>NZ_JBTNQU010000002.1:0-244041 GCF_054515675.1 Roseibium sp. M-1 | reverse complement strand
TGACGTCGCTTAATCCGCTCGAAACCGTTGGCTGGCAGCTGAGGGAAACCATCCTCCTGCACAAGAAGTGTTCGAAGCCCGAGGCCAGATCAAAGGCGATTTCGCTGATGGAAAGCGTCGGTATCCGCGATGCGGAAGAACGATACAACCATTATCCGCACCAGTTCTCGGGCGGAATGCGGCAGCGGATCGTTATTGCACTTGCCATCTGTGGAGACCCGGACGTTATTGTCGCCGACGAGCCAACCACGGCGCTCGACGTTTCGGTCCAGTCGACGATACTCAAGTTGCTGAAGACTATCTGCCGTGAACGCGGGGTCGGTATGATCCTCGTGACCCACGACATGGGCGTCATTGCCGAAGTGGCGGACCGCGTCGCCGTGATGTACCGGGGCGAGGTCGTAGAGGTCGGCGAGACCCGCGACATCCTGACTGCGCCAAAGCACCGATACACCAGGAGCCTGATCTCTGCAGTCCCGCGAGGCGATTGCAAAATGTCGCGGTTCCCATTGATCAACTATGTCGAGGAGGTCGGCGCTCCGGACATTTCCCTGCTCAAGCAACGATGGGCGAGGGGGGCAGATACCCAGACAGAAATTTCCCTCAGCGTTCGCGGCATTTCTGTCGAGTTTGTTACAGAGCGCTCGTGGGTCGGACGCCATGCCAGCGTGTTTTGCGCCGTGCGCGACGTCTCGTTCGAAATCAAGCGCGGCGAGACGCTCGGCATCGTGGGGGAGAGCGGATCGGGCAAATCCACCATCGCGCGAACGATCGCGGGAATCTACGCGCCGGCGACGGGCGAGATCCTGCTAAACGGTCAAGCCCTCACCAATGTTCGCACGAGCGTTGCCAAACATCGCCGTCGCGACCTGCAGATGATCTTTCAGGATCCCTATTCTTCGCTTAACGGCAGGATGCGGGTCCAGAACATCATTGCTGAACCTATCCTGTTCCAGAGTGGCCGCAAGGCCTATGGCGAGGCCATGCGGACCGCATCAGACCTTCTTGAAATCGTTGGCCTGGGCGCGGCGGCGGGGCGCAAGTTTCCTCACGAATTTTCAGGCGGCCAGAGACAGCGGATTTCGATCGCCCGGGCGCTGGCAACGGGCGCAAACTTTATTATCTGCGACGAGCCGACTTCTGCACTCGATGTGTCGATCCAGGCTCAGTTGCTGAATCTGCTGAAGGACCTTCAGCAGGAACTTGGTCTGACGCTTCTGTTCATCAGTCACGATCTTCCTGTCGTTCGGCAAATGTGCGATCGCGTCTGCGTCATGAGCAAAGGCGTCATCGTTGAAGAAAACGAGACTGAAAGCCTGTACTTGAATCCCGGGAACGAATACACAAGATCCCTGCTTTCCTCCGCACCGAAGTTTTACTCGTGAATCGACGTTGAAAGCTCGACCCAAAAGACCTTCCGCACTCATATATCGGTTGTTCATATCAACGGCCGCATATTTAACTCTGCCGTACGTACCTTAAGTTGATAACCCAACTATTTTAACCCACGCTTTCAACAATACGAACTCGGATGGGCGAGGGTGCGGAAAATACTCTTTCCGAAACAGACGGTTAGCGAGGAACGACACCGTCAACTCGGGTATGGACCCATAAAATTCAGCCTTGAGGTCGCCGACCCGGCTGCGCAAGCTCATTTCGAGAATCTTGGTGCCAATGCACTGGCATTGGTTCTGCTGGTTTTTTCTCACTCCCCTATGATGATTTAGCGCAGCAGAACTCAATTTAATGTGTTTGAGAGCAGGCTCGCTCCCAAGTAAAGAGCGAGCCAATGTTACAACTTATTGAAGGTTTTGATTTTGGCAGATTTCAAATAAAGCTCCACGCAATCAGGTCGGCCTTGATGGGAGCTCCAGTGGTAAGCTTCTCGATCGATGCGGCGATTGCGTATCGGTCGATACGGAACTGGCGGTATAAATCCGAGATTGTGCCTGTCTGGCCGAAATGTTCCACGCCATGGGGGATCGTCTTGTGTCCGGCCACCGATCCGAGCCATGCCAGGGTGGCAGGATGGCCGTCGATGACGGTTACTATCACGCAATCGCGCGGCAGTTGACCAAGCAGTGTTTCGATATGGCTCGTCGCCTTGCCGTTGCCGCGCGCCCTCTCACGCTGCGCAGCGGTCCAACCCGCGTTCAGCCGGTCAGCCGACGTCACGGCAAGCACACCCACATCGCGGCGTGTTTCGCCGATTATTCCTGCAGCCGCAATCGCCTCGTCGGCAACCGCACCCTGGTAGGCAATCACCACCGAGCAGTTCGGGCCTGGCGGACGCAGCCAGTAGGCGCCGTCGATCGCACCCTGGTGATACGCATCGTCGCGCCGCTTGGCAGGTTGCTCCAGCGGTTTTGTCGTCAATCGGAGATACACAGAGCCGCCGGTTTCATCGCGAAGCCATGTGCGCTCATCCGGATCGCCTTCGCCATCCCGCTGTATGTAGTCGAACGCCCATGCCATAATCACTGCCAGTTCGTCCGCGAATGCGGGCTCGAATGCAGCGAGACCATCCTGTGACATTCCGATCAGGGGGCTGCCGATCGACTGATGGGCACCGCCCTCGGGGGCCAGGGTCACGCCGGACGGAGTTCCAACGATCAGGAACCTCGCATCCTGGTAACAGGCGTAGTTCAGGGCGTCGAGACCGCGTGCCACGAAGGGATCATAGACGGTGCCGATCGGGACGAGCCGCTTGCCGAAGAGCGAATGGCTCAGACCTGCTGCTCCGAGCAGAAGAAACAGGTTCATTTCGGCAATGCCAAGCTCGACGTGCTGGCCTGCCGGTGCAAATTCCCATTTCGCCGTGGATGGAATGCGGTGCTCGATGAACGCATCGGACATCTGCCTGCGGGCGAACAGCTTGCGGCGGTTCACCCAGGGGCCGAGATTGGTCGTCCCGGTTACATCAGGCGAAGTGGTCATTATTCGCTGGGCAAGCGTGCTGTCGCCTTTGGCGATATCGTCGAGGATCTTGCCGAATGCGGCCTGTGTCGAAAGCTCGCGTGTCGCGTCCAGTTCGATTGCCGGGACCTTGATCTTGTCATCGCGGAGCCGCCGGGGACCCTTGGAGAAAAACGGCACCTTATTCAGAAACTGTTTCAGCTCGTAGGCATCCGTGACGGTCGCGAAGGGCTCCCATTCCTCTCCCGGGGGCACGCCCATGTGCTTTTGCCAGTCCGCGAACTGACTGGTGGTCATCAGGCCGCCATGATTGTCCTTGTGGCCGGCGATCGGAGTTCCCCAGCCCTTGATGGTATAGGCCAGGAAACAGGTCGGCCGGTCATGGTCAACCGACGCAAACACGTCCGCCATCGTCTCGACGCAGTTGCCTCCGAGGTTCTCCATAAGCACGGCGAGTTCGGCGTCGCTGCGGCTATCTATGAGTGCCGTGACGTCGCCCTGATCTCCCAGGTCGTCCATCAGCCGCTGTCGCCACACGGCACCGCCCATATAAGTCAGAGCGGCGTATTCCTGGTTCGGGCATTGATCGATCCAGGCCCGAAGTAGCTCGCCGCCCGGTTCCTCGAATGCGGCACGCTGCAATGTGCCGTACTTCACCCGAACCAAATCCCAGCCGAAGGCATCAAACACCTTCTCCATCCGCTCGAACAGGCCTTCGCGCACAATGCCGTCCAGAGACTGCCGGTTATAGTCGATGATCCACCAGCAATTGCGCAGATCGTTCTTCCAACCTTCCTGAAGCACTTCGTAGACGTTGCCTTCGTCCAGTTCGGCATCGCCCATCAACGCCACCATCCGGCCCGGCGCAACGTCCTTGCCCCAATCTTTTGCGGTGATGAAATCCTGCACGATCGAAGCAAGCGGCGTAATACCGACGCCCAGACCAACCGAGCCGGTCGAAAAATCGACGTCGTCGATGTCCTTCGTCCGGCTCGGGTAGCTTTGCGCGCCACCGTAGCCGCGAAAATTCTCGAGTTTCTCACGCGTCTGATTACCCATCATGTATTGGATCGCGTGGAATACCGGCGATGCATGAGGCTTCACGGCGACCCGGTCCTCGGGGCGAAGCGCCGAGAAATACAAGGCCGTCATGATCGATACCATCGAGGCAGAACTGGCCTGGTGACCACCTACCTTGATACCGTCCACCTTCGGACGGACATGGTTGGCGTTGTGGATCATCCAGTGTGAGAGCCACAGAAGGCGGCGCTCGAGTACCTTCAGGTTTCGGGTATCGACGGGCATGAAGGTCTCCGGCTCGGACACTTGAATTGACGGGCGTTTCACAGTCTACCGCGAAGCTTTTGTTGTTCTTAGCCTTCCCGGTAATAGTAGCTGTAACCGTTCAATGCCGGCGCCCCTCCGAGGTGGGCATAGAGGACCCTTGATCCTTCCGGGAAAAACCCCTTGCGTGTCAGATCGATCATGCCCTGCATGGATTTGCCCTCGTACACCGGATCGGTCATCATCGCCTCAGTTCGGGCGGCGAGCCGGATCGCCTCATTTGTCTCGTCGGAAGGGACACCGTAGGCAGGGTAGGCGTAGTCCGGATTGATGACGATCTCATCGTCGCGAACTGCGCGGCCAAGTCCAACCAGATCAGAGGTCTTGTCGACGATTCCACGCACCTGAGTGCGCGTCTGTTCCAGCGTTCCGGAGGCATCGATGCCGATAACCGTCTCGGCACGGTCCTGTGCGGCAAAGCCTACGATCATGCCGGCCTGGGTCGAACCGGTCACAACGCAAACGACGATGTAGTCGAACTTGAAACCGAGGTCTTCTTCCTGCTGGGCAACCTCCTCGGCAAAGCCGATATAGCCCAATGCGCCGTATTTATGGACTGAAGCACCCGCGGGGATCGGATAGGGCTTTCCGCCTGCGTCCTTTACCGACTGGATGGCATCTTCCCAGCTCTTCCTGATACCGATATCGAACCCATCGTCGACCAGGCGGGAATCTGCGCCCATGAGACGGGTCATAAGGATGTTCCCGACGCGGTCATAAACAGCGTCATAGTGCGGCACCCATTTTTCCTGGATAACGACACATTTCATGCCGATCTTCGCGGCGGTCGCTGCCACCATGCGGGTGTGGTTCGACTGCACACCGCCGATGGAGACGAGCGTATCGGCACCCGATGCAATCGCGTCGGGGACGATGTATTCGAGCTTGCGGAGTTTGTTGCCGCCCATGGCGAGGCCGGAATTGCAATCCTCGCGTTTGGCGTAGATCTGGACCTTGCCGCCAAGGGCTTCGGTCAGTCTCGGCAAATGCTCAATCGGCGTAGGCCCAAACGTGAGAGGATATCGTTCGAATTTTTCAAGAAGGGACATCGGCTGCTCTCCATTGTGTTGCGTCAGCACAAGCTAGCCGATCTCCAGGGAAAGGTGCTCTCAAAATACCGATTTAGAATTTGTAATTTATCGAAATTTTGGCCAAAATACGGAGATAATCAATTATGAATCGTAGATAAATGGAAGAATCTTTCACTGCCGAATTGGACCGGATCGATTTCAAGATACTGCGGGCTCTACAGGGTGACGGGCGGCTGACAAATGCCGAACTCGCCAATCTCGCCGGTGTAAGCGCAGCGACCTGTCATCGGCGCACTCAACGGCTATTCGAATTGGGACATGTTACCGGCGTACGGGCGACAATTGCGCCATCAGCTGTCGGGCTGGGCGCGCTCGTTATGGTCGGGGTCGTACTCGATCGCTCGACGCCGGAGAGCTTCTCGGCATTCGAGGAAGCGGTTCACGCGATAAAGGAGGTCCTGGAGTGCCACCTTGTGGCCGGCGATTTCGACTATCTTCTGAAGATCAGGGTTCGTGACATGAACGACTTCAACAAGCTTCATGGTCACAAGTTGATTGCGCTTCCAGGTGTCAGACAGACACGCACCTTCTTCGTGATGAAGGAGGTCAAGGAAAACGGCCCTCTTTCTTTCTGAAAAATATCCTCCGCAGAGGGGCGGCTGATCCCTGTGCGGAGGATGTGCTGATGCGTCTGATGAAATTTAATCACGGATGCCTTGCGCGGCCCGATCGATAACATCTGCGACGGCTTTTGGCTGTGTCATGAAAATTGCGTGGCTAGCCTCGACTTCGGTGATGTCCGCGTTTATGCGCTTTGCCATCGATTCAAGCATGCCTTCGCCGAAGGCTTTGTCTTCGGTTCCGAAGATGGCCCAGGTCGGCTTGTCGTGCCATGCCGCATTTTCCAGCTTGGTCGAAAACACGGACATGTTGATTGGGATCTGGGAGTCGCGCAGGAATGCGGCATCCGCGTCGCTGGTATCTGCGGCGAAACCCGACTTGAAGTTCTCTCCCTTCACGTAGCCGTAGCCGTCGGGCGCGATGTCCAGAACGAAGTCCGATGCCGGGGGAAAGCCGTCGTACTGCTGGCCGGTGGTTTCGCCCGCATCCGGGGCCAGGGCGGCAACATAAACGAGACCGGTCACATTCGGATGGACCCCTGCCTCTGTGATGACGGTGCCGCCCCAGGAATGCCCGACGAGAATGGCGGGGCCGTCCTGACGGTCGAGCGTGCGATCGGTCGCGGCCACATCGTCAGCCAATGAGGTGAGAGGATTCTGAACGATCGTGACGCGGTAGCCGCGAGCGGTCAGTTCGTCATAGACGCCGCGCCAGCCGGATCCGTCCGTGAAAGCGCCATGGACGACAACGATGTTCTTAACCTTTTCCTGTGCAGAAGCCTCGCCCGTTGTAGGTGCGATGGCCGCGCCGGCGATGACAACGCTTGCTGTTGCTGCCGCCATGGTCTTGCGAATACGGTTTTTCATTCGAATTCTCCTTTTTCCTAACCTGGGTGAACTGACGATTTCTGTTCGCGGCACACGAGGGTTTGGTTGGGTTGCATAAAAATATCGAGATAAATAATATTGCGATAACTGTACTGATAGAGCAGTTTCGAACGATTGTCCAGAGGAACTATATCGCGATATATATTCTTACGAAAAAACCAGGTGCCGCGGCACCAGAGACAGATCTTGCCGCGCAAACCGAGCAGGGTGTTGACTTCTATTGAGAATTGGCTCTGACTCACATTCGCTGCTGTTGGAAGGTAGGTTTTTGCTGATTCACTGGAGGATCAGCTTATGCGACATCGAATTCCGCGCACGGGTCTCGCGCCTGACGGCTTTTCAGTAGATGAAGTGAAGGTTGTAGCGGATAGCGTTCAGATCCATTTGCGGTCGCGCCATTCTTCGAGAGCATGTCCGGACTGCGCGCGGGTAAGTCGAAGAGTTCAAAGCCGATATGTGCGCCGGCCTGCTGACCTTCCGCTTTCTGGTCGGCGTGTCCAGCTGCTGATAGTCGCGCGCCGGTTCTGGTGCGACGCCGTTTTGTGCGGTCGGCGCATCTTTTGTTGATTTCCACTGAGAACTGACCCGGCGGGGGTGCGGATAAAAAGTTGGACTGCTTCATAAGTTCAGGCCGAGGCTCTGACGATACTCGACCGGGCTGAGTGATCCGAGCGATATCTTGATGCGCTTTTCATTGTACCAGCGGATGTAGGCATCTACGTCGGCGACGAACTGTTCGATTGTGATGGTCTTCCAGTCTCGTGGATAAAAGAATTCCGTTTTCAACCGGCCGAAGAAGCCTTCGCACGCGGCATTATCTTGTGAGCAGCCCTTTCAGGACATCGAGCGAACCAGTTTCGCTTCGTTGATCCGGGTAAGCCAGCCGGGCCAGCGATAATGGGCTCCGCGATCGGAATGGATGATTGGCCGTTGTTCGCCGTCGTCCACGGTCTCGATGGCTGCATCCAGCATGGTATTTACCAATCCCGCATCTGGTTGCGTTCCAATCGACCAACTGATCACCATGCCGTCAAAGCAGTCGATGATGGGTGAAAGGTACACCTTGCCGGCTGGAATCTGGAACTCGGTGATGTCTGTGAGCCATTTTACGTTCGGCGCTTTTGCATGGAAGTCGCGATTAATCAGGTTCTCGGGCGCGGGACTGATTTCTCTCAGATAGGATCCAAACCGCCGTCGACGCGGCTTGGCAACGATCAGTTTCTCCTGCTTCATCAAGCGCTGAACAACCTTTTCCGAGACTGTCACGCTCTGCCTGGCTAGCGACGCCTGCAGTCTGCGATAGCCGTAACAACGATGGTTCGCTTCAAAGATTTCCGCGAGGCTGCGACGGATGGCGGCATACTTGTCTGCCAGACACATGCGTGTGCGGTGGTAGAAGTAGGAGCTGCGCGCAATTCGAAGCTGGGCGAGCAGTTCAGGCAAGCGATAAACCTCCTTTAGGGCGTCAATCAGCTGTGTCTTCTCCCGATTGCTCAGGATCAGCAGATCGACGCCCAGTTCTTTTTTTAGAAGTTCGTTGGCCTTCTTCAGGTGATCATGCTCGAGTTGCAACTGGCGGACATCGCGTTGAAGGGCTTCAAGCTGTCGCTCGAGTTCCTCACGTTCTGGCACTTCTGGAGTAGTTTTGCGGCGTTTCATGGAGGAAGGAGCCTCGTGACCGAGTAGCTGGTCTTTCCAGTTGTACAATGTCGGCCTTGAGACGCCCAGTCGGTCAGCTACCTGTTGAGCGGTTTCATCTCCACTGCATAGTCCGATGACACCAGCTTGCCTCATCGCCTCGGGATAGGCAGGGCGCCACGATCGACCGACCATCGATGCCCGCGCCTCCGGAAACGCCTCACGAACCCATGCGGTTAGAGTTCCTCGACCGGGATAGCCGAGCGCCCTCATCGTCGCAGAGATGCAACGATCATGGGTGCGATAGTGCTCAAGCGCCGCCTGCCTCTGAGCCTCTGAATATTTTGGCTCTCGGGCTACCGGCTGAGGGCGCAGGTCGAGATGCTGTACGTACTCGCGGTACCAGCCCCTCAGAGCATTCTTGGTGGGATATCCCAGCTGGCGAATGGTTGCATTAAGCCGCTTGCCAAGCCGGATATAGAGCTCAACCGCTCGAAGTCTGTCTGCATAGGAATACATGAACTACCCTCTTGGTGGTCCAAGTTTTCGTCCGCACCCCCTATCAGGCCAAGCCGGGTCAGTTCCCTGTGGTAATCAACAGTGAGTCAGAGCCACTTCTCAATGGAAATCAACACGCAGATGACAAGTTCCGCGTCGTTGGTACGATCTCGGTTGCTTTCGGGTGTCCATTTGAGGGTCGCGTTGATTTAGAGTCCGTCATTTCTGATGCGGAGCAATTCGCACGCCCTGGTATCTCCCATGTTGCCCTTGGAGACACTACAGGAATGGCAAGTCCACAGTCGGTCGGATTCCTTTGCAGATTACTTGCATCAGAACTACCGGAGCTCACGCTAATTGCACACTTTCACGATTCCCGCGGCACCGGTTTAGTCAACTGCCTCGCAGCTTTGGAAGCTGGTGATTCCCATTTCGACTGCGCATTCGGCGGTGTAGGCGGACACCCTACTGGCGTAACCTATGGCGGTGGATACACTGGTAACGTTGCGACTGAAGACCTAGTCAACCTCTTTGAAACAGAAGGACTAAAAACTGGAATTGATCTTTCCGCGTTGATGAGCGTTTCCCAACAATGTGAACAGGCGCTGCAAAGAACCTTAATGAGCAAAGTTGCGCGAACCGGGATCAACCCAACAGTTCTTTAAACTGGTATTCTAAGATTTCAGTTCTTTGTTCCCCGGCAGGCTGCCGGGGAATTTCTTTTGAGCTCCGCCTAATATCAACTGAAACCACCGGGGTGTTTCATACACCTTCCAATGCAAGTGCAATGCCCTGACCAACACCAACGCACATGGTGGCAAGCGCTCTTCTGGCACCGCAGTGCTTTAACTCTAGTGCTGCGGTGCCAGCGATGCGCGCACCCGACATGCCGAGCGGGTGCCCGAGTGCAATGGCACCGCCATTCGGATTGACGTGGGGTGCATCCTCGGCAATTCCGAGCTGGCGCAGGACGGCAATGCCTTGGCTTGCAAAGGCTTCGTTGAGTTCGACGACATCGAAATCAGTCGGTTGAATGCAAAGCCGTTCGCACAGCTTTTTGGTTGCCGGTGCCGGGCCGATGCCCATGATGCGCGGTTCGACGCCTGCCGTCGTACCGCCGGAAATGCGGGCGATCGGCGTCAGGCTGTATTTGCGGATCGCTGCCTCGGACGCAACGATCAGGGCTGCAGCACCGTCGTTGATGCCGGACGCGTTGCCTGCGGTGACGCTGCCGCCTTCACGGAAGGGTGCCCGCAGCTTCGCCAACGCCTCCAGCGATGTTGCGCGCGGATGCTCGTCCCTGTCGACGACAATCGGTTCGCCCTTGCGCTGGGGAATGGTCACCGGCGTGATTTCCCGTGCCAGACGTCCGTTTTCCTGTGCTGTCGCCGCCTTCTCTTGCGAGCGCAGGGCAAAGGCGTCCTGGTCTTCGCGGGAGACGGCATAGTCTTCGGCAACATTCTCGCCGGTTTCGGGCATGGAATCGATTCCGTATTGCTTCTTCATCAGCGGGTTGACGAAACGCCAGCCGATGGTGGTGTCGAAAATCTCGTTCTGGCGTGAAAACGGGGTTTCCGCCTTGGGCATGACGAAGGGAGCGCGGGACATGGATTCCACGCCGCCGGCTATCGCCAGTTCCATTTCACCCGCCTTGATGGCCCGAGCAGCACCGATGACCGCATCCATGCCCGAACCGCACAGGCGGTTCAACGTGGTGCCGGGCACGGTTTCAGGCAGACCGGCCAGCAGCAGGCTCATGCGGGCGACGTTGCGGTTGTCCTCGCCAGCCTGGTTGGCGCAGCCGAAAAAGACTTCCTCGACCGCCGCCCAGTCCATGTTCTGATGACGCTCCATCAACGCCTTCAGCGGAATGGCACCAAGGTCATCGGCGCGGACGGAGGACAGCGCCCCGCCAAAGCGACCGATGGGCGTACGGATATAATCGCAAATAAAGGCTTCAGCCATTTTACACCTCGGGAACAACAAGATCAGCGACAGCGCCGGGAACAACAAGCTCTGCACCGGTAACCGCCTGAAGATCTTCAAGCGACAGGCCGGGCAGTTTTTCACGCAGCACAAAGCGACCGTTCTCGATGTCGATCACAGCCAGGCTGGTATAGACGCGGGTCACGCAACCGACGCCGGTGAGCGGCAAGGAGCAGCGCTTGACCAGTTTTGGCTGTCCTTTTTTCGTGACGTGGTCGGTGATGACGGCAACCCGCTTGGCGCCGTGCACAAGATCCATCGCCCCGCCAACTGCCGGAACACCATTCGGGCCAGTCGACCAGTTGGCAAGGTCGCCGTTTTCAGCGACCTCATAAGCCCCCAGGATGGCCACATCCAGATGCCCGCCGCGTACCATCGCGAAGCTATCGGCATGGTGGAAAAAGGCCGCGCCTGGCTTCAGCGTGACGGCTTTCTTGCCGGCGTTGATCAGGTCCCAGTCCTCCGAACCCGGCTCCGGGGCCTGGCCGAAGCCAAGAAGTCCGTTCTCGGTGTGAAAGATCGCCTCGCGTCCCTCCGGCTGAAACTGGGCGACCTTTTCGGGAAAGCCGATGCCGAGGTTCACATAGGCGCCGTCGGCAATATCCTGTGCCGCACGCCAGGCAATCTGGTTGTTTGAAAGCTTTTCCATCTCAGGCCTCCAGCGGATAGGCGGCATTGGCGCGGTTGAGGTCTTCTTCCTGCAGCGGGTTTGCCACCTCAACGACCTTTTGAACGAAGATACCCGGCGTGACGACGACCTCGGGGTCGATCCCACCCGCTTCGATGATCCGGCTTACCTGCACTATGGCCTCCACCGCGGCCATGCACATCAGCGGATTGAAGTTACGGGCTGCCATGCGGTAGGTCAGGTTCCCGAAAGTGTCCGCTGTTTCGGCCTTCACCAGCGCAATGTCCGCCTTCAGCCAGCGTTCCTGCACATACATGCGACCTTCGAACTCTGCGATGGGTTTGTCCTTTGCCAGATCGGTTCCGTAGGAAGACGGCGTGTAGAAGGCGGGAATTCCCGCACCTCCCGCTCGAATCCGCTCCGCCAGCGTGCCCTGAGGCACCAGCTCCAGCTCAATGCCGCCTGCCAGGTACATCTCGGTAAAGACCACCGGATCGGCAGAGCGCGGGAAGGAGCAGATCAGCTTGCGCACCATGCCCGTCTCGATGAGCGCGGCCAAGCCGACATGACCGTTGCCGGCATTGTTGTTGACGACCACGAGGTCCTTCGGATGTCCCGCCTCGCGATAGCGGTCAATCAGCGCATGGATCAGCTCGATGGGAGATCCGGAGCCGCCGAAACCGCCGATCATCACCGTCATGCCGTCCTCGATCCCCGCCACAGCGGTGGCAAGGTCTGAAACCTTCTTGTCCATCATTGTCTCCTACTTGGAAAGGCTTTGAGCCTGTCCGCATTGGAGATAGCGATGGAGCAGGACTATCGTCCACCACTTTTGTGCGATATGATTATTTTGTTTACATATCGCACAAATGAGAGACTAAAAAAGTTGATTGCTAATCGCGACGTTATGGGTGGCCTTGCCAAAGGACTGCAGGTAATCGAAACCTTCACAGCTGCATGCCCTCGCCAATCAATCTCGGAAGTTGCGAACGCATCGGGTCTCGACAGAGCGACTGCGCGCAGGTGTTTGCTGACTCTGGCTCATCTCGGATATGCAGACTGGGACGGCAAGTTCTTCACTCTCACACCACAGGTTCTGCGGCTCGGAACGGCTTGTCTCGCTACAATGCCACTGCCACGCGTTGTGCAACCACTTCTCGATCGTCTTTCTGACAGGATCGGGGAAAGCTCGTCAGTTTCCATCCTTGACGGCTGCGAGATCGTCTATGTCGCACGATCCGCACAAAAAAAGGTAATGTCTATAGCGCTTATGCCGGGGTCTAGGCTGCCAGCCTATTGTTCGTCCATGGGAAGAGTCTTGCTTGCGTCCTTGCCAGAGCAAGAAGCTCAAACTCGATTAAACGCAGCACCTCTTCCCGCACTCACTCAAAAGACGCTGATTGAACACAAAAAAATAATGGAGAAACTCGTCAATGTAAGATTGGAGGGGTATGCTATGATCGATCAAGAAGTAGAAATTGGTCTTTGTTCCATAGCGGTTCCGATTTTGAATGCACATGGTCACACAGTCGCCGCCGTTAACATCGGCTATGCATGCTCATCCATTGACCCAGACAAAGTGATGAAAGTATTTCTACCTGAATTAATTGAACTTCAGCGTGAACTAAGGCAACTTTTGACTTAGACGCATTGCGATAAATATTTCATCGCTTCGTCGAAGTGTAAATACGCTATCAACTTATCGTGCAATTGAATTCAAATTAAACATGTGAATTGCAACTCTGCGTGATACCAGTAGAAGATGCTGGGATGTCAGAGATTTGCGGTGGCAAACTCAGTTCATTTCCGAATAGCGAGGTTTAGTTTCTAAGAGCCGACGGTCTCCTCGCGGCCCCCTTTTTGCCATTCGCTCAGCGAGCAAATCGCTTCATAAGAATGGTTGCCGGCACGAGCATATACGTGCCCCGGGCCTCAGATCGAACAACGTTTGGACTCTATCCCGGACCCAATCCAATCCCGCTCTTTTGAGAGATGGCATTCCTGGTGCGGCGCGGACTTCCACGATCAACCCGTAAAGGGTCCGCTAGCGAGCTGCGGCCGCTTGGCTTTGGCCTGCGCGGTGATCGCGTCCGCTAAGCCGCACACTGACGGAGCCATCAAGAGCGGGAATTGGCCCGCTCCAACGATGGAGCCCTCGAATGCAGCACGATCTTTCCCTCGCCCAGAAGCACGCCTGGAGCCTCGCCCGCACCCTCATGACTCCGATCGTCCTCTTTAAATCCGGCGATGAATACGGCGTCCTCCCCGCAGAAGAGATCGAAGACGCCGATGTCGAAGTGCTCTTCGAGTACGACCCCTACAGCGGCGGCCACTCCGTCCACTGACAACTCATCTTATCCTTGATGGCGGCGCCTGGCGCCGCCTTTTCTGAAGTGCGGCCGCACCGACCGTGGCCCATCCCGGGAAAGTCCGGGCGGAGCCGGCAGCAGCTGCAACGGCGTTGCCGTCCTCCTCTTCGTTCCGGCCCTTCGCCACCCCGCAGCGCTTCGCGCGCCGGGGCCTCGGCTTGGGTGCAGTTCCTGCCTCCGCGCTCCGCCATTTCGGACCCCGTGACGGACCGCAATCGGCGCGGTCCTGAATTCAGGAGGTTTGAAAAATGAAGAGAAAAGAGAAAAGTCCGCGCGCCGACATCTACGAACGGATCACGGAGAAAATCGTCGCCGATCTTGAGACAGGAGCCCGCCCCTGGATCAAACCGTGGAGCGCGGTAAGGCTCGAAGGCCGGATCACACGGCCGCTCAGACATACCGGCGAGCCATACACGGGCATCAACGTTTTGCTGCTCTGGTCGGAGAGCCTCACCCGCGGCTTTGAAGCTCCGCTCTGGATGACTTACCGTCAGGCCAGCCAGATCGGCGCGCAGGTCCGCAAGGGCGAAACCGGCGCAACCGTCGTCTATGCCAGCCGCTTCACCAAGACCGAAACGGATTCCCGCGGCGATGAGGTCGAACGGGATATCCCGTTTCTGAAGACATACACAGTCTTCAACTGCGACCAGATCGAGGGGCTTCCGGATCACTATTACCACCAGCCCGAGAAGGTCATCGATCCGGTCGAACGGATCGAGCACGCGGACCGGTTCTTCGCCAACACCGGTGCGATCATCCGCCACGGCGGATCGAAAGCATTCTACGCGCCAGCAAGCGATCACATCCAGATGCCGCCCTTCGAGACGTTTCGGGACGCTGCATCCTACGTAGCTGTCCTCAGTCACGAGCATGTTCACTGGACTGCACCCGGGAGCAGGGTCGGACGCGATCTTTCGCGTTATCACAAGTGCCACACCGAGCGTGCACGCGAAGAGCTCGTGGCCGAACTCGGAAGCTGTTTCCTCTGCGCCGATCTCGGCATCGTGCCGGAGCTCGAGCCCCGGCCGGATCACGCCAGCTACCTTCAGTCCTGGCTCAAGGTGCTCAGAGACGACAAGCGGGCAATCTTTCAGGCGGCGGCCCATGCGCAGCGCGCGGTGACTTATCTGCACGCACTTCAGCCCACACAGGTCAGCGAAGAGCGGGAGGCAGCCTGATGCTTTCCATTCCCAATGTGACTGTCGAGGGAGGTGAGTCCTCCGTCAATCACACTTGCCTGCTATCGCTCGGCGTCGGCGTACAATCGACGACGCTTGCCTTGATGGCGGCGCACGGCGCAGTCGGCCGATTTCCTCGTTCTGGTCCAGGGCAGCAGGAGATCACTGAACCACCATTCGACTGAAACGGCACGGGCAAAGCGAGAGCCGGTGTCAGAGGCGCTGAACCAATGTGTGCCTATTCCCGTTTTCATTCGCCTGCTTCGACCATCCAGACCTGCCATTGAACATACGTGGCAAAGCAAGAATTGCCGGTCTGTTCGGAGCTTAAAGATCGACAATTCCCCGGACCGGCATCAACGCCAATAACGCACGCTCATTCTCGTCTCGTGCGCCGCCGTGGATCGGTGGTCCGGAAACGACGATTGCAGGTCTTCATTTCCTTAAAATGTCAAATACGCGCCGCCCAAAGCGGTCTCGATTGAGGCATGTCTGACCGGGACCCGGCTTCGCCTCGCTCGGCTTGACGCAACGGCGGCTAGATACTTTCTTCCCCTTCGAACTGGCGTTCGAATTCCTCGCGGGTAGCCAAGAAAGTGTCTTTCCGCCGTCCTCCATTTCATTTCGGTTCCGCAGGAATGCGCGCCGATCGTTCCCGGTCTCTTCGACAGCCATCGAGGCCGCGATGGTCGTGGCCCGAAACATCGAAGGAATGAAGACAATGGCAAACATCGGCACATTCACCACCACGAAGAACGGCTTCACCGGTCAGATCAAGACGCTGGCCCTCAACGTCAAGGCCCGCCTCGAGCGCGTCGAAAACCCCTCCGAAAACGGCCCGCAATTCCGCATCTACTCCGGTTCGGTCGAACTTGGAGCCGGATGGCAGAAGCAGGCCAAAGACACCGAGCGCGACTATATCTCGGTCAAGCTGGACGATCCGAGCTTCCCCGCTCCGATCTACGCTACCCTCATCGAGGTCGAAGGTCAGGAAGGCCTGCAGCTCATCTGGTCCCGCCCGACTGGCAACCGCGACTAAGCGGCCAGCACGAGGGCCTCGCCACTAGCGAGGCCTTCGATCGTTGTTTTCCGAGCGCAGCGAATATGCCTCCCCATCGACACAGAAGTTATTCGACCCCCGCGATTGTCTCCCGATATCCCCGCCGCTTTTTGGATCGCTCAATCCGCAACAGGGCATTGGTGGCATCGGCCGGGCTCTCAAATGTCTCCATCATCGTCTGTCCCCGGGTTCCGATACGCCCCCAATCGCGAATGAGAGAAGCGCCACCAAACAGCGTCGGCTGAACGGTGAGGCAATAGAACCGCCGCATGTTCCGGGCCAGGTCAATGCGGCGAAGATGGACCGGTCCGCGTTGTTGTAAATGCATGGAAGGAGTCTCGCTGACGAGGCAGGCTCCGTCCAATGAATACTATGAATCGATTACGTTCAGTCGATTCACGCCATTCATCCGTGTTTCAGTTTCCGAATGCTGAGAAGGCTGCCGCGCATCGAGCGCGACAGCCTTCTTTTGTGCCTAAACCAGGTGAGGCCTGGTCTGCTCAGTTCGCCCGAGTGTAGTGCGGCGGCAAGTCTGCCCCAAGGACGCGCGGTCCCCCCAATTTTCCGGCTGCGCCAGAAAATCGGCACCCCCGCGCGCCGCCGCCGGCGGTCGCTCGCGCGATCCTTGACCCAGCCTCACCACCACACCTTCGGGCGTCATCTTTCGAAGACAATCAAGAGGAGATGACGATGCACCTTGAAATCCAGATTGAAGAACTTCGCGCAGAGCTCCGCAATGCTGTCGATGCCGGCGAGCGCCGCCAGATAACGGCAGAGCTGGAGATCCTGAGAGCAGAATTCGCGGACATTGCAGCAGATCAGGACAGAGCAATCGAAAGCGTGCCGCCCTTATAAGGCGGCCGTTTCTCGTCTTCGCGATGGAAAGCCTTGGCCCGGATCGACCGGGCCAAGGCTTGTTTGACGACCGGCAATCTGCATTCCCGCTTTCACCGTTGTCTTTTCTGGTGAAGATCTACCTGTGCAGCAATTTGCGCGGACCAGGCTGGTCTCCGCATCCCTAGCGACGTTCCTTTCCGAACCGCGACTTTTCCACCTTCCCGGTCATCTCCTTCCTTCGAAAGTACATGGCCCGGCCACATCGCAACGGCTCGTTGCCGCTACTGAAAACGATCTGCTCATCGGATCGCATCTGCAGAACTTCATGCGGCTGAATGAGAGGACGCTGGGAGAGCTGACGGGAGCGGTTCCGCGATACCTGCCCGCCACGTGAAGACCGGCTCACCTGTTCGACCTCGATCGTCGTCATGCCGCAGCGCTCGGAAATATACCGCGCTGTGTCCGGATCGTTGATGGCCGCGAAGGACACCCAGGAGGCGGATTCGAACCACTTGGATGTGGCATCCTTGCCGCCGAAGGCTTCCCGCATCTGGCCGAGCGACTGGAACAGCATCAGAAGCGAGATGCCATATTTGCGGCCGGCATCACGTGCCGTTTCGATGATGCGCATGTAGCCGAGCCGCGCGGCTTCATCGAGCAGGAATAGAACCTGGCCGTTGATGTCTCCATCGCGATTGTAGACCGCTTTCAGAAACGCACCGATGATCACTCGGGCCATGCCAGGATGATTTTCCAGGGTGGAAAGATCGATATTGAGGAAGATGGTTGTTCGCCCATTGGCGATGATGTCGGTTGCGAAGCTGTTGCCTGAGACAAGCGCGGCGTAAGTATCATAGGAGAGCCAGTGGGTTTCCTTGGCGGCGGTCGCATAGACGCCGGAGAAGGTTTGCGGCGTCATGTTGATGAAGGGACCAACGAGTTCCTTGACGAACTCGTTCGGCGCCGTGTCGTGAATGTCCGCCAGGAACTCTTTCAGGTTCTCTTCCGGTTTGGTGAGAATGCTGCGCACAGTGCGCAGCGACCGTTTTCCAGAGGAGTTGTCCAGGTCGGAAAAGACGACATGGGCGATTACGCTGGTGATGAGCTGTTCCGCATTTGTGCGGAAGAAGTCGTCTGCGCCGGATGCGATCCGCGGCTTCTCCGACATGAGCCAGGCGGCGACTGTTGCCATGTCTTCTTCCATGGAGGATCCAAACTGTCCGATCCAGTCGAGGACATTGAACCCGACTTGTCGGTTTTTCGGATCGAGACAAATGACCTTCTGGCCCATCGCGTTGCGGCTTGCCGATACCATCGGTGCAATCTCGGTCGACGGATCGAGGACGATCATTGAACCGGGATACTGGAGGCAGGTCGGGATGACGACCGATGTGGTTTTGTATCCACCAGAGCCGGCAAAGACGATGCCGTGTGTCGATCCAAAGCCCTGATCAAACGCGATGAGGGGCGCCTTGCCGCCCTTGCCCCAGGTCTCTGGGTGGCGTGGATCGAAATTGATTTCCGAAACGCTGTCCTTATCGACGCGGTAGCGCTCCCCGATGACGATCCCACCGTTCTCGGCAAACATCTTCGCAGCGGTCTTACCGTCCATCCAATCGCTTTCGCCATGGATGCTTCGGCGGCCGGAAATTCGTTTCGGCCGGGTGTCGCCGAAGGCATTGTTGCCTTTCAGCCCGACCTTCAAACCGAACAGACCGACAAAGAGCGCCCCGACTGCACCACCGAGCGAATAGAGATCGGTGTACTGCAGAAGCGACCCTGGCTGAACTTGCTCCGAGAAAGCATTGAGCCGTAGCGCCTCTCGGAGTGCGGTGGTAGCAAAGACCATCAGGCCTCCGCCGAGGACCCCGAAGCCAGCCCATTTGATGTCGAGACTGCCGCGTACTGAGAAGAGAACGATTAGTCCCAGTCCGGCAGAGACAAGAAAGGGAAGGGTGAGCCCGATCCGGCCGAGCAACAGATAGGCTCTCTGCGTCGTGGCGAAGGAAGCCAGCCTGGTTTCAATCCCGGTGAGACCCCATAGCGCTATCAGCATCAGGGCTATCGGTATCAGGAACAGCAGCGCCCTTTTGAGTGTCATTCTTGAATGCGGCCTTTCCGATCGCGCGCCATCTGTCGCGCTCGTTCATGTCGCCAAGGCGGTACGAAGCATCCATGAGAATGCCGAGAAGGATGGCCTTGTCTGTCTCGCGAAGACCGGCTTTGACGATGAGGCCGCCAAGCTGGATTTTCTCGCGTGCGTCTTTTTTTCGATCCAACAATCGCGTTCGCCTTATCCGGTTTTCTAGACTTCTGAATTGCCCCTCAATTCTGCGGAGCTGCAGCGTGAGCTTGTGAAGCGGCCGGCTTTTGAAATCGGGCCGCAAGGTCATTCAAGGCTTTGGCGAGGTCGGCCTCATCGATGTCGAGTTCGGCAAGGCCGCTCTCCATGACGAGCTTGGCAACGCGCTCGGACTGCTTTTTGAGCACCTGCCTTTTCTTCTGCTGGAGCTTGGCAATCTGCGCTTCGATGTCGTCGATCTGCTCGGAGGCGGTTTTGGAATTGCGCGGAGCCATCAGATGTTCCTTGTTTTGAAATGGGTTGTTTAAAGGCAAGGGGCACGCTCATAACGTGTTAGAATCCCGAAGTCGAGTTTGGTTGCAAAACTTGTCGTGGATACAACCAAGAAGGAGTCCGCTTCGAAAGAAGCGGAGCGGCCTCACGGCAAACTGATGCGCTCCCTGAAGATCCGGTTTTCCAGCCCGTGAGGGCCGCAGTCCGGTTTTGAGGAAAACCGGACGGAGCAGGCGAATGCTTGAACGCGCTCCCCATAAAGCGCTGAAGTGAAAGCCGAAGCCTGTGGTAAACCGGGTCTGGGCGGTGGAGGACTTGCCTCATCGCCTGCACGGTGGATCGGCAAAGAACAGACTTTTTGCTGAAGCCAGGACAGTGCTTCCAGCGCCCTATCGCCGCCAACGGCGATAGCTCTCAAGCGGAAACGATTTTCAATCGTTGAGTGTAGAGCGCACTTTTAGGATTGCATCTGCTATCCTATGCTGGTACGAGAATTTAATTGCAACCATTGGGCTGTAATCCCGTCTTCGCCGTTCTGGCGCTTTGTCTCCCCGCTATCCTCTTTGATCGTCCCCGTCAGCCTCTTCACAGCCGGAATCCCTGCCCTCGATGGCCATCTACCATTTCCATGTCCAGGTAATCACCCGGAGCGAAGGCCGGTCGAGTGTTGCTGCGGCCGCTTACCGGCATCGAGCGCAAATGACGGTGTCGAACGACTCCGATCACAAGACATTCGACTACGCCCACAAAGACGGCGATCTGGTTCATGAGGAGCTGGCGCTGCCTGATCAGACGCCGGAATGGTTCCGGACGCTGATCGATGGGCGAAGTGTAGCGGGTGCCAGTGAAGCGCTCTGGAATGCGGTCGAGGCGCATGAGACACGCGTCAACGCACAGCTTGCCCGTGAGATCGTTTTGGCGCTGCCGTCTGAACTCAGCCGGGAGGAGAACATTGCCCTGGTGCAGGGCTATGTAGAGCAAGCCTTCACATCGCGGGGCATGGTTGCGGATTGGGTCTATCACGACAAGGAAAACAATCCTCATGTCCATGTCATGCTGACGATGGCGCCGCTGACCGAGAAGGGCTTCGGGTCGAAGTGGGAAACGCTTGTCGATGAGAAAGGTGAGCCGGTTCGGAAGGGCGGCCAGAAGAATGGAAAGCTTCAGTATCGAGCCTGGGCGGGCGACAAGGAAACGCTGAAACTGTGGCGTGAGCTTTGGGCCGTACATGCGAACAAGAGCCTGGAACAAGCCGGGCATGAAGCGCGGATCGATCATCGCAGCTATGAGGCTCAAGGCATCGAACTGCTGCCGACATCGAAGATCGGTGTGCAGGCGCGCAACATTGCTAGCCAGGCAAAATCGCAAGGGCGCGATGCCGGTCTGGAACGCTCGTCATGGCATGCGGAAAGCCGTCTAGAGAATGTCAGGCGGATCACGCGACGGCCGGAAATCGTCATTGATGCCATCACACGCGAGAAGAGCGTTTTCGAGACCCAAGACATTGCCAAATACCTTCACCGCTACGTGGACGATCCGGGCAGATTCCAGGACCTGCTTGCACGCGTTCTGAATTCTCCGGATGTCGTGAAGCTTGCGGCCGAAGCGGTTGATCCGGAAACTGGCGAAATGGAACCGGCGAAGTTTACCAGCCGGGAGATGATGCGGCTTGAGGCAGAGATGGCGCGGCGGGCGGATCATCTTGTGTCCGTTTCCTCGCATGGTGTGGACACGCGTTTGCGCGACCGAGTACTTTCGAGCGTCCACAAACTTTCCGATGAGCAGCGTGTTGCGATCGAGCGCATCACGGGTGACGAGCGCATGGCGTCGGTCGTCGGCCGGGCAGGTGCGGGCAAGACGACGATGATGAAAGCCGCGCGCGAGGTATGGGAGGCAAACGGCTATCAGGTCGTCGGCGCCGCACTTGCGGGCAAGGCGGCCGAAGGACTGGAGAAGGAAGCCGGGATCGCATCGCGCACTTTGGCGTCCTGGCAATTGTCCTGGGGTAGGGGCGAAGGTCTTCCCAGTGGAAAGACCGTCTTCGTGATCGATGAAGCCGGCATGGTCGACAGCCGACAGATGAGCGTCTTTGTCGAGACGATCGCCAAGGCCGGAGCCAAGCTCGTTCTGATCGGGGATGCAGAGCAGCTTCAGCCGATTGAAGCGGGCGCCGCCTTCCGCTCGTTGACCGAGCGAACCGGTTACGCGGAACTTGGTACGATCTACCGGCAGCGCGAACAATGGATGCGCGACGCTTCCATGGATCTTGCCCGCGGCAATGTCGCGAACGCGATCCGCGCTTATCAGTCCAATGGTCACGTCGTTAGCATGCCGCTCAAGGATCAGGTCTTTGGGGCGATGATCGACGACTGGTCACGCGACTACGATCCGTCGAAGTCGATGTTGATGCTGGCGCATTTGCGGGAAGATGTTCACCGGCTGAACCGCATGGCGCGCGACGTGTTGATCGAGCGTGATGTGATCGAAACGGGAGAAAAATTCCGCACGGAGGAGGGGGAGCGGTTCTTTGCCGCCGGCGACCAGGTCGTGTTTCTGAAAAACGACCGTGACCTGAACGTAAAAAATGGAATGATCGGCCGGGTCATCGAGGCGGGCGAAGGGCGCATCCTCGCGGAGATCGGCGATATCGGTTCGGATCAGATCCGGCGCGTCGAGGTCAATCAGAAGACCTATCGCAATGTCGATCATGGCTACGCGACAACGATACACAAATCGCAAGGCGCCACCGTCGACAAGGTGAAGGTGCTGGCAACGCTCTCCCTCGACCGGCATCTGACTTATGTGGCGATGACCCGGCACCGGGAAGACGTCAAGCTCTATCACGGCGCGTTGTCCTTCGCGAAGAATGGTGGATTGATAGAAGTGCTTTCCAGGAAGGGCGCCAAGGATACGACGCTCGATTATGCCGGCTCGGAGCTCTATGCCCAGGCACTCAGCTACGCCAATAGCCGGGGGCTCTATGGACTTCGGGTCGCCAAGGCGATGGTCCAGAACCAGCGCCGCTGGTTTGCAGAGCAGAAGGCAAAACTCTTCGGGCTTGGTGAGCGGCTATTGTCCCTCGGTGAAAAGCTGGGGATTGGCTTGACCGGTCTTGAGCGAGGTCTTGCTGGGGAGACGAATACCGTCCAAAGACAGTCGCGCGAACATTTAGCCATGTCACAACCCTGGATCGCGGGCGTGAAGATGTGGGCCATGTCCATTCCTGACGCTGTGGAGGCCAAGTTGCAGTCGGATGCCACGTTGACAACTCATTGGGCCGAAGTTCAGAACCGCGCCCGGCTCGTTTATGAACAGCCGGACCAAGCCGTGAAAGCGATGCGGATCGAGGACATCGTGACGTTGAGTGGCGAAGCGCAGACGGAAGCGCGCAACAGGCTCGCGGAAGATCTGGCCAATGCGCCCGAGCAGTTCGGTGTGCTGCGCGGCAAGACCGGCATGCTGGCGGGCAGGGCCGCCCGTGAAAACCGCGAGCAGGCATTGAACAACGTTCCGCAGCTCAGCGATGATGTGAAAACTTATATCCGTCTTAGAGCCGAGACCGTAACTTCAAGTACCGTGGAACTCGAGCGCGAACGGGATCTGTCACGTGTCGACATTCCAGCGCTGTCACCTGCGGCGGAGACGGTCTTGTCGCGGATCCGCGATGCCATCGACCGGAACGATTTGAATAGTGGTCTGTCCTTCCTTCTGGCGGACAAAATGGTCGAGGCCGAGCTCGGCGAAGTTGCCGCCAAGCTGGACCAACGGTTCGGGGAGCGCGCGTTCATGGGCACCGCCAAGCCGGAGGGAGTTGCCTTTGAGAAGGCGGCTGCCCGGGTTGCCGATGAAGACCGGGCCAGGCTTGCCGACGCATGGCCGAAGTTCAATGCCATCCAGAAAGTGAACGCCAAAAGGCAATCTAACGAGCAAGCTCAGGCGCTGGCGTTGAAAAAGGATCTTTCCAAAGATCAGGGCATGACCCGGTGATAAGTGAGGTAGGGCGGAAGGACAGGCGACGGGTTCTGCTCATCCTGTCTCTTGCCGGAATG
The DNA here is from genome assembly GCF_054515675.1 of Roseibium sp. M-1. Taxonomy (NCBI): domain Bacteria; kingdom Pseudomonadati; phylum Pseudomonadota; class Alphaproteobacteria; order Hyphomicrobiales; family Stappiaceae; genus Roseibium; species Roseibium sp. M-1. Next base: position 220,424 of record NZ_JBTNQU010000002.1, on the reverse strand, counting down.
GCAATTGGCGGCATTGCCGCGGCCGGTGCCCTCGGAGGATACCGGATCAACACAACACCGAGCTTTCCGCTCGGACTTTGGCGGATCGAGACATTGCCTCGCGAAGTGCGTTTGGGCGATACCCTATTCATCTGTCCGCCGGTAAATGCGCCGGCGATCGAACTGGCGCGAGAACGGCTCTACCTTCCGGCAGGCCTGTGTGATGGCGGTATGGCACCGCTCATCAAAACCGTCGTCGCCCTGCCCGGGCAAACCATCGCCATTGAGGGCGGCCAGGTTTCCATCGACGGGGAACGCCTGGCGCATTCTTCCATTCAAGCGACGGACGGGCAGGGACGCGCCTTGACCCCTTTTACCGGGGGCGTCGTTCCCGCCGGCGCACTCTTTGTTCATTCCGATTATGTGGCTTCCTTTGACTCAAGATATTTTGGACCTATTCCGGCGGGCGGCACCCTCGGCCTGGCGCGAGAAGTGTTCACCTTCCAGCCTTAAATTTGCGCGCAGTCTGTTTTGCATCCTGGGAGGCGTGGCGACCGGCACAATCGGCTGGTCCGGGTATGTGCTCCTGTTGCCGGCCGGAATGCTGTTTCCGGCTTTCTGGGCAAACGCTCCGTCGCGCTCCGTCGCTGCGTTAGTGGCCGCCGCGCATTTCCTTGGAGCCTCACGGGGCTTGCCGCAGGGCGCAAGCATCTTCTTCGGCTCCCAATATGTGATCGGATTGGGGCTGTGGTTCGCGGCATCTCTCGTCTTTGTCGCCGTTCACTCTGCGCTTTGGACGCGAAGATCCGGTTGGCCACGAATGCTGCGCTACCTGATCGCAAGTGTTCTGATGAGCCTGCCACCCTTCGGTACCATGGGTTGGGCCGGCCCGATTACCGCAGCCGGTGTGCTCTTGCCGGGATGGGGCTGGTTGGGGCTGGCAGCAACCGCGATCCTGCTACTTGCGATGGCCACAAGATTTTGGCGGATCGCGGTTCCGGTGGTGGCCGGTTGTGCTGCCTGGTCCGCCGCATTCTGGACAGAGCCAAGGGTAATGGAGGGCTGGACCGGCATCAACACCACTTTCGGTTACAAAGGGGCTGGACAGCCTGCCGGTTACGAGCAGCAGCGGGAAACCATTGCCATGGTCCGCAAGTCTGCTGCACAAGGCGCGAAAGTCGCTGTCCTACCCGAGAGCGCATTCGGATTATGGACCCCGACGACCGAACGGCTTTGGACGGACGCTTTGTCCGATTTGCCGGTGACAGTGATCGGAGGAGCTGCAGTCATTCAGCGGAGCGGCTACGACACGGTGATGGTGGAGATCTCAGGGAAGGGATCGCGAATTCTCTATCGCGAGCGCATGCCGGTCCCGGTCTCGATGTGGCAACCATGGCGTCGGCTCACGGGCGATGGAGGCGGTGCGAACGCCTACTTCTTCGACAATCCCGTCATGCAAGTCACAGGCACCCGCGCCGCGCCTCTGATCTGCTACGAACAGCTTCTTGTATTGCCCGTCCTGCAATCCATGGCCATGGGCTCAGACACAATCGTTGCGATCGGCAACGGCTGGTGGACGGGTGAAAGCAACATCACCGACATTCAACGCGCCAGCGTCACAGCATGGGCAAAGCTGTTCGATGTTCCGCTGGTGATCGCATTCAACGAGTGAACCCATGATTGATGCTGCCCTGATTGAGCAATGTGCCGACCCCTCCTTGACCCCTGCCATCGTTGAAGAGTTCATCGCGGCTGCAGGATCGGAGGATGCGTTGAACGTGACCGTGCGTGCCGGGTCGAAGACGTTTCTGGTTCGACAAGCTAAATCACCTGAAGAGGCGATGAAGCTGGTTCAGGATCACCTCGGCAAAGCCGTTGTCCGCGTCGGAATCACGCAATATCCGATTGGCTTTGGCATCTCGGACAAGTCCCAGGTCTCCACGGACGTGTTCGACACCTGCAACAACGTCAAGATCGGGACCGAACTGTTTGCTCGGGTCTACAGGATCGTGGCGAAGTGGTACGGCACGCCGGTTCCGGAGGCCTTCAGAGATGCCATCGAGGCGTATCAGACCGGGTATTTTGACGGGGAGTATGTGTTCACGGCAAAAAATCCAGGAGAGGGCGTTGAACTGGCGGCTCCGGAGCCAGCCTCCTCACAGGAAGGCTCACCGACGCCAGACACCGAAGCCGCGGAGCCGGATCCCAAGAATGAGCTCCGGCAACAGTTGTGGGCTCAGGATCCGAACAAGGCGGAAGTTGGCGTCGATCTATCTGGGATCGGGGACTTTAACCGGGAATGACCTACGGCATTCTTGATGCCGTTCCTAAGTTCCTGACAATGTAGAGTCTCCACCCTCAGTACCTTTAGCTCTATCCCTTTAGGCCGAGTGGACTCTTGGGGCAGTCATGGGTGTTTTGGATCGTCGGGTTCTTCGAGATGATCAGTGGGAGAAGATCTCACCTCACATAAACGGCAACGAGCGCACGCGAGGCTCATCGGGGGGTAACAATCGTCCGGGCTCATCAGCACGCCTCCGGCGCAAAAAAAGGACTGAAGATCAAGCTCTCGGACACTCTCGTGGAGGCTTGAGCTCGAAAATCCACATGGTTGTGCGTGGCCTCGGCTGCACTGACCGCAGGCCAGAAAGGGCGACGCGCCGCAAGCCGAAGCCTTGATCCAAGATCTGCCCGCCGACATCGTCATGGCCGATACCACCTACGACAGGGACAACCTGCGCAAAGCCATCACGGACAAGGGAGCTGTGGCGGTCAGTTCCGTTGGCGCAATCCGGGGGCCAATCCATGCATCTTCCGAAGTGAAACCGGCAGCATCGTCACCCCGCGCTATCATGATGTTGCAATGGCCATGGGCCAAGTTTGAATGGAGAGCCGTATGCGCTGAAAGGTGCATGTACGGTTCGGGGAGGAAAAGCGCAACAGCGCTTCTTACTCCACTACTGATGCGGCGTGGCTTCCTCTACCTGGTTGCAATCATGGACTGGTTCACGCGCAAGGTTCTGTCCTGGCGCATCTCCAACTCGCAGGAGGCGGACTTTCGCGTCGAGCCGTCGAACGAAGCAACCCACCGGTTCGGTCCGCCCAAGATCATGAATACGGATCAGGGCAGCTAGTTCACATCCTTCGCCTTGACCGACCGGCCAAAGCGGGTCGGCACCCGGATCTCCCCTCTCGTGCATGTAAACATGCATGGATGGACGGCAAGGGCTGTTGCCTCGACAACATCTTCATTGAGCGCCTGCGGCGTTCCTTGAAATATGAATGCGTCTATCTGCACGCCTGGGAGACCGGATCGAAGGCCAAAACCGGCGTCGCTAAATGGATCGCCTTCTACAATCACCAGCGGCCTCACGCTGCCCGTGGCGGACAGCCGCCCGCCGTGGTCTACCTCAACCAGATCGAAACCGGCCAGCAGGGGCAGAGAGTAGCTTAAATCACCCCGAAAACTGTCCAACGAGTGGGGAGTCGCTCAGCGTTTCGCCATCGCACTCATAATGCACGGGACGTGTATTTGTCGTGCATAGCTGAGCCTCACGTATCGCCTAACATACACCCGAGTATGATACAAATCAGTTGTTATTCTTGCTACCTTTTCGTCATTCGCATCATCGCAGTCCCTCCCCAGTGATGCGTACGACGTGCACTGTAGTTGAGCCAGCATCCGCCCCCTTCCGCTGGAGATGCCAAGTGTGACGTCTGACTTGGCCGCTTCTGTTGAAAAGGGGCGGCCTTTTTCTTCCTTATATAGAATCGCTGAATCCTGGGCCGTGTGGACGAATTGGCTCAGGTATAAGTTTCGGGATTCAAATCCAGATTCTCAACCGCAGCGCAAAAGAAGAGAAAAAGATACTCCCTATACCAAATCCTGATCAGAAAACAATACTTACAGGCGGCTCAATTCTTGGTGGAATATCCTGGGGTGCGGACGAAAACTTGGACTACCAGGAGGTGGTTCATGTATTCCTACGCAGACAGACTTCGAGTCGTTGAGCTCTATATCAGGCTTGGCAAGCGGCCTAATGCGACCATTCGCCAGTTGGGTTATCCCACCAAGAATGCGCCGAACTCCTAAAAACGAACTGGGCGTCGATCTGCAGATCTTGAGAAATCGGGAGAAGTCACAGCTGATTGACGCCCTTAAAAAGGTGTATCGCTTGCCAGAACTGCTCGACCAGCTGCGAATTGCGCGAAGCTCCTACCTTTATTATCGCGCATGCATGTGTCTGGCAGACAAGTATGCCGCCATCCTCCGCAAAGCGATCGACGCAACTGCGGAGGAGGAAGTTCGTCCCGAGTTCTTCGGCCAGGCAATAGAGCTCGTAGATGTCGCTTTCCCGGTCGTCAACATGCACACAACGCTCGGCCGCACCTATTAGCTCGGTGGACAGGCGCAGATTGTCGAGCCAACGCATGCTTTCCTTCTGGTTGATCGGTACCCGGTTCGGATTGATCTTGCGCTTGAGGGCGGCGGTCCCTGAACTTGGCACGCGACCAGAGCTTGGGCACCGTAATGCCGACTGGCAGGCCATCTGCCGTGATTGCCTGGCTGGCATGCATCAGGAGCCCACAGACCGCATGCTTCTGGTCGCGGCCTTCCTTCAGCTTGCGGCCCGTCGATTATCCTATCTTGTCCGGAGCCTGGCGCTTGAAGGAAAACTCCGTGGTGTCCTACAGGATCAGGATGGAACCGCCAGTTGCGGGGATGCGCAGGGCTGAGGCGGCGAAATGCCCCTCAAGGATCTTGTCTTCGCGGACATTCGCGTTGGATAAGAAACGGTAAGCGGCCTTGGTGTTTGACCAGTCCTGAAACGCCGCGCTCAGTGATTTACCTGGACGTTCTCCGAGAGTCTCCAACATTGCCCCAGGCGCCGGTTCAGCCGGACATCCCCCAGATACACTCGGCAGTTTCTGTTTCCACCCAACTCCGCCCCATGCCTGCACCTCAATCATTCGGTGTCACATGACAAATCATGATTACTTGTTCACCGGCAAGGCTAAGTCGGGCGGGTGAAGCAATTCGCCACACTACTTATGGGCAATTGCAAGGCTCACCGGACGGTTACTTGGTGGATGCGCTCGGGATCAGACCAGATTGAAAACATGATAGTGCGAACCGTTGGAAAATTCGAACTATGTAAGATCACGTATATTTCGCTCCCAACGTAAGCAGGATCTCTATTACCCCCCGGTATGGGGCCTCTATACGCTTGAGTAATTGCTCGCCGCACGAAGTGACGACATGATTGTGTCGTCGATTTAAAAGTAATATTAGCCTGTTTTTAGATATATGGCGATCAGGGTGATATTTATTAGCGTTCTCTACGATCATAACTGATAATTGCAAGATTTTTTTGAGATTGTAGCGCGATAAATACTTTCTTTTTACACTTAGCCGTAACTAAAGAAAATCTAGATGAGGAGTTCCCATGTCAAAGCTCGAAGTGCTTACACCGCAGAATAGCCAGATCATCTTTATTGATCAGCAGCCGCAAATGGCTTTCGGTGTCCAGTCAATCGACCGGCAGACGCTCAAGAACAATGTCGTTGGCCTTGCCAAAGCAGCCAAGATTTTCGGAATCCCTACCACGATCACGTCTGTGGAAACGGATTCATTCTCAGGCAACACTTTTCCCGAACTTCTTGGCGTCTTTCCGGAAAATGACATTCTCGAGCGCACCTCGATGAACTCGTGGGATGATCAGAATGTCAGAGATTCCTTGGCCAAGAACGCCTCTGCTGGTCACAAGAAAGTCGTCGTGGCGGGTCTTTGGACTGAAGTCTGCAACATGACGTTCGCGCTCTCATGTCTCCATGACACCGACTATGAGATCTACATGGTGGCTGATGCCTCAGGCGGAACGTCGTTAGAAGCGCACAACTATGCGATGGAACGTCTGATCCAGGTAGGTGTGGTTCCGATGACTTGGCAACAGGTCCTGCTCGAATGGCAGAGAGACTGGTCTCGCAAGGAGACGTACGACGCCGTCATCGGGACGGTTCAGGAGCACGGCGGTGCTTATGGCATGGGTGTCGATTACGCCTATACGATGGTGCACAAGGCCGATGAACGCGTGCGTCACGGTAAGCGGATTGGTCCCAACCCCGCCATTTAAGATAGCGGCTGCTTCGACCGACGTGGTCGCAGCGGTCCTTGCTAGAAAGGGCTACCCTGATGAAAATTTATTTGCTTTCGCTCGCTGCCGGCCTTCTCGTTGGTGTGATCTACAGTTTCCTCAATGTTCGTTCCCCCGCCCCACCTGTTGTGGCGCTAATAGGCCTGCTGGGCATTCTGGTAGGTGAGCAGGTCGTGCCACTAGCCAAATCACTCTTGAGCCGCGAAACAGCAACCTCTTGGTCGCATCAAGTAAAGCCGCATGTTTTCGGCCATCTCCCACAAGGGAGAAAACGAAACGATAACAGCGCCGGATAGTATTGATTCGGAGCGTATTTGTGTGGCCCCGACGGACGCAAATAAGGCCACCAATAAAATACATCCTTCAACATTCAGAAAAAGGAATGCCCAATGAGTAGCTCGAAACTCGCAAGAAAGCTTGAAAAGTTTGGGGTGCCCTGGGAGGCGGCTTATGGTTACCCGCAGGCCGTTCAGGTAAAAGACGTCATCTATCTCTCTGGTCAGCTTAGCCATGATCACAACGGAAACATGATCGCTCCGGCAGAACTTGATGAGTCAGGCAAACCTGTTGATTTTTCGACGATGGAACAACAGATGAGGCAGACCTACATCAACGCCGCAGAACTTCTCGCACGGTTTGATGCGAGCCTGGATGATGTCGTTGAGGAAACGCTCTACGTTCTGGACGTGCCGTCGGCTTTCAAGGTAGCCGGCAAGGTTCGGAAAGAAATGTACGGATTGGAGAGTACTCAATGTGCGAGCACGTTCGTCGGAGTGACACGACTGGCGTTGCCCGATCAGCTCATAGAGATCGCGTTTCGGGCTGTCGTTGATAAGTCCTTGTGACTCAAGAGAAGTAGAAACGCAGAGAGAATTTGTGGGCATGCATACTCTAGATGGTTGCATGCCCATACTGCATTGGCATTAGAGATGAATTGCCGGACAAAGTTCGCAAGGCACGTCCCTCTCCCAATACCTGTAGATGTTCAACCCATCCCTGAGTATGGGTAGCAACCCTTGCGAGCAGCGACGATAATGAGTGTCAAGCTTCAACCTTGGCGCCGGATTCATGCATGGTAATCTCCCGCGGTAGCCAAGAGTCGGAATGCGTCGCGGAAGGACACATGGACGGGAAACCGAGAAGCAGCAAGCCTCGCAAGCAGCCGCCGACCTCAACGGTCAGGCAACTGGAGCTTTCGCTTGCCAGGCTTCAGACGGAGATCGACCAGGCACGGATCGGACAAAAGGTTGCCGAAGAAGAATTGCGCGAGACACTTGCCGCGATGATTCAACATCAACAAGTCGGCAAATGCGGCAACTTTCGGTACAATACAGTTACCGGCGCCATTCGTGGAACCGAAGAAGTATTCAAGATGTTTCACTTTCCGGCAGGCACACGGGGATGCACAGTAGACGAGTGGCTTGCCAAGCTCCATGCCGATGACAAGGATCGGATAGAGCGCCGGTTCTTCGAAATCATCAGGAATGGTGAGGACATGCGTCTTGACTACCGCATTGCGCTCGAAAACGGGGTGATGAAGCACATACGCTGCGACGGAGAGCTCGATCGTGAGTATGCCGGTGAGTTGACTTATTTTGGTGTTCTCACCGACATAACAGAGCGTCGGGAAGCTGAAGAAGCGCAGCGGGCTATGGAAGCGGAACTGGCAAGTGCTTTACGACTTGCCTCGATGGGGGAACTGGCCGGTGCGATCATCCATGAGGTTAATCAGCCGCTTGGAGCCATCAGCGCCAGCGCGGAAGCCTGTCGACGCTGGATAAAGCTTGAATCCAGCACAACTGACCGTGCCTTGACATCGCTTGATCGCATTGTCGCCGAAGGTCGCCGTGCGGCAGCTATTGTAGATGGCCTGAAATCGCTCATTCAGAGTGACTCCGTTGAACCGACGCCTTTCGATTTCAGTTCCGCGATAGGAGAAGTTTGCACGCTTTTAACGGGCGAATTGATCCGGGAGAAAGTACTTCTTGTAACCGATTATGCATCAGACTTGCCGTCTGCGATCGGTAATCGAGTTCAAGTTCAGCAAATCTTGATGAACCTGGCTAGAAACTCAATTGAGGCGATGCGTTCGACAGACAGTCGACGCGTGCTTTCTATCTCGACGGGTATGGAAGACGCAATGCTTTCACTTCGCGTCGGCGATACCGGGCCAGGCATAGATCACAGCAATATAGAACGCCTCTTTTCGCCTCTGTTTACTACCAAGGCGTCGGGCATGGGGCTCGGGCTATCTATTTCTAGGAAGATCGCTATCGCTCATGGAGGAATGCTCACGGTAGAGCCCACGAATGAAGATGGCGCGGTTTTCCGACTTCTCCTACCAGTGGAGGCACCCTCATGATTGACCAGGCGACAACCGATGCATCGATCCAGGATGTTCTGATACGTATCATTGACGATGACCACGGATTGCGAAGCTCGCTTGAAGATCTCCTGCAATCTGTTGGATACGTAGTTGCGAGCTATGGAAGCACCGCGGACTTTCTACACGGTGACAACGTGGATCAGCCGGGCTGCCTCATCTTGGATGTACGCCTGCCAGGAACGAATGGCCTGGATTTCCAGGATCAGTTGGTGCTTCAAGGCTACACCTTGCCGGTCGTATTGATTTCCGGGTTTGGTGATGTGCCTATGAGCGTTCGCGGGATCAAAGGCGGCGCCATCGACTTCATTGAAAAGCCGTTCCGCGACCAGGATCTACTTGATGCTGTTGCCTGTGCAGTGGAAGAAGGGCTACAGCGCGCAGCACTCAACCAGCGCGTCCGAGAAGCCCAGCAGCGCTTCTCGAACCTGACGTCTCGGGAACGGGACGTCATCAATCTCGTGATTAAAGGTCAACTCAGCAAACAGATTGCGTTTGAACTTTCCATAAGTGAGGTGACGGTTAAGAGCCATCGTGCGACCGCCATGAAAAAGCTCGGCGCGAAGTCTCTCATCGAGTTGACACGCTTAGCTGAAGCAGCTGGCCTTTAAAGATGGAAGATATTAGCATCGGCGTTCTTTCGCGTAAGTCCCTAGTAAGCGTCGTAGACGACGACGCCGCCATGCGGGCTGCTTTGGTCGACCTGCTGGACTCCGCAGGATGGGACTCCATCGGCTATAGCAGTGGCGAGAAATTTATCGAGTCGGGTGCGACCCAAACATCGGATGTGATCATCACGGACATCCAGATGCAGGAGATTAACGGGCTCGATCTCCTTGACCTGCTCAAGGAGCGCTATTGCCCGCGCGTGCCCGTCATAGTCATTACCGCGCTGACTGACGAGGGACTTGAAAGGCAAGCAATCGCTCGAGGGTGCTACGCGTTTCTGCGCAAGCCATTTAGTCCAGAGGTCCTACTCGGTTACGTTCAGGACGCTATTGATCTTAAGTAACCCTGTAACGCTCCGGCCAGAAATGGGCCTGACAGGTTTTGAAGCTGCCCCGACTTCATATTTGCGCCGCCCTGGCCTATGGACGTTTCGTTCGGTTCCGAGATGCAGCACTTTCTGGCGCCAGCTGGAACAATTGACATTCGTGTTCTCGGCATCACGGCAAATCTCTATCGCAGAAACCTCCTCGTGCCTGCGCTTCACAGTCATCGCAGAACACTCTGGCCCTGGTCGGGGGAATTTTAGCGGGTGGTGACCTGCTCCCCTGATTGTCCGCGTTTATAAGTTAGCTCTGTTCACGGTGTGATCTTTGCTGGACTGGTTTGCAAATTCATGGGGAGTGAGCCCGTCGAGGCTCGTATGCGGTCGGTTCAGATTGTAATCGATCCTCCAGTTTTCGATAGTGTCCCGGGCGTGTCGGTAGCTGCGGAACAGATGTTCGTTGAGGCATTCATCCCTAAGCCGGCCGTTGAAGCTCTCGACAAAACCATTTTGCATCGGTTTTCCCGGCGCGATGTAGTGCCATTCGACGCTGCGGTCCCGCTGCCATTTGAGCATGGCGTTTGAGGTGAGTTCCGTACCATTGTCGCTGACCACCATTAAGGGATAGCGGCCCCGACGTTCCGCGATACCATCCAGTTCCCGCGCTACCCGGGCTCCGGAGATCGAGTTGTCGACCACGGTTGCCAGACATTCGCGGCTGAAGTCGTCAATGACACACAGGATACGGAACCTGCGCCCATCCATCAGGGCATCGGAGACAAAGTCGAGAGACCAGCGTTGATTAGCAGGCTGCCTGCGCAACACTGACACCGCGTTCCCGCACCAACTTCACAGCCTCAAGCTTGAATTCTCGCTTGAGCTTCCTTCGTTGCATTAATGCGCTCCAGTTTCATCGGAAACACCTTAACTCGGCGTCCACGAACCGGCAGCAGCTCACACGCCTCGGGCAACGAACTGGAGCACGATGCGATCGTCTAGAGATCATCTCCGTTTGCGGTCGCCTCACTCCCACTTTCGCCTGCGGCGCCGATACCCTTGGCCTCCTCGTGTGATGGCGTTACACAGGGTATTAGCTGCGTTTAGTAGTCGCTGGCGCCGGCTAACCAGCTCTTTTCGATTGTTTTCAACGATTGAGTTTGTCTAGGATCGGCGAACTGTTGAGGCAAGTCATTGAGTAAGAGAAGCACAGCGGGAGAGGATAATCTTTTTCTGCTAACGACAGCGCCCAACCGTCGGGAGCATTGGCGACTTGCTATAGCAGTGCTTGCAGTGCTCGTTGCAGCCCTGCTTTTCACTGCGCCATTCGCACGAGTTCCGCTTGAGAAAACCGAAGCATTTATTCCTGTATATGCGACTGCAGTACTTATCATCGATCTGGTGACCGCAGCCCTACTGCTATCGCTATTTTCACTCCAACGTTCGTGGGCCGTGCTTGCCCTATCGATCGGATATATCTTTTCGGGCGTCATGGTCCTGCCGTGGGCGTTTACGTTTCCCAACGTGGCAGCCTTGTTCGGATGGCCCGACGCCGGGCTTCAAACCACTGCCGTGATCGCCACGTTTCGGCGCGTCAGCTTTCCACTCTGCGTGCTGGCCTATGCATTGATGAAGGAGCGCGGTCCGGCCTGGTGCATTCCCCGAGGGGCGGTACGGGGTGTCATTCTTGGAAGCATCGCAGCTGTCTTATTGGTTGCGTGCGGGATCTCTTGGCTGGTCATCGCCAGCGACGATGTGTTGCCGCTGTTCATGCGCGACGAGACGCGCGTTTCGCCCCTCTGGCAATATGTACCGGCCACGGCGGTCAGCCTTTATATGGTTGGCCTCGCCGTTCTGTGGTCCAGGAGGCTCTCAGTGCTCGACCTCTGCCTGATGGTCGTGCTCTTTACGCTTCTCATCGAGATCACGCTTCTATCCTACCTGAGTGCAGGTCTTCGACTCAGCGTCGGCTGGTGGGCGGGGCGTTTTTACGGACTGATCTCCGCAAGCGTCGTCTTGTTGGTACTTCTGTCAGAAACGATGACACTTTATGCTAGGCTTACCCGGTCGGTTCTGGCTGAGCGCCGAGCGCGCGATGCTCGAATTACGGCAATCGAAGCCTTGTCTGCATCGATCACACATGAGGTCAACCAGCCTCTGGCAAGCATGGTGACAAATGCCGATGCCGGTATACGCTGGTTGGCCAGGCCTGAGCCCGATTTGGCGGAAGCAAATGCGGCATTGCAAAGGATTGTCAATGACGGCCATCGCACCTCCAACGTCATTGCTGGCATCAGGACGATGTTCAAAAAAGGAACTCAGAAACGGGTTGCAGCAGATCTGAATCGGCTTCTGGCGGACACCGTGCAGCGTAGTCAGGCGGAAGCGCAGCTGTCCGGCGTTGCTCTCGAAGCCGAGCTCTTCGAGAAATTGCCATCGGTATTTGCGAATCCGATTCAGCTTGAACAAGCGATTTCAAACCTCGTTACGAACTCCATTGACGCTATGAGCACCGTCAAGGATCGCAAGCGTCTCTTACGCGTGAAGTCTGCCATTTACGAATATGGTACCATCGTGGTTTCGGTAGAGGATTCAGGTGTCGGCATGGACCGCGCCAGCAAGGAGCGGGTGTTTGAGCCGTTCTATACGACGAAACCCGACGGAATGGGCATGGGTCTCATCTTTTGCCGCTGGGTTATCGAGGCCCATGGCGGACGGCTGTGGGTCACCGACAACGAGCCCCACGGCGCGATTTTCCAGTTTATTTTGCCAAGTATCGATGCTGATTTTTCGCTCGTCAAGGAGACCGCTAAATGAGTATGGACCAGCCTCTAGTCTTCATTGTCGAAGATGATTCTTCCATGCGGACCTCGATAGAGAGCTTGCTGCGTTCGGTCGGCCATTCCGTAAGAACCTTTGCGTCCACGCAGGGTTTCATCGGCTGCAAAGAGCTCGATGCAGCTGGATGTCTGATCCTTGATATCAGATTGCCAGGCCAGAGCGGGCTTGAGTTGCAGCAAGAGCTCGCCCGATCAGGCATCCAGCTTCCCATCGTTTTCATTACGGGCCATGGCGACGTACCCATGTCCGTTGAGGCAATGAAGGCCGGTGCGATCGAGTTTCTGACCAAACCATTCCGTGATCAAGACCTCCTCGACGCAGTCCATCGAGGGCTCGAAATCGATCAATTCCGGCGGAAAGAGGCGCAGGCTCTAGCGGCACTGCAACATCGTTTCAGCGCACTGACCCCGCGTGAACGCGAAGTCATGGCGCTCGTAACCGCGGGACGGCTCAACAAGCAGATTGCCGATGAGCTTGATCTCAGCGAGATCACGGTCAAGGTCCACCGCGCACAGGTCATGCGCAAGATGGATGCAAAGGGTCTGCCCGACTTGGTCCGCTCCGCCGACAGACTCGGTCTCGGTAACACAAAGTATTAGGCTGCCGACACCCCTGTATAATTGCTCTTAGCCACCTGAATCGTTCACCTTTTCAAGGCACAGCCGGTTGCCGTGTCACGTGATGCGGCCGTCGGTTCTAGCGACGCGGAGAACGGGTGGACGAAATCATGGCGGCGGCTGAAAAGTCTCTGATTTCCATTGTCGATGATTACGAAGCTGCCCGAGAAGCGGTTGCCGGCCTCGTCAGGTCATTCGGTTTTGTTGCCGCCATGTTCGAGAGCGCGGGCGACTTTCTGCAATCCGAAAAGCTGCCGCAGACCACATGCCTGATAGTCGATGTTCTGATGCCGGGAATGTCCGGCCCCGAACTGTACAGGCATTTGAAGACGGCGGGAAATCCGCCCCCAGCCATTCTGATCACCGCATACCCCGACGAGGCGGACAAGGTTCGTGCATTGGACGCCGGATTTCATTCCTACCTAGCAAAGCCCCTCAGGCCAGATGAACTTCTGACCTGCATCCGTTCGGCCATTGGTCAGGAAAGCGGGAGGGCCGGATGACCGGGATCGGCACGCCACGTCTCACGAAAACACGGAGATCTTCAATGTTGGCTACTTCTACGCAGAGCTTATCCCTCAATCGCCGAAGTGTCCTTTTCACGGGGTCAGTGTTTGTTACTGGCCCCGCCATTCTCCAGGGGATGGAACACGCCTTCGATACCGCCACGGCAGTCTGAATAATTGTCAGGCTTCCAGAACATTGACCCGAAATCGAAAGGGTTCCGGAAATGACCAAGATCCTTGTCCTTTACTATTCTTCCTACGGTCACATCGAAGCGATGAGCGGGGCCGTGGCCAAGGGCGCCGCCGAGGTCGCGGGCACCACGGTCACGGTGAAACGTGTGCCCGAGATCATGAGCGAAGAGGCCACCAAGGCGGCTGGTTTCAAGACTGACCAGGCAGCCGAAATCGCGACACCTGGCGAGTTGAAGGACTATGACGCGATCATTTTCGGCACTCCCACCCGTTTCGGGAACATGGCGTCCCAGATGCGTAGTTTCCTCGACCAGACCGGCGGACTGTGGTTTGCCGGCAATCTTATCGGAAAGGTCGGATCGGTCTTTACCTCCACTGGCACCGGTGGCGGAGGTGAAACTACGATCACCTCTTTCTGGCACACCCTCGCTCACCACGGAATGATCATTGCGGGCCTGCCCTATTCCAGCGCGGAACTTACCGATGTGAGCGAGGTACGCGGCGGATCCCCCTATGGCGCTGCCACCATCGCCGGTCCGGACGGCTCTCGCATGCCGAGTGAAAAAGAACTGAAGCTGGCCGCGGACCAGGGCCGGCATGTGGCCCGGCTGGCCGCCAAGCTTGCAGCTTGATTTTCGTTCATCGCCCCGGCGGCACTGCGAGCTTGAAACAAGGTGACTTGAACAAGAGTTAAGAGGCTTGAGATGACCCAACCTGAACTGCTGACACCCCGAAACTGCCAGATGATCTTCATCGACCAGCAGCCGCAGATGGCCTTTGGCGTGCAATCGATTGATCGTCAGGTTCTGAAGAACAACGTCGTGGCGCTGGCCAAGGCGGCGAAGGTGTTCAATATCCCGACGACGATCACGACCGTCGAGACCGAAAGCTTCTCGGGGCACACCTATCCGGAGCTGCTCGCCGTGTTTCCCGATCATCCGCTGCTCGAGCGCACTTCGATGAACTCTTGGGATGACCAGAAGGTGCGTGACGCGCTGGCCGGGAACGGCCAGAAGAAGGTGGTCGTCTCGGGTCTGTGGACCGAGGTGTGCAACAACACCTTCGCCTTCAGCGCGATGGCTGAAGGTGGCTACGAGATCTACATGGTGGCCGATGCATCGGGCGGCACCTCGAAAGAGGCTCATGACTATTCGATGCAACGGATGATCCAGGCGGGCGTGGTCCCGGTGACCTGGCAGCAGGTGATGCTGGAATGGCAGCGCGACTGGGCGCATCGCGATACCTATGACGACGTGATGGCGATCGTTAAGGAACATTCGGGAGCCTACGGTATGGGTGTCGATTACGCCTACACCATGGTTCACAACGCACCAGAACGGGTTTCCCACGGTCCGAGGATGGAGCCTGTTTCCGCTGTTTCGGCAGCTGCTGCGGAGTAGTCGTTTTTACAAAGCGCCGAAAGAGACGGCCCGCCCCCTGCCGCCTTTCCTCCCTATCGGTGCACTTAGCGGGTCTGCCTGACCGGCAGACCCGCCCTTCCTCAAGGGGAAACAAAACCGCATGGAGGCGAATTATGAGCGAAAATCAAGGAAAGCCCTTGGCCGGCTTGCCGACAGTTACTCGCAGGCAGGTAACGAAGGCTGGCGCCGCGCTTGCTGTCTTCGGACCGGTATGGGCGCACGCGCAATCCAACAAGGAGGTTGGCATGGCCGACACGATCCTGATGAATGGGCGCATCACCACACTCGATCCACAGATGCCTGAAGCAGAGGCGATCGCCATCAGCGACGGGAAAGTTCTTGGGACCGGGCCTAACGCCGAGATCATGCGCCTGAAAGGCCCCGGGACCGAAGTGATAGACCTTGGCGGCCGACGCGTTATTCCCGGCCTTAACGACAGTCATACCCATTTGATCCGGGGGGGGCTGAATTTCAATATGGAGTTGCGGTGGGAGAACGTCCCCTCGCTTGCCGATGCGTTGCGCATGCTGAAAGACCAAGCCGCGCGCACGCCCGCGCCGCAATGGGTCCGTGTCGTCGGCGGCTGGTCGGAGTTCCAGTTTGCCGAGCGGCGTATGCCAACGCTTGACGAGATCAATGCAGCAGCTCCGGACACGCCGGTTTTCATCCTGCATCTTTATGGCCGGGCTTTGCTCAATCGCGCCGCAATCAAAGTGCTGGGCTTTAACAAGGCCACACCGAATCCGCCGGGTGGCGAAATCCAGCGGGATGCGAACGGAAACCCCACCGGACTTTTGATCGCCAAACCCTCGGCCCTCATCCTCTATTCCACGCTCTCCATGGGACCGAAACTGCCCGTTGAAGACCAGGTCAATTCCACCCGTCATTACATGCGCGAAATGAACCGTCTGGGCATTACCAGTGTGATCGATGCCGGTGGCGGCGGGCAGAACTATCCGGACGACTATGCGGTTATTCAAAAGCTCCATGACGAGGATCTGCTCACGGTCCGGATCGCCTACAACCTGTTTGCTCAAAAGGCGGGAGCAGAGCTCTCCGATTACGAGCGTTGGGTATCGATAACCGAACCGGGTGCGGGATCGGCTATGCTGCGGATGAATGGCGGCGGTGAAAACCTGACCTGGTCGGCGGCGGATTTCGAGAACTTCCTCGAACCTCGCCCCGATCTCGCACCAACCATGGAAAGCGAACTCGAGCCCATTGTAGAGCTTCTGGCAACCCACAAATGGCCTTTCCGGATTCACGCCACTTACGACGAATCGATCGACCGCTTTCTATCGGTCTTCGAACGGGTCAACGGACGCCAACCGTTTGAGACCCGGTTCATCATCGACCACGCAGAAACCGTTTCGGCGAAGAATATTGAACGCATCAAGGCACTCGGTGGCGGCATCGCAATCCAGCACCGTATGGCGTTTCAGGGCGAGTATTTCGTTGATCGCTATGGCGCGCAAGCGGCACAAGCTACCCCACCTGTTGGTCGTATGCTCGAAATGGGGGTGCCGATCGGTGCTGGTTCAGATGCGACGCGGGTTTCAAGCTATGACCCCTGGGTCGGGCTTTACTGGCTGACCACAGGTAAGACACTCGGGGGAATGCCTCTTTATGGTGAGGAAAACGTGCTTTCGCGTGAAGATGCGCTGCGCCTCTGGACCCATGGTTCGGCATGGTTCTCAGGCGAGGCGAACGTGAAGGGTACGCTTGCGAGCGGAATGTACGCCGATCTCGCAGTGCTTTCGTCGGACTATCTTGTAGTGCAGCCCGAGGAGCTCCGACGGATCAACGCTGTCTTGACCATGGTCGGTGGCAGGGTGGTTTATGGCGAGGGTGCGTATGCCGATCTCGCGCCGCCGCTGCCGCCTGCATCACCTGACTGGAGTCCGGTTGGAGTAGTGCCGAGCCCAGGCGAGCGGAAGGCATCCCTTGGAAGTAGAACACAGTTCGCCCGGGCCTGTCATGATGGCTGCGCCAGCTCCTGCGCCATGCACGGCCATGACCACGGTATCGCCTGGAACAGTCCAATCCCAACAAAGGATCTCAAGTCCTTCTGGGGCGCGCTCGGCTGTTCGTGTTTTGCAGTTTGAACGGCGTCCACGTTTCATCCCCAAATCCTGTTGGCGCGGCTTTGTCGCGACTCTCCAAGGTGAAGCCGAAAGTCGTGGATGCCGCCGGTTTCTCAACCCGAATTTAGTCACGGGTCACCAAAATTTCGATACGGAATTCGGAAGCTCCGCAAAGCAATGAGTAAAGGAGTTGCGTCTGATGGACGCTGTTCGAGAAAATGGAAAGCCACCTGCCGAGACTGCATCGGCCTGGTCACCGTTCTCCTATCGCGCTTTCACGCTGCTTTGGACAGCAACCCTGATTTCCAACATTGGCACGTGGATGCACGATGTTGGTGCGGGTTGGTTGATGACGACGCTGAATCCGTCGCCTGCTATCGTCGCTCTGGTGCAGACTGCGACCACAGCTCCCATCTTTCTCCTGGCGTTATTCGCAGGTGCGCTGGCCGACCGAGTCGACCGGCGGAGGTTTCTGCTCCTCGTCAATCTCACTCTTTTTGGCGTCACCGGCACGATGGCGGCGCTTACTTCTATCGGCGCAATGACGCCAGTGCTGCTCCTTGGTTTCACCTTCGCCATCGGCACCGGTACAGCCCTGATGGCGCCGGCCTGGCAAGCACTGGTTCCGAGCCTCGTGTCGCGCGAAAGCTTGCAGCCTGCAATCGCGCTCAACTCGATGGGCATCAATATCGCCCGGGCCATAGGTCCGGCCATTGCGGGCTTCCTGATATCAAGCCTGGCGATATCGGCTCCTTTCGTCGTCAATGCTGCTAGCTACCTCGTTATCCTTACGGCACTGCTGATCTGGAAGCCTGAGGCAAAACCGACGAGGACCCTGCCGCCCGAGCCACTGTTCGGTTCGATGGCGACTGGGCTGCGGCACGCCCGTCGCAATGGCGCGCTCAAGATGACACTGGTTCGATCCTTCGGATTCTTTGTTTTCGCTAGTGCCTTTTGGGCACTCTTGCCGCTCGTCGTGCGCAGACTTGAAGGTGGGGGCGCTGAGGCCTACGGACTGTTGCTGGCGGCAATCGGCTTTGGGGCGGTAGCAGGCGCCTTGGCCTTGCCTTCTATTCGCAAATATCTCGAGGCAAACCGTTTAGTGGCACTTGGTACTGTTGTCATCTCGACTGCGATGGTGTTCCTGAGCCTTGCAACCAGCACCGCCCTGGCCTTGCCTGCAGCCGTGCTGGGGGGCTTGGGTTGGATCACAGTCCTAACCAGCCTCAACGTCTCGGCTCAGACCGCGCTTCCCAACTGGGTGCGTGCGCGGGGCCTCGCCATTTCTCTGATGGTGTTTTTCGGCTGCATGTCAGCGGGCTCTGCCGGCTGGGGCCAGGTAGCGACGCTGACATCGGTCCCGGCTGCTTTGCTGATCGCGGCAGCCGGTGCCGTGTTGGCTATTCCGCTCACGTGGCGCGCGAAACTTGGCCAAGGCGATAGACTAGACCTGAACCCGGCACTGAGTTGGCCTGAACCGATTGTCAGCGAGAACATTGACGCGGCACACGATCGCGGGCCGGTGATGGTGACGATCACCTATCGGATTGAAAAAGACAACGTGCAAGCTTTTCTGGATGCCATCTATGACCTTTCCGATGAACGGTACAGGGACGGTGCCCACAACTGGGGCGTCTACCAGGATGCGGCCGACCCGGGCGTCTGGATCGAGTGGTTCTTGCTGCCGAGCTGGGCCGAGCACCTCCGGCAACACGAACGGGTGACAAGCCACGATCGGGACATTCATGCTAGGGTGCGAAAGTTCCATCGCGAGGCGGAGCCGCCAAAGATCAGGCATTTTCTCGCACCTGTTCGGTCAGGACAGACCACACAGAGAGGGAAATATCAGACGGATTGAAGGTCGCAATCAGCCCGAAAATACATCGACTCTGGGTCATTTTCTCGCGAAAAATTCCAAACGGTCATTGGACGGGAACCTTCGCTTCCCTGCATACCCGTTGCGGCAGGAATTGTAGGCCACACGCACCGTTCCGCAGGCTCGGCATCCTTCGATATGGCCGCCGAGAGTGGCGATGCGGCACAGCTCGATCGCACTCTTCACGCGCCGCTCGACGCGGCGCAGATGATCGTGATGGATCTGCCGGTAGGCTTGGCCATGACGGCGGAAAATATCCGCCGCTCCAGCATCAAGTAACGGTCCTTGCCGCCCTTGCCACGCTGGCTGTCGATGTCAAGCACCTTGAGCCCGACAACCTTGGAAACACGCAGACCCGTCGCATGGGCCGCAGTCAGTGCCGTGCGCATCTTCAGGCTCGGCACCGCCTCGAGAAAGCGCACGACCTCGTCAGCAGAAGGAACTTCCGGCAGCTTGCGCGGTGCGCGCGCATAGGCAATGCGCTCCGGGAACTCGGCCTGGCCGAGCGTCACGCCGTAGTAGAACCGGGAGGATTGGCCATGACCCGGCATGGCATCGCACAACCTCCAGCCGAAGGCATACCGCCATCGGAGACAATCCCGCTTGCGTAGGGCGCGGAGATCGACGCCATCGCGTTCGCAAATCCCTCGGAGCTACCAGAGGGGACGTGTCGGAAACGATCGTTTGTGACGCAGTTGGCCTCAACGCTATTAACTCGCGGGCAACAACAACGCGACGTCGCCGACATCTGCCTCAAAGCGAAATCTCCATAGCCCACAACTAGTGGACCCTGGGTTCCTTCCGCGGGAGCTTTCGTACGCCTGACGACATCCGAAACCCTTCTGGTGTATGGACTGGCGGGTTTTTGGGGAAATGCAAAATACCAGAATCGAAGATGCAGCGACGACCACCTTTCATACGATGAAGAAGGCGGACTCTGCTTCGTTTTCTACCCACCCCAAACCACGGAATCCTCATGCCGTTTGATCAGGTGGCGCAGGTCACTGAAGCCCTTCGAAATGTGCCGGGCGTATTTATCGACAGCCGGCAAATAGGGCGCGCCGGCCAGGCGCAAGATACCAAGTGCGCGATCCGGGTGGGGGATCTTGAAGGGTAGCGCGGTCATGGTGCGCTCCTTGCGATAAGCAAAGACCGCACCGTGAGGCAGCACCGTCAAGGCATTGGAGCGTGTCATGTAATTGATGACGCTGGCGAGAGACCCGCCGGAGTACCGGATCTTGATTTCTGTCGAGCCAAGCGACAACAGGATTGAGTGAAGGTCTGCGTAAAGAGGGCTGCCGGGTGGAGGCGCAATCCAGGGGTACTCCAGCAGTTCCTGCGCGGTCGGTTTGCGCTTGTTCAGAAGCGGATGCAGAGCGCTGCAAGCGACGACGTTGCGCCCTGGCAGAATTTCATCAAATACAAGGCCTGAGCCTTCGCCCAGGATGTCGATCGGGCAAATGGCGAGGTCGATCCTGTCCGCATAGACAGCTTCGCGAAGATCCTTGACATAACCATAACTCTGATCGACCCGGATCTCCGGAAAGTCGTTCTGAAAGTCCGCTGTCATGCTGGAAATGAGGGCATCCATAAAAAACGGGGTCCCGCCCACACGGACCGCACCTGCTTTGCCTTCCTGGAAATTGCGCACGGTTTCAGAGGCCTTGCGCGAGGCCGCCAGCATCACCTGCCCTTGGTCCGCCAACGCACGGCCCAACGGCGTCGGTTGCAAGGGGCGCTGACCACGGAGGAACAAAGGCTCTCCCAGCCGTTTCTCCAGCATCGCAAGGGTGCGGGAAACGGCTGGCTGGGTCATGCCCAGCAACTCTGCTCCTGCGGTGACACTGCTTGTCTGCACCACGGCTGCCAGTTGAATGAGATGGCGTTCATCCAGCTTCATAGCGATCTGTTATAAACTCGGCAGCAAAAATCATCAACTGTGCCGTTTCGTCAGTTAGGTTCCCCTCAAGGTCAGGCTTTGACCGATGGGAGGAAACATGGCCGGCACGCCCGACATTGCGTATTTTCAGGTGGAACAGTCAGACCAGCTGTT
Source organism: Roseibium sp. M-1 (assembly GCF_054515675.1). Taxonomy (NCBI): domain Bacteria; kingdom Pseudomonadati; phylum Pseudomonadota; class Alphaproteobacteria; order Hyphomicrobiales; family Stappiaceae; genus Roseibium; species Roseibium sp. M-1. The sequence continues at coordinate 199,329 of NZ_JBTNQU010000002.1, read as the reverse complement.
CGCAGACCGCCTCAAGAATGCGGATGATGAACGCCTGGCGAATGTGCTGACGAAAGTCGCCGAGCACCTTCACGCCATTGTCCGCGAAACAAAGCCGAGCCTGAGCGACTGGCGCGCCGCGATCGCGTTTTTGACCGAAGTCGGTCACCTGACGGACGAGCGCCGGCAGGAATGGGTGCTGGTCTCCGACCTCCTGGGAACGTCGTCTCTCGTCGATGCTCTCAACTCGGACCGTCCGGTCAGGGCGACCCCGAACACGATGCGCGGACCGTTCTACCGTCCCGACGTGCCGTTAATGAATGCCGGCGAGAGCATCAGCCTGGATGGCCTTGGTACGCTGGTAGAGGTCCGACTGCACATTCTTGATCTGACTGGCGCACCTGTTTCGGGTGCTCGTGTCGAGACCTGGCAGGCCAATGCGCTTGGTTATTACGAGAACCAGCAGCCGGATCTGCAACCGGAACACAATCTGCGCGGACATTTCCTCGCCGATGACGCCGGCAGGTTGACATACCGGACCATCCGGCCAGCTGGTTACGAAGTACCCAAGGATGGACCGCTCGGCTATCTTCTGGGCCAGCTCGGTGCTCCACTTTGCCGGCCGGCACATATCTGCTTTCAGGTAATGGCTCCTGGTTTCGAAACGCTGACCACCCAGATCTTCGACGGTGATGACCCGAACCTCAGTTCAGATCCACTCTTCAGCGTCAAACCGGGACTGATCGGCGCATTTCGCCCAAAAAGGGAAGGCGCATCGGTGCTTTCGCTTGATCTCACCTTTTACCTCAATCCCCACCGTCAGGAGCCGCGTTCATGACCCGCGCTTTCACCTACCGGGGCAGTGCTGCCCACATTGTCTTCGGTGCTGGCCAGCGCCACGACACCGGTATCTGGATCGAAAAACTCGGGTGTTCCAGGGCGCTGGTCCTGTCGACTCCTCACCAGGAACAGGATGCCGCTGCCCTGTCCGATCGTCTCGGCGCTCTCAGTGTCGGCGTCTTTGCCAAGGCGGCCATGCATACGCCTGTCGACGTGACCGAAGAGGCCATGGAAACGGTGAGATCCAGCGGTGCGGACTGTGTCGTCGCACTTGGCGGCGGCTCGACGACCGGTCTCGGAAAGGCCATCGCCTATCGCACGGATCTGCCACAGGTTGTCATTCCGACCACCTATGCCGGGTCCGAGGTGACGCCGATCCTCGGGCAAACGGAAGGCGGTCGCAAAACCACGGTGCGCGGAGACAGCATTCTGCCGGAAGTTGTCATCTACGACCCGGAGCTGACGACGGGGCTGCCTGTTGGCATGAGCGTCACAAGCGGCCTGAATGCTATGGCCCATGCCGCCGAGGCCCTTTACGCGCAGGACAAGAATCCGGTGTCCAGCCTGATGGCAGCGGAAGGCCTCGCAGCCTTCAAGTCCGCGCTGCCCACCCTTGTGGCCGATCCGTCCAACAAAGAGGCCCGTGCTGATGCCCTCTACGGGGCCTGGCTCTGCGGAACCGTGCTCGGCACGGTCGGCATGGCCCTGCACCACAAGATTTGCCACACGCTCGGCGGTAGCTTTGAAACCCCGCATGCAGAAACCCATGCCATCATGCTGCCGCACACGGTCGGCTTCAACGCGGCCGCGGTGCCGGGTGACCTCAAGCCGGTAACCGACATCTTCGGCGCAACACCGGGGGCGGGCCTGTTTGATTTTTCCGCCAACATCGGCGCTCCCCAGGCGCTCAAGGATCTCGGGCTTTCCGAGGCCGATCTCGACCGCGCGGCAGAGATCGCGACCGAAAACCCCTATTGGAACCCGCGACCCATTGATCGCTCATCCATTCGCAACCTGCTGCAGGACGCCTGGGAGGGAACCCGTCCCGCGCTTTGACCTTGTAGTTCTGGGAGGAACCGACATGTTGAATCGACGCTCGTTCTTGAAATCAACCGCAGCCACTGCAGCCGTCGCGGGGGCAGCAGGCCTGGCCTTGCCCGCCCGGGCACAGGGTTCTCCGGTCAAGATCGGTTACGTAAGCCCACAAACAGGCCCGCTGGCCTCCTTCGCCGAAGCAGACAATTACATCATCAACGGGTTCCAGGCCGCGGCCAAGGCGCAGGGTCTCAACATCGAGGTGATCGTCAAGGACAGCCAGTCCAATCCTAACCGGGCCGCTGAAGTCGCGCGTGAATTGATCATCGACGACGAGATAAGCCTGATGCTGGTGGCCGCCACTCCGGAGACCACGAACCCGGTCACGACGACTTGCGAAAGCGAAGAGATTCCTTGCATCTCGACCATTGCGCCCTGGCAGCCCTGGTTCATCGGGCAGCAGGGCAATCCGGGAGATCCGTCAAGCTGGGAACAATTCAATTATTCCTATCACTTCTTTTGGGGCCTCGAGGACGTGATTGCCGTCTTCACCAACATGTGGGGCCAGTTGGAGACCAACAAGCAGGTCGGTGGCCTGTTCCCGAATGATGGCGACGGCAATGCATGGGGCGATCCGAATGTCGGTTTCCCGCCCGTGCTCGAAAAACTTGGTTTTGGCCTAACGGATCCGGGCCGCTATCAGAACCTGACCGACGATTTCACCGCCCAGATCAACGCCTTTAAACAGGCCAATACAGAGATCGTCACAGGCGTGATGATCCCGCCCGACTTTACCACTTTCTGGACCCAGGCAAAGCAGCAGGGCTTCACGCCGAAGATCGCCTCGATCGGCAAGGCAATCCTGTTTCCTCAGTCGGTCGAAGCGCTTGGCGATGCCGGTCACAACCTGTCATCCGAAGTCTGGTGGAGCCCGACGCACCCGTTCTCCTCATCCCTCACGGGCGAAAGCTCGGCCGAGCTTGCGTCGGGCTTCACGGAAGCTACCGGCCGGCCCTGGACGCAGCCGATCGGCTTCGTCCACGCACTCTTTGAAGTCGCGGCAGATGTCATTAAGCGTGCAAACGACCCGACGGATGCAGATGAAGTTTCCGAGGTGATCGCTGCAACACAGCTTTCCACAATCGTTGGCCCGGTTATTTGGAACGGCGCTGGCTTGCCGAGCGTCGCTGCACGAAACGTGGCGAAGACACCTCTGGTTGGCGGTCAATGGCGCTTGAGGGAGGGCGGCGGCTACGACCTCATCATCACTGACAATGGAACGTTTCCGATCATACCGACCGGCGGAAAGATGGAACCGATTACCTGAGGAAGCTTCGGCGCAGGCCATGCCTGCGCTCCTTCGAGGACCACACTCATGGCAATTCTCGCTTTAAATAACGTGTCAAAATCCTTTGGCGCGCTGCGTGTGTCTCAGAACATCACCTTTGAGCTTTCCGAAGGCGAAGCCCTGGGCGTGATCGGTCCGAACGGTGCCGGCAAGTCGACCCTGTTCAATCTTATCACCGGCAATATCGCGGTCGATGAAGGCCGGATCGACTTCCTCGGCCGCGAGGTCACGCAAGTGCCGCCGATGGACCGCTGCCTTAGTGGCCTGGGGCGTACATTCCAGATACCTCAGCCGTTTGAAAAGCTGACGGTGTTTGAGAATCTCGTGGTTGCCGGGGCTTTCGGCAACCGGTTGCCGGAAAGAGCCGTCTCCGAGCATTGCGCCGAGATCCTCGTCGAAACCGGTTTGATCGGCAAAGCCAACGAGCTTGCTGGGCGGCTCGGTCTTCTGGAGCGCAAGCGTCTTGAACTTGCCCGCGCGATGGCAACCCGGCCCAAGCTTCTTTTGCTCGACGAGATCGCGGGCGGACTGACGGAGGGAGAATGCCAGGCACTCGTCGCAACCATTCAAGAAATCCATGCGAGCGGCATGTCGATCATCTGGATCGAGCATGTCCTGCACGCCCTGACCTCGGTGGCTGAACGGCTGCTGGTCCTCGACTTTGGCAAGGTCATTGGCATCGGCGCACCGGACGCGATCATGAGTTCCAGGGAAGTGCGCGAAATCTACTTGGGGCTCGACGTCTGATGGCACTGCTGGAAACCCGAGATCTCACGGCCTTTTACGGCGACTTCCAAGCTCTGTTCGGTGTCAATATCCGTCTGGAAGAAGGCGAAACGGTCGCCATCATCGGCGCCAACGGAGCTGGCAAAACGACCCTGATGCGCTCTATTTCCGGGGTTCTTCGCAACCGGGTGGACGCCATTCTGTTCGATAAGACTGAGATAGGCGCCATCCATGCCGCTGATATCGTTAAGAAGGGCATCGCCATGGTGCCGGAGGGGCGCAAGCTTTTTCCGTCACTGACCGTCGAGGAAAATCTCCTGATTGGCGCTTATGGTCGCAAAACCCGTGGGCAATGGTCACTGGATACCATCTACCAGATGTTTCCGGTTCTGAAGGAGCGGCGCAGCAATCCGGGAACCGCACTTTCAGGTGGCCAGCAGCAGATGGTCGCGATCGGCCGGGCGCTGATGTCCAATCCGCGCGTGCTCCTGTGCGACGAGATCAGCCTCGGCCTTGCACCCGTCATCATCAAGGACATTTACGCCGCCTTTCCCAGGATCAAGGAGACGGGCACCTCCATCATCGTGGTCGAACAGGACACTGGACAAGCGCTGAAAATTGCCGATCGCGTCTACTGCATGATGGAAGGCCGGATCACATTGGAGGGCACTCCGTCCAGTCTCAGCCGCGATGCCATCCACAACGCCTATTTCGGAGCTTCGGCATGATCTGGATCGACACCATCGTGCAGGGCATCCTGCTGGGCGGTCTCTATGCTCTGTTTGCCGCGGGCCTCAGCCTGGTCTTCGGCATCATGCGGTTGGTTAATCTGGCCCATGGCGACCTGATTGTCATGGCAGCCTATCTGATCCTGGTTCTGGTTTCTCTTCTCGGGATCAATCCGTTCGTAGCGGCTCTGATCGCAGCGCCTTTCCTCTTCGGTATCGGCTGGCTTTTGCAGATGCATGTGTTCAACCGGACGCTGGGACCGGATATCCTGCCGCCGCTGCTGGTAACCTTCGGCCTCTCGATCGTCATCCAGAACGCACTGTTGGAAGGCTTTTCAGCGGACAGCCAACGCCTGACGCTCGGCCCGCTCGAAACGGAGTCCCTTGCGCTTGGGCTCGTCAATGTCGGTGTCATGCCGCTGCTGACCTTCCTCTCCGCGATCCTGGTCATCGTTGCCCTCAACCGTCTGTTCTACAGTACGTCGCTCGGTCGGGCGTTCCGGGCAACCTCGGACGATGCCGTCACCGCAAGCCTTATGGGCATCCGCCCTCAATCCATCTTCGCAACCGCCAGCGGCATCGCCATGGTCGTCGTTACCGTTGCCGCGCTCTATCTTGGCACGCGGGCGAATTTCGACCCGACAATCGGACCAGCTCGACTGATCTACGCTTTCGAGGCGGTGATCATCGGTGGGCTAGGCTCTCTCTGGGGCACTCTCGCCGGCGGCATCATCATCGGCCTCGCCCAGACGCTCGGCGCAGCCATCAATCCGGAATGGCAGATCCTAGCCGGGCATGTCGCCTTCGTCATCGTCTTGTTGTTCAAACCGCGCGGGCTTTTTCCGCGGGCCGTGGACTGAGGGAGAACCATCATGATCATGCCCGTAGACACTGCCTGGACCGTCGAAACCAGAACCCGGACATCGACAAGCTTTCTGGGGATCGCCGCGGCGCTCGTCGTCGTGCTCGCGCTGGCACCTTTCTACGCCTCGCGCAGCTTTATCCAGGATCTCTTCTTTATCCTGACCATGCTCGTCCTGGCACAGGGCTGGAACCTGCTGGCTGGCTATGCAGGACTTGTGTCGGTAGGGCAGCAGGCCTTCGTCGGCATTGGAGCCTACGCGATGTTCTCGGGGGTGGTTCTACTTGATCTGGACCCGCTGCTCTCGATCCTGCTGGGTGGTGCCGCAGCGGCCTTGCTGGCGGTGCCGACCGCCTATTTCACCTTCCGCCTGCAAGGGGCCTATTTTGCCATCGGCACCTGGGTGGTCGCGGAAATCGTCCGCTTGAGCGTTGCCCAGTGGAAAGCTCTTGGCGGGGGCACTGGCACCTCGTTGCCGCGCAGCGCCACCCGCGACATGTTTGGCCTCGATTTTCTCCAAGATACCTTCGGCTTCAAGAGCTCCGCCGCAATGGACGTGATCACCTTCTGGCTGGCGCTGGGGCTCGCCGTGATCACGATCGGGGTCGTCTATCGACTATTGAGATCGCGTCAGGGACTGGGTCTTGCCGCGGTTCGCGACAACCAGAATGCCGCCCGGTCCATCGGCGTCGACGCGCAGCGCATCAAGATCATCGTGTACCTCAGCGCGGCCTTCATCACCGGACTGGCCGGTGCGTTGATTTACGTACAGAAGGCTCGGATTTCGCCGGATGCCGCCTTCTCGGTCCTGGACTGGACCGCCTACGTGATCTTCATTGTGGTGATTGGCGGCATCGGCACGATTGAGGGGCCGATCCTTGGCGTCCTGATCTTCTTCGCCCTGCAGAATTCCCTTTCCGGTTACGGCTCCTGGTACCTGCTGGTCCTCGGCCTGCTTGGCATACTCATCATGCTGTTCGCCCCACGCGGGCTATGGGGTCTGTTCACCGACCGAACAGGCTTCGAACTCTTTCCTATTCGCCGCAGGCTTACTGGCGGCTTCCTCAAACAGTCATCCAAGGGAGGTCCTCATGGCTGATTTTACAACCGATGTGCTGATCATTGGCACTGGTCCAGCAGGATCTGCAACTGCGGCATTGCTTTCGACCTATGGCATTGAAAACATGGCGATCAATCGCTATCGCTGGCTTGCCAATACCCCCCGTGCGCACATCACCAACCAACGCACCATGGAGGTTCTGAGGGATCTCGGCCACGACGTCGAAGAGGAAGCCTATCTCTTTGCCTCGCATCAAGAGTTGATGGGCGAAAATGTCTTCTGCGAGAGCCTGGCCGGTGAAGAAATCGGTCGTATGAAAAGCTGGGGCAATCACCCGCTCTCCAGGGCCGAACACCAGCTGGCTTCACCAACCATGATGAATGATCTCCCGCAGACATTCATGGAACCGCTTCTGTTCAAGACTGCTTGCTCACGCGGCACACAGGCACGTATGTCGACCGAGTATGTGTCGCACGAACAGGACGCTGAAGGTGTCACGACGACCTGCCTGGACCGTCTGTCAAACAAAGAATTCACTATCCGGTCAAAGTACCTTGTCGGCGCGGACGGCGGTAATTCTCTTGTTGCAGAGCACGCGGGTTTGCCTTTCGAAGGGAAAATGGGCGTCGGCGGTTCGATGAATATCCTGTTCAGGGCAGATCTTTCGAAACATGTCGCGCACCGTCCATCCGTTCTCTACTGGATAATGCAGCCGGGCGCGGATGTCGGAGGTATCGGCATGGGCCTGGTGCGCATGGTGCGTCCCTGGAACGAATGGCTGATCGTCTGGGGCTACGACATCAGCCAGCCGGCGCCTGAAGTCGATGAAGCCATGGCGACCGACGTTGCGCGCCAACTTGTGGGTGACCCGGAGCTGAAAATCGAGCTTCTGTCCGCCAACACCTGGACCGTGAACAACATGTACGCGACCCATATGCAAAAGGGCCGGGTCTTCATCATGGGCGACGCCGCCCATCGCCATCCGCCGTCCAACGGTCTGGGTTCCAACACCTCCATTCAGGACAGCTTCAATCTCGCCTGGAAACTCGCGGCAGTCCTGAAGGGACAAGCTGGCGAAACGCTTCTGGACAGTTACAGCACAGAACGGGCCCCGGTCGCCAAGCAGATCGTCACGCGCGCCAACAAGTCGATAACGGAATTCGGGCCTATTTTCGAGGCCTTGGGCATGGGCGAAGGAGTCGATCCGGACGTCATGCAGAAGAACCTGGTGGCGCGCTGTGACAGCACCGATGCCGCCGAAACCCAGCGCGATACCATCCGCAAAGCGATTGCGTTCAAGAAATATGAATTCGACGCCCATGGCGTAGAAATGAACCAGCGCTACAAGTCGAATGCCGTTGTCACTGATGGACAGCCTGAACCTGCCTTCGAGCGTGATGCGGAGCTGCACTATCAGGCCACGACCTGGCCCGGCGCGCGAATCCCCCATTGCTGGCTGTTCGATCACGAGACCGGCGACAGGCACTCGACGCTCGATCTCAGCGGCGGCGGCAAGTTCGCGCTCTTCACAGGCATTGGCGGCGAAGCATGGGAAGACGCCGTCAAGTCGGTTGGCGCGGAACTCGGGCTTGACGTGGCGGTCTATGTCATTGGCCCGCGCAGAAAATACGTCGACCACACCGGCGATTGGGCCCGCGCCCGCGAAGTCGGCGACAAGGGCTGCATTCTGGTGCGCCCGGACCAGCACGTCGCCTGGCGCAGTTCCGGCCTGACCAGCGATCCGGTAAATGATCTGCACCGGGTCTTCAAAAACATTCTCGCCAGATAGGAGGCCATGATGGAAGCTCACGAACTCGGATATTTCACCGAAGAAAACTCCGCCGAAGTCGTCACCGGCCGCAACAGGAATTCCGATAGTCCGCGCCTGCAACAGGTTATGGAGATCCTGACCCGGAAGCTCCACGAAGCAGTCAAAGAGATCGAGCCTACTCAGAAAGAATGGTTTGAGGCGATTCAGTTCCTGACCGCGACAGGCCACAAATGCGACGACTGGCGCCAGGAATTCATTCTCCTTTCCGACGTTCTGGGTGTGTCGATGCTCGTTGACGCAGTGAACTCTCGTCGGCCAAGTGGGGCATCGGAGAACACGGTGCTCGGTCCGTTTCACGTTGGCGACGCGCCGGAATACGAGATGGGTCACAACATCTGCCTCGACGAAAAGGGCGAGGACATGCTCGTCTGGGGGAAGGTGACAGATGTCGACGGCAAGCCGCTTGAAGGCGTCAAGATCGATGTCTGGCAGGCCAATGACGAGGGCTTTTACGACGTCCAGCAAAAAGGCATCCAGCCGGATTTCAATCTGCGCGGCGTCTTCCGCACCGGCGCCGACGGCAAATACTGGTTTAAAGCGGTCAAACCGAAGCACTATTCGATCCCGGCGGATGGCCCTGTCGGCGACCTCCTGAAACGTCTCGGCCGCCACCCGTTCCGCCCGGCACATCTGCATTACATCGTCTCCAAGATCGGTTATGACGAACTCACCACGCACATCTTCGACCCGGACGATCCCTACATCGATTCCGACAGCGTCTTTGGTGTCAAGAAGAGCCTGATCGCGGATTTCAGGAAGATCGAAGATCCAGCCAAGATCTCAGCAGCCGGCTTCGATGGCAGATCCTACTGGGACGTCGAATTCGACTTCGTTCTGGCACCGAAGAAGGCGTGAAATGGGAAAGCCTTGCATCATATGCGTTGCGATCACCGGCTCGTTGCCGCGCAAGGAGCATAATCCTGCCGTGCCGATCACGGTTTCCGAACAGATTGAAAGCACCCAGGAAGCCTTCGAGGCCGGAGCTACGATCTGCCACGCCCACGTGCGCAACGACGACCAGTCGCCGTCTTCCGATCCGGAGAAATTCGCGCGGCTGAAGGAGGGGCTGGTAAAGCACTGTCCGGGCATCATTGTTCAGTTCTCGACCGGTGGCCGCTCGGGTGCCGGCCAGGAACGCGGCGGAATGCTTCCACTCAAGCCGGATATGGCGTCTCTTTCCGTCGGTTCGAACAACTTTCCGAACCGGGTTTACGAGAACCCGCCGGATCTGGTCGATTGGCTCGCCAGTGAAATGAGAAGCCACGGTGTCAAACCGGAGATCGAGGCCTTCGATCTTAGCCACATTCTGCAGGCAGCCGCCATGAACAGGGACGGCAGAATTCCCGGTGACATGTACATCCAGTTCGTGATGGGCGTGAAAAACGCCATGCCAGCCGACAAGGACGTTTTTGACTTTTATGTCAGGACAGTGGAGCGGCTCTTGCCGACTGCACAGTGGTGCGCCGCCGGGATCGGCGCCAGTCAGCTCACTCTAAACGAATGGTCGATCGCCGCCGGTGGCCATGCCCGCACAGGATTGGAAGACAACATTCGCATTGACCGGGCAACGCTTGCTCCGTCGAACGCGGCCCTTGTCAGACGCACGGCAGATGTCTGTGCGGCCCATGAGCGGCCGGTCGCGACGCCTGCTCAGGCCCGGGACATTCTCGGTCTTGCACCAGCCTCGTGAAATCCAAACGGAGAAATCAAATGACCGACGTCAACCAGGCCGCGGATGAAATTGCCCGGCGGTCTGCCAAAACACTTCAGCAGGCTGGTCTCAAATCGGACGAGGACACTCTACGACTGCTCTTCACAGAAGCTCGAACCCATTACGGCTGGCAGGACAGGGATGTGCCGGAAGGGACCCTGAAGGACCTCTACGAAATTGCCAAAATGGGACCGACCTCAATGAACCAGCAGCCGATGCGGGTTCTGTTCATCCGCTCAGACGAGGCCAAGGACCGGCTGGAACCGGCATTGATGGAGGGCAACCGTCCGAAGATGCGGTCCGCCCCCGTCACCGCGATCATCGCTCATGATTTGAACTTCTGGGAGGAACTGCCGCGCCTGTTTCCGCCCAACCCGTCCGCTCAGGACATCTTCCGCAATAATGCGACGGCAGCTCAGGTGAACGCCTTCCGCAATGGAACGCTTCAAGGCGCCTATTTCATGCTCGCTGCCCGCGCCGTCGGGCTGGATGTCGGCGCGATGTCTGGGTTCGACAACGGCAAAGTCGATGAGGAATTCTTTCACGGAACCTCGGTCAAATCGAACTTCCTCGTCAATCTCGGCTACGCCGACACGTCGAAGATTTTCAGACGCTTGCCACGCATGGACTACGCAGAAGTCTGCCAGACGCTGTGAACGGAAGGCCTGGTCCGAAGCTTTTGCCGGGCCGGGCCGGGTCTGATCCGGCTCCGTACGGTGTCGCTGCAGGAGGATGCAACGAAGCCGCGAAGACCACTTGAGGAGGACGTGAAATGGAATTCAGGTACAAATATTCAATTCGCGCGCTGCGCGCCCTTGCCGTCGGCTTCGCCATGGTCGCCGTCGCCGGTTCCGTGCAGGCGGAAACCTATAAGCTTACCATCTCGTCCAGCCATCCAACGGTGCTTCCCTGGGTGGGACAATTGTCCACGCTTGTGGTTGGTGAATCCAATCAGCGCCTTGAGGAAATGGGATCACCGGACCGGATCGAGTGGACGGAATCCTACGGCGGTGCGCTTTACGGTTTCAAGGACACGCTGGAAGCGGTCGGAGACGGTCTGACGGATGCCGGATGGGTTGGAACACTCTGGGAAGGCTCGAAAATGCCGCTCCAGAACATGACCTATTTTACGCCGTTCGTGTCTGACGATCTTGTGGAAACGCTCAAGATCATGAACGAGCTTCACCGGGAAATGCCCCAGCTGAAAGAGTCCTGGGAGAGCCAGAATGTCGTTTTCCTCGGCGCGAGCGGCGTTGAGACATATCACCTTTTCACGAACTTCCCGATAAGCACGCTGAAGGACCTGGATGGCCGCAAGATCATCGCGCCAGGCCCCTCCGCAAACTGGATCAAATCCCTCGGAGCGGTGCCGGTAAACGGGGCGCTGCCGACTTATTACAACCAGATCCAAACAGGGGTTGCCGACGGTGTCGTCGTGATCGTGACCGGTGCCGTCCCGAACAAACTTCAGGAGGTCGCCCCGCATGTCACCTTGGTTGGTCTCGGCGCACAGATGACAGGTGGCTTCGGCATTAACAAGGATGTCTGGGAAGGGCTTTCTGACGATGTTCGCAAAGTCCTGACTGAACTAGGGGAAGAATACACAGTTGCGCATGCGCAAGAGGTGCTCAGCAGATATCGGAATTTTCTTCAAAAGCTTCCTGAAAGCGGCGCAGTTGTGAGTGCCTTGCCCGAAAGTGAGATCGAAGCCTGGGCGGCAGGCCTACCGAACCTTGCGCAAGATTGGGTCGCGGCAAACGCGGACAAAGGGGCGGGTGAAGTGCTCGAGGCCTACATGGCCAAAGTCCAGAAGGCCCAACTGTCTCCCCGCATCGACTGGGCTAATCGATAATTGGAGGATGACGCCGTGACCCATTCACTAAGGGCATTCCGTCATGGCGTCGACCGAACGGTGGGCGGGGTTTCCTCGCTCACCGGCGCCGTCAGTGCCGCAGCTTCGGTCTGGATCTTTTGCCTGATGCTGCTGATTTGTTCCGACATTATCGGGCGAACTTTCTTCAATGCACCTGTGCAAGGCGTTGCCGAGATCGTGGCAAACTCCATCGTCGCCATCGTTTTCCTGCAAGTTGCTCATACGCTCATGAACGGTCGGATGACCCGCACCGATATTCTGATCGGCAGTGTCGAAGATCATCGTCCTTTTGCTGCTGCAACGATGCGCGTCTTCTTTCACCTTGCAGGCCTTTTTGTCTTTGCCCTGATTGCCTGGGGAACGTGGCCGAAGCTGATTGACGCTTGGGTCGAGGATGAATTCTTCGGCGCTCAAGGTGTCTTTACTGCTCCGGTCTGGCCCATCAAGGCCTGTCTTTTTGGCGGTTCTCTCCTGACCTGCCTGGCCTTTGCTACCCAGGTTCTGCGTGACATTAAGGATATTCTCAATGCGTCACGTGTTGAGCATCTCACTGTCCGGCACTCGGTCACGCTTCCGCCCAAGGGGCTGCCCATCCTGATCGCCTTCGCCTTGCTTCTTGTGCTTGGTTACGGCGTCTTCATCGCAGATCTTGGCCGCATCGAAATCGGGATTGCTGCCATTGGTTTCATGTTGCTGCTGATCTTTTCCGGCGCGCATATTGCCGTCGTCCTGATCCTCTTGAGTTTTCTGGGTATCTGGCTCATTCGGGATAATCCGAATGTCGCCATGCGTTCGCTTGCCCTTGCCGCGGACGGTGCCATCAACCGCTATCTGTTCGGCGTCGTTCCGCTGTTCGTGCTCATGGGGCTGATCGTCGATACTGCGGATATCGGCCGCGACGCTTACAGGGTTGCCGCCTGGTTGCTTCAAAAGGTTCGGGGCGGTCTGGGAATGGCGACAGTTGCCGCAAATGCCGTCTTTGCTTCGATCACCGGGATTTCCATTGCCTCAGCCGCTGTCTTCTCGCGGGTGGCGGTGCCGCAGATGGTAGCCAACGGTTACAACAATCGCTTTGCGCTCGGCGTGGTCGCCGGGTCCTCCGTCCTGGGTATGTTGATACCGCCGAGCTTGCTGTTGATCATTTACGGCGTGCTTGCTGAGCAATCTGTCGGCGCGCTGTTCCTTGCCGCCATTGTGCCCGGTGTTCTTCTTGCGCTGGTTTATGGGGTTGGCATCTACCTAATGGCACGCTACCGGCCGAAAATGGTGATGCAGAGCGATCGGCCCGTCGTTATCGAAGGGGAGACCTGGGGGACCGCCGCCGTCAAGCTGGCGCCCATTACCGCACTGATGGTTATCGTTCTTGGCGGCATCTATTCGGGTTTTTTCACACCGACTGAGGCAGGGGCTGCAGGCGCCGCGGCCGCGATTATTGTGGCGGTCATCAAAGGCAGTCTCACCTGGCCCCGTTTCTGGCGCGTGTTGGTCGATACCGGGCTTGTCTCCGTCTCGATCCTGCTTCTAATCATTGCAGCCTCAATGTATTCCCGAATGTTGACGCTATCCACCATTCCGCAGGAAATCACCATGCTGTTTTCCGACGCCGGTCTCGGGCTGATGGGCTTTATGCTGATCTACCTGCTGCTAGTGGTCTTGATGGGCATGATCCTCGACAGCACGTCAATCATGCTGATCATGCTGCCATTGTCCCTGCCGATCGTCAGCGGTCTCGGTGGCGACTTGATCTGGTTCGGAATTGTCACCGTGATTGCGGTGGAGATCGGATTGTTGACACCACCCTTCGGCCTGACCGTCTATGTGGTGAAAGCCACGATTTCGGACCGGAACACAACACTTGGCGACATTTTCATCGGCACCTTCCCGTTTGTGCTCATGATGGCATTTGTCACGTTGCTTCTCACCTTTATTCCAGCACTCAGTCTGCTCTTTGAGTAGGAACATCATCCAAGCAGTTCGTGGTCTATGCAATCGACGAGCCGGACATGCTCCGGAAACGGCTGGAAGTGCTCGAAACGCATCGTCGTTTTCTCGACACCGCCCCGGCTGGGTACGATGTCAGGGTGCTTCTTTCCAGACCGCTGGTGGCCGACGATGAAAGCACCATGCGTGGTTCCTTCTTTCTTCTGGAGGCCCAAAGCCCGGCCGCAATCGAGAAACTGTTTGAAAGCTATCCATTGAGGGCAGCCGGTGTCAGGGACAGTTTTCAGGTTTCGGCGGTTCACATTCGGTAGAACAGCATGGGAAATGGAACTGGCTGAATTGCTCTGGGCGATCAAACGTCCGGTGCGCAGAAACGCGCTCTACGTAACAGAAGTCGGATATGGGGACGCTTAATTAACTGGCTTGTTATCGGCGTCTGATAGACCCTCGGCAACATGTGCATAAGCTGCGCTAAGATACTCGGTAACTCGATTAGCCGCTCAAGACGAATTCAGCGGGTCATCTCTTTATTAACGCGTTCAGTATCGGGGAGGAAAGTCACCATCCAATAGCAGAGCGCAAAAGTAGATTGGCTTCTATTTTCCACACTGTTGCGATGTGTTGTCATTCCGGGTTTGATCCGATGTCAAATATCATTCCGCAGCAAACGCGTCCGATGTCGATCCACGCCGCAACAAGTCGATCTCGGCAATCAAATCGGCAAGTGCGTCACAAAGGAACGCGATTGTTGCCTCATCTTTCAGTTTGCCTTCAGCTATTTTTGATCGGACATGGGTAATTGTAACCGGGGGCCGAGGAATAACTCGGGATCGCGTTGCTGCAAGTGTTTCTCGGATCTGCGAATGCGCGCGTACGCCACCAAGTGCGCCGGTTGAGGATGATACAACAAGGACTGGAAGGCCGGCGAGGGCGGAGCTTCCATGCGGGCGGGAAGCCCAATCCAGTGCGTTTTTGAGCACACCGGGCATCCCAAAATTGTACTCAGGGGCCGCAATAATAAGGCCATCTGCCGCAGCAATAGCACTTCGGAAACGGCTTACCGCTTCCGGCGGATTGTCCGTATCAAGATCGGCGTCGTAAAGCGGTATGTCGCTCAGCGACAAAATTTTCAAGGATGCACGCACCGGAATGAAGTCTTCAATATTTTGCAGAATCGTTGCATTGAACGACCCTTTTCGGAGACTTCCCGGTATTCCAGCTAGTGTCACTGTACCTGTTGCGCATGCACTCATAACTCTGTTCTCCGGTGGCTACTAAAGGACAACAATCCTTGGCTCATTATTGCAATGGCTGGGAAAGACCGATACCAAGTTGATTGCAGAGGCTAAGTTCGTCTGCAATGAACCAGCATTCGGCGATTTTTCCTCTTTCGAACCGCATGACCGATACCTCGGTCATTTCGATAATTTTGCCGGTGCCCGGAACTCCGTAGAGCAATCCGACGTGACGCGCACGCACTGTGAAAATGCACCAAACGCGATCTCCTTTGGCGATAACGTCCTTGATAATGTTCTCTCGTCCTTCAAGAGCGGCATGATCCAACTTCGCTGCCGGATCACCGGCCCAGACAGGCAGGTGCACAATTCCCCGTCGATGAACGACAAAATTGTCAGACTGGAAACTCGAACGATCGTGGACAGGCGCGGCTCTGTATCGCACGAACGTCTTGAGATTGAGCTCTTCCTCACTTGAGAGATCTTGAGACTTCCTTGTCTCCATGACCAGGCGGCATACCAAGCTGTCAATCTCTTCGTAGTCAAAATTTGAGTTCAGGTCGGTTTT
This sequence comes from Roseibium sp. M-1, assembly GCF_054515675.1. Classification (NCBI taxonomy): domain Bacteria; kingdom Pseudomonadati; phylum Pseudomonadota; class Alphaproteobacteria; order Hyphomicrobiales; family Stappiaceae; genus Roseibium; species Roseibium sp. M-1. The sequence continues at coordinate 183,592 of NZ_JBTNQU010000002.1, read as the reverse complement.
TTCTGGATATCCGCCGGTCATGGACTGGCCCTCGTCTTCTATAGTAATAGTCAATTTTTGGGTTGAGCGGTGCGGTCGAAGTTTTTCATGTCCGGACGCTCTTTAATGATGCCGTAGTCGTACATCACGTCGACCATTTCGTTGATTTCATCAGGCATGGAGGGAGGGTAAGCGAAACTCGGCAGCGCAATTTCACGGAGCTTTTCAACGTCCTGTTTGGTTGCTTCGGCCAAGGCTTCATAAACGGCCCCAGGGTCTCCCTTGGCGTCTTGGACTGCGCGAGTGATCGCCCTTTGTATGGCTGCCACAGTGTTGGGATTTTTGTTCGCGAACTCCGTGGTCACGGCAAGACCGCCACCAATAGAGCGAGCGATGTTATCGTCTTCGGAGTCAAGATTGCTCCAGATAACTTTGCCGGCGAACTCCTTGCGGATCTGACTGCGCATCGGATCGAAGATGCATGCACTATCGACGCGTTTTGCCCCGAAAGCGGCAACCTGATCGGCGGGCGACAACTTGACGAAGCTAAAGTGATCTTCTGGCAGGCCTTGATCTCTCGCGAGTTTTTTCAAAGCCATGACGCAATAGGTGTTCGGAGAAATCACTGCCATTGAATGACCACCCAGATCCTGAAGTGTTTCGATTGCGAGATCTGGCTGAACAAGAATTTCCCACCGGGTGTCGTAGTCGACATTCGCGATCAGCGACACCGGAGCGCCTTTGGAAGCAGCTTGGATTAGACCGGAAATACCGGCCCAGACAACATCCGACGATCCGCTCAATAGATTGTCGGTGACGGAGCCCGCAGCCATGTCGCGTTGTGCTTCAAATTTGATGCCTTCGTCCTCGAAGTATCCGTGTTCTGCGGCGATCCAGACAATTGATGAGCCTGCAGATGGGAGTCCGACAAAGCGGATGTCAGTGACTTCCGGCGCTCCTTCTGCGTATGCTCCGGCGCATCCCAAAACGGTGGCTGATAGTGCCAAAGCTCCAGATTTCACTATTGTTTTCGCAAACTGGTACATATTCCAAGTCCTCCACTTGTTGGAAATTATAGGCTCTTGATCGGCTTTTTTTCCTGCACTCAAGCGTGCAGTCACACGCGACCGAACGAAGCTTCGCGGACGAGACGTGCTGCCTCAGCTCTCAATTTCACAAACTCCGGTATTTCTCTCGTTGCGATTTGGTCCCGTTCTTCCGGCAATTCGACCGGAATTTCTGCGACCAACCTTCCCGGCCTTGTGCCCAGCACTAGGACGCGGTTCGAAAGGTAGATGGCCTCGTCGATGTCATGTGTTATGAAAACGGTTGTCATGCCGTAGGTTCGATGAATTTCGAGGGTCAGATCCTCGAGCTCGGCGCGCATTTGTGCATCAACCGAAGCAAAAGGCTCGTCCATAAGTAGGACCTGGGGGCGATAGGCGATTGCCCGGGCGATCGCGACCCGTTGCTGCATGCCTCCGGATAGTTCCCAAGGGTACTTTTGCTCGTGGCCAGCCAGTCCGACAGACTTCAGCGAAGTTGCCACCCTTTCCCTTCGCTCTCGGGCATCAAGCTTTAGGGAATGAAGGCCAAAGGCTACGTTTGAATGTACTCGCATCCACGGAAACAGCGAACGGCTGTAATCCTGCAGCACTACGCCTAGGTTGTCCGGAACGCCCTTCACTTCCACTCCAAACATCTCCACGGAACCCGTTGTTGGGGCCATCAGGCCGGAGATCATTTTCAAGAGCGTGCTTTTTCCGCAGCCGGACGGTCCAAGAATACAGACGAACTCGCCCGATCGAACATCAAGCGAAAGGTTGTCGACTGCAACAAAGGCATTTTTGCCTTGTCCATAAGTCTTGCCGAGATCCTTAATTGACAGAATCGGATCCGCTTTCACGGCAGCTTTCATGTTCCAGTTTGCGTGATACTGCATGGGTTCGTTACTTTCTTTGTCCGTGGGCACCCCGGTGCCATCCAAGAAGTCGTTTTTCGATCATCAGGAAGCCGGTGTTGAGCACGTAGCCAATCAATGCGATCAGAAGGAGTGCTGCCCACATTTCGACAACGTCGTAGTTCTGCTGGCTGTTAATCAAAAAATACCCAATGCCACTGCTCGACAGCACCCATTCAGAAACGAGCATGATGATCAGCGAAAGCGACAGGGTTACGCGCAGCCCGGCAATAATTTTCGGCGACGCCGCAGGCAGGACGATGTGGGTAAACTGTTTCCAGCGTGGAACTTTGAACGCCTCACCAGTTTGGCGCATTACCGGATCCAATGATCGGACCCCCTGCATCGTGTTCAATAGAACGAGCCAAACTGTCGCGAAGGAAATAGCGAGGATCCTGGTCGTATCGGTGGCACCAAATACGATCAGAAACGTCGGGATCAAGGCTGCTTTGGGTATGGAGCGCAGATAGCTTACGACCGGTTCGATATAAGCTCGCGCCGCCGCGTTGCTTCCGGCAACAAGGCCCACGATGATGCCGATCGTGCCGCCCAAGGCCCATCCTCCGAGGGCTCGGGAAACACTTGGTACAACGTCAGCCCAAAAGGCTGGCGTGACGAAGAAGGAGCTTGTGGGCCCAGAGAACCAGAGCTCCTTGAATTTTGCGAAAATTGCAGACGGCGGATGAAAGTGGAATGTCGCATTGTCGTGAAGTGCGAGCTCCCAGAGGGCAACGATTGCGATGATCAGCCCGAACTTCAGGAAGAAGCCCTTCAAGAAGTTGAAAACGAATGCTGCAACTCGTCCTGCTGGACTGCCTATAATAGCCGGAACGTCGATTGAGTTGATATTTGTCATGATGCCTCTCCCTTTCGCGTATCCCAACCCACGAGGCGATCGGCGAAGGCATCCGCGATCAGGTTCATGCAAAACCCTACGATCCCGGCTGCGAGCAAGATGGCGTAGATAACGTGCGGCTGATATTCAACATTTGCCTGCTGCACAAGGAGATAGCCTCCAATGCCCTGCGGGCTTCCGATGACAATCTCGGAGGCAATAACGATGACGACAGAGATTGGCAGCGCGTATCGTACACCTGTGACGACAATAGGTGCTGAAGACGGCAACATCACACGCCACCAAAGGCGGAATCCGTTCACACGGCAAGTGCGGGCGCTTTCAATCGCGACCTTGTCGACGGAAGCAATGCCATAGATTGTGTTGAACAGGATTGGCCAGGTGGTCACATAGATGACCAAAGCAAGCTGCATCTGCAATCCAACGCCAATCGTGAATATGAAGACTGGTATCAGGGCAGTTGCGGGAAGCGACCGCATCAAGTCGATCAAACCACGTGTCGACTGATTTGCGACAGGGCTTGTTCCGAGAAGCAATCCTAGGGGAATGGCGATGAGACAGGCGATCGCCAGCCCCAACAAGGCGGGTCCAATCGATTGCAGCACCGCCAAATGAAAGTCTGTGGAATGTGCCAAATTAAGTATTTCCGAGAGCACGAGCGTTACGGAAGGTAGAACCCGCTCATTTACTAGCCCGGATAAATGCACTAGCTGATAGATTGCGATAACGAGGAGAGCGCCGACGATCCCCTTAGAAATTGCAGCGAAATACGGATAAGCGTTCAGTGTGATCCGCTCCCCGAGTTTTTCCAGGGTAACTGGTTCTTCGTTCGTGGGATTTCTCATGACGTTCTCCTCCCATGGATCCGACTTCATGTTCCCGTATTATTGCGTAGTGTGGTAGCTGAAGATGTTTCAAAAAGGCTGCCAGGCGCTTGCCTAACGCTATTCCAACCTGCGCCTGACACTAAAGGTAGTTGTCATTCAGCAGCTGCAACGTGGCGATTAGCAGGAACCTTGTGCTGCTGTCGGGACGAAAGTTTCGGCATTACCTCCTCTATGAAAAGATCTAGCTGCCGATTTGCTTGTTCGCGGGTCATGTGGCCGTAGTTGAAGCACAATTGAGTGTGGTTGATCCCACCCGCTTTACACTGCTCTAATTTGGCCAAAACAGTATCAGGGCTGCCGACGATCATTGCTCCCTTGATGAAGGCTTCCGGATCTTCTGCGCTCACACCTAGCACTTCTCGTGTGAATGAGGGGGAGCCCTGACCGTCTGGACGAGGCGCCGACCAGGATCTGCGCACTCCCTGTGCAAGTCTTTCGATTATAATTCGGGCCTCCACCTCGGCCTCTTTGTCACTTTGGGCGATGACAACCTGCCTGGTCAGCGAACTCCACTCAATCAACTCGTCCTTTTGGGTCTGGTTGAGGGAGGTTTTTTCGAGCTCCTTCCTATATAATGCCATGCGATCGAGTATAACCTCGACCGGAGCTCTTGCGGTCATGAGGTACCAGCCGCGCTGCGCGGTCCAGATAACACTTTCGTCACTCTGTGCGGCGCGGGCGAATTTCGGCCCGCCGTCAAAAGAAGCGGGCATAATACGTGTCGACAGGAAACCCCTGTCGTATGTTGTTTCCCAATTGTAATGTGGATCGCTCGCTTTCTTAGCTAGCGCCGCTTCGACAACTTCGATGACTTCCATCATCTCCGGATGCCTGTTCTGCGGGTTTCGTCCGAGTGCAAAAAATTCGACCGGTGATCCGCCAGCGCCCATTCCGATGATGACTTCCCCGCGGCACATAATGTCGAGAAGATTGCATTGTTGCGCCAACCGAATGGGGTGGTGAAGTTGCGGCACAACGATTGCGAGGGAAAGTCTCGTGCCCGAACGTACCTGAGGTGCGAGATAAGCCGCCATCATCATGTTATCGCCAAAAGTGTTGTAGCCAGATACATGATGTTCGGTCATGGCGACCCCATCGAAGCCTGCTTCAGTTGCCCGGAGTGCCTGCTCAATGCTCAAATCGATCTGTGCCAAATCCGTTTCGGGGGCAAGTGTTTGCGGGTTAAGGTAAAGCGAAAGACGCATAGTTTTGTCTCCTTGCGCAGTGATGTGTCACCGTCTGCCATTCGATGCTCATTGGTTGTTTGGAAACAGTGCCCTAGACGAGATCATCCTAAAAATGCATAATTCTCATATCTTGATAACTATTATGCATGAATCATGAAGCAGCTGTCTTTAGAGGCCTTTGTGGCCGTGGTCGACGTTGGGACGGTTACCGGCGCTGCCGAACTTCTGCGCCGAACACAGCCCCAGGTCAGCAGACTAATCACCGAGCTTGAGACCGATGTTGGCTTCGAATTGTTCGTCAGGGAAAGGCGGAGGCTGGTGCCGACGCAACGAGGCATGCGGTTCTATTTTGACGCCCGCAGAGTGCTCAACGGCGTAGACGATCTCAGGCGCATCGCAGAGGAGATCCGTACCGGATCGGAAGCGGTCCTGCGAATTATGGCACCGCCTTACATTGCAAACACGGTGCTGGCGCCAGCGCTGTGCGCCTTCCGAGAACGCTATCCCAACCGCCGTTTTGCTGTGGAGCTCGTCAACCGGAACTACATGGGAAACTGGATGTCATTTCAACCCTTCGATGTAGGGATCGCGTCGCTGCCCTTCGAACTGCCATCAATCCGCACGCGCGGTTTTGCAGTGGTCGATACCGTGGTGGTGCTGCCCAAGCGCCATGATCTTCTCCGTCACGACGTGATCGAAATAAAGGATCTGGACAATGTGCCCTTCGTCGCGTTGAGCAGGTCAACCCCGCTCAGACGTCTCCTGGAAGAAGAGTTCACTCGCACCGGGTTAAAACTGAATATTGTCGGCGAAGCTCCAGGAAGTGGCATTGCCTGCGATCTCGTTGCTCACGGGCTCGGCATTACGATCGTGGACGCTCTTCAACCCATTGTTCTTGATCCGAAAAAGCTTGAGATCCGTCCCTGGAAGCCGGGGTACAGCTCCGTCTTCGGGCTCGTCTTTCCCTCAGAGACCAAACCGACCGCCGCAGCGCTAGAATTCGGTACGTTCCTGATGGAGGCAACTTTGGCCGCAAGCCAGAAATTCATCCGGCGCATGAGCGAGCGAGGATGAGGCGGAATGCATATTGGCTTTGCGGACGACCGGATGCATCCTTAGGTTCAAATCGCACATCGTTTGAGCCAACACAGATGCCATCGCGCAAGCGACTTTGCAAGTAATCTCAAAAAGAGCACATCAGTCCGTAATGGCGGGTATTATTCGCACACTTACCGGCAGTTTGCGCGCAAGGTCGTCCGCATCCGGTTCACGATACGCATCTTCTTCGTTTAGCCATCCGCCAATTAGCTGGACAAATTCATGAGCGCTCGCGAACTTGCTGTGATTGAGATTTGAAGGGTCTCTAATTGCAGTAAGATCTATCACGGTGACCCCCAATTTTGCCAATACCTCGCCTTCTTCGTCGCCAACACGGTCGATGCCGCCGGCAATTTGTCGGGACAAGGCCAATGCCTTGTCATCCTCGGAGACCAGGATGTAGAAATTCCGAGCCCCTTTCGGAAAGGCCTTAAGCTGCTTCTCGAAGAGCTCCACATCGATATCCGGAGCTGCAAGCACGATGGAACTGATCTTCCCCGACTTGTTAAATTCTCCTGTGAGCTGATCCTGACGCATTGCTTCGACCGCCAGAATATTTCCCATCGAATGACTTACAAAATTCAAGCCCGTGGTATTTGTGGATGCCAAAAGTCTGACGGTTTCAGATAGCTCGTCTCGGGCGTGCAATGCGCTGTTGAGATCATAGGCGTATTGAAAAGTTCTCGCTCTGGACGGCCATGAAAACACGATAGGGACGCCTTTGAACCCGGTGTCCTGGACAATTTGCGCCATCCGCATGACAGATGCAGGCAAGTCCGTGTTGTAACCGTGAATGAAAACCAAAACCTCCCGCTCGGATCTTGCTCGATTGTTGAGAGTCCGGTTCAGATCATTCTTAAATGCTTCTTTGCCCGCGAAAACGACGGGATTCAGTACAAGAAAATTGCGCCTCGGATCCGGTGGGAGTTGCGCTGGACGGACGACATGCCCTGGTGTTCGTATGGGCGGGATAGAAACACTAACTTTTGCAAAGCTTAAACCTGTAGGGTCTCTCTCTGAAGAAAAGAGCAGCGTTTCATCAGACGATCTTTTTCGAGTTGTTGCGACGTAAACTATCTGAAAAGCAGTTCCCTTTACTTTCGATGCGGGAGTTGAAGGATTGTCGACGCCAACAATGTTGCTGAGTGGTGTCGAACATCCAGTCAGGAGCCAAAAAAGCAACGCTAGAGTATTAATTCTCATCGGTTTTGCTCCCAAAGAAGTCTGTCAAGATGGCAAAAAAGTTCCGATGGGCTTCAGCTTACGAGATTTTTATTTTTAGTGCCGACGTAATGGCGATTGTGCACAATCGCGTTGCCCCCTTCATAGTCGGCATTATGCAAACGAGATGTCTCAGGATTGCGCGTGAACCGCTTGGGTTTCCCGGAGACCATTTGGTTTAAGTAATGCGGCCACGGCTGGCGCGTTAGCCGGACGGCGCATGCGACCTTCGTTCTTGATGCCCAGGAGCAAGCGCTTCACGATCGACGTCCCGTTCATGGCGGTGGCCTCGAGCATCACTCGGACAGGGGTGGCCAGTACGTGTCCATTCGCTATTCCGAGCGGTTGGCAGAAGCAGGCATCGAACCCTCGGTCGGGAGCTTAGGCGACTCCTATGACAATGATCTCGCCGAAACGATCAACGGCCTTTACAAGGCCGAGGTTATTCATCGGCGTGGCCCGTGGCGCAGCTTCGAAGCTGTTGAGTTCGCCACCTTGGATTGGGTCAATTGGTTCAATCACCGGCGCCTCCTGGAGCCCATAGGAAACATCCCTCCGGCTGAAGCCGAAGAACGATTCTACGCCATGCTAGACGCACCAACCGTGGCCGCACAACTTAAGCCAAATGGTCTCCGGCAAACCCGGGGCGGTTCAGGTCGTCGTGATTTTACTTCCATGCAACGTGTTGAACGAGATGCTGACGCTGGGGGCTGCCAATGACGAAGAATAAATCGATCTTACGATCCGGAGAGCCCCAAAATACGAGGTCTTTTCAGTCCCTCTCAGGGTAAATTCTTCTCAGCGTCTCGCAATAGTGATCAATATCAAATTCGGGAACCCTGGCAATGCCTGAGGATATGCCTGCCTCTGCTACCTTTGGTGGAATAATATGGAGGAGGCGATTATCCAAAGGTGACGGAATAATGTACTGGGGACCAAACTCGATTGGTTTCTTGTAGTGCCTTTTGACTTCCTCAGGAATCTCGAGACGTGCGGTCTCGGCCAATGCCATTGCACACGCAAGTTTCATTTCCTCGTTGATTTTGCGGGCTCTGATGTCCAAGGCTCCGCGGAAAATATATGGAAAACATAATACGTTGTTGATTTGGTTGGGGTAATCCGAGCGGCCGGTCGCGATTATGACGTCATCTCGAATGCGTTTGGCCTCTTCAGGCGTTATTTCCGGATCCGGATTTGCCATCGCGAAGATTATGGGGTCGCGAGCCATGGAGCGCAGCATTTTCTCGGTGAGTGCGCCCTTTACAGAAACCCCAAGGAAGACATCCGCGCCTGAAAGTGCGTCGGTGAGCGTCACAAGTTCAGTCTCTACTGCATGCCGCTCTTTCCAGCGGTTCATGCCTTCTTTCCGATTTCTAGATATGACCCCTCGGCTATCGCAGACGATACAATTCTCGGGCTTCGCACCGAGAGACTTGATTAGGTCTATGCAAGCAATGCCAGCCGCTCCGGCTCCATTCATCACAATCTTGCAATCTTCAATTTTCTTGTCGACCAGCTTTAGCGCGTTGATCAACCCGGCGGCACAGATTACCGCTGTCCCGTGCTGGTCGTCATGAAAGACCGGGATGTCCAACTCATCCCGGAGTCGCTCCTCTATTATGAAGCATTCTGGTGCTTTGATATCTTCAAGTTTTATGGCGCCGAAGGTCGGCTCCATTAGCTTGACAGCACGTATAAAATCTTCCGGATCTTCGGTATCTAGTTCGATATCGATAGCGTTAATATTCGAAAACATTTTGAAGAGGTTTGACTTTCCCTCCATCACAGGTTTGCTTGCCAGGGCGCCGAGATTCCCTAGCCCTAATATGGCAGTTCCGTTTGAAATGATCGCGACCAGGTTCCCCTTTGATGTGTAGCGATATGCCTGAAGTGGATCTTCCGCGATTTTCTTCACTGGTTCAGCAACGCCAGGGCTATAAGCGAGGGCAAGATCTCGCAACGTTGCGAGTGTTTTGGGCGAGGAAATGTCAATTTTCCCGGGAACGGGATAGGCGTGATAATCTAGAGCTTCCTGTGCGGTGATATTCGCGAGTTTTTCCATTTCAAGTCTCCGAAAAATCAAAGGACAAAGAAGGCGGGTCTAGCCCGCCAGCTGCGTCTGCCGGAACGCAGGTAGGTTGTTTCTTATGCCTAAACGTTTGATTTGATTGCTTAGAATAGCTCTAAGTGTTCCCGCAGCAGCGTCAAAGCCTGCTTTATCGCGCCAAGTCTCTTTGGGGTCGAGGTAAGCGATCGCCTCGTCAGGCCCGGTTGCAGGAACTTCTAGCTCCCAAACCGGGTCGGTGCGGTGGCTGACAGCATCAAGTTCTCCGGCGAGCGCGGCTTGCAGCAGCGCCCGGGTGATGCTTATGGGCATTCTTTTTCCTGTTGAAGCGTCTCCTCCAGTCCAACCTGTATTGAGCAACCATACATTCGCGCCGCTAGCTTGGAGCCTCTCAGCGAACATAGCTCCGTAGACTTCTGGATGTCTCGTAATAAAGGGAGCAGCGAAGCATGTTGAAAATGTTGGGGTTGGGCTGGTGACACCCCGTTCTGTGCCGGCGACCTTCGAGGTGAAGCCAAGCAAGAAAATCGTTTCAGCTTGGGCGGGAGTCAGACGGCAAATCGGGGGAGTGACCCCAAAAGCATCGCAAGTCAGGAGAAACACGTTCCGTGGTGTTCCTCCTGTCGCCCGTCTTGAGGTATTCGCCATATAGGTCAGTGGGTAGGCCGCACGAGTGTTTTCCGTCAGGCTAGCGTCATCAAGAACCAATGATCGACTTTCAGGATCCAGGACAACGTTTTCCAATACGGTGCCGAACGCGTGAGTCGCCTTCCAGATTTCCGGCTCAGCTTCGCGCGACAGATTGATTGTCTTCGCATAGCAGCCTCCTTCAAAATTGAAGACGCCGTCGTTGGACCATCCATGTTCATCGTCACCAATCAGAACGCGGGAAGGCTCTGTAGAAAGCGTTGTCTTTCCTGTTCCTGAGAGACCGAAGAAGATTGCCGTGTCACTTTCATCCCCAGGCGCGTGGTTCGCCGAGCAATGCATCGGCAGAATTCCTCGATCCGGAAAGATGTGGTTGAGGATCGTGAAGGCGGACTTCTTGTTTTCGCCCGCGTATTCTGTTCCGGCGATCAATACGAGCTTTTGATCGAAGGAAAGTGCTATTACGGTTTCCGAATTTGTGCCGTGCTTTTCCGGATCCGCGTGAAAGCCGGGAGCATTCACAATGGTAAACTCAGGTATGTACGTCTTAAGCTCGTCGCGTGATGGTCGACGCAGCAGATGTCGAAGAAAGAGAGCGTGCCAGCTGTATTGCGCAATCAATCTCACATTGACCCGATGCAGCGGGTCCGCGCTGCATTCCAAGTCCTGGACGTCAAGTTCCTTGCCGGAGAGAAAGCTGAAGATATCCCCTTTGAGCACCTCAAATTGGCCGGGCGACAAAGCGTTGTTTCCCCCCCACCAGATTTCCCGTTCCGTAGACGGCTCTCTGACGATGTATTTGTCTTTGGGTGACCTGCCGGTGAATTTCCCAGTCTCTACGGCGACGGCGCCGTCCCGGCTCAGCATTGCTTCTTTGTTGCGGAGCGCGGCCTCGATCAATTCGCTTTCACCAGCGTTATAGCGAACGCGTCCCGCGGAAATGCCCAGTTTGGAAATTCCTTGCGCGCTGTTCCAGGTGCCGGATTCCTTCACAATACTCTCCCTGCAAACGATTGCAATTTCACGCGCGAGCTTCTCGCCGCGCAGCATCAATTCATGGCATAAAAGGAACTACAAACGTTTGCAAGAAAAATGTGGATTTTGGTCGTAGCGGTTCTTTGGGACGAGGCGTCCTGGATGACTGTTCACTCTTGGCGGGTGCCCGGATCCAGCGTATTCGGCCAAATGGCATATCGCATTTACGGTCAGAGCCTGCTGACAATCAGGTCTTCGGCGGACAGGTGCTGTCTCTGACAATCAGTTTGACAGGAAGTATGGTACCGACGGCGCCCAGACTCTCGCCCTTCATCAGGCGCAGCATCACTTCACCGCAAACGCGCCCCGCATCAAACTTGGGGACACGAACAGTTGTCAGCCTGGGGGGGATCATCTCCAGGATTGCGTGATCGTTGTATCCCGTCACCGATATATCATCCGGCACGACGAGCCCACGTCTGCGAATCTCGGTGTAAGCGCCAAGTGCCAGCCGGTCGTTGGCGCAGACAATGGCCGTGAAACTGGGCGAGGAGGAAAGCAGTTGGCTCACGCATCGCTCGCCCTCCGACTCATTGTAAGCGCTTGCAATTGCGTAGGTATCCGCGGAATGCTCCAGGCCGTGCAAGTGACATTGCGCGACGAAGGTTTCAAGGCGGATTTTGCCCGTCGACAGGTTCTGAGGTCCAGCCAGATGACAAATGCGTCTGTGCCCAAGGTCATGGAGATGAGCTACCACCTGCTGTATTCCAAACTCGTCGTCGGAAATGACGTATGGATAAGGCGATTTTTCGATGCGCCTGTTCAGGGTAACGAATGGCGGGCCGGATTCGAGGAGTTCTTCAATTTCCGGCTCGTCTCGATACGTGGCTCCATTGATGATGCCATCCACACCGCGTTCGATGAGCACCTCGATCATCTTTTTTTCTTGATCGGGTATATTGTCAGTATTGACTAGAATAGAGGAATATCCTGCCGGCTCCAGTGCCGAGCTGATGCCGCGGACAATCGGAGCAAAGAGCATGTTCGTTATGTCGGGTATCATGATACCCACAGACATCGATCGGCTTGTGCGTAGTCCTGCCGCCATGCGGTTGGGGCGGTATCCCATTTCCTTGGCGAGTTTCTTAATGCGGTCAGAAACTTCGCGCGCCACAAGTGCGCTGGCATTGTGATCCAGGGCTCTTGAGACCGTCGATGTGTGCACTCCGGCGGCGTGGGCTACATCTTTGAGAGTAACGCGCTTCTTCATCTCGCCTCTGTGTTTTGAATCGCCTGGGTCTGGGTAATGTCTGCTGTGATAGACGTCTTTGTGAATATATCAAGAAATGCGTCTCTGCAAACGTTTGTAGAAAATGCTTGACCTGAAATTTTCATCGTGGCACAAACGTGTAAACAAACGATTGCATTAGATTTGTGAAGTCGGCCAGAGGCGGGAAGCGAGCCAAACGTCTTGCGAGTTGGAGGGTTGTTGACAGACTCTCTATTTGCCCTGAATTGCAAACGTTTGCAGAGATCTAATCAGGATCGTCAGCGGCCCAACCTGGGACGTGGGGTCCAAAACCGTGAAGGTAAGGAGAGGGACATTGACTGCACTTAGAGTTGGGTGGATCGGTATGGGCCGCATGGGGTATCCCATGGCTGAACGCCTTGTAAAGGCTGGTAACGACGTTCATGTCTGGAATCGGACACGGTCAAAAGCCGAGCCCCTGGAAAAGCTCGGAGCAACGCTTGTCGATGCACCGGGCGATCTTGCGGGATGCGATGTGGTCTTCACAATGGTTTCGACCGGCGCAGACGTTGAGCAGGTCTATTTCGGCGAGAACGGAGTCCTGTCCGGTGACGGTGTGCCCGGCATTTTCGTTGATTGTTCTTCCATTGCCGTTGAACAATCGGCTGATTTCCGTGAACGGCTTGCTGCCAAGGGCGCTCAACTCGTCGCCTCCCCGGTGAGCGGCAACGGGAAATGCGTTCGTGCGGGTAAGCTCAGCGCAGTTGCATCCGGCCCGCGTAAGGCTTTCGACGCGGTCGAGCATCTCATTTCGGCTATCGCAGGCAGGGGGGTGAGTTACGTCGGTGATGGAGAGCTTTCCCGCATCTGCAAGATCGCTCATAACGTCTTTCTGGGCGTGGTAACGCAGAACCTGGCTGAAATCACGGTGCTGTGTGAAAAGGCCGGCGTTCCGCGTAGCGCGTTCCTCGATTTCATGAACAATTCGGTCATGGGTTCGATCTTCACCCAGTACAAGGCGAACGCCTTCGTCAACCTGGACTGGACGACTACTTTTACTCCCGAGCTAATGCGTAAGGACCTGGATCTTGGGCTCGCTTCGGCAAGAAAGCTGGGCGTTTCAATGCCGGTTACTGCGACCACGCGCGAAGCATTTCAAGCTCATTTCGGCGCCGCCATGCTTCGGGACGATCCGCAAGCGTATCTGGCAGAAGACTTTGCCGCAATCCTGGAAACGGTAGCGCTTTCTGCCGGGATGACGCTGAAGAGCGAAAATGTCCCGGTGCCGACTGGTCTGGAAATCCCCGCAGTCGCTGCGGAGTGACCGCTACCGGTGTGTCCCCGGAAGAACGGGGACACATTTCCTCATGCTTTGGATGAGTTGGAAATTTGCAATCTGGGAGGATTGAGATGAAACATCTGTTTTTTGGCGCTGCTGCCGCGTTGTTGCTATCCACCGCCATAGGCCATGCCGAGACCTTAAAGATTGGGGCGTCACTGCCTCTTACCGGCGGCTTTTCGATCGCAGGTCAAAAGCACAAACAGGGGTACGAACTGTGCGTGGACCTGATCAACAAGCGTGGTGGCATCCTGGGTCGCGAAGTCGAGCTGATTGTTTCCGACAACCGGTCGGACACGGCAACCGCTATCAATCAGTACGAACGCTTCATCAATGTCGATGGAGTTGAAGCCGTCTACGGTACTTTTTCGTCCCGCTTGAGCTTTCCTGTCGCGAACATCCTTGCAAAGAACGGCTTTGTTCATGCACTGCCGGCAGGTGGTGCGTTGCGAATCTACACTCAAGGTCACGACAACATCTTCTATTTTCAGCCTAATGCTGCTGAATACGTTGGAGCGTCTCTTGAAGGTGTGATCAAGGATCTGATCCCGGAAGGGGAGGGCCCGAAAACCGCTGCAGTCGTGGCAGCTGACGACTTCTTTGCAAATGCCGTCGAGGCGGGGCTTCTGGGGCAACAGGTCACCAACCCCGCAGACGGCAGTCTCGTCGCCGACCTTGCGCCCGGCTATCTCGCAGACCTTGGTATCGAGACCGTTTTCACACAGAAGTGGCCTGAAGAGGGTTTCAATGACTGGCTAAACCTTGCGAATTCGATCAAGCGGTCCGGCGCCGAACTTATTATCGGACTGACCGCTTCCGCTGAAGAAGCTGTACAGCTCACGCGCGCACTGAAGACAGTGCATGCAACCCCAAAGCTCGTCTACTTTTCCCAAGGCACGCAGGCTGAATTTCATGAGGGGACGGGAGAGGCCGGCGACGGCGTCCTGATCCATACTTCATGGCACAAGGACGTCGACTTCAAGTCGGTCCTCGGAGGCCAGCCGTTCTCCAACAGTGACTTCGTGACAACCTTCCAGGAGGCATACGGCGAAATTCCGGACGAGGACAGCGCAATTCCGTTCGCGGTTTGCCAGGGGATCGAGCAGGCCATTGCCGGAGCCGACTCGACCGACAACAAGGCAATGGGCGATTGGCTGTCCGCTCGTACCGCAGCCGACCCCGTGAAAACGGTGCTTGGAAATTTCAACTGGGATGAGCGTGGTCTACCCGCGAACAAACCTTTCATCATGACCCAGTGGAACGGTGACAAGTTGCAGTTCGTCTACCCGGTTGGTGCGTTCGACGGCGTGGAAAAGATGACCTATCCGAAAGGCTCTTTCTAACGCTTAGAAGAAGCCGGGCCCTTTGTGGCCCGGCAGCCACCAGGGAGAAGAAAAATGTTGAAGGTCAAAGGCCTAAGCAAACATTTTGGCGGTATTCGCGCCGTAAACGACTGCACCTTCGAAGTCGAAGAAGGATCGATCACGGCGCTGATAGGCCCGAACGGCGCCGGCAAAACGACCGCTTTCAACTGCATTAGCCGAACGATGATCCCAACGGGTGGAGAAGTCTGGTTAGAGAACAAGCGGATCGACGACCTGCGGCCACATCAGATCACCCGATTGGGATTGTCCCGTACCTTTCAGATTTCCCGCAACCTTTCGGACATGACGGTTCTTGAAAACATCATTTGCCAGTCGAAACTCAAAAGCTGGCAGGACATGCTCAGGCCTGCGATGTCCAGAGAAGAAGTCGACAAGGCAATGGGGCTGCTCGACTTCCTTGGTATCACGCGTATCGCGTTTGAAGACGGTGGGAACCTGTCTTATGGCCAAAAAAAGCTAATGGACCTCGCAGCGCTTCTGATGAGCGATCCCAAGATAATTTTACTCGATGAGCCCGCAGGTGGAGTTAATCCGACGCTGCTGGAAGAAATCATCGGTCACATCAAGGCGCTCAACGAAAAGGGGCTCACCGTCCTAATTGTCGAACACAACATGGACCTAATAATGCGCCTGTCGCATCGGGTCGTGGTGATGGCGCAAGGGACTGTCATTGCGGACGGCACACCTGAAGAGGTTCGTCAGGATCCGCAGGTGCTTGATGCCTATCTTGGTGGTGTTCTGACTGACGAGGCAGCCTGATGACCGATCTGTTGAACGTAGAAGACATCACTGCGGGCTACGGCGACGGACCTGCCATTCTCGATGGTGCGAGAATGACCGTAGAACCCGGAAAAGTCCATTGCATCATCGGCCCGAACGGTGCTGGAAAATCGACGCTGCTCAAGTCGATCTGTGGAATGCTGCATATCCGCAAGGGAGAAGTTCGGTTCAAAGGTGAGCGTTTGAATGGGTTGCGCCCGGATCAGATCATGCGCCGCGGCATTGCCTTCGTTCCACAGGAGCGTGCGCTCTTTCCCAAGATGACGGTCAGAGAGAACCTCAGGATGGGCGGCTATATCCTAGACGACAAATCCCTGGTGGACCGGCGCATCGACAAGATCATGGAACGCTTTCCCATTCTCAACGAGCGGTCTGAACAATTGGCGGGCACCATGTCCGGCGGTCAACAGCAGACCCTTGCGATGGCGCGGACCATGATCGTCAATCCTGAAATTGTCATGCTGGACGAACCCTCCCTCGGGCTCGCCCCGAAGGTTGTCCAGGAAATGTTCGACATCATGAAAATGATGGCCGAGCAGGGGATTACAATTCTGCTCGTCGAGCAGAATGCACTCATGGGCCTCAAATACTCCGACTGGGGCATCGTGCTGGATCTCGGGCAAACGCTTTTCGAAGGTCCTGCATCTGAAGTGCTGGCGGATCCTCGCATTCAGGAATTGTATCTTGGCGCAACCAAGGCAGCATAGGAGTAGACCATGTCTCAAATAATCCAAGTACTCATTCTTGGCTTGGCACTTGGCGGCGTGTTTTCATTGATGGGCGCCGGTCTTTCTCTGGTTTTCGGTGTCATGCGTATCGTAAATCTTGCGCACCCGTCCCTAATTATAGCCGGCGCATATGTTGCCTACTGGGGGTTCAAACTCCTTGGCGCAGACCCGTTGCTTATGCTTCCCGTGGCAACAGTCATAATGGCCGGCATTGGCGTTGTGCTTTATAAGTTTGTCTTCGAAAGGGAAGCGCGGTCGGCAAAATATTCTGAGATGACAGTTCTGCTGACCTTTGCCCTCGCCATGATTGTGGAAGGGGCGCTTGGCGGTCTCTTCACGAACACGCAACGGGTAACGTCTCCGGCTTATGCTACCGACGCCATCTTCCTTGGTGACATCTTTATTCCGACCGGACAACTATATGCCGGGCTTGTTTCGGCCGCGATCATCTCGGCTCTCGCACTTTTCCTGAAATATTCGAAATTCGGAAACGCAATCAGGGCGACAACGCAGAACCGGTCAGCCGCTGAACTGCTGGGAGTTAACGTGAACTTGGTAGGAATTGTGAGTTTTGCGATTGGAATTGGCCTCGCAGGCGCTGCCGGAGCGTTGGTCTCCTTTGTGTTCTCGTTTTTCCCTGCAAAACACTGGGAATGGATTGCGATTTTGATGTCCTTGGTCGTGCTGGGAGGCATGGGATCCATCTTGGGGACAGTCGTCGCGTCTCTCATGCTGTCAGTGATTGCTGCATTCGTCGGCGCCTATGTCGGGGCGACCTGGTCGACACTGACATTCTTCGTCGCATTGTTCCTCATTCTGCTGGTCAGACCACAGGGACTCTTTGGTGAAAAACCGGAGCTGGCTTGATCATGACTACTGTTCAATCAACAACTGAAGTACTCGCAGCGCGCAAAGCGCATAACGAAAAGCTTGCAGCCAAGGCCGACAAGACACGTGCGGTCTGGTTCCCGTTAGTTTTACTTTGCGCCTTGCTAGCTCTGCCGCTGGCACAGTTCTCCGGCAACTACAACTATATGCTTCATCTTGTACTGTTCACCGCGTGCAATGTTGTGATGGCATCGGGTTGGAACATCCTTGGCGGTTTTGCCGGCTACGTCTCGCTAGGACACAATGTTTTCTTCGCGATAGGTGGCTATTTTGCTGGAATGATTTTTGCCCGTTACGGGATCTCGACGATCATCCTGGCACCCTTCGCAGGGCTTGTTGCAGCTCTCCTAGGTTTCGTGATCGGCAAGATCACTCTAAAGGTGCGGGGTCCCTCCTTCATCATCTCGTCGCTTGCGCTCGTGATGATCGCGCGGATCTTGTTTGATAACTGGCACTTTGTCGGCGGAGCGGCTGGTTTGGCCCTTCCTGCTACAGACTTGCCGGTCCAATGGGCTAAACTGCCCTATTACTATGCCTTCATCGCAATGGCTGCGGTAACAACCTTCGTTGCCTACAAGATCAAGCATTCCAAATTCGGCCTCGGACTGAGGGCCATTGCTGCGGATGAAATCAAGGCAGAAAGTGCCGGGATCAATACACGCCTCTACAAGGCTCTGGCCTTTGCTCTGTCGGCTTTCTTCGTTGCGATGGCCGGCGCGGTTTGGGGTGAGTATCTGACCTACATCCGACCTAACATCTATCTGATCATTCTCGTCTCCGTGAACATGGTGCTGATGTGCATCCTCGGTGGTAAAGGGACAATTGCGGGTCCAGTGATCGGCGCGGTGCTGATCGTCGCCTTCAACGAATTCTTTGTGGCCACTCTTGGGGCTTCCGAGATCAACATCCTTGCGACTGGTCTGGTCATGGCCTTGGCACTCATGTTCTTTCCCCTTGGAATCGTCGGGACTCTTGCGAAGAAACACCGGCTGCCCCGTATCTTGAATTGGGATTGACCGGCCATGAATTTCGCTCTTCACAACGCTCCCCAATCCACCTGCTCGCAGCGCGTCCGTTATACGCTGCACGCAAAGGGGCTGGATTTCGACGAATACCGGTTGGACCTTTTTGCTGGTGACCAGCTTCGCCCTGAATACCTGCAGATCAATCCAAACGGAGTTGTCCCGACACTGGTGCACGGCGATCACGTTGTTACAGATAGCGCCGTCATCATGGAGTATCTCGACGAGATATCGGCCGCCCCTCCATTGGTTCCTGAAGGTCCGGTTGCGCGGGCCCAAATGCGCTCAATGCTGCGGTATATCGACGAAGTGCCTACCCCTGCAATACGGATACCGAGCTACAATCTTGCATTCCTGCCTCATTTCAAGGAGATGACACAAGAGGAATTCCAGGCACTTGCGGACTCGAAGCCTCTCAGGCGGGAATTCCTATTGAAGATGGGCCGCACAGGATTTCCGGAACAGGAAATGGATGAGGCACTTGCAAGGCTGCAGCGCGGAGTTCACAGACTTGCCGGCTGGCTGCGCGCAAGCGGGGGGCCCTGGATCATGGGGAGCCAAATCACCTTGCCAGACATTGCGATAATGCCTGTCATCGTAAGGATGGAAGATATCGGTCTCGATAAGCAATGGCTCGACCATCCTGAAGTTGCGCAATGGCTTGAATCGATCAAATCGACGCCCGCATTCAGGCCCACATACTACGAAGGGTCGCTCTTGACGGAGAAGTATCCCCACTTGAGAAGCAAGATCTAAGATCTGGAAAAATTTCACTTAATCGCTTCGCCTCCGATGGAAAAGGGGGCGGGAACGGAGGAGTTATGCCTATGTCTCGCGCTTTGACGCCCAACGTACTGACACCCCAGGACCTTGATCCGAACTGGAGGTGGGAAAACCGGTTGCCCGCCTGGGGCCACACCTCGGTAGACTTCGAACGCCGAATCGATCACGACCGGCTGCGTCGCTACCGGTTGTCACGCACCCGGGAAGCCCTGAAGGCCTCGCCGGCGGGCACGCTGCTGCTCTTCGATGTCAACAACATCCGCTACGTCTCGGCCACTAAGATCGGCGAGTGGGAGCGGGACAAGATGTGCCGCTTCTGCCTGCTGACCGGCGACGACTCGCCCTATGTCTGGGACTTCGGCTCAGCTGCCTATCACCACAAGAAATTTTCCGACTGGTTGGAACCGGATCACTGCCTTGCCGGCGTCGTCGGCATGCGCGGCACGATCCCACCGGAATTCGGCCTGATGCGCAAATATGCAAGGGAGATCGCCGGCCTGATCCGGGATGCCGGCATGGCGGACATGCCGGTCGGTGTCGACTACGCGGAGACGGCCATGTTCCATGCACTGCAGGAAGAAGGCCTGAACGTCATCGACGGGCAGCAAATCATGCTGGCGGCACGAGAGATCAAGAACTGGGACGAGATCCAGCTGCTGACCCAGGCAGCAGCCATGGTCGATGGCGTCTACCACATGATTTACGAGGAGCTGAAACCGGGCGTTCGCGAAAATGACATCGTCGCCCTGTCCAACAAGATGCTCTATGAAATGGGCTCGGACGATGTCGAAGCGATCAACGCGATCTCCGGCGAGCGCTGCAATCCGCATCCGCACAATTTCACCGACCGCTATTTCCGGCCCGGAGACCAGGCCTTCTTCGACATCCTGCAGTCCTACCAAGGCTACCGGACCTGCTACTACCGTACCTTCAACATCGGCCGTGCCACGCCCGCACAACGCGATGCTTATGTGAAGGCGCGCGAGTGGATCGACGCGTCGATCTCGATGATCAAGCCGGGTGTCTCCACTGACAAGGTCGCGGAAGTCTGGCCGAAGGCCGAAGAATTCGGTTTCCCGAGCGAGGAAGCGGCCTTCGGCCTTCAATTCGGCCACGGCCTCGGCCTAGCCCTGCACGAGCGACCGATCATTTCACGCGCAATTTCCCTCGAGCATCCGATGGAGATCAAGACCGGCATGGTCTTCGCGCTGGAAACCTATTGTCCGGCAGCCGACGGCTATTCGGCGGCCCGCATCGAGGAAGAGGTGGTCGTCACCGACACCGGTGTCGAGGTTATCAGCCTGTTCCCGGCCGAAGAGCTTCCGATCGCCAACCGGTACTGAAGTGCCGAAACAGCCTGGCCTCGAGGCAGGCCGGGCCTGTTCCGCGGATGAAGAGTTTCAAGGATAGAGACATGAGTGCTGCAAAAGCGAAGACTAAGCACAACACGGAGAACTATCTACGCATGTACCGGCAGATGGTGCGTATCCGTGCCTTCGAGGACAACGCCAATCAACTGTATCTTTCGGCCAAGATGCCCGGTCTCACGCACATGTATTCCGGCCAGGAGGCGGTTGCCGTGGGCATCTGCGAGGCGCTGACGGCCGAGGACAAAATCACTTCCACCCACCGGGGCCATGGCCACTGCGTCGCCAAGGGTGCCAACTTCAAGGAAATGTTCTGCGAGCTGCTCGGCAAGGAAGAGGGCTATTGCCGGGGCAAGGGCGGCTCCATGCACATCGCCGACCAGGCCAACGGTAATCTGGGCGCCAACGCCATTGTGGGCGGCTCGATGGGCATTGCCACCGGATCCGCTCTGACCGCCAAGCGCCTGGGCACGGGGCATGTCACCGTCTGCTTCTTTGGCGACGGCGCGACGGCACAGGGGCTCTGGTACGAGGTCATGAACATGGCCGCGCTCTGGAAACTGCCGGTGATCTATGCCTGCGAGAACAACGGCTACAGCGAGTACACAAAGACCGAAGAAATAGCCGCCGGATCGCTGACCGCCCGCGCCGAAGCATTCGGCATCGAGAGCTTCAAGGTCGACGGTCAGGATGTCCTGGCGGTGAACAAGCTGGCCGGAGAGCTGGCCGCCCGCTGCCGCAAAGGCGAAGGTCCCTTCTTCATCGAACTCGACACCTACCGCTATCACGGCCACCACGTCGGCGACATCAACCGCGACTATTACCGCACCAAGGACGAGGAAGCGGAGTGGAAGAAGGTCCGGGATCCGATCACCAATTTCGGCAAGTGGCTGATCGACCAGAAGATCATGACCGCCGACGAGCTGGTCGCCATCGACAAGGAAATCGCGGCGGACGCCGAGGCTGCCGTCTCCTATGCGCTGGACGCAAAATATCCGGATCAGCGCGAAGTCGACATGCATGTCTATGCCGACGCTGTTGCCTGAGGAGAGACACCATGACACGTGAAATCACCCTGTCCAAGGCCGTCAACGAGGCCATCGCGGAGGAAATGCGCCGCGATCCGACGATCGTTCTTCTCGGCGAGGATGTTGCCGAGGCCGGCACCCCCTTTAAGGTCCTCTCTGGTCTGGTCGAGGAATTCGGCACGGAGCGGATCATTGACACGCCGATTTCCGAACCCGGCTTCATGGGAATTGCGGTTGGTGCGGCGATGACCGGCCTGAGGCCCATCGTGGACCTGATGTTCGGCGACTTTCTCTATCTGGTCATGGACCAGCTGTGCAACCAGGCGGCCAAGACCCACTACATGTCCGGCGGCAAGCTGTCCGTGCCGCTGGTGCTTCGAACCAACATGGGTGCGACCCGGCGTTCCGCCGCCCAGCACAGCCAGTCGCTGCAGGCGCTGGTCGCCCATATTCCGGGTCTGAAGGTGGCGATGCCGTCCTCGGCCTATGAGGCCAAGGGGCTCCTGAAGACCGCGATCCGGGACAACAACCCGGTCGTCATCTTCGAAGACAAGTTGATGTACAACGACAAGGCGCCTGTGCCGGAAGAGGAATACCTGATCCCCTTCGGCGTGGCGCATGTCAAGCGGGAAGGCCGGGACGTTACCTTGGTGGCGACGTCCTCCATGGTGCAGGTGGCAGAGAAGGCGGCCAAAATCCTCGCTAAGGAAGGTATCAGCGCCGAAATCGTCGACCCGCGCACCATCGTGCCGCTGGACGAGGAGACAATCCTGGCCTCGGTGCGCAAAACCTCGCGCGCCATTGTCATCGACGAGGGCCATCAGAGCTACGGCGTCACGGCGGAAATCGCGGCCCGGATCAGTGAAAAGGCCTTCTATCACCTGGACGCACCGGTGATACGCATGGGCGCGATGGACGTGCCGGTGCCGTTCTCGCCGGCGCTGGAAGACATCACCGTGCCGACGGTGGAGGGCGTAGTAGAAAATGCGCGCAGGATCTGCCGCGGGGAGTTGGTCCATGCCGCATGAAGTCATCATGCCCGCGCTCGGCATGGCCCAGGACACCGGCCTTCTCCTGGCCTGGCACAAGAAACCCGGGGAAGCAGTCGCCGCGGGTGATGTGCTCTTCGAGGTCGAGACGGACAAGGCCGCCATGGAAGTCGAGGCTCAGGCTGAAGGCTTCCTGACGAATGTGACCGGCGAGGCTGGTAGCGAAATACCCGTCGGCAAAGTCATTGCTCTTATTTCGGAGACGCAAAATGGCGCTAGCGAGGCCAGGCTAAAGAATACGGCTAGTGATGAAGTCGTCTCAACATCCGGTTCAATGGTGATTGATGGCCACAAGGTGATTATGCCTTCTCTCGGGATGGCCCAGGATACTGGACTCCTGATCGCCTGGCTGAAGCAGCCCGGCGATGAGGTCACAGCCGACGATGTCCTGTTCGAGGTTGAGACCGACAAGAGCACTATGGAAGTCAACGCAGGTCAGGACGGCTTCATCGCCGCGCTTCTCGCTGAAGCCGGCGACGAAATTCCTGTCGGGGATACGATCGCGATCATTAGTGCGACAAAGCCTGTCAATCCAAGGACAGTGGGTGCTAAAGACAAGGAAGTCGGAACATCTTCTCCCTTGATGAAGACGACGATGTCGGAACCAGAACCGGCAAAGCCTTCGGAGACAGGTGCAACAAAACCGGCGCTTGCGCCCACTGCACTTCCCTTCCGCAGTGACGGCAAGATCCTTGCCTCCCCCAAGGCACGTCGCCTGGCGACTGAGCGCGGTGTGGATTTACATCAGCTCGTGAAGGCTGGTCTTTCACAGCCTTTCCATGCCAAGGACGTGGAAACGTTCAAGATGTCTGCCATCGATGAGTCTACGTCAACGACGACTTCTGCGACCCGTTATCTTTGTGCCGAGCTCGATCAGGATGGATTCGCCGAATTTGCGACCTGGGCGGCGGCTCAGGCCGGTTTGCAGGATCCAATGGCCCTGATCGCAGGACTCGCTGGAGCCAGCCTCGGTAAGCTCCCCGCAACCGTTGTCGTCGAAACAACGTTTGGCGAAATGTCGTACCTCGTCCCGACTGCCGGGCTCGAAGAGGTTTCGGTCACGGATTCAGCCGAGAAGGCCGATCTACGTGTGCGCGACCTGCGTGCCAGCCAATTGCGGTCGGTTCAACTCGGTACCGAGGAATGTCCGGTGCTCACGTTATTGCCACGCGACAAGGGACTTAGCCTGACGCTGGAATGTGCTGACCATCAACTGGCCGCCAAATCAGCCATTGATCTTCTATCCAATTTCGCAGGTCGGATGAAGCAGCCACTTCGCCACTTGCTTTGAAACCATGGAGACTATCATGGATTACACCAATCTCTACATCGACGGGACTTGGCGCGATGGAGCTGCAGGATTGCGCTTCGATGTTATCAATCCTGCTACCGAAGAAGTAATTGCATCGGTTGCCTCAGCAGATATTGAAGATGCTAATGCGGCGCTAGATGCAGCTGAAAACGCTATGAAGGAGTGGGCCGCGAGATCCCCGCGCGAACGATCCGAAGTACTGCGAAAGGCCTGGGAACTCTTCACTGCTCGGCTCGAGGATTTTGCAAAGCTGATCACACTCGAAAATGGCAAGGCTAGAGGCGACGCGATGGGCGAGGCGGCCTACGCAGCAGAATTCTTCCGCTGGTTTGCAGAAGAGGCTGTCCGTGCGGACGGTCTTCTTACTCATGCACCAGCATCAGGTGCGCGCATCATGGTGCAGCACAAACCTGCTGGTCTCGCCGTTCTTGTAACGCCCTGGAACTATCCAGCGGCGATGGGTACTCGAAAGATTGCACCCGCTCTTGCCGCCGGATGCGGTGTCATCATCAAACCGGCGTCTGAAACTCCGCTGACGATGCTGGCGCTGATGCCGCTTTTGGAAGAGGCCGGCGTGCCAGCGGGTCTAGTTAACGTGCTACCGTCTAAGAAAACCGGCGCCTTGGTCGATCACATACTGCACGATCCACGCGTCCGGGTGGTGTCCTTCACCGGCTCTACGGCCGTCGGACGCAAGCTCCTGCATTCCGCCGCCGATCAAGTTTTGAAACCGGCCATGGAACTTGGCGGTAACGCCCCGTTGATCGTCTTCGGGGATGCCGATCTTGATGTGGCGGTGGAGGGAGCGATGCTCGCCAAGATGCGCAATCTCGGCGAAGCTTGCACCGCCGCAAATCGTATCTACGTCCATGACTACGTTGCCGCGGATTTCACCCGCCGGCTTGTCGAGGCAATGAGCCGCCTCAAAGTCGGTGACGGTTCCGATGAAACGGTCGATGTCGGCCCGCTCGTCAATTCGGAAACAAGGAGCAAGGTTGCAGCACTGGTCACTGATGCTGTTGCGAAGGGTGCGCGGGTTGAACTCGGAGGCGAGATTCCTGAAGGCAGAGGATATTTCTATCCGCCGACCGTGTTGTCCAACGTATCGGAACAGGCGGACTGCGTGCACGACGAAATCTTCGGGCCTGTGGCGGCGATCCAAACATTTATGGATCAAGAGGACGTCATCCGTCGCGCCAATGACACCGAATACGGTCTTGTCGCCTATGTCTTCACGGAAGATATGAAGCGCGGTTTGCAGGTTTGCGAGCGTCTCGATTACGGCATGATTGGTCTCAATCGAGGGCTCGTGTCTGACCCCGCGGCTCCGTTTGGCGGCACTAAGCAGTCCGGCCTAGGTAGGGAAGGTGGCCATGAGGGCATGCTAGAATTTATGGAAACCCAGTACATTTCAACCAGCTGGTGAGGGTGGAGGAAATAATGGAACCTGCAGCTTCCCCATCAGTTCGCGCACTTGCTCAGCGTAAGGGGATCGATCTTGAAAAATTGGCAAATGATCTTGGCCGAACCACGATTACAGCTGACGATCTCTTAGGCGTCGCGAAAGCCGGAAGTCAGCCGATAGATCTTTCCTATTGGAAGGTCGATCACAGCCGGTTTGGCCCCGTTAGAGAAGAGCCGGTAAGCCGTTTCGCTCAGGTTGCTGCGGACAATCTCAGTGCGGCAAACAGCAAGATTCCGGCGGTGACGCATCATGACAGGGCTGACATTACTGAGATAGAAAATTTCCGTAAGAGCCTTCGATCTGAAGCCGAAGCTCGAAATGTCAAGCTCACATCTTTAGCCTTTCAGGTGAAATCAGTCGCGCATGCCCTGCAACGCTTTCCGAAGTTCAATACATCACTTTCGGCCGACGGAAAGACCCTTTTCTGGAAAGAATACGTTCACGTCGGCATAGCAGTGGACACTCTAAATGGTCTGATGGTGCCAGTTGTGCGGGATGCGGACAAGAAAGGGATCTGGCAGATTGCTAGCGAGATAGCGGATCTGGCCGGAAGGTCGCAAGACCGCAAAATCCGGCCCGAAGAAATGAGCGGGGCTTCCATAAGTATTACCAATCTTGGTGGGATTGGTGGACAGGCCTTCACACCGATCGTTAATCCTCCTGAGGTCGCCATCCTTGGGATTACTAAGGCAGAAATGACGCCTGTCTGGAATGGCTCTGAGTTTATTCCAACACAAGTGCTTCCGCTGCATTTGAGCTATGACCATCGGGTGATCAACGGTGCTGATGCGGCACGGTTCATGACGCATCTCGTTGGCCTGCTGGCTGATCCCCGAAAAATGTTGATCTAGGGAGGCCGGGATGGCCAAAGAAGCTGATCTTATCGTCTTGGGAGCGGGACCGGGCGGCTATGCCTGCGCTTTTCGAGCAGCAGATCTGGGTCGCAACGTCGTATTGGTCGATCCGCGAGCGACGCTCGGCGGGGTGTGTCTGAACGAAGGGTGCATCCCCTCGAAAACTCTACTTCACGCGGCGCAAGTCATTCGTGAGGCAAGCGACATTTCCGAATGGGGCATTTCCGTCGGGAAACCCAAGATTTCTCTCGAGACCCTCCGCTCCAAAAAAGAGGCTGTCGTCGGGCAATTGACCGGTGGACTGGCTGGGCTTGCACGTCGCCGGAAAGTGAATGTCATTTGCGGAATGGCGCGTTTCACTGGCGAACGTCACCTTGATATTGATGGAGAAGATTGGGCTTTCAACGAAGCCGTCATCGCGGTTGGATCGACGCCGGTAAGTCTGCCGGGATGGCCGGAAGATAATCGCATCTGGGATTCAACAGCCGCTTTGGAGGTGAGAGAAATTCCAAAGCGCCTAGCAATCGTAGGTGGCGGTATCATCGGTCTAGAAATGGCGACGATCTATTCCGCCCTTGGGTCGGAAGTCACGGTAATCGAACTGGCGGATCAGATAGCTCCGGGGGCGGATAGCGAGGCTGTACGGATATTGCGAAGCGCCATGGAAGGGCGAAAAATAACGGTTCATACATTAACTAAGGTCATTTCCGTGAAAGCGCCGAAAGGGCCTTTGACGCTCAGATGCGAAGGCAGTTTTAACGGTGAGCTCAAAGCAGACGCGATCATTCAGGCTATCGGGAGGCGAGCTAACGGCGACACGGTGAACGCAGAAGCAGCGGGCATCGAAGTTTGCGACAGAGGGAAAATACCCATCGATTCAAGCTGCCGAACCAATCTACCTCATATTTTTGCGATCGGTGATGTGACGGGAGGGCCTATGCTCGCGCACTTCGCAACGGCTCAAGGGCATATTGCTGCGGAAGCTGCGTGCGGGCGCGACGTTTCCTTAAACACATGGCTTGTTCCGTCTGTCGCGTATACCCACCCAGAGCTGGCCTGGGTTGGTCTGACGCAGAAGCGTGCCGAGGAATTGGGTGTCGAATACAAATCGACGAGTTTTCCGTGGATGGCAAGCGGTCGCAATCTCGGGTCTGGTGGTGGCGAGGGGCTCACTAAGCTCATTTACTGTCCAAGAACTTTCCGGTTGCTCGGCGTCACACTAGTGGGAGCAAACGCCGGGGAATTGATTGCCGAATGCGTGCTTGCAATGGAGATGGGAGCCAATCTGGAAGACATTGGTCTTACCATCCATGCCCATCCGACCTTGTCCGAAACAATCTCGTTTGCAGCTGAAAGAGCGCTTGGCACCCTTACAGATCTCTGAACCAAAACCTATTGAGGCCACTCATGTACCTGGGCACACCAAAGGAATCCTTCCCGGGGGAGAACCGTGTGGCAATGACCCCGGATTCCGCCAGACAGCTGCAGAAGCTCGGTTATAACTGCCTCGTTCAGAGCGGCGCTGGAACCGCGGCGGGATTTTCCGACCAGGCCTATGAGGAGGCAGGTGTCGAGATCGTCAAGACCGCGGCCAGCCTCTGGAAGAAAGCCGACATCATCACCAAGGTGCGCCCGCCGGAAGACAAGGAACTGGGCTACCTTGCCAAGGGCAAGACCCTGATTTCCTTCTTCAACCCGGGCGGCAACGCGGACGGCCTTGAAAAGGCCAAGGCGTCCGGTGCCAACGTCATCGCCATGGAAATGGTGCCGCGTATTTCCCGCGCTCAGAAGATGGATGCGCTGTCGTCCATGGCAAACATCGCCGGCTATCGTGCCGTGATCGAGGCAGGCAACAATTTCGGCCGCTTCTTCACCGGCCAGATCACGGCCGCCGGCAAGGTTCCGCCGGCGAAGGTGCTGGTCGTCGGCGCCGGTGTCGCCGGACTTGCCGCCATCGGCACCTCCACCTCCCTCGGCGCCATCACCTATGCCTTCGACGTGCGCCCGGAAGTGGCCGAGCAGGTCGAATCCATGGGCGCCGAATTCGTCTATCTGGATTTTGAGGAAGAACAGCAGGATGGCGCTGCCACCGGCGGCTATGCCAGCGTTTCCTCGCCGGAATTCCGCGAGGCCCAACTCGCCAAGTTCCGCGAACTCGCGCCAGAGATGGACATCGTCATCACCACAGCCCTGATCCCGAACCGGGATGCACCGAAGCTGTGGCTGGAAGACATGGTCAAGGCGATGAAGCCGGGATCGGTGATCGTCGACCTTGCCGCCGAGCGCGGAGGCAACGCCGAAGGAACGGTCAAGGACGAGAAGATCGTCACGGAAAACGGCGTCACCATCGTCGGCTATACCGACTTCCCGTCGCGCATGGCCTCCCAGGCCTCCACGCTTTACGCCACCAACATCCGCCACATGTTGACCGACCTGACCCCTGAAAAGGACGGTCAGATCAACCACAATATGGAAGACGACGTCATCCGCGGCGCAACCGTGACGCATGAGGGCGAGATCACCTTCCCGCCCCCACCGCCCAAGGTGCAGGCGATCGCGGCGAAGTCGAAGGAGAAACCGAAGGAACTGACGCCGGAGGAAAAGCGTGCAAAGGAAGTTGCCGCGTTCAAGGCGCAGACCAAGCAGCAGGTCTCGCTGCTTGCCATCGGCGGCCTTGTCATGCTGCTGGTGGGCCTCGTCGCTCCGGCCAGCTTCATGCAGCATTTCATCGTCTTCGTGCTCGCAGTCTTTGTCGGCTTCCAGGTGATCTGGAATGTCAGCCACTCGCTGCACACGCCCTTGATGGCCGTCACCAACGCAATTTCGTCGATCATCATCCTCGGCGCCCTGATGCAGATCGGATCCGGGTCGTTCCTGGTGATCCTGCTTGCAGGGCTCTCCGTCTTCATGGCCGGGATCAACATCTTCGGCGGTTTCCTCGTTACCCGGCGCATGCTCGCCATGTTCCAGAAATCCTAAGGGAGGCCGAGAGATGGAATTCGGTTTCACGACTGCCGTCTATGTTGTTGCGGCTGTTCTCTTCATCCTGTCGCTCGGCGGCCTGTCGGGCCAGGAGAGCGCCAAGCGCGCCATCTGGTACGGCATCACCGGCATGGGCCTGGCGGTTGTCGCCACGCTCATCGGGCCTGGCTCGGGCCTCTGGCTCCTGTCCCTTATCCTGATCGCCGCCGGCGGCATCATCGGCTATTTCGTGGCGCAGCGCGTCCAGATGACCGAAATGCCGCAGCTTGTCGCCGCCATGCACTCGCTGGTGGGCCTGGCCGCCGTCTTCGTCGGCTTCAACGCCTATATCGAGCTTGGCAACGTACTGGCCATGAGCGAGGAAGAGCGCCATGCGCTTGAAGGCTTTGCCGCGATCCTGGCGCACAAGACCCCGATCGAGCAGTCGATCCTGAAGGTCGAAGTGTTCCTCGGCGTCTTCATCGGGGCAGTCACCTTCACCGGCTCGGTCGTCGCCTTCGGCAAGCTTGCCGGCAAACTGACGTCCAAGGCGGAAAAACTGCCGGGCGGACACATGCTGAACGCGGGCGCTGCCGCCCTCAGCATCATCTTGCTCCTCCTGTTCGTGAACGATGCGGGTATCTGGACCCTGATCCTGATGACGCTTCTGGCCTTCTTCATCGGCTATCACCTGATCATGGGCATCGGCGGCGCCGACATGCCGGTGGTGGTGTCGATGCTGAACTCCTATTCGGGCTGGGCCGCGGCCGCCATCGGCTTCTCGCTCGGCAACGATCTCCTGATCGTCGTCGGCGCGCTGGTCGGCTCGTCGGGTGCGATCCTGTCCTACATCATGTGCAAGGCGATGAACCGCTCGTTCATTTCCGTCATCCTCGGCGGTTTCGGCAACACCACCGGGCCGGCGATGGAAGTGGAAGGCGAACAGATCGCCATCGACAGCGACGGCGTCATTGCCGCGCTTGAAGATGCCGACAGCGTCATCATCGTTCCGGGTTATGGCATGGCGGTCGCCCAGGCACAGCAGAACGTCGCCGAACTGACACGGCGCTTGCGTGCCAAGGGCAAGGAAGTGCGCTTCGCGATCCACCCGGTCGCCGGCCGCCTGCCCGGCCACATGAACGTGCTGCTCGCCGAAGCCAAGGTGCCCTACGACATCGTTCTGGAAATGGACGAGATCAACGAGGACTTTCCGTCAACGGACGTCGTCATCGTCATCGGCTCCAATGACATCGTCAATCCGGCCGCCCAGGAAGACCCGAACTCTCCGATCGCCGGCATGCCGGTCCTGGAAGTCTGGAAGGCCAAGCAAGTCTTCGTCTCCAAGCGCGGCCAGGGCACCGGCTATTCCGGTATCGAGAACCCGCTGTTCTACAAGGAGAACACGCGCATGTTCTACGGCGACGCCAAGGCCAGCCTCGACAAGCTGCTGACGCAGGTAGGGTGAGACAGACGGGATTAGTCAGGTAAGGTGAAAACTAATCCAATCGAACGAGCATAACCCCAGCGAAAACAAGGATAAGTCCGATCACCCTCAAAAGGGACATGGGACGTTCCAGCATGCCAAACGCCCCCATGTGATCGATCAGTGCCGATCCCATAAGTTGACCGGCGATAAGGCAGACAAAGAAAAGCGCCGCTCCAGTCATCGGGGCGAGTGTTGCGCCTCCCAGGACAATTAACACACCGGCGATGCCGCCAAGTCCAATCCACCATGGCAGACGAACAACACCACTTGCCCGAACCGGTTCTCCGAAGAATGGATAAATCAAGATTAGGGCGATCCATGTAATTGTTACTGACACTATGGCTGCAGATAGGGGAGAACCTAGCAGCTTCGCTACGGTGCCGTTGACTGCGGGCTGCAAAGAGAAAAATATGCCGATCGCAAAAATCGTCAGCATGTGAATCCAGGTCATTTGCTTCCTGTCCCAATATACCAGTTTGTCTTTAGAACGCTCCCGCGCTTTCTTTAAGAAGAAGCTAGAGTGATACTGCACTGAGACCCAATCTTGGATCGCCGGAGGTTGGAGTTTTCCGGCTTCTTTCACGGTGACGGGCTGGGGATGCCACCGTGATTATGCAGCGCGATCGGGACGTTGTACCCGGTCGCTGAATGAGTCCGATCCTCATTGTAGTGTCTACGCCAATCCTCCATCTTTTCGCGGGCGTCCGCAAGCGTCAGGAACCAATGCGCGTTCAGACATTCCGACCTGAACTTGCTGTTGAAGGCTTCGATGAAGCCATTGTCCGTCGGCTTTCCGGGCCGAGAAAAGTCGAGCGTGACGTCATTTGCATAGGCCCACAGGTCAAGATCACGGGAGATGAATTCGCTGCCATTGTCCACCCTGATCGTCTTCGGATAGCCAATCAGGCCGCAAACCCGTTCCAGGGTCTGCACCACATCCTCGCCGCGATAGGTGAAGCGTGGATCGGTCGCCGGACAGAGCCGTGAATGGGTATTAACGATGGTCAGGATGCGCAGCTTCTTGCCTGTCGCCAATTGGTCGTGGACAAAATCCATCGCCCAGACATCGTTCGGCCCGACGGCCTCCTGCCGATCCTCCTGAGGCTTCGCTTTCACTCAATCCTTATGGAATCAACACTGAAAAAGTCCTTGGGTCACATGGGCGGTACGTCGCAAATCCGAAGCCGCTCCACGCTCATACCAAGGATAAGAAATCTATTCCAGCAAACTTCTTCGCTCAACCTGGAAGCGAGAACATTTCGGCCGAGATTTTCTCAAACGCAGGTACGAAAGCAAACTTCACTCGGATGGGAACGTTTGCTGGGTTTGGAGGCCCGACGGTGGCTGTTAGAAGAATCGGCACACTATCCAAATCACACGCATGACGGTGCGCATGAACGCGAATTTAGGCACAGGTGCCGTCGGCTCCCTATCTCTCGCCCTGCAAGGTGATACGCGTAGCGCGTTCGCCTGCGCAATCTTGCAAAACCCAAGTGCGCATTTGCACTAGGCGTGGCGGCGCTTCTCTCTTCATTTTCTCTTCGTGACATTTGTTTGACGTCTCGGACAAGCGTGGTGCTTGACGAGGATAGATGATAGTCGCCGGAGGAACTTAATATGAGTGTAAGACTTCCAGTGCTGGGTGCTGTGATGGCAATTGGTTTGGTTGCTGGTTTTGCGACAGCTTCAAATGCGGCAGACAGCGACCCCATCCCCGTGGGTGCAGTGAGTACCCTGACCGGTCCGTTTACTTTTCCGGAAGCCAGCGCCGCAGCGAAAGCGGTGTTTGATCGGGTGAATGCGCAAGGCGGCATAAACGGCCGTATGATTGAATACTTTGTAGAAGACGACAAGATGGACCCCGGTGTTGCAACGCAGGCTGCCCGGCGCCTGATAGACAATGAGGGCGTTTATGCAAACGTCGGATCTGCGAGTTTGTTGGAATGCGCTGCAAACACGGCCTACTATCAGTCGAAGGATGTCTTCTCCATTCAGGGAACCGGTGTTGATCCCGCATGCTTCACGACAGCGAATATTTCCCCGGTGAATACCGGACCGTTTACCGGCCAGGCTGTCTCTTTGTATTTTGCGGCAGAGATCCTGGGTTTCGACAAGGTTTGCTCGTTTGTAAATGGCAACCCCGTGCAACAGCCGGGCTGGGAAGCGGCGATATCGCTTTATGACAGCGTCAGCAAAAAAGGCTTGCTGATCGATGAGCGTAACGTCGGCAACACAGACGATATGACTCAGTTTGTTCTAAAGGCAAAAAATGCTGGGTGCGAGGCGGTCGTTTTCCCGGGAATCGAGCCGCAGGTCGTTAGCTGGATGCAGGCGGTCAACGCACAGAACATTAAGGATATTGCCTGGGTCTTCCTGACACCAGCTTACACACTCAATGTTGCCGAAGTCCTTGGTGAAGGCGGCGAGGGGATCTATGCCAATTCCGAGTTCGAGCCTTTTCTGACGCCCTCGCCGGTTCTTGAGGATTGGGACGAGTTGATGAAAGCGAACAACGTCCCTGTGACATCCTTTTCCCAGGGTGGCTACCTGGCCGCGACGATTTTTGTTGATGTGTTGAAGTCAATTGAAGGGGAAATCACCCGCGAGTCCGTGTCCGAGGCATTACGCAAACTCGACAGCTACGAAACGCCGTTGATTGGGACGCCGTATTCGGTTGGCGACGGATCCTCCCATGCGCCGAACAGCTCTTCGAAGTTCGTTCAGATCCAAAACGGAGCCTGGGAAGTCGTAACGCCTGACTTTGTGGTCCTCCCTAAATAGCTCACGACCAGGTTCTTTCGCGGATGGTGATCGTATCGGCGAAAGAACCGCCTCTAGCGGGATTGACGGTATGCTTTCTTATCTCCTGTCAGGGCTGATTCCAGGATGCGCGTATGCCTTACTGGCGATTGGGATCACGCTTACCTACAAAACACTTGGTGTTCTTAATTTCGCTCAGACCGCGATTGGCGTATTTGGCGCTTATGTAGGTTTGGCGGTCGCTGACATCGGCCTGCCTCAACCCTGGGCATCACTGGTGGGCATCGCTGCAGGAGCCTGCGTGGGTCTTCTGGTTGGCGGCGTCATGGTGCGTTGGTTCGCCGATGCGAACGTTCAGACGAAATCGTCGGTCACCATTGTGCTGATGCTGGCAATTCTTGCTGTCGGTGCACGTGTCTTTGGCGATGACCCGCGGGCGGCGCCAAGACTGTTCACCAATTTCAGCTTCGAGCTGGCCGGCATCTACTTCTCAGCCACGACCATAATTGGCCTGCTGTTTGCCGTTATTATCGCGGTATCGCTGCAGGCCGCACAGCGCAGAACGCGCGTTGGTATCCAATTAAGCGCGCTTTCCGAACGGCCAAAAACCGCTGAGTTGCTGGGTGTCCGGGTTGGCACGCTTTCGCTTTCTGTATGGGCATTGACCGGGGCAATCGCCGCGCTTGGCATCACGCTCATCATGCCGACGCGTCCCACCAATTTTCTTATCCTCAGTTTGCTTCTTCTTCCCGCGATTGCGGCGTCCCTGTTCGGGTTGTTCCGCAACGTATACATGGCCCTCTTTGGAGGCATATTTCTGGGAGTCCTGGAGGCCTTCGCAACATATGTTGATTATCTCGCACCCTACCGCCAGGCACTTCCCTTCATCGTAGTGCTCGCGATCCTGATATGGTCTCAGCGTGGGGAGGTTTGGGATGCTGCGCGATAGGAACGTCCCACTTTTTATCGTCGCGGGAATGGTCGGGGGCACTTATGCCATTCTCGCCTTACCGTCGTACTTCGTGTTTTTGGCGACTACCGGCGTTTTGATGGCGATCATGGTGCGTTCGCTTGGGCTGCTTACCGATCAGGCTGGCCTGATATCGCTGTGCCAGATGACGTTTGCCGCTATTGGTGCATGGACGGTGTCGTGGCTGGGCATTCACGCGCCGGGCATTCCTTATGTTATTTCACTGTTGCTGGGCGGTGCGGCTGGATTAGTCGTTGGCTTCTTGGTCGGCTTGCCCGCACTTCGGTTGCGTGGACTTAATCTCGCGGCGATTACGCTGACCTTTGCGGTGGCCGTGGACGCAATTTTTACCAAGACCGGCTTTCCCGGGAACGAAAGCATGATCTCGTTTCAGCGTCCCGAAATGCTGCTGGATGAACGCGCGTTTCTCGCGTTCTGTGTCGGCGTCGCGATCATCGTATATCTCGTAACGTCCATGCTGACACAGGCCCGTATTGGGGCGATGTGGAGTGCAATTTGCTATTCAGAACGCGCGGCAGCCGCCATGGGGGTATCGGTTGCTGGCTCCAAACTGACGGCTTTCTCGGCCAGCGCCGGTATTGCGGGTCTGGTAGGCGGGCTCATTGTGTCTCAACTGGGAATTCTTACGGCGTCAAACTTCAGTCCGCTGGCATCCCTGTCTTTGTTTGCTCTGGCAATTTTTGCGGGTGGGCGTTTTTGGGAAGGCACACTTATTGCCGGCCTTCTGACAGTTGGGGTTCCCGAACTTTTGCGCCGGTTCGGCCTGCCGCTCGATCTTGAGGCAGTGATATTTGCGGTCGGCGCCATTGACGCCCTGCGCAAAAAGTCCAGTCTTGCCGGCGGCTTACGCAAGACTCTTAAATCGCGGCGTAACCGCCGTGCGGGCACCCGTGCAGTGATGTCGGACACCGGCTCCACTGATGAAATCCGGGAAACCAGCGAGGGGATGTTCGGGCCGGAGGCGGGCGAGGATCTCGAAATCTCCAACTTGATCGTAAACTACGGAAGCGTGATTGCCGTCGACAATTTCAATTTGACAATAGAGCCGAGGACCATCGTTGGATTGGTCGGGCCAAACGGCGCCGGCAAATCGTCGATAATTGACGCTGTTTCGGGTTTCATTCCGGGCGCTGCGGGCGTTGTGCGGATTGGCGGTAGGGAACTTGTCAAACTACCCCCGCACCAGCGTGCGAAGGCAGGAATCAGGCGCACCTTTCAGCAAGGTCGCGCTATTCCCGAGCTGACTGTGGGCCAGTATATGCGGCTGTCGGCGGGAAGCAGCATTTCAAACGAGGATATAGACGCAATTCTTGCCTTTCTCGAATGTCCTCCAAGAACGGCATTGATCCAGGATGTTGAAATTGGATTGAGACGGCTTATCGAGGTTGCAGCCAATCTGGCTGCGCGACCCAAAGCCCTTTTGCTTGATGAGCCTGCCGCGGGCCTGTCATCGCAACAGTCGGAGCAACTTGCCAAACATATCACCCGAATTCCGGAGTTGTTCGGTTGCTCGGTCCTCATTGTGGAACATGACATGGATATGGTCCGTTCGGTTTGCGATCGGATCACAGTGCTGGACTTTGGAAAGGTAATTGCCGAAGGAAAGCCGGAAGTCGTCCTGGCCCAGGGTAATGTTGTCGAAGCATACCTGGGAGCGGCATGATGCGGAGTGGAGCGACGCTGACTCTTGAGAGCATAAATGTCGAGCGGCTAGGCTTGCCGGTCGTCAAAGACGTATCGATGACAGTCCCGACGGGTGAAATAACAGTTTTGCTCGGGGCAAACGGTGCAGGGCGGACGACGCTTCTGGAGGGGATATCCGGCGAACTCGATATACAAAGCGGAGAGATCTCTCTTGGGTCGCTGACGATGACCAAGGCCAGCAGGTCGTCAAGAAGCCGAAGCGGGTTGGGACATGTTGAGCAGGGCAGAACCATCTTTACCGAATTGTCGGTTGAGGAAAACTTCCTTGTAAGCTGCGAAAAAAGCAAGGTCGGACCAGCTTTTGAATGGTTCCCAGAACTGGTCAAGCGCCGGAACACCAAAGCAGGCATGCTTTCAGGAGGGGAGCAGCAGATGCTGGTTATTGCGCGTGCCCTTCTTCGGCATCCCAAGGTCTTGATGATCGACGAGATGTCACTCGGCCTTGCGCCGGTAATCGTCCGCAGGCTGCTCGATATCATCAAGGAACTCGTCGAGGACGGTCTCGGCGTTCTGCTTGTTGAACAATTCGCGCATCTGGCACTGCAATACGGCAACTGCGCATATGTCATGAGCGGCGGTAGGATTGTGCTGTCCGACGATTGCGCTGCGCTGGTAAATGCGACCGATCGCCTGCACGACGCCTACTTGTCGTGAATGCTGGATAGTTCTCGGTCTGCTGAGAGGATTGGGAAGATG
The DNA here is from genome assembly GCF_054515675.1 of Roseibium sp. M-1. NCBI lineage: Bacteria > Pseudomonadati > Pseudomonadota > Alphaproteobacteria > Hyphomicrobiales > Stappiaceae > Roseibium > Roseibium sp. M-1. The sequence continues at coordinate 146,869 of NZ_JBTNQU010000002.1, read as the reverse complement.
GATTGCGACGAACTGGCCAACCTGACCGCAATTGAGACCGCGGCCCTTGTGAAATCCGGGCAGGTATCGCCGGTTGCAGTTACGGCCTGTGCGATCGAGCGCATCGAACGCGATAATCCCGCACTGAACGTGGTCGTGTTCAAGGGATATGACGAGGCGCTTGAGCAGGCCCGCCGCATTGAGCGCCGTCTGCTCGACGGCGACGAAGTGGGTCCTCTGGCGGGCGTGCCGACGCTAATGAAGGATCTGTTCAGCTTTAAGCCCGGCTGGCCGTCGACGCTGGGCGGGGTCAGGGCGTTAAAAAATTCCGTTTGGGACATCAAGAGCAACTTTGTGGACCGCGTGGAGCACGCCGGAGCTGTCATTCTGGGCAGAACCAACAGCGCTACGTTGGGATTTGCCGGCACAACAGATAATCTAATGTTTGGTCCGACCCGCAATCCGTACAATCTAGAGTTCAACAGTGGCGGTTCGTCCGGCGGGGCCGCCGCGGTTGCTTCCGGCATGGTCCCCTTTGCCGAAGGATCGGATGGGGGCGGATCTGTACGAATCCCAGCCGCCTGGTGCGGCCTTGTCGGGTTTCAGCCTTCGTTTGGCTGTGTTCCCGCAATAATGCGCCCGAACGCATTCGGCGCGACTGCACCCTTTATCTACGAGGGGCCCATGGGGCGCACTGTCGAAGACATTGCAACGGTGATGTCGGTTCTAGGGGGCTACAGTTCCAAAGATCCGTTCAGCAGCATGCATACGCCGGACTTTTCCGCCGCCCTTAGGCAATCGGTTCGCGGGATGCGCATCGGGTTGACCGAAGACTTTGGCATCTTTCCAGTCGACCGGTGGATTGCCGATACCGTCAACAAGGCGGGCTTTGCCTTTGAGGAGGCAGGGGCCACAGTGGAGCGCATGGAAATCGGGATCCGTTATTCGGCGCTCGAACTGGGAGAGCTTTGGTGCCGCATGATTTCGGCGGTTTCGTTCGGCGCCTTGAATGACCTCGCTTCTGGGGGCGTCGATCTGCTGAACCACCACAAAGACGATTTCCCCGATGAACTGGTGAAATGGGTTCAGATAGCTGAACGGATGTCGCTCGCGGAAATGCAGGCCGACCAGATCATGCGGACACATGTTTTTGATTGCTTTTGCGACGCGTTCTCAAAATACGATTTGATCGTGTCGCCCGTCACATCTTTTATGCCGTTCAAAAACGCAACCGGTGGCGACACGGTCGGGCCAAGCCAGGTTGGTGACGTTCACCTTGAGCCCAGGGTTGGATGGGCGATGACCTATCTGACAAATTTCACCGGTCATCCAGCGGCATCTGTGCCCGCAGGGATGATTGACGGGTTGCCTGTCGGTATCCAGATAATCGGGCGTAAACACGGCGATGCAGATGTCATTGCGGCATGCGCCGAATTTGAGAAAGTTAGGCCTTGGGGGAAAGCTCCTACCAGAGCGTTCGCTGCCGCTTAAGGAAGAAGAGCTGGATAATCATCAATTCTATCGAGGGCATGGTGATTTGTGGCCAAAAATACGTGGGTTACATTGCTCGGTTATGGGCCGCACCGACGCCATGAAACTGGCCACAGAAACTATGCGTTGGCCCATTATCTCAAATCGTTCGGGAACCTCGAGCACGATCCGGAGAGAGTTCTTGGGACCTACTTCCATCACTGCGCAATAGAGATACCGGCGCGTCAGTTGGCGAAATCCGGCCGTTACTTGGCTGGGCTGCACGAAAAATACCACCTCATCGCTGCGGAGAAAGTGAAACGAATAAATGCGTTGATGACGGCCTGCGGGCTTTACAACGAATCCGGCGACTTTGCCTTTCGTGTCGGTATGCCTGCCAAAAGCGGCGTCGGTGGCGGCATGTTGATCATAGCGCCAGGACGAGCCTCTATCGCAATATGGTCGCCTGGCCTTAATCAGAACGGCAATTCCAACGCGGGATTATTTGCCGCGCAGGAGTTGTCGGAAAGGCTTCGGTTGCAATTCTATTGAGTGTGCGTTGATTGGCGATTACCGCATGACCTGTTGAAGCACATCCGGCTGACTCTTGCGGAATGCGGTCTTGCCTTTTTCCGGCTCCTGATGATGCCATCAGATCGCTTGAGTCTCGACAAGCAAAGCGAAGCTGCCGCGCCACTCTCCCAATGGAAAACATATTAATTCCAAAGGGTTAAACGCCACGCGCAAATTTGCCTTTCTAACCTGCATCTTTGAAATCGTTACCAGATCACACTGAGGCTAACCTCAGAAATGATAAGTTATGCAATCATTCCGAGGGAAAAATATGACGTCCTCAGAACGACAAGTTAGCTCGGGCCAGGAGAAGGATCGTTATGCGCGATACTTCCGAGACGGGGCCGTTCACAGAGATCTTTATATCAACCCGGACTTGTTCGCTGCCGAAATGGGTTCACTGTTCGGGAGCACATGGGTTTATATCGGCCACGAGACCGAGTTGCCCAAACCCAACGACTTTATCAGGCGCAGAATTGGCCGGCGCCCGGTTATTTTCGTCAAAAAGGATAATGGCGAGGTAGATGTTTTGATCAACCGTTGCCCCCATAGGGGCGCGTTGATCTGCCGGTTTGAAAAAGGCAATGCGAAGCGGTTCACATGCGGTTATCACGCTTGGAGCTTTGAGAACGACGGCAAATGCGTTGCGATACCAATCCGTCATGCTTATGGCGAAGATTTTGATGTCGAACAGAACAATCTCCTAAAGCCTGCGCGTGTCGACAGCTATCGCGGATTCGTATTTGCCTCGATGTCGGATGATGTGCTTCCGCTTACTGAGCACCTGGCCGGCGCGACCCGGTATATCGATCAGTGGCTCGATCGCGGTGCCGGCGAAAAGGTGATCATCAATAACGGTTCTATGCGGTTTACATCCCATTCGAACTGGAAGACCGTTTATGACAACGCTGGTGACGGATACCACCCTCCTTTTTCGCATGAATCAATGCTGCGTGTTTTCGCTCGCCGGTATGGCGACGACACCGACATGACCTACTTCCCATCCGGTGCGGAGGAAGGGCCCATCCCGATGAAACACTTGGGCAATGGTCACACATTGCTGGACCAGCGGGTAGCGATGCATGCGGAATCTGCGTGGGCACGCCAGCACGTGCATCCGGGGCGGGAAGTCGCGGAAGCGGCCGTTATCGAAAAATATGGGAAAGAGGAAGGAACCAAGCGCCTGGACGCATCGACAGGTGCCGGCATGAATCTCAGCATTTTTCCGAACCTGTTGTTTCTGGGCAATCAGGTGCAATTGATTGAGCCCCTGGCGGTAAACAAAACCATCATCACCTTCTTTTCGACGTCGCTGGAAGGCGCGGACGAAGACATCAACGCTGCCAGGATGCGCATGCAGGAAGACTTCCCCTCATTCGGTGAAGTGGACGACACAGCCCAATGGGAGAGCTGTCAGGAGGGTATGGAGACCGTGCCGGAACTGGAATGGATCGACATAAGCCGCCACATGACGACGCAGGCTGGCGCGGTCGATGCCGACGGCCACTATTATGAACCCGTTACGTCCGATCTTCACATGCGGGTCTATTACGCTGAGTGGAAGCGGATAATGGAGCGCGCCGCCGAGAAAAAGGCCCGAGAAGCAAAATCAAGGGAGCGCGTTGATGCTTGACATTCTGTCCGATGAACCAGCGGCTGCCGATACCGCTGATCTGGAGTACTATTCGATGGAATGGTACGAGCGCCTCCAGGCCATCGTGGAATTCTGGCGGGAACTGTCCGAAATTCCCGAACAGATGATCCCCTCGGAAGCGCTGCGAGGCACTATCGAACGGTTGCTTTTCCTTGAAGCGCGATTGCTGGATCAGGAACGCTTGGAAGAATGGCTGGAGCTTTATACCGACGACGCCACCTATTGGATCCCGGCGGATAACTCCGCGTCGGACCCACGCTTCACGGTAAGCTGGGAAATGAATGACAGGCGACGACTTGAAGAGCGCGTCGAACGTCTCGCCACAGAGCGCGCGTATAGTCAGGCACCCACGACCCGTGCGACACACCTTTATACCAATATTGAGGTCCTGTCGTTTTCGGACGAGCTCGCGCATGTGCTGTGCAACTTTGTGATCCAAACCAGCCTGGTCGGAAACGTGACACATCGTTCGGGCTGGAATGGCTTCATTTTGCGCAAAGTCGATGACGAATGGCGCATCGCATTGAAGCGCATCAATTTGTTCGACGCTGATCACGCGCAAGAAAACAACAGCTTTACTCTGTAAAAATTGGGAAAATAGAGAGTAGAACCATGCATGACGACGTCACGGGAAATGATCTTGGGAAATCGAATTTCACCGCTTTGGCAGGTGTGGAAACTGCAGAACGGAAGCAAAAGCTCGCTGAGCTTCTAGGTCTGATCAAGGAAAAAGACCTCAAAGTTGTCCGTGTTGGCTTCGTTGACGCGCACGGAATTATTAGAATGCGCCCCATCGAAGCCTCTCATTTCGAGCAGGCAGCGAGTAATGGGGTGCCGTTTACGACCGCATTGCTTGCGATGGATTCCGGGAACTTCATTTTCAAGCCCGTCTTCACCCATGACGGCGGGTTTGGGCATGAGGAAATGGGTGGCGCTGGGGACGTTCTTGGCGTACCGGATCTGGATACATTCAGGATTTTGCCCTGGGCCGACCGCACGGGCTGGATCCTGTGTGATCTTTATATGTCGAATGGCGAATACTGCCCTTATGATCCGCGGAGCATCATGAAGAGGGCAGTGCGGGCCCTGCATGATCGGGGCTACTCCTATCTCGGCGGTGTCGAGATCGAATGTCACGTCTTCAAAGTATCCGATCCGCGCCTGAACCTGGCGGACAGCGGTCAACCTGCCGTTCCCCCTGAGGTCATGCCGTTCTCCCATGGCTATCAGCATATGTCGGAGCTCGTTTATGACGAGGAAAATCCGATCATCGAGCCTCTTCGGGAGGTTTTGACGGCTATGGGTCTGCCGTTACGTACGATCGAGTCGGAACTCGGCCCAGGCCAAATCGAGATCACGTTCGATCCGCTGCACGACACTAAAGCTGCCGACCTTGTGGCTCTCTTACGCAGTACTGTGAAGCAGTTTGCCAAACGCAATGGCATGGCGGCAACGTTTATGGCCAAGCCGGGTCTTCCTAATGTCTTCTCCAGTGGATGGCATTTGCATCAGTCTCTGATAGAACGCAAAACGGGCCGCAATGTCTTCTCCTCTGACACAGAAGTGCTCTCTGACACCGGACGGCATTTTATCGGCGGCATCCTGAACCACGTTCGCGCCGGTACCGCCTTCTCCAATCCAACCATTAATGGCTACAAGCGGCTTAATGCGAATCCGCTAACGCCGAAAAGGGCGGTTTGGTCGATAGACAACCGGGCGGCAATGTGCCGGGTTATCGGCGGCGTTGGACAGAAGGCGACGCATGTGGAAAATCGTTCGGGTGAACCGGCGGCCAATCCATATCTATATATGGCCACTCAGATTTTCGCTGGCGTCGACGGCATTGACAATCAGATTGATCCCGGTCCTCCCTTGGATGACCCTTACGGTCAAATGGACAAGCAGGCGATGCCGGTCAGTCTCATGGATTCGATTGCCGCCCTGAGTGAGTCCGAGTTCTACCGCGACAGCCTCAGCTCAGAGTTCATCGACTACTACGTCGCCATGAAACAGCATGAAATTCAACGATTTATGGCCGCCGTAACTGACTGGGAACATGCCGAGTACTTTGAGAACTTCTAGAGCAGGCGTGCTTTTCCTGCAGCGAAACAGTCCGGCAAAAACTGTCTTGCAAGTTGAACGAAGGGTTTCTTGCACGGTGGTCTAGAGCGGTGCTGCCGAATGCGCAGCTTCACACCAAAGCGACGGTTATGCCGGTTTGCAGCCGCCTCCTAAGCGGCACGGCCTCGTCAATTCTTAGAGACATCAGGCAATAGACGGCGCGCCTTTTTCAAAGACGGACTGGGTCCACGTTTTTGGTTGGGGTGCAGATGTAGACCTAGTTGACCGGAAATGCGTGGCTGCGGACTCATCGGAAAGTCAGCATTCGGAGTGGTCGCGAAGAAGAAAGATCGCTTGTATCGGGCGATAGCGTTTCTATGACAGAAGAAGAGAACAAATCGGCTGGCGCCAAATCTGATAGAGTTAGGGTTGAGGTCACAAGACGCTCTCGAGAAACCGCGTCTGTGGCCCTCATCGAGTTAAAGAGTGCAACGGAAGAACCGTTACCCAAGTTTGATGCTGGTGATCACGTGGACATGCACTTGGCAGACGGCTTGATCCGGCAGTATTCGATATCGAATGCGCCGGGCCAGCGTGATGTTTATCGCTTTGGTGTGTTGTTGACCAATCGATCGCGGGGAGGGGCGCGAGCGATGCACGCGCTCAAGGTTGGCGACCAGTTCGAGATCAGCTGTCCCAGAAATGCGTTCAAACTGCAAGAGGAAGCAAAGAAGTCCATCCTAGTTGGCGGTGGCATTGGCATCACTCCCCTGCTCGCGATGGCTTACCGCCTCGAGGAAATTGGCGCGGATTTTGAACTGCATTATTGCGCACGCACCAAGCTGGATGCTGCCTTTCGCAAGGCTATCTTAAAGACGCCGTTCGGGCGTAAGGTGGTCTGGCATTTTGATGGCGCGAACGGTCTGACCTCGTTTGACCCCGACACCGTTCTGCAAGGACCTGACGATCAGCACCACCTTTATGTGTGCGGCCCGATTGGCTTTATGGAATTTGTGCGCGAGGGAGCGTCTCGCTGTGGCTGGCCCGATAGCAATGTTCATTTTGAGGCTTTCGAGCCCAGCGAGGATATGGCGCACGGAGAAGCTTTCGAGGTATTCGCCAGCCGCAGTGACAAGCTAATTAAGGTGCGCTCCAATCAATCCGCAGCCCAGGCTTTGGAGGAGAACGGAATTCGCGTCAGCGTATCGTGCGAGCAGGGGATATGCGGAACCTGCCTTGTCCCGATAATCGAGGGCGCCGCAATTCACAGGGATTCCTACCAGACTGAAAGTGAAAAGAACGCAAACACCCAGTTTGCGCTGTGCTGCTCGCGCGCGAGTACCGGACGTATCGTACTTGACGTCTAGCGAAAGGTAGTCTGATGATAGTGTCAGTGAAATCGAGCGAGGGCGATCATCCTCTGACACGTGATCGCAGTCAGGCGTCAAGACTTGCAGAGTTGGGAACTTGTAAAGGTATTTTTGGCGCTCCAACGGACGCGAAGCTATGAAGGTGCGTCCCAGATCCTGAACATGGACATATCTACGGTTCGCCGCAAAATCCAGTCGCTGGAAACCAGCTTGGGCATGACCCTGTTCACGCGAGACGCGGATGGTGTCGTTTTGCAATCAGAACACGAACACATGCTGACATCTGCGTTGGAGATGGAAGCGGCCGCGTCGAAGTTCCGGAACCAATCTGAAAGGATTGGTAGCGCTGGCCTGGTACGCGTAACCATGCTGGATATTTTTGCGACATTGGTCCTCAAGAATTTGGGAGAGTTTCAGAAAAACAATCCGGAAATAATACTGGATATCACTACAGAAACGAGATTCGTTGACCTTGAGCGTGAAGGAGTCGATTTGGCAGTGCGCGCCGCGCGTCCGCTGCGTGGGGCAGGCGGGGTAAGGAAACTCGCGGATATTCCCTTCCGGAAATATGCATCCAAAGAATATCTCGATCGCATGTCACGCGAGCCGGCGGATACCAGGCACACGATTTCGCTCGCGTCCGATTTTTCTCACCGTGATCACGAGTTCAGTTTGGTTGATGAACGGAATAGGGCTTTTGCGCCTATGGACGAGAAGCTGGTTTGTCGCGTGGACAGCTATGTTCTGCTCCGGCAATTGTGTGGAGCGGGCATGGGATTGGCGCGTCTGCCGTCGTTTATCGCAGACGACGCGCCCAATTTGATTCCGGTTGATGACGAGGTTGTCAACATCGAGCTTTGGTTGGTGTTCAGACGAGAGACGGTTCGGGCACGTCGCGTAAAAGAGACGGTCAGGTTTCTGGTAGACACATTCAATAACATTTGAACCTTGGCGTTCAGCGCAGGGAGACCTTCGGACTGCATCGGAGGCCAGTAGGCATGGCTAGCAGGCCGTCCGGAGCAACTGGAGGGTGCTTCACATCGTAACCGCAGACTTGATGTAGCCGCCCGGTGGTGCGCGAAACAAGAAATAAAGTAGTTAGAAGCGGGCTGGCCGACAGGGAGACACTTCATTAAGTAAGTAGGCGGCATGTACCGCTCTATCGGCATAAGGCCCGTGGGCTACCCCATACCGATTGATGGGTCAGTGGGAAAGTTGTTGGAGCGGACCCTTGCAGGTCAGAACATGTCCATTTCATCGTTGGTGCCGATAGATACCAGCCCGTCGTGGCCCACACATTTTGACGGGGAAGTTGCCTATTTGCGCGACGATGCGTTTTCGACGTGAAGCCGGCTCTCCTTTTTGGCCGCTTGGCGCCAAACATTACGCACGATTTCTCCTGTCCCGTTCATCAGGTTGGCGCGTGCGCCAACTTGATGAACCGACCTTGTCGCATGCAATTTCGCGAATCCGTTTTGCGAAGTTGCAGATTGAATGCACTGTAGCATCAAAATATGCTTCCTGTTTGTGCAGTCGTATTTAGATATTGGAATAAGTACAAATAGTATACATGATAATATCGGGTTTTATTTCAGGAATAAATGCGAGTTATAATGTATATTACTATATTTTCAAATTTTGGCATTGATCACATGAGCCGGTTAGAGTGTTGCTTCAGTTTTTGGAGAGCGTGAAAATTTACTCGAATCGGAGGATGCCGTAATGGCGATGTTCGGCAACGTCGATAACTGGAGCGGGCTTAACGCGATGGAGGTCATCGCGCATCACGACAAAGAGTACGACGTTGAATCCGGAGTGGATGACCTTCTTGCCTATGTCGGCCACTGGCAGGAACACAGCGCGCGTGCGCGTGGCGAACTGAAGTGTCATCTGGATGTGCGGTTCGGCCCCAGCAAAGACGAGTATCTCGATATCTTTCCCGCAGCTGAACCAAATGCGCCCGTCATGATATTCTTTCATGGAGGCTGGTGGCGTGTTGGTGCCGGGCGGGACTTTGACTGTATCGCTGCGGGCTTTGTGCCGCACGGGATAACAACGGTTATCGCAAATTATTCGCTCTGTCCTTACGTGACCATCGACGAGATTTCACGACAGGCGCGCGCTGCGGTGGCATGGACATATAACAATATCGCAAAGTTCAATGGCGATCCTGAGCGAATTCTGGTCTCGGGCCACTCCGCCGGTGGCCAATTGACGGCTCAATGTATGAATACCGACTGGTCGCTGTATGGCATTCCGCACGATGTCATCAAGGCGGGAGTGCCCGTAAGCGGCGTTTTTGATCTCCGCGAGCTGCGTTACAGCTTTCTTCAGCCATATCTTCAACTGGACGGAGCGGTGATCCAACGCAATTCGCCGCAATTGCAGACCCCCGTCAAAACCGACGCGCCTATGCTCTTTATCGTCGGGGGCGACGAAAGCGCGTCCTTCCATCGTCAGAGTTTAGAGTATCAGGAGCTTTGGAAGAAGTCAGGCAACAAAGCGGATTATGTTTCCGTTCCCGGCACAAATCATTTTGATGTGACCTGGCCGCTGGAAGATCTGCATAGCGAAATAGTGCAACAGATCGTGGATTTGATCCGCTGAAGAAGCCAAGCAGCTGACGCGTTCACGCCAACTCCCGGATCCCAACGTCACATAGATAGTCAATTATGTGCACTCCTTTCAGACGTGTGCGCTATCCGTGTTGGGGGCTGAGGGATTCCGCGCCGAATGACATTTGTCGGGATTTTGCGGGAACGAAATCCTCCAAGGACAAGCCGACCGCTCGGGTTGGCTTTTGGCCTTCGGGTCAGCGCGTTTATAATTCCACAAAAGCCATCCGCCTTTAGTGTCTGGACATAACAGTTGCGCCAGGAAATCTCTCCATGCGCTATTGCAGTCGCAAAATTGATATGTCAAATATCAAAAATGCAACGTATCGCTGGATCTGTCATGGACGGCGGGGAGAGGCAATTTATGGAAGCAATCATCACTGCCGCTCAGACGGTTTTTGCGGTCGAGCATTTGTTCTATCTGGTTGGCGGGGTCACAATCGGCATCATACTTGGTGCCATTCCGGGCCTTTCCGCGACCATGGGCATTGCGCTGATCATTCCGTTCACTTTGGCGTTCGACCCGGTTACGGCGCTCCTCATGATGATGGGGGCCTATAAGGGGGGCATTTACGGCGGCTCGATTGCCGCGATCCTGGTGCGTGCGCCGGGCACTTCTGCTGCAGCGGCGAGTGTTGCGGACGGGTATGCGCTTGCGAAAGAGGGGCAGGGGTTGAAGGCCCTCAAGGTCTCGCTCGTGGCCTCGGTGATCGGCGACACCTTCAGCGACATCATACTCATTCTCACCGCAGCGCAGCTTGCGCGGGTGGCCCTGGAGTTCGGAGCGGTTGAATATACGGCGGTGGCCATCGTCGCATTGACCATTATCGGATCGGCATCGGGCGAATCGCTCATCAAAGGCGTATTCGCTGCAGTTGCGGGGCTTGCGCTCGCGCTTGTCGGCCTCGATCCCACCACAGGACTGCCGCGGCTGACTTTTGGTGTGATCGATCTTTATGGCGGCATCAGTCTTTTGCCCATGCTCATCGGTCTGCTCATCATGTCCGAGCTTATCATTCAGATGGAGCAGGCCCTTTCACAGTCGCATGCTCACCTGCCGCAACCCAAGGATCGGGACGACCGGCGGATCACCCGTTCGGATGCAAAACTGATGGTCGCTCCGGTATTCGGTGGTTCGATCATTGGCACAATTATTGGCATCATTCCCGGACTGGGACCGACGCTGGGTGCGTTTCTGGGCTATGACAATGCCCTCAGGTTCGCCAAAAAACCGGAGGAATTCGGCAAAGGCTCCATCGAAGGGCTGGCGGGCGCTGAGTCCGGAAACAACGCGGTGAGCGGAGCGAACCTGATCCCGCTGCTCGGGCTTGGCATCCCGGGGGATGTGGAAGCGGCAATTCTTATCGGCGCGTTTCTCATTCATGGGCTGACGCCGGGGCCGCAGATTTTCCAGGAAGCGCCGGACGTGGTCTATGGACTTTACATGGGGCTGATGCTCGCCAATGCAGCCATGCTTGTGATCGGGTTTTCCCTGATCCCGATATTTGTCCGTGCGGCGTCTGTGCGTATCGGATTGCTGTTTCCAACGGTGTTCGTGCTGTCACTTGTGGGCGCTTACTCCTTCCAGCAAAGTCTGTTCGATGTGGGCATGGCGCTATGTTTCGCGGTGGTTGGTTATGGAATGACCAAGATCGGCCTGTCCAAATCCAGCTTCCTGATCGGCTTTATTCTCGCGCCATTGCTGGAGAACAATTTCCGGCGGGCCCTGCAGATTTCCGACGGCAATTTTGCAACCTTCGTTTCAAGCCCTCTGGGCAATGCGTTGTGGATCGCGGCCGCCATTCTGGTGGTGTGGATCACATTGCAGAGACGCGCCCGCCGCCGCAGCCAAAAATCAACCGCCCAGGGAGAAGCCAATCATGTCTGACATAATCAAACGCAGAGTGGATGCGTTGGCAGCGCTTCTGCTTCTGCTCTGCGGACTGTTCTTGGTGTTTTTCGTCTTTCCTGGGGAAATTCCGGAAGGTCTGCGCGGCGATTTTTCTGCCGGACATTATCCCCGTGCCATCATGATCGGCTCGGTGGCCTCGTCAATCGTCTGGTTGGTGATGACCTGGGTGTCCCCTCGCGGTGGCGCGGATGTCGAGGCCATTCCCGCCTGGCGACGTACGCTGGCCATATTCGTGGCAATCCTTGCCGGCTATGTCCTGTTTACCCAGGTTGGCTTTATCATTGCCGGTTTTTTCCTGATCGTGGTGCTTTCACACTTGATCGGCGAGCGCGGCTGGGCGCCCTGCCTTCTGGCCGCGGGCGTGCCCGTATGCGTCTACTTCTTTCTGCTCAAGGTTCTTGAGGTGAGATTGCCCAGCGCAATCTTCTGAAACAGGTTTGACCGCATCACAAAAATGATATATCAAAGATGATATATCAAAATGGGGAGTGTCAAATGAGTTTCAAAATCTTGAAAACCCTTGCCGGTGCGGGTCTGGTGGCGCTGGGAATTGTAACCGGGGCTGCAGCGCAGAGCTTTCCGGAAAAAGAAATCACCATGATCGTCAACTATGGTGCTGGTGGTGGCACGGACCTTTCGACGCGCGCGTTCTCTGAGGCGGCTGAGAAATTTCTCGGCCAGCCGATCCAGGTGGTGAACAGGGCAGGTGGTTCCGGTACGGTCGGGCCAACCTTCATCGCCAATGCACAGCCTGACGGCTACACGGTGGGTGTGGCGAGTTTCTCGCCTATGGCCATCACCCCGCATATGCAAAAGGTGCCCTATTCGGTTGAAGATTTCCGTTTCCTGGTCGGCTTTGCACGGTTTCTGACCGGTATTGCCGTGCCGGCGGATTCGCCCTTTCAGACCATTCAGGATGTTGTCGACGCGGCCAAGTCCGGTCAATCGGTGAGTTTTGGCGCCGCAAGCACAATTGAATCCGTGGCGATGGTTCGTCTTGGGGCGGCAACCGACACCGAATACAAGTGGGTTCGTTATGAGTCTGGTCAGGAAGTGTCCACAGCGGCGCTCAGTCATGAGGTTGATTTGATCGTGGCCGATCCCAAGGATATCGTGCCTTTCGTCAAATCCGGCGAGTTGCGGGCCCTTGCTTCTGCGAGCACGGTACCGCTTCCCGGTCTGCCCGAGGTGCAGACCCTCCAGCAGCAGGGGATTGATGTGGCTGTCGAAAGCTATGCCGGTCTCGCGGCTCCCAAGGGATTGAGTGATGACATCGCAGCGGTTCTGGAAGATGCCTTCCGCAAGGCCTTCGATGATGCGAATTTCCAGGCAACTCTTGAAAAACTCGGTATGGAGCCCGCCTATTCCACCGGTGAGCAGTATGGGAAGCTGATTGCGGAGGGACATTTCGCCATGGGCGTGGACCTTAAGAAGCTCGGCCTTGCGATGGAATAATACGATACTTCCTCCTGACGTTGAGTGCCCGCCATGTAAGTGGCGGGCATTTTTCATCCAGCGAAAACCCTTAATGAGGTCGCGCCCGATGCATTGCCCGGATCGCAATATTGATATATCGAATGTCATTATTGCGCCGCGACGGATATGCGCGGCGTTCTGAACGAGTGGCTGCGGCGGCGGACGAGCTGCGGGCGCTGAGGTTGAGGGATAGATATGTCGATTGCCGGAGTGGGACCCGTTTCCCGCCATGACACACTTGCCGAGGATGTCTATCAAAAGCTGCGTATGGCGATCATGTCCGGCTCTCTCAGTCCTGGTGAGAAAATCTCGGCCCGGAATGTCGCGCAATCCGCGCAGGTCAGTCTGACGCCCGCCCGCGAGGCGGTATCGCGCCTCATTTCAGAGGGGGCGCTTGAGCTTGTGGGCCCTAAAACAGTGGCCGTGCCGCAAATCTCGCGCGAGGCTCTGGATGAGATCACGACGATCCGCGTGGCGGTCGAGGGGCTGGCGGCGGAGATTGCCGCGCAGAATATCACGTCAGCCGAGGTGGATGAGATTGAGGCCATTCAGCAGCGGTACGAAAAAACGCGCAGCACCAAGGGGTTTCGCCAGTCCTTGGAGATCAATGAAGCCTTCCATTTCAAGATCTATCAGGCCGCTAGAATGCCGCGGCTGGTGAGTTATATCGAAACCCTCTGGTTGCAGATGGGGCCGTCGTTCAATCTGTTCAACTCGACCCAACCCTTGTCAAACCTGCCTATCGATTTTCATCGGCAGGCTGTGCAGGGTCTCCGCGATTCCCGCCCGGATGCCGTGAAGGCCGCCATCCAGTCTGATATCCAGTTCGGATATGAAAGGCTTCGCACGCTGATTTCCGCCTGAGTGATGCATTCGATGCCAAATGGGGCTTTTCAGGCGCACATTTTTGATATATCAAACATCACATATTATAAATGAGGTCAAAATGAAAAGTGGGGGAACTGGAGCGATGTCGAGCGCAGCGGAGATGGAGTCCGATGAGACTGCCGGTCGTCTGAGGGGGCGACCTAAAGCTGTGGACCTCGAGGTATCCAGCTCCTATTACAACCGGGCGCAGAACGTGCTTCCGGGCGGGACAACACGAGTGACCGTGAAGCGGATGCCGGTTCCCATTTACGCGCATTATGGTCGTGGCGCGCATCTTTATGACGTGGATGGCAACCGCTATCTCGATCTTGTGGGCAATTACACCACGCTCATTCACGGACACGCCTTTCAGCCGGTTGTCGATGCGATCACGGCACATGCAGGAGCGGGGACGTGTTTCGCCAATCCCACCGATACTGAGATAGGGCTTGCCGAGCTTCTGGTGGAGCGTGTGCCGGGTCTTGAACGGCTGCGCTTTGCCAATTCGGGCACCGAGGCTGTCATGTTCGCGATCAAGGGCGCGCGCGGCTTTACCGGACGTTCGAAGATCGCAAAGCTCGAAGGGGCCTATCACGGGGCATATGACTGGGCCGAGGTCAGTGAGGCCAGCGGCCCCGAAAATTGGGGCGGTGCAGAGTCCAACTCGGTGCCTTATTACAAAGGCATGCCGCATTCGGTGCTTGATGAGACGATTGTTCTGCCCATCAACAATGTGGAGCGTGCGGTCGCGCTGGTTGAAAGGAATGCCAGAGATCTGTCCTGTGTCGTGGTTGACATGATGCCCAGCCGTGCCGGGCTGGTTCCCCTTGAGCCGGAGTTTGTTGCCGCTCTGCGCGAAGTCACACACAGGCTGGGCGTGGTTCTGATTTCAGATGAGGTGCTCAATTTCCGCGCAGGCTATGCGGGTATCTCCGATCTTTACGGCGTCAAGCCCGATCTTTTGACCTTTGGCAAGATCATTGGTGGCGGATTGCCGGTCGGGGCCTTTGGCGGTCGGGCTGACATCATGGAGGTGTTTGATTCCTCGCGCGGTGCCCCTGCGGTTCCCCATGGTGGCACCTTTGCCGCCAATCCGCTCACAATGGTTGCCGGCATGGCGGCAATGAAAGCGCTGACGCAGGAGAGTTTCGCCAAACTTGACGCGCTGGGTGAACAGACGCGTGCCGGGTTGCGCGGCTTTGCTGAAAAAAGGTCTTTGCCGATTTCGGTCACCGGGCTTGGGTCCCTGTTTAGGGTGCACCTGCGGGCGCAAGCGCCCCGTGATTACCGGCAGGCCTGGGTCACCCCCGAGGGTGCGAAGCTGCACAAGGAAATCGCGGACAGGCTGCTGGCTTATGGAGTTCTGATGCCGTCCGATACCTCCTCCTGCCTGTCGCTGCCTATGACGCCTGCGGATATCAGCGCCTTTATTGAGAGCTTTGCCGCCGTTCTGGACGATTTGCCCGATGCTGAACAACGCATCCGGCAAGCTGCCGCGAACCGGCCCCACGAACACCAGTACTGAGAAAGTCAGAAAAGATGACGAATACTGATTTGAAGCCGGCAACCGGTCTGGTTGCCGATATGGTTGCGGCTGCGCTCAAGCGGCACAAGGTTGAGGTGATGTTTTCGCAGAGTCTGCCCAGCCGAGTGGTGCTAGCGTGTGAGGACCTGGGTATTCGCCAGATCACCTACCGCACCGAAAACGCGGGTGGGACCATGGCTGATGGTTTTGCGAGGCTCTCGGGCAAGGTCGGGGTGGTCTGTGCGCAAAACGGTCCTGCGGCCACGCTGTTGGTGCCGCCCTTGGCCGAAGCCCAGAAGGCCAGCATACCGGTGCTGGCCATCGTGCAGGAGGTCAATCGGCCTGAAGTCGATCGCAATGCTTTCCAGGAACTCGATCATCTTTCCTTGTTTGCCAGTTGCACCAAATGGGCGCGCAAGGTTCCCGTAGCCGACCGGATCGACGATTATATCGACATGGCCATGATCGCCGCGGCGACGGGCCGGCCCGGACCTGTCGCGTTGATGTTCCCGGCTGATCTTCTCAACGAACCGGCGGTTGCTCCGGCCAAACCGCGCACGCAATCCTATGGGCATTATCCTTTGGACCGGGCCGTTGTGAATGCCGAGACGCTCCGTGATGCCGCTGGAATGATCGCCGATGCGGACCTGCCGGTCGTGATTGCCGGCGGTGGGGTGCATTCCTCCGGTGCGACCCATGAACTTTCGGTTCTGCAGGAAGCCTATGGCGTGGCCGTGGGCACCACGATGATGGGCAAGGGCAGCGTCAATGAATTGCACCCACTCTCGCTGGGGCTTGTCGGCAACGCAATGGGTGAAAGGTCCATCGGGCAGTTCACAAAGCCAATCATTTCGGATGCCGATGTGGCGGTGCTGGTGGGTAACCGCACCAATCAGAACGGAACCGATTCATGGCGGCTGTTTCCTCCCACAGCCAGGATCATCCACATAGATGTTGATGGGCAGGAGATCGGGCGGACTTATGAAGCCCTGCGGCTTGCCGGTGATGCCAAACTCACTTTGCAGGCGTTGTATGACGAACTTGCGCTTTGTAACTTAAGCAAACGCGCCGCCAAACGCGCCGGACTGGAAAAGCGAATTTCGGATGCGCGGACCCGACATCGCGCCGCCAGTCACGAGGTGAGGAGCAGCGACCAGTCGCCGATCCGGCCGGAACGAACAATGAGCGCGCTCTCGGAGCATGTCTTCGAAAACACGGTGCTGGTGGCCGATGCTAGCTATTCCTCGGTCTGGATCAACACTCAATTGAATGCCAGCGCGCCGGGCATGCGCTTTCTCACGCCACGAGGTCTGGCGGGTCTGGGATGGGGGTTGCCACTTGCGATGGGCGCGCAACTGGCGCGGCCCGATAGCACAGTGGTATGTGTGTGTGGTGATGGCGGGTTTGGTCATGTCTGGTCCGAGCTTGAGACGCTGGTGCGGGAGCGCCTACCCGTTGTTGTGATCGTCCTCAACAATTCGGTTCTGGGGTACCAGAAAGACGCCGAGGACGTGAAGTTCGGGCGGCATTCCGGGGCATGTCAGCTTGGATATGTGGATCACGCGCAGGTGGCGGCCGCCTGTGGCTGCAATGCCATCAAGGTTGAAATCGCCGGTGAACTTGATGCGGCGCTGGAGCGCGCGCTGAAGGGCGGCGAACCCTGCCTGATCGATGTGGTGACGGACCCTGAAGCCTATCCGCCTTTGTCGATGTTCGACGGAGCCCTCGGACGCTGACCATGCTGAAGCGCGCCATGCAAAGCCGAAATCTCATCTCCGGCAGCTGGCTTGGAGAGCCGACTGACCCTGTTGTAAACACCGCGACGGGCGAAGTGATCGCACGCGTTCCCCACTTTGGCCGGGTGGAGGCCGAAAAAGCGATTGCCGCGGCGAAGGCGGCGTTTGAGGCGTGGTCTGGGCTGCTGGCCAAGGAGAGGTCGGTCATCCTCAGGCTCTGGTTCGATCTGGTGATGCGGGATCAGGAACGGCTGGCGGGAATATTGACTGCGGAGCAGGGCAAGCCTCTGGCGGAAGCGCGCGGCGAGATCGCCTATGCGGCATCTTACATCGAATTTTATGGCGAGGAAGCCAAGCGTATCAATGGCGAGACCCTGCAGTCGCACATCAAGGACGGGCGGATCGTTGTGATCCGTCAGCCGGTGGGTGTGGTGGCGGCCATCACACCATGGAACTTCCCGGCTGCCATGATCACGCGAAAGATCGCGCCGGCCCTGGCTGTGGGCTGCACCTGTGTGGTCAAACCGGCGGGTGAAACACCGCTGACAGCATTGGCGTTGGCGGAACTGGCCGTAGAGGCGGGACTGCCCGATGGGGTGCTCAATGTGATCACCGGCGATGCTAAGGAAATCGGCAAGGCGTTCTGCGAAAGCGAGGATGTAAAAGCGTTGACCTTTACAGGCTCTACCGAAGTGGGGCGAATTCTGATGCGGCAATGTTCGGGCACCGTCAAAAAGCTTGGGCTGGAACTGGGCGGCAATGCGCCGTTCATCGTCTTTGAGGATGCCGATATCGATGCGGCGGTCGAGGGAGCGATTGCCAGCAAATACCGCAATGCGGGCCAGACCTGTGTGTGTGTTCCAACCGGCTTTACGTGCAGGATGGGGTCTATGATCGGTTCATTGAAAAGCTCAGAGCCAAAGTTCAAACCCTGACAGTGGGAGATGGTTCGGACCCGGATACCCTGCAGGGTCCGCTGATCAATTAGGCAGCGGTTCAAAAGATGGAAGCGCACATCACCGACGCGGTGGCAAAGGGCGCCCGGCTGGTTCAGGGCGGTTCTCGTCACCGGCTGGGTGGCTCTTACACTGAGCCAACGATCCTAGCGGATGTGACCCCGGACATGATCGTCACGAATGAAGAGACCTTCGGACGCCTTGCTCCGGTCTACCGGTTCAAGACCGACGAAGAGGTGATTAATCTCGCCAACGCCACGGAATTCGGCCTTGCGGCTTATTTTTACGCCAGGGACCTCGCCCGTGTCTGGCGTGTGGCCGAGGCGCTGGAATACGGCATGGTGGCGATCAACTCAGGGCTTCTCTCAAGCGAGCTGACTCCCTTTGGAGGGATAAAACAATCCGGCTTCGGCCGCGAGGGCTCCCATCACGGCACCGATGAATTCACAAACCTCAAATACATGCTCATGGCCGGACTGTGAGATAAACATCATCTGTGATGAAACGTAGCGACCAAACCGGTCAACACAGTAAGCACCCCACCTTTCTCTCTGATGTCGATGCCATGTTTTCGCGGGCAGCGGAACTTGTGCCGATACAGGATGGTCTGGCGGAGAAGATCCGGATCTGCAACGAGACCTATATCACAAGGTACGGGGTCAGGCTGCGTGGGCGGATGCATACGTTCGAGGGCTGGTGGGCAGTCCACACCAACCATCCGGCACCGGCTAAGGGGGGGTATTCGCTATGCACCCAATGCTGATCAGGACGAGGTCGAGGCGCTCGCGGCGCTGATGGATTGGACGGATGTCGAGAAAAACGACGCAAAAACAATCGCTAAAGGTTCTGATAGTCGCGATGTTGTACTGTCGTTGTGCTGTTTGGCCGCATTTCCATTACCAATAGGGGTAGGGGGCGCATAACCTTTTGGCTGGTCCTTCCAGTCTCGCAGTGATCAAGCCATATCCGCTAAAGATCTATCGTCAGTTCGACGCGATCCGAGACATAAGATGAGATCCCGTAAACAATCGGGTTTGAAGCTGAATCAGACAACGAAATATATGTTTCCATCAATGGAGTCCGCGGTGAGCACTGCAAGTAACGACACTCTTCGTTGTCGGGAAGGCGACTTCGAATTTTCACCCCGCTTCTGCGGAGTCCGGTGATTCCGAATTGCGACAGGATATCGGCAAACACCAATTGTGAAGCGCCTCGCGTTTTAAGATCCTCAAGAACAGTATCGATTCCGGAGCACTTCTCAGCCCCAAAATAGTGTTTGCCGATATAAATTGGGACGCCGTTTGCTTCGCCCAGCAATCTGGCGCAGACCAGTTGGCTATCTGCGGGCATTCCCAAGGCGGTGTGGACTTGAGGTTCCGCAGGGCCGGTCGCCACACTCAGGATATGCCGTGAAGGCATCTGGCTTTGCTCGGATAGATTTTGCTCAAACCAAGTCTGGCGGCCCAGCCGAAAAGCGATGGAGTGCTCCACCACAAAGGTGCCTCTGCCTTGCTCAACGCGTAGCAGTCCATGGTCTTGAAGATATGAGATCGCTTTGAGAACCGTGTGCTGGTGCACACCGAACTCTTCCGCAAGGCGAGAACTCGCCGGCAACCGTTCGCCAGGCGTCAGCTTCCCGGACTTAATCGCCTCCTGGAGATTGTCACTCACTTTCCGCCAAAGGTCAGTCTCATTGCGCATGGCCAGCTTATATCAGCTGATAAGGCTAATGCCCAATCATTGTTACACATAACTGACATGAAATAGTTCTATAACAATTTTGCAAAGGAGAAATTCATGACCATCCTGTCCGTCAGTCAGCTCAGCAAGTCGTTTGACGGCATGCCTGTTCTCAAAGAGATCGACTTCGAAACCCGCGATGGTGAATTTCTGACGCTGCTTGGGCCCTCCGGATGTGGAAAATCGACGCTGCTTAGGGTTATTGCCGGTTTGGAGCGTCAGAATGAGGGCGAAATCCGGCTTAATGGCGAGCGCATAGACTGTCTACGCCCCGCACGGCGCAACGTTGCCATGGTTTTTCAGTCTTACGCGCTTTATCCTTACATGACTGTTGCGCGCAATATCGCCACCCCACTGGAAATGGCGCGTCTCAGCCAGATCGGTCGTCTACCCGCCTTTGGGCGACTTGTGCAAGGTCGTGCCGCGATCAAGGCTAAGATCGATTCAGAGGTTTCGGCCGTCGCCGAAAGTCTCGAAATCAGTCATTTGCTGGACCGCAAGCCTTCGCAACTGTCGGGTGGCCAGCGGCAGCGCGTTGCGCTTGCCCGGGCGATGGTCCGGAACCCGCGCCTTTTTTTAATGGATGAGCCTCTTTCAAATCTAGACGCCGCATTGCGAGCGCAAATGCGTAGCGAAATTCGTGCGCTGAGCAGACGCCTGCGCGAGACGTTCATCTTTGTCACTCATGATCAGACCGAGGCGATGGCAATGTCTGACCGGATAGCTGTGATGATCGGAGGGCGAATTCAACAGCTCGATACGCCGCACACCATTTACGACCGTCCGGCTAATCTAGAAGTCGCCAAATTCGTTGGGTCTACAGCGATCAACTGTTTTTCCGCACGGATCGACGCCGGCAATCTAAGCAGCGATTTACTGCCCGCATCGATCAGCCTGCCGGGCGCATTCGACGGCCCGGCCACATTGTGTATTCGGCCGGATAGGATCTATGTCGGATGCAAAGGCCCCCTAACCGTGAGTGGCAAGGTCCGCGATATCGAGCCTCTCGGTTCAGATACAGTATTGCGGTTCAAGCTCTTTCAGCGGGGCGAAGATGCGCGCGCGCAATTGCGGCAAAGAGAACTTATGGGAATCTCGGTCGGCGAAAACGTCAAACTCAGTTTTGATCCCGGCGATCTGCACGTGTTCGATGCCGCCGGAAAACGGATCGAATTAAAGGCCTCTGTTCTGGAGGTAGCGACATGATCGATCAGCGTCTTTGGATCACAGCGGGGCTGTTTTCACTGCCTGCCGTTTTGGGCTTGCTGGCTCTTGTTCTCCTGCCTGTTTTAGCGGTGTTCGTGTTGGCGCTGACCGATTGGCAATTCGGCGCCTCGACTGCGGCGTTCGTCGGCTTGCACAATTTCTACGCGATGTTTAGTGACAAAACATTCCGCACCTCTTTGATCAATACTGCCGTATATGTCGCGGTAGTCGTCCCCGGAGTCACTGTTCTGGGTTTTTTGGTGGCCACGGCCATTGAATCCCAGGAAAGCCTGCGTTCGCTTTACCGCTCAATCCACTTCCTGCCTGTAATGGCGACCCTCGCCTCCATGGCGATCGCTTGGGAAGCGCTGCTTCATCCGACGATAGGGCCCATAAATGCGGCTTTGAGCAGCATTGGCTTGGGACGGCCCAACTGGCTTGCTGATTCACGGTTGGTGGTGCCTACGCTCTGCGTCATAGGTATTTGGCAGCATCTCGGTTATGCGATGGTCCTGTTCATTGCCGGTCTAAAATCCATCCCCAATGAACTCTATGAAGCCGCAGCGCTTGATGGTGTCGATACGCCTATTGATCGGGCCCTTCGGGTGACGTTGCCCATGCTCGGCCCTGTGACGATGTTTATTCTAATTGTCGTAGCGCTGAAGGCATTCGAGGTCTTTGATATCGTGCGCGTGCTCACTCGGGGTGGGCCCGGCAATGCATCGGAAATGCTGTTGCACACCCTCTATGTGGAAAGCTTCGAGTTTTTCCGTACGGGTTATGGCGCCGCGCTAACCGTCGTTTTTTTACTGGTGGTCGTCACATTGACGCTTTTGCAGGCCCGGATTCTCGATCGAAGGGTGCACTACACATGAGCCTTGGATCGATACTTTCCGGTGTGCCGAGGCACTTGTTTTTGCTGCTGACGGCAGGTTTCATGCTCATGCCGTTTATCTGGATGGTCAGCCTATCCGCCAAACCGCCGGTCGAGGTCTTTTCGGCAAGCTTCTCGCTTATTCCCGAGACCTTTTACGGCGTGGAAAATTATCGCGAAGCGCTGACGCGCGCGCCGTTGATGACTTTCATGTATAATGGAGTGGTGGTCTGCCTGATCACGCTAGTTTTGCAAATTCTTGTCGCGGCTCCAGTTTCCTATGCATTGGCCAAGCTTCAGTTTCCGTTGAAGAATCTGATTTTCGCGCTGGTTTTGATCGGTCTGTTGGTGCCGCATCAAGTGCTGGCGATCCCGCTTTTTGTGGCTTTTTTCCATCTCGGTCTTTTGAACAGCTATGCAGCGCTCATCCTGCCGGGCATCGTGTCACCCTTCGCCATTTTCCTGTTTCGCCAGTTCTTCAAGACGGTACCCGACGAGTTGATTTCGGCCGCGCGCCTCGATGGGTTCAGCGAATGGGAAATCATCTGGCGGATCATGATGCCCTCGGCAGTGCCGGCAATTATTGCCTTTAGCGTTCTATCTGTGGTTGGTCGCTGGAACGATCTGTTTTTGCCGCTGGTCTTCATCCGCTCGGAAGAGTTGATGACGCCACCGCTTGGCATGATCCATTTCCGTAGCGAGGAGGCTGGCACCAGCTTCGGCCCGCTCATGGCGGCGGCCGTCATTACTGTCTTGCCTCTGATAGTAGCATTTCTCATTGCCCAGCGGCGTTTCGTCGACGGGCTTAGCATGTCGGGGTTCAAATGATCCCGCAACCGACCCAATCAAAATCCGGGTAAACAGGGACGGCCGGATGTTCAAATTGCAGTTGAACACCCGGCCTCTTCAGCACTGCAACCGAAAGGCAAGAGGAGCCATCCATGTCGCATCCACTGAAATCAATAGGCACTGCCATCGCGTGCACATTATTCGCCTCCGCCGCTATTGCGCAAGAAACTACGATATCGGTCACGGCAACACCATCGATCTTTGCACCAATGTTCCAGCGTTTCGTCGACGCGTTCGAAGCGGAAAACTCTGACATCTCCATTGATTTGACCGTCCCTCCCGGTGAACAGCGTGAAATGATCCAGGATATTTTACGCCGTGCCGTCGTCAATGATCTGCCGGATGTTACCTTCCAAGGCTACGATTCCATCCGCACCCTAGCCGACCGCGGCTTAACTGTGCCGTTGAACGAATTCATCGCCAACGAGCCGAACTGGACAGAGGATCGGTTTGCGCCTTCCGTTGCGGCGGCAGCGACACTTGGCGATACCGTGCACGGACTGGGCGTGGGGATTTCCTTCCCAGTGCTTTACTATAATGTCGATCTGGTACGTCAGGTCCAGGATGGCGATGCGGCTTTCCCCGACAGCTGGGAAGGCGTAGTCGAACTCGCTAGGGAGATCGGCGAGCTCGAAGGCGATGTCGTCGGTGGTTTCCACCGCTTCCACCCCTGGATGTTTCAGGCCCAGGTCGAAAGCCGCGGCGGCAGCCTGATGTCCGCCGACGAAAGCGAAATCACCTTTACCGGTCCGGAAGGACAGGAGGCATTTGCACTTTATCGGGCTTTTGCTGAAGCCGGGCAGGGTGGATTCGCCATGACACGGGAGCAGGCGCGTCAGGCGTTTGCAGCCGGCACCGTTGGCATCCTGACCGACAGCTCCAGCGTCCTTAAGCAATATCAGGACCAGATCGGCGATACGTTTGAGATCGGCGTCGCACCTTTCCCTGTAACCGAAAACGGCACTATCCCGGCTGCCGGTGTCGCCGTGGTGATGATGACAAAGGATGAGGACGAGCAAAAAGCCGCATGGCGCTTCATGCAGTTCGTGGCGAGTCTTGCGGGACAAACTATTGTCGCCGAGGAAACGGCCTATGTGCCGGCCAACGCGGCAACAGTCGCTGAGGGCACCTCGCTTGCGGCCTATTTCGCCGAACGCCCGCTGATGGATGCAGCGCTGCGCACAGTTCCGCGTGCATCGGCCTGGTATTCTTTCTCCGGTGAGAATACCGTCAAAATCAACGATGTCATTTATGATAAAATCGAATCCGTCCTCACGCTGCAGGTCGAACCCGAAGAGGGGTTAAACCAGCTCGGTGAGGAAGTCACAAGCCTGCTACCCAACTGATCAGCGGAAAAGGAGGCGCCGAACCAGCGCCTCCTATGATCTTCATGACAAGTTTCATTCAAATCAGTGACAGCCATCTTGGCCTGCCCGGGACCGAAAAATATTGGGAGGTCGCAATGGATATCATTGCCAGACGCCGCCCCGATTTGGTCTTGCACACCGGCGATATTTCCGAAAACGGATATAAATCCGAGCTCGAAAAGGCCCGTATGGACCTGGACAGGTTGGGTGTCCTATGGCGGGCTCTGCCCGGCAATCACGATATTGGCGACGGTCCGCCGGTCGGGCCCGGTCCGGACCAGGCGCGGGTAGAACTGTTCGAATCCGTTGTCGGGCCGTCCAGGTTTTCGTTGTCCATCGGCGGGTGGACATTTATTGGGATCAGTGGGTTGGAATTCGGATTAGAGAACGAAGCGGAGAGGCAAGGCTGGCAGTGGCTTGAGACCTCCCTTAGATCGGCTGAACAGGCCGTCGCTGTAGTATTGCATAAACCGGTCTTCATTGATTGGGCGGCGGAGCGACGCGATACCAGTGCGGCGATTCCCTATTGCGCTCGAAAAAGGCTCTGGAGACTTATCGAGACGAGGTCCGTCGGACTCGTTCTTTCAGGTCACCGGCATACCTACAGGCTAACGCATCACGGTGGTGTGCCTGCCATATGGGGGCCGGCCATTGCCGATTTGCCGGAGCTGACGCCACCGTTCGTCCAAGTCGATTGTCGTCCGGCAATCGTGGAATACCGGCTGACTGCCGGGGGATTCCAGCATCAGCTGATATATCTGGAAGACTCGGGTCGATGATCGATTTGCGCTCCGACATACTTGCACCGATGCGGCCGGAAGTGGCGTGTGCCTTTGCTGAAGTGGCGACGCGTGCGCCTGCTTTCGAGGCGGAGGAAGACTCCGATGAGAAGGCGCTATTGGACGAGATCAAGGAGCTGTTTGGCTTCGAAGGCGCGATCTTGGTGCCGACCGGTACGCTGGCCAATCAAATCGCGCTCAAACTGTGGTGCAAGCCCGGTGATACCATCATTGCCGACCGCGGCAGCCATGTTGCGTCGAACGAGGCGGCGTCCACCGCGGGATTGGCCGGCATACAAGTAGCGTCTCTTGATGGCGAGGACGGGCACCTCAGCCCGTCTCAGATAGATGCGGCGCTGTCATCGCGCCAGAAGATTAGATCGGTGCGGAAACCGCAGCTTGTTTGCCTTGAAAACACCCACAATCGCGCGGGCGGCACCCTGATGCCGACACGCTGGCTGCCGGAGATTGCAACGCTTTGCCATGCCAGGGGCGTGCAGCTGCATCTCGATGGCGCGCGCATCTGGAACGCGCTCGCAGCCGGCCATGACAATGCCCGCTTGCTTGCGCAAGGCGTCGGCAGCCTTGCCCTCAATCTCAACAAGGCGCTCGGCGCGCCTTTGGGATCGGTTTTGCTGCTGCCCAGGGACGCGATTGAAGAAGGCCATTTCCTGCGGCGCATCTTGGGCGGCTGGTGGCGTCCGCTTGGACCGGTTGCTGCTGCCGCCCGCGCCGCGTTGAAGGATTACCGGCCCCGGCTGCAGCAAGATCACAAAAACGCGCAGTTGTTTGCGACAACGTTGCTTGCGTGTGGCGGCGACGTTCTCATGCCGCAGACCAACATTGTGATGCTCGACGTGTCCGACGCCGATATCAATCTCATTAAGCTCGCCGAAAGCGGGGTCTTAGCCAGCCGCTATGGGGCCGCACGCATCCGCTTTGTGTTTCACAATGGTATCGACACGGCAGCCGCCCGGAAAGCGGCCGAGCTGGTGTGCCGCGTTATCGAGGGAGAAGAGTCGACATGAGTACTCAGTCCGAAAGCGCCATCCAAGCCATCATATTTGACTGGGCGGGAACCACCGTCGATTTCGGGTCGCGCGGACCGGCGATGGCTTTCCAGGCGGTTTTCGAGGCGTCTGGATTTCCGGTCTCGCTGCAAGAAGCGCGGCAGCCTATGGGCCTGCCCAAGCGCGACCACATTGCGCAGATGCTGGCCATTCCGGAGCTTGCGGAGCGGTGGCGGGAGCGCTTTGGCCGGGCGCCGGATGGAGTGGATGTCGATCGCCTCTATAAACGCTTTAACGCCACGAGCGTCGAAACGATCCTCGCACAGTCCGACGTCGTTCCTGGCGTACCGGCACTTGTCGAGGGTTTGCGCGCGCGCGGTATCCGGATCGGGTCGACGACTGGCTATACACGTGACATCATTGGAAAGGTGGCGCAACGAGCGGAAAGGCAAGGCGTCCTTCGCCGCGTTCCTCAATTTCGCAGCCGCACGCATCTGGCTACCATATGCAATCACTGTAACTCAAAACCGGGCTGAGTGGCGCACTCCAGAAATACCCGTGCACAGCAATTCTGGCAGATTCCACCATCGACAAGTGGAATAATTTCTGCGATAGCGTCTCCCTTGGACTGAAACACTTTTCCACAGTGTACCTCCTTGTCCACGTGAAAGCGCTTAAGGGTTGCTATCGTGCAAGGGGTCTTGGTGTAGATTGAAAGCGACCCGCCTCTTTCACGCCGCCTCCGTGCTTCTTCGATCAGCAATTGGCAACCAGGTAAGTCAATATGCCCAATCCCAAACAGCACGAGCAGCATGTGTTTCTGGTCGCGACGTTCAGATTCAAAGCGGCGGAATTCGCGCCTAATAAACTCGACTGAACCGAAATAAAGCGGACCATCTAGTCGGGAAATTAGGATCTGGGGGCACTCGGGAAGCTCGTGCAGTGATACTGGTCGAAACGTTCTGTTCGGCGTTGAGTTGTCCGGTGCGCCGACCCCAACAAACGGATGAGCCGTCTTCTTAAGAAAAAGACCAAAAGACAGTAGGACACCTATATAGATCGACGATTCAAGATCAATCAAAAGCGCTGCCAGGAATGTCGTCACCGCGATACTGGTTTCAGTCAGGCTGGTAGTAAAAACTCTGGCCAGTTCTCGGCGGTCCAACAGGTTCCACGCAACCAGTAGTATGACGCCCGCCATGGCCGGTATCGGAACATATGACAGCCACGGGGAAGCAACAAGCAGAATGAGCGCCAAAAATAGAGCGGAGAAAACCGCTGCCATCGGCGTTTGCGCTCCCGCATCGAAATTGGCGCCGCTGCGCGTGAAAGACGCAGATGAAGGGTACGACTGGAAGAATGAGCCGCCGATGTTCGACAAACCCTGGCCGGTAAATTCACGATTTCCGTCCAGGGTCGAGCCTGACCGCAATGCAAGAGCCCGCCCTACGGAAATGGCCTCTAGCAATCCAACAATGGCAATCGCCACCGCAGCGGATGCATGGTTTTGGATGAAATCCATGCTGGGTATCGGTGTATCAAAAGTCGAGAAGACCGCGTTTGGAGCGTCGATCGTGACAACGCTCTGCGCATGGGAGCCCAATAAAACATATAGCCCACTCGCCGCGCAGATTGCTATCATGTAGTTGGGCCAGAGCGGCTTGAATATCCGGACTATTGCGCCAACAAACAATGCTACGCCTGAAATCGTCACTGAAATCGGATCAAAGCCCGCGAGGCCGTGCCACAACGCAGAGAGAAACTCTAAAAGATGTTCGGACCTCGGCAAGTCCAGACCTGTCGCAAGGCGAATCTGGCTCAGCCCAATCAGCAATGCTGCGCCAGAAACGAACCCCAGCATGACGGAATGTGAAATGAAGTCGACCAGGACGCCCAGCCGTGCAATCCCCATGAGAAGTTGCACGATGCCAACAAGAAGCGCCAGCCAGATCGCGCCCTGGATGAACGCAGGGCTACCCGGTACCAGACTGGTCGAGAGGGCCCCGAAGACAAGCACTGAAATCGCAGTTGTAGGTCCTGAGACTGTGTGCATTGATGACCCGAATAATGCTGCGATCACAGTTGGAACCATCGCGGAGTAAAATCCATATTGCGGCGGTAGGCCCGCGATCGCGGCGAATGCAACCCCTTGCGGTAGAACGATGGTAGCGCCTGTCAACCCGGCATAGGCATCTTTTTTGAGCTGATCTCTGCTCAGATCTTTTATCCAAGGCCGCGGTCGAAATGTGTGGTTAATTGTGCCGACAATGGCGCCAATCAAGTTATTGATCATAGGCTTTTGCACATCTCAATTGCTTTCGCGGAACGGCTTGCCAAACCGTTTCTCGTAGTCGGCCTCGTCCCAAATGCCGATGACAATTCCCGGGGGGTCTTGATCGAGCATCTTGTCGATCGTTTCCGGTTTCATGGTGATCCGGTTGTGATGCCGGCGTGCCCAGGCGAAAATCGCCTGGCTCATTCTGTCCCGAACGGAAGCAAGCTCGGGGCTATAGACCTTGCCAAGATCGGTTAACTCTTCAGGGTCGTTTTCAAGATCGAACAGCATCGGGCGGAACCCCTCACAATACGTGTACTTCCACCTGGCATCACGAACCATGATTAGACGCGCGTCTTCCTGCTTGACGTCCAGAATCTTCCTCGCTTCGCGGGTGGCATAGTCGTATTCCGAGAACAGGAACTCGCGCCAGTTTTCAGGAGTGATGGTGCCGTGCAGGATCGGGTCCAGGTTTCGGCCTTCCAGGATATGCGGCTTGGGCTCGCCACCGAAGTAGTTGAGGAAGGTGGGCGCAAGGTCGATGGCTTCGACAAGTTCCTGGGAAACGGTACCGCGGGTCATATCGGCCTCGGGACGCGGATCGTAAAGGATGAGCGGAACCTTGACCGATTGTTCGTGGAATAGGTCTTTCTCCCCCATCCAGTGGTCGCCCAGATAGTCGCCATGGTCCGAGGTGAACGCGATCATGGTGGTGTCCATCAGGCCGCGCTGCTCAAGGAAGTCGAGAAGCAGACCCATTTGATCGTCGATTTGTTTGATCAGGCCCATGTAGGCCGGGATCACCCGCTCTCGCACGCCGTCCTTGGAAAAGGCGCGGCTGATGCTGCTTTGGATATAGGCCCCGAACACCGGATGGTCGGTTAGTTTTTCGGCCTCCGAGCGGACCACAGGCAAAACATGCTCGGGTCCGTACATGTCATGGTAAGGGGCCGGGACGATATAGGGCCAATGCGGCTTGATGAAGGAGAGATGGCAGAGCCAGGGCGCATCGCCCGCCTCTTCGATGAAGTCCATCGCCCGGCGCATCATATAGGGTGTTTCCGACAATTCCTCGGGGATGTCGGCTGGGATGTTGGCGTATTTCAACAGCCACCCCGAGAGCCGGTTGCCGTCCTCGTCGAGGCCGGAGTTGGCGTAGGTATCCCAAGGGTTTTCATCCTCTAGCCCCTGGGCCCGCAGATAGTCGTTGTAGCGCGGGTCCGGGTCGTAGGGTCCCGGCGGGTGCAGCCCGTCATCGCGTTCGAAGGGCTCGAAGCCGCATTCCGATAGGCGAACGCCGATCTCGGTATCGGGGTCGATGCCCAGCCAGTTCATGCCTTCGGTGTCGGGCTTCATGTGGGTTTTGCCAACGATGACCGGCCTAACGCCGATCTCTCGCAGATGATCACCCAGGGTTGGCTCGCCGACACGCAGGGGAAATCCGTTCCAGGTAGCGCCGTGGCTGTGGCAATAGCGGCCGGTGTAGCTGCTCATGCGGCTTGGGCCGCAGAAGGGGGATTGCACATAGGCGTTGTCGAAGCGGACTCCCCGCGCGGCCAGCCGGTCGAGGTTGGGCGTTGCAAGATGGGGGTGGCCGTAGCAGGACAGGTAATCCCATCTCAACTGATCCGCCATGATCCAAAGCACGTTTTTGGGTTTGGCCATCGGAAGGGGCCTCCTTTGGAAGTAAATGCGAGTCCGACCAACGGGCAGGCCAGACCCTGGCAGCGCCATCAGTTGCCCGAAAGCTCATCCACCTGCGCCTTGTAGAAGGTAAGCGCGGCGGCGGCATCGAAGCCGGCCTCGGTGGCTTCGGCGATCCAACCGTCGATATAGGGCTGCGCGGCCTCGGCAAGTTCGGCCTCGAAGCCCGGTTCGGCCTGGACCACCGAGAGCGCGCCCTCATCCTGCTCGGCCAGGGCGACCATCTCCTGCTTGGTGTAAAGTTCGCCGGCCATGCGGGCAAAATTCTCGCCCGACAGTTCCAGAATCAGGGCCTTGTCGGTGGGATCTATCTCGGTCCATTTGTCCTGGTTGACGAAAAAACTGAAGGCCGGAGTAAAGATCGACCGGCTGGTGCGGGTGACCGACTTTGCATACGGCAGCACGTTGAAGGATTTGGCCCCAATGGCCGGAATGCCGACATAGCCGTCGACGACGCCGCGTTGGATGATCTCGGTCATCTGCACGGCGGGGCCGGAGACCACCGAGCCGCCGTTGTCCTTGAGCAAGCTGGCGGTGACACCGGGCAGGGCCCACATCTTGCGGCCCGTGGCATCTGCCAGGCTTTGAATGGGCGTATCGGTCATCGAGTAGAAGTCGGAGGCGGGCGCAGTGAAAAGGCCCAGCAGCTCGACACCGGCATATTCCTTGTCGGCGGCGAAGAACTGCTCATGAGTGCGCCAGAGCGCCACCGAACTGGCCTCGGCATTCGAGGTGCCGGTGAAGGGCATCATGGCGACGAGCGTGCCCTTGACCTCATTGGCGATGAAGCCGTTGAACTGCACTGCGCCATCGAAGACGCCGTTGCGGACCGAGACCAGCTGTTCCGGCGGCGGGGCCAGGCTTTTGGCCGGGATCAAAATGCGCACTCGCCGTTCGGTGGCCTCCTCGACGGCAGCCTTCCAGGTGGGGAGCACCTCGGCGCAGATCACGTGCTGGGGCGGCAGGAAGCAATTAACCAAGAGCCGGGATTCGGCCGAGGCCGCCGTGGTGAGCGCAACTACGAGCGCCGCGGCGCCAAGGGTTGTGACTGGGTTCATTTTGTTTCCTCTTCTGATGGGTGTTTGGGGCTGTCTGGTGGCACCGCCCCTATCCCGCGCGGGAGGGGAGCAGCGTTGCGATTTCGGGCAGCAGGAGCACCAGGGTCAGCACCAGAAGCATGGCCAGCGCGAAGGGCATGACGCCTTTGAAGATGCGTGAGAGCGCGACCTCGGGGACCAGAGTTTTGACGACGAAGACATTCATGCCGATAGGTGGAGTGATCAGCCCAAGCTCGATGACCAGCACCACCACGATACCGAACCAGATCATATCGACATTGGCGTCGAGCAGCGCCGGCAAAAACACCGGGACCAGCAGCAGCAGGATACCGATGGCCTCGAAGACCATGCCCATGATCAGGGCGATCAGAGTGATGCAGAGGACGAGGCCGAAGGGCGAAACGTTGAGGTCGAAGACCAGATCGACCATGTCGTATGGCATGCCGGTGAGGTTGATGAACTGGGCAAAGACCAGGGCGCCGAAGAACACCATGAACAGCGAGGCCGAGGTGACGGCGGTTTCGACCAGGGC
Source organism: Roseibium sp. M-1 (assembly GCF_054515675.1). Lineage (NCBI taxonomy): Bacteria > Pseudomonadati > Pseudomonadota > Alphaproteobacteria > Hyphomicrobiales > Stappiaceae > Roseibium > Roseibium sp. M-1. The sequence continues at coordinate 115,281 of NZ_JBTNQU010000002.1, read as the reverse complement.
GCCGCGCCATTCGCGCAAGCTACGCAGGTAGCCGCGCGAGAGCGCGATCACCGCCGCCCCGACCGAGCCGATGCCGGCGGCCTCGGTCGGGGTGAACACCCGCCCGTAGATGCCACCCAGCACCAGCGCGAAGAGTCCCAGGATCGGCAGGACGCTGCGTAGCGCGTGTCGGCGCTCTGCCTGTGGGATCGCGCCGCCGCTGGGGGTGGAAGCGGGTGAGATCATTGCCCAGAAGGCGACGACGACGAGGAAGGTCAGTACCAGTAGCAGGCCCGGCACGATTCCGGCCATAAACAGCAGCCCGATATCCTGCTCGGCGACGATGCCGTAGATCACCAACGGGACCGAGGGCGGGATCATGATGCCCAGGGTGCCCCCGGCGGCGATGCTGCCGGTGGCCAGCGAGGCGCTGTAGTTGAACCGCTTCATCGATGGCATAGCCACCTTGGTCATGGTAGCCGCCGTGGCCAGGGACGAGCCGCAGACCGCAGAGAAGCCGGCGCAGGCCAGGATGGTCGAATGCGCCGGGCCTCCCCGGAACCGGCCCAACCCGCAATACGCGGCGTTGTAGAGATCGGTCGAGACATCGGAGCGGTGAATGAACACGCCCATCAGAATGAAGAGCGGGATGACCGAGAGGTTGTAGTTCATTGCGTCTTCAAGAACTTGCTGGCCCACGAGCGTTGTTGCCGCCAGCCAGCCGCGTTCAATCAGAAAGCCGCCAAAGCCCACCAGCAGGGTGGCAAAGCCCACACGGACCCCGGCAAAGCAGAGCGCCAGGACGACGGCAAAGGCGATGAGCGAGACGATCATGAGGCATGTCTCCAAGGCGCAACGAGTTGAAGCGCTGCCGCCAGCAGACACAGGCCGGCGCACAGCAAGGTGATGGTATACATCGGCCATTCCAGGACGATGGTGGCCTTGCCGCTCTGCCAGGCCTCGATGCCGGTTTTCCCAAGCTCGAAGCCCATCAGGAAAAGGCCGGCGGCGGAAACCAGCCCAACGATGATTGGCTGTGTCCGTGGAAACCAGGCCCTGAGGCGGGGCGACAACAGCTCGACCGCGATATGCGCATCGCGCTGGCTGACCAGGCCTAGGCCACTGAACACGGTGGCGGCGAGCAGAAACTGGATCATCTCGGCGGCGCCAAAGATCGGGGCGTTGAAGAGGTATCGGCCCAGGACGTCGAAGAAGGTAAGTATCATCATCGCCAGCAGCGCGGCGGTGGTTGCATACTCCAATAGATCGGCAATCCACCCGTCAGCCGGCTCAGCCTGTTCGGACATTATTTCCTCCATCGAGGTTGCAATCTACAGCTCTGGAACATATAAACAAATGATCAATGAATATGCGAACATAACCAAAAGATATGCAACTGGACCCGCGACACCTTGTGCACCTGGCCGCGATCATCGACGAGGGCAGCTTTTCGGTGGCCGCCGAGCGCCTGGGGATGACCCAGCCAGCGCTTTCGAAGATGGTTGCTGATCTAGAGGCCCGGCTCGGCACGCCGCTCTTAGCGCAGCGGCGTCGGCCGGTGCTGCCCACGCCGTTGGGCCAAACCCTTGCGGCGCAGGGCCATGCCATCCGCGCCGCCATCGACTCGGCGGAATTTGCCATCACCGGCGATCGGCAGGGCAGCCAGGGGCTGCTGAAGATCGGGGCGCCGCCGTTCTTTTGCGAGCGGGTGCTGCCCGACCTGATCATCGCCTTCTGGGAGCGGTCCCCCTACATCAGGTTTGAGCTGACGACCGCCTATCAGACCGAGCTACTGGAGTTGATCGAAGGGCGGTCGATTGACTTTGCGCTTGCACCGATCGGAATGGAACAGGCCGGACGGTCGTTTAAGAATGAAACTTTATTGCTAGCTGAACATGTCGTGGTCGCGCGCAAAAGCCATGCCATTCTCAATCAATCCAATGTCGGGGCAGAGGCGCTTTCGCAATTGGTCTGGGTGAGCCAGATGCCCAATAGCATGCTCTATGAAATCGCTACCGAGTCGCTACAGCGACTTGGAGTCACCAAGTTGAATACGCTGCTGAAAAGCGATTCGGCTAGCACGCTTATGAAGATGCTGCGTAGTGTGGATTGCGTCACGGTGCTGCCCACCTTTGCGATCCTTGAAGGGGTGCAGAATGGTTGGCTTGGTGTAGTTCAGACTGAGGCCCTGCCGCAGGTGGCCTTTGGTGCGGTCTATCACGATGCCATTCCGCTTGCGCCCGTGGCCAAGAATTTCATCCAATATGTGAAGACTCAACTCCTGCATTTGAATCAGACCGTATATCCGAGCACACCGTAGCGGTGGCGCTTTGGTCGGGTCTGGCAACTGGCCCTCTCCACGATGGGCGTAAGCGCTACAGGGGTCGGCATCCTGTGTGCAACGCTCTTGCCGAACCTTGAGGACGAAATGGCTCGGGGCGTCTTCGTAATATTCGAAGGAGTCGGATTGATAGGCCAAACCGCGAAGGGTGACGGAATCGATTGCAGGTTCAAATTGGCTGCAATGTTGCTGATCCGCGAATCGACGAAGGGCCCAGCCTTCAATAGAGTTTGGGGGTAGGGGTGGCGCGGCGCGAACTCTTGGTGTCGGGAGCTGAGTTTGACAGCCGGTTCACGTGTTCAACTTCATCGCCTTTTACGTTCATCGGGGTGGTGTGATCATCGATGAAGTAGGCAGGAAGTTCAGTTGGTGCAAGCGGCGCCTCAGGGAGAGCATGGGCGCATATCGCGAATTAGTCGTGGGAATAGCGAATTTATTCGTAGCGGGAAATATGGTGGGCAGGTAGTCAAGTGTCCACATTCGGCTTGCAAGGCTCATCAAAATCATGACATTGAGCAACTGACTGGAGAGCCGACGTTGTTGCGGATCTAGGTGGAAGCAAGTCATAGTTTGTACTGCTTGGCTCAATTTATGGCTGTAGAAGAACTTTTCCGGCTTGGGCAGCGTTCGCGCATTTAATTGCAGCGACATAGTCTTCCAGTGCGAAAGTGTCGGTGATGACTGCATCCACATTTAGGTTGGAGAGAAGCGCACGTTCCGTATCGATCCAAGTTTGGTCGAGCAGTCGTCCATACACGCCGCGCACAGTCACTTCGCGCAAAACGATCTGTCCCGTGATGTCGATGGGAACATCCTGTGGCGGCAGGCCCGCCATCACTAAAGAACCACCTCGGTTGGTGGCTTTCAGTCCGGTCGAAATAGCTGGTATAGCGCCGGACGTTTCGACGCACACATCCGCTCCCCGGCCACCTGTAACGTTTCGCACTGCCGCGACGACATCCGTTGCATTCGGGTCGATCGCAATGTCTGCACCCATTTGCAGAGCGAAATCCCGACGTGCCGGCGCCGGATCTACGGCGATGATGCGCTGTGCCCCAAATCCACGTGCGGCCGCGACCGCCATCAACCCAATCGGGCCGCAGCCGGAAATAAGCATATCCTTTCCTTCGCTGCCAACCTCGCGCACGCATCGCACTGATATGCCCAAGGGTTCGAGGATCGCACCGATTTGATCTGAAACTTGGGTCGGGACCTTTCGCAGAAGCGAGACTGGAACAACCGAATAGTCGGCGAACGCACCCCGGTCGAGGCGACTGAAAGTCGTGAGGTTCTCGCATGTGTGTCCGCGTCCCCGTCGACACTGGTCGCAATGGCCGCAGGCGAGATGGGTTTCGCCGGTGACCCGGTCGCCGATCCGGAACGGGCCCCCGTCGTGAATATCAACGATCTCGCCACAGAACTCGTGCCCCAGCGCAAAGGGGGGCTTATAGGAGCGAGCGGCCCACTCATTCCAGCCAATGATATGCAGATCAGTGCCGCAAATACCTGCATACCTGATCTTGACGAGCGCCTCACCGGATCGAAGCGCGGGGAGATCGCGCATCACCAGATCGATTGCGTCAGCGTGAGGCTGTGCCATGATCACAACGCGCGTGCGGCCGTCATAGGACATATCAAACGTGCTCCTTTGTTTCAAACAGTGGCGACGGGAGTACAGGGCGAGCCCATGGCGCCCGGCAGTCGTAGCGGCGGCGCGGTGAGCAAAAAGGTGTAACGCCCGTTTGCCCGTAGCCAATTGGTCAATTCTGTGAGGTGCCAGAGTTCGCCTAACGGAATGCCGCGTTTGAATAGGCAATGATGATGCAGTGGCACGAAGGCGGGCAGGTCCGGCCCCGGCGCGAGCCCGACCCGCTCGACCGCATAATTGTCCGCCGCCATGGCCGAGATGCCGGTTTTGGTGACCCAGTCGCGCAGAGCCGGATCACGGCCATCGAGGGCGGCGCAGATATTGTGCAACTTTTCGGCATCCGGCCTTTTGTTCATTTTCAGCACTTCGTCGGCAAAGCCGGTATGCAGGCATAAAATGTCGCCGCGCCTGATATCCAGCCGTTCGGTATCGATGATCCGTTCGATATCGGAGAAAACGAGATCGCGCTTTTCGCGCCCGAAATGTTTCTCGATATCGATGAGTACGCCGCGGCCCTGAATGGGCGTCGCGGCGAAAGCGTCGACGCCGAGGGGAGCCTGTGTGTAAGGGTTCCGCTGTTCGGGCGGCAGGATATCTCGCCCGGCGGCATAGCCATTGTAGTAGCAGAGTGCCGGCTCGCCGGTTCCGAACAGATCGAAATGGTATCCGATATGGGCAAAGCTGTCCCATTGCGTCGAATATTGCGTGCTCAGCGTAACCTGGTCATCGCACCCTCCATCGCAACACCCGGACACTTCGCCGGAAAAGGCATAGTTGAAATAGGGCCTACCATGCCGCGTGGTGGAGTGCAGAACCGGGGGCAGGCGGTGTGGCGCCAGAGCGTTGCCGCCCGGATAGTCAAGCGGCAGGCTGAGGCCGAAGCGGATGCCGTGGGTTACGGTCTGCACCGCATCCAGAATCTCGGCTTCGGTGATGTGATTGAGGCTGCCGAGTTGATCGTTCTCGCCGAATTCGCCCCAGTTCGATCCCTCGGGGCGGCATGTCCATCTTATTGTCAATTCCGTGCTCCTCGGCCCGTGATGCCGTTCGAACCGCCGGTGATGAGTGTTGTGCCTTTCATTTCAATCATCCCTTGCGCACGGAATAGCGCTTTGCGAGCGGCGATCCGAGGATATCCGCCGCACCGGCCTCGACATCAACCGCCGCCGCTTTGAGGTCCTCGACGACCGCGTGCAACCGTTCGCCTGAAAGTCGGGTGGTGATGGCGGCGACGCTGATGGCGGCGACTGCGCGTCGGTCGTGATCGAGAATCGGTACCGCGACGCCTGACATCCCCGGGATGAGAAAACCCTCGTTGAGGGCGAAGCCCTTTTCCCGAGCTTCCCCGACGAGCCGCTCAACAAGATCCGTCCCGATGCCCATAGCATTGCGCCGTTCGACATCGCTCGACAGCACCTCGTTGACGAATGCGTCCGACTGGAAGGCGAGCAGGGCGAGGCTGCCGGCGCCGACGCCGAGCGGGCGCCTGTCGCCCAGGGCGAGGGTGAGGGTTCGGATCGGGTAGCTGCCCTCGCGCCGGTCGACACAGACTGCGTCGTTTCCGGATTGGAGGCTGAGATAGACGGTGTCCTCGGTTTGCCTGCAAAGTCGGTCGAGTGCGCTGTCCGCATAGGACGCAAGCCCGTAGCGTTCGATCGCTGTCGCCGTCCAGGAGATCATTTTCAGGCCCACGAAATAGCGGTTGCTTGCTTTGTCGATGTCGACAAAACCGTAAGCGACCAAGCCCGCCAGAAGGCGATGGATCGTGGCGGTGCCGAGTCCGGTCTTTTCCACCACATCGGTAAGGCGAAGCCCTTGTTCCCGCGCGCCCGCCAATGTGTCGATAACGAGTGCAGCCCGCGCCACGTTCTGATGGTCACCTTTTTCCGCAGCCACTTTGTCCGATTCCTCCAGACCCATGCCCGGCTGGATTTTCCAACGCGGGACGGTAGTTGACAATTCTCCACTAGCATGCAATTTTCCTTTTATCAAATAGTTTTTTTCGATAAGCGGAAAATAGAATGATACTGAAGGGGTCCGTGACCGAACTGACGGAAGAGAGCCTTGGGGCCCACGTGATCGTGGGATCGCATGGCGGCGCGCCGTCGGGCCTGCGCGCGCTGAAATGCGGCGTTGCCTCGTTAATCTGTCACGATGCGGGCATTGGCCTCGACGAGGCCGGTGTCGCCGCGCTCGGCGTTCTAGAAGCCCATGGTATTCCCACCGCTGCCGTGGGCCATGACACGGCCCGGATCGGCGACCCGGCCGATATGCTGGTGCGCGGCATTCTCTCCCGCGTCAACGCGCCCGCTGCGGAGTTTGGCCTTTGCGCTGGAATGCCGGTCCGCGACGCCGCGGTTTTGCTCGAAGCCGCGGTCGGTGCGCACGCCGGTGAAAAGGCGGTTCTCCTCGATGGCGAAGAGTTCCGGCGACTTAATATCGAAGCCGAGGTGGATCAGGGTGGGGCGCCTGCCCTGATCACCATTGTCGATTCCGCCTCCTCAGTTAACGCGGAGGACGACGGCGCGATCGTTGTCACCGGGTCCCATGGCGGCCTGCCGGGCAACCTTTCGGAAAAAGCCCTCAAGGCGCGGCCTTTGCTCGTCGCCTTCAACGATGCCGGCATTGGAATAGAGGAGGCAGGCGTTCGGCGCCTACCCGTTCTCGCGGAAGCAGGCGTCGCGGCGATATGCGTCGACGCCGGGAGCGCGCGGATTGGTGACGGCCTTTCCACCTACCAGACCGGCATCCTGTCTGCGGTCAACGCGCCTGCCGAAGGGCTTGGTGCGCACGCCGGGATGCCGCTCAGGGAATTTATTTCTCATGTGATCGCCGAGGCGCGCCGGACGGCGCGCCTCGGCGCCCCGGAAACTATCAGCAAAGGAAACGTTTGATGCTGTCGAGCAATGTTGCCCCCGATGCCCGGAATACCCACTTCATCACCCTTACGGGTGGCGAGGCAATCGTCGAAATATTGGAGCGCGCGGACGTTGGTCCGATGTTCGGGATGGGCGGCTTTCAGTTGCTGCCGTTTTACGACGCAGTGCGGCGCAAGAGACTGAGCCATTTTCTGATCAATGACGAGCGCGTGGGGGCGTTCGCTGCCGATTCTTATGCGCGCATGACCAACAAGCCTGGGGTGTGCGACGCCACGCTTGGGCCGGGCGCTACCAATCTGGTGACTGCGTTGGTCGAGAGCTACAACGCCGGGATCGCCCAGGTGGTCTTTGTGGGCGACACCCATCGCGATCATTCCTGGAAGAACATGACCCAGGAAGCGCGGCAACTGGACATTCTGCGTCCCGCGGTCAAGGACGTCATCAGGATCGAGCGGTCCTCCCGTGTGCCCGAGCTGGTGCGTCGCGCCTTTGCGGTCGCCACCTCGGGCCGACCGGGCCCTGTGGTGGTCGACGTGCCCGAAGACGTGGCGCACGAGCAGTTCGACTATCCGCTTGACGACCTGTGGATCGATCCGACCACGACGAGCTTTCCCTCCTACAGGTCGCGGCCGGACGCCCGGGAGATCGAAAAGGCGGCAGCGCTGATTGGCAAGGCCGAGCGGCCCCTGCTTCTGGTGGGCGGCGGCATACACATCTCGCAGGCTTATGAAGCTTTGCAGACCCTGGCCGAAAGCCAGGCCATTCCGGTGGCGCACACGCTCTCGGGCAAGGGAGCGATCGCCTGCACGCATCAATTGTCCGCCGGGCTGTTCGGCCGGTATTCGCGTATTGCCAACGATCTGATCGAGACCAGCGACTGCATTATTGTCGTGGGCTGTAAGCTTGGAGAGATCGCCACCAAGCGCTTCCAGCTCTTTAATGGCGGAGCGCCGATCATTCACCTTGAATCCTTGCCCGAAGAGATCGGGCGCACCACCAAAACCGAAGTCGCGCTGGTCGGCGATGCCAGGCTGGGTCTCGAGGATTTGGCGCACGCTTTGCGGAGCGAAAGCTCCAAGGCCATGGCGGCTCGCGCCGACTATGTCACCGAAGTGCCCCGGCGCATGACCAAGTGGCGCGATGGCGCCAAGGACCGACTCGAAGCCACCGAGACCCCGATCAATATGGGCCGCATGCTCAACGAGTTAAACAAAGAGATGCCCGAGGAATCCGTTCTTGTGGTCGATGGTGGCTTTGCGGCCCACTGGGGGGGGCTGCTCTATGACACCAAAAAGGCAGGCAGGCGTTTTGTCGCCGACCGGGGCTTTGCCTCGATCGGCTATGGACTCCCCGGCGCCATGGGCGTCCAATTGGCGGTACCTGATCAGCCAGTGATCGGCATTACAGGCGATGGCGGGTTCAACATGGTGCTGGGCGAACTGGAAACCGCTCGTCGCGCCAAGACCCCGTTTACACTGATGATCGTGAACAACGCGGCCTCGGGCTACATCAAGGCCCTGCAGCACGCCATGTACGGCGAGTATCAGTCGTCCGACCTCATCGAGATGAATTACGCCGAGATCGCCAAGGATTTCGGTTGCCAGGGTATTCGCGTTGAAGACCCCGAAGAAATCGCGCCAGCGATCCGCGCCGCCAACGAAGAGCGCAACGTGCCCTCGATCATAGACGTCGTGGTCACTCGTGACCCCGCGAAAATGCTGCCCGGTGTCGATAACCGGACGCTCAAAGTCACCAAAGGCGACCGGCCCGTATAGGGCAGTTTGCCGCATAGTTCGCAACCTAGGGAGGAAACCATGCGAAAATACTTCACATCTCTGATGCTGGCCGGCGGGATCTCCATTGCCGGCTTATCCTGGGCGCTAGCAGCAGATCAGATCGAAATACCTATCGCGACCTGGGGAAGTCCTAACCACATCAATGTTTCGACCTTTGTGGGCAAGCTTACGGAGGTACTCAAGGCAGAAACCGGTGGCCGGGTCACGGTTAAGCACTTTCCTTCCGGGCAACTGGCCGAAGATGCCGACATGCCTCTCGCGATTCCCGCGGGCGCCGTAAAACTCGGCTGGGTAACCCTCAATGGATGGTCGGGCGTCTTCCCAGACGTCAAGATCGCCGATGCACCGACAGGTCTGACCATGAAGCAACTCGAAGCGTCGACCGACGCCGAAAATGGCATCAAGGCCGTTCTCGACGCGCAGTTTCGCGAAAAGGGTTCGACCCTGCTTGCCATTACTCCTCTTGGTCCCACCGTCTTTGTCACCAACGAGCCGGCGACCAAACCAAACGACTTCGCGGGCAAGAAAATCCGCGTCTATTCCGAAGGCACTGCCGCACTGGCTCAGGCCATCAGGGCGGCGCCGGTGCAACTGCCCTTTGCCGACGTTTATACCGGCTTGCAGCGCGGTGCCATTGATGGGGCCATCACCGGCTTCCAGGGCGTCGGCTCGCAGAAGATGTATGAGGTCGCCAAATACGTCCTCGTTCCGGCCTCCTTCACCGGCGCCGGCGGTTATCAGGGCTGGGTTGCTAATCTCGAGTGGTGGGAAGGCCTACCCGGTGAAGATCGCGAGATCATCGCCAAGGCGATTCGCGAAGCCGAGATTTATTCACGCGAGAAGATCATCGAGGATCGCGAGAACCTTGCCGCGCAGTATGAAGCTGAAGGCATGACAGTCGTTGAGCTGACCCCGGATATGCCGGAATATCAGGCATGGGTCGAGGCGACCAAGCCGCTCATGGACGAAGCCGAGAAAAGCCTCAGCCCTGATATCCTAGCTCCGGTCAAGGCCGAAGCCGACAAGGCCAATTAAGCGTGATAACCCTGGGGGATGCTGACCATGATCAAAGGAATTATAGACGCCATTCTGGTCTTCGGCGCGACCCTCGGGGCACTTTGCATCTGGGTGATCGGTGCAATCGTTACCTATGACGTTATTCTGCGCTTTTTGGGCATGCCGACGCTCTGGGCGCTCGAAATCAGCACCTATCTGATGATTGGCGCGGCAACGCTTGGTAGCGGATTGGCGGTCATCCGGGGCGATCACTTCGCCGTCGATATTCTGCCCATGGCCATACCCGCTGCACCGCGGAAATGGTTGCATCTGGCAACCACGCTGGTGTGCCTCGGACTGATTGTTTTCGTTGCGTATGGGTTCTGGCAGCTTATCGCGTTGTCACTAAAGCTCGACATGAAGTCCGCCACCATCATGCGCATCCCGATGGTCTATCCACAAACCATCGTGTTCCTCGGGTTCGCCCTGATGGCGGTAGCCTTTCTCTACAAAACGCTTTTTGAAAAGGAATGATTTCAAATGCTGGCTATCGGCATCCTAGTGCTGTTTCTGGCACTGGTCCTTTTCGGGCTTCCGGTGTTCGCCGCCATGGGAGTTTCTGGCCTCCTCGGGATGGTGCTGATCGGCGAGAGCGCCAATCTCGCGCAAACGGCCGCGCTTACCATATCGAGAGCCTTTACTGGTTTCGTGCTTGTCGCCGTGCCGCTCTACATCCTGGTCGGAACGCTGATGGAACAAGCCGGTTTCAGTGACCGCCTGTTCGATTTCGCAAAAAAATGGGTGGGGCAGCTGAGCGGCGGGCTTGGCGTGGCCACAGTCGCCGCCTGCGCCCTGTTCGCCGCCATCAGCGGATCGAGCGTCGCAACCGTCGCGACCATCGGTCTGGTTTCGTTTCCGGCCCTGACCTCCGCTGGCTATGATCGCGATTTCTCAGGCGCTCTCATTGCCTCCGGCGGTACGCTCGGCATCCTCATCCCGCCCTCGATCGCCATGATCCTGTACGGTGTGATTGCCGAGCAATCGATCAGCGCGCTGTTCATGGCCGGTATTGTGCCCGGAATCATCTTGTCGCTGATGATGGCAATCTATACCGCCTTCGTCGCCCGCAAATTCAAGGCCGCGGAACGCTTCACCCTCAAGGATAGGCTACGCGCCACCTATAAGGCGGGGTGGGTCATCATGCTGCCCGTTTTCATTCTGGCCGGTATCTATTCCGGTTTTGCCACCCCGACCGAAGCTGCTGCGCTGGCCGTCGCTTACGTGCTGACCCTCGGACTGATGACCAAGGCGCTCGACTGGACCAAGATCAAAACCGCAACCTTCAAGGCGGTCTCGACCACCGTGATGATTTTCATGCTGCTTGGGTTCGGGCGCTATCTCACCGAATTTTTCACCTTAAGTGGCCTTCCGGATGCGATTGTTCATTTGGTGACTGAATTCGGCCTCAGTAAGATGGCTGTCATCTTCGCCATGATCGTGCTCTTTCTGGTGCTCGGTACCGTGCTTGAAGCCATGTCGATGATGCTGATTGCCGTGCCGATCCTCTTCCCCATTACCCAAGCGGTCGGCATCAATCCTCTGGCCTTCGGCGTGTTCGTCGTCCTCGCCATCGAGGCCGCGCAGATCACGCCGCCCATCGGCATCAACATTTTCACTGTGGCGAGCATCGGCAAGATTGATATCCGCCGCATTGCGATCCAGATCGGACCGTTCCTTTTGATGATCGTCGCGCTGATGCTGGCGGTCGTTCTCATTGAACCCCTCGCGACGTGGCTACCAGGAACTATGAAATAATGACCATGAGTAAACTTGAGACACAATGCCTGATTGATGGTGCGTGGATCGGGGACTGCGTTGACGCTGTGACCAATCCGGCGACGGGCGATGTGATCGCAAGGGTTCCAAGGTTCGGGCGCGCGGAGACGAACGAGGCGATCGGTGCGGCGAAGGCCGCCTTTGGTCGGTGGTCCAGCTTGCTGGCCAAGGAACGCTCGGTGATCTTGCGCCGCTGGTTCGATCTGGTGACGCGCGATCAGGAGCGGCTGGCATCAATATTGACCAGCGAGCAGGGCAAGCCCTTGACGGAGGCGCGAGGCGAGATTGCCTATGCGGCGTCTTACATCGAGTTTTATGCCGAAGAGGCCAAGCGCATCAACGGCGAGACACTGCAGTCGCATATCAAGGACGGGAGGATATTGGTGATCCGCCAACCGGTTGGCGTCGTTGCAGCGATTACGCCATGGAACTTCCCTGCGGCAATGATCACAAGAAAGATCGCTCCGGCTATGGCAGTGGGGTGCACTTGCGTTGTTAAGCCAGCCGCGGAAACTCCGCTAACGGCTCTTGCCTTGGCGGAATTGGCTGTCCAGGCGGGCGTGCCGGATGGTGTGCTCAATGTTATCACCGGGAATGCCGTGGAGATTGGGCGGGCGCTCTGCGAAAACGATCATGTCAAAGCGCTGACCTTTACCGGTTCGACCGAGGTCGGGCGAATCTTGATGGAGCAATGCGCGCCGAAGATCAAAAAGCTCGGGCTGGAGCTTGGCGGCAACGCGCCGTTCATCGTCTTTGACGATGCTGATCTGGATCGGGCCGTGGAGGGGGCCATTGCCTCTAAATACCGCAACTCAGGCCAAACCTGTGTGTGCGCCAACCGGTTTTATGTTCATGACAAGGTCCATGACGCGTTTGTCAAGAAGCTCAAAGTCAAAGTGGCCGGTCTCAAGGTGGGTAATGGATTCGATCCCAAGACCCAGCAAGGGCCCCTGATCAACGAGGCGGCGGTTCAGAAGATCGAAGCGCATATCGCCGACGCTGTAACCAAGGGCGCCCGGCTGGTCGAGGGCGGCAATCCTCACAAGCTTGGAGGCTCCTTCTTCGAACCCACGATTCTGGCTGATGTGACCACAGACATGATGGTGACGAGGGAGGAGACTTTTGGCCCTCTGGCTCCGGTTTATCGCTTCAAAAACGACGAAGAAGTCGTCGGCTTTGCCAATGCGACCGAGTTTGGGCTTGCGGCCTACTTTTACTCAAGCGACCTTTCGAGGGTCTGGAAAATTGCCGAAGCACTTGAGTACGGGATGGTGGCAATCAACTCCGGAGTTCTTTCCACCGAACTTGCCCCTTTCGGCGGTATCAAACAATCCGGATTTGGACGCGAAGGTTCCCATCACGGCACCGACGAATTCACAAATCTCAAATATCTGCTCATGGCGGGAATCTGAGAAGCAAGTTATAGTGAACTAAGCTAAAACTGGAATGCGATGCAGAGCACTGTGTAGGATGGAGATGAGGTTCTTGTCGAATAACCAAATAATTTAAGTCAGTCAAATCTCGACCCAGTTGATGAAATTTATCTAATTATCTGAAAACACAGGCAATTTCAATTTTCGTCCATGATGGATTGGGCGGACATATCTACAAGCGACACAAAATCTAATACTGAGGTTGCTCAGACCTCAGCGTCTACCTGCCCAGAGCTTTAGTCGAAACCATCAAGCCTCTCCGCGCGCACACTCCCGCGCAGCGGGTTCGTACTTGGAGCCGAGAGCTGAATGGCTTCCTTTTTGAACGATGAAAGGCTACGCTCTTGGATGTCTGTTGGGAACACAGCGGAGTTGCAGCAGGTGGGCATTGGTGCAGTCACGAAGATTCGAAGGTCTTGAACACCTTTACCGTGAGGTCTATGCGCCTTCCTTGAAAGAAGTGAGGCCGGCCGGCCGCTTGGGCGCGTCCATGTTGCGGGTGGTCCAAGGTGCTGGTGATTGGTCGGGGGCCGCTACGCAGGACCTCGTCGTCGGAGTGATAACCGAACTCCAGGCGCCAGCAACAGTGGATCTGGGCGGCGGCAAGTTCTCTATGCAGGGCTTTGTTCCTAACGCCTTTACAACCATGCCGCCTGGATTCTCCAATTCGGTCTTGGTGGAAGGGCCCCATGCGGTACAAATCCTCGCTCTTCCCTATCCGAAGCTGCTGGCTTTCGCGGGTGAGGATGCCGGTCTGCCCCCGGATGGCGACTTCGGAGTGTTGCATCGCGGCTACAATATCAGTTTCGATGTCGTTAACCTTCTGAACCGTTTGTGGGTTGGTACACGAGACACCAGCGTTGGCAGCCGACTGTGGGCGGATGGATTGATCCTAGAGATTGCTGCCTCGCTCCTGCATCTGCGCGACCGACAAGAAAAGAACTTTCGTGGCGGGCTCGCTACATGGCAGGTCGCGCGGGTGCTTGAGCTTATGGACGCCAAACTGTCCGAGGATGTCGGCCTTGAGGAACTCGCGCACGCAGTTGAGCTTTCAACGTCGCATTTCAGCCGAGCCTTCAAGGTGTCGGTCGGCGTAGCACCGCACCGCTGGCTCACGCAACGGCGGATCGAGCGCGCGAAGCTTCTTCTTTCCGACAGCAGTCTGGGCTTGACCGAAATTGCGCTGAGCGTCGGTTTCGGTGGGCAGTCAGCCTTTGGGGCAGCGTTCAAACGGCTAGCTGGACTGACCCCAAGCGAATATCGCCGCCTTCTCTAGAAATTTTTTCAGCAGAATCGATGGAAAGGAAGCGCTTTGAATGGAGCGCGAATGACCTTCCTTTTGCTATGATATCGTCAGCATCGCATCGCTGAAGTTAAGGTGATGGGTATGACCGATCCCGTAACGCTTGCAGACCGAGATGTCACTTGTTTTGGTGTGCCTGGAAAAGTCGCGTATGGCGACGCGCAGCAGTTCGAAAGGGCAGCATGTCTTCATGTAGGGACAACGCAGCCGTCACAAAGACGGTGCCTTATTGTTTCTGCAAAGCTTCGAAGATGCTGGCTGCATCGTTGGAGTATCCAGTAACGAGGAGCAAATTCGCGTTACCTATGTCAACGCAAGAAATCCTCGCAAGGATTGGCGCCACTCTCCCAGTCGTGATCAAGGAAACCATCTACGCGATCAATATTGATGCCGCCTTCAAGGTTGCAGGGCTAGCCCGCAAGGCAGCGTACAGAGTGATCGCCGGTCGCCGGCATAACCGCCGGAATTATACATTTGGTCGTCCCACATCAGCTGATCGAAATTGGCATTATGGCGATGCTACCGAAGCGATCGTCGTACCCGTGACAACAGTCTCCTTTAGGCCTGCAATCCGAAAACCCAATCGGGCGCTTGGTCTTGGCAAGAGGCTTGCGCCAACTTCCTCAACAGTCCTGGATTACGAGTCGCGGGCATGGCTGCTGAGGTAGATGCCGAGAGGTTCGGTATGCTTTAGCTTGAGTTACAATATCTAAGCGATTGGTGTTGAATGCAGCAGGTCACGGTCAAATTTTGATGAAGCCGAAACTGTTTGGCGGCAATCGCTCCTTCCAAATGGTATCTAGCATAAGGTTATTTGATCTAGGTGCAGTTTGCCTTACGCTAAGAGCATGTAAAACGTAGTTTGCGATGGCTTAAGGATAGAGAAATCGTATGTCAGCGCTAATAGATTCAGCTTATGCTGCCATCGTTGATCAAGATCTGGGGGGGCAGAAATCTTCTCTGCTTCTCAACGCCATGCAGGTTGCACTGTGGGAAGTGGATATTGCCAGCATATTTGGTTTCGTAAAAAGTCTCGGGCAATCCCAGAGGGACGAGCTTCTAAGTCAATTGCACAATCGGCCTGTGCCCGTCGTCAATGCGATGCGAGGCATACGCATGGTAAATTTGAATGACTACGCACTTAAATTCTTCGGAAGCGATTGTGACCAAGTATTTCAGAAAGGCCTGGAAAGCGTCTGGCCCGAAGATGCATCCCCGGAATTTGTGGAATGCCTATTAAACGTTGCGGCTCAAAGAAATACTCAAAACACGACGTGCAATTTCCGTCACAAAGATGGAACGCATTTTGATGCGATGGTTACAGTCGCGCTCGATAGCGTCAACGAGACGCACGCGCTTATTGCCATCAGGGATGTGTCGGCCTTGCGTGAAGGGGTCGCCGAACTGGAGGAAAGCGAGAAGGTCTTTCGCCAGCTTTTCCAGTTCATGCCAGTGGCTCTCACACAGGTGGATGCCAGTGAGCTTGTTGGAAAGCTGACAGAGTTACGCCAGGCAGGCATAGAGGATATTGGCGCCTATATGGATGAGCATCCGAATTTTCTCCGTGAGGCGGTGGACAGCATTTTGATCGAAGAGGTTAACCAGTTCAGCCTCGATCTGCTCGGCGAGCGGTCGGCGGAAGATATGTGCGGTCCCGTAGGACGTTACTGGTCGCCCAGCTTGCCCACGATGCGGCGGTCCATTGAAGGTCGGTATCGAGGCGAAGTGTTTTTTCAAGAGGAAGCGAAGCTACGTCGCTCAGATGGCGAAATCATCGATGTGCTTTTTACGACGTCCCGCCATCCTGTCCATCCGAGCAAAAGCCTTTCCGGTTCCATAGACATCACGCAACGGAAGAGATCGGAGGAAGCTCTTCGTCGCAGTCAGAAACGATATCAAGACCTGTTCCAGGCGATGACGATAGCTGTTCTGGAGCTTGATCTTTCCGGAACATCCCTCCTGCTTGAAGGATGGCTCTCCTCGGGAATTACCGACTTGCAGCGACACCTTCGGAATAATCCGGAGTGTGTTCGGGACGTATTGCGAACAACTCAGCTCATCGATGTGAATGAGCAGTCAATTATCCTTTTTGGTGGCGATACAACAATGATGCTCGCTCGCACCCTTGGAGACTTTCTACCCGAACGAGAGCACGCGCGCTGTGCTGCCGGGTTGGTATCCATCCTGCAAGAGCGTGCCAGCTTCACGATGAATGCAAAATTGAAGCGGATTGATGGTTCAGAGTTTGATGCCCAGTTTACCTTGAGGCAAATGACTGATGACCACAATCGCGGCCTAGTAGCAGTAACGGACATCAGCGATCGGGTTCAAGCATATTCTGAACTGGAGAAAAGCGAGCAACGGTACCGAGATTTGTTTCACTACACACCAATTCCTGTCTTGCAGATAAGCGAGGAAATACTGGCTCGGCGGATGCTGGAGCTAAAGAAACAGGGTGTCGTGAATCTGGGAAATTACATCGATGAGCATCCCGAATTCCTGGAATTTGCCTTGGAAAGTACTGTCATCGTCCGCGCCAATGCGGCGGCCGTGAGTTTGTTGGGCGCCAGCAGTTCCGAGGAGCTGAAAGGTCCTGTGACAGCTTTCTGGCGGAACAGCCAAGAGGCTTTTATCCGGAAACTGGAGAACCGGTTTCACGGTATGGAAGTCTTCGAAGAGTTGGTCACCATTACAACATTGGACGGCAGGATTCTGGAGGGCATGTTAACCGTCGCATCCCCACCGACATTGGCGGAGGTGGGGCTTACCCTTAACTCATTTGTCGATCTGACGGAAAAAAGACAAGCGGAACGAAATCTTGTCCGATTTGAAACTGATTTTGCTCACGCTGCCAGAGTTTCCGTTATGGGAGAACTGGTAGCTTCCATTGCTCACGAAATCACGCAACCTTTGGCAGCAATCGAGATCAACGGCCAGACGGGGCTGCGTCGGCTGAACAGTCCAGCGGTAGACCTCGAGAAAGTGAAAGGGTCCATAAGTCGTGTTGTCGCAGACGCCCATCGTGCGGTCGACATCGTCTCGCGGCTGAGAGCCATGGCACAGCGCCGCGAGACCAAGCAGGAACTCCTATCTTTGGACGAAGTCATTCGGGAAGCGTTGATATTCCTTCGACATGAACTCCAGTCAAATAAGATCACCGTCGAGCACCGTCCGTCCGTAGGCGAGGCATTCGTCACTGCGGACCGAACGCAGTTGCAGCAGGTAGTTGTAAATCTTGCCCTCAATGCGGCGCAGGCGATGTCATTGTGTGCAGCCAGAGCACGAAAGATCCTGGTTTATACTATGGCAGAAGAAAAATCGGTTCGGTGCATTGTGGAGGATTCCGGACCGGGCATTCCTCAGCAGCACATAGGCAAGCTCTTTGACAGTTTTTTTACGACCAGAGAAGGTGGAATGGGGCTGGGGTTACCCGTTTGCCGCTCCATAATCGAAGCTCATCGCGGGATGATCAAGGTCGATAGCGAGAGCACTCTCGGTGGTGCACGATTTATCTTTGCACTTCCTGCCGAACATTCCATTTCCGGTGATTAGGCTTCGGTCAGTGCGGACAGATCCATGAAACCCTCAAGGGATCTACACCGCCTAGCTTCCGCAATTACAGATCCTGACCCTAAAGGCGCTCAATCACCGGGCATCGCGATATTTCCGCGACCAGAGACCGTACGATATGCTCAATAAAGCCGTCCGTGGAATGCGATGCCATTTTACCCCTCTGCCGATAAATGCTGTATTGAATTGATACGGGTTCAGTCAATGGGCGGATGACAAGCTCAGGAGTCTTTGCGGACACGGCGGACAAATAATCAACAACTGCGACGCCAGGACCGGCAGCTGCGAATGACATAGCCGCTGCTGCCAGATTTGTTTCCACGTCAATTCTGAGAGCTTGGCCAGAACACTTCGCACGGTTCTCCAGCTGGATGATCAATGGATCGGTGGGCAACAGGGAGATCACTCGATTGCCCGCAAGATCAGCTATACTGACACAATTCTTCTTCGCCAAAGGCGTGTCCTGGCGCATTACGCAAACAATTGGGACCTCTGGTATTTGTCGCCGAACGACCGCCGGATTATCAATGGGAAGCGTGACCCCAATAGCCAAATCAAGCTGACCTTTTGCGGCAAGACCGATGAGGGTTCGAGTCGCGCGAACATGGAGGGTAACCGATGTGTTCGGCACTAGGTGACTGAACTCCTCAACCATTCGGGGGACGAAACCGATGCCAAGAGCGGGCAATGCACCAATCCTGAGGTTATCTCCCTGCAATTCACGAATGTCACGTGCAAAGCGTGAAATATCTTTGACCGAAATAAAGGATTTTTCCACCTCTTCGAATAAGGCATAGGCTTCAGGCGTAGGGAGGAGACGTTGCCTTTGGCGCTGAAAAAGTTCAAACCCGGCTTTTTCCTCAAAGCGCGCAATTAGTTTGCTTACACCTGGCTGGGATATTCCCAAGACCTCGGCGGCTTTGGTGGTTGTTCCTTGCTGCATAACTGCGGCAAAAACCTCAACTTCACGAGATGAAAAGTCTTTCTCCACACAAGTATTCTCCTGAATTTTGCGACGCTTTGTCAATGTAAGATAAGCAGATGGGACAGTTAAGATCAAACTATCGTTTATTTTCGCTCTCTAAATCTTATCCATAGCGCCGGGGTGACTGCGATTGATTTACGGTCTCACAACCCTTAGTGTTGGTGGTTTCTGGGCGACACCCCAGCGAAATCCTCTTTGTGGGACAATATTTATCGTAGCCGATCAAGCTGTGTCTACGAAAGGGCATCACAAACTTCGGTAATGACTTCGAGTGATTGCGCCACAGGCAAAATGCGCAGATGGACAACCCGGTCAAAGAGGCGGGCGATCGACAAGGCGTTGGCTGGCATTGTAAACTCTCTAGTTTCAATGGAGAAACCGGCAAACGAACTACGCTGCCGAGTTCCCCTGCGCCGCTAGAACAAGCGCCGTTTTTTTGCCTCCTCCGCCAAAGGTTCTGCCACGGTCCCTGCCAGGGCGGCAACCGTCACAGGCTTCACCGGATTTCTGATGTGATAATGACCGATTTCGGAGACTTGCGACTTCTTCTCCGCCGCGATCAACTCAGAGACGCTCAGCCCGCACAGCCGCCCCTGGCACGCGCCCATGCCTGCGCGACAGAAGGCCTTGGCCTGGTTCGGTCCCTGCGCCCCCTGCCGCGCCAGCGCTCTGATCGTCCCGGCCGTCACCCCCTCACAGCGGCAGACCACCACACCGTCTGCCGGCATCCGAAAGTGCGCGGCGGGCTTGTAATACGCCTCCAGAAACTCCCGCCCTTTCAAATGCGCCCGATAGGCCTTTTGCAATCGTCCCAGCTCTAGCCCGATTGCTGTAGATCCACGTGGGTCGAGAAAGGCCGAAATGCCCATGGCGACGATGTGCCCGGCACATTCCGCCGCTGCCGCGCCATTGATGCCGGCCGTGTCTCCTGCCACGAACAACCCGGAGACGCTGCTGTGTCCCACAGAATCCAACTGGGGTTCGAATGCCAGGCGCCTTTCGTTCCAGTTGTGCCTGCAGCCTGCGGCCATGGTCAGGTTGACTTGCGGTACAACGCCTTGGTGCAGCAGCAACGTCCGGGCGTTGATCTCCTTCTTGGTGCTCCTCGCTTCATAGGTGACGGAGGACAATGTGTTGGTGCCGTTGGCTTTCAGAGAGGTGACGCCTCGCACGATCTTGTTATGGCGATGAACCGTCGCCAAAAGTGACATCCCCTTCCAGAAGTTACCGGTCTGGACAAAATCGAAGATTTTGGCGGCGGCTCGCGAAAGGTTGCCACGCGGTGTCGTGTCTAGCAGCGCTGAGATTTCGACATTCGCGCGAGCATATTGAGCCGCCAGGAGATAGAGGAGAGGACCCGAACCTGCGAGGACAGTGGGTCCTTGAGGCACCACACCGCTGGATTTCAAAAAGGTCTGGCCCGCCCCCGCAGTCATCACGCCCGGAAGGGTCCAGCCGGGGATTGGGAAGGGTCTTTCCAGCGCGCCGGTGGCGATCAGAACGGACCGGGCCAGAAGCAGCCGTGCCGTCTCCTGGCCGCTGCCGTCGATTGCGGACAGCCCGATGACAAATCCCTGTCGGTCTACCGAGCCATCTTCCTCTCCGCCCCCTTGCGCTTCGATCATCCAGACCGTGGTCCCTCCGCAAAACTGTGCCTTGGAGGCCTCGAAGCGTTCGATCAAATCCCGGCCGCGCCAGTAGTCGGATCCAAGGATCTTCCGGTCCCCCATGGGCGATCCGCCCGCAGCGCGATAGATCTGCCCGCCCGCTGCCGAATTTTCATCCACGACGAGAACTCGGGCCCCCTTGGCCGCGCAATCGACAGAAGCGGTCATGCCCGCCGGACCGGCACCCACGATCAGCACATCGTATTCGATGGTCCCTGCCATGGTGTTCATGCGTTCTCCTCCGCCATCAGGTTGCGGGCGGCCTGCCCGGTGGTCACCACCATCCCCTCTGCGACCCTAGTCAGGCAGGCCTGTCTGCTGCCCACTCCGTCGATGGTCACGAGGCAGTCGAAACAGACCCCCATTCCACAGTAGATGCCGCGGGATGTGCCGGTCTCCGGAGAGATACGAAGCACCGGCGTCTCTCGAGTCAGAAGAACCGTAGCGACGGAATCGCCGAGCGACGCCATGACTGGCGCCCCGTCAACCGTCAGCGAAACGGCTGACTCCGGCTCATGCAACCGTTTGAACATTTGAAAACCTCTTCGGGCTGAAAACATTGTATTTTTGGGCAAGCCCGCCCGTGGCTATCGACGGCGCAAGATCCAGGGCATGGGCAGCCGCCAGGGTGATACCGCTGTGGCAGGTGACCAGATAGGCACCGGGTCCCCAGAAGCTCTGATCGTAGATGGGAAATTCGTCCGGGCTCATGATCCTCAGCGCGCTCCAGGTGCGGACGATTCTTGCCCTGGCAAGAACGGGAAACATCCGTACTGCGTCCGCAGCCAGACCGGCCAGAACATCGGGCGTTGTGCGGGTATCATAGCCGGCGTCTTCCTTGCTGGCGCCGATCATCACGCCGCCCTCGTCGGTCTGTCGCAGCGTCCCCACCGGATAGGGCAGGATTTTGTCCAACTTTTCGGTGACCAGCAGCTGACCGCGTTCGGGTCGCAAGGGCGCGGTCAGCCCGACCATCGGGGCCAGATCGACATTCCCCAGCCCTGCGGCTAGGACGATTTTTTCGGCGCGCAATTCTCCCTTTTGCGTAGCCAGCCGATAATCGGACGGGCTGGGATCGATCCGTGTCACCGCCGCATTGGCGAGATAGGTCGCGCCGCGTTTCAGACATGCACTATGTACGGTATGGAACAGGCGCAGGGCATTGACGTGACCGTCCAGCGGACAGAACGTCCCGCCAACGACCTCGTGACCAATTGCCGGCATCGCCTCGCGCAGTTCGTTCGGGGCCATGACGGACACCGGAAACCGATCCGAACCCAGTTGATCCGCCAGTCGCGACAACCGCTTCACATGCGCCTGAAGCGCCTGTTCGTCGAGGTACAACAGAAAGCCGCCGGCCTGGCTGAGGCTGACGTCAATGCCCGTCTCGTCCCGCAGCATGTCGGCAAACCCGGCCCAAAGTGAGATCGATCGTTGGGTCAGGCGGGAATATTCGGGCAGCCCAAATCCCTTGCTCTGCAACCAGACTAGGGCGAAATTTCCACGAGAGGCACGCATGGCAACATCGCCTTCGTCCAGAATGACAACCCGTTTTCCCGATCGAAGCAGGCCATAGGCAATGGCGAGACCGACGACTCCACCGCCGATCACCGCAAAGTCGTAACTATCTGATTCGATTGTCCGTTTCATTTTGGCTTCCCTTTTGGAGCGTGTGCCCGGATCGACTGGACGGCATGGTGGTGGGCCTGGCATCGATGTCGATCCGGTGGCGGGCTTGTCTGGGGCGGCAGTGGCGCTGCTGCGATAGGGCTACTCGGGCGGGGTGAGGTGAATATCCCCCGCAAAGTGGCACTGTGCTTCCTGGGATCGCCGGGAGGAGACGGGAGGAGGCGCAAAGCAAACCTCCGCCGCAGCCGGGCAACGCGTTCTGAACCTGCATCCCGATGGCGGGTTTGCTGGGCTTGGCACATCGCCCTCCAGAACGATGTGTTTGCGCGCCTTCTCGATACGCGGATCCGTCGAGGGTACGGCCCCAAGTAGCGACTGCGTATAAGGATGCATCGGCTGGGCATAAAGCGCCTGGCTGTCGCCATGTTCCATGATCTGCCCGAGGTACATCACGTAGACCCGGTTTGCCGCCTGCCGGACCACCGCGAGGTCATGGGCGACAAACAGGATCGCCATGCCCTTTTCCTCCTTAAGGCGCAGGAATAGGTTCATCACTTGCGCCCTGACGGAGACGTCGAGTGCGCTGACTGGCTCGTCACAGATCAACACCTTGGGGTCGGTGACCAGAGCCCGAGCGATGCAGACGCGCTGCCGCTGGCCGCCGGAGAGTTCCCTTGGGCGGCGGCTGAGCGCCTCGGGGGCCAGACCGACTTCCGACATCAGCTCTTCGGCGCGGCGCAGCCGACTTGCCTGATTGCGCTCTCCGGCGATAACCAGCGCTTCGTCCATCATCTGTCCGACGCTCTGACGCGGGATCAGGGCGGAGTAGGGATCCTGAAATATATACTGGATTTCCCGCCGCAATCTGCGCCGTTCCTTCCAGCCAAGCGACAGAATATCCCGGCCCTTGTAGAGGATGCGGCCAGAGCTGGCGCCCTCCAGTCCGACGATCGTGCGTCCAAGCGTGGATTTGCCGCATCCGGATTCCCCGACCAGACCAACGATTTCGGCCTCATTCACGGTCAAGCTGATCTTGTCGCAGGCCGTGATGGTATCGCCGGTGCCACGATCCTGGAACTGGACGATAAGGTTCTCTATCTCCAACATCGCGTTCACCCATTCACCATTTTTACTTCTTCGCATAAAGCATTGAGCGGGTTTTCCACCGGGCAAGCGGCCATCTGGCCGGGTCCAACCGGCTCCATAACGGGGGTATAGGACCCGCAAGCTTCCACCGCCTTGGCGCAGCGCGATCGGAACGGGCAGCCCGACATCGGCTTAG
Organism: Roseibium sp. M-1; assembly: GCF_054515675.1. Lineage (NCBI taxonomy): Bacteria > Pseudomonadati > Pseudomonadota > Alphaproteobacteria > Hyphomicrobiales > Stappiaceae > Roseibium > Roseibium sp. M-1. Next base: position 91,937 of record NZ_JBTNQU010000002.1, on the reverse strand, counting down.
ACAGGTCCGGCGGAAGGCCAAGCAGGCCTTTGAATCTGCTGCCAATCTCCGCATCGAGCCTGGGCACGGAGTCGAGCAGTGCCTGCGTGTAGGGGTGTTTCGGGGACAGCAGGATTTTCTCAGCCCCGCCGAATTCGACGATCCGGCCCGCGTACATAACTGCTATCTGGTCGGCCAGCCCTGACACGATCCCGATATCGTGGGAGACCAGCACGATCGCCATCCCCAGCCGCTTTTGCAGATCCTGCAACAAGCGGATGATCTGCGCCTGAACCGTCACGTCCAGGGCGGTCGTGGGTTCATCGGCGATCAGCACCTTGGGCTCTCCGGCGATAGCCGAGGCAATCATCACCCTCTGCCGCATCCCGCCGCTCAACTCGTGCGGATATTGATTGAGACGCGCAGCTGCGTCGGGAATGCCCACCAGCTCGAGCAGCTCGCGCGCCCTGTCCATGGCCTGCTTTGCCGTCATGCCCAGATGCGCCTCGGCGACTTCGGCGATCTGCCGTCCGATCCTGCGCGACGGGTTCAACGCGCTGAGCGGATCCTGAAAGATAAAGCCGATCTCGCCGCCGCGATAGGATTGCATTTGTTTTTCGCTGAGCTTCAACAGATCCGTTCCGCCGAACAGCATGGCGCCGGAACAATCCGCGGTGACCCCTGCCGGCGACAACCCGAGCGGTGAGAAGTTCATCACCGTCTTGCCGCTGCCGCTTTCGCCGACGATGGCGAGGGTTTGCCCCGGATGGACCGCGTAGTTCACCCGACGCACGGGCCAGACGGTTGCGCTTTCCGTATGCAGATGGATCGACAGATCTACGGCCTTAAGGATGGCGGTGTTGTCAAACGGCGTCATAATGCCTCTCCCTGAGCGAGGATGGCCGCGCGGCGCAGGGCCAGCTTGCGCTTACTGAGCTTGCGAGGCGATTTCATCAGCGCGAGGGATTCACCCAACAGGTTGAAGCCAATCACCATTGCCGTCAGAGCAAGACCTGGAACCAACACCTGGCGGGGCGTTTCCTCGATATAGGGCAGGGCATCCACCAGCATTTGCCCCCATTCCGACATAGGTGGCTGGACCCCAAGCCCAAGAAAGCTGAGGGTGGCTACCGCGAGGGCCAGAATGCCGGCGTCCGCACTTGCGTAGACAAGAACCGAACCAAAGGCGGAGGGGGCAAGGTGGCGGAAAATGATCCGTGCGGGACTAGCGCCCAGCACCAGCAGGCTCTCGATATGCGGCTGTTGCACCGTCGCGGCAACGGTGGCGCGGCTTAACCGGGCGTAGCTGGGAATCCAGGCGATGGTCAGCGCGAGGATCATGTTCTGATAGGTTGGACCGAAGACACCGATGATGGCGAGGGCGACGACCATACTTGGCACGCTGAGGCCGAAATCGACGAACCGCATCAGAACCTCGTCCACAAGCCCGCCGACATAGCCCGAGATGGTGCCGATGAAGACGCCAAAACCCATGGCAAAGACGATCACGGTTGTCACGGCCAGCAATGTGGTCTGCGCCCCCATGATGATCCGCGACAGCGTATCGCGCCCAAGGTGGTCGGTGCCCAGCCAATGCTGCATCGAAAAGCTCTCGTTGCTGTAGAGCAGGCTTTGCGCGGTGGGATCGTAGGGCGCTAGGAAAGAGGCAAAGACCCCGACGAAGATGAAAGCGAACACGATCGCCAAAGGAACGAAACCAATTTTGCGGGCGTATTCAAGAAGAGTGTCAAGGGACATATCAGTGTCTCCTGGGGCGGCGTTGCTTGGGATCGACCGTAATCACGATCAGATCGACGGTCAGGTTCACCAAGATGAAGAAGACCGAGAAGAGCAGCAGAGTGGACTGCAAGACCTGGAAGTCCCGGTAGCGCACGGCGTCGATGAAATAGGAGGCCATACCCTGCCAGGCAAAGATCGGCTCGATGACGATGGCCGCCTGCACCATGAAGGCGAAGTGGAGACCGAAGGCGTTGACCACGACCGGCACCACATTGGGCAGCGCATCGCGGATCAGGATCCGGGTCCGGCTGGCCCCTTTGGCCACGGCGGTGGTCACATAGGGCTTACTCATCGCATCCTCCAGCGCGACCCGGGTCACGCGGCTGATCAACGCCCCCGGAACGATGCCGATGGCCAGAGCGGGCAGAATCCATGAAGACGGACCGGAATAGCCATAGGTTGGCAACACTCGGAAGATCACGCCGAAAAGATAGACCAGCAAAGCGGCGAGGAAAAACTTGGGCAGCGAGGCTCCGAGCAGTGCGATGGCCCGCATTCCATGGTCCAGCCCGCTTCCGGGACGCAGCGCGCCGAGAAAGCTGAAGGTGGCGCCAACCAGAAGCGCCACCAGACTGCCCCCAAAGATCAGGGTCAGCGTGGGCTGAACACGGCCGGCCAAGGCCTCGGAGACCTTTTCGCCGGTCCGAAGAGACTGGCCGAAATTGCCCTGAACGGTGTCCGCGATCCAGTAGCCGTACCGGACGATTACCGACTTATCGAGATTATACTCTGCTTCGATCTGTTCGATGATCTCCGAAGTGACATGTGCTGAGCGCTGTTCGGCGATGATGACCGCTACATTTCCTGGAAAGGCGGAAATCAGGGTGAAGCACAGAACGGAGGCAACCATAATCAGTGTGATTGCGCTCCAGACCCTTTTTCTGATCAGATTTAGCAAGGTCTAACTCCTGGCATCCGTCAGTGGAATGGAGGGCCAGCCGCCACATCTTGCGACAGCTGGCCGATGGTTCAGTGATCGCCTTTGATCGAGATGCCACTGTATGGAAGTTCGTATTCCGTTGCCGGGACTTCGAACCCGACCACACGCGGGCTGTGCACCCAGATCCGGTCGGGGTGGTACAGTGGGACGATGCCGGTATTGTCGTGCAGCCAGTCGTTGAAGGCCTGGAACGCCACTTCGCGCTCGTCTCCCTGGGCCATCATGGCCGCATCAATCAGCGGATCAAGCTCCTCCTTGTCCATGAACATTTTGCCATCGGTTCCGGTCAGGAACGCACTGGAGAAATACAACGGCAAGGAGGCATAGGGATCGTAGGGAGCGCCCGTGGTGACAAAGAGCGCGACATCGTATTTCATCTGCGGGATGTCGTCATGGCGGCTGGCATGATCGACCATGCGCAGGCTGAGCTCCACGCCCGCCTCGCGCACGAAGGACTGAAGCACCTCGCCAAGAGCCCGGGAGCCGGGCACGGCATCTTCAGAAATCACCAGTTCGATCGCCAGCGGCTGGCCGTCTTTCTGGCGGATGCCATCCCCGGTCCAGCCGGCCTCTTCCAGCAGCGCCTTGGCGCGCTCCAGATCCCGTTCCGGCACGTCGTATCGCTTGCCCGAAAGCGGGACAACCGCCGGAAACAGGTTGGCCGTGGGCTGGGCAAAGCCCTTCATCAGCCTATCCGCGATCAGGATGCGATCGATGGAGAGGGCGATGGCTTCCCGGATCCGCTTGTCCTGGAACAGCGGGCGCTCTGGGTTGAAACCAAGCACCATCGTATCGGTGCCCTGCGCCGTGGCGATGCTCAGGCCAGAGTGTTTCAAGGTTTCGGCTTCCTGAGGGGAGACCCGTGCCAAAAACTGGCCGCCCACCGCGTCGATCTGACCCGAACGCACACCATCCACGCGGCTGCGCGAATTTGGCATCACGATCAGTTCGATTGTTTCCACCGTTGGTTCCGCACCCCAGTACGACTCATTGTGGACAAGCGTCGCCCCCTCCTGATCGTTGCGGCTGATGACAAACGGCCCGGTGCCGACGGCATCCTGATAGCTGCCATCCGCCGCAACTGACGCCGGGCTCAGAAAGCGTACGGGACGCACGACCGTCAGTTCGGACAGGGCCGCCGGCGCCGGCTCTTTCAGGTGAATGGCGACTGTCATGTCGTCGATCACCTCATAGCGGTCGAACTGAGCGGAGATCGAAAGCCAGCTGTGATCGCTGGAGCCGATCCAGCGATCCAGGTTCCAGGTCATCGCCTCGGCGTTCCAGGGTGTTCCGTCGCTGAAAACCACATCCGGGCGCAGGTGGAACGTCAACGCCTTTCCGTCCTCCGAGACGTCCCAGCTCTCGGCCAGAGCCGGCTGAAGTGAGCCGTCGCTGCTATACTTGACCAAGGGTTCGAAGATGATCGACTGCACGGCCCACAATCCCATATAGCGATGTGGGTCAAGGTTGCCCGGTTGCTTGCTGATGGCGATATTGAAGTGATCAGCCTCACTGGCGGTGGCACTGGTCGCCGACCAACTGTTGGGGAGGGCGAGCAGCCCTACCACTGCGGTCGTCAATAGAAAATTCCTCCGTGTCGTGTTCATTGCATCCTCACTTGTTGTTGGGGTATGCCGTAGCTCTATGTCTGACGGACTGGATTCTTGAATATTCTTGGGGGTGCCAGTTCTGCACTTGCCCCTTCCAGTCTATGTACTCGTCCCGAACCAGGCTAATATCGTCCGTTCTCGAGTTTATATCGAAAAGTTATCAAGTGTGGCCCACGATGGGAGAGCCATCAGGAGGGCCTGTCGCAACTTTCGCTGACGGACAGCGTTCTCCCGTTTTGGGAGCGACTTTCGGGCTTCGTTAACTTTTTCAATTCCGAAGAGCACCGCCAGCAGATCGTTTTGTTCGCGGACACTCCACTGACCGGTAAATTCAAAGCCCTTCTTGAGCCACAGCATGGCTTCAATGCTGGCGATGGAATTTCTGGCGGAGTTGAACGAGCGGAACCCGCCGACCTTCGGCATGTTCTTCTTCCACCATGAAATGATCGCTCTCATTACCCTGTTGCAAATGCTTGGTCACATAGTGCACTGGATCCGAAGCAAGCAGACCGCCGTCAACCGCGTCCCCGATGCCCGAGGAAAAGTGCCGGCAGCATCGGTGCCGATTTTACCCGGTGACAGCAGCGAGGCATCCTGCAACATATTTCGAAAGAACCGCTTGGCCGCATTCAGATTGCGCTTCGCCGTGAGCAGGAAATCGAGAGGGTTTCCATGCTCGTCGATGGACCGATACAGATAGCGCCATTAGCCCTCGATGCGCACATAGGTCTCATCGATGCGGACCGAGCCGCAATGCGGTTTGCGGAACCGGCGTAGCCGCTTTTCGATCAGCGGCGCATACGCCACAACCCATCTGTTGATGGTGCTGTGGTCCACCAGAAAGCCGCGTTCCAGGAACATTTCTTCCAAGTACCGATAGCTCAGCGGATAACGCAAGTACCAGAACACCGCCTGGATGATCAGCCAGGCTTCAAGCTGTCTGCCTTTGAAGTCATCCTTCGATTGACGTTTCAGTTTTTAAACGATGGCACTGAGAAGCATGACGCGGAACTCCCATTACTGGAGCGCTCTTTCAGCAGCCAAATCTGCCGCTGCTTTGGGTGCTTGATTGCGCCGACCAACTACGTGCTCCGCTCCGGTATAACCTTCTCCTATAGCGATGCCGGTCCCGAAGGTCTCTTGAAGGGCAAGCGCGCCATCGTTGTGCTGACACGCGGGGGGCTTTACAGCGAAGGACCGGCGCAGGTCATGGACGCCCAGGAGCCGCACCTGCGCACCTTGCTCGGGTTTATCGGCATAACGGACGTCACCTTCATCCGGGCCGAGAAACTCGCCTTAGGCGCCGAAGTCCAGGAACAGGTTATCGCTACGGCAAAGCAGCAAGTCGACCATTTGGTAGAAGGTTTGCAAGCGGCAGCCGCCTAGAACGCGGATATCGCGTATTAGCGGCGCTGATAACGAAACTGCAACATCCAGTCGGGCCCGAGCCCCGCTCCCTGCATTCGCCGGGGGCGGGAGCGCCATGACAATTGCGCTTCGTATTTCGTTCCCGGCTGTTTCTCCTTTGGTCTTCTACAGTCTTTCCAACAGGGCTCGCTCCCAGTCATCCTTCGTTTTAGCCACAACATCCATTAAAGCTCGTCCGCCCGCCTCAGAAGGGCATGAACTTCCTCGCGTAACGCCTCGACAAAGGCTTCGACAAGTAGGGAGAGCGGTCGATTGGCCGGGGTGAGCAGGGACATATTGAGAAAGCAGTACGGTTTGAATGGCCGAAAGACGAGGTTGCTTTCCGAACCGAAGCTTTCCTGATGGCTGATCGCCGAAAGGCCTTCGCAGACCGTGTAGCAAAGCCCTTCCGAAACGAGCTGCAGGGCAGGCAGGAATGTACGCAGCTCGAAGCGCTTGTTGAGCCGCGCACCCGCCTCCCGGAACGCTTTGCGGGTCTGTGCGCTGATTGAGTGGTCGTCAAACAGCATCGCCATCGGCCGCCCATCCAGATCGGCAGGTGTAATGGTCTTTTTGCGGGCGAGCGGATCGTCCTTCGGCAGCGCGCAAACGCCAGGCAAGGCGAAGATTTCCGAATTTATGGTCCGCCGCGGCTCCGGTGTCTCGGCAAACCCGACGTCGTATTGTTGCGAAGCTATCCAGTCGGTGACCACAGGTGATGACCGCATCATCAGCGAAGCCTCGATATCCGGCTTGTCGCGCAGGAAGTTGGCGAGCACCTGTGGCATGAAGAAGCTCGAGGCTGCCGGGTTGCAGGCAATGTGCAGCTTGCCTTTTTCCAGATTGCCGATGTCATGCAGCGTTCGCGTGGAGCGGGCCAGCCGCTCCAGCAGGAATTCCGCTTCTTCCAGGAAGTAGTACGCTTCGGGTTTAGGCACCAGCCTGCCTCGCTCGCGTTCAAAGAGCTGGAAACCGACCTCCCGTTCCAGTCCAGCGATCATTGCACTCACCGCCGGCTGCGTCCGCCCCAGCGCCCGGCCGGCTTCCGAGACGGAGCCGGTGCGCATCACTTGGACAAAGGTCTGCAACTGACGGAAGGAGAGATTCATAGACAAACTATAAAGTCACTCTATCAAAGTAGCAATATTTCGAATTTGCCTTTATGGCTTAGCCGACTCCATACTCCGCTTCCAGACAGAGAGGGATGAGCGCCGAAATAGGGGCGCCAACAGTATGGGGGGTGGTTTTGGAACGGTTTACACAGTGCCTGTTGACGGCTCTGATCCTGATTGTTGCGCTTAGCCAGTTCGTTCAGGTCATCACGCGCTACGTGCTTCAGGTCCCGGTGATGGGGCTTGAAGAGACGATCATGTATCCGACACTCTGGCTTTATATTTTCGGTGCGGTCAACGCCTCGCGGGAAAACAGCCATATCCGCGCCAATGTCCTCGAAATCTTCCTCAAGACCGACCGCCAGCACACTATTCTGGCCATCATCGGCGAGATCATCAGCCTCGCGGTCGGCCTTTGGCTGCTGAGCTGGGCGTGGGACTACACCCGCTATGCCTGGAGGGTGTGGCGAGAAAGTCCGACGCTCTACATCCCGACTTTCTATGCCGATGTCGCGCTGCTTGTCGGGCTGGTGCTGATGATGGCCTACACCGTCACCTATCTGCTGATGCATATCCGCAGCCTTACGGCGGCGGAAGGAAGCGCACCATGATCGAGATCGCGCTCCTGGCCATTTTGGTCCTGGTCATCACTCTGACCCTAGGCGTACCGCTGCCCTGGTGCTTCGGCGCCGCGCTGATGGTGATGTATTTCATCGGCGACGTTACCATGAAAGGCATGGTGCTCTGGGGCTTCCAGCAACTCGGCAACCCGGCCCTGCTCGCCATTCCGCTGTTCGTGCTGGCCGGCACCATCATGTCGGAAAGCGGTATTGCGGCTGCCTTGTTGCGCTTCGTCAATTCCTTTGTCGGTCATATCCGCGGCGGTCTTGGTGTCGTCGCCGCTGTGAGCTGTGCCATCATCGGTGCAATCTCGGGCTCTGGCCTCACAGGTATTTCCGCCATCGGCCCGCTGCTTATTCCTGAAATGGAAAAGCGCGGCTATCCGCGGGAATACGCCACCGCGCTCATTGCCAATTCCTCGATCCTCGGCCTCTTGATCCCGCCGTCCTTGAGCATGATCCTGTTTGGCTGGGTGACCGACACGTCGATTGCAGCCTGCTTCCTGGCGACCCTCGGCCCGGGCCTTCTAATCATGTTCAACTTCTCGGTCGTGAACCTCTGGATGGCGCGCAAGTTCAATTTGGTGCTGGACGAAAAGCCGACGGCGAAGGAGTTCGCCAGCGACATCTCCAGGCGCGGCGTCTACGCCTTCCCGGCCCTGCTGATGCCGGTGATGATCCTCGGCGGCATCTACGGCGGTATCATGACTCCGACCGAATCCGCCGCCCTTGCCGTCATCTACGCAATTCCGGTCGGGTTCCTGATCTACAAGGGCTTGCGAGTAGACAACTTTCTCTTTGCCGGCAAGGAAGCCGCGACGGCCGTCGGCGCGATCATGCTGATGATCCTGTTTTCGATGATCCTCGGCCAGATGTTCGTCTATGAGGGCGTCCCGCAGAAGCTGGTCAGCGTCATCTTCGGCATCACCGAGAACAAGATCGTGTTGCTGATCCTGATCAACATCCTGCTGTTCCTGATCGGCATGGTCGTCAACGATGCCACGGCCATCATCCTCGTCGCGCCGCTTCTGCTGCCGTTAATGCAGGCGCTCGACATCAGCCCGGTCCAGTTCGCAGCCATCATGGGCGTCAACACCGCCATGGGCGGGGTCACACCGCCCTATGCCTCGATCCTTTATCTCGGCGCCCGTATCGGCAAGGTGAAGGTCACCAAGGTCATACCGCCGGCCATGTTCCTGGTCGTGACAGGCTATGTCCCGGTGGTGTTCCTGACCTCCTTCTGGCCAGACCTGTCGCTCTATCTGCCGCGTCTCTTCGGTTACTGACCGGCCCCATCAAACCAGACGAAACCGAAACTCATGTGAGGACAATCATGCAAACCACGGGGAACATCATGAAAAAGCTTTTGACCGCGACAGCCGTCGCAACACTGATAGGTCTTTCCGGCGCAGCCCGGGCGGCCGATTTCAAGATGAGCCATGTGCGCCCGCAGGGCGCGACCATCGACGTCGAGCTCAAGTCCTATGCGGAAGCAGTGAAGGAAGCCACCGGGGGCGACGTTAATATCGAGATCTACGCCGCGTCTGCATTGGGGGACTACACCACCGTACAGGAGCGTGTCTCAGTCGGCGCCATCGAGATGGCGACCCAGCCGGCAGGCACCGGCACGGACCGGCGCATGCAGATCGCCTCTGTGCCGTTTCTTGCTTCCAACTGGGAAGAGGCCCGCAAGATCTACGGTCCTGGCGGCGTGTTGCACGAGACGATGGCCGAGCTGTTTGCAAAGCAAGACATTACCATGCTGGCAGCCTACCCGGTCTATTTTGGCGGCATTTCGCTGAACCGCGACGCCGTTACCCCCGGCTCCACCGAGCCCAAGGGCATCAAGGTGCGCGTACCGGGCATCAAGGGCTTCCAGCTTACCGGTGAGGCTCTCGGCTATATTCCATCGCCAATCCCCTTCTCCGAAGCCTTCACGGCGATCCAGGTAGGAGTCGTCGACGGTGTCATCGGCTCCGGTGCGGAAGGCTACTACGCATCGTTCCGAGACGTGACCAAGTCTTATATCCCCGCCAACACCCATTTCGAGGTCTGGTTCATGATCATTTCAAACGAAGCATTGTCCAGCCTCGATGAAGACGATCAGATGGCCATGAAAAAGGCTGCTGAGGACTTCGAAGCCGCCCGCTGGGTCGTCGCCGAAGAAGACCAGCGCAAGTGGGAACAGCGCCTTGCCGACGAACTCGGCACGGATGTCGTCCAGCTCACCGACCAGCAGCTTGCGGACATGGCAGCCAAGGTGCGCGAAACCGTGTGGCCGGAACTCCTGAATGATGTCGGCCAGGAATGGGGCCAGTCAATCCTGGACAAGGCATTGAACTGACCAACGCAATCCCGGGCGGCATGCGCCGCCCGGACTTTGATCTTTTATGGGAAACATCATGGAATCGGACTACGCCATCATAGGTGGGGGCGTCGTGGGGCTTTCTGTTGCCTGGGGCCTGATCCAAATGGGCCGGTCGGTCACGGTCATTGACGGTGGCGACGGCAGCTTCCGCGCCAGCCGGGGCAATTTCGGCCTTGTCTGGGTGCAATCGAAAGGCATGAATCAACCTGCCTATGCCCGCTGGTCGCAACGGTCTGCCGCTGCCTGGGCCGGTTTTGCCGCCACCTTGCGCGACGCGACCGGCGTCGATGCAGCGCTCGAGCAGAAGGGCGGTTACGATTTTCACTTCTCTGACGAAGCCCTCGCTGACACCGTCGCCAAATATGAAACCCTGAAGGCCAAGCTTGGCGGTGATTACCCTTACGAAGTGCTTGGTCACAATGAACTACGCAGGGAAGAGCCGGAAATCGGCCCAAAAGTGGTCGGGGCCATCCTTCACCATCAGGACGGTCACGCCAATCCACTGAAGCTGCTGCGGGGACTGGCCGCAGGTGTCCGCAGCAAGGGCGGTAGCGTACTGAACGGCAAGACCGTGGAAACGGTCGTGCGAAACAGCTCCTTCGAAATCCGTTGCAGCGACGGGACCGTCGTCGAAGCAGGTAAGTTGGTGCTTGCAGCCGGGCTGGGTTCTGTCGTGCTTGGCCCGAAACTCGGTTTCAAGGCCCCCATCCGGCCGCAGCGCGGCCAGGTTCTGATCACGGAGAAACTGCCGAAGATCATCAACCGGCCGTCGCTGATTGCCCGCCAGGTGGACGAAGGCGGGGTTCAGATCGGCGCGACCAACGAGGAAGTCGGCTTTAATGACGAGGTTACCGTCAAGGGGCTCGCCGGTCTCGCCGCCGAAGCGGTGGCCGCCTATCCCATTCTCGCCAATGCCCAGCTGGTGCGCAGTTGGGGGGCACTGCGCGTGCTCTCGCCCGATGGTTTGCCGATCTATCAGGAAAGCCAAGAAATGCCGGACGCATTTCTCGTGACCTGTCATAGCGGCATCACGCTTGCCGCCGCCCATGCGTCCTTCCTGCCCCATTGGTTGGAAAAGACCGATAAGGCGCCCGACCTGGAGGTGTTCAGTGAAGACCGCTTCGCCCTTTCGTGAACTGGAAACAGATGTCCGACGCGTTCGCGTCCGGTTTGCCGGCAAGGACCTGATGTTGCGCGACGGCGGCAATCTGGCCGCCGAACTTCTGGCCGCCGGCGTTCGAACCTTTCGCAAAACACCCGTATCAGGTGCGCAGCGTGGTCCTTTCTGCATGATGGGGGCCTGTTTCGATTGCCTCGTCAAAATCGACGGCATCACCCGGCAGGCTTGCATGGCCGAGGTGACCGCAGGTTTAAAGGTAGAAATGCCGAACGTTGGAGACGATGGCGATGCTTGAAGCCGATCTCATTGTCCTCGGAGCCGGTCCCGCCGGCATGGCGGCAGCCAGAACAGCCGCTGATGCGGGACTTACGGTTCTATTGCTGGACGAACAGAAACGGCCGGGAGGCCAGATCTACCGAGACGTGGCACAAGTGCCTGAAGGCCGGGCCCAGGTTCTCGGTACCGATTACACCAGGGGACGGGCTCTTGCGGAGGCGCTGGACCACCCGATGATCCGGCATCTGACAAGCACCACGGTCTGGCAGATCGAGGCCGGCCCGCGCGTATCTTTCACGCGAAGCGGCGCGGCATCCACTGCCATCGCCAGGCGCCTATTGATTGCGACGGGCGCCCTGGAGCGACCGATGCCTGTTCCCGGCTGGACCCTGCCGGGAGTGATGACAGTCGGTGCCGCGCAGATCCTGCTCAAACAATCCGGCATCTTGTGCGAACGGGCAGTTCTGGCTGGCAGCGGACCATTGCTGTATCTGGTCGCGGCCCAAATGTGCCGGGCTGGTTCGCCACCGTTGGCGCTGATTGAAACCCAGACAGCCGCGGACAGGATGGCTGCGCTCCGGCATTTGCCCGGTGCGCTGCGCGGCTGGCGGTTGTTGGCCAAAGGTGTCGGCCTCCTCGCCGAGGTCCGAAAGGCTGGCGTGGCCCGATACACAGGCGCGTCGCAAATCGCCATTGAAGGCAGTGCGAAGGCGGAAACCATAAGCTTTATCTCCAAGGGAAAATGCCACCGGCTGGATTGCGCCACGGTGTTGCTGCATCACGGGGTCGTGCCCAACGTGCAAGCCACCCGCTCCCTTGATGTGCCGCATCATTGGAACGAGGCTCAGCATTGTTTCGTACCGGAAAAGAATGACTGGGGCAGAACACAGCTCCAGGACGTTTTCATTGCCGGCGACGGTGCTGGAATTGGCGGGGCGGTGGCAGCCCAGCTTCAAGGCAGGCTGGCCGCTTTGGAAATAGCCTGCGATCTCGGCAAATCGACCTGGGAGGACCGTGATCGGGCGGCTGTTCGCATTAGCAGGAAACTCGCAACAGAACTAGCCGCACGGCCGCTCGTGGACCGTGCATACCCACCCTTTGGAGAGGCATTGGCGCCTGCCGACGACACGATCGTCTGCCGCTGCGAGGAAGTCACCGCAGGTGATATTCGCCGCTATGCGGGGCTCGGCTGTCTTGGTCCCAACCAGGCAAAGGCTTTCGGACGCTCCGGCATGGGCCCCTGCCAGGGCCGATATTGCGGTCTGACCGTCACGGACCTTCTCGCTGCCGAAACCGGCCAGACGCAGGACGCCACCGGGTATTACCGCATCCGGCCACCGCTGAAACCGGTCACACTCGGCGAGTTGGAGGCCATGAACGACATCCTAATCGATGAACAGGAACCCGTCACATGATAGAACGCATCGAAACCGGCCCGCGGATGAGCAAGATCGTCAAACACAATGGCGTTGCATATTTGTGCGGCCAAGTAGGCAATGGCGCAACGGTCACCGAGCAGACTCGGGACTGCCTTTCTCGCATCGACGCTCTTCTGGAAAAGGCGGGCTCGTCGCGCAAGAACATACTTCAGGCCATCGTCTGGTTGTCTGATATGAGCGATTTTGCCGAAATGAACGCCGTCTGGGATGCCTGGATCCCCAAAGGTCACGCCCCGGCTCGAGCCTGTGGAGAGACGAAACTTGCCTTGGAAGAGTTGAAGGTGGAGATCATAATCGCTGCCGCCTGCGACTGAAGGCGAATTGGCACTTAACACGGCTAAACATTCGTCGAGTAGCCGGCGCCGGCACTCCCCAAAATACTGGCGCCACTCGGCCCAGTCTTCCTGCGGCGTATCCGGAGGTCCATGTAGATCTCGTTAACGAGGGTTGTATCGTCGACATTGTCGCCACAGGATTCGATTTAGAAAACCGATCGGCACCGTAAAGTAAATGCGGCTGCCTGCGTAAGGTGCGACATGGCGGTATGACCGACGCCCGCCGCTTTCGCTGCCACGGTTTCCCCCTGACGTGATTACTTATGCCGTCTGGCTGTATTTCCGATTTCACCTGAGCTTGCGAATGGCCGAGGATCTTCTAGCGGACCGCGGATTCATACTGTGGCACCAGACGGTGCGGGCTTGGGCCGAAAAATTCGGACGGGAATTCGCGAATACGATCCGCCGCCAGACGTCTGGCAAATTCGGCGACGAATGGCATCTGGATGAAGTTGTCGTCTCGATCGGGGGGCACAAGCAATGGCTTCGGCGGGCTGTCGATCAGGAGGGGTTCGTGCTAGATGTCCTGGCTCAAGCTTGGCGTGACCGGAATGCCGCCCTGCGCCTGATTCGCAAGTTGCTGAAATGACAAGGTCATCCGCCGCGTGTATTGATCACCGATAAACTTCACTCATACCCGGTGGCGAAGCGGGGGATCATGCCGGGGGTTGCGCACTTTTCGCGCTAGGGCTTGAATAACCGTGCCGAAAACTCTCACTAAAGGACCCGAAGGCGTGTGCGCATTAAGAAACGCTTCAAATCGCCTCGGCATTTGCAGCGCTTCATCTCCATTCATGACACGATTGCAAACCTGTTTCACCGGCCCCGGCACGAGATGACGTCCGCTGAATTTCGCGAGCTCCGCACCGCCGCCTTGGAGGCGCGGAGTGAGATCGCCCACCTCGCAGCTGCGTGAACATCGCAATCAGCCCCAATTTCGGGCTCGGTCAGTTAACTTTTCAATGCCACCTGGCCCGTTCCCGTTCCTCCCTGTTTTGCGGTTTTGGCAATCTCAACCTGCCGGTCTAGTAGGTCCAGCAGCTCCAGCTTATCTTCGCCGATGAACTGATCGATAGTCTTGTTGCCTAGCCGAAAACGATCTTAGCGATAGGTTTTTGAGCCGACAGCTTTCGAACGTGGTGCGCCGCGCAGATTTCAAATCGCACAGTCAATCAGGGACAGTCGCAAATCTGTTCAGGCTGCTGATCCAAGTGCGCCGTAGTAGTCGATGGCCACAAAGTACCCCACAGCATATTCTTTGTGGGGTAAGTCGAAATTGGTGCCAGTGCATATGTGGATTTTGGAGCGTAACGTCACCTGACTGCAACTTTCCATAACTTCGTTTTTTATGTCTGGTTCCAAAGCCGCTCTTCGCTGAGTAACCGCCTCGTGGAGTAGATGTTGCCGACGCGGGAGATAGCGTGACAAGCCACAATCAGAAACTTTTGAAGCACGAATTAATGGTTCGAGCTCATATCGACCAAAATCACATAAGCCAAATGCAGAGAGGGAGACAAAAAAATCCAGTGACCAACATACTTCGAACAGCCAAAGCGCCTGCGGCCTGCACAGCGGTGCGAAGTAAACCTTCCATAGAGTTTGCAGCGCGCCTTCAGCCATTGGAGCACTTCTTTGCTGATTCAATTGCTTTCCTGGGTTTCACAATGATCAGCCGTACGGTCCAGGAAAAATGATGTCCTGATCGACGAGGATGTTGAAATTATACCCCGGCCGGATTTGTAACGTCGGCTGCACATCAAGATTCTTGCTGATTGTCCGCTCAACCACCCGACCGAACACTTCCGCAAAGTTCCGGCGGGCGGCATCGGACGCCGCATCCTGGGTGGCAAGCGTTGAGCTTTCGGGTACTGCCATGTCGATCCCCGTTCCGATAATCGCAAGGAGTGCCGCGGAGCCAAAAGTCCGAAGGTAGTGGTTATTCACCTTATCCTTGAAACCGCCATAGCCTTCACCATCAACACCCCCCATGGAGCCGATCTGCAAGGTGGCGCCGTTCGGAAAAATAATGTCCGTCCAGACGACCAGAACCCGGTTCTGACCGAACGACACGTCGGAATCGTACCGGCCGAACAGCTTGGTTCCCTGAGGGATCAGAAGCAGATGGCCGGTTGCGCTGTCGTAGACGTTCTGCCTGACCTGGCCAGTGATCCGGCCAGGGAGGTCTGAATTGATGCCGGTGATGAGCGTTGCCGGGATCACGGATCCACGCTTCAGTTCATAAGGCGATTGCTGAGGAACCACGCGGTTCGCGAGATAACCAGCTTCGGCAATATCCTGGTTGAAAAAAGCTTGTTTGCCGAATTGTCCGTTGGGATCAGCATTGGCATTCTCTCCTTGAGCCGCCTGCAGGGCAGCTGTGAGGAGATCAGGTGACGTTGGACCTCGTGTAAAGGTGCCGTTGCCCGTTTGATTGCCCTGTGTGGTTTGCCCCCCCTCCCCCTGGCCTTGAAGGTCGCTCAGATTCACAGTGGTGGGGCTGTCATGGGCGGCATCGATTGATTGAAGCCGCTTCATCCGCTGCCGATGCATTTCCTGCAACTGTTGTTCCTCAAACCGCTGGTCCAGTTGAGCACGCCAATCGGGCTCGGTTTGCTGTGGAGCAATGGTCTCGTCGGGTTTGCCTGGTTCCGGTTGAAATGGGTTGCCGAATGGTCTCTGCTGTTGAACCTTCTCTGGGACCGCGGCTCTGACCGGGTCTGGTTGAACTGCCGCGATATGCTGGCTGGGAGGATCAATGACGCCGTTGCTAATGCCGGCTTTGAGCTGATCCGCAAACCCACTCGCCGGCGCGCCGCCTTCGTCGCCAGCGACATTGTTGCTCGAATTGATGCCACGGTTGGCAAGGCCGATGATGATCACGACGCCGAATACCACGATAAGCCCGACGAACAAGACAATGGGAAGTTTGTTCAGGCGCCGTATCTTGGGGGCTTCGTCATCGGGCCGGATATCGCCACCCGCCAGATGCACGTTCGATTCCGAATTGCTCATGAGTGCCGCCTCTATACAGTTCTGGTCAAAACGGAAACCGGGCTCGTCGGTGATGCTCCGGTTGGCGTTGCCTGATAGGTCCGTGCCAATTCGACAGTTGGCGTGGTGAGACGAGCGAAGATTTGCCCTGCATCGGAATCGATCGTGTAGGCCAGGGGAATGATGGTATCGCCTGATGGCTGCTGATCCGCTTCAGCGACCGCATACCCCCACCCGCGCAAGGAATTTTCCAGGGCCAGGGCAAACTCTGAATTGTCAGCTTTTAGGAAGATGGTTCCCGTTCCTGCACCGACATGCTCGGAGAGTTTTGCAACCATGTCGCCGGCGACGACGCGTGCAGCGGAAGGAGACAGGTTGGCGGCATCAATGCTCGACGTCGGATTGAACCAACCGCTTTGTGATGTCATGCAGCCAGCCATCGGAGTTGCGAGGGCCGAAATGCCAATGGCGTTTAGAATTGAGCGGCGCGTGTGCAACATCGTCACCCTCCCCTATTGATGCGGATTTTTTGCTGGCTGTAGCCAACACCGGAAACGAGCACTGCCTGGTCGATCATGTAGTCCACGATCATGAGGCTGCCCTTCAGGCGATAATTGACGATCTGGTTCTGTCCACCGGCGGTGACATAAAGAACCGGGGCATCACCGGACGCCATTCCACTCGGAAATTGGATGTAGGTCTTGAGACCGTCCGAATAGACACGTGTCGGCCGCCAGCGGGCTTGACCACGAACATGGAATTTGAAGTCCAGGTTCTCGGCGGAGACGCCTGCACCTGGAATGGTGTTGGCTTCGATCTGTCGATTAGCCGCTTCGAACTTGGCCTGGATATCTTCCGGGTAATCGAAGCCTACCCGGGCCATGTAACGGTGACTGTCGCTTTGAAGTTTGATTTGATAGGTGCGCCTCGACGTGGTCACCACCATCGATGTGACGAGCCCGGGTTCGGTCGGCTTGATGATCAGGTGAACCGAGTTTCCGGTTGGGCCACCGGATGTCGCAGGATCCACCTTCCAACGAACCGTATCCCCGACCATGACGTTGCGAACAGCTTCTCCGGGCTGCAATTCGATGTCGCAGACCTGCAGGGGAGCACAGACAACGGTCGGTTGGACCTGACCATAGAGATAGATCACCTTGCCGTCCGGACCTTTGGTAATGACACCGCGACCATTGCGCCAATCGCTCGAAAGTCCGAGGGCTCGCAGTTCCTTTGCAGTGTAGTCAGCAGCCAAGGATTGAACAGGCAAGGTGGCGATGGCTGTCGCAGCCGCGAGCATACGCATGCCGGCGCGCAGCCAGTTTTTCTGAGACATATTTCTTTCTCTTTGAGTGTGCGAATTGCTTACAGCTGAGCGGTCCAGTCGAAGTCCTTGAGATAAAGGCCGATCGGATTGAGCCGGATGACCGCTTCGTCCTGTGGGGGCGAGAGCGTAACGTTCGCCACCCCGCGCCAGCGCTTCGTTTGAAGCTCCTTGCCTTTCCGGTCCCGTTCGATCTCGGTCCAGTCGATCTGATAGGATTGATTGGAGAGCGGCACGATGCTCGTCACCTCGACGGACACGGTGCGAGACTGTGCCCGGTCGAAAGGGGAGTTCGTCCGGTAGAAGTTGTTGACCTTCTGGGTGGCGACGTCCGTCTGCCGCAGCATCGCGTAGACGCGGTCGATGTAGCCTTTGGCAACAACTGTATCCGGCGTGACCGATCGGAAGTTAGCAATCCAGGCCCCGAGCATGGAGCGGACAACGCGCTCATCGGCATATTCGATCTGGGCCGGGAAGCCGCCGATCGCAGGCGTACCGAGTTTGTCCACCTCGACGATATACGGGACAAGTTTGACCTGGGTGCTCTGGTACAGCGCAAACCCGAAGCCGATTGTTGCCATCGCCAGGGAAATAAGACCGACACCCTGCCATACGCGGGCGGTACGGATGTAGGAGCCGTATCGCTCGTTCCATTCCATCCGTGCGGCAAGATAGGGATTATCAATTGGAGTATGTTTTGCCATCTAACTGCCTATTGCTCAGGAGGATTTGGGCGAAGATCCGCCAGTTGGCTTGTTCGGCAGGGATTGCCGCAGTTTGTGATTGGCAAGGCCCAGTGCCGAGGCATTTCCTGCATGAGGGGCGCCAGAGAGCTTGTCTGCGGCTGCTGATGAAAGGGCTGCAAAGGGAGCCATGGCGGCCTGCGCCGCAGCTTGCCCTCTCGAAGATCCATCGTTCCTGGCGGTTTCGTAGGCTGCCTTCGCACCGGCGGCCATTTGAGCGCCGCCGATAGCGGTTCCGGCAGCGAAAGTGCTGGACTGTGTGCCGTGACGAATGACTTCCATACCATTGCTGACGGAAACGCCTTGGACGACACCCTGAATGATCTGTGGGACGTAGATAGCGATCATGAAAATCACGACCGATATGCCGGCGATTGTTAGAGCTGCAATGAACTCGTCATCTGGAGATACGTTTTGTGCTAATCCGATAAGGGTGTCAGATCCAATTTTTGCGATCATCACGAGAGCCATAAGCTTCATGCCGACCGAGAACGAATAGACCAGGTATCTGATAGCGAAATCTTTGGTATGCGAAGAACCTCCCAAGCCGAGCATGATAATGCCCGCCAGTATTCCAATATACATTTCGGCCATCACTGCGACGAAAATTGCAGCGACAAGGGAAAAGCAGATGACCACCACGACCATTGCTATGACCGAAGCAATCGCGAGGCCGTTATCTGCCAATAGACCGAACTGTACATTGTTGGACATGATGCCGGCGACGGTAATCCCAGCGTTGAAAATGTTAGCAGGTGAAGCAGATCCACCTCCGGCGCCGATCTGAAAAAGACTGTCTACAATCGCCTGAGCGAAACTCGGCCCATTGGTGAGCACGAAGGCAAAAAAGCCGACGAACATGATACGGCGAATGAGCTCTGAGACCCAGGTTTCCAAAGAGGCGGCCTGAACGGCCAGCCAGACGGCCGCTATGCCAAATTCAATTCCAGCAAGGATCCAAAATAGCGAACGAGCGGCATCGGCTATCGTCGTTTGCCATCCTTGTGCCGCCGCTTGTATCTGATTTTGGACAGTCGACAATATTGTGCCGTCTTGTGCCAGCGCCATGCTTGATCCGAAAAACAGGCTCAAAATGGCTGTAAACAGAACAATCCGCTTTTTGGTGGTCATCAGTTCCCACCTTTCGAATTGCCGAAATCAGGTTTCATTTCTTGCCCACCCGTCATGGGGTATTTGGTGGGATCAAAGCCGGTTGACCTATTTTCGTGTTTCTCTTGCTTGGTTTCAGATTTGTCGTGAAATACAAAAGTAAAAGTCGCGATCGCTGTTGCACTCAAAATCAGTAGAGCGACTATGAAGATATAAGATTTGTTCATTTTCAGAACTCTACTTTCATTTCTTGCCCGCCCGTCATGGGTGGAAGTGTGGAATTGAAGAATTTTTCCCTTTTTGACTGAGCGAGGTCGCTCTTCGTCTGCTCGGACTGGTACCAGGTTCCCATCATGGTCATCTGCTGGGAGACAAGACCGCGCAGCTTCTGCATCTGCTCGACTTGCTGGGCTGCAATCTCATGACCCACCTGCAAGGCCTGCTTTTGCCCCTCCGCGGATTGGGAATGCTGCCGGAGCTGGCGCATGGTGTTCTCCTCAGTGGCGAACTGGTCAGACGTGTATCCGGCCGCTTTCAAGGTCGAAGAAATCGTGTCCCGGTTGGTGTCGGACCAGCCCTGGTACATGGTCGAAAACGACTGCCCGTCCGGCAAGCCGTTCTTCGCGAAGTCGGAGTAGCTCTGGAACCGCTGTTTCAGCGTGTCGTCCAGATTGCCCATCGAGAACGCCATGGCCTGACCCTTCTGAACCAGGCTCTGCAGTTGGCCGAGGTTCTGCTCGACCTCGCCCCAAACCTGCATCGGCAGGGAGAGCGTGTTCTGCAGCATGTTCTCGTAGATGGAGATCTGGTTTTCGATCATCTGGATCTGGTTGCCGATTTGCTGCACCTGATTGGCAATCTGCTCGGCGTTCTGACCGCCGAGGGCAATGAGCTCACTATTGTTGAGGATCTGAGTGAACTCGGTCGCACCGGTGACCGCGCCACCAGCCTGGACCGGTCCTGCAATTCCGATCACACAAAGAACGCTGGCGAGCGATCTAGCCAAGAAGCTGTTCGGCATTGGCAATTCCTCTTTGCTTGAGCCATTCGGCGGGCCATTTGTCGCTGTAGTGGAGGTGAAGGTCTTCGATGCGCTTGAGATCGTCCTTGGCGGACGCGCCAACGAAGGACAGCGTGATCGGGCCGAGCGCCATATCGAAGAGCCGGCGCCCGTCCGGAGAGGTGACGTAGTACTCGCGCTTCGGGATCGCGGAGGCGATGATTTCAATCTGCTGGTCGTTGAAGCCGAGCTTTTCGTAAAACGCGCGCGTTCCGGAAACCCGGGCCTCCCCATTGGGAAGACAAACCTTTGTCGGGCAGCTTTCCTTCAGGACGTCGATGATGCCGGATCTGTCGGCATCCGAGATCGATTGCGTTGCAAGGACCACCGCGCAGTTGGCCTTGCGGAGAACTTTCAGCCATTCCCGGATCTTGTCGCGGAAGACCGGATGGCCGAGCATCAGCCAGGCCTCGTCCAGAATAAGCAGGCTTGGTTCACCGGTCAGGCGTTTTTCGATCCGGCGGAAGAGATACAGAAGGACCGGGATCAGGTTCCGGTCGCCCATGTTCATCAACTCTTCAATCTCGAAGGTCTGGAACTTGGAGAGCGACAGGCCGTCTTCTTCCGCATCGAGGAGCGAACCCATGGGACCGTCCACCGTGTAATATTGCAGCGCGTCCTTGATCTCCCGGTTCTGAACGCCCGACACGAAGTCGGTCAGCGACCGGCGCTGCGACTTTGACATCAAGTCAATCTGCGTTGTGATCGCGTTGCGGTGCTCCGGCAAGACCTTCACACCCTGCATTTCGATCAGGGTTTCCAGCCACTCGGCAGCGAACGCCTTGTCGGTGTCGTCCTCGAGTGATGAGAGCGGTGCGAAGGCCAGCGTCTCCGACTTGCCGACGTCATAGTGATCCGCGCCAACGGCAAGCGTCAGCGGATACATCGATTTGCCCTTGTCGAAGACAAACACTTGCGCGTTCTTATAGCGCTGGAACTGAGCTGCTATCAGCGCCAGAAGCGTCGATTTACCCGAACCGGTCGGCCCGAAGATCAGCGTATGCCCCAGATCCCCGACATGGAGATTGAACCGGAACGGTGAGGAGCCGGACGCCACCTGCATGAGCGGCGGGGAGCCAACGGGGTAAAAGGGGCATGGCGCTTCCGGCGACCCAGCCCAGACGGAGTTGAGTGGAGCGAGGTCCGCGAGATTGCGCGTGCTGACCAGTGGTTCGCGAACGTTGGCATAGGAGACACCTGGCAGACTTCCCAGGAACGCTTCGGTGGTGTTCAGGGTTTCGATGCGGCCGCCAAACCCTTCGTTCTGGACAAGACGGCGCACCGCCTCGCACTTCTCCTGAAGACGGGTTTGGTTGGTGTCGAAGAGCACGATGACCGGCGTGTAGTGGCCGAAGGCGACGAGCTGCGAGTTCGCCTCGGCAATCGCGTCCTCGGTTTCCCCGACCATCAGCATGGCGTCCTGATCGAGCGATCCGGAATTGGTCTTGAAGAGCTGGTCCATCAGTGGCCGCACCTTCTGCAGCCACTTCTTGCGTGTCTTTTCCAACACCGAGCGCGCGGCGATTGGATCCAGGAAGATGAACCGGCTCGACCAGCGATAGGTAATGGGCATGAGATCGAGGGCATTGAGGATCCCTGGCCAGCTTTCGGCCGGGAAACCGTCGATCGCCACAACGCCGACATAACGGCCGTCGATGATGGGGTTGAGACCGTGATGGAATTCCGCCGTCACCAGATAGTCGAGATACATGGCAATGTCGGGCAAGCGGATCGGATGGGTTTCTCCGATCAGCGCGAAGCGGGCAAACTGCAGCAGATCATCGTAACGGCCACGCCTCTCCCCTGCCCTCCCCGCACCTCTTTCCGGCACTTCATGGGTTTCCATACGCCGGATCGAGACGACATTCGCCATGTACTGCTCAAATTCCCGGATCGTCGTCTTGAAGTGCTCAAGTGTGCGCGAGGCAAAAGACGTGTTCCGGCTGGCGTCGTCCGAATAGATGTATTTCACCAGTTTGGACTTGTTTTTCTCCGGCGGCCGGTAAGTCAAAACAAGCGCGTGCTGGCTTTCATAATGCCCCTCCCCGGCTTCGAACCGCTGGCGGCGCTCGTCATCGATCAGGGCCGTGACCGGGTCCGGAAAATGCGAGCTTTCCTTGGCCGGATATCCGATTGAGGGAATGCGCACGGCTTCCATCTGGATCATCCAGCCGTTGCCGAGGCGAGCCAGAACCGAGTTGATCTGTCTGGAAACTTCATTCCGCTCAAACGCGGTCGAGCTCTCGCTGTCCGGCCCGGCAAAATACCAGCCGGCCATCAGGCCCCCATCCTTCAGGAGCACAATGCCGTTGTCGACCAGCGCCGCGTAAGGCAGCAGGTCGGAGAAAGAGGGCGCAACATGTCGGAATTTTTTTAGGGCAACCATGTTCAGTATTTCCGCCAGGGCGTGGATGTCGGCCGGTAGTAGGTGCGGTATTTGACGTGCCGCAGATAGACAGCACGCATCCGCGGGTCCGCCTTCGCCATCATCCGCAGTACGCCAACCACTACGATCCAGATCGCCACGCCGAGCACGGCGGCATAGGGCTTCAGGATCACGAAAATCAGAATGACCGAGGCAAGACCGGTCACGAGCACCAGCTCGCGGTCTGCCCCGAACAACAGTGTCGGGCGTGAAAGAGCACGGTGGATCCGCGCTCTGTTGAGCCCAGGCGCATCAGCCATGAGCCGGTTCCAATGGTGCCGCTTCAATATCCGGAGCAATGCCAATGGACGCTCCGGAGGATCCGAACAGACCGACGATGGTGGATGCGCCGAGCAGCACGCCGAGGACCAGAACGACGTAGGCCAGACGGCGGGCAAAATCGTTGAGTTCGCCGCCGAAGATCAACATCGCGCCCGCGATCGCCACCGCGATCAGGCCAACGGCACCAGCGACAGGACCGTTGATGGAGGCCTGGATCTGCTGAAGCGGACCTTCCCAGGGAAGCGAACCGCCGCCGGAGGCAAAGGCTGGTTCAATGACGAAAAGTCCGGCCCCGACCAGGGCAAGAAAAATCACAAAATTACGCGACATGAAGTGTCCCTTGTCTGTCGTTGGAATTTTTGTTGAGGAACTGAGATGCAACGGCTGAGCGGACGTCATAGGTGCCGTCCCGAAAGCCG
This sequence comes from Roseibium sp. M-1, assembly GCF_054515675.1. Classification (NCBI taxonomy): domain Bacteria; kingdom Pseudomonadati; phylum Pseudomonadota; class Alphaproteobacteria; order Hyphomicrobiales; family Stappiaceae; genus Roseibium; species Roseibium sp. M-1. Next base: position 68,577 of record NZ_JBTNQU010000002.1, on the reverse strand, counting down.
GATACAGTCACAATGTCCCGAACGATGCGCCCGTGTTCGGGGGAGCGCTCGATCGAGACGATGAGGTCAACCGCTTCTGCGATGACTTGGGGCATCGGCTGCTGGGACACTTCCGCGATCAACTGTTCAAGGCGCGTCAGTGCGGTGAAGGCATTGTCGGAGTGAACCGTGGCGATGCCGCCCGGGTGGCCCGTGTTCCATGCTTTGAGCAGCGTCAGCGCCGCGCCATCGCGCACTTCGCCGACAATGATCCTGTCGGGGCGCAAGCGCATGGTCGATTTCAGGAGCCGCTGCATGTCCACGTTATCGGACGTGTGCAGGGTCACGGCGTTCCTGGCCGCGCACTGGATTTCCGCGGTGTCTTCCAGAATGACAAGGCGATGATCTGGAGCGACCGAGACCATTTCGCCAATGATCGCGTTCGTCAGCGTCGTTTTGCCTGTGCCCGTGCCGCCCGAAACCAGAATGTTTTTCCGGCCGGTAACCGCATCGCGGATCACGGCGGCCTGGACTTCTAGCATCACGCCATCCTCGACGTACTTGGACAGCGGGATGAGCAGCGATGCCTTCTTGCGGATCGTGAAGGACGGCTTGGAAACGACCGGTGGCAGAAGACCCTCAAAACGATGACCGCCTATCGGCAGCTCGCCGGAAATGATCGGCTTGTCGGTCGTTATTTCCGTGCCGAGCGCATGGGCGACCTTGCCCATGATGATCTGGGCGTCATGAGACGTCATCTCGCCGGAGGGCTCCATGCACCTGCCGACACGCTCGATGAACAACTGTCCGTCCGGGTTGAGCATGATCTCAACGACGGCCTCGTCCGACAGCGCCGACAGGATCGTAGACCCCAGCGAGTCTTCCAGCCCGGCGATAAGCCTGCGGCGGCTTTCACCGTTCCTCAATGTCCCCTCCCCTACCGGTGAAAGCTGAGATGTTCAGGGGATGGTGCGGCCTCACTGAGACAGCATTTATCGGACCGGGCATGAGGGTATGCCCAGGCTCTCCGGAGGTCATTCGGAGTGTCCTTTTTTATTTGAGATCAATGATTTACGGCTACAGCAATCAGTGGTTGATCACCTTGCGAGAGGGCGCAACCCAACACAGAACGAAGCCTCATCGCAAGGTTGAGAAAAAGTTTTCCACACCTAAGGAGAGATGTATGGATTTGCAAATATAGCGATCAAATCGGACCATGTCGCCGACCGTTCATCTAGGTCTTAGCTAAAGAGATATTGGACGTTACGAAGCTTCGTGATCACAGATCCTTATGGCTGGGGTCAAACCTGGACCTATCAGCTATGTAAAAAAAACAGGTGCATCTCTGCGCCTGTACGAAGGTTCTGTGCATGTGGCTTGATGGACCACAAACTGCTGCCCCCGACTCATTCGCAAGAGGCATGCGAGAAATCATAGGCCTGCAATCGTTTCAAAACTACTATCGGCAAATTGATAGGTGTTGAGTAGCAACCCCTTTCAGCGGGTGTGCTCGAGCTCAAATGACTTCGCAGTGGGCTTTCAAGGCGACAACGTGAAGGAACTTCTGCCCGTTTATGCGGTGCGTGCTATCAAGTCGAATTAGTCACAACTGCCTACTTGGCGTTGGCTCATTTGGACTTCTTCCGCTGCTGACCCAAGCCCATCTTTTTGGCAAGTGCTGAACGCGCAGCCGCATAGCCTGGCGCGACCATCGGGTAATCTGCCGGAAGGTTCCATTTCGCGCGGTACTCTTCTGGCGTCAAATCAAAATGCGTCCGAAGATGCCGCTTCAGCGATTTGAATTTTTTGCCATCCTCAAGACAGATGATGTAGTTGTCCGTTACCGACTTCTTGATTGGCACGGCCGGCAAGAGCGCTTCAGCGGCCGGTTCCTGTGCCGTTTGTGTGGCCGACACAAGAGCCGAATGAACCGTCGCTATCAAGGCGGCCAGATCACCCGAAGCAATCGTGTTGTTGCTCACATATGCGGAAACGATATCCGCAGTCAGATCAACATATACGGGCTCAATAGTTGGGTTGTTTTCGGGTGTCTCAGACATTGGGATCCTTGCCAGGCGATACTCGGAGCTGGGTGTGCGCTGGTTCTAAACCTGTTCCCCATTAAAGCAAATTCTTCGTATTGGACAGTCAGGGGTCTCTTTAAAGGCGCCACTGCCCCTGAGCAAAGTGCGATCGACTTTCTCGGCCATCCGAGCTAGATGCGAATTGTTTTGGGTAGCCCTCCCCTCGTAGTAAAATTTCTTGCGGATGTCATTTTCGCATTGACCCCTTCCCGTTATTGCGCCTTCAAAAAAGCATGCACTAAAGCTCGCTCCGCTATTCCGCTAATTGAACAGACCATCATAAAGTGCCTAGTTATTTGCTGCATCTGCAGCAACCATGTCGCGTCGGCAATTGCCGCTTACTGTGGAGTTGAGCGTTGAGGCAGGCCAGACTTATCAGTTGATAAGTTCAGTTCGAGTTCTTGGGGAGTCAACTTTGTTGACTATCGCGCAACATCGCATTCGGCGTTTCGATAAAACCTCCCGACCTCGCCTCCTCGGAAATCGGCATGACTGAAACCAAATTCGCAGTATCGGGTCGCGCTACGTGTAAGTGAGTGTGAAGCCAGACGTGACTTATCAATTGATAAGTCGGTGCGAGCTCGTCGCACGCAGAGCTTGCGTGCGCCGCATTTCGAATCGGGGCATGCCAGGTGATGAAGAAGTGCTTGCTGCTGGCAAGGGGCAGTTGCAATCTTGCGCCACTTGCGACGTCGCCATCTCTGGGATCCCGTAGATCCCGTTGGGCGAGTAGCCGTCTAAGGAGAGAAATGGACGTCGCCGATTTACGTAATCGAGCCATGAGGCAATATCTGCTAATTCTTCGACGCTAGTTCGTTGTGAGGAGGCGTATTCGTATTTGCGGTTGGTCAAGATCGCGCGATGAAGATGTAGCCGGTGCAATGATTGAAATAGTGCTCGGGAAGGCGGTTGGCCGAATCTGTCGTGTTCGGTTGTTTTCAAGCCGGTGCGTTTCGGAAGAGCTAATTAAGGCGTCTTGCGGATTGCAAGCGAGCCACGAGACCTTGCGAGCCATTGGGAAGTAGAAGAGGCGGCGCTGTATCGCGAAAAATTAGGCGTCCGCGCACCAGTTCAGCATGCCTGCCCAGCCGCCCGACGTCGCAAGAAGTAGGGAAGGGTGCGGTGCTGGGGGTGCTGTGCAAACATTTAGGTATCGGCCTAAGCACAAGCCTCGATGGTGCAAGTGCTGCGCAGTCCGCTTGCGGTGCCGCTTGGATGCCATCAGTTAGATGGAGCTATCGCCGATGGCCTGGTGCTGGAACTATGTCCGCGAGATCGGGGCCAATTTGAGTTGGCGAGGGATCGAGTGCCCTTCGGGATCAGAGGCGAAAATGTTTCTCCAATGTTCCAGGTGCCGAAGTCGAAGGATTTGGAGAAGGCCAGCTCCAAGGAGAACCAGCAGAACATGGCTTGAATTTCGTCACTTCCATAATTCGGCTTGCCTGCGTTTCAGGTGCCTCATTGTCAAACAACTTGGTTCGCTTATGGGTGCCTGACGTTTCAATCGTGCAAGCTGTCCCGTCGCAATTCTATAACTATTTCTTCGGCCCGGGTCGCCTCACGCGTGTTCTTGGCTCTGAATTTGATCGGGAAATGTCCGAGTTTTTCATCCTGTATCGTTGCGCCCATCTGATGAACCAATGAGTGCCGCCGGGTGTGGAAACCAGAACAATCGAAACGGCTATTGGGGATTCGGAGGTCATTCTAGAACTGTGCCCTTTCTTTTCGCGTTTATCCCAGCCTGTGCAGAGTAGGCTCAAACGAGAACTGCGGGAAAGCCGAAATAGAAGGTGGCCGATGCGCAGCTTTGGAAAGGGAGGGATGGGTTTTATTGGCGTGAACGCTGGAAACTCGTTGCTGCACTATCTTGTAGTCGGACATTTGGAGACGCACGAAATGCGTAATCAATTATTGGCTTGGTGAGTCGCGACGAGCCGTGTTGACGGGCGATTCTGTGAACCCTGACGAAGAGGGATTGGGCATTTACCTGTGAATTGTATACCCTGTATCGCAGATGCACTGAAAGCCCGATTTAGGCAATCGTGCACGAATCTTGTGCCGCCCGTCTCTCAGCTAAATTCAACTAACCCTTTATTTTAGCGCGCAAATTGGATTTCCTTCACTATCACTCGGACTGCTTTGCTGAGCTGTAACCTCGATGAGACTGTCATTTGGTTGGAGTTCCAACACTGTGGTGTTTAGGGGCTTAAGATCTTATTAACCTAATAATCCTTGCAATTTTTGGCGACATCCTTCACTTCTGACGGCATCACGGTCGCGAACGAGGTGTTTGCCGTCAGGAGAGCCGAATGGCAGTAAGCGAGACTAGGGCGCACAAGCCACGCAAGCCGGACACGGCGAAAAAGATTGAGGACTATACGCGTCAGCTCTCAGCAGAGTTGAACTCAATGCGTGCTCGCATGTATCCGCCTGAATCTCAGAAAGTGTTCGGGCGCACGTTTTCGACACTCGATCTAGTGAAACTTCTCGGCATTCCGGAAAGCACTTTGCGCTCGCTCACATTAGAAGGAAAGGGACCGCAGCCTAGCCGCGCTGAGAACAACAAGCGTATCTATAGCATCGAACAGGTCTGGGAACTACGAGAGTTCCTGGCGCAGCAGCGCCCTGAAGATGCCTTGCGCCTCCTGCCGCATCGCAGGCAAGGCGAGAGCCTTCAAGTCATCGCGACCGCGAACTTTAAAGGTGGGTCGAGCAAGACGACGACTTCTGTCCACTTAGCGCATTATCTTGCTATTCAAGGTTACCGGGTGTTGTGCATCGATCTTGATCCGCAAGCCTCAATGACCTCGACATTCGGCATTCAACCCGAATTCGATCTCGAACCGAACGAGACCGCTTATGCGGCTCTACGTTATGACGACGATCGTCGGTCACTGGCCGAAACAATCCAGGCGACCTATTTCCCGGGGATTCACATAGTTCCGGGCAATCTGGAACTCATGGACTTCGAGTTTGATACGCCATCATATCTTTCTAACAATCACAGAGACGAATTGGGGTTGTTCTTTGAGCGGTTGCGAAATGCAATTGCCTCCGTCGAGAACAATTACGACGTTGTGGTCCTGGATACGCCTCCCTCCCTTGGGTACTCGACACTTGCAGCTCTCTACGCGGCAACTGCTTTAATCATCACCGTCCATCCCGCAATGCTCGACGTGGCCTCATGCAATCAGTTCCTGATCATGATCTCGGAGTTGTCGGAAACGCTGGAGGCCTTTGGAGCGAAGTTCGACCATGACTGGATCAGGTTTCTGCTTACACGGGTGAACCCCAACGATGGCCCGCAAAAGTACATGAGTGGAATCATGCGGCGCCTCTTTGCAGAAGATGTCCTCGTATCTGAAGCTTGGGAATCGACAGCTATTGCAGCAGGCGGTGTGGCGAAGAAGTCCCTTTATGAGCTCGAGTCCGGCGAAGTCGGGCGTGATGCCTATAAACGGGCACGAGAAAGCTCTGACCGGGTGAATGAAGAAATTCTCAGTATCGTCAAGAGCGTTTGGGGACGAGAGACATGAAGAAATCTATTCTCCAACAGATGGCAGAAGGCGAGGGGAAAGATCCGGCGGACGCGATGCCCAAGCCACCTCGGCATCGTCGTATGGGGTCCCCGGTCGTCGGCAACGTGGGAAAGGCTCTAACAAGTCTTTCGGCGGATACGGTGATTTCAATCAACCCAGACAAGATTGATCCATCGCCTTTTCGCGACAGGTTCGAAACTGACACCGAAGCAGCAGAGGCGTTGCACGAGCTTAAAGTTTCGATCAGGTCTGAGGGACAAAAGCAGGCAGTTTTGGTACGGCCTCACCCGACCGAACAGGGCCGATATCAACTTGCTTATGGTCATAGGCGCACCGCTGTTTTGCAGGAACTGCATCGAGAAGCAGATAACCCGGAGACTGTTCGGGTGCGTGCCTATGTCCGCGAACTGACCGATGCAGAGCTGATCAAGGAGCAGTCGCTTGAAAATGGCGTTCGCGAAAATTTGAGTTGGATCGAGCAGGCCTTGTGGGCCGTGCAGTTGAAGGGCGCCGGCATCAAGCAGCGGGAGATGGAACCGATCCTTGGCCAAAAGGAAACGAACATCTCGGTGCTTTTGAAAGTCGCCAATGCAGTGCCGGTGGATGTCGTTCGCGCGATTGGACGAGCCAAAGGTGTCGGTCGCCCGGCCTGGGTCGAATTCGCAAAGCTGTTTGATGACGACAAGGCGGCCGATCGTGCCCGCAGGATCGTTGCTGAGCCTGCATTTCTGGAAAGCGATGGTGCTGAACGAATGAGGCTCGCAACTGTGGCGATCAAAGGACGCATAAAGTCTGAACCGCCAAAGAAGAATGAGGTTTCAATCAAATCGTCCGGCAAAGTCGTTGGGAGGTTCAAAGCCACAAGTTCATCCGCCGCGGTGTCATTTCCTAAGGAGGAAATCGCCTTTGCGAAATGGCTGAGCGAGAGAATTCCTGATCTGCATGGCGAATATTTGCAGCAAGAACAGACAGATGAAAGAGACCCGGACTAGATGCCTGTTGCTGCAAATTGGGCGAACAAAGCAGAGGATAAACGTCCCACGGATTGGTGGCCGCGAGGCTGGAATTTCGCTGGGAGAGTAAATTTTCGATCGAAAAAGGAGGACACGGAGAGAAGTAGCAAAAAATGAAAAGGGACCATCTGGCTGCAACCAGATAGCCCCTAATTCCATGGTTCAGATGGGTAGATCCCAACGGAAACCCTAAGCCCTTCCGTTGTAGTGCATACCGAATCACCGCGCAAGAGTCTTCTTGCGTGAACAGTGGATTTCTGCCGATTTCCCATCATTGAACCTTCCGAATTGATCGACGCCGTATGCTACTCGCGACGGCGAACGGAGGTTTTTATGCCTACTGTTTCGAACGTCTCTTCCTTCCGGAAGGTGACGCCAGGGATCCTTGCATCTCAACGTTTGGCGATGTCCAACGACATTCCAGACATTGGAAAATCGGAAGTCGCAATCGCTCTGAAGAGAGCCGCTCAGCCTCTCGGTCTTTCGTCAACGGCCTATCATGTGCTCGACATTCTGCTTGGACTGTCGAAGTCGGAAGACTGGAAACGCTCGGCCCGGCCGATCGTCGCGATCTCCAACGAAAAACTGGCATCCTATGTCGGCCGGAGCGAGCGCACGGTTATCCGCGCCATCAAGCAGTTGGTCGAAGCGCAGATTCTGGCCTACAGAGACAGTTCCACAGGACGCCGCTGGGTGCACCGGAACGGAAGCGGCGACATTACCTTCGCCTACGGGCTGGATTTCACGCCGGCACGCGTCCGCTACTTTGAAATCAAGCGGATGGCCGACGAATGGCAAGCCGAACTCAATGCCAGACGGGAAGCGAAACGCACGGTTACGCGGGTTTCCCGGGCAATTGTCGATATTCTCAGCATCACATCCAATCAGGCTCTTTCCGACTTTCAGGGACAGATGGATGCTATCCTGGCAAATGGTATGGAAGTCCAGGAAAAGGCCGCAGCCCTGCTGGATCTTTACGATCTATTGCTTGAAGCCGTCGCCGAGGCTCAGACTGCCGAAAAAGCACCTGAAAACAATAATATGACACGCGAGCATGACAACGCTGTCACCCAATTATTTAATACAAACTCACCAGACTCTTGCTTAAGTAATCGGACATCCGCTAACGCGGATGAACTAAAATCAAATCCTGACGTCGCCTACGGCGCCGAAATAGCTCCTGAAAGGGAGCAAGCGGGGTCGGGTGGGGCTCAAACGGCCTCCAAACGCCCGCAGAACCGCCCAAGTGGAGCGGATTTCCAGAGATCAGCATCCCTGGATGCGGTTTCGATATCCTTACTGGAAAGCGCCTGTACGGCCGTTCAAAGCGATTTTGGGCTATCTCTGACAAGTTGGCCTGAATTGCTGTCGGCGGCTGAAGTCATGCGGGTGGGGATAGGCCTCAGTGAATCGGCCTACGCCCAGGCATGTGGCCGGCTGGGAAGGCAGGCGGCTGCGGCAATCCTGGCGGTCGTTGCTGAAAAGGCGTTGCGCGATCCGGAGAAAATCAGCTCGCCAGGCGGATATTTCCGGGCGTGCTGCGACCGGGCTGCGGAAGGAAAGCTGGCCCTGGCGAAGTCACTGTTCGGACTGGCTTCGAAATAAGCTCAGTCATGCGAAAATGATGGCTTGCCGTCATCTGCCATCTTGATGGCAAGGTTGCAGTTCGCTATATTTGGAACAAAGGAGATCCCCCGTGGCAGAACCTCAACTTTCCGTACGCAGTGCAAAGGCGCGAGACTTGGCTCATCGCCTTGCTCGCCGGGAACACCGTTCGATTGCTGATATCGTCGAACGTGCGCTGGAGGCATACGAGGTTAGGGAAGCAGGCAAGGAACCTGCTGCGGACTTTTATGCCCGGGTTTCAGAAAACTTTGGCACCGATATCGATCTTGAAGAAGTGATCCGAGAGAACCGCAAGGTCCATCTGGGGCCGGAGCTTTGATTTTCCTAGATACCAACGTGATCTCGGAAACGCTGAAAAAGGCTCCTGATCCGGGAGTGATCGCGTGGCTGGTACGACATGATGCTGAATTGGTGTTGTCGACGGTTGTCATCGCCGAGATAGCGTTCGGCATACAGAAAATCCGTCCCGATCAGCGCGCCGATCGTCTGGAACAAGGGCTTTCGGACTGGCGTCGCAGATTTGCCGATCGGATCTTTGGACTGACTGAAGCAGCGGCACTGGCATATGGCGACGTCATGGGCGAGGCCGCCCGTAAGGGCCGCGGCATGTCCGCGCCGGACGGAATGATTGCCGCAATCGCACGTATCAACGGTGGCCGCCTGGCCACGCGAAATCTGAACGACTTTCAGACGACTGACCTTGAACTTATTTCTCCCTGGGAGTTCTAATTCGGTCAGCAAGGTACCGCACCAGGCTGAAGGAAATCGACTGTTTCACTCCTCCAAAACTGTCAAAAGACCGGTTCTGTGTGCTCGGTCGATGAGGTTCTTGACGGAAGAAGGCGACCATTTCGTTCCACCGCGCGGGGTACGTTCGTGCAAACGCTCCAACTGGCTGGCAATTTCACGCAATGTCAGGTCCGGGTTCGACGAGTGGATGCCGGCTACCAGTGTCATCAACCGGTCTTCCGGCGGGCGGGGCGGCGATTTTCTGAGCAGTTGCTTGTCCGCCATTCCTTCGGAGATCATCCACTTTACTGCGCGCCGCAACCGTTCTGGCGTCCAGTCATGCCCGCGATTTTTGAGAAACCGCGCGATATCGTCCCAGGTGTGATCGGGGCGCATGCGCCGGACAATTGGAAGCCATTGACTGGCACTTGCCTGGATGCGTGCACCATAGGCCGCTGTTTGAGCGGCCGTCATCTTGGCCAGCGCTTCAGGTCTGCGCTCTCGAATTCCTGGATTGCCGGGTAACTTTCCCTTCGCCTTTGCGGCCTTGATGCCGGCCTTGGTGCGCTCGGAAATCAAGGCGCGTTCGAGCTGCGCGACGGCACCCAGAACCTGCAGGGAGAACATGCCCTGAGGCGTCGACGTGTCGATCGGGTCGCTCAACGAGCGGAAATGCGCTCCCTTTGCATTCAAATCGTCGATAACTTCCAAAAGATGGGTCACCGAGCGTGCGAGGCGATCAAGTCGTACAACGACCAGAGTCTCGCCGGCATCGATCTCCCGAACCAGCCTGGCAAGGGCTGGGCGCGCGCGAGAGGCACCAGATCCGTATTCCTCCACGATTGTCTCGCAGCCTGCCGATCGCAGTTCCAGCTCCTGCGCCTCTGTCGCCTGTTCGTCCGTAGAGACGCGCGCGTAGCCAATAAGCCGTCCCTCAGGTCGATGAGAAGACTGTTTGAGCGCTGATTTGGCCATTTGGGACGCCTGAGAGTCATGTTGAGAGTGATTTTCCAAATTAAGAAGATACGGATAACTGATCGTTTGTAAACGTCTCTTGAGTGCCTTTTCCACGACCTGAAGCGTCAAAACCCCAGGAAAACCGGGCCCTCTCGTCGATCTGAGCACGGATTGCCGGGCCTTTGTTCAATTCAGAAGGCGTCAGACTGTATATCGGTGAATGAGAGTTGAAGAGGCAATCTATGACGGAAATAAAATTCATGATAACTTCCGTATGCAGGTCGAAATCACAAAGAAACAATGGCTTATGAAACTGGAAAACTGAACCTCGAGACGCTCTTGACGCCGATATCGGCGGCGGAGGACGCGCTGGCGCGGCTTGATGAGCGTGTTGCCCGATCCGAGGTCGGACAGGGCTTTGCGGAGCGGGCCGATTTCTTCGAGGCTGTCTCCAGCATGTGGGTTGCCGGCGAACTCGTCCATCTGGAGGATCTGGTTCTGCACGATGCCAAGATGGATGTTCGTGCACCAAGCCACGAACTCGTCATTGCGCACCGGATCGTCCGGGCAAGACGACGGGCAATGAGAAACGATCCTGGCTGGGCGATCTCGCGGGCTGGGATCATGGCCTTTGCGGGGATTGCCGAGCAGGAGGATGAGCTTCCAAAAAAAATCGAGAGGAGAGGGGAGGGGAGCCATCTCGGAATGGACGAGCACGATGCGCTTCCTCCGGAATTGGCAGAGTTCGACGAGGTGCTTGCGGAAACCAGTTGGCTGGTGGAAGCCGTTCCCCCCGGATCTACCAGAACTCAGCAACCTGACCTCATTGTGGGCGAGTTGGTTATTCGGGATCCTGATTGGGACGAGTCCGAACGGATCTCTGAATGGCTGGAGGTGCTCAGACAGGTTGAAAGGTTTCCGGCGACCCTGGCAGCAGCGATTTTGTGGGATGCATGGGAGCGGCTCGAACCGCTGCAGCGACAGCATTGGCTTGGGCAGGTGCTTGTTTCGGATTTCCTAAGATCGCGCGGAAAGGTGCGATCGCACCTGCTTGCCTTCTCTGTTGGGCTGCGAGAGATGCCTCGTGAGCGACGGCGTGCTCGCGACAGGACAACCAGGCTGGTTGCTTTCCTTGAAGCGATGAGTGCGGCCGCCGCCACCGGGATGAAGGATCTTGATCGTCTGACGCTCGCGAAGCGTCAACTCGAGCGGCGCGTTGTCGGCAAGAGATCCAATAGCAGCCTGCCGGCTGCGATCGAACTCATTTTGTCGCGGCCGATCGTATCTGCGCACATGCTTGCAAAGGCGGCAGGGATCACGCCGCGCGGTGCGTTGAACCTGGTTAGGGAACTCGGAGTCCGCGAGATGACGGGGAGGGGACGCTACCGCGCGTGGGGCATCCTTTAGCACAAGTGCCTAGGCAATGATGACCGGCTGATCCAGTAGTTCTTGTGTTCTCGTTATGTTCTTGGCACAATTCCGACCGAGAAGCCAACGATTCCTTATCTCGCTTGCCTCTTAGGTCATAGGCAGCCGTTCTCTCGGTCTCAATAATGGTACTATCGGCATGCAATACGACATTCACGGATCAACCTCCGCAGCACATTTTGAGCGCATTCGTTTCGGGCAGAATTCTTTATTTCTGGCTTTCCGGTTTGCAAGAAAGGCAGAATTCTGTATCCTCGCGGTGCTTCGCACGATCGATTGCCATTATCGACGCGCCACGGGGGATCAATCATGGCTAGCAATCGAACCGCACGCGCCGGGGATAAAGACGCATCTGAGCGCGACAAGGAATCGCTCAACTTCAAGGTCAGCTCTGATTTCAAAAAGGAATTTAAGGGCTTCGCGGTGTCGGAGGGGATCAGCATGACCGATCTACTCAAGGAAGGATACGAGCTCTCAAAAAAGAAACGGCGGAAATGATCGTGCACTCCGTCGCGCCGCCAGGCGCAGGGCAAATGGACAAAGTCAGGGTGCGGGCATGACGCTGGACGAGACAGATCGCCCGGGCTCGAATGCCGGTTGGCTGTTTGCCATCGCGGAGAATGTTGATTTGCCGACGGTCGACGGTTTGGTGGCCGTTGATGGCTTTGACCCGTCTGGGCACGCCCCCGATGTTGTCGCGATCATGGAGAAAGCCGCTGAGTATGGAGCTCGCGCTGTATTCTTTGAGGCCCCTCGCCATGGTCGGGCCCCGGTGGCCCAAGCCTTCATCTTTGACGCTCATACCGCGGCAGATGACACCGAGTTCGCCAAACTGCATAAGCGGCTCTGGAGTTGGGGAGGAGTGCCTCTCGTCTATCGTGCTGCTCCTGGTCGCATTCAGCTATTTCGTTGCGCTCACGAACCGGACTTCGTTGGGCCCAATGGCATCCCGGTCTGTCGGCCGATTCGCACTCTGAACATCGCCGCGGACATTGCTGCCGAGGACGCTTGGTGGAATGCCGCGCGCATGAGAAACGGTGCGATCTGGGATGATCCTGAAGCGTGCGATCTCATGCTGTCAGCTCAAAAGTCAGCGCATCGTACGCTTGTCGAAGAGGTGCGTGCGCTTTCCAGACAGCTCACCGATAGCGGATTACTTGATCCGCGTCTGCGCCGGCGACTGTTGATCCTTGCGCTCCTCATAGCTTACCTTGAAGAGCGCTCTGTCCTGCTGCCCCATGATTTTTCTGAAGCGCTACCCGGAGCTTCGCATTTCTTCGAGGTGCTGGCCGACGGCGAAGCTTTGGTAAAGCTGTTGGAAGCTCTCGAGGCGCGGTTCAACGGGCATGTCTTCCGACTGGCTACACCCGAGAAGGCGGCGCTGCTGGAGAGTTCGGAACTCCCAAGTTTTGCGCGCCTTGTCGAAGGACGAGAGGATGCCACAGGTCAATTCAGTCTTTGGCGTCTCTATTCATTCAGGGATCTGCCCGTAGAGTTGATTAGCAATATCTATCAGCTCTTCGTCAAAGACGCGGCGAGTTCGATTTACACCCCCCCGGCCCTGGTTCGGTTGATGCTCGAGGAGGCACTAAGCTGGGAACGGCTCGACAGCTTGATGTCTGGGCGGGGAGCCATTCTCGATCCGGCATGCGGGTCGGGCGTGTTCCTCGTCGAGGCCTATAAGCGCCTCGTCCTTCACTGGCGCATGCGAAATGACTGGGCCCGCCCGGGGATTGAAGAGCTACGGCATTTGCTCGACCGTGTACACGGCATCGACATAGAGGAAGGTGCGATTGAGCTAGCCGCGTTCAGCCTTTGTCTTAGCTTGTGTGACGCCCTTCAGCCGGAGGAAATACGAGCGAGCGTGAAGCTCTTTCCTCCACTCGCAAATGTCACTCTGCATCAGAGCTGCTTTTTCGAGGCTAAGGAACGAGGGCTCATTGAAGCGCCGATAGAGGTTGTCGTGGGCAACCCGCCATTCGAATCGTCGCTTACGACGGATGGTGCCCAGCGTAGCTACGACGCCTATTCAAAACAACATGGGCTACTCGCTGACACGCAGCTCGCCTATTTGTTTCTTCACGAGGCAATGGAACTTCTTAGACCTGGCGGGGTACTGGCTTTGGTTGAGCCCGCGGGCTTCCTCTACAATCACAATGTCGGGGCGTTTAGGCACGGGATATTCAGTCGTTGGCGTGTTCGGGAACTCCTCGATTTCGTCTCGGTCCGAGGGCTTTTCAAGAAAGGCGAAGCGGATCCGAAGATCGTCGTGGTCTTGGCTGAAGCGCTACAGCCAGTTCCAATCGAACGAATTCTGCATGCTGTCTTCCGACGCAATGGTCGTGCTACGGCGGAACAGGGTTTCGACATCGACTACTACGATCTTCATTGGGTTCGAACTGAGGAGGTCTCAGAGTCAGCCGATATTTGGAGGTCGAACCTACTCGGTGGCGGTCGGGTCAGGGACTTCATCGAACGTCTCCGACAGTTTCCAACGCTGCGCGATACAGCCATCAGCCACGGTTGGGATTTCGGCGAAGGCTACATTGCTGGCCTCAAAGGTATCTCAAAACCGGCCGAGCACTTGGTCGGGAAACCTCTCTTACCAACCCGCGCCCTTTCTGCGGACGGTATCAATGCAAGCGTGCTCGAAACGGTGCCCGACCAACCCATAAAAGACACCAAAACGGCCAAACGGTTCACGCCTCCGTACTTGCTCGTCAAGGAGAATGAGGACCTCCACCATGGGATTTGGGAGGGGCATTATCTCACCTACAAGCATCGGATTGTCGGTTTTGCCGCCAAGAAAGACGATGCAGAAAAGCTCAGAGCCATTGAGGGTTGGCTGCGTGATGAGGAGACGGTGCTCAAGGCCTATGTTGCAGGTATCAGTGCAAGCTTGTTCGTTCAGCGGGCAACCGCGATCCTGGGTGCCGACATTTTCGCATTGCCATATCCGGAAGGGAGCACGCTCGACCTCAGTGGAAACGAGCGGATAATCGCATCCGACATCGTCGAATTTCAGCGAGAATTCATCCGCAGAGGAACTGGGTCCGAACTAATGAAATCGGTGCCAGATTCCGCTTTGGCTGCATTTGACGCCACCATTATTGCACAGATCAACGCAATTTACGGCCGGAAGCCGCTGAAGCGCATGGAACGCTATCATTGGAACGGCGCAATTTGCTCTGCGTATTCGTTCGGCGATGGCGTTGTCGATTGGACTGATGCGACAGACCTCCAAGCTAAGCTCGATATGTTGTTACGAGAACGCCGTGGATCAAACCTTACGGTCACGCGCATCGCCCGTTTGTACGATCAGAATTTCGTTTTTCTCTTAAAGCCTGATCGGCATCGTTTCTGGACGCGGTCGATCGCTCTGCGTGATGCCGATGATGTCCTTGCCGATCTCAGGTCACAAGGATTCTAGCGTGCTGGCGGACGATCACGAGGCCGCTATTCAGGCTGGATCACTGAGTTCAAACCTTCACCTTCCTGGTGAATGGTTGTCCTCGCTGGTAACCTTTATCGCGGATGCAATGCCGGGCTGGCGAGATGACCCTACGCGGCCCAAGCAGGTCGCCGAAACGGGCCTGACTGCTCAGCTCTGCGCGCGGTTGAATAGCATGAGCCGGCACACTGTTGGCTGGGATTTCCTTCAGTTTCGACGCGAGGAACCAGACCAAACACGGGCTGGGCGGTCGATTGATCTCGTAGTTGCACCAAGCGCGACCATGATCTGGTTAGAGGGCCGGGCATACAGCGAGTATTCCACTTTGTTGCCGATCGAGTGCAAGCGACTGCCGACACCCACCGGGAAGGATCGCGACGAGCGGGAATATATCTACAGTCGGTTCAGTACCACAGGAGGGGTCCAGAGGTTTAAGGCCGGGCACCACGCCGCCGCCCATGACCGGGCAGCTATGATCGGGTACGTGCAAGATGAAGACATAGCATTTTGGCGGACGACGCTTGATGCGTGGATTGACGGTTTGGTTGCCACGTCGTGCAAAGGTTGGTCCGCGGACGACAAACTCTCGCTTACCGATCACCATCAGGCAACTCGCGTGGCCTCTTTGCGGTCAACTCATTGCCGAGATGGGGGGCTCGAGCCGATCATGATTGATCACCTTTGGATCGAGATGTGATCGGAGTCCTTATCGCGAGTTGGGGCGCTGTTCAGCTGATCAACGCTCGTTCAACATCCACGATGAACGAACACCGTTGATGACGGCTTCGAAGTCACCTCCGTCGGCAAAACCAAGATCGAGGACCTGAGCGGCACGACGCACGCCTTCACTCGGATGATCGATTATGTCTGCCCCCGCCAGTATGGGTTCGAAGATATTGCTCGCATCACCAACCTCGAGGAGCAGATCGGGGTTGGAAGTGGCCTCGACGGTGTCGGTATCGAATGAGAAATCCGCAAGGTGTCGAACCATGATGATCTCTCTGTAGGCGGCCATCAAATAGCTCGTGTTCACAGGCTCACATCGGTATTTTTCGTCGACATTGATCCGATGCAGGTCATCGGCATAGGCATAGAGCATATTGAGGCAGATCGCCGCCCGGGCGACGAATGTCAAATACTCGCGGACCTGTTCCTCCGTCATCATGCTGGCGTAAAGCGCGATGCAGCAATTCAATCCGAAAATGTCGGCCTCAACCTCCTCCGTGAGGATCGTTCTCTCGCGCTCTGTGAGATCGCTCAGATCGAGTCCGGTCAACGCGTCCGCGACTGGTTTGCGCACGAGTACCTCGAAGCGGGTATCGCGTGTCGCAGTATGGCCGATCTCGTGATGGCGGAGGAAGTCGGCCGTCATTGCGGTCAGTCTCTTGGAGGATCGATCCAGCAGATCATCGTCTTCCTTCCGCTCGATCGGTTTTCGCCATTCGGGTTCATAGGCGAGCATGGACTCCGTGAACAGAATTCGGGCCATCGAGGAGGGCTCGATCCGGTACATCTGCTCAGCAACGAACTTCTTTGCGAATCCGACTGTGAACGCACTTAGGTTGAGGGGCTCACGGTGCTTATCGCACAGCCAAGCTAGGCCCAGATTATCGACGAACGAAAGGAGGTAGCTGTTGTCCAAAATGAGGATGAAGCTGCGGTGTCTCTCGCAGACAGTTCTAATTCGATCCGTGTAGCAGGAGACGAGAAAGCATCGGCGATCTACGTTCTCGACGACCGTACTCAGAAGCAGTTCCTCAACAGAAACCACTTTGCCAAGTTGCGGGTTTGAAACGGCTTCCTGGAAGGATGCGCTATTCTGGACGTCCATGCAGCTTGTCCAGTGTGGCATCGATCAACTCCAAGACCTGGTCTGTGTTCTCAACCGGAAAGGACCCGATTTCGACACCGTCCTTCGTGATCTTGAGATTCGAAATGTGGTTTGGCCTAGCAATTTTGTCTATGAGCCGGCGGAGGGCATCCCGGCTCGGCTGGGATAACTCCGAGATGAATTTCAGAATCCGCTCCGCGCCGAAGCCCGTACCGACAGCCACATCCACCAACTGGTCAGGATCTATCTCTGAAGCAATCGCGTCGACGTCGAGATCAAAGTCTCCTCTCAGCTCTATGACTACCGAATTTCGCCCCACGTGACCCTCCTATGTCGCTCTTGTCTAAGTAGATATTGTTCTCTTCAATATCACCAACAAGTAACTGGCAGGATTTTATTATTGTCCCGGCGATACCACTGATCCTTGGCGCCGTGGAGATGAAGGAATGTGATATCACACGACAGTTGAATTGGTTGATTTGACCATCATGCGGCGGAAATCCGGCAGCGTTGATTTCGCCGCCTCATAAACCGCCTCCATCCCAATTAACGGGTCCAGTCCTTTATCGGCTCTGTCGGCGAGTTCCTCGAGCACCAACATATTGATCGGAGCTTCGTCTCCCGCCAGGTCGATAATGGAGAAATCCGGCAGGATGCACTCCTCGCTAAAGTGCGAATGGATCGCTTCCGCAAGCGGGAGATAGCTTTCATCGCCTTGGTGAGCGCCGATCGCGGCAGCGGTGCCGGCGATCAGGTCGGCGATTTGAACCGATGGGTGGTCAGCCGAAGAGGCAAACGTGATCGGTTTCGCCATGTTCCAAGTCAGCCGGACGCGCTTACCAAAGGCTTCCATGTATAGGGGATCCGGCCGATTGACCATGACGTCATAGATGTCGGCAAGAGCGCGGAGTGGTTTGGAGTCATCGCATGTCACTTCGAGTAATGGGTGCCGCTCGCCCCAATTCCGAAGATGATCGGTCACGGCGCTGAGCGTTAGGTCGAGCACCCACTTGCCGTTGTCGCCTGTCAGTTGCAGGCTCCGCGTTTCCCTGGCAATGACGACATTGTAGCCGCGCGCAAACCGCAAGATCGGACCGAGAAGCATGTTGAAATGCTCATCGTCGCCGGCTCCGAACAAAGCTGGCGCGTCTGCCGGATCCAACGATCGCATGAACTTCTCGAACTGCACCGCTAGTTCCTCGGCGCCTTCTCCTGAAGCTACCATCTGCATGTAGAGATACGTCGCTACGAACCGATGAAGGTTGTGCCGGTAGAACAGCATATTGTTGCGTTGCAGGACCGGTTCATAGATGTACTCGAAGAACTTGCCCGCCAAGCTCAGGCGCTTGTCGTAAACGGTCGCAATGTAGCGACCCTCAATCTGCTCGAGGACTTCGGCAATGATCTCGCGGCCGCGCGGCCTTTTCAGCAGCTTAGCCGCCTTCAGCTCCGCCATCTGCAGGTGGTGCCGGGATCGCAAGTCCTTCACGATTGAAGTGGCTTCGTCCAATTGCAGATCGACGGACGCGTAGGCAAAATAGGGCTGGGCAGCGTCAAGCATGCGGTTTCCAGTGAAACCGGCCTCGTCACATGAGATCAATCGTGGAAGAATAGTGGTCGACATGGGCTGACTGCTTGGTGACGGGGCTTCGCCCGCTCACTTCAATTGACTGCAGGTCGGCGCTCTTTCTACCGCTTCCACGTGCGAACACGCGTTCCGCATACACCGTCCAACCGGAACGGTATCGAAGACTGTCTGCGAAGTTAGAAGGGTATGAACGGCCGTCTAGTTGGGACTGCGCATTTGAGCGCGTTCGGCTCTGAGTTCGTCGGTTGATACACTACCTTCGATATCCTCTTCGCGCGCATGCAGTTCCCTGATGAGTTTTCGCGCGCATTCTCGGATTTTGTGTCTTGCGAATTCGTCGATCTCACCATCTTCCTCCGCGAGGAGAAAGACGGCCTCGGGTGGGACGATCGCACCGAGGAACCGTCCGTATCGATCAAAGCCGGTAATCGTCTTGCTCCCATATGAATCCTGAATGAAATCTGGAAACCGGCGGCGCCCCTCTGTCGTTGGAAAAACGATAGTTTCCGCACCGCTCCGAGCCGAGCGATTTGACTTTGCTTTTAGCATATTTTGTTCTCTTAGCCTGGGTTGTGGTCATGCCAAAGAAAGTCCCTGGCAATGACATTTGGTGAAGTTGGTTTTGATGTCGATGCAGCCGATGTGATGCAATTCTGAAAGACGGAGGTCTTCGCAGGGAGCGTAGGGGCCTGGTCGAAAGTCAGCATAGTCGGATTGTGCGACATAAAAGACCGAAGCGAATAAAGTAATTCATCGTCTGTTTCCTTCTCTAATTCAAAAGAAACATTTTCAGAATTTACTAATTCATCTGTCCAAATAATTGGAAGAACGGGTATATCTTCTACATCGCATGCTTGATCAAAGAGCTCGACGAATTCTTGCGGCAAGCTCGGAAACAATGACAAACGGACGTGCCGGCCGCCGTCGAACGCGCCGCGACCGCCGCCATGGGGCGGGCCGTCAGGATCCCCATCCTCGTAAATGTCGACGACAATCCACTCATTGTTGGATCCCGGCTTGCGGATGCACACAAACGCATATCGCGAGACACGCGTGATTGCCGACAGGGCTGCGGGATGAGCGTTCAGGAACTCCTCGAGGCTCTCTGGAAGCTGTTCGATCAATGTGACCACAGTCTCGAACTCGGCGTTATCAAGGGCACGGATGAGGCTTTGCATCCTTGCACTTACAGAGACGATCACGTGCTCATCCGCCATGGTTCAGTTCCTGGTTATTACGGTCATATTAGTACGGAATCGCCAAGAGCGCAATGATGGCGGAAAAAGGCTATTTCGTCTTTCACTTGCCTTTATGGTTAACACGGACTATGTTGTACAACATGGTCAATCTTATTCGCCATATGCCGCTATTGTCCGATCCGCTTGAAACTGACGGCGTGATCTTCCTTGCCGACATGATCGATGTCACTGCGAGCAACAAAGAGTTCCCCGATCGGCGCGACCTCGAGAAGACAACGCCACAGGCGCGTGACGACGTTCTCGGTGGCCTTCAAGAAGCTGGATACCGCGCGCACCATCTGGAGCATCCATCTTCCCTTACGAACGACCTGTCGTGGAGCCGCCGTCACGTCGTGCTGTCGACTTATGGTGGCGA
This sequence comes from Roseibium sp. M-1, assembly GCF_054515675.1. NCBI lineage: Bacteria > Pseudomonadati > Pseudomonadota > Alphaproteobacteria > Hyphomicrobiales > Stappiaceae > Roseibium > Roseibium sp. M-1. Next base: position 48,738 of record NZ_JBTNQU010000002.1, on the reverse strand, counting down.
GATTGCTCGCAGCCGCACTTCTTGGGCGCCGGCGATTTGCGAGGCCTATGGCATTCCGTATGTCGGCCTGGATGCCTACGGACAAAGCCTCTGTCACAGCAAGATGGCGGCTAAGCAACTTGCCAAGCAATCCCGACTGAAGACACCCCGCGCTCGCGAATATCACACCATCGAGGAGATCCGTCATATCGATGACTGGGCATATCCGGTGATCGTAAAGCCATCGGCTGAAGGATCATCGATCGGGATTAGTCAGGCCAGTATCGTCAACTCCGCCGAGATGTTGAAGAGGACAGCCGAGGGTCTTCTTGCGGCACTGGACGCCTCCATAATGATCGAGGAATTCGTCCCCGGACGGGAAGTGTCGGTCGCTGTGATCCAGGGACCCAATGGCGCGTATTCCTCCTTCAACGAGGTCACCGTGGACGGCGAGCCCGACTACTTTCGTAACCGCGTTTGGGACGCGCACGAGAAATATCATCGCGATCTGCCCAGGCGCGTCAGATCGATCGACGATGAACTGAAGGATGAGGATCGCCGCGCGATTGGGCGGTTCCTGACCGCGCTCGGGGACTTCGGCTACATCCGGATCGACGGCAGACTTCAGGACGGCTGTTTCCATTTCCTGGAAGCCACCCCGGACGCATGGCTGGGGCAGGGGGGGCAACTTGCCCAAGGCTTCGTCAACGATGGCTGGACTTACCCCGAAGTCCTTGCGGCCATCATTGAAACAGCACGGACGCGACTTCCCAATCCAACTGCCACTGGCTGAGGAAACTTGGATGGTAGGGTTTGGCCAACACGTGCGGGGCGTAAATGCCGGGGGCTTCTCCGGTCAGGCCGAACCTCCAGGACCAGTACTCGCTGCCGCGGATATCCACACCGACGGTGTCAGTGACGAACTGGACGACGTCGTCGGCCCTTTCGTGATCGCCGGCTTCGCGCAGGATCATGAACGCGGTGTGCCCTATCGCATCCGCCAGCAACCTTGTTGTGGAATCCACCTCCCGCATGGACTTCAAGGCCTGGTCTACGGACGCGACGGCCTCGCGAGCACCACGGGCTTGCCATATCGCGATCGCGAGATTTTGGAGGATCGTCAGGTCGCTGAATTTGTCGCGGCTGAGCAAGAGCGCGCTGCGAAGGTTGCCTTCAGCCGCCTCAAAATCGGGAGACACTGCCAAGAGTTCGACGGCAGCGTGATTGTTCAAAAGGAACTGCCGCGAGCTGGCAGCGTCTTTCAGTCCGCTCTCGGCGATTTGGATATTCGCCTTTGCTTCGTCTGTTCGCCCGAGGCGGGCGAGATGCCGGGTCGCCGTCAGCTTCGACTGCGCTGCCGAGCGCTGCAAGGCGGCTCGCTCATACACTTCGGCGCTCTTGTCGCAATATTCAATCGCCTCTTCCATCGGGACCGCGCTCTCCAGAAGGCGGTAGGCGTGCCCGAGCAAAACGCTTCTTCGACGCTGAGCCTCGGCAGCGGTTTGCGTCAGCCTTCGTTCGCAAGTCGCAAGTTGCCCCTCGACGAGATCGAGGTTTCCCAGGATCAGATCGCTCATCAGATCGGCGTCCGCAAACGGGAGACCAGCGCGCATGGCCGACGCTATTTCGCGGGCCTCGGGTTCACGAAGCTCTTCGATCAAGCCGTGCGCCAGAATGCTTTCCCAGATGGGGCCCTCGAGATTACCTTTGTCGATTGCGGTGAGAGTCAGGCCAAAATTGCTGGATCGGTAGGCGTGGCGAGCAGCCCACGCTGCCAACGCACTCCTTTCGCCCTGTCCGAGATCCTGGGTGTTCTCGATGCAGGCGATCACGTGGTCGACATACAACGTCGGATCGCCCTTGCTTTCGATCTCACCGTCGAGTTTTTCGAGAATAGTCTCCAACAGGGCAGGATCTTCCAACAAGGCCGCCAGACGCGTCGTGTGTCGCAATGCTACCGCGCGCTCGACGCTGCCTTCCGCAGAGCTCTCGATGATCTTTCGGTAGTGATCGACAAGAAGCCGTCTCGCATCCGTTTTGTAGAGGGCCTCGTCCTGCATCCCCGAGATCGCGCTTGCCACGTCATCGTTGTTAAGTCCGATCTGGGCGCTCGAAACCGAAAGGAGGCTGCCGGTCAGCCCCGCGAGCACATCAGGAAGCCTCAGCGGAAGGCCGATGCTTGGATCCACTGTCCGCCAAATTGCGTCGAGCGCCTCCCGCGCTACCGGCTCGTTGTGCTCGCGCAATATTGCGAGCGCCAAACGCTCGGCGCGTCCGAGTTCCCCAAGGCGCTCTTTGATGGCATCGACTGCGCTATGCGGGATCTGGGCGTTCGGCTGCGTGCTGATATTCGCAGAGCCGTAAGCGACTCGGAAGCGCAGCTCATCAAGCGATCGGAGGTTGCCGTCCCAGCGGGCCTGGAATTCGCCGACGACCTTCTGGTCGTGGTGGCCGAGCTGCTCGAGCAGTTCAACCACATAGGCCCACGGCAACATCTCGATGTCCCAGATCTTGGGAACCGCGAACTGTTCGATCTGAACTTGATGGCGTTTTTGGAAGCTTCTGGTCTCGGTCGTATATTCCAGCAGCGGGTAGAATTTTCCGTCATCCGCAAAACAGCGCAATATGGTACGAAGGCTTGTCGTGTCGCAGTGTTGCGCCTCGCGAACGACGAGAACGAATTCGGCCAGATTGGCGACATAGCGAAAATATTCCGCACAAACCTCGACAGCGTTTCTGTTATCGCTCTTGAGCAGAGCCTCAGGAGAATACCCGCCCAATGCCGTGACCCGCTCGGTCGCATCAATGGCGCGCCCCACGAGTTTCGGAACGCTTACAGCTTCCCGCACGGTTCCTCTGACGTCAAAGCCTTTGAGGTTCTTGAATCCGCGGGATCTTACGAATTCAGCGAATGTGTCGATGCTTCGACTTGGAGCTGCGACGCTTTCGGAAATCGCCGAAACGCAGTGCTGGATATAGTAGCCTTCGTAGGCGCGATGCGGATCAATGTTCTGGCCCCGAAGATATGGATCGACCTTTACGCTCAAGGTAGACCCGGCAATCTTACCAGTCACCCAGTCCGTCAAAGACGACTTGCCAACCCCCGTCGGCCCGCGCACCACCAACAGCGCCGGAGCCGTCGCCGAGGGCGGCAGGCAAGAGAGCAGCGTGTCGCGCTCTCCCTCTCGGTCGAGAAAGACGACGTCCGGTTTCAATTCAGCTTCGGCGGTAAGCGACAAAAAATGTATCCCCCTCGTAGTCCCGAAACTATACGGGAGTGCACCGGATGATCAAACAAAACGAAGGTCAAAACGAGCCCCTCAAGAGTAATTGCGGCTTGAACTATGACCTTGATGCAATGATCCACAATGCCAAACATTGTCTTGTCGCCGCAAAACAGAACGGGTTTGAACTGCGCGCTGTTCTCAAGGGCGGCTACATCCTCCCGGAAATGGTCGAGCGGCTTTCAGATTTAGACGGCATTTCCCTTGCGGTGGGCACTGCGGTCGAGGCATCCCTGCCCGCCGTAAAAGACCTGGCTGTTGCGACCCTATATCCGAGCTCTTCCCTCGCATTTGAGGCATTCAGCAATGTCGTTCGTACGACGGAAGTTGGCACATCGGGAATGCGTGCCTGGGCTCGAGGACCAGCTTCTCATCGCGTGCTCCTGGCAATCGAGACCGGCGAGCAGCGCGAGGGCCTGAATCCCCAAACTCTTCGACAACAGGTCTGGAGCATCAGGAAGGCATTTGGCAATCGCGTGAAGATCGACGGGTTTCAGCTCAACTTCGGATGCGTAGCGCAAAAGGCACCTGATGCTCCGGCAGTCAATGTGCTGATAAAGGAGCTGGCTCAGGAGTTACTGACGCTTCCCATCACCAATCCCCTGCTCTCCCTCGGCGGGTCAGCGCTATTGCCGGTTCTGGACCAGCTGGAAATACCAGCCATGTTCAGGCCTGAGTTGCGTATAGGAGAGGCGATCGTTGCCGGATCGATACCGGGTCAGGAGTCGAGCTCAATTTTGCTACGGACAGCCTCCTACCGTGCCGAAATACTCCAGGTCTTGCCTCGGAGTTCCTCCAACCGGCGACGTTTTCTCATCAACGTCGGCGGCTATGTTCTCGACGCAGCTCGAAGAACTCGGCAAACTACTAGCGTAGAATTCGAGTCGATAGGTTCTCAAGTGTCGGTCATTTCTCTTCCGGATGATTTCGCGAAATCGTTGAGAGACAAAATAGAACTGGAACTAGATTACAGCGAAACCGAGCGAGCGCTCATACGACACCAAGGTTCAATTGGAAACCTGGGCCTGTCTGTAGCAATCGACAGCAAGGCCGTAGCCGGTTGAACCTATAAAGGAGAAAACATGCACCGAATTCTCATTCCGATCGATAGCCAGGATCCCGAGTCGTGGCAGTACGCTCTCGCTTATGCGCGAAAAATCGGCGAACAGCAGGACAAACCAACCGATATTGTCCTCCTTGTCCATACGAAGCGACAGATCGACGGCACGAGTCTGGCCGGCCACATAGGCCGGCAACAAGCCAAGGCTCTGAGTAGTGGCAAGAGCCTGCAGCTGCAATCCGGCGCGAAGCTCAGTCTCAAGACCTTGAATACGATCGGCCAGATGCTGAACAATACGATCATCATCGCCTTCTTCGCCGACGCCAAGATGCTGGATGCCGTCGACAGCCTCCGCGGTGTCATAGGTGTCGTTGCCGTGCCGGATTTGCCCGGTGACGCAGATCAGTGGGTCGCACGCTGGGGAGCAATCGTGCACGGTGCGGAGAACCAGCCGGCTAAAAGACTGATCGACGATCGAATTGTCGAAAATGCTCTGTCACGCCTCTTTTCGATGGTCAACCCGACCACGGGAGTCGGTCATTCAAGAGACAAGCAGATGGCCGATGAAACCCTGCGTATTCTCCGTGCCAAAGGTCACGGTTTGGAGCCGGAGGCGATCCGATCCTGGGCGATTCAACAAGGATGGCGCGCTGATCAGGCCAGCGCGCTGGCGAAGCTCGCTGAAAAAATCAAATCGCTGAAATCCAATCCGAGGCTCTCTGGGATTCACAACTGGGAAGGGCGATACCAGAGCTGGTCTGAATGATTGCCAAAGGATGAGCAGCTGTGTTGCGTCTTCCCTAGGCGTTCACAGCAAAACCGGAACCGATTGGAATAACTTGGAATATCAAGGATTGCACGTCAGCGTGAATTCATCACCGTTGTTCGCAGTCCTCTCCTCACCGGCATTGATTTGTCACTTGAATGCGGCGATGAGGCTCCTTCTCCTGCCATTGCTTAAACTCTTCCATGTCGAGTGCGATGGAGCAGGTTAGAATCGTTGGCGCCGCAGCATGATAGCCGCTTACCCGTGCTTGAAGCTCAATCTCAGCGATTGAATCGAGCAAATCAGGGTCGCTATCATCCAGTTTTTCGGCCAAATGCAGCCAGTCACTCTCTCCGTTGCCTGTGGCCGAACCAAAGGCCAAAATCTCGAATATTGCCGTTGCGCCGGGGTCGAGCGTCTCAACACGCCAGTCGCGCCTGAGGTTCGTCTCGACACCATGTTGGATCAGGTGCTCCACCGATTGGACCTCATCGAGAGTCAAAGCCCCGTAGGGCGGGACCGTTGCGCCTATTTCGAGGCTCTTGATCTCCCTGGCGATCGAGTCATTGTTGGTCACGCTAAACTCGAAAGAGATCGCGATTGGCGATGCCCGGCACAGCTTCGTTAGCTCGCCGACAACCCCTCGTTGATAGTTCTGATAGGCTTCGGCATTTCGCCAGACATAATTGCAGCGTAGCGTCGCCCGGCGAATCTCCGTCGTGAGATCCGGCTTCGAGAAATAGTCACGTATCTCGTCGAAATAGACGTAACCGGCAATTAGTGTCGCTGGCAACGTCAAGAACGCCAGCAGCTTGCCAATGACGTCACCAACGCCCAGCACCCAGACATATGCCAGTCTGGCAAGGCCCTGCAGATACTTCACTTTATTTCAAGAAACAGCTGGTTTGAGAGGTCGTTGAGCGCGGGAACCTGACCGTCCGCCCAGAAGTCCGGCGACTTGATCGTTGCCGCGTCCGTATTGAATGCCTTCGCCCAGTCGGCAACTGGATTGGCCGACCCGTACCCGGGATTGATCAGCACATTCTGTTCGGCCATCAGCGAGCGCACTGCCTGCCATTCCTCATCCGTACAATCGCACCAAGGCGCGATCGGCGGTCCGAGCGGCACAATCGGCGCTCCCACTACCGGTTCGGGTGTCGTTGTGGGCGTAGTCTCCGGGCATGTCCCCGTGATCGTGGGATTCTTGATTTTGTCAAAATAACCGCCTGAGAGCGCATGATTGGCGAACTTGCAGTCCACATGCGTGCGTCCCGCCTCGAACATCACCAGCGGCTCCCCCGCCACGGCTGCACCGGCAGGCCAAATCGGGGCGCACAAAATAGATAAGAAAACCAAATATTCCTTCACGGCCTCGCTCCTTCGAAACAAACAAGCTTCAAACAACCCTAAGTATAAGGCGGTTGGCCTTTTCTGTCTCCTTTTTCGTCCGGCCGTACCCGATGTTTCCTGGCAGGCCAGGAAGGAAAAGGCGGCCGTCCGACGGCCGGCTACAAGAGCAAGAGGAGGCAGTGCCTGAGGTGCCGGAATTGGAAGGGAGAGAGAGACTCTCCCGGCCCGGTTCCGAAAAGGAGCGCTCCGAGAGCAAATCGTAGAGGCGTGTGCTCACCCGGCTCTTTCCACCTGAATACTGACATCGGCAAGAATGTCTGGCACGAAGATACCTACGAATGCGCTAATTAGCACCGCTGACTGTCAAATCCGCGCTGCAATAGCGCGACCACCACTTTCGATCTGAGCTTTGGAGCGTTCACGTTGCATAAAGAGTTACAGGCCTTTGAAAGCCGGGCGGACGCCGAGATCGCCAAGCTCGCACTCTGGCGCCAACCTATTCGCACTATCCTGTCGTCAATCTACCTGTCCGCCGATGGGCACTATATCGGCGGCAGGTTCAACCGCAAGGGCCCGCGTGATGATGAGGTCGGGACAGCGATCATTACGCGCATGTCCTACGTCTTAGAGCTATTTGCGACGTGCTCTCGTGCAATCGGAGCGGATCTTGAAGATGCGATGAGTGTCGTCGACGAACGCTTTGCCACTGAGATGGCTCAGGTTCTGGGATATGCGCATTTTAGCGAAATCATGCCCTTGGCATGGCGCGGCTTCTTCGTCGTCGACCATGAGCCGCCAGCTTTTATCTTCCGCCATCCCGACGATGATTTCGTCCGATATGAGGAGAACGATATCCTGATGTCGGAGATGGTCTTGCCGCACGATTTGACGCCGCCACCCTATCCCATCGAAAACTGCAAGAAGATGAACAAGGCTTGGCCGCATCTTCCCGGAGACAGCCTGATTGAGGTCCTGAAAGGCGCTCTCGACCATTATCTCGATAACCTGTTCGAATTGCCGCTTTTGAGCGATGCGGCTTTCGCCGAGAGCTTCGATTTCTCCCGCGTTGATTTCGTTCGCACCCGCGCAGCGCTCATGTCATATGCGGACTTCTGTTTGGGCATGGCAGATGCGGCCGAAGTCCACGCAGCGCGGGCTGTCACCCGCCCCCGTCGTTCGATGCTTCAAAAAGAGGTCGGTGAATGGGTCGCCCCTCTCTTGAACCGGAATCACATTATCGGGACGGCTGCGGGTCTGAGCGGCGTTGACCCTGACAAAACGGAAAGCATTGTGGACCTGTTTACCCTCGATCTCGACAACCTGAAGCGCTCAGGGTTCGGAGAGGGCTTCTTTCCCCCTTTTCTAAGATTGGAGAATGCGCTTCTGTTTTCTCCGCACGCGGTTAAACGGATGATGCCGGAGAGAAATCTTCTCTACGCCATGCTCCGGACCGACCAGGAGCGCTTCGACAACGTCGTCTCGCAGCACCTCGAGCCAGCGCTTCTGGACGATGCGGCCCGTTACCTTGCCGGGCAGCCAGACGTTGAAGTTACGACAAACCATAATTGGGATCAGGGCGAAATCGACCTCCTCGCATTTCACGAACCGTCAAACTCGGCCCTGCAACTCCAAGCCAAGGCGGCGGTCCCGCCGCAAGGCGCACGCATGGTAGCCCAGGTGGAGTCCCGCACACGTGAAGCTGCAGAACAGATATCCCGGTTTCTTGCTCTTGAGTCTGCTACGAAGGATTCAATTGCAACGGCCGCATTCGGTCGACCCCTGTCTGCGGTCACTTGGAGCAGCGGGGTATTGGCGAGGACCTGTCTTGGCACGCAGAAAGCTTGGGAGGCGATAGGGGCATACGTTCCGCTGAACCTCGTCCTTTTGCGCGCCGCAGTGAAGCGCCTGCAGGAGAGCGGCGCGTTTACGTTTGCCAATCTCGGAACAAGTGTTGAGGATGAACTGGCGTCACTTCGCGCGAAGGCTGCTTTGGGATGGCAGACCAAAGACTTCACTCTGTTGGACACAAAGATTGACCTGCCGCTACTCGATCTCGACTACGCATCGATCCGGGCGTTTCGGGCCGAAGCTATGCGCTGAACGCCCTCGCGGATTGGGCGTGCATCTTCAGGCTCAGGTAAGATCAAGATCGACCCAGTGGCCGTGGCGATCGGAGCCCGCGGGTGAAAATCGGCGCTGTTGGATCATACTGCTAACTCCGCACAATCTGCGGACTTAGCATTATGAAACTGTTTCATGATATTGTTGAGTGCCGACATCCTTAGGTTCAGCACCGCACTACTTTACGAAGTTTACAAACTTGACGAGTTGACACCAATAGCCCAAATTGGCGGTGAAGGAGCACCAAGACCATGTCTACCGCCAAAGCTGTTGAGAAGCGCAGCCGTAAATCCCGTCGGGTCAGATCGCCAAACATCGCGTTTACTGCAAAACTAGCCGGAAACGCGGCGTTCAAAAAAGCGCTTCTCGATCAATACGGTGAGGCCCTGCGGCGCAGCAAGAAGGCTGGGCAGCGCGTCAGCTTTCGTGTCGATGTCGATCCCGAAGCAGGGGCTCAGACCATTACAGTTGTAGAGGACCAGCCAGGCGTGGCCTTGGATGAGTTTCCCGTCGAACAGATCGGTGAGCCGGATGCAGACCTCAAGGCGGCTTTGAAGGAAGCTCGGGCGCGTGGAAAGAAGCGCGTCGCCGAAATCCTTGCAGAAGATGATATGCTCACTGCGGAGGCGCTTGCGGATCTGTTGGGAGTGTCCAGGGTAACGGTCAACTCACGGCGTCAGAGTGGCCAACTTCTCGGCCTCGATGGCGCCAAGCGAGGGTTTCGTTTCCCGGCGTGGCAACTCGACGAAGATGGCCGTCCATTTGCAGCGCTGTCCGCACTCCAGGAAATCCTTGGTGGCAGCGCCTGGGCGGTTTATCGGTTCCTCGTGTCCCCGCACGGTGGCCTCAACGGTCAAACGGGCTTGGAGACACTGCGAAGCGGCCGCGCCGATGACGCGATCGCTGCCGCCGAAGGCGTTGCTCACGGCGACTTCAGGTAATGGCAGCAACAAGGCCGCCGCCCGGCTTCAAGAACGCCAAGCTCGATATTGAAATTGTACCAGCAGGAGAACGGTTCGGACGCATCTATCTTAATGCTTATCCGAACCCTCTTGGCTACGGAAAGAGCGCCAGCCGATTCAGCGACCCGCGCAGACGCATCGCTGAGAACCGCTTTGGTGTTCTATATCTCGGCGAAACTTTAAAGGTGTGCTTCCTCGAAGCGCTCCTTCGCGATCGCCGGGACGGGCACATCGGTGACCTGCCAATGGAGGAGGCAGAGCTCGACGTCCGCCGATTCGCCGAAATCGAGACGAAAGAGGAACTGCGTCTCGTAGATCTGCGGGATGACCATGCAGTTAGAATGGGCGTACCGTCCGACGTTGCGAAGTCTTCGCGGCAGGGTCTCGCACGTACCTGGTCATTGGCCTTTTATGAGCACAAGGCGGCACCAGATGGCATCATCTATCCCTCCCGACTCAATGGGCATGTGAACTTGGCCGTCTATGATCGTGCGATTCCCAAACTGCTCCCCCATCGCGTGGTTCCGTTGATCGGTGCGTCTGGACTGGCGTCGGTTTTGCGGGAATTGCAGGTTGGGCTTGTGTAATTGTCCCGGATGTCAGCGTGACAAGGCGCGCTGATACTCTCGGTTTCGCCTGTAGCAATTTGTTCTGTTCCGGCTTCTGTTTTTTCGGGTACCCGCAGCGATACGCGCGTGAACGCGATTAAGTGTGTCAGACGTGGGATCAGGCATTCTATACCTCGTTTGATGACCAAAGATTATATACAAATTGTGGTCAGTAATGCGAGGCGATCACCCCAATGCTGTCCTCCGGCAGCCCTGGTTCAGTCTCGCAACGTCAACTCAAAAGCGAAAGTTGATCCTCGTCCGGCGGCGTGCGATCATTCAAGTTTGAGAGCGTAACACCGAGCAGCCGAATGCCTTTCTGCACGGGAAACAGATCGGTGAGCATCGCGGCCGCGAGTTCACCGATCTCGCGTTCGGCTTGCACCGAGCGTCCGACTGTTCGGCTCCGCGTGATTTGCTGAAAGTCTGCGTATTTCACCTTCAGCGTGATGGTGCGTCCGCTGATCTGCTTATTTGCGGCGTGGCGCCAGACTTTCTCGGCAAGTAGCCCCAACTCTGCCTTTGCCGCTTCAAGATCGAATATGTCTGCGGCGAATGTGTCTTCCGCCCCGATTGTTTTCCGTTGCCGGTCGGGCCGAACCGGTCTGTCGTCGATGCCCCGGGAAATCCGATAGTACCAAGTCCCCGACTTCCCGAAATTGTCGCGCAGGAACGTCAGCGACTTCTCCCGCAGTTCGGCGCCGGTAACGATGCCCAGCCGTTGCATCTTCTCGGCCGTCGCCGGGCCCACGCCGTGGATGTCGCTTGGCAGTTAAATGCAAGAATGCGGCAGTTTTGCAATGTTTGGGCAGTTAATTATGAGAACGCAGCGCTTTAATTCTCAGATTAACTGCATTTGGGTAGAGAGTCTTATACGGGAGGCGCTGACAAAGAACGGCATAGCTTCCCGGTCGAAGCGTCGCCGGTGCAAGCCCAAGGTGGACCGCCGCAGCATGTGAAGCATTTCAACTCCACCGGAATGCACCATTGCAACACCGGCCAGAAGGACGGCACGCAGATGTAGTGGCAAGACTGGATGCTGCGGCGTTGGGAAGCTGGTGCAACTTTCGGCAAGTACGTGATCGAGTTCCGGGATGATTTTTCCCAGCACTCTGAACCGCCACAATTCCTCCTCGGCCGGGAAGGGCAACTCTATTCTGCGCATGAGCAGCAGACGTACAATCCCAGCCGGCGACGCCCAAGTCTTGATACCCCGTTTGGCTTCATCATCGAGCAGCTTCTCGCCCCGACGGGCAGTGCCTAGATATTGCAGGAAAATGGAGGCTCGTTCGTGATCATCAAAATCCCGGAATTGGTTTCCGCACAATGGGCACGTAATGCGCCAGCCCTGTAGTTGGCTGCGCAGGACAGGCACCGGTTCCTGACCCACACTGCAGTTCATGCAAACCTGCGTCGGCTGGACGGCGATGAGCCGACGCGATGATTGCGCAATTTCTGTGAAGGTCATTTGACGTATCGCGGACGGTTTCGTGGAGAACATGTTGGCCAGACGGATTTCCTGGTCGTTTGTAAGATGGAGATCGGCGCCACGCTGGGAACGGATTTCCGGAAGGCAGTGCCGCAGCATGATCAGCGGAGAGACCTCATAGAAACTGGCATGCCGGCCGATCCAGGAGGACAGAAGCTCGTCGGTGACGGAGGGCAATATCACCGGCAGCCGCTGTGTCACCATGAGGTGCGTCATGCGTAGGCCGCTTCGGTATCGAAGTCCGGTTCCCAGCTTTCGATGGCTTCGTCTGTAATGCACTCCTGGCCATTCTCGACGGCATCGATCGCGAGGCTGTTGATCATGTGGAAGATATTTGCGGTGATACCCTCGGTGATCTGAAGTATCCGTCGCAGCGATTTCGCAGTCAGCACAGAGGGTTTGCGCAGAGGCGTATTACGCAGGATGGATACGATCAGGGTTTCGAACTGGTCGTTGGCCACCCACCGGCTCAACGTAAACTGCTGGAAACGGCGTGCGAGCTGAACGTCGCCGCTGATGGCCTCGCGCGCCTCGTTGACGCCGAAGCAGACCAGCGAGATCTGCAGTCGATTGCTGAGGAAGCGGAGCGTGTTCAAGACGACGCGTTGTTCACGGTAGGATCCAGCGAGGATGTTATGTACCTCGTCGATAACAAGCACCTGAACGCCGATGGCCTCCATGATCCGTAACGCAGCCTGCTCCATCTGGGCAATATCGGCGCGCGGTCGCTGAGGTGCGCCGAGAAGGGTTAGGAGTTCGGCGTAGAACCGTCGCTCACCGGGACGGCTGGTCATTTCCATGGCCAGGACTGGTGTCTTCAACGTGCCCGTTAGCGGATTGAAGCTCGATGGATGCTCGTCTCGGAAGCGCTTCATCATCATGGTCTTGCCCATGCCGCTGTCGCCGTAAATCGCGACAGAAGGCATGCGCGTACCACGTGGGTGATCGAGGAGCGCACTCAGCCGGTCCAACGCCTGTTTGGCGCGTGGGTAGAGCACCCATCGGCGTGATCGTATCGCGCGAATGCGCCGTTCGTCCGTTTCGGCAAGCAGCGCCGCAGCTCTGACGGTCAGGTGGGAGACTTCATCGTTCATATTCACTCCAGCTCAATCCATATCCTCAACAAAGGGTACAGGTTTGCTGGAATCGACACCGCGGAGCGAGCCCCATCCGCCATCATCCACCTTCGATTTCGAAGAGGACGCCTTACTGCGTCGTGCTGCTGCCGTTTTTTTGGTTGCCGCCTCGACGAGCTCACGTTGTGCGATCGCAGTACGGACGATGGCGCGGGTATCTGCTTCACGGCGCCCCTTTGCGAGCAGGGTGCGTCGTGCCGTAACCGCTTCATGCAAAGTGACTGAAGGTAGGGTCACATCGGCATAGCGGGCTTCCACGAAGTTTCCAGATGACCGGCGAACGAAGATACGCGCCATGTCGCGCGGATCATATTTGATTAGCAAACGCCGGTCCGAACGACCGACGTCGGCATTGAGTGCTGCCGACCAATAACGCAAGCCGAACAGGTGAATGCCTGTCGGGCGCAAGGTTCGCTCCTGCTCGGGCAGAAAGGAGAGCCAGAAGCGAAGCCTGTCTTGTGGCAGCCGAAGAGGAATCTCTCCCTCGTGCTCCCGCCACACCGCGATCGGCGGCCGGCCAAGGCTGCTGTGGATCGACTGATGATAGGCGCCCACGATGTCGAGAGCGATGTACCGCTCCAGTTCCCGAAGCGTAAGCGCCGCATGCTGCTTGGAATTATATTCGCCAAGCTCCTGCGGGTTGCTGAAGGTCGTTCCGGGCAAGAGATGCAGCCTCCCCATCTGCGTGCCGATCAGGCGCTCGATATGACCGCCGAAATGCGGCTCCCCCGGTGGCCGCCACTCGATCGCAACGCCGGCGTCCTGGCATCCTCGCTTGAAGGCTCGGCTGCGGAAGTCGGGACCATTGTCAACATGCACCATGTCCGGCAGACCAGCGACGGGCCACGGCTCCGTTATCTCGCGTTCCCGGAGCCATGCGGATTTGTCGAAAACGGAGTGTAACAGGCACAGGCTGATCGATAGGCGGGATGGCGCTTCCATCGTGAGATAGAAGCCGGTCACCATTCGGCTGCAGACGTCCATCGCCAATGTCAGCCATGGTCGGCCGAGCGGTTCCCGTGTCTCCTCGTCAACGACGAAGATGTCGGCCTTGGTATGGTCGATCTGGACCACTGCCAGGGGACGAGAGGCTTTGAACACTCCGGGAACGGCCGTTGTCGCCTTGACGATCGTCTGTTCGCCGCGCCGCTTTGCGCGCTTCTGCAGGTCGATGTCCTTAAGGCGAGCGACGATCGTTCGCCGATGCGGTGGCTTCAATCCGGCCGAGATGCAGTTCGTCTGCACGTCCCGCACCAACTGCGAGATCGTCGGCTGTGTTCGCTTCAGATAGAATTTTTTGATAGTCGTGCCGACGATCTCCTCCCGCTTTTTGTCCAGCGTACGATGTCCCTCCGGCCGTCCGCGCTTCCGATCGACTAGAGATAGAACGGTCCCGCCGGCGCGGAAAAGCTTTACCAGCCGGTAGGCCGTCGCCTGGCTGACATCCATCTCGACAGCGAGCAGGGAAACCTCTGCGGCGGTCGCACCGTCAGGATTGTGCTTCAGGAAGCTGCGGATCGCATCTGCCCGTCGGCAGGCTTCATCCCAAAGCGCTTCGTCAATTTCGTCAGGAAACCGATCGTTCATGGCAGGCTCGCGAGGAAAACATCGCGAAAGTCATTCTCACATAAAGTGACAAAAGCCAAGCCGGATTATCAAATTAACTGCCCATTCTCAAATTTAGTGCTGGCTCAAGCGTCTGAAATCGTTGGCGCCCCATTCTTATAATTTAATGGAAAGCAACACCGGGGCCGGCAACGTGCACCTCAGACACCGCTTACAGACAGCTAAGCTTCTGGGACAGAAGATGGGTAATTGTGGACGATTGTGCAGCCACTCCCATGAACTAGCAGAAGAAACAGGTGTCAGGGCAGGCCCGTAAAGAGAGCTTTGTGTAGGCCGAAAGTCGAATTCAACCAATCGACAAATGCAACGATGCGAGAGTTATTCCTCAGGTCCTGATGCACGAGCAAGAACAGGTCGTTTGAGGTGACCGGCTCTGGACCGGAGAGTCGCACCAATTCGTCATCGGGGTCTGCCATGAAGCAAGGCAGGACACCTATCCCATTTCCATTCCGAATGGCTGAATGGAGACATTGAATATCATTTGTCCGCAACACGCGGCGGGCTCGAGGATAGTTCGATCTAAGCCACCGCGCTTCGGGCAAATACTCCCAAGCGTCATCCAGACAGACCCAACGCAGATCTTCAAGCTCGGCTCTATCCGCATTTGCGCTGAACTGGTCTGCGTGGCCAAACACCGCAAACGCCATGGTCGCCATTTTACGAACAGTGGCACGTCCAACGCGAGGCAGGCCACAGCGAAGGGCCATATCCGCTTCGCGGCGGGTAATGTCGTAGTCACGGGAGTCGACAGTTATCTCGACTTCTACGTCGGGATACCGTGTACGAAATTCTGCAACATGCTGCATAAGATACGCCGCGAGGAAGCTTGTCGTTGTGACACGGATTTCGCCGCTGAGCGAATCGACACTCTCTATGACCGCGGACTTCACCGCAAGGGCGGCTTCTTCGAGCTCAGCACAATGCATTAACACTGAGTCACAGACCGCCGTGGGGACGTACTTTCCCTCCATACGATCGAACAATCTCACCTTCAAATCCTGCTCTATGGCGGCTATGCGCCTGGCCACGGTCGCATGGTGCACGCCGAGCTGACGCGCCGCACCAACCAGATTGCCAGTGCGGGCGACCGATAGGACAAAGCGGACATCGTTCCAGTTCATTGGCTGTGCGTTTCTGCGTTGAGGGTTCGCAACCTTGTCCATATGCAGCGCAAAAATGCAAGCTTAGCATCGGAGTGGCAATCCCGAAATTACCCAGCCCGGAGGTAGAAGATATGAACACCGAAGAACGCGAGCACAGCTCGAAAGCCCTCGTCAAACGGCGCCAAGCGTTGACGATGATCGGAATAGGCGCTGCGGTAAGCTCCGTAGCATCTGTACTGTCTCCCAATGCCGCCCGTGCCGCAGGGCGTACGAAGCGTGTCGAAAGATTCGGTGTCCCGTGGGAGGATAGCTACGGATATGTCCAGGCGCTTCAAGTTGATGACACGATATACCTATCGGGTCAGCTGAGCCATGACCTGCAAGGTGGCTTTGTCGCGCCTGCAAAGCTCGATTCCGAAGGACGCGTTGTCGACTTTTCGAACATGGGCGCACAGCTCGCGCAGACCTACGACAATTGCAAGACACTGCTTTCTCGCTTTGGCGCAACGCTCGACGATGCGGTCGAAGAAGTCGTTTACGTACTCGACATGGACTCTGCGTTTGCGGCTATTCCCGATGTGCGGCGCGCTGCCTGGGGCAAGACGCCGGTTATTGCCAGCACCATCCTGGCGACGCCGCGTCTTGCGCTGCCGCCGCAGCTTTGCGAAATCAAGATGGTCGCGAGGGTTTAAGCGAGAAGCTCTGCCTCGGCTAGATCATAGCGCAGTGGCCGAGGCAGATCTTGCGAACTTTGCCGCCGCCACTCGATCGGGGCAGGCAAATGCCCGAATGGCCTAACGATACTGTCCCGAGAGCTGTCTGACTAGTCATTCGGCACACGTCAACTCATTCCCAAGCATGGGTATTGCATACGCGGGCTCGAATAGCATCGAAACGCCCAGCATCGTATTTCTGGTCAAGTGATCAACGAATTTCAAGTCGAGTGACGGTCTTCGAGGCCCGTCTCTCTTGTCGGGCTCACACTGGTCAGGGCTTGGCGAAACAGCGATCGAAACCGTCCACCGCAGCAGCCATGACTTGCACCTGTTGGCGAAACACCCAGACCTCAACAAGGAGAACTTACTATGAAAAAAAGTCCGCGATATTGGCCGCCGCTGCCGCTTCGCTGGGTTCAACGGAGCCCGTATCTGCCCAAACTACGGTTGAGACAAACCTGAATCCGGTGATTGTACTTGTTCATGGGGCTTTTGTTGACGGCTCCGGTTGGCGCGGCGTGTATGATGAATTGGTGTCCCGCGGCCACCGGGTAGCGATCGTCCAGAACGCATTAACGTCGCTCAAGGACGATGTCGATGCCACGACGCGCGTGATCGACCGCCAATCCAGACTTGTGATTCTGGTCGGGCATAGCTGGGGTGGCACTGTCATTACCGAAGCCGGCAGCCATCCTGACGTTGTCGGACTGGTCTATGTTTCGGCCCTGTCTCCAGATACGGGGGAGACCTCTGCACAACAGTATGCCGGTTTTCCTCCCGCCACGGAGTTCGTGATCGACGTACTCGAAAACGGCTTCGGTTTCGTCAGAGGGACAAGTTCAAACCCGGTTTCGCTGCCGACATCGGCGATTCCGATGTCGCCTTCATGCGCGACTCGCAGGTGCCCATCAATATGGAGGTGTTCGAAACCCCCGTCAGTCATGCCGCCTGGAGATCAAAGCCGAGCTGGGCGATCATCTCGAATGACGATCAGGCATTTGGCCAGGGCACGTTGCTGTATATGGCAAATCGCATGGGCGCATCGGTCACGGAAGAGCCAGGCAGTCAAGCGGCTTTCATCAGTCAGGCGGAGGCCGTGGCCGAGGTCATCGTCCAAGCTGTCCAAGAGATCGCTCTGGGCTCTCTACGGAATTCCGACTGACACCGGTCGAGCTCCCTGACGGGGATCACTTCCGGACCGTTTTTTCCTGCTCCACTTGCCGAATCCTTAGGCCCGTGGAGGCCTTTCAACCAACCACTGTAACCACAATGGAGACGACCATGACTATCTTGATGAAGCTCAGGAGATACTCCCTCGCAGCAACAACACTTGCGGCGATGATGATCGCGCAGCCCATCGCGTTTACAGCACCGGCAATGGCGCAGGATGCGAGTGAGCAATTGCACCTCAAGGGACTTTCGCGCCAACCAACCGAAGCTGGTAAGGAGGCCCTCTTTGATCCCGACGATGCGGTCCTTCTGCTTCTCGATCACCAGACAGGACTGTTTCAGACGGTTAACGATATCAAAGTCGATGATTTGCGCCGCAATACGGTCGCACTGGCAAAGATAGCCGAACAGGCGAGTATTCCGATCATATACACGGCGTCTGAGCCCGATGGCCCCAACGGCCCGATCATGCAGGAATTGCCAGCAGCCATGCCCAGTGCGCAATACGTCGCTCGGCAAGGCGAGGTGAGTTCCTGGGACAATGCCGATTTTGTTGAAGCGGTGGAAGCAACCGGTCGCAAGACATTGGTGATTGCGGGCGTCTGGACAAGTGTCTGCGTCGCTTTCCCGGCGGTGCAGGCTCAGGCCGAGGGCTACAACGTCTTCGTAGTCATGGACGCCTCGGGAGATGTGAGCAAAATGGCGTCGGACGTGGCGCTCGCCCGCATGGTGGCCGAGGGCATCGTTCCGGTAACCACAAATACCATTCTCAGCGAAACGCATCGCACTTGGAACCGTCCCGATGCTGCCGATTGGGGGGCGCTGTATGCCGATATCGCGCCGGAATACGGCGCAGCGGTCGAGAGCTACAATCGTGCGCAGGAAGCTGCAACGAAATCCAATAACAACTAGGCGTAAAGCCGGGCACCTCTCGTTGAGGGTGAATGAAAGACAGTGGCTGCGCCTTGGCGCGGCCACCTGTTGCAAGTCCGCCGACCTGCCGATGAGGACGGTGAGAATTTCCTGAAACACCATCCTTTGGGCCGGTGGTACGTAGGTTCCATAGTACCAAACTCGGTATCGGAGCACTTCCAATTGAACACAGACCCGCAGTCTGAACTCTTCTCGGTGTAATGTCAGTTGTGAGATGTGCTTGGTGAGTGGCACGGAATGATCGAAGTGATTGGAATAGCTTAACGTGCAAATGCGAAGGAAACCATGGACCGAAATTTAGCGTAAGCGGCGGCTGCCTCCCACTCGGGATCAGCTTGACGGCTTGAAGTTCCAAGGCAGGAGATCGTCGATCCGGCTTTTCGGATGGCCTCGAGGATGGCCTTGATGTTGAATTTCACCGAGAACTGACCCGCCTTGCCCTGGGCTTTCTCCTGTTCCAGTGCATTGACGAGTTCAACGGTGGAGAAGAAGCGGACACGTTTGCGGTGATGTTCGATGGCCTGGATGCCGAGGGCGGTCGCAAGATGCGTCTTCCCTGTTCCGGGGCTCCCGAGGAAGACGGCATTGTGAGCCTGCTCGATGAACTCGCAGCGGTGAAGTTGGCGCACGAGCGCCTCGTTGACTTCGCTGCTGGCAAAGTCGAATCCGTTCAGGTCCCTGTAGGCTGGAAAGCGTGCCACCTTGAGCTGATAAGCCACGGATCTGACTTCTCGCTCCGCCGTCTCTGCCTTGAGCAATTGGGACAGGATCGGAATGGCAGCCTCAAAGGCGGGAGAACCCTGTTCGGTGAGGTCGCCGACAGCTTGAGCCATGCCGTGCATTTTGAGGCTCTTGAGCATGATGACGACAGCGGCGCTGGCTGGATCATGACGCATGGCGAGCCTCCTTCAGTTTGCGCAGGACATCATAGCGTTCGACATTGGCCTTCGGTTCCTGGCTGAGAGACAGGGCCTGCGGCGCCCGGATGACCGGAGGGGTCACCGGCTTTCCGTCCGTCAGCCGGTGCAGCAGGTTGAGGACATGCGTGTTTGTCGGAACGCCTGCCTCCAATGCCGTCTCGACTGCCGTCAGGACAGCCTGCTCGTCATGATGAAGCACGAGAGCGAGGATCTCGGCCATTTCCCTGTCCCCGCCAGGCTTCTTGAGCAGATACCGTTGTAATGACCTGAAGGCTTCCGGTAGTTCGGCGAAGGGGGCGCCATTACGAAGCGCACCTGGTTTGCGTTGGATGACGGCCAGATAATGCCGCCAGTCATAGACTGTTCTGCCGGGACGGTCATGGGAGCGGTTGATGATCCTGTGATGTTCGCAGACGCTCAAGCCTTCCGCGACCACGACGATCCTGTCCGGATAGACCCGCAAACTGACAGGACGGTTGGCGAACGATGCCGGCACGCTGTAGCGGTTACGCTCAAAGTGAACCAGGCAGGTTGGCGAGACCCGCTTGGCAAATTCGACAAAGCCGCCGAAGAGACGGCCGACCTCCATAAGCTTGGAGACTTCTTCGGCCCAGAAATCTGCGATCGTCCCAGGTTGCGTTCCATGCGGGATGGTCTGCCAGAGATCTTTGCAGCGGTTTTCCAACCAGTCGTTCAATTCCTCGAGGCTGGCCACGCGCAGCATCGGTTGCCAAAGCCTGTGCCGGGCATCCCTACATTCTTCTCGACCTGACCCTTCTCCCATCCGGAAGCCGGATTACAGAACTCGGCTTCGAAAAGATAATGGCTGACAAGAGCCGAGAAGCGGGCGTTCACCTGGCGGTCTTTGCCGCGCCCGACCTTGTCGACAGCGGTCTTCATGTTGTCATAGATCCCGCGTCGGGGAACGCCGCTCAGAACCCTGAAGGCATGGTTGTGGGCGTCGAACAGCATCTCGTGGGTTTGCAGGAGATAGGCCCGCACGACAAGGGCCCGGCTGTAACTGAGCTTGAAGTGGGCAACCTGCAACTTGGTCCGCTCGCCGCCGATGATCGTCCAGTCTTCGGACCAGTCAAACTGGAAGGCTCACCGGGCTCAAACGCCAGCGGCACGAAAGTCCCGCGGCCGCTTGTCTGCTGCTCGCGCTGCCGGTCGGCTTTCCTGTCACGCGCGAAAGCGGCCACCCGGCCATAGGAGCCATCATAGCCGAGGCTCACCAGATCGGCGTGCAACTGCTTGATCGTCCGTTTCTGCTTGCGCGATTTGGCGGCCTCCACGCGCAGCCAGGCCGACAGCTTGTCGGCAAAGGCATCGAGTTTGCTGGGCCTCTCGGGAGCCTTGAACGCGGGTTCAACCGTATCGTCGCGCAGATACTTGCGCACTGTGTTCCGGGACAATCCCGTCCGCCGGGAGATCTCCCGGATCGAAAGCTGATCACGAAAATGCCAGCGCCTGATAACGCTCAACAATGCCATGTCTATCACTCCGTCGTCCCCCGCCGAAATCACGCAGGGGTGGGTTTAAACATGGGTCAGTTCTCAGTGAAAAAATCGGGCCTTACCGGGTCAGTTCTCGGTGAAAATCAACAGCTTGATGTTTTTTGATTGCGGTGTTCCCGAAAATGTCGTTCGCCGAAAGGCCTACTATGAATCATTCGGTTTCACGCCGCTGCCTGATCAACCACTGAGATTGTTCATGCCAATCCAGACAGTGCGGGTATTGTCAGGCTGAAAATCTTGACCAGCGGAACTCGGCAATTCTCTGGCTGATACGAACAGCTAGACGTCTCGAAGCATAAGCAATATCGTGAACTCGATCGTTCGGAATGATCTGCATCGCAATCTCGCACAGGTGCTGATGATGGGTGAGGTCGATCTCCTGAAGTGCCTTAGCCATCTACCTATCAACGAACTTACGGCAGTCGTGCAAGCATCTTCCTTAGTTCGTGGTTTTCCGCTTGAAGCAACGATCTGAACATCACTTTCAGGCGTCGATTTTCAGCTTCCAGCTCCGCCAGCTCATCGGGACACGTCAGCTGAGGCTTAGTGGCGACGCTGGTTGTCTGCTTTTTTTCGGTCTCGTCGTCTGACCCTTTTGAGGAAAGGGTGAGCGGCGTAGAAATACGATCGATCTCTTTCGGCGCTGATTTTGCTTCAGGCTCGACCGCGACTTGCGGCAGCGCCTGCAATATCCTCGGCGCGGGTGACCTCTGAGGCAGTTTGTCGTTTCGGGGCGTATCCATGGACGGCAGAGTTTCACGGTTCTCTTTGCCCTGGTATTGTTTCGCGGGCTTTTTCTCCGAGGTGAGCGAGTTGCCACTAACGCCGTGAGAAATCGGCAGATTGGTCTCGACCTCACTTGCAAGTGCCTTGAGATCGGTATCCCCCCAGATAGACCTGTTCGGAGGTTTTGTCTGTCGCCGGCTCGATTTCAATTCAACAACGAAGTTTCGTCGTGACTTCATGAAAAGTTGCATCCGAAAAAGGTTGGGTAGGCCCTAGCGGGCCACGCCAGAGATTTACCGCCGCATAAGTGGTTTTTCAACGCTGCAATGAACGGCCGAAGTCATTCCATCCCCAGGCGTTTGCGAAGTTCCGCGTTTTCGGCGCGAAGTTTTTCGGCGAGTTGGGTGCGCAGCCGTATGTTTTCAGCTTCGAGTGCGACCAAGTCTTCAAGTGTTTCGAGTTCGGCGCTCGACGTCTTTTCGGCCTTTCGCGGCGGAGCCACCTTTTGAGGTTCTTCTTGTGGTGCAGCGTTGCGCTTCCACCTGTAATAGGTCTGCTCGGATATTCCAGCTTCTTTGATTGCCGCCTTTATGTTCACTCCTTCGGAGGAACGTGTTTCGATCTGTGCAATCTTTGATGCTTTCTCTTTCGCGGAGTATCGCTGACCGTTAGCTGCTTTGGCCGGCGCGCTGCGTTTGCCAGATTTACCGCTGCGACTGGACGGGGCCGACTTTTGAGAGGTGAGTGTGGTGTCACTGTGCTCTGAGACGCTAGCTGGCTCTAGCTGTCCCGGATGTTGTTCATCAGACATTGTGCGCTCCGGTTTCAATTGCCTCATTTCAAACGATTGTAGAAAATAGTCAATGTCAGTCACAGTCTTAGTGATCTCCACACTTCGTAGGCCTTGGATGCTCATAAGGCGGCCATAGGAGTGAGAGGGGTGAACCGCCCCGGGTTTGGCAACGATGTCGCTAGACACAAGCAGTTATTCTTTCGGGAGAACGACGGTTCCGGAAAGCCAATCGACTGCAATGAAGCGGTCGCCGGCTCTCTCTCTGTCTGGTACCAACCGGTGATGCCTTCGAAGCGCTGGGGCAGGTCTATCAGTAGATGCTCGAAGCCGGGCTACTCCAAAGCGACGCCATTGATTTCAACGAACTTATCGAACGTCTTGCAAAACTTCAGGACCGGGCGAACGTGGGTTTGGCTGAGTCAGGATTGTCCTAACAGAGCTGCAACTCGCCTGCCTGAATTCCAGTCATCACACCAATAACCGCTGGTTGCCTAGTCTTTTGGCATCCCCCTCCGGGCCGGGCTGTTGGCAAAGCTGAAGCCCGCAAGCGGTCTTCCCCCATCCGGGCGGCCATCCCTGACGCAGGCAAGAGATTGCCGCATGCGGGAACAGGTAAAGTCCCGTGCCGCTTGCGCGCAGCGGCCGGCAAGGGACACTGGCGCTGCGTCTGACTGCGAATAGGCGACCCTGCACAACTTCCAGCGCACCATCCACGCCCTTGTCCTGCCTTGCCCTTCGCGGCCTCCGGGTCCCGTCCCTAAACATAAGGGAGCGAAGACCTGAAGAAAGGAACGCGCAGCACGTGGAAAGCGAATGGAAAAAGCAGACCTTGAAGAGCTGAAGAAAAAAGTGGCCTGTGCGGCCGTCCTGGAATCCGCCGGCTTTGCCGTCGACTGTCGGGAAAGTACACGCAGGGCGGTCAAGTATCGCCGCAGCGGCGACATCATCATTGTCATTCATGAAGGGAGGGGTTGGTTCGATCCCCTGTCCGAGGCCAAGGGCGACGTGTTTCGTCTGGTCGAACACCTCGACGGAACTGCCTTCGCAGCCGCCCTTCATGTCGTTGCAGACCTCGTCGGTTTCACGCCATCCGAACCCGCCTGGTTCCGTCAGACCAGGGAGAAGGCGTCAGCTCAGACGGTTCCAGAACGCTGGCAAAATCGCCGCAAGCCTTGGCGCGGCTCGGCGACCTGGCGCTATCTCAGCGCTGCGCGCGGCATCCCAGAACCGGTACTGCGACAAGCCATCGCCGCTGATGTGCTGCGCGAAGGCCCGCACGGCAGCATGTGGGCCGGTCATACCGACGAGGCAGGTCACGTCACCGGTTGGGAGGAACGGGGGCCAAGGTGGCGCGGGTTCGCGAGCGGCGGTGCCAAGGTCCTCTTCCGGCTCGGGCCCACGGAGGCAACGCGTCTCTGCGTCACCGAGGCGGCGATCGACGCCATGAGCCTTGCGGCGATCGAAGGTTTACGACCCGGAACGCTTTACCTCAGCACCGGCGGAGGCTGGTCGCCATCGACCGAAGCTGCCCTGCGCGGGCTTGCGACCCACCCGGACGTTCTCCTGGTCGCGGCCACGGATGCCAACAGCCAGGGCGAGATCTTTGCCGAACGTCTGCGGATCCTCGCCGAAGGGGAAGGCTGCAGCTGGCAGCGGCTCAGACCGCCGTCCGACGACTGGAACGCCTGCCTGAAAGAGAAGGGGTGAGAAGAGAGGAGAGAGACGAAAGAAAAAAGACGGCTGCCGCATGCCCGCTGCCTGCGTCAAGGGTGAAGCTCCGCCTGGCTGACGCCGGCCCTTGACCCAGTTCACCGGAGAGGCGGCGCCAAGAAGGGGTCCGGAAGGGCTGAAGAAGATGGTGATACCGCCAGGGTGCGCCGCGCTCCAGCCCGTGACAGGCCTCAAAGGAGCCCGCCATGACCTCTCTCATCCGCAAGATCTATTTCGGTGTTACCGATCGCCACCAGATGTTCCGTCTCTTCGACCGCCATGCTCAACGGCCGCGTCGTTCCGAGACCGACGGCCGTATGCTCTACGCCGGCGAATGGTTCGAAATCGCGCAAAGCCAGCACGACTATATGCTCGACATCCTGCCGCCGCTCTGGATGCGCGGGGACATGTTCGCCATGCGCGAATTCCTGACCGGCAACGTTACCAGCGTCTTCTATACATTGCGCATCAACGGCGTGAGCCGGTTCTTCCACGCCTATTGTGATCTTTTCGATCCGCGCTCTCCCTATGCCATGCGCGAGGCCATCATCGATCGCGAGCGCTGGCCGATGAAGACGATGACCCGCGACGAACGGCTCGAGCATATCTGGAGCGCCACTCATGACGATTATCGCGGATATGCCGGTGAGGAGTTCAGCCCTAAGCATCGCGGCAAGCGCACGGTTTTCGTGCACGGCCAGCCGGGGACACGGTTTCAGCTGCTCGAAACCTTGAGCGATGCGCAGATCTCGGAAAAGTTGCCCGTTCAACTGCGCCACCTGCCGGACGTGCAAGCCGCGTGAGGTGACCCATGTTCACATTTGAAATTTCTGCAGTCCGAAATGTCATTGCGCGCGGCGAAGCGGATGCCATCGCCAATGGCGGTTTCCGCAATCCCTATTATGGCGAGGGGCAAGACGAGCGCGAAAAGCCCGGGTTCTGGCTGGTTGGCGACGAGGGCGTCTACGTCATGTCAAACGGCAAGCTCACCGAAGGACAAAGACCGCTCGTCGTCTATGCCGGCGAATGCGATCCGAAGGCCAATCCTGACTGGTGGGACTACAAGCGCCACCATTTCGGGGGTGACGATGGGGTCGAGTTTATCGATGCCGATCTGCTCATTCCTAGTTTTGACCGGAATCCCAACGCCACACACCTCGGCATCCAGCTTACCGAGAACGACATCTCGTTCTCGCTAATCACCCGCTAATCGCACCAATAAACTCCGCACGGTTCCCACACTGCAGGTTCGCCTGGCGGTGAGGTCTCGTGCGCCTGCAATCCAGGAGAAACCCATCATGGCTGACCACGATCCTTTCAATCTCGACATGTTCGGCAGCTCGAAGAACACGCTCTCGTCCGGGCTTGGTTTTGGCGTGACCACCTTTACCGAAAACCCGGTGATCGAACCGGACGACACTGCCCGGCCGCCAGCGACCGCTCCGGCCAGACTACCCAAAAGCCGGCAATCCACCGAGCGACAGTCCGAGGAAGTGTCTGAGCGCGGTAGCAACTTCCATCTTTCCGGAAGCCGCGCACTAGCGAAGGGCTGGAAAGCCCGCGCTCGCGACAATATCGAGGCGATCCGGCTTGCCACGGTGATCCAGGCTGAAGACCGGCCCGCGTCACGGCAAGAACAGGCGCGCCTCATCCGCTTCACCGGCTTCGGTGCCTCCGACCTCGCCAATGCCATCTTCACCCGGCCGGGTGAGGATGGGTTCCGTGAAGGTTGGGAAGACCTTGGCGAGGGCTTGCTGGAGGCGGTGAGCGAGGCCGATTACACCTCGCTTGCCCGCTGCACGCAATATGCGCATTTCACGCCCGAGTTCATCGTCCGGGCGATGTGGAAGGGACTGGAACGCCTTGGCTGGCGGGGCGGCCGCGTGCTTGAGCCGGGGATCGGCACGGGGCTTTTCCCGGCATTGATGCCGGAGGCTTTCCGTGAGAGCTCATTCGTCACCGGCGTTGAGCTCGATCCGGTCACCGCACGGAACGCCCGGTTGCTGCAGCCGGGTTCCCGCATCATCGAAGGCGATTTCACTCGCACAGACCTGCCGGCGCATTTCGATCTCGCCATCGGCAATCCGCCCTTTTCCGACCGGACCGTGCGCTCCGACCGTACCTATCGGTCGATGAGTTTAAGACTGCATGATTATTTCATCGCACGGTCGATCGATCTCCTGAAACCCGGCGCGCTCGCCGCCTTCGTCACCTCGTCCGGCACCATGGACAAGGCGGATGCGACGGCCCGCGAACACATCTCCAAATCCGCCGATCTGATCGCGGCGATCCGCCTGCCCGAAGGCAGTTTTCTCGCTGATGCCGGCACCAATGTCGTGGTCGACATCCTGTTTTTCCGCAAGCGCAAGCCAGCCGAACCACAGGGCAATACGGTCTGGTTGGATCTGGCCGAAGTCGTTCCCGCCAGCGAGGACGTTGAGGCCATCCGCGTCAATCGCTGGTTCGCCGAGCATCCCGAAAATGTACTCGGCCGCCATACCACCTCATCCGGTCCCTTCGGCGAAACCTATACCTGCCTTTCCAACGACGGTGACCTCGAGGTCGAGCTCGATGCGGCCATTCTCTTCCTTCCGGAAGCCCTCTATGACGGCGAGCCCGACGCGATCGATTTCGATCTCGAGCTTCACCCGGCAAGCATTGATGTCGCCAGGCCGGAGGAACCCCATGTCCGCGAGGGCAGCTTCTTCTTCGACGCCTCGAAAGGCCTCATGCAGGTGATCGACGGCAAACCCGCCTCGGTTCCCCTCCGCAAGGGTCGATCCGACGAGGGCTTTTCCGAAAAGCAGATCAACATCGTCAAAAAACTGATCCCGATCCGCGACGCCGTGCGCGCTGTGCTGAAAGCCCAGGAGATCGATCAGCCGTGGCGCGGGCTTCAGGTCAAGCTGCGCATCGCCTGGTCAAGCTTCGTGCGTGACTTCGGACCGATCAATCATACCAGGGTGTCGATCACCGAGAACCATGAGACTGGTGAAACGCGCGAGACCCATCGTCGACCGAACCTGCAGCCTTTCCTCGACGATCCGGATTGCTGGCTTGTCGCCTCCATCGAGACCTACGATCTCGACACGGATACGGCCAAACCCGGTCCGATTTTCTCCGAACGGGTGATTGCACCGCGGATCACCCCAGTCATCACCAATGCCGCCGATGCGCTCGCCGTGGTCTTGAACGAACGCGGCCGTGTCGATCTCGACCATATTGCCGAGCTTCTGCATGAAGACCGCACAACTGTGATCGAGGCGCTTGACAGCGCGATCCACCGCGATCCGGCAGATGGCGCGTGGCAGACCTCGGACGCCTATCTTTCGGGCCCGGTGCGCGACAAGCTGGCGATGGCGCAAGCCGCGGCCGATCTCGACCCGGCTTACAAACGCAATGTCGAAGCGCTCGAAGCGGTGCAGCCGGCCGATCTCGGCCCGTCGGACATTACCGCGCGTCTTGGGGCTCCCTGGATCCCCGCAACCGATGTGGTCGATTTCGTGAAGGAGACGATGGGAGCGGACATCCGCATTCACCACTTGGCCGAACTCGCCTCCTGGACCGTCGATGCCAGGCAGCTCGCCTATCGCGCCGAAGGCACCTCCGAATGGGGCACCAAGCGCCGGCATGCCGGCGAGCTGCTGGACGACGCGCTCAACAGCCGGGTGCCGCAGATCTTCGATACGATCAGGGACGGGGACAGCGAGCGCCGGGTTTTGAATGTCGTCGACACCGAGGCGGCCAAGGAGAAGCTCGCCAGGATCAAGACCGCGTTCCAGACATGGGTCTGGTCCGATCCGGATCGGACCGACCGGCTGGCACGGGTCTATAACGACACCTTCAACAATATCGCTCCCCGATCCTTCAACGGGGACCATCTCCAGCTCCCTGGCGCCTCTGGCGCCTTTGGTCTTTATGGCCACCAGAAACGCGGTATCTGGCGGATCATCTCAGCCGGCTCGACCTATTTGGCTCACGCCGTTGGCGCCGGCAAGACCATAACGATGGCAGCAAGCATCATGGAACAGCGCCGGCTCGGTCTGATCTCGAAGGCCATGCTGGTCGTGCCCGGTCATTGCCTTGCACAGGCTGCCCGCGAGTTCCTGGCGCTCTATCCGACAGCGCGCATCCTCGTCGCCGACGAGACGAATTTTTCGAAGGGCAAACGCCACCGCTTCCTATCGCGCGCTGCAACGGCGGCCTGGGACGCGATCATCATCACCCATTCGGCCTTCAAGTTCATCGCGGTCCCCACTGCCTTCGAAAAGCAGATGATCGAGGACGAGCTTGCGCTCTACGAAGACCTGCTCACCAAGGTCGAAAGCGACGACCGGGTCTCGCGCAAGCGCTTGGAGCGGCTGAAGGAGGGATTGCGGGACCGGCTGGAGTCTCTCGGCTCGGTCAAGGACGATCTCCTGACCATCTCCGAGATCGGGATCGATCAGATCATCGTCGACGAGGCGCAGGAGTTCCGGAAACTCTCGTTTGCGACCAACATGTCGACGCTGAAGGGCGTCGATCCGAACGGCTCGCAGCGCGCCTGGGATCTCTATGTGAAGTCCCGCTTCATCGAAACCAAGAACCCCGGCCGCGCACTGGTGCTTGCCTCCGGCACGCCGATCACCAACACGCTCGGCGAGATGTTCTCTGTCCAGCGGTTCCTTGGGTTCGATGCCTTGAAAGAGCGCGGCCTGCACGAATTCGACGCCTGGGCTTCGACCTTCGGCGATGTGGCGACGGAACTCGAACTGCAACCGTCCGGCAAATACAAGCCCGTCTCGCGCTTCGCCACCTTCGTCAACGTACCGGAACTGATTGCCATGTTCCGCTCCTTTGCAGACGTCGTGCTGCCCGCCGATCTGAAGCAATATGTGAAAGTCCCCACACTCTCGACCGGCAAGCGCCAGATCATCACCGCCAAGCCGACCGAAGACTTCAAGCTCTACCAGCAGGTTCTCGAGGCGCGGATCTTGGCGATCGAGAAGCGTGAAGGACCGGCAAAGCCCGGCGACGATATCCTGCTCTCCGTGATTACCGATGGGCGGCATGCTGCCATCGATCTCAGACTGGTCGACTTCGGCAACGACAATGAGCCTGACAACAAGCTCAACAAGCTGATCGAGAACAGCTTCCGCATCTGGAAGGAAACTGGCGACAACACCTATCTCACCCGCGAGGGCAAGCCGTTCGATCTGCCGGGCGCGGCGCAGATGATTTTCTCTGACCTTGGCACGATCAACGTCGAGAAATCCCGTGGCTTCTCCGCCTATCGGTGGATCCGCGACGAGCTCGTCCGGCGCGGCGTACCGGCCTCCGAGATCGCCTTCATGCAAGACTATAAGAAGACGGAGGCGAAGCAGCGGCTCTTTGCGGACGTCAATGCCGGCAAGGTCCGCTTCCTGATCGGCTCGTCGGAAACCATGGGAACCGGCGTCAACGCCCAGCTTCGCCTGAAGGCGCTCCACCACCTCGACGTGCCTTGGCTCCCCTCCCAGATCGAGCAGCGCGAGGGCCGCATTGAGCGACAGGGCAACCAGCATGACGAGATCGATATCTTCGCCTATGCGACCGAAGGCTCGATGGATGCGCAGATGTGGCAGAACAACGAGCGCAAGGCCCGTTTCATCGCCGCGGCGCTGTCCGGCGACACTTCAGTCCGTCGGCTCGAAGATCTCGGCGAGGGGCAGGCCAACCAGTTCGCCATGGCGAAAGCCATCGCGTCGGGAGATCAGCGCCTGATGCAGAAGGCGGGGCTGGAAGCCGACGTCGCCCGGCTTGAGCGTCTGCGCGCCGCACATCGCGACGATCAATTCACGGTTCGCCGTCAGATCCGCAGTGCCGAACGCGATATCGAGCACGACACGCGGCGGATCGCCGAGATCGGCAAGGACATCGAACGCAGGATCCCGACTAGTGGCGATGCCTTCGCTATCACCGTTGGCGGACAATCCTTCACCGAGCGCAAGCCCGCCGGCCGTGCTCTCATGAAGGAAATCATGACCCTCGTGCATTTGCGGGAGGAGGACGAGGCAACCATTGCCAGGGTCGGCGGTTTCGACCTGACCTTCTCAGGCCAGCGTATTGGTCAGGACAACTTCCAGTACGACGTCACGCTTGTGAGATGCGGCGCGGAGACCGGGATCGATCTTGATCTGACAGTCACGCCGCTCGGCGCGATCTCGCGCATCGAGCACGTGCTTTCCAGATTCGAGGAGGAGCGGGCGCAATACCGCTTCCGGCTCGATGATGCAAAGCGCCGGCTTGTCTCCTATCAGTCTCGCCAGGGCGGGGAGTTTGGCTTCGAAGAGGAGCTTGCCGAGAAACGCCGGCAGCTCGGTGAAGTAGAGGAGCAACTCACCGAATTGGCTTTAGGTGAGATGCCTTCTTCGGAACTGGCTGCTTAGAAGTCCGCACGGCGCCACCAAGGCCACCAAATGATTATCCTTACCGCCGGCCCCGCGCCACCAAAACAGCAATCGCGATCAGCACGACAGCGGCAATCGCGTATTGCCCGCTTGCTGACGCCTCCAAGCCAAAGAGTTTGATTACCAGGAAATCCGTCGGATCGTTCATGTGGCACCTCTCAGCAAAATGAAATCGAGAAGCGCTGCCTGCTGCCGCATGTTGCCTGAGCTTGGTCCCAAAGCAAGCAAACCCATTCGCCTGAAAAGCGACGGTCTTTAAATGGTCTTCAAGCGCCATTTCAGCGGGGTTTGAAAGGCCTTAAAAGGCAAATTGCCAGAAAATCGCTAAACACTGAAATAGTTTTCCAAGAAACTTGGGCGAAGGAAAAAGAAGTAAGAAAATCAGTAGGATGTGATCGCGGATCGGCCGAACCTGTGCCGCTTTCGCTCAACCGCGCCGCTCGCCATCCCGGCCCGTCGTTCTTCGCAGGGCTGTCAGCCCCGCTCGCCCTGCCGGGCAGGGATGCTCCGCCGCAGTTGCACCGGCCCGCCCGCTCCGCGGTTCGGGGGATGTCTTCAGGAAGAAGACCAGAAAGGGAGCCGGCGTGGTGCCGGGTCCTCTTTGATCTCGAAAAGGAGCTTCCCATGCATCTCATGAAGATCGATCCCCGTGCGCTGAAGGACAATCCCGACGATGCCCGACGCTCGAAATCGAGCCCGCAGGCCGATGCCCTGATGCTAGCCACCATCAAGGCCGTCGGCATCATCCAGCCGCCAGTTGTTTCCCCCGAGACTGACGGTGGCAACAGCTTCATCATTCAGGCCGGTCACCGCCGCACCAGAGGCGCGATCGCCGCCGGCCTCGACGAAATCGAGGTACTGGTCGACGATGCGGCCGAGGACGGCGGCGCCATGCGCTCCATGGTCGAGAATATCGCCCGCGAACCGCTCAACCCGGTCGACCAGTGGCGCGCCATCGAGCGCCTGGTCGCACTTGCCTGGAGCGAGGAAGGCATTGCAGCAGCCCTTTCGCTTCCCGTTCGCCAGATCAGGAAACTCCGGCTTCTCGCCAACGTTCTGCCCGCCATGCTCGACCAGATGGCGAAAGGCGATATGCCGGACGAGCGTCAGCTCCGGACCATCGCGGCAGCCTCGCTCGATGAGCAAAAGCAAGTCTGGAAAGCGCATAAGCCCAAGAAAAATGAAACAACCTCCTGGTGGTCGGTCGCCAACGGACTTTCCAAGACCCGCATGTACGCCCGTGACGCCAGCTTCGACGATGAGCTTGCGAAGGCTTACGGCATCGCCTGGGTGGAGGACCTCTTTGCGCCCGCCGACGAGGACAGCCGCTACACGACCGATGTCGAGGCCTTTCTCGGCGCCCAGCAGGAATGGATGACCAACAATCTGCCGAAAGGCGGCATCATCACTGAAGCCAACGGCTGGAACGGACCGGACCTGCCGAAGAAGGCCGAGCGTGTTTATGGAAAGCCGAAGAAGTCGGACCATACGGCGATGTATCTCGACCGCGACGGCAAGGTGCAGTCGGTGGTCTACCGGATGCCCGAGCCGAAAGCCGTCACCGGAAAACAGTCGAGTGATAAGGCGGAGGAAGGTGGCGCTACCCTGCCGGCGCAGCGCCCGGACGTTACCCAGAAGGGCCAGGACATGATCGGCGATTTCCGTACTGACGCGCTTCACGAGGCGCTTGGCCGTGCACCGATCGAGGACGACACGCTGATGGCGCTGCTCGTCATCGCCTTTGCCGGCAACAACGTTCGCGTCGATACGGGAGTGGGCAACACCGTCTCCTTCCGCAGCAGAATCGCACCCCTTGCCGCCTCTCTCGTCGATGAAACCGGCAAGTTCTCTTTCGACATGGATGGGCTCAGGATCGCGGTGCGATCGATCCTGATCGAGGTGCTGTCGTGCCGCCGCAACAAGTCGAACAGCGGCATTGTCTCGCGCATCGCCGGCGACGTCGTCGGTGCCGACAGCTTCCTGCCCAATATGGGGACGGAAGATTTTCTCCTCTGCCTGTCGCGTCAGGCACTCGAGGCGGCTTGCGCGGAAACGTCGGTTCTGCCGCGCAACAAGGTGCGCGAGACCCGTGCCGCCCTTGTCGAGCATTTCAAGGAAGCGAGCTTTGTCCATGCGTCCGCACTTTTTGCGCTCGAAGCGAACGAACTCGCCGACTGGAAGGCACGCAACGAGATCGTCGAGGATCAGGGCGAGGACACCGGCGACATGGAAGGCCCTGCCTATGAGACGGAGGCAGGCGATACCGGCCTGAACGCCGTCCCTGAGGCTTTTCTCGAAGCCGCCGAATAGTGGTTCTTTTTCCTTACCTATGCACATCGCGCCGCCGGCATCCCTCGGCGGCGCTTTCGTTTCCAATCAATAGAACAGGAGGACATTGGCTATGTCCGCTCAGTCCATTTTCGAGCATTCCCCGCTTGGTGCGATCATCCACTTTTCCGACGGCACGCCCCGTCCGCCCGAACGGCACCGCCGTAAACTTCAGGCGTGGGAGCGCAACAACAACACCGGCCGGCTGGTGAAGAAACAGGCCGGTGCCACCGTTGGCAATACGCCGATCCTGGCCAGCTTTACGCTTCATGTGGGGGATTTCGGCAGCAAGGCTGTCGTGGTGCTCCGGGTCTTTCGAACGTTCTCAGTCATGAGCGCGCTCGACTTCTCGGTCATCGAACGGCCTGCAGCCGGTTCGGTCCTCGTGCTTGACCGCCCCGGCGATGCCGGCGAACTGGTTCATGTCGCTGAAGACCGGCAGGCGGCCGACGAATCGCTGTCGCGTCATGGCTATCCCAATGCCGTGTGTCACGAAGTGACCACCGAAGAAGTTGCCGCCGATCGCGGCGAGGGGAAGGCGGCATGACCTTCCCTCAGTCAGAACCCGAACCGATGGCGCTGCCAGAGGTTGATTTTGCCACCAGCGCCGAAGGCTTTCCCGTCGCGCGCGTCGGCGATACTGCTTTCGCCTTGGTGCCCGGCCGCGGTGAAACTTACTTTCTGGCCACGGCCTGGCGCGTGCGCCGGCCGCTCGGCGAGCTCGTTCGCAACGACTTCTATGGGCATGTCGGAGTGCTCGCGGGCGAGGAGGCCTTCCGTGCCAAGGTGTTTGAACAGGCCGAGCATGCTCGCAAAAAGCTTGTCCTCGGACGCCGGGAGATCCGCTGCCACGCGAACACTCCATGGGGACCGTCGCAGGGTGCAACGGTCTTTGCCGAGGGTGTCGTCTGTCATTCGACCGCTGGTCATGGCGGTTTCCATCTCGCCGCTGACCGCAACGCGAAGGTTGACCGGCGACTTCGCCGGCCAGGCGGCTGGTACGAGGAAGATGCCGAATGGGCGATCGTCGCGCTTACCTTTCCGCATCTCTTCACAAGCTTTGAGCGGCGGAGCGCCGAGCGGACCGTGAAAGACAGCTGGCCGGATGCCTGGGAAACGATTTTCGGCACCGTGCTTGAGCCCGGTCAGTCCCATGAGAAGGATCGGCGCGCGTTTCATGCTGGGCACGCAGACGACTGGATCGTCATCTCCGCCATCAGGTCGGAGCAGCACGACGGTTTTGTGGAGGTCGTCGCAACCCTCGGCGGCATGCGAGGTCAAGATGCCGAACAACGCCGGTTCCTCGTACCGGCTGCTGATTACGAGGTCGGCCGTTTTGGTTTCGTCGTCGATCCGGCCCGGCATGATGCATACGATGGTCCTTCAAGCTTCATTGGGTGGAGGCCGTGTTCGCCATGAACCGTTTGCTGCTTCTCCGCCGAATGGAAACCGCGCGCCGGCAGACAAAGGCGCATCTGGATCTGATTGAACACCAGATCGCGGCCCGGGCCGAGCGCATGACGATCAGCGCCAGGGCCAGGGTAAGATCGCATCCACGTGGCCGCTCCCGCTGGACACGGTCCGACGACGTCTTGTTTCGGGAGTATCTCGATCAGCTCAGTTTCGAGCGCCGCGGCGAAATCGATGCCCTCACCCGAAAACTCTCCCGGCAGGAGCGGGCGATCGCAGCTGTCAGGGCGAAGGTCACCATTGAGGGCTCGGGTGCCGGAGCCGATACGCAACCCGCATTGTGACGGAAGGGGCTTATACGGCGGGCACCGGTCCTTTCCTTCACGATGGATGCCGGTGGAATGCCACCCCTGCCGACCTCCCTTCGGTTCTGGTCGCGGTCGTACACCGGCGGCCGGAGCCTTCAAGGCCGCTAACGCGCCGCGGGGCGGCCGCACGCCCCATCCTCGTCAAACCTGTCCCGCGGGATTGCGCCAGGGCTTGATAAGCCCTGCTGGCCCGCAGGACAGGTTCGCTCGTCTTGGGTTCGCGCGGACCTTGATGCCTCCGTCTTTCCGCCGGGTTCTTTTGTCCGCACCCGAAGGGAGGGCCGGCAGGCGCCGGCTTGAGCCTTCGGTCCAACTTCGAAGGAAAGGAACTCCCATGACCAGCAACGCCCGTCCCTCCCGTCAATCCGGCAAGGTCGTCCAGCTCCGCAAGGGTGCGACCCTCGAAATGGTCCGACACACCTGTCCGGACAGTGCCCAGGCCTCGCTCATCTCCGAAAGCTTCGGTCTTCCCGTCATCGACAGCGACGGCATCCGCGATCTCCATCATCAGATGATCATCGATACAGCCGACTCCCTCAATGAAGGCCTCGGCAACCGGGCCATGCAGATCCATCTCCAGCGCATTGTCGGATCCTATGTCGGCTCCGCACACGGCGCCGGCCAGTTCTATTCCAAGGCTGTGACCGAAGCACGCGATGCCACAGCGAAGGGCGCCAATGACACGCGTGATGAAGACCTCGATGGTCCGGTTGGTTTCGACGGCGCCGCTCAGCGCAAACGCGAGTTCGCGGCCGATATGGGTCTTCAGGCCCATGCGCTCCGCTGCGCGGCCGAGGGCGTCGTGGCGGCCTATGAAGACGTTGTCGGCGAGGCCTGGAAGCCCTTCCAGCGCCAGGTCGAAAACCCTGGCCAGTCTGTCGACCGGAAGGCGGCCGAATTGCAGATGGCGGCGTTTGGGTGAGCCGAAAGGGCGGAGCTTCGGCGCCGCCCATTTTTTATCGACCACTCACGAGAGAACTCTTTAAACGAATGACGGCAAAGCGTCCCCAAATCAGACGTTCAGAGTTGCAACAAGTTGGCCTGAAACCTGCCGTTCCCCAACATCCAGTAATACATTCGGCCAAGCTCGGAAATTTTATTGGGATCCGAGTGGTCTGATCGACAGAAATAGCTTGGCTATGCGCCTCGCATCGCAGCCCGACCGTAATCTCGAGCCATTTCGACAAACGCCCGAAATGCGGCGGAAGGATTTTTGCGCCCTGGGTAATAGAGACTGAGTGGTGTTGTCGGCGGGGTCCAGTCCTGCAGGACACGTGTGAGCTTGCCCGAGGCGATGTCGTCACGCACGTCGGCTTCCATGAAGAAACCGATCCCGGTCCCTTCGAGAACGGCGGCCCGCGCAAGTGTCGCCTCGTCAAGCGTGATCGGGCCATCGACGTTGATCTGGACCGGGTTTCCCTCTTTCTCGAAGTGCCACCGATAAAGTGCGCCGTTCGGCAGCCGGATGCGGATGCATTGGTGGCCGAGAAGATCGGGGGGCGCGCACGGGCTTCCATGTTCCTCGAAGTAGGAAGGCGTGGCGACCACTGCAAAACTACGAGGTGCACCCAGCGGGACCGAGATCATGTCGCTCGGCACCAGGTCGGCGGTCCGGATACCCAAATCAAATCCTTCCGCGACGATGTCGACGATACGGCCTTCGGTGACGAGGTCGATGTGCACTTGCGGGTAACGCCGCAGGAATGCCAGCACGAGCGGCGCCAATATTTCGCGGGCACCGGTGGCGAAGGCGTTGATGCGCAATGTCCCGCTGGGTGTGTCCTGCTGCGACCGCACAACTGCCATCGCTTCGTGTATGTCGCGAAGGGCAGGCGCTACCTGCTCGACGAAGGTTCGGCCGGCATCCGTCAATGAAACGCTGCGCGTGGTTCGATTGAACAGGCGAACGCCGAGTTGCCGCTCGACTTTGCCGATCAGGTTGCTGAGCGCCGTTGTCGACAGGCCGAGTTCGAGCGCTGCTGCCCGGAAAGACCCTTGAGCAGCGATGGCAAGCACCGCTTCGAGTTCGATGAGGACTTGTCGTGCCATTATCCCGTTTTTCGAAATGTTACATCCCTGCTTGTCCTAATTATCGCAATTAATGTCCAGCCTTATATCCACGTCATCAACGCCGGGACAGCCAGTTGATCCGGCGGGTAGGTCACCAGAGACGGAGGTGTGACATGGACATGCAGTTGCCTGGACCAATCGCGGCCTATTTCGAAGCCGACAGGAGCAGGGACGCGGATGCTGTCGCCGAGTGTTTCAATGAGGACGCGGCGGTGAAAGACGAACGGCAGGTGCACGCCGGACGAGAGGCGATCCGTCTCTGGAAGGCGGATGCGTCGGGCAAGTTCTCCTATACGGTCGAGCCCTTCGCGATCGGCAAAGAAGAGGGCCGCACGGTGGTAACGAGCCATGTCGTCGGCGACTTCCCAGGCAGCCCGGTCGACTTGCGGTATTTCTTTGTCTTGAGAGACAACAGGATCTCTGAGCTGGAGATCGTCCCATGAGCCCGTTTGTCAGTCTTGCAGGTAAGCGGGCGCTCGTCACCTCCGGTACGCGTGGTGCCGGAGCTGCGACGGTCAGGCAATTCCGCGAACTCGGCGCCGAGGTGATGACCAGCGCGCGCTTCAGGCCGGAGACGCTCGAGGAAGGCGTTCACTTCGTGGCCGCAGACCTGACATCGGCCGAAGGCTGTGATGCCCTGGGAGCCGCCGTCCGGGAACGCCTTGGAGAGGTGGACATCATCGTGCATATGCTTGGCGGGTCCTCTGCTCCCGGCGGCGGCTTCATGGCACTGACCGATGCCGAGTGGCATAACGAACTCTATCTCAATCTCTTTTCCGCTGTCCGGCTGGATCGCCATCTTGTCCCTGACATGGTGGATCGTGGCAGCGGCGTCGTCATCCATGTGTCGTCGATCCAAAGGGAGCTGCCACTGCCTGAATCGACGACCGCCTATGCAGCCGCAAAGGCGGCGCTGTCGACCTACAGCAAGGCCTTGTCGAAAGAGGTCTCGCCGAAGGGTGTGCGCGTCTTGCGGGTAGCGCCTGGCTGGATTGAGACCGAAGCTTCAGTGCGTCTTGCCGAACGTCTCGCGAAACAGGCCGGCACGGACTACGAGGGCGGCAAGAAGATCATCATGGATTCGCTTGGCGGCATTCCGATCGGCCGGCCGACAAAACCGGAGGAAGTCGCGAACCTCATTGGCTTTTTGGCCTCCGACCGTGCAGCAACGATAACCGGTACCGAATATGTCATTGACGGCGGAACCGTGCCGACGGCCTAGGTGCGTCGCTGCACCGGGTCAGGCAGGCGTGCTCCACCCGCCGATCTGGGAATAGATCGTATCGCGCAGATAGCGGACGTCCTTGTTCAGTTTTGCCAGGTCTTCCGGACTTTGCATCGATGCCGACAACAGTGCCTGGCCGAGGCAGCCGGCCTGGGACTGAAGTCCACGTCCGTTGTCGGTCAAGGCGACGACGACCTGTCTTTCGTTGTTTGGATTTCGCGTCCGGCCCAACAGGCCTGCCACTTCGAGGCGTTTCAGAAGCGGGGTGAGCGTGCTCGATTCCAGTGCCAGCCTCTCGGCGATTGAACCAACGGTCTGCTTGTCTTCGCGCCAAAGAACATTGAGCACGAGGTACTGCGGATATGTCAGCCCGAGTTCATCGAGAAGAGGCTTGTAGACACGCTGGATTGCGATCCCGGCCGAATAGATCGCATAGCAGAGTTGATCGTCCAACGGTGGCGGATTGGTCTTTTGGTCTTTCGTCATTCGCGGCTCCTTTCTGGTCCTATAACAAGCGCGGACGCGAAAAACAATATCGTGATAAATATTATCTTGACCACTCAATACTCCCAGCATATGAAATTTATCGCGATAAATTTTATCGCTCAACACCCGGAGAAAGATCATGAAAATCAAAACGAGAATCGTCCTCATGGCGGCTGCCGCCGCCGCAGTCTTCGGAATAAAGCAGGGGCATGCTTCGGACCCGATCCCGATGGAGCAGCCGGTCAAAAACGTCGTGCTTGTGCATGGCGCCTTTGCCGACGGATCCGGGTGGCGCGGCGTCTATGACGAACTGACGACGCGCGGGTATCGCGTCACGATCGTCCAGAACCCGCTGACCTCCCTGGAGGATGACGTTGCAGCGACCAGGCGTGCCCTTGAGCGGCAGGACGGCCCGACCATTCTGGTCGGACATTCCTGGGGTGGCACGGTCATTACCGAAGCGGGCGTCGACCAGAAGGTTGCCGGGCTCGTCTATGTTTCCGCACTCTCGCCGGATGCCGGAGAAACGACCGCACAGCAATACGAAGGCTTCGCGCCGGCATCCGAATTCGTTCTCGACACTGCTGAGGACGGTTTCGCATTTGTGAACCGGGACAAATTCAAGGCCGGCTTCGCCCATGACGTCGACGGCCCGGACCTTGCCTTCCTGCGTGACTCACAAGTCCCCATCAATTTGTCAGCGTTCGGCACGAAGCTGGAAAATGCTGCCTGGCGGTCCAGACCGAGCTGGGCAGTGATCGCAACCGAGGACAAGGCTTTCGACCAGGCCATGCTGATCCACATGGCGGAACGCATCGGTGCAAAGATTACCAAGGTTTCTGCCAGCCACGCCCTCTTCCTGACCCAACCGAAAGTCGTCGCCGACACGATTGACGAGGCCGCCCGGACGGTTTCGGCCGTAGTCAATCAATAAACAGTCGATAGAGGTCCTTCACATGGAAAAGACCATGCAACTCGAACAACCGCACACTGATTTCGATTTCATCGTGTGCGGCGCCGGATCCAGCGGCTCGGTCGTCGCAGCCCGATTGG
Source organism: Roseibium sp. M-1 (assembly GCF_054515675.1). Lineage (NCBI taxonomy): Bacteria > Pseudomonadati > Pseudomonadota > Alphaproteobacteria > Hyphomicrobiales > Stappiaceae > Roseibium > Roseibium sp. M-1. Next base: position 9,401 of record NZ_JBTNQU010000002.1, on the reverse strand, counting down.
CTGAAGACGGCAATGCCCGGGTTTTGCTGCTTGAGGCCGGCGGAGATGACCTGTCCGAGAGTGTCTCGGACCCGGCGCGTTGGCCGCTTAACCTTGGCAGTGAGCGTGACTGGGGTTTCGTTGGCCAGCCTGCACCGGGTCTCGCCGGCCGGCGGCTTCCGTTGAGCATGGGCAAGGGACTTGGTGGTGGTTCCAGCATCAACGTCATGGTGTGGGCGCGAGGTCACAGAGAAGACTGGAACCATTTCGCGGCAGAATCCGGTGACGAGGCCTGGGGTTACCAGTCGGTGCTCGGCTACTACCGTCGGATCGAAGACTGGCACGGAACGCCGGATCCGCTGCGCCGGGGGACGGGGGGGCCGGTCTACGTGGCCCAGCCGGACAGTCCAAAGCCGGTTGCCCAGGCGCTTCTTGCCGCCGCCGGAATGATGGGTGTTCCCGTGTATGACACCCCCAACGGAGAGATGATGGAAAGTGACGGTGGAGCATCCATTGCTGAATTGCGGATCCGCGAAGGCAGACGAGAGTCGGTATTCCGTTCCTACGCTCATCGGATGATGTCCCAGCCAAACCTGACTGTCCTGACCAATGCGTTGGTTACGCGGCTCCTGTTCGAGGGCAAAAGGGTGACCGGAGTCGAAGCGGTGCTTGACGGAAAACCTCGTCAATTCCGCGCGCGCTGCGAGACGGTGCTGTCAATTGGCGCTGTGCATACACCCAAGGTTCTTCTGCAATCGGGCATTGGTCCCGAGGAAGAATTGCGGCTTCACGGTATCCCCGTCGTCCAGCATCTTCCCGGCGTTGGACGCAATCATCAGGACCACATCGCGTTCGGATGTACCTGGGCATATCGTAAACAGGAGGAAGTCGGTGGCGGCGGTTGCGAGGCGACGCTCTACTGGAAGAGCAACTCGAGCCTAAGCCAACCGGATATCCTTCAGTGCCAGCTTGAATTCGCGGTGCCTTCCCCCGCAGAGGCGGAGCTGGAGACGCCCGAGCACGGCTGGACGATGTTTGCGGGGCTCGCGCAACCGAAAAGCCGAGGCCGCCTTCGTCTTTCAGGACCCGATGCCCGCGATCCGATCCTGATCGAACCGAACTCTTTGAGCGAACCGGAAGATCTGGCGGCGGCTTTGGCGGCGGTGGAACTCTGCCGCGAGGCAGGAAACAGCGAAGCCTTTGTTCCGCTTGTGAAGAGTGAGACGGCGCCTCTGTCAGGGAACCAGTCCGGAATGATTGATTTCATCCGGCGGTCCGCGGTCACCTACTGGCACCAGTCCTGCACCGCCAAGATGGGACGAGACAGGATGTCGGTGGTCGATAGCCAACTTAAAGTCTATGGCATCGAAGGCCTTCGGCTTGCCGACGCTTCCATCATGCCGCGCATCACGACAGGCAACACGATGGCTCCCTGTGTGGTTATCGGAGAACGGGCCGCAGACATGATCCGTCATCAGCACGGCTTGTCCAACCTACAAACGCTCCAAAACTGAAATTTGTTGGAGTTTCGCCCCCTGCGTTTGAACCGGTTGTTGGTGATCAAGTCTTGTCGCACTCCGCTCCCTGCCAGGTGTCAGGGTGCGGAGTGCTCACCAGTCAAGATTTACAAGCCAAGATTCAACTTTGTCGAAGATACCCCCCGACAGTGTTCAAGCCGCGCTGTCTAGGCGGCTGCCAAGAACAGTCCCTCGACCAGGTCGTCGACTTCTTTCCTGGCAGAAGCGATTACCTGTTCCTGGATCTCCGCACCGAAAGCCAGCTTTTCCGCACGGATGAAGGTCACGTCCGTGATGCCGATAAACCCGAGCAAGGTGCGCAAATGCGGCTCCTGAGCGTCCATGACCTGCGCGGGCCCCTCGCTGTAAAAGCCGCCTCGTGTTAGCACGACGATGGCACGCTTGTCCTTCAAGAGCCCTTCCGGACCTGCTTCGCTGTACGAGAAGGTCACTCCGGCACGCAGCACATAGTCGAACCAGGCTTTTAGGGTGGACGGAATTCCGAAATTGTACATGGGAGCACCAATGACCAGCAGATCCGTGGCCTTCAGTTCAGCGATGAGTTCATCGGACAGCGCCCGCGCGATTGCCTGGTCTTCGTTCTGGGTTTCAGGGGCGCGGAGAGCAACCGTTGCATCCTGTGTCATGTGCGGCACGGGATTCTTGCCAAGGTCGCGGCTGATAACCTTGCTCTTGTCGTTCCTGAGGCGCACCTGGTTTACGATGTGGCTGGTGAGCTGGTTGGATATGGACGCATCGCCCAGAGCGCTGCTTGTCAGTACGAGAACGTTAGACATTGACTGTAGGTCCTGATCTTCATGAGGAAATATCGAGTGACAACTTGGTTCCCGAGCGCGCATTCGGGAACCTTCATTTTCCGAACCAGATTGTTGCCCTGAGAGGAACGCATGATTGATCTGGACGACATGAGATGCTTTGTCGAAGTCGTGGAGTGCGGCAGCCTGAGCGCCGCGGCAACGCGGCTGGGGATTTCGAAATCCATTGTCAGCCGCAAGATTGCCAGAATCGAGGAACTGCTCGGCACCCGGCTTCTTGATCGCACGACCCGAGGCATCGCCGCCACTGAGGCCGGTCTGGAGTTCAAATTGCGAAGTGAGCGGATCCTGGCCGAATACGAGGAGACGCTTGAGGCAATCTCGGAGCATTCGAACGAAATCGTGGGAGAATTGAGGCTGTCGGCACCGCTTTCGTTCGGAACCAGGCACCTGGGACCGGTTCTGGAATCCCTGGCATGCCGTTACCCCAGGCTCAGGGCCGATGCCTCGTTTTCCGATAGGGTCGTCGATCTTATTGGAGAACGGTTCGATGCCGCGATCCGGATCGGGAACTTGCGGGACTCCAGCTACATTGCCCGCAAGATTGCGCCAATAAGCTCCATCATCGTTGCCAGTCCGGCATATCTGGAACGAAATGGAATACCAAAATCACCGGCCGACCTTACCGGCCATGAATGCCTGATCTACACCACAGCGCTCTCTCCCGACTGGGTCTTCCAATCGGAAAACCGAAAGATCTCGGTGCGCCCATCTGGACGCCTGCGCACGGACAACGGCGAAATGACAATTGCCTGGGCAATTTCGGGGCTGGGCATTGCCCATGCACCGCTGTTTCTCGTCAGGGAAGCGCTTGATCGCGGTGATCTCGTTCCCTTGCTGCTTGACTACCCGACACCAGAAGTGGGTCTCTACGTATTGCGTCCACCCGGCGCGAACACGCCCGGAAAGGTAAGGGTTCTGATCGACGCACTCGTGGAAAATCTATCGGGAAAGCTCAACTGGAGGGACTGGACCTGTCCGTCCGGTTCCCGAAACTGCGAATTTGAGAGCAATACACCCGCTTCGCCGTTCGTTCATTTAGCGGCTGGCTTCCAGCTCGGCAATAGATTCGCAGTGTTTCTTCAGTTCAGTTATGAATTCATCGGTATACCGTGAGGCAATTTTTTCTTTTGGCATGTAGATGCAGTAATTGTAATTGATGCTGGGCGTAAATGGCCGCGTGATAACGCCAGATGACCTCCAATGTGCGGCCGAGAATGGTTCAAGTATCGAGATCCCAAGCCCCTGAGCCACGAGACTGTAGGCGATGGCAGATCTTTTTACGTGAAAGTCAATCCTCGGCGGCGGGTCAAGCCGGGCGAACAGCTCGTAATGACCCTTCCAGTCGAGTTCCGGCTCCGCATCCAGCGCGATCAGGCGTTGATCCCGGAGATCCTCCAGCGTCACGACATCCTTCCGCGCCAGCGGATGGTTTTCGGGCAGGGCGCACCGGTACTGCGCTGTGACAAGAGGTATCTTTATCAGATCACCTGCCGACAGCATTTCGTTGCAGACCAGAATGTCGATCTCGCCATTCTCCATCTTTCGCCGTGCCTCAACCGGTCCGCTCACGAGAATGGATGCCGAAAAGTCAGGATGCTTGCGGGCGAATTTTGCGATCACTTCCGGCACGAAGACCTGAGACAGCGCCGGATAGCAAGCCAGGTTCAGTCCTCTGTTTCTTTGGGCCTTGATCTCCTGGATCCGTTCGGAAATACGCTCCAGGCCGACGTAGCTGTGTTCAAGCTCGCGAAAGAGTGCCATCGCCTCTGGCGTGGGAGAGACCTGGCCTTTGCGGCGCTCGAACAGGATCAGGCCAAGCCGTCTTTCCAGTCTCGACAACGTTCTGCTCGCCGTCGGTTGAGACGTATGCAGGGCGGCCGCCGCAGACGTCAGAGTTCCCAGCCGGACGATCTGGAAGAATACCTCCAGTTCCCTGAAACTAAGATTCATCGGTATATCCCAAATGCATAACTTCTAGAAAAATAGATATTTTGAAACATGTCAAGATTCTGTCACGTTGCCTCAACAGCGAGTTTTTGAGGCAATAATGCAGAGAATTGACACACTGACGATCCTGGAAACGCTGGTCGCGTTCGATACGACATCGCACAAGAGCAATCTGGCGATGATCGATCACATCGAGACCTTCCTTATGGAATACGGGGTCTCTTCCCGGCGCGTTCCCAGTTCATGCGGACGCAAGTCCAGCCTCTACGCAACGATCGGTCCGGCAACTCCAGGTGGCGTCGTGCTCAGCGGTCACACCGACGTCGTTCCGGCGAGCGCCGGGGACTGGTCATCCGACCCCTTTGCTCTGGAGATACGCGACGGCAAGGCGTTCGGCCGCGGCACGACCGATATGAAGGGCTTTCTAGCCGTATGTCTTGCCGCGGTCCCGAAGATGTGCGCCGCGCCGCTCGCGCGGCCCATCCACCTTGCGTTCAGCTATGATGAAGAGCCCGGCTGCATAGCCGCGCCGGAGATGATTGCCAGGATGCGGGGCGATCTGCCCGAGGTGGCGATGGTCATCGTCGGAGAGCCGACCGGCATGAAGATCGCGAACATGCACAAGGGCGTTCTGATCCTGACGGTCACCGTCACCGGCTCGGAATCCCATTCCAGCCGGCCCGACATCGGCGTGAGTGCGATTGAAGCCGCAGCCCGCATGATCACCGAACTCTACAGGATCGAAGACGTTAAGCGCGATGTGAAGACCCGCCCCACCTTGAATGTCGGACAGGTCAACGGCGGCACCGCAAACAACATCATTGCGGGGTCATGCACGTTCTCGATCGGCTTGAGGTACCTGAAGGACGATGATCTGGAGGCGTGCAGAGCCGAGATCCTGCGCATCCTGAAGGTGTCAGACGAACGTCTCAAGAGTGTCGATCCCAAGCTGGGCGTCGTCTGGGACAGCTACTTCATTCCGTCGCTCGATCCCGAAAAGAACACGACGGCCGAAACGCGGCTCAAGCACCTGCTCGGCGTCAATGAAGCCATCACGGTTCCATTCGCAACCGAGGCGGGCCAGTTCCAGGAGGCCGGATGGTCGACGGTGGTGCTGGGGCCCGGTCACATTGATCAGGCGCATACCGTCGACGAGTTCATCGAAGCCTCGCAGCTGGACATGGCCATGGATGCCATAGACGCAGTCATCGCCCAGCAATCCGGATGACCACCTGACTGTAAACCCGAGAAGCACGTTCGAGAAGGAGAATGCAATGCGAATAGCAACCGCGATGACGGCCATTCTGGCCACTCTTGCATCGGCCGGCCCTGCCGCTGCGGAAGATTTCAAATTCGCCTATCAGGGGGACATTTCCACGCTCGATCCCCACAGCCTGAACGAAGTCTTTACCCTCGGGATGCTGGGAAACGTGTACGAGGGTCTCGCCCTTTATGACGGCAACATGCAACTTCAGCCGGGTCTGGCGGTCAGTTGGGAAGCGACCTCTCCGACGACCTGGAACGTGAAACTGCGGGAAGGCGTGACTTTTCACGAAGGCGGCTCGTTCGACGCCGACGACGTGATCTTCTCCTGGCAGCGCGGCCTCACCGAAGGTTCCGACCAGAAGGGCAGGGCGGGACTGATTGAATCCATTGTCAGGAAGGGGCCGTACGAAGTCGATATCGAGACCTTCGAACCCTATCCGATCCTGATGCAGGAAATGACCTCGTTCTACATCATGGACAAGGAGTGGTCTGAGGCAAACGGAGCAACACGGGCCTCAAACATCAAGGACGCGAACAACCCCGGATATGCCGGGCAGCATACCAATGGCACCGGTCCGTTTCGCGTGACAGAGCGCCAGCCGGGGGTTGCCACCACGTTCGAGCGTTTCGACGGCTACTGGAACGGGAACATTGCCTCGAACGTGACCCGTGCCGAGTTTGTACCGATCCAAGAACCGGCCACGCGCGTTTCGGCACTTATCTCTGGCGAAATGGATCTGATCTACCCGGTTCCGGTGCAGGACTGGAAACGTCTCGAGAGTGCCGAGGGGGTAGCCCCGCTGTCCGGACCCGAAATCCGCACGATGTATCTGGGCATGGACCAGTTCCGCGACGAGCTGCTGTTTTCGTCCGTCAAGGGAAAAAACCCCTTCAAGGACCGGCGTGTGCGCGAGGCGTTCGCCCATGCAATCCATGTCGAGGCGATCGCCGCGAAGGTGATGCGTGGTGCCGCCACCCCGGCAGGCATTCTCATAGCCCCCCAGGTCAACGGTTTTGACGCTTCGCTGAACACGCCGTTCGAGTTCGATATCGCGCAATCCAAGGCCCTTCTGGCCGAAGCCGGTTACCCGGACGGTTTCTCGATCAGTCTGGACTGCCCGAACGACCGGTATGTGAACGATGAAAAGATATGCGTCGCCGTCGCCAGCATGCTCAGCAGGATCGGCATCAAGGTGGATGTCGTCGCTGAGACCAAGACGCGGTATTTCGGCCGTGTCTTCGCCCAGGGCGGCTACGAGACCAGCTTTTACTTCCTTGGTTGGACCCCGGCCTCGATCGATGCGCACAACACCTTTTACAACATCCTGACGTGCCGGGACGCCGAAACCGGTGCAGGCGCCTACAATCTCGGCAACTATTGCAATGAACGGGTGGCTGAAATCACCCGCCTGATTGCGTCCGAAGTCGATAAGGACAAACGCCAGGCGCTGATTAGCGAAGCCCTCAAGCAGGCTCGCGACGATTTTGGATACATTCCCCTGTTTCAGCAGCCCCTGTCCTGGGCCGTTAAGGACAGCATCTCGGTCGCGCAACGCAGTGACGACGTCCTTGATCTGCGCAATGTGGTGATCGGCGAGTAACACCAGGGTTTGCCGGCCGGCCAGTGCGGCCGGCCGGTGAGCCCGCAATAGGACGGGTGGAGCATGCTGTCTCTTATTCTAAACCGACTGGCCCACAGCATCGTGGTGCTGCTTGCGGTCGCTCTCATTTCTTTTTCGATGGTCGCCTTCCTGGGAGATCCCGTCTCGAACATGGTCGGCCAGGACACAACCGTGGCAGAGCGTGCGGCGCTACGGGAAAGCCTGGGGCTCAACGATCCCTTTCCGATCAGGTTCGCGCGCTTTGTCGGCAATGCAGCGCGGGGAGATTTCGGGCTCAGTTACAGCCTGCGAGTCCCCGTCAGCGAACTATTCGCCGAAAGAATGCCTGCAACGCTGGAGCTTTCCATCATCTCGGCGCTCTTTGCCCTTGCGATCGGAATACCCCTCGGCATCCATACTGCGCTTCACCGTGACAGCATCGCGACACAGACCGTCCTGACCACGTCCCTGATAGGTGTTTCTCTGCCGACGTTTCTGATCGGCGTGCTACTGATCCTGATTTTCGGCGTGTCGCTGCAATGGCTGCCCACATTCGGGCGCGGCGAGGTGGTCTCGGTCGGTGGATGGACCACCGGCCTGCTGACGGTATCGGGCTTGCACTCGCTCGTTCTCCCCGTCGCGACGCTGACCATCTTCCAGCTGACACTGATTATCCGGCTCGTCCGGGCGGAGATGATGGAGGTGCTGCACACTGACTTCATCAAGTTCGCCCGCGCCCGCGGTATCCGGCGCCGATCCCTGATCTATCGCCATGCCCTCAAGAACACGATGATGCCGGTGATCACCGTCGTCGGCCTGCAGCTTGGCAACATAATTGCGTTCTCGCTTATCACCGAGAGCGTCTTCCAGTGGCCAGGCATGGGGCTCCTGTTCATCCAGGCAATCGGCAACGCCGACATTCCGGTCGTGGTGGCCTATCTGATGATCATCGCGCTGATCTTCGTCCTGATCAATCTGATCGTCGATCTGCTGCATTTCGCCCTTGATCCCCGCCTTCAAAGCTCCGGAGCGAAATGATGCGGACATTCATCTCCCGGATTCTCGAAAAGGATCTGGTCTACAATTTCGCCAGGAACCGTGTCGCGGTCTGCTCGGCCGTCATCGCTTTGATCATCGTGCTGGCCAGCCTGCTGGCTCCGGTAATTTCGCCGCAGGACCCGTTCGACCTGACAGCGCTCGATATCATGGATTCCAATCTGCCACCCGTATGGGACGCCGGCGGTGATCCCCGATACATTCTGGGCACCGACGACCAGGGGCGCGACATGCTCTCCGCGACCTTGTACGGGCTCAGAATTTCTCTGGTCATCGGCGTGATGTCCGTCGCCTTCTCGCTGGTCGTCGGCGTCTCACTCGGTCTGGTCTCCGGCTATCTCGGCGGCAGGCTCGACACGGTCATCATGCGCATCGCCGATGTACAGCTTTCGTTTCCAGCCATCCTGATCGCTCTTATCGTCGATGGCGCATTCCGTATTCTGCTCGATAGAGAGTGGCACGAGCGAGCCGCGATCTACGTCATCATTCTCGCCATCGCCGCGTCAGGCTGGGTTCAGTATGCACGGACGGTCCGGTCGTGCGTACTGGCGGAAAAAAGCAAGGAATATGTCCAGGCGGCCCGGATTGTCGGACTGGGGTCCGGTCTTATCATGATGCGGCACATCCTGCCCAACGTGATGGGTCCGGTCTTCGTTGTCGCGACGCTGCATGTCGCGATGGCGATCATCATCGAGGCGACGCTCAGCTTTCTGGGCCTCGGTCTGCCGCCAACGACACCGTCGCTGGGAACGCTGATCCGCACCGGGAACGAGTATCTCTTCTCAGGCGACTGGTGGATTACGATCTTTCCGGGCGCGGCGCTGATAATCTTTTCCCTTTCGGTCAACCTGTTCGGTGACTGGCTTCGTGACGCAATGAACCCCAAACTTCTCTAGGACGTCGAATGCTGCTCGAAATCGAAAAACTGACCGTCAAGTATCCGTCTCGCCACGGCGATCTTATTGCGCTGAAGGATGTCAGCCTTACCCTGAAGACCGGAGAAATCCTCGGATTGGTCGGAGAATCCGGGGCGGGGAAATCGACGGTCGGCAGTGCCGTGATTGGTCTGCTTGCCAAGCCGGGGTTCATCGACAGCGGCGAGATCAGGTTGCAGGGCCGGCAACTCGTCGGAAGTCCCGATGCAGAGATCGAGCTGCTTCGCGGCTCACGCGTCGGGATGATCTTTCAGGACCCCA
>NZ_CM137257.1:4820000-6618319 GCF_054515675.1 Roseibium sp. M-1 | reverse complement strand
GCACCGTCCGGCTGGACGAAGCGCACGTCGCACGGCATTACCGGATATGTCTGCGAGGCACCGCGCTGTAAATCCGACCGCGCCATTGGCTACGGCCCGATCCGGGTAAGCGGCAATCTGGAAGAGGCCATCAAGAACAACGTGTTCTCACCTGAACTCTTCAATGCAATCGACAACGTTTACACCATCGCGTCCAAGGGGCGGGAAAAGCTGAGGATCACGGGCAAGGTCGTCCGCAAGGACTATGCAGGCCTCGATTTCAACGGCTACTTCCCTTCGGATAGCGGCCGCGTTTACATCACCGGACGCGTGGTTGTTCAGGACAGCAGGGCGTCAGTGCTATTTGCGATTGCCCGCAGCCAGGGCGTCGCAAACAGCTACTTCAAGCAGTACATGGGTGCGACCACGATCAAGCGCGTCCCCTAATTCGCGGCTTTTCCGCACTCAGGTCTTTCGCAAATGGGGCTCCTCGTGTATGGGGAGCCCCAAACTCATTCTATCGCAGACTCGCCAGTCTGCCGCGGGGATCCCAATCATGAAAGCACGTGTGATCGTCACCCTGAAAAACGGTGTTCTCGATCCTCAGGGAAAAGCCATTGAAGGCGCGCTCGGCGGCCTCGGCTTCGGCGATGTCGGCTCCGTCCGCCAGGGCAAGGTCTTCGATGTCGAGATGACAGGGTCCGACAAGGATGCCGCCCGGGCCGAACTGGAGCAGATGTGCGAAAAGCTGCTCGCCAACACCGTGATCGAGAACTACGCCATCGAAATCGCCTGACCCGCTCCGATGATGGATGAGGACACGCGCAAGGCCGTTGTCTTTCTGGCCCTCAAGGCGGCGGTCTTCATCCTTGTCCCTGCATTCGCGGCGCTGGTCGCCGTTCTTGTCCTGCTCTGATCTGACTGGATTGCCAACATGAAAACCGCAGTCATCGTTTTCCCGGGCTCCAACCGCGACCGCGACATGTTCCACGCACTGGAACTGATCACCGGCACCCGTCCGCAAAGCGTCTGGCATACGGAAGCGACGCTGCCGGATGTCGATCTGGTGATCGTTCCGGGCGGCTTCTCTTACGGCGACTACCTGCGCTCCGGCGCGATCGCCGCCCGCTCGCCGATCCTGAAGGACCTCGTCGCCAAGGCAGACAGCGGCGTCGCCGTCCTCGGCGTCTGCAACGGTTTCCAGATCCTGACCGAGGCCGGCCTCCTGCCGGGCGCGTTGATGCGCAATGCGGGGCTGACCTTCGTTTGCCGCGAAGTGAAGATGCAGACGGTCAATACCGACACGCGCTTCTCCTCCAAATTCGCAACCAACCAGGTCTGGCGCTGCCCGGTCGCCCATCACGACGGCAACTATTTCGCCGATGCGGACACGCTGAAGGCGATCGAGGACAACCGCCAGGTCGTCTTCCGCTATGCCGAGGGCACCAACCCGAACGGCTCGATCAACGACATCGCCGGCATCACCAATGCCAAGGGCAACGTGCTCGGCATGATGCCGCATCCGGAAAACCTGGTCGAACCGCTTCAGGGAGGGCTCGATGGCCGGCTGCTCTTCGAAAGCCTGCTGGAAGCAGCCTGATCCAAGCCAGAGGGAGGCGGCAATGACGGACCTGACACTAGACAAGGACGCCAGAACCCGCCTCGCCTACGAGATAAAACGTTATCTCGACAACGATCTCGACATCGACATCGGCAACATGGATGCCGAACTCCTGGTCGACTTCCTGACGCCGGCCCTCGGCGCCCGCTTCTACAATCTTGGCCTGAAAGACGCCCAGGCGATCTTTGCCCGCAAGGCGGAGGATCTCAATGACGAGATCTATGCGCTGGAGAAGCCGGTCGAGGAGCGCGGGTAGGCCTGTTTTGGATTACAGGCCAATAGCTTCGAGAGTGTCAGATGGATTGCTGTCACCCCGGACAAGCGCAGCGCGATCCGGGGCCTACTCGCCTGACAACTTGTCAAAGCGTTGCTCACTGCAGGACACCCTCGACACCAGATCAGCTCTCTGGAAACGAGTGGGCCCCGGCTCTCCGCTTCGCTGCGGCGGGGGTGACACCGATGAGCAACATCTGCGCTCCCCCACAGCTTCCCCTCACGCCGCCTGTTCACGCCCCTTCTTCGGCGCGTAGCCGAAGCGGCGGGAGAAGGCGCGGGAGAAGGCTGCCGAACTGCCAAACCCGCACAGGGTCGCAACTGCCTTGACCTGTCGGCCGGATTCCAGTTCCGAGCGGGCTATCTCAAGCCGCCAGTTCGCGAGATAACCCATGGGCGTCGCGCCGACGAGCTCCTTGAAGGTGACCGCGAACTGGGTCCGCGACATGCCTGCTGTTTCCGCCAGCCGTTCCAGCGTCCAGGCATCGCCCGGCGCTTCGTGTATCGCCACCAGCGCGGCGGCAATGCGCGGATTGGCAAGGCCGTTCAGGAGCCCCGTATCCGCCTTGCCCTCTTCCATGGCGTGGCGCAGCAGCCGGATCACGACAACCTCGCACAGACGCTGGAAGGCCGCCTGGCCGCCGCACCTGGGCTGGATCGCCTCTTCGATCAGCGGCGTCACCACCGCGCCAAGATAGGGTTCCTGATCCAGCGATACCGAAAGGCAATCGGGGAGCGCGTTGACAAGCTGCCGGCCAACTCCGGAAATGGTGATGCGCGCGGCGACAACGGACGTCTCGCCCGGCTGGGCCTCCATGCCGTCGTTTTCCTCCAGCCCGTCTTCCCGGAGCGGACTGAAGACAAGACGCAGACCTTGATCCGGACTGGAATAGATCCTCAGATTGGGCACGCCCTCCCCGTCAATGGTCCCAACGGCCAGCGCATTGTCGACCTGAACCTTGAGGCGATCGATGAGCGACGAGAGCCGGTCCAGCTTGCCACTGAAAGAGGTGCGATAGGCAACCGGCATTTCCGTACTCCTGATCACTTTTTTAGAATGTTTCTTTTTCCAACGTTCACTACCTTATGAACATCCGCAGGAAAAAGAAAAGCCCTGCCGTCAATTAATGAGGAAAATATGCTTGTTCCACGTCAGCCGGTCCCTGGCCTTTCCGTCGATCTTCTGGGCGGCGGCACATTCGACCTGTCGCAGGATAATGCCGGGTTTGCAACGCTCGTCGTCTTCTACCGCGGCCTGCATTGTCCGATCTGCGCCACCTACCTGAAGGAACTTGGCCGTTTGACCGCCGACTTCGCCGCCAAGGGCGTCAAGACCGTCGCGATTTCCTCCGATGACCGGGATCGTGCGGAAAAAATGGCAGAGAAGGTCGCACAGCCGGATCTGCGTTTCGGCTACGGCCTGCCGCTTTCGGTCGCAAAAGACTGGGGTCTCTTCATTTCCACCAGCCGCGGCACCACCTCGATCGGCATCGAGGAACCGGCACTCTTTTCCGAACCGGGCGTGTTCCTGGTGAAACCTGACGGCACGCTCTATTTCGCCTCCGTCCAGACGATGCCATTCGTACGGCCGCATTTCCAGGAAATGATCGGGGCGCTGGATTTCGTGCAAAAGAACGACTATCCGGCCCGCGGTGAATATACCGGCGCGGTCTGAAACTAAGGCCTGAAAACAAGGATGCCGGACACGGGCTGCATCGTGTCCGGCATCAGTGGGAACATGCCGGGGGCAGCACGTTCCAGTCGGGGGGCGGCGCGTCAGCCCAACCCATCAGAACCGGCCCTTGCGCCGGCTTTCAGTGTCCCAGAATGGCCGAATTGCTTCGGCAACGGCTGCATCCCTGGTCAAACCCAGATCTTCAAGCGCCGCATCGGACAGCTCCAGCAACTGCCGCCGGGTCCGGCGGGTCAGGTACCAATTCCTGATATTCCTGAAGAGAAACGACAGCAGGGCTCCGGCGGCAGGTAAACGTGACACCGGCTGGCCGGATATCGTCCGGATTGAACTCATCTTCCTATCTCCAACTTGCCTTGAGGGTGACAATCACATCAATTGGATGCATTGTAGCGCTACAATCATATGAATTGACTCAATCACGGATGCAATATATGAAATTGTCACCATGACAAATTGGCATCCTGAAATCCCGGACGGCCAGGGGCCGCTCTATGTCCGCCTGGCGGAACGCATTGCGGAAGATATCGCCACCGGCGCACTCGCGGCCGGCGCGAAGCTTCCGCCGCAGCGCGACCTTGCCTATGACCTTGGCGTCACCGTCGGCACCATCGGCCGGGCCTATGCGCTCATCCGGCAACGGGGGCTGGTGAGCGGGGAGGTCGGCCGCGGCACCTTCGTCCTCGGCAGCGGTGTCCAGACACCACTGGAGGAAGACACGAAGCCGGATCTTGACCGGGTGCCGGTCGCAGCCAACGGCAACAGCCGCCTTCCGGCGGCGCCTGCGTCCTGGACCCAGGCCGCCATGGAAGCGCCGCGCGATATAGCCTTTGGCGGCACGCGGATTTCCGTGCCGGCTCCGGAAGCCATCCGCTTCGACAGCACGTCAGCGCCGGAAATCGGCCAGGCGGAAGTGATCGGACGTCTCACCGCCGACATCACCCGCGAAGTCCCTTACGAAATCGCCAGCTATACACGCTCCGTGCCGCAGAGCTGGCGCGAAGCCGGCCGGATCTGGCTTTCCCGTGCCGGTTGGGAGCCGCAGGAGGGCAGCATAGTGCCGACGACCGGTGCGCAGGCGGCGATCATGGCGATTATCGCCGCAACGACCTCCCCTGGCGACCAGATCGCCTTCGAAGACCTCACCTACAGTTCCATTGCCCGCGGCGCATCGCTGACCGGCCGCCTGCCGGTGCAGATCGCGCGCGACGCGGAAGGCCCTTTGCCAGAAGACCTCGCCCGCGTCTGTGCCCAGAAGCACCCGAAGGTGCTGTTTGTCATGCCGACAATGCACAATCCGTCGGTCGGGCTGATGGGAGCAAAGCGCCGCGCCGAGATTGTCACCATCGCACGGCAATACAATCTCTGGATCATCGAGGACGAAGTCTATGGCTCGCTGCGGGACACAGCTGTTCCTCCCTTTGCCCAACTGGCACCGGAGCGGACCTTCCATGTCGGCTCGCTGTCCAAATCCGTGACGGCCGGCGTACGGGGCGGCTGGGTGTCGAGCCCCCTCTCCCACGCGCAGCGGATCTATACGGCACACAAGATGCTGACCGGTGGCATCTCATTCCTCCTATGCGAACTCTCCAGCCGCCTGGTGCTGAGCGGTTCGGCGGCGGATTTCCGTCAGAAGATCCGCGCGGAAATCGCCGCCCGCCAAGCCCTGGTCGAGGCCTATCTTGGTGCCTACGACATGGAGACAGCCGTCGACGCCCCCTTTCTCTGGCTGAAGCTGCCCGAACCCTGGCTCTCCGGCACCTTCAAGGCGGCAGCGGCAACGGCCAAGGTGCTGGTCGACGACGAGGACGAATTCAAGTCCGGCCGCTCCGGCAAGGTCTATCACCGGGTCAGGATCGGCATCACCAATCCGCTTACCCGGGCGCAAACCACGAAGGGCCTGCAGATCCTGCAAGGCCTTCTGCAGGACAGCGGGGCGTGTTACGACAGTTTCGAGTAGCCGTTTGCGCCGGACAGGGCCCGCCTGCCGATCCGGACGGCAAGCCTCGTAACGCATCTTGCAAGGGCTTGAAGGCGACTGTGCGTCATGACCGAGACCAGCCTCCTTTTCCTGATCGTACCGGCCTTCTTCGTCTGCTTCGGGCTGTTCTGGTCGGGCATCGTGTTTGCGATCGCCTATCTCGGTGGCTGGGCAGCTCTTGCAAGGGCTTACCCGGCCCTTGAGCCGCCACACGAACCGCCAATGGGCCAAAGCTGGTCTTGGACCAGCGCCAGGTTCGGTCTGGTCACCAACTACCGCAACTGCGTGAATGTGACCGTTTCGGACGCCGGGCTCTATCTTCGCCCGGTCATCTTCTTCAGGATGGGTCACCGGCCGATACTGATCCCCTGGCGGGCGATCGAGGCGGCCCGGCGCACCGACCTCTATTTCACGACCATGATCCGTTTGGACATCAGCCTCGGCAACGGGAGCAGCAGACGCGTCGCCTTCTACGGAAAACCGCTTAGCGAAGCGATCGAGACGCATCTGCGAAGGTGGAAAGTCCCGGTGGAGTAGATCGGCAAATGCGGAGCTGGGATATCCCTTTTCCTGCGGGTTGACGGCTCTGCTCTCACAGGCCACGATACAACCACTGCGCTAGATAAAGTGAGTCGCAATCAATTTTTGCGTAGGCGTGTTTCCCGGCTCTAGCGCTGTTCCTTGGCTCAAAATCCACTTTCAGGAGACTTACATGCCGTCAGCATTCCGCATGCCCTTTCTCGGTGTCGCCACGCTTTGCGCAGCCTGCCTGTTCCAGACGGAAGCTGCCTATGCCTTCCTCCAGGTCACCATCGAGAAGGGAGCCGCTATCGGCACCGTTTCGGGCGGAGACGGCGGGCCGGGCCAGGTTTCGGAAGGCGGCGCCGTCAATTACTGCTGGTCGCTGCCGGTCGCCAATCTGATGACCGGCGTTTCGCACAGCCAGCAGGAAATCACGCAAACGCTGAATTCCGCGCTTGGTGTCATCGGTTCTGTTTCCATGACGGCCTCGCAATCGGTTCCGCTCGACGCGAGCGGCGAATATGACGGCGTAACCCTGTGCTTCGGCGGCACGGGGCTCGGCACGGGAGCCAGTGGCGGACAGCTGCAGATCCTTGGCCAGAACGTCAACCTGAGCGGCGTCAAGGATCCCAACTTCGCGGATCTGTCGTGGCTACCGACCGGATCGTTCGGGGCTCTGCCGGTCAGCGGACAGAGCACCGGCCACGTGACCCTCATCATCAAGGATTAGACACCGGAAATCCAGGGCGGCGGCAGCTTGCCGGCGCCCTCGCTTTTCCTTGTAGAAATTGCCGAGGCCTGCCATTCTGAAAGGAACAGGGAGGGTACGATGCTGAAATCCGTGCCGTTGTGGGGGAAGCTGGCGGGCATCGCCGCGGCGATCTACTGCCTCGCCGTTTTCGGCGCCGTCTACCGCCATAACCAGGCCATTCTACAAGGCGCCACCTATGCCGAGATCACCGGCGGCGGGTTCATCTACAATTACCGCATCGCCGATATCCGCGCCGGCATCACCGTCGGCCTCGTCAAGCCGCTGCCGCTCGGAACGCGGCTTGTGGCCGAGTTTGAAAGCCCGCAGGGCCCGATCGAGATCGAACACGCCGTCTCCCACGCCAAGCGCAACTACAGCTTCGAAACGCCGTCGCTCACCGGTGTCGAGGCGGAACATACTTATGTCACCGTCCTGCATGTCATCGATCCGGAGACGGGCCAGGAAATCGAGCGGCACGAAAAAGGCCTGAAGAGCGGCATTGCCCCCAAGGCGATGCCCACCAAGGCCCTGACGGTCGGCCCGGGCTATCACGTCAATCCGGAAATCCGGCCGGAGCCGAACGGTTAGTCGGAAAGCGAATGACACAAGCTGGTTTCGGGCCGGGCAACCTGCGTTCCGGAAGCGACGGCTTGTGTTCGCAAAACCGGTTTGGTGCCTCAACCCTGTTACAACTGACATGCCGTTTGCCGTGTCTTTCCGCACTTGCTAAAATTTTGTTGCCCACCGCCTTGCGCACCATTGCGCTCTGCATAGTCGCGCACCATTTGCGGGAAACTCCCTCAACAGGATCCCCGACATGACATTTCTGCAGATTTCGCTTGGCCTCGTTCTTCTGGTTGCAGGCGGTGAACTCCTCGTGCGTGGATCTGTCGGCCTCGCCAAGCGTTTCGGCCTGTCGGAACTCCTGATCGGGCTGGTGCTCGTCGGCTTCGGCACCTCGACGCCGGAACTCATGACCAGTGTTCTGGCCGCCCTCAACGGCTCGCCCGGCATCGCCGTCGGCAATGTCGCGGGCTCCAACATCGCCAACATCCTGCTGATCCTGGGCCTGACCGCGGTCATCTCGCCGTTGCTGGTCGATCCCAAAGCACTTCTGCGCGACGGCCCTGCCAATGCCCTTGCAGCCCTGGCCTTTGCCGGTCTGGCGCTCAGCGGTCTTATCGGACGGGAAGCAGGCATTGCTCTCCTGCTGGCACTCGCCGCTTATCTCGTCATCACCTACCGCATGGAAAAGGGTGTCAACAGTCCTTCGGCCGACCTTCACCGCGGCGAAGTACAGCTTGTCATGAGCGAAGAAAAACCCGGCAGTTTGACCCTCAATCTGGTCATGGCCTTCGGCGGCCTTGCAATGATCCTCACCGGCGCGCATTTCCTGGTCGGCGGAGCCACGAGCCTTGCCAAGGCGGCTGGGGTGAGCGATGCGGTGATCGGCGTCACCATCGTCGCTGTCGGCACCTCCCTGCCCGAACTGGTGACCTCGGTGATTGCCGCACTCAAGCGTCAGACCGACATCGCGCTTGGCAACATCCTGGGCTCCAACCTCTTCAATATCCTGGGAATTCTCGGGTTTACCGCTGTGCTTTCGCCGCTGACGATCCCGCAGGAGATCATGAGCTTCGACATCTGGGTCCTGCTGGGCGCCACGGCGGTCCTACTGTTCTTCTCCATGACAGGTGGCCGCATCTCCCGGCGCGAGGGAGCCATCATGCTCCTGGCTTACGTCGCTTATACCGGCTATGTGCTCATGAATGCCTTGAGCTAACGGTGAAATATCGGATTTCTTGTCATTCCGCGGCTCCCCATTTCCAGGACCATCAGCTGATCGGCGGCGTCATTCCGCATTGCCCTTCTCAGGATTTGCCGGGAATGCCGATCGTTTCTGAATGGGGGAAGATGCGCCGCAGCTATCCACCCCGGCGGAGACCCGTGCTCCGCCGGGGACTGAACAGCGTCAGTTGCCGCTCTTGACGGGGATCGCAATCGGCCGGATCGGCGACCCGGTCGCGCCACGCAGTTTCAACGGCGATGTGATGAAGGCGAATTCATGCACCCCATCCCTCGCGAGATCTTCCAGCCACAGAAGCTCGATGAACGAGACACCTTTCTGCGCCAGCAGGTAGGAATGCACCGGTGCGAAATTATGCGGGTCTGACGACGGGAAACTTTCCAGACCCAGGTTGTCTGCGCCGAGCACCATCGCCTCTTGCTCCTCTGCCAACCACCTTGCGGCTTCCAGGCCGAGCCCTGACTGGCTGAACAGCGACAGTTTCGACTTGTCCGGCCAAAGACTCATCTGCCCGGTGCGGATGAGCACCACATCTCCCTTGTGGAGTGCGGTTCCCTGCCCTTCTAGCGCGGTTTTCAGATCTTCCACCGTAATGGCGTAAGACGCCGGCAGCACATCCACCCCCTTGGCCTTCGCTACGTCAATCAACACGCCGCGGGCAACGATGGGGGGATATTTTTCCGCACCCGATTTCGCCCAGCCGCGCGCGCCGAGCGCCTCGTTGGCGCTGGCACCGTTCCAGATTTTCCCGTGAAGTCCGAAATGGCTGAGTGTGTCGATATGCGTTCCCGTATGGGTATTCATGGAAACGGCTTCGCTGGAATGCGACAGCAATTCCGTGCTGCCATCTCCGCGCGCCGGTGTGTGCAGCATCATCATCTGGTAGGTCGGATCTCCGAAGGCTGCACTGCAACAATCCGGCATGCCGACGAAGAGCTCCACACCAAGATCATAAACCCTTCCAGCATCGATCCGCTGCAGGATCTCCAGCCGCGATGCGTCGCTCATCATGTTGAGCGCGCCAATCTCGTCTTCCGGCCCCCATGGGCTCCTGCCCGCCTGGTCGCTTTCCGCCATCGCCGGCGAACCCGCAAGTGCCACCGCCACGAGAGCGGCTGCCCACAGCGACGAGGCCTGCTTAATCAGGTCTTGCACCACTAAAATTCCTTCCTCTTTAAACCCGTCCCTGCATTGCCTCACGGCAAGGCAATCCCGATCGCGGACGAACTGGTCCTCCACGTTTCATCGGCGGCGGATGCCTGACTGGGTTTGCGGTTTTTGGGAGCGGACGTTTTTCAAATCGCCCGACGGTTTTAGGACATTTGCCCTAAAGCTCAATTAGGACAACTGCCCTAATCTGTCAAGTCAGCCCTCGCAGGCACAAGCATTCCCGCATTGCGGCCATTTCTGCTTCCCAGTCCGTACCTCCCCGCTCTCTCTCCTTACCTGTGGCGCCGCTCCAAATATTCGGCTGGCTTCAACCGGAAGGCGCCCGCTTGTGTGCGTTCGGTCCGTAAGGAAACCCGGCGGCGTCACTTGCAGCCAATTTTGTCGAATTTCTTTGCTCACCAAGGCTCCCAAATTGAGGGACAATCTGCTAAACGGCGGCATCATTGCCTGCCCGTGCCGCCGCAGCCCCACCCAGTGGCCAAAAACACTGGCTAAAAACAGTGGAACGACATGATCCCGAACGACATCAAGATCACGCCCGAACTGATTGCCTCCCACGGTCTGAAGCCGGATGAATACGAGCGTATTCTGGAGCTGATCGGCCGGGAGCCGACCTTCACCGAACTCGGCATCTTCTCCGCCATGTGGAACGAGCACTGCTCGTACAAATCATCCAAGAAATGGCTGAAGACACTGCCGACCAAAGGTCCGCGTGTTTTGCAGGGTCCGGGAGAGAATGCGGGCGTTGTCGATATCGGAGACGGCCAGGCCGTGGTCTTCAAGATGGAGAGCCATAACCACCCGTCCTATATCGAGCCTTACCAGGGCGCCGCGACCGGGGTCGGCGGCATCCTGCGGGATGTCTTCACCATGGGCGCGCGCCCGGTGGCTGCGATGAACGCGCTGCGCTTCGGCGAACCCGACCATCCGCGCACCAGGCACCTCGTCTCCGGCGTCGTTGCCGGTGTCGGCGGCTACGGCAATTCCTTCGGCGTCCCGACGGTTGGCGGCGAAGTCGAGTTCCATGCCCGCTATAACGGCAACTGCCTGGTCAACGCCTTTGCGGCGGGCCTTGCGAAGTCCGATGCGATCTTCCTTTCCAAGGCCGAGGGCGTCGGCCTGCCCGTGGTTTATCTGGGCGCCAAGACCGGCCGTGACGGCGTCGGCGGCGCGACCATGGCGTCGGCCGAATTCGACGACACGATCGAGGAAAAGCGTCCCACCGTTCAGGTCGGTGACCCCTTCACCGAAAAATGCCTGCTGGAAGCCTGCCTGGAACTGATGGACACGGGCGCCGTCATCGCCATCCAGGACATGGGCGCTGCCGGCCTCACCTGCTCCGCCGTTGAAATGGGCGCCAAGGGCGACCTTGGCATAGAGCTGGATCTCGACAAGGTGCCGGTGCGCGAAGAGAACATGAGCCCTTACGAGATGATGCTGTCGGAAAGCCAGGAGCGCATGCTCATGGTGCTGCGTCCGGAAAAGGAGCACGAGGCCGAGGCAATCTTCAGGAAGTGGGGCCTGGACTTTGCCATCGTCGGCAAGACCACCGACACGCTGCGCTTCATCATCAAGCACCAGGGCGAGATCGTCGCCGACCTGCCGATCAAGGAACTGGGCGACGAAGCCCCGGAATACGATCGCCCGTGGGTCGAGCCCAAGAAGCGCCCGGTCCTGACGGCATCCGAGATCGAGGAGCCGGCAGACTATGCCGCGGCCCTCACGACCCTTGTCGGCGGCGCCAACGGCTCGTCCCGCCGCTGGGTCTACGAACAATACGACACGCTGATCCAAGGCAACTCGGCCGCAACGCCGGGCGGCGACGCCGGCGTCATCCGCGTCGAGGGCACCCGCAAGGGTCTTTCCTTCTCCGTCGACGTCACGCCGCGCTACTGCGAGGCCGACCCGTTCGAAGGCGGCAAACAGGCCGTTGCCGAAGTCTGGCGCAACCTGACTGCGGTCGGTTCCGAGCCGCTGGCCGCGACCGACAACCTCAATTTCGGCAACCCGGAAAAGCCGGAAATCATGGGCCAGTTCGTCGGCTGTATCAAAGGCATCGGCGAAGCGTGCCGTGAACTCGACTTCCCGATCGTCTCTGGCAACGTCTCGCTCTACAACGAGACCCACGGCGAAGCGATCCTGCCGACCCCGGCCATCGGTGGCGTCGGCTTGCTGCCGGACGTCACCGTCCGCGTGGGTGCCGCCTTCGTCAATGAAGGCGATGCGATTCTCCTGATCGGTGGCAACGGCACGCATCTCGGCGCTTCCCAGTACCTTGCAGACGTTCTCGGCCGTGAAGAAGGCGCACCGCCGCCGGTGGATCTTGGGGCGGAAAAGCGCCGTGGCACGCTGGTGCGCCAGCTGATCGGCGCGGCGCGCCTCACCGCCGTCCATGACATTTCGTCTGGCGGGCTCGGTGTGACGCTCGCTGAAATGGCCATGTCCGGCGGCTTCGGCGCAACGGTTTCCGTCGAAGGCCCGGCTCATGCCGCGCTCTTCGGTGAAGACCAGGGCCGCTACGTCGTCACAGTTTCGCAGGACAAGGTCGAAGCCGTGCTGGAGGACATTCTGGATGCCGGTGTCGACGTTCAACAAATCGGCACAACGGGTGGCTCGGATTTGACTGTTGAGGGCATCCTCACCATATCCGTTGCAAACTTGAAAAAAGCGCACGAGAATTGGTTCCCGAATTACATGGCGACGGCATAAGCCGTTTGCCCTTCAGGAACTTAAGGTAAGGATGGACGCACCATGCCGATGAACGCAAACGAGATCGAGACCCTGATCAAGGCAGCTCTGCCTGATGCGCGGGTCGAGATCCGGGATCTGGCTGGAGACGGCGACCACTATGCGGCCAATGTCGTCTCGGAAAGCTTCCGGGGCATAAGCCGCGTACAGCAGCACCAGCTGGTCTATGAAGCTCTGAAAGGCAACATGGGCGGTGCCCTGCACGCCCTCGCCCTGCAGACCAAGGCCCCGGACTGACCGGCTCCCGCTTGACAGATTGCCGCGCAGGCCCTGCGCGCACTTGAATATGCCGCCAGGCTTCGCCAGATAGGCGGCCAGATCGACGGCAAGAGACAAAGGACGGAAACCCATGAGCATCCAGGACTGGATCAAGAACGAAGTCGACACCAACGACGTTGTGCTTTTCATGAAGGGCACGCCGAATTTCCCGCAATGCGGGTTCTCCGGTCAGGTCGTACAGATCCTCGACTATGTCGGCGCTCCCTATAAGGGCATCAACGTTCTGGAAGACGACGAACTGCGCCAGGGCATCAAGGAATTCACCAACTGGCCGACCATCCCGCAGCTTTACGTGAAGGGTGAGTTCGTCGGCGGTTGCGACATCATCCGCGAGATGTTCCAGAACCAGGAACTGCAGGGTCTCCTCTCCGAAAAAGGCGTCGCGACGAGCCAGCAGACCGCCTGAGTCAGCACCCGTTTCTGAAGACCATGAATTGAAGGGACGGTTTTGCCGTCCCTTTTTCTTTTCCGCATCTTCCGTCATTCCGGACAAGTGCAGCACCGCTGCGCGCTGATCCGGAACCCGGCGATTCAGCGTGAGCGCAGCGACCTCCGCAAAAAACAAAAGCCGCGCTTACCGCGCGAAATATGTCCGGATACCCGTTCAAGCCGGGCACTGGTCCCGGACCTGCGCTCGGCTGCGCCTCCATTGTCCCGAACGCGGAGTGCAAGGAGCCCCCCCGTCAAAACCACCTAGACTTGCACTTTATCCAACGTTAACCCGAATCGAATCCGGCCGAATTGAGGCATGACCTCGGCAAAAAATGTCGAATCACCTAAGCTGAATGCAAGGTGAATGCGGATTTCAGGGTGAGTACAGGTGCGTTCCGCCATTCTCCGACCATACCGCAGGGCCCTATCAAAGGATTTCAGGGCCGGGAAATGGGACCGGGGACGATGAACAAGATTGCAGTTGCAGCCACCTCCACCTTCGTTCTGGCGCTTGTCGGCGCCGGCCTTGCCGTTTCCGGCGGCGTGACCACCGACAGCGAACTGCGCCGTGTCGACTGCCAGGCGATCACCATGTTCACGCCGGCAAAGACCAAGAGCGCCGAGGAACTGTGCGCCAACTATGGTGGCGTTGCACACAAGGATTCCATTCCAAGCAAGGAAGGTCTCGTCATTCTCGTCCGTAACCAGCCTATGGGCGGTTTCAACGGCGAGAACACGGTGCGTTGAATTCCTGAGCTAGCCAATTCCATTTGACGACCTCATCCTGAGGAAGCGCCATGGCGCTGTCTCGAAGGATGGGCCACTTGCGAGGAGTTTGCCGCCCATCCTTCGAGACGGACCTGAAGGTCCTCCTCAGGATGAGGTGGAATTTGGATCGAGAGCCGAAAGGCTGGAAGCGGCTGGATGGCAGCCTGTCCCCTCATCCACTCAACCAGCCAGCACCGTAACCGCATGTGCCGCCACCGGCCCGGAGACATTGTGTAGCTCGACCGGCCCGAGCGGCATCGACGGCAGGCCGGCTTCCAGTGCCACTTCCGCCGTCGCCACGATTTCGTGGCCGATCACCTTGCCGTGGTCGCCCAGGCGGGCGGCGATATTGGCGGCGCTGCCGATCACCGTGAAATCCAGCCGCTCCTTCGAACCGACATTGCCATAGGTGACTTCGCCGAAGGCAATTCCGATGGCGCAGGCAAGCGGCAGGCGGCCGTCGTCGTCCTCCGGGTCCTTCAGCCGGCGGACGATCTCCTCAGCGCTTGCCACCGCCTGACGGCAGGCCTGGCCATGCCCGCCGGTTGCCGGGAAGATCGCCAGAACGGCATCGCCGATGAATTTCAGCACCTCGCCCTCATGCGCATTGACGATATCGGTGGTGACTTCGAAGAAGCGATTGAGCTCGGCCACATAGGCCTCCCGGCCCAGCTCCGTCTCCAGGCGGGTGGAGTTCCTGAGGTCGCAGAACAGGATCGCTGCGTCGATGATGTCGCCGTCGCCGCGCCGGATCTCGCCGCCGAGCACCCGCGCACCTGTGCGTTTGCCGAGATAGGTCTCCAACAGCGACGTCGCGTTGGAGGTGAGTGCGAAGACCTCGAAGAGGCGGCTGATCAGGGCGGCGCATTCGAACACCAGTCCGAGATTGGCGGTAGTGAAGCCGCTTGGATGATCGGAAGCAAGCGTCAGAACGTTGATGCGGCCGTTGGAGAACGGCAGAGGCATCGCAACATAGTCCGTCACGCCCTGCTGGCGCAGATCTTCCATGATCGGAAAATTGAATTCGTCCGGGTTGCTGTCGAGTTTCTGGCGAATGCCGCCGAGCCCGTCGGCGACATGCTGCAACGGGCTTAGACGGAAGGCCGGGCTTTCCAAGGTCTCGTAAGACGGGGCATAGCTCTGCACCTCGCCGGTTTCTCGCGTCCATACGAAATGCCGGCCGGCGACCATCGGATGCAACGACCAGATCAGGATGCTGATGCGGCAGACCGCAATGCCGTCTTCCGCCAGCTTGGCACCCAGCGCCGAGACGAGGTCTTCCGGCGTCTTTGCCGTCCAGGCTTCGCGCAGCAGCCAGTCCACGGTCGGGCCGGTGATGTTGCCGGCAGGCCGAGCAACAATCGGATCGCCCTGATGCTCGATATGCGTCGCGACGCCCGGCATGAAGGCGACATGGCCGTCCACCGCCCGCCCCTCGGGCAAGGCATTGCGATAGCACCAGGCACCCTTCTCAATGCGTTCGCCGCCGGCGACCACATCATTGTAGGAGGCCGTGCCCTTGAAGGGGCAGAAGGTGCGGAAGTCCGGCACGGCTTCCAGCCCCGCATGCACGTCGCTTTCCGGAAAATAGACCACCGGCGGCAACCGGGTCTCATACATGACCTGCGCCCGGGATGACCGCGCCAGCACCGCCTCGCCGCGCCAGGCTGTCACCTCGCCGGCAAGCCTGTCCACCAGGATGCCGTAGTCGTTCGATGTCTGCTGCGCGCGGATGGTCATGCACCACAGATATTAACCCTGCAGCAGGCTGTCCAGTGCAGCTGCCGGGAATCACCCTGCCGACGGGTTCGGTGTCTCACCCTTGCGCAAAACGCATAGGTGCTACCCGGCCTGGCGGCCACGTTGGCCGCGGTTTGACCTCATTTCACGATTACGCGCTTGTGAACAACCGAATTATGGAATTTGAGCCCTCTCTCAGGTACTGAACTTAGATGCGCAACCTCGTGATCACATTGCTGATCTTTCTGTTTGCCGGCGTCACATCCGCGTCGGCTTTCACGGCCCCCAAAAGCCTTCGCGCTGTTGAGCAGTCAATCGCTCAGAATGCGGAGAGCGCAGGCAACAATGCGCTTCTGTCTGCATATCAGGCCAAATGGTGCGCACCCGACACCAAGACCGGAACGCCTACAAGGCCGTTCGGCTGCGGCCCCGATTACATTTCCCAAATCGGCGTTTCATCGCTGGACCTTCCCCAGTCAGAAGGCTCGCCGGAATCGGCTCCCCCGCCCGTCCTGAGGGATCGCCTGCCTTTCCTGCACGACCAGCCTCCCATCGCAGGCTGAACGCTATCCGGGCCGCAGAGGTTCCGGCACAGCCCGCAACATTGGATGGCCGACGACGGCCTGCCGAGACCCTGTTGCTCCGACAGGGCAACCGTTCGCCATTAAGACAGGAAACATTATGCGACCGCGCAAACCCAGCAGAGCGCATCCCGCTGCCCATACCGCGAGCCAGCGAGGCCGCAAGCCCGAGGACTTTCGTTCCGGGCATGAGCGGCCACAGCTCGAAACACCGATTGCACTTCGACCGGCCCGCCCGGTTTATCTCTCCCCATCCACAGACAGGCCGGTAGCCTACTCATGACGATCGTTTCCAGAAGATCCTTTCTCGCCGGATCGGCGAGCCTTGCCGGGCTCGCCGTCAGCGGCTGTATGGCAACAGCTCCCCAGCAACCTTTGGCTCCCTGGCAGGACCCGGCATACCTGACCATGTACCGTGCCATGCCCGAAGAGCAGTTCCCGATCCCGGCGGCCGACCTGAAAAAGGTTCCCGAGCGCTATTACCGCAGGCAAGTCGACTATCCGACCAATGAAAAAGTCGGCACGCTGGTCGTCGACACCAGCAATTACTATCTCTACCTCGTTCAGGAGAACGGCAAGGCGATGCGCTATGGCGTCGGCCTCGGCCGTGCCGGGTTCGAATGGTCCGGCCGGGCACGGATCGCACGAAAGGCGCCCTGGCCCAAATGGACTCCGCCGGAAGAGATGATCCAGCGGGAGCCCGAACTGGAAAAATGGAGCTGGCGCAATGGCGGCATGCCGCCCGGCCTGCAAAACCCGCTTGGTGCCAGAGCGCTTTATATTTTCCAGGGGAACAAGGATACGCTCTACCGCATCCACGGCACGGCCGAATACTGGACCATCGGCTCAGCCGTATCGAGCGGCTGCGTGAGGCTGATCAACCAGGATATTATCGACCTCTACGGCCGGGTTCCGGCCGGATCCGAGATCGTGGTGCTATAGAATCGGTAAGGGGCCGTGCACCGGCCCCTTAACCTTCATTGCTTCTCTGAAAGCTGTTCAGTCGCCTCGCGATCAGCCGGTGATCGCCTTCAGCTCCAGGAAGTCCTCCAGGCCGAATTCGCCGAATTCGCGGCCGTTGCCGGACTGCTTGTAACCGCCGAAGGGCACGTCATAGTCGGGGCTGGCGCCGTTGATATAGACGCTGCCGGCGCGCAGCTTGCGGGAAACGCGTTTTGCACGCTCCGGATCGCCTGTCTGCATATAGGCGGCAAGGCCATAGGGCGTGTCGTTGGCGATTGCTATGGCCTCGTCTTCCGTTTCGAACGGGATCATCACCAGCACCGGGCCGAAGATCTCGTTGCGGGCCACCGACATGTCGTTGCTGACATCGGCCAGAATTGTCGGCTTGACGAAATAACCGGTCTCGAAGCCTTCCGGCTTGCCGGGTCCGCCGGCGACCACCCGGGCCCCGTCGGCGATGCCGCGTTCGATATGACCCTGGATCTTTTCATATTGCAGGTCGCTGATGACCGGTCCGATATGGCCGCCCTCGTCCTCCGGATTGCCGACCTTTATTTCCGCCGCGATCTTGCCGGCGAGCGCGATTGCATCCTCATAGACGCTGCGCTCCACCAGAAGCCGGGTCGGCGCATCGCAGGATTGGCCTGTATTGGCAAAACAGCCGTTGAGCGACGTGCGCAGGGCAGTTTCCAGATCGGCGTCGGCAAAGAGCAGGTTCGCCGATTTGCCGCCGAGTTCCAGCGCCACGCGTTTGACGGTGTGGGCTGCGTTCTGGCTGACGGAAACGCCGGCCCGGGTCGAGCCGGTGAAGGACATCATGTCGATGCCCGGATGGGCGGACATCGCAGCGCCGACACCCGGACCGTCGCCGTTGACGAGGTTGAAGACACCGGCCGGGCAGCCGGCCTCGTCTAGGATCTCGGCAAAGAGCAGGCCGGAGAGCGGCGCGATCTCGCTCGGCTTCAGCACCATGGTGCAGCCGGCGGCCAGAGCCGGTGCCACCTTGGCCGCAATCTGGTTGATCGGCCAGTTCCAGGGCGTGATCAGACCGCAGACGCCGATCGGCTCGTCCCGCAGCAGGCTGCCGCCACGCGGGCTCGGACGCTCGAAGACATGCGCCCGAAGCGCATCCAGCGTCGCCTGAAGGTGGCCGGACCCGGCCGGGGTCTGGCTCTCGCGCGCGAAGGTCTTCGGCGCGCCCATTTCCAGGCGGATCGCATCGGCCATTTCGGAAAAGCGGCGCTCGTAGATGGCGATGATGCGCTCCAGCAGGGCGGCGCGGTCCTCGACGCTGGTCTCCGACCAGGTCGCAAAGGCTGCCTGCGCCGCCTTGACCGCCTTGTCGACATCGGCCGCGTTGCCGAGCGAGATGACGGAAACCGGTTGCTCGGTTGCCGGATTGATCACCTCAAGGGACTTCGGTTCGACCGGATCGACCCAGGCTCCACCAATATAGAACTGCCGCTTTTCGATCATCCGCTTGCTGCCTCCCTGAAATCCGGATTCGTTTTTTCGCCTCTGACGGGCACCACTTCATATCCGGCTTCTTCGGGTTCGTCGTCAACCATTTCGGCGGGGAAGCCCGGCGCACGAACGTCCAGACTGGTTGCCTCTTCAAGGCGCTTGATGATGTTCGGGGAGAGTTCCCGCGGCCCGTAACGTTCGATGCCGTCATTGAAAATCCGGATGAGGAGCGGCGACAGTTCCAGCGGAACATCGTGCTTTTCCGCGATTTTCTGGAAAAGACCTATGTCCTTTGCAACGAGATCCATGGTGAAGGAAATGTCGCGCGAACCGTTCAGGATCACCTGGCTTTCGGTCTCGTGGACATAGGAATTGCCGGAGGAGATCCGGATTGCCTCATAGGCGGTGTTGAGGTCCATGCCCGCCGCCTTGCAGGTGGTCAGGGCTTCGACACAGGACACCAGATTCGCGGTCGCAAGATAGTTTGTCACCACCTTCAGCACAGACGCGGAACCGATTTCGCCCGTATGCAGCACGCGGCGGCCAAGCACCGTCAGCAAAGGCAACATGCGCTCGAAGGTTGCCCGGCTACAGCCTGCAAAGATCGAAATATTGCCGGTCGCCGCCCGGTGGCAGCCGCCGGAGACAGGGCATTCGATCGCCCCACCGCCCCTGGCAATGACCAGGTCCGCGAGACGTTTGGTCTCGCCGGCATCGGTCGTCGACATTTCCGCCCAAATCCTGCCCGGTCCGATGCCTTCAAGAATTCCGTCCGGCCCCTCAACAACCGCTGCACAGGCGGCCGGGCTCGGCAGGCAGGTGATGACGACATCGCAGGTCTCGGCGAGATGTTTCGGACTTTCGCCGCGGGCGGCGCCCTTGGCAGCAAAGCTCTCCATGAGCAGAGGATTGAGATCCAGCACCGTGACGTCGATGCCGTTGCGCAGCAGGCTGCCGGCCAGTTTTCCGCCGACATTGCCCAATCCGATGAAACCGACCCGCATGAGAAGCGCCTTTCGTGAAGCAGGGTTTGATGCCCCACTTTGCGCCTCGCTTCAAAAACAGAGAAATGATATTAATATCGTGAATTACTCGAAAATTTTTATGAATAAGACCAATGAACCCGCTTCCCAACCTGCTCTGGCTCCGAAGCTTTGAAGCCGCCAGCCGGCTTGGCAGCTTCACCGCCGCCGGTGCCGAGCTTGGCCTGACACAGGCCGCCGTCAGCACCCATATCAGTTCGCTGGAAAGCCAGCTCGGCCACCAGCTTCTGGAGCGCACCACCCGCAAGGTGGATCTGACGGCCAGCGGCCGCGCCTATCTGCCTTCCGTGCGAAAAGCACTTCAGGAGCTCGCCGCCTCGACCGAAAATCTTTTCGGCAACCGGACGCGCGGCACGGTCACGATCCGCGCGCCGATTTCCGAGACCGTCCTCATCATCTCTCCAGCCCTTGCCGGGCTCCGGAAGGACCATCCCGAGCTCGATATCCGCCTGCTCTCCGCCATCTGGGCGGACACGGCCCTCGACACCGGCACGGATATCGAGATCCGCCTTGGAACCGGCTCATGGCCAGGTGCCCAGGCCGAACCACTGGGAACGGAAACAATCGTGCCTGTGTGTTCTCCGGATCTGGCAACCAGGTTGAAGTTACCAACTGATCTGCTCGACCACCCGCGCATTCACATTCTCGGCTTCGACGATCACTGGCCCCGCACCTTCGAAGCATTGAGCCTGCCACAGCCGGAGAAGCGCTCCGGCGTCACGGTCGATACGTCCCTTGCCGCGGTGGAACTGGCCGTTGCGAATGGCGGCGTTGCGCTGCTGCTGGGAAAAGTCGCGGCACGGCTGCAAGCAAGCGGGCGGCTTTGTGTGCCCTTCGACGTCAGCATCCCGTCGGTGCGCACGCATTATCTGCTGCAGCGTGACAGCGCCTCACCGAGGAAACCAGCCGCACAAAGGGTCGAGGCGTGGCTGAGAGAGCTGTTTGCCTGAGGTCTTATCCACTCGCTCCCACTGTCCTCCCCGCGAAAGCGGGGACCCGGGACTCCTGGGTAGCAGATCATAACGTTCTGAGATTATGAAGTTTCCTGGGTCCCCGCTTTCGAGGGGAGCACACTCTGGATCACTTCACCGCAACCGGATCACTCCGCCGCAAACAGCTTCGCCGTCATCGCCAGGCTTGCCCCACACGGTTCCTCGGCCTCGCCCGCTTCCGCAGCCCCACCTTCTGCAGGCCGCAGGTTGACGAAGTCGTAGAGCGACCGGTCGAGCAGATGCGAGGGGCGGGTGTGGCCGAGGGCGCGGGCCATGACGCCAAGGCGGCCGGGCGTTTCCTTTTCCCAGCCCTGCAGCATGCGCTTGACCTCCTCGCGCTGCAGGCCGTCCTGCGAACCGCACAGATTGCACGGGATGATCGGGAACTGCATGCCGGTGGCAAAGCGGGCGATATCGCTTTCTGCGGAATAGGCAAGCGGGCGCAGAACCAGGAGATCACCCTCGTCGTTGATCAGCTTCGGCGGCATGGAGGCCAGACGCCCGCCGTGGAAGAGGTTCATGAAGAAGGTTTCGAGAATGTCTTCCCGGTGGTGGCCAAGCACGATCGCCTCGCAGCCCTGCTCCCGCGCCACACGGTAGAGAATGCCCCGGCGCAGGCGCGAGCACAACGAACAATAGGTGCGGTGCTCGGGGATCTTGTCGGTGACGATCGAATAGGTGTCCTCGCGCACGATGATGTGCTCGATGCCGTTGTCCTCGAAGAACTTCGGCAGGATATCGGCCGGGAAACCCGGCTGGGCCTGGTCGAGATTGCAGGCGATGAGGTCCACCGGTAAGAGGCCGCGCCATTTCAGCTCGATCAGGACCGCCAGCAACGTGTAGCTGTCCTTCCCGCCGGAGAGACAGACCAGCCATTTCGGCCGGTCACCCTGCGAAGCGCTCTCGGGCAGCATGCCGAAATCCGCAATCGCCTCGCGCGCCTGCCGCAGCAGCCGCTTGCGCAGCTTCTTGAATTCGACGCTCGACGGTGCCCCCCGCAGAAGTGCGGGAACGTCGATATCCGTGCTGTCGGCGATGTCGTTCATGTCAGGGCTCGGCGATTTTCAGATGATCCGGTCTTTCCGCTGACATACCGGATCATGGCTTTCCGGAAAAGGGGAAAGCACCGGTTATCAAGGGTCGCACCGGCTTGCTCATGATAAGAAAAGCCTATCGGCGAAGCGTTGGCACGTCCGCGTGCACCTCCCTCACCCTAATAGTCAGAACAAGTGCATTTGGAAAAATTATCCGAATTACGCCGGCGTCACCCCGGGCGACCGAAGGGAGACCCGGGGCCTACTCATTTCCAGAGAATTGGATTATGCAGTCTGCCTTCAATATTCGTCGCGCACTTCAGTAATTGGCTCTGCGAGTGGGCCCCGGTTCTGCGCTACGCTTGCCCGGGGTGACACTGTGGAGGCAACTTCGGGACGCAAATTTGATAGAGATGGCGACCAAATGCGATACCCATGCGCGTTCGGAGTGGAGAAGTTCTAACCGAGCCGAGCACGCCAGGTTTCGGCGTACCGGAGTAAGCGCGGGTCGAGGTTCCAGCCATCATCCTGGGCGCAAGATTGTCTGACCTGCCTTTGCCCTGCCTCCGCCATCAGCAGAGCCGCACCGATGCTGGTTCCGGTGAGCGAACCTGCCGATGCATCGACCGGACGTCCTGTCGCCGCCTTCAGCATCTGCAGATAAAGCCTGTTCTGCGCGAACGGTCCCTCGACGACGACGGGTCCTTCTGCACCGGTCATCTCCAGGCACTCCGCCGTCACAAGCGCCAGATAGAAGGAGAGCGCGACAAAGCGTTCGCTATCGGAAAGTGACGCATCGTCAATGCTCCAGCGATGCTTCCGTCCTTGAAAAGGGCCCGAGCGCGGATCGACAGCGGGAAAGAGCATGATTTCCCTGTCGAGCACCACGCCGATATCGTCTTCCGTAAAATCCTTCGCCCTTCCCGCGAGCACCATGTCGAATTCACGTCCGCCCATGAACCGGGCGGATGGCACGGGATCGCCAAAGGCATTGACGTTGATCAGCGTATCCCGTGCCGGGTTGAGCTGGACGGACTTGCTGCCGATTGCGAGCGCGATCACCCAGGTGCCGGTGGAAACGACGGAAAACGGTGGGTCACGTCGGATCAGATGCGGATAGAGCGAGGCATTGCTGTCATGGATGCCGCAAGAAACCTTGGTCTCCCTCGGCAGGCCGGTGCGTTCGGCGATGTCCGGCAGGATTGTTCCAAGGCATTCCCCGGCTTTGCGCACGGGTGCCATCTTGTCTGTCAGACCGAGCTTTTCAACCAGCGAGGAAAACCGGTTTGCCGAAGGGCACCAGAGATCCGTGTGACATCCGAGCGACGTCACCTCGTTGGCAGCAACGCCGGTGAGCTTGAAAGCCCAGTATTGCGGATAGGTCAGAACACTCGCGACACGATCCAGCAGGCCCGGGTCGCTCTGAAGCTGCCAATGGAGCTGAGCACCGAGATTGAGCCCCATGCCGAGCCGGGGTGATCCGGTCTCGGCAAAATCGGGACGGATGGCATCATACTCGGCAGCAAGATCGTCCGGGCCCGTGTGCTCATAGTCGAGCATTGGCGCGGCGAGATTGCCGTCTGCATCCAGCAACACTGCACTTGCCCCATGGGTCGTCACCGACAGGGCGTCGATGCCATGGGCACGATGCAGGTCGCCGAGTGCGTCGCAGATGAACTGCCAGTGTCCCTCGAGATCGAAGTGCGGATAAGGAGGACCGGTAAGAAAGGTGTTCGGCCGCGTCAGCACGCCGATTTCCCGGGCCTCCGCCAGATCGACCACAGCCACCTTGGCGTTGGTCTTGCCGATATCGATGACGCCGACATGCCGGGGATGAGCCATTCCGCGTCAGTCCATGTGAAAGACGGTTTTGAGTGGCACCGCGACTGGTTCGTTGTCCGGCTTCGTCGCCATGACGTCGGCCATGTGCGCCCACCATTTCTGCATGACAGGATGGTTCGGCAGCTCCTCCATCCCGTGACCGTCCTTGCGCCAGAGGACACCGAAGAGAATGCCCGTTTCCGGATCGAGATGGATCGAATAATCGCTGACACCCGCCTCCTTCAGAAGCGCCTCCAGCTCCGGCCAGATCTCGTCGTGTCGCTTGCGGTATTCGGCTTCCATGCCCGGATTGAGCAGCATCTTGAAGGCGTATTTCTCCATGGCCTACGCCTTCCTTTTGGCAAGGATGCGCCCGGCAATGCGTGGCAGGGCAATGACGGCAATGAGCAGCAGGCCGATGAAGATGGACATTACGATGCCGGGCACATTCAGAAGGCCGAAGCCGAAGGTCACCATTCCCATAACAAAAGCGGCGATGACGACGCCCGGGATCGATCCCGAGCCGCCGAGGATATTAACCCCGCCAAGCACCACCATGGTCACCACCTCAAGTTCCCACCCAAATGCGATGGAGGGCCGGGTCGCGCCAAGCCTAGAGGTCAGGCAGATGGCAGCGACACCCGACATCAGGCCCGTCAGCAGGAACAGCGCGAATTTCACGCGCGGCACGCGGATGCCGGAGAAGAGCGCCCCGACCGGATTGTTGCCGACCACATAGACCGCCCTGCCGAAATTGGTCCTGTGCAGGATGACCGCAAAGAGCACCGCCAGCAAAGCGAAAAGCAGCAACTCGAAGGAGATCACCCACCAGACATAGCCCTGGCCGAAGAAGGCGAAGCTGGACGGATAGCCGGTATAGGCCTTGTCGCCGAGAACGATATAGGAAAGACCTCGGAAAAGGCTCATCGTACCGATTGTAACAACGATGGACGGCAAGCCGAGGCCGGTGACCAGAAAGCCGTTGAAGGCACCGCAGAGCAGACCGACACCAAGACCGATCAGCACCAGCGCCGGTGTATCGGCCCCCATCTGCACAGCAAAGCCCATCGCCGTCGATGCCAGCGCGATGATCGAGGCGACCGACAGGTCGATCTCGCCGGAGATGATCAGAAGTGCCATGGCAAAGGCGATCATCGCCTTTTCGGTGAAGTTGAAGGTCGCGTCCGAGAGGTTCCAGGGATCGAGGAAATAGGGCGAGGCAAAGCTGTTGAGCGTAAAGACGGCGACCGCGACGGCAAGGAGGAGCACTTCCCAGCTCACCATAAAGCGCTGCAACGGCGTCTTCAGCCTGTCGGGGATCTGGCGGTGGGCGGCCTTCTGGTCTGTCGAGGCGAGGCTCATGCTGCGTGCTCCGCTTTTTTCAGGATCACCCGGCCTTTTGTCCGGCTGGATGTGGCGTTGAAGGCAACGGCGATGATGATGGCGCTGCCGGAAATGGCCAGTTGCCAGAAGGGCGAGATATTGATCACCGGCAGGGCATTCTTGACGATACCGAGGAACAGCGCTCCGAGTAGCGCCCCGCCGACCGAGCCGATGCCCCCGGCAATCGAAATCCCGCCAATGACGCAAGCTGCGACCACTTCCAGCTCGAATCCGCCGGCGATATCGACATAGGCGACCGCGTAGCGTGCGACCCAAAGGTATCCGGTGAGCCCGGCGAGCGCGCCGGAGATGACATAGGCAGCGCACTGGGTCTGGCCGACATCGATGCCGGTATAAACCGCCGCATGCGGGTTGCCGCCAACGGCGAAAAAGGCGCGGCCGAGTGGCGTGCGTCCAATCAGGAGCACGAAGGCAAGAACGACGAGGATCGCGATCCAGGAAAGGACAGGCAGGCCGAGAACGACTTCGCGCGGGAATGCCTTGAAGGCATCGCTCATCTCATGGGCGTTGATCCACTCCCCGCCGGAGATGACGAAGATGATACCGCGATAGATGGTCATGGTGCCGAGGGTCACCACGATCGGCGGGATGTCGAGCTTCCACACAAGCAGGCCGTTCACCAGCCCCATCAGCGCACCGAGACACACCGCAACAGCGAGAATGACAGGCACCGGCAGACCGGGCATCGCCATGTTCAACATGGCGACCACCATGCCGGTCAGCGCCAGATTGGCAGCAACCGACAGGTCGATGCAGCGGGTGAGGATCACCGCCATCTGGCCCAGCGCCAGAATGATCAGCGGCGCGGTGTCGTTGAAGACATTGGCAAGGTTTGACGGCGTGACGAAAGCCGGAAAGCGCGAGGCAATGGCAACGACCAGAACAAAAATGGCTGCGGCCAGAATGGCTTCACGCGATTTGATAAGAGACCGGATCATGAGTGCACCTCCGTGATGCCGGCCGCTGCCCGCACCAGATGTTCCGGCGTCAGGTCGTCGCCTTCGAACTCTGCCGCGATGCGGCCTTCGCGCATGACGATCACCCGATCCGACATGCCGAGGATCTCGGGAATTTCAGAGGAGACCATGATGACAGCGAGGCCCTCGGCGGCAAGTTCGGCCATGAATTCGTGCACGGCCGCCTTGGAGCCGATGTCGATGCCTTTGGTGGGTTCGTCCAGGATGATCACCCGCGGTTTCGTCGCCAGCCACTTGGCGATGACCACCTTCTGCTGGTTGCCGCCGGAAAGTTCGCCGATGTCCTGGTCGAGCGCAGCCGCCCTCAGATCCAGCCGCTGCGTATAGTCTCGCGCCAGCTTGAATTCTTCCGCCAGCCGCAGGAAGCCCTTGCGCGACGTTTCCTTCAGCGACGGCAGCGACACGTTCTGGAAAATCGGCAGGCCCTTGATGGCGCCCTGCTTGCCGCGGTCTTCCGGCACGTAGACGATGCCGTGCCGGATCGCCTCGTTGGGATCACGGATGACGGCAACCTGATCGTCGATGCGGATTGCGCCTTTCGAAGGTTTGGTGACACCAAAAAGCGCCTGCATGAATTCGCTGCGCCCGGCGCCGACAAGGCCATAGAAGCCGAGGATTTCACCCGCGCGCAGTGTGAAGCCGATATCCTCAAATTCGGTCGGATGGCAATAGCCGACGACCTTCAGCACTTCCTTGCCGAGCTTCGGCGTCCGTTTCGGAAACACCTGGTCCACCGAGCGGCCGACCATGAGCTTGACCAGTTCCTGTTCACCGACATCGGCGATCATACCCCTGCCCACCATCTGGCCGTCCCGGAACACCGTATAACGGTCGGCGATGCGGAAGATCTCGTCGAACTTGTGGCTGATGAAGAGGATTGCCTTGCCCTCGGCCTTCAGCCGCTCGACAAGCTCGTAGGTTTCCTCGATCTCCTTGTGGGAGAGAGATGCGGTCGGCTCGTCCATGATCACGATCTTGGCGTCGATGGAGAGCGCCCGGGCTATCGCCACCAGGTGCTTGTTGGCAATGCCGAGTTCCTTCAGCGTCACGTTCGGATCGATGCGCGCCCCGATCCGGTCGAGCAGCGCTTTGGCCTTGCGCACCATTTCCTTGCGGTCGATCAGGCCGAAACGCATTTTCGGCGCATGGCCGATGAAGATGTTTTCGGCCACCGACAGGTCGTCGAAAAGGACGGTTTCCTGGTGGATGGCCGTCACCCCTGCCCGGCCCGCATCCTGCGCGGTCGGGAAGATCATGGGCAGGCCGTTGATGGAAACCTCTCCCTCGTCCGGCTGGTAGATGCCGGTGAGGATCTTGACGATGGTCGACTTGCCGGCGCCATTCTCGCCGACGAGCGCAGTGACCTCGCCCGGAAAAAGCTCCAGCGAAACCTCCGAGAGCGCCTTCACGCCCGGGAAGGACTTGGAGATGCCTGTCAGGGACAGTACGGGCGCCATGCCTTCTCCTGATTGCGGATGCACGTCCGCGATGCCCTGCGTGTTCGCAAGCATGACCATGTCCCGAAGTCTTGAGTGGTTTCCGGTTTGCTTGACCCGGTGCCGAGGCACCGGGTCTTTTGACACTATCAGCGATTGCTGCCGATCCAAGCGTTGCGCTTAGAAAATGTCCTTGAAGTCGTTGATGTTCGAGCTGTCGTAGACAAACGGATCGGCCATGGCGCCTTCGTTGTTGTCGTTAAGCGTCAGCGTGCCCATGCGACCCATCGGGATTTCCGCACCCGGCTTTGCTTCCGCAGCGCCGGAGGCAAGGTTATAGGCAAGAACGGTTGCCGAATAGCCGAGATCGATCGGGTTCCAGATCGCAAAGGACTTGGACGCACCGGATTCGATGTGACCGGCCATCTCGGACGGCAGGCCCAGACCCGTCACGTTGATCTGACCGGCTTTCTCCGCATCGGAGACAGCCTGGGCGGCAGCAACGATACCGACGGAGGTCGGAGCGATGATGGCCTTAAGGTCCGGATAGGTCTGCATCAAGCCCTGGGCTTCGCGATAGGACTTGTCGGCAAGGTCGTCGCCGTAGACGGTCGCCACAACGTTGATGCCCGGATAGTTGTCCTTGACCTTGTTCATTTCCTCGATCCAGGTGTTCTGGTTCGTGGCGGTCGCGGAAGCCGACAGCACGGCGACGTCACCGCCATCCGGCAGGTGATCGGCAGCGAGCTTGATGATCATGTTGCCGATCAGCGGGTTGGAAGACGGGTTGAGATGCAGCTGGCGGCCATCCGGTGCCACGCCCGAATCCCACGAAATGACGGTAATGCCGCGGTCCATGGCCTTCTTCAGGGCCGGAACCAGTGCATCCTGGTCGTTGGCGGAGATCGCGATGGCATCGACCTTCTGGGCGATCAGTGCATTGATGACTTCGATCTGGCCTTCC
Source organism: Roseibium sp. M-1 (assembly GCF_054515675.1). Taxonomy (NCBI): domain Bacteria; kingdom Pseudomonadati; phylum Pseudomonadota; class Alphaproteobacteria; order Hyphomicrobiales; family Stappiaceae; genus Roseibium; species Roseibium sp. M-1. The sequence continues at coordinate 6,589,876 of NZ_CM137257.1, read as the reverse complement.
GCCGTGGTGTCGGTCGGGCCGGTATAGATGATCTCGACATCGCCGAGTTCCTTGGCCGCTTCCTCGGCACCCTTTGCGGCCGCTTCAAAGAAGCCGATGCCGAGGGCCTTGACGACAAGCGCAATGCGCTTGGTTTCCGCCTGCGCCGGACCGGCCATGCAGACCGCAGCGACAGCCGTTGCAGCCAGAAGAGATTTCCAGAGTTTCATTGCTTCCTCCCAAAGATCACCCAGCATTCCCCGGAATGCAGGAAGTTGATCGTTCTCAAGTGCTGGAGCCTCTTGTCCGCGATCATAGAACGCGGGATGCCCCAGTAAGCTGCCGGCCCTCCCTGGGTTCCGGCAGAATGCCGGCTACCCGTTCGAGGTTGCCTTACTCTGTGTGACGTTAACCTCCGCCACGATCAGATTGATATCGGCCTGTTCCAGCATGTTGGCCGCATTGTCCGGGATCCGGTCGTCGGTGATGACGGTCGTTATCCGGTCGAGCGGGCACAGGATCAGGCTGGAACGGGCGCTGAACTTGGACGAATCCACCAGAACAACCAGTTCGTCCGCCTGGCCGATCAGCTTCTGCTCTGCCTGGATCAGCAGCGGATCGGCTTCCATCAGACCGAGCGGCCCCAGGCCCTGCGCCCCCATGAACATGCGCTTGGCGTAGAAATTCCGCGTCACATCATTGTCGAAGGGGCTGAGGATGATGTTCTGTTCGCGGTAGATCACCCCGCCCGAGAGCATGATGGTGTTCTTGGAATTCTTGAGGAGATGCTCGGCGATCGGAAACGAGTTGGTGAACACCTGGCAGCGCTTGGTCGCCAGCGGATGCACCATCTGGAAAGTAGTCGTGCCGCCGTTAATGATGATCGCGTCGCCGTCCTCGCAGAGCTCGACCGCCTTTTGCGCGATTGCGCGTTTCTGAGCGATATTGATCGTCTCGTTGACGCTGAAGGGGCGACCGGCCAGGCCGACGAATTGCGGCGGATGAATGCTCTCCGCCCCGCCCCGCACCCGGCGCAGTTTTTTCTGTACGTGAAGCTGGGCAATGTCCCGGCGAATTGTCGCCTCGGAGGAATCCGTCAACGCCACCAGTTCCTGCACCGTCACGACCGGACGATCCTGGACTGCGGATAAGATGATCCTGTGGCGCTCTTTCTCGTGCATGTAGTCCTCCCGTTGATCAAACGTTTCCACCAATACCGGTCATTGTCAATCATAAAAAATCATAAATAATCATTTTGCAGTGCAATATGATCGATATTGATCGTTTTTGATTGACATCAGGATCCGATCAGGCGAGTTTCTAGACAATGAGATGTAAGCTGTCAGGCTTTCTTGGGAGGAAAAGATGTTGAATTCCGCCGCCGGGTCCCGGCTCGCAAACCTGTGGGACGATCAGAAGGCATCCGGCATGAGCGAAGCGGAGCTGCTGCTCTATCGCTCCAACCTCCTCGGCTCCGACAAGCGCATCACCAATTATGGCGGCGGCAACACCTCTGCCAAGGCCATGGAAAAGGATCCGCTGACCGGCGACCTGGCGGAGGTTCTCTGGGTCAAGGGCTCCGGCGGCGACGTCGGCACCATCAAGATGGACGGTTTCGCGACGCTTTATATGGAGAAACTCCGGGCGCTGAAGGGCATCTACCGGGGCGTCGACTTTGAAGACGAGATGGTCGGCTACCTGCCCCATTGCACCTTCAACCTCAATCCGCGCGCGGCTTCCATCGACACGCCCCTCCATGCCTATGTCCCGAAGAAACATGTCGACCACATGCATCCGGACGCGATCATCGCAATCGCGGCGGCCGCCGACAGCAAGGCCATCACGCAGGAGATCTTCGGCAACGACATCGGCTGGCTGCCCTGGAAACGCCCCGGCTATGAGCTTGGCCTGTGGCTGGAGAAATTCTGCCTGGAAAATCCGGATGCCCGGGGCGTCGTTCTGGAAAGCCACGGTCTCTTCACCTGGGCCGATGATGCCAGGACCTGCTACGAGACGACGCTCGAAATCATCAACAAGGCGATTGCCTGGTTCGAAGGCAAGACCGAGGGCAAGGCTGCCTTTGGCGGTTCGAAGCACCGCGCGCTTGGTCCCGCCGAACGCCGGGCGATTGCCTCCCGCGTGATGCCGGCAATCCGCGGCATGGTCTCGGGCAAGCATCACATGGTCGGCCATTTCGACGACAGCGATGCGGTGCTGGAATTCGTCTGCGCCAATGACATGGAAGCGCTGGCAGCGCTCGGCACCAGCTGTCCGGACCATTTCCTGCGCACGAAAATCCGCCCGCTTGTTGTAGATTTAGATCCCGCCGCGCCTGATGTGGAAGCAACGCTTGCCGGTCTCGGTGAGGCCGTGGAAGCCTATCGCGACGACTACGCCGCCTATTACGAGCGCTGCAAACACGCCGACAGCCCAGCACTCCGCGATCCGAATGCGGTCGTCTATCTGGTTCCGGGTGTCGGCATGATCACATTTGCCAAGGATAAGGCGACGGCCCGCATTTCGGGCGAATTCTACACCAACGCAATCAACGTCATGCGTGGTGCCTCCAGCGTCTCCACCTATTGCGGCCTCCCCGAACAGGAGGCCTTCGACATCGAATACTGGCTCCTGGAAGAAGCAAAGCTCCAGCGGATGCCGAAGCCGAAAAGCCTTGCCGGCAAGATCGCCCTTGTCACAGGCGGCGCCGGTGGCATCGGTTCCGCGACGGCTGAACGCTTCCTGCGCGAAGGTGCCTGCGTGGTCCTCGCCGATATCGATGCGGAAGCACTCGCCGCAACCGCGGAGAACCTGACTTCCCGGCATTCGAAGGATGTGGTTCGCACCGTGACGATGGACGTCACCAGCGAAGAGGCAGTTGCCGACAGTTTCGCCCGCGCAGCATTGGAATTCGGCGGCGTCGACATCCTCGTCTCCAACGCCGGCATTGCTTCGTCGGCGCCGATCGAGCAGACGACGCTGGATCTGTGGAACCGCAACATGTCGATCCTTTCGACCGGTTATTTCCTTGTCTCGCGCGCCGCCTTCCTGACCATGAAACAGCAAGGTATCGGCGGCTCCATCGTCTTCATCGGCTCCAAGAACGGCCTCGCCGCCTCCCCCGGTGCCAGCGCCTATTGCACCGCCAAGGCGTCGGAACTGCATCTTGCCCGCTGCCTGGCCCTCGAAGGGGCACCGGACGGCATCCGCGTCAATGTCGTCAATCCGGATGCGGTCCTGCGCGGCTCCAAGATCTGGTCCGGCGACTGGCTGAAGGAACGGGCCGAGGCCTATGGCAAGGACACGACCGAGCTTGAGGAGCATTACCGTCAGCGGTCGCTCCTGAAGCGGTCGGTACTGCCGGAGGACATTGCCGAGGCGACCTATTTCTTTGCCTCGGAGTTTTCCGCAAAATCGACCGGCAACATCCTCAATGTCGATGCCGGCAACGTCCAGGCCTTCACGCGGTAAGGCAATTCAACAAGGCACAGCCTCATCCTGAGGAAGCGCGCCAGCGCTGTCTCGAAGGATGGGCGGCATACTCCGAACAAGCGGCCCATCCTTCGAGACGGGCCTCGCGGCCCTCCTCAGGATGAGGTTCTTTGGGGCGGAAAGGATCTCAAGATGATGATCGACACAACGCTGGTCACCCGGGAAAACGAAGCGCGAACCCAGGAGCTGAAGCGCGACTACGAAACCCTCGGAGAAAAACTCGACCGGCGCGGCATTGCCATCGACGCGATCAAGCAGAAGGTCGCCGCCTATGGTGTCGCAATTCCCTCCTGGGGCGTCGGCACCGGTGGTACGCGCTTTGCCCGTTTCCCCGGCATGGGCGAGCCACGCCATATCTTCGACAAGCTGGAAGATTGCGGCGTCATTCAGCAACTCACGAGGGCAACGCCGACTGTCTCGCTGCATATCCCGTGGGACAAGGCCAATCCGGCCGAGCTGAAAGCCAAGGCCAGCGAACTCGGGCTCGGCTTCGACGCCATGAATTCCAACACCTTCCAGGATCAGGTCGGTCAGCCCCTCTCCTATAAATTCGGCTCGCTCACCCACTCGGACGCGGCCACGCGCCAGCAAGCCATCGAGCACAATCTGGAATGCATCGAGATCGGCAGGACGGTCGGCTCGAAAGCACTGACAGTCTGGATCGGCGACGGCTCCAATTTCCCGGGCCAGGCGAATTTCACCCACCAGTTCGAGCGGTATCTCGACAGCGTCAGGACGATCTACGCAGCACTGCCGGATGACTGGCGGCTCTTCACCGAACACAAGATGTATGAACCGGCCTTCTATTCCACCGTCGTCCAGGACTGGGGCAGCAACTACATGATCGCGCGGGAGCTCGGCGAGAAAGCCTTCTGCCTCGTCGATCTCGGCCACCACGGGCCCAACATCAATATCGAGATGATCGTCGCCCGGCTGATCCAGTTCGGCAAGCTCGGCGGGTTCCATTTCAACGACAGCAAATATGGCGACGACGACCTCGACACCGCCTCCATCGATCCCTACCGCCTGTTCCTGGTCTTCAACGAGCTGGTGGATGCTGAGCAGCGGCAGGCGCCCGGCTTCGATCCGGCCCACATGCTCGACCAGTCGCACAACGTCACCGACCCCATCGAAAGCCTCATGACTTCCGCCATGGAAGTCCAGCGCGCCTATGCCCAGGCACTTCTCGTCGATCGCAAGGCACTGGAAGGCTACCAGGACGGCAACGACGCCCTGATGGCGACGACGACGCTGAAGACCGCCTTCCGCACCGATGTCGAGCCGATCCTGGCGATGGCACGCCTTGAAAGCGGCGGTGCCATCAACCCTGTCGCCGCCTATCGGGCCGCCGGTTACCGGGCCAAGGTCGCGGAAATTCGTCCGGAGGTCTCCGGTGCCGGCGGCGGGATCGTCTAGGAGACTGGCACGCCCCGGAGGTAAGTAGCCCCAGACAAAAACTCTTCTCGTCTGCTTCAGTCGGGAGGCATATGCTGCCGCGGCGTAATCCGGCACGGCGCCTTGCGCGTTCAGCCGGTTCCTCCAGGGGGAATGCGATGTCTCAACTGCCCGGCAAGTCCTATGACGAAATGAAGGCCCTCATCATCAAGAACCATGGCATTCCTTATGTCTTCAGCTGGGAATTGCTGATCGCCATCTGCTGGGAGGAGTCACTCTTCAACAACAGGGAACAGCAGGGCGGCAGCGCCTGGGGCTTCGGCCAGGTCGAACCGTCCGAGTTCTACAAGTTCGAAACCGAAGAGGCCAAGCAGCGCGGCTACTACGTCGCCAACCTGCCCCGGCGGATCAAGTCCGGCAATTCGACAAAGCTTCTCGGCCAGCTCACCGACGACCAGTCGGTACAGGTTGTTTCCGCAGCCCTCCGGCACAATTACTACTCGCGCCATCACAACTAGCTGGACGCCCTTTATGTCTATGGCGGCGTCTATTACACCGGCCCTTCCGGCCTCACCAAGCAGAAGCGGCTGCAGATTATCCAGGGATGGCTGGATTGCGAAAAGCACCTCTCCTACTTCCATCAGGGCTACCACCACGACGAGATTATCAAAGGCCTCCACATGGCCCGCAATTTCAAGACTGTCGAAGCAACGTTCCGGCCGATCCTTTTTCCGCTTGGCGACGACTACATGCTCCAGGTTCTGAAGCAATATATCGCCCAGCTGAACGGCAGTCCGAAGATGCTGAAACAGGGCACGAACGGCGAGGACGTATCTGCCCTGCAGCACCTATTGAACCACAAGGCAGGGCCGAGCGCGGTCAAGTTGAAGACGGACGGTGTCTTCGGCCAGAAGACAGCCGCAAGCGTTTTCGATTTTCAGCGTCGCAACAGTCTTGTGCCTGACGGCGTCGTCGGCCCAAAGACCAAGTCGAAGCTGACCGTTTGACCATGGTTGGCTGCCTCGCTCCCCTGCCCTGGCACCGGTTACAGTTTCACTAAAGGTTGCGTTCGCCAATCTTCCGCCAAAACGTTGTGTTCTGCTGATGTTGGCCGGGGGGCCGATTTTTTGATGAGAGACGTTTTTGGAGGAGATTGATATGACCGTGACCCTTGATATTCAGCAGCCCCAGCCTTTTGACCTTGTCGGCACGAAGATCCTGATTGCCGGAAACGCCACCGCCTTTGAGGGTACCCTGTCGATCCGCGTTTCGGAGGGCCATGACGAATATGCCTCCTTCACCCAGGTCGGGTCTCTGGGTCTGCGGCAGTTCCAGGGATTTATCGACATACCGGAAACAAACAGCTTCCAGCTGAACCGGCTGTTCCTGACCCTTGCCGATGACACCGGCAACGAAAACGGACCTTCCGTGGTGATCCCGGTCCTGTTCGGGCCGAAAATCCTGCCCGGCTACAAGGGGTGGCAACCCTATACCGTCAAGGCCGGCGACACGCTGACCAAGATCGCCCAGAGCCACTACGGTAATGCCAATTTCCAGCCGATCTTCGAGGCCAACCAGCACATCCTGAACAATCCGAACGTCATTTTTCCCGGTCAGGTGCTGCGCATTCCACGCAACGATATATGATGCCTCTCCGAACCGGGCGGAAAGTGCCTGCTGAAGGAGGAACACATCGGTGACGAGCCCCTCCCGCAAGGTGTTCGTGGTAATGGCGGTCTGTCTCGCGGTGGCGATCTACACCTTTCAGGTCACCCGCGGCACCGGCCCTATCAGCACGGCCGATGCAGAAGAATTGCTTGTGCGCACGCTCCCCTTCGAACGGGAGCGGATCGAGACCATTGCGCCCGACGGAGAGATCGCGAAAGCACCGCCTTCCGTTTTGCAGAAGGTCCGGGCGCTCGACTGCCCCAAACTCTCCAGCACATGGGGTTCCACCCCGGGAAGATACGGCAGCGGAGCCCGCACATATGGCGGGGCAAGGTTCCGGTGCCTCTTCACGGGCGAAACGCCCTCCGGAACCCTGCTCTATTTTTCCGCCCATGTTACCCAGACATCGGATCCTGCCGAGACAGACCTCAACAACGGCCGGAGGCTCTATTTTGAGGAAGCGCTCGAGACCAGGACCATGATGCGGGAGATGGCAAAGGAGACACGGCCCCACAGCAAGGCGCAGCAGGCAGCTCTCTGGGCGGAACTGGCGAACGACGACATTTACGTGCCTGCCGACAAGACGCGGAAATCACCGCTTCAAAAGACAATGGACAAGCACTTCAACAAGCTGATGTCGCAATAGGGCGTTTCAAAAAAAGAAAAGGCCCGCCGGGAGGCGGGCCTTTCCGTCAATCCGTATTCGGCGCCGATTAGCGCGAATAGAATTCGACGACCAGGTTCGGTTCCATCTGCACCGGATACGGCACATCGGAGAAACCCGGAACGCGGGAGTAGGTCGCGGTCATCTTGCCGTGGTCGGCGTCGATGTAGTCCGGCACGTCACGCTCTGCGGACTGGACAGCTTCCAGAACGATGGCGAGCTGCTTGGACTTTTCGCGAACTTCGATCACGTCGCCCGGACGGACCTGGTAGCTGGCGATGTTGACGCGCTTGCCGTTCACCTTCACGTGGCCGTGGTTGATGAACTGACGGGCAGCAAAGACGGTCGGGACGAATTTCGCACGGTAGACGATTGCGTCCAGACGGCGCTCCAGCAGGCCGATCAGGTTTTCGGAAGTATCGCCGCGCATACGGGACGCTTCTGCATAGACCTTGCGGAACTGCTTTTCGGAAATGTTGCCGTAGTAGCCCTTCAGCTTTTGTTTGGCGCGGAGCTGAACACCGAAGTCGGACAGCTTGCCCTTGCGGCGCTGGCCATGCTGGCCCGGGCCGTATTCACGCTTGTTGGCCGGGCTCTTCGGACGACCCCAGATGTTTTCGCCCATCCGGCGGTCAATTTTGTACTTAACGCTATGGCGCTTCGACATTTCGCGGTTTCCTTTGAATTCGCGTTTTTATTTAAAAGGAAACGCGCCCTCCTTTATCGTTGCAACCTGTCCTTGGACGGATTGGTCTGATCGACAGGGATCCAGCTCGACTGCGCCGGCAGGATGCCCACGGGTGCGTGGTTCCGGAGGACAAAGCCCGCCGGACCGCGCGGACATACAGGGAGGTCCCGGAATTGTCAATGCGAGGCCTGCGAAAAGCGCCGCAAAACCGGCCAATCCCGCGATATTTGTTGGACAAAGAGGCAGGGTTAACGGTTTGAAGGGACATTCTCATCATTTTCTGTGACGTTGCGTTCACAATATCCGAAAATTAATGCATACATTTAGGAATTTTTAATTGCAGCTTTTCACTATGCAATCGCCGCTGCAACCCTAGCGAATAATATCAGTAAAGCGGCACGCATCGAACCCCATCACATTAGTACGGAAGTTCAGCAGCCCGACCTGGCAATAGGATCAAGAATGTCAGCGAATCGTCAATCAGCTCTTCAGACTGAACCGGAGGTTTCCGGCATGATCTGTCGTACGCCGAAGGCGACGCTTGCAGCACTCGACTATGCACTCCAGCCGGTCGTGGATATCGGCACCGGTGTTGTCTATGGCTACGAGGCTCAGGTCCGCAATTGCGACCTCGCCGGCGCACAGTCGCCCGACGACCTGATCGACAGCGCCCATGTGGCAGGTTACCTGCCACAGCTGGAAACGAAACTGCTGACAAAGGCACTGGCGCGTTTCGGCAATCTGAAGATCGCGCAAGGAACCAAACTTTATTTCAAGCTGGACGGACGCGACCTCGGTCTGGAAAACGATCCGCGCATGCGCATTGCAAGGATCGTCGAGGACGCCGGCCTGCAGGTGAACCAGATCTGCCTGGAGTTCTCCGAGCGCCACCAGCAGACCTTCACCGACGTCACGCACCACGCCATCAACGACCTGCGCCAGCTGGGCTTCCTGATCGCGCTCGACGATTTCGGCCGCGGCTCGTCCGAGCTGCGCCTTCTGCACGACATGTCGCCGGACTACGTGAAGATCGACAGGTTCTTCCTCAACGGCATCGACTGCGATGCCAGACGCAAGCTCTTCGTGACGACCGTTGCCAACCTGGCCCATGTTCTCGGCGCCCGGGTCATTGCCGAGGGTGTGGAGACCGAGCGCGAGTTCAAGGCCTGCCGCGAGGCCGGCTGCGACCTGATCCAGGGTTATTTCGTTGCCAAGCCGTTCCAGGAAGCGTCCGGCGCGAAGCTCTTCTACGATCACGTGCGTGCGCCGGGCATGGGCCGCAAGCGCCGCGAAGAACAGGACCGGATTCGCAACGAGCTGATCAAGCTGCCGACGATCCAGTTCGACGCTTCCATGAACGAACTGCTCGACATGGTGGTCCACAACCAGGACGCCAGCGTCGTGCCGGTGCTCGACACCAACAACGAGCCGCGCGGCCTGATCCACGAGCGCGACCTCAAGGCCTATCTTTATGCCGGCGGTCCGGACGACGACGACGCCAAGGCGGCACTCGATTTCCCGTTGCGCTCCTTCGTGCGCGCCTGCCCGATTGCAGACATCGATTCAAACGCCGACATGCTGCTGGTGACATTTGCCTCTTCGATCAACTCGGACGGCATCATCATCACCGAGAACTTCCGCTATGCGGGGTTTCTGTCGGCAACCTCGCTCCTGAAGATCATTCACGAAAAACGTCTTCAGGAAGCCCAGGACCAGAACCCGCTGACGCGCCTGCCCGGCAACGGCGCCATTTCCAGGTTCATCGCCGAGAGCGGCCGCAAGGGCAATCACGACCGGCATCTCTGCTACCTCGACTTCGACAATTTCAAGCCCTTCAACGACACCTACGGCTATCGCCAGGGCGACCGGGCCATCATCCTTTTCAGTGAACTTCTGCAGCGGCACATTTCCGGGTCAGGCACCTTCTTCGGCCATATCGGTGGCGACGATTTCTTCGCCGGTTTCCAGAATGTCGACCAGACGGATGTCGCCGCCCGCATGCTGGCGCTCAAGCGTGCCTTCCGGCTTGATGTCGAAAGCTTCTATGAGCCCGAGCACCGCGATCGTGGCTTTATCGAGGCCCAGGACCGTTTCGGCACAATGCGGCAATTCCCGCTGCTTCAGGTGTCCATTTCCATCCTGAGCCTGCCAAAGGGCACGACCCTGCATCCGGAATCGCTCAATCATGAAATCATGGCCCTGAAGCGCGCCGCCAAACGCTCCGACGACGGTCTCGCTGTAAAGTGCCTCGCGGCCTGATTTTCCGAAGTCTACTTTGCCACGCCTGAAGCCTCATCCTGAGGAGCATGCTCTCTCGCGTCTCGAAGGATAGACCGCTTGTTCAGGAGAATTCCGCCCATCCTTCGAGACAGGCCTGCGGCCTTCCTCAGGATGAGGTTGGGGGAGCTAACAGCTGTCGCTTCTGTCCAGCACCAACCAGAATCCGGCGCGGCCGTCTATCTGTACGTCGCACCATAGATTGCCACAAATCCCACCTCATCCTGAGGAGGACCGTCAGGTCCGTCTCGAAGGACGGGCAACTTGTTCAGGAATGTGCGGCCCATCCTTCGAGTCGGGCCTTCTGCCCTCCTCAGGATGAGGTTGGGGATGTGTTTGGCGCCGATCAGCTGTCGCTTCTGTCCAGCACCAGTCCAAACCCGGCGCGGCTGTCTATCTTAGCGCCGCACCATGGATTTCCACATATCGAACCTCATCCTTAGGAGGACCGTAAGGTCCGTCTCGAAGGATAGGCAACTTGCTCGGAGATATGCGGCCCATCCTTCGAGACTGGTTTTCATCCCTCCTCAGGATGAGGTTGGGGATGTGTTAGGCGCTGATCAGCTGTCGCTTCACTCCAGCACCAGACCGAACCCGGCCAGGAGCCGAACCAGCGACGGGTCCTTCGGTTTCGAGGTGAAGATCGCCCGGTCCGGCAGCTGTGAAGGCGATTGGGCTGCCCCCGCGCCCAGTATCCTTACAAGTTGACGCGCAATCGCCTCGGCGGGGTCGAGCCAGTCGACCGGCCAGGGGGCAATCCGGCGGAAGCGGTTGGCGAGGAACGGATAGTGCGTGCAGGCAAGGACGACGATGTCCGTACGCCTCCCGTCCTGCTCCAGGAAACAGTCGGAGATTTCCGGCAGCAGCTCTTCGTCCGGCACCGCTTCGCCGCGCAGATGCTTTTCGGCGAGTTCCGCAAGGAGATCCGACCCGACGAGACGCACATGGCACTGGCTGGCGAAGCTGTCGATAAGGCTTCTCGTATAGGTCCGGCGTACCGTGCCGGGTGTTGCCAGCACCGAGATGAGGCCTGAGGACGTACGCTCTGCCGCCGGTTTGATGGCAGGCACCGTGCCGACGAAGGGCACCTGCGGATGGGCCTTGCGCAGGGCATCGCCCACAAGCGTAAAGGCCGTATTGCAGGCAATGACGATTGCCTTCGGCCTGTGCTCGGCGATCAGCTCGTCGAAGAGGGCGAGCAGGCGTGCCTTCAGGTCTGCCTCCGGCCAGCGTCCGATGGGAAAGGCGGCGTCGTCCGCCACATAGAGGAGCGGCTCATAAGGCAACAGATACCGCGCCTCGCGCAGCACCGTGAGCCCGCCGAGACCTGAATCGAAAAAGAGAACCGGCCCGTCATCCGCCATCACACGCCTTCCGCCTCCCTGTCGCCAGACTTGGCTGGACGAACAAGCAAACCACTCCAAAAGGGACTGCCTGTCCCCTCTCCCACTGGGAGAGGGTTAGGGTGAGGGAGCAAACCTGTCCGTATCCACGCAAAGTCTGCCCCCTCACCCGGTGCTTTGCTCCGACCTCTCCCAACGGGAGAGGTTAAATCGGCACAGGGCGGTCGAAATATGACGGACCTGAAGTTCTATTCCTCGCCGCCATCTCCATGGTCTTTGCGCGGCCGGGTCTCTCGCTTTTCGAGCGAAGCTACGACACCGCGCAGCGCGCGCACTTCCTGGTCTGTCAGTTCCGCCTTCTGGAAGATGTTGCGCAGCGTGCGCACCATATGCGGGCGGCGCTCCGGCGGGCGGAAGAAGGTCGCCTTGTCGAGAGCCCCTTCCAGATGCTCGAAGAACCGCAGCACGTCGTCCTTTTTTGCCGGCGGATGTTCTTCTTCAGACAGGACGAAGGGCAATGCGCCGGAAGTCGCCGTCTTGCGCCATTCATAAGCGCAGACCAGCACCGCCTGGGCGATGTTCAGCGAGGCAAAATCCGGGTCGACCGGCAGCGTGACGATCTCGTCGGCGAGCGCCACTTCCTCGTTGTTGAGGCCCCAGCGCTCACGGCCGAAAAGATAGCCGGTCGCAGCCCCCTTTTCGCCGAGCTCGACGGACTTCTTCGCCGCTTCGTCCGGACCGCGCACAGGCTTGGGCACTTCGCGCGAGCGGGCCGTGGTGGCGAAGACGAATTGCAGGTCGGCGATGGCCGCCTCGACGCTGTCGAACACCTGGACCTTGTCGATGACATGGTCTGCCCGGCTGGCGGCAGCCCGGGCCTTTTCACTCGGCCAGCCGTCGCGCGGATTGACGATCCGGAGATCCACAAGGCCGAAATTGGCCATGGCGCGCGCGGCCGTGCCGATGTTCTCACCCAGCTGCGGCTCGCACAGGATCACCGCCGGCGGCCTTGCCGTTACTGCACGGGCTTCTTCTCTGATGTGTGCATTCTTGCTCATGAGGCGGGGATTTAGCGTTTCTTCGCCAAAATGGGAAGCAGCTTCAGGGGGATTTCCGCAAGGCTCATCCAGCTTCACAGTTTGCCGGAATGGAACGGCCAGTGTCCCGGCACGCACCCGTTTCCCCTCGCAAGAAGTGACGATAGTTCGTCGGAAATACAATCACCTGTTGAAAAATTCGAATGAATCCGACACCACAAATTTACCCGTCATAAAAATTTATGTGTAAGCATTTTCCCGTAGAGTTAAGTCAAGTTCCTGACAAACAAACGTTTTGAGGTCATGAAACCCTACTTGCCGGCCCTGTCGCTTTTGCTCATAGCCCTTGCAACCAGCATAGGCATGCTGGTGACAAAGAATGCCGGCGAAAAGGACATGCTTTCCGTTGCGGTTTTTCCGCCCTGGTGGTCCGAGAAGCAAAGCTTTGGCACGATTGCCGGAACGGGCGCTTCCATCGCCGCTCCCGGCCCTTACGGCTGGATGGTCGTGGTTGTACCGCAGTCGGAAAGCGCCGCTGCACACCTGAAGTCGGCTTCCGGCCTCATTCTCATGAACGCGAATTTCGCCAGGCTTTGCGGAGCTGACCAGTCTCATGCAAGCTTGAGCGAGGCGAAATCACGCTCATGACACCCACTCTCTTCAAGGATATCTGGGTCGATACCCCGGGTGAAAACGTGAGACGGCTGCGGCAGTCCGTCAGCCGGATCCTGCTGTGGTACTTCTGGATATCGGCCGCGGTTCCTGTTCTTGCGACCTACTGGACAAGTGGCTCAACCCTTTATGTCGCCCTGCCGTTGACGCTGATCGGGGTCATTTCCACACTCGCGGTCCTGCGAGATCCCGCCGGACTTTCAACGCGTCTGACGATGACGGTCGCCATCAACTCGACCTGGATGTTCGGCCTCTACGTCGCCTCCGACATTCACGGCGGCGAGTACATGCTCGAAGTGCACATGCTGTACTTCATCAACACGTCGATCATTCTTGCCTATGTGTGCTGGCGGTCAGTGCTGATGACCACGATTGCCGCGCTCGCCCATCATTCGATCCTGACGGTGCTTTACCCGGAGCTTGTCTGGCCGAGTTCGGATTATGCCTGGTGGCATCTCTTGAACCACTACTCGCTCGGGACGGTCAATTGCATCGGCGGTATTTTCATTGCCGTCATGCTCAAACGTTTCCTGGATAACATGGAAAGACTGAAGATCGAGGCGCAGCATCGCTCCATCCATGACGATCTGACAGGGCTTTTGAACAGGCGCGGATTGCGTCAAAGCTTCGAGGAACTTGTCGGCACCGGTGGGGCGAGGTCGGACGTCACGCTCTTTCAGCTGGACCTGGACGGCTTCAAGGGCATCAACGACACGGCGGGACACGCAGCAGGCGACAGGTTGTTGGTACTGGTTGCAGAACTGCTCAGATCGATCGCCCCCCAGAATTCGGTAATCAGCCGCATCGGCGGCGACGAATTCGTCGTGGTATCGCCAGCGATCGATCCCCTGGAGGAACGGAAATTCGTAAGCAGGCTGGAAAGCTGGACCCAGCGGGCACACCCGGTTGCCAGCCCCCCGCTGCGTGTCGGAGCCTCCACCGGGATAACAAATTCGATGCTGAGCGGTGGCCGGCTCGACACCATGATGATCGATGCAGACATTGCCCTTTACGAAGCCAAGAAAGCGGGAAAGAACCGCGCGCTCACCTTCAGTCCGCGAATGAAGACGGACGCGCAGACCCTCCACCACGCTGCCGACGAGATCGTGCGGGCGCTCGAAAATGGCGAATTCGAACCCTATTTCCAGACCCAGCACGACTGCCTGACCGGCGCTATCGTCGGTGTCGAAGTGCTCGCGCGCTGGCTTCATCCCGAACGGGGTGTCCTGGGTCCGGCGGAATTCCTGAATGCCGTCAACGTGACCGGGAAGGCGGCTGTTCTTGACGAACATATCCTGACACGCGCTCTTGAGCGTGTCGCCGCACTGGAACATGCAGGGTTCCACCTGCCGAAAGTCAGCTTCAACGTCAGCTTTCAGCGACTGTCCGACCCTGGTCTGATCCCCTCTTTGACCCACTTGCAAAAGGTACGGGCGGACATCGCGTTCGAGCTTGTCGAATCCGTCTTTTTCGACAATCTCAACTCCGAGGAGATCGAAGCCGTCAAGGCGATGCGGGAAAACGGAATTCAGATCGAGATTGACGATTTCGGCACCGGCCACGCTTCGATTGTCGCGCTCACACGCCTGAAACCCGACCTGATCAAGATCGACAGGGCCCTGATTTCACCCATCGCCAAGCATCCGGAGCAGCTGCAGCTGGTCAAGGCAATCGTTGAAATGGCCCGGGGACTCGGCATCGAATGCCTGGCCGAAGGCGTGGAATCCCGCGAAGACATCCACCTTCTCAGATCCGTTGGCGTGAATTACGTGCAAGGCTACGCTTTCAGCAAGCCGGTCAGCATCGAAGGTCTGCAAGGGTATTTGTTGCGGGCGTCCGCCTGAACGACGAGATTTTCGCTTTACCCGCAAGCTATCTCAGCGACCGTTCCGGGCCAGTTTCAACAATCCTGCACCAGTTGGGCAGCCGCAGAGTTCCTCCCGGCTTCCCACCCCTCCCCAATTGCCTTTTCCCGCCCGTTTGCTAGAACTTGCCTCAACTTGCCGCCCTTCGCCTTCCGAAGGGCTTTCAATTGATTGCGTACAATTGTATACGCATTGCGAAAATCCTCCGGGGAGGCTCCGCCGCCCCGACCGTCCACACTTCGAAACTCGGGAAATGTGAGAGCCATGGCCGACATTATCTACACCAAGGTCGACGAAGCACCGGAACTGGCAAGCGCCTCGTTCCTGCCGATCATCCGCTCCTTCACCAAGGCTGCCGGGCTGACTATCGGCACCAAGGACATCTCGCTCGCCGGCCGTATCCTGGCGAATTTCCCGGAATACCTGACCGACGCCCAGAAGCAGTCTGACGATCTGGCCGTACTCGGCGAACTGGTGACCCATCCGGACGCGAACGTCATCAAGCTCCCGAACATCTCCGCCTCGCAGCCGCAGCTGAACGCGGCCATCAAGGAACTGCAGGCGCAGGGTTATAAGCTGCCCGACTATCCGGCCGAGCCGAAGACGGACGAGGAAAAGACCGTCAAGTCCAAGTATGACGCCATCAAGGGCTCCGCTGTGAACCCGGTGCTGCGCGAAGGCAATTCCGACCGACGTGCGCCGAAGGCGGTTAAGGAATACGCCAAGAAGAACCCGCACCGCATGGGTGCCTGGCTGCCCTCCTCCAAGACCCACGTCGCCACCATGGGCGAGAGCGACTTCCGCTCCAACGAGAAGTCCGTGACGATCGCCGCCGCGCAGGCCGGCACCGCCAGGATCGAATTCGCCGGCCAGGACGGCAGCAGCTCCATCCTGAAGGCCGACTGGCCGCTTGAGGAAGGCGACGTCATCGACTCCACCTACATGAGCGTCAAGGCCCTTGCCGACTTCCTGGAGCATGAAATCCAGGATGCCAAGAACCAGGACGTTCTGTTCTCGCTGCATATGAAGGCCACCATGATGAAGGTCTCCGACCCGATCATCTTCGGCCATTGCGTCAAGACCTTCCTGAAAGATGTCTTCGCAAAGCACGCTGCCACCTTCGCTGAACTCGGCGTCAACCCGGATCTCGGCATCGGTGATCTGGAAGCCAAGGTCGCGAGCCTGCCGGCCGACCAGGCAAGCGAAATCAATGCAGACATCAAGGCAGCGCTCGACAACGGTCCGGCCATGTACATGGTGAACTCCGACAAGGGCATCACCAACCTGCACGTTTCCTCCGACGTCATCATCGACGCCTCGATGCCGGCCCTGATCCGCGCCGGCGGCAAGGGCTGGGGCCCGGATGGCAAGGAACATGACGCGAAGTGCGTGATCCCGGACTCCTCCTATGCCGGTGTCTATTCCGCCGTCATCGACTTCTGCCGCGAGAATGGCGCACTCGATCCGGCCAAGATGGGCACGGTACCGAATGTCGGCCTGATGGCCCAGAAGGCCGAGGAATACGGCTCTCACCCGCAGACCTTCAAGGCACCAAGCGACGGCTCCATCCGCGTCGTTTCCGCGAGCGGCGAAACGCTTCTGGAACATGCCGTCGAAGGCGGCGACATCTGGCGCGCCTGCCGCACCAAGGACGCGCCGATCCGCGACTGGGTCAAACTCGGCGTCACCCGCTCCCGCCTCTCCGGCATGCCGGGCGTCTTCTGGCTGGACAAGACCCGCGCTCATGATGCGGAGCTGATCAAGAAGGTGGAAGCCTATCTGCCGGACCACGACACGACCGGCCTCGACCTGCAGATCATGGCTCCGACCGATGCCGCCCGGTACTCCACCGAGCGCATCGCGCGCGGAGAGGACACGATCTCCATCACCGGCAACGTGCTGCGCGACTACCTGACGGACCTCTATCCGATCCTGGAAGTCGGCACCTCGGCCAAGATGCTCTCCATCGTGCCGCTGATGAACGGAGGCGGCCTGTTCGAGACCGGCGCCGGCGGCTCCGCCCCGAAGCACGTTCAGCAGCTGATGGAAGAGAATTACCTGCGCTGGGACAGCCTCGGTGAATTCTGCGCCCTCGGTGCGTCGCTGGAGCATCTGGCCAACGTCAAGTCCAACGCCAAGGCCCAGGTCCTGGCCGACGCGCTCGACAAGGCCATCGAGAAGCTGCTCGACAACGACAAGTCCCCGGCCCGCAAGGTCGGCGAACTCGACAACCGCGGCAGCCACTTCTACATCGCGCTCTATTGGGCCGAGGCTCTTGCCGCCCAGGACAAGGACGCCGAGCTGAAGGCGCATTTCGCGCCGATCGCGGAAGCCCTTGCAACCAACGAGACGGCCATCGTTGCCGAACTCAACGGCGTCCAGGGCTCCCCGGCCGAAACCGGTGGCTACTATCACGCCCCGCAGGACAAGGTGAACGCGGTGATGCGCCCGAGCGCAACGCTGAACGGCATCATCGGCTGAACCTTCCGGTCAGCAGCAGAATTGAAAAGGCGGTCTTCGGGCCGCCTTTTCTCTGGGTTGGTGTGCGTATTCGTTGCCCGCATGCAACAATTTGGCATCAATTGAGCGCTGACCGGTGCGACAACCGATCATCGCTATCGGCTTTCAGTTGCAACAATTTTAGTTGCAATTAGTGCATTGTGAAACTAAATGAAAGAACAAATCATAAACATAAGGTGGGTGCTCTTCATGCATCTCAGAATCATCGCCGTGTTCTTCGTCTCCTATGCACTTGCGATTGCTACGGGTTTTTCGCTTTTCTACGTTGTTTCCAGGACAGTGGACTTGAGCGGTCTGGGAGCAGGCGTCGGCAAGAACATCGGTTTTGCCCTGAACATGGCAGCCTTCTTCCTGGCTCTGTTCCTGGCAACGACAAGAGGGGTGCAGGCGCGTTTGGGAAGGTTCCCTGGCCCGCTCGTTTATGACCGTGTCCTTGTGGACACCCGGCTTTTGGTGTGCGCAGGAATTGGTGTCTGCGGTACATTCGTCGACACAAGTTTCCATCTCATCAGCAGCCAGCTGTTTACCGGCAACATGATTGTCCCCGCCGGCTTCCGAATTGTCGGCATGGCCGGGGTCTACGGCTTCATGACGTTCCTGCTGCTTGTTGTAAAAAGAGCGTCCGGAAATGAACTCCGTTGAAGTCTCGCGAAAGAGATGCGAAGTCATCCTTCGCAATTCCATGCTCAGCTTCGGCTACAACAGGCTGCTTGCTGAAACAGGTGCCTGGTCGGCCCTCTGGTTGGAGGACCGGAACTTTGATGGAGTGGCACGGCTCATCAATTATCTCGTTGCTATCGCCCATCACGGACCGGAGAGCCTTAAGCCTCGTAAGGACGAAGGGTTCGGCGTTATCGGAATTTGCCCGTTCATGATGGCTTCGGCGGTGATCGACTCCTCGAAAAGCTGGTTCCCCAAGGGCGGTGTTTCTTTCGGCGCACCTTCGGAACCGTTCCTCATGATGGCATCCCTTGCAGACTGGGCGGCAACCCGCAACTGTTCCGT
This sequence comes from Roseibium sp. M-1, assembly GCF_054515675.1. NCBI lineage: Bacteria > Pseudomonadati > Pseudomonadota > Alphaproteobacteria > Hyphomicrobiales > Stappiaceae > Roseibium > Roseibium sp. M-1. Next base: position 6,571,274 of record NZ_CM137257.1, on the reverse strand, counting down.
CCGGTTCACGTATTCGGACTACACCTGCCTTATGTCTCCCGAAGGCATGGAAATCGATGGAGTTGACCTGTCTCTCGTCGGCTCGGTGGATACCATGTCGCAGCGTCAGATGTGGTTCACCCTCACCTCCGACCGCCCGAAACCCGGCGTCAGAAAATTGGATCGGATAGCACTTCCGGCCTCGCGGCTTCGTGGAAAAAAAGCACTCGACCTGACCTGAATTCCTCACAACAAAAGGGGCAGCCCAAGCCGCCCCCTTGTTGGCGATGTCCGCCTATCCCCTAATGAACGCCAGCACGTCCCTGTTGAACTCTTCCGCCTGCAGCTGCGCCAGGCCGTGACCGCCGTCCGGATAGATCTTCAAGGTCGCATCGGCGACGATTTCCGCAGCCCGATGGGCCGAGGCCTTGATCGGCACGATCTGGTCGTCGCCACCATGGATGATCAGCGTCGGCACCTTGATGGCCTTCAAATCATCCGTGTAGTCGACTTCAGAGAACTCGCGAATACAGTCGTATTGGCCCTTGATGCCGCCGGCCATGCCCTGCAGCCAGAAGCTTTGCTGAAGGCCTTCGTTGGTCTCGACACCCTCGCGGTTGAAGCCGTAGAAGGGCACCGTCAGATCCTTGAAGAACTGCGAACGGTTATAGGCCGTGCCCTGGCGGATGCCGTCGAAGACCTCCATCGGTGTCCCGTCCGGATTATCCGCCGTCTTGAGCATCAAGGGCGGTACCGCGCCGACCAGGACGACCTTGGCGACACGGTCGTTCCCGTGCCGGCCGACATAGTGGGAGACCTCACCGCCGCCCGTGGAATGGCCGATCAGGATGACGTCACGCAGGTCGAGCTCTTCGATCAGCTCGGCCAGGTCGTCCGCGTAGCGGTCCATGTTGTTGCCGTCCCAGGGCTGGGCCGAGCGGCCGTGACCCCGGCGGTCATGGGCGATGACCCGGAAGCCGTTCTGGCCGAAGAAGAGCATCTGCGCGTCCCAGGCATCGGCTGACAGCGGCCAGCCGTGCGAGAAAACGATCGGCTGTCCCTGGCCCCAGTCCTTGTAGAAGATTTCCGTCCCGTCGGATGTGGTGAACGTCGTCATTTTCAAATTCTCCTGTTGCAGTAACTCACTTGCCGCGGACAGTCGCGGCGCCAGTGCCAGTCCGAGACCGATGAGCCCGCCCCCGATCAGGGTCTGACGGCGGTCCAGGTCCGGCCCGCTGATCTTGATTTCCATCAGATCGCCTCCATTTATATCGCGCACGATTTAATCGTGTACGAGCTATATGGATGCATCAAGCCAGGACGTCAATGCTTGCCAACAAAAAAAATGCTGCTTAGGAACGGATCATGTCAGACAGCACCAGCCCCAAGACCAAACGCCCGCCTGCGCCGGACCAGCGATCCGGCTCGTCCGGATCGGATCTCGACGACTTTCTGTGCTTCGCGATCTATGAGGCCAATCTGGCGTTCAACCAACTCTACAGGTCGCTTCTGGACGGGATCGGCCTCACCTATCCGCAATATCTTGTCATGACGCTGCTCTGGCGTCGGGACGAGCGGACGGTGAAGGAAATCGGCGAGGCACTAAGTCTGGAGTACAACACGCTGACGCCGATGATCAAAAGGCTGGAAGCCATGGGGCTTGTCTCCAGGGTCCGTGACCTGACCGACCAGCGCGTGGTCAATGTCACGCTGACTGCAGAGGGCAAGGCCTTGCACGACAAGGCAAGGGATATACCAGGCTGTGTTGCGGAGGCCTCAGGCCTCTCCGGCGAGGCCTTTGGCGACCTGAAGGCCGCACTGAACCGGTTGCGGTCCAACCTTCTGCCGGACGGAGAAAGATAGGCATGAGAGCCGGGATCAAGGCAGTTCTCTTCGACAAGGACGGCACGCTGCTCGATTTCAACGCAGCCTGGGCGCCCGCCTACGCGGCGGCAGCCCTTTTTGCCGCCCGAGGCGACCGGGACACGGCTGACAGGTTCCTTGAAGCAACCGGCATGAACCTTGAAACCCGGATTTCTAAAGCCGGCTCGCTGCTTGCCGCCGGCAATTCCGAAGAGATCGCGGTAGCCTGGGTTGCGGCCGGGGCCGCTTTCGCGCCTTCCATTCTTGCGGCAGAACTCGACCGCATCTTCATAGGCCACATGCATGATGCCCCCGCCCTGCCCGGAATTGCGCAATCGGTGGAAACCTTGAGCACACAAGGGTTCACGCTCGGGGTGGCCAGCAGCGACAGCGAGGCGGCGATCCGCGCCTTTCTGGAAGGATCGGGCCTCGCACCGAAATTCGCCTTCGTCACCGGTTACGACACCGGACACGGCCCGAAGCCGGAACCGGGCATGGTCCACGGCTTCGCCGCGGCGCTCGGGATGTTGCCCTCGGAGATCGCGGTCATCGGCGACAATACCCATGATCTGGAAATGGCGCGCTCTGCCGGTGCCGGCCTTGCCATCGGCGTCCTGTCCGGTACCAGCCATCGGCACGACCTGGAGCACATGGCGGACGCCGTCCTGGAAAGCGCCGCGGATCTTCCCGCCTATCTGGCCTGAACTTCATCCCTTCTTTATACAGATCCCGCAGCCTGACGGCGGACTTGGCCCGGCGTCTGGTTGAACTGCCGCTTGAAGGCGCGATTGAACGCGGCTTCCGAACTGTAGCCGACCGTCTCCGCGATATCGATCAGCGGCAGATCGGTTTCCCGGATCTCACGGCGGGCCCGCTCCATGCGCCAGTGGGTGACATAGGCAAGCGGCGGCATGCCGACGAGGGACGTGAACCGGTCGGCAAAGACCGTCCGGGACATGCCGGCCTCGCGCGCAAGGCTCTCCACGGTCCAGGGTCTTTCCGGCGCCAGATGGATCTTCGACATGCTGCGCCCGAGCTTCGGGTTCAGAACAGCCGCGAGGCACCCGGCCCTGTCTCCCTCCCGATCGACAAAGGTCCGCACCACCTGGATGAAAATGATTTCCGTCAGCCGGTGGACGATCGCCTCCGAGCCGGGCTGACCGGCCCGCACTTCGCTGGCGACGAACCGCATCACCGCATCCAGCCAGAAGGCGTTCATGGTCTGGGTGTTGGGTATCTGAATAACAGCAGGCAAGGAATCCAGCAGCGGGTGAACGGAGCCTTCCTCAAATTCGAAATGACCGCAAAAGAGCTTGCAGGCCTGGTCTTCTTCAGGCCCGCCATAATAGAGCGCCCCCTCCCCGGCATATCCGGATTGCCTGACGACGTCATCGACATCCGCCGCCACTCGCCCCGGCTCATCGCTGAGAACGTGGGCGGCACCATGCGGAATGACCGCGAGATCTCCTGTCGAGAGAAAGAGCGGTTTTTCAAGCCCTTCTACCGCCAGCCAGCAGTTGCCGCGCATAGCCATGTGGAAGCGCGCGACGTTGCCGAAATCCGGAACCCGCACCGCCCAGGGCGGAGAGAAGCTGGTGTGGAAATAAACCGATCCGCGCAGCTTCAGCGCATCCAGGATCTGTGTCAGGGCGTCGTGTCTCATCAATGGCTATCCGGTTTGTCCCAGGATGCCATTTTTGTCCCCCCCTATAAAAACGCAAGCCTTCCGGACGATCAGTCAATTCTGAGGGACTTTCATACATGGATCAAACTGGCTGCGGCCAACATCTTTGGTTCCGGGCACCCGCCCAGAACACACTCAACCTGGAGCATTTGAAGATGTCTGTCCGCTTTGTCACCAAGACCATGCATGCCTATCTCGACTATCCTGTCGCATTCGGCCTCATCACCCTGCCGTTTCTGCTGGGGCTCGGCCAGTCGAACCCGATCGCCTTCTGGCTGTCTTTCCTGACCGGCTTCGCGGCCCTCGCCTTGACCATCCTGACCGATCATCACACCGGGATAATTCGCGTCCTGCCCTATTCCGTCCATCTCGCGGTCGATCTCGCTGTCGGACTAGTGTTCCTCGCCGCTCCCTTCGTGCTCGGGTTCACCGGCCTGGACTTCGCCTATTATCTTGCCAACGGTCTGGCCGTCCTGACGGTCGTCAGCCTTCACAAGCCGGAAGAGGCAGTTGCTCACGCCGCCTGAAGCCCACACTGAAACAAAGCTGAAGAACAAGACACCGGCACATCAGCCGGTGTTTTTTTGCGCCTAGGCCCGGACGATCTGCAAATCAGAACGAACGACGGAGCATGGAGAAACCGCATCCACGGACGCAAGGTAACACCACCGGAACACCTCCGGTCACAGTCCAAAATCATCTCTTCAGGAGAAACGAATGACTTCGATGAAAACCCTTGCCACCGCAACGCTCTTCGCTCTTGCCGCTCTGTCCGCCCCGGCCCTCGCCGCTGATGAATACAACACATCGAGCGGCCTGACGGCTGCCGGCAGCCCCCTCGGCCTGCATGGCGTCGACCCGGTCGCATTCGTGAACCTTGGAAACCGGATCGACGGCACGGCAAAATATACGGCGGTACATGACGGCGTCGCCTATTACTTCGCCTCGCAGGAAGCGATGGACGCATTCGCAGCGCATCCCGATACCTACCTGCCTCAAAACGGCAGCTTCTGCACCTTCGGTGTATCGGTCGGCAAGAAGTTCGACGGCGACCCGCAATTTGCTGCGGTCTTGAACGACAAACTGTACCTCTTCCTCAACGAAGACATCTTCCGCGAATTCCAGAAAGATCCGGCCGGGACCATCACCAAGGCCGATGCCAACTGGAAAAAGATCCGCTCCACCGCGGCAACTGCCCTATGATACCGGCAGGCCGGACAGACCCCTGTCCGGCCTCCTTTTCGAATTGACAGCACCAAATGTTACGTCGACTTGTCGCGGCAACAATTGAAAGGATGATTGCCGATCACGACAAACGAAATGAAACAACACAGACAGGCCATCTTGATTTATGAGTTTTCGCAAGATGAAACAGAAAAAGTAAAAACAAATCGAAAATATCTTTTATTAAAGTTTTCCATATTTAGGGTAATTGGGGTTTTTACTTGCAGAAACCATAACCAAAGGTAACCTCGACCGTATAGAAACGCATCGAGAGACGTCGCAATGCCCTTTACGAAGTTGGGAACGTTTATCGCTGGGGTGGTCTTTTTCCTTGGATGCATGCAGGTTGCCCTAGCGGCCGGCGTGTCCATGGGACTCATCATCGAACCGCATCCCGGGTTTTTCCTCGGAACCCATACCCGCGAGCAGGCAATCGACAGCGGCCTGATGAAGATCATGGCGGCCGTGGCCTTCGGCATCATCACCGAAATCAGCCGGTCGGTTGAACGCAGATAGACAGCGCTGGGTTGAAACACACCCTTGTTGCACGCCCGCTCTTGCCTGGCACCGGGCGCTGTGGAACCCTGCACGGATGATGACACCGATTCCCCTTGCCCGTCCGGCGAAAGCCGTCCTCTTTGCCGCCGCCCTGCTGACGGCTTCCCTCGCCGCCACCAACAGCGGCAAGGCCTCTACCGAGAACCTCTTCGAGGCCGTGAACGACCGCCTGTCCTATATGCAGGCCGTCGCCGCTTGGAAGGTCGACAACAACAGTCCCGTCGAGGATCTGGAACGGGAGAAGGTTGTTCTTGAAGCCGCCCGCAAGCAGGCCGAAGAAGTCGGCCTTTCCGCGGACAGCGTCACGCTGTTCTTTCAGGCTCAGATCGATGCCGCCAAGGATATCCAGTCCTGCTGGATCAGCCGCTGGGACGGCGGCGCCGCCCGGCCGGACAACGTACCGGACCTTGTCGAGGAGGTGCGGCCCGCGCTCCTGAAACTTGGCAACGATATTCTGCAGGAACTTGCCGAAACGCCTGTCGGTGCGGCGGACAGGGCCGGCTTCGACGCCGCGCTGACCGTCGATTGTCTCTCGCAGGGTTCGCAGGATGCCTTGTTTGACGGTCTGATGAATATCCGGCGCTGAGTGGCTCGGCAGGCATCCCCAAATCCGCTGCCGTATCAGGACGCGGCCTTGCGGCTGAATTCAGCCACAGCGGCTTGCCCAATATGCCCCGAGGTTTCTTCCAGGACCATCCTGGAGAAGTCGCTGAATGGCACCGCCGGGCTCCACAGGTACCCCTGGCCGAGGGTTCCGCCCCACAGGTTGATATAGTCCATCTGCAACTGGGTCTCGACACCTTCCGAAACCGTGCTCAGGTGCAGCTGGCGGGCCAGCGACAGGATCAGCTCGACGATGGTGCGCCGGTCCTCGCTGTCGTCGATATCCATGATGAAGGATCGGTCGATCTTGAGCGTGTCGAAAGGCATGCTCGCCAGACTGTGCAGGGAGGAATAGCCGGTGCCGAAATCGTCGATGGCAAATCTCACGCCCTCCTTCTTGATCGGCATGATCCTGTCCAGAAGGGTCTGCGAATAGTCGACTAGGCTCGACTCGGTCACCTCCAGCTCAAGCTTGTCGGTGGAGAACCCGCTTTCGGCGATTATGCCGAGCACGCGCTCGGAAAATCCGGGGGACTGTAACTGGGCCGGCGCCACATTGACGGCGATCGATACGTCCGCGTTGCGGTCGTTCAGCTGCTTCATATCCTTCAGCGCAGAAGCCAGAACGAACTCGCCGATCGGCACGATCAGGCCGCATTCCTCTGCCACCGGGATGAACTTGCAAGGGGGCACTATTCCCAGTTCCGCATCGTTCCAGCGCAGCAGCGCTTCCGAGCCGACGATCTTGCCGGAGGAAATATCCACCTTGGGCTGGTAGTGCACCGACAGGGAACGCTCCTTCAACGCGGTCTGAAGCCGGTTGCGGATCTGCTCGCGTTCCGTCATCCGCTCGCGGATGCGGTCGTTATAGATGACCGACCGGCCGCGGCCGGCTGCCTTGGCCTCATACATCGCCATGTTGGCGTTGCGCAGCACTTCTTCCGAAGTGCGCCCGTGCTCGGGATAGCGCGCAACGCCGGCGCTAATGGTGATCGACAGGGACAGGCGCCCGATCCGGTGCGATCCTCCAAGGCGCGCGACGACGATCTTCACCAGGCTATCGAGCGCCTGCGGATCCGAAAGCCCGGGCAGAAGCACCACGAATTCGTCACCCGAAAACCGCGCCACACAGGGCGGTCTGGACGTCATCGGCCCCGCCATCTCCTCGATGATCCGCGCCAGGCGATGCGAGATCAGACGCAGAAGCTTGTCGCCGACCGCATGGCCGTGCAGATCGTTGATCAGCTTGAACCGGTCGAGCCCGATATAGATCACGCTGCCCTTGCCATTCGGCTTGAGGTCAATGTGGGTCAGGGCCAGATTGTCGAGCTTGGCGCGGTTGGGCAGCCCGGTAATTGCGTCGGTATAGGCCAGCTCCTCGATCCGGACAATGTTCTCGCGCAGCTTGACCATCATGTCGCGGAAAGCGGACTGCAACTCGCCGACTTCCCCCGGCGCGTCGGTTTCCAGATTGCAGTCCAGGAACCCTGCCGCGGCTTCGTTGGCCGCCTGGGTGACGCGGCTGACACCGGCCGTCGCCCTATACATCAGGAAGGCCAGCACCGGCACGAAGGCCAGCAGCAGCAAGCCCAGAACCAGCGCCACCTGGTAGATCGAGGCACGCAAGACGCCAGCCATCTCGTGCTTGGAAATGCGCACCAGAACACTGCCGACGGCGTCGCCGCCATGGAATACCGGCAGGATATACTCGATCGTGGCGGCGGTTTCCCGGTACTGGGGCTGGCGCTGCTGGGCCGCAACGAGCGCGTTTTCGTTGAATTTCTCTGCGCTGGACGGTTCCTTGGAGGTGAAGTCGCTGGCAAACTCCTGCCCGAACCGGCTGTAGGCCTTGGCGGCGATGATGTATTTGTCACCGGCAATCGCATTCAGAAGCCGTTCGACTTCGCCGTAATTCTTGTGCTCGATCTCGCGCGCCGCAATGTTGGTGACGAACATCGCCCGGTCATAGGCCGTACGTGCCAGGCGGTCGCCGATCTTGTCCAGCTGTGTGTAGTAGTCGATGCCGACCAGCACTAGCGAGAACACGAACAGACCGCACACACCATAGAGCGTCGCCCGTATGAAGACACGCTTGTACAGGCGGAAAAACCAAGAACGAACCGAAATGAGCACGCCGAAGGCTCCTCAGTCACCGGCTTCGACAGGCCCGGCTTCTGCGAGCCCCGAACCCTCAGTGTTTCGGCGCGCCCTCAACAAACAATAAACGCAATAGTAGAAAGACAGTGCTTTATGGAAATTTTCCTAAAACCTGATCTTTCCCCGCCGACAAACGAAATATTATCATCGTTATTTTTTCGTATTAAGCCATGTTCCCTTGAGGAATTTTCCGAACTTTCACCGGCCTTTGCCGCCAAACCGGTCACCCCGGAAGAAAGAGACGGAAGCTGCCGTCCAGGTTAAGCTGAACTTTCAGTGCGACCCGCACTGAAGCGAACGACGAATATGAGGCACAGAACAGCGAGCAGGCCGCAGACGCCGATCGGGTAAAGCAGCGTCGCCATGGCCGCCCCAACATAGGCCGGCTCACCAGCCTCAAGACCAAGTCCCTGGAAGAAGATCTGCCCCTGGATCGCAACGCCGAGAGCCATGCCCACCTGCTGAAACGCCTGAAGGGCACCGGAGCCTGCGCCGGCATCCGTGGGGGCGACCCGCGACAGGACAAGTTGAAACAGCGCCGGAATGGCCGTGCCCGTGCCGAGCCCGACCACCAGCAACGGCAGCATCAATGCCACTGGTGCTGCGCCTCCCGAGAGCGCAAGGCGGACAGCGATCAAGCCGCCAAGAACAATCAGAGCCGCGATGGCAAGCCGCTGCGCCAGCCAGCGCCCGCCCAAGCGCCCCGTCAGCACTGAAGCGAGGATGACACCGGCCGGATGCGGCGCCAGCGTCAGTCCGGCCGTCATCGGGCTGAGGCCAAGACCGGACTGGAGCAGCACGGCAAGCATGAAGAACAGACCCATCAGGCAGGAAAAGAACAGGGGGAGAAAGACAAGACCGGAGACGAATACCCTGTCCCGCGTCAGCGAAACCGGCAGCAGCTGGGCCCGCCCTCGCCGCGCGTTCCGCTGCTGCTGGCGGAAGAACAGAACGGCAAGAACGGCCCCCGCCCCGATCAACGCGAAGCACCAGATCGGCCAACCCAACCGCCGTCCCTCGACCAGCGGAAACACCAGCACCAGCACCGCCAGCGTAAACAGCACCGTTCCCGGCCAGTCAGGACGGACACGGCTGTCGCTTTCAAGAGACGGCAAGAAGCGCAGGGCAGCCAGAAACGAGAACACGCCGATCGGCAGGTTCATCAGGAAAATCGGCCGCCAGCCGAGCCCGAAGAGATCCACTGCTACGACCGCCCCGCCGACAAGCGGACCGGCAACGGCCCCAAGCGCGCTGACGGAGCCGAAGAGGCCGATGGCCTTGCCCTTCTCGCCCCCCTGAAAGAGCACATGCACGATGGCCAGCACCTGCGGCACCATCATGGCTGCAAAGAACCCTTGCACCGCGCGGGCCGTTATCAGTACCGCAATATCGGGCGCAAGACCGCAGGCCAGCGAACTGAGGCTGAACCCGGCAACACCCCAGCGGAACACCCGGTCCCGGCCGGCTACATCGCCGAACCGTCCGAAGGGCAGCAGACCGGCGGCAAAGGCGAGCACATAGACGACGATCACCCATTCCAGCTCTGTCTCCGTCGCGCCGAGACCCTGCCGGATGGACGGCAATGCCAGATTGACGACGGACACGTCGAGCACATTCATGAACATGGCAAGGTAGAGGGCAAGGAGTGCCGCCCAACGCTTGCCCTTGCCCTTGCCCTTGCCCTTGTTCGCATTCGTACCGTCCAGCGCCAGTGACATCGGCCTCTCCCGAGCTTCGAAATGAATTTGTTACTTTTTAAGTTACATATCCTGGCACGTCAATCTCACGTATCTCGATTTGTCACTTGAACGAATCCGGCATAGTCTCGGCGAAACGGAGAAAGAGATGCGCACCGACAGCCGCCTGCCCCGGGTGCTCCATGTGCTGTTGCACCTGGACCAGACCGACGAACCGGTTACGTCCGAGTTGATCGGCAAGATGCTGAACACCAACCCGTCGCTCGTCCGCCGCACCATGGCGGGCCTGCGCGAGGCTGGCTTCGTTGTCGCCAGCAAGGGCCATGGCGGCGGCTGGATGCTGGCGAAGAGCCTGGAGGAGATTTCCCTCGCGGACGTCTACACCGCCCTCGGCTCGCCCCAGCTCTTCGCCCTCGGCCGCTCCGACGACGCCCCGAGCTGCCTCCTGGAACGGGCTGCCAACCAGGCAACGTCAGCCGCGCTTGAAGCCGCGCGAGAAACATTTCAGGCGGAACTGAAGACCGTATCGGTCGCGGATTTGTTGCGGCCGCATGCGGAAACGGTCAGGGAGCACCAGGAGCAACGCTGAATTCGAAGCGCCACCGCGAAAGCTACTCCGCCTCTTGCCCTGCCCCACAAGATTGTATACAAGCGCACACAATGAAAATCCGGTACAACGGGTGCCGCAGATTTCCGTTCGTCCAACACCGCTTTTTCCAACCTGCGAGGCCGAATTTCCATGGCAAAGATCAAAGTCGACAACCCGGTCGTCGAGCTCGACGGCGACGAGATGACCCGCATCATCTGGGCCTTCATCAAGGACAAGCTGATCCATCCCTATCTCGACATCGACCTGCTCTACTACGATCTGTCGATCCAGAAGCGCGACGAGACCGATGATCAGATCACCGTCGATGCGGCCAATGCCATCAAGGAGCATGGCGTCGGCGTCAAATGCGCCACCATCACGCCGGACGAGGCCCGGGTGGAGGAATTCGGCCTGAAGCGCATGTACCGTTCGCCCAACGGCACCATCCGCAACATCCTCGGCGGCGTGATCTTCCGCGAGCCGATCATCATGCAGAACGTGCCGCGTCTGGTTCCGGGCTGGACCCAGCCGATCATCGTCGGCCGTCATGCCTTCGGCGACCAGTACCGCGCCACCGACTTCCGTTTTCCCGGCAAGGGCAAGTTGACCATCACCTTCACCGGCGACGACGGCAAGGTGATCGAGCACGAGGTCTATGACGCCCCGTCCGCCGGTGTCGCCATGGCCATGTACAATCTCGACGACTCTATCCGGGATTTTGCCCGTGCCTCGCTGAACTATGCGCTGGGTCGCAAGGTTCCCTGCTATCTTTCGACCAAGAACACGATCCTGAAAGCCTATGACGGCCGCTTCAAGGACATCTTCCAGGAAATCTACGAGGCCGAGTTCAAGGACCAGTATGCCGAAGCCGGCATCTGGTACGAGCACCGGCTGATCGATGACATGGTGGCTTCCGCGTTGAAGTGGTCCGGCGGCTATGTCTGGGCCTGCAAGAACTATGACGGCGACGTCCAGTCCGATACGGTGGCGCAGGGCTTCGGCTCGCTCGGCCTGATGACCTCCGTGCTGATGACACCGGACGGCAAGACGGTGGAAGCGGAAGCTGCCCACGGCACGGTGACGCGCCACTATCGCCAGCACCAGAAGGGCGAAAGCACCTCCACCAACTCCATCGCCTCGATCTTCGCCTGGACAAGGGGCCTTGCCCACCGGGCCAAGCTCGACGGCAACAAGGAGCTGGCACGGTTCGCCCAGACGCTGGAAAAGGTCTGCATCGACACCGTGGAATCCGGCCACATGACCAAGGACCTCGCCCTGCTGGTCGGTCCGGACCAGGCATGGCTCACCACCACCGGCTTCCTCGACAAGATCGACGAGAACCTGCAAAAGGCCATGTCGGATCTTTGAGGCGATCCGCAAGCACCTGAAGATGCAAGCGTTCCGGAGTTACTCCGGGGCGTTTTGTTTATTTGAGGACACTTCCAGACTGCTCCACAATATCGACAATCCCCCGCCGATTGTCCCCTTTTCCTCATCGCGCTAGGTTATGCAAATTCGATGCCTGAGGAGAAATAGGGGTGCTGACGATACGCGCGTTGAAAACACCCCTGATCGGACCGATCGATCTGACGCTTGAACCAGGCATGTGCACCGCGATTGCCGGCCCATCCGGCGCAGGCAAGTCACTGTTGTTGAGAGCTATCGCGGATCTCGATGAAAATACCGGCCTGGTTGCCTTGAACGGCATGGACCGCTCTTCGGTGCCGGCTTCAAGCTGGCGGCGCAAGATCGCCTGCGTACCGGCCGAAAGCGGCTGGTGGGCGGAGAGGGTCGGCGATCATTTTGCTCCGTCGCCCGGCCTCAGGGACCGGCTGGAAAGTGTCGGCCTCGCCGATGCGCTGCCCTGGCAGGTTTCTCGGCTTTCCAGCGGTGAGCGCCAGAGGCTCGCGCTGGTGCGCGCGCTCGAAACCGAACCACAGGTGTTGTTGCTGGACGAGCCGACATCCGCACTCGACCCAGCCTCCGTCGAAAGGGTCGAAACGCTGTTGAAAGGCCTGCTGGCGAAGGGGCTGTCCCTCCTCCTTGTGAGCCACGATCCGTCGCAGCCAGGACGGCTCGACGCCAAGTGCCTGCGGATGGAGCGTGGCAGGCTCGCCAGCGATACCAGATCGGAGGTGGCCTTGTGACCGGCTATCTGGCGCTCTCCTATTGGGACCTCGTCGCAGCTTCCGTGTTCCTGATCCTGAACGCGGTCTTTTCCATCCTCCTCGATCTTGGATTGGCGCGCACGCTTGTGGTTTCGGCGCTTCGAATGACCGTTCAGCTCATTCTCGTTGGGCTTGTGTTGAAGATGATCTTCCTGTCCGGTTCCTTGCTGTGGACACTGTTGGCAGCAAGCGTGATGCTGGCATTTGCCGGACGCGAAATCTGGGCCCGTCAGGACCGGCGACTGACCGGGCTTTGGGGTCCCGGCCTCGGCGCCGCCGCCATGCTGGTCGCCGGCACGAGTGTAACCGCCTACGCCCTTGCCGGATTGATCGGCCCTGATCCAGTCTGGCTGCCGCAATACGCCCTCCCGCTCTTCGGCATGGTTCTCGGCAACACCATGACCGGCGTCAGCCTCGGCCTCGATACGCTGCACACGGCCCTGGCCCGTGGCAAACGCGAAGTCGAGGCGCAACTGTTGCTGGGGCGCAGCTACTGGGTCGCGACCCGCCCATTCACCCGCCAGGCGCTCAGAGCCGGATTCACGCCCATCATCAATGCCATGGCGGCGACGGGGGTCGTCTCGCTGCCGGGCATGATGACCGGCCAGATCCTTTCCGGTGTAGATCCGCGCGAGGCTGTCAAGTACCAGCTCCTGATCATGTTTCTCCTTGGCGGCTCCACTGGGCTCGGCGTGCTTGGTGCGACCTTTGCCAGCCTGTGGCGCCTGACAGACGCCCGCCATCGCTTGCGCCTCGACCGACTTAGTGGAGGAACTTTGTGATAGAGCTCTTCGGTGCCGATTATTCCGTATATGTGCGCTCCGCCCGGCTGGCCCTTGCCGAAAAAGGCGTCCCCTACCGGCTGGTGCCGATAGATGTCTTCGCCCCCGGAGGTCCGCCGTCGCACTATTTCGCAGTGCAGCCCTTTGGCAAGATCCCGGCCCTGAAACATGACGGCTTCACGCTCTACGAGACAGCGGCCATCCTGCGCTATATCGACGAGGCCTTCGACGGACCTGACCTGCAGCCGGAAGTCCCGCGGGCTCGAGCCCGGATGGCCCAGATCCTCGCCATCCTCGACAATCACGCCTACCGGACGCTGGTCTGGGACATCTATGTGGAACGGGCCTCCAAAACCCGGAACGGCGCACCGGCCGACGAGGTCAGGATCGCCTCCGCGCTGGGGCCTGCCCGGACAATCGTCGAAGCACTCGAAACGCTCACGGACGCCGGCCCCTTTCTGCTGGGAGACCGGTTGACCCTCGCCGATTGCCACACCGCCCCGATGCTGGCCCTCTTCGAAAAGGCCGAAGAAGGCCGCCTGCTTCTGCGCTCCGCCCCGAAGCTCTCCGCCTGGCTGGCCGGGTTCAGGGAACGGGACAGTTTTGTTGCGACGGAGCCGGCGATGAGCGCCGGTTGATTGAAGCGTTGTTTGTTCTGGAGATTTTCTCTCAGCAGCAAACAGGACAAGAAATGCCCTCCTCCGCACGGCATTGTCACCTCTGCAAGACGGGGCAATCGCATTTGAAATCTATCCTCATTCGGTGCGTTTGACAGATCGCTACGGCGTCACCCCGGACAAGCGAAGCGCAGATCCGGGGCCTACTCGCAAAGCCACTTGCCGAAGCGAGCGACATTTCTTGAAGACGTGCTGCCCTCACCAACTCTCTGGAAACGAGTGGGCCCCGGGTCTCGCAATGCTCGCCCGGGGTGACGCCGGTGTTTTCTGCATGCCTATTCCAATTGCGATTGCCCTGCCCACAAGGGAGGAAGGTGACTTTCACCTAGCCTCGACCATATGCGGACACCTAATCCCCCAGCGCTAAGTCCAGGGCGGCTTCTGCATGCAGGGCCGTGGTGTCGAAGGCGGGGATCCTGAAGTCCTCCCGTTTCACCAGTAGGCCGATTTCGGTGCAGCCGAAGATGACGCCGTCGGCGCCCTTGGCGATCTCCCTGACGACGGTCTCCAGAAAGGTCTGCTTGGAATCGGCCCAGATCTCGCCCCGGCAAAGCTCCTCATAGATGATCCGGTGGATCTCCGCCCGGTCCTCCGGCTCCGGCACACGTACATCGATGCCGTGTTTCTCCTTGAGGTGCCCCTTGTAGAAGTCCTGCTCCATCGTATAGCCGGTCGCAAGCAGCAGTGGTGCGGTGCAGTTCGCCGCCTTGATCGCGGGCGCTGTCGCATCGGCGATATGGATCAGCGGCAAGCCGGTGGCCGCCTCGACCTCCGGTGCCATCTTGTGCATGGTATTGGTGCAGATGACGAGACACTCCGCGCCGCCCCGCTCCAGGTTTCGTGCAGCCGCAACCATAAGCTCCGTTGCCCGGCCCCAGTCGCCGGAAGCCTGCGCCGCTTCCACCTCGGCAAAGTCGACGGACCAGAGCAGGCACTTGGCCGAATGCAGGCCGCCGAGCCGCTCACGCGCCATCTGGTTCAGGAGCCGGTAGTAGATTGCGGTGCTTTCCCAGCTCATTCCACCCAGCAGGCCGATGGTTTTCATGATAGAACCCTGCGAATGATTTGCGGCAAAAACTGGAGCCGGACATGATTGAATCAGTTTCTGAAGAAAGCGGTTTCTTTCCACGATTTCAGACAGTTGCAGGCTTTTTATTATGTATTTTCCTGCTTGCGCCCTTCAGCTTAAGCGCTTCCGCGCAATCCGTCCACGAACCTGCCAGGGGCAGCGGTGAACGCCAGGAGTTGCTGGATGCGGTGCGGCCCCTACTGGAGGTCCGCGTCGGCAAGCCTGTGGAATTTGTTGTCGACTGGATGCGCTCCGGCAACGGCTGGGCCTTTGTTCAGGTCTCGCCTCAGCGTCCCGGCGGTGCGGCCATCGACCTGGCGAACACGACCCTGGCGGCACAGGCCGACTACATGGACGGGCTGATCTCCTTTGTTCTTTTACGTTACGACTATGGCCGCTGGAACCTGGTCGATTTTGTCGTCGGCCCGACGGACGCCTTCTGGCACGGCGATCCGCTCTATGTGCAGCTACCGCAAGGCCTGACGCCTTATTGAGGGTCTGTGTTTCATCAGCTTAGTCGCAGCTGATTTGGCTCGCCAAATATGAAACAATCCCGGCCGAAGCGCAGCGGAGAGCCGGGACCCAGGACTCCCGGGCGCACCTGGTGGAAATCGCACACTATGCAGTGTCCTGGGTCTCCGCTTTCACGGAGATGACAACTTTACGGAAATTCGATTTCAGGGGCGGCTCCAAGGGTTTATGCAAACAGGACACCTCTCGGGTGGCTGAAGTGGGCAAAGCCGGTTTTACACCCTCAAATACGCCGACGATGTCTCTATTTGTCCGGATCTTTCACCTTGTCCTGCGCATCGGCATCCGGCTCCAGGTCTGCCATGTCCTCATCCTCGGCAACCTCATCAGTCTCCCCACCCGGAAAAAGACCGGGCTCGGTGCTGGCATTGTCGGAGGAGGCGAAGACACCGGCCTGTTCCAGCTCCTCTTCCGCAAGCTCTCCAAGAACCCGTTTACCGGCGGCGACCCGGTCGCGGGCTTCGTCCATGATCTTCTTGGCGAGCGCCTCATCCCGGTCCATCAGGTGCCTGAGCGCTCCAGCCTCCAGCACCAAGAGCTGGCATTCGCTGTAGGCGATGACCTTTGCCGTACGCCGGGTCTGGTTTATCAGCGCCAGTTCGCCAAAAAAACTTCCCTCTCCGAGATAAACCGTGTCGTGCTCCAACCGGATCTCCACCTCGCCGTCGGAGATGAAATACATCTTGTCGGCGACATCGCCCTTCTCGGCGATGGTGCCGCCCTGGCGGACGCGCAGCGACTGCAGCAGTTTGGCGACTTCGGCAATTTCGGTTGCCTTAAGGTCCTCGAACAGCGGCACGCGGGCGACCATCGACCACGTGACGACGAAGTCGCGGCTGTGGATCTCGCGCGCGAAGGCCGAGGCGATGATGCCGACCGGCAGGGCGATCAGCCCGTAGCCCATGAGCATGACAATGCCGGCGATCATCTTGCCAAGGCTGGTGACGGGCACGACGTCGCCATAACCGACTGTCGTCACCGTTGTGATCGCCCAATAGATGCCGTGAAGGATGCTGCGGAACTTCTCCGGCTGCGCGTCATGCTCGATCAGATACATCACCGTTGCCGCCAGAAGAATGACGCCGAAGATGATCATACTGGAGCCGATCAGCGCGCGCCGCTCGTTGCCGACGGCGGAAATGAGGGAGCGCAGGGCCGGCGAATAGCGCGCAAGCTTCAGGAAGCGCAACAGCCGCAGGATGATCACGATCGTGACCGCCTCATTGGGCAGGAACAGCACGAACAGCAGTGGCAGCGCGCCGATGAGATCGATGATCGCGTCTGGCTGCACCGCATAGCGCAGGCGCGACATCACCGGACCGTAGCGGCGCAGCGGCGGATGGAGATCGGCCACATAGAGCCGCAGCACATATTCGACGAGGAAGATCAGGCCGCTCAGGAGCTGAATGATTCGAAAATGCGTGTCGAAGGCCTGCCTGATTTCCGGCACCGTTTCCAGGACCGCGAAGGCGATGTTGAGGAGGATCAGGAAGACCAGCGTATGCCGCACGATGGCGGACGCAACCTTGCGCTTGCCGGTATTTTCCAGCACTTCGTAGAGCGCCCGCTTGATATCGAGACTGTGCACCGGGCCCCCTGCCGCTGAAAAAGCTCACCTTTTCATCAATAGCCGAAGACGCCGCCGGGACAAAGCCTGCAACAGATCCTCCTCCCGAACCTTCGCCCGCTGCACAAAGCTGTGCAGGGCGGTGACCGGAACGTGATTGGGCAAAAGGCCGCCGGACCCCATTTCAACAAAGTAGCCAAACTCAAGGAGGAGACAATGACCTACGATACCGACAAGGTCCGTTCCGCCGAAACGACGCCGCATCACGTGGTTCTGAAGATGCTGGTCGTCTCGACAGCCGTCGCCGCCGCCGCGCTCGCACTGGCCGCGCTGTTCAACTGACCGACCCATCACCAAAACGAAAAAGGCGTGCCTCCGGGCACGCCTTTCGTTTTTTAGAGCACGTCGCGAAAAAGTGGGATCCGGTTTTTCGCAAAAAGACGTGTGTCAAAAAAGAGATAAAGCGGGTCACGTGAATTCAAATGAACGCGACACGCTTTAAGGCCGGCTTCTACGTCTCAGAGCCCCGTCAGATAGGCTTCGATCGCCGCCACGGCCTCATCGGCCTTGGCACCGTCCGGGCCGCCGGCCTGGGCCATGTCCGGCCGGCCGCCGCCACCACGGCCGCCAAGCGCCTCGGAACCGATCCGCACCAGATCGACGGCGCTGACCTTGTCGGTCAGGTCCTGGGTGACAGAGGTCACGATAGCCGCCTTGCCGTCCTCGGCAACGCTGATCAGCACAACCACGCCGGAGCCCAATTGGGTCTTGGCTTCGTCGGCCATGCCCTTCAGATCCTTCGGGTTGATGCCGTCGACCGTGCGGGCCATCAGCTTGAAGCTGCCGGCGTCCTTCACCGGAGAACCGCCCTCGCCGCCGCCGCCCATGGCTAGCTTCTTGCGGGCATCGGCGAGTTCGCGTTCCAGCTTGCGCCGGTCTTCCACCAGTTGCGCGACGCGCGCCGGAACATCGTCGGCGCCGGTCTTCAGAAGGGCTGCCAGCTCGCGCATGCGCTTGTCCTGGGCATCCAGATACATGCGCGCTTCAGCGCCCGTCAGCGCCTCGATACGGCGCACGCCGGCTGCAACCGCGCCTTCGGAGACCAGCGTCACCAGGCCAATGTCGCCGGTGCGCTTCACATGGGTGCCGCCGCAAAGTTCCAGGGAGTAAGGCTTGCCTTCCTTGTCCCCGTGCAGCGCGGTGCCCATGGAAACGACACGCACTTCATCGCCGTATTTCTCGCCGAAAAGCGCCATGGCGCCTGCCTCGATGGCATCGTCGACAGCCATCAGCCTTGTGTCCACCGGCGCGTTCTGCAGCACGATCTCGTTGGCGAAAGTCTCCACCACGGCGAGTTCCTCGTTGCTGACCGGCTTCGGATGGGAGAAGTCGAAGCGCAGGCGCTCCGGCGTCACCAGCGAGCCTTTCTGGGCAACGTGATTGCCGAGGACTTCGCGCAGAGCCTCATGCACCAGGTGGGTTGCCGAATGGTTGGCGCGGATCGCCGTGCGGCGGGAATGATCGACCTTCAGCTCCAGCGCCAGGCCCGGCACCAGCGTGCCTTCCTCGACGGTGACCGCATGGACGAAGAGGCCCTCGGCCTTCTTCTGGGTGTTGGTGACAACCACCTTGACGCCGTTTGCCAGCATCAGGCCGGTATCGCCCACCTGACCGCCGCTTTCGCCGTAGAACGGCGTCTGGTTGAGAACGACAAAGCCGCTCTCGCCGGCCTTCAGGGCGGCCACTTCCTTGTCGTCGGCGGCAAGGCCGGCAACGATGCCTTCGGCGCTCTCGGTCTCATAGCCGAGGAAGTCGGTCGCGCCGTGCTTTTCCTTCAGCGCGAACCAGACAGCTTCGGTGGCAGCACTGCCCGAACCGGACCAGGCTGCGCGAGCTTCCGCCTTCTGGCGCTCCATGGCAGCGCTGAAGCCGTCGGTGTCGACGGTGATGTCGCGGGCGCGCAGAGCATCCTGGGTCAGATCGAGCGGGAAGCCGTAGGTGTCGTAGAGCTTGAAGGCTGTCTCGCCGTCGAGCCGGGCACCGGCCTCCATGCCGTCCGTTGCCGTATCGAGCAGGCCGAGGCCGCGTTCCAGCGTCTTGCGGAAACGGGTTTCCTCAAGCTTCAGCGTCTCGGTGATCAGCGCCTCGGCGCGGGTCAGTTCCGGATAGGCCCGGCCCATTTCGCGCACCAGCGCCGGCACCAGCTTGTGCATCAGCGGCTCGGCGGCCCCCAGCAGATGCGCATGGCGCATGCCGCGGCGCATGATCCGGCGCAGCACGTAGCCGCGGCCCTCGTTCGACGGCAGCACGCCGTCGGCGATCAGGAAGCTGGTTGAGCGCAGATGGTCGGCGATCACCCGGTGGCTGCCGGCGGCGGCCCCTTCCGCCTCGACGCCGGTGGCATTGACGGAGGCGGATATCAGCGCCTTGAAGAGGTCGATGTCGTAGTTGTTGTGAACGCCCTGCATGACGGCGGCGATACGCTCGATGCCCATGCCGGTGTCGATGGACGGACGCGGCAGGTCGAGACGTTTTTCCGGCGTCTGCTCATACTGCATGAAAACCAGGTTCCAGATCTCGATGAACCGGTCGCCGTCTTCTTCCGGAGAGCCCGGAGGGCCGCCCCAGATGTGGTCGCCATGGTCGTAGAAGATTTCCGAGCACGGGCCGCAGGGGCCGGTATCGCCCATGGACCAGAAATTGTCCGAGGTCGGAATGCGGATGATGCGGTCTTCGGAAAGGCCGCCGATCTTCTTCCACAGGTCAAAGGCCTGGTCGTCTTCGGCAAAGACGGTCACCAGGAGCTTGTCCTTCGGCAGGCCGAATTCCTTCGTCACCAGGTTCCAGGCGAGCTCGATCGCGCGGTCCTTGAAATAGTCGCCGAAGGAGAAGTTGCCGAGCATCTCGAAGAAGGTGTGATGGCGCGCGGTGTAGCCGACATTGTCGAGGTCGTTGTGCTTGCCGCCGGCGCGCACGCATTTCTGCGAGGTCGCCGCGCGGGAATAGTCGCGCTTCTCAAGGCCGGTGAAGACATTCTTGAACTGGTTCATGCCCGCGTTGGCGAACATCAGTGTCGGATCGTTGCGCGGCACCAGCGGTCCGGACTCGACCACTTGATGGTCGTTTTTCTTGAAATAGTCCAGAAAGGCGGAGCGGATTTCATTTACGCCGGTCATTCGGGTCTCGCATCGGTCCCAGCCCTCTCGAAACAGGGCCTGTTGTAAATCTGAAGTGCGCGGGATCTTGTCGCCGATCCGCGCCGGAACAGCCTTTTAACTTTGAGCACCAACCCTGTCCAGCGGTTGCGCCCCGCGACGCTACGGAAGCCGCTGCGTTTTCTCGGAATTACCGAAGAACCGATCCACCGCCCTACTGCCTGATTACACCTGAACAGCAAAAGGCCCCCTCCCGGTATTCGGGAGAAGGCCCTTGGAAGACCGGACAAGCGTCCGGAGCTTTAAGATGGCCGATTACGGCCAGGCCAATGAGGCCTTCGAAAAATCAATCCTCGGATTCTTCTTCCGGGGCGCCATCCGGATCAATGATCGCTTCGGCGATCAGACCGGCGTTCTGGCGGATAGCCAGTTCGATCTCTTCCGCGATCTCCGGATTGTCCTTCAGGAACTGCTTGGCGTTTTCGCGGCCCTGGCCGAGGCGCTGGCTGTTATAGGAAAACCAGGCACCGGATTTCTCAACGATGTTGCCCTTGACGCCAAGATCGATCAACTCGCCGGTCTTGGAAACGCCTTCGCCGTAGACGATGTCGAATTCGACCTGGCGGAAGGGAGGCGCCAGCTTGTTCTTGACCACCTTGACGCGGGTCTGGTTGCCGACCACCTCGTCCTTGTCCTTGATGGCGCCGATGCGGCGGATGTCGAGGCGGACGGAGGCATAGAACTTCAGCGCGTTGCCGCCGGTCGTGGTTTCGGGCGAGCCGAACATGACGCCGATCTTCATGCGGATCTGGTTGATAAAGATCACCATGCACTTGGACTTGGAGATCGAGGCTGTGAGCTTACGCAGCGCCTGGCTCATCAGGCGCGCCTGCATGCCCGGCAGGCTGTCGCCCATCTCGCCTTCCAGTTCCGCCTTCGGTGTCAGAGCCGCGACGGAGTCGATGACGAGGACGTCGATCGCGCCGGAGCGCACCAGCGTGTCGGCGATCTCAAGCGCCTGCTCGCCTGCATCCGGCTGGGAGATCAGGAGATTGTCGATATCGACGCCCAGCTTGCGGGCATAGATCGGATCCAGCGCATGTTCCGCATCGATGAAGGCGCAGATGCCGCCGCCCTTCTGGGCTTCCGAGACGGCATGTAGGGCAAGCGTGGTTTTACCTGAGGATTCCGGCCCGTAGATCTCGACGATGCGGCCGCGCGGCAGGCCGCCGATGCCAAGGGCGATATCAAGGCCGATCGATCCGGTCGAGACCGCCTGGACCTCGACAACCTGCCCCTGGCCCATCTTCATGATGGATCCCTTGCCGAAGGCGCGTTCAATCTGGCTGAGCGCTGCGTCCAGCGCTTTTGTCTTATCCATCTGGCTGCTTTCTACGAGACGAAGTGTACTTTGCGACATAGCTTGCGTTCCTTATTCCACGATGGACGCGCCGTTTCAATGAGAGGTTTGTACACATTTTGTTCTCATTTGACAAGTCATCAAAACCGATTGGTATTTAAATAGAAATGCCCGTTTGTTTCCAATATGTTCCGCATACGCCGAAACGAAATTTCCGTAACGTTAGCGAAAAATGGAACATCTCGTGATTCTGCGGGGTGGGGGAATCAGACTGTGAACTTCGTTACCGCCTTAGTACCCCAAGCCGGCAACCATGGTGTCACAAGAATTTCCGAATTCGCACATTCGCGAACTTCAGGCCTAAAGGTAAGGTTTATTTGAAAATCGAGCGAGTCGTCACTGGACACTATCTGCACCCCGTCTTCAAAACCGTGCATTTTGATGCCTTTGCAACAGATGCAGCCCCAACCAAGGGAACAAGCAATGCACAATCAGTGGACCGGAGGACTTCAAAATTTTTCTCCTGTTCAGTAATTTGCATAAGCAGAAGCAAAAGCAAGGAATTGATCAAAATCAATTACCCTCACTTTTTATAAATATTTGAATTCCTTCATTTTTTGAAGTAGGGTTTGAATAATTTTAAATTGGCACATTTGGAAAAACGCAAACTTCAAGAGCGAACCAATGAAGACGATTATAGTCTGTTGCATAGTTGCATTGATTAACGGCTCTAGTTTGCCCGCCTTTAGCCAGAGTTGCGAGAATCTCGCGTATCAATATCTTCAACGACCAGATGATACTACAACTAGAAAATTATTTGGTTGCCTAGAAAAAGAGTTGGGTATTCAAAATTCAAAGGTACCACCATCTGCAGATTCCGAGGGACCAAACAGCACTACGCAACGCGGAACCTTGGCGCCAGAACAAGGCGCTGAGGATAGACCTTTAGGTTCTGAAAACAATCGCCCTAGAGATCTTTTGGAAGAAGAAATACGACGTGACATCTATAGGGACCCTAAAGGCGAGTTTCGAGGAGGTGGCTGGGGATGATACTTGAAATTTTACCAGAATCCGCAGGGGTAAATTTACTAGTCATTTTCCTAACTGTTAGTATATTTGTTTCTTTATCTGTCACTATTGTGACTCAATTAATTGGAAGCAGAACAAAATTTAGGTCCAAAACTCCCGTTGGAATGCAGTCTTCTAGGTTCTTGCTCAGCTTGATCTTCACGTTATCGCTACTGGGTACCGCAGTAGGCATCTTAAGTGGATGGAGCAGAGTCGGTGTAGTCGGCAGTGTTATCCCATCCGTGTTAACTTTAGTTGGCGCTTTAACTGTATATTTGTTTGATCGACGCCGCAGCGAAACAGTTATTGTATCCATAAGCACAATTACATTCACAATATGTCTTTTTATTGGATTTTTGACAGGAAACCAATTTCGAAACCCATCAGAAACGCATTTAGCATATCGTGATTTTTGCTTATCCGCGTTGTCCAATCCAGGAATACTCAACAACACTGAAGGGTATTGTCGGTTTTTAACTGGAGCCGGTGATCAATGTTGGTCGACTCTATTTGAGAATACGGCTGCATATAAATTCCCAGAGAAACCTTTACTTGAGAAGCTTCAAATTTGGGACGACGTTAGCAGACAGCGTGTCTCTCACGAGCGGCGGGAACGCGGCTTGCGTCTACTTGAGCAACTTCGACCTAGTGGAGCGAATTTGACATTTGAGTCCCGCTCGCGGCTAGGCTGATTCTCAAATGTCAAATTCAAAAGCTCCACTAGAATCATATATTTATCTAGTGGTTCTTATGATTCTGACATTTGCTCCAGCGCTAGCAGCAGGGGGATGCAAATGTCAGAATCGAACCACTAGTAGTTAAAGATCAACAAACTGAATTTTTTCGTATCCCTTCCTTCGATCAGTTCCCACCCAATCCCGGTTTTGCCAGCTACCATGATCTGTTCCTACACGTTACAAGTGGATTAGGGTACTGCGGTTTAATGCCCCCCAGCTTGCCGCCACCGCCCTAATCTGATAGCCCGCCTCTTCGCCAACTACCCGTGCCGACGCCGACCGGACCCATGCTAACCCGGACGAGCCCACCGCGCCCTTGAAGAGAAGCCCGCACCCGTGACTTCCGCCTCCCTCCCCCCGGTTATTGCCATCGGTGCCATTCATTACGACACGATCGCGCATGCGCGGGAGACGATCCGGCCGGAGACGTCGACGCCGGCGCGCTTCACTGCAAAGCCCGGGGGGGTCGCTACCAATCTGGCGCGCTCGCTGGTGCGGCTTGGCGTGCCGGTGCGGCTGGTCGGCACGGTCGGGGACGATGGGGCGGCGGCGATCCTGAGGCGGCAGCTTTTGGGGGAAGGGCTGGCGCTGTCCGTCGTCGAGCGGGCCGGCTTTGCCACCGGACAGTATCTGGCACTTCATAATCCGGAAGGCGATCTGGCGGCGGCCTGTGTGGATGACCGGGTTCTCTCCGAAGCGCCCAGCGATCTCTTCGACGCCGTTCTGGAGGCAATTGCCGGGGACGTGCCGGAGGGGGCCATCTGGTTCCTCGATGCCAATCTGCCGGAGGAAATGCTGGTGCGCGTTGCGAGCCGGATCGGCACCGGCCGGGTGATGGCGAATGCTGTTTCGGATGCCAAGGCGCCGCGGCTGCAGCCCGTTCTCTCCCGGCTCGACTGCCTGATGCTGAACCGGGGCGAAGCCGCGAGCCTCACCGGTTTGCCGCAGGAGAGCGACCCGGAAGATCTGGCGGAAGCGCTCGGTCGCACAGGACTCAAGAGCTTCGTCCTTACCAGCGGCAGCAAGGATGTCCTGTTGTGCCATGACGGCGAGCTTCACCGCCTGCCCACGAGGGTGAGCGAGATTGTCGATGTGACGGGGGCCGGAGATGCGCTGTGCGCCGGAACTGTCGCGGCGCTGGTGCGTGGGGCTGCCCTGCCCGATGCGGTTCCTTTTGGACTCGCTGCAGCGGCCTTGACGCTGCGCACCACCGGCGCACTCGCCAGGGATCTTTCCTGGGACGCGCTGGCTCAGATTTGACCAATCGGACAAATTCCATTCTTGGCGCCTGAAAGACTTGCGCCTATAAGACCTCAATGTTCCACCGGCCTGCAGCCGGACCTGAAAAAAGAAGAAAGGCAACCGCCCGTGACACCGACCGCCAGCACCGCCGCACAGACAGTCTCTCTGAAGGCTCTGATCGTCTATAGCGACGAGGTGCGCGAGGCGCTTGCTAGCGGCAAACCGATTGTTGCGCTGGAATCGACCATCATCACCCACGGCATGCCCTTCCCGAAGAATGTCGAGACCGCGCGCCAGGTGGAAGCGGATATCCGCGCCGAGGGCGCCGTTCCGGCGACCATCGCGCTGATGGACGGCAAGATAATGGTGGGTTTGTCCGATGCCGATCTCGACCGCCTCGCGCAAGCCAAGGACGTGATGAAGTGCTCGCGCGCCGACCTCACCTTTGCGCTCGCCACCGGCCGCTATGGCGCCACCACCGTTGCCGCGACCATGATGGCGGCGCATGCGGCCGGGCTGAAGGTCTTTGCCACCGGCGGCATTGGCGGCGTCCACAAGGGTGCGGAGCAGTCCTTCGACATTTCCGCCGACCTGGACGAGCTTGGCCGCACCCCGGTCTGCGTCGTTTCCGCCGGTGCCAAGGCGCTGCTCGACATTCCGAAAACGCTGGAAGTGCTGGAAACCAAGGGCGTGCCGGTGATTGCCTATGGCACGGAAGAACTTCCCGCCTTCTGGTCCCGCGCCAGCGGCCTCAAGGCCCCATACAGCCTCAACACTGCGGCGGAGATCGGCACACTTTTGAAGATGCGCGAGAACTTCGCCGATCATGGCGGCGTCCTGATCGCCAATCCGGTGCCGGAGGAAAGTGAAATCCCGCGCGACGAGATGACCGGCTATATCGATGCGGCGATCGCGGAAGCCGAGGCAAAGGGCGTGCGCGGCAAGGACGTCACCCCCTTCGTGCTGGGTGCCATCCTGAAGCTGACGGACGGGCGCAGCCTCGACACCAACATCGCGCTGGTGCGCAACAACGCACGGCTTGCGGCGCGGATCGCGGCCAAACTGGTTTAAGCCTCCTCGCCATCCGGTTTGACCACCGCTTCGGCCGGTGCCTTTTTCTGCCCCCGGCCGGACGGCTTCTGCTCCAGCGCTTCCACCAGCCTGTCAATATCGCGCAAGTGCAGGTCGCGCTGCGGGAACGGGATCTCGATCCCCGCCTTGCCGAGTTCGGCGTAGATCGTGAAATAGAGATCCGACTTGGTCGTCAGCACGTTGCCGACATCCTTGAGGAAACACCTCAGCTCGAAATTCAGAGAACTGTCGCCAAGACCGATGAACAGCACCACCGGCGCCGGGTAGCGCGTGATGGTGGTGTGCGCCTTCGCCGCGTCGATCATGATCGACTTCACCTTCTCCAGATCGCAGCCATAGGCAACGCCAACGGGCAGGATCAGCCGGCCGGATTTGCTCGACAGCGTCATGTTCTTCACCGTGCCGGAGATCAGGTCCGAATTCGGGATGATGACGTCGTGCCGGTCGAAGGTCTCGATGCGGGTGGAGCGCACGGAGATCTTGCGCACATAGCCGGACTGGCCGGAAACCTCGATCCAGTCGCCCTCCTTGATCGGCCGCTCCACCAGCAGGATGATGCCGGAAACGAAGTTGGAGACGATGGTCTGCAGGCCGAAGCCGATGCCGACGGAAAGCGCACCGGCAACGACGGCAAGATTGGAAAGGTTCAGCCCGGCGGTGGAAACGGCAATCAGCGAGGCCAGCGTCAGCCCGACATATCCGAGCCCCGTCACCAGAGCGTTCTGGGCCCCCGGATCCATGCGGGTCTGCGGCAGGACCGTTGTCTTTAGAAGGTTCTGCAGCCAGCGCGTGACGATGACGCCGACGCCGAAGATGCCGGCCAGAACAAGCACCGTATCGACCGACAGATGTATGTCACCGAACTGTATGCCTTCGGTGAAGAGCCGCCAGGCCTCCACGATGTCAATCGCCCGCGCCCCCCAGGTCAGCGCGATCAGCGGAGCGAAGACCAGGGTCAGGGCGCAGATCAGCCCCATCGACAGCCAGAAGGGTGCCTCGTCCTCTTCCTTGCGTCCCATTGCCGTCTTCACGATAACGAGCACCAGGTGATAGATCATGAAGCCGAGGCCGAGCTGGGCGGCCGTCATGATCACCGGAATGATCGCCACCCGCGCCAGCTGCACATAGCCGACAAGCGTCACGCTGACGGCAAGGATCGCCGAAGTCCGCATCAACAGGGACAGGAACAGGAGAAAGCCGGATTCCCGCGGCTTGACGGAGGCGTCTTCCGGCTCCTCCGCGCTCTGCTCGCTCTGACCGGCCAGGCTGACAGCGCCTCCGGGCGACCGGATGATGCCGGCGAGCGGCCACAGCAGGGCCGCGGCCAGTGCAATCGGCGGAACCGACAGGACCGAGATCGCCGCCGACCCGAACGCATTGTCGAGCTCGAAAGCCTCAATGGCGATTTCCAGCATCAGGAAGACACCCAGCCCCTGACAGAGCCGCAAGCCCAGCCGGGCTTCCCGGTCGCCGAGATCCAGAAGCCGCCAGCGGCTCTGGCCGGGGGCAAACAGGGTGTGGCCGATCCAGTTGGCGATGATCATGAAAAGCGCCATCGCAGGAATGGCGAGGACAGCCGACTGGACGGCATTGGGACGGATGTCGAGGACCGGGAAGACGGCGACGAGTGCCAGGGCGCCGATCGTCGGCAGCACGATGAAACTTGCGTTGTAAAGGACCGCCAGAAACAGCGCCTTCATGCCGGAGGCAGGTCTGTCGCAGAAGCGTTTCAGGGCCCGCGACACCGGATGCTGCAACACCAGCAGGAAGAGGACGCCGAAAAGCGTGAGCCCGATCGTCAGCGGCACGGTCTCGTTCAGTTTCTTCGACACGCTCGGCCGGGTCAGTTCGCTGTCGATATCGCGCTGCAGCCGCTGGACGAACTGGCCGATTTCCTGAAATCCAAGGCGCCAGGTGGACGGTGCAAGCGGCGACGGATAGCGCTCGAACACCTTGTCCAGCTGCTTCTGACGCAGCTGCCGGTCGACCTCGCGGATATAGAACGCCGCTTCGCCGGCAATCTCTCCTGCCCGGCGCACCGGCGCATTCGCCTGCGCCAGCGCGTTGGTGAGTTCCGTGCGCCGCGCGGCAATCTCATCTGCTTCCTTCTGCCCGTCCGGCGGTGGGGCCCCCAGGCTCTTCAACTGGGCATCCAGGGCCTCGGCCCGGATATTGCCGCGGTCGGCAATGGCGGCATTGCGGTCCCTCATCTCGACAAGCTGCGAGCGTAACTGATCCAGCGTCTTCGCCGACACGCTGCGTTCCTCAAGCGCGGTGGCCGCGCGGCTGAAGAGATTGCCTGCCTGCGCTTCCCCCTCGGGTTCCGTGCCCGCGTCGCCCTGGACCTGTGTCTGAACCTGCGTCTGGGCCTGGACTGACCCGGACGGCAGACCGGCGATAAGGCTTGCTGCGAGTACGAGGCAAAGAAGAAGGGTTTTGAGAAACTTCATGAAATCGCCAATCGGACCGTTCCGCTCTGCCCCCCAGACTGGCTGGCTTTGGGCTTCAGTCAACGTAAAAGGTGTTGCTTTGAACGCGGACCCTGCCGGTATCGCCAGAATGAAGCGCAATTTTGGCGATACCCTCCCCGTCGAAACACGTCTGTCGCAAAAGCCGCCTATGGATTGCGAAATCGGTTGGCGCGCGTGCAGGACATTCCGGCGAAAAGCATGCCAAGCCGTTGACAGGGCGGCGTAAGCCTGCCCTAACATGCGAGAATTACGACGTTAACAGGACGTTGCGGCACTCGATCAAAACAAGCCGCCGTCTCTTCAGGAGGTCAGACATGACAGACGCGGCAACACCTGAAACCCCGGCAAATGCAGCGGCCCCGGCCGGCGGCTTCACGCCCCTGCAGTATCTCGACCGCGCCCTGTCGACCCTGCGCGACATCGGTATTTCCCCGGAAAGCGAGCAGGATGCGCCGATCAACGCGCTCTTGCAGCAGATTTCCGATCTCTCCCCGGACAAGGTTCTGGTGATTTCGCGCACCCTTTCTCAAGCCTCCAATTTCAACGAGGTCGTGCGCACCCAGGTGCAGCAGATGAATATCGGCGAGCGTTACGAACAGATCACCTCGGCCTTCGATTCCATCCGCGACGATGCCAAGGCCCTGGTCGACCAGCTGGCCGACGGCAAAATCTCCTTCACCGAGAACCTGTCCAACAAGTGGCGCGACTTCCGCCGCGGCACGATCTCCGACCGTTTCGACGACATCCGCGGCACCTACAAGGAAGTCGCCCGGGACACCAAGGACCAGATCGAGCGCGAACAGACGATCCTGGAAGCCTATCGCGACTTCCGCGGCGCGCTGAAGCAGGCGGAAGTCACCGCGCTGGAACTCCTCAACCTGGCGACCGAAAAGCTGTCCGCCGCCAAGGCTGCGCTTGAAGCTGCGTCCAGCGAAGTGCAGAACTACACCGGTGACGACCCGGCCCAGAAGGCCCGCCTCGAACTGGCGCGCGACGAGCGGCTGCGGGAAATGCAGGACGAGGAAAAGCGCTACCAGATCGCCAAGGACCTCTCCGACAACCTGACCATCGGTTACAACACTTCGGAAGTGATCATGGCGCGGCTGGTACAGACCACCAATGCCAAGGAACGGGTCTATGCCCAGTCGGTCAGCTTCTTCTCCACCAACGAATCCGTCCTGACCGCGCTCAACGCCTCTTTCACCGGCCTGCAGGGCCTGCATGAATCGACCGAGACGCTGAACGCCATGAAGGAAGGCATCAACAAGAGCCTGGAAACGCTGGCCGATATCGGCGACGCGGTGCAGAAGAAGGCGCTCGAAGCCGGCTACGGCCCGACCGTTGCCGCCGCTTCGGTCAAGAAGCTGGTCGACTCCGTCGTCAACTTCCAGGTCCAGTCGCGCGAAATCATCAACGAGATGCGCGACATGTCGACCAAGAATTCGGAAGAGATCCGCAATGCGGTGGAAGACGGCAAGCGCCGGCTCGCCAAGCTGACTGCCCAGGGCAACGCCCTTTGACCGTGTAGGACGTTCCGGCCGGCCGGGCCCCGTCCGGCCGCCTCCCCTTTTCAAGAAGACCTGATTTCATGGCAAGCAATTCCGACGCCCCACTCGACGACATGATGATGGTGATGGACGTGGTCGACACGTTGCGCCACGAGGAAGGCCAGATTGCACGCGAACTGGATTCAGACGCGCGCGATGCCGCCATGATCGAGCGGCTGCGTCAGGTCTATGCCTCGCAAGGCATCGAGGTTCCCGACCACATCCTGAAGGCGGGCGTGGAAGACCTGAAGCGGGACCGCTTCGTCTATTCGCCGCCGGCCGCCGGGTTCCAGCGAACCCTGGCTCTCATCTATATTTCCCGCGGGAGCTGGTCGAAGTGGCTGGCCGCCGCCGCCGCGGTGCTCATCGTCTGTGCGGGTGCCTGGTATTTCCTTGTCAAACTGCCGGCGCAACAGGCCGCGGCAGAGCTGCAGGACCGTTTGGCTGCCTTGCCGGCAACACTGACCGAGCTGGTCGGGCGGGTTGACGACCTGACGGAGAACGCCGAGGTGGAAGCAAGCGCCAGGACCCTTGCCGATGACGGCAAACTGGCGCTCGCCGACGGGCGAACCGAAGCCGCCTTCAAGGCGGAAGCGGACCTGCGCGACCTGGCGGCGCGGCTGCAGGAGGTCTTCGAAGTCCGGATCGTCTCCCGCGAAGGCGTCCCGACAGGCGTCTCCCGCATTCCGGAGACAAACCCGGATACGGAGAATTACTATATCGTGGTCGAGGCCATCGATCCGGACGGCAACGTCCTGAAGCGCAAGATCCTCTCCGAAGAAAGCAGCGAAGCGGAGCTGGTCGACAAATGGGGACAGCGGGTGACGGAGACCATCTACAACGCGGTGCGCCGGGACAAGATGGAGGACGGCATCGTGCAAAAGGGTGTCCTCGGCCAGAAGCGTCGCGGCGACCTCGATATCAAATGGCGCAGCGGCGTCCAGGACGGAGCGATCACGACATGGTAGCCGCTAGACCCGGTCCGGCCGTTTGCGAAACACGTTCAGCGGAGGCGCGCACATGCTGACCGGACGCCAGACCCTGGGCACGATCGAGCAGTCCATGGCGGATCTGCGCCGCGAGGAAGCGGAGCTGAGCAAGCGGATCGAGCGGTCGACGCGGGCGCTGACCGACCTGCAGGAAAGACAGAGCGAAGCCTATCGCGATCTCGCCCGCTTCCGCCTTGATACGGACAGCGCCGGGACGTTGAACACCAGGCTCGACAGCGCGGCGCGCGAGGCGCGCCGGCTTCTGGACAAACGCAGCGCCGACTACAAGGTCCTGGCCGATCAGCTGCGTCAATGTGAAAGCGAACGCAGCCAGTTGCAGAAGAAGCGCTCGGATCTGGATGCAACGCGCGATGCGGCGGAAAACCAGATGGACGACCTGATGGAGGCCGTCGACACCCGTCTGGAAGCGGACCCTGCATACCAGGTCCAGCGTGACAGGGCGGAGGCGGCGCTTGCCACCGCGGAAGCGGCGGCGTCCAAGGCGGCGACGTCCGAGGAGAGCCGCCAGGAAAAGGGCAAGGCCTATGAAGCCGATCCGCTTTTCATCTATCTGTGGCAACGCGGCTTTGGCACACCCGACTATCGCCATCGCGGTCTCGTCCGTTCTCTCGATCGCTGGGTTGCCGGTCTGATCGGCTTCCAGAATGCCCGCGCCAATTTCGCCATGCTGACCAGCATTCCGGAGAAGATGGGGCGGCATGCCGAACACTGCGCGGAAATCGCGCGGGAAGAACAGGCCAAGCTTGCCGACTTCAGCCGCAATGCCATGACGGACGCCGCGGGCACTGACCTCGTCGGCTCGATAGAGGAAATGAGTGGCAGCATCGACGGCATCGATGGCGAACTGGACAAGCTCGACCGGCGCATCGAAACCCTGTCGGGAGCGCTGGCGGAATTTGCCAGCGGCGAAGACAACGACTTCCAGAAGGCCGAGGAACACCTGTCGGTGTCGCTGCAATCCGACGATCTGAACGATCTCTGGAAAGCCGCCCTCGATACGCCGTCGCCGGAAGACGAAAAGATCGTCCAGCGGATCGAGGACTTGAGGGAACGGATCGACCAGGTCAGCCGCGAGATCCGGCAGGACCGGGAACTGCAGCGGGATATCGGGCGGCGGCGCGGAGAACTTGCCGACGTGATCAAGCGGTTCCGCGCCAAGGATTACGGCAGCTGGGAATCGACCTTCACTGATGACAAGCTGACGACCGTGCTTCTCGGCGAATTGATCAAGGGCGCGATCACGGGCGCGGAATACTGGCAACGGGCGGAGCGTTCCCACAAGCGCCGCAAGCCGCGTGGCCGCCAGGTGGCCTTTCCGAATGGTTCCGGCCTGCCGAAATCCATGGGTGGATTCGGGGGTGGATTTGGGGGCGGTTTCGGCGGCAATACCGGCGGCGGCAAGGACAAGGGTTTTGGCGGCGGCGGCTTCAAGTCGGGCGGCAGTTTTGGCGGCAGCGGCGGCTTCAAGACCGGAGACACGTTCTAAGGGACAGCTGCCCCGCTGCGGCCACAAGGCTTCGTTAGGAGTGTTGTGCGAGTTTTTTGTCAGGAACCAATGGCGGTCCTGCGGTGTTTTGTTGTAGTTGACGTAGCCGTCGGTTAGACCGGCCCTTTATTTGACGATCCAGACTTCCGGGACTGCTTATGCGACGTATTCTTGCTACCGGCCTTTGCGCCCTCGCCCTTGCTGCCTGCCAGTCGGGCTCCCCCCAGCAGTCCTCGCTGCCAGAGCAGCCGAAACTGGATGTGCCGGTTGGCGCACAGTCGGTCAATATCGCAGCAGACCCGGTAACGGTCCGCAGCGCCCTTGTTTCCAGCGCGCAGGAGCGGGGAACCGTCGTCTTGCAGGATCAGCCAAATATGGTGGTTCTGGAGCGTCCGATGACTGGCGAAAACCCGGCGCTGGATTCCCAGTTCGGCCCTTCCGACAATGGCCAGCGCGTGATCCGCATCCGCGTGCGGTTCTCCGGCTCACAATGCCAGACCCTGGCGGTCCAGGACCTGGCAGTGATCAACAACGTGCGCACCGCCCTGGAACAGAGCTTCGTGCTGCCGGGCAATCCCAACACCATGCAGAGCCTGCAGGGCCTGAAATCCCGCGCCGAAAAAAGCAGCACCTGCCCGCCGCTCGCTTCCTGAGGAGCACTGGCAACTGTTCTTGAACGATTTCGAGGCGTGACCGGAAACCGGTCACGCCTCTTTCATGCCACCCGTCAGGGCAGATCACAGCTGTGGGAGACTTCCCCTGTCCTGAAAGGCCGCGGCATGTGTGCTCAGACGGGCACAGCTTCCGGCGCGAACTGTTTCAGGAATTCCGGGCTTGGCGGGATCGGCTTGATCACGTCGATCAGTACACCGTTTGGATCCTTGGTAATGAAATGCCGCTGGCCGAAAGGTTCGTCCTTGATCGCCAGCAGGATCGGCAGACCGTTTGCCACCGACGCCTCATAGACCGCGTCCACATCCTCCACCTCGAAGTTGAGCAGCAGTCCCGCCGCCCCCCTTCCGCGAGCGGCCGCTGGAATGGTTTCGTGGCTCTGGTCCAGGATCGCCAGGTTGACTTTCTCGTCGTCCTCGGACTGCAGATGGACGTACCAGTCCGCTTCGAACATCGCCTTGAAACGGAAGTTTTCCCGGAAGAAGCGAACGGTCTCGGCGACCTTGTCGGTCATCAGGACCGGATAATACTGCGTGCATTTCATCGTTTCTCTCCTGTTTCGCCCCATTCAGGGGCTCTCACCCATCAGATTTTCCGGTTGTGTCACCGGGCTTCCCATGCGACTTAAAAAGACATACAGTCTGTATGTATTATTCAACTAACATACAGGCTGCATGTATGCAAGAGAAGATTGTCACACCATGACCGAGCGCAGGACCCAGGCCGAACGGCGTGCGGAAACGCGCAAAGCCCTGCTGGAGGCCGCAAGGGCGCTGATCGTTGAAAAGGGCTATGCGGAAACGGGCACGCCGGAAATCGTCAAGGAGGCGGACGTCACCCGGGGCGCGCTCTATCATCACTTTGCCGACAAAGCCGACCTGATGCGCGCTCTGGTGCTGCAGGAATCGGCTGCGATCGCGGATGAGATCAATATGCACACGGACACGAGCCAGACCCCGCTGGATGCCTTCATGGCAGGCGCAACGGCCTATTTTTCCGCCATGTCCGTACCCGGCCGGGCAAAGATCATGCTGCTGGAGGGACCGGCCGTGCTGGGCTTGGGCGAAATGGCGGAGATCGACCGGCAGACAGGCGGCGCGACACTTCTGGAAGGCCTGCGCCACGCGGCACGCCACGGAGCCTTGAAAGACATTCCGCTGGAACCGCTCGCCGACCTGCTTTCGTCCGCCTTCGACCGGGCAGCGCTTGCCATCGCCAATGGCGGTAACCGGAAGGCCTATGAAACCGCGACACGCAAGCTTCTGGCCGGGATCCTGTCGGAGTGAAAGCCGCCTTTCCACACAGCACCCTGTCGCGATCCTTCAAGACGGCCTGGCACGGACGGTCTAAGACAACTCCGGAAAACAAGACAGGGAGACCCGCGTGATCCTCAGATACACGATCCTCTATGTAGAGGACGTTGCCACGGCACTCGATTTCTACGAAAGGGCTTTTGGCCTGGAGAGGCTGTTTCTGCACGAATCCGGCGACTATGGCGAACTTTCGACCGGTGAAACCAAACTCGCTTTTTCCTCCAAGACGCTGATGCGGCAACTGGGCAAGGCGCCGGGCGTACCCGATCCCAAATCGCCAGTGTTTGAACTCGCCTTTGAAACACTGGACGTTGCCACGTCCCTCGACCTGGCTGTCGGCGCGGGTGCAGAAAAGGTGCAGGACGTTCGCGAAGAGCCCTGGGGCCAGATCACGGCCTATGTCAGCGATCCATTCGGTTATCTCGTCGAGATCTGCTCGCCGGTCCAGTTGCCAAGCGCGGGTTGAGACAGGAGTTCCAGGGCACCCGGGTCCCGGCGCAGTTGCGCCGGAGACCTGCCGAACCATCGCCGTAGATCCCGCGTCATGTGCGCCTGATCCGAGAAACCGCAATCGGCGGCAATTTCCGCCAGTGGCAGAGAGGACGGCAGCAGGCAGGCTGCCCGGCGGGCCCGCCCGAGAAGACGCCAGTATTCGGGAGGCGGCAGAGCCTCCTCCCGGAACCGCCGCTGCAAGGTCCTCAAGGAGACGCCGGCCTGTTTCGAAACGGCCTCGGCATTCGCTTGCGGCCAGGTCAGTGCAACGATGACGTCATCCAGATCGTTTTCATCGGCAAGTGCATTGCCCAGAATATCTTCGGCGGCCTCGGTTCGAACCGCAATCGCTACGAGCGTTCTCTCATCGACGATTGCACCGGGACGCAGGCGGTAGCCTCTCATCTCGGTTCCGGGAGCCAGGTCCACCTGCCGCGTTTGAAAATCCAGTTCCGTCAGAAAAACCTTGTCCGGCTCCCCCGGTCTCGTCGCAACGATCACGTCCCGGCAACCGTCCGGAAAGATCAGTGCCTGACCTCGGGCCTCAACCCGGTAATGCCATTTCTGGAATATGCCGCTGTCCATTTGCAAGCACTAACAGCCCTTTCGCGGAGAGAGAAGTGCCTGCCTCAAACACGTTCGGCCGGGCTGGAGGTCTGCTGCCTGTCCCGCCGTTCGCGGCCATGAAACCGGATGAACGGTTCCAGTCCCGCCATGGGTGCCGCCCCTTCCGGTTTCATCGATTTTGCCAGCATCCCGGCAAAATGCGCTGCTGCCGCGCTGGCGCCCCTGATGCCCTGAGCGCCGGCAGCATCAGGGCAAGCGCCGTAGGTTGCCTGCCGCAGATCCAGCCGGGAGAGCTCCCCGCGCGCGCAACGCGCATCGCCCTGGACGGACAGCACACCGTCAAACGCTGCCGGATAGGCCTGCCCGCCCCGCGCAGGCGCCGAGGCAACAACGAGGCAACCGGCGCGCTGCAGTCTTGCCACGGCAACGGCAAGGTCAATGGAAGACCGCGCCATGCCAAAGGCACACAGCACGATTTCGGGAGGATCGTTGGCCAGCCAGTCCAGCGCGGCGCAGACGCTTTCAACACGGGTCGACAGCTGCCCGGGGAAAATCACCGCATTCAGGAAGTCGACGTCTCCCGCGTGGTAAGCGACGGTCTGCGCCATGGCTTCCGCGTGGTTTTGTGCCAGGGAAACCCCATCAGCCTCGCAGAAACGTGCCTGCGCCCGAAGCCCCGGCCAGGTTTGCGGCAATGCGCCGTCGATGAGACCGACCCGGATCATGACGTACCACCGTGGACCTCAACGAATTTTCCCAGAGCTACTTCACCGTCGAAGTGCCCGTAGCGTGCGGCATCCCCGTGCGTAACGACAAGGCGCGTTCGGTCACCGAACCGTTTGTCGATACGAGCCATGATCCGGGACACCCGGTCTCCGTCCACTTCCGACAGGCTTTCATCGAGAATGAGGACCTGGAAAGGCTGCAGCAGCGCCCGGGCCAGACAAAGGCGCTGGCGTTCGCCGCCGGACAGGTCCAGCCCGCCTTCGCCAAGGCGTGTCTCCAGTCCGTCTCTGACAAAACGTTCTTCAAGTTCGACAATTTCCAGGACAGAACACATGTCCTCATTACCGGCTTCAGGCGCCCCCAGGTGCAGGTTCTCCGCCACCGTTCCGGAAAAGACATGTCCCTTCTGCGGTACAAGCGCGATGGCACGGCGCAGGTCCTGCAAGGCCAGACGGCGCAGGTCGATGCCACCGAAAGAGATGGCTCCTGCCGCCGGATCGTCCTGGCGTTGAAGCAGCGAAAGCAAAGACGACTTGCCAGTGCCGGACGGACCGGTGAGCCGCACCTTCTGTCCCTTCGCCACCTTGAAGGAGACTCCGCTGAAAAGATCCACCTTGCCGTTGTGGCCATAGCCGACACCAGACAGAACCAGATCGCCGCCACCGGGTGTCAGCAGCAACGGTTTGCGCGGCTCAAGGACATCAGGGACAGTGCTCATGATCCCGTCGAGCCGGTCAAGCGCCGCCTTCATTCGGGCTTGGCCGTGCCAGAGGGCGATCAGCGACTGCATCGGCCCGATCAGGAAGGCGAGATAGGCAATAAAGGCGATCAGCGAGCCCAGTGGCATGGTTCCGTCGATCACGGCGAGACCGCCAACCAGGAACACCGCCCCCCGCAGGACCGCCGTCAAAATCATCGGCACCGCACGTGTCGTCTCGGTCCAGACCTGGGCGGACACCAGCGCCGAGATCAATCCCCGCTGTTTTTCGTCGATCCTGTCTTCGGTGGTGCGCGTCGCATTAAGGGCCTGCAGCGCGCCGAGGCCGGTGATTGTCTCGGCGAGACCGGACGCAAGATGTCCGCGTGCCTGACGCACGTCACGGGCCCGGGCATGGGTCACGGGACGGGCCCAGGCAAAGAAACAGAGTTCGACAGGAGCGAGTGCCAAGGCCAACAGCGCCAGCTTCGGTGCCAGCACGAACAGCATCACCAGGCCGCCGATGAGCCTCAGAAGGCTGCCGCCGCCATTGACCAGAACCGCAAAGGTGAATTGCTGCACCTCACCGGCATCGCCGTCGAGGCGGCTCATCAGCTCGCCGAGCTTCTGCTTCGCCTGCCAGCGGGGTGACTGGAGGAGTATCTGCGCCACCGCCGCCCGGCGGAGATCCGCCAAAAGCCTGGCGGAAAACCTTAAATGCAGCAGCGAGTTGAGCGCGCCCAGCGCCAGCGCCGCGAGCCCGACGCCAAAGAGCACGGCAACGAAGAAGACCAATGCCTGCTTGTCGCCGGTCATCAGGCCGCGGTCGATCACCAGCTTGGTGAGATAGGGCGGCACCAGGGCCGTGCCCGCGGTGATGAGCGATAGACCAAAGAGTGCTGCCAACGGCCTCCGGTAGGGCGTCACCAGCGGCACCAGCCACCCCGCCTCGCGCGCGCCGAAGACACGGTTGAACAGGCCGCGCAACAGCGAAGGCCGGGTTGTCTCTCCCCCCACCTTCGCTGACCCTGTCAATGGTACCGTCTGCTTCATCGTCCCGTTTTCTTGCCAGGCTCACCACTCCCCCGGCTGTCATCCCCGCGAAAGCGGGAACCCAGGAACCTCATGACGCCGTCACTCAAATTGAGAGCTCACGGTGTCCTGGGTCCCGGGTCTCCCTGCGGTCGCCCGGGATGACGGTGGGGGTTATGGCGGGCACCCTAACTTCCCGTGCTGATCACATGCATCGTACCGGCGGCCATATCGCCGCCCGACGGCAGCAGGATCTCGCCAATACGCTCCAGGCTGTCCGCGTCATAGATGCCGATGTCCTCATTGGTGCCGCCGACATAGATCTCCTTCCCGTCGGAGGAGATGTTGACGCAGTAATAGGTGTGCGGCAGATCCACCCGCTTGATCAGCTCCTTGGTGGTCACGTCATGCTTGGAGAGCTGGGTATAGACACCATAGAGTTTCGATTTGTCGTTCGGATCGCGGACGGCAGAGAACATGATCACTTCGAAGCTGGTGAAATCCTCGATCTCGCTCTCGCCGGTCGTCAGATCGACAGCCTGGTAGCCCCAGACGAAGTCGGCGATTTCGCTCATGGTCTCGTCGGTGAATTTTGCCGCAGAATAGAGCAGCAGGAACTCGTCTGCCTGGGAGCCGATCGGCCAGAAGGCAAGCACGTCCGGCGGCGAAAAGGCTGGGCGATCCCAGGATGCGTTCTTGATTTTCACCGAGATGTCGCCTGTCTTGGGATCGATGGCATAGATCTCATGACCGGCAGCGTAAAGCACGCCGTTGCGGTCGGTCGCCATCACCGTCATGCGGCGCGGGCTCGGGAAGGTCCGGGCCGGTTCCGCATCGAGCCCCGCCCCCGTTTCATAGACGGCGATCTCCGGTTCCAACACCTCGTAGCGATCCGCCAGGAGCCGGACCGGATTGCGGACGGTGTAGAGCTCGGACCCGTCCTTGGAGACAGCGAGCGAGGCGATGGATTTCCGCCTGACGTCTCCCTCGGACTGATACGCCGAGAACACAGTCTTGCAAGTGGATAATTCCACACCGAAGACGTCCTCCCAGCGATTGCCGAGGATGTAGGCAATCGTGTTGTCCGGCGACATGACAATGACGCCGGGCATGAGGTTGAAGTCGAGCTTGCAGTCGGTCTCGACGGTTCGGGACGTGGCATCGATGACGTAGAGCCGGTCCGGTTTGGCGACAGTGACGATCTTGTCCTTGGCGAGGGCCGGCAATGCCGAAAGGCTTGCGGCCATTGTAAGCGTCAGGGCTGCGCTTGCCGCAGCAATCAGGTTTCGCATCGGGTTTCTCCGAATTTCAACGGGTTCAGCCGGTCAGGTTTCGCTGTCGGACGGGAAGACGGTGCCGAGCGAGCGCCAGTCCTTGCCGGCATTGTCGGCGTCCGCGTTCCAGTCCTTGTAGGAATTGATCGTGTCCGGCACCTGCGCCGGCCACCAGCACGGGTCGGAACATCCATAAAGATCTGCCTCCATCGGCTGGCAGAGCGCCGCTACGCCGCCGAACGGATCGACCTCCCAGCCGGGATCGAGCGTCGATGTGCAGCCGGCAACGATCGTCTGCATCGCCCGGACTTCGTCCATCTTTCCGGTCTCGACCGCGCCGACGACGCGATCCGCTTTCTGGTTCAAAGGCTTGAGGTGTTTCATTTGCCGTATGCCCTCCGAGGCATGATGTGATCGGAAAAGAAGGCCGGAGCCCCGGCGATCAGCTCGCCATAGACGCCGATGCCGAAATCCACCCAGTCGCGCATGAGGTCGCAATAGTGGTAAGTCGGCTTCATCGGGTCGGAGAAATGGGCGTAGCTCTCGTGGTAACAGCCGCCTGCACAGATGTTGCGGATGCGGCAGGTCGAGCAGCCCTTGTCGGTGCGGTCGGCCCGGTCCTCGATGAAACGGGCGAGTTTAGCCTTCTCGATCCCGCCATCGACCGTGCCGTAGGTCTCCATGTCCGAGCCGGTGAAGCGATGGCAGAGATTGAGCCCGCCCTCATGATCGACAGCCAGCATGCCGAGCCCCGC
Organism: Roseibium sp. M-1; assembly: GCF_054515675.1. Classification (NCBI taxonomy): domain Bacteria; kingdom Pseudomonadati; phylum Pseudomonadota; class Alphaproteobacteria; order Hyphomicrobiales; family Stappiaceae; genus Roseibium; species Roseibium sp. M-1. The sequence continues at coordinate 6,531,430 of NZ_CM137257.1, read as the reverse complement.
TCCGCAGGGCAGCGCCTTCGAACGGCCCTCATAGAGGTCCGTCATCAGCTGGTGCATGTTGGAGAAGCCGATATTGCGGCCGGCAAGCGCCTCGTCCCGGTAGTGCCGGCCAAGCCGCTTCATCTCTTCGAAGACGGTCTGCAGCTCGTCGCCGGTCAGGTTGAACGGGGCGATGGGGCCGGAGGTCACCGGCGAGAAGCCGACTTCATGGAAGCCGATCTCGTTCTTGAGGTGATCCCAGATGTCGAAGACTGCCGTCACGCCATGGGTCAGCGTCACCCGCCCGCCGACCGGCCGGGAGGTGTAGCGTTCCAGCAGCATCTTCGTCTTGGAGGCAACGACGTCATATGTGCCCTTGCCGCCGACCGTCTTGCGGTTCTTGTCGTGCAGAGCCTTCGGGCCGTCCATCGATACGGTCAGGCCGAACCGATGGGCGTTCAGCCAGTCGACGATTTCCTCGTTCAGAAGCGTCGCATTGGTGGTCAGCGTGAAGTCGACTCGCTTGCCGAGGCTGCCGAAGCGCTCTTCCGAGTAGGCGACGACTTCCTTGATGAGGCCCAGGTTGCTCAAGGGCTCACCGCCGAAGAAGACGACGTTGTAGCTCTCCCGGTCCGGGCTTTCGGCCAGGAGCAGCTCGATGGAACGTTTTGCCGTGTCGAAGGCCATGCGACGGCCTTTCGACGGCGTATCCAGATCCTCCTTGTAGCAATAGGTGCAGGAGAGATTGCAGCCCGTGTTGACGTTTAGAACGATTGTCGTCAGCGGGAAGTTCTGGATATGGATCGGCGGCCGCTCCGCCCTTGGCGGGCGGCCGTCGGTGATGATGTCGAGATCGAGCAGCGAACGGATCCGCTCGGTGACGACTTCCGGATCGACCCGGCCGCCGAAGCGCTCTCTCACGTCCTCTTCCGATACCCTTGTCCGGTCGCGGAAGAGATCGATGACGTCATTGTCGAGCCGGTCGATTTCGAAGAGCGACGTTGTCGGCACATGGAAAAGCAGATGCCTTCCCTCGACCTCGACCCGGTGCGCGTTCTGCGGCTGAAAGAAAAGGTAACCCATGTTTCGTCTCCTCCTTCAGTGGATCGGCGGGTTGTTCCAGCGCTGCACCGTAACGATGAGCTGACCTTCACCGGTCGCCTCGCCGCTCGTTGCCAGCACCTTCAGATTGCCCGCATTGTTGGTGGAGAAAGGACGCTCCGGATTGGGGCCGGCGACAGCTGGCATGAAGATGCCGAGCGTCTGGTCCATCTGACCGGCATGTTCCGTGTCCTTCAGGTGCTCGGCTTCTTCGTTGAAGGGTTCGACCGACCAGGTGGCGGGCACCGCACCGATGCGGATATCATCCTCCGTTCCGGGCTGCCCGTCCGGGCCGTTCCAGTAGCCAATCGCGCTGAACCCGGCGGGAAGCTTCCCAGCGGACCCGCCACCGCCGCCGACACGGGCAACGGCAAAGGCCGGCTCCACCTTCAGGCTGTCGATGTGGCTGTAGACTGCCAGGGCGTCTGCGGCGGAAACATCGCCCGCAGAGACGGCGATCAGGCCGTCCGAACCGGCTGCAGGCGACACCTCGATGGCAGCCCCATAAGCGTTGGCAGCCCCGCCTGAAGCGTCAACCGCGCCGGAAAGGGCAATATCGCCGAGACCCGTGCCGACCACCTGCACCTTGGCGGTGCTGCCCGCCGGCAGGGTCGAGGGAACGACGCCGATAATGGAAGATCCACCACCAGCCTTCACCGCCTTGAACGCACCGCCGAGACTGTCCTCGGCATGGAGGAACTGGCGTCCGTCAAGGCTGGTGCCATCTTCGGAAATGGCCAGGATCTGCCGGTATTTTGTGCCGCCGATGTCGAGATTGGCGCGCCATTCGTATCCCGTGTAGACATTCAGCTTGCCTGAAACGGCGAGTTCCTCGCCGCCAGCCGTTACAAGCGTGCCGGCAACGGAATAGGGCTGACTGTCGCCGGAAACCTCAAGGGTTCCATAGGCCTCACCCTTCTCCGGCAGGCTGGTGGCGAACACCCAGCTTCCCGTCGCGCCCGGCTTTTGCGTCGCGAGCCAGTTGGTCCAGGCCTCGCTTTCCAATGGATATCGCTCTGCCAGCAGCGGCACCACTTCCTCGCGCGCCAGCTTCAGCCATTCCCGGTCGCGGCCGAGAGCCTGGTATTCCAGTGTTGGCCATTGCCCGACATGGAAATCGATATGCAGCGCCCATTCTTCCTGCGTGCGCCGCTGCAGCTTGAAACGGGCCGCGGAGTGACAGCGGGAGCACATTTCTCCCAGAGGCGCTTCGACTTCCTCCGTCACCGCCGGTTCACGTTCAAGGATGTAGCGCAGACCTTCCGTTTCGCTTGGGGCCAGTCCCTGCGTGTCGGACAGGTAATGCACCAATTGGCTTTGCACGTCCGGCTCGATTTCCATTCCGTGGAAGAGCCGCATGCGAACGATGGTCATCAGCCAGCCTTCCGGCGTCTTGCGTTGACCGCTGATGCGGCTGAGTGCGCCGTTTTCATCCGCTATGTGGCAACCGCCGCAGTTCTCATCCAGGAGCGTCGCCCCATCCTGCGACAGCGCCGGTAACGGCAATAGAAGCAGCAACCCGGCAAGGCCGGCGGCATGCCCCTTTCGCAATCCTCTGATCATGCTGTTTCCCTCTGTTGGATCGGTGTTTTGGGTGATCAATGTGCTTGGCTCGAAGCTCCGCTCGAGAGCGCGCTGCCGAGACCGCGGCTTTCCAGCCAGCGAAGGGCGATGAAAAGCGCCGGGGACGGTCTCGCCGGGAGCGCCCGGCGCTCTCCGTCCCTGGCAATGAAGGCGGCGAGCTCCCCGACAGGGATGCCGGCGACGAAGGCAACGCCGTCCGGATCGCGGGGCGTCACCAGCACCTCGCGCTCCTGAAGGCGATTGCCGTCGACAACGACGCGCTGCTCGAAGCGAGCTTCGCCGGCTGTTGAATGCGACGGTTCGCCGTCCGGCCAGGCGGCCCGGGTCGACCAGAACGGCTGTCCGGCGAGGCCTTCTTCCAGCCGGTAGAAGTCCCTTCCCGTCCGCGCCTGCCGCCAGAAAGTGTCGATGACGCGCGACCTGTAGAACCTTGCTGCCAGCTCCGGTCCCTTTCGGGCATCCTCCAGGATCGTGAGCACGATAGGAACGGCCGACAACGCCGAGGACAGGGCCCAGAAGAGGCCGTGACCGGAGAGCGGATCGATGGCAACAGCCGCATCGCCGATGGGGATCACCGGAAGCGTCAGCTCCGGCGCGCTCAACACCAGCCCGGCATTCCGGGCGATGAGCCGGCCCTCAAAGGAAAGCGCGCCGAAACGGGTGCTCAATTGTGTCTGGTCGAGAAACCGCGCCAAGCGGGACTGCAGGGCCGCTTGCCCCGCACCGGAAAGATCGTCCACGTCGATGGATATCTGCAGGAACCGGCCGAAGTCAGTCTGCTCCGCCGTCCAGAGCCAGCCTTGCGGCGTTGCCTCCACATGGGTTCCGTCGGTGCCGGTCAAGCTCGATACCCTGCCTGAAATCGCCAGGGTGCGCGGGCCCTTGAGGCGCTGGGCGGATGGGACCTGGCGGCCGCGTGCATCGACCAGCAGCCGGGCCACGATCGTCTCGCCGGTGGAAAGGTTTAGGAGGCACCCCGCCGCCGGGTCCTTTTTTGCAAGACGGCCGACGCGCGCCGGGTAAAGCCGTACCCCGGCCGCGACAGCGGCCTGTCTCAGCGCGGCATCGAAGGCGGGTCTTTGGACAAGGTGTTCGCCGTTTTCCGTGCCGGTGAGACCGGCCCAGGTCACGCTGCGCGGGAGACGTTTCGCGCTCGCGGCCGCCAGCGCGTCATCAAGCCCCCGGGTCCCGAGCAGTCGTATCACCCGTTCGCCAAGTCCCTCCAGGCGTGGACGCCCGGTGCCCGGATCGATCAGGCATACGCTGAGCCCGGCATGCGCCAGCTCACGCGCTGCGAACGCGCCAGCGGGTCCGCCGCCGGCAACTGCCACATCGTAAAAGGCTGCCAATACTGTTCCCTCGTCCGGCCGCCCATGTTTTTTGAAGGTGCTGAACCGGATCTCTCTGTGTCCACCATTAGAGAGAGGGGCAAAACTTGCTTCTCGACAATTTCGGCCAATCTGCGCCCGGCCCTTGAATTCCCGGTCCTGTCAATTGCACCGGCGCAAAAACTCTGTTGTAGTTGAGATGTCAGCTTCCCGTCTGCTGCGTCAGGCGCGAGCTGCCGGACTTTCAGGAGGGCGAGAGTTCATGCCGACAAGCGCGACGATCATATCCGGCGCGTTGAACGGACTGCAGTCGATGCTGGTCGACAAGGGCCTGGAGCCGCTGGCTCTCGGACGGCAGAACGGTGTGCCTGGCGATGCCTGGGAAGACACGAGCTTCGAGATCCCGCTGCAGGCCTTCGTCAAGATCTACGAACAGGGCGCCGCGATGCTCGGCCAGCCCGGCATCGGCTGGCAATCGGGACCGATGCTGGAGCTCGGCGACCTCGGCGAATTGGGCAACGCGCTGCTGACGGCCTCGACCGTCGGCTCTGCGCTCAGAACATTCGAGCGCTTCCTCAAATATATCCAGAGCGAAACAGACTTGCAGTTGAGCGTGGAGGACGGCGTTGCCACCCTCACCTATCGCATTCTCAACCCGGATATCTGGCCGCGCCGCCAGGATGCGGAGTTCACGCTCTCGGTCCTGACCGAGCTGATCCGCCGCGGTGCCGGCCCCAACTGGCAGCCGGACCTTATCTGCCTCGAACACACGGCGACAAGGCCGCTTTCCAGCTGGCGGGACACACCCGGCAGCCTCTGCCTCTTCGACTGCGAGACGAATGCGCTGAGCTTTCCGGAAAGCGTGCTCTCCCTGCCGATGCCGCCTGAAGACAAAGGCCGGCACCGCCACGCGCTGGTCAGTCTCAGCCGTGCGCTTGCCGACAAGGCCCGCGCCAAATCACTGACCGCCCGCACCCGCACCGCCATCTTTGAAGGGCTCGGCACCGGCACTGCCGATCAGGAGGCCGTCGCCCGCCGCCTCGGCCTCTCCCGCCGCAGCCTGCACCGCCATCTGAACGACGAAGGCATCCGCTTTTCCACCCTGCTGGAAGACTGCCGCTACCGCATCGCCCGCCACGCCCTCATCGACACGCCCCACTCCCTTGCCCAGATCGCTTGCGAACTGGACTATTCCGACCAGACCGCCTTCGAGCGCGCCTTCAAACGCCGCACCGGCCTGACGCCGAAGCAATACCGGCAGACGTTTTCGACGAGCCGGGTTTAGGTCCCATCCCTCGCTCCATCGTCATTCCGGATCTGCATTCGGCTGCTGCTTCACGTGTCCGGGATGACTGGAGCGCGCCGGGTAATACTGCGCTACCCCCGCCCGACAAACGGCATCTTCGTCGCCATCACCGTCAGACTCAGCACGTTGGCGTCGAGCGGCAGGCCGGCCATGTAGACGACGGCGTCGGCTATATGGGCCGGGTCGATGGTCGGCTCAGCGGCGATCTCGCCATTGGCCTGGGGAACGCCCGCCCCCATCTTCTTTGTCATGTCGCTCGCCGCGTTGCCGATATCGATCTGGCCGCAGGCAATGTCGAACGGGCGGCCGTCCAGCGCGGAGGACTTGGTGAGGCCAGTGATGGCGTGTTTGGTCGCCGTATAAGGCGCTGAGAATGGCCGCGGCGTCGTTGCCGAGATCGAGCCGTTGTTGACGATCCGCCCGCCACGAGGGTCCTGTGCCTTCATCAGCCTGAAGGCTTGCTGGGTGCACAGGAACGCTCCCGTCAGGTTGGCGGCAACAACGTTGCTCCATTCCTCGAAGCTGATCTCCTCCAGCGGCACGGGTGCATTGGAAATGCCGGCATTGTTCACCAGAAGGTCCAACCGGCCGAATGTCCCATCAATCTCGTCGAAGAGCGCCCGGACAGACAGCGGATCGCCGACATCGGCGGCAATCCACGACACGTCGTTGCCGCTCGCGGCGGAAATCTCGCTTGCGGCATCTTCCAGCACCTGCTTGCGCCTGCCGGTCAGCACCACACGCCAGCCGGCGTTGCTCAAGCCCTTGGCAATCGCCTTACCGACGCCGCTGCCGCCGCCCGTCACCAGTGCGATCCTGCCCTTCACCTCAAATCCTGCGCTCATGGCAGCCTGCCTTCCAGTTCGTCCTCGATATGCGTGCGGATGATTTCGTCGAAATTGGCCTCGGCCCGGAAGCCCAGCTCCAGCGCCCGCCTGGCATCGAAACTCTGCGGCCAGCCGGAGACGATCTGCTCGATCAGGGGATCGCGCTCCCGGCGGATCAACTGCACCGCTTTGTCGCCGGCTACCCGCCGGAGCGCCGCGATCTGGTCCGCCACCGTTGCCGAGAGACCCGGCATGGTCAGGCTGCGGCGTGGCCCGATCCTGAGCGTTTCCAGGCGTGCCGCATGCAGGAAGAAACCGACGGCAGCGCGCGGTCCGGCGAACCAGTGGCGCACGCTTTCCTCCACCGGCAGAACGGCTTCCTTGCCTGACAACGGCTCGCGCAGGATGTTGGAGAAAAAGCCGGAGGCCGCCTTGTTGGGCGTGCCCGGGCGGATACAGATTGTCGGCAGCCGCAGGCCGACCCCATCCAGGATGCCCTTGCGGGTGTAATCGGCCAGAAGCAGCTCGGTGATCGCTTTCTGCGTGCCGTAGCTCGTTAGCGGTGCGGTGAGGAACTCGTCATCGATGCGCTCCGGAAACGGCGCGCCGAAGACGGCGAGCGACGAGGCAAAGACCAGCCGCGGGCAATAGGGCTCGCGCATCGCCTCGTGCCGGATCGCCTCCAGCAACAGGCGGCTTCCATCCAGGTTCACCGCATAGCCTTTCTCGAACTCCGCCTCCGCCTCACCGGAAACGATGGCGGCCAGGTGAAAGATGATATCCGGCCGCTCGGCAATCAGGTTTTCAGCGGTTCCCGTTGCCGCAAGATCGATGGTGACGGTCGATGAAAGTCCCGCCAAGGCCTTGGGAGCAAGCGGCGCCACCGCATCGGCCAGCGTCAGACGGCTGATCCCGGCCCCAAGTGCCTCAGGCTCTTTCGCCAGCCGCTCCACAAGCTTGCGGCCGACCATCCCGGAAGCACCGATGACGAGGATATGCATGGAAAGGCTCCGCGGTGCCCGGGTTGGAGAAAGTGAGTTCCCGGGGAGAATTGCGGAGATTGGCCGGAAGGGCAAGGGCGATTTCCGGCTCGGCCGGACTGCGTCGCCACGTTCTTGCGGAAAGTCAGCGACTTGTACATTGTCCGAGACCTCCTGCCCGCGCCCACAACATCGCACCACTTACCCTTACGTTCGGCTTGACAGTTTTCCCGGTCCTTCTCTAATGGCGGCTGGTATATTTTTGCCTCTGGTTTCAGAACATGAGAAGAGCGCCGTGGCTCGTGGCCGCGCTTTTTGTGCTGGGGGTCCAACCCGGTGCGATCGCCGATCCGGTGCCGCGTAACAGCGCGCCGGCAGGGTCGGTCATTGCCCGCAAGATCGGCGAGGAGATCCGTTTCATCGATCTTGCCAACTGGTCGCCGGTGGAGCTGCGGCAGGACCTGTTGCCGGGAGACGTTCTTCGGACCAATGCCACCGGCCAGCTTGCACTTCTCTTTTCCGACCGTACCCAGGTTCGACTCGGCCGGAACGCCACCTTGCTGGTCAAGCAGATCGGCGCAGATACGCCAACGATCCTGGATCTACGGGCGGGCTCCCTCTGGGCGCGTGCTCAGCGCGGCGGGGAAAGCCTGACGATCGAGGCGCCTGCGGCTTCCGCCGCAATCCGTGGCACCGACTGGACAATGACTGTCGATGGTAGCGGCAAGACCTCCATCATCGTGCTCGAAGGGCTGATCGAGTTCTCCAATGACTTCGGCACCATCAGCGTGGGCGCGGGCGAGGCTGCCGTTGCCGAGATCGGCCAGGCACCGGTCCGCGTGGTCATCGTCGATCCCGAGGACCGGGAGCAGATGCTCTACTATATCTCGGTCGGCGGTGCCTTCGGCTGGATGCCGGCATCGCCTCTTGCAACCCCGCGGATGCGCAGCGACCGCGACCGGATTGCAGCCATCCCGGAAGAAAAGCGATCGAACGAGGACTGGCTGTTGCTGGCGGAAGCAGCCCAGACCTATGACGGCCGGGCAAAGGCGGGTGACCTTCTCACCCGCCTGAAAGGCAAACGCCTGACGCCGGCACAACACAGCCGCATCCTGCTATTGGAGGCCCTGAACGCCGGCGCGGAGCGGCGCTATGAAGATGCGGCCCGGCTGTTTGAAAAGGCAGCCCCGAACCTTGATCCCAAACGACGTGCCGTTGCCCGCTACGGCGCCTATTTCGCCCGCGCCCTCGCCGACCCCAATCGCCACCAGACACGTCCGGCGCCCTCGGGCGGCGGAGCCTATGCGGTGCTCGCCGAAGCCTGGACAGTGGGGTTCCTGCAAGACATCAGATCGGCCATCGAAATTATCCAACGGAACGAGGCGCGCTATCCGGACGAACCTTCCCTTCCCGCGTTCCGCGCGCAGCTGGCCTTGCTCCTGGACGATCGCGAGCAGGTCGAGGAGGCAATCGCCAAAGCCCTCTCCATCTCACCGGACGATCCGACCGCGCTGGAAGCGCGGGCCAACTATCGCTCCGGGATCAAGGGCGACCTGACCGGCGCATTGGAAGACCTTGAGACAGCTGTTGCAATTGCGCCGGGTTCCACCTCAATCTGGAATGCGATCGGACTCGTGCAGGGCGCGCGCGGGGCAAATCTCGAAGCCGAACGAGCACTCAAGCGTGCCATTGAGCTCGACCCGCAGGATCCTGTTTCCTACACCAACCTTGCCATCCTCTACCTCGACCAGAACCGGGTGAAGGAGGCCAAGGCGAACATCGACCGCGCGCTTGAACTTGACCCGGCCTTCGACATCGCGCTGATTGCGCGCGGCAGGTATTCCCTCCAGGCCGGTGACACGGAAGCCGCCATCGGCGACCTGCTCGCCGGATCAACCGCCAATCCCGCCTATTCTCAGGGCCTTTTGCTGCTCGCCGCCGGTCACTATGCGGAAAATGACAGCGACGCCGCCCGGCAGGCGCTGGAGAATGCCGACCGGATCGACCCCAATGATCCGGTCACGAAGATCATCGAAACCTCCGTCGCCATTGACGACTATGACACGGACAAGGCGATCGCGGCGGCTCGTGAGGCGGTGAGCCGGCTGACGGCCCGCGGCGGCGATTACGCTTCACTCGGCGCTCGCAGAGAGGGCGGTTCAGTCGCCGCCGCTGCCTTTCGCCTGCAGGGACTGGATGCCTGGGCGCGCAGCTATGGAGACCAGGCCTTTGACCTCTTTGACGGTTCGGCATTGATCGATCAGGCCATTTCCGGCAGCGCCGACCCTTACATTTCTTCACTGAGCCCCGGAGAAACCGAAGTAGAGCCAATCGCGAATTCCAACGCCCAGGCGGCCCTTTTGCAGGGTTTGCTGCTTGCCCCCGAGCTTCTGAGCCGCCCGACCCTCGGCAGCGCGCTGCTGCGCCGTCCGTTCGTCGAGGCAAGCATCGGCGGTGGTTTCGTCCAGACCGGCGACCACTGGGGCTGGATCGCTGAAGCGGAGGTTCAGAGTTTCGCCAACACCCCCTTTCCCTGGAGCTTCTACGGCGGCCTCAAGGCGCGCAACGACGAGAGTACCAGAACCTATTCCGCGCCCGGAACCGAAGTGCCGTTCTCCGAATTCGATCTGCGCTTCAAGTCCCTCAACGGATTCGCCTACCTGACAGCCAGACCGACACCGGCAGACACCTTTGTCAGCTTCGTCGATGCGCGAAGCGAAGAGGAAACCTTCTCAAACGCAGTCACGCTGCTGAACATTCCGGCCGTGATCATAGACGCAACCACCTATGGCAAGGATGTTGACCGGAAGTTCGTCTCGACCGGTGCCGCCTGGAGCCACACCTTTGCCCATCGAAACGTTTTGAAAGCAGGCCTTTTCGGCACCTATCTGGACGAAGATACGCAAGAAGAAACAGAGCTTTATCTGCTGCCCTTCTTCCTCGGCACAAGCTCGCTCGATGCGTCGACGGAACAGACCACCTACCTTGCCGCGGTCAACCACTCGCTCGGTATCGATGACCTGACCGTGAGCTACGGCGTCGAAGGCGGACTGTTCGAGCAGACACGCACGGAACGCACGAACACGCTTTTCCTGTTCCCACCGCCGACCATAACGGTTGAAACGAGCAAGGCAGACCTGCGCTTCGGACGCGCCTATCTCGATGCATCTTACGATATCACCCAGGACTTCAAGGTAGAGGCCGGAGCCTTCGGAACAGTGCTTTCCGGCACGCTCGATACTGCCAGGTTCGAGCCGCGCACAGGACTGGCGATCTCGCCGCTTGACGGACACTGGCTGAGGGCGGGTTACATACGCGAGTCCGTCATCCCGAGCACGGTTACACTCGCCCCTCTCGGCATTGTCGGCCTCCAGGCCAACGCCGCTCCGCTCGACATTGGCGGCTATGCGGACACATTTGCCGCCCGCTGGGATGCGGAATGGGCGGACTGGCTGTTCACCACGATCAATTATCAGCACCAGGAACTCAACACGCTGTCCATCCCGGTGCCTGCTTCAACCATTCCGATCAGTTCCAGCCTCGGTTTCGATGACGGCACAATTGACCGTCTCAGTGCGGCGGCAAACCTGCATCTGGGTCACGGCGTCGGCGCATTCGCCACCGCCGTCTATGCGCCCTCCAGGAACACGACATCGGGTCCAGCCTACGGCATTGCCCTTCCCTTTGTGCCCGAAGTCAGCGGCCGGTTCGGCCTGACCTACGTCCATCCCTGGAATGTCAAGGCGACGCTCGCGGCGACCTATATCGGAACGCGCGTCGGCGACAGCACCGGCACCGAACTCGATCCTTACTGGACGGTCGATGCGGCGCTCGCATTCGAGCCGATGGACAAGCGCTTCTCGCTGGAACTCGGCGCCTTCAACCTGCTGGACGAGGATTTCGAGGTCGCGACCAACACCGCCGGTTGGGGCCGCACCTTCACCGGCCTCGTCAAGGTCCGTTTCTGATGCGCGATAGAAGACCCTGGTGGCGGGACTTCGGGCGGCCGGCGTCGGGCCGCGGCACCGGCGTCGCCGGTGTGGCTTTGCTTGCCTTCCTGTTCACGCTCGGTCTTGTCCAATTGCCTGCCTGGCGGTTGATCGACCTCAGAAGCTTCGACTATCTCTCGACACTCTTCGCCCCGCCTCTGCCGGAGGACGGCCCCGTGATCGTCGCCATCGACGAACCTGCCTTTGCCGAACTCGGTCTGCAATGGCCCTGGCCGCGCGAAGTCCATGCGCGTCTCGTTTCGGCATTGCGGGCAGCGGGCGCAAGAGCCGTCGGGCTCGACATCATCTTTGCCGAACCGACGACAGAGGCCTCCGACAATGCCCTGGCTGCTGCGCTTGGCCCCGATGTTACCGTCGCCGCCGACGAGACGCTGATCGAAACGCCGCAGGCCGATCAGCTTCTGCGCACCGAACCGTTACCGGACATTGTCGCCTCCGGCGTCAGGATAGGCCTTTCCACAGTATCGCTCGACGCCGACGGCACAATTCGAAGGCTCCCGGCCTATGAGGCAGGCTTCGCCCGTGAACTGCTGAACGCGGCCGAAGTGCCCGTCAAATCCTTTCCCGGCGGAAGGCTCTTGCAGACCTATGGTCCCGCCCGCACCTATCCGACGGTCTCCTATTATCAGGCGCTCGATCCGGAGGCCTTCCTGCCACCGGCGTTCTTTTCCGGCAGGATCGTCATTGTCGGCCTGTCGCTGCAGTCCGCCCCCTCGCCCGAGCAGGGCGGCCCGGACGCCTATGCAACCTCATGGACCCTGCGCTCTTCCAAGCTTGTTTCCGGCGCGGAGATCCAGGCGACCATCCTCGACAACCTGCGCCTTGGACACCTGATCGCCCCGGCATCCGGCCTTGCAACCATTCTGGCCATTGCTACCGCCGCTTTTCTTGGCGGGTTTGCGGTCTTTCTTGGCACAACCTTAAGAACCGTACTGACGGGCCTTGTGGGTGTTCTCATCATCACGGTCCTGTCCTACCAGCTGCTGCGGTTCGGCCGCTTCTATCTTGCTCCCGCGGCCCCGTCCCTCGCCTTTCTTCTGGTTCTGGGAGTGCAGGCTGCGCGCGATTTTGCCGCCGAGCGGCGCCTGCGCCGGTCAATCACACGGGCCTTCTCGCAATATCTGCCGCCTGTCCTCGTCGAACGGCTGGCGCGCGAACCGAAACTTCTGAGCATCGGCGGCGAAAAGCGGGAACTGACCGTCCTTTTCTGCGACCTCCACGGCTTTACCACCATCGCGGAAGGAATGAAGGACGATCCGCAGCGTCTCACGGCGCTGGTCAACCGGGTGATGAACCCGCTCTCGCAGGCGATCCTGGAGAACGGCGGCACGATCGATAAATATATCGGCGACGCCATAATGGCCTTCTGGAACGCGCCGCTTGACGATCCCGACCATGCCTGGCGCGCTGTGGAGGCTTCCCGCGCCATGCTGAAGGCGATGAACCAGTTCAACAAGGACCTTCGGAGCGACCCCGCTTTCGCCCACGACATCCTTCCGGACATCAGGGTGGGCATCGGCATCAACACCGGCACGTGCGTGGTCGGCAACATGGGCTCCGACCACCGCTTCGACTACACGGCCCTCGGCGACACGGTCAACCTGGCCTCCCGCCTCGAAGGCCTCACCCGCACCTATGGCGTACCGGTGATCCTCGGAGAGACAACGGCGAAGCTGGTGAAGGAGCGGCTTCGATTGAGGGTACTGGACCGGGTGACGGTCAAGGGTCGAACCGAAGCGGTAGAGATTTCCGGCCTGGAACACTCGGAAATCGAAGCAACCTATCCCGCCCCGACAAACCGCTCCAGTTTGCCCAGGGTCTGATACCCCAGTTCCACGGCGCCAAAGCCCTTGGCGTTCTGGAATTCCGCTGCCGTGCTGAAGACCATGCCGAGCGTGACCCTCGTCGCCCCGCCCTCTTCTTCGAATGAGGCCCAGGCATCGGCATGCTTGGGGCCGTTTTCGCCCCAGAGCAGCGAATAATTGAAACGCTCCTGCGGACGGACGACGTGATAGAGGTGATGGTTCGGATAAACCGTGCCGTCGGGTCCGATCATGTCGAAGAGCCATTCTCCGCCAGCGCGCAGGTCGATACGCTCCGTGCGGCAGGAAAAGCCGTCCGGTCCCCACCATTGCGGCAATGTTTCAGGGTTCATCCAGGCGCCCCAGACGGCCGCGCGCGGTGCCTTGATCACCCGCTGCAGGATCATCGTCCGCTCCGCCGTACCGGCAAGATTGTCGAGGCCCGCGCTGAAACCGGCGCGGTATCCCCCCTCCATGTCGGCGGCAAGCGAGGAGAGCTGCACCGTCACGACCAGGCGGCTGCGGTCTTCCGCCCCGGAAATCTCCGCCGTCACCAGTGAGGCTGACAGCGTCGCCCCTTCGCAGGAGATCACCTCGTAATTGACGCTGCGCTGTGACGGCTGCAGTTCCAGCCAGCCGCATTCGCAGCGGATATCCGGCTGTCCCGCCACCTTGCAGAGCGAAACTTCACGTCCACCGACCCTGGTATCCGCCTCCAGAAACTCCACCGTGACAGCGGGCGTCGGAGCCGCCCAAACGGCTCTTGCCGCCGGAGCCGTCCAGGCTTGCCAGAGGGTTGCCGCGGGGGCTGCCACCTCGCGCTCGAAGGTGAGGGTCGCGAACCTGGTGCCACTTTCTTCGGCCAGCACCTGCGCAGCGCCTGAAGCCACGTTCTCTTTCATTCTCCGCTCTCCTTCATGACCTTCATTACAAATGCATCGAGCCGGTCGAGACGGCTCTCCCAGATGGCCCGCTGCTCGTCGATCCATGTCCGCACCGGTTCCATTGCCTCCGGCACGATGGCGCAGGTCCGTATCCGCCCGTCTTTGGACGTCGATATGAAGCCTGCCTCCTCCAGCACGGAAAGGTGCCGCATGACCGTCGGCAGGCGCAGCCCGGTCGGTTCGGCAAGTTCCGTCACTCTTGCAGGCCCCGTGGCGAGCTGCGTCAGCATTGCGCGACGCGTCGGGTCGGCGAGTGCGTGGAAGAGCAGCGAGAGATCAGGATCATGCTTAGCCATGTTGCTAACTATTACACACATCGACGGATGCGCAAGCAATACTTCGTCACTTGGCTAAGTTTTTTTGAAGTGTGGAGAATACGGACGGAGCCGGAACCGGGGCTTTCAGTCATTTCCCACTTGCTTCGTGGAGTTCCGGTCACATAGCCATTGCATGATACATAAGTGTATGCTTATGTGTTCTCATGATTGAGAATGACATATTCAAGGCTTTGGCCGATCCGACGCGGCGCGCGATATTCGAAAAGCTGGCCGATGGCAGCATGAACGCAAGCTCGCTGCGCGACGGCATGGAGATCAGTCAACCCGCGATGTCGCAGCACCTCGCCGTCCTGTGCCACGCAAGGCTGGTGCGGCAGGAACGGAACGGCCGGTTCGTGAACTATGAGGTTGACCCCGAGGGACTAGCCCTCATTGCCGGCTGGCTCTCCAAGTATCGTGCCTATTGGCCAGCCCGTATCGATGCCTTGAAGACCCTTTTGAAGGACATGGACCAATGAGCAACCGGATGACCGGCGAGGAGTTCGAAACAGCCCCGGGCACAGGCGCATCCGCGGCGGACCTTGTGCAGGAATACGCACTGGATGCTCCACCGGAAAAGGTCTGGCGGGCGATCTCGATCCCAGCAATCAGGGAGAGCTGGTTACCGGGGCGGGATCTCGCCGAAGCAACTCCCTTGGCCGAAATCCCTGGCGAAGAGATCTTCTACCGAATGCGGGATGACCAGCCTCCCTTTCTGGAAAGCGTCGTGGCGTTTCAACTTCGTCCCGGCAGCAACGGCGGCACGATCCTGAGGATCCTGCACCGTCTTGCCGATGACCGCCTGGATTCGCGGAAAACGAGTGCAGCAAACAGCAATGAGCCGATGATGATGCTGGCAGCCTGATCTCCCCTCAAACACTGATAAACATCGAAACACAGGAGTTCGCCCATGCGCGAAGCGATGCAGCTCGTCCCAATGGTCGTGGAACAATCCAGCCGTGGCGAACGCTCTTTCGACATCTATTCGAGGCTGCTGCGCGAGCGGATCGTCTTCCTGAACGGGGAAGTGAACGACACGGTGTCGGCGCTCATCTGCGCACAATTGCTTTTCCTGGAAGCGGAAAGTCCCAAAAAGCCGATCCAGCTTTACATCAATTCCCCCGGCGGCATGGTCACAAGCGGTTTTGCCATGTACGACACCATGCGCTACATCCGGGCACCCGTTCATACGTTGTGCATGGGCACGGCCAGGTCGATGGGTTCGTTTCTGCTGATGGCCGGTGAGCCAGGCCAGCGTGCCGTGTTGCCCAACGCCAATATTCTCATCCATCAGCCATCCGGCGGCTTTCAGGGACAGGCCTCTGACATGGCCATTCACGCAGAAGAAATCCTGCGCACCAAGCAACGCATGACACGGCTTTATGCCGAGCACTGCAACCGGACTTACGAGGAGTTCGAACTTGCCATGGACCGGGACCGCTTCATGACGCCGGAAGAGGCACTGGATTGGGGGCTGATCGATTACATCCTGACCGAACGCGAAGCCGGTGCATGATTGTTGCCCTTGTCCCCCGGGTCGTGAACTCTTCGCGCTGTCCGCCTGGCAAACCTTTGGATCGGCCGCCGGTTGCCACCGGTGCGGCTACCGGAGGCCTCCCGTTACCCGCCCCAGCACCTCGTAGACTCGCCCGTCTCTCATCTGGCTGACATTGAACCGCATGAAGCCTGTCATCGACTGGGAGACACTGAAGACGTTGCCGGGAGCAAGAACAACGTTCTCGGCCAGCGCTGCGCGGGCAATGTGCGTGGCATCCAGGCCGTCCGGCAGATGGCACCAGAGGTAAAAACCACCCTTTGGCATGACCCAGGGCGTGATACCGAGCGGTTTGAGCCTTCCAGCAACCTCACGCCTCGCCTTGGCAAGGCGGCTGTGCAGGGATTGCAGGTGCTTGCGGGTGCTGCCGTCGGTCAGGACGCTTGTGAGAAGCTCCGCGGCAATTGGGCTCGGACCGCCGAAATTGGTGGCGACCTGCAGGTCGACCAGGGCCTCGATCCAGTCCGCCCGCGCGGCGATATATCCGCAGCGGATGGAGGCGGAAACGGTCTTGGAGAAGCTGCCGATGCGGATTACCCGGTCCAGCCCGTCGAGCACGGCAAGGCTCGGCTGCGGTTCGGGCGAAAGCCGGGCGAAAATGTCGTCTTCGATGATGATGAGGTTATGGGCTGCCGCCAGGGTCAGCAGCTTGTGGGCGGTCTGGGCCGAGAGCGTCGCGCCGGTCGGATTATGCAGCGCCGAATTGGTTATGTAGAGCTTGGGTTTGTGCCTTTGCAGCGCCTCCTCAAAGTGCGCCATATCCGGCCCGGCGGGCGTGAAGGGAACGCCCGCGACCTCCACCCTGTGGGCACGCAGCAACGCCTGGAAATTGAAATAGCAGGGATCGTCCACCAGCACCGTGTCGCCGGGCTTGAGAAAGAACCGGCAGATCAGGTCGATCGCCTGGGTGCCGGTCGACGTCAGGAGGATCTGCTCCGGCCCGGCCGGCAGGCCCTCTTCGGCCGTCTGGCGTGCCAGAACCTGACGCAGGGCGACTGCCCCTCGGGTTTCGCCGTAATCGGTCAGGAGGCTCGCGTCGGCCCGCGCCAGCGCGCGCAGCCCCTTCCGGATCGCCGCTTCCGGCATCCAGTCGGCCGGCATCCAGCCGCAGCCGGGTTTCAGGACGTCCCTGCCACTGTCGAGTGACTGCCGCGATACCCAGAAAGGATTGATTTCCCGTTCCAGCTGTGGACCGGCCTCCGCCACAGAAAACGGCCGCGCGACGTCGGCAACGAAGAAACCGGACCCGCGCCGGGCAAAGATGACACCGTCCGCCGCCAGGCGGTCATAGGCAGTCACCACCGTTGAGGGTGACAGCTGCATTGTCTTTGCAAGTCCACGAATGGAGGGGAGCTTTTCGCCAGGCTCCAGCGCCCGGCTGGCAATCCTGCGCCGGATTGCCGCCACCACCTGATCCGTGCGTGTGTCGGTCTGCGTTGCGTTACCGGTCAAGTGTATGGCTCCAAGTATTAGTACAGTTTTCAAGGATTGTACTGATCTGTAGCTGGTCTGGAAAGCCTCCTTGACCTAGTCCAGTGACAATCGGCGAGACTGGAAGAGAGGAAGATGATCATGCAAGGATCGATGGCGGGATGGGGCAGCGGCCTCCTGGGGGTTCTCATTTTCAGCGGTTCCCTGCCGGCAACCCGTGTTGCGCTTGGCGGGTTCAGCCCGCTGTTTCTCACCTCCGCCCGCGCAGTTGTGGCCGCCTTTATCGGCATCACCGTTCTGCTGCTGTTGCGCCAGCCCCGGCCTGCGCGCAGCGATCTCCTTTCTCTCACGGTCGTCGCTCTTGGCGTCGTGGTGGGGTTCCCGCTGCTGACGGCGCTGGCCCTGCAGCACATCACTGCCGCGCAGTCGATTGTCTTCATCGGCCTCCTGCCCCTGGCGACGGCTCTTTTCGGCGTCCTGCGCGGCTTGGAGCGGCCGAGACCATTGTTTTGGGTCTTTGCCTGTGGCGGCAGCGCGGCAGTAGCGGGATTTGCATTGGCGCAGAATGCGGACCTGCCTTTGCCCGGCACGCTGCTGATGCTCGCGGCGATCATCGCCTGCGGCCTCGGCTATGCGGAAGGCGGCGCCCTCTCCCGCCGCTTCGGCGGCTGGCAGGTGATTTCCTGGGCGCTTGCCCTGTCATTGCCCGTGATGGGCGGGCTGGCGCTGGTGACCCTGCCCGGCACCTTTGCGGGCATTGGCACCTCCGCCTGGATCGGCTTTGGCTACGTGTCGGTCTTTTCCATGCTGGTCGGCTTCATCTTCTGGTACCGGGGGCTTGCCATCGGCGGCATTGCCGGCGTCGGTCAGTTGCAGCTGCTGCAACCCTTTTTCGGGCTGATGCTGGCCGGGTTCCTGCTGCATGAACCGGTCTCGGTGGCGATGGTCGGCGTCACGCTGGCCGTTGTAGGGTGTGTTGCCGGGGCCAAACGGTTCTGCTGAACCGGACCTGCGTGCACGGACCGCTCAACGTCTTCCCGCCAAAGTTGCTTCCGCGCCCCGGAGATATTTGCAATATGGTTCCGCAGCATGAAGATGCGCCGCCAGGCGTTATTTCACGTCGAGACAGACATTTATGAGGAAAAGACATGGGTTTCTTTGATTTTGTAAAGGACGCCGGCAAGAAGCTGTTCGGCGACGACGAAGCGCCGGAAGCAAGCGCGGAAGCGATTGAAAAGGAAGTTGCGGATCTCGGTCTCGACGGCGACGTCAAGGTGGAGGTCAGTGGCGATACGGTGAAGATCGCCGGAGCTGCCCCGACCCAGGAAGCCCGCGAGAAGCTGATCCTGGCTGCCGGCAACGTGCTCGGCATTTCCAAGGTCGAGGAAGAAATCACGGTCGCCGCCGCTGAGCCGGAAGCCACCTTTCATACGGTGGAAAAGGGCGACACGCTGTGGAAGGTTGCCGAAAAAGCCTATGGCAATGGCTCCAAATACCAGGCGATCTTCGAAGCCAACACGCCGATGCTCAGCCATCCGGACAAGATCTATCCGGGCCAGGTCCTGCGCATTCCCGCTCTGTAAACCAACAAAATCAGGCTGCGGTGTTTTCCGCAGCCTGATTGCCGGCACAAGGTCCTCGTCCTAGTTCCGGATGTCCGGCTCAACCAGGTCATGAAGTTTACGCAGGGACTGCTGCCAGCCGAGATAACAGGCCTCCACCGGGATCAGGTCCGGGATCCCCTCCTGCACGACCGTCATCTCCGTGCCGACAGAAACAGCCTTCAAGCTGACCGTCACCTTCATTTCGCCCGGCAGGTTCGGATCGTCGAAACTGTCGGTGTAGACAAGCGTCTCGCCGGGAACGAGCTTCAGATAGGTCCCGCCGAAGGAATGGCCTTGCCCCGTGGTGAAATTTCGGAAGGACATGCGGTGTTTGCCGCCCTCCCGGGCATCGAGTTCATGCACCGTGCAAAGGTAACCGAAGGGCGGCAGCCAGCTTGCGACGGCATCTGCCTCGACAAAGGCGCGGTAGATCTTGTCCGGCGAAACCGGCAAGACGCGGTACAGGTTTACGGTATTCGGCATCGGATTTTCCTTTGATCTGAATATTCTGCCGGGAAGCGCGGTCAAGCCTTGCCGGCAGCGGCTTCCAGCGTGGCGATATCGATTTTCACCATCTGCATCATTGCCTCGAAGACGCGCTTGGATTTGGCGCGATCCGTGTCTGCCATCAGTTCGAGCAGGATCCGCGGCGTGATCTGCCAGGCGACGCCCCAGCGGTCCTTGCACCAGCCGCAGGCACTGGGGCTGCCGCCGTTTTCCAGGATGGCGTTCCAGTAGCGGTCGGTCTCCTCCTGGCTCTCTGTCACCACCATGAAACTCACCGCCTCGTTCGGCTTGAAATTCGGCCCGCCGTTGAGGCCGACGAACTTGCGGCCAAGAACCGTGAATTCGACCGTCAGCTCGCTGCCTTCTGTTCCGCCCGGAAAATCTCCCGGAGCGGCGTTCCGGCTGTCGACATAGCTGTCCGGAAAGGTCTCGGCGTAGAACGCGGCCGCCTTGCCGGCTTCACCGTGGTCGTACCAGATGCAAGTGATGAGATCGCTCATGTTGTTTCCTCCTCAAGTTGAATGAAATGTCCGGCGCCACCGCCTCTTGGTCAATGCACTCTTCAGGCAAAAGATCCCGTCCTCAACGGTCCGGCAGGCCGGTAAGTGTTGATGAGGACGCCGGATGCGGCAGCCTTTGAAACGGTCAAAGCAAGTTCCCGCGGTGGCGTGCTGGCAGGAAAAAACCGCTTGCCGGTGCCGAGCAGAACCGGAAAGACAAGCAGAATAATGTCGTCTGCAAGGCCGTGTTCCAGAAGAACGGGCGTCAGACTGGAACTGCCCCAGAGCAGCAGGTCGGGACCGGCCCGCTCCTTGAGACGCCGGATGCCGGCAACGATATCGGTGCCCAGCCCCTCAGCCGGTCCCCAGGCAAGGCTTTTCGGCCGGTGGGTCCCAACGAATTTTGTCGCCGCATTGATACCGTCCGCAATCGGGCCGCCCTCTGCCTCCGGCCAATACCCGCTCCAGATGTCATAGGTGTGCCGGCCGAGCAGCAGGTCGAATTCTCTTCCATGAAGGTCTGCAATCACATCTCCGACGGCCGGATCGGCCAGGGGCACGGCCCAGCCGCCATGCGGATAGTCGCCGTCTTCGTCCGGTGCACCGGGCGCCTGGATGATACCGTCCAGCGAGATATGCTCGATAATCGTGATCCTGCGCATCAAGCTCGTCTCCAAGGTTACCGGCTCGACTGGCAGCAAACCGTTCCCCGTCGCTTCGGGTAAAATCGCCACCTGATATCTCGATACATACCAACTAGTCGGTATGTTAGCAAGAGAAATGTCGATGCCTGCAGATGCGCTTCCGGCTGTGTGCCTTTCATCTGGCACACCATCGGAATTTGATAATCCGGTTGAAAGAGCCCATGACCCATTTGCAGGTCTACAGATAGGTGCTAGCTCTGCAGCGGATTTGCGGGAGGTGCCGACATGAAAGCTCTGGTCATAATCGACATGCAGATGGATATGCAGCACCGCCTCGAGGCCGGACTGGACCATGTCAATCCGGACGCACCGGCCAATATCACGGCTCTGGCTGCGGCTTTCCGTGCGAAGAGCCTGCCCGTCATCCATGTCCGCCACCGCGACGAAGACCCGGCCTCGCCGATGCATCCCGACGGCGCCGGCTATGAGCCGATGGATTGTGACGCAGCACTGGACGGCGAGGCAGTCTTCATCAAGACGACCTCCTCCAGCTTTGCCTCGACGGATCTGGCACAACACCTGAAAAACGAAGGCATCAAAGACCTTGTGGTGACCGGTGCCGTCGCCGGCTTCTGTGTCAATTCAACCGTGCGGGCAGGCGCGGATCTTGGTTTCAACATGACGGTCGTGCGCGACGCGGTGCTTGGCTTCGACCTGCCCGATGCGGGTGTTTCCGCGAAGAACGCCTTCGACGTCACCATGGCGTTTCTGGAAGCCGATTTTGCCCGGATGGTGAATACGTCCGAGGCGCTTGCCGGTTAATCCGCTATCAGGGCAACCTCTCTACTGCGCTGTCCAGCCGCCATCGACCGGGATGGTCACACCGGTAACGTTGTGCGCCACCGGTGCGTAAAACCAGAGGGCCACGGCGCCGATTTCGAATGGGTCGGCCAGGCGCACCAACAGATGCATTTCTGCCCAAAAGATCCGCGGCAGATTGATTTCGCACACTGTGGGACGACCTCGACCCGGCGAATCCTCTGCCAGCGGCAATGCGAAGTGGAATGCTGTTTGGACCTGAAAATGCAGCCCCCTTTTGCTGCAAAAACGGTTGGTGCCGGGAAGGATTTTCTGCCTGACTGGTGGTGAGGAAGTTGCCGGTTTCATTTTTGCGACACCTCGTCCCCAGTGGCACCATATAAGTGTGCAAACCACCCAGATGCTTTTTCCTTGTCATGAGACGGCGGTTCGATCCGCCACACAAAAATGGCTGACTTGAAAATAACCTCAAGTAGAGGAATTAAATCATATTTTTCATAACCTTACTGCAAAAATTGATAACAGACGTTCAAAAAAAATCATGTATCCCACAAAGTTCCCATCACCCGTTCATTCTGCCCATGTCGGCGAAGAGTGGGAAGTTCATTATCGTTGGCATCCCTATTTCGGTCAGAAGGTTATCGTGCGGCAGGTAGAGCAGCGGGCCACTGGTCAGTTTCTCAAAATAGAAGGACCGTCTGGCATTGTTGTCTCCGTTCCTGGCTGGATGGTGGATCCCCTCGTCTGCGCCGACATGAGAATTGGCCAGCCACAGGTTGATCTTGCAGCGCTGTCGGATCTCAAGAGGCTGGTCACGCCGTCTGCTGCTCCCGCACACTCCCAGAGCGAAAATGGAATCGCAAGGGAGAAAGTCGATGAAGCAGCACAACGCGCCCGCGCCGACTGCGGGAAGGCAGATGAGCATGATGTTCGAGCCCTGCAAGGTGGACGGG
Organism: Roseibium sp. M-1; assembly: GCF_054515675.1. NCBI lineage: Bacteria > Pseudomonadati > Pseudomonadota > Alphaproteobacteria > Hyphomicrobiales > Stappiaceae > Roseibium > Roseibium sp. M-1. The sequence goes on along the minus strand of NZ_CM137257.1, from coordinate 6,509,239 downwards.
ATGAACGAGGCGGAGCGGACGGAGGTCGTAACCGCGCTTGCGCAAGTTCTGATGCAGGCAGCCGGCCTCATCGTGGAGGATCTCGATGATGACCGGCGTTGAATTGATCCCCACGCAACTCCTGAAGCGCAAAGCCGTCGTTTATGTGCGGCAATCGACGCAGTCCCAGGTCATGACCAACCTGGAGAGCCAGCGGCGGCAATACGACCTCGTCAACATTGCCCGCCAGCACGGATTCATCGACGTTGAGGTTATCGATGACGATCTCGGGCGATCCGCGAGCGGGACAGTGGCGCGCCCCGGTTTTGATCGTCTGGTGGCATGGCTGTGTGCAGGCAAAGTGGGCGCTGTTTTGTGCCAGGATGCGTCAAGGCTCGCGCGAAATGGCCGTGACTGGCACCATCTTCTGGAGTTGTGCGGACTCGTTGAAGCCCGTGTCCTTGACCACGACGGCATATACAATCCCAGCCAACCCAATGATCGTCTGCTCTTGGGTATGAAAGGCAGCATCAGCGAGTTCGAGCTCGGCGTGCTCAGGACGCGGATGCTGGATGCCGCCAGGTCGAAGGCGCGCCGGGGCGAACTACGCTTATCAGTCCCATTCGGTTACATCTGGCACCGCGAAGCGGGTCTGGGGCTCGATCCTGATCTACGCTTGCAGGAGGTGATCCGGCTCATATTCGCCCGCTTCGGGGAGTTGGGCAGCGCGCGCCAGGTGTTGTTATCGATGACGGCTGACCAAATCCACTTCCCTCGACCTTCGGATGAGGGTCGTATGACCAGCTTTACCTGGTTGCCGATCCGCTATCGCAACGTGATATCCGTTCTCAAAAATCCGTTTTACGCAGGCGTTTATGTTTACGGGAAAAGCGAGAAACGGACCTCCATCGTCGATGGGCGCGCGCGGCGGAGCTATGGCCACCGCAAGCCGGTTGGGACCTGGGAAGTGTTTATCAAGGATCATCACGAAGGGTACATCAGCTGGGACGAATACGAACGAAACCAAAAACAGTTGGCGCTCAACAACTACGGTCGCGCCGACGGTGTGAAATCGGGCCGCGGAGGCCGAGCTTTGCTCTCAGGCATCCTTACATGTGGCCGGTGTGGCCGGCGGCTGACCGTTACCTATACAGGGAACCCGCAAAGTCGGCCGGTCTATCGCTGCGACAAGCCCAACCTGATGATGGGCTTGCCCAGGTGCATGACCTTCGGTGGGCCCCGGGCGGATGCGGCTGTTGCGCGTGAACTGCTGCGCGCGGTAGAACCCTTGGCGATCGAGGCTGCGTTTGAGGCGGAGCGGATGCACCGGGAACGACAAGATGATCAACGCCAGATCCTCGATCTGGAACTTCGGCAAGCGCGCTACGACGCCAATCTCGCCGAGCGCCGCTACGCAGCCTGTGATCCCGACAATCGTCTAATCGCCGCCCAGTTGGAGAAAAACTGGGAAATAGCGTTACGCCGTGTGCGAGATCTTGAAGCACGCAAGCCGGCCGAAAACTCATCGACCATCGAGGTTGACCCAAGCGCTTTTGCCAACATGGCGGAAAACCTGTCCGCAGCCTGGAACGCCCCCGATGTCACAATGCGTGCCCGTCAGCAGCTGCTACGGACTTTAATCGCCGACATCATCGTCGATGTCGACGATACGGTGCGCGACATTGTCCTTACGATCCACTGGCGAGGTGGCCAGCATTCAGAGTTGCGCGTTCGCAAACCCCAACCGGGAGAGCATGGTTGCGCGACAACTGACGATGCGTTGGCAGTGATGCGCAGCATGGCTGGCCGTTGGTCTGACGAGCATATCGCCGCGTCGCTTAATCGTATGGGTTTGCCTACTGGCCAGGGCAAGACGTGGACGGCGCACCGTGTCTCATCGGTTCGACGGGTTCGCGGCATCCACGCCTACCGTTCTGCCGAAAAAGGTGGCGACTGGCTCACCATGAGTGAAGCCGCAAGGGCTTTAGGCGTGACACACCACGCCGTACGGCGACTTATCAAGACCGGTATTCTTCCAGCTGTGCAGGTCGTGCCGGGCGCGCCGTATCAAATTCGCGCTGACGACCTGGCGTCGGAGTCCGTCAAAACTGCGATAGCCCGAAAGGGTCGCCCGTGTCGCAAACTCGACGCGGACACACTTCCAATGTTTACAGACACTTGAATATGGAGTGCATAATGAAACACGCGTCCCGGGTGTGATAAAAGGCCTGATCAACATTTTTTTCTTAAGAGCGCCGTAATATGTCAGTCAGTGCAAACGGTAACCTTTCCACCCCAAACAAACAGACCGGATTTATTCTCCTTCTTCCTCTTGCCACCGGGTTCCTCCTGACTCTTATCAACCAGGGATCGGGCGCGGATTTTACCGTTTCGAACGGAACGATCGCAACCGTGACTCAGACCCTCGGCGATGCCGGTGACACAGGTACAGTTGAAGCAGGCGGCGGGATCGAAACCGACGGGGTCTCAGCCGTCGAGATGAACAACGATACGCAAACGGTCCGCAACAGCGGCGACATTTCCACCAACAACGGTATCGCGATATTTCTCGTCGGAGCGGATGGTACCATCGTCAATGACGGCAGCATCGCAACGACCGGTACCGACTCTGTCGCTATCGGCACCTTCGGTCTTCGGGATCAAATCACCAATAACGGAACGATCACAACGAGCGGTTCCAACGCCACCGGGATTTCGTCCGAAAGCGCCAACTCAACTGTCGTCAACAATGGCGCCATCAGAACGGAAGACGATCTTTCCACCGGGATATTCGCGTCTCGGGAAAACACATCGGTCACCAACAATGGCACCGTCGCCACGATCGGAATGGATGCCGGAGGCCTCTCTGCGTCAGGCGACACCGCGACCTTGATCAATAACGGTACGATCACCACGCAAGGAGCTTCCTCCAGCGGCCTGATCGGCTCCGCGACAGGGATCGAACTCATCAACAACGGCAACGTGACGACCGTCGGAGACGATGCCGTTGGCATGATTTCGTCGGGCTCTGGCTCGTCATTCGTAAACAGCGGCTCGATTGAGACGACTGGGGCTGCCGCGTTCGGTATCGCCGCAAACGGGGAAAATAGTACAATCGCCAACAGCGGGTCGATTTCGACAACCGGGTTTCTCGCCAATGGTATCGTCTCCGATAGCGACGGAACGACAATTGTCACCAGCGGATCGATCATGACAACGGGCGAGACCGCGGAAGCCGTTTCGATGCTTGGCGCGAACGCGTCGCTGACGAATTCCGGCTCCATCGCCACCTTCGGGGAGGAATCCTTCGGCACCCGTCTTTCCGGTGACGATTCCTCCTTCACCAACTCCGGCTCCGTTGCAACAACGGGCGACTGGGCGCATGGCGTTCATGTCGAGGGATTTGCTGCCCGGATCGGCAATTCCGGCTCGATCACGACAACGGGAGCCGAAGCTCATGGCATCTCGGTCGAAAACGAATTTGCTACCATCAGCAACAGCGGCCGCATTGTTGCCAGCGGCTCTGGCGCCCATGCCATTTTCGTCTCCGGCGACAACGCCAACGTCAGCAACAGCGGCACCGTGATCAGCAGGACCGGCTCCTCGTTCCAACTGGAAGGTTCCGACGCAGTTCTATCCTTGATGGAAGGCAGCGTTCTGGAAGGCGTAATCTCCTTTGACGACGCCGATTCCGCCACATTGGCCTATTCGGCCGGGCAGACAGCTGTTCTGCGCTTTTCCGACCTCCCGGGAAGTTTGCAAACTGGCGGCCTCCCCCATTGGACCGACGGCTCAGTCATCGGCTTCGTAAATCCGACCGATTTCCGGCTCGACACCGTAGATGAGGTGTTGAATTCACTTACCGGCGGCATCGCCGACACATTAGGAGAACACCTGGAGACTTCTCGGACCGAAGGGCAGGCAAGCGGCCTGATCGCGACGCACGGCACGGCAGCGCAGCCGGATGACCTTACGCTCTGGGCATCGTCGATCGGTTCGGTGCTGCAGCGTGACGGTTCGAGCGGCTTCGTTCATGCGTTCGGTGGCGTGCTGGCGGGTATCGACACACGCCTCAGCTCCAATGGCCGTGCAGGTCTTTTTGCAGGCGCCTCCTTTGGCAGAACCGAAAGCAACGACGACAGCTACGGCTCCGATGCAACGGGTGTCTTTGCCGGAGCCTACTGGACGGCGCAGTTTGATGCGGCCTTTGCCGAGCTATCGGGTACAATTGGATACCTTGGCCGGAATGACGACGTCACGATCCTCAACAATTCCGTGACCGGTGGCTTGCAGGACGTCTCCCTGTCCTATGACAGCGTTTTTGTCAGCCCCACCCTGACACTTGGCCGGATCCTCGCCGTTCAAGGCGGCAGCACTCTTACTCCAAGCGCCCGCCTTCGCTATTCCGGACTGTTCCAGCTGAACGATGCCTATGACACCACGACACGGTTCGGCGTCAGCGATCAGGCCCTTCATGTCATCGAACTTCGGGGCCAGCTTGCCTATGGGCTGAAGGCGATCGAGTTCGAAAACGCGTCCCTTCATCTCGATCTGACCACCGGTGTCGACGGCATTTTCACCGCCGCAAACACCGCCGACACGAGTCTGAACGGAGCCGCGATCAATCTGTCGCTCGACGACGACCCGGTCGTGCGTGGTTTTGCGAAGGCCGGTGCGAGACTGCTGACAAGCGCCCACTCGGAATTCACGGCAACGCTGGAGAGTGGTTACGACAGCTCCAATACCGTCTCCGGTTCCGCCCGGCTCGGCTATCTGCACCGCTTCTGAATGCGTTGGCTCTGATTTCGACAGGACATCGCATTCGGACCCTGCCTACTGCGCAGTCCAGCCGCCATCGACCGGGATGGTCACCCCGGTAACGTTGTGCGCCACCGGTGCGCAAAGCCAGAGGGCCAGGGCGCCGATTTCCGACGGGTCTGAGAGCCGCCGGGAAGGCTGTTTTTCCGCCAGAAGATCGGCAACGCCCTTGTCGCGATCACCGCCAAAGAGGGCAGCACGCGCTTCCACTTGGGGTTCAATGATGGCCGTTTCCGTCCAGCCCGGCGCGATGCAGTTGACCGTGACACCGCCTGACGCCCTGGAACCGGCAGCAGCATATTCCAGGGCAGCCACCTTGCTCATGCCGACGACACCGAATTTGGACGCCACGTAGGGTGCCTTGTTGATCGAGGCGACCAGCCCGTGCACCGAGGCAATGTTGATCACCCGGCCGAAACCGCGCTCCGCCATCTTCGGCAGGGCGAGACGCATACAGTGAAAGACGCCGGACAGATTGACACCGATGATCGCATCCCAGGTGTCGGCATTCAGATCGGCGAGGCTGGCGGTCTTCTGGATCCCCGCGTTGTTGACCAGGATGTCCACGCCGCCCCAGGCCTCGACCTCGGCCATCATCTTTTCGACCGCAGCAACATCGCACATGTCGGCGTCGAAGAACCGGGCATCCGGAGCACCGGCCGCCAGGATGTCCGCCACTGCGGCCTCCGCTTCCGCCGGGCCGGCAAGGCCATGCACGGCAATGCGGGCGCCCGCGCCTGCCAGGGCCCTGGCGATGGCAAGCCCGATGCCTTGCACGGACCCGGTGACAAGGGCCGTTTTTCCACTGAGATCCGTCATGCCAGTTCCTTCGTGTTGAGTTCGGCCCGCAACTCCGTTTTCAGGATCTTGCCGTAGTTGTTCTTGGGCAGTGCAGCCGGGAAGTGATAGTGCTTGGGCCGCTTGAAGCGGGCGATGCGGTCAAGACAGAGCGCGTCGAGTTCCGCCTGACTGACGCTCTTGCCCGGATGGCAGGCGACAAAGGCGACCACCACTTCGCCCCACTCGGCATCCTTTTGTCCGACGACCGCGACTTCGTGCACCGCCGGATGAGCCAGCAGCACCTCTTCCACCTCGCGCGGATAGATGTTGGAGCCGCCGGAGATGATGACATCCTTGGACCGGTCCTGCAGGGTGACATAACCGTCTTCGTCCATGCGGCCGACATCGCCGGTCCAGAGCCAGCCATCACGGATGGTCTTGGCGGTTGCCTCCGCGTTGTCCCAGTAACCGGCCATCACGGTCTCGCCGTGGACGACAATCTCACCGGCCTCACCGCGCGGGACTTCCCTGCCCTCCCCGTCGACAATGGCCACCCGCACCCCGGATTGCGCGGTCCCGACAGAATTCAGCCGTTCCCGCCAGCGCGGATGGGCCCGGTCGCTGACCTCGGCACGCGGCAACGCCGTGATGCCCATCGGGCACTCGCCCTGGCCGTAGATCTGCACGAAGCGCCCACCCATTACCTCGACGGCTTCCAGAATGTCGGCCTCATACATCGGGCCACCCGCATAGACGATGGTTCTGAGCCCCCTCCCCGTGATGCCTTTCGCCTTGGCAACATCCACCAGGCGGCGCACCATGGTCGGAGCGGCAAACATCGAGATCGACCCGATCACCGGGGCGATCGACAGGATCTCGGCGGCGTCAAAACCGCCACTCGCCGGCACCACGTGGCGGGCGCCTTTCATCACATGCATGAAATTGTAGAGCCCGGCACCATGGCTCATCGGCGCGGCATAAAGGATCGCGTCCTGAGGTTTCACATCGTCGACATCGACAAAGTAATTCAGCGCCATCGAGGTGAGATTGCCGCAGGTCAGCATGACGCCCTTGGGCCTGCCCGTGGTGCCGGATGTGTAGAAGAGCCAGGCAAGATCGCCCGTCTCCAAAGCCACAGGCGGCCCGTTTGGTTGGGTCAGCCGCATGTCATCGAACGCGGCACTTTCCAAGACCAGCAGCGGGACGCTGGAGGGAAGTAAAGGACTTAGAGAGGCTGCGGATTTTTCATCGGCAAAGATGAGGGAAGCGGCAGAATTCTCGATCATCCAGGCTGCTTCCTTCTCGTGCAGCTTGGCATTGATCGGAACCGCGCAGGCTCCCGCCCACCAGATGCCGTAGAGCGCTTCCAGATATTGCGTGGAATTGCCGGCAAAAAGCGCCACGCGGTCGCCCTTTTTAACCCCATGACCCGCCAAGGCTGCGCCAATCGCCGCGGCGCTTCGGGCAAACTCCGCGTAATCGGCCCTGCGCTCGGTGCCACTGAGCAGCGCCGGGTTTGCCGGGTGTTTCAATGCAGTCCGATGCAGCCATTCTGCCGGGTTCATGATTTTCCTCCCCTCAAGCGGTTTCGGGCAAAAGATCTCGAAACCGCATTCTTTGCCGACGGCGGCATTCGCTGACAGCCGCCGGATTTGAAGCTATCCGCCCGGAAACCTCATCCTCTGGTGCGAACTTGCCCGTGTCCCGAAGGATGGGCCGCTTTCCACGGAGCGTGCCGACTATCCTTCGAGGCGGATATGACGGTCCTTCTCAGGATGAGGTTTCAAAACCACCAGCCGTAGCTTCATTTGTCTTGGAGACGCGCCTCCCAACGCCTGCCTCATCCCTTCGGATCGCTGCCATTTTCCGCCATGGTGTGGTCTTCAGAAAAGCAGCCTCCATCGGTGTCTATCTGATACCCTTTTGGCCCTTGGGCGGAAAATTCCGTCAAAACACCTAACGGGAAGATCATGGAAGACTTCGCGGCCCTTGCCTTCGACTTTGCCCCGGTCGGCCTCGCCTTTACCGAAAACCGAGAGATCCGGCGCTGCAATCCGCGCCTCGCGGAGATGTTCGGCTTTCCGCTGGAGGCCTTGACAAACGCCTCGCTATCGATCCTTTACCCGTCTTCCGAGGAGTTTCAGCACATCGGCCGTGTCGGCGTTGCTGCCATGAAGGGAACCGGGCGCTACCGCGACGAGCGCATCATGCGCAGGAAGAACGGGCAGTTGTTCTGGTGCAGGGTGCGCGGCCAGTCGCTTGACCCCGACGCCCCTTTCGCAAGGGCAGTGTGGAGCTTTGCCGACATTTCCGAAGACCGGCCGATTGCCGTCATGAGCCTGCGCGAGCGGCAGGTGGCAAAGCTTCTTGCCGAAGGCAACACCACCAAGGAAATTGCCCGCCTCCTGGACCTGTCACCGCGCACGGTGGAGGTGCACCGTGCGCGGTTGATGAAAAAGTTCAGTGCCCGCAACAGCCTGGAGCTGATCGCCCACATTGCGGGAATACCGCTGTAGTTGAGTGAAGATCCTTTAACGGCGGACGTGTCAGTGCCCGGCCATCCGCAGTTTCACCTTATCCCAGTTTCGCTCCCGAATGTCATCGGGATGCATCCAGAATTGCACCACGCCGTTATCGCCCCATGACAATCCTAGAACTGAATCACCGCTCAGGTGAAGCAGCGGCTGATAGCTCTTGAGTTTTTTGTCAATCTTCTGGACCGGCTTCCCGGCGCCAAGGAAAAGATGCGGTCCGTCGTCGGAATAAGGCTTGTTGTTCCAGCGACTAGCAACAGTCGGCGGCAAGAGAACAGGTTTTGGCTGAGCACCAAAGGCCAATATACTCAGAACGCCTCGCATATGCCTTGGCAGCGCCTGGTAAACCTTGGAAGAGATGGCAGTCATAGCGTCCGCCAATTCAAGAAGGATTTCATAATCCTGTCGCGGAATCGATGAGTGCGCCTCGCCCTCCTCGGAGATCCGAAGCAATTCCGCCATCAACTTGGGAAGTGTTTCCTCATTTCTCCTTTCAGACGACAGCATGTTCCGCGCATGTTCGAGTTGCTCTTCGCACTTTTCCCCGGCCCGGACAGGTGTGTAGCTGAAACTCCCATACCCGGCGGCGTTGATCGCCGCTTTGAACGCGTCGTCTTCCATGTGTTCAAACTGTCGGATGGCGTCCAGCGCGTTTGACAGCCAGTCGACCCGCTGCTGTTCTTTTTCCACGTCGAACTCGATGTATTTTTTTTCTATCGCACGCTGCAGCAACAGGCGCCAGGCTGCAGCCGCCTCCCGGAACGGCAAGCCGTCCCGTTCCAGATCGTAGATACTGTCATAGCTCAGGCTCGCAGCTTTCGCCGTTTTCGCAGCGGGAGTTTCCGCAACTTCGACCAGCTCAACCGGACTGCTTAGAAAACGATCGCGTGGATGAAAGACGTGATACTCCAACGCGTATTCGAAATCCTGCCCGTAGGGCTGCGGCAGGTCTGAAGGCGGCGTACACGGCTCGGCGTGGTGTTCGCTATAGACGATGCTGGCCGGAAAATCATTTTCAATCGCCGAGAACGAAAATTCCGTATCCGCAAAAAAGCTTAGCCAACCTTTTTCCGGCAAACCTGCCTCGATTGCACCTTCCGGCACCGCAGACAAATCAATCTGGGCAAGGAAATGCAGGGGCAGTCCCGTCACCGAGCAACGTGGCCATTGGCTTGCCTCTATTCTTGGAACCCCTCCGATCCAGCTGGAGGAACTTTTTCCGAGCGGGCAACGAGCAATCAAGTATGACATGAGCAACTTTCGGTTGGAGCAAAAAAAAGTTAGCCCGACATTTGTACTTGTTTTGTTCTAAAGTGCAACCATTGAAAATCGGGGTATGGTGATGTCTTGCGAAAAGCCAGCACCGGCGTGGCAAACGGGAGAGTGAGGAACCAGATGGACAGATGGGTGCGGGATGCGGTTGCCAAGATCAATGCGGATGCGCACCGCTCCGCCGACACGCATCTCTTCAAGCTTCACGGGCTGAATTGCGGCGACGTCGACATCTACCTCAAGGACGAGAGCACTCACCCGACCGGCAGCCTGAAGCACCGCCTCGCCCGTTCCCTGTTCCTCTATGCGCTCTGCAACGGCAAGATCCGCGAAGGCACGCCCGTGATCGAGGCCTCTTCCGGCAGCACCGCGGTCTCCGAAGCCTATTTCGCCCAGATGATCGGCGTGCCCTTCATCGCCGTCGTGCCGAAAAGCACGGCCGCAAGCAAGATCGAACTGATCAAATTGTTCGGCGGCGAACCGCATTTCGTCGGCTCCGCTCCGGAAATGCACGGTGCCGCCGTGGAACTGGCCGCCTCCCTCAACGGGCACTTCATGGACCAGTTCACCTATGCGGAGCGGGCGACCGACTGGCGCGGCAACAACAACATTGCCGAGAGCATCTTCAGCCAGATGGAATTCGAGCCCCATCCCATTCCGAAGATGCTGGTTATGAGTGCCGGCACCGGCGGCACTTCGGCAACCCTCGGCCGCTTCGTCCGCTATCGAGGCTATGACACGGGCCTTACCGTCGTCGATCCGGAAAACTCCGTCTTTTACGATGCCTACCGGACCGGCGACCGCAGCCTTACCGAAAACTGCTCCAGCCGCATCGAAGGCATCGGCCGGCCGCAAGTGGAGCACTCTTTTCTGCCGGATGTGATCGACGCCATGATCAAGGTGCCGGACGCCGCCAGCGTCGCCACCATCCTGTGGCTGGAAAATCTCATCGGCCGCAAGGCTGGCGCCTCCACCGGCACAAATCTCTGGGGCACGCTGCAGATCGCGCGGCAAATGATCGAACGCGATGAACAGGGCTCCATCGTCACGCTGATGTGCGACAGCGGCCAGCGATATCTCGATACCTATTACAATCCGGATTGGGTGGCGGCCAGGATTGGCGACATTTCGCCCTTTGCAGCCGAGTTGGAGAGCTGGTGCTGAGACGTCAGGTCCCGTCTGACCGAAAAGGGGAAACTGGTTCAAAAGGGCAAGCGCGAACAAGTGCCCCATCCGGCGAGACGCCGCTTACGCGGCTCCTCAGGATGAGGTGGTTTGGACTTTCCAAGCAATTTCAACCTCATCCTGAGGAGCGAGCTTGCTCGCGTCTCGAAGGATGGGCCACATACTCCTGAGCAACAGCAGCCTCTTTGAGTACGGGGATCCGTTCAGCTCGCCGCCTGCAGCCGCAACCGCTTGAAGGTCTGGATGTTCGCACCGGTCCGCTTGGCCTCGTACATGGCCTGGTCCGCGGCCTTGATAAGGCCCTCGGCGCAATCCGCGTCGTCGGGATAGAGCGAAATACCGATGCTGACGCTGATCTGGATCGTGTGACCCTGAATGGTCATGGGCTTGCAGATTTCCCGGTAGATGCGCCTTGAGCAGGCCATCACGTCCTCTTCGCCGCAATAGTCGCTGACAATCACCGCAAATTCGTCGCCGCCGATGCGCGTCACGATATCGCCGTCGCGGGTGCAGCGCTTCAGGGTTTCGGCAACGGTGCGCAGCAGCGCATCGCCTACCGGGTGCCCATGGCTGTCATTGACCGGTTTGAAGGTGTTCAGGTCGAGCATCATCAGCGCGAACTTGCTTTCTTCCCGGTCCGCCAGGGCGACGTTTTCCTCAAGGCAAAGGCTGAAATGTGCCCTGTTGGACAAGCCCGTCAGATAGTCCGTCATCGCCAGGCGCCGGACCTTCTCTTCCGTCGATTTGAGCAAGGTGATGTCCGTATGGGTTCCGGACATGCGCAAGGGTTTGCCGTCCTTCGTCCATTCCACGACCCGGCCGCGATCCAGGACCCATATCCAGCGGCCGTCCTTGTGGTTCATGCGGATCTCGCAGTCATAGGCTTCCTTTTCACGGGAAAAGACGGCCTTCAGCTTTGCCTCGGACAGCTTGACGTCATCTGGATGGGCCAGTTTCCTCCAGGTCTCGGTGCTGACTGGCTGCAGTTCCTCAAGCGTATAGCCGACGATTTCCGCCCATCGCTCGTTGTAGGCGGCCCCTCCCGTCTGCACATTCCACTCCCAGGTCCCGACATTCGTGCCGAAGATGATTTCCCGCAGGCGCTGTTCCGAAGACCGCAGTCGCTTGTGCGCGCCGTTGCGTTCCAGAAACAGGAAGAAAACGACCACAAGCGACAGGCCCAGCGTCGCAACCAGGGCCAGCATCCACTTGTTGCGCGCCTGGTAGGCCTCGGACAACTGCGCGCTCTTCAGGTCGACCATCTCTTCGAGGCGGGTCTTGTAATGCGACAGCTCCTCCTGCCGCTGCAGATCGGCTGAAATGTCGTGAATGACCGACAGCAGCGCCTGCTGCCCCTGGAAAATCAACGGCGTGGAATGCACCTCAACCGTCCTGGCGGTGCCGTCGGCGCGTCTGTGGCGGAAAATGAAGAAGTTGCGGTTTTCGCTCTTCGCCAGTTGCCGCTCGGCCCGGACCTGCTCCGGCGTCAGCAGATTGATGTCCTGAATGGCCATGGCCCGCAGCCGGTCGCGGTCATAACCATAGAACGTTGCGGCGGCAGTGTTGGCATCGATGATCTTGCCGGTATCCGGTTCGATCAACATCATGGCGGCACTGTGGTTCACAAAGACCTGGTCATAGGGCAGGTTGTCCTGTGCCACAGCCACCTGCGGCAGCAGCAGAAAAACCCATAGTACCCTTGTCCATTTTAACAGTATTTTGCCAAAATCCATTCGAAACGACCACCTTTTGGTCAAGTAAAGCCGGATCTGATTAAATTTCCTGAAACAACATCACGAATTCCTGGCGTGTCAATTTCACCAGTTTTTTGTAATCGGCGGACGTACCTACGGCAGGTATCGGCCCGTCGCCCAATTGCCGTCTTACTCACCCGTTAGGTCTGACCCGTCATGTTCGGAGGGTCGAAATGAAGCGGCGCACTTTTCTTTTCGGGTTCGGCATCCTGGCTGCAGGCGGCGCAATGGCGGCGACGGCCGTGCCCCGGCATCGGTTGGAAACCGCTTTTCAGGTTGCCCGCAGTTCCCTGGCCGGACCGGCCGCGCCGCCCGAGCCACTTGCCCTTCAGGCGGCATGGGCAACGACTGACCCCTGGGCGGAAAAACTGATCGCTGCAGCGGAGGAGCAGATCGGCGTTACCGTGATCTACGATCCGGCCTATGTGTCCCTGAAATTTCCGAACGGCGACCTGCCGCGCGAGCGCGGTGTGTGTACCGATGTTGTCGTCCGCGCTTATCGCGACGCCTTCGGCTTCGATCTCCAGTCCGCTGTCAATGCGGACATGAAGGCGAATTTCGCCGCCTATCCGAAGATCTGGGGCCTCCGCCGCCCCGACAGGAATATCGACCACCGGCGCGTGCCGAACCTGCAAACCTATCTCAAGCGCCGGGGCGCTGCGCTTTCGGTTAGCCAGGAACCCGCCGGCTATCTTCCCGGCGACCTCGTCTCCCAGATGCTTCCCGGCAATCTTCCCCACATTGCCATCGTCAGCCACCACCCCTCGCCGGACGGCAAAAGGCCTATGCTGATCCACAATATCGGCGCCGGCACGCGCCTCGAAGACCGGCTCTTCGAGTTCGAGATAACCGGACATTACCGGTTCCGCCCGGCGGAAGTCTCGGAAAGCTGATACTTTGGGGCCTCAATCGGTCAGCGTCATCAGGATATCGGCGTACCAGGCACAATTAAGCCCGAGCGCCTCGTCCAGCACGATGTCGCGTGTGCCGACATCGAGCCGCGCCGAATGCACACCGAGCAGCTTCCAGGGCAAGTCTCCCGGCATTCCCTCCAGGTCCGGTGCTCTGAGAACGACGGGAGCGCCGCTCGTGCCGCGATGGGTACGGGCATCTGTCAGAAAATACCCCAGTCCCTGAAAGCGAAAGCCGTAGGAGGATGCAATTACGGCGTGACGGACGACGGGCATGTGGTGCAGCGTGTCGTGAAAGCCGAGCGGAAAGCCGACGATCAGCACCGAACTGCCGATTTCGATATTTTCCTGCGGACCGCACAGATGATCCGGAGTGAACGACCGGTAGAGAACATTCTGCGGAAATGCTCCCCGGTCGATCTCAATGACTGCCACGTCTATGTCGCCGCCGCCGTCTCCCCCTTGCCGCCAGAGGCTGACGCCTTCCCGGTACAGGGGGATGGAAAACCCGACGGAGACGGCGAGATTCTCCGGCTTATTGTGAAGCTCGATTTCGATCCGGGTCGGATGGTGACCGCTCGCCTCGTCGACCATGACATGTCGGCCGGTGACCAGAAAAAGCCTCTCTCCCCGTTCAAAGAAGAAGCTGCTTGCGTTGGTCAAATGGACCTGGTCGTTGAAGGTGGAAATGCGCGGCGACGTGAGCAGGACGGGGTCGATCATTGTCGGTCGGTTCTCCAATAGGCCAAAAGCCACGCTGGCAGACCAAACGGCCCGCCTTCACAGCTACCCTAACGCAGTCACGGGAAAACGATACGACGGTGTTTTTGTTCCTGTCGGGCGAAACGCAAAGTTCAGTGCCCGGTCAGAATCTCTCACCTAATGCAGCGGCAGCGTCCGGTGGTGCGTCGGTTGCGCCGGATTGTGGAAATGGCTCATAGGCCCATTCTCGCGGAACTCAGCCGCCCAGCGCGCCATGTTCTTGGGATCAAGGTCCACACCAAGTCCCGGTCCCTCGGGCACGGCGACGACATCGTTTGTCTGCCGGAAAGGCCCATCCCTGATCACGTCGCCGATCTGCCAGCGGAACAGGGATTGCGAAGCCTCCGAGATCAACGGCGTTGCCGCCGAGACATGCAGGTAAGCCGCCGTCATGATGCCGAGATCGTTGGAATAGCACCAGAAGCCCTTGCCCATCGCCTCGCAGGCGGCAATGAATTTCAGCGCCCGGGAGATCCCGCCGAGAGCCGCAAAATTGCAGACGAAATTGTCGGGCGCACCCAGCGCAACGGCCCGCCGCAGGTCCGGCACATGGGTCGAGAAAGGGATGAAGCTGTGCTGGCGCAGCGCTGCCATTTCCTCGAAAGTCGCGACCGGGTCCTCGTAATTGCGGATGTTGAAGGGTTCCAGCTCCCGAAGCAGCCAGCGGGCCGTCGTCAACGAATACTGCATGTTGGAATCGAGCTTGATCTGGGCGTTCTCCCCCAGCGCCTCGCGCAGCATGCGCACCGTTCGAATCTCCAGCTCCGGGTCGCCCAGGATCAGCTTGCCCTCGAAGATGCTGGACCCATGCTCGTCGCGCATTTTGAGGCAATAGTCGCGGATTGCTTCCGGGCTCATCTCGCCGCCGGCGCCGTTGTGTTCCGGACGGAAGGAGAAATACTCGGAGAACCTGATCTCCTTGCGCACCGCCCCACCAAGAAGCTTGTAGAGCGGCAACCCGAAGACCTTGCCTCTGATATCCCAGAGCGCCACTTCCACCGCGCCGAAGGCAACCGAAGCCGCCCCCTCGCCCGTATTCGCTGTAATCTGCCACGGTGGCACACAGCGGCTTTCGCAATCGGCAATATCGAGCGGGTCTGCCCCGATCAGCGCCGGGGCGATTTCGGCCTTGATGACCTCGCCGAAATGGTACCAGGGCGCTTCGCCGAGACCGACGACGCCCTCATCGGTTTCCACCTCGATGATCGACTTCGAAGCGCCGGGATAGAGCCCGCCGGTCCACCAGAAGGGCGCGTCGAAAGGCACGTTCACATGGGTGACGCGGATATTGGTGATCTTCATTTTGGGAGCCCCTCCCCTCAGTACCAGCGGTCGTCCATGGAGGCCTTGCGGCTGGCGACGAAGTCGGCCAGCGCTTCGGCAATGCCAGCGTCCAGAGGCGGCGCCTCATAGGCGGCCAGCGTCTCTTTCCAGGCCTTGTTCGCCCGGGTTGCCGCATCGACAGAGCCGTTTTCCTCCCATTTCTCGAAGGATTCGTTGTCCGCAAGGGCAGAGTCGAAGAAGGCGGTCTCGTAGTTGCGCATCGTGTGGGCGCAGCCGAAGAAATGATTGCCCGGCCCGACCTCGCGGAAGGCATCGAGTGCCAGTGCATTGTCGTCGACAGCGACACCGCCGAGATAGGTGTGCAGCGCGCCGCAGAAATCCGCGTCCAGCATGAATTTCTCGTAGGACATGGAAAGCAGTCCGTCGAGGAACCCGGCGGAATGCAGGATGAAATTGGCGCCGCAATGGATGGCCGAGAGCATCGACATGGTGCCCTCGTTCATGGCGTGGGCATCCGGCAGCTTGGAGGTCGTGAAGTTGCCGGCACAGCGCAGCGGCAGGTTGGCGCGGCGCGCCAACTGGCCGATGACCAGTGAGCCTGCCGCCGGTTCCGGCGTGCCGAAGGTGGGCGAACCGGAACGCAGGCTCATCGAGGAGAGGAAGTTGCCGTAGATGACCGGGGCGCCCGGTCGTACCAGCTGGGTCAGTGCACATCCGGCCAGCGTTTCGGCGTGGGCCTGGGCAATGGCTCCAGCCGTCGTCACCGGCCCCATGGCCCCGCCCAGGATGAAGGGCACCAGCACGGTGCCCTGGTTGGCCCCGGCATAGGCCCTCAGCACCCGCGTCATGGTGCCATCCCAGACCAGCGGCGAATTGACGTTGAGATTGCCCATGATGACGCAGTTGTGCTCGACAAACTCCTTGCCGAACAGGATCCGTGTCATCTCGACGGAATCTTCCGCCCGCTCCTGCGCCGTTACCGATCCGAGAAACGCTCGATCGGACAGGGTCATATGGGCAAGCACCATGTCGAGGTGCCGCTTGTTGACCGGCACATCGACAGGCTCGCAAATCGTTCCGCCTGAGTGATGCAGCCAGGGCGAGGACTGGGCGAGCTTGATGAAATTGCGGAAGTCCTCGATGGTGCCGTAGCGTCGGCCTTCATCGAGGTCCATGACGAAGGGACTGCCATAAGCCGGTGAAAACACCACGTTGTTGCCGCCGATCCCGACGCTGTTGGCCGGGTTGCGGGCATGCTGGGTGAATTGGCGCGGAGCGGTTTTCAAAAGCTCGGGGATCAAGCCTTTCGGGAAACGAACGCGAACCCCGTCGAGCTCGGCTCCGGCAGTCCGCCACAGTTCCAGTGTCTCCGGATCGTCGCGAAACTCGATGCCAATCTCTGCCAGAAGCGTTTCGGCTGCCGTTTCTATGCGAATGAGGTTTTCTTCCGTCAGAATGTCGTAGGGCGGCAATTGCCGGACGATGAAGGGCTTTCGAAGGGGAGCAACAGTCCGCGACCGTTTCTCCCGCCGCGCGGCCCTGCCGCCACTTCGGCCGTGTGGCGGCGTCTCTACAGGCTGCTTCAGACCCGCAGCTTCTCCAGCAATCGTCATGACGTCTCCTCCCAGGCATCTTCATTTTCGATGCTAGGCGGATTTGAAAGCCTTGTGATGCTTGAAAATAGTCATGTTTCGCATATGATTTTTTCATGGAAAACCTGCGCCGTCTCCTCCCCTCCTTCCGTGGTCTCGTCGCCTTCGAGGCCGCCGGCCGTCTCGGCTCCTTCACCCGGGCGGGCGAGGACCTCGGCATGACCCAGTCCGCTGTTTCCTATTCCATCAAGTCACTGGAACAGGAGGTTGGCCAGTCCCTGTTCGAGCGAGGACACCGGGAGGTCCGGCTGACTTCGGCCGGCAAACAGCTTCACGTCGAGGTGTCCAGAAGCCTGCACTTGCTCATCCAGAGCGTTAACGCGGTGCGCACCAAACCGTCCGACGATGTGGTGACCCTCTCTGTCTCCACCGCCTTCGCCACTCTCTGGTTTGCGCCGCGCCTGCAGCAGATGCGTACCGACCTGCCTGAGATCGAGCTGCGCCTCCACACAGCCGACCGGGATCTCGACATTGCCGCCGAGAACATTCCGCTCGGCATCAGAGGCGGGCGCCCCCGCAACTGGCCGGGCTACGACAGTCATCCGTTCGCAGTGGAAGAAATCATCGCCGTCGCCTCCCCCGCCTATCTGGAAGCGAAAGGCGCGCCTGCGCGGCCGGTTGATCTTCTGGGCCATCACCTGGCACATCTGGACGAACCCTACCGCTATGCCGCCACCTGGAAGGACTGGCTGCGGTCTGCCGGTGTCAGCGGCGCCGACAAGGTTCGCGGCACAAGGGCAAACGAATATGTCGCCGTCGTGCAGATGGCCCTCGACGGCGATGCCATCGCGCTCGGATGGCGGCATCTCGTCGACGAATTCATCCGCAAGGGGCGCTTGCGGCAGGTGACCGGTCATGCTTTCCGGACGGGCAACAGTTTCCATGTCATCAGCTCCCGCAGAAAGCCCCTGACGGAGAACGCTCGCAAAGTGCGTGACTGGATCCTGGCGCAGCCGGATCTGGCGACAGACCCGGCTTCAGCGGGCACGAATGCCGAAAGGCGGCTGAACATGCTGCAGATGGGGTCGACGGGACCGTCGTAAGCTTCAGGGTCGCACGTGGCAGCACTTCTCAGACTTCGCTCGAACCTCCAGCCATCCCGGCCCCCGCTTGACCGAACACGACTTCTAACTCTTCCCCGGTTGCCCCTTGACGCTGGCCACAATCGCCCGTCCATTTGCAAAATACCGAAACGGGAGCCTCATCATGCAAAAACGCCTTCTCGGACAAGGCCTGGAAGTCTCCGCGCTCGGCTATGGCTGCATGGGGCTCAATCACGGCTACGGTCAGCCGATCCGGCACGAGGACGCGATTGACGTGATCCGCAAGGCGCACGCGCTTGGCGTTACCTTGTTCGACACGGCCGAAGCCTATGGCCCCTTCACCAACGAGGAGATCGTCGGCGAAGCGCTGGCGCCGATCCGCGAAGACGTGGTGATTGCCACCAAGTTCGGCCTGATCAACGAAAAAGCCGAGTTTGCCTCCTGCAGCCGCCCCGACCATATCCGTACCGTCTGCGAGGCGTCCCTGAAGCGGCTGCGCACCGACCGGATCGACATCTTCTACCAGCACCGGGTCGACCCCGACGTTCCGATCGAGGATGTCGCCGGAGCGGTCAAGGACCTGATCGCGGAAGGCAAGGTCAAGCATTTCGGCCTTTCGGAAGCGGGTGTGAACACGCTCCGCCGGGCCCATGCGGTGCAGCCTGTCACCGTGCTTCAGAGCGAATATTCGCTCTGGTGGCGCGAGCCGGAAGCGGAAATCTTTCCCGTGCTGGAAGAACTCGGGATCGGTTTCGTGCCTTATTCCCCGCTTGGAAGAGGCTTCCTGACAGGAGCTATCGATGCCTCGACGGAGCTCGATGCCAACGACTTCCGCAACAACGTGCCGCGTTTCGACGTCGAAATGCGCCGGGCCAATGCCGCTCTGGTCGAAAAGCTCGGTACACTTGCGGACGCAAAAGGTGTGACGAGAGCCCAGATCGCCCTTGCCTGGATCCGGCATCAGAAGCCCTGGATCGTTCCCATTCCCGGCACCACCAAAGTGCACCGGCTGGAGGAGAACCTTGCGAGCCTCAATGTCGTTCTGAGTGCGGCCGATCTCGAGGGGATCGAGGCAGTCCTCTCTGAGATCGCGATTGCCGGTGACCGATACACTGCACAGATGCAGTCCAGGATCGATCGTTAAGCCGGCACCGAGGGGGTCCGGAGAAACTCATCTCCCGTCATCGCACAGCTGGGCGGCCGTGCGGCTGCCCATGCGCCCGTGTCGCGCAGCTCCAGAATGACAGTCTTCAGAAGCTCCCGCACAGCTTCCAGCGCCCGTGTCACCGGCCTGCCTCCGGGCGACATCAGATGGGCCCCACGCCAGAGCCCCGGTGCTGAAAACCGGCTGACGCAAAGCGTGCCGGCCGCAACCTCTTCACTGACCGCATAAAGCGGAAGGATCGACGGCCCGAACCCTGCGGCGACCAGGCGTTTGATGTTGTTGAAGGAATCTATTTCCATCGCGATCTCGGGCAAAAAACCGAGCGTCTGGAACTTCCGGTCGATCAGCAGCCTCAAGCCGTGCGCCCCGCTCGGCAGCACCATCGGTACGCCTTCCAGGGCGGCAAGGTCCATTTCCGGTGGCTGTGCGCTGCCACCCGGCCACAGAACCACCAGTTCCTCCTCCAGAAGCAGTTCGGAGCGTATGCGTGGATCTTTGGATTTGCTGTAAAGCACCGCAAGATCGACCTTGCCTTCGCTCAGCCAGTCGCCGACGAAACCGCTCATCGCCTCGGTGATGTTGAGCGTGATGCGCGGATAACGCTCGCGCGCGGCCAGGATCAGCGGCAGGGAAATCATGGCGCTGATCGTGCCCGGCAGTCCTATCCGGACGACACCTGCCGGATCTGTTTCGAGGTTGCGGATATCGTCTTCCGTCCGGGCCAGATCCTCCAGGATGCCGCGCGCCCGCCGCAGCAGCAGCTCGCCCGCCTCCGTCGGTGTCACGCCGGACCGGCTGCGGGTGAGAAGCTGCGTGCCGAGCTGCTCCTCCATGTTCTTCAAATGCAGCGACAAGGCCGGCTGCGCCACATGCAGGCTTTCCGCTGCCCGTGTCAGCGAGCCCTGCTCAGCGATCTCAAGGAAATAGCGCAGTTGCCTGACGTCCATGCGCCGGAGATTACCATATCATTTTTATATGAAAACTATCCAAAACATATATTTGTTTAATGTCACCGAGAGGGCTTAACTGCGGCCAACCGAATTCCTTGACGCAAGGCCGCCAGACAATGACTTCAGACACTTTTCAGGACATCCGCGACGGCATCCGTGCCCTCTGCGCGTCCTTTCCCGCCAGCTATCACCGTCAGGTCGACGCGGACCGCGCCTATCCGGAAGCCTTTGTCGACGCCCTCACCCGCGAAGGCTGGATGGCGGCACTGATCCCGGAAGACTATGGCGGATCGGGCCTTGGGCTGACGGAGGCGTCCGTCATCATGGAGGAGATCAACCGGGCCGGCGGCAATTCGGGTGCCTGTCACGGCCAGATGTACAACATGAACACGCTCGTCCGGCATGGCTCGGAAGAGCAGCGTCAGCGCTACCTGCCGAAGATCGCCAGCGGCGAATTGCGCCTTCAGTCCATGGGCGTGACCGAACCGACCACCGGGACGGACACCACCAAGATCAAGACGACGGCCGTCAAGAAGGGCGACCGCTACGTCGTCAACGGCCAGAAGGTGTGGATCAGCCGGGTGCAGCATTCCGACCTGATGATCCTCCTGGCCCGCACGACGCCGTTGAAGGATGTCCAGAAAAAGTCGGAAGGCCTGTCGATCTTCCTGGTCGATATCAAGGAAGCCATGCAATTCGGCATGGAGGTCCGGCCAATCCCGAACATGGTCAACCACGAGACCAACGAGCTCTTCTTCGACAATCTGGAGATCCCGGAAGAGAACCTCATCGGCGAGGAAGGCAAGGGTTTCAAATATATCCTCACCGGCCTCAACGCCGAGCGCACTCTGATTGCCGCAGAATGTATCGGCGACGGCTACTGGTTCACAGACAAGGTGACGGCCTATGTCAGCGAGCGCGAGGTTTTTGGCCGCCCGATCGGTCAGAACCAGGGCGTCCAGTTCCCGATTGCCGAGGCTTTCATCGAGATCGAGGCCGCCAACCTGATGCGTTACAAGGCCTGCAGCCTCTACGATGCCGGCGCGCCCTGCGGCGCGGAAGCCAACATGGCCAAGTATCTTGCGGCCAAGGCGAGCTGGGAGGCGGCAAATGCCTGCATCCAGTTCCACGGCGGCTTCGGCTTTGCCTGCGAATATGACGTGGAACGCAAGTTCCGCGAGACGCGGCTTTACCAGGTGGCGCCGATCTCCACCAATCTCATCCTCTCCTATGTCGCCGAACATGTGCTCGGCCTGCCGAGGTCCTTCTGATGACGTTGCCGCTGAAAGGACTGGAGGTTCTCGCGATCGAACAGGCGGTCGCTGCCCCCTACGCCACCTCCCGGCTTGCCGATGCAGGTGCTCATGTCACGAAGATCGAACGGCCGGAAGGCGATTTCGCGCGGGGCTACGACGATGTCGCAAAAGGCCAGTCGAGCTATTTCGTATGGCTGAACCGGGGCAAGGACAGCCTCTCGCTCGATCTCGGCTCCGAGAAGGGCAAGCAGACCCTCGGCGATCTGATTACGAACGCCGACGTCCTTATCCAGAACCTGAAACCCGGCGCCCTCGCCCGGCTCGGCTTCGACCCTGAACATCTGGCGCGGCAATACCCGCGCCTGATCATTTGCTCGATCAGCGGCTTCGGCGAGACCGGCCCGATGGCGGACCGCAAGGCCTATGATCTGCTGATCCAGGCAGAGACCGGCCTTTGCTCCATCACCGGCGGACCGAACGAACCGGCCCGGGTCGGCATTTCCCTCGTTGATATCGCGACCGGCGCCACCGCCTATACCGCCATCCTGGAAGCACTCATCCAGCGCGGCATCACCGGCAAGGGCGCGCGCATCTCCGTCTCCATGTTCGACGTCCTCGCCGACTGGCTGACAGTGCCGCTGCTCAACCACGAGGGCGGCAAGAGCCCGAAGCGGATCGGCCTCGCCCATCCCTCGATTTCCCCCTATGGCGTCTTTCACCCCAAAAGCGGCGCTCCGGTCCTGATTGCCATTCAAAGCGACCGCGAATGGCGGACGCTCTGCGCCGGCTTCATCGGCAAGCCTGAACTCGGCACCGATCCTCGTTTCGCCACCAATGTGGAGCGGGTCAACAACCGGGAGGAGACGGACGGCGCGGTTGCGGAGGCCTTCGCGAGCTATGATGCAGATGAGGCAATCCGCCTGCTGACGCAAGCCGGGATCGCCCTGGCCTCTGTCAACGACATGGAAGGCCTGTCGCACCATCCGCACCTGCGCCGCATCACTGTCGACAGCCCGAATGGCCCGGTTTCCTTCCCCGCACCGGCGGCCATCTTTGCCGGTGAAAACCGGACCTACGGCCCGATCCCGGCCCTGAAGCCTTTGGAGGCGTGACCATGGATCTTGATATCCCACACCTCCGCAGCTGGATCGGGCGCGAGGACAGCGCTTCGGAGGTCCTGAGCCCGGCCCTCGTGCGCCAGTTCAATGCCACCTTCGACCACACTTCTGGCGAAGCAGGGGGCGACATCGCCCCGCTGCTGATCCACTTCTGTCTTGCCCAGCCGGCCGCGCCGACCGCCGGTCTTGGCCAGGACGGCCACGCCGCCCGCGGCGGCTTCCTGCCACCGGTGCCACTGCCTCGGCGCATGTGGGCGGGCGGCGAATTCACTTTTCACGGCGATATCCACATCGGCGACGAGGTTACAAGGGTATCGCGCGTTGAGGACGTCGTTCTGAAACAGGGGCGTACGGGACCTCTGTGCTTCGTGACCGTGATCCATGACGTCACGGCGAACGGCGAACCTGTCCTCACCGAGCGCCAGGATATCGTCTACCGGGAGGCGCAAGGCAAGGTCGTCGTCAAGGCTGAGCCGGAGCCTGCAGAGACCGGCGCGCACAGCCGCCGGATCACGCCGACCGCCCCCTACCTCTTTCGCTATTCGGCGCTGACCTTCAACGGTCATCGCATCCACTACGACAAGGACTATGCGCGTGATGTCGAGGGCTATCCGGGCCTGATCGTGCACGGCCCGCTGCAGGCCACCCTGCTCTGCCAGTTCGCCGCCGATCTGCGGGGATCCAATCCGAAGCTCTTCCGTTTCCGCAGCCTTGCGACCATCTTCGACACCGCCGAATTCACCATCAACGCGTCAGAAGAGGGAGAGAGCCTGAAGCTTTGGACCGCACAGCTTGGCGGCCCTCTCGCAATGGAGGCATCCGCCGCATGGTGACCTCGATCCAGGCCCCGCTCTTTGTGCCCGCCAACCGGCCTGAGCGTTTCGAAAAAGCCGCGGTCACGGAAGCCGATGCCGTGATCCTCGATCTGGAGGACGCGGTTCCGGCCGATCAAAAGGACGGCGCCCGCAGCAATCTCCGGACGGACTTCACCGGCAAGCCCGTGATCGTTCGCATGAACGCTGCGGCCACGCCCTGGCACGCAGACGATGCCGAAGTCCTCCGGACATTGAAGCCTGCCGGCGTCATGCTGCCCAAGGCGGAAGACCCGTGCGAGATCCATCGGCTCTGGCAGTCGCTGGGGGGCAAGATCCCGTTGATCGCTCTTGTCGAGAGCGCCAGGGGCCTTGCCGATGCCCAGGCAATAGCAGGTCTTGAAGGCGTTATCCGCCTCGCCTTCGGCTCCATCGACTATTGCGCCGATCTCGGCTGCGCACACAAACGCGAGGTTCTGCTGCCGGTCCGCTCGGAACTGGTTCTTGCCTCAAGGCTCGCCGGCATTGCCGCGCCTATCGACGGCGTCACAGCCGAGCTGAATGACCTCACCCTCACCTATGAAGACGCCGCACACGCCAGGGATCTTGGCATGACAGGGAAGCTCTGCATCCATCCGAAACAGGTGGTGGAGGTCAGGCGCGCCTTCGCGCCGACCGAGGCTGAGATCGCCTGGGCCAAGCGGGTTCTCGCCTCCGGCGACGGCGCCGTTGCCGTCGATGGCTCCATGGTCGACGAACCCGTCCGCATCCGTGCCCGGGCAATCCTTGCTGCTGCATCGGAGCAAAGCGAATGAGCCTGCCGCAGATCGTCCTGATCCCGGGCCTTCTCAATGATGCGGACCTCTGGCGCGACCAGATTGCCGGTCTTGCCAGCATTGCCCGCCCACGCGTTGCCAACATTACAAAAGGCGATACCCTGGCTGTGCTTGCCGAAATGGTGCTGGCAACCAGCGAGGACCGTTTTGCGCTCGCCGGCTTTTCACTTGGTGGCATCGTCGCCCAGGAGATCATGCGCCGCGCGCCGGAGCGGGTAACGCATCTGGCTCTTCTGGACACCACCATGCTTCCGGATACGCCCGAACGCGCCGCAGAACGCGAACAGCTCATCGCCCAGGCAGCCAAGCCCGGAAGGTTCCACGGCTTCGGACGCAAGCTGGCGCAATCCTATCTGGCGCCGCAAAACCGGGAGAACGAGGAGCTGATCAACCGGGTCCGCGCCATGACCGAACGGCTCGGCCCCGAAGTCTTCATCCGCCAGACCCGCATCGCCCGTCCGGACAGCCGTGCGTCCCTCACAGGCATCACCTGCCCTACGCTAGTGCTTTGTGGCCGACACGATGTCCTGACCCCGCCGGAACTCCATCGTGACATGGCGGATCTCATTCCGGGGGCGGATCTGGTTGTTCTCGAAAGCAGCGGCCACCTGACGCCTTTGGAAGAACCCGGGCGGGTAACGGCACATCTCGCAGGTCTTTTGAGGCGCTGAGCTGTCAGGGATTGGCAGCAGTCCCTGAAAAATCTGACGTGCACCGCGTGCGCAATGCCTATATCGTTCCTGGATTCTTCGGGGGAAGTTTCAGGAATGCCAACCATTTATCAGTTGAAGTCGCGGTTTCAGGACCTTCTGCGTCCGATCTGCCGGGACCTTGCCGCCAGGGGCGTCACCGCCAACCAGGTCACCCTTGCCGCTCTCGGCCTCTCCGTTCTGGAAGGCCTTTTGCTCTGGTTTTTCCCGGGTGCTGTCCTGCCCCTCCTCCTGTTGCCCGTCGTTCTTTTCGTGCGCATGGGGCTGAACGCCATCGACGGCATGCTTGCGCGCGAACATGACCAGAAGTCGGATCTTGGCGCGGTCCTGAACGAGCTCGGCGATGTGCTGTCGGACGCTGCCCTCTACCTGCCCTTCGCGTTGTTGCCTTTCGTGAGCGGAACATTGGTCGTCGGCCTGGTGGTGCTTGCAATCATCGGCGAGATGACCGGCGTCATCGGCGTCCAGATCGGCGCCAGCCGCCGCTATGACGGACCTTTCGGCAAAAGCGACCGGGCGGCCCTTTTCGGCATCTGCGGCTTCCTGATGGCGATCGGCCTGACGGCCGCTTACTTCTATCAGTTCGTTTTCACCGTGGCTTTGCTGCTCGCCGCCGTCACCGTCTTCAATCGTGCCCGGGCCGCCATCAGAGAGAAGCAATCCGCATGACCCTTCACGCCATTCATTGGGCCCTCATCGGCATCTGGGGCATTCTCGGCATCGCCAGTGTCATCGTCTATGTGATCTCGAAGCGCTCCTCCAAGAACATGAGCGAGCTGGTCCAGCGCACCGTCAGCTGGTGGGTGATGGTGGCGATCTTCACCATCTCCTTCCTCGTCAGCAACACGGTCTCTATCATCGTCTTCGCCCTGATCAGTTTCCTGGCGCTGAAGGAATATTTCTCGATGATCCCGACACGCCGGGCCGACAGGCGCGTGCTCTTCTGGGCGTATCTGTCGATCCCCGTCCAATATTTCTGGGTCTATGACGAATATTACGGCATGTTCGCGGTCTTCATCCCGGTCTACATGTTCCTGTTCCTGCCCTTTGCCAGCCTGATGACCCAAAAAACGGAAGGCTTTCTGAAGTCAGTCGGCACGCTCAACTGGGGCCTGATGCTGTGCGTCTTCTCGATCAGCCACGCGGCTTTCCTTCTGATCATGCCTCCGACACCGGCCAGCAGCGCCGGCGGGCCGGGCCTGCTGCTCTATCTGATCTTCCTGACCCAGTTCAACGACGTCGCCCAATACACCTGGGGCAAGCTCTTCGGCCGTCGCAAGATCATCCCCGGCGTCAGCCCGAACAAGACCTGGGAAGGCTTTCTCGGCGGCGTCGGCACCACCTTCGTGCTGGCGCTCTTCACCGCTCCGCTGGTGACGCCCTTCGACATGATCCACGCGGCAGCGGCGGGCCTTTTGATCCCGGTTGCCGGCTTCGTCGGCGACGTCACCGTCTCGGCACTGAAGCGCGACCTTGGCGTCAAGGACACAGGCAGCCTGATCCCCGGCCACGGCGGCATCCTCGACCGCATCGACAGCCTGACCTTCACCGCACCGCTGTTCTTCCACTTCACGCGATATTTTTATTATTAGGCGGGCGGGATGAGCATGAACGCGACAACGGTACCCCTTCGCCTTCCGCACGCTCCTCTCCATCGTCACCCCGGACGCAGCGAAGCGGCGATCCGGGGCCGGGGAGCCCGGGGGCTCAAGCGGTTCGGTTGTCACCTGCATGGCTTGTTGGCTCCCCGGTCCCGGCTCGTGCTGCGCTTGGCCGGGATGACGATGGAGAGCTCCGGAATCGGCACAAGGTTCAATAAAAGTCGGAGCGCCAACTGATGCTCCAGATGGCTTTCTACATCTTCGTCAAGATCGCCGTCCTGTTCCTGCTCGGGCTGAACGTTCGACGCAAGGAGCTCTTGCCTGCGAACGGCCCGGCGATCATCGTTGCCAATCACAACAGCCATCTCGACACCATGGTGCTTATGGCCCTGATGCCGCTGTCGAAGCTGAAGGACATCAAACCGGTTGCGGCGGCCGACTACTTCTTTTCAACGCCTCTCACCGCGTGGATCTCGGAACATGTCCTCGGCATCATCCCGGTCGAACGCGACCGCAAGGACAAGGATGTCGATCCGCTCGAAGGCTGTTACGAGGTCCTGCGCCAAGGCAAGGTGCTGATCCTCTTTCCGGAAGGCTCGCGCGGCGAACCGGAGGAAATGACGGAGCTGAAGAAGGGCATCTCGTATCTGGCCGAGAAGTTTCCCGAGACGCCGGTCGTGCCCGTCTTCACCCACGGCCTCGGCAAGGCCCTCCCCCGGGGCTCCTTTCTGCTGGTTCCGTTCTTCTGCGATATTTTCGTCGGGGAACCAGTGACTTGGGCCGGAGACCGGACTCAATTCATGACCGAATTGAAGGAGCGCTTTAAGACACTCTCCAGCGAAAAGACCTTTGCCCCCTGGGAGTAAGGTTCTACCCCACTTGCGACAAAAGCACCCCGCCGAGGGCGGCCGCTAGCAGCACCCAGAGCAGGTTGATGTGGAACCGCAGCAGCATCACGCCGCAGATGACCGCCAGCACCGGTACGCGCCAGTCGAGGCTTGCAAGGTCCGGCAGCCACAACGTCAGCCAGCCGGCACGGGTCGCCGTCACCGTCTCGAAGAAGACATGCAATGCGAACCAGACCGACAGGTTCAGGACGACGCCGACGACGGCGGCAATGATTGCAGACAGCGCCGATTTCAGCCGTGGCTGCGCCGAGATCCACTCGATGTAGGGGGCACCGGCAAAGATCCAGAGGAAACACGGCGCGAAGGTCGCCCAGAGCGCGACGAGGCCACCCGCAAAACCCAATAAAAGCCCGCCGCCGTGATAGGCAGCCAGAAAGCCGACGAACTGCGTCACCAGGATCAAGGGCCCCGGTGTCGTCTCGGCAAGGCCGAGCCCGTCCATCATTTCCCCTGCGCTGAGCCAGCCGTGAATTGTGACGACGTCCTGGGCCATATAGGCCAGCACCGCATAAGCGCCGCCAAAGGTGACAACGGCGAGCTTGGAGAAGAACCAGCCGAGATCGCTCAGGATCGGCAAGCCGGTTGCCCATTCCAGCAGCACCAGGGGGCCGATCCACACGGCGAGCCAGACCGCCACGGTCCTCAACGTTTTGAGAGCTGAAGTCTCCACCGAAACTGGTGCGGCCGCGGTCCCGCCTTTATGCGCAGCATTGAATGCCGCGCCATAGAGCCCGGCGGCCAGCACGATCAGCGGAAACGGCAAGTCCAGGAAGAAGATGCCGACAAAGGCAAGCCCGGCGATCAGCCACTGCCGCCTTTCGGTGAGGGCCCGTTTGGAAAGGCGCAGCAGCGCCTCCAGCACCACGATCAGGACGGCCGCCTTGATGCCGAGAAACAGCTGGTTGACCAGCGGTACATTGCCGAAGACCGCGTAGATCGTCGCCAGGGCGAAAATGGCCAGCGCGCCGGGAATGACGAAGAGCAGTCCGGCGAGCAGGCCTCCGGCGGTGCCGCGCAGCTTCCAGCCGCAATAGGTGGCAAGCTGCATTGCCTCCGGTCCCGGCAGCAGCATGCAGAAGCCGAGGGCGTTGACGTAGCTCTTTTCGTTCAGCCAGCTGGTCTCGTCGACCAGCTTCCTGTGCATCAGAGCGATCTGGGCCGCCGGTCCGCCGAATGACATGAGCCCGATGCCGCCGAATACGGAAAACAGCCGCGGCCAGGAGGTGTCCCGCTCTTGTGGCAGCGTGGTTCCGCCGGATGCATCAGGCGTCGAAGTTTGATGTGCGGTCACGGGGTCAGCCCTTCTTGCTCGCGGCCGGCCAGTCATGGCCTTCCTCTACCGCATCGCGGGCCCAACGGTAATAGGCATCGTAGAGCACCATGCCCGCTTCGAGCTGTTTCAGGTCGTCCCTGTACATGCGCGACAGTCCGAGCGAGGCTGCCAGCAGCCCGGCCGCTTCCGGTGCCAGGTCGTGCCGGTTGGTATCGGCACCGCGCACGATCGTCGCCAGCCGGTTCATCGGTTCGCTCGCAAGGCCGAATTCCTCGACCATCGTGTCGAAGCTGCATTTTTCGTCCCGATGGCTCCAGAAGACGCCTTCAACGTCGAAAGGCGTGGCGTTGAAGCGTTCCGCAACGCCGGCAACCTCCGACGGCGTCACATAGAGAAACCGGGCCGTTGGGTCGACGAAGCGGCGGATCAGCCACGGACAGGCGATCCGGTCGATCTTCGGCCGGTGCCGCGTCACCCAGACAGTCTGACCTTGAGCATTGCGCGCCGGAATGATGCTGGCCGGCACGCATGGCAGGCCTTCTTCCTTCCAGGCTGTCGTCCCCCCGGCGAGCGTTTCCGCCTCGATGCCGGTGGTGCGCAGGATCGCCGCTGCGCCTTCACTGAGCTTAAGCCCCCTCCAGCAGACGACGATCACCTTCCGGCCGGCGAGCCGTTCGGCAAGCGCATCGATCTCGGCGAAGGGATGGCGGAAGGCGGAGGGAATGAAGAAGGGATTGTCGTTGAAATCCTCGTCATTGCGCACGTCGACAATGACGGGACAATCCGGAAGGCCGATCAGTCGCTGGAGCTGGGAAACGGTGATTGTATTCGGAGACGGCATGGCGCGTCCTCCCATTCATCGGGGTTTACGGACGCGAAACTTCAGCTGACGCCTCACGGGGTGTTCGCTCGCCCCATGCCTACTAGGTGCCAAAATGGAGGTTTGCTGTCAAGGTGATGCAATTGACGACGGCTTTGCCTCACCTTGACCTCATCCTGAGGAAGCGCGCAGCGCTGTCTCGAAGGATGGGCCGCTTGTCCGGAATGTGCTGCCCATCCTTCGAGACGCGAGCAGGCTCGCTCCTCAGGATGAGGGTAGAGGTTGGAGCACGGTCAGCCTCGGAACTGGTAGAAGCACCATCGCTACCCGTTCAACACGTCCTTCACCGTCGTTGCCAGCTGCTTCAGTGTGAAGGGCTTGGGAAGGAAGAAGAACTGTTCGCCGGGTGGCAGGTTCTCTTCGAAGGCGTCTTCCGCATATCCGGAAACGAAGATGATCTTCAGGTCCGGCCGGGTCTTGCGCAGCTCGACCAGGAGCGTCGGACCATCCATTTCCGGCATGACGACGTCCGAAACGACGAGATCGATCTTGCCATCTGTCTCGTCCATCACCTCAAGCGCTTCCATGCCCGAGCCGGCCTCGTAGACCGTATAGCCGCGGGAGGCCAGTGCACGGGCGCCGAAGGCGCGCACCGCTTCCTCGTCCTCCACCAGCAGGATGGAAGCGGAACCTGTGAGATCCTTGACCTTTTCCGGCTCGACGTCCTTCGGTTCCGGCTTCTTCTTTTCCGTGACCTTGGGGATATGCCGCGGCAGGAACAGGCGGAAGGTGGTGCCGACGTCGACTTCCGACGTGCAGAAGATGAAGCCGCCGGTCTGCTTGACGATACCGTAGACGGTGGAAAGGCCGAGGCCCGTGCCCTTGCCGACTTCCTTGGTGGAGAAGAACGGATCGAAGATCTTTTCCATCACATCCGGTGGAATGCCGTGGCCGGTGTCGTCGACCTCGATCAGCGTATATTCGCCCGGCGGCATGCCGCGCGTGTTGTCGAACTGGGTGCTCTCCGCTTCCGTGACATTGCGGGTGCGGATCGTTAGCCGGCCACCGTCGGACATGGCATCGCCCGCGTTGACCGCCAGGTTGACGATCACCTGTTCCAGCTGGTTGAGGTCGGCCATGACCGGCCAGAGATCGCGGCCGTGTATCACCTTCAGTTCCACCTTCTCGCCGAGCAAACGGTCGAGCAGGATGGAAAGATCAGCCAGAACGTCGTTGAGCTCAAGCTGCTGCGGCCGGAGCGTCTGGCGGCGGGAGAAGGCGAGAAGCTGGCGCACCAGGCCTGCGGCCCGGTTGGCGTTCTGCTTGATGTTCATGATGTCCTGGAAGGACGGATCGGTCGGCCGGTGGCTGGCAAGCAGCAGGTCCGAGAAGCCGATGATCGCGGTCAGGACGTTGTTGAAGTCGTGGGCGACGCCGCCAGCAAGCTGGCCGATTGCCTGCATCTTCTGGCTCTGGGCGAACTGGGCTTCCAGCGCCCGCTGCTGGGTCGTTTCCAGCGCATAGACGATGGCGGCCTCACCGTCCCCCTCGCCTTCCTGCACCGCGGAGACATAGAAGGTTGCGGATCGCGGATCGTTGCCTTCCACCAGCGGAATGTCGATCGGGGCAATCTCGCCGATGCCGTTGGCGGCCGCCTGCAGCGACTTGGACAGTTCCTGGCGCCCGCTTTCGGCCACATAGGCCTCGAGCTTCGGCGACTCGTCGCTCGTGTCGACGGCGCCGAAAAGCTTCAGGAACGGGGCGTTCGTGCGCAGCACCCGGCCTTCCTTGTCGAGCGAGGCAATGGCGATCGGCGTGTTGTTGAAGAAGCGGGCGAAGCGGACTTCCGCTGCGCGCAGCGCCTCGGAAACTTCTTCGCCGCGGGAGCGGTTGAGCACCAGCGTACGGCTGTCGCCGGGCTGGCCGTTTTCGCCGAAGGGCACCCGGTGCAGCAGGCGCACCGGCAGGCCGCGGCCGTTGCGGGTGACGAAGTCGAGATCGAAGGTCTCGCTCTTGACTTCGCCCGCCTGTCCCTTGAGTGAGCGGATCAGCTCGGTACCGTCGCCGCGCACGATGCTGGACAGATCCAGGTCACCGGCGTCGAACTGGGCGAGGTCGTAGCCGAGCCAGTCGGCGAGCGTGGCGTTGAGATAGACGATGCGGC
The DNA here is from genome assembly GCF_054515675.1 of Roseibium sp. M-1. Lineage (NCBI taxonomy): Bacteria > Pseudomonadati > Pseudomonadota > Alphaproteobacteria > Hyphomicrobiales > Stappiaceae > Roseibium > Roseibium sp. M-1. The sequence goes on along the minus strand of NZ_CM137257.1, from coordinate 6,477,652 downwards.
CTTCCGCATCGCAGGAGAAGAAACCGGCCGGCGCGTGGTCGAGAAAGTTGATGACGCGCTGCAGTTCCTGGAAGGAATTTTCCTGTTCGGCCCGGTCGCGGGTGATATCGGCCAGTTGCCAGACAGCCATTGGCTTGCCGCCGCCGCGTTCCTTGGAAACCTGCAGTGGGCGCACCGAGACCCGGTACCAGCGCGCGGTACCGTCCGAGCGGCCGAGCGGGAAAGGCATGCGGATCTCTTCCTGCGCCCTGCGGCTGTCCCGCATGGCCTGCGACAGGCGGAAGATGGCGTCTGCGGCATCGGGATCGGAGGAGAACACCCGTTCGACCACGCGGATGTCGGCGGCGGTCTCGGCGCTCGTCAGATCCGCATAGGCCTTGTTGGCATAGACCAGCCGGCCTTCCAGATCTGTAATGAGCGCGCCTTCTTCCAGTGTATCGACAAAGGCGGACGCCAGCGGATTGGCTTCCCCCGGACGGGCGGAGAGGCGCAGGAAGCCGATAGCTCCGGCAAAAAGGCAGAAGACGCCGACAACGGCGAGGATACCGAGCAGGGCAAGGATGAACGGCTGCGCGACTTCGCGGTCCATGACCGCAAAGGCAGCTGCCGCGCCGACGAGCAATAGCGCGAGGCCAATGAGAAGGCCTATATTTCCGGAACGTTCCGGGCGGCTGATCATCGGCCCGCTCGGCGCTCCGTCCATGTCACTCATCAATCCTGTCTCCCGGGCCCGATTCGGTAGGTGAAGGGGCCGTACATAAGCATTCTGTGCTTAATAGCCGATTTCAACTGATATGCGACCAAGTCCTGTTGAAATTCACCTGTTTGCCGCGGACTTTTTCATGCCGCTTTCCTTTGGCGAACTTCAGTTGGCCCGCCAGGCGGCGCGTTTGCGCATGCGATAAACGAAGCCGATGACTTCGGCGACCGCCTTGTAGTGTTCTTCCGGCACTTCCTGATCGATCTCGACAGTGGCATAGAGAGCACGGGCGAGTGGCGGATTTTCGATCACCGGAATGTTGTTGCCCTTGGCGATTTCGCGGATCTTGAGCGCGATCGCATCGGTGCCCTTGGCCACACAGAGCGGTGCGCCCATGCCGTCCTCGTATTTCAGCGCGACCGCATAGTGGGTCGGGTTGGTGACGACCACGGTCGCCATCGGAACGGAGGCCATCATGCGCTTGCGCGAGCGCTCCATGCGCAGCTGCCGGATCTTGCCCTTGATGAGCGGGTCGCCTTCCGTCTGCTTGTATTCGTCCTTGACCTCGCGCATGGACATCTTCTGCTTATTGAACCATTTGTTCTTCTGATAGATGAAGTCGGCGGCGGCAACGACGGTCATGACGGCCAGGACGGCCGCGAGCAACTGCAGGATAAGCACGCGCGATTCAAGCAGAATTACTGTGGCATCGGCGAAGATCATCACCTCCGCCTCGTCCCTGTGCGGCCACAGCACCGCCACCATGACCGCCCCGACGATAAGGATCTTGAGCATGCCCTTGGCAAAGTTCACCAGGCTGTCGGCGGAGAACAGGCGCTTGAAGCCGGAGGCGGGCGAGACCTTGGACAGCTTCGGCTTGATCGTCTCTGCGGTCAACAGCGGCTGGTGCTGTATCAGGTTGCCGGCAACCGCCATCAAGACCAGAGCCAGCAGCGGCACGCCGATGATCAGCGCAACCGACTCGCCCGTATTTTGCCAAAGCGACGTCAGCCCGTTTCCGTCGACCGGGATCTGGTGCGAATGCTCCAGATACCCTTTCATCAAGTTGCCGAGCGAAACAGTCGTTGACGGGGCAAAAATGGCAATCATCAGGGTCGCCCCGACCAGTGTGAACCAGGTGCTGACTTCCTGAGATTTCGCTACGTCCCCCTTGTCATGCGCCTCTTTCAGGCGCTTGTGCGTGGGGTCCTCTGTTTTCTCTGACTGGTCGGTATCGTCTGCCATAACGAGATGCTACCCCGCGACAAACTTGCCGATCGCCTGCTGAAAATGGTCCAGATAGAACATCATCAGCGTGGCGATGAGAGCCATGAGCATGAACAGCCCGACCGCGATATTCACGGGCATGGCGATGAAGAAGATCTGCATCTGCGGCATCAGCTTGTTGAGAAGGCCGAGACCGAAATAGAAGACGAGACCGACAACCAGAAAAGGCGCGCTCATGCGCACCGAAATGGAAAAGACGTGGGCAACGGTTTCCGTGGCGTATTGGGAAAAATCGCCGACGGGCGGCGCCAGCCCGGGCGGAAAGATGGTGAAGCTGTCATGCAGCGCGGCCACCACCAGATAATGGGTGTCGGTCACAAAGACGAGCGTGATACCGAGGATCGACAGGAAGTTGCCGTAAAGCGCACCCTGCTGACCGGAATTTGTGACGTCAGACCCCAGCGCGAAGGCAAGGCCCGACTGGTTGGCCATGATCACACCGGCGATCTGCAGCACCGAAGTAATCATTCTGGCGCACAGACCGATGCCAAGGCCGATGGCGATTTCGCCGGCCAGGAGCGCGACAAGCCTTGGCGTGCTGGCAGTCAGATCGGCCGGATAGAGCGGCGCTCCGACGGGATAGAGCACCAAGGTGACGGCGAGCGCGATGGTCAGGCGGAAACGGGTCGGAATGGTGCTTTCCCCAAAGGCCGGCAGCAGCATCATCATCGAACCGAGACGCGCAAACATCAGCATGAACATTGCCGCGACATTCGGTAGATAATCGAGCTCGATGGTCATCGGGGGCCGCGTCCTAACCCGTCGTCAGGATCGTTTCGGCGATACGCGCCATGAAGGCCTGAAGAACCTGGCCCATGAAGGGCAGTGCGACCAGAATGGTCACGAAGATCGCCAGGATCTTCGGCACGAAGACCAACGTCATTTCCTGGATCTGGGTGAGCGCCTGGAACAGTGCGATGACAACACCGACGAGCAGGCCGATAACCATCACCGGTCCGGCGACCAGGATCATCGTCCAGACCGCCTCCCGGGCAAGATCGAGCACTTCTCCACCAGTCATGTTACGCCCCCGATATGCCGGTCAGATCGGCATCCGCATGATTTCTTCATAGGCGGAGATCACCCGGTCGCGTACGGCGACCATGGTTTCCAGCGCCACTTCGGTTTCGGCGATCGCGGTCACGACGTCCACCACATCCGCCTTGCCCTCGACAAGGCCGACAGCCTTGGTGTCGGCTACCCTGCCCTGGTCGACCACCGTGCCGACGGCTTCCTGCACCATCTTGCTGAAGTCGAGCCCGGCCGATGCGACCGGACCGGCAGCATTGTCCTCTATCGCACGCGCCTGCTGCTGCAGTTTTGCTGCCAACTGATAGGCATTGCTGGCAATCGAAGGGGTGGACATGGCCCGGTTTTCCTTCCGTGAGTGCGGCCCGTTCAAAGGCCTTGTTTAGGAGGGCGGCTTAGCCCCGCAGAATGTCGATGGTCCGCTGCAGCATCTTGCGCGTGGAATCGATGACATTGAGGTTGGCCTCGTAAGACCTTTGAGCCTCGCGCATGTCGGTGGTTTCGATCAGGGTGTTGACATTGGGATGCAGCACATAACCGTTTGCATCCGCCGCCGGATGGCCGGGCATGTGCACGGACTGAAAGTCGGAATTGTCTTCCGCGACCTTGCCCAGCTCGACGACATCCGCTCCAAGTTCCCGGTCGAAATGGCTCTGGAAAGTCGGGATCTTGCGGCGATAGGGCAATTCCTCCGGCGTCTTCGCGGTGGAATTGGCATTGGCGATGTTTTCCGCGATCACGCGCATACGCCCGTTCTGGGCCTTCAGCCCGCTGGCCGAGATGAACAGGGATTTCATCAGATCCATAGTGCCGGTCCTCTTCTGGCCTTCGCGTTACACGCTCTTCGACAGGGCGGTGCGTATGAGACCGAGCCCCTTGGTGTAGAGCGTCGTGGCCGCCTGGTAGTCCATCTGGTTCTCGGTGAGCTTCATCATCTGCTCTTCCAGATTGACGCTGTTGCCACTCGGTGTGACCTCGAAGCTGTCCATCTCTTCGACCTTGGCATTCGCCGAACCGCCGAGCGTCGCCGAGATATGCCCCGCCCTGGTCGTCGAAGTCGCCAGCCCAAGCGATTGGCGCCCGATATGGTCCTTGAAGGAATATTCCTTCACTTCCCGCGCGTTAAAGCCGGGCGTATCCGCGTTGGCAATGTTCTCCGCCAGTACAGTCTGACGGGTCTGGTGCCACTGCATCTTCGACTTCAGCGCCTGAAACAGCGGTAGGTCCGTGACAGCCATCCGATTCACCGTTCGTTAACCAACTAGGCAATGATTGCCGCTCAAAAGGTTAATGAAAGGTTAATGCGCCTTAACCATTGAGGCGGCAAGCCATTCAAAAACCAGTGGAAGAGGCAACATTCCTTTGCATTTCGCAAAATGAGCACCGCCCCCGGCGGGCAATAATTGCCTGCTTCTGTTAACTTTAACTCCTAGTGAGATTCGAAGCGGATCAGCAAGCAGCCGAACCGGCCTCCAGGCAAGCCCCGAGGGTTTCCGGCGGCAGGAAAACCGAAAGAACCGAGAGGTTTGCGCGACAGCAGTCCAGGGCGACGCAGGAGCCGGAATTACTGGGGATAAAGGCAATCCTCCGCAATTGGGGCAAGTTTCCCGGATAACCGGCCGCAAGGCTTGATCAAGCGCAGATCCACCGCAGGCAGGGCGGCAAGAGGGTAAAATGCAGAATTGGATTGAAACCACCTTTAATGTGAGCGGGGGCGTGACCCAGGCGGTCGCCGTCATTCTGGCGCTCGCCGTTGTCTTGTTGCTGTTCGGACTCTTCATTTTCATCCTCAAGCGGCTGATGGGGGCCAATGCGCCGCAGAACCGGAACCGCCAGCCGCGCATCGCGGTCATGGACAGTGCCCAGGTCGATGCCAGGCGGCGCCTGGTGCTGATCCGCCGGGACAATATCGAACACCTCATTCTTATCGGTGGCCCGAGCGACGTGGTCGTGGAGCAGCACATCATCCGCAATGCACCGCTAACCCAGCAGACGATGACGCCCACCCGATCAGGCGCACAGGCAGTCCCGCCCATGCCGGGACATGCGCCGGTCAAGGCGGCAACAGCACCGGGGCCGGAAATCCCCCCGACGCCTGAAGATGTAGCGGCTCTGCACGAGCCGGCACCGCCAGCGCCGGCTGTTCAGGCCCGTCCGCCTGCCTATGCCGCGCCCGTTTCCGCGCCCGTATCAGCTGCCGTGTCCGCTCCCGTCGCGGCCTCGGCCCCTCCGGCGTCCTCTCGCCCAGCCGCCCCTCCGGTTTCTGCGGCCAAACCCGCTGCCCCCACACCGGTTCAGGCTGCGCCTGTCAGGCCGCAAACCGCCGCCCCGGCGATCACCGCAGGAACCGCCCCTTCCACGTCGCCGGAGTCCGGTGGCGGCCTCAACCGTGCCGCCGACCTCTTGCGCGCGGCAACGCAGAACGGTTTCAACAGGGCGGCCTCCCGACAGCAGCCGGTCTTTGACGACCGGGACGGCGGCACAGGCGCACCAGGCGCACCAGGCGCGGACGCCGTTCAGGCCCCCGCCGTGCGTGCACCGGCCCCTGAAACGTCCGAGCAACAAGAAAGCGGAACCGCTTCCGCCTTCAAGTCGTTGACCCGTCCCTTTACCGCGCGCGACCGGCCATCCTATGGAGGCTCCATCACCCCCCCGGCGTCCGGTCCGGCAGCACGCGCCAAGACCGCACTGATCAAGCCGGTCGATCCGGTTCAGCCGGCACCCAAGATAGAACCGGTTCTGGCCACGGCCGCCCACGCAGCCGGCTCGATGGCTGCCGAGCAATCTGAACTGTCCGGCCAGCTTTTCGCAGAGACAGCGGTTCAGCCTGAAGAGCTGGTGGAACCGAGCGCTCCGGAAACAAGTACCGACGCTGCCGAGAGCGAAACAGCCGCCGCTGAAGCAAAGGACACCCAGCCGGAAACGGATGCGGTTCAACCTCTTGCCGAGGCCATCGACATGGCCGAGATGACCGCCGGGGAAACAGAGGCAGATACAGACAACGAAACTGCAAGTGCCTCCCCGGCCGCTGATGCCGGCAACCAGTCCGCTGGTGCGTCACCCGTCCACCGTGAAATCACGCTGGATCTTGACGATCTGCTTGAAGACGTCCCCGTGCAGGAAGTGAAGAGCGAAGCGGAACCGGTCCCGGCTCCCGAACCTGCGGCATTGCCGGAAGCGCACGCGGATGAAGATAGCCCGGAAAAGGATCTGTCACCCGGACCGGAGACCGGCCCCACTGCGGTTCAAGCGACCCCGGCTCCCGCAGTTGCCCCCGCTGCCCCCGCGGTCCGGCCTCCGGAGCCGGTAAAGCCGGTGCAAAGATCCGGCGCAGGTCTCGGCGACCGCAATCCGATCGAGGAAGAAATGGCAAAGATCCTGGACGAACTTGGCGGGCAGTCACCCAGATGACGTCGCGCGGCGGTTTCCGGCGCTTCAGCGCCCTGGCAAGCCTGGTTTTCCTGGCAGCTGCTTTGCTGGCTTTCCTTGCCGGCCCGGCGGCCGCGCAGCAGATTTCCGTCGGCTTTGGAGAAGACGCCAGCCTGACCGAGCGCGCGGTGCAGCTTGTCATTCTTCTGACGATCCTTTCGCTCGCCCCCTCGATCCTCGTCATGGTGACCAGCTTCACCCGTATCGTCGTTGTGCTGTCGCTGCTGCGCTCGGCGATCGGCCTGCAGACTGCGCCGCCCAACATGGTGATGGTCAGCCTGGCGCTGTTTCTCTCCGCCTTCATCATGATGCCGACGCTGCAGGCTTCCTACGATGCCGGGGTCCAGCCGCTCATCGACGGCGACATTGAAATCGAGCAGGCGTTCGAGCGCGCTTCCGACCCCTTCCGCAGCTTCATGCTGTCCCAGGTGCGCGAGAAGGATCTCGCCCTCTTTCAGGAGCTCTCCGGCAACGAGGCTCCCGAGGGCCCGGAAGACCTCTCCCTGGCAACCCTCGTTCCGGCTTTCATGATTTCCGAACTGCGGCGCGCCTTCGAGATCGGCTTCCTGCTTTACCTGCCGTTCCTTATCATCGACCTGGTGATCGCCTCCGTTCTGATGTCCATGGGCATGATGATGCTGCCGCCGGTGGTGATCTCGCTGCCCTTCAAACTGATCTTCTTCGTGCTGGTGGATGGCTGGAACCTGGTCGCCGGTTCGCTGGTCAAAAGCTTCGGCGGCGGATGAAGCCGTTACCGGAACCAAAACAGGTAGAGGAAAATTAATATAGGACTGTAATTATTACGGCGTGATTGGGGAAACTTTCGCCCCCTGAAATTGTGTGGCAGGTCCGTGTTACGAGAACAGCTTGAACAGCTCGCCAGGATTAAAGAACCGCAGGCGAGATCCAAACTCATCCGTACGCTCGTCGGCGAATATGCGCGGTCGGAAGACCACGAGCCGACCGAGACGGAGCGGGAGCTGTTTTCGCGTATCGTTCTGTCCGTCTTCGACCAGCTCGACCGGGAAGCGCGTTATGAACTTGTGGTGCGCCTTGCCAAGACCGACCGCATCATTCCCGATCTGGCAGACCGCCTTACCCAGGAAGACTATGACCTTTCCGAACCGGTGATTGAAAGTTCACCGATGATCAGCCAGGAAGCGCTCATGCGCATTGCCAAGACCGGCGGCAATGACAAGCGGCTGTCCTCGGCCAAACGTTCGGATTTGTCTGAGGAAATGACCGACACGATGATCGCGCGCGCCAGCCGTGACGTGGTGCATGAGTTGCTCCACAACATGGATGCGCCCTTTTCCGTGCGTGGCACCCTCGCCCTTCTGATCTTCGCCAACACGGAAGCCGACGTTCTTGCCGGCATCGCCCGGCGCGCCATGCAGGACGAGGATTTCCTGGAAACCCAGATGGATATTCTGGAGACCAACTGCCCGCTGATCCCGCTGCCGCTGAAGAAGGCTCTGGAAACCGGCGACCTGCAGCGCCTGGCAAAGACGATCGAGGAACGGCACGACGGCAGCATCGACCTGGAAGGCGTCACCTACTCGCGCCACGAGGCCAGCATCCAGATCGCAAATGGCGAACTGTCCTTCGACGCGATCCTGCGGACCCTCTTCGAGCAGGGACGCCTGGACGCCGCCATCTGGCTTATCAGCCGCAAGATCAACCTGGCCGACGAAGTCGTCTCAGATACGCTCAAGTCGGACGCGGACGGTGCCATCATGCGCCTCATGCTGCAGACGGGCATCACCGACAAGACCTACCGCGACTTTCTGAAAGCCCGCTGCGAATGGCTCGACCGCAGCACCCGCTCCATTCCGGAACTGGTTATGCGTTACAAGGCCGAACTCAAGAAGCCGCGCCAGAACCCGGCGCAGCACCTGCAAAAAGTCGCCAACTGATCTCAATCAAGCTGAATGTGCCTGATCGCGGCTGATGTCAATCAGCCTCAGCTCGCGGCCGCATCACCTGCCGGCGCCGTCGCCGACTGGTCCGGGCTGCGGTCCGGAGACATGTACTGCCGCCGGTATTCCTTGAGGAAGGTTTCGAGCGAGTCGATATCCGCCAGGCCGTTGGCGACCTCCAGGAATTCCACACCCTGCGTTTCAATCGGCCGGGTGACGACCTCGAAGGCAAGGGCCTCCGGACTGTCGGCCATCTTGGTCATGTACTTCGTCTGCAGCCGCTCCAGGCTGAGCTGGTCGCCGGCAAGCGAATAGGCGATACCCGCACGCAAGATGTCCCGGCGCTCCAGATCATCCAGCGGAATGTTGTCCGACCAGCGTGAGCCATGCATGGCTTCAAGCTGCTCGCCCGCGTCCCGCCAGCTCTCGGCTGCCCAGAAGGTATCCGCTCTCAGCCGGTCCACATCCGAACCGCGCATGTTGCGCACCAGCTCCAGCGCCAGGTCCGGCCGGCCGCTTTCGGTCAACGCCCGCGCCTCGACGATGTTGCGCTGGCGCTCCAGCGTCGACGGCAGGCTAGCCTGCCGCGTCCGGTTCAGGACGCGCAGTGCTTCTTCCGGCTTGCGGTCCATCAGATAGATCGCGGCAAGATCGGCGGCGATCTGCGCGCGCGCCGCGCCCTTGAGCCGGTTGTCGACCTGATGGCGCAACAGTTCGGTCGCCTGGTCGAGCAGATCGACCTCCACCAGCCGCTTGGCCAGAAGGCGCACCATCTCGTCGCCCTGGCGGCCGATCGGCACCAGTTCGCGGAAATCGTAGAACAGGGCAAGCGACTTCACCGCCGGCATCTCATCGGCCTTGCCGTCCAGGAACAGGGAACTGAAAAGGCCGTTCATTTCTTCCTGGAGGAGACGTGTCGTGTCCGCGTCCGGCTCGGCCTGAACAGCGGATTTCATCGCTTCGAAGGCTTCCCGGTACTGGCCCCGCTCTGCATAGAGTTGCGCCAGGAACCGCAGGGTCTTTAACTCGATCTCGTCGCCGCGCCAGGAGGTCGCCAGACCCGCCAGGCGGTCGATTGTATCGTCGACGCCGGTTTCGCCGTCGCGGAAGCGAATCCGCAATGCCCGGTATTCAGCTTCCGCAGCCCGCGGCCTGTCGTCCGAACGGGTCACGAGATCGAAGACGGTCAGCGCTTCCTGCGACCGGCCCGAAGCATCGGCGACCCGTCCGCGCAGGATGTCGTAGCGCGCTGCCTGGGTGCGGTTGACCTCGGACGGTTCAATTTCGGCGAGGATGGAGTTGGCGATGCCGAAATCGTTGACCTCGACCATGGCCTGGGCGGCGGCAAGCTTGAATTCGGTCTGGATGGCCGCCGGGTAGTTGCCGACCACGGCCCGTCCGCGCGGCATGGCGATGCGTGCGGTCGTCCAGTTGCCCAGCTTGACGTCGACAAGCGTTTGCCAGACGGCGGCATCCGGGCTGTTTTTCAGTTCGGGGCGGTTCAGATGAGCAAAGGCTTCATCGGGCCGGTCGGCCAGGGTCTGGGCGGCGCCCATCATCAGGTTGAAGGAACTGTCCTCGGCGAGAGCGGGTTCCTCTTCCAGCGCCAGTTTCATCAAGCCGAGCGCTTCTTGGGCGAACTGGTGCGCCAGATAGAACCGTGCCAGAGCCAGCAGAGGCTTGCGGCGCTTGCTTTCATGGGCCTTCGCCAGCTTGTCCTGCAACTCGTGGAGCCGCTTCCTGTAGGCTCCCGGTCCCTCCGTGCTCAGCGACACGAACTCGATGAAATTGCTTTCGTCCGGTTCGACAATCATGCGCAATGCACCTGTGCCGCCGCGCAGATGCTGGCTTGAAAGCGACAGGCCGCCTTCCTTCTCGATGATGACGTCGTCGCCAAGGATCTTCATCTTCACGCCGTCGGACTTGGGTACGACGGCAATACCCTGCGCGGAACTCAAAGCGTCCAGATCGACGAAGGTCTGCGGCTTCAGGAGGCCGCGCGGCGGGCCGAACCCGGTTACGAGAGCGATGGTATCGCCGACAAACGGGTCGGTGATCTGACGGATATTCTGCGGATCCTGATAAAGCACGCGCAGGACGGAACCGCCGTCCCCGCGGACATTACGTTCAAGCTGCAGCGGAATGGACGGCTCCAGGATCAGGTCGCCAATCACCAGCGACCAGGCATTCCCGTCGACGCCGACCGTCGCCAGCACCGGATCGTTCATGTCCATGCGCAGGATCTGATAGTCCTCGAACTGCTGCACCTCGATTGTCTCGGCCGTTTCGGCAAGCGCGGAAACCATGCCGCGCGTGTCGATCGTGGCATCCGTATCGAAGATCAGCCAGATGCTGTCGTTACGCCGGAAGACAGCACTGGAGACCGGCTCGGAAAACGGGAAAACCACACGGACGGTATTGCCGATCCGTCTTGCCTCCGCCGAGACGAAATTGCGCACTTCCTGGGCGAAATTCTCCGGCGGCTGTTCCGGTGACGGCGGAGTGCCGGCATCGTTGCCACCCTGGGCCCGCCAGACCTCCGGCTGCGCCGGAGCCTGCTCGGGCAGCTGGATCCCGGCCGGGACATCGCTGCCGCCAAGTGTCGGCGTGGTTTCCACCTGGACCGGGGCGGCCGTATACGGGGCATTCGGCTGCAGGCCCTGGTTTTTGGTCTCGACCGGCTGCAGGGTCGGGATGCCGTTGTTCTCCGGCGCTGCGGTTTCCTGCTGCTCTTCGATCTGCTGGGTGGAAAGGTCCAGCATCGGTGCCTGCCGGATGATTTCCTCTTCCGCCGGTGCTACCTCCGACAAGGGCAAGGCACCAGGATCGGCTTGCGCCACCTGGAAGGAAGCCGGCGTGGCGACCGGCCCATCTGAAACAACACCCGGAACCGGGATCGCTGCGGTGGTCAGTCCGTCATGGGCTGCCGTGGCGGAGCTCTCGCCATCCACCGACAGGGCGGCTATGACCTCGGGTGCAGGAAGCGTTTCGACCGCCGGAGCGGTCGTGGTCTCGTTGACGGCGAGGATTTCCGGACTGGCCTCCTCGAGACCCGTCTCCGCTTCGGCCAGCATGCCCGGCGGCTCCAGGCCGCGGGGATCGGGTTTCGCCCGCGGCACCATGGCCAACCGCGGCTCCACCGGGCCGCCGGCGCGTCCGGCCTCCGGCTGCGGGTCTGCGGATAGCGATGCGGACGTGTCTTTCGGCGGTTCCGGGGACGTCTGCGCAGGCGGCGGGGCTTGCGGTGCCTCGGCACCGTTCCCGGTCTCGCCGCCCCCGAGCGGAACAACGGTATAGGCGGCCGACTCGTCCGCCCTGGATTCCTTCAGGACACCACCACTCGCGGTCGTTGTCGCCCCCTTCGGCGGCAAGCCGCGCGGGTCCTTCACCTCCCTGGTGTCCCGCAGGCCCGGGGTCGTGATCATGTCCTTGCGGTTCTCATTGTCCTCGACCGACAGTTCCCTGTTGATCATGGCATTCGCCGGATCGTTGACTTCCATGTTTTCCGGCGTCACGTCGATGACATAGGTCTGTTCTTCGCGGAAGGCACGAATATCGACGGACGGTTCGACGCGCATCAGGAATTTCAGCTTGCCCTGATCCAGGAACGAGGTCGCATCGATCACACCCTGCGGCAGATGTGCCCGAAGATGGGCAATGTCCAACTGGGCCGGATGGTTGAAGGTCACCTTGATGATGTCGTTCTCGCGCACGAAAGCGGTATCGAACTTGATCGACCAGTCGAACACGAGCCGGGTGAAGGTCGGATGCTCACCGACATGCAGGGTCACTTCCGGACCTTCCTGGGCCTTCAGCCGTGCCTGTTCCAGCGCCCGCACCTTGCGCATGGCCTCCTCGGCACGCTTGGCGAGGTCGCGCACGACATCATCGGGGAGACCTGGCGGCAGCCCCTGCCAGTCCATCGGCAGGATGTCCACAAAGAGCTTCTCGCCGGCTTCCAGCGTATTGATCTGAAACTGGTTCTTCAAAGCAAAGCGGATCGCGCTGCCGTCCGGGTCGCGGCGGGCGATGGTGACGTATTTGCCGAGATCGAGCGGAACGTCGTCGACATTGATGTCGATCGGTTCCTCGAAGGAAATCCTGAGCACGCCGCCGGTGATGACCGCGTCATAGATCGGCAGCAAGGTACGATCCTTGAAGGTCAGCACGATGCGGCCGTAGCCTTCTTCCTGGGCAACGTTGAGATCGACCGGTTCGAGTGTCTGGGTCTGCGCGGCAGCTGGCATAACGGCGGCCGAGGCAAGGCTAAGCGCACAAAGCCACACCGCGGCCAGCAGGCGCAGAAGATGCGCACTGCCTGCCCACGCGGGTCTGCAGCTCTTGTTCGATGTCAGGAACGGTCCTGGCACAGTGCTTAGTCCTCGGATGACGCCAACACACTATTGTTAGTCAGGTCTTGTTAACGTGCCCTTACGCGAGACCGCGGAATCCGCATTGTTCGGTCAGTTCGATGGAATTTTCGGCAATGCGTCGGGCGCAGGTGCCTGGGCCTCGACAGGTTTTGCCATGGCGGTGGGTTCCGAGGCGTTGCTGGCAATGGCAACCGTCAGCCGTTCCGCTGCTTCCGGATCCATCTTGGCAAGCACATCTGCCATCTTGCGCGGCTTCATCTGCCGGACGACCTTCAAGAGGATCGGCAGGCTGAGGCGGTCGAAAATCCGGGCAGCATCCTTCGGCTTCATGTTTTCATACATCGTCACCAGACCGGCAATCTCGTTTTCTTCCTGCTTCTTCTTCTGGTCGACAGCCTGCTCAATCCGCTCTTCGAGCTTTTTCAGCTCTTCGACGCGCTTTTCGATGCGCTCTTCCGTTGCCTTCAGGAGCTTTTCGCGCAAGTCCAGCTGCCCTTCCTGCTCCTGCAGGTTTTCGCGCCGCTTGCCGAGGCTCTCCAGAACCGCGCGCTCGGCCGCGGATCCACCGATTTCCAGGCTGTCCGGCAAAACCGGCTGGTCGGGCAGCGCCGCAGGTGGCGGCGGCGGGGGCGGACCGCCCGCTGCCGTTTCCGCGTCCGGCGCCTTCATCGCACCGCCGGTTCCACCCGCCGGCGTCTCCTGAGCGGCTGCACCATTAATGGGAAGTTCGGCGCCGTCAGGCCCCAGCGCGAAGCCAAGCAGCTTCAGGGCCAGCAGGGCGCTTGCCGAAAATCCCAGTAATGGCAGCAGCCTGACATTCATGCAGCCGCACCGTTGCGCTTGCGGAACTGTTCAAGGCGGGCAGTTGCCTCGGCGGCGGCGCTGCGAATATCGGAGGCCCGGCTGTTCCGCCGGCGCTCCGGTTCCGGCGCCTGCACCGGCTGATAGCCCTGGGCGGGATAGGCGTAGGGATCGGACTCCGCAGGAGGTTGCACCGCATAGAAGTCTTCCTGCTGCGCCTCCTGCTGCGGGCCCGCCATGCGTGCAGCCTCGGCAATCTGCGTTATTCGGCTGAAGACCTTCTCGCCTTCGCCGAGCTGCTTTGCCAGAGTATGCGACATGGTTTCAGCCTGCTTGAGACGGCTTCCGAGGGTCTTGTCCGCTTCGCCCGCAGTGGTTTTGAGCCCGAGAATGGCTCGTTCGGCGATTTCCGTTGCCGTCATCAGCTCGGAAATGGTTGCCCGCAGCACCTCTTCGTCCGCACGCAGTCTCTGCAGGCGTTTGTTGAGCGTATAGCAGTATGCGATGGTGATCAGCAGAAGGACCGCGACAAGCCCCTCAATGATCATTCCGAGTGGCAAAGAGCTCATTGTTCCCCCATTTCGCTCTGCATGGCACGCTCGAACGCGGCCAGTGTCATCTTCGGCTTGCGCAAGTTCTTTGCGACTCGGATGGCAATTGAATCCTCAACCTTCCCGAGGGTGCCCTCGGTCAGCGGAATATTGCCGCATTTGATCGTCACCGGATCCGTCGGCTCCTTGTCGAAGACCAGCGTCTGGCCGATATCGAGACTGAGAATGCGCCCAAGCGGCAGATAGGTCTCGTAAAGGACGGCATCGACCTCGACCTCTGCGGCGGAGATCTCGGTGGCAAGGTGTCCTTCCCAGATCGGATCGCGGCCGAACTTTTCCCCCATGAACATCTGCAGCAGCAGATCGCGGATCGGCTCCAGCGTCGCATAGGGCATCATGATCTCGACCGAGCCGCCGCGGTCTTCCATGTCAATGCGCAACTCGACGAGGATGGCAGCGTTGGCCGGCCGGGAAATCGCGGCAAAGCGCGGGTTGGTTTCCAGACGTTCCAGGTTGAAATGCACCGGCGACAACGGCGCGAAGGCGTGCTCGGCGTCCTGCAGGATCAGGGCGACCATCTGCTGAACCAGACCGGTTTCGATGGTCGTATAGGGACGGCCCTCGACGCGCACTGCCGATGTACCGCGGCCACCGCCCAGAAGCACGTCGATGATGGAATAGATCAGGCTGGACTCAACCGTGATCAAGCCGAAACCATCCCATTCCTCGGCCTTGAAAACACCGAGGATGGCGGGTAGCGGGATCGAGTTCAGATAATCGCCGAAGCGGACGGAGCTGATGGAATCCAGTGACACTTCCACGTTGTCCGACGTGAAGTTGCGCAGCGAGGTCGTCGTCAGGCGCACCAGCCGGTCGAACACGATTTCGAGCATCGGCAGACGCTCATAGGAAACCATCGCCGAGTTTATCAGCGCACGGATACCGCTCTGGTCACCAGCGATCGTATCCTCGATGTTGAAGCCGAGGAGGTTGTCGATTTCTTCCTGATTAAGGACACGATCCGCGCCGCGGGTGGCGTTTTCCAGGTCCGGCTCGCTGTCGTCGATCATGGCCGCCCACTGGGCTGCCATGTCGTCGGAGCTTCCGGCGCCCTGCTCCTCTAGGGCAGCACCCCAGGCGGCGGCGAGATCCTCGTCGTCGTCGCTGCCCGCGCCCTGCTCGGCAAGAGCGGCACCCCAGGCATCGGCCATATCCTCTTCGGACAGGTCGTCATCGTCGTCGATATCAGCCATTCATTGCGTCACTGAACAAGGATTTCCTTGAACAGCACCCCTTCAACCTTTGCCGGATAGACCGACACATTGATCCGTCTGAGCAATTCTTCCTTCAGGCGGAACAGACCGGCAGACCCTTCCAGGTCCGCAGGGCGCAACTCACGCAGATAGATCTGAAACGCATCGAGGATGCGTGGCAGATAGGGCTCGATCTGTGCGATCATCGCGCGGTTTTCGACTTCGAGCGCAATGCGGACCTTCAGATAGGTCGTGCGCCCCTCGGTCGCCAAATTCACCGTCATTTCCGGCAGGTCGAAAAACACCACCGGCTTTTGCACTTCCATCGGAGGCTCGCCTTCGGCAGGCGCCGGCATCGTGACGCCCGGCTCCATCAGGAAATAATAGGCCGCTCCTCCGGCCGCGAGCAGAACTACCAGACCAAGACCGCCAAAGAGGATCAGCTTCTTCTTTTTGCCGCCACCAGCGCCGCCGGCTCCGTCTTCGCCGTCATCACCGGCTGCGGCGTTTTCGTCCGTCATTCCGCACTCCGTCCAGCAGGCGCTCGCGCGCGCTTAATTATTACTAAAGCGTTAAAGGTTAACGAATGGTTACCGGACCGTTAACGCGAGTCACTGGGCAAAAATTGCCAAGTGGTTAACTTCTGCCGGAATCTCTTGCCGCACGCACCCGTCGCCTTTGGTTTTTACCCAGATTTCCCAAGGATTTAAAAATTGGCACGCCACATGCATTAACCTTAACGAGCCCGCCGGTCTGGGGAGACAGGCAGGCTCTTCGGGGAGCATGAAGGGAACCGTTCGCCATGGAGAACGCTCAACTCGTTGCCTTGTCTAGGCAATCTATCCTGCGCAACCATCTGGATGTGATCGCCAACAACATGGCGAACATCAACACGACCGGATACAAGTCGCAGAACCTGCATTTTGCGGAATATGTCATGCCCGTCGCCGACGGCACCGCATTCGAGCAGCAGGACCGTGCCATTTCCTATGTGGACATGTTCACCACGAGGACCGACTTCACGCACGGCTCACTCAAGATGACCGGCAACGATTTCGATCTGGCGCTCAACAGCGACGGTTTCTTCGCGGTTCAGCTGCCGGACGGCACGGAAGCCTATACGCGCGCCGGGTCCTTTCAGCTGGACAACAACGGTCAGCTCGTCACGGCCGAGGGTCTTCCTGTCCTCACCGACACCGGACCCATCACCTTTGCGGCCACCGACGGCAACGTGCAGATCGCCGGAGACGGCACCGTCGCGACGGAGCTCGGCATCCGCGGCCGGATCAAGGTTGTCGACTTCGAGGACGTCCGGACCCTGGAAAAGATCGGCGACACCATGTTCAAGGGCGACAATCCCGCCCCCGCCGCCCAGGTGCGCCTGGTCCAGGGAGGCCTGGAAGGCTCGAATGTCTACGGCATCACCGAAGTCACGCATCTGATCCAGGTCACACGCGCCTATGACGCGACGTCGAAAATGGTCAAGGACCTGGACGAACTGCGTCAGCAGGCAATCTCGACCCTCGGCAGGCTGCAGGCCTAATCGGCTTTAAGGAAGAACACGATGAAAGCGCTCCATATCGCCGCAACCGGCATGAAGGCCCAGGAACTGAACGTCGAAGTGATCTCGAACAACGTCGCCAACATGCGTACGACGGGGTTCAAGAAACAGCGCGCCGACTTCCAGGATCTGCT
The DNA here is from genome assembly GCF_054515675.1 of Roseibium sp. M-1. Lineage (NCBI taxonomy): Bacteria > Pseudomonadati > Pseudomonadota > Alphaproteobacteria > Hyphomicrobiales > Stappiaceae > Roseibium > Roseibium sp. M-1. Next base: position 6,460,615 of record NZ_CM137257.1, on the reverse strand, counting down.
CTACCAGAACCTGCGCCGCATGGGCACGGAGACCTCCGACAGCGGCACGATCGTCCCGACTGGTATTCAGATCGGCTCCGGCGTCAAGATCGCCTCCACCGCCCGCATCATGTCGCAGGGCTCGCTTGAGCAGACCGGCAAGGAACTCGATCTCGCCATCCGCGGCGAAGGTTTCTTCCAGATCGAGCTTCCGGACGGCACAACGGGCTATACCCGCGACGGCTCCTTCGAGCGCGACGCCAATGGCCAGCTGGTGACCATTGACGGCTACACCGTCAACCCGGGCATCACCATTCCCTCCTCGACCAAGGACGTCACCATTTCCAACACCGGTGTCGTTCAGGGCGTCAACCAGAACGGCACCGTTGTCCAGCTGGGCCAGGTGCAGCTGGCACGGTTCGTCAACAAGGCGGGTCTTGAAGCCATCGGTGACAACCTGTTCCTGGAAACCGACGCCAGTGGTGCCCCGGAAACCAGCAACCCGGGTGACGAGGGCTACGGTACGATCCAGCAGTATTTCCTGGAAATGGCAAATGTGGACGCGGTGACCGAAATCGCCGACCTGATCTCGGCTCAGCGTGCCTATGAGATGAACTCCCAGATCATCCAGGCCGCCGACGAGATGTACTCCACCACCACCAACCTGCGCTAGGACTGAAGGTTTCCGGATGATGAGACATCTTCTGAAAATGGCAGCCGCCCTGCTCCTGGCAGGCATTGCCGCCCTGCCCGCTCTGGCGGACGAAACGCCGGTGCTGCGTTCGCAGGTCATGACCCTGTCGGAAATCGTCACCATCGGCGACTTCTACTCCAATGCCGGTCTGCTGGCCTCAAAGCCGCTGTTCCGCTCACCCGACATGGGCACCTCGGGCAATGTTCCAGCCGCGCAGGTTGCCGAGCGGGCGCGCGCCGCCGGCCTTGATGGCGCCGGCACCGACGGGCTCAGAACCGTCGTCGTCTATCGGGGCGCCACCACTCTCAACCGCGACCAGCTGGCCGGTTTCGTGCGCAAGGCGCTGGCCGACCGCAATGCCGGTGTCGACGCTGAAAGCCTCGAGATCCGGCTGCTGCAATCTCCCGACAAGGTCGTCGCCGATCCGAAGGTCCAGGATCCGATCCACGTCGACCGGGTCGAATGGAACGAGGCTTCTGGCCGCTTCACGCTGTATGCCTCGGTCGCCATCGAGTTCGGGACCGAACCCCTGCTGCTTGCAGGCATCGCAACGGAGATGGTCGAGGTCGTGGCGCTGGCCCAGCCTCTGCGCCGCGGCGACATTCTGAAAGAGAACGATATCGACGTGATCCGCATGCCGCGTACCAAGGTGCCGTCCGGCGCCATCGCCGATGCCAGCGAAATCGTCGGCATGGAAGCCAGGACGAGCCTGCGCGCCGCCTCCCCGCTGTCGCGCCGCGACTTCCAGCAGCCGGTTCTGATCCGCAAGGGCGAAAAGATCACGGTCACCTTCGAAATGCCCGGCATGAAGCTGAGCTCCCGGGCCCAGGCCATGGACGACGGCGCCCAGGGCGATGTCATCGATGTCATGAACCTTACGTCCCGGCGCATGGTGCCGGCGACCGTCACCTCCCGCGGCCATGTACGCGTTCACGCCGCCAATCCCGTCGTTGCAAGCTTGAACAGCGAGACACAATAATGCTGAGCACATTCCCCAAACACCTGCTGGCGAGCATCGCGCTCTCGGCGCTTGCCGCGGGTTGCGGCACTGCGGACAAACTGGCCAATGTCGGCCAGCAGCCTGCCCTCAACGCCATCCAGGACCCGACCACCACCCCGGGCTACCGGCCGGTGCAGATGCCGATGCCCGAACCCCAGCAGGTCCATTACAATCCCAATTCGCTGTGGCAGTCCGGCAGCCGCGCCTTCTTCAAGGATCAGCGCGCCAGCCAGGTCGGTGACATCCTCACCGTCGTCGTCACGATCGATGACCAGGCCGAAATCGAAAACACGACCGAGCGCAGCCGGACCGAAAGCAGCGGCGCCGGTGTCGGCGGTGCACTCGGCACGGCCATCGACACGATATTCATGCCGGCCGGCGTCGCCGCCAGCGACATTGCCAACACCAACAGCAACTCCAGCTTCGAAGGCAACGGCAGTGTCGACCGCGAGGAAACGCTGCAGACAACCGTCGCTGCCGTCGTGACCCAGGTCCTTCCGAACGGCAACATGGTCATCGAGGGCCGCCAGGAAATCCGGGTGAACTTCGAGGTTCGCGAGTTGATCGTCGCCGGTATTGTCCGGCCGGAAGACATCACCTCCGAAAACCGTATCGCCAGCGAGCAGATCGCCGAAGCGCGCATCGGCTATGGCGGCCGTGGCCAGATCACCGACGTCCAGCAGCCGCGTGTCGGCAACCAGGTGCTCGACATCCTGCTGCCGTTCTGATCCTGCCCATAGATTCAGTCCCCCGGCCAAAGCCGGAGACGTGTTCTAGAAACGTTTCCGGTCCTGGCTGATGACGGGCACGGCATCTCGCTCCCTGAGTGCCGTGCCCGTTCTCATTTTCAGGAAGTGCGCCTGAAGGTCTCACGCCCCTCTTGAAGTGGTGTTTGCGGCCGGGCTCTAGACGGGAACGAAAGCGCCCCGGCTTTCGCTCACGCTCAGCATGACGCAACGTTGTTATGAGCTAAAATGGCGCCAAGCTGACCATTTTTCCGCGGTGATTCGATGCGCCTGCTTTTTGCCTTCGTTCTTGGAGTTTCCACCCTCACGGCTGCGCCGGCCTGGAGCGCGAGCTGCGGCAACGGCCCGGGCGGCTTCGACGCCTGGAAACAGTCCTTCATCGCCAATGCTCAAGGGTACGGCCTCAAACCGCGTGCCGTGCAATCCGCGCTCGCCAATGCGAGCTACAGTTCGAAAGTCGTCAAGCTGGATCGCAACCAGCGTTCCTTCAAGCTGAGTTTCGAGCAGTTCTATGCCAAGCGGGTCAACAATGCCATGATCCGCCGTGGCCAGAAGCTCGGACAGACCTATCAAAGGATCTTCAACAGCATTGAGAAGAAGTACGGCGTTCCGGCTCCCGTCATCCTGGCAATCTGGGGACTGGAAACCAACTTCGGCAGTTACTCCGGCAACCTGCCCGTGCTGCAGTCTCTGGCGACACTTGCTTATGACTGCCGCCGCTCCGCCTTCTTCACCAACGAACTGGTCGCCGCCCTGACGATCGTGCAGCGTCGCGACATGCAACCTTCGGAGATGAAGGGGGCCTGGGCTGGTGAAATCGGCCAGACCCAGTTCCTGGCCTCCAGTTATGTCCGCTACGCCGTTGACCATGATCGGGACGGCCGCCGTGACCTGATCCGCTCGATACCGGATGTCCTTGCCTCCACCGCCAACTACCTCGCTCAGAACGGCTGGCGCCGCGGCCAGGGCTGGGGACCGGGCACCGCCAACTACAAGGTCCTGCAGAAGTGGAACAAGGCCAGCGTCTACGTGCAGACGATATCGGTGATGGCGGAGAAGATCGGCAATTAGGCCTTCTGAAATTCATCGCTGCAATGCGCCGGTTCCAGGTCGAGAGGCATTGGCGAACCGGCACAATTCGCTTAGGCTCGCACGCGATTGGTCCGATGCGGCAGGGTTAGACGCAACCTGTGAAATTTGACTATCCGGACAGCTTTTTCCGTCATACGATTGTAATCCATGCGGCGCAGAACCGCGCGAGGCAAGCTTTGCCGCGCGCGACCGGCCTCGTCCCGGTCCCGCCGCACGCAGTCAATGCGGCCCTGCGGCCGCACAGGAGTATTTCATGTCCAAGCTCAAAGACTTTTCCATTTCCCGCCGTACCCTCTTGATGGGCGCCGCCGCAACCGGCTTTACCGCTGCCCTGCATCCTTATTCCGTGCTGGCCAAAGAGGGCACCGCCCATCTGCGGCTGATGGAAACCACCGACCTGCATGTGCATGTCTTCCCCTATGACTATTATGGCGACAAGCCGGTCGATACGGCCGGTCTTGCCCGTACCGCGACCTTGATCCGCCAGATCCGCGACGAAGCGACCAATTCCGTCCTCGTCGACAACGGCGATTTCCTGCAGGGAAATCCCATGGGCGATTACATCGCCTATGAGCGCGGCATGAAAGAGGGCGATCTGCACCCCGTCATCAAGGGCATGAACGTTCTGAATTTCGATGCCGCCACCCTCGGCAACCATGAATTCAACTACGGCCTCGACTTCCTGAACAAGGTACTCGCCGGCGCCAATTTCCCGGTTGTCTGCGCCAACCTCGTCAACGGCACTGCACTGGCTTCCAATCCGCGCGACGATGCCCTTTTCCTGAAGCCCTATGCGATCGTCGAAAAGCAGGTCACCGACGGTGCCGGCAAGTCCTATCCGGTCAAGATCGGCTTCATCGGCTTCGTGCCGCCGCAGATCATGAACTGGGACCGCCGTCACCTGGAAGGCAACGTCAATGCGCGTGACATCGTCGCCGCGGCGAAAGCCTTCGTTCCGGAAATGCGCGAACAGGGCTGCGATCTCGTCATCGCCCTCTCTCACTCCGGCATCGACGCAACCGACTATTCCGAAGGCATGGAAAACGCGTCGCTGCACCTGGCCTCCGTCGAAGGCATTGACGCTGTCTTTACCGGCCACCAGCACCTCGTCTTCCCGGGCTCTCAATATGAGGGCCTGCCCGGCATCGACAGTGAAAAGGGGACGCTGTTCGGCAAACCTGCCGCCATGGGTGGTTTCTGGGGCTCGCATCTCGGCGTCATCGACCTGATGATCGAGCGCGACGGAAATGGCTGGCGGGTCGCGAACTTCATGACCGAGGCCCGGCCGATCTACGAAAAGGATGGCCGCACTGTCACGCCGCTGGTGGAGAGCCAGCAGGACGTCCTCGACGCGGTGATGCAAGACCACGAGGCAACGCTTGCCTATGTCCGCCGCCCGGTCGGCAAGACCTCCGCGCCGCTTCATTCCTATTTCGCGCTCGTTGCCGACGATCCAAGCGTGCAGATCGTCTCAAAGGCGCAGATCTGGTACATCGACCAGATGCTCAAGGGCACGGAATGGGAAAGCCTGCCGATCCTGTCGGCAGCAGCCCCCTTCAAGGCCGGCGGCCGCGGTGGTCCGGACTACTACACCGATGTTCCGGTCGGCGACGTCGCCATCAAGAACGTCTCCGACCTTTACCTCTACCCGAACACGGTACGCGCCGTCGCCGTCAAGGGCAGCACGGTCAAGGAATGGCTGGAACGTTCGGCCGGTATCTTCCTGCAGGTCGAGCCGGGGAAGGCGGATCAGCCGCTGATCAATCCGGAATTCCCGAGCTACAATTTCGACGTCATCGACGGCGTCACCTATGAAATCGACCTGACCCAGCCGTCGAAATACGATTCCAAGGGCGAACTCGTCAATCCGGATGCAAACCGCATCGTGAAGATTGAATTCGACGGTAAGCCGCTCGATTTCGACCAGACCTTCATTGTCGCGACCAACAACTACCGCGCCAGCGGCGGCGGCAACTTCCCGGGGGTGACCGACGACGTCGTTGTGTTCGTCGGCCCGGACACCAACCGGGACGCCCTCGTCCGCTACATCGTCGATCAGGGCACCATCAACCCTTCTGCCGACGCCAACTGGCGCTTCAAGCCGGTTCCGGACACCACGGTCCTCTTCGAAACCGGCCCCGGCGGCACGGACCATGCAGCGTCGGTGGAAGGTGTGCGCATCGAACCGGCCGGCGATGGCGCCGACGGCTTCGCCCGGTACCGGATTACGCTCTGATAGGCTTGAACTGACATTTGGCCGCCGGTTGAGGCGACTGCCCCGACTTACCCCTCATCCTGAGGAAGCGCGCACGCGCTGTCTCGAAGCGACCATGTTTATGAGATTGTTTTTTGCCTCCAGTCCTTACCGTCTCGGACCATAGCGTTGAGGATGGTGATGAGTTTACGGACGCAGGCGATGATTGCCTTTTTCTTGCTGGCGCCACCTTTGGTGAGGCGCTGGTAGAAGGTTTTGATGATCGGGTTGAAGCGGACTGCGGACAGGCTTGCCATGAAGAGAGCCCGCCGCACGCTGGCACGGCCGCCTGCAATCCTGCTTTGACCGCGCATGGTACCGCTTTGCCGGATGAAGGGGGCAACGCCGACGAGGGCGGCAATGGCACGGCGCGAGACCTGGCCCAGTTCGGGCATGAAAGCCAGGAGCGAGACAGCCGCGCCCGGCCCGATGCCGGGAACGCCCTGCAGTTGCTCGTAGCGCCGGAGCAGGTCAGCCTTTTCGCGAATGCAGGCCTGGATCAGGCGGTCCAGATCAGCGATTGCGGCTTTGTTTGCTTCTTGCAGCCTGTGAAGCAACTGCAGCAGAGCGGGATCGTCATTGAGGCCGATCTGATTGGAAAGGCGGGTCCTTTCGGCCACCAGCGTCTCTCTCACGGTGGCGTATTGCGCCAGTTTGGCTTCCGCCTCGTCGGGCTGGGGAGCTGCCGGCGGATCGAACACCTGCGCGAAACGGGCCAGAACGGCCGCGTCCTGCGGATCGGTCTTGGCCAGAATGCCCGCAGCCTTGGCAAAGTCCCGGACACGGCGCGGGTTGACCACGCAAACGTGCAGCCCGCACCTCTGAAGCTCCCGGGCTGCTTTGCGCTCGTAGCCGCCGGTCGCTTCCATCACCACGCGTTCGACGGCAAAGGGCGACAACAACGCGACAAGCTCTGCCCATCCGGCAGGGTCGTTGCCAAAGCGCTCTCGCGTATCTCCCGGGAGCACATGCACATCCAGCGTCGCTTTCGATACATCAATGCCAACAAAGTAAACTGTCGCGTCCATCTGTCCCTGCCTTATCTACGCACTCTTGTGCGAGCAACCATTCGGGATAAGTTGGAAAGCGGACCGGGAGCCTTGCTTCGAACGGACTGCGAGGTGCCGAGGATGGTACGGTCTCCGGCCCGCTTGGGAGAGCACTCAACGGCTCTCCCAAGTCAACTTCTACCAAAGTCCGAACAGATAAGGATGGGCCGCTTGCTCAGGAGCTTGCGGCCCATCCTTCGAGACGGACCTGACGGTCCTCCTCAGGATGAGGTGGCGTTTGATGTCAGGTTGCAGGCATTCATTGGCCAGCCCATAAAAAAACCTTCCCGCTCAGGGGAAGGTTTTGAAAGTCGTTGAGGGCCTGCAGACTACGCCGCAGACCGGCCGTTTTCTGGAAATCAGTCGTCGCGATACACTTTTTCCCGACGCTCATGCGCTTCCTGGGCTTCGATCGACAGGGTTGCGATCGGCCGGGCTTCGAGGCGGCGGAGCGCGATCGGCTCACCGGTTTCCTCGCAGTAGCCGTAGCTGCCGTCCGCGATACGCTCCAGCGCATCGTCGATCTTGGAAATCAGCTTGCGCTGACGATCTCTTGCACGCAATTCAATGGAACGGTCCGTCTCGGAGGACGCACGGTCGGCAAAATCGGGGTGGTTCTGGCTTTCCTCCTGAAGATTGGCGAGGGTTTCCTTGCTTTCCTTCAGGATCTCTTCTTTCCATACAAGCAGCTTGTTCCGAAAGTACTCGCGCTGCCTGTCATTCATGAACGGCTCGTCTTCCGAGGGTCGATATTCAGACTCAATTTCAACCGTCATCGATAGCTCCGGATTACCGTTATGCCGGGCGCAATATATAGCCGCTTCCGCCAGCCCACAACGGTTGATTTGTTAAAAATAAGGTGACAAAAAAGTTAATCCTTTCAATCCGTTGCGTAACTTTTGGACCATTTGGCGGCAAAGCCGCAATCCGTGCAGGCCCGCTCAATCCTGGAATCGGCCAAGCTTGGCGAGCTCGACCTTCACCCGCAATTCTATCTCCCCCAGTACCGAATCGATGCGCTCGTCACCACTCGGAGGACGCTTGGCGACCTGCCGGGCGAGCAGCTCCAGGCGGTCTTCCGACACATGTCCGGCAAGCAGATCCGCCCGCACGGATTCCAGGGTATCAAGCAGGGTATGTCCATGTTTGGCAGCCTTGGAACGGCGTTCTGCGCGGTCGTCGACCTCCTGCAAGGCAAGCAGCGCATCCATCCCCTGGATAGCGGCACCGCCGGCCGTCTGGGAAGAGTGGGACACCTCGCCGCCAAGATCGGGCGCGAACGTATCCGAGCCTGACGATGTCTGCTTCTTCGCACCCCGTCCCTGCACGCCGGTAATGGGTTTGTTGCCTGTGATACGCATGATCGATCTTCCAGTCGGATTGACAGCAATCCTCGCGCGTTTTGCGGTTGGCCCGTCAGAATCTGCCGGGAAGGGTAAATGAGTCCTTGGGGATGAGGCAATATTTGCCGACCAATGACTGCGTTTCATTAACCCAATTCGACAGTTTTGAGTGGATATGCTCACCATCTTATCAGCAAACGGCGCAGAATCCGGTCACTTTTCCGGAAAGATTCCGTGCCTTGGTGAAAATGGCACGGCTCTCGCATTACGCAAATCGAGCAATAATGCCCCGGCATCGCAAGCCGGACGAGAGAACAACGGGCTGAGACGGGTATGCAACAGCTGGCTGACAAGATTTTCGGAGGCTTCAGGAGGGCCGCGCTTTTTGGTGCGGCTGCCGTGCTGGCAGCGGTGGCGCTTCTGGAACCGGCAAGCGCTGCGTCCCGGATCAAGGACATTGCCGACTTCGAAGGCATCCGCGAAAACCAGCTGATCGGCTATGGCCTCGTGGTCGGTCTCAACGGCACCGGTGACAGCCTCAACAACTCGCCCTTCACCCAGCAGAGCCTGCAGGCGATGCTGGAACGGCTTGGTGTCAACACCCGCAACGTCGACCTCAACACCAACACCGTCGCCGCCGTGATGGTCACCGCCAATCTGCCGCCCTTTTCCACCCAGGGCACGCGCATCGATGTGAATGTCAGCTCTCTTGGCGATTCTGAATCACTCCAGGGCGGCACGCTTCTGGTCACGCCGCTGGTCGGTGCAGACGGCGAAGTCTATGCGATCGCACAAGGCTCGGTGGCAATCGGCGGCTTCTCGGCCCAGGCGGATGCCGCTTCCGTCGTCCGGGGCGTCCCGACGGCCGGCCGCATCGCCAATGGCGGTCTTGTGGAACGCGAACTGGACTTCAAGCTGGCGTCGCTGACCACACTTCGCCTGGCGCTGCGCAATCCGGACCTGACCACAGCCCGCCGCATCGCTCTCTCCGTCAACGAACTCATCGGCATGCCGACGGCCGAACCGCTCGACCCGGCGACGGTGCGCATCGACCTGCCGCAGCAATATGACGGCAACATTGTCGATCTTCTGACCGATATCGAGCAGTTGATCGTCGAACCGGACCTTGCCGCGCGCATCGTGATTGACGAAAATTCCGGCATCATCGTCATGGGCCAGGACGTGAGAGTGTCTATGGTCGCCGTCGCCCAGGGCAACCTGACAGTCACGATCGCCGAATCTCCGCAAGTTTCGCAGCCCCTGCCCTTCTCCGGCGGTCAGACGGCAGTTGTGCCGCGCTCCGAAGTCTCCATCGACGAGAGCGACTCCAAGCTGGCCATCGTTCCGGAAACCGTCACGCTGAAGCAGTTGGTCGATGGCCTCAACGCCCTCGGCATCGGCCCGCGCGACATGATCTCGATCCTGCAGGCCATCAAGGCAGCCGGTGCCCTCCAGGCCGACATCGAGGTGCTGTGATGCTGTCCCAGATTTCACCTTCCTCGATCCAGCAGATGCCGCACGACACGCTGCGCGGTGTCGACCCGACCGACAAGACCGCGGTCCGGGCCGCAGCGGAGGATTTCGAGGCGGTTTTCCTGAACACCATGCTCCAGAACATGTTCACCGGCCTTCAGGAGGGCGGGACCTGGGGCAGCGGTCACGGGGCGGATGCCTGGCAGAGCCTCCTGATCGATGAATATGCACGCAACATTGCCGAGAACGGCGGTATCGGCCTGGCCGATAGCGTCGAACGCGAACTGCTCAAATTGCAGGAGGGGGCACAATGACCGCACAACCCAATACAACAGCCTTTCCGTTCTCGCTGGAACGGCCAACCAGTCCGCTGGAAGCCGACCAGTTCTGTTCCGCCCTTTCCGGCACGATGGAAGCCCTGTTGTCGGTGATCGAAATGGAAACCGACCTTGTGCGGGCCGGCAAGTTGCGGGAAGCAGGCGAACTTCAGGCCGACAAGGCGCGGCTGATCCATGAATACACGCGCGGTATGCTGACGGCGAAGGAACACGCTGTCGCCCTCGGCAACCTGGCTCCCGCCGCAACCCAGTCACTCCGGCGTCAGCACGGCGAATTCCAGCCCGTGCTGCGCATCAACCTCGCCGTCCTGTCGACTGCCCGGGACGTCGCCAGCTCCATTGTAGCGACGGTTGCCAAGGCCGCGGGCGCCAAGAACGCGAACGCACCGACGACTTACGGGCGCAACGGCTCGGCACCGACGGGTCCCCAGTCAGCCCGGGGCATAGCAGTCAATCAGTCTCTCTGAAGTCTACCGCCACGGCTGAACTAGTGGTTCGATTCTGACATTTGCATCCTCCTGCTGCTAGCGCTGGAGCAAATGTCAGAATTATAAGAACCACTAGATAGATATATGATTCTAGTGGAGCTTTTGAATTTGACATTTGAGCATCAGCCTCGCCGCGAGCGGGACTCAAATGTCAAATTCGCTCCACTAGCCGGCCGCCCGGTTTGGCTTTACAACCGCAAAGCTCCCGTAACGGGGGCTTTTTGCCGTTTTGAGATATCGGAAAAGCTGACGAGGCCACGAAATACCGGCAATCGATCCGATGCGGCAACGAATCAGGAACGGCCACAAGCGGATAGATTCCGTCCTGTAAATTTCTAATCATTCCGTTAACGGAGGATTCATTCCCTTACGTTATATTGGAGGGTGAACGGGTATATGTATCTTGTCACCCGGAGGGAAAGATGTTGGACACGGGACTAGCCCGGCCGCCATCGCCGACGTATACGGCGATCACGCCGGTTACGAGGGCTCCGGAGCGGAATGCCCCAAGCACGCAGACAGACCTGCCGGTCGAAGAGACAGTGGCACCGTCGGCCGAGACCGAAAACGGCAAGCGTGCAGCGAACAACCAACGCGATCCGCGCCGCCTTCAGGATCCGATCACGCCGACCGTGGAACGCCGCAATGTAGTGGACCCGGAAAGCGAAAGCCTGATCTATGTGGCCACAAATACGGAAACAGGCCAGGTCGTTCGCCAAATCCCGAGCGAAACGCTGTTGCGGCTGCGCGCCTATACCAAGACGGTAGAAAGCCAGCAGACGCAAGACACGCCGGCCCCCTTCCAGCGGGTGATCTGACAGGCCGTTTCTCTCCGGCAGCAACCGCCGCACGCTCATATGTGTTGCCTTCGCTGCACGCCTTCCCTACACGGCGCGTTTACCGAAGCCCCTTGCCGGGGCTGTTTTTGTTTTTCGACCCTTCTTTAATAGGTATCGCGGCAGCCGCCGGAAACCTTCCTCCAATTCGGCACAGAACGCCGGCCGCCTCACGTTTGCCGGGGACGCGTTGCGCGCAAACCGGACAGCGCCACCCTGGGCCGCAGGAGCACCCGGTTAACACTTTCTGCCGACGGGCCTTGCGGCCCCCTTCCCATGCAGACTGCCTGATGGCCGGAGCCTGGCTGTCTCCCAGGCTCTGCTGCTCCGGCAACAGACTTCATCCACGCCCGATCAGGGACGGAAAAGTATTTCGAAACAATATCCTCAATCATTCGTGGCGCACTGCTGCTCAACACCATTTAACATCTTGTTAAGGTTAACAAGCGCTAACCATGTTTGTTTAGAACTTGTTACCGCGGAAGGTTGATAGATGTGAGCCGGGTCCAGGAAGGGCCCCTGTATCTTGTACTCCTAGAAAGGACACATCATGGGCGATATCACCCTGTCCAGCGCAGTTCGCGCGAACCTTAACACCCTCCAGTCCACGGCTCAGTTCATGTCGGACGTCCAGAACAAACTGGCGACCGGTAAAAAAGTGAACTCCGCTCTGGACAATCCGAACAGCTTCTTCACCGCCTCCGGCCTGACTTCCCGTGCGAACGATCTCAGCACTCTGCTGGACGACATGGGCCAGTCCGTTCAGACGCTGAAGGCTGCGGATCAGGGCATCTCCAGCATCACCAAGCTGGTTGAGTCCGCCAAGGCGAAGGCAAACCAGGCCCTGCAGACGCAGAGCCAGTACGAGCGCAAGCAGTTTGCCGCCCAGTACAATGAACTCCTGACTCAGATCGAAGACCTGGCGAAGGACGCAGGCTACAAGGGCAAGAACCTGCTCGCAGGCGACGGCAACGACCTGACCACGATCTTCAACGAAGATTCGACCTCCAAGCTCAGCATCGATGCAGTCGACTACACCGACACCACCCTCTCCACCGGTCTGAACCTGTCGGACCTGGCAGAAGGCCAGGGCGCAACGACCTCGTTCACCCTTCAGGGCGGCAAGACGACGATTACGCTGACCGACGGCACGACGACGCTGAACTCCAGCTCCTCGCTGTCCGATTCCAACGTGATCTCGACCACGACCACCCTGGAATTCGTGAACGCGATTGCATCTCCGAATGCAGTCATCGCCGGCGCCGGTACGGTTACTGCCGGTGCGACCGTGCAGGACCTGGTCGACAGCCTGAACGGCATTGCCGGTGTTCGCGCAGAATTCGACGACACGTCCGGTGAGCTGACCATCTACAGTGACGAAGATTTCCATATCTCCGACACTGTCGACACGCACTCCGCAGCCCTGTCGACCTTCGAAGTGGCTGCAACCGCGCTGGCAAGCACGAGTTCGCTCCTCTCCGATACCGGTTCCTTCGCTGTTGGCGATACGCTGACGCTCACCGACGGCAACGGTTACGAACTGGGTGCACTGGAAATCGAATCGGACACCTCCGTTGAGGATCTGGTCAATTTCATCAACGACTTCCAGGGCGTTTCTGCCTCGTTCAACTCGTCTTCGGGCCGTCTCGACATCACTTCTGAAGTCGATCTGTCCCTGACGAGCGACAATGAGGACTTCGCGAGCAGCGCCTTTGCGGCGAACACGACTGGTGTTTCCCTCTCCGCATTGTCTGACAGCGGTTTTGCAACGGACAGCGACATCAACCGTGTCGTCGACCGTCTGAACACCGCCCTCGGCAGCCTTCGGACCCAGGCGTCCGAATTCGGTACCAACCTTTCGATCGTGGAAAACCGTCAGGACTTCACCAAGAACCTGATCAACACGCTGGAAGAAGGCGCCGGCCTGCTGACCCTGGCCGACACCAACGAAGAAGGTGCAAACCTTCTGGCCCTGCAGACTCGCCAGAGCCTTGCCTCCACCTCGCTGTCCTTCGCAGCGCAGGCAGACCAGAACGTTCTGCGGCTCTTCTAAGCCACAAGAACTTCACACCAACGTTGAAAAGCGGGCCCCGGCCCGCTTTTCTGCTTTTGAAATTTGATTACCGCCAAACCTGTACCGCGCCATTATCCCTGCAAAGGCCGGCCACGTGGATGGCCAAAGCGTGCAACGGGCGGAAAATTTATGTCCCCTCGCCGATTTGAACCCGGCACCGCATAAAAAATCGCGGAACCCTTCAGCTCCGCGGTGATCTCGATCCCTCCCCCCGCATTTCCGACACTGGCAGGATTTGAAATCCGCAACGCTGCGCAATTCGAGAATCCGCTGCAATTTCTATCAGGGCCACACCAACGCTTAACGTTTCAGTAACCCTATTTTTCAAGCGTTTAACCAATGATTAAGGTTAACGGATGAAGATCGGTCCCAACCTGCTCAGGACGAGCAGATGAAATTTTGACCCAGGAAAGGGATAAATCACATGAGGGACATTACCTTGTCCGCCGCCGTGCGGCAGAACCTCCTCACTCTCCAGTCCACAGCCGATCTGATGTCCGGTGTCCAGAACAAACTGGCGACCGGTATGAAGGTGAACTCCGCTCTGGACAATCCGAACAGCTTCTTCACCGCCTCCGGCCTCAACTCCCGCGCCAGCGACCTGTCCACGCTTCTGGACGACATGGGCCAGTCCCTGCAGACCCTGAAGGCAGCGGACAAAGGTATCCAGACGATCACCGATCTGGTTGAAACCGCAAAGGCGAAAGCCAACCAGGCCCTTCAGACCCAGAGCCAGTACGAGCGCAAGCGCTTCACCGAGCAGTACAACGACCTGCTCGAGCAGATCGAAGACGTCGCGAAGGACAGCTCCTATAAGGGCAAGAACCTGCTCGCAGGCGACGGCAACGACCTGACCACGATCTTCAACGAAGATTCGACCTCCAAGCTGACCATCGAGGCTGTCGACTACACCGACACCACCCTGTCCACCGGTCTGAACCTGTCGGATCTGGCTGAAGGCCAGGGCTCGACGACCTCGTTCAACCTTCAGGGCGGCAAGACGACGATAACGCTGACCGACGGCACGACGACGCTGAACTCCAGCTCCTCGCTGTCCGACTCCAACGTGATCTCGACCACGACCACCCTGGAATTCGTGAACGCGATTGCATCTCCGAATGCAGTCATCGCCGGTGCCGGTACGGTTACCGCCGGTGCGACCGTGCAGGACCTGGTCGACAGCCTGAACGGCATTGCTGGCGTTCGTGCAGAATTCGACGAAACCTCGGGTGAACTGACCATCTACAGCGATCAGGATTTCCATATCTCTGATACGGTCGATACCCACTCCGCAGCTCTGTCGACCTTCGAAGTGGCTGCAACCGCGCTGGCAAGCACGGGTGCTATCCTGGCCGATACCGGGTCCTTTGCGATCGGTGACACGCTCACCCTGACAGATGGCAACGGCTTCGAATTGGGTTCCTTTGAAATCGAGGACGACTCCACTGTTGATGACCTGGTCAACTTCATCGGTGACTTCAACGGTGTCACGGCTTCGTTCAACGCAACCTCAGGGCGCCTCGACATCACCTCCGATGTCGATCTGTCCCTGACCAGCGACAACTCAGACTTCGCGAGCAGCGGCTTCACGGCCAACACGTCGGGTGTAACGCTCTCCGCGCTTTCGGACAGCGGCTTTGCGACCGACAGCGCCATCAACCGGGTGATCGACCGCCTGAATACCGCCCTCGGCAACCTGCGCTCCCAGGCTTCCGAATTCGGTACCAACCTGTCGACCGTTGAGATCCGTCAAGATTACACCAAGACGATGATCAATACTCTGCAGGAAGGTGCAGGTCTCTTGACCCTGGCCGATACCAACGAAGAAGGTGCAAACCTGCTGGCCCTTCAGACCCGTCAGCAGCTTGCTTCCACGTCTCTGTCCTTCGCCTCCCAGGCGGACCAGACCGTGCTATCCCTCTTCTAAACAAAGAGAATCAGTCGCAGCCGCGACTCACGCAAATACGAAAGAAACGGCGGGTCCAAAGCCCGCCGTTTTTCTATTGCAAGTCGACTACTGTTCGCAGTTAAAAAAATTTCCGTATATTTTTCAGTCCCTTAAGAGAAATCTTTTGGTAACTTTTATTTACAGGACGTTAATTCGTGCATCAGTGATTAACTTTCCATTTAGATTTTCGTCAAAGCCGTTGGAACGACTGCAGAAGTCCGAACAACGCACTTGGCGAGACCCTGATAGGAAAAGCGGTGAAGTCTGATGCCTGATATTGTTCTCTCCAGTGCTGTCCGGGACAATCTCCTGTCGCTGAAACAGACGGCGGATTTGCAGTCGATTACGCAGACGCGCCTGGCAACAGGGCTTAAGGTCAATACGGCCCTCGACAATCCGAATTCCTACTTTACCGCACAATCGCTGAACGACCGGGCGAGCGATCTCGCCAACCTTCTGGACAACATGGGCCAGGCCGTCCAGACCATCAAGGCAGCCGACAAGGGCCTCACCTCGATCACCAAGCTGGTCGAATCGGCCAAGGCGATCGCCAACCAGGCACTTCAGACGTCCAGCGAATACGAACGCAAGCAGTTCACCAGCCAGTACAACGATCTGCTGGAGCAGATCGAGGACATGGCGCGCGACTCCAGCTACAAGGGCAAGAACCTTCTGGCAGGCGCCGGCAACGAGCTGGAAGTCATCTTCAACGAGGACAGCACGTCGAACCTGACGGTCAATCCGGTCGATTTCACCGATACGACGCTGGATGACGGTCTCAACCTCGACGACCTCGACGCGGGAGGCACGGGCACCTCGGCCTTCAACCTTTATGGCGGCTCTGCCACCCTGACCCTGACCGGGCTGCAGGCCTCTTCCAACCTGACCGACCTTGTGAACTGGCAAGCAGGCGACCATGTCACCATTGCCGGCGCAACCGGTACCGTGACGCTGACCGTGGGCACCGATATCGTCACGGTTCAAGACTATGTCGATGCACTCGACGAACTGAGTGGCGTTCATGCGTATTTCGACGAAGCGACCGATTCGATCACTATCGTCTCCGGGCTGAATGCCTCGGTAAGCATTGCCAAGGATGCCGCGGCCGGCGCGCCGAGTACCGCAACCGGCGGCGGGGCAGCAACGGGTGCGGCAACTCTTGTTTCCGTCTCGGCCCTCAGCTCTACGGCAACCCTGATCACTTCGGGTGGTTTTCAGGCAGGTGACACAATCACCATTACCGACGGCAACGGCTTTGAACCGGCGTCCATCGAGATCGATGAAGAAACCACTGTCAGTGACCTTGTGACCTTCATCAACAACGTGAAGGGCCTGGACGCGACATTCTCCGGCGGCAGTATCAGTCTTATCGGCGAAGTTTCCTTTGACGTTTCGAGCAGCAATACAGATTTCAATCGGCTGACGCTCGGAACAACCTCTGGAACCGTCTCGTTGTCGGCCGCGGCTTCGGAATTCAAGTCCGACACGGATATCGACCGAACGCTGCAGGCGATCAATGCGGCCCTGGACGAACTGCGGTCTGCCGCACGTTCGATGGGTACGGCGCTTTCAACGGTTGAAATCCGGACCGATTTCACGCAAAACCTGATCAATACGCTCGAAGTCGGTGCAGGACACCTGACCATCGCGGACATGAACGAGGAAGGCGCGAACATGCTGGCTCTGCAAACGCGCCAGCAACTCTCGTCCACTGCCCTGTCCCTGGCCAACCAGGCAGACCAGAGCGTCTTGAGCCTCTTCGGTTAACACCGATGACATTTTTCATTAAGGTGTCAGCAGCACTCATTAACGAATTCGTTAACGTTTCGCGGCGATACTTATGCGTGGAGGTCACGGAATGGCGCTCAAGGTCGAGCTGAAACCGGGCGAACGGATTATCATTGGGGAAAGTGTCATCACCAATGACAATCAGCGGACTCGCCTCTTTATCGAAGGCCAGGCTCCCATTCTGCGAGAAAAGGACATTCTCACGCCGGCCACCGCGGATACGCCAGCAAAACGGGTCTATCTCGCCGTTCAGCTGATGTATCTGTCAACTGACATGGAAAAGATTCAGGAGAGTTACTTCGTCCTTGTCAACGACATCGTGAAAGCCGCGCCGAGTACGATCCCTTATGTTACCAGGATTAGTAACGCCATCCTAACCGGCGCCTTCTATAAAGCACTGAAAGAAGCACGCAAGCTCATCGAGTATGAAGGGACGCTGATCAGTCATGTACAAGCAGGCAGCGCAGGCTTACCAGAAAACAAGCCAGGTGGCGGCAGTGTCACCGCGGGAGCTGGAAGCGAATCTGCTGATGAAAGCCGCAGCCCGGCTGCAGTTGATCAAGGATGAATGGACAGAGTCTTCGCTCGCGGAAAAAGACGACGCACTGGTCTATAACCGCAAGCTCTGGACGATCCTGGTAACGTCGGCGACGAGCCCGGAAAGTCAGTTGCCCCAGGAAATCAAGAACAACATTGCCACGCTCGGCGTATTCGTGTTCAAGCAGACAATGACCGTCATCACGACGGACGATTCCAGCAAGCTGGACACCCTTATCAGCATCAACCGGTCGATCGCCGAGGGACTCAGGTCCTGATCCGGCGCACCGGACTGACGCAAAAAGAAAGGCCGGCCGTGAAAACGGCCGGCCTTTCTGATTGAAGGTTCCGGAAAAAATTACCCTGCCGGACCGGCGACAGTGCCCGCCCTCGTGACCTCTTACAGATAATCCGACAACGTCAGGCTGAAGACGATCGAGGATGCCCGGTAAGAGACCTCTATGTTCGTCTGCAGCTGCAGGATCTCCGCGGCGATCTGGTTCTGGTCGATGCCCTCGATTTCCGCGATCGTTGCCTCATAGGTGCTCTTGGTCTGCACGTGACGGTCTTTCGTCAGCGATACGGTTCGATGGGTGATTGCGATGTCCGTCGCAATATCGGTGATCCCGGACTGATCGACCCCTGGGGGCTGCAGCGTGGTTCTGAGGTTGGTCGACAAGGCGTTGTAATATTCCTCATCTATCGTCGTACCGCCGGAAAAGTCCGCGGCAACGAATGCAGCCAGGGACTGCACCAATTCCTTCAAAGGGGTTTCGTTGGCCCTGACGCCGTAGCTGACGCTCAGATTGCTGTCGATGATCGCATTCTTGTCGGTACGCGGATCGGTGGTTGTCGTGTTGCGGCCCGTATACCAGGCGAGCGTCGTCGATCCGCCACCGACAAGTGCCGTTGCGGTATCAAAGGGCGGACCGTCAACGCGCTGCGGCTCTTCGCCATTATAGGTGCTGAAGAACTCTTCCGCCGCCCACTCGTCCGAAACGGCCTTGAGCGTTGTTTCCGCCTGCCGCTGGATTTCCGCCTCCAGTGCGTCACGAAGGTTCTGCGCCGTTTCTTCAAGGTCGGCACCGATTGCAAAGGAGCCGTCCCCCTCGTCAGTGGCAGCCGCGGTGAACTCGATTGAAATCGTCTCGGTGTGATCGGGCGGCAGCGTGAATTCGACCGTGATGGTTTCCCCAAGTTCAGGCTGTCCGGTGAACTGCACGTCGAAGCTGTCCGGATCCGTGCCGCCTGGGCCGGTAATGGCAACGTTGCTCAGGGTGGAGGTGACTGCGGAGATATCGAACCCGAAATCGTGCGCGCCATCCTCGGAAATGGTGAAGGTAGAATCCGTTGGCACTGCGCCGGCGTAGTTGGTCACCAGGGCAGACGTCGTCGTCCGGCCGGTATTGCCGGCGCCGAGATTGGCCTGCTGATATTCGCTCATCACGGTCCTGAGGCCGTCAAGCCCACCTGCCCCGTCCAGGATCGCGTCGATCTTGGCAACCGGGTCCTGGACGGCATCAGTGCCGCCGAAGGCGTAGAAGCCCGCAATCTCGGTGTTGAGAATGTTCAGCGCTTCGCTCAAGAGCAGTTTGGCGCGCGATTGCGTCTGCGTCTGGCCATCGTTTTGCAGAACGAAATCGTTCGTATCGAGCGCGCCCTTGGCGTCCTGGCGGATATCCTCCAGCCTTTCCAGTGACATGGTCATGGTCTGCAGATGCAGGTTCGAGATGGTGATCGTCTGCTGGTAACTCTCGATCATGCCCACTCGTTGGGTCAGCTGGATATCGAGTAGCCGCCGGTCGCCGACGTCGCCATATGTCGTTCCCACCTTGCCCCGGGCAAGCTTGGTCGTCTTGTCCGCCAGAAGGTCGTTCAGCTCGCCAAGCTGCCGTGTCAGGTAAGTCCGGGACGTGGTGATGGAAGAGACGGTCATGACGCACCTTAGACGATGTTCAGGAGCTCTTCGAAGAGCTCCTTGATGGCCTGCATCACGCGGGCATTGGCCGCGTAGGCATTTTCAAGCTGAACCATGAAGGCAAGTTCGGTATCGAGGTCGACCGCGTAGCTTTCCTCGTATCGGATCGCCAAATTGGTCGTCAGCGCTTCCTTGGAGTCTGCGTAGGTCGCAGCGTCTTCCGCCTGGTTGCCCTGATAGGCAACGGTCTGGTTGACGAAGTCGATCACGGATCCCTGGAAGGGAGTGGAGGAACTGCCGATGCCGCTCGACGGGGAATAATAGCCCGTGCCCACGCTAAAGGCGTCGGACAAGTATTGCGCGCGCGCCGGGTCGTTCGTCGTGTTCGCCGTCGGCGTGGTCTGGTAGTTCACCAGAAGCGCGCTGTCAGCCAGCAGATCCGGGTTGACGCGGATACCGGCCGCATACCCAACCCGCTGGCCGCCATCTTCCAGGGAGTCGGTGAAAAGGTCCGTTCCCGCGCGCTGATCGACGAATATCGCCAGACCCAGGCCCTGATCGGAATTGGCGGTTACCGTCACATTGGCTGAGAGGCTTTCCACACTTGTCGGCGCGGTGTTATCGCCCAGAACGCGGAGATTGTCCGAACCGTCATTGCTGACCAGCAGCCCTGTGCCGGCAAGTGCGGCGGTGATGTTGGTGATGTAGGTCGCCGGCACGCCGCTCGAGATGTCGATACCGAAAACAGTGTCGTTCGGGTTCGCGGTCGCGGAATTGTCCAGGGGCAACAGCGACGCATCGCTGACCGCCACAAGCGTGACGGTTTGCGGAATACCACCCGCATCGGTGTATTCCAGCGTAATCTTGTTGCCGGGCTGCAGTGCTGAAACATCCAGGTCAAACCCGCTATCGAGACCGACGGTGGTTGCGGTGCTGTCCACCGTAACATTGGAAAAGGCCAGGGACGCTTCCGCGGCAATGGTGTCGAGCTGGGTCTGCGCTTCGGCCAGAATGTCGTCACGGAGTTCGGCCATCGCAAGCATCGATCCGGATTTGGACGAGGCCAGAAGATCGTAGGTCGTGCCGCCCGGCGTTCTCACCATCACCGAATTTCCAGCCTGGCCAGGCTGCAGAAGGTGGGTCGGATCGAACGTCACCGTGGAAGCCTGACCGTCCGCATAAAGCTGATTGCCATTGGCCGTGCGGATGGTCAGCGAACTGTTCGTCCCCTCCCTCACATCGATGTCGAGATAACCCGACAGCTGCTCGATCAGACGGTCGCGCTCATCTTCCATGTCCGCCGTGGAAATTCCAGACTGGGCGGCGTTCTTTATGGATTCGTCAATGTCCTCGATGCCGGCGAGCAGATCGTTGACCGCCTTGGTCTGCAGCGAGAGAATGTCGTCTGTTTCCTGGCGCAGATCCGCGATCTGGTCGTAGGAAGAGCTGATTTCCCGGGCGAAGGCTTCCGCGGCCGCAACAACATCTTTCTGCGAGGCGTAGTTGCCGGGGTTGTTCACCAGGTTTGCAAGCGCGGAGGAGAGGTTTCCGGCAAGTGCGGAGAGGGAACTCTTGTCGTCGATCGTGCCGAAAATATCGTCCAGCCGATCGGTGTAGTCGGCGATCTGCCTCGAGTAATTCGTATCGGCGAGCGAGTTGAAGTAGTCGGCCTGAACCTGTTCGTTGACGATGCGGCGGACTTCCGTCGCATTCATCCCCGCGACATTGCCGAGCCCGTCGAAATAGACGTTCGCCGAAATGATCTTTTTGGAATAGCCGGCCGCGTCCGCGTTCGCGATGTTGGACGCGGTGACGTCCAGCTGACGCTGATTGTAGGTAATTCCGAAAACCGCGGTATTGAGGGCGCTTGTCAGACCCATGGCGGCTTCTCCTTCGTGAAACGCGACTTGGCCATTCAGGCCGGCGGGTCAGACCCCGCCGGCCCAATGTGTGTTACCGGACCATGTTCAGGGCGTCGTCGAGCATCTGGTCGGAAGACGTGACGACCTTCGAGTTTGCCGAATAAGCCTGCTGGGTGATGATCAGCTTGGAGAACTCGTCAGCGATATCGGCGTTGGAGAGTTCCAGCTTCTTGGCGAGGATCTGTCCGCCACCGGAAAGATCCGCATCGCCCGAGCCGGCGGTGGCGGCGAAGGCAGCACCGTCGACACGCTGCAGGTCCTGCTCGGCCTGGAACGTCGCGAGCGGGATCTGGTAGACCGGGCGCTGCTGGTTGTTGGAGTAGCTGGCTATGACACGGCCCGAGGCATCGACGGCAACACCGGTCAGTTCACCGGCCGCATAACCGTCCTGATTCAGGGAAACGGAACTTGCCGTCCCGTCCGGGTCGGAATACTGGGTCAGCGATCCGTCAGCAAAGGAGAATTCCACATTGCTGGCCGTGGTGCCGCCGATGGTCAGCGAGGCCAGCGTGAAGCCGTCGCTCGTGCCATTGACCGCGCCAGCCACACCGGCGGTCAAGTTGGTCATGGCACCGGTATTGTCGAATTCGATATCGCCGACATCGTACCAGGCATCGGTCGCATCACCGCCCGACCCGATATACATCGTCCAGGTGTCGTTCTGGGGAACACCGGCATCATAGTTCAGCGTCTTGGCATAACGGACCTCGACGTTCATCGCGGTGCCGTTCTGGTTGTAGATGGTGACCGAGCCGCCGGAGATGGAGCTGGCGAGGAAGTCGGCCTCGTCGGCAACCGCGACGTTGCCTGCACCGACGGTTGCGTTCAGGAGAGCGGTGTCTTCGTCTGTTCCGTCATAGTCGTCAGTGGCCGGAACGCGTGGCAGGTTGGCCTGATAGTCGACCGTCGTCGTAGCGGAAGCAGCCAGCGGCTGATTCTCGATCTGGATGACCGTCGGATTGTCGCCGATCGCGTTTCCGGTGTCCGGATCCAGCGGGAAGCCCTTCAGGTAATAACCCGAGCTGTTGATCAGGTAGCCTTCCTTGTCGCGCTCGAAATCGCCGGCGCGCGTATAGAAGGTCTCATCGGCAAAGGTTGTCGAGCCGTCGACCACGTCGGACGCCTTGGTCACGACGAAATAGCCGGCGCCGTTGATGGCCATGTAGGTGTCGACGTCGACGGACTTGATATCCCCCTGCACCGTGTTGGTGGCACGCGAGGTGGCAAAGGTGGTTCCGGAGACCTGCTGGGCCTGCTTGGAACCGCCACCGGAAACCAGATCGGAGAAAGTCGTGTCGAGCCGCTTGTAGCCGGTGGTCTGCGAGTTGGCGACGTTACCGGAAATGTTTTCCAGCGCCTTGGCCTGCGCAGCCAGTCCGGAGACGGCCGAGTTGATAGCCCCATAAATACCCATTTTCGGTCCTCTTGATAGATCGGGCACTGCGACGCGGGCTTGCGCCCAAAATCGAGCTTGCTCCGCAAAGGCCGTGCCAATTTCCTGAAGAAAAGACTTTCTCAATTAAAAACAGTTACTTAGAAAAATATGGAGCACTATTGAAAAGATTTCCCACCCGGCAATGCGCGCTGCGGCAGGCAAAAACTACCCGCCCGCACCTTCGGGACTGTTCATAATTGCCGTGCGGGACAGGTCCCGCTTTTTACGGGCTTGCACCCGCGCGCAGGGCCTGCCACCTTGCGCCCGACTGAGAAAAAACGGACGGCCCCATGCGCTTTGAAGGAACTGCAAGTTACATCGCCACGGAAGACCTGCGGGTCGCGGTCAATGCCGCGGTTGCCCTGGAACGCCCCCTCCTCGTGAAAGGGGAACCGGGAACGGGCAAGACCGTGCTGGCCGAAGAGGTAGCCGCGGCCCTGAAGGCGCCGCTGATCGAATGGCATGTGAAGTCCACCACCAAGGCGCAGCAGGGTCTTTACGAATATGACGCCGTCTCACGCCTGCGCGACAGCCAACTGGGCGACGAGCGCGTAAAAGACATCAACAACTATATTCGCAAGGGAAAGCTCTGGGAGGCCTTCGACGCTCCCGAGCGTCCTGTTCTCCTGATCGACGAGATCGACAAGGCGGACATCGAATTTCCCAACGACCTGCTACTGGAACTCGACCGCATGGAATTCCATGTCTACGAGACGGGAGAAACGGTCAAGGCACGCCAGCGACCCGTCGTCATCATCACCTCCAACAACGAGAAGGACCTGCCGGACGCCTTCCTGCGCCGCTGTTTCTTCCATTTCATCAAGTTCCCCGATGCGGAAACGATGACAGAGATCGTCGAGGTTCATTTTCCTGGCATCAAGCAGCGCCTTTTGAATGAAGCCCTTCGCCTGTTCTACGATGTACGCGATGTGCCGGGCCTGAAGAAGAAGCCGTCGACCTCGGAACTGATCGACTGGATCAAGCTGCTGTTGAACGAAGACATCGACCCTGAAACCCTTCGTCAACAAGATAGCTCCAAACTGATCCCGCCGCTGCACGGCGCGCTTTTGAAAAACGAGCAGGACGTGCATCTGTTCGAACGCCTGGCGTTCATGGCACGCCGGGAACGCACCTGACGGGAGACTGCCCCTGACGCGACTTCGCCAAAATGCCTGCCTGCCGCTGCTGGTGGCGCTGATGCTGGCCTCGCCCGTTACAACGGCACCGGCCCAGGTACCGCCCGAGCAGGATGCCGGCTGGCAGAGTGATGTCGGAGGGCTGCGCCATTTCACGGGTCTGCGCTGCCCGGACATGATCGGCGTCTTTTACCGGATCAAGGTGATGGAAGGCGACGCGGTCAGCCAGGCCGGCTGTATCTATACCGGCCGGGACGGTATAACGGCGGTGCTGCGCAAGCACCTCCAGGGAACGGGGCGCCGCGAGGCGCTGACCTTTTCACGCAATTACAAGGCCGCCGGATTCGAACCGGTCAAGCTGACCGGTGCTGCCGCGACCGGCATCTCCTTCCGCACCCGCAACTGGACGCCGGCAAGCCTGTGCGAGACGCTCTGGTATTTCTCCGGTGACACGGCAGACTATACACTGTGGCTGTCCTATTCCCTGCCGACGCAGGAGATCGAGGTCGGCCCCGCCGTCACCGCTTTCACCCAGGCGCTTGCCAACCAGAATTGATCCCGGTAGCAAGACCTGCCGGGTCCCGGCCCGCCAGCCAACAGGAGATCCTGGAAACCACATGCGGCTCTTGCTATTCCGACACGCCAAATCCGACTGGGGCGATGCCAATCTGGCCGATATAGACCGCCCGCTGAACAGTCGCGGCAAGGCTGCCGCGATCCGGATGGCCGGATACATGAAGGAGCAGGGCCTGTTGCCGAACCAGATCCTGTGCTCCACGGCACAAAGGACACGGGAAACGCTCGCACGCCTTCTGCTCCATCTGCCGCAGGAAGCCCAGATCCACCTGATCTCCGATCTCTATCAGCAGAGCGAGGACGACTATCTCGGGACAATCCGCAAGTTCGGTGGCCGGGCGCAGAACCTGATGGTGATCGGCCACAATCCGGCGACGGAAGACACGGCCCTGACCCTGGCCGGTACAAGCGCTGCCGGCGCCATGGCGGATCTTCAGGAGAAATTCCCGACCGCGGCATTGGCTGTGGTTGATTTCGACATCGTCGACTGGGCCGAGCTTCAGCCGGGCACCGGACACCTGGAGCGGTTCGTCAAGCCACGGGACCTCAAGGAAGAGCTTGGCTGAGCCGCTGCAAGATTGCACTCCGCCCCGCCCGCGCTTACATGAACGCGCTGGAGGCGCCTCGTGAACCCATTGACTGCCCTGACTGAAGAAACCCGGCTGACGCTGGTCAATCTTGCCGGTGCTGCGACTGACCTCGCCGTCCCCAGCGTGCGTCTCGGCGTGACAGGGCTTGCACGCGCGGGAAAGACCGTGTTCCTGACTGCCCTGGTGCACAATCTCGTCCATGGCGGCCGCCTGCCGCTCTTCCAGGCGGCGGCCGGTCATCGCATGACGGGCGCGAGACTGCAGCCGCAGCCGGACGATGCCGTGCCGCGCTTCGACTACGAGACCCATGTCGCCGCGCTGGTGAACGAACGGGTCTGGCCGGACTCCACCCGGCAGGTGTCCGAGCTGCGCCTTACCATTACCTATGAAAGCGCGTCCTATCTTTACCGCAAGCTTGGCCCCGGCCGCCTGCATCTCGATCTGATTGACTATCCCGGCGAGTGGTTGCTGGACCTGCCGCTTCTGGCCAAGGATTATGCGACCTTCAGCGCCGAAGCGATGCAGCGTGCGCGGGCCGGCAACCGGGCCGCTATTTCCGATACCTTCCTGCAGGCCATTGCCGCCGCCGATCCGGACAAGCCGGAAAACGAGCAAGTGGCCCAGGAGCTGGCTTCGCGCTTCAAGGCTTACCTGGCCGCTTGCCGGGCCGACGCGCACGCACTCTCCATGCTGCCACCCGGCCGCTTCCTGATGCCCGGCGATCTTGACGGCTCCCCTGCCCTCACTTTCGCTCCACTCGATATCCCTGCGGACGCAGCAGCTGCCCGCACGGGCACTTTGCGCGCCATGATGGAGCGGCGCTATGAGGCCTACAAGGCCCATGTGGTCCGCCCCTTCTTCCGCAATCACTTTGCGCGGCTCGACCGTCAGATCGTTCTGGTGGACGTGCTGCCTGCACTGAACGCCGGCCCGCATGCGATCGCGGATCTGGAGATCGCGCTCGCCGAAGTGCTCGGCGCCTTCCGGCCGGGCCGCCGCAGCTGGCTATCGTCGATCCTCTCGCGCCGGATCGACAGGATCCTCTTCGCAGCGACCAAGGCGGACCATCTGCACCGGTCGGACCATGACCGCCTGGAGGCGATCCTGAAGCGGCTCGTTGCCCGGGCCGAAGAGCGTGCCCGTTTCAAGGGTGCGGACGTCGAGGTGCTCGCCATGGCAGCGGTCCGTGCGACGCGGGAAGCAACCGTAAAGCATCGCGGCGAAGAGCTGCCCGCCATCCTCGGGACGCCGCTTCCAGGCGAGCGGCTGAATGGCGACACCTACGATGGCGAAACCGAAATCGCCATGTTTCCCGGTGACTTGCCGGACAATCCTGAAAAACTGTTTGCCCGTCTTGAATCAAAGTCTGAAGGACTTCGCCCAAGCCTTCAAACCGCCCAGGCAGACCTGCAATTCCTGAGGTTCCGCCCGCCCGAGCTCGACAGGACGGCGGAAGGCCTGACCCTGTCCCTGCCGCACATCCGCCTTGACCGCGCCCTTGAATTCCTGATCGGAGACCGCTTGGCATGACCGGACCCGAGACCCCGACCGGCCGCAAGCCTACCGCCTTTCGCCTCGACGATGCCAAGGTGCGGATGACAGACGACGAAACCCGCCAGCCCACTGCCGGCGAGGCGCTGATCACCCAGGCCTTCCACGAGGACGAGGAACCCCGCCTGCCCCGGGCCGCGAGCACCCCCAGAACCGGCTTCCGGTTCGGCAAATGGCTGACGATCGGCCTGTCCGGCCTGGTCTCCCTCGCGGCCGGTCTGGCCATCGACAGCCTGATCCGGGATCTCTTCGCCCGCACCGACTGGCTCGGCTGGGTGGGTGTCACTCTTGCGGCGCTCGCCGCCCTCGGCCTGATCGGCCTGATCGCACGGGAGCTCGCGGGTCTCATGCGTCTCGGCAAGATCGACCAGCTTCGCGACCGGCTCCAGTCGGCCGCCGAAGCCGATGACGCCAGGGCGGCCTCCGCTGGGCTGAAGGAGCTGATGGCGCTCTACCGGGATCGTCCCGAGACGGCCCAGGGCCGCAAGGTGCTGGCCGGCCACATGCGCGAGGTCATCGACGGACGGGATCTCGTGAAGCTCGCCGAGCGGGACCTCCTCGCCTCCCTCGACCTGGAAGCAAGGCGGATCGTCATGAACAGCGCCAAGCGCGTTTCCATCGTCACTGCCGTCAGCCCACGTGCCCTTGTCGATCTTCTGGCGGTCCTCTTCGAGAACCTGAGAACCATCCGCCGCCTCTCCGCCCTTTATGGCGGCCGGCCCGGGACGCTCGGTTTCTTCCGTCTCGCCCGGCACGTACTGGCGCATCTGGCCGTGACCGGCGGCATGGCGGCCGGTGACAGCCTGGCCTCCCAGGTTCTGGGTCATGGTCTTGCCGCCCGCCTCTCGGCGCGTCTCGGTGAAGGCGTTGTCAACGGTCTTTTGACCGCACGGATCGGCATCGCTGCCATCGCCGTCTGCCGCCCGGCCCCCTTTGTTGCCGACCGGGGTCCCTCGGTATCCGATTTCATGGGCGAACTGGTTTCCCTGGCAAAGAAAGAGGAAACATCCGGAAACACCTAACTTGTTGAAATAAAAGAATATAGACCGGAAGTTTATACGGTTTCCCCTCGCAAATAATTGCAATCCCGCAACACCCGCCATAAAGCTGACGCACAGACAAATCCTGCCGGCTCCGCAGTGATGCTTTTGCCGGCAAAGCCAGATAAGAATTAAGAGACGTTAACTTGCGCAGCAAACAGTCCTTGGCGACCGAGACCAAATTTTGCCGCCCGGCCGGCTCCTCGCTCATGCGGGCGCTCCTTTCAGGATGCGCCCTCACCCTGTTTGCGCCTTCCGTCTCCCTGGCCGGCGACATAACGATCCCTTCCGGTACGACCGTGACCACGACCCAGACGCTGACCGATGTCGGTGACACCGGCACGGTTGATAGCGGCGGCACGATCGACGTGACGGACGAGGACGGGCTGGTTCTCGCCAACGATGACCAGACAACCCTCAACAATGGCGATATTTTCGTGGAGCGAACCGGTGGCACGGACCTCGCGGCCATCGGGTCGCTTGGCGCGAATTCCACCATCACCAACAACGGCACGATCTCGATGACAGGGGATGAGATCATCGGAATTGTCACAGTCGATGATGGCGCCGTGATAGTAAATACCGGCACCGTTCAGGGCGTCGGAGATTTATCCGTCGGCATTTTCACACAGGGCAACAGTTCCAGCGTCTTAAACACTGGCACAATCGAAGTCACCGGAGATTTCGGCAGCGGCATCGAAGTCGACGGAGACAATTCCACCGTCGTCAACAACGGCAACGTCGTTACTAACGGCATCGTCTCGGACGCGATCTACGTCTTTGGTGACAATGTCAGCGTAACCAACAACGGAACGCTCGACGCGAGTGGAGTGTTTGCCTTCGGTATCTATTCGGAAGGCGCTTCCTCGACACTCGTCAACAATCAGACGATAACGACCTCGGGCGACAGCGGCTTCGGAATCGGCGCTGACGGCGACGATACCAGCATCACCAACGCCGGCACGATCACGACAACGGGTGATGATTCCGACGGTATCAATGCGTCCGGCGACGATTCTACAGTCACCAACTCCGGAACGATCACGACGACCGGCGACGACGCGCACGGGATCGATGCCGACGGCGACAACGCTGTTGTCGTCAACAGCGGTACGATCATCACAACGGGAGACGGCAGCACTGGTATCGATTCAGACAGCAGCAGCGGTACATCGATTTCCAACACCGGCACGATCAACGTAGCCGGCGACGGCGCGCTCGGCATCGAGTCTGAAGGTGACGACTCAACTGTTACAAACTCCGGAACAATCGTCACCATGGGGGATGTCGCCCCGGGCATTGGTATCACCGGAACCGGTTCGACCGCGTCGAACTCCGGCTCGATCACGACCACGGGTGAAGGTTCGGCCGGACTTGGCTCGCTTGGTGACGATACGACCCTTATTAACTCCGGAGCGATCACGACAACGGCCGATAACTCAAGCGGCTTTTTTGTCAATGCGGACAATGTAACCGCCATCAATTCCGGGACCATTGTCACAAGTGGCGACGGGGCTTTCGGGATTGACAGTGAAGGCGACGGTAACCGCGTCACCAACTCGGGTACGATCACGACAACTGGCGATGACGCCGACGGTTTCGACAGCGACGGGGACGATGTCACGCTCATCAACAGCGGCGTCATCTCGCTTTCCGGCACCGAAGCTGACGGCATCGACAATGACGGTGACAATGCCACTATTCTCAACTCCGGAACCATTCGCGTTTCCGGGGAGGACAGCAACGGTATCGAGTCCACCGGCGCCGCTACGATGGTCACCAACAGCGGGACGATCAACAACACTGGCCCGGTCTCAGGTTTGGATGACGACGTCGGTCACGGCATTTCCATCGTTGGAAACGATGCGATCGTCATCAACTCCGGCGAAATCTTCAGTTCGAACGGATCTTCCATCTATATCGACGGCTCGGACGCGATTGTCACGCTGCAGGACGGCACCGTTCTTCAGGGTCTCCTGACGTTTACCGATCCGACCACCGCCACGCTAAATTATTCCGCCAACCGGACCGCCATCCTGACCTTCAGCGGTTTTCCGGGAACCCTGTCGACGGGTGGCCTTGTCTCGTCCACGAACGGCAGCACGATCACCATCCTCAATCCGGACGATTTCAAGCTCGGCACCACCAGTTTCACCTTCAACGCGCTGACACGATCCTACACAGGCAGCCTGGAAGATCAGATGGACGCGAACCGGCAGGGAACGAGTGCCAGTGTCGCGACGAATGGCGGTCCTGCAGTCGATCTGTCGGACCGCAATTCACTCTGGGCCGTTCCCATGGGCGGCGTCCTCGACCGGCAGGGCAATGACGGCTACAACCATGCCTATGGCGGCATCATGGCCGGCGCGGACCGCATCCTGGCACCGGACTTTCGCGCAGGCGTGACGGCCGGTTTCTCGCTCGGACGGACGGAAAGCAACGACGACATCCATACCGCCGACAGCTACAGCATCTTCGGCGGCGCTTATCTCGCCAAGGACTGGCAAGCGACCTTTGCACAGGTCAGCCTCCTCGGCGGTTATTTGAAAAGCGACGAGGACGTCACCATCCTCAACAACATGGTGGTAGGCGGTCTGCAGGACCTCTCGATCGACTACGATTACCTCTATCTCAGCCCCAGCGCCCGGCTGGGCCATGCCATCCCGCTTGCGGGCGGCACGCTGACATCGAGCGCCCGCATCCGCTATTCCGGCCTCTGGCAGACCGGCGATGCCAATGAGAACACCACCGGTTTCGCTGTCTCCGGCAGATCCCTGCACATTCTGGAAGTGCGTGCGGAGACAAGCTATGACTTCGCTCCGAAGGTCCACGAAACCGGCACGCTGTTCGTGAGCATGAATGCCGGTGTCGACGGCATCTTCACGCTGGATGACAAACTTGATGCGAGCTTCACCGGTACCGCGCTCAATCTTTCGACCGACTCCGACACGGTCGTGCGCGGCTTTGCATCCGCCAATGCGGTCTGGCAGGCGGAAAACGGCCTGAAGTTCCTGGCCGGCATCGAGGGCGGTTATGACAGCGAGGACACGCTTTCCGCTGCCCTCAGGCTTGGTGCGAAGATCAATTTCTGAGCGGCCCGGCATCCGCGCCCGCTGCCCCTCGGTAGATCTGACCGGGATCCAAGTTCCGAACAGGTCAGACAGGCAGGCGATCCTGAGACAGTGCGCTCGTCAAACAGAGCGAAGCCTCGGATCCTGATTTGACATCTCGACAGCCCCCGGCCGCACAGCTACCTTCCTGCCATGTTCATCACCTTCTTCACCGAACTGAAATCCGCCGGCATTCCCGTTTCGCTGCGGGAGTACCTGACGCTCATGGAAGCGCTTGACAAGGATCTGGCGGAAAAGAGCGTCGAGGACTTTTACTATCTTGCCCGCCTGTCGCTGGTGAAAGACGAGAGCAATCTCGACAAGTTCGACCGGGTTTTCGGCCATGTTTTCAAAGGCCTCGACCTGATGAGCGAGGTCCCTGCGACGGACATCCCTGAAGAATGGCTGCGCCGGCTGGCGGAAAAACATCTGACGGACGAGGAAAAGGCGCAGATCGAGGCCCTGGGCGGTTTCGAAAAGCTGATGGAGACCCTGCGCGAGCGGTTGAAGGAACAGCAGAAGCGTCACCAGGGTGGAAACAAGTGGATCGGCACGGCCGGCACCTCCCCCTTCGGCGCCTACGGCTTTAATCCGGAAGGCGTGCGCATCGGCCAGCACGAGAGCCGGCACCGGCGTGCGGTCAAGGTCTGGGACAAACGCGAGTTCAAGGATCTCGACGATACCCAGCTCCTCGGCACCCGCAACATCCAGGTCGCGCTGAAACGGCTGCGGAACTTCGCCCGCACGGGCGCCGCGGAAGAGCTGGATCTCGACAACACCATCCGCGCGACTGCCCACAAGGGCCTGCTCGACATCAAGATGCGGCCGGAACGGCACAACGCCGTCAAGGTGCTGCTCTTCTTCGATATCGGCGGCTCGATGGACGATCATATTCGCGTCTGCGAGGAACTGTTCTCCGCCGCCCGCTCCGAGTTCAAGGTCATGGAGCACTTCTACTTCCACAACTGTCTTTACGAGTATGTCTGGAAGGAAAACAGGCGCCGTCACACCGAACGGCTGGCGACCATGGATGTGCTGCACAAGTATCCGGCCGACTACAAGATCATCTTCGTCGGCGATGCGTCCATGAGCCCCTACGAGATCGCCTATCCGGGTGGTTCCGTCGAGCACTGGAACGAGGAAGCCGGTGCTGCCTGGATGCAGCGGATCACCGGGCTCTACAAAAGCGCCGTCTGGCTCAACCCCGTCCGTCCGGAACACTGGCACTACACGCATTCCATCCAGATGCTGAACGAACTGATGGAAGGCCGCATGTTCCCGATGACAGTGGAAGGCCTTACCGAAGCGATGAAGGAACTGGCGCGGTAGATCTGCCCGAGCGGCGTGAGCTTTAAGGGATCACATGGAACAAGCTACGGAACCCGGTCTTGCCTCCCCTCCCTCCATCTCCCATGCGACCACCACCGGCATGACAGGCGGCGGCTTCTACAACGCCAATTCGGCCACCCAGTGGAACGCCATCGAGAAAGTGCTGCCACTGATCGACGAGGCGATCGCAACCTTGCCGGTCGAGGGCGCCGGTTCAATCAGCCTCGCCGACTATGGCTGCTCGGAGGGCCGCAATTCCATCGCGGTGATGCAACATGCCCTGCCGGCCCTTCTGGATCGGACCGAGAGACCGGTCCGGACGATCCATTCGGACCTGCCGACCAATGATTTCTCGAACCTCTTCCGGAGCCTGCGTCCGGACGGGAGTTCCGTTTTTGGATCTGACCGGGTCTTCTCTTCGGCAATCGGCGGCTCGATGTTCGACCAGCTCTGCCCGCCGGAGAGCCTCCACTTTGCCACCACCTTCAACGCGATCGGTTTTCTGTCCTGCCGCCCGGTCGACAGGCTGCCGGGCTATATTCTTCCCAACGGACCGAGCGCCATCCGGGCAAACGGTTATGTCGCAGAGGAAGACCGGAATGCCTTTTCGGAACTGGCCAGGCACGACATAGCCCGTTTCCTGCGCGTTCGCTCAAGGGAACTCGTTTCGGGCGGCAAGCTGCTGATGCAAGTCTTCGGCTCTAAAGGCCCGGCCCGGACCTGTGACGGTCTCTACGATCTATTGAACGACGCAGTGCTGGAGTTCGTCGCGTCTGGTGAGATTGGCCAGGACGTCTATGACCGCTATTACCAGCCGGTTTATATGCGCGACCTCGACGAACTCACCAGGCCGGTCACCGACGCCGCCTACAGCGCTGCCGGCCTTTTTTCGCTCGACCGCGCCATGGATTACGAGATCAGGGTTCCGTTCGTCGAGCAATTCAAGCTGGACCGCGATCTCGACCGCTATGCCCGCGACTATGTCAACTTCTTCCGCGCCTTCACGGAAGCCGTGCTGCGGGCGGCCCTTCCCGCCGATGCCGGACGAGAGGATCTCCTCAGCCGGATCTATGCCCGCGCCGAAGACCTCCTCAAGGCCGATACCGGCCTCTACCCCTTCCGCTACGCCGCTGTTGCCATGCTGCTGACGCGGAAGGGATGACGGTATTTGCTTATCCGCGCAACACCATGACGGAGCACGGCGCGTGGCGCACGATATGGGCCGCATTTGAGCCGATGAAATAGGTCGACAGGCCCGGCTTGTGCGAGGTCATAAGCACCAGGTCGCAGCCGGCGCGCTCAGCTTCCTCGATAATCTCGTGATAGACCGAGCCCATGCGCACCGTCTGGTCGACAGTGCCGTCCGGCACGTCGAGACCGGCAGCGATCTTGTCGAGGATCACCCCGGTTTCCTCGATCTCGCGCTTCTGCCAGCCCTCGGGCAGCTGGCTGGCGACAAAGCTCTGCACTTCCGGGCAGACCGCCATCAGGTGGATCTTGGCACCATAGTCGCGGGCGAACTGTGCCGCTTTCGCCAGGGCGGTATCGGCGAAACCCGTTTCCGCGGGATCAACGGGTACGAGGATTTTCTTGAACATCTCAGTCTCCCCAAAAGGTAGATACTTCCTTTTGGTCCTTGGGACGCCGCGACGCCATGACAAGGATCAATCGGTGTCCGCGCCGCCGAAATACCGGCCGGGGGTTACTCCGAAGGCCTTCTTGAAAGTCGCGACGAAGGCGCTCGGTCCCTCGTAGCCGAGCTTGTGGGAGACATCGGAAACACTGCGGCCGGAGGCCAGCAGTTCCAGGGCCCGGAACAGTTTCACCTGGCGGCACCAGGTGCGGTAGCTGAGGCCGGTCTCCGCCTTGATCCGCCGTTCGAAGGAGCGCACGGAGGTGGCGCAACGCTCGGCGGCCTCGGAAAGCGAGGGAATATGCGCTGGACAGCGCACGACGCCTTCGCAAAGGTCTCGCAGCCGAGCCTCCTGGGGCATCGGCAGTTGCAGGGGAGCTGCGGGAAGCATTTTCAGCTGGTCCAGGATCACCGCGGCGATCCGCGCTGCCGGGCCCTTGTCGGTCTCCGAACGCGGATAGGACATGAACTCCAGGATCAATGCTCTGAGTAGCGTCGTCACCTGCATCACCTGCGGCGTTTGCGGCAGATCCTTCGTGTGCTCGTACTGGACATAGATGTAGCGCAGCTCGGTGTCGGTCAGGTATCGGGTCTGGTGGCCGACCCGGGGCGGCAGCCAGACGGCCCGCTCCGGCGGCACGAAATAGGTGCCCATCTCCGTGTCGATGGCAATCGATCCACGGATCACATGAAAGAGCTGCGCCGCATCGTGGGCGTGCCAGCCGTTGTTGCGCCCCTGCAGCTGCGTGCGCGCATAGCCGATAATCGGCGCGGCAATCGCCTCCTTCGGAAACTCTGCAAGCTCGGGATGAATGCTCATGGCCCGGATCGTATACCGCCACCTGTGAAATTCACAGGGGTCTTTGGCTCCGTTCCGTCGCGGCCACGTCAGCTCTCATCAGGAACGAAAAGCTCCTCGATTGGTTTGCCGAACACTCTGGAAATCCGGAAGGCCAGCGGCAGGCTCGGATCGTATTTGCCCTTTTCCAGCGCGATCACCGTTTGCCGGGAAACATCCAGCTTTTCGGCAAGCTCGGCCTGGGACCAGCCAAGCTCGCCCCGCAGTTCCTTTAAGTGGTTGTGCATCAGCTTTTCCAGCGCACGACCAGTGTTGCCAGCGTCCAGAAGATCATCAGGAAGGCCGCGAAGAAATTGAAATTGACCGTCACGACCGCGCCGAGCTTTGCCAGAAATATCGCGGCGATGACCCCGATGAGCAGCGTTATGGCGCCCGCTGATGCCAGAATGTGGCGCTCGCGTTCGTCCACGTCGCGAAAGAAACGGTAGACGGACCACATGACAAGCCCCATGGGCAGCGTCGCGACCAGCGCCAGCGCAACCAGCCCGGCCAAGGACCGGCCCGCGTCGAGATAGGGATGGACGGCGTAGCTCACCAGAACGAACAGAGCCGAGGCCGAGAGGCATTCGGCAGTGTATCTCAAGGACAAACGGTCAAACCGGGACATTTCCATCGCTCCGCACAAATGTAAAGCTTCCTTTACATTGCACAGCGATCCGATCTTGTAAAGCGTCCTTTACACCAACAGATCGGCGGCCATCGCGCAATCAGAGCTGACCCGTCACACGCCCCGGGCACACGCAATTTGGCGGGTCGGAAACATCTCCTGACAAAACAGCGCTAACACGCAAACCTCGTTCGGCAGTAAAAGCATCCCACAGCGCTGTCGTATGTTTCACTTTTCTACGGCTACGGAATGACTTACTTCACCCAAAATGCCCACCCGAGCGAAGCCACAGGCTGGCGGTCGCCGGTGGTTCTCCTGATGATCATGGCAGGCGCCATGCAGCTGTCCTTTGCTGCCTGGTGGAACCTGATGAACAATTTCGCCGTCCAGGAGCTCGACTTCACCGGCCGCGAGATCGGCATCCAGCAGTCGATCCGCGAGATCCCGGGATTTCTGAGCTTCCTGGCGGTCTATCTGCTTCTGGTGATGCGGGAACAGACTCTGGCCTACCTGTCGCTGCTGCTGCTTGGCGTCGGCGTCGCGGTCACCGGCTATTTCCCGACGGCGATCGGCTTCTATGTGACGACGCTGATCATGTCGATCGGCTTTCACTATTACGAAACGATGGCCCAGTCGCTGTCGCTGCAATGGCTGCCCAAGGCAACCGCGGCGGCCAGCATGGGCAAGATCCTCGCCGTCGGTGCCTTTGCGCAACTGATTGCCTATGGCGTCATTTTCATTGCCTGGAAGATGTTCGAG
Source organism: Roseibium sp. M-1 (assembly GCF_054515675.1). NCBI lineage: Bacteria > Pseudomonadati > Pseudomonadota > Alphaproteobacteria > Hyphomicrobiales > Stappiaceae > Roseibium > Roseibium sp. M-1. The sequence goes on along the minus strand of NZ_CM137257.1, from coordinate 6,424,511 downwards.
CTGTCCTTCACGGTGGTGTTCGCCATTGCCGGCGGCCTGACCCTCGTCGTACTGGTCTTCCTGATCTTCGCCTATCCGCACTTCCGCGAAGGTGTGCCCCAGCACAAGAAGCTGATCCTGCGCAAACGCTACTGGCTTTATTACGCCCTCACCTTCATGGCAGGGGCCCGGCGCCAGATCTTCACGGTCTTTGCAGGCTTTCTGATGGTCGAACGCTTCGGCTACGACGTGCACGAAGTCGCCGCGCTATTCCTTCTGAACGGCGCCTTCAACATGGTTCTGGCTCCCAAGATCGGCCAGCTGATCGTCCGCTTCGGCGAACGCAAGGCGCTGATACTGGAATATGTCGGCCTGATCGGGGTGTTCGTCTGCTATGCCTTCGTCACCAACGAGACCCTGGCAGCCGCTCTCTATGTGATCGACCATGCCTTCTTCGCGATCGCGATCGCCATCAAGACCTACTTTCAGAAGATTGCCGATCCGGCCGATATCGCGCCGACGGCCGGTGTCGCCTTCACGATCAACCACATCGCCGCTGTCTTCATTCCGGTCCTGTTCGGCCTGGTCTGGCTGATCTCCCCGGCCGCGGTGTTCCTGGCAGGCGCGGCCATGGCCTTTGTCAGCCTGCTGCTGGCAACCCTGATCCCGAGCGATCCGGAAGAAGGCCGGGAAGTCGACTTCTGGTTCAAGAAGCCAGTGCCGCAGCCGGCGGAATAAACGGGACTAAGGAAACAAAAAAGCCCGTCGGATTGTTCCGGCGGGCTTTTTTGTATGAACCTGTTCTAACCTGGCAAAGGTCGATCAGGCTTGACGCTCCGGGATGTGAACGACGAGGCCGTCGAGATCGGCGCTTACCTTGATCTGACAGGACAGGCGCGAGGTCGGCTTCACGTCATAGGCAAAGTCGAGCATGTCCTCTTCCATCGGCTCGGGCGAACCGGTCTTGCCGGCCCATTCATCATCGACATAGACGTGGCAGGTGGCGCAGGCGCAGGCGCCGCCGCATTCCGCCTCGATGCCCTGGACCATGTTCTTGATGGCGTTTTCCATCACCGTGGAGCCTTCAGTGGCGTCAACTTCGGTCCGGTTTCCGTCGGCGGTTACATAAGTGATCTTCGGCATAAGTCGCGTCCAAGCCTTCAAATTCGTATCTCAGCTGAACCGACATAAAGATTTCAGGCAAAAGGTCAAGGACCGTGCCGTTTCCGCGCGTCAATCTGCCTCTTTCGCGATACAGGCCAAACGCCGCCAAAAGAACAGCAGAAAGACCGGGAGATAGAATTCAACCTTCCAGCAGGTCCCGGATATAGCCGTTGGCTTCGTCGACCGCGGCAATCAGGCCTTCGGTCGCCGCGTTTGCCGACATTCGCATCCGCCCTTCCAGGCTTTCGCAAACAATCGCCACCCGGTCCGCGCCGATGGCCCGGGCGGAGCCTTTCAGCGTATGCACGAGATCGAGACGGACATTGGCATCGGTCTCCCGGGCAAGGCGCTCCAGCGTCGCCGTGGACTGGGACTTGAAGAGGTGCAGGACCTGGACTTCCAGATCCCGGTTTCCGAGGGTATTGGTGGCCAGCGCCACAAGGTCGATCGGGGCCTCCGGACCGACGCGGCCGGCAACACGGGCCATGGATGAAGGGGCCATGAGGGTGCTCCACTGAACGCTTTACCTGCCCAGCGGCACCCAGCCGCAAGCAGTGACTGCGGAAAGTGTGCGCCCGAAGCCCAAACACCCGGTTAAACCGGTCGCTCAAACCTGCGCCTAACGGCTATGTCCCCAAAAAATTGTATTCATGGTTAATGCGTTTTAATGCAGGTTACGAAACACGCTTAAAAAAGTCCTTGCAAATCGGCCGTTTTCTTGAATCGCTAAAATTTTAACGACCTGATTCGGCGTTAACTTTTTTCAGCTTTTTGACTTGCGGAAAGTACCTCGATGGCGGCGGGTGTCAGTTTGCAGACCAGCCAGTCAGGCTTGATTGGGTTGGAAAACCAAGGCTCTGCCCAGCCTGCGTCGATGCAGGCCCGGATCGTGCGTGCCGGAATTTCCTTTCCGTTGTCGTCGAAGAGCGGCAGCTTTCCACCCGGCTGGCCGAGTCCCTTCCGCAACCAGCGCTTTTGCGGCGCCGTCAGGTTTCCCGCCTTGAGAGCATCGGCTCCAGCGCTTGGTACGGTGTCTCCCGATGCGTCAGCATGCTTTGATTCAGGCATTCAAACCGCCCCCTAAGTGACTCACGCTATTGCCGTTTCTTGTTCGTTAGGAGAGATTGTGCCATTACAGTTACTGATGCGGCAAGGTGGGGAGTGAACCGTCGAACGGAAAGTTCGCGGTCGGTCAGCGGCGGCCCTCCTCCACGAACAGGTTTTGCGGCGCTCGGCCTTCCAAAGGCGGCAGCCGCAACGAGGACGCATCCGGTAGATAACTGTAAGAAGCTGCGCCAGCAGCTGGCATGATACCGGTGTGTAATGAGTACGGATGTGAGGCGACCCTAAATGGCAAATCCGACAAAGGCGAAAGACCCGGCGGAAGCGGCCCTGTCTGCAGTGGAAGAAGCGCTGAAACTCGATTTCGGCGGTCCGGACACTGCGGCAACGAATTCCATTGCCGAAGAAAGCTTGGCGGAAGCGGAACCGGCACGACGGTCTCAGGCGGACACGCGCAACGCGCCCGCGCGCGACGATCAGCGCCAGTCACGCCGTCGCGGCCGCGGCGGACGCCCGCCCGCGGCCAATGACGACCGCCGCAACATCGGCAACCTGATCTACGCCCTGCAGCGTCGTCCCTCCTCCGCCCCGTTCTGGGGTGCGCTTGCCCTCAGCGCCCTCTGGGCAGCGCTCGGCAGCAGCCTTTTCATGTCGGCCTTCTCCGACAAGGTCACCTCTCTCACCGACCCGCAGGCCCTCATGGGCTCGCCTGAGATGATCCTGGCGGTCGTCGGCATCGTCGTGCCGATCATCTTCTTCTTCGTCATGGCCATGATGATCTGGCGTGCGCAGGAAATGCGCATCGTCGCCCGAGGCATGACCGAGGTCGCCCTGCGCCTCGCCGAGCCGGAAGACATGGCCAAGGAAAGCATCCTCAGCGTCGGTCAGGCCATCCGCCGCGAAGTCGCCGCCATGGGCGACGGCATCGAACGCGCCATCGCCCGTGCCAGCGAGCTGGAAGTCCTCGTCCACAACGAGGTGTCCTCGCTCGAACGGTCCTACAACGACAACGAACTGAAGATCCGCGGCCTGATCGAGGAACTGGTCAGCCAGCGCGAGTCCATCGTCATGAACGCCGAACGCGTGCGCGAGACCATTGCCGGTGCCCATGAGAGCTTCGCCTCACAGCTCTCCTCGACCTCCGGCGAACTCGGCAGCACCGTCGACAACGCGACCCAGCGCATGATCGATGCGGTCAACAGCCGTGTCGAGGAACTGACCCAGACCGTCGACAGCCGCATCGAGTCCCTGGGCGCGACCCTCAATGCTTCCGGCAACGAGCTGGTCGACAGCCTGACTGTCCGCGCCGAAGACTATGTCGCGCGCCTGTCCTCCACCGGCAACGACCTTGTCGACAACCTGGCGGAAACCGGCGCCACCATGTGGGAGACGCTGACCTCCCGCGGCAACGAGGTCAACGAGCTGTTCGCCAACACGGCCAACACCTTCGTCGAGACCCTGACCGTTCGCAGCACGGAAATCAACGAGACCCTCTCCTCTTCCTCCAGCTCGGTGATCAACACGCTGAGCACGAAGGCGGACGAGTTCCGCGTGACCCTGGAAGCCACCGGCACGACCGTCGGCGACGTCATCACGGCGCGCGGCGAGGAGATCAACGCCAACCTGTCGCTGACCTCCGGCCGTCTCATCGACACCATCACCTCGCGCACCGAGGAACTGGTCGCGACCGTCGACACCCGCGTCACGACGCTGGATGCATCGCTGGCCGAAACCGGCAGCCGGGTTGTCGAGAGCATTTCCGAAAAGGGCCAGGCGGTCACCGACACCATCTCCATCCGGGGTGCGGAGATCGTCGACACCCTCTCCAGCCGCTCGACCGAAGTCGCGGAAATCCTGCGCGGCACCGGCGAGAGCATCGTCGTCGACCTGTCGCTGCGCGGCGGCGAAATTGCGGCCAAGCTCGACGAGACCGCAGGCTCGCTCACCGAGACCATCTCCGTGCGCGGCGGCGAACTTGCCGACAAGCTCGACACCATTTCCGAGCGCATCTACACCGCCATCTCCATCAACGGCTCCGAGCTGGACGATCGTCTTGCTGCCCGCAGCAACGAGATGGCCACCATCCTGGAACAGCAGACCATCGGCTTCCGGGAAACGCTGGAAAGCGTCAGCGGCCAGTTCGCCGCAGGCCTTGGCGACCAGACCAGCGCGCTCACCCACAAGCTGGCCGAAACCGGCACCCAGCTTGCCGAACTCATCGGCAGCCGTGGCGACCGCGTTGCCGGCGACATCAACCAGATCAGCGGCAAGATTGCCGAAACCCTGGAAGTCCGCGGCACCGCGCTGCAGGAAGGCCTGTCCACGCGCCTTGCCGAACTGGAAACCATCGTCACCGATCGCGGCGGCATGCTGATCGACGCCTTCGACACCAAGACACTGCTTCTGTCCGAAGCGCTCGACTCGCGCCTGTCCACGCTGGACACCACTTTTGCGGCCCGCGTCGATGCCATGGATGCCTCCCTCGGCAACCGGATCGCCGCCATGGACGCATCCCTCGACCAGCGTTATTCGGCCATCGATACGACCCTCAGCGAGCGTGTCAGCACGCTGGACAGCTCGCTCGAGCGCCGCTTTGCCGAAATCGACACGACCCTCGGCGAGCGGATCCACACGATCGATACCTCGCTTGAACAGCGCTATTCGCTGATGGATGCCACCCTGACAGACCGCATCTCGACGCTGGACGCGTCGCTGGAAAGCCGTCTGACGACCATGGACGTCACCCTCACCGACCGCATCTCCACGATGGATTCCTCGCTCGGCGAGCGGATCTCCACCATGGACTCATCCCTCGGCAGCCATATCAACACGCTGGATCTCACCCTTGACCAGCGCACGGCCGCCTTCGAGGCGACCCTGGAAGCCCGCACGCAGATCCTGTCGGACGCGATCGAGAACCGCACCACCGGCATCAGCGACGCGCTGGAGGAAAAGACCCGCAACATCACCGATGTTCTGGCCGACCGCTCCGACGCGATCACCCTGCAGCTCGGCCAGCGGATCGAGGCAGCCGGCAACACCCTTGCCGAACGGGCCGAGGAAATCGGCCAGTCGCTCTCCACCCGCGTCGACACCGCGGCTGTTGCCATGGCCGAGAAGGCGGAACTCATCTCCGCGTCCATGACCTCCGGCACCGACCGGATCGACGAGACGCTCGATGCCCGTGCCCGCCAGATATCCGAGACGCTGATCAACCGCACCAAGGAAATCGCCAAGGCCTTCGTCGACGGTCAGGACGAAATGACCAGCGCGCTCGACAATCGCCTTGCGGAAGCCGGCAGCGTTCTGGGCAAGCAGAGCGAACAGCTCACCGAGTCCTTGTCCGAGCGCATCGCCGAGATCAACGTCTCCCTCGGCGCCAAGGTGTTCGAGGTTGCCGAGACCCTCGACAGCCGCGCCACCCAGCTGGAAACCCTTCTCAACGAGCGCCTTGAAAGCATTTCCGGCACGCTGACGGGCGAGAGCGAACGCGCCCGCGATATCCTGACGGCCGTCATCTCCGAAGCCGGCGCAACGCTTTCCACCGAAAGCACCCGCCTGCGCGACGTTGTCCAGGAAGCGGTCACCGCCGCCGTCCAGACCCTCTCCGACGAGCGCACCCGCACCGTCGAGATCGTCGACAGCGCCCTCTCCCAGGCGACCGAGAAGCTTACCGGCGAAGGCGACCGTATGCGCCAGATCGTGCTTGGCTCGGTCGGCGAAGCACGCGGCGTCCTCGTCGGCGAAAGCCAGAAGGCCGCCGATGCCGTCACCTCGGCCATGCAGCAGGCCACCGGCGCCATGTCCGGTGAAAGCGGCCGCATCCGCGAGCTGGTCCTCAGCGCCGTTGGTGACGCCGCCCGTGCGATGGCCGCCGAAAGCGACAAGGCCCGCACGCTCTATGCCGGTACGCTTGCCGAATTCACCGGGTCTCTGACCGGCGAAAGCGACAAGGTCCGCACCGAGCTCTCCGGCCTGATCGCCGAAATCTCCGGCAACCTCTCCGCCGAAAGCGAACAGGCACGCCTGACGCTTGCCCGCACGCTTGAGGAAATCCGCGGCCAGATGTCGAGCGAGGCCGGCATGGTCCGCGCCCGCGTCAACAGTGCCGTTGCCGAGGCCGCCGATCTTCTGGTCGGCCGCGGCAACGAGGTCGCCAACGAACTCTTGGAAAAGGCGACAGCCCTCAACGAGGCCTTCGGCGCCCGTTCCGGCGAGCTGGCCAGGATCGTCGGCACCGACGGCAACGAGCTCATCAGCGCCATCGAAATGCGCGCCAACGATCTCACCGGCCGCCTGTCCGAAGTCCATGGTGCTATCCTGGAGGCGATCACGGTCAAGGGCCGCGATGTCACCGACACCTTCGCCCATACCGGCCTCGACGCAACCCGCGCCCTGGTGGAAGCCGGTGACCGGATCGTCACTTCCATCACCGAGCGCAGCGAACAGGCCACCGGCCTGCTCTCCGACACCAAGCGTCGGCTGGAAGCAGATGTCACCGAGATCCTCAACAAGATCGAGACGTCAAACGCCAACCTGCAAAGCATCGTCGCCACTGCAGGCGAGAACCTCAACGAAGTGGAGGGCAACCTCGCCCGCCGCGCCGGCGAGTTCCGCTCTGCTGTCGATCGCGCCGTCACGGAAACCAACGCCACGACGACGCTCATCACCGACCAGGTCTCTAACCTGCGCGATGTGACGGAAACGACACTTGCCGACATCAAGAACCTCACCGGCCGCTTCGGCGACCAGTCAGAGGAACTGACGAAGGCGGCCCGTCACCTGGAGGACACCAACCGCTCTGTCGAAAGCCGCGTTTCCGAACGCCGCACGGCAATCGAGCAGGTGGCCGACACGCTGCTGGCCAAGACCGAGGCAGTCGACACGCTCATGCGGTCGTTCACGCAAACCCTGTCCGACACGCTGGAAACGGCCGACGACAAGGCGCGCGACGCGGCCAACATGCTGTCGGCGGCTGCGGAAGCGGCCTCCAAGCAGGTGGCAGAGCAATTCGAATCCATGCGCCTGACGGCCGGCATGGAAGGCCAGAAGGCCCGCGAAGCCATCCGCTCGGCCCAGGACGACATCATTGCCGAAATGACCCGCACGGTCACCGAGGCCTCCGATCGCTTCAACGATGCGGCGACCCGGATGCGTGATGTTGCCCGCGACGTCCACCGTGAGCTGGAAGCAACCCGCGGCGAACTGAAACAGGGCGTCCTGAACCTGCCGGACGAAGCGGAAGAATCCTCCGCCGCGCTGCGCAAGGTGGTCAACGAGCAGATCCGCGCGCTGACCGAGCTTTCGGAAATCGTCGCCAAGCAGTCCAACGTGCTCGACATCTCGCGCCCGCAGGCGCAGGCGGCCTCGGCAAGCGCCGCCCCTGCCCCGCAGCCGGCACCGGCGTCCTACGCCCCGCCGGCACCGAGCCGCCAGCAGAGTGCACCGGTTGCCGACCCGCGCCCATCGATGACACGCCCGGTCGAAACCCGCCGCCAGCCGTCGGCTCCGGCCGAAAACGGCGGTTCAGGCGGCAAGGGCTGGGTTGCGGATCTCCTGCGCCGCGCCTCCCGCGACGACGACGCCGGTTCCGACACGGATATGGGCCGCACGCCGCTGCACACGGTTGAAAGCCTCAACTCGCTGTCGGTCGACATTGCCCGGGCGATCGACCACGAGACCTTCGTGGACCTGTGGAACCGTTACCGCACCGGCGAGCGTCACGTCTTCACCCGCCGCCTCTACACGCTCCAGGGCCAGCAGACCTTTGACGAGATCCGTCAGAAATATGCCCGCGACCCGGAATTCCGCACGGCGGTCGAGCGTTACGTGGCCGATTTCGAGCAGCTTCTGGCCCAGGTGTCGCGCAACGACCGCGACAACATGCTCGGCCAGACCTACCTCACCTCGGACACCGGCAAGGTCTACACCATGCTGGCCCACGCCAGCGGCCGCCTCGACTAAACCCGGTCAGGCACCGAGACACGGAAAAGGCGGCCATTGGCCGCCTTTTTTGTTGGGAAAGATTGAATGCCATCAAGAAATTTTGGGGTGCACCACCAACTCGGCCACTCTCCTCTTTCTCCACCCCAAGAAGCAACCTCAGTGTCACCCCGGCCGCAGCGAAGCGCAGAGCCGGGGCCCACTCGCATTTCCACTTGTCAAAAGCTGACAGAAACACGAGGCAGCGCCTACCTCCATTCAAAAGCTCTGCGAACGAGTAGGCCCCGGGTCTCGCGATGCTCGCCCGGGGTGACACAGAAGTTGTTGCTCGCCCAAACTCAAATCTGTCGCCGATCGAGTTGGTGACGCCACCCGACTTTCCCAATAGGCTCTCTGCAACCTTGGTGAGTCTGTGACTTATTACGTTTACATCCTTGCGAGCCGGATGAACGGATCGCTTTACATTGGCGTTACGAACGATCTCAGCCGGCGTGTTGCAGAACACCGGAACGGGGACGGCAGCAATTTCTCCAAGAAACACGAAGTCTACAAACTGGTCTACGCGACGGCCTTTGACGATGTGAATGAAGCCATCGCACAAGAAAAACGGCTCAAGAAATGGCGCCGGTCCTGGAAGATCCAGTTGATCGAGAGCTCCAATCCGGAGTGGAACGACTTGCTGACCTATTGACCCCAGTGTCACCCCGGGCGAGCAACGCGAGACCCGGGGCCTACTCGTTTGCAGAGCGAGAGAAAAAGCGGCAGGCAGCGACGCGCGCACCAAAACCGATTTAACAAGCATAAAGGCGAGTGGGCCCCGGCTCTGCGCTTCGCTTGGCCGGGGTGACACTGGAGGTTAAGGGCCTCTTTTGCCGATCCGTGTTTGGAAAAAGGCTGGAAAGCAAACCTCACCTAATCACTCACCCCGTCCAACTCGTCCTTGAGGTTCTCCCGGATCTTGCCCGCGACCGCCAGGAACGCGGAGATTTCCTCTCCGGTCAGGCCGCTGAGCATCCGGGCTTCCACCGCCTTGAGCTTGGGGCCCAGATCCTCGTAGACCGCCCTGCCCTCTGGTGACAATTGCAGAAGAAAGCTGCGGCCGTCGGCCTCGTTGCTTTCACGGACAAGAAAGCCCCTCTCCTCCATGCGCTTGACCGCACGGCTGACCACGACCTTGTCCATGCTGGAGCGGGCGACGATTTCCGTTGCCTGCAGGCCCGACGATGCAGAGCCGAGGATCGCCATCGTGCGCCATTCGGCCGGCATCATGCCGTAGTCGCGCTGATAAACCGCTGACAGCGCCCGGGTGACGTCGGAATAGAAGACGCGCACCCGGTAAGGGAAAAACGTTTCCAGTTCGAAGTCGGCCGCCGGCTCTGACGGAAATCCGGATGTTCCTTCAACGAGTTCCTGCGGGTCGGTGTCTGTGTCGGTCAGCTTGGTCATTGGCGGTCAGCATTGTTCCTTTGGGTCAATACGCGATTTTAGGATTGACTTGGTTACATATGCAACTATTTTGTTTCATATGTAACTATGTTTGGCCTGACAGTTCAAGGTGCCGATCATACCGGCAAGGGCGGCCAGCATAAATAGGGAGGAGACCCCAGTGAAACAGTTGAAAAGACTTTCCCTTCTGGCCGCGGTCACCGCATCTGCGCTGACCGGTTTCACGGCCGCCGCCAGCGCCGATGAACTGGTCCTGTCGTCCTGGCTGCCGCCGAAGCACCCGATCGTCACCGGCGTCATGGAACCCTGGGCCGAGGAAGTTGCCAAGGCCACCGATGGCCGCGTCACCGTGCGCATCCTGCCCAAGCCCGTCGGCTCGCCGCCCGAGCATTTCGATCTTGCCGCCGAAGGCATCGTCGACATCACCTATGGCCTCCACTCCTTCACCCGCGACGACCGCTTCCTGCGTTCGCGCGTCGGCCAGTTCTCCTTCATCGCCGACACGGCGACGGAAGGCTCCAAGGCCTACTGGGACGTCTATGGCGGCTCGCTGGATGCCCAGGCGGAGCACAAGGGCACCAAGCTGCTCGGCCTGTGGGTGCATGGTCCCGGCATGTTCCACAACAACCAGCGCAAGATCGAAGCACCTGAGGATTTCGCAGGCCTCAAGATCCGCACCCCGGGCGGATACATCGCCGACATGTCCCAGGATCTCGACATCATCACCCAGTTCATGGGCCCGGGCGAAGTCTACGAGAAGCTTTCCCGCGGCGTGATCGACGGTGTCACCTTCCCCATGGAAGCGCTGCAGGCCTTCAACCTCACCGACTACACCAAATACTCCATGCGCATCCCGGGCGGCTTCTACAACACTTCCTGGTTCATGGTGATGAACGAGGATGCCTGGGGCGGCCTTTCCGCGGAAGACCAGGCGGCGATCGAGAAGATCTCCGGCGTTGCCCTTGCCGAAATGGCCGGCGGTGTCTGGGACGGTGCCGATGCCCGCGCAGCCTCCTACATCGCCGACAAGGATATCGAGGTCTATCACGCGTCTGCACCGGTCCTGGGCAAGGTGAAGGACCTGGCGGCGAAACACGAAGCCGCCTGGGCGGAGGCTGTTGCCGGGACCGGCTTTGACGGGACGGCCGCACTTGCAGAATTCCGCGCCAAGACCGGCATTCAGCACTGAGCATGAGCGCCTCTGCCAACAACGGGGCACCCCGCCGGATCGACAGTATCCGGCGCGGCGCCGGCCTCCTGCTCGGCCTCGCCTGTTTACTGGTGCTGGCCGGACTGATCGGGCTCACATGCGTCGACGTTGTCGCGCGTTATGCCTTCAACAGCCCCATCGCCGGTGCCTATGAGCTGACCGAGATCCTGCTCGCCACCCTCATCTTCCTCGCCCTGCCGCTGACGACGGCCGCTGGCGAACATATCGAGGTGGAACTGCTCGACGGTCTGAAAAGCAGCCTGTTGAAGCGCCTTGGTACGATCGTCGCCGCCATCTGCACGGTCGGTGTGCTGGCGCTGATCGCCTTCAAACTCTTCGAACATGCCGAAAAGCTGCAGCAGCGCGGCCAGGTGACGGATTCCCTGCAGATCCCGCTTTCACTCGTCGGCTGGCTGGGCGCCGCTTCGTTCTCGCTGTCGGCCCTCGCCGCCATCGGCTTTGCTGTCAAACGTTACCGGGAAAAGGCCTGAGCCGTGATTGAAGCTCTGATCGGATTTGCCGCCCTCTTCGCGCTTGTGCTTTTGCGCGTGCCCATCGCCATTGCCATGATCATCGTCGGCACGGCCGGGTTCGCCGCGCTCCGCAACTGGAATGCCGCGCTGAACCTGCTTGGCAATGCCGCCTTCGAAACCGGCCTCTCCTTCACCCTGTCGGTGATCCCCCTCTTTATCCTGATGGGCAATCTGTTGACGATCTCGGGCGTCAGCCAGTCGCTCTTCTCCACGGCCCACCATCTGCTTCACCGCATGCGGGGCGGCCTTGCCATGGCAACGATTGTCGCCTGCGGAGGTTTCTCCGCCGTCTGCGGCTCGTCGCTGGCAACGGCCGCCACCATGTCGAAGGTCTCGATGCCCTCCATGCGCAAGGCCGGTTATGCCGACAGCCTGGCGACCGGCTCCATCGCTGCCGGCGGCACGCTCGGCATCTTGATCCCCCCTTCTGTCATCCTGATCATCTACGGCCTGCTGACTGAAGCCGATATCGGCAAGCTCTTCATTGCCGGCATCATTCCGGGGCTCCTCGGCGTTCTATTCTATCTCGGCGCCATCTGGGTCACGGTTCTCCTGAAGCCGGATCTGGCGCCGCAAGCTGCTGAAGACATGAAGATGGCGCGGCGCGATGTCTGGGGCGTTCTCGCCGTCGTCGGCCTCTTCGCGGTCATCATGATCGGCATCTATGGCGGTTTCTTCACACCGACCGAGGCGGCCGGTGTCGGAGCAGCCACCGCTTTCCTCATCGCCCTCGTCTCGGGTGGTCTCACCTTCGAAAAGCTCTATACGGCCGGACTGAACTGTGCCCGCACAACGGCGATGATCTTCGCCATCATCATCGGTGCGGAGGTCTTTTCCAACTTCATCAGCTATGCCGGCGTTCCGGACGCCCTTCTCGCCTTCGTCCAGGCACTGGATGTCAACGCCTATGTGGTCATCCTGGTGCTGGTGCTGATCTACCTGGTGCTGGGCGCGGTGCTGGAAAGCCTCTCGATGATTTTGCTGACCGTGCCGGTGTTCTTCCCTCTGGTGACCTCGCTCGACTTCGGCAACGGCCTCCTGGCAGATCCGGAATATGTGCTGATCTGGTTCGGCATCATCGTGGTGGTGGTCACCGAAATCAGCCTGATCTCACCGCCCATCGGCCTCAACGTCTTCGTGCTGCGTTCCGTGCTGACGGACGTGCCGCTCCGCACCATGTTTGCCGGCATCCTGCCGTTCTGGCTAGCCGATATCGCCCGCCTGGCACTTCTGATAGCGGTGCCGGTGCTGTCGCTGCTGCTGATCTAGAAGACGATCACTCTGCTGTGCCGGCCGCATCACCTTCAAGGTTATGCGGCCGCTTCTTTACCTTTCACTCGTATTGAAGGAAAATCGCAGGCCATGGATCAGATGGCCCGATGAACAGACGCGATTTCATGACTTTCGGTACAGCCGCTGCGTCGTTTGGATTGCTTGGCACCCGATCGATTGCTGCCGAAGGACCTCGATTGCTGGTACCGCCTGAAGAAGACCCGCATGAACTGACCTTCATGCAATGGCCCGTGAACCGACAGGTGCACCCGGACCGCGATTTTCTCGACCTCTTGCAGCAGACCATTGCGGACATTGCGAATGCTGTGGCGGACTTCGAACGTGTGGTGATGCTCGCGGCGCAATCCGACCACGGCGGGGCACGCAAGCTGCTGTCCTCAGGTGTGGAACTCTGGGATATTCCGACCGAAGATCTCTGGTGCCGGGACTCCGGTCCGCTTTTCGCAAGAACGCCTGACAACAAGCTCGCCGTCAGCCACATCCCCTTCAACGGCTGGGGCGGCAGGCAGGTGCATCGGCGGGACGGCGCCATTGCCGCAAAGGTTGCGGGCCACCTCGGACTGGACCTCTATCCGAGCGGCGTTACCGGCGAGGCCGGCGGTGTCGAGCACGACGGACACGGGCTGCTGATGGCCCATGAAAGCTGCTGGGTCAACGCCAACCGCAATCCGGGCCTCACGCGCGATGAGATCGAAAGCCGGTTGCTGCAGGCTTATGGCGCGGAGAAAATGTTCTGGTCGCCGGGCGTCCGGGGCCAGGACATTACCGACTACCACATCGACAGCCTGGCGCGGTTCACCGGCACTGGCCGCGTCCTGATCAACCTGCCGGACGAGCCCGACAAAAGCGATCCGTTCCACCGCGCAGCCATTGAAACCCATGACCGGCTGGTTGCCGCGAAACTCGATGTCGAGGTCATCCCGGAACCGGAAAGCCGGCGTGTCAAAAGCGTCGACTTCGTTGCATCCTACGCCAACTTTTATGTCTGCATCGGCGGGCTCATCGCGGCCCAGTTCGGAGATGGGTACACGGATGCGATCGCCCAAGCGACGCTGGAAAGGCACTACCCGGGCCGTCAGGTGGTGATGCTTGACGTCGATGCACTGGGTGAGGTTGGCGGAGGCATTCACTGTGCCACGCAGCAGATGCCCGCGGCCTGACCAGGCTCACCTGACATACCGGTTGATCAGCGCCCGGTAAGCCGGTGTCTTGCGGTATGCTGCTATGGTGTCCGCAATATGCCGGGCCAGGTCCGGGTCGAATTCCTTGTGCGCGGCCAGATACTGGCGACCGACATAGACCGGCTTGCCGAAAACGAAGGCGTCGCGGTCATACCCCTGTTTCTTCAGGAAATAGGCCCCACGCCACAGCATCGTGTACCAGGCATCGATCCGTCCCGTGGACAACATGGTGAGAAACTGGTCTTCCTCAGCGATCTCGTCGAGGGTCGTGACATCATTGTCGCGCAGCACTCGCACCCGGCCGGAGCCCAGCAGCACCCCCACAATCGGCATTTCCTCCACTGCCTGCCGGAAACTGTCGATGGGCTTTCCCGTCGTGATGAAACCGCTTTCCGTCTCCACCAGCGACGCGATCCAGGTGTAGTCCTGTTCGCGGTCCTCCGACCGGCCGATGGAGAAGATCAGCGTCCCCGGCGTGTTCTGAACGATGGTCTGCGCCCGTTTCCAGGGCACGAACTCGATCCTGAGATCGATCGCCGCCCGCTCCGCGACCGCTTCCATCATTTCCACCGCGATGCCCTTGTCCGACTCGTTCAAGGAAAGCGGCGGCAAGAAACTGGTATAGGCGGTGATGGTGTCGGCAAGGGACGGAGAAGCGGAGGCAAAATAAAGGATTGCCGCGGAGATCCGCAAAAAATATCGGCTTGGCAAATTCATCAAACGCACCTCCAGCGCCTCAGATTTTCATCTATGGGAGGTCAAGGGAAAGTCAATTGGAGAAATAAGAATGCTTCGATAAGGTGAATTATCGATAACTCAATAACTATACGATAAACCACATGAGTATCATTACTTACGGCCGTTTCACGAAATGAAATTCCCGTTTTTCTTCAGTTAAATAGCCTGAAACGAAACACCAACACGCCGTCCACCAAAGCAATGGGGATTGAGGCCGATACCGGCGATTGGATTCAGACGGAACACTTGGGCAATCAAACGTTCTGCAACGTCCAGGCTGCCATCTCGGCAAAGACCCGGTCGGCGGAGGCATTCATCGCCTCGACCGCCTTGTCGACAGAGGTGCTGCCCGACGGCGTCTCGGCACGGAAGACCCTGGTTGCGACGGTGCGCCCGTTGCGGTCGTTGACGACGCGGGCGGAAATCTCGACGACAGCGCGATTGGCGCCGGCGATATTGAGTTCGAAGGCGCGGATTTCGGTCTGCAGCTGATAGTCGATCAGCAGCCCGTCGCCCGGCACACCGACGCCGCGCAAGCGGCCGGTATTCTGCAGCGTTTCCACCAGCTTCAGTTGCACCACATTCGGCAACGTGTCGGCCCAGGCCGACTTCGGGAAATAGCTGTAGACAGGCCCCTTGTCGACGACGGCGATATAGGTGGTATCGAGCGCCTTTAGCGCACGCGGAGGGGCGACCAGCACCTGGACGCGGCTGGAGCGGCCCTGAAGACCGCCGACATCGGCCGCGCTAATGCTGTAATAGGCAGACGGCGCGGTGCTGGCGCAGCCGGAAACCAGCACACCGAGCCCGAGAGCGGTCAGGACGCCCCGGCGGGTCATGTCTGTGGTTGCCTTCGTCATTTACCTCTGCCTTTGCACATTCTTACCGCCGCCGGCCGCCGGAATAGGTCGGTACATCCTCGCCGCCGAAGATCACACGATTGGGGCTGCGTTCAAAGCTTTCCACCGCGCGCTGGATAGAAATCAGCGTCCGGTTGAGCTGACCGAGCGCCGCCGCGAAATCGGCCGAGCCCTGCGTTGCGAACTTGGAAAGCCCGCCGGCGATGGAATCCGCCCGGCTTTCGAAGGCGACCGCAACCTTGCGGATGGCTGCCGCGGCAAGCGTTGCTTCCTTGATCAGGCCTTCGCCGTCGCCATCGACCATGGTGGAGACCTTCTCAACCAGGCTTTCGACGCGCACGGAAGTGGAATTCAGCGTCGCGGTCATCTGCTTGGCGTCGGAGATGATCTGGTCGACATCCGGCGTGCGCTTGGAAAGATCCGCCGTCATCTTCTGTACATTGTCGGCGGCCTGGCGCGCGCTCTGCAGGATGGCCGGAATGCCGTCCTCGTTGTTGGCCAGTTCCGACGCTGCCGTCTCGACCGAGCCGACGATATTGGCGACCTTTTCAGGGTCCACGGCCTTCATCAGGTCATTGGCGGTTTGCAGCGTCGTTGCGAACCGTTCGGCTGCCGCCTGAACATCGGTGATCAGCACGGCGATCCGGTCGTCCTGGCCGCGCACCGTCGCCGACACCGCCTCGAAGTTCTGCACGGTGGACTTGGTGGAGGCGATGATCTCGTTGATCTGACTCTGCTGATTGTTGAAGTTGTCGATGATGCTGGTGACATTGTCGACCGCCTTGCCGACCTTCTCAGGATCGACACTGGCCACGAGCGCATCCACTTTCTCAAGCGACGCATTGAGGCCGTCGGTGAACGTCCCCACCGAAGCCACCACGCTTTCCACCTTCAACGGATCGATAGCGGTAGCAATCTCCACGCCGCGGGTCATGATCGCATCCACCTTGACGACGACCTGACGCCCGCCTTCGATGATTTCCCTGATCGTGCCCTCTTCCTCCTGCAGGGAGGCAACGATGGACCTGACGTTCTGCATGGTCTCGCTGGTCGAGACGATCAGCTTGTCGATATCGCCGGTCCGCTTTTCCAGAACGTCGCCGAGTGCCGCCGCCCCCTTCATGACGTTCTCCACGTCCTCGGGCTTGATGGCATCGACGATCTTGTGAACGTTGTCGAGACCCGTGTTCAGGTTCTCGGTGAAGGTCTGCAGCTCCTTCGCGGCGCTCTGGGCGTCGGCCATCAGAAGGTCGATATCGTCGCTCGCCTTGCCAAGGCTGTTGGAGAATTTGGACAGATCGTCGACAATGGCCGTGACCTTGTCGCTCGGCACCGCCGCAAGCAGCCGTTCGCCCTGTTCGACCAGGGTTTCCATCCGGGCGGCCAGACTGGAAAAGGCGTCAGACGCCTTGCCGATGCTGGCCATGAAATCCTTTACGCCGTCCGAATTGGCCGCAAGCGCATCTGAGAAGGTCTCGGCGTTGCTGACGATCTTCCGGATCGCCGGCTGGTTCTCCTTCAGCACATCCTCGACCGTCTTCATGGTCGAATCCGCGCGTTTCAGAACGTCACGCGCACCATCGACAATGTCGTCAAAGAAGGAGCGCTCGGCGTAGATGACGGGCACCTGGGCATCGTCGCGACCGAGCAGCAGCGGCGAATCGGAAGTACCACCCGTCATGTCCACATAGGCGACACCCGTCAGTCCGGTGAAATTCAGCGTCGCCTTGGTGTCCTCGCGCAGCGGCGTCGAAGGCTTGATGCCGACGGTCGCCACCACCTTGGTCGGATCGTCTGGGGCAAAATCCAGCGACTTGACGTCACCGACCTTGATGCCGTTGAACAGCACCTGTCCACCGACCGGCAGACCGGTGACCGGCCCCGGATAGATGATCTTCACCACCACGTTCTGCCTGGATTCCGCGGTGACGGCGAGCCAATAAACAAAGCCGAACGCTCCGACCAGGATCGCGACCATGAAGGCACCGATCAGGATGTAGTTCGCTCGGGTTTCCATTCACTCCAACCTATACTCGGCGCAGGGCCCGCTCACCCCGGAAATAAGACTTAATCCAGGGATCGTCATTTTTCATCATGTCGTCCAGTGTTCCGATGGCCAGAACACGCTTTTTCCCAAGAACAGCAATACGATCACAGATGGAATGCAGACTGTCGAGATCGTGGGTGACCATATAGACGGTCAGTCCGAGGGTCGAACTGAGATTTGCAATCAGCGAATCAAAAGCCGCAGCCCCGATCGGATCGAGACCGGATGTCGGCTCGTCCAGAAACACCAAATCCGGATCGAGTGCAAGGGCACGCGCCAGGCTGGCGCGCTTGATCATGCCGCCGGAAAGCTCTGACGGCAGCTTGTCAGCGGCATCCTGGGGCAGACCGACAAGCTCGAGTTTCAAGGTCGCGAGTTCGTCCATCAGCTGCGGCGACAGCTTCAGATGTTCGCGCATGGGCACCTGGATGTTC
Organism: Roseibium sp. M-1; assembly: GCF_054515675.1. Taxonomy (NCBI): domain Bacteria; kingdom Pseudomonadati; phylum Pseudomonadota; class Alphaproteobacteria; order Hyphomicrobiales; family Stappiaceae; genus Roseibium; species Roseibium sp. M-1. The sequence continues at coordinate 6,406,621 of NZ_CM137257.1, read as the reverse complement.
TGCTTCACGGTGAGCGAGGAGAACAGCGCTCCCTGCTGGAACAGGACACCCCAGCGGCGCTCGATGGCCCGGCGTTCCTTCGCTGTTGCGGTCGACAGGTCATACCCGAAAACCGAGATCTTTCCGGCACGTTTCGGCGTCAGGCCCAGGATCGTGCGCATCAGCACCGATTTGCCCATGCCCGAACCACCGACAAAGCCAAGCACTTCCCCCCGGCGCACGTCGAGATCGAGATCCTGCAGTACGATCTTGGAACCGAAGCCGACGGTGATGCCGCGCACGGAAAGGACGTTGTCGTCCTTCTCGCTCGTCGCCGGGGCCGAACCCGCTTGCGCCGTGCCGTCAGTCCCTGAACCTGTCTGTATATCGCTCAGCGCCATCTCTTCGCTTATACCCCGATTGCCGCGAAGAACATGGCGAAAAAACCGTCAACGACGATGACGAGGAAGATCGCCTTGACCACGGACATGGTGGTGTGACGGCCGAGGGATTCCGACGATCCTTCCACTTTCAGCCCTTCCACGCAGGCAATGAGGCCGACGATCAGCGCCATGAAGGGCGCCTTGACGATCCCCACCACGAGCGTATCGATGGTGATCGCCGCCTGTAGTTGCGTCAGGAAGGCGGCCGGTGGAATGTCGAGATAAGCCCAGGTGACGATCCCCGAACCGAAGAGTGCCGCCATGTCGGAAACGAACGTCAGGATGGGCAGCGCGATCATGAGCGCCAGGATGCGCGGCAGTACGAGAACTTCCGTGACGCTGAGGCCGATCACATGCAGGGCGTCCACTTCCTCCTGCATGCGCATGGCACCGAGTTCGGCCGTGAAGGCCGATCCGGACCGGCCCGCAACCATGATCGCCGTCAGGATGACGCCGATCTCCCGCAGAACCAGAATGCCGGCGAGATCGACCACGAAGATATCCGCGCCGAACTGCTTCAGGTAAAAGCCGCCCTGCTGGGAAATGATCGCACCGATGAGAAAACTCATCAGGGCGACGATCGGAATGGCGCCGATGCAACTGCGGTCGAACTGGACGGCGATGGAGACGGAACGCAGGCGCTTGGGCTGAAGCAATACCGTCGACAGCACCAGTCCGAGCGAGCCCAGAATGTGCAGCATCGCCAGCGCGTCCTGCCAGATATCCACCATCTGGCGGCCGACCGCTTCCAGAAAGCCTGCAATGGAAAAGGAGTTCCGGTCCGGCTTGTAACGGGGCGGATGGTGGCGCTCGATTTCGTCAAAGAGCGTCTGCCGGACAGATGTGACACCGGTGAGGCCGACCTTGCGTCCCTGGAATTCCAGCCGGCCGCGGGTGCGGTGGATCAGCCAGGCGCCGCTTGTGTCCAGATGCTCGATCCTGGAAACATCGATACAGGTGAGCTTGGTCTTGCCGACGGCGAGATTGGCGAGCTGCTTTTCCGCATCGCCAACGGTGTTCACGGTCCAGTCTCCGGACAGGGCCAGGAACTGATGCTCGGCCCCTTCCGCCTCCAGGACCATCGCCGGTGCAATGTTTTTTTCCAAGAATGCCATTCCGGCTGGCTGCCCTCTTGCCGCTGGTTCACCATCCCCCGTATACCTGAAGGAGAACTTCAATTCCAACCGTCAATGCGTTTGCCATCAATGCGCCTGACCCTGGACCTCAACCGCAGCCACTTGAAAGCTTTGCCATGGAAATTGCCCGTCCCTACCTGTTGTTCCTCGGTGACGTTCCCGATGCCCTTGCGGCCAAGACCGCCATCGGCATTGTCGACTGGCGTGAGGACTGGTGCCTCGGACAGGTGCGGCTGCCCGGATGCGCGGCCGATACCGGCCTGCCGGACATGACGATTGCCGACGGGGCCGGCGCCGGTGCGAAGACCTTCATCATCGGCTCCGTCAACGCAGGCGGCCGTCTGCCGGATCATTGGGTGGAATCCGTCGTCGAGGCGCTCGACGCCGGCATGGATGTGGCCTCGGGCCTGCATGTGCGCCTTGCAAGCATTCCGGCCATCAAGGAAGCGGCCGAGCGCAACGGCCGTCAGCTGCATGACGTACGCCACTCCACGATGACCTTTGCCACGGGCAAGGGCACCAAGCGCCAGGGCAAGCGTATCCTTGCGGTCGGCACCGATTGCTCCGTCGGCAAGAAATACACCGCCCTTGCCATGGACAAGGCCATGAACGAGCGCGGCTACACGAGTTCGTTCTGCGCCACAGGCCAGACCGGGGTCTTCATTTCCGGCCGTGGCGCGGCACTCGACGCGGTAATCGCCGACTTCATCTCCGGTGCCGCCGAGTGGCTGTCGCCGGAAACCGATGCCGATCACTGGCAGATAATCGAGGGCCAGGGCTCGCTCTTCCATCCGTCCTTTGCGGGCGTCACGCTCGGCCTGTTGCACGGCTCCCAGCCGGACGGCTTCATCGTCTGCCACGAACCGACCCGCACGAAGATGCGCGGCGTCGAAACCCCGTTGCCGACCATCCAGCAGGTCATCGACATGACGATCGCCTGCGGCAAGCTCACCAATCCGGATATCCGCTGCGTCGGCATCGCCATCAACACAGCCGCGCTCGACGATGACGAGGCGCTCGCCTATCTCGCCAAGGTCGGCGAGAAACACGGTCTGCCGGCAACCGATCCGGTCCGCTACGGCATGGAAGCCATCGTCGACAAGGTCTCCGCCGAATTCGGTGCGCCATGAGCCTTGACGTCGGCATCGAAGCCGAAAGCTTCGAGATCGCGGGCGGTTTCAAGATCTCCCGCGAGACCCGAACCCATGCCAAGGTTGTCGTCGTCACGCTTGACGACGGCACCCACAGGGGCCGGGGCGAGTGCGTGCCCTATCCGCGCTATGGCGAATCGCTGGAAAGCGTGCAGGTGCTGATCGAGGAGATCGCGCCGCTCCTGAAAGGCGGCCTGTCGCGCGCGCAGCTGCAGGAGGCAATGCCGGCAGGAGCCGCACGCAACGCCGTCGACTGTGCCCTCTGGGACCTGGAAGCCAAGCGCACCCGAAAATCCGCCGCCGAGCTTGCCGGCGTGGGCACCTTGAGACCGCTGACCACCGCCTTCACCATCAGTGTCGACACACCTGAGATGATGGCCGAAAAGACCCGCGCCGCCGCTCACCGTCCGCTGTTGAAGATCAAGCTGGGCGGCCCCGGTGACGATTCACGCATTGCCGCCGTGCGCAAGGCAGCTCCCGACAGCACGCTGATCGTCGATGCCAACGAAGCCTGGGACGACAGTTGCTTTGACGCCAACATGGCCGCCTGCGAGGCCGCCGGCGTTGCCCTCATCGAGCAGCCGCTGCCCTCAAAGGCCGACGACCGCCTGAAAGGCCTTTCCCGAAAGGTCGCGCTCTGCGCAGACGAAAGCCTGCATCCGGGCAAGAGCATCGATGGCCTGAAAGAAAAATACGACGCGGTCAACATCAAGCTCGACAAGGCCGGCGGCCTGACTGCGGCGCTGAAGCTCTATGAGGAAGCCCGCGCCCAGAACCTCAAGATCATGGTCGGCTGCATGCTCGGCACGTCGCTCGCCATGGCCCCGGCGGTGCTGATCGCGCAGGGCGCGGATTACACCGACCTCGACGGACCATTGCTGTTAGCAAAAGACCGCTCCCCGGGCCTGCGCTTTGAAGGCAGCACACTTTACCCGCCGCTTCCGGAGCTGTGGGGGTAGAGGGTACTCCCAATCCGGCACCACATTCGGGAGGTCGCCTAAATCGGCAGGTTCGGTGACTTTCCCGCTTTCTGAGCCAAGGTCTCGGCACCGCCCTTGCCGCTTGTTCCCCTCTCCCCCCTTGAGGGGGAGATGTCCGGGAACCGGACAGAGGGGGGTGAAATCTCTCCGCTTTAACCGGCAATGCCGAACAATACCGATGGGCTGCCCCCCCTCTGTCTCCTGGCGGAGACATCTCCCCCTCAAGGGGGGAGAGGGGCATATGCCGCGACCCTCGCGACCATGATGCGTTTTCGTCAAAGCCAGTCCACACACACCACCTCATCCTGAGGAGGGCCGCCAGGCCCGTCTCGAAGGATCGGCTGAGAACTCTGAAACAAGGGGCCGATCCTTCGAGACGGCGCTGGCGCGCCTCCTCAGGATGAGGCTCTTGTGTGGCTGAGAACGTCCATTTCAAAGCCCCGCTCTTTCGAATATGTTGAAGTTAGATGTTCGCTGCCTAGAAACGGTCATAGCCCCTGCAATGAGATTTCTTGCATTTCTTTTGGTTTTTCTTGCGTTACCAGCATACGCGAGAATGCCGCCCGGTCCGCCGCCCTGGTACTGTTATCCGCGCCAAGCTTGCAATGAAAACAAGGACTGCGTCCCAATCCGTGGATGGCCGTTCGTGTTTTCATTGATCGCAATGGAAAACAAAGAAAACGCCTTCCTTACAGAAAACCTCGCAGGCACCCGAAGGCTTGCTGTTCGAATTCCATCATTGGATTCAGCTCAGACGATCTTACAAACAAACATTTATGAAATACCTATCACCTATTTACTCCTCCCCACCAACGAAATATCAGACAGCCACAGTTTTAGGATGTTCAATGTTGGAATAAAGGGATCAGGAGAGCAATATTTATCAGAAGAAAATTTTCTGATTTCTTGTAACAGCTTTCCTGGACGACACAACAACAATTGAAACTGATTTTTTGGCTTCATATCCTAAGGATCGCACGCTTCCGTTTGCTGTGACCTCCTGTTCTGTCAAATTCGCGAAGGCCTATTCGTCAAAGCCAGTCCACACACACCACCTCATCCTGAGGAGGGCCGCCAGGCCCGTCTCGAAGGATCGGCTGAGAATTCTTAAACAAGGGGCCGATCCTTCGAGACGGCGCTGGTGCGCCTCCTCAGGATGAGGTTTGTGGGTGGGTGAATTCCCCTTCCGCCTCAGCCCATCCGCCGCCGCAGCATCGGTGTCATGGCCAGCGTCAGCAGCGTGCCGATGGCGGCAACCACCGCCATCACATAGAATGGCCAGTCCGGGTTGATCTCGTAGAGCGCACCGGAGAGGCTGAGGCCGATGGCCATTTGGATGCCGACGGAAGTGGCGAGCAGCCCCTGCCCGGTTCCGGCCCAGCGGCTCGGCACGATCCGCGCCAGGATCGCAACTGCCCCAAGATGCGCCGCGCCGAAGGACAGCCCGTGCAAGGTCTGGAGGGCCGCCATGGCGGGAATGGAATCGGCGAAGGGAAAGAGCAGCCAGCGCACTGTTGCCGCCGCCCCGGCCACCAGCAGAAAGAGCGGCGGGTCGAACCGCTGCGCCAGCTTGCCGGCAATTGTGAAAAGGGCGATCTCTGCGGATACGCCGGTGGCCCAGAGCAGGCCGATGGCAAAGTCCGGCACCTTCATCGCCTGCCAGTAGAGCGTGCCGAAACCGTAGAAGGCCGAATGGCTGGCCTGGTAGAGGCCAAGCACGACCAGCAACGGCCAGAACCACAAGCTGCGGAACGGCGTATTCCCGTCCGCTTCGGTGTCTGTCCCAGCGGCCAGATCGTCCCCGGAAGGCTTCGCGCCCCGTTTTTGCCGCGGCAGCGACATGGCGACCGCACCCGTTGCCAGCGACGCAAGACCGACGGCAACCACCAGCAGCCACGAGGTCCCTTCCGACGCCAGCGCGCCGCCGACCACGCTGGCGGCAACGAACCCGGCCGATCCCCAAAGCCGCATGCGGGCATAATCCGCACCCGTGTTGCGCTGGACATCCAGCGCATAGGCATCGCTGAGCGGCACCACGGGCGCGTTCATCACCATGTAGCCGACGACCATGACGGCCAGGAACACCAGACCGAAGGGCAGGAAATAGAGGGCGATAAAGACAGCGGCCGCCAGCGAATAGATGAGGATCGAAAGACGTCTTTGGCCCGTGCGGTCGGACAGATTCGACAGGAGCGGACTGGCCGCGATGCGGGCGATCGTGCCTATCCCCAGAACAAATCCGATTTCGGCTGCACTTAGCCCGCGGAACCCCAGCACCACCGGAAAAAACGGCAGAAACAGGCCAACGCCGAAGAAATGGCTGGCGAAGAGGCCCGAGACACGGACGCTGAGGGGGCTAGGGCTTGAACTCATAAAGGAAGACGAAATGGCATGGAAAATGGCGAAATACCGTCAGGAAGCGTGCACGGCGCGGGCTCCCTGCCCGGTCGAGCATGCTGACGAAGCGGGGGAAAGCCATTTCCATGTCCTTTGGATTGGACCGGATTGATCCTCCTCCGCGCCGCGAAAGGTTTGAAAATGAACCGCATTTCCGGCGCTTTCGCTCCTTGATGAAGACCAGTGCGCCTCAAACCATTTCGCCTTCATTTGTGAGCTCAGACCCTGAGGTTGAATGCCATGAAAGTCCGCACGGATAAGGCGCTAAAAAGGATGTTAACGATTTTCGCCTTACCTTGGAAAAGAAGTTGTCGGTTTAAGGCAACAAACGACCCTTAGGCAAGTTGAGATTCGCGTCCACATGAAAGCGGAAGCAGTACAGGAAGAACCGGAGCTGATCGGCGAAGCCGAATATCAGACTCTCGAACAGACCCTGATGGAATCCGATCGCGGGCGTCGGTTTCTGAAAGAATTCCTCAATCGTCACAAGACCCCGGAAACGACCGAGATCCTGACGGCGATTGGCCGGCTTGAGAAAATGATGACCCGGCAGCGCAAGGTGCCGGATCTCGACAAGATTCGCCTCGATATCGCCGATATGCACGAAGCCATCGAGCGCACCAAGGCGGAGATCGCCAATATCAAGGCCGAGGGCGAGGAAAGCAACCGCTTCGTCGATGCCTCGCATGAACTCGACGCCATCGTCACCCAGACCGAAGGCGCGACCCAGTCGATCCTGGAAGCTGCCGAGCAGATCCAGGAAAAGGCCTGGGTGCTGCGCGAGAACGGTGCCGACGACGCGGTCTGCGACGATATCGACGCCAAGGCGACCGAGATCTTCATGGCCTGCTCCTTCCAGGACCTGACTGGCCAGCGCACCAACAAGGTGGTGCAGGTGCTGCGTTACCTGGAAAGCCGCATCAACCTGATGATCAACATCTGGGGCATCGAGGAACTGGAAGCGGAAGCAACCGCCGGTCCGGTCGACAGCCGCCCGGATGCCCATCTCCTCAACGGCCCGCAACTCGCAGGCGGCGGCGTTTCCCAGAACAACGTCGACGAACTGATGTCCGTCAGCGACGATGTCTTCAACGCCGCACTGAAGGATACCAAGGCGGAGGTTGCAGCCCCCGCCGCTGCCGAGCCGGTCCACGCCAGCGACGACGACATCGACGCCATCATGGCCGGCGCCAGTGAGCCGATGGACGCAGCTGCCATCGACGACATGTTCGCCTCCGCTCCCGCCGGTGATGACGATGAAGGCGAGACCGAAGAAGTCGACATCGACGCCATCATGGCCGGCGGCGACGAGCCGATGGACGCAGCCGCCATCGACGACATGTTCGCCTCTGCCCCGGCAGTGGAAGCCGAAAACGAAACGGAAGCTGCCGCCGACGACTTCGACAGCCTCGACCCGGACGCTACCCTGGACGAAGCCGCCATCGAACGCCTCTTCGACAACGAAGTGGCGGACGAAGCCGAAGCCGACGCCGACGCCGAGTGGGAAATGACCGAGGAAACCGCCGAGGACAGCGACGATCCGCTGGAGCGCCTGTCCGAAGCCGAGCGTCAGGCCCTCTTCAACTGACGGTTTTCAAATCCGAGACATGAAAAAGGCGCCGGTTTTGGCGCCTTTTTTGTTGGTGGAACGGGAAGTCTGCTGTGCGTCCCCATTCCGGACGTTCCATTGCCCAAATCAACTCTCCGAAAACTGCTATTCCTAGATTGACATCTTCACACGCGGGAGTAGTTCGACTGTTGACGGCATGGTGGCGGAAACGCTCATTTAGCCGTCAGGCTTGGCAGCCGGTTTTCAAGGTCCGGCTGCCAACGCTCCGTTATTAATTACCTTGGTGGGTTCACCACGATGTAGTTGACCGTCGTGCCCTGGTATTGCGGCGCATACCAGACGTCTCCGCATTGTTGGTAGACGATGCCGTCAACCTCTACCTGGGAACAGCCGGACGGTATCGATGCAACGATCGTTCCGACTGCAACAGCGGTCGCGGTGATGGCGGCTGCCGCGGCAACCGGATGGTAGTCGCGGTCATAGTAGCGGCCGTCGACATTGATGTTGGTGTTCCGGTTGACGTTCACATCGACGTCATTGCGTTTCACCACCGTGTTGTTGCGTTTCACCACCGTGTTGTTGCGTTTCACCACTGTGTTGTTGCCGTTGTGCTGGACACCGCCACCGCCCCCGCCAGGCCGGTTCGCTCCTGCGTGATGGTTTCCACTTGGACGCGTGTTGACTGAGTGGCGTCCACCGCCACCCCCACCGCCACGGTGACCGCCTCCACGGGCTTCCGCCTGTTCGGTGCTTGCGAGATGAACTGTTGCAGGAACGAGTCCATAAATCAGGGCCGCCGACAGGACTGACATCAGGAATGTGCGCATGATCTTTTCTCCTCCCGGGTTACTGGTCAACCGCGTCCGCGGTGTAGATCCTGATCTTCTTGGCGGCCGCCGGCGGGACGAAACTGAACAATGCCGGATCGAAGGCCGCTTCCGGCGTCAGCTCGATGACCGCTGAATATTGCGGTTTTGCAGGCTGAGACAGATCGACGATGGCCAGCTTGCAGGGAAGCTTGCGGTCTCCCTGGGTGATCCATATCTGCCAGCTCACATCCTCCTGGGAAAAGACATACTGATCGCAGAGGCGGTCGCCGATTTTCGCCGGCCCGACCAATGTCGCCGCATCGACATCGGCGAGGTCGTCTTCACCGGTTCCCCAGAAGAACAGGTCGACCAGCGGAAGCTGAAGATCGTGATTTTCGGCAGCTTTTTGCAGCGTTTCGCGGATCGTTGCGGGCGCTTCGAACTGGGCATAGTAGCCGAGCGTTTCGCCGTAGATCGTCACCTTCTGTCCGTCGTAGGTGATGCTTCGATGAAGGTCTGCGCCCTCGATTTCTGCCCGGAGGCCATCCGGTGTCCGCACGGAGATGGTGACCTGTTCGTTTCGTTGGACGAGCACATCGTCGTCGATCACGTCGTCATAGGCAACGTCCGCATGGATGCCGAAGCTTTTGAGCGCTCGTAACTGTGCACCCATTTCGGCAACCGCGTCGATGGCGGTCTGCGTTGCCTCGTCAACGGCACCATCAGCCGCCATGGCGACCGGTGGCAGCCCAGTCGAGACCAGGAGACCGGCTAAGGCGAGAACAGAGGCATTCCTATAAAAAATCAACATTTTACCCTCCAACTGAAAACGCTGGCTTTGAACGATATCGGGCGATTTCCGTTGCACCGTTACCTGTGGGAAGCACGGCGCAAGACTGCTATTTCGGGAACAGAAAAGTTACTGCCGTCCGGGCGCCGAACCCTTCGGGCCCGTTGTCGGAGCTGGCAGCATAGTATCGCACACCTGCCTGGAAACTGATGGGCTGATTGTCGATGGTGACGAGTTTGGAAACCATTGCGTTGATCGGAATGGACCATTCGTCCGAGGTCCAGTCGTAGGTGCTTTCCGAATTGAGTGTAAACGTCCAGGCGTCCTTGGTTGTGTAGGACAGGAACGGCTGAAGGAACGTGGCATTGACGTCGGGCTGTCCGTCCGGTCCGGCATAGGACCAGATGTGGTTGGCAAGACCGCCGTAGGTCCAGGGGCCGGACTGTTTCAGCACGACACCGGTCGGGCCTGCTCCCCATTTACGGGCGCTCAGCAGATCGTCAGTCCCGGTTGGAAAAAGCAATGCCGGTCCGACACCCCAGATGATGCCGGATGGTCCCGGCTCTGCTGGAGACAGAAAGAGGCTCTGAACAGTGTCGGAGAGGCCAAACTGTGTTCCCGAATTTCCGGCAATATCGTTCTGCCAAACTACGGGGAAAATCGTTCTTGAGATAATATTCCAGTCCGGGGTCATCGAGATCGGGACAACGGGCTGGATATTGAGTGTGACCTTGCTGCCGTCCGACGGGCCGAAACCGTGATCGTAGTTCCATTGGAACGGAACGCTGATCAGGGAAGCAACGGGATTGGAAAGCTTCTTGGCAAGATCGGCGTCCTGGGCGGATGCAGGCACGAGGTAGGTAAGAAGTCCTGCAACCGCACAGGCAAAAGACAGGTTCGGTTTCATTTCAATTGTCCTACTCGACCTTGACCAGATCGTCTGGCTTCCATGTCTGGTCATAAAAAGCGTCTTCAGCGCCGTAGAGCCGCAGGCAGGTGACAAAATTGCGACCGGGGACGGTTTGGATGAAGGCGTGGTCGGATATGCCATCCGGCTTCTCTGGGCCGAACCAGATGTCGATGGAGCCATCCTCATTCTTCGGAATGTCGTAATAACCATTCGTTGACGGCAGCAGTTGCTCCGTCTCGGGCATCGTTCCGTCCGTCACGTTGTAGGCCGTCACCGCCCAGAACAGCGCCGCTGGTGCGTTCGCTGGCAGATGAAGCTTGTAGGTGTTGCCGCCGTCGAGGAAATTCCCGTCCGCGTCTCGAATCGTGTACGGATACTTTGACCCAGCTCCAGTTGTACGCATCACCATGGCGGGAGCGGAGGAGTAGGCATACTGGAAGAAACGTGAGCGCGCGCCGAGATCCAGATAGCTTTCCTGCATCCACTCCGCCGTACCACCTGCCCAGGCGCGTTCCCATTGCCGGTCTTCGTAATATTTGTTGCGCCCGTCCTCGCGTCCAAGCTGGGCCGAGGCGAGGATCATCTTCGGCGCATCGACCAACGCCTTTTCAAGCTGCTCGCGCTGCCAGTCATTCGGTTCGAAGGGTTTGCCCTTGACGATGCCAATGCTGGCAAGAACACCGCGCAGTTCCGGATCGATTGCCCCCACCGGCTCGTAGTCAACGAATTCCTTCAGCTTGGTCCAGTATTCGAAATCGGTCGGGTACATCATGTTGACACGCACGCCGCTGGCATTGGGAAATTCCATGGCCGGAATATTCTTTTCCTCTGCCCAGAGCGGGTAGATCCGGGTCGTCTCGGCAAGTGCCACTGCCGGCTTGGGATCGGGCGCACCGTCGCCCTTCGCCATCACGGTCCGGAAAAACAGGAAGACGTTATAGGTCGAAGACCGGACCGCGTAGTAACTCGCTGGAACGTGACCCTGGTAGTCAGGTGGCAGGAGGAGGTAGAGCCCGCCGCGCGCCCGGTCCGGCCCGATCGCTCCGACATCCGTGATGGTGCGCTGGAAGAAATCGGTGAACATGCCGATGACGTTCGGCGGTGCCTTGATCACCAGAGGACCAGTTTCCTTGAGATCAAGGTAGTTCATCGAATAGATGACATCCGCATTGGGCGTTGGCACCCAGGTGCGACTGTCCATTCGGTCCTTCCAGATCGGCAAGACATTGTAGCCCGAGCCGAAGGTCTTCTCGGAGCCGTCGCGCATGCCAATTACGTTGAGCGCCGGCAGCATGGTCATGTAAGCGTGGACGGCACGCTGATAGTAGAGTTCGGCGAGAAGCGATTCCGCCTCGTCCTGAGCAAGCCAGTTACCATTGTTGATTTGGCCGACCAGCGGCGGAACGGGCGATGTATCCTGGGAAAATGCCGAAGTGCCGGTCGCAAGAATGGCGGCGACGGTGGTGAGGGCGACGGATCTCTTGAACATGTTTGGCAGCATTGTCGGTGCTTTCGTCAGGTGTTGGCAAGTTGCTTGGCGTTCGCATTTCTATGGCCGCCACGCCTGGGAGTTGCGGCGGCCAGAATGTCTCAATTGACCTTCTCGAAATCCGGCAATGCCCAGGACTTGTCGAAGAACGCCTCGGTCGGGGCGTAGAACCGGAAGTAGGAAAACCAGCCCTTGCCCGGTTCGGTCTGAACCCAGTTGGTCTCGTGCCCTTCCGGAGCCTCGGGGCCGAAATAGACGTCAATCGAGCCGTCCTCGTTCTTGACGATGTCGTCCTTGCGCGAGGAGATGTCCGGCCGGCCCTGCTCTGTCACCACCATCTGGCGCGTGGCTTCGTCATAAGCGGTTGCCGACCAGAATTGTTTGACCGGCGGATTGGCCGGCACGTGCAGCTTGTAGGTGTCGCTGCCCGATAGCCAGTTGCCGTCGGCATCCTTGTAGGCGGCGATGTAACGCTGGCCGACGCCCGGTGTCTGGGTCAGCATCGCCTTGGAAATGACCACGGCCTCGTAGAACCAGGCGGCGCGCTCGTCGAGCTGGTCGTAGGTATCGGCTTTCTGGTCGACCGAAACCACCAGTGCATGTTTCCAGTGGGTGCCGTCCCAGAACGGCGGTTCGACCCTTTTGTCAGTAGTGTTGGCCCTTGCCATAGCCTCGCCGACGACCGCGCCGTCGCCGAGTAGCTTTGTTTGCCGTTCGTCAGGCTTGAACGGTTTGCCTCGTTCGATGCCGAGGAACTTCAGCTGGGCAAGTACCAGCCGATCGCGTTCGTCGATGGGATTGCGCTGGATGACCTCGTTGAGGTTGTCCCAATATCCCATTCCGTGCGGTGGCATCTGGCTCCATTTCTTGTCGCCGGCGTCGCGCGCCGGCATAGGCGCGCCCGTACCCTCGACCGTCCACGGATAGGTTTTGATCTGCGGGACCAGATTGGCGATTTCCTTCTCTTTGTCTTCGCCCAGAAGACGGAATCCGGCCAGCACATCGCGGCTTGTTGCCTGCACAACGAAATAGCCGTCGGCTTCGACCGGTCCGTATCCAGGCGGCATGATGAGGAATTTCCCGCCCTTGCCCATGTCCGGCCCCACGACGCCCAGATCGGCAAGCACCCGCTGCCAGTTGTCGAGGATCATGCCCGCGATCAGCCCGGCAGGGACCTCGATGACGAATGGCCCGGTTTCCTTGAGGTCGATGAAGGTCGCGATATACGGAGTGGTGAAGTTCGGCGTAAGAATTCCGAGCTTCTCGGTGAAGTCGAAATAATTCAGCATCTCACCGCTCTTGCCGCCGAAGACGTTGTAGTGAGCACGCCGCCACTCATTCAGGCCGACCGCCGGAACACCCCAGATATAGGCTTGGGATGCGCGCTGAAAATCCATCTCGTCGTAAAGTTTCTGGACGGTTTCGTCGGTCAGATAACCACTCTCGTCAACGGTCAGCTCGCCAATGCGGGTATTCAGCGTCTCTTGCGCCAAGGCGCTACCGGCAAGAAGTGCCAGGACCGAAATGGACGTCAAAATACGCAGTGAATGTCTTCTTTTCATCGGATATCTCCCTTTGCTATTCGATGCCGAATATCGGTCTTTGCAGGTGCACAAGCGCGAACTGGATGTGATTGGCAGGAGGTCTCACCGAAAGAATTGGTGCGGATCTCAGATAGCTGGACCACAAGGTCCGGCCGCTTATTTTGCTCCGGCCCAGTGCTACCTGACCTGTTCGCGGCACGATATGTTGGAATAAACTTTTTGAAATTGGCCGCTTCTCTCAGCGGTCGAACGAAAATCTGTCCTACCGCCCACCTCCCGCGGTGATTGAACAGGCGGATTCATACGCATTTTCCCTCTTAGGTATATTACGTAGGGAAATACTACAATGCAGAGGCGAGCACGTCTATGCAATTTGTGCCAATCCGCCGGATTTTATGTAGTATCTATAAAAAATTTTAATTACAGATACTTAGTGTCCGCGCGCGAGAGTTTCGGATGGCAATTCTCCGAAAAGATTTCGATACCAGCCTGCAAACCGGCCGAGTTCGGTCACGCCCCAATCATTGGCGACAATAGCGATTGTACACTGCCTTTCGCTTCGTTTTGCCAGGTCTTGCCGGAGGCGGTGCAACCGTAGCTTTCTGGTGTAAGATTGTGGCGTCTCGTCCAGAATGTCGGCAAAGGCACGATAAAGCGTGCGGCGCGAAGTTCCTGAATTCTCCTGAATTTTTTCAATCGTCAAAGGACGGTGCAAGTGTGCGTCGATATAGGCTCGCGCTTTTGCAACAATTCGGCCGTGGCTTCTAGCGGCTGATATCCCTACGATTTGCACGGGTGGCCGTGAAAAGGCTACGAGCGCATGTTCCAGAAGCTCCGGACCAAGAAGGAGAGTATCACGCGGCTGCATTTTGTTCGCCGAGTGCAAGTCGGCAAACGATCGTGCGAGCCTTGTGATCGGTAACCGGTCAAGGAGTTGTTCGTGAAAACCTGTCCCCTGCGCGAAAACGTCGTTCAGCACGATCCCCCGTGCTTCCAGCAAGGCTTCGAGTCGCTCTTGGGACAGGCTTAATGTGGCGTAGAGCGACCCCGACGCATAGATGGAATTGTGTTCGTCACCGGGAAGAAAAAGCCCAATATTTCCTGTTCCCAACTCGCAATGCCAGTGGCTCGTGCCTGGCGCGATATCAAGTCCGATGCCGAAAGTGATCTGGTCCTGTGAGAGTGGGCCCTTCAAGCCCACTTTTCCTTTTATCAGCCCCGAGCCATAGGTGATACCGTCGCGTTCCTGAAAGATGAGGCTTCCGGACATTTGCGCGCGGGAAAACTGTATCGCCTCCAGCCCTGCGCCTAGCACGGCATCGCTCAGGTCCTCTATTCGCTGGAGGGGTACTCTCAGCCAGGGCGCGGATTGCGGCTGTTCTCTCTTCTCGATTTCTCTTGACAGAGGACCGGATGGCCAGTCTGACCCAGGGTCGTGCTGATTTGCGCGGTCGAGAGCTTGTTCCAACGCGTACCTATCAAATGACTTGGCAAACAGAGCCTTGATTTGCGCGCGATTATTCAACGAGCGGAATGGAAGGACAACCTTTCCGGTAAATGACCAAAAAACTGGCCGTAAAAAACTCGTGGCTTGAAGTACTTGCCTCCACGACAAGTAGTCGAAGGCAGTGCTAGAAAGTGTCGGCTTCTGTTGTGCCAGATACCAGCAGCCGACAGTCTCCTCCCGGCCCCTTTCCTACCCCGACCACCGCAGTAGGTCCGCCCCCCCCCTTTACCCAGCCCACATCCTCCCGATGACCTGCTCCACCCATCACCGCAAATCTCCCCTGCCCTTTAAACCTCACCGACACAGCCGGAACGATTCCAGCTTGCGTTCCCGAAACCTCTCTGTTAAACGTTTAACTGTAAAACGTTTAACAGCGTTGGGAGGCGCTGCGGATGTCCCGGAAAAAGCCGTCCATCAAGGAAGTTGCCGCGCTTGCGGGCGTGTCGATCGCGACGGTGTCGAACGTCTTTTCCGGGCGCAAACCCGTCAATGATGAGCTGAAGGAAAGCGTGCACAAGGCTGCGCGTGAGCTCGGCTATCAGCTCGACCGGGCCGCCTCGCAGCTGCGTTCGGGCCGCACGCGCATCATCGCCGTGCTGGTGCCCGATCTGACCGACACCTTCTTTGCCACCATCGTCTCAAAGCTGGAGACCGCCGCTTCGGCGGAAGGCTACGACGTCATCGTCGCCAGTTCCCACAATGACCGTGCTGTCGAGGCTTCGCGCCTGAAGGCGCTTCTGTCCTGGCGGCCGGAAGGCTTGATTGCCGTCCCCTGCTCCAGCGCCGTCCCGGCGGAGCTGAAGGAAGTTCGCAAATCCCTGCCGATGGTTCTTGTCGACCGCGTTGCCACGAAGAACGCCATTGCCGACACGGTCACCATCGACAATTTCGAGGCGGGCGAGATCGCCGCCCGGCACCTGCTGGAACGGGGCCACAGGAACATCGCCATCGGCGTTTCCGACCTGAACCACCCGCCGATCGTGGAAAGAACGGAAGGCGCGGCGTCGGTCATCGAGGCAAAGACGGGCCAGCGCCCGACCATCCTCAAGCTCGGGTCCGACATTGCTGCGGGAACCCGGACGCTGCTTGACTGGATGGAGCGCAATCCGCTGCCGGAGGCGATCATCGCGCTCACCAACGTGACGACCTTGAGCGTGCTTTCCGCGCTTGCCGAACATCGCATCGACATTCCGAGCCGGGCCTCCGTCGTCGCCTTCGACGATTACGCCTGGATGTCCGCCCGCAACACCGGCCTTACCGCCATTCGCCAACCGGTCGACGACATCGCCGAGACTGCCTGGAAGCGGCTGCAGGCCCGCATCGAGGGGGATGGCAAGGCACCGGCGACGCCGACCGTGCTGAATGCCAGCCTGATCGTACGCGCCTCGGTTCGCGACCTGTCCGGCGCGGCTGACACGGAAGAAGATTTGCCGCTGCCGGCAAAGGTGGCCGCAAGCAGCACAGAGACCGTCAAGAAGATCCACTGATGTCCGCACCGGGTTCGGTGCGGGCAGACAGGCGGCAGAGACCGCAATGGACAGGAATTCAGGGAGGAAGAGGAGGAAAAGAACGACAGATCGACGGGTGTTTGACGGGAAGACCTGCACCGACACCACCGATCGCGGAAAAATTTGGAGGCCCTGCTCTCTCGCCGAGAACAATGAGCCTCAAACGCAAACGCGCGGAGTGCAACAAGCAGCCCCGCGCGTCAGCAAGATCGTCCTGAAACACCCATGGACCGAAGCGGCCGGGAGATCCCGATATCCGCCGCGAACCCTTTCGGATGCGCGCGCCGTTGCAGCGGCGGTGCGTCCGGGTTCGGGGCGAAGCAGATCCTGCTCGCCGAAGAGTACCAGCGGTCTTTCAGGAAACCAACCGGTCTTCGACCGCGCCCGGGAGGGACGCGAGACGACCGATCATCCACTGGAGGAACTGAAATGAACGTCACCTACAAGACCCTTGCCGGCGCGGCCGGCCTCGCAGCCGTCCTGTTGCACGGAACCGCCGCGCTGGCCGCCTCGGGCACCGTTGCCTTCCTGATGCCGGACCAGGCCTCGACACGCTATGAGGAACACGATTTCCCGGGCTTCAAGGCCGAAATGGCAAAGCTCTGCCCGGACTGCACCGTGATCTACCAGAACGCGGATGCGGATGTCGCCCGCCAGCAGCAGCAGTTCAACTCGGTGATCACGCAGGGCGCCAAGGTGATCGTGCTCGATCCGGTGGATTCCAGCGCGGCCGCCTCGCTCGTCGCCCTCGCGCAGAGCCAGGGCATCAAGGTCATCGCCTATGACCGGCCGATCCCGGACAAGACCGCCGACTATTACGTGTCCTTCGACAACGAGGGCATCGGCAAGGCGATTGCGGAGTCTCTGGTTGCGCATCTGGCCGAACAGGGCGTCTCGCCGGATGCCGGCGGCCTGCTTCAGATCAACGGTTCGCCGACGGATGCCGCCGCCGGTCTTATCAAGAAGGGCATTCATGCGGGCATCGCGACCGGCAAATACCTGACCCTTGCCGAATTCGACACGCCGGACTGGGCCCCGCCCAAGGCACAGGAATGGGCCAGCGGCCAGATCACCCGCTTCGGCGATCAGATCATCGGCATCGTGGCGGCCAATGACGGCACCGGCGGCGGCGCCATCGCCGCGCTGAAGGCCGCCGGCGTCGATCCGCTGCCGCCGGTCACTGGCAACGACGCCACCATCGCCGCCCTGCAGCTGATCATCGCGGGCGACCAGTACAACACGATCTCCAAGCCTTCTGAAATCGTCGCCGCGGCGGCAGCCAAGGTCGCCGTCCAGTTTCTGAACGGGGAAACGCCGATGGCCTGGACCTCGCTCTACGACACCCCGTCGGAGCTGTTTGTTCCGGCTGTGGTCACACGCCAGAACCTGAAGGAAGAGATCATCGATATGGGCATCCATACGGCGGAAGAACTGTGCACGGGCCGCTATGCCGAGGGCTGCAAGGAACTCGGCATTCAATAACCCCTCCTCCCGAGCAGGCCGCTCGACCCTCGATATCCCGATCTCGGGGGCCGGGCGGCCAACCAGAGGAAACACCAAGCGAAGAGCCGGACGTGATGACCGACCTACCCAACACTTCCGCCGCGAATGGCACGTCGGCCCAGCCGATCCTGAGCCTGAAGGGCATCTCCAAGAATTTCGGCGCCGTGTCCGCCCTGACGGACATCGATCTCGACGTCAATGCCGGCGAAGTCGTCGCCCTGGTCGGCGACAACGGCGCGGGCAAATCGACCCTGATCAAGGTGCTTTCGGGCGTCCATGCGCCGTCTTCCGGCAGCATTCATTTCGAAGGCAAGCCGGTGACGATGCACGGTCCGAGCGACGCCCTCCATCTGGGCATAGCCACCGTCTTCCAGGACCTGGCGCTCTGCGAGAACCTCGACGTCGTCGCCAATATCTTCCTCGGTCAGGAACGCAGCCCCTGGCACCTCGACGAGGTCGCCATGGAAGTGCGTGCCTGGGAGCTCCTGAACGAGCTGGCAGCCCGGATCCCGAGCGTGCGCGAGCCGATCGCCTCCCTCTCCGGCGGTCAGCGCCAGACCGTCGCCATTGCCCGCTCGCTGCTGCTCAACCCCAAGATCATCATGCTGGACGAGCCGACCGCAGCCCTTGGGGTCGCCCAGACGGCGGAAGTGCTGAACCTTGTGGAGCGCGTCCGCGACAAGGGCCTCGGCGTCATCATGATCTCCCACAACATGGAGGACGTGCGCGCCGTCGCCGACCGCATCGTGGTGCTGCGGCTCGGCCGCAACAACGGGGTCTTCTCGCCGCAATCGTCCAACGAGGAACTCGTCGGTGCCATCACCGGCGCCACAGACAATGCCGTCACGCGCCGCGCCAGCCGGCGGGCTGCCGCCGCAGGAAACTGAGGCAGGCCATGAACAAGGAAACTCCCATGACCGGTTCCGCCCCCGAACCCCGTCTGCTCGATCGCAGCGATACGCGCGTCAAGCATGCCAGCAGTGTCAGCGACGTCGTCGGCGCCTTCATCGACCGTGTAAAGGCGGGCGATCTCGGCTCCTTGCCCGTTATCGTCGGCCTCATCGTCATCTGGACCGTCTTCACCACGCTCAACCCGCTCTTCGTGACGCCGAACAACCTGGTCAACCTGCTGTTCGACTGCTCGACCGTCGGCGTCATTTCGCTCGGCATCGTCTGCGTGCTGATGCTGGGGGAAATCGATCTCTCCGTCGGCTCCATGAGCGGCGTCGGCTCGGCGCTGATCGGCGTGCTCTGGGTCAACCAGGGCGTCCCGCTGCCCCTTGCCATTCTGGCAGCCCTCAGCACCGGTGCCGTCATCGGCTCCGTCTATGCGCTGCTGCGCACCCAGCTCGGCATGCCGAGCTTCGTCTCCACGCTGGCTGGCCTGCTCGCCTTGCTCGGCCTGCAGCTCTACATGCTCGGCTCCACGGGATCCATCAACCTGCCCTACGGCTCGGCAATGGTGAATTTCGGCCAACTGATGATGATGCCGGACTGGTTCTCGTATCTTGTCGCGCTGCTGCCGGGTGCCGCCATCCTGGTGATGGGCTTCAAGACCCGTCTCCAGCGCCAGGCTGCGAACCTTTCGGCCGGCTCGATCGGCGGCCTGCTCATCAAGGCGCTGGTCACGACATTCGCCTTCGAGGCCGCCGTCTTCTATCTCAATCTCGGCCGCGGCGTGCCGTGGATGTTCGGCCTCTTCGCCCTGCTGGTCGTGGCCATGAACTATCTCTTCACCCGCACCAGGTGGGGCCGCTCGGTGAAGGCCGTCGGCGGCAACGCCGAAGCTGCCCGGCGCGCCGGCATCAACGTCACCTACACCTACCTCACCTCCTTTGCCCTGTGCTCGCTTCTGGCGGCTCTCGGCGGGGTGCTGTCCTCGGCCCGGCTCGCTTCGGCCAGCCAGCAGGCGGGCACCGGCGACGTCAACCTCAACGCCATCGCCGCAGCCGTTATCGGCGGTACCAGCCTCTTCGGCGGACGTGGCTCTGCCTGGTCGGCCCTTCTCGGCATCATCGTCATCCAGTCGATCTCGAACGGACTGACGCTTCTGAACATGTCCTCGTCACTCCGCTACATGATCACCGGCTGCGTGCTTGCCATTGCCGTCATCGTCGACAGCCTTGCCCGCCAAAGCCGTGTTTCCCATGGCCGCGCCTGACCTCAGACCAACTTTAGGAACCTGCACATGACTGAAGACCTGAAAGGTAAGGTCGCGGCGATCACCGGCGCCGCCTCCGGGATCGGCCTGGAATGCGCCCGCAGCCTCATCGCCTCCGGCTGCCGGGTCGTCCTGATCGACCGGGCCGAGGACCGCCTCACCCAGATCTGTTCCACGCTCGGTCCCGACGCCATTCCCCTCGTCGTCGACCTGATGGACGGTCCCGCCGTTGACGGCATGATCGACAGGATCGTGGAGAAAACCGGGCATCTCGACATCTTCCACGCCAATGCGGGCGCTTATGTCGGCGGCAGTGTCGTCGACGGCGACCCGGACCAGTGGGACAGGATGCTGAACCTCAACATCAACGCGGCCTTCCGCTCCATTCGCGCCGTGCTGCCCCACATGGTGGAGCGCAAGAGCGGCGACATCATCGTCACCAGTTCCATAGCCGGACTGGTGCCGGTGGTCTGGGAGCCGATCTATACGGCCTCGAAATTTGCCGTCCAGGCCTTCGTCCACACCGTCCGCCGCCAGGTGGCCGGGCACGGCATCCGCGTCGGCGCGGTAGCCCCCGGCCCGGTCGTCACGGCCCTCTTGGATGACTGGCCCAAGGCCAAGATGGAAGAAGCACTCGCCAACGGCAGCCTGATGCAACCGCGGGAAGTCGCCGATGCGGTTCTCTTCATGCTAAGCCGGCCGCGCGGCGTCACGATCCGCGATCTTGTCATCCTGCCGCAAAGCGTGGACCTTTGAAGCCATGTCCAAGTACCTGATCGGTATCGACGTCGGAACGGGCAGTGCCAGGGCCGGGCTCTTTGACGAGACCGGCGGCCTGGTTGCGTCGGCAAAACGCGACATCGCCCTCTTCAACCGGGGACCGAACCTTTACGAACAGTCGTCGGACGATATCTGGCAGGCGGTCTGTGCTTCGGTCCGCGAGGCCGTCCGGGCGGCTGGCATCGATCCGGCGGACGTCGCCGGCATCGGCATGGACGCCACCTGCTCGCTGGTGGTGATCGGGCATGATGAGCAGCCTCTCCCTGTCGGCGACCCGTCCCATCCGGAGCGCAACATCATCGTCTGGATGGATCACCGGGCGCTCGATCAGGCCGAGAGGATCAACGCCACCGGCCATGAGGTGTTGCGCTATGTCGGCAGCCAGATCTCGCCGGAAATGGAAACACCGAAGCTGCTCTGGCTGAAGGAGAACAGCCCGGACATCTTCAAGGCCGGCGAAAACTTCTTCGACCTCACCGACTTCCTCACCTGGCGCGCCACAGGCAGCCTCGCCCGCTCCATCTGCACGGTCACCTGCAAATGGACCTATCTCGGCCATGAGCGCCGTTGGGACGGCAGCTATTTTGAAACCATCGGCCTGCCGGAACTGTGCGAAGACGGTTTTGCCCGGATCGGCTCGAGTGTTGTCGATGCCGGAACCGCGCTTGGAACCGGATTGACGGCCAAGGCTGCCGATGAACTGGGCTTGCCCGTCGGAACCCCGGTCGCAGCGGGTCTGATCGATGCTCATGCGGGCGGCATCGGCACCGTCGGCTGGCGCGATGCGAGATCAGAGGGCTCGGCCACCAGCCGCATGGCCTATGTCTTCGGCACCTCCGCCTGCACCATGACGACAACGGAAGCACCCGCCTTCGTCCCCGGGGTCTGGGGCCCCTATTTTTCCGCCATGGTTCCGGGCGTTTGGCTGAACGAGGCCGGGCAATCGGCAGCGGGTGCCGCCATCGACTATCTGGTGCGTTTTCATCCTGCATCTGCCGAAGCGGCGAGAATGGCCAAGGAGAAAGGTCTCGGCCTCAGCCAGTGGCTGGCGGCGGAAGCCGACCGGATGACGGCTAAGGGCACCGATCCGGCACGGCTCGCAGATGGCCTCCATGTGGTTCCGGAATTCCTCGGCAATCGGGCGCCCTTCGCCGATCCGGAGGCCAAGGCGCTGATCGCCGGGCTCGACATGGACACGTCTGCCGCGTCGCTTGTCCGGCTATACATCGCGGGCATCTGTGGCCTTGGCTATGGGCTTCGGCAGATCATCGCGGCCCAGGCCGCAAAGGGCATCCGTCTCGACACGATCGTGGTGAGCGGCGGCGCCGGCCAGAGCCCGCTGGTACGCCGGCTTCTGGCGGATGCAACAGGTCTCACCATCGCCGCACCGAAAACGCCGGAACCGGTCCTCCTCGGTTCCGCCATGCTTGGGGCTGTCGCCGCAGGCCTGCTGCCGGATATCCCGGCGGCGATGGCGGCAATGTCGGCGGCAGGCGAAACCTATGAGCCCACCGGCGGCGTGACTGCGGCCTATCACGACAAGCGCTTCGAGGCGTTCGAACTGCTTCAGGCGACCGGCCGAAAGCTTCGCGCCTGACGGCGTTCTCCCCCGGTCCAGCTTCTCCCCTCTTCCAGAAGGACAGACAGATGAAATTCTTTGTCGACACGGCGGATGTCGCCGAAATCCGCGACCTCAACAGCCTCGGCCTGATCGACGGCGTCACCACCAACCCTTCGCTGATCCTGAAATCAGGCCGTGACATCACCGAGGTGACCCGGGAAATCTGCTCGATCGTCGAAGGTCCCGTCTCGGCCGAAGTGACCGCGACCGAGTTCGAGGCCATGGTCCGCGAGGGCAAGGCGCTCGCCAGGATCGCGCCGAACATCTGCATCAAGCTGCCGTTGACCCTGGACGGCCTCCGCGCCTGCCGGGCCCTGACCGGCGAAGGCTTCCAGACCAACGTCACCTTGTGCTTTTCCGCCAACCAGGCCCTCTTGGCCGCCAAGGCGGGCGCCACCTTCATCTCGCCCTTCATCGGCCGCCTGGATGACGTTGCCGTCGACGGCATGGATCTCATCCGCGAGATCCGGCAGATCTACGACAATTACGGCTTCCGGACAGAAATCCTTGCCGCCTCCATCCGCACGGTCAATCACGTGAAGGAAGCCGCCCTCATCGGCGCGGACGTCGCCACTGTCCCCGCCGCCACCCTCAAGGCCCTGGTCAAGCACCCGCTGACCGACAAGGGCCTGGACCAGTTTCTGAGCGATTGGGCGAAGACCGGGCAGAAAATCGGGTGAAGCTGACTGAGGGGGACAAGGCAGTAGTCTTGCCCCCAACTGCCTCACTCTGCCTGCAAAGGGGCATAGCGGCACAGGGTCACTCGATTGGCGTGACCGAGTTTCGCTCGACGAGAGGGCATTCAACTTTGATCTGGGCGGGTCCGGCTTGACGACCATTGGCATTGTCGAGAAGCAATTCGAAGGCAATCTCACCCATTTCGTAATGCGGCAGCAAAAGCGTCGACAGCGGCGGGTGCATGCTCTTGGAGATCTCGCGGTTGTCGAAGCCGATGACGGCGATATCCTCGGGCACCCGCAGGCCGCGTTCCTTCAACGCATCGTAGCATCCGAGCGCCATCAGATCGTTGGCGCAGAAAATGGCGTCAGGCGGGGTCTCAAGATCGAGCAGCGCATGGGTATGTTCGTAGCCGGAAAGCGGTTCCCAGTTGCCAGGCTTCACAAGATCGGTGTCGAACGGGATGTCATGGCTTGAAAGCGCCTGCCGATACCCCTTTAGCCGGTCCCTGGAGGCATCCACGCCCTGCTGACCGTTGATGAGGGCGATACGATGGTATCCCGCGTTGATGAGATGATCCGTTGCGGCACGTCCGCCGAGGACATCGCCCGGAACGACCGATGGCAGGTCCCGCTCGGTCCTGTAGCAGTTCAGAAGAACGGTGTGCTGATCGTCGAAGGCGGGAGACAGGTCCACACGGCGCGTGAGGATAGTTCCGTAGACGATGCCCAGCATTGGCATGTGGCTCATCTGCGAAAGGATCATCCTTTCGGTTTCTTCGTCACCGTGGCTAACCGCAAGGCTGACATGGATGCCATATTCGTATGCCTTGTCCCTGACGCCTTCGAACGCCAGGGCCATCCAGGGATCGGTCGTGATCTCGTCGGCAATGAACAAAATGTTGGAACGGTCTCCGAGAACCGTCCTTGGACCGCGGCGCACCAGCGTATAGCCGAGCGCCTTTGCGGCTTCGTTGACCCGCATGCGGGTTGTGTCGCTCAACTTCGCCCCTGGACTGCCGTTCAGGACGAGAGATACCGTCGCCTGGGAAACTCCGGCTGTCGCTGCAACGTCCATCATCGTGGGACGCCTATCTGTTCCGAGCCGGCGTTTTTTCGTCATCTGATTTCGGGTTTCCTCATCGTTGAGAAATGGACTGTAAAGCCGGCGAATTGACTATCCGCATTGAACGGCAAAAGCAACGATTCCAGGGTTGCCGATCCCGGCCAGGTATCTGGAACTCCTGAGTTTTCAGTCGCTCGAACCCAGATTCCGGATGCGGTCGAATGCGACTGCGACGATGATGAAGCAACCGATGAACATTCCCTGCCAGAAGGTCGAAATACCGAGAAGAATCAGAGAGTTCCGGATAACTTCTATCAGCAGGGCCCCGATCACCGCACCAAGGGCCGTTCCCTGTCCGCCCGCAAGGTTTGCGCCGCCGATAACAGCGGCGGCGATCACGGTAAGTTCCATCGCCTGGCCAAGATTTGTCGTCACGCTGCCAAGCCAGCCGGCCATGAGAATGCCTGCAACACCTGCTGTCAGCGCTGAAAAGACGTAAATCGAGACCTTGATTCGCTTCACCGGAATGCCGGTCAGGGTCGCCGCCTGCTCGTTGCCGCCGATTGCGAAGACGTACTGCCCCCATCTCGTCCAGCGGAAGACGACGCTCATCAGGGCCGCAAGAAAGACAAGCGCGTAGATCGGATGCGGCAGTCCGAGTGTCGAACCGCCGCCGATCCATAGAAACAGGTCGTGATCGGGACCGAATTCCCAGATCATCTTGTTGTTCGAAAGCACCATCGCGAGTGACCGGGCAGCCGACAGCATGCCGAGGGTCACGACGAATGGCGGCATCCCGACATATGCAATCAGCAGACCGTTCAGGAAGCCCACCATCGCCGCCGCGGCGAGCGCGGCCAGTGCGGCGATCCAGAACGGACTGCCGGCCGACATCAACACGCTGATGACCATTGCTGCCAGCACAACCGTCGAGCCGACAGACAGATCGATGCCGCCGGAGGCGATCACCGTCGTCATGCCGATCGCGATGAGGCCGACGAAAGCGAAATTGCGGGTGACGTTGAAAAGATTGCGCTGCGTGGCGAACGAGTCCGTCAAGAGCGACAGCGCAAGACACGCCAGAACAGCTGCCGCAAATACCCAGAAAATCTGGGAATTGAGGATCCGGGCAACCGGGGACCGGTGCTGGCTGAGGCCGATTGCCTGTTCAAGAGTGGTCATCTTGTCCTCCTCCTCACGCCGTCTCGATAGCGCCGGTGATCAGACCGGTCACTTCTTCGGGGGAGCTTTCATTGGCCGGCTTGCTGGCGACGAGCTGCCCCCTGCGCAAGACGGCTATGCGGCTGCAGACGGCAAACACATCCGGCATGCGATGGCTGATCAGGACGACGCTGATGCCCTGATCGCTGAGGCGGTGGATCAGGTCCAGGACCTCCGCCACCTGACGCACCGAGATGGCGGCGGTCGGTTCGTCCATGAGCACTATCTTTGCGTTCGACAGCAGCGTTCTGGCGATGGCGACAGCCTGGCGCTGTCCGCCTGACATCCGCTTGACGAGGTCCCGCGGGCGGGTCTCGGATTTCAGGATTGAAAAGAGTTCCGCCGACCGGCGATGCATGGTGGCATAGTCGAGCAGCAGGATGCCGCCAAAGGACCGCCTTGGCTCACGGCCGAGAAAAACATTCGAAGCAGCCGACAGGTTGTCGCAAAGCGCCAGATCCTGATAGACGACTTCAATTCCCTGCCGTTGCGCATCGCGCGGCTTGTGAAAATCCACCGGGGCGCCATCAATCGAGATCGAGCCGTGCGTCGGCCTGAAATTGCCGGCGACGATTTTCACAAGCGTCGACTTGCCGGCACCATTGTCCCCCATCAACCCCAGCACTTCGCCCGGCGCCACTTCAAGCGAAACATCGCTCAAGGCCTGGATTGCGCCAAAACTCTTTGAGATTCCCGTCAGCCGCAGCCTCGACATGCAATTGCTCCTCCCCGCAGGCCAGCCGGCGCGGTGTTGCCTCCTCCGACGATTTCAGGCGTTCGCGGCACGGCAGCGTTCGGCCTGATCCCGGTAGATGCCCGCATGGCACACCGCCATTCGGTTCTTT
Organism: Roseibium sp. M-1; assembly: GCF_054515675.1. Classification (NCBI taxonomy): domain Bacteria; kingdom Pseudomonadati; phylum Pseudomonadota; class Alphaproteobacteria; order Hyphomicrobiales; family Stappiaceae; genus Roseibium; species Roseibium sp. M-1. The sequence goes on along the minus strand of NZ_CM137257.1, from coordinate 6,380,534 downwards.
TTCAATCCTTGACTAACTAATATTAATAAATAATATTTAATAAACGCAAGGGGAGAACGAATGAAATTGCTGCTTACCGGCGCTTCCGGAAAAGTTGGACAAAACTTTCTGCCGGAATTTCTGTCCTCGGATCGATACCGGGAATGGAGCGTCGTGGCGCTTTGCAACAACCGGATGATACCGGGCGGTGAGCGTCTGGAAGTCGTTCAGGGCTCTATCGCCGATCCGGCAGCAGTCGCTGCCGCCATGGCAGGCGTGACACATGTTGTGCATATGGCTGCGGTCAAGGAATCCCCCGATCTCGCAATGGATGTTTCCGTGAAGGGAATGTTCGTGTTGCTGGAGGAATTCCGCCGGCGGGAAACTCCCGGGCAATTCATTCTGATAAGTGGCGATTGTGCCGTCGGCCATGCCTTTCAGCCGTATGAAGGGCCGGTCACGGAAAGCTCTGAACGGAAAGCCTATCCGGGCTGCTATGCGCTGACGAAGGTGCTGGAGGAGGTGATGCTGGAGCAGTACCGGCATCAGTACGGCCTGAACGGCTGCGTCCTGCGCGCTCCCTGGATCATGGAGAAGGACGACTTCAGGTATGCGCTTGCCTTCGGGCCCGAACAGTTCGGCGGCCCTCTGTGGCCGGAGCTGCTGCCGGAAGAGGAAATCAGGACCTATGCGGACGGAAATTGCGTCCCGTTGCTGATGGACCGCACCGGGCAGCCGCTCAAGAGAAATTTCGTCCATGTGGACGACCTCGTTTCCGCAATCCTGGCTGCCCTCGGCGCGCCGGAAGCAGAAGGACAGCTCTTCAACATTTCGATGAACGAACCGGTCGACTACGCCCGCGTTGTTCGACACCTCGCCGAGACCCGTTCGTTGAAGATCGTCGAGATTCCGACACCCATGCACAGCAACTGGCTCGACAACTCGAAGGCGCGCCAATTGCTCGGCTGGAATCCGTCGGTGGACCTCGAGGCCCTCATCGACCGGGCCTGGAACTATAGAAGGGACGAAAAAGATCCCCGCATGATCTGGTACCCGGGGTAATCCGCGCCGGGACCTGAAGGACAGAAGGGAGTGATACGCATGAGACACAAGTTATTGATGTTCGGGACTGCGGTCGTGATGGCGCTTCAGGTCGGCACCGCGCCGGCGCAGGACAAGAAAACCCTCGCGATTGTCGTGAAAGGTCTCGATAACCCGTTCTTCGAACAGATAAATCTCGGTTGCCAGAAGTGGATGTCGGAAAACGCGAACAGCGAATACGAGTGCCTCTACACCGGCCCCGCCTCTTCCGCCGACGAAGCCGGCGAAGTGCAGATCGTGGATGATCTGCTGACGCGCGGCGTTGCGGCGATCGCGATTTCTCCCTCAAACGCCCCGGCCATGGCCAATCGTGTCCGTCAGATCGCGCCGAGCGTTCCCGTCATGACCATCGATGCCGATTTCCTGGCGGATGACCGGGATCTGCGCAAGACGTATCTGGGCACCGACAACTACCTGATGGGCGTCAAGATGGCTGAGGAAGCCGCAAAGCTGAAGCCGGATGGCGGCACCGTCTGCCTGCAGCTCGGCAATGTGGCGGCGGACAACATCAATGCCCGCGCACAGGGCTTCCGGGACACGGCTTCCGGTGAAAAAGGCATCGACCGGCTGAGCGGCCAGAATGGCTGGAGCGAAGTGGACGGCTGCCCGGTCTTCACCAACGACCAGGCCGATCTTGCAAATCAGCAGATGGCCGACACCTTCATTGCCAACCCGGACCTGGATGCCTTCATCCTGATCGGTGGATGGGCGCAGTTCGCCCCGCAGGCCTATACGCAGGTGACCGATCAGGTCATGGACAAGTTGAAATCCAAGGATCTGATCATCATCGCGGGCGACACTTTGCCACCACAGACCAAAGCGTTCCGGGACGGCAGAAGTCATGCTCAGGTCGGACAACGTCCGTTCGAAATGGGCTATCGGGCTCCCGACGTCATGATCCAGCTGATCAACGGCGAAAGCGTCGAGGATCCGCTCTACACGGGCCTGGATGTCTGTAACCAGGAAGATCCCGGCTTTTGTGCGAACAACTGATCTGTGAACCTCTCCTGGCCGCCGGACTTTCGCATTGGGTTCGGCGGCACTTTTCCGGAGAGCCTGAAATGTTCCCCTGGAAAGGCCTGATCGCCTGACCAGGCAGATTTGACAGACTGGCAGCGAGACTAACCCGAATGTTTGGCGGGTCAGGCGCCGTAAACCGGCGCCAGTGCCGCCCCACGTCTAACGATAATAATATTACTTATATTAGTGACGAATGCCCCCTCGGCACGCGTGAAAGGGAGGAAAACATGAAACTCAGGAAGACACTTTGCCTGGCGGCGTTTGCCGCGGTCGTCGCGACCTCAGCACAGGCCCAGGAAAAACCGCAGCTTGCGTTCGTCGTGAACGCGGCCTCCGATTTCTGGAAACTGGCCGAAGCCGGTGTGAATGCGGCCCAGGCCGAACTGCCCGGTTACGACCTGCAGTTCCGCTACCCCGCCCAAGGAACGGCTGCGCTTCAAAATGCATTGATGGACGATCTTGTGGCCGCCGGCACGGACGCCATCATGATCTCATCGGTCGATCCGAAAACTTCCATTGACGCCTTCAACCGGATTGCGGCGCAAATTCCCCTGTTCACCACGGACAGCGATGCGCCCGAAAGCGACCGGATCGCCTATCTCGGTTCGTCGAACACGCTTGCCGGCAATCAAGCGGGCGAGATTGCCAAGAAGGCGCTGCCGAACGGCGGCACCTGCATGGGTTTCGTCGGGTTTCTCGGAGCGGACAACGCCAAGGAGCGCATTGCCGGCTTCCGTGAAACGGTGAAGGGCTCGGGCATCGAGCTCGTCGACGTGCGCGGCGATGATGTGGACTTTCCAAAGGCCCGCCAGAATGTCGACGATGTCCTGGCCGCCAATCCGGAAGTCGACTGCATGGTCGGGTTCTATTCATACAATCCACCCAAGATCTACGAAGCCCTTCAGGCGGCGGGGAAACTCGGCGAGATCACCGTCATCGCCTTTGACGAAGACCCGATTACGCTCGGCGCCATCCGGGAAGGCAGCTTTGCCGGGACCGTCGTTCAGGACCCCTATCAGTGGGGCTATCAGGGCATGCATCTGATGGCAAAGTTCCTTGAAGGCGACAAGAGCGAAATTCCGGCCGACGGCTTGATCATTGTCCCGACGAAGGTCATCGACGCGTCGAATGTCGATCCGTTCGAAGCCGAATTGAAGGCGCGGATCAAAGGCTAGAGCATCGTGCGTTCGCAAGAACGAACCTAAGAAGCTCTACCACTTGAAGATCGATCAGCTTTTGGACGCTCAACCGGTTCCGGGTGCGCATCCGCTGATCTGGGTCGGGCTCTCCCAAGCCGGCCTGACGGCTGCGCGGACTGCATCTTGCGGCCCGCGCAGCCAAAAATGACCAGTTGTAGGATTCAGAACCTTGCCGCCCGGTTTTCAGAAGATTTCGCTAGAGCTTTCCCAGGTGACGAAGGTCTACCCGGGTGTCGTGGCCCTGCAGGATGTCGACCTCGACATTTCGGGTGGAGAAATCGTCGGGCTGATTGGCGAGAACGGGGCCGGCAAATCCACCCTGATGAAGGTGCTTGGCGGCACGGCGCCGCCCGACGGGGGCCAGATCATAATCGACGGCAAGAGTGTTGACAGCCTGACGCCAGCTGAAGCCAGCACGCACGGGATTGCCTTCGTTCATCAGGAACTCAATCCGTTTTCCAATCTGGACGTAACCGGAAACGTTCTCCTTGGACGCGAAATCACTTCCGGTCCGTTTCGGATGCTCGACCGGAAAGCGATGGAGGCCAAGGTCGCACCGATCCTGCAGCTTCTTAAAACGCGTTTCGGTCCTGGCGATCCGGTTGCCGGTCTCTCGCTCGCCGACCAGCAACTGCTTGAAATCGCCAGAGCGCTTTCCATGAACGCGCGGCTGGTCATTCTCGACGAGCCGACCTCCAGTTTGACGCTGACGGAAACCGAAGGATTGCTGGAAGTGATGCGGCAGCTGCGGAGCCAGGGCGTAGCGATACTTTTCATCAGCCACCGCCTGAGCGAGGTGGAAGAAGTCGCAGACAGGGTCGTGTGTCTACGTGACGGCAGAAATGCCGGCGAACTCGTCGGACCGCAGATCCGCAAGGAGGCGATGGTGCGGATGATGGTCGGCAGGGACGTCAGCCAATTCTACGAAAAATCCGCGCATAGCACTCGAGAACCGATACTCTCACTGCGTGGTGCCCGCACGTCCACCTATCCCGAAGCAAGCGTCGACCTCGATCTCCATGCGGGTGAAATTCTTGGAGTGGCCGGACTGGTCGGGGCCGGGAGAACGGAGCTTGCGCGGGCAATCTTCGGTGTCGACGCGTTGTCGAGCGGATCGATCCGTCTCAACGGTTTAGAACTGCAGTCGCATTCCGTTCCCGAGGCAATCTCCGCAGGTCTGTCGCTTGTGCCTGAAAACAGGAAGGAACAGGGGCTTTTGCTGGATTTTCCGATCGCAGCGAACATCGCCCTGCCTTGCCTGAAAAACTTGTCGCGCTGGGGCATGGTCAACAGGGAGCGCGAAACAGCGCTCGCGCAAGCCTCGCAGGTCCGCCTCGCCATCAAGACCAGGTCGGTTTCCAGCGCCGCAGCAGAACTTTCAGGTGGAAACCAGCAAAAGGTGGTGCTGGCAAAATGGCTCGCCACGCAGCCGAAGGTGATCATTTTCGACGAACCGACGCGCGGCATCGATGTCGGAGCCAAGGCTGAAGTCTACCATCTCCTGCAGGCGCTGGCACGAGAAGGGGTCGGCATTCTCATGATCTCGAGCGACATGGAGGAAGTCATCGGCGTGTCCGACCGGGTCGCGGTCATGCGCCGGGGGCATGTCACGGGGATCTTGAATTCAGATCAACTGACGGAAGAGAACATCCTCCGGCTTGCGGTCGGATAATCGGTGAGGAAAGCGAATGCAAAAGAAGGATATTGGTCTGGCCCTGCTGGTTCTAGTCGTTGGCGGGGTCGTTGCTTTCATCAATCCGAGGTTTCTATCGCCGATCAACCTGGCCAACACAGCCAACCTCATCGGCCTCTTCGGACTGTTTTCCCTTGCCGAAGCTTTCGTGATCGTGACGGCCGGCATCGAATTGTCCGTCGGATCCCTCATCGCGCTGCTTGGAGTCATATTTGTCGACTTGATTGTCGTTCAGGGAGTGCCCTGGCCCATCGCCTGTCTGATCGTCCTGATGTTGGGCGCCATTTTCGGCATGATTCACGGCTGGCTGATCACGCGGCTGCAACTGCAACCTTTCATCGTCACCTTGTGCGGTCTGCTGATTTATCGCGGCGTGGCACGTTTCTACACAAAGGACGGTACCGCGGGCTTCTCCTTCGGTGACGAATTTCCGGTTCTTGAATGGCTGATTTCAGGGCGTACTTACGGTGTGCCCCACTCGATAATCGCGTTCACGATCATTGCGGTGATTGCCTGGTTCGTTCTTCACCGGACCGTATTCGGCAGACATCTTTTCGCAGTTGGCAAGAATGAGGAAGCAGCGCGGTTTACAGGCATCAATACAAGACGGGTGATCGTTGCGGCCTATGTCATCTGTGCCGTACTCACCGGCCTTTCCGCCATTTTCTTTGCCATGTACACGCGTTCCATCCACCCGGCTTCCCACGGCAATTTCTACGAACTCTATGCAATCGCAGCCGCGGTTCTTGGAGGATTTTCGCTTCGCGGCGGCGAAGGATCGGTTGTCGGCGTCGTCCTGGGTGTCATTCTTCTGCAGGTTCTCCAGAATCTGGTCAATCTCCTGGGGATCCCCTCCTCGCTCAACTTCGCAGTCATGGGGAGCGTCATTCTCATAGGCGTCATCGCCGACACGCAGATTGCGCGCCACCGGCGCATAAAGCGTCAAGCCAAAGCGCTGGCCAGTATTGCAGGACGCAAGCCTGTCGAGGCGCAGGCGCCAGGTGGCCTGACCTGACCGTGAAACGCTCAAAACCCCGGCCCGGATCCGCCCGAAAAACGCCTCTGCCTGACGTCCAAACTGTTCCGCCTGGCCTTTGAGGCTCGCCGGCATGTCCCGGATCGAGCTGACCGTGCCTTCGACGCTGCTCTGACGGGACAGCTCCAATGGGTGCGTTAACGGGCGAGCGCCGTCATCAGCATCTGTGGATCGATGTTGCCACCGGTCAGAACCACGCCAACGGTGCGGCCCTTGAGCGGCAGTTTTGCCGAAAGAAGCGCTGCCAGGGCGGCGGCCCCTCCCGGCTCCACCACCAGCTTCAATTCGGTAAACGCGAAGGCGACGGCGGCAAGGGCTTCCTCGTCCGTCACGGTCGCCCCCTCGCCTGCCAGGCGGCTGAGGATTGAAAATCCGATATCGCCAGGCGACTCGGACAGGAGCGCATCGCAGATCGAGCCGGACTTCACCGCATTGGCAAGCGGCGTTCCTGCTTCCAGCGAGCGCTTGTAATCGTCGAAGAGCGCCGGTTCGCAGGTGTGGAAAACGGTGCCCGGTGTTGTCTCCGCCAGTGCCAGGGCAATGCCGCTGGAAAGGCCTCCGCCGCCCGTGCAGGCCAGCACATCGTCCAGCCGGATCCCGAGATCCGCCGCCTGGCGGGCAAGTTCCAGCCCGACGGTGCCCTGGCCGGCAATGACCGCCGGATCGTTGTAGGGATGGACAAAGGTCGCCCCTGTCTCGGCACAGATGCTTGCAGCAATGCCGTCGCGGTCTTCCGTTTCCCGGTCATAGGTCACCACCCTTGCGCCATAGCCGCGGGTGCGCTCAAGCTTGATCTTCGGCGCATCGGCCGGCATGACGATGGTTGCCGGCATGCCGAGAAGCTGCGCGCTGGCCGCCACCCCTTGCGCGTGGTTGCCGGAGGAACAGGCGACGACGCCCCTGGACCTTGCGGCTTCCGGGATCTGGCTGATGCAGTTGAAGGCACCGCGGAACTTGAACGAGCCGCTCTTTTGCAGGTTCTCCGGCTTGATCAGCACCGTCGCGCCGGTGACTTCGTCAAGCAGAGGATGGCGCAGCACCGGTGTCAGCACCGCCTCGCCGCGGATCCGCTCCGCTGCCGCCTCGATGTCCTGAAAGGTGACGGCCAGGCCGGAAAGATCCGGATCGGCGGCCGGAACGGGCTGAAGCTGGGGATCGGTCATCGGAACTCACTTCCATCGTCAAACGCACGTCGCCACTCGGATGCAACAGGGCATGAGAGGCCACTTGCTGCCGGACGGCAGCTTTCTCAGGCCATAAGTGTTTTCACACCGGGGCGGTCCATTCCAGCGGGAATTTGTGCGGGTGGCAATTTTGGAAAGAATGCGGCTCTTCACGGGGAGAATCGGCAGCGTGGCCGGATCATCCTCCTGAACAGATCACTCCGCCGCCCTGGCGGCGCCGGACTGGGCGTTGAAAATGTCGCGTGCGGCAATGCAATTGTCGAGAAACTGGCGGGCGCTGGCGGCCCAGGTGTAGTTCATGGCAATTGCCCGGCAATGATCGCGCGGAATATCCAGCGCGGCCTCGCAAGCTTCCTTCAAGTCCTCGGAAAGAACACCGGCGCCGGTGTCACCGATGACATCCAGAGGTCCCATCACCGGATAGGCGGCCACCGGCACGCCGCAGGCAAGCGCTTCCAGCATGACGTTGCCGAAGGTGTCGGTGAGCGAGGGAAAGACGAAGACATCGCCGGCCGAATAATGCCGGGCGAGATCCTCGCCGACCTTCGAGCCGGTAAAATGCACGGACGGATAGTCCCGGCGCAGGCTGTCCAGCTGTGGTCCGCCACCGACCACAACCTTCGATCCGGGCAGGTCCAGATCGAGAAAGGCCTTGATGTTCTTCTCGATGGCCACCCGGCCCACATACATGAAGACCGGCCGCGGCAGATCGGCCGGCAGCACCGAGCCTTCATAGGGCCGGAAGAGGTCTTCATCGACGCCGCGCGACCAGCGCATCAGGTTGGTGAAGCCGCGGGCACGCAGGTCCTGTTCCAGCGAACGTGTCGCCACCATGCAGCCGCTGCCCCCATTGTGGAAGCGGCGCAGCCAGCTGTAGGACCAGGTGAGCGGTATGGGCAGCCGCGCCGACACGTATTCCGGAAACCGGGTGTGATAGCTGGTGGTGAAGGGAATGCCCGCCTTCTTCGCAACGCTCGCCGCCAGCAGGCCCAAAGGACCTTCCGTGGCAATGTGCAGGTGCTCGCAGGCACGGTCCTCGATCTTGCGTCGGACGATGCCGCGATGGGTCAGGGAGAGGCGGATTTCCGGATAGGTTGGACAGGGCAGCGTTCTGAATTCCTGTGGCGACAGGAATTCCATGCGTACGCCGATGGCCTGCAGCTCTTCCGCCGTGCGTTCCAGAGAGCGAACGACACCGTTGATCTGGGGATGCCAGGCATCCGTGACAATCAGAATGGAGCTCATGCGGCGACCGGAGTTTCCCGGGATTTCGCCGGCACGAGTGTTTCCTGCGTGTGGTCCACCCATCGGATCACCTCAAAGGTTCCATCGTGGTGCTCGGCAACCGCAGTGCAGCTTTCCACCCAGTCACCGGTATTGATGTAGTGAATACCATTCATATCGCGATCGGCGGCATGATGAATATGCCCGCAGATGACGCCGTCCACACCCTGGCGGCGCGCTTCGTCGGAGAGCGCTTCCTCGAACCGGCCGATGAAGCTGACTGCGTTCTTCACCTTCAGCTTCGCCCAGGCCGACAGCGACCAGTAGGTCAGGCCAAGACGGCGGCGGACGGCGTTGAGAACGGTATTGATGTTGAGCGCGGTGACATAAGCCTTGTCGCCGAAGAAGGCGAGCCACTTGGCGTGGCGGATGACCACGTCGAACTGGTCGCCGTGGATCACCAGATAGCGCTTTCCGTTGGCCGCTTCGTGAATGATGCTGTCCGTCACCTCGACGCCGCCGAAATGAGTGCCGAGGAAATTGCGCAGAAACTCGTCGTGATTGCCCGGAATATAGATCACCCGCGCACCCTTGCGGCCCTTGCGGAGGATCTTCTGCACCACGTCGTTATGCAGCTGCGGCCAGTACCACGAGCGCTTCAGGCGCCAGCCGTCGGCGATGTCGCCGACCAGGTAAATCGTCTCGGCATCGTTGTCCTTCAGAAAGTCGAGCAAGAGCTCGGCCTGGCATCCGCGCGTGCCCAGATGAACGTCCGAAATGAACAAGGCCCGGTAATGCCGCGATGCCTCTGCGGTAGACATAGCACTTCTCCAATGTCTCGTTGGAGCGCTATAGACGCGATTCAAGTATCACTATTATGACAAATGAGCCGTCTTCCTAATCTGCGGTTGTTTTCCCCGATCATCCTTAATGGGCGGGACAAGGCTTTCCCTTATGCTTTGACGTGACGATCGCGGGGATGCCGCATCTCCTCGGCAGCAGTTCCGCAATCGCCGTAACAGGGTTTGACAGGGTCTCCTGCCGGCGGCCACATAGACGCGAAACAATTCGAAGGAGATCGTCCATGGACCTTGGTCTCAAGGGCAGGAAAGCAATCATTTGCGCGTCGAGCCGCGGCCTCGGCCGGGGCTGCGCGCAAGCACTGGCGGAAGCGGGCTGCGACATCGTCCTCAACGGGCGCAACGAAGCCGTTCTGGATGCCGCCAGGGCGGATCTGGAAACCCGTTTCGGCGTCGCGGTGACCGCAGTCGTCGCGGATGTCTCGACCATGGCCGGCCAGGACGCCCTGCTGTCGGCCTGTCCGGATCCGGACATCCTCGTCAACAACAATGGCGGCCCGCCGCGCAGGGACTTCAGCGAACTCGACCGGGCGGCACTGCTGGAAGGGGCAATCCAGAATTTCGTGACGCCCGTGGAGCTGATCCAGGCCGTGGTGCCGGGCATGAAGGCTCGCGGCTTCGGCCGCATCGTCAACATCACGTCGATGTCGGTGAAGATGCCGATCGAGGGGCTGGATCTTTCCAGCGGCGCCCGGGCCGGCCTGACAGCCTTTCTCGCCGGTGTCTGCCGTCAGCTTGCGCCGCACGGCATCACCATCAACAATCTCCTGCCCGGCAAGATGGACACCGACCGGCTGAAGGGCGGTTTCGAGCGGACCGCCAGCCAGTCCGGCCGGAGCGTGGAAGACGTGCGCGCCGCCCAGACGGCGGAGATCCCCGCCCGGCGCTTCGGCACGGCAGAGGAATTCGGCCAGACTTGCGCCTTCCTGTGTTCACGTCACGCTGGCTACATCACCGGCCAGAACATCCTCATGGACGGCGGCCTCTATCCGGCGGCGTTTTGAGGGACACACAAGCAAGGTGTTAAGCGCGTCTGCAGCCAGAAGAGTGAAGGTTTCGAGCTGCAGAGACGCGGGAGTGGACACATTATCTGAAGCCCCACTTCCACATTGTATTCTTCATGTTTTTCCGATGACATGCCGATCCGATAGCCTTCGGCCATGGCCGAAGGCTACAATCTTTTCATTTATGCGATAGCCAGATGCCAGACAGCTCCAACAATCACATTAAGGATCCAGCCGCGGCTGCGGCCTTGGGAAATTTGCTCCTGAATGCTGCTGATGAGTTGAACCAGCTCGGCAACGAACCGATCCTGATCATCGCTTATCCGCACAAATACAATGACGCAGGTTATGACGACTACTGGTGCGCGGTTCAGGTTGGGCGCAGCTACTGGGAGGCCTCCCAGTTCTACAGGTATGCGTATCTGAACGGCTACAGATCGGGTCAAGCACCGGAATTCGACAGTGGTGCCGGCCATGTCGCGGAGCGCGCAAACTACGTTTCCGGCGAATCCAATCAGCTCAGAGAAACGCCCGAGACACTCCGGAAGAAGTTGAAAACGGTACGCAATGTGCTGAGTGACCTGGAAAAGACCGCCTGGAGGGATTTGTCGGTAAAGGCACTCGGGCTACGTGACAGTTTCGGTCTGGGACTATACCTGATCAACGGTGGGACTTGGCTGATACAGACGCACTATTCCGGCGCCGATGAAGGCCACGCCTGGTATTGCAATATGGGCGGCGAACTGAGCTATTTTGCAGAAGTCCTAAATGCAACGACAGGTATAGGCGATCCACGTCCAATCCGTTTTGTTGACATCGATGCGAAGACCATCAGCAAGCTGGATGGCGCGGCACGCGACTGGTATTTTCCCTTGGCACCCACAGCCGCCACACCGGATCGATACAAAAGCCTTCAGGACCTCTCTGCCTTGCTTTTGAAAGTTGCAGGAAAACTGCGCTCTGAAACAGCAGGGCCCATCACGCTTTCTTCCATCAAGACAGGGCAATCCGATAGGAATCCAAATCCCGAGGTTAGGTGGCTCGGCCATGGTTTCTATCGGTCTGAAGACAACCAGTTTGTCATGGTGGGAGTTAGCACACCATATCCCGCGTCGCTGAATTCGCATCAAATTCAAGACTCCGATGACAGAGTGCAGGAGATCGTTCAGGAAATAGGCAAGCAGCTGGATTACCTGGAATCACGCGGCTGGAGACAGCTCTTTGGAGAAGCATTTGCTTGCCCTCTGCAGGATCATGACGATCTTCACCTGATGATTGCAGAAAACGACATCAACCTGTTACGTAGCAACTCAGCCTTTTGCCTAGAGGACGGTTTGCTAAGACCAGTCGGTTTTCTAAGCGACGATAATGTGGACTGGCTGTTCATCGAACACAGCTATTTTTCGGAAGCCGTATCTGTTTTGGCGAGTAAGCCGGAAACGGAAGAAAGCATATGACGACGGGAGAAGGAAAGGCCTGCCGGAGCCAAATCGAAATCCCGCAGGAGGCTTTCAATTCAGACAGACGCTCTTGCTTGACCGCAGAATTTCAGAAGCACCGGTCTTGAGACAGAAATCAAATGCCACGATTTATCGAAGAAACCGTGATTGATCCGTATGCCGCGGACAGGCTTGCCGAGATTGTCCGCAAGGCTGGTGGAAATCTTGTCGAGCTGGGAAATGAACCGGCCATTGCCCACGGCGATCTCGGTCGAATTCACGGCGACTATTGGGCCAAAGTTCAGGTTGATACCAGAAAGGGGGACCACTCAGCCCCTTCCTATTGGTCTGCACTACACAAGTTCGGCAAGAACGATGACCGGACGAATATGGAGAAACTGAAGGTCCAGGATTTCGTTGGAATATCCGAAAAAGCTTCAGCAGTTCACGGCACGCCCGACGAAGAGATGGTTGAGGTAGGTGCAGCCTTCGAAAATCCACTTCCAATACGGATGCAAAACCTCATCAGCGATCTGGAGAAAACCGATTGGCGAGAACTGTCTGAAAAAGCTTTCTCATCGAGAGGGTTTTCAGCGCTTGGTGTTTATTTGTTTCACGGTGGCGTCTGGCTGGTTCGTGGCCGGACCATCAAAGAACCGACGGCCTCCACCGGACAGGATCGATATAACTACAAGGCCGAGATCTGGCATTTGCCGGATGAAGGATCTCTGTTTCACTTTGCGCAAGTTGCGCTCCCGCATGACCTCTACAGGGGGGGCCCCATGACGATAGCCGGAACCCCATCGGCCGGTTTTACCGACATCAACATCAACGCTATCGAAAGACTGTCCAGTGCCATCAGAAACTGGTTCCTTCCGGGCAGAGATGCATCTCTCACCCCCCAGGAACAAACAGCCCGCACTCAGATTTCACAGTTGTTCGAAGATCTTGCAAACCAGCTCAGAAAGTGCACTTCAGAACCTGTAACCTATTTTCTGGGCAAGAGCCGTGATCAGTTCTTCAGAGTACGCAGCGAGATCCACTTTGCAGGCAACAGGTTCCCATGTTCCAGTTTACGCTCTTACAATTGGGATCCGGAGATCAAAAAACGCACAGCTGCCACCCTTGAACCTGCGCCAGATATTATTCAGGACTTGGGCAAAATCCTTGATGCAGCGTTGAAGCAAAAATATCAACAATCGCCAAAGGCAGAGTTGAAAGCTCTATTTTCAGCCGCATTTTCCTCACCCATTGAGGACTATGATCAACTGTACCTGAAGGTCACGCCCAAGGATGTCCTGTTCACACGCGGCTTTTCGCTGTTCAGACTGCTTGATGGACAGCTCGTGCCGGAAGGCGTTTTGAGCGCCGCAGAAATCGAGACCCTCTATTTCTCCCCCGCGAGCGAGGGTTAACTCAACCTGCCTGATTTCAAATGTTCGGCGGTCTTTGTCCTTCACCGGGCTCCGACCTGACTGCTTGGACGACTTCTCTCAGGTCTGGAATTCGACCAAACATTGAAAAAATCACGGCTTCGGCGATCCATCCATGGTCGATGACACAGGTTTGCCCGAAACAGCTGTCCCTCACCTCCACCGGCGGTCCAAATACCCGCCGCACGAGAAAAAGCCCGATCGAATTCATCAGTATGGAAACAGTTTTCTCAATAGGTTCGGCGACAAACCGGGAGGGCAAGTAGAGAAAGTCCACCACCTCCTCGACAGCTTGGTGCACCGGGTGCGGCAGCGGTTGAGCAATCATCCGGACTACGCCTTCTTTCCCCGACAAGAGGCGGCGCGGCAAGACGGAAGGCAGCCTTTCTAGTTCGATATGTTCAAACCAGTCTGCCAGAGAACAGGTCACACCCATGTCTTCCCGGATATGCTGTTCGACAATCGAAGGTATGTCGGCATGCCGGTCCGGGAAGGCAAGTTGCGCTATTGCGGCTCCAAGATCGCTGTGATGAAGGACAACGCGATGCCGCCGGTCGGCGCATCCCATCTTGGTCATGTCCAAAAACTCGTGAATTGGCAGATCGAGCTGCCAGTCCCGGTCCTTACCGGCACTTGATTTTGCGTGTCGCCAAGGTCTCATGAAAATGCGTCTTTCGACTCGCCCGCTGTTTTGTCTGTCAAGGATGGTCCAAGACGACATAATTCCCAAGAATTCCTGCCTCTGAACAAGACAATGAACCCGCAGAGCTACACGCTCCCTGCGGCTAAGTCCTTATTATTCATCGCATGCTGCCACAACCTCTCAGAATGCGTTTTTGACGTCTCCAGGCTTGTAAGAAGAGCCGTGAGACCTCTGTGGCAAAGACATTTCAATCAAGGAGATAGCCGCAGCAATTAGCGGCTACCGATTTCCAAGCGCCAAAAGGCCGGAGCAATGCCCCGGCCTTTTCTGTTGCAGTGTCCAAGCTCGATGAGATCAGAACTTATAGCGCAGCGAAGCGGAGAAGATGCTGACCTGGCTGTCAACTTCCCCGGTATAGGTGCCGATATTGGCGTTGTAGTCCTGGTGCCCCGGAACGATGTTGATCTCGGTATCGGCCGGGATCAGGTGAGAAACGCCGACGTCGAAGGCCAGGTGCTCGGTCGGCTTCCAGCTTGCGCCGGCAGACAGCCAGAGACGGTCGTTGTCCGGAAGACGGGTCGACCGGATTTCGTCGTCGATCGGCGACAGTTCATAACCGACACCGGCGCGCAGGGTGACCTGCTCGTTCCAGTCATACTCGCCGCCGAGAGCGAAGAACCAGCCGTCTTCATAGTTGAAGTGAAGATCCGGCAGGCCCGTGGGGTTGGTGGTCGTGCCATCTGTTGCCGTCAGCTTTGCTGTACCGAGACGGCTCCAGTTGGTCCATTCGACCGTACCCAGAACACGGATCTTGTCGGTAATGCGCTGCTTGGCGGAAAGCGTCACCATTTCAGGCATGATGACATTGGTCTTGATGCCGGTCCGGCTTGACGAGACGCCTACCAGCGGCACGGAGTTGGGATTGGTGAAATGACCTTCCAGTTCGTGGAAAACCGCAGACCGGAAACCGACGCCGAATTCCGTTCCCTCGAACGGCTTGATGGTCACACCGGCGGTGGCACCGAAGCCGAGACTTCCACCCTTCACTTCAGTGCTGGGAATGGTCGAGGTAAGAGACGCGCTGAGCGGATAAGCCGACTTCAACCGTACCTGCAGGTATTGCGCCTGAAGCCCGAGAGCAACGGAGAACATCTCGTTGAACTTGTAGGCGACAACCGGATTGGCATTGACCGAGAAGACTTCCGAGGAACGGGAATAGTATTGTCCCGCCCATGACTGGTCCGGCTTCGTCGACAGGCCGAACGGCGTGTTGATCGCAAGGCCGAAATACCAGTTCTCGTTCAGCCCGTAGCTAAGGTAGGTCGCCGGGATCCACGCGTCAGACGCAATGTCGCCGCTGCTCACCGAGCTGGCACCAAAACCGCCCGTCAACGCGTTTACCGTACCGGACGGGGTGAAGGTGCCGTCGATGGTCGACTGGGGCACGATGAACGCGCTGTGAGACTCGGACGTAATCCCATGGCCCGCCGCCGTCAGGGTCGCCGGGTTCCAGAACATCGACGAAATGCTGTCGCTCGTCGTGCCGTTACCCGCGAAAGACATGCCCTGGTAGTAGGCGCTCTGCTCACGCAGAGCGAAACCGCCCGCATGTGCAGCACCTGCAACCAGAGATAGAGCGATCGCGGTAGTCGTAAATAGTATCGTTTTGTTGTTTGCCCACGGCATTGAGTTTCCTCCCATCCCCTAGCCACCGGATGAATCATGACAACTGATGACAGAGTTCTCGGAGATCGGGGTCCGTTTCAACTCAATAATAACGCCGGGTTCGCCGCTTTTTTTCATGCTGCAATGCAAAATCGCAGCAGTTTAAGCACCGTATTTCTGCGATTGCGCGCCATTCACCTCAAAAGTGTCAGGATTGGTCGCATTTCGTCATGCCACCGACACACTTTCACCCGTTTGCCCAAAAAATAGGCAAACCAAATGTCAGTTTCCGATAACGTAAATTAAGTGAGGATCGTTGCGGCTTTACCACAGGTTTCCTAAGGGAATACGGGGGATATGTAGGACAAACTCATTGATCTCCCTCCGTAAAATGGCTGATGAGATCACCTAAGGGAATGTTCTGTTGTTCAGGGGAAGCAGCGCTGGAACGCGCATCGCTCCCCCCCCTGAACTGTCAGGAAGTCGGGCAAACGGAAAGTCAGGTTGCAGCTCTTTCCAGAACACCATTGCCGTGTTTCACGCGGCAATGGGCTACGAACCCTGTCGCCGAACGCTCGCCATGCCGCGTTCCGGTTGTGGCCTGATACCAAAGAGTGTTGACGATCACTCATCTGACCGCCTTTGGAATTAACCGTCCCGTGCGCTCAGGAACCGGCGCATGGCAACCTCGCTCCAGGGTGCCAGACGCGCGCGCGCCGCCTGCTGGCTGTCGTGGATGCGCTGGCTGAGGTCGTCCTGTGCGGCAAATTCCGCGAGGACTTCAGACGCGGTGTCCCGCAGGGCAGCAAGAACCGCGTCCGGATAGGGTCTGACCGTCACGCCGTCCTCTTGCTGCAGCACCTGGAGAGCACCTGCGTTCTCCCAGTCGCTTTCGGCAAGAGCCCGACCGTTTTCCGCCCGGCAGGCTTCCAGGACGATCGCTCTCAGGTCTTCCGGCAGGCCTTCAAGTGCGACCTGGTTGAAGATCGCCTCACCGGTGCCGTTCGGTTCGTGAAATCCTGGTGTGTAGTATGATTTCGCGGCCTTCTGGAACCCCATCGCCCGGTCCGACCATGGACCGAGGAATTCAGCCGCATCGAGAACGCCGCTGTCGAGCGCCTGGAACAATTCACCAGGCGGCAGACTGAGCGGCGTCGCGCCAAGCCGCCGCATCACTTCACCGCCCAGGCCCGGCATGCGGATCTTCAGACCATTCAGATCCTCAAGGCCGTTTATCTCGCGCTTGAACCAGCCGCCCATCTGGACGCCGGTGTTACCGGCCATCACAGGTTTCAGCCCGAAGGGTTCGTAAAGCTCGTCCCAGAGTGCCTGGCCGCCGCCCTGTTCGATCCAGGCGATATGTTCATGCGGCAGCAGGCCAAAGGGCGTGGCGGTGAAAAAGACCGCCGCCGGGACCTTGCCCTGCCAGAAGAACGAGGCGCTGTGTCCCATCTGGGCGGTTCCCGCGGAGACGGCCTCGAAGACGCCCAGCGCCGGCACAAGTTCACCCGCCGCATAGAGGCGCACGCGCAACCGGCCGCCGGACATAAGTTCAATCCGGTCGGCGATCCTTTGCGCGGTCACGCCCGGCCCCGGCAGGTTCTTCGGCCATGAGGTCACCATCTTCCATTCCAGCGTCGCCTCCCCTTGCGCCAGAGCCGGCGCGGCAAGGGATGCGGTACCGGCTGCAGCCACGGAAGCGCCAAGCAGGTTCCTGCGGCTGATCGGACGGGAGCCCGGTCTCGTCTGGTCGCTCATCTCATCTGCTCCAGAAGGCGTGAAAGTGGTGGACCGGGCCATGACCAGCACCGATCTGCAGCGTATCGGCAGTCGCGATGGCCGACTGGATATAGCTCTTGGCATTGCGGACAGCCGCCTCGAGGCCTTCTCGCTTTGCAAGGCCCGCCGCGATCGCCGAGGAAAGCGTGCAACCCGTGCCGTGGGTGTTGGCCGTCGCAAGACGCTCGGCCCTGAGCCAGACCGCGTTCCCCTCACCGTCCAGGAAGAGATCGGCGCTATCCTTGCCCTCACCGTGACCGCCCTTCAGAAGGACCGCCCTGGCACCAAGCCCCAGCAACCGCTCCGCCTGGGCATGCATCTCGGTTTCGCCTGTCGCGATCCCGGACTTCAGCATGCGTGCCGCCTCGTGCAGGTTCGGCGTGATGATGTCGGCAAGCGGCACCAGGATGGAGATCAGTCCGTCGACGGCGCTCGCGGCGAGCAGGGGATCGCCGGAGGCGGCCACCATCACCGGGTCGAGCACCACCGGACCGGTGGCGTTGGCTTTCAGTCCGCCGGCCACGGCCTCGATCGTTTCAACGCGGGAGAGCATGCCGATCTTGGTCGCCGTCACGCCGAGGTCCGAATAGACCGCATCCATCTGCGCACGCACGAACTCCGGCGGCACATCGTGAATGGCGCTGACGCCAAGAGTGTTCTGTGCCGTCAGTGCGGTCAGGACGCTGGCGCCGTAAACGCCGTTGGCGGAAAAGGTCTTGAGGTCGGCCTGGATACCGGCACCGCCGCCGGAATCCGATCCTGCAATGGTCACCGCAATTGCGGTCATGAAGATCTCCTCGTGTAATGCTGTTGCCGGTCAGGCGGTCTTGAGACGAAGTTCGATGTCGCCCAGGCTGAGGCTGTAGAGGGTGTCCAGCAGTTCCGGCACGAAACTGCCTGGCCCGCCGGCCCGCTCCGCCGCGATCTCCCCGGCAATGTTGAAAACCGACAGGCCGCAGGCAGCGGCAAGTGCCGTGTCGTCTTCCACGCAAGTGAAAGCCGCAAGAACGGCACCGCCGGCGCAGCCTGTCGCCGTCACCCGGCCCATCAGCGGATGACCGTTCTGCAGGCGATAGTCCTCACCCCGGCTTTCGATCTTGTCCTCGTCGCCAGTGACCGCGAAAACGGTCCCGGAGGCAATCAGCTCTTCGGCCGCACTCCTGTCCGCAAACAGCGCGTCCATTTCCGGCCGGTTCAGCCGGACAAGATCCGGTCCTGCAGCCAGCAGATCGCGCGCATAGGCGCAGCGCAGCGGCGAGCGGTCGACAAAAACCGGATCGATGGCAATCGGGCGGCCAGCCTTGCGGGCCGCATCCATGGCGACCGGAATCGCCTGCCGCCTGGTACCGTCAAGCGTTCCCAGGTTGACAAGCAGCGCGCCGGCGCTGGCGGCAAAGCCTGCAACCTCTTCCGCCGCCAGCGTCATCGACGGGACGGCCCCAAGGGCGAGCAGCACATTGGCGGTGAAGTTCTGGGCGACCGCGTTGGTGATCGCATGGACCCGCGGGGCCTTTTCCCGCACGCGTTCCAGCCGCTCGAACACCGTCTCGGGCTGCAGCGGCATCGTGGATGCGGCAACGGTCAGCGTCATGCCGTGCCTCTTTCCGGCAAGACCGGAAGGTCAGCAATGGCGTTTTGCCGCAACAGGGCCCTGCAGACATTTATCATGATCTCAAATCCCTCCGCCGGTATCAGCCGGATCAGGTTCAAGGAGTTGGCAGGCCGCCTCTCAGCCCGGTCCTGAATGGCCGGGCACCCCCATGAGACAATCGACTGCTAACAAGGCTGGTTCCGGATTGCAAGGGTGGGGAAGGCCTCGGCAATTGACTGGGGAGCCGAGATAGGCGATGTCCAAGGGCACCAATTGCAATCGCCAACCGCCCGGAGCGCCCCATGGTACCGTTTTTCGTGATGATCAAATGCCAGCTGGGCAAGACCTACCAGGTTGCAAGCGCCATTGCCGATGCGGAAATCGCCTCCGAGGTCTATTCCACCTCCGGCGACTACGACCTGCTCGTCAAGTTCTATGTCGAGGACGGCGCGGATATCGGCCATTTCGTCAACGAGAAGGTGCATCCGATCGACGGCATTCAGGACACCAAGACCATCATCACCTTCAAGGCTTTCTGAAGCCTCCGCCCCCTCGCTCGGGTCCCGCATTTCTGGAGGTCTCATGCGCCTTTTTCATTCCGCCACGCTTTGCCTCGCCCTTGCGTTCGCGCCGCTCGGTGCCCCGGCTTCGGCCCAGGGCATGCCGCCGGAACAGATCAAGCAGATCCTGGACCTCACCAAGGCGAACTGGATTGCCTTCCGGGACTGGGAGGGTCAGGAGCTGGTCTATTTCACGCACCTGGAATCCTGGAAATGCGGCATCGACTACGTCTTCTATGGCGTCAATGACGGCCCGATCGACCAGGAATGGCAGCTGGAGCCCTGCGATCCGGACAATCCGAACGCGGTGCTGAAGGACAAACCCTATCTGGAACGCCCCGCCGGTTCGACCCAGTCGTTCAGCGTGCAGCTGATCTTCAAGGACGGCACTAAGAGCGCCGTGGAGCGGTTCGAGTACAAGCCGCAGTAATGGTCCCGTGAAATCTTCCCTGGCCGTCATTCCGGACAAGCGCAGCAACGCTGCGCGCCGATCCGGAATGACGGTGGAGGGATTGAAGAGAATCCTTACGAGCGCGACGGTGTCGACGCCCGGCGGGCCTTGGTGCGGTCAAGGCCGAGCTTGTGTTCGCGGTAGATGACGAAGATGCCGGCGGCGATGACGATCATTGCGCCGAGCACCACGGCCGGAACCGGCATTTCGTCGAACACCACCCAGCCGACGATGATCGCCCAGAGCATGTTCACATAGTCGAACGGCGCAATGGTGGAAGCATCTGCATAGCGGTAGCTCTGGGTCATCAGGATCTGGCCGACGCCGCCGGCAAGGCCTATCAGCAAAAGCAGGCCGGCCGTAGGCAAATCAGGCACGATCCAGGCCTGGCCCGGCAGCAACAGACCGAGCGGCCATGTCAGCAGCGCCAGCACGGAGGAAGCCCCCGCGAACCAGGTGACGATGGTGGAGGTCCGTTCCGTTTCGCAGAGCTTGCGCACGGTGATCATGGCCAGCGCCGCAAATCCCGCCCCCGTGAGGCCGACCAGCGCTCCGATCAGGGAGGCGTTGTCGAGTTCGGTATCCCCCAGATGAGGCGACAGCACCACAAGGATGCCGACAAAGCCGATTGCGACCGCGCTCCAGCGGAAGATCCTCACAGGCTCCTTCAGCAGGAAGAAGGCCAGCACCACCACGAAGAGCGGCGAGGCAAAGCCGATGGCCGTTGCATCCGGCAGCGGCAGCAGGTGCAGCGCGGTGAAGCCGCAGACCATTGCCGTCAGCCCGACGCTGGCCCGGGTCAGGTGGCCGACGGGATTTTTGGTGCGGAAGGCGAGGCCGAGTTCGCCGCGCATGGCAACCATCAGCAACACCGGAAACAGGCCGAAGAAATTCCGCGCAAAGACCAGTTCCCCGATCGGCACCACCTCCGCCGCAATCTTCAACGCCGTCGCCATGACGAAAAAGACGAGCGTCGAGGCAACTTTCAGGGATATGCCGATGAGAGGGGCTTGCCGGGTCATGCCTGTGGAAGCCGGCGGGGTGGCGGTACGGGATTTCAGGCTCAAGAACGCCCTAACTCTTTCCAGGTCCGGCATTTTCAAAGACTTGTCCCACGGCAAACCGGTTCAAAAAACCGCGGGTATCTTCAGGCTGACAGGCCCGAAAGGGTGTCGCGGATCGAAACATGGTCCGCATCGGCGATGGCTGCGGACGGGATCGAAAAGAGGGGCCGTCGCAAGGTACCAGGAACGGCAAAACAGCTGCATTCGTTCCTGAAAGAGTGCTGCCCGATGGACCCGGACAGCAGATTGTCAGTCGCGCCCTGTGACAGGACACAACATCAGAGCTGAGCTTCCTTCGCTGTCAGGATTTTCGCCAGTTCTTCCGGCGACATCTTCTCCCGCTCTGCGATAGAGACCTCAAAGCCCTTGAGGCGTTTATAGATCGACAGGAGTTCGATGATGGTCGACCAGGAGTTCACCAGATACTGGAACGAGTTCGACACCTGGCCGAAGGCGGTCAGGATCTGCTGCACGATCCCGTAGGTGATGGTTCCTGCTACGATCGTCGGGACCAGGATGAAGTAGGTGAAGAGGTTATCCGCCTGGATGTAGAAGCCTCGGGCGAGATTGAAATAGAGGTAGTGGAAATACAGGCGGAAATAGTTTTTGCGGACATTTCCGAACAGTTCCACCAGGGTGAGCGGCTGCGCTCTGTGCTCGTGGTCCTCGCCATAGACGAGTTCCTTACGATACGCGGCCTCGACACGCTGGTTGTGGAACTCAAGCCCCGGGAGCTTGATCCCAACGACCGCCAGAAGAACCGTGCCAAAGAGCGACCAGAGAATTGCCGCGGTGAACAGGGGTGCCGGAATCTCGCCGACGATGGGCAAGGTGGAGACATAGCTCGACAAACTGAACAGGACCGGCAGGAAGGCGATGAGCGTCATGACCGCGTCGATCATCGAGACGCCGAGCCCTTCCATGATCGATGCGAACCGCATCGTGTCCTCCTGGATACGCTGCGAAGCACCCTCGATATGCCGGACATTCGTCCACTTGGCGACGTAATAGTCGTTCATCGCTGTGCGCCAGCGGAAGATATAGTGGCTGACGAAAAACCGGTTCATCACGTAAACCAGCATGGACAGGCCGGCAATCTGCGCGAACATCAGCATCAGAACGTAGAAGTCCGAGGCGACCACCCCCTTGTCGCCCTCAAGCGCGTTCTGCAGCGTGTCGCCGAACGGCCGGCGCCAGTTGTTGATGGCAACGGAAACCTGCACCGAGAAGTAGGTGATGAAGATGATCAGCGAGGAACCGCAGACAGACCACCAGTACCAACGATGGTTTCGGGTAAAGACCCACCAGAACCCGCAAAAAACCAGCGTCACGAAGGCGTAATAGGCGTAGAACCACAGAAAGTCTGGCGTGATGAAATAGGTGAGATTGATCGGTGGCGGTCCCTCCAGCGGTGCGCCGAACCCAAACGTCTCCCCGAGCCCGCTCGCAAAGCCGTACCACGAAAGCACGGCTATCAATGACCAGATGGCGGCGGAACCGAAAAACAATTTCGGACTGGGAAAGAAGGACTGAAACAACGGGAGGATCCTGTTTCTGAATCTGAAGGAAACGCTCACATCTTTGAACCGCTAGATTGCGGCAAGAACCGGCCAATTCATACGATTATTTGAAACAAACCACAGACACATTCCTGCGAGAACTGTTGCCAATGCGCAAGAAATGCGGGCCAAGCGAAAGGCGCCCCGAAGAGCGCCCTGGCAAGTCTCAGGCTATCCTGCTGCCCTGATCGTTTCCCAGACCTTCAGCGGCGTTGCCGGCATGTCGATCAGATCAGTGACCCCGGCCCCGTCCTTAAGCGCCTGCTGGACGGCGTTCATCACAGAAGCGCAGCCGCCGATGGTACCGGCCTCGCCCGCGCCCTTGATGCCCATGGCATTGGTGGTGGAGGGAATGTTGCGGGTCTCGAAATGGATATCCGGCAGGTCCGCCGCGCGGATCATGCGGTAATCCAGGAGCGAGGCAGTCAACAACTGGCCGTCCTCGTCGTAGATCGTCTGTTCGCACAAGGCCTGGCTGAGCGCGGAGGCGGCCCCGCCATGCACCTGACCGGCCAGCAGCAGCGGGTTCACGGTGACACCGAAATCGTCGACGATCACATAGTTGAGAATAGCAACATCGCCGGTGTCAGGATCCACCTCGACCTCACAGACATGGGTGCCGTTCGGATAGGTGTTTTCCGACTGCTTGACCTCCTCGCGCGCAGAGAGCGTCTCCCCTGCCCCGGCGACGATTTCGGCCAGCGTCACCTGCTGGTCGGTGCCGACGACGCGGACGACGCCGCTTTCCAGTTCAAGATCCTCTATCCCGGCTTCCAGCCTGTCGGCCGCCAGTTCCTTGACCTTCTTGACCAGGGCGACGCTGGCATCGCGCACGGAAGGAAGGCCGATGGGGATGGAGCGTGAGCCGCCCGTACCGCCACCCTTGCGCACCCGATCGGTGTCGCCCTGGATGACGTCGACGTCTTCAATGGTTACGCCGAACTGCTCGGCGACCACCTGGCTGTAGGCCGTGGCATGACCCTGACCGTTTGTCTGTGTGCCGATCAGCAGCGTCAGGCTGCCCTTGTCGTTCAGTTCGAGTGTTGCTTCCTCGCTGCCGGCAAAGGCGCAGGCCTCGATATAGGAGCAGATGCCGATACCGCGGTATTTGCCCTGCTTCGCGCTTTCCGCCTGGCGGGCCGGGAAGCCATCCCAGCCGGCAACCTCCAGCGCCTTGTCGAGATGACCGGCGAAATCGCCGGTATCGTACATGCGCCCTGTCTGGGTCGTGTAGGGGAGCTGGTCCTGCCTGATGAAATTGCGCTTGCGGATTTCGACCGGGCCGAGGCCGGTTTCCTCACCCGCCTTGTCGATCAGCCGCTCGATCAGATAGGCCGCTTCCGGACGGCCGGCACCACGGAAGGCATCGAGCGGAACGGTGTGCATGTAGACGCCCTCGACCTTCGCGAAGACGGCCGGAATGTCATAGAGCCCGGAGGACATGGATGTGCCGACAAAGGGAATGAACGGGCCGAACTGATGCAGATAGGCGCCCATCGCCGCTTTCACATGCACCTTCAGACCCAGGATGCGGTTGTCGGTATCGAGCGCCAGTTCCGCATGGGAGATGTTGTCGCGGCCATGGGCGTCGGTGACGAAATGATCCATGCGCTCGCCGATCCAGCGCACCGGCCGGCCGAGTTCGCGCGCGGCAACCAGCGTCAGCGGATATTCCCGGTAGCAGAACATCTTGGTGCCGAAACCGCCGCCGACTTCCGGCGTGATGATCCGCAGTTTGTCCTGCTCCAGATCCAGAATGCTGCAGATGACATCCCGCAGGCCATGACCGCCCTGGGTGCCTACCGTCAGCTTGAAGCGCTCGCTCGCCGCATCGAACTCGGCAACGCAGCCGCGCAGCTCCATGTAATTGGCGACGATGCGGTTGTTGACGACATCGATGGCGACGACCTTCGCGGCGCTGGCGAAAGCGGCATCGGTCTTGGCCTGGTCGCCCTGGCCGTAGGTGAATGCGACATTGCTGTCGAAGCCGGGCCAGACCTTGACCGCATCCGGAGCCAATGCGTTGTCGATGCCGACAACGACATCCAGAGGCTCATAGTCCACCTCCAGCATTTCGGCCGCGTTCTTTGCGGTTTCCGCATTGTCCGCGACGACGAAGGCAATGGCGTCGCCCACGTAACGCACTTCATCGAGACACAGAACCGGCTGCTCGGGAACAGGGAAAGCGCTGCCGTCGATCTGCGGCGGCCGCGCCCGGCAGGGCATCTTGCGGCCTTCCAGCTCGGCTCCGGTCAGCACCAGATGCACCCCGTCCATCGCACGGATATCGTCTACGTTGGGCAGAGCGATTTTCGCATGCGCCATGGCGGAGCGGACCATGACCCCGGTGAGGCTGCCTTCCGGCACGTAGTCCGCCGTATAGAGGCCCTTGCCCGTGATGAGCGTCTCATCTTCCTTGCGGCGCAATGGGGCGCCGACACCGAATTTCGGAGTGATCATCTGGTTCATCTGTCTGGACCTGTAGTTTGGGAAGAGCTTCCCCGGGAAATGCCCATGCGCCGGGAGCGCCGGTTGACCTTCAACATAGTACCTGAACGCCGCCGAGGCCAGAGGCAGCGGTTAATCGGTGCGGCACAAGAGTTTTTCGCCGTCCTTGGACCATCTCTCATCAGGTCAGTCTCTCCAACCGCCCTTCAAACCACTTCCACACACTCGACCTCATCCTGAGGAGGCCGACAGGCCGTCTCGAAGGATCGGCGGCAAACACCCGGACAAGCAGCCCATCCTTCGAGACGGACCTTCGGTCCTCCTCAGGATGAGGTGGAGGTTGCGGCAAGGTCGAACATCCAGCCCTGGTGACCAAGGTCTCCAAGACCCGCAACTAGATGATTTCATCCTCGTCGAAGAGCGGGTCGGCTTCCAGTTGCGAGGCGAGGCTGTCGAGGGTGGTTTCCGCGTCGTAACGCTCGCTCACCTCGGCAATGTGGAAGAGGCCGTCGCCTTCGTTGACGATGGGCAGGTTGGTACGGCCGACGATCAGTCCGCTCTGTCCGGCCACCACATTGCGCTCTTTCTCGCCGAAGGGGTCTGAGGTGATGCCGAGCAGCATGCCCGGCTCGACCACATCGCCGATCGACTTGAACGGCCTCAGCAGGCCGCCCGCGGGGGCACGGACCCAATAGCTCGATTTGCTGAGGATAGAGCGCGCCTTTGGCCGGGTGATGCCCTTGGAACCGACCATCTTCAAGGCACGCATGACCCTGAGGATGCCGGAAACACCGGCGCGGATCGCCATTTCGTCGAAACGCAGGCCTTCGCCCGCCTCGAACACCAGAACGTCCGACCCCTTGAGCTGGGCGGCTTCGCGCAAGGATCCGTCGCGCACCTTGGAGGTCAGGATCACCGGTGCGCCGAAGGCGCGGGCAAGCGACATCGTATCGGGCCTGGAGGGCGAGACGCGGATCTGCGGCAGGTTGGTCCGGTGGATTGCCGCCGAATGCAGGTCGATACCGTAATCGGCCCGGTTGACGATCTCGCTCATGAAGAGGTGCGCCAGCCGTCCGGCCAGGGAGCCACGCTGGCTGCCGGGGAAGGACCGGTTGAGGTCGCGACGGTCCGGCAGGTAGCGCGAATGGTTGAGGAAGCCGAAGGCATTTACGATCGGGATGACCATCAGCGTGCCCTTCAGTTTGCCCAGTTCCTGTGCCTCCAGCTGCGGCGCCTTCAGCACGCGCCGGGCGATCTCCACACCGATGACCTCGTCGCCATGAACTGCCGCGCTGACGAACATGACCGGGCCTGGCTTGGCGCCGTGCAGCACGTGGACGGACATGGTGACAGGGGTATGGTCGGACAGCACGCTGACCGGCAGGTCAATGGTGCGCCGCGTCCCTGGAGCGAGCGAATGTTCGCCGATCTGGAATGGTTTGACCTTGCTGCTCAACCGCGCCCCTTCGTCTTGGTTTTGCCCTCCTGGGCATTCTTGGCGATAAAGTCGATGATTTTGCCGGCAACATCAATCCCCGTCGCCTTTTCAACGCCTTCCAGGCCAGGCGAGGAGTTGACCTCCATAACCACCGCACCGTGGTTGGAGCGCAGCATGTCGACGCCGCAGACATTGAGACCCATCGTCTTGGCCGCGCGGATGGCAGTGGAGCGTTCCTCCGGCGAGATCTTGACCGACGCCGCGCTGCCACCCCGATGGAGATTGGAACGGAACTCGCCTTCGGCCCCGGTCCGTTTCATCGCCGCGATCACCTTGCCGCCGACCACCAGGGCGCGGATATCCGTGCCGCCGGCTTCCTTGATGAATTCCTGCACCAGGATGTTGACGTTGGCACCACGGAAAGCCTCGATGACCGATTTGGCGGACCGTTCCGTATCGGCAAGAACCACCCCGATGCCTTGCGTGCCTTCCAGCAGCTTGATCACCAGCGGCGCACCGCCAGCTGTGCGCAGCACCTCTTCCGTCATTTTCGGATCGTGCGCGAAGGTGGTGACGGGCAGGCCGATGCCGTCACGGGCGAGCAGTTGCATGGAGCGCAGCTTGTCGCGCGAGCGTCCGATCGCAACCGATTCATTCACCGGGTAGACGCCCATCATCTCGAACTGGCGCAACACGGCGAGACCGTAGAAGGTGACCGACGCCCCGATCCTCGGGATGACCGCATCGTAACCGGTCAGCTTGCTGCCGTTGTAATAGATCTCCGGCCGCCGCGAGGCGATATTCATGTAACAGCGCAGCGTGTTGATGATATCGAGCTGGTGCCCGCGCTCTTCCGCGGCTTCCTTCAGACGCTTGTGCGAATAGAGCTCGGCATTCCGCGCCAGCATTGCAATCTTCATTGACTCAAGTCCCTCGGTCTCAGCCTTAGTCCGGTCGGTGTCTTAGCACCGCTTATCCAGTGATTGTTCTGTCCGGCTCCGGGCCGGTCTAATGTTTTATTGCCGCGGCGGGCTTCCCGGCCAGGAACGAGCGGCCCGCGTCCACCAGCACGTTGTGCCGGCGGATGGCCGTTCTCCCCAGGATCATGTCGAAGCCCATGTTGCTCCGGTCAGCGAGCGAAACATCCACATGCCAGTGATGATTTCCAAGATGAAGTAATGTGCGAATGACAATGCGCGTTTCCGGTACGCCACTCGTATTTTTAATGTCGCGTTGATCCAGGACGGGGACTTCCGCCCGGTAATCGCTGTGGTGGCGCGAGGCCGGAACGCGGAAGCGAACCCAGGTCCTCCCGTCGCGCTGAAACACTTCCTGGTCCTCGGCGTGAAGCGCCGAGGTGCGCGCACCGGTATCGATCTTGGCGCGCATGTCGAATACGCCGAGTTCGGGTAGGCTCACGATCTCACGCCAGCCGATAATATCCGCGGCCGATAAGGGACGCCCCTTTTTTGCCCTTGTCATCCAATGAAACCCTGGCGCCCCTACCGGGACCTCATCCAATCAATTCAATTCGAGCATTGCATGGCCCGCCGGGCGGTGCAACTCGGTTGCAGATGCCCGCCAGCCCGTAAAACTCCGGCGCCGCTCATCATCACGATTCAAGGCAACGCGCAAGCCAAATCAATCGGCCGCACGGGCATGACCAAGCGGCCGCCTTGTTTCCTCAGTCCTTGCTGTCCGAATAGGGGTTCCTGGGCGACCGGTCTTCTGAGAGGCTGCCCCGTGTTGCCAGCGTCAGGCGCTCGATGGCATCGGCCAGGTGAACCTCCTGGATATTGTAGTCGCCGCGGGCAACCCGGATCTTGTGCGCTTCCAGCATGACTTCACCCATCGCCACCCCTTCGGGCGGCACGAAGCGGTAGCTCGCCAGCTCGATCAGGAGCCCGAGCGGGTCGCGGAAATAGATCGAATCCATGAAGCCCCGGTCTTTCGGGCCACTGTGATGGATCCCCCGCTCGTCGAGCCGGGCAACGGTCTGGCGGAAAGTCGCCTGCGAAACGGCAAGCGCCAGATGGTGCACACAGCCGATGGTCTGCGGCGCGGGCTCCGGGTCCGGCTTGCGGTCCTCGTTGGTGAAGATCGTGATCAGGCGTCCGTCGCCCGGGTCGAAATAGAGATGGCTCTGGTTGGGGTCGTCCAGGTTCGGCTGCTCGAAGACGAAAGGCATGCCGAGCAGCCCTTCCCAGAAATCGATGGAGGTCTGCCGGTCGGCGCCGACAAGGGTGATGTGGTGAATACCCTGAACCTGGATCTTCTGCATGTTTCCGGCCTCCCGATCAGGTCAGTCTGGAACCATCCCCAAGCAAATGCAATCGCTGCCCCCTTCCCTTCCCGGCGAAAAGCTCTAGGCTTGTTTCAACTGCAACGATCGACCCTCTATCTGAGTCCTCCCCATGCTCCGGCCCCTTGAGCCGCCGCATTCGCATGCCCCCGGCAAGGATGAGACCATGGACATGCCCAACAAAGACCCGGCGCCTTCGTCGGCGGGTCACCGTCTTCAGCGCAAGCTGACCAACCTGACGGAGACCCTGCCCTCCAACACTATTGGCGCGCTCTGGATCCTGCTGGCAGCGTTCCTGTTTTCGATCATGGTCACGCTGATCAAACTTCTCGGCAAGGACCTGACCGTGTTCCAGATCCTGCTCGTCCGACAGGCGATCATGCTGTGCATCGTCGCACCGAAAATCCTGAGCGGCCTGCCGAGTTCCCTGGCGACCAAGCGGCCGGGCCTGCAGCTGACCCGTATTGTCTTCGCCACCACCGCCATGCTCTGCGGTTTCACCGCCGTGATCGAACTGCCGCTGGCCGATGCGACCGCGATCAGCTTCTCCAAGACCTTCTTCATCACCATTTTCGCCATCTGGCTGCTGGGCGAGACCGTCGGCATTCACCGTTGGGGCGCGACGATCGTCGGCTTTCTCGGCGTCGTCCTGATGCTGCGTCCGGACGGCGACGGGCTTGTCGATCCCTACGCCCTGCTCGCCATCGCGGGCGCTGCCTGCGCCGGCATGGTGATGATCGTGGTACGCATGCTGACGCGCACGGATGCGCCGGTGACCATCCTCACCTATCAGGCCTTCGGCGTCGGCATCCTGATGCTGATCCCGGCCATTCTCACCTGGCAGGCACCGACACTGCAGCAATGGGGATTGCTGCTGGCAATCGGCATCATTTCGTGGGCCGCCCAGATGGCCAATATCCGCGCCTTCAAGGCGGGAGAGGCAACGGCCATCGCTTCGCTCGACTATACGCGGCTTCTTTACGCCACCATCTTCGGCGCGCTGGTCTTCAGCCAGTGGCCGCGCATCGAAACCCTGATCGGTGCCGCGGTCATCATCGCCGCCTCGATCTACACCGTCCGCCGCGAAGCTAAGCGCGGCCGCGAGCTTGCCCGGGCGGCCGATGGCCGGGGATACAACAGCTGACGGCCTGCAGGCCGGAGCTGCAGGCCGTGGGTACCTCGCTCAGGCCAAAACGTGCCAGAAGTCGAGATCGACACTGTCCGGATCGAACAGCGCGAGCAGCGGCGCACAAGCTTCGCTGCTGAGGTAGCCGCCGCAGATTTCCCGGGCAGCGCCTTCGCTCTCCACGAAACAGATCTCCGAATAGGTTTCCTCCCCGGCCCGGGCCATCACGTGAACGCGGCTTTCCGGGTGATGGGCAAGAAAACCGCTCTCCACCCGATCCGACGCGGCCATCAGCGCCTCTTCCGAAAACCCGTTCCCCGCCTTCGGCCGGAACGTTCCGAATTCGATGGCGGCAAATCCTTCAGGCACGACGGTGAGCGGCGTCATCAAGGCATTCTGGCAAAGGCGGATCGTATCCACCTGCAGCAACTCCATGAAGGCCCGGGAGCTTGGTGCCTGCATATGCGCTTCCGCCATCGCGGCGAAGGCCTCCCCGCCGGTCGCCAGGATGGCGTCAGCATAGTGGCCTTTCGAATTGCCCAGAAAGCAATGCATGGCAATGCCGGGCTGGCGGGCGAGGAACTCCTTCTGCCAGGCACGCGCGGCGGCAATCAGGTCCGGCACTTCGACGCCCTCCTTTGCCTGGTAGCGGGCAAAGCCCATGACGGTCAGCGGTCCAAGATCTTTTCGCAGCATGGAATGTCCTTTCGCGGTTCTGCTGCGAGATCTATAGAAGCGGACAGAGACAGTTTCTGTCAGGGGATTATGCAAGACTGGCGGCAGAACGCACGGGGTCCCAAAACCCCGCCGGCAGGAAAGGGAAGTCCAGTTCATGCGCACGATCCGGCTGTTTTCGATCCTCGACATTCTGCGCAGCCGGCGCGGTCCGGTTGCCGCAGCCACGCTGGCAGAGCTCTTGAACGTGACCGAACGCACGGTTTATCGCGACATGGCGACGCTCAAGGCAATGGGCGCTCCGATCCCCGGCGAAGGCGGCGTGGGCTATGTCATCGAGCGCGGCTACTTCCTGCCGCCGATGCAGTTCGACCCGGACGAGCTGGACGTCATGCTGCTCGGCATCCGCATGGTGAAGGCCCGTGGCGACACGGCCATGCGAGAGGCGGCCGAGCGGGTGCTCGGCAAGATCGGCGCGGTGCTCTCCGACAGCGGCCGCCCGCTCGACCGCCCGCTTCTGGCCGTCGGCAAAGCCTCGTCCGCGGAAGGCCATGAGGCCCTGACCCCGCTCCGTGCCGCGATCCGCGACCGGCGAAAAACCCGCCTGACCTATCGCGACACCAACGGCAAGGCGAGTGACCGCGTGGTCCGCCCCCTCGGCCTGACTGCGTTCGAAAGCGTCTGGGTGCTGACGGCCTGGTGCGAAATGCGCGACGACTTCCGCAACTTCCGCCTTGACCGGATAGAAGCGCACGAGGTGACGCCGGAGCGCTTCGCCAGGGAAAAGGGCAAGGAATTTCAGGACTATATCAGGACGCTATAGGGGGAGCGGTATGCGTTCTTCAGTGCCGTACACCCACCTCTATCGTCGTCATCCCGGACGCAGCGAAGCGAAGATCCGGGACCGGAGAGCCCGGGCTTTTCGTTAAGATCCTTGAACCCGACTCTTTCGCCTCCCCGGTCCCGGCTCGCGCTTCGCTTGGCCGGGATGACGGTGGAGGGGTAGGAATGCTCATTCAGGACGAAGCGCCCCGGTCGGAAGCGCCTCGTTTTTTTAACTTATGCGCTCTTGGCCTCGGCCATGGCCCGCTTGCGGGCTTCTTCCTCGACCAGCTCCTTCTTCGACAATTTGCCAACCATGGTCTTGGGCAGCTCGTCGCGGAACTCGATCTCCCGCGGCATTTCAATTGCGGACAGATGATCCTTCAGGAAGGTCTTCATGTCGGCTGCCGTCAGCGAATGGCCTTCCTTCAGCTTGATGAAGGCCTTCGGGCTCTGGCCGCGGTATTCGTCCGGCACGGCGATGACGATGGTCTCGTCGACGGCCTCATGCTGGTAGATCGCTTCCTCGATCATGCGCGGATAGACATTGTAGCCCGAGCACAGGATCAGGTCCTTGATGCGGTCGACCAGATAGATGAAACCGTCCGGATCCTGGTAGCCGACATCACCGGTGTGGAGGTAGCCGTCCTCGGTGATGGATTCGGCCGTTGCGTCGTCCCGCTTCCAGTAGCCCTTCATGATCTGCGGGCCATGCAGCAGCAACTCGCCCTTCTCGCCCGAAGCAACCTCGGTCTTGCGGTCCTCTATGCTGACGAAGCGGGCCGTCGTGCCCGGAGCCAGGCGGCCGATGGACCCGGCCCGGCGGCTGTCGTCGAGCGGATTGACGGCCGCAACGGGCGAAGATTCCGTCAGGCCGTAGCCTTCCACCAGAACGCAGCCGGTGATCTTCTCGAAGCTTTCCTTCACTTCCACCGGCAACGGCGCGCCGCCGGAAAGGCACAGCCGGATACTGGTGAGATCGTAGTTCTTCGTCATAGGCGAATTGTTGATGGCCGTGTAGATCGTCGGCACGCCGGGGAAAAGCGTCACCTTCTTGCGCTTGATCGCATCCAGCAGCGCCTTCAGTTCGAAACGCGGCTGCAGCACCATTTCGGCGCCGAGGATGACCGACAGGTTCTGGGCAACCGTCATTGCGAACACATGGAAGAAAGGCAGCACGCACAGCATCCGCTCCTCACCCGGCTTCGCCTTTTCGAAGATGCAGCGCATCTGTTCGATATTGGCGGCAAGGTTTCTGTGCGTCAGCATCGCACCTTTCGGAACGCCCGTGGTGCCGCCGGTATACTGCAGGACGGCAATGTCGTCGGCGACGTCGATCTTGACCGGCTTCGGTGCGGACCCCTTTGTCTGCAGATCGTCGAAGCGGATATGAGCCGCATCGTGCGGGATATCGGCCATTTCCTTGCGCTTGAAAAGACTGAACAGAACCTTCTTGACCGTCGGCAGGCAGAAGCTCATCGGGCAGACGATGATCTTGTCGAGGATCTTTTCCTTCCGGACCTCCTCGACCTTGTCGTAGATCACCTTCAGATCCATGGTGACCATGATGCGCACGTCTGCATCGCGTGCCTGGAAGGCGATTTCACGCTCTACATAGAGCGGATTGAAGTTGGCGACCGTGGCGCCGATTTTCAGGATCGCAAAATAGAAGATGGTGTAATAGGGCGTGTTGGGCAGGCAAAGGCCGACATTCACGCCCGGCCCGACGCCCATGGCCTGAAGACCGGCTGCGGTGCGGTCCACAAGGGCCCCGATTTCCGCGTAGGTCCAGGTCTTGCCCATGAAATCACAGGCCGGCCGTGTGCCGAACTCGGCAACAGTGGTCTCAAGATACTCGTGTACTGGACGGGGCTTGAACGCCGCGTTCCACTCCTCCGCAGTCGTCATAACGTTCTCCAACGCGTTTTCCGCTCCACTGCGCGGGCGGGCCTACAACCTGACAGTTCCGCAAACGATCCTCCCGAATGCGGACATCTTCCCCCTCAGGTCCCGGCCGCCAATGAGGCGTCACCTCTCTGGGCTACTCCTGACATGACGCAACCTTCCGTTCACGTCAACTCGCGACGTAACGACACCCGATCATTTTTTTCCGCTCGGGCAGCTTGGGATTAAAGATAAGCGAGACGGTGCGGATGGCAATAGGCGCCGAAAATCAAAAACTTATGCCCGCACTGCGAAATGACGCGGATTATCTCTTTGGCCAGTCCCAGCGAGGTGTATCAGCGCTATCCACAACCGTTTCCCCAAGTTCCTTGCGCAGATCGTAGCGCACACAACCACGCTCGACGGCAAGTTCGCAGACCAGTTCGTCGGCATGGGAGACGACGATCACCTGGGTCTTTTCGGCCGCTGTCGCAATCAGCCTGGCAAGCGGCTGCAGCAGCGCCGGATGCAGGCTGGTCTCCGGTTCGTTCAGGACAATGAGCGGCGCCGGGCGCGGCGACAGCAGCGCTGCCGTCAAAAGGAGATAGCGCAAGGTGCCGTCGGAAAGTTCGCTTGCCCTGAGTTCGCGCAGCAACCCCTTCTGCTGCATCAGCAATTCGAAATAGCCGTCATTGACGGAGATCCGGATTGTAGCGCCCGGAAACGCATCGTCGATGGCGTCTTGCAGGGCCAGTTCGTCACCGATTTCCATGATGGTCTGCAGCGCGGCTGCCAGATCCCCGCCATCGCCGCTGAGAACCGGCGTTCGCGTGCCGATCTTCGGAAATCTCGCCGGCGCGTCCCGGTCGGTGCGCAAGTGATCGTAGAACCGCCAGGCACGCATCCGCTCACGCATCACCAAGAGCTCCAACCCGTCCTTCGGGTCGGCAGCGTGGGTCATCATGCTGTCGAAACGGGCAAGGTTCTGGACAACCGGCATACGCTGGCCCTGGCTGTTCAAGACTCGCACCATCGGCCCGTTGCGTCCGGCGATCTCGTTGGAGCGCGACAGGGCCTCGCCCGCCCACAGCACCTCGGCCTTGATTTCCGGATCCATGGAAAAGAACGAGCTGCCGGCGTCGGCCGGCAGGCCGAGATCGATGGCATAGCCGTAATCCTCGTCGGCAAAACCGAGCTTCAGGCTGACGACGCCCTTGCGCACGGTTCCCTGAACCGGCACCTCACCTGCTTTCATCGCCCGGGAAAAGGCTTCCGGTCCCGCCCACAGCGTGGAGTTGAGCCCGCCTTCGGCGGCCAGCGAGGCGATGGCCTGCCCCTGGGCAACCTCGGCCAGCAGCCGGATCGAGCGGTAAAGGCTCGATTTGCCGCTGCCATTGGCACCGGTCACAAGGGTGATCCGGTCGAGCGGCAAGACAATGTCTCTAAGGGAACGGTAGCCGGAAACGGCAAGCGTGAGGATCATCGAAAAACCTGATCGACTATGGAAAATTCAATGCAAATTTGGCAAAATTGCACTTGCGAATGACAGACCTCTGTTCGACCCAGGGGAGAGTTCAGCACCATGTATAATCCCAAGGAAGCGGCGGAAGATAGCCACGCGCTCATTCTCGCGATCCTCTTCTTCGCCATGCTGGCCGTTTCGGTCACCATCTACCTGCATCACGACGGCGCGCTGAAATACTGGCTGCTTGAAAATTTTGGCGAGCGTACGACCGGAACCGTGCTGTCGCTGGAACATGCGCCGGACAGCGCCTCCGGCCAGCAGGCCCGCAAGCGCGAGAACCCGCGCAACTTCCTGAAGAACTCCAGAACCTGGGTGCATGGCGAAAGACTTCATATTTCCTACGCACCCGACCCCGACCAGCCCCTCCTAATGACGGTCACGCTTCCGGACGATATGTCCGGCAAACCGGCGGGCAGCACCTTGCCGGTGACCTATCTGCCTCTCAACCCGCGCATCGCCTATCCGGCCGACCACCTGTCGGACTTCGCTCTCGACAGCCGGATCATGCTCTGGGCGCTGGCAATCGGCGGCTTTCTCGTGATCTTCAGCTACGACAAGGCCGTCGCCTGGCTGGGCTTCCGGCGGAACATGCGCCGGTACTAAGGGGAAGCATCAACTCCCCTGATCCACCAGCTCGAACCTGTTCACATCGAAGACGCCGAAATCGGTGATCTTCAGATGCGGGATCACCGGCAGCGGCAGGAAGGCCACCTGCAGGAAGGGTTCGGCAAGCGTACAGCCGAGATCCCTGGCCGCCGCCCGAAGCACTTCCAGCTCTTCCCTCACCGTCTCGAACGGCTCCAGGCTCATGAGGCCGGCCAGCGGCAGCGCCAGTTCGGCCTTCACGCCATCCTTGTCGGCAACGGCGAAACCGCCCTTCATCGCAATCACCCGGTTGACCGCGTGGGCCATCGCCTCCTCCTCAGCACCGACAACGCAGATATTGTGGCTGTCATGGCCGACCGAGGAGGCGATCGCCCCGCGCTTCATGCCGAACCCGTTGACGAAGCCGAGGCCGATATTGCCGGTGCCCTTGTGGCGTTCGACAACGGCAACCTTCAGGACGTCCTGGGTCAGATCGGCCAGCGTCTTGCCGCCGGTGACCGGCAGGGTGCGCTTCAGGTGTTCGGTGATGATCTTTCCCGGAACCACGCCGATGACGTCCGCCTCGCTGTTGCGCGCCGGAATGTCGAATTTCGCCGCTGTGACCGGGCCGACATGAACGCTGTCGAGGCCCACCGGCGGCACGACGGTTCTCCTGGCAAAGGCTTCGTCGCTCGCCAGAACACCGCCGCAGAGGACCTTTGCGACCCGGCAATCGCCGAAATCGCTCAGGAGCGCGATATCCGCCCGCTTGCCGGGGGCGATGACGCCGCGGTCCCTGAGCCCGAAGGCATTGGCCGCCGACCAGCTCGCGGCCCGGTAGGCATCGAGCGGGCGGATGCCCCTGGCGATCAGCCGCCGGATCATGCTGTCGAGATGACCTTCCTCGGCAATGTCGAGCGGATTGCGGTCGTCGGTGCAAAGCGCAACGAACGCGGAGACGTCCGGCGTCAGGATCGGCGCCAGCGCCTCCAGATCCTTCGAAACGGAGCCTTCCCGCATCAGGATCGTCATGCCCTTGGCAAGTTTTTCCAGCGCCTCTTCCGCCGTCGTCGCCTCGTGGTCGGTGCGGATGCCGGCCGCGAGATAGCCGTTGAGACCGAGGCCCGAAAGCAGCGGTGCATGGCCGTCGATATGGCCGTCCTGAAAGGCGGCGAGCTTGGCAAGAACCTTCGGGTCGCAGGCAAGCACGCCGGGGAAATTCATGAATTCCGCAAGGCCGATGACGCTCGGATGATCCCGGTACGGCAGAAGATCCTCGATTTCCAGCCGGGCACCGGCTGTCTCGAAGGCCGTTGCCGGGACGCAGGAGGAAAGGTTCACCCGAAGGTCCATCACCGTTTCAAGCGAGCTGTCGAGGAAATAGCGGATGCCCTCGGCGCCGAGCACGTTGGCAATCTCGTGCGGATCGCAGATCGCGGTCGTCACCCCGTGCGGCAGCACGCAGCGGTCGAACTCGAAAGGCGTGACGAGGGAGGATTCCACATGAAGATGCGTGTCGATAAAGCCGGGCACTGCGGTCAGACCGGCACCGTCAATGGTTTCCGCCCCGTCATAGCTTCCGTGCGTCCCGACGATCCGGTCACCGACGATGGCGATATCCGTTTCCGTCGTCGAACCGTCGACGACGCTGAAAAGGCGCACATCCTTGATCACAAGGTCGGCTGGGCTCTCCCCCGCTCCGGTGGCAATCGCCCGTTTCAGAAACGCTTCGTCGTGTCTTGCCGGCATTTTTATCTCCGATTCTCTGTCTCGTTCCGACAATACGAAACTTGCGTGCCGCAGCAACGGTTTCACGAACGTGTGGTAGAATGAATTGCAGCGGGAAGCTGAACCTTCGCCGGTTTGGCAGGAACTGGCAGGTGACCGTCATTCGCTGGACAGCGGCCGGATCCGGCCTATTTGTTGCCGAAAGGCCGCAAATTTTTTCGTGTTGTTGCGCAGCATCTTACCGCATGACAACACCGAATCCCTGCATTGCAAAACAAATTGCGATTGACAGACGGGGTACATAGGCGAATAATTTCATCAAACTAAATTATTCTGAACCGTTTCGAAAAGGCGGGCGGAATAAGCCGTATCCTGGGGAGGATGGAAACGATGGAGGACTCGCGCAAAAGCGGCCGCGGCTCGAATTCGGCGCAATTGCGGCGTTACAACGAACGCATCGTGCTTCAGATCCTGCGGCGCGCCGGGGAAGCCTCCAAGGCTGAACTCGCCCGCGCAGTGCAGCTGACCAACGCTGCCATCGGCGCCATCATCCAGAACCTCATCGAGGAAGGCCTGATCGTCGAGGCGGGCAAGCGCCACGACGGCAGCCGCGGGCAGCCGGCCACGATCCTGCGCCTTGCCCCGCGTGGTGCCTTTTCCTTCGGCGTCCGGCTGGACCGCACGAACATGGAAACGGTGCTGATGGATTTTTCCGGGCAGATCATCGCCCGCCGCCTGCACGACATGATCCTTCCTGCCCCCGAAAGGGCAATGGAAATCCTCACCGGTGACCTGGCGCTGCTGCGCCAGCACCTGAGCGAAGAGGACCAGAGCCGTATCACCGGCATTGGTCTCGCGCAGCCCTTCAACCTCGGCGCCTGGCTGCACGAACTGGGCCTGCCGGAAGCCGATTTTGCGAAGTGGGAGGATTACGACCTCGCATCGGCACTGGAAAAGGCCACCGACCTTCCCGTCTTCAGCGAGAACGACGGAACGGCTGCTGCTGTGGCCGAGCTCTTCTACGGCTTCGGCCGCCAGAACGACGATTTCCTCTATCTGTTTCTCGGGCCTGCCATCGGCGGCGGCCTGATCCTGAAGGGCGATGTCGTGCGCGGTGTTTCCGGCAACGCCGGCGACGTCGCCATGATGCCGGTGCCGCCCAGCACGCTCTCCACGGCGCCGAAACCGCGCCAGGCCTGGGACCTTTTGCTGGCTCGGGCGTCGCTGGTGGCTCTGGCCCGGCACATGTCGCCGGAGAACTTCCCCAGCCTCAACCGCACGGATCTCCAGGCGGCTGTCGAGGCGGGCGATCCGAAATACACCGAATGGATGAAGGACTGCGCCGAAGCCCTGGGGCTGGCGCTGCGCTCCGCCTACGCGTTGCTCGATGTGCCGCTGGTCGTGATCGACGGTGATCTCGGCGGCCCCTTCCCCGAGGCCTTCCGGGCCGCCCTCAAGGAAGCCGTGGAAAGGTCCGCGCCCGAGAAGCGGCAGTCGCCGGACATCGAAATCGGCAGTTTCCGCCATGACGCCGGCGCCATCGGCGCGGCGAGCCTGCCGCAATTCTTCAATTTCTCGCCCAGGGCCGCGATCCTGACGGGCGGGAAAGACACCGGACCCGCCGGGGCTGGCAGCTCGGAGGACAGAGCCAGCTTTCCGGCACGGGCAGCACGGTTGGGGTCACATCTGGCCGCACCCAGCCGTTCCAACTGACTTTGGCCAGGGAGGAAAAACGCAAA
Organism: Roseibium sp. M-1; assembly: GCF_054515675.1. Lineage (NCBI taxonomy): Bacteria > Pseudomonadati > Pseudomonadota > Alphaproteobacteria > Hyphomicrobiales > Stappiaceae > Roseibium > Roseibium sp. M-1. Next base: position 6,341,778 of record NZ_CM137257.1, on the reverse strand, counting down.
TGATCCGCAAACTTCTCGTAACCGGTTCCGTTCTTGCCGTCATGGCGGCAGCGCCCGCAGCTGCCGCAGATATCTCGGCATGTCTCATCACCAAGACGGACACCAATCCGTTCTTCGTGAAGATGAAGGAAGGCGCTACTGCCAAGGCCGAAGAGCTCGGCATCGAGCTGAAGTCCTACGCCGGCAAGATCGACGGCGACCATGAAACTCAAGTTGCCGCCATCGAAACCTGCATTGCCGACGGCGCCAAGGGTATCCTTCTGACCGCATCCGACACCTCGTCGATCGTTCCGGCGGTGCAGCAGGCCCGCGATGCCGGCCTTCTGGTGATCGCGCTCGACACCCCGCTCAGCCCGATCGACGCTGCCGACGCGACATTCGCCACCGACAACTTCAAGGCCGGCGAACTGATCGGCCAGTGGGCGGCAGCAGCTCTCGGCGATGAAGCCGCGAACGCCAAGATCGCAATGCTGGACCTCGCCATCAGCCAGCCGACGGTCGGCGTGCTGCGTGACCAGGGCTTCCTGCAGGGCTTCGGCATCGAACTTGGCGACCCGAACAAGTGGGGCGACGAAACCGATGCCCGCATCGTCGGCAACGACGTGACGTCCGGCAACGAGGAAGGCGGTCGCAAGGCGATGGAAAACCTGCTCGCCAAGGACCCGATGGTGAATGTCGTCTACACGATCAACGAACCGGCTGCCGCCGGTGCCTATGAGGCGCTGAAGGCGATCGGCCGCGAGAACGACGTCCTCATTGTTTCCGTCGATGGCGGTTGCCCGGGCGTGCAGAACGTCAAGGACGGCGTCATTGGCGCGACCTCGCAGCAGTATCCGCTGCTCATGGCATCCCTCGGCATCGAGGCGATCAAGGCCTGGGCCGACAGCGGCGCGAAGCCCGAGCCGACCCCCGGCAAGGACTTCTTCGACACCGGCGTTGCCCTGGTGACCGACAAGCCGGTCGACGGCGTCGAAAGCATCGACACCGCCAAGGGCACGGAACTCTGCTGGGGTTAATCCCGCTTTCGAGATCAAAAGGGGCATGGGCAACCTTGCCCCTTTTTTAAAAAATCGCACGAAAGGTTAAACGGGCATGACCTTGGAAAGCAAAACGGCAACCGGACAGGCGGATTACGAATCCGCCGCAGCCTCAAGTCCGCAAGCCGTTGCCTCGTTCGATGACGACCGTCATGGGATCGGGCATAAAATTCAACATTCGCTGCACCAGACCCCCTCGCTGGTCCCTCTCATCGTTCTCGTCCTGTCGCTGGTGATCTTCGGCGCCCTGCTCGGGTCGAAACTGTTCTCTCCCTTTGCGCTCACGCTGATCCTGCAGCAGGTGCAGATCGTCGGCATCGTGGCTGCCGCCCAGAGCATCGTCATCCTGACGGCCGGCATCGACCTTTCCGTCGGCGCCATCATGGTGCTGTCTTCCGTGGTGATGGGTCAGTTCACCTTCCGCTACGGCCTGCCGGCAGAAGTTTCCATTCTCTGCGGTCTCATCTGCGGCACGGTCTGCGGCTACCTGAACGGCTTTCTCGTCGCCTATGTGAAGCTGCCACCCTTCATCGTCACCCTCGGCATGTGGCAGATCGTGCTGGCAACCAATTTCCTCTATTCGGCCAACGAGACCATCCGGTCGCAGGAAATCTCCGAGATGGCACCGTTGCTGCAGTTCTTCGGCAACAAGGTCAATCTCGGCGGAGCCATCTTCACCTACGGCGTGATCTTCATGGTGCTGCTGATCCTTCTGCTCGCCTACATCCTGCGCCAGACCGCCTGGGGCCGGCATGTCTACGCGGTCGGCGACGACCCGGAAGCGGCACAGCTCTCCGGCGTACAGGTCAAGAAGGTGCTTATCTCGGTCTATATGCTGTCCGGCCTTATCTGTGCCTTTGCAGGCTGGGCCATGATCGGCCGCATCGGCTCGGTCTCGCCGACAACCGGTCAGCTTGCCAACATCGAATCCATCACCGCGGTGGTCATTGGCGGCATTTCACTCTTCGGCGGCCGCGGTTCGATCCTGGGCACGCTGTTCGGCGCGCTGATCGTCGGCGTCTTCACGCTCAGCCTGCGCCTGCTCGGTGCCGATGCCCAATGGACCTACCTGTTGATCGGCATTCTCATCATCGCGGCTGTTGCCGTCGATCAGTGGATCAGAAAGGTATCGGTGTGATGGAACCAGTCCTGCAAGCGCGCAACCTGGTCAAGCGCTACGGCCGTGTGGTGGCCATGGACCATGCCGATTTCGAACTCTATCCGGGCGAGATCCTGGCCGTGATCGGCGACAACGGGGCGGGTAAATCCACCCTCATCAAGGCCCTCAGCGGCGCGGTCCTGCCCGATAGCGGCGAGATCCTGCTGGACGGCAAGCCCGTCCACTTCACCTCGCCCATCGATGCCCGCGAAGCCGGCATCGAGACCGTCTACCAGACGCTGGCCATGTCGCCGGCGCTCTCGATCACCGACAACATGTTCATGGGCCGCGAGCTCCGCAAACCCGGCTTTCGCGGCACCTGGCTGCGCCAGCTGGACCGCAAGAAGATGGAGGAGATCGCCCGGGACAAGCTCAACGAGCTCGGCCTCCTGACCATTCAGAACATCAACCAGGCGGTTGAAACGCTCTCCGGCGGTCAGCGCCAGGGGGTGGCGGTCGCGCGGGCCGCGGCCTTCGGCTCCAAGGTGGTGATCATGGACGAACCGACGGCCGCCCTTGGCGTCAAGGAAAGCCGGCGCGTGCTGGACCTGATCAAGGACGTCCGGGCAAGGGGCTTGCCCATTGTGCTGATCTCTCACAACATGCCGCATGTGTTCGAGGTGGCCGATCGCATCCACATCCACCGGCTCGGCCGGCGTGCCTGCGTGATCAAGCCGTCGGACTATTCCATGTCCGACGCGGTGGCAATCATGACCGGTGCCATGGACCCGCCGGGCAGCCTGGCGGCTTAGGAAGACGATCTGGCAGCCTCGCGGTCTGGGACCGGCAAGTCAACGAGGGGCGTCTGATGGCGCGACAGTCTGGCAAGCGCCCCTCCCCACGACCTCATCCTGAGGAGAACCGCCAGGTTCGTCTCGAAGGATGGGCGGCACACTCGGCGCAAGCGGCCCATCCTTCGAGACGGGCCGTTGGCCCTCCTCAGGATGAGGCGGTCAATGGAACCCGCCCACAGAAACACGACAAGACGCTTTCGACGAGCGTCTCCTGGAAAGAACAACGGAAGTATTGGCCTGAATGTTTCTGATTTGCGGTGAAGCGCTCTTCGATCTCTTTGGTGAAGCCGGCTCCGGCGACAGCATTTCCTTTGACGCCCGTATCGGCGGCTCTCCATTCAACGTCGCCATGGGCCTTGCCCGCCTTGGCGAAGAAGCGGGCTTTTTCGGCGGCATCTCGCGCGATGCGCTCGGAGAAAAGCTTGTCGAGAAATTCCGGACCGAAGGCGTGTCCGAACGCTACATCCTGCACACGGACTACCTGACCACCCTCAGCCTTGTGCAGAAGGATGCGCACGGATCGCCAGCCTATACGTTCTATGGCGAAAGCGCCGCCGACCGGATGGTGACGTCAGCCGACCTGCCTTCGTTCGACACGCCCCCGCTGTTCCTGCATGTCGGGTCCTACACCGCTCTGGTCGAACCGGTCTCCGGTGCGCTCAGAGCGCTTATCGAGCGCGAACGGAACCACACGCTGATTTCCTTCGACCCCAATATCCGCCCGACCGTCGTTGGCGACATGGCCCTGTGGCGCCGGAACACGGAAAGCCTCGTGCCCCTGACCGATGTCGTGAAGGTCTCGGACGAGGATCTTGCCCTGATCGCTCCAGGCACGCCCGTCGAGACAATGGCGCGGTCCTGGCTGGACCTTGGAGCAAAACTCGTGATCGTCACCCGCGGCGGCGATGGCGCGACCGCCTTTGCCCAAGGCATCGAAGTCAGCTGCCCGGGCATCAAGGTGGCGGTCGAGGACACGGTCGGCGCTGGAGATACCTTCCAGGCGGCCCTGCTTGCGGGCCTGAAACAGCTCGGCGCCACCAGCCGCGACGGATTGTCTGCTCTTGACGCGGAGGCCTTGAATCGTCTTCTTGCGTTTGCCGTTGGCGCGGCCGCCATCACCTGTTCGCGCAGGGGTGCCGACCTGCCGCGCAGGCACGAGCTGGAAAAAGAGTGGGCCGCTCTGAAATGAGGGGCTGACAAGAGAATTAAATCGATTTAAAAGGCAGTCGAAAACGGTCCCGTTGCACTGGGACGCGGACCGGCAGCTGTGAGAAGGAATGAACCATGGCGGTACGCGTCATTGAAGTGGAAGAATTCGACCTGGTCGTGTTCGGAGCCTCCGGAGACCTTGCCCACCGCAAGCTTCTGCCGGCGCTCTACCACCGGGATGCCGACGGCCAGATGCCCGCGGATGCCCGCATCATCTGCAGCGCCCGCCGCGACTATTCCGACGACGACTACCGGGACTATGCCGAGGCTGCCCTCAAGGAACATGTCCACGACCTCGACGACGTACATCTCAAGCAGTTCCTGAAGCGCCTGCGCTACGTCCAGATCGACATTGCCACCGGCGAGGGTTTTGAGGACCTCAAGACAATCCTGGACGAGTGCCCGGACCACATCCGCGCCTTCTACATGGCGGTTGGCCCGGATCTCTTCGGCACGATCTGCGAAAACCTCGGCCGGGTCGGTGTTGTCAACGACCATTCGCGCGTCGTCATGGAAAAGCCGATCGGCAAGGACGGCAAGTCGGCGAAGGCCCTCAACGACACGGTCGGCGCGGTCTTCAAGGAAGACCAGATCTTCCGTATCGACCACTACCTTGGCAAGGAAACGGTGCAGAACCTGATGGCGCTGCGCTTTGCGAACGCCCTGTTCGAGCCGCTCTGGAACGCCGCCCATATCGACCACGTGCAGATCACCGTCGCCGAATCCCTCGGCACCGGCGGCCGCGCCGGTTATTACGACACGGCCGGTGCGCTGAGAGACATGGTTCAGAACCACATCATGCAGCTGCTCTGCCTGGTAGCGATGGAGCCGCCGGAAAGCATGAATGCCGACAGCGTCCGCGACGAGAAGCTGAAAGTTCTGAAGGCACTTGCCCCGATCGACGAACAGAGCATCGACAAGCTGACGGTCCGCGGCCAGTACCGGGCCGGTGCGTCCTCAGGCGGCGCGGTGCCGGGGTATCTGGAAGAACTCGGCAATGACGAGAGCCGGACCGAGACCTTCGTCGCGCTGAAAGCGGAAATCGCCAACTGGCGGTGGGCGGGCGTGCCGTTCTACCTGCGCACCGGCAAGCGCCTGGCGCAACGGGTGTCGGAAATCGTCGTGCAGTTCCGCCCGATCCCGCACTCGATCTTCGACAAGGAAGCCGGTGTCATCACCGCCAACCGCTTGATCATCCGCCTGCAGCCGGATGAAGGCGTGCAGATGCAGATCATGATCAAGGACCCGGGCCCGGGCGGCATGCGCCTGCGCCAGGTCCCGCTCGACATGTCCTTCGCCGAAGCCTTCAAGGTGCGCAACCCGGATGCCTATGAACGCCTGATCATGGACGTCATCCGCGGCAACCAGACGCTGTTCATGCGCCGTGACGAAGTGGACGCCGCATGGGCCTGGATCGATCCGATCCTGGCCGCCTGGGCCGCTTCCAAGGAAACGCCGAAAGGCTACACCGCCGGCACCTGGGGACCGTCCGCTTCCATCGCGCTGGTTGAGCGCGACGGCCGCACCTGGGCTGAGGACGACGGCCAGTAGGACCGCGCGCAGGATCCCGGTCCTGCGCGCTTCCGGACAGCTAAATCGATTAGAAGGCGGCAGACAGACCTCGCCGCCCTATGTGCCTGACCAAGGACCAGCCAAGCCGGCAGACGGCTAGCAAAGGGATTTGAAGCCATGACCATCCAGGATCGCATCGGCGACGTCACCGAACGGATCGTCAAACGCAGTCACGACAGCCGCTCGATCTATCTGGATCGGATCGGCAAGGCCGCTGACAAGGGACCACAGCGCTCGCGCCTGTCCTGCGGCAACCTTGCTCACGGTTTTGCCGCCTGTGGCCTCTCCGACAAGGCCGCCCTTTCCGGCGACGTGGTTCCGAACCTCGGTATCATTACGTCCTATAACGATATGCTGTCGGCGCACCAGCCCTACGAGACCTATCCGGCCCTCATCCGCCAGGCAGCCCACGACGTCGGCGCCGTTGCCCAGGTGGCAGGCGGTGTTCCGGCCATGTGCGACGGCGTCACCCAGGGCCAGGAAGGCATGGAACTGTCGCTGTTCTCGCGCGACATCATCGCGATGGCCGCTGCCGTCGGCCTGTCGCACCAGATGTTCGACGCAGCCGTCTTCCTCGGTATCTGCGACAAGATCGTCCCGGGCCTTGCGATCGCCGCCCTCTCCTTCGGCCACCTGCCGGCTGTCTTCGTGCCGGCCGGGCCGATGCCGACGGGCATTTCCAACGACGAGAAGGCCAAGATCCGCCAGCTTTACGCGGAAGGAAAAGTCGGCCGCGACGCGCTTCTGGAAAGTGAATCCCGAGCCTATCATTCCCCGGGCACCTGCACCTTCTACGGGACGGCCAATTCCAACCAGATGCTGATGGAAATCATGGGCCTGCACATGCCGGGTGCCTCCTTCGTCAATCCGGGCACACCGCTGCGCGATGCCCTGACGCGGGAAGCCGCAAAGCGCGCCATCGCCATCTCCGCCCTCGGCAACGAATATACGCCGGCCGGTGAAGTCATCAGCGAGAAGGCCATCGTCAACGGCGTCGTCGGACTGCACGCCACCGGCGGCTCGACCAACCACACCATGCACCTGGTCGCGATAGCGGCGGCTGCCGGGATCAAGCTGACCTGGGACGACATCTCCGATCTCTCCGATGTCGTGCCGCTGCTTGCCCGCGTCTATCCGAACGGCAAGGCGGACGTGAACCACTTCCAGGCTGCCGGCGGCCTCGCATTTCTGATCCGCGAACTTCTCGGCGACGGTTATCTGCACCAGGACGTGAAGACCGTCTACGGTACGGACCTCTCCGGCTACACGGTCGAAGCCAAGCTCGACGCGGACGGCAATGTCCGCCGCGAGGAAGCACCGGAAACTTCCGGCGACGAAACGGTTCTGGCACCAGTTTCCAAGGCCTTCCAGCCGACTGGCGGCCTGAAGATGCTGACAGGCAATTTCGGCAAGGCGGTCATCAAGATCTCCGCCGTTGCCAAGGAGCGTCACGTCATTGAAGCCCCGGCTCGCGTCTTCCATTCCCAGGAGGATTTCCTCGCCGCCTTCAACAACAAGGAATTCACCGGCGACGTCGCCGCCGTCGTCCGCTTCCAGGGCCCGAAGGCCTGCGGCATGCCGGAGCTGCACAAGCTGACCCCCTGCCTCGGCATCCTGCAGGACCGCGGCCACAAGGTGGCTCTCATCACCGACGGACGCATGTCGGGCGCTTCCGGCAAGGTGCCGGCGGCGATCCACGTGACGCCTGAGGCCGCCGCAGGCGGCCCGATCGCGAAGATCCGCGATGGCGACATGATCCGCATCGATGCAGTGACCGGCAAGCTGGAAGTGCTTGTTGACGAAGCAGAATTCAATACCCGCCCGGTTGCCGAGATGGATCTCAGCGCTCACCAGGCCGGCGTCGGCCGCGATCTCTTCGCCGCCTTCCGCGCCAATGTCGGCACGCCGGACACCGGCGCGCATGTGTTCGGCGCGTAGGAACAGACTTATATCAACAGGTTCAGAGCTGCCCGCAGCGGCTCTGGTCCATCTGGAAAGGAGTGAAGCCTGATTTTGATGCACCTATGCTGCTTGCCGTCGATCACGAAGCCCTTGTTCAGCTGAAGGACAACTTCGTCGCCGGATAGGGCAGCAGAGGAAACGTCGCCATACGAGGAATAGATCTGGTCATTCAGCTCCAGGTAACATCCGGTCTCATTTTCGATGAGGATGACATACTGGCCCGATCCATCCGGTTCCTCGGAAAATCCAATGGTTGTTCCGAATTCCTCGCAGGAAATGGAGAATACGGTGGCATCAAATCTGACTTCAGACACAACTTCCCTTTCGCGCACGTTCGATCCAGCGGCGCTTCAGACGATGTGAACGTATTGGAAATCTGAAACAGACGGTATCTAAATGGCCCAGGACATTGAAAAGATCGAGAAAGTAATGTGCGCGGCGCCGGTGATCCCGGTGCTGATCGTCGAAGACCCGAAAAAGGCCGTGCCGATGGCAGAGGCCCTGGTGCGCGGCGGTCTGCCGGCCATCGAGATCACGCTGCGCACGCCGCATGCGCTCGAGGCAATCAACGCGGTCAACGAACATGTGGAAGGCGCCATCGTCGGGGCCGGCACCGTACTAAACGGCAAGCTGTATGATGCGGCCGTTTCCGCCGGCGCCCGCTTTATCGTTTCACCAGGTGCGACTAAAACCCTGCTCGATGCCGCCGACCAGCACAGCGTTCCGCTGCTGCCGGGTGCGGCAACGGCTTCGGAAGTGATGTTCCTGCTGGAACGCGGCTATGAACGGCTGAAATTCTTCCCGGCAGAACAGGCGGGTGGCGCGTCCTACCTGAAGTCCCTCTCCTCGCCGCTGGCAGCCGCCAAGTTCTGCCCGACCGGCGGCGTCAGCCTGGACAAGGCTCCGGACTATTTGAAGCTGCCGAACGTGCTGTGCGTCGGCGGGTCCTGGATTGCGGATGCCAAGGCCATTGCGGAAGACGACTGGGCCGGCATTGAAATGCGCGCCCGGGCTGCGGCAGGCTTGAAGCGCTGAGACACGCTGACCGGGAATTCAATTGCGACATGCGAAAAGGCCGGCAGAATTCCGCCGGCCTTTTTTCAATTTCGTTCAGTGGCGACGTGCCCACTCATCCACTTCACGCTCGGCTTCGTCGCGAGACTTGCCGTAAAGCTCCTGGATCCGGCCGGCAAGCTGTTCGCGGTTACCTTCGATCCGGTCGAGATCGTCGTTGGTCAGCTTGCCCCACTGTTCCTGGGCCTTGCCTTTAACCTGCTTCCAATTGCCTTCGATGATGTCCCAGTTCATTTCCATCACTCCTTTTAGTCTGCAGCTAGTTCTCGCCCGGATTTTCCGGGACGCTGCTGCATTGGTTGAAGTTTCAGAAGATGACAGACGGTCCCTGGAGGCCGTCCGTCTTGGGGAAAACCGCCCGGCGATCAAAACGAATTTCGAAAACGCCGGGCGGAGTGTCAGGCTGTCCCGAATGCCATCATCCGGGACAGTCCGATCTCTTTACTCAGCGACGTAGTCCGGCTGAGCTTCCAGTTCTTCCTTCGTGGCGCCGACATAGACGCGCAGGTCAGATCCGTCTTCGTTGCGAATGATCTGCAGCTCGTCGAAGGTCACGGCAACTTCACGCTCGCCGATCCCGAGGAAACCGCCGACATCCAGGATCACGCGCTCGATGGTGCCGTCTTCGCTGACGATCAGCGAGTTGATTTCGCCGATGTTGTCGTCGTTGGCGTCATAGATCGTCGCACCTTCAAGGTCTTCGGCAGTCAACTCGGCAACAACCGCGTTGATATAGCCCTCGCGCTCAACTTCGGCACGCGGCAGCATGGCGCGGCCATCGGCGTCAGTCCGCGGAGCCATTGCCGTTTCCGATGCGCCTTCCGGAGCCGTCGTCACGCCGGCATCGGTTTCCTGGCTCATCGCGGTCTCGCTCGAGCCTTCAGGCGCAGTCATCGCGCTGGCGTCGGCGTCCTGGCTCATGGCGGTTTCGGTCGACGTGTCCGTTTGCGTGGTCATCGCGGTATCCGCGGGCTTCTCAACGCCTTCAGAGGTCTGGGTAGCAATGGTTTCCGAGGTGTCCGCGTCCGGATCTTCGTAGGCCGCCGCGTTGGTCAGAACGTCCTTGTTGGCGTTGACGACCAGGAAGTAGTCGTCTTCATCGTCCTGCTCACGAACCACCTTGAGCTGGTCCATCGGCAGAGCAATGTCCTTTTCGCCGACTCCCAGGAAGCCGCCGATGCCGAGCACGACCGCCTTCACGGAACCGTCGAAGCCAAGGATCACGTCATTGACTTCGCCAATGTCGTCCCATTCCTTCTCTTCATCGGTCTTGGCCTTGTATTCGTCGTTGAACCGGTCGTAGTTTTCCTCGACGGAATAAATCCGCATGCCGATCAGTTGCGACGCGCGAACGTCGTTCATCTGAACGGACTCATCGAATTCGTATGTCTGGAGGGGTTTGATTTCTTCGGCTGCGTATAGCGATGTCGTCAGCATCAGGGATACAGCAGTTGCCGTAATAATACGCTTCATCTCATCTTCTCCTCAACCTGTAAATCATTCGCCGCCAGGAACAATGATGGTGTCGCCTGAACGGTTACTGTGAGAACATTCGAGGATGTGAGAAGTTCCAGAAGAAAATATTTTTATAATTCAGGACCACGACACCGGGACATGGCAATGGTGGCAAAGCCGGCGCGGGCTGCGATTACTCTTCCCCAGGCAAACGCACGGACACCTTCCGCTTTCGCGGTGTCAGGCGCCGCCTGATTCCGAGAACGTTTCGGCAGCAGGCCTTTCGGCGCCGCTCCCTTCCGCTTCGCCGTCGTCGCCGTGTTCAAGCGTGCGATCCCACAAAAGGCGCAGTCCGGCGGATGTCTCGTTGCGCCAGGCAAATTCCGCGACGACCGGCCTGTCGAATTTCTTCATCGTCAGCAGCACTTCCTCAGGCAGTGCCGTCAGGCCCTTGGCGGTAACCCGCACGCCGTTCTTGCCTGCATCGACAATCACACCGGTGATTTCGGTGATGCCGTCCATGTCTGCGATCTTCACCGAAATGCTGACATTGTTGCGTTTTTCCCGGCGCTTGTCCGACACCGACCTCTCGTTCTTGGCGAAAACGACGGCTGCGTCGTTGCCCTTGACCGAGGTGACATGGGCTTTAATCAGCTTGCCCGCATCCTTCGTCCGCACGCCGATGTTCTTGTAAAGCTCGCCGATATCCACCGAGGTCAGCCGGAACCCCCATTCGCTGACATTGGAAACGACGGCATTGATCACCGACAGGGTGTCGAAATCGACAACCAGAACTTCTTCTTCTGCGTCCGGTTGGTCCTGCAGGTGCGACAGGCCGTGAGATTTGGTGTCCGCTTTCATGACGTAAAATTACCTTCGGCAAACTTTCAAATCACTTAAAATAGCATTCCCCAGCGGCATTTCACCCAGCTTTGAGCCGCACATGGGTAACCGGTTCTGCAATCATCACGGTGCCTGTGCATTTTTTGCAATTGGCGCTGTTCTCAATTTCGTGGTTCAAATCATGAATTGCAATTCGCCACGGCGGCTTCACTCGCTCTCGGGCCCGGCTTCTTGCGGAATTCAACTTCTTCACCACGGGCATCCGTTCTGACTTCAGGAGGCATTCATGTCGAAAGTTTTTGGTTCCGTCCTAATCTGTGCATCGGTGCTTGCCTTGCTGTCGCAGGCGCAGGCCGAAGAACTCTGCGAGGGCTATGGTCCCCAGACGCCCCGCGATATTTCCGACAAGAACGGCCTGCACGCAGCATCGGTCTCGCTCGCCCCGTCCCCCGACAAACTGAACCTGTGCAACATCCACACCCATACCAATGCGGAGCACAAGGGACCCGGGTTCACCCTCTTTGCCGGTGAGGGTGAACATGGCGGCTATCAATGCAACGAGACAGCGGACCTCACCGATGCCGAACTGGCAGACCCGGCAAGCCATGCCTTCCACGGCGTCAAACCGGGCGACACGATCGAAGTTCACTGGGTGCACACGTCCTGCAACGTCAAACCCGGCAAGGGCCTGGGCTCGTGCCTGAGCGAGGCCTGCGGCAATCCGCAATTGCGCGTGGAGGCCCAGGTCTTCCTCGTGGTCAACGATCCGAACGCGCTCAACTTCCTGGACTTCGCCTATGACGGCAATGTCCAGAACGGGTTCCACCAGGCCAAGGCTCTGCCCGCAGACACCGGCACGCCCGTTACCTTCATCGGGTCGACCACCGGCCCCAATTTCGATCACGCCGTCTGCTCGCCGCTGCAGGTGACCTGGAGCGTGCGGCCGCAATGCGCCAAGCTGGACATCAATTCGCTGAACGCCTGGGCGGAAAAGGGCAATGTCTTTGAAGAGGACCATTCCCACGGTGTCCGCCAGCTGGTAACCGCCCCCGAACTGCTGGCGCCGATCGCCAATTGAAACGGTGACGTGCCGCCGGAGAGCGTCTTCCGGCGGCATTTTTCCGATTTCCTCTCCCCCTCGTCATGGAGCTATGCTATCTGACGCGCGACATTCGGGTCTGCGCACGAATTGGCGCGAATACCGGCAGCTAAATCGATTTAAGGGGACTGTTCATGGCTCTTGATGCAGCATTCGAAGCGCTCATCCGGCACGCGGACGAATTGCGGAGCACCACGCTGCGGCAGCTCTTTGCCGCCGATCCCGGCCGCTTCCAGTCCTTCTCCGCGAGCTGTGACGATCTGCTGCTCGATTACTCCAAGTCCCGGATCGACGCAAAGGCGATGGAGCTTCTCTGTGACCTCGCCCGTGCCGCCGATGTCGAAGGCCGGCGAGCGGCGATGTTTGCCGGTGAGAAGATCAACAGCACGGAAAAGCGCGCCGTTCTGCACACCGCCCTTCGCAACAGATCCGACAAGCCGGTGATGGTCGATGGCAAGGATGTCATGCCGGACGTTCGCGCCGTCCTTGACGCCATGGCCGACTTTTCCGAGGCCGTGCGCTCCGGCGAGCTCACCTCTTCCACCGGAGACGCCTTTACCGATGTGGTCAATATCGGCATCGGCGGGTCCGATCTCGGCCCGGTCATGACCACGCTGGCGCTCAGCCCCTATCACGACGGGCCCGAGCTGCATTACGTTTCCAATGTGGACGGCGCGCATGTTGCCGACACATTGGAAAAACTTGATCCGGCCACCACGCTGATCATCGTCGCCTCCAAGACCTTCACCACCATCGAAACCATGACCAATGCGCAGACAGCGCGGTCCTGGATTGCCGGAGCCCTTGGCGAAGAGGCCGTCGGCGACCATTTCGCCGCTGTTTCCACCGCCCTCGACAAGGTTGCCGCCTTCGGCATCGACGAAGACCGGGTCTTCGGTTTCTGGGACTGGGTCGGCGGACGCTATTCGGTCTGGTCCGCGATCGGCCTGCCGCTGATGATCGCCATCGGCCCCGATGCCTTTTCCGATTTCCTGGAAGGCGCCCACGCGCTCGACACCCATTTCATCGAAGCGCCGCTGGAACAGAACCTGCCGGTCCTGATGGCCCTGATCGGGGTGTGGAACCGCGATGTGCTGGGCTACAGCGCCCGGGCGGTGCTGCCCTATGACCAGCGCCTCGCCCGTCTGCCTGCCTATCTGCAGCAGCTTGACATGGAATCGAACGGCAAGCGCGTGAAGCAGGATGGCAGCCCGGTCGGACGGGATACCGGCCCGCTGGTCTGGGGAGAGCCGGGCACCAACGGCCAGCACGCCTTTTACCAGCTGCTGCACCAGGGCACGAACGTCATCCCTTGCGAGTTCCTGATCGCCGCAAATGGCCACGAGGACGACCTCAAGCATCAGCACGACCTTCTCATCGCCAACTGCCTCGCCCAGTCAGAGGCGCTGATGCTCGGCCGTACCCTTGAGGAAGCCAAGGCACTCCTGAGCGCTGCCGGCATGGCGGCGGACGAGGTGGAACGCCTCGCCCCGCACAAGGTTTTCCCGGGTGACCGGCCGTCGGTCACGCTGGTCCATGACCGGCTGACTCCCTTCGCGCTCGGCCGCCTGATCGCCCTTTATGAACACCGCGTCTTTGTCGAAGGCGTGATCTGGGGCATCAATTCCTTCGACCAATGGGGTGTCGAACTCGGCAAGGAACTGGCTACCGCCCTGCTGCCGATGGTGAAGGGTGACCTGCCGGCCGATACGAAGGATGCCTCGACACAGGGCCTGCTGGCTGCTCTGAGGAGCTGAAGGCCCTGACCCGCCGCAACCCTTGGAACTCTTGGGCTGCACCGGCGTTAATATGTCGGGCAGGACGCCTTAATTTTGCCCAACCGGCCCTATCTTGTTCTCGCCATTGAAGAACTCTGTCCGAGATTCGACGGTGGCCCGGTCCGGTTGAGGCAAACAGCGATTGCTCCGATAAGGAAAGCGGCTTACCCTCTGGTGAGACATTAATCGTTTCGAACGCACCATTGGCGGCGGTTCGAGAAGGAAGGTGCATAGATGAAGAAACTCGTTCTGCTTGCAGTAGCTGGCCTGGCTTTGGCGGGCTGTCAGTCCGATAGCCAGCGCGACCGCGCGCTTGTTGGCGGTGGTCTTGGCGCGGCAACCGGTGCTGCCATCGGTGCAGCGGCGACGGGCGATGTCGGCGGCGCACTGGTCGGTGCGGCAATCGGCGGAGCCGGCGGTGCCATTGTCGGTGCGGGTACCACGCCGAAAAACTGCGTAGCCTACGACCGCTACGGCAACCCCTACCGCGTTGCCTGCCCGTAAGGCGGCATGATTCGTCTGTTTCAGAAATGAAACTTTTGGGAAGATGATGATGAAGAAGCTTTTCCTGATTGCCGCTTCAGCTGCGCTTCTTGCCGGCTGCCAATCCGACAGCCAAACAGACCGCGCCCTCGTAGGGGGCGGTCTCGGGGCGGCAACGGGTGCCATTATCGGCGCCGCCGCCGGCAATGGTGTCGGCCCCGCACTTGCAGGTGCGGCGATCGGGGCAGCGGGCGGTGCCATCGTCGGCGCGGCGACAACGCCGAAAAACTGCGTCGCCTATGACCGCTACGGCAACCCCTACCGGGTCGCCTGTCCCTGATCACATCTGACCCGACGGCCACTGATCCCATTCGGGGAATGGAATGAAGAACCTCGTTCTCCTCTCGACAGTTGCCATCCTGCTTGCTGGCTGCCAGTCAGGCAGCCAAAGAGACCGTGCTTTGGTCGGCGGCGGCCTTGGTGCCGCCACCGGCGCCATTGTCGGAGCAGCGGCCGGTGCGGGCGCCGGGCCTGTTCTGGCTGGAGCAGCCATCGGCGCTGCCGGCGGTGCCGTCATCGGTGCCGTAACCACACCGAAAAACTGCGTGGCTCGCGACCGCCACGGCAACAGCTACAAGGTCGCCTGCCCCTAACGCGTTTCACGATAAATCGAAGCCTTCTGCGTGAACTGAAGGCCAACAAGATGCTTAGACGCTTTGCAAGTGATCCGTTTTCGGCGGCTCAATCGTGGCTCGTTGACCAGCTGCCGATACTGTCCCATCAGGTTCGATCCAAATCGGACCCACTTTGAAAGCAGACAATGAAAAAGATTGTGATTGTAGCCCTCGCAGCCGCCCTGCTCGCCGGTTGCAGCTCAGCCAGACAACGCGACCGCGCCCTGATCGGTGGCGGCCTTGGCGCTGCGACTGGTGCCATTGTCGGGGCCGCGGTCGGCGCCGGCGCCGCACCGGTTCTCGCGGGCGCAGCTATCGGCGCGGCGGGAGGTGCGGCCATCGGCGCGGCAACGACACCCCGCTAACAAGCCAACTCATGTCGGGATAGCTCGATCGGCGGCCCGCCTGAACGCTCTCCGGTTTTCGCAGGGTTCAACGCGCGAAGCGACAAAGGCGTGCGATACAACGTCTTGGATAAACGGGCCCCGGGTAAGGAACTGTTAACCATAGCCAGACACCCTTGGCGGACGTCTTACCTTCCGCCAGGGGATTCCCGGATGAAACCCGTCCTTGCCGCCGCTTGTCTGGCCGTTCTGCTGACCGGCTGCGCCAATACCGAAAGCCAGCGCGACAGGATGCTGATCGGCGCCGGCCTCGGCGCAGCAACCGGCGCGACCATCGGCGCGGTCGCTGGGTCCACCGTCAATGCCACCCTTGCAGGCGCGGCCCTCGGCGCTGTCGGCGGCGGTCTCATCGGCGTCGTCACCACTCCGCGCAACTGTATCGCCACTGACGAACAGGGCACGCCTTACAAGGTTCGGTGTCCTTGAGGCCGAGAGCCTTCGTTTAGACGCGCGGGAACAACCTTTTCAAGCAAGCTGGCTGTCGCAGGACATTTTTCAAACCTTCAGTGCCAACGACCTGCTGGAGAGGCCTCGCATTTCCTGTCCATAGGAAAGCAATCTGAAAGCTCCTTAAATCACACCGGTCTTCTTCATTTCGGCCATGGTGTTCAAGGCAAAGAGAGCGACCCCGACCAGCAAAAACACCACGCCCGCCAGCGACAGAAGAAAGCTTCGCTTTTTCCAGCCCTGATTAAGCAGAACAATACCGGCGCCCACGATCGCGGCAAATATGACTGAAACAAACACCCGTCAACTCCTTTGGTGCAAAATTTCACTCCACTATTTTTGATAGGCATTAAGAAAAGCTCTCTATCAGCAAATTTACCGATACCGTGAACCATACCGGCTCTTCGAGATAGCACCATTCAACAGCCCCGTAGCCGGCAGTGTCTATTTGGCGCAAGAGAGAGGAACCCATGAGATGCAGCCGCTCGCCCATTGAGGTTGCGCAACGTCCTGAAAGCAAAAAAGCCGGCCCCAAGGACCGGCTTCTCTCGTCTCATAAGGACAGCGCGACTTATCAGGCAGCCGCGCTTGTCTTGACCTGTTCCAGGGCCACCTTCGGGTCGACATAGGCGTAGCCGAGAGCCGTTGCGACGGCTTCGCAGGTGACCTGGCCGCCGATGACGTTGAGACCCGGCAGGAAGTGCGGGTCGTCGAGCAGGGCCTTCTTGGCGCCCTTGTCGGCCAGTGCCAGCGCGAACGGCAGGGTGGCGTTGTTGAGGGCGTAGGTGGAGGTTTTCGGCACGGCGCCCGGCATGTTGGCAACGCAGTAGTGAACGACGCCGTCGATGATGAAGGTCGGGTCGGAATGGGTGGTCGCCTTGGAGGTTTCGAAGCAGCCGCCCTGATCAATGGCAACATCCACCAGAACCGAGCCCGGCTTCATGCGGCTGATGAGGTCGCGGGAAACCAGCTTCGGCGCGGCGGCACCAGCCACCAGAACGGCTCCGATGACCATGTCGGCTTCCAGGACGTGCTTTTCGAGCGCAGCCTTGGTGGAATAGACGGTCTTGAGAGCCGGGCCGAAGGTCTGGGAGAGATTGCCGAGAACGGTGGTCGAGCGGTCGAGCACCGTGACGTCGGCACCGAGGCCAAGCGCCATGGTGATGGCGTGGGAACCGACGACACCGCCGCCGATGACGACGATTTTGGCCGGCTCAACGCCCGGAACACCGCCGACGAGGGTGCCGGAGCCGCCCTGGGCCTTTTCCAGCGCCTTGGCCCCGGCGATCACCGACAGACGGCCGGCAACCTGGGACATGGGGACGAGCAGCGGCAGGCCGCCGCGGGCATCGACAACGGTTTCATAGGCAATGCAGGTCGCGCCGGACTTGACGAGATCGGCAGTCTGCTCGGCATCGGGAGCCAGGTGCAGATAGGTGAAGAGGATGTGGTCCGGGCGCAGCATGGCGCGCTCGACGGCCTGCGGCTCCTTGACCTTGACGATCATGTTGGCGGCATCGAAGACTTCCCGGGCGGTCTTCAGGATCTTTGCGCCGGCAGCTTCATAATCAGCGTCGCTGGCGCCGATGCCGATGCCGGCATTGGTTTCCACCAGCACTTCATGGCCATGGGCCACCATTTCGTGAACGCTGTCGGGGGTCAGGCCAACCCGGTATTCATGGTTCTTGATTTCTTTCGGCACACCAATCCGCATGTTCCCGTCTCCTCTGGAAGCGTTTTGATTGCCGGAGAGTCTACGCCTCATTTGATCGAATGTGCTTGCGTTCCTGAAGCTCGCCGCCCCGCGTGATGCACGTTTCTTGCGCAAGATCGACAAATCGTCGAATTTCCTGCTATACAAGTTTCGTTACCCGGCATTATGTGCAGTGCAGCAAAATGAAACTCGACCGCATCGACAAGAAGATCCTAAATGAGCTTCAGGCGGACGGCCGCATCGCCAACGCGGATCTGGCGGAGAAGGTCGGCCTCTCCCCGTCCGCGTGCCTGCGCCGCATGCGTGCGCTCGAGGAAGCCGGCATCATCGACAAATACGTCGCCCTTTTGAACCAGAAGAAACTCGGCCGGCTGATGGATGTCTTCGTCGAAATCTCGCTCACCGGCCAGTCGAAGGAAACGCTTGAGAATTTCGAGCGCGCCGTCGCCCGCTCAACCGAGATCATGGAATGTTTCCTGATGGCGGGCGATGCGGACTATATCCTGCGGCTGTCTGCACAGGACCCGATCGACTTCGAGCGCATCCACCGCGATCACCTTGCCCAGCTCCCGGGTGTCCTGAGGATGAAATCCTCCTTCGCCATCCGCCCGATCGTCAAACGCACGGCGATCCCACTGGATGGAGACAGCTGACCTATCAGGCAAAAAGGAAAGCACTGCTGGTATCCAGGAGGATTACCGCGTATGTCCAGCGGGATCAGGACCCGGTCTCGACGCAGCCTGTGCTGGCCGCTATAGTCCGCATCCATTCAAGAGATTGGCATTTCAAGGAACCCGCTCCGGTGACACATACGATCACCCGTTTTCTCGACACCACTTACCAGCTTGCCGAATGTCCGACCTGGGACGATCGAAACAACCGCCTGCTCTGGGCCGACATTCAGGGCCGCACGATCCAGTCGATGGACTGGGCCAGCCGTCAAATCACCACCTGGCAGTTCGACAACGAAGTCGGCTCCTTCGGCCTGACCGACGACGACAGGCTTGTGGTCGCGGTCTGGGACAGGATCGTACTGTTCGATCCGGCGACGGGCGCAAGCGAAGTGCTGGCGGAAGTTCAGGCGGACGAGCCGCGCACGCGCCTCAACGACGGTAAGGTCGGTCCGGACGGAGCCTTCTGGGTCGGAACCATGGACACCAGTTCCCCGCGCGAGCCGATTGCGGGTCTCTACCGCATCGAAGGCGGCGGCGAAGTCGCCGAAATCCGCGACGAGCTGCAATGTTCCAACGGCCTCGCGTGGACGCCGGACGGCACCTACATGTATCACGCCGACAGTTCTCCCGGCTGGATCGAATATTACGCCTTCGACCCGGAAACCGGTGCACTCGGTTCCAAGATGCTCTACGCCCAGCAGACCAACGAGGGCGGCCGCCCGGATGGTGCTGCGGTCGACACCGAGGGCAATTACTGGAGTGCAGGTGTCTCCGCCGGCGTTCTCAACTGCTTCGGCCCGGACGGCAACCTGCTGCACGCGATCAGGATGCCGGTCGCCAAGCCGACCATGCCCTGCTTCTGCGGGCCTGATCTGGATCACCTGATCGTCACCAGCATCCGCCAGCCCGCCGATCCGGCCGCCAAAGAACCGGACACACTGTCCGGCGGTCTGTTCCTGGTGGAAGGACATGGCAAGACGGGGCTGAAGACCTACCGGTTCAGGACGGCGCGCGACTGACCGGCAACTGTCGGCGAAGCTTCAATACTCTGAGACGCGCCGCATTCCCGGGGCCATGTCCGGTCTCCGGTGCCTCACCTCATTTCTTGGCTTTGGCGCGGCGATAATCGCCCCACAACCTCATCCTGAGGAGGACCGTCAGGTCCGTCTCGAAGGATGGGCCGCTTGCTCCGAATATGCCGCCCATTCTTCGAGACAGCGCTTACGCGCTTCCTCAGGATGAGGGAGAGATTGCGGCCGCGTTGCAGGATGAAGGGGAAAATTTCGGCTTCAGCCAGCGTGAATATTCAATTGGAAGCTTACTCCAATAGCACCTATTTCGCTCCCTTCGCAGCTTGGCAGTCGCGCAGCGCCTTGATGATCTGCTCGGCCTTGACGCCCGGCACCTGGATCTTGGTTTCGCCGTAGAGATGAACCACCGCCGTTTCGCCCGAGGCAGATTGCTCGTTATAGATCCGCACCGACTGGTTGTCCGGAATGAGCACGGCCATCGAGCCGTCCGACACGCTCAGCAGGATGGAAGACGCGATCAGGGTGCAAATCATGGGTCAGGCCCCGCTGGCGATGCGGCGAAAATTCAGTAGCGGCAGCCGCGGACTCTGACCGGCTTCCACACCGTCTGGGCAGGCTGAACCAGAACCTGTCGGCTGACGGTTCGGTAGACGGCCGGTTTCTGCACCACATAACTGGAGGCCGGCTGGACCAGAACCTTTTCGCGGATGGAGCTGTAGATGGCCGGCTGACGGACAGCCACCTTCCCCGCGGGCTGTACCAGCACACGGCGGCTGACGGTCTGGTAGACGGCCGGGTTCTGGACCTTGCACAGGACATTCTTGCCCCGGATCACCCGGTACTCCCAGCCGATGCTGGCCGGTTGCACGAGTACACGGCTCTGCTGTGTCTGGTAGACGGCCGGTGTCGTGCGATAGGAAACCCGCTCCGGCTGCACCAGAACCCGTCTTGTCTGATAGGCATAAACCGCCGGTTTCTGAACCACGTGGCTTGAGGCTGCCTGAACAAGAACCTGCTGATTCACCGTCCGGTAGACGGCTGGAACGGTGGCTTGTTCGTAGCAGGAGAGCGCATTCCCGCCAGCGAAGACGGACGAACTCAACAACGGACCGATGATCAGCGCGGCGGCCGCGCTCCAGAAGCTGTGACGCATGGACTTTCCCCCAGTCTGGCGCAGAAACATCTGCTGGCTTGACTTTAGGGAAGTTCCGCAAGGGGTTAAAGCGAAAAAGTTAATGTCCGTTAAGAAACAGGCTCGCCCGCATCCGCACTCAGCGCCTCATCATTCTTTGGACCCTGTTCGTAATCCGTATCCTCGTTGATGATGTGGCGCGCTTCTTCCGGTATCCACTGGCCCCAGCGCGGCTGCAACTGGTGGTCGACGGAGACACGGTCGTCGAAGACGAAACACTCGCCCTTCCAGAGGCTCTTCTCCTCCGGCACCTTTTCCAGATAGTTCAGGATACCGCCTTCCAGGTGATAGACCTCGTCGAATCCGTTCTTCAGCATCCAGGCGGTCGCCTTTTCACAGCGGATGCCGCCGGTGCAGAACATGGCCACCTTCGGCTTTTTCTGCAGCACGTCCTGGCTTTCCACCCAATCCGGAAATTCCCGGAACGACTGGGTCTTCGGATTGAGCGCATGCTCGAAGGTGCCGAAGGCGAATTCATAGTCGTTGCGGGTGTCGATCACGACCACGTCCGGATCGGAAATCAGGGCATTCCAGTCTTCCGGCTTCACATATTCGCCGACGATCTCGTTGGGATCGATGCCGTCCACCGCAAGGCGCACGATTTCCTGCTTCAACCGCACCTTCATGCGCTTGAACACATGCCGGTGTGTCCAGGCCTCCTTGTGGCGCAGCTCGGCAAACCTTGGATCGGCGCGCAGATGCGCCAGCACGGCGCGCACGCCCTCTTCCGGACCGCAGATGGTTCCGTTGATGCCTTCGGAGGCCAAAAGCAGGCTGCCGCGCACGTCCCTTGCTTCGCAATAGGCCTTCAGCGGATCGCGCATGGCCTCGAAATCATCAAGCGGCGTGAACAGATAAAGGGCGGCAACGAGGAATTCGTTCATCAGGCTTGTTCTTTTTCTTGAAAAGAGCCGGAACGGCGCCCTCAGGGCACGGCCACCGGCGATCGGCGCCCTCTATACGCCTTCGCAACTTGCGTGAAAAGTCCGCAGTTTCTCGGATCCCCGTGCACTTGCCTGAAATCGGCCATTTTCCTGGCAGGCGTGATGACAAAACAGAACAAATAAATGGATGGAAGTCAAAAATATCGATATTATCGCGCCATGAACATTCAGTCCCTTGTCGAACCGTCGCAGGATTCTTCCTCCACCCAGCGGGCCTATCTCACCATCCGGCGGATGATCCTCACGGGCGCCTTGCCGCCGGGCGAGAAACTCAAGATCGAAAATCTGCGCAAGCTTCTCGATATGGGCGGTTCGCCCATCCGCGAGGCGCTGACGCTGCTGGTGTCGGACCTTCTGGTGGAGCGGCTCGACCAGCGCGGTTTCCGTTCCGCCGAGGTCGGTCCCCGGAATTTCAGCGAGATCCTGAAGTTGCGCTGCCAGCTTGAGGAAATGGCCCTGCGCGAGAGCCTGGCACTCGCCGGCCAGGACTGGGAGGACAAGCTTGTCTTGAGCCATCACAAGATGATGCGCGAACCGCGCAGCAACGAGGAACGCTTCGAAGACCTGCACAAGGCCTTCCACATGAACCTGATCGGTGCCTGCGCCTCCCCGGTGCTGCTGAAATTCTGCAACCAGCTCTACGACCTCAACATCCGCTACCGCTATCTCGCCGGCAAGGCGCTGAACTATTCCAAGCGCGATATCGGCAAGGAACACACGGACATCATGAATGCCGCCGTCGACCGGGACGCAGACAAGGCCTGCCATCTGCTGCTCGACCACTACCGCAAGACGGGCGATTTTCTGGAAAAGCATTTCGGAGCCGAGGTGAGGTAGCTAGTGCTCGCTTGTGAGCTCCGCTTATCCAGACCATCCGCCGTCATCCCGGCTCGCGCTTCGCTTGGCAGGGATGACGATGGTGAGGCAAGCTGAATTCTCCCCTACTCCCGCACCAGTACCAGATCGAACGCGGCCTTCAGCCATGGCCCGTCGACCTTGCCGGAGAGATCGAAGCCCTCTGCCGGGAATGATCCCGCGGGCTGTTCCACATAGGTCATAACCAGATCCTCGCGCACGCCGAAGACCGTGTCCTGATCGAGATAGGGATCATCATCTGGGAAGATTTCCGTCACCAGCGGCCGGAAGCCCGGTGCCGTGACGATGTAATGGAGATGCGACGGCCGCCAGGGATGGCGGCCGCTGGCGCGCAGGATGTCGCCGACCGGGCCGTCGCCGGGCACGGTGTAGCTGACCGGCTTGACCGTCGTGAAGGCATAGCGCCCGTCCGCGCCGGTTGTCTGCAGCCCGTGGAAGGAATAGGTGTCCTGGTCCGGGTCCTGGCTGGAATAGAGCCCGTTCGGTGCCGTTTGCCAGATATCGAGTTCGGCACCGTCGATCGGATTGCCATCCGTGTCGCGGATGGTGCCCTCGGCCAGCAGGACCTGGTCCTTGAACTCCTGCCGCAGGTCGCCTCCAACCGGCAGAGGTGGTGCGCCGGTGATGTGGAACGGCCCAAGCACGCTGGAAGAGGTTCCCTCGGGGTTGGAGTGCAGCATATCAATGAGCGACGACAGGCCGAGCACATCCGACAGGAGCACGAATTCGTGCCGCTCCGCGTCGGAGATCCGGCCCGCCCATTCCAGAAATTCGATCCCCTTGCGCCACTCGGCATGAGTGAGATTGGTCTCGCGGGCAAAGGCGTGCAGATGCGTGACCAGGCCTTTGAGGATTTCCTTCAGCCGGGGATCGGTATCCGGCCCGAAATACCCCATGAAGACATCCGTGATGGTGTCCTTGGTGACGTGACGCATGGGATCTCCCTCAGTTCAAAATGGCAAGGCTCAAGGACGGCCAGCGGATAAGTGCAATCAGGACAACCAGCATAACCAGTGCGAAGGGGAACGCGCCGATAAAGACGTCCTTCAGCGATATCCGTGGATCGTTCAGCGTCGCCTTGATGACAAAACAGGAAATGCCGAGCGGCGGGGTCAGGAGACCGATCTCCGCTCCGACGACTGTGACGATGCCGAACCAGACCAGCGAGAGCCCCATCGGTTCGACTAAAGGCAGGAACAGCGGCACCACGATCAGAATGATCGAGGCCGTGTCGAGCAGCGTGCCCAGAAAGATCATCAGCAATACATAGATGACCATTACCCAGAAAAAGCTCATCTGGGTTGCCGACAGGAGATCGCCGAGTTCGTTCGGCAGGGCTGCGAGGCCGAGCATGCGGCTGTAGATGGAGGCTGCCGTGATCAGGAACAGGATCGAGGCGGTGATGTGCCCGGTTTCCAGGAGTGCGGTCCAAAGTCCTTTCCAGGTGAGCTTCCGGCGCACCAGCGCGATCACGAGTCCGAGCAGCGAACCGGCGGCCCCGGCCTCCACCGGCGTCAGCCAGCCCGTATAGATACCGCCGAGCACGGCAGCGATCAAAAGCAGGGTCGGAATTGTCTTGTCGGCAATTTCAAGCGGCGTCATCCAGTCGCTGCCGGCCTCCGTCCGCCCGCCGATATAGGACGGCGCGAAGCGCCCGGTCAGAAAGATCGCGGCAACATAGGCAATCGCCAGGAGGATGCCCGGGACGATCCCGGCCAGGAACATGTCGCCGACGCTTTGCTCCGCGACAAAGGAATAGATGATCAGCATCGCCGAGGGCGGGATGATCATGCCGAGCACGGATGACCCGGCAACCACACCGACCGCAAAGCGGGGATTGTAGTCGAAGGCCAGCATCTGCGGCACGGAGACCTTGGAGAACACCGAGGCCGAGGCGATCGACGAACCGGTGACAGCTGCAAAGATGGCATTTGCGCCGACGGTCGCCATGCCGATGCCACCCCGGACGCGCCGGAAGCCGGTGTTCATGACCTGATAGATATCCGCCCCGAGCCCGGCTTTGGAAACGATCAGTCCCATGAAGGTGAAGAGTGGCACCGTGGCGAATGTATATTCCATCACGCTGTCGCCGATGGCGATCTTGAGAAGATTGATCGCCAGGTCGACATTGCCGCGCATCAGCACGATGGACACGAAAGAGACAAGCCCAAGGGCGATCGGGATATAGACGCCGAGATAGACCAGAAGGACGATTGCGACGACCGAAAGCAGGCCGATTTCAATGGGGGTCACGCGACGTCCTCTGCGGTTTCACCGGTTTGCCCGGACTGGTCTTCCTTCTTCGGTGACAGGACCTTGATCAGGAACAGGAGCGCGCACAGCAGCGCGCTGAGATAAATCGCCAGCTTCACCGGCCACCAGGGCGCCGTGAAGATGCCCGGCACGCCGAAATAGTCTCGTGTCTCGTACATTTCGACGAATTCCGGCCAGATCGCATAGGCAACGAGCCCCATGAAGACTGCCGACGCGGTATCGATCAGGCGCCTGAGCGTTGCTGCAAGTTTCGGCCTTGTTGCCTGGAGCAGTATCAGGAAGCCGTCGGACCGGGTCAGGCGTCCGGTCCGCACCACGTCCGGCAGTTGCAGGAAGACGATCAGCACCATGGAAAACTGTACCACCTCGACCGCCCCGCGAAAGGGGGCATGAAAGAAGCCGCGGGCGATCACGTCGTAATTAACCACCATGATCAGGCCGAGCACGATCAGCGTGCCGGCGGCATTTGCGGAAATTGCGATGCGATTGGCCAGCGCGGTGACGGCGCGAAGACCAGGGGTGAGGAAAGGAAGCATGCCTGCCATCCCGGCTTGTGCGTTTGGTGGGGGTATTATGGCACACGGGTATCGGTTGTCCGGTGTATTGCTGGGCAACCGACAGGCCGGAGCGAAGAGGACCAGTGCGGACCGGATCGCGCCGGCCCGCACTTGCAGCCTGGTTCTATTGGGACAATTCCGCCGCCCAGTCGCGGACAGGCGTGTAGCCGGCCGCTTCGAGCTTGGCCATATAGGCCTTCAGCATGTCGCTGCCCGGCTCACCCGCTGCGTCGAGCTCGGCTGCCCACTCCGCCGCGATATTCGGCATGGAGGCTGCCCAGGCGCCCCGTTCCTCCGGGCTCAACTCGACAATGGTGCCGCCTGATTCAACATAGGCGGCAAGGCTGGCTTCGGCCTTGTCCATGGCGATCCCCGCCACATGATCCCGATAAGAGACCGCCACTTCCTGCAGCACCGCTTTCACTTCGTCCGGAAGCTTCTCCCAATAGTCCTTGTTGACGGTCACCGTCTTGGAATTAACGGCACCGAAATCGGCCTTCAGCATATAGGGCGCGACTTCCGCGATCTTGAAGGTTTCGGCCGCCTCCGGCCACAGCATGGCATCGTCGGCAAGACCGGTCTGCAATATGTTGTAGAAGTCCGTCAGACCGCCGCGCACGCCGGCCGCTCCGTCGATGCCCTCGATGTAACGCATGTTCATGCCGGCCCCGGCAACCTTCTTGCCTTCCAGATCTTTCAGCGATTTGACCGGCTCCCTGGAATACATCTGGTAGGTGTCGAGGACGACCCCGGTGGCGAGATACACCTGATTCTGCGCCTCGAACTCCTTCTGCATGGCCGGGAATTCCTTGGCGATCTCGTCAACCGCCTTGGCAACGGCGCGCGCATCCGGGGCGACGAAGGGTGTGACGGCAGCGATTGCCTGGCTCGGCAATTTGGACGAATGGAAAATCGTGGTGACGATACCGATATCGCCGAGGCCCAGCTTCACCCCGTCCAGAACGCCCTTGGGCTTGACGATGGTGCCGCCATAGCTTTCCTGCCAGTCGATCTTGTAATTGCCGGTTTCCGCCAGGCGTTTGTCGACTTCGGGGATGAAGAAATTGGTGAATTCCTGCACCCACATGGCTTTCGCCGGATAGCCGTCGATAACCACCGCCTTGATGGTTTCGGTGGCAAAGGCAGGTAGTGCGGTTGCGCTCAGGAGCGCCAGCGCCAGCGCGCCCCGCCGTGTCAGTTTTCCAATCATTGCATTCTCCTCCCAAAGAAAGCGAGACCGGTCGGGCTCTCCGCCGGATCGTCTCAATACCTGTGCCCGGCCACCGGCACAGCTTGCCTCACACAAACTTGCAGGCGGAACCGAAAGGCAGGCGCGGCAGTTTCTGAAACAGCGCCGTCTCGTCGGCATAGCCAAGATTGCAGAGGAAATTGGATTTCAGCGTCGTACCGGCAAAGAATTCCTCGTCGACGATCTTGTTCGAAAATCCCGACATCGCACCGACATCGAGACCGACCGCCCGTGCCGCAATCATGAAATAGGCCCCCTGCAGTGTCCCGTTGCGAAAGGCCGTCGTCTCGGCATGGCCGGGTTTGTCCATGAAATGCGGGCGCCGGTCCTCGTGCGGAAAGAGGTATGGAAGCTCTTTCCAGAACTCCAGATCGTGCGCGATGATCACCGTCACCGGGGCAGACATCATCTTGTCGATGTTCTTGTCCTTCAGCGCCTTCGCAAGCCGGGTCTTGGCTTCCGGTGTCTCGACGAAGACGAACCTTGCCGGACAGGAATTCATGCTCGTCGGACCGGCCGCCGTTATGTCGTAGATCGTCTCCAGGAGCTCTCTCGGCACCGGACGGTCCTGCCAAGCGTAATGCGAGCGCGCGGCTCTCAGAACAAGATCGATGCTGTAGTCATCCAGACGGCCGATCCGTTGCCGCAGCGCGCGGACGGTTTCCCGGGCTTCGGCGCGCAGCTTCTCGAGCGCTTCACCGGTCGGGGCCTTGGATGCGATCATATTCATTCCGCCGCCTCCGTCTTCGCCCGAACATCTTCCTCCGCCACGACGGGATTGGAGCAGATACCGATGCCTTCGATCTCCACCTCGACCGTTTCCCCCGGCCGCAGCCAACGGGGCGGCCTTCTGGCATGGCCGACGCCTGGCGGCGTGCCCATGGCCAGAAGGTCCCCCGGCTCCAGGGTGGAGAACTCGGATACGGTCGAGATCGTCCGCGCAACGCTCCACAACATGTCGGAGGTTGTCGCGCTTTGCAGGATCTCGGAACCGACCCTCGATTCGATCTTGAGACCCGCCGCCCCTTCCGGCAGCTCATCGGGCGTCACCACGACGGGACCGACCGGTCCGGTGGCGTCGAAGTTCTTGCCCGGCGTCCACTGGTGGGTCTTGCGCTGATATTCGCGCACGGAGCCGTCATTGAAGATGGTGTACCCGAAGACGTGGCCGAGCGCGTCTTCCTCCCGGATATGCTTGCCGCCCTTGCCGACGATCACCATAAGCTCGGCCTCGTAGTCGAGCTGCTCCGAGCAGGAAGGCCTAACCAACGGCGCACCCGCGGGAATAAGCGATGTCAGCGAGCGCATGAAGAGGGCCGGGTAGACCGGCACGTCGTAACCGCCCTCCTTGATGTGGTCGACATAGTTGAGGCCGAGGCACAGGATCTTGCCTGGCTGGGCAACCGGCAGGCCCGGCGTCAGCGAGGAGACCGGCTCTGGATCGGCCCGATCCTTGAGTGCGAGAAGGCTATCGGCATCGACCCTGCCTTGAGCCAGTGCCATCAGATCCGGACCCACGCGGGCATCCGCCGCCGTCAGGTTCCAGGCCCACTCCCCTTCCACGAGGTGCACGCCCCTGCCCGACACTCCTGCTCCCACGATAAAGCGCATCTTCGCCTCTATGTTTTTTGACTTTCTCAATTTTTGGCGACTATTTTTCTATTTGTCAAATAATATCGATTTTTTTAAGATGCCTCCAACAGGAGGAAGCCATGCCGAAATGGACCGACTACAAACGCATCGCACGGGAGCGCGGCGCGCTTGCGCTGGAACTTTACGTCGTCAACTCGACCCCTGCCGGGTCCGACGCGGACCTGCCAGGCACGCTGCCGGATCATCTGGCCTATCAGGCCGAGCTTGAAGCTGCGGGAAAGCTGGCCTTTGCCGGGCCGGTGTCGGATCCATCGGGAGAAGAGATGACGGGTGAAGGCATGATCATCTACCGCGCGGCTTCGATGGAAGAAGCGAGAGCTCTGGCTGAGGCGGATCCGATGCACCAGCGCGGCGTGCGCACCTTCACGCTGCGCCGGTGGCTGATCAACGAAGGCAGTTTCACGCTTTCCGTTGGTCTGTCGGGCAAGAAGATCGCACTCTCCTGAGGCCAATTATCCGGCATTGCCTCTTTTGGGGAATTGGGTCCGGGCCAGAGGCCCCTTATCTTCAGGCTCAATGCGACTGACCTGGAGACACGCATGACCATTCTAGGCGATCTTCTGTCGACCATTTTCGAACGGCGCAGCGGACTGGCGGCACCCAACCGGCGGGACCCGCGCTCCACCGACGAGCTTATTGCCGCGCTTGTCAGCGCATCCGGTGACATTGCGGGCCTGTCCCTCGCCAGCACATTGCTGCAGCGCTACGGAGAGATGGACGACGACGGCAAGCTGGCCTTCTTCCGTCACCTTGCCCACGACATGAATATCGATCCGGGCAAGGTGCGCACGACCCTGGAGGCCTATGAGGCCGCTCCCGGCAAGGCAACCTACCGGGACTTCATGTCTGCGGTGGAGCCCGACCGGCAGGAACTTATAAGGCGGCTGAACCAGATCCCCGGAGCAACGGAAAAGCTCGTGCGCATGCGCGCCGACCTGTTGCAGCTCGGGGCCCGCGATCCGGAACTTCAGGCGCTGGACCAGGATTTCCGGCATCTCTTTGTCTCCTGGTTCAACCGGGGCTTCCTGGTGCTGCGGCCGATCAGCTGGGAAAGCCCGGCCCATATCCTGGAAAAGATCATTGCCTACGAAGCCGTGCACGAAATCACGAGTTGGGAGGACCTGCGCCGGCGCCTTGCACCGGGCGACCGCCGCTGCTTTGCCTTCTTCCACCCCTCCATGCCCGACGAGCCGCTGATTTTCGTGGAAGTCGCACTGACCGACAGCGTTCCGGGTTCGATCCAGGATCTCCTGGCCGAAGACCGGGAACCGATCACCGCGGCGAAGGCCCGCACGGCTGTCTTCTATTCGATCTCCAACTGCCAGGAGGGCCTTGCGAGCATTTCCTTCGGCAATTCGCTGATCAAGCAGGTGGCGGCGGACCTCTCGGCCGAGTTGCCCTCCCTGAAGACCTTCGTCACGCTGTCGCCGATCCCGGGCCTCACCAAATGGCTGCTCGCGGAGGGCATTGCGATTGCGGACGCCGATGAGAAAGGGCTCCGCACCCTTGCGGCCCACTACCTGCTTTCGGCAAAGCGCGAAGATGGCCAGCCGCTCGACCCGGTCGCCCGCTTTCATCTCGGCAATGGCGCCCAGGTCCATGCCGTTCATGCGGAAGCCGACACATCCGAGAAGGGCCGCGCCCAGTCGGCCGGCGTGATGGTCAACTACCTCTATGACCTCGGCAAGGTCACCCAGAACCACGAGCGCTATGCGACCAGCCTCGACATCGCCGCCTCCTCCGACATCAAAAGCCTCGATGCCACGGCCAGAAAGAGGGAGGCGAAGAAACCTCTGGCGGAGCAGGCGGAAAAGTAGAGCCGCCGGAAGACCATGTTCACCCGGCCTCGTCTCCGGCCGTAAGGCCGGCGTGATCGAGGCCGTGTTGATGTGGTCCGTTGCCTCTTGAAAAAGCCGACGACGAAAACTCGCCTGGCGCAGAATTGTTTGCTAATCTGCGATTGGCGACGGATGGACCGTACCAATCGCGGATTGAAGCAGCCTCGGCGTTGGTGGGAACGCTTGGGAAGCGGAGCGCGCAGCTGGGCAAGCGAGTTCCAGGTGCACGGTCAGGTTCATGGCAGGCCGAAGCCCGAACTTGTCTGAAAGGCAAACTATGAATGTCTCTTGAGAAAAGGCGGCCGGGATGAGCCAACAAGATTATACGAAAGAACAGCTCGAGTTCCTGGAATTATTCGAAATCGCAGCAAGATACGATTGCCTGTTTTTGCTCGACTTTCACTGTTTCGATCTCTTCGACCACGACCAGACCAGCCGGCTGAGCGATGCGGAACGCGCCCAGTTGGCCGCAGCGGCGAGATACGACATCTATGCCGAGGCCATCCAGAAAGGATATCTTCCGCAATCCAGTCCCTTCGGAGGCATTCATGAGCAACAACGCTTTTGTTGAGCCCCTCCCCTTTTCGCTGATCGAAAACGGGCTGGCCGGTGAGAAGACCGGCTTCCTGTTCAAGACGTGGCGCGACAACCAGGGCATCATCCTGCAGGACAGCCGGATGACCCGGCTCAGCCCCTATCTGCTGATGACGCTGCCGACGGCCGAGCCCGGCGATGTGCCGCTGCTGACCTTTGCCGGCAAGCACAGCACCTTCCGGCGGTTCTTCCCGCAGGCGATGGAACCGGAGGCCGCGCGCCCGCCGACCAGCTTCCTGCCGCCAGTCTACCGCAAGGGGGTATCCGACGCCTACCGCATCGCCATGGAGGGCGAACCGTCCTTCGACATCCAGCGCACCGGCGACAGGCTGGGAGAAGGTGTGCCGGACATGACGCTGCAGCGGCTTCTGGTGAAATTCCGCACCAATGCCGGGTTCTCGCGGATCTTCTGCCTCATGACTTTGCTGGAAGTCCACTCGCGATCCTATCGATCAGATCGCACACATCGTCAGCCGTGTTCGCAACAAAGATCAGATTGGCATCCAGCGTACCAGGCAGCGGTTCCAGCCAGTTCAATGCATGGAAATGGGCCCGGGTGAAACCGCAGTCGCGCCAGAAACCGTCCATGAAATTGAACCCCTGGACCCAGCCGTAGTAAAAACCGGCGCCCCACTCGTCCAGCGCCTCGATCTGGGCCATTTGGTTGAGGAGACCGCCGAGCTTGGAGCCGCGCCATTCCTTGGCGACTTCCGTCCCGCCGAGATAGACGACGTCGCCGGTGATCCGCCGGCCAACCCTTGGCTGGTTTTCGCTCAGCACCACCTGCCCGCCTTCCGCGTTCGGATAGCAGCGATGAAAATACTTGCGCCAGAAATCGGTGAGCGTCATCGGATAGGCCATCTTGTCGAATCGCGCGCACACGCGCCCGACCATCCGGTCCTCGTCATCGACCAGCGCCAGCCAGAACGCCTGTGACGGCGTATAGGTGTTCAGGCTGGGCGTGAAATGCCCTTCCAGCCGCTTCAGCCCGCTCGCCGCCGCCATCGCCTCGACGACATCGAAATCCGATCCGCGGCGCAGCATCAGCCCCAGGCGCTGAAACTCCCTGTCTATAACGCCCCAGGCACGTTTCAGCTGTGCCTTGTCCAACTCGAAATCCAGTTTGTGCATGGATGTCCCGTGTGATGTCGCCCTTCATCCGCATCCTGCAAAGAACGGCTGCGCCCACCGCAACTGCCGCCTTTTTTGCCAATCGATTAGTTAGGCAGCTGTTTTCCTTGCCCGGCAGCACGTTAAGTTGTCTGCCAAAGCGGTCAAACAAGAAAAACTGACAAGGTTAAAACTTGCGGGGCAAGGACCGGTCGAACGGGAGTTTTCAACCGAAGCTTTTCGGTCGTGGACAAGTCGTGGAAAACACGGCGGCGCGGCACGCAGACGGCGCCTGGATTTTGTTCAATCTTCGGGAAGGGAGAAGAATGGTGGGTGAGCACGGGCTCGAACCGTGGACCCGCTGATTAAGAGTCAGCTGCTCTACCAACTGAGCTACACACCCACTCTCGACGTGGCCGCGTTGATGCGCGGCGCGAAGGCCGCTTTGGTGCGCGGCGCGTCGGATGGCGGGTGTATATAGCGAGTGAAGCGTGGGCGCAATGGTTTTTATGACAAATTTTTTTCAAGGCCGTCATGCGGTTAACGCAGACCTCACTGCAGATGACGCATGCGGAAGGAATGCACAAAAACCACGGACAAAAGGAAACTTTCAGAAACCTACGGCAAGTTTTGCGCAATAAATGAAATTAAGGCTTGACCGGTCATATCCGCCTCACTAGGGTGCGGCGCATCAAGACCGGACGGACGTGACGGGCTTGAGCCTTTCGGACCGGAAGACGCTGACGGATCAACATCTTGGCGGCGACCCACGGTAAGGCGGGCGGGGCTCCCGAAACCGGGATTTTCCAAAAAACGTCAGCCAGGGCAGATTACCTGCAGCATCAAAGGACCGGGACGGCATGATGATGTCGCTCATTCTAATCGTAGTAGGAAAGCGCGCCTCCGCGGCGGGATGACCCCGTACGGACAGGATGGCGCGCGACCAAGGCTCCCAAAGGGGCCTTTTTTTGTACCCGCCTCCTGACACCGCTTTCCCGTCGACGGACCGGACTTTGACGCCGCATGCGTCTGCCAGACAACAAAATCGAAATGAGCCAGGCCTGACCCACAGGCACGCGATGCAAGGACGAAACGAATGACACGGGAAATGACCGGCGCCGAAATGGTCATCCAGGCGCTGAAAGACCAGGGAGTTGACACGATCTTCGGCTACCCGGGCGGCGCAGTGCTTCCCATCTATGACGAGATCATTCAGCAGGAAGGTCTGGAACATATTCTCGTGCGCCATGAACAGGGCGCAGGCCACGCGGCCGAAGGCTATGCCCGCTCCACCGGCAAGCCGGGCGTCGCGCTCGTCACCTCCGGCCCCGGCGCGACCAACATGGTCACCGCGCTGACCGACGCCATGCTTGATTCCATTCCGCTGGTCTGCATCACCGGCCAGGTGCCGACGCACCTCATCGGCAACGACGCCTTCCAGGAGTGCGACACGGTCGGCATCACCCGCCCCTGCACCAAGCACAACTGGCTGGTGCGCAATGTCGACGACCTGCCGCGCATCCTGCACGAGGCCTTCTATGTCGCCACCTCCGGCCGTCCGGGCCCGGTCGTCGTCGACATTCCGAAGGATGTCCAGTTCGCCACCGGTACCTATCAGGGCCCGACGCCGAACCCGGCGGCTGCCCACAAGAGCTACCGGCCGCAGCTGAAGGGCGATGCTGCCAGCATTCGCATGGCCGCCGAACTGATGGCCGCCGCCAAGAAGCCGGTGCTTTATACCGGCGGCGGCGTCATCAACTCCGGCCCGCAGGCCTGCCAGCTGCTGCGCGAACTGGTCTCGCTCACCGGCTTCCCGATCACTTCCACGCTGATGGGCCTCGGCGCCTACCCGGCCTCCGGCGACAACTGGCTCGGCATGCTGGGCATGCACGGCACCTACGAAGCCAACATGGCGATGCACGACTGCGACCTGATGATCTGCGTCGGCGCCCGCTTCGACGACCGCATCACCGGCCGCACCGATGCCTTCTCGCCGGGCTCGCGCAAGATCCATATCGACATCGATCCCTCCTCCATCAACAAGACCATCAATGTCGACCTGCCGATCATCGGCGATGTCGGCCATGTGCTGGAGGATCTGGTCCGGATCTGGCGGTCGTCGTCGATGAAGTCCGACCCTACTGCCATGAAAGACTGGTGGACCCAGATCGACAAGTGGCGGGCGCGCAACTCGCTGGCCTACAAGCCGAACAGCGACGTCATCATGCCGCAATACGCGATCCAGCGGCTCTATGAGCTAACCAAGCACCGCAAGACCTTCATCTCCACCGAAGTCGGTCAGCACCAGATGTGGGCGGCCCAGTTCTACGGCTTCGAGGAGCCGAACCGCTGGCTGACCTCCGGCGGTCTCGGCACCATGGGCTACGGCCTGCCGGCTGCCATCGGCGCACAGGTTGCCCACCGCGACGCGCTCTGCGTCGACATTGCCGGCGACGCCTCGATCCTGATGAACATCCAGGAAATGTCGACCGCCGTGCAGTTCGGCCTGCCGGTCAAGGTCTTCATCCTCAACAACCAGTATATGGGCATGGTGCGCCAGTGGCAGCAGCTGCTGCACGGCAACCGCCTCTCCCACTCCTACACCGACAGCCTGCCCGACTTCGTCAAGCTGGCGGACGCCTATGGCGGTGTCGGCTTCCGCGTCGACAAACCGGCGGACCTGGACGGCGCCATCGAGGAGATGATCGCCGTTGACAAGCCGGTGCTGTTCGATTGCCGGGTTGCCAACCTCGCCAACTGTTTCCCGATGATCCCCTCGGGCAAGGCCCACAACGAAATGCTGCTGCCGGACGAAGCCAATGACGAAGCGGTTGCCAACGCCATCAGCGCCGAAGGCAAATCCCTCGTTTAAGGTGAATAGGTTCAAGGACTTTAAGAAATGAACGCACAGAACGTCGATGCGCCTTCCGCCTATTTCCTGGCCGAAGTCAGCAATGAAATCGAAACCCATACCCTATCGCTTCTCGTCGACAACGAGCCGGGCGTGCTTGCCCGCGTGATCGGTCTCTTTTCCGGCCGCGGCTACAACATCGACAGCCTCACCGTTTCGGAAACCGAACACGAGAAGCACCTGTCCCGTATCACCATCGTGACCACGGGAACGCCGATGATCATCGAGCAGATCCGCCACCAGCTCGACCGGCTGGTGCCGGTGCACCGGGTGACTGACCTGACGGTCCGCGCCAAGCGGATCAACCAGGACAAGCCGCTGGAGCGGGAACTGGCCCTCGTAAAGGTCGCCGGTACCGGTGAAAAGCGCCTGGAGGCCCTGCGCCTTGCCGATGCCTTCCGCACCACGGTCATCGACGCCACGACCGAGCATTTCGTCTTCGAGATCACCGGCCGCACTTCCAAGATCGAGCAGTTTATCTCCATCATGAAGCCGCTCGGCCTCGTGGAAGTCTCCCGCACCGGCGTTGCCGCCGTGCAGCGGGGCCCGGAAGGGCTCTGAGGGTTACTTCTCCGCTCCAATTCACGACCCGCCGCCAACCAGCGGCGGGTTTTTTGTGTTGTTTCTTCCTTTGCAGGCATATTCGACACGCCAGGGCTTCGAAGTTGCCTGATTATGTTCAGTGCCTGCTTTCGATGTTGATCGTCAAGGTCCTGCGCAAGGGCGCATCGTCCGGCCCGGTCATCGGTGCAACGTGGTGCCAGGAATTGTAGGTCTTCACGAAGAGAACGCACTGGTTCTCTTCGAACGGGAAGGTCTTCAATGTTTCCACCTCGTCAAACGGCATCGCCTTGTTGAGATGATTGAAGACCTTTGTCCTGTCCTTCGGCACGCAGACGGCAGTGCCTCCGCCCCAGTTGCTGTCCCAGCTTCCCGGCTCCGCCATCGAAATGACGAGCGTGATGAGCTTGTTGGGTGCATCCGTGTGCGGCAGGATCTGGCCGCCATTGGCCGGCATCATCGAGAATTCGAACCGGGCGCTGAGTTCGAGCTGGCCGCGTAACCGGCTCAAGAGGCTTGCCCTGCGTCTACCGGCACCATTGACCACCTTGATCCTCCTGAGACCGAGATCGACGAAGTTACCGGCCAGCATTTTCAGGACCCCGTGGACGAAGTCCGGCGACTTCACGTGATCGTGGAAACTCTTCCAGTCAGGTGTTCGCGCCAGAAAAGCCTGGTAGTCGCCGGGGTTGTTGACCTCCGACAGGGAATATTTGTGGCCGAGATTCGGCATGTATTTGAAAAGGTCCTTGCCAGGATACGAGGCAACGAGCTGGTGATACAGACCTTGATCGAGAACATTCTTGATATAGCAAACCGGATAGGGCTCGTAGTCGAAACAAGGACCGCTGAAATTCAGCATCTGTCATAGCTCCTGCTGCGGAGATTGGTTGAAAGTCAAAAACAAATCAGCTGTTCGGCGCAATGCTTCGCCTGCACGCATTAAGCATCGCCATAGGTCCGGCCGCAACTTAAATGCGATCTAGCGACGCGACAAAAAACCTGCCCCAATCAGGTGTGCTTCGGCAACGGCGCCCTAGACGCGACGTGAACGAGCGCGTATACGACACCCGCGCTCATCGCGCCTCTCCGGCGTGAGTCCAACCATTCAGATCAAAAGGCGTTTCGCCATGATTCACGGTCTCTCCCGGCCGAAAAACCAGATCCGCTGGCTGCTGCTGGAAGGCATTTCGCCGACCGCGCGCACGGTTCTTGAAAAGCACGGTTACACCAATGTGGAAGTCCTGCCCGGCGCGCTGGAAAAGGAAGCCCTGATCGAGAAGCTGCAGGGCGTGCAGATGCTCGGCATCCGCTCCCGCACCCAGGTGACCGAAGAAGTCCTCGACGCCGCGAAAAGCCTCGTCGCCGTCGGCTGCTTTTCCGTCGGCACCAACCAGGTGGATCTGAAAGGCACGCTCACCCGTGGCATTCCGGTCTTCAATGCCCCCTTCTCCAACACGCGCTCGGTGGCGGAACTGACTGTTGCCGAGATCGTCATGCTGATGCGCGGCGTCTTCACCAAGTCCACCGCCGCCCACCAGGGCCGCTGGATCAAGAGCGCGGACGGCTCGCATGAAGTGCGCGGCAAGACGCTCGGCATCATCGGCTACGGCAATATCGGCACCCAGCTGTCGAACTTGGCCGAAGCCATGGGCATGCGCGTGATCTATTTCGACATGGTCGACAAGCTGCAGCACGGCAACGTGATGCCGGCCGAAAGCCTGGACGCGCTTCTGGCGGACTCGGACGTGGTATCCCTGCATGTTCCGGACACCACGGAAACCCGGAACATGTTCGGCGCTGCCGAGATCGCCAAGATGAAGAAGGGTGCCTTCCTCATCAACAACGCCCGCGGCAAGGTGGTCGACATCGATGCCCTGGCCGAGGCGCTGAAATCCGGACGCCTGGGAGGCGCTGCCATCGACGTCTTCCCGGTCGAGCCGAAATCCAACAAGGACGAATTCGTCTCGCCGCTGCGCGGTCTCGACAACGTCATCCTGACGCCGCATGTGGGCGGTTCCACGGAAGAAGCCCAGGACCGGATCGGCGAGGAAGTCTCGCGTCGCATGGTGGAATATTCCGACGTCGGCTCGACGCTCGGCTCCGTGTCCTTCCCGCAGGTGCAGTTGCCCAAGGGCACCGACGCCACGCGCTTCATCCAGGTGCACCACAACGCACCGGGCGCCATGCGCACGCTGAACGACCTCTTCACCCGGCACGACCTCAACATCTTTGCCCAGTACATGCAGTCCCATCAGGACATCGGCTATGTGGTGCTGGACGTCGACAGCCCCGTCAGCGATCCGGTCGGGATCCTGGAAGAGATCCGGGCGCTGCCGAACACGATCCGGGCACGGTTGCTGAACCGGGTGTAAAGCTGCAGCGGTTCTATACCAACGCATGCCCCGCCACATTGTGGCGGGGTTTTTCTTTGCCTTGCTAACCCGCCGCGGCCGGTCCGACGACCCTGTTGCGGCCCTGTTTCTTGGCTTCATAAAGTCGCTCGTCCGCCCGTTTGAAAAGGGCGTCCAACGTATCG
The DNA here is from genome assembly GCF_054515675.1 of Roseibium sp. M-1. Taxonomy (NCBI): domain Bacteria; kingdom Pseudomonadati; phylum Pseudomonadota; class Alphaproteobacteria; order Hyphomicrobiales; family Stappiaceae; genus Roseibium; species Roseibium sp. M-1. Next base: position 6,304,071 of record NZ_CM137257.1, on the reverse strand, counting down.
CCGGCCTCTGGCGCTCCGGCAAGCCCGATGCTGACGGTGACTTTTTCCGGCAGATAAACCTTCGAGAAGCGGTCGATGGTCTTCCTGAGCCTTTCCGCCATGGAGAGGGCACCATCAACGGGAAGCTTCTCGCACAGCAGCACGAATTCCTCGCCGCCGACCCGGTAGAGGTGGTCGTCCGAGCGCAGGTTTTCCGTCAGAAGGCGTGCGATGGTCTTCAGAACCTCATCGCCCGCCTGGTGTCCGTGACGGTCGTTCACCTGCTTGAAATGATCGATGTCGATGACAAGCAGCGACAACGGCCTGCCCTCGGCAAGGTTCTTCGCCAGGATCGCTGGAGCCTGCTCGTCATACTGCCGCCGGTGCAGGGCGCCCGTCAGGTGATCCCGGTTCGAGGTCTCCAGCAACTTCTGATAGCGCTCGCGATAGGTCAGGACCTGGAAGACGTCCTTCAGGGGCCGGTTGATCAGCCAGCTTTCCTCATTGTCGAAATATTTGAGATAGATGACGAACAGAACCGTATAGACGGCAGTCGCCACCATCTTGGCCACCCAGCCGCCGAAGAAGACATGCCAGGGCGCGCCTGACACGTAATGCAGTGCCAGGAAGAACCCGGCCTGGTCGAAGGTCAGCACGACGGCACCGCAGATCAGGAACCTCAGCCCCAGATGCCGGCCGAACCGGTCGCCGATCCGCTCGTAGAGCACGACGATGGCGATCGCATCGATGAAGAGCAAAATGGTGCCCCAGACCATCAGCAGCCCCATCTCGTCGATGAAGGCAAAGTCCGGATTGCGGCCGTCGGAGACCATGATCGTGTCGTGGTTCCTGAGGATCATCACCAGCGCGACGATGAGGAAGTTGCCGATCAGAAGCCCATAGATCGGCTGGCGCACCACAAGCGCATCCTCGCGGATGTAAAGCAGCAGGATCATCAGGAGCTTGCCGGAAAAAAGCACCGTCGATCCGGGCGAGACGATGCCGAAGGGCAGCTGGATGTAGAACACGCTGGCGAGATAGGTCTCCAGGAAGTGCATGACGCCGAGGGCGCACATGAAGACACCGATGCCGATCACCTGCCGGGCTCTGAGCAGGCTCATCATGACGGCGAAATAGACACCCGCCTGGGCGAAAAGGAGAAGCGTGTTGGAAAGGGCCATGGACGACTCGTAATTTCTATCGAGCCCTCAATGTATGCATAGATTCCCGCCCGGCACGAAACCGAAAACGGTTTGCACCTGAGCGTTGGTGATTCGGGGGCCCCTTCCCCCGTCTTAGAGAAAACCGCCCTGACTGAAAACCTAGTCAGACTACGGTATCTGCATCCCGGACCTCCCAGCGCAGGGAGGCAGGCGACGGGGGCATCAAGGCCTGCATGGCGCGGGAGAAGGCTTCCCCCTTCTCGCTCAGGACACTCAGGAAATATCCGCGCCGGCTGGAGGCGACATGCGGCATCGCCTTGACGAGCTTGCCCTGGGTGATGAGATCGTCGATCAGCCCGTGCCACCCCAGCGCGACGCCGATGCCGTCACGAGCGGCCTGGATTACCAGGTCATAGGTATCGAGACTGGTCATTTCGGCGGTGCCCTTGCCGCTGACGCCGAAGGCCGCGAACCATTCCTGCCAGCTGAACCAGCTCGCCTTCGCCGGCGTCTTGAGTGTGAGCAAGGGTACGGCAAGCAGGTCTGCCGGATGAGCGAGGTTCGGATGCCGCTCAAGGAAGGACGGGCTGCAGACGGCCGACACGGTCTCGTCGATCAGCCTGACAGCCCCGCGCTCCACAGCGTCCGGACCGTCCATGCGGACGATCAGATCCGCATCCCTAGAATTGGCTTCCGTCGGATCCTGAGAGGTCAGCACGGAAATATCCAGCGGATGGAAAAGAGCCCGCAATCTCGGAATACGCGGCAGCAGCCAGAATGCGGCAAAGGCATAGTCGACGGAAACGAGCACGCTCGGATTGGCCTTGCGATGCTGGAAGTCCGCAAAGCCCGTCGCCAGCTGGTTCATGGGCAGCTCGACCCGGGCATAGAGATCCGCCCCGTCCGGCGTCAGCTCCACGCCCCTGTGCACCCGCTTGAACAGCGTGACGCCAAGCGAAAGCTCCAGGTTCTTGATCTTCTGGCTGAGCCCGGGCTGCGACAGGTTGAGCGCCGCCGCCGCCGAGGAGAGCTGGCCATGCCGTGCGACCAGCACGAAGGCGCATAGCTCGACGCTGTAGCGCCGCAGGATCGTATAAGCCTGAGTTATGTCTTGCATAACGAATAATCTCTGGAAACCTTGAAAATCCTGCCTCAAGGTAAACGCTTATATTCAGTTTGTGAATGGCAAGCAGGAAACGAAGGTTCCTCGCCAAGGGATTTCCAGCGTCCGCCGTGAGGGGCGGACGGACGATCCTCCTTGTCCAGTGTTTCACACGCCGGAACGGCAGGCGACGTTTGTGCCGTGAGCTTAAGGGTGACTGACCAGAACCAAGGAAAGTGGGGCACCATGGATCACAAGGTTGATGAATCACGATTGAAATTGGGGACCAGTGGAATCTTCCGCGATGTGAACCCGCCCATGGCGACCCTCTCCAAAGCCATAATCATCGGCTTCGTGGCCGCCGGTGTGCTCGCGCCGGAGGCAATGGGAAGCTTCTTCACGGCGGTTCAGTCCTGGATCAATTCCAATCTCAACTGGTACTACATCGTCTCCATGGCGCTGTTCATCTTCTTCGTATTCTGGCTGATCTTCTCCAGATACGGCTCCATCCGACTGGGGCGCGACGAGGACAGACCGGAATTCTCGACCTTTGCCTGGTTTTCCATGCTTTTCGGAGCCGGCATGGGCATCGGCCTTCTCTTCTGGTCGGTGTCCGAACCGATCTATCACATCCAGAACAATCCGTTCCTGGAGGAAGGACAGGCCAACACGCTGGCCGCCGCCAACATTGCCATGCAGGTCACCTTCCTTCATTGGGGCCTGCACGGCTGGGCGGTCTATGTGATCGTCGGTATGGCGCTCGCCTATTTCAGCTACCGCAAGGGGCTGCCCCTGACGATCCGCGCATCGCTTTATCCCATTCTCGGCGATCGCATCTACGGCGGCTGGGGGCATGCGGCGGATCTCCTGGCGGTCTTCGGGACGGTCTTCGGCGTTGCCACCACGCTCGGTCTCGGGGCCGGGCAGATCCTGGCCGGGCTCAATCACCTCTTCGGCGTACCGGACGATCCCTGGGTGAAGTACCTGCTCATCATGATCATCTCCGCCATCGCCACGCTGTCGGCTGTCTCTGGCGTCGGCAGGGGCATCAAGATCCTGTCCGAGCTCAACATGTGGCTGTCGATCTTCCTGATCACCGTCTTCGTGATTGTCGGGCCGACCGTCTTCGTCCTCGGCTTCTTCGTCACCAATCTCGGCGAATACATCATCGGGTTCATCCCGATGGGGTTCTGGGTCGATCCCGATCCCGAGGCCCAGTGGCAGGGCTGGTGGACGGTCTTCTACTGGGGCTGGTGGATCGCCTGGGCGCCGTTCGTCGGCATGTTCATCGCCCGCGTCAGCCGTGGCCGCACGATCCGGGAATTCGCCGTCGGCGTCCTCATCGTGCCGACCCTCATCACCTTCTTCTGGATGGCGGTTTTCGGCGGCACGGCGATCCATCAGGAACTGATGGGTCCGGGCGGCATCGTCGCGGCCGTCAACGAGGACATCTCCAAGCCGCTCTTCCTCGTCATCGAGAATTTCGGTCTGGGTTTTCTTGGCAGCTTCCTGTCCCTAGTCGCACTGGTCCTGATCATCACCTACTTCGTGACCTCGTCCGACAGCGGCACGCTGGTGGTGACCACGCTGATCTCCATGGGCCGGGAAGAGCCTCCGGTCAGCTACCGGATTTTCTGGGGTTTTGGAGAAGGTGCTGTCGCCGCCGTTCTCCTTGCCTCGGGCGGTCTGAAAGCCCTGCAGACCGCATCGCTCGCAGCCGGCCTGCCCTTCTCCATCATCATGTTCATCATGATGTGGGGCCTGGTGCGCTCGCTCATGAACGAAACTCTCCTAGGCAAACTCGCAGACGTCCCTGCCGAGTAGCCCAACTGCGGGGAGGCAACTTTGTTGCCTCCCTCTTTTCCTCAAAGATCAGACCGTCTGGAGAGCAGGCATGTACAAGAACATTCTGGTGCCGATCAAACTGGCCCATGCCCCCAAATCCACGAGCCTCATGGAAAAGGCAATTTCCGTCGCCAGGGCCAACGGGGCGAAACTGAATGTCGTCACCATCGTTCCGGAAATCGACGACAATCTCAAGGTCCTGCCCGAAGACTCCCTGCCGGAGCTGCAGACATTCGTCGGCCGCTTCGACACCTCGGGCGTCGAGCTGGCTGTCGACTTCAGGACCGGCACGTCCCACAGGGCCATTCCAAGGGCGGCGGAAGAAATGAAGTGCGACCTGATCGTCATGAATTCCCATAACCCGCGCATCCGCGATTATTTCATCGGCTCCACCGCGGGCCATGTCGTCATGCATGCCGGCTGCGACGTCCTGGTGGTCCGCCAGGGAGGCTAAGGCCGCCCCCGTGTCCAATTTCCCTTTCGCGGAGCAAAGAAACAGAACCATCCCGAAAGGAAGATCTGCGGCAAATTGCGGGCTCGCCGAAAAACTTCAGGAGTGGTGCTATTGGTGGACACAACCACGGTAACCCGACCCGGAGCAGTGCGTGCCCGCAAGTACCGGCGACCAGCTCGATCGCAGCATTCCTCCGGAAGCCGGACTTCCAGGAGGCAACCTGATCGTCTTCGACGGTGTCTGCATCCTGTGTTCGGGTTTCGCCCGGTTCATGGCAATCCATAACACGGCAGCCGGCTTCAGGTTCGTCGACGCGCATTCGCAAACAGGCTGCGCACTCTATCGCCATTTCCGGCTCGACCCGGACCTCATGGAAACCAACATCGTTATCCTGAACGGCAAGGCGCATACGAAAATGGCGTCCTTCACGGCCGCCATGAAAAGTGTCGGCTGGCCGTGGAAGGCACTGGCGGTTCTGGACCTTCTGCCCCGGCCGGTGGCCAATTGGCTCTACGACAGGATTGCCCGTAACCGCTACCGGTTCGGCCGGCGCAGTTGCCCGCTACCTTCCGCCGCACTGAAGGATCGGCTTCTTGACTGACAAAATCTCCCGAAAACGGATCGTCCTTCTCGGCGGCTACGGTGTCTTCGGCGGCAAGCTGGCGGAAGCCTTGCTGCGCAATCCCCGGTTCGATGTGGTTGTCGCCGGGCGTAGCCTTGAAAGCGCGCAAGCATTTTGCCGGATCCATGGCGGCACGCCTGCCCGGCTAGACCGGACGGCACCGGATTTCGCAGCGTCTCTTGCCGCACTTGCGCCCTTTGTCACCGTCGATGCGGCGGGGCCCTTCCAGGCCTATCACCGCAAGGCCTATTCGGTCGCCAAGGCAGCCCTTGCGGCAGGCAGCCATTATCTCGATCTCTCCGACGATGCCGCTTTCACCAGATCTATTTCCAGCCTGGACGCGCAGGCGCGTGATGCGGACCTGGCGGTCATTTCCGGTGTCTCCAGCGTCCCGGCGCTTTCTTCGGCTGCGGTCGAGGCCATGAAGGGTGACTTCAGCCATCTGGACCTGATCGAGAGCACCATCCTTCCCGGCAACCGCGCTCCGCGCGGGCTTTCCGTCATCCGGGCCATTCTGGCGCAGACCGGCAAGCCCGTCGCAGTCACGCGGGACGGAGTACCGGACACGGTTTCCGGCTGGTCCGGGCTTGCAAGGCGCAGGATCGGACCGGCGGGAGCCGAGGGCCTGCCGCCCCGCTGGTCAAGCTTCATCGGCGCACCGGATCTGGCGCTCTTCCCCGAGCATTATGGCGCCCGCACCGTCCTCTTCCGGGCCGGGCTTGAACTGCCGCTCCTGCATCTTGGCCTGTGGCTGCTCGCCTGGCCCGTCCGCCTCGGCCTTGTCCGTTCGCTGGAGCCCGCCGCAAAGTTCCTGCGGATGATTGCCGGCTGGCTTGAACCTTTTGGATCGGACCGAGGCGGCATGGAAGTCCGGCTGGCGGGACCGGGTTTGGACGGGCAGCCCTTGGTGAAAACCTGGACACTGATCGCCGAAGCCGGCGACGGCCCGCATATCCCGGCTGTCGCTGCCGCCATCCTGTGCGGGCACCTTTGCGATGGCAAAGTTCTGCCCGGCGCCCGGGCCTGCCTCGGCGAGGTGACGCTCGATGACATCACGGCCGCGACCGCCCATCTCAAGGTCGCGACCTTCGAGGCGGAAGATCTCAAACCGGCGCTATTCCAGGAAGCTCTCGGCGACCTATTCGAGGCACTGCCCGCTTCGGTTCAGGCCCTGCACACCGTCTTCGACAAACATCGCTGGTCTGGCGAAGCCAGGGTGACGCGCGGCGGCACGACCCTCGGCAATCTCCTCTGCCGCCTCATCGGCTTTCCTCCCGAAAGCGAAGCGACGCCGGTCACGGTAACGATCGAGCGGCGGGGTAGCAAGGAACACTGGCTGCGCGACTTCGGCGGCAAGCGGTTCAAGTCCGTTCTCAGCCTGAGGGGCGCGCCCGGCACCGGCATCGTGCAGGAATGCTTCGGTCCGATTGCCTTCGACATTCACTTGCGACTTGAAGGTGGCACCCTCGCCTATCCGGTTGGCCGGGGAAGATTTCTCGGCATCCCGCTGCCGCATTGGCTGCTACCGATCAGCGCGGCGACGGAGTTTAACGATAGCGGCCGCTTTAACTTTGACGTGAAGATCTCGTTGCCAGGTCTCGGATCTCTTGTCCATTATCGGGGCTGGCTGGTACCCGATGACCCGGCCTTCATTTCCGGACAAGCATCTGATGTGGAAGCTCTCAATGTCCAGATCAAAACCAAGCCGAAATCCTGACGAAAGACGGGCGGCACCTTATCTTGTTGTTGTCCTGGTCTCGACGCTTGCAGCATACATCATCGCCAGACAGATGCTGGCGGCAAGTGCCACTAGCATCAGTGCGGATACAGTCACGTTCTTCACTGCTGCAGGAGCATTGTCCGGGGCGACAAGCGGCGTCCTGTTTGGCGAATGGTACGGACACCGGGGACTGTCAGGTATCCTTGTCACCGGCTTCGTATCCTTTATCGGCCCCTTGCTGGGTGGAGCGATCATAGGAACCATCTTTTTTCCGGTTTTAGGCACAGTATTCGGAGCCTATACGGCCTGGAGCGTCTTTTGCGAATTGCCCTATCTTTCAACCTGGGTTGTGAGCGTGGTCCTCATGCATTTTGCCGCGGGATGTTTGCGGGGAACGCTGCCAGCAAGTTGCTAAAACATTGTCCTCAGTGACAATTTCCCGTTTGACTTCAAAGACCTTTGCAACAATCTTGCGAAACTGACCCAAACCCCTAAAGCAAAATCAAAACCGCTTTCACCGGATTATCAGCCATGTCTGCCCCCTCGCGCCTGTCCGTCAATGTCAATGCCGTCGCCATGCTGCGCAACCGCCGCGACCTGCCCTGGCCGAGCGTGACGGGCCTTGCGGCGATTGCGATGGAAGCAGGCGCAAAAGGCATCACCGTGCATCCGCGCCCGGACGAGCGCCATATCCGCAAGAGCGATGTGTTCGAGCTGTCCGAGCTGATCGAGGACCGGTTCCCGAACAAGGAGCTGTGCCTGGAAGGCTATCCCGCACCCGACTTCATGAAGCTGGTCGAGGAAGCACGCCCGGAACAGGTTCTGTTCGTGCCCGACGAGCCGGGCCAGTCCACCTCCGACCATGGCTGGGATTTTTCAAAGGACACGGGCTCCCTTGAAGAAGCCATCGCGGCCGCCAAGGAATGGGCGATCACCGTGTCGCTCTTCTGTGACCCGGACCCGGCAGCCCCCGAGCATGCCGCCTGCATCGGTGCCGAGCGGATCGAGATCTATACCGGCCCCTATGGCGGCTGCTACGACGATCCGGCAAGGGCGGGCAGGGAGCTCGACAAGATCGTCGCAACGGCGGAAGCAGCCAGGGCTGCCGGTCTCGGCGTCAATGCCGGTCACGATCTGACCGTCGAAAACATACCCGCCCTTCTGGCCCGGGCACCGTTCATCCGGGAAATGTCCATCGGCCACGGCTTCACCGCCGATGCGCTGATCCATGGTTTTGCGGGCAGTGTCGAACGCTTCCGCCGGTCCATGGGCGAGATCTGAGGGACGCCTCCATGCAAGAGACGCTGGACCGGCAGATCGCCTTCCTGCTCGAGACGGACAAGCTGAAGGAAGTCGTGCGGCTGAACCAGCTTGCCTGCGGAAGCCGCCGCGAGACGACGGCAGAGCATTGCTGGCATGTGATCCTGCAGACGCTGACCCTTGCCGGTCACGCCCATGAAGGCACGGATATCAGCCATGTCGTCCGCCTGCTTGCGGTTCATGACATCGTCGAGATCGACGCCGGCGATCATTGGGTGACCGATGACAATCGCGGCGACGTCAAGGACCGGGAAATGACCGCCGCCGGCCGCCTGTTCTCGCTTTTGCCCGAGGTGCAGGGCCAGGACTTCAGGTCCCTGTGGCTGGAATTCGAGGCATGCGAGACCAGGGAAGCGCAATTTGCCAATGCCATGGATGCGCTGCATCCGATGGTGCTGGTCTTTGCCTCCGGCCAGGACGAACCGACCCACGAACCCCTATCCGCCGAGACCATGCGCCTGACCAAGGAATCCCGCCTCGCTCCCTTCCCGGACCTGTGGGCCTATGCCCAGGATCTTCTCCGGCGTGCCGTCCGGGACGGCCGTCTCCTGCCCTGAAATATCTTCCTGCCGCATTCGCGGTGCTTTCCAGCGTGAGCTATCCAAATGCCGTTCGATCTCTGGCTTTTGTTCGTCGCCCTGTCGCTCTTGCCGGCCGTCAGCCCCGGCCCCGGCGTCATGCTGGCGCTGTCCAACACACTGCGCTTCGGTCGCAACGCGACGCTTGCCTCGGCCACAGGCAACGCGCTTGGCCTCGTTTTGCTCGGCTATGCCGTCGCCTTCGGCTTCGGTGCTCTCATGGCAACCTCGGCCCTCGCCTTTACGATCCTGAAGGTTGTCGGCGCGGCCTATCTGATCTTCCTTGGCATCAAGCTCTGGCGCGACAAAAGCACCTTTCAGCTGCAGGACGGCGTGCTGACGGCGCGCAAGAGCGCCTGGAAGCTGTTTCTGGAAGCCTTTGTCGTCTCGATCACCAATCCAAAGGCCATCCTGGTGATCACAGCTCTCTTTCCGCAATTCATGCACCACGACGGCATCGACATGGTCGAAACCTCGATCCTGTCCTTCACCTATGCCGCCCTGTGCTTTGCCAACCACGCGGCCATCGCCTTTGCCGGCGGCCATATGCGCCGTTTCCTGACCTCGGACAGACGCATGCGCTGGGTCCGCCGCGTCACCGGCGGGCTGTTCGTGGGCTTCGGCACGGCACTCGCAGCGGCAAGCAGGTAGGAAATCCGGCGGGGCTCACCCGGACTGCCGAATCCGTTAGGCTGGGGACTGCCATTCAACCGGAACCCGCCGTCATTGCCTTTCAAGATCCTGACCTTTTGCGGCAGCCTGCGTGCTGCGTCGTCCAATCTGGCGCTGCTGGAAGCCGCCGAGCGCCTGGCCCCGGCGGGAATGACGCTTGTCCGATACGAGGCAATCGCCGAATTACCGCATTTCACCCCGGATCTCGATGACGATGGCCTGTTGCCGGAGAGCGTGCGCGACCTGCGCGACCGGGTGGCGGCAGCTGACGGGCTCTTGTTCGCCGTGCCGGAATACATGCATGCCCTGCCGGGCAGCCTGAAGAATGCACTCGACTGGATGGTTGGCTGCACGCGGTTTCCCGGCAAGCCGGTTGCCCTTGCCCACGTCACTGCCCGGCACGGCTTTGCTCCGGTTCAGCTGGAGGAAGTGCTTAAAACCATGTCTGCGCAGTTCCGTGCCGATGCCTGCTTCAACCTCTGCCTCACGAGCAATGCGCTGACAGCCGAGAAGGTCATCAACGACCCGAACCTCGCCTCGATTGTCCGGGAAGGGCTTCTGCGCTTCCAGTCAGCCTTGTTGACGCAATCCTGAAGCGAAGTTCCGGCAATTTGACCTTTTTGCGGGAAGGCCGCACTCTTGGCCGGACTGCGAGGCGAGGAGCCGACAATGAAGACCATCACCTCCCGCGAATACAAGCTGATCCTCAATCCCGGCCGTTTCCTCGACCGCAAAGCGGCCTGCAATGCCCTTCAGGATCTTGTCGGTTTTCTCGCTGAAAGACTTGGCGGCGAAATCAAGCGCCAGGCCAAGGAGGATGAACGCAGGACCTCCTATCTCGACACGGAGGATTTCGCACTCCACAAGGCCGGCTATGCATTTCGCCTGCGGTTCGAAGCCGGCGACAATGTGCACAAGCTGACGCTCAAGTACCGCGATCCGGATCTGATCCTCGCCGAAGCGGCTTCCCTCGAGACAGCAGACGGGCTGGATGCCGACGAGAAATTTGAGGAAGACCTGATGCCGCCGTTCAGGAGCGTCTTCTCGCGTTCAAGCGCGGTCCGCTTCAGTGAAGAACCGGATGTTTCCAACCTGGCCAGGGCCAGGGACATCTTTCCGGCACTCTCCGCATTGGACCTGCCGGGCGAGACGAAGCTCGCCACGGTCAATCGCTTCAGACCGACCGAGATTTTCCGCAAGCTCTGCAAGATCGATTTCGGTACCGGCGAACCGGTGAAAATGGGACTGAGCTTCTGGTATGCCGGTAAGGCAACGAACTGGCCCCTGATCGCCGAATGCGCCTTCGATTTCGCCTGTGATGAGGACACGGAGCATTTCGACCTCGATCAGGTGAGGCGCAGCAACGATCTCTTCCGGCTCCTGCAGAAACAGCCGGGCTGGTTCGATGCGGAGGCAACCACAAAGACACGCTATGCCTATGAAGGGCTGAAATAGGCAGTCCCTCAGAACTGTAACGGCGCATTGTCCGTTACCTCTTTCATGACAAAGAAGGTGCGCGTCTGCCGCACACCCGGCAGTGCGATGAGCTTTTCGCCGTGTAGCTTGTTGAAGTCGGCCATGTCGCGCGCCCGGATCTTGAGGAAGTAATCGAAATCGCCGGCCACCAGATGGCAGTCCAGAATGAAATCGGCCTTGCGGATGACCTCCTCGAATTCGGCGAAGCTTTGCGGTGTCGAGCGGTCCAGCACCACCCCGACGATGACAAGAGCGGAACGGTCGACCCTGACGGGATCGATCTGCGCACGCACGCCCTGAACATAGCCCTCGTCGAAAAGCCGCTGCGTTCGCCTATGGCAGGTCGCCGGACTGACATTCACCTGCGCGGCGAGATCGGCATTGCTGAGGCGGCCATCTGATTGCAAAAGCTTGAGAATTTTCCTGTCTATCCTGTCCAGATCTTCACTCATGAAAGAATCTTCCACAAATTAACATCATGATGAACACTCGTTTCACAAACCAACTTCAACGCTCTCAACTTCAGAAAATTTCCAAGAAACTATGAGAGCACCTTTCACCTGATTTCTGCAAGGCTTGGAGCATCATCAATCAACGCAGGTGCCCCATGAAGCTCGACAAGTTTGACCGGTATCCCCTCACCTTCGGCCCGACCCCGATTGAACATCTCCCCCGCCTGTCCGCAGCCCTCGGCGGCAAGGTGGAGATCTATGCCAAGCGGGACGACTGCAATTCGGGTCTTGCCTTCGGCGGCAACAAGTTGCGCAAGCTTGAATATATCGTGCCGGACGCGATTGCCTCCGGTGCGGACACGCTGGTTTCCATTGGCGGCGTCCAGTCCAACCACACGCGCATGGTCGCCGCGACCGCGGCCAAGATCGGCATGAAGTGCGTGGTGGTTCAGGAAAAATGGGTGCCCCATTACGACGCCGTCTATGACCGGGTCGGCAACATCCTGCTGACACGTCTGATGGGAGCGGATTCCCGCCTCGTGGATGATGGCTTCGACATCGGCATCAGGCAGAGCTGGGAGGATGCGCTTCAGTCCGTGCGCGACGCCGGAGGTGTGCCCTACGGCATTCCGGCAGGCGCTTCCGTACATAAATTCGGCGGTCTCGGATATGTCCGCTTTGCCGAGGAGGTCCGGCAGCAGGAAGCGGACATGGGCGTGACCTTCGACTATATCGTCGTCTGCGTCGTCACCGGCTCCACCCAGGCCGGAATGATCGTCGGCTTTGCGGATCAGAACCGGGCAGACCGCGTCATCGGCATCGACGCATCCGGAACGCCGGAACAGACCCGTCAGCAGGTGCGTCAGATCGTCGACAACACGGCAGATCTTGTAGTGCTCGGACGATCCGTCCGCAACGACGAGATCGTCATCAAGACAGACTACGCCTACCCGGCCTATGGCGTGCCGTCGGAAGAAACCAACGAGGCCATCCGGCTTGCCGCAAAGACCGAGGCGATGATCACCGACCCCGTCTACGAGGGCAAATCCATGCAGGGCATGATCGACCTGATCCAAAAAGGTGAAATACCCACCGGTTCAAAGGTCCTTTACGCCCATCTCGGCGGCGCGCCTGCGATCAACGGCTACAGCTACTATTACAAGGACGGCTGAGGCCGGCATCCAGGCGCTTGGAACGGAAGGAGACAGGACCGCAGGGTCCTGTCAGCCCGTCGTCTTGCAGGTGAAAGACGTGCCCTGCGGCCAGTCTACCGTCGCCTCGTTGCCCTTGATCCAGAAGAGAATTCCGAAATCGCCCTCGTAGCGGGCGCCGGAACCGCTCAGGCCCTGAACCACGATCTCGGTCGTATCGCCCCGCTCCAGCCGCGCCGAGGGCGGGTCGGTCGGGAAGAACGTCGCCACGATCTCGTCCGCCGGATTATCATTGCAGGTGTAGAAGACCGGTTTCTGCCCCTCGATCAGCTGATAACGGGCGGTCAGTTCCGCCACGCGGCGCTCATATGAGGCACGGATGCAGGCCAGTTCATCCTCGCCCTTCCAGCACTCGTCCCGCCCCTTCACCCAACCGCGCTGATAGGCCTTCAGGGTGTTCAGTTCTTCTTCCGCCCCGGCATCGAGCGATTTCGCAACACCGACCGCGCCCTCGTAGACGTCGGAGAGTTTCCGGTCGAGCGCCGCCAGATCGTCGTTGGAACAGATCAGCTTTTCCGCCGAGCTTTCGGCCTTGGAACAGTCGAAGGTGGGATCGGAGGCGAAGGCCGCCGGACCCCAACCGAACCAGGCGATCAACACGCTCAGACAGATTGCAAATCGATGCATTGCGGAAACCTCCCAATTCAATACCGAAACCATGCAAGTAGCGAAGCTCAGGTTGATGGCAAGATTTGGGAGAGGAGAAAAGGTCCGTCAGGCAGCTTCCGACCGTTTCATCTGCTGGTGTTCATCTTCCACCAGACCGATCTTCCAGTAGCCGGAGATATAGGTGTCGGCCTTCGGAACCTTGCGCTCGTTGTGAAGATGATCGCGCAGGGCGCGGATGACGGAGCTTTCCCCGGCAATGCAGGTCTGAACGGTGCCCGATGGCCATTGCATCGCCTTGACGAAGTCGATCTGGGCCGTGGAAGCCGCATGGACGTTTTCCTTGACAAGCCAGCGGATCTCGATACCGGCAGGCGCCGCAATCTCACGGATATCCGCGTCGGACGGCACTTCAAAAACGGCAATGCCCCTTGCGTCCGCAGGCATTGCCTCGAGTGTTGCCTCCACCACCGGCATTGCCGAAAGGTCGGCCGCCAGCAGGTACCAGTCGGCATGGAACCCGGTGATCTTCGGCTGGCTCGGCCCGAAGAAACCGAGGAACGATCCAGGTCCGGCCCGCTGCGCCCAGCGCGTCGCCGGTCCTTCGTCGCCATGCGCCACGAAGTCGATGTCGAGCTCAAGCACATCTGCGCGGAAGGAACGGACCGTGTAGGTGCGCACCGGATGGATCTTCTCCGACGGCGCATCCGGCTCGAAATAGGCCTCGAAGTCCTGCCGGCTTTCGCCGTCCCTCGGCAGCAGCAGCTTGCAGTTAGCGCCCTCGTGCTTCTCCGGGAAGCCTTCCAGCTCCGGGCCGGCGAAGGTGACGCGAATGAAATTCGGACTGAGGTAGCGGGCAGACTTGACGGTTAGAAAGCGGGGGCGGCGTTTCGGCGGTGTGGCCACGGGGCACCTCTAAATCTTGAGTACTGAAATCAGGATTTAACATCGCGGGGGTTCAATTTGAAGACCCGGGGCGAAGGAAAAGTGTAACGGGGTGTCCGGGAGCGGCTCGGTTTTGCCTCTCCACAGTCATTCCGGACAAGTGCAGCAGAGCTGCACGCCGATCCGGAACCCAGACATATTTCGCGCTGCAAGCGCGGCTTTTGTTTCTGGAGAGTTCGCTGCGCTCACGCTGACACGCTGGTTTCCGGATCAGCGCCCGGCTTCGCCGAGCTTGTCCGGAATGACGGTGAAGGATGTAGATAGGCAAAAAGCCCGCTTCGCAGCGGGCTTTCCGGGAGGAGAACAATCTATCGGCCAAGATCACTCCTGGATGATCGGCTCTTTGAGATCGCCCGGGTTCTTGTCCTTGATGATGTCCCAGTTGAGCGTTGCCTTGCGGATATAGCCCGGCACGTCTTCCTCGAAGCGTTCCTGAACCTTCGCCGAGTTGTTGAGATAGAGCTTGCCGTCGACAATCGACCAGGCCTCCGGCACCACCGGCACCTTGAAACCCATGGCGGCACCGAACGCGCAGAAGCCGCCATATTGGGGGGCGTATTTGGCGGGGTCTGCAACGAACTTGTCGCGGTTTTCGGCAGACGAGAATTTCCAGGTGACTTCGTCATATTCGGCGGTGAAGTCGTCCGTGCCCGCCACTGGCTTGCCTTCAGTGAAATAGGCAACCGGATCGGTACCGCCGATGGCGGTTCCGTCCTTGGTGAAAGTGGTAATTTCGTCGGCAAGGGCGGCAAAGCCGGTAACGGAAAAGAGTGCGGTCAGGCCCATCAGGACGGATTTGGAGGTATAGAGCGGCATGGACGTCTCCCTCGGGAGTTTGAAAATTCATTGGCGCTGAGCCCGAAGCTCCTGCGATCCGCAAGATGTCTTCTGCCGCGAGGATTGGCCAATCACCCTTAATCACAGAGCCGCTAACGGCGAGCGAGAAAAACGTGATGAGGCGTTGGATCACATTCCGGGGAGACCGGTTGTAACATCGGGATCGCGCGGCGCGACCAGTCCGAGCACCAGATAGATCGCCCGTTCGATATCCCCCTCGCCGATCCCGGCATGCCGGATCAGCAGCCGGAAATAGATCAGCCCGAGCAGCAGATCGATCCGCGTTTCCATGTCCGCTTCGAAGGCGGTGGCGATGAAGATCTGGCGCAGGACCAGGCGGCGGTTCGCTTCGGCCTCGTCCAGCACCCGCGCCAGCCCGGGCAGATGTCGATAGGGTACAAGCGCCCGGATCGCGCGGCCAAGAGGCGTTTCCTGCAAGGCCTTCACCGTGTTGCCGAGGCAGTGACGCAGGTCTTCTGCGACGCTGCCGCGCAGTGGCGGACCGGGATTGACCTTTGCAAGCGCTTCTTCGATGGCCGCCGCGATCAGCGCGCCCTTGTCGGCATAGCGCCGGTAGACCGCCTGTTTGCTGGTGCGCGCCCTAGCCGCCACTGCCGCGATGGTGGTCTTCTCGTAGCCGTGGTCGGCAAGCTCCCGAAGCGTTGCCTCCAGAAGCGCGCTGCTGACCCGGCTTTCCTGTGGCCGCCCGGCTGTGCCGCGCTCAGGCATCGGCATTAGTCGCCATTGTTGCCTCATAGTCCCGGAAGCCGTTTTCAATCCCGATCGTCACATTGACGATCCGCGCGAAGGGTCTGGCGAATATCTCCGTGTCACGCAGCTCCTCCCAAAGGTGATGATAGGCGCGCATGTCGCAGAAACGGCAGATGGCGAAATCAGAGAAGCCGCCTGCCAGGGCATCAGCGTCGAACCACTCGAAGGTCACCTTTTGATGGCACGCGAGGATGCCGCCGATCTTGGCGGCAAACCGCCCCCGCTCCTCCCGTGACAGGGCGAGCCAGGCCGGCTCGAAGGCAAGGTAGACGATGGCTGCCATCGGCAGCGGGCGGATCGTTTCCGGGACAGGAGACATGCGCATATCTCAATTACGGTTATAATTGGTACCGTATTAAATCGAAATCTTCAGTGGCGCAAGCGAGCGCGCTTGCCTTTCGCCGGAAAGCGCCGCAAACAAAGCCAAGCCTGCCCGCAGGACCGAACAAACGAGGAAGATATGTCTGTCGATACCGATACGGTGAAACGCGTCGCGCGCCTGGCGCGCATCAAGGTGAGCGAAGACGACGCCACCCGCATGACCGGCGAGCTGAACGCCATCCTGGGCTTTGTCGAACAGCTGGACGAAGTGAATATCGATGGCGTCGAGCCGCTGACCTCTGTCGTCGAGCAGACCATGAAGAAGCGCGAAGACGGTGTCACCGACGGCAACAAGGCCGCCGACATCACCCGCAACGCCCCGGCATCGGAAGACAATTTCTTCATGGTGCCGAAAGTCGTCGAATAACGGACCCTTCGGAATGAGCACGGACGCACCGGTCATCGGCATCGAAACGCCCCTCTCCGAAGACATGGGGGTGATGATTGCCGAGCTGAACGCGCTGCTCCTGACCCTGTCGCCACCGGAAGCCTGCTATCATATGACGCCTGACGAGATGGCGGGAAAAGCCACCACGGTCTTCACCGCCCGCATCAACGGCAGCCTTGCCGCCTGCGGCGCGCTGCACCGGCACGAGGACGGCATCGCCGAAGTCAAGCGCATGTACACCCGCCCCGCCTTTCAGGGCATGGGACTGGGTGGCCGGATCCTGGACCGTATCGTCGCATTGGCCGAGGAAGAAGGCTTTGCCGAACTGGTGCTGGAAACCGGCGACAAACACCCTGCGGCCTGGCGCATCTATGAGCGCGCCGGCTTCAGACGCTGCGGACCGGTGCTCGATTATCCCGACAGTCCCTATTCCATCTTCTATTCCCGGCCGATCGCGGCCCTGACCGAGACACATCCATGACCGACCTGACCAAACTGACGATTGCCGAGGCCCGCGAAGGGCTGAAGAACAAGGACTATACGTCCCTGGAGCTGACCGATGCCTTCATCGGCAACATCGAGGCGGCCAATGCCCAGCTCAACGCCTATATCACCGTCACCGCGGACCAGGCCCGCGAGATGGCGAAAGCCTCCGACGCCAAGCTCGCCAAGGGCGAAGGCGGCGCGCTGGAAGGCATCCCGCTCGGCATCAAGGACCTTTTCGCCACCAAGGGCGTCCACACCCAGGCCTGCAGCCACATCCTCGACGGCTTCAAGCCGCCCTATGAATCCACCGTGACCTCGAACCTGTGGGCCGACGGCGCCGTCATGCTCGGCAAGCTCAACATGGACGAGTTCGCCATGGGCTCCTCCAACGAGACGTCCTATTACGGCCCGGTCATCAACCCGTGGCGCAAGAACGGCTCGAACCAGGACCTGGTTCCGGGTGGTTCCTCGGGCGGTTCCGCTGCCGCGGTCGCGGCCCGCATGTGCATGGGCGCGACGGCAACCGACACCGGCGGCTCCATCCGCCAGCCGGCCGCCTTCACCGGCACCGTCGGCATCAAGCCGACCTACGGCCGCTGCTCCCGCTGGGGCGTCGTCGCCTTCGCCTCCTCGCTCGATCAGGCTGGCCCGATTGCCCACACCGTGCGCGACAGCGCCATTCTGCTCAAGTCCATGGCCTCCGTCGATCCGAAGGACACCACGTCCGTCGATCTGCCGGTTCCCGATTATGAAGCTGCCATCGGCAAGTCCGTGAAGGGCCTCAAGATCGGCATTCCGGCGGAATACCGCATGGACGGCATGCCTGCCGAGATCGAGGAGCTGTGGCAGAAGGGCATTGCCTGGCTGAAGGATGCAGGCGCAGAGATCGTCGACCTTACCATGCCACACACCAAGTACGCCCTGCCGGCCTATTACATCGTCGCCCCGGCGGAAGCCTCCTCGAACCTTGCCCGCTATGACGGCGTCCGCTACGGCCTGCGTGTGCCCGGCAAGGACATTGTCGAGATGTACGAGAACACCCGCGCCGCAGGCTTCGGTGAAGAGGTACAGCGCCGCATTCTCATCGGCACCTACGTGCTCTCTGCCGGCTATTACGACGCCTATTACCTGAAGGCCCAGAAGGTCCGCACCCTGATCAAGCGCGACTTCGACCTTGCCTGGGAAAACGGCGTCGATGCGATCCTGACCCCGGCTACCCCGTCGGCCGCCTTCGGCGTCGCCGACCAGGACCTTCATTCCGACCCGGTAAAGATGTATCTCAACGACATCTTCACCGTGACGGTGAACATGGCCGGCCTGCCGGGCATCGCCGTTCCCGCCGGCCTCAGCGGCGACGGCCTGCCGCTCGGCCTGCAGCTCATCGGCAAGCCGTTCGAGGAAAGCACGCTGTTCCAGATCGGCCAGGTCATCGAGGATGCTGCCGGTTCTTTCGAACCGGAAAAGTGGTGGGGCTGATTAACTTCCAATCTCGTTAGCGAAACGAGATACCCCCACCCCTAGCCCCTCCCCACAAGGGGGAGGGGGACCACGCTGCAACGCTGCTTCGAAATGCGGGAACGCCCGGGGTCTGAGAGAGGCAAGGTATCCGTCCGCTGACCGCAGCCGAATTCCCTTCCCCCTTGTGGGGAAGGGTTAGGGATGGGGGTACACGGCGAAGCCGTAACCGAAGTGACCTGAGCGCCTCCTTCTTTCGAGCCATTCGCTGGAACTGCCGGGAGAAACAGACCCATGCATGACATCGAAACCCTTGTGATCGGTGCCGGAGCGGTCGGGCTGGCCGTAGCCAGGGCGCTCGCGCTTTCCGGCCGTGAGGTGATGGTGCTGGAGCAGCACGGTCTGATCGGCTCCGAGACGAGTGCCCGCAATTCCGAAGTTATCCATGCCGGCATCTATTATCCGGCCGGCAGCCTCAAGGCCCGGCTCTGCGTGGAAGGCAAGGAGAAGCTCTACCGGTACTGCTTGGCAAATGGCGTTGCCCATGAACGCATGGGCAAGCTGATCGTCGCCGGAAACGAAGATCAATTGCCGGAACTGGAGACGATCCGGCAAAAGGCTGCTGCGAACGGCGTCACCGATCTGGTGTTTGTCGGCCGGGACGAGCTGAGCGAACTGGAACCGGCGCTCGCCTGTTCCGGCGCACTCCTTTCCCCCTCCACCGGCATTCTCGACAGCCACGGCTTCATGCTGGCGCTTCAGGGTGGCCTGGAAGCGGCCGGTGGCCAGGTGGTGCTGAACACACGCGTCGAAATGCTGGAGCCGTTCGCCGGTGGCGGTTACCGTGTCCATGTCGCGACCGGGGATGCAGGCGGCTATGCCCTCACCTGCCGCGAGCTGGTGGTTTCGGCCGGCCATGCCTCTCCCGAGCTGATGAAGGCCTTTCCGCAAGCCAAAGCGCCGAAGGCCTTGCTCGCCAAGGGCAGCTATTTCAGGCTCCAGGGCAAGGCCCCGTTTTCCCGGCTGATCTATCCCGTTCCGGAACCCGGCGGGCTTGGCGTCCATCTGACTTTGGATTTGCAGCACCAGGCCCGTTTCGGCCCCGATGTGGAATGGGTCGAAACTTTCGATTACCCGGTCGACCCGGCCCGCGGCGAAAAATTCTATGCCGCCATCCGCCACTACTGGCCAGGCCTGCCGGACGGCGCGCTCATTCCGGACTATTCCGGCATAAGACCGAAGATCTCCGGCCACGGCGAACCGGCGGCCGATTTCCGCATCGACGGACCCGAGCAACATGGCCTTGGCGGGCTGGTTGCACTTTATGGCATCGAGTCCCCCGGTCTGACCTCCGCCCTGGCGATCGCCGATCTGGTTCTAAGGCACTTGAAGCGTGTCGCGTTCATTTGAATTCACGTGGCCCGCTTTCTCTCTTTTTTGACGTACGACTTTTTGCGAAAACCCGGAACCCACTTTTTCGCGACGTGCGCCAAAAGCTCCGACCGCCTGACCTCGGCCCGTTCGTCGCACCACCGGCGCGGGTTTTCCCCTTCCGAAATCGCCTCCAAATTGGCCCCTTCAGCATTACCAATCTGATTTTCTTTCAAAAAATACGAAACCAATTGACGCCAGACGCGTTTGAGATCAGAGAATAATCCGCACTCGATGCTGCAGCGCACAGGAATGCCATCATTTGGTCCGCATTTCTTCATAAAATCGCTGCAGTGCGCGTGCTCATTCAGAAATCGACCAAGAAGAACACTTTAAATTCAACAAGGTGACCAATCGTCGTGATCAATCGGCGCACGTTTCTCTCTGCAACGGCCCTGTCGGCCGGAGCCCTTGCCACGGGCAGCGTTCCGTCGCTTGCCCTGGCCGAAGATTCCGCACCCGCACAATCAGGTGCCGTCTTTTCGTCCGGCGAGGCATTCGACTTTTCCGCACTCGTGCAGCGGATGAAAGACAAGGCCGGAAAGGCGTTCGATCCCGAGGTGCCGGAGCTTCCCAAACTCCTCGCCGAGCTGACCTACGACCAGCACCGCGCCATCAATTTCCAGCCCGAGCGGTCGCTCTGGCAGGAGGGTGGCGGCAATTACCAGCTCCAGGCCTTTCATCCAGGCTGGCTCTTCAAGGAGCCGATCGAGCTGTTCGAGATCGCCGAGGGTGTCGTCACCCCGCTGCATTTTACCGGTGCGGATTTCGAATACCGCGAACCGCTGGACCAGCAGGCATTCAACAATGTGGACCTGCCCGGCATCGCCGGCTTCCGCCTGCACCACCCGCTCAACACCCCGGATTATTTCGACGAGCTGATGGTCTTTCTGGGCGCCAGCTACTTCCGGGCGCTCGGCAAGGGCAACGTCTATGGCCTGTCCGCCCGCGGCCTTGCCATCGACACGGCGATCAGCGGTCCCGAGGAATTCCCGCGCTTCACACGCTTCTACCTGGAGCGCCCGGCTGCCGGCGCGCCCGAAATGCGGCTCTATGCGGAGCTGGAAAGCGAACGCGTCGCCGGTGCCTACCAGTTCACCATCAAGCCGGGCCTCAACACGATCGTCGAGGTCGACGCGCGCATTTTCCTGCGCGACGACATCGAGCGTCTCGGCATTGCGCCGCTGACCTCCATGTTCCTCTACGGCGAGAACGACCGGTTCGGCTTCGACGACTACCGTCCGGAAGTGCATGACAATGACGGCCTGATGATCCTGCGCCAGAACGGCCAGCGTCTGTGGCGCCCGGTCCGCAATCCGGAAGCGCTGGCGCTTTCCTTCTTTGCGGAAGAAAACCCGGCCGGCTTCGGTCTGTTGCAGCGGGATCGCGACTTCGACCACTACCAGGACACGGAAGCCAAGTATCAGCGCCGCCCGTCGCTGTGGATCGAGCCGATCAACGACTGGGGCACCGGCCAGGTGATGCTGGCGGAGATCCCGGCCGAGAAGGAAATCTACGACAATATTGTCGCCTTCTGGGTTCCGGAAAACGGCATCAAGGCCGGCTCCGAACACCGCTTCGCCTACCGCATGATCTGGGGCCGCGAACCGGAGCCGGGCACGGAACTGGCGCAGGTCGTTGCCACCAGCACCGGCCATGGCGGTGCGGCCGCCTCCGACCCCGATCCGAAACTGCGCAAATTCGTCGTGGAATTTGCCGGTGAAAACCTGTCGCAGATGGGAGCGGAAGCACCGCTCACCCCGCGTCTTCAGGTCCGGAACGGCAAGGTCGGACACCAGTTCGCCCAGCGGCTCGAGGGCGGCAGCTGGCGTGTTGTCCTCGATATCGAGCGGGACGACGAGGAGGTTCCGGTGGAATTCATCCTCGCCCTGCAGCTCGACGGCGCGGACGTTACCGAAACCTGGATGTATCAGTGGAGTGGGAACCGATGACATCGCATGTAAGCCTGCAGCGGGACGCGTATCCTGTCCCGTTTGCGGCAGAGCTTTACGAAGAGATCCGGACGGAACTGCAACGGCCGGATCTTTCGGACGCAGACCTGGAGAAAGCACTTTGCGGGCATGAGCTTGCCGTTTTCACCGCGGCGCCCGGCGCCCGGTCCCGCGCCCTGCGCTCGCTTGCCCTCCCGGCGCCGCGCCATGGCCTGGACATGCCTGCCCACGACCTCAATCCGCCGCTCGCCGTCCGGTTTGCCCCGGTCGTCGCTCTTTGGCAGCGGATGCTGCAGCCGATCGCTCCGCAGCTGAAACGCCTTCCGGTTCCCTTCAAGGATCACTGACATGTCACGCGGGCCGGAAATCTCGGGGCGTGGCGTCCCGGGAAATAGCGTCCCGCAAAGCGGGATCTGGGCGACCGTCTCCCGGCGTCTGGCGATGCTTCTGATAGCCGTCTGCCTCACCACCGCGGCATCCTACATGTTCGCCATCGTGGTGCAGTCGGACGGCTTCGACTGGCTGGATGTGGTGCGCATCGGCCTGATGACGATTGCCGCCTTCTGGCTGGCCTGGGGCGGGTGCATCGCCCTGTTCGGCCTGCTGTTTCCGCCGGAGGACTATCCGGGATCGCAACGCCGCCACCAGGGCCGCACTGCCATCCTGATGCCGATCTACAACGAGGCGACCGGCCCGGTCTTTGCCCGTCTCGAAGCCATCATGCAATCGGTTGCCCGCCTGCCGACGGCGGACCGGTTCCACTTTTTCGTCCTCTCCGACACGACGAAGCTGGATGTGGCCGAGAAGGAAAGGCAGGCCTATCAGCGCCTGCTTGCCCGCCGTCAGGCCGGCGGACATCTGTTCTACCGCCGGCGCGAGCAGAATATCGGCCGCAAGGCCGGCAACATCGCCGACTTCCTGCAGACCTCGGGCGGCGCTTACGAGTTCATGCTGGTGCTGGACGCCGACAGCCTGATGGATGGTGCGACGATCCAGGAGATGGTCCGGCGCATGGAGGCCGACCCGCGCCTAGGCCTGCTGCAGTCGCTGCCGCAGATCATCGGCCTCAACACCCTCTTCGGCCGCCTGTTGCAATTCGCGACCGGCCTCTACGGCCCCTATTTTGCCCGCGGCCTTGCCGCGGTGCAGGGCGGTGAAGGCTCCTTCTGGGGCCACAATGCCCTGATCCGCACCCGCGCCTTTGCCGCCAGCTGCGGCATGGCGGCGTTGACCGGCAAGCCGCCCTTCGGCGGACATATTCTCAGTCATGATACTGTCGAGGCCGCGCTGCTTGCGCGCGACGGCTGGAAGGTCCGTCTCGATCCGGACCTGACGGGTTCCTACGAGGAAGCCCCGGCCAACATGGTCGACTATGCCAAGCGCGACCGGCGCTGGTGCCAGGGCAACCTGCAGCACAGCCGGATCCTCGCCGCGCCCCGCTTCCGTTTCTGGAGCCGCATCTCGATCCTGCAGGGCATTTTCGCCTATCTCGCCTCGCCGATCTGGCTGCTCTTCCTGCTGGCAAGTCTTGCCGCGCCGCTGGTCGCCTCGCGTCCGGTCTATTTCGACGGCCATTCGCCGTTTCCAGTGTTCCCGCATCCGGAGACCACAACGGCGCTGGCGCTTCTCTTCGGCCTGGTCGCGCTCCTGATCCTGCCCAAGTTCCTGCTGGTTGCCCGCGCGCTTCTCGGCGGCAGAACCTCGGATTTCGGCGGGGCCGGACGCCTTGCGCTCAGCTTCCTGCTGGAAATCCTGCTGACCTCGATCCTGGCGCCGATCCACATGATGTTCCACTGCCGCTCGGTGTTCCAGGTGATGACCGGAGCCGACAGCGGCTGGCCGGCGGCCGACCGCGACGACGGCTCACTGCCACTTGGCGCAGCCTTTTCCGCCACCTGGTGGATGAGCATCGCCGGCACTGCCGCAACCGCGTTCTCCCATTATTATGTGCCGGAACTCTTCTACTGGCTGTTGCCGATCACCCTGCCGCTGGTCTTTGCCCCGCTGCTGGTCTGGCTGACGTCCTCGGTGTGGCTGGGCAAGCTGACGCGAAAACTCGGTCTCTTCGCGGTGCCGACGGACATGCGCCCCGTCGATGTCGCCAGCGACATGCACCTTGCGCTGGAACAGCAGGCTGCGTGACGGGAGTCTACGCGCACATGCCGTCCAGGGAGACCTTCTCCATCGTCATCCCGGACGAAGCGAAGTGTAGATCCGGGACCGGGGAAGCACTGTATTTCACATTAGCTAGCTGCTGGCCCGCCGCATAGTGGCTACCCGGTCCCGGCTCGCGCTGCGCTTGGCCGGGATGACCACGGAGAGGTTGGGAAATCGGAGCCGTGCGCCCCGCGCCTCAATGCATCCGGGCCGTTTCCGCTTCAAGAATACCATCTGCATCCAGCCCGGCGATCGGCAGCCGCTTGTCCGTCGGCACGTCGCCGGAAAGCTGCAGGGCAAGGTAGCGGCCGCAGCAGACCCGCAGGAAACTGGTGAAGTTGCCGAGGTCATGCCCCGCATCGATGCTTTCGTGATGCAGCCGCGTGATGAGCTGCACCACATTCATGCCGTCCCGCCCGGCGATCTCGTCCAGCACCTTCCAGAAAAACGCTTCCAGCCGCACCGAGGTCACCATGCCGTCGATGCGCAGGGATTTCGTCGTGCTTTCCCAGAGCGCGGGATCGGCATCGATGAAGAGCTTGCACATGGGTTTCCTCACGGTGTTCTCGATCCGGTGGGTTTTCGGGCTGCCTGCCCCCGCGTGAAAGCGCAGACCTCGCCACGGATGCAGCCTAGTCCCCTTCCCCCTTGTGGGGAAGGGTTAGGGATGGGGGTGCACGGCAAAGCCGTACCTTTGGCAGAGGCGGTATTTACCCCCACCCCTAGCCCTTCCCCACAAAGGGGGAGGGGAATCGTCTGCTGCTAAGCTCAGGCCCTAGAACTCCGCCTCATCCTGAGGAAGCGCGTCAGCGCTGTCTCGATGGATGGGCCGCTTGCTCATGAACGTGTGCCGCCCATCCTTCAAGACGGACCTGACGGCCCTCCTCAGGATGAGGTTTGTTTTGCTGCGAAGCCCAAATAGCCGCTTACGCCGCCATCGACCCCGCGGCAGCACCACTCAGCACCGCATGGAATTGCGAAAGCCAGGCCGGATGGGCCGGCCAGGCAGGGGCGGTGACGAGGTTGCCGTCGGTGACGGCGCCGTCGATGGCGATCTCGGCATAGGTGGCACCGGCGAGTTCCACCTCAGGACGGCAGGCGGGATAGGCAGAGACTGTTCGTCCCTCGATGACCTTCGCCGCCGTCAGGATCTGTGCGCCATGACAGATGGCGGCGACCGGCTTGCCGGCGTCCATGAAATGCTTCACGGCATCCAGCACGCCCGCGTCGAGGCGCAGGTATTCCGGTGCCCGGCCGCCCGGGATCAGAAGCGCGTCGTAGCTTGCAACATCCACGTCGGCAAAGGTCGCGTTCAGCGTGAAATTGTGGCCGCGCTTTTCGGTATAGGTCTGGTCGCCTTCGAAATCGTGGATGCAGGTGGCAACCGTCTCGCCGGCCTTCTTGCCCGGACACACGGCATCTACCTTATAGCCCATGGCGAGCAGCGTCTGGAACGGCACCATCGTCTCGTAGTCTTCGGTGAAATCCCCGGTGATCATCAGGATTGTCTTCGCACTCATGCTTCGTCCTCCAGCTTGGCAATTCGCGATGGAGAAACGCTAGCAGGCGAAGGACCCGAGCGGGTATTAGGGGAGTACTACAGGGGAAATTTCTGTTTTTGCGCAGATTTTAGCAGCCCGCAGAAGATCGAAGAGGTTCAGGTTAGCTGACTGTATTTGCTGCAAATAATAGTGTCACCCCGGACGAGCGAAGCGAAGATCCGGGGCCTACTCGCTTTGCAGCTTTCGAATAGCGGTGACTTCATCTGATGCGCTGACACGACTCTATCACCTCTCTGGAAATGAGTGGGCCCCGGGTCTCGCGTCGCTCGCCCGGGGTGACACTGAAAACAACGTCGCGCCTTTCTTCCTGCTGCTTTCACCCGAGCCGGCAGGAGAGAATTCCAAAGTAAATGCCCTGGTCTCAATCCCTGTAATCCGGCTCGCTCCGGTCCAGCTGCCGCTTCCAGTAGTCGAAATGGGCATAGCCCATGCCGACATAGGGTTCCCATTCGGCGGCCGTCTTGGCGGCGAGGTTGTCGGACATGATCGAGAGTTCCTGCCCCGACGCATAGGCCTTCAGCAGCGTTTCGGCGGCGCGTTCGAAGAAATAGAGATGCTCGAAGGCCTCGGCGACCGTGACCGCCGAAATCGAGACACCGTGGTTGCCCATCACCAGCACGGACTTGTCGCCGAGAGTCTCGGCGATCCGCCGCCCCTCCTCGGCCTCGTCGGCCATGCCGCCGAAGCCGAGATCCATCGCCACCTTGCCGAAGAAGCGCGCCGTGTTGAGGTCGATCGGCTTCATCGACGGGTCCTTGAGTGTCGCAAGCGCCGTCGCGTTGGGCGGGTGGCAGTGGAACAGCACCCGTGCCTTCGGATTTGTCCGGTGCACCGTGCCGTGGATGCACCAGGCAGACGGGTCCGGCGCGTTCTCCCGTTCCATGACACTGTCGTCATTGGCGTCAAGCAACTGAAGGTCGCTCGCCTTCACTTCCGAAAAGTGGCGCCATTTCGGGTTCATCAGGAACTTCGTTCCGTCCTCGGAAACGGCGGCACTGAAATGGTTGCCGACGGATTCGCTCCAGCCGAACTTCACCGTCAGGCGGAAGGCGGCGGCAAGATCCTCGCGCAATGCCTGTTCGCTCTGGTTTTCAGCCTGAGCCCGGAAGCGGACATCGGTGACGACACTCATTTGAACCTTCCTTCCCCGGAAAGAACCCGGTACGTGGAGCGCAGTTCGCCCCGGTCGGTGTAGCAACCGCGCAGATGCCGGCTGCCGCTGGTGGCCGAATAGGCGGCGCGGCCATGGACGATGCGGTGGTTGTCGAAGACGATACATTCGCCGGCATTGAGACGGAAGCGCATCAGGTATTTGTCCTCCCGCATCATTCGGCCGAAGCGGCAAAAGGCCGGATAGTAGCGGTCGAGTTCCTTCTGCGGCATGTCGAAGATATCCGCATGGTGCTGGCTGATGGTGACACCGGAGATATTGCCGTGCTCGTCCAGCTCGATCACGCGCTGGCGGGCACGCATGTCGAAAGTGTCGTGCTCGCAATAGTAAGGCACGTCGGTCGTGACCAGCAGCTCGAAGTCTTCCGGATAGAATGTCCGGAAATCCTCGGCGACCGCCAGTCCGTCGGCAAAGATGCTGTTGCCGCCCTCGACCGAGTTCGCGCGGCAATGCAGGAACTGGACGCCAGGTGCCAGGTCCTCGTCCGGCAGGTCCGTGTGCAGCGGCAGGGCCTTGGACGTGAACGCCAGGTTGGTCGGCTTGATATGGGTCTTCACCTCGAAGGTGAGACCGAAATAGCTCGGCCGCACATGGCCGATGAGGCCGGCGGTATCCAGTAGCGCTTCATCCGAGTCCGGCAGGCCGGTCAAAAGGGCAACGCCGTCGGTCAGCATCGCCTTCGCCCAGTCGCAGCGGCGGCCCTTGTCCGCCATCACATCGTCATAGGCAAAGCGGGCAATCTTCGGATAGTGATCTCCGTACCAGGGAACGCGCGGCAGGTTGGCGATGTCGGGTCGCTTTTCTCCACCGGAATAGGCTGCCAGCAGCGACAGCGGCAGGCGGGAGACGTCACCAGAGCCAATCCAGTTGATCTCCAGATCACCGCCCACAATAGCCGCGGAAGCCGCTTTCGGTGCGGCCTCCAGAGCAAAGATGTCGTTGACCCGTTCGCGGGTCTCCGGATCGAAGGAGCCCGGGCAATTGTCGCGCAGCCAGTAATAATTGAAATAGACAGTTTCACCATCCTTCAACGGCACATCGAGGCCGTTTTCCTGCAAGAGCACTCCCGCATCGCCGGTTCCGAGCATTTGGTCTTCCTTTAACTTAAGTTTAGTCCCGGCCGGCCGGACATCAGCCGAACGGCTCAAGACACCAGTGTTCAATAAGTTTTTCCGAAAGTGCGCTTGTGCGCCTGATTTGAAAAGGCGATAAAAACGAAACTTAACTTAAGCCATGACTAAACTTGAAAGTCTGACATGCAGCGGCTTCCCCCTCCCCGGCTTCTCAGTGTCTTTGAAACCGTCCAGCGCGCCGGAGGCAGCAAGGCGGCGGCGGCCGAGCTCAATGTCTCGCTGTCGGCGATCAGCCAGGCACTGAAGCAGTTGGAAGAGCATATTGGCACGCCCCTCATCGACCGCAGCACACGGCCGGCAGGCCTCACGGAAGCCGGCAACGTGCTCTTGCAGGCAGTCGTTGAGAACCGGGAGCGGCTCGAGGAAGCCCTCGACACCATCCGCACGCTGTCGGATCCGGCAAGCCGGTCGGTGACCGTTGCCAGCACCATCGGCTTTGCCACCTACTGGCTGATGCCGCGGCTGGAGGCCTTTTACCTCGACCACCCGGACGTCGCGGTGAATGTGGAGACGACACCGCATGAAGTGCCGCGCCTTGGCCCGAGCACCGATATCGCCATGCGCTACGGCGACGGCAATTGGGACGACGGCACGGTGGAGCTGCTCTTCAGGGAGACAGTGGAACCGGTCTGCGCGCCGGGCTATCTCAAACGGCTCCATGACAAGGTCGGCAGCCTCGGTTCGGCCTTCCTCATCCACGTGGAGAACAACGATCGGCGATGGATCTCCTGGCCGGACTACCTCGCCCGCACCGGCCAGAAGGCGGCAGGGTCTGCCAAGGGGCTGAGGTTCTCAAACTATGTCCAGGCGACGCAGGCGGCCCTCTCCGGCCACGGCGTCATGCTCGGCTGGCGCTCGATCTCCGGCGATCACGTCGAAAAGGGCAACCTGGTGCCTGCGGGCCTGCCGCCCCTGCAGCCGAACAATGCCTATCACGCCGTCCTCTCCCACCGCAGCCGCAACCGGGCAACGGCGGAGGTGGTGGTGGGGTGGTTGAAGGGGGTGGCCGCCGCTGGCTTGTTGGCATCGACCTGATCCCGGATCACGATACCGATACCGGATCTCAACGCACGATCACAACCCTTGCATCGCTGCGCCCCACCTTCCGGACCAGGTTGAAAAGCTTTGCCGCATGGGTCGGGTGCAGGCGGATGCAGCCGTGGGAGGCCGGGCGACCGAGGCGTTTGATGTCGGTGGTGCCGTGAATGGCGTAGCCGCCATAGAAGAAGACGGAATAGGGCATGGGCGCCCAGTTGTATTTGCGCGAGTGCCAGTTGCGTTCCAGCCGTGTCGGCTTCCAGCTGCCCGTCGGCGTGCGGTAGCCCTTGCGCGCGGTCGAGACCGGCCATTTGTCACGCAAGCGGCCGTCCACATAAAGATAAAGCCGCTGCTCGGAGAGATCTATCTTGGCGGTAACACGCTGCGCTGCATTGGCACCGGCCATTGTCAGTGCCAGAAACGCCAGCACAAGCGGCGCGAGAATGATTTTCTTCCAATTCACCATGTCATTGCCCCTCAATAAAATTCAGAACTCTTTTTTTTTGAAATCCTACGGAAAAAATCTCTACAAACACAAGTTTCCCCTAGGTAAAATTGAATGCGTGTTGGAAACGGTTTGGTAAAAGACCGGGGTTCGCAGATCCTCTCGTACTGCAATCACTGTCATTGCCGTCCTTCCAAGAGGTCTCGACGGAACTCCTTGTCTGCCGATCTTTGAACAGGAAGCGCTCCGCATATGACCAAATTTTGCAGCATTTTTCAGTGTCACCCCGGCCGCAGCGAAGCGAAGAGCCGGGGCCTACTCGCAAGGCAACTTGTAGAAGGATGCGGTTTTGTACCATTTTGACTGCACGTCTATTCTCTGGAAACGAGTAGGCCCTGGGTCTCGCGCTGTTCGCCCGGGGTGACGCCTCTTGCTTTCCGCATCTTCCTTGGAAATGCGACAGCCCTGCTGGCAAGGAAGAAGAGAAACGCAAGCCGATAGCGCTTCACCCTCATCTCTGCTCACCCCCCATCAAAATCCCAAAATCCCCCTTGACCTCACCCGCTGCCGGTGCCATAACCACGGCCGAACCGTACGGTACGGTTCACCACCCGAGCACGCTCTTTCAAACCAGCCGACCCGACCAAAATGCCCGCAGCCGCCTTTGACATCGCCACCTCCCGCGCCGACGCCGCGCCCGAGTTTTCGCCGCGCCAGCAGGTGGTGCTGCAGCATGCGCTGACGCTGCTGGTGGATGGTGGCGAGAAAGCACTGACGACGGCAGGTCTTGCCCGCACCGCCAGTTGCTCCAAGGAAAGCCTCTACAAGTGGTTCGGCGACCGGGACGGGCTGCTCGCCGCCGTCGTCGCCTATCAGGCCAGCCAGGTGCAGTTTCCCTCGGAGGCCGGTGCAACCGCCGATGCGGCAACGTTCCGCGCCCATGTCACCGCCTTTGTCGAGGCCTTGCTTGGTGTTCTCTTCTCGGAAACGTCGCTGGCGCTCAACCGGCTCTCCATCGGCCAGAGCAACACCAATTCCAACCGGCTCGGCCAGCTGCTTCTGGTGCGCGGCAAGCACATGATCTCCGCCCGCGCCCGCGCCATGCTGGACAGCGGCCGCCGCCATGGTCTTTTGAAATTCGACAATTCGGACGACGCCTACCAGGTGCTTTATGGCCTGGCGATCCGCGACGTCCATATCCGCCTTCTTCTCGGCGATGCGGCAAGCCCCGCCGAGAAGGATCTCAAATCCCAGGCCGTTGCGGCCGTGGATCGCTTCTACCGGCTGTTCGGGGCCTGAAGTCCCGGCCAGCGGCAAGACAAGACAGAACAACAAGCCGGACCCAAAGCCGGCATTTTCAAACAAGCAAATGCAGACGGGAGAAAGGAACCCATGCGCGTTTATTACGATCGTGATGCTGATCTCAACCTGATCAAATCCAAGAAAGTCGCCGTCATCGGCTACGGCTCGCAGGGCCGCGCCCATGCCATGAACCTCAAGGACAGCGGCTGCACCGAGATTGCCGTTGCCCTGCGCGAAGGCTCCACCACCGCCCTCAAGGCCGAAGCCGACGGCTTCAAGGTCATGAACGTCGCCGAGGCAGCCGCCTGGGCCGACCTGATGATGATGGCCACCCCGGACGAACTCCAGGCCGACATCTACCGCGACCACATCGCCGCCAACATCCGCGACGGTGCAGCAATCGCGTTTGCCCACGGCCTCAACGTCCATTTCGGCCTGATCGAGCCGAAGTCCACCGTCGACGTCCTGATGGTCGCGCCGAAGGGCCCGGGCCACACCGTTCGCGGCGAATACATGAAGGGCGGCGGCGTGCCGTGCCTCATCGCCGTTCACCAGGACGCCTCCGGAAATGCCCATGACCTGGGTCTGTCTTACGCCTGCGGCGTCGGCGGCGGCCGCTCGGGCATTATCGAAACCACCTTCAAGGAAGAGTGCGAAACCGACCTCTTCGGCGAACAGGCCGTTCTCTGCGGCGGTCTCGTCGAGCTGATCCGCGCCGGTTTCGAAACCCTGGTCGAAGCCGGCTACGCTCCGGAAATGGCCTATTTCGAGTGCCTGCACGAAGTGAAGCTGATCGTGGACCTGATCTACGAAGGCGGCATCGCCAACATGAACTACTCCATCTCCAACACCGCGGAATGGGGTGAGTACGTCACCGGCCCGCGCATCGTGACGCCGGAAACCAAGGCGGAAATGAAGCGCGTCCTGACCGACATCCAGACCGGCAAGTTCACCTCCGACTGGATGCAGGAATACCGGGCCGGCGCTGCCAAGTTCAAGGCAACCCGCCGCCTGAACGACGCTCACCAGATCGAGGAAGTCGGCGAAAAGCTTCGCGGCATGATGCCGTGGATCAAGTCCAACGCCCTCGTCGACAAGACCAAGAACTAAGTTTCAGCCTCATCGATCGATTGGAAAGGCCGGGCAGCAATGCCCGGCCTTTTCTTTCGTTTTCGGGAGATGACGCACCGGGCGATCAGTGCACGGGGTTTTCAGCCGCAATTATCACCCTGATAAAAATCGCGATAAAAGTGAATGAAAGATAACGGGCAAGTGCCTCATTTGACGAAATTTTTTCGGCACCCAATAACCCGATCTCAAGACCTTCTCCCGTAACGTCATTTTGAACTGTCATTGATACGGGGACCCTTTCGGGACTGGGCTGATGGATCTGTCGACACTCTTTCTGGCGAACGTTTTGCTGCTGTCGATATTTGCCACGTCTTACCTCGCCATCGCCTTTCAGGCTGCCCCGCGCGGTCACTGGATCAGCTGGGCAGCGGCCAATGCCCTGCTGGCCGCAGCGCTGCTTTGCTTTGCACTCGACACGGCCCTGCCCCGTCTTGCCGTCTATCTGCTGCCCAACACGCTGTTATTGCTTGGCTTCGGCTTCCACTGGCATGCGGCACGTCAGCTGGCGCAGTTGCCGACAGGCTTGAACACGGTGGCCGCACCGGCCTTCGCCTATCTGTTGACTGCCCTCGCTGCGTACTTTTTCGGCAATTATGCGCTGGCCTATACGGCCTCCAATGTGGTGTTCACGGTTCTCGCCGTTGCAACGATCAGCGCCTATGCCTCCAAGACCTTCCGGGGGCTGGTCGCGCCGATCGGGATGATCCTGGCGTTCTTCTTCCTTGCCGCCGAAGGTGTGCTCAGAACCGTGCACGGGCTTGTCTCGGGTGGACCGCAGGGACCGGGCATGATCAACGACATGATCCTGGACATTCACCTGATGTGCGCCCTGGTGTTCATCAGCCTGAGCGGGGCCTTCGCCCTGGCGCTCTCCTTCGAGCTGGTGGCGGACAGGAACAGGGAAGCAGCGCGCCGCGACCCGCTGACCGGCGCCTTCAACCGCCGCGAATTCCAGAGCCGCCTGGAAGACATCCTCAAAGCAGCACCGAAGGCCGACTTCGGCCTGGTCCATTTCGACCTCGATCATTTCAAGCAGGTCAACGACCGCTTCGGTCATGTGGCCGGCGACGAAGCGCTGGTGAAGGTCTGTACGGAAGTGAAGGCGCATCTGCGCCAGGCCGATTGCT
The DNA here is from genome assembly GCF_054515675.1 of Roseibium sp. M-1. Classification (NCBI taxonomy): domain Bacteria; kingdom Pseudomonadati; phylum Pseudomonadota; class Alphaproteobacteria; order Hyphomicrobiales; family Stappiaceae; genus Roseibium; species Roseibium sp. M-1. The sequence goes on along the minus strand of NZ_CM137257.1, from coordinate 6,271,159 downwards.
TTGCCCGGCTCGGCGGCGAGGAATTCGCCGTGCTCCTGCCCTGCATTTCCCGGGACAACGCCTTCAAGGTCGCTGACCGGCTGCGTGAATGCATTGCCGGCCTCAAGTTCGAATTCGCCCCGGAAGGCTTCAGCCTCACAGCATCAGCGGGCGTCTATCACGGCGATGGCAACCACCTTGCCTCGACCGAGCTGCTGCAGCGCGTCGACAAGAGCCTCTACCGCTCCAAGGAAGCCGGGCGCAACCGCATCTCCTTTGTCGAGGCACTGTCGGAGACCGTCGCCGGGGACGACCTCGTCCCGGTTCAGGAATAGGCTTCGATCAGCCGCGTGACTTCCTTGTCGCGGGCCGCTTCGCTCGCACCGCCAATCACCACCACCACAAGCCGCTTGCCGCCGCGATTTGCGGTGGCAACAAGATTGTAGCCGGAGAGGCGGATATAGCCGGTCTTCAGGCCGTCGACACCGGCCACCTTGCCGACGAGGTTGTTGGTCGCCCGGAAGGTGCGGCCGTTATAGGAATAGGACGTTGCCCGATAATAGCTGCCGTATTGCGGAAAGCGTTGCTTGAGCGCCAGGCCCAGGACGGCCATGTCCCGCGCCGAGGTCACCTGGGCCGGGTCCGGCAGGCCGGTGGCGTTGACGAAGCGGGTGCGCGACAAACCGAGCGCACGCGCCTTTGCCGTCATCTGGCTGGCAAAGGCGGCTTCGCTGCCGGCAAGGTTCTCGGCGATCGCCATCGCGACATCATTGGCCGATTTCACCGCAATCGCCTTTGCCGCCTGTTCCACGGTAATCGTCGACCCGGCCTGAAGGCCGATCTTTGCCGGCGGCTGCGATGCGGCGTTTGCAGAGACGGTGAGCGGCGAAGCGAGGGAATAACGCCCTTCCGAGACGGCCTCGAACAGGAGATAGAGCGTCATCATCTTGGAGAGCGACGCCGGAAAGCGCGGTGCGTCGGCATCGACCGCATAAAGTTCCGCACCCGTCGAGGCATCGATGACGAGGGCGGAAAAGCCCCGTTCCACTGCGGTTGAAGGCGCGTAGGAGACCGGCACGACAGGCGCGGTCGGGGCAGCTGGCGTCACCGCGGAGGCGGAGGGAGAACTCGGACCCTGGGCAGTCTGACAGGCAGCCAGCAAGCCGGCCAGAAGGAATACAGAGGCCTTTTTCGTAAACTCAGTCCAGCGCATTCCAGCTCTCACGCTTGTTGGCGAATGCCCGCCTCAAGCCTTGAGGCGGTATCCGGTCTTGAAAATCCAGTGCACGACGGCCAGGGAGCCGCCCAGAAACAACCCCGTCGCCAGCAGCGACAGCCACAGGCTGACATCCGCCTGACCGTAGAAGCTCCAGCGGAACCCTGAAATCAGATAGACGACCGGATTGATCAGCGTCACCTTCTGCCAGAATTCCGGCAGCATGTGGATGGAATAGAAGCTGCCACCGAGAAAAGCCAGAGGTGTGACTATCAGCAGCGGCACGAATTGCAGCTTTTCGAAATTGTCGGCCCAGATACCGATGATGAAGCCGAGCAGCGCGAACGTGATCGCCGTCAACAGGAAGAAGGCCGCCATCCAGACCGGATGCTGGATCTCGAGCGGCACGAAGAAGCTCGCCGTCGCCAGGATGATCAGCCCCACCAGAATGGACTTGGTTGCCGCCGCTCCGACATAGGCGATGGTGATCTCCAGGAACGACACCGGGGCGGACAGGACTTCGAAGATCGTGCCGGTAAAGCGCGGGAAGTAGATGCCGAAGGAGGCGTTGGAGAGGCTCTGGGTCATCAGCGACAGCATGATCAGCCCCGGCACGATGAACGCGCCGTAGCTGACACCGTCCACTTCGGAAATCCTCGAGCCGATGGCTGCACCGAAAACGACGAAATAGAGCACCGTGGAAATGACCGGCGAGATGATGCTCTGCATGATGGTGCGCCGGGTGCGGGCCATTTCCGTCACATAGATGGATTTGATCGCTTCGAAATTCATGTGTCTCAATGCCCCGTCGTCAGAATGAGTTCCATCCGGGGCAGCGTGCGTCCCGGGATCGAACCGGACGGCGCGCTGCCGACGGTTCGAAAGCCCATGCGGGCATAAAAGGGTTCGGCAAAGGGGTCGGCGTCGAGGCCGACCTTAGAAAGGCCGAGGCTTCTTGCGCGCCGATGCAGCACCTCGAACAGCGCCCGGCCGATCTTCTTCCCCTTCCAGTCGGGATCGACGAAACAGGTTTCCAGTTCGCCGGTCTCGCCGTCGTCTTCCATCGAAAGCCTGATGCAGCCGATGAGCGCACCCTCCGTGCTTTCCGCGACCCAGAAATCGTCGTCCATGATCCAGCTGTCGCGGACCTTCAGCTCCTCCGCGCATTGCGCCATGAAGGCATCGTCATACCCGTTGGACTGTTTGGAGCGCATGCAGAGCTCCGTCAGTGCATCCCTGTCCTCAAGCGTTGCAACACGAATTGTGAACTCTGCCCCCATGGCCCTTCACCCCTGCCGCACCAGACCGACAAAGATGTCTTCCAGCGACGACTGGTCGGTCTGCAGATCGTGGAAGCGGACGCCTGCCTGGGACAGGTCGGTCAGAAGCGCCGTGATGCCGGTCCTGTCGGCCTGGGTGTCGTAGGTGTAGACGAGGCTGCGGCCCTCGTCCTCCAGCTGCAGGTCGTACCGGGTCAGCGCTTCCGGTAGGGCGCTGATCGGCTCGGAGAGGCTCAGCGTCAAAAGCTTGCGGCCAAGCTTGCGCATCAGCTCCGCCTTTTCCTCCACCAGGATGATCTCGCCCTTGTTGATCACCCCGACCCGGTCGGCCATCTCCTCGGCTTCCTCGATATAATGGGTCGTCAGGATGATGGTGACGCCCTTGGCCTTCAGCTCGCCGACGATGCGCCACATGTCATGACGCAGTTCCACATCGACACCGGCCGTCGGTTCGTCCAGGAACAGGATCTGCGGCTCGTGCGCAAGCGCCTTGGCAACCAGCAGCCGCCGTTTCATGCCGCCGGAAAGCGCCATGATCGGGTTGTTGCGCTTCTCCCAGAGGGTCAGGTCCTTCAGGATCCGCTCAACCAAATCGGGATCGGGTTTGAGACCGAAAAGGCCGCGGCTGAAGGCGACCGTGTCGCCGACCATCTCGAAGGGAGCCGTCGGCATTTCCTGCGGCACCAGGCCGATCAGCTGCCGTGCGGCCCGGTACTCCTTCAAGGCGTCATGCCCACCGACATGAATGCTGCCGGAGGTGGGCCGGACAAGGCCGCAGATGGTGCTGATGAGCGTCGTCTTGCCGGCACCGTTCGGCCCCAGGAGCGCAAACACCTCGCCCTGGCTTATGTCGAGAGAAACGGATTTGAGCGCCTGGAAGCCACCGTCATAGGTCTTTTCCAGATCGCGCACGGACAGTATCGGAGCCATCAATTCAACCGGTTCAATTTTTCAGGATTTGACCAGACGGCCAAACAGGCGAGCACCCTCGCATGTGGGCGGATCGCCCGCAAGATGCAAGGCCCGGTCCCTGACGGCGACAGCTTCGCGGTCGATCGGCGGCGCTTCAGGACATTGTTTCCTCTTCGGAAACACTGCGTCTGCGGGGCCTGGGCTGGGTTTTGACATTCCAGCCGCTATCTTTGCGGCAAGAACCTCGTTCAAAGGAAACCAAGATGTCCATCCGCCCTGTCACCCATATCGGCACGACCCAGGCAACCATGGAAGGCGCCGGCGTCAGGCTTGAGCGCGCCTTCGGCTTCCAGGACCCGGAAATGCTCGATCCCTTCCTGCTGCTGGACGACTTCAGAAACGAACGGCCGCAGGACTATCTGAAGGGCTTTCCCTGGCATCCGCATAGAGGCATCGAGACAATCACCTATGTTCTCGCCGGCACGGTCGAGCACGGCGACAGTCTCGGCAACACGGGCAACCTTGGCGCTGGCGACGTCCAGTGGATGACCGCCGGCCGGGGGATCATGCATCAGGAGATGCCCAAGGGAGACAAAAACGGCCGCATGCACGGTTTCCAGCTCTGGGCCAACCTGCCCTCATCGCTGAAGATGACCACGCCGCGTTACCAGGATGTGACCGCGAAAGATATTCCGGTCGTGACCGAGGACGACGGCACCTCCGCCCGCATCATTTGCGGCGAGTTCTGGGGCAAGCGCGGCCCGGTCGACGGCATCGCCGCCGATCCGCAATATCTCGACATCCATGTGCCTGCGGGCAGAAAGAAGCGCTTCAAGGTCGACACGCACAAGCAGACCTTTGCCTATATCTTCGAAGGCTCCGGCAGCTTCGAGAGCGCCTCCGATCCCTTCGGTGTCCTGACGGAGAAGGAATTCGGCGGCGAGGAACTGAAGATCCGCGACGAGACCGGCAACCGTTCGCTCGTGATCTTTGGCGCCGGCGACGAAATCGTCGTGCAGGCGGGCGACGAAGGCATCCGCTTCCTGCTTGTCTCCGGAGCGCCGATCAAGGAACCTGTGGCGTGGCACGGTCCGATCGTCATGAACACACGCGAGGAGCTGGTTCAGGCCGTGCGGGAATTGCAGAGCGGGACATTTATCCGTTAAGCCACCCAACGGAAACCATGCGGTTCCGGAGCTGAAATCCGTGTTGCCTCTCTGGCTGGCGGATTGGGTTCGCCCCAGCCGGATTTTTCCGAGCCAAGGGTGTTGGGGGTGTCGCCAATACAGGGTAGGAATCGATCGAGTTCCGATTCCGCTCCAGTGTGCGGACCTCGACCATCCAATCCTCGAGTGCGATACCTCCACACATGCCGGTCAGCCAAGGAACCATACGTGATCTGATTGAGGACCCGGACTATTCCAGGGGTCTCGATTACTACAGGAAAGACCGGGTTTCCTCCTGCAAAATCCTCAGCAACACCCATATTATCGGTTCGGTGCTCGGAAGCAGGCAATTAGCCTACACGCAGAACGTTACCCTTGAGTGGAACAGCCGGGGAGCGCTTATCGATATCCAAGGCGTCTGCAGTTGTCCGGTCGGGTTCAACTGCAAGCACGTTGCCGCTCTCATGCTTGAGGCCTCACAGCGCCTCGCCGGTCCGTCCTCACCCTCGAAACCCTTGTCGCAGGAAGTCGCAACGCTTCTGAAAACGACCGAAGAAGTCGATTCTCCGGTCAAATCCTGGCTCGCCAGTCTGGAGGCGGACAATTTGCCTGGCGAAGACGATCCGGAGGTTCATCCGCCGCAGGTCAGGGACAGACTGTACTACGTGGTTTCCCCGGATGCTTCGGGCTCCATGGATGTTACGCTCTTCAAGATGACGATGCGCAAGGACGGCACGCTGAAGGAAAACAACCGGCCTTACGAGCCGATGTTCTTCCGGAGCCGGCAACGCCCCAAATTCGTGCTGCCGTCGGACATGCGGGTCTGCATCTTGCTGGACCGGTGCAACCTCATCGAAAAGTGGGATTTCGGCTCCAAAGCTCATCCGGAGGATCTGGCACTGGCCTTCCGGAAAATGATCGAAACCGGCCGGGCTTGCTGGATGCGGCCGGACGGGCCGGCGCTGAACCTTGGCCCGTCCCGGAAAGGCCGCTTCGAGTGGCGGACCAAGGCGTCCGGGTCGCAGGCTCTTTGCGCGGTTGATCAGTCGGGCATGGACCTTTGCACCGTCATCATCGATGTGCCCTATTATATCGACCCGGAAACCGGCACTTGCGGAGAACTGGACTTCGACGTTCCGCCGCACACGGCCAGCCTGCTGTTCGGTGCGCCGGATGTTCCTCCCGACAAGGCGTCGCAAGTGGCGCAAACGCTGCAGTCTCTCGCGGGCGGAAAAATCCCCCTTCCCGACGTCCTGACGCAGGAAGTCCGGACGGACTGTACACCCGTGCCTGTCCTGAAATTACTGAGTTTGAAAGCCGGCAGAAATCTGTTCGACTATTCCAAACACCAGCAAAATCAGCAAACCATCCAGATACTGCGACTGGGTTTCAACTATGAGGAGCACTTTGTTCCCCAGTCCTCTCAGCAGGAGGTCATGTTCCGCGAAGGTGGAAAGCTGATAACGCTCAGGCGCAACAAGAAGCTGGAAGATGCCGCGATAGACCGGTTGGGCACCTATGGTGCGGTTCCCTTGCGCCGTTCACCCTATTTCGACTGCAAAGCGATGAAGGATGGCGACCTGGCGTTTCCGGACAGGACCGCTCCGGCCGAATACGCAAGCATTGTGGGAGACGGCCGGACTTTCGGAAAAGAAACACTTCTGGAATTCATGGCGGAGGCGATCCCGGAGTTGAGACGATCCGGCTGGATCGTGGAAATCGACAAGAGCTGGCCATTCAGGCTGCATTCGGGACCATCAACCATTACGGCCGGCATTGAAGCCGCAACTCCGGAAGGGCCTGGTGCACCGGAAAAAAGCGATTGGTTCGACTTTGCGCTTAAAATGGAAGTGAATGGAGAGATCATCGACATTCTTCCGCTGGCGCTGTCCCTGATAGATGCATTGCCGCCGGATCTGACGGATGACCGTTCGGAGAATACCGCTGAGGGAGTACCAGACCCTTTCGATATCGAAAATTTCCTCGACGAGTTGATCCTCTACCCGCTCCTTCCCGACGGCTCATATCTGCGTTTGGAAGCCGCGGCACTCGCTCCGTTGATCAAGGCGTTGCTTTCCGTCCACGGGCTGGGTGGTTCGTTCCACAGGGCAGAATCAGCCAGAGTGGCCGAACTGGCGGACGCGCTCGACGGGTGCGGGATACCTTTTGCGGGCGGAGAAGCGTTGCTGGAGCTGGGAAGGAAACTGCGGCGCCTGGCAAATCCTCAGGAATTGAAAGCACCTGAGGCCTTTCACGGCATACTCCGTCCCTATCAGCTTGCCGGCTACGGCTGGATGCGCGCTCTTTGCGAGACAGGCTTCGGCGGTGTACTGGCCGATGACATGGGACTGGGCAAAACCGTTCAAACCCTCGCCCTGCTTGCATTCCTGCACGTGGAACGGCAGAGCGACCGGCCCAGTCTGCTGATCGTTCCGACCAGTCTCATCGGCAACTGGCAACGCGAGGCGGCAACGTTTGCGCCTGGGCTCAAGATGCTGGTTCTCCACGGACTGAACAGAAAGAATCTCTTCGCCGCAATTCCGGACCACGACGTCGTCGTAACGACCTATCCCTTGCTGCACCGGGACATCGAAACCTTGCAGAAGCATGTCTTCAACCTGGTCATTCTCGATGAGGCACAGGCTGTCAAGAATCCGGCCTCGGCGGTGGCGAAGCGTATTCGAGAGGTCGATTGCCGCCAGCGTCTGGCGCTGACCGGCACGCCGTTGGAAAACAATCTGGAGGAACTCTGGTCGCTGTTCGATTGGCTCGTGCCCGGCTTGTTGGGAAACCGGAAGAATTTCAATCAGATATTCCGCACTCCGATTGAAAAACAAATGGACCTAACCGCGCACCGGAAATTGGTTTCAAAGGTCAGGCCATTCCTTCTTCGCCGCACCAAGGAGCAGGTAGCGCCGGAACTACCCGAAAAAACCGAAATCACCGAATTGGTTTCGCTCAACCAAGGTCAAACAGCTCTTTATGAATCCATCCGATCGGCGATGGACGACCGCGTCCGGCAAGCCATTCGCGAGAAGGGCCTGAACGGGAGCCGGATAACTGTACTGGATGCCCTGCTCAAGCTCCGGCAAGCCTGCTGCGACCCCGCCCTGGTCAAGCTTGATGCGGCTTCAAAGGTGCGTGAAAGCGCGAAGCGCGCAAGGCTGATGGAGATGCTGGAAGAGCTGATATCCGAAGGCCGCCGGGTTCTGGTCTTCTCCCAGTTTGTCGAAATGTTGAACCTGATTGAGGCTGACATCAAAGATCGCCGTTGGGAATTCTTGACCTTGACCGGACAATCCCGGAACCGAACGCAGCTGGTCGAGAAATTCCAGACCGGTACAGTCCCTGTCTTTCTGATCAGCCTGAAGGCCGGTGGCGTCGGGCTTAACCTCACCGCCGCAGACACCGTGATCCTCTACGATCCATGGTGGAACCCGGCGGTCGAACGCCAAGCCATGGACCGTACACACCGCATCGGACAGGAGAAATCCGTTTTCGTCTACAAACTGGTCGCTGAAGGAACGGTGGAAGCGGCCATCCAGGTTCTTCAGACCAAAAAGCAGGCGCTAGCCGACAACCTCTTCGAAGAAACCGGTTCCGGGCCTCTTGCAATGACTGAAACCGATCTGATGGAACTGTTCAAACCCGTGGGAGCCTAAAACCATCGGTGCTGGCCGATGTCCCGGCATGCCTTGCAACTTTCACAATCACTGGCTACGGCTGTCCGGGTCTTACCAGATCCGGATTGCCCATGCCTTTGAAACTGCGCGCCGCCACCGAAGCCGACGCATCTGCGCTCACAGACATCCTGCATCGTGCCAAGGCCTCCTGGGGTTATCCGGAGGACAGGATGGCCGAATACCGGGAACACTGGCGTATCTCGGAAGCCACTATCCGGTCCCTGAAGATGACCGTCGCCGAGCGTAACGGACGGCCGGTCGGCTTTTCCGGCCTGTCCCGGCAGGGCGATGACACGCTGATGGTCGATTTTCTTTTCGTCGATCCCGACGTCCAGGGAACGGGCGTCGGCAACCTGCTTCTGAGACGCGCAGAAGACCACGCCCGGTCCGAGGGGCTGACACGCCTTTACCTGGAAAGCGACGCTCACGCCCGCGCCTTCTACGAACGGCGCGGTTTCAAAACCCTCGCAACACGGCCAAGCGAGATGTCGCCCGGCAAAGACATTCCTTTGATGGAAAAGACCCTGCTGCCGGGTGTCCACCAAATCAGCGAACTCGAGATTTCCGTTTCGCCCTATCCCTGGCAATTCGAGAGCGAGCACCGGGCAGAAATCGAGGCCTATTTCGAAGACGCGAAAAAGCGCATCCCGCTTCTGTGGAACGGCCGGACGCTGAAGCTGACAGGTCACTCTTTCAAGGACGGCATCTTCAGGGGTACCTGCGCCGAATGTTCCTATGCCGCCTTTCTTGCCTGGCGGGATTGGGGCGCACCAGACCTTACCTCAAACAATCTCTTCGGCTCGGCCATCCTGCGCTCGTCTGACGGCGCGCTTCTTTATGGCGTCATGTCGGAAAAGACCGCAACCGCCGGCATGATATATCCACCCGGCGGCAATCTTGACCCGACGGATCTGAGGCCCGACGGCAAGGTGGATGTCATCGGCGCGATCTATCGCGAGCTGGAGGAGGAAACGGGCCTGACCCAGGCAGACATCCGCCCGGCGGAACTGCTGGTCGCCTTCGACGGACCGCGCATTTCGATCAGCCAGGTCATGGATGTATCGCGTCCTGCCGATGAGTTGCGCACCGAGATCATGCGGTTTTCGGATCAAACCGAAGAACAGGAGCTGTCGGACATGCGCATCATCCAAACCCTGGAGGATCTTCAGGACCCTGCAATCGTCGCATATGCCCGCGCCGTCGGTGCCTGCCTGCTGGCGCAAAAGGCTTAAAGCACGCCCCCGGAAGGCAATAATTTGTTCACCACGAATGCGCACTAATCACTGGCAGGTCTTGCCCGAAAATGCAAAAGTCCGCTCACCTTTGACCAGGGTCCGCTCAGAATCGGGATCTGGTCACGGATTTCTGAGGAACCGTCAGTGCCGGGGGAGCGCGGTGAAACGGGTCCGGCAGCACAGGAACCATCAAGGCGCCCGCCGACATGCGGTTTCGCATGTAGACGGGTCAGCCTAGGGAGACAAGAAATATGAGCCGACGCTACGCGATCCTGGATGTCTTCACCAACACAAGCCTTGCAGGGAACCCCCTGGCGGTGGTTCTGGATTCCGAAGGCCTCAGCGACACGCAGATGCAGAAGATCGCCGGCGAATTCAATCTCTCCGAGACCGTGTTTGTCTTCCCGCCCGACAATCCGGGCCAGTCCGCTACCATGCGCATCTTCACACCGAAGGTGGAATTGCCCTTCGCCGGGCATCCGACCGTCGGCACCGCGATCCTCCTGGCGACCGAGCGTTTCGGCGATGTGTCAGGCGAGCAGGATGCCGTCGTCGTGCTGAAACAGAAGATCGGCACCGTGCGCTGCGCCGTGATCCTGCGCGAACACGCGGCCGCCTTTGCCGAGTTCGACGTGCCCAGCCTGCCGGAACCGTCCGGCCCGACCCATAATGTCGAGCTGATTGCCGCCGCGCTCAACCTGGAACCGTCCGACATCGGCTTCGAGAACCACGCCCCGTCCTGCTTCCGCGTGGGCCCACCCTTCACCTTCGTGCCGGTGCGTGATCTCGACGCGCTGGCACGCGCCAAGCCGATGCTCTCCATGTGGAAGGCCGGTTTCGGCAAGAACGGGCACGGCGATGCCTATGTCTATTGCCGCGAGACGCGCTCCCATGACAGCGCCTTCCACGCACGACTCTTCGCGCCCGACATGGGCATCATGGAAGATCCGGCAACCGGTTCGGCGGCAGCCGCCTTTGCCGGCGTTGTCGACTATTACGACGACCTGCCCAACGGCACTCACCACATCCGCATCGAACAGGGTTTCGAAATGGGCCGGCCGTCGCTGATCGATCTGGAAATCGACATTGCCGGAGGCAAGATGCATGCTGTCCGGATCGGCGGCCAGGCGACACTGGTCGCCCGCGGCGAACTGTTTCTCTGACCGTCAGACCAGTGCTGAAATCGCCTCGGCTGTCTTGTCGGTTCGCGGCGACACGCCGAAAGCACGGGAATATTCGCGGCTGAACTGGGTCGGGCTTTCATATCCGACCTGGAAGGCTGCCCTTGCAACCGACAGCCGCTCTGCCTGCAGCAGCCTGCGCGCCTCCATCAACCGCAGCTGCTTTTGAAACTGCAGCGGCGTGGCACCCGTAATCTCCTTGAAATGGGCATGAAAGGCCGAAACGCTCATGCCCGCCACCTGTGCCAGATCGTCCACCCGGAAGACGGAGCAGATGTCTTTCCGGATCGCCGCAATCGCCCTGGCAATGCGCGTCGCATGGCTGTCCTGCTCCGCAAGTTGGCGCAGGATCGCCCCATGGCCTGCCGTCAGCAGCCAGAAATGGATTTCCCGCAGGATCAGAGGTTCCAGCACAGGCGCTGCCTCAGGCATTTCCGTCAGCTCGAACAGGCGCCGCATGGCATCGATGATGGCAGCATCCGCCCTGCCGCTGGTCACGGCCCGTGCTCGCCCCTGCCCTGACCTTTGAGTCCCGTCCTGATCCTGCGGGCCAATGTCAGCTGCCAGTTCCCGGATCAACCCCATGTCGAGCGGAATGGCGAACGCAACATAGGGCTCCTCCCGGCTTGCCGTGACCACCTTTGCCTGGGCCGGCAGATCCAATCCGACAATCAGCGACTGCCCCTTGCCGAAGCGGATGGTCTCCGAACCAAGATAGGTCTGTTTCTCCCCCTGGAGAACCAGGCAGAAAATCGGCTGATAGACGACCGGATAGATCAGGGTTGGCCGGCGTTGCCGCACCAGCGTCAAACCGGTAACACCCACCGGAAACGGATCGCTTCCAGCGTTTCTTGCATCTGCAAAGTCAACGACTTTTCGGATCAACCTGTCAGTCTGCATGTCGGGCTCCAAGATCCCTCCTTGGTACGGCACCGGACGAAGCCTGACAATGCACTCATATCCTACATCTGGAGAAATAGGCATGAATTGCGGAGGAACAAGCAGGAACAGAGGTGTCGCCGGGATTATCTCCTGATCATCACCGATCCCGTAACTCACCGGAGACCAAAAATGACCACCGATCGCAAAATCGCCCTTGTCACCGGCGGCAGCCGTGGCCTTGGCCGCAACACCGTCCTGCACCTTGCCCGGAGCGGCATCGACACGATCCTGACCTATCGCTCCGGCAAGGCGGAGGCCGAGAAAGTCGTCGCGGACGTCGCTGCTCTTGGCGGGCGCGCCGTTGCCTTGCCGCTCGACACATCGTCCACATCGGGCTTCGGCGCCTTTGCCGACGCGACTGCCGCAGCACTGAAGGACACCTGGCAGCGCGATACGTTCGACTACCTGATCAACAATGCCGGCATGGGCATTCACAAGCCCTTCGCGGAGACCTCCGAAGATGATTTCGACCAGCTGATGAACGTGCATGTGAAGGGGGTCTATTTCCTGACCCAGCGGATGCTGCCGCTGATCGCCGACGGCGGACGGATCGTCAACATCTCCACCGGTCTTGCCCGCTTCTCCCTGCCCGGCTATTCCGCCTATGCCTCAATGAAGGGCGCCGTCGAGGTGCTGACACGCTACCTGGCCAAGGAACTCGGCCCCCGGCGCATCGCCGTCAACACGCTGGCACCCGGCGCTATCGAAACGGATTTCGGCGGCGGGGTCGTACGCGACAATCCGCAGGTCAACGAATACATCGCCTCCACGACGGCCATGGGCCGCGCGGGTCTGCCGGACGATATCGGCGGTGCGATCTCGGCATTGCTCAGCGGAGAAACCGGCTGGATGACCGGCCAGCGCATCGAGGTGTCGGGCGGCCAGAACCTCTGACCCTCGAACGGCAACTATTATTTCCAAAATGACCCGCGGCGGCCCGGAAAGGACCGCCGCGGGCAGATCTCATTCAGCGGCTTCCGCCTGCGGCTGCGGCGCGGTCTTTGCCCAGCTCGGCAGGCTTTCCAGGCGCAGATACCAGGCCTTGATGTTGGGATAGCTGTCCAGCGGGATCTGCGATTGTGGGTGCAGCACCAGAGCCGAATAGGCACCGACCGCAAAATCGGCGACGGTCACCTTGTCTCCCAGAATAAAGGCACGGCCGGCCAGTTGGTTGTCGAGAACGGCGGCAAAGCGGTGGAAGTTCTGCAGACCCTCGTCGATCTTGGCCTGATCCGGCTCGCCCATGCCGAACATCCCCTTGGCAATCGTCTCCCAGGCAATCTCGGCAACGGCGCGGTTGTAGTGCTGCGCTTCCCAGGACATCCAGCGAAGGATTTCGAAACGGGCCTTCCGGTCCGATGGGCAGAACTCCTCCGCCCCAGCCCGGTCGCACAGGTAAACCATCGTTGGATTGGCTTCCCACAGGTTCATGTCGCCAACGACCAGGGTCGGCACCTTGCAGTTGGGATTGGCAGCCCGGACGTCGTCACGCATATGCTCGCCGTCCTTCAGGTTCAATCGGTGAACCTCCACCTCGCCAAACAGGCCAAGATGATGCAGCACCGCTTCGACGCGGCGGCAATTGGGGGAAATGGGTGCTGTATAGAGTTTCATGTCCGTCTCTCCTGTCGGAAATGGGAAACCGGCTATCCGGTTGCCAAAAGAATTGAGTTCCGTGAGCGCGCACCACGTTTACTCAACCGATTAGTTGACTATAATGGAATTAGGTGATAGTCAACCAAAAGGTTCACTTTATGACTGTGACGCATATGCCCCAACTCGACGCCACCTTTGCAGCCCTCAGCGACGGCACCCGCCGTGCGATCGTCGCCCGGCTCGCCGATGGCGAAACCTCGCTGTCCGACCTCGCCGAACCCTTCGACATGTCGCTGACGGCGGTCTCAAAGCATCTGCGCGTGCTGTCCGATGCCGGACTGGTGGATATCGAAAAGCGCGGCCGCACCCGCCATTGCCGCCTGCGCGGTGCTCCGATCAAGGAAGCCGTCGACTGGCTGAGCAAATACGAAGCCTTCTGGATCGACCGTTTCGATGCCCTTGCACGACACCTGGCCAAGGAGAATGACCAATGACCGTTCAACAGCCTGCCCGAGAGTTTCTCAAATCCGAACCGGGCCACGAGCCGGTCATTGTCGAGGGCCTTTTTCGGGCAGCTCCCGCACGTATCTTCCGGGCTTTTACCGAGCCTGAGGAAGTCCGCTGCTGGTTTCTGCCAAAAGGCGGCAATCGGGTTTCGGCGGAGATCGACCTGAAGGTCGGCGGCCGCTGGTGCTTCGTCATCGAGAAAACGGCAGAAAAACAGATCCATTTCGAGGGCGAGTACCTCGCCATCGACGCCCCGAACCGGCTCGAATTCTCCTGGCGTCATGTCCAGGAATTCGCCGACGGAACGCGCGAGTCCACCGACAGTTCCAGGGTCTCGGTGACCTTCACTGAAGCCGGCAAGGCGACGGAAGTCAAACTGCGCCACGAGGCCATCAAGACCGAAGACGCGCGCCGCGGTGTCGGCGGCGGCTGGGACGGCTGCTTCGGCCGCCTGGCGGAACTGGTCGCGGCCTGACGTCTTGCGCCGTGAACAGACAGGACAATCGCATAAGGCAAGGGCGGCCCCCTCTCCCATTGGGAGAGGGTTGGGGTGAGGGAACAAACTTCTCAGAATGAAGCGAACGTCTGCCCCCTCACCCGGCGCAGTTGCGCCGACCTCTCCCAACGGGAGAGGTAAATTTGGGCTCGACTGCTTCGGCCGCCTGGCGGAACTGGTCGCGGCTTGAGGAACCGAAGGCGGTAAATACCGAATTCTACCGGACTGCGCGGCGCGCTCGGGTGTCACCCCGGGCGAGCAACGCGAGACCCGGGGTGACACCGAGAAAAACGTCTGAAAGGAGAGCAACATGACCACGCCGACTATCGTCAGCCGGGAAGACTGGCTGGAGGCCCGCAAGGCGTTTCTGGAGCAGGAGAAGGCTTTCACGAAGGAACGAGACGCGCTTTCCGCCGCGAGACGGACGCTGCCGGTCACGATCGTTGACAAGGACTACGTGTTCGAAACGCCGGCAGGAAACAAGACGCTCAGCGATCTTTTCGGCCCGCATGCACAGCTTGTCGTCTACCACTTCATGTTCGGCGAAACCTGGGCGGAGGGCTGCCCGAGCTGTTCCTTCTGGGCCGACAATTTCGAGCGCCTCGACGTGCATCTCGCCGCCCGCGATACGGCCCTTGTCGCGATTTCCAACGCGCCGCTGGAAAAGCTGGAAGCCTACAAGAAGCGTATGGGCTGGACGTTCCCCTGGGTCTCGACCGCCGGCAACGGCTTCGGCGTCGATTTCAGGGTGACGTTTCCCGGCAAGGAAATCCGCGACGGCAAGGGCTACAACTACACAGCCACAATCCATGGCGAGGAAATGCCGGGTGTCAGCACCTTCCTGAAGCTGGACGACGGCCGTATCGCCCACACCTATTCCACTTATGGCCGCGGCCTCGACATGCTCAACATGGCCTACAACCTCCTCGATCTCACTGCCCTCGGCCGGCACGAAGAAAACCTCCCCTGGCCGATGGCCTGGGTCCGGCGGCGGGACAGGTATGCGGATGAGGGGTAGCAGGCAATCACATGCAGTCTCTCACGACCTCATCCTGAGGAGCGCGGAAGCGCGTCTCGAAGGATGAGGTTGAAGCTTGCTGCCAACCCGTTCAGGCCGCGATCCCGGCCACGGTTGGGCACAAGACACTACCTCCTGAAAAACCAACAAAAACAGCTCTTTGGCGGAAATTTTCTGTCGCTCCGTCCAACATCATGGAAACAACAGGAGGGTCCATGATGTCTTTTGCAAAACTGGGTGCGGTGTGTTTCGGCCTCTGGGGGCTGCTGCATATCGCGGGAGGCGGCTATATTCTGTCGGCGGCTCTTCTCTCCGGCCCCGGTGCCGGTTACACGATCTATGGCCACGACGGCAGCGCCCTTCCCGGCCAGGCCGGTGCCGTGCTCGCCTATTTCGCCTATCTTCTGATCCTGGCCGGGGTCGCTTCGCTCGCCATTGCCGCCACTTTGAACCGGACCAACTCTCAGACCGGACTTGCCATCAACACCGGGCTGATCGCCGCCGTCGAACTGGGGCTCATTCTCTTTCTGATCATCCCCGGCTATCTTTCGGTTCCGGATGCCCTGCCGGGCTTCGTTCTCTTTGCCCTGGCAGCTCTTTTCGGCGGCATCGCCTGCAACAGGAGCCCAAGCCATGCGTGACGACGCGCCCGGCGACCTGACAGCCAAGGCCAGGCGCGGCGACCATGCTGCCTTTTCCAGACTTGTCGAGGCGGAACTGCCGAAACTGCGCCGGATCGTCGGGCGCATGATCGGCCACAGGCAGGATGCGGAAGACGTGCTGCAGGAAGCGCTGGCGAAAGCCTGGTCCGGGATCGGCCGTTTCGAAGAACGGGCGCAGTTTTCCACCTGGGTAACCTCGATCGTCAGCCGCTGTGCCGTCGATCATCTCAGAACCCAGAAACGCTGGCGGACGGAAGCGCAGGTGGCCTATGCCAATCTTTGCTTCCAGTCCGAAGAGCTGTCCGGCGAAGTCATGGGAGCCATGTCCAACCCGGAATTCGCCTACGAAGTGCGTGAACACATTGCCTATTGCTTTGCCTGTGTCGGCCGGTCTCTGCCGCCGGACGAACAGGCGGCGCTTGTTCTGCGCGATGTGCTTGATCTCTCGGCGCGCGAGGCTTCGACCGTGCTCGGCATTTCCGATGCGGTCCTCCGTCACCGCCTCTCCGCAGCACGATCAGCCATGCAGGACAAATTTGAAGGCCTCTGCGCCCTCGTCGGCAAGGGCGGCATCTGCCATCAATGTGCGGGACTGAAGATGGCCGCCGGTGGCGATGGTGACACCACAAGCTTTCCGGATATCGCCGACTATGCCGAACGCATGGCCGTAGTGCGCAAGGCCGAACCCGGGAGCATGCAAGGCCTCCACGCCGTCTTCTGGCGCCGGACAAAGGAAATCGAGGAGAGCGGCGCCGGGTCGACCGAACCGGTGTCGGGATGTGGAGAAGACGATGCCGGGGACACAAAAGCGGAACCTTAAGCGCCTGCCGCTGCCCAAACGCTTCAATGCGGCGCTCAGCGAAAAGGCCTACGAACGGCTCCGTGCACTCAACGCAGACTGGCACTACGGCAACAACTATCTTCTGACGATCCTCCTGGAGAATTTCGACGAGATTGTTGACGCAGACCGGTTCGAAGCGGTGATGAAAACCTTCATTGCGGACTATGGCCAGCCGGAGGGCGGCGGGATGACATCCGGCTGAGCCCTCGCCCTGTCGTTTCTGCCGACCTTGGTCCCTTGCCGGCCCGCCATTTGTGTAAGCTCCGGAAAAGCCGGTTGCATCATCGTGAAACCTGACTTAAGAACAGAACCCGTTAACCGTCAGGTCACGCTTTTGAGCCAGTTTTGACGGTACGTTTGTTGAAGACGACCAAAGGCCAGTTGAGACCCATGATCGCGGTTTGCGACATTTCCGGTTCTTGCACCAGCGCGCAGCCCCTGCGCGGCGGCCTTATTCTACTTGGCGATCTCCTCCTTCTTAGATGCCCCTGAGCGTCGGCTGCTCCGCTTTGAATTAGGCGGAACGGGCACTTAGGGGAGAGTTTCTAAAGAACCGCATCAGACATCGGATCGCGCCTCGCCTTTTCTCCACTTTGCGACTACAAAGGCCCGATCCAAGCCAGGGACGAAACGACATGACTGCCACCTCCGAGAAGGACCAGATCCGGATCTTCGACACCACCTTGCGCGACGGCGAACAGTCGCCCGGCGCGTCCATGACGCTGGAAGAGAAGCTGCAGATCGCCGAGATCCTCGACGAAATGGGCGTCGACATCATCGAGGCCGGCTTCCCGATCGCCTCCAACGGCGACTTCGAGGCCGTCAGCGAGATCGCCAAGCGCTCCAAAAACTCCGTCATTGCCGGCCTCGCCCGGGCCATCCACGCCGATATCGACCGCTGCGGCGAAGCCGTGAAGCATGCCGAGAAGGGCCGCATCCACACTTTCGTCTCCACCTCGCCGATCCATCTGAAGTTTCAGATGAACAAGACGGAAGAGGAAGTTCTGGCGATCATCACCGACACGGTGACCCGTGCGCGCAACCTGATCGACGATGTCGAATGGTCGGCAATGGATGCCACCCGCACGCCGATCGAGTATCTGTGCCGCTGCGTTGAAGCCGCCATCAAATGCGGTGCGACCACGATCAACCTGCCGGACACGGTCGGTTATGCGACGCCGGACGAATACAAGGCCATGTTCGAGCAGATCCGCGAGCGGGTGCCGAATTCCGACCAGGCGATCTTCTCCGTGCACTGCCACAATGACCTGGGGCTGGCTGTCGCCAACTCGCTGGCCGGTGTCACCGGCGGTGCGCGCCAGATCGAATGCACCATCAACGGCCTCGGCGAACGGGCCGGCAACGCGGCGCTGGAAGAGATCGTGATGGCAATCCGCACCCGCGCGGACGTGCTGCCCTATGTGACCGGGATCGATCCGAAATTCATGGTCCGAGCCTCCAAGATGGTGGCCGGTGCCTCCGGTTTTGCAGTCCAGTACAACAAGGCCATCGTCGGCAAGAACGCCTTCGCCCATGAAAGCGGTATCCACCAGGACGGCATGCTGAAAAATGCCGAGACCTACGAGATCATGCGGCCCGAGGATGTCGGCGTGAAGTCGACCTCGCTGGTGATGGGCAAGCATTCCGGCCGCCATGCGTTCCGAGACAAGCTGAAGGAACTGGGCTTCGAACTGGGCGACAACGCCCTGCAGGACGCCTTCCGCCGTTTCAAGGATCTCGCCGACCGCAAGAAGCACGTCTATGACGAGGACATCGAAGCCTTGGTCGAGGACGAGATCAACATCCTGGGCGAAAGCACCAAGGTGATCGCGCTGACAGTCATCGCCGGCACCGGCGGTCCGCAGAAGGCCATCCTGACCATGGATGTCAACGGCCAGCACATCACCAAGGAATCCACCGGCGACGGCCCGGTCGACGCGACCTTCAACGCCATCAAGCTGATCGTGCCGCATGAGGCCAAGCTGTCCCTCTACCAGGTGCATGCGGTTACCGAAGGCACCGACGCCCAGGCGGAAGTCTCGGTGCGGCTGGAAGCCGGCGGGCGCATTGCCACCGGCAAGGGTGCGGACACCGACACCCTGGTCGCCTCCGCACGCGCTTATGTGTCGGCCATGAACAAGCTGGCCCTGCGCCAGCAGACCAGCAACCCGGGCGCCCTGGCCGCCGTCTGAGGAAGCAATAGGGCGTTGGCCAAATGACCCGACCCGGCAAAACCGGACGCGGCCTTCATGAATGAAACAGTCAAACCCCTGAAGGTTCCCTTCAGGGGTTTGTCATTTCCGGTCTGGTGACATGGTCTTGGGTTCACGCTCCGGACCCTCACGAGGGGTCAGGTTCAGGCCAGTGTTTTCAAGAACCTGAAAGTTTAAAATCCCTATTCCACAGACGAATTCAAAATCAACCGGCGCTTTTGTTTCCGAATATTTCTTCATCTTGAAAACACCAGTCGCCACTCTCAACTGCAATAATACGAGTCTGTGACAAGGTCTCCGGATGTGTCCACATCGAAGATGCTCTACCTCTTTAAGGTCGATCAGCTTTGGACGCTCGACCGATTCCGGTCGTGTGTCTGCTGATCTGGCGAATAAACGAAGGTTATAGTCACTGCTCAGAAGGTTATTTTCTGTGATCGTCTGCGGGTCGACCGGGTAGACACGAACAGGATTTTAACCTTCCCTGTCACAGACTGGATGCAATCTTGCGCATCTGTGATGTAGATCACGTTTCCCGCATGCGGCGAGGAGCATGCTGCACTTCAAGGAAAAGGCGGCTTCGGCTGTCAGGTCCCAACAACATAAGAACCGACACGGAGATCGAGCAATGCCCCCACACGCTCACCCTCACCGCCTCAATGCTCCCCCTCCGGGCCGGAACATCTTCTACCTGGTTCCCTCAGGCACCCAGAGCACGACGTCCGACAATATCGGCACCTTCCTGCGGCTGGGGGAATATTCCGACGTCGAGAAGCGGGTCTTTGACCACGGCCATCAGTCGGATCTCTATCCTGCGAAACACGTCTCCGATGAAGGCAACGACAGCTCCGTCTATACCAACGCTGCCGGAGGTTCCCAGGGCATCCTGATGTCCTGCGACGGGCGTCTTCTGATCAAGACCGCCGAAAAGATGTATGTGGAAAGCGGCGACTATCACCAGAAGACAAGCAATTACGATCTGGATGTCGACGGCAACATGAATGCAACCGTCCAGAACAACTTCAACCTCACCACCGAAAAAGGTGACATGACCGTAACCAGCGCCAGCAAGCTGAAGGTCGAGTGCAATGCCGAGGAGCGCAAGATCAAGGGCAAGTCCACGCACACTTACGACAAGTGGCACCTGATCAAATACAAGGATTCCTACGAGAGCCATAAATACGGCTGGGATTTCCAGAGCATCTACGGTTTCAACATGACCTCCTATTATGGTGGCATCATGGAGTCCGTCTATGGCGTACGGATGCAGTTCGACAAGTTCAACTTCTTCTCCGACTGGGTGTGCTTCAACTGGAAGGGCGTCCAGATCGACCTGAAGACGATCGTGATGAAGAAAGTCACTGCAAAATTCGGCTCGACCGATTGCAAGGCCGAATTGAACGAGATCATGGTTGGCCTGGAAGGCCTGAAAGTTGAGAACAGCACCATGAAAGGCATGTGTGGCAATCTTCAGGTCCAGACTGTCACGGCCGAGTTGAAGAACTCCGGCTGCGACGTCAAGCTTGGCAACCTCACCTGCTATGTCTGATCCGAACCTGACCCCAGTCACCTGAACCTGAAGTTCGTCACATTTGCCGGCACGCTCCGGACAAACTTCAGCTTCAGGAAGGTGACCAGCAAGTTTATGTTTCTAGTGCGGTTTTCGAACTTGAAAAACGCTCCGGCGGATGCTGCTGAAATGAGGCGGTTTTCAAATTCACCACACTGGGCTTCATGACCGAGAGTTGGAACGCTAGAAGTTAGCAATCGGTCCAAAGACAACAAACGGTGAGAGAGCAGCTTGCCAGCAATCATCAAACCGACCCGCGTTTCGGTAGCCTACCAGACTGAACCGTCTCGGGACGGTGCCCTGACCACGGTTTCCGCCTATGCCCTCTTCGATTTCGCCGATCCAGGTCGCCTGCTGACGGAACAGGCTCTCTGGCCGATGGTGACGGAGCAGATGCCAAATGGTGCCATCTTCGACAAGGGCCAGTTGAAACCGAAGGGCGAGGTCATCATCGCCGGCTGTGCGCTCTCGCCAACCGACGCCCCGATTGAAGGCATCACGGTCACGGCGCGCTTCGGCGCATTCCAGAAACAGCTGGCGGTCTTTGGTGACCGCTACTGGCAGCTGACCGACCGGGGCCTGCAGATCAGCCGGCCTGCCCCTTTCCTGAAGATGCCGATCGGCGACGTACAGGCCTTCGGCGGAGCCGGTTACGCCCCCAATCCGCGCGGCAAGGGCTTCAGTGCCCGGAACCTGGTCGATGCTGGCTACGATGCACCGCTTCCCAATGTGGAAAATCCGGCGCAGCTCATCAAATCCCTCGACGACCGCCCGGTCCCGGTGCATTTCGGCCCGATCCAGGCGGACGATCCGGCCCGGTTGAGGTATCTCGGCACCTATGACCAGTACTGGATGGAAAATGTCTCGCCGCTGAAACCGGAGGATTTCAATCCCCTCTATCATTGCGAGGCTCCAGCCGAACAGCGCTTCGACAAGTTCTTCAGCGGCGGCGAAACCTTCATGATCACCGGCATGAGCCGGGGCGAAGCCTCTGTCGGCGGAGCGCTTCCGCGCCTCACCGCGCGCTGTTTCTACAAGGACATCCCCGGTGACGCGCTGATGGAAACCTCCATGCGCTGCGATACGGTGACCCTCTTCCCGAACGTGCAGAAAGCGGTTCTCACCTTCCGCGGACTGGTGCGCGGCACCGACCGCTTTGCCGAGGACATCGGCGCCATCATGGTGGCCCTGGAGCACACCGATGCACCTCGCCGGGACGGCAGCTTCTACGCCGACGTCTTTCAGAAACGCACCTCCAAGGAGGAAGGCCACAAATACGCGCTTGCCGACTACCAGTTGATGCCGGAAGTCGATCCTGCGGTGCTCAGTGCAAAACGCCAGGCCAAGCTGGAAAAGGCGGCGGCCGACCGGCAGAAATTCAGCGACAACCAGACCTGGGCCCTGCGCAAGATGCTGGAAGACGAAGGCCTACCCGGCGATCTGGTCCAACCGCAGCCGAATGACATTCTGGACGACATTCCCCTGGTCGCACAGCCGACTGCCGAGGAACTGGAAAATGGCGAAGTCGATCTCGCGGCCCTGCTCGACGACATCCAGGCTGTTGAAGACGCGCTTCTGGAAAAACGCGACCGCGAAATGGTGAAGGCCGAACTGCGGCGACGGGCAGTCGTTGCTTCCCTCCCGCCCGATCGCCTGCCACCGAAAATGGCCGTTCCGATCGTCGAGGACGACCTTGTCGCAAGATTTCCCGATATCGGCATCGAACCGGAGTTCGCAGAGAGCCTGGCACAGATCGGCAGCCAATCGTTGTCTTCGCCTGACCGTCTATCGGGAAACTTCTCGGGCGCCTCCGAAGGGGACGACAGGCAGCTGGCGGCACTAACGGGGCTTGATGACCTTTTCGGAACGCCATCGGAGGAAGAGGCGGCCGAAACAGCCTACCAGAAAGCCGTAGCACGCGCCCAGCGCCTGCCGGAGGGCAGCCTGCTGGCAGACATGCGCAAGGCAATCCGGGATATGGACCTTTCCGGGCTCGATCACGCAGGGCCGGAGGCCGACCCGGGTGCAGCGCCGACCGAGGTGCTGCCGACCGCCGTCCCTCTGGACGAAGATGCGAAAAACGCGGTCACCGAACGCCTGCAACAGGGCCTGACCCGCCCCGGCGCCTCCAAAAGCTCGCAGCAAGACTTCGACAACCTTCTGGATGCGTTGCTGGAAAGTGGCAAGGCGACCGAAGCCAGGCACCTTAAGCCCACGGCAGATCAATCGCCCGCCGAAGGCGCGCCCTCCTCCATCGCCACGGCCCTGGAACAGCTCGACAAGTCGGAGAGCATGATCGATGAAAACATGGCGATGGCGCGCCAGCAGGCGCCCGCACCGATTTTTCCACTGGAGGAGCTGCCGGAGGGCGTTGCAATCCGTCTCGGTGCCTTCGTTGCCGGAAAACTGCGGGAAGGGTACGATTTCAAGGGTGCAGACCTGGCCGGCGCGGATCTGCGCGGGCTCGATTTCAGTGGCCGGGATCTCGCCGACACCTTTTTTGAACGCGCGGATCTGACCGGTGCACGATTTGCCGGATGCAATCTGACCGGAGCTGTTTTCACCGGTGCAACACTGGACAACGCGGACCTGTCGGGTACCGATCTTACCCACGCCAACCTGAGCAGGGTCAAAGCGAGGAACCTCCGGCTCGATAACGCGAAGCTGAACGACATTCATATCTTTCAATCCGACTTCGCAGGCGCAACCGGCAACAATGCGGACCTGGAGAAGGTGCGCTTTCTGGAAACCATCCTCGACGGGTTCAAGCTCCACCAGAGCCGCATCACGGATTGCCAGTTTCTCTCCGGCAGCGCCGACGGGTTCGAGGCCTCGGCTTCGCGGCTTCTGCGCTCCGCGTTCGTGCTCATGTCCATGAAGGGCATGGACATTTCAGACAGCGACCTGGAGCGCGTCGCTTTCGTGGAAACCCAGGCTCCCGGAATGAATGGGCGGAACGGCAAGTGGCTGTCCGTCGGCGTGATGGGGGCGTGCGATCTGACAGGGTCCCGATTTGCCGGACTGAACGCAATGGAAAGCTCCTTCAACACCGCAAAGATGGCTGAATGCTGTTTCCTCAGGGCACAGGGCAATGCCTGCTTCTTCAATGCTTGCGACCTGGAGTCCAACGACTTCCGCCTTGCGTCGTTCCGCAATTCCCTGTTCGGCAGATCGAACTTCAAGGGAAGCGATTTTTTCGGTGCCAATCTCTTCATGGCGGCCCTGACCGGTGTCGATCTGCGGCAATGTTCCATGCGCGCCGCCAATCTCTATGCCGCCGACCTTCTTGAAGCAAAGCTGACAGGCTGCGATCTGACGGGGGCCAATCTCGGCCTTACACTCCTGGAGCAACCGGCAAATGTCTGACGCGCCACAAAAGAAACCGGTATCGTTGGAAGACATCCTGGCGTTCCACGCCCACGAGCAGCCGATTATGCTGAGGACAGCGCCCGGGCTTTCCTTTGCCGGACTGAACCTGGCCGGCATTCGCTTCATCCAATGCGACCTGTCGGGCTGCGATTTCTCGAATGCCGTCCTGTCCGATGCACAGATGATTTCGTGCGAACTCAAAGACACCAATTTCAACGGCTGCGACCTGAAGAAGACCCAGTTCATCGGTTGCGACATGTCGGGCTCCGAGATGCGCGGGACACTGGTCGAGAAGCTGCAGATCGTCGGCGGCGATGCCAGCAACTGCATGTTCGAAGGCAGCACCTTCGAGGAAGTTTCAATCGCGCAGACGAAACTCGAAAACGCGGATTTCTCGGGCTGCGGCTTCTACCGGGCAGCGCTCGTCGCGCCGGATATAAGAGGCGCACGCCTTACCGGCGCAGCCTTGACGAACTTCATGCTGACCGAAGCGGACCTGAGGCCCGTCGATCTGTCCGGCGTCCATATCGATATCGCGCTCTTTGCCGAGGCCAACCTCTCCGGGCTCGATCTGTCGGGACAAGCCTGGCAGCACTGCACCTTCCATCAGGGCACTTTCAAGGGCACGAATTTCGACGGCGCCGACCTTACCGCCTCCATCTTCGCCGAATGCGATTTTGAGGGCGCATCTTTAAGAGGAGTGACGGCGAACTCCACCGGCTTCGTCAAGAGCAAGCTGGACGGTGTCGATCTGTCCGGCAGCCAGTTGTCGATGGCGAACTTTGCCGGCGCCAGCCTGCCGGGCGCGCGCTTTGCCAGGTCGCAGATGTTTTCCGCCGTCCTTCAGGAGGCCGATTGCCGGGCCGCCCTTTTCGATGAGTGCGACTTGAGGCAGGCGGAATTCTCGCATGCCGATCTGTCCGGTGCTTCGCTCGCGGCGAGCGCTTTCAGCTACACCAAGTTTCATGGTGCCAAAACCGAACAGACTGTGATGCTCGGCACATCCGGAAGCCGGATCGAAACCGATACTGAACGTTTGAAAGCGGAACTATACCGGACGGAGAAAGTCGCCCTCGATGGCGAGGCTCCGCTCAATGGAGGGACAGTCTGATGCCTTTCGTCAATTCCCAGGGGCCTATCCCGGGCATGGATTTCGCGGTTCCGGATGTCTACCTGCAGACGACTCCGGCCGGTCCCGTTCCGATTCCTCTCTTTTCCATGGGTTTGCGCTCGACGGAGATACCGACCTGCTTCCGCACCCTGATCATGTGCATGCCGGCTCACAACATGACCAACCTCGCGCCTGTGACAATCAGCGGCCCGGGACCGGGCGTTGCCTCCGGCATGGTCTGTTCCAACAGCCGCAACATCAAGGGGTCGGTGAAGTTCTTCATCCAGTGCATACCGGCGACCCGGGCCCTGATGGACCCGACCGCGCAGAACGGCCTGTCACCGAATTCGGTCGGCACCACGCTGGTCCCCTCCCAGATCCGCCTTCTCAATCCGAGTGGCTGAGCGAGACAAACGCAAACGCATTTTCCCCGGCGTTTCCCGGAGGTATAAGTGGGTTGCAGGATCTACCGTTCAGGCCACAGTAAGGCCAATCCTCTAAGGTCGCGGCAAACCGGCGTGACCCGGCCCCCTCCCGCAAGACAGCGAGCCGCTGATGAGCACGAGAAAATCAATCGAGGCCAAAACGGCCGTCACCACGGCAACCGTCGCCCCTCCAGCCGATGCCGGACTGGCAACCGGCACCGTCATGGCGCTTGTCACTGAGCAGGAAGCCATGGTGACGCTGCATGACGGCGAGGAAATCCATGCCCTCCAGGCAACCAGTTGCCTGCTGGCCCCGGTGATCGGCGATACCGTGCTGGTCTACCAGGGCCCGGAACAGGCGTTCATGCTGTCGGTCCTGACCAGGCAAGCCACCGTGACCGCCGAAATCGGCGTCGCCGGGGTCAAGGATGTCGCGCTCAAGACGAAAGGCACGCTTGCCCTGTCCGCGCCGGACATCAATGTCAGCGCACGCCGGATGACGGTCCTCACCGAAAGCCTGATGCAGACCGGAAAGCAGCTGGTCAACAATTTCTCAAAGTCGCTCGAAACCTGCGTCGACCGGATCCTGAACGCCAGGACGGTCACCACCACGGCGCAAAGCCGGAGCAGTGCCATCAAGGAAACCGAGACCCTGAAGGCCGGCGTCCTGGTACAGACGATCGACAGCGTCGCGACACAGAACAGCGAGATATCGCTGATCACTGCCGAAGAAGATGTCCGTCTCGACGGCAAACGCGTCAGTGTCGGCTAGGTGTACCGTGTGACGCCGACCTGCTTGAACAAGGCTGCCTGAATGCTACTTGTGGACGACCGGCTGAAGGCGGCAAAGGACCATGCAGCCGCCGGCCGGCATGACAACGCCGCCCTGCTTTTCGAAAGCGTTCTGGATGTCTCCCCCGGCCATCCCGAAGCCCTGTCCGGCCTGATCGAGACCCGCCTTGCCCATGGCGACTTTGAAGCCGCTCAGACGCTGCTTTCCAGGGCAACGGCGCTCAGCCAGCAGGATGCGGGGTTTCTGACCCTTGCCGCCAGGGTGTCTCTTATCGGCGACAAGGCGGAAGAGGCCGAACGTCTCGTCGACCGCGCCCGTGCCCTCGATCCCTTGCACGTGCAGGCGGCCCTGTTGAAGGCCGAATTCCTCGCCGCCACCGGCGCCCTTGCCGAGGTCGAGGACCTTTTGAATGCGGTCCGGGCGCAGAACGAGACGCAGGAAATCCTGACCGGCATTGCCCGGCTCTACCTTGCCCATGGCATGTTCAGCCCGGCATTGTCAGCCGCTCAGGACGCGCATGCGCTTGCACCCGGGAACGCGGCGGTCAATGCGCTTGTCGGTCAGGTGCTCACAGCCCTGCAGGACCACGGCAAGGCTGCGCCCTATCTGGAAGCGGCGCATCTGCAGGATCCGGCCAATGCGGATTATATGCTTTCCCTCGCGAACAACGCGGCAGCGAACGGACAGTTGAGCGAAGCCGTCCGTGTGGCAAAACGCGCAAAGACCCTGTTCCCGGACCTGTTGCCGGTCTGGTTGAGCTATGTGCGGATCAAGACCGAATGCGGCGAGGCGGACGAGGCGCTGCGGGAGTTTGCCCCCGTCGCCAAGACAGCCAAGAACCGCATGGAGGCCGTGTTTGCCCTGGCAACGGCCTACGGACTGGCAGGAGAGACGGAGAAGAGCCTTCAACTGCTTGAACCCCTTTGCCAGGAGACCGCCCGCCTCAGCGAACAGGACCAGACGCGGCTGTTCGGCCTGTTGCAGGAAGCCTATCTCTCGACGGGACAGCTGGAGAAACTGCCGGAAATCCAGTGGCCGCAGATCGCCGCCAGTCTTGACCTCCCCGAAGACGTGTCCATCACCCCGGATGAACTGACGGATCGTCTGAAGACGGCGGCACTGGTGATCGAGCCGGGACTCAGCAATCTGGAATTCATGCTGCTCGCCCGCTTTCTGGGTGCTTCAGGTCGTGGCTTGCAAACACCTGTTGCCGGCCCTGCAGCGCTTTCCCAATTGGCCCGGCTATTTGGTTATGACACATACCTGCCAACCGACATGTCCGGCGAAATGCCGCCGGCACCGGAGATTACCTGCGCTCTTCCTGTCTCAAGGCTGCTCGGCCTGCCGGCATCCATCCGGGGCGGGCTTACCGGACCCGTTCCCTACCTGCCGGTTCGTGAAGATCTGGCGACGCGGTGGCGAAACGCTTTGGCGGAGTTTCCCCGCCCCTGGGTAGGCCTTTCCTGGAACGAAGCCCCTCCAGGCCTGACCCTGGCAACCCTGCTTCCGGCGCTGCCACCAATGCAAGGGACCCTTGTCAGCACCATCTGGGATCAGAGCCGGCAGCAGCTGAGTGGCCACAAGGGCATCATCGATGCCGGCCTGCATGTCGGCCACCTTGAGGATCTCGCAGCACTGCTGCATGTCCTCGACTTCGTGATCGGCCCCGACGGCCTCGTGCTCCATGCCGCCGGTGCCGCCGGCACGCCGGGTCTCGCCCTCGTCCCGCATGTCGCGCCCTGGTACTGGCACGCCGCGGAAAAACGGAGCCTGTGGTATCCGAGCCTTGACGTCGTCCGGGCCCCGCACTCCGGCCACTGGGCGACACTCCTGCCGGATATGGCAGGCGAAATCTCGGAGAGACTCGGCGCCCGGCTCGAAGTCCTCTAGACCCCTGTCCCAGCCGGTTGCCTTCGCATCAAGCGCCATCTCTGTTATGAACGGTAAAGGAAAAGTGTCTGCAGTCACGCATTGATGCTGTCTGGCGGACGGTTCACGTACCCGGTGAGGCGGGCAAGGAACAGGTGACAAGCGCAGGCACATCGGAGGGCATGAAGCGCGTCGTGATTGCCGGATGCCCCGGCTCCGGCAAGTCGAGGGCTGCGCGGATCCTGAGCGACCTCACAGGCCTGCCTGTCATTCATCTGGACAGTCACTATTGGCAACCGGGCTGGCAGCGCCCATCTCCCGAGACCTGGCGCGCCACGATCCAGGAGCTTGTCGCCCGCCCGCGCTGGATCATGGACGGCAATTACGGCAGCACCCTGGACATGCGCCTGGGAGCAGCCGACACCCTTATCTATCTGGACTTCTCGACCTTCCTCTGTGCGGCACGTGTGCTGCGCCGGACACTTGCCGGTCTCGGGGGAACACGCGGCGGCGAACTCCCCGACGGCTGCCTGGAACGGTTTGACTGGCCGTTCTTCCGCTTCGTTCTCAATTACCGGAAAACCCGTCGTAATCGCGACTTCGCAAGCATCAGAGACTTTTCGGGCGACCGCCATGTGTTTACCCGCCCCAGGCAACTGAACCGGTTCATCGCCGACCTGAAGGGATCGTCCCGCGGGTGAAGGGATCCCGGCAGGGCCTCCGCAAAAGGGCCGCTCTCGCGGCCCCTCTTCGTTTGCCAGATGCAGGTCTTCAAGTCCTCAGCCCTGCGAGATCCGCTCGGCAAGCTGGCCGTTGGTCATGGCTTCGCCGTCCATGTTCTAGTGGAGCGAATCTGACATTTGCTCCAGCGCTAGCAGCAGGGGGGTGCAAATGTCAGAATCGAACCACTAGGTCCCGTCAACGGTGTGGACCACGTTGGAATAGATGCGGTCGCGCGGCAGACGGCCTTCGGCGGCGACTGGGTGGAGGCTTTCGCAAACTACTATCTCGGCGCCGCGCGGCTGAACCGCGCCTGGGCCTTCCTCAGCATCCTGATCGGCGCCTTGACGACGGCAAGGGCCATGTCCGACGAGACCCTGGCGGAAAACCTGACCGCGGCCGCAATGCCCGCCGCCATCAAGGCAGCCAGGGGTACCTGAAGTCTGCTGGACATGCCTGTCACCCGGCCGCGGAGACCTCGCCTGCGCTGCGCTGTGCCAGATAGCCCGATCGGGTGATCCGGTAAAAACGGCAATCCAGTCCGTGTTTCCTTCGCTCCTGCCATAAGCTGAAGCCGGCTTTTTGCATCACATGCTGCGAGGCCGCATGTTCGGCAACCGCATAGGCGATGAGATGAGGGTCCGGTCTTTGCTCGAAGAACCAGCCGACGAGCGCTCGCGAGATTTCGGTGGCATATCCTTGTCCCCAGGCAGAGCGTTTCAGACTGTAGCCAAGCTCATAGCCATCCGGATCCGACAGCCAGGAAAATCCGGCCCGGCCAATGAAGTTCCCCTCCTTCGTCTCCAGTTTCCACTTCGAGATCCCGGAATGGAGGTGATCGCGAACGTAATCGCCGAGCCGCCGGTGCACCTCGTCGGCCCCCATGGCGGCCGGCCCGGGCGACAGGTAGCGGTTGACCTCCGGATCCGAATGAAGGTCGAAAAGCAGCGGAAAATCGGCCTCGGTGAATGGCAACAGCCGAAGCCGGCCCGTGGTCAAGATCGGTGGGCTCAAGACTGGTGGGGTCAGAATCGACTGGGTCAAAATCAGCTCTTTAAGAAAAAAGGGACCGCGAAACTGCGATCCCACTCAGTGGTGACGTCCCGTTCCTGAGCCTTGGCTAAGCGCTCATGAGGTAGGACTGCATGGAGGGGCTGAGCAACTGGAAGACATCGGCCTGCATGCCGGCAATCACCCTGCTCTCGCGATGATAGAAACCCGTTTCCCGGACGACGTCGCGCATGGATCTGTTGTCCGTGCGCACCACCGCGACGAGATGGGAGAAATAGGTGTTTTCAAAAAACCAGTCCGACAGGGCCTGGCACAGGCGCTGCGGCAAGTCGACGTCCTCCTCCAGGATATCCCGGCGCAGGCAATAGCTCAGGCTGATTTCAGACGTTTCGCTGACAGGCGTAAAACCGGCCCAGCCAAGAAACTCACCATTGGCGGAGACGGCCTTCCACTTGGCAAAGCCGAGATCGTCCTGGTGCTGCAGCGCGGAGCGAACCATTTCGGCCGCGTCAACGACGGTGCAATTGGTGGAATATTCTGAACATCGGTTGCCAAAGGGATCGGAGTGAAGGTCTTTTACGAGGTTGATATCGGCCGGAGAGAAAGGGACAAGCCGCACTGAGCCGCATTCGAGAAAGATCGTCTGCACCGTGTCCTCCCAGTCTTGGATGTTTCGCCGCCGCTTCGGTCACGTGAACCGCAATTGCTGCAGCAAAAACCCATGTAACCCAGAATTGTGCCAACCCGATGGCAGACAAAAGTATAAGAACAAAAGAGGCAAAAATATATTCGTATTACCAACAGGTTATCGAGATACCCTCGCTGCACCGCACACCCCAGAGGTTGCTGAGACACTGCTATAGTTTCCTTAGAAAGTTTTCCATTGTGATTTCATCTGAGGGATCAACCCGTTGCCAGGCGATCATCTGGTTCCGGAACCACGTTTCCTGGCGCTTGGCGTATTGCCGCGTTGCAACAGTGAGCCTGTGGACGGTTTCTGCAAAAGTTGCCTCGCCGGCAAGATAGGCGGCAATTTCCGGGACGCCGATCGCCCGCATGGCCGGAAATTTGTCCGAAAGTTCTTTCGCAAGGAGAGCCCGCACCTCGGCGACACCTTCGTCGCTCAGCATCAGTTCGGCCCGGCGCGCGATGCGGTCATGCAGCCAGGGCCGGGGTGGTGCCAGCACGATCCGGTGGCAGAGATCCGACGCCATCAAGGGCGGTGCCTGATGCACCTTCTGCCAGTGGCTGAGCGGTTTGCCGGTGGCCTCCATCACTTCCAGCGCCCGGGCAAGGCGCTGCGGGTCCGAGAGAGCCTTCGCTGCCTCTTCATCGCCCGCGGCAACAAGCGCCCGTTTCAGCCCGTCTATCCCCTCCTTATCAGCGAGTGTCCTGGCATGCGCGCGTATGCCATCGGGAATTTCCGGCATTTCGGCAAAGCCCTCGGTCAGTCCCTTAAAATAGAGACCGGTGCCACCGACCAGAATGGGCAGGCGGCCTTCACCCCAGGCAGCCACAAGCTCGGATTTCGCCAGACGCAGCCAGGCTCCGGTCGAAAAGGCGGTCGAGGATGGCAGCACGCCATAAAGCCGGTGCGGCGCTGCCGCCTCTTCCTCCGCGCTCGGGCGTGCGCTGACCAGCCGCAAATCTTCATAAAGCTGCATGGAATCGGCGTTGACGATCACCCCATTGCGCTCTTTCGCCAGGCGAAGGGCGAGAGCGGACTTGCCGCTTGCCGTCGGCCCGGCTATCAGAATGGCGCGTTTGCCTGTCATCTGCCTGCCCTCGCCTTCCAAGGAACCGTCCATGCCGCTCGTTGCCACCCTGGTATCCACTCCAACTGCGCCCGCCGTCGACGAGGACCTCATCAGGCGGGCGCAAGATGCCCTCGGCACCTCCGGCCCGGCGACTGTCCTCAGCACCGGTGTTGCAGCCGATATCCGCTTTGACGGCCCGGACGCAAGTGTTGCCGACGCGCTTCTTCGCGACTGTATCGGCCGGGCCCCCGTCGATGTCTTTGTGCAGAAGGAAGCCGGCCGCCGCAAGCGCCTGCTGATCGCCGATATGGATTCCACCATGATCCGCCAGGAATGCATCGACGAGCTGGCGGCCGAACTTGGCCTCAAGGACCGGATTTCGGAGATCACCGAACGCGCAATGCGCGGTGAGATCGAATTCGAACCGGCCCTGCGCGAGCGCGTCGGCCTGCTGGCCGGTCTGCCGGTCTCGGCCATCGGAACGGTTCTGAGCACCCGTATCCAGCTGATGCCGGGTGGCCGCACCCTGGTGCAGACCATGAAGGCGAACGGTGCCTATTGCGCCCTGGTCTCCGGCGGGTTCACCCATTTCACCCAGTCCATCGCCGCCCTGCTCGGCTTTGACGAGAACCAGGCCAATATTCTTCTGGAAGAAGACGGAAAGCTTTCTGGCAAGGTCAGCGAACCAATCCTCGGTCGCGACGCCAAGCGGGAGCGGCTGGAGTTTCTGGCCGCCGACCAGGGCCTGTCCTTCGACGAGACCCTTGCTGTTGGCGACGGGGCCAACGACCTTGCCATGATCGAGCGCGCCGGCGCAGGTGTCGCCTACCGGGCCAAGCCCGCCGTTGCCGCTGCCGCCGACTTCCGCATCGACCACGGTGACCTGACCGCCCTGCTCTATCTGCAGGGTTACGCGGAACAGGACTTCGTTTTGAGCTGAGCAGACGCTTTGTGCCGTCTACCGCGCGCCTGTATCCGAGGTCCGGACTTGCCTTCCCATCACCTCATCCTGAGGAAGCGCGTGAGCGCTGTCTCGAAGGATGGGCCGCTAGCTCCGGAGTGTGCCGCCCATCCTTCGAGACGCCACTGTCGCGGCTCCTCAGGATGAGGTGTGAAGGAAGAACCCAATTGCAAAAAGGGCGCCTCGCGGCGCCCTTTTCAATTCAGGTGCTCAACTTTCGGATCACTCGTCCTCGATCCGCACCGGCACGAAACGGACGTCGCCGGTGGGGTTGGAGAGCAACAGCAGCGCGGAGCGGCGGCCACCTTCCTTCAGCTTCTTGATCTCGGCGGCAACGTCTTCCGGCGTTTCAACCGTTTCCTGGGCGACTTCCTTGATCACGTCGCCTGCAGTCACCCGCTTTTCTTCGGCCGAAGAGCCGGGCTTGACCTCGGTCACGACCACGCCGGTCACGTCCTCGTCGATGGAGAATTGCTGGCGCAGGCTGTCATCGAGTTCAGCGAGCATCATGCCGAGAACTTCGCTCTTGGCGACCGGCTTCTCCTCGGTCTGGTCGTCCGTCTTGGCGCTCGCCTCGGTGACCTCGTTTTCAACGAGCTGCTCGAGGATCACGTTGATGGTGACTTCATCGCCCTTGCGCAGCACCACCACCTCGACTTCCTTGCCGATATCGGTTTCAGCGACCATGCGCGGCAGTTCGCGCATCGTCTCGACCTCGCGGCCGTCGAACTTGATGATGACGTCGCCCGGCTCGATCTTGGCCTTGGCGGCCGGCCCATCCTCGGTCACGCCGGCAACGAGCGCACCGATGGCTTCATCCATGGCAAGGCTGTCGGCGATCTCGTCGGTCACTTCCTGGATGCGCACGCCCAGCCAGCCGCGGCGGGCTTCGCCGAAGTCACGCAGCTGCTGGATGACGTTCATGGCCGTGTTCGCCGGTATGGCAAAGCCAATGCCGATGGAGCCGCCGGACGGCGAAATGATCGCTGTGTTGATGCCGATGACGTTGCCGTCCATGTCGAACAGCGGACCGCCCGAGTTGCCCCGGTTGATGGAGGCGTCGGTCTGGATGAAGTTGTCATAGGGGCCGGAATTGATGTCGCGGTTGCGGGCCGAGACAATACCCACGGTTACCGTGCCGCCGAGGCCGAACGGGTTGCCGATTGCCATCACCCAGTCTCCGACCCGGATGGCATCGCTGTCGCCGAAATTGACATCCTTCAGCGGCGTCTTCGGGTTCACCTTCAGCACCGCAAGATCCGTCTTCTCGTCGGTGCCGATGAGCTCGGCCTTCAGCTTGGTGCCGTCATTGAAGTTGGCGGTGATTTCATCCGCCCCTTCGATGACGTGGTTGTTGGTGATGATGATGCCTTCCGTTCCGTCGATGACGAAGCCGGAGCCCAGCGACTGGACGCGGCGCGGCTGATCGTCTTCCCGGTTCTGGCGGTTGAAAAATTCCTCGAAGAATTCCTGGAAGGGCGAACCCTCGGGCACCTGCGGCATCGGCACAGTGCGTTGGCCCTGCACGGTCTGGGCAGTGGAAATGTTCACCACCGCGTCGGCAAGGTTCTCTGCCAGATCGGCGACAGACACCGGGCCTTGCGCCAAGGCGCTGTGGATTGGCTGCACGGCAGCGATTGCGCCAAGCAGGATCCCCGCTGCAGCTGCAGCGATCCGGGACATCCGTCGGCGTGTCATTTCTGGAGCCATAGGGCTTTCTCCTCATCCCAGCCGATGGACTGCCGCTCAGCTGAAATCCTAGGAGCTGGCAGCCGATGGGTTTCGTTCTGGTTCTGAACCAGAATATAGAACGGGCGGGACTTTTTTGCGCGTCCCGCCCGAAAACTTTTCGTTATCCGCGTACGATCCACACAAGAAATACGCCGATCACGGCCACAACAAGGCCGGTGAGGCGCAGCGTCTGGTCGGAACTCTCCAGCGCGCTGCGCATGATGGCTTTCATGCCACCTGGCACAAGCGCGTAGAGAACCCCTTCAAGCACCAGGACCAGACCCAGTGCGGTGACCAGATCGCTCATTGTGCGGCGAGCGACGGTGCCCGGTCGGAAATGCCCTGGCTGCCGTTGTCATTGGCGGCCGGTGGCGCGACCACGCCGGACGGATCCTTGAAGAAGCGGAAGAAGCTGGAATCGGGCGACAGCACGAGGCTGGTATCGCCGGACTTCAGGCCCGCTTCATAGGCCTGCATGGAACGGTAGAAGGCGAAGAACTCCGGATCGGCGCCGAAGGCCTCGGCAAAGATCTTGTTCCGCTCGGCGTCACCGGTACCGCGCATGATTTCGGAATCTCTCCGCGCTTCGGCGACCAGAACGGTCGCGTCACGATCCGCACGCGAGCGGATACGGCGGGCAGCTTCCTCACCCTGTGCGCGAATTTCCGTCGCTTCCTGCTGACGCTCGGTTTGCATCCGGGCATAGATTGCCTGCGAGTTGGCGTCCGGCAGATCGGCCCGGCGGATCTTGACGTCGATCACTTCGATACCAAGCTGATCGGCGTTGGCATCGATATCCCTGCGAATGTTTTCCATGACACCCGTGCGGTTGTCACGAACGAGCGCGGCGAAGCTTGTCCGGCCGACTTCTGAGCGCAGCGAAGACTGCAGGAAGGTCGACAGGCGCCGGTTGGCGGTCTGTACGTTCTGGACGCGCTGGTAGAAGAGCACCGGATTGGAGATCTGGTAGCGCGCAAACGCATCCACGATAAGCCGCTTCTTGTCCGCGGTGATCGGTTCCAATGGCGGCATATTGAGATTCAGGATGCGCTTGTCGAAATAAACGACATTCTGCACGAAGGGGATCTTGAAATAGATACCAGGATCCTTCTTCGGCTCTTCGACGATCTTACCGAACTGCAGGACCAGAGCCTGCTGGGTCGGGTTGACGATGAAAACTGAAAGGTAACCGATCACGGCCACGATCAGCAGGACAATTGCCAGGATACCGCTACGCATGATCAGTTGCTCCCCGCGCGCTGTGCCGGGGCGGACGAGCGCCCGTTCAGGTCATTGAGTGGCAGGAACGGCAGGACGCCGGACCCTGTCGAGGCGCTGTCGATGATGATCTTGTTGTTGGAACCCAAGACTTTTTCCAGTGTTTCGAGATAGAGACGCTCGCGGGTCACATCCGGGGCCTTCTTGTATTCTTCATAGATCTTGGTGAAGCGCTGGGACTGACCGGTCGCTTCCGCGATCGTCTGGTCCTTGTAGGCATTTGCCGCTTCCAGCACCCGGGCAGCCTCGCCTCGGGCTTCCGGAACCACCCGGTTCGCATAGGCCTTGGCTTCGTTGCTGATACGCTCTTCATCCGCGCGCGCGGCCTGCACATCGCGGAAGGCATCGATGACCTGTGCCGGCGGGTCGACCCGCTGCATCTGCACCTCGCCGATTTCGACACCTGCGTGATAGCTGTCGAGGGTCTTCTGCATCAGGGTGGCGACGTCGTTCTGAATCGAGACGCGGTTCTCGGTCAGGATCGAGTCGATCTTGGAACTGCCCACGACCTCGCGCATGGCGCTTTCGGCCACGGCCTTCACGGTGCTTTCCGGATCCTGGATGTTGAAAAGATAGTTGGTGATACCTTCTCGCGTGTCCCGAATGCGCCACAGAACCTTGAAACCGACATCGACGATGTTTTCGTCGCCGGTCAGCATCAGGCTTTCCTCCTGAATGTCACGCGCCCGGACGACACCGCCGCTGCTGACACTCTCTTCGGTTCCGACGGTGGTCTCGCGCTGGAGCGAAACCTGCGGCGTCTCGACCTCGCCGATGGGATAGGGCCAGTTGTAATTGAGGCCCGGAGGCGTCTGGTCTTCGACCTTGCCGAGCACCAGTTCGACGCCGACTTCGCCTTCATCGACCACATAGAAGCCGGTGAAGAGCCAGATAACTGCAACGACGCAGAAGACAATCAGGAAGCCGATAAAGCCGAGGCTGCCGCCACCGCCGCCCGGCAGGACGTTGCGCATGCGGTCCTGGGTGCGTTTCAGGAGCTCTTCCAGATCCGGCGGATTGTTGCCGCCCCTGTTCGGGCCGCCCCCCCAAGGGCCATTGTTGTTACCACCGCCGCCCCATGGGCCGCCGTTGTTTCCGCCACCCTTCCAGGGGCCACCGCCACCTGACTGATTGCTCCAAGGCATCAAGACTTCCTTCTTCGACATCCGGCAGGCTTTGCCGGACAGGGATTTTCACCCGTTCTGACTCACCGTTGGTTATAGGGAGGTTACCGCGCGCTTTCAACGGAAAGACCGGCAGCAAACCTCGCCAAACTCGCATGTTTTCCCGTGCCGCAGGTGGGTTGGGAACCGGCGTTTGTCAAGGCTCCGGGTACATTTGGCCGCACCAGGCAGCCGGACCGCCTACCGGCTGCGGATCATGTCGACATGCGGGATGCCGTCTTCGATATATTCCGCGGAGACCGTACGGAAGCCGAGCGAGCCGTAAAACTTCTCCAGATACGACTGGGCGGAGACATGGATCTGGCAGCCGGGCGCAAGTTCTTCGGCCTTGTCGATGCCGGCCCGCATCATGATGCGGCCAAGCCCGGCGCCTCGTCCAGCCGGTGCAATCACCACCCGGCCGATCCGGGCAATGCCTTCCGCAGGATCTGCAAACAGACGGATCGCACCCAGTAGTGCCGCGTCTGCGCTGTTCCGGATCAAATAATGCTGGGCGTCCTGATCCTTGCCGTCAATATCGGCATAGAACGACGCCTGTTCCAGGATGAAAACCTCCTGGCGAAGCTTCAGAAGATCGTAGAGGTCCTGCAGGCTGAGATCGTTGAACGCAGCCCATCTGGCCGTCGCAGTGTCGGGAAGTGTCATGTATGAGATCCGGGTCACGCCTTGCGGCGGTAGGTTACGAAGGTGAAATCGGCGCTGTCCTTCTCGCCACGCTCGCCGGGCACTCTCATCGTCTCGACCCAGAGAGCCGGGTCGATATCGGGAAAGCGCGTGTCACCGGCCGGCTCCGCGTCCACTTCGGTGATTTCCAGACGGTCGGCCTGTGCGATTGCCTGACCGTAGATCTGACCGCCACCGATGCACATCACCTCGTCAACGCCGAGATCTGACGCCAGCTCCCGGCCGCGTTCCAGTGCCGCCTCGAACGAGGTCGCCGCTTCCGCCCCCTGCGGCGCATAGGCCGGGTCTCGGGAAATGATCACGTGCGGTCGCCCCGGCAGCGGCTTGCCGCCGAAGGAGAGGAAGGTCTTGCGGCCCATGATCACCGGTTTTCCCAACGTCAGGCGCTTAAAATGCTTAAGGTCCGACGACAGCTTCCAGGGCATGTCGTTCTCCGCACCGATAATTCCGTTTCGGGCAACGGCGGCGATCAGGACGAGTTCGGGCAAATCTCTCTCCGAATCCGGTTTTCCTAGGACTGAATGCCTCCTAACATGGAAAAGGGTTCGTTGAACAACCCGATGAGAATTCTTTAGCGCGCCTGTCGGATTTCGCCCGCCTGTCTCGTCCTGGAATGCAGACACCCTCAACCAAGAGATCCTGAAGATGCCGGACTTGATGGAAACCGTTCTGATCGAGCGCACCCGTGCCCTGATCCCGGATGAAAATGTCGAGCAGAAGCGCATGTTCGGCGCCACCTGTTTCATGGTCGACGGCAATATGCTGGTCTGCGTCTCCAAACGCGGCCTGATGGCCCGCGTCGGAAACGAGCAGCAATTGGCGGCAACCGAAAAGCCGCATGCCTCGATCTGCATCATGGGCGGACGGCCGATGGCGGGGTATATCCGCGTCGAACCGG
The DNA here is from genome assembly GCF_054515675.1 of Roseibium sp. M-1. Taxonomy (NCBI): domain Bacteria; kingdom Pseudomonadati; phylum Pseudomonadota; class Alphaproteobacteria; order Hyphomicrobiales; family Stappiaceae; genus Roseibium; species Roseibium sp. M-1. Next base: position 6,232,871 of record NZ_CM137257.1, on the reverse strand, counting down.
ACGGCATCACCTCGGACGACGAGTTGAAGGCCTGGATCGACATGGCGCGCGCCTATGTCTCCACCCTGCCGCCGAAGACGGCCAAGCCGAAAAAGGCGAAAGCCGGAAAGGCTGCCAAATGACCGGAAACGGATTTCAGCCGGAGACCTTCCGGTTCCTGGGCGACCTTGCCGCCAACAATTCCAGAGACTGGTTCGACGCGCATAAGGCGGCCTATCAGACGTTTGTCAAGAAGCCCGCCGACGGCTTCCGCTCCGATCTTTCCGCCCGGCTTGCGGAGCTGACCGGACGGGACCTCAGCTCCAAGCAGTTCCGAATCAACCGGGACCTGCGTTTTTCCAACGACAAGACGCCCTATAACACCAATATCCGCATGGCGTTCTGGCCTTCGGGCGGCGCATTCGAGGGCAAGGATGCTCAGCCGCCGAGCTTCTTTCTGTCGGTCGAGGCGGATCATATCCGTGTCGGCGCCGGCTGCATGGCCTTTGCAAAACCGGTGCTCGGCCGGTTTCTGAGCCGGCTGGAAACCGGTGGAGGCGATGAAATCGCCGGTCTTCTGTCGGAGGCCCGGTCGCTCGGCTTCGACATTTCCGCTCCAGATCTTGCGAAGGTGCCCCGCGGTTTCCCCAAGGAGCATCCGAACAGCAACCTTGCCCGCCACAAGGGCCTCGCCGTCTGGAAGGACCTCGGCGATGTGCGTGACGTTCAGGGCCCCGATGGCGCGAATGCGGTCATGGCGGCTCTGGAACCAGCCATGCCGGTGTGGCGCTGGCTGATGGATCTGCACGAAGGCAACTGACCTTTATCCGTGGCAGCATTCCTGATGTTGAAGCGCAACGTTTTTGCTTGATCCAAAGCGCTTTGGATCTTATGACCGTCGCATCACTCTTATCTTGCGAGCTGACTTCAGATGTCCTCCCCCAACGACCTTTCGCAGCGCTTTCCCCGGGACTTTCTCTTCGGTGCCGCCACCGCCGCCTATCAGATCGAGGGCGCGGCGACTGAGGACGGCCGCAAGCCGAGCATCTGGGACGCCTTTTCCAAGATGCCGGGCCGGGTCTATCAGGGCCATTCCGGAGATGTCGCCTGCGACCACTATCATCGCTGGGAAAACGATCTCGACCTGATCAGGTCGCTTGGCGTCGACGCCTACCGCTTTTCCATCGCCTGGCCGCGCATTCTGCCGGACGGACGCGGGCAGGTAAACGAGAAAGGCCTCGACTTCTATGACCGGCTCATCGACGGCATGGTCGCCCGCGGGCTGAAGGTCTACCCGACCCTGTATCACTGGGACTTGCCGCTAACGCTCGCAGGTTTCGGCGGCTGGACCGACCGCGACACCGCGGATGCCTTTGCCGACTACACCGAGATTGTCGTCCGCCGGTTCGGCGACCGCATGGACGCGCTCGCGACGATCAATGAACCCTGGTGCATCTGTCATCTGAGCCATCTTTACGGCATCCATGCCCCAGGCGAGAAAAACACTGAAGCCTTTGCCGCCGCCGTGCACACGTTGAACCTCGCCCACGGCAAGAGCGCGCAGGCAGCGCGCGCCGTGCGGCCGGACCTGCCGACGGGCATCGTCATCAACGCCCACTCCGTTTATCCGGCCAGCGAAACAGCTGCCGACCGGCAAGCCGCGGAACGTGCCTTCCAGTTCAACAACGGCATCTTCTTCCAGCCGATATTCGAAGGCAGTTATCCGGACGGCGTTCTGGAAGCCTTTGGCGAAGCCATGAAGATCCGCGATGGGGATCTTGAGACCATCAACCAGAAACTCGACTGGTGGGGCCTGAACTACTATACGCCCCTGCGCGTCAGGACAGCAGCGTCTCCAGAAACAAACTTTCCGCAGGCCGACACCGTGCCGCCTGCACCGGGACCGGACCTCACCGACATCGGCTGGGAAGTCTACGAAAAAGGCCTGTCGGACCTCCTGAAGGACCTCCATGCCCGCTATCCCCTCCCCGATTGTTACATCACAGAGAACGGTGCCTGCTACAATGACGGGCTGGTGGATGGCGTCGTCGACGACCGGCGCCGCATCGCCTATCTGGAAAAGCACTTCGGAGCGGTTGCCGATGCGATGGACGCCGGCGTGCCGGTGAAGGGCTATTTCCTCTGGAGCCTCATGGACAATTTCGAATGGGCGGAAGGCTACCGCATGCGCTTCGGCGTGGTTCACGTCGATTACGACACGCAAGTTCGCACGCTGAAAAACAGCGCACTTTGGTACCGGGAACTGGTCGAGGGGCATAAAGGAGCGCGGTGATACGCGGCTGCGACTCTTAAGAGAACTTGCCTACCCATTCGACCTCATCCTGAGGAGCGTGCTCGTACGCGTCTCGATGGATGGGCAGCAAATTCGGGGCAAGTGGCCCATCCTTCGAGACGGACCTGGCGGTCCTCCTCAGGATGAGGTGTTTTTGTTGCCGGATCTGTTGCCTGGATGTCCAGGCAAACCCGTCATACCGGATCTGCTTTCGGCTTTGCCGCACGTGTCCAGGATGACGGGGGATCAGGCTAAGAGCGGCTTTATGCAGCCTCCGCTACACCTCACGCAAATTCGCCAGGATGATCTCGCTCCAGACCCGTGTCGGCGGGATCCAGGCCATCCAGTTGTTGTAGTTGCCGGAATAGATGACGGCGGCGACATCCGCTTTCGGGCAGATCCACAGGCGCTGGCCGCCATTGCCGAAGCCGGCAAACCATTGCGCAGGGCCGCCGAATGCCGGCACAGGTGCCTGGCCGCAGAACCAGAAGTAACCGTAGTCCGGCCCCTCCCCCGTCGCGATGACAGGCCGGAGCGACGCGGTAAGCCAGGCTTCCGGGACGATCGAGCGCCCCTCCCAAAGACCATCGTTCAAAACGAGGCGGCCGATCTTCAACAAGTCCGGCGCTGACAGACGCAAGCCCGAGGCCGGTGAGTGGGTGCCGTCACGGCCGACCGACCAGTCATAACGGGTGATGCCGAGCGGTGTGAAGAGGTGCTCCTCCGCATAATCCGCCAGCTTCCTGCCGGTGCCGCGCTGCAGGATCTCGCCGACAAGCGCCGTCGCACCGCCGCTATAGGTCCACTGCGTGCCCGGCTCGGCAATGAGCTTCCGCTCCAGAATGTAGCGGTAGCGGTCCGCCGCCATTTCCATGGCTATTTCACTGTTTTCAGGGTCCGTATAGGGCAGGTTCTCGTCCCACTCCATACCGAGAGACATGGTCAACGCATGTTCGACCGTCCGCCGCCGCCGGTCCGGGTCGGCGGCAAGGTCCTGATAGTCCTGAAAGAGGTCGAGGATCGGTGTGTCGAGCTTTGGGACTTCGCCGCGTTCCAGCGCGATGCCGTAGAGCAGGCTGACGATGGACTTCGTGACCGAGCGCAGATCGTGCAGCGTGCCGGCGTCGAACGTCACATCGCCGATGGACCGGCCCCAGTTCTCGTCCGGCCCAGAACCATAGCTTTCCAGCACCGTCTCGCCGCCGCGCTCCGCAAGCACCACATGCAGGTGCGGGAGGAGCCCGGCTTCCACACCGGCGCAAAGCTTGCGGCCGACCGCAGGATCAAAACCCCGTTTTTCGGCGACGGCCGAGTGAGGCGAAAAGGAAACGGGACCGTGCGAAACCATTGGGGGAAAATCCGTCTTCTTGAAACCGGAGGTCAGTGTCGGCGATCTCATCGCCAAATGCGAGCTCCCTTTGTCGGCGGTGAGCACTGTTCCGGACTTGACCTTCCGCCTGCTGGAACCACCATAGTCCTGAATGGGTGGGAAGGCGCAATCGCGGAAGGTGGACGCGTGGATCGCAGGACATTTCTGAAAATGACGGCCGCAGGCAGTGCAAGCCTGGCTGCGCCGTCCTTTTCGCTGGCAAAGACGGATGACGGGTTCTTCGAGCTCATCGCAGCCAAAGGCCAGGCACGGCTCTATGGCGCGGACGGCGACCTGTCGGATCTCTGGCTGTACAACAATCGTCTGCCCGGCCCCGAAATCCGGGTAAAGCGCGGCGAGCGCGTCAAGGTGCGCTTCCTCAACGGCCTGGACGAGCCCACCTCCGTCCACTGGCACGGCATCCGCATCGACAATGCCATGGACGGCGTCGCAGGCCTGACCCAGCCGCCCGTCGCTCCGGGCGCCAGCTTCGACTACGACTTCGTCGTCCCCGACGCCGGCACCTTCTGGTACCACGCCCACAACATGAGCTGGAACCAGGTGCCGCGCGGCCTTGCAGGGGCCCTGATCGTGGAGGACGACGAACCGCAATTCGATACCGAAACAGACATCACCCTGATGCTGGCCGACTGGCGGCTCGACGACACCGGCGTCCTGGAAACCGCCAGCTTCGGCGCCATGCACGACTTTGCCCATGCCGGCCGCCTCGGCAATTGGCTGACCGTCAACGGTGCTTCACTGCCCGATATTCCGTTAAAGACTGGCCACTGGCACCGCCTGCGCCTGATCAACGCGTCATCAGCACGCATCCTGGACATCGCACCTGATCGCTTTGGCGCGAAACTTGTTGCCCTCGACGGCCAGATGCTCGACGCGCCCCGCGAGCTTGAGGGCACTGTTCAGCTCGCCCCGGCGCAGCGCATGGATCTTGTGATGCGGCCGGAGAAGACCGGCACGATCCCTTTCGAGATGATGACGGGCAAACCCTTCACCTTCGCCAGTTTCCAGGTGGGCGAAGCGTCAGCTCCAGGCGGCACCCTGATATTGCCGCCGCCCAACAGACTGCCGGAACCCGACCTCACCGCCCCCTGGGAACTTCCGCTGGTCATGGCGGGTGGCGCCATGGGCGGGATGCAGACGATGATGCGGAACGGCACGGAAATGGATATGCGGCAGATGATGGCCGACGGCATTTTCTGGGCGTTCAACGGTATTGGCGGCATGGAGCAGGACCCGATGTTCACAGCCACGCCCGGCGACACGATCCTGCTGGAAAGCCGCAACGACACGGCTTTTCCACACGCCATTCATCTTCACGGGCATCATTTCCGTGAAATCGAGCGCAATGGCCGCAAGCTGGAGCATCAGGACTGGCGCGACACCTTCATCGCCGCCCCGAGGGAAACGGTAAAGATCGCCTTTGTGGCGGACAATCCCGGCAAATGGCTGATCCATTGCCACATGCTGGGCCACGCGGCGTCGGGCATGATGACGTGGTTTGAGGTTGGGAGCGCGGCGTGACTGGTTTCAGGCGTTACCCTAGTCCTCTGAATCAATCAGACTGACGGGTATAGTTTTTTGAGTTTGACGCGCGCGTCCTGGTTATTGAATTGCCATTCGGCAATGCATTGTTTTGTGTTGCGTGCGTCGACCCATGCGTTGACGTCGCGCGCCAGGTCTTCCTGACTGGCGATACGTTCTTTCAGACACTGTCGCGACAGGACCGATAGTTCCGCTTCGGCCATGTTGAGCCAGGATCCGTGTTTGGGCGTATGGTTCCATTCGAACTTTTCGGCGAGGCGTCTGGCCTTCACCGGTTCGAAGGTGGCATAGAGTGAAGCCGGGCTGTGAGTGTTCAGATTGTCCTGAACCAGCACGATCTTTTCGGCGTCGGCAAAATGGATGTCGGCGAGTTCTGCGAGGAAGTGCGCGTAATCCGACTTGCCGCGATGGCTCGTGACCTTGACGTATCGAACCCCTTCGAGCGGTGCAAAGGCCATGAACAGATTGGCCGTTCCTGCGCGCTTGTACTCATAGTCGTGCCGGGCAATGTGTCCCGGCGTCATGGAGATCGGCAAGCGCGTCGCGCTGACCAGCTGCCTGGCCGCTTCATCCAGACAGACCAATGGCCGCTTCGGGTCACGAGGGCGCTGATAAATCGCCAGCACGTTCTCCATGTTGGCGACGAAGGCCGCGTTCTGTTTAGGCGGGATTACCCAGTAGCGGCTTCGATGAGGTTTAAGTTCGTTTTTTTAAGCGCGCGCCCGACGGTGTTGAAGTGGACAGCCTCGACGATGTTCATCTCGACCACCTTTTCGGCCAGGAGCCGGATGGTCCAGCGCGCATGACCTTCCGGCGGCTGCGAACAGGCCAGCGCGATCAGCTTCGCCTCCGCCTCGCCGTCGAAAATGCGCTGGATGGCCGGATGGGTGCGCTGCTTGCGGGCAAACACCGCATCCAGCCCTTCCATCACGAAGGCCTCGCGCACGCGGGCGACCGTAGACGGCGATGTCTCCAGACTTTGACAGATTGCGCGATCCGTCCAGCCTTCGCCGTGCGGTCCCCTGTCGGCTTTCAAAAGGATGCGAGCCTTGGAATTGGCACGCGCCGACAGTGTCTCCTTCCTGATCTTCGAAAGCAGCGCCTCGCGCTCATCCAACGTGAGCTCAACCACATATTTGATGTTTGCCAAAACATGTCTCCCGGTGCTCGAACCGGAAAAGGGAATCAGAACACACAGCAAACAGCAACTAATCAAATTGAATGATGCAATGGACTAGAGCGTGTCGCGCTTAACTGGAAATGTCTTGCATCGCTTTTTGCAAGGACGTGTTGCGTGCCATGGCTGTCTCCAAGCGCAACATTACCAATATTTGGTATTCACCTCAACTGACCAACGACCTCACACCGCGATCGGCGCCGCGATATGCGGGAGCGGATCGTAACCCGTCAGCTCGAAATCCTCGAATTTGAAGGCGAAGAGATCGGTCACGTCCGGATTGATCTTCATTTCGGGCAGTGGGCGCGGCGACCGCGCGAGCTGTTCGCGGGCCTGGTCGAAATGGTTGGCATAGAGATGCGCGTCGCCGAAGGTGTGGACGAAGTCACCCGCTTCAAGCCCTGTGACCTGCGCCACCATCATCGTCAGCAGCGCGTAGGAGGCGATGTTGAAGGGAACGCCGAGGAACACATCGGCCGAGCGCTGATAGAGCTGGCAGGAGAGCTTGCCGTCCGCGACATAGAACTGGAAAAGCGAGTGACAGGGCGGCAGCGCCATCTCGTCGACCAGCGCCGGGTTCCAGGCCGAGACGATCAGCCGTCGGCTTTCCGGATTGGTGCGGATCATTTCGAGCAGCTTGGTGATCTGGTCGATCGAGCGCCCGTCGGGTGCCGGCCAGGAGCGCCACTGGTAGCCGTAGACCGGACCGAGGTCGCCGTTTTCATCCGCCCAGTCGTCCCAGATCTTCACCCCGTTTTCCTTGAGGTAGCGGATATTGGTGTCGCCGGCGAGGAACCAGAGCAGCTCGTGGATGATGGACTTCAGATGCAGCTTCTTGGTCGTGACACACGGAAAGCCTTCAGAGAGGTCGAAGCGCATCTGGTGGCCGAAGATCGAGCGTGTGCCGGTGCCGGTGCGGTCGCCCCGGTCGGTGCCTTCCTTGAGGATTTTCGCCAGGAGATCGAGATACTGCTGCACGGCAGGGCCTTTGACGTCGGTCGGTTTCGGAGCTTGCGCTTAACTTCGCAGATTTTCGCGAAAACGCAGCCCCTGACATGAACTTTCCCCAACTTGGGAAGACTGTGGAAGACCGCGCGGCAGACAAGCCGGCAAACCATCCCGAGTTCCTAAAGCCCCTTCCCTTTCACCGCCGGAGACCTTATATCAGGCGTGCTGGGCAACCAGCTATGGCAATAAATGGTCAGTGCAATAAACCTATCGGACCCGGGGGCGGTACCCGGCGCCTCCACCCAAGTCCATGAGGCTAACAGCTGGAAACCTCATGGGTTTCGGCGGGGGCGAAACAGGATCGACGAGGGCGTAAAGACTGTGCTTTTGCTCGGCATTGTACCACCGTTATCGGGCTTTCTTAATAGTTGCAAACGACAACTATGCTATGGACAACGCTGTCGCAGCGTAATGCTGCGCCGGTAGTCCACTAAGTCCCGGCGGGTAGCACCGTCAGGCGGGGTCCGGAGGCACCTGGCAACAGAAGCCTCCACTTGATCTTCCCTTGCAAATTCCAAGACCTACATAGCTCTGGTAGCAGCAGGGGCAAACTCCGCCGGCAGCGGCACATTAATCTGGTATCACTCGGAAAAGGCCCTTTTCTTTTTGATCCCGGCCCGTCAATGTGCTCCTGATAGTGGATATTTCCAGCGAGATTCGACGAAAACTGATGTCTGAAGACCTTCTGCGATACGACATTCTGATCCAGGACGCGCTGCGTGGCGCGGTCAAGAAGATCCTTGCCGAAGTCGGACGCACCGGGCTGCCCGGGGACCATCATTTCTACATCGCCTTCGACACAAACGCTCCCGGCGTGCGCATTTCCCAGCGCCTGAAGGAACGCTATCCGCAGGAAATGACCATCGTCCTGCAACACCAGTTCTGGGATCTGGCCATCGGCGAGCACGCCTTCGAGGTAGGGCTCTCCTTCGGCGGCGTGCCGGAAAAGCTGCTGGTGCCCTTCTCCGCCATCAAGGGTTTCTTCGACCCGTCGGTCCAGTTCGCGCTGGAATTCGATCCGGGCAAGACGGCGGAAGAGCTGCCCGAGGAGCTTCTGGAAGCGGTCGAGGAGCTTGCCCGCGCCGAGCAGGAGCACGCCGAGAGCGAAGCAAAGAACGACGACGAAGCCGGCGGCAAGGAAGCCGCATCCGCGGATGCCAAGGCCAAACCGGCGGCGCCGGTGCCTCAGGGCGACGGCGGCGGCGAAGTCGTTTCCCTGGACGCATTCCGCAAGAAAACCTGATTTTTCCGGAGACTTCCATGAGCGCGGAGATCATCAATCTGCGCATAGCGCGCAAGGACAAAAAACGCCAGGACAAGGACAAGGCCGCCGAAGACAACCGGCGCAAATACGGCCGGACCAAAGCCGAACGCGATGCCGCCCGCAAGCGCCGCGAGAGCCTGGAAGCCCATGTCGACGGGCACCTTCTGAACAATTCCGGGACACCTGACGGCAGCGAAAGCTGACCCGTCATGGCCCTCCTCAAACGCTCCCTCTCCCTCCACGGCCACCGCACCAGCCTGGCGCTGGAGCCTGATTTCTGGGAAGTGGTGGATGCCCACGCAGAAGCCAAGAACCGCTCCCTCGCCGGCCTGATTGCCGAGATCGACGACAACCGCGATCCGGATGACCCGCTGTCCTCTGCGGTGCGTGTGTGGGTGTTGAGGCGGGTACAGGCAGCGGGTTAGCTCGGCGTTTTTGACCTTGCCTTCTGCACTTCCCTCAATCTCAACCTCATCCTGAGGAAGCGCGTGAGCGCTGTCTCGAAGGATGGGCCGAACACTCCAGCGCAAGCGGCCCATCCTTCGAGACGGGACTTACGTCCCTCCTCAGGATGAGGTCTTGGAGGAAGATTGGCCTACTGCGCACCCGGCAGAACCAGCGGTGAGCCGACATCCCGGGTCAGAAGATCCTCGATCGAAATCGGCGGATCGAGCGGAGGCAGGTCGCTGCCGGGCTTTGCAGCCGGGACGGAGTTCGACGGCGTCGAGGCGGTTGTCTCCGGCGAGCCAAGAACCGCACGGATGCGTTCGGAAAAAGGCGCGGCCGCAGGTTCGGCTGGAGCAGCGCGCGTCTCGCGCTGCGGCGGCTTTTTGGCTTCCGGCGGTTTGACGGCGCTTTCCTGCTGCGGCTCTGCCGGTGCTTCTCCGCCGGGCTGCTCCTGTTCAAGCTGAAGCCGCTCTTCCTCGGCGGCCCGGGCAGCTTCCGCGGCAAGGCGCACGCGGCGGGCTTCAGCCTCCCGCTGAACCTTCATTTCGCGGATCAGGCGGTCCCGCTCCATGATCTCGGACTGCAGCTTCTCCACCCGCTCGACCTCCTGCTCGAAGGCACGCAGAGTGAGATACGCCGTAAACGGCGCGATATCGACGCGCCGGACAGGCGCATCGACCGGACCTTCGAAGAGCAGCCCGACCTGCGGTTCGGCGCCCGTTACCGCATCCTCGCCCGGATCCACCTTCAGCGAGAAATCCGCGTCCAGAGCGTAGCTGCCGAGATTGACCTCGGCGGAGCCGAAAATCTCCGCCTTTTCGGAATCGACCACCACGTTGCGCGCGCTGAGACGGCCGCCGACCAGGGTCAGGGTTCCGTCAACCCGCTCGAACGGCAAGCTGCCCGCAGCCATGTGACTGACGAAAACATCGCGGATCTTGTCGTCCTGAAGATCCAACCCCGCGTCCACTGCCCGTGTCACCAGCGGGAAGGCCTGCGGATTGAGGCTGCGGAAATCACCTTCCCGCATCGAGAAGGTGCCGCCCCCGTTGAGACCGGCGACAATGGCTGAAATCGACCGCCCGGCGCCTTCGAACTCGAGAAAAAGGTCCAGCGTTCCGGAAGCGACCGCGCGCTCGTCCGGCCGCCAGGCAAGCTGACGCAGATCAGCCTTGTCGAGCTTGATCCGGCCGGAGAGCGCGGCTTCCGCCTCGGTCCTCTTGATCGACAGGCTGCCGGTCAGCGCACCGCCTGCAAAGGCGCCGCTGAGCCCGTCCAGGCGCAATAGTGCAGGTGACAGGCGCAACTCGGCACGCGGATTGGCAATCGCCGTTTCCTCGTCCAGCAGCATCCGGTCAGCCTGGAACTGGAGTGTCAGGTCAACACCTTCCAGAAGCGGCGAGCCGAAGGGGGCGACTGGCCAGATGCTGGAGCCGTCGCCGGCGGAGAACCACTGGTCGGGACCCAGGACAAGTTCCGTCAGGTTGCGCAGATCCGCGTCAGTGACGGAGAGTTCGCCGGAAAAGCGCCGCGTGCGTTCCCCCGGCGCCGGTTCCAGGTCGCCCTCAAGCCGGCCTTCGAAGCCGGTCGTGCCGATTGTGCCGGACGCCTTCGGAACGGCAAGCGCCGTACCGACCCCCTCGATTTCGACGGTGAGGTCGGCCGGTATCCTTCCGCTCATGACCGGCAGAACACGCCCGCCCATCAGCGCCAGCGGCGCCAGATCGTCCGTTTTCGCGGTGACGATGCCCTTATAGTCCGCCTCTTCGCCCTGCTTGAGCGTGAGCGTACCCTTTACCATCAGCCGTGATGCGCCAACACTTGTCTCGGCATCGATTGCGAGCCCTTCCGCGGGAACGCCGGCGGCAGCCAGCGACAGGCGACCGCTTCCGGCGGCCTCCAGCGGAATGACGTCGAGCCCGAGTTGCTTCAAGAGCTTGCCGCCGTCCGGTCCCTGCAAGGCAAGCGCAAGGTCGATATCTGCCTCCTGCCACTGGTCGACCCGGCCCTTCAGATCGGCATCAAGCGACGTATCGACACCACCTGCCGAGCCCTTGAGGCTGAGGGTCATGTCGGTGGCATCGCCCGCCGCGGCGGCCTTCAGCTCCGCATCGAATTTCGCCGGCACCAGGCTGGCCGCTGCCCGTTCCAGCCGCTCGGCAAAGGCAGTGTCCGGGAAAAGGCTGCCTGCAAGTGCAACGAGCCCGGAAAGATCGCGTGCGTCGAGCGTGCCGGAGACGGCCCCTTCCGGCGCGGCGAAAAGGCTCCTGATCTCGCCGGAGACATCGAGCCGCGCCCCGGCGAGGTCTTCGGCAAACAGCCGGTCGATGCGCACACCACCGTCTGAATATTCGGCTTCGAAGGCAAGGCCTTCACCTTCAACGCCCTTGGCGACGACCTGCTTGGCACGCATACGCACGGAAACGTCGAGGCCCGCCGGATCTTCGGCATCCCCGGCAGTTCCCGGTTCGGGGCGGATCAGCGCAGCGAGACCTTCCACCTGGTCGAGGTCGAGCCGGTCGGCGTCGAGACTGAGCGAAAACACCGGATTGCCGCTGTGCGGCTTGCGGTAGGCGAGCCCGCCCCGCGCTTCCGATCCGGCAAGGGTCAGCCGCAGGTTGTCGAGCGCGGCCCCTTCCGGCAACAGGTTCAACCGTCCTTCCAGCGCCACCGGATCGATGGTGCTGGCCCCGGTGTCCTTGTTCTGCCACCAGGAAAGAAGCGCTCCGGGCTGGTCGGAACTGATGGAGACGGCACCGCGATAGGTCAGCGACGGAACGAGCCCGAGATCCCCCTGGGTCGCGACAGTTGTACGCCCCGGCATGCGGCCGGCCAGGCGGGCGACACGCCAGCCGCCGAGCATGGTTTCAAGGTCCAGACGGACATTCTGGATCACGCCGCCACCGGCAACCAGTGCCGGCACGTCCATGGAAATGGCACCATCTATGGCTGGCAGCGGCACTGCGCGCAGGGCCGCGATCAACTGGGAGCCTGCCGCGTTGATATCGACAGGCGCCTGAGGACCGCCGCCAAGCAGACGGTCGAGGTCGACCTGCTTCGCCTTCGCCCTGATCTCGAAGCGCTTGTCGCCCGCATAAACCAGATCCGCGTTGCCGGTCATGCTGAGGCGCCGGTCTTCCGGTCCATAGCGGAACTCGAACTCCGGCACTGCGACCTCGGCGATATCCGCCGAAAAAGCGCCTTCGGCCTGCCAGAGATTGGGATCGTTTTCCTCCAGTGCGACTGAAGCGATGTTGAAGCTGCCTTCGAAGGCAGGTGCCGCGTCGGCTTCCTTCAGCATGCCGTCGAAGGTGAAGTTGACCGGCCGGTTCGTCGGCGTCACCTCCCCCTTGATCCGCAGTCCTGCTTCCTCCTGGGCGCGACCGGTGGCTATGTTCACCGAATAGGGCGCGTTGTCGATCGTCAGGCTGCCCGCAGCCTTGAACGGGCCGGCGAGCGAGCGAGCCGAAACGGAGAAGTTGCCGTTGTCGATCCTGTGGATCTCTCCGGATCTGGCGTCGACGATGGAGAGAGCTCCATCGCGGATGGTAACGTTTTCGAATGTGAGATCTTCCGCCGCCAGCTTGGCAATGGCACCTGAGGAGGTATTGGCGGTCAGCCAGTCGAGACGGCCATCCTCGTCAAGCGACAGGGAAAGATGCGGCCGGTCCAGCTCCATGTCGAGGACCCGGATCTCGCCCTTCAGCAGTGGCGGCAGTTCGACGCGCATGTCGAAGCGCGACACCACGAGCAACGGGTCTTCGGCTTCGCCCACCCGGACATCGGAAAAACTGATCGACGGCGCGGGAAGAAGCCGCAGATCGGCCTCGCCAAGCACGGTGACCTTGTGACCGAGCGCCCGTTCCGCATAGCTTTCGAAAGTGGAGCGGTAAACCGTCCAGTCGATAAAAAACGGCCCCACCAGCGCTGCGACCAGCACCAGAATGACGGTTATTCCCAAAGTGATGTAGACGGAGTTCAGGCTCTGTCTCCTTGTTCTCCAAAGTCACCGGAAACCGTGCCGGAGTGGTGTCGCCGAACACCGCTGTGCCCAAAACACAGCTCCGGCGCCGCCTGCCGCCCTTTTGCAAAACGCGGTCCGGCAGGACAGGTCGAGCTTATTGACCTGATTCGATACAATATCATGACTGCGGCAGGATCTTGCCCGGATTCATAATATTGTCCGGATCGAGCGCCTGCTTGAGCGCCCGCATCACCTCTAGCGCCTCGCCGTGTTCGCGAGCGAGAAACTTCTGTTTGCCCTGGCCGACGCCGTGCTCGCCGGTGCAGGTACCGCCCATGCCGATGGCCCTGATCGCCAGCCGCTCCACAAAGGCTTCCGTCCGGCGTTTTTCATCCGGGTCGTCCACATTGACGAGAACCTGCACATGGAAATTGCCATCGCCGACATGACCGACGATCGGCGCCAGGAACCCTTCCGCCTCGAGATCGCTGGCGGTTGCCACGACACATTCGGCAAGGCGCGAGATCGGCACGCAAACATCGGTCGCCATGATGCTGGAGTCGGGCTTCAGGCCCTTGCCCGCCCAGTAAGCATCGTGCCGCGCAGCCCAGAGCTTTGTCCGCTGTTCCGCTGCAGTTGCCCAGGTAAAGGGTCCGCCGCCGAATTCCTCGGCAATCGACGAAAAGGTCTCCGACTGCTCATGGACACTTGCCTCGGACCCGTGGAACTCCAGGAAGAGCGTCGGCGTTTCGGCAAGCTCAAGCTTGGAATAGGCATTGCAGGCCCGTACCTGCACCGCGTCGAGCAGCTCGATGCGGGCAACCGGAAGTCCCATCTGGATGGTCATGATCACGGCGTTGCAAGCCGATTCCACGTCCGGGAAGGGGCAAACGCCACCGGAAATCGCTTCCGGCTGACCGAAAAGCTTCAAGGTGAGCTCGGTGATGATCCCGAGCGTTCCTTCAGAGCCGACATAAAGCCGCGTTAGGTCATAGCCGGCGGAGGATTTCCGTGCCCGCCCGCCCGTGTGGATGATGCGCCCGTCCGGGGTCACGACCGTGAGCCCCAGAACCGCATCCTTCATGGTGCCGTAGCGCACGGCATTGGTGCCGGAGGCCCGGGTGGCCGCCATGCCACCGATGCTGGCATCGGCCCCCGGATCGATCGGAAAGAACAGCCCGGTGTCACGGATAAAACTGTTGAGCTGCTTGCGGGTGACGCCTGCCTCGACCCGGCAGTCGAGATCCTGGGCATTCACCTCCAGAACCTTGTTCATGCGGGACAAATCGATGGAGACGCCGCCGAAAGGTGCATTCACATGACCTTCCAGCGAGGAGCCCGTGCCGAAAGGAATGATCGGCACTTTCAAGGCAGCACAGATACGCACCACCTCAGCCACCTCCTCCGTCGTTTCAGCGAAAACCACCGCATCGGGCGGCTGGTTCTTCAGCCAGGTGGTGGTGTGGCCATGCTGTTCGCGCAGAGCCAGCGAGGTGGAGCAGCGATCCTTGAACAGGGCTTTCAGCTGTTCCACGGCGGCGGCGATCTCACCAGTTCTCTCAAGGGCTTGCGCCTCGCCGGGCTCGCTTGCCAATTCCGCCATTCCAATTCCTCCAAGATCCGCAGCCTTGGCTGCGATGTCGAAAACCGAATATGTTAGCCCGCGCCCGAAAGGTCAAAGCCTAAACGGGTTTACGCGCCTGGCCGCCGGCAAGTTTAAACGGGGAGAAGTAGGTGACCTGGAAGACGGAGCCTGTCGTAAGCGAAGTGATGACGGTCCTGGATGAATGGATCGACTATAACGGCCACCTCAACATGGCCTATTACAACGTGCTCTTCGACAAGGCGGTGGATCAGGTTTTTGAACGCCTGGGACTTGGACCAGACTATGTCGAAACCCGCGGCGGGTCGTTCTTCACCGCCGAGGCGCATGTCTGCTACCTGCGGGAACTCGGTGCAGGCATGAAGGTAACCGTCACCTTGCAGCTTGTCGATCTTGACGCCAAGCGTGCCCATTTCTACCAGGAACTGCGCCATGCGGAGGAGGGCTGGCTGTCGGCGACCTCCGAACAGCTGAGCCTGCATGTCGATATGAACAGCCGCAAGGTCGCGCCCTGGCCGGAGGATATCTTCGCCAACCTCTCCGCGCTGCAGAAGGCGCATTCCGGCCTTCCCCGGCCGGCACGCGCCGGAAGGCAGATCGGCATCCGCAGGAAAAGCTGAATTCCACTGTTTTCACGCTCGCGGAAGCAAAAGGTCGTGAATAGGCGCTCACGAGGCGCTGCAGCCCTGTTCATTCGCTCCGACTCGGGCACAATGATGAATATCTTTGAATTCTTGCTCCCGGCCGCCCGTTCTGATGCGCAAAATCCTGGAAACAGCCGCTCAGCTTCCCGAAATCCTTGTCAGTTGGATAACACCTAACCTTCGCCAGTTCAGGTCGAGCCGGCTGCCGCTGATCTGGGTGCTCTCCCTTTTGGTCGGTGCCCTCGTTGCCCTGGCGGCCATCGCCTTCCGTACCGCGATTGGTCTCTTTCAATGGCCATGGCTGCAGACCGTTACCGAGCGGACCTGGCAAGCCGCTACGGAGCAGCCCTGGTGGGTCATCCTCCTGGCACCGGCAGCCGGCGGACTTATTGTGGGCTGGATCCTGCAAAGATTTCACCCGCAGCAGCGGGCTGGCGGTGTCGCCGACGTTATCGAGGCGCGTGCCCATGGTGGCCGCGGCCTGCCGCTCAAGGCCGGTCTATGGTCCGCCCTCGTGACGACCATCTCGCTCGGCAGCGGTGCCAGCGCGGGCCGTGAAGGCCCCGTGGTCCATCTGGGGGCGACGCTCGGCACCGCGGTCTGCAACTATTTCAGGCTGCCTGATGCGGGAAGGCGCATTCTTCTAGCTGGCGCGGTTGCCAGTGGCGTTTCCGCCTCGTTCAATGCCCCCATTGCCGGTGTGCTTTTTGCTCATGAGGTTATCCTCGGCCACTACGCCGTTTCGGCCTTCGTGCCGATCGTGCTGGCTTCGGTGATGGGAACGTTGTTGTCCCGGCTGTGGTTCGGCGATGTTGCCGCCTTCGAGATCCCGCAATACGAAATCACCTCCTATCTGGAAATCCCTGCCTTTGCCCTCCTGGGGCTGACATGTGCCGCCGTTGCGATCATTTTCCAGTTCGCCCTGATCGGCACCGACTGGACAGCACGCAACATCACCATGCCGCTCTGGCTGCGGCCGGTCATCGGCGGCCTCGCCGTCGGCGCTCTCGGTGTGTTCTTTCCAGGTATCCTGGGCGTCGGCTATGAGGCAACCGATCTGGCCCTGAAACACTCGCTGCCCATTACCACGCTGTTGACATTGCTGGTGGTCAAGACCGCGGCAACGGCAATCACCCTGGCCTCGCGCTTCGGTGGCGGCATTTTCTCGCCATCGCTCTATCTTGGCGCCATGACCGGAGGGGCGTTCGGCCTGATTGCCGCCTCGGTCTTTCCCGAAATGGCCTCAAGCCATGGCCTCTACGCCATTCTCGGCATGGGCGCGGTAGCTGCCGCAGTGCTCGGAGCGCCGTTCTCCACCACGGTGATCGTATTCGAGCTCACAGGCGGCTATGCGCTGTCGATAGCACTTCTTCTGGCTGTCTCCATCGCCACGGGCCTGACACAGGCCGTTCACGGCAAGTCCTATTTCCACTGGCAGCTCGGCATGCGCGGATGCTTCGTCAACGAGGGTGTGCACCAGTTCCTGAGCGAAACGGTCAAGGTGCGCGATTTCATGGACCCGCCGCCGGAGGCAGAAGAAGAACGGGCCTTCAACCCCGGCGAGGACGGGCCTTATCTCCACGACACGGATTCGCTGGAAAGTGCACTGAAGAGCTTCGATTCCTGCGGCAAGGCCGCCTTGCCCGTCGTTGCGCGCGGCGACGCCAGCAAAATCATCGGCATTGCCCGCCACGTTCGGGGCCTGCGTTATTTCAACGCCGCCCTGATCAAGGCGACGAAGGAAGAGCACAACTAGGGTGCAGGACCCTGGAGGCCGCTCAGAACTTTGACGGCTCCGTTGCCAGAACCTTGCCCGCATAACGGTGAGAGTTCGGGCGCCCCTTGATTTTCGTATCGAGGTCCTTGCCGGCAACGTAGAGCCGCGACTGCCGGCCCCGCAGGCCCGGCAGATTGAAAAGATCGAGCCCGGTCCAGGGCAGGAAGGGATTGCGGCGCAGGGACCCGTAGATGCCCACACGGACCGAAGGACGTTCGCTGGCGGCACGGGCATGAAAGCCGTGTGTATCGGCAACGATCAGCGTATTGCCCGGAACGGCAAAGCGCCTGGGCTGCGGATAGTTGAGGCGCCCGAGGTTGGTAGCGGCCAGGCGGAACGAGCCGCGCGCATGCAGCTTGTTCTTGTCCGTCGCCGCCGTCAGGCTCTGTTCCCGCTCCCAGGCGACCCGTTCCGGCGTCATTCGGTGCGAACCGGGAATATAGGTAAACGGCCCGTCGGCATCATCGATGTCATAGAGGAAGAACCAGGCCTTGGCTGTCGGATGGAACGTGTCGGAATGGAAGGCGGTCTGCGGGTCTGCCCTCTTTGTTTTTTCCGGATTCGTCATGACGATGTGGAGATAGACCAGCGGATCGCCATTGGTCGACCCGACATAGCGCAGTCCGTTCTGGAAGGGCTTGCTCCAGACCAAGGCCTTCAGAAAGGGCAAATCCTTCAGGACATTTGGCGGTAGCGGGATGAACCGCGTTACCGCGTTGCCCTGGCGCATGTCCCAGGCATTAAACGGAGTTGTCTCGATTTCCTGCCGGATGCCGGCAAGGTCTTCGGAAGACAGCAGGTCGCGTGTCTGAATGTAGCCGTCGCGGGCATAGGCGGCCCTGTCCTCAGAAGAGACCAGATGCTCCAGGCGCCGCCTCCTTGTGTCCGCCATGCGCTCTGCCAGAAGGATTCGCCTGACGTGCAGACCGGCTTCGTTCAGGCGGCGGCTGCCGATCAGCGGATTGTCGCAGAATGATTTGGCCCCTGTTGCGAGCGCCGCCGCAAAGAGGGGCATTTTCAGAATGTCCGCGGCACGCATCAGGACCTCGCACAGGCGGTTCAAATCAATAGATGAAAAGGAAGCCAGCCGAAACCGGCTCCGCTTATTCCTAGATTGCTTTCGTCGCTTCTTCCAGCCAGATCCGCTCGCGCTCGCCGACCAGCGGACCGATCTTTTCCCGCACCCTTGCGTGGTACTGGTTCAGCCATTCCCGCTCGGCCGCCGTCAGCAGGGACGGCTCGACCAGCCTCAGGTCCATCGGCACCAGGGTAATGGTCTCGAAACCCAGCATCGGCCGCTCGCCGCCCGGAAGGTCCCTGGCAGGCGTGACCACCTCCAGGTTCTCGATCCGGATGCCGTATTCGCCGGTCGGATAATAGCCCGGTTCGTTGGAAAGGATCATGCCGGGTTTCAGAGGCTGCGTCCCCGTCTTGGCAATCCGCTGCGGACCCTCGTGCACACTGAGATAGGCACCGACGCCGTGGCCAGTGCCGTGATCGAAATCCAGCCCTGCCTTCCACAGATCGATCCGCGCCAGCGTATCGAGCTGTGCGCCCGTCGTGCCTTCCGGAAACTTTGCCGTCGAGATCGCGATATGGCCTTTCAACACCAGCGTATAATGCTTCTTCATTTCAGCGCTCATCTCGCCGACGGCGAGCGTGCGGGTGATGTCGGTCGTGCCGTCCTCATACTGAGCGCCGCTGTCGATCAGGAAAGGCCTGCCGACGGGAATTTTCAGGTTGCTGGAGCGGCTGACGCGGTAGTGGCAGATCGCCCCGTTGGACCCTGCGCCTGAAATCGTGTCGAAGGAAATATCCTTCAGAACGCCGGTTCCCCGCCGGAATTCCTCCAGCTTCTCCGCCGCACCGATTTCGTCGAGTTCTCCCTTGGGCGCGACTTCGTCGAACCAGCAGAGGAATGCCACATAGACGGCCGCATCCCGAATATGGGCAGCGCGCGCACCGTTCAGCTCCGTCCCGTTCTTCACCGCCTTCGGCAACAGCACCGGGTCCTGAGCCTCGATCAGGGAACCGCCTGAAGAGGTGATCGCCTCTGCAATGCCGATGCCCGCAAGGGCAGGATCGATCATGACCTTCGCACCGGCTTTGCCAAAGGCTTCGAGACCAGCCTTGAAGTCGCAGGGTTCGCTCAAATCGGTCAGGTCCGACAGCGCATCACGCACGGAATTGGAAAGCTTGCGGCCATCGATATAGATCGCCGGTTTGCCGCTTGCAGGCACAGTTGCAAAGGAGAGCGGCAAGGGCGTGTGGGAGACGTCCGATCCGCGGATATTGAAAAGCCATGCAATGGAATCGGGCTGAGTCAGCACGCAGGCATCCGCCTTCTTGGCAGCAAGCGCCGACTGGATCTCGGTGATCTTGTCCTGCGCCGCCCTTCCCGCCAGTTCGACCGGATAAAGCGACACCTGACCCACCGGCGGTTCCGGACGGTCTTCCCAGACGCTGTCGACCGGATTGTCTTCAAGCGTCACCAGCTCAGCACCGGCCTCCGCGCAGATCTCCCGCAGGCGCCGGACTTCGCGCACCGTGTGCAGCATCGCATCGATGCCGAGCTTGTGGCCCGGCTGCAAACGTGCAGCCAGCCAATCGGTCACCGGTTCGCTGATGAGGTGCTGCGCCGGGAAGACGTCCATGTCGACCTGGTCGCGCACCTGAATGGTGTAGCGGCCGTCGACAAAGATCGCAGCCTCATCGCCCAGAACAGCTGCCACGCCGGCCGACCCGGTGAACCCGGTCAGCCACTGCAGACGGCAGTCATGCGGCGGCACATATTCGCCCTGGTGGGCGTCGGCGCGCGGGATCAGGAAGCCGTCAAGGCCGCGGCGGGAGAGTTCGGCCCGTAGAAGCGCTGCATGCGGCGCCCCGCAGGAAGGATCGCTGAGATCGTCGAAGGTCTGGAACATGGGCCGAACGGTAGTTTGGCGGCCTCTCGGGATCAAGCCGGATAATGATTTCGAATCAGACTGTTCGGTAAAAAGATTTTCCTCAGATTTTGCAATGCAGCAATTTAATTCGCATATGCGAAGAGCGCAGGGCAGTCATGCACTTAAGGGTCTACCTGACGCAAACGGGAAGGCGCATATAGGGGTCACACAAGAACAAGACGTTTCTCCCTAGGGAAGCTCTGAAACTTCAAATGGGAATGATCACGATGACCATGAAAACGACCACGTCCACCCGCGCCGGCGGCAGCTTCATGCGCCGCGCTTTCGATCGCATGATCGAAGCCCGCTCCATCCAGGCCCGCCGTTATGTCAACGGTTACCTGCTGTCGCTTGATGATGCGACCCTGGCAGCTCACGGCTACGACCGCGAGAAACTGGAACGCGAAGGCACCTCCACCACCGCGTTCTAAGGATCGCAGGACGGTTTTCTGAAGAAAGCACTGTGCACATTGAAAGGACCCGCCGGGAAATCGGCGGGTCCTTTTGCTTTCAGCAAGGCTGATCCGATGGGTCGGTTGCGGTTACACCCCATCCTGAAGAGCCGCCTGGCGGCGTCTCGAAGGATGAGGTGCATTGCATTGCTCACCTGCAGTGGAAAGATCAGCTGAAACTCACGCCTGCTTGCGGCCGCGCACCAGTGTCAATGTCAGCCAGCCGTCTTTCTCGCCGCGCCGGTCCAGAACAAAGCCCTGGCAGCCATAGGCAAAGAGAATGCGCGGGCCGTCCTCGACCCGAAGGCCGGAGAGCACCAGTGTTGCCGTCGGGGTCATGCGCTCACCGATGGATTTGGCCATTTTCATCAGGGGCCGCGCCAGGATGTTGGCGATCACCAGATCGAAGGGACCGTAGAGCCTGAACCGGCGGTCCTCGATGCCGTTGGCGGTGAAGCCACTCACGAGATGCCCTGCACCGTTGAGACGGGCGTTTTCCATCGCGGTGCGCGTTGCGACCGGATCGATATCCGTCGCAAGGACCGGCTGGCGTGCCCTCAAGGCCGCGGCGATCGCCAGGACGCCCGTGCCGGTACCCAGATCCAGGATGCTGTAATATTCTCGCATGGAAAGCAGCCGGTCGATTTCTTCCAGACAACCGGCCGTCGTGCCGTGATGACCGGTGCCGAAGGCCAGTGCCGCCTCGATCTCGATGCCAATGGCGCCGCCCGGCACCTTGCCGCGATCGTGGCTGCCGTGAATGACGAACCGGCCGGCCTTGACCGGCTTCAGACCTTCCAGGCTTTTTTCCACCCAGTTGATGTCCGGCAGTTCCTCGGCATCCATCGGCGCGGCAAAGGCGTCCGACCCGACCCGGTCGCGAACGGCTGCAGCAGCTTCTTCCGGCTCCATGTCGAACATCAGGATTTCGGCCGCCCAGGTCCGGCCGTCCGCTGACGCCTCGTAAATGGCAACCGGATTGCCGTCGTCCTCGAAGGCCCTTTCCAGAATGTCGGAAATCCGCTTGGCTTCCAGTTCTTCGGCCGTGATCCGCACCCGGATGGTTTTCATCGCCGCTTGTGCCTGTCATTGTTGGGGTCAAGGCGGCGGTATAGCGGGAAGACGGCGGCCTTGCCAGTCAGAAACCGGCGGATCGGCCCATCGGACTGGGCAAAACCCGGTTCCGCTCCATTTCTGTCAGGAAGTGGAAGGATGAGAGACATGACGGTTTGCAACACTTCGCATTTCCGGGTGGTCTTAGCCGGGCTGGCAGCAGCACTATTCTGGTGCTTGCTGGCCATGACAGTGCCCGCCGAGGCAACCCCTGAGCAGGACAATCTCTTCGAAGCCTTGAAGAACGCAACCAATGAGGAAGAAGCGAGCAAGATCGAGGACGCGATCTGGCGTTCCTGGCTGGATCAGGCGCCGACCCCGGAAATCCGCCAGAAAGTCGACAGCGCCATGCGCAAGCGTGGTTCCTACGACTTTGCAGGCGCCAAGGAACTGCTCGACGACGTCGTGAGCGAAGCACCGGACTATTCGGAGGGCTGGAACCAGCGTGCCTTCATCCTGTTCCTGCAGGGAAACTACGAAGATAGCCTGGTCGATATCGAAAAGGCGCTGGCCCTCGAACCCCGCCACTTCGGCGCCCTGTCGGGCCGGGCGATCATCTTCATGACGCTCGGGCGGGTGCAGCTCGGCCAGGAAGCCTTGAAGGAGGCGATCGAAATCCATCCCTTCCTGAAAGAACGGGACATGCTGATCAAGCCGCAGGGCGTGGATCTTTAGGCCCAGCCGACGGGAAAATCAGTCGAACGGTAAGACCGCCACCTTCTGTCTCCAGCAATGCGAGCGTGCCGGCTGCGGCCTCGACGATCGACTTTGCGATGGCAAGCCCCAGTCCGAAGCCTGTGCCTTCCCTGATCCGGCGTGCGGCATCGCCGCGTTCGAACGGCTCGAGCAGCCGCGCACGATCCTCCGCCACAATTCCCGGGCCTTGGTCGATGACATCGATGACGACCCGGTCGCCGACCCTATAGGCCCGGATTTCCGCACCGGACGCATAGTTGTTGGCGTTGTCGATCAGGTTGGAGAGTGCCCGGCCCAGTTCGCCGCCTCGAACCATCACCGACAATTTGCCTTCGAAGGACAGCGGCACCGGCTGTCCGGTGTCCTCATACTGGTCGGTCAGCGACTGCAGGAAACTCGGCACGTCGATCCGCTGTACTGGCTCGGAACTCGCCCCGTCACGCAGAAATATCAGCGCCGAGTCGACCTGTTGCTCCATCAATTGCAGATCCTTGAGGCTTCGCTCGCGGATATCGGTGTCTTCAAGCAGATCGAGGCGCAGCCGAAGCCGCGTCAGCGGTGTCCTGAGGTCATGGCTGATCGCCGCCAGCATGCGGGTTCGTTTTTCAACAAACTCGTTGATCCGAAGCTGCATGCGGTTGAAGGCCTGTGCGGCAGCGCGCACTTCGCGCGGTCCATGCTCACGCACCGGAACCGGTCTTGTGGAGCCCTCGCCAAACCGGCTCGCGGAAGCCGCCAGATCCGCCATCGGGCCCGACACCCCGCGGGCAGCCCAGATCATCAGGCCGCAAAAGCTCAACGCGACAAATCCGAAGAATAACAGGAAGGGGCCGGCGGGCGCCGGTGGAGGTGGCGCTCGCGTTCCCCATTCGGCTGCCAGAAGCGCGCCATCCTGGAGCCGAATGATAACAAGCGGCGGCTGGTCGCCGCCGCGCTCCCGAGGCGAGACCACATGCTCGATGCGCATGCCGAGCAGCGTTTCCCCCGTCTGGAAAGGGCCGAACCGCTTGCCGTCGGTGGTGCCCCCGTAAGCGGCCAGCGCGTCCTCGCCGACGAACTCGAACATTATCTCGGGAAGCTCCTCTCGGAGCGCTTTGAGAACGGCATGGCGTTGCTCAACCGGCGTCTCGTTCAGCTTCCCGATGGCGACACTGATGAAGTGACTGTGCATGATCGCAGGGTTGCGATCGGCTCGCTCCTTCAGGAGAGAGAACATTGTGGTGCTGAGCGCGACCATGAAGAGACCGGACAGCGCGAGCAGCACCAGGATCTGGGTGAGCAACCGATCCGGCCACAGCCGCTCAAGCAGGCGCTTCATCGCGCGTCACCGGAGCCACGAATTCATAGCCCCCTGCCCTGACCGTGCGGATGAAGGGATAAGGCGCACCACCGGCTTCGAACTTGCCCCGCAAGCGGCTGACCAGAATGTCGATGTTGCGGCCATTGGTGGCGCCGAACTGGCCCTGGGTAAGATCGATCAGCTGTTCCCGGCTGAGCACATGGCCGCCGCGTTCGGCAAGTGCCTCCAGCAGATTGAATTCGGCCGGCGTCAGGGAAATCAGTGCACCATCCGCATTGTGCAGCACACGCAACCGGCAATCCATCCGCCAGCTCTCGAAACTCAGGCACCCCCGGATGGCTGCCGGTGCCGCACTGCCAAGTTCGATGCGGCGGAACAGCGCCCGCACCCGGGCAATCAACTCACGCGGATTGAAGGGCTTGGGTACGTAGTCGTCCGCACCGACCTCCAGCCCGACCACCCTGTCGATATCCTCGTTCTTGGCCGAGACGATGATGATCGGCACCGCGCTCGATGCCCTGAGACGGCGGCAGATGCTGATACCGTCTTCGCCGGGAAGCATCAGGTCCAGCAGGATGAGGTCGACCCGGTTGCTGGCAAGCAGGCGATCCATCTCGGCACCGCTGCGCGCCAGCGTCACCTTGAAATCGCTGGCGACAAGGTGCCGCTTGATGAGCAGTCCGATCTCGGAATCGTCTTCCACGACCAGGATATGAGACGGTCTTTGCATGAGAAAACCTTATGCCTGATCGGCCGGAACTTTCACCCCGTTTCTGACCGATGCCTACTGGAAAATTGTTTCCCTGCATTTCCCGTAAAACCCAAGGAAACAAGCCGAAACCAGCGCCCTCCGGCCGTTAAGGCCTCGTTAACCATTCGGGCCGCAGGGTGCAAAAAGTCAAGGCAAACTGCCGTTTTTCAGGAGTTGAACAGATGCAGATAAGTTCAATGCCCATGATGCCGCCGGGGGGCTCTCCACGAGACCAGGTGGTCAGTAATCTCAAGTCGCAGGTCGAGGCGGGAGAAATCACCACCGAAGACCAGGACGCCATGCTGGAGGCCCTGGATGCGATCCATGCCGAACGCATGGAGGCCGGCCCCCCGCCTCCGGGAAGCGCTCCTCCTTCGCAGGAGGACATGCAGGCAAACTTCGAATCCCTGCTGTCAGACCAGATCGAAGCGGGCACGATCGACCAGGACCAGGCAGACAGGCTTCTGGAAATGTTCGAGGACGGCGAGCTTGGCGGCCCGCCTGCCGGTGGCCCTCCCCCGCTCCAAGGTGAAAGCGCTGGCGGCAGTTCCGTGGAGGACCTGATGAATTCCATCCTTGCGCAGCTGCAAAGCGGATCGAACTACGACGACAGCGGCGACCAGTCCTCGTCGTCAATTGCCTCCTTCCTGGCCGACTTCAGGGTCTGAAGCCCGGCGATACCCAAATCGCCTGGACGCCACTTTCCCTGTCAAACCAGGCGAGGCTTCCGGAACCTGTTCTCGCGCCCACATACCGGCGATTGCATGCCTCTTCCGGAAGACCGGCCGGCCACCTTCGGGTGGCCGGTTTGGTTTTGGGCGTCCGAATTTGGGCCGTATTCGCAATCGGCTTTTCAAACAAGTCAATCGGTGTCACCCCGGCCGAGCGTAGCGAAGAACCGGGACCCACTCGCAAATCCCCTTGGCAAAACCTTAGGATATCTGAAAGGTCTTTTTTCCCGTCAAATTGCTCTGGAAACGAGTAGGCCCCGGGTCTCGCGGTGCTCGCCCGGGGTGACGCTGAGCGAAGGAGCACTACTCAGAAGATGAGAGCCGGCCGGGACGGCAGCCGAAGGTCAATGCTTCTCGACGAAACTGTCGATGACCTTCTTCAAACCCGCCTTCTCGAAATCGATGGTCAGCTTGTTGCCCTCGATCGACTTGATGGCGCCATAGCCGAATTTCAGGTGGAACACCCGCTCGCCGACAGAATAGGCAGACGGCGTGTCGCTGACGGATTTGGCGATGAGTTCGCCTTCGATGGTCAGCGGACCCTGGCGCTTTTGCCGTGCGGACTGATAGCCACGACCGCTGTCCGAGAACCCGCTTGAGGATTGTTTGGCCCTTTGCGCCCGCTGCCAGCCCGGGGTGGAATAGCTGCCTGTGTCGAAAGGATCGCGGCTGTCGAAGCGCGAGGGACCGTAGCCGCCTCCGCCATAACCGCCATAACGGGACGAAGCTTCGGCGATTTCGACATGATCCGGTGGCAGCTCGTCCAAAAAGCGGGACGGCACGGTCGACTGCCAGAGGCCGTGGATGCGGCGGTTGGAGGCGAAATAGAGCTTGGCACGCTTCTTGGCCCGGGTGATGCCGACATAGGCAAGGCGGCGCTCTTCTTCCAGGCCAGCCCGGCCGCTTTCGTCGAGCGCACGCTGGTGGGGGAAGAGCCCCTCCTCCCAGCCCGGCAGGAAGACCGTGTCGAATTCCAGCCCCTTGGCCGAATGCAGCGTCATGATGGAGACCGCATCGGTGGCATCGGCGCTGTCCCGGTCCATGACGAGAGCGATATGTTCCAGGAAGCCAGCCATGGATTCGAACTCCTCCATGGACCGGATCAGTTCCTTCAGGTTGTCGAGCCGCCCCGGCGCTTCCGCCGAGCGATCCATCCGCCACATTTCCGTGTAACCGCTTTCGTCTAGGATGATCTCGGCAAGCTCGGTATGCTTGATCTGCTCAAGCTGACGCCGCCAGCGCTCGAAATTGTCGAGAACGGTTTTCAGCGCATTGCGGGGTTTCGGCTTCAGTTCTTCCGTGTCGATAAGCTGTGAGGCTGCCTGCATCAGCGGAATGCGTTCCGCCCTTGCAACGGAATGCACGAGCTTCATCGTCGCATCGCCAAGACCGCGCTTCGGCGTGTTGACGATGCGCTCGAAGGCAAGGTCGTCGGCCGGCTGCACGGTGCAGCGGAAATAGGCCATGGCATCGCGGATTTCCATGCGCTCGTAGAAGCGCGGACCGCCGATGACCCGGTAATTGAGACCAAGCGTGACGAACCGGTCTTCAAACTCGCGCATCTGGAAGGACGCACGCACCAGCACCGCCATCTCGTTGAGCGCATGTCCCTTCGTCTGCAGCGCCTCGATCTCATCGCCGATGGTGCGGGCTTCCTCTTCAGAATCCCATACGGAAGCGACCGACACCAGATCGTGGTCCGGTTCCTCGAAATCCGTGAACAGCGTCTTGCCGAGCCGCCCTTCGTTGAAGGCGATCAGATGCGAGGCAGCGGCCAGGATATGGCTGGTCGAGCGGTAATTGCGCTCCAGACGGATGACGACGGCGCCCTTGAAGTCATGCTCGAAGCGCAGGATGTTGTCGACCTCCGCCCCGCGCCAGCCATAGATCGACTGGTCGTCGTCGCCGACGCAACAGACATTCGGATTGCCCTGCGCAAGCAGACGCAGCCACAGATACTGGGCAATGTTGGTGTCCTGATACTCGTCCACCAGCATGTAGCGGAAGCGGCGCTGATAGTCCTTCAGCACGTCCGGCTGGGCTTTAAACAGCGTGATCACATGAAGCAGAAGGTCGCCGAAATCGGCTGCGTTCAGGATCGACAGGCGCTCCTGGTATTCCTGGTAGAGCTTGCGGCCCTTGCCGTTGGCAAAGGCGCGCGCCTCGCCTTCCGGGATGTCCTTCGGCCCAAGTGCCCGGTTCTTCCAGCCGTCGAGCATCCCGGCAAATGCCTTCGCCGTCCAGCGCTTGTCGTCAAGGCCTTCGGCCTGGATGATCTGCTTGATCAGGCGGATCTGGTCACCGGTGTCGAGGATCGAGAAGGACGACTTCAGCCCGACCAGCTCGGCATGTTTGCGCAGGATCTTGACGCAGATGGAGTGGAACGTGCCGAGCCAGGCCATTCCTTCCACATTGCCACCGACAAAACCGGCAATGCGCTCCTTCATCTCGCGCGCGGCCTTGTTGGTGAAGGTAACGGCGAGGATTTCCGACGGACGCGCCAGCCCGCTTGCCAGAATATGCGCGATACGGGTGGTCAGCACGCGGGTCTTGCCCGTACCGGCTCCCGCCAGCACCAGAAGGGGTCCCTCGGTGGTCTCGACAGCGAGCCGCTGTTCAGGGTTCAGACCGGTCAGATAGTCCGGCGCCCGCCGCGCCGCCATGGCCCTTGCGGCAATCCCCCCCTGCGGCCGCACCGGAGCAGGCGCGGGCTCGGCCCGCGTTCCGATCGGCTGAAAGGGATCGTCAAATGGATCGTCGTACCCGTCCGGGTCGGTCATGGTTTACTGGTCCGGTCTCAAGCGCTTGTTTTGAGAACAATATAGCAACAAAGCGGCGCTGACGAGGCGGGATTGGCCGATTTCGTGGGGAAAATATTGCTGTTTTCCAGCCACTACAGAGTCATTCCGGCCTGAGGCAGCCAAGCCCCGGCAGCGCGGCGCTGAGAACACCCTGCACGCCGGCGATGTCTGCAGCATCGTCCTGGCGTGTCCCGATGCGTCCGTCTGGGCGTACCCACATGGCGCAGCGCTCGATCACGCCGAGGCGGTTATGAGCTTTCAACTCGAGATCGGTCAGGAGGATTGTCTGATCATAGCCGAGGACGGTACGCGCCGCGGCCCCCTCGACACTTCTGGCAAGGACACGGAGCGACAGGCGATCCCCCGACGATTGGCATAGCGCGATTGCCGACCTGACCAACCGTTCCGCTTCCAGGCCGCCATCACCGATAAACAGAAGAAGGGTTTGCGCGACGCCGGCAAGCTGACTGCTCAGGTAACAAGATTGTCCGTCCGCCCGGGAAACACGGACATCGGTCGGCAGCAACTCACCGGGTCCCGGACCGAACTCCGGTGCGGTGCCGGAGACTGCCACGCTTTCGGCATAGGTTCCCAGAACGGCCTCATAGCCCGTACCGCCGTTTTGCAGGTAGTGCGACAGCTTGACCGCAAATTTCCGGAACGCTCTGGATCGTTCTGCCGGGTTGGCAATTGAAAACAGGTCGTCGTTGCCCTGGCTGAGATCAATCGCCGCCCGCGCAGCCGGGCGCCGTTCACTTTCATAGGTGTCGAGCAGAGCTTCACCCGCGTCGCCCCTGACGGCGGCGGCCAGCTTCCAGCCCAGATTGAGCGCATCCTGAATACCGCTGTTCATTCCGATCCCACCGCTTGGCGACATGGCATGGGCAGCGTCGCCCGCAAGAAAAATGCGTCCCTCGCGAAACCTGTCCGCCAGTTTAGCCACGCTTCGGAATGCCGTGTCGTTCAGCGCAGGTCCGAAACGCACGGAAGGCAGATGCGCGCGGAAGAAATCCCTGATCCGGCCCCAGCTGTCCGGGCTCGGGTCCGCCGACAACGAATAGATCCGGAAGACTTCCCTGGTCCGGTATGCCGCGACAAGGAGGGAATCGAAAAACAGCATCCCCTGCGTGTCCTTGTAGGGCCAACCGTCGATCTGGACGTCCAGGACATGCCAGTTCAGCGAACGCTCATGTCCTTCAAAGCCAATCCCCGCTCCCTGCCTTAAGGTGCTGTGAACGCCGTCGCAGGCGGCCAGCCAACCTGCTTCAACAGTTTCTTCGCGACCGGCCCGGTTCCTGAGCGTCGCCTCAATCCCGTTTTCCGACTGTGCGAACCCCGTCAGATCGAGCCCCCGTTCCACGACGACGCCGAGTGCTTCCAGCCGGGCCGTCAACAGCGGCACCAGCTTGTCCTCACCGAGGTTCATATGCCACGGCCAGCGCTCGCTTGGTGATGTGGCGGTTGCCAGGATCCGGCCTTCAAAGGAATAGGACATCGCTTCGACCGGAACGCCTTCGTTGAGCAGCTGTTCAAGAAGACCCATACGCTCCGCGGCAATCAATGTGGACGGCTTCAAAACGAAGGCGCGCGGATTGCTCGGAGGAACCGGATCCCGATCGATCACACGGATCTCGATGCCCCGGCGGGCGAGCTCAATGCCAAGGGCAAGGCCGGTCGGTCCGGCACCACAAATCAGAACATCGGTCAATCCTGGCCTCCAGCTTCGCCCCTTTGCCGAAATGCGCGTTCAATGGCGATGTCCTGAAAGGATCTTACGCCCCCACCAAATCGAACCAATCATCTTCGGAAATCACCTCGATCTCCAGTTCCTGAGCCTTTTTCAGCTTCGACCCCGCCCCGGGGCCGGCCACGACCAGATCCGTCTTCTTGGAGACGGAACCAGCCACCTTGGCGCCGAAACGTTCGGCCATGGCCTTCGCCTCATCGCGGGTCATGCGTTCCAGAGAGCCTGTGAACACCACCGTCTTGCCGGCGACGGGCGAACCGGAAGCATCGATCTTTTCTGCATCCCTCGGAGTGACCTGTTGAAGCAGCGCGTCAAGCTGATCAAGATTGTGCTGTTCGGCGAAGAACTCGGCCAGCGCCTCGGCGACGATGTGGCCGATGCCGTCGATGTCGTTGAGCTCGGTCCACGCCTCTCCCTGGGGGTCGTGCGCCGCTTTCATGGCCGCGTAGAAGGCCTCCCAGGCACCATAGGCGCGGGCCAGCAGTTTGGCGTTGCCCTCGCCCACATGGCGGATGCCGAGGGCGAAGATGAAGCGGTGGAGGTCGATCTGGCGGCGGGCGTCGATGGCCTCGAAGAGGTTCTTGGCAGAAACCGCCCCCCAGCCCTCGCGGTTGCGCAGCTTGGTGAGCGAGCGCTTGTCACGTTCCTCCAGCGTGAAGATATCGGCCGGGGCCATCACCATGCCGTCCCTGTAGAAGGCGTCGACCTGCTTGTCGCCGAAGCCCTCTATGTCGAAGGCATTGCGGGAGACGAAGTGCTTCAGCTTCTCGGTCGCCTGCGCCGGGCAGATCAGCCCGCCCGTGCATCGGCGTATGGCATCGACCCGCCCGGTCTTCTCGTTTTCCTCGCGCACGGCATGGCTGCCGCAAGCGGGACAGACGGTCGGGAACTCATACGGCCGGGCGCCGGTGGGACGTTTTTCCAGGTCGATATCGACGATTTGCGGGATAACGTCGCCGGCGCGCTGGATCTTGACCGTATCGCCGACGCGCAGGTCCTTGCCGCCACGGATCGGTTCCCCGTCCTGGCCGATGCCCTTGATATAGTCCTCGTTGTGCAGCGTCGCGTTGGAGACGACGACACCGCCGACCGTAATCGGCTCGAGCTTGGCAACCGGCGTCAGCGCCCCGGTGCGGCCGACCTGGATCTCGATGTCGTTGAGGATCGTAAAGGCCTGCTCGGCCGGAAATTTGTGCGCGATCGCCCAGCGGGGAGATCTGGAGACGAACCCGAGCCGCTCCTGCAGGTCGAGCCGGTCGACCTTGTAGACGACGCCGTCGATATCGTAGCCGAGCTGGGCGCGGCTTTCCTCGATGCCGTGATAGACGCCGAGCAGTTCTTCCACGCTCTCGCAGCGCTGCATCAGCGGATTGATCTGGAACCCCCACGCTTCCAGCTGTTTCACCATGCCGAACTGGGTGTCCTGCGGCATCGCACTCATCTCGCCCCAGGCATAGGCGAAGAAACGCAGTGGCCTGGAGGCGGTGATTTCAGATTTGAGCTGGCGCAGGGAACCGGCTGCGGCATTGCGCGGATTGGCGAAGATCTTGCCGCCATTGGCCGCCATGCGCTCGTTCAACGCCTGGAAATCCTTGTGCGCCATGTAGACCTCGCCGCGCACCTCGACGACATCGGGCACCTCGCCTGACAGCTTTGCCGGAATGTCTCTAATGGTCCTGGCGTTCTCCGTGACGTTTTCACCCGTCGTGCCGTCGCCGCGGGTCGCGGCATAGACAAGAGTGCCGTCCTCGTAGCGCAGCGACAGCGAGAGGCCGTCGATCTTCGGCTCGGCGGTCACCGCCAATGCGCCCATCAATGGATCGAATTTGAGGAACCGCCGCACCCGGCCGACAAAGTCGCGCACATCGTCATCGGCAAAGGCATTGTCCAGAGACAGCATCGGCACCCGGTGGGTGATCTTGCCGAAACCGGAAGCCGGAGCCGCGCCAACCTGGTTGGACGGGCTTTCCTCCAGAATGAGATTCGGAAACCGTGCCTCGATTTCCGCGTTGCGCCGGCGCAGGGCATCGTAATCGGCATCGGAGATCGTCGGCGCATCTTCCTGGTGATAGCGCCGGTCGTGCTCGGCGATTTCCGCTGCCAGGCGCTTGAGTTCTGCCTGCGCTTCCTCCTGGGTGAGGCTGGCAATATCGGTCGAGGCTGCGGAAATGTCGGTCATGGTGTCTTCACGAAATGAAACGGCGGGCTGAGCCGGATTGAATACCGGTTCGAACCGGATAGCGGAACCAAATCAAGTGCTCAAGCGTTCATAGCACATCCCGGCGGCTTTCATGACGCTGGAACGTATGAGACTTTCAGGAGACCAAAATGGCCTATCAGGATCGTGAAACGCACTATGTCGAAAAGTCATCCGGCAGCAGTGCCGGCTGGTTCATCGCCGGTGGCCTGGTCGTCGCGTTGATCGCAGGCGGCCTGCTCTATTCAAACGGCTATTTCACCCAGGACGACAATGTCAGCATCGAATTGAAGGTGCCTGACGTGAACCTTGAAAAGGCGCCGGCCCCGCTGGTTCCGGAACCCGGCAACTGATACTGGCCACAGGTCCAGACCAAAAGGGTGGAGTGCCGAGGGCGCTCCACCTTTTTGCAGTTTGAAGAGAGATTATTCCGCCGCCGTCAAAAGCCTGCGCGCAGCAGCCCTTGCTTCCTCGGTAATGACGCTGCCCGCAAGCATCCGCGCGATTTCCTCGCTGCGGTGATCCTCGTCGATACGCTGGACGCGGGTGGCAACGCGGTCTTTTTTCGTCGCCTCCTTGGCGATCAGGAAGTGACCTTCCGCCCGGGCCGCCACTTGCGGCGCATGGGTGACGGTGAGCACCTGGACGCTGCCCGCTAGCCGGGAAAGACGCAGGCCGATGGCTTCGGCCACGGCTCCTCCGACCCCGGTGTCGATTTCATCGAAAACCAGCGTCGGCGCCGAGCCCTTGTCGGCAAGCGACACCTTCAAGGCCAGCAGGAAACGGGAGAGTTCGCCGCCGGAGGCAACCTTCATCATCGGTCCCGGCCTGGTGCCCGGGTTCGTCTGCACGTGGAATTCCAGCTGGTCGATGCCGGAGCGGCTTCGGCTTTCCGGATCGCTCTGAAGCTCGACGATGAACTTCGCCCGCTCCAGCTTCAGATCCGGCAGTTCCGCTTCGACCGCCTTTTCCAGCGCCTTTGCCGTTTTGCGGCGTTTGTCGGAGAGGATTGCGGCCCTGCGGTCATAGTCTGCGCGCGCCTTTGCTGCCGCCGAAACGAGGGCGGCAAGCTTGTCTTCTCCGGCATCGAGATCGGCAAGGTCGCCGCTCATGTTGGCGCAAAGCGCGGCAAGGTCATCAACCGGCACGGAATATTTCCGCGAGGCGGCGCGCAGGGCAAACAGGCGCTCCTCGACGGTTTCCAGTTCGCGCGGATCGTATTCGGTCTGGCGCAGAGCACTTTCCAGTCCGCCGCGGGTTTCTTCAAGGAGGTCCAGGGCCTCAGCCAGGCTGCGCACCGGTTGGCCAAGAAGAGCCGGAACCTGATCGGCCTTGCGTTCCAGGCGGCGCAGAAGACTGGCAAGTTCGGGGATCGGCGATGTGGAGCCGTTGAGGGTCTCGAAGGCTTCGTTGAGATCGCCCGCAATCTTTTCCACCGCCATCATGTCGGTCCGGCGCGCGGCAAGCTGCTCTTCTTCGCCGGCCTGCGGCTTCAGCTGCGACAGTTCGTCGACGGCGGCGCGCAGGAAATCCGCCTCGTTGCGGGCCGCCTCGATGCGCCGCTCGTGATCGCTCACGGCCTTCTCGGCCGCCTTGTAGGCCGAATAAGCCTGGGCGATGGCCTCGGCCTCCGGCGTCAGTCCGCCGAAGACGTCGATCAGCGCCCGGTGGCTTTCCGGATCGACGAGAGCACGGTCGTCGTGCTGGCCATGGATTTCCACCAGCAAAGCGCCGGCCTGGCGCAGGAGACCGGCACTGACCGGCTGGTCGTTGACAAACGCCCGTGTGCGGCCATCCGACGTCTGGATACGGCGCAGGATGATGTCGCCGTCGTCGTCGACATCGTTTTCTTTCAGGAAAGCACGGACCGGGTGATCGGCCGCAACATCGAAGACGGCGGTCACCTGTCCCTGAGCCTCGCCGTGCCGGACGAGATCCGCATCGCCGCGGGCGCCAAGCGCCAGGGAAAGAGAGTCCAGAAGAATGGATTTGCCCGCCCCGGTTTCGCCGGTCAGAACCGACATTCCGGAAGCAAATTCAAGGTCAAGACGGTCGATCAGAACGATGTCACGGATAGACAGCGCGACCAGCATGCAGGCAAGCTCCTTAAAGTTCGGCGCGGCCCACAATATAGGAGGAGCGAACCGTCTTGAAAGGGCCTGTTTCGGCCGTCCACCTCATATTTGCAAGGCCGGGCGAACGGCCGGACCGTCAGGCGCGCTTGAACGCGCGGCTGATCCAGCTGCCCCGGTCTTCGGACGGCGAATAGCCGCCTTTGTTCAGGAGCGAGAAGGCATCCTTGTACCACTGGCTGTCCGGATAGTTGTGACCGAGAACCGCTGCCGCGGTCTGGGCTTCGTTGACGACGCCGAGCGCATAGTAGGCTTCCGTCAGACGGAATAGGGCTTCTTCCACGTGGCGGGTCGTCTGAAAGTCGATCACGACGGTCTTGAAGCGATTGATGCCGGCGACATAATTGCGCCGTTCCAGATAGTAGCGGCCAACCTGCATCTCCTTGCCGCCAAGCTGATCATGCACGATACGCAGTTTCTGCTCCGCATCCGGCACGTATTCGCTTTCCGGGTAGCGCTGGATCAACTCGTTGAAAGCCCCTGCGGCC
Source organism: Roseibium sp. M-1 (assembly GCF_054515675.1). Lineage (NCBI taxonomy): Bacteria > Pseudomonadati > Pseudomonadota > Alphaproteobacteria > Hyphomicrobiales > Stappiaceae > Roseibium > Roseibium sp. M-1. Next base: position 6,198,430 of record NZ_CM137257.1, on the reverse strand, counting down.
TTGCGCGTCACGGCCTGGTCGCGGGTGATGTCCGGCATTTGGCGGAAATAGGACTGGCCGGCCAGATAGAGCATGTAGGCACTGTCTTCGTCGCCCGGATAAAGCGTCACGAAGCGCTTTGCCGCCGTCACCGTTTCGGTGTACTTGCCGCGCGAGTAGTTCAGGAACGCCAGGTTGACCAGGGATTTCTTGGAATATTCCGAATAGGGATAAAGCTTGTCGAGTTCCTCGAACTTTTCGGTCGAGTCGCGCAACTTGCCTTGCGCGCGAAGGGCCAGCCCTTCGTTGAACAGAACTTCCGGCGGAGTGTCGTTCAGGGCGAAATCGTCCAGATCGTCCTTCTTGCTGCAGGCACCAAGAGCAAGCGGCACGGCCAGAACGGCAAGCATCAGAAGGTTCTTCATACGGTGGGTTCTGCTTGTTTCAGAACCGGTATCCATTCCGTTCACGCCTATACTCCCGGACCTTGCGGCCCATCAGGCCGACATCCGGCGGCCTCTTAATTTTTTCGACAGGAGTGTTTAGCGGATATCACCGGTCCCCGTCACGTCTTCATGCGCCATCTGCCGGTTTTTTTGAGCAATTTTATGGCAACGAGGTCAAAAGAAGGCCGATTTCCGCCGAAACAAAACGGCCGCCTGAGGCGGCGGCCAGATGCGGAGAATATCAGGAAACGTCCGGCCCGAAAGCTGCCGCAGCGGCAAGTCCGCCCTTGTCGACCTGGCCAACCTGACGGAAGGCCGGGGATTCGACAATTTCAAAGGAGCTCGGATCTTCGAACAGCTTCACCAGGATCGCATGGTTCATCTTGTGACCGCCCTTGTAGGAACGGTAGAGACCCAGGATCGGCAGGCCGGCAAGAGCCAGATCGCCAACCGCATCGAGCGCCTTGTGGCGGGCGAATTCATCCGGCCAGCGGGTGCCTTCCGGATTGAGAACCTTGTCTTCTGAAATCGCCACGGAGTTTTCCAGCGAAGAGCCGAGTGCAAAACCCATCTTCCAAAGCTGCTCGACATCCTTCACATAGCCGAAGGTGCGGGCGCGGGAGAGTTCATCGCGGAACACAGACGGGGTAATTTCCGAGTCGAATTTCTGACGGCCGATAAGCGGCGTGTCGAAATCGATGGTGATGTCGAACCGGGTGCCGTTGTAGGGGTGCAGCTCGCACCAGGCCGACCCGGTGTCGACGCGCACCGGCTTCTTGACCTTCAGATAGCGGCGACCGCGATCCAGGCGCTTCAGGCCGACCTGCTCGATTGCTTCCACGAACGGCGCGCTGCTGCCGTCCATCACCGGCATTTCCGGTCCGTCGATCTCTACGATCAAGTTGTCGACGCCCATGCCGAATAGGGCCGCCATCAGGTGCTCGACCGTGGCAACGCCTTCTTTGGAGGGATCGCCGAGTACGGTGCAGAGCGCCGTTGCCGACACCTTGTTCCAGAGAGCTGGGACTTCTGCGCTATTTTCCTGGTCGGTCCGGGTGAACACAATCCCCACACCAGCTTCGGCGGGTACAAGGGTGATCGAGGCGGGTTTGCCCGAATGGACGCCGATACCGGTCAGGGTTACCTGATCGGCCAGAGTCGTCTGTCGGTCAACATGTGCGGTCATAACCCCTGCCCTTCCGGATTCCTACCGCTAAAAGCCCGGGATTTGCCCAAGTTTGGATACGGACTTTTAACGATCTCACGTTGGCTGGGAACATAGTCCTGTTACCGGCAGGAGCGAAATAAAGCTTTATTACGCTTTGTAACGATCCACAGCCCCACAAGACACTGAATTGTCATGGGAAATCATTCCGCAACGGAAACAGCCCGGAGCGTGCGCTCCGGGCTGCTGCGATCAGGGAAGAAGATCGCGTTGGGAATCAGTTGGCCTGGCGGCGGAGAAACGCCGGGATCTCCAACTGTTCATCTTCGGTGACGCTCACCGGCTTGGGCATTGCACGGCCGGTATTGTCCAGCTGACCGGCCGCACCATGGGCTGCCGGACGCTGCTGCGGTGCGCGGGGAGCGGCCTGCGGGGCAGGCTGCATCTGCGGTGCGCGGGCGACCGGTGCCTCCAGTTCGTGCTCGTCGTCCTCTTCCCGGCGGCTCAGGCCGCTGGCCAGACGGCGCAGCAGACCCATCGGGCGCCGGTCGTCTTCACCGTGCTCGTCATAGGACGGCATCGGCGCAGCCGGTTTCGGAGCGGCCGCCTGCGGCTGAGCCGTGGCTGCGGCCTGCTGGCGGGCCTGGATCTCACGCTGAGCGATCGGCGGGAAATCCTCAACGCGCGGCATGCGCGGTGCCGGATTGTGTTCAGCGGCGACCGGCGGGATGTAGGGCTGGCTGACAGGTGCCTCATCAACGACCGAAGCAGGCGTGTCATCTTCCAGATCCATCATCGGAGCCTTGGCGGCAAGCGAGCCGGTGGACGGCTGCACGCGCTTGATCTCGACGGCCGGATCGCTGGCCACAGACACCGGCTGCGGGTCCGGAATGGCCAGTTCCCGCTCCAGGTTGGCAACGGCCTTGGCGGCGGCGTCTTCGGCGTTGGCCTTTTCGGTCAGCGCTGCCGGGCGGCTGGTGGTGATTTCCGGCGTACGGGCCGGAGCCACCGGTGCTGCGGCCTTCAGAGGCTGTGCTGCATGGCCGGGAAACGTGTTGGCCGCAAGGGCTTCCTCCCTGTCAATGCCGGTGGCAACCACGGAGACGCGGATGAGGCCGTCGAGGGTCTCGTCGAACGTCGCGCCCAGAATGATGTTGGCGTCGGCATCGACTTCCTCGCGGATGCGGGTCGCCGCTTCGTCCACCTCGAACAATGTCAGATCGTTGCCGCCGGTGATCGAGATCAGCAGGCCCTTGGCACCCTTCATGGAGGATTCGTCGAGCAGCGGATTGGCAATCGCCGCTTCCGCAGCCTGCTGCGCACGCTTTTCGCCGCTGGCTTCGCCGGTGCCCATCATCGCCTTGCCCATACCGCGCATCACGGAGCGCACGTCGGCAAAGTCGAGGTTGATGAGACCTTCCTTCACCATCAGGTCGGTGATGCAGGCAACACCGGAATAGAGCACCTGGTCGGCCATTGCGAAGGCATCGGCGAAGGTGGTCTGGGCATTTGCGATCCGGAACAGGTTCTGGTTCGGAATGACGATCAGCGTATCGACATTGCGCTGCAGTTCCTCAATGCCGGATTCTGCGATGCGCATGCGCCGGGCGCCTTCGAACTGGAACGGTTTGGTCACCACACCTACCGTCAGTATACCCTGCTCGCGCGCGGCCCGGGCAATAACCGGGGCAGCGCCCGTGCCGGTGCCACCGCCCATGCCGGCGGTGATGAACACCATGTGCGATCCGGACAGGTGATCGTTGATTTCGTCGATCACTTCCTCAGCCGCGGCAGAGCCTACTTCCGGCTGGGAGCCCGCGCCGAGACCTTCCGTCACGGCCACACCCATCTGGATGAGCCTGTCGGAATGGTTCATGGCAAGAGCCTGGGCATCCGTGTTGGCGCAAACGAAGTCGCACCCCTGGAGGCCTGCAGTGATCATGTTATTGACGGCGTTTCCGCCCGCGCCGCCGACGCCGAAGACCGTAATGCGCGGCTTCAGCTCCTGAATGTCGGGCATCTTCAGGTTGATGGTCATATTTTCCTCGCGACCCACTGGTGCCCCCGCTACGGGAGCGCCCTCTTCTTCCCTAAGTTCCTCTGCCATCGCTGGCAGCTCCAATTCCTGTCTGTCGTCTTCTTGGCTCATGTCGTCAGAAGCTTTCCCTGATCCACTGGCCCACACGGGCCAGGTAACCAGATTGCCCGCCCCACCCAGATCTCCGGTTCTTGTGCTCGAACTGCTCGATCTGCGCGACCTGCGGATAAATCAAGAGACCGACAGCGGCGGCAAAAGCCGGACCTTTGGCGGCCTCGGGAAGACCGGCGACACCCAGAGGCCGGCCAAGACGGACGTTGCGCCCCAGGATGTGACGCGCAACTTCTCCCAAACCCGTGAGCTGACTTGCACCCCCGGTCAGAACGATCTGCTTGCCTACACGCCCGGCAAAGCCGGACGCCGTCAGCCGATCTCTCACAAGTTCAAGGATTTCTTCCACGCGCGGCCGGATGACCCGGGTCAGCGCCGAGCGCGGAATCTGGTTCGGCAGGTCGCTGTCGCTTTCCAGCGGCGGCACCGTGAGAAGATCACGATCGTCCGCGCTGGAAGCCAGCGGCGAGCCGTAAAGGGTTTTCAGGCGCTCCGCGTCCTGCAGACGGGTCGCGAATGCGCGGGCGATATCGGTGGTGACGTGATTGCCACCAACCGCGATCGCATCGAGATGCACCATGTTGCCGTCGACAAAGACCGACAGCGTCGTGGTGCCGCCGCCCATGTCGATGCAGGCAACGCCCAGCTCGGCTTCATCGTCGACGATCGTCGACAGGCCGCTGGCGAAGGGTGTCGCCACCATGGTCTCCACATGGAGGTGTCCGCGGTTGATGCAGAGTTCGAGGTTGCGCACCGGCGGAATTTCCGCGGTCACCACCTGCATGTCGACACCGAGCTTGTGGCCCATCATGCCGCGCGGATCGCGAATGCCGCGGCTTCCGTCCAGCGAATAGGAGATCGGCAGGGCATGGGTGACGGCCCGGCCCTCGGTAACGGAGTGGCTGGATCCGGCGGAAAGAACCCGCTGGATATCGGCTTCCGAAACGCTGTCGCCGGCCAGCGGCACACCGGCGCTGTAGATCTCGCTCTGCAGACGGCCACAGCTGATGTTGGCAATCAGGGATTCCACCGTCACGCCGGCCATGCGCTCGGCGCTGTCGACGGCCAGGCGGATCGCCTGCTCGGCCGCGTCCATGTCGACGACGACGCCGGACTTGATACCGCGCGAGCGCTGGTAGCCGTAGCCGAGAACTTCCACCTTGTGGGAGCGGCTGGAGAGGATCGACTTCTCTTCCTGCGGCACCAGCTTGGCGATCAGGCAGCAGACCTTGGTCGAGCCGACGTCGAGCACCGACATGATGACCGCGCGGCGGCTCGGCAGCGGCCGCATCTTCGGCAGGTAAAGGCTTTTGTCGGAGCGGCTCATGTATCGCGCTCCTTCTTGGCCGAGGAACCCTTGCCGCCGGTCATCACCTTGCGTTGCTCGGTGGCTTCATCGGTAAGGCGCACGGTCACCCGGTCCCCCAGCCGCATGTCGATCGCCACGATATCCCGGGACAGGAGCCCGTTGTCTTCATCCATTTTCACCAGGTCGGCCAGAGCCGCGTCGATATTTTCTTCAGGCAGGCGCACGGAAATGCCGTTTTCAAGCTGCAGGTCCCAGCGGCGGTCGCTGATGAGGAACGCGGCGCGCACGCGCGGGCGCAGAGCCGGAACCTTTTCCAGCGCCGTGTTGATTTCCGATGCCCGGCGATGCGCGCCATGGTTCACGACCAGCAGCAGGTTGGCGTAGCGCCCGTCGACCTCATCGGTGATCACGTCACCGGCTTCGTTGACGATCGAGACCAGATCGCCGCGCTGCCAGAGCACGTAAGGCACCCGCTCCTCGATGTTGATCTGCAGCGTGCTCGGATAGAGCTTCATCACGGACGCATTCTTCACCCAGGCCATCTGGTTGAGGCGTTCGCGGGCACTTTCAACGTCGAACAACGCCAGCGAAGATCCCTCATGGATCTCGAGCGCCTCGAGGATCTGGAATTCGTCGATTTCACGCTGGCCGGAAAGCTTGACGGCTTCGATGCCGAAGCCGGCTGCGGAAAGAAGGCTGTCGGCAACGAGACGGCCATGCCCCCCTATGACTATTCCATAACCAATCGTTAAGGTTAAGAAACCCAGCGCTGCAGCTGAGCCTGCCCACTGGGGAAGTTCGGCAAGGCGGCCCGCCTTGCGCCAGACGGGCTGGCGGTGCAAACGCGATACGCCGCGCCCGCGCGGAGCCAGCTCGGCTTCCAACGGGGTCAAAGCGTCCCGAAAGTGTTTGCGACCTAACGACAGCAACTCGCGTCCTCAACCATCCAACTGACCAGGTCCTTGAAACTCATCCCCTTGTGAGCCGCCATTTCGGGCACAAGGGAAGTCGGCGTCATGCCTGGCTGCGTGTTCACTTCTAGGCAAATCAGGGTTCCGGTTCCGTCTTCTTTCTCGTCGAATCGGAAGTCAGCCCGCGAAACACCGCGGCAACCCAAAGCCTGATGCGCCTTAACCGCTAGTGTCTCTACGGTTTGGTAAACAATCGGTGAAATTTTTGCAGGAAGAATGTGTTTTGAACCGCCTTGTGCATATTTTGCATCGTAATCGTAAAAGCCATGACCCAACGGCACGATGTCGATGACCCCAAGGGCGGTGTCGTTCATGACGCCGCAGGTGAGTTCGCGCCCGCGAATAAACTTTTCGCACATGAGAACGTCCGGGTACGGCCAGTCGGCCCGGCCCAGTTCCTGAGGCGGAAACTCTTGATCTTCCTTGACAATCAGCACCCCGAAGCTCGACCCCTCGTTGATGGGCTTGAGCACGTAGGGCGGCGCCATCGGATGATCCCGCCCGATCTCGTGGCGGTTAACGATCAGGTGCTCGGCAACCGGAATTCCGGCTGCCGCCATCACCGCTTTTGCCTTCACTTTATTCATGGCAAGGCTTGATGCCATGACGCCGGAGTGGGTGTAAGGAATGTTAAGAACTTCTAAAATTCCCTGAACGCAACCATCCTCGCCGAAGGGACCGTGCAGGGCGTTGAAGACCACATCCGGCTTCAGGTTCTTAAGAACAGCCGAGATGTCGCGGTCGACATCGACGCGACTCACCCGATAACCGGCTTCTTCCAGCGCATCCGCGCAGCCCTTGCCGCTGGCAAGGCTGACAGGACGTTCGTTCACCCATCCACCCATCAGGACGGCGACATGTTTTGCAGCCATATTAAGCGGCCTCCCCTGCTTGCCCCAGAAACGGCGCGACCGCTCCCTCTGCGCCGAAGCGGCCGAGGCGCTTGATTTCCCATTCCAGACGGATGCCGCTATGGGCGAGCACCCGTGCCCGCACGGTCTCGCCCAGCAGCTCCAGGTCGTGCCCTGTGGCCGTACCGGTGTTGATCATGAAATTGCAGTGCATTTCCGACATCTGCGCCCCGCCGACGGTCAGGCCTCGGCAACCGGCCGCATCGACTTCCTTCCAGGCGGAGGTGCCGGACGGGTTCTTGAACGTCGAACCGCCCGTCTTTTCGCGAATCGGTTGAGCCTTCTCCCGGTGCGCAACCACATCGGCCATTTCCTGGCGTATGGAAGCCTCGTCCTGTGGCACGCCCTCAAACACCGCGGAGGTAAAGATCAGATCCCTGGAAGCGCCCGAGTGGCGGTAGGCATAGTCCATGTCGGCATTGGCGAGGACATGGCGGTTGCCGTCCCGGTCGATTGCGGTGAGCTCCACCATGCGCTCGCGGGTTTCCGTGCCATGGGCGCCCGCATTCATGCGCAGGGCCCCGCCAAGGCCGCCGGGAATGCCTGTGTAGAACGCAAAGCCGCCAAGGCCGGCATTGGCGGCTGCCTCTGCCAGGCGCTTGTCCGGCACCGCAGCCCCTGCCTTCAAGCGGTTGCCTCCGATTTCCTCGATGGCGCTGAAGCCCTTGGCACTGAGACGCACGACGACACCTTCCAGACCGCCATCGCGGATCAGGAGGTTGGAGCCGAGGCCGACGGGAAGAACGGGAATGTCCTTCGGCAGCTTCTTCAGGAAGGCCGACAGGTCGTCTTCGTCCGCAGGCTGGTACATCAGCTGCGCCGGGCCGCCGGTACGGAACCAGGTCACCGCCGATAGCGGCTGGTTGACCGTCAGCTTGCCGCGGATGCCGTCCTTCAGCTCCGGATGCGTCTCCAGCAGATCGGGGAACTCCATGCGACCTCCCCTTAAAGTTCTTCGAGCTGCTTCGGCAGGGCGTAAGCCCACTGCGTGATGTTGCCGGCGCCCAAGCAGACGACGAAATCGCCCGGTTCGGCCAGCTCCTTGACGATTGCCGGAAGCTCTTCCGGTCCCTCAATCGTGCGTACGTTCCGGTGACCGCGGGTCTTCATGCCCGAGACGAGATCGCCATGGCTTGCGCCCTCGATCGGCTGTTCGCCCGCCGCATAGACCGGCGCGATGATCACCGCATCGGCATCGTTGAAACAGTTGGAGAAATCGTCGAAGAGGCTATGCAGGCGCGTGTAGCGGTGCGGCTGCATCACGGCGATCACCTTGCCCTTGGTGGATTCGCGCGCGGCATGCAGCACCGCCTTGATCTCCACCGGGTGATGACCGTAGTCGTCGAAGACCTGCACGCCGTTCACCGTGCCGGTGTGGGTGAAGCGCCGCTTGACGCCGCCGAAGGCAGCAAGCCCCTTGCGCAGCGCCTCCGGTTCGACGCCGAGCTGCGAGGCAACCGCGATGGCAGCCGTTGCGTTGGAAACATTGTGCAGTCCAGGCATCGGCAGCACAAGATCCTTGAGCTCGATCACCTCCTGACTGCGCCGGTCGCGCAGCGTGACGGAAAAGATCGATTTGCCACCGTCCATGGAGACATCGGTAAAGCGCACATCGGCCTGCGGGTTGGCGCCGTAGCTGATGACGCGCCGGTCCTCGATGGTGCCGATCATGGTCTGCACTTCCGGATGGTCAAGGCACATCACGGCAAAACCGTAGAAGGGCACGTTCTCCACGAACTGGCGGAAGGCGGCGCGGACGCCGTTGAAGTCGCCGTAATGGTCGAGATGTTCCGGATCGATGTTGGTGACGATGGCGATATCCGCCGGAAGCTTGACGAAGGTGCCATCGCTCTCGTCGGCTTCCACCACCATCCAGTCGCCCTCGCCCATGCGGGCATTGGTACCATAGGCGTTGATGATACCGCCGTTGATGACCGTGGGATCAAGGCCGCCGGCATCCAGTAGGGCCGCCACCATGGAGGTGGTGGTTGTCTTGCCGTGGGTCCCGCCAATCGCAATCGCCTGCTTGAAGCGCATCAGCTCGGCCAGCATCTCCGCCCGGCGCACCACCGGGATCAGCTTCTCTCGCGCGGCGACCAGCTCCGGATTGTCCTTCTTGATCGCGGACGAGACCACCAGAACCTCGGCATCGCCCAGGTTTTCGGCCGCATGACCGACCGTGACCTTGATCCCGTTGTCGCGCAGGCGCTGCACGTTGGCATTCTCCGCCATGTCCGAGCCCTGAACCGTGTAGCCGAGGGTCTTCAGCACTTCGGCAATACCGCTCATGCCGATGCCGCCGATGCCGACGAAATGAACCGGGCCGATATCCTGCGGCATCTTCATGGCCGTTCTCCTTGTTTCAAAGCGACCTTCTCGACGAGGTCGGCAAGTCTTTTCACCGCGTCCGGCCGGGCGACGCTGCGCGCATTGTGCGCCGCTTCACCGAGCATCTCCGGTGCGTTCATGAACCTTGTGATTTCCTTGGCGAGCCGCTCCGGATGCATATCCACCTGGCGGATCGGCCAGGCTCCGCCAACCTTTTCCAGAACCTTGGCATTTGCCGCCTGGTCCTGGTCAATAGCGCCCGGAAGCGGCACCAGGATCGACGGGCGTCCGAGCACGCTGAGTTCGCTGACGGAGGACGCGCCCGAGCGGCAGAACACCAGGTGAGCCTGGGCGATGCGCTGGGGCATGTCCTGGAAGAAGGGGGCGCATTCAGCCTGAACACCGAGGCCCTTGTAGATTTCCTGCACCCGTTCCATGTCTTCCGGCCGGCACTGCTGAACGATGCGCAGACGTACTCGGATCTCGGTGGGCAGTTTTTCGACAGCCGGCGGCACGAGATCGGAAAAGAACCTGGCCCCCTGGGACCCGCCGAAGACCAGCAGCCGAAAGTCACCACCGGCGCGGGGCGCGTCGTAGGGCAGTTCCGCGGCCTCAAGCACTGCATCCCGGACCGGATTGCCGGTCTCGGTCAGCTTCGCTGTGAAGTCATCCGGCAGGCCTTCAATGGGCACGCTGGTGGCAATGGCGGTGACGCCCTTGGCCAGCATCCGGTTCGCACGGCCCATGACGCCGTTGGCCTCGTGCAGGACCGACGGCGTGCCGGTCAGGCGGGCGGCGAACATTGGCGGAAAGGTCGGGTAGCCGCCAAAGCCCGCGACCACGTCCGGCTTCAGGGTCTTGATGACCTTGCGCGCCTGCAGTGTGCCGAAAAACAGCCGGAGCGCGGTCTTGGCGAGCAGCAGCGGATTGCGGCCGCGGATGGTTTCCGACGCAATGATGTGCACCTTGCGGGCCGGAAAGGCGGTGCCGTATTTGTCGGCGCGCTCGTCCGTTGCCAGCTCCACGGTCCAGCCGCGACGGTTCAATTCGCTGGCAAGTGCCTGTGCGGGAAATAGGTGGCCGCCTGTACCGCCGGCCGTCAAAAGAACTGTTTTGCTCATGGATCGGCTTTTGGCCTTACATCAACGAAGAGGGTGACAACCGGCTGACGGTGACCACGTCACCGCGCGACGGCTGGGGCCGCCTGCGGGTGAGCGCCAGGATAGCGCCGGCCGTCATGGCGGAAGAAAGCAGCGATGAGCCGCCATAGGAAATGAAGGGCAGCGTCATGCCCTTGGACGGCATCAGATGCAGGTTCACGGCGAGATTGATCGTCGCCTGCAGGCCGAAGAGCACAGTCAGACCGGCGGTCGCCAGGCGGCTGAAGGCATCCTGGTCGCGCCCGGCGTGGCGCAGGCCACGCAGCACGATGAAGGCGAAGACCGACACCAGCAGCAGGCAGGCAATAACGCCGAATTCCTCGCCGACCACCGCAAAGATGAAGTCGGTGTGGCTGTCAGGCAGGATGCGCTTCACGGTCCCCTCGCCCGGACCGCGTCCCAGCCAGCCGCCGGCCAGAAACGAATCCTTGGCGGTGTCGATCTGGAAGGTGTCGCCGGAACTCGGATCCAGGAACCTGTCGACGCGGTTTGTCACGTGGGGCAGGAAGGCATAGGCGGCAAAGAGGCCGACAATGCCGATCAGTCCGAGCGCCATGATGATGAGCCAGGAAATGCCGTTCAGGAAGAACAGTCCCGCCCAGACCAGCCCCAGAAGCATCGTCTGGCCGAAGTCAGGCTGGGCGACGAGCAGCGCGGCACAGATGGAAAAGAGGACGAAGGAAAAAAGGACGCCCGGAACCTCGCGCCGGCGGCCGCTTTCCGACAGCAGGAACGCGATCAGAACGACGAAGGCGGGTTTCAGGAATTCCGAAGGCTGCATCGAGAAACCAGCGAGATAAATCCAGCGCCGTGCGCCCTTGGCCTCAAAGCCGACGAAGAGTGTCGCGACCATCAGTAACAGTGCGACGACGAAGACGATCAGCGCGGCCCGGCGCACCATGCGCGGCGTCATCAGCGATCCCGCCAGCATGATGGCGAGCGCCGGTATCAGGAACATGGCCTGACGCTTGACAAAGTAGAAGGTCTCGACGCCGATACGCTCGGCCACCGGAGGGCTCGCCGCGAAAGACAGGACCACGCCGCCGACCATCAGCAGGCTGAAGGCGGCCAAAAGATAGTGGTCCACGGTCCAGAGCCATTCGGCAAAGCGGCTGCGATCGGCGCGCGATACCATCTTACGCTACCTCCTCCTGAGTGTTTTCAGCATCAGGCAAGGCACGCACCGCATCTACAAAAGCAGCGCCCCGCAGTTCAAAGTTCGGGAATTGATCGAAGCTTGCACAGGCTGGCGAGAGCAGGATGGCGATTTCCTCGGCCCCGTCTTCGGCCGCCTCCGCCGCAGCATCCTTGACCGCCTGCACCAAGGTGCCGCTTATCTTGAAGGGCACGCGGTTTTCCAGCGTCTTGGAAAACTCCTGGGCGGCTTCGCCGATCAGGAAGGTTTTGGCGATCTTCGGGAAATATTCGTCCAGCGAGGAAATTCCGCCCGCCTTGGCCCGGCCCCCGGCAATCCAGTAGATCCGCTCGAAGCTGGCGAGGGCCCGCGCGGCGGCATCCGCGTTGGTCGCCTTGGAATCGTTGATGAAAAGCACCCGCCCCTGCTTGGCCACCACTTCCATGCGGTGATGCAGGCCCGGGAAGGTTTTCATAGCCGCTGCGATCTTCGCCACCGGCAGTTCCAGCGCCCGGAGGGCGGCAAAAGCGGCGGCCGCATTCTGGCCGTTGTGATCGCCGCGCAGGCTGTCGATGCCGCCAAGCAGGGCCACCTCGGCCTGCGCCCCATCGCGGGCTTCGATCAAGTGGCCATGGCGGGCATAGATGCCGTTGGTGAGTTCCTTTTCGCCCGCGATCCGGCAGACGGGCTTGCGCGCCAGTTCCAGCCGGTCGGCCATGGCAGAGGACAGGCGGTCGTCGACCCCGACGACGGCAACCTTGGCCCCGGCCACCAGCCGTTCCTTGATGGCGGCGTAGTTTTCCATCGACCCATGCCGGTCGAGATGATCGGGCGAGAGGTTCATGTGTATGCCGACGGTCGCATCGAGCGTCGGTGCCAGGTCGATCTGGTAGGAGGAGCATTCCACCACATAGTGGCGGCCGGGCTGCAGCGGCTCCAGTTCCAGAACCGGCGTGCCGATATTGCCGCCCATCTGGACGTCGCGACCAAGCTCCTTCAGGAGATGAGCGATAAGCGCCGTTGTGGTCGATTTGCCGTTTGTGCCAGTGATCGCGATCAGAGGCGCCGCAGAGCACTGCTTGCGCCGTTCGCGGCAGAAGAGCTCGACATCACCGACGATCTCGACACCGGCGTCGCGGGCCAGATCCACCGACCAGTGCGGCACCGGATGGGTCAGCGGCACGCCGGGCGCCAGCACCAGGGCAGCAACGTCGGACCAGTCGAGCTCGCGCAGGTTCTGCGTCCTGAGGCCTTCGCTTTCGGCCTGCGAGACCCGCGCTTCGCTATCGTCGAAACACACCACATCGGCGCCGCCTGCTTTCAGCGCGCGCGCGGTCGCCATCCCCGACCCGCCAAGGCCAAAGAGCGCGACCCTCCTGTTCTCGAATGTGGTGACAGGGATCATGCACTCACCTCAGCTTCAGCGTGGCGAGGCCGAGAAGGGCGAGAACGACGGAAATGATCCAGAAGCGGATCACGACCTGACTTTCCGTCCAGCCCATGATCTCGAAATGGTGGTGGATCGGCGCCATTCGGAAGACGCGCTTGCCGGTAAGCTTGTAGGAAAAGACCTGCACGATCACGGAGACGGCTTCGAGCACGAAGAGACCGCCGATAATGGCAAGTACGATCTCATGCTTGGTGGCGACCGCGATGGCACCGATCATGCCACCAAGGGCAAGCGAGCCGGTGTCGCCCATGAAAATGGCGGCAGGCGGGGCATTGAACCAGAGGAAACCGAGACCTGCACCGATCACCGCGCCGCAGATAACGGCCAGTTCGCCCGTGCCGGCGACATGATGGATCTGCAGGTAGCTGGCAAAGACCGCGTTGCCGGAAAGATAGGCGATCAGGCCGAAGGAAGCGCAGGCGATCATCACCGGAACGATGGCAAGACCGTCGAGACCGTCGGTCAGGTTCACCGCATTGCCAGCACCCACCATGACGAAGGCGGCAAACGGAATGAACACCAGGCCGAGATTGAGTGTGAAATCCTTGATGAAGGGAAAGGTGATCGCTTCGGAGGAGGCAGACCCGTCCAGCAGGGTGACGGCAAAAGCGGCTGTGGCGGCGATCAGGAATTCCAGACCGAGCCGGGCCTTGCCGCCGAAGCCTTTGTGCGAGGACTTGGTCACCTTCAGATAGTCATCATAAAAGCCGATGCCGCCAAACCCGAGCGTGACGCCAATGACCACCCAGACGTAAGGATTGGAGAGATCCGACCACAGCAGCGCCGCGACGAGCGCACCGGAGAGGATCATCAGGCCGCCCATTGTGGGAGTGCCCTTTTTGAGCAGATGACTTTCCGGGCCGTCTGCGCGGATCGGCTGGCCGTGCCCCTGGCGGATGCGCAAGCTGGCGATGATCTTCGGCCCGAACAGGAAAACAAAAAACAGCGCGGTCATGATCGCACCGCCCGTCCGGAACGTGATGTAGCGGAACACGTTCAGTGCCGAAATCTGCTCCGCGAATTGCCCCAAAAAGTAAAACATACAATGCCCCTTATGCCGCCGCGGTGTCGTCCGCAGGCGGATATTCTCTTTTCAAGGCCTCGACAAGCGGGCCCATACGGGTTCCGAGCGATCCCTTGATCATAACAACATCGCCGGCCCGTACGTCGCCCAAAAGCACGTCTTCCAGATCTTTTGCGTCTTCGCAGTAATGGCCGCGCAGATCGTGCGGAAGCTGCTTCCACAGCGCGTGCATATGCGGGCCGGCACAATAGACCGCATCGATATCGGCCTCGGTGATCGGCTTTATGAGTTCCGCGTGCAACCGGTCGGCATCGGTTCCAAGTTCCCGCATGTCGCCGATCACGGCGACGCGGCGGCCCGGACGCGTAACCGGTGCTTCGCCAAGGACCGAGAGCGCCGCCCGCATGGAGGCCGGATTGGCGTTGTAGCTTTCATCGATCAGGTTGAGCTCACCCTTCTGCATGGGCAGCCGAGTTACCTCGCCGCGGCCCCTGGGCGCGCGCATCGTGTCGAGCGCGAGGCCCGCCTTGGCGAGATCCGCACCGAGAACAACGACAGCGGTCAGAACCGCGAGGCTGTTCTTTACCTGATGCTTGCCCGCAGCCCCGATCTTGTAGGTCATCTCCTGACCCAGAATGACAGCATCGACACTGGAGCCGGCCGGATAGCTTACGGCTTTCTCGACGTGACTGTCCGCGGTCGGATCTTCCCCGAAGGTGTGGATCTTCGATACACCGGCGGTCGCGGCCAGGAACTTCAGGAGGTCGAACTGGAGATTGTCCTTGTTGAGGATAGCGACGCCGCCTGGCTCCAGCCCGTCGAAGATCTCCGCCTTGGCCTTGGCGATCTGTTCGACGCTGTCGAAGAATTCCAGATGCACCGGTTGCACGGTGGTGATGATGGCCGCATGCGGGCGCACCATCTTCACAAGCGGCGAGATCTCGCCGGCATGGTTCATGCCGATTTCAAAGACACCGTAATCCGTATCCGCCGGCATGCGCGCCAGCGTCAGCGGCACGCCCCAGTGGTTGTTGAAGGAAGCAACAGAGGCATGCACCTTGCCCGATGGCGCCAGTGACAACCGCAGCGCTTCCTTGGTGCCGGTCTTGCCGACGGACCCCGTAACCGCGACGATGCGGGCATTCGTCCGCGCCCGCGCGGCAATGCCAAGCCTGCGCATGGCTTCCAGCGGGTCGTCGACAACCACGTAGCGTCCGTCTTCGGGCAGATTCGCCAGGCGATCCCCGGCAACAAGGGCAAGCGAGGCACCGGCTTGGAGCGCGGCAGCGACATAATCATGCCCATCCAGCCGGTCACCCTTGATGGCGATGAAGGCATCGCCAGGCTCCAGGCTGCGGCTGTCGATCGATATTCCGGTGACCTCAGCGCCAACGTCGCCTTTGGAGCTGCCACCGGCAGCTTCCACAAAGGCGTCCAGGGTCCAAAGCGGCTCGCTCATGTGTTTCCTTCAAGGCTGATCGCGCGCTTAACGGCTTCGTGATCGGAAAAGGGAATCACTGTGTCGCCAACAATCTGGCCCGTTTCGTGGCCTTTTCCGGCTACACACAGGATATCGCCGTGGCCGAGGCGGCGGACACCCTCGGCAATCGCATCATAGCGGTCACCGATCTCAAGCGCGTCCGGCGCACCGCTCAAAACGGCCTTGCGGATGGTCGCCGGGTCTTCCGAGCGCGGATTGTCGTCGGTGACGATGACCAGATCCGCATGCCGGGCGGCAGCGGCCCCCATCAACTCGCGCTTTCCCGGGTCCCGGTCGCCGCCCGCTCCGATGACGACGGAGAGCTTGCCGCTTGCAAAGGGTTTCAGAGCCGCCAGCGCATTGTCGAGCGCATCCGGCTTATGGGCATAGTCGACAAAGACCAGACCGCCCTTCGGCGTCTTGCCGGCCAGCTCCAGCCGGCCCGGAGCACCTTTCAGGTTCTCAAGGGCCCTGAGCGCCGTTCCCGTATCGATGCCGGCGGCTATGGCAAGACCTGCCGCGATGAGAGCGTTGGACACCTGGAAGCGTCCGATCAGCGGCAGGGTAACCCTGTATTCGCCGCGCTTGGTCTGGATCGTCAGCTCCTGACCGGCGCCGACAGGCTTCAATCCGGTCAGCGTCAGGTCGCGGCCGGTTTCGCCGACTGTCAGCACCGGCAGACGGCGTTCCTGAGCGACGGCCAAGACATGATCGGTATATTTTTCACCCGGGTCGTAGACCACGGTGCCGCCGGCCGGCAGCAGCACGGCGAAGAGCCGCAGCTTGGCGCGCAGGTAGTCCTCGATCGTCGGATGATAGTCCATGTGGTCGCGGCCGAGATTGGTGAAGGCAGCAGCCGTCAGGCGCACCCCGTCGAGCCGGTACTGATCGAGACCGTGTGAGGACGCCTCCATGGCGGCGTGATTGATGCCTTCTTCTTCGAGCCCGGCGAGCAGCTTGTGCAGAGCGACCGGGTCCGGCGTCGTCAGGCCGCCGTAGCTGGATCCGTCCGGCTTGACCACGCCAAGCGTACCGAGGCTTGCAGCCGGGTGGCCGGCCGCCTGAAAGATCTGGCGGGTAAAATGGGCGACGGACGTCTTGCCTGCCGTTCCGGTGACGGCAACAATCGTGTCCGGCTGGGCGCCGTAAAACCTTGCGGCCATGAAGGAGAAAGCCTGGCGCGGCTCATGAGCCCCGATCACCGCGACCTTTTCGGGACAGGCAGCGCGCACGGCTTCAACCGCGTCATCGGCACATAGAATGGCAACGGCCCCGGCCGCTGTTGCGCCCGGGGCAAACTGTGTCCCGTCGACGGAAGCGCCCTTGAAGGCGGCAAAGAGATATCCTGGCTGTACCTTGCGGCTGTCCGCGGTCAGCCCCGATATTTTGAGCCCCTTGGCCGCATCTGGCAGGTCTAGGCCGGCGGCAATGTATTCAAGATCCATTTCACCCGATCATCCGGTTGTGCGTCGTCATTCCTGAAGCTTGTTTGAACCCGGATTTCGGCTGCGACCCCGCCGGTGCTCAAGGCTTCGAATCTCTCTCCTTAATAGGAAATCTCGATCGGTTCATCCCCTTTGCCGAAACGCGGCATGACACCGAGCATCGGAGCGGACCGGCGAACGATCGATCCGACAACGGGAGCGGCGTTGAGACCGGCCGTTGCACCGACGCCTTCCTTTTCCGACTTCGGTTCGTCCAGAACCACCAGAACCACATAGCGCGGATCGTCCATCGGGAACGCGGACAGGAACGAATTGCGGCGCTTGTTGCTGACATAGCGGCCGTTCTCGATCTTTTCCGCCGTACCGGTCTTGCCGCCGACCGTGTAGCCCGGCACGTCTGCGCGGCGGCCGGAGCCGGACAGAACATTCAGCCGGAAGAGATAGCGCATCATGCGGCTGGTTTCCGGTGAAACGACCTGTTTTCCAAGGCTTTGCACATCTTCCTGACTGCGCGGCAGAAAGGTCGGCGGCAGAAGCATGCCACCGTTGACAAGTGCAGCGGTAGCGACGGCAGTCTGCATCGGTGTCACCGAAATGCCGTGGCCGAAGGAGATGGTCATTGCCGCCAGCTCATTCCATTTCTGCGGCAGCAGCGGCGCAGCGTTCTCCGGCAGTTCCGTCACCAGGCGATCGGTCAGGTGCAGGCGCTTCATGAAGTCCTGCTGACGGGCGATGCCGGTCGCGAGCATCATCTTCGCCGTGCCGATGTTCGAAGAATAGATGAAGATTTCCGGCACGGAAAGAATCCGGTGTTTGCCGTGGAAATCCGAAATCGTGCGCCCGCCTGCCCGAATCGGCCGCGTGGCATCGAAGCTGTCGTTGATGGACACGGCGCCCGAATCCAGCGCCATGGCGGTGGTAAAGGTCTTGAACACCGAACCCATTTCGAAGACGCCGCCGGTCGCCCGGTTGAGACGGTCCTTTTCCAGCGCCTGGGCGCGGTCGTTGGGATCGTAGTCGGGCAGCGACGACATGGCGACGACTTCACCGGTCTTTGCGTCCAGAACGATGCCGGCAGCGGCAATAGCGCGATAGCGCTCCATCGCCTTGACGAGTTCATCGCGCACGACATGCTGAACGCGCAGATCGAGGGAAAGCCGGACCGGCTCCATGGTGCGGTCAGCCGTAAAGCCGAGATTGCGCAGATCCGACAGCCAGGCATCGTCGATGTATTTCTCGATCCCGGCCAAACCCTGATTGTCGACATTGACCGAGCCGACGATGTGGCCCGCCGTCGGCCCACCCGGATAGAACCGCTGGTTTTCCGACAGGAAGCCGACGCCCGGCAGTCCGAGATTATGAACCCGTTCGGCCTGCTGAGGCGTCATTTCGCGCTTCAGCCAGACGAAACCGGCACCGCTTTCCAGGCGGCGGCGAACGAGGCTCCGGTCGAGATCCGGCACGATCCGGATCAGGCCTTCCACGGCCTCGTCGACGTCGATGATCTTGCGCGGCTCCGCGTAGAGCGAGGCGGTCTTGATATCGGTGGCGAGGATCTCGCCGTTGCGGTCGAGCAGGTCCGGGCGCGAAGCCGACACGGAATCCTGCGCCGAAATCCAGGCACGCGAGGGCTCCTCTTCCATCTGCGCCAGCATCACCAGCCGGCCGGCAATGGCGACATAGACAAAGGCGAAGGCAAGCATCGCCACATAGACGCGGGACTTTACCGCGCTGGAGGAGACGGAGCTGCGGGAGACCCGCGGCTGCGCACGCCGCACCTGAAGGAAGCTTGCCGGTTCACTTGCCAAGGTCATGACCGGTTCCTCACTGAATGACCGACGGGGCGCCGGCATAGCCGCCTATCTGATTTCCGCCGATCGGCTCCAGCATCACCGGCCGGGCCGGCAGATCTTCCGGTGTCACGATCTGTTTCACGTCCAAAGGCTCCAGCAGGAGATAATCATTGTAGCGTTCGACCAGGGTCTGCAGCCGGTCCGGCTTGTTGAGAAGGCTCCATTCGGCCTTGAGGTGCCGGATGGCGTCGCGCTCTTCGTCGATCTGCTGCTGCAGCTCGGCAACCTTCTCCGCGGATTTCGTCGCGGCCAGCTTCATGTCATAGACAGTCGCGGCGCCGATCACGACCGCCAGGATGAAGAGGATGTTCAGTGTTCGAACCATTTCAGCCCCCTAGTCCGTGAAAATCCGCAAGACGCGGCACACCCGCCTGATGGATGTCCAGTTCGCGCGCCGCCGCTTCGGTCCGCCGCCCGGCCCGAAGCTTTGCGGACCGCGCCCGCGGATTGTTGTTTGTCTCAGCAGCAGCGGCCTCGACCGCCTTGCGCGTGAGCAATTCGAAAGTTGCCGGCGGAACCTCTTCCTCCGGCATGTGACGCGACCCGCCACCACGGGTCTTTGTACGATCCTGGAAGAACCGCTTGACGATCCGGTCTTCCAGGGAATGGAAACTCACCAGAACCAGGCGCCCGCCCGGCTTCAGGATGCGCTCTGCCGCGCCCAGCGCCCTTGCCGCCTGATGCAATTCGCCATTCACATAGATGCGGAGCGCCTGGAAGGTGCGGGTCGCGGGATGGATCTGGGCCTTCTTGGGAGACCGGCCGAGCACCTTCTCGATCAGGTTCGCCAGTTCGACCGTCCGGCTGAAGGGCTTTTCCTTGCGGGCATTGTCGATGGCATGCGCCACGGACGTCGCCCGTTTTTCTTCCCCCAGAAGACCGATGATCCGGATGAGGTCCCTTACCGGCAACTCGTTGACGACATCGGCGGCGGAAGGCCCTGCCTGCTCCATGCGCATGTCGAGAGGTCCGTCACGCATGAAGGAAAAGCCGCGATCAGCTTCGTCGAGCTGCATGGATGACACACCAAGATCGAGCACCACGCCGTCGACACCGTCAAAACCGCTGTCACGGGCATGGGTCTCAAGATCCGCGAACTGGCCCGGCACGAGCGTCAGCCGCCCATCGGATTCCTTGACCAGCTCCTGCCCGCCGGCGATTGCGTCCGGATCCCGGTCGATACCGATCACACGGGCACCGCGCTCCAGAAGGGCGCGGGAATAGCCGCCGGCACCGAATGTGCCGTCGACAACAACCTCATCTGGCTGCGGAGCGAGCCATTCCAGCACCTCCGTCAGGAGAACCGGCACGTGGCGATCGGGCCCGCCAGCGGCAGCAGATAGATCTCTGTCGCCGAGCGCCATCATGCCGGTTCTCCCTGAGAGGGTGCGGGGACTTGCCCCGACAGCATCGCGAGCGCACGCCGTTGGGCCTCTGCGCGATACTCGCGAAACTTCTGCGGTTCCCAGATCTGGAACTTGTAATTCATGCCGACGAAGGTGACCTCGTCGGTCAACCCCGTGTGCTCGCGGATCATGTCTGAAATGGTCATGCGGCCATCCCCGTCGATCCGCGGGTTCTCGCTGGCCCCGAAGAGGGCAATGGCCAGTGCGTCATGATCGGGAGAGAGTTTTGCGAAGGCTTCCGAGCGCTTGTTGATCTCGGCCAGCAGGTCGTCGCCGCCAGCGTCAACCGCCGCACAATGGGAAGAAGCAATGCAATAAAGACCTTCAAATCCATCTCTCGCCAATACCGCACGGAAGGGCGCCGGGATCGACACGCGACCCTTGGCATCCAGCCGGTTGGTAAAGTGAGAAACAAAGCCGGCCATTCATCCCCTCGAAACGGGTCCCCACCCGTTCTGATCCCTTGATCACCCATGACTGGAAAGAAGGCCGGCACCTGCCAGGACATGCAATTTGCGAAACCGGCCCTTGCCGGACCGTAAAGGCGATGTCCATGACCCTGCTGAAATGGGCCCGCACTCCCCGTTCTGGGTAATTATGGGATACCATGGGATTTCATGGGCGGTCAATGGAATCTCTTGGATTCCGGCTCGATTTGATCGCACACGACCCCGTCGGGAGAGGTTACGCCGAACATGCTTAATGAAGCCTTGACACAAATGTAGAATCGGATTCGCAGGAATACGGAGGTTTTGCCCTCAAGCCTGCGGAAACCCGGCAATTTCTGCCTATCCTGAAAGACTTGTGGAGAATGAAAACGCCGCGCAAAAGCGCGGCGCTGTCTGCTCTGCATCACCCCGTTCGGGGCGGAAATTATCCTGTTCCGGATCCGCTTCGTGTGGAGCGGCTCACATCAGCAGATCGGCATTGCCTAGCGCCTCAAGCTGCTCCGCGATGCCGCCGGTCCCGGTCACGACACCATTCCAGCCCGCAGCGGTCAGGTTGGCGATCGACAGGTCCTCGGCCTGCAATCCTTCCAGCACATAGGCGTGGCCGCCATTGTTCTCGATCGTGATCAGGAGATCGGAGCCCACCTCCTCGATCGAGACGTCCTGCGCGGAGAGGCTGCCAAAGTTCAGCACGTCCTCGCTCACATCGAAATTCTGCACCGCATAGACGCGGCCCCAGGCCCAAGTGAGCTGCACCGTGTCCGCTCCCGGCTGCAGCACGATCGCATCGGACGTTGCCGGCGGCACGACGGGATCGTCCGGCGTACCCGGTGTTTCGGGTGTCCCCGGAGTGTCCGGATCGGGCGACACGCCCGCCCCCTCACGCACCTGGAAACCGTCCGTGGTCTCGCCCGGAGGGGCTTCGGGCGTCAGAAGCTGTTCCCGTGAAACCAGCGACACGTCGTTCTGATCAAAGCCGAAGGGGGTTTCGAGGTTGTCCTCCATGACCTGATCATGATGGAACTCAAGATTGCCGGCGATGAGATCCGCCTTGGAAACGCCGGCAAAGGTGAAACTCTGGCCGCTCGGCAGCGAGCTGATCACCATGCCGTTTGGAGTGTCCTCGACACTGAGACGCTCACGCGTGCCGAAATAGAGGAAACTGATCTTCTGCGTGGCCGCATCGAAGCCGTCGATCACCTGCGAAGCGCCGTATTCATGCGAGCGGATATAGACCGTGTCCGCCGCCCGTGGCCCGATGCCCTTCTCCCACGAGAGGATGCCGCCCAGATCCTGGCGAAGGTGCTCGTTGCCGACAATTCCAAAGCTTTCGATGGACAGTTCCGAGAGCTGCACGCCTTGCAGGATCTGCATGTCCGGCCCCCACGGATTGTCGATCACCGGCTCGCCGGCCGGTGTCATGCTCAGGATCAGGCCGTGGACGGAGGCATTGCCGAAGTCGAGGGTGTCGGTGGCCGGGTTGAAGCCGACAATGTCATCCGATCCGAAATCGGCTGCCCAGTTGACGCCGCCAAGATCGCTCGGTCCGGTGGGGACCGGCGGATTGGACCCGTCCGTGTCGTAGATGATGTCGAAGCCGCCAGTGTCCGGGGTAACCACGGACGTTCCCAGAAGTGTCGCCACTTCATTCAGGGCAGATTGCTCCGCGACCATGAAATTGTTCATGGAGAGCTCTGACGCCGTAACTCCGACCAGAACCGTTTCACTGACAATATCGCCCGAAAGACCCAGGACCCTGATGGAGAGCCCCGCGTCAACATCGGCGACAGTGAGCGGGAAGTCACCGAATTCCAGCCGCGCGGCAGTCACCCCGGCCTCCAGATGAACCATGTCCGTCGCCGGGTTGAAATCGAGGATGACCCTCGTAGGACTGTCCGGCGTGATCATGACCATCTGCGGGCCGTCAGGCGTATCGGGGGTCTCGGGTACAGGTGGTTCAACTGGCAGCGTGGGTACGGATCCGACCTGAGACAGGATTTCCTGGCCGGTGTCCACGCTCTGAATTGTGAAATTGGCATGCGACAGGTCGCCAAGGCCAATTCCGGCCAGGGTCAGTGTCTGGTTATTGGAGGCCATGGTGAAGACCGTGTCGCCATTGACTTCCGCGACATCGATCGCGTCCGGCCCGAACCAGTCGATGAAGATCGTATCGCTGGCGGGATCGAAATCCGTGATCGTCCGGTTGGTACCCCAGGCCCAGGTGATCACCACACTCGCGGTCGCCGCCGTGACACCGGCGGTCCCGTTCCAGCTGCCGGGCGAGACCGGCGGCATGTCCGGTGTATCCGGTTCGTCGGGCGTATCCGGCTCATCTGGCGTATCGGGTACATCCGGCGTATCGGGCACATCGGGCGTGTCCGGAGCACTGCCGCCGATCAACCCGAGAACTTCAGCGGCCGCACCGCCGTCCAGAATGGTGAAATTGGCGTCGCTCAGGTCGGAAAGCTGAATGCCTGCCAGGGTGGTTGTCTGGTTGTTGGAAGGAACTTCAAAGACCACACCCGCCGCCGTCTGCGTTACGTCAAGATCAGCAGCGCCGATCCAGTCGATGAAGATCGTGTCCGTCGCCGGGTCGAAGCCGTTGACGACCTCGTTCTGGCCCCAGGACCAGGTGATCACCACATCGGCATCGCCTTCCCCGACACCGGCAGCCCCATTGCCGCCGCCATTCCCGCCTGTGCCAGGCGCTCCCCCACCGGGCGTGCCGAGGCCTTCATCGCCCGTCAGCCGCTCCTCGAAATAGGAGATCAGGTCGGCAACAGACGGCGCGTCATAGCCGCCGAACTGGTCGACATATTGCAGGATCGACGTGCCGTATTCATCCGTACTGACGGAGCCACTGAGGAGAAGCGTTGCGGTTCCCCAGGCACCGCGCAGATGGGCGGCGGCGAGAATGCCGGTCAACGACAGCTCAACCGACACCGTCTGGCCGTTCTGTACATAGCTGGCTGTCTGGCCGATGAAGTCTCCCAGCGACTTGCCCCCGGCCGCAAGCTGTGTCTCCAGGACCTGCAGATTGTAGCCGAAGGCTTCCTGGATCGCGACGGTCTGCGCCTCCGCCGTCATGAAGTCTTCCAGGGAATTGACGCCGTTCTTGCCGGTCCATGTGCCATCCCAGGTGTTGGAGGCCGCCCCGTTGCCGTAGAACACCGTGTCGTCGTAATAGCCGAGGTCGATCAGCAGCGCCTCACCGAACTGGAACCCGACAAAGCCGAGGGAATTCATCGACCTGTAGGCCATCGTCTGCCACTCGGCGTCGCTCAGATCGGACCAGCTGGAATAGCCCGGATAATAGTCTCCCACCGGACCGCCTGCCCATTGGTCGAGCTGCCAATCCTGAATGATGCCCGCATTGTAACGCTCCCGATCCCAACCCGATTCAAAGGCCAGAAGAGCCGACATGAAGTCTTCGAACGTACCTTCCATCTTTTTACCCGCCTGTTTTGAGTAGAACACTCGAAGGCTAGGCGGAGCGAAGTTCGGAAAGATGGACGTCAGATTAAATTTTCAAGATAATACCGTGACTTCAGACCGCAATTTTGCCGAATTTCTGAAGCTGTAAATTGAATTTCAAATGAACACTTTAGGAAGCGTTTTCTTCCTCAAGAACAAGAAATTTATTCGAAAGGCAAACATTGCCTCGTCTCACGGGGTGCTTCACCGAACCGGGCCTTGTAGGCCTGGGCAAAGCGCCCCGGATGCCGGTGCCCTGACCGGTCGGCAATGTCGGCGATCGACAGATGCGCACCTTCGCTCAAAAGCAGGTGCCTTGCAACGTTGAGCCGGACCTCCTGGAGATAGCGCAGCGGCGAGACGCCATATTCCCGCTTGAAGAGGATTTGCAGATTGCGAGGCGTGGTGCGGGCCTCGGCGCTGAGGTCCAGCAGCCCCAGGTCTTCCGGATAGCGCTCGTTGATCAGACTGACGGCCCGCTTCAAGATGGCCGGCACGCTGCCACTGTCCCTGCGCTGCAACAGCGGCGTCACCGTGCTGGGCTGCGCGTAAAGAAGAGAGATCACGAGACCTTCTTCCAGATGCTTCCCGGCATGGAGGTCGTTTCCCTGAAAGGCCTGTCCTTCTTCCGCGGCCGCGAATGCCCCGCACAGGCGGCGGCGCCAGAGGGAGCCCGGCGTACCCTGGAGATCGAACGCAGCCTGAAAGCGAACCGGCCCGACCTGCATGCCGGCAATCCGTTCCGCCACCTGCTGCAGGAACTTCCGATCAACCTGCAGCAGAACCTGCTCGCAGCCTGCATGCCAGCGCATGGTCGTTCCGCGGTCCGGATTGAGGATGGACCCGACCTTCGGGGTCGATTGCACGCACTGGCTGCCGTTTCGTACCGATGCGGCACCGGCAAGCGGGATCTGGATGAGATAGAAGCCCGAGAGCTCGCCCGGATCGATCGAAACATCAGCGCCGTAGCGCAGATAATTCAACGATAGGCCGTGTCCGGCAACACGGTTCTGGCAGGCGTCGAAGCTGTCGCCGGCGGAAAAGCGACCGAGGCGATGATTGCAGAAATGCCGGGCAACGATCTCTCTTGCTTCGTCGACGTCGGTCGTCGCGAAGCTGCGGAAGCGGTTGAGCGGCTGTCTGCGGTTTCCCTCTGCCATCATGACAGAAGCTTGCCGTTGTCTGCCGATCCGATCAAGGGCGAGGCTACAGCCGATGCGGCATTTTACAGCACCGGGCAAGGAATTTTCGTTTTCCGGATAAAACATTTCCGCCCCGCGGGCTTAGCCTTTTCCCGTCGAAAGACCAACGCATGGAGGGGAACAATCATGCACAACGGATCAGGCATCACCGCGGCCGGCGCGGGACTGGACGGGATCAGCTGGAATGTCGTCGGGCACATCTATACGCCCAAACTCTTGAGCGGCAACGCTTTCATCTGGCACGCGGTCATTCCCGCAGAGACTTTCGTGCCGCCGCACATCCATCCAACCCAGGACGAGTGGATCGTCATGCTGGAGGGGGAACTGGAGGTCGAGATGGGCGGCAAGACCCACAAGGCCGGGGCCGGCGACACGATCCGCATGCCGATGGGCGAGGCACACGGCATCTTCAACCGCTCGGGCAAGACCGCGACTTGCGTCTTCGGCGTCGCGCCAACCCGGAAGCTGTTCGATCTCTTCGGTGCGCTCAACGGCGTCAGCGATCCGGCGGAACTCGTCCGGCTGTCGGCCCTGCACGAGGTCGACTTCCTGCCCCCGCCCGATCAGGCCTGAGCCTGCACCCGAAAGGCAGGAGGACAACAGCATGACGAAACGCAAGACTGTCGCCGTGATCGGCGGCGGCGTGAGCGGACTTGCGGCCGCAAAAGCCTTCGACGCGCGCGGCCACCGGGTGCTCGGCATTGAACGCAGCCACGATTTCGGCGGTGTCTGGGAACTGTCGCGCTCCTATCCGGACGTGCAGACCCAGTCGCCCAAGGACCTATACCGCTTTACCGACATGGCCATGCCGGACGACTATCCGGAATGGCCCAAGGGCCCTCAGGTGCATGCCTATCTGCACGCCTATGCCCGCAAGCACAAACTGGCACGCCTGTTCCGGTTGAACACGAGCGTGGTTTCCATGGAGCGGCGGCAGGACGGCAAGCCCGGCTGGACGCTGACGCTGGAAGCCGCCGGCAGGACCTGGTGCGAGGATGTCGATTTCGTCGCCATCTGCACCGGCCAGTTCTCCGACAAGAACATCATCTCGCATCCGGGTCAGGAAGCTTTCGAAGCCGCCGGGGGCACTGTCCTGCACAGCTCCGACTACACGGACAGCAAGCTCGCCGAAGGCAAACATGTCGTTGTTCTGGGCGGCTCGAAATCGGCGACGGATCTTGTCGTCAATGCCGCCCGGAACGGGGCCAGGTCCGTGACGCTGGTCTATCGTGAACCGGTCTGGCGGGTGCCGTATTTTGTCGGCGGGATCAACTTCAAGCGCCTGCTCTACATGCGCGCCCAGGAACAGCAGTTCAATTCCTGGGGCAGGTCGCCGGCCGGAAAGGCGCTCTACACGCTCTTCAAGCCGTTGATCTGGGCAAATTTCCGCGGCCTCGAAACCCTGCTCAAGTTTCAGCTGAAATTGAAGAAATGGGACATGGTGCCGGAAGTTCCGATCGAAAAGGACGCCTCGTGTTCTCTT
Organism: Roseibium sp. M-1; assembly: GCF_054515675.1. NCBI lineage: Bacteria > Pseudomonadati > Pseudomonadota > Alphaproteobacteria > Hyphomicrobiales > Stappiaceae > Roseibium > Roseibium sp. M-1. The sequence continues at coordinate 6,171,611 of NZ_CM137257.1, read as the reverse complement.
CCGATCGTGACCCCCGGTCTCTTCGAAGGCTTCGAGAATGGCTCCATCCGGCCGGTCCGGGGGACCTTCGACAGATATGAAGCGGGCAAGGCGGTGCTGTCGACGGGGGAGCAACTGCCCTGCGATCTGGCGGTGCTCGCCGTCGGCTGGAAGCTGGGTGTTCCTTATCTTGCGAAGGAATACCGGGACAAGCTGATCGAGCCGGACGGGCAATACCGCGTTTACCGGTTGTCGGTGAACCCGGACCTGCCCGACATGGGCTTCGTCGGCTTCAATTCCAGTTTCTGCACGGTGCTTTCCGCCGAAATGATCGCCAACTGGCTGGTACGCTATGCGGACGGCCGGCTTGCCAAGCAGCCGAGCGAAGAGACCATGCGGCGGGATATCGAAGAGAACCTGCGCTGGCGGCGGCAGGAGCGTCCGGCGGCAAAGGTCTATGGCGGCCTGTGCTCGGCTCCGTTCCACTTCCGGCATTTCGATGAATTGCTGGCCGACATGGGGGCAGCAAGACGCAAGCGTGCCAACCCGCTCGCCGAGCAGTTCTCCTATCCGGATGCCGATTCCTACGGAACGTTTCTTCAAAGCACGCCGCACTATGCGGCCGGATAGGGAGGTTTGGAGCCAGCCGGCCTGTAAGCCGGGTTCTGTATGGCCCGTTTTCACGGACGTGACAGCCATTCATCTGTGACGCCTGTTGCCAGGCGCCTATCGCAACCAACCCGGACAGCCGGCCTGGAAACCGGCCTGGACCGGATTGCTCCGGTCCGTGCTGTCCCTATTCGGTTTTGCTCCCGGTGGGGTTTACCGTGCCGCCCCTGTTGCCAGGTGCGCGGTGGGCTCTTACCCCACCCTTTCACCCTTACCCCGGGCAGATCTTTCGATTTGGCCGGGGCGGTTTGCTTTCTGTGGCACTTTCCCTGAGGTCGCCCTCGCCGGGCGTTACCCGGCACCGTGTTCCCATGGAGCCCGGACTTTCCTCCCCCGCGGCCTTTCGGCACTTGCGGCAGCGGCTGTCCGGCCGACTGGCGCATGGGACTTAAGAGGGTTTGGGTCCAAGGTCAAGCAAAGCCGATGCGCAGGATGGCCGATTGCACAGGCAATCGGGCCGGCTTCAGAATCCGGTAGGCGAGATCCGGCAACAGCCGGATTTCGTCCCGCCCCTTCCCCGTTCAACGTCAAAGACCAACGGAAAGGCGGAACGCTACATCCAGACCCTGCTGAGAGAGTGGCCTCATGGAGTTCCGTAAAGAACTTCAGAACAAAGAAACGCTGCCCTGCCAAGATGGCTCGCCATCTGCAATTGGCAACGCCCGCAGGACGGCGTTGACTTCAAGACACCGTCAGTCGACCGAACCTCAATCAGTGAACAACCTTTTTGGTTTCCTCACCTGGCGCGTTTTGCAAGCGGTCCGGTCAGTTTCTCAAGCGAAGGCAGTCTCAGACCGGCGCCCTGAGCTCAAATCGCACTTCGCTTCCAGGCACGCCACCTTAATTCAATACTTCGAAACAATGAATTTTCTTGCCCGAACTCATATTTCGATATCTGATTTATTTATCTAGATATCAAATAAAAGATATTACAATGTTATATTTTACAATAAATAATACTTTGAAACATCAACAATTATTCATACGATTTTAAGTAAATTAAATTGTAATTTACCCATATTCGAACTGGAGAACAAAATGCACATCTGGCGCATCCTGGTGCCGGCTGTCCTGGCCGCTTCCTCCGCCGTGGCAGACGAAACACCACCGGACCCAAAGGCTCTCATCACGCCGGCCGTCATTGAGAATGTCGGTACCTGGCTGTCCAATCCGATCGTCGCATTGTCGATCAACGCCCAGAACAATGTGCGTGGTTCCCTTACTCAGTCCGATATCGACGCGCTCGACAAACAATGGCGGCAGGAACGGGAGGCCGAGGACAAACCCCTGATCTCTGAAACGCTGTCGGCCCCACTCTCGATCTACCTCTTGCGGGTTCAAGCAGGATCGCTGGGACTTTATCCTGAAATCTTCGTCATGGATGCAAACGGCCTGAATGTCGGCCAGAGCTCCATCACCAGCGACTATTGGCAGGGGGACGAGGACAAGTTCCAGAAAACATTTCCGAACGGCCCGGAAGCCGTCTTCATCGATGCCCCCGAATGGGACGAGGACAGCAAGATCTGGCGCGCACAGCTCAATCTAACGGTCAAAGACCCGTCTTCCGGCAAGGCCATTGGCGCTGCCACAGTCGAGTTCAACTTGACTGAACTCATTCGCCGCCAGGACAAGAACTCATAAGCGAACCGGACCGATGTTCAACAATCTCTCAGTCAGCAAGAAAATCGCCGCAGGCTTCCTCACGCTTGCCCTCATCGGAGCTGTTGCCGGCGGCATGAGCGCCTATCGAACCCACGCGGCCCTCGGGGAAGTGAAATCCGCAAACGACCTTGCGGACCTGAATACCCAGACCGCTCAGTTGACGGAAAAGATTGCGGCACAGGCACTCGCCGTCAAATCGTTCCTGCTCACCGGAAACCGCGACCTGCTTGCAAGATCGGAAGAGCTGAACCGTGAGATCACGGACCGGTTTTCACAAGTAGGAATGTCGATCGACACCTCCCTGCCCGAGTTCCATGACGGCATTGAAGGCCTGAAGTCGAGCTGGGAGACATGGTATTCCGAGATTGCAAAGCGGCAGATTGACTACATGCGCTCGCCTGAAACCGTTGACATGGCGAGGGCCATCGATCTGACGCCGGAAAGCGCCGGTCTTCTGGCAGCCGTACAGCAGGAAAGCTGGAAACTGACGCAAGCAGTAGGCGAAGAACGGCAGAAATCCGTCATCGCCCAGAACAGCGCCCTCAACACTGTCCAGATCGTTGCCATTGCAAGCGCTCTCGCCCTCACGGTTCTCGCCATGGTGCTGGGTTTCATCAACCATGTCTTTGTCTCCGCCCCCCTCTCACGCCTGTCCGCGGTTACCGAAAAGCTTTCCACGGGCGACACCTCACAAACCGTCGACATCGGCGAGCGCGGGGACGAAATCGGGCTTCTGGGCCGCGCCCTGGGCGTCTTCAGGGAAAACCTTATCCGTACGCGGGATCTGGAAGAAGCGGCCGAGGAAGAACGCAGAAACGCCGAATGGACCAAACGCGAGGAAATGGAGCGGGTGGCGAGCGAATTCGAAAGCACGGTTCTGGAAATCTGCAACATCATGATCGCCAGGCTGGATGAACTGCACGGGTCTGCCGGATCCCTGTCAGCGATTGCCAATACGACGACGGAGCAGGCTCTCGCGGTTTCGGCCGCGGCCGAACAGGCGACGACGAATGTGAACACGGTCGCCAGTGCCACGGAAGAGCTCTCCGCCTCGATCAGGGCGATCACCGATCAGGTCCGCTCGTCATCTGAAATTGCCCAGGCCGCGGAAACGGAAGTGGACCGGTCCAACCAGGCCGTGACCACCGTGCAACAGGTTGTCTCGCGAATTGGCGATGTGACCAAACTCATCACGGACATCGCTGAACAGACCAACCTGCTTGCTCTCAACGCCACGATCGAGGCGGCGCGTGCGGGTGAAGCCGGCAAAGGCTTTGCCGTCGTCGCCTCCGAGGTCAAGGCGCTGGCGGAACAGACCTCCAAGGCAACGGAAGAAATCGACCGCCAGATCACGGAAATGCGCCAGGCAGCGGACGCTTCGACCGAGGCGACGGGGTCTGTCGCCGGCATGGTCCGGAAGATCTCGGAAAACACGCTCGCCATGTCCGGTGCCGCGGAGGAGCAAAACCTTGCGACAACGGAAATCGCAAGCAGCGTCACGGAAGCTGCCCAGGGAACGGAAGGCGTGTCCCGGTCCATTTCGGAAGTCAGTGGCGCGGCCGGAGAAACGGCTCGGTTGAGCTCGGAGATGAACGGTGCAGTCAGTGAATTGCATGACCAGTCCAACACCTTGCGCCAGGCCATGCAGGAGTTCTTGAGTAAAGTCCGGGCGGCCTGAGCCGCCTGGATCTTGCGCACTTACACAGGAGGGGGTTCTGCCCGCAGCAGGTCACCAAGCGCTGCCACGCCGCCGTCGATCTGGGCCATAGTGGCTCCGGCAAACCCGATGATGAGCCCTGCACGTTTGTCCGGCCCGAGATAACAATTGCTGAGCGGTGAAACGGCGAACCCGCGCGCCTGCATGGCAAGCGCCAATGCGATGTCGTCGACGGGCTCCCGAAACCGGACGGCGAGCTGGACATTTCCTGTCGGCGGCGCAACTTCCACCCGGTTGCCAAGCCGCCGTGTGAGAGTTTCAAAGAGCAGGTTGCCACGCTCGCGATAGATCTGGCGGATCTGCCGCAAATGTTTCAGGTAGGCGCCGCTTTCCATGAACCGGGCCAAGGCCGCCTGGGCCTGCACATTCGCTGCGGTGCCGGTGTTGCGCATGGTCTGCGAGACCGGTTCCACCAAAGCCGGTGGCACAACGCAATAGGCAATCCTGAGGCCCGGCAGCAGGCTCTTCGCAAAGGTGCCGAGATAGATCACCCGACCAGCTTCCGCGAGGCCATGAAGGGCGGCAACGGGACGCCCCTCGAACAGGAACTCGCTGTCGTAATCGTCTTCAAGTATTGTCGCACCGGCAGCCGATGCGGCCTCCAGAAGCGACAGACGCCTGGCGAGAGGCATGCGTGCACCGAGCGGATAATGGTGCGAGGGGGTGACGTAGATCATCCGCGGCGATGTATTTTCCCCCGTCATCTTCGACACATCCGCGCCCTCTTCGTCCGTCGGCAGCGGACGGATCGTCAGCCCTGCGCCGTAAAAGGCAGTCCTGGCGCCCAGATATCCGGGGTCTTCCAGCCACACCGTGTCACCCGGGTCGGTCAGGATCTGTGTCAGAAGGGTCAGGGAGGCTTGGGTGGACCCGGTGATCAGGATCTGCTCAGGCTCCGCCCGGACCCCTCGTTCAGCCGCAAGATGCCGGGCGAGCTGCCGCTTCAGCTCTTCCAGCCCGCAGAAATTCTGATAGTGCAGGTCCGTGCTGCGTTCGAGCCTGGCTGCCCGCCGCAAGGTGCGTGCCCATTCCTCGAAAGGAAAGCAGTCGAGTGCGGGAGATCCGGGCTGTAAGGCCCCGGGGCGGAATGCCCAGCCGTCGCCGCGTGTGCTGGCACTCAGCAGCTCGCCACGCCGGGAAAGTTCCGGACCATCGGCAGGCATGGTTTTTTGCACTCCCTTGCCTTCCAGAACGAGGCCCTCGGTGACGCGGGGAGCAGCACCTGTGCGCAGAATTATGACGCCTTCGGCCTGAAGCAGCTCATAAGCCGAGTTGACCGTGTTGCGGGCGACCGCAAGCATCGACGCGAGACGCCGGGTCGACGGCAGCCGGCTGCCCGATTGCAGCAATCCCGCGCGCACGGCGTCCCGAAGTCCGCGATAGATCTGCTCGGACAACGGGACCGCACCCGACCGGTCAAGCGTCAGGATGCCTTCTGGAAAAACTGGTTCTGCCATTTTTTGAAAACCGGACCTTTCATAGGTCCAATTTATCCGGCAAACAGCAAAACACAAGATGGACGGATAAAGGGAGACCGCACATGTCCACGCTGGAAAAACGCAGCGGCGCCGATCTGCCCCGGTATGCGAAGATCCGCCAGATGAACCGGGGCGCGTATGACCGGACCCTCGCCTACGAGATCCTGGACGCGGGACTGGTGGCCCATTGCGGCTTTATCCACGAAGACCGTCCGATGGTGATCCCGATGGCCTATGCGCGCATCGGCGACAAGCTCTATATCCATGGCGCCAGCACCACGCGCATCATCAAGAGTAATGCCGGCGGTGTGCCGGCCAGTGTAACCGTGACACTTGTGGACGGTCTTGTGGTCGCCCGCTCGGCCTTTCACCACTCGATGAACTACCGCTGCGCCATTGTTCATGGCATAGCCCGGCTTGTTGAGGACGAGGCCGAACAGATCACTGCTCTAGCGGCGATCACCGATCATCTTCTGCCTGGCCGCTGGGACGAGTGCCGGGAAATGATGGCGAAGGAACACAAGGCGACCGGTGTCCTGGTGCTCGATATCGAACATGTCAGCACCAAGGTGCGCACCGGCGGCCCGGTCGACGACAAGGAGGATCTTGGTCTCGACATCTGGGCAGGCGTCGTGCCGGTCGTCACCGCGCTTGGTCAGCCGTTGGCTGCAGCGGACGTTTCCGCCCAGGTGCCCGTACCCGCGTCCGTTCCGGCTGCCCGCAAGAAATTCGCCTGAACACCCCTGAAGCAAAAGACCCCGCCGGTTTCCCGGCAGGGTCTTCAGGCCCACGACAGAGCCTGCAGGCAACAGAGTTCCCGGTCAGCTGGATGCCAGGATCTGCTTGACCTTGGAGCAGTAGCGCTTGCTGACAGGGTTCATGCGCTTCGCAAAGTGTCCGGCGTTGTAGCGCAGGATCGTGCCACAGACATCGCCACCAGCTTTCTTGTGTGCACCGGCGAGATACTTCATGCCCCACTCCAGATTGGTTTCCGGATCGTAAAGGGCCGTTGTCGAACCGCGATAGCCGATACCGCGTGCGGTGGCCGGCTTGATCTGCATCAGCCCGACTTCGCCGGCACTGCCGCGTGCGCGCGGATTGAAATTGCTTTCCACCTGGACAACGGCCTTGGCGATCTGCACCGGCACGCCATGCTTTGCGGCCGCCTTGCGGATCAGGGTCGCGTATTTGTCCTTGCTGATCTTCGCAGCAACCGGCGCACTCGCCCGCTTCGGCGACGTCGCACGCTTCACGCTGGCGGTCTTGATGGCCTTGGTGTTCTTGGTGGTTTTGGTGGTCTTGGTGGTCTTGGCCGACTTGTCCTGCGTGTCCGCTTCTATGACATGCAGGATCGGCTTGTTGCCCGAACCAACAGACGGCTTAGTTTCGGCAGCCGCGCGTGCTTTTTCCGGATCGATGACATGCAGGATCGGGTCTGACCCGGATCCGACGCTGGATGCCATTGCGGAGGGAGCAGCAAGAGTAGTTGCGTAGGCGAAAAGGCAAAGCGCCCCAGTCAGAGTTTTGAATGACCGTAACATTCGTCCAACCCTTTTGGTTTTCGTTGCGTTGAAATCGGGGCGGAGAAATGAAGGACGTATGGGACGAAAATGGGCGCTTTCCCATCACGAATTATTTCAAATTGTTACTGAATATTACAGATAATTCATGCGAATTCTTGTCAGATCAGGTAGAATATGGCGACAATAAGCATGGAATTTGTCGATTAGGGGACCCTCAGGAGAAATTCTGTGACGCCCCGCCCGTCTGTCCGGTAAAAAATGCTGCAGCGCGGAAACTTTTTCGACGCCTGCGCGTTCAGTCCGGCTGGATAGCAGGAACTTTGCTGGAAGCGGCGACGTATTGCGTGCTGACATGTCACGCTGGCACGCGTCGCAGCCGAACGTCCTGCTGTCACCCCCTCAGCGACGGCAGCTTGCGCAGCAAGGCGTCAAGGGTTTCGATCGTCGACAGGTCCACGACACCATCCACCTTCTCCTGCCGGAAATGGCGCTGAAAGGCCGTGACGACCTGCCGTGTCTTCTGATCGAAGTCTCCCGTGATATCGACCTCGTAGCCGTAGAGTGCCAGCATCGACTGCAAGGCCTCTACTGGCTGGCCGCTGTCCCCTTCCTGCATGAGCACGCCACCGCCCTGGGGTTGATGGCCGACATATAGCCCGAGGCCTTGTTCTGCCAGCCGGTCCCAGGGGAACAACTCGCCCGGATCTTCCTTGCGGTCCGGCGCGATGTCGGAATGGGCCAGTACCATCCAGGGATGGATACCGTGCCGGAGGCAGACATCGCGTACCAGTGCGATAACGGCGGCAACCTGGGTTTCCGGAAACGGCCGGTAGCCATGCTCGTGGCCCGGATTGACGATCTCGATGCCGATGGACCTGGAATTGATATCCGTCTCGCCCTTCCAGAAGCTGCGCCCCGCATGCCAGGCCCTGCGAGCCTCCGGGACGCATTGCAGGATCGAGCCGTTCTCATCGACAAGATAATGCGCAGACACTTCGGACCGGGGATCGCACAGGCGCTGCAGGGCCTCTTCGGCGGTCGGCATTCCGGTGTAGTGCAGCACCACCATGTCGATCGGTGCCCCCTGGGCCCGCTGGCCATGGTTGGGCGAAGGGTGAATTCTCGCTTTTACCCCGGTATCAGTCGCAACGCTCATAGACCTCTTTCCGCACAGATCTTCGCCCACGCATCGTTCAGTGCGGCGAGACGGTCGTTGGCGATTCGCACGAATTCCTCGGGAACACCGCGGGCGATAAGCCGATCGGGATGCGTTTCCTGCACCTCGCGGCGATAATGCGCCTTCAAATCCGCGTCGCTCGCCTCGGGACCCAGTCCGAGCACCTCATAGGGATTGCCGTCGTTGCGCACATGTCTGGCGAAAATCTTCGAAAATTCTCGGTCATCGATTCCGAAAACCTCAGCCACCCGGGAAAGGTAGCCTATTTCGCTCTCGTGGACGACGCCGTCAGCTTTCGCAATGTGAAAAAGCCCATCCAGAATGTCGAGCAGTGTCTTGCGATCATAGGGGAAGAGATCTGCCAGCTTCTTGGCATAGACGTCAAACCCGGCGATGTCTTCCTGCGCCAGGTTGAACAACCGCTCCACGTTGCGCTCCTCGCCCGCAGGCACGTCGAACAACTCGCGGAAGGCCAGGATCTCGTCCGTTGTCACGACGCCGTCGGCCTTGGCCATCTTCGCGGAAAGCGCGATCATGGCGACCGTGAAACCGACGCTGTTCGTCCCTTCCGGCCGGGCCAGGACGAGCTGGACCAGCCGGTCGACGATCTGGGCGCTGCCGCTACCGATCGAACTTACAATAGCGCCGAGGCTGCTCCAGACACTCACACATCAGCTCCCGTGGAGACGAGAATAGGCCGGCGGGTTGTTTGACCAGCCGGGTGAATCAATCCTGCCCCCACTCATATCGGCCTGAAATGAATTTGGCCAGCACGGCCCAACGCCGCAGCCCCGTGTGCCCTCCGGCCTGTTAACACGGGACAGATGCCAACGATTCATGATGGTTAAAGGAATTCCGCCTAGGCTTTCACGACACGCGTTCGCAAGATGGTGCCTCACCGGATGGCCGTTCCCCTGGTAAGAAGCAACATTGTCATTTTCTTTATATCCATGTCGCTGGTGCTGACACTAGCGCTGGGAGTTTTTGCGAGCAACCGCCTGTTGACACATTGGCTTGTCGTACGCGGCCTGGAACAGGCATTTCTTCCTCAAGAACAAGCTCTTAGCGGCACCCTGCAAACCCTCGCGCTGAACGATGCGAAGGCTGCCGCACATGAGGTTTCCGGCCTTCGGCTTTCCGAAGCCAAACAACCCGGATTCGATATGAGCAGCGCGGACCTGGAGTATCTGAGGGGTCTCGTCCAACGCGAAGGCGGGATCTCCGTTGTCGTTAACGCCGCGCTCGTCTTTCCGGTTTCTCCGGCGGAGAACGGGCAACCGGCAACAAGTTTTGCCCAGATCCCCTGGTACAGCGACGGACTTCTCCTGTCTTCGGACACCTTGTCGACTGCCAAAATCGCCTTTAACAGCGACAAGGAACTCGTCGCAATCCCGGACATGAACTGGCAGGGCAAGTTCGGGGCAAACGCGCTGGTGGCGTTCCGTCCAAACAATGTTCAGCCGGACTATCCGGGCTTGCTGCTGCTTGTGACCCAGTCGGACATACTCGCAAGCCTGTCGCCGCTGATCTGGTCGATTAGCGCCGCAATCGGAGGTCTTTGCCTCGCGTCCTTCGTCTTTGCGGGCATCCTTTTGTGGATGCGGTTCTACGATCAGGTGCGCACCAACCGGGACATCCAGTATCTTGCGCACCACGACACGCTGACGGGATTGCCCAACCGGGCCGTCTTCAACGCCCGGCTGACGGAAGCGCTGCGCCTGGCCCAGGCGAAGGCGTCGAATATCGGCGTCATGCTGGTCGATGTCGACAAGTTCAAGGAAATCAATGACACCTACGGCCACGGCATCGGTGACGTCTTCCTCCAGATTGTCGGCGAGCGACTGAAAGCCGTGTTCGGCAATCACCTGGTCGCACGGCTTTCCGGCGACGAATTCGCGGTCATGCTGACCTCAGTTTCGGACCCGGCCCGCATGACGCGCCTGGCTGCCGACATGCTTTCCGCGACCGAAGTGCCCTGCGTGATCGACGGCAAGGAAATCAAGATCTCGCTGTCAATCGGTCTGGCGCGGGCGACTGACGGCTCCTGGCGCGCTTCCCGCCTCTTGCACTGCGCCGACCTTGCGCTCTACAGGGCCAAGCATAGCGGCCGGTCTACCTTCTCCTGGTATACGCCAGGGCTCGATGCCGAAGCGCAAAAGCGCAAGGAAATCGAGGAAGGACTGGTGAAAGCCTTGAAGTTCGACCAGTTCAAGCTGCTCTATCAGCCCCAATACGCGTTGAAGGACGGTTCCCTGAAGGGTTATGAAGCCCTGATCCGCTGGGACCATCCGTCAAAGGGCACCATCCGGCCCGACATTTTCATTCCGATCGCCGAGGACACCGGACTGATCGAGGAGATCGGCACCTGGGTTCTGAACCATGCCTGCCACGAGGCGGCCCTTTGGCCCAACCAGAGCCGCCGGGTCGCAGTGAATGTCTCTCCGGCACAGTTCATCGCCGGCGAGACGCAGAAACGGGTCGCCCAGGCCTTGCAGAATTCCCGACTTGACCCCAGGCGTCTGGAAATCGAAATCACCGAAAGCCTGCTGATCTCCAATACCGACGCCGTCATCGAGACCCTGCGCCAGATCCGCGACATGGGGGTTTCCATTGCCATGGACGACTTCGGCACAGGCTATTCGTCGCTCAGCTACCTGAGCCTGTTCCCATTCGACAAGATCAAGATCGACAAGGCCTTCATCGCCAATCTCGGCAAGGATGCCAGCACGGACGCCATCGTGACCTCGATTGTCGGTCTCGGCCGCTCGCTCGACGTCACCATTACCGCAGAAGGGGTGGAGACGGAGGATCAGGCGATCCTGCTCTGCGCTGCCGGCTGCGATCTGGTTCAGGGCTATATGTTCGGCAAGCCGGATACGGTTGCCAAGCATGAAGGCGAATATCCGATCTTCCCGCTGAACACTTCAGGCGGCCGCTGGTTCCCGCAGCAGCAGCACAGAAGCATGCCCGCTTCGCCGAAGATCCGCCTGGCTCCGAAATTGGCGCAGAGCGCGAAGGCCGTTTCAGCCCCTGCGACCGGACAGCCATCCCAGACGCCGGATGCAGCAGTGCTGCCGCTTAAATCGACGGGCTGAAAACGGTCTTCAACGCACGGCTCCAACAGCGGCCTCGGCCGCCGCTGACCGTTTTTCCCTCTCAGCCTTGCGCTCCGAATAACGGTCGACAAGGTAATCGGAACGGCCGCGCACCAGCAGTGTGAACTTCATGAGTTCTTCCATCACGTCCACGACCCGGTCGTAGAGCGGCGACGGCTTCATCCGTCCCTCGTCGTCGAATTCGAGATAGGCCTTGGGTACCGAAGACTGGTTGGGAATGGTGACCATGCGCATCCAGCGCCCAAGCACCCTCATCTGGTTTACCGCGTTGAAGGACTGGGAACCGCCGGAGACCTGCATCAGGGCAAGGGTCTTGCCCTGGGTCGGCCGGATGGCGCCGACACTGAGCGGGATCCAGTCGATCTGGGATTTCATGACACCTGTCATGGCGCCGTGCCGCTCAGGCGAACACCAGACCTGCCCTTCCGACCAGGCGCATAATTCCCTGAGCTCGGCGACCTTCGGATGGTCGGCGCCTGCATCGTCCGGCAACGGCAGACCTGAAGGATCAAAGATCTTCGTCTCGGCACCTAGGGTTTCAAGCAACCGCTGCGCCTCCAGCACCAGAAAACGGCTGTAGGAGCGTGACCTTAGAGATCCGTAAAGCAGCAATATCCGTGGCGGGTGGGTCAAGGCGTCAGGTGCAAACAACATCTCGCGACTGACCGGGGCAAGATCCTCGCCGGACACGTTCAGAAGGCCGGTCCCGGCAATATCCAGGTCAGACACCGGAGCTGCCTGTAGATACGACTTCGCCGTCTTCCTTCGTGAAGCTGCCAATGTCCGACGGCAACAGATCGAGCACCAGCTCCGAGGGACGGCAGAGCCGCACGCCCTTGTCCGAGACCACGATCGGCCGGTTGATTAGGATCGGATGCGCCATCATGAAGTCAATCAGCTCGTCGTCTGTCCATTTGTCTTCGCCAAGACCAAGTTCGTCATAGGGAGTGCCCTTCTGGCGCAAGAGGTCGCGCGGCGGAATCGCCATCCGGGCAATGAGATCCACCAACACTTCCCGGCTCGGCGGTGTCTTCAGATATTCGACAATCTCGGGCTCTACTCCGGATTTGCGGATCATTTCCAGCGTGTTGCGGGACGTACCGCAAGCCGGATTGTGATAGATGGTGATGGTCATATTGGCGAAAATCCTGTCAAGCGCCTTTGAGCTCTGGCTCTGTTGAATTCTTGTTGGAGGGAAGACAGCAAACAGCCGGGTTGCCGCCGCAGCAATCGTCCATCAGGAAGGCCAGAAGCCCCCGCATCCGCGCATAGTCCACTGCATAGTGGATATGCCGGCCGTCCCGCCGTGCCGTCAGCAGGCCGACCCGTTCCAGCGTTGTCAGATGAAACGACATCCGTGTCGGCTGAATGTCGAGGCGATCGGCAACGCTGCCTGAAGGCAGCCCTGCCGGTCCCTCTGCCATAAGCAGGCGAAAGGCCGCCAGACGGTCTTCCTGGGCCAAGGCACCTAGCGCGGATATGGCTTCCTGATCTTCCATATTTCGATACTACAAGAAATTTTGGAATATACAACGAGGTAAGCCGTAGATGGACCTTCTGCCGCAGCTTCACATGGCTGCAGCGGCGCGGGCGGCCTGGTCGTAATTGCCGGAGACGAGCCGCAGGGTGGCGGCAAGGCGGGAAAGTTCGTTTTCATCAAGGCCCAGCGCCTTCATCGGCTTGACCAGCAGAGCCTCGCGCAGACGCCGGTACTCGAGGCACGCCGCCTCGCCGGACGCCGTGATCTGGGCTGTCTTTTCCTTGCCCCGGCGGCCCGAGGCGATCAACCCGGCCTTCTCGAGCTTCTTCAGGGCGTAGGTCACCGTATGGGTGTCCTCAATATTCAGCACCAGGCAGATGTCGGACAGCGTTTTGGCACGGCCGCGGTGATTGACCGAATGCAACACCAGGACGTCGAGAGGCCCCAGCCCTTCCGAGCCGCTGGCTGCCATGCAGCGCGCCATCCAGCGGTGATAGGCATTGACCATCATCGTGACGGCGAATTCGATCTCGGACAGAGCCGGCATCGCGCCGGAAGCAAGATGTGCGGCCGAGACGACGGGGCCGATGGGCAGTTCGGCATTCGGATCGGTCTTGTCGCTCACATCCAGTCTCCGGAACGATTGTCGCAAAACCCGGCGCCTGCAATCAAGGCGATTGCAGGCGCCCGGCCGTTTATTGGTTCTAGTGCACTTAGTCTGCGAACGAAAAGAACGCAAGTTGCCCCGGGGTCTTCCGAGTACGCCTGTGCCTTCCTTTTGCCTGCGGATTTACATGGCCTGTGGCAACCAGAGTGCCAGGCCCGGAAAAGCCACGAGCAGAACGATCGCCAGGATCATCAGCAGGAAGAACGGCAGCGCCATGCGGGCGACCTTGAAGATGTTGTGCCCGGTCATGGACTGCAGAACGAACAGGTTGAAGCCTACCGGCGGCGTGATCTGGCTCATTTCCACCACCAGAACCAGGTAGATGCCGAACCAGATGAGATCCATCCCGGCCTGTTCCACCATGGGTAGGATCACGGACGTCGTGAGCACGACGACGGAGATCCCGTCGAGGAAGCAGCCCAGCACCACGAAGAACAACGTCAGGGCGATGAGCAACGCGTGCGGCGACAGGTTCAGGGAGCCGATCCAGGACGCGAGCTCCCGCGGAATGCCCGTGTAGCCCATGGCGACCGTCAGGAAGGCTGCCCCCGCCAGAATGAAGGCGATCATGCAGGAAGTGCGCGTCGCCCCCATGAGGGCGCCTACAAAACTCTCCCGGTTGAGCGTACCGCTCGCCCAGGACAGCACAAGAGACAGCATCACGCCGATGGCGGCTGCTTCGGTCGGCGAAGCGATACCGGCATAGATGGACCCGATAACGCCAACGATCAGCCCGATCACCGGGAACAGCCGCTGCGTTGCCACCAGCCGCTGCATGAAGGGAACGGCCTCTTCCTTGCCGGGCATCTTCTGGCGGTTCATCACAGACCAGATCGCAACATACCCCATGAAGAGAACGCAGAGCATGACGCCGGGCAGGACACCTGCCATGAACAGGCGGGCGATGGACTGCTCGGTGGCCGCTCCATAGACGATGAGGATGATCGACGGTGGAATGAGCAGGCCCAGCGTGCCGGATCCGGCGAGCGTACCGATGGCCATGTGCTCATCGTAGCCGCGTTGCTTCAGTTCCGGCAGGGACATGCGCCCGATGGTGGCTGTGGTTGCCGCTGATGACCCGGAGACCGCGGCAAAGATGCCGCAGCCGAGAATGTTCACATGAAGCAGCCGGCCCGGAAGATTGCGCATCCACGGCGAGAGGCCCGTGAACATGTCTTCCGACAGGCGCGAGCGGAACAGGATCTCTCCCATCCAGATGAACATGGGAAGGGCCGTCAGATCCCAGGAGTTGGCGGCACCCCAGACGGTGGTCGCCATGACGGGACCGGCGGGCGCGGAGACCAGGAACATCATCGCGGCAAGGGCAACTGAGAAAAGCGCCACGGCCACCCAGATGCCGGTGGCGAGCGCCGCCAGCATGCCGAGGCCGAGAAGAAATGCAACGAGAGAGAGGTCCATTATTCTTTCCCCTCGATCGGATCGGCTTTGACAGCGGTTTCAAAGCTCGGCGCTCCGCCGGTCAGCGACAGGATGAGGTCGTCCAGCAGAGAAATGGAAAAGACCGCGAGACCCAAAGTCATCACACCTTGTGGAAAGACCAGCGGGATCGGAATGATGCCAAAGGACGTCTCATGGTATTTGTAGCTGTCGAGTGCGAGCAGCCCTGCATTCCAGGTGAAGAAAACGGCCAGTGCCAAAGCGACGGCGATTACCCAGATGTTGAGCAGGCGCGCAGCCCCGGCAGGCACAGCCTGAAGCAGCATCGAGACGCGGATGTGATCGTTGTTGCGGAGCGTGCCGGCGAGCGCAAGAAACGACGCCCCGACAAGCAGGAAACCGGCAATTTCCGCCAACGAGGGCACCTGGAACTGCAGCGGTTCTAATCCGGCTGCTTTTAAAGCCCAGTCGGCAATGCGGCCAATCACTTGAAGCGCCACGAGAGTGGCGATGGTCACCAGACAACACGCGGCCAGTGCCGTCGAGGTCTTGTAAAGCGTATTCAAAGCCTTTCGCATCGGCTTCCCCCACCGGTAAGAGCAAGTTTTATTTGTAGTTGATCGTTTGACCGGATCGCAATTGCGCGGGCTTTGGGCGAGGCATTTCCTGCCGTACACCACTGGTCGCTTGCACAGTGCCTGTGACAGCCCTTCATTCAGGGAGTGGCGGAGAGCACCCCTGGGCATTATTCAAGCGAGTGATCCGAACTCCACCGTCAAACAGCTCAATCAAAGCATGCTTGCTCTGCGCTGCTGATAGAAAGACGCCGGGCACTTGGCCCGGCGTCGTTGTGTCAGTTCTTGTAGGCTTTGAGGATTTCCGCGCCGGTGTCGCCGGCTTCGGCCTGCCATTCGGTTGCCATGGTCTCGCCAATGGCGGCAAGTTCCTCGATCAGCTCGCTGGACGGCTGGACGACGGTGACGCCATTGTCAGCCAGAACCTGGGTCTGCGTCTTGGTTTCCACCTTGGAAGCTTCCCAGCCGCGCTTTTCGGCAAGGTCGGCAGCTTCGAGTACAATGGCCTTTTCTTCATCACTCAATGCATCGAAGGCCGCCTTGTTCACGAAGACCATGTTCTTCGGCAGCCAGGCCTGCGTGTCGTGGTAGTGGCTGACGAAGTCCCAGGCCTTTGAGTTGGCACCGGTGGAGGGAGAGGTGATCATGGCATCGACGCGGCCGGTCGAGAAGGCCGTCGGAATGTCCGGCGCCTCGATCTGTGCCGTCACGCCACCTGCCAGAATGGCCAGGCGTTCGGTCGCGGCATTGTAGGCACGGATCTTGAGGCCGCTCAGGTCCTCGAGCTTGGTGACTTCCTTCTGGGCATAAATGCCCTGGGGCGGCCACGG
This sequence comes from Roseibium sp. M-1, assembly GCF_054515675.1. NCBI lineage: Bacteria > Pseudomonadati > Pseudomonadota > Alphaproteobacteria > Hyphomicrobiales > Stappiaceae > Roseibium > Roseibium sp. M-1. Next base: position 6,155,340 of record NZ_CM137257.1, on the reverse strand, counting down.
CACCGAGAAGAGCAGCTGCAACCCCTGTTCGCCGAGCTTTTCTTCCATGGCAGGCTTGGAGGCTTGGTAGAGCTTCCAGGCCTGATCATAGGACGGAGCGAGGAAGGGAACGGAATCGACACCGAAGACCGGGTCTTCGTTGGAAAGGCGCGACACCAGGATTTCGCCGATCGGGGCAAGGCCCTTGCGCACGGCGTTCTTGATTTCCGGATGCTTGAACAGCGACCCGGCGGAATGGATCTGGATGACCAGCGAACCACCGGTCTTGTCCTTAACTTCATCGGCGAAGGCAGCGATATTCTGGGTGTGGAAGTTGCCGTCGCCATACGGCGTCGGCATGTCCCACTTGGTTTCGGCGGAAGCAGCGGTGAAGCCAGCCAGGGTGAAGGCGGCAGCGGCGGCCAGGTGAACACCGGCGCGAGTCAGGAAACGAGATTGCAGCATTTTCTTCTCCTCTTGGAAGCGGGCCATGCCCGTCGGGATGCTGCTTCCGGTGCATTCTTCGAACACCTTGGAGAGCGCATCTGAAACCAGAGTAGACTCAAAATTTGAAAACATCAACATTTTATCGATAAATTGTTATTATCAGATCCGAACCTGCATTCTCCTTCCCTCTTGGCGCACGATTGACTAGCGTTTGCACAACGCTTTTGGGGATACGCATTCTTGCAGCAGATCACAGGACGATATCTGACCGGCGAGAATGCCAGCCGCCTGACCCTGACCCTAATATTGATCGTCGCCGCGGCGCTGCGCCTGCCTTGGCTTGATCGCACGAGTATCTGGTATGACGAAGCCGTCAGTTGGAGCCAGTCACAAGGATCGTTTGACAACCTGCTCGGCTTGGTGGCGGCGGACAATTATCCACCGCTGCACAACATCCTTCTATGGCTGACCACGCCGGTCATCGGAGACAGCGAAACCGCGTTGCGCCTGCCTTCGGCAGTGCTCGGGGTCATTGCCGTCTGGCTGTGCTACTTCGCTGGAAAACAGACGGCAGGCCGGTCCGCCGGACTTTTGGCCGCCGCCCTCCTTGCGGTTTCTCCCTTTCACATCTGGTATTCGACGGAAGCCCGGATGTATGCGCTTCTTGCCACGACCGGCCTGGCGTTCCTGTTGTCCGCGATGAAGGTTCTGGAAAGACCTAAGGTAAATTGGGCCGTCGCGCTCGCCCTGAGTGGAGCACTTTTTCTCTACAGCCACTTCTATGCGCTGCTCGGCTTTGGAGCGGTTGGTCTTGCATGTGCGGTCTTGGTCTTGATCGACACCGCCAGGGCGGGACACTTGCGGATGTCGAATGCCCTTGCAGCCTGCCTTGCCATGGGCGCAAGCGCTCTTGCGTTTCTGCCCTGGTTGCTCATTCTCGCAGGACGCGCACGTTCCGTCGCCGAGGCTGGCTTCTGGATCGCCTATCCCGACTTGCCGTTCCTGCGAACAGTCGCTTTCAGCATGGCCGGCTCGCTGGTTCTCTTCTGGCTGCTGGCGGGCCTCGCACTTGTCGGCGTTGGCATGACTGTCGTCGCTGCGTGCGGAGACCGAACAGGCACTAAAACGGGACGTGAGCAACTCATCTGCATCGCTTATACGGCAGGCCCGCCTTTGCTGGCGTATCTCTATTCCGTCCTGGTACAGCCGATCCTGTTCGACAGGTACCTGATCGCGGCCTGGCCCGGCCTTTTGTTGCTCGCCTCAAGCGCAGTGTGCCGTTTGCCATTGCGGATTGTGCCACTTCTACTTTTCGCCGTTGCGCTGATACTGGCGCTCCCCGAACTCCGCTTTACGCTGCAGCACAAGATCAGGCCGGAATGGCGCAGCATCGCAGAAGCCTATGAGGCACGGCGGGAAGCCGGTGACCGGCTTGTTCTCTATAAGGGTTTTGCCGCCCCTGCCCTTGCCTATTACCTACGTGGAACTGAAGCATTTGCCCCAGCAGAGACGCTGGCAGACCTGAAACGTCTGTCGGAAGACTGCACCACAGGCAACTGCTGGCTGCTGCTGGTTCACGGCAGCGAGATGGAAACACGAGAAGCCATGGAGGCCTTTGGCGTCAACGAAGAGGTCATAGTAGCCCAGCGCTTCGGTTGGGGGACCAGTGGGTTGCGGCTGCTGAAGCGGTCAGCAGAAAAACTGTAATCACGCCTAGGCCCAATCGGACAAGAACCTGACTGCAGCGGCACCGGTCGCAATGATTGCCAGACCGATCGCAAACTCCACCACCAAGCCGGCTGCAAGGGCCGCTACTGCAACAACAGCAACCAAAATCAAAACTGCGGTCAAAACATCGCCAAAGAGAAAGCTTAAGACGGTGTCCAAAAAGTCGACAACCTTATAGAACGACGGCTCGCGGTCCCGGTTGTCACTCTCCTCTGACATTGAAATTGTTCCTCACTTTTGATTTTCCCCTTTCCCTTCAAATGCATATGGGGACTGCAAGCTCGATAAAAAGCCTGAATGGCATCCCATTCACATTTTTTCATCGACATTTTATCGATAAAATGTCAGCATAAAATCACTTGCTATCAAAAACGCTAATCACCGGCAGGGAAATGCGTATCCCGGAAGCCGGCAGCATCAGAGGGAAGATCATGACGACCAAGTGGGATTTCTGGATCGACCGGGGCGGCACTTTCACCGATATCGTCGGCCGGGCACCGGACGGAACCCTGTACCCGCACAAGGTGCTTTCCGAGAACCCGGAAGCCTACCGCGACGCCGCGATCCAGGGCATCCGCGAATTGCTTGGTGTCGAGAAAGGTGCCGCGATCCCGTCGGACAAGATTTCAACGGTGAAAATGGGCACCACGGTCGCCACCAATGCGCTGCTGGAGCGCAAGGGCGAACGCACCGCGCTCTTCATCACGAAAGGGTTCCGCGACGCACTGGAAATCGGCTACCAGGCGCGCCCGCATATTTTCGCCAAGGAAATCATCAAGCCGGAACTGCTCTACGAGAGCGTCTATGAGATTACCGAGCGCGTGCGCGCCGACGGCACGCTGGAAAGGCCACTCGATGAAGCTGAAGCCCGCCGTGAAATGCAGGCTGCCTGGGACGACGGCATCCGCTCCATCGCCATCGTGCTGATGCATGCCTACGCCTTCCCGGCGCACGAGCAGATCCTGAGGAAGATTGCAGAAGACCTCGGCTTCCCGCAAATCTCGGTCTCGCATGAAGTCTCGCCATTGATGAAGCTCGTCGGACGCGGTGATACCACCGTGGTGGATGCCTATCTGTCGCCGATCCTGCGCCGTTATGTAAACCAGGTGCAGAGCGAGCTCGGTGAAGGCCCTCGGCTGATGTTCATGCAGTCCTCCGGCGGCCTGACCGCGGCGGACCTCTTTCAGGGCAAGGACGCTATTCTATCGGGCCCGGCCGGCGGTGTCGTCGGCGCAGTCGAAACCTCCCGCATGGCCGGCTTCGACAAGATCATCGGCTTCGACATGGGCGGGACGTCCACCGATGTCTGCCACTATGACGGCGACTACGAGCGTGCCTTCGAAACCGAAGTTGCCGGCGTACGCATGCGTGCTCCGATGATGATGATCCATACGGTTGCCGCAGGTGGCGGCTCGATCCTGCATTATGCCGACGGCCGCTTCCAGGTCGGGCCGGACTCTGCGGGTGCAAATCCAGGCCCGGCCTGTTACCGACGCGGCGGACCGCTGACCGTCACCGACGCAAACCTGATGACAGGCAAGCTGGCACCCGAATTCTTCCCGAAAATCTTCGGCCCCAACCAGGACCAACCGCTGGACGGCGATGTCGTACGCAAACGCTTCACTGATCTTGCCATGCGCATCGGCGACGGCCGCACACCGGAAGAGGTCGCTGACGGCTTCCTGAAGATCGCCGTTGAGAACATGGCCAACGCCATCAAGAAAATCTCGGTGCAGCGCGGCTATGACGTAACAGAATACGCCCTCACCTGTTTCGGTGGCGCGGGCGGCCAGACCGGTTGCCGGGTTGCCGACAGCCTCGGGATGAAAACCGTTATCCTGCACCCCTTCTCCGGCATCCTTTCGGCCTACGGCATGGGACTTGCGGACATTCGCGCCGATCGGCAGCAGGCTGTCGTCAAGACCCTCACCAAAGAGCTGCTCGGTGAACTCGGAACGTTGCGCGACCAGCTTGCAGGCCAGACGGAGGCCGAACTCGACCGGCAAAACATCGGTGCTGCCGACCGCAGGACAACCGCAACCGTACATCTGCGCTATGACGGCACCGACACGCCGCTGCCTGTCCCGCTTGGTTCGGTCACGGAGATGCGGGCTGCCTTCGAGGACGCTCACAAGAAGCAGTTCGGTTTTGCCTATGAGAACAAGCCGGTTGTCGTGGAGGCCCTCGAAGTCGAAACGGCCGGCGGCGGCGCCGGGCTCACCGAACCCGACCTGTCGCTTTCCTCGGACGAGCCGCATCCGGCAAGTTCCTCCAGCCTTTACTCGGATGGAAGCTGGCACAAGGCAGGTATCTTCAAGCGAGAAATCCTGAAGCCGGGCATGAAGGTGATGGGCCCGGCGGTGATCATCGAACCGCATGCCACCATCGCCGTCGAGGATGGCTGGCAGGCGGAGATCAACACCAAGGATCACGTCATCCTGCGCCGCATCGTGCCGTTGAAGCGAGCGGAAGCCATCGGCACTCATGCCGATCCGGTGATGCTGGAAGTGTTCAACAACCTTTTCATGTCGATTGCCGATCAGATGGGTGTGACGCTGCAGAACACGGCTTATTCCGTCAACATCAAGGAACGGCTCGACTTCTCTTGTGCCGTGTTCGACGCCAACGGCGCCCTGGTCGCCAATGCGCCGCACATGCCGGTGCATCTGGGATCCATGGACCGCTCGGTCGAAACAGTGATCAAGCTCAACCAGGGCAAGATCAAGCCGGGCGACGTCTTCGCTCTCAATGCGCCCTATAACGGCGGCACCCACCTGCCGGACATCACGGTGGTTTCACCGGTCTTCGACGATGACGGCAAGGAAATCCTGTTCTGGTCGGCCTCCCGCGGCCACCATGCCGATGTCGGCGGCTCGGCTCCGGGCTCCATGACCCCGCGGGCGACCAATGTGGATGAGGAAGGCGTTCTCTTCGACAATTTCAAGATCGTCGATGAAGGCCGGTTCTGCGAACAGGAACTGGTCGAACTCCTGACCAATCACCGTTATCCGGCAAGAAACCCGCACCAGAACGTCGCCGACCTCTCCGCCCAGATCGCTGCCAACGAGAAGGGTATCCAGGAACTCAGGAAAATGGTCGCGCATTTCGGGCTGGAGGTTGTCCAGGCCTATATGGGCCACGTGCAGGACAATGCCGAAGAAAGCGTCCGGCGCGTGATCGAGGCTCTGAAGGACTCCGAATACGAATATCCGACGGACCAGGGATCGGTGATCAAGGTCAAGATCACGGTCGATAAGCAGCAGCGCGAGGCAACGGTCGATTTCACCGGAACTTCCGGCGTGAAACCGAACAACTTCAACGCTCCGGAGCCTGTCACCCGCGCCGCCATCCTCTACTGTTTTCGCGTGATGGTGGACGGCGATATTCCGATGAATGCCGGCTGCCTGAAGCCGATCAACATCATCGTTCCGGACGACTGCATGCTGCGGCCGTCCTATCCTGCAGCGGTCGTGGCCGGCAACGTGGAAACGTCCCAGCATGTCACCAACGCGGTTTTCGCCGCGCTCGGCGCCATGGCCAATGCCCAAGGAACGATGAACAACCTCACCTTCGGCAACGACACCTACCAGTATTATGAAACCATCTGCTCCGGCTCTCCTGCTGGTCCCGGTTTCAACGGCACAGATGGTGTCCATACGCACATGACGAACTCCCGCCTCACTGACCCGGAAGTGCTGGAATTCCGGTTCCCCGTCCTGCTGGAAGATTTCCACATCCGCAAGGGCTCGGGTGGCAAGGGCAAATGGTCGGCGGGTGACGGTACCAGACGGACGTTGCGCTTCCTGGAGAAAATGGACTGTGCCATCCTGGCCTCCCACCGGACCTATCCGCCGAAAGGCCTTGAAGGCGGCGGCGACGGCGAACTTGGGCGCACAGAAGTCAGGCGCCTCGACGGAACGGTGCAGCAACTCGAGGGCTGCGACCAGACGATCCTGGAAGCCGGAGAAGCGGTTACCGTGATCACACCGACAGCGGGTGGCTGGGGACAGGCCTGAACTGCACCAGATCATCCATGCACTCATGTGAAGAAGCCGCATCTAAGGATGCGGCTTTTTTGCAACTTGGCGCATGTGTTTTCTAATGAGGCAATCTTTTTGCTTCATCTACCCCTGATAGATATTACAGGAGGAATACAGACACATTTCAAAAATCCCACCCGTCCGCACCGGGACTGTTTTCCGGTTGCCGACCAGATGATTCAGGTATCCGCCTCGATGAGAACCAGGTTGTTCGTTATTCTTTTCGGCCTGATCGTCTTAAACTTGCCGACACACACAAGTGCGCAAACCGTTCAGAAGACGCCAATTCCGGCATGGGTCGAGGACGTTCAGATCCCGGTGGAGGAAGCAGGCCGCGACGATCGTCACAAGAATGGTCTCGCATGGCTTCTCGACGACATACAATATGACTGGGACGGCGAGACGCGTGTTGCCTATTACCACAGCGCACTGAAAATTCTGAGCCGGCAAGGTCTGGAAGCAGCGGCCACTCTGGAAGCCAACTTCGATCCAGAGACACAGGATTGGGCGCTGCACCGGGTGATCATTCACCGTGACGGGGCAACTCTCGATGTGACGGAAGAGATCAAGCTGGAAGTCCTGCGACGCGAGGAAGATCTCGATAATGGCATCTTGGATGGAGAACTGACGGTTCACGCCAATATCGCTGGCGTCCAGGTCGGCGATATCGTCGAGATCTCCAGGAGTTGGACAGATTCTAGACCATTTTTTGAGAACAGTCTCAGTCTGACCGATCATCTCAATTATACGTTTCCAGTTGTAGACAGTCGCATAAAACTGCGTGTTCCCGCCGGAACGGAAATGAAATATGCCGTCCACGGGAGCAACCGAAGTCCTGACATCCTCAGGACTGGCACGCATGACGTTTATGTATGGCAGGAAAGGAACGTTAGCCCTGTCCCGAGCGAAGAAAACCGGCCTTCGGAATTTCCGCTATTCAGCTACCTGGAAGTCTCAAGCTGGGAAGACTGGAACGCTGTCCGTGACGCTCTGCTGGACAGCTACCACATTCAGGAGACGCTTCCGCCGAGCTACAGCCCGAAGGTTGACGACATCAGGAGCAAGTATACCTCCCAGCCGCTCCAGATGAGCGAAGCGCTTCAGCTTGTCCAGAACGACATCCGCTATGTCGGAATTGAAATTGGTGCAGGTGGCTACGTGCCACGGCAGCCAGCCATTGTTGTCGAAAGGGGCTATGGCGATTGCAAGGACAAGGCTCTGCTTCTGACTGCGATCCTGCGCGACCTTGGGATCGGCGCCGATGTAGCTCTCGTAAACTCGAACGCCGGCTACGGCTTGCCTGATCGTCTGCCTTCGCCGTTCCGGTTTGACCACGCCATTGTGCGAGCGGAGATTGGTGATGAAACATTCTGGCTAGACCCGACCTGGACTCATCGGGGCGGACGCGGCAAAAAAATCGTTCAACCGGATTACGGCTACGCGCTTGTGCTGTCGGAAGGGGCTAACGGTCTCGAACGCATGGCTCCTTGGCAGCCCGGCGGACCGGAAGTGAAGATATCGGAAGACTACCGGCTGCCTGCAAACCCGGATCAGCCCGTCCGTTTCGAAGTGAAAACCGTCTTCACTGATCGCGAGGCGGACTATATGCGCCAGTCGCTGGCCCAGTCAGGCAAAGCGGATCTGGCAAGGCGATACGCCTCCTATTATGCAGAACGCTATCCGGGCATGAGACCAAGCGAAGATCTTCGCATCGTCGACAATTTCGAACTCAACGAAATCCGCATCTACGAATCCTACCAGCTTAAACTTGAGGATTTTTCCAAAGGAAACATGTTGACCGACTTTCGGATCCGGGCCGATGCCGTCCTCGACAAGCTTCCCTCACCGTCCGGATACCAGAGGAAAGCACCTCTCAAACTTGATGGGCCGATCTCTTACGAGCACGACATTTACATTTTTGACCCGCTACGCGGTTTTGCAGCGCTGGAAGAGATCAATATCGACAATGACGCCTTTTCCTATCACCGCACCACCCCACGCACAGGGCCAATTTTATGGATCCGCTGGCAGCTGGATATCAAACGGCGCTCCATCGCTGTGGACCAGATCGAAAACTACCTGACCGACGAGAGGAAGGCTGCGGACGAAAGCTACCTGGTCTACGATTTCAGCAAATATTTCAGCGATCTGACGGCAAAGGCAGAAGTGACACAGGAAACCGTTGAGGTCTCGCCTGAGCTGGAGGAAAATCTCGGCCTTTTCCTGATCGGCCTGATGTTCGTGGCCTTCGCGGCCTATGTCGTCTTCGCCCTCCGGCATGGCCTGATCGCGGACCGGGAGTATCGCGATGTTGCGGTCTATTTTCCGGTTTCCGCTTTCAAGTTCCTGGGGATGACAGTTGTAACTCTAGGGCTTTACCCTCTTTTCTGGAGCTTGAAATTCTGGTTTTGGTCACGCAACTATGAGCAAGCTGGGATCTGGCCGGTCTGGCGATCGCTGTTCGCATATTTTTGGCTGTTTCCTGCATTCCGAAGAGCCAATAACCGTCTGTCTGAACGGGAAAAAAGACCGCTCCCCGTCTGGCTTGGCGCATTTTCAGCTGCTTTCTGTCTGATCCTGCAGCTCTCGAGCACCGCTCTATCCGGCATTGAGACCTTTCCAGCCGACATTGCTGCTTATGTAGCGATACCCTTACTCACCGGACTGTGTTTCCTGCCTGCGGTTTTTGCGGTTAACCGCAACAACAGGCTGATGCATGTCGAGTATAATTCGCGATGGTCCTTCTGGAACATTTCTGCGGTTTTTCTCTATTCTGTGATGCTCGGCCTCACTGCAGCGGGGCAATTCGCACCTTAGGTACAATTTTTTCGGGCGCTACGTTAGGAGAGATCAGGATCGGGTTGGCAAAGTCAGAATCGGTCCTCGTCTTGCAGCAACACGTTCCTCGCAGGTGCTAGAAGATTGGTTTTCTCTGCGATGCGGCCTCGTTGCCGGCGATACCGTTCCGGCCAGGATAATCAACAACCCATCTCGGCGGAAACGCCCTCGCGATTTCTACTTATGCGTGAGTTTTTTTGCTTTTTCGGTTCAAAGTTTACAGTTTTTTCAACCAGAGCGCGTCTAAATTTCAACTCATTCGGCGACGTATTGCTAAGGCTGGGCTTCCCAAATGATTGCAGCAAACTTTCTGAGAACCACCGTCGCAGCAAAGATCCTCTCTTTGGTTGCATTTCTTAGTCTTGGCCTGCTGATTGTCGCGACAGTGGCAATCCTGCAAATGAGCCAGATCGGCAGAGAACTCCAAAATATTGCGGAGAAAGACATTCCGCTTACCGACGCCATCAGCCTCGTCACCAGCCACCAGCTGGAACAAGCCGTGCTTGTCGAACGGATCATGCGCCTTGCTGGCCTGAAGACAGGAGAAGACGCCAATGTTGTTGCAAACCTGAAAGACACTCTCAAAGTACTTGAAGTACAGGTTGCAGAGGAAATCACCAAGGCAGAAGGTCTCGCCAGCAAAGCACTTGCAAATGCGGCTTCGGACGAAGAGCGGACGGAGTTCACGTCGGCGCTTCAGCAGCTGAAACGCATCCATGACGAATACGACCGATATGTTTCGGAAGTCCAATCCATATTGGAACATGTCGAGAAGAATGACTTGGACACGGCAGCCTCGCTGCTTGTTCAACTAGAAGCCGATCAGCAACAGCTTGATCATGAGCTTCTGGCATTGCTCGGTGAGATCCAGCGTTTCACGAGTGAAGCAGCCCTTGCGGCCGAACATCACGAGCAGCAGGCTTTCCGGCAAATCACGTTCACGTCGGCCTTCACACTGATCGTTTGTGTCTTAGGGGCTGTTCTGTTCGCAAAGTTATTGATTTCCAATCCGCTTCACCAGGTGACAGCCGGACTTCAGGCCCTTGCCGGCGGCAACACCGATGTGGAAGTTCATGTGCGGTCGAAAGATGAGATCGGCCAGGTTGCCCGTGCGTTCGAAACCTTTCGTGCCAATACGATTGAAATGAAGAGGCTGCAGGAACAGGCCCGTGAAGAAGAGCTTCAAGCGGAAGAAGACCGGCGCGAAACCAGGTTGCGTCTTGCAGATGAGCTGGAAAAGCTGCTCATGACGAGCTGCGACACGGCGGTCAGCGCGCTGGAGGATTTGACGGCCGGCGCGGACCGGCTTGCCCAAAACAGCCAGGAAACGATCGAGCGTTCGAACACGGTTGCCGCGGCTGCAGAACAGGCGACAGCCAGTGTGCAATCGGTTGCATCGGCTTCCGAAGAGCTCGCTGGTTCCATCCAGGAAATCAGCCGTCAGGTTACACTGGCAAACGACACGACCAGCAGGACATCACGGCAGGCATCCAGTTCAGGTGACACGGTTGGCACCCTCTCCGCGTCAGCGGAAGAAATCACGGAAGTATTGAAGCTCATAAGCGACATTGCGGCGCAAACAAATCTGCTCGCCTTGAACGCTACCATCGAAGCAGCACGTGCTGGTGAGGCAGGCAAGGGCTTTGCGGTCGTCGCGTCCGAGGTGAAGGCACTCGCAACCCAGACTGGAGGCGCGACCGAGCAGATTGGATTGCAGCTAAGTGGTGTCCAGTCAGGAGCTTCGTCGTGTTCGGAGGCAATCATGGCCGTAATCGGTTCCATGGCTGAAATCCGCGAGCAGATTTCTGGCATTGCCTCTGCAATTGAGGAACAGAATGCTGTCACCTCGGAAATCGCGAAAAACGCCAGCGACGTTGCCATGGGCAGCGCCGATATTACCTTGAACATCTCCGAAGTGAACCGGGCTGCACAACTCTCCGGTGATCAGGTTGGGGACGTCGTTAGCAGAATTCAGGATATTTCTTCGCAAATTTCGACCATTCGCGACGGATTGGGCGATTTTCTCGGTCACTTGCGCGCCGCCTAGGCTTCTGGACCAGAAGCTATGTTCCGGTCTCTTCCCAAACCGGCTGCGGCGTCTGCATGCTAGACGCCTCCCGTCTGGTTCGTCTCTATCGACGCGGCAATGGGACCGAGTGAGACCACTATTGTCTCAGGTTCATCTTGCCCAGCGCCAGCCCTTGGTTTCACCTCTAGCGTGCCGTGTTCATCTGGAAAGTCATGCATCGCTTTTGCGTTGAAATCCTTGAATTCAAGCGGCGAAAAGCGATGCCGATTAGGCGCGACGCGCTATAAATAGACGGCCAGCAAGGGTCTAGAATTGGCTTTCGAGACCTTTCTCCAAGGAATAAACACGACAACTCGCGCATAAACTGCACGAACACTAGGATACATCATTTACCAATAGGTGTATTTTTGAAAAACCAACCAAAACCACAAGACCAGTTGTTGAACGATTAATAAATCTTTATGAAACATGCTTGCGCGGAAAGACAATGCTGTCCTCAGTGCGGATTTAACGTTTCTACAGACAAATAAAGCCTGACAGAAACAGGATGGTCGACAAGTCCAGACGGCTTTCAACCCGAGGACACGTCAAAACGTGCTGGCGAACTGATGACACATCTGCAAACAAAGAAACAAACCGAGACGGCCCAGGAGCTTGATGCAATGCTCGAAAGCCATCGGGATTGGGTGTACCAACTCAACAAGACACTTATCTGCGGCCTGCCACCGGCGGACGTCATTATTGCGCGTGACGCCCATACGCATTGCACTCTTGGCAACTGGCTTGAAGAACGCGCTTTGGAGCTCGACCTGGATCCGGTGACCCTCAAGGATCTGACCCGGCGGCACAAGAAAGTTCACGATCTGGCACGCGATCTTGCAATTACCATTCAGTCTGGTGGCAAAATCGAGGAACAGATCTACGACAGTTTTCTGGCATCCTCGCAAGATTTATCGGGACTTATCGAAGCCAGCTACGATGCAATTGTTGCGTCAATTAACGCAACTGATCCCCTAACTGGCGCGGAAAACAGATCCCTGATGGATGCGCAGTTGAGAGAGCGGCGTCAGGAGGCAATCAGGGCTGGTCTCCGTACCTGGCTCTTGATGATCGATCTCGACCACTTCAAGTCGATCAACGACCGCTTTGGACACGAACTCGGCGATAAGGTGTTAAAGGGATTTGCGTCGGTTGTCCGGGATCACATTCGTACGGACGATCTGTTTTTCCGCTATGGCGGCGAAGAGTTTCTGCTTTGTGTCAGCGACGTGGGCAAAGCAACAATTGCCCGTGTGGCTGAACGGCTAAGGCAAGCGATTGCGGATTTTCAGTTTGAAGCGCAAGCTGCAACCACATTTTCTGTGACTGCCTCCTTTGTTGTTGCTCCAATCGATGACGGTGCAGACGTCGGTGAGGCTATCAACGCCGCCGACGCTGCGATGTATGCTGCCAAGCGGGCAGGCCGAAACAATGTGGTATTCGCTGACACCCGACGCGTTGCAGTGGATTGAAGCCATATCAGTTTATTTGCACCGGTCGACTCCCACCATCAACTCCGCGAGCAACGTTGATCAGTCGCTGCCAGAAATATAGCCTCCGAGCAGTAAGCCCCGAAATTCTTGCTCCGAGCAGAGTAAATTTGGTCTTATCTGAATGTGAATGCTGTCAGGAGTTCTCCGCCGCAACGCTTTGGAAGATGTCGCCGTCAGAAGCAAGACATCCCGGTCGATTAACTGCAGCACCCTTCGCCGCGGCACGGACAAACCTTTTGCCAAGACCTGATCCAATCTCACCAGAAGTCTCTGGGGATTAAGGATCTTTAACGTAACGTCTCCCGGCATCCCACCGCGCAATCGGTGGACACGCCGTTCCAGGCGAAAGCTGGTGGTTTCGCCATCCGAAGATATTCTCGCATTTTCACGGGCGATCCGTTCGGCAAGATGCTCATCGTTCTGCTGCAGGGCCTGAAGATAGTCGTCGGTCAAACTGCTGACCGGTCTTCGTTCAAAGACTGTCTGGTTCCAGCGTTTGCCGCAGGAAGTACAGGAATAGATCAACCAGGCATCCAGGCGGGAGCCGTTGGCATTCAATCGAAATTTTCCGGTTGAGCTGAACGCCCTGACTGCTCTGCAGCGGCCGCAGGGACGATTGATCTTGGGCAGGTCAGATGTGGTGATAGTCCATTCAAATTCAGTTGGAAAAAGCATTCCGTCGGTCTTCCCTGGAATGGAAGTCCGTCGACGGGCAGTCGGGCCGGCCTGAATGTGTCAACCACAGGCGCGCAGTCTGGCTGGGAGAGTTGAGAAAAAACGTCGTACCGGAAAATCAGATACGGAGGGCCAAGCCACACCGGTCCCGATCCGCCGCCTGGACGAACAAGCAATAAGGCGCACTCGTTTGAATGCAAGGCGGGATCGTAGACCGGTTAGAACGTAGGCAAAACAATCGTCCAGATTGAAAAAGACGACCCTGCATAGCGAGCCCCCGGTCATCAGGCAAGCTGCAAAACAGCTGTCCCTACTCTAACCTATTGGATTTCAATCTGACTGTTGCGTGCCTGCAAGGCCAAGGCAACAAGCGCCGGTCGCAAGTCCGCTGGATCTGCTAAAGGAGCCGAAAACCAGAGGCGCAGACAATCGTCTCCGGCGACGAGATCCAAGCCTTCGGGATCCAGGCAAGCAAGCCGCCAATTGGCATTCTTGCCCTTGAGCAGGGTTTCGGCATAAAGCTTGACGGCTTCCCTGTGGTCCTCGTTCATGTGGGCGACGGCGCTTTCTTCCATCGCGGACCATTGATCCTGCTGAACAACATCAGGGACCAAATCGATCCGGCTCAACTCAAAAGCTCTACCGAAACCGGCATTGAGGCTCGCTCGCTTCAATTCAAGCCGGAAGAACGAGAAGTCACCGAAATCGACATAAAGCTCGGCCTTGGGATGGCGCGCAAGGTATCGCCTCCGCAACCGATTGTGGTCAGCAGATCCTTTTTTCACCTGGATTGCCGTACAAAAAAGCGAAATCCTCGGATGGGCAAGCGGGTCGCCCTTCCCCGGCTCGCCAACTAGCAAGCTGCAGGAAGGGTTCGCGAGAATGGCTGTTGTGTGTCCTGAAAGCATGCTCGTCAGAATGACTGGGGTGCCATCCAGGTCGGTCGCAAGCGCCACACGGCTCGCAAGCGGATGCCCCGTACCGGCCTCCAGAACCGCGAGTGAGCCGAATCTCGCAATGCGGACCAGCTCCTTTCCGGCTCGCCGGGCCTGATCGTCTGTGGGCCGGATAACCGATTTAGGCTCTTTCTCCGACATGTTCTGATCGCTCACGCAGCCTCACCAACTTTTTTGCACTTTAGATGTGGCGATCTTAGCAATATTTGTTCAAACCTGAGGGCTTTTTTCCGTTCGGAAGAAATCCCAAAAAGTGTAACGTTTTAAATGCATTACGAAATATTTTCCGACAAAAACCGATCCTCCCCCGAAATGACTATCCGAAATCTGAACGCCAGATGAACAGCCATCTCAGAACCGGTTCAGGGCACTCGTGCAAATTTCTCATCATCAGCTACGGCGCCAAACCAGACAGGCGCAGGCCCTTGGAGAGAACCGATGAAGTCCATGAGTAAACGTCTTGTTGCCGCTGCCCTCACGGGCGCACTTCTTCTCCCGACCGTTGCAGCCGCAGAAGCCGGCCAGCGCCATGGTTGGCGCGACAATCGCGGTGGTCATCATCACCAACACCATCAAGGCAACAAGAAGCATCGCAAAAACAACGACAATCTCGGAGCGGCTGTCGCTGCGGGTGTTATCGGCCTTGCTGCAGGCGCAATCCTTCTTGGCGCCACCAGCCAGCCGAGCTACGCGGGCCCGCCCCCGGCGAACTACTACCCGCCAGCCAATGCGTATCCGCCGGCGCCCTATCCCGGGCGCGTCAGCCAAACCGTTGGCTATCAGCCTTGGAGTCCGGCCTGGTACCAATACTGCTCGGCACGCTACCGTTCATTCAACCCGTCGACGGGAACCTACACCACATACCAGGGTGAACAGCGTTTCTGCCAATAGCCTTAGCGCCATCAGGCCCCGCCTCTTTTGAACTAAGCACGTAAACTTTGGGCAACGAGCGACAGGTCAGCTGAACTGGCCAACCGCCCGTTGCCGATTTTTCTAGTCAGCCATTGTCTCGATTGATGCAAATCCTTCCGGCGCGTCACCCGCATCGAATGGCGTCTCCACGGCAATTACCTTATCCGGATAGAAACCGTTGAAGCGGGTTCGCAAAGACAGGCTGTAGGCGCCGATATGTCCTATCTCGATCCAGTCGCCCGTATCGACGGTTTCCGGCAGCCAGAATGGGCGTGACAGAATATCGACACTGTCACAAGTCGCACCGCAAACCTTGAACGGCACAATCTTGTCCGGCTGCCCGGCCCGTGTCTTGCGCGCAGGATCCGGGATAAACCGTGCAGGCAAGGTGATTTTACCTGTCCAACTGTCCGACAGTGAGGCCCAGATGCCGTCATTGATATAGAGGCGTCGGCCTTTTTTGAGCAACACGCGTACAATCAGCGAAATGGAACGGGCGACAATGACCCGGCCTGGTTCGGCAACAAGTGGCAGATTATCGAACTGCCAGTCGGAAATATCCGCTTTGAGCTGCCCCATCAGTTCCTCCAGCGACGGCATTTCGGGAACCTTGCGGCGCGGATCGTGGCCATAGACAGCCGGGAAGCCACCTCCAACATCAAGTTCTACGATCGGCACTCCGGCACGGGAACGAATCCAGTCAGCGGACGCGAGCGCCCGCTCATAGGTCTCCGGTTCCTCGATTTGGCTCCCGACATGAAAACACAGGCCGCATTTGAAACCGATACGATCAATGCGCTGAAGAAGTTCCACTGCGTGCCCCGGAGCCGCACCGAATTTCTTTGAAAGCTCGTAAGCGGCGTGACCTTTCGTGGCGATCCGCACGAACAGTGTTATTGTACCAGGATCGATATCAAGTGCCCTGACGATCCGCAGAATTTTTGCGACTTCGTCTTCGTGATCGAGAGAAAGCGTCCGGATTCCATAGGTCTCAAGCGCCAGCCTGATATCGGACTGAGCCTTGATCGGATGCATGTAGAGCATTTCAGCCTTGGGCGCGGCCTGTCTTACCGCCGCGAACTCCGCGGGCGAGGCAACGTCAAAACAATCGATACCTGCTTTCGCCAGTTCCTCCAAAACAAACGGCTCGCCGTTCGTCTTGACCGCGTAAGCGGTCTTACCCGGAAACAGTGCCTGAAATTGCTTGGCGTCCTCCCGCAGCACTTCTGGTCTAAAGCAATAGACTGGTTGATCTGGACGGAGCTCAAGGGCGGCGTCAACGGCAGTTTTGTAAAGGTCCATCAGCTGTTCCGGCGTTAGGAGTCAACGCCTTAAAGGAACAAGCCTGAATGTGTTTTGCAAGACCGGGATTGACTCATTGGCAAATTATGTAGGTGCAGTCCTTGCCATGACAGCCGGTATCGAGATGAATATGAGATTGATGGCTCAAATCGGCAGCTGGTCCCAGCACCGTCGTGAACCGTTTGCAGGCAGAGGTATGAATTGCAGTTAGAAACTGTCCTTGCTGCGCTTCGGCACCCCAGTGTTCCTCGACTGAAATCTGAGTACCGTCGCGCAACTGGATACCCAGAATGTCGATCGCCTTACCCAAGGCATGCTCGGACAGCTTGCCATCCGGCAGATTGTTCCGCCGCCGGCACTGATATCCCGGTCCAGTCGTTATCGTGGCGACTGGTTGACCGAAAAGGTTGCGAGCACTTGGCGTCACGTCATTGCGCAGCCATTGAGCCAGCATTTTGGCAAAGTCGCAGGATATGATCACGGGGCCTGAAATTGAAAGAATCTCCTTTCCCCGCCTCAGACCTGTCAGCTTCACCGGATTGGCAATGCCGCAAACGTTCTCTTTTTCCTGGCTAGGTTCGTCGAATAGAGGTTCGAGATTCTCGAAGTCAGCTCCTTCGATTTGGCAATCCTGTTGGACCTCTTCTCGAATTTGTTCTCCTTTCGCGTCAACTGGCAGACCTGATTGAGACGAAGCTCCGGGCTTTGAGGGCGGCACGTCGATCCCTTCAACAAAACCACTACGGATTTGCGGGTGCAAAGGTTTGGCTTGTGGCGGCTCTACCGGCTTACCAGTCGCGTTACTCTGGATAGCGAAGGGGGTAAGGCAAAAGAGTATCAGGAGTTTGCGCATTCAGTTCCCCGTGCCGTCGCGACCACTTCATGGAGTATGATTGAACAACCCGCTTGTCGCGTCTATGGTTCCGGAAGGCTAATTCGGAACATTCGTATGACACTCGAACTCTTTTCTGCCTATGTCATCGCAACACTGATCGTGCTCGCGATTCCGGGCCCGACAATCATGCTGGTCGTGAGCTATGCTCTGACCCAGGGCAGGAAATCCGCGTTTGCGAGCGTCTTGGGAGTTGGCCTTGGCGATGCCACGGCAGCCACGGCTTCACTGATGGGGCTTGGTGCGATCCTCGCAGCCTCGGCCACAGCGTTTGCCGTGCTTAAATGGGTCGGTGCTGCCTATCTCGTTTGGCTGGGTATCAAAATGTGGCGTAGCCACCCTTCGTCGCTCAGTCCTCATTCAATGCCCAATATTCCGGCAACAAAGATTTTTTGGCATGCCTATGTCGTAACGGCTCTGAACCCCAAGGGCATCGTTTTTTTCATCGCTTTCCTTCCCCATTTCATTGCCCCAAGTGCACCTGTCGTACCTCAATTGACGCTTTTGGGAACAACCTTTGTGGTTTTGGGGATTGTCAATGCCGCAGTTTATGCGCTCGCCGCGGCAGCCATAGGCCGAAAGCTGCGCAGTCCCTCGCTGCTGCGCCTGATCAATAGGGTCGGTGGGGTTTTTTTGATCTCTGCCGCGGCAATGACTGCGTCTTTGCAAAGATCTGCGGCATGAACAATAAGCCGGTCAGGTCGAAGACCTGCTAGACGCGAAAGGAATATCCTTTTTCTTGACCTGCGTCTCGTCCTCGGTAGAGCTACCACCTGATGACTTTAAGCCAAAGCTCGCGCCAGATTGTTTCAGCGTTTCAAGTGATCGACGGGCCCCGTCAGCACTTAGAGCCGCGTAGCGCTGAATGGCAGCATTGAGCTCCAGACCACCAGTCCGAAGCCGCCGGGCGCGCATGGTCAGAATATCCTTATAGGCTTCGGATGTGACATCATTGGCCTTACAGAGAATGATAAGCGGCTTGTCGCTGGCGCTGAATAAAAGTTGGGAAACTGCAGCAGGCGGCAGATTGCTAACCTTTGCCAGAAGCATACCAAGCTCAGCAGTCCTGTCTGCACGTGCAAACAAGGTCACGGCGTCGTCAATTTTTGTCTTTTTGCTGACAACATCCCGTATCAAGGCATTCGACTGCTCACGCGCTTCCTCGAGCTTGTGAGCACGTGCTGCCACTTCGGTCGCAGCACGTTCTGCAAGAAGCTGCACAAGTGTACTGTCCGCTCCAAGCGCACTTACACGCTCTTTCAGCTCCTCTGTCAAAAACGGCAAAAGGGCCGCGGCAGCTTCCTCCGGCAAATCTCGGCGATTTATGAGAGCAGCCTGAATGGTTTCGTTCGACCGTGCTTTTTCTACCAATTTCAGAAACGAAGCGTCGGCGAATTCCGCACCCTTGTTTTCGGCCACTTTACTCAGAACGGCGGAATCACCCCTATCGACCAAAACCGTCGTTACCGCCTTGTCGACCGTTTCACGGCCCGCAATCGCACCCAAATGCTCCATGGAAGCGGACGACGCGATCGCCACAAGATCTTCGGACGTCAGAGCAGGAGAGTGTTCCAGAACAGGTTCAGCTACCGGGAAAGCATCCTGCGCCAATTTTACCATCAGTTCGCGCGGTGCATCTTTCTCCCGACAAACCCGTTTGGACAGGATGATCTTGGTCTCTTCCTCCAATTGCCCCAACACCTTCAGGACGATGTCACCAAAAAGAAGACTGATCTGTTCGTCTCGATCGTCGCCGGAGCCTACAAACAGATCCGTCAGAACCCCGATCAGGCTTTTACGGCCTGAAGCGCTAGGATCCCTCGCCAGATCTGCAAGTTTTGCCAGATTGATCATCGACACTCCGACGCGCCGCATCGCGTTGCTGCAAAAGTTAGCATCAGGCTCTTAACATTAGCCTACTCAGGCTAAACTTTGCCGTCGCGAAAGAGCATGTTGACGAGGCTCGAGATCGCTTCACAAACCGTTCGAGATCGAGTTCGTCTTCTTAGCTGTGAAAAAAGTTAATTTTCGCATGTCACGCGTCTTGTGTTTCTGATCAAGGCCTTAATTAACAATTCCTCAATTATTGCAACCCTTGACTGCAGTCTATCGCTGCGCTGCAGCAACTTTTTCGCTTCGCTTCCTCGAAAGGCTGACTTAGTATCGCCCTGTCAAACAGAGGTAATCGGGAGCGGACATATGACCCTTGTACGGAACCTGAACATGATTGCCTTCTTTGCGGCTTTTGTCTTTTTGGCTGCAATTGTGGTCGGCGTTATCTGATCAACGGCAACGGCGAAGACCGGAACACGCTGAATTCGCAGCGATTAGACAATTCAACAACAAGAATAACTTTGAAAATTCAGCTCCGCCAGTCTTCTTGATTTGGCGGAACGCTGGGTTTGATCGTGTGCAAGCTTATCAGCTGCCCGCTTGATTCCACCCGGCAGCCATCTCGTTTTGCGGTCCATAGATATTGGCCACGCCTCGGAATGCCCGACGCAATTTTTGATTGCAACTGATACCCGTTTTACGGAAGACGCTACAATGTTGGCAGGCAGCCTGAAGATCGTTCCGGCTGCCCTAATTCCTAACGTCAAGCTAGCGTTTGAAAAAACTCCTATCGTGTCTTACCAGAGCAGACCTTATGCCGCCAACTTGGGTGCCTCGACCAGAGCAGCACCCCACAATGTCGGGTCCTTCATCAGCAGATCGGCAATCACAAATGTCAGACCGCTTTTTCCGACAAAGCCCAAAACATGTTTGAGATATGAACCGGCAAAGTCGATCTCCGAACCGATCTTGGTGCGGCCCGAAGCCACAATGACAGAGGCTTCTTGCCGTCCAGGAGCTCGACGGGACCGTTTTCCGTGTATTGGAAAGACTCGCTTGCCCTGGCGATCTGGTCAATCCAAGCCTTTAGGTTTGCTGGGGCGGAGAAGTTGTAGACGGGCGTTGCAATTACCAGTGTGTCCGCTGCCTTCAGTTCACTGACGAGCATTTCTGAAAGTGCCAGTTTTGCGCACTGTTCCGCTGACCTTACAGACGGCTCGTTGAAGGTTGCACCAACCCATTCCTCGTCAAGAAACCGCAACCCATGGAAACATCCCGATCGATCACCTTCGCTCAAGGATATTAGTCCAAGAGACACGTCACCAGAGCTTCACTTAGCTCCCGCGTTACGGAACCGGCTTTGCGTACCGATGCGTTGATCTGCAGTATGGATTTGATCGACTTTGACATCGTACTCTCCAAACAGTCACAACCGAACCTTGGTTCGCTTCTCACGCATCAGGGGTAATTTTCAAAAAAGCTCCAACTAGATTCTATTTTGTGAATAGCATGTCGCTTTCAGAGCCAATTGAATTGGCCAAACCCAATGTTTCACGGTCCCCACCGGACACCGGACAACAACTTGTAGAGGCCTGCAAGTGCCAATGCGCCAACGATCGTATTGACTATCTTGCCTTTCACGCTGGACGTCCCCTTGCGCAAATCTCGCAGGAAATGCATGTCCTTTTGGGCTTCAAGTGGGTGTTCCGTATCGACACCAAGGGCTCGCAGTACCTCCCAAGCCGCTTCGCGCCCACCTTCCCGGCCGCTTTTTCGCGATAATTCAAAGAGTTCCTCTTCAGTCACGCCTTTCCCCTTTTATCCCCGTGGTGACATGGTCATACCACTGGCCGCATCGCAAGACGCGAGCATTCGCCCGGCCTAGAGCCTGGTCAGTCCGGATAAGCGCCACGTCCAGCGGCTCACCGATCCGGACACCGGATGTTTCTTTTTGGCGGCAGTCGTCCGGATAGTCCGGCAACTGCCGCCCAGCTTCGATTTGCGCTGATGCCGAAGCAGCTATTCTCAACCGGTCTTCAGCGGTTGCGCAGGCGGTCAATAAGCCCAGGCTGCACAGTGCAACCGTCTTCCACGGTCGAAACATAGTGTTCCAACTCCTGTGCTGCGGCCTCGGCTTCCGCGTTGGCCTGATCAATGAGAGAAAGAAACCGGCGGTTGGCGCGATCCGTAACGACCTTGCGCCGTTTCAGTTCTTCAAGCTGGACCCGGGCGGCCGTCAATTCCGTGTCGGCCACATATTCGACAACAGCCCTTCGAACCGCGCTCGACTTGTCGGCCCAATGCCACACAAAAAGGCCGCCCAGGACGGCGGCAATAGCGAGGGCGGAACAAGCGGTGCGGCTTTGAAGTATCCAGGCGACTACCGGCATCACTTCAGCCCTTCCAGGCACAAGCTATGCTCAGCCGCACGGCGGTTTGCGAGCCCCGGGATCTTCCGGCCACCAGCCTTGTTGAACCATGTCGCGGCGTCACAGGCGCCCTTAAGGTCTCCCCGGTCAAGCCGCTTGCGTGCAGTGGACCGGCAAAAGCCCCCTACCCCAATGTTGTAAGTGAGGCTCACGAAGGCGACATAGGACTTTGCCGGAATGGCGTCCGGAGCCTTCAAGCACTTCCGCATTCCGGCTTCATGCTTCTGCAGCGAGGCCAAGAGCATTGCGTCACATTCAGCCTTCGTGTGCGTGTCCCCGAGCTTCACCCCGAACGTTTCGCCATAACAGACGGTCGGCACACCGACCACGTCGCGATAGGCAGTCAGGCGCAGACCTTCCCAGGTACCGACAAGCGCGATTGCTGCCGCGCCGACGGTCCCGACCAGGCGGGTTTTACGTCCCATCGTTCATGTTCCTTTGTGCGAGAATGCGAGCGACGAACGCACCCGCAGTTGCAAGAGCCGAGAGCAACGCAAGCCGCCCCGGCGCAATGAAGTCGCCCATGAAGGGCAGCGCCACTTCCGCGCCAGAGAGCAGCGCAGCAAGCAGCATGAGGCGCACGCTCCAAGCCCTTTGCAGGACTGCGCGCCAATTTGGAGCCAGGTGCATGAGTGTCCCTTCCGGCACAAAAAACCGCCTCAAGGGCGGTGCAAATTGCGTGCTGTGTGGCGGGTTATAGTTGCAGGGCGGCTTGCCAAAGCGCATCCACCTCATCCGGGATGAAGCCGAGTGCGGCCGAAAGCGAAACAACTAGCGGGTGCGTCCGGTCGAACGTCGCCGCATATTCCCATTCAACCTCTGCCTCTGCCCGGTCTGCCTCATCTTCAATGGCAGCAATTGCAGACCCGACTTGGGCGAACGTTCTGCCCGCATCGAGAAGACCTAGGCGGAATTGTCGGGCGGTCAGAGACGGCAACTCGGGCGCTGGCGGTTCAAGCTTCGTGACGCTCTGTCCCTCGACATGAAGCAAATGTGCCGGGTGGTCGTCTTCGTTATTAAAGACAAAACCACCGTATTCGGCAACATGCGTGTCAGCGTCCCACTCGTAGACGAATGGTTGAAACTTGGAGACGCGGTTATCCGCAACCGCAACGATGGCGAGATAGGTCATCAGCGATACCTCAAATGTACTTGACCTGCGTCAAAATTAGATGAACCGGTTCTGGTGATACGCAGCCAATCTAATTGAGCCGAAAGAGTCTTAGTGCCACCTCCGTAAATCGCGTAATTGACATCTGATAGCATACCGGCGAATGAGCAAGTCCAGTGCGTCCCCCCGGCGTCAAAGGTTTTGAAGCTCACTCTGGCGTGTGTCCTTGCCACGGCCCCAGACGAGACACGAAACCCATTGGTTGAGGTTTGAGCATTATAGGCACCTGGCCCGATCTCACCGGCCCCGGCCTCGTATCCGGTAGTCTCAAGCCCCCCTGCATCACCCAGTTGAATTAGGATATCCTCACCTCCAGCAACTGAAACATCCTCAAGAACAATTTCAATTTCTGAGGTTCCCGAAGGGATGCCAGTGAAATCGAACTCGGTTCCAGATGTGGTGGTCTGCGGAGTAACGTAAGTCCAGTCGACCCCCAAGCTAGCCCTGAAGCCCGCCTTGGTGTTCTTCCTGATGTAATCGTCGGAGGACGAGAAGAAGACCGTGTCGCTGTTTCGGGTGGTCGCTCCATGGGACATGTTCATGTACTGGCCCTTGACGTACCGGCCAAGGATATCCGCATTGCCATCGCGTTTTACCAAAGTGTTTGCCGTGGCGGCAGTGTCTTGCGCAGCGGACGGGCCTTCCGGACCAGTTGCCCCTGCGGCACCGGTCGCGCCCTTGGAGGCCAACAAACCCCAATAGGTCGTCTGGGTTGACGGGTTCTTGTTCGTACCGCTCAGCAGCGCGACATAGGAAGTCCCGTTGTAAACAACCACGTCATCTGCAACGTACGCGGAGCTGGAACTCCACGTGCCTTTGTAAACCAATCCCGGGTCACCCGCTGGCCCTTGCGGCCCCTGAGCGCCGGTCGGGCCTTGTGCCCCCGTATCACCCTTGATGCCCTGCACACCCTCTGGGCCTTGGATGCCCTGCGGACCGGTCGCCCCTTGGATACCCTGCTGCCCCTGCAAACCCTGTTCGCCTTTGGTGGCGATGATATCCCATTGGCTGGAAGCATCGTTGGGCACAACGTTCGTGTGTGCCTGCACACAGATGTAGTACGAGCCCTGATAGTGAACGGCGTCCCGGGGCTGATAGGCGGTTGCAGAGTTCCAGCCGCCCTTCGGCTCTATCCCGGCCGGACCTTGGATACCCTGCGGACCCTGAACGCCCTGCGGTCCCTCGGGTCCATCAATGCCCTGCGGCCCTTCCGGCCCCAACGGCCCCTGTTCGCCCTGCGATCCAATCGGACCTTGAACGCCCTGCGGCCCTCGGCCGAAGTTTACGCCGCTCGACCAGTGATCGACCGTGTTTGAGAGCTTCCAATAGATGATACCAAGCTCGGTATCGAGAAAGGAAAATCCCTCGGGCTCCGCGCCCCAGGTTGCCCGGTCGGCAGTCAAGCCCGACGCATCCGGATCAAAGGACTTGCCTACCGGCCCTTCCTCGCCCTGAGGACCTTGAATGCCCTGCGGCCCTTGCGCGCCGGTTGGGCCGGCTGCCCCCTGCACACCTTGCACACCGGGCAAACCTTGCGGCCCTTGTGGTCCGACAATGCCTTGCGGCCCCTGTGCCCCCGTCGGGCCTTCAGGGCCGCGCGGACCTTCCGGGCCTTGAATTCCAACCGGCCCCATCGGCCCCTGATATCCTACCGGGCCGCGCTCACCTTGCGGACCTTGCAAACCCTGAGGGCCTTGAGCACCCACCGGCCCAATCGGTCCTTGATCGCCGGTCGGCCCCTTTGGCCCCTGCGCGCCGGGGAGAGACGCGATTTCAAGCACCTGTTGAAGCGTCGGAATGTCGGTATTTGTCGCGGCTTCAATGCCGTTCACAACCCGCCGCCCGCCGAGGTCAAAACCGCCGTCCTTTTCCATGAGCGCACGGGAGGCTACCGACTGCATGTTGATCGCGGTGCGGTCCATTGCCCTTTCCATGACGGCAGGGTCAATCTCCCCTCCAGCCAGGCTATAGGGCTGGTCATAGGCGCTTACGAGCTGCACAGAGAGCGTGTCGCCAGGCAGCAAGGCAGCCGCGTCAAAGAACACCGTCCCGGCAGTGAAGTTGCCGCCCGTAAAAGTCCAGTTGCCCGGGCTTTGCTGGTAGATCCAAACTGTCGTTTGCCCATCCGCCGCGGTGTGGACTACCTGAAGGTTGTTTTCGTCGACAAACTGAAAGGGCAAGTCGACACGATCCGTCACGCCGTCGCCCAGTATCTGGACGCGGCCTTCGGTCAAGGCTGCTATTGTCATGGGAATACCTTTGGTAAAATGCGTTCTGGATTATCGTTTTGTCATTCGCGAAACTGGGCGCGCGACGGTAGGGCAATGTCGCCACGCTGTTCAGAGCACAAACTCAAGTTGAACGACCGGCGAGACGAGCCAGAATGTTGCCGTAGCCTGAAGAAGCCCCGGCGATCTGCTTCTGCGTTCTCGCTTCCAGAACAAGTTGGCTTCGTCGCTCAGGATCGTTGGCATGGGCCAGCAACTTCGCAGCTTCCAAATCGGAAGCTCCCCCCATTTCAGTCAACACGCGCCATTTCGTCATCGCATCGTTCAAGCCGCGCCCGCCTTTTCCGCAACGAACTCCATTCGGATCGATGCGCGCCAGCGCAGCCAGGTTCTTAAAGCCAGTACCTACTTGTGACTGGTCCATACTCCGCAGGCTTTTTCGAAGCCCGACTGCAAAACCTACAGGCACCTGTTTGCAGCTCCGGTAAATTTCTCGCGCAGTGATGTATGGATCTGCGCCTCTTGAGGTTAGATGCGCATAAGCCTGCTCGATCTGCCGGCTGGTTAGGTTTGAAAACGGGTTGGATGCATCCGAAAGGTAAATCGAGTTTAAGGCAGCCAAACTGGCTTGGTCGTCTCGGGCTCTTTTCTCCAGAACATCCAGAAGCCCTGCTTTTTGTGCTTTGCTGATCCTTTGGCTCTCTTGGATATCCAGAGGATCAAGCAGCCGATGGTCAGTTTCTAGTCTTTCAGCTATGCGAGCGCTTTCTTCAACAGCCGCTAGCGCCATTTCTTCGCGTGCCTCGGCTTCCAGCCTGACACGGGTATTTTGCGGCAATGCCGCTAACAGACCACGTGCCTCTATCTTGGCCTCACCTTGCGTTCCGCTTTGTGCAGAGACAGAGGAATCTGATCGGTCTGCGATGGGTTCTCTTTTCCGCAGGTCTCTCTCGGCGAACGCTGAATCACTTTCAGAGGTCCCATTCAAGTCAGCGAATTGCTGCAGCTGTTCAGCCGGCGGCAGGGATTTGAACCAGGCTTCCCTCAGTCCTTCAGCACCGGAGGCAAGAAGAGAGCGTTTTTCTGCCCCCGGCAATGGCGTGTCTGCAACCAGGTTTTCCATCGTCGCATAAGCGTTCTGGAATTTTCCTGGCTCTTCCCGAACTCCGGTAATCAGGCTTTGGAAAACATTTGAAACTTCCGTTCGGAAATAGGATTGGCGTTCGTCATATTCCATTTCCGCATATCGCTGAACTTCTTCCGATCGTTTATCTGAAAGGAACACTGCGAGCCTATCCTTCAGAGAGGGCGGCTGGTCCTTCAGCAAAAGTTTGCCCGCCTCATCAAAACTCGCCAGCATGGCTTCGGTCAAATTCATCGCGCCCGGTGCGAGATTTTTCCGGGCGTCACTTTCTCTTTGCTTTTGCGCGGCCACGATCTGCTGTTTCGTGCGCTCAGCTTCGAGGTTTGCCACCTGGTCTCGATGCTTTTGCATCAGCTCGGCGAGGCCCGCAGCAGCCCCCGCGCTTTTCTGGATCTGTGCGCCGAAGCCTTCAGTCGCTTCGCCGACGGCAGTGTCCGCGACAACCTGCGGCTGGCGGGTGCCGGGAAGTGTCTGAGTGCCGCTGAACTTTTCCAATCGTGCCAAGTCAATCTCCGGGGTTCGTCAGTTGGTCACGCGATGCTTTTGTAAATGGCGCCGCCAAGCGTCGTTGCGGCGTTTGTGAAGCCGCCAAGCATTGTGCTGGCGACGGCATACTTGCCGGCCTGCCGGTGAGATTGCGCCCGTTGGAGGGCTGTTTTGGCTTTAAAGGTGAGATTGTCCCGCTCGCCTTCCACCCGGTAGCGGATTGCTTCAATGTTCTGCGCCGCTTCATTGGAAGTGTCGTCCATGGCATCGACCAGGGAACCGGTCGGGGACAGGCCCCGCTCAGCCCCCACGGCCCGGTTGCTGGCCAGGATCTGCTGATGGCGCTCCATTGTACGGCGGCGCTCGAAAGAGGTCTGGGTCTGATTGACTTCCTTCTGACGGTTGGCGAGTTCGGCTCTTCGTTCTTCCGCCTTGGCGTTGGCCTCGGCTTGCTGCCGGAGACCATTCGATTGCACAGCAGCCCCCGCAAGCGAACCCGCTACGGAAATGGCCGCGACAACGGCTGGGTGGCACATGGATCAAGGCTCCAGATCTCGGCCGAAATTCACGGCCAGAATGGTTGAGGGTTTGCCGCCGCCGGCTTCCAGCGTCAGCTGGCCGCCATCTTCCCACCTGGTATCGATGGTCCGGTCCAATACGCCGGAACGCAAAGGAGCCGGCGCCCCAGAGAGGTCACCAGCCCGATAGTGGATCAATTCGTCCAGATAGGTTTCATCGGAACCGGCTTGCAGGGTGCCTGTTTCCAGAACGGCAATCCGGCAGCTGTCGACTTTCATTTTCCGCCCGGTCGCAGCTCCGTCCTGGGCGTTCACCGGATAAGGCAAAGTCCTGGCACGCGCCGTCACATCCAGCCCAACGAGAATTTTACCGGCGGTCTGGCCATTGGGCAGCCTGACACTGCCCTCACTGACCCTCGTGCGGTAATCGCTGCCATCGGCGTGAAGAACGACGTCCTCGCCTTCAAGATAGGCGAGACCGGAGACTGTATTGACCGCTACCCCCGTGTATCTGCAGGCGCAGTCGAGATGCCAGGCGTCTTCCGCGGCGCCGCCGGAAAATGGTTCCTGCATGATTTCGATATAGCGTTTCTCTTGGCCGTTGATCGTCCGTTTGACGATCAGCCAGACTTCATCCGACCGCTCGCCGGAAAGATCCGCCAGGCATTCCACTGCACCGCCGAAATCATGACGATGCATGCCGTAGATCTGCTGCTGGCGCTCATAGGTAAAGCCGACGCAGCGTCCGGTCCTGTCCCATAACCAGAGAATGCTATCGGGATACTGCTGGTAACAGGCACCCGAAATGCCGGTGCGAAAGAGATGGGACTGGAATTCGCTGACGGATTGCGACGCGCGGCCATCGGCGGCGAAATCATAGGCCATCTCCCGCATGTCGGTGCCATAAGCACCGAAATAGAGCAGAACCGAGCCGACCTTGATCGGACTGATGCTGTTGGTGCCGAAATTGGTTTCCGGCCTCTGGTCCACATTCTCCGGACCGAACGGATCCTGATCGGTCGCCTTGCCGACGGCCCTCACGGCGCGTGAGGTTCCGACAATCAGGTCGTTGTCGTCGACGAGCCACTGAATGCGGTTCACCTGGCCGGAAAGGATACCGGCAGTCACAGCATCGGACGCCTCCAAGACATGCGAGACGGAAAAATTTGTGAAGTCGTCCGTCTGGCTTTCCCAGATCTTTTGCGGCTCCTCGTCGGTGCCAGCGAATGCCAGCCGGTTCTTGTGCCAGCCGACCGTGGAGGGCCAACCTGTTTCGCCTGACCACGCCCCAAGCCGCCAAAGACTCTGAGCCTTTGTATCCGGCAACGATTGCCCGTGGACCTGAACCTTGACCTCTATGTCAGAAGTGATGCTGGCGATCTTGAACCAGCGCCAATAACCGTCCGATCCGCGGAACCGGATATGTCGGCCGACATCCTCTGCTTTGAACCCTTCACCACCATTGATCCCCTCTTTGCTGGATGCTGTCAGGCTGAACGGAACCTGATTGTCACCAGCCTGATGAAAGAGAATCTGGCCAATTGCCGAGTTGTCAGAGGCTGTTCCTCCGCCTTGGGTAAAACTCAGGCGGTAGTGGGAGAATGCCGTCTCGTTGTGAAATTCATATTGCCGCCACTCGTTCGAAGCCCAGGTATCCTGCCCGTCCTGGGTATCGAGGATGGTCCAGGTCGCACCGTCATTCGAGGCTTCGATATTCCACTGCCAGGGCATGTCGTCGTTCAGGCTGTTGTCGCTCGGCGCCTGCAGCATGTAGCCGTCGATAACGACCGCACCTGGAAACGCATATTGCACCCAGCCGCTGGCTCCGCCCGAAAGCACAACCCTGCCCTCGGACCTGTTGAAGACCTGCCAGGCATTTGCACTGCCGTTGGAGGCGCTGACCGTTCCGCTCGGTGCTGCGTTCGAAGTCATCTGCGGCACCGGATTGCCTGTGCTGGTAGGCTTCAGGTTCGTGGGCGTGATGTTGACGTCCAGAAAGGGCCCGTCCTTGAAAGCGATCGGCTCCATCGTCCACTGTTCTTCGCCAAGACGTTGCAGTGCCTGCGGTGGGAACCCGCCTCCGGTCAGAAACAGGGTGTCCGTCGATTGGACGAATTTCAGGTCTTTCAGGACCTCGACCGGATAAGGCGTCGCGACCTCGACTGTGCCGACCCGACCCTGACTGGTATGAACACGAAAATATTCGTCGCCGAATTCCAGCATGTAGGACTGGCCGTTGCCGAATTCGAAGGGGATAAGCCAGCCAACTTTGGAGCTGTCCTTCAACTCGCCGACAAATCTTGTGCCGCCGCGCCGGCGTAGGCCGCCGCGTTTCAGCGTGATGAAATTCTCGCAGTCCGCCAGTGAAGACCGGAAGAGTTCCAGGTCAGACCGGTAGATCAGCTCCGGGTCGAGCTCGCCGCGGCTGAACGTTGCTTGTAAATGATAGGTCATCGGTCCGTGATTATGTCGAGGTCGATCATCGGCAGGGGCGTTCCCTGCGCAGCGTCAAAAGTCCCTGCCCTGTCGAAGGCTTCCAGGGCTGCCTCTCTCAAGGCTTCCGCACGGCTGTTCTTGCCCGTGATTACATGGGCACAACCGGCAGCCAGGAACAGCGCGAAACCCTGAACGAAGAGCGGCGGAAACTCCGCTTCGCGCGTGATCCTCCTGATGTATCGCAGGGGAAACGGCGGTGCCTGATTGGTCATGATCCGGTCTCCCGCAATTTCAAACGCGATCAGCCGTCCATCTGGCGCGCCATTCACGCTCTGCTGCGGCAGACGCAGGCAATCCGAAGGCTTGCGGTATTGATAAGCCCAGCGAAAGGGTGGCTTTTCCACTTCCGCCGGAAGTCGCACCAGGGCGGTCGCAAAATCCCAGTCATGCATGGCAAGGTAGGCGTTGCGATGAGCCGCATAATGATTGCGGAACCAGCGGGAGGCGACGGAGGAATAGTCGAAATCGCGGATGGGCGCTTCTTTCAAATGAGACAGCGCCAGGTTGGCCATATCGACTGCGGTATGAACGGTGCCGGACAAGGCTACGCCTTTCTCTTGTTAGGCTGCGGGCGAAAACGTCAGCGTTTCTTCGTAAGCTTCGAGCGCACTGACAGCTTCCGCCTTGTTTGCCACCTGCACACCGGCGTAGTCGGTTGCGATCGCCTGCTGGGTCTTCCAGTGTTCGTTGCGCCAACCGGTCGGCAGCGGTTTTTTTGCCGCTGCGCGCCGTTCTGCCCGTTGCTTCAAGTTCCAGTCGGCCGACAACGTATCGGCGATCTCTTCCGAAGCCCGATTGCCGCCGTCTCGCGTTTTCGCGGATCGTTCCTCGAAAACGCGAGCGTGGTTTTCTTCCAGCCTCTGTAGATGCCGCAAGCGGCGCATGATGATCTCGTCCATGTCTGAGCCTTTCATGAAAAGAAAAAGGGCGGTTGCGGCCGCCCTTGGTCGATCGAAGCAAGCCGGATTGTTCGCCTTGTCAGATGTTTACCTTCAGGCAGGCGAGCTTGACGTTTTTGCGCTGGTATTTCCGGTCCCAGTTGGCCGCATTGCGAAGTTCGGAGAGACTGGCCCCCTGGCTTTTGCCGAGCGCGCTTGCGGTGAAATCTATGCCGGCCGGATGGATCAGTTCGAAACGGCGGGTGGTCAGGTAGTCGGCACCGCCGCCATCGCCGATATCCGGATCGCGGGTGATTTCGGTGCCCTCGTTGCCGTAGATTGTCGACCGGTTCGGCACTTCATCGATATGCATGAACGCACCCGGAGCGAACAGGAAGCAGGAATATTCGTCCGAATTGCTGCCGGCCGTCACCGGCATCATTTCGGAATGCACCACCATCATGCCGGCATAATAGGGCACCTCGAAGGGAGCCTCGGACGGCTTCTTGAATTCGATCTTTTCGTCGTCCAGAAGTGTGCCGTAGACGAAACTGTGCATGGCGATCACGCGGAGGTCGTCCAGGTTTTCGCCCATGGTCAGCCGTGCCCGGTTGATGGCCTGGTAGCTGATGCGATTGGCCGCCGTCGGCGAGCCGACGTCGGAATAGATCGAATAGACCATGTCGCCACCGTCATTGGCGACATTATCGGCAATCACGCCTTCGGCTGTCGCGATGATCCGTTCTTCCTTGCGGCGGCCCCAATAGGCGCCGATCCGCTCGGCAACCCGGTTCATAGCACTGTCGCCCCGGCCCGTCGCGGCATAGCTCGCGACCGTCTTGGCGCCGTATTTCTTCGCCAGCCGGTGCTTATAGGCCTTCATGTCGCTGGCGGTGATCTTGGCGGCACTGATCTTGTTGTCGCTGTCGTCGATCACGGTCGGTTCGGCATCGTCGAGATCCTCCCAGTAGGGCACCTCGATCTGGTTGCCACCGGCCTTGAAACGCTTGGCGATCTCGGGCGCCGGAGCGGCCAGAATGCCTGATTTTTCCAGAAGGATCAGTTTCGCCGGCTTGTTCTCCGCCATATAGGGGGTGAACACGCGCGGTACGACGATGTCTGAAATCTGAGATGTCATGGATAGTCCTGTTGTTGGAGTTTTGGAGAATTACTTCGGCCGGACCGGAAATCGGTTGGGTACGGCCGGTTTGGGTTGCAACGAACCGCCGGACAAACGCAAAAAGCCGCCGGGCGAGAGGCCGGGCGGCTTGCTACTGGAGTTGAAACCACGGTTTCGATGAGAAACGGTCAGAGAAATTTGGTGCTAGGCTTTGGTGACAAGGTCAATTCACCAACCCTGGATCAAGGCTCGGGTGCCGAATTAAATTGAGGTTTCAAAAGGAGATACCTTGGTTCATCAAAGGCCGAACAAGCGAGGATCGCGCCTTGTCGCGCCGATCATCTGCCGCGCTCGCAGGGGATTGCTTTCCAGAACCTGAGACGGCCGCCTGATATATGAACTACCGGTTTCTCATTTGCCTACAGAAATGGAGCGGTAAGGCACAGATTCAGGTCTGACGAAGATCATCGTCTGCGTTACCAGACAATCGATTTGTTCTGCAGAACCGGGTTCAGCGCTCGAATAAACAAACATGTCGTTGATTTGAGGACGCTCATCTTCAAATTCGACGAATTCGATTGAAGAAGAACAGGACGTTTCAAACCTGCTTTTCCGGTAGGCATGATCTGCATCTTTCAAATCGTCGAGCGGAGCGCCAAGTTCGATGACGGTTTCCCGATTTCCAGCAGATTTTTTCACATTAAACGTGTACAAAGCCAGCGCTAGATTGTGGATATACTGTCCTCTTGGATCAAGAATCTCTGTGAGCTCAACATTTGTTGGGTCCAGCCCCTCACTCCAGTCCCTAATCTCTCTTTCTAAATCAAGATTGAGGGCAACAACCGTATCCCCCAGCAAAAAATCGCTTACATCTATCTGAATTGCATAATATTTTTTTCTGCCGTATGGCAAATGGACAAATTTGTATCCAGGAACTTCCGGAAAGCTTTCAGCATTCTTCGCGATCTCTTCTTTAGAAAAGCCCAAATACAAAATACGAATTTCGTTCCCGATTTTGATTTTCGATTTCGAAACATCGGGTCTCGAATTCAAATAATCATCGACCGCCTTGTTGAGAACCAACGGCTGCTCTTCCCAGGGAACTTTCTGACCATCTTCCGCGAAGGCGATAGCAACAGAAACGCTCATGCCAGCCAGAAAAAGGCCTGAAAAAATGTGTTTGAAATACTGCTTGGAGAAAGCCGTCATACCATGCCCAATCTGGTCTTGATCCGCAAATCTGGAAGTCTTGTCGCCTCATTCATATGTTCATTTTTTGTTCCTAGTCAACTTTCGATTGCAAAGCTTCCCGACGTTACCTGTGTAATGGCGCTGCCGCATCAAAGTCCGAACAATCTCGGCTCCCGTCCGGCAGCCAGGATCAACTGCTGCGCAAGCGCGGGAGACCGCTCCAGAAGCGTTGCCTGCAGTTTCAGATCGGTGGTCTTCAGGTTAAAAGGATTGCTGGCGTATGGCTCATTTAGTTCGGCCTGATGTAGGACAGATACCGGCAAACGCCCGTTCTGGTTTAGTGGCTGACGAGGTTCCAACCTTTCGGAATTCACGTTTGTGGGCTTGCTTTTTTGCAAATTCGACTTCGCGAGAACCTGCCCTTTGCTCGCAGGTTCCTGCTTCAGGCCTAAAAATTCACGCGCAAGCGGCAAGGACTTCTCGTCAGCGAATATCTCGGCAAGGGCAAGGCCTACTTGCTCACCCGGACCGAATTTTCCGCTCATCATCTGACTGTACCAGCGATCCGTACGCCCGGAATTGGATGCCAGCAGCGCCTCAATTATTCTTTTTGCGAGAATATGGTCTCCACCCTTGTCCCCAAGTTCGTCAAGCACACCCTGCAGTTCTTCGTTTCCAACGGCACTCGAGCCGTATTGTTCGTGCAGGTAGTCTCTGATTTCCGCGAGGCTCTCTTGTTTTTGACTGAACTCTTCGTTTTCCCTCAATATCTTGGACAGCGTATTTTGAGGCTTTTCATCATCACGCCTGTAGCCAGGGTATTTTTCGTTCAAAGAAGCTCGCTTTGAACGGTCGAAAGCCCCCTCGATCCGAGACCCAATAAAATTTTCTTTGAGTTTCTTTTCCCAATATTTGTCCATTACTACCTTTTATCTTCTGCTTCGCATCAGCCGGGATTTTGTGTTGCGCCACATCATCGTCAGAGCCCGATGAGCCTCGGACCCCTCCCTGCCGCAAAGATCATCTGCCGTGCCCGTAAGGGATTGCTTTCCAGAAGGAAAGTCTGACTCCTGTGATCCGGATGCCGCACTCGAACGGATTGCCCTCCCCGCCGCTGAAGCCGCGTATGCCATCTTCGGATAAGGCACTATTCTGGACGAAGGTCGCCTATGGATCGGTAGGGAACAGCTTCAGGTCGAACAAAAATCATCGCCTGTGTAACCAGGCAATCGACTTGTTCGTTGGAACCGGGCGCGGCACTTGAATAGACAGACATCGTATTGCGCTGAGGACGATCGTCATAGGCTGCATTGTATTCAATCCCGGCTGAACACGTTCCTTCGAAGAGGTGTTCTCTATAAACCACGTCTTCATTTTTGAGATCGCCCAAAGGCGCGCCCAATTCAACGGCAGTGCCCCGCGGGAACTTCAAGGTGGAGTGAAATACTCCCATCGCCAAGTTATGGATCAATCGTCCTTTTGGATCGAGTAAACCGGCAATGTCGTCGTTTTCCCGGTCCGGTGTCGCCTCCCAATCCGTAACCTTTCTTGAGAGGTCCAGATTGAGTGCAACAATTGTATCCGTTTTCTGGTAGTCAACGAGATTGATCGGCGTTTCGTAATACTCCGTGCGCCCATATGGAAGATGTAAAAACTTCACTTCCGGCACGACTGGAAACGCCCTGGCATTCTCAGATATTTCAGCCTCAGTAAAACCTAGATAGAGTACTCGTATTTCTCTACCCACCCTAGCCTCTGACTTCCAATATTCAGATCTGAAATTCACATAGTCTTTGATTGCCTCTTTCAAAACAAAGGTCTCATCTTTTCCAGAACCAAGCGAGTTGTCCTCTGCTGAGACAATACAAGGCATCAAGCCGACATAGACCATTGCGAAGATTGAACAGGCTCCCTGGAAGATACGGCTGAGAAAATCCGACATACTGTACCCTTGCTAAAAAAACCGCGGACTGTCAGGTCCCATCTAACTGGCTACAATATGTTCATTTTTTGTTCCAAATCAATCAATGATTGCATCAAAGCCCGAGGTTGCTGCCTCTTCGTTTCATGGCATCCTCAACACGCCCGCAGCTTGCGGTCAGGATTTCTGGGAACTCCCTCGCGACTCCCAACCATCGCAGATTTGCTGCCTCTCCTGAACATGCTCAAGTTCATTCATGTCAGACAAATCCAAATTGCTTCGGGTCACGTCCGGCCGCCAGAATCAATTGCTGCGCCAGGCCCGGGTTCCGCTCAATCAGAATTGCCTGCCGCTTGAGATCGGAGTTTTCAAGAAAGAAGGGATTGGCTGAAGCTGGGGCTGCGGACGCTCCGTTCTTGACTTTGTTAGGCCTTTGACCCGCTTTCGAATGAGATCGTCCTTTGGAATCCGCTGGAACTGGAGCCCCGGGTTCACGTCGTTGCTGACTTGACGCTGGAGATAAATTTGAGGCGAGTGCAGGTTGCGAGCCAGGTATGCCGGGTAGCGCTGAAGGTTCGGCTTTCTCGGTAAATACTGGCTTCGCCAACCCCAGAAACTCCCTTGCCTTTCTGCGCGCAGCTTGTGTGTTCCCCATACTTGCCACGGCATTTGCGGTAAACGCACCTTCCGTAACGGCTCCATCGACAAACTCCTGGTCTTTGGGATCCTTGGCCATAATTGCATTGCGCATTACCATTCCCATCAGGAGCAACTCGGCATCTTTGTAATCGCCCTTCCTGCGACCTAGCTCTCTCAATTCATCATGAAGTTCTTTGTTCCAGAGGCCTTGGTCTCCGTAAATTTGCATCAAATGTTTCTGAAGTTGTGACAGCTCAGCGGCGATCTGTTTCTCAGTTTCTCCAGACTCGGCACCATTTCCGGAAATATTGCGATCCAAATTACTTTCTCCTGCGTTTAACCCTGCGACCGGGATGTGGTTCAATGTGACGCAATTTTCACGAGAGCAATCACCTGTCGCCTTGCATCTGCGACGGCGCCACGACTTCAAAGCCCGAACAGCGTCGGGTCCCGCCCCGCCGCGACAATCATCTGCCGCGCCCGCAAGGGATTGTTCTCCAGAAGCTGCGACTGCTGCCTGAGATCCGAATTGCCGGTTTCGAAGGGATTGCCGCCCTCGTCTCCCGTGCCGAAGCCGCGCATGCCGTCTTCCGCAAAGGCGCTGTCGTGGATGAAGGCGAGCAGCTTGACCGCAACCGGATCGACCACCTGCTGCAGGCCCTTGCCGTCCGCCTTCGTCAACGCGCCCTTTTCCGCGAACCAGCCGGTCAGATCGACACCGGCTGTCTTCAGCGTGCTCAAAGCCCGGTCCGCCTTGGCGACCGCATTCTGATAACCGTCACTGTCCGGATCGCCATATTCGCGGATGAGGGCCCGGTGCGCGGTTTCGGCGGCCTCGGCCTGCTGCTGCGCGGCCTCGTGCGCTGCGTCCTGATATTCGGCAAACTGGCCGGCCATCTTGCCCACCCATTTGTCGTGCAGAAGCTGCGCCGCTTCCGGCGGAAGTCCCGCTTCCCGGAACCACTCCCCTGCCTCGCTGGCAAAAGCCTGGTCATAGGGAAAGGTTTCGGGAAGGGTCTCGGGCAGCTTGAACCGGTAGCCGTCCTTCGGCGTCCAGCTTTTGGAGACATCGGCATAAAACGCCGCCCGGTCTTCCGCGCTGGCCTCTTCATCCGGAAGCCTGAGCGAGCTTGAAAGGCTGTTCTGAAGGCTCCGGTAACTGTCGAATACGCCGTCCGCACTTTCCCAGCCATTGGCCGCCGCAAACTCGCGGTTGCCTTCGCTTAAAGCCGCCAGGAACCCGTTCTCGCCGCTGCCGCTTTCCGGAAAGCCACCGGCATCGCCGGTCTGATCGTACCCATCGTCCGTCATCAAAAGTCGTTATCCTTGTCAAAATCGGGCAGCACTTCCAGCCGCGCGGCTTCCTGCAGCGCGGCGTGTTCTTCCGGCGGGATGCGGATCATGGAGAGAATGCGCGCATAAAGCGCCTTGCGTCCGTCCAGATACCCGCTTTCGCGGGCCCCGAGCGAAGGCGGCGGCGCCCGGTAGATCCCGCATTCGGCCGCCAGATCCGCCAGCACCGCCTCGCCCTCGGCACACAAAAAAACGGACCGATAGGCCCGCTCCAGTGCCGCCGCCCGGTCCTTGCGCCGCCGGGCGATGCGCTTCAGGCTATGCCAGACCATCTATCTCCCCCTGACCGGTGAGCGCTCCCTGCCCAACGAGCGCGCTCAGGTCTCCCAACGCCCCCTGGTCCCCCAGCGCTTTCAGCACCGGCGCCCCGTCCCGTGCCATCTTCGCCATGCTTTCTCCGGCCATAAGCTGTTCCTGCTGCTGGGCTTTCGCCTCGCGCTCGCCGCGCAGCGCCTCCACTTCCTCCGGCCGGCGTTTCAGCTTCGCCGGCAGGCCAAGCGAACGCCGCGTGAGGTCGTATTCCGCTTCCCGGTCATGCAGATCCAGGATCGCCGGGTCGCTTGCCGCTGCGATGCCGAGATAGTCCTGGAAGCCCATGATCGCTTCGAAGTGGCCTGCCTCACGCATCTGGTCGATCGGCGCGGTCGAGGTCAGGGTGATATCACCACGCAACACGCTTTCGGGCGGCGCCAGCGGTGAGCCTGAAACAAAGGCCCCACGCCGGCCGAGAATGCCGACTTCCCGTTCGAAAAGGGCTTCGTTGCCGGCCATGATGTTGGTCGAGAACGGGCCGATCATGTCGGCCATTTCCTTGCGGCGGATATTGACCTCAGTCGCCGTGCGTCCGTTGCCTTCCAGCAGCGTCTGCCACAGATCGCCATAGAGCCCGACCCGCAGCTTCTCGCGGATATTCTCGATCTGCCGGTCGGCGGCACCTGGATTGACGGTGTCGATCATCGGCCGGAACAGCGGCCGGCCCTGCTCGTCGATCAGGCCCGGGTTGATCCGGCCGGGATTGAGATCGAGCTGACGTTCCTCCCGGTGGGTCGCGATCGGCGGGCGCACGGCTTGCGAACTTGCGATCAGCGCGTCCCGGGCAAGGCTTTGCAGGCTCTTGATGTCGCTCATCAGCTTGGCCTGCGGCGGCGAGCCATAGGGCGACAGCCCGTCCCGGTCCCAGCGGCTGATCACCAGCGGATATTCGAAGAACCCGCCCCGGCGGCAGATATGCCCGCTTTCCTCTTCAAAATGAAGGCTTTCATAGAGCGATTTGCCGGTGTCCGTCGCGCCGCCATGCCCGCCCTCGCGCAGCGTGCAGGCATGCACGAAGACATGCTCCGTGTTCCGCCGCTTCGGGTCCTCCGCATCTTCTTTAACGCGTTCCGAAACCTTTCCGGCATATTCGCGCACCGCCTGCCAGGCCTTCAGACGGCGCACGCGGAAGAAACCGCAATCGTTTCCCTGCGCGTCGACGACCAGATAGACCTCATAGAGCGGCACATAGCGATAGTGAACCGGCGTGCGGATATCGGCGAGATTGTCCTCGTTCTCCAGCGGAAACAGCACCCCCGTCCCGAGCTTTACCGTCGACAGGATGCGCGAGCGGTTGGCCAGCGCAAATCCGGAGCGGCCGGAATAGCGCACGCGGAAGAGATGATCGCGGAAGAGCTCGAAGAACTCCTCGTCCTCTTGCGCAGGCGGCGGCGCGAACGGATCGCCGAAACCGACCCCGTGCCAGGGAAAGCCTTCGGGCATCGTCAGCGAGCCGACGCCTGAGGCTAGCCGATCCAGCAGCCACACCGCCGTCGGATCGAAGAGCTTGCGCGAGCGCTCCCGCGCCGCTGAGTTCTTGAAGACGCTCATCCCGTCCGGGGCGGCAACCCCGCCCGGCCGGTTGAAGGCCCGCTCCATGTCCGGCGCGGTATAGGTGACATAGTCCTGCCAGTCCGCCTCGTACCACTGCCGCTCGGCCTTGGCCGACTGCAGTTCCGATTTCAGATCCTCGACAATTCCCATTGGCTCAAGCCCGCCCCAGCAGCGTTACGCCAGGCCGGGAGGCACTACCGAAATCGGAAACGCCCAATGGACTGGTCATGTTGGTTGCGCGCGTGCCATAGGCCGCGGCCCGGCGGCGCCGGTTGTTCTCCTGCAGGTTTCGCGCCTGCCGCTGCGGGTCTGGTGCGCGCGGCGGCGGCGGTGCCGGTTCCGGCTCGGGTTGTTTGCCCCCACCAAACATGCACATGGGCGGCTCCTTTCTGCGATGGCTGGATCAAAGGGTGATCGACCGGTTCCAGTCGAACGCCCGAAAGTTGATCGATCTCAAAGAATTAGGGCCTCCCGCGTTCTCCTGATCGCAAGAGGCCCCCGACTGACTTGAAATTGCTTTTCTGCGGTGAATGGCAGCTTGAACGCGGGCGCTGCGCACCCGCGTCAAAAAATGCTTTTTTTGAAATTGACGGACCGGCTCTTGATGCGAGGAACGGGCTGATGGACACCCACCAGAGCCTTCGCGCAAGACCATGGCACCGGTCCTCGTCACTCAATGGAAGACCTGACACAGCTGCACCTTGCCGGCTGATCGCTTTCAGGCAGGCTGGCGGCGGGCACAGATTTCCAAGGTAACGTTATGTCTCTGTTTTTAGGCCCGTTTTGACGACGTGTCCAGCGAGCCTCCCCGTCTGAAACACGTCTTCAGACCGGTGTTTCCAAAAAGCGCTGTCCGTTGAAAGCCTTGCCGCCGACCGCCGTTGAGCGCCCGGAGGGCGATTTTCTTCAAAGCCCGGCAGCGGGCCGTTCCCGTGGCACCGGCGGTGTCCGGAACGGCGTTTCTAGTGGTTCGATTCTGACATTTGCATCCCCCTGCTGCTAGCGCTGGAGCAAATGTCAGAATCATAAGAACCACTAGATAAATATATGATTCTAGTGGAGCTTTTGAATTTGACATTTGAGCATCAGCCTAGCCGCGAGCGGGACTCAAATGTCAAATTCGCTCCACTAGCCCGGTGCCAGCAGCAGCCGTTCGCGCCGTCGGCAAGGATTTTGCCCCGGGGACAGGAGCATTCTGTGGTGCTTTCGCAGACACCTGTCCAGACAGAGGCTTCTCCGCGCTCACCCTCTCAGCCGCCTCGGCGCGCGGACCTGCGGCCTGCCTGCCGGGCTTCCTGCCCGCCGCCGTCTTCACATCCGCCTGGAAGCTTTCGGTCAGCGTGCGGCGGTTCCCCGCCTCGTCGTCATAGGAAAGCGTCATGCGGGGGCCATAGCCCTCGTCATCCGCCCAGCCCTGCTCCCAGTCGCTACCCGTCCTGGCGTTCGGCGACAGATACCAGTTTCCGGTCTTGATGCCTCGCTCCTTCAAAAGCGCTTCCGCGTCCTCGCGGATATAGGCATGGCCGTCACCGTGGAGATCCAGGTAGACGTTTTCGGCCGGATACTTGAAGACCGTTCCCTCTGCGTACGGGGAATATTTCGACGTCCCGTATGTGACGACAAACCGCTCGGTCGCCAGCAGATCCGCTGCTTCCTCGTCGCCGTTCATGTCCACATAGCTCCGTTCACGCAGGTCCATGTAATCCTGCTTCGCCTGCGCCTCTTCTTCCGGCGTGGTGCCAAGCCGGAGGAACCGGTCGTAGGACGTCTTGCGCTCCACGGCGGCCGCCCCTGCCGGACCCTGTCCCAGCATGGAAGCCGCTGATCCGGCGGGCACCACCTCCAGGATCTGTCCTGCGTCCTGGCCGGATGCCGCCTCCGGCCCGATGCCCGGTTCGGCGGGCAGAGCCGGGCCGCCGGCACCAGCCGCATCGCTCATCACCTCACCCGGACGGCCGCCGTTCGCCGGCGAGAACCCGGGGTCGAGGATAGGCGCGGCGCCGGGGATCATCTGCTTGTTGGAGAGCGGCACGAACCCGCTTTCCAGCCCCGCCGTCGCCTCGGAAATCAGTGCATCCGTTAGCTCCGCGGCGGTTCCGCCCTCGCGCACCACCTTGGCGGCCGCGCCGTCTTCACCGGAGAGCGCCCCGCGCACGCCCGCCAACCGCGCGGCAACTTCCGCCTCGTCCTCGCCGCCGAACGCCCAGTCGAAGGCGCTTCCAATCGCCCCCGTCAGCGCGTCCCGGCCATAGACATAGGCCCCAAAAGCTTCCGACTGCTCCACATCCCTGGCGATTGCGGCCATTTGCTGGATGATCTCGTTGTCCGGAAAGGCCTCTCCATAAAGCTGCGTCACGGCAATGACGTCGTCGAGATTGCCGAGAATGTTCCAGGCCTTCTTCAGCGCCCCGACAGGCGTCAGAGAAACTGCAAGATCGACGCCGACTTCTGCTGCCATGGACTTCAGAAAGTCCTCGGTGAACTCCAGCCCCAATTCACGCGCGGCCTGCCCGAAGGAAATTTTCCGCTTCTCCGAATGCTCGTGTACCTTGATCAATACAGGCACTGCCGCAATACCGAGCAAGGTGGCATCCGCTCCGTTGCTGAATAAGTCCGTGAAATGCCCGATGAATTCTGGGGGCTTAACGTCAACGAAGTGTTCGGAAACCAGACCCAATGACGATCCGGCTAGCGCAACGCTGGGAAGCACAGTCGGCTTGCGAGAAGTGGTAGCACGGTCAGTCGTGTCAATTTCATCTGGACTGCCGCTTGGGAAGTTGGGAAACAATGCTACTTTTCTCTTGACGGCCTCAAGGTCGAATTGGTCAGAAATCGTGTCATTGACAATTTCGGCGAGTTTCTCTCGGTGTTGGATATTTGTCGGATCATATTCAACCCCATTAAAAAGCTCACGCACGAACTCGATGTCACTGACAAGCTTTTTCAGCTTCGCGTCCTGTTCCATTGGGCTGATAGACTCGTACCCGATCGTATAAAAGATCGATCCTTCATCGACAAACTCACTGCCGAAACCCTTATTCTGCGCTACACTGAACGCAAGTCCCATTTCGCTTCCGGTAAGAAAGGCTGTTTGGCTCGCGAGCTTGTTCTGATTGTCGATGTATGCTTGCGGATTGGCAGGATCATATTTGACGATGGGAGTATTTTTTTTAACATAGTCTTCTAGTTGAGTCGCATTTGACCATCCTTCGAGTATTATCTCAGCATTATCTTTGTTGAGCGGTACGGCAAAGTTTGGATTTGCGAAATTTACTTTCAAGACATTTGTTAGGCCAATCAAATAACTTTTCGCTATTTTTGGATCGTTATTACTGTTTGCGAGGATCCAATCTAACTTTTTTTTCAATAACCTCTGTATATTTGTCATGACGCCCTACGTGTTTTTGGAATATTGGATTAAATTCTTCAGGCAAACCCATAATATTATACTTGCGATTATCCCTCTGAATTTCGTCAAGCAAGTTCGGAATATCGAATATTTTGTGGTGATTTCCTTTTCCATCAGGCCATAATATTTGTGGAATCAAGTGATGATCTTGCAGATCTGCCAAGGTAGCACTCCATACGTAATTGCTCGATTTTTCGAGGGAAAGGCTGATCGACGCGCAGCTTGAGAATCCAAGGCGCGGAAGTTGTTCTGTGATTTGAAGAAAGAGAACGTTGTCTCTGCCGCAGTTTCCGGCGAATCCAGGACTACATCTCGGAGTTTTCGATCATCCGGCTCTCGGAATCGAAGTATTCGATATGAAGTTCTTTCTTCCGAACGAAAGAACCGAGCCCAAAATCACCGCAAGCGAGATGAACGGCCACGCGCAATACCGCTATGCCGTCGAACGTCAGTCACTTCCGATGAAGATGGAGAGCTGGTGCCGAGTGGAGATCGCGAGCGGCAGGAGATCGCATGAGGCGAATACTGACTATTGCACCAATCAAATGGTTTCGCACACGAGAGTGGTGAGTTTCGAACGGAATCGGAGTCACCATCGCAGCAACCCTTGAAACCGCCCAAGGGCAATGTCCTAACGCAGGCGTTTGCCGAACCCGTATTGAGTGGCGCTCGCCAGCCTCCTTTAGCGGGAAAAATGACACGTCGGTCTTGTCTTTGATTTCCCGGGATGCTGCCGTCTTCAAGATCTTCAGATGATCTTCGGCCACGGACAGGCGGATGCCAGTCTTGGCTTCTTAGGGCTGCATCGTGCGCGCAGGCAACAGCACACATATTTCACCGTGCTCTGCCGTCCGTATTTTCTAATAAACTCAGGATCGAACTTGGAGAACTACAAAATAAATCCGAAATATATGGATGACAAAATCAACAGAGAGGCCAATTTCCAGGAAATTATCTTATTAAAACTTCTGAAAACCACATAAAAAATCGCAAAAAATACAGACACAATCAAAAACAGCGCTGAGGTATTCGAAAAACAGTTCGTATACTCGACGGAACCACAATAATTTTTGGCTGTCGTCGACCAGAACAGCAACACCTGAAAAAGTAGAATGACCGACAAGTCGAATATGCAAAGAATTGCAATTTTGCCTTTACTCAATTCGCTCTCCCCGATCTGATCTGCATCATTCAGATGAAATCCAAATTTGTTCTATTTATGTTCTCAGCAACAATTTGCTCGGTCAGTTTTCCGGTCAAGCGGCTTCACGGGAAAAATGCCCACGAGATTGGCCGCTCAGCCACGTCAGGGCGGATCGCGTGCTCAAACGGTCAAATGTCAGTTGGCGCAACGGGTGGCTATCGCCAAAATTATTGTCCAGCAGACCGATGTCGCGGCTGATAACTTCAAAATCATACTTGTCCCTGTTCTGCCACATGAACTTGCGGATCGACATATCGGCGATTTCCCCGCCGCTCTTGTGCCGCTTTCCCTCCGGGTCGAACAGATCCGCCTCTTGCCTGCCTGTTTCCGTGTCAATTCCACTGACCGGATCGACCTTCACAATGCGGTGGGCATTGTCTTCAAGCCATTGCTGCAGAATCCTACCGCTGGGACTGTCCCACTCTTCAGACTTAATCAGCTCAGCTCGAAAATCTTTGCTGAAGAAAAACTTGTCTCCCCGGTTCGCGATCGCATTCAGCCCCTGAACCGGATACTCTCCAGACCCCGTTCTTCCTAGAAATGTCAGAAATTCGGAGGCATCGAGGAGGATGACCTTCTCTCTCATTTCGCCCCCTTGTCTGAAAAGACAATGTACTTTGAATATTCCTTTTCTGCGTACGCCCTAGTTTCCGGCGCCGTCAGGGATGTAAATTGCCTGCTCGCAACCTTGTAGGCCAAGCGGCGGCCAGGACGGAGGTTATCGTCATAGGGGATCTGCGTTTTCATCGCATACCAGCGTTCGAAATCGTAGACGGTTTCGTTGTCTACCCAGGGGCAAAGCTCATCAAAGCCCTCGTCATCCCGGTCGAAATCCGGATTGGCGTTAAGGTATTCAAACCACGCACCTGACTTCTTCAGTGCCTCAAGAATTTCCGGGTGTCTGAGGTGCAATCCGGCGAAATGAAGGATTGTTTCATAAGGCAATTTGGGTGCCCGGGGTCTTGCCGGGCTCCACGAACTGTATTTGTAGAAAAAGGCCCTGCCCTCTTCCGTCGCCTCATAGGCCGCCAGCTCTTCCCGCCAGCCGGTAATGTCATCAAAATCCGCCATTGGTTCCGCTTTC
The DNA here is from genome assembly GCF_054515675.1 of Roseibium sp. M-1. NCBI lineage: Bacteria > Pseudomonadati > Pseudomonadota > Alphaproteobacteria > Hyphomicrobiales > Stappiaceae > Roseibium > Roseibium sp. M-1. Next base: position 6,111,040 of record NZ_CM137257.1, on the reverse strand, counting down.
AATTTCCCAAAAATGTTCATGAAATGTTCTAACGCAGTTCTACAACCAGCGAAAGCGTTACTGCAACTGCCGCCCGATAGAGCGCACTTTCCCAACCTGATCGATTACAGGCAAGTTAGCTAAAGCCAGAAGTTCGGAAGCGTCGAGAAGAATGATTTTCTCTCTCATTTCGCCCCCTTGTCCGGAAAGGCGATATCCGTCGAATACTCTTTTTCCGCGTAGGCCCGGGTCTCTGGGGACGTCAGGGACGGAAGCTCTCCGATCGCAACCTTGTAGGCTAAGCGGCGGCCAGGAAGTAGGTTGTCGTCATAGGGGATCTGCGTTTTCATCGCATACCAGCGCTCGAAGTCGTACACGGTTTCGTTGTCGGCCCAGGGACAAAGCTCATCAAAGCCCTCGTCATCCCGGCCGAAGTCCGGATTGGCATTCAGATAATCGAGCCATGCTTCTGACTTCTTCATTGCCTCAAGAATTTCCGGGTGTCTGAGGTGCAACCCGGCGAAATGAAGGATTGTTTCATAGGGCAATTTGGGCGCCCGGGGTCTTGTTCGATCCCACGAACTGTATTTGTCGAAAAAGGCCCTGCCCTCTTCCGTCGCCTCATAGGCAGCCAGCTCTTCCCGCCAGCCGGTAATGTCATCAAAATCCGCCATCGGTTCCGCTTTCAATTTACCAAAAATGTTCATGAAATGTTCTAACGCAGTTCTACAACCAGCGAAAGCGTTGTTGCTATTGCCGCCCGACAGAACGCGCATTCCCGGCCCGATCGATTTCAGACCGGCTGGCTGCAGGCGCAAATTTCCAAGGTAACGTTATGTCTCTGTTTTTAGGCTTGTTTTGACGACGTGTCCAGCAAGCCACCCGGTCTGAAAACTGTCTTCAGACCGGAAAATCAGAAAAGCTCAGTCCGTTGAAAGCTTTCCGGCAAACCGCCGTTGAGCGCTCAAGATGCGTTTTTTGAGCCTCAGGCGCCGGACGTTCCCCCGGGTACGCACCGCCGCACGGAGAAGATGAAACCACAAGGGTTTCGGCGACGGAGTGGGCTCGTTTATGCGCCTGCCCCATTGGGGCAGGCAGGATCCATCCAACAGATCAGCTCACTCCGGGCCGGTCGCCAGGTCGAAACCCTCGTCGATCCAGCCGGTCACCCCGCCAGCCATGATCTTCACCGGGCGGCCGAGTTCCGCCAGCCGTAGAGCGCCCCGGGCCGCTCCGTTGCAATGCGGGCCGGCGCAATAGGTAACGAACAGGGTGTCCTCCGGCCATTTTGCCATCTTGGAGCGGATGATCTTGCCATGCGGCATGTTGATCGCCCCCGGCACGTGGCCCCTTTCGAACAGGGCCGGGCTGCGCACGTCCAGAAGCACAAAGCCGGGCTCTGCCTGCAACGCGTCGTGCACATCCCAGCAATCGGCCTCGAAGGTGAATTCGGCGGCAAAGTGCTCTCTGGCAAGATCGCTCGGAGCGGCGGGAACGGCGGTCACATTGTTGGTCATGAAGGTCTCCTTTCCCTGCCTTTGTCGCTGCAAGGAGGGCCTGTTGGCAATTGGCGCGAATGACACTATACGTAAAGATCATGACAAACTTGCCCCCATCGCCCTCCGAAGCTTCCGCATCCCTCACCGGTCCGCTCGTCGTTGCCCTCGTCTATGATGGCCTCTGCACCTTCGAGTTCGGCATCACCGCCGAAATCTTCGGGCTGGCGCGGCCGGAATTCGGCAACGACTGGTACCACTTTCAAAGCGCTGCCATAGACGAGGGCCCCTTGCGCGCCCATGGCGGCCTCACCTTTACGCCGGAAAACGGCCCGGATCTCATCGACGCGGCCGACATCATCGTCGTCCCGGGCTGGAAGGGCGCTGACTGCGCCGTCCCGCCGCCGCTCGCCGAAAGGCTCCGCCGGATCCATGAACGCGGCGCCCGCCTCGTCTCGATCTGCTCCGGCGCTTTTGTACTGGCCGCAACCGGCCTTCTGGACGGCCGGTCTGCCACGACCCATTGGCGTTACGCGGAAAAGCTCCGCGAAAAGCACCCCACCATCACCGTCGACGAAGCTTCGCTCTATCGCCTGGAAGACAGGATCTGCACGTCCGCGGGCAGTGCCGCCGGCATCGACCTGATGCTGGAAATAATTCGCCAGGACTACGGGGCCGAAAAGGCAAACTCTGTCGCACGGCGCCTGGTGGTCGCCGCCCATCGCAATGGCGACCAGGCCCAGTTTCTCGAGCGCCCCGTCGCGCAGCGCCCCGGCCACGAGATCGCGCCCCTGCTGGATCAGGTCAAAACCCGCCTCGCGGAGGATTGGACAATCGGCAGGATGGCCGCGGCCTGCCGCATGAGCGCGCGCACCTTCCAGCGCCGCTTCGCCGAGGCAACCGGCCTTGCCCCCGGTGACTGGCTGGTCCAGGAGCGCGTCGAAGCGGCCAAGTCGCTCCTCAGCCAGGGGCAGGAAGATATGGAAGGTGTCGCCGTCCGTGTCGGTTTCGGCAGCGCCCATGCCCTGCGCCATCACTTCCGCAGGAAGGTCGGCATCCGCCCGACCGACTATCGCGCCCAGTTCCGCTATCCTGCGGCTTGATCCCGCCGCGCGGGCCGCGTCCAGGCATACAGACAAAAGTCCTCGCCCCCGCGGCCATAGGACTTGAGCACGCCTTCCAGCGCCCCGCCAAGGGTCCGGATCCACCGGTGCGCGATGTCGTGGTCTTTCTGGGAGATCACCTGCAGCCGCCGGCAGTCCCGTTCGAGCACCGGCCTCAAGTCTCTCAGATGACGCGTGATCAGCGGCACGCAGCGGCGAAATCTGTCCGTGCCGAAAGCCCAGGCCTGCCAGTGATCCGGGTCGAAGGCCGAAGCATGGCTGAAACCATAGGCCGCCGCCGGCTGGCCGTCATACCAGACCGACCAGACCATGCCCGGCACCGCCGTTTCCAGCGCGCAGACCCCAAGCGCCCGCGTGTCCCAGTCCTCCCAGAGGCAGGCGATCTCGCGAAAATCCTCACCGCGCATGTTGGCTGCGATGAAACTGGCGTCGCGCACGCACAGCTCCCTGATCAGAAGTCGTTGAGCGGATCGCCGAGCGCCATCATCCGGCTGCCCTTTGTCGCCTGCACCGCCTTTTTCAGTTCCGCCCTGTCTTTCCATCCAAGTGCCTCGACCATTGCATCCGCTTCATCCGGAGACGACCCCAGCCGTTCCCGTATCTCTTCCTTGCTCTCGATCAGGATTCGCCCGCCTTTCATCTTCCAGCGATGGGCCGTCAACTGCGCCTTTACCGTCGCCGAGCGCTTGATGGCGAGGCCAAGTCCGCTCTTCGGATGCAGCGCTTCTCGGAACCGCCAAAAAAGCTCGGCCCGGAGGTTGTAGAACGGGATCTTGCTGTCCCTGGCGCAGGCGCCGGACTGGGCGGAAAAGATGCATTTTTCCGCCGGAATGCCGTTTTCGCGCGAAAGAAAGCCCACCGTGTCGCCGCCCCAGCCGCCGGTGCAATCCACCACGATCAGCGCATTGTCTCGCCGTTCGCGAATGATCAGCGAGCCCACATCCGCCCCGTCCCTGGTGTCCGATCCCCTGACGACGATGCTTTGCTCGAACCGCCTGCCATGCAGCGGCTGCAGCACCGTCCTGTCCTTGCCGCCCTGGGCGACATCCACCCCCAGCACCGACATCGGCGCATCCCTGTCGATACCTTCGTCAAAGCGCTGAAAGGCAAGATCCACCCAGTCGGACGGGATCACCTGCCAGTCATGATCCTGCCGCGCGGCCAGGAAATCGCCGGTCTTCAGCGCAGTGCGCATCGGTTCCGGCATCTGGTCCAGCTGGGCGTCATAATCTGCGCCGAGATAGCGGTTGTCCTGACGGCGGGCAGGGATGAAAGTCCGGCTCTTGGGCGTGCGGATCTCGCCCTCGATCTCCACCGGCTCCGGCCCGTCCACCCAGACGGTGCGGATGGCATCGCCGTCGTCGATGAAAACCGCCCAGAGCAGCTCGCCGGGCTTCACCTTGCCATAAAGCGAGTGCAGCGGGTCGAGCCAGGGCGCAAACCAGTCAGAAAGGAAATCCCCCTGCCCGCCAAGCGGCGGGTTGGTCGCAATCAGCCCGCGGCAGCGCTGGCCTGGCCGCGTCGAACGCAACCAGCCGAGCACGAAGATGATCTTGCGCGGGTCCATCTGCGCACCTTCGTCAAAGGCCTTCAGGTCATGGTCCCGCCCCTGCCAGTCTTCTTCCGAGCCCGGCAGGCCAAGATGGCCGAATTCGATGATGCGCTCGTCCGGCCCGACCCAGCGCGGCGGTGCACCGGTGATCTTGCCCAGCCCCGCCTGGCGCATCAGCGCATTCATGCGCTCGATCAGGCCTTTCAGCGATTTCAGCGACTGCCGGAAGATAACCGCCTTGTGGTGGGCAAAGAGCGCAAGCCCCGCGATCAGGTCCGTCTTGCCACCGCCAGCCGCCCCACCGTAAAGCGTCAGGTCCGCTTCGGAAAAATAGCCGTCTGTCTGCGGCCCCGGTTGCGGCCGCCACACCGCAAACTGGTCCAGCACCCCGGCTTCGTCCAGCTGCTTCTGCAGGGCGACCCGCTCTGGCGCCGGCATCCCGTCAATATGGTCAATCAGTGTCTTGAGGGCTGTCGCCATCCGTCCTTCTGTCCTTCCCGGTGAGTAGCGCCATGACGCCAAGGGCAATTTCCTCGGAACTTCTCGGCTTGAAACTCTCGATCCTGGCGGCATCCTCGATGCCGCCGAGAAGCGTCCAGCTTTCCAGCTCCGTCCGGTCCCGCCAGCCGGCACGGTTCTTCATGGTGAAGGTCCATGCACTGGCATTGAACTTCGCCAGATCGCCTTTGGCGCCGTCCTTGCCGATCTTTTCCCATTCCAGCAGCCCGCGCCTTGCCGCCTCCTCCAGCTTTTCCGGCGGGAAATCTTCGGGAAATTGTTCGGCGTGGTAGCGGATCGTCTTTCGGTCCGCGTCCGGAAAGCTCTCGATGGAGAAACCGGCGGCAATATGGGCGCAGAAGTCGTCACACAGCTTCTGCCGCGCCGTCCGCGTCGCAAATTTGCGCGCGGGTGCTTTGTCGTCAGGCAACATCATGCCTCGTTTCGATTTTCAAGGTGGGTGGAAGCGTTTAAATGGCTGCCGGCAGGGGCAACCCGCCGGTCCGGATGCGAAGATCTGCGGGATAGCACGCCCGGAGAAACGTGCCCTGAGAATCGCTCCCGGGCAAAGAGAAATTCTGGTTCTGAAAATGACTGCCGGATGTCCGGCCGCACTGCGCCAATCTAAATCGACTGAGGCTCTTTTTATCCGGTTTTGACGAACCTGCCTAGAAGGCCGTCTTGCCTGAAGGCCTTGTTTAGACAGGGTTTACCGTCAACCCGATGACTTCTCAGGCCTCTTTCTCCTGCCGGCATTGCGCGCCCTCAGCGAAAAATTCGAAAAAAACAAGAACACCCCCTCGGTTCGTCATCCTGGACGAAGCGCAGCGGAGATCCGGGACAGGGGAGGCAAGGGCTGTCGAGTTGACACTTTCAAGAATTGAGAAGCTTTTGGCTCCCCGGATCCGGCTCGCGCTGCGCTTGGCCGGGCTGACGCGTTGAGAGATCGGCAATGAACTTTTGTGCTTTCAGCGCTTTTCCCCCGCTCCATCTCCTCTGTCTCTCCCACCTCCCGCCGCTTTCCCATCCCGTCTCCCAAGGTCGCAACTCCGCCCGCGAAGCTCCTCCCCACCCAGTTCTCATCACATCCCGACGCCCCACATCACCCGCAAAGAGTCTTCCCACTCCGTTCTCACTTCCTGTCTCCATCTCAAGCCTCCTCGTGCAAGCTTGCCCCGGCCCCCCTTCTTCCTCACTTCCTCACTTCCTCATCCTCTTCCCCTTTCTTCCCCACCCCATCGCACGTATCCCCCTCCCCGCTTCCCCCTCCCCGCTTCCCCCGTTCCCCACTTCCCCCTTGACTCCCGCCTCGAAATCTAATTAGTTCGGTCATAGAACGAACTAATGGAGCGTAGCCTTGGCGGATCCCTCGAACATCTCCAGACGCATGTCCTTGAGCGCCATCGTTCAGGCGATTGCCAGCTACAGCCCGATTTCCCGGGCAAGCGTTTCCAAGATCACCGGGCTCTCCAAGCAGACCGTGTCGGAAATCGTCGGCAATCTGGAGGAAGAAGGCTGGGTGCGGACCGTCGGCCAGACCGAAGGCCATGTCGGCCGCCGCGCCGTCGTCTACGAGATCGTTCCGGATGCGGCCTCGGTTGCCAGTGTCGACCTCGGCGGTACCAAGATCCGCGTTGCCATCTGCAACCTCACCGGCGCCGTCGTCAGCGAACTGGTCGAGCCGACCGACAAGGCCGGTGGTGTTGCCGTTGTCAACCAGGTTGCCGATCTGATCCGCCGCGCGGCCGTAAAGGCCAGCGCATCGTTGAAGCTTCCGCGCGTTGCCGTCATCGGCGTTCCCGGCGCACCGGACCCGGCGACCGGCCGTATCCGCATGGCGCCGAACATTCCCGGCATTTCCGAGATCGATGCGCCTGCTCTCTGGCGCGAAGCCCTCGGTATCGAGATCTTCGTCGAAAACGACGTCAACCTTGCCGCCCTTGGCGAACACTGGCTGACGAAGCGCGGCGACCGGGACGATCTGATTTATGTCTCCATCGGTACGGGCATTGGCGCCGGCATCGTCATCGGCGGCCAGTTGCATCGCGGCCTCAACGGCGCCGCCGGTGAAATCGGCTACCTGCCCTTCGGCGCCGATCCGTTCGAGCCGGAAAGCCTGAAGATCGGCGCCCTCGAACGCGTCGCGGCGACCCACGCCATCACCGATCTTTATGCTCGCAAGACCGGCAAGATCCTGGACGTTCCGGATATATTCGATGCCGCCAACCAGGGTGATATTGCAGCCGGAGACACCCTTGATGAAACCGCCCGGCAGGTTGCCCGGGTCATGGCAGCCCTCGCCGCCGTCATGGATCCCTCCTGCATCGTCATCGGCGGCTCCATCGGTACCCGCGACGAGTTGTTCGTGCGGGTTCAGGGCTTCATGTCCCGCTGCTTCCCGCGCCCGGTCATGATCGAGAAATCGACCCTCGGCAATCATGCGGCCCTTGCCGGCGGTGCCTCGGTCGCCCTTTCCCGCCTGCATCTTTCCCTTTTCACCGAGGGCCTGAAAGGCGTCGAGATCGCCGTGCCGCCGCCTTCCATCGAGACTTTCCGGAAGGGAGCCGCCTGATGACCGGCGATCTCCACCAGAAGCTCCTCGCCGCGCAGGACCGGGAAGCAGACCAGAAACTGCTGCGGGACGCCATCGGCCGGGAAAGCGTCACCGGCAACGAGACCAATTTCGCAAGCTTCCTGCAAGACCGGATGGACGAGCTTGGCCTTGTAACCGGCTCCGGCGAATTCCTGCCCGGCCGCCTCAATGTCTGGGGCGAAAGCCGCAACGCTTCCGGGTCTGGCCCCAGCCTGATGTTCGTCGGTCACACAGACACGGTCCATGTCCGCGGTTGGGAAGAGAATTGGCGCGGTGCAGCTCAGGAGAGCCCCTTCGCCGGTGCCCTGATCGACGGTGAGATCTGGGGCCGCGGCGCCTGTGACCTCAAGTGCGGCATCTGCGCGGCGCTTGGCGGATTGCGGCTCTTGCAAAGGGCCGGATACCGCCCGGCCGGCACGCTTTCCTTTGCTTTCATCGGCGACGAGGAAAGCGGCGAACCCGGTACCGGCGTCAGCGCCGGTGCGCATGATCTGGTCAGACGCGTCAAGGACGGCACAATCTCCAGACCGGATTTCGCAGTCTATGTCGAACCGACAAAACTCGATGTCTATACGGCCCAGATCGGCTTCTTCATCGCCGACATCACCATCACGGGCAAATCCGCCTATTTCGGCACACCGGAGCTCGGGGTCGACGCACTCAAGGCCACTCACGCCATTCTCGGCAAGCTCTGGGAACATGAGGCTGAGCTCGCCACCGGGCCTGAGCACGACCTTGTCGGGGCCTCCTCCATTCTCGTCACCCATATCGGTGGCGGCGGCTACATCGCGGTTCCGGGCGAGTGTAAACTCTCCCTGATACGCAAGCTGCGCCCGGGCGAAAGCCTGGACGAGGCAGTAGCCGCCTTCGAAGCGACCGTTCACGGGGCTCCGATTGAGGACGGCATAACCATCAACATTGCCTATCCCGCGGGCCGCGATCACCGCTTCGGCGGTTCGCCGGTCGAAATTGCCCGTGACACCCCTGCGGCGTTGCAGCTTGCCGGCTGCGTCGCCGAAGCAAAAGGCGGCAGGGACCTGACGGGCGGCGCCATCGGCGGCGCGCCCTACTGGTCGGAATCACCGTTTCTCGTCAACGAGATCGGCTGCCCCGCCGTCTATTGCGCGCCTGGAGATATCAGCGTGGCGCACACATTCGAAGAGCGCATCGAGGTGGAAAGCTATCTGGCAGCCGTCAGGGCTTTTGCGCTTTTCGTCGCCGCCTATTGCGGCCTGGAAGACAAAGCAGACTGAACCAAACAAACAGAGGGTAAGACATGAAACTGCTTATCAAAAAACTGGCTACTTCCGCCCTTCTCGGGCTGATGTCCGTCTCCGCGATGGCCCAGACCGTAGGCCCGAACGGCGAAACCGCGACCCTTTCTGCGGATGTCACCGTTCCGGACGACAGCGTCGCCGCTATCCAGGCAGCCAACTACAAGGCCGCCCTCCTCTGGCACGACCAGTCAGACTTCGTGAATGCGGTCAGTGCAGGCGCAATGGACGAGTTCAAGCGCCTCGGCATCGAAGTTGTCGCCACCACGAGCGCGGGCTTCGACGCCGCCAAGCAGCGCAGCGACATCGAGACCTCGCTGGCCAAGGAACCCAACATCATCCTGTCGCTGCCGCTCGATCCGGTCACGTCGGCCGCCGCCTTCAAGGAAGCGCGCGACGGCGGCGTTTCGCTCGTCTTTCTCTCCAATCTGCCCGCCGGTTATGAGCATCCGCGCGACTATGCGGCCATCGTCACCGACGATCTCTTCCAGATGGGCAAGCAGGCGGCCGACGCACTCGCCTCGGCAATGGGCGGCAAGGGCACCGTCGGCTGGATCTATCATGATGCCGATTATTACGTGACAAACCAGCGCGACAACGCCTTCAAGACCACCATCGAGACCGACTATCCGGATATCGAGATCGTCGCCGAACAGGGCATCAGCGACCCGGCCCGCGCCGAAGAAATCGCCAATGCCATGCTGTTGAAGAACCCGGATCTCGGCGGCATCTATGTTACCTGGGCAGGTCCCGCGGAAGGCGTCCTCGCGGCACTGCGCGCCAACGGCAACAAGACCACCAAGATCGTGACGTTGGATCTTTCCGAGCCCGTCGCCGTCGACATGGTTCGCGGCGGCAACGTTGCCGCCATCGTTGCCGACGAAGCCTATGAGCTCGGCCGCGCCATGGCCGCTGCCGCTGCGCTGCGCCTTGCCGGCAAGGACGTTCCGGCCTTCGTTGCAGCCCCGGCCATCACCGTGACGGCGGACAATGTTGCCGAGGGCTGGAAGAAGTCCCTCAACATCGATGCGCCGGCAAGCGTGACCTCCGCGAATTGATCCGGCACCCGGCGGATGGTCTGAGCCGTCCGCCGGCTCCTTTCCTGGAACGAAGAGACTGAGATGACCCCCAACGCAGCGCTCCTGCGGCGCCTCGATCTGCAGCAGTCCGTTATATATCTGGGCTTTCTGGCGATCTTCCTGTTCTTTGCGGTCACGCTTTACGATGACGGCTTCCTGACCAGCCGGAACCTCACCAACATCGTGCTGCAGACAGCGCCCGCGACCATCATGGCCATCGGCCTGGTCTTTGCCCTGTCCGCCGGTGAGATCGACCTCTCCTTCGGCTCCGTCGTTGCGGTTGCGGCCCTCACCGCCGCCGTCGTCATGCAGACCTATCCGATGGTGGTCGGCGTCGTCGCGGGCCTTGGCGCCGGCGCGCTGATCGGCGCCATGAACGGTGTTCTTGTCGCCTATCTGCGCCTGCCGTCCTTCCTGGTGACGCTTGCCACCATGGGCCTCTTCGCCGGCATCGCCCGCTCCATGACGGATCTCAGATCCATCCCGGTGCTGAACGAGACCTTCACCGGCTTCTTCGGTTCCGGCAGCCTCTTCTCCATTCCCTCGCTCGTGCTCTGGACGATCGCCGCTGTCGTCATCGGCCATATCGTCTATCGCAACACCCGCTTCGGCGCGCATGTGCTGGCAACCGGCGACAATGCCCGCGCTGCACAGGTTTCCGGCATCAAGGTGCCGCGGATCCGTCTCGGCGTCCTCACCCTCTGCGGCACCATGGCGGGCCTTGCGGGTCTGCTTTATGCGGGCCGTCTGCAGGCCGCCAAATACACGCTCGGCGAAAGCGACCTGATGACGGTGATCGCCGCCGTCATCGTCGGCGGCACGGCCTTGAGCGGCGGCAGAGGCTCCATCGTTGGCGCCCTGCTGGGTTCGCTCCTGATGGGCATGCTCAACAACGGCCTGATCCTGATGGGGCTCGATGTCTCTGACCAGATGATCGTCCGCGGCCTCATCATCCTGATCGCCGTCGCCGTGTCCTTGCGCGACACCAGCCGGTAACCCGGAGAAGACTGATGTTTCTCGACGTTCTCATCCGCCGCAATCCGGCCTTCATCGAAGCCGCGATGGCCCTGCACCAGGCAGGAAAAATCCCGGCCAACGCCTATGTGCTCGATCTCGATGCCGTCGAACGCAACGCCCGCCTCTTCAAGGGCGAAGCAGACAGGCACGGCCTCAAGACCTTCGCCATGACCAAACAGGTCGGCCGCCATTCCGGTTTCTGCCAGGCGGTTCAACGCGGCGGCATCGACCGCTCCGTCGCCGTCGACATGGCCTGTGCCCTTGCCTGCGACCGCGCGGGCCTGAAAACCGGCCATCTCGGCCATCTCGTTCAGGTGCCGAAGCGGGAAGCCGCCTTTGCCGCCGCAAAACTGCAGCCGGACTACTGGACGGTCTTTTCCGATACCAAGGCCGCTGAAGCAGCGGAAGCGGCCAAGGCGGCGGGCCGGACCCAGAACCTGCTCGCCCGCATCCAGGCCGCAGGCGACACCTTCTATCGCGGCCACGAGGGCGGTTTCGATGCCGAAGATATCGTTGCCGTCGCCGATCGGCTCGACGCACTGAATGGCGCTGCCTTTGCCGGCATCACCACCTTCCCGGCGCTTCTCTTCGACCTCGAAACCCGCAAGGTCAAGCCGACACCGAACCTGACCACCCTTGCCCGCGCCGCCGAGGCGCTGGCAAAAACAGGCCGCAGCGGCATCGAGATCAACGCCCCCGGCACGACCTCCTCCGCAGTCCTCGGCGCGCTGGCGGAAGCGGGAGCAACCCAGTGCGAGCCGGGCAACGGCCTTCACGGCACCACGCCGCTTCATGCAGTCGAGGATTTGCCGGAAGATCCGGCCGTGCTCTACCTCTCTGAGGTTTCGCACCATCACGGCGGCAAGGCCTATTGCTTTGGCGGCGGGCTCTATATCGATCCCGTCTTCCCGAAATATCAGGTCCGGGCGCTCGTCTCATCGGCTCCGACCTCCAGCCGGTCCGACCTGCTTGACGTCGAGATCCCCGATTATTCGGCCATCGACTATTACGCCATGATCGACGCAACCGGTCCGAAGTCCCCGAAGGCAGGCGACACCGTCGTCTTCGGCTTCCGTGGCCAGGCCTTTGTCACCCGGGCTCTCGTCGTCGGCATCACCGGTGTCAGCACCGGCACTCCGAGCGTAACCACCATCGAGAACGGTTTTGGCGATGCCGTTGCCTGGCCGGGGGCCTACCAGCAATGAGCACAGCCAATCCCGTTCTTTCCCTGAAGAACATCCACAAGGCCTTTGGCGGCGTCGTTGCCATCGAGGACTTTTCGCTCGATCTTCAGGCCGGTGAGATCGTCGCCCTTGTCGGCGACAACGGCGCGGGCAAGTCGACGCTGATCAAGATCATCTCCGGCGTCCACAAACCGACCTCCGGCGAAATTCGCCTGGACGGGTCGCCTGCCAGCTTTTCCGACGCCAGTTCGGCCCGCAGTCTCGGCATCGAGGTCGTTTACCAGGACCTCGCCCTTGCCGACCAGCAACCGGTCTATATGAACATGTTTCTCGGTAGGGAACTCACCAAGCCGCCCTTCGGCCTCCTCGACAAGAAACGCATGCGCCGGGAGTGTCAGGAACTGGTGGACGAGCTGGATGTGCGCATTCCCTCCGCCGGCTCGACCATCCGCGACCTCAGCGGCGGCCAGCGCCAGGGCATCGCCATCGCCCGCGCCACCCACTGGGCCAGCAAGCTTGTTCTTCTCGACGAACCGACGGCCGCACTCGGCGTCGCCGAAACGGCCAAGGTCGAGGAGCTGGTTGCCTCGCTGAAGCAGCGCAATCTTGCCATCCTGATCATCAGCCACAGCCTCGACCAGGTCTTCCGTCTCTCCGACCGCATCTGCGTCCTGCGCCGCGGTCAGCAGATCGGCGTCCGGAAGACCAGCGAGACGGACAAGAACGAGATCATCGCCATGATCACCGGCGTCGCGTCCCGGGATTGACGCTGCATCCAGGTCAATGCAGGTTCCTGATGGACCGTTCTCACAGTCCATACCGCCGTGACCTACCGATAATCCCGTGGCGGTGTGGAACCGCCACGGCTCAGAACGGTATCGAGACGTTCACCGTCGCACCGTAAGAGCGGAAGTCGGACGTGCCGATACCGTCATAGAAGCCCTCGCCGGAGATGCGGATGTTTCGTCCAGGGATGAGCAGACCTGCACCGGCTTCCAGACGGGCGCGGAAGTCCTCGTCTGCCGAAGCAAGCGTTGCATCGGTCGGCGTGTCGTCCTGAAGCTTGTTGAAATCGTAGATGCCGGAGAGAGACAGATAGGGCGAGAACAGGATCCGGTCGTCCAGCATCATTTCCCAGGAGACCTTCGGCCCGAATTCAAGGCGTCCAAGGTCGAAGTCCTGCGAGGGGATAAAGCGTCCGAGCGTGTCTGTGTAGCTTTCCTGCTCTTCGTAATAGTAGGTGATGCGTGCAAACGGGCTCACCCGTGTTGTCTCGGTGAGCTTGAAATCTCCGGTCAGCCCGCCTTGCAACAGGAAGCGCTGCGTACGGAAGTCGTCCTCGAAAAGACCAAGCGCGTTGACGCTGTTATAGGACTGGCCGTAGGTCGCGATCCCGTCGAGATAAAAGTTCTGGTGCACACGCAAGACCGCATAGGGACCTGCCATCCAGCCGACACCGTCGGCGGAAGATCCAGCGGATCCATTGGTTTCCTCGGTCATGTCGAGCTGCCCCATCAGACCGAATACGGCTCTGTCCTTGTAACGGTAATCGACCCCTGCGAAGAACAGTCCCGTGTGGCTGTCACTCTCGTTGTTGTTGGTGATGGCAAATGTGCCCTCGGCCCAGAAATCCCAGCCGGACTGCGGGCTGAATTCGCCCTCGCCGCCCGTGGCGCCGCTGCCATTGGTGCCGCTCAAGATCGCCAGCGTGTCTTCTTCCGCAACCGCCGGCACTGCAGCCGTATAGCTCATGGTCCCGGATGAACTGAATTTGTCGAACACCGCGTAACGGTCAGGGTCCGCTGGAGCGGTCAAACCCGCCTGGGATCGATCCGCCCCCTGGCCCGCCGCCCCGTGGTGCCCTGCTCTGCCCTTTTGCAAGGATTCGGCGAAAGCCCGTGCCGAAAACTGGAAGCTTCCCGACCGGGTATAGGGTGTCACATTGAAGTTGAAGCCATTGCGACCGGACTGGTTGCCGAACGGCCCGCTGGTAAGCCGCGAGACGATATCCGGCTGGCCTGAAACGATCGTATTGGCCCGGTTGGTGACAAAAGAGGCGATGACCTCCTGGGTCTTGCGGACATCGGCTTCCGAATTCCGGTCGTTTGTGAGCGAGAAGCTGACACTGGTCAGCCCCGTGGCACTTGCGACAACCGAGTAGGCCGACAGGCTGCCTCCGCCGCCATATGTCGAAGCGGTCGAATTCGCTGTCATCGCCGAGCTGGTCGCAGTCCCGTCGGCCGCCGTCGTGACCGTTTCCGTATTCGTGCCCGTGCTGGCAAAGGTCAGCGAGGCATCGGAAGCAGGCGCCGTAAAGGTCACGCTGACACCCGAAACGCCGTTGCTGGAAGAATCGGTAACAGTCGCAACGAGAACCGACCCGAACTGGGTGCCGACTTCAGTTGACTGGCCGGAGCCGGATGTGACGCTCAGACCCGCTGCCCCGCCGGCAGCCGTACCGCTGACTGTAATGTCGAAGGGATTTTCATCCGCATCGTCACTGGCAAAGTTGAAGTCGAACCCGAAAGCACCCGCGGCGGTGGGCGTATAAGTCACCTGGAGCGTCGCCGTGCCACCGCCACTGCTCACCGAGGTGGAACTCAAGGAGAAACTGTCCACGGTTGCATTTGTCGTGCTGGTGACATTGCCGCCGACAGTTGGCGTCGTCAGGTTAAGTGTGTCCGTACCGCTGTTGGTGATCGTGTAGATGATGGTCGCTGATGTTCCAGGGGAACCGGAACTGGCAACCGTGTCCGTTCCGCCATCGGCGATCGCGCCGCTCTCGGACGAAGTGACACCGATCTCGGGAGCGCCGCTGGCGGTGCCGCTGACCGAAATGTCGAAGGGATTCTCATCTGCATCGTCATTGGCGAAATTGAAATCGAAGCTGTATCCGCCTGACGATGCCGGCGTATAGGAGACCTGCAGCGTTGCCGTACCGCCGGAGCTTGCCACGGTGTTGGAACTCAGCGCAAAGCTGTTGACCGTGACGTTGCTCGCCCCACTGACGTTGCCGCCGACCGTCGGCGTCGTCAGGTTCAGGGTATCGGTACCGGTATTCGTGATTGTATAGGTAATGACAGCCGCCGTTCCGGCTGTTGCGGTTCCCGGCACCGTGTCCGTACCACCGTCTGCAATTGCTCCGCTGGCAGAGGAACTCACGTCGATTTCCGCGTTGCCGGTCGCCGTTCCGCTTACCGTGATATCGTAATCGGCTTCATCCGCATCGTCGCTGGCAATGTCCAGTTCGAACGAGAATGCGCCTGCGATTGTCGGCGTGTATTGAACTGTAAACGTCGTCGTGGCCGCGCCTGCAAGGGAACTTGATCCGGGAGCGGAGATGGCATCGACGGTGACATTCGTTGCCGATGCACTGGTCGGTGTCCCGGTGATAGTCAGTGTCGCCGAGCCGGTGTTTGCGATGGTGTAGGTCAAGGTCTGCTGCACGCCGGCCGTCACGCTACCCTGGGCATCCGTACCGCCATCTGAAATAGATGTCGCCGCGGGCCGCTGCACATCGATCTCCGGGGAAGTCACCGTCAGCGTAGCAGACGCGGTCCCGGAATTGCCGAAACTCGAGGTCAGGTCACCCGACGTATTGGCGTAGGATCCGTCGCTCGCTGACGTGACATCCACGCTGACTGTGCAGGTCGCATTCGCTGCGGCGGTCCCACCGCTGTAGCTGATCGACGAGGCACCGCCGGCCGCCGTCAACGTCCCGCCGGTGCAGGTCGTGGACGCATTCGGCGTAGAGGCGACCGTAACGCCGGACGGCAGATTGTCGGTGAAATCGAGCGACGTCGCAGCGGATCCGTTGGCCGAATTGTCGATGGTGAAGGTAAGGGTCGACGTGCCGTCCTTCAGAATTGTGGACGGTGCAAATGCCTTGCTGAAGCCGGGCGTGCTGGTTCCGACACCCTGGACGTCAAAGGTGTAGGTGCCTTCATCGCCATCGTCGGAGACGATCGTGATCGTCGCAGTCTGCGTCCCTACCGATGAGGGGTCGAAGGTGACGGTGAAGGTTGCCGAAGATGACGCGTTGATCGTCCCGCTCGTCGTGCCGCTGACAGCGAATTGCGTGTTGTCCGAGGAGGTGACGCTCGTCAGCGTCAAGGCTCCGGTCCCGGTGTTCTGGATCGTGAAGGTATTGGCATTCGAACCGCTGGAGACAGCTACACTGCCGAAGTCCGTATCGTCTGTCGCGGACGGCGTATTGTCCCCGTTGACAATACTGGTGCCGTTACCCTGGACATTGATCTCGGGTGAGGCAACCGTCAGCGTGTCGGTCGCAGTTCCGGAATTGCCGAGACTAGAGGTAAGATCACCGGAGGTATTTGCATAGGATCCGTCGCTGGCGGCCGTAACGTCCGCGCTGACGGTACAGCTTGCAGCGGCGCTGACCGACCCGCTGGTGTAACTGATCGACGAGGCACCGCCGGTCGCCGTCAGCGTTCCGCCGGTACAAGTGGTGGACGCATTCGGCGTCGAGGCGACCGTAACGCCTGCCGGCAGATTGTCGGTAAAGTCGAGCGAGGTGGCGGAAACCGTGTTTGCGGTGTTGTCGATAGTGAAGGTGAGTGTCGACGTGCCGCCTGCCACGATTGTATCGGGCGCAAACGCCTTGCTGAATCCGGGCGTGCTGGTTCCGACACCCTGGACGTCGAAGGTGTAGGTGCCTTCATCGCCATCGTCGGAGACGATCGTGATCGTCGCCGTCTGCGTCCCGACCGATGTCGGATCGAAGGTAACCGTGAAGGTTGCCGAAGATGACGCGTTGATCGTCCCGCTGGTCGTGCCGCTGACAGCAAACTGCGTGTTGTCCGAGGATGTGACGCTCGTCAGCGTCAAGGCTCCGGTCCCGGTGTTCTGGATCGTGAACGTGTTGGCATTCGAACCGCTGGAGACGGCTACACTGCCGAAGTCCGTATCGTCTGTCGCGGACGGCGTATTGTCCCCGTTGACAATACTGGTGCCGTTACCCTGGACATTGATCTCGGGTGAGGCAACCGTCAGCGTATCGGACGCAGTTCCGGAATTGCCGAGGCTCGAGGTCAAGTCGCCGGTCGTATTGACAAAGCTGCCGTCGCTGGCGGCCGTAACGTCCGCGCTGACGGTACAGCTTGCAGCAGCGCTGACCGACCCGCTGGTATAGCTTATCGACGAGGCGCCGCCGGTCGCCGTCAGCGTTCCGCCGGTACAAGTAGTGGACGCATTCGGCGTCGAGGCGACCGTAACGCCCGCCGGCAGGTTGTCGGTAAAGTCGAGCGAGGTGGCGGAAACCGTGTTTGCGGTGTTGTCGATAGTGAAGGTGAGCGTCGACGTGCCGCCTGCCACGATGGTATCGGGCGCAAACGCCTTGCTGAATCCGGGCGTGCTGGTTCCGACACCCTGGACGTCGAAGGTGTAGGTGCCTTCATCGCCATCGTCGGAGACGATCGTGATCGTCGCCGTCTGCGTCCCCACCGATGAGGGGTCGAAGGTGACGGTGAACGTAGCCGAAGACGACGCGTTGATCGTCCCGCTGGTCGTGCCGCTGACCGCAAACTGCGTGTTGTCGGACGAGACGCTCGTCAGCGTCAATGGCCCCGTCCCTGTGTTCTGGATCGTGAACGTGTTGGGGTTAGTACCACCCGAAACGTCGACGTTGCCGAAGTCCGTGTCATCCGTCGCGGACGGCGTATTGTCCCCGTTGACAATACTGGTGCCGTTACCCTGGACATTGATCTCGGGTGAGGCAACCGTCAGCGTGTCGGACGCAGTTCCGGAATTGCCGAGGCTCGAGGTCAAGTCGCCGGTCGTATTGACAAAGCTGCCGTCGCTGGCGGCCGTAACGTCCGCGCTGACGGTACAGCTTGCAGCAGCGCTGACCGACCCGCTGGTATAGCTTATCGACGAGGCGCCGCCGGTCGCCGTCAGCGTTCCGCCGGTACAAGTAGTGGACGCATTCGGCGTCGAGGCGACCGTAACGCCCGCCGGCAGGTTGTCGGTAAAGTCGAGCGAGGTGGCGGAAACCGTGTTTGCGGTGTTGTCGATAGTGAAGGTGAGCGTCGACGTGCCGCCTGCCACGATGGTATCGGGCGCAAACGCCTTGCTGAAGGTCGGTTCGGTCGTACCTATACCCTGAACGTCAAAGGTATAGGTACCTTCATCCCCATCGTCGGATTCGATCGTGATCGTCGCCGTCTGTGTCCCCACTGATGAGGGGTCGAACGTAACCGTGAACGTTGCGGAGGATGACGCGTTGATCGTCCCGCTGGTCGTGCCGCTAACCGCAAACTGCGTGTTGTCGGACGAGACGCTCGTCAGCGTCAATGGCCCCGTCCCTGTGTTCTGGATCGTGAACGTGTTGGGGTTAGTACCACTCGAAACGTCGACATTGCCGAAGTCCGTGTCATCGGTCGCAGACGGCGTGTCATCCCCGCTGGCGATGTCGATGCCGTTGCCCTGGACGTTGATCTCGGGTGTTCCGACCGTCACGGTCGAAATGGTGAGATCCTCATCTCCAGCCCCTGCCGCATTGGTTAGAGTGAAACTAAACGCATCACCATCGTCATCCGTACCGGAAAAGGACAGAACGCAACCAGCTGAGGTGTCGCACTGAGGCGCCACATTCCCATTGCCGTAGACCCCATCCTGCGCAAGCGAACCGGAAATCGTAACGGAAGTGATGTTCTGGAACTGCATGAAGACTTCACTCGGAACCTGATCCAGATCATTGATGAAGAGGATTTCGTCAGCCCCATCGAAAGGTGTGGCGCAATCGCCGGAATCAAGTCCGATACTGGCAGTATCGGTACCGGTTGCAGGAACCGTGGAAAACGCGCAAGTAAATGCCGATGCATCGCCTGATGAAAATGCAGCCAAAGGCATCAAAATTAACAAAAATGCGAGATATTTTAAGACGACCTCCCTCAAAACGTCTCCCCTTTTCCTAAGAAGGACAAATTTAATTCCGATTAGATCAGAATATCCCATCAGAAATTGATGTTATTCTGACAAAGGAACATCCTGCAGCTCCCTCATCTGCAAGTATCAACACCATCCAGGCGTTGCACTCAGCATGACCGCAGGTACACTTACCACTTTGCACCTCGGCGGCAACTATATTCAAAACATATCGCTATAGTTGCACACAATTCTCGAAACCCGTCACCAATCAGCAACACCCGCAAAAAGAGTTTTTTGTTTTCGGAACGCGTAATTCTGGTAGAAAGTGACAAACTACTCCCAGATTTCCAGCATTCTGACCAAATCTGACATTTGCAGCAAATGCATACTTTTAATTGTGACACTAAAAAAAATAAACCATTAGACGAAAATATAGCCGAAAAAAATACGCAAAAGTGTGCAAATATTGGAAATAAGTATTCTAGTCTTTTTCTATATTGCTATAAATAAAATCAAAATTCTGAATGAATTTGATTGATTTTAGTCTTCTAGATAATATTTCAGATATTTATATTATTTACTGAAAATTTTTTATTTGAAAAATTGTCTGACATATAATTTTGTATCGAAAATGACTCTTATAGATTGTCACACCTATGGATTCTATTTTTGATCGTAATCATGCTCAGACCAGGTTGGTTCCGGCAGTTCGGTGATCAGAAATGCATCCCGGGTACGCTGGAGGAAAAGGGGGAGGCATGTCAGAGCCGTTTCTTGCCGAAATTCGCATTGTCGGGTTTAACTTCGCACCGCGGGGATGGGCCTTCACCGACGGACAAATCCTGCCGATCAACCAGAACCAGTCGCTCTATTCGCTCCTGGGCACTACCTATGGCGGGGACGGACGCACATCATTCGCCCTGCCGGATCTCCGAAGCCGGACTCCGATCCACGAGGGTGACGGGTATCAGCTGGGGCAAAAGGGCGGCGCCGAAACAGTCACTCTGACGGCTGCGCAGATTGCCGCACATACCCATGCCGTCAAGGGTTCATTCACGGCCGGAAACAACAGGTCGCCACAAGAACACCTGCTGGGAGCCGCACCTGCTAGTGACCTGGCCTACCGGATGCCCGAAGCCGGAAACATGACGGCTCTGCGCAGCGGTACGATCACCAATGCTGGCGGCGGGCAGGCACATAACAACATGCAGCCATACACCACCTTGAACTTCTGCATTGCCTTGCAGGGCTTGTTCCCCTCACGCAATTGATCCTCCGGAGGACAAAGGATGTCAGAACCATTTGTTGGCGAAATCCGCATGTTCGCCGGAAATTTCGCACCGCGCGGCTGGGCCTTTTGCGATGGCCAGCTACTGGCCGTTTCCCAGAACGACGCCCTGTTTTCCCTGTTCGGGACGATCTATGGCGGTGACGGCCGCACCACGTTTGGGCTGCCGGACATGCGTGGCCGCATTCCGCTGCATGCCGGCACCGGTCCCGGTCTCAGTCCCCGCCGCCTTGGTTCCAAGGGCGGGGCGGAAAAGGAAACGCTGACAACCAACCAGCTTGCCAGCCACAGTCACGATTTCAACGCCAACACCCAACCTGCAACGGGTGCCACCGTCGAAGGTCAGGTCATGGCCCAGGGCGTCGGCATTTCCGCGTACGTACTTCAGGATCAGAACACCAGCATGGCGTTTTCGATGATTGCGAATACCGGAGGCAGCCAGCCGCACACCAACCTGATGCCGACGCTTTGTGTGAACTTCATTGTCGCACTGTTCGGTATTTACCCGAGCCGGCACTAGGAGGCGTTCATGTCTGAACCATTCATTGCAGAGATCCGCATCTTCGCCGGCAACTTTGCCCCTCGCAGCTGGGCGTTTTGTGACGGCCAGTTGCTGCCGATTTCACAGAACACCGCACTCTTCTCGCTCATCGGAACGACCTATGGCGGAGACGGCCGCACCACAACCGCGCTGCCCGACCTGCAAGGACGTGCGCCGATGCATCCCGGCCGGGGCCCTGGCCTCACATCCCGCCGGCTCGGTGAAAAGGTCGGCGTGGAGACCGTCACCCTGACGGAGGCGCAGATCCCGTCCCATACCCATACCGCGAGAGCAGACACCAGCAGCGGCAACACCACCACACCCAGTAACACTGCGTCGATCGCGGCTACCGGTTTCGATAACCTTTATCAGACCGATACGACGCAAAACCTGAGAGACATGGCTTCGCAGACCCTGTCCACTACTGGAGGCGGTCAGGCGCACGACAATGTCCAGCCGTACCTGGCACTGAATTTCATCATAGCGCTTCAGGGTCTCTACCCTTCTCGCAGCTAACAATTACAGGATGGCACCGGCGCAGCCCCGATGCGTCGCGTCTCCCAGATCAGCCAAAGGAAACGCACCATGTCAGTCGAAGAAGCTGCTCCTGAGGAATTCGAAGGAATTGTAGCGGCCGCGCCGAGCTACTTCCGCATCTTTTTTGCCGCTGTCTCGCAAGCGGGAGACCTTGAATACAAGGACCAGACCTCCGAGAACGGGACTTTCAGCGCCTCTTTCACCCGGCTTTCACAGGCAAACTTTTCAGCCGGCCGACTGAACACCTCTGTAACGCAGGAAGGTTTTGTTTCCCTGCTGGCACAGGACAGCCAATCGAAGCATCTGATCTATATCCGCGAAAGCCGTCACGAAGATGCGCCAGACCGGTTCGCGGACCCGCTGGATCTCGGCCTGCCGGACGGCGTCCCCGATGTCATCGACACGGTGCTGACGAACGGCATTACCGGCCGGCAGAATGTCTTTCTCACCAGTTCGGCCGCCGGCAACACAATCTGGTGGAAATTCCAGAACACCAACACGGTCAAGCTGGAAACCATCACGACGGTCCCGCCCGGCACCGACACGCCGGTCGAGATCACCGTTCCCGTTGAAGTTCCGCCGAGCCAGCCCTGGGCGGACTGGCAGCAGATCGACGGCAGCCTCTGCAGCCTGACGTCAACGCAGAATGCGGATGGCCGGATCATACTGGCCGGTATCAACAGTTCCGGCGCGCCTTATCTCAACATGCAGTCCAGTGACCGTCCGCTCCTGCCGGAAGGCTGGCTGGGCTGGCAGGACATCAGCGGCACGCTCTCCGGCTTCGAGGAGCTGCTTTGCGGTCTCGACGGCAATGCTCTCGTCCACATCTTTGCCCGCATCGGCAGCAAGGTCTACATGAAGGTGCAGACGGAAGTCGGCGGCGAAACCTATACCGACTGGGTCCTCTTCGCCTCATTCGGCGCTCCGGTGGCGTCCATGGCGATCGGCGTGTCGGCCAATGACGGGCTCTATTTCGTCGCCCAGGTCGGTTCGGGCAGCGACAGCCCGGTCTATGCCAGCCATCAGACCGGCGGATCGGACCAGAACTGGTCGGCGCCTCAGATCATCGCACATGTGGATGCGGACAGTTCACTTGCCCTGCAACCGAATGCCGATACGCTTCTCAGCCTGTTTGCCCTGGAAACCTCCAGCGGCAACGCCGCCTATCTGAAGCAGGCTTCGATGAACCACTGGGCAGCGACCTGGACACCGCTTGGCAGCTCTCTCTCGGCGATCGACCTGACCCAGGACATCACACCCAACACGGCCACCTGACGGGATCGACCGGAATGGATCTGGCCGCGCTGGACCTGCCCCCGCCACCAGGGGCCAACACCTTGCCGCTGCGCGCACGCGCGGCGGCGCATGCCATTGCCTACCGCGAACTTCGCCGGGACGACTTCCCGTTCCTGCTCGCGCTCTACCGCTCGACCCGGGAAGAGGAACTGGCCCGCACACCCTGGGGCGAAGCCGAAAAACACGCCTTCATCTCCATGCAGTTCGAGGCCCAGCACACACATTACCGGACCCATTATCCGGATGCCCTGTGGCTGATCATCGAAGCGCATGACACGCCCGTCGGCCGGCTCTACCTGGAACGCTGGAACAGGGAGCACCGCATCATCGACATTGCCTTGATGCCACAAGCCCGCGGACAAGGCATCGGCGGAGCTATCCTGGCAGACCTGATCAACGAGGCAGGCGATGCCGGCAAGTCGCTCGGCATTCACGTTGAAAAAGCCAATCCCGCCATGCGGCTCTACAAGCGCCTCGGCTTCCAGACGCGCGAAGACAAGGGTGTCTACGACCTGCTGAGTCACCCCTGTACGACAAAGGCCTAGAGCATCTTTTGTGCGTTCAGGAGAATGCACGATGCTCTACCACTTTAAGATCGATCAGCTTTTGGACGCTCAACCGATTCCGGTTGTGCGTCCGCTGATCTAGTGGTTCGATTCTGACATTTGCATCCCCCTGCTGCTAGCGCTGGAGCAAATGTCAGAATCATAAGAACCACTAAATAAACATATGATTCTAGTGGAGCTTTTGAATTTGACATTTGAGCATCAGCCTAGCCGCGAGCGGGACTCAAATGTCAAATTCGCTCCACTAGGTCTCAGGTGAAAACGGCCTCGTACTGGATGCCGGCGTCCTTCTCCGCCACCGGCACCAGAAAGACCTCCTGCTCGCCGAGATCTTCCTGGTAAAGCCTATAGATCGACTGCTCCAGAAACGGCTCGCTCGGCCCCTGCCAAAGCACGGAAAAAGCTCCACCTTCGCGTTCGCCTGACCCAAGCCGCTTCACTTCGACAACGGACAACTGCAACTCCGCCGCGACCGACCGGACCTCGAACGACGTTTCCACCAACTTCTCGAAATCCTGCGCAGTCAGCATCTGCATGTCGGTCATGAAAATCTCCCGTTTGCCGGCCGGACCCAGATCAATGCAAAAAGTTGTAGTTCAGTTGACCGTCAACCGCAAAGGGCTTTTGCATTGATAAACAAGCGCAAAGTCCGGCGCTGGAAATGCCGGACGCCGGAATGCGGTACATTGGCGTCGAGCGACGCGCCGGAACGCGCCGTCTCCAATCAACAATTCCGAGAAAGCGCTAGTCCAGCCCTCGCCTTGCCCGTTCAACCTTTCCAGCCATCATTTTCAGAACAGCCCTGTTGCGGCTGGTTACGGTGGTCCGCTTCCAGCCGTATTTCTCACAAACCCGGCTGAACTTTCCTCCCCCCGCCTTGCACATGACCTCGAATTGCAGCGCGCGTCGGGCGTCCGTATCGTCGATGAGCGAAAACCAGGTAATCGCCTCTTCCGCCCGGCTGACTGCCTGAGGCGGAAAACAGCGCCGGCGTTTTCCGATCTTGCGGCGATATTCCGGCCAACTGGCCAGAACCGTGCTGGGGCCATCCCCTTTGCCTGTTGCAGCGATCACCTCGACGGCCTCGATCAACCGGGCCATGACGGCGTTGTGAGTGTTCTGAATTTCCGACGCCATTGGGGCTCCTGATTTCGTGTTGCAAGATACGGTTTGCCCTTCGGCAATGCCCGGCCGGGTGCCGGGCAACGCTCCTGAGGCTCTGTCGGCCTGATAACCTTTGCCCAGGGTCAAGCTGCCTCCACCAGCCGCACCTCCTCCAGCCGCCTGTCCAGTTCGTAGGACAGCAGCACCGCCATGGTCAGAGTCGGTGCTGCCGGATTGATGTGTTTGGCTCGTGCAAGCAATTCTCCGAGATCGATGCTGTCGAAATGATCGAGAAACCCCTGTCGCTCGACCCAGTCCGCTTTGTTCAGCACCAGCCAGGAGACGGCGGTTAAACACGGCGCCGACCAGTTGCCCCTGTTCCCAGCAGTGTTGATCAGCCCGAAAACCAGCCGCAAATGCGCCTCCCCGTGTTTCTTCAAGAGGGTCTGGCAGGTGCGCCGGGCCTTGGACTGGTGCCGGCCTTCGGTGCGCCTTGTATGAGCGATGAAGTGCACACCGAACTCACCGGCAATCCTGTCCACAAGTCCGCCCGACGCCATCAGCCCTGCTCCTTTTTGACCGCCTTTTGCCGCTGCAGGGAGGAAAACGCCTCCTCCGCACGCTCTCGGGCGGATTTCGGCATATGTTCATGTTTTGTTCTAATTCCTTCTCGCAATCCAACCCGGCGCGAAACCAGAGCAGTGGGCTGGGAACGAGCAGCGTCCGTGACGCGGCGCTGTTCCGGCCCCTGCCGCAATTGCCGCAGTTCAAGGGTCAGCAGTCGTGTCCTTGCCTTTTCCAGCGCAAACTCGTCTTCCAGCCGCGACCCCGGCCGCTCGGCCCGGATCCTCAGATGGGCGACCTTTGCGCGGGCTTCCTCGATTTCTTCCCTGAAGTCTTTCAAGACAGCTCCTCCCGGCTGAAGGTCGTTTCTCGAACGCCTTCCTGAGCTTTTGCGATTTTTCGGCCAGCGAGGAACCGGCATGTGTGCTTGGCCATCCGCATGCCGGCATCGTTGCGATTCCGGCATTCTCGTCCCCGGGCGGGGGCTGCGTCGGTTGTCATCGTCACTCCTACACCTTCACAATTGACACATAAAGTTCGTACGCTTTTTGCGTACGTTAGTCAACGTAGACTACATACGAAATTTCTGCTAATACGTATGAAATCGTACATTTGAGGTGAACGGCATCATGGAACCGGGCGAGCAATCTGCAGTCTCGCGCCAGCTTGCGGATCTGAAGGATCGCAGCGGGCTGTCGATCCGTGCGATTGCCCGCGCCATGGGTTATCAGAACGCCTCGTCCATCCAGCGCTATTTCAGCCACGACTATTCGAAACCGGCCCTGCCCGCGGATTTCGTCGCCAAGCTGTTGCCCGTCCTCGTTGGCGCCGGCGAGCAGCCGATCACCCGTGAGGAAGTTCTTGCGCTTGCGCCCGAGTCCATCACCGACCTTGAAGCTGCGAGCGCGCCCTTGCGGGCGGCGGCACCTCTTGAAATCAAGGGACAGGTGGCAGCCGGGCTCTGGATGGAAGCCGGGCTTTTTGAAACGGACACCGTCAGCCAATCGACCATCGCCGGCGATCTGCGCTATCCGGGTGAATACCAATATCTTTTGCAAATCAACGGCGAAAGCCTCAATCGCATTGCCAGAAACGGTGATCTGATCCTCTGCCTCGACTATCTGGACGCCGGGATCGAGATCAAGTCCGGCGACCTGGTTGTTGTCGAACGCTCCCGTGACGGCGGCCACACGATCGAACGGACCGCCAAGCGGATCGTGCGCCGGAACGGCGATATCGAGCTTCGTCCGGAATCGAACGACCCCCGCTTTCAGGACCCCGTCATCTTCACCGAACATGACGAGGAAGCGACGGAGGTTCGCATTATTTCAAAGATCCTGAGTGTCATCCGGCCGATTGACTGAAATCACGCCCCGTCCACCCGTCGCCCGCGCAATGTTCTGGCCTCGAGGCGGAACTATTTGCCTCGGATAGGGGCCCCTTTACACCCGGGTCTCCGTGTCGGCGGCAGCTTGTCCAAATATACGCACCCAGCATTCGAATCCATACGCATCGATTGACGCATACGCATTATGCGTATACCCTATGTGCGTATTATATGGAGGCGTTTATGGCATTGAACCTGGATATGTCGTTCTTTTCGGTAATTTGCGATCTTGGAAGCTGCTTCTACACCCCGGAGACCGATCTGGCGGAGATGAACCTCGCCCGGATCGTCGAGGACCTTCAGGCCGGACAGCTTGAAAAGGTCCTGGCGGTGCTGGAATTCAATCCCGCCGAAGGCTGGTGCAACGACGTGACAAGCGAAGTCCTAGCGGCGGCTTTTCCCGACCAGGAAGTAATTCACGGACACGAGGACTGGTCGGACTACCGCGGCGAGCGTCTCGACGCCCGGCTTGCGGGTGTCGAGGCCAGGGTAGCGGCCTGAACGGTGGACCTTTTGCAGATCAAGCGCTGACGGCCGGTTGCTCCGCATTTTTGAGCCTTACGGCCGCATCCTGTGCGCCCGGGGCGTCTGGCCGAATTCCTGTCTGTAAGCACGGGTCATGGCACTCGCATTCTGGTACCCGCAGCGCTCGGCGATTTCCGCGATTCCAAGAGTCGTCAGCTCCACCAGCCGCCGCGCTTCCCTGAGCCGGATGGCCTTGTAAACGGCGAGCGGCGTCATCCCCATCTCGGTACGAAACTTCTTTTCCAGCGATCGCTGGTCCACTTTCAGCCGGTCGGCAAGATCGCTGATCGCCATCGGCGTCTCGATCGTCCGCCGCATCAGCGCCGTCGCACTGCGCACCAGGGCGTCGGCCGAGAGCCGTTGATAGGGGTCATGCATGTCCAGCTTGTCGCCATGCATGAAAAGCGCCGCCACCTCCAGCGCAAACATCGGACTGTGGTGCCGCTTGATCAGCTCCAGCGCCAGTTCGAAGGTCGTCGACGCCCCGCCGCAGGTGCAGATGGATCCGTCGAGGACGAACCTGTCTTCCAGCGCATGGACGTCCGGGAACCTCTCGGCAAACCCGGTGAATTCGTCCCAGTGAATGGTGGCCCTGCGGCCATCCAGAAGGCCTGCTGCAGCCAGCAGCCACGCGCCCGTATCCATACCCACGAGCGTTTGGAACCGCTGCCGCGCTGCCCGCAAAACCCTCAGCATCCTTGCGCTGGCATAGTCCTGGAAACCGTAGCTCGGCATGACAAAAAGATAGTCTCCCCGCGGACCTGCTTCGGCCCAGGAGGAAGTCGCAACCGGCAGGCCGCTGGAGGAGGCTATCGTGCCGCCGTCGAGGCTCACATGCTGCCAGGAATAGAGCCGCTGCCGGGAGATAGTGTTGGCCGCACGGAAGGGCTCGATGGCATTGGCAAGGCAGTGGTTGGAGAAGTTCTCAAAGAGGAGAACGCAGATATTCCGGACCTGTGACGATTTCTGCAAAACCTGCATCATTTGAAGCCAAAACTGCATAGTGGCGCTACGCCACTTGTCTCACTCTCGAAGCGCTGAGGCAAGAGGAGGTCCTGATGCATTTTGGTCTGAGCGAAGAACAGGAGATGATCGTCTCCACCGTCCGCTCCTTCGTCGAAAACGAGATCTATCCGCATGAGGACATGGTCGAGAAGTCCGGCCAGGTGCCGAAGGAACTCGGCGAGGAGATCAAGCAGAAATGCATCGATCTCGGCTTCTATGCCTGCAACTTCCCGGAAGAAGTCGGCGGCGCCGGTCTCAGCCATCTGGACTTCACCCTGGTCGAGCGTGAACTCGGCCGCGGCTCCATGGCCCTCAACCACTTCTTCGGCCGGCCGCAGAACATCCTGATGGCCTGTGAGGGCGAGCAGAAGGAGCGCTACCTGCTGCCGGCGGTACGCGGCGAGAAGATGGATGCCCTTGCCATGACCGAACCGGATGCCGGGTCGGATGTCCGAGGCATGAAATGCCAGGCCGTGCGAGACGGCGGCGACTGGGTGATCAGCGGCTCCAAGCACTTTATCTCCGGTGCCGAACACGCGGATTTCTTCATCGTCTTCGTCGCGACAGGCGTCGATGAGACTCCGAAGGGCCCGAAGAAGCGCATCACCTGTTTCCTGGTCGACAGGGGCACGCCCGGCTTCGAGGTGCGCGACGGCTACAGGTCCGTCAGCCATCGCGGCTACAAGAACTACATTCTCTATTTCGACAAGTGCCGCCTGCCGGATTCACAAGTTCTGGGTAAGGTCGATGGCGGCTTCGACGTCATGAACGAGTGGCTTTATGCAACCCGGCTGACGGTCGCGACGATGAGCGTCGGCCGCGCCCGCCGCTGCTTCGACTATGCGGTCAACTATGCCGCCGAGCGCAAGCAGTTCGGCCAGCAGATCGCCAAGTTCCAGGGCATCGGCTTCCAGGTTGCCGACATGATCACGGAGATCGACGCGGCCGACTGGCTGACGCTCGCCGGCGCCTGGCGTCTCGACCAGGGCCTGCCTGCCAACCGCGAGATCGCCAGCGCCAAGGTCTATGCGACCGAAATGCTGGCACGGGTCACCGACACGACGCTGCAGATCTTCGGCGGCATGGGGCTGATGGACGACTTCCCGATCGAACGCTTCTGGCGCGATGCCCGTGTCGAGCGGATCTGGGACGGCACCAGCGAGATCCAGCGCCACATCATCAGCCGCGACATCTTCCGCCCGCTCGGAGCCTGATGAATGCGCTCACTTGAACGTCTTCTGAGACCCTCGACGATTGCCGTCATCGGCGGCGGCACCTGGTGCGAAAGCGTGCTGCGCGAATGCCGCAAGGCCGGATTCAACGGCGAGCTCTGGCCGGTGCATCCCTCCCGCACGGAAGTCGGTGGCAGCAGGGTTTACACCACAGTCGATGAATTGCCGGAAGCGCCTGACGCCGTCTTCATCGGCGTCAACCGCAATGCCACCATCGAGGTCGTCGGCGCCCTCTCCCGGCGCGGAGCGGGCGGCGCCATCTGCTTTGCCTCCGGCTTCAGCGAAGCCCTGCGAGAGCTTGCCGACGGCGCTGATCTTCAGGCGGCACTTGTTGAGGCTGCCGGAGACATGCCGGTCCTCGGCCCCAACTGCTACGGCTTTCTCAATGCGCTTGACGGCGCCGCGCTTTGGCCCGATCAGCACGGCCTGACGCCCGTCGATCGTGGCGTCGCGATCATTGCCCAGTCGTCGAATATCGCGCTCAATCTCACCATGCAGACGCGCGGCCTGCCGATCGCCTATCTGATGACCGCCGGCAACCAGGCCCAGACAGGCCTCTCCGCCATCGGCAATGCCCTTCTGGACGACGACCGTGTCACGGCCGTTGGCCTCTATATCGAGGGGCTCGACGATCTTGCCGCCTTTGAGGCCTTCGCCCGCCGGGCTCACCGGCTCGGCAAACCCATCGTCGCCCTGAAGATCGGCCGCTCGGAATCCTCCCGCGCCGCCACCGTCTCGCACACGGCATCCCTTGCCGGCAGCACCGCCGGCTCCGATGCCCTGTTCAAGCGGCTCGGCATTGCCCGCGTCGAAAGCCTGCCTGCGCTTCTGGAAACCCTGAAGCTCGTTCATGTCGCCGGACCTCTGCCGAGCGCCGACATCGTCTCCATGTCCTGTTCGGGCGGCGAAGCCAGCCTGATCGCGGATACGGCCGTTGGCCGGAACGTCACCTTCCCGCCGCTGACCCCGAAACAACGCAATGCCCTTGCCGAGGTACTTGGACCCAAGGTCGCCCTCGCCAATCCGCTCGACTACCACACCTACATCTGGGGCGATGAAGCAGCCATGAGCGGCTGTTACGCCGCCATGATGCTGGGCGACGTCTCGCTGGGCATCGTCATCCTCGACATCCCCCGCCTCGACCGCTGCGACGCGACGGCCTGGCTGATGGTGGTGGATGCGGTTGAAGCCGCCGGTCGCGCCTCCCGCAAGCCAATGGCAATCCTGAGTTCGCTGCCGGAAACCATGCCGGAGCAATTCGCCGCTGACCTGATCGCCCGTGGCATCGTCCCCCTTTGCGGTCTCGAAGAAGCCATGAGTGCCATCGAAGCTGCCGCCGAACTTGGGAAACAGCTTTCCCCAGCGCAGGTGAAGATCCCCGGTCCCATCGCCAATCCGCGCCTCTTGGAAGAAAAGGACGCCAAGATCCTTTTGAAAGGCCATGGCCTGCGCATTCCGGAAAGCCGCCCGGCTGAGCGCGCGGAAGCAGCCGCCAATGCAGCCGAAGAGATCGGCTTCCCGGTCGTTCTGAAGGGCACCGGCATCGCCCACAAGACAGAGGCCGGTGCCGTGGCGCTGAGCCTCCAGACCGCCTGTGAAGTTCATGCAGCCGCAAGCAAGATGCCGGTATCGTCCTTCCTGGTGGAGGAAATGGTAACCGGCACGCTCGCCGAGTTGCTTATCGGCATTGTCCGTGACCCGGCCCATGGTTACGTTCTGACCCTTGCTGCCGGCGGTATCCTGACCGAGATGCTGGCCGACAGCGCATCGCTGATCGTCCCTGCCAGCGAAGACGAGATCAGAGAGGCGCTCGACAGCCTGAAGATCAGCCGCGTCCTGCATGGCTATCGCGGCAAGCCGGCCTGCGATCTGGATGCGATTGTTGCCGCGGCTCTCGCGGTGCAGGACTTTGTTGTCTCGGCCCCGGTCGAGGAAGTTGAAATCAATCCGCTCCTCTGCGGCGCGGACTTTGCCATCGCCGCCGATGCGCTGGTAAGACTGGGAGGAGACTGATGGACAACCCCATTAAGACAGAACGGCGCGGCCACGTGCTCGCCGTCACCCTGGACCGGCCCAAGGCCAATGCGATCGATCTTGCCACAAGCCGGATCATGGGCGACGTCTTCACTGAATTCCGCGACGATCCGGAACTGCGCGTCGCCATCATCACGGGAGCGGGCGAGAAATTCTTCTGCCCCGGCTGGGATCTCAAAGCCGCCGCGGACGGCGATGCGGTCGATGGCGATTATGGCGTTGGCGGCTTCGGCGGCCTGCAGGAACTGCGCGGCCTCAACAAGCCGGTCATCGCCGCGATAAACGGCATCTGCTGCGGCGGCGGCCTGGAGCTGGCGATATCCGCCGACATCATCCTCGCCGCCAGCCACGCAACCTTTGCCCTGCCGGAAATCCGCTCCGGCACCGTGGCGGATGCGGCCAGCGTCAAGCTGCCGAAACGCATTCCCTATCATATCGCCATGGAGATGCTGCTGACCGGCCGCTGGCTCGAGGCAGAGGAAGCCGCTCGGTGGGGCCTCATCAATCACATCTATCCGGCAGACGAGCTGATGGCGGAAGCTTGGAAGCTGGCCGAACTGCTCGCCTCCGGTCCGCCGCTTGTCTATGCGGCGCTGAAGGAAATCGTGCGCGAGGCGGAGGACATGAAGTTCCAGGACGCCATGAACCGCATCACCAAGAGCCAGTTCGAAACCGTCGAAAAGCTTTACCGGTCGGAAGACCAGAAGGAAGGCGCCCGCGCCTTTGCCGAAAAACGCGATCCGGTCTGGAAGGGCCGCTAGATCATCCTGCTTTCGGATGAACGCAGACAAGATGATCTAACACTTTAAAAACAATCAGCTTCCGCTGATCGAGGAGTTTAAGATGCCGTTGCAAATGAACCGGGACGTCTTCATCACTTGCGCCGTGACCGGCTCGGGCGGAACCCAGGACAAGTCCCCCCACGTGCCGCGCAGCCCGAAACAGATTGCCGACAGCGCCATCGACGCTGCCAAAGCGGGCGCCGCCATCGTCCACTGCCATGTGCGCGACCCGGAAAGCGGCGCTCCTTCCCGCCGTCTCGACCTCTACCGCGAAGTCACGGACCTGATCCGTGCCGCCGATGTCGACGTCGTCCTGAACCTCACCGCCGGGATGGGCGGCGACATGATCTTCGGCTCGACGGAATCCCCGCTCCCGCTCAGCGAAAAGGGCACCGACATGGTCGGCGCTAGCGAACGCATGGCCCATGTCCGCGAGTGCCTGCCGGAAATCTGCACCCTCGACTGCGGCACCATGAACTTCGCAGAAGCCGACTATGTCATGACCAACACCCCGGGCATGCTGCGTGCCATGGGGGCGATGATGACCGAACTTGGCGTCAAGCCGGAGATCGAAGCCTTCGACACGGGCCATCTCTGGTTCGCCAAGCAGCTCGTCAAGGAAGGCACTCTCGCCTCACCGGCACTGGTGCAGCTCTGCATGGGCGTGCCCTGGGGCGCCCCAAATGACCTCAACACCTTTATGGCCATGGTCAATGCCATCCCGGACGACTGGGCCTGGTCGGCCTTCAGCCTCGGCCGCGACCAGATGCCCTATGCCGCCGCCGCGATCCTCGCCGGAGGCAACGTCCGCGTCGGCCTCGAAGACAACCTCTTCCTCGAAAAGGGTGTTCTTGCCACCAACGCGCAGCTGGTCGAAAAGGCTGTCGGAGTGGTCGAAGGCATGGGCGCAAGGGTCATCGGACCGCAAGCCGTGCGCGAGAAGCTTGGCCTCACCAAACGCGCTCCCGTGAGCGCCTGACCATGAGCCGCAGGATCCTGGTCACGGCGGGAGCATCGGGGATTGGCCGCGCCATCGCCGAACGCTTCCTTGAAGATGGCGATGAAGTCGCGATCTGCGATGCCGATCCTGCGGCCGTTTCAGGCTTTGCCACTGCCCATCCCGGCACTGTCGCGGAAGTCGCCGATGTCACGTCGGAAGCTCAGATGAACGCCTTTCTCGGCGGTCTGGAAAGCCGTTGGGACAACATCGACGTCGTCTGCTCCAACGCGGGTACCGGCGGTCCGGCAGGCGCAATCGAGACGCTGGACTACGAGGAATGGCAGCGCTGCGTCGCGACCAATCTGCACGGCGCCTTTCTGACCTGCCGCTGGGCCGCCCGCGTGATGAAAGCCCAGGGCCACGGCCTGATCACCCTCACCTCGTCGACGGCTGGCCTCTTCGGCTATCCGTTCCGCGCGCCCTACGCCTCGGCCAAATGGGCCATCGTCGGCCTGACAAAGACGCTGGCGATGGAACTCGGCCCGCACGGCATCCGCGTCAACGCGGTCTGTCCCGGCGCGGTCGAAGGCCCGCGCATGGACAGGGTCGTCGCCATGGAAGCGGCTGCACGCGGTGAAACTGAAGAGGCGATCCGGGAGAGCTACGTCAAAGGCGTGTCGCTCAGGACCTGGGTCACGGCCCAGGACGTCGCCAACAGCATTCATTTCCTGGCGTCCGAAGGCGGCGCCAAAATTTCAGGACAGATCCTGGCCATCGACGGCCATACGGAGACACTTGCACCATGACCCAAAAAGCATGCATCGTCGGCGGCGGCGTGATCGGCGGCGGCTGGGCCGCCCGCTTCCTCCTCAACGGCTGGGACGTTGCCATTTTCGATCCGGACCCGGAAGCGGAGCGCAAGATAGGCGAAGTGATCGCCAACGCGCGCCGCAGCCTGCCCGCGCTCTATGACAAGCGCCTGCCGGAGGAAGGCAGGCTCAGCTTCCATTCCGACCTCGCCGAAGCTGCCGCGGACGCCGACTGGGTGCAGGAAAGCGTGCCCGAACGCCTGGACCTGAAGCACAAGGTTCTCGGCAGCCTCACCGAACTTGCGCCGAAGACTGCCGTCATCGGCTCCTCCACGTCCGGATTCAAGCCCTCGGAACTGACGGCGGCTGGTGCGCGCGCTATCGTCGCCCACCCTTTCAATCCGGTCTATCTGCTGCCGCTGATCGAACTCGTCGGCGACCCCGCCGAGACGGCTCGTGCCGCTGATATCCTGCGCGGCATCGGCATGTTCCCGCTGCATGTGCGCAAGGAAATCGACGCCCATATTGCCGACCGTTTCCTGGAAGCCGTCTGGCGCGAGGCGCTGTGGCTGGTCAAGGACGGCATCGCGACGACGGAAGAGATCGACGAGGCGATCCGCATGGGCTTTGGCCTGCGCTGGGCGCAGATGGGTCTCTTCGAAACTTACCGCATCGCCGGCGGCGAAGCCGGCATGAAGCACTTCATGGCCCAGTTCGGTCCCTGCCTCTCCTGGCCCTGGACCAAGCTGATGGACGTGCCGGAATTCACCGACGAACTGGTTGACCTCATTGCAGGCCAGTCCGACGCCCAGTCCGGCCACCGCTCCATCCGAGAGCTGGAACGCCTGCGCGACGACAACCTCATCGGCATCATGCGGGCCCTGAAGAAAAGCGGCAGCGGTGCGGGCGGCGTCATCAACGCCCATGAAAAGGCACTGGCCTCTCCGGCGGAAGTCGATCTTCCGGTCACCGGCGACCGCCAGATTCCGCAGAGCTGGACCGACTACAACGGCCACATGAACGAGGCCCACTATCTGGAGGCAGGCGCCGCCGCCACCGACCGCTTCATGGAAATGATCGGCGCCGACCTCGACTATGTCGCTTCCGGCAAGAGCTACTTCACCGTCGAGAACCACCTGCGCTATCTGGACGAACTGAAAGCCGGAGAACGCCTGACCGTCACCACCCAGGTGTTGCAGGGCGAAGGCAAGAAGATGCAGCTCTTCCATTTCCTGAAGAACGGCGACGGCAAGCTCGCCGCAACCATGGAAACTCTGCTGCTGCACGTCGACCTCAACACCCGCGCCAGCTGCCCGCCGGAAGCCGCAGTTGCCGCCAGGCTCCAGGCCTATACCGACGCCCACAAGTCCCTGCCTCTGCCTGAGGGTGCCGGCCGGTTCGTCGGTCAGCGAAACGCCTAAGTCGATGACCTGCACGGATTACCCGAAGCCCGTCTGAAAAGGCGGGCTTCGTTCTTTTTTGAAGCCAATATCTCTCCTTCGTCATCCCGGCCAAGCGCAGCGCGAGCCGGGACCGGGGAGGCAGAACCTCTCCGACTTCGTGATTTCCCTACAATTACATGTGCCTCCCCGGTCCCGGATCTCCGCTTCGCTGCGTCCGGGATGACGAACAGATAGGCTGCCGATGTCCTGATCTCATGGCGCTCTCCGATTGGGGTGTTGACCCCATACTGCCCGGCCCGCCGGTCTGGCACCTTTCTCTCATCGAAAGATCGATGCCCCCGCTCCAAAGGAGTTCATTTCAGAGAAAGGAATAGAGACATGAAGTACCTTGCCAAGACCGCAGCCACCGCAGCCTTCCTCGCTGTTGCCGGCCTCGCCTCGCTCGGCGCAATCACGCCGGCCGCTGCAGGTTTCGATATCTGCAAGAAGGTCAACATCACGGTCAAGAACAACACCGGAAAGCCGATCCAGCTGTTCGACCTCGACTACCGCGACCTCGGCTCCAACCGCTGGCGCTCGGAAAACATCGCCAACCGCGTCATAGCCAATGGCGGTACCTACAGCGTCACCCGCAATCTGGAAGGCGTGAACAATGCCAGCACCTACGTCCGGGTCCAGTTCCGCAAGCTGAAATCGAACGGCCGCTGGGATCGCTCCAACTACTGGTACGCCGACTCCGGCACCTCCGTCTGCAGCCGCGGCTCCAGCTACCGGATCGTCTTCCGCTAAGACGACTTTGCCGGCAAATCGCCGCACCTTCCCTTGGTGCGGCATTTGCCCGTTCTCCCAAAGTCTCTCTCGTCCCAACGTCCCGGAGTTGCATTCCGGGCGAAGCAAAGGATTTGTTCCATGTTTGGCAAACACATGCCCAAGGCCGTGCTGATCAGCTCCGCGTCCATCGTCACCATCGCCTTTGCCGGCATCGCCGCTCAGACGGTCGACTGGCAGGCAATAGGCCATCTGCTGACATCGCCAATCGACGACACGATGCAGGTCGTCCCCCAGCCCGAACACGAAAAGGACGAGAACGTCAGCACCGACCGCCTTGCGCCCCCACCTGCAGAAGGCCGCGCGTCGCCGCACGTCCTTGCCGACATTCCTCAGCCAACCGTGCTGGCCGAGCCCCAATCTGCCCCATTGCCTGCCCCATTGCCTGCCCCGGGGCCCTCCCGGTCGGACAAGTCGCGAAATGAAGCCAAGGCGACCGGCCAGCTCTCGATGCATTCGTCTTCCCCGGCAGGCGGCATGTACAATCTCCACCAGCCGGCACGAGAAGCCGTTGCCCCCGTCCTGCAACTGCCGGACCGGGAACGTTTTGCCTCCGCCGAACCCAATCCCCTGAAACGCGTCAGCGCCGACCCTGTCTCGACCTTCTCCATCGACGTCGACACGGCCTCCTATTCCTATTTCCGCAGCACGCTGACCACTGGCCGCCTGCCGAACCCGGACGCCGTCCGTGTCGAGGAGATGGTCAACTACTTCGACTACAATTATCCGGTCCCGGAAAAGGACGGCCATCCCTTCTCCACCAATGTCTCCGTCGTCGAAACGCCCTGGAACAAGAACACCAGGCTGATGCAGGTCGGCATCCAGGGCTACAAGGTGGCGCTGGAAGAGCTGCCGCCGCAGAACCTCGTCTTCCTCATCGACACTTCCGGCTCCATGGCGGATGCCAACAAGCTGCCGTTGCTGCAACAGTCCTTCCGCCTGCTACTCTCCACATTGAGAGACGAGGACGAGGTCGCCATCGTCACCTATGCCGGCAGCTCCGGCGTGCTGCTTGAGCCGACCAGGGTCACCGACAAGTCGCTGATCCTGGAGAAGATCAACGCGCTGACCTCCAGTGGTTCGACAGCCGGCCATGCCGGTCTGAAAGGCGCTTACGCGCTGGCGGAAAAGATGGGCGGCGACGGCGAACAGGCCCGGATCATCCTGGCGACAGACGGCGATTTCAACGTCGGCCTTTCCGACACGGACAGCCTGAAGCGTTATATCTCCGAACAGCGGCAAAAGGGCACGACACTCTCCGTGCTCGGTTTCGGCCGAGGCAACTACAATGACGAACTGATGCAGACGCTTGCCCAGAACGGCCAGGGTGTCGCCGCCTATATCGACACGCTCTCCGAAGCCCGCAAGGTGCTCGTCGATCAGGTCGTCAGCTCGATCTCGATGATCGCCCAGGACGTCAAGATCCAGGTGGAGTTCAACCCTCAGACCGTCGCCGAATACCGCCTCATCGGCTACGAGACCCGAGCCCTGCGCAACGAGGACTTCAGGAACGACAAGGTCGATGCCGGCGACATCGGTGCGGGGCACAACGTCACTGCCCTTTACGAGATCACCCCTGTCGGCTCGCCGGCGGAGAAATATTCAGATCTCCGATATGACCAGACCAGTGTCGAGCTGCCGCCGGTCTCGGGCTCCTATTCGGGCGAACTCGCCTTCGTGAAGCTGCGCTACAAGCTGCCGGGTGAAAAGGAAAGCACTCTGATCGAGACGCCCGTCACAGCGGACACGCGCGGCATCCCGCTCACCGAGACGCTCTTTGCCGCCTCTGTCGCCGGCTTCGGCCAGATGCTCAAGGGCACCGATTATCTCGGCGACTGGGACTTCGAGGCCATCGAGAAGCTTGCCAGCCAGAACCGGGGAACAGACCCCTTCGGCTACCGCTCGGAATTCCTCAACCTCGTCCGCCTGGCTGAAGTCGCCGAACGCTGAACGGACTTCACAACCGAAACGAAAACCGGCAGGCCTCCCTGCCGGTCTTTTGCGCACCGATTGTCATCCCGGGCGCAGCGCAGCGAAGTAATTCGCAGTCCCCTACCGGTCCTTCAACCAGTCCAGGGACACCTGCGTCCCGTCCGCGTCAACCAGATCGAGCCGGCTCGACAGGATCAGCGACAGGGTGCCATTGTCGTTTGTCTTCCAGAGATAGAGCGTATGCCGCGTCGGCTCGAACCGCGCGCAGGCGGTCGAACCGATATCTGCCACATAGCGCGGCGGGCCGTCCCGGCGGATGTCGAACCCCTTGGCACCGCTGGCTTCCTCAGGATTGTTGAGGCAGACGGTGACCAGCCTGGCCGAGATCGCGTCGTCCAGCGGGGCAACGTCCTGCGGCGCATCCTGAAGAGCAGGTACGGCCTCCTGCAGGACAGGCGCTGCGGCTGGTGCCGCGTAGAGCCCGCCGGTCGATTGTGCGATGCCCTGGATTTTGGTGTTTTCCGCGTCTGCGTCTTTCCGTTCCCGTTTTGATGCCGGCATGCGCGCGGCCTCGCTCGCCGGTGCGAAGGCCTCGTCGGCGGCAGGTTCGGCAGGCGCCATCAGCCGGTCGATCCGGCCGGCAGGGGGCTCCGGTTCCACCAGCCGGCTCTCCGCGGCCGTATCCTCATCCTGCTCGAGCATGTCTTCCGGCACCCGGTCGGCCGGCACCGCCCCGGCAGCCTCCGTAGCCGGAAGCGGCACCTCTCCCTTCTGGAAGCGGATCAGGTCGTTGCTGCCGCTTTCCAGGAAGGTCGGGGCGTTCACCTCGCTTGCGAAGACCGCGATCGACGCGCAGGACAGCAGCAAGCCTCCGGCGAGGAGGCTTCTGGCAGAAAGTCTGGAAAATGCGGTCCGTTCCGGCATTGCTCGAACAAGGTTCCTAGTTTGCGGGCTCAAGATAACGGGTATTCACCCATCCGGAAATCGCACCCGAACGGATTTCACACCAACTGCCTTCACAGACGGTGGAGACTTCCACATCACAGCTTCCCGCCGCAAGGGCTCCCGTGGCCGCAAACCGCGCCCCCGGTCCCTGCCGGACATTCAGGACGTCGCCAGGGGCAATCGTGACGCACATGGAGACCCCGTTTGGCGCGGCTCCCGGGGTCAGGAACATCGCAGGGGCATCCCGTTCCGTCGTGCAGACCCCATCGATATTGGTCCCGCGGGCGCAGATCGGTTTGACGCCCATGGTCAAAAGCTCCCAATTGCCACGATCCGTTCGAATGACGGTGCCCCGGAAGTGTTCCCCCACAAGGCTGTCGTCAAGATAACCTGTCAGGACGATGTCTACTCGAAATCCGCTCCCCGCCTTGCGCACCCTCAGGTCCAGCGCCGCGTTGCCTTCTTCGCTTTCGGGATGCCCTTTAAAAAAGGGCGTCAGGACGTCGATGAAATCGGCACCGGTGGCAAGCCCCGGCGCGACCCGGATCTCGCGGAAGCCGTCTGTGTCTGACGCTGGTTGCGCCTGGCCGCCTGTCGCAAGAACAAGCGAACCGGCGACGGTGGCGGCAAATATCCTGGCTCGGGTGAGAGACGATCGGGTCATGGCTTTCTCCAGTCTTCAGGTGACTGTCCGATTGAGCCATGAACCTTGCCGGGCCTCCATGGGGCCAATCCCCCATTTCAGGCCGCACCGCAAAACGTTCAGAGTTCCTGCGAAGGATCGATCATGCCGTCCTTGAGTGCCCGAGCCATGAGCTGCGGTACGGAATGCACATTCAGCTTCTGCATCAGGCTGGTGCGGTGCTTGTCGACGGTCTTGATGCTGATGCCGAGACCCTCGGCAATCTCCTTGTTCGATCTGCCGGCCAGGATCAGGTTCAGCGTCTGGCGTTCCCGGTCCGTCAGCACCGGTACCGCCGGTGCCTCTTCCAGCAGTTTCAGGAAGCCTTCCGCGATATGCCGCTGGCCGCGCAGGATCCCCGGCAGCTTCTG
The DNA here is from genome assembly GCF_054515675.1 of Roseibium sp. M-1. Classification (NCBI taxonomy): domain Bacteria; kingdom Pseudomonadati; phylum Pseudomonadota; class Alphaproteobacteria; order Hyphomicrobiales; family Stappiaceae; genus Roseibium; species Roseibium sp. M-1. The sequence continues at coordinate 6,071,585 of NZ_CM137257.1, read as the reverse complement.
ATAGAACTCGGCATTGTCGGAAGCTTTGGAGAAAAGGCCGTCGACACCGGTCTCGATCAGGTCGGAAAGAAGCCCCACGGCGGAAATACCGGTCAACACCACCACTCTGGTGTCCTTCGACCAGCGCCGTACCTCGATGAGCACCTCGACACCGCCAGCCATCGGCATGGAGACATCCAGCAGGAGCAGGTCCGGGCGGTGCCGGCGCACTTCCGCGATGGCAGTGAGGCCATCCCCCGCTTCGGCCACGACACGGATCCCCTCCGGCTCGATCATCCCGGGCTTTTCCAGCGCGTCTCTCAAGCCCGATCGGACGATTGCGTGATCGTCCGCAATAATGGCACTATATCGTTGATCTTCCACGGTTCCCGATCCTGCGGCAGCAGTCCCTTCAAATCTGACATGCCTTTGAGGAAATGACCAGAATTCTGCTCCCTTGGGTGCTGCTCTTGATCGGACTGGCTGTGTCCGGCCCTGCCCGGGCAGAAGCCGTCCGGCTGCAGCCTGGGCAAGGCGTTGCGGAACTGAAAGCCCATCTCGTCTACGAAAGCGACCCGAAAGCCTCGCTGGCCGAAATCCTGAGCCGTTTCCGGGAGGGCCGCTTTTCGCCGAGCCTCAGCGCCTCGATGCTCGCAACAAACTATGCGCCGGAAGCCTGGGCGGCAGTCGAGATCGTCAACGCCACCTTTGATGACGGCCGTGCTCCCGATCCCTTCGTGCTGACGATCGACCTGCCGCTCGTCAGCGAACTCGATGCCTATGTCATCCGTGAAAGCGGTTTTACCGAGAACCTGATCAACTATTCCATCTTCGAACCATTCGCACCCGAAGACCATTCGGTGACACGGCTGCGGACACCCGTCTTTCAGATCGCACCGCAGGAAAGCATCACGCTGCTGGTCAATTTCAAGTTCGGGCCGGTGCAGTCCTTCAAGATGGCGCTTGAAACCCCGGTGGAACTGGAAGCCTCCGCCTTTGCTTCGGGCGTCACCCATACGGCCTTTTATGCCTTCACGATTTCCTGCCTGGTCTTCTTCGCCGGCTTTCATCTCGCCATGAAGAACTGGATAGGCCTGCTTTACGCCTTCCAGTTCGCGATCGGCCTTGCCTTCATCGCCTTTATCGACGGGATCTGGTTCCGGTTTCTCTTCCCGGACAATCCGGATCTGCAAAGCCCGACTGGATTTTTCCTGCTTTACGCCCTCTCCGGCGTCGGCTTCGTCGCCGCGGGGCGGTCGCTGGCGAAGGGCGGCCACGAAACGCCCCTTTCCATCGGCCTCACCGGCCTCGCCTGCATCTCGCTCGCAGGCTTTGTCTTTTCGCTCTATTCGCCTGGCACCCACGCCGCGCTTCTCGGCAACGGGCTGGTCGCGCTGATGCTGATCGCAACCTTTGTCGCCAGCAACGTCTGGCGCCGCGCCGAGGGCGACGTTCATTACGCCGGAATGGCGGTCTCGGCGCTGGGCGCCCTTCTCGTCGTTGCCCTCGTCGCCATAACCCTGATCGGCCTCAGAGCGGAAATCGTGCCCGTCTCCACGGCGGTCAAAGGCGTTTTCTCGTTCTTGCTGATCGCCACCATGACCGGTCTGACCGCACATATCATCAATCTGCGCCGTCAGCATGCCGAAGCCGTCAAGGCGGAACTGACGGCATTGGAAGCCGAAGCCCGCCGCAGCCACGAGCTGCTGGTTGCCGAGCGCAACTACACCCGTGCAAGAGACCTTGCGAGCCTGCGCCAGCGCCAGCTCGCCACCGCCTCGCATGATCTGAAACAGCCGATCGCCTCGCTGCGCCTGAGCTTCGACAATCTCGCTGCCCAGATGGAACCGGTCGTCCGGCAACGGCTCAAGGAAGCGTTCGACTACATGGAGGCGCTGTCGAACTCTTATCTGAGCGAGACATCACCCGGAGAAGCCGAAGGCGCCGCTGAGGATGACGCCCAGGATACGCCGGTCCCGGATATCGCTGCTTCGGAGACGGAACCCTATGAGATCTCGCTGCTGCTGGACACGGTCCAGCAGATGTTCGGCGAGGAGGCTGTTTCCAAGGGGCTCCAGCTCCGCCAGGTCCCCTCCAGCCGGAGGATCTCCGTGCCGCCGCTCATCCTCATGCGCATCCTCAGCAATCTCGTCGCCAACGCGGTCAAATACACCGACCGCGGCAAGGTACTGGTCGGTATCCGCAACCGCGGCGAAACGCTTGATCTTTGCGTCCTCGACACGGGCTCTGGCCTGACGCCGGACGAACTCCGGCACTATGCCGAAGCCTATGCCAAGGGCGACACCTCGAAGGGCCACGGCCTCGGCCTCAGCGTCTGTTTCGACCTCGCCCGGGACAACGGCCTTGCACTCACCTGCCTGTCGGAAAAGGGCAAGGGAACGCAGTTCAGTCTGTCGGTCCCGCTTAACGTCCAGACTCAGGCCGTCGCGCCGCGCGTGTTTGTCTGATGGATTTCGATCAGGCTCGGCCCGGCCTCTCCGGCAAATCGCTGTAGCGCCCCTGAAAGCTCTGCCACGTCGTCCAGCCGGACGGCAGGTACGCCATAGGCTTCCGCGATCTTCAGGAAATCCGGTGCGGACGGCGTGACCCCTTCCGGTTCAATGCCGCAGTCTTCCATGTAGCTGCGGATCTCGCCGTAGCCGTCATTGTTCCAGACCAGGAAGATCACCTTCGCACCGCAGTCCTTCGCCGATCCGATTTCCGCGAGCGAGAACTGGAAGCCGCCGTCCCCGACGAGGCAGACAATCGGTGTATCAGGCTCGCCGACGCTGGCGCCGATCGCCGCCGGTGGCCCGAAGCCCAGCGCGCCGAAACCGGTCGCTGCATTGAACCAGCCCCTCGGCCGGCCGGCCTCGAAAGAAAGATTGCCGGAATAGACCGCCTGGGTGCTGTCGCCGACGATGATGCAGCCCGGCAGCGTGTCTCGGACCGTCTCCAGCACGGCAATTTCCGCCTTCATCTTCGGCTCAAGCTCGGCCTCAACCACGTTGCGGCAAACCGCGGCCCGGTCAGCACCGCCGGTTTCCCCGGTCCTGGCTTCGACCAGTGGCAGAAGATCCTCCAGAAGCTGGCCAACTGTCGAGAGAATTGAAAGCGACGCCCGGCTGCCGCGCGTCAGCTGTGCCGGATCGATGTCGACCCGGACGAGGTCTTCAAGATCCGGGAAGTCGCCGTCGGCATACATGTCATAGTCGGTCTGGCCCATCTGCGTTCCAAGCGCGATCACCAGGTCGGCATCGGCGAGTAGCCGCCGAACCGGCGCAAGGCTCGGGCTTGCCGGGACCGACAGCGGATGCCCGGACAGGATCCCGCGTGCATTGACCGTAGTCACCACCGGGGCATCGAGCCACTCCGCCAGAACCTTGATCTCGGATGCGGCCGAGACCGACCCGCCACCGCAGAGGATCACCGGCCGCTGCGCCAACCGGCATTTCTCCGCGAGCTCACTCACCTGGTTTGCCGCCGCGCGCGGGCCATGGGCCTTCACCGGCCGGAGATCACCGAGCACAATCTGCTTCGCCATGACATCCGTCGGGATCTCGATATGCACCGGCCCGGGCCGTCCGGATTGCAGCAGGGCAAAGGCCCGGTCCATCACCTCAGGCAGATCGTCCGGATCGAGAAGCGTGTGTGTCATCAGGGTAAGCGGTGCCATCACAGCATGCTGGTCCGGTAGCTCGTGCAGCTTGCCTGTGCCGTGACCGAGGCTGGCACGGGCATTAACGCCCGAAATCACCAGCATCGGCACGGAATCCTGATAGGCCTGCGCCATCGCCGTGATGGTGTTGGTAAGCCCCGGCCCTGTAATCACAAGACAGACACCCGGCTTGCCGGAAACGCGGGCATAGCCGTCCGCCATGAACCCGGCGCCCTGTTCGTGTCGCGGCGTGATGTGGCGGATTTTCGAACCGGCGAGGCCGCGATAGAGCTCGACCGTATGGACACCCGGAATGCCGAAGACGACCTCCGTGCCATTTGTTTCCAGAATATCGATCAGTGCTTCGCCGACTGTTTTCGTCATGCCCATTTCCGGCTCCCCTCGCCCGCGCCGAGGCTGTCGGCAAACGCTGCTATCCTGTCGGTTGCCTCTGAGAGAACGTCATCTGCGACCGTCAGCGACAGACGGATGAAACCGGCTGCCTGATCACCGAAGGACGATCCCGGCATCACCGCCACATGCTTTTCGGTAAGCAGCCGCTCGGCAAATTCGGATCCCGTCAAGCCCGTTGCGCTGACGTCGACAAGCAGAAACATGCCCGCCTGCGGCATCATCGGTTTCAACGCAGCGTGGCCTGCAAGGTGATCGATGATGAGCTTCGCCCGCCGCAGATAGCTCTCGCGCATGCGCTCGGCGGTATCGAAATTTCCGGCAATCGCCTTGGCCGTCATGTCGGCAATGAAAGGCTGCCCGCCGAACAGCATTGTCTCGGAGACGGCCAGGAGCCGGGTCGCGAATTCCTCCGGCCCGACCGCCCAGCCAGACCGGAAGCCGGGAGCTGCATGGGATTTCGAAATTGAGGAAACGACGATGGTCCGTTCCGCCAGTTCGGGCAGATCGAATGGCGAGGCGAAGCTGCCGTCGAAGATCAGCTTTTCATAGACCTCGTCGCAGACGATCCAGAGGTCGTGACGCTTGCAGACGTCGCCGATGGCGGCGATCTCGTCTTGCGTCAGCGTTGCCCCGGTCGGATTGTGCGGCGTATTGAGCAGCAATACCCGGCTGTCCGGCGTGATGGCCTTTTCCAGATCTTCCGTCTGCAGGTGGAACCCCTTTTCGGGCCGCAGCGGCACGGGAACCATGCGGGCACCTGTCGCGGCGATCACGCCTTCATAGGTCGCATAGAGCGGATCGCCTGCCAGCACTGCATCGCCGGTTTCGACAAGGCCAAGCATGACTGCGAAGAGCGCCGTCTGCGTGCCCGGAAAACACAGGATATTGCGCTCCGTCACGTCCGCCCGGCGGGCGCGATATTTCTCCGTCAGCGCCTTGACGATGCTCGGCTCGCCGCGGCCGTTGGAATAGCGGATGCGGCCCGCTCGCATGGCTCGGTCGGCCTCGTCCATCAGGGCGATGTCCGGCATGATATCCGGCTCGCCGATCGTCAGTTCGATAACGGGGATGCCTTCGGCCGCCATCTCGCGGGCCTTGATATGTACGGTCCATTTTCCCGAGCCCAGATGGGCAAGACGGTCGGTGATCGACGCAAAGCGCATGTTCGGATCTTTCAGTTCGGGGTCGTGTCGGCGGAAAGGCTTATCCCGCCGAGAAGGGCTTCAACGGACCGGATGGCAATCTCCGGCAGCGGTGTTTCGGAAAAGAGGTCGCCGACGAGCGTTCCTTCGATCCAGAGGCCGTCGATGATCGCGTTGATGGCGATCGCAAGCTTCTGGCATGTCACCTGGTCGGGGTATTCGCCCGTTTCCGCCAATACGTCGGCAACGAGCGCTTCAAGAACGGAACGGAAAGCGAGATAGCTTTCCCGGTGAATTTCGGCAAAGACCGGGTCGGCCCGCACGTGGCTGATGAAGGCGGCCCAGAAGGACAGGGTCCGGCCATCCGCAACCGGCGGCGTCAGGTTTGCGGTGACGAAGTCGTGCAGCCTCTCCCGGGCCGTCGCCTGATTTCCGTTGGCGGCAGCTGCGACGGCGCCGGTCATTCCGGTCATGACTTCGCGGTAAGCGTCCTGAAGCATCTGGTCCTTGCTGGAGAAATAGTGCCGGATCAGACCCGGGGTCACTCCGGCCCGTGCCGCGATCCGCCGCACGGTCGCGCCCTGAAGGCCGAATTCCGAGATGCAGTCCAGCGTCGCGGCAATGAGATCCGCCCGCCGCTCAGCCTCGCCGGCCCGATGGAACGGACGCCGGCTCATGGGTTCCACCAGGCAATGAAACGCAACCGGGCCCGGGCGCACGGGCCAAAAGGCGATGCCGGGCACCTTGCTGCCGCAGTCACTTCCGCCTCCCGCGCCATTCTGGGATCCTCCACCTGGCCCGCCGGCGAAAATTCGAACCGGCCCTGCATTTTTTCGTTATTATACGGTTGAATAATTACTGGACAAGTGCAAAGCTGACAATACTTACCGGGCGGACGGCTGGCGCCGCACCGGCAAAAAGAACAGGGCCAGCGGGGAACAGTAACAACAGCTGCACCGGCTTGACCGGGCAATGGCGGTAGGATGGAACCAGCGGCGCCAGCCATCGAGGTGCGCGACCTCTTTAAACGTTTCGGAGCCCTGGAGGTCCTCAAGGGCGTCTCCCTGACGGCTCGCCAGGGCGATGTGATCGCCATCATCGGCGGCTCGGGCTCCGGCAAATCCACCTTTCTCAGATGCATCAACATGCTGGAACTGCCCAGCGCCGGGTCGGTCACCATTCATGGCGAGACCATTGCGTTGAAGGATGATGGCCATCACGGCCTCAGACCCGCCAACCGCAAGCAGATCGAGCGCATCCGCAGCCAGCTTGCAATGGTCTTTCAGAGCTTCAATCTCTGGCAGCACATGACAGTGCTGCAGAATGTGATCGAGGTTCCCGTCCATGTCCTCGGCATGAAGCGCGACGAAGCTGTCGCCATCGCCGAGACCATTCTCCAACGTGTCGGTCTTCACGAAAAACAGGATGTCTATCCGGCTTTTCTCTCGGGTGGCCAGCAGCAGCGCGCCGCGATTGCCCGCGCCCTCGCCGTCCAGCCGCTCGCCATGCTCTTCGACGAGCCGACTTCCGCCCTCGACCCGGAGCTGGTTGGCGAGGTGCTGGGTGTCATCGGCGATCTGGCGCGCGAACAGCGAACAATGATCCTTGTCACCCACGAAATGAAATTCGCCCGTGAAGTCGCGAGCCACGTCATCTTTCTGCACAACGGTGTCATCGAGGAACAAGGCCCGCCGGACCAGGTGTTCGGCGACCCGAAATCGGACCGGCTGAAGAAATTCATCAGCTCGATCCACTAAATCCGGTTGGGCACGGGAGGACGTAGCCCATCCGGATCAGCATGAAGAATGATCGTCCCGCACAAGGCGCGGGGAGATCCGGCAACAAAGTCGAAAAACAGGGGAACAGCATGAAACACATTTTGAAAGCAGCACTGGTCGCATCCGCAATGAGCGCAGCCGCCTTCACCGGCGCGATGGCCGAGGAAGTCAAGGTCGGCGTTGCCGCCGAGCCCTATCCGCCCTTCACCTCGCCGGATGCAAGCGGCAAGTGGATCGGCTGGGAAGTCGAGTTCATGGAAGCGATCTGCGCCGAAGCCAAGCTCGACTGCGTCATCACACCGGTTGCCTGGGACGGCATCATTCCGGCGCTGACGTCCGGCAAGATCGACATGATCATCGGCTCCATGTCGATCACCGAGGAACGCCTCAAGACCATCGATTTCTCCGACAAGTACTACAACACCCCAACCGGCATCATCGGTGCGAAGGGTGACGAATTCGACGCGACGCCGGAAGGCCTTGCCGGCAAGATCGTCGGCGTCCAGGTCTCCACCATCCATGCCGACTATGCCGACAAGTATTTCGGTGGAGGCGCTGCCGAGATCAAGCAGTACCAGACCCAGGACGAAGCCAATCAGGATCTCGCTGCCGGCCGTCTTGACGCCGTCCAGGCGGACGCCATCGCCCTCGACGCCTTCCTCAAATCCGATGCCGGGGCCTGCTGCGAACTCAAGGGCAATGTTGCCGACGATCCGGCAATCCTTGGCGCCGGTGTCGGCGTCGGCATCCGCAAGGGTGAAACCGAACTGAAAGACAAGGTCAACGCCGCGATCAAGGCGATCCGCGACAACGGAACTTACGACACCTTCTCCAAAAACTACTTCGACTTCGACATCTACGGCGGCTGATCCACCCGCTCATCCTCTGAATGTCCGCCCGCGCCTTTTGGTGCGGGCGGAAACTTCCAAGCAAGGGTGACCGCTGCCGATGGCTGTCGAAACCGGATTTTTAAATCTCGACCTGCTTGCCCTGTCGCCGCCCGGCTGGGGCGGGGTCCTGCTCGCGGGCTTTGCCGCCTCGCTGCAGCTCGCCGTCGGCGGTTTCACGCTCGGCCTTTTGATCGGCATTGCCGGTGCCTTCGGCAAGCTCTACGGCGGCCCCATCTTGCGCGACCTGCTTGAGATCTACACCACCGTCATCCGCGCGGTGCCTGAACTGGTGCTGATCCTTCTGCTCTATTATGCCGGAACCGACGCGGTCAACGCACTGCTCCTGGCAGTCGGCCTGCCGCGTGTCGACATCAGCGGCCTTGCCGCCGGTATCTTCGTCATCGGCGTCGTCCAGGGCGCCTATTCCACCGAAGTCCTGCGCGGTGCGATCAAGGCGGTGCCGCCGGGCCAGATCGAGGCTGCGCGCTCCTACGGCATGTCGCCCTTCAAGACGCTGCGCCGCATCACCCTGCCCGCCATGCTGCCCTATGCCATCCCGGGTCTCTCCAATCTCTGGCTGATCGCCACAAAGGACACGGCGCTTCTTGCCGTTGTCGGTTTCTCCGAGCTGACGCTGGTCACCCGTCAGGCTGCGGGCAGCACCAAGGCCTACATGCTCTTCTATTGCGCCGCCGGTCTCATGTATCTCACGCTGACGCTGGTCTCCAACCAGGTCATCGCACGCATCGAAAAACGTGCCAGACGCGGCATAGCGGGGCCGGTGTAAGATGAGCGATAGCCCAACCACCATGCCCGCCTACGTGCCGCCGCCACCGCGCCGTCTGCTGGAACCGCACCGGATTTTTCTTATCGCCGTCTTCGGACTGATCGTCTTCTGCGCGATCTGGTTCATGCGCTGGGACTGGCTGCCGAAATATCAATGGAGGCTGATCGACGGCATCGGCGAGACCCTGTTCCTGCTGTTCACCACTGCAGGCATCGGCTTTCTGCTCGCCCTGCCCATCGGCCTTGTCCAGGTCACCGGCCCCTGGCCGCTCGCCTGGCTCGCGCGTGGCTTCTGCACGCTCATCCGCGGCACGCCGCTGCTGCTGCAGCTGTGGCTGCTTTATTATGGCCTCGGCTCGGTCTTCGCGCAGTTTCCGGAAATCCGCCAATCCTTCGCCTGGCCCTATCTGCGCCAGGCCTGGCCATATGGCTTTACCGCGCTGATGCTCTCCTTCGCCGCCTATGAGGGTGAGGTGATGCGCGGCGCCTTTGCCGGCGTGCCGCGCGGTGAGCTGGAAGCCGCCCGCGCCTTCGGCATGGGCCGCTTCACCATGTTCCGCCGCATCTGGCTGCCCCGCGCTATCTACCGCGCTCTGCCGACCTTGAGCGGAGAAACCGTGCTGCAGCTGAAATCGACACCCCTGGTCGCGACGATCACCGTCGTCGATGTCTATGCGGTCATTTCCAAAGTGCGACAGGATACCTATCTGACCTATGAGCCGCTGCTGCTGCTCGCACTGATCTATATGTGTCTCACCGGGATTCTGGTAATGCTCTTCCGTTTCCTGGAAAACCGGATTCCCAGTCGCGGTGCCTAATGGCCCTTTGTGGTGCGTAAATGACAATTCAGACCCCGAATATCCTTCCCGATCTCGTCGCCACGCGGCGCCATCTCCACACGATCCCGGAGATCGGCCTGTCTGAGTTCAAGACCTCCGACTATGTCGCCGCCGAACTGACGGCCATGGGCTACGAAGTCACCCGCGGACTTTCGAAGACCGGCATCGTCGCGACGCTGCGCAACGGCACGTCCTCAAAGAGCATCGGCATTCGCGCCGATTTCGACGCCCTGCCGATCCTGGAAGAAACCGGGGCAGAGTACGCCAGCACCCATCCGGGTGTCATGCACGCCTGCGGCCACGACGGCCACACGACCATGCTGCTGGGTGCCGCGAAGATCCTGGCCGAACGCAAGCGTTTCGACGGCACGATCCACCTCATCTTCCAGCCGGCGGAAGAGAACTTCGGCGGCGCGCGGCTGATGATGGACGACGGCCTCTTCGAGCGTTTCCCGTGTGACGCCGTCTTCGGCCTTCACAACGACCCGTCGCTTCCCTTCGGCCAGTTCGCTTTCCTCGATGGCCCGATGATGGCGGCCGCTGACGAGTGCAAGATCACCGTCATCGGCAAGGGCGGCCACGGCGCGGAACCGCAGGCCGCTGCAGACCCGATCGTCTGCGGCGCCAGCATCATCATGGCATTGCAGAGCATTGCCTCCCGCAACATCCACCCGCTGCAGGCCTCCGTCATCACGGTGGGTGCTTTCAACAGCGGTGTTGCCAGCAACGTCATTCCGGAACGCGCCGAGATGCGCCTAACCGTTCGCTCGCTCGATCCGGACGTCCGCGACGAACAGGAGCGCCGCATCACCCTGATCGCGGAAGGTCAGGCCGCCAGCTACGGCATGCGCGCCGAGGTCGACTATGAGCGCGGCTATCCGCCGATGATCAATCCGAAGGCCGAGACGGACTATGTCCGCGCCCTGGCGGAGCGCTTTGCAGGTACCGACAAGGTGACCAATCTCACCCGGCCCTTCATGGGCAGCGAGGATTTCGCCTATTTCCTGGAAGAGCGCCCCGGCTGCTACTTCCTGCTCGGCACCGCCAAAACCGACAATGATCCGCCGTTGCACAATCCCAAATACGATTTCAACGACGAAATCCTGCCCATCGGCACCACCTTCTGGGTGGAACTCGCCGAGGATTTCCTCTCCGGAAAATGACCTGTTTCCCGGCTCAATTGCCTAGCTTGAGCCGGGTTCCGGCATCGGAAGCTGCCCGCCAACGGGCAATCCTTGTGGCCGTTCTTTCCCGAACAGCAGGCGCCGCACATCTTCGGAAATCGCCAGCAGCACCGGGATGATGATCAGGGTGATCAGCGTTCCGAACAGTTCGCCATAGGCCAGCGAAACGGCGGCCGGAATGAGGTAGCGCGCCTGTTCCGAGGTTTCGCTCATCAACGGCATCAGGCCGGCGACCGTCGTCGCCGTCGTCAGGAAAATCGCCTGGAACCGGTCGATGCCGCAGCGCCTGACCGCATCCGCATGCGCCATGCCTTCTTCGCGTGACCGGATATAGAAGGTCATCATCACGAGACTGTCGTTGACGATGACGCCGATCAGGGCCAGCACCCCGAAAAAGGACAGCATCGAGAAGGGCAGGTCCATCAGGACATGTCCCAGAACGGCTCCGACGAAACCGAACGGCACCACGGACATGATGATGACCGGCTTGAAATAGGATTTGAGCGGTACTGCCATCAGCGCATAGATCAGGAAGCAGGCGATGATGAAGGCCTTGACCAGGCCGCCTTTCATCTCGCCAATATCTTCCAGCTCGCCGCCGGCCGAAATCTCCAGCCCCGGATATTTGGCTTCCAGCCCTTCACTGAACGTGCCGAAGATCGCCTGCCCGATTTCCTCGGGCGCCACCACCTCGCGATTGATATCGGCCAGCACGGTCGCCGTCAGGGCACCGTTTCGCCGCTCGATGTGATCGGCGACGTAACGTGCCTCGACAGTGGCAACGCCCGACAGGGGTATCCAGTCGCCTCTCTCGTTCCTAAGCCGCAGCTTCAGGAGATCCTCGACCCGGTCGCGCGCGGTCCTGGCGTTGCGCACGATCACGCGGACTTCGGAATTGCCACGATGAATGCGCTGGGCCTCCCCGCCGCCGAAGGCATAACCGATCTGGCTGGCGAGCCGCTCGGAGGTAAACCCGAGAGTTTGCGCTTCCGGTTTCAGCTTGAGCCGCAGTTCCGGCTGTCCGCCCAGGATCGTGTCGCGAGTGTTGGAGACGCCGGCAAATTCACCCAGTTTCTGCCGGAGGTCCAGGGCAGCCTGTTCCAGAACCGCGCGGTCCTTGGCGGTCATCCGGATCTGGAAGCCGCCGCCGAAATCCTCGCTGGCGGTGAAACTCAGCTTGGACACACCTTCCATCGGACTGAGGTTTTTCTGCCAGGCCTGCAGAATGTCGTTGGCCGCAAGCCCCGGACGCTCCGCCGACGGCGTCACTTCCACATACATTTCCGCCGAGGCCGTGCCGTTGACGAAGCTGAAGACATGCGCGACAGGCCCTTCGCCGTCGGCGTTCTGAAGCGACTTGTCGCTGTTTAACGCCAGAACGGCCGCTTCCAGCTGACCGACATTGAAGTTCGTCAGATGGAACGGGGCCCGCTGGTCCATCTGCAGATTGACGGTGATCACCTGCCCGGGCACGGTCGGAAAGAAAGCCGACTTGATCTGCCCCTTGGCCATCAGTCCGAATGTCAGGACCGCGGCGGCAGTAAAACAGATCAGGACGGCATATCTGTTTGCAAGCGACCAGGTCAGCACTGGTGCATAGATCCTGTCGCGGAAGCCGGCCAGGAGCGCCTGCGCACTCTTCTGCACCCGTTTCCACGCCCGGGCGACCGGGTGCGTTCGTTCTGGCGGCGATTTCAGATGCGCCAGATGTGCCGGCAGGATCAGCTTGCTCTCCATCAGCGAGAACAACAGCGCCAGGATGACGACACCGGCAAATCCCGACAGCACCTTGCCGAGCGGACTGTCGATCAGGAGCATGGGGAAGAAGGCGGCAACCGTCGTCAGCACACCGAACACCGTCGCGGTGGAAACAAGCTCGACCCCGGTTTCCGTTGCCTTGATCGGATCGGCGATGCGCCCCCTGTGCTCATGCACACTCTCCCCGACCACGATCGCATCGTCCACCAGGATGCCCAGCACGATGATGAAGCCGAATGTGGTGATGTCGTTGAGCGAATAGTCGATCCAGCCCGTCGTGGCGAGCGCGAAGGCCCCTGCCATGGAGACGGGTATGCCCATGGCAACCCAGAAGGCCAGTTTGGCATCGAGAAACACGGCCAGGATCAGCGCGACCAGAAACAGGCCCTGCAACGCATTGCTGCCGAGAAGCTCCAGCCGATCGGAAATATAGGTTTTTGAATTTCCCCAGATCGCAATTCGCACACCTTCCGGCAACCGGCTTTGGGTCTTGGCGATGACGGCCTCCGCCGCATCGGAAACATGCAGCAGATTGTCCCTGCGGCCGATCATGATCTCCATGCCGGCGGAGGGCTGCCTGTTGAATCGCGCCTCGATGTTGATTTCCTCAAACCCGTCCGTCACCGTGGCGATATCGCCAAGCCGCGTCACGGTCCCATCCGGCCAGGTGACGACCGGGATCTCCTCGTAGTCCCGCTTGGACAAGGCCTGATTGTCGGCCCTGAGCGTTATGTCGCCGCCCCTTGTGCGCAACGTGCCGCCCTGGAAATAAAGGGCCGAGGCCCGGATGCGATCCATCACATCGGCAATCGTCAGATCCAACCGTTCCAGCGTGCCGGGCTGGAACTCGATCGCGATCTCCTGATCCTGCAGGCCCATGTCGGTGACGCGGGAAATTTGCGGATCGGCCAGCAGGTCCGCGCGCAGATCGCGGGCGATCTTCTGCAGGCTTTTCAGATCGGTGTCGCCATAAACCTGCACATAGAGCGCCGGCATGTCATAGGCGTTGGTATCGATCACCGGACGGCGGGCGTCCTTCGGCAGATCGTAGATCCCGTCCACTTTCAGCCGAACCTTGTCGAGGAGTTTCTGCAGGTCGGTGCCGTTCGTCTTGCGTATCGAAATGACGGACGTCCCCGGCGCTGAGACCGACTGGATCGACTTCACATTCTCCAGATCCTCCAGGGCCTTCTCGATCTTCAGCGTGATCTGCGCGTCCACCTGCGCCGTGTAGGCATTCGGCAGGACCGTCGTGACCGTGATCATGTCGGCCGGGATCTTCGGAAAGCCCTCGATGCGGACGGTCAACATCGAGACGATGCCGGCGACCAGCAGAAAAACCATAAGCAGGTTGGCAGCCACGGGATTGCGGAGGAACCAGTTGGTGAGCCGGGTCATTTCGCAATCTCCCCTTCCACCGGGGCGACTTTCTGTCCCGGCAGATAGGCGTTCATCGGCAGCGTCACGATCCGGAAATCCTGCGTCCGGCGCAGTTCCTCCGGCACCTCCACGATCACCCGGCCGTTGTTGTGAAACAGGGCCCGCGCCTCGAAACGCCGCAGACGGTCGTCCATATCGATGAACCAGACAAATCCATCCTGCGTAAGTGCGCTTTCCGGTATCTGCAGCGTGCCGGAAACCGGCGCTCCGGGCAGGTCCACCCGCACGAACTGCCCCGGCAGGATCCCGGAACTGCGGTCCTTTTCCACTTCGAGAAAGATCTGATACTTGCGCGATTGCGGATCGAGGAACCCGCCGCCACGTGTGACCCTCGCCGTGCCGGCCCTGTCGCCGCTCTCATTCAGGAGAACAGCCTCGACGCTCTGCCAGTCGCGGTTCATCAGAGCCCATTCACGCTCGTTTACCGAAACCTGTATATCCAGCTTGCTGTCGTCGAGCAGCGAAAACAGGCTTTCTCCCGCATTGATATTCTGCCCCGGGCTCACCTGACGCCGGGCAACGATGGCATGGAAGGGCGCCTTCAATTCGGTGGATGCCAGATCGTATTCGGCAGCCTCCAGCCGGGTCCGGGCAGCGGCGACCGCTTCTTCGGCCACGCGAACTTCCGGCAGGTGGATGGCCAGGTCAGGCGGCTCGATCCCGGGTCGTACCGCGCGCCAGTCCTTCAGGGCTATGTCGCGTTTTTTCTCTTTCTGCAGCAATTCGAGCCTGGCACTCTCCAGACTGGAGCGTGCCTCTGCCAGATTTGCCCGATAGGGCGCATTTTCCAGTTTCAGGAGCACCGTTCCCGCGACAACCCGCGTCCCGGCCAGCGCAAGGGGCACCTCCCCTGAGACGATCCCCGTGACGCGCGCCTGTAACTCCACCTGCCAGCGCGGTGCCACTTCCGCGAAAACCGACACGGCACCGGCATGACTGCCGGTGATGGCTGTGGTGAAGGCCACCGGCTGCAAGACTGCCGTCTGGTGTGAGGCGGCAACGTCGGCCGTATCCTCCACCTCGCTGAGCAACAGCCCAACAGCGCCCAGCGCAAGCAGAACCCAAAACGCTTTTCTCATAGGCCTTGTCCCTGGGAACATGCTGCGGTCACGGGAAGGGCCTCAGGCATTTTGAGCCCCCGTTTCAGGACTGTTGATTCGCCGGGTGATTTCGCTCAGCCGTGACCAGCTCTGCAGTGTCAGCGGCAGCATCAGGGCCGCCTCGACATATTCCCAGGAATAGGTTGCGATCGAGAAGATCCTGCCGGCGGTAACATCGGGCAAAGCCGCGGCTGCGTGGAGATTGAAGGCGATGAACGCGACCTGAAGCAGAAAGATGCTGCCATAGACCACTGCCTCGGTATCGGAAATGGCCACTTCATGGCTGCGCAACGCGCGCAGATGCCGGAACACCGCCAGCCGGCTGCCACCGGCCAGGAGCTCGACCTGCCGCTCCCGCTGGTCGTTCAACCGGCCGTTATGGGCGTAGAAGACGCGATGGAAACAGCCGTAGACCAGGATGATCCCGAGCCCGACCGCAAGCGCCGAAATCCCGAGCGGCAGACCGAACCAGATCAGCACCCCGAGGCTGACGGCGATCTGAATGATCGCGGTCAGAAGCTCCGGAACTTCCTTCTCCAGGAAGTCGACAAGCTCTCGCGTCATGTCGACCCGCACGGTCCGCCTGGAAACCTCCAGCCCCGCCGTCCGGTCCTGCAGGACGTGGCCCAGGCGAAGACGGATCGTTCCGTAGGCGCGGGTGTCGTAGAGACGCCTTGCGATCGCGACCATCCCGAGAGCTGAAAGCGTCGTCACCAGCCAAAGAAGCTCCGTTATCCGGCCGGCCAGCAAACCGTCGACCGACATTCCGATGAACAGCGGAATAAGGGCAATCAGGATGTTTTCCACCAGCACGATGCCCCAGGTCAGGCCGATCTGCCGCCGGAATGCCTTGAGGATAAAGGCAAGATCTATTCGAATGGGCATGACACCTCCCTGTTTCCCGAACCGCTTCCGCTGTCCCGTTGCCGGCGGGTTGCCTGAAGGACCTTTCCGTTTCGGCCCAGCGCCCGCCACTCCCCGCAACAGACAAATTTGGACGAACGTTCGTTCAGATAAAAATTGGACGAACGATCGTTCATCATATAGGAAGGGAAAAATCAAGCACAATCTTTGCCGCGTGAGTCGCCATGCCCCTACCCCTGTCCCGAAGCGAAACCAAGGATGCCCGGCGCGAGCATATCGTGGAAGTCGCCGCTGCCTGCTTCATCGAGAAGGGTTTTCACCAGACGAGCATCCGCGACATTGCCCGGGCCGCGAAGGTGTCCCTCGGCAACATCTACAATCACTTTGCGGGAAAGGCGGAACTGATCGCCGAAATTGCCCGGCTCGAAGCGGAGGAACTGGCCTCTCTTCAGGAAACGCTTTCCGGCGCGAGCGATCAGAAAGCGGCGCTTGAAACCTTTGTTGCGGATTATCTCGCCATGTGCAGCACACCTGCGAATGCCGCACTGACGATCGAGATCCTGTCGGAGGCCATGCGTAATCCGGACATATCGACCGGTTTCCTCAAAAACCGCGAAGAGCTGCTCCGGGTTCTGGAGACAACCGTCGGCAAGTTGAGACCGAAAGGCAGTGGCAAGGATGGCCTCAGCCACCGTACGTGCGCGGAATTCCTGCTGGATCTCGTCGAAGGTCTGGCCCTGCGCGTTGCTTTTGCCGGCAGGTTGGCCACGCCTCAGGAAGTCAGGGCGCTCAAGACAGCTGTTCAGAACATGATTATGCCGGCCGGGACTTGATCAGTGGCAGCGCTTCAACCGGCTCGATTGAACCACCAGAAGCACTGCCCTGCATGCCGGAAGTCAATTCACGCGGTCATCTGATCGCGGGATGTGGCCTGTTCTCGGGACAGCATCCGTGCGGCGGCGTCCCGCCCGGCCCGGATAGCCCCCTCGACATAAGCGGGAAACCGCGTCGCCAGTTCCGTTGAGGCGAAGGAGATGGCACCCTCGCCCTGCCGGATCCCCGCCACCGCGCCGGCCCCGAAAGGCCCCGCCGCATAGGCATTGTAGCCGCCGGTTGCGAGCGGATCGCCGCCCCAGTCACGCTCGACGTAATCGAGTGGCTCTGCGGCCTCTTCTCCGAGTGCCCTTGCCAGATCGCCGAGGATTTTCACCCTGCGGTCTTCCGGCGGCATGGCGCGCAGAACCGCCGCGCTGGGCCCGCCTGCGAACCCGACCAGCATGGGCTTTTCGGGCGACATGCTGGAATCGCCAAACCACATGCCCGACGGCTCAACCCACTGGCAAAGCCCGCTGAGCCCCTCGTCCCGCCAGAACGCCCGATCGTAGCGGATCAGGAACTTGTAGGTATCCGTCGGATGAAATGCCTGCAGCGCCTGCATCAGGTCACTGGACAGCGCCGGCTCGAAGAGCATTTCCCGTGCCTGCAGAGGCGATGTGGCGACAAGAACCGTGTGCGCCCGGTAGACGTCTTCCCCGGCCTCGATCCGAAAGCCGTTACCGGAGCGGGTCACCTTGCGGACCGGCCTGTCGAGATCGACGCAACCGAGCTCCGCGGCCAGCAGCTCGGCAACCCGATGAAGGCTACCCTCCACGAAATACTGCATCTCCGTAAAGCCTTCCGGCCCCGTGTCGCGCAAATGCAGAAGTTCCCTGAACGGCAATGCCTCGGCGTCGATGCAATTGGCGCATTCGGCCATCGAGCGGGCAGCGAGGCGCACGTCCCTGTCGGCAATTGTCCGTTCCATCCAGCCGGCAACCGAAAGCCCGGCCTCCTCCGCCGTCACGTCCGCCCCGCTTGGAAGCTGGTAATAGTAAAGCTTCAAGGCTTCCGCGAAATGCGCCGCGTCGTCCGGTCCTGGAAGCGCGACGGGACGGCCTGCCGTGACATCCGGCGCGATCAACCGGGCACCGAAACGGTCGACCAGATCCAGCACATTCTGCATCTCGTCCGAGATGAACTGACCGCCGATATCGACCCGTTCGCCCAGCCCGTTGACCAGGGAATTCGTGCGTCCGCCCACACGCTCGCGCGCTTCGATCACACGCACGCTCCACCCCGCGGATATCAGCAGCTCCGCCGCGCTCAGCCCCGCATATCCGGCCCCGATCACAACGCAGTCATAAGTCACGACGGACCTCCATATTTGTTGAACGTTCATTCAATATTGCATGAGCAATTACCGCAGGACAAGAGCACCGGCGAGAGGATTTTTTGAACCCATCGCGACGCCAGCCGAGTGTTTCCCCGCAAGGCGGGAACAGGTTTGCCTGCAGCAAGCACGCCGGACCAATGTCCTCGAGGATACCCGGCAGCCCAAGTAAAACGCGGCATGCCTTGACCATTCTTGAAGTTGGCTCGCCTGAGCCAGCAGGACCGCCCCTTGTTCTTGCCGCCCTCTCACCGCTAAACAGAAAAGATTGCCTTGGAGGGCGTCAGATGACATCGGAATTTTCCGGAAAGACCATTCTCATCACCGGCGCCGCCAGCGGTTTCGGTAAATTGCTTGCCGCGCGGCTCTCGGCTCTGGAGGCAAATCTCGTTCTCGGCGACATCGATAAGGCCGGCCTGGAGCGGGTGGCAGGAGACTTGCCCGGCCCTGCGGAGTTTCTGCCCTGCGACGTGAGGAAGGAGACCGAGGTCAATGCCTTGTGTACCCTTGCGCGAACAGCCTTCGGCTGCCTGGACATTGCCGTCAACAATGCCGGCATGGCCCCGCCGATGAAGAGCTTTCTGGAGACCACCGAAGCCGATTTGGACAGGGTCTTTGCGGTCAACACCAAAGGTGTCTTCTTCGGCATGAAACATCAGATCCCCTTGATGCTTGACGGCGGCGGCGGCGCTATCCTGAACGTTGCCTCCGTCGCAGGCCTCAACGCGGCTCCAAAGCTCGCTGCCTATGCC
The DNA here is from genome assembly GCF_054515675.1 of Roseibium sp. M-1. NCBI lineage: Bacteria > Pseudomonadati > Pseudomonadota > Alphaproteobacteria > Hyphomicrobiales > Stappiaceae > Roseibium > Roseibium sp. M-1. Next base: position 6,052,792 of record NZ_CM137257.1, on the reverse strand, counting down.
GCCGCCAAGCACGCGGTTGTCGGCCTGACCCGGACCGCGGCGGTCGAGTTCGCCCGCCACAACGTCCGCATCAATGCCATCTGCCCCTTCTTCAGCCCGACCCCGCTCGTGACCGAAAGCGGCTTTGCGGACCGTCAGGATTTCCTGGCCACCGGCGTTCCGATGAAACGCCTGGGCGAACCCGCCGAAATTGTCGAAACCATGCTCTCGATCCTGCGCCCGGCCAACACCTACCTCACCGGACAGGCCATCGCCGTCGATGGCGGCGTTCTGGCGCTTTAGGCAGATTTCGCTCGGTGTCCGGGTGCTGGGTGAAGGGCTGGCGGTTTCCGCATCCGGAGGATGATTCTCATCCGGGCCGTGGGGAGGGACCAAGGCCTTGAAAGAAATGACAGGAACACTTTCCGGCGAGCCGCTGAAGGCCATGGTGCTCGTCGTATTCTGGCTATCTTTGGCGGAAATCTGACAAGCAAATCAGATCCCTTTGTGCCTAGCATGAACACATGCTCGTCCGGGCCTTTGACGGATAGGCACATCCGCTTTCCGACATCGGTAGATCGAACGCCGCATGACCACTTCGAATGCCCTGAATTGGGACCGCAATCCTGTGGTCACCAGCATTGTCTGTATCCTTGGCGCTGTTGTCAGCTTCTCGCTCGGCGACATGACGATGAAGCACATTTCCGAGACAACCGTCCCGTTGCACCAGGCGGTCGCCATGAGGTCCGCGATCGCGCTGGTCTTGACGCTGCTGCTGTTTCGCGGCGGCAGGTCGCTGATCGAAGCCTTCCGGACGGACCGGCCGGTTCAGCATCTGGTGCGCGGTCTGGAGGTCTCCGTCTCCAACATCACCTATTTTGCGGCCCTCGCCGCTCTGCCGATGGCGGACACTGCAGCCATCTTTTTCATCGCACCGATGCTGCTGACGGCCCTTTCGGCAATCTTCATCGGAGACCGCGTCGGGCCCTTCCGCTGGGCCGCCCTGGTGGTCGGCTTTTGCGGTGTGATGCTGATTATCCGGCCCGGATCACCTGACTTCCAGTGGGTGTATATTCTGCCCGCCCTCTCCGCGCTCGCCTATGCGGTGATGCAGACGATCACGAGGGGCATGGGTCTGCGTGAAAGCACCCTGTCGATGGCCGTTTATGCGCAGGTCGGCTTTCTTGCCGGCTCGCTGGTTCTTGCGCTTGCCCTGGGCGACGGCCGCTTTGCCGGATCCGGCGGACCGGCTGCCGACTTCCTGCTCAGACCCTGGGTTCTTCCCTCTTATCGCGAGCTTATGCTGATCACGATCACCGGCGTTACCATCACCGCCGGCGGGTACCTCATCAGCCAGGCCTACCGGCTCTCGTCGGCCAGCATCGTCGCGCCCTTCGAATATACGAGCCTTGCGCTGGCAGTCAGCTGGGGCTTCCTGATCTGGGGCGATATTCCCGATGCCCTGGCAAGCATCGGCATCACGCTCATCCTGGTCTCCGGGATCACCATCGCCATTCGTGAAGCCCGCGCCGGCAGGAAACACCTCTCGGCTCAGCGCGTGGCTGTCCGCCGATAGGGCTTCAGAGGATCAGCTCTCCGTCGCCATGGCATAGCGCACCCACTCCTGGAAGCGGTGAACCTCGAATTCCTGCGGCATCAAGGTGCCGTGTTCGAACTTCTCGGATCTGAGGCCGCGCTGGTTCATCTCGCAGGCGTCGCCGTCCTGGCTCATGACGATGCCGGCGAAGTTCACCACATTGCCCATGTCAAAGCCCGGCGCCGACAGCGTTTCGGGCAGAAACAGCCATTCCGCCTTGAGTTCGGTCAGTTCCGGTCCCAGTGGCCGCACCGAGACCGCACGCACATAGTCGACATGGGCGACGACGAACAGACCCGGCAGCATCGTGACGAAGGTTTGTCCCGCTTCCCGTTCGGCCGCCGACAGGTTCTGGAATTCCGGCCCGCAAGGCTGTCCGTTCAATGTCCAGCTGCGCGCTCCGGCTTTCAGTGCCGGTTGGACCGCCTCCAGGTCCGGCTGCCAGTCCGGCGCTTCGTTCGGTGCCATATACCCCTTGGAATAAATCGGCACCATCTCAGACAGTTCAGGATGAATGCCCGGGCAGTGCAGGCATTCGTTGTAGTTCTCCCAGAAGATCTTCCAGTTGCAGGAAAGCTGCTTGACCCAGGTGTGGCCGGTGACAAGCTCGCGCATCGGCCAGTTGTCGAAGGCCTTCGCGCCAAGATCGGGCACATTGTCGAAATCGGGCGGCGTATCGGCAAGACAGACGAACAGGAAGCCGTTCCATTCCCGCACATGCACCTTGAAAAGGCCGAACTTCTCCTTGCGGAAATCCGTTGGAACCGAAACAAACGGCGTGCGGACGAGATCGCCGGAAAAACTGTAGCTCCACTGGTGGTAGGGGCAGGAAATCAGCTTCGACTTGAGACTTTTCTCGTCGCTTGTACAGAGCTCCGAACCTCGATGACGGCAGGTGTTGTGAAACGCGGTCACATGTCCCTCCCGGTCCTTGACCAGGACGATATTCTGACCACCGACGGACATCCGCCGCATGGTCATTTCAGGCAGATCCCTGTCCCGCCCGGCATAGACCCAGCTCCGGCGCCAGACTGCCTTCTCCTCTGCCGCATGCCACGCGGGATCGAAATAGGAGCGCGCCGGCAACGATGGTGGACAATGATCAAGCAGAGGTGAACCTTCGGGACGCGCAATCATCTCGCTCATCGGACCAACCTCCACTTTTCGACCGACAGAACATTCTGAAATACCGTGATAAAATGCCCTTATTTTGAATGAACTGTCAATCAATGTGAAACAGCAAACAGAGTGGACATTGCCGTTTGGGCAAACCGTGTGCGACATACCAACCAGTCCGAGAGGAACCGCCTTAAGGGCAGGAGCCGTGTCCCGGCGAAAAGAGAAGCGAAATTGCAGTTCGCAAAGGCCTGCAACAAAGGCGTGGATCGCGCCGCGTGTCCGTACCACCGAATACCCGGGCTCCCTATGGACAACCTCCGGCACCGAAACTCAACGCAGGTTACGATATAACATTTTTATTGACGAATGTAACAACATAACATAGTCGTTCGTACTGCAGGCCTGACGGTGTGCAATAGGAAATTGCCGGAGCCGGCCTGTGTTGCAGAAGCCGGTCAAGCGCGACCGGGATTCGGCGATCTTCTTGGACAAGCTCACCAATCCCCGGCTGTTTCAGCAGATCGCCAGCGAAACGGCTCTGAAAACCGGCGGCACGCTCCACTTGGGAGCCTTGTCGGATGAAAATCGTCCTGCCGTGACCTGCATCGAGAGGATGCAGCACGGCATGGACGCGATCAAACATGTGGTCTCGGGAAGCTGAGACGGTCCAGGCGAATGGTAAGGCGGGGATCTCCGCCTTTCTTTTGATCAAGAAATGTAATGGTATAACATATTGGAGAACGGAATGCGGAAAAACCTGTTTGCTTCAGCCGCGTTGGCACTCGTCTTCGCCTCGGCCGCAGTGCCCGCCAAGGCGGACGAAGTGACGGCATGGCGCCTGTTCGTTTCGGATCATGGTGCTCCGAAGGTAACGGTCGTGGATGCCGTCAAGGGCGAGACGATCGATACGTTCCCGCTCAAGGCACCGGCTTCGCTTTACCGCAGCAAGGGCGGTGAAGCGATCTTTGCCGTTCAGCGGGACGGCAATCTCATCACCGCGATCTCGAGCGGCATCGCCTTTGAAGACCATGGCGATCACGGCGACATCGAGGTCGCATTACCGAAGATCACAGGAGCGGAGATCGCGGGCGAGTATCCTGTCCACTTTGTCGAGCATGACGGACAACTGGCTGTCTTCTTCGACAAGGAAGGCGTCGCTCGTGTCTTCAGCGAAAGCGACGCGTTGAAAGGCAAGGTCGACGCGCGTGCGGTGGCAGCCGGCGCACCGCATCACGGGGTCGCGGTCGCCTATGGCGATCACGATCTGGTATCCGTTCCCCATCCCGAGGACCCGTCCAAACTGCCGGTCGGCATCCGCGTTCTTGACCGGGCAGGCGAGCAGACCGGCACAATAGCCGAATGCCCGGATCTGCACGGCGAAGCAGCGTCCGGCAAATTGCTGGTCTTTGCCTGCGCAACGGGTTTGCTCGTCGTCACCGGGGGGGATGGCGCACCGCAGATCAGCCATGTGCCCTATCCCGGCACGCTTCCCGAAGGCAAATCGACCACCGTCATCGGCGGCATCGGCATCCAGTACTTCCTTGGCAACTACGGCGCTGACAAGGTGGTGATCATCGACCCGACAGATGGCGGAGACTTCCGGCTGATCGATCTGCCGATGCGCCGCGTTCACTTCACCGTCGATCCGGTCCGGCCGCAATTTTCCTATGTCTTCACCGAAGATGGCCAGCTTCACCAGCTCGACATCCTGAAGGGCGCCATCACCAACTCACTGGCATTGACCAACGCCTATTCGATGGATGGACACTGGAGCGATCCGCGTCCGCGGGTGGCCGTGGCAGGCGACACCATCGTCGTCACGGATCCGCTGGCCGGCAAGCTTCATCTCGTCGGTGCCGCCGACTTCAGGAAGGCGGGTGAAATTGCAGTCGACGGCAAGCCCTACAACATCGTCGCCGTCGGAGGCTCCGGCGATATGCACGGCGACGCGGCTAATGAGAAGCACGCCCACAGTCACGCGGACGATCAGGTCTACAAGGGTTATTTCGAGGACGACCAGATCCAGGCGCGAACCCTGTCGGACTGGGAAGGCGACTGGCAGTCCGTCTATCCGTATCTCCGGGACGGATCGCTCGACAAGGTCATGACCCACAAGGCGGAACATGGCGACAAGACCGCCGAGGAATACAAGGCCTATTACGACACCGGTTACCGGACCGACGTCGAGCGCATCACGATCGACGGTGAAACCGTGACCTTCTTCTCCGAAGGGGTGCCGCTCAAGGCCAGCTATGTAAGCGATGGCCGGGAGATCCTGACCTACAAGAAGGGCAATCGCGGGGTCCGCTTCATCTTCAAGAAGGTCGAGGGTGACGCGGCCGCACCGCAATTCATCCAGTTCAGCGACCACAGGATCGCCCCTGACAAGGCCGATCACTACCACCTTTACTGGGGGGACGATCGCGCCGCCCTGCTGGAAGAGCTGACGAACTGGCCGACCTATTATCCCTCGTCCCTCAACGCCGAGGAAATCGTCGCGGAAATGCTGGCTCACTGACAGCCCTGGACGCGCCCGGCAGCCTTGCCGGGCGCAACTTCACCTTTAGAGAAAGCTGGAGCTTGCCGTGCTCGAAAAAACCAGTCGCACAGACCGCCTCCCCGTAACCGTTCTCTCCGGATTTCTCGGGGCCGGAAAAACCACCTTGCTCAACCGCGTCCTGAACAACCGCGACGGGCTTCGCGTTGCGGTGATCGTGAATGACATGTCTGAAGTCAATATCGATGCGGACCTTGTCCGGGCAGGCGGGGCGGAACTGAGCAAGACCGACGAAACGCTTGTCGAAATGTCGAACGGCTGCATTTGCTGCACGCTTCGGGACGATCTCCTGCAGGAAGTCCGCCGTCTCGCCGGGGAAGGAAAGTTCGAGTACCTGCTGATCGAGTCGACCGGCATATCCGAACCGCTTCCCGTGGCCGCGACCTTCGAATTCCGCGATGAGGCCGGCCAGAGCCTTGCCGACGTCGCCCGGCTCGACACGATGGTCACGGTGGTGGATGCGGTCAATCTCCTGAAAGACTATTCCAGCCACGACTTCCTGCGTGACCGCGGCGAGACACTTGGCGAGGACGACGAGCGCACGCTCGTGCATCTTCTGACCGACCAGATCGAATTTGCCGAAGTCGTCGTCCTCAACAAGGTCGGCGCTGCCAAGCCTTCCCAGGTGGATGCCGCGCGCAAGATCATCCGCAGCCTCAACGCGGATGCGAAGATCATCGAGGCCGACTATGCCCGGATCGCCATCGAGGAGATCCTGAACACCGGGCTCTTCGACTTCGAGAAGGCCCATGAACACCCGCTTTGGGCAAAGGAGCTCTACGGTTTTGCCGATCATGTACCCGAGACGGAGGAATATGGCGTTGCCTCCTATGTCTACCGGGCACGCCGCCCGTTCGATCCGCAAAAGATCCACGAGCTGCTGAACGGTCCCCTGCCCGGCGTCATTCGCGCCAAGGGTCATTTCTGGGTTGCGACGCGGCCGGACTGGGTGGCGGAATTCTCGCTCGCCGGCGCGCTCTCCAGCGTCAGTCCGCTCGGAACCTGGTGGGTCTCCGTACCGCGCGATCGGTGGCCGCAGGACGAACGCGCACTTGCCTATGTCAAGAACCACTGGTCGGAGCCCTTTGGCGACCGCCGCCAGGAAATCGTCTTCATCGGGTCGGGCATCGACTGGGCACCGCTGCAGAAGCGTCTCGACGACTGCCTGATCGACGAAGCGTCCGGCGACGATCTGGCCCGCTTCGCCCGCCTGCCCGACCCCTTTCCCCGCTGGAACAGGGGCGCGGCTGCGGCATGACCGGTCTGGCATCTTCGAACGCGGCAGGGCACACACAATGTGCCCGTCTTGGTGTCCGTCAAGGCAGCGCGCAGGATGTTCTCATCGGCAGAGATGATGACATTCTGCTCCTGATCGAGGCCCCAGGTGTCGCGGCGGCCATTTGGCAACGCACCCCCGATCCGGAATTCCAGTCCTGGATTGACGCCCTGCCGGCAAACCGGCTTCCGGAAATGCGCACCACCCTGCCGGTCGCTCTTGCCGGGGAAGCGGCTCTGGCCGCCTGCAGGATTGCCGGCATGCCGGAGGAGCGATGGTTGAACATGCTGGCCAGCGACGTCGGAGCGCTGGCGGCAATCTTCGGCCGGATCATGAAAGCGGAGTATGTGCAGATCCGCTTCGACGTTTCCGACGACGCGATGTGCCCGAAGTTCCACCTGGACAATGTTCCGGCCCGACTCCTGTGCACCTACCGCGGCGACGGAACGCAATATGTGCCGGAGGTGCACCAGACAAACCCCGCACGCGTCCGGAACATGCGCACCGGCGCCGTGGGCCTCTTCAAAGGCGGAAAATGGCCGTCCGAGGAACGATGCGGCCTTCTGCACAGATCGCCCGCCGTTCACCCGCACACCGGCGCAAGATTGCTGCTGGTGATCGACGTTGCGGATCCGGCAATCTGATATGCTGCGAAAGGGCAACGCGACTGCCGACACCAGGTACCCTTTCAATTCGCTTGATGGAATCAGGCCGATACTACGCTCCCGATCTGCAACCAGACCGACGACGACGGTTCCAACGCATGCGACTTCACGCGAATGGGCAGCAAGCGGATGCTTGCAGGAGAACCTTCAACCGGTGAGATCTGCCGGACGGCGCGACCTTTACCTGCTGCTTCACGAGGGGAGGATATTCCAACAGGTTGAATTCGATCCCTCTTCGGGCATACAACCGCCCCTCACCCGCCAGCCGCTTCGCTCGTATTCCTGAGCTTCATCAACTCGCCGACAAAGTCCTTCACGAGGCGGGATTTCTGGCTGTTGGGTGGGAAAAGCATGTAGGTCCTGAAGGGCACTGCCGGCGAGAACGGGCGCAAAACAAGGCCGTCCTGGAGGAACTGGCGAACCACCAGCGGGTTCACGAATCCCACCGCATCGCCTGTCAGCACCAGGGCACATACGGTCGCCGCGTTGGGCGTCTCGATGATGTAGCGAGGCGTTACCCCCGCCCTCTTCATCGCGGTGTCGAACCGGTGACGTGCCTGGTCCTCCGGCGCAAGGCCGACAATCGGGCAATCCTTCAAGAGGGCGGGAGTTATCTCGTCGTGGCAAACAAGCGGATGATCCGAGGGCATGGCGATGACCCCGGGGTAATTGCCGAAGACCTGGCTGTCGACACCGGTCCGCTCGATCTCATCCGCCGCGATTCCAATGTCATACCGGCCGTCCGCCACCCCGTTGCGGATCGCGGCCGACCAGGTGATGTGTAGCGTTATACGCACATCGGGATGCCGGGCACGAAAGGCCCGCACCGCCGCCGGGACAAGGGACACGCCCGCCGCCGAAAGGGAGGCCACCCGCAACGACCCGGTTCCGAAATCCCGGATGTTGGCCGCCGCCGCCCGCAGCCGGTCCATGCCGCGGAAATTCTGCTCGACCTCGCGAAAGAAAAGCCGGCCCTCAGGCGTGGGCACCAACCGGCCACGCACCCTGTCGAACAGGGGAAAACGCACCGCCTGCTCCAGCTCAGCGATCAGCCGGGAGACGGCAGGCTGGGTTACCCGCATCAGTTCCGCGGCCCGGACGGTTGAGCCGGAAATCATGACCGCATTGAAGGCCTCGAGCTGACGGTGCTGCATTATAAGATTTTCGCATAGACTGATAAGCCTCTATCAGTATTCCTGCGTCGACCGCCGTGCAATGTTTCCCCGACAGAAAAGGAGCCTGCGCATGCACGATGCAACCCTCACCGTCCATCATCCCGAGGTTTCGAAAGACGGATACACTTCCCTTGGCGTTTCGACGCATCGTGCGTCCGGGATCGTCTTCGACGATGCCGCTGACTACGCAAACCGCGAAAAGCGCGATCTGGACGGATATTCCTATGGCCTGCACGGCACGCCGACACACCGCGTGCTGGAGGCTCAGCTGAGTGCCTTGGAGGGCGGTGCGAAGACGGTGCTTTTGCCTTCGGGGCTGGCGGCGATATCCGTTGTCTTCCTCAGCGTGCTCCGGCCGGGCGACCACCTGCTCCTTCCCGAAACGGTCTACCCGCCCGCAACCGGCCTGTGCCGTGACCTTCTGGAACCCATGGGCATTTCCTGGTCCGTTTATCCACCCGGCATCGGCGCGGGGATCGAGGAGCACATCCGCCCGCAGACGCGCCTGATCTGGACCGAGTCACCCGGCTCGACGACGATGGAAGTGGAAGACATTCCCGCCATTGCGGCCGTGGCCCGCGCGCGCGGCATTCTGACCGGCATCGACAATACCTGGGCAACGCCGCTGCTCTTCAAACCGCTCGCACACGGCATCGATTTTTCGGCCCAGGCGCTGACCAAATACGCGGGAGGTCATTCCGATGTTCTGATGGGCGCCGTCACCGTTGCCGACCCGGATCTGCGCCGCCGGCTGCGCGACACGATGCGGATGCTGGGCATCGGGGTCGCACCGGATGCCGTGTCGCTTGTGCTGCGCGGGCTGGAAACGATGGCCCTGCGTCTGTCTCATGTGGGCCGCGTGGCGACCGGTCTCGCCACCGAGCTTTCAGGCCGGGGCATTGGCGAAGTTCTGTTTCCCGCGTTGCCGGACAGCCCGGGTCACGTGTTCTGGAAACGCGATTTCAGCGGATCAAGTGGCGTCTTCTCCGTGGTCCTCCCGGAGACGGCCAGACCGAAACTCGACGCCGCACTGAACGGGCTGGAAGTGTTCTCCATCGGCTCGTCCTGGGGCAGCACGCGCAGCCTGGTCGCCCCGATGAACGTCGCTGCGTCGCGCGTGCCCCCGCATCCCCGCAACAACAGCATCATCCTGCGGCTGAGCATCGGACTGGAGGACGAACGCGACCTGCGCAACGACCTGGATCGCTTCTTCGGCATGCTGGCCTGAGGGTCTGCCTATCTGCGGGGGTTCTCTTTCACTCCCGTCCTGAAGGTGAAAGAACGGGAATTGGCCCCGCCGATACGACATCGAGATATTTCGTTAAATGCCACGCCGGGTTGCCGTCTTGACCCGGGGGGAACCGGTAGCACCGAAAAGAGGGGCGCTCAGAAGACAAACGCCAAAATGCCCTACTGTGAATACTGCCAGTAACGCCAGGGCCGGCCGCATGTGTCTGCACTGCCTGTTTTCCTTATGCTGCCGTTGACTAGTCTTGAGGAATCCCGCACAAAGAGCCGTCGGTTTCCGAAAGGAATGAAAAGGGAATCCGGTGCACGGCGGAGGCTTGAGCACGTCGCAAACCCGGAGCTGTCCCCGCAACTGTAAGCGAAGAGCGCCCTCAAGCTGGCCACTGGACCGGAACGGATCTGGGAAGGCCGGGGAGCGTGTTGACCCACAAGCCAGGAGACCTGCCGGCGCTTGTTCAATCAAACCCGGGCGGGGTGTCCTGGAGGAGGGTCTCATGACTTGCACCCGAAGGTGTACCGATCCCGGCTACCTGGCCGGCCATGGGTCATACCCGTCTCCGTTTGCTTCGCCGCAACTGGAGCACGGGACACTTGCTCACGACCATTTCTTCAAATCTGTCCGGCCGAATTAAGGTTCCGGACCTTCGCCACGTTCGCCTGGCCATTGCGGCCGTCTTTGTGTTGGCCGGTGTGACCGGCGCTGCCCTGGCTGATCCAATCTCGGTGACCGACGAAACCGATGTCACCGTCACCTTCGAAAACCCGGTCAGCCGGATCGTCGCCTTCAATGCTTATAACGGCGAATTCGTCCGCGCGGTGGCCGGGGTCGAAACCCTTGTCGGTCTCGATGCTGATGGTCTCAAGGAACCGGGTTACTGGCCCGAGGACGGCTCGGTTGCTGTTACCGGGCAGACCCAGAGCGAACCGAACTATGAGGCAATCGTCGCGCTTGATCCGGACGTTGTCATTTTCCCGCGCAACGGCGCTTGAAGACCTTCTGCTATGGCCGGAAGTCATCGGATCGGCGCACTGGCTGGTTGTTGGAACGCCCACCGATGCCGTCGCCGCGATAAAGGACTGGGCCAAGGCCGGTGCCATCGACGGCTGCGTCGCCTTCCCGGGCGGCTCAACGAAAGTGGGGCGCCTGTTTCTGGAACAGGTCGTCCCGGCACTCAGCGACTTCGGCCGCTTCCGCAAGGACTATCGCGGCATAACATTCATCGATCACCCGAGTGATCGCTGACGGCGACGGCTTCACAAATTGCGGTCGGAACGATTGGCGGCTTTTGGGATCAAATTGCAAATTAGATAAACGACCGGATTGGAGCCCCCTTTTTGACCGTCCTGACACATGAAAGGAAACAGGCTCTCTTTTTCAAACAACGTTTGAACTCTCCCGTCTTTCGGTCTACATCCTCCAGACCAACCGAGGAGGGAGTATGGAGCCGGAACCGACACGCCAGCGCCTGTTGTTGAATGCGGAAAGACTGATGGCTGAAAAGGGTATTTCGGCCACTTCCGTGCGCGAGATCACGGACGCCTCGGAAGCCAATGTCGCCTCTGTGAACTATTACTTCGGCAGCAAGAGCGACCTGCTTCTGGAACTTCTGAAGAGCCGCTTTCAGCAACTGGATACCGAACTTCTGGGCCGCCTCGAAGCGGTCAAGAATGCAGGCAACGGCTCTCCTCCGAGCATCGAGGACCTCACCTGCGCCTATTTCGATGCCTTGGTCAATCTTGGCTTCAATCCGAAAACCGGACAGAGGGACCCGTTCATCTTTCTGATCCAGCGGGCTTCCTCTGAACAGGAGAGCGTCCTGGTCAAGGCGCAGGATTACAGTGCGCCCGGAATATCCAGACTGTTCGAGATGCTGGCCGCGACTGTGCCCGATCTCGACCGGAACACCCTGCATCCTAAGATGCTGATCGGCCTGATGTTCACGACATCTGTCGACGCCATGGAAGCAATGGCGGCGGGCGAAGACAATGGCGCACTGGTAAATGCCGTCCGTGCGTTCCTCGTCGCCGGGGTCAAGGCCTACCTGTCGAGCCTTGAAAGATCAATTGACGCCTGAGAACTGTTGAATTCCACGTCGGCATTTGGCATGACGGACCGGCCGAAGGCGCTTGGATCGATCAGTCCTGCGGCACATTCAATTTCAATACGCTCAGCCATTTCAGGGGAATAGCCAGGCGTCCACATCTGGAGACGCATTATGCGCAATTTCCATTGGGTGGCGCTCGCCTTTGCGGCTGCACTCGGTACCCAGGCAAGCCTGGCTGACACAATTTCCATTGAAACGGCGAGCGGTCCGGCAGAGGTCCCTTCGCAACCGGCCAGGATCGCAGTTTTCGACATCGCGGCGATCGACACGCTCTCTGCCCTGGGTGTCGAGATCGCCGGTGCTCCGGCAAATCTCTACGTCGACTATCTTGAAGGCGTTGCCGAGGCGGCCGAACCGGTAGGCACCCTGTTCGAACCGGATTTCGAGGCGATCAATGCGCTGCAGCCGGACCTGATCATCGCAGGCGGACGGTCCTCGACCCAGGTCGAAGCCCTCTCGGCCCTTGCCCCGACAATCGACATGACCATCTGGGGCGACGGCCTCCTGGACCAGGCACGTGCGCGACTGGCCGCCTATGGCACTCTGTTCGGCAAGGCCGAAGAAGCCGGCAAGCTGGACCAGGATCTGGCAAAGGCGATCGACGCGTTCAAGCAGCAAGGAGCGGCAGCGGGCAAGGCCCTGATCGTTTTGACCAACGGCCCCAAGATCAGCGTCTACGGGCCGGGCTCTCGCTTCGGCTGGCTGCACACGGAACTCGGGATCGCCCCGGCGGTGGAGGAGATCGAGGACTCCACCCATGGCGAAGGGGTCTCCTTCGAGTTTATCCGAGACGTCAATCCTGACTGGCTGCTGGTCATCGACCGGGCGGCAGCCGTTGGCGCAGACGGCGCTTCTGCCCGGGAAACCCTGGACAACAAGCTGGTCGCGGAGACGACGGCCTGGAAAAACGGTCAGGTCGTCTACCTGGACGCCGCCAGGATCTACATTTCCGCCGGCGGATATCAGTCCGTGCTTGGAACCCTGACCGATCTGTCGGCAGCGTTTTCCAAGGCCAACTGATCGGTAGAAGGACCCTTGCGCCTGAACGTCCACCATCTCCCCTCCTCCGCGCAGATCTGGTTCTGCGCGGTGGCCGGCCTGCTGACAGCCCTCACCCTGGCAAGTCTTGCCATCGGGGCTGCGGATGTCGGGATTGTGGAGCTGCTTCAGAGCAAGGAAGGTCTTGAACTCTTTCTGATCAGCCGCGTACCGCGCACATGCGCGGCAATTCTGTCCGGTGCATCTCTGGCCGTCGCAGGTGTCATCATGCAGATGCTGGCACGGAACCGGTTTGTCGAACCGGCAACCGCGGGCACAGGTGAGTGCGCGGCCCTCGGACTTCTGATCGTGACGCTGCTGATGCCGTCAGGCTCGATCTTCCTGAAGATGGCCGTCTCCTGCTGTGCTGCGTTCGGCGGCACGGCCATATTCCTGGCTCTTGTGCAGAAATTGCCGCCAACACAGCCCTTGCTGGTGCCCCTGACCGGGATCATCTATGGCGGCGTCATTGCCGCCATCACCACGTTCATCGCCTACGAGAACGACCTGATCCAGTATCTCGGCATCTGGATGCACGGCGAATTTTCCGGCGTTCTTCAGGGCCGCTACGAACTGCTCTGGGCCTCCGGCCTGGTCGCGCTCGCAGCCTATCTCTACGCTGACAGGTTCACCATCGCCGGCCTCGGCCGGGACGCCGCAATCGGCCTTGGGCTCAACTACCGCCATGTGCTGGTTGTCGGCCTGGGCATCGTTGCCCTGATCACGTCCTTCACCGTGATTACGGTCGGCATGTTGCCCTTTGTCGGCCTGGTCGTTCCCAACATCGTCAGCCGCTTTCATGGCGACAATGCCCGCAGAACCCTGCCGCTCGTTGCACTGACCGGCGGAACACTGGTTCTCGCAAGCGATGTGGCAGGCAGGCTCCTGCGCTATCCATACGAGATTCCGGCCGCAACAGTCTTCGGTGCCGTCGGCACCGGTGTCTTTCTCTGGCTGCTGTTTGCAAGGCCGGCTCATGCCCGATAGGAAACTCCTCCTCCTGGGCGCTTGTGCATTGCTTGCGATCCTGGCCTATCTGACTTTGGGTGCGCGGGGCAACTGGGGCTTTGTCCTGTCGTTCCGGGGCACCAAACTGGCCGCGCTTGTGCTGGTGGCAGCTGCCGTCGCCCTTTCGACGGTTCTGTTTCAGACGCTCACCAGCAACCGTATCCTGACACCCTCCATCATGGGGTTCGACGCGCTCTATCTCCTCGTCCAGACGGGCCTGGTTTTTGCGCTTGGCAGTTTCGGGTATGCCGCCCTGGCGCCGGAGACGAAGTTCGCTTTCGAAGTCATCCTGCTCACGGCCGCTGCGCTCGCACTTTTCGGCACCCTGCTCGGCAACGGTCTCCAGGATCTCTTCCGCGTGCTTCTTGTCGGGGTGATCTTCGGCGTGCTGTTCCGCAGCCTGACGAGCCTGCTGCAGCGCATGATCGACCCGAATGCCTTTGCCGTGGTGCAGGGCGCCATGTTCGCGAGCTTCAACCGCGTCGACACAGAACTGCTTGTGATCTCGGCCGGCCTCATCCTGCTGTGTTGCGTTCTGGCCTGGCGCAAGCGTCATGTCCTGGATGTCATGGCTCTCGGCCGGGAGCAGGCGATCAGCCTTGGGCTCAACCACCGGCGTGAACTGTTCGTCGGCCTGGCGCTCGTCACCGTGCTGGTCGCGACCTCGACCGCCCTTGTCGGACCTGTCGCGTTTTTCGGCCTGCTGGTGAGCGCTCTGACCTATGAACTTCTGAAGACCCATCATCATGGCAGCCTGCTGATCGCGTCGGTGCTGATTGCGGTCATCGTGCTGGTCGGCGGTCAGACCCTATTCGAACGCGTGCTCGGCATGGGCGGCAGCCTCAGCATCGTGATCGAATTTCTGGGGGGCCTCGTGTTCCTCTTCCTGATCCTGAGAAAGGCGCGGGCATGATCGAGATCGACAATGTCAGCTTCCACCACGGCCGCGCACCGGTTTTGAAAAACGTGTCTCTTAAGATCGCAAAAGGCGGCATCACGGCCCTGATCGGGCCCAATGGCGCCGGCAAGTCCACGCTCTTTGCCCTGATGGCACGCCTTCTGCCGCTGCAAACCGGACGCATCAGCTTTGACGGGCTGGATGTCGTCCAAAGCCCGGCGATGAAGCTCGCCCGAAAACTGGCAATCCTGCGCCAGGACACCAGCGTCGCCTCCAGAATTTCCGTCAAGGAGATGGTCGGCTTCGGCCGCTTTCCGCATCACCTCGGCCGGCCGGCGGAGATCGACCGCGAAAAGGTCGATGCAGCCCTTGAAATGTTCGATCTGACGGATCTTTCCAAACGTTTCATCGACGAACTATCCGGCGGCCAGCGCCAGCGGGTCCTGGTGGCGATGGCCTATGCCCAGGATACCGACTATCTGCTGCTCGACGAACCGCTCAACAATCTGGACATGCATTACGCCAGAAACCTGATGCGGCAGCTTAGAAGCCTTGCCGACACGCACGGCAAGACCATCGTCGTGGTCCTGCATGAAATCAACTATGCGTCGGCTTACGCGGACAGGATCATCGCCCTGAAGAACGGCGAAGTAGCCGCAATAGCCCCCACTGCCGACTTCATGCGGGAAGACACCCTCGCCGCTATCTACGACATGGATGTGCCGATCCGGGAACTGGACGGCAAGCTGGTGGCGCTTCACCATGCTTGAAAGCGCTTTCTCCGGGCTCTGCCCCGCAGACGGCGATCTCCAAAAAAACTGGCGGCAGGATCGATAGAAATCCAGCCACCAGTGCAATGTTCAAGAAGCCTTGGGGTCCCGAAATCAGAACTTGACTTGCGCCTTCAGCAGAAAGGAGCGCCCCGGCTCATAGAGCGGCGTCAGCACATCGGTGCCGTATTCAACTCCATATGTCGAACGGGACGCATAAGCTTCATCGAAGATGTTGTTTGCCTCCAGTCGCAAGGTCAGCTGTGCGACCTGCCGTGGCTTGTACTCGGCAAAGGCATTGGCGACAAAATAGCCGGGCAAAGAGTTTTCACCTGCATCTTCCGTTCCATCGTAATCAAGGGCGGCATCGATGCTGGAGCCAACCGTGACACCGAATTCGGTGAAGGTGTGAACGACTTCCGCCGAGATAACCTGACCGATGGGAGCGCCAACATCGCTGGCGCTGTAGGAATCTACATAGTCGCCGTCGACCGTCAGATCGCTATTTGAGTAGGAAACCTTTACGAACCCGTCGTCCCAGGCGTAACCGGCCCCAAGCTTGAAGCCCTGAACCCTGAAATCAGTATTGTAGACGGTCGAGCTTGTGAATTCCCGGTAGTTCTCGAAGTCGGTCTGGTAGACGTCTCCGGACAGGGTAAAGCCGTTATGCCCGAATTTCACGCCCGCGATCAGGTTCTGGGACCGGACAGGCTTGAGGCCGTCATAGCTGGAGATGCTGTCGAAGATGTAGTTCTCTTCCAGATCGATGCCGCCGAACACATTGGAGTATCCGGCACTGAGCGTGATCTGCTCGGTCAAATCGAAGGCAGCGAATGCGTTCCCGCTGAGGCCGAAATTTTCCAGCTCGGTGCCATCGACACCTGTGAACCATTGCTGGTCGCCGCGGCCGCCGAAGGAAAGCCTTATCCTGTCTGTCGGCGACAGGCGCGCCTGCGCATAGAAACCAACATCACGTGCCTTTTCCTTGTATCCGTCAGGGCTGTACAGGGCATCGGAGTATTCGCTTTCCGAATTGTAGAAGTCCACCCCGGCCGTGATCTTGTGGTCTTCGGACAGGTGGAAGGTGTTTTCCACCTTGCCCGACCACGTCCAGGCATTTCCGTCGCTCTCGATGTTGAGAAGATTGCCGGACCTCCTGTGATAGAAGTAGGGGATTTCGGTCGAGGATTCGCTGTAGCCGATCACCACTGTCGGATCGAACAGTCCCGTCCCATTCACATATTCATATCGTCCCGAGTAGGTCTGTTGGGTGATGTCATAGAGGCGTGTCGCCGGTTCTGTTGACGGCAATCCGCCAAAGTTTGCCCGATATGGCCGCTGAGCGTCGTCCTGGACTTGCTGCGCACTGAATTCGAAGCGGTGGCCTTCGCTGGATTCAAACGCTCCCTTGGCGAGATAGCTCAGGAAATCCGGTGCCGTCCCGTCCATTTCCTCGCCATTGCCGGCCGTGTAATTGTCGCCATTGGCATTTTTGATGTAGCCGAGAAGTTCCAAGCCCTCATAGCGGACATAGCCTGCGCCGGCTTCGGTGAAAGCATTGCTGTTGGTATCGTAGGAGAGCGAGGCATAGCCGCCGTAGAACCGCCCCTCCTCCAGAAGATCGCCGACATCAACCGTTTCGTAGACGATGGAGCCGCCAAGAGCGCCCGGCCCGGCATCTGCCGGTGCCACGCCCGGGTCCACCCGAACAGATTTGAGCAATGCCGGATCTATGTAGTTGGTCGTGTTGTGATGGAACACACGATTGTTCTGAAGAACACCGTCGACGGTTACCGCCAGATTGAGTTCATCTATGCTGTTCACATAGACTTTCTGGGCGGGGCCCATGGCGCCACCGACCGAAATCGAGGCATCACCTGCAAAAACATCCTTCAGGTTCTGCGGGTTGGTAAGCTGAAGATCTTCCGCCGAGATGTAGATCGAATTTTCTCTGTCTGCCGCGCCCAGATGTTCGTCATTTTCTTCCGAAACACCTGGCGTCACCACAATCGTCTGAAGCGTGGTCCCCTGCGCAGTTTCCGGGGAAGACGCAGAATCTTGTGCGCTTGCACCCCCAGCCAGGAGTGCCGATTGTAAAACTGTGCCGGTAAAGAGCAGCGATAGACGCACGCGATCAAGCATGGCCGAATTCCCTTTTTCAGATTTTTAAGCAGCTGGTACCGGCTGAACAGCCGACTGTGGCTCGGCCGTTGCAGTGGCACGGCGCGCGGCAACATATACATGACAAAAACACTCATGTAAAACAGTGTTTGAAATAATGTTTTGCGCGCGCAGCCAGAGGCTTTCTCCAAAGCCAGGCTGTGCAGAAATGGCATTTTTCTGCGGATTAGGAGAACCGGTCGCGCGTGTGTCTATGAAATCGCGACGCACCTTTCAATGCACCAAGGCCCGCCTGGTGGACGAGCCTTGGTGCATTTGACCCCTCTCTATCCCGGTCGGTCAGTTCGGCGTGAACCGCATGGGCACTTCGATGTTCAACCGCGCAAGACGCATGTCGCTCGGGAAATTGGGCATGGGAGAAGCCCGACGCACCATGTCCAGCGCTGCCTTGTCCAAGACCTGATGTCCGGACGACCGGGTTACGCGGACACCCGAAACCGATCCATTGGACGCAATCGTGAAGGCGACCACGACCGTGGCGTCCAGTCTTTGCCGCCTTGCTTCCTTGGGATAGCGTTTGGCCCGGCGCAGTTTCGCGGCGACCTTGCCCTTGTAGTTGGAGGTGGCCTTGGTGCCTCCATCGTTCGTCTTGGCGTCTGCACGCCCGTTGGCATTCGAGCGTGCGGTCTCGCTGGTAATGCGCTCGCCGCCTTTCCGGGTACTGGCTTCCGCGCCCTTCTTCTGGGCCGTCTTTGTTTTTTCCGGTGTCTTGCGCGGCTCTGTCTTGCGAACTGGCGGCTCGGGCTTGGTTCTGGGTGTTTCCGTTACATCCTGCAACGGGTCCGGCACGGCTTCGAGCAGTTCCGTTTCCGGCTTCACCGGTTCCGTCAGTTCTGGCGTCTCGGTCGGAACGACAGAAGCGATCTCGACCGGCTTTTGATCCGGCAGCGGCTCTGGCTGTACCTCGTTGACAGGTTCTACAGGCCTCACCTCTTCAACCGGGGCCGGCCGGGTTTGCGGCAGGTTTTCGAGCAATAGAGCGTCTGCAGGAGCCGCCGTCACGGGGTCTGCAAGCGTAACGCCTTCTGCGACAGGCACGGCCTCGGAGGGCTGAGCCGCAACCTCCACCGGCATGGGTTCGGCAACCGGCATTACCGGTTTCATCTCGACCGGCCGGACCGGCGTTTCCTGCACGGGTTTCGCGATTTCGACCGGCATCTTCACCGGTTCGACAGGCTCGTCAAGCGGCTCGACTTCCTCGACCGGCGGCGTGTCCGTGACCTTTTCCACCTCCGCGCCCGCGACCAGGTCTTCGATAGACCCGATCACGGAGACGCCGCCGCCCTCGGATGCCGCGATCGACACTTCATCCGGATCCTTGGCGAAAAACGCCGAGCCAGTGCCGTGCAGCGCCAGCGAAACGACAACGCCTGCGGCAAGGAAACGGGGGAACCTCACTTCGAGCCTCTTCTGGTAATCAGAACGATATCGCTGCGCCCCGCCGCTTTCAGGTCCTTCAGAACCTTTTCCAGCGCATCGGCCTTCAGCTTTCCGTCAGCGGCAACCTTGATGGGGCCGCTTTCTTCGGCTTCCTCGTCGCGCAGCGCCAGCCAGTCGGAAACCGCGATTTCGGTCTCCCCTGCAAAGGTCCTGCCCTCAGGATCGACGATCAGAGCTCCTGTAGAACGGATGGTTTCGTCTTCCAGGATATTCAGCGGCGGCTCGACCTTGCGGGCGTCGTCCCGGGCGATCGATCCGGCAAACAGGAAGAAGATCAGCATCAGGAAGACAACATTGATCAGCGGAATGGTGTTTTCCGGTGGTTCCCGGCGCTGCGGTTTTCTCATACGCATGACGGCACCTACCTTCCCGTCACCAGAACGGTCTTGAGGCCGGTCTGGCGCGCGGCCGACATGATGTCGACGACGTCCTGGACATTGGCCTCCGGCCCGGACCAGATCGCGACGATGCTTTCCGCCTTCAGTTCGGCAAACCGCACTTGCATCTCGGACTTCTCCAGTGACTTACCGTTCAAGTCGATCTTTTCGGCGGAATGAATGCGCAGGTAAGCAGGTTTAACATCCGCACCACCGCCCTCGCCCCCGCTGGAGATGTCCAGGGACTGATAGCGGGTGAAGCTGGAGGCCAGCATGAAAAACAGCAGCAGCAGGAAAATGACGTCGATCAGCGAGGTCAGGCCGACCGGCCTGCGCCGCGCTCTTTGACTAAACCGCATGCCTCGTCTCCGACGGCGCTTCGAGCGGCACCACCCGGGCCGCACCGCGTTCTGCGATGGCACCGGTAAAGAAGGCCGTTACGAGTGCTTCCATCTCGGACTGTTCGGCTTCGATGCGGCTGTCGAACCAGCCGACGATGGCCGAGACCGGGATGGCAACCGCAAGCCCCACCGCGGTCGTCAGCAGCGCGACCCAGATACCGCCCGCCAGCACCGAGGGATCGACCGCAGCGCCTGCTCCTTGCATTGCCCGAAAGGCTTCGATCATGCCGAGCACTGTCCCGAGAAGGCCGATCAGCGGCGCGGTCTGGGCGATCATGTCGAGCGGGCGCAGATACGCCCGGAGCGTATTGATCCGCTGGATGCAAATGCGCTCCACATCCTCCTTCAGGATGTCTGGCTGAGCTTTTCCTCGGCTGCTGCCCTGGATCAGCTTCAGCATGATGTCCGCAGCGATCGATTTGCCGCGCGCGGCGATTGCCTTGGCATCGTGCGGATGCCCGTCCAGCCAGGCGGCAAGCGCCTTGCGGGCGGTGCCGAACCGGCCAACACCGAGAAATGTGAACTGCAGGACCTTCGCGGCGATCAGGGCAACTGCGACAAGCGACAGGACAAGCAGGAAGATCACGACAGGACCTCCCTGATCGACCAGTCCTGTCAGCGGCGAAAGGAAGTGCGGCAGAGCCGCGTGAATGTCTTCGGGCATAACTCAAGCCAACTCGATACAAGTCAAAGGATGAAGTCGATCTCGGAACGGGCGCTGATCTGCAGCTTGGGCAGACAATCTTCGGATGGGCTGCCCTCGATTTCGCAGGCCCGGACTTCGTTGAGCAAAACGCGTGAGATGCCGCTGCAGTCGCCCTTGGCAACGTCATACTGACGCACCCGCGTCTTGCCGGCCGGCAGATCGCCAAAGTCGATCGCCGCGTAGCCGGACACGCCGTCGGACTTGTCGAACATCACCAGATCCAGCCCCAGCGCGTTGACAGGGCTGGCAAGCTCGTTGCGGATGACGAATGTCAGCCTGCAGGCATCGCCGACCGTCTCGGCGCCGTTCAACTGGATGGAAATCGTACCGGCTGGCTGCGCGCCAACGGCAGTCGCACCCAGGCAGGCCGAAACAAGTGCCAGAACCGGAACCAAAGATTTTTTCATCCTGCCGCTCTCCTGTTGGAGCAATCTCACGGGCGTCAGTCCCGGCCGGGAGCTTCCGCCTCGCACCATGTGAGTTTCAGTTTTTCTTTCCAGGCGAACCGCTCGAGATGATCGTCGATCACGAGTTTCATGCGAGCGATCTTCTGCTCTTCATCGGCTTCGCACCGGATGCTCAGATGCACCGGGGAAGCCTCCATCCGGCAATGGCCGAATGGAAAGGACACCTCACCGGTCTCGGTGTCCCATTCGGCGGGAACCTTGTGAGCGAAGTGTTTGCAGAGTTGCTGGAGATATTTCGAGGCTGAGGCGGTCCTGGCCGTCGACGTGACGATAAACATTGCCCTGGCTATCCGTTCTTTACACCGAAATGGCGAGCCGGGGGAACCGGCCCGCACGAAAAAAGTTGAATTTCATATTCAGAATTTTGCTGTCGCCGTCAGGAAGAAGCTCCGGCCCGGCGAATTGACCGGGGTCACCCGGCTTGTCGCGATGTAACTGCCCCGGCTGTAGTAGGTCTCGTCAAAGACGTTGTTGACCTCGGCTCTCAAGGAAAAATCGGTCTCACCAAGCTTGGGCGCCCACTCGGCAAAGACGTTGACGACCTCATAGGCAGGGATAGGATTCTCGAAGCCGCTGTCGGCAAGGTCTTCGTTCGAATATTCAAACGCGATTTCCGCATTTGCACCGAGCGTGAGATCCCACTGGGCGAACGTGTAGCCAGCACCCAGCGTCATGATGTCGCCAACCGGAACGGCGGCATTCACGTCGCCGAAGAGGGCAATCCGGTCGCCATATTCGACATCTGTGTGGGTGTAGGCGGCGGAAACATAGGCGTTGGCCCAGTCGAAGCGGGCACTCAGATCGAAGCCCCTGGAGGTCAGTTCGTCCCCGTTGATCCGCGAGAGGGTCGCGTAATCATAGGCGATCGGATTGTACATCTGGATATAGAACAGATCCGCGCCGAGTGTCAGCCCGTTCCAGCGGTAGGTCAGGCCGAGCTTGGCATTGTGCGCCGTCGTCGGATCGAGGTCAGCGGAATAGGTGTAGTCCTGGGCGTGATAGAGCGCTGCCTCGGCCTGCTCCAGGCCGCCGAACACATAGGAATAGCCGCCATTGACCGTCAGACCGGTGAGGATCTCGTAGGCGAGATTGATATTCGGCGACAGGCCGAAATTGTCGAAGGTCTGGTCGTCCACCGAATTGTAGCTCTGGAAATCCGCCCGCAGACCCGCGGACACGTCGAGACGCTCGACCGGCGTGAGGCGTGCCTGCAGATAGGCGCCGACATTGGTGATGTCTTCCGAGGCATCGGTCGTAAAGTGGAACCGTTCGATGTCGACCTGGTCATGGTAGAAATCGACACCGGCCGTCAGTGTGCCCATGGCGAAGTGGAAGCGGTTCTCGATGTGGCCGCCGATGGACTGCAGGTCGGAGTTGAAATCGCCGCTGGCCCTCGTGTAGCCGGACTTGTTCGGCCGGTTCAATTTGTTGCGGTTGTAATAAAGCAGGACATCCGGATCGAACTGGCCCTCGGCACCTTCCAGCGAATACCGGAAAGTCGTCGTGATGCGTTCGTAGAGATTGTCGTTGAAGGCTGTCCCGACGGCGCCCATGTTCGTGCGCAGGCGCCGGTAACCGTCGTCACGATAATATTCGCCCGAGACTTCGAACCTGTGCCCTTCCTGGCTCTGATAGGCCACCTTGCCGAGACCGGTCCACAGATCCGCTGCGGTGCCAAGTTCCGTGAACCCTTCGCCGTCGTCGTAATCCTGGCCTTCTGCGCGGGTCAGCGTGCCGAGATATTCAAACCCTTCCGCCATGCCGTAGGCGGCTGCGGTTCCGGTCAGCGTCATGGAATTGGTGTCGTAGCCGAAGGAAACCAGCGCACCGAGCTTCTGACCTTCCTTCAGCATGTCGATCGCATCGACGGTCTCGAACTCCACCGTACCGCCAAGCGCGCCGGGCCCGCCGTCGGCTGGCGCGACGCCCTCGTTGACCTCGACCGCCTTCAAAAAGCGCGGGTCGATGCCGAGGTCGCCATTGTGGTGCCAGACATTGTTCTTCTGCCGCGCGCCATCGACCGTCACGTTAAGCTTGGACTGATCGATCCCGTGCACGTAGATTTTCTGCGAGGCCGGGCTGCCGCCGGCAGTGGTGACGGACGGCGTTTCCTGAAACAGCTGCTTCAGATCGACCGGCTGCTGCGCCTCGATTTCCTCGCGGCTGATGTTGACGCTCTGCTCCAGCGTTTCGAATTTGTCCGCTTCCGTGTCCTTGACGACGACGGTCTCGAGTTGCTGCGTGTCCTCTGCCTTTGCCCCCGCTGTCATGAGCGCCAAAGCACTCACCGATGCCAGCACGACGGCCTGTGCCGCAAAACCACGTCTCATATTCTACCCCAACCACCAGAAATCCCGCGTGCCAAACCGGCCGCGATGAATACGCTTAAACTTGACTTGAAAAGTCATGTATTTGATAAAAGGCTGGCCGGAGACGGACAATCGCAAAGTCGTTTGCCAGTCACCCAAACTCTTTTGCGAATGCCTGAAGCGGGTCGGGTGGGTCTTTTCGATCGATTTTTCCGCTCCTGGCAGAGGCAACCGGCTCCCTTGAAACACCAGTTACCGCTGACAAACGGAAATACGCACCGGAATGTTTGTACCGACGGACCACCACAGGACCTATGTGACCAAGCAGGATCTTCTGGCGCAGCCGGACGCCCGCCAGCAGCGCTGGGTGGGACCGGCGCTGGAGACCGGCGACGAGGTTCTGCGCGGCGCAATCAGCTTCATGACCATCGAGGACGGTCTCTCGGTCCATTTTTCCAACGCGGAAGACCTGCATGATCTGAAGATCGAGACGGATTGCGGCCCGAGGCTGAGCGTGTCGCTGTTTCTGGAAGGCGAAATCGACGCCAATGTCGGCTCCTTCCGCATTCCGGTGCCGCGCTACGACACCGAAGCCCGTCACTGGGTTCCCGTCGCAACGGTCTTTTCCCAGACGCGGCACGAGATCTTCGTCCGGCATGCCCGACGTGGCGTCCGGCTCAAGAAAGTGATCATTTCCATTTCGCACGACTGGCTACTCACGCATATGTTGGAGGCTGAGCCGGACTACGGCATGATCCGCGAGTTTGCTGCCAGCCATCTGGCCCATGTGAGCTGGTCCCCCAGCAGCCATGCCGTAAGCCTGGCCGAACAGATCATCGCAGCGCCCTGCGGTTCTCCGTTTCAGCACCGGCTCCATGTTACCTCGCGGGTCTACGGTCTCCTTGAAGAGGCGTTCCGGCAAATCTCGGAAACCCGGGAACCGCAGGCCGCGGGCATCGCCGGGGCACAGGACCGGCAGCGGCTGCTGGCGATAGAGCATCATCTCAGCGGGCAGCGCGGGCATTGGGTGACGGCGGAGGAACTGGCGCTTGTAACCGGCATGAGCCAAAACTCGTTGCAGCGGCTTCTCTCGCGCACCTACGGCCTGTCGGCCTCCCGCTTCATCCGTCGCTTCATGCTCGAACGCGCCCGCGAAGCCCTGGAGCGGGACAATGTGACCATCGCCGAGGCCACTCATATTGCGGGCTACTCATCTCCCGCAAACTTCGCCACCGCCTTCAAGCGCGAATTCGGGCTGTCGCCGAAACAGGTGAAGTAGCCATTTCTTTTTCCAAACTCGCAAGCCTGACCGGCATGAATGCAAATGGGGGACAGTTTGACCAACAACCACCTGCCAAACAACGGAAAGCGCATGCACGTCACGATGCTGGACGAGGGCCTCTCCAGCGAGGACCGGACCATTCTCCTTGCCCTCCGGCTGATCTGCATGAGCTATACGGAACCCGCCTCCCTTGCCTGGGAAAGCGCGCTGGAAACCTGCGACATCCGGTTCGGTCCTGAACGTGGTCCTCAAATCGGAATGGCCGTGCTGAAATGCTTCAAGGCTCTTCGACTGGCCCGAACCGGCGGCTTCAATTTCACCAATCCGGCCTGCCCGTGCTGCCGGGAAAACCTGTCCAGTCACGAACGTGCCTTTATGCGGCTTCTGGCTGCGATACGGACGGAAAACAGCACCAGCCGGCAGGCACAGGCTCTTGTCCTTTGCGAAGGCGCTGACCCCGGGCCGTTGCTGCACCAAGCCGCAAATCTCGTGCGCCTCCTGAAATTACACTCGGATTGGCCAGCCTAATGGACGCGCATCGGTATGAGCCGCGCGCGTCCGGATAAGGTTCTGGCCATCCCGCTCTGTTGACGAGTTAGATGAAGTCACCCACCACGTGGCGCTCCAGTTAAGTCAACATGACGTCCCTGAAAGTCGCCGAATGCGATGTCGTGACCGCACCACCTCAGCGGCTGGCTCGCTTGTCCCGAAGCAGACAGGTCGCAGCGACCGAGCCCGCGATGGTGAGGGCCGAAAGGCCCAACAGAAGCCAGAGACCATCGTGATATTGTGTAATTTCAAGCCTTTGGCTGTCGCCTCCCATGACGGCGGTCGTGACGGCCAGCACGATGGCAGCACCCAACTGATAACCGGTCTGCAGTATCCCGGCGGCAACGCCGCGCCTGTTTTCAGCGATGCCTGTCGTCGCCAGAACATTGGCGGCGGGAAACGAAAGCGGAAAGGCAATACCGATCAGGACGACGCTTGGCAGGACGACCCAAAGGTATGTCGTCTCCTCACCGATCCTGATGAAATTCGCGTAGGACAGGGCATAGGCGACAAAGCCTGCCGTTATCATCCAGTGAACGCCGAACCTTTCGATGAGCCCGCCCATGCGCGGCGCAAACAAGGCTATGAGCAGCCCGATGGGAAGGAAGGCGAAGGCCATCTCGATAGGCGACCAGCCACGGTTTGCCTGCAGGTACAAGGTGCCTATGAACTGAAAGCTCATATAGGTGCCGAGGATCGCCGCCGCGACGATGCTCGCCCAGACGAGTTTCCTGTTTCTCAGCAGGTTCAGATCCAGAAGAGGATGGGCCACCTTCTTTTCGATCCGGACGAACGCGGTCAGACAAATGACTGCGAACATCGCGGTTGCGATCACATGAGGCGAATGAAGTCCGCGGGAAGGAATTTCCACGATGGCATAGACGATGGCAAGCATACCCGCGGTGCAGGTGACCGCGCCCCAGATGTCATAGCCTTCCTCTTGCCGCACGGCGTCGTCCTTGCTGACAAACAGGGCAGCTCCGAGCAAGGCGGCTTCCTGTCAGCCGCCTGGCGCGATCAGGCGCGCGCCATTCGTGTCGGGGTCGAAGCGCAATCCCAGGGCCCCGGCTGGGGATACTCCTGGATGGGAGCGGCACTCGTTGACCCGAAGGCGGCAGGCAGCAGCTGGAGCAAGGGTTCGGTTGCCTGCGGTCTGCTGCTGTTCGGGGAAACCTTGAGCCCCGAGCGCGCTGTCGCCACACTCGTGATCATTGGGGGCGTGATCGCCCTCAAAATCCTGCCGAGCTGATCCAGGCTAGCACCAGCTTCTGCGCAGAGGTGCGCATTCCCTGCCGCAATCCTCCTCCGCAAGCCAGATGTGGAAATGCATCCGTCGGCCGTTCTGCGCTCAGTCCGTTCTTTGTTCCTTGGTGAGAAGCTCGGACAACTCCAGTGCGAGAAAATCGACCAGGCGCCGCACCCTCTCGATCGTGCGACGGGTTTCGGGATAGACGAGTGAAACCGGGAGAGGAGATGGTCCGGTGTCGGCAAGGATCCGCACCAGCCGCCTTTCCGCTACATCCGCCGCCGCCTGGTAGGACAAGGCGCTTACGATGCCCGCACCGCGCCGCGCCGCCTCGAGTGCGGCGGGAGCGTCGTTGACGGCCAGTCGCGTGGACATCGTTGCCGCGTGAGCGCCGAACATCTGGCGGGGCGAACGCGTGGGCTGGAGGATGCTGGAATGCTGGATCCAGAGATGGCCGGCAAGATCCTTTACACTCTGCGGGCAGCCATGCTTTTCCAGATATTCCGGACTGGCCAGCATCCACCAGCAAACCGTTCCCACACGTCTGACCACCAACGAGGGCGTGGTGACAACCCCGATACGCAGGCCCAGGTCAAACTCTTCGGCGTTCAGGTCGATAACGGCGTCGGAAAGGTGCAGGCCAATGTCGATGCCGGGGTTGGTCTCCAGGAAACGGCAAACGGCAGGCAACACGTGCAGACGGCCAAAAGTCATCGGCGCGGTCATCCGGACAGTCCCCTTGGGTTCTATCCAGTTACCGCTGACGGCTTCCATCATTTCAGAATAATCCGCAAGCAGCTGGCGCGACCGCTCCACGACCTCGCGCCCCGCGGCGGTCGCCTGGCAGCGGCGTGCGGATCTCTCGAACAATACACCTCCCAGATCCGCTTCAACCTGCGACAGGATGCGCGACACCGAAGGCAGGGACAGGCCGAGCCGGCGTCCCGCCGCGGCGAGTGTGCCTTCTTCGTCGATTGCGACGATCACCTTCAAGTGGCGAAGATTGCCTTCGAACGACATTTCATTTTTCAAAACCATAGATATCAAGATGCGGCATTGTTTTTAAAATTGGAAGAAACGATACCACCGCTGTCAGGTTATTTTCGCAACCGCGGGAGCACTTCATGTCCTATACGTCCCCAATCCAAGATGTGGCATCGCTCACTCAGTTCGGGCGCGAGCGATTGTCGGAAAACTTTTTCATGCGGGAAATGCTCTGCTCGGAGGTCGCGAACGTTCACAGGGTTCCCAACATTCCGGAAAACCCCGAACTCGCCTTGAAGGTGGGTCGGGAAATCGCCACCCGGCTGCTTGAACCGCTGAAGCAGGCCTTCGGTCATGTTGCCATACGCAGCGCCTACCGGTCCCCCAGGCTCAATTCCTTCTGCAACGAACGCTACGTTGCCGGAGATACCGCCTGCTGGTGTACCGACAATGCGTCCAACGCGGCAAAACACATCTGGGACATGCCGGATGAGCATGGCTTTCTGGGTGGAACGATCACATTGGTGATCCCGTCCTATCTCGACCACTACGAGCGGACCGGTGACTTCGCTCCTCTTGCCTGGTGGATCCGCGATCACATCGAGGGCTATGCCGATCTGGTCTTTTTCCGGCAGCTGTGTGCGTTCAACATCCGTTGGAACGAGGGGCCCAACACCAAGGCGATATGGTTGAACGACCCGCCGAAGCGTGAGCAGCTTACCGGCGAAGGCCTGGCAAATTTCCACGGCGATCACAGTGCCCATTACCACGACATCATTCCGGAACAAGACCGGGGATTATCGAAATGAAAGCCGCTGCCACATGTTCCGCCGGAAATTTCAGGAATGTCGACATGCCCCCTGCTCCATCGATCGCCACGGCATATCCCGTCTCTGTGACCACGATGGAAAAGCGCTACTGCGGAGACATCGAAGGCAGGTCCGCAACGGTTTTTACCGCCGCATTTGACGAGGTCAGCGGCAGGGGATGTTACCTTGCGATGGAGAGTTTCGAAGGCGCTATCAATGGACGAGAAGGCACCTTCAATTTCATTCACTCAGCTTCCACCACCGGCCGCGATCGATCGAACGATTTCTTCCGTATCGTCGATGGAAGCGGGACAGGCAATCTGGAGGGATTATCGGGTTAGGGCGGCATCAGCATGGATCCCGACGGAACACATCGAATTTGGTTCCATTATGAACTGGGAACGCAAAACGCCTGAGACCGGTCTCCGCCTCGGCAGGTAGGTAAGTCTCTGGTCTGACACGAGCGACCGGCTTACAAAATTATCCGGCAACCTCCTGAACAACGCTTCGTTACCTTGAAATCGCAGCTGTCCCAATTGCGGCAGGTTCTTTCGGTCTGAACCGGAACCTGTTTTAACTTGGCGATCGGACGAGGAGGCGGCGATAGCGTGGAAGAGGGAAGCGCGACGATCCCGGCAGAACAAAGCGGCCTCAGAACATTGCGGCCTCTCGAACGGACTTTGGCCAGTGACGCTCTCATCAGGGTCAGCCGGCAGACTTTGACCTCCGTCCACGTCACGGTGAAATACGTCGGCAGCACGGTCATTGCGTTCGCCTACGACACGCCGACGGGCAACAAGCCTCAGAAGAGTGACAACGCGGTCCACGTCTGGCCGGTTTCGGCAAACAGCGTCCCCTTCAATTCGAAGCCGGAAGCCAGCATGGGGATCATGGGAAATGATCCTTCGGGGGACCAGTCGATCATGGAGGATATCACTGTGGGGGCCTATGTCGTCGGCTACGCCGTCGGACCGGTTGCCCCGGACAATGCCTGGTCCCCTTACCTGAACGTGGTCGCCTCGGCCTATATCCCCCCCGCCGGCACTGAAGGAGACCCGTCCGGCTCCCGAACGAGCAGCATCCAGACCCAGTATGTCGGCCAGAACACACTGGTCTTCCAGTACACGTTCCTGGATGGTTTCGACCCGAAAGCGGCCGGCGCCTGGGTCGGGCTTTGGCCGGGGGATGTTTCACCCTATTCGGCAAGTCCCCGATGGTATGCGGCCATCCAGCAATCCGTCTCCACCGGTGATGCGGTTCTGAACGGACTGCAGCTCGACGCTGGTGCGACCTACACCCTTGCGCTCTTCGCCAGCGGCTTTTCCGAAAAGTCCAAGCAGTTGAATCTCGACCGGCTTGCCAGCTTCGTGGTCTTCAGCGCCGACACCTGAGCCGGTCTTCTTTCAAACACAAAGTTTTCCGGCGCGTGTCTTCCAGTCCCTTGGAATGATTATGCAATCAGCGGCTGCGTAGTCCGCCGACTTCCGCAAGGGCAGGTAACGCATGGAAAAGTTGCAAAAAAATGGCAGCACCACTATTGAAAGAACAATCGATTAGTGTAGAGTTTTCATATACAAGCAAAAATTCAGCAAATTCCGGGCATCCAGATTGATGGAATTTGCAGTGCCGGATGCACCCAAGCGGGCCCGCAATTGCGGGCCGGTAACGGAGCATTGCGTTTTGAGGAGGAGATTGAGCATGGCAGATTCCCCCGTAAGCAGGCTGTTTCAGGGTCCTGCGCCGCAGACTGTTCGCGTCAACACGACCAATGTCAGCGCCAAGCAGATCAGTGTCAGTTTCGATACGCCGAACGGCAACCAGCCCAACAGCTACGGCAATGCCCTGTGGATCTGGCAGTCCGGAAACCAGGTGCCCTGGTCTTCAGCGGGGCAGTCGCAGTCCATCGGCAACAACACTCCGAGCGGCGATGCCTCCTTCACCGATCTCGATGTGACGACGCTGTCCTACCTGATCGGATATTCCGTCGGGCCGAAGGGCGACGCGAACTGGCTATATCCCAACGTGGTTGCCACGGTCTTCATTCCGGCGCTGGGCAGCTCCAGCGGCGGATCGGGGTCCGAGCAGCAGGGAGACGTCTTCAGCCCGAGCGTCGCCATGCAGACATTCGGCGCGACGTCGCTGGTAACGAATTTCGACATGCTCGCCGGGTTCAATCCTGAAAAGGCGAAATCCTTCATCGGCGTCTGGGAAGGCCAGACCGTTTCCTATACGCAGGCGCCGAAATGGTTTGCACCGGTCACCGGGTCGAACTCCTCCGGGACCGTGTCGTTCAACAACATCAAGATCCTGCGCGGCACGACCTACGCAATCGGTCTTTTCGCTTCGGGCTACGATTCAAATCCGTCGAACCTGAAGCAGACGGCACTGGCCGCCACAAGCACTTTCACCGTCTGACACGCGCCGCGGCAGCGCGGCACAATGCTTGACTTTGCCGGCTCCGGGGCCTCCCCGGAGCACGGGGAAGTCTTGCCGGGATTTCAACTCGGAAGGGGCATCCATGGCGTTCTTCACCCGCTCGCCCGACGGGTTTCCGTCCTACTATCTCGCGGGCAACTCCGGTGCCGTCGGCGCCGCGGCGTTTCTGCTGGGCGAGCATGCCAAGTCCACCGACGACACTTTCACGATCGAGC
The DNA here is from genome assembly GCF_054515675.1 of Roseibium sp. M-1. Classification (NCBI taxonomy): domain Bacteria; kingdom Pseudomonadati; phylum Pseudomonadota; class Alphaproteobacteria; order Hyphomicrobiales; family Stappiaceae; genus Roseibium; species Roseibium sp. M-1. Next base: position 6,021,955 of record NZ_CM137257.1, on the reverse strand, counting down.
AGGCACTCACGACCGCCTCGCTTGGCGGCATCTTCCTGTTTTCGCCGAAGTCCCTCGACATCGGCGATGCAGCCGCGCAGGAGATATTCGCGGGCAGGATCTGGTCCCTGGTCGCCCGCGCACCTGCCAGCCGCGGCATCGTCTGGATTGCCGACCCCGGCAGCCTGACCGACCAGGACCAGGTGCCGTTTCTGGGGCTCGCCGGCGACGGCAGTTCTCTCGCCTCCGGTCTGGTCAACGGACTTGTCGTCTCGGCGATGTCGCTTTCGGTGGCCAACGGCATGAAGCTGTCCCTGGACGGCACCACCCTGCAACTTACAGGCGGCAGCGGCAGCGGCATCGGCTTTGCCGGTGACGACGCGCCGACCATGCGTGACGCGACCACCGGCGAGATCGGCTTCGACGGATCGACACGCGGATGCCTCTCCTTCCTCCCCTATATCGAGCGCCGGTCGTTGAACGACCAGTGGAACTGGGGGTTCCATTTCATCTCCAGCGATGACGACACGGTCACCGGCCTGTCTTCGGAATGGCTGCCGCTGGCGGAGACCGAAAACGGCGCCGACCTGATCGGCTTTTCGGCCCGCTTCGACCTTGCCGACACGCTGAACACCGTCACCCCGCTGAACGGAACGCCCGCCGGCGCACCCCGGTCCGGTCTCTGGTTCACGGGCACGAATATCGACCGGTCGAGGACGCTGCTGCGCTCTTACTACCGGACGGTCAACGGCGACCCCGTGACCCTTTATCCGGTCGGTCTCGATGCAATCGGGCCGGGCCTTGCAGCTGCCGGGTTCATCTTCTCGGTCGGTCAGCGGGTCTCCGACACCACCGAGGATTTCCACGCCGGACCCTTCGGCGATTTCGTGATCGACACGCGTCCCGGTCCGAACGGATCAACGGCCGAACTGCTGTGCGGCCTTTCCGGCGCCGAATTCATCTCGGTCCTGCCCGGAACCGCCGCGGACGCCGCCGCGCGTTTGCGCTTTTTTCCCTACAAGCCTGCCTATACGGACGTCTTCCCACCGATTGTCGCTTCGCCGACCGGGCCGCAGACCGACAACCGGATCCTGCTCAAGGACGACTACACCACGTCCTGGGTTGCCGTCATGCCGCCTTCGTCCAGTGACGCGACCTATGCCGCCCAGCCGGATGGCGCGGCGCTGTTCGGCTACGATCCCTATGTCTGGGCCAAGCAGAATGCCGTGCTGGGCCATGTCGATCCCGGCCAGAAGCTGCCCGGTGACGGCAGCACCGTCTTTCCGATGGTTCCTTATGCCGGTTTCGCACCGTCGGGCTCGCAGCTCGGCTTCGATCAGGAAAAGAGCCGCGATTTCGAGAGCATGATCGTTGGCCCCACCCGGCGCAGCAAGATCGGCCTGCCGGGTGGCGGCGCGGTGCTGTCCGCCCGTGCGCACGCGTCCGGCAAGCCATGTTTCGAAGGGCTTGCGGCCTCCGGCACGGGGGACGGCAATACCCGCTTCACCACCCCGTCGGGCCAGATCGCAACGATCGACACCAAGAGCGGCAGTGCCGACTGGCAGGAAATCCTGCTGGGCCAGATCACCACGCCCGAAGCCAGCCAGATGGCTTTCGAGTTGCCGAGCGAGGAGCTGCAGAGCGCGTTTCAGACCAACCAGCTCTTTCTCGTCGTCGCCAACGACAAGCACCTCCTGCGCACTGGCGGCAGCTTCGAGAACCGGCTCAATATCGGCGGCTGGACACTCGGCGCCAATATCGGCCAGTCGCCGCAATTCGGCGACTATGCCAACGTGATGATCGTCAAGGGCAAACGCGGCAAGCTTTACGATCCAACTCTTCCGAAGGACGAAAACCTCGTCGCCAACCCCTCGAAATGGACGTCGGCCGATGTGTTCGCTGCGCCGACGACAGAGGGCAACGACACGCCGGACCCCTCGCAACTGATCAACCTGTCGCAGTGGCTGCAGGACTATTTCGAGGACGCGCTGAGCCAGCCGGACAAGGAGAGTTTCGAGGCCTTCAACCGCATCGCCCAGGACGAGACCTGGACCGGCGTCATCGTCCTCCGGGCCAAGATCGTCAGCCCTCCCTCCGACCTTGCCGGCATATCCGCCGGCGTGCGCGATGTGGACCGCTATTATGCGCATCATTTCGCGGTCAAGATCAGCCAGATCAAGAGCGAACCCAAGTCGGGCGGGATCAAGATCGACGGACAGAGCTCCGTCTACGGATTGATCTATTACGAAGACAGCGCCTATCTGCCTCCCAAGGCGGGCGAGCCGGTGCAGCCGGTCGTGCCTCAGCCGTCGGAAGACTACGACTTCATCACCCTGACGCTGAAGGTCCTGTTCGAGAACACGGCGGTCAAGACCTTCTCCAGCTACACCCAGCTGACCATGAACCGGCTGTTCGGCAGCCTGGTGACCAGCATGGGAACCGGCGGCAATCCCTATAACTCCGTCGTCCTCGCCGGCACGTTCCAGGACAATGACGACAAGCCGACCTACGGCATGAAGACGGCCGGCGACTTCATCTACAACATGACCAACAACGTCCTGGAAAAAGTCGAATTCGTCTCGGCGGAGATGCTGACGATCGCGGCGGGACCACCCACCACCCAGATCCGGTTCACGCTGAACGGGTTTCTCGGTTTCCACGTGATGAAGACCATCGACGACGTGCCGGTCGACTACTACTCCTTCGGCAGCGATACGGGCAAGGAAGAGCCGCGAACGGGGCTCAGCTTCTCCAATCTCGCCCTGGACATGTCCTTCGACACACCGGATCCGGACGCGCCTCCGGCTGTGGTCAAGAACCGGGTCATCGCCTTCGACAGCAGCCAGATCGGGTTCAACATCCAGGCCAGCACGCCGCGTGCCGGCAGTCTTTACGAAGCGCTCTCGCTGGATCTGGAGGGCCTTGTCAGCGGGCCTGCGGATGGCGAAAGCCCGGCAGCGCTCGGGTATCTCAATGTCGTCACCAACGCCCGCATGGGCGGCCTGGGCAAGTCCTGGAACGGGTTGAAGTTCCGGCTGAACCTGGGAACTGCCGGCGAGCTGGCAGGAAAACTCGGCCTCAACGCCTATCTCCTGCTTGCCTGGGCGCCTGACAGCACCGCGGGGCCGGACGTCAACAACGTCATCAACTACCGTGCAAGCACCGGGCTGAACATGCCGGGGACCTCGAACGGCGCACCGCTTATCAGCCTGCAGAACGTGCTCGCGATGTCCTACGGGACGATCCAGCTGCTTTACGAGGACAAGTCCAACGCGGCCCTGCTGCACCCGGCAACGCTGCGGCCGCTGGTGCCGCGGGTTGCCCTTGCGGGCACGACCGACAAGCAATTCATGCTCCTTCTGAACGAGATCGCCATCAAGTTCATGGGGCTGTTGAAACTGCCGCCCAACGGCAGCACCGCCTTCTACCTGTTCGGCGATGCCGATCCGGCTGCCGGCCGCAAGACGGGCCTGGGCTGGTACGCGGCCTACAACAACGAGCCGCAAAAGAAACTGGATGCCGCCGGAACCGGGGAGTCGAACCCATGAACGTTATTCCGAAACCCGGTTTCGGCGTCCTTGCCGACGGCCGTTCGCTTGCCGACCTGATCCAGGATTTCGCGTCTTCCGCAGAAAGCACCAATACCAATCTTTCGGCGGAAGGACTGGTGCGGCTGCGGACCTGGATCGGCGCGAGGAAACTCAGGTACTTCGTCTACAACGCCAAGGGTTTCGGCAATCAGGCCAACACGGTGAACCTGATGAAGCGCATGCTTCAGCTCGGGTTTACCAACAATATCGAGCTGATCTACGACACCAGCGGTATGGAGGATCTGACCGTCCTGCAGAAGCTTGCCGTTCTTCTGCCCGGCCTCAACCCGGCAAACCCGCAGCCCTACCAGCTGGGGCCCAGCACCGTGATCACCTTCTTCGCCTATTCTGAGAATGGCGGGCGCAAGGTGGACGGTCTGGTGGATCAGCTTCCCCTTTGCATCAACGGCGGCGCGGAGATGAAGAGCGAGGCAGATCCCAACCTCGCCGACGTCTTCAAGGTCGACTTCTATCTTCAGGTCCAGCCCTATATGTGGGAGGTCGTCAACACGGTCGACAATCCCCGCAGCCTCATCCTTCCCAAGGGAGCGAGCGAGTCGATCATCCTGCCTCAGCAGGAAAGTCTCCAGAAAGCGCTCTACACCTACCGCGCCTTTGCAATGGCGCAGCCTCCCGTGCCGGACTGGACCGAGCTCCTCCAGATCCCGAAAGAGCTCACCAACCTCAACAGCATCGCCGTCGCCAAGATCCTTTCCGAACAAGTGGCGGCGAAAAAGATCACGATGGCACCGGTCTACGGCCTCTATGACAAGCCGCTTGGCAATCCGGTTATCGGCACCGCGACCAACATCGCCTTCCAGTACGTTACCGCCAACGCGATAGCTCAGTCACAAGGCACGATCGGAAACGCCCCGGTCGTGATCGTGGTGCTAAGCGATCTGATGGAAACCACCTGGCAGAGGATTTCCTCGTTTTATCCTCTTGCTGGCGAGCAACCGGTCAAGCCGACCCCGCCGTCGTCCGAAAGCGAAAGCAGCGAGGAATCGGGCGGCGAAGATGATTTCGGCTTCGGGTTCGTTTCCTATGAGGAAGAGTTCGACGAGACACTCTTCAACGTCCAGTCATGGTGCTACCAGAACGGCCTGGTCCAGCCGAACGCGCAAACCGGCCAAAAGGGACGGATCCATGTCGCCCGGACCATGGCGCCGGAGGACCTGACAAAACTCCTGGCAACCCTGACCGGCAATGACGTTCTGGTCATCGGTGCGCCGCTGATGCCTCAGGATGCCTTCAACTATCTCTATTCGATCGCCGGCATTCCGTTCATGTTCGAGGGACAGGGCACGGCCAATCTTGCGCTCAACCTCGGCAAGCCGTTCTTCAAGCTGAACACCCAGAAGGCCAAGTCCTATCCGTCCGCTTTCGGCAACGGATCGGAAGATCGGGCATCGATCATCAGCTCCAAAGCGGCGCAGCTGGAAAAGCTCACTTACGACAATATCCAGCTGGGCTATTACGATTTTTCGGGAGGATCGAAGAAAGGCGATCTCGTTGTCGCGCTGGCTGGTGTGATCGGCCAGATGACACAGGGAGCCGACGGGTTCGGCACCTATTTCAGCGAGATCGAACGGTTCTACGGCACCAGCGCCAACGACAAGCTTCTGCAGGCCCTGGTCTTCCTGGTCACGACCCTGGTGGAAGACGTCGGCGGACAGGACCATGCCTTGCGGCTGCTGGCCGCGACGGCCCTTCAAGAGGGCGACACCCCACTCGACAAGCTTTATGCACAGATTGAAAACGCCATCAGCAAGGGCGTCCTGGCGCTGATCCCGACGGTCATCCCGAACGGGCCCTTTGCCGACTTCCTGACGGCCGTGATCGAGGGCACGGACTTCAACATCGGCTCTCCCACCTCTCCGGTGCAGGTCACCTATCCCGCTTCGCACGACAAGATCACCGTCACGGGCCGCACGCAGGACTTCCTCGGCATTCCGCTGGAGACGTCCGTCATCTTCACGATGAATGCCAACGGCAAGGATATCGACACCGCCTTTTCGCTCACCGTCGGCGAAGTCTCGCTCGCGGGCGTGCAATGGTTCAAACTGGACAGCCTTGAGGTCGATGCGACGATCCCCGGCAACGACAACCGCATGCATGGCACCATCTCGTCGAAGATCGAAATCGGCGGCAATCCGGTGTCCTTCGATCTCGCCTTCCCCAGTTCGGCCGATGGCAAGGTCGTCATCGACGGCGACTTTTCGACCAATCCGCCTTCGCTCGATTCCCTTTTCAAGCTGCTCGGCGGCCTGAACTTCATGACGACTTTGCCGCCGCAGATTTCTTCGGTGGCCAATATCGAATTGCGAAAGCTGAAGTTCGGCTACGATTTCAAGGCCAGCCAGATCAACAGCTTCCAGCTGACGCTGGAAAACAACAAGCCATGGCCACTTTTCGGCAAGCTTGAGCTGAGCAACCTGGCATTCGACATCGGCCTTGTCGAGCCGACAGGCGCCCGGAAAATCACCTGGCAGGCATCGACCAACGTGGTGATCGGGTCCGCCGGCGGTAGCGTGAACGTCACCGTCAGCTACCCGAACCTGACCGTGACCGCTGGTCTGAAGGACGGCGGCCCGCCCATTCCGGTCGGCGACCTTGTGACGTTCTTCCTGCCCGACAACTACACCATCAATCTGGCTGCCGTCGTCTCCGCCTTCGACATGGCGGTCACCCCCGGCGAAAAGGGCGCTGCGACCATCTACAAGGTCAGCGGCGGCCTGACCATGGATGCCGATGTCTGGAAGCTCAGCCTCGGAATTGCCAGCTTCGCTCTGACCGACGTCTTCCTGATCGTCGAGGGCCAGCAAGGCGAGACCGCGAAGCAGACCGCGGTCACCGGCTCCCTCACCGCCAACACGCAGCTGGATTTCAAGACCGACACCGGCACGGATCTGGCGGTGCCGTTCAGCATCACCGCGGCCTATCGCGAGAAGGGGGTCTGGTTCTTCAGCGGCAAGCAGGGCGACCAGCCGATCCGAGTCAAGCAGATCATCGAGGCCTATCTCGGCGATACCTGGTGGGTAGCGGGACTGCCGAACCTGGACATCACCGACCTGGCGTTCAGCATCCAGACACCCGAGAAAGGCGCCGACCCCTCCAAGGCGACCTCATACATGGTCGGCGGCTCGATCCGCGTGTGGGACACGCCCCTGGGCGACAGTTTCGAGACCGTGATCACCGGCCGGTTCGGGCAGGGACAGGTCGAGCAGACGGCCCGGATGTTCGCCCGCATGGGCAGCCGTGCGCTGGTGCCCGTCCTGAACGACGCCGGAGCCATCGTGCCCCTGATCGGAGCGGCCCGGAATTCGGACAGGCTTGCGGCCCAGGACGGCAAATACGGCGTCGTGACCGCCGACATTCTCTGGAACAACATCGAGCTGCAGCTCTATTTCAACTACGCGCCCGACAAACGCCTCTACGGCTTCTACTGGGGCATTCTGCACGGCGAGATCGACAGTTCGACCGACACGGCGACGATGACCTTCACCGAAGGCACTACGCTGGGCGCGATGGTCGAGACCTTCATCTCCTGGCTGACGGGGTCGAAATTCGGCCTTGGCGCCCCGTGGAACCTGCTCAACAAGATCAAACTGTCCAATTTCAAGCTGATCTGGAACTTCAAGAACAACACCGTCCAGTTCGATATCGAAATCGGTCCGATCGACCTGATCTTCGCGCGGATAGACAGCTTCGGCATCAAGTACGAGCCGACGGGCGCGAACAAGGGCGTGAATGTCACGCTCAAGGGAAGTTTCCCCTGGATGGATTTCGTCTCCGCGGACGAGGCCGGCACAAACAGTTCCGACCAACTTGGCTGGAATGCCGCCAATCCGAGCGAAACGCCGGCGCCTCCCGGCGGAGGCAACAAATACCTCGACCTGCGCCTGCTTGCGGCAGGCCAGCATATTAAGGTCGACGGACTGCAGCAGGCGGCGTCCGTTCCCAAGGCCATCGAGATCCTGGGCCAGCTGCCGGTTCCCAAGGACGGCGAACCGCCCAATGTCGGTTTCGATGCGACCAACAACTGGATGTTCGGCACCGATTTCGGGATCCTGAAGGTCGAAAGCACAAAGAAGGACGACAACACCCTCACCGTCCTGGTGACGGAGGAAAGCGGCGCCAAATACACTTTCACGCTGCAGATCGTCTTTACCGATCCGACGCTCTACGCACTTCGCATCGCGCTCGACAAGGACGCCCCAGCTGCCAAGATCTTCGCCGGGCTCGATTTCCAGATCATGTACCGGAAGCTGAGCGAAGGCCTGGGCGTGTTCTCCGCAGAAATCGTGCTGCCGACGATCATGCGGCGCATCGATGTCGGCGCGGTGACGATCACCCTGCCGACATTCGGGGTCGAGATCTACACCAACGGCGATTTCAAATTCGACATCGGCTTTCCGTGGAACGAGGACTTCTCGCGCTCGTTCTCCGTCGAGGCGATCATCCCGCCGGGCATCCCGGTTCTCGGGTCGGGCGGCTTCTATTTCGGCAAGCTGCCGGCGGTGGCGGTCGACCAGTTGCCCAAGGCGACCAACGGCTTCTTCAACCCCAACATCGTCTTCGGGTTCGGGGCGCAGATGGGTCTCGGCAAGTCGATCGACTACGGCATCCTGAAGGCCGGTTTCAGCATCACCGTCTTCGGGATCATCGAGGGGATCTTCGCCAAGTGGAACCCTTACGACAAGGTCTCCACCGGCGGCGGCGGGGCCCTGGCGCTTTCCGGCGAATATTTCTTCTGGCTGCGGGGCACTTTCGGTGTCCTCGGACACATCTACGGCACCGTCGACTTCGTGGTTGTCAAGGCCTCCGTCGACGTGCGCCTGAAGGTCTATGTCCAGATCACGCTGGCTTCCTATGAACCGATCCCCGTGACTGTGTCGGCAGAGGTGACTGCCAGCGCCAGCGTCACCATCAATCTGGGTCTCTTCAAGATCCATCTCAGCTTCAGCTTCGCGCTGAAGATCACCGAAACCTTCGAGATCGGCTATCTGCAGAACCCCAAGGATGCCCCCTGGCAGGTCACAAAGAGCACTGACGGCGGGCGTCTGCTGGCACCGTTCGCCGAACGCATGAACATGCGCTCGCACAACGTCTTCAGGGCGGACGGGCTACGGCTTTACTGGTCGCGGCTGGAGCCCCGGCCGGAAGGCGACCGCTCGCCTCTGACCGCGTTTGCGGGCTTCGGCCTGACCGTGGCGGGCGACCGGGCGTATTCTGCCCCCGGCAAGCCGGACCCCTCGCAGCAGTTCCCGGCCTATATTGCCAGCCTCTTCATCGAGGGGCCGGGCGCGGCCCAGGAGGGCGATCTCACCAACATGCTGCGTGCCTTCGGCGCTGCCGGGGACACCTCCTTCGATCTGCTCGCCAAGATGGTTGCCCGCTGGGCAATCGCCTCGATCCAGTCAGCGAATGTCACCGTCGACCAGGTCGATGCGATCCAGGTCAACGACATCGATATTGCAGGGCTCATCGAAGCGCTCAGCAACAGCGCCAGCAATCCGATGCCGATCACCGCGGCGGATGTCGAGACGTTTCTGGGTGGCCAGTTCAAGATGACCGTCAGTCTGCCGACGGAAGACGGTGCGGCCCAGGCAGCCTATTTCCCGATGCCGATGGGCCTCGGCGTGAAGGCCCCCAAGATAGGCACCCAGCCCGCTCTCGACTATACGTTCGGCGACTACAACGCCGTCGATCCCGACTTCATCACCTGGCTGCGGGACTATTTCGATCAGCTCGCCGTACAGGTCCAGCAGGAGGAAAATCCTGTCGAGGAGGCCACCGTTCTCGGCACCGCGGATGTGTCGGTCGCCAATTTCATCCAGGGCGACTATTTCGTGCTGGTCATGCGGCAGATGCTGCAGGCAATGCGCGAGGGGCTGCGCGACTATAAATATCCGCTCGACGCCGGCGCCAAGCCGAACGACATCGTTTCGTGGGTCAACACGACGGGCGACCTCGACAAGCTCGGCCAGCCGTTCTCGCTCTACGACCTCTTCAAGGGGAACGAGACCGCTGCCCTGACCGAGGGCAAGGTGCTGCAGCTGCCCTTCGTCCAGGTGGGCGTTGCCAGCGGCGACAGCTTCACCTCGCTTGCCGGCGGACAGAGCTACAGCGCAAGCGACCTTGCCACCGGCAATGCCTCGGTGGCCGGTATTCTCGTGGCAGGCGTCCCGATCGCCTACAAGGGTGAGACCTATGTGACCTCCGGCGCAGAAACCCTGAGCAAACTGGCCCTGCGGATGACAGCGACCGTCGCCGAAATGCTGGCCGGAACCGACATACTGACGCGCGCCGACCTTTTGCTGCCGCTCAGCGCGCTGACCTTGCCCCCGCACGGATATACGGTCACGTCCGGCGATACGCTCGCCAGCGTCGCAGCCGGGCACGGGCTCACCGTGCAGGATCTTGCCGGCGTCCCGAGGGGTGACATCCAGAACCCGGTCGGAACCGCAAACGGCGATGTCGCGGGCCTCTTCGAGGCGGGCGCGGACACGGTGCTGGACCTCGTTTACCTGCCGCAGTTCCCGGTCAGCGTTCTCCTCGCCGAGGCCCAGCGCACCGGCGCCATCAGCCACCTCTCGGGCATGAGCTCACGCTACTATCTGCACGGGCTGAGGCTCCCGACCGAGAAGATCACCCCGAAGCAACAGGGCATGTGGGTGACCGACGACAACGGCACACTGACCCTGCCGGACTTTGCCGGGCTCTATGCCCTGACGGGACAGCAGATCGGCATCGAGGTGCTGCCGGCGAGCCCGCTGTCCCTCACCCTGACAGACCAGGGGTCCGTTCCCTGGATGTCGTTTGCCGGCGGCGTGTCGGAGCTTTCGTTCGTGATCACTCCGCCAGACGACAAGCAACCGGACGGAGACGAGAACTATCAGCGGCTGAAGGCCATCGACACTTATTGCCGCAACAGCGTTCTTGCCGCAGGCCCAAGAAGCATTGCGGCCTCGGCCAAGGCGGGCCAGGAACCTGCACGCTATCCGCTGTCGTCGTCGATCCTCTGGCAGAGCCTGGCGCCGGTGCCGTTCCCGAACGGGCCGGTCCTGGACGATGCGGTACCGCGGATCTGGCCGTTGCCGGCGTCCATGGTCAGCCTGTCGTCGCTCGGAACCGACCAGAGCAGTCTGCTCAATCAGCCGAGCCCTGCCTTTACGCTGCAGACAGTCACGACGGACCAGGCGACCGGGTTGCCAGTCGATGCCGACATGCAGGTTTTCGGCTGGGCCTCCAGCATACGCTTCGTGGTCAAGAAACTGCCCGGAGGCGCGCAGGCGTCTGACGCGCAGAAGAACACATACGAAATCACCGGCGCCAGCGCCGAGGATACCGTGATCCTCGAGCGGATCGTACAGTATGTCACCGAGGACAGTGCCTTCGCCTCCCTCGCCGTCGGCTTCCAGACCGCCAGCGAGAGCACAGGGGAAGTCCTGCGCGCCGAAGTGGGACCGGCCGTCAGTTTCGGGATCTCCCAGTCGAACCTCTCGACCACGACACGTCCGCCCGCAGGTGTCGGCACACAGGCGTTTGCAGCGCCGGCACCGGCCAACCTTCTGAACAAGCCGACGGACCTGATCCGTCTCTTGTGGGAAGCAAGCATCACCCGGAACGGTGGCTTCTTCCTCTATTATTACGACGACGCCAGCAAGGACGGCCTGCCGGACGAGGCATTCAACGACAAGGGCGAGGCAGAGCTGAACCTGATCGTCCAGTACCAGCCCGGCGTGCGCCTGCAGCCCTGGATGAATGCGGTTGCGACGGGCGATCCGATCGACACGTCCGAAACCAATGTGGTGGCCAAGACCAAGAGCACCCTTCTCAGCCATCAGGTCTCCGGCGGCGAAAGCCTCAGCGGCATCGTCGGGCGCTACAACTCGACCCTTGTATCGCTGCTCGAGACCACGCAGACCCCGATCGGCCTGACCGCGGGAGCTGTCCTGAAACTGGCCAATGCGGTCTACCAGGTTCCTTATGACGGATCGGCCCCTGGCGGCAGCCTCAGTCAGATCGCCAGCTATTTCGCGATGACAGAGCAGGATATCAAGGACGCCAACCCGCGCATTCCGGCGGCGTACTGGACGGACGGCCTGCCCGTCGGAACGGCGATCCGCCTGCCCGGCGTCGACCGCAACGTCGGCACCTCGCCCGGCGGCACCACGCTGCAGTCAATCGCCGACTACTACGGAACCTCGACGCTCGCCCTTGCAGGCAGCAATGCGGCAGTTCCGGATCTCCTGGCTTCCGGTGGGCAGGTCTCGCTGATGACCGGGCCCCTGGCCCAGCACGGGTCGCAGGCGCCGGGAGCACAGCCGGTCACGGCTCTCCGCGACGGTCTGCCGGCTATTCCGGACGATCCGAAGAACCCGGACTATGCCTCCAGCTACCTTCTGAACGACTATACGCTACTGGCCTACCGGGTCGCGGCGAACGCCGATTTCGAAGCCTCGAACCTCGGCCTGCCGCTGTCCCAGCAGGGCCAGACGACACAGCAGACCAACGACAAGATCCGCTTCGCCCGCGAGATGACGCCCGAGGACGATCTGGTCTACGAGACATCTGTCCCCTATGTCGATCTCGCCAAGTCGCGTCCTGCCGGCGACAATCCCTACGATGCCAACGGCCGCTTGCTGCAGCTTGAATTCGGCTGGAACGACGTTTTCGGCAACAAGATGGTTTCCGACATCGACGAGACCACGACTGCCGCGGGCAAGCTGAACGGCAGGGCCAGCCTCACCGGTTACACCGACCTGGTGATCGGCGTCGCGCAGTGGCCCTCGATCAGCACCCACTGGACGGTCGGCGACACCAGTCCTGTAAGCGACGATTTCGTCATCACGGTCGAGGCTTCCTTCGACCCGCAACCCTATCTGCCCGACGTCAACGACAAGTCGGACGGGTGGAAGGCGAAGGCGCGGGCCGGCCTGCAGACGGTGACGTCGATCCTGAACCAGATCGCCGATCCGAGCGGCCTCGGCTTCAGTGTCGAAACCACGCTGCTGCCCGACCCCGTTCCGGTGCCCGAGGCACAGATCCTGCCTGCCTCGAACGCAGCGACGCTGGCAGCCTGGCTGACGGCAATCCAGAGCTTCCTGACCACGCAGACCGGGCCAAGCCCTGTTGACAAGTTCGACGGCAAGACAGCCTTCACGATGACCGTTCAGGACAAGAAATCCAAAGTGCCCGCTGCCGAAGTCTTCGAGCTGGGTCTCGACCTGATCCTGACAAGAACAAGCGGCGTCGCCGAAGGCGATTTCGCAGCCATTCCGGGTGTCCGCACCGCCCGGAGCACGGTTGCCCCGCTTGCCGATGTCGGCTCTGCGGTGGATGGCCTCCCCGGGGACGGCAACGTCCTGGCGAGCTTTGCCGAGGCCTTGAGGGAAACGCTCTCGGTCCAGGGCCAGAACACACTCACGGTTGCCACCGGTACAAACCGCTACGCCACCGGCGCAGGCGTGACCCAGGCCGCCGTCTGGGCGGTTCGCCTGGGACAGGCCGGATCGGACACCGGCATCGGCTTCACCGTGGCGGATCCCGGCAAGCCGGAGATCTTTGCGCCCGAACCCGTGTCGAACACGCTGATCACGCGGACGGTCGACATCTATCCATATAGTGCGCTTCAGGACTACGATCCGGCGACGAACACGTTCACCACCAAGCCTGCAGCCAAGGCGTTCTCAGGGATCGATGCGGACAGCTGGGTGAAGGAGTTCTTCGCTTTCTTCGACACGATCCTGTCGCCGGAATACTCTTCCTCGATCTTGGTGATCGATGCTCGCGCGAGCAACAAGCCAGTTAACGTCGACAGCTTCCTGAAGGCTCTGACCGAACAGAAGGAAATGCTCGCCGGCGTCGCCTCGAACCTGATGGCGGAGGTCTACCAGGGCCAGCCGGGCACCCGGCTTGCCTCCGCGCGCGAAGCTCTTCGGCAGAGCCTGCTGGAGCGCCTGTCGAACCTCTACACCACCCGCGCTGCCGTCAGCTTCGGCGCCGACGTGTCGGCCCGGATCCCCCAGAATCCGGACGAGAAGACACCGCAGCTCTACGGCAATCTGCAATGGGTGAGCGATCCGCAGAAGCTGGCCAGCCTGGTCACGCTGACTTCACCCAAGATGCCGCTTGCGGACGGCGCCAACCAGCCGATTACCTTCCTGCTGCAGGCGCCGCAGGTGCTCAAGGTCGACGGCACGGTCGTCGACGAGATCGACCTGGACCTGCGCTATGCGGGTGCGGCCCTCGAGCATCAGATCGCGGCGGTGCCCGGGGTCGAAGGCAACTATTATGCGTCCAGCTGGCTGTCGCCGGTGGACGATGCCTTCGCACCGCTCGCCGGCGAGCTCGGGTCGTTCAAGGTGCCGATCCTGCTGCGCGGGTTCCCGTCGACGCCACGAATGGAAGCCCAGACCGGGGTTCCGACCCATCCGGCGGCCGCAAAACTCTCCGACCTCACCCAGTGGAGCTATGGCCTGACCTACAGCCTGGATTTCCACTATCCGCAGGACCGCGTCTACGCGACCGTGCTCTACAACGTCATGGACAGCGGCAGTGCCAGGCTCAAAGCGCTCACCGATGCCTTCCAGGGCCTTGCCCAGTTCATCGTCAGTCAGCAGGCAATGGTCGAACTGATCAACGCGAATGTGCCCCAGATCAGCGCCGCCACGACGGACCAGAAGAAGATCGACGACGCTGCACTGGCGCTTGGAGCCTTCCTCAAGATGGCGACCGACATCACCACGCAGGCGTCCGGCACCGGCCAGGCTGCGGAAGGCGGCAATGCCGGCAGCCTGAAGATGGTCTCCGGCAAACGGGCACTGACATCGACCGGCAGTTACAAGTTCTACATCGAGGAGAACACGGAGACCTTCAAGTCCGGCGGCGACGACGTGACCGCCTGGGTGGTGACGCTCACCTCCATGGACGGCGCCCCGCCGGCCGAACTCACCGGAGACCCCGAAGTCAGGATCGAAGACTACACGCAGATCCTCGTCCCGGCACTGACCGATGAGGCCAAGGGCATCTATGCCTACGCCTATCAGAACGGCGAAGGCGCGTGGGCCGAAGGAGCTGTGCTGCAGGGCATCGCCGCACGCAAGGTTCTGCTTCCGGGCCTGCAGATCCTCGATCAGCAGGATGCGATCTCGGTCATCTACCTCACCCAGAACGAGGATGTGGGCGGCAAGATCAACACGCCGTTCGTCTATCAGACGCCGTCGGTGTCCTTCGGCAATCCGTACCACCCGACGATCTCCACGGCCCAGCCGGTCGACATTGCAACGCTGGGCTCGCCCGGCGGCGGCCAGGCGCAGCGATCGCTCGACGCGCAGTTGACCGCACTTTTCACCGCGCTCTTCGAGGGCGGCTTCAAGGGCGTCACGACCATTCAGTTCGACGTCGCTTATTCCTTTGCCTTCACCAGCGGTCTCAACGGCATGGCGGTGACGATCCCCGTCGCCGTGCTTCCTCCGATGCAGGTGACGGTGCCGGGAACTGCGGGCGGCACGCCGCCACCAATCGCCGATCTGGTGAAGACGCTCAGCGCGGCGATCCAGGACTGGTCGCAGGCCTATGCGCCCTCGCGGCAAAACGGCCTTCTGTCCTTCAACCTGACGATCATGTCGAACCTGACCAAGGAGCCGATGCCGCTTCTGAATCTGATGAAGCTTGAACTGAACGTCGACGACATCGTGCCGCCGCTGCCGAATCTCAACTAAGCGGCATTGGCACATGCAGCCCGCAATGGAGGAACTGAGGCGGAAGGAGAGACCCTTCGTGCGCGGCAATCCTGCAACAGACGCAACGGAAATTGGCTATAGGTCACAATATACGTCAATTCAAAATTGCATATCGGGGCGAAGCAGGGAAAACTGAGTTAAAGTTTTCCCACCCTGGAGCATGTCAAATGTCCCGCCTTGCTAAACTCGGTACGTTCGCCGCGCTAGTCGCGGCGGCTGGCTCTGCTTCTGCCGCCGACCTGCCGGTCGCACCCGAGCCTGTCGATTATGTTCGCATCTGCGATGCCTACGGCGCCCGCTTCTACTACATTCCCGGGACTGAGACCTGCCTGCGCGTCGGTGGCCGTGTGCGCACCGAATTCCGCGTTCGCAATTTCGGCGAGGCGGAGAATGCCTGGGGTGACAGGGACAGCGATGGCTACCAGTGGCGCTCGCGCGGATATCTTTTCCTCGATGCACGCACGGCGACGGAATTCGGAACGCTGCGTGCCTATATCGAATCCTACATCACCCAGACAAACGACACCTCCTCGCCAACCCTGGAACGGGCCTATATTCAGTGGGGCGGTCTGCTGGCAGGCCGCAACGGATCTAATTTCGACTTCTTCACCGGTTATGCCTTCGATGCACAGATCGAGAGTTATTCGGACCGGAAAATCAACCAGGCCGCCTACACCTTCGCCTTCGGCAACGGCTTCAGCACGACACTGGCAGTTGAAGACAATGCCGGACGCGCAACCAGCGTCGGCCTAAACGGCGGCACCGTCGGTTATGGCGGCACCCGCATGCCGGACTTCATCGCCGCTCTGGACGTCAGCCAGGGCTGGGGCAAGGCGCAGATCATGGGCGCCCTGCACCAGGTTTACCCGAACGCGGCCTATAACGGCGTCACCGGCAACGGCGAGGACGAACTCGGCTGGGCAATCGGCGCGGGCGTGGAAGTCAAGTTCGGTGGCCTTGCACAGGGCGGCAGCGTTGCACTGCAAGCCGTCTATACGGACGGCGCAAGCGGTTATGGCTCGACGGGCTGGAACAGCCGCATCACGGACGCCGTCTGGAACGGCACCAGCACCGAGACAACAAAGACCCTCAATATCTTCGGCGGCGTCAACCTCGGTCTGACGGACACGATCCAAACCAACATCGAGGGCGGTTACCATACAGTCGAAGGTGGTACTGCAGCTTATGACTTCACCCAATGGTCCGCGACCGCCAACGTGGTCTGGGAACCGGTGGAAGGTTTCATAATGGGCCCGGAAATCCAGTATCGCGACGTCGATTTCAGCAGCTCCTCCGGCTTGAGCGATGGCTACGAGCTCTACGGCACCTTCCGGATGCAGCGCACTTTCTAAAGCGTGTCGCGTTCATTTGAATTCACGCGACACGCTTTATCTCCTTTTTGGCGCACGTCTTTTTGCGTAAAATCGGAATCCACTTTTTCGCAAAGCGAACTGACTGAACCCCGGGCCATCGGCCTGGGGTTTTTATTCGTCCGGTTGCTTCGAAGGACAACCGGTCCGTGGTCACACAATCAATCCGAGGCACCACCTTCGGGAGCAATTCCGGCTACGGCACTTCATTTCCCGAAATTGGAATAGGGAGGATCCTAAAGCGTTTAACTATTAGCTTGGAGCCTTCTGTTTGTCGTCAGGCGAGAGGACTGCGCGAAGGGTCGTGAAGCCCATGGCGGGGTTATGGGCGAGCGGCACGACAAGGCGAGCGTCCGCCGAACGTGAACCCGAAGGGTCCGGCCGGTCTGGTTCAATCTAATCATGAAACGTTCTCGTTGGGATCGGCGACGTCGATTGCGTTCAGGATATGAGATGCCGCG
Source organism: Roseibium sp. M-1 (assembly GCF_054515675.1). NCBI lineage: Bacteria > Pseudomonadati > Pseudomonadota > Alphaproteobacteria > Hyphomicrobiales > Stappiaceae > Roseibium > Roseibium sp. M-1. The sequence continues at coordinate 6,004,805 of NZ_CM137257.1, read as the reverse complement.
TTATCGACAAACGACTGGTACCGCTCGACTTCCCTCGAGAGCATGCCTTCCGCCTTCTCCTCGATCGAGTTCAGTATGATCCGGAAGTGGCAATAATCCTCGCAAATGTCCCGGAAGACATCGCTCGACCTGCAAAGATTTTCAATCGATGCCGGGTTGCCCGGCAGGTCGAGGAGGACATGCGGCAACGCCATCAGACTATCGTCCCCGGCCGGCGCATCGACATGTCCGCCGTCGAGCAAATTTGTTTTCCTCATGGTCCGTCTCCCTCTGTTCAGTGCCCGGTGAGGACAAGTGTCTGGATGGGATAGAGCACAGCCTGCATGCGAAGAATAAGCGCATGAACGAGACCCACGGTGTCGATCACATGAAGCGCAACGAACTTAAGTGTTCCGATAGGTTCTCCCGAATTCAAACGGTCGTGGTTGTTCGTATAGGCGTTGACGATGCAAACCGCGCCGGGAGGCAAGTCCTTCAATCCATCCGGATAAAGCGGTTCGAGCACGGTCGTGATCGTGGCGGACTGATCCGATTGGGTCGCATCGAAGAGTTCTCCGCTTGCATTGACCTGCCCGGAAGCAATCTGGTCCTGGACATCCGTAATCACCAGCGGAATAACCGTGAACGGAACCGCGCCGCAGAAAGCCTCGCCGACCATTCCGGGCTTCAGGACCTGGGCTTCAATCTGGCCAAAGCCGGCGACGATACGTTCCCGCTGCGCATCGGCCGGGATCAGGATGCCCGCGGGGCGCATGAAGCGGTTCACGACGTCGCCGGGACGCAGGACGAATTGCGTTACGGTGCCGTCGACGCCTGCGTAAACCGTCATCTTGGCAAGTTCGACTTCGGCCGATGCAAGACGGGCTTCCGCGGTCTTGAGCTGCGCCGGCAGGGAGACGTTGATCTTGGTCTCGATCAGGTCCTTGTTCGCTTCGGCTGCCTGCAGGGCTGCCGACCGCGCGTCGACTTCGTTCTGCAGCTTTTCGATGTCCCGTTCGGAAACAACGTTGGCGTTCCGGTCGAAAAGTTCCTGCCTGGTATCGAGTTCATCCTGCGCCTGTTTCAGATCGGCGGTGGATTGTTCAACCTGCGCAACCGCGATGGACAGTTCATTTTCAGCCAGGGACATTTGTCCCTTGATTTCAACTATCTGCTGCTCGGCCGTCTCAACGGCGGCTTCCTCGCGATTGCTGTCCAGCTTGAAAAGCGGGTCGCCTTCCTTGACCTCTGTTTCCAGGCCGATCGGGATGTAGGTCTCGGTGACACGCCCCGATCCCTCGGGCAGAATGGTGATCGTCCGGAAGGCAGCGACCGCGCTTTGCGATGTCGGGTGAAAATAGAAGATCAGGGTAATGAGGGATACCGTCAGCATGAGGCAGGTGACGATGCCGTATCTCAGTTCGTACCAGACGGAATAGATCGTTATTTCATAACCGATGCGCTTGCCTTGACCATACCGGCGGTACAGGTAATCGGGCAGGATCGTCAGTAGGGAACAGAACAAAAATTCAAACATTTAAACGGCCTTCGACCCAGTTGACGTTTCGGCGAACTTTTCATCATCTGTCTCTCGTTCAGATGACGCCGGGTCTATTTCCTCAGGTTCCGGGGGTGTCTCGGACTTAGAAGCACGTTCTCCAACGCCAGATCGGGATTGTCCTTCGGCGAGTTTTCCGAGCGAACCGGCAATGGATTCGATAGGTGTTCTGAAATCCGGAATTGTGACAAAGGCCAGCAGAAGCGCCGCGACCCAGAAAATCTGATTGTGGGTGAAAAGAGCCAGCAGACACAGGATCGCGACAACCTCAAACTGTATGTGCCCCTGCTTGTGTGACATTCTCTCCGGCAGCGAATGCAGATACAGATAGAAATTTCCAAGTAAAATCACGAGGCCGACAAGAAATACGATCGTGACCGTCATCAGCGGATCGCTGCCGTCGGCTGACGGCAGAAATCCGGGAACATGATGTGGAGCCAGTTCGTGAATTCCTTCGCTCATTCGATACTCCCAACCAGAAACGAACGCGCTCTCGTTTAAAAATGTGCGTTTGCAATCTGCCCTTGCTGCGGAAGGCATTGGTTTAAATCGTATATAAATCTCTCGGTGTTGAGTAGCCAAATCCGCTGCAAATGCTGTGATGGAAGAGACTTTTTTCGAAAAGTTCAGGCTGCGGCACTTCGCGTCTTGCCGATATATGAGACCAGGGATGAAGCGTCCATCGGTTTGCCAAAGAGCCATCCTTGAGCAAATTCGACACCTTGCGAACGCAGATATTGCGCTTGCGTTTCTGTTTCCACCCCTTCGGCAATCATCTTGAGTTTCAGGTCTTTCGCCATCTCGATGATATGTGGAACAACCTGGCTTGCGGCAGCATGCATGCCTATTTTGTCAACGAAAGACTTGTCGATCTTCAGATAATCCAAGGTGAACGTTTCAAGATAAGACAGACTGGAATACCCCGTGCCGAAGTCATCAATCGCAACTGCGGCCCCTTTTGACCGAAGACCGATTAGAATTTCTGAGACATGCTCCTCCTGCAGTAGGCCATGCTCGGTGAGTTCCAGCATAATGTTTCCCGGCTTGGCATGTGTTGCCTGCGCAAGATCTTCGAAAAGACCGACAATTTCCGGCGACTGGATGTCTTGAGGCGAGAGATTGAGCCCGACGTGGAAGTGCGGAAACCTGGAGAAGATGCCGGCCATGTCTGCCGTGAAAAGCCGGAAGACTTCAGCGGTAAGTTGGGGCATCAATCCGCATTCTTCGGCAATCGGAATGAAGAGATCCGGACGCACCTGCTCTCCGGTTGGCCGGCGCCAACGTATCAACGCTTCTGCTCCGACCCACTGCTCCGTCTTCAAGTCAACAATTGGTTGATATTCAAGATAGAATTCTTTTTTCTTAAGTGCCACCTTGAGAACAGAAGGCATGGATTGCTGGATCTTCACCGTATAGAGGATGACACAGACCAAAATTACGCTCGCCAAAAATCCGATAGGAACAAGGATCATTGCGCCGCTTCTAGCGCTGTCAGCCATATGCCGCACTGGTAATGCTGCAAGCCCTATTGTGGCATATTTGTCGGAGCGGGCTATTCCAACAATAAACTCGTCATCTATGAAGCTCACCTCCTCACCAGCCCCAACAATTCTAAGCCACTCCGGCTTGATGTCTCCGCGAGTACTCCTGGTTTGCAAGTTGTCGGGCGTATAGGTAGCGAGCGAAATGTCTGGAACAGACGTAGATACGTCGATCGGCAGGTCCTTGTGGATGATTGCCGTATACCCCTTCCTTTCAACGACCGTAAATTCAATTCCTTGAGCAAAGGGAAAAGTTACATTTGTCCTGACTGAGGTATCGGTCGTCGTTATGATATCCGGCAGACCAAGCTCGAGCTGGACGGCGGTTCCGCTGCCCAAAGACGAACAGACAAGCTTGTTGCCGGTTGCAAATCCGATCGCCTGAAGATAGCTCGATCCGAGATCAATTTCGCGCATTTTCGAGACTTGACCTGCACTGCAAGGGTCCTCTCCCGCTGACTGCATGAGCCGTTCAAAGGCTGTGAAAAACTGTTCCGCAGCACGGTCCGACCGGCCGACGACATCTCTTGCGAAGCCAAGCACGTGTTCCCGTTCGCGGGTTTCTGCCTGCTGCGCGGCAAGATAAAGCGACAGCAGGATCGGCCCGGCTATGGCAAAGAAACCGGCGATGACAGTTATCAGCGTCGCAGTCGATCTGGTCATGGGGCCAGTCTGTCTGTTACAGGTTAAATATTCATAGTTGTCCTGGCAAAGGTTGCGACTCCGTGTAGTCTTGCCAGCGCACCTGCTTTCCATGCGATCTCCGGGAAGTAACCTTGCCGTCAGGGTCGGCCCATCGATAAGATTTGAGCAAAAAGCTGCCCGGCAGCCACGCTCTTGCCATTCCAGATTCAGCACGCTGCCGCAGCGGAATTAAGAAAATTCCCTTGTTCATACCTAGGGAAATGTGCTAACAAAAACAAAATGTTGCTCTAGTTTTTCGCTGCGATCAACGAGTTTGAACGAGTGCGCGCCGTTGGTTCGTAATGTGTCCTCGAATACGAGAGGGAACATTCCCCGTTCGTCGTTCCGACTTGTGTAAATTGAGAGCTCTGCGGTTGGGTATCTACAATGCAGTACCTCGAAAATTCGTTTGTGCTTGGCCACGCGCCCAGTTTCGAACCGCCTCTCGTTCTCTGCCGGGTGCAGCCGAGTTTCCGGATTTGAGATTTTGGCGCATCCGGCTTGCAGTACGCCCTGCAGACGGCCCTGCTTGAGGCACGGTAAGTGTCGCTAACTCATTTTGGGGCTGTTTGACGCCCGCCACCTCTTTCCTCCGCCAGCATGGAGGAATGCCGCACTATTCATTTCATTGTAAACCAGCGGAGGAATGCACATGCTGACCAGGGATTACTTCGACAGTTTGTCGGATCTCAGCCCGTTTGAAATCAAGGACGAACTCATCAAGCTCGCACGTTCAGGCTCCGAAAAGTCGTCCAGGGCTTTTCTGAATGCAGGACGCGGCAACCCGAACTGGATTGCGACAAGGGCACGGGAAGCCTTCTTTCTGCTGGGCCAGTTCGCCCTGACGGAATCCAAGCGCTCCTACTACGACCCGGAAGCCGGGGTCGGTGGCATGCCGCCTCGTGACGGGTCACACCTGCGCTTCAAGAAATGGGTCAAGAAACAACTTCAAATCCAGCTTGAAAGCTGGGTGGAAGAAGAAGGCGTACCGCCTGCGCAAACCTTGTCCGATGCGGTCGATTTTGCCATCGAGAAATTCGGCTTCGAACCGGATGCCTTCATGCACGAACTGACCGATTCCATTATCGGCGACAACTATCCCGTGCCCGACCGGGCCCTTTATCACAACGAGATCATCACGCACGAATACCTCATGTGGTCGATGTGTGCAGGGCACCGGCCCGACGTAAAGTTCGATCTCTATCCGGTCGAGGGCGGCACCGCCGCCATGTGCTACATCTTCAAGGCCTTGAAGAACCAGCGTCTCCTGAACGACGGCGACACGATCGCACTCGGCACGCCGATCTTCACCCCCTACCTCGAGATGCCGGAGCTCGAGGACTATGGCCTTCACATCGTCCGGATGAATGCGGAACAGGAGGACAAGTTCCAGTTCACGGAGGAGGATCTCAAGGTCCTGGAAGATCCGAAGGTCAAGGCACTTTTCCTGGTCAACCCCGGCAACCCTTCCGCCGCGGCCATGGATCCGGATTCCCTCCGCAGGCTGGTCAATTTCGTGAACACCAAGCGGCCGGAACTCATAATCCTGACCGACGATGTGTACGGTACCTTTGTTCCAGGCTTTGAATCGGTCCTCGGCCATCTGCCGCGCAACACGATCGGGGTCTATTCCTATTCCAAATATTTCGGCTGCACGGGCTGGCGCCTCGGCGTGATCGCCGTCGCACAGGACAATATCTTCGACGAAAAGATCAAGGCCCATCCGGAAAAGATCCAGCAGTTGCTCGACAAACGCTACAAGCCGATGACGCCAAAGCCTCGCGAGCTGACATTCATCGACCGGATCGTTGCCGACAGCCGCGACGTGGCGCTCAATCACACGGCCGGTCTTTCCCTGCCGCAGCAGGTGATGATGACGCTGTTCGGTCTCGTCGAAATGGTCGACAAGGAAAAGATCTACCAGAACGCCTGCATCGCGATCTGCGTCAAACGGTTCAGGAACCTTGTCGAAGGCATGGGGATCGAGTCGAACCCCGGCATCTATTTCGACCACTATTACGGCATCATCGACTTCGAATTCTGGCTCCGCAAATATGTGGGCGAAGAAGTCGTGACCTGGGTCAAGGAGAACATCCACCCGCTCGACATTCCATTCCGGCTTGCGGAAGACCATGGCATCGTGCTGTTGAACGGCTCAGGTTTCGCGGCGCCCAACTGGTCGGCACGTGTGTCCTTCGCCAATCTCAACGATGAAGCCTATTCCCAGATCGGCCGTGCCGTCAGAACGATCGCACGTGGCTACGTCCAGGCCTATCAGGCCTCGAAAGGCGAGACGATTACGGCCTGAGACAAAACGGCCGGCGCTCCCAAAGGCACCGGCCGACTTTCGATTTCAGGGCCGGTTCTGTGCGTTCCGGCGTCAAAGTGAAACGCTCCGACCAGGCAATGCTCAAACTGTGAGTACGATAACCGGCCCGAGCAGTGTCAGAATAACGTTCGCGATCGCGTAAGGCACCGTGTAGCCAAGGACCGGTGTTTCGTTTTCCGCCGCCTGCACCGCAGCATTCAATCCCGCCGTACAGGTGAAACAACCCGCTAAGGCGCCGCAGATCACCGCCGGGTTCAGCTTCAGGACATACCGCGCGAAATACATCGACGCGATCATCGGAACCAGAACCGCGATGAAGGACATGACCGGGAGCAGAATGCCCTGTTCCTTCAGAAGCGCCCAGGCTTGCGGTCCCGTTCCAAGCCCGACACAGGCGATGAAAATCGCAAGGCCGAAGTCGCGCAGGTGAAGGGCGGTCGCCGGCGGCAGGCCGCCGAATGTCGGGTGCCGCGACCGGAGCCAGCCGAACAGCAGACCGGAGATCAGACAGCCTCCCCCCGTGTGGAGCGCAACGGGAGCTCCGGCGATATTGACTGTGATCATTCCGATCAGGATACCGGTGATCATGCCGAGGCCAAGATAGACATAATCGACCGCGATGCCCTGCTCGACCGCATAACCGACGTGCGGCACCACATTGTCGAGCGCTTCCGGTGTGCCGTAGAGACTGACGACATCACCGGCTTCCAGCTTGACCCTTGGCCTGGGTGTCAGCACCTGTCCCGATCGGGTAATCTTGACGACGTGGACACCTCTGCGAGAGTCAGGATCGATCCTGGCCCGAACCGACATGATGGTTTCACCGACGAAGTCGCTGTTGGTGAGAACGACCGTCCGTGTTTCGCCGACGATATCGAGCCCCCGCAAGTCCGTCGTCTCCTCGCCTAGAAACGCACCGGCTTCCAGCAAGTGATCGAGCCGTCCCAAAAGCGCGACACGGTCTCCGGGCGCAAGCTTCAGGTCCTTTGCAGCCTCCAGAACGCGTCCTCGCCGGACGACACGCTGTATCGTGACGAAACCCTTGAACTGATGTTCGAAACTTTCAACGTCGATCTCCGCTGCCTCCGCCCGGGTCACCTGAAAGGCTCGGGCAACGATGCCCCGGATGGCTGTTTCCTGGGTCGGGCCAAGCTCTTCCTCGCTGGCGCCGAGAGACGTCGCATAGCTGGCGGCTTCGGTCTTGAGGTCGATGCGCATCATCCTGGGGGCAATGACGCTGACGAAGAAGACGACAAGGGTGAACCCGAAAAGATAGGTGATCGCATAGGCAACGCCGATATTGGCCTGCATCGCCCTTATCTCTTCCGCCGGCAGCGCCAGGCTGGCCAGTGCCTCGGTCGCGGTTCCGACCGCTGCGGATTCGGTGATCCCTCCGGCGAGCAGGCCCGCAGCCGTTCCCTTGTCGAGGCCGAATATCTGGGACAGCCCCCAGATCGTCCCGAAGATCAGGAAACTCGATACCAGCGAAAGATACACGAGGTTCAGCGTGCTGCGGCCAAGGCTCGCGACAAAACTCGGACCGCTGACGTACCCAAGCGAATAGATGAAGAGCGCGAAGGCAAGCGTCTTGATGTTGTTGTCAACCTCGACACCGACCTGGCTGACGAGAATTGCCGCAAAGAGCGTTCCCGGAATGCCGCCAATCGGGATGCCTCCAACCTTGATACGGCCAATCGCGAATCCGATTGCGACGCATACGAAGAGCACGCTGATCGAGGACGCATCGAAAAAGGACTTGATCAGTTCCATCGTTCCACCCCCAGAAAACGCCTGGTTTCCTCTCTGACTTCAAGCGCAATTTCCCGGCGGTTGTCCCGCCCGTCCTATTAAAACGGCCACCCGGTCCGGAACCGGGTGACCGCAATTTGTCGACTTCGTTTCCCGTCACATGATCAGGAGCACGATCACCAGACCCCACAGGGTCAGGAGCGTGTTGCTGACGGCATAGGGCACGGTGTAGCCGAGCATCGGGACGTCGCTCTTCGCCACTTCTCCGACCATGGCGACAGAGGCCGTCGATGTGCGGGCACCACCGCAACATCCGAGGTTGATGGCATCGTCGAACTTGAAGACGTATTTGCCGATCCAGGGTGCCAGCAGCATGGGTACTGCGGTTGCAAAAAGCCCCCAGAAGAACAGACCGAACCCTGCTTCCTTCAGCCCCGAGATGAAGGTGGGCCCGGAACTGATACCGACCACCGCAATAAAGACGTTCAGGCCGACGGAGTTCATGAACCAGAGAGTTGGCGAGGGAATGTTGCCGATCTGCGGTTTGACCGTGCGGAACCAGCCGACAATGATGCCGGCGATCAGTGCACCGCCTGACGTGCTGAGCGTGATCGGCACCCCACCGACCGGCAGCACTGCCGCACCGACCAGACCACCGACAAGGATCGACAGGCCGACCAGGATCATGTTGGTTATCGTCTGCGGCCGGTCAGCGAAGCCGAATTTTTTCACGAACCGATCGACATTGGCCTTCGAGCCGGAGATCCGGACGATATCACCCCGGTGCACTTCCGTTTTCGGCATGACCGGGATGTTGACAGACATGGATCCGCGCTTGATCGAACTCAGGTAAATCCCCCGGCTCTCCGGCTCCTTGGCGATGGAGATCAGATCGCGTCCATCCAGTTCCTTGTTGGTGATGAGAACATCGACGGCCTCGACCGGAATATCGAGAAGCTCGCGGTCTTCGACCTCCTCGCCCTGGCCAAGCACGTTGACGAGCACTTCGCGGCGTCCGGAAACGCCCACGACATCGCCGGCCTCCAGAACCGTATCCGGCGTGAAATCCATGATTTCACCGTTGCGCCGCAGGCGTTCAACGAAGATGCGCTCTCCGTCGGCCATGCCTTCAGCCTGCTTCACGGTCTTGCCGACGGCGACACCGTCCTCGCGGAGGCGGTAGGCCCGCAGTTCCCGGGTCCGCCAGGCGCTCATCAGGCTGGTCTCCTTCGAGCCGCCTGCTAGCACTTCTCTTTCATACCGCTTGCATGTTTCCTCGAGATTGACCCCGAGCAGTTTCGGCCCGACGAAAGCCAGAACCCAACCGGTGCCGATCGTACCGAAAAGATAGGTGATCGCGTAGGCCACCGGAATGAGATCCGTCTGGGCTTTTGCCTCTTCGGGTGTCATGCCCGAATTGTTGATGGCATCCGTTGCCAGCCCGATGGAGGCGGAAATGGTCTGCGCACCGGCCAGCAGACCACCGGCAAGGCCAGGGCCATAGCCTGCGACGACGGCTGCGATGTAGACGACGGCCAGGCACAGGAACGATATGACGACCGCGAACAGGGCCTGCGGCAGGCCGTCCGTTGCAATCCCGCGGACAAATTGCGGCCCGACACCGAAGCCGACTGCAAACAGGAACATGATGAAGAAGATCGATTTCACCTGTCCGGAGATCTCGATTCCGATCTGCCCGATGACCACCCCGGCAAGCAGCGTTCCGGTGACTGCACCGAGGCTGAATGTGCCGAACCTGAGTGCGCCGATCCAATAGCCGACCGCGAGCGTGAAAAAGATCGCGACATGCGGATTGGCCTGAAGCGTTTCCGTAATATAGGTCCACATTTGCGCTTACCCCGTCTCCTAAGCGAGGCAAACCGGGAGAACTGAGGTGTTCTCCCGGTTGCCGATTATTTTCCGGATTTCTTGCTGGCGAATTCCGGTCTGATGAGCTTCAGACCACGATCCTTTTCGTACCCGTGGATCTCCTTCACATCGAGCTTGCGCATGAAGTCCACGGTTTCCTGGGTAATGACCTGCCCGGGCACCATGATCGGAAAGCCGGGTGGATAGGGAATGACAAAATTTGCGGAAATCATTTCCGGGCCTTTTTTCAGGCGCTTGTCGCATTCCTCGCTGTTGAGGCCGACATATTCGCACCCTTCCGGATAGTAGGCCCCGAAGAACGCCGTGCGCATGTCGCCTTCCGGGGTCTTCTTGCCGGCGTCCTTCCTGTAACCTTCGTGAAAATGGCTGAAGTTCGGGAGGTCCGGAACATCTTCCATCAGGGTTTTGACGCGGGCTGCAAAGGCGGCACGGCCGACATCGCCGCTGCTTGCAAGCCGCCGCTCGATCTTGTGGGTGATTTCAAGCAGCACGTGGATCAGGTGGGCAATGTCGCTGCGCGTATTGTTGATGTTGGACTGGAGCAGGACCGAATTTCGTGAGGTCTTGTTGAGCTGGATGCTGTACTCGTCCGCCAGCAGCTTCTTGAATTCCGTACCGTCGTAACCGGCAGTGCCACAGACGAGCGTCATGCGCGTCGGATCGAGACAGAACTCGTCGTCGTGCATGCTCTGGACCTGGTCCTTCCACGAAACCCCCGGCACGAGAAAATCCTCGAAACCGCTAGCCCGGAACTCCTTCGGGATCATCTTGTCGGCGCCGAGAACCTTGAAGTACTTCGAGATCTCGGGGTGATTGTTGATGCTGTTGCGAATGCTGAGCGAGATTTCAATGGCATTGGCGACGAGCCCGTAGCCTTCCAGTTCCATCTGCCTGCGGGCGATGTCGAGGCTCGCTATCAGTTGCTGGTTCGGACTGGTGGAGGCATGCGTGAAGACGGCCTCGTGGAACTGGGATTCGACCGTGGAATAGTCGACGTCCTTGACCAGCAGCATCGACCCCTGCCGCAGGGCCGACATGGATTTGTGGGTCGAGTTTGTCTGGTACACCCGCACCCGCACCTGCCGGGGATCGGGAATGAGCCGCGTATCAAGCAGCTTTTCAATTGACGGGTTCTTGCCGAGAGCCTTCTGTTGCGCCTCGTAGGCCTCGACGGAGGCTGGATCGGCGATCCAGTTTTCGATTGCTTCGGCTGCACCCATTGCTGTCCTCGGACGCAGGAACGGCGAGAACCTTGCGAACCCGAACCAGGCCTCGTCCCACAGGAAGATGAGATCCGGCTTGATTGCCAGGCATTCTTCCATGACACGGCGGGTGTTGTAGATGAGCCCGTCGAAGGTGCAGTTGGTGAGATCCACCATCTTGACCCGGTCGAGCCTCCCCTCCGCCTTCAGGTCAAGCAGCGCCTTCTTGACCGTCCTGAGTGGCACAGCTCCATACATGGAATATTCCGTCATCGGGAAGGCTTCCACGTAAAGCGGTTGCCCACCCGACAGGACCAGTCCGTAATGGTGAGACTTGTGGCAGTTCCGGTCCAGGATGACGATGTCGCCCGGTGCAATCAGCGCCTGGTGCACCATCTTGTTGGACGTGCTTGTGCCGTTGGTCACGAAATAGACGTGATCGGCGCCGAAAGCCCGGGCTGCCTTTTCCTGGGCTTCCTTGATGTTGCCGGTCGGCTCCAGAAGACTGTCGAGGCCACCGGTCGTGGCACTGCTTTCGGCCAGAAAGATGTTGAGGCCGTAGAACTCGCCCATGTCGCGGATCCAGTCCGACTTGAAGACGGACTTGCCGCGGGCAATCGGCAGGGCGTGGAACGTGCTGATCGGACGGGTGGCGTAGCTCTTCAGGTTGTCGAAGAACGGCGTACGGTAACGGTCTGCGATGCCTTCGAGTACGGAAAGGTGCAATTCCAGAAGTTCCTCCACCGCGTAGAGCACACGGCGAATGACGCCTGTCCGGCGGTCGCCGGAGAGCCGCTCCACCGCACGATCGGTCAGCAGGTAGATATCGAGGTCCGGGCGGATTTTCTTGAGGGCCGCCGCAAGCGCTAGCGACACATCGTCGGCATCGACCTTGCCTTCGTCAAAGCCGACCGATGCCAGGAACGCCCGAAGGATCGGAGCGTTGTGGTGCGAAGAGAAGGTAAACCCGTCGAAGATCGTAACGGCTGCAATTGCGGGATTGATGAGAATGGCGCACAAGGCGTCTTCGAAACTGCTGACCGGTACGCCCTCGTAGACAAAGTGATCCTCGGGCCGGCGCAGCTTGCGGATTTCCCTGATCTGGCGATCCGACGCGGCGGTGCCGCCAGGGGAGACAAGCAGCATTTCGAAATAGGGCCGCTGCCCGCCGGCATGACCGAAATTCGATGTCGTCAGATCCGAGGGGGCATCCGCAAGCAGTTCCGCGGTTTCCCATTCGGCGGCATTATGCTTGTAGGACCGGGTCAGAATGGAATCGGACAATCTGCGAACCAGATCGGCCGTACCGCTTGCGGACCCTTCCTCAATGCGCTCGGCAAGCGTTGCCATCAGCGATTTGCCGGGGAATGCGAAATAGTCCTCCAGCACACCGAGTTCGCCATAGGCGGCCTGGACCGCCTCCTGCGTTCCTCTCCCTTCAGCCCAGGCGCGCGCAGCGGCGTTCAGGTCACGCCAGCGGTCTGCCCTGCCTCCTGACAGTGAAAACAGGTGATCGATGGATTGGCTGTCCGCCTTCTCGGTGACTGACTTTTTCCTGCCCGGCTTCCTGGCCATTTCCGCAACTCCCTGAACTGGCGATCCCCATAGGGACAATCCTGTTCGGAACAGTGGAAGGCTTTTAGGTAGTATACTAGTTTGACGGAGTTACTTACCGTAATATACAGTTGCAGCGTGCATTGTTTCAGTGATCGCTCCGGGCGGGATTCAGGGCAAACCGTATCTCCGCTTCGAGTTCTTTCAGGAGACCCCTGTACTCGGCTATCTCGATTTGTTTGGAGCCATCCGTTCGTTTTTCAAATGCGGAAAGCGTCGCGAGCGCCAGGCAAAAATCTTCACACAAGCTCCGGAAGGCTTCGTTGGCAAAGTATAATCTTGCGATCAAAACGGTGTCTTCGGGAAACCGTGCCCGCATTGTGGGCAATGTCTGCCTTGTATCAAAATACTCTGACATTGACGCCCACCGTGGCAATCCAACTTTTGTCATGCTACCGCAAAGGTACCCGTTCATAAGTACGTCACAGTTAGATAGTCTGGATTGCTTCCAGGATTTTCTTTTTTGAATTTGATCGATGCTTTGCTTTCCGGGGGACAATCTTATGGAGGCAGTTCAATCAATCCGCGATGAAGTTGTTGCAGATGCGCTTGAAAGGGTTTTGAACTCAAAAGATTTCGACGCTTCGGATCGCAATCGGGACTTTTTGAAGTTTGTCGTCGAGGAAACGCTTTCCGGCCGTGAGAGTTTGATCAAGGCCTACACGATTGCGACCACCGTATTCGGCCGGCCAGCAGATTTTGACCCTTCGCAGGATTCAATCGTGAGGATTGAAGCCGGTCGTTTGAGACGGTCGCTGGAGCGATACTACTTGACCGGGGGCGCAGGCGACCCCGTTCGGATTATCGTTCCCAAGGGGACGTATGTTCCCGTTTTCGAAGAGACCGAAACGCCACGGACAATATCGGCACCGCCTCCAGCGTCTCAGACATTTTCCAATCCCAAAATTGTGGTGGCCGCTTTCGACGAGGAAGGAGACTGCTCCGGTTGTCCCGGCTTTGCGCAAGGATTTGTCCGGCATCTTGTCGTCGGCCTGACACGCTTTACCGAAATCGACGTATTCGGCCCCGAACTCTCGAATTCTTTCTCAAATTCAAACTCGGACACATCTGTGCGGGGTTTCGATCCCGATTTCATCCTGTTCGGGGTTGTCTCCCATTTTTCCGGGCGGATCGTCATCGAGACCTTTCTCCAGGAGGCCCATACCGGTCAAATTTTGTGGGCGGAAATCTATGACCGGACCGAACTCCGGGAAGACCTGCCGGGAATTCGTGATCTGATTGCGGATGAAGTTGTCAGGACCATTGCCCAGCCCTACGGCATCCTGTTCCTCTGGAAATCCAGGAACGTTGACAGCCAGCAGCGCGAACGGCTTGATGTTCAGGAATGCATCACCCGATTTTACCAGTACTGGCGGCAGTTTGAACCTGCATTGCACAAGCAGGTTCGGGAAGGGCTGGAAAAGGCAACGGAACTGAGCCCGCATCATGCCGAGGCCTGGGCCTGTTTGTCCCTCGTTCTGGTCAACGAATACCGGTATGAGTTCTCGGGTTCGGCGGATCAACATGTTCTGTTGCGCGCGTTGAAGCTCGCAAATCGGGCTGTTGAACTTTCACCCAATTCAAGCCACGGCTATTTTTCGCTCGGTATTGCCTATTGGCATCTCGGTGATCTCGTCAGTTGTTTCCATGCACTCGAAACCGGCCTGGGACTCAATCCAAACGACACTGTCATCATGGGAAAACTGGGCCTTTACCACGCACTGCGCATGAACTGGGACCGGGCTGTCCCGCTGATAACGGAGTCTTATTCGCGCAATCCCGCACAACTTTCGACATACAGGCTGGGACTGGCTCTAAACCACTATTACCAAGGCAATTTGCCTGAAGCCCTGGCCGAAGCGCGAAAGATCAGTCACCCTGAAAAACTTGGGAAATGCCTTCTCTGGATCGCGCTGAACGGAACACTTCAATCGCGCGCAGGCAAAGACAATATCAGCCGGAATCTTGACGGCTCAGCTGTATATTACAGCAACGAACTGGCGCGAGATCTGAAAAAATTCAATGTTCATCCCGAGATAATCGACCGTTTGGCGGCAGATCTGAAGAACCTGGAGCGATCGGGCGAACGCCCCGCAACCGCCTGACATTGTGCTGAGCAGCTTGCGAACTGGTGTCCCGGCGGATGCCGGACGAGGTCGGGTGACCGGCCCGGCCAAGGACTGGAGAAAATCATGACAGACAGGAACGAACTTGACCCGTCAGCACCTCCGCCAAGTGCCGACGAACTGCGCATGAAGCTGATCGACGATCAGATGGCGGAAATGAAAAAGCGGGAGGCTGCACGCACCAAGGCCCAGAAAGAGCTGGAAGACTTCACCAATTCGTTCTTGAAGGAGGAAGTCTCCAGCGAAGAGATTGCGATGGTCCGGCGACTGGTGATGTATGCAGTCGAAAACGGCGAACTGGAAGCGATGGTCTACAGCTTTCCGGCGAAACTTTGTACCGACAAGGGACGAGCTATCAACAATTCGGACCCGACGTGGCCCGACACCCTGCAGGGGAAGGCCAAGCAGTTTTACGAGCGTTTTCTGGAGTTCGGCAAACCTCAAGGCTACAAGTTGAAGGCAATGATCATAAATTTCCCGGACGACCTGCCTGGAGACGTCGGGTTTTTTCTGAACTGGGAATAAGCAGGCTCTTCCGGTCCGGAGCCGGACAAGCGGCGACAACCGCGATCCGGCAAACAGACAGAAGAAAAGCAACGTCGGCTCCGCCACTCACATCTCATTCCTTGCCTGTACCTGTCTTTACCAGATTTACGGAGCTTTGAAACTGCTTCTTCAGCCGAAGTGAAATCAGGAACTTATTCTGCACCTCCACAAAAGGCACCGCAGCAGCGGTGTCTTTCTGTTTCAGTTCGTCGATGTCATGAAACACAGAGGGACTGGTCAAGGTCCTGCTTAGAACGTTTCACCGTTAGATTGAAACAGTCTGCCGAGGTCGTTTTGGTCCAAGGCCGAGGGTTTTGCCGAAGGCCGTGCTGGCCGCACGGTAGAGGTGAAGCCCGAGGCTTGGGCCAACCGGCACGGCCCAGTCGGGTTTCCGTCCGGCAACTGCCTGCCTTGTCGGGCCGCTTGCTCATAACCCCGCTATGGACTGCGCGACCCTCCGCGCATTCGACACGCCGGACGACAAACAGAATGTTTCGATCTAACCGTGAAACGCTCTAACCTCCAACTTCTTGACCGGAGTTGGCTGGAGTTTGCCCAGCCGCGGCTCGCAGCAATTCGAACTTAACGGAGGTCGCGCTGACCTGGCGGTAGAATGCAATCAGAAAGTTGGTCGGCCCCTGAATTCTCAACAGCCCGGCCGTGGCAGCCACGACGGTACCGACATCGGTATTTCCTGCAAGAACGTGCCATCCACCCAGTAGCAGAATTGCAATCAGTCCTGCCCCGTTCAAGGCGCTCAGAAAAAATTTTGATGATTGCTTCCAGAGGAAAATTCTGGCCCGGCTCTCGTAAATTTCATCGAATTCGGCAGAGAGTTTCGAAATATCGACATGAGGACCGACAAGCTTGTCGGTTGCACCACGCAATATGCGAACACGTTTGGCAATCAGGGCATTTACCCGGCCCTGGACGGTCAGCACGATGGCCACCTGGGGCAAGATCATCGAAAACGCGATCAAGCCGAGGACCGGCTGCGTCGATGCGATATAGGAAATAACGACAATCAGTGTGCCGGCCTGCAGGAGCGGTTCGGAGATGGCGCTCCCTGTAAACATGCCGATCTCTTCCGCCTCTGCGGAAACCATCGTGGCATATGTTCCGCCGCCCAATTGCGCTTGGTCCGGACCGCGATCGCCGGAGAGAGCGCCGACCCGATTTCGGATGAGCCGTATGACATCTTCACCCAGAAGACTCGACCGGTATCCCAACAACCATTTCAGTGCGAGGCTGAGAAGGATAAAGCCTCCCATCGACGCGCACAACGTCAACAGCCTGGCGGGCGTGAGCGAAGCTTCCGTCAGTCCGTTGACGATGTTCTTTTGATACTCAAGCGGAACTGCCGCGAGCCCGGCAATGCACAATGACAGCACCACCAGGAGAGCCTGGCGGGACCCGGTCACTCTCCATATGGCCTTATAAAGTTCGATCATCCGACAGGGCCTGTATTTGAAGCCTGACCAGAATGTCTTTCCGGTCAGCATCTCGCACGAAACTAATCTCGAAGGGCCTCCCCTGCCAAGAAAGTCATTGGCTTGAAGTTCTGATCGATCTCAATTGGCCGAACCCGATTGAACCACAAATCTCTGAACTGGCGTGACCACCCTGCGGGAGCTGTTGTCGGTGGCAGAAACGTAATAGTTGATCCAGTCACCTGCCGAGAAGGGACCCAGTTCCACCTCCCACACACCGTCCTTTTCGGCCATGATCGCAGAGTTCTTTGCCTCGTTGTTGAGTTGGTAGATCAGATTGACGGTGTAGATGGCATCGGTGCTGGTTGTCGTGGCCTTTATCGTGACCGGTGTCTGAGCAGGCGGCTCGACAGGCGTCGTCGCTTCAACGGTGAGGACGGGTTCGTTGATGTCTACGCCGGTTTCATGCGGCGCTTTCGTACCCACAATTTTTACCCGGGTTGTTCCTTCCGGCTTGAGATAGATCGTGTAGACGGCGCTACCGTTCTCCACACGCACGGTTTCCGAATTGGAATTGAGCACCAGCGGGGAAGGAAAATCGACAGTGGCGACCGGAAGGTCAGGTAGGGAATACCGAAGGTTCCAGGATCGTAACCGGACAAGGTGATATCGACAATGGTCTCTCCCTCACCGATACGGGTCTCGGTGCCGACCGTGCTCTTGGCTTCCCAGTAGCGCCCGATCTCGCTGAGCGTCGTCGCCCAAAGTTCACCGGATTTCACCTTGGCCTGTGCGTGAGCCAGAGTGTCCTGGAAGCCGGTGCGCACCGGGTTCGAAAAGCCGTCCTCGGGATGCGAATAGGGAGCGAGAACATGCCCGGCGGCAATCACCGCATCGATGTCGCTTCTCAGGTCGGTCATGGCGTCGAAACCGCGATGTCTCGCGATTACCCAAAGATTTTCGATGACTTCATGGGGAGCGGATGTTGTGTCTTCCTTGCGATTGTAGACGAAGATGCCGTTCTCAACGTAAATGGGGTAACGCGCCTCGATCGGGTTGCCGTTCCAGGGCGGCGCCTGGGCAGTAATCTTGTTGCCAATCCTCTTGTGATAAGCCCGCCCCAGCCTGAACGTCTCTTCCAATATATATCCCGGCAGGGTGTTCAGCGCCCCACGTCCAAACGTATGAAACGAAATTTCGTGCGGCACGCTTGAATTCATCGCCAGTTCTGTGAGATCGCCCCCATAAACCAGACCATAACTTCTGGTATAGCCACTGAGATCGCCAATGGTCTTGTAATTGCCGCCATTCGGGGGCGCATCCGAATACCACGTGTTGGTCCACCAATGAGAAACCGGATGGAACAGGTTGAACTGGTTCAAATTCTCCAGTTCTCCAGGACCCTCGTCGCCGAAGACCGCGTCGTGCCCACAGATATTGAAGCTGAGCGGAATGCCATATTTTTCTGCGTCTTCGAGGAGGTTCGGCCAACCGGCCCGAGTCCTCGCGGCCCGGATTGCGGCCTTCTCCGGATCATAACCATGATTGCTGTGGATCATGCCGCAGAGGTAAAGCTCGGTGTCGTAATTCAAGGCCAGCGCGCCGCTTCGACCGTCGAAGTACTCCGTCACGGTGGTTTCCTGTCCCCAGGCGTTTGAGATGGCGAAGGGCACCAGCAGGGCGACAGAAAAGTGTATCGTGCAAAGTCTGGCAAGTCGCACGACCTTGCTTGCTGCAACAATAATGCCGATAGCCTGCGACCTGCCTCCAACGGATTGAAATAATTGCATTTAGGTTCTCCGCCTACCCGTACGAAATCAAGGTTATTTGCGGACGGCCAAATTGTCCAACAATGACCGAAACGACTGATTTACCCCGCGAAGGAACGGTGCCTTGATGTTCTCCACTCTCCCCTGGGCAAAACCGCTCCTCGTTGAGAAATTGCCGTAGAACTCTGATTGAGGGGCTCTTACAGGGGCGACTTGGAGAACTTGTTCTTCCAGGCAAGAAGCGAATGTGTGCTCACGCCCAAGCGCTTTTCAACTTCCGGAACTGGATAACCACGCCCTGTGATTTGGGTCACAGCGTCCTGTTTGAAGTCGTCACAGAAATCGTGCATGCCCGTCGTGGCCTCCTTGCCCCAAGATCAGGGAAGAGGCGGCTACAAATCTAGGAGCTAGTCACGGGTTGCTTTCGCCTTTTTGCAGGAAACAAAAAAATCTATTTACGAGCACAGATTCGATCGGACTTCCGCAGGTTTGCCGGAGGTGGTAATATTTGCGGATCATGGATTGCAACGGGAAGTGCTGGTGTAGACTGGAGTAATCGTTGCTTGACGCGAGCTGAATATCCCTCGTCACCATCTCAGGAAATTCTCGACCGCCAGGCCTGGGCGGGCCCCACACTTGCGAACGGTGTACTGACCCCGGAACTGGCGGATTTTTGCCAGAGCGGGATCAGTGTCGTCCTTGGCAGCCGCGACAGCTACGGACAGCCACTGGTCGCGCGTGGGCTGGCATGCCGGATCAACGCGGAAGGCCTCGTCCGGATCATTTACCGCGAGCAGCCGAACAAAGCGTTGCAGCAGGCCATCGAAACCGGCGCTCCCATCGCGGCTACCTTCACGAAGCCCTTTTCGCACCGCTCGATACAATTGAAGGCGTCCGGAGCGCGGACAGCCCGGGTCGTGGTGCAGGACGGAGCGGCAGCCTTTGCACAAACCCGGGCCTTCCATCAGGAACTGGTCGATGTTGGACATACCGAACAGTTTGCTTCGGGGTACACCCGGTTCGAGCCGCATGAACTCGCGGCCCTCGAATTCCTTCCCGAAGCCGCTTTCGTACAAACGCCGGGCCTGAACGCCGGAAGTGTTCTGACGCCATGAACGCTCCCAGACTTGACGTTATCCGAAATTGTTTCGAAGGCGTCGTTCCGGCAGTCCTTTCGACCTGCGACGCAGACGGCACGCCCAACGTTTCCCTGGTGTCCCAGGTTCACTATGTGGATTGCGAGCATGTCGCGCTCAGCTACCAGTTCTTCAACAAGACCCGGCGCAACATTCTCGAGACGGGCATGGCGATGACGTCTGTCGTCGATCCGGAGAACGTCACCGACTACCGGCTTGACCTGGTCTACGAGGCGACCCAGTTCGAAGGTCCGATATTCGAGACCATGAAAGCCAAGCTTGCCGGCATCGCCTCGCACAGCGGCATGGATGGTGTCTTCCGGCTGCTCGGTGCGGACATCTTTCGCGTGCGCTCCATCGAGATCAGCTCCGGTCCTGCCGCCGTGCCGCCGAGTGCGCCGCGAAACCTTCTGGCCGCAGTCCGCAAAAGCTGGGAAGAGTTTGAAACAGCGGACGAGCTCGGCGCGTTGTTCGACAGGGCGTTGGGATGCCTGAAGACCTATTTCAGTATCGACCATGCGATGATCCTGATGCGGGACCAGACGGTCGACCGGCTCTATACCGTTGCCTCGACAGGTTACAGCCGGTCGGGGATCGGATCGGAAATCGCCATTGGCCACGGGGTCATCGGTGTTGCGGCGCGCGAGGGCGTGCCGATCAGGATCGGTCACATGACGTCGGATTATTCCTATGGCGCCGCGTGGCGTGGCGAGGGGGCCGACGAGGGGAATGGTGCCGACGGCGCGACTGAAATTCCCTACCCGGGCCTCGATGTGCCAGAAAGCCAGATTGCGCTGCCGATCAAGGTCTCGGGGCGGACCGCAGGCATCCTCTTTGCCGAGAGCACTGAACCGATGCGCTTCCGCTATGACGACGAAGACGCTCTCGTCCTGGTCGCTGCCCGTTTGGGAGACCTCATGGCAAGAGGGCTCGATGCCGTTGAACCTCAGTTGGGCAACCCGCCAGCTACCGATGCCTCACAGCAGATACACATACGCCACTATACAGCCGACAACAGCGTGTTCATCGATCATGATTATCTGGTCAAGGGAGTTGCCGGCGCCATTTTCTGGAAGCTCGTGAAGGAACATAGCGAGAGCGGCCGGTCGGATTTCACGAACCGTGAGCTGCGCCTGGATCCCTCGCTGCGGCTGCCGGAATATGCGGAAAACCTCGAAGCGCGGCTTGTTCTGCTTCAACGGCGGCTGGTTGAACGCGAAAGCCTTGTCCAGATTGAAAAGGCTGGCCGTGGACGCATGCGGCTCTGCGTTCCGGGCACGCTGGTGCTCGAAGAGATCGGCCCCGAGCCGGAAAAGTGACTGTTTAGTATTCTTTTAGTGTTTCTTGCAGGGACTCTTAGCGAGCTCCTCCGACGTCAGTGATTTATTTCTTAATGACCGGATCAATTCCGGTAACGACACCCAAGCAAGTCGGACAGCACAATGACATTGCACCAACTATCTTTATTGTCCCAGGCAGACTCCCGGTCCGAGATCGAGATCCGGGAAGCCTTGCCTGAAGATGCCAGGGACATGGCGCGTATATTGTTCAAGGCCTTCGGCCGGTTTCATACCCACCATAACTTCTCGCCCGATTTTCCGGATCTTGCATTTGCCCAAGCCCTGGTTGACGGGGCGATCGGCGATCCCTCCACATACGGTGTTGTCGCCGTCCTGGATGGGCGCATCGTCGGGTCGAATTTTCTGAGCGAGAGAGATCCGATCGGCGGCATCGGTCCGATTTCGGTTGATCCCGACATTGAAAACAACGGCATCGGCAGAAAGCTGATGCACGCCGTTATCAGCCGCGGAGCCGGAGCTTCAGGCATCCGGCTGCTGCAGGATGCTTTCAACACGAAGTCGATGGGGCTCTATGCATCGCTCGGCTTCTGCACACGTGAACCTCTTGCGGTCATGACCGGGCGTCCGCGCGACATGCCAGCCGCAGGATCCACGGTGAGACCGATGACGCGGACCGATCTTCCCGAAGTGGAGGAACTCGGCCGCCGCGTGCACGGGTTCCCGCGATCCGGCGACGTGGAGGCAGCGCTTCTGCGCGGAACACCGCTTGTGCTTGAAGGCGGGTCCCGTATCCGGGCCTACATGACGATGCCCGGTCTGTGGCTGCTCAATCACGCAGTCGCCGAGACGGAAGCAGACATGATGGCGCTGGTTCTCGGTGCCGGCGCCTCCAGCAGCGATCCCATCGGCTTCCTCGTCCCTACCCGGTCCGCCAGGTTCTTCCGCTGGTGCCTCGGCCAGGGAATGAGGATCGTCAAGCCGATGACCCTGATGACGCGCGGCGAATACAACGAACCGCAAGGTGCCTGGATGCCCTCGGTTCTCTACTGAAAACCGCAATTGAACTCTCGAGCAAAAAAATGTTCCTCAACTTACTCCGTTCTCCGCGAAAGAAGCGCGAGATCCGCAATCATCATTTGGATTCGACCATTTGGAACGAGTTCCGGTATCGGCCGGACGACATCGTCATCGGCAATTATGCAAAGTCCGGTGCGACATGGATGCAGCAGATCGTCGGCCAGCTGGTCTTCCAGGGCGCCGGCAACCTCAGCACGACCGAACTTTCGCCCTGGCTCGATCTGCGAATAGATCCAAGGGCTGACAAGCTTTCGGCGGTCAATGCTCAACGGCACAGACGTTTCTTGAAAACACACCTGCCGGTTGACGCGCTCGTGTTTTCCAGAGAGGCCAAATACATCTATGTCGCGCGCGACGGCCGCGACGTTGTCTGGAGCCTTTACAATCATCATGCGCGCGCGAACCTTGACTGGTTCCTCGCCCTGAACGGTGCACCCGGCCTTGTCGGCAATCCGATAGGTCCGGTGCCTGCGCAGATCCGCGACTATTTTCACGACTGGCTGGACGGCGACGGATACCCGTTCTGGCCGTACTGGGAGCACATTCACAGCTGGTGGCAAATCCGCCATCTCCCGAACGTGCTTCTGGTGCATTTCGCCGATCTCAAGGCAGACCTGCCGGGCGAAATCCGCCGGATCGCGGATTTCCTGGACATCTCGATCGATCAGTCGCGCTGGCCGAAGATCCTGGAGCATTGCGGTTTCGACTACATGAAACGCAATGCCGAACGATACGCGCCGCACGCAGGCGACTTTTGGGTCGGCGGCGCGGGCACCTTCATCAACAAGGGCACGAACGGGCGCTGGCGCGGCGTTCTCAGCCCGGAAGACTGCGCGAAATACGAACGCATCGCACAGAACCAGCTTGGTCACGCTGCAGCGTTCTGGCTTGCCCACGGCACGCAGGAAAGCCTGTCCAAGGCCGCCTGACCCATCCACCGGCAGACCGGGAACACCACCCGGAATCCGCCTGGATCATTCAACCTGGAAAATGAAATGACGAACTATGACGAACTTCGCCGCCAATTGCGCGGCACGGTAATCATCCGGTCCGAGGCAGAGTATGAAGCTGCCCGCGCCGGTCTCCTCTTCAACGGCCGCACGCCGGAGCGCTACCCCGGCGTCATCGTCCGCGCCGCCGACACCGCCGACGTTCAGACGGTGGTCCGGTTTGCGGCCAAACACGGGTTGCGGGTGTCACCGCGCGGTTCCGGTCACAACTTTTCCGGCATCGCGCTTCAGGACGGGATCGTGCTCGACCTGTCGACCCTGAACGATGTCCGCATCGATGCGGCCACTCGAATTGCCGAGGTCGGCCCCGTGGTCGACAACCGTACACTCGCCCGCTGCCTCGGCGAAAAAGGGCTGGCGTTTCCGCTTGGTCACTGCGGTCATGTCGCAATTAGCGGGTATCTGCTCGGTGGCGGGCTCGGCTGGAACTCCGAGCGCTGGGGCTTTGGCTGCCAGAACGTTCTGAGTATCGATGTCGTGACGGCTGACAGCAAGCTGCTGCGGGCGAGCGAGACCGAGAACGCAGACCTTTTCTGGGCGGCACGTGGCGCGGGACCTGCGTTCTTCGGTGTGGTCACCGGCTACCGGCTCGCACTTCACAAGTTGCCGCAATCGATAACGACGGCGATCCGGAGCTACCCGATAGAGCGTGCCGCGGATGTCCAGAAGTGGATCAGGGCCTCGAAGGCGCAGGTGCCGGACAATGTAGAATTCACCGCCCTGATGCTGCCGGCGCCGCCGCACCTGGCGGAACAGGCTGCCCATGTCGTCATGGGCGTCGCCACGTGCTTTGCGGAGACCGCGCAGGAAGCACGGGCCGCGCTCGACACGATTGCGGCCCTGGCACCGGTGGATGCTCTCGAAGCGCTCGAGATGCCGACACCCTTTGACGCTCTCTATGACAGCCTGGACCGGTTCTTCCCGGAAGGCGCCCGTTATGCCGTTGACACCACATGGGCGGCAGCACCGGCCGACGACTACTTTGCAAAGATGTCGCAAGCGGTCGCCAGCGCGCCCGGACCGGGCTGCTTCGCGCTCGCGATGGTCCTGCCGCAACCGGACGAGATGCCGCAAATGCCGGACACTGCGTTTTCGATGGTCGGGCTCGGCTTTGGAGCGATCTACGCCATTTGGCAGGATCCGGACAGGGACGCGGCACATGTCGCTTGGATGCGGGCCGCAGCTGACCGTGTCGCCGACCAGACCATCGGTCATTACGTCGGCGAAGCCGATCTGGAACGGCCGGGACGGCTTGCCGGCTCGTTTTCGCCGGAAGCCTGGAACCGGATATCCGGCCTGCGGAACAAATACGATCCGCACGGCATGTTCCTGCGCTTCCAGCCTGGTCGGCAGCCGGCACGGCTCGCCGGTTAGTAAACAGCCGCCGTGCCCGAGAACCGAAACTGTCAAGCCTCCGGACAAGGCTCCGGGGGCAATGCTCTCCCTTTGTATTCAGAATGGCTGCAGAGAAAAAGTCGTGTCCAGGTTTCAACAAAGCGTCCGGTGCCGTGCGTTCGCGTGGCTGATGGCCGTAGCCGTTTTGGCTGTGGCCGGCGCTTCGGGATTGCTTGTACTAGGCGCACCAATTGCCTCCAGGGCTGCCGGACTGCCGGTCGTGGCCGCGCACGAGGCTCCTTTGACGCTGTTCGATACCGGGCTTTACTCCAACCCGGCCACGCTCACGGTCGATCCGGATCATTTTGCCTTTGCTCCCCGATACCCGCTCTGGACGGATGGAGCCGAGAAACGGCGATGGATATCGGTTCCCATGGAAGCCGTCATCGATGCCGCCGACCCGGATGCGTGGGATTTTCCGGTCGGCACGAGGTTCTGGAAGGAATTTTCATTCGCCGGCCACAAGGTCGAGACACGCTACATGGAGCGGCGTCCGGACGGAAATTGGCTTTATGCCACCTATGCATGGAATGACGACGGCAGTGAAGCGCGGATCGTTTCACCGAAGGGCAGGAAGGGTAGCTTCCCGCTTGAAAACGGACGCGCACACGACATTCCATCGCTAATGGACTGCCGCGCCTGTCACGCGTCAGCACCGGTCGCCGTATTGGGGTTCAGTGCGCGTCAGCTCGCAGGCGGCCTCTTCACGGAAGGCTCCGCGGCACCGGCGGCACTGTCGCCGGACCAGGCGCTCGCCGCCCTGCAGGCACGCGGGCAGATCAAGGACTTCGATCAACTGCAAGTCACAGCGGCATCGCCGCTCCGGACGGACCTGGAGCGCGCCGCACTTGGATATCTGCACGGCAATTGTGGCCATTGTCACAATTCTACCGGGCCGTTGGCGGCGCTCGGCCTGAACCTTTTTCAGTCTGCAGCCGGTCCGGAAGCGGGCGTCCTGTCCAGCCTGGTCGGACAAAGACTGAAATCACCGCCGCCCGGACTTGCGGAAAATACAACCTTGCGCATTGCAGCGGGGCAACCGGAAAGAAGCGCCGTTCCGCAGCGAATGGCCTCGCGCGCGCCCGCCCTGCAAATGCCCCCGCTCGGCACCGCGCTTGTCGATGAGCGCGCTGTCACAACTATCCGCCGTTGGATCACCGAGATGGAGACGGTCTCCCCCGGCCCCCGGCGGCAAACAGGAGAAACGGAATGAGAAAATATTTCAGGGTGGTTCTTGCTGCGGCGCTGACACCCGTCTTTGCCGGAGCCGCGGCAGCGGATCAGGCATCGGACAGGATCAAGCGGGGCGAGTATCTTGTCACGACCTCAGCCTGTCACGACTGTCACACGCCTTTCAAGATGGGCGACAATGGCCCGGAGTGGGACATGGAGCGCATGTTGTCGAGCCATCCCGAAAGCGAGGTTGTAACGGAAGGCCCGGCACTACCAGGACCCTGGGCAGCAGCAGTTTCAAGCACGAATACGGCCTGGGCCGGACCATGGGGGATCAGCTTTACGGCGAACCTCACGCCTGATCCGGAAACCGGGGTGCTGCGCGATTACTCCGAAGAGCAGTTCCTCCAGGCCATGCGGACCGGGCGGCATCTGGGAATGGGGCGCCCGATCCTGCCGCCGATGCCGTGGCCTGTCTATGGTCAGATGACCGACGAGGACCTGGGCGCGATCTACGCTTACCTGCAGCAGATACCCGCGATCAGAAACCAGGTGCCGGCACCGCTTCCGCCGAAAGCCAACTGACATACGGCCGCCGCCCCGCAATGCAACTGCGAGCGGCGCGGCGGCGTCACCTTCCAGGCATTCAGAAGAAAGAGGAACTCGATGAACGAACCGTCTGACAACGCATTGCACCTCTCCTCGGAGCAGCAGGACTGCCGTTTGACCGGAACTTGCTTCTGCGGCGAGGTGGCGATTGAGGTTATGGGGCCGCCGCTGGAAATGGGCTATTGCCACTGCAATTCCTGCCGGGCCTATTCGGGTGCACCTTTCACGAGCTACGCACTCTTTGCCTCCGGCCAGGTCACTCTGACCAGGGGAGCGGAATTTCTCGGCAGCTTCAACAAGACAGGCATGAGTGCGCGGTTCTTTTGTTCGCGTTGCGGCGGACATGTGATGAGCGAACATCCGGATGCAGGCCTTACCGACGTTTACGCCGCCATTCTGGAAGAGCTTCCCTTCCGGCCGTCCTGTCATCTCAACTATTCAAGTTCGGTTGTTCCGGTTCGTGACGGCTTGCCGAAACTGAGGGATTTTCCCGCTCATGCGGGTGGAACGGGGAAGACAATAATGGAATAGATATTCCTGCTGATTTATTTGATTCCGCCGAAACTAAACACAATATTTACTCCGCATTTCCATGGATTTAATTTACGAAATTCCGATAAATGTAATATCTCCAGGAACTATTCACATTCTCGGCCGACAGGATTTTTGATGAACTTGTAGCTTCTTTCATTATCTTCCGGGATTCATTAAGAAATTCGTTTAAATAACGCCTGAAGGCCTATGAAGAGTTGCTTGCCCGTATAAGAGAATGACGAGGGACTTTTTTCCCTATCCGTCAAGGCTCAAGAGCGCGTTCGAGCTGGGGACGCATTGCAGACTGGCAGTTCGAGGCAAGACTGTCCCATCAGTTTTAGGACCGGAAGCCGTCGAACCAGGTACAAACACCAACTGAATGGCGTCGGTGGTATGATCGAACATATCGAAACAACCAGGCGGATGAGCCGCATCGCAGAGCACAATGTGGTAGCCTGCCTCCGTGGGCAAGTCGGCGACGAGGAAACGAATGCCAGCCGGACGCCCTACCGCCTTTCTGGTGCCGACGCTTTGCGAGAAAGGGTGAGATCGGTGCGGGAACCCAACCCTGCGACAATCATCCGGATCGCCGGCATGGCCAAATTCACCGAAATGAACGAAGTTTGGAATGCTTGTGAGCCTGAAGGCAAAGCACCGGCCGATGCCTGCGGTGAGGCCAGGCGCGACCGGGCAGAGTTGAGGGCCGAAATCAACTGACCGCCGCCTACTGAAGCCTTCCGAAGGATGCTGCCATGAAAGTTGTCGTAATGGGAGCCGGGGTAATTGGTGTTACCACGGCCTACTACCTCGCAAAGGGTGGAGCCGAAGTCACTGTCCTCGACCGGCAATCCGGCCCCGGACTTGAGACCAGCTATGCCAATGCCGGCGAACTCAGCTACGGCATGACCTCGCCCTGGGCCGCGCCTGGAATCCCGGTGAAGGCGCTGAAATGGCTCTTCATGAAGCGCCGCCCCTTGTTCATCTGGCCGCTGATCAGCCCGACCATGTGGACCTGGGCTTGGCAGATGTTGCGCAACTGCAACGAGGAAAGCTACCGGATCAACAAGAGCCGAATGGTGCGCATCTCCAACTATTCGCGCGACGTCATGCCGGATTTGATTTCGGAAACCGGCATCGAGTATGACGGCCGCGCACAAGGCACGTTGCAACTGTTCCGGACCGAAAAACAGCTCAAGGGGTCCAAGGCCGATCAGGACATCCTTGCCGAGTACGATTCTCCTTACGAAGTGCTTGACCAAGATGGCTGTATTGCAGTCGAACCAGCCCTGGCAGGGGTGCGTCAGAAATTCGTCGGGGGTTTACGCCTGACCGCGGACCGGACCGGCGATTGCCGGATGTTCACGATCGCTTTGGCCGAAAAATGCGCCGAGATGGGTGTGGAATTCCAGTACGGTCAGTCTATTCGCGCCCTCGCCGTTGAAAACGGTCGCATTGCTGGCGTCGAAACCGAGATTGCCGGGCGGATAACGGGCGATGCTTACGTCTGTGCCCTCGGCAGCTACGGGCCGAAGGTCCTGAACCCCATCGGGGTGCGTCTGCCGGTCTATCCTGTGAAGGGCTATTCGGTGACACTTCCCGTCGTCGACGATGCCGAGGCCCCGCAATCCACCATCATGGATGAGACCCACAAGGTCGCAATCACCCGCCTTGGCGATCGGATCCGCGTTGCCGGAACCGCCGAAATCGCGGGCTATTCCAACCGGTTAGGCCCGCATGCGACTGACACCGTCCGGCACGTCATAGGGGATTTGTTTCCAAAAGGCGGAGACATATCCAAGTCAGAGGGTTGGACAGGCTTGCGCCCGATGACCCCGGATGGGACACCTGTCCTTGGGGCGTCGCGCTATAGCAATCTCTTCCTGAATACCGGCCATGGAACACTTGGTTGGACGATGGCGTGCGGGTCGGGCAGAGCGGTTGCCGACGTCGTGCTCGGAGCGAAGCCGGAAATTTCTTTCGATGGGCTGACGACCGAGCGGTACGTTGGTTAGCACTCTGCTTCGGTTTAAAGGATAAGCAACAGTCCAGGCTCAAGCGATGGTTTCTCCCAATGGCTTGAAGAAACTCGGGTGTCAGGTCAGCACGACAAAGCAGGCGTCCGCCGGACGTGAACCCGAAGGGCCTGGCATTCCAGGCTATGGGATTTTGTTTTTCGGGGCAGGCCCCAGGGCGGTTGTGATCAGCATTGATTGGTGGGCAAGGCGGGACGGGTAAAGGCTTTGCCTTGATCGCCCATGATCTATTTGTCTCGCTCCGGCAATCTATGGATCCTGAAAATTTCAGGTGCAAATCTGGCTGAAAAACCATGAACGAACGCGGAGACCAAGACAGCCGTGATCGCAATCACGAGAATTTTGTCGATCATCTGTATGCCTTCAAAATCCATAGCCACGAAAACGGCGAAAAGCGCCGTCGCCAATCCCCGAGGGCCGAACCAGCCATAAAAGAGGCGTTCGCTGGCAGAGGTCTTCGTGCCAGTGAGTGAAAGCCAGATCGCCAATGGTCGAACGACCAGTAGCGACAGAACGACGACCAGGAACATCGGGAGGGTCAGGAAGGCCATGGCCTCGGGGACAAACAGAGCGCCGATGAAAAAGAAGCTCAGCATCGCGAGAAACTGGCCATCGCCTTCGAGAAAATGCCGGGCATGCGACACGGAGCCAATTGCTGAATTGGCATAGGCAATTCCGGCAACAAACACCGCGACAAAGGAATTTCCACCGAAATGTTCGGCTGCGAAGAAAATGAAGCCAACCATCAGAAGCGTTGCAACCTGGCCCTGGCCGACTTCCATCAGCTTTTGCTTCAGGACATAGTTTCGTATCTTTCCGATGGTAAACCCACCTAGAATTCCAATGAAGGCCCCGAGCCCGATTTGTTCAGCGACCAGCCAGAGGAGTGCACCGCGTCCTGTTTCCGTCCCGGCATCTCCTGCTGCAAGCCCAGCGAAAAAAATTACAAATGGCAGCGCCAGTCCGTCATTCAGGCCGCTTTCCGCATTGGTCGTATCCCGGTAGTCTTGGGGAATGCGGTCATTGGACTGGATCGACTGACCGAGCGCTGCATCGGTAGGCGCCAACAACGCGGCCAGCAGACAGACTTCCCAGAGCGGCCAGTCAGGCAGAAATACGAAATTGATCGCGGTTCCTATGACGATGGCAAGCGGCAGGCCGAGCAGCAACATCCGGCTTGTCCGCTGTTCAATCGCAAACAAGGCTTCGCGGCGAAGAGTTGTTGCATCGGCAAAGAGAAGCAAGGCGAGTGTGACCTCGGCCAAATGATGGAACATCGTGGCCGCCTCCAGATCGAGCGCACTTCCCCCGATGCCGACAAACATACCGATCGTTAGAAACACCATCGGCATTGTTATGCCGACAGCTCCAATCCTGGCAGAAAACATGCAGTAAAGGAGCATCACGAAAGCGATGTATACGAGATCGTGTTCCATTGATTGCCTGGTTTCTCCCTGGCCGACTTCGTCGGTTCAAACTGGCCTGCACCCGCGCAAAGACCCTTGGTCAACAGGCACGATACGGTAACCGCGGCCGGTTGTCCGCTCCTCAATCCGTCCGGGCGACTGTCTTAGTGTCAACCGCAACCAACCAACTGACAAGCGGGCATCGGCCCGGTAGCTGCCTTATTGGTGACACCCTGAAAACCTTTGCTTTCAGCAAGAAGGCCGAGCAGGAACGTCTCGCCAGGTCAGCATTTGCACATCTCGAGTGGGACAAAAGGAGGAAAATATGCAGGAAAATCAACACCCCTAAATGCCCGACCTGAGACATAGGTGACAAAACGTTCCGGACACATAGGTAACACTTTCCGTTTTTCGGGAGGTGTCGATGCCGTGGCAAGAGGTGTCCAAAGTGGAGGAACGTCTTCGTTTCATCGCCCGTCTTCTTGATGGAGAAGGCATGAGTGGGGTTTGTCGCGATTTCGGTATATCCCGCAAGACGGGCTACAAGATCTGGAACCGTTATCAGCGGGACGGGATGGAAGCCTTGTGCGACCGGTCGCGTCGCCCGGTGCGCTACGCCAACCAACTTCCGGAGCAGGTTGAACGGCTGATTGTCTCGACACGCAAGGAGAAGCCGCACTGGGGGGCGCGCAAGATCCGGGAGGTGTTGGTCAGGAAGCTGTCCGGCGATGTGCGTATTCCCGCGCAGAGCACGGTTCATGCGGTTCTGGACCGGCACGGCCTTGTCAGCAGAGCCCGCAAGAGGCGTCGCGCCAACAAGGCCGCAGGCACGCCTCTTTCGGCTGGTCTTGCCCCAAACGATCTTTGGGCCGCCGATTTCAAGGGCGAGTTCAAGCTGGGCAACCGGCTCTACTGTTACCCTTTGACGGTCACCGACCACGCATCCCGCTATCTGCTGAGCTGCGAGGCCTTTGACTCAACGAAGGAAAAGCCGGTCCTGGACGCCTTTCTTGCCCTGTTCAAAGAGCGCGGCTTACCCGCTGCGATCCGCACGGACAATGGCTTGCCCTTTGCATCACCAAACGGGCTTTACAATCTATCCAAGCTCTCGGTGTGGTGGCTCCGTCTGGGGATCGGCATCGAACGTATCAAGCCCGGCCATCCCCAGCAGAACGGCCGTCACGAGCGCATGCACCTGACCTTGAAGAAGGAAGCCACCCGGCCGCCGGGCATGAACAGCCTTCAACAGCAGGCCAAGTTCGACGCTTTCGTGAGGGAGTTCAATGACGAACGGCCCCATGAAGCGCTCGCCATGAAGACCCCTGCGGAAGTCTACACAGCCTCATCAAGGCAATATCAGGGCCTGCCGGATCTGGACTATCCCTTCCATGACAGGGACGCCCTGGTCACCGCCTGCGGGCGGATCTGCATGCATCGCAAGAAGATCAACGTATCGACCGTGCTGGCCGGTCAGAAGCTCGGGATCAAGGAAGTGGAGGATGGTATTTGGCTGATCAGCTTCATGAGCTATGATCTGGGATACATCGACCTGGAGCAGAGAACACTACAGACAATCGACAACCCGTTCGGCACGAGGTTGTAACCCATGTCTCCGGTACAAACTGTTACCTATGTCTCCGGATCGGACATAAAGAGGAGTGGTGGGCCCGGAGGGCCTAGCCAAACTGAAGAAAATCAGTAGCCTAGCGGAAGGTGGGACAAAACACCTGCCTGAAGGATTCCAATGGCTTACAAAAGCCGTTGTCCCACCAATTTGCCGCTCTGCCTCACTCCAAATTTCTGCCCAGGCGGGTCTCTGGAGGCACCCATGAGCGAGCGTCGCCCGTTCCGGGAAGTGAAACTTCAGTGGCTGCGTCTGCTGAGCTGTGATGCCAATATCAACGACAATGCCAAGTGCGTTGCGCTCTATATCGTGACCGCACATGTGAACGGCCACACCGAGAAGGCGTGGCCGTCCTACAAGACAATTGCCGAGGCAACCGGCAAGAGCGTCAAGTCCATCCAACGCGCCATCCGAGATCTGGAAATCGGTGGATGGCTTTGCGTTCAACGCGGGAATGGCGTCGGGCACAATACGGAGTATTGCCCTACCGACGCCTCGATCCTAAAGGCCTCCGAGCTTCGAGAAAAGACGGACAAATCTGTCCCCCTCGCCTCTTCTGAAGGCGGACAGATCTGTCCCGAAAGGCGGTCAGATCTGTCCGGCAAAGGCGGTCAAATCTGTCCACCAAACAAAGAGAAAGAAATAAATAAAAAACCTAACGGGCGCGATGCGGGCGCGAAACCCGCTCCGCGCCGTTCCATTCCCGTCGTCATCCTTCCAAAGGCTCAGACCCGGCAGGTCGATGAGTGGAACGCCTGGCTGACCGAGAAGACCTTACCCGACCTGGCGCGGTTCAATCTAGCGACCAACGCGAACGGATCGTCCGGATATCAGCTTCCTGGTAGGTGGCCACCGGAAGATGGCTCAGATAGGGAGCGTGACTGCCTATCCTATTTCCTCAACCGACTGCCTGCGATTGCCCTCCAATCGGCCTCTCCTGCCTCCAACCGGCAAGCAGCATGATTGCGGGATGTACGACAAAATCAGGTCCTGGCGGCTCGCCAACCTCGAATTCTTGCGCGGAGCGGCCGATATTCGATTCCTTCGCTGCCGACGCAGGACTTCCCGTTCGTTTGGTTGCTCTCCAGTTCTTTCGAGCAAGAAACAAATTGAGGTGTTCGATAACGCTACCCACAAACTTCCGAGATTACACACGAACCAAGAGCCACTTCAGACCAGCTTTGACAGGATCGGAAATTCGAAACTCGGCCCGTATTCTTTTTGGTGCATTTTGGAAATTTCACACTAAAAAGTCGCAGTCAACAATATTGAAAACCGGAGTGCTTATGCTGAAAATTGTCGCGAGGATCGCAGCCATTGAGATTGTCCGAACGGCCTCTTTGGTAGCATCTGCAGCCGCTGCGTTCTGCATAGTGATGCTCTCTTTCAACATACTGGCGTTACCTTACTCTCTTTTCTACGGCGACATCCCGCTTGAGGCCTGGCAAGTTTTTACATTGATCTTTGGATTGGCGCTGCTGCCGGCTTTCATTGTTGTCCAAATGCCATCCGTCGCAGCTGCCAAATTCGACATCGATTTCGCAACGAGACGTCCTTCACAGCGGGAAATGGACTTGATCGACAAAGTCGAAACGATGCTTCAGGAAAGTTCAAGTGCAACCGGTATCAAACTTCCCAGAGTCGTTTGGCGTGTACGTGACAGCGGCGAAATCAATGCCATTGCCTACGGACATGACCGGGTAGGTTTCACCAAAGGGCTATTGATCAAGTATCAGGACGAACAATTCGGCATCGAACGCCTCGCCTGCATCGCCGCTCACGAAATCGGACACCTGCGCAATTGGGATACCAGGATCCTAATGTTGCATCATTATCTCAATCTGCCGATCAATCTTGGTATCGGCCTGGCAAATAGTACGATCAATCGTATCCCTTTCGTTGGGATGCTCTTCACCGCTATCACCGCGGTCCTGCGCCTCCCAGCCGACGCAGCTCACGTTCTCAACAGCTCGATATCAAGGCTAACAGAGTACGAGGCTGACCGGTTTGCCACCCGTCTCACGAAAGGCATCGGCATTTCAGAGATCCTAGACGATTTCGCGAAAATGGAAGACCAGAAGGCCGATACATTCTCAGCGTGGCTGATACGCTCTCATCCGCCGGCGGAACTACGGCAAGAGGCTGTATCCAAACAAGCGTCCAAATGAACAAATTAAGGACTTGATTTACGGATTGCTTTAACAACCCGCTGAGCTGCAAGTCCATTTTGCGCCCGAAAATCAGATGTTCCATCTCCCAAATCAACTCTTCCAAATGTGGCCATTCGCAGAATGGTGTCTTCAAACACGGGTTTAAGGACGTCGCGGCGGCAGGGTTCACCCTCTCCCTCTCACCAGTCTTGGGCGGTCTAGCCGCATTGCTGGCTCGCTTCCATGTGGAAGGGCTCTGATCTCAAGGCCGATTGTTCTGCGGGACCCTGGTCTAGGCAAACTGGCCTCGAAGGTGCCATAAGACTGCATCCTAGGAGTATTAGCGGAGTCCCCACGCTACTGTCAGCTATATATATCTGCTTCGTCCGACGGTTTGGAGCAATCGCCATCCAGACGCGAACCCGCGAGGAGAATACGAATGAACCCACCGCAGACTCCAGGGCAACAAATACCAGTTCCGACACTACCAAACTTACGCGACCTCGGAGGCTGGAAGACCTCAGATGGCAAGCGAGTGCGCTTTGCGCTGCTGTATAGGTCCACAGATCTCGACAAGCTGGACAAGGCGGGGATGGACGACATCGCGCGTCTCGACTTGCGCACCATCGTCGATTTCCGCACCGGGGGCGAACGTGCCGCGCAACCGGACCGGGTGCCGTCCGGTGCGTCTCTTCTCGTCTGCGACGTGCTGGCCGACTCCAAGGAATCCGCCCCCGCCCTGATGCCGAAGATCATGGCCAGCCCCAAGGACGCCGGAGACATCATTGGCGGCGGCAAGGTCGCTCCTATATTCGAGGCCGGATACCGCGAGATCGTGTCGCTGCCGAGCGCGCTGGCCGCCTACCGGAAATTTTTCACCGCCCTTGCCGACGAAACCCGCTGTCCGCTGCTCTTCCACTGCACGACAGGCAAGGACCGCACCGGCTGGGCGGCCGCTGTCACGCTGACGCTACTCGGTGTCTCGGAGGAGGACGTCATGCGGGACTACATGCTGACCAACGCCCAGCTGCTCCCGGCCCTGCAACCGGTACTTGACCAGTTCAGCGCAGCCGGAGGAGATCCAAATCTCCTGAAACAGATCCTCGGCGTGCAAGAGACCTATCTCGAAGCCGCCTTCGACGAGATGCGGAAACGCTTCGGAAGCTTCGACGCCTATCTCTCCGACGGCCTGAACATCGACGAAACCGTTCAAGCCCGGCTGCGTACCGCCCTGACCGAGGAGGCACGCGCATGAGCGATCTGACTGCCATCGACATCCTGATCGAGCCCGACAACACCGCACTTGACCGCGCTGCCGCAGAAAACACCCGGCTGCGATCGCAATTTTCGGACGGTTTCGCCCTTGATGCCCGGCACAAGCCGCATATCACGCTTCTACAGCGGTATGTCTGGACTGCGGAACTCGAAACCGTATACAGCACGGTGGAAAAGCTGGTCCGCACCGTCTCCTTCGACCGCTTGTCCTTCGAGGCCACCGCCATCAAGCACATGAAAGTCGCGACCATTCCCGGACATGGCCTCGCCGCCATCCTCGCCAAACCGGGAGCAGAAGTGCTGAAACTCCAGTCCGACCTGATCGCGGCCATCAAGCCCTTCACCGGCAGCGGCGGTACGGCAGCGGCCTTCGCGACCGATGCCGAGGAACCAGATATCAACGCCGACACTCTGTCCTATGTCGAGCGCTACGTCCCGGACCACAGCGGTGCCAACTACCTCGCCCATATCACCATCGGCCTCGCTCCGCTCGACTACCTCGACCGGATTGAAAGCCAGCCCTTCGACGGGTTCGGCTTTCACCCGGAAGGCGTCGGCATCTACCATCTCGGTAACAACGGCACCGCGCGCACAAAACTGAAATCGTGGGGTGGCAAATAATAGCAGGAACCGGTTCCGACCAGATTTCCGGTGCGTCTCCACGCCCGCTCAAGGCAGCAGGGCCTAGTCTTGGTACACCGTTCGAAACTCGCTCGGCTGCATTCCGCTAGCCCGCCGAAACGCCCGAGAAAGATGTGCGGAATTCGAATAGCCGAGTGTAGACGCTATCTGCGCCACGCTTAACCGGTCATCCTTGAGCAATTCGGCAGCTCTCTCAATCCGCAGTTTGCCAGCCAGATCACGATATCCCAATCCAGCACGGTTAAGTTCGCGCTGCAAAGTTCGGTTGCTGATATCGAGAGCCTGTGCCGTTTGTGTCAGGGACACCGATCCGGCCAGGACTTGCGTGCGAATTTGCGTGCAGATCGCACCAATCAGGTCTTCACGCGTCGCGGGTTCAAGCCGGGCACGAGCGAGATCCTCAATCGTGGTCGGGGGAACGGGCCCGTGCCCGGATCCTTTGCTCTCAAGTGCCTGCTTGTCAAACACGACCGCCAATTCGGCACACCCGAACAGAACCGGACACTGGAAGCAATCGTTAAAGTCCGCCGAACCGGAGGCAGGTTTCATGATATCCAGTTCGATCCTGACCGGTTGCCAGGTTTCCGAAATGTAATAACGGCAGATACTCATCATGACGCCAATGGTGCCCACGGCATCATGATGATATCCGGCGAGACCTCGCGCAGCGCTGGAATATGTGAAACGGGCCTTTTCCCCGATGATCGAGAGTGACAGCCGGTCGCCCTGGCTATGATACCCGATCGTTGCCTCCGCCCGCCTGATTGCACTACCAAGAGTTGCCGCGCCGAGAACATAGCTGCTCCACTTGCCGTAGCTTTCGAACGACAATTCAGGCGCCAGCAGCAGCCCCAGATTTGAGATGCCCGCCCGACGCGCAACAGTTTCAGCGAACGCCGACAAGGCGAAATGAGGAATGAAACAGTCGAGGTCTTCGATACGTCCGATATCAATCAGAGCCGCGCTGTTGGCAGCCTCCAGAACACGCTCACCAAATGTTTCCCGAACCCAGTCTGGCACACCTGTGAGCGCAGTGACACAAACCAACGTGGGAGAATTTCGTCCACGCAGGCTCAACTTAGCGGGCTTTGGCGCAAAATGGTTGTTAAATTTCGGCATGAAACAGTGTAGACCTACGTGACGTAACGTTCTCGTCAAATTTACAGATAACGCTTCCTTGCCACGCCGTGAAGCCCAACAGATAAATCGATTAAAATTTTCGAAAGGGCAATCGATGATAACTGCGCGTTCCGGTCTAGCTGTCGTCCCTTTGGTGGCCGCCCTATCGTTGCCGAACGGGGCAGCAGGCGCCGACATGGCGGCGGCACCCGAGACTTCCTCTGTCCCGGTTGAATTGGCGGTTCCGGACTGGGAAGTCCAGACAACGCTCTATCTTTGGGCAACGGCGCTTGACGGCTCTCTGGGCAGCGGCAACCTTCCAGAGGCCGGCCTGAACGTTCCCTTTTCCGAGATCCTGGACAACCTCGACGGAGCGGTCATGGCGGATCTCTTCGTCAAGAAGGGAAGCTGGATGTTCCTCGGCGATATTGTCTGGGCAAATCTCTCCGACAAGACGACGTTGAAAGTCGGCAATTCACCGACCCTGAAATACGACCAGCAGCTGCTGATCCTGTCCGCCATCGGCGGGTACGAGTTGCCGTTGAACGTCAACAAACTCGATCTCAATGTCACCGCGGGTGTGCGCTATCAGCAGCTTTCTTCGGAAACGACACTTCAGTCCGGGACATTCCCAATCAGCGTCAATCACGACAGTACCCATGCCTGGGTCGATCCCATCGTCGGTCTGGCGATGCAATACGACATCAACGACCGTTGGGCAGTCAAGGGGCTTGCAGACATCGGCGGTTTCGGCGTCGGCTCTCAGTTCACCACGCAAGGCTTCCTGTCCGCCAGCTACAATTGGACGGACCATTTTTCAACGGCTCTCGGCTACCGGGCGCTTTATACGAATTACGAATCCGGCTCAGGGGCAAACCGGTTTGACTACGAGGGAACCTTGCACGGGCCGTACATGAGCCTGGGAGTTCGGTTCTAGGCTGGGCACATATTGGTCAAGGACAGATTGGAAAACGAAGCGGGACAATCGGCATTTTACGGTTTCGTAGGTGGCGTCACCCCGTCCGAGGAGGGTTGAGTAATGACTATTCACAAAACGGTTCTATTGGCCACAGTCGCAGGCATTGCGCTCTGCGGGGCAGCTAGCGCGCAGGAACGCAATGCCTATTTCGGCGAAACCCACGTCCACACCAGTTGGTCCTTCGACGCTTATATCTTTGGCAACCATCTCACCGGACCGGCCGATGCCTATAATTATGCCAAGGGTCAGCCGATCAAGCACCCGCTCGGCTACAACATCCAGATCACCACGCCACTCGATTGGATGGGGGTAACCGACCACTCGGAATATGCCGGAGTGGTACGGCTCGCAAACGACCCTGATTCTACGATCAGCAAGCTGCCAATCGCCGAGAAACTGAAGGTACACGACGCGGCCGATATCACGAGGATCTATCTTTGGCTTGGTGAGAGCATGATCAACGGGCACCCGATCGCCGACCTGGTTAAGCCGGAAATCGCCAACACCGTTTGGCAGGAGAATAATAAAGCTGCGGATGCCGCCAACGAGCCCGGCAAATTCACGGCATTCTGTTCCTACGAATGGACATCGACGCCGAAGTTTCGCAACATGCACCGCAATATTTTCTTCAAGGACTGTGCAAAGGTACCGGCAGCCCCTTACAGCGCGCTTGACAGTGAAGTTCCGTCCGACTTGTGGGCATGGATGGACAAGCAGCGTGAGGCTGGCAACGAATTGTTTGCAATCTCGCACAATGCCAACGTCTCCGGCGGACTGATGTATCCGACCGAAGTCGATATGACCGGACGCCCCATTGATCAGGCCTGGGCTGAGGCACGGTCCCGCAATGAGTTGCTGACAGAGATGAAGCAGATCAAGGGCGCTTCAGAAGCGCATCCGCTGCTGTCGCCGAATGACGAGTTTGCCAACTTTGAAATCCTGAATTTCCTGCTTGGCAACCCCGAGGACGCCTTTGTTACCCTTGGCGGAAGTTATGTTCGCCAGGCCCTCAAGGACGGCATCGCCATGCAGCAGTCTGAGGGATACAACCCTTACAAGATGGGCGTTGTCGGCGGTTCGGACTCGCACAACACAGGCGTTCCTTACCGGCAGGAAAACTTCTTCGGCGGGCACGCCCGGCTCGACGGTACGACCAAGGAACGCATGGGAGGTCACAATTTCACGGGCCTAGATGTGCGCTCTGAAAACCCTGCTGGCCTGACAGGCGTTTGGGCGGAGGAAAATACCCGGGCGTCGCTGTTCGAGGCGATGCAGCGCAAGGAAACCTTTGCGACCAGCGGCCCTCGTATGCAGATCCGCTTCTTCGGCGGCTGGAACCTTTCCCGCGAGATTGCGAACCGTGAAGACTGGATCAAGGCATCCTATGCTCAAGGTGTGCCCATGGGCGGCGACCTTCCAGCCCCGGATGGTGTGACGCGTTCTGGAACCACAATTCCACATTTCGTGGTCTGGGCGCTGAAGGACCCATCAGCGGCCAATCTGGATCGTATCCAGATCGTAAAAGGCTGGTCGAAGAACGGCCAGTCTTTCGAGAAGGTCTATGACGTCGCCTGGTCGGATGACCGCACGCCGGATCTGGTGACAGGCAAGGTACCCCCGATCGGATCGACGGTGGACATCGCCAGCGCCACCTATGACGACAGTACCGGCAAGACCGAATTGATCGGCACCTGGAGCGACCCGGATTTCGATCCCTCGCTGGATGCGTTCTACTATGCCCGTGCGCTGGCGGTTCCCACCCCGCGCTGGACCACCATCCAGGCTGCCTCACTCGGCATCGCACCGCCGCAAACGGTGGCCGCCACCGTTCAGGAGCGCGCCTGGTCGACGCCGATCTGGTACACCCCGACAACCGATGCCCGCTCAAAGGCAGTTGCCGGCAAGACAACCGATGATCTGACGAAAGACGGTGCCGTTGCTCTGACCGACGACGAGCTGAAAACACTGGTCACCGGCAAGTATCTGTGGCTGAAGAACCTCAATACCAGCGGGCTGATGAAGTCCCGCTGGACCGAAGACGGCCTGTTGATGTTCATGAACGTTGATCCGCGCATTCCCCAGCCTTCCGAGTTCGGCAATTTGGCCGCGCATTCCTATCTGGGTGAAGCCAATAGCGCCTATTCGATTTCGGACGGCAAGATCGTCACAAATTTCGGCAACCGGGACTACAGCTATACGGTCTACAAGCAGGAGACAGCGGATTCGGGGGCGAGCGGCAAGTCTGAACCGGTCTACTACTTCGCGCGCAGCAACGAGTTTGGTTACGCCAACTATGAGGTTGTCGCACCGCCGACCTTCCTCGGCACTGAAATCACCGACGCGGTCGTTCCCGCGAAAACCGTTCCCGGAAAATGACACCGCAGCGAAAGACGATTGCGGCCCTGACACTCGCCGGGGCCGCAATCTTGCTCACGACAGCGCAGTCTGTCGCCTGTGCAATCTGTATGGTTGCGATGAATGTCGCACCGGGACAGAAACTGGGCAATGCCGATATTGCCGTTCTGGCCTGGCCGTCGCCCGCCGGCGGCTGGCAAGTCCTGACCCGGCTAAAGCCTGCGAATGGAGACCCGGTGGACCTTCATTCTCAGAACGGCATAGGCGAAAGCGTGGATATTTCAGGGGACATTGCCAACAACCAGGCCAATCTTCTCGTGCGCGACAGCCTGGGTTACCGCTGGACAAGCCTTGGCACGTTTGACCTGAACTATGCGGGCTGGTTGACGTCGCTTGCAGCGTTGCCGGAACCAACAACAGTTGACGAATGGCTGACACGGCTGGAGCTTGTTGCTCCTCAGTTGGAATGCGGCGATCCAGGTGTTGAAGACCTGGCGCATGGGGAACTGGCACGAGCGCCCTATCCCGCATTCAGAATGCTTCGCGGCGTTTTCTCCACTGCCGAATTGCGAAAGCGCATCGACAACGAAACCAACCAGTCCCGCCGCGCTTCCTACCTCCTGCTTCTCGGACATTCCGGCGAGGAGGAGGTGGTAACCTGGCTGAAGGAACATACCGGTTCAGCCTTGAAAAACGACGACAGTACGGATCTGGCCGCATTGCTTGCTGCAGAACTCGAACTGCTGGGACCGTCGCACCTTGAGTGGATTGCTGGGAACATCCTTCTCAAACCCGGTACGCCGCCTGCAATGATTGAGGCCGCTTTGTTGGCGTTGGCCGTGCATGGCGACGAAGACCAGAGCATTCCTCGGTCAGATATCGTCGAGATCCACAAGCGCTTCATTCAGGCAAAACCCCCAATGGCCGATTACGTGGCAACAAAGCTGATGGACTGGAACGATTGGAGCCTGATCGGCGACTACACCGGTCTCCTTGAGAGTGGCGCAATCACAAATCCGGCCACCGAATTCGCGGCAACCCTTTATATCGAGACTGGCCGGGACGCATTGACCGGAAAGGCAACGCAAAAGTGAACGATACTCCGAAAAATGAGTTTCAGGATAACTCACTCAGGTTCTTGCTCGCAAAGGCAGCGCGTGAACCTCTTGTCCATTTCGTCCTGGGCGGCACGATCCTGTTCGGCGTCTGGTTTTCATTTGCGGACCACCCCACAAACGAGATCGCAGACGAGATGCGGATTGAAATTACCGAAGGAGACATGCGGCAAATCGGCATCGTGATGCTTTCGCAGGGGCGTCAACTCCCCAATGCCGAGCAGATGCGTGAATTGGCAAAACAGGAAGCCATTCAGCGAATACTCGTACAGGAAGCGATTTCACTCGGCCTGGACCAGCACGACGAGATCATTGAGCGGCGCCTGGCGCAAAAGATGGATTT
The DNA here is from genome assembly GCF_054515675.1 of Roseibium sp. M-1. Classification (NCBI taxonomy): domain Bacteria; kingdom Pseudomonadati; phylum Pseudomonadota; class Alphaproteobacteria; order Hyphomicrobiales; family Stappiaceae; genus Roseibium; species Roseibium sp. M-1. The sequence goes on along the minus strand of NZ_CM137257.1, from coordinate 5,963,112 downwards.
CCTGCTGACCGATCTTGCAACGCTGACCGAACCCGATACGGAAGGGCTGAAGACCTGGTACGCGGCTCACAAGGATCTTTTTGCACTTCCTCCGCGAGCGAGTTTTCGTCACCTTTATTTCTCGCAGGACGAAAGAGGCCTGGACAATGCCAAGGCGGCTGCAGCCAGTCTGCTGCCGACACTTGAGGGTGTCAAACCCGACGATCCGGGTATCAAGGCAAAAGCTGACCGGTTCATGTTTCGCGACTACTACGGAGGCCGGACACCCGACGAAATCGCACGCGAATTCGGACCCGGATTTGTGGAGGCCCTATTCGAGCTCGAGCCAGGATACTGGCATGGTCCGGTTCGCTCCGGATATGGCTGGCACCTGGTTTGGGTCGATACAATCGAACCCGGTGGCACAGCCTTGTTCGAGACCGTGGAAGAAGACGTGCGAGCAGCCTGGCTGCAGGAGCGATACAGTGAAATCCGTGATCGCGCCTACGAGGAAATGCTGTCACGCTATGAGATCGTGATCCCCGATCCTGCAAGCGTGGACTATACGTCCGCGACGACCGCAAGCCGCGCGCCCTCGGATATGGTGGCAGACCAATAATGTTCACCAATCTAATCAGGATCCTTCCACTGCTGGCGCTTCTTGCGTCATTTGTTCAACCGCTGGTAACGCAAACCGCACGAGCGCATGACGTTCGCCCGGCCTATTTGCAGATCGAACCCCTCGCGGCCGATCGCTACACTCTCATCTGGCGAACACCGGTCCTGTCCGGAGCGCCTTTGCCTGTAGCCCTTGATCTGCCACCACAAGCCATTGCCTTGTCCGAAGCAAGACGCCAGAACATGCCGGGGACCACGGTGGAGCGTCTGGCAGTGGAGATCCCGGGTGGAATCGACGGAGAACGTATCGGGTTTATCGGCCTAGAAGGTACGATTACCGATGTCCTGGTGCGCATCAAACAGGAAGACGGTTCCGTCTCGACCACGCTAGTTCGGCCGTCCAGGCCCTGGATTGACATCCAGAAGAAGCAAAACACTCTCCAGGTGGCAGGCACGTTTTTAATACAGGGAATCGAACACATCCTTTTTGGTTTCGATCATCTCCTCTTTGTCGCAGCCCTGATGCTCATTGTTCGAAACTGGCTTGTCCTGGTGAAGACGATTACCGCATTTACCATCGCTCACTCGATCACGCTCACCTGTGCGACACTGGGCTGGATTGCCCTCCCTTCCGGCCCGGTCGAGATCATGATTGCTTTCAGTATTTTGCTGGTGGCAGCCGAAATCCTTGCCATGGAGCGCGGTAGATCCAGCCTCACCATAAGCTCGCCGTGGATCGTGGCTTTTGCATTTGGTTTGTTGCACGGGTTTGGATTTGCCGGAGCACTCCAGGAGATCGGCCTGCCTCAGGGTGACATTCCGTTGGCACTCTTCTTTTTCAACGCCGGTGTAGAAATCGGACAACTGTTGTTCGTGGGGGCAATTCTGCTTGTTCTCGCCGCGTTGAAAAAAGTCGTGAGACTTCCGCGACGGTCTATTTCCACCGCTGCATATGCAATCGGTATTATCGCGTCTTTCTGGACTATTGAGCGCTTGTACGGGACTTTCGCCTGACCGGCATCGCATAGCTACTTCTACCAGACAGTCCGCTTGCCCTCCTGTAGCTGATTGTAGGTCTTGGCATAAGCAGCCAGTCCATATTTCGCGCTCAAATCAGACGTTCTCGATTTGAATTAGATTTCTGCTAGCAGACCTTCTCGTTATCGATAAGGTCTCCAAGCAATGCGAATTCGATGCCCTGCTTGGCCCACGGTCTGACTGATGCCTCTTGTCTCCGACCGCAGTTGCAATCACGCCACCAGAAAGTGGGCATATCTTAAACGACAAAACCCACTTCAACCAGCACAGCTTTGACATCCGGCATCTATCATCAACAGTCAGGCTGAGCTCAAGGGCATCCCAACGTGTCGGACGTGCCTTCCGAACCATCGTCCAGGCATTCTCCTGGGGGACTATCAGGCCCCTCAGCACCAGCAACAATGTCAACGCCCGGCTCGCCGAGCCCGGTATCCGAGCCGGTGTTTGACTGGCAGGCACTCAACGTTGCCAGGACTAGGAGCAGCGCGCTGCAGATGCGAATAGGCGACATGATGCTTTCCACTTGCTTGATTGATACTTTCTGCGGGCAGGCGATATGCACCTGATTGTCCGGAGTATCACACTTGCGTCCTGCTGCGCCCGAAATTGTCCCTGGTCGGGGCACTTTCGGGCGTCAGGAACTCTCGGCTTACTTGTAGCCGAGGTTGATCAGCTGAACGCGCCTGTTGACGGCTGCGTCCGGATTTGAGGGATCGCGCAGCTGCTCCTCGCCAAGACCGACGGCAAAGAGATATTCGCCGGGCACCCGGAACGTGGTGACCAGCGCCTCACGGACGGCCTGGGCCCGCTTGATGGAGAGCTCCAGGTTGTATTCACGCGCTCCCTTGGCGTCGGTATGACCGACAATGAAGAATGTCTGGCCTGCCAGATAGGGCGTGTGCAGTGCGTCCGCGATCAAACCCACGGTTTCATAGGATTCCGGAGCGATGTTTGCGGAGTCGAAATGGAAAGTGATCTCGACGTTGAACTGGCGCAGCGTTGCCAGCTTGTCCGCCAGGGGCAGAGTATTGGGCGAGTTGGCGCCCGGATATTTCTGGATGTTTTCGATGGCCGCTTTCTGCAGTGCGTCGGCGCTGATGTCGACTTCCTGCTGGGCCCCTTGCAGCGAATTGATGATTTCGTTACGGCTGAGACTGGTCTGCGAAAAGGCCGCCGCCGTTGAAGCGATAAGCGCGGCGACAGTGCCGGCCAGAAGATATTTGTTCATGGAAATTGCCTCTTGATCCTGGCTTAACGGTAACCGGCGAGGTCGATCGCACTGTTACATTTGCTGCTCACTGATGGCTGTGCCTTCAAGAGGCAACGCAGCATATGGCCCGCGCCGGGTTTGACCCCCTTGCAATACTGGGCCATGTCGCGATTGCAGATTTGCGCGACCTCGGCCTGGGCTGCCAGCCGGGCCTGGATCAATCCGATGACGACCACGCGGTCGGCATTGCACTTCTGCGATATCTTGGACTGGTTTTTCTCCAGGCAGGCCGTAATGCCGTTGTTTGCCAGCGAAGCCGATTGGCAATGGGCCTGAATGTCCTTGCCGCAGCTTGCAGCCAGGAGCTTGATCGCTTCAGCAAACCCGACGGTCTGAGAAGCAGCCGCAGATGCCGACAGCAACAGGATACTTGCTGCGATGGCTAACCTTCTGAATTTCATGATAATTACCTATAATTGATAGAAGCTTCGATTTGCAATCATGTAAATGAGCTGCGTGTATCTTGTGCGTTCGGGAGAACGCACAAGATACCCTGACATTTCAAGATCGATCGGCCTCTGGCCGATCGACTGATTTCAGTCGGACGACCTCTGGCCTAGTCGACATTTCCGATGTACTTGGCCTGATTGATTATTTCCTGGCATTTTGCTTCGTCGCCCTTTTTCCTTTCGGCATTTGCGTTTTCGAGAAGCTCACGCATCTGTTCCGCCGTGGTTTCCGCGATTCCCTGTTCCTGGGCGTTGACGATCGCATTTTCCACCTTGTCTATATCGGCCGAACAATCAGCCAGCGCGACAAGGGGCGATGTAATCGCAACGACCACGAAAACTATTGCTCCAATTCCAGAGTGTATAAGCTTGTCCATTTACTAATCTCCCGCTCTATTTACTTTCCCTTGTGACTGGGAACGTTAAGAAACGAACTGATTTCTTTTTAGATTGATGAGAGACACAAATCTTGCTGTCCAATTACCCTGCACATCTAGTTTGCGCCTAGTCGCGCAAGCCATGCTTACGGCCAGACGCAAATCTTGTGATCACTTCACAAATCGGACCAGCCGCTAGCGCCACATGACCCGTCTTGCGGTTCTACGCCCAGCCCTGCGTGCAACTCCCGCATAAGACAACGGCGTAAGTGGCGCTCCAATCAGGTCAATGAAGAGCGAAGCCCAGGTGCCGGAAACCTCCGACGGCCCATCGAGCACTTCCACCTCGTAAACGAGGTCGCTACCCTCCAGTGTCGGGTTTTTGAGCACCAGTGTGACCTCGACCGCCTCACCGCCATTGTCTGCGGTCAACACAGCATTGGGCGGGTCTTGCTTGAAGCTGTCGTCGCCGGTAGCCCAGTGATCGACAAATTCCTTTGTCGTCACACGGCCAACGATGCGTTCCGGCCGGTCGGAAAAATACAAGGTGCTTGCACTTGCACCCGTAAGGGTCAGCTTTCCGCCAGACAATTTGGCGCCGCCGCTGTTCTGTACGAATAGCAGTTCGGCTTCTTCCTCGGCGGCGATAGCCGGGGCGACTGTTGCGCCTGCAGCTATGAGACCCGTTGCCAGAATTGCATCTCGTCTGTTCATTTTTCCGATACTCATGCGTCATTTCTCCTAGTGTTAAGCTGGCGAAAAAAGCTGTGCGCTTCCCATCCCCGGCGAACTTGAAACGTGCGACATCAGGACGGCGGAATATTCATACCGAGGCTTATGGATGGTCGCCGATATGCCGTTTTCGGTAAGACCTGCCGTTCCTGCCTTAAGCGTTATGAAGCAGATTGTGATCGCGGCCGACTGTTCCCTGTGCCGATCAATCCGCATTCATTGGTTTTCCTGTATCTCAGGTTAAATCGATTAAGTCGGAAGAGCCTCCGACGGCGAAACTGCGTACATCGGTGGGAGAGCATCTTTCAGCGCCAATAACACTCAGCGTTTTCCATGCTTCAATAGCAGGATCCGTAAAAGTCATACTATTTTGATCTTGCCTCGACGACGCAAGTGGCACTCCGAATGACAACATACTGCTCCCGCTCCAAAACACGGCTATTTCGGGAAGAGGAAGGTTACCGCCGCTCGAGCTCCGAAACCCTCGGGGCCGTTGCTTGTACTTGCCGCGTAGTAGCGAACACCCGCCTGAAAGCTGATCGGCTGCTTGTCGATCGTGACGAGTTTTGAAACCATTGCGTTTATGGGGATCGACCATTCATCGGAAACCCAGTCGTAGGTGGACTCCGAATTCAAGGTGAATGTCCAGGCATCCCTGGTCGTGTAGGAAACAAAGGGCTGGATGAAGGTCGAATTCACATCGCTCCGGTTTTCATCACCTGCAAACGACCAGACGTGATTGGCGAGAGCACCAACTGTCCAAGGACCACTCTGGTGAAGTACGACGCCCGTGGGACCTGCACCCCATTTCCTGGAACTCAGCAAGTCGTCGGTGCCGGTCGGAACCAGGAGAACCGGCCCAAGGCCCCAGATCAGGCCACCTGGTCCCGGAGCCTGAGGAGAAACAAACAGGCTCTGCGTCGTATCGCCCAGTCCGAACTGGGTACCCGAGTTACCCGCTATATCATGCTGCCAGGCTACCGGGACGATGGTTCGGGAAATCAGGTTCCAATGCTCGTTCAGGGTTATCGGGATAACCGGCTGGATGTTCAAGGTTATCTTGTTGCCATCCGATGGACCAATCCCCTGATCGTAATTCCATTGCAACGGCACGCTGATCAGCGCAGCAACCGGGTTGGAAAGCTTCTTGGCCAAATCAGCATCTTCGGCGGAGCCCGAAGCTGATGAGCCAACAAGAATTGCGGTCGCAATCAAAACGCGTGTCAACATGTCTTCACCAGATCTATTGCTTCAGTGGTCGAAACGAGAAAACGTTGTCTTACTCTGTGAGTTCGATCTCGCCTGGCTTCCATGACTTGTCGAACCAAGATTCCAACGGCCCGTAGAGGCGCAGGACGACGTTCCAGCCTTTGCCGGGCACCGTCTGGACCCAATTGTTCTCATGGCCTTCGGGCGCCGTTGGACCGAACCAGACATCGACTGAAGAATCGGGGTTGATCACGATGTTCTTCTTGTCACTGCCTATGCTGGGGAATTGCTGGTCCGTCTGCAGCATTGAGCGGGTCTGATTGTCATATACGACGAACGACCAGAAATCCTTCGCAGGAATATCTGGCGGCAGATGTACCTTGTAGGTCTTGCTGCCGTCGAGAGGTTGCTTTTGGGCATCCACCGTCGCCGCAGCGTATTGTGACCCGATGCCGACGCGCTTGATCGCCATAGCCGGCGTGATTCCGGTAGCGTAATAGTGAAACAATACCCGAGCATCGAGAAAACGTACGCCGGGCTGTAGGAGAAACTCGTAGCTGCCGCCGACAAAGCCCGTAAACCACGCGCTGCCGGGGTAATAATAAGCGTCTTTCAGCCGCGACTTGAACGTGAGCGTGCGCGCAGTCCCGTTCCCGACAGCCACGGCTTCCGTAAGGATCTTCTTCATTCGCTCGTCAGGCGCGAATGGTTTCCCTTTTTCGATGCCGATGGAGGCGAGTTGCCCAAGCACTTCCGGGTGGTAGGCTTCATTGGGCTCATACTGAACGATGTCGTTCACTTCCTGGTAGAAATGAAAGTCATTTGCATGGATGGTGTTGAATTCCTTGCCGGAACCGTTGACGAAGTTCATGGGTGGAGGGCTATCCGCGTCCGAAAGTCGATAGACCTTGAACAGTTTCTTGGTGTTCCCGACTGCGGGTACCGTGCTTCCGTTCTCAAGGAAGCCCCGGAAAAAGAGCAGGTTGCCATAGGTCGCCGACCGCAGCACGAAATAGCCGCCCGGCACTTCTTCATCGTAGCCCGGAGGCAACAGTAGATACTTTCCACCCTTGCCCTTGTCCGGCCCGGCATTGCCGACGTCGCCGACATATTCGAACCAGTGGTTGTCGATGAAGCCGAGAATGTTCGGCGGCGTCTCGATCACAAGAGGTCCAGCCTTGGTGTCAAGCCACATCAGATTATAGATGCTTTCCGTGTTGCCGGTGAGGAACAATGAATGTGAGTCCATCAGGTCTTCAAAGATCAGGATGGACTGGTTGTTGTCGACACCTTGGCTGGCAAGGCCATTGCGGAAAGCTTCCATGGATGCACCAGGCATGGCATTGAGAAAAGCTTCAACGCCGCGCATGAAGTCGAGATTGTCGTAAAGCTTCTCTGAAGTTTCGTCGTCCGGAAATCCGTCGAAGAAATTTAGCTTGCCAAGTCGGGTGTCGACGCTTTCCGGCGTTACAATCGACTGTGGGATCGGAGTTGTCATTTTCATGTGGGGCGCTTCTGCGGCGGCACCGCCCAATCCAACCAGCAACGCCACAGTGGTGACGCAAAGCAGTCCCGACATGTTTTTCATAGTTCCATTCTCCTCGCCGCTCAGTGTGCGAATTCATCATTGTACTCGTGGCGCCTAATACGGCGCCACGGTTCGACATATTCGCAGCGGCTATTGCGCCACTTCGAGCGCCGGTGGCTGCCAGGAGCCCTTGCCGACCGGCAGAATGGACGGCGCCTCGGTCTTCGGCCAGTACATCCGCAACGCCAGATAGATCGGCCCATCCGGAGCCGGCAGCCAGTTCGTCTCCCTTTCTTTTCCGGGAGAATCCTTCTGAATATGGAGTGTCAACGAACCGTCGGCATTCTTCTTCAGGTCAGACAACATCGAGGAGTTGATGAGGTAGCGGTTGATCGGATTCTTGATCAGGAGCTGCGTCTTTCCATCATACATTGTCAACGACCAGAATGCGTTGACGGGCGGCAAGGATCCGGCGGCAAATGTCAGCGTGTAGTCCTGCTTGCTGCCGTCGAGCTCGTCGCCATTGGCGGTGTTCCTGCCGAGGATATAGACCGCTTCAGCCGCATCGTTCCCGTATATGCCCGCCGAGGCGCCGGCTGCCCGCTTGACCCAATCACCGTCGATAAAGGGGGCATCTCCCCAAAGATCGCTGACTGACCATCCATTCGCTTTGAAAAGCTTCTGCCCGAGGTATTCCTTCACCTTGGCCTCGCCATCGCGCATGCCAAGCGCGATTTCGATTCTGTGCCCAAGCGGCAAATCCTTGAACTGGAACGATTTGCCTGGTCCGACACCGATCCTGGCGAGCTTTGCGCGAATTTCTGCCTCGGCGGGAGTGGCGGGGGCGAATTGCAGGGCAAAGTCCAGATACTCGAAGAAATTGGTCTTGACGAGATCCTTGTCCACCTTTGGAAAGTCGACGGCCGGAGCCTGTGCAGGGGAAGGCTTGCCCAGGTATGTCGACAGCGTGCTTACCTTGTAGCCCGCCTGAACCTTTTCGACATTTGGCATGTCATCGGAGCCGAAAAGCTGGGTGCGATAGACCGCGAGAGAGAATTGCGTCGACGACTGAAAGACCTTCTTGATGCCGTCAGGCGTCTCACCCTTCCAGTCGGGGCCGACAACCATGTAGTCGCCGGCGTCATTGCCCGTCGCGCGGCTGCCTATGTAGCCGTAGTTGTAGGTGTTGCCGTCGATCAGTTGGACTGAGTAGTAGCGATTGCTCTCGACCGCAGGTACCGACAGGACAACCGGCTCAGCCCGCAGATCTAGCGACGCGACCGAGTACGGCGTGTCGCTGTTCGGGCTTATGACCGTCGTATCCTTGTAGGTGTAGACACGAGCTTCATTCTTAATCTGATTGAAGGGTGCTTTAAACTGCCCCGAATCCTGATCGATCGCATAATCGTACATGATCGCATAATCCATGACGATCGGCAGGCCGTAGACATAACCCTCCTCGGCGATTGATTTGGTCTCCTGTACCCCTGGCCAATCGTCAGCCATTGCGGGTGCGGTCACCGCTACCAATGTCGCGAGGGTCAGACAGCCGCTCGCCTGCTTCAACCAATAATCAAACCGCATAAGAATTCTCCACAGTTGTCGCTCCAATGGCCGGCCCCCAGCGCCCGACAACTTTGGTTGGGTACGCGTGAGCAATGGCACCAGCTTGCCGATGGGTACGAGCCGGCTAACTGCAAGGTGTTGAAGTCATGACAGAATTTTCATTGATCAGCGGCGCGGTCGGAATTTGGCGCGCCGCCGATCGGGGCCGATATTATTCTGTATTACTGGCAGCGATATCCGTCACTGCACCAATTCGACTTCGCCGGGCTGCCAGGACTTGTCGAAGAACGAGGGTAGGGGGCTGTAGAGGCGCAGGATATTGAACCATCCCTTCTTCGGATCGGTCTGGATCCAGTTACCACGGGCGACGCCTTCAGGCTGGTCCGGGGCGAACCAGACCGTCGTCGTGCCGTCTTGGGCTGCTTCAGCCGCGGGCGAGGGATAGCTCTGGCTGCCAGCGCGCGGATACTTTTGAGGCGTCGCCAGCATCGAGCGTGTTTGATTGTCGTAGAGCGTGAACGACCAGAAGGCCCCCGCCGGGATATCCTTGGGCAATGTCACCTTGTAAGTCTTCGAACCATCGAACGGATCACCCTTGGCGTCGCTGAAGGCGAGAAGATACTGCGACCCAACACCCGGGATCTGCATGATCATCCCCGGGGAATCGAGTGTATAGGCGTAGTAGAACCAGGTCCGTGCATCGAGCGTCCGGGCGCCGGTCGGCGGCAGCGGCTTGAACATGCCGTCCTCGAAGGCGGGCGGCGGCGTTTCGAAGAACGCGCCACCCTGCCAAAGTGGCAGGTACCACTGCGAGCCCGGATAGCGGACCCAGTCCGGGTTTTCCTCAAGACCTCGCCATTGCAACGCGCGACCGACCCCCTGGCCCACGGTGGCGGCATCGGTGAGGATCTTCTTCATCCGGTCATCCGGGGCAAATTCCTTGCCGTGGGCAATGCCAATAGCGGCAAGCTGACCGGAGAGTTCGATGTCATAGCTCGTCGCCGGCTCGTTCTGAACGTTCTCGTTGATCATCTCGAAGAAGCCGTAGTCGCTGGGAGGGATCGTATTGAACGACTTCCCGCTGCCGTTGATGAACTTCATATCGGGTTTGGTCGGCTCGCCGGCCAGCTTGACCTCACCCTTCAACGCCTCGGCGATAGAAGTCCCGTAGCTGCCGGGAGCGTAGGGGTAGATTTTCAGGTTCTGCTTAATGTTGGCGACGGCAGGCTTGGGGTCATCTCCGTCGGCGAGGAAGGCCCGCATGGCGTAGAGGATCGTTGTTGTTTTGGAATGAGCGACGAAAAATCCGCCTTCCGGCAGCGGGCCGTCGTAGTCGGGTCCGACGATCAGGTACTTGCCGCCTAGTCCGCGGTCAGGACCCGGCTTACCTACGTCGATCACCCAGGAAAACCACATGTCGTTGATTGTGCCGAGGCCGTCGGTCGGCTGTTCGATCACCACCGGTCCGTCCGACAGGTCCACGTAACTGAGATAGTAGACGGTGTCGGCATTCCCGGTCAGAAATAGCGAGCTTGCGTCTAGCAGCTCCTCAAAGATGATCACGTCGCCGCTACCGGCGCCCAGCTCTTTGAAACCCTTGACCAGCCCCAGCGCCGAGGCGCCGCGGAAACTGTTGTTATAGACGGTAAGCGCGTTGGTGAAATCGAGTGTGTCGAAAACCTTTTTGGCGGTCTCGGCGCTCGGTACGCCATCTTTGAAGTTGAGAGTGCCGATGCTGGTCTCAACGCTTGCCGGGGCGGACAGCTTTTCGAGAGTCTTCTGGCTCACATCAGCCCATGTCGGGCTGAAGGAGGCGCTGAGCGCCAGGCAGCTGATGAGTGGAAAACGAAACATTCTCAAATTCCTTTACAAAATAAAGGGTGCGACGCCTAAGTCGGCCGGCAGGAAGCGTAAGTTTTCAGGAACAGTCTGTCCGCCCATTTCGCGCCACCTGGTTTCAATTCTTGGATGGCCACCCAAATTTTCTCCGAAAGATCCGGGGTGAGCAGCCAGCCCATCGGGCAAAGGCGCGTGAAAAGCCGCTGGGCGTGCTGTAGCCGCTCCTTGCCGCAATCTCCTGCACGTCCAGATCGGTCTTGCAAAGTAGGACACGGGCAATTTCAAGCCGGCATTCTTCAACGATCGCGCGCAAGCTTACGCCCTGGTCTGCCAACTGGCGTTGAAGCGTCCTGGAACTGGCACCGAGTTGGGCAGCAATCTGACTGACCGAGACGGGACCCGATAGAGCAAGTGTCGCCGCGACGGTTCTTACCCGAAGGGGATCAGCGAAAGATTCTTTCTCACGTAAGGGCATGCATGTTAAAACCTGTGAACGCATCCAGAAGGTGACACATTGCGACGGTTCACTCTGCCCATTTAACGCCAACGCGAGTAACAAGTTGATGGAAATTGCGATCGTCAGGGCGGCGCATTTGCACCTTTATCTCGAGGAACTCAAGGAGATCGGTGTACCTGTCGAAAGCGAGCTAGCGCGTTCGCGCCTGCCGCACTGGACCCTCGACGATCCTGATGCTTATGTCAGTTTTGCACTTTGTCTCGAATGGCTCGCCAGTTGCAGCCGCGACTTCGAGCTGATGGATTTTGGTTACCTGTCAGCCAGACGCGCAACTCTGGGGTCGCTGAGTCCGGCATTCTTGCGTGCGATCCTCGACGCGCCAACCGGGTTCGCGCGTTTCAAGGCATTCCTCCGCTGCGCGTCCCTTGAGGACAACGTTCTGTCAATCCGAATGCAGCCCGAGGGTGACCAGGTCCGGGTGATCAGCACAATGGAAGGGTTCCAGAACAATCCTTTCATTGGTCTAGCCGAATGGGTAGACCTCCAGGCGATGATCTCGATCGTCCGAAGCGTTGCGGGACCTCTCTGGTGTCCGCAGGAGATGACTTTCGTTTCGCGTCAGCGTCCGACACCCATTGTACAGGAAGCATTTCCGAACACGCATATTCTGGTGGGCAAACCTTGCACGTCGATCCTGGTCAGCAAGGATTTGCTTGCTCGACCATGCACGCGTGACTTTGGTGTTGCGGCGGACGACGCGAATCTCCAAACCAGAGCAATTCCGGACGAAGACATTGCGGAATGGAATTTTGCAATGGCTCTACGGGAAGTCGTTCGGCCCTATCTGCCTGGCGGGTATCCCGCCCTACGCGAAATGGCAGAAGCGTTGCAGATGAGCGAACGAACGCTCCAGCGGCGGCTGCAGCACAGCGGTCGATCCTATTCAGACATCGTGCAGGAGGCACGTTTCGATCTTGCGCGTGCACTGCTCGTTGATCCTTCGACGAGGATTATCGACGTTGCGCTGGCTGTGGGCTACGAGAACCAACAGCATTTTGCTCGGGCATTCCGGCGGATCGCAGGCGTCTCCCCGACTGGTTTCCGCAGGTCAATCGCCGAAATGGGATAAGTGTGGAATCCAAACGGTTGTTCACTCGCATTGAAGTTCCGAAACTGGTTGGTGATCAAACACAGTTAGTTTCGGGGTTGATGGAATGAACAACCATTTTGGATTCCACACCTAGGGTAGATCTGATCAGCCAGAAGCCGTGCCTCGCCAGCTTTAGGGCGTCGGTCGCCTAAGTGGCTGGCATCATATTGCGAGTGTTAGTTGGGCGCCACATGGCATTGCTATCGAAATGGCAAGCGAGCTTGATGTCGCGCCCGTACAACCGCTTCCAGCGCATAGCCGCCGCTTGCGCAAGTCGCAGCGAATGACCGCTTCCCGCCCAGTCAGGACCTCATTGCAAAGCGCGGCGAATGGCTGCTTAGGGGCTTTGAATTTAAGATCACGAAAGACCATGATGAGGGCGCTTTGCTGTCATTGAAACATTAGGTGTTGAATGATCACTCCGGGCCGAATGCAACCGTGCGAGCAGCTCTCACAAATGTCCGCTTCGCTGGTTCAGCAACCGGAACTTGCCAATCCCCTCCAGGCTTCAAGCCGGACACCTTGGTGCTAGATCACACGCGGTTAGCAATTCATCCGCGGTAGCCAACGAATGACCTGAAAATCCTCCCTTTCGCCGCCGTCAGCTAGAAAAAGGCTGGCGAGTTGGACTTGCGTAAATTCGGGTCAATTTTGAGTTATATGTTTGTCTTCTACTTTTATCGCTGTCTTACGCTGTTCTCACGGATTGTCGTAAAGCCGCGGGAAACTCAGGAAATTTCCAAACCATCTTATCAAAACATATACAATTCAATGACTTGTTTTGCTGAGTGGTTACAACCCTGTACAACGACCGATGAGATTTGATGTTCGGCGACAACTTTGGATATGCTTTAGGACAACTGAGGGTTTTTGCGTACTTTTTCGGAATTGGGTAAGACGGCAAGATAGAGAAAGTGAGGCACTTTCTGGATGCATGACCTCTTGAACTCATTCATTTTGCTAACTTATTCGCCTTCGTCTCAACGCAGAAACCGCCGCTGCGGGAGGTTTAACCCAGCCTTAAGCATCAATTTATCGCTGTGGAAAACTCGCCTAGATTGACAGAATAAAAGATGTACAACCAAGTCGTCGGATCGTAGAACAGATCCCGTTAGCAGCTCAGGCGGTCCTTATGTGGAAGTCAGGACCGCCCGAGCCTAGCGAACACCAAAATCGTCCTTTGATGTCCGCGTAAGGAGACCCCTACAAACTCCGTTTGGTCTGTATTGGCCGTATCAGCTTTCGGCAGGCTGATGCGTTTTTAGCTGAATCGCGCCGACTTTGCGGCCAGTACAACCATCTTTCAATATTCATCAACAACATTGAGGGCGTTCTGCTTCAGAACGTTAACGACCCATGACGTCTACATCTTCCGGTGTTGGACGGGCTCCTTGGGGTCAGGCTCCCATGGAGCTTGTGACCAATTATGCTCAAATCAAGACCATCGTCGACAGCTCTCCATCACTCAGATCAGCCTTCAACCGGTTGCAGGCGGAAGGGTTGGTCACCGTCAAGTATGACGCTTTCGCCAAATCCTGGAAGAAGATGCAGGCAAAGAAAGCTGACAAAGCCGCTCAGAGCCCGGCTGCTAAGCAACAGGTTTGCGATCAGACGCCTTCGGCCACACCGCCAAAGGTCAGAAAACCGCTCCCGGAAATCAACAAGTTTACAGTGCCAACCGGTTCTGACGGGGTGCGAGACCAATGGTGAAAACCGTCCATCTTGTCATGCAGGGCAAGGGCGGTGCCGGCAAGAGCCTCACGTCCTCCATGCTCGTTCAGTATCTCCATTACGCCGATCACAGGGTGCAGGCGATTGACCTCGACCCGACCACGCCTACCCTTTCCGCAATCAAGGGTCTGAAAGCTTTGCCGATCCAGATCATGGACGGCGACGATATCAATCCGCGCCTCTTCGATCACTTGATGACACGGGTTTTCGAGGCTCCGGAAGAGACTCATACGGTCATCGATACAGGCACCTCCTCCTTCATCGCGACCTGTTCTTACCTTGCCGAGAACAACGCTTTTGATCTCTTGCAGAGCTTCGATGTCCGAGCGTTCATTCACTGCCCTATCTGCGGCGGCGCTGCGCTCGACGACACCTTTAACAGCCTGCTTGCCATTCTTGGTCATTTTCCGGATGTGCCGGTTGTCGTCTGGCTCAACGAGTTCTTTGGCCCGGTTGCGAATGAAGGGCGCAGCTTTGAAGACAGTAAGATCTATCAGGACAATCGAGACCGGATTGCAGCCGTGATGTGCCACCCGCGTGTTCAGGCCGGGACGTTCGGAGAAGACATTCGGGCGATGATGAAGGCCAAGCTCACCTTCGATGAAGCCATCAGCTCGAACGACTTCAACGTGATGGCGCGCCAGCGTCTCAAGATCTACTGGACCAGAGCGATCGAGCGTCTGGACAGTGCCGCCTTCCTAAATGCCATCGAGCAGGAGGCAGCTCAATGAGCGCTGCAGCTGTGCAGAAAATCGATCCTGCCGTCACCGAGCAGTGGAAGCAGATGACGCTCGAGGAGGCAATCGAGGTTGCCCATCGGGAAACAGGAATATCCTATCAGAAGGATGATCCGATCCTGGCAGTGGTCTCGATCCTGAATGCCTTCGGGGATCGCCTCAAGGGACTCCTGGAAGACGAACGGAACCGGGTTTCCCATCAGTTCCAGAACGACGTTTCCGGGGTGAATGAGGCCATCGATCACAAGGTCGATGACATTGCGAGCACCATCCAGAAAGTTGCCCGGAACCTCGGCAACGACAACATCCAAACCGTCGTCTCGGCTGTCGCACAGCATGCGGTAGAATCCGACCGGATTGTCCGGGCCATCCGCAAGGCCTTTGTCGGCTTTAGCACCCTCGCGATCACCAACTGGCTGGCTGTCGCCGCCTTTTATCTCATCCTGAAATAACAAGGATTTTCGAAATGAGGTTTCTCAAGAGACTCGGACTCTGCCCAACACTTCCCTCAAAGGTAGAATTTGAGAGATCTACTCTCAAACTGATTGTAGCTGCCGCTGCGTTGTTCCCGGCTCGCGCGATGGCACAGGACTGGTCCGCACCGGCGACGAGCATGCTGGAATCTCTCGAAGGCGGGTTGGTCAGCATCGCCGCCCCTGTGATCGGCGTTGGCGTCATCATCTACGGCATTTGGGCGATGGTCACCGGTCGCATCGACATCATGCGGCTGGCGCAGCTTGTCGGTGCCGGGGCGCTCGTGATCTTCGGCCCGACCGCGCTTCGCGCCCTTCTCTCGGCAGCTTGAGAAGGGGCGAGGCATGAAAGCGCAAAGTCCAATCGCACTCCACATCCAGGAGCCGATGAAGATCCTCGGCATGCCACCGCTCCACGCAGCCCTGGTGATGATCGGTGAACTCCTGCTCGCGACCACTGGCGGGTTTCTGGCCGGAAATGTGGTGGGCTTTGCGCTTGTCGTGCTCACCACCCCACCAGCGGTCGCCTGGATCATCCTGCTGCGGCGGAAGGAGCCGCATTGTGAAGCTCTCCTTCTGCATCCGGCAACCTTCTTCCAGGCGAAGAAAGTCCGCCTCCTGATCGCTGGTTTCCCGCTCAAAACTTCAAACAAGAAAGCAACTCAATAATGCTGCTTGGCATATTTTTGACAGGCGCAGCCGCCGTTGGAGCTGCCACGCTCGCCAGTTCCAGAGGCCGCAAATATCTGCTCGGCGACGTGGAACAGGACTGGCTGGCGAACGAGCTGGAATTCGATCAGTTGCTTGCTGATGGCCAGACCGTTTCGCTGAAAGACGGTTCCTTTGTCCGTGTGTTTTCGCTCGCCGGCCTCTCCTATGAAACCCGAAGCGTTCCGGAACAGGAAGCCCTTGCCCGCGGCCGGGCCAGCACCTTCAACCAGTTTCTGTCGGCTGGATCTTCCCTGCGTCTCTTCGGCATCAAACGGCGGCGGGATGTGAGCTTCCAGGCCGACTGGCCGTCCATCACCTTAAAGCAAGTTGGGGATGCCGAGCAGCGGCTCTATCAAAACGCCTATTCGCTGGTCTGGTATCTGGCCCTGACAACCAAAACGTCGACCGAACTCGAAAAAACCACGCGCGGAATGATGAGTGGGTTCACGGACTACAACATCCGTCCGGTCAGCGCTGCTCAGGAACTCAATCATCCTTGCGAACTCACCCGCGTTCTCAACTACCTTGTTTGCGGTGAGCTGAAACCGGAGATCGCTCGCCTCAGCGCCGGGATCAGCGCCAACCTGCCGGCGTCCGACATTCATGTTTCGACGGACGGCGCTATAGATACCTACACCCCACACAAGACCTTCAACAGGGTCATTGCCGTGCGCGGCTGGCCGGAAACGGTGTCCGGAATGCTGGTGTCCCGCCTGCTCGCGCTCAGTGGCGAGATCGAGGTGTGCCAGGTCATCAAGCCGCTCGACAACACCAAACAGATTGCCCTCTTCACCCGCCAGATTACCGAGCAGAGGCATAACTTTTTCGGGACGGGCGCGGTTCTGGCCGAACTTGAGACCGTGAACGAAGACCTCCTCAACAACACCCATCAGCTGCAGGAAACGCAGTTTCAGATCACGCTGCGGTCCGATAGTGAGGCCGGGTTGATTGCCCTGATCGATCAGGCGACATCGATCCTCGACAATGCGAGGGTCCGCTACAACATCGAGACGGCTGGAGCGGCAACCGCCTGGTTCAACCGCATGCCCGGCCGGGACAAGCTGCTGCGCCCCCTGAAAATCACGGAAAGCAATGTCGCGGCGCTGTGGCCGTTCCAGTTCTCCCCGATCGGTCTGTGTTCCAGCCCGTTCGGCGACCGGCCGGTGAGGCTCTTCAAGACGCCCACTGGTCAGAACTATGCCTTCCAGTTCCATGTCTCGGACAAACCGCAGTCACCTGGCAACTATCTGATGTTCGCTCCGACCGGCGGCGGCAAGTCCACGCTGATCCTGCATTTGCTCGGCGGACTCGCGAAGTTCAGTGGCGTGCGCAACTACGTATTCGATTCCAAGGATGGTGCACGCTTCATGATCGAAGCGTTTGGCGGAACCTATCAGGGCTACCAGGACCTCGCGCTCAACCCGCTCGACATCGATCTTGCCGACAAGTCCGCCCGTCACAGGGTTCGTCTAATTCTGCAGGCGATGCTGGGCGAAGCCTTCGACGAAAACATGGACGACCATCTTCACACCGCGCTCGACATGGCCGCCGAGCTCGAACCGGGCCTCAGAACCCTCGACAACATCTATGGTGCGGCCTTTCCGGCGCAATCAGAAATCCGGCGCGCGTTTGCAAAGTGGATAAAGGGCGACGACGGCGCCGAGGGTCAGTTCTCCCACGTCTTCAACGCCCCGCGCGATCAAATCACCGGGTTTCTCCAGAAATCCTTCCTTGTCGGCATCAACATGAACGAGGCGCTGATGGATCCTGTCCTGGGACCGCCTGTCGTCGCACATATCTCCGCAGCGATTTCCGCGGCCGCGAAACAAGGCGAAGGCGGCTTTTCCATCTTCATCGACGAAGCGGCGAATTTGCTGCGCAACAACGGGTTTCGATCCGTTGTCCGGGAGATGTACCAGGAATACCGCAAGCTGAATGGCCTGGTCGGTCTCGCCTTTCAGGAGCCGGGTGCACTGCTGGAATTCGATGGCGCAACGGCCATGATCGAGAACGCGCAGACGCTGTTTTTCCTGCCGAACTCCCAGGCCAAGATCGAAAATCTCGAACCCTTCAATTTGTCTCACGAGCAGATCGCGTTCATCAAGGGTGAAGGCGACATGAAGGGCGGGCGGCAGGTGCTCGTAGTGAAGCGCTTCGAGGCCGCGAATTTCAACGAAAGCACGATCTTGGACGTCGACCTGTCGGGCCTCGGCGATGCCTTGCGCTTCTACCGGTCAGGGCCTTCCGCGGTGAAGGAACTAGAACGAACCAAACAGCAATGGGGTAACCAATGGCTCGCAAATCTCCGAAGACCACGCTGGCATGCCTGCTGGTGACAGCGGCTTTTGTCACGCCGGCGGCAGCCACCATGGCCGTCATTGATGTGAAAAACATCGCCGAGGCGCAGAAGCAACTGATGACTATGAAGGACCAGTTGGACTCCCTGAAAGATCAGCTGAAGACCGCCAAGGAAAGTCTTTCGGTGGTGACCGATCAGTTGAAGGTCGTCCAGGAAGCCAAGGGCATTGCCGACGAGACCCTGTCGTCCATCGGCAGCATCGGCAATCTCTCTATACCGTCCCTCAATTTCCAATCGCTTGCTTCCAGCGTCTCCGGGGACATGGCTTGCCTGATCCCTGACTACAAGAAGCTCATGCCATCCATCAAGCTGGAGGACGTCGACTTCGGTTCGATCTGTGAACGCGGCAACGCCTACAAGTCCGGACTGGTCGCGACACCGGAGTCCCTGACCGAGGGGACCTGGGAGCAAAAGTCCAACGTGCAGAAGTCGGTTCATCAAAATCGCATTGCGACGATCACGGACGCCACCGTCAAAGGGTTGGCGCAGTCCGACGAAGCCCATGAGACGGCTGTCAAAACACTCGAGACCGCCCAGGAGTACAAGAGCGCCGGTCAGACCGCCGAGACGGTTCAGGATCGGCTCCAAGTCCTCATCGAACTGGAGGTCGCGCAGCTCGTCGCCACGGCCCAGACCAATCAGATCCTCGCACAAATGCTGAAGATCCAGGCGTCGGATGCCCTCAACAACGGGGTTCCGATCGCCAGCGAAGTCGCCGAGACCCGCAAGTACAACGGCGAAAGCGAGGAATAGGCCATGGCGACAACCGGCTGCAACATCTGCGCGATTTTCACTGCCTACCAGAGCCACGCTGAATCGACACTCGACACGCTTGTTTCGGCGATACATGGCCCGCTGCAAACCATTCTGATGGGCATTGTCGGCATTTGGGCACTCTGGATCGGCATTCAGGTCTTCGTAGGCACGCTCGATTTGGCGGGCGCTCTGAAACAGGTCCTTTTCATGGTGCTCGGCTTTGGGGTCTATATCGGCCTACAGGGCGGCCTGATCAGCGAAACTTTCAACGTATCCGTCAACGTGATGGGCGGCCTTGCCAGTCAGATCATGGGTCAGGGCGGTGCTGGTCTTTCCGGATTGGATGCTTTGCTTCGCGGTGTGGAAACCGGCATTGGCGGCGTCTTCAACATTGCGACAGCCATCATGGGTTCGGGCGGTTGGACGGATGCCCCAAAATACATTCTCTACGGCGTCGCGCTTCTCCTGCCCTACGTCATCCTGTTGGTGCTCTTTCTGGCACACACGGCCGTTTCCCTCTTCCGCCTGACAGTCATCCTCGGCATCTCACCGTTTCTGGTGGGTCTTGCCGCTTTTCCCTTCGGCCGTAATCTGATCGCAGCCGGCGTCCGGACCATTGTCGGATCCATCGCCACAATGCTGTGTGTCTCCATCGTATTCTCGCTGGTCATCGCGAGCGTCGAAGGGCTTGGCGTCACCGGAGACGCAAACGTCATCGCTGAGGACTACATCGATCTCACGTCCGGCCAATTTTTGCTCGCCCTAATCATGGGATGGCTGGGAGCGGCACTGATTTCCGAAGCGGTCAACATTGCAGGACACGTATCCAGTTCGGTTCTAGGAACTGTTTCCGCCGGGATCATGTCGGCCGGTGCCATGCGCGGCGCATCGATAGGCGTTTCTGCTGGAAGGTCAACAGCCGAGGCGACCGGGAGAGCGGGAAGCTACATGCATGAAAAGAACTGGGCCTCTCCGCGACCGCGTCCGGGCGGAATCACCAGCACCGGCGGTTCGTAAGCATCGCTCTCATCCCTTCCATTCTTCGTTCCCAAGGTCTTCTTCAATGAAACACCTCAGACTCGTCCTGTGCCTGGGTTTCCTCGCTGCCGGCTGCGCCAAGGTGGAAATGCCGATCAAGCCCGACGGCATCGACAAGATGCGTAAGTCTCCTTGCGCCTGCACAGAGATTCAATTTCAGCCAGGTTCCTTCGAATGGGTGGAGGCAGCCTGATGGCGATCCTCACCCTTTCCCGGTCGGACCCGGCTTTGGATCCGGAGATCAGTCCGGAACCTAAGCACGCCAATGTCCTGGCGGCCGATCCCTTCGCCTATAAGACTGCCCACCGGCGCATGGCCTGGCTCTTGCGGCTGTCGGTTGGCATGAACGTTGCGCTCGCAATCTGCGTCGTTGCCTCCATTCAGGCGCTTGTTTCACTGGTACCGCTCAAGGAAACGGAAATCGCACTGCTGCGCGCCGATCCGAGCGACGACCGGATTTACCGGGTCGAGCCGATCTCCGTTGAGGTCGACGGTTTCGAGCTGATGCTTGAAAAGCTCGCCCGCCGTTACGTGCATCAGTTGCTCACCATCGACGATACGACCCAGAACACCCGCTTCAAGGAAGTCCGGACCTATTCGGATCCAGCCTTCTTCAACACGTATGTAAAGACCAACAAGACGATCATCGAGGAGGCGATCGAAGACGGTCTCAACCGCTCGATCACCATCAAGGGTGCCTACCAGGTCGATGCCTATGACGGCGTCTATCTCTATGTCGTCGAGTTTCTCCAGACAGACAGGATCGGCCGCGAACAGCCGAAGCGCCGCCACTTGCGCGCTTTCCTCGAAATGACACCCCGCCCTCATGACGTGACTGCTGCCGAGCGCTTCGAGAACCCGCTCGGTATCCGCGTCCTTGGGCTCTCCATCAAGGAGCAAGCTTCCAAATGATCTCCCGCTTTACTGCTGTATTGGTAGGTGCCACCATTGCCGGCAGCGCTCTTGCGCAAACACCGCTCGCACAAGGCCCGGCAACGCCCAGTGCTCCGGTTTTGACGACGACGCCGACCCAGCGGATTGCCGCTGCAAATTCGGCGGTCGCGTCCACGCTGCCTGTTGGCTCGGTCCCGCAAGCCCAGGCCCAGGCCGCCGGAAACTTCGGCCCCCTCGCCCGCCCCGACAGCATCGGAGGTCAGATCCAGGAAGCCTGGTCGAAGCCCGGCAAGAAACAGGGCATCCATGTCCAGAATTATTGCGGCGATTGCGTCTACAAGGTGCGGCTGCGGCAATACATGGTCAGCGCAATCCAGCTGCCAAAGGGTATAAAGATCAAGTCGGCCGATCTCGGTGACGCTTCCCGCTTCGAAGTCAAGAAACGTTCCGACAACACGCTGGCCGTCAAGCCGACCGGGTCCGGTGTCGACAGCTCGATGCTGGTCTACACCGACGATGGCGATGTCTATTCCTTCTATCTGCGCGCGGAAGGCATCAACTCGAAGATCGTCCCGGATGTTTCCTTCCGGATTGTCGGCCCACCAAGTGCCGGCATGTCCTTTGTGGAGTTTGACCCGCAGGGCAATCCTCTGCCGAACGGTGATGCGGCACTTGCCACCCACGGATCCAACGACTTCCTGCAGACCGCGAAATTCGATCCGGGCGCGCTGCGCGGCTGGGACCAGTACAAGCTCTGGGGCGACAGGAAGCTGCGGCCCGAGCAGGTCTTTCGGGACGATCACTTTACCTACATCCAGTTTGGAGAGAAGTGGAACGACCTGGAATTGCCGACCGCCTATGTCGTGGTCGATGGCATAGACGAGTTGGTCAATACCCGAGTCCAGGGAACCACTTTCATTGTCGAAAGCACGCACCGCCTGATCACCCTCAAGTCCGGCCAGTCCTTCATGTGCATCCAGTACAAGGGGGCCAAGTGATCATGGCCGTCTGCGAGATCCTTCTGGCGCTCGGCCTGACTTTCGGCGGCGCCTGTCAGCCGGAGCCGGCGCAACCACGTGGTCTCCCCGCCAGCGACCCAGCTGTGTTCACCTACGAAAAGCCCGAACCTTCGAGGCCCGTGCAGGAACCGACGGTAATCACGATGCCGCCGGTGATCATCGAAAAAGAAGTAATCAGGCAAGTCGAAGCGCCTCCGCCGCCACCCAAGGAGGTCGTTCGAACCGAGTATGTCACCAAATACCTCGAACCGCCCAAGGCCGTACCGCGTCAACCGACCGAGTACGAGTTGATGCTGCAAACGGCGTTGCGTGAGCGGGCCGTCATGCAGTCTCGGCTGAGCGGAGCAGACATCACCGGCGACTTTTCCGACGCGGGCAATCGGCCCCCGGTTCAGACCGCCAACCTTCCGGGGTTCCCTCCGCCCGAAGGCATCGACCCTCAGAACGACCGCTATTCCGCCCCGCCGCGCTATTCAACCGGTGCGGTGGACAACACCCGCATCCTGACTGCCGACCGCTACATCACAGGCATTCTGGAAAGCGGCATCAACAGCCAGCTCGCCGACAATGGCTCCGTTGTCGTCCAGGTCAGCCGGGATGTCTACGGCTACCACGGTCGCACAAAGCTGGTGCCAAAGGGTTCGCGGATGATCTGCGAATACGCCTCCGTTGACAAGGTTGGCCAGACCCGCGTCGGCTTCTCATGCAGCCGAATTCTCCTGGGCGAAAGCCGCGCCGAGATCTACCAGCTCAAGGCCCACATTGGCGACGCACAAGGCTATGCGGGCCTTTCCGGTGAAGTGAACAGCCGTTTCTGGGAAAAGTATGGCTCCGCCATCCTGACCACAGGCATTGGGACCGCCGTCGAGGCGGCCGTCTCCGGCTCACAACAAATCGACTCTTCGAATTCCAACATTGTCGCAGATGGCTTGTCCGGGGCCAGCGAGAATATTGGAACCATCACCGCGGCGCTCCTCGAGGACACCGTGGACCTCAAACCAGTCATCCGGATAGCCCAGGGCACACGCGTTCAAGTGCGCCCGAAGTTCGACTGGTACCTCGCCGATCCTACCCAAAATTAGGAAGACTGGAATGCGATACACTAGGACAGTGTCTTGCGGCCTGTTGGCGCTCTTCATGGCGTCATCGACCGCACTCACCCACGCGCAGACAGCGCCAGGCCACCAGCCTGTTACGGCTGCCGAAGATGGAAAGGTCCTGATCAAGGAAAACCTCTTCACGGTCTCTCCGGTTCTGGAAACCGAGCTATCCTCCGATACTGCGGTACCGGTCCAGCTTCAGTTCAATTCCCGGCCAAATACGGCGGAAGCAGTCAACGTTGAAGGGATCACCGCCGAGGGCTTCACCCGCAAGGTGAGTGTCAATGGCGAGGAAATCGCACAGGTCGTCGTTACCAGGCTGAAGAAAGACACAGATTTTGTCGATCTGGAGGCCAACGATTTCACCAGCCAGTTCGGTGTTGACAGCAACCGGCTCCTGCCGACCACGGCCATCTCCGTCAATGGGGACGAGGCCGAATTCGTTCAGGCCGTCACCAGGTTATCCGTAACGGACGAACAGACAGAACCGGAAAAGGATCTGGAAGACAAGCAGGACACCGCGGCGGAAGTGTCCAGTGTTGACGAAGCCGGCCCTGGTGGCGGCGAAAACCCTGTCGCCGGCGGTTACGAAACGCCTGAACGGCTTGCCCCTAAAGAAGACGACGAGGAAGAGCGTGAGCCCAACATCACCTTCAACGTCTCGACCGATGGCTGCGAACCGCAGGTTGATTTGGCCAATGGCATCGTTCGCCAAATGGCAAAATCGGAAACGCTTGAAGACGGCGTCGTCACCGAAACGGAGGCCTGTTCGCCGAACGGCATTGTCTGGAACATCCAACGAAACTATTCGGTTTGCGAGGATCTGATCGACCGGTCCAACATGGTGGCCCGTCCCCAATATGTCAGCTACTACAGCGACGAGAAGGGCGCCCGCTATGACCTGGCAGGGTGCCAGCCGGATACCTCCCTTTCTTTTGCAATCTCCGAAGGTTCGCAAACGTGCGCGCCAACCCTCGACTTCGATCGCGAAGTCGTCGAGCTCACCTCGATGCTGGCCTATCGAAACCGGTCAGGGTCCGAGGTGGTGGTTCAGTCCTGCGAAGGGAACGGCGACACCATCGAGATGGAGCGTTCATTTGGCGAGTGCGAGGACCTGGTCGATGTCAACAAGGGTGTTGCCTACCGGCAATTCAAGCTGGTTTATGCCGATGATCGCGGATCCGTCCACACGGTTCGCCAGTGTGCTCCGGCCGAAAGCGACGGCTTTGAGTTCCAGCGTGCCTATGACGACTGCAGTGTAAAGGTCGATCTGGCGGCCGGATATGCTCAGCCGCAATATTCCCTCTTCTATCTCGACCCCAATGGAACGAAGAAGGTTGTCACCCAATGTCAGGCAGATGATCAAAAGCGCTTCCCGATAGAGGAGAATGCGTCATCCTGCACCGATGTCGTGGACCTGACATCCGGATTTGCGGTGCCCCAAAGCCGCCTCGTCTTCGAAGATGGCGACGGCGTTCAGGTCGTTGTGCGGGAGTGCCAGCCATCTGAACAAACGAAATTCCAGATCACGGAACTTGATAGCGGCTGCGACGACCTTGTCGACTTTGCGAACGCTCAAGCTCATCCGCAGTTCACCCTCTCCTACACGAATGCGGCCGGAAAGAAGGAGATCGTGAGTGAATGTACACCCGATGAAACTACCTCCTATCCGCTCAACAAGAGCTATGACGGGTGTGACATTACAGTCGATTTGGTGAATGCGGTCGCAAGGCCGCAGTTCCGCTGGTCCTACCTGGACGCGGCGCTCAAGGAACATCTCGTCTCCAAATGCGCTCCGGATGCGGAAAAGTCCTATCAGGTCGAAGAAAAGCGGAACTGCACGCTCGACTTCGATTTTCTGACCGGCAAGGCCACCGTCAACACGTCCTATGTCTACAAGACGGACGAGAACGTTGAAGTCAGTGTCCGTGAATGTGCTCCGTCAGAAACGATCGACCCGATCCAGATGACGGCGGACACGTCGAACTGTTCCTTGCGTCATGATTTCGGGTCTGGCGTTTCCACGGAAATGGCCATGTGGACATATGAGGATGAGGGGCAGCTCTTCCAGGCCTCGCCATGCATCACCACAGAGACGACCTATACCCATTCCAGGGTGTTCGAGAAAAACGGCATCGATGTCTGCACACCGATCGTGGATCTGGCCAAGGGTCAGGCTGCACGCCAGTTTCGCACGGAAATTACTGTCGCCGGCCGCAGTGAAGTGATTGCGGGTTGCCAGCCCGATGAAAGTGCGATGCTGGGCATCGAGGCAACGACGGACGGCTGTGAAGATGCTGCTTCATTCGATCACGATCTGGCGGCGGGCGTGTCTTATGGCCGGGAACGGTTCTTCTATAACGTTCCAGGACAGGGCCGTGCCTATGTCACCGGCTGCAAGCGCGGAGAACAGACCTTTACCCATTCTGTCAGCCCGAACGGCTGGAAGAATGACGACGGTCGTTTGCGCGCGCAACAGCTCGTTGATGTGGCGATCAACGTGAACGGATCAGTCTACAAGATCGCCACTTCCTGGCTGCAGCCGGGAACGTCCGAAATCGCCTATTCCTTTGTGCGCAACGAAGATCAGCCCGACATGACCAAGGTCCATTATGAGGGCTGCAATCAGAAGATCCCAACCAACCGGACCGCGATCTACCGGCGTCCGGACGGATCGACGGTGAGTGTGGCGAAGGGCAACGGTCCCGTCGCTGATGGTGGTGACTTCTGCCAGCGCGTTCGGGAAACACGGATCAATCCGGGGTGGGGCATCAAAGCGTGGCTCGCAGCCGGACGTGTTTCCTTCCAGTCAGATACGGACAGTCAGTCCCATTCGAGGGGTAAGCACCAGAACGCTTATTGGGTAACGATTAAGGGTGGGAATGCGCGCATAACCTCTATTGCGAACAGCAACGCCGGTATTGTCTGCCACTTCTACTACATCAACCGCGAGGAAGAGCGGTTGAAGATCACAGAGCCGGGAACGAACCGGATTTCTTACACGACATGGTCTGGCGTGAAAGAAGTCCAAGACGGAACGCAACGCGGGTGCGGAGTAACGCAGCCGATTGGTCTCCCGCTGTCTTGATGTTCCGCAATTGAGGAACTGAAAACCGAGGGTGGAGATTACCGCTCCACCCTCCCTTCTACCTTCTCCCTTCTCCCTTCTCCCTTCTCCCTTCTCCCTTCTCCCTTCTCCCTACGTGTTCAACGAGGTTCCGCGACCATGTCCCAGGTTCTTTTGCAAAAAATCCTTGAACCACTGTCCCGGCACTACGCCGCGTCCGATGTCGTCGAGGTCCGGACCAAGGCTCCCGGCAAGCTGATCGTGGAACGCCGAGATCTGCAAAACCGTATTGTGGAAGTTGATGAACCGGATTTGACCCTGCACAGGGTCAAGACCATCTGCCGGGCATTGGCGAACATGAAGGGCCTGGAATTCGACGCGAGCTACAAGCCGCAGCTTTCCACGACCCTGCCTGGCGGCCACCGCTTCGAATGCCTTGTCGGCAACTCGGTCGTCTCAGGCCTGTCGCTGGCGATCCGCTGCAAACACCCCCACAATATCACGCTGGAAGAAATGGGATTGTCGGCCGTCATGATCGACTATCTAAAAATTGCCCTTGCCGAGCAGCGCAACATTGCAATCTCCGGATCCACCAATACCGGCAAGACCACGCTCCTCAACAACCTGCTTTCCTATCTGCCCGACAGCCGGCGGGTCGTCAGCGCCGAAGATACGCCAGAGCTCGAGGTCAGCCGCTTCTATAATGGCGTCTCGCTGCTGGCGGCCCGCGATACGACGCAGGGCGCAGGCCTCAGGACCTGGCAGCAGCTCTATGACCACAAGATGCGTATCTCGCCGGACAATATCCTCTTCGGGGAAATCTCGACACAAAACGCCTTTGCCGCCCTCAACGTCCTGAACACCGGAGCGCGCGGCTGGATGTGCACCGTGCATGCCGAAAGTGCCGAACTGGTTCCATCAAGGTTCCAGGAGAACATCAATGCGGCCGGACAGACCCTGAGCGACGCGGAAGGCTTCATGCGCCGGCTGGTGGATCTGGTGATCCACATCAAGCGGGATCCACGTGGGCAACGCTTCATCTCGGATATCTATGAGATGAAGACCGGCCGATACGTGCTGCGTGACCGGCAACCGGTCTGCGACCAAGCCGCGTGAGGATGACATGCATCTGATGCGCTTCTTTGCGGTTCTGGCCAGTTCTGCTCTTGCGGGCGTGACGCTGATCGGCTGGCATTATTATCTCGATTTCAATCCCCTGCAGGCCGACTGGTGGAACTGGCTGAAGGCCTTCTGGCTTGAGACCGGCAGCTTCCCGCCGGAAATCTTGCATCCGGCCTATGGCGGCTTGTCTGCCTTTGTCGCGCTCATGTTTGTCGGCGCTGCTGTCTCTTCTGGCGCCAGGTCCGAGACGATCTTTGGTGGCCGGAAACAGAAGGACATCCATGGCACCGCCCGTTGGGCCGATATCCGGGACGTCAAGGACAGCGGCCTTCTTTCCGAGAAAGGCGTTGTCGTCGGCGGCTGGCCGACCCGCACCGGTACAAAGATGCTGCGCCACGATGGTCCAGAGCATGTCCTGGCTTTTGCCCCGACCCGTTCCGGCAAGGGGGTCGGCCTGGTGCTGCCCACCTTGCTCTCCTGGGAAGAGTCGGCGCTTGTGCTCGACATCAAGGGCGAAAACTTTGCGCTCACCGCCGGCTGGCGGGCCTCGCATAGCCATAGGATCTACCGCTTCGATCCGGCCGCGGATCGCGGCTCAGTCAAATACAATCCACTCGCGGAAGTGCGGGTCGGTACCGATCACGAGATCGCCGACTGTCAGAACATTGCAATCATGATCATTGATCCGGACGGCACTGGCCTGAAAGACTTCTGGATGCAGGAAGGTTATGGCTGGCTCTGCACCGCGATCCTGCATGTTCTCTACCTGATCAAAAAGTCAGAAAACCGCACCGCGACGCTCGCCGATGTGCGTGCCTTCATGTCGATCGGCGACGACGAGGATTCGAAATCTGCGGGAGAAAAGGCCCTCGCCGCCGCCGCGAAATCTGCCTTCGAAGACAAGGAAGACGACAGCTTCGACCGGCTGTTGCAGGACATGGAGCGCTATGAGCACGGGCGGGACGTCGTCAACGACGAGGTACGTCTTGGTGCGGCCCGCATGCGCAAGCGATCTTCCAACGAGCGCTCCGGCGTTCACTCGACCGGCACGTCGCAGCTTGCGCTCTACAGCGATCCGATTGTGGCGCGCAACATATCGGAATCCGATTTCCGCATCACTGAACTGATGAATGGCGAGAAGCCGGCAACCCTCTATATCGTCATCCCTCCATCCGACATCGCCCGATTGCGGCCACTGGTGCGGATCCTGCTCAACCAGTTTCTGACCCGCCTTACCTCTCACATGGCGTTCGAGGGCGGCCGGTCGGTGAAGCATTACAAACACCGCATGCTCTTGATGCTCGACGAGTTCACCTCCGTTGGCAAACTGGAGATCTTTGAGAAGGCGATCGCCTTCATGGCGGGCTACGGGCTGAAGGCCTTTGTCATCGTCCAAGACCTGACGCAGCTGCAGAAGGCCTATGGCCGGGAACAGTCGATTGTCTCCAATTGCCACGTTCGGATCGCCTATGCGCCGAACACCATGGAGACGGCCAGGGTTCTGTCCGACATGGCGGGCAAGACCACGCTGGTTCAGAGGAAGACTTCCGCCAGCCGCACGACTGGCCGGGTAGGCACCAACTATTCTGAAACCTTGAGCGAAGTCGCGCGCCCGCTGCTGACGCCGGACGAGTGCATGTCGCTGCCGGGGATCCAGACAGGCACCGGCGGCAAGGTCACCCGGGCCGGCGACATGCTGATCTTTGTCGCCGGGCGCCCCGCCATCTATGGCCGCCAGGTTCTCTATTTCCAGAACGAGGAAATGCAGTCCCGGGCCAGGATCCCGATCGCTTGCCCTACGTCTATTCCCTCTCTCCCCCCTATCAATGGAAAGGCAGCGCCATGAAGATCAGTGAAGTCATCGCAACCCTCATGAAGATCCACGAGGAGTTCGGCGACCTGGAGATAACGGGCGGAACACTCTCCAGCGAAGTGCCGCTGCAGAGGATCTCCGTCACGGACGCATCCGGGCGCGAAATCTGGCCAAAGGCGCCACTCCATTTGACCGGCCGGTTCGACGTCGATGGCGTCTACCTCGACTGATTGTCCGCCTTTTTCCGTCCAATCCCTGCTTTCCTTCAATCGGAGTTTCGCCGACATGGCCGACACCAAACCCATCGAAAAGATCTATCTCTCCGTTCCCTACGACCAGCGCGAAACAGCCAAGGCGGCCGGAGCACTCTGGGACAAAAAACAGAAAGCCTGGTTCGCCAAGGGAGCGGATGTTCCGGACGGATTGAAGGATTTTCTGCCGTCGAACCCGCCGGAGCGCCCTCTCGAGGATCCAAGAACCGCGTTTGGGCAATTCCTGCGCGACAATGGCGCCGACCTGCAGGTCTCACCGGAAATGGATGGCAAGTGGCACCGTGTTGCACTTGCCGGCGACGGCAAGGTAACCAACGCCAGCTACCGGGGCTTTCTGGACGGTGTCCCGAACGGCCAGTTCAAGAACTTCAAGGGAGGTGAGGAACCTTTGCAGTGGACCGGCAGAGGCGACGCCCTCTCTTTGGAAGAGAAGCAACGGTTGTTGGCCGAGGCGGCGCAGAACCGCGAAATCCGGGAGCGCGAGCGGGCAAAGGATCAGGAGATCGCTGCCAAACGTGCCTTCGGCATCTGGACGAATCTGAAGACCTGGGCGACCCCGGCAAACTGTCCTTATCTCGCCAGGAAAAATGTCCGCGGCTACGGCGTGAAGCTTTCTGAGGATGGCCGCATGGTCATTCCACTTCGCGACGATACCGGCCGGATCTGGTCCCTGCAGTTTGTCGGTGATGAAAAAACCTATCTGAAACATGGCCGCAAGGACGGGCTCTATCACACCATCGATCCGAACAAGGATCTGGAGAGCACCCCCGAGAAAGGCGACAGACTGACGGTCATCGTCGGTGAAGGCTATGCCACCGGTGCCGATGTCCATAACGCCACGAACTTGCCGACCTTCGTTGCCTTTGACGGCGACAACCTGGTTGCGACCGCAAAGGCGGTTCGCGAGCGATATCCCACTTCCAACATCCTGATCGCCGCCGATGACGATCATCATCTGCCCCAAAGAACACCGCCCCTTCCGAACAAGGGTTTGAAGTGTGCCTGGGCTGCGGCCGAGGCTGTTGGCGGCAAGGTTCTGGCTCCAAGCTTCACGCCTGCAGAAAAGGATCGCGGGGCGACCGACTGGAACGATCTGAAACAACACCGGGGGGAGAAGGGTCTTCTGACAGCACTGCGGGAATCCTTCGCGCAGATGCAGCGCGAGCATGTCCGCAGCGTGGGTAAGGACAAGGGCTTGGAGCGGCAGTTGGAGATGTCCCGTTGAAACGGCCGAAGCGTGTCCAGTTGATCACATACCTGGATCCGGACATTCACCAACGGATCGTGTCCCATGCGAAAAGAACAAACATGTCCGTTTCAAAGGTGGCGGAACGCATTCTCCAGTCCGGCAAATATCCGGATCGATCTCTGGAACAGTCAATTCTGAGGCTATTGCAGGTGAATGCCGACCAGGCCCGTCTCGGCAATTTGCTCTTGAAAGGCATGAACGAAGCTGCCGACGGTCATCTGGTCCGGCAAATGCAATCGCTGTTGAGAGAGGTCCGGCAAACGCAAGTCGAGATCAAGGCCCGCATTACGGATCTGAAGCCGTGATTGCGAAGAAGACGTCTATCAAGCGGGCGCGCGGCGCGACCGCCCTCGCGAAATACATCGCCAGTGCGAAGGAAAAGGGAGAAAAGCTGGATCAGTTCTGGCTTTCCAACTGCAACGCCGGCGAAGGTTTGGAGGACCTGGACACTGCAATCGCGGAGATCCGCGCAACGCAAGCGCTCAACCAGCGCAGCAAGGCCGATCCGAACTATCACCTGGTTGTTTCGTTCGCAGAGGGAGAAAAGCCGGACCTCGATGTTTTGAAAGATATCGAGCTGGAATTCGCGAAAGCCCTCGGCCTGGAAGCTCATCAGCGTGTTGTGGGCACCCACATCAACACAGAGAACTTCCACATGCACATCCAGTTCAACCTGGTCCACCCGGAAACGTTCCGGATGCATGCGCCTTTCCGTGACTTCCAGATCCTTCAGTCCACTGCCGCAATGCTGGAAAAGAAGCACGGCCTGCAGGTGGTTCAGGGCCGCGGCCAGGACAACGAGCGCCTGAACCAGAAAGCCCGGGACAAGGAAGCCAGTTCCTGGGAGCAGTCCTTCTCGGGATACCTCAAAGAGCACAAGGACGCCCTTCTGCAGATCCATCGTCGTGCCGGCTCCTGGGATGAATTACATGATGGCTTCGCGCTCTACGGGGTAGAGCTTCGGAAACGCGGGAACGGCTTTGTCTTTCGGGACATCGCGACCGGCACGATGGAAAAGGCCAGCATGGTTGACCGCGACCTCTCGCGAAAAAAGCTGGAAGACAAATTCGGCCCGTTCGAGCCGAACAATAAATCGGACACGCGCCAGACCAAGGACAGGTACCGGCGCCGGCCACTCGATCCGCGTTTGGAACGGCATCCTGCCTGGAAGCGAATGACAACCGGTCAGCCGGGCAGGCAGTTGTCCTGGAGGCGTTTTCTGGAGCAACAGGCCGGTGTCGACGCTGAAGCGCGCGAGGCGCTCGAGCTTCAGAAATCCTACCTGCGGATTATTTCGGGACAGGATCCGAAAAAGATCCGCACCCGCCAGATCCGCCCTCGAAAGTCCAAGGCAATCTTACGTTGATAGCGGTTGGGCTTGATTGGCGGCATTAACATCGAGTGACCGAGTGGAGAGTTGAACCCTCTCCACTCGGGTTTTGCCTTTAGAAGATAAAATCGCCGTGCTCGAGCTTGGCTGTAAAATTCTCGAGCTTCATGTTGAAGGGCGAGTTGAGGACCTCGATATAGGTGTCCCCGCCATAGCTATAGATACTCAGATCGTCGTAGCTGAGACCGAGAGCCGAGATGTCGATCCTGTCGTGGCCGAGGTCGAAGTCGGCGATGACATCTGTTCCCGATCCGGCGCTGTCGCTTGCGTCGTTGAAGACAAAGACATCGCTATCTTCCAACGCGGTCCGCGACCAGATGTTACCGTCGGCATCCGTCACCACCAGGTCGGTCTTGCCGTCCCCGTCCCTGTCGGCAAAACCGAACGAAAGGTCGCCGCCGAGTATCACATCTGCGAGGTTGCCGCTCTCTGTCCAGTCGACCAGTTGCGGGCTGTTACCGCCGGATATCAGCACCGTGTCGCTAACACGTCCGCCCTCGTCCCGGATCGCCGTAAGTGCATAGAGCGTCGTCGCAATGTCCACGCTGGTGTCGCTGGTATAAGCCACCGCCCCGTTGCGTAGGTACTGGATTGTGCCATCGGCAAGACGCTCGACCGACAGCGTGTCCCCGGTCACATAGGTCCCGACGTGGGTAACGAACTGGCCGTTTTCCCAAATCTGCAGTTGCGTGTCGTTCGGAAGGAGGAAGGCGAAGTCGATGCTCGCGTCCGACTGGCTGCCTTCGGCGGAAAGGCCGATGGAGAATGTCGCCCCGACCTGGGCGACCATCGTTTCCATGGAACCGGCGCCGGTGAAACCGGTCGTCGAAGCGGCAACTGCGTTTGTCCAATCCTCACCGCCAGCGATCTTCTCGATGGCATTGTTGGTCGAGACGCTGCCATAGACGGAAATGTTTTCGACATGGTTCGCGTTCGAGAACCCGCCGCCCTCGTAACCGAGTTGCGTCCAGATCTCTCCGGACTGCGACACATGGACGATGTCATCGACACCGTCGTTGTCGAGATCAACCAGCGTCGAGACGATGCCGCCCGCCTCGGCAAGTTTGACCACCGGCCCTGTCGTCTCCCAGGTCACCATGACAGGAGCGGCGGCACCGGCCGTTAGGCTTGTGCTCTCGAAGCGGCTGCCGTTGGTATAGAACGAGCCATCCGCGCTCAGGGACGTTTCCACCGGCACGGTCGTGCCACTGGTATAGACGACAGTCCCATTGCGCAGGTACTGCATGGTACCGTCCGACAACCTTTCCAGTGTCAACACGTCGCCGACGAAATATTCGTCTAGCGTCGCCCGATGCTGTCCGTCCTCGATGATTTGCAGATATCCGTCTGCGGCCAGATAGAAGGCAAAATCGATGCTATCGCCACTCACTTCCGCCGGGTCTGCCGACAAGCCGATCGCCGCGTAGCGGTCAGTGTGGGCGACGATGGTCGACAGCGATCCGGCACCAGTAAAGCTTTCCTGCGAATAGACGCCGGCATTGTACCCGTTCCAGGCCCCTGCCGCAGTGTCCCGCTTTTCAACGGTATTGAAGCGAATATCGCTGGCAGATGCAGCCACCTGTGCCGGCAGACTGTAACCTCCCGGAACCGCCGCAAACACATGCGCGTCGCCATTGACGAAGTTCGAACCGCCGGTAAGCCTGTCACCTCCAATGCCGCCGACAAGAATATCGTCGCCAGCGCCGCCGGAAATGACATCGTTACCTCCGAGACCGAAGATCGTATTGCTGGCGGCCGTTCCGGCGAGCGTATCGTCGCCCCCGGTCCCGGTAACTTCATGCGCCTTTTGCTCAAGGGTCGCAAAGTCCCAGATGGTGCCGTTGGCAAATCTAACCTGATCGATGCGCGAGCCGATATTTTCCGGCCCGAGTTGGTTCGTCAGCGTGATGACCTCACCCGTCGACGAGACGGTGACGGTTATATGGCTGTCCCAATCAGGATGGATACCGATGGCAACGTCCTCCGGCTGTACATCGACCAGATAGAGTTCATCCGTATCGCCGTCATCCGCCAAGACACCAAAGGTGTCATTGCCGTCTCCTGTGCGCCACAGGAAGGTATCGCTCCCGCGCGCACTGTTGATGTCGTCATCGCCTTTGCGCCCATCGATCACGTCGTCGGCGTCGCTCAGCCACAGCTGATCCACGTCGTCGGTGCCGGTCCAGGTGGCGACCGGGATGGACTGTCCCGAGCCGACCGTCAGGTCGAATATGTCTTCCGCAGTCGCCACTCCATCGAACGCGACAACCTTCAGCGACAGAGTTCCGGCCGTTCCCTGAGGTGGTGTACCGGAGAAAGTCCGCGTTGCTGCGTCGAAGCTGAGCCAGGCTGGCAGCGTCGAGCCATCGGAGAGCGTTGCGCTGTAACTCAGCGCATCGCCGTCAATATCGGAGAATGCATCCACAGGAACCGTGAAGCTCCAGGCCGTACCTTCCGTGCCCGCCTGATCCGCAATCTCACTGGCAACGACAGGCGCCGAGTTTTCGGCATCGGCCACCACAGCGAGTGTGCCGCTGAGCTGCCAGGATACGAGCGCTGGATCGCTACCGTTCGACGACATAACCGTATTGGCAATACGGCTGCCTTCTTCGAACAAGGACAGGTGAGCAAAAAGCTTGATGGCCGGGTCGACGCTGGCGGAGCTCGTGTAGAAGACCGTTTCGTTCTTCAGATATTGCAGCGTACCGTCAGACAAGCGCTCGATCGTAAAGCGATCACCGTCTTCATAAGCGCCAAACGTGGCCACAAATGTGCCGTTCTCGCGGATCCGAACCTCGTCACCACCGCTTAGCCAAATGTAATAGTCGATCGAGCTGTCGTGGTGACTGCCCTCGACCGAGACACCAATATCGACGTTCTTGGTTGCATCCACGATGGTCGACTGGACAAAACCAGCGCCTGTAAATCCTTCCACAGAGGCTGCAATCCCGTTGAACCAGTCTGCGCCGCCCGAAACCTTCACTATTGTATTGCCCGATCCGGGCGCGACCGGCGGAGCCACTTCGGCCATGTTGCCGGTGAGCTGCCAGTTGACGAGTTGAGGTGTGCTGCCACCCGAAGAGATCAGCGTCTCGCCGACGCGGGTACCTTCCTCGAACAGCGAGACATCCACATGCAGGGCTACATTCGGATCGCTTTGGGCGCTACTGGTGTAGAGCAGTCCACCATTCTTCAGATAGCGGACCGTCCCATCCTCAAGCCGTTCGACGACAAAGACATCACCAGCGACATAGGTTCCGGCATCCGTGACATATTCGTTGTTCTCGCGGATTTCTACGGTACCGTCGCCCTTGAGCCAGATGTAGTAGTCGATCGTGCCGTCGAGTTGGCTT
This sequence comes from Roseibium sp. M-1, assembly GCF_054515675.1. Taxonomy (NCBI): domain Bacteria; kingdom Pseudomonadati; phylum Pseudomonadota; class Alphaproteobacteria; order Hyphomicrobiales; family Stappiaceae; genus Roseibium; species Roseibium sp. M-1. Next base: position 5,927,816 of record NZ_CM137257.1, on the reverse strand, counting down.
CCGTCCGCCGACAGGCCGATATCCAGCGACTTGTTGTCCTGGACGGCCGTCGACTGGATGTAACCGGCACCTGTGAACCCTTGCACGGAAGCCGCGTGCCCGGTTCCCCAACTGTCACCGCCAGCCACTTTCTCGATGGTATTCCAGGTTCCGGCGCTTTCCGGTGCGATCACCAGATCGAAGACATCGGCCACCGAAGTCTCACCGTCAGAGGCAACAACCCTCAGAGACAAGATGCCGTGGAAATCCTGCGGCGGTGTGCCGGAGAAGGTGCGCGTCGCCGCATCGAAGCTGAGCCATGCCGGCAGGGACGAGCCATCGGCGAGCGTCGTGCTGAAGTCGAGCGTGTCCCCGTCAACATCGGAGAAAGCATCTACAGGAACGGTAAAGCTCCAAGCAGAGTTCTCACTTGCTTCTTGGTCTGCGACGACATTCGTGACAATCGGCGCGTCGTTGACGGGGTCAATGACCAAGTCGAAAATGTCTTCTGCCGAAGCAATGCCGTCGGAGGCAATGACTTTCAGGGAAAGGGTGCCGTTGAAATCCTGTGGCGGCGTGCCGGAGAAGGTGCGGGTGCCCGCATCAAAGCTTAGCCACGACGGGAGAGCTGAGTGGTCCGCCAAAACAGCGCTAAAGGTCAGTGTGTCCCCATTCGCGTCGCTGAACGCATCGGAAGGAACCGTGAAGCTCCAGGACGCATCTTCAATGCCCACCTGATCTGCAATCGCGTTTGCAACTACAGGAGATTGATTGGTCGAGACAAAGGCATCAGCCGCTGCTTCTATTTCTGCACGATCCCAATAGTCCCGGCCGCCGGTAGCATCGTTTCCGGTGAAGTTCACATATTCAATGCCTTCAACGGTTGTTGAGAATTGGTTTTCGATGAGTACTGTTTCGCCACTCGCCAAAATCGTGATGAGCAGATCCGCGCCACCAGTTCCCGCCTTCTGAAAACTAACATCATTAGTCGACAGGTTTAGAAGTACCAGGCCATCTTCTTCATTCGCCGGACCTTCTTCCCGGATCGTGTCGTGTCCAGAGCCAACCATAAATTGGTAGGTGTCGTTGCCGGTCCCGCCGATAAGGAGATCATTCCCCGCTTGAGCCAGGGCGGAACCTATCTGAGCATCGCCGTTGAGAACGTCATCTCCCGAACCTCCGACAATCGTGTCGTCGCCTGCGCCGCCGAATAATTGATCATTGCCGTCACCACCGTTGATGTCATCGGTGCCTGACCCGCCATCAATGAAATCATCGCCTGCATCGCCATTCAGCGTATCGTTTCCGCTGTCGCCGGAAATCGTGTCGTCGCCCCCTTCACCGGAGATCGCGTCGTCGCCTGTTCCGCCCGACAAAAAGTCGGCTTGCAGAGAACCTAGGACAATATCGTTTCCACCGTTCCCAGCGTAGTCCACACCCTCACCAGGTGTTCCCGAGTTCGAGAAATCCTCGTTGTCGCCCTGCTCGGAACCTTGAGCCGGTAATTCCAGGAAAATACCAAAATCACCGTTCTCAAAATTTTCGATGACGAAACGGGCGTGAAATCCAATCAGAGCCCCTTCATCGGTAGGATACCTTGCATGAAACTTCTCGCCAAAATTATTGTAGGTCGAGAACCCATACAAATTTCCATCTTCGAAATAGACAAAGCCGTCAGAATTGCCTGCCAGTCCGCCGGAGCCATTGAGCAGATGAATACTCTGGCTTCCTCTGGCCCTTTCGTAAGTTCCGTTTGAGAATTCGTCGACGACATCGACAATCGCATAGCTGCCTAAGTCCGGAACGTATCCCCAGCGAGACGTGTCAACAAAGATCTGACCATCGCCTGAGCTGTCCGAAATGACATCAATGGCCGTATAGGAACCAATATCGATACCTTTAGTGAAGTATTGGCTATTCTGGTAGTCTTCGAAAATGACAACATCAAAGAACCCAGAGAATGAACCTGAGTAGCTGTCATATTGAGCAGTTTGTTCAAGCGCTGCATCTACGCTCTCATTGATGCCAATGAGGTAGATATCATCGCCAGCACCACCCTCGAGGCGGTCACTTACATTGTCGTCAAAAAACGCCCGATCCTCCCACACCTCCCGTTCGAGTAGTGCCAAATCTTCAAGGTTGTTGATTGCGGAGGAGCCATCGAGAGTGTCATTACCCTGACCTCCAAGAAGGATGTCTTTGCCCTTTCCTCCAAACAGGAGATCGTCACCATCGCCAGCGAGCACTAAATCGTCGCCCTCACCGACCAGAACAACATCACTCACAGCCCCGACTGCTCCAAAGGCTCCTGTGAAGATGAAATCGTCTTGCTTAGACCCAACAATCGAGTCCGAGTTTGCGGTGCCAAAAAACGCCGTTAGGACGTCACTTTCTTGGAGTTCCCAAGAGCCTCCGAAACCTGTTCCAAATAAAAACTTATCGATGTTTCCGCCAAACTCATCACCACACCAATCTGCCAAATAAGGTTCAATAGACACTCCCAGCCAATCCTGAAGGACAGCCAAAAAGGAGTCTCCATCAAAATTCTCAACATTTGGAATTCCGCCAGCTGCGCTCAACACATCTGTCGTAAAATTATAAGCAAGCAGATTTAATTCTTCATCGTAGCTAACCAAATTGTACGAAGATAAATCATCAATTTTATTAAGCGCAAGTGCGACAGAATATTGCGTTATTGTGTTCGCAAGCTGCCGGAGTAGCGCAGCTTGGAGGTCTCCAGTAGCTGGCTGTGGGTTATAACCGAAAGTCGAGATTTCTGCTGCAAAGGCCTCACCGAAATCGTTTCCATCGTCGTACCAGGACGCTAATGCTGCGTTCCCCGATATCGTCGCTCCTTGTTGCGTCGCAGAATACGCCAACTTAGACATCATAACAGAATTTGGATCTGATTGGTCGGTTGCTTCTATTTCCAATGCAGACGAATTTGCCGAGTCAAATAAGCTTTCAAAGATGTATTTTTCCACTGCAACCCAGTTACGATGACTAACCTGCGATGCGCTTTCCGCAAATTGTCGAATCGCTAGTAGCGACATGCTGTGCCGTGTCACCGCGCCAAGTTCAACGCTGTCTGACAGTGAAAGCTGATCTACCGGCGTTTCTTGAAAGATACGGATCGTTTCGAGTAACTCGCCTTCTATTGCGACACCCGAAATCTTACTGGTATCGATTGGTAAAGGAGACTCGCCACCATAAACCAAATTTCGTAGCTGCTGAACCTGTTCATAATTTTCAGAACCTAGAGGTGGAGTGCTGTCGGCATGTAGGTAGAGACTTTGAGCAGCAGCCTCGAAAGGTTCGTTGTCAAATATTACTGCCTTTTCACCAAATATTGCCCCGATAAAGCCAGCAAGTCCACCACCAAGTGAATGACCTGTTAACGTAATATTGGCGTGCGGATAAAGATCAACTACACTGTTATAGAAATCAATAGCTGATTTGATTTGTGAGGCACTGAAAACTCCAGCGCCAAATAGCCAGCCATGCACCATATCGTCAAGCAATTGGCCGCCACCAGCGAAATCCGTCCCTCTAAATGAAATAACTATCTCACCGCCTACATCGTAAACAGACGCGTCGAAACCAACGTCAATGGATTCCGTTGGAACGGGAACTTCAACTTTGTTATAAACTATCGGCAAACCTTTAATGTCTGGGCGGTCGCCGCGAGAGTAACTATCCATTGCCATAATGGCGTAATCAAGAACTGTGTTCGTCATCATTCTTTCCTTGAAAAATAGCCATACTTTAGTGTTTCAGACAGATTTGGGTTCGCTGATCCCAAAAAATTTGGCGACAATCTCTTTTCTCTGTCTGTTGATAGCCAAGGTAGGTGGGCTTTTATATTATAAGTTACTGGTTCAGACGTAATATTGATCTTTGCATCAACAAATCGAACGTGTTCCTTGTAATGCGTCGGTAATTGGTTTGGGAAGATTCTTTCTACAGAAGTTGGATCATTCTCATCTCTGAAACGGACCATTAGTGGTAAAGAATGTTCGGGTACATCACATTGCCCTGAAACTTGCCCAATCATTCGAACATATTCATTCCAGTTCCTATCGCCCCGCTGTTCTTTCAGTTTACATGCAGACGAAACGAGAAAGTCGAATCTACCCTTAGTAGCAAAGGTATACGTGCCGTCTGGAGTCGGACTTGTCATCAAGACATACACCGCCCCATAGCCTGGCAGATTTACCCGGACGGCCTCACCGAACGTCCACCATTCAGCCCTTACTTGACCTAAACCGTAAACGCGTTCCACGACCAGTTTTTGTACGGCGCCACCAGTTATTGGAACACCGTCAACTTCGAATGTGACATCTAGTCGATAGTGAATAACGGAATGTGGGAAATAGTGCTTCCAAGCCACAAATAACCCAATGAAGCTAACAACAAGGGTTATAGAAAATTTTACAGGGATTTTCACCGGACGATTCCTCTGACATCTCCAAGGAGTAATCGGGAGAGTTTTCTCGCCATATTTTTTCACTACTAGCTCACGTGGTTAGCAAGCCAAACGAACTGGGTAAGCGAGCCTGGTTGCAACATTTTTGGAGCGGTTGTTTGTTAGCGAGAGTACAGTCGAGTTCGAAGGGTTTATGAGATCACTGGGCAAAAAGCAAATAGTACTAAGAGCATAAAAGTATTTGAAATCAGCTTCTTGAACACATTCTTTGCATGCATCTGATGGAGCCCATACGCAACGAGAAATTCGCACTTGCCGCTACTGAGTTGTAAGTGCCTCAAATTACATGTCTAACGAATTTTTACAAGAGCATATTGGTATGCCCACAACCTTGATTATAGATCTTAGATATCAATCTAGGTAAGTCATCCGAAAAATTCAGAACGCTGTTGATCTACCGATTCTAAGGTTTTTGGCAGCTTGGGCAACAGATGTTCCGGTTGACCTGCTCCCCCGATTGTCCGCGTTTATAAGTTAGCTCTGTTCACTTTGTTAGCCTGTGTTATTTTGATGTGTCATTCATGAGCTTCTCGAGATGAAGGTATATGTCCGAAAAAGAGTTCACGGTTATCAAGACCAACTCATCTTTGCGATAGGCGCGGGAATTACTTGTGTCGTTGTGAAATTTTATTAATATAATCAATTTGTTGATATTTAAATTGTAAAAAATTCGCGCATTACAATTTCGTTCTACGTAGTCTAAAAAACCACCTCTCCTGAAGTGAATATAGTTTGGACCTTCTAGAAATTTTTGGCGCTTATTGCCGTCCATGAATCCGCAGAAACCCGGATATTTTTTCTCGAGATCGTACGAAACTCTCGTCAGATTTAGAAAACTGTTATTTATTTTGTAACTTAAGAATTGTGCTTTGTTCTTATTATATTCATCGAATATTACCTCACTGAGATGTTGGGGATTACTTAAAATTCTCGAGATAATTGAGCTATCTATTCGTATATGATTTTTTGTGTCTTCTTGAGAGAGTGCACCGCCTGCAAACGATAAAAGAAATGTAGCTGTGAGAGTTATGCGGTAATTTCTGATTCTTTTTAACAGGTTCATGATAGACACACTATCCACCAAGTATTTCCCTTTTCGTAGAGCGCTCGATAGCGTTTAGATTTTAAAATTATCAGACTGTTTACTTCTCATTTGCCCCCCAAAAAACAATCGCAGCTTTTTTCGTTAATTCGCAACTGCGTTGCATCACAACTGATCAGCGGCAAGATGACGCTATTTTTTTGTTTAGTGCAACTCTTGATATCAAATAGACGCGATTTGCAAACGCCAATTAAACAATTTAGAGCTGAAAACGCTCGGCGGTTCCTACCAATTAGTTCTCGCCGTGAGGTGGAAAGAAAAACAACGTAGAGATTTAAACATCTTCTTCGTTTCACGTTTCCAATTCTGTAGATTTTCAAAGTTTATTTTTTTGTGATTAAATTGGCTTAAAATTCAGACAATCATGTATTGTTTTTATATTTACAGATATTTTACACTGATTCTTCTGGCGAACTGAGTTACACCTGTCAGACACGACCTTCGATGACTTTTGCTCGGGCGAAATTTTCTCGTAGCAGCGACCAAGAGGTCCTGTAATTTTGTTTTGCGGGGCTCCGCCCCCGTCCGGTCAAGGATGAACCGCTGCGCGGCCGGAAAAGCGGCTTCCCCATGCTCCGCGGCGTCGCCTTGTGCGCACGGGGATACCCCTCCCCTATTCCGGTCCCTGACCGTCCTCCCCCGTTTCCGGCGACGCGGAAAATGAAACGAGCCACATCGGTGAAGTTTCGGGAAACAGGAGCACACCCAATGACCAAGACCAAAGCCACCACCAACGAAATCAAAGTCGCTTTCAAAAAGCTGTCGCTCGACCCAAAGAACGTGCGCAAGAAAACCGATCAGAACGGCATCCAATCCCTGGCCGCCAGCATCGCGGTCAATGGCGTGTTGCAGAACCTGATTGTCCGCCCGGATGTGAAACGGGGCCACTATCTGGTGACCAGTGGAGGCCGTCGGTACCGCGCCGTCGAACACCTGATCAAGGAAGGCCTGTTGACGACTGACTATGAACTTTCCTGTCAGGTCAGAACCGAGGAAGAGGCAACCGAACTTAGCCTTGCAGAGAATGTCATGCGCGAAGCCATGGACCCGGCAGACCAATTCCGGGCCTTCAAGGCTCTTGCCGATGAGGACACGACGGTAGAAGACATCGCAAAACGCTTTGGTACCACCGAACTGATTGTCACCAAGCGCCTGAAACTCGCCCGTGTCTCTCCAGTCCTCTTTGAGCTCTTCGAAAAAGGTGAAATGGAGCTGTCCCAGCTTCAGGCGTTCACCGTCAGCGACGATCACGAGGCACAGGAACGGGTCTGGAACTCCCTGCCGCGGCATTACCGCAACGGTTATGACATTCGCCGGGCCTTGACCGATGGCAAGATCCCGGCATCAGACAAGAGGATCCAATTCATCGGTGGTCTGGACACCGTCCGCAACGCAGGCGGCACCGTAATCTGCGATCTCTTTTCGGATCGTGACGGCGGCTATGTCGAAGACGTTGCCCTGGTCGAAAAGCTGGTATCTGAAAAAATCGAAACGGCAATTCAGGAAATCGCCGCAGAGGGCTGGAAATGGGTCAGGTATCAGGCTGAACTTGATTACACGGCTATACAGGCATTTGGCCGGGAGTATCCGAAACAGCCGCAGTTTTCCGCTGAAGATCAGACAGAGCTTGAGCGACTGCAGCCAGAAAGCGACGATGCGGCCGCTTGCTACAACGAAACAGGCAACGAGGAAGACCGGGTGGCCTTCGAGGCTGCTGACGAGGCGATTGAGAACCTGCAGGCAAAATACGTGGCTGAGTTTTCCGGTGACCAGAAAGCGACTTGCGGCACCATCATTTCAATTGGTTATCACGGTGACCTGCGCATCGAGCGCGGACTTATCGACCCGGCAGATGCAAAGGTCGATGACGCGGCTGGTAACACCGATGAAGAGAAAGCCTCGGAAGCCGCGTCCCATTCCAAGGCATTGATTGCCGAGTTGACTGCCCGCAAGACCGCCGTGCTGCGCATGGATCTGGCAAAGAACCCTGATGTTGCACTCGCCGTTGCAGTTCATTCCATGGCGATCAAGATGCTCTATAACCACAGCGCGGCGCGTGACAACGGTGCGGTTGAAATCAGCCTCGACAGCGCGTGCCTGGAAAGCCAGATCAAGGACGCCGGACAGTGCGATGTCCTGAACGCGATTGAGCGCCAGCGTGAAAGCTGGAAATCTGTGCTGCCGCTTGATCCGGCCGAGCTCTGGAACTGGTGCTTGGAAGTGTCGCAAAAGACCCTGTTGGAGTTGCAGGCCTTCTGTGTCGCACAGACGATCAATGCCATCAAATATGGCGAGGGCTACAACAAAACCGGGGTTGACCACGGTGACCGGATCGGATTGGCCCTTGGCACGGATATTGCCGAGCATTTTCAACCGACGGCCAAAAACTACTTCTCCCGCGTGAAGCTCGACCTAATTCACGAGAGCCTTGCTGAGGCTTGCGGAGAAGAAGCCGCGGCCCCCGTTCGCAAGATGAAGAAGAAGGAAGCGGCGGCCTACGCCTCCGACAAGGTGGCGGGGACGGGCTGGGTGCCGAGCCTGATGACATTCTCTGACGGCGCTCCTGTGTCAGAGGAAGTCATCGACGAGGCGGCGTAACGCTGTCCAATGCGTCCAGCCCTTTGATTGTGCTCACAGGGCTGGTCGTTTCTATCAAGAATTAGTCCCGTGAATTTTGTTCGTAGTTTTTTTGGAGAATAGACCGGACCTGACGGTCGGGCTGACTTTCGATGCAGGGGCGTTGCCCCGGCGCAGAGCGGTCCAGTTCCTCCAAAAAACAGGATCGAGCCGGTAAACCGTCCCAATCGCGTTCCTTTCCCGGACCTGACCCGCTCCGCTGACGAATAATGTCCGGCGATCCGCCGGTCACACCCTTTGGAAAAGGGGCTCCGCCCCCGGCAGATCAAGGATGAACCGCTGCGCGGCCTATCGCTGGGTTTCCCCACGCTCCGCGGCTTCGCCTTGTGCGCGCGGGTGATGCCCCTCCTCGCTTCCGGTGCTTGACCTTCCGCCCCCGTTTCCGGCGACGCGGAAAATGAAACGAGCCAAACGGCCAAGTTCAAGGAAACGGAGCAACCTCATGAGCCAAGACAACTACACCGCAACCTATAGCCCGGAAGACAACAAGCTGCGTCTTTACGCAGATCGCAGATTGGATGCCGAGACATACGCACACGTCAAAGAGATGGGCTTCAAGTGGGCACCGAAACAGGAATTGTTTGTTGCTCCCAAATGGACCCCGGCACGCGAAGACTTCCTTATAGAACTGGCTGGTGACATCGAACCGGAGATGACCACGCTTGCGGAGCGGGCCGAGGCAAAGGCCGAACGCCTCGATGCCCTTGCTGACAAACGTGACCGTGAATCAAACGCCTTCATGCGGGCCGCCGACGATCTTTCCCAGGCATTCTACATGGGGCAACCAATTCTTGTCGGGCATCACTCCGAACGCAAGGCACGGAAAACCCAGGAACGCATGCACAATGCCATGGACAAGTCGGTCAAGGCTGCAAAATCGGTTCAGTACTGGCAATGGAAGGCTGCGGGCGTTGAACGTTTCGCCAACATGAAAAACAATCCTCGTGTCCGTGCCAACCGCATCTAAACCCTTCTGGCCGAATTGCGCGACCACCAGCGCGCGCTTAATCACGCCGCCCTTTGCGTGAAGGTTTGGGAGAAAGCCACAAGCGACGAAACAATCGCCAAGCTCTCCGGCATGCGTCTCAAAACTGGTGACCTCTGTTATTGGGACCATCAACGCGCCTTCCGTGATGGCTCCATAACTGCTCAGGAACTGCGGGAAACCTCGTTGCGCAATGCTCAAAAGATTCTGGACAGCGAGACTCGTCGCCGCTGGATAGATCATATTTTGAACCGGCTGGCATACGAACGTGATTTGCTGGGACCGGTTGAGCGATACGAAGGAGAAATAACGCTCGTCATTCTGCAGGGTTTTGCCCGCGAGCACGGCGCGCACAAACCGAATGCCGAGGTCAGTGAAACCGGCTTCAGGCTAACGAGCTCGGCACCCTTGCCGCTGCATATTGCCAATGCGGAATCGCTCGACCTTAACGCGGACGATTGGCGCAACCTGATGCAAGCAGTCGGTTATTTCGTTCCGAACAAGAAACCGGCACTTCCGCCTATCCTGAATTTCAAGGCCGGGGACCGGGAAATCATCGCAACGTCGGGGAATATCTACGGCCGGAAGGACGCCTTCCGCCAGATCGAACTCACCAAAGACCAATATTCCAAGGTCTGGCAGGACCTGCGAGGCACCCGTACCAGCGCGTGCGGTTTGTTCCGGTTCAAAATCTGTAAGGATCCGACCAGCACAGAAGCCTATTACATGCGCCCATGGGTGGCAGTGTTCCTTAAAGACTCAAAAGAACATCCGGCACCGGATGGCTTCAAGTAACTGTCCGATAGCGTTTGACATAAAGATTGCCGAGGAGGCCTTCCCCCTCGGCTTTGACCAAACTCAGGTATTCCAACAGGATTGCAATGAAAAGATCCGTCTATTCGCGTCCGAACAAACCCTTCCTAACCTCCGTACAGCGCCGGCCTAGCCGCGATATTCCCAAGGCTCTGGATATCAGGGAACCCCTTGTCAACGACAAAGCAAGCGAGTGCCATGTAACACCCAGTATCGTTGCCCACCGTATGGTTGAATACCTTGGACCGCCGGGAGATTTCAGTACCCTGGACCCGGCGCGGAATTCGAGGTAAGCGCGCAATGCGTGTTTCAATCCACTCCCCTGCGAGAGGGTGACAGGTGGCATCATGGATGCGGCCGGTGTTGAAGTCGTTTCAATCCACGTCCCCGCGAGGGGGCGACGTCATCTGGTTGGCGATGACACCGACGGTGTCCGTGTTTCAATCCACGCCTCTACGAGGGCGCGCGACCATCGGCGCACCCAAGAGTTATCCCAACAAACTGGTTTCAATCCACGCCCCCGCGAAGAAGCGACCCGCGAGCTGTTCGGCGCCCGTGTGGCAATAGTCGGTTTCAATCGACACCCCTGCGAAGGGGCGACGAGATATCGTCGTCAACGGCCTACCTCTAATGATGTTTCAATCCGCGCCCTCCCGAGGGGGCCACCGTGCACCGCCGTATCCCAGTCCCCCCGCCTGAAAGTTTCGATCCACGTCCTCGCGAGGGGGCGACGCTGTCTATCTTGATAGGCGTGCAGCAATTGACAATGTTTCAATCCACACCCCCGCGAGGCGGCGACAAGGGAATCTGGCGGCTATCGGTACCATGTCGATGTTTCAATCCACGCCTCGCGAGGGGGCGACCCAGTTGCTTGGCCAGGGCCACGCAGTCCTGCAAGTTTCAATCCACGCCCCCGCGAAGGGGCGACCTTTGCGCCGCCTGTTCCGCTGTGCCGGGACGCCGGTTTCAATCCACGCCCCCGCGAGGGGGCGACCGACGGCCGCCCAGGTGGAGAGGATCGTGCCGAGGTTTCAATCCACGCCCTCGCGAGGGGGCGACGCCGCCTACAATCTGAAGTTCATGGTCTACGTCACGTTTCAATCCACGCCCCTGCGAGAGGATGACAGGTGGCATCATGGATGCGGCCGGTGTTGAAGTCGTTTCAATACACGTCCCCGCGAGGGGGCGACCACCGCCGACCGCGACACGCGGCCATAGACCACTGTTTCAATCCACGCCTCCGGGAGGGGCGACTATCTCCTTACTAGGTTATCCACGACACCACCAAGAGTTTCAATCCGCGCCCCTGAGAGGGAGCGACAAGCGCTGGTCAGCACCCCTTTTCCTCGACATGCTGTTTCAATCCACGCCCCGCGAGGGGGTGACCCGCACCGGCCGGCAGGCTGGCAGCGGCACAATGGTTTCATTCCACGCCCCCGCGAGGGGGCGACCTTTAGAGGCGAGCGGCCTGGACGTGCATCCAGTCGTTTCAATCCACGCCCCCGCGGGGGGCGACCCTGCGCCGCCTTGGGGGGGCAATCCTGCGTCCTTGTTTCAATCCACGCCCCCGCGAGGGGGCGACCCGAAGGTGATGCCGCCGCCAACCCGGTTCGGCCCGTTTCAATCCACGCCCCCGCGAGGGGGCGACCATCGGTGGTTGAGACGACCGCCAGTTCCTGCTTGGTGTTTCAATCCACGCCCTCGCGAGGGGGCGACCGGAGTGTCCAGAGCCGATATCCCTGATGTCAAGTTTCAATCCACGCCCCCGCGAGGGGGCGACGAGCGGGGCGGATTGTTGCTGAGACTTGTTCTCTTGTTTCAATCCACGCCCCCGCGAGGGGGCGACCTGGGCGGTCGAGACCCAGAACCCGACACTTACCGTTTCAATCCACGCCCCCGCGAGGGGGCGACTTGTACGGCGCGCCGACTGGCGTATGCAGGCCCAGGTTTCAATCCACGCCCCCGCGAGGGGGCGACGCCGACCCGCCTCCCCTCAAGAGGGTGAGTGGATTGTTTCAATCCACGCCCCCGCGAGGGGGCGACCTGCCCGTTTCTTCAGTGCTCCAATCGGTCACGGTTTCAATCCACGCCCCCGCGAGGGGGCGACGTTGCGCGGCGTCGGCCTCTGCCTGCGCCAGTTCGTTTCAATCCACGCCCCCGCGAGGGGGCGACCTTCCCCAAGCAGGGGAGGTACCGGCGGTGGAAATGTTTCAATCCACGCCCCCGCGAGGGGGCGACCAGCTCCCGCCGGCAGGCTGGCAGCCGCACAATGGTTTCAATCCACGCCCCCGCGAGGGGGCGACCAGCTCCCGCCGGCAGGCTGGCAGCCGCACAATGGTTTCAATCCACGCCCCCGCGAGGGGGCGACCAGCTCCCGCCGGCAGGCTGGCAGCCGCACAATGGTTTCAATCCACGCCCCCGCGAGGGGGCGACGCGTCGGCGTCGAGCATTGCGGCTTCTAGATCATGTTTCAATCCACGCCCCCGCGAGGGGGCGACCAGCGTTATAGGCGAGACCGACGACGTCGTTCATGTTTCAATCCACGCCCCCGCGAGGGGGCGACGCGCTGCAAACGTGCGTCCGGTGAAACCACACCGTTTCAATCCACGCCCCCGCGAGGGGGCGACTCGGCGTCAGCAGCTCCGTAGCGCTGCAAATCGGTTTCAATCCACGCCCCCGCGAGGGGGCGACCGCCGGGTATGGGCTCAACGTGTCATGTTCGGGGTTTCAATCCACGCCCCCGCGAGGGGGCGACAGGGTAGACACTATCCAGTTGCAGGAGTTGAGAAAAGACCGGCGGCAGCGCGAACCTGATGCAAGGATATCGCGTTCCTGACCTCACCGAGTCAAAGTCGAGAAAGAGATGTTAAATTTCAATGATCATGCCGTAGCGCGAACATGCCTGGGTTTTCCGGCACGATTGGCGTTCGCGCTGGAATCGCGGCAGCTCAGATAATCAAGGTACCGCCAAGGTCCGTCGCGGGCTTGGCCCCCACATGCTCCACCTTGCGCGCCCAGTTCGAGCCGAGATGATAATAGCGTAGACTATCGTGATCCGGATCAATCACGCGCTCCAGCCGCGCCTTCAGTTTCACCCATTGTGCCGGCTCTACCTCAATCTCGAAGACGGAATATTGCACGCGCTGTCCATAGTCGCGGCAAGCCTTGGCAACTGCTCGCAAACGTCGTGCTCCGTCACCCTCGGAGGTGCATACATCGTACGTCACGAGCACCAACATGCCTCTACTCCTATTTCCAGAACCAGGGCGGATAAGCGTCCATGTCACCGCGCAGATACCCGGCCAGCATCTGCGCCTGCAGGAAGGGTACGAGCCCAAGCGGTGCCTTTTCGCCCAAAAACGCGTGTTGTCTTTCTTCCCTTTTTCGCTCCTGCCAAGCTGTCAGAACCGTCTGGCGCGCCGCGTCCGACAGGAACACCGCCCCTCCATCCCGCGTCTCGAAGTCTGACGCCCTGATTTGACGCCTGTTCACCAGGGCCAGAGCCAACCGATCTGCCAGCACAGGCCTGAGTTCCTCCATCAGATCAAGAGCGAGGCTGGGGCGTCCCGGCCGGTCCCGGTGCAAAAAGCCGACCGCGGGATCAAGCCCCACGCCCTCACAGGCGGAGCGGCAATCGTGAGTCAACAAAGTATAAAGAAAGGACAGTAACGCATTCATCGGGTCCAGCGGCGGTCGGCGGCTGCGCCCCCGCCAGCAAATCTCCACATCCGGCGAACGGATCAGATGATCGAAAACGGAGAAATAGAGATTGGCCGCCTCACCTTCCGCCCCTCTCATCTGGTCGAGTGTTTCATCCCGGGCTTCAACTCGCTGGACAATGACGGCCATGCGCTTCGCCGCATGCTCCACATCTGCCAAAACCGGGTCAGCGAATTCCGCCCTGTAGTCGCGGATCGCACGCATTAGAACGGATCTCTGGTTGGCGATCTTGCCGGTGACGATCGAACGGACAATTTCCTCCGGCCGGTCCGATGCCTTGTATTGTGCCCGACGCAAAAGCACATTCCCGGATACCGGCCCTTCTACCCTGGCAAGAAACCGGCCGTTGCGTTCCAGTAAGACAAGCGTGATTCCGCCACCGGCACAGGCTCCAATTAAGGCTGGCGAGACATAAACAGCTCCAAAAACGACAACGGAGGCCAGCATGTGAAAGGGCACCCGTGCCCGCTCCGCCCCGTCCACTTCCGCAACCAGGTTTTCGCCGTCCTTGCGCAGGGCCGCACCCTCCGTCGTTATGTAGACGGTGTTTAGCAGCTTCTTCATGTCGCATCCTCCTTCAGGAGGCCATTCAGCACGCGTCGTCGCCAGGCTCTCACGGGCCGGGCAACCGTTTCCGGCCGACAGAGCTCCTTGAGCGAACAGGCACGGCAACGGGAGGTGTGCAACGTCGGCCCTGGCGTCTGACGGGACCGGAAGACAACGGCGAGCGCCGCCGCCGTTTCCTCTGTCAGTCTCCTGAGATCGGCGTCGAAGGGCACCCTCATCCGACGACGGGTTTCAGCATAAAACAGAGCACCTTCGGGCACTTGCGTACCGGTCATTTCCTCGAGACACAGGCCTTGTGCGCAAAGCTGCACCTCGTCCGCCCGGTGCAGCTTCGGCTTGCCGCGCTTGTATTCTACCGGGTAGGGCGTTTTGTCATCCGGCTCGCCCGGAAACTCGACCATGTCCGCGACCCCTGCAAGGTTGAGCCGTTTCGAGGCGAGCGGCAGGGCCATGACCCGGCGCACACACCGTGCCTTTCGGCCGCCTCCCTTGTCGGCCACGGCATGGAGCACATCGCCCTCGGCGGTGAAACGGTTGTCCGCCCAAAGTCGTTCCAGGTGGATCAGCGCCGCTTGGCGCAGGCAGTAGACGGCATGCTGAAGCGCGGAGAGGGGAATGGGCTCCCCTCTTTCCTCCTGCAGATCGCTCACCTCCTGGCTACCGGGGGCCACGGCTCAGAGTTTCTCGATGATCTCGACCCCTTCGGGACAGTTGGCCCGGTCGATTTCAACGATATAGTCGGAGAACTTGCGCGCCGGCGGCTCGTTGCCGATCCGCTTGTCGTCAATGGAACGGAATTCCCCCTCAATATTGCGCCCGATCCGCACCAGGTCGAACAGCTTGTGAGCAGGCGCGTTGCCCAGGGCATTGGTGTGCTTGAAGACGACAAGCTTTCTGGTGGCCATTTCCCCGCGTGCCGCTGCCCGGTCGTGCTCGAACATATTTACAAGCGCCTGCCAGAAAAGCTCCAGATCCGCTTCGGAGAATCCTGTGCGCTCGGCAAATTTGGCAGAGATGAAACCATGAGCGACGTAGAGACCATAGGGAACGATATGCTTGCGTCCCATGGTCCGGTTGTCCGTTCGCTCGTTGCTGTCGTCGCCTTCCGCCTTTTGCTTCTTTTCCGCTTCGTTTGTCGCGGCCATACGGGTAATGGAGATTTCCAGCGGCAGGATCGGTTCGACGGAGCTGGCAAAGGTCATCTGCACCGGCCCTTTGACCTGACCGCAATTAATGCCGGTCGACATAACGGCACCGAAAGTGCGCACGTCGAAAAAATTCATGCACATGAAGTCGCGCAGCTTAACGGCTTCCTCGTCGTCCTTCGGGTTCAGCTTGGCCGCCTTGTCCAGCTTGCTGTCCTCCGGGTGCAGCGCCTTGTAGGCCAGGCGATGCTTTTCATTTAGGATCGCACCTTCCTCCACATAGATGTGAAAGCCGTCCTTACCTTCATTGGCGAGTTCTACGAAGTTGCGGATCTTGCGTTTCAGGCTCACATCGGTGACCAGCCCCTTGTTGGTTTCCGGATCGAGACGCGGCAGATTTCCCGCGTCCGGGTCCCCGTTGGGGTTTCCGTTGGTCACCTCGAAGATAAGGGCAAAATCATAACGGTTGGAAATTGCGGTCATTGGCTGGCCTCCCCGGTATCCGTCCTGTCATTGGATTTCTTGAAGAATTCGCTGCGTTGATGAAAGTAGCCAAGCCCAAAAAGGGCCTGTTCCTCAGCAGAAAGTGAAGCTGGAAACGGATCGCTGTCCGGTCGCATCTTGTCCAGAATGGAGGCAATTAGCTTTTCCAGATTCACTCGGCGACCCGCAGACTGCTTGCCGACTTTGGACAGATGGTTCACCGATCCACTTTGCAGCAAAGAGAACACCTTGCGAGGCTGAGCGGAGGCAGCTCCGTAGAACTTGTCCTTGATGGTCGCATTCACCTTGGTCCCCAAGGCTGCTATCTGCGCGTTTTCATATACAGCGAACAGACGGCCCAGGAGATAGCCTCTATTGTCAAAGTCCGGGTCCAGTGCCACGGGAGCCTCCCAATTGAAATTTCGGACAAGGATTGCTTTGAGGATGCCGGCGCGTAGCGCATTGATCTCGCCGTCGGCGCGGATACGCGTCAGCACGGCGGACATCAGCGACATTGGGTAGCGTGTTCCGGAGAGGATCGAGCGCATCCATTCGCCGGCCAGGTTGGGTGGAACGTTCTCGGTCTTCCCCAGAACGGCGGTCTCGCGCAGATAGCGCCAAAGCGGCGGGTAGCCGCCACGCGGCGGTGGATCGATGCACATGTCGGAGATGAATTGCTGATAGTGGCGGGTCAGTTCGCCGAAACTGTCCTCGAAATAAAACCGCACCGACAACCGGGCCGCATTGGGCGCAAGGCCAAGGACGAAGAACCGGATCTCCTCATCCAGTCCGGCTCCCAGATCGCGCAAGTGTTCGCCCTCGCGAATCCGCTTCAGCAAAATGCCAATTTCTTTGACGGAGTCCGCCTCTTCCGCTGCCGGATCGATGTCGAAATATCCGGCGAACACCTGCTCGGCCCAACTCTCTGCCTTTTGCCCTGCCCCGTCCAGGTTCGAGGCATCCGCCCAGAAGACGGTGGAAGCATCGCCGATCTGAAGACGGTGGCCACTGTCTTTTTCCAAAAAGCGGTTGAGCGACGTTGTGTATTTGAAAGCCGCGTCCTCCGAGACCGGGGCATTGTCGCCCTGCTCGTGGCCATAGGAGGTGAAGGCTTCGAGGTTGAAGGAAACGAGGGCCGCCCCCGACGACTGGGCGCCCCAAACGCCCTTGATCGACGGATGCAGGCGTGCCACTGGACCGGGCGTTCCCAAAACGAGGCAGACCTGCCCCGCCTCTTGTTCCCCTGCACCTGCTGCGCTCCAGAGAGACTTGGCCGCAGGCCGGTCGTGCAGATAAACGTTCCTCAGCCGCTCGCTTTCAAGGGCGAAGATCACGTTCTGATCCTTCATGTCCTCCGGCCACCGGAGCTCGGCAAATCGGTCCGGTGTCCAGTCCGTCAGGAACCGGAGCAATGCCTTTAGGCCGGGGTCTTCTGTCCCCGTCAACAGCGTCTGATGATGCTCGACGAAAGCCGCGTGCTCCGCCGCCGTGCGCTTCCCCTCTCCCGCCGTCACGCCGAGAACATAGGAAGTCTTGTCCCAAAAGGTATTGGGCGCGATACCGGCTGTGCGCTTGACCGGCTGCGGCACTTGCATCGGCCTCTGCTGAGGCCTCTTCGCCGTAGTTTCGCGCAGGTCGGTCACATGAACCACCGAGCCTTCTTCATTCAGGGAGATGCAAAAGCCGATCTTCTCGGAGGAATACCCGAAGGGCGGGGCGTCGGACAGCCGGTCGTACGCCCTGGCAAGGGACGACAGAACGCTCATCGCAGCACCTGTGGGGAACCAGGAGACGGCACCCGGACTGCACCGTCCTCAAGCCGCGCTCTGAAGAACATGGCCGGACGCCCCGGCGCTTGGTGGTCGATATCCCAGAGCATGAATCCCAGATCGCGGGGCGATCCGAAGCCGAGATCCGGCGTCTTATGATCTTCCTCGTGCTCCGGCAAAAGCGCACCAGGCGGGATCAGCTCGAAATGCGCCACGAACTCCCGCGTACCCAGGCAGGGCTGGTGAAAGCACTGTCCCTGTTCTGCCCGGCGGTTGAAGATGTCGAGATGCTTGCCCTCGTTGTCGTCGGGGCCTGCCTTGTCCGTCAATTCGAAATGGGCCTCGATCACATAAACCGGCTTGACCAGAACCGTGGAGGCCCGCTGTTGCCGGTCTTCGTCCACCAGCACCTGCAGCCCGGCCAGATCGCCGCGCTTCATGGCGCTCTTAACCTTGCCCGCCGGCGCCTTGTGACCGACCTCGTTGCGACGGATGGACTGAAACTTGATCGGCTTCAGCACATGGATGGCATCTATCACCCAGCGGATTGCAGGCTTCCAATGGATCGCCTCCAGAATGCCGCGTGCCGCTGAAGGCGTCATGACATCGTAGGAGACCCGCTCCACCTTCATTTCCGGCCGGGTGAAACAGCCGTGGTCACCCCAGACCTTCAGGCGAATTCCGTATGACATGGTCGCTTTCCTCAAACTCTACTTCTTTGTTAGCGAAGCGTATTTTTTGTTCCATGCTGACACATACTAGTTTGCCTCTTATCCTCCGATTTGTCCACCAAGGAGTCGGCTCAATGAAAAGACGACAATATTCACTTCGAGTTCGAATTGGCCCTTCAAGGATTGAGGTTGAATTGGACCTTGAACCTATATAGTTGCTCACCTGTCGCCTCACCTGGAGGTGTGGATTGAAACTTTGTCAGTGACGCGGAATTGTATGTTCCGCAAAGGCGGTGAATTTGCTCAACCAAGCTCACCGCCTTTTTCTCAGATCATCATTTCCTCTATCGACAGATAGTCCGCATCTTCCCACATCAGCCCGACCTCCTCGTGATAAAGGCTTTTGTCTTTCAGCACGCAGAACTGATCCCCGCGCAGGTCCGGTGCCTTGAACTCCGCCTTGCCGTTTTCCACCAGAAGCGCCCGCGCCCTGGGCGGCACCTGCACCACATAGGGCTGCAAGGCCCGCGCGATCGCACCGGATGACAACTTTGCGACACCGAGCTGCCGGATCACCTCCCCCGCCTTTTCGTCCAGCCCCACGATCACCGGCACCATGCCGCTTTCGATCATGCGGAATTTCTCGGCCGCCGCCCGGAAGGCAAAATCCGTTCCCTTGCGGCTGACGGAGAAGTCCTTCAGGATTTCCTTGAGATCCAGCCCCTTGTCCCCCAAGCGCCAGTAGACCTCGGCGAAATAGGCTTCGATGGCGGCAGGCGACTGAAGGTCCTCCGCATGGTCCTTGAAAATCCGGCCCATGTCGCCTGTCAGGCTCCTGATTTCCAGCGGGGCCGGATAGTCCGGAGCCGAGAACACCGTCACGATGCTCTCCGCTGAGGACCGCACGCCCTCGCGGTTACAGCGCCCGGCCGCCTGGACGATCTGGTCCAGCCCGGCCTCCGCCCGCCAGACCTTCGGAAAATCGACATCCACTCCGGCCTCGATCAGGCTGGTCGCAATCACCCGGCACGGCTCCTCGCCCTTCAGCCTCTCCCGCACGTCGTCAAGGATCTCCCGCCGATGCGCCGCGCATTGCCGGGTGGTCAGATGGATCAAACCGTCAAGCCCAGCCTGCCCCGCTTCCTGAAAGAGATCCAGCGCGTGCTTGCGGCTGTTGACGATGACGAGCGTCTTGTCCTCTCCAGCCAGCGCTTCGATGAGATCCACGTTGGTCCTGTCCCCGGCCATGCAGATCGTGGTGCGGCGCAGTTCTTGTGCCAGTTGATGAGGGTCGGGCGCCAGTTCGCGTCCTTCCAACGGCAAACCGCCCGCCAGCCGCTCCTTGCCAAGTGCCGGCTGGGTTGCCGTGCATAGCACGATTGTGCAGCCATAGGCCCTCGCCAGTTCGTCCAGCATGCGCATGGCCGGCCTGAGCAGCGACCGGGGAATCGTCTGCGCTTCATCCAGGATAATGACGCTTCCAGCGATGTTGTGCAGCTTTCGGGCTCTGGACGTTTTGGCGGCAAACAGGCTTTCGAAGAACTGAACATTGGTGGTCACGACCACCGGAGCAGCCCAGTCCTCCATCGCCAGCTTCAGCTTTTCGGCCTGCTGCCGGTCCTGCCCCTGCCCCGCCTGCCATTTTTCCTCGTCGATGGCCGAATGATGCTCCATCACATGGGGCTCCCCGAGAACATTGCGGAAGATCGCCGCTGTCTGGTCGATGATGGAGGTGAAGGGGATCGCGTATATGATCCGTCGGTGGCCGTGAAGCCGGGCATGGTCCAGAGCGAAACCGAGGGAAGCAAGCGTCTTGCCGCCGCCGGTGGGCACAGTCAACGTGAACAGGCCCGGCACCTGCAAGGCCTTCTCCCGGACATGGTCGAGAATGTCGGTCCGCAGCCGGTTGATGGGCTTTGTCAGGTCCCGCTTATCCGCCATAAAGGCGTCGTATCGTGCGAGCAGCCCCGGCAGCAGATCCTGCAGCTTGGGCCAGGCCCGGTCCCGCTCCCGGCATTCCAGTTTGTCATAGTATGCTTCCGTATCTTTGAAATCGGCATCCACGAGACAGGAAAAGACCATGCGCGTCAGGACCGAAAGGGAAAAGTCCGCCTCCCCTTTGGGGAAGGTCTTCAGGAGCTCCGGCGCCAAATCAGCCATAACCGCCTGAGACAGCTCGCCCAGTTCCTCCCTCCAGACCGGATCAAGAACGGGCAGATCCAGTTCAAGCCGCCGGTCGAGACAAGCCGCCGTCTCGTTCTTGCGGTCCGGCAGGCCGGCATGGTGCCCCGCAATGCAATAAGCTATCAGCTCCAGCAGCATCATTGCGACGGGAGACGTCCCGGCCTCGCCGGCCATCACCTCCACCGCCCCCGCGGTCGAGTGATCCACCCGAATGTCGGATCCGGCCAAACGGCGCTGGAAGCGAATCGAATACTTGCCAAGGTCGTGATAGAGGCCAGCCAAATAGGCAATCCGCTCCAACCCAAGCGGCTTTCCGAATTCACTGGCTAACGCCGCGGTCGCCCGGAGGTGATCCTGCAAGGTCTGCCAATCGCTTCGATCTTCTGCGAAACCTGAATGGGCGTAAAACATAAATAACTAAAAGTTCCAGTTTCTCCTCTCACA
Organism: Roseibium sp. M-1; assembly: GCF_054515675.1. Taxonomy (NCBI): domain Bacteria; kingdom Pseudomonadati; phylum Pseudomonadota; class Alphaproteobacteria; order Hyphomicrobiales; family Stappiaceae; genus Roseibium; species Roseibium sp. M-1. The sequence goes on along the minus strand of NZ_CM137257.1, from coordinate 5,906,831 downwards.
GCTTATACGAGCTAAATTCAATTTAAAATCTTCTAAAAAATACTGCGATGCATCGAAAGATAACGAATGCCTCAAGGTGAAATTTCTAATAGTTCGATAATGCTCTCACATCCTGGATTGGCAGGAACAATCGAAGTGGAGCGTCCTTTAAAGGCGTGAAGCCGTATCCGGAATATAACGCAAGACGCCGATTGGTTTTTCCCTCGTCTCCACAATCCAGAACATCCATCAGCACGACAGCAATGCCAAGTGCCTCGGAAGCACGCGCTAGTTTTTTCAAGGCCTCAACGAGCAAAATGCCGCCAAGTCCCTGCCCCTGGAACCTCTGATCTACTCCGATCATGGAGATATAGGCGGCTGGGATTGAACCGTGGCTCGGCCGCGTTCGAGCGTACTTTTTAGGCAGGTTGTCATAAGCAACCGAGTGGGCATTTACCGCATAGAAGCCCAGCAACTCCCCATCTGCAGCAAGTAGAACGGACACGCGGACGTTACCTGCGTTTTGAAGCTTGTTCGCGGTCTTCTTGAAGTAGTTATCGACCTGGTCGACACCGCATGAAAAAGCCGTTCGATCGTGACTATCCGGATCGAACGGCTCGAATTTGAGAGGCCGCAATATGTCAGTCACTGTCGATAACCATCTCCTTGTGGAGTTTTGCGGCCGCCAACAGTCTGTCCGCCGGCGCAGCCGGGCGCTCTAGCGCGTCAAAGAAAGCCACATGATCGACGGGCGCAAGCAACGTCCTTTCATGTGCGGCAATAACATCCTGCGCGCGCAGAAATGCCGCGTTGGTCGTGAAGGTGCTGAGATCCATACCGGAAAGCTCGGCTGCCTTTTCAATGGCTGCCTTTATCGAGGCTTTCGTGCGGATATTCAGCCTAGCATCGCTCTTCTCCGGTAGAGAAGATGCGAGATCGGTTGCTCCCAACATTGTCGCCTCCTTTGCATGCATTAAATTAGGAATTGCGCAAGTTTGTACGTCGAATAGACGCACAAGTCAAGTTCGCAATATAGACATATCTAGGCGCGGGCTCAACACGTTGCAACGTTAGTTCGCCGAACCATCTGCAGCATCCAAGGGAGAATTGGCTCGAAAGTTTAGGTCTGAGGGGTCGACAAACTTCCAGGCTCTCTCTCCGGATTTTCTCGATTTCCTGAAGGAAACAGCTCTCCAAGTTCCGAGTAGCCTTTCGAGACCATCAATCAGCACCAACTGGCAAAATGCATAAATCGACATGACACCAAGACCGATCCAACAAACCAATGTCGGCGCTATAACCCCCTGAAACAAAAGAAATGCTGCGAAAAGTGGCAGGACAAGAACACAGAGAGATATGGCTTTGCTTCTGACAACATTCCTTTTCCAGAATTGAAGAATCTCCTCTTCGCTCAGTATCCTTCGCTTTTTCCGGTAGAAAGTGAGCCCACCAAACAAACCTTCGTTGTTATTGTTTTCGGAGATTTCAGAGAACTTCTGGTTCAGTTTTGTTAGAAGCGCTTCAGAGATCACTTCTGCTTTTTCGTTTTTCATTTAGATCTCACAAGACCGTATTAAATATTCGTTTGAGTTCTTTATCGCCGAAATCTCTTCCTGAAATTACCTCTTCATATACAAATCGAATTAATTTGGCCTTTGTCTCAAGTGGCGGATCTAAATCATTCATCCTTGCAAATTTTTCCACAGCAAGAACGGCCGCTTCGACCAGTTCCCCGTTCATGTCACTTTTAATCTGTCCTTCGCCCAGCAGGAGCCACGCCGGCGACACATCATATTCCTCGCAAATCCTGGAGACCAAACTGACCGGGACTGGTGAAGCCCCACGCTCGTAGTTCTTGTAAGAGCTTTGGGAAACACCGAGTTTTTCCGCAAACGGGATCTGCGAATATCCGGCAGTTTCACGAACAACCGCTAATCGTTTGCCAATTTCAGACACTTCTGGGTTGACCTCGGTACATAATTTTGTACTAAGTAGGAGAAATTAGCTTCCTACTATGCAAAAGCTAAGTTTTTCATACCAGTGGAGAAAAATCGATACAATGGCTCTGGGACTGGAATCGATTAAAGAACTGGCTGACCGGACCGGTTGGCCGATAAGCCGCATTCGCAAGCTCATCGAAAATCGCGAACTACGGCACGTCAGAATTGGTGGCGGAATTTTCATTCCAAATGGCGCGATAGAGGAACTCATCAAGAACAACACAATTGCGCCGATTGTCGAAACGACCTCTCTATCTCCTGCACGCCCCTAAAGCGCTACCCATGACTGTAATGCCCCATTCGCAGAAACACTCCCGGTCGGCAAAATTGGCTGTCAGCCGATCTACTGCCGCCGACATGCTCGACATTTCACCGACTACCTTCGACACGTGGGTCGGTCGCGGCTGGATGCCCAGAGGGTATAAGATTGGCGGACTGCGACGGTGGTTTGTAGATGACCTCCGATCTAGTCTCCACGATCTGACCGAGACAAGCTCAATCGTTGAAGATGAAGACACCGAAAACCCGTTCGACTATGCCGTCGGCTAGCCGGAAGAAGATCCCGTTCAAATATTGTTCGGCAGATGCGGATCGGCACGGCAACGTCCGGATCTATCTGCGTCGACCAGGCCTGCCCAAATACCGGATGCAGGCCTCCTATCTGGACGAGAATGGCAATATCACCGAAGCATTTGCCGCAGAATATCATCGCGTCATGGCTGGAAACGCCAAACAGTCTACGTATGCGGAACATCGGGCTTGGAAGCCCGGATCAATTGGCTGGCTTTTTGATCAGTATCAGCGATCCAAGACCTTTCAACAGCAAGATCAGGCAACCCAACGGGATAAACACAGCGTCTTGGGGCGCTATTGCGCGGCTGTCGGCCATCATCCATTCCAAAAGCTACGAAAGTCCGATGTAGAAGCCAGCCAAATGAAGCGACGCGAAACACCGGCGGCGGCGGACAAGCTGGTGAAATATCTGAAAGCCCTCTTCAATTGGGCGCTGAATGATCTTGATCTTATGGCCCGTTTTCCGTTGCCGCGAAATCCAGCCGAAGGGGTCTCAAAGATCAGCCGCTCAGACGGATTTCATACTTGGTCCGCGAGCGAAATCGCCACGTTCCGGGAACACTATCCTCTCGGCACCACTGCCCGCTTGGCGTTCGAATTGCTGTATAACCTAGGCATTCGCAGATCGGATTTGGTTCAGCTTGGTCCCGGCAACCTCGATGGTGACACCATCAAGCTGGTTCCGCAGAAAGGAAGCAAGAACGAATTGCTCGTTCTGCCGATCGCAAAAGCGCTAGCAGAAGCACTCAGACACGATCCTCAGGATCAGGAAACGTTCCTGATGACAGAGTATGGCAAGCCATTCAGCTCGAACGGTTTTGGCAACAAGATGCGTGACTGGTGCGATACCGCTGGATTGAAACAGTGCTCATCCCATGGCCTCAGAAAGTCCGCAGCAACCGTGCTCGCGGAAGCTGGTGCCACAGAATACCAGCTCATGGCTGTGTTCGGCTGGAGCGACTCTAAAACCGCCCGTATCTACACCAAGAAGGCCGAGCAGCAACGTCTCGCTAGGTCGGCGTTTGCACATCTCGAAAACACATCGGAACCAATAAATGTCCCACTTTCTTCCACCGTCAAATCCAGTGGGACAAAAAGAGGAAAAAATGCAGGAAAACCAACACCCCGAAAAGGAAGTGGTGGGCCCGGAGGGCCTAGCCAAACTGAAGAAAATCAGTAGCCTAGCGGAAGGTGGGACAAAACACCTGCCTGAAGGATTCCAATGGCTTACAAAAGCCGTTGTCCCACCAATTTGCCGCTCTGCCTCACTCCAAATTTCTGCCCAGGCGGGTCTCTGGAGGCACCCATGAGCGAGCGTCGCCCGTTCCGGGAAGTGAAACTTCAGTGGCTGCGTCTGCTGAGCTGTGATGCCAATATCAACGACAATGCCAAGTGCGTTGCGCTCTATATCGTGACCGCACATGTGAACGGCCACACCGAGAAGGCGTGGCCGTCCTACAAGACAATTGCCGAGGCAACCGGCAAGAGCGTCAAGTCCATCCAACGCGCCATCCGAGATCTGGAAATCGGTGGATGGCTTTGCGTTCAACGCGGGAATGGCGTCGGGCACAATACGGAGTATTGCCCTACCGACGCCTCGATCCTAAAGGCCTCCGAGCTTCGAGAAAAGACGGACAAATCTGTCCCCCTCGCCTCTTCTGAAGGCGGACAGATCTGTCCCGAAAGGCGGTCAGATCTGTCCGGCAAAGGCGGTCAAATCTGTCCACCAAACAAAGAGAAAGAAATAAATAAAAAACCTAACGGGCGCGATGCGGGCGCGAAACCCGCTCCGCGCCGTTCCATTCCCGTCGTCATCCTTCCAAAGGCTCAGACCCGGCAGGTCGATGAGTGGAACGCCTGGCTGACCGAGAAGACCTTACCCGACCTGGCGCGGTTCAATCTAGCGACCAACGCGAACGGATCGTCCGGATATCAGCTTCCTGGTAGGTGGCCACCGGAAGATGGCTCAGATAGGGAGCGTGACTGCCTATCCTATTTCCTCAACCGACTGCCTGCGATTGCCCTCCAATCGGCCTCTCCTGCCTCCAACCGGCAAGCAGCATGATTGCGGGATGTACGACAAAATCAGGTCCTGGCGGCTCGCCAACCTCGAATTCTTGCGCGGAGCGGCCGATATTCGATTCCTTCGCTGCCGACGCAGGACTTCCCGTTCGTTTGGTTGCTCTCCAGTTCTTTCGAGCAAGAAACAAATTGAGGTGTTCGATAACGCTACCCACAAACTTCCGAGATTACACACGAACCAAGAGCCACTTCAGACCAGCTTTGACAGGATCGGAAATTCGAAACTCGGCCCGTATTCTTTTTGGTGCATTTTGGAAATTTCACACTAAAAAGTCGCAGTCAACAATATTGAAAACCGGAGTGCTTATGCTGAAAATTGTCGCGAGGATCGCAGCCATTGAGATTGTCCGAACGGCCTCTTTGGTAGCATCTGCAGCCGCTGCGTTCTGCATAGTGATGCTCTCTTTCAACATACTGGCGTTACCTTACTCTCTTTTCTACGGCGACATCCCGCTTGAGGCCTGGCAAGTTTTTACATTGATCTTTGGATTGGCGCTGCTGCCGGCTTTCATTGTTGTCCAAATGCCATCCGTCGCAGCTGCCAAATTCGACATCGATTTCGCAACGAGACGTCCTTCACAGCGGGAAATGGACTTGATCGACAAAGTCGAAACGATGCTTCAGGAAAGTTCAAGTGCAACCGGTATCAAACTTCCCAGAGTCGTTTGGCGTGTACGTGACAGCGGCGAAATCAATGCCATTGCCTACGGACATGACCGGGTAGGTTTCACCAAAGGGCTATTGATCAAGTATCAGGACGAACAATTCGGCATCGAACGCCTCGCCTGCATCGCCGCTCACGAAATCGGACACCTGCGCAATTGGGATACCAGGATCCTAATGTTGCATCATTATCTCAATCTGCCGATCAATCTTGGTATCGGCCTGGCAAATAGTACGATCAATCGTATCCCTTTCGTTGGGATGCTCTTCACCGCTATCACCGCGGTCCTGCGCCTCCCAGCCGACGCAGCTCACGTTCTCAACAGCTCGATATCAAGGCTAACAGAGTACGAGGCTGACCGGTTTGCCACCCGTCTCACGAAAGGCATCGGCATTTCAGAGATCCTAGACGATTTCGCGAAAATGGAAGACCAGAAGGCCGATACATTCTCAGCGTGGCTGATACGCTCTCATCCGCCGGCGGAACTACGGCAAGAGGCTGTATCCAAACAAGCGTCCAAATGAACAAATTAAGGACTTGATTTACGGATTGCTTTAACAACCCGCTGAGCTGCAAGTCCATTTTGCGCCCGAAAATCAGATGTTCCATCTCCCAAATCAACTCTTCCAAATGTGGCCATTCGCAGAATGGTGTCTTCAAACACGGGTTTAAGGACGTCGCGGCGGCAGGGTTCACCCTCTCCCTCTCACCAGTCTTGGGCGGTCTAGCCGCATTGCTGGCTCGCTTCCATGTGGAAGGGCTCTGATCTCAAGGCCGATTGTTCTGCGGGACCCTGGTCTAGGCAAACTGGCCTCGAAGGTGCCATAAGACTGCATCCTAGGAGTATTAGCGGAGTCCCCACGCTACTGTCAGCTATATATATCTGCTTCGTCCGACGGTTTGGAGCAATCGCCATCCAGACGCGAACCCGCGAGGAGAATACGAATGAACCCACCGCAGACTCCAGGGCAACAAATACCAGTTCCGACACTACCAAACTTACGCGACCTCGGAGGCTGGAAGACCTCAGATGGCAAGCGAGTGCGCTTTGCGCTGCTGTATAGGTCCACAGATCTCGACAAGCTGGACAAGGCGGGGATGGACGACATCGCGCGTCTCGACTTGCGCACCATCGTCGATTTCCGCACCGGGGGCGAACGTGCCGCGCAACCGGACCGGGTGCCGTCCGGTGCGTCTCTTCTCGTCTGCGACGTGCTGGCCGACTCCAAGGAATCCGCCCCCGCCCTGATGCCGAAGATCATGGCCAGCCCCAAGGACGCCGGAGACATCATTGGCGGCGGCAAGGTCGCTCCTATATTCGAGGCCGGATACCGCGAGATCGTGTCGCTGCCGAGCGCGCTGGCCGCCTACCGGAAATTTTTCACCGCCCTTGCCGACGAAACCCGCTGTCCGCTGCTCTTCCACTGCACGACAGGCAAGGACCGCACCGGCTGGGCGGCCGCTGTCACGCTGACGCTACTCGGTGTCTCGGAGGAGGACGTCATGCGGGACTACATGCTGACCAACGCCCAGCTGCTCCCGGCCCTGCAACCGGTACTTGACCAGTTCAGCGCAGCCGGAGGAGATCCAAATCTCCTGAAACAGATCCTCGGCGTGCAAGAGACCTATCTCGAAGCCGCCTTCGACGAGATGCGGAAACGCTTCGGAAGCTTCGACGCCTATCTCTCCGACGGCCTGAACATCGACGAAACCGTTCAAGCCCGGCTGCGTACCGCCCTGACCGAGGAGGCACGCGCATGAGCGATCTGACTGCCATCGACATCCTGATCGAGCCCGACAACACCGCACTTGACCGCGCTGCCGCAGAAAACACCCGGCTGCGATCGCAATTTTCGGACGGTTTCGCCCTTGATGCCCGGCACAAGCCGCATATCACGCTTCTACAGCGGTATGTCTGGACTGCGGAACTCGAAACCGTATACAGCACGGTGGAAAAGCTGGTCCGCACCGTCTCCTTCGACCGCTTGTCCTTCGAGGCCACCGCCATCAAGCACATGAAAGTCGCGACCATTCCCGGACATGGCCTCGCCGCCATCCTCGCCAAACCGGGAGCAGAAGTGCTGAAACTCCAGTCCGACCTGATCGCGGCCATCAAGCCCTTCACCGGCAGCGGCGGTACGGCAGCGGCCTTCGCGACCGATGCCGAGGAACCAGATATCAACGCCGACACTCTGTCCTATGTCGAGCGCTACGTCCCGGACCACAGCGGTGCCAACTACCTCGCCCATATCACCATCGGCCTCGCTCCGCTCGACTACCTCGACCGGATTGAAAGCCAGCCCTTCGACGGGTTCGGCTTTCACCCGGAAGGCGTCGGCATCTACCATCTCGGTAACAACGGCACCGCGCGCACAAAACTGAAATCGTGGGGTGGCAAATAATAGCAGGAACCGGTTCCGACCAGATTTCCGGTGCGTCTCCACGCCCGCTCAAGGCAGCAGGGCCTAGTCTTGGTACACCGTTCGAAACTCGCTCGGCTGCATTCCGCTAGCCCGCCGAAACGCCCGAGAAAGATGTGCGGAATTCGAATAGCCGAGTGTAGACGCTATCTGCGCCACGCTTAACCGGTCATCCTTGAGCAATTCGGCAGCTCTCTCAATCCGCAGTTTGCCAGCCAGATCACGATATCCCAATCCAGCACGGTTAAGTTCGCGCTGCAAAGTTCGGTTGCTGATATCGAGAGCCTGTGCCGTTTGTGTCAGGGACACCGATCCGGCCAGGACTTGCGTGCGAATTTGCGTGCAGATCGCACCAATCAGGTCTTCACGCGTCGCGGGTTCAAGCCGGGCACGAGCGAGATCCTCAATCGTGGTCGGGGGAACGGGCCCGTGCCCGGATCCTTTGCTCTCAAGTGCCTGCTTGTCAAACACGACCGCCAATTCGGCACACCCGAACAGAACCGGACACTGGAAGCAATCGTTAAAGTCCGCCGAACCGGAGGCAGGTTTCATGATATCCAGTTCGATCCTGACCGGTTGCCAGGTTTCCGAAATGTAATAACGGCAGATACTCATCATGACGCCAATGGTGCCCACGGCATCATGATGATATCCGGCGAGACCTCGCGCAGCGCTGGAATATGTGAAACGGGCCTTTTCCCCGATGATCGAGAGTGACAGCCGGTCGCCCTGGCTATGATACCCGATCGTTGCCTCCGCCCGCCTGATTGCACTACCAAGAGTTGCCGCGCCGAGAACATAGCTGCTCCACTTGCCGTAGCTTTCGAACGACAATTCAGGCGCCAGCAGCAGCCCCAGATTTGAGATGCCCGCCCGACGCGCAACAGTTTCAGCGAACGCCGACAAGGCGAAATGAGGAATGAAACAGTCGAGGTCTTCGATACGTCCGATATCAATCAGAGCCGCGCTGTTGGCAGCCTCCAGAACACGCTCACCAAATGTTTCCCGAACCCAGTCTGGCACACCTGTGAGCGCAGTGACACAAACCAACGTGGGAGAATTTCGTCCACGCAGGCTCAACTTAGCGGGCTTTGGCGCAAAATGGTTGTTAAATTTCGGCATGAAACAGTGTAGACCTACGTGACGTAACGTTCTCGTCAAATTTACAGATAACGCTTCCTTGCCACGCCGTGAAGCCCAACAGATAAATCGATTAAAATTTTCGAAAGGGCAATCGATGATAACTGCGCGTTCCGGTCTAGCTGTCGTCCCTTTGGTGGCCGCCCTATCGTTGCCGAACGGGGCAGCAGGCGCCGACATGGCGGCGGCACCCGAGACTTCCTCTGTCCCGGTTGAATTGGCGGTTCCGGACTGGGAAGTCCAGACAACGCTCTATCTTTGGGCAACGGCGCTTGACGGCTCTCTGGGCAGCGGCAACCTTCCAGAGGCCGGCCTGAACGTTCCCTTTTCCGAGATCCTGGACAACCTCGACGGAGCGGTCATGGCGGATCTCTTCGTCAAGAAGGGAAGCTGGATGTTCCTCGGCGATATTGTCTGGGCAAATCTCTCCGACAAGACGACGTTGAAAGTCGGCAATTCACCGACCCTGAAATACGACCAGCAGCTGCTGATCCTGTCCGCCATCGGCGGGTACGAGTTGCCGTTGAACGTCAACAAACTCGATCTCAATGTCACCGCGGGTGTGCGCTATCAGCAGCTTTCTTCGGAAACGACACTTCAGTCCGGGACATTCCCAATCAGCGTCAATCACGACAGTACCCATGCCTGGGTCGATCCCATCGTCGGTCTGGCGATGCAATACGACATCAACGACCGTTGGGCAGTCAAGGGGCTTGCAGACATCGGCGGTTTCGGCGTCGGCTCTCAGTTCACCACGCAAGGCTTCCTGTCCGCCAGCTACAATTGGACGGACCATTTTTCAACGGCTCTCGGCTACCGGGCGCTTTATACGAATTACGAATCCGGCTCAGGGGCAAACCGGTTTGACTACGAGGGAACCTTGCACGGGCCGTACATGAGCCTGGGAGTTCGGTTCTAGGCTGGGCACATATTGGTCAAGGACAGATTGGAAAACGAAGCGGGACAATCGGCATTTTACGGTTTCGTAGGTGGCGTCACCCCGTCCGAGGAGGGTTGAGTAATGACTATTCACAAAACGGTTCTATTGGCCACAGTCGCAGGCATTGCGCTCTGCGGGGCAGCTAGCGCGCAGGAACGCAATGCCTATTTCGGCGAAACCCACGTCCACACCAGTTGGTCCTTCGACGCTTATATCTTTGGCAACCATCTCACCGGACCGGCCGATGCCTATAATTATGCCAAGGGTCAGCCGATCAAGCACCCGCTCGGCTACAACATCCAGATCACCACGCCACTCGATTGGATGGGGGTAACCGACCACTCGGAATATGCCGGAGTGGTACGGCTCGCAAACGACCCTGATTCTACGATCAGCAAGCTGCCAATCGCCGAGAAACTGAAGGTACACGACGCGGCCGATATCACGAGGATCTATCTTTGGCTTGGTGAGAGCATGATCAACGGGCACCCGATCGCCGACCTGGTTAAGCCGGAAATCGCCAACACCGTTTGGCAGGAGAATAATAAAGCTGCGGATGCCGCCAACGAGCCCGGCAAATTCACGGCATTCTGTTCCTACGAATGGACATCGACGCCGAAGTTTCGCAACATGCACCGCAATATTTTCTTCAAGGACTGTGCAAAGGTACCGGCAGCCCCTTACAGCGCGCTTGACAGTGAAGTTCCGTCCGACTTGTGGGCATGGATGGACAAGCAGCGTGAGGCTGGCAACGAATTGTTTGCAATCTCGCACAATGCCAACGTCTCCGGCGGACTGATGTATCCGACCGAAGTCGATATGACCGGACGCCCCATTGATCAGGCCTGGGCTGAGGCACGGTCCCGCAATGAGTTGCTGACAGAGATGAAGCAGATCAAGGGCGCTTCAGAAGCGCATCCGCTGCTGTCGCCGAATGACGAGTTTGCCAACTTTGAAATCCTGAATTTCCTGCTTGGCAACCCCGAGGACGCCTTTGTTACCCTTGGCGGAAGTTATGTTCGCCAGGCCCTCAAGGACGGCATCGCCATGCAGCAGTCTGAGGGATACAACCCTTACAAGATGGGCGTTGTCGGCGGTTCGGACTCGCACAACACAGGCGTTCCTTACCGGCAGGAAAACTTCTTCGGCGGGCACGCCCGGCTCGACGGTACGACCAAGGAACGCATGGGAGGTCACAATTTCACGGGCCTAGATGTGCGCTCTGAAAACCCTGCTGGCCTGACAGGCGTTTGGGCGGAGGAAAATACCCGGGCGTCGCTGTTCGAGGCGATGCAGCGCAAGGAAACCTTTGCGACCAGCGGCCCTCGTATGCAGATCCGCTTCTTCGGCGGCTGGAACCTTTCCCGCGAGATTGCGAACCGTGAAGACTGGATCAAGGCATCCTATGCTCAAGGTGTGCCCATGGGCGGCGACCTTCCAGCCCCGGATGGTGTGACGCGTTCTGGAACCACAATTCCACATTTCGTGGTCTGGGCGCTGAAGGACCCATCAGCGGCCAATCTGGATCGTATCCAGATCGTAAAAGGCTGGTCGAAGAACGGCCAGTCTTTCGAGAAGGTCTATGACGTCGCCTGGTCGGATGACCGCACGCCGGATCTGGTGACAGGCAAGGTACCCCCGATCGGATCGACGGTGGACATCGCCAGCGCCACCTATGACGACAGTACCGGCAAGACCGAATTGATCGGCACCTGGAGCGACCCGGATTTCGATCCCTCGCTGGATGCGTTCTACTATGCCCGTGCGCTGGCGGTTCCCACCCCGCGCTGGACCACCATCCAGGCTGCCTCACTCGGCATCGCACCGCCGCAAACGGTGGCCGCCACCGTTCAGGAGCGCGCCTGGTCGACGCCGATCTGGTACACCCCGACAACCGATGCCCGCTCAAAGGCAGTTGCCGGCAAGACAACCGATGATCTGACGAAAGACGGTGCCGTTGCTCTGACCGACGACGAGCTGAAAACACTGGTCACCGGCAAGTATCTGTGGCTGAAGAACCTCAATACCAGCGGGCTGATGAAGTCCCGCTGGACCGAAGACGGCCTGTTGATGTTCATGAACGTTGATCCGCGCATTCCCCAGCCTTCCGAGTTCGGCAATTTGGCCGCGCATTCCTATCTGGGTGAAGCCAATAGCGCCTATTCGATTTCGGACGGCAAGATCGTCACAAATTTCGGCAACCGGGACTACAGCTATACGGTCTACAAGCAGGAGACAGCGGATTCGGGGGCGAGCGGCAAGTCTGAACCGGTCTACTACTTCGCGCGCAGCAACGAGTTTGGTTACGCCAACTATGAGGTTGTCGCACCGCCGACCTTCCTCGGCACTGAAATCACCGACGCGGTCGTTCCCGCGAAAACCGTTCCCGGAAAATGACACCGCAGCGAAAGACGATTGCGGCCCTGACACTCGCCGGGGCCGCAATCTTGCTCACGACAGCGCAGTCTGTCGCCTGTGCAATCTGTATGGTTGCGATGAATGTCGCACCGGGACAGAAACTGGGCAATGCCGATATTGCCGTTCTGGCCTGGCCGTCGCCCGCCGGCGGCTGGCAAGTCCTGACCCGGCTAAAGCCTGCGAATGGAGACCCGGTGGACCTTCATTCTCAGAACGGCATAGGCGAAAGCGTGGATATTTCAGGGGACATTGCCAACAACCAGGCCAATCTTCTCGTGCGCGACAGCCTGGGTTACCGCTGGACAAGCCTTGGCACGTTTGACCTGAACTATGCGGGCTGGTTGACGTCGCTTGCAGCGTTGCCGGAACCAACAACAGTTGACGAATGGCTGACACGGCTGGAGCTTGTTGCTCCTCAGTTGGAATGCGGCGATCCAGGTGTTGAAGACCTGGCGCATGGGGAACTGGCACGAGCGCCCTATCCCGCATTCAGAATGCTTCGCGGCGTTTTCTCCACTGCCGAATTGCGAAAGCGCATCGACAACGAAACCAACCAGTCCCGCCGCGCTTCCTACCTCCTGCTTCTCGGACATTCCGGCGAGGAGGAGGTGGTAACCTGGCTGAAGGAACATACCGGTTCAGCCTTGAAAAACGACGACAGTACGGATCTGGCCGCATTGCTTGCTGCAGAACTCGAACTGCTGGGACCGTCGCACCTTGAGTGGATTGCTGGGAACATCCTTCTCAAACCCGGTACGCCGCCTGCAATGATTGAGGCCGCTTTGTTGGCGTTGGCCGTGCATGGCGACGAAGACCAGAGCATTCCTCGGTCAGATATCGTCGAGATCCACAAGCGCTTCATTCAGGCAAAACCCCCAATGGCCGATTACGTGGCAACAAAGCTGATGGACTGGAACGATTGGAGCCTGATCGGCGACTACACCGGTCTCCTTGAGAGTGGCGCAATCACAAATCCGGCCACCGAATTCGCGGCAACCCTTTATATCGAGACTGGCCGGGACGCATTGACCGGAAAGGCAACGCAAAAGTGAACGATACTCCGAAAAATGAGTTTCAGGATAACTCACTCAGGTTCTTGCTCGCAAAGGCAGCGCGTGAACCTCTTGTCCATTTCGTCCTGGGCGGCACGATCCTGTTCGGCGTCTGGTTTTCATTTGCGGACCACCCCACAAACGAGATCGCAGACGAGATGCGGATTGAAATTACCGAAGGAGACATGCGGCAAATCGGCATCGTGATGCTTTCGCAGGGGCGTCAACTCCCCAATGCCGAGCAGATGCGTGAATTGGCAAAACAGGAAGCCATTCAGCGAATACTCGTACAGGAAGCGATTTCACTCGGCCTGGACCAGCACGACGAGATCATTGAGCGGCGCCTGGCGCAAAAGATGGATTTCCTGCTGACCGATCTTGCAACGCTGACCGAACCCGATACGGAAGGGCTGAAGACCTGGTACGCGGCTCACAAGGATCTTTTTGCACTTCCTCCGCGAGCGAGTTTTCGTCACCTTTATTTCTCGCAGGACGAAAGAGGCCTGGACAATGCCAAGGCGGCTGCAGCCAGTCTGCTGCCGACACTTGAGGGTGTCAAACCCGACGATCCGGGTATCAAGGCAAAAGCTGACCGGTTCATGTTTCGCGACTACTACGGAGGCCGGACACCCGACGAAATCGCACGCGAATTCGGACCCGGATTTGTGGAGGCCCTATTCGAGCTCGAGCCAGGATACTGGCATGGTCCGGTTCGCTCCGGATATGGCTGGCACCTGGTTTGGGTCGATACAATCGAACCCGGTGGCACAGCCTTGTTCGAGACCGTGGAAGAAGACGTGCGAGCAGCCTGGCTGCAGGAGCGATACAGTGAAATCCGTGATCGCGCCTACGAGGAAATGCTGTCACGCTATGAGATCGTGATCCCCGATCCTGCAAGCGTGGACTATACGTCCGCGACGACCGCAAGCCGCGCGCCCTCGGATATGGTGGCAGACCAATAATGTTCACCAATCTAATCAGGATCCTTCCACTGCTGGCGCTTCTTGCGTCATTTGTTCAACCGCTGGTAACGCAAACCGCACGAGCGCATGACGTTCGCCCGGCCTATTTGCAGATCGAACCCCTCGCGGCCGATCGCTACACTCTCATCTGGCGAACACCGGTCCTGTCCGGAGCGCCTTTGCCTGTAGCCCTTGATCTGCCACCACAAGCCATTGCCTTGTCCGAAGCAAGACGCCAGAACATGCCGGGGACCACGGTGGAGCGTCTGGCAGTGGAGATCCCGGGTGGAATCGACGGAGAACGTATCGGGTTTATCGGCCTAGAAGGTACGATTACCGATGTCCTGGTGCGCATCAAACAGGAAGACGGTTCCGTCTCGACCACGCTAGTTCGGCCGTCCAGGCCCTGGATTGACATCCAGAAGAAGCAAAACACTCTCCAGGTGGCAGGCACGTTTTTAATACAGGGAATCGAACACATCCTTTTTGGTTTCGATCATCTCCTCTTTGTCGCAGCCCTGATGCTCATTGTTCGAAACTGGCTTGTCCTGGTGAAGACGATTACCGCATTTACCATCGCTCACTCGATCACGCTCACCTGTGCGACACTGGGCTGGATTGCCCTCCCTTCCGGCCCGGTCGAGATCATGATTGCTTTCAGTATTTTGCTGGTGGCAGCCGAAATCCTTGCCATGGAGCGCGGTAGATCCAGCCTCACCATAAGCTCGCCGTGGATCGTGGCTTTTGCATTTGGTTTGTTGCACGGGTTTGGATTTGCCGGAGCACTCCAGGAGATCGGCCTGCCTCAGGGTGACATTCCGTTGGCACTCTTCTTTTTCAACGCCGGTGTAGAAATCGGACAACTGTTGTTCGTGGGGGCAATTCTGCTTGTTCTCGCCGCGTTGAAAAAAGTCGTGAGACTTCCGCGACGGTCTATTTCCACCGCTGCATATGCAATCGGTATTATCGCGTCTTTCTGGACTATTGAGCGCTTGTACGGGACTTTCGCCTGACCGGCATCGCATAGCTACTTCTACCAGACAGTCCGCTTGCCCTCCTGTAGCTGATTGTAGGTCTTGGCATAAGCAGCCAGTCCATATTTCGCGCTCAAATCAGACGTTCTCGATTTGAATTAGATTTCTGCTAGCAGACCTTCTCGTTATCGATAAGGTCTCCAAGCAATGCGAATTCGATGCCCTGCTTGGCCCACGGTCTGACTGATGCCTCTTGTCTCCGACCGCAGTTGCAATCACGCCACCAGAAAGTGGGCATATCTTAAACGACAAAACCCACTTCAACCAGCACAGCTTTGACATCCGGCATCTATCATCAACAGTCAGGCTGAGCTCAAGGGCATCCCAACGTGTCGGACGTGCCTTCCGAACCATCGTCCAGGCATTCTCCTGGGGGACTATCAGGCCCCTCAGCACCAGCAACAATGTCAACGCCCGGCTCGCCGAGCCCGGTATCCGAGCCGGTGTTTGACTGGCAGGCACTCAACGTTGCCAGGACTAGGAGCAGCGCGCTGCAGATGCGAATAGGCGACATGATGCTTTCCACTTGCTTGATTGATACTTTCTGCGGGCAGGCGATATGCACCTGATTGTCCGGAGTATCACACTTGCGTCCTGCTGCGCCCGAAATTGTCCCTGGTCGGGGCACTTTCGGGCGTCAGGAACTCTCGGCTTACTTGTAGCCGAGGTTGATCAGCTGAACGCGCCTGTTGACGGCTGCGTCCGGATTTGAGGGATCGCGCAGCTGCTCCTCGCCAAGACCGACGGCAAAGAGATATTCGCCGGGCACCCGGAACGTGGTGACCAGCGCCTCACGGACGGCCTGGGCCCGCTTGATGGAGAGCTCCAGGTTGTATTCACGCGCTCCCTTGGCGTCGGTATGACCGACAATGAAGAATGTCTGGCCTGCCAGATAGGGCGTGTGCAGTGCGTCCGCGATCAAACCCACGGTTTCATAGGATTCCGGAGCGATGTTTGCGGAGTCGAAATGGAAAGTGATCTCGACGTTGAACTGGCGCAGCGTTGCCAGCTTGTCCGCCAGGGGCAGAGTATTGGGCGAGTTGGCGCCCGGATATTTCTGGATGTTTTCGATGGCCGCTTTCTGCAGTGCGTCGGCGCTGATGTCGACTTCCTGCTGGGCCCCTTGCAGCGAATTGATGATTTCGTTACGGCTGAGACTGGTCTGCGAAAAGGCCGCCGCCGTTGAAGCGATAAGCGCGGCGACAGTGCCGGCCAGAAGATATTTGTTCATGGAAATTGCCTCTTGATCCTGGCTTAACGGTAACCGGCGAGGTCGATCGCACTGTTACATTTGCTGCTCACTGATGGCTGTGCCTTCAAGAGGCAACGCAGCATATGGCCCGCGCCGGGTTTGACCCCCTTGCAATACTGGGCCATGTCGCGATTGCAGATTTGCGCGACCTCGGCCTGGGCTGCCAGCCGGGCCTGGATCAATCCGATGACGACCACGCGGTCGGCATTGCACTTCTGCGATATCTTGGACTGGTTTTTCTCCAGGCAGGCCGTAATGCCGTTGTTTGCCAGCGAAGCCGATTGGCAATGGGCCTGAATGTCCTTGCCGCAGCTTGCAGCCAGGAGCTTGATCGCTTCAGCAAACCCGACGGTCTGAGAAGCAGCCGCAGATGCCGACAGCAACAGGATACTTGCTGCGATGGCTAACCTTCTGAATTTCATGATAATTACCTATAATTGATAGAAGCTTCGATTTGCAATCATGTAAATGAGCTGCGTGTATCTTGTGCGTTCGGGAGAACGCACAAGATACCCTGACATTTCAAGATCGATCGGCCTCTGGCCGATCGACTGATTTCAGTCGGACGACCTCTGGCCTAGTCGACATTTCCGATGTACTTGGCCTGATTGATTATTTCCTGGCATTTTGCTTCGTCGCCCTTTTTCCTTTCGGCATTTGCGTTTTCGAGAAGCTCACGCATCTGTTCCGCCGTGGTTTCCGCGATTCCCTGTTCCTGGGCGTTGACGATCGCATTTTCCACCTTGTCTATATCGGCCGAACAATCAGCCAGCGCGACAAGGGGCGATGTAATCGCAACGACCACGAAAACTATTGCTCCAATTCCAGAGTGTATAAGCTTGTCCATTTACTAATCTCCCGCTCTATTTACTTTCCCTTGTGACTGGGAACGTTAAGAAACGAACTGATTTCTTTTTAGATTGATGAGAGACACAAATCTTGCTGTCCAATTACCCTGCACATCTAGTTTGCGCCTAGTCGCGCAAGCCATGCTTACGGCCAGACGCAAATCTTGTGATCACTTCACAAATCGGACCAGCCGCTAGCGCCACATGACCCGTCTTGCGGTTCTACGCCCAGCCCTGCGTGCAACTCCCGCATAAGACAACGGCGTAAGTGGCGCTCCAATCAGGTCAATGAAGAGCGAAGCCCAGGTGCCGGAAACCTCCGACGGCCCATCGAGCACTTCCACCTCGTAAACGAGGTCGCTACCCTCCAGTGTCGGGTTTTTGAGCACCAGTGTGACCTCGACCGCCTCACCGCCATTGTCTGCGGTCAACACAGCATTGGGCGGGTCTTGCTTGAAGCTGTCGTCGCCGGTAGCCCAGTGATCGACAAATTCCTTTGTCGTCACACGGCCAACGATGCGTTCCGGCCGGTCGGAAAAATACAAGGTGCTTGCACTTGCACCCGTAAGGGTCAGCTTTCCGCCAGACAATTTGGCGCCGCCGCTGTTCTGTACGAATAGCAGTTCGGCTTCTTCCTCGGCGGCGATAGCCGGGGCGACTGTTGCGCCTGCAGCTATGAGACCCGTTGCCAGAATTGCATCTCGTCTGTTCATTTTTCCGATACTCATGCGTCATTTCTCCTAGTGTTAAGCTGGCGAAAAAAGCTGTGCGCTTCCCATCCCCGGCGAACTTGAAACGTGCGACATCAGGACGGCGGAATATTCATACCGAGGCTTATGGATGGTCGCCGATATGCCGTTTTCGGTAAGACCTGCCGTTCCTGCCTTAAGCGTTATGAAGCAGATTGTGATCGCGGCCGACTGTTCCCTGTGCCGATCAATCCGCATTCATTGGTTTTCCTGTATCTCAGGTTAAATCGATTAAGTCGGAAGAGCCTCCGACGGCGAAACTGCGTACATCGGTGGGAGAGCATCTTTCAGCGCCAATAACACTCAGCGTTTTCCATGCTTCAATAGCAGGATCCGTAAAAGTCATACTATTTTGATCTTGCCTCGACGACGCAAGTGGCACTCCGAATGACAACATACTGCTCCCGCTCCAAAACACGGCTATTTCGGGAAGAGGAAGGTTACCGCCGCTCGAGCTCCGAAACCCTCGGGGCCGTTGCTTGTACTTGCCGCGTAGTAGCGAACACCCGCCTGAAAGCTGATCGGCTGCTTGTCGATCGTGACGAGTTTTGAAACCATTGCGTTTATGGGGATCGACCATTCATCGGAAACCCAGTCGTAGGTGGACTCCGAATTCAAGGTGAATGTCCAGGCATCCCTGGTCGTGTAGGAAACAAAGGGCTGGATGAAGGTCGAATTCACATCGCTCCGGTTTTCATCACCTGCAAACGACCAGACGTGATTGGCGAGAGCACCAACTGTCCAAGGACCACTCTGGTGAAGTACGACGCCCGTGGGACCTGCACCCCATTTCCTGGAACTCAGCAAGTCGTCGGTGCCGGTCGGAACCAGGAGAACCGGCCCAAGGCCCCAGATCAGGCCACCTGGTCCCGGAGCCTGAGGAGAAACAAACAGGCTCTGCGTCGTATCGCCCAGTCCGAACTGGGTACCCGAGTTACCCGCTATATCATGCTGCCAGGCTACCGGGACGATGGTTCGGGAAATCAGGTTCCAATGCTCGTTCAGGGTTATCGGGATAACCGGCTGGATGTTCAAGGTTATCTTGTTGCCATCCGATGGACCAATCCCCTGATCGTAATTCCATTGCAACGGCACGCTGATCAGCGCAGCAACCGGGTTGGAAAGCTTCTTGGCCAAATCAGCATCTTCGGCGGAGCCCGAAGCTGATGAGCCAACAAGAATTGCGGTCGCAATCAAAACGCGTGTCAACATGTCTTCACCAGATCTATTGCTTCAGTGGTCGAAACGAGAAAACGTTGTCTTACTCTGTGAGTTCGATCTCGCCTGGCTTCCATGACTTGTCGAACCAAGATTCCAACGGCCCGTAGAGGCGCAGGACGACGTTCCAGCCTTTGCCGGGCACCGTCTGGACCCAATTGTTCTCATGGCCTTCGGGCGCCGTTGGACCGAACCAGACATCGACTGAAGAATCGGGGTTGATCACGATGTTCTTCTTGTCACTGCCTATGCTGGGGAATTGCTGGTCCGTCTGCAGCATTGAGCGGGTCTGATTGTCATATACGACGAACGACCAGAAATCCTTCGCAGGAATATCTGGCGGCAGATGTACCTTGTAGGTCTTGCTGCCGTCGAGAGGTTGCTTTTGGGCATCCACCGTCGCCGCAGCGTATTGTGACCCGATGCCGACGCGCTTGATCGCCATAGCCGGCGTGATTCCGGTAGCGTAATAGTGAAACAATACCCGAGCATCGAGAAAACGTACGCCGGGCTGTAGGAGAAACTCGTAGCTGCCGCCGACAAAGCCCGTAAACCACGCGCTGCCGGGGTAATAATAAGCGTCTTTCAGCCGCGACTTGAACGTGAGCGTGCGCGCAGTCCCGTTCCCGACAGCCACGGCTTCCGTAAGGATCTTCTTCATTCGCTCGTCAGGCGCGAATGGTTTCCCTTTTTCGATGCCGATGGAGGCGAGTTGCCCAAGCACTTCCGGGTGGTAGGCTTCATTGGGCTCATACTGAACGATGTCGTTCACTTCCTGGTAGAAATGAAAGTCATTTGCATGGATGGTGTTGAATTCCTTGCCGGAACCGTTGACGAAGTTCATGGGTGGAGGGCTATCCGCGTCCGAAAGTCGATAGACCTTGAACAGTTTCTTGGTGTTCCCGACTGCGGGTACCGTGCTTCCGTTCTCAAGGAAGCCCCGGAAAAAGAGCAGGTTGCCATAGGTCGCCGACCGCAGCACGAAATAGCCGCCCGGCACTTCTTCATCGTAGCCCGGAGGCAACAGTAGATACTTTCCACCCTTGCCCTTGTCCGGCCCGGCATTGCCGACGTCGCCGACATATTCGAACCAGTGGTTGTCGATGAAGCCGAGAATGTTCGGCGGCGTCTCGATCACAAGAGGTCCAGCCTTGGTGTCAAGCCACATCAGATTATAGATGCTTTCCGTGTTGCCGGTGAGGAACAATGAATGTGAGTCCATCAGGTCTTCAAAGATCAGGATGGACTGGTTGTTGTCGACACCTTGGCTGGCAAGGCCATTGCGGAAAGCTTCCATGGATGCACCAGGCATGGCATTGAGAAAAGCTTCAACGCCGCGCATGAAGTCGAGATTGTCGTAAAGCTTCTCTGAAGTTTCGTCGTCCGGAAATCCGTCGAAGAAATTTAGCTTGCCAAGTCGGGTGTCGACGCTTTCCGGCGTTACAATCGACTGTGGGATCGGAGTTGTCATTTTCATGTGGGGCGCTTCTGCGGCGGCACCGCCCAATCCAACCAGCAACGCCACAGTGGTGACGCAAAGCAGTCCCGACATGTTTTTCATAGTTCCATTCTCCTCGCCGCTCAGTGTGCGAATTCATCATTGTACTCGTGGCGCCTAATACGGCGCCACGGTTCGACATATTCGCAGCGGCTATTGCGCCACTTCGAGCGCCGGTGGCTGCCAGGAGCCCTTGCCGACCGGCAGAATGGACGGCGCCTCGGTCTTCGGCCAGTACATCCGCAACGCCAGATAGATCGGCCCATCCGGAGCCGGCAGCCAGTTCGTCTCCCTTTCTTTTCCGGGAGAATCCTTCTGAATATGGAGTGTCAACGAACCGTCGGCATTCTTCTTCAGGTCAGACAACATCGAGGAGTTGATGAGGTAGCGGTTGATCGGATTCTTGATCAGGAGCTGCGTCTTTCCATCATACATTGTCAACGACCAGAATGCGTTGACGGGCGGCAAGGATCCGGCGGCAAATGTCAGCGTGTAGTCCTGCTTGCTGCCGTCGAGCTCGTCGCCATTGGCGGTGTTCCTGCCGAGGATATAGACCGCTTCAGCCGCATCGTTCCCGTATATGCCCGCCGAGGCGCCGGCTGCCCGCTTGACCCAATCACCGTCGATAAAGGGGGCATCTCCCCAAAGATCGCTGACTGACCATCCATTCGCTTTGAAAAGCTTCTGCCCGAGGTATTCCTTCACCTTGGCCTCGCCATCGCGCATGCCAAGCGCGATTTCGATTCTGTGCCCAAGCGGCAAATCCTTGAACTGGAACGATTTGCCTGGTCCGACACCGATCCTGGCGAGCTTTGCGCGAATTTCTGCCTCGGCGGGAGTGGCGGGGGCGAATTGCAGGGCAAAGTCCAGATACTCGAAGAAATTGGTCTTGACGAGATCCTTGTCCACCTTTGGAAAGTCGACGGCCGGAGCCTGTGCAGGGGAAGGCTTGCCCAGGTATGTCGACAGCGTGCTTACCTTGTAGCCCGCCTGAACCTTTTCGACATTTGGCATGTCATCGGAGCCGAAAAGCTGGGTGCGATAGACCGCGAGAGAGAATTGCGTCGACGACTGAAAGACCTTCTTGATGCCGTCAGGCGTCTCACCCTTCCAGTCGGGGCCGACAACCATGTAGTCGCCGGCGTCATTGCCCGTCGCGCGGCTGCCTATGTAGCCGTAGTTGTAGGTGTTGCCGTCGATCAGTTGGACTGAGTAGTAGCGATTGCTCTCGACCGCAGGTACCGACAGGACAACCGGCTCAGCCCGCAGATCTAGCGACGCGACCGAGTACGGCGTGTCGCTGTTCGGGCTTATGACCGTCGTATCCTTGTAGGTGTAGACACGAGCTTCATTCTTAATCTGATTGAAGGGTGCTTTAAACTGCCCCGAATCCTGATCGATCGCATAATCGTACATGATCGCATAATCCATGACGATCGGCAGGCCGTAGACATAACCCTCCTCGGCGATTGATTTGGTCTCCTGTACCCCTGGCCAATCGTCAGCCATTGCGGGTGCGGTCACCGCTACCAATGTCGCGAGGGTCAGACAGCCGCTCGCCTGCTTCAACCAATAATCAAACCGCATAAGAATTCTCCACAGTTGTCGCTCCAATGGCCGGCCCCCAGCGCCCGACAACTTTGGTTGGGTACGCGTGAGCAATGGCACCAGCTTGCCGATGGGTACGAGCCGGCTAACTGCAAGGTGTTGAAGTCATGACAGAATTTTCATTGATCAGCGGCGCGGTCGGAATTTGGCGCGCCGCCGATCGGGGCCGATATTATTCTGTATTACTGGCAGCGATATCCGTCACTGCACCAATTCGACTTCGCCGGGCTGCCAGGACTTGTCGAAGAACGAGGGTAGGGGGCTGTAGAGGCGCAGGATATTGAACCATCCCTTCTTCGGATCGGTCTGGATCCAGTTACCACGGGCGACGCCTTCAGGCTGGTCCGGGGCGAACCAGACCGTCGTCGTGCCGTCTTGGGCTGCTTCAGCCGCGGGCGAGGGATAGCTCTGGCTGCCAGCGCGCGGATACTTTTGAGGCGTCGCCAGCATCGAGCGTGTTTGATTGTCGTAGAGCGTGAACGACCAGAAGGCCCCCGCCGGGATATCCTTGGGCAATGTCACCTTGTAAGTCTTCGAACCATCGAACGGATCACCCTTGGCGTCGCTGAAGGCGAGAAGATACTGCGACCCAACACCCGGGATCTGCATGATCATCCCCGGGGAATCGAGTGTATAGGCGTAGTAGAACCAGGTCCGTGCATCGAGCGTCCGGGCGCCGGTCGGCGGCAGCGGCTTGAACATGCCGTCCTCGAAGGCGGGCGGCGGCGTTTCGAAGAACGCGCCACCCTGCCAAAGTGGCAGGTACCACTGCGAGCCCGGATAGCGGACCCAGTCCGGGTTTTCCTCAAGACCTCGCCATTGCAACGCGCGACCGACCCCCTGGCCCACGGTGGCGGCATCGGTGAGGATCTTCTTCATCCGGTCATCCGGGGCAAATTCCTTGCCGTGGGCAATGCCAATAGCGGCAAGCTGACCGGAGAGTTCGATGTCATAGCTCGTCGCCGGCTCGTTCTGAACGTTCTCGTTGATCATCTCGAAGAAGCCGTAGTCGCTGGGAGGGATCGTATTGAACGACTTCCCGCTGCCGTTGATGAACTTCATATCGGGTTTGGTCGGCTCGCCGGCCAGCTTGACCTCACCCTTCAACGCCTCGGCGATAGAAGTCCCGTAGCTGCCGGGAGCGTAGGGGTAGATTTTCAGGTTCTGCTTAATGTTGGCGACGGCAGGCTTGGGGTCATCTCCGTCGGCGAGGAAGGCCCGCATGGCGTAGAGGATCGTTGTTGTTTTGGAATGAGCGACGAAAAATCCGCCTTCCGGCAGCGGGCCGTCGTAGTCGGGTCCGACGATCAGGTACTTGCCGCCTAGTCCGCGGTCAGGACCCGGCTTACCTACGTCGATCACCCAGGAAAACCACATGTCGTTGATTGTGCCGAGGCCGTCGGTCGGCTGTTCGATCACCACCGGTCCGTCCGACAGGTCCACGTAACTGAGATAGTAGACGGTGTCGGCATTCCCGGTCAGAAATAGCGAGCTTGCGTCTAGCAGCTCCTCAAAGATGATCACGTCGCCGCTACCGGCGCCCAGCTCTTTGAAACCCTTGACCAGCCCCAGCGCCGAGGCGCCGCGGAAACTGTTGTTATAGACGGTAAGCGCGTTGGTGAAATCGAGTGTGTCGAAAACCTTTTTGGCGGTCTCGGCGCTCGGTACGCCATCTTTGAAGTTGAGAGTGCCGATGCTGGTCTCAACGCTTGCCGGGGCGGACAGCTTTTCGAGAGTCTTCTGGCTCACATCAGCCCATGTCGGGCTGAAGGAGGCGCTGAGCGCCAGGCAGCTGATGAGTGGAAAACGAAACATTCTCAAATTCCTTTACAAAATAAAGGGTGCGACGCCTAAGTCGGCCGGCAGGAAGCGTAAGTTTTCAGGAACAGTCTGTCCGCCCATTTCGCGCCACCTGGTTTCAATTCTTGGATGGCCACCCAAATTTTCTCCGAAAGATCCGGGGTGAGCAGCCAGCCCATCGGGCAAAGGCGCGTGAAAAGCCGCTGGGCGTGCTGTAGCCGCTCCTTGCCGCAATCTCCTGCACGTCCAGATCGGTCTTGCAAAGTAGGACACGGGCAATTTCAAGCCGGCATTCTTCAACGATCGCGCGCAAGCTTACGCCCTGGTCTGCCAACTGGCGTTGAAGCGTCCTGGAACTGGCACCGAGTTGGGCAGCAATCTGACTGACCGAGACGGGACCCGATAGAGCAAGTGTCGCCGCGACGGTTCTTACCCGAAGGGGATCAGCGAAAGATTCTTTCTCACGTAAGGGCATGCATGTTAAAACCTGTGAACGCATCCAGAAGGTGACACATTGCGACGGTTCACTCTGCCCATTTAACGCCAACGCGAGTAACAAGTTGATGGAAATTGCGATCGTCAGGGCGGCGCATTTGCACCTTTATCTCGAGGAACTCAAGGAGATCGGTGTACCTGTCGAAAGCGAGCTAGCGCGTTCGCGCCTGCCGCACTGGACCCTCGACGATCCTGATGCTTATGTCAGTTTTGCACTTTGTCTCGAATGGCTCGCCAGTTGCAGCCGCGACTTCGAGCTGATGGATTTTGGTTACCTGTCAGCCAGACGCGCAACTCTGGGGTCGCTGAGTCCGGCATTCTTGCGTGCGATCCTCGACGCGCCAACCGGGTTCGCGCGTTTCAAGGCATTCCTCCGCTGCGCGTCCCTTGAGGACAACGTTCTGTCAATCCGAATGCAGCCCGAGGGTGACCAGGTCCGGGTGATCAGCACAATGGAAGGGTTCCAGAACAATCCTTTCATTGGTCTAGCCGAATGGGTAGACCTCCAGGCGATGATCTCGATCGTCCGAAGCGTTGCGGGACCTCTCTGGTGTCCGCAGGAGATGACTTTCGTTTCGCGTCAGCGTCCGACACCCATTGTACAGGAAGCATTTCCGAACACGCATATTCTGGTGGGCAAACCTTGCACGTCGATCCTGGTCAGCAAGGATTTGCTTGCTCGACCATGCACGCGTGACTTTGGTGTTGCGGCGGACGACGCGAATCTCCAAACCAGAGCAATTCCGGACGAAGACATTGCGGAATGGAATTTTGCAATGGCTCTACGGGAAGTCGTTCGGCCCTATCTGCCTGGCGGGTATCCCGCCCTACGCGAAATGGCAGAAGCGTTGCAGATGAGCGAACGAACGCTCCAGCGGCGGCTGCAGCACAGCGGTCGATCCTATTCAGACATCGTGCAGGAGGCACGTTTCGATCTTGCGCGTGCACTGCTCGTTGATCCTTCGACGAGGATTATCGACGTTGCGCTGGCTGTGGGCTACGAGAACCAACAGCATTTTGCTCGGGCATTCCGGCGGATCGCAGGCGTCTCCCCGACTGGTTTCCGCAGGTCAATCGCCGAAATGGGATAAGTGTGGAATCCAAACGGTTGTTCACTCGCATTGAAGTTCCGAAACTGGTTGGTGATCAAACACAGTTAGTTTCGGGGTTGATGGAATGAACAACCATTTTGGATTCCACACCTAGGGTAGATCTGATCAGCCAGAAGCCGTGCCTCGCCAGCTTTAGGGCGTCGGTCGCCTAAGTGGCTGGCATCATATTGCGAGTGTTAGTTGGGCGCCACATGGCATTGCTATCGAAATGGCAAGCGAGCTTGATGTCGCGCCCGTACAACCGCTTCCAGCGCATAGCCGCCGCTTGCGCAAGTCGCAGCGAATGACCGCTTCCCGCCCAGTCAGGACCTCATTGCAAAGCGCGGCGAATGGCTGCTTAGGGGCTTTGAATTTAAGATCACGAAAGACCATGATGAGGGCGCTTTGCTGTCATTGAAACATTAGGTGTTGAATGATCACTCCGGGCCGAATGCAACCGTGCGAGCAGCTCTCACAAATGTCCGCTTCGCTGGTTCAGCAACCGGAACTTGCCAATCCCCTCCAGGCTTCAAGCCGGACACCTTGGTGCTAGATCACACGCGGTTAGCAATTCATCCGCGGTAGCCAACGAATGACCTGAAAATCCTCCCTTTCGCCGCCGTCAGCTAGAAAAAGGCTGGCGAGTTGGACTTGCGTAAATTCGGGTCAATTTTGAGTTATATGTTTGTCTTCTACTTTTATCGCTGTCTTACGCTGTTCTCACGGATTGTCGTAAAGCCGCGGGAAACTCAGGAAATTTCCAAACCATCTTATCAAAACATATACAATTCAATGACTTGTTTTGCTGAGTGGTTACAACCCTGTACAACGACCGATGAGATTTGATGTTCGGCGACAACTTTGGATATGCTTTAGGACAACTGAGGGTTTTTGCGTACTTTTTCGGAATTGGGTAAGACGGCAAGATAGAGAAAGTGAGGCACTTTCTGGATGCATGACCTCTTGAACTCATTCATTTTGCTAACTTATTCGCCTTCGTCTCAACGCAGAAACCGCCGCTGCGGGAGGTTTAACCCAGCCTTAAGCATCAATTTATCGCTGTGGAAAACTCGCCTAGATTGACAGAATAAAAGATGTACAACCAAGTCGTCGGATCGTAGAACAGATCCCGTTAGCAGCTCAGGCGGTCCTTATGTGGAAGTCAGGACCGCCCGAGCCTAGCGAACACCAAAATCGTCCTTTGATGTCCGCGTAAGGAGACCCCTACAAACTCCGTTTGGTCTGTATTGGCCGTATCAGCTTTCGGCAGGCTGATGCGTTTTTAGCTGAATCGCGCCGACTTTGCGGCCAGTACAACCATCTTTCAATATTCATCAACAACATTGAGGGCGTTCTGCTTCAGAACGTTAACGACCCATGACGTCTACATCTTCCGGTGTTGGACGGGCTCCTTGGGGTCAGGCTCCCATGGAGCTTGTGACCAATTATGCTCAAATCAAGACCATCGTCGACAGCTCTCCATCACTCAGATCAGCCTTCAACCGGTTGCAGGCGGAAGGGTTGGTCACCGTCAAGTATGACGCTTTCGCCAAATCCTGGAAGAAGATGCAGGCAAAGAAAGCTGACAAAGCCGCTCAGAGCCCGGCTGCTAAGCAACAGGTTTGCGATCAGACGCCTTCGGCCACACCGCCAAAGGTCAGAAAACCGCTCCCGGAAATCAACAAGTTTACAGTGCCAACCGGTTCTGACGGGGTGCGAGACCAATGGTGAAAACCGTCCATCTTGTCATGCAGGGCAAGGGCGGTGCCGGCAAGAGCCTCACGTCCTCCATGCTCGTTCAGTATCTCCATTACGCCGATCACAGGGTGCAGGCGATTGACCTCGACCCGACCACGCCTACCCTTTCCGCAATCAAGGGTCTGAAAGCTTTGCCGATCCAGATCATGGACGGCGACGATATCAATCCGCGCCTCTTCGATCACTTGATGACACGGGTTTTCGAGGCTCCGGAAGAGACTCATACGGTCATCGATACAGGCACCTCCTCCTTCATCGCGACCTGTTCTTACCTTGCCGAGAACAACGCTTTTGATCTCTTGCAGAGCTTCGATGTCCGAGCGTTCATTCACTGCCCTATCTGCGGCGGCGCTGCGCTCGACGACACCTTTAACAGCCTGCTTGCCATTCTTGGTCATTTTCCGGATGTGCCGGTTGTCGTCTGGCTCAACGAGTTCTTTGGCCCGGTTGCGAATGAAGGGCGCAGCTTTGAAGACAGTAAGATCTATCAGGACAATCGAGACCGGATTGCAGCCGTGATGTGCCACCCGCGTGTTCAGGCCGGGACGTTCGGAGAAGACATTCGGGCGATGATGAAGGCCAAGCTCACCTTCGATGAAGCCATCAGCTCGAACGACTTCAACGTGATGGCGCGCCAGCGTCTCAAGATCTACTGGACCAGAGCGATCGAGCGTCTGGACAGTGCCGCCTTCCTAAATGCCATCGAGCAGGAGGCAGCTCAATGAGCGCTGCAGCTGTGCAGAAAATCGATCCTGCCGTCACCGAGCAGTGGAAGCAGATGACGCTCGAGGAGGCAATCGAGGTTGCCCATCGGGAAACAGGAATATCCTATCAGAAGGATGATCCGATCCTGGCAGTGGTCTCGATCCTGAATGCCTTCGGGGATCGCCTCAAGGGACTCCTGGAAGACGAACGGAACCGGGTTTCCCATCAGTTCCAGAACGACGTTTCCGGGGTGAATGAGGCCATCGATCACAAGGTCGATGACATTGCGAGCACCATCCAGAAAGTTGCCCGGAACCTCGGCAACGACAACATCCAAACCGTCGTCTCGGCTGTCGCACAGCATGCGGTAGAATCCGACCGGATTGTCCGGGCCATCCGCAAGGCCTTTGTCGGCTTTAGCACCCTCGCGATCACCAACTGGCTGGCTGTCGCCGCCTTTTATCTCATCCTGAAATAACAAGGATTTTCGAAATGAGGTTTCTCAAGAGACTCGGACTCTGCCCAACACTTCCCTCAAAGGTAGAATTTGAGAGATCTACTCTCAAACTGATTGTAGCTGCCGCTGCGTTGTTCCCGGCTCGCGCGATGGCACAGGACTGGTCCGCACCGGCGACGAGCATGCTGGAATCTCTCGAAGGCGGGTTGGTCAGCATCGCCGCCCCTGTGATCGGCGTTGGCGTCATCATCTACGGCATTTGGGCGATGGTCACCGGTCGCATCGACATCATGCGGCTGGCGCAGCTTGTCGGTGCCGGGGCGCTCGTGATCTTCGGCCCGACCGCGCTTCGCGCCCTTCTCTCGGCAGCTTGAGAAGGGGCGAGGCATGAAAGCGCAAAGTCCAATCGCACTCCACATCCAGGAGCCGATGAAGATCCTCGGCATGCCACCGCTCCACGCAGCCCTGGTGATGATCGGTGAACTCCTGCTCGCGACCACTGGCGGGTTTCTGGCCGGAAATGTGGTGGGCTTTGCGCTTGTCGTGCTCACCACCCCACCAGCGGTCGCCTGGATCATCCTGCTGCGGCGGAAGGAGCCGCATTGTGAAGCTCTCCTTCTGCATCCGGCAACCTTCTTCCAGGCGAAGAAAGTCCGCCTCCTGATCGCTGGTTTCCCGCTCAAAACTTCAAACAAGAAAGCAACTCAATAATGCTGCTTGGCATATTTTTGACAGGCGCAGCCGCCGTTGGAGCTGCCACGCTCGCCAGTTCCAGAGGCCGCAAATATCTGCTCGGCGACGTGGAACAGGACTGGCTGGCGAACGAGCTGGAATTCGATCAGTTGCTTGCTGATGGCCAGACCGTTTCGCTGAAAGACGGTTCCTTTGTCCGTGTGTTTTCGCTCGCCGGCCTCTCCTATGAAACCCGAAGCGTTCCGGAACAGGAAGCCCTTGCCCGCGGCCGGGCCAGCACCTTCAACCAGTTTCTGTCGGCTGGATCTTCCCTGCGTCTCTTCGGCATCAAACGGCGGCGGGATGTGAGCTTCCAGGCCGACTGGCCGTCCATCACCTTAAAGCAAGTTGGGGATGCCGAGCAGCGGCTCTATCAAAACGCCTATTCGCTGGTCTGGTATCTGGCCCTGACAACCAAAACGTCGACCGAACTCGAAAAAACCACGCGCGGAATGATGAGTGGGTTCACGGACTACAACATCCGTCCGGTCAGCGCTGCTCAGGAACTCAATCATCCTTGCGAACTCACCCGCGTTCTCAACTACCTTGTTTGCGGTGAGCTGAAACCGGAGATCGCTCGCCTCAGCGCCGGGATCAGCGCCAACCTGCCGGCGTCCGACATTCATGTTTCGACGGACGGCGCTATAGATACCTACACCCCACACAAGACCTTCAACAGGGTCATTGCCGTGCGCGGCTGGCCGGAAACGGTGTCCGGAATGCTGGTGTCCCGCCTGCTCGCGCTCAGTGGCGAGATCGAGGTGTGCCAGGTCATCAAGCCGCTCGACAACACCAAACAGATTGCCCTCTTCACCCGCCAGATTACCGAGCAGAGGCATAACTTTTTCGGGACGGGCGCGGTTCTGGCCGAACTTGAGACCGTGAACGAAGACCTCCTCAACAACACCCATCAGCTGCAGGAAACGCAGTTTCAGATCACGCTGCGGTCCGATAGTGAGGCCGGGTTGATTGCCCTGATCGATCAGGCGACATCGATCCTCGACAATGCGAGGGTCCGCTACAACATCGAGACGGCTGGAGCGGCAACCGCCTGGTTCAACCGCATGCCCGGCCGGGACAAGCTGCTGCGCCCCCTGAAAATCACGGAAAGCAATGTCGCGGCGCTGTGGCCGTTCCAGTTCTCCCCGATCGGTCTGTGTTCCAGCCCGTTCGGCGACCGGCCGGTGAGGCTCTTCAAGACGCCCACTGGTCAGAACTATGCCTTCCAGTTCCATGTCTCGGACAAACCGCAGTCACCTGGCAACTATCTGATGTTCGCTCCGACCGGCGGCGGCAAGTCCACGCTGATCCTGCATTTGCTCGGCGGACTCGCGAAGTTCAGTGGCGTGCGCAACTACGTATTCGATTCCAAGGATGGTGCACGCTTCATGATCGAAGCGTTTGGCGGAACCTATCAGGGCTACCAGGACCTCGCGCTCAACCCGCTCGACATCGATCTTGCCGACAAGTCCGCCCGTCACAGGGTTCGTCTAATTCTGCAGGCGATGCTGGGCGAAGCCTTCGACGAAAACATGGACGACCATCTTCACACCGCGCTCGACATGGCCGCCGAGCTCGAACCGGGCCTCAGAACCCTCGACAACATCTATGGTGCGGCCTTTCCGGCGCAATCAGAAATCCGGCGCGCGTTTGCAAAGTGGATAAAGGGCGACGACGGCGCCGAGGGTCAGTTCTCCCACGTCTTCAACGCCCCGCGCGATCAAATCACCGGGTTTCTCCAGAAATCCTTCCTTGTCGGCATCAACATGAACGAGGCGCTGATGGATCCTGTCCTGGGACCGCCTGTCGTCGCACATATCTCCGCAGCGATTTCCGCGGCCGCGAAACAAGGCGAAGGCGGCTTTTCCATCTTCATCGACGAAGCGGCGAATTTGCTGCGCAACAACGGGTTTCGATCCGTTGTCCGGGAGATGTACCAGGAATACCGCAAGCTGAATGGCCTGGTCGGTCTCGCCTTTCAGGAGCCGGGTGCACTGCTGGAATTCGATGGCGCAACGGCCATGATCGAGAACGCGCAGACGCTGTTTTTCCTGCCGAACTCCCAGGCCAAGATCGAAAATCTCGAACCCTTCAATTTGTCTCACGAGCAGATCGCGTTCATCAAGGGTGAAGGCGACATGAAGGGCGGGCGGCAGGTGCTCGTAGTGAAGCGCTTCGAGGCCGCGAATTTCAACGAAAGCACGATCTTGGACGTCGACCTGTCGGGCCTCGGCGATGCCTTGCGCTTCTACCGGTCAGGGCCTTCCGCGGTGAAGGAACTAGAACGAACCAAACAGCAATGGGGTAACCAATGGCTCGCAAATCTCCGAAGACCACGCTGGCATGCCTGCTGGTGACAGCGGCTTTTGTCACGCCGGCGGCAGCCACCATGGCCGTCATTGATGTGAAAAACATCGCCGAGGCGCAGAAGCAACTGATGACTATGAAGGACCAGTTGGACTCCCTGAAAGATCAGCTGAAGACCGCCAAGGAAAGTCTTTCGGTGGTGACCGATCAGTTGAAGGTCGTCCAGGAAGCCAAGGGCATTGCCGACGAGACCCTGTCGTCCATCGGCAGCATCGGCAATCTCTCTATACCGTCCCTCAATTTCCAATCGCTTGCTTCCAGCGTCTCCGGGGACATGGCTTGCCTGATCCCTGACTACAAGAAGCTCATGCCATCCATCAAGCTGGAGGACGTCGACTTCGGTTCGATCTGTGAACGCGGCAACGCCTACAAGTCCGGACTGGTCGCGACACCGGAGTCCCTGACCGAGGGGACCTGGGAGCAAAAGTCCAACGTGCAGAAGTCGGTTCATCAAAATCGCATTGCGACGATCACGGACGCCACCGTCAAAGGGTTGGCGCAGTCCGACGAAGCCCATGAGACGGCTGTCAAAACACTCGAGACCGCCCAGGAGTACAAGAGCGCCGGTCAGACCGCCGAGACGGTTCAGGATCGGCTCCAAGTCCTCATCGAACTGGAGGTCGCGCAGCTCGTCGCCACGGCCCAGACCAATCAGATCCTCGCACAAATGCTGAAGATCCAGGCGTCGGATGCCCTCAACAACGGGGTTCCGATCGCCAGCGAAGTCGCCGAGACCCGCAAGTACAACGGCGAAAGCGAGGAATAGGCCATGGCGACAACCGGCTGCAACATCTGCGCGATTTTCACTGCCTACCAGAGCCACGCTGAATCGACACTCGACACGCTTGTTTCGGCGATACATGGCCCGCTGCAAACCATTCTGATGGGCATTGTCGGCATTTGGGCACTCTGGATCGGCATTCAGGTCTTCGTAGGCACGCTCGATTTGGCGGGCGCTCTGAAACAGGTCCTTTTCATGGTGCTCGGCTTTGGGGTCTATATCGGCCTACAGGGCGGCCTGATCAGCGAAACTTTCAACGTATCCGTCAACGTGATGGGCGGCCTTGCCAGTCAGATCATGGGTCAGGGCGGTGCTGGTCTTTCCGGATTGGATGCTTTGCTTCGCGGTGTGGAAACCGGCATTGGCGGCGTCTTCAACATTGCGACAGCCATCATGGGTTCGGGCGGTTGGACGGATGCCCCAAAATACATTCTCTACGGCGTCGCGCTTCTCCTGCCCTACGTCATCCTGTTGGTGCTCTTTCTGGCACACACGGCCGTTTCCCTCTTCCGCCTGACAGTCATCCTCGGCATCTCACCGTTTCTGGTGGGTCTTGCCGCTTTTCCCTTCGGCCGTAATCTGATCGCAGCCGGCGTCCGGACCATTGTCGGATCCATCGCCACAATGCTGTGTGTCTCCATCGTATTCTCGCTGGTCATCGCGAGCGTCGAAGGGCTTGGCGTCACCGGAGACGCAAACGTCATCGCTGAGGACTACATCGATCTCACGTCCGGCCAATTTTTGCTCGCCCTAATCATGGGATGGCTGGGAGCGGCACTGATTTCCGAAGCGGTCAACATTGCAGGACACGTATCCAGTTCGGTTCTAGGAACTGTTTCCGCCGGGATCATGTCGGCCGGTGCCATGCGCGGCGCATCGATAGGCGTTTCTGCTGGAAGGTCAACAGCCGAGGCGACCGGGAGAGCGGGAAGCTACATGCATGAAAAGAACTGGGCCTCTCCGCGACCGCGTCCGGGCGGAATCACCAGCACCGGCGGTTCGTAAGCATCGCTCTCATCCCTTCCATTCTTCGTTCCCAAGGTCTTCTTCAATGAAACACCTCAGACTCGTCCTGTGCCTGGGTTTCCTCGCTGCCGGCTGCGCCAAGGTGGAAATGCCGATCAAGCCCGACGGCATCGACAAGATGCGTAAGTCTCCTTGCGCCTGCACAGAGATTCAATTTCAGCCAGGTTCCTTCGAATGGGTGGAGGCAGCCTGATGGCGATCCTCACCCTTTCCCGGTCGGACCCGGCTTTGGATCCGGAGATCAGTCCGGAACCTAAGCACGCCAATGTCCTGGCGGCCGATCCCTTCGCCTATAAGACTGCCCACCGGCGCATGGCCTGGCTCTTGCGGCTGTCGGTTGGCATGAACGTTGCGCTCGCAATCTGCGTCGTTGCCTCCATTCAGGCGCTTGTTTCACTGGTACCGCTCAAGGAAACGGAAATCGCACTGCTGCGCGCCGATCCGAGCGACGACCGGATTTACCGGGTCGAGCCGATCTCCGTTGAGGTCGACGGTTTCGAGCTGATGCTTGAAAAGCTCGCCCGCCGTTACGTGCATCAGTTGCTCACCATCGACGATACGACCCAGAACACCCGCTTCAAGGAAGTCCGGACCTATTCGGATCCAGCCTTCTTCAACACGTATGTAAAGACCAACAAGACGATCATCGAGGAGGCGATCGAAGACGGTCTCAACCGCTCGATCACCATCAAGGGTGCCTACCAGGTCGATGCCTATGACGGCGTCTATCTCTATGTCGTCGAGTTTCTCCAGACAGACAGGATCGGCCGCGAACAGCCGAAGCGCCGCCACTTGCGCGCTTTCCTCGAAATGACACCCCGCCCTCATGACGTGACTGCTGCCGAGCGCTTCGAGAACCCGCTCGGTATCCGCGTCCTTGGGCTCTCCATCAAGGAGCAAGCTTCCAAATGATCTCCCGCTTTACTGCTGTATTGGTAGGTGCCACCATTGCCGGCAGCGCTCTTGCGCAAACACCGCTCGCACAAGGCCCGGCAACGCCCAGTGCTCCGGTTTTGACGACGACGCCGACCCAGCGGATTGCCGCTGCAAATTCGGCGGTCGCGTCCACGCTGCCTGTTGGCTCGGTCCCGCAAGCCCAGGCCCAGGCCGCCGGAAACTTCGGCCCCCTCGCCCGCCCCGACAGCATCGGAGGTCAGATCCAGGAAGCCTGGTCGAAGCCCGGCAAGAAACAGGGCATCCATGTCCAGAATTATTGCGGCGATTGCGTCTACAAGGTGCGGCTGCGGCAATACATGGTCAGCGCAATCCAGCTGCCAAAGGGTATAAAGATCAAGTCGGCCGATCTCGGTGACGCTTCCCGCTTCGAAGTCAAGAAACGTTCCGACAACACGCTGGCCGTCAAGCCGACCGGGTCCGGTGTCGACAGCTCGATGCTGGTCTACACCGACGATGGCGATGTCTATTCCTTCTATCTGCGCGCGGAAGGCATCAACTCGAAGATCGTCCCGGATGTTTCCTTCCGGATTGTCGGCCCACCAAGTGCCGGCATGTCCTTTGTGGAGTTTGACCCGCAGGGCAATCCTCTGCCGAACGGTGATGCGGCACTTGCCACCCACGGATCCAACGACTTCCTGCAGACCGCGAAATTCGATCCGGGCGCGCTGCGCGGCTGGGACCAGTACAAGCTCTGGGGCGACAGGAAGCTGCGGCCCGAGCAGGTCTTTCGGGACGATCACTTTACCTACATCCAGTTTGGAGAGAAGTGGAACGACCTGGAATTGCCGACCGCCTATGTCGTGGTCGATGGCATAGACGAGTTGGTCAATACCCGAGTCCAGGGAACCACTTTCATTGTCGAAAGCACGCACCGCCTGATCACCCTCAAGTCCGGCCAGTCCTTCATGTGCATCCAGTACAAGGGGGCCAAGTGATCATGGCCGTCTGCGAGATCCTTCTGGCGCTCGGCCTGACTTTCGGCGGCGCCTGTCAGCCGGAGCCGGCGCAACCACGTGGTCTCCCCGCCAGCGACCCAGCTGTGTTCACCTACGAAAAGCCCGAACCTTCGAGGCCCGTGCAGGAACCGACGGTAATCACGATGCCGCCGGTGATCATCGAAAAAGAAGTAATCAGGCAAGTCGAAGCGCCTCCGCCGCCACCCAAGGAGGTCGTTCGAACCGAGTATGTCACCAAATACCTCGAACCGCCCAAGGCCGTACCGCGTCAACCGACCGAGTACGAGTTGATGCTGCAAACGGCGTTGCGTGAGCGGGCCGTCATGCAGTCTCGGCTGAGCGGAGCAGACATCACCGGCGACTTTTCCGACGCGGGCAATCGGCCCCCGGTTCAGACCGCCAACCTTCCGGGGTTCCCTCCGCCCGAAGGCATCGACCCTCAGAACGACCGCTATTCCGCCCCGCCGCGCTATTCAACCGGTGCGGTGGACAACACCCGCATCCTGACTGCCGACCGCTACATCACAGGCATTCTGGAAAGCGGCATCAACAGCCAGCTCGCCGACAATGGCTCCGTTGTCGTCCAGGTCAGCCGGGATGTCTACGGCTACCACGGTCGCACAAAGCTGGTGCCAAAGGGTTCGCGGATGATCTGCGAATACGCCTCCGTTGACAAGGTTGGCCAGACCCGCGTCGGCTTCTCATGCAGCCGAATTCTCCTGGGCGAAAGCCGCGCCGAGATCTACCAGCTCAAGGCCCACATTGGCGACGCACAAGGCTATGCGGGCCTTTCCGGTGAAGTGAACAGCCGTTTCTGGGAAAAGTATGGCTCCGCCATCCTGACCACAGGCATTGGGACCGCCGTCGAGGCGGCCGTCTCCGGCTCACAACAAATCGACTCTTCGAATTCCAACATTGTCGCAGATGGCTTGTCCGGGGCCAGCGAGAATATTGGAACCATCACCGCGGCGCTCCTCGAGGACACCGTGGACCTCAAACCAGTCATCCGGATAGCCCAGGGCACACGCGTTCAAGTGCGCCCGAAGTTCGACTGGTACCTCGCCGATCCTACCCAAAATTAGGAAGACTGGAATGCGATACACTAGGACAGTGTCTTGCGGCCTGTTGGCGCTCTTCATGGCGTCATCGACCGCACTCACCCACGCGCAGACAGCGCCAGGCCACCAGCCTGTTACGGCTGCCGAAGATGGAAAGGTCCTGATCAAGGAAAACCTCTTCACGGTCTCTCCGGTTCTGGAAACCGAGCTATCCTCCGATACTGCGGTACCGGTCCAGCTTCAGTTCAATTCCCGGCCAAATACGGCGGAAGCAGTCAACGTTGAAGGGATCACCGCCGAGGGCTTCACCCGCAAGGTGAGTGTCAATGGCGAGGAAATCGCACAGGTCGTCGTTACCAGGCTGAAGAAAGACACAGATTTTGTCGATCTGGAGGCCAACGATTTCACCAGCCAGTTCGGTGTTGACAGCAACCGGCTCCTGCCGACCACGGCCATCTCCGTCAATGGGGACGAGGCCGAATTCGTTCAGGCCGTCACCAGGTTATCCGTAACGGACGAACAGACAGAACCGGAAAAGGATCTGGAAGACAAGCAGGACACCGCGGCGGAAGTGTCCAGTGTTGACGAAGCCGGCCCTGGTGGCGGCGAAAACCCTGTCGCCGGCGGTTACGAAACGCCTGAACGGCTTGCCCCTAAAGAAGACGACGAGGAAGAGCGTGAGCCCAACATCACCTTCAACGTCTCGACCGATGGCTGCGAACCGCAGGTTGATTTGGCCAATGGCATCGTTCGCCAAATGGCAAAATCGGAAACGCTTGAAGACGGCGTCGTCACCGAAACGGAGGCCTGTTCGCCGAACGGCATTGTCTGGAACATCCAACGAAACTATTCGGTTTGCGAGGATCTGATCGACCGGTCCAACATGGTGGCCCGTCCCCAATATGTCAGCTACTACAGCGACGAGAAGGGCGCCCGCTATGACCTGGCAGGGTGCCAGCCGGATACCTCCCTTTCTTTTGCAATCTCCGAAGGTTCGCAAACGTGCGCGCCAACCCTCGACTTCGATCGCGAAGTCGTCGAGCTCACCTCGATGCTGGCCTATCGAAACCGGTCAGGGTCCGAGGTGGTGGTTCAGTCCTGCGAAGGGAACGGCGACACCATCGAGATGGAGCGTTCATTTGGCGAGTGCGAGGACCTGGTCGATGTCAACAAGGGTGTTGCCTACCGGCAATTCAAGCTGGTTTATGCCGATGATCGCGGATCCGTCCACACGGTTCGCCAGTGTGCTCCGGCCGAAAGCGACGGCTTTGAGTTCCAGCGTGCCTATGACGACTGCAGTGTAAAGGTCGATCTGGCGGCCGGATATGCTCAGCCGCAATATTCCCTCTTCTATCTCGACCCCAATGGAACGAAGAAGGTTGTCACCCAATGTCAGGCAGATGATCAAAAGCGCTTCCCGATAGAGGAGAATGCGTCATCCTGCACCGATGTCGTGGACCTGACATCCGGATTTGCGGTGCCCCAAAGCCGCCTCGTCTTCGAAGATGGCGACGGCGTTCAGGTCGTTGTGCGGGAGTGCCAGCCATCTGAACAAACGAAATTCCAGATCACGGAACTTGATAGCGGCTGCGACGACCTTGTCGACTTTGCGAACGCTCAAGCTCATCCGCAGTTCACCCTCTCCTACACGAATGCGGCCGGAAAGAAGGAGATCGTGAGTGAATGTACACCCGATGAAACTACCTCCTATCCGCTCAACAAGAGCTATGACGGGTGTGACATTACAGTCGATTTGGTGAATGCGGTCGCAAGGCCGCAGTTCCGCTGGTCCTACCTGGACGCGGCGCTCAAGGAACATCTCGTCTCCAAATGCGCTCCGGATGCGGAAAAGTCCTATCAGGTCGAAGAAAAGCGGAACTGCACGCTCGACTTCGATTTTCTGACCGGCAAGGCCACCGTCAACACGTCCTATGTCTACAAGACGGACGAGAACGTTGAAGTCAGTGTCCGTGAATGTGCTCCGTCAGAAACGATCGACCCGATCCAGATGACGGCGGACACGTCGAACTGTTCCTTGCGTCATGATTTCGGGTCTGGCGTTTCCACGGAAATGGCCATGTGGACATATGAGGATGAGGGGCAGCTCTTCCAGGCCTCGCCATGCATCACCACAGAGACGACCTATACCCATTCCAGGGTGTTCGAGAAAAACGGCATCGATGTCTGCACACCGATCGTGGATCTGGCCAAGGGTCAGGCTGCACGCCAGTTTCGCACGGAAATTACTGTCGCCGGCCGCAGTGAAGTGATTGCGGGTTGCCAGCCCGATGAAAGTGCGATGCTGGGCATCGAGGCAACGACGGACGGCTGTGAAGATGCTGCTTCATTCGATCACGATCTGGCGGCGGGCGTGTCTTATGGCCGGGAACGGTTCTTCTATAACGTTCCAGGACAGGGCCGTGCCTATGTCACCGGCTGCAAGCGCGGAGAACAGACCTTTACCCATTCTGTCAGCCCGAACGGCTGGAAGAATGACGACGGTCGTTTGCGCGCGCAACAGCTCGTTGATGTGGCGATCAACGTGAACGGATCAGTCTACAAGATCGCCACTTCCTGGCTGCAGCCGGGAACGTCCGAAATCGCCTATTCCTTTGTGCGCAACGAAGATCAGCCCGACATGACCAAGGTCCATTATGAGGGCTGCAATCAGAAGATCCCAACCAACCGGACCGCGATCTACCGGCGTCCGGACGGATCGACGGTGAGTGTGGCGAAGGGCAACGGTCCCGTCGCTGATGGTGGTGACTTCTGCCAGCGCGTTCGGGAAACACGGATCAATCCGGGGTGGGGCATCAAAGCGTGGCTCGCAGCCGGACGTGTTTCCTTCCAGTCAGATACGGACAGTCAGTCCCATTCGAGGGGTAAGCACCAGAACGCTTATTGGGTAACGATTAAGGGTGGGAATGCGCGCATAACCTCTATTGCGAACAGCAACGCCGGTATTGTCTGCCACTTCTACTACATCAACCGCGAGGAAGAGCGGTTGAAGATCACAGAGCCGGGAACGAACCGGATTTCTTACACGACATGGTCTGGCGTGAAAGAAGTCCAAGACGGAACGCAACGCGGGTGCGGAGTAACGCAGCCGATTGGTCTCCCGCTGTCTTGATGTTCCGCAATTGAGGAACTGAAAACCGAGGGTGGAGATTACCGCTCCACCCTCCCTTCTACCTTCTCCCTTCTCCCTTCTCCCTTCTCCCTTCTCCCTTCTCCCTTCTCCCTACGTGTTCAACGAGGTTCCGCGACCATGTCCCAGGTTCTTTTGCAAAAAATCCTTGAACCACTGTCCCGGCACTACGCCGCGTCCGATGTCGTCGAGGTCCGGACCAAGGCTCCCGGCAAGCTGATCGTGGAACGCCGAGATCTGCAAAACCGTATTGTGGAAGTTGATGAACCGGATTTGACCCTGCACAGGGTCAAGACCATCTGCCGGGCATTGGCGAACATGAAGGGCCTGGAATTCGACGCGAGCTACAAGCCGCAGCTTTCCACGACCCTGCCTGGCGGCCACCGCTTCGAATGCCTTGTCGGCAACTCGGTCGTCTCAGGCCTGTCGCTGGCGATCCGCTGCAAACACCCCCACAATATCACGCTGGAAGAAATGGGATTGTCGGCCGTCATGATCGACTATCTAAAAATTGCCCTTGCCGAGCAGCGCAACATTGCAATCTCCGGATCCACCAATACCGGCAAGACCACGCTCCTCAACAACCTGCTTTCCTATCTGCCCGACAGCCGGCGGGTCGTCAGCGCCGAAGATACGCCAGAGCTCGAGGTCAGCCGCTTCTATAATGGCGTCTCGCTGCTGGCGGCCCGCGATACGACGCAGGGCGCAGGCCTCAGGACCTGGCAGCAGCTCTATGACCACAAGATGCGTATCTCGCCGGACAATATCCTCTTCGGGGAAATCTCGACACAAAACGCCTTTGCCGCCCTCAACGTCCTGAACACCGGAGCGCGCGGCTGGATGTGCACCGTGCATGCCGAAAGTGCCGAACTGGTTCCATCAAGGTTCCAGGAGAACATCAATGCGGCCGGACAGACCCTGAGCGACGCGGAAGGCTTCATGCGCCGGCTGGTGGATCTGGTGATCCACATCAAGCGGGATCCACGTGGGCAACGCTTCATCTCGGATATCTATGAGATGAAGACCGGCCGATACGTGCTGCGTGACCGGCAACCGGTCTGCGACCAAGCCGCGTGAGGATGACATGCATCTGATGCGCTTCTTTGCGGTTCTGGCCAGTTCTGCTCTTGCGGGCGTGACGCTGATCGGCTGGCATTATTATCTCGATTTCAATCCCCTGCAGGCCGACTGGTGGAACTGGCTGAAGGCCTTCTGGCTTGAGACCGGCAGCTTCCCGCCGGAAATCTTGCATCCGGCCTATGGCGGCTTGTCTGCCTTTGTCGCGCTCATGTTTGTCGGCGCTGCTGTCTCTTCTGGCGCCAGGTCCGAGACGATCTTTGGTGGCCGGAAACAGAAGGACATCCATGGCACCGCCCGTTGGGCCGATATCCGGGACGTCAAGGACAGCGGCCTTCTTTCCGAGAAAGGCGTTGTCGTCGGCGGCTGGCCGACCCGCACCGGTACAAAGATGCTGCGCCACGATGGTCCAGAGCATGTCCTGGCTTTTGCCCCGACCCGTTCCGGCAAGGGGGTCGGCCTGGTGCTGCCCACCTTGCTCTCCTGGGAAGAGTCGGCGCTTGTGCTCGACATCAAGGGCGAAAACTTTGCGCTCACCGCCGGCTGGCGGGCCTCGCATAGCCATAGGATCTACCGCTTCGATCCGGCCGCGGATCGCGGCTCAGTCAAATACAATCCACTCGCGGAAGTGCGGGTCGGTACCGATCACGAGATCGCCGACTGTCAGAACATTGCAATCATGATCATTGATCCGGACGGCACTGGCCTGAAAGACTTCTGGATGCAGGAAGGTTATGGCTGGCTCTGCACCGCGATCCTGCATGTTCTCTACCTGATCAAAAAGTCAGAAAACCGCACCGCGACGCTCGCCGATGTGCGTGCCTTCATGTCGATCGGCGACGACGAGGATTCGAAATCTGCGGGAGAAAAGGCCCTCGCCGCCGCCGCGAAATCTGCCTTCGAAGACAAGGAAGACGACAGCTTCGACCGGCTGTTGCAGGACATGGAGCGCTATGAGCACGGGCGGGACGTCGTCAACGACGAGGTACGTCTTGGTGCGGCCCGCATGCGCAAGCGATCTTCCAACGAGCGCTCCGGCGTTCACTCGACCGGCACGTCGCAGCTTGCGCTCTACAGC
Organism: Roseibium sp. M-1; assembly: GCF_054515675.1. Classification (NCBI taxonomy): domain Bacteria; kingdom Pseudomonadati; phylum Pseudomonadota; class Alphaproteobacteria; order Hyphomicrobiales; family Stappiaceae; genus Roseibium; species Roseibium sp. M-1. The sequence goes on along the minus strand of NZ_CM137257.1, from coordinate 5,864,908 downwards.
GATCCGATTGTGGCGCGCAACATATCGGAATCCGATTTCCGCATCACTGAACTGATGAATGGCGAGAAGCCGGCAACCCTCTATATCGTCATCCCTCCATCCGACATCGCCCGATTGCGGCCACTGGTGCGGATCCTGCTCAACCAGTTTCTGACCCGCCTTACCTCTCACATGGCGTTCGAGGGCGGCCGGTCGGTGAAGCATTACAAACACCGCATGCTCTTGATGCTCGACGAGTTCACCTCCGTTGGCAAACTGGAGATCTTTGAGAAGGCGATCGCCTTCATGGCGGGCTACGGGCTGAAGGCCTTTGTCATCGTCCAAGACCTGACGCAGCTGCAGAAGGCCTATGGCCGGGAACAGTCGATTGTCTCCAATTGCCACGTTCGGATCGCCTATGCGCCGAACACCATGGAGACGGCCAGGGTTCTGTCCGACATGGCGGGCAAGACCACGCTGGTTCAGAGGAAGACTTCCGCCAGCCGCACGACTGGCCGGGTAGGCACCAACTATTCTGAAACCTTGAGCGAAGTCGCGCGCCCGCTGCTGACGCCGGACGAGTGCATGTCGCTGCCGGGGATCCAGACAGGCACCGGCGGCAAGGTCACCCGGGCCGGCGACATGCTGATCTTTGTCGCCGGGCGCCCCGCCATCTATGGCCGCCAGGTTCTCTATTTCCAGAACGAGGAAATGCAGTCCCGGGCCAGGATCCCGATCGCTTGCCCTACGTCTATTCCCTCTCTCCCCCCTATCAATGGAAAGGCAGCGCCATGAAGATCAGTGAAGTCATCGCAACCCTCATGAAGATCCACGAGGAGTTCGGCGACCTGGAGATAACGGGCGGAACACTCTCCAGCGAAGTGCCGCTGCAGAGGATCTCCGTCACGGACGCATCCGGGCGCGAAATCTGGCCAAAGGCGCCACTCCATTTGACCGGCCGGTTCGACGTCGATGGCGTCTACCTCGACTGATTGTCCGCCTTTTTCCGTCCAATCCCTGCTTTCCTTCAATCGGAGTTTCGCCGACATGGCCGACACCAAACCCATCGAAAAGATCTATCTCTCCGTTCCCTACGACCAGCGCGAAACAGCCAAGGCGGCCGGAGCACTCTGGGACAAAAAACAGAAAGCCTGGTTCGCCAAGGGAGCGGATGTTCCGGACGGATTGAAGGATTTTCTGCCGTCGAACCCGCCGGAGCGCCCTCTCGAGGATCCAAGAACCGCGTTTGGGCAATTCCTGCGCGACAATGGCGCCGACCTGCAGGTCTCACCGGAAATGGATGGCAAGTGGCACCGTGTTGCACTTGCCGGCGACGGCAAGGTAACCAACGCCAGCTACCGGGGCTTTCTGGACGGTGTCCCGAACGGCCAGTTCAAGAACTTCAAGGGAGGTGAGGAACCTTTGCAGTGGACCGGCAGAGGCGACGCCCTCTCTTTGGAAGAGAAGCAACGGTTGTTGGCCGAGGCGGCGCAGAACCGCGAAATCCGGGAGCGCGAGCGGGCAAAGGATCAGGAGATCGCTGCCAAACGTGCCTTCGGCATCTGGACGAATCTGAAGACCTGGGCGACCCCGGCAAACTGTCCTTATCTCGCCAGGAAAAATGTCCGCGGCTACGGCGTGAAGCTTTCTGAGGATGGCCGCATGGTCATTCCACTTCGCGACGATACCGGCCGGATCTGGTCCCTGCAGTTTGTCGGTGATGAAAAAACCTATCTGAAACATGGCCGCAAGGACGGGCTCTATCACACCATCGATCCGAACAAGGATCTGGAGAGCACCCCCGAGAAAGGCGACAGACTGACGGTCATCGTCGGTGAAGGCTATGCCACCGGTGCCGATGTCCATAACGCCACGAACTTGCCGACCTTCGTTGCCTTTGACGGCGACAACCTGGTTGCGACCGCAAAGGCGGTTCGCGAGCGATATCCCACTTCCAACATCCTGATCGCCGCCGATGACGATCATCATCTGCCCCAAAGAACACCGCCCCTTCCGAACAAGGGTTTGAAGTGTGCCTGGGCTGCGGCCGAGGCTGTTGGCGGCAAGGTTCTGGCTCCAAGCTTCACGCCTGCAGAAAAGGATCGCGGGGCGACCGACTGGAACGATCTGAAACAACACCGGGGGGAGAAGGGTCTTCTGACAGCACTGCGGGAATCCTTCGCGCAGATGCAGCGCGAGCATGTCCGCAGCGTGGGTAAGGACAAGGGCTTGGAGCGGCAGTTGGAGATGTCCCGTTGAAACGGCCGAAGCGTGTCCAGTTGATCACATACCTGGATCCGGACATTCACCAACGGATCGTGTCCCATGCGAAAAGAACAAACATGTCCGTTTCAAAGGTGGCGGAACGCATTCTCCAGTCCGGCAAATATCCGGATCGATCTCTGGAACAGTCAATTCTGAGGCTATTGCAGGTGAATGCCGACCAGGCCCGTCTCGGCAATTTGCTCTTGAAAGGCATGAACGAAGCTGCCGACGGTCATCTGGTCCGGCAAATGCAATCGCTGTTGAGAGAGGTCCGGCAAACGCAAGTCGAGATCAAGGCCCGCATTACGGATCTGAAGCCGTGATTGCGAAGAAGACGTCTATCAAGCGGGCGCGCGGCGCGACCGCCCTCGCGAAATACATCGCCAGTGCGAAGGAAAAGGGAGAAAAGCTGGATCAGTTCTGGCTTTCCAACTGCAACGCCGGCGAAGGTTTGGAGGACCTGGACACTGCAATCGCGGAGATCCGCGCAACGCAAGCGCTCAACCAGCGCAGCAAGGCCGATCCGAACTATCACCTGGTTGTTTCGTTCGCAGAGGGAGAAAAGCCGGACCTCGATGTTTTGAAAGATATCGAGCTGGAATTCGCGAAAGCCCTCGGCCTGGAAGCTCATCAGCGTGTTGTGGGCACCCACATCAACACAGAGAACTTCCACATGCACATCCAGTTCAACCTGGTCCACCCGGAAACGTTCCGGATGCATGCGCCTTTCCGTGACTTCCAGATCCTTCAGTCCACTGCCGCAATGCTGGAAAAGAAGCACGGCCTGCAGGTGGTTCAGGGCCGCGGCCAGGACAACGAGCGCCTGAACCAGAAAGCCCGGGACAAGGAAGCCAGTTCCTGGGAGCAGTCCTTCTCGGGATACCTCAAAGAGCACAAGGACGCCCTTCTGCAGATCCATCGTCGTGCCGGCTCCTGGGATGAATTACATGATGGCTTCGCGCTCTACGGGGTAGAGCTTCGGAAACGCGGGAACGGCTTTGTCTTTCGGGACATCGCGACCGGCACGATGGAAAAGGCCAGCATGGTTGACCGCGACCTCTCGCGAAAAAAGCTGGAAGACAAATTCGGCCCGTTCGAGCCGAACAATAAATCGGACACGCGCCAGACCAAGGACAGGTACCGGCGCCGGCCACTCGATCCGCGTTTGGAACGGCATCCTGCCTGGAAGCGAATGACAACCGGTCAGCCGGGCAGGCAGTTGTCCTGGAGGCGTTTTCTGGAGCAACAGGCCGGTGTCGACGCTGAAGCGCGCGAGGCGCTCGAGCTTCAGAAATCCTACCTGCGGATTATTTCGGGACAGGATCCGAAAAAGATCCGCACCCGCCAGATCCGCCCTCGAAAGTCCAAGGCAATCTTACGTTGATAGCGGTTGGGCTTGATTGGCGGCATTAACATCGAGTGACCGAGTGGAGAGTTGAACCCTCTCCACTCGGGTTTTGCCTTTAGAAGATAAAATCGCCGTGCTCGAGCTTGGCTGTAAAATTCTCGAGCTTCATGTTGAAGGGCGAGTTGAGGACCTCGATATAGGTGTCCCCGCCATAGCTATAGATACTCAGATCGTCGTAGCTGAGACCGAGAGCCGAGATGTCGATCCTGTCGTGGCCGAGGTCGAAGTCGGCGATGACATCTGTTCCCGATCCGGCGCTGTCGCTTGCGTCGTTGAAGACAAAGACATCGCTATCTTCCAACGCGGTCCGCGACCAGATGTTACCGTCGGCATCCGTCACCACCAGGTCGGTCTTGCCGTCCCCGTCCCTGTCGGCAAAACCGAACGAAAGGTCGCCGCCGAGTATCACATCTGCGAGGTTGCCGCTCTCTGTCCAGTCGACCAGTTGCGGGCTGTTACCGCCGGATATCAGCACCGTGTCGCTAACACGTCCGCCCTCGTCCCGGATCGCCGTAAGTGCATAGAGCGTCGTCGCAATGTCCACGCTGGTGTCGCTGGTATAAGCCACCGCCCCGTTGCGTAGGTACTGGATTGTGCCATCGGCAAGACGCTCGACCGACAGCGTGTCCCCGGTCACATAGGTCCCGACGTGGGTAACGAACTGGCCGTTTTCCCAAATCTGCAGTTGCGTGTCGTTCGGAAGGAGGAAGGCGAAGTCGATGCTCGCGTCCGACTGGCTGCCTTCGGCGGAAAGGCCGATGGAGAATGTCGCCCCGACCTGGGCGACCATCGTTTCCATGGAACCGGCGCCGGTGAAACCGGTCGTCGAAGCGGCAACTGCGTTTGTCCAATCCTCACCGCCAGCGATCTTCTCGATGGCATTGTTGGTCGAGACGCTGCCATAGACGGAAATGTTTTCGACATGGTTCGCGTTCGAGAACCCGCCGCCCTCGTAACCGAGTTGCGTCCAGATCTCTCCGGACTGCGACACATGGACGATGTCATCGACACCGTCGTTGTCGAGATCAACCAGCGTCGAGACGATGCCGCCCGCCTCGGCAAGTTTGACCACCGGCCCTGTCGTCTCCCAGGTCACCATGACAGGAGCGGCGGCACCGGCCGTTAGGCTTGTGCTCTCGAAGCGGCTGCCGTTGGTATAGAACGAGCCATCCGCGCTCAGGGACGTTTCCACCGGCACGGTCGTGCCACTGGTATAGACGACAGTCCCATTGCGCAGGTACTGCATGGTACCGTCCGACAACCTTTCCAGTGTCAACACGTCGCCGACGAAATATTCGTCTAGCGTCGCCCGATGCTGTCCGTCCTCGATGATTTGCAGATATCCGTCTGCGGCCAGATAGAAGGCAAAATCGATGCTATCGCCACTCACTTCCGCCGGGTCTGCCGACAAGCCGATCGCCGCGTAGCGGTCAGTGTGGGCGACGATGGTCGACAGCGATCCGGCACCAGTAAAGCTTTCCTGCGAATAGACGCCGGCATTGTACCCGTTCCAGGCCCCTGCCGCAGTGTCCCGCTTTTCAACGGTATTGAAGCGAATATCGCTGGCAGATGCAGCCACCTGTGCCGGCAGACTGTAACCTCCCGGAACCGCCGCAAACACATGCGCGTCGCCATTGACGAAGTTCGAACCGCCGGTAAGCCTGTCACCTCCAATGCCGCCGACAAGAATATCGTCGCCAGCGCCGCCGGAAATGACATCGTTACCTCCGAGACCGAAGATCGTATTGCTGGCGGCCGTTCCGGCGAGCGTATCGTCGCCCCCGGTCCCGGTAACTTCATGCGCCTTTTGCTCAAGGGTCGCAAAGTCCCAGATGGTGCCGTTGGCAAATCTAACCTGATCGATGCGCGAGCCGATATTTTCCGGCCCGAGTTGGTTCGTCAGCGTGATGACCTCACCCGTCGACGAGACGGTGACGGTTATATGGCTGTCCCAATCAGGATGGATACCGATGGCAACGTCCTCCGGCTGTACATCGACCAGATAGAGTTCATCCGTATCGCCGTCATCCGCCAAGACACCAAAGGTGTCATTGCCGTCTCCTGTGCGCCACAGGAAGGTATCGCTCCCGCGCGCACTGTTGATGTCGTCATCGCCTTTGCGCCCATCGATCACGTCGTCGGCGTCGCTCAGCCACAGCTGATCCACGTCGTCGGTGCCGGTCCAGGTGGCGACCGGGATGGACTGTCCCGAGCCGACCGTCAGGTCGAATATGTCTTCCGCAGTCGCCACTCCATCGAACGCGACAACCTTCAGCGACAGAGTTCCGGCCGTTCCCTGAGGTGGTGTACCGGAGAAAGTCCGCGTTGCTGCGTCGAAGCTGAGCCAGGCTGGCAGCGTCGAGCCATCGGAGAGCGTTGCGCTGTAACTCAGCGCATCGCCGTCAATATCGGAGAATGCATCCACAGGAACCGTGAAGCTCCAGGCCGTACCTTCCGTGCCCGCCTGATCCGCAATCTCACTGGCAACGACAGGCGCCGAGTTTTCGGCATCGGCCACCACAGCGAGTGTGCCGCTGAGCTGCCAGGATACGAGCGCTGGATCGCTACCGTTCGACGACATAACCGTATTGGCAATACGGCTGCCTTCTTCGAACAAGGACAGGTGAGCAAAAAGCTTGATGGCCGGGTCGACGCTGGCGGAGCTCGTGTAGAAGACCGTTTCGTTCTTCAGATATTGCAGCGTACCGTCAGACAAGCGCTCGATCGTAAAGCGATCACCGTCTTCATAAGCGCCAAACGTGGCCACAAATGTGCCGTTCTCGCGGATCCGAACCTCGTCACCACCGCTTAGCCAAATGTAATAGTCGATCGAGCTGTCGTGGTGACTGCCCTCGACCGAGACACCAATATCGACGTTCTTGGTTGCATCCACGATGGTCGACTGGACAAAACCAGCGCCTGTAAATCCTTCCACAGAGGCTGCAATCCCGTTGAACCAGTCTGCGCCGCCCGAAACCTTCACTATTGTATTGCCCGATCCGGGCGCGACCGGCGGAGCCACTTCGGCCATGTTGCCGGTGAGCTGCCAGTTGACGAGTTGAGGTGTGCTGCCACCCGAAGAGATCAGCGTCTCGCCGACGCGGGTACCTTCCTCGAACAGCGAGACATCCACATGCAGGGCTACATTCGGATCGCTTTGGGCGCTACTGGTGTAGAGCAGTCCACCATTCTTCAGATAGCGGACCGTCCCATCCTCAAGCCGTTCGACGACAAAGACATCACCAGCGACATAGGTTCCGGCATCCGTGACATATTCGTTGTTCTCGCGGATTTCTACGGTACCGTCGCCCTTGAGCCAGATGTAGTAGTCGATCGTGCCGTCGAGTTGGCTTCCGTCCGCCGACAGGCCGATATCCAGCGACTTGTTGTCCTGGACGGCCGTCGACTGGATGTAACCGGCACCTGTGAACCCTTGCACGGAAGCCGCGTGCCCGGTTCCCCAACTGTCACCGCCAGCCACTTTCTCGATGGTATTCCAGGTTCCGGCGCTTTCCGGTGCGATCACCAGATCGAAGACATCGGCCACCGAAGTCTCACCGTCAGAGGCAACAACCCTCAGAGACAAGATGCCGTGGAAATCCTGCGGCGGTGTGCCGGAGAAGGTGCGCGTCGCCGCATCGAAGCTGAGCCATGCCGGCAGGGACGAGCCATCGGCGAGCGTCGTGCTGAAGTCGAGCGTGTCCCCGTCAACATCGGAGAAAGCATCTACAGGAACGGTAAAGCTCCAAGCAGAGTTCTCACTTGCTTCTTGGTCTGCGACGACATTCGTGACAATCGGCGCGTCGTTGACGGGGTCAATGACCAAGTCGAAAATGTCTTCTGCCGAAGCAATGCCGTCGGAGGCAATGACTTTCAGGGAAAGGGTGCCGTTGAAATCCTGTGGCGGCGTGCCGGAGAAGGTGCGGGTGCCCGCATCAAAGCTTAGCCACGACGGGAGAGCTGAGTGGTCCGCCAAAACAGCGCTAAAGGTCAGTGTGTCCCCATTCGCGTCGCTGAACGCATCGGAAGGAACCGTGAAGCTCCAGGACGCATCTTCAATGCCCACCTGATCTGCAATCGCGTTTGCAACTACAGGAGATTGATTGGTCGAGACAAAGGCATCAGCCGCTGCTTCTATTTCTGCACGATCCCAATAGTCCCGGCCGCCGGTAGCATCGTTTCCGGTGAAGTTCACATATTCAATGCCTTCAACGGTTGTTGAGAATTGGTTTTCGATGAGTACTGTTTCGCCACTCGCCAAAATCGTGATGAGCAGATCCGCGCCACCAGTTCCCGCCTTCTGAAAACTAACATCATTAGTCGACAGGTTTAGAAGTACCAGGCCATCTTCTTCATTCGCCGGACCTTCTTCCCGGATCGTGTCGTGTCCAGAGCCAACCATAAATTGGTAGGTGTCGTTGCCGGTCCCGCCGATAAGGAGATCATTCCCCGCTTGAGCCAGGGCGGAACCTATCTGAGCATCGCCGTTGAGAACGTCATCTCCCGAACCTCCGACAATCGTGTCGTCGCCTGCGCCGCCGAATAATTGATCATTGCCGTCACCACCGTTGATGTCATCGGTGCCTGACCCGCCATCAATGAAATCATCGCCTGCATCGCCATTCAGCGTATCGTTTCCGCTGTCGCCGGAAATCGTGTCGTCGCCCCCTTCACCGGAGATCGCGTCGTCGCCTGTTCCGCCCGACAAAAAGTCGGCTTGCAGAGAACCTAGGACAATATCGTTTCCACCGTTCCCAGCGTAGTCCACACCCTCACCAGGTGTTCCCGAGTTCGAGAAATCCTCGTTGTCGCCCTGCTCGGAACCTTGAGCCGGTAATTCCAGGAAAATACCAAAATCACCGTTCTCAAAATTTTCGATGACGAAACGGGCGTGAAATCCAATCAGAGCCCCTTCATCGGTAGGATACCTTGCATGAAACTTCTCGCCAAAATTATTGTAGGTCGAGAACCCATACAAATTTCCATCTTCGAAATAGACAAAGCCGTCAGAATTGCCTGCCAGTCCGCCGGAGCCATTGAGCAGATGAATACTCTGGCTTCCTCTGGCCCTTTCGTAAGTTCCGTTTGAGAATTCGTCGACGACATCGACAATCGCATAGCTGCCTAAGTCCGGAACGTATCCCCAGCGAGACGTGTCAACAAAGATCTGACCATCGCCTGAGCTGTCCGAAATGACATCAATGGCCGTATAGGAACCAATATCGATACCTTTAGTGAAGTATTGGCTATTCTGGTAGTCTTCGAAAATGACAACATCAAAGAACCCAGAGAATGAACCTGAGTAGCTGTCATATTGAGCAGTTTGTTCAAGCGCTGCATCTACGCTCTCATTGATGCCAATGAGGTAGATATCATCGCCAGCACCACCCTCGAGGCGGTCACTTACATTGTCGTCAAAAAACGCCCGATCCTCCCACACCTCCCGTTCGAGTAGTGCCAAATCTTCAAGGTTGTTGATTGCGGAGGAGCCATCGAGAGTGTCATTACCCTGACCTCCAAGAAGGATGTCTTTGCCCTTTCCTCCAAACAGGAGATCGTCACCATCGCCAGCGAGCACTAAATCGTCGCCCTCACCGACCAGAACAACATCACTCACAGCCCCGACTGCTCCAAAGGCTCCTGTGAAGATGAAATCGTCTTGCTTAGACCCAACAATCGAGTCCGAGTTTGCGGTGCCAAAAAACGCCGTTAGGACGTCACTTTCTTGGAGTTCCCAAGAGCCTCCGAAACCTGTTCCAAATAAAAACTTATCGATGTTTCCGCCAAACTCATCACCACACCAATCTGCCAAATAAGGTTCAATAGACACTCCCAGCCAATCCTGAAGGACAGCCAAAAAGGAGTCTCCATCAAAATTCTCAACATTTGGAATTCCGCCAGCTGCGCTCAACACATCTGTCGTAAAATTATAAGCAAGCAGATTTAATTCTTCATCGTAGCTAACCAAATTGTACGAAGATAAATCATCAATTTTATTAAGCGCAAGTGCGACAGAATATTGCGTTATTGTGTTCGCAAGCTGCCGGAGTAGCGCAGCTTGGAGGTCTCCAGTAGCTGGCTGTGGGTTATAACCGAAAGTCGAGATTTCTGCTGCAAAGGCCTCACCGAAATCGTTTCCATCGTCGTACCAGGACGCTAATGCTGCGTTCCCCGATATCGTCGCTCCTTGTTGCGTCGCAGAATACGCCAACTTAGACATCATAACAGAATTTGGATCTGATTGGTCGGTTGCTTCTATTTCCAATGCAGACGAATTTGCCGAGTCAAATAAGCTTTCAAAGATGTATTTTTCCACTGCAACCCAGTTACGATGACTAACCTGCGATGCGCTTTCCGCAAATTGTCGAATCGCTAGTAGCGACATGCTGTGCCGTGTCACCGCGCCAAGTTCAACGCTGTCTGACAGTGAAAGCTGATCTACCGGCGTTTCTTGAAAGATACGGATCGTTTCGAGTAACTCGCCTTCTATTGCGACACCCGAAATCTTACTGGTATCGATTGGTAAAGGAGACTCGCCACCATAAACCAAATTTCGTAGCTGCTGAACCTGTTCATAATTTTCAGAACCTAGAGGTGGAGTGCTGTCGGCATGTAGGTAGAGACTTTGAGCAGCAGCCTCGAAAGGTTCGTTGTCAAATATTACTGCCTTTTCACCAAATATTGCCCCGATAAAGCCAGCAAGTCCACCACCAAGTGAATGACCTGTTAACGTAATATTGGCGTGCGGATAAAGATCAACTACACTGTTATAGAAATCAATAGCTGATTTGATTTGTGAGGCACTGAAAACTCCAGCGCCAAATAGCCAGCCATGCACCATATCGTCAAGCAATTGGCCGCCACCAGCGAAATCCGTCCCTCTAAATGAAATAACTATCTCACCGCCTACATCGTAAACAGACGCGTCGAAACCAACGTCAATGGATTCCGTTGGAACGGGAACTTCAACTTTGTTATAAACTATCGGCAAACCTTTAATGTCTGGGCGGTCGCCGCGAGAGTAACTATCCATTGCCATAATGGCGTAATCAAGAACTGTGTTCGTCATCATTCTTTCCTTGAAAAATAGCCATACTTTAGTGTTTCAGACAGATTTGGGTTCGCTGATCCCAAAAAATTTGGCGACAATCTCTTTTCTCTGTCTGTTGATAGCCAAGGTAGGTGGGCTTTTATATTATAAGTTACTGGTTCAGACGTAATATTGATCTTTGCATCAACAAATCGAACGTGTTCCTTGTAATGCGTCGGTAATTGGTTTGGGAAGATTCTTTCTACAGAAGTTGGATCATTCTCATCTCTGAAACGGACCATTAGTGGTAAAGAATGTTCGGGTACATCACATTGCCCTGAAACTTGCCCAATCATTCGAACATATTCATTCCAGTTCCTATCGCCCCGCTGTTCTTTCAGTTTACATGCAGACGAAACGAGAAAGTCGAATCTACCCTTAGTAGCAAAGGTATACGTGCCGTCTGGAGTCGGACTTGTCATCAAGACATACACCGCCCCATAGCCTGGCAGATTTACCCGGACGGCCTCACCGAACGTCCACCATTCAGCCCTTACTTGACCTAAACCGTAAACGCGTTCCACGACCAGTTTTTGTACGGCGCCACCAGTTATTGGAACACCGTCAACTTCGAATGTGACATCTAGTCGATAGTGAATAACGGAATGTGGGAAATAGTGCTTCCAAGCCACAAATAACCCAATGAAGCTAACAACAAGGGTTATAGAAAATTTTACAGGGATTTTCACCGGACGATTCCTCTGACATCTCCAAGGAGTAATCGGGAGAGTTTTCTCGCCATATTTTTTCACTACTAGCTCACGTGGTTAGCAAGCCAAACGAACTGGGTAAGCGAGCCTGGTTGCAACATTTTTGGAGCGGTTGTTTGTTAGCGAGAGTACAGTCGAGTTCGAAGGGTTTATGAGATCACTGGGCAAAAAGCAAATAGTACTAAGAGCATAAAAGTATTTGAAATCAGCTTCTTGAACACATTCTTTGCATGCATCTGATGGAGCCCATACGCAACGAGAAATTCGCACTTGCCGCTACTGAGTTGTAAGTGCCTCAAATTACATGTCTAACGAATTTTTACAAGAGCATATTGGTATGCCCACAACCTTGATTATAGATCTTAGATATCAATCTAGGTAAGTCATCCGAAAAATTCAGAACGCTGTTGATCTACCGATTCTAAGGTTTTTGGCAGCTTGGGCAACAGATGTTCCGGTTGACCTGCTCCCCCGATTGTCCGCGTTTATAAGTTAGCTCTGTTCACTTTGTTAGCCTGTGTTATTTTGATGTGTCATTCATGAGCTTCTCGAGATGAAGGTATATGTCCGAAAAAGAGTTCACGGTTATCAAGACCAACTCATCTTTGCGATAGGCGCGGGAATTACTTGTGTCGTTGTGAAATTTTATTAATATAATCAATTTGTTGATATTTAAATTGTAAAAAATTCGCGCATTACAATTTCGTTCTACGTAGTCTAAAAAACCACCTCTCCTGAAGTGAATATAGTTTGGACCTTCTAGAAATTTTTGGCGCTTATTGCCGTCCATGAATCCGCAGAAACCCGGATATTTTTTCTCGAGATCGTACGAAACTCTCGTCAGATTTAGAAAACTGTTATTTATTTTGTAACTTAAGAATTGTGCTTTGTTCTTATTATATTCATCGAATATTACCTCACTGAGATGTTGGGGATTACTTAAAATTCTCGAGATAATTGAGCTATCTATTCGTATATGATTTTTTGTGTCTTCTTGAGAGAGTGCACCGCCTGCAAACGATAAAAGAAATGTAGCTGTGAGAGTTATGCGGTAATTTCTGATTCTTTTTAACAGGTTCATGATAGACACACTATCCACCAAGTATTTCCCTTTTCGTAGAGCGCTCGATAGCGTTTAGATTTTAAAATTATCAGACTGTTTACTTCTCATTTGCCCCCCAAAAAACAATCGCAGCTTTTTTCGTTAATTCGCAACTGCGTTGCATCACAACTGATCAGCGGCAAGATGACGCTATTTTTTTGTTTAGTGCAACTCTTGATATCAAATAGACGCGATTTGCAAACGCCAATTAAACAATTTAGAGCTGAAAACGCTCGGCGGTTCCTACCAATTAGTTCTCGCCGTGAGGTGGAAAGAAAAACAACGTAGAGATTTAAACATCTTCTTCGTTTCACGTTTCCAATTCTGTAGATTTTCAAAGTTTATTTTTTTGTGATTAAATTGGCTTAAAATTCAGACAATCATGTATTGTTTTTATATTTACAGATATTTTACACTGATTCTTCTGGCGAACTGAGTTACACCTGTCAGACACGACCTTCGATGACTTTTGCTCGGGCGAAATTTTCTCGTAGCAGCGACCAAGAGGTCCTGTAATTTTGTTTTGCGGGGCTCCGCCCCCGTCCGGTCAAGGATGAACCGCTGCGCGGCCGGAAAAGCGGCTTCCCCATGCTCCGCGGCGTCGCCTTGTGCGCACGGGGATACCCCTCCCCTATTCCGGTCCCTGACCGTCCTCCCCCGTTTCCGGCGACGCGGAAAATGAAACGAGCCACATCGGTGAAGTTTCGGGAAACAGGAGCACACCCAATGACCAAGACCAAAGCCACCACCAACGAAATCAAAGTCGCTTTCAAAAAGCTGTCGCTCGACCCAAAGAACGTGCGCAAGAAAACCGATCAGAACGGCATCCAATCCCTGGCCGCCAGCATCGCGGTCAATGGCGTGTTGCAGAACCTGATTGTCCGCCCGGATGTGAAACGGGGCCACTATCTGGTGACCAGTGGAGGCCGTCGGTACCGCGCCGTCGAACACCTGATCAAGGAAGGCCTGTTGACGACTGACTATGAACTTTCCTGTCAGGTCAGAACCGAGGAAGAGGCAACCGAACTTAGCCTTGCAGAGAATGTCATGCGCGAAGCCATGGACCCGGCAGACCAATTCCGGGCCTTCAAGGCTCTTGCCGATGAGGACACGACGGTAGAAGACATCGCAAAACGCTTTGGTACCACCGAACTGATTGTCACCAAGCGCCTGAAACTCGCCCGTGTCTCTCCAGTCCTCTTTGAGCTCTTCGAAAAAGGTGAAATGGAGCTGTCCCAGCTTCAGGCGTTCACCGTCAGCGACGATCACGAGGCACAGGAACGGGTCTGGAACTCCCTGCCGCGGCATTACCGCAACGGTTATGACATTCGCCGGGCCTTGACCGATGGCAAGATCCCGGCATCAGACAAGAGGATCCAATTCATCGGTGGTCTGGACACCGTCCGCAACGCAGGCGGCACCGTAATCTGCGATCTCTTTTCGGATCGTGACGGCGGCTATGTCGAAGACGTTGCCCTGGTCGAAAAGCTGGTATCTGAAAAAATCGAAACGGCAATTCAGGAAATCGCCGCAGAGGGCTGGAAATGGGTCAGGTATCAGGCTGAACTTGATTACACGGCTATACAGGCATTTGGCCGGGAGTATCCGAAACAGCCGCAGTTTTCCGCTGAAGATCAGACAGAGCTTGAGCGACTGCAGCCAGAAAGCGACGATGCGGCCGCTTGCTACAACGAAACAGGCAACGAGGAAGACCGGGTGGCCTTCGAGGCTGCTGACGAGGCGATTGAGAACCTGCAGGCAAAATACGTGGCTGAGTTTTCCGGTGACCAGAAAGCGACTTGCGGCACCATCATTTCAATTGGTTATCACGGTGACCTGCGCATCGAGCGCGGACTTATCGACCCGGCAGATGCAAAGGTCGATGACGCGGCTGGTAACACCGATGAAGAGAAAGCCTCGGAAGCCGCGTCCCATTCCAAGGCATTGATTGCCGAGTTGACTGCCCGCAAGACCGCCGTGCTGCGCATGGATCTGGCAAAGAACCCTGATGTTGCACTCGCCGTTGCAGTTCATTCCATGGCGATCAAGATGCTCTATAACCACAGCGCGGCGCGTGACAACGGTGCGGTTGAAATCAGCCTCGACAGCGCGTGCCTGGAAAGCCAGATCAAGGACGCCGGACAGTGCGATGTCCTGAACGCGATTGAGCGCCAGCGTGAAAGCTGGAAATCTGTGCTGCCGCTTGATCCGGCCGAGCTCTGGAACTGGTGCTTGGAAGTGTCGCAAAAGACCCTGTTGGAGTTGCAGGCCTTCTGTGTCGCACAGACGATCAATGCCATCAAATATGGCGAGGGCTACAACAAAACCGGGGTTGACCACGGTGACCGGATCGGATTGGCCCTTGGCACGGATATTGCCGAGCATTTTCAACCGACGGCCAAAAACTACTTCTCCCGCGTGAAGCTCGACCTAATTCACGAGAGCCTTGCTGAGGCTTGCGGAGAAGAAGCCGCGGCCCCCGTTCGCAAGATGAAGAAGAAGGAAGCGGCGGCCTACGCCTCCGACAAGGTGGCGGGGACGGGCTGGGTGCCGAGCCTGATGACATTCTCTGACGGCGCTCCTGTGTCAGAGGAAGTCATCGACGAGGCGGCGTAACGCTGTCCAATGCGTCCAGCCCTTTGATTGTGCTCACAGGGCTGGTCGTTTCTATCAAGAATTAGTCCCGTGAATTTTGTTCGTAGTTTTTTTGGAGAATAGACCGGACCTGACGGTCGGGCTGACTTTCGATGCAGGGGCGTTGCCCCGGCGCAGAGCGGTCCAGTTCCTCCAAAAAACAGGATCGAGCCGGTAAACCGTCCCAATCGCGTTCCTTTCCCGGACCTGACCCGCTCCGCTGACGAATAATGTCCGGCGATCCGCCGGTCACACCCTTTGGAAAAGGGGCTCCGCCCCCGGCAGATCAAGGATGAACCGCTGCGCGGCCTATCGCTGGGTTTCCCCACGCTCCGCGGCTTCGCCTTGTGCGCGCGGGTGATGCCCCTCCTCGCTTCCGGTGCTTGACCTTCCGCCCCCGTTTCCGGCGACGCGGAAAATGAAACGAGCCAAACGGCCAAGTTCAAGGAAACGGAGCAACCTCATGAGCCAAGACAACTACACCGCAACCTATAGCCCGGAAGACAACAAGCTGCGTCTTTACGCAGATCGCAGATTGGATGCCGAGACATACGCACACGTCAAAGAGATGGGCTTCAAGTGGGCACCGAAACAGGAATTGTTTGTTGCTCCCAAATGGACCCCGGCACGCGAAGACTTCCTTATAGAACTGGCTGGTGACATCGAACCGGAGATGACCACGCTTGCGGAGCGGGCCGAGGCAAAGGCCGAACGCCTCGATGCCCTTGCTGACAAACGTGACCGTGAATCAAACGCCTTCATGCGGGCCGCCGACGATCTTTCCCAGGCATTCTACATGGGGCAACCAATTCTTGTCGGGCATCACTCCGAACGCAAGGCACGGAAAACCCAGGAACGCATGCACAATGCCATGGACAAGTCGGTCAAGGCTGCAAAATCGGTTCAGTACTGGCAATGGAAGGCTGCGGGCGTTGAACGTTTCGCCAACATGAAAAACAATCCTCGTGTCCGTGCCAACCGCATCTAAACCCTTCTGGCCGAATTGCGCGACCACCAGCGCGCGCTTAATCACGCCGCCCTTTGCGTGAAGGTTTGGGAGAAAGCCACAAGCGACGAAACAATCGCCAAGCTCTCCGGCATGCGTCTCAAAACTGGTGACCTCTGTTATTGGGACCATCAACGCGCCTTCCGTGATGGCTCCATAACTGCTCAGGAACTGCGGGAAACCTCGTTGCGCAATGCTCAAAAGATTCTGGACAGCGAGACTCGTCGCCGCTGGATAGATCATATTTTGAACCGGCTGGCATACGAACGTGATTTGCTGGGACCGGTTGAGCGATACGAAGGAGAAATAACGCTCGTCATTCTGCAGGGTTTTGCCCGCGAGCACGGCGCGCACAAACCGAATGCCGAGGTCAGTGAAACCGGCTTCAGGCTAACGAGCTCGGCACCCTTGCCGCTGCATATTGCCAATGCGGAATCGCTCGACCTTAACGCGGACGATTGGCGCAACCTGATGCAAGCAGTCGGTTATTTCGTTCCGAACAAGAAACCGGCACTTCCGCCTATCCTGAATTTCAAGGCCGGGGACCGGGAAATCATCGCAACGTCGGGGAATATCTACGGCCGGAAGGACGCCTTCCGCCAGATCGAACTCACCAAAGACCAATATTCCAAGGTCTGGCAGGACCTGCGAGGCACCCGTACCAGCGCGTGCGGTTTGTTCCGGTTCAAAATCTGTAAGGATCCGACCAGCACAGAAGCCTATTACATGCGCCCATGGGTGGCAGTGTTCCTTAAAGACTCAAAAGAACATCCGGCACCGGATGGCTTCAAGTAACTGTCCGATAGCGTTTGACATAAAGATTGCCGAGGAGGCCTTCCCCCTCGGCTTTGACCAAACTCAGGTATTCCAACAGGATTGCAATGAAAAGATCCGTCTATTCGCGTCCGAACAAACCCTTCCTAACCTCCGTACAGCGCCGGCCTAGCCGCGATATTCCCAAGGCTCTGGATATCAGGGAACCCCTTGTCAACGACAAAGCAAGCGAGTGCCATGTAACACCCAGTATCGTTGCCCACCGTATGGTTGAATACCTTGGACCGCCGGGAGATTTCAGTACCCTGGACCCGGCGCGGAATTCGAGGTAAGCGCGCAATGCGTGTTTCAATCCACTCCCCTGCGAGAGGGTGACAGGTGGCATCATGGATGCGGCCGGTGTTGAAGTCGTTTCAATCCACGTCCCCGCGAGGGGGCGACGTCATCTGGTTGGCGATGACACCGACGGTGTCCGTGTTTCAATCCACGCCTCTACGAGGGCGCGCGACCATCGGCGCACCCAAGAGTTATCCCAACAAACTGGTTTCAATCCACGCCCCCGCGAAGAAGCGACCCGCGAGCTGTTCGGCGCCCGTGTGGCAATAGTCGGTTTCAATCGACACCCCTGCGAAGGGGCGACGAGATATCGTCGTCAACGGCCTACCTCTAATGATGTTTCAATCCGCGCCCTCCCGAGGGGGCCACCGTGCACCGCCGTATCCCAGTCCCCCCGCCTGAAAGTTTCGATCCACGTCCTCGCGAGGGGGCGACGCTGTCTATCTTGATAGGCGTGCAGCAATTGACAATGTTTCAATCCACACCCCCGCGAGGCGGCGACAAGGGAATCTGGCGGCTATCGGTACCATGTCGATGTTTCAATCCACGCCTCGCGAGGGGGCGACCCAGTTGCTTGGCCAGGGCCACGCAGTCCTGCAAGTTTCAATCCACGCCCCCGCGAAGGGGCGACCTTTGCGCCGCCTGTTCCGCTGTGCCGGGACGCCGGTTTCAATCCACGCCCCCGCGAGGGGGCGACCGACGGCCGCCCAGGTGGAGAGGATCGTGCCGAGGTTTCAATCCACGCCCTCGCGAGGGGGCGACGCCGCCTACAATCTGAAGTTCATGGTCTACGTCACGTTTCAATCCACGCCCCTGCGAGAGGATGACAGGTGGCATCATGGATGCGGCCGGTGTTGAAGTCGTTTCAATACACGTCCCCGCGAGGGGGCGACCACCGCCGACCGCGACACGCGGCCATAGACCACTGTTTCAATCCACGCCTCCGGGAGGGGCGACTATCTCCTTACTAGGTTATCCACGACACCACCAAGAGTTTCAATCCGCGCCCCTGAGAGGGAGCGACAAGCGCTGGTCAGCACCCCTTTTCCTCGACATGCTGTTTCAATCCACGCCCCGCGAGGGGGTGACCCGCACCGGCCGGCAGGCTGGCAGCGGCACAATGGTTTCATTCCACGCCCCCGCGAGGGGGCGACCTTTAGAGGCGAGCGGCCTGGACGTGCATCCAGTCGTTTCAATCCACGCCCCCGCGGGGGGCGACCCTGCGCCGCCTTGGGGGGGCAATCCTGCGTCCTTGTTTCAATCCACGCCCCCGCGAGGGGGCGACCCGAAGGTGATGCCGCCGCCAACCCGGTTCGGCCCGTTTCAATCCACGCCCCCGCGAGGGGGCGACCATCGGTGGTTGAGACGACCGCCAGTTCCTGCTTGGTGTTTCAATCCACGCCCTCGCGAGGGGGCGACCGGAGTGTCCAGAGCCGATATCCCTGATGTCAAGTTTCAATCCACGCCCCCGCGAGGGGGCGACGAGCGGGGCGGATTGTTGCTGAGACTTGTTCTCTTGTTTCAATCCACGCCCCCGCGAGGGGGCGACCTGGGCGGTCGAGACCCAGAACCCGACACTTACCGTTTCAATCCACGCCCCCGCGAGGGGGCGACTTGTACGGCGCGCCGACTGGCGTATGCAGGCCCAGGTTTCAATCCACGCCCCCGCGAGGGGGCGACGCCGACCCGCCTCCCCTCAAGAGGGTGAGTGGATTGTTTCAATCCACGCCCCCGCGAGGGGGCGACCTGCCCGTTTCTTCAGTGCTCCAATCGGTCACGGTTTCAATCCACGCCCCCGCGAGGGGGCGACGTTGCGCGGCGTCGGCCTCTGCCTGCGCCAGTTCGTTTCAATCCACGCCCCCGCGAGGGGGCGACCTTCCCCAAGCAGGGGAGGTACCGGCGGTGGAAATGTTTCAATCCACGCCCCCGCGAGGGGGCGACCAGCTCCCGCCGGCAGGCTGGCAGCCGCACAATGGTTTCAATCCACGCCCCCGCGAGGGGGCGACCAGCTCCCGCCGGCAGGCTGGCAGCCGCACAATGGTTTCAATCCACGCCCCCGCGAGGGGGCGACCAGCTCCCGCCGGCAGGCTGGCAGCCGCACAATGGTTTCAATCCACGCCCCCGCGAGGGGGCGACGCGTCGGCGTCGAGCATTGCGGCTTCTAGATCATGTTTCAATCCACGCCCCCGCGAGGGGGCGACCAGCGTTATAGGCGAGACCGACGACGTCGTTCATGTTTCAATCCACGCCCCCGCGAGGGGGCGACGCGCTGCAAACGTGCGTCCGGTGAAACCACACCGTTTCAATCCACGCCCCCGCGAGGGGGCGACTCGGCGTCAGCAGCTCCGTAGCGCTGCAAATCGGTTTCAATCCACGCCCCCGCGAGGGGGCGACCGCCGGGTATGGGCTCAACGTGTCATGTTCGGGGTTTCAATCCACGCCCCCGCGAGGGGGCGACAGGGTAGACACTATCCAGTTGCAGGAGTTGAGAAAAGACCGGCGGCAGCGCGAACCTGATGCAAGGATATCGCGTTCCTGACCTCACCGAGTCAAAGTCGAGAAAGAGATGTTAAATTTCAATGATCATGCCGTAGCGCGAACATGCCTGGGTTTTCCGGCACGATTGGCGTTCGCGCTGGAATCGCGGCAGCTCAGATAATCAAGGTACCGCCAAGGTCCGTCGCGGGCTTGGCCCCCACATGCTCCACCTTGCGCGCCCAGTTCGAGCCGAGATGATAATAGCGTAGACTATCGTGATCCGGATCAATCACGCGCTCCAGCCGCGCCTTCAGTTTCACCCATTGTGCCGGCTCTACCTCAATCTCGAAGACGGAATATTGCACGCGCTGTCCATAGTCGCGGCAAGCCTTGGCAACTGCTCGCAAACGTCGTGCTCCGTCACCCTCGGAGGTGCATACATCGTACGTCACGAGCACCAACATGCCTCTACTCCTATTTCCAGAACCAGGGCGGATAAGCGTCCATGTCACCGCGCAGATACCCGGCCAGCATCTGCGCCTGCAGGAAGGGTACGAGCCCAAGCGGTGCCTTTTCGCCCAAAAACGCGTGTTGTCTTTCTTCCCTTTTTCGCTCCTGCCAAGCTGTCAGAACCGTCTGGCGCGCCGCGTCCGACAGGAACACCGCCCCTCCATCCCGCGTCTCGAAGTCTGACGCCCTGATTTGACGCCTGTTCACCAGGGCCAGAGCCAACCGATCTGCCAGCACAGGCCTGAGTTCCTCCATCAGATCAAGAGCGAGGCTGGGGCGTCCCGGCCGGTCCCGGTGCAAAAAGCCGACCGCGGGATCAAGCCCCACGCCCTCACAGGCGGAGCGGCAATCGTGAGTCAACAAAGTATAAAGAAAGGACAGTAACGCATTCATCGGGTCCAGCGGCGGTCGGCGGCTGCGCCCCCGCCAGCAAATCTCCACATCCGGCGAACGGATCAGATGATCGAAAACGGAGAAATAGAGATTGGCCGCCTCACCTTCCGCCCCTCTCATCTGGTCGAGTGTTTCATCCCGGGCTTCAACTCGCTGGACAATGACGGCCATGCGCTTCGCCGCATGCTCCACATCTGCCAAAACCGGGTCAGCGAATTCCGCCCTGTAGTCGCGGATCGCACGCATTAGAACGGATCTCTGGTTGGCGATCTTGCCGGTGACGATCGAACGGACAATTTCCTCCGGCCGGTCCGATGCCTTGTATTGTGCCCGACGCAAAAGCACATTCCCGGATACCGGCCCTTCTACCCTGGCAAGAAACCGGCCGTTGCGTTCCAGTAAGACAAGCGTGATTCCGCCACCGGCACAGGCTCCAATTAAGGCTGGCGAGACATAAACAGCTCCAAAAACGACAACGGAGGCCAGCATGTGAAAGGGCACCCGTGCCCGCTCCGCCCCGTCCACTTCCGCAACCAGGTTTTCGCCGTCCTTGCGCAGGGCCGCACCCTCCGTCGTTATGTAGACGGTGTTTAGCAGCTTCTTCATGTCGCATCCTCCTTCAGGAGGCCATTCAGCACGCGTCGTCGCCAGGCTCTCACGGGCCGGGCAACCGTTTCCGGCCGACAGAGCTCCTTGAGCGAACAGGCACGGCAACGGGAGGTGTGCAACGTCGGCCCTGGCGTCTGACGGGACCGGAAGACAACGGCGAGCGCCGCCGCCGTTTCCTCTGTCAGTCTCCTGAGATCGGCGTCGAAGGGCACCCTCATCCGACGACGGGTTTCAGCATAAAACAGAGCACCTTCGGGCACTTGCGTACCGGTCATTTCCTCGAGACACAGGCCTTGTGCGCAAAGCTGCACCTCGTCCGCCCGGTGCAGCTTCGGCTTGCCGCGCTTGTATTCTACCGGGTAGGGCGTTTTGTCATCCGGCTCGCCCGGAAACTCGACCATGTCCGCGACCCCTGCAAGGTTGAGCCGTTTCGAGGCGAGCGGCAGGGCCATGACCCGGCGCACACACCGTGCCTTTCGGCCGCCTCCCTTGTCGGCCACGGCATGGAGCACATCGCCCTCGGCGGTGAAACGGTTGTCCGCCCAAAGTCGTTCCAGGTGGATCAGCGCCGCTTGGCGCAGGCAGTAGACGGCATGCTGAAGCGCGGAGAGGGGAATGGGCTCCCCTCTTTCCTCCTGCAGATCGCTCACCTCCTGGCTACCGGGGGCCACGGCTCAGAGTTTCTCGATGATCTCGACCCCTTCGGGACAGTTGGCCCGGTCGATTTCAACGATATAGTCGGAGAACTTGCGCGCCGGCGGCTCGTTGCCGATCCGCTTGTCGTCAATGGAACGGAATTCCCCCTCAATATTGCGCCCGATCCGCACCAGGTCGAACAGCTTGTGAGCAGGCGCGTTGCCCAGGGCATTGGTGTGCTTGAAGACGACAAGCTTTCTGGTGGCCATTTCCCCGCGTGCCGCTGCCCGGTCGTGCTCGAACATATTTACAAGCGCCTGCCAGAAAAGCTCCAGATCCGCTTCGGAGAATCCTGTGCGCTCGGCAAATTTGGCAGAGATGAAACCATGAGCGACGTAGAGACCATAGGGAACGATATGCTTGCGTCCCATGGTCCGGTTGTCCGTTCGCTCGTTGCTGTCGTCGCCTTCCGCCTTTTGCTTCTTTTCCGCTTCGTTTGTCGCGGCCATACGGGTAATGGAGATTTCCAGCGGCAGGATCGGTTCGACGGAGCTGGCAAAGGTCATCTGCACCGGCCCTTTGACCTGACCGCAATTAATGCCGGTCGACATAACGGCACCGAAAGTGCGCACGTCGAAAAAATTCATGCACATGAAGTCGCGCAGCTTAACGGCTTCCTCGTCGTCCTTCGGGTTCAGCTTGGCCGCCTTGTCCAGCTTGCTGTCCTCCGGGTGCAGCGCCTTGTAGGCCAGGCGATGCTTTTCATTTAGGATCGCACCTTCCTCCACATAGATGTGAAAGCCGTCCTTACCTTCATTGGCGAGTTCTACGAAGTTGCGGATCTTGCGTTTCAGGCTCACATCGGTGACCAGCCCCTTGTTGGTTTCCGGATCGAGACGCGGCAGATTTCCCGCGTCCGGGTCCCCGTTGGGGTTTCCGTTGGTCACCTCGAAGATAAGGGCAAAATCATAACGGTTGGAAATTGCGGTCATTGGCTGGCCTCCCCGGTATCCGTCCTGTCATTGGATTTCTTGAAGAATTCGCTGCGTTGATGAAAGTAGCCAAGCCCAAAAAGGGCCTGTTCCTCAGCAGAAAGTGAAGCTGGAAACGGATCGCTGTCCGGTCGCATCTTGTCCAGAATGGAGGCAATTAGCTTTTCCAGATTCACTCGGCGACCCGCAGACTGCTTGCCGACTTTGGACAGATGGTTCACCGATCCACTTTGCAGCAAAGAGAACACCTTGCGAGGCTGAGCGGAGGCAGCTCCGTAGAACTTGTCCTTGATGGTCGCATTCACCTTGGTCCCCAAGGCTGCTATCTGCGCGTTTTCATATACAGCGAACAGACGGCCCAGGAGATAGCCTCTATTGTCAAAGTCCGGGTCCAGTGCCACGGGAGCCTCCCAATTGAAATTTCGGACAAGGATTGCTTTGAGGATGCCGGCGCGTAGCGCATTGATCTCGCCGTCGGCGCGGATACGCGTCAGCACGGCGGACATCAGCGACATTGGGTAGCGTGTTCCGGAGAGGATCGAGCGCATCCATTCGCCGGCCAGGTTGGGTGGAACGTTCTCGGTCTTCCCCAGAACGGCGGTCTCGCGCAGATAGCGCCAAAGCGGCGGGTAGCCGCCACGCGGCGGTGGATCGATGCACATGTCGGAGATGAATTGCTGATAGTGGCGGGTCAGTTCGCCGAAACTGTCCTCGAAATAAAACCGCACCGACAACCGGGCCGCATTGGGCGCAAGGCCAAGGACGAAGAACCGGATCTCCTCATCCAGTCCGGCTCCCAGATCGCGCAAGTGTTCGCCCTCGCGAATCCGCTTCAGCAAAATGCCAATTTCTTTGACGGAGTCCGCCTCTTCCGCTGCCGGATCGATGTCGAAATATCCGGCGAACACCTGCTCGGCCCAACTCTCTGCCTTTTGCCCTGCCCCGTCCAGGTTCGAGGCATCCGCCCAGAAGACGGTGGAAGCATCGCCGATCTGAAGACGGTGGCCACTGTCTTTTTCCAAAAAGCGGTTGAGCGACGTTGTGTATTTGAAAGCCGCGTCCTCCGAGACCGGGGCATTGTCGCCCTGCTCGTGGCCATAGGAGGTGAAGGCTTCGAGGTTGAAGGAAACGAGGGCCGCCCCCGACGACTGGGCGCCCCAAACGCCCTTGATCGACGGATGCAGGCGTGCCACTGGACCGGGCGTTCCCAAAACGAGGCAGACCTGCCCCGCCTCTTGTTCCCCTGCACCTGCTGCGCTCCAGAGAGACTTGGCCGCAGGCCGGTCGTGCAGATAAACGTTCCTCAGCCGCTCGCTTTCAAGGGCGAAGATCACGTTCTGATCCTTCATGTCCTCCGGCCACCGGAGCTCGGCAAATCGGTCCGGTGTCCAGTCCGTCAGGAACCGGAGCAATGCCTTTAGGCCGGGGTCTTCTGTCCCCGTCAACAGCGTCTGATGATGCTCGACGAAAGCCGCGTGCTCCGCCGCCGTGCGCTTCCCCTCTCCCGCCGTCACGCCGAGAACATAGGAAGTCTTGTCCCAAAAGGTATTGGGCGCGATACCGGCTGTGCGCTTGACCGGCTGCGGCACTTGCATCGGCCTCTGCTGAGGCCTCTTCGCCGTAGTTTCGCGCAGGTCGGTCACATGAACCACCGAGCCTTCTTCATTCAGGGAGATGCAAAAGCCGATCTTCTCGGAGGAATACCCGAAGGGCGGGGCGTCGGACAGCCGGTCGTACGCCCTGGCAAGGGACGACAGAACGCTCATCGCAGCACCTGTGGGGAACCAGGAGACGGCACCCGGACTGCACCGTCCTCAAGCCGCGCTCTGAAGAACATGGCCGGACGCCCCGGCGCTTGGTGGTCGATATCCCAGAGCATGAATCCCAGATCGCGGGGCGATCCGAAGCCGAGATCCGGCGTCTTATGATCTTCCTCGTGCTCCGGCAAAAGCGCACCAGGCGGGATCAGCTCGAAATGCGCCACGAACTCCCGCGTACCCAGGCAGGGCTGGTGAAAGCACTGTCCCTGTTCTGCCCGGCGGTTGAAGATGTCGAGATGCTTGCCCTCGTTGTCGTCGGGGCCTGCCTTGTCCGTCAATTCGAAATGGGCCTCGATCACATAAACCGGCTTGACCAGAACCGTGGAGGCCCGCTGTTGCCGGTCTTCGTCCACCAGCACCTGCAGCCCGGCCAGATCGCCGCGCTTCATGGCGCTCTTAACCTTGCCCGCCGGCGCCTTGTGACCGACCTCGTTGCGACGGATGGACTGAAACTTGATCGGCTTCAGCACATGGATGGCATCTATCACCCAGCGGATTGCAGGCTTCCAATGGATCGCCTCCAGAATGCCGCGTGCCGCTGAAGGCGTCATGACATCGTAGGAGACCCGCTCCACCTTCATTTCCGGCCGGGTGAAACAGCCGTGGTCACCCCAGACCTTCAGGCGAATTCCGTATGACATGGTCGCTTTCCTCAAACTCTACTTCTTTGTTAGCGAAGCGTATTTTTTGTTCCATGCTGACACATACTAGTTTGCCTCTTATCCTCCGATTTGTCCACCAAGGAGTCGGCTCAATGAAAAGACGACAATATTCACTTCGAGTTCGAATTGGCCCTTCAAGGATTGAGGTTGAATTGGACCTTGAACCTATATAGTTGCTCACCTGTCGCCTCACCTGGAGGTGTGGATTGAAACTTTGTCAGTGACGCGGAATTGTATGTTCCGCAAAGGCGGTGAATTTGCTCAACCAAGCTCACCGCCTTTTTCTCAGATCATCATTTCCTCTATCGACAGATAGTCCGCATCTTCCCACATCAGCCCGACCTCCTCGTGATAAAGGCTTTTGTCTTTCAGCACGCAGAACTGATCCCCGCGCAGGTCCGGTGCCTTGAACTCCGCCTTGCCGTTTTCCACCAGAAGCGCCCGCGCCCTGGGCGGCACCTGCACCACATAGGGCTGCAAGGCCCGCGCGATCGCACCGGATGACAACTTTGCGACACCGAGCTGCCGGATCACCTCCCCCGCCTTTTCGTCCAGCCCCACGATCACCGGCACCATGCCGCTTTCGATCATGCGGAATTTCTCGGCCGCCGCCCGGAAGGCAAAATCCGTTCCCTTGCGGCTGACGGAGAAGTCCTTCAGGATTTCCTTGAGATCCAGCCCCTTGTCCCCCAAGCGCCAGTAGACCTCGGCGAAATAGGCTTCGATGGCGGCAGGCGACTGAAGGTCCTCCGCATGGTCCTTGAAAATCCGGCCCATGTCGCCTGTCAGGCTCCTGATTTCCAGCGGGGCCGGATAGTCCGGAGCCGAGAACACCGTCACGATGCTCTCCGCTGAGGACCGCACGCCCTCGCGGTTACAGCGCCCGGCCGCCTGGACGATCTGGTCCAGCCCGGCCTCCGCCCGCCAGACCTTCGGAAAATCGACATCCACTCCGGCCTCGATCAGGCTGGTCGCAATCACCCGGCACGGCTCCTCGCCCTTCAGCCTCTCCCGCACGTCGTCAAGGATCTCCCGCCGATGCGCCGCGCATTGCCGGGTGGTCAGATGGATCAAACCGTCAAGCCCAGCCTGCCCCGCTTCCTGAAAGAGATCCAGCGCGTGCTTGCGGCTGTTGACGATGACGAGCGTCTTGTCCTCTCCAGCCAGCGCTTCGATGAGATCCACGTTGGTCCTGTCCCCGGCCATGCAGATCGTGGTGCGGCGCAGTTCTTGTGCCAGTTGATGAGGGTCGGGCGCCAGTTCGCGTCCTTCCAACGGCAAACCGCCCGCCAGCCGCTCCTTGCCAAGTGCCGGCTGGGTTGCCGTGCATAGCACGATTGTGCAGCCATAGGCCCTCGCCAGTTCGTCCAGCATGCGCATGGCCGGCCTGAGCAGCGACCGGGGAATCGTCTGCGCTTCATCCAGGATAATGACGCTTCCAGCGATGTTGTGCAGCTTTCGGGCTCTGGACGTTTTGGCGGCAAACAGGCTTTCGAAGAACTGAACATTGGTGGTCACGACCACCGGAGCAGCCCAGTCCTCCATCGCCAGCTTCAGCTTTTCGGCCTGCTGCCGGTCCTGCCCCTGCCCCGCCTGCCATTTTTCCTCGTCGATGGCCGAATGATGCTCCATCACATGGGGCTCCCCGAGAACATTGCGGAAGATCGCCGCTGTCTGGTCGATGATGGAGGTGAAGGGGATCGCGTATATGATCCGTCGGTGGCCGTGAAGCCGGGCATGGTCCAGAGCGAAACCGAGGGAAGCAAGCGTCTTGCCGCCGCCGGTGGGCACAGTCAACGTGAACAGGCCCGGCACCTGCAAGGCCTTCTCCCGGACATGGTCGAGAATGTCGGTCCGCAGCCGGTTGATGGGCTTTGTCAGGTCCCGCTTATCCGCCATAAAGGCGTCGTATCGTGCGAGCAGCCCCGGCAGCAGATCCTGCAGCTTGGGCCAGGCCCGGTCCCGCTCCCGGCATTCCAGTTTGTCATAGTATGCTTCCGTATCTTTGAAATCGGCATCCACGAGACAGGAAAAGACCATGCGCGTCAGGACCGAAAGGGAAAAGTCCGCCTCCCCTTTGGGGAAGGTCTTCAGGAGCTCCGGCGCCAAATCAGCCATAACCGCCTGAGACAGCTCGCCCAGTTCCTCCCTCCAGACCGGATCAAGAACGGGCAGATCCAGTTCAAGCCGCCGGTCGAGACAAGCCGCCGTCTCGTTCTTGCGGTCCGGCAGGCCGGCATGGTGCCCCGCAATGCAATAAGCTATCAGCTCCAGCAGCATCATTGCGACGGGAGACGTCCCGGCCTCGCCGGCCATCACCTCCACCGCCCCCGCGGTCGAGTGATCCACCCGAATGTCGGATCCGGCCAAACGGCGCTGGAAGCGAATCGAATACTTGCCAAGGTCGTGATAGAGGCCAGCCAAATAGGCAATCCGCTCCAACCCAAGCGGCTTTCCGAATTCACTGGCTAACGCCGCGGTCGCCCGGAGGTGATCCTGCAAGGTCTGCCAATCGCTTCGATCTTCTGCGAAACCTGAATGGGCGTAAAACATAAATAACTAAAAGTTCCAGTTTCTCCTCTCACAGCTTATACGAGCTAAATTCAATTTAAAATCTTCTAAAAAATACTGCGATGCATCGAAAGATAACGAATGCCTCAAGGTGAAATTTCTAATAGTTCGATAATGCTCTCACATCCTGGATTGGCAGGAACAATCGAAGTGGAGCGTCCTTTAAAGGCGTGAAGCCGTATCCGGAATATAACGCAAGACGCCGATTGGTTTTTCCCTCGTCTCCACAATCCAGAACATCCATCAGCACGACAGCAATGCCAAGTGCCTCGGAAGCACGCGCTAGTTTTTTCAAGGCCTCAACGAGCAAAATGCCGCCAAGTCCCTGCCCCTGGAACCTCTGATCTACTCCGATCATGGAGATATAGGCGGCTGGGATTGAACCGTGGCTCGGCCGCGTTCGAGCGTACTTTTTAGGCAGGTTGTCATAAGCAACCGAGTGGGCATTTACCGCATAGAAGCCCAGCAACTCCCCATCTGCAGCAAGTAGAACGGACACGCGGACGTTACCTGCGTTTTGAAGCTTGTTCGCGGTCTTCTTGAAGTAGTTATCGACCTGGTCGACACCGCATGAAAAAGCCGTTCGATCGTGACTATCCGGATCGAACGGCTCGAATTTGAGAGGCCGCAATATGTCAGTCACTGTCGATAACCATCTCCTTGTGGAGTTTTGCGGCCGCCAACAGTCTGTCCGCCGGCGCAGCCGGGCGCTCTAGCGCGTCAAAGAAAGCCACATGATCGACGGGCGCAAGCAACGTCCTTTCATGTGCGGCAATAACATCCTGCGCGCGCAGAAATGCCGCGTTGGTCGTGAAGGTGCTGAGATCCATACCGGAAAGCTCGGCTGCCTTTTCAATGGCTGCCTTTATCGAGGCTTTCGTGCGGATATTCAGCCTAGCATCGCTCTTCTCCGGTAGAGAAGATGCGAGATCGGTTGCTCCCAACATTGTCGCCTCCTTTGCATGCATTAAATTAGGAATTGCGCAAGTTTGTACGTCGAATAGACGCACAAGTCAAGTTCGCAATATAGACATATCTAGGCGCGGGCTCAACACGTTGCAACGTTAGTTCGCCGAACCATCTGCAGCATCCAAGGGAGAATTGGCTCGAAAGTTTAGGTCTGAGGGGTCGACAAACTTCCAGGCTCTCTCTCCGGATTTTCTCGATTTCCTGAAGGAAACAGCTCTCCAAGTTCCGAGTAGCCTTTCGAGACCATCAATCAGCACCAACTGGCAAAATGCATAAATCGACATGACACCAAGACCGATCCAACAAACCAATGTCGGCGCTATAACCCCCTGAAACAAAAGAAATGCTGCGAAAAGTGGCAGGACAAGAACACAGAGAGATATGGCTTTGCTTCTGACAACATTCCTTTTCCAGAATTGAAGAATCTCCTCTTCGCTCAGTATCCTTCGCTTTTTCCGGTAGAAAGTGAGCCCACCAAACAAACCTTCGTTGTTATTGTTTTCGGAGATTTCAGAGAACTTCTGGTTCAGTTTTGTTAGAAGCGCTTCAGAGATCACTTCTGCTTTTTCGTTTTTCATTTAGATCTCACAAGACCGTATTAAATATTCGTTTGAGTTCTTTATCGCCGAAATCTCTTCCTGAAATTACCTCTTCATATACAAATCGAATTAATTTGGCCTTTGTCTCAAGTGGCGGATCTAAATCATTCATCCTTGCAAATTTTTCCACAGCAAGAACGGCCGCTTCGACCAGTTCCCCGTTCATGTCACTTTTAATCTGTCCTTCGCCCAGCAGGAGCCACGCCGGCGACACATCATATTCCTCGCAAATCCTGGAGACCAAACTGACCGGGACTGGTGAAGCCCCACGCTCGTAGTTCTTGTAAGAGCTTTGGGAAACACCGAGTTTTTCCGCAAACGGGATCTGCGAATATCCGGCAGTTTCACGAACAACCGCTAATCGTTTGCCAATTTCAGACACTTCTGGGTTGACCTCGGTACATAATTTTGTACTAAGTAGGAGAAATTAGCTTCCTACTATGCAAAAGCTAAGTTTTTCATACCAGTGGAGAAAAATCGATACAATGGCTCTGGGACTGGAATCGATTAAAGAACTGGCTGACCGGACCGGTTGGCCGATAAGCCGCATTCGCAAGCTCATCGAAAATCGCGAACTACGGCACGTCAGAATTGGTGGCGGAATTTTCATTCCAAATGGCGCGATAGAGGAACTCATCAAGAACAACACAATTGCGCCGATTGTCGAAACGACCTCTCTATCTCCTGCACGCCCCTAAAGCGCTACCCATGACTGTAATGCCCCATTCGCAGAAACACTCCCGGTCGGCAAAATT
Source organism: Roseibium sp. M-1 (assembly GCF_054515675.1). NCBI lineage: Bacteria > Pseudomonadati > Pseudomonadota > Alphaproteobacteria > Hyphomicrobiales > Stappiaceae > Roseibium > Roseibium sp. M-1. Next base: position 5,834,610 of record NZ_CM137257.1, on the reverse strand, counting down.
GGCTGTCAGCCGATCTACTGCCGCCGACATGCTCGACATTTCACCGACTACCTTCGACACGTGGGTCGGTCGCGGCTGGATGCCCAGAGGGTATAAGATTGGCGGACTGCGACGGTGGTTTGTAGATGACCTCCGATCTAGTCTCCACGATCTGACCGAGACAAGCTCAATCGTTGAAGATGAAGACACCGAAAACCCGTTCGACTATGCCGTCGGCTAGCCGGAAGAAGATCCCGTTCAAATATTGTTCGGCAGATGCGGATCGGCACGGCAACGTCCGGATCTATCTGCGTCGACCAGGCCTGCCCAAATACCGGATGCAGGCCTCCTATCTGGACGAGAATGGCAATATCACCGAAGCATTTGCCGCAGAATATCATCGCGTCATGGCTGGAAACGCCAAACAGTCTACGTATGCGGAACATCGGGCTTGGAAGCCCGGATCAATTGGCTGGCTTTTTGATCAGTATCAGCGATCCAAGACCTTTCAACAGCAAGATCAGGCAACCCAACGGGATAAACACAGCGTCTTGGGGCGCTATTGCGCGGCTGTCGGCCATCATCCATTCCAAAAGCTACGAAAGTCCGATGTAGAAGCCAGCCAAATGAAGCGACGCGAAACACCGGCGGCGGCGGACAAGCTGGTGAAATATCTGAAAGCCCTCTTCAATTGGGCGCTGAATGATCTTGATCTTATGGCCCGTTTTCCGTTGCCGCGAAATCCAGCCGAAGGGGTCTCAAAGATCAGCCGCTCAGACGGATTTCATACTTGGTCCGCGAGCGAAATCGCCACGTTCCGGGAACACTATCCTCTCGGCACCACTGCCCGCTTGGCGTTCGAATTGCTGTATAACCTAGGCATTCGCAGATCGGATTTGGTTCAGCTTGGTCCCGGCAACCTCGATGGTGACACCATCAAGCTGGTTCCGCAGAAAGGAAGCAAGAACGAATTGCTCGTTCTGCCGATCGCAAAAGCGCTAGCAGAAGCACTCAGACACGATCCTCAGGATCAGGAAACGTTCCTGATGACAGAGTATGGCAAGCCATTCAGCTCGAACGGTTTTGGCAACAAGATGCGTGACTGGTGCGATACCGCTGGATTGAAACAGTGCTCATCCCATGGCCTCAGAAAGTCCGCAGCAACCGTGCTCGCGGAAGCTGGTGCCACAGAATACCAGCTCATGGCTGTGTTCGGCTGGAGCGACTCTAAAACCGCCCGTATCTACACCAAGAAGGCCGAGCAGCAACGTCTCGCTAGGTCGGCGTTTGCACATCTCGAAAACACATCGGAACCAATAAATGTCCCACTTTCTTCCACCGTCAAATCCAGTGGGACAAAAAGAGGAAAAAATGCAGGAAAACCAACACCCCGAAAAGGAAGTGGTGGGCCCGGAGGGACTCGAACCCCCAACCAATCCGTTATGAGCGGACGGCTCTAACCAGTTGAGCTACAGGCCCACGGCGTGACTGCCCGACAGGGCAGCAGCCTTGAGTTCCCTATACCATGGTCAAATTTCGGAGCAAGAGGTTTGCAACGGCTGGCTGAAAAAGCTCTGGAAAGGACGGCTTGACGCGTCTTGAGCGATCACCAAGGGCGGATCATGAAAAAGCGGTTCCGTTCGCGGGCCCCATGCGCTCTAAATGGGGAAAGCAATACCGACCGAAGAACCAGCCTGATCCCCCTGCCTGCAATCCTGCCCGGGAAAGCAGGACTTGGGGCCGCCCGCCGGAGTTTCCATGCGTTCCCCGCTTGCCACCGTCACGTTGAGTGTTCTGCTTGTCGCCCTGATCGGCTGGCTGCTGGTGGTCGGCCGGTCGCTGATCCTGCCCTTCGTCATCGCGCTGATCGTCTGGTACATGATCAACGCGCTGGCCCATCTCTTTACGAAGATCCCGCTGGCCGGCAGGTACCTGCCAGGCGCCGTCACCTTTTCAATGGCGCTGCTGACCATCTTCCTTGCCGGCACCATGGTGCTCGACATCGTCACCGTCAACCTGACCCAGCTCGCCCAGGACGCGCCCACCTACCAGAGACGGCTGGAGGAACTCTTCAACCAGGCCTCTTCGCATTTGCATCTCAATGATCCGATCGAGATGAAGGATTTTCTGCCCGACTCGGTCGTGCCGCGCATGGTCACGGCGGGAGCCAGCCTGGTGACGACGATCGCCGGCTCCGCCAGCCTGGTCTTCATCTATGTTCTGTTCCTGGTACTGGAGCAGTCCACATTCGACCGCAAGCTGCAGCGCCTCTTCACGACGCCGGAACGGGCCGAAGCGGCCTTTGCCATAAGGGCGGAGATCAACCGCTCGATCATGCATTATTTCTCGATCAAGACGGCGGTCTCCATCGCAACCGGTATCCTTACCAGCCTGGTACTGATCGCGATCGGCCTGCCCTACGCGGCCCTCTTCGGCTTCATTGCCTTTCTGCTCAATTACATTCCCACCATCGGTTCGCTCATCAGCGTGATCTTCCCGAGCCTGCTGGCGGCCGTCTACTACGACACGCTCGGGCCCTTTATTGCGATCGCGACCGGCCTCGGCCTGATCCAGTTCACCATCGGCAATCTGATCGAGCCGCGTCTGATGGGCTCAAATCTCAATCTCTCCGGCCTGGTGATCATGCTCTCGCTCGCGTTCTGGGGCGCGATCTGGGGCATTGTCGGCATGGTCCTGTGCGTGCCGCTGACGGTGATCATCGTCATTGTCTGCGCCCGTTTCGAAAGTTCGCGCTCAATTGCCGTTCTTTTGTCGCAAACCGGCGAACTCGGCTTTCAGCCACTTGGCGGTGGCGTGAGCGAAGATAAGCCAAGTATCTGAAGTCGCGGAGATTTCATCTGAGCGGCCAGGCTCCCGCCGGTGAACCGCAGATGAACGGACCTGTCATCACCGCGCCGCAATCGGGGGCGAGTGTCGCCCACATCGAATTGGTGTTTGTTCTCAAGGATAAATCACATGACATCGCCTTTCCTTCTGCCCCTTCCCGTCCTGCGCAAAGCGGTTCTCGCAGCCGGTCTCGGCGCGGCTCTCGTGAGCGCCGCTCCGGCATTCGCGCAGGAAACTGTGCCCACCGGCAGCATCACGATGGAAGGCCGCGGTTCGATTTCCGTCTCGCCGGATATGGCCGTGATCACCGCAAGCGTCGTTACGTCCGCCAAGACCACCGATGCGGCGCTGAGCGAAAACAGCGCCGCCATTGCCGGCGTCATCGAAGCGATCAAGGGCAGCGGCGTTGAAGCCCGCGACATCCAGACCAGCGGCTTCGGCATCTACCCGCGTTACGATCACTCGAAGAGTTCTTCCAGCCAGCCGGATATCGTCGGCTACGAAATCCGCAACGGCGTCTCGGTAAAGGTCCGCGACCTTGCCAAGCTTGGCACGCTTCTCGGTCTCGTTGTCGAGAACGGTGCCAATGCGGTGGATTCCATCCGCTTCGAGGTCAGCAATCCGGAAGTCAAGCTCGACGAGGCGCGCAAGAAAGCCGTTGAGGACGCGCGCCACAAGGCCGGTGTCTTTGCCGCCGCCGCCGGTGCCGACCTTGGGACGATCGTTTCCATCACCGAGACCGGCACGGAAATGCCCCGGCCCTACATGATGCGCGCCGAAGGCATGATGATGGCCAAGGCCAGCGATGTGCCGATCGAGGCCGGCGAAGAGCAGATCAGTGCCAACGTCACGATCCGCTGGTCGCTGAAATAACGCCGGTTTCCTCGCCCCTTCTCCCTGGAGGCAGGTTAAACCTGCCTCCAGATGCGCTCACACGCTAAAGGGCCACCATGAAATCGGAAAAACTCACACTCTATTTATGACGCTTTGGAAAAAATAGTTAAGCTATTGATTTATCTAATCTAACCAGAAATATCCGTAAATGTACCTACACGCCTGAATTTATAAAGGCGAAAATTCATCCTGTTATTCGCGCCCTGCCTGCAGGGGTGTTCTCTCCCCTTGGTAGAAATCTGGTGTGTCGCCGTTAGCGCTTTGAATCGTATTAACTTTTTTCGGTAAAAACTGCAGCGTTAATTTAAGCGTTCACTTGGGAGATCATCTTGGCGTTCCTTCGTTCAAATTCGGCAGATGCTGTTGTTCAGGCACTTGGCCGGTCACAGGCAATGATCGAATTCGAACCGGATGGCCGGATCCTGACCGCCAACCGGAACTTCCTGGACGCCATGGGTTATGCCCTTGAGGAGATCAAGGGGCAGCACCACAGAATGTTCGTCGATCCGGCCTACGCCATCGGCAGCGAGTACCGCACCTTTTGGCATGACCTTGCCGCGGGTGAGTTCAAGGCGGCGGAATTTCTGCGCTTCGGCAAGGGCGGCCGGGAAGTCTGGATCCAGGCATCCTACAATCCAGTCGTGAATTCCGCCGGCAAGGTGGTGAAGGTCGTCAAATTCGCCGCCGACATCACGGGCGCAAAGAAGCGCGAGGCGGAAAACGAGGGACAGGTTGCCGCCATCAACCGCTCCCAGGCGGTGATCCATTTTGATCTCGACGGCACGATCCTGGACGCCAACGACAATTTCCTGAAGGCCATGGGCTATGCGCTGGACGAGATCCGCGGCCAGCACCACAGCCTGTTTGTCGACCAGCAGACAAGGTCCGGCGCCGGCTACCGGCAATTCTGGGACGATCTGGCGGCAGGAGATTACAAGGCCGGTGAATTCAAGCGGATCGGCAGCGACGGGCGCGAGATCTGGATTCAGGCGACCTATAATCCGATCCTGGACGCGGCAGGCCGTCCCTTCAAGGTGGTGAAATTCGCAACCGACATCACCCGGCAGGTGGAGGAGCGCCAGCACCGCACGCGGACCCAGCAGCAAATCAACACGGATCTGGCAGAGATCGCCCAGTCGATCTCTGCAGCCTCCGACCAGGCGCAGCAATCCACCACTGCATCGGAACAGACCTCCTCCAGCGTGCAAACCGTGGCAGCTGCTGCCGAGGAACTGGTCGCCTCCATTCAGGAAATCAGCCGACAGGTCCAGACCGCCCTTGAGGTGTCGCAGGATGCGGTCGGCGAGGCGGAGCGCTCCAGCTCGATCATGTCAGGTCTCTCGGAAGACGCCCGGACAATCGGCTCCGTTGTCGAGCTCATCAACGGCATCGCCGATCAGACCAATCTCCTGGCGCTCAACGCCACGATCGAGGCGGCTCGGGCCGGGGAAGCCGGCAAGGGTTTTGCAGTCGTCGCGGCCGAGGTCAAGAGCCTCGCCGCCCAGACGAGCCGGGCGACGGAAGAAATTTCAACACAGGTCAACTCGGTCCAGGAGACGACCGGCAACGCCGTCTCGTCGATCGAGACCATCGTTACCGTGATCCGCAACATCGGCGAGATCGCGGCGAGCATCGCCAGTGCCGTCGATCAGCAGACGGCCGTCACGAACGACATTTCCGCCAACATGCAGTCGGCGGCGCAGGGCGTCGAGCTGATCACCAACAACATGAAGGCGATTTCTGCCGCGACGACCCAGATCGATGCCGCCACGCGCAATGTGCGCTCAGCCTCCGGATCGCTGGTCTGATCTCAATTGCGGGCGCTCATTCCAAACAGCGCCGTCGTGTGTCTCACAGCTTTCGGTACCATACCTGCATCGGCTTTTCGCTCTCACGGCCCTCGCCGAGATCCCGCCAGGGAAAGGTGACGATGACATCCGGAAGCTTTTCGTAGCCGCGCTTTTTCCAGAAGGGATCGAGCGGCGCGTAATCCGCTGGCTTCAACGGATGGTCGCCCGGCCGGATCACGGCGCAGAAGATCGCTTCATCATAGCCCATCTCCCGCGCATGGGCCTCGCGTTCGTCGAAAAACCTGTGACCGATGCCGCGGCCGCGATAGGCTGGATCGAGAACGGATTCGGCCAGATAAAAAATCTTTTCCGGATCGAAACCATGTGCCCTGAGCGGCGCCTGAAAGGCCTCCAGCTCGTGGCCGAGCGGCTCTCCGGTCGACGCGCCCACCAGCTTGCCGCCGTCGTAAGCCCCGACGATCACGGCACCGTCCGTGTCCGCATAGCGCTGCAGGTAGCGGGCTTCATACTCCGCGGTGCCGTCATAGAGATAAGGCCAGGCCCGGAAGACGGAGATGCGCAAGGAGGCCAGATCACCGAGTGCCTTTTTCAGAGTGTCACCGGTCAGGCGTCTGATCTCGATTGACATGGCTTCCTCGTTCTTGCTGCGCTTCGACTTGCCGAAAAGGTCTGGCTCCCCATGCAGGCATAGCTGATTTGCAAGCGACGCAAAACCTGTCGGGCCGACGATCAGGGGCGCATCCGGCAAATGCATGCGACGCCGGAAACGATACCAGTCACTGCAAGTGGAACCGCCGGTGGGCACGGCGGCTCTTCAACTGCCGTGCATTCACCTGTCCACCGGGATCAGTCCCGTGCTTCCAGCCAGATCCGTGCGGTATCCATCTCGCCGGCAACGATGCCTTCCGCGAGCTTGCATCCCACAACAGCGCCAAACTTGTAGCCATGCCCCGAACACGCCGAGACGATCGTCGCCCTGTCTTCGGTCTTGGCAAAGAAGTGCTCGTCCGAGGTAAAGGTGTAGGCGCAGGTGACCACGTCATCGACGCGGTATTCCTTGATCCGGCAGAAGGGCGGCGAGAAATAATCCCGCAAGGTCTCGCCCTCGCCCGCCTTGGCCGTCCTGTCCGTATCGGGGGTCGCCTTGTATTTGTGTATCCCGGCACCGAATTTCAGGCCCGTTCCGGCAACGGGGGGAAGGATATACCCATCGACCGGTCCACCCGGGTCGAGAATGGCCGGCGCCCGCTCCCAGGCCTCAAGCAGATCTTCCGGCGGCGTCAGATAGACGACCGCCGTGCGGTAGGTGGTCAGGCTGATGTCGAGCTTCGGAAAGAGACCGAGCGTCCAGGCTCCCGCCGTTACGATGACATGATCGCCGGTCAGCCGCGTGCCGTCGGCCAGCGTCACTGCCCCGGAAGCGGTATCGACGGCAGCAACGGCCGCATTTTCGCGGACATCCGCCCCCTTCGTGATCAGCCAGTCCTTCAGGCCGGATGCGATCTTCTGGCAGAGCAGCACCCCGCCCTCGTCGCTGACGGCACCGTAGCGGATGGTCGCCGGATCAACGAAGGGAAAGCGGGCCGCCGTTTCTTCCGGCGTCAGCTCCTCGAAGGGATAACCGCCCTCGATCAGCCCGTTGCGATAGACATCGCCGCCATCGCCTTCCTGCTGCGACATCAGCATGAAGCCGGTCTCGGCCAGATGCTTCTCGCCGAGGTCGACCCACATCTCGTCCCAGGCATGGTAGGCTTCGCCGATGCGGCGCTGATAACCGCCCTGGCCGCCATAGGCCCGGCGGATGATGCGGTGCTGGTCGCCGGAGGCGGACAGCGGATTGGGGATGGGCCCCTGTTCCAGGAGCGTTACCGGAACACCCTTCTTGGTCAAAGCCCAGGCGGTGGAAAGGCCGGAGATACCGGCCCCTACGATCAGTACTGTCATGAGAAATGTCCTGCGAAATGTCCGGCCAGATTAGCGGGCCGTTTTGGCCGCGCAAGAGACCATCTGCCGCAAGCGGTACGGGACGATACCGGATTTGGGATTGCCGGCTTGCGGGAAGCGGCTAGTGGTTCGATTCTGACATTTGCATCCCCCTGCTGCTAGCGCTGGAGCAAATGTCAGAATCATAAGAACCACTAGATAAATATATGATTCTAGTGGAGCTTTTGAATTTGACATTTGAGCATCAGCCTAGCCGCGAGCGGGACTCAAATGTCAAATTCGCTCCACTAGGCTGGCTGAAGCAGTCTCTGGTGCAACCTGGAAGGCAAAACGGCATGCTGAAGGCGGAACGGCCCGATCCTGACATCCTGGCGCAGAAGCGGCTCGCGGATTATCCCGACTGGGGCTATCTGCTGCAGGAATTTTACGAGGCCTACCGTTTCCTTTCCTCTGGCGGCAGCGACAAGATCCGCGCCCATCAGCGCGCCGTTCGCGAGGCATTCGCAAGGGTGCAGAAATCCGACGCGGAAATCCGCTTCGACTCGCCCGCGCAAAAGCCCGTCACCGCACATCTCAGACGCGCGCTCGACGAAGGCAAGCAGGAACGCACGGCACCGCTGATCCGCTCGATCGACAGTGTCCGCGAGCACCTGGTCTGGCAATACGGCTATGAAAAGGTTCCCCGCGGTCTCGACAAGACCTATGCCTATGCGGAGATCTGCGGCCCCAACGGGCCGATCCTGACGACGGAAGTGATCCTGGGGCTGGTTCTCTTTGCCCCCGGCTGCACCTATCCGGCCCATGCCCACAGCGGTATCTGGGAGAGTTACATCTGCCTCTCCGGGTCGGTCTCCGAAAACCACCAAGGGGTCTATGCGCCGGGATCGATGATCTTCAATCCGCCGGAACACACGCACCGGATCACCGTTTCCAAGCTGGAACCGGCACTACTTGGATACGCCTGGATCGGCCCCAAAGACCGCCTCGCCAACCAGACGATGGTCTTCAGCCGGACGAAGGGGTGAGCTGCCGCTCAGCAAGCTTCAATTGGATGCGACGCAATTGGGCGCACCGATTTTCCAGGGAGCCAGACACCACCACAAACTGGCATCTCCGCGAAAGCGGAGACCCAGGAACCTCCATAGCTTATGACAATCAACTGCTTATGAAGGTTCCCGGATCCCGGCTCTTCGCTGCCGCCGGGATGACAACCCGGGAGAACCCCTACCCTGCAATCTCCCTTCGGATCGTGATCTCCGCTTTCTCAAGCCCGTCGCCAGAAATCCACTTCGGTTCAGCGATCAGCTTCTCGCAGAAGATCCCGAGCTCCGGAAACGTGAGCCCCATGGAATGGGCAACGGCAACACGATCGCCGGGTTTCGGATTGAGGCCGCAGCCGATGTCGCGCGTACCCATCTTCAAGTGGTGGGCGATGTCCCATTCCAATACCGCGCCTTCATGGCGGGTCACCACCCAGCAATGCATGTCGTCGCAGCAGCCGTTCTTCTCCTGAGGGAAGAAATAGCCGGTGATGTAACCGGCCTCGAAGCCTGCGGCCCGAAGGCTTGCGATCAGATAGGTGTTGATGTCGACGCAGGAGCCTTCCGTCAGGCCGCAGGAGAGATAGGGAACCTCGTCACAGCCCTCGTTAAAACGCCTTTCCGGGTGGGCGTAGCGGAATTTTTCCGCTGCCGCATTGACGAGCGCCTGGATGGCTGCAGGACCGTCCGGCTGGCTGTCGGCGATGTTGATCGCATCGAAGACCAGGTCCTGCGCTGCCCGGGTGAAGCGGTTCCGCTGCGGCGTAAAGACAGCCTCCGGATAGCCTGGTCCCTCGTGCCGGTAGCGGTAGGTGAAGATCAGCTCCTTGCCCGGCTCGGGTGTCACCAGCGCCGCCATCTGACCGGTCGTCGTTTCTCCGGCAAGCGTGAAATAGCCACCCTCGACAGCAAACCCGACAGGCATCTGATGCGGCGTCGGCAGCCCGACCGGCACCAGCAGTTGCCGGTTCGCATCCGGATGCGGCGCGACGGTAACGGTCGCTTCTGTGTACATGCTCACTCCGTCAGACAATAAGCTGAAAAAGGATGCCGGAGAGGACCGCTCCGGCAAAGCCGAGACCCAGATAGGTAGCAAAGATCTGCGGCTTGACCAGCGACCAGACGGCCGCCATGGCCGGGATCGAGCTGACGGCACCGGCTATCATGAACGCCATGGCCGCGCCTGAACCCATGCCCTGGTCCATGAGCCCCGCCAGCAGGGGCGGTGCGACATAACTGTTGAGGTAGGCCGGCATGCCGACAAGCGCCGAGATGACAATCGCGCCGAGACCTTCGCCGCCGACAACACGGGCGATAAGGTCTGCCGGCACATAGGTCACCAGAGCCGCCTCCAGCACATAGGCAAGCGCCAGCCATTTGATGAGGAAAACCGCGTTGGCCCTGAGTTCGGAAACGAATTTCACCGACCGCTCCTCTTCCTGCCAGAACCACCACACCGGGCGTCCGGTCTTGGGCGATGCGCCGCAGCCGCAGCCGCTTGCAACCGGACCGGATCGGGCGGGATTGCCGAGAAAGCCGGCCCGCATCGCGAAGGCAACCGCGAAGCCGCCGAATAGACCGAGCGCGACGGCAAAGACCGCCTTGCCGACGGCAAAGGTCCAGCCCAGCGCCCCTGCGGTGATCAGCAGCGTCGGCGGGTCGATCAACGGCGAGGACAGCCAGAAGGCCATGATGGCGGAGAGCGGAGCACCGACGGCCAGCAAACCGGCGATGAACGGAATGACCTCGCAGGAACAGAACGGCGCCAGCCCGCCAAAAAGGGCGGCAAGCATGATCGCCTGTGTTTCACGACCTTCGAAGGCCCTGCCCACATAGGCCTCGGCTCCCGCGGCCTTCAGCCAAGCGATCAAGGCGACGGCAAAGGCGATGTAGGGAAGCGTGCCGCCAAAGGCCTTGATCGCGAAGGTCACGAAGGGAAGGAACTGGGTCTGGTCGAAGAGCAGGACCAGCAAGGGACCGCAGAAAACGACGGTCCAGGTCGAGAACAGGATGTCCCGGCCGGGAAATTTCTTCCAGGACCATTTCGGTTCGGACGCGGAACAGCAGGAGGTTTTGGGAGCGCAGCAGCCTGCACCGCCGGTTGGGGTTTCCAGATCGCTCACAGTATCAGTCATCGGTCGGTTCCTTTTCCGGCAGCAGCCCGCGGCAGCCGTTTTCGTCCACGCAGCATTCCTTCAGGATGTATCCGGCAAGGTTCTCCAGATGATCGTAGGCTGCCCGGTTGATCACCGAACGGCCGTCCTTTTCCTGGATGACCAGTCCCGCGGAAGAGAGAAACTTGAGGTGATGCGCCAGGGTCGAGGCCGCCATGCCGGTGCGGGACTGGATATCTCCCACGGTCAATCCGCCCTGCCCGGCCTTCACCAGGGTCAGCACCACCTGCAGCCGCGCTTCCGAGCCGAGGGCGGCGAACCCTTGCGCCGCAATTTCCACATCCATGGGGACCTCATTCAATAAAACTATATTTCTAGTTATATAGTTGTTTTTCGACATGTCAACGCCGAACCGCTGGGCAACGCGGACAGGCCGTCGACATGTCGTAGTTTTGAAAGAGCGCCCGGGACGGACAGTCAGCCCACGTTCCGGACCCTAAGGGAGGTGATCAGCCCTCAGTATGCCGCAACTATGCCGCAGAGCAGCAGGCCCCTTCTGTCGCACCTCCGCAGCAGCCGGTCTTTCCCGGGATCGAAACCCGCTCCAGGGCCGGTTTGCAATGCGCCCTCCCCTCCTTCAGGGACAGCGAGACAGTTCCGCCATCAAGTTCGGGAAGCATCGGCTGAAAGATGCGCAGTCCCTTGTTCAAGGGGGCGAATTCGACCTGCAGTTCGTGGTCTGCTAGATCCTTGAGCTGCCGGGCGCTCTGCCGGGCGATCGCTGAAAACTTGCCGACGGACATATGTCCGCCGCCTTTGCCGTCGAGCAATTGCAGGACACTTTCAATCCAGTTGCTACGGCGCGCGCCGCAATCGATGCTGTCGACCCGCAACAGCTTCAGTTCCGTCACGTGATAGCCGTCCCCGATCGGACCTGCGTCGGTCCTGAAGACGAGTGGCGCTTCCGGCGGAAGCGCGTCGAGGGTTTCGAGAAGGTCGTTCAATGTCATGACTCATCCTTTCATTTCAACAAATGTTGAAATATAAGAAATGCCATACCTCAATCATCATTTCAAGAAAGTTTGAAATATGAACGAAGCCGACGCCCTCGCCGCCTTTGCTTCCATCTCCAGCGCAACGCGGCTGCGGATGGTCAAATGCCTGGTGGAAGCGGGACCGGCCGGCTTGCCTGCCGGCGAGATTGCCGAAGTTGTGGGCGCAACGCCCTCCCGAACGTCGTTTCACCTGTCCAACCTCGCCGAGGCGGGCCTGATCACCTCGACAAGACAGTCCCGGCAGATCCTCTACTGTGTCGATTTCACGGCCATCGGCGCCCTTGTCCGCTATCTCCTGCAGGATTGCTGCAACAACAACGAAACGGTCCGCGCCTGCTGCTTGCCCGGCAAAGGCTGCTGAAACCGTCTACACCGCGACGAACCGCAGCACCGCCTCGCGAGCATCCCCCTTCAACTCCCCCTGCCCGGCTTCCGACTGAAGCTCAGGACCGAAGAGCATGGAGAAGGTGGTGGCGTTGGAGACGTTGAAAAAGCTCATCGCCGAGATCAGCCAGTGGATGCGCAACGGCGTCAGCCCGTCGCGGAAAATACCCTCGGCAACACCTTTGGAATAGATACCGGCAATTTGCGAAATCGCCGCCTCGTTGAGGCTCTTGATCTCGTCCGATTGCTCCAGATAGCGGCCGTGATGGATGTTCTCGATCATGACGAGGCGGATGAAGGCCGGGTTGTTGCGGTGATGCTCAAAGGTGAATTCCACAAGCCTTTCGAGCGCTTCCCTGGGTGGCAGGTGGTCGAGTTCCAGTTGCTCCTCGCCGCGGCGAACCTTCTTGTAGGCAGCCTCCAGCGCCTTCAGGTAAAGGCTCTCCTTGTCGCCGAAGTAGTAATACATCATCCGCTTTGACGATTTTGTCTTGGCCGCGATCTCGTCCATGCGGGCGCCCGACAGGCCGTTGGTGGAAAACTCCTCCAGCGCCACCGCCAGAATGTTGGCCTTGACCCCCTCCGGATCCTGCTTCCAGCGGGCCCGGGCCGAATTTTTTTCCGGCTGCTCTTTCTCATTGATCGACATGCCTTTTTCTAGCCCAGCTGGGCGTCTCGCGCCAGCGTAAATTAACCGACTGGTACATTTCACTTGACTGAATTAACTAGTTAGTACAATTTAGCGTCAAGGAGACACGATCTCCGTCAGGAAAAGTCCCGGCAAGGGAACTCGAACAACAAGGTTTCTCGGGAGGAACCTGGGTGAAAGCTGCAAGCAACATCGTGCTGGCCGGGCTGATCGGACGTGGCATCGCACGTTCCAGAACGCCCGAAATGCACATGGCGGAAGCGGCGTCCCAGAGCCTTCGTGGCGTCTATCGCATCATCGATGTCGACACGCTTCCCGTGGACAAACAGAACCTTGAAGTTATTGTGCACGCGGCCGAGATGACCGGCTTCAACGGTCTCAACGTTACCTTTCCGTTCAAGATGGACGTCATCCCGCTGCTCGACGAGCTGTCGCCCAACGCGGCAGCCGTCGGCTCGGTCAACACCATCGTGTTCCGGAACGGCAAACGCATCGGCCACAACACCGATCTCTGGGGGTTTGCGGAAAGCTTTCGCCAGAACATGACGGGAGCCTCCGTGGAGACGGTGTTGCTGATCGGCGCGGGCGGCGCCGGTGTCGCCGTCGCGCACGCGCTGGCGGATTGTGGTGTCCGGCACCTCAAGCTGTTCGATCTGGACACTTCACGCGCAAAAAAGCTTGCCGGCCAGGTCGAGGCCAACCGTCCCGGCATAACGGTGACGCCTGTTACCGTCATCGACAACGCCGCCTGCGCCGATCTCTCAGGCATTGTCAACGCAAGCCCCGTCGGAATGGCCAAGACGCCGGGAACACCGTTCCCGCTTGCTCTCCTGAGGCCCGACATGTGGGTCGCCGACATTGTCTATTTCCCGCTGGAAACCGAACTCCTGGCGGGGGCGCGAAAGCTTGGATGCCGCGTCCTGCCAGGCTCGGGCATGGCGGTGTATCAAGCGGTTCGCGCATTTGAACTTTTCACGGGCCGGCACGCCGACCCTCAAAGAATGAGGGCGGCATTCGACGCCTTCGATGAAATTCCGCGGGAGACCGCGGACGCCTAGGTCGGCCTGCTTCCGGCTGTTCGGAAGCGGAAAAACTGATCGATTTGAAAGTGTTACGCAAACGGGAGGAAGTCATGCGTTTCAAACTATCCAGCCTGGCAGCAACTGCCATCCTGACCGTTGGCCTTGCCGCCACCGCTCAGGCCCAGACTATCCGCGTCGCTCATGTCGACCCGGACGACTGGACCGGTTCCAAGAAGGGCGCCGCCGCCCATATCTTCAAGAACATCGTCGAAGGCGAAACCGATCTGACGGTGGAACTGTTTCCGGCCGGAGCGCTCGGCAACGAGGACGAACTGGTCGCACAGGCCCAGGACAACCTGACCCAGGTGGTGCTGGTTTCCGGCGCCATGTCCAAGGCCTGCCCGGCGGCGTCCGTACTCGACATTCCCTACACCTTCTCCTCGGCCACCATTGCCTGGGACGTTCTGGACGGAGAATTCGGTGACGCACTGGCCGAGCATTGCCTTGCCCAGACCGGCCTCAGAACGCTTGCCTACGGCGAAACAGGCTTCCGCAACTTCACCAACGGCACCCGCGAGATCAAGTCACCCGCCGACATGGAAGGCTTGAAGTTCCGCGTGCAGCCGATCCCGCTCTATGTGGAAATGGTGAAGGGCCTTGGCGGCGAGCCGACCCCGATCGCCTGGACCGAACTGCCGAACGCGCTGTCGACCGGTGTTGTCGACGGCCAGGAAAACCCGGTCGGCGTGATCTACAACAACGGTCTCCACAAGCTGCAGAAATACATGACCCTTGACGGCCATGTGTACGCCGCCGATTTCATCGTGATTTCGGATGAATTCTACAATTCGCTGAGCCCGGCCGAGCAGGCCGTCGTTGCCCGTGCGGCCCGCGTTGCCGGCACCATGGGCCGCGCAATCCAGCAGTGGAGCACCGCTGACGGCGTCAACAAGGTTCAGGCCGAAGGCATGCAGGTCTATTCTCCGACTTCGGAAGAAATTGCGGCCTTTGCTGAAAAGGCGCAGCCTGCTGTGGTTGAATATCTGCGCGGCGAACTGGGCGAAGACGCAGTCTGGATCGACCGCCTACAGGAAGCCGTCGCTTCCGCAAGCAACTAATCCACGAAAAGACCCCGGGCGGCATTCGCCCGGGGCCTACCGGGACTTTGGAACATGAAAACGGTCAATGATCTTGCCCGGCGCTTTTTTGCGTTCGGATGCGGCCTGTCGATGGCCCTCGTCTTCGCCATCATCTTCGTCAACTCGCTCCGCCGTTACACGGTCGGCCAGTCGGTTTCCTGGGGCGAGGAACTGCCGATCTACCTGACCATCTACGGCGTCATGTTCGGCCTGGCACTGGCCTATCTCCAGGACAGGCACATCCGCTTCACCGTCCTGATCGATTTCCTGCCCGGAGGTTTTCGCGAAAGGCTGTTTGCGGCCGTCGACATCGTCAGCTGCGTTTCCGGCATCGCCCTTGCCATTTCCGGCCACGCCTTCGCCAGCCGGCGCGGCAATATCGATGCATCCGGACTGAAATCCGCCGGCACCTGGCTCGCCGATGTGACGGGCATCGACGCTCTTGTCTGGGTCGCGAAGGTCGGAACCTGGCAATACGCCATTGCCATCGGCGGGGCCATGCTGGCCGTCGCAGCGCTCCTCAAGTTCATCGAACGGATCTCCTCTTTCAAGGCGGCAGCAGCATGATCTACGCGGTCCTTCTCATCGGCCTAGCCGTCGGCGTTCCGATCGCGCTTGCCATCATCGCCGCCCTGCTCGTCTTCATGGGAATGGGTGAACCCCCTTATTCCCTGCGCGTCGTGGCAACGGAAATGTTCAAGGGCATGAACTCCTTCCCGCTACTTGCCATCCCACTCTTCGTGCTTGCCGGCGAGGTCATGAACGAGAGCGGCATCACCAGCCGCATCATCGCCTTTGCCAATGTCCTCGTAGGTCGCATGCGTGCCGGGCTGGCGCTCGTCAACATCTGGGCCTCGGTGATCTTCGCAGGGCTTTCCGGCTCGGCGGTCGCCGACACCTCCGCGCTCGGCCGCGTCTTCATTCCGGAAATGGAAAAGCACGGCTATTCCCGTCCCTTCGCGGCGGCACTGACGGCGGCTTCCTCTGTCATCGGACCGATCATACCGCCGTCGATCCCGGTGATCATCTACGCCCTGATCGTCTCCGGCGTTTCGGTACCGGCCCTTTTCCTGGCCGGCATCGTCCCCGGCATCCTGCTGGCAATCTTCCTCTCGGTCTTCGTCATGCTGACGGTGAAAGTCGACCATGGCCACGAGGCAGGCAGCCTGACGGCGGAACCTGCCGGCAAGGCCCTCGTCGGCGGCCTGTTGCCGCTGATGATGCCGGTCTTTGTCGTCGGCTCCATCCTGCTCGGCATCGTCACGCCGACGGAAGCCGCCAGCTTCGCGGTCGCCTATGCGCTGTTCCTCGGCATTTTCGTCTACCGCAACATCCGGTTTGCCGCCCTGCCCCGGCTTTTTGCGGAAGCCATGCGCGACAGCTCGGTCATTCTGATCATCATCGCCGCGGTTTCCGCCGCAAACTGGCTGCTGACCTATAACCGGGTCCCCAACATGCTGACCGACTGGGTGCTCACCAATGTCGACAGCAAGACCGCCTTCCTGATCGCCACGATCCTGCTGTTCCTCTTCGTCGGTCTGTTCCTGGAAGGCATCGCCGCCATGCTGGTGCTGGTGCCGATCCTGCACCCGATCGCCGTCAGCCTCGGCGTCGACCCGGTCCATTTCGGCATCCTCGTCATCTTCAACCTGATGATCGGTCTGATCACGCCGCCTTTGGGCCTCTGTCTCTTCGTGGCCGAGGGCATCGCCCAGGTGGGCATGGCCAGGCTGACCTGGGCAATCCTGCCCTTCTTCGCGGTTGAGGTGCTGGTGCT
This sequence comes from Roseibium sp. M-1, assembly GCF_054515675.1. Taxonomy (NCBI): domain Bacteria; kingdom Pseudomonadati; phylum Pseudomonadota; class Alphaproteobacteria; order Hyphomicrobiales; family Stappiaceae; genus Roseibium; species Roseibium sp. M-1. The sequence continues at coordinate 5,817,955 of NZ_CM137257.1, read as the reverse complement.
CATCATTCTCACCTTCGTGCCGGAAACAGTCATCTGGCTGCCCCGCGTGATGGGCTACTGACTTTCGGAGCGCGACCATGAAAACCGCCATCGCCACCGTTTCCATCGCCGGCGACCTTGCCGAAAAGCTCAGTGCCATTGCCGCCGCCGGGTTCGACGGCGTGGAGATCTTCGAGAACGATTTCCTCGCCTTCGACCGCAGCCCGCAGGATGTCGGGCAGATGGTGCGCGACCACGGCCTTGAAATCAGCCTGTTCCAGCCCTTTCGCGACTTTGAAGGCATGCCGGAGCCGCAGCGCAGCCGCGCCTTCGAGCGGGCAAAACGCAAGTTTGCGCTGATGCAGGAAATGGGCGCCGATCTGGTGCTGATCTGCTCCAATGTCTCGCCTATCGCTCTTGGCGGCATCGACCGTGCCGCGAACGACCTCAACCAGCTCGGAGACCTTGCCGCGCAGTACGGCATCCGCATCGGCTATGAAGCGCTGGCCTGGGGCCGTTTCGTCAACGACCACCGCGATGCCTGGGAAATCGTCCGGCGGGCAGACCATGCCAACGTCGGACTGATCCTCGACACCTTCCATACGCTGTCGCGCAAGACCGACCCGGACACGATCCGAGCCATTCCCGGCGACAAGATCTTCTTTGTCCAACTCGCCGATGCGCCGGGCTTCAACATGGATCTCCTTTATTGGAGCCGCCATTTCCGCAACATGCCCGGCGAAGGCGATCTGGATGTCACCGGCTTCATGCGCGCCGTCGCAGCGACCGGCTATAACGGTGTGTTGTCCCTTGAGATCTTCAACGATCAGTTCCGGGGCGGTTCGCCGAAATCCATCGCCGTCGACGGCTACCGCTCACTGCTCTACCTGATGGACCAGGTGAAACGAACCGAACCAGGGATAAAGATCTCCGTGCCCGACATGCCAGACCGGGTGCCGGTCGCCGGGATCGAGTTTGTCGAATTCGCTGCCGACCGCAAGGAAGCGAGTGATCTCGCGGCCATGCTGACGACGCTCGGTTTCCATAAAGCCGGCAAGCATGTCTCCAAGGAGGTCGAGCTCTGGCGCCAGGGCGGCATCAATATCGTCATCAACACCGACCCGCGCGGCTTCGCCCACGCGTCCTACATCACCCACGGCACCAATGTCTGTGACATCGGTCTGAAGGTTGCCGACGCCGCTGCGACCGTTACCCGGGCGGAGGCCCTCGGTGCCAAGACGTTCGAACAGCCGGTCGGACCGGGCGAACTGAAGATCCCGGCCATCCGCGCCCTCGGCGGCAGCGTTCTCCACTTCATCGACGGCAGCAAGGATCTCTCGCGGGTCTGGGAGATCGAATTCGCACCGGTCGAGCAGACATCAGGGTCGCGCGATGCGGGCCTCACCCGCATCGACCATCTCGCCGAGACAATGAACTACGACGAGATGCTGACCTGGCTGCTCTTCTACCGGTCGATCTTCGACACGGAGAAGACCGCCATGGTCGATGTCATCGACCCGGCCGGTCTTGTGCGCAGCCAGGCGATCGAGAACAACGACGGCTCGCTGCGCATCACATTGAACGGCGCGGAAAACCGCAAGACCCTTGCCGGTCACTTCATTGCGGAAGGCTTCGGCTCCGGCGTCCAGCACATCGCCTTCGAGACGGGCGATATCTTCCGGACGGTCAAGGCCCTGAAGGCGAACGGCTTCACGCCGCTGGCGATCTCGCCGAACTACTATGACGACCTCGATGCCCGCTTCGGTCTCGACGAGGACTTTCTGGAAGACCTGAAAAGCTCCGGCATTCTTTATGACCGGGACGAGACCGGAGAATATTTCCAGATCTACAGCCCGACCTACGGCGAAGGCTTCTTCTTCGAGATCGTCGAACGGCGCGGCGGTTACAGGGGCTATGGCGCCGCCAACGCCCAGTTCCGCATTGCGGCCCAGAAGCGGCATTTCCGGGCGAAAGGCATGCCGGCACGCTGAGGCAGTCCTCGAAACCTTCGCCCGTTTGCTCGTGAGAAAATGTGCAGCCCGGCAGAAACCGCTGGACTTACGGTTCCCGCAACGTCGTCAGCGATTCTGCCGGGCGCAGTTCCGGTGCTCTCACCAGCCTGCAGTGGGAGCAGACGGCTCAAGCAAGCGCCGGAAATTGGATCAGCGGGATTGAATGCCCATCCTCGGCTGATCTGAAAGACCTGGAACAGGGCCCCACCCGCGTTGATTACCAAGTCTTCCTTATTGTTTTCTGCGAGATATATTCTCCCGGCGGAATCGCAAGCTTGAAAAATGACGGTACGATTTGAACTCGCCGAATTGACGAATTCGAGGAGGAATTGATGCGGACGCCCGTAAAACTGAATCTGCCTCAAGGGAACGATGAACGCAGGCTCTTGCGGGCAAGACTGCTTGTCCAGCTCCATGCATCAATCACGAAAATTCTGATGGACATTTCGCCCGGCCTGACGATCGACGAGATGTTGGTGCGCGAAGCCGTCTATGTCGCGGAGTTCAGATCGGAAGAGTGCGACTTGGACCACGTAGCCGGAAAAGTCGGAATATCAATGACATCCGCCACCCGGAAACTGTCCAAACTGGTCAGCATGGGTCTGATCGAAAAGAAGAAGCAGGGTCGGAAATATGTCTATTCGACCCCTGAAAAATTTCTGAGCGCCCAATACGAATACAGTGACGGGCGCCCCGTCGTCGATGATGCGGTTGATCAGGTCATCGATCTCGTGGACAAGCTCATCCGGTAAACGAACTCACCAGAAAAGTGAGTTCGTCCTATGCCGATCCTGCCTGATTCAATGCTGGGTCAGCGCCCGGTTTTCTGCCGCCAGGCTTCGTATTTCTTCAGATTCTCATCCTTCGTCGGCGGATAGAGGCCGATGATCGGGGTACCGGCCTTCACCTCTTCGAGCACGAAGTCCTCGAAGCTTTCCATGCCGCTGCACTCGTCGGCCAGTTCGTCGGCGAGATGGGCGGGGATCACCATGACACCGTCCTTGTCGCCAACCAGCACGTCACCCGGAAAGACCGGCGCGTCGCCGCAGGAGATCGGCACGTTGATGTCGAGCGCCTCGTGCAGGGTCAGGTTCGTCGGTGCCGACGGCTTGGCGTAATAGGCGGGCATGTCCAGCGCGCCGATGCCTTCCGCGTCCCGGAAACCGCCGTCGGAGACGACGCCGGCAGCACCGCGCAGCGCCAGCCGGGTGATCAGGATCGACCCGGCGGTCGCCGCCCGCGCGTCCTTGCGCGCGTCCATCACCAGCACATGCCCCGGCGGGCAGGTTTCGACGGCAACGCGCTGGGGGTGGTCGGGATTGCGGAACACCGTGATCGGGTTGCGGTCCTCGCGCGCCGGAATGTATCGCAGCGTGAAGGCCTGGCCGACCATGTTCTCGGACTTCGGTGCGACCGGTACCACACCCTGGATGAACTGGTTGCGTAGACCGCGCTTGTAGAGTGCCGTCGCGATGGAAGCCGTCGAAACCTTCTTCAGCTTCGCGCGGGTGTCTTCGGTAAGAATGTAGTCGCTCATTTGATCCTCAGAAGATGTCGGGTTCGCCGGCAGTCCGGCCAAAATCGGTTTGCAGGAAGTCGAAATCGCAGCCCTTGTCGGCCTGGGTGACATGGCGCTGGAAGAGATAGCCGTATCCGCGCTCATAGCGGGGCTCGGGCGCCTGCCAGGCGGCCTTGCGCGACGCGAGTTCCGCATCATCGACCAGCATGTCGAGACGCCGGTTCGCGAGATCCAGCCGCACGGTGTCGCCGGTCTTCAGCAGCGCCAGCGGCCCGCCGATATAGCTTTCCGGCGCAACGTGAAGCACGCAGGCACCGTAGGACGTTCCGGACATGCGGGCGTCTGAAATCCGCAGCATGTCGCGATGACCCTTCTTGATCAGCGCCTTCGGGAGCGGCAGCATGCCCCATTCGGGAAACCCGGGGCCGCCCTGGGGACCGGCATTGCGCAGCACCAGCACGTGATCGGGTGTGACGTCGAGATCCTCGTCGTCGATCGCGGCCTTCATCTCCGGATAGCTGTCGAAGACCAGCGCCGGACCTTCGTGAAAATGGAACTTCGGATCGCAGGCCGCCGGTTTGATCACGGCTCCGTCCGGGCAGAGATTTCCTTTCAGCACCGCCAGCGAACCTTCCTCGTAGACCGGATTGGAAAGCGGACGGATGACGTCGTCGTTATAGACCGCGGCGCCTTCCAGGTTCTCGCCCAGGGTCTTGCCGGTGACCGTCAACGCCCCCAGCTCCAGCCGGTCCTCAATCTGCTTCATCAGCGCCCGCAAGCCACCGGCATAGAAAAAATCCTCCATCAGGTAGTCCTTGCCGGACGGCCTGACATTGGCGATCAGTGGCGTGATCCGGCCAAGAGCATCGAGATCGTCCAGCGTCATGTCCACCCCGGCCCGGCGGGCCATGGCGATCAAATGCACGACGGCATTGGTGGAACATCCCGTTGCCATGGCGACGACGGCGGCGTTGCGGCAGGCCGCATCCGTGACGATCCGGTCCGGCGTCAGGTCTTCCCAGACCATCTCGACGATCCGCCGGCCGCAATCGGCCCCCATGCGCTGATGGCCGCTGTCGACGGCCGGGATCGATGAGGCGCCGGGGAGCGTCAGCCCCATGGCGTCGGCGATTGCCGTCATGGTGGACGCCGTTCCCATGGTCATGCAGGTACCGGCGGAGCGGGCAATGCCGCCCTGGATACCGAGCCATTCCTCGTCGGTGATGTTGCCGGCGCGCCGCTCGTCCCAGTATTTCCAGGCATCCGAGCCGGAGCCCAGGATCTTGCCGGCATAGTTGCCGCGCAACATTGGTCCTGCGGGCAGGTAGATCATCGGCACCCCGGCCGAGAGCGCACCCAGAATAAGACCCGGCGTGGTCTTGTCGCAGCCGCCCATCAGCACAACGCCGTCGAGCGGATGCGAGCGGATCATTTCCTCCGTCTCCATTGCCAGCATGTTGCGGTAGAGCATCGACGTCGGCTTGGTGAAGCTCTCGTCGACCGACAGCGACGGCATCTCGACCGGGAACCCGCCACCCTGCAACACACCGCGCTTCACATCCTGCACCCGCTCCTTGAAGTGGGCATGGCAGGTGTTGAGCTCCGACCAGGTGTTGAGCACGCCGATGACAGGCTTGTCGCGGAAGTCCTCCTCCGAGTAGCCGAGCTGCATCATGCGCGAGCGATGGCCGAAGCTCCTGAGGTCGTCAGGAGCAAACCAGCGGGCGGACCGGAGATCTTTTGGGGCTTTGTGCGTCATGTTTGTTATCCGGTGAAGGCGAAAGTCAGCCAAACGACGAAGAGGGTGAAGACGAGGCCGGCAACTTCCGGCCAGTTGCCGAACCGGTCGTCGCGGCGTTCTTCCGCGTCGAAGTCTCCGCGGGCGATGTCCTCGTCCTGGCGGGTCAGATCCTGATCACTGGGTTTCATCTCACCCTCCTCAATCCAGCAGGTTCGGCAGCCAAAGGGCCAGGTCCGGGAAGAACAGCACTAGGAACAGCCCCACCGCCTGCAATGCGATGAACGGCAGCACCGCGGCGAAGATCTCCTGCAGCTGGATGTCCTTTGGAGCGACGGACTTCAGGAAGAAGCAGGCCGGACCGAAAGGCGGCGACAGGTAGTAGATCTGGATGTTCATGGCAAAGAGCACGCCGAACCAGACCGGGTCGAAACCGAGATCGACCACGACCGGCGCAAAGATCGGCACCGTAATGAAGATGATCGCGATCCACTCCAGGAAGGTGCCGAGCACCATGACGATCAGCATCATGACGACGATGACCATGATCGGCGCAATATCCAGCGAGGTCAGCAGCCCGCGCAGGAATTCGCCGCCGCCGATGCGGTTGTAGATACCGATCAGCGAGACGGCTCCCAGCACCAGCCAGATGATCGAGCCGACGGTCAGCACCGTCTGGCGCATCGCGTCGCGGGCCATCTTCCAGGTCAGCTCGCTGCGGATTGCCGCCACGACCAGCGCGCCGACGGCACCGACGGCCGCTGCCTCCGTAACGGTGGCAATGCCGGAATAGATCACTCCGAGCACGGCGCCGATCAGGAGACCGGGCAACACCACACCCTTGAGAAACTTCACGCGCTGGAACAGCGGCAGGCCTGTCTCCGGGATGTCGTAGATCGGTGCCAGGGCCGGATTGAAGCGTACGCGAATGAGGATGTAGATGATGAACAGGCTCGCCAGCAGCAGGCCGGGAACGGCCGAAGCGGCAAAGAGCTTGGTGATCGACACCTGCGCCGCAAGACCGTAGACGATCAGCACGACCGACGGCGGGATAAGCGTCGCCAGAGCCCCGGCCGCACAGATGATGCCGATGGAGAGCTTGCGATCGTAGCCGAGCCGCAGCATCTGCGGCAGTGCGATCAGCCCCAGCATGACGATCTCGCCGCCCATGATGCCGGACATGGCGGCAAGAACCACCGCGACAACGCAGGTCTGGACGGCGACCGAGCCGCGGAACCGCCCGCCAAGGATCGCCATGGAGTCGAACAGCGACTGCGCTATGCCTGATCGTTCGAGGACATTGGCCATGAAGACGAAGAAGGGAACGGCAATCAGCTCGTATTTGTGCAGGACTTCGCCGACATTGGCAGCGACAATGAAGAAACCGGCGCGTTCGCCGAAATAGAGGATCGCGGTCGCCAGCGACACAGTCAGCGTCGTGATTCCAAGCGGCACACCGAGCGCCATCAATGCCAGAAGGGCAATGACGATCAGAAGCGTAATGATCTCAATGCCCACCTGTGATCTCCCCCTCGGTGTGCTGGAACCAGCGAATGATGTTGGCGGCAAGCTGCAGAAGGTAGATCATGCAGCCGACGACAAGCAGGATCTTCAGGTAGGTCGGCTGCAGTGAATTGAGCGCGGTGCCGGAATGCTCGGTGCGTTTCAGGACCTTCAGCATCGGGTCCCAGAGAGCCATCGTCAAAACCAGCACTGCGCCCGAAGCGATCAGCATCTGGATCAGCCGCATCACCCTCCAGATGCGCGCGCTGACCAGGGTTTCGATCATGGTGATGGAAATATGCCGGTGGCGTTCGGTGACATAACCGACAGCAAGCACCCAGGCGGACGCACACAGGGTCATGGCAAGTTCGGTCGACCAGACGGTCGGCCGGTCGAAGCCGTAGCGCATCACCACCTCCAGGGCGGAAACCGCGATACAGGCAAAAAACAGTACGGAGCAACCGTGGCCTATGAACACGCTGACACGGTCCATGAGCTCGGCGTAGCTCGCCAGAAGGCGTTTCATCATGTCTCCCCGTCGATCTGGCAGACGGGCAGCGCGCCCTTTCCCTCCACGGTGCGGAAAGGGCGCGCGCCGGTCCGTCAAACGCTTATTGTTTGAAGAGACCGATCTCGGTCATGTAGGAAATGTTGGCCTCGAGCGCTTCCCTGGCGAGGTCGGACTTCTGGGCATAGTCCTCCCACTGCTTGCGGGCGACCTCGCGCAACTGATCTCGATCCTCCTGCGCCCAGTTGATCACCTCGATCTTCTCGCCGGCAGCATCGCGAGATGCGAGTTCCTGGTCCTTCTTGTCGACTTCGGCAACCATGGCGAACATGGCCTCGTACCACCAGTCGCGCAGGGCCGTCTGGTCTTCCGGGCTGAGCTCGTCCCACTTGGCCTTGTTGATGGTGAACTGCATCGAGGGCATCGAATGAATGCCAGGATAGAGCGGATAGGAGGCGACATCGTGCAGGCCGGTCGCATCGTTGTTCACATAGGCGGACGCATCCGCGGCATCGACGATGCCCTTCTCCAGCGCTCCATAGACTTCCGAGAACGGAATGGAGACGGGTGATGCACCCGCTGCCTGAAAGACGGCCGCGGCCAGACCTTCCGGTGAGCGGATCTTCTTGCCGGCCAGGTCTTCAAATGTGCGGATCGGCACGCGGGCCGGCAGGGCTTCGCGGGAATAGGGGCCGCAGGCGACCACATGCACTTCGCCGCCGGTGACGGCGTCGGCAGCCTTCTGCATCACGGCCTCGCCGCCGCCATCCTTACAGAAGCCGAGCATCTGCTGCGGCGTGTCATAGCCGGAGATCAGGTCGCCCATGATTGCGTAGGCGGGCTCCCGGCCGGCGAAGTAGTTCACCGAGGTAAAGTCGCCATCCAGCACACCGGCAGCGACCGCATCCGGCGTTTCCCTGGCCGGCACGACAGACCCGTTCGGCGTCAGGACAATCTCGATGCGGCCATCCGTCATCTCCTTGATCTTCGGCAACCAGGTTTCGGTCAGATACTGGGTGGAAAAGTCGCCGGCGTTGAACGACGTCTGGATGTTGAAGGTCTCCGCGTGCGCCATCGTTGCGACGACGGAGACGGAAGCTGCGAGGGCAGCGGTGGCAAATTTCATGGTGTCCTCCACTCGAATGCGCGGGCGGCTCCTCCCCCCGACTACTGATGCATTAATATATTAGTGCATTTGATGCAAGCCTGATATATGTTCCGGCGAAAGGAATCGTGTCGCAAGCGAGAGGAACCAAGATGAGTGTCGAGCTGGCTCACCTGATGGACGACCCGGGAATTGGCGTCGACGGCGGCAACGGCGAGCGGCTCAAGCGCATTTCCGTCAGCCAGCAGATCCAGGATTCCTTGCGGGCCCGCATCGTCTCCCTGGAACTGGCGCCACGCCTCAGCCTTTCGCGCGCCGATATCGCCACGCATTACGGCGTCAGCCAGACGCCCGTGCGCGACGCCATGATGAAGCTCGAGGAAGAAGGCCTTCTGACGATTTATCCGCAATCCAAGACGGAGGTTTCCAGGATCAACGTCGACCATGCGCGCGAGACCCAGTTTCTGCGGTTGTCCCTTGAACTTGAAGTGACGCGCATGCTGACCCTGAAAGAGGACAAGACACCCCTCGCTCCGGCCCGGCAGATCCTGCGACTGCAGCAAACGGCTTTGGAGGATGGCGATCTCAAGCTGTTCTCGGCGCTGGACAGGCGTTTTCACCTGTCCCTGTTCAAGGCCGTCGGCAATGCCAGCCTGTGGCAGCTCGTCTCGTCGCGTTCCGGCCATATCGACCGCCTGCGCAATCTCAACCTGCCCGATCCCGGCAAACCGGCAAACATCCTGCACTATCACGGGCTGATACTCGACGGGATCGCGAAGGGCGACATTGCCGCGACCGAGACTGCGGTGCGTGAACACCTCTCCGGCACATTGCAGCAGGTCGACCAGATCGTTGCCCGCAATCCGGACTATTTCTGAAGCCTGCGCGCCACAGTTCCGGACTGCCTGCAAACGGGCCACACGCTTCGACCTGTTCAAGTTGTGGCCCGGAGTGTCCAGGCCGCAACGCAACCGGAAAGCGCCTGTCAGAAAAGTTTTGTAAAAAAATTCTCTTTTCAATCCCAGAGCCTTACGCACAACTTTCCGCACTGCAGCGGGAAATTCCGCCACCAGCTGTTGTAATGACCTGAGCGTTTGTTAAGGTCCGGCCACCGATTGGCTGAAGGGCGCGCGCTCGTCAGTCGGCAGCGGATTGAGGTTTCCATTCAACCGGTCCGATGCTCTTTGCAGCCTCCATGTGCTGCTGCGCGCCTGCCACCAAATGGTCCGGCACAAGGTCCCCCGCGCAAGGGACCGTCAGAATACCGTCCTGTGCACCGCTGCACGTTTTGCCGGACTTGAAGCTGAACAGTTCCGATTTCCGCTGCCCTGTTCCGGGCGGCGCATGAGCGCGTGCGCGCCGGCGTCCTCGTTGATGTCTTTCCCGTGCCGCGCGACATCACACAAGGAGACCTATTCCCATGCAGGCAGAACAGCTGGCCGCCAACGCCGAATTGCAACTGGACGAACAGGCTTATGGCCAGGATCCGATTGCGGATAGGGAAACCGACCTCTATCGCGGTGAATACATCATGGCCTTCGTCGAAAAATGGGACGAGCTGATCGACTGGGAGGCAAGGGCCGACAGCGAAGGCCAGTTTTTCATGGACGTGCTGCGCGCCCGGGGCAAGGAAACGGTCCTGGACGTTGCCACCGGCACCGGCTTCCATTCCGTCCGCCTCACCCGCGCCGGCTTCAACGTCACCTCGGCGGACGGGTCCGCGGCCATGCTCGCAAAGGCGTTCCAGAACGGCCAGAAACGGGGAATGATCCTGAAGTCCGTGCAAGCCGACTGGCGCTGGCTCAACCGGGACATCCAGGGCAAATACGACGCCATCATCTGCCTCGGCAACTCCTTCACGCACCTGCATGACGAGAAGGACCGCCGCCGTGCGCTCGCCGAATTTTATGCCGCGCTCAAGCATGACGGCATCCTCATCATCGACCAGCGCAATTACGACGCCATGCTCGACGACAAGGATTATTCCAGCAAGCACAAATACTATTATGCCGGCAAGAAGGTGAAGGCCGAACCGGACTATCTCGACGAAGGCCTTGCCCGCTTCAAATACACCTTTCCGGACGGCGCGGAATTCACGCTCAACATGAGCCCGATCCGCAAGAACTACATGCGCCGCCTTCTCTCCGAAGCCGGTTTCGAGCGCGTGCGCACCTATGGCGATTTTCAGGAAACCTTTGCCGAGAGCGATCCGGACTTCTTCATCCACATCGCGGAAAAATCCAGTCTGCATCTGGTGCGCTGGGGCGGGGTTCAGTCCGAAGACGGCAAGCAGGATATCCGGGAAGTCGCAGAGACCTATTACGACAGCGACGACGCCGACACCTTCTACAGCATCGTCTGGGGTGGCCAGGATCTTCACATCGGCCTCTACGACACCACCCGCAACATCCGCGAAGCTTCGGACCTGACCATCGACGAGATGGTCAAGATGCTGCCCAACCTGAACGCCGAAGCCAAGGTCCTGGACATCGGCTCGGGGTATGGCGGCGCCATGCGCAAGGTCGTCCGGGAGACCGGCTGCGACGCCGTTTGCCTCAACATCTCAGACGTCCAGAACGACACCAACCGGCATCGCAATGTGCAACAGGGGTTCAAGGACAAGATCCGAGTCGTCCATGGCGTTTTCGAGGATATTCCCGAACAGGCGGAAAGCTTCGACATCGTCTGGAGCCAGGACGCCATCCTGCATTCCGACCAGCGCCAGAAGGTGCTCGAGGAGGTCTACCGGGTCCTGAAACCGGGCGGCATGTTCATCTTCACCGACCCGATGCAGGCGGACAATGCCGACCCCGCTGCCCTGCAGCCGGTCTACGACCGCCTCCAGCTCAACAGCCTCGGCTCGATGCGCTTCTATCGCGAAGCCGCGGAAGCCCTCGGCTTTGAAACGGTCGAACAGCGCGACTTGGCCCGCCAGCTGCGCAACCACTATTTCCGCGTTCGGGAAGAGCTGCTCGCCAACTACGACAAGCTGCGCCAGGAAGGTGCTTCGGCGGACTATCTCGACAAGATGGCCGAGGGCCTCATGAACTGGGTCAAGGCCGCCGATGCCGGCCAGCTCGCCTGGGGCATCCAGCTTTTCCGCAAGCCTGCCTGATCCCTTCCCTTTGCCCGGCCGGACCGCCTCCGGCCGGGACTTGACCGCCTCGTTCCAACCTCAGTCCTTTTCCAAATCAAGGAGTGCGCAATGACGCAGAAATCCTGGCTGTTCACGAGTGAATCCGTTTCCGAGGGCCATCCCGACAAGGTCTGCGACCGGATATCGGACACGGTACTGGACGCTTTTCTCACTGAGGACCCGCAGGCCCGTGTCGCCTGCGAGACCCTGACAACGACAAACCACGTCACGATTGCCGGCGAGGTCCGGGGACCGGAGAAGGTGCTCAAAGGCGTCGAGGATCTGGTGCGGGAAGCCGTTCGGGACATCGGATACGAGCAGGACGGCTTTCACTGGCAGACGATGGAGGTGATCAACCGCCTGCACCAGCAATCGGCTGACATCGCCCTTGGCGTCGACGAGGGCGACAAGGGAGAGGAAGGGGCCGGCGACCAGGGAATCATGTTCGGCTATGCCTGCAACGAGACCGAGGAGCTGATGCCGGCGCCGATCCTGTTGTCGCACAAGATCCTGCGTTCGATGGCAGAAGCACGCAAGTCGGGACGCGAGCCGAGACTCGGCCCGGATTCCAAGAGCCAGGTGACGCTGCGCTACGCGAACGGCCGCCCGGCCGGGATCGACGCCGTTGTCGTTTCCACCCAGCACGGAGAGACCGTCAGCCAGGACGAGGTGCACGAAGCCGTGCTCCCCTTCATCCTGCATGCGCTGCCTGTAGGCTGGTCCGTTCCGGAAAACCGCATTTACATCAACCCGACCGGCCGCTTCGTCATCGGCGGACCGGACGGCGATGCCGGCCTCACGGGCCGCAAGATCATCGTCGATACCTATGGCGGTGCTGCACCCCATGGTGGAGGCGCCTTCTCCGGCAAGGACCCGACCAAGGTCGACCGCTCTGCCGCCTATGCCTCGCGCTATCTCGCCAAGAACGTCGTCGCGGCCGGCCTTGCCGACAAGTGCCTGATCCAGCTGGCCTACGCCATTGGCGTGCCGGAGCCGGTTGCCGTTTATGTGGACACGCAAGGGACCGGCAAGGTCGACGAAGTCGCGCTTGGCAGCACACTTCGGGAGATGGTGCGCCTGACGCCGCGCGGCATCCGCGAACAACTTGGCCTGTCAAAACCGATCTATGCCCGCACCGCCGCCTACGGCCATTTCGGCCGTGCACCGGAGAAAGACGGCGGCTTTGGCTGGGAGAAGACGGATCTTGCCGACGACCTCGCCCGGCACTTCGGAGCCCGGGCGGACGCAGCGGAATAATCCGTTGCATGGCACCGGCGCGCTTCCCCCACCGCGCCGGTGTTCAGATGACAAGAAAGCCGACGCTCGTCAGAACCGCTCCACGTGCGGCCTGAGCTCGATCTCGTTTGTCCAGGCACTTCTGTGCTGTTGAGCCATGGCCAGATAGGTCCGGGCGATGGCATCCGGATGCAGGGTCTTGTCCGGATCGTTGAGGGGCGGATCCCGGTCCGGATTGTAGATCGCGCCGTCGATGACGAAATGCACCACATGAATGTTCTGGGGATGCAGTTCCCGGGATAGCGACTGGCACAGGCCCCGAAGCGCAAACTTGCCCATGGCGAAGGATGCCGACTGGGCAAAGCCCTTGATCCCCGCCGAAGCGCCGGTGAAGAGCATGGTGCCCTCGCCCTTCGCCAGCATGCGCCTGGCTGCTTGCTGCGCGATGAGGAAAGCCCCGAAAGCCGTCACATCGAGCGCTGCCCGCACGGCATCCGGATCGAGATCCGTTATCGGCCCGCGCACACGCCCGCTCGGATTGTAGACAACGAGATCCGGCGCCGATCCGGCTTCATCCAGCGCCTGGAACAAGGCCGACACGCTTCCCGCATCCGACGCATCGCAGCCATAAGCAATCGCGCCCGTTTCGGCGCACAACGCTTCAAGCTTTTGCGGAGTGCGGGCAGCAAGTGAAACCCTGTAGCCCTTGCCTGAAAATGTTCTCGCCAGTGCAGCGCTAAGACCCGGCCCTGCTCCAACGATAAGTGCGTTTCTGGTCATCCGATTGCTCCATGAGGTCTGTCTTGCAAACCACATGTAGGGCGTGGACCGGCCCTATCTCAGACCTTTCCCGGAATTATCATATCTCCTGGCTGCGGTTTCGAGGCCTCAAGCCTCTTCCGGCACCTTTTCGCCCGCCCCTTCCTTCACCTGGTCGATCCAGTCCTGAAGGTTGTAATAGGTGGTGATGCGGGCGATGTGGCCGTCGCGGATCTCGAAGAAGCTGCCTGCCGGCAGTTTGTAGGTCTGTCCCTTCGCCGGCGGCAGACCGGTGTCCGTATCGATATAGGTGCCGTGGACGATGAATTCGGCCGCGGCCCGCGTGCCTTCCTCATTGACGAACAGCACGATGTCGGAGAGCCGTTCCTTGTAGCAGCGCGTCATGTGAACGTTGAAGGACCAGAACTTGTCCTTACCGACCCGGCGTTCGCCCTGATTGACGTCGTGGATCAGGTCTTCGGTAACCAGGCTTTCCATCTTCTTGGTATCGCCGGCATTGAACGCCGCAAAATAGGTATCGATCAGAAACCTGGACTGTTTGTTGGCCATGGGACCTCGCTTGGGCGGCATTTCAATCTGGCCGCGAGTTTGCCCCTCCCGTTCCCGGCACGCAAGAGGCAGCAGGGATTGCGGTTTACGGTTCTTCACCGAAACCGTTTCAAAACGAGCAAAACTTCCGAGCGTCCAATCCGGCAACAAGAAGGGCTGATGCGATCGCGAAACGAAAAGTAGCCTCCTTTGGGGTCAGGAGATTACAGGTGCTGGAACATCCAGCCCACGGGTCAATCGCTTGACGACGGCCTGGGTAAGGACGGGGTTCTCACCGCTTTTCAGCAGGTTGACGGTATTCTTCTTCTCGCAGAAGGCAATGAGCGGTGCCGGCAGGCTTGCAGGTGGCTTGTCCGCCTCGACGGCCAGCAGCGTATCGGCAAGCTCGGGATCGCGAATAAGTTCATCGGCAACCGCCGGATAGCACTGTTCCAGGATCGTCCAGCGGGTCAGAACGTCATAGTCGAGCGACTGCCGCTCCAGAATGGCGGATGCGACCGTCAGGCCGAAGGCGTTGATGATGCGCTTGATCACCCGCGGATTGTCCGGCAGCAGCGCCAGATACTGGAACAGGAAGTGCTCCGCCTCCCGCTGCGCGGTCCTGGAGGTGGTGTATTCCAGCGCCAGCGCTGCCTGAAAAGCCGGGTTGTCGCTGCCGTCGCCAGTCGAAAGCGTGCGGACCGTTTCATGGGTGAGACCGCCGGGTTGGGTCGAGCGGATTTCACCGCGCAGGCGCTCGACTTCCTTGTCGTCCATACTCTCCTGCGTATCCGTTCCCGGCTCGCCGGGTCCCGTGCCCGTCGTTCCGTTGCCCGTCGTCCCGTTGCCCGTTCCGTTTCCAGTACCGCCTGCCCCCGAACCGCCAGATCCACCAGAGCCGGTGGCGCCGTCCCCGGTTCCTGCCAACCCCAGGCGTGCTTCCAGGTAGCGTTTCTTCCAGGCCGCCATACCCGGCAGCGGCACGTTGAACTGGAAGATCTTTTCCAGGAACTGGTAGCCGAGCGGCTGGGTCTTGTCGGCGGTCTTCTCGCAGAAGCTCGGATAGCGGTCCTCGAAGCTGGTCTTGATCCAGAACTTGTCCGCCGCCACCACATAAGCGACCTTGCGGTGCCGGAACGAGGTCTGCAGGCCTTCCAGGAACTCGACCACGAAGTCGTTGCTGCAGCGGTCGAGATCGTCGACGAAAATGCAGACCGGCGCATCCGCAGCCTCGATCATGTCCTTGAAGAGGATAGAGAGTTTTTCCAGCGGGTCGCTGGCATAGTCGTGGAAGAGATTGGCGCTTTTCTCCGAGCCGAAGAAGGCCTTTCTGGAGAAAACGGCAATCGCTCCGAATATGGTTATGACCGTCCCCACCGTGCCGACGAGGTTCTTTGCGACATCGCTGCTGCCGGCCCAAAAGAGCATCATGAGCAGCACACCGATCAGCCCAAGCGCAACATAGGGCGGAGCGTCCGCCTGGAAACGCCACAAATTCCACGCGTGCCGCACCTCTCCAGCGCGCGTGCGCCGTTGCTGCCCGGTCAAACCATCCGAGAGCTGGCTCTTCACTATTTGCAGAAACGGCCACCAGGGCGGCCGCCGATGCTCGTGCTGCCAGGCATTGAACTCCACCACCACCCAACGCTTTTCCGGCGGCAGGCCGGGATCTTCCAGAAAGCCCTTCATGAAGTGCAGCACGGTCGTCTTGCCCGCTCCCCAGGGCGCATGCAGGTTCACCGCCAGCCCGTCGGGACCTCCGCCCTCATGTATCTCGCTGATCCGCGTCGCCAGAATTTCGGCAAAGCGCTTGCGGCCGAGTTCGTCGGTGCGGGCATATTGGTCGAACTGGACGGCAACGCGGATGTTTTCGGGGCTCGGGATAGGGGGGGCTGAGGAGGTTTCCTCGCTCTCCGACGTTACTTCTTGCTTCTCGCGCTTCGGCAACGGCTCCAGAGTGCCACCCTGTCGCAGGACAACGATATCGTTCCAGATCTGCTCGACATCCCTCTCCTCGCTTGGCGTCCAGAATTCGGGCGGCTGGACAGCAACTGCAAGGTCTGCCTCCGAGCCGAAAGAACTGACAACATCGCTGCCTTCCAACGGCACCAAAGACTGGTACCAGTCACCAATCAGTTCACCGGCGTCGGTAGAGCCCCAATCGCTACCGAGGAAGGCCGCAAAGGCGCGAAAGGACCATTCCGGCAAGTTGTTTTGAAACGGCGCGCTCTCGCGCAATTCTTCAGGCCAGATCGGCTGGTGGATCAACTCATCCGGCTTCATTTGACCGGCAAGCCGCTGACAATCTGCGGAAACGGACCTCAAGACCAATTCACCGGCACCGGGCTGGTCTACGGAAGAAGCGGCCGCATCGGCGGCCAGGCTCGCCGCCTCCGCGATGTCGGAAGCCGACACCGAGGCGATGTCGAAATGCGTTGAATAAGCGGCTGCCTTCGCGGCGGAAACAGCGGCCGCCAATTCGACCGTCGCCTGCCCCGAAACGGTACGACTGATCGCATTTATTGCATTGGATGCCGCTTCATAAGCAGTGAAAGAACTCAGTTCCGACTTCCGGCTCAGGCAGGAAACCCAGGAGACGAAGACGGCTCGGAACGATTGAAGTTCAAGGTTTCGAACCAGCTCCGGTTCAATTTCGTCTCCCGGCGTTGAAACTCCGTTCAACACCAGCGGAAAAACCCGCAGCGCCACGCGAACCGCAATCACCTGTGCCCAGTCCGGCGGCCGCTCCATCAGCCATTTGCCGACATCGTCCGGTTTCTCGAAGATCAGGTAGTCCATGCCGCGCCCCCGATGCGTCAGGAAAATACCTTTGCAAGCCTAACGGCCCTCGGCAACCGGGAATTGGCGCAACCCGCATACAACCACCTGCTTCAAAACTCTCTGAAATTCGGGCACTTTCTCCTAACCGCCCGCACACAGCCCCTTGATTCACCTCATTCAGGGAAGCTCGCCGACACCTTCTGCGTCACCCCGGCCGACCGGAGGGAGAGCCGGGGCCCACTCATTTCCAGAGTGCCAGCGGCTGCGACCTGGCGCCGGAAACAATCGGCGCTTCAGCAAGTCGCACTGCGAGTAGGCCCCGGATCTGCGCTTCGCTTGTCCTGGGTGACACAGAGGAAGGCGACAGCACAGCTAAACGGCCTGCCCGCAATTTCGTGCGGGCCATGGCAGCACGCTGCCGCCTCTCGCAATCTTGTCAACTCCGAACCCGCTTTCGCGGGCACAAACTCCAGCGGTGACCCAGGAAACCTCGTAATTTGTGATCGCCTAGTACCTCCTGGCAGGACTTCCCGATATTCCCCGGCACCTTCCTTCCACGCCCCTCTCAATCCATTTCACTCGGGGAAATTTGCCGACACCTTCTGCGTCACCCCGGCCGACCGGAGGGAGAGCCGGGGCCCACTCATTGCCAGAGTGCCAGCGGCTGCGACCTGGCGCCGGAGACAATCGGCGCTTCAACAAGTAGCGCTGCGAGTAGGCCCCGGATCTGCGCTTCGCTTGTCCGGGGTGACGGTGCGGGAGACGACACCTCCATTCGGTACAGATCCGCTCTTTCCCCGCAGGTGCCCGTGCACACGACCCGCCACCCAAATAAAATAATAAAAAACTTTCTTTATTTTCTACGCTCGCATATATAAAGAAAATCCTTTCTTTATTGAGGTTCCCATGTCGATCAGCTCGCCAGCGCAAGTGCCCGCCAGCCCCTCCCTTTTTGCGCCCGAGCGGGCCGCCGGCACGCTGGCGCTGATGCTCGGAGTTGGTTCCCATGCCATCAACGGCTTCGTTACCACCGCCGTGTTGCCCGATATCATTCGCGATCTCGGCGGCCAGGACCGGGCTTACTGGGTGTTTTCCTCCTTCGAGATGATGGCGATCCTCGCCGGGTGCCTGACCGGGGCCGCCAAGGTGCGCTTCGGTGCGCGCCTGCCCTTTCTGCTCGCCTCGTTACTACTCGCGGGCGGTTCGGTTCTGGCCGGGTTGTCGACCTCGCTGGAAGGACTGATCGCCGGGCGGGCGCTGCAGGGTTTCGGCGAGGGCATGATCATCGCGCTCTGCTATTCGCTGATCCCGGACCTCTTCCCGAGCGCCCTCGCCCCGCGCATCTTTGCCCTGCTGGCTGGTGTCTGGGCGGTTGCCGCCGGCATCGGGCCGGTCTCCGCAGGTCTTCTGTCGGAACTCTGGTCCTGGCGCGCGGCCTTTCTTGTCAACATTCCGCTTGTGCTGCTGCTTTTCGCTCTGATGAACACCGCCCTGCCCGCAGGAGCTGCCCGGCCTGTCGCAGCCGGACAAGATCGGCCCGCGCGGCAGACCGCCCGCCTGCTGCTCCGCCTTCTGCTGCTTGGCCTCAGCATCTTCCTGTTGACGGTGATCGGTGAAATCCATCAGCCGCTGCCGCTCACCCTCACGATCCTCGCCGGGCTGGTCGCGGCCGGGCTGCTCTTGAGGCTCGACGCGGCCAGCGCCCGCCGCCTCTTCCCGCTGGAGGCCTTCCGGCTTGGCACGCTCATTGGCCTCGGCACCTGGATCGTCTTTCTGATCTCCGCCGCTGCCGCCGTCCGGGCGGTCTTTGTAACCACTTTCGGTCAGGTCTATTGGGGCCTCAGTGTCACCGAGGCAAGTTACGTTGCCGCCGGTCTCGCCTTTTCCTGGACGGTGTTTGCCTGGGTCTCCTCGCGCGCTCCTTCGCGCCAATGGGAACTTACCTATCTGGCCACCGGTCCTTTCCTGATTGCCGGAGGCATGGTCCTCACCGCCTTCGCCCTTTCGGCCGGATCCCTGCCGCTCTATGCGCTGGCCGCCATTGTTGCCGGGGCCGGGCATGGGCTTTGCAACCAGATCCTGATGCGGTCGCTGATGTATACGGCTTCGGGCGAGGACCAGAACCTCGTCTCTTCCATCCTGCCGACCATTTCCTCCGCCGGCATCGCCATCGGCGGTGGGCTCACCGGCCTGATGGCGGTTTTCACCGGGCTGGTCGAGCCGGGCGCAGTGGAACTCTTGACGCGGGAAGCCGTTGCACGCTCGGGCGCATCGGTCTTTTTCGTCAGCGCCGTACTGATGCTGTCCCCGGCACTCGGCATGCTCGTGCTGCGCCGGCGGCTGATCAGAGAAGACGCAGGTCGAGACTGATGCGTCGTCACGGGAAGCGCAAAAGTGTGACGCACCGTCATTGACTAAAATGACCGCCGGACTGAAAATTTCCTCAGTGTTAAATGAAGACTGGTAGCGAAATGGTTGGATTTCCCGCCGCCCGGCTTACAGACCTGCATACCTGCCCCATGTGCATGGGCGTACCTGCGCCAATTGTATTCAAGTGTGCCTATACGGTCCTGACCGGAAAGCTGCCGCAGGCGCGGGTGACAGACATGTGCGTGTGCGTCGGCCCGCCGCCGCCTGCCGGCGGCGATCCAATCGTCACCGGGGCATGGAACGTACTGGTGGAAAAAATGCCGGCGGCCCGCATGACGGACCTGACCCTTAAAGGCGGCGCGATCGTCTCGGGCTGTTTCACCGTTCTGATCGGCATGGATGGCGCCGGGGCCGGAGGTGCAGGGGGTGGTGCAGGTGGTGCAGCCGGCATGTCACCGAAACAGATCGCCGACCTGAAGCGCCAGGCGCTCATGGACAAGATCAAGAACGGCCAGTCCTCGATCAAGGTCGAGGGAACCGACGAATACAAGAAGAAAACCATGGAAGCGCTCGACCGGCTCGCCCAGTCGGAAACCGGCATGAAACTGCTTCAGGCCCTCGATTCCAGCGACAAGACAACCACGATCAAGATGACCGAACCCGGCAAGGGTAACTCGGAAAACGCCGAGAACTGGAATGACGGGCTTTATGACAGGGCCAACAACAAGGCCGGTCCCGGATCGAACACGACTGTCGATTTCGATCCGGACAGGGACAAGCTCAACGCCGCCGACTGGAAGACCCGGGATCCGGCCATCGGCCTCGGCCACGAACTGATCCACTCCTATCACGATGTCAACGGAACGACGGACGGGCGCAACGAGGTGGAATACACTGACGCCGACGGCAACAAGCGCAAGGCACCCGGTTACGAAATTCAGACGGTCGGTCTCGGCGAATACAAGGACAACGAAATTACCGAAAACAAGATCCGCCAGGACTTTGAGGACAACAACATCGGCAAGAACGACCACGAACACCAGAGACCGCACTACTAGGGTCAGGTTCGCCTAACGATTGGGCTGCTTCGTTGAGCGGCCATTGCATTTTTATCCACCGGGAGCGTGTGCATGCTGACCGTTACCATCAAGACGATAACAGCCGCCTATATTGCAATGTCCTACCAGGTGACCAACACGGAACCGGCCGACATTTACGTCGCCGATCTGCTCTACCGGTCAGCGGCGGGCGGAAGCCTTTCGGTGGATCCTCAGCTTGCCTATGTCATGCCCCAGGACGATGGAACGCTCTATCTCGGCAAATTCCTGATGGCAATTCCGAACGGCATGAAGGTGGAATCGCCCGACCTGCCCTATTTCAGGCGGCTCGCCCCCGGAGAAACGGTTTCCGGTGAAATCGTCATTTCCAATCCTGCCTCTCCTTATCACGCCTACCAGAGTTTCAAGCTTGGAGAGACACCTGTCGCGGTGACCCGTTTCGTTGTGCAGGTCGGCTATATCCGCGGAAGCGACCTCAAGCCGGGCGAGGCCACGCTGACACCGGCGCCGCATGCCGGTCCGGACCTTTTCACGCCCGACTATGGCATGGCCCTCGGGTATCAGGTGCTGATGCAGGGCACCATCCAGCCGGCCCCGCAGGGCGCCGCCTTTTTCCCGGTTCTGGGGGTCAAGTAGCACCGGCGTCCGGCGTGGCCGTCCCAGGTGCCGGACCCGTTGTGGTTATGCACAACAGTGAACTTGTGCCCGTTTTCACCTCTCTTCCACCCGACAGGGTTATTCAGAAGTTTGAGCAGGAGTGGAAAAAAGCAACGGGCAACAATTGGTGCGCCTCGACGAGAGCTTTGTCTTCAGCGTGTCGCGTTCATTTGAATGCACGTGACCCGCATTATCTCTTTTTGACGCACGTCTTTTTGCGAAAAGCCGGAACCCACTTTTTCGCGACCTGCTCTAAGGCTTGTGGGGATTCATCTCGAATTTATAACGGCAGCAGCGAGATAAATAAATGCCTCGAAGCTGCGGTCGGTTTTGCAGGCGCGCATGGCAATGCGTTTGAACTCTTTGAGTTTGCAGAAGAAGTTCTCGATAAGGTGTCGCCATTTGTAAATCTCTGCATCGATCTTTCGTGGCATGGCTCTGCTGGAATGCTGAGAGATCACGACCTTGGCGCCGCGTTCATCGAGTTCAGCGATAATGGCATTGCTGTCGAAGGCCTTGTCGGCGAGCAAAGCCCCAAACTCGACACCGTCAATCAGCGGTGCGACGCCGACGCTGTCAAAACGGTGCCCAGGCAGTAGGCGGAATCGAACGAGATTACCCAAGGCATCGGTCAGGGCCAGTATCTTGGTGGTCATACCGCCTTTGGATCGGCCAATGGCCTGGCTCTGAGTCCCCCTTTTGCGCCCTGACCATGGCGGTGAACCTTGACGATGGTGGCATCCACCATGGCGTATTCCATGTCCGGTTCGTCCGACAGAGCATCGAAGATGCGTTTGAAAATATCGGCCTCGCGCCAATCCCGGAACCGCCGGAAGGCGGTGCTCCAATTACCGAACATGACAGGAAGATCACGCCAGGGGCTGCCGGTGCGCACAATCCAAAGCACGGCTTCGATAAACAAGCGGTTGTTCCTGCCGCTCCGACCAGGGTCCGTCGGTTTGCCAAGGCAGTGCGGCTCTATCTTCGCCCATTGGGCGTCTGTCAGTACAAAACGATCCATCCAAAGTGTGAATCACATTCATACTGATTTGTGAATCCCCACAAACCCTAGAATCCGCTCAGGCCCCGCTGTCCCCACTGGCTCGGCGGAATTTCCTTGCCGATCTTGAAGGAGAACTTCTCCACCCGCTTGACCTCCTCGTCCGTCTCGCAGCGGAAGTTGACATCGAACCAGCGGCCAAGACTGCGGAAGGCGGCGTTTTGCGGCTGCAGCACGGTACCACCCCGCGGCCGGAAGGACGGCAGCAGTTCGGGCGGCAGGGCGCTGACCGAGGAAATCTGGGCTCGGAGCTCCGTCATGCAGAGGAAATTCAGCCGCTGGCCGGGCGACATCTCGCCCATGGCGGTGCGCGCCTGCGGATCGTCCAGGATTTCCCGGGTGAAGAGTTCACGCGCCGCCAGCATGCCGGCCGGCGGCCCGCCGGTCTCGCCACCACCGCCACCGGGCTGGCGGGACGGCTCCTGACGCTCGGCGGATGCGGTCCGGCGGGCAGGTTTCGGCGACGGCGTCTTGTCTGTCGCGATCGGCCCGACAACACCGAAATCTTCGGCCGGGATCTCCGCGCCAAGACCTGTATCCGTCTCGGCCTCTGTTCCGGAGGCCTCCTCCGGCTCCGTTTCGGCATCCGCTTCCAGGTTCGCGACCTCGGCAGGCGCGTCTTCCGGCGTTTCTTCAGGCTGTGCTTCTTCTTCGGCCGTCTCATGCGATGTGTCTTCCGGCACATCCTGCTCGGCGGTCTCGACAGTCTCAGGGCCGCTTCCGGGCCCCTCCGGCCCACCCTCGGTCTCTCCGGGTTGCTCCGCAGTCCCCTCGGCTCCGGCCGAGGCGGCAGGCGGAACATCGTCCTCGCCCTGCTGCCCGGTGTCCTCTTCGCCGAACTCCGTCACTTCTTCCTGCACCAGCGCCTCTGCCGGCGGCTTCTGGGTCTCGGCCTCTGCTGCGGGTGGCGGTGGAGGCGGCGGAGGTGCGGCCTCTTCTTCCTGCGGCTGCTCGGTCTGTTCCGGCGGCGGGGGCGTCTCGGCTTCCTGCGTTTCCGGTTGCTCGGGCTGTGGCTGCTCGGGCTGGGTCTCTGCCTGGGGCGGCGGCACCAGTTCCACTTCGACCGTATCCGTCAATGGTTGCGTGACATGGCCGCTCACCCCGCCGATCAGCATCAGCGCGGCCAGCCCATGCAGCAGAAGTGAAGCACCAAGGCCCCAGCCGAAGCGCCGCCGGTCGTCGGTCGGTTCCTCTTCCATCGGCCGGTCCATATCGGCGATTATGGCCAAAACAATGCCCTTTGAGCAAAATCGGCGGTCGATCCAGCTCCGCCTTCAAAAAAACCCGGCGTTTCCGCCGGGTTTTGATCTTATCAGATTGACCGAAAGCAGATCAGCTGTCGAGGAACGAACGCAGCTTGCGCGAACGGCTCGGGTGCTTGAGCTTGCGCAGCGCCTTGGCCTCGATCTGACGGATGCGTTCGCGGGTCACCGAGAACTGCTGTCCGACTTCTTCCAGCGTGTGGTCTGTGTTCATGCCGATGCCGAAGCGCATGCGCAGCACGCGTTCCTCGCGCGGCGTCAGCGAGGCCAGCACGCGGGTCGTGGTTTCGCGCAGGTTCGACTGGATGGCCGCATCGATCGGCAGGACGGCGTTCTTGTCCTCGATGAAATCGCCGAGATGCGAATCTTCCTCGTCGCCGATCGGCGTTTCGAGAGAGATCGGCTCCTTGGCGATCTTCAGCACCTTGCGGACCTTTTCAAGCGGCATCTGCAGCTTTTCGGCCAGCTCTTCCGGGGTCGGCTCGCGGCCGATCTCGTGCAGCATCTGGCGCGAAGTGCGGACGATCTTGTTGATCGTCTCGATCATGTGCACCGGAATACGGATGGTACGGGCCTGGTCGGCGATCGAACGGGTGATCGCCTGCCGGATCCACCATGTCGCATAGGTGGAGAACTTGTAGCCGCGCCGGTATTCGAACTTGTCCACCGCCTTCATCAGGCCGATGTTGCCTTCCTGGATGAGGTCCAGGAACTGCAGGCCGCGGTTGGTGTATTTCTTGGCGATGGAAATCACGAGACGCAGGTTCGCCTCCACCATTTCCTTCTTGGCGATACGCGCTTCGCGCTCGCCCTTCTGCACCATCGCGACGATGCGGCGGAACTCGGTGATTTCAAGGCCGGTCTCGGTTGCCAGCGTCTGGATTTCCTGACGCAACTCGCGGACGTTTTCCTTTTCCTTGGCGATGAAGTTCTTCCACCCGCGGGTGGAAAGGTTCGCCACCTTGCGCAGCCAGTTCGGGTCGAGCTCGGCGCCCTGGTACTGCTTCAGGAAGTCGGTGCGGTCGACATTGTAGCTGTCGGCCAGGCGCAGGAGACGGCCTTCATAGCCCATCAGGCGCTTGTTGATGTCGTAGAGCTGGGCAACCAGGGCGTCGATACGGTTCTGGTTGAGCGACAGGCTCTTCACATCGACAATGATGTCTTCTTTCAGTTTCTTGTAGCGGCGCTCCTGGCTCGGAGACAGGGTCTTGTTGGCCAGCTTGTTCTCGACCAGTTGGTCCTGCAGCCGGCGCAGCTTCTTGTAGTTGTCGGCGATGTTGTCGAAGGTTTCCAGGACACCCGGCTTCAGCTCGGCTTCCATGGCCGACAGGGAGACGTTGGATTCAAACTCGTCGTCGTCATCCTCGCCCTCGCCTTCGCCGTCTTCGCTCTCGGTGTCTTCGGAGGCACCACCCGAATTTTCGGACGATCCGCCTTCACCCGGGGCAACGTCGTCATTGGCAACGGCCGGGCCCGCCTTGGCATCCGGGCCGGCATAGGTGGCTTCGAGGTCGATGATGTCGCGCAGGAGAACCTGGGCTTCGTTCAGCTCGTCGCGCCAGATGATGATGGCCTGGAAGGTCAGCGGGCTTTCGCACAGGCCCGCAATCATGGCTTCGCGGCCGGCCTCGATGCGCTTGGCAATGGCGATTTCGCCTTCGCGCGAAAGAAGTTCGACGGAGCCCATCTCACGCAGATACATGCGCACCGGGTCGTCGGTGCGGTCGGCCGGTTCCTTGCTGCCGGCCTTGGCAAGCGCGGTCGTGGTGGCGGTGACCAGTTCGCCGCCGTCAACTTCCTCCGGACCTTCCTCGGCCTCGTCGGAATCGATCACATTGATGCCCATGTCTGACAGCATGGACATGGTGTCTTCGATCTTCTCCGAAGACACCTGCTCTGAAGGCAGAACTTCGTTCAGCTCGTCATAGGTGACATAGCCGCGCTTCTTGGCGGCTTTGATCATCTTTTTGACAGCGGCATCCGACAGGTCCAGCAGCGGACCGTCCGGACCGTCCGCGCTCTGCTCCTGCGTGTCGTCTGCTTGTGTCGCTTTGGCTACCATATCGTGCTCCAGTTCGTGGCCTTTTCGGCCACGCCGCGCCCTAGTTCGGCTTCAGACCAATTCACTTCCAGCGCGCCAGCAGATGATGCGGCGGCGTCTGAAAGAATCAGTGCTCTCAGGTTTGTAAGCCGTGTCCCTTAAGTCCCAATTAACCGTACATTTTTCGACATTGACAGATTTGATCATCAACGCAGCGCACGGCCTTTAAAGTCCGCATCCGGGATACGGATGCGAGAAGAGGTGTTCATACGGGTTGCAGCATTTGTAAGACTATTGCCGCGAGCAGGCTTGAGGCTGCGGCGCTTGAGGGCTGCAAAGGTTCTATTTAGCTCGGCTCACACGATTCGCAAGTGTGATTCGTCACAGGTCAATTGAAAAAATGCGATTTTTCAGCTCAGGAAGTGCCCGAAAGCCTGCCGTGAAGGCGTTTGAGCGACTGTTGCCGGACAGACGCCTGATTTACCGCCCAGTTGCGAAGCCGCCTAATGCGCGGCCACAGCGACCGGAGGTGCCAGGCGGATCTTCTTGGCCCGTTCCGCCAGTTCCTGCTCGTCCCGCGCACATTCCTCGCGCCGCCGGCTGAGATCCTGCGTCAGGGCCTGAATGCGCATCCAGGCGGTCTCGTCCAGTTGCTCGTCGGAAACGCCAAGCTCCGAGCTCAATTCGTCCTCGAGCGCATTGAGTTCCAGCACATCCAGGAAATGCAGGTAGGCAGCCTCGATGAAATCTTCCGGAGGATTGGCCCTGAGCACCGGAAAGCGGTGATTCAGCACGGAAAACACCGCCCCCTTCTGCTGCTGCAGGCCGATCGTCTCCAGCATCATCTCGTACATCAGGTCCCGCAACGGCCCGTCATATTCCCGCGTCAGTTCGGAGATGGGCGCTCCCTCGATCTCATCGACGATCCGGCACAGCACATCCCGGAACCTGCGGTGGAGGTCGTTTTCCAGCGGCAGGCGTGACAGCCGCTCGTAGTAGCGGTCGAGGAGATGCGGGAACCGCATGCAAAGACCCAGAACCAGGCGTTCGTTACCGAAGTCGTCGGTCTCCGACACGCCTTCCTTCGCCTTGACGAAGGGGCCAAGGTCCTCTGCCTGCTTCTTGCCGCCGCGCCGAAGCTGGCGCGCCTGTTCGAAGAAGAGGTTCGACAGCTTGAACTTCAGATCCAGCTGGTAGCGCCGCCGCACCCGCTCGTCGCGGATCGTGCCGATCAGGTCGTCGAAGCGTTTTTCCAGCGCGGCCTTGCGCTCGGGCGTGTCCAGCCGCGACACCGAGATTTCCCGGTCCCAGACGACATCGAACAGCGATTGCGCGCGGGCAACCTCGCCGTGAAAGCCTTCCAGACCCCGTTGCTTGACGAGATCGTCGGGGTCCATGCCATCCGGCAGGAAGCAGAACTGGAAGGAATAGCCGCTCTTGAGGACCGGAAAGATCCGGTCGATGGCCCGATGGGCAGCGGAAACGCCGGCCGCATCGCCGTCGAAGCAGATCACTGGCTCGGGTGCGAACTTCCACAGCCGCACGATCTGGTCCTCGGTGAAGGCGGTGCCGAGCGAGGCGACGACATGGTGGATGCCCGCCTGCCAGAGTGCGATCGCATCGAGATAGCCCTCCACGACGACCGCCTCGCCGGCCTTGAAGGCTGGTTCGCGCGCCCGGTGAGCGTTGAAGAGCATGATGCCCTTGTGAAAGAGCGGCGTTTCGGGCGAGTTCAGGTATTTCGGCTGCCCCTCCGGCGACAGCGTACGCCCGCCGAAAGCCACCACCCGGCCACGTTCGTCCTGGATCGGGATCATCAGCCGGCCGCGGAAGCGGTCATAGGCGGGCCGTCCGTCCTCGGGCTTGATGAGAAGCCCCGCCTCGATCATCGCGGCTTCCGGAATGTCGCGGGCACTGAGGAAAGACTTCAAGGCATCCCGGCTGTCCGGCGCAAAACCGAAACGGAATTCGCGCAAGGTTTCCGGTTTCAGCCCGCGCTTCGCCGTATAGGCGCGCGCCGCCTCGCCGCGTGGACCCGCGTATTCGCCTTGAAAGAACTGCGCCGCCATCTCGCAGATATCGGCAAGCCCCGCACGCTTCTGCTCCCGCTTTGCTGCCTGCGGATCGGGCGCGGGTAGCGCGACGCCCGCCTGACCGGCAAGGCGCTCGACCGCTTCGGGAAAACTCAGTCCCTCGGTCTCGCACAGAAACGTGAAATGATCGCCCGACGCCCCGCAGCCGAAACACTTGTAGCGGTTGCGCCGGTCGTCGACGTGGAAGCTCGGGCTCTTTTCCTGGTGGAACGGACAGCAGGCCCAGAAATCGCCCCGCCCCGGCTGTGTCTTGCGCCGGTCCCATGACACCCGCCGTCCGACGATGTCCGACAGGGTCAGCCGGGCGCGGATTTCATCGAGAAGGCGCGGTTCGAAACGCATGGATCTTCAGGTCGGTCCAGGTCTAACGGAAATGGCAAAGGCGGCCGGACACAGGCAAGCTGCCGCCGGACGATCCGCCAAAATAGAATGTCTTCGACAGGGATGCCAGTGCCGCAGGCCTTTGCCGGCAGCCTCTGGATGGCCTGTTAATAACGGCAAGGCGTGTCGGGGGAGCCGTCCGGCTCAAGCGCCACCGTTTTCCTTGGTTCCGCTCCCGTTCTGGCCGCCCGCATCCGCCCGCAGCATGTCCTTCACCAGGCAGGAGGCCTGGACGAAATCCATCTGTCCCGGATAACGGGATTTCAGTTCGCTCATGCAACGGCCGATGTCGCGCAGGCCGTGAGCGTCGATTTCCTTCACGGTCTCTTCGCAGATGGTGCGCATTTCCTCGTCGTTCAGCTGCACAGGCAGGAACTCGCGGATGATCTCCTGTTCGACCCGTTCCTGCTCGGCCAGATCCAGCTGGCCGCTGCTTTCAAATTCGACGGCGGAAGTCTCGCGCTGGCGGATCATCTTTTGAAGGATTTCAATCACTTCATTCTCGTTGACGCCGTCCTTGCCGTTCTCGCGCGCAGAGGCCTCGCGGTCCTTGACCGCGGTCTGGACAAGGCGCAGCGTCGCACAGCGGCGCTTGTCGCCCTCGTCCTGCGCCGCCTTCAAGGCAGCGCTGATTCTGTCGCGCATTATTTCGCGCATGGTTCACCCTACCCCTGCCGCGCTGAGGCAAGGCGCGTTTCGGCGCCCTTTGCATTTTCTCAGCCAAGCCATTGAATTTTAAAGAACTTTTTTCAGAGGATCAATATTGACGATCCAAGCCGCTTCCCATAGAGTCCCGCGCTTAATGCAGACGGCCTTTTGCAGGCTTTTCAGCCCGCCCCAGTCGCCCTTCCTGCAGCGCATGATGTCACCAACAAGATCTGGAAACAAGACATGACGACTGCAGACGCATGGTCCGAGACCCCGGCGACCGCCCTCCTTGTGCTCTCCGACGGCAGCATTATCGAAGGACAGGGCCTGGGCGCCACAGGTCAGGCCGTTGGTGAAATATGCTTCAACACGGCCATGACCGGGTACCAGGAAATCCTGACCGATCCGTCCTATTCCGGCCAGATCATCACCTTCACCTTTCCCCATATCGGCAATGTCGGCACGAATGACGAGGATATCGAGACCGTCAACATGGCTGCCGACAGCGGCATCCGTGGCGTTGTGTTGGCAGCCGGCATCACCGACCCGGCCAACTACCGCGCGGCCAAACACCTCGACGCCTGGCTGAAGAGCCGCAACCTGATCGGCATCAGCGGCATCGACACACGCGCCCTGACGGCCCTCATCCGCGAAAAGGGCGTGCCCAACGGCGTCATCGCCCACGCCCCGGACGGCAATTTCGACATCGAGGCGCTGAAGGCCGCCGCCGCCAACTGGCCCGGCCTCGTCGGCATGGACCTTGCCAAGGACGCTTCCACCACCCAGTCCCATCCCTGGAGCCAGACCACCTGGAAATGGGACGAGGGCTATGGGGAAGCTGCAGACCACAAGTTCAAGGTCGTTGCCATCGACTACGGCATCAAGCGCAACATCCTGCGACTGCTGGCCGACGCCGGCTGCGATGTAACCGTGCTGCCGGCAACCGCCACGGCCGACGACGTGCTTGGCCATGCGCCGGACGGCGTGTTCCTCTCCAACGGCCCCGGCGACCCGGCGGCGACCGGTGAATATTCCGTCGAGACCATCCGCACCATCGTCGACAAGGGCGTGCCGACCTTCGGCATCTGCCTCGGACACCAGATGCTGGCACTTGCGCTCGGCGGCAAGACCATGAAAATGCACCAGGGCCACCATGGCGCCAATCATCCGGTCTTCGACCACACCACCGGCAAGGTCGAGATCACCTCGATGAACCACGGTTTTGCGGTTGATGCGGAGAGCCTGCCGGAAAACGTGCAGCAGACCCACGTCTCCCTGTTCGACGGGTCGAACTGCGGTCTTGCCATGAAGGACAAGCCGGTCTTTTCCGTGCAGTATCACCCGGAAGCATCCCCCGGCCCGCGCGACAGCCATTATCTCTTCAAGCGCTTCACCGACCTGATGGAAAGCGCGAAACAGCCGGCTTGAGCCTGAGGCCGGTCGATCTGTCAGCCTTTGAAGCGCTCAATAAATCCAAAGACACAAAAACCCCGGCGTGCCTGCGCACGCCGGGGTTTTTAAATGTGCCGGCTGGGCTACTTAGAGCGTGTCGCGTTTAACTGGAAACAACTTGCATTGCTTTTTGCGTTGAAATCTCTGATTTCAGACAGCGAAAAGCAATTCCGACAAAACGCGATTTGCTCTAGCGGACGAGGCTGTCGAAAGCGACCAGGATCTGATCGACTTCGGCAATCTGCTCGTCGAGGATCTGCTTCTGTTCAACCAGGATGTCCTGCTGTGCCTTACAGATTTCCTGCAGTTCCTTGTACTGGTCTTCGCGCTTGGAAGTGCCTTCCACCAGCTTGATCACCCGGCGGATCTCGGCGAGGGTCAGGCCGATCTTCTTGGCCTGCAGGATGACACGCATCCGCGACACGTCCCGTGCACCGTAGAAGCGGCGCGCGCCCTTGCGCACCGGGTTCAGGAGACCTTTTTCCTCGTAAAAGCGCAGGGTCCGGAGGGTCACGTCGAACCGCTCGGACATTTCGGAGATCGCAAGCGCGCGATCTTCCATGACAACTTCCTGCCCCGGTCCGGCAATGTCCGGAACCACGACCATCTTAGTAGCTACATTGTTCATACTTATAAGCCCGATCTTGTCTTTATTGTTCCAAGTCTGGCTGGGTATTGCGGCACTCCCGATTTCCCGGTCCCACCTCCGGGTCGTCAGGTCCCACTAGCACTGCAATGACAGCCCCCGCAGCACAAACCGCATGGCTTGCTGCTTCAGAAACTCCCAACGCCAAACTCATAGGAGACTAAGCATCCGTGTATTACACCGGATTGACAGTTAAAATCTACGCAAAAAATGGATTTATTATTCCTTTTCCGCAGAAGTTTCAGTGTTGCTAAATTCAAAAACCAGAACAAATTCGAAAGGAACCACAACTATGAATGTTTATTTGCAATTGAGTTTGGCAAAACGCATATAAATATTGATTATCGATAATCTGCATCTAATAAATAGACTTTTCTTGAATTGGGATATCCACAATAAATTTTCTTTACCTCACGGCAGCCGCAATGGAAAAAATACTTAAACACTTTTGTCTTAACCCTGATGTTTATTACAATCTGTCAAAATACCCTAGGTAGGACATAGGGAAAATTACCTCATTTTTCGCGGTTTCAGACGTGTTTTTTACCGCCTTGAGTAGCAATTCAATTTATAGGAGAAATGCCCACCGCCGTTCTCTTTCCAATTTTCCCTGCGTTTCTGCGGCAAATCGATCGCACTTCTCTTCGCAGTGCAATATTGCAATAGGATAACAATTTTTCGACCAACGGGTCAATTTTTTAGTCCGGCTTCATCCGGCGGGGGCGACAAAAAAGAGCACATTGTGCACTTCCCGATTGACAAAAATGCAGCAAGGCTATTTGTGTCAGAGGTCATTGGACATGCGCCGCACTGCCTGGCGCAGGAAACCAAGCCGTTCCGGAATAAGACAAAATGGCCGATTCGAAAGCAAGAAACGCCGCAGCCGGCATGACCCCGCAACAATTCCGACACTGGCGGCGGGCGTTGGGTCTGAAGCAGAAGGACGCTGCAGACCGTCTCGGCCTGAAGAAGCGCATGATTCAGTATTACGAGAAGGGCAACCGTGACGGCCGCCCGGTCGATATACCGAAATCCATCCGCCTTGCGTGCTATGCGCTTTCCAACGGAATCGGCGACTTTGACGGCCAGAGTGCCATACCTTTGCCGCCGGAAATCACGGAAGCTGAATAAAGTCGTGCCTTTGGCACGGAAAAGGTCGTCTTTCACGGCTTGGCGGGGTTTTCACCTGCGCAGCTTTTCCCTATAAGACGCGCTCAGCCAACATTGTCATACCCTCAAGTCCGAGCCAGACCGAATAGCGGGCCCGCTATCCGGAACGGCCGCTGCGAGCTGCGAGCCCAGATGCCAAAACGCACAGATATCTCCTCCATCCTGATCATTGGTGCCGGCCCGATTGTTATCGGTCAGGCCTGTGAATTCGACTATTCGGGCACCCAGGCCTGCAAGGCTCTGCGCGAGGAAGGGTATCGCATCATCCTGGTCAATTCGAACCCGGCGACGATCATGACGGATCCGGATCTGGCCGACGCGACCTACATCGAGCCGATCACGCCGGAACTGGTGGCCAAGATCATCGAGAAGGAACGGCCGGATGCACTCCTGCCGACCATGGGCGGCCAGACCGCGCTGAACTGTGCGCTCGACCTGGAACAGATGGGCGTCCTGGAAAAGTTCGGCGTCGAGATGATCGGTGCCCGGGCGGACGTGATCGAGAAGGCGGAAGACCGCGAAAAGTTCCGGGCGGCTATGGATGTCATCGGCCTGGAGAACCCGCGCGCCGCCATCGCTTCCTCACCGGCGATCCACGACGACAACGGCCGCATCATCGGCTACGACCGCAATGCCGGCTACCTGGAAGCCATGCGCGCCATCGACGAGATCGGCCTGCCGGCCATTATCCGCCCGGCCTTCACGCTCGGCGGCACCGGCGGCGGCGTTGCCTATAACCGGGAAGAGTTCGAGACGATCGTGCGCTCCGGCATCGACGCTTCGCCGGTCGGCCAGGTCCTGATCGACGAGAGCCTGCTCGGCTGGAAGGAATATGAAATGGAAGTTGTCCGCGACAAGGCGGACAACTGCATCATCATCTGTTCCATCGAAAACGTCGATCCGATGGGTGTCCACACCGGCGACAGCATCACGGTTGCACCGGCCCTGACGTTGACGGACAAGGAATACCAGATCATGCGGGACGCCTCGATCGCGGTGCTGCGCGAGATCGGCGTCGAGACCGGCGGCTCCAACGTCCAGTTCGCCGTCAATCCGGACACCGGCCGCCTGGTCGTGATCGAGATGAACCCGCGCGTCTCGCGCTCTTCCGCCCTCGCCTCAAAGGCAACCGGCTTCCCGATCGCCAAGATCGCCGCCAAGCTCGCCGTCGGCTATACGCTCGACGAGCTGGAGAACGACATCACGGGCGGCGCCACTCCGGCGTCCTTCGAGCCGACCATCGACTATGTCGTCACCAAGATCCCGCGCTTTGCCTTCGAGAAGTTCCCGGGCTCCGAGCCGACACTGACGACGGCCATGAAGTCCGTCGGCGAAGTCATGGCCATTGGCCGGACCTTCCAGGAAAGCCTGCAGAAGGCCCTGCGCGGCCTAGAAACCGGCCTCAACGGCCTCGATGAGACCGACATTCCGGGCTTCGACCAGGGTGACGACAGGAATGCCTTGCGCGCTTCGGTCGCAACGCCGACCCCGATGCGCCTTCTGAACGTCGCCCAGGCCATGCGCCTCGGCATGAGCATCGACGAGATCTATGAGGCCAGCGGCATCAATCCCTGGTTCCTCGAGCAGATGGCCGGCATCCTGGAAATGGAGGCCAAGGTGCGCAAGCTCGGCCTGCCGCAGGACGCTGCAAACCTGCGCAAACTGAAGTCCATGGGTTTCTCCGACGCCCGGCTTGCCAGCCTTGCAGGCCTGGAAGCAAACGACGTCGTCAAGCTGCGCAAGAAGCTGGACGTGCATCCGGTCTTCAAGCGCATCGACACCTGCGCCGCGGAATTCGCCTCGCCGACCGCCTATATGTACTCCACCTATGAAGCCCCCTTCATGGGCAAACCGGCCTGCGAGGCCGATCCGTCCGACCGCAAGAAGGTGGTCATTCTCGGCGGCGGTCCGAACCGGATCGGACAGGGCATCGAGTTCGACTATTGCTGCTGCCACGCGGCGTTCGCGCTGGAAGATGCGGGTTACGAGACCATCATGGTCAACTGCAACCCGGAAACCGTCTCCACCGACTACGACACCTCGGATCGCCTGTACTTCGAGCCGCTGACGCCCGAAGACGTGCTTGAGATCATCCGCAAGGAACAGGAAAACGGCACCCTGCACGGCGTCATCGTCCAGTTCGGCGGCCAGACCCCGCTGAAGCTGGCCCAGGCGCTGGTGAAGGCCGACGTGCCGATCCTCGGCACGTCGCCGGACATGATCGATCTTGCCGAGGACCGCGACCGGTTCCACAAGCTCCTGATCAAGCTCGACCTGAAGCAGCCGGAAAACGGCATTGCCTATTCGGTCGAACAGGGCCGCCTGATCGCCGGCCAGCTCGGCCTGCCGCTGGTGGTGCGCCCGTCCTACGTCCTGGGTGGCCGCGCCATGCAGATCATCCGCGACGAGGAAGCGCTCAACTCCTACCTGCTCGGCACCCTGCCGGAACTGGTCCCGGCGGAAGTGCGGGCGAAATACCCAAACGACAAGACCGGCCAGATCAACACGGTTCTCGGCACCAACCCGCTGCTCTTCGACCGGTATCTTGACGGCGCGATCGAGGTCGATGTCGACGCTCTCTGCGACGGCAAGGACGTCTTCGTCTGCGGCATCATGGAGCATATCGAGGAAGCCGGCATCCATTCCGGCGACAGCGCCTGCTCCCTGCCGCCCTTCTCGCTCAGCCCGGAGCTGATCGACGAGCTGAAGCGCCAGACGACGTTGCTTGCGAAGGGACTGGAAGTCGGCGGTCTGATGAACGTGCAATACGCCATCAAGGGCGGCGAGATCTACGTTCTGGAAGTCAACCCGCGCGCCTCGCGCACCGTGCCCTTCGTCGCCAAAACCATCGGCGTGCCGGTGGCGAAGATCGCAAGCCGCGTGATGGCAGGCGAGAGCCTTGCGTCCTTCGGCCTTTCAGAGAAGAAATTCGACCATATCGCGGTCAAGGAAGCCGTCTTCCCGTTCGCCCGTTTCCCGGGCGTCGACACGATCCTCGGCCCGGAAATGCGCTCCACCGGCGAGGTCATGGGCCTCGACACCGCCTTCGGCAAGGCCTTTGCCAAGTCGCAGATCGGCTCCGGCACGGGCGTTCCGAACCAGGGGACCGTCTTCGTCTCCATGCGGGATGAAGACAAGGCCGGCGTCGTCGACGCGGTGCGCAATCTGGAAGCTGCCGGCTTCACCATCATCGCCACCGGCGGCACCCAGAAGTTCCTTGCGGACCAGGGTATCGCGGTGAAGAAGATCAACAAGGTGCTTGAAGGCCGGCCGCATATCGTCGATGCTATCAAGAACGGTGAGGTCCAGCTCGTCTTTAACACGACCGAAGGCGCGCAAGCCATCTCCGACAGCCGGTCGATGCGCCGGGCGGCCCTCCTCAACAAGGTTCCGTATTATACGACCCTTGCAGGTTCCGTGGCCGCGGCAAAAGGCATTGCCGCCCACAAGGCGGGGAGCCTTGAAGTAAGACCTTTACAATCCTACTTCGGCTAAGGCTAATATACACGTTGACCGGCCGGGAAAGCGCGCCTTTCCCGGCTTGGTTTGTTTTTGTCAAAGCGCGGTCCGTGATTAAGGTGGACCCAATAATCTGAAGGTCTGAGACCCATGGAAAAAGTTCCGATGACCTCCGCCGGATACAAAATGCTTCAGGATGAGCTGAAGGAACGTACCGCCGTTGAGCGTCCGCGCATCGTTGAAGCAATTTCAGAAGCCCGTGCGCATGGCGACCTGTCGGAAAATGCCGAATACCACGCGGCCAAGGAAGCACAGAGCCTGAACGAAGGCCGCATTGCGGAACTCGAAGACAAGCTGTCGCGTGCGGAAGTGATCGACGTGACCAAACTGTCCGGCGACATCATCAAATTCGGCGCGACCGTAACGCTGATCGACGAGGACACAGAAGAAGAGAAGAAATACACGATCGTCGGTGACGTCGAATCCGACGTGAAGCAGAACAAGGTCTCCATTTCTTCTCCGATTGCCCGCGCCCTGATCGGCAAGACCACCGGCGACAGCGTCGAGGTCTCCGCGCCGGGCGGTGCCCGTTCCTACGAGATCGTCGACGTCCGCTTCGTCTGATCCTTCGACTATCTGGACCATTCCCTTTGACGCTGGCCGGTCAATCGCTAAAGTAGCAGCGATGATCGGCTTGCGCGGTTTACTGTTTGCACGAACCGCCTGAGCAGCGTTTGATGGGAATTCCCATGGTCTTTCATGCTATCGCCACCTGGCTTCTGCTCGCAGCCGTTCCGCTGTGGATCTACCGCTGGTATGCCTATGGCAGGCTCGACGTTCGGGAACGGCTTGTGTTCCGGCGGCTCCTGAAACACCGGCATGAAAAAGCCGTGTTTTTCGCCCTACGGATTTTCGGTTTTCTGGTCGCGTTGGCGGTTGCCGTCTTTGTGGTCGTCTTCGGTCTGCGTTACCTGAAATACGGCTCGCTGGAATTTGGCCCCTTCAGCGACATAGTCCACAGCCGCCTCTATTCGGGCCTTGATCCTTTCGACCGGCTACTGAACGAATTTCACTACCATCAGCCATTGCCGATCGCCGTTCTGACGACCTGCCTGGCGCTCAGCGTCGGTTTCACGCTTGTCACCAGTGCCATCAGGGATATCGTGCTGATGCGGAGGCTGCGGAGAAGGATCGAGGGGCAGAACACTTGAATACCGGCGTTGCCACGGCAACGCCCTGTGTGCTCAGAGGTGTTGCAGCACATTGACGAGGCGTCCGAATGGATCGCGGACGTAGAATCGCCGCACACCCCAGGGTTCGATTGCCGGGCCGTATTCGACCGGAAAACCGAGCGCCTTCGCCTTCTCGAGCACTTCCTCGAGATTATCCACTTCGACGGAAAGATCCGGGACGGGCGTTCCCGAGCCGCCTTCGCTGGCAATGCTGATCTGGGCCAGGGCGTGTCCGTCACCGGCATAGGTCACGATCCAGCCATGGTCCATCGCCAGGTTCATACCCAGGACGTCGCAATAGAACGTCTCTGCCAGGCGGGGCTCCCCGGAAGCTATGTTCGAAACGATCCGTTTGACAGCCAAGGCAGCTGAACCTTCCGAATTCAGCTGATCGGGACGACCGGTTCGTCCTTGGTGCGGCGGATCGTCAGTGCAGTGCGCACGCTATCGACATTGGCCGCCGCGGTCAGGTCGCGGATGATGAAATTCTGAAAAGTCTGCAGATCCGGCGAGACGCACATCAGCAGAAAGTCGACTTCGCCCGACAGCATGTAGCTTTCGCGCACCAGCGGCCAGCTTTGCACCGTCTGTTCGAAGGCAATCAGATCCGCCTCGGTCTGGCTGTGCAGCCCGACCATGGCAAAGGCCGTGACATCGTAGCCGAGCTGCTTCTCGTCGAGCAGAGTACGGTAGCCGAGGATAAGGCCCGCCTCTTCCAGCGCGCGGACACGGCGCAGGCAGGGCGGTGCGGAAATGCCGACCCGGCGGGCCAGCTCGACATTGGTCATCCGGCCGTCGTCTTGCAGTTCTTTCAGGATCTGCCAGTCAATGGCATCGAGCCGCGCTTTCACACCTGTCTCCTTCGAGCTTCACACGGGAACCGGTTGTGGGAAGATGTCCCAGATCCGGCCCTTCGTCTTGCGGGATTCGGGCATCCCGCGATAACGTGCGTTTCCGGTGCCGAATTATGATTTTTTGCGCGTTTGTGCAAGACTATAACAAAATTGCGCACGATTTCGAAAGATTACGATAGGGGAACCTCTCCAGACGATGCAGAGACAACCGGAGATTTCCCCCTCCTCCCTCTGGATTCTGACCGACGGCAAGGCGGGCGACCTGGCCCAGTGCGCCGGCGTCGCCGAGGCGATCGGTCTGCCTTACGAGACGCGCAAGGTCGCACCTCGCGCGCCTTATTCCTGGTGGCTGCCCTATGGCCCGACCGATCCGCGCGAGCGGGAAGACCGGCCCGGCAGCCCCATCGCCCCGCCTTATCCGGATATCGCGATTGCCTCCGGCCGCCGCGCTGCCGCCTATCTGCGCCGGGTCAAGCAACTCTCCGGTGGGCAAACCTTTACCGTTTTCCTGAAGGACCCGCGCACCGGACCGAAGACGGCGGACCTCATCTGGGTGCCCGAACATGACCGCCTGCGAGGTCCGAACGTTCTGGTAACGCCAACCTCGCCGCACAAGTTCTCGGCATCGGTCCTGGAAAGGCTGCGGTCGGAGTCCAACCCCGAGATCGACAGGCTCGGTGCCCCCCGGGTCGCCGTCCTCATCGGCGGCGACAGCCGTCACCACACATTTTCCGAGGACGACCAGACCCGGCTTTTGACCGGTCTCAGCGAAACTGCCGAGACGGCCAAAGCCAAATTCATGATCACCGCGTCTAGGCGAACCCCTGCGCCCCTCGCCGATGGCCTCGCCAGTCTTGCCAAGGCAGGCGGGCACCTCTACTGGACCGGCGGCGAGCCCAATCCCTACGGCCATTTTCTTGCCAAGGCCGACGCCATCATCGCCACGGCCGATTCCACCAACATGATCGGCGAGGCGACTGCGACCGGAAAACCCATCCATGTCTTCCATCCGGGCGGCGGACACGGCAAAATTACCCGGTTTCTGGGGACCCTGCAGCGCCTAGGTGTCATTCACCCCTTCCCAGGCCCGTTGAAAACCACTACCTACGAGCCGATGGATGCCACGCCCGCGATCGCCAGCCGCATCTTGAGCGACTACGCGGCCATGCGGCAGCAAGAAACAAACGCCCCTTAGGGTCAGACCTCCGGTCGAGGCCGGGACAGAAAACAGGACAAGGTGCGCCCATGAGCACGGACAAGAATACGGAACACAGCAAACTTCTGATCATCGGTTCCGGCCCGGCCGGTTACACGGCGGCGATCTACGCCGCGCGCGCCATGATCGAACCGACGCTGGTGGCCGGAATCCAGCCGGGCGGTCAGCTGACCATCACCACGGATGTGGAGAACTATCCGGGCTTCGCCGATCCCATCATGGGCCCCTGGCTGATGGAGCAGATGCAGAAGCAGGCAGAAAATGTCGGCACGAAGGTCCTCTATGACACCATCGTCAAGGCCGACCTTTCAGTCCGCCCGTTCCGCCTGGAAGCCGACAGCGGCACAATCTTCACCGCCGACACACTGGTGATCGCGACCGGTGCCCAGGCCCGCTGGCTCGGTCTGCCGTCGGAGCAGGATTTCATGGGCGCCGGCGTTTCGGCCTGCGCGACCTGCGACGGCTTCTTCTACCGAAACAAGGAAGTGGTCGTGATCGGCGGCGGCAACACCGCCGTGGAAGAAGCACTTTATCTGGCAAACCTTGCGTCCAAGGTGACGCTGGTGCACCGCCGTGACAGCCTGCGCGCGGAAAAGATCCTGCAGGACCGCCTCTTCCAGCATCCCAAGATCGACGTGATCTGGGACAGCCAGGTCGACGAGATCCTCGGCGGCGGCACGCCGAAGGCCGTGACCGGCGTGCGCCTGAAGAACACCCAGACCGGTGCTCTGCAGGAAATCTCAACGGACGGCGTCTTCATCGCCATCGGCCACGCGCCGTCGGTGGAACTCTTCAAGGACCAGCTGACGCTGAAGCCGAACGGCTACCTCGAAACAGCTCCGGATTCGACCAGGACCTCCATCCCGGGCGTCTTCGCGGCCGGCGACGTCACCGACGACATTTACCGCCAGGCGGTCACCGCTGCCGGCATGGGCTGCATGGCCGCGCTTGAAGCCGAGAAGTTTCTGGCCGAACATGAATCAGCAGCAACAAGGCAGGCCGCCGAGTAAGACGGCCTGACGGGTCCTGCGGAGGGGCACGCATGGATTGGGACAAATTGCGCATCTTTCATGCGGCCGCGCAGGCGGGCAGCTTCACGCATGCGGGCGACACGCTGCATATGAGCCAGTCAGCGGTCAGCCGACAGGTCAGCGCACTGGAGCATGATCTCGGTGTGCCGCTGTTCCACCGGCATGCCCGCGGCCTGCTCCTGACCGAACAGGGCGAACTGCTCTACCGCACCGCCAACGATGTCCTGATGAAACTCGAGGCGGTGCAGTCGAGCCTTTCGGACAGCAAGGACAAGCCCTCCGGCATCCTGCGCGTGACGACGACCGTCGGTCTCGGCTCCACCTGGCTCACAGCCCGGATCAAGAACTTCATCGATCTTTATCCGGACGTCGACCTGCACCTGATCTTCGACGACGACGAGCTCGACCTCGGCATGCGCGAGGCGGACGTGGCCATCCGCTTGCGTCAGCCGACCCAGCCCGACCTTATCCAGCGCAAGCTCTTCACGGTGCATTTCCACCTCTACGCGTCGCCGGAATATCTGCAGCGCTTCGGCACGCCTGTCTCGATCGAAGATCTCGATACGCACCGCCTGATCACCTTCGGCGAACAGGCGCCCGCTTATCTGCGCTCCATGAACTGGCTCGAAACGGCAGGACGCCTCCCGACCAGCCCGCGGCGCTCGGTGCTGAAGGCCAACAACCTTGTCGCCATCAAGCGGGCGGTTCAGAACGGCGTCGGCATCGCCATGTTGCCGGACTACATCATCGACAAGTCGTCGAACGTGGTACCGCTCATGGCCGATCTGGAAGACAAGGTGCCGTCCTTCGATACCTATTTCGTCTATCCATCGGAGCTAAAAAACACCGCCCGCGTCACCGCCTTCCGCGAGTTTCTGCTGACCTACGCGGAAAACTGGGCCTTTTAAGGTCTGTTGGGTCGTTGCCGGTTTCTAGCCCGTTACGGGCAAGCCCATGTGAGTGACTTCTCACCAAACGGGTTTGCAAGATTGCCTTCTCGGTGTCACCCCGGGCAAGCGCAGCGCAGAACCGGGGTCCACACGCATGGCCACTTATCAAACCGGGAAACTGTTTTGGTTGACGTACAACAGGTTCCAGCTCTCTGGAAACGAGTAGGCCCCGGGTCTCCTTTTGGTCGCCCGGGGTGACATCTGCGGTTTCCGCATTTCTTTTCCAAATGCGATTGCCTGCGACGAACCGGAGATGTAGCGGGCAGGTGTTAGAAGGCACCTTGGTCCATTCACGACCGTCGAGAATGAGGCATACTCACCTTTCACAGCATCCGGTCACAGATCCCGGCGAGGATCTTCGGTAGCTCGTCGAATGCATAGGGCATATGCACGCGTTCCAGCTTTTGATGGAACTCGCGCCCCCAGGGACCGATATTCACCATCGGACAGCGAAGCGCATCGTCCACCGGCTGGTCGATGAGCCAGGGTGCCGGCGTGTTTTCCGCAACGGTTCCGGCAGTCTCCGAGCGGGGCTGACCGAAAAAGCTCATGTCGGAAATACCCTCGAAATAGGGCCGCCATTTGACGCGCCGCGACAGATCTCCGTCCCGGCTTGCCAGCGTTTCGGTAATGGCTCTCTGAAGCGCCGCGTCGTGCGGATGGCCGGGATCCAGCCGGGTGGCCGGGTAATGAAGACTGGCAAAGCCGACGACCGCGAGCGGTCCCGAAAGACCGGCCCTGGTGACCAGCCAGTCCGTCAGCTCCCGGCTGACGGTCAGGGGATTGTCGACTGCCTTCAGCTCCGCCTCTTTTGTCCGCAGTGCCTCTCCAAACCCGTCCCCGATCCTGGCGGCGGCAACAGCCCTTAATTCAGCATAGGTGATGACACGCAGCGCAGCAGGGTCCGGCGTCGCCGGCATGCCGGATTTCTCCGCAAAGGCACGGGCATTGGCGGCGCTCCGCTCGATGACCGCCTGCGATGCGGCCTCAACCCTGGCGCGGAACCGGGCAAACAGATCTTCCGGCGTCAGGGAATGGTAAAGCCAGTTGAAGGCAAGCCAGGTCCGCTCCGGCGTGGTCACCTCATAGACTTGCCGCAGGTCTCGCGCCTCGATGCAGATCGGCGGCGGAGAGACCGCCGCATCGTCCTGATCGCAAAGCTCCGGATTGGCTTCGATGGAGCGCAGGATTTCCGCGCCGACAAGCTGCGCGCTGACGCCTTCGTATGGATAGCTGGCATGGGAGCTCTGGCCGACGACGAGGGCAAACGGCATCAGTTTGCCGATCGTGCCTGCAAAGACCGCCCTCCCCTCGCTGCCGTCGCCCTGGTCGGAGGAAACATCCATGTTGATCGCACCGGCAAGGTCAAGCTGCATGTCGCGTGTCAGCTCCGGCAGCCAGTTACGCAAGGCCCGCATGCCCCGGCTGTCCCGTTCCTCGTCCGGGCTGCAACACAACATGAGATTGCCCGCACGCTCTTCCAGGCTTGCATAGCGTTCCAGGACGGTGATGCCGGCGGCAAGGCCGCTCTTCATGTCGAGCATGCCCCTGCCCGGAAGGAAGTTCCCGGCCATCAGGTCGCTCAAAGCCTTTGTTTCCTGCGCGTTCAGGTCCCGCCCGGAAAGATCGTCGATCAACGCGTCCTTGAGCGCATGAGGGTCGCGCGAGAGCCCGGCCAGTTCGTGATAGTTGGTGACCGAAACCGTGTCGTAGTGCCCGGTCAGGGCCAGCGTCTTGCGCCCCTTGCCGCGAACGACCGCAACGACGTTGCGGGCCTTCGAATGGCCTAATGCATCGGCCAGCCGGATATCGGAGGGATTTTCCTGAAAATACGGGATCTCCTGCAGGATCGCGACCAGCTTATCCGCAAAGGCGGCTTCTTCGGGCGTCCCGGTCTCGCTCGCAATTCCGACAAGCCGGCAGGCAAGCTCTTCGACCCGCCTTGCCGGTTGCCAGTCTTCGATATTGACCCGGCTTCTTGTGTCCATTT
The DNA here is from genome assembly GCF_054515675.1 of Roseibium sp. M-1. Classification (NCBI taxonomy): domain Bacteria; kingdom Pseudomonadati; phylum Pseudomonadota; class Alphaproteobacteria; order Hyphomicrobiales; family Stappiaceae; genus Roseibium; species Roseibium sp. M-1. Next base: position 5,775,560 of record NZ_CM137257.1, on the reverse strand, counting down.
TGTCCTGATGCATCATCCCGGCCCCCCTCTGCAATTGCTGCGATGCTTCCCAGACACCACGCACCGCTTGAAATGAAAACGCAAAAAGCTGTCAAATTTTTCAGAAACCTGACTATTATGACAGATCTTTCTCCGAAATCGTCAGAAAGCCCATGATGGACGAACTGGATCGCAGGCTTATTGCCGAACTCAGGATCAACAGCCGCGCTTCGCTGCCCAAACTGGCGGAGATCCTGAAGGTCGCGCGCGGCACCGTTCAGGCCCGCCTCGACAAGCTGATTGCGAGCGGCACGATCAAGAGCTTTACCATCCGCCTCAGCGACGACCTCCCCGAGAACATGCTGCGCGCCATCCTGCTGATCGAGCTTGCCGGCGGCAATGTCCGAAACACGGTCTCTTCGATCAAGCGCATTCCGGGCATCGCCTCCGTCTCCAACACCAATGGCGTCTGGGATCTCATCGCGGAGATTGAAGTTGCCGGCGTGCAGGAGATGAACCGGATCATTACCGAAGTCAGGCACATGAACGGCGTCGCAAAATCGGAAACGTTCATGCTTCTCGGGCCAGCGTGAATTCTGGTGCAATTTCAGGCATCCATGGGAAGTTCAGAGATTGGCCCGACCAGCCGCGCCTGCGATTTAAGCAAGGTGAAGATCGCAAAATGATCAGCCAGATGCGATTTTCGCTGTGGGCAAACGGGCTTTTTCACCTGAAATTAAAAAAGTTTCGGCCTGACCCCGATCGCCTCAATTAACTCAACCCACTGTAAATAAAACATTTTCCGGTTGAATTTTGACCTTCCGGTCAAGCTCTGCGTAAAATGCATAGCAGATCTGCGCCCCTGCCTCTTGTTTAAGCGGCTTGTGCACTGCATATAAGCATCACTGTTGGTCACACGGACATCACGTCCTCCTCCCAGTGATGTCTAGACCAGCTGTTCCCCTCTGGAAGGTGATTCCACTGGTTTCAGTGAATCAAAATAAACTGCCGGGTCCTTTAAGACCCGGCTCTTTTTTTGCCTATGCTTTGCTGCATCGCAACATTTTTTCCGATTCAGGCGAGTCTCACATGAACAGGAGCTCGCCCTTCATATCCTTGTAGAGATGCGCCACTTGCTCCTCGTAGCCGTTATAGAGCAGCGTGTTGCGGCGCTCGTCCGTCCCCAGAAGCCGCTCTGAAGACTGCGGCCAGCGGCGATGCGGCACCGACGGGTTCACATTTGCCCAGAAGCCGTATTCGGACGACTGGATCTCTTCCCAGAAACTCACGGGCCTCTCGTCGGTGAAGGAGATCTTCACGATCGACTTGATGCATTTGAAGCCGTATTTCCACGGGGTCACCAGACGGATCGGCGCACCGAACTGCTTGGCAAGCGGCTTGCCGTAGACGCCGGTGGCAATGAAGGCGAGCTCGTTGGTTGCCTCGTCCAGGGTCAGTCCTTCGACATAGGGCCAGGGATACCAGCTCTGTTTCTGGCCGCTGGCGACGGATGGATCGAGGAAGGTCTCGAAACGCAGGTATTTCGCTCCCGTCTGCGGTCCGGCCAGCTTCACCAGCTCTGCCAGTGCAAAACCGGACCACGGCACGGCCATCGACCAGGCTTCGACGCAGCGATGACGGTAGAGCCGCTCTTCCAGTGGCATCCTGGCAAGCAGGTCGTCGATGCCGATCGTCTGCGGATTGTCGATCATGCCTTCCAGCACCACCGTCCAGGGCCTGATCTCCAGCGCCTGTGCGGCCGGGAAGATCTGCTTGTGGGAGCCGAATTCATAGAAATTGTTGTACTTGGAAGCGAATTCCTCGTCGGTCAGGTCCCGATCGAGCGTGTAGGCCCCGTTGCGCTTGACCGGATAAAGCCCGGCACTCGGATCGCCTTCGGCGAAAGCCGGCCGTATGCCGATCCCGGACCCCAGCAACGCACCGGCCCCGGTCATGCCGGCCAGGATCTGGCGGCGGTTCAAAAACACATACTCGGGCGTCGCCTCGCGCTCAGGCAGGTCCCAGCTGCGCTTTTTCAAGATGTTCATCGTCAGTCTCCCGTTTGCCGCAGCAAACCGGAATCGGTCATCAATGGCAAATAACGCCCTGGTGACCGGGATGGGCGGCGAGGTGATCGGGGAAAGTAAAGTCGCACTGGAACCGCGACGAAAACGGTTGTGATCTCCGCGCAAGCGGAGACCCGGGAACCTACATACTATCTTCTGTCACAAAACCTGTGCCCGAGTGTCCCGGGTCCCTGGTGTTCGCTGCGCTGCGCCCGGGATGACGTCCGGTGAAAAAAGAGGGGCTGTGAAGCCCCTCTCCATATCCATTTCTGAAGGTATGCTTCAAGCCGCCTGTTTGCCGGACCTTTGCAAGGCCAGATCCGCCGCCTTGCCGGAAAGCTCGGCCATATGGTCGAACTCCGAGGTATAGCTGGCAACACCCGCCGTTGCCGAACGCAACTCGATGATCAGGTCGCCGATTTCAGCCTCGGGCATCAAGGCCTGCACCTCATCCCAGCCGGCCCAGTCAGGCCGGGCATCGAAGCCGAGGAGCTGCCCGCGCCTTGTGGAGACGATGGCGTTGACCTTGGCCGTCGCATCGCTTGGGCAGGCGATCACCACCTTGTGGATCGGCTCCAGCAGCACCGGCTTGCATTCCGGCAATCCCTCGCGGATCGCCAGGATACCTGCCATCTTGAAGGCCTGGTCGGAGCTGTCGACGGAGTGGTAGGACCCGTCCGTCAGGCAGACGGCGACATCCACCACCGGGAAACCGAGCGGTCCCTGCCCGAGCGCGTCGAGGACACCGTCCCGGACAGACGGGATATATTGCTTCGGTACCACACCGCCGGTGATCGTGTCGGAGAACTGAACCCCCTCCCCGCGTGGGAGCGGCTTGATCTCGATGACCACATCGCCGAACTGGCCATGGCCGCCGGACTGCTTCTTGTGGCGCCCGCGCAGCTTGGTGCTGCCGCGGATCGTTTCGGCGTAAGGCACGTGCGGCGTGTGCGCGGCAATGTCGAGACCGTATTTCCCGGCAAGCCGCTCCTGCGCGACCCTGAGATGCATCTCGCCCTGCCCGGCCATCAGCGTTTCCGCCGTCGTCTGGTTCTGGCTGACGACGAGGCCGCGGTCCTCTTCCACGAGTTTTGCAAGCGCCGCCGACAGGCGCACCTCGTCCTTGCGCTGGGTGGCGGCAATCGCCGTTGCCAGCACCGGACTGCGGCTATCGGGCTGCTGCGCGCTGGTGATCCTTCCGTTCTCAAAGGAAAGCAGGTCGCCGGTCTGCACATCGTCCAGCCGTCCGAGCGCGACAAGGTCTCCCTTGGAAGCCGTCGCGATCTTGGTCGCCTGCTGGCCGAAGACCGAAAAAAGCCCCGAGACCTTGATTTCCTGATCGCCGTTCAGGAACAGGGCATCGCCATCGGAGACAATGCCGTCCAGGACGCGGGAAATCGACAGCTTGCCCCCATGCTGGGTGTGCAGGGTCTTTACCACCTGCAGCGCCGACCGCGTGGTCTTGCCCAGAACCCGTTTTGCCAGCAGATCGACGCCCGGCACCTCGTGACGCAGCGCCTTCAGCAGCCGGCTGACACCGTTGCCATGCTCCGCAGAGCCGAAGAACACCGGGCAGATGAGGCTGTCCTGCATTTCGTTGACGAGATCCGCGAACACCTTGTCCCGGTCGGGAGCAATATCCTCCAGCAAGGCTTCCATCAGATCGTCGTCATGGTCCGCCAGGTGTTCCAGCATCGAGAAACGGGCTTCGTGCTCGCGTGTCCTGTCCTCATCGGACATGTCGATCTGGGTGCTTTCTTCCTTCTCGTGATAGACATGCGCCCGCTCCAGGGCGAGATCGATGAAGCCCGTCGCCTGGCCGTCCTCCCAGATCGGGATCTGCCGCAACACCAGCGGCACGGACGACGCCGGCTGCAGCAGGCCAAGCACGTCTCGCACCCGGCGGGTGCTCTTGTCGATCTTGTTCAAAAACAAAACCCGCGGAATGTCGCGGGCTTCAAGGGCTTTCAGGATGAGCTGCAGGGCGGGAACCTTGCGCTCATCGTCCTCGGCCACAACAACGGCGAGGTCGGCCCCGCTCAGCGCCCCGTCCATTTCACTCAGGAATTCCACCGATCCCGGGCAGTCGACGAAAATGAAGCGGTCGCCGAGATACTCCGCATCTGCAATGTTCACTTCCACGCTCATGCCATGTGCGCGCGCCTCCGGCGAGGCATCGCCCACCGTGTTGCCGTCGGCAACGGTTCCCTGACGGGCCACTTTGTCCGTTCGCGCCAGCAACGCCTCCAAAAGGCTTGTTTTGCCGCTGCCGAACGGACCAACTAGGGCGATGCAGCGCGGCGCACTGCCCGCAGCAGATCCTTTTCCGTTAGAAGAGTTAGCCATATTGAGCCTCCCGTTTGTTCGAGGATGTCCCCGCAACAACGCGGCACGGCCGGCGTAGTGGGACGCGGCCTGCCGCGTCACGCCCGGATGGGATCGAAGGCCAATTCCTGGGGCACTTAAACCCAGGCCCCGAAAAGCATGGTCCTTCGACCAGGGGCGGACAATCATCGTCGCGCCGATAAAGGCGGCTACGCAAGGGAAACTTACGCGGCAGCGCAGCAATTTTCTTCTGCGCCGGTTTGCTTTCGAGCGGCTTCTTCCCTGACTTCAAGGCCTTGGCGCCGCTTTTAGAACCACTGCCGGACTGCCACCTCGCCTTGCTCCCCTCCCGGGCGGCCATGGACTTCGGCCGGACCATTCCTATCTGACAGGAGAAGTCCCTGCCGTGCGGGGAAGACAGGAGCCACCGTGACCCGATGCCGTTTCATCGCCGCCGCAGTCCTCATAGGCCTGTTAACCGGGCCGTCGCTAGCACAGACCAACCAGTTGCGCGGCCTGCCGCAATCCGGCGTTTCCCGGCTGCCATCCGCCCAGCAGCAGCTCAATCAGAACCTGAACCGTCAGCAGAACGGTTTCTCGACACGGCAACAGATCGACAGCTCCAACCGGCTGAACCGGACGGAGCAGATAAACAGAAACAACACCCGGCCCGACACCACGACGACGCCCTGCGCGGGCGCCAACGAGACTTGCCGGAACAATGACTAGATCATCGGATGCTCAACCGGGGCCGGTTGAGCATCCAAAAGCGGATCGATCTAGTTGATCAGCTCGAGTGTCAGCTTGCTGACACCGAGTGTGAGATTGGTACCGGTCTGACTTTCCAGGCTGAACGGGTTGAGGGCAATCGACCGGTCGAAACCACCGACCAGCGCATTGGCCTTGATGCCGGCACCGACACTGGCGCCTGCCGTCAGTCCGGCATAGGTCCCGGCCAGCAGACCGGGCTTGCGGTTGGCGGACGGAGCCAGGACGCCCCAGACGAGCGTTGCCTGCTTGGTGCTGCCGATATCGAGGCCGTAATCCCTGACGGTTCCCTTGTAATTTTCAACCGCACCGCCGTCGACCGGCGAGAAACTGCAGCCGAGCGTTGCCGTGGAGCCGACGATGAAACTGTGTTCGCCTTCCACCAGACAGCTCACTTTGCCGATTTCAACTGTCGGGCTGTTTTCGTCGGCAAGGGCGGGCAAGGGCGCGGCAAGGCATGCGGCGGCAAGAACAGGCATCAAAAAACGCATGTGATTTACTCCCGATCCAACAAGGACGACCGCACGGTACCACCGGTTGCGGCTTCCGTCGTGATATGGCGCGCGAACATGCCAAAATCGGGGCAGGCCAAGGCTGATCGGTCTCCAATTTTGCCTCCCCCCTCAGACCGTCTTCCCGGACGCAGCGAAGCGAAGATCCGGGACCGGGGAGCCAATGACCATGACCAAAGCAATGCGAAGACAGAAACCCGTGCCTTCCCGGTCCCGGCTCGCGCTTTGCTCGGCCTGGATGACAATGGTTGGATTATCTGTTTTCTAAAAAGAAAGGGCGGCTCACGCCGCCCTCTCGTCATTCCGCCAAGTGGAACGGATTATTTCAGGTTGCCGCAGAAGCGCTGGATGCGAGTGCAGGCTTCTTCCAGGGCTTCGGTTGAGGTCGCATACGAAATGCGGAAGTTCGGGCCAAGGCCGAAAGCAGAGCCGTGAACGACCGCAACGCCTTCCGATTCCAGGAGTTCTGAGACGAAGTCTTCGTCGGTCTCGATCACTTTGCCGGACGGCGCGGTCTTGCCGATGGTGCCGGCGCAGGACGGGAACACATAGAACGCGCCTTCCGGAACCGGGCAAGTGATGCCCTTGGCCTGGTTCAGCATGGAGACAACCAGATCGCGGCGGCCCTTGAAGGTCTCGTTGTTCTTCGGAATGAAGTCCTGGGTGCCGTTGAGTGCCTCGACAGCCGCCCACTGGGCGACGGAGCACGGGTTGGAGGTCGACTGGGACTGCACCTTGGCCATGGCCTTGATGAGGTCGGCCGGACCACCGGCATAACCGATACGCCAGCCGGTCATCGAATAGGCCTTGGAAACACCATTGACCGTCAGCGTGCGCGACAGCAGCGCCGGTTCCACCTGGGCCGGGGTGGTGAACTTGAAGTCGTCATAAACGAGGTGCTCGTACATGTCGTCGGTCATCACCCAGACATGAGGATGCTTCATCAGGACGTCGCACAGCGCCTTCAGCTCGGCTTCCGTATAGGCGGCGCCGGACGGGTTGGAGGGCGAGTTGAAGATCAGCCACTTGGTGCGTGAGGTAATCGCTGCATCAAGCGCTTCCGGCGTGATCTTGAAGGTGGACTTGTCCGCTTCCACGATCACCGGCTCACCGCCCGCCAGCAGCACCATGTCCGGGTAGCTCACCCAATAGGGCGTCGGCACGATGACTTCATCGCCCGGATTGATGGTGGCGATCAGAGCATTATAAAGCACCTGCTTGCCGCCGGTGCCGACGGTGATCTGGTTGACGTCGTAGGTGAGGCCGTTTTCCCGCTTGAACTTCTCGACGATCGCCGCCTTCAGTTCCGGAATACCGTCGACGGCGGTGTACTTGGTCTTGCCGTCGTTGATGGCCTTGATCGCGGCCGCCTTGATGTTGTCCGGGGTATCGAAGTCAGGCTCACCGGCACCGAGGCCGATGACGTCGCGGCCTGCGGCCTTGAGCTCGCGTGCCTTGTTGGTGACGGCGATGGTCGCAGAAGGTTTCACACGCGCCAATGCGTCAGCAAGAAAACCCATAATGTCCTCCAGGGGGAAACGGGGATAACAGCGCGCGGACCGTAGATCCGTGCGCTGCGGAAAACAAGACCAAATGCGGCCCGAAACGGGATGATTTCAGCCTGTTTGGGCCAGTTTGCCGGCGTATCTTTCGATGACGGCCGCGTCAAGCGGACCACCATGCCCGAGAAAGAACCTTTTTGCTCCCCGTCGCAGCAACTCGCGCAGCGAGGCTGCCACGGCAACAGGATCTTCCTCGAAGGGCGGCGGCTTGGGCCTGCCCTTGAAGGCAAGGCCGCCGAGCAGGATGCCGGAGGCCGCCAGATCACCCGCAATCGCGTCTCCAGTCTCAAGCAGAACGGAGATCGATCCCGGCGTATGGCCAGGGGTCGGCACGACTGTGCCGGGAACACCAAAGGCGCCTAGATCAAGCACGTTTTCTCCCGTCAGCAGGATGTCGGGCTCGACCGCAGCAAATGGCCTCTCTATGGCGCCGGTCATCTTGAAGAGCTTCCCGAATATCCCGGTAGGACGCAGGACCGGTGCCTTGCCCCGGCAATAGGAAAGATCGGCTTCATGTAATACGAGCGGTGCGCTCGAGAGCTGCCGGATACGGGCTGCGCTGCCGGCGTGATCGATATGGCCATGGGTGACGACGATGAGCTTCAGATCCGTGAAGGCCAGCCCCGCTTCGTCTAGCACTGCGCGGATCCGGCTTTCGCTGCCGGGCAATCCCGTGTCGACAAGTACGGCACCGTTCGGTGACGTCAGCAAAAAGGCGTTGACCATGCCGAGGGGCAGGATGGGAATGGATCTGATCTCAATGTCGCTCATGTTTGCCGCCAAAGGTTCAAGGATGTTAGCTTTGACCTCACCTAAGCGGCGGCGGAAGAGCGTTCAATTAGGCACCTTTAGGTAACCCGGGCGGCGGCTGCCGCTGGAGCGGACCGGCGGAGACGGAAATGAGCGAAACCTTCAAGGGACCCTGGCGCCTCGCCGGTACGGATGACTGTCCCGTCGCCGACACGCTCAAGAGCATCGGCGGCAAGCACACGCCGCGCATCCTGCATTGCCTGACCGTCCAGGATCATCATTTTCTGGAATTGCAGCGCACGCTGCCTGCGATCAGCCGCAAGGTTCTGACCGGGGAACTGCGCCATCTGGAGGAAATCGGGTTGGTATGCCGGACAGAGCTTGACGACGCCCGCCGCCGTGTCCGTTACAGCCTCACGCCAAAGGGCCGCGGCCTGGCGGATATCCTGAGGCAGATGTTCATCTGGGCGCTGGAACATCGCGGCGAAGAAACCTCTTCCGCCGCCTGACCTCTGGCATGGGCAACCGGAAAGTTACGGACGCGTCTCCAGTATGAGCTTCGGCTCGGACTTGTCCTCGTCGATCAGGCTACACTTGAAGCGCTTTTTCTTGGTCTGGCCGTTGAGCACGGTGACCGGCACCGACAGAGGCACATCAGACTCCGTTTTCGCCGCCCCCATCAGAGCCGTGAAATTGCTCGGATGCAACAGCAGTTCGGTGATTGGACGGCTGTCCATGAGGTCGGACGTCAGATGATAGGTCTTCATCGCCGCCTTGTTGGCTGCAATGATCATGCGTGACTTGGTGTTGACCACCAGCATCGGCGCGCTGCAGACCTCGAAGACCTTGGTGAAATCGACGTCTCCGCCTGCGTGACCGGCTGAGAACAGGACACCGCCTACCGTTCCGCCGATGCGGAAATACATGGCGTCGTATTTCAGTTCCAGGCTTTCGTTGTTCGCCAGCAGGAACTTGCCGCGACCTGTCGCGCTTGCCCGCCGCGTCAGGGCGGCTATCGACAGCGACACGATCGACCGGCCGACCCGGTTCTGGATATGGGCGATGTTGCGGCCGAGGATCAGCCGGGCATCTTCGATCTGGAAACTCTTCAGAAAGCCGTCGCTGGCAAAGCGCACATAGCCGAAATTGTCGACCAGCAGCACCACGCGCGTTGAGGACGCAACGAAATGCTGCAGGATCGGCGCCAGGCCCAGCACGATACGGCCCGGATTGTCGTCATTCTCTCCAATAGACGGAAAGCAGATGGCGATGATCTTGCCGTCCGGCAGTTCATAGCGATAAGCGACGATCGGAATGCCCGGGATCCGGTGATCCGGCCCGCCGCCGACATCGAACGGACCCGCATGGCCTTCCCGGATCGCCCCCTGCACCAGGCGCAGGATCGTCTTGCGATCTTCGGGCGACAGATGGCGCAGGGCTTCGTTGGAGGGCGCTTCCTGGAGATCGCGCACTTCGTTGTTGAAGCTCTGCGACCCGAGTTCGTGCCAGAGGATGGTTTTCTTGCTGATGTCTGCGATAAAGAACTGCAGTCCGGCCAACGACAACGCCGGCATTCCCTCCGCCTTGGCAGGTGACGTTTCTGGTGGCGATACAGGATCGTTCGGCTTTTCAGCCATGGCGCTCTGCGCTGCGTTGATTGTCATTCCGTGCCCGGTCTTTTTTTGAAGCTCTCCCGAGCGTCAACTATCTTGCCGAAATGCAAACAAACACTAAAACCGCACTTTAAAAACTCCAAGCATTCTCAAAAATTACAGAAGATACGCAGATAATTACATAATTTAATCAAGATTATATCGTGAATTTTACCAAAGCTTAATTTCAGACGACCGTCTCGCCACACAGACATTGTTCCGAACCTTGTACCGGGCCCGCCTGCCCTCTCGCGCCAAAACGACTGCCTTTTGCGGCGACGTATTCAAGTCACTGGATCGAACGGAAGACCGAGGCGACCTGTTCGGTCGTCGGTTTCGGACCCTGGCCGGTGGCATATATCAGAGAGATCACGACGATCAGCCGGCGGCAGTGAGCTGTTCGCCGACGCCGGCAAGGTCCTCCCGGCACGCTGCGGCCATCGTCGGTTCCCTCCGGACCAGAAACGATGCCGCGCAGCGCCGGGATAACTCACCATCTCATCGGCGGCATAGGCAACCGCTGCATCCAGACTTTCCCGTGCCGCTCTGGCGGCAAAGCCCACCTGCAATTCGTCGCAATCCTTTTCCAGTGGCGCGGCCAGGTGCTCGGCCGCCGCCTGCAGCAAGGCGGCTTTTTTGGAAAATAGCAGGAGGTCGAGCCCTGGGGCAGGCCGGCCTTCTCGTCGACCGGCCGGTGCGTGACGCCTTTGAGGCCATTTTTCAAGACTTTGAGTCCCAAACCTCAAGCCTCGGCACAACAGTTCCGCACAACGTCCCGATTCAACAGATTGTGGTGTTTACCCGCGCCAACAGCTAGCCACGTGCGTTCGCCGCAAAAACGCCACGAAAACACACGGCACAAGTCAAATTCGCGTCTGCGTGCCGGCGCAATTGCACCCGACATTGATCTCGTCCAAGCGGAAGGAGGACCCGATGGTGCACGAGAAAACCGGTCTGCCGGTAAACGAGATCCAGGAAGCAAGCTTCCCGCCGGTTCTGTTGTTCATGCTCGCCTCGACCCTTTTGATGCTGATGACCGCCATGAAACCGACCCTGGCCCTGCCGGCGCTCGCCTTTCTGGTGATGATATCGGTGACCAGCCTGCTTGGCCGCCGCCTTTATCAGGACCTGGCCGTCGCGAGGGACCGGGTGGACTGACGGTCACCCGGACCAAATAACAAACAGATTAAACAGACAGTTCTGATCATGGCACGTGTCGATACGCAATCCAGCCGGACTCCGGCGTCTTCCAAGAACGACCTGCATGAAGCACGTCCCCTGCTGCAGGCAATCTTCCTCGGCATTCTACTGGCAGCCGCACTTGTCGCCGCTGCCGCCATGGCAACGCCGAAAGGCGCGAACGGCGAACGGCTGCCGTTGACCACCGCAACGGACACTGTCCGCGCGACCGCGACCGCGACCCCTGCCGCCAACGCCTCGTCATTCTGATCCTGCAAGGGGTCCAAGGAGGGGTTTGCCCCTCCCTTTTCGGTCTAATTTTCAGACCGCCCCACCGAGTTGCCCCCCGACTGGACAGTCGACCGTTTGAAAACGGGTCTGGACGCCGATATTAATGTGAGTGTAAAACTCATAATTATACATTTCGTGCCCAGCCAGAAATCAAGCCACGGCCCGAATTCCCGCAACAAACCGGAGTTCGGTTCTGATGTCCTCAAGAGCCATATTGAGCACAGCAGCAATGCTGTGTGCCTCAGTCGTAATAGCGTCTTCTCCCGCGCGGGCGGAAACGTCCTTCCTCGATCATCGCGGCAAGACGATCACCTTTGAAGCCCCGCCTGAACGCGTCGTCACGATCGTCCGCTCTGCGCCTCTGATCTACCGCGCCGTTGACGGCAAGGCGGACGCCATTGCCGGGATGAACAAGGATTCCCTCACGCGCTATTTCAGCAAGGGTCTTTACGCCGACATCCTGCCGGAAATGTCTTCGATTGCGGCAAGCGCGGCGCAGGACGGCTTCGTGCCCAATGTCGAGGCCATTCTGGAGCAGAAGCCGGATGCCGTCATCCAGTGGACCCACGATCCGGAAATCATAGAGCCGCTGGAGCGGGTCGGACTGACGGTCGTCGGCTGGCAGTGTTGCACCGAGCAGGACCGTCACGACTACCTGACCCTCAGCGGGTATATGACAGGCCGCAACGACCGGGCCCAGAGTTTCCTGAAGCTTGAAGCCGATACGCTGTCGGCGCTGAAGGACAAGCTCGCATCGACGCCGGAGTCCGCCCGGCCTACCGTCCTTCACATCGACCAGATCAACGACCAGATCCGCGTGATCGCCAACGGGTCGCAGGACCTGTCGCTGAGCGGTGTGACCAATCCGGCTGCGGACGACAGCGGCGAATGGTGGCGGACGATCGATCTGGAACAGCTTCTCGTGTGGAATCCTGCCATGATCGTCATTCCCGCCTATGCTGCAGAGCTGACCCCGCAGGATCTTTACGACAATCCGATCCTGGCAAGCCTCGAAGCGGTCAAAAACAAGCGCGTCTACAAACAACCGTTCTTTGCCCGCACGCCCGACGCTCCGGAGATCTTCCTGACATCGGTCTGGCTGGCCGCGCTTGCCCATGGCGGCGATTACGCACCGGATTTCCGTCAGGAAATCAGCAGCACTTACGAACTTATCTATGGCGCAAAGCTGTCCGAAGACCAGCTGAACGATATCCTGGAAACTGAAAGCAATACGCCATCCGACAGTTATTCAGACCTGTTCGGATGAAGCGCCTGATGGTTTTTCCGAAACAGATCGGCGCCGCGCTGGCGCCGATCCCACTTTTGCCGCTGCTGCTCTGCCTGTTGGTCCTGGCGATCCTCGTGTCCGTAACACTCGGCCGATACGACCTGTCCGTACAACAGGTGGCGTTGATCCTTGTCGACAATATCATTCCAGTCGCGGACAGGACCTGGCAGCCGGTGCAGGAAGTTGTCGTCGAGCAGGTCCGCCTGCCGCGCATTCTGGCTGCCGTTCTGGTCGGTTTCGGCCTGGCGGTCTCCGGGGCGGCGTTGCAAGGCCTGTTCCGCAATCCGCTCGTCGATCCCGGTATTATCGGCGTCACGTCGGGCGCGGGCTTTGGCGGAACGTTTGCTATCCTGATTGGCCTAACCGGTACCGCCCTCCTGGGCATAGCTTTCGTGTTCGGCATGGGAAGCATCTTTCTGGTCAAGCTCCTCGCGACCGTCCGTGGCCGCACCAGCCTCCTGACCCTCGTCCTCGCTGGTGTCGTCATATCCGCTTTCTTTTCGGCCGCCATTTCCATCGCCAAATTGCTCGCCGACCCGTTTCAGAAGCTGCCGGCGATCACCTACTGGCTAATGGGAAGCATCGCTTCCAGCAGCTACACCGACGTGTTGCTGATCGCAGCCGCTGTCGTCCCCGCCTCGATTGCGATCTTTCTGCTCCGCTTCCAGATCAACATCCTGTCCTTGGGAGAGGAAAAGGCGCGCGCCCTCGGCACGCCCGTAGCGCTCGTCCAGTGGATTATCCTGATGGCCACCGCGCTCATTTCGGCCGGCGTCGTTGCCACCTCGGGCATCATCGGTTGGGTCGGGCTGGTCATTCCGCATGTCGCCCGATCGATAACCGGAGCGGACCATGGCAGGCTTCTGCCCGCAGCCGGTATAATCGGCGCGATCTACCTGCTTCTTGTCGACAACCTCGCCCGGACACTGACAACCGCGGAAATTCCGCTCGGCATCATAACCGCGCTCATCGGCGTGCCCGTCTTCGCACTCATCCTGCGCCGCGTTCATTCAAAGGGGGGCTGGTCCAATGATTGATGTTAGCGCTCTTGCCGTCGAGCGCGGCGGCACCCGCATCCTGGACGACTATACTTTCCAGCTGGACGCCGGCACGGTCCTGTCGGTCCTTGGCGCCAACGGTGTCGGCAAGACGACGCTGCTCGCCAGCCTGATCGGCCTTTTGAAACCGGCGCAAGGCAAGATCGCCATCAGCGGCAGAACCGGCTTTGTGCCGCAGCTCTTCGAAGTGCCTTTCTCCTATACGGCGCTCGACATCGCCTTGATGGGACGGGCCCGCCACCTAGGTCTGTTCGGCACGCCCGGCCGGCAGGACTACGAGATCGTGCGGCACAACCTTGCTCTTCTCGGCATAGAGACACTTGAAAAAAGACCCTTCAATGCCTTGAGCGGAGGGCAACGGCAGCTGGTGATGATCGCCCAGGCACTCAGCTCCGAATGTGCGGTCCTGATCCTGGACGAGCCTTGCTCGGCGCTCGACTACAAGAACCAGGACAAGGTCCTGGAACTGATTGCGCGGTTGCGCACCGGCCACGGCATGACCATTGTCTTCACCACTCACACACCCCTGCATGCTGTCGAAGTTGCCAGCCACGTGTTGTTGATGAAGTCGGGCCGCGACTATCTCTTCGGACCGGTGCAACAGACGCTGACCGCGGAAAACCTGTCCGACCTCTACGACCTTCCGATCGGCAGGGCCGAATTCGTCGCTCACGGCAAACATACTTTTGCCCCTCTGTTCGGCAGCGCGGGAAGCTCACTCCATGTCTGACGCACCCGGCCGGAAAAAAGGCATTGCCTATGTCCATTGGGGCAACACCTGGCAATTGCGCAGTTTCCAGGATTTCAATCATTTCATCGACGACCTGATCTACATCCACGACCTGCCCAAGGTGGATCTCAACGCTTACAAGGCGGTGATCCTGCCCGATGCCATGGACGAGGCCGCGCCTCGTGCCCATGCCGCACAGCTCAACGCCTATCTGCGTCAGGGCGGGTTCCTGATCGTCTTTCTGCAGGGACATGCGGACTGGCTCGATATTCCGGGCCTCACCTGGAGTCCGGGCAATTGCCGGGACTGGCTGTGGTGGACCAAGGGTGAAAAGCTGGAAGTCCATTTGGCGGAGCCACCGCATCCGATCACTCGGGATATTCCGCTGAAGGCCATGAGCTGGCATTGGGGCGGCAGCTATCAGGCGCCCGCCGGTGCAAGGCCGATCCTGAACCTCGACGATGGCAGCGGCAGCCTGTTCCTCGACATGCCCGATCTGGAGGGCGGCGGCCGCCTGCTGCTGTCCACCCTCGACCCGCATTCCCACAACGGCCAACGCTTCATGCCGGCGACGACCGAGTTCCTCAAGCGCTTCTATCCCTGGCTCAACCGGGAACTTGGCATTGAGCGCACACCGCGCAATCGTTTCACTTACCTGCAGTGTTCGCATGTCCCGGGCGAATGGTATCCCGACTGGACCGACCGCAGCCTTCAGGCATCCGGATTCCGCACCAGCTTCCGGCCACTCTATGAGCTGAGCCCGGAACTCTTGCGCGAAACCGATATTCTCTATCTTCCCTTCAGCCACGACGAGATCTTCCTGGAAAGCCGCCAGGAAGATCTGACGGCCTTTCTGGACGCTGGAGGAAACATGATCTTGTGCGCGGAACCTTGCCGCGCATGGCTCCCCTTTCTGAGCCCGTTCCTGGCGGTGCCGCCACGCCCCTTCACCAACATCAAGGCGCGCGTACGCGACGACCGGTTCGGCATCTATCGCGACCTAGGTCCTGATTTTGACGGTTGGAAGGGCATCTTCGGTCAATACGCCCGTGGCTGGAGCGATCCGCCAGCAGGGGCAATCGCAGTGACGGATGTCGGCCCGGAATACGACCCGAAACCTGCCGACTGGATCTGGCGGTACCCATCGAAAGGCCATCGCGGGGGCTTTGTCTTCATGCACAATGGCGACAACCTGACCCGGTACCCGGATCACGGTGAAGCGAAGGAAACGCTGGTCCGGAACGTTGCACGGGCGTTGCAGAACCTGTCGGAAGGATGGCTGTTTTATTAAAGCGTGTCGCGTTCATTTGAATTCACGTGACCCGCTTTATCTCTTTTTTGACGCACGTCTTTTTGCGAAAAACCGGTACCCACTTTTTCGCGGCGTGCTTTGAATGCGCCGTGACAAAGCTGAGGCCCGGCCCCATGCTCCAACGGCATGAGCGCCGGGCCCCCGTGCCCGGTCCGCCCCCGGTACCTGTTTTCACTGCGCGCCCGCTTGGGCTAGCGCTGTCCGGCCGGGTATCTTCAGGCGGCAAGCGCCTCTTTCCCGGCCCGCGTCCTGCAAGAGGTTGATCCCTGTCAAGGACGAGAACTCATTTGCCAGTCAAGTAAAGCAATGAGGTTCTCTGCCTGCAAGACCCGCAAAAGGTTTTTGAAAAGGAAAGCCTGAAATTAACCGGCACTGCGTTGATGAGAATTGAATACCGGGGATAACCCAGGGCAAGATTCCGGAGCGCAGGAGTGCCGCCGAGGAACGGGATTTCGCATGTTGACCATTGCCAACGGCCAAAAGTGGATCGATAAAGAAAAGACGGATGTGTCGGAGGCATTTATGGACATCGACCTCACAATATCCGCGGACACGATCCGCCTGTTCGCGCAAAAGGCCCGCGCGGTTGCCTCGTCTCTTCAGGATTCCTTCGAGGACGGTCACGAGGGCGATGTGGAATTCGATGCCGACACGCTGGAACAGAGCCACAATCACGACGGCCTTGTGGAAGAGGAAAATGACGATCTCTCCGACGAGGAACTGCGGGAGCTGATCGAGGACCTCAACGTGGACGAAGCCGCGGAACTGGTGGCGATCACCTGGATCGGCAGGGGCGACTTCGATCCGGAGGACTTCAATCAGGCCGTGGACGAAGCCCGTGAACGCGCCGTCGGCTCCACAGCCAAATACCTGCTGGGCATGCCGCTGCTGGCCGATCACATGGAAGCCGGCCTCGACGCGCTGGACCTGTGACGATCCGATTTTCCTGCACGCCCAACAGCTTCGGTCAGGTCAACCCTGCCGGGTCATATTTGCCGGTTCCTCCACAAATTGACGTTTTCCTTGGGAAAACCGATTAGGACTTCATTTACCGTCTTTCCGCTGCGGAGAGTTTGCCGCACTGTTGCCGCACTTGAAGTGGCACGGGAGAATTGGGCAATGCTGCAGGAACCGGCGAATCAGGATGTCTTTACCGCCCATCGTCCGTCTCCCTGGCCCTTTGTCGGCGCCATGATCGCCGCATCAGCCCTGATCACGACCCTCGTCGTCGCCTTTAGCAGCTAGTTTTCCGACCTTCAGATTGGCGCTTCAGAGGTGGCCCTGCTAAAAGGGCCCGGTTGTCGTTCCGTCGAAAGCCTCTTGAATGTCCGCAACGCGTCTGGCGGTGCTTGATCTCGCCCGCGGCCTCGCTGTGTTTGCGATGGCTGCCTATCATTTTTCCTGGGACCTCTCCTGGTTCGGTTTTGTCGACTGGCCGGTCGCTCAAGGAACCGGCTGGCGCATATTCGCCGCCTCGATCGCAGGCAGCTTTCTGTTTCTGGCCGGCATCAGCCTTGACTTTGCCCATCACCAGGCCATCCGCTGGCGCCCCTTCTGGCGCCGCTTCGCCGTCATTGCGGCCGCGGCCGCCGCGGTTTCCATAGCGACCTACTTCGTCTTCGGCGACAGTTTCGTCCGTTTCGGCATCCTGCACTGCATCGCCGTCTCCAGCCTGGTCGCCCTGCCCTTTACACGCCTGCCACTGCTCGCCTCGGCCGGTGCCGCCGTCCTTTTTCTGACGGTGCCCTTCTGGGCAGCTTCCTCCGTCTTCGACGGTGCGTTCTGGTTCTGGACCGGTCTCGGTAGGCCTTCCTTCGGCAGCGTCGACTATGTGCCGCTTTTCCCCTGGGCCGGCCTGACCCTCGCCGGCCTGTTTCTCTCCCGGGCTTTCCGCAGCTTCGGTATCTGGCAAAGACTGTCGAACCTCCGCTTCAACGGTCACACCGGCCGCCTGACCCGGTTTCTTGGCCGGCATTCCCTGCCGGTCTACCTGTTGCATCAGCCGCTGCTCTACGGGCTTGTCTGGGGCTTGGTGCTCCTGAGCCCGGAAGTGGACCGGGCCGGCAACGCCTTTGTTCGCAACTGTGCCGTCGCCTGCGAAGAGTCGCTTGGATCAACGGAAACTTGCGAAGCGGCCTGCCGCTGCACGCTCACCCGCATGCAGGCAGACGGCATCTGGGAGCCGCTCACCGCGGATCCCGGCAACATGTCGCTGCGCCAGGAGATGGATGCACGCTACGCTGCATGCCTTGCCGATCCCGAGCAGGCGTCTCAGGTCAAATAACCTGCCCCTGTAACCTGTCCAGACGCTGAAGCGCCCGGTCCCGGCGGGCGCGCGCAAACGGCAGAAACACGTGTTCCTCCCGGCCTGCCGCAACCTGTTCCAGTGCCCAGAACGCCGAAACGGCGTCGCATTTGGACTTCATGATCTCGATATGACGGGACGGTACCGGCGTTTCCGTCCCCATCACCTTGCCGTAGGCATTCAGGAACCGGCGTTCCTGTTGCGGCTGATAGCCGTGTTCCAGGATGGCATAGGCAAGATCCCAGGCAGGATCGGCCATCGCTGAATATTCCCAATCGATCAGCCACAGCCCGTCATGGGTAAAGAGACAGTTGCCGGGTGACATGTCCCCGTGGCTCGGCACCAGCCGGACTGCGTCCTGCATCGGGTTCTGGACGAACCTTTCGAGACGCGTGGCAAGACCTGCCATCTCCCGTCCGGCCTGCCGATCGGCTCCAAGCCGCTTCATCTGCTGGGCCCGCAAGCCGTCGGCGTCAATCACGCCTTTGAAGTCCGCACCGGACGCATGCAACTGTCCAAGCGCGTTTCCGAGCCGATCGGGTCCGTCTTCCGGCGGCAGTTCGCTTACCGAAACGGACCTTGTCACCAATATGCCACTGGCCGGGTCGCAATAGGCAGGTGGCAGCGCCAGTCCGGCCTCCGCCGCCTGCGCCAGGTTTTGCGCTTCCGCCTGCCGGTCGATCGTTTGCGAGCTGCCTGTGGCGGGCAGGCGCAGGAAGAACGCCCCCTTTTCGGCATTCAACCGGTAAACCCGGTTGGTCAGCCCTGACCGGAGCACGGCCCCGAGCGGGCGGCCGCACAGCGCGGCAAGCTGCGGATGCAACCGGAAGGTCTGCCTGATATCGGCGGGTAGAGTGGCTGGCGTGTCGGCGGGTGTGTGTGGCACAAGCAGGGACGATCGAACAATCGGAAAAGGTCACCGGACGCCATGAGCAACGTCCCCTCGCCCCATATCATCATCACCTATTGCCGCCAATGCAATTGGCTGCTGCGATCCGCCTGGATGGCCCAGGAAATCCTGTCGACCTTTTCGGAGGAGACGGGCGCCGTCACGCTGATACCGGGAACCGGCGGCATCTTCACCATCACCTGCGACGACACTCAAGTCTGGGATCGCAAGACCGATGGCGGCTTTCCCGAGGCCAAGATCCTGAAACAGCGCCTGCGCGACTTGCTTTGGCCGGAGATGGATCTCGGTCACAGCGACCGCGCGGAGAAGGATCACTAGAACGGTGCTTGGTCTGCCCGACGCAAGTTCTTTCTATCTCACCAAAGGAAGGGTGTTCCTGCTGCAGACGGGTCATGCCAAGCTTTGGTCCGGCGGGTCGAGATCGGCGCCTTTTGTGGCCAGACAGCAGGGCATCGAGATCAAGTACGTGCTGACCGTGCAGGAAGCCGACCTTGCCCATGCCTGCAATCCATATTCCGACCGGGGTTTGCTGGAGCGCTTGCGGCAGGCGCTCGACAGCTACCGCAAGGAGGTTCCGCTGGTACCCTGAAAAGCTTGACCCAGGAGACCAGCCGCGGCGCATCAACCGGCCGCACTCCGGATCGGACAAAAAGCGGCCGGCGGGTGGGAACCGGCCGGCCAAGGAAAGGTCTCTGAAAATTCTTGTCACGGCCCGCCGGAAGGGCGGGCCATCATTGGCTTGTGAGTGCCGGTCTCCGGCTTAGGCGAACCACCAGCGCTCGACGGCGCGGAAGCCGTCGAGGGTCCAGTTGGCCGCAACCGTTTCTGGATGCTGGACATTGTTGGACAGCGCCATCACGTAGCTGGCGAACATCGGAATGACGACGCCGCCGTCGGTACGCACCAGGTTCTGCATTTCGGCGTACATTTCCGCACGCTTGGCCTCGTCCAGTTCCGAACGGGCCTCGACCAGCAGGGTGTTGAACCGCTCGTTGTCCCAGAAGGTGTCGTTCCACGGCGCACCGGCCGCATAGGCGACGGTGAACATCCAGTCTTCCGTCGGACGGCCGCCCCAGTAGACGGCGCAGAACGGCTTCTTCATCCAGACGTCCGACCAGTAGCCGTCGTTCGGCTCACGCACGGGCTGAATGTCGATCCCGCACTTGTCCGCGGCACTGGAATAGAGCACGGCCGCATCCACCGCGCCGCCAAAGGCCGCGTCGGCCGCCGACAGGTTCACCTGCAGCGAGTCGAGGCCTGCCTGCTTCAGGTAGTATTTTGCCTTGTCCGGATCGTAGGTGGTCTGTTCCAGATCCTTGGCAAAGAAGCGGTTGGACGGGCTGATCGGATGGTCGTTGCCGACGGAGCCGTAGCCGAACAGGATCTTGTCGACGAGTTCCTGGCGGTCGATGGCGTATTTCAGCGCCATGCGCACGTTGTTGTCGCTGAAGGGCGCCGCGCGGGTGTCCATGGCGAAGGTGTAGTGCTGCGTGCCAGTGGTCGACAGGATGGTGACATTCGGTGCCCGCTCGAACAGGTGCACTGTTTTCAGGTCGACCGCATCGATGACGTCGACGTTGCCGGTCATCAGGGCCGCCTGGCGGGCAGCCGGGTCGACAATGGCCATCAGAACGATGTTGTCGAAATGGGCGCGGTCGGTCTTCCAGTAGTCCGGGTTGCGGGAGAGTTCGGCAATGTAACCGGGCTTGAAGTTGGTGACCTTGTAAGGGCCGCAGCCGATGCCGGTGGTCGGGTCGATCTTGCCGTCCGCGGAGGGCAGGATCGGCAGGTGATAATCGCTGACCACGAACGGGAAGTCGGCATTGCCCGCTTCCAGCGTGAAGACGACATTCTCGCCGTCGACCGTGATGTCCTGGATCGGATCGACGAAGGGCTTTGCGGCCGACGTGCTGTTTTCGCCGCGGTGATAGTTGATCGAGGCAACGACGTCCTCCGGCTTCACCGTGCCGCCGTCGTGATAGGCAACGCCGCTGCGGATCTTGAAGGTCCACACCTTGGCGTCGGGAGACGCCTCCCAGCTTTCCGCCACTTCGCCGACCAGCGAGCCGTCGGCGGCGATTTCCACCAGATAGCCGTTGCGGGCCGTGCCGAAGACCTGGACATAGACGTTGTCCCAGGTGCCCGGATCGTAGTTGTCGTTGGTGTTGCCGGCGGCGATACCGACACGGAACGTGCCGCCTTTCTTCGGCTCGGCCTTAGCCGCGCGGATACCGAACTGGCTGGCAAAGGCAGCAGCGCCGACGGCCGCCGTGCCTTGCAGAATGCTGCGCCGGGAGACACCGGACTGCAGGATCGACTTTTCAAGATTTCCCATTTTCGTATCCCCTCTTTGGTCTGTCATCTTTTGAAAATGACTCGCAAGACGTTGCATGCGTTGAAGAAATCTGCCCTGGACGTTCCCGTTCCTACCGTTTCCTCACCGGCGGGACGACGTCTTGATTTGATACTATGCCGTTTTTGATTGATCGCTCAATCAAAAAAAAGCTAACACTTCCCCTAGGTAGCCCTTTCCCAGTTGGAGATGCAGCATGACGCAGCGCAAAAACATCCTGATCCTGATGGTCGACCAGCTGAACGGGACCCTGTTCCCGGATGGACCGGCTGATTTTCTGCATGCTCCGAACCTCAGGAAGCTGGCTGTGCGCTCGGTTCGTTTCGAGAACACCTACACGGCCTCGCCGCTCTGCGCGCCGGGCCGGGCGAGCTTCATGTCCGGCCAGTTGCCGCGCCGCACGGGTGTCTATGACAATGCGGCGGAGTTCGCCTCGGATATCCCGACCTATGCGCATCACCTGCGCCGCGCCGGCTACACCACATGCCTGTCGGGCAAGATGCATTTTGTCGGTCCGGACCAGATGCACGGCTTTGAGGAGCGTCTGACCACCGACATCTATCCGGCGGATTTCGGCTGGACACCGGACTACCGCAAGCAGGGTGAGCGCATCGACTGGTGGTATCATAACATGGGCTCGGTCACCGGGGCAGGCATTGCCGAGATTTCCAACCAGATGGAATATGACGACGACGTCGCCTTCCAGGCCGTGCGCAAGATCTACGACTACGGCCGCGGCAAATACGACCGGCCGTTCTGCCTGACCGTAAGCTTCACCCATCCGCACGACCCCTATGTCGCGCGCAAGAAATACTGGGATCTCTACGAGGACTCCGAACACCTTCTGCCGGAAGTTCCGGCCATGGACTATGACGACCACGACCCGCACGCCAAGCGCATCTTCGACGCCAATGACTGGCGCAACTTCAACATCACCGAGGAAGACATCCGCCGCTCGCGCCGGGCCTATTTCGCCAACATCACCTACCTGGACGACAAGATCGGCGAGATCCTGACCGCTCTCGACGCCATGGACCTGACGGAGGACACCACTATCCTCTTCGTCTCCGACCATGGCGACATGCTTGGCGAACGTGGTCTGTGGTTCAAGATGAACTTCTTCGAAGGCTCGGCCCGCGTGCCGCTGATGGTTGCCGACAAGGATCTTGCCGCACAGCACATCGCGACCCCGGTCTCGACCCTCGACGTGCTGCCGACCGTCTGCGACCTCGCCGGCATCGACATGAGCGAGATCATGCCCTGGACCGACGGCACATCGCTTGTGCCGCTCGCCAGAGGAGAGACCCGCACCGTGCCGGTGCTGATGGAGTATGCCGCCGAGGCGTCCTACGCCCCCCTGGTCGGCATCCGCGAGGGCGACTGGAAATATGTCCATTGCGAACTCGACCCGCCGCTCCTCTTCAACCTGAAGGACGACCCGCACGAACTGACGAACCTTGCCGCCGACCCGGCCCATGCGGCCACCGCCGTGCATTACGCCGAAATCGCCGGCAAACAGTGGGACATGGCCGCCTTCGACGCGGAAGTGCGCCAATCCCAGGCGCGCCGCTGGATCGTCTACGAAGCCTTGCGCAACGGCGCCTATTTCCCTTGGGACTACCAGCCCCTGCAAAAAGCCTCCGAACGCTACATGCGCAACCACATGGACCTGAATGTGGTAGAGGAGAGCCAGCGGTATCCGCGAGGGGAGTGAGATCTAATTCTCTAGGAAATCAGTGATGACTTGCTGGAGTGCAGAGATATCTTTTGTCTCGCACTCCCAAATCACGAGCGACTTCCAACCGAGCTTAGTAAGTTGCTCTAAGTTGGTTTTGTCGCGGTTGATATTCTTTTCAAGTTTCGGTAGCCAATATTCCGGTCTGGTTTTTGGCAACCGGCCGTCTAAACAGTTCGGATCGTCGTGCTGGTGCCAAAAACATCCGTGCACGAAAATGACTTTATTGCGGGGACTAAAAACGAGATCTGGTTTACCCGGTAGTCCCTTCTTGTGTAGGCGGTAGCGGTAGCCTAAAGAATGAACAAGCTGACGCACAACCATTTCCGGCTTCATATTCTTCGACCGGATTGCTGCCATGTTTTTTGAGCGTCTCTCGGGAGACAGTTTGTCAACCAAAGATTAGACCCTGTATTCGCTTGCTAGGACAATATTCCATTCGGCTTCAGAACATTTCCATGACACGAACTCGTCACGACCACAGTTTCCAAGATTAAATTCTGAAATAATTCTGGAATGGTAGTAGCCAGACAATAAGGCGATTTTTTCAGAAAAAAGAATATCTCTCGCACCGCCATTCCCGCGCACTCTCTTCATATAATCTTTTTGATCAAACAATAGACCCTGCAAAACAGAACGATGTACTATTGTTCCTAGGTTCTCTCTAAAAAACTGTGCGGCTCGACGACTGCCACCACTTAGATTTCGCAATTGTCTAAACCTGAGCATATCGAGCCCTTCAAATCGGCTCTCAGGTAGAGAACGGTCCTTGAAGATCCAATGTATCTCTACGAATGAAGTTTTGCTAATGCTTCTTTTTCCATCTCTGTTTGGTTTATTTAAATACTCCTCTCGCGCAATAATAATCCCAAGAGAACATTTTCTCTCCTCGGTGGCGACCATCACCAAAATACAAGGTTCTGAATTTCGAAATGTTTCCGGTGGAATCATCCAATTTCTACGGACCGTATTTTTAACATCCACATCTTCATCAGCAAGACGTAAATCTCTAAGCCCTTTCGGAACACCAATAAAATCACGTAAAAAGTGCTCAACTTTCAAACCAATAAAAGTCTTTTCTACGTTATCTAATTCGGAAACTTTCGTTCGAGCAGTTCTGACAGGATCAATCACATAATCAACGGCATCAGAAATTAATTCTGGAAACCTTGAAACGAAAACTTCTTGACCTCCAACTAACCGGAAAAGCTCAGCTTCTATCTCTCTCAGCTTTTTAAGATCAGCAAAATTGTTTCTGTTTGTCATTCCGCTGCTTCATTCAGAATTTCAGCGTTTCCAATTGCAATAGCGATATTATGCCCGACTGCAGCAGCAACGGGTGGAGGAAATGCATTTCCAACTTGGCGATACGCATGCGTCTTCCGGCCAAAAAAGTTCCAACTGTCGGGAAATCCCTGTAGCCGCGCTACCATTCTAATGGTCAACCTCGGCATTCCAACGTATTCCGGATCTGGTGCAAATTCGGCAATCGTCCTTCCTTCGACACCCATTTCTGCCCATGCTTTGCGTGCTCTGGTTGGCCCAAGATCCGGACCTCCGTGTTTCTTCGAGCCGCCAACAATCGTTGGAGCAATTTTATTTGCCTGATCTTTCCAGGCAGCAGCACCTAGCCACCCATTCGCCGACATTAAATCGACAAGCGTTTCACCGACGGTTTTCGCGTCTGCCAGTTTTGTTGGCCAATCAAAATGGTCAGCATATCTTCGTTGAAGAGCAACCATCACCACTCGCGGACGCAGCTGCGGGACTCCAAAGTCCGACGCCTGAAGCAGTTTCCACGAAACTTTGTAGCCGAGCTTCCTAAGCCTGACTTCGATAAAGTCACGATAGTTTTCAAAAGACGGGTCGAGCATACCTCTGACGTTTTCAAACATGATCGCTTTGGGCTTCACCCGTGCTGCAATTTCTACGCCTCTTGTAAAGAGGTTTCGCTCGTCCTTTTCGCCAAGCTGTTTACCTGCAACTGAAAACGGAGGACATGGGAGGCCGCCTGCGAGCAGGTCCACACCGTGGTATCTTTCAAAATCAAACTCTTGGAACAGATCGTGTTCGTGCACAGTCCATTCAGGCCTGTTTCTCCTCAGAGTTTCGCAGGCGTGGCGATCATTTTCAAAGAGCGCAACATGATCGAAACCAGCCATTTCCAAGCCAAGAGCTTGGCCACCGCCTCCGGCGCATAGCTCAAGCGATGTGAGCTGATTCTTCATTTGGAACTCCTGAAAATACAGTCGCTAGGGTACACAAATTGAGATTAACGCAAATTAGAACAAATCATGAACAAAATCTATTTTCCCCAGCTACCTTTGTGGATATGCCATCAATTTACATCCAAACTGCCGACCGGCCTAAATTGTATTCCGCAAACGAATTTGGAGGCTAATTTGAAACTTCATCGTATTTTCGCAATTGTGTTCTGCATTTTCCTCCCTACCCTCGCCTTCGCCCAGGCCTACAATGTCGAGGCCGGGCCGATCTGGAACAACGCCGACGCACAGGCCAAATGTCCGCAGGTCTGCGGCGGGTTAGGCGCACAGTGGAACGGGCAGTGGCGCACGACCATCCAGGGGCAGATGTCCGTCTGTTCCTGTCAGAAGGCAGCGCCGGGGAGAGCGATCGAAGCTGGCCCCATCTGGAACAATACCGATGCGCAGCGCAAATGCCCTGGCCTCTGCTTCGGCAACGGCCTCAGCTGGTCGGGGCAGTGGCGCACCACCGTTCAGGGACGCATGTCCGTCTGCGAATGCAGATAGGTGGCTGGAGCACGTTGCAAAAAGCGGGCACCGGTCTTTCGCAACAAGACATGCGTCACAAAGAGATACTGCGGGTCACGTGAATTCGATTGAACGCGACACGCCTTAGCAACCGTTCACATCCGCCGCGCAGTAGAAGCCGTCGGTGGCATTGCCGCAGCAATAGGTGAAGCCGGGGCTGTCGCAGTAATAGTCCGACGAACCGCAGCGGCCCGCGATCTGGATCAGCGGGCCCTTGTCCGTCCTGGAGCCGAGCGAAACATCCGGGCCGGAAATCCGCGGCGACATGTTCAGGAGCACCGGCGGCACCAGCTCCCGGTCCAGGCTGGCGAGCACCATGCGGGCAGCAGTCAGGTCCGGCTGGTCGGTAAGGTTGAGCGGATCGGCCAGGGCTGGCGTTGCCAGACCGGCAAGGGCCGCTACAAGAGTGGTTTTCAGGAATGTCCGAAGTGTCATCTTTCGCCTCCTCCGCACGGGAAACCGGGAGGCATCCCGCTGTTCGTGGAACCAGATGAAATGCCAGTCTGAACCGGATGTCTGAACGGTCAGTCTGGACAAGCCGCATTATACCACTCAAGCGAAACCGAAAATATTCAGCAAACTACGCAGCACGCATAAGCTTTGCTCGCCGAAACGGCAGCTTTACGGGGATGTTCTGGGAGCGGCCGAGTCCGTTTGGCAAACCATCGAAAGGCACCCCTCTCCGGTAGGGTCAAGGCAATCGCATTTGACAGACATCCTTGTTCGGTGCGCCTGACAAATCACCTCCACGGCGTCACCCCGGACAAGCGAAGCGCAGATCCGGAGCCTACTCGCAGAGCCACTTGCCGCAGCACACAAGGTTTCATGAAGAAGTGCCCCCACGCCAGCTCTCTGGAAACGAGTGGGCCCCGGGTCTTGCGGTGCTCGCCCGGGGTGACACCTCTTGTTTTCCGCATGCCAAAACCAAATGGGATTGTGCTGTCCGCAGGGGAGGCAGAGGGGGACAAGCGGGCAGTTTTTCGAACCGATGGTCAACGCCTTCGCATCACGTTGGTGCATATTTCTGACAACCGAACGTGTGGGAAAACTCACTCCCCCGCAAAGACATGATAGCCCGGTGGCAGATCCTTGCCGTCCCGCTCGGCTTCCTGCTCGATCAGCCGCAGGAGCTTCTCGCGGCTCGCCTCGAAATCAGGGACCGGGCCGCCGCCCGCCATCACCAGCCGTTCCAGGCCGAAACCTCCGGTTTCCGGTCCCGTTTCAGCCCCGTCCAGAGCCGTGATGCCGATCTCGGCGATTTCCGCATAGCCATCCAGCGGCGTTTCGACACCGGGAGCGGTCAGGCCGGTCAGCGGATAATGCAGGCTGACCGTGTCGAAGGCCGGCTTAGCCGGATGCTCCGCCGGGGAGAAATAGCCGGACCCCTCGCCGTCGGCCATCGCTTCGGAGCGCGGCCGCAGCAGCAGCTTGCCGGCGCGCACCGCATCATGAGTTTCACCATAGGGAGCGAAGACTTCCGTCGACACGAAGACCAGCTTCTCCGGATCGATCCCGGCGCGCTCGACCAGAAAGGTCAGCAACGCGCCGAAGAGCTGACCCGGCTCTGCGGGGGCCGGATGATGCAGGCCACAGATGGTGAAGAGGGCGAGAACGCCAGGCTCACCGCGGTGGGTCATGTCAGCGGTCCGTGCCGCCGGTTGAATGAAGACGCTCTTGCCGCCAAGCGCTTCCATCCGGCTGTCGTCGTAGCGCAGGCCGCCGTTGAAGCCGTCGCCGGTGATCAGCGGCAACGCGTCGATCACCGCGTATCCCCTGGCATGGAAATGATCGGCGAAGTCCAGCAGCAACCGGTCGGCCACCGGCGCCGCGCTTTGCTGGGCTGCAAGGGCGGCGCCCGCCCCCGCCGCGAGGCCCGCCGCACCGGCAAGCGACAGTTCCAGAAGGTGTCTGCGGGACAGGGTCATGGCTCGGCTCCAGGTTGCGATTTCCGGACAGGCTACCACCGCCTGCCAACCAGCGGAACAACCGGCGGAACAGGTCGTGGAACAGCTGGCGGAGCTGCATCGGAAGGCTTCGAAAATATATTTTCCGCCAAGGTTTCCGAGACAAAATTCCGCCGCAATCCGGGCGCTGAATCCGCGCCAGCAGGGTTAAGCGCATCCCGCGTAAGCCACTCACCAGGCAGTGTTTTTCAATCCCACGACACCGTGGCATGAAAGCATGTGATGGGTAGAGAACCCAAGCCGTCATGACTGAAGCTCATGGCCGCGAAACCTCTGCACCTTCTGACATTCCTATCCTTGAAAGGATGCTGCCATGGTTCTTCGTGGCTTACTGCTTGGTGCCGCCTTCATGACCACCGGCCTGCTGCCGGCAGCCGCCGACAGCGTGACTTCCACCGTCGCGGCCTGGAACCCCACGACCCGCACGCTGGTGCTGGCCGACAAGACCCAGTTCCAGACCATTTCCGAGAAGGTCGCCGTGCCGGACACCATTGCCGCCGGCAAGACCGTCACCATCATCTACAACGGCTCGGAAAACGGAGTGGACTCCATCCTGTCCATCGAGGTTCAACCGTAGAGCACCTTGAGATCGATCAGCTTTTGGACACTCAACCGATTCCGGTTGAGCATCCGCTGATCTGGGACGCTTCACGGCCAAACTGAGGTATTCCGATCACCGTCCGGTGAGACGAATGCACGGTTGACCGCGTGCCGGAACCGCTCCCCCAAACCTGGTTCCGGTTCGCATTGACGTTTTCGAGGTGTTGCGCATGCCCTATTGGCTCATCGCATTGACGATAGCCCCGGCGCTGCTGGTACTGCCCCCGTTCAGCGCGCCTGCCGCCCATGCCGATGAAATCGCAGGCACGATCCTGTCCATCGATCCGTTCACCGGGCGGTTTTCGCTTGCGGACGGCTCGCAGTTCGTCCTCCCCGCCGACGACGGCCCCGAGGACCTGATGATCGGGATGAGCGTTCTGGTCATCTACACGACGACC
Source organism: Roseibium sp. M-1 (assembly GCF_054515675.1). Lineage (NCBI taxonomy): Bacteria > Pseudomonadati > Pseudomonadota > Alphaproteobacteria > Hyphomicrobiales > Stappiaceae > Roseibium > Roseibium sp. M-1. The sequence continues at coordinate 5,747,031 of NZ_CM137257.1, read as the reverse complement.
GAGACCGGCGACCTTCTGGTGACCGGCCTCAAGATCCGGAGCTAGGGACTTTCCAGCCCGGCTCCGGCAGCCGGTGCGCGCTTCCTGCCCACACACGGAGGCGCAGCCGCATTGTACCCGCACTGTCAAATTCACTGCCAATGCAGTGACCGGCCCGCTCCCGCCTGACTTGAGCGGGCTTTTTTTTTGCCCAGCACCTCAGCCACGCACGTCCCCTCCGCTCCGTGGTGATCCGAGCTAGAAGGACTTCCTGACAGCCTCATGTCAGGAGACTGACAGGAAGTGGCGGAAAGTGGAACAAAGCCGCAACCGCCCCCTTTCCTACCGCGCGCAACCGGACCATATTGCGGCCATGAGCAAGCGCCCCACCACATCCACCCCAGAGTCCGCACCCGACGACACCACTTCCCCCGACGGCTTCGGCGAAGCGCCCCAGAAGGCGCTGTCCGGCACACCACTGTCCGGGTCGATCAGCGATTGGGCGGCGGAGATTTCGGAAGAGGCGGACAAGCCGGAACCGAAGAAGGCGTTATCCCAGAGTGCCGGCGAGGGAAAAGAGGATCGGACCGAAGGCCCGCAAGCCCGAACGGGCGCCGCGCCTGATGGCGCGCGCCCACGGAGGTCAGGCCGCAAGGCCGGTACGACCGTGAGTGCGAAGAAGGAAAAGCCCACCAAATCCGCACGTGGCACCTCCATCGGCCGGGCGGATACGGCGCGCGAGCGCGCGGCCGGCGGGCTCAATCCGGTGGCCGGGCTCGACATGACGCTGGAAGAGGCGGAAAGCCTCGAGAAGCGGCTCAAGGAACACCAGAAGGAAAACAGGAAGAAGGCGAAGACCGAGAGCAAGTTCGGTGAGCTGACCGGCAACCAGGGCGCCACCGCCACGGTCGAGGCCCTGTCGGCGCTGATCGAGAGCGGCAATCCGCTGCACAAGAACGGCGAGCTGTGGGTGCCGCACCGGCCGGAACGTCCGGCCAAGTCCGAAGGCGGCGTGCCCATCGTGCTGAAATCGGCCTACGAACCGCGCGGTGACCAGCCGACCGCGATCGCCGACCTTGTCGAGGGCATGGAAGGTGGCGAGCAGACCCAGGTGCTGCTCGGCGTCACCGGCTCGGGCAAGACCTATACCATGGCGCAGGTGATTTCCCGCACCCAGCGCCCTGCCCTGATCCTCGCCCCCAACAAGACGCTGGCCGCCCAGCTCTACGGCGAATTCAAGTCGTTTTTCCCGGACAACGCGGTCGAGTATTTCGTCTCCTACTACGACTATTACCAGCCGGAAGCCTACGTTCCGCGCACCGACACCTATATCGAGAAGGAAAGCTCGATCAACGAGCAGATCGACCGGATGCGCCACTCCGCGACCCGCTCGCTGCTGGAGCGCGACGACGTCATCATCGTCGCCTCGGTCTCCTGCATCTACGGTATCGGCTCGGTCGAGACCTATACGGCCATGACCTTCGCCATCGAGGTGGGCGAGCGCATCGACCAGCGCCAGCTCATCGCCGACCTCGTGGCCCTGCAGTACAAGCGCAACGACGCCGCCTTCCAGCGCGGCACCTTCCGGGTGCGCGGCGACACCATCGAGTTGTTCCCGGCCCACTACGAAGACACGGCCTGGCGCATTTCGCTCTTCGGCGACGAGATCGAGAGCATCACCGAGTTCGACCCGCTGACGGGGCAGAAGTCGGGCGAGCTGAAGAGCGTCAAGGTCTACGCCAACTCGCACTATGTCACGCCCAAGCCGACGCTGAACCAGGCGATCAAGTCGATCAAGGACGAGCTGAAGCACCGGCTGGAGGAGCTGAACAACCATGGCCGCCTGCTGGAGGCGCAGCGCCTCGAACAGCGCACCATGTTCGATCTGGAGATGCTGGAGGCGACCGGCTCCTGCCAGGGCATCGAGAACTATTCGCGCTACCTCACCGGCCGCAAGCCGGGCGAGCCGCCCCCCACGCTGTTCGAATACCTGCCGGACAACGCCATCGTCTTCGCCGACGAAAGCCACGTCACCATTCCGCAGATCGGCGCCATGTACCGGGGCGACTTCCGCCGCAAGGCGACGCTGGCCGAATACGGCTTCCGCCTGCCCTCCTGCATGGACAACCGCCCGCTGCGTTTCGAGGAATGGAACGCCATGCGGCCGCAGTCCATCGCGGTCTCGGCCACCCCGGGCTCGTGGGAGCTGGACCAGTCCGGCGGCGTCTTCGCCGAGCAGGTCATCCGCCCGACCGGCCTGATCGATCCACCGGTGGAAATCCGGCCCGCCGGCAGCCAGGTCGACGACCTGCTGGGCGAAGTGCGCGAGGTCGCGCGCAAGGGCTACCGGACGCTGGTGACGACCCTCACCAAGCGCATGGCCGAGGACCTGACGGAATACCTGCACGAAAACGGCGTGCGCGTGCGCTACATGCATTCCGACATCGACACGCTGGAACGCATCGAGATCCTGCGCGACCTGCGCCTCGGTGCCTTCGACGTGCTCATCGGCATCAACCTGCTGCGCGAGGGCCTCGACATTCCCGAATGCGCCCTGGTGGCGATCCTGGATGCCGACAAGGAAGGCTTCCTGCGCTCGGAAACCTCGCTGATCCAGACCATCGGCCGCGCGGCGCGTAACGTCGACGGCAAGGTGATCCTCTATGCGGACAACATGACCGGCTCCATGGAGCGGGCCATCGCGGAGACCAACCGCCGCCGCGAAAAGCAGCTCGCCTACAACGAAGAGAACGGCATCACACCGGAAAGCGTCCGCCGCTCAATTGGCGACATCCTGCAGAGCGTCTACGAGCAGGACCACGTCACCATCGACGCCGGCTTTGCCGAGGAAGGCAGCCTGGTCGGCCACAACCTGGCGGCCCATATCCAGGACCTGGAAAAACAGATGCGCGACGCCGCCGCCGATCTCGACTTCGAGACCGCCGCACACCTGCGCGACGAGATCCGCCGCCTGCAGGAAACGGAACTCGCCGTCGCCGACGACGCCATGGCCCGCCAGTCCGACGTCGACAGCAAGACCGGCGGTTACCGCGGCGACCGCAAGTTCGGCGCCGGCGGCACCAAGGAAGGCGCCAGCGGCAAGAAGAAAGAGACCGCCCGCGACAGGGCCCGAGACAGGGCCCGCGCCGCAAAAGACAAAAACGCCCTCCCCGCCCCCAGCGCCAAGGTCAGAAAGAACACCCTCGACGAAATGACCGTCGGCCGCACGGAAGTCCCGCTCGGCTCGGACGATCCGAAGCCGGTGGTGCGAGGCAAGATCGGCACGGGATCCTATGAGGATCCGGCGGAGGAGAAACGGCGGAGAGGCCGGCCGAAGAAGAGTGGGCGGCCGGGGCAGTGAGGCTGGCTCCATCATAGTGTCCTTCAGCAACAACGCAGCTTGCTCCGAAGGTCCGAAGGGACATCTCACCCCTCCTCCCCACCGCCTCCTTCCCCAACCTCCCTTCGCAGGCTAAGCTTCTCGACACACCTGTCGGGGGGAATGACATGCGGGCACTTCTGGCGATAATCGGCGCTATTGTCGGCGCGGTGGTCGGCTTTTTTGCCGCGTTTCTGGTGGTCTATCCGATCCTTGTCGCGATCGAGGGCCGGGACATGAATGGCGGCATTGCCATGGGGGTCGGCGTATCCATCGCCCCGGCACTGGCCATCATCACGGCGATCGTCTTTCTGGTGCTGGTGCTGAAATTGGTGCCGGCGAAGAAGCCGCCGGAACCGGAGCCCGTTCCGGCCGACGATCCGGACGAAGTCTATTTCCGCCCCGCGCCCGGGACCCGTACGGGTCCGGACACGCAGACCATGGTGGCCGTCGGCGTTGTCATCCTGATGATCGTTGCCGGGGTCATCTGGCTGAACGGGTAGCTCTATACCTTCAGCCTTCTACCGTTTTGCAGGAAAACTTTGCCCTCCCTCGGCGTCACCCCGGGCAAGCGCAGCGCGACCCGGGGCCTACTCGTTTCCAGAGAGTTGGATACGCGCTGGCGCGCAGCCACATACATCGCAAGGCTTCAGCAAGTTGCCCTGCGAGTGGGTCCCGGGTCTGCGCTTCGCTCCGCCCGGGATGACATCCCGTGGATTGGCGAGCACTGGTGGTCGACGGTTAGAACTGCATGCAGCCTTGCTGCGCTTGCCCGGAATGACGGCCTGAACAAGTGGGAAACTTCGCGCCCCAAAACCAAAAGGCCACCCGGCGTCCCCGCCGGATGGCCTTTCGCAAATCACATGGGCATGTGCCGTCTCAGAGCCCCTTGAACAGCACGCCTGCTGCCAGCACCGCCCAGGAGGCGATGAGGATATAGGTGGTGGAGATGCCGATGCTGGGCACGGCGATGCCGGCGATCGGCAGCACGGCGAGGATGAACAGTGCCAGCGATATCAGGAAAACGATGACGGAAGGTGGGGTCAGTCTCACGGGGTCTCTCCTCGAATTGTTCTGTTGACCGGCCGGCCACCTGTGGCGCTCCCGGCGATAAAGCCCAACCCCGGACCGGCCCTTAAAGCGTGTCGCGTTCATTTGAATTCACGTGACCCGCTTTACGTTTTTCTTGACGCACGTCTTTTTGCGAAAAACTGGAACCCACTTTTTCGCGACGTGCTCCAACTGCCCGGCCGCTCCGGTGCGCTCACATCATCCGGCATGGTGGAAATTGTCAATGTCGAAGGAGACAGGATCTGGGGATGGCCAGGACGGTTGTCTGGTTCCGTCTTTGCCGCTTGCTTCCCTCTCCCCGCAAGGGCGGGGCAATCGCATATGGAATTTTTCCTTACTCGGTGCGTTTGACAGATCACAACGGTGTCACCCCGGACGAGCGAAGCGCAGATCCGGGGTGACACCAGTGTTTTCTGAATGACTATTTCAAATGCGATCGCCCTGCTCCGCATGGTAGGAGAGGGAAGCAAGCGGCAAATTTGGGAAAAATGCCACGAAAGCCGGGGGCGGCGGGACAGTAACCGCACGTGCGCCGCGCGGCGAGGCAGGCCCCCTCGCCCACTGGGAGAGGTGACATGGCGGCCGCAAAGAACACCTATGACCCGGTTTGACGGCACTGCAAATCCGCTCCTAGGTGTGCCGCTTTCCTCAGAAAACCCAGCCGGTCGTGATCCAGGTGATTTCGTCTTCGTTGATATAGACGCCGATCTGGGCCGGAGCCTTGGGGTCGTCCGGGTCGGCATAGAACCACAGATGCGCGTCCTGACCGTCGCCGGTCTTGAAATAATAGCCCGAGCCCTCGTTTTCCTTTTCGCGCAGGTCTTCTGCAGTGAAGGTCTGGTCGTAGCTGCCGTGGACGAGCAGCACATCGCCCTTGAGGCAGACCTCGAGAACTTGCTTGCCCGCATCGTCGATGACGAGACTCGCAGGGCCTTTTTCATATTCCAGATAGTCTTCCGCTCCCCCTTGCAGCCGGATGACTTCGCCTCCCGTCGGACAGGCGGAGGGCTCGGGTGCGGCGGCCGCTTGCAGCGGCGTCTCGCGGATGAGCTGCACGTGCACGGAGAGCGTTCCCTCCGTATAGGGCAGTTGCTTGTCGGCGGTCTTGGTGCGCACGAAGTTGGTGATGTCGATCAGCGCTTCGGAAAGCTGCACTTGCTCGCGCGCCGTCAGCACGGCCGAGAAGGCCTCCATGAAGGGGCTGTTGTCGCCATCGCCGTCATAGGCCTTACGGTCGGGCTGGGCGGAATAGATCACCACCAGGTCCTGCAGCTGGTGGTTCACGCGGGAGAGCCCCCTGGCGTCCGGTTCGAACAGCTTTTCCAGCGAGCGGGTCGCGGCGAAGGGATTGTCGCGGCAGGCATCGACGATCAAGAGCTTGACCCTGGCGCTCGGAGCGAAGGCGGCGAGGAATTCCTCCATGCGCACGGCGCTGTTTTCAAAGACCGCCCGGCTCTCCGCCCCGGTGTCGGTCGCCAGCAGGTAATTGACATTGCCCGCCTGCACCCCGTGGCCGGCGAAATAGATCGCGGCGACCTCCGTCTCCGCCGAAGCGGCCTGAAACGCCCGCAGCGCATTGCGGAGCGCATCGGTGTCGGCGTCGTAAAGGACGGTGGTCTCGAAGCCGAGCGCGGTGAAGGTCCGTGCCGCCAGCTCCGCGTCGCGCCCGGGATTGTCGAGCGGAGCGACATTGCGGTACTGCGCATTGCCGACAACCAGCGCCACCTTGCCTGCCGCCAGCGTGGAAGCGGGCAAAAGGGCAAGGACCAGAAAGGTCAGGACGGCAGAAAGAAATCGCATCGGCACCGGGCTCCTGTCAGGCAAAGGCTGAGACCCGGGCAGAAGCACCGGGCGATTGACGCCAGTCTAGCGGGATCAAGGGATATCGGCCACAGTTGGCGCCTGGTGATTGACGATTGCCCGAACGGCGATGCTCCAACCTACGGCTAGAACTACAAAGTCTTGGCCATATCAACGGACTACCTCGCTCCCCTCTCCCCTTCAAGCGAAGGACAATCGCATTTGAAATAGGCATGCAGAAAACACTGGTGCCAACCCCGGGCGAGCAACGCGAGACCCGGGGCCCACTCGCTTCCAGAGCGCTGGAGTGGGGCCACTTCTTTCCGAAGCTTGCGTGCTTCGGAAAGTGGCTCTGCGAGTAGGCCCCGGATCTGCGCTTCGCTTGTCCGGGGTGACACCGTAGTGATCTGTCGAACGCCCCAAATATGGATATTTTTCAGACACGATTGCCCTGCTCCGCAAGGGTGGAGAGCCGAACAAGCGGCATCGGAGCGGAACTCTGTTGAGGCTCCCCGCAACCGGCACACCAACGGACGGGCCCGGAAAATTCCGGGCCCGTCCAGGGTCATGTCGTTACGCCATCGCAGTTACTGCTTCTGTGCACTCAGCAGCGGCGTGATGTTGCGGATTGTGACGCGGCGGTTCTGTTCTTCGGCACCCTGGGTGTCGATCTTCAGGTAGTCCTCGCCATAGCCCTGCACCACCATGTTTTCCGGCGGCACGTCGTAGATCTCTGCCAGGATGCGGGCGACGGTCTCCGCGCGCCGGTCGGACAGCGCCAGGTTGGAGACGTTGGAGCCGACGGCATCCGTATGGCCCTCGATCAAGAGCACCGTGGTCGGGTCCTGCTCGATCAGGGCCTGCGAGGCGCGGGCGATGTCTTCCATCAGCGGCACCTGGCTCTGGCGCACGACGGCACTGCCCGTGTCGAAAGTGATCGTGTCGAGATCGACCCGGCGCACCTTGTCGCGCAGGCGCTCGTTCTCGCGCACGTCGCGCAGCGAATAGGCCTGTTCCACCGGTTCCACCGGCGGCGCGGTGAAGGTCTGGTAGATCTGGTCGTAATTCGCCCGCCCGGCCGGCACGATATAGCGGTCGCGCGGAATGTCGACGCGCAGCGGCGGCAGCTCGCGGTCGTAATTGCGGCGGCGGCGGTCATAATCGCGGTTGTCGACCATCACGTATTCCCGCCCGTCCGGCAGGATGCGCGAGCGGTAGAGCACATAGCCGCCCTCGTCGCGGATGGTGACGATCTGGTCGCCGTTGCGGCGGGTCACCGTTTCGCGGGTGCGGCCGCCGCGCAGGCGCTCGACGCGGAACTCGTCGTCGCCATAGCGCAACAGGCTGCTTTCGTCCTTGCGCACGAAGTATTCGCCGTCGCGTTCCACGATGATGCGGTCGCCCTGGTCCTCGACAACCTTGCCGCCGAGGGCCGGGATCAGCATGCCGACGCCGACACCGACGGCCGCGGCACCGAGCAGTTCCAGACGGCGGTCGCGGGCTTCATCGCGGCGGCGCTGTTCCTTCTGCTTGATTTCCGCGCGCTGTGCCTCGGTGATGTCGTCGGACACGACAGCGGCCGGTTCCTCCGGTTCCGGAGCGTTTTCGGCCTGAATGGGCTCGCCCGGCTCTTCGGTGACGGGCTCGCCGGACGCGGCCGCCGGCTGCTCGCCGGACGGCTGAGGCTGATCCTGCGCCTGGTCGGAGGGCGTTTCAGCCGGCGTCCCGGCGGTTTCAGCCGCGGGCTGCTCTGCCTCGCCCGTGGTTGCCTCTGTGGTTGCTTCTTCCGTTGCAGGCTTGGCTTCCGGCTCGGCCTGCGTTTCCGCAGTCGGCTGTTCCGGAACGGGCTTTGCAGCCGGGGCTGCTTCTTCAACCGGGGCAGCCGGCTTTTCGGCCGGGGCGGCTTCCTCGACGGGGGCTGCCGGTTTCTCGGCGGGAGCCGCCTCTTCAACCGGAGCGGCGGGCTTTTCGGCAGGGGCCGCTTCTTCAACCGGGGCTGCAGGCGCTTCGGCGGGGGCCGCTTCCTCAACCGGCGCGGCGGGTGCCTCGGCGGGGGCCGGTTCTGCAGCCGGTGCGGCAGGTGCCTCAGCCGGAGTCGCTTCCTCAACCGGCGCGGCAGGTGCCTCGGCCGGAGCCGCTTCTTCAACCGGTGCGGCAGGTGCCTCGGCGGGGGCCGCTTCTGCAGCCGGTGCCGGCTCCACCTCGGGCGCAGCTTCCGGCGCCGGCGCGGCTTCGGCCGCAGGCGGTTCGGCGGCGGGCTGTTCGGCTGCGGGAGCGGCAGCACCCTGGCACGCTTCATGTTCCGGCGTTGCGGCGCAATCGACAGTCTGGTCCTGCGCCAGCAGGGTCGCCGGCTGCAGCGGCAGGCCGATCGCCAGCACCAGCGCCATCGCTGTTGAATTTCGAAGCAGTTTCGACGTCATGTGTTCTTTCCTCTCGCCCCCACGGCTTGACAGCCCCACAGCGTCCTGCCGGGCTTCCCGAAAGGAAAACAACCGGCAGCACCGATCGTTCCACGATCATGATCGACCCTGCACTTGGTCCTTCTCCCAATTGACTTACGAGCCTTGGCCGCCATTGTGGAACGGCCCGGCACCCAGGCCGGACAGTCAGAGGGGGCTGACATGCAGTTTCGATTTCTCGTTCTTGTTTCCGTATCCTGTCTTTTTTACGGCAATGCCCATGCCGAACTGGCGCGCACCGACTATGGCAACTGGTCTGTGCGCTGCGACGGAAAAAACTATTGTATCGCCGAGACGGAGGGCAGCGCTTCCAACGGCGAAGCCTTCCGGATGAAGGTGGAACGCAGTGCCAAGCCGGATTCGGAAGTCTTTGTCACGCTCAGACCGAAGACACCGCTCGAAACCGGCATGCTCGCCCGCATCGAGATTTCCGGCGAAGAGGACAATACCGGCTTTTTCGGCAAGGCCGGGAAGATCTATACCGGCAACGAGATGACCTTCGGCGGCGCGGCGGATCGTGATCTGATGGAAAACCTGCGCCTCGGCCAGAGCGCGTCCATCCAGATCGAATACGGCGGCTCCGCCGGCACACTGACCTATTCGGTTTCCCTCACCGGCCTTACGCATTCCCTGTTGAAGATGGACGAAGCCCAGGCCCGCATCGGCCGACAGGACGCCATTGTCGCCTGGGGCGGCCTGCCGTCCGACGAGGTCAGCGGCATCGCCATGGCGCCGGCCGCCGCGCCCGCGTCTGTTCCCAAGGATGCGCCCGCACCTGCCCCGGCCCCTGCCCCTGCTGCCGATACCGCTTCCTCCGCCCCCGCCAACGACCTGCCGCCGCCGGTCATGCCGTCGCAGGAGACGAACAACAGCGGTCTCGACCGGGGTGAACGCGGTCAGGTCTATTCGCTGAGCGAGATCCCCGACGAAATCCAGATGATGGGCTACCGCACCTTCGACTGCCAGCTGGAGGAGACGGTGCCCGGCTTCGGCGCGCAGTACTATGCGGAAGGCGATGTCGAGACCTGGGTGGTGCCGTGCCAGATGGCGGACGTCAATGTGCCCTACTACATGGCGATCCATGTCCCGTTCGACCCTTCGCTGGACGAGTGGAAGGAATTCGAAACGCCTCCGGGACACAACCAGCCGAACCATGCGCTGGTCAACAATCTCTTCTTCGATCCGGATACCCGTGCTGTCACCGGCACCACCTATTTTTCACCCAATTACGACTGCGGCACCTTCGAGCGTCATGAGGAGGAGGCCGAGAGCGGCAACTACACGCTGATGGAATATCTGGAGAAGACCGACTGCGACGGCATCACGGGGCCCGCAGAAGGCTGGCCGCTCAGCTGGACCATCGACGAGATGGGGGATTAGAGCGTTTCACGATTAGCTTGAAGCCCGGCTAATTCCCGAACAGCCCGTGGAACACCACGCATTGGGTCATCATGACGCCGTTCATCGTCTGGGCGCTTTCGTCCACGACGATCTCGGCATAGGCGCTATCCGAACCGATGATGCTCTCAAGCTGGTCCTTGCAGTCTCCGAGGTCGCCGTCGGTCTCGATCGTCAGTTCCTCCGGCTCCCCTCCCGTGGCGAGCTTGAGCGTCAGCGTGAAGGGATCTTCGACCTCGGGTGCCTTTTCCGTGACCTCGAGAAGGTCCTTGCCGGCAATTCGGTAGGTCAGAAGTTTCTGGTAGGCGAAGGCCGTCGAATGGAGGCCGGCAGCCAACACCAGGCCAATCAAGGACTTGTACAAACAGGAATTCATGAAACGTCTCCGGAAATGGATGGTTGAAAAACACACTCGCATATCCGCAGGTCCGAGGGGCGGCGTCAACCGCAAAGGACCAGTCTCTGGCCACCGTAACGCAGCCCTCTAAGCTGATGTTCCAAGGACGTTTTTGACAAGCACGGCCATCGCGCTTCCGGTCCGGATGTTAACCATAGCTTCAAATCCGTTAAAATGCGGGGGATATCTGTCTTTTTGAGGTAACACATCACATTGTATTCTGCCCGCCGAATTCCCTGAGTCGTTGAAACGGCCAGCGCTTATGGGTTAATAAAGAGTTAAAGTAATGCGTATCTTTCGCCGGGCGGCGCCGGCGGGACAGTCAGGAGACAGGAATGGGCATTTTCTCGAAATCCTCGCGCCCGGGCGGTGACCAGGAGCAGCGGGTCGAGACCGGGACGGAAGCAGGCAGCGACATCCAGGAAGCCGTCGTGGCGGCTGAGAAGAACAACGTCGAGCATCTGTCGCCTTTCGCCCTGAGAATGCAGGAGAAGATGAACCAGCTGGACGGGCTGAAATCCCGTGTCGGCGGGCTCAACCAGACCTTCGAACAGATGGCGGCCTTCGCGGCGGAAAGCCAGACCTCGATCCGCATGATGACGGAGTATCTGGAGTCGTCCCGCAGTACGGTCGAGACGGAAGTCCGGCTGAAATCCGAAAACGCCAAGATCTCCACCGACCTGCTCGACGCGGAGCACAAGGTCAAGACGCTGACCACGCAGCTGGAAGATGCCCAGGCCGAGGTGCATTCGCTGCGCAAGCGCGCGACGGAAACCCGCACCGCCCTGGAAACCGCCCGCAACGACATCGTCTCCATCCGCGACAACAACAAGAAGGTCAACGAGGAATACCGTCACCAGAGCGCCAAGCTGGTGGAAGCCAATTCCCAGGTCTCCGACCTGACCGGCAAGCTGCATGACCTGAAGGCCAAGTTCGACACCCTCGATAAGCAGGCAGAGAGCCTCGGCTCCGATCTCGAAGCCGTGCGCCACCGGGAAAAGGAACTGCAGCAGAACCTCTCCGAGAGCGCCAAGCTCCTGGAAGACGAGATCCGCAAGAACAACCAGGTCACCAGCGAACTCGAAGCCGCCAAGCGCGAGCTGAACGAGTTCCGCAACGACAACATCGATCTCAAGTCTCATCTCGACGTTGCCAACCAGGAACTGGTCTACGCCAAGAGCCGCCTGGAAGAGGAACAGCGCAAGCACGACAACGAAGTCTATGCGCTGAACGCGGAAATCGAGAACCTCTCCTCGCAGCGCCGCATCGGCGCCCAGTCGCTGCAGGAAATGGCGCGCGAGAACTCGACGCTGAAGGAACGCAGCCGTGACCTTCTGAAGCGCATGCAGGAAATCGAGCACCTGCTCGACAGCGCCCAGAAGAACCACGAGAAGGACCGCAACGAGCTGATGGCGACCACCGCCAAGCTGCGCGAGCTGAACCTGCGCTACAACTCGGCCCTGACGGACCTGAACCACCAGCGCAACCAGAACCAGAAGTTCGCGGACAACCTGGAAGACCTGATCGAAGAGAACAAGCGTCTGCAGCGCTACAAGATCCAGGTCGACACTGCCAACGAACAGATCGTCCAGCTCAAGTCAGTCATCGCCAATTACCAGATGGCGATGGAAGGCCGCGGCCCGGCGGAAGAGCTCGGCCTCACCGAAGGCTACGACCCGGCCGCCGAACTCGGCATCACCGAGCCGCTGCCGACGGAATTCGAGCCGATGGACATCGACGGCGACGGCTCGGACGACGATGGTCCGGAAGGCACCTCGCCCAAAGGCAACGACAAGGTCGTCAAGCTGCGCGACTGAGTTTGAGCGGCGGGGGCTCCCCGCGCGCGACACGGAATTGCGAGGCCCCGGCAACCCGTCCGGGGCCTCGATTTTTTGAAGCTCTCCTCAAGGGCGGCGGACGGGACAGATCAGGACCGCCGTCGTTCCGGACGAACCGACGATTTCATGCCCCAGGTCTTTGCCGCCCTATTGCTGCTCCTATTCTCGCCCATACTCGCCGCGATCCTGCTGATCGTCTGGCTGGCCGACCGCAAGCCACCGCTTTATCTTGCCGAACGGATCGGGCGTGGCGGCAATGTCTTCAAGATGGTCAAGATCCGCACCATGCGACCGGGCAGCAATGAGGCCGGAGCAATCACGGCGGTCAACGACCGCAGAGTGACGCCGTTCGGGCGCTTTCTCCGAAACACCAAGCTCGACGAAGTTCCCCAACTCCTGAACATCGTCCGCGGCGAGATGGCGTTCTTCGGCCCACGGCCGGAAGATCCGGGCATTGTCGCCCGCAGCTATGACGAGGAGATGCGGAAGTCGCTGGTTATCCTGCCCGGCCTTCTCAGCCCCGGCACACTCTGGGCGCTGAAGAACCTGCACCGGATGGACGGCGCGGAAGACCCGCAAGAGGCCTATGTGCGGCAGATCCTGACCGAACGGCTCGCCATCGACACTGCTTATTTCAAGCGTGCAACCTCCCTTTCGAACCTCAGCCTCCTGGCGAGAACGGCCAAAGAGATCCTGAAGCGTGCGGTCTCGGCGAAAGACCGCGAATAGCCAGAACCTCAGCCAAGTTCAGCTTGCAGAAAGGTGCAGATCCGCCCTGCTTCGCCGGTGCTGAGTTCCATATGCACAGGCAGCCGCACCAGGCGATCCCAACTCTGTTCCGCACCGGGGCAGCTGCCTGCCAGGATGCGGCCGGCAAATTGCGAAAGGTGCAGCGGCTTGTAGTGGGACTGCATGCCGAGCCCAAGCCGGGCGGACCCTTCCAGGAGCTGGTGGGCAACTTGCCTGTCGGCGGATAGAAAGGCGAAGGAATAGCCATTTGCCTGCGTCTGCCCGTCCGGCCTCAGGATATCGATGGGCAGATGCTTGAGCTGTCTTTCATAAAAGGCCCAGACCGCCCGGCTCTTCAAAAGAATTTCCCTGGCGTGCCGCAACTGTCCATAGAGCAGCGCCGCGTTCAGATCCGGCATCTCGAAGCTCGAGGAGACCGACGTCCATTCGTAATGGCTGACTTCCCGGCGGGCGAAGGCGGGGAAATTCGTTCCCCGGGCAAGCAGTTCCGCGATCCGGTTCTGCAGTGTCCTGTCATCGCTGTTCACCACCAGCGCGCCGCCGTGGCCGCTGCTGATGATCTTGGTCTCGTGGAAGGAATAGGCAGCAAAGAGACCGCCTGTACCAACCGCCTCTCCTGCCTGTTTCGCACCAAAAGCCTGGGCCGCATCCTCGACGATGACGACGCCTTGCCGGTCGCAAAGCGTACGGATGGCGGCCATCGGCGCGGCCGCTCCGCCATAATGCACCACGACGACGGCCCGGGTCCGGCTGGTGAACCGGGCCGCCAGCGTTTCGGCGGTCACCATCATCGTTGCAGGATCGACATCCGCCAGCACAATCCGCGCACCTTTGCGGGCGAAGGCCGTCGCGGTGGCGCAGAAGGTGAAGGACGGCACGATGACTTCGTCCTCGGGCCCGAGATCCAGCGCCAGCGCGGCAATCTCGAGCGCCGAGGTGCAGGAATTGGTCAGAAACACACGCTCGTGGCCGACATGGGCGCTGACCAGAGCCCGCGCCTTCCTCGAAAAGCTGCCGCCTGAGCGCAGGTGACGGCTTTGCAGCGCCGCCGTGACCGCCTCATAGGTCGCAGGCGGAATATGCGTGCGGTGAAAGCTGATCGGCGGAGCCGCCATCACCTCGGGTCCGGCCGGGGGCACAGGTCGCATTCAGCCCTCCGTCCTGAGATCGGGCTGCATCCGGCTCAGTCGGGCGCGGAGCTCCCTGTGAATGGCGTTGAGCTCCCGGTCGACGGAACTGGTCTGCCGGTAACCGAGGGCGCGGATGGCGCTGTCGTCGATCCGGTAGGCGGCATCGTTCTTCACCCGGTCGCGCACGAAATGCAGACCGGTGTTCGTGCCCGTAACCTCAAAGACCCGCCTTGCGACCTCGAGCACGGAGAGGTCCTCCTCGCCCGAGACATTGTAGACCGACAGCGGCGCGTCGTCCTGATGGGTCAGAACGAGCTTGATCGCTTCGGCAAGATCGCCGACGGGAAGGAAGGTCCGTTCCTGGGCACCCGTGCCTTCGATGGTCAGGCGCTGGCCGCTGAGCGCCCGCATGACGAAACGCGGAAACAGCTTTTCCGCGTTCTGCCCGGTGCCGATCGCATTGGTTGGGCGCAGTATCGTCGCTTTCAATCCGTTGCGGGCCGCCAGCATCACCGCTTCCTCCGCCATGGCCTTGGAGGTGGCATAAGGCGATGTCGGCCGCAGCGGTGCGGTCTCACGCACATCGTCCGTCACCGGTCCGTAAACCTCATCGGTACTGACATGGATGAAGTGCTTGACGCCTGTCTCCATCGCGCCTTTCAGCAGTGTTTCGGTCCCGGCGACATTGACGTCGAAAAAGAGCTCGGGATCGGCAAAGGACCTCGGCACATGCGTCTCGGCGGCCAGATGTATGACGGCATCGCACTCGTGCAGCGCGGCCGCGACATCTATTTTCGACCGGATATCGCCACGCAGGACTGGCAGCTCGCCAGCCTCGCCGGCAGGTGCCAGCCGGCGAAAATCGGCGGCGTAGGAAACGCTGTCCAGGATCACCGTCGTATCGACGTTTTCCATGCGGGCCACGCGCTTGAAAACCCGCGCGCCGATAAAGCCCAGCCCCCCAGTCACGACAATCTTGCGGAAGGAAATGTTCTGTTTTGGACCAACCGGTGTTTCGCAATGTTCCATACTGGCACAAATCCCGATAAATGCATCATCTGATTGCATTCTCAGCAGAATTCGTGCCAGCAGAGGCAAACCTCACACAAACGAAACCCGGCTGCTGGCCGGGTCGGATCGCGCGCGATGAAAGGCCGGTTATTCCGGCTCGACGGCGAATTGCAGCGGATAACCAAGCTGGCCGGCAGCATCGATTGCGCGCGTCGCCTTGGTCTCGGCAACGTCCTTCGGGTAGACCGAGACGACACAGGCCCCCTTCTGATGCGCTGTAATCATCACGACTTCAGCCTGGGCAGAATCCAGCCGGAACTCGGACTTCAGGATCAGGACCACGAATTCCCGCGGCGTATAGTCATCGTTCAGCAGCACCACCTTGTAGAGCTGCGGGCGCTGAACCTTGGTCTTTTGCAGCAGTTTCGGTTTGAAATCGATCTCACTCATGACAATCGTCCAAGCTGACGCCTCGCGTCCGCGTTCGCGGACCCACCTGTTATCCGGAAACCCGGCCGGTTTCAGTCCGGCCCCAGTGCCAGAAATTTGTGCCGGACTTCTGTGCCGGTGTTCTGTCCCGCACACCTTCCCATCCCTCAGGGGACGCTTGGGCTTCGGTCAGTTCCGGGATTTCAGCCAGTATACTGCAACGCGAAATCGAAGAAAACATGACATCTGATTTCGGTTGCTCACAAATGAAAACCCCGCGTTGAAACACGGGGTTTCGCAGTCGGTCTCAAGATCGGGATCAGGCGGCGGCAACATCCCGCAGGAAGCCGTCGATGCGTTCTGCCAGCTGGCGGGTGTTTTCGGCCACTTCCGAAGACGTCCGCGATACATCGCCCGCCGATTGCGAGGTCTCGTCGACCGCCGCCTTCACGCCGGTCATGTTCTCGCTGATCTCGCGGGTGCCGGAGGCAACCTCCTGGATCGAGCTGCTGATTTCCGCCGTCGCCGATCCCTGTTCTTCCAGCGCGGCCGTGATGGACCCGGTGAACTCGTTCACCTTGACCATGATGTTCGCAATTTCCTCGATCGCCGCAACGCTATCCGACGACGCCCCCTGGATGGCGTTGATCTGGGCGGAGATCTCCTCGGTGGCCTTGGAGGTCTGCGTTGCCAGTTCCTTGACTTCGGCTGCGACCACCGCAAAACCCTTGCCGGCCTCGCCCGCACGGGCCGCCTCGATGGTGGCGTTCAGTGCCAGGAGATTGGTCTGTTCGGCGATGTCCTGGATCAGCTGCAGCACCGCACCGATCTTCTGTGCGGATGCGGCAAGGCTCGCGACCTGGGCATTGGCCGAGGTTGCCTTGGTATTGGCGGAGGAAACGACTTCGCTGGTCTCGGCGATCTGACGGGAGATTTCCGCGATGGAGGCTGACAGTTCCTCGGAGGCCGAGGCAACGGTCTGGACACTGGCATAGGCCTGTTCCGTGGCCGCGGCAACGGAGGCGGTGCGCTCGGTGTTGCTGTGCGACAGATCCATCAGGACGCCGGAAATGGCTCCCATGCTTTCGGTGGACCGGGTCACGGGATGCAGAAGGCGCTGGCTATCATCGCGGAAGCTGCAAATCATCTGTTCCAGTCCCGCCTGCCGGCGGCGCTCGTTTTCGATGTTCTGCTGCTGCTCGTCCTCCAGCTCGCGCTGGCGCAGCCCGTTGTCGCGGAACACTTCCACCGTGCGGGCCATCTGGCCCATTTCGTCGACCCGTTCGACACAGGGAATGGCGATGTCGTACTGGCCGTCGGAAAGAACGGTCATGGTATCCGAAAGACGGCCGATCTGGCCGGTGATGCGGCGGATCAGGGCGACAAGCACGAGGGAGACGACGACAATTGCGATAAGGGTGATGACAAGCGCCGTCATGAGCGCTTCGCTGCGGGCCGCTTCAATTCCGGCAAGATCGAAGGCCACATAGATGTAACCCAGCGTCTCGACCTCGCCGCCATCGCTGCGGGTGATCGGCTTGATGCCGATCTCGTAATTCGCTTCCGAGTAGAACTCGGTTTTCTCATTGGCATTTGCGCCGCGCATGGTTTCAGGAATGAGACCCACAAGCGTTTCGGCTTCGCCAGTCTCGTCCCGCAGAAGCGAGGCGAAAATCTTGCCATTGGCTTCCTGAACCACGGCCCAGTCGAAGTTCTTGTTGTCGAGAAGAGGGGCCAGCAGGCTGTTGGCCAGATCCTTGTCGAAGTCCCAGATCGCGTTGCCGAGTGCCTGGTTGGTCAGGTCGGCGCTCATGCTGATCTGCTGTTCGAAGGCATCTTGAACCGCCGACACCCGTTGCGTCGACGTTACATAGGCGAAAGCCACAAATGCGATCGCCACGACTGCGACAATGGGCACCGTCGTGGTGAATTTAACGGACTGCCAGAACTTCATGCTATCCCCCAACAAGGTTTGCCGCATGGTTAGGGCGACCGTCCAAAAATTTCCTTAAACGTGACCTTGAACACCTGCAATAAAATCCAAAACAGTCCTTCTTCTTCTTTTTGAAAATGACGTAAGAGTTCGATAAGAAACCTTCCGCGCAAGCAATGGCAAGCAATACTGAGTGCAGTGACTGCAAGTCTTTCCGGGTGAGGCATCGATGTCTCGACCTGGCCGGCTTGGCATGCCTCCACCAGCCAGTCACCTCGACCGGCAATGGCAGATCCGCCGAGGAGTTCCGGACGTAAGCTGTTCTGACCCTAAGGAAACTCGGAGGACGGTATGATGTTTTCCCCACCGGCCATGAACCGGCACGCCAGAGCGGCAGTCATCGCCCTGGCTCTTGGCCTTATGGCACTGGGCCAGACAGGTCTGGTTCACGCAGAGACCGGCACCACGATCAGCGCCCTGCCCGCGGCGGAACGTGTCGGCGCGGGCCGAATGACCTTTCTCGGCTTCAAGGTCTTCGATGCGGAACTGTTTGCGCCCGGCGGTACCTATAACCCATCCGCTCCCTTTGCCTTGAGACTCACTTATCTGCGCTCCTTCAAGGGCCAGGAAATCGCCGACAGCTCCGTCAAGGAGATCCGGCGCCAGGGCGGTGTCTCCGACAGCCAGCTTGCAAACTGGCGGCGGCAGATGGAAGCGCTTTTTCCCGATGTCAGACCCGGCCAGTCGATCACCGGCGTAAGGACCGCCGGGGGACGGTCGGAGTTTTATCTGGGTGACCGGAAGCTGGGTACGATTGCCGACCCTGCCTTTACGAAGAAGTTCTTTGCCATCTGGCTCGGCGGCAATACACGCGACCCGCAGCTGCGCGCCAAGCTGGTCGGGGCCAGTTCGTGACGTCCACAGCTCCCGGCACCGCTGGGGCAGAAGCAGACACTTCCCGTCAATCGGGAACCGTCACGCCTAGCGGCCTTGCGGCCTACGGCGTGATGGCATTTCCACTGGCCTTTGCCGGACTGCCGATCTATCTGCACGCACCGGATTTCTATGCTGTCACGCTGCAACAGCCGGTCGCGCTGCTCGGATTCGTGCTTTTGTCCTTGCGGCTTGTGGATGCCCTGCAGGATCCGTTGATCGGCAGCCTCAGCGACAGGTTTCACGACCGGCGGCGCAGCGTTCTGGTCCTCGGCGCGGTCCTGCTCGGCTTCGGTTTCTGGATGCTGTTTCACCCCTTCACGGCCGCGCCTCTGACCTGGTTCGCGATCTCTGTTCTGATTTGCACCACCGGCTTTTCGGTGGTCACGATCAATTTCCAGGCCCTCGGCGGGCTCTGGCAGGTGCCGAGCGCGGACCGGACCAGGGTCACGGCGACACGCGAGGCATTCGGCCTTGCCGGGCTGCTGGTCGCGTCGGTCGTACCTCCCGTCCTCGCTGCCGGCAGCAGCCTGGGCGTAGCTTTCCACTGGCTGACGCTCGGCTACCTGCCGTTGCTTGCGGCCGCTTGCTGGCTGCTCTTGCGGTGGATGCGCTTCGCCAGTCTCGCAAAACCGCAAGACCGGCATTCCGGTGCAAGCTGGCTAAGCCTCTTGCGCAACCGCTGGCGGGTCCTGTTTTTCGGGCTGCTGTTTCTCAATCTCCTCGCCAGCGCGATCCCGGCGGTCCTGGTTCTTTTCTTCATCCGCGACAAGCTGGGCGCGGAATCCTATACCGGCATCTTTCTGCTGATCTATTTTCTCTCCGGCGTAGTTTCGATGCCGCTTTGGACAAGGCTTGCCCGCTCATTCGGCAAACTGCGGGCCTGGCAGTTTTCGCTCGGCGCCGCGATCTTCACCTTTTGCTGGGCAGCGCTTTTGCAGGAAGGTCAGGTCGTTGGCTACGGCATCGTCTGCGCCCTTTCCGGTCTTGCCCTGGGCGCGGACCTTGCCTTGCCTCCCGCCATCCTGGCCGACCATATCTCCGACGACGGCAGGCAGGGCGAAGCCAGCCGCCTGTTTGCCGCGATGGCTTTCCTGTCCAAATCCGCCCTCGCATTCGCCACTGGCCTTGCCCTGCCCTTCCTCGGGCTGCTTGGCTATCAGCCCGGCACGGTCATGACGCCGGAGCTCGGTTTCCTCATGAGTGTCTCCTATGCTGGCGTGCCCTGTCTTTTGAAACTCATTGCGCTTTGTGGTCTCATTATTTTCGAGAAAGACCTTGCCCAAGGCAGAGCCCGCATGTGACCCTTGGTCAACCAGCTGAAAGACAGGCCCAGAAGATGTTCGTGCGCCCGCCCCAACTGACCAGACCCGCCGACAAGGATCCGCTTGCGGCTGCGCTCGAGCAGGAGATTTTCAGCGAGAAGGCCTCGACACTGGCTCGCCTGACCAAGAAACTGGAACAGGAGCTGGCAAGACTGGCGGAAGCGCATGACGATCCTTCAACTTCGGAGGAGACGTGCCGGCAGCGGCTGGCGACCGCCGGGGAAGCGCTCTGGCACGTCACCATCCAGCGCGAATTGTGCGGTTTGCGGCAGCACAAGGCCTTTTACGATTTCATGGGCGTTCTGCCGGCCGTACGTCTGCGGATGGGGCCGGCGGGCAGCATTCAAGTGCAGGAGACGGCTAAAACGGACCGTCTGTGACCGGGATCACTTCCTTGTTGATGGCCCACACCTAGACAAATGATACTGTTGCTTCTTCTGAGCGGCGGTGATTTTTTCTGGGGGCTTTTCACAAGATGAGTTATTTACAGTCGCCATTGGCGACCATTATGGAACAGCGAAGGTTCGCCGGTTTGGCTGATTGTCAGCAGCGATACCCCAACAACAAGACCAGACGCAGACCGATCAATATGTGCAGAAAGCCCCGTCAGTTGAGCAAACCATCCCGATTGGCAAAGTCCCGTTGGGTGACGGCCTGTCTGCTGCTGGCCATGCTGCTGGCACCGTCCACACTTGTTCTGATGGATTCCGCTCCTGTCCAGGCCCAGTCGGTTCGCGTCGTGCCGGAAGGAAACCGTCTGCGGTCACAGCCAAGCATTCCCTATTCCTCCTCCCGCAGAACTTCGGCCTCGAAATCGTCATACGATGCGAAATTCGACAAGGTCATTGCCGTCCTCAGGCGCGACCGGCAGTTGATGGGTTCCATCAAGCGTATCGCCTCCCGCTACGGCATCGACCCGATCCACATCGTCGGCGCGATCGTCGGCGAACACACCTACAATTACGACACGCTCGACAGCGCCCAGTCCTATTACGTCAAGGCGCTGGCCTATGCCGGTATCCGTTTCGAATTCGAGCTGAACGGCGAGCATGTCGACACTTTCGTCGAGCGGCCGCAATTCGACCGCTGCCGGAAGGATCATATCCAGAAGAGCAGCGACCGCCGCTGGTCCTGCTACGAAGGCGTCTGGAACAGCAATTTCCGTGGCCGGTCCGTCGACGGCGTGCGCTATCCGAAGAAGAATTTCAACGAAGCCTTCTTCCAGCCGCTCTATGCCGGCCAGAGCTTCGGCCTCGGCCAGTTGAGCCCCTTGACGGTTCTGAAAATGACGGACCGGGTGTCGCGCACCAGCAATTTCCGCAAGCTGGATGCCGGAAACTCCGAAGCGGTCTACAAGGCCACCATGGACCCGAATATCTCGCTGCACTACATGGCCGCGATCATCCAGGACTCCATTGCCGCCTACAAGAGCGTCGGCAAGGTCGACATCTCCAACAACCCTGGTCTGACGGCAACGCTCTACAATCTCGGCGACCCATGGGACCGCGCGGCGAAGTTCCGCCGCAGCGGCCAGTCCTGGCCGCAGGAAAACTACTACGGTTGGCTGGTCAACGATCGCATCGAGGACCTGCGCGGACTTTTCTGAAGTCCTGCGCCAAGGCGAGTGTTCCTGAAGGCTTACTGCAGGAACGGATTGGTCTCGCGCTCATGCCCGATCGTCGAGGCCTGGCCGTGCCCCGGCAGAAAGGCGACGTCGTCGCCGAGCGGCAGCAGCTTTTCCCGGATGGAACGGATCAGCGTGGCGTGATCGCCGCCCGGCAGGTCGGTGCGCCCGATCGAACCGGCAAAGAGCACGTCGCCGGAAATGGCAAAGCGCAGCTCGGCATCGAAGAACACCAGGTGGCCAGGGGAATGTCCCGGGCAATGGAACACATCGAACATTCGCCCGGCGATTTCCACCTGATCGCCCTCCTGCATCCAGCGGTCGGGCATCACCGGCTTGACGCCGTCGACGCCGAACTGCACCGCCTGGTCGGCCACCCGGTCGATAAGGGGCTGGTCCGCCTCGTGCGGACCTTCCACGGGAACTTTCAGCGCCTCGGCCAGATCGGCCGCGCCGCCGACATGATCGATATGGCCGTGGGTCAGTACGATCTTCTCGACCTTGACGCCCTGCTTTTCGATGGCGGCCAGGATCTTGTCGACATCGCCGCCCGGATCGATCACGGTACCGCGCATGCTTGACGGATCCCAGATGAGGGAGCAGTTCTGCTGGAACGGCGTGACAGCGATCACCATCACCTGGATCGGCGGTGTCTCGTCCATGCCGGGATCTGTAGTGTCTTGCGGCATTTACGCCTCCTGTCGTGACAGTGCCGGTCTCCAGTGTTGCTACCCTTGTAACAAATACGGGACAACACAGGCCGGTGTCGTGTTTCTGTTCACTAGCGGCTTCACCTTGCCGCGTGCATTTCGTACAAGAGTTAAGCGGCTGTTGGAAGCCGCCAGACACAATCGGGTAGCCGGACCTAATGACGCCAAGACTGTTGACACTGCTGACCTTTGCCGCTGCGGCGCTGTTTGCGGCGTCCGATAGCCAGGCACAGCCCGGCCGGACGCCGCCCAGCTTCGAAAGCTGGACGGTCGATTGTGGCAACACCGGCGTCTGTTTTGCGTCCTCCTTTACACGCAGCCAGTCCGTCTGGGTGGATGTGCGCATCGTCCGCGACTGGCAGGCGGAAGCGCTGCCATTGGTGCGCGTTTCGACCAACACCGAGCTTCCGAAGGACGGTACGCTGCAATTCGAGGTGGACGGTGCCGAAATCGAGGCTCTGCCCATCGAACAGCTGCGCGAGATGCAGCCGGCCGTGACAACGCCCGGCGGCTTTCGTCCGCTCGGCGGTGAAGGATTCTGGTATCCGACCGGCCCGGCAACCTCTACGCTGCTGGAAGCCCTGCGCATGGGCAAGGAACTGACTATCCGCCTGCCCGCCGTCAATGGTGGCGATCCCGTCAGCGTGCCCGTGTCGCTGCAGGGTCTCAAGGCGAGCCTGCTGTGGCTCGACAATATCCAGAACCGCACCGGCACCGTTGGCGCCATTGTTTCACCCGGAACGGAGCCGGCGAAAGACGCACCGCACGCCCTGCCGCTGACAAGTGCCGATCAGCTGCCGCCGGAAGTCGCTGCGGTCCTGTCCGCCAACCGCCTGTGCTCGGAAGTCGATCCGGCCATCTATGCCAGCCTCAACGCGGTTCGTGTTCCGCTTGCCGAAGGCGCGTTCCTTTATGTCGTGCCTTGCGGTGCGCCGACGGCCTATAACAGCCCCTTCGTCGCCGTTCTCTCCGGCAAAGACGGCGCCGCCCGGCAGGTGCAGGTCGCGCGCATGTCCGAAAAGGGACCAGTGGCGACGGATCTGATCTACAACGCCAGATGGGAACCGGCTGAACAACAGCTGGTGAGCTACTTCAAGGGTTCCGGTGTCGGCGAGTGCGGCTTGTGGAACCGCTGGGTGTGGAACGGCACCGGGTTGGTGCTTTTGGAAGAAGCAGCTCGAAAGAGCTGCGACGGCACCTCTCCGGACTTGTCCAACTGGTCAAACACCTGGCCTCTCAAAAACGCCTCGAATTAGCGGTTCGCCTAAGGATTCTCTTGCGATTTCGCCCGTCCAGCCCTTATGATGATGACGCAGCGGCTGGAGAGGGATGCGGCAGCTTTGTTTCAGCCCGATCCCAGAATGTTGATCAGACGCACGGAGTGCGCCTGAAGGAAATGACTCGACTGTGAAGGCGGGTGAGATTGGTCGGTATGTGCCGAAAGGGCGCAGAAATTAGGGTGAATCGGTAATGCACGATGGTGATTCGGACCGGCGGTCGCGTGGTCGGCGCGGCGGCAAGCGCGAGTTTGGCGGTCCGCAAGACTTCGGCAGTGATTTTGGCGGAAGCGAGTTCGGTGGAGACTTCTATGGCGGCGGCCGTGACGGAGGCTACCGCGGTGGACGCGACAATGATTTCAGTGGCGGCCACGGCCGCGACGACAGAGAAGGCGGCCGAGGCGGATACGGCAATCGCGGCGGCGGATACGGCGGCGGCGGTGATCGTGACGGAGGCGGACGCGGCGGATACGGCAATCGCGAAGGCGGCGGCGGTGGCTACGGTAACCGTGAAGGCGGCGGTGGCGGTGGCTACGGCGGCGGTCGCAGCGGCGGTTACGGTGGTGGCCGTGAAGGCGGCGGCGGCTATGGTGGCGGACGCGAAGGCGGCGGCGGCTATGGCGGCGGACGCAGCGGCGGCTATGGCGGCGGCCGTGAAGGTGGCGGCTACGGCGGCAATCGCGAAGGCGGCGAAGGCGACGGGTTCCGTCAGCAGCGCCCGCGGCGCGACATGCCTCCCGTCGAGCGCGGCCCGCGCCAGGCCGGCACTGTAAAGTTCTTCAAGAACGACAAGGGCTTCGGTTTCATCACGCCGGATGCAGGCGATGCGGATGTGTTCGTTCACATCTCTGCCGTCGAGCGTTCCGGTTTCACTTCCCTCGACAGCGGCCAGCGGATCTCCTTCGAGACCGAGCCGGATCGTCGCGGCAAGGGCCCGAAGGCTGTCAACCTCCAGGTTCTGGAAGAAGACGGCGCGCCGGAAACCGACGTCGAGACGCCAGACGAGGAGTGATCCTCAAGCGGGATGTCCCGCCTGAATGATCGTTTCGCGCAAGGTTCTGGGCGCAGCTCTGCTGCGCCCAAATTGTTTTGCCGAAAGTGTTTGAGAGCAGATCAAATCCGGTCCGATCCCGGCCTGCAGCTCTTCAAATCAAATCCCTGCCCCTATAACGCCTCTCCAAACTTTCCCAGGTAACCCATGCCGTCCGCTCCGCAGCCGTCCTTGACCATCCGCCCTTTCCTGCCGGGAGACCTCGATGCCCTGCTGCCGCTGAACAACGCGGCTGTCCCGGCCGTGAACGGCCTCTCGGCAGAAGACCTTCTGGACCTCGTCAATTCCGCGCTCATCTGCCTTGTCGCCGAAGCCAGGGGAGCCGTCGCGGGTTTCCTGCTCTGCATCGGCGATGGCAC
Organism: Roseibium sp. M-1; assembly: GCF_054515675.1. Taxonomy (NCBI): domain Bacteria; kingdom Pseudomonadati; phylum Pseudomonadota; class Alphaproteobacteria; order Hyphomicrobiales; family Stappiaceae; genus Roseibium; species Roseibium sp. M-1. Next base: position 5,722,175 of record NZ_CM137257.1, on the reverse strand, counting down.
CAGTTATGACAGCCGCAATTACCACTGGCTGAGTGAACGCCTGTCCAACTTCGCCTATACCGACCGCATCTGCGTCGACGAAACCCTCCGCGGCCAGAAGATCGGCGACGCGCTCTATGCAGCCCTTTTCCGGCATTTTGCCGGCAGCGGACGGGCCTTTGTCTGCGAAGTGAACGAGCGTCCGCCCAATCCCGGCTCGTTGCGTTTTCACGAACGCCTCGGCTTTGCCGAGATCGGCAAGGCCGATCATGGCGAGAAGGCTGTCATCTTCCTGAAACGCGATCCGGAGCCTGCGGCTGCCGCAGACAAAGCCGGAGACGGGACCGTATGAATTACCGCCATGCCTACCACGCGGGCAATATCGGCGACGTTCTAAAACACGCCGTCCTTGGCCGGCTGATCGCCTATTTCCAGCGCAAGGACAAGGCCTTCCGCATCCTCGACACCCATGCCGGCATCGGGCTCTACGACCTGACATCGGTGGAGACCCAGAAAACCGGCGAATGGCTCGAGGGAATTGCCAAGGTGCTCGCCGCCGAGACCCCGGCTGCCGTCGCCGACCTTCTCGCACCGTGGCTGGACGCCGTTCGCTCCTACAATCCGGAGGGACCGCTGAGACTCTATCCGGGCTCGCCGGCAGTTGCCCGCCATCTCCTGCGTCCGCAGGACCGGTTGACCCTGACGGAACTCCATCCGGCGGATTTCAAGACCCTGTCGGACCGTTATGCGGGCGACTTCCAGGTCAAGACGATCCATCTGGACGGCTGGCTTGCCATGGGCAGTTTCCTGCCTCCGAAGGAAAAACGCGGCCTTGTGCTCATCGATCCGGCCTTCGAGGTCACCGACGAATTCGACCGCATGACGGGCGCGGTGCTGAAGGCGCACAAGAGATGGCCTGGCGGAACTTATGCGCTCTGGTATCCGATGAAGGACATGCGGGCCATCCGCCGCATGCATGATGCCTTCGCCGATGCCGGCATGCGCGATGTCCTGACCCTGGACCTCAATGTCGGCAGAAGCGGCCCGGATACCAGGATGCTCGGCTCCGGCATGACCCTGATCAATCCGCCGTTCACGCTGGCCGACGAAATGCGGCTGATCCTGCCCTGGCTTGCCGATACCCTGCACCAAGGACCGGGAACGAGCTGGAACGTCACCCAGCTGATCGGAGAATAACGCCTCCCTCATGTCACTTTTGACGGGATCGAAGCTTGACCTTCCGACCCGCCTCCCCCATCGTCTCCCAAGAGTTTGCTTTCCGGAGTTTCTGCCGTGAACATTGCCCGATCCGTCCGTTTGACCTTTTCAGCCCTCGCACTCTGCGCAAGCGTTGCCGCGCCGGCGATGGCGGACGACAACCGCGTCTATTTCTCCTTCTCTTCCGGTGAAAAACGGCTTCCGGACTGCACGGCCGCGTCGGTTCAAAGCGCCGTTGCAGGCTCCGTGGCCCGCGCCCGAAAGGACTATTACGGCGGCCGCACAATCCTGAATATCGACCGCATCAGCGAAGTCAGCTACCGGGTAAACGGTGTCAGCCCCGTCGCCCGCCGCTATTGCAAGGGAACAGCCAGCCTCTCCGACGGCACCATCCAGTCCGTTCACTATCTGGTGGAAGAACATGCGGGCTTCGTTGGCGTCAGCTGGAATGTCGAGGCCTGTCTAGCGCCTCTCGACAAGTGGCGCGTCTACGGCGCTTATTGCAGCACCACCCGTCCGCACTGAGGCCTGCCATCCGGAAGGATTGCCGATGGCATTTGCCCGCCGCTGTCTGACACTTTGCGCCGGCCTCTTGGCCGTGTCCTTGGGCCTGCCCGTACGGGCGGACCAGGCGGGCGATTTCGATTTCTATGTGCTCTCCCTGTCCTGGTCACCGACCTACTGCAAACAGGAGGGCGCGGATGCCAACCCGCACCAATGCGATGTGGCAACGCCGTTCCGTTTCGTGGTGCACGGTCTCTGGCCGCAATATGAGAGGGGCTTTCCGGAAAACTGCCCCGGCGTGCAGCAACGCATTGACCGGCAAGTTGCGGTTTCCATGGAAGACATCATGCCGAGCCACGGTCTCGTCTTTCACGAGTGGCGCAAGCACGGCACCTGTTCGGGCCTCTCGCCGGAGGATTATTTCGACCTGACACGCCAGGCCTATGAGAAGATCACCGTTCCCGGTGCCTTCCGCACGCTGAACAAACGCGGCAAGGCGGCGCCCGAAACCGTTGAAAAAGCTTTCCGCCTCGCCAATCCCGGCCTGGCCGAAGATGGCATTGCCGTCACCTGCGATCGCGGCGAGCTGGAAGAGGTTCGCATCTGCCTGACGCGGGATCTTGAATTCCGGTCCTGCCGCGAAGTCGACCGCTCCGGCTGCAGGGCCGGCAGCCTTTCCGTCCCCCCGCCTCAGGCTCGCTGACGCGCCTGCCTGACGGGTCCAACCGCCAATCCTTTCTGGAGATCGGATTATGATGAAACTTCGCTCGTCGCCCCCCTCGCCCTTTGGCCGCAAGGTGAAACTCGCCATGGCAATCCTCGGCCTGAAGGACCGGATCGAGATCGAGGAGGCCAATACGGCCGATCCGGCGGACAGCCTGCGCAGCCAGAACCCGCTCGGCAAGATCCCCGCCCTGATTCTGGAAAACGGCGACGTCCTCTACGACAGTTCCGTCATCGTGGAATACCTCGATTTCCTGGCGGGCGGCGGCAAGCTCTATCCGGCAGGTGAAGCCCGCTTCGCCGACCTGCGCGACCAGACCCTCGCCGACGGCATCATGGAAGCGGCGATCCTCAGGGTCTACGAGAAGCGTTTCAAGGAACCGAACTACCGGGACCCGGCCTGGGATGCCTACCAGGGCGACAAGATGGCGCGCGGCCTCAGGCATTTCGAGGCAAACACGCCAGCAGCGCCTGCGTCCGCCGCGGATGTCACCGCCGGCACGCTGACGCTTGCCTGCGCTCTCGGCTATCTCGACATCCGCTTCGGCGGCGAATGGCGAACCGGTCATCCCAAGCTCGTCGCCTGGCTGGATGCCTTCGAAGCCGCCGTCCCTGCCTTCACCGACACCAAGGTGCCGCCGGCGCCGGTTCCGGACAACGCTGCTGCCGTGCTGAGATAAGCCCTTCAAGCACCAGGACCCGGATCGCGGCACACCCGGCTGCCTTCCGGCCTCGGGCTTCAGAGCGTTCCGCCCGAGAGCGGCCTGCGGCTTCGCGCCTTCAACAGCCGGCGTCCGCTGGCGATTGCCTGACCGAAATCCTTTTGCACCGCCAGCAGCGCCGGCACCAGGAGGATCACCAGGAAGAGGCCGAAGCCAAGCCCGTAAGCCAGCGTGATCACCGTCGGCAGCAGGAACTGGGCCTGCCGGCTGGTCTCGAACAAGAGTGGCATCAGGCCGAAAACGGTTGTTGCGGTCGTCAGGATCACGGCCCGCAACCGGTCGCAGACCCCGTTGACCACGGCGAGGTGGAAGGGGTGGTCGCGGGCATATTCGTCAATGGTGGTCACCAGCACGATGCTGTCGTTGATGATGATCCCGGCCATGCCGATAAAGCCGACCACCGAGAACATCGACAGCGGAATGTCGTGCAGGTAATGCCCCCAGATCATGCCGACACTGCCGAAGGGGATGATGATCATGATCATCAGCGGCCGGGTCCAGGATTCAAAGATCCAGCACAGCACCAGATAGATGCCGGCCAGGCAGAGACCGAAGCCGATCAGCGCGTCCGACAGGAAGGAACGTTCCTGTTCCGCCAGTCCGCTCATCTCGCTTTCGACGTCGAACTCGGCGGCAAGCCGCGGCAGCAGCTCGTCCTGAAGCATCTCCGTCACACGGGCTGCAGCTTCCGGATCGTCTTCCGAAACGTCTCCCATCACCTGCAGGGTTCTGAGCCCGTCGCTCCGGCGCACCGAGGCAAAGCCATAGGAACTGTCGACCTGCACGATCTCGCTCAAGGAAACATAAGTGCCCGCATCGGTGCGTACGCGCGTGGTGTAGAGGAAGGCGGAATCGGTCTCCTCGTCCGGCATCAACACCTTCACCTTGGCCGTCCGGCGTCCGATCGGGAATTCGGCCACTTCGACGCCTTCCAGGCGGTTGCGCAAAATGCGCGCGATGTCGTCCGTGGTGAAGCCGAGTGCCTCGCCGCGCGGGGTCAGGGTGAGGTTCAGTTCCGGCTTGTCGTAAGCAAGGGTGTCTTCCAGCGCGCTGACCCCATCCATCGGCGACAGAGCCTGTTTCAGGCTTTCCGCGGCTGCTTTCAGATTTTCCGTCGACGTGCCGTAGAGCTTGATGTCGATGGCGTCGCCCCCCGGCCCCGAGCGCTCACCGCGCAAGGACAGCGTTTCCAGAAGCGGCGGCTTCCTGATTTCTTGGCGCCAGTCGCCGATGAACTGGAAGGCTGAATAAGGTCTGAGATCCGGATCGATCAGTTCGATGGAAATCCCGCCAAGCTGATCCACGTCCTTGGTATCGGCTCCGCTGAGACCGCGGCCGGCCGTGGCCCCCACCGTTGCCAGCGCAAACAGCACCGGCTCCGCACCGTAGTCGTCCGCATAGCGCCGGTTGACCACGTCCAGTGCCCGTTCCATCTCGGCGATCATCGCCTTTGTGTCATCCCGCTTTGCGCCGGGCATCATGGCGATGCTGGCCGAGACGATCGCCTGTTCGGGCGCATTGAAGAAGCGCCAGCGCACCGACTTGTCGAAAAACAGCGACAGGGAAATCGCCAGGATCATCACCGCAAAGCCGATCGCCGGATAGCGCACCGCGATGACCCAGCCGATGAACCTGCGGAAGAGATGCTCGCGGAACCAAACGAAACCACGGTTGAACACCCGGTTGGGCCAGTCGTACCAATGCGGCTTCCGGCTTGCCTTGAGTGCGTGGTTCATGTGCGCCGGGAGGATCAGGAAGCTTTCCACAAGGCTCGCAATCAACACCACGGAAACGGTGAAGGGGATATCGGCGACGAGGCTGCCAAAGCGGCCGCCGATGGCAACCAGACCGACAAAGGCAATGACCGTCGTGACCGACGCGGAAAAGACCGGCGCCGTCATCCGCCGCGCTGCCAGGCTCGCAGCTTCCGCAGGCGGATAACCGCGCCGGTGCAGGAAGTCGGCATGCTCGCCCACCACGATGGCATCGTCGACGACGATGCCGAGGCAGATGATCAGGGCAAAGACCGAGACCATGTTGAGAGTGATGCCAAAGACATACATGAGGGCGATGGTGGCGGCCATCGCCGCAGGAATGCCCGCAGCCACCCAGAAAGCGGTGCGGGCATTGAGGAAGAGAAACAGGAACAGAAGCACAAGGCCGAGACCAAAAAGACCGTTCTCCACCAGGATGTCCAGCCGGTCGATGATCGCCTGCGAGCGGGTGTTGGTCAGCTTGACGACGACACCATCGGGAAGCGTGCGCTGGAATTTGGCCGTGATCTCTTCGACCGCCCGCTGAACCGCAATCGTATCGCCCTGGGCCCCCCGGTCGATCCGCAGCACCACAGCCGGCATGCCCTTGTGATAGTAGGCACGGCCGCTTTCGACACCTTCGGTTACGATATCCGCGACGGATCGCAATTGCAGCTTCTCGCCCTGTGAGGGCGCTTTCAGAACGATCTCACCGAGATCCTGTTCGCTGCGCCTTGTCTGGCCGGTCCTGAGCCTCGCGCCGCTGCCGCCGACATCTCCGGCAGGCGTTGTCTCCATTTCCGCCGCAACCACATCGGCGATTTCCGAGATTGTGAGCCCGTGTCGCACCAGCATGGCTTCGCCGACATTGACCCGGATGATAGGATCTTCCAGCCCCCGGATCGTCACCTGGGTGACACCCTGCCGGAAGAGCACCGTCTGCAAATCTTCGGCGAAGCGGGCGAGCTGGTCGATATCGATGGGTCCATAGAGCACGACATCGGTGACACGGTCGCGATAGACGCTGCGCGAGATCACCGGCTCGTCGATACCCTCCGGCAGGCTGGAGCGGGCCTGGTCGACGGCTGCCTTGACCTCGTCGGTCGCCTGGCCCATGTCCCAGCCGTCCTCGAATTCAAGTTCGATACTGGCTCTGCCCTCGCGGGCCACGGACGTTGCTTCGTCGACACCGTTGATCGCCAGAAGTTGCGGCCCGAGAATTTCCACGACGGAGCGGTCAAGATCCTCCGGCCCAGCCCCCGGCCAGTTGATCGTGATATCGACTTCCTCGCGCACAAAATCTGGGAAGAATTGCGTCCGGATCTGCGTACCCGCCGCCAATCCGGCGATCAGCATCATGGCCAGCAGCAGGTTCGCTGCCGTCCGGTGCCGGACCATGTAGTCCAGCAGCGATGCGAATTGGGATCCGCCGGGCGACCGCATCTCAGCCCCTCCGGTTCAGCACTGCGGCTTGATCAGCCATTGCGCCCGCGCCCCTGTTCAAGCCGTTCGACCAGCTCTTTCGGCACCATCGGCTGGTTCAGGAGCGCCAGAAGCCGGGCCTTGCGGTTTTCTGGCATGTCGGTCTGGTTCAACCGCTCGATCAGAGCCGCCCGCCGCTCGGGTTCAAGGGCCACCAGGTCACCGGCAGGGCGCTGGCCGCCGGCTTCCGGCGCCTGGTCATCGGCAGGTGTTCCCTGCTCAGGCGTCCCCTCCTCAGTGCCACCGCGCTTTGGCGACACCTTCAGGCCGCTGCCAAGCTGCGGCAGGCGCTCGCGCACATAATCGATGCCGAACGGTACATCGGCCAAGACCACCTCATTGCCCATGCGGCGCAGGATGCGCACACTGATTTCAGCAATACGGTCATCCTTGCCGACCGTCAGCAGCCTGCCGTTCTCCGTGACGGCTGCGGCGGGAACGACGGCAACGTTCCGGAGTTCCGGCTCCTGCACCTCCACTTTCACAAAGTCGCCTGGCCGCAGAACGGTGCCGGGCGCCAGCTCAAGCGTTGCATAAAGCGTCCGGCCCGCCTCGCCTTCAGTGACGACGGCAGCCGCCCGGTCGATATTGCCTGGCACCTCGACTGACCGTCCGCCGAGTTGCAGCATTACGGTGACTGGAGCCTTGACGAGATTGCCGCTGTCATCCAGCAACCGCGAGAATTCGCTTGTGGAGAGAGAGAACCGGACCTCAAGTGCCGCCGGGTCGATGAGCTGCGCCAGCGTTTCGGACGGGTTGACGCGGCGGCCGAGCGTCGCATCGACCTGCGACAAATAGCCGTCGAAGGGCGCCGTCAGCGTGGTCTCGTTCAAGATGCGTCTTGCGTCTTTGAGAGCAAGTTGCGCCCGCTTGACAGTCAGATCCATGCGCTCGACACGCTTGCGCGCCGTGATCACAGATTGCAGCCGGTTCGAGAGGGATTGTTCCAGCGAGGCGACGGCCAACTCTTCTGTTTCCACCTGGACGGCGGTGGAATAGCCCTTGTCCTTGAGCTGAAGCTGGCGTTGCAGGGCCTGTTTGCGCAGGTCGAGCTGACGCCGGGCGGCATCGAGTTCCTGCTCGGCGCCGACAATCGCCTCCTCGGCTTCCGCTTTCTGTGCCACCGCATCGGCAAGCGCGGCTTCCGCATCCAGAACCTGGAACTCCGCATTCGCCGGATCGATCCTGAGCAGCAGCTCTCCCTCAGCCACCGCCGCCCCGTCCCGGAACTTGGCGGCGACATCGACAAGCCGGCCCTCGGAGCTGGCTCTGAGCTGCAGGGTGCGCCAGCTGACGACCTGGCCATAGGCGGTGGTGACCGGCGTTACGGTCTGGGGCTGGAGCGCCGCCACATTCACCGAATAACTGCGCTCGCGCGCCGGTCGCTGGTGCGCGGTTTCTTCCGCGGTCATGGCAGAATAGAGCCGGTAGGCGCCGAAACCGGCAAAACCGATCATCGCCGCCATCAATGCCAGACCAAGAAGTCCGCGCATCAGAAACCGCATTCGCCACTCCATTCCGGGCCGCATCCGGAATACCGGACCGGCGTCGCCGGCCTGGGCCGACCCTGTTGAATAACATGGTTCTTGGGCGAAATTCTGAAAAGCTTGTAATCACTTGTAACGAAAAACCCGGCACCTTGCGGTGCCGGGTTTTCATTTCTAGCAAAGCTGTCAGGCTTAGAACTTGTAGCCCAGACCCATGCGGATCTGCGAATTGTTGAAATCCGAGCTCACGCCGGTGCCGTTCAGGTTAAAGTCCTGTTCGCCGAAATCCTGGTAGGTATAGTCCAGGCGGGCGGTCACGTTGTTGGTAATCGCAGCTTCGCCGCCGGCACCGAGCGACCAGCCGAGAGCGGTCTTGGAATCGGTGTCGTTGTTGCCGGAAACTTCCAGGTCGGCGATCGCCAGACCGCCGGCCCCGTAGACCAGGTAACGGTCGAAGGCATAACCGACGCGGCCACGGATGTTGGAATTCCAGTCAGACTTGGAGGTCAGCGTAACGCCCCCGTTGGAGCGGGACTTCTCCAGGTCCGTCAGGCTGAAATCGGCTTCGGCGCCGACAACCACATTCGGTGTCACCTGATAGTTGTAGCCGGTGTAAAGACCGCCGCCAATGCCGTTGGTGTCAATGCCGAGATCGGTGGTGTTACCGGCCTTGTTGTCGAACTGGCCGAAGGCCCAGCCGAGATTTCCGCCGACATAAAGGCCGGTCCAGTCGATGCTCTGCTGCGGAGCCGGAACCGCGTCGTAAGCCGGCGCCGGGGCCTGCGGCAGATCCGCTGCCAGAGCCGGCGCGGTAGCGGCCGCCGCGGCAGTCAAGGCTATGCCTGCAAATGCAAGACGTTTCATCTCAAGATACTCCAGATCCACTTTACTCATATTGAATCGGCCGGAAATTCCCGGCCTCTTGCGAGTTGGACGGGGGGTTGGCCGCGTCCTCACTCTCCCCCATCGGGATATATGAGGAGCGTTTGTGGCGGATCAGGATTGGGATTTGGGAGTTTTGATGACAAATGGCGGCAACATTCTGACAGGATGAAAGAGCCGTAAAAACAATTGCAATTTGCATTCCGCATCGCCATCTGGGCGGTAGAAAGATCCTTGTCCCTGGCTTTCCCTGAACCAATCTATTGCGTATAAGGCGCCCAACCGACGCGGGCGCTCCCCCAAAGCCGCCCCACGGGACCAAATCGACCGGAACCGGAACTCATAAATGCTCTTTGACTACATAAGCCTCGCAGGCGGCCTGGTTGTTCTGATTATCGCCGGCGATGTCTTGGTCAGGGGTTCGGTCGGTATTGCGCAGCGTCTGGGTATTCCGAATCTCGTCATCGGTCTGACGATTGTCGCCTTCGGCACATCCGCTCCAGAACTGGTGATTTCCCTGAAGGCGGCCCTGGAAGGTGCCGGCGGCATCGCGATCGGCAACGTAGTCGGATCCAACATCGCCAATGTTCTCATCGTGCTCGGGATGCCCGCGCTGATCGCTGCGACGCCCTGCGGCGAAGATGGCGCGACCCGGAATGCCTTTTTCATGGTCGCCGTGACCGTGGTCTTCATGGGCCTGTGCTTTTTCACCCCGATCGGGCTGCTGGCCGGTGTGGTTCTGCTGGTGCTACTCGGTGTCTTCCTGGCCGCCTCGACCATGATGGCGCGGCGACACCGCAAGGAGCAGAAGACCCTTGCAGCCGCATCTGCAGGCGCAGCCGTTGCCGAAATCTCTTGCGGCGAGGACGAAGATGGCCTCGACGAGGTCGAGGATGTTCCGGACAGCCCGTGGATTGCCCTGATCTATATCGCGCTCGGTCTCGTCGGCCTGCCGCTCGGTGCCCACTTCACCATCTCCGGCGCCACCTCCATCGCCACTGACTGGGGCGTCAGCGAAGCGGTCATCGGCCTGACGGTCATCGCGCTCGGCACATCCCTGCCGGAACTTGCCACAACGGTCATGGCCGCCATTCGCCAGCACGGCGCTGTCGCCATCGGCAACGTCATCGGTTCCAACATCTTCAACCTGCTGGCCATCATAGGCATCACGTCCGTCATCGTGCCGATCGACGTGCCGCCGGAAATCCTCAAGCTTGACGTCTGGGTGATGCTGGCCTGCGCCGTTCTCCTGACAGGCCTTGCCGGGCTGCGCATCTGTCTCGGCCGCATTGCCGGCTTTGTCATGTGCGCCGCCTACGGGCTCTACATCACCACCGTCTATATGCTCGGCCACGTCTCCTGACCATTCACGGCAGGAGCCTCCGCCAGGCTGCTCGCCGACCCTTTCCCTGAAGCCCCGACGGGCTTAAATGTCTGTCATGCAGGAAACGACTGATTCTCCATCTGATACGGAAGCCCGCTCGGAAGCGGCGGCAAGCGCCGTGCGTAAAGGCGTCGAGGTCATTGCCGACGAGGTGAAACGCCTGCCGAACGGGCCGGGCGTCTACCGGATGCTGGATGAGAACGGCGAGGTTCTTTATGTCGGCAAGGCGAGAAGTCTCAAAAAACGGGTGACGAGCTACACGCGCCTGCAGGGCCAGTCCAACCGGATCGTGCGCATGATCATGGCGACAGCCGCCATGGAATTCGTCGTCACCAAAACCGAGCCCGAAGCGCTGCTGCTGGAAGCCAACCTGATCAAGCGTCTGAGGCCACGTTTCAACGTATTGCTGCGCGATGACAAGTCCTTTCCCTATATCCTGGTCACCGGCGACCACGACGCGCCGGCGATCGTCAAGCATCGCGGCGCGCGCAAACGGAAGGGCGAGTATTTCGGCCCCTTTGCTTCTGCCGGAGCGGTCGACCGGACAATCAACGCCCTGCAGAAGGCCTTCCTGATCCGCACCTGCTCGGACAGTTTCTACGAGAACCGCACGCGGCCCTGCCTGCAATACCAGATCAAGCGCTGCGCCGGCCCCTGCACCGGCGAAATCGGCCAGGAGGACTATGCCGGCCTCGTTTCCGAGGCCAAGGCGTTCCTGTCCGGCCGCAGCCAGCTGATCAAGACCCAGCTCGCCAGGCAGATGGAAGCAGCCTCCGCGGATCTGGAATTCGAGCGCGCGGCCATCTACCGCGATCGCCTGTCGGCACTTTCCCACGTCCAGGCACATCAGGGCATCAATCCGCAGACGGTCGAGGAAGCCGATGTCTTTGCCATCCACCAGGAAGGCGGTCAGACCTGCGTCCAGGTATTCTTCTTCCGCACCGGCCAGAACTGGGGCAACCGGGCCTATTTTCCGAAGGCGGACAAGTCCTTCGAGGAAGCCGATATTCTGGAAAGTTTCCTGGCCCAGTTCTACGACGACAAGCCCGCCCCGCGTCAGATTCTGCTGTCGCACGAACTGGCCGAGCAGGATCTGCTTGCCGAAGCGCTTACCGAGCGCACCGGCCGCAAGGTGGAGGTCGCGACGCCGAAGCGCGGCGAAAAGAAAGATCTTGTCGACCATGCGCTCACCAATGCCCGTGAAGCCCTGGGGCGGAGGCTGGCCGAGACCTCAAGCCAGGCAAGGCTGCTGAAGGGCGTCGCCGAGGCTTTCGATCTTGAGGGGGTACCGCGCCGGATCGAGGTCTATGACAACTCCCACATCATGGGCACCAACGCGGTCGGCGGCATGATCGTCGCGGGGCTCGAAGGCTTCGCCAAGGGTCAGTACCGCAAGTTCAACATCAAGTCCGAGGACCTGGTTCCCGGTGACGACTACGGCATGATGCGCGAGGTTCTCACCCGGCGCTTTTCGCGTCTGCTGAAGGAACATGCCAGGACCGAAGCACCCGCAGCTTCGGACACTGAAGCGAGCGTGGATGATGATGAGGCCGAGCTGCTCTCGGCTCCCGCCGACACCGGCATGCCCGCCTGGCCGGACCTCGTGCTGATCGACGGTGGCCAGGGACAGCTCACCGCCGCTCGCGAGACGCTGGAAAGCCTCGGCATCAACGACGTGCCCCTCGTCGGCATCGCCAAGGGACCGGACCGGGATGCGGGCCGGGAGAAGTTCTTCATCACGGGCCGGCAGTCCTTCATGCTGCCGGAGCGCGATCCCGTTCTCTATTTTGTCCAGCGATTGCGCGATGAGGCCCACCGCTTCGCCATCGGCAGTCACCGGGCACGGCGCAAGAAGGACATCACAAAAAACCCGCTCGACGAAATTGCCGGTGTCGGCCCGACACGCAAGAAGGCCCTCTTGCGCCACTTCGGCACCGCCAAGGCCGTGTCCAAGGCGGGCATCGACGACCTCGCCGCCGTGCCGGGCATTTCAGAGGCGATAGCGAAGCTCGTCTACGACCACTTTCATGAATGAGCCATCCCGGCGCTGATCCGAAATCCAACGAAAGCTGACACAGGCCGCCCTGGCTATGCTATGCACCCGGGCTTGGAGCACGTCGCGAAAAAGTGGGTTCCGGTTTTTCGCAAAATGACGGGCCTCAAAAAAGAGATGAAGCGGGTCACGTGAATTCAATTGAACGCGACACGCTTTGGAAACGCGCTCCTGTTCCGGAATCCTCTGCCGATGCTTTTCAAGTCCCGTCCCAAGCAACGCTCCTTCTTTGGGACCTTGCTGTCGCTGATCGGCTGGTGCGGCAGCCTCGGTGCGATTGCATCCTGCGCCCTCGGACTGGCGGCGTTCCTCGCGCCCGAGGTCTGGTTCACGGACAATATGAGCTTCTTCCTGCGCCAGTTCCTGGCCGGGGGACTGGCGGGTTGCGTTGCCGGGGGGATCGGCCTGTTGATCCGCCACCGTCTCGGTTTTCTTTATCGCGCCGTCTGGTTTCTGGCGTTGCTTGCCTTTCTGTCGCTTGCCGGCTTCACGGGTGTGCGCACGCTTGCCAATACGAAGCCTCTCGGGCCGGTGGCGGCAGGCGACCGGCCCCTCAAGGTTATCTCGATCAACATCGAACACCTCTTTCTGGGCGACAAGGTTCTGGCATCTTTCCTGGAAAAGGAACAGCCGGACGTCGTCGTTATCGAGGAAACACTTTGGTACCTGCAGGAGCGGCGCTGGGAGAGATTTGGCCTTCCCGTTGGCGGTGCCGGTGAAAACGGGTTTCCGCAATATCTGAAAGTCGGCGACCTCGGCGGCCTTGCCGTCTATTCGCGCTTTCCGATCATCGGCGAGGAAAGCCGCATCATCAAGGGCGACGTGCCGCCCGGCACCAATGTCTACTTCGACGGCGACAGGGAGCTGATGTCGCTGACCCTCGATACCGGTGCGGCGCCGTTTCACCTCCTGGTCATCCATCCGGACAGCCCGCGTTCAAAAGCCCGCTGGCAGAACAAGCAGCGGTACTTCGACGAGGTGGACGCGGTTATCGACGGCCTGAAGGCAGAAAACGGCGACAACATACTGGCCATCGGTGACTGGAACAGTTCCCCCTGGTCCGCCCGCTTCCAGGAAACCCTCAGCCGCAATGGCCTGAAGACCGCCTATCCCGGCGGCTGGCCGCAAACGACGCGCTTCTTCTTCAACTACCGCCTGCACTGGATCCTGGGCGCGCCCGTCGACCAGTTCGCTGTCTCCAAGGACCTGCAGGTGGTGAATGTCTCGCTTGGTCCGGACGTTGGCTCCGACCATCTGCCGCTGATCGTGGAGCTTGCCCAGACGACGACGCCAGCCAACTAATCCACAGGCTGCAACTTCTGCCGGAAAGAGCCGGAAAGTGTTTGAGGCAACCGGCCGTTTCGGAAAGACTGCCCGAACATTCACGACCGATTCTGACGCAAGATCCGCATGGCCAAGCTCTACTTCAACTATTCCTCGATGAATGCCGGCAAGTCGACCGTGCTGCTGCAGGCTGCCTATAACTACCGCGAGCGCGGCATGAACACGCTGCTGATGATCGCGGCCTTCGACAACCGCGCCGGCAAGGGCAGGATCGCCTCGCGGATCGGGTTGTCCGCCGACGCAGACGTCTTCAATTCCGCCGACAATGTCTATGAACACATCAAGTCCGCCTCCGGTGAGAAGAAGGTCGATGCGGTGCTGGTGGACGAGGCCCAGTTCTTGACGGAGACCCAGGTCTGGCAACTGGCGAAAGTCGCAGACGAGCTTCGCGTCCCCGTCATGTGCTTCGGCCTCAGGACCGATTTCCAGGGCAAGCTCTTTCCCGGCAGCGCGGCGCTGCTCGCGCTTGCGGACAACCTGAAGGAAATCAAGACGATCTGCTGGTGCGGCCGCAAGGCCACCATGGTCGCGCGACTAGATGCCGAGGGCCGCATCGTCGAAGAGGGCGATCAGGTCGTCATCGGCGGCAACGACAAGTACGTCTCGCTCTGCCGCCGGCACTGGAGCGATCGCAACCTCGGCTGATCCGGTTTCCTTCGATCGCTCACTTTATGATGGACAAGTCGCAATTCAGCCGGAATATCGGCAGTCCTGTCAGGTTTCCGTCGCGGTGATCCCGCGAGCCCGTGCCTGCACAGGGATTGGGGTTAAGACCTGGGGACATATGGGGACTGCACATGATCAAGGAATTTCGAGATTTCATCGCCAAGGGCAACGTCATGGACCTTGCCGTCGGCATCATCATCGGCGCGGCCTTCACCGCGATCGTCACAAGCCTCGTCAATGACCTGATCAACCCGGTGATCGGCCTGATCCTCGGCGGGATCGATTTCACCTCCATGTATGTGGTTCTGTCCGGCGAGGTTCCGGCCGGTGCGGGCCTAGCCGCCGCGCGCGAAAGCGGCGCCGCCGTCTTTGCCTATGGCGCCTTCTTCACCGCCTGCATCAATTTCCTGATCATCGCCTTTGTCGTCTTCATGCTGGTAAAGACCGTGAACCGGATCAGGTCACTGGCCGAAAAGCCCGACGACGTCGAACCGGAGGTGCAGACCGGTCCGTCCGAAGTCGATGTCCTCATCGAGATCCGTGACGCCCTGAAGAGCGGCAAGGCCTGATCGTCAGCCTCCCGGTGCGACTGCCTCAGGAGGAGCGCACCTGGGCAAGGAAATGCCGCACCTGAGCGCCGAGATGCTCCGCTTCACCGGCAAGCATCCCGGCCTCCTCGGCAAAGCCTTGAGCTGCCTTTGAAGTCCTGCCGGACAGCTCCGAGACATTGCGGATGTCGTCCGTCACACGCGACGTGCCGCCGGCGGCGCGCTGGGTGTTCTCCGCGATGCTCTGCGTTGCATAGCTTTGCTCGGTCACAGCGGCCGTCACATTGCTCACCGACCGGGTAATTTCCTCGATCGTTTCGCGGATATCGCCGATCGCTGCGACCACGTCTTCCGTCGCACCGCGGATCGCATCGATCTGCTGCTGGATTTCGCCGGTCGCCTTGCCGGTCTGCGAGGCCAGATCCTTCACTTCGGCGGCGACCACCGCAAAGCCCCGTCCCGCCTCTCCGGCCCTGGCTGCCTCGATGGTCGCATTGAGCGCCAGCAGATTGGTCTGGTCGGCGATGTCGCTGATCAAGGTCACGACCTCGCCGATCCGGTTGGCTGCATCCGAGAGCGACTGCACGGTGCCTCCCGTCGCCTCTGCACGCCGGGAAGCTGTTTCCGCGACATGGGAGGACTGTTCGATCAGCCGCGAGATCTCCTGGATGGAGCCAGAGAGCTGATCGGTGGCCGAAGCGATCGACTGCACCTCTTCCATGGCGCCGACCGAGATCTCCGCGGCCGAGACGGATGTTTCGCCGGAAATTGACGTCATGCGCTGCAAGTCCATCGCCGCATCGCAAAGAGACGTGACCGAGCCGGAAACCTTCTCCACCACCTGTCCGACCGACGTCTCGAATTCGGTGGCCAGTCCCATCAGCAACTCCCGGCGCTGGTCGGCCTGCTGCGCCATCCGGTTTGCTTCTTCTTCCGCCCGCCGTTCGGTTTCCTCGGCCGTGTTCCGCCGGATGCGCAAGACCGCCCTGCCGATATCTCCGATCTCGTCGCGCCGGACGGCAGCGGCAATCTCCGCAGCGAGATCTCCGGAGGCGATCGCATTGAGTGCATCGACAAGGCGCGTCAGCGGCCGCGTCACGTGCCGCGAAAACACCAGCGCCACGAGGGTTGCCAGCGCCAGCGTTGCCAACGACCAGAAAACCATCGAGTTTCGCATCCGGCTGACCCCGGCGAGCGTTTCATCAAGCGTCTTTTCCGCCACAACCGCCCAGCTGCGGCCTTCGAACGCCATCGGCCGGGCCACCACCAAACGTTCCATGCCGTCCTGTCCCCTCACAACGGCAGCGGATCTTGTGCCGGCCGCCGCCTCACCGACGGGACCGGAGATCCGGGTTTCAACAAGGGCAGTCGGCGCGCCCGCAAGCGGCAGGTCGCTCAGGAGCATGCCTTCGCCGTCGGCCAGAAAGACCTGACCGGTTTCACCAAGATCCGTCCTGTCCGCCAGTGTCGCATTGAGGAAACCCGCATTGATCCTGACCACAACCACGCCGCCGAAGCTGGAGAAGCCGAAATTGGAGACATAGGCCGGCGTCGACAGAAACAGCGAGGGTTCGCCCGCAGCCGGTTCGAAGGTTTCAAAATCACCGGCGTGGATTTCCCCCTCCTTGAGCGCCGCCGCAGCAGTGAACGCAGCTTCAAGGCCGGTTCCCTGAAGCGGCCCTTCGCCAACCCGCTCGAGGAATTCCTCCCCCTTGGTGACCGAATAGAGCACAAGGCCTTTCGGATCGATCAGGTAGATGTCGGCATAGCCGCCGTTTTTCCAGATCGACCGCAGGCCGGGGTGAATATCTGCGTGGCGCAGGGAATAGGCCAGCTTGTAATTGGTCTCGCTTGCCTCTGCCCGCTCCTGCGGCGAAGCGGCCTGCCTGTAAAAGGCATGCAATTCACCCTTTTCCTTGTCGAGAAAAGCAAGCGCGCCGACCAGCTCCTTCAGCGCCTTGCCGACCGTTGTCCCGGAGGCCATGTTGGCGAGATCCGCGTCGATGGATTTCAGCCGGGCTTCCAGAAGAGCGGTCCTTGCGGCAATGACCATGCCGAGTTCCGCTTCCGCGGCCTGCCTCAGTTCCTGCCGGCCCGACAGGTAACCGATAGCACCGACAGCCACGCAGGCGGTCAGGGTCACGACGATCATCAGCGCCGGAATAAGAACAGAAAGGCGAACGGATGACCACCGGGCGGCGGCCAAAGGCAAGTTTCCTGCACCCACGTCAAATTTCCTCCAAAATATCTGAAAGAATAATTTGACGATTCCCTTAATGTATATATAATAAGTATAAATATTTACGTAGAAATATTTGATTTTTCTTGATATATATTTCACAAATCAAAGATGATATTTATCTCGGTTCCAGAAAACTGAAATATATGTCAATATTTCGGTTTGGATATTAGCTTAATCTGAGCCCGGTCAGGCAGATCATCTGCGCAAGACCGAACTCGAGGTTGCGCGCGGCACAGTGAAATCTCTCGCTGGAAACGATCCGTTTCAGGCCCGGTCGCGCCGATAGTCGCGAGGGGCTCTGCCGAAGGCAGCACGGAACTGTGTCGAGAAATGCTGCAGGTTTGCATATCCGCAGGAGATTGCGACTTCGCTGATTGTGAGCCCCGCGTAGCGTGGGTCGCGGAGGGCTGAGGCAACCGTCTCCAGCCGTTGCCGGCGGATCTCCGCACCGATGGACGTTCCCTCGCCTTGAAAGATGCCGTTCAGCCGCCGTACCGACAGGCCTGTTGCCGCCGCTACCCGGCTCCGGTCCAACTCCGGGTCCCGGACATGGTCGGCAATGAACGAGCGTGCCCGCAGCAGCGCCTGACGGTCGGGCGAGGACAGGTCTGCCTGCGCACCACCGACTGCGGCCAGTCCGGTCGCGACAAGATCGATCAGCGTCTCTTCAAGCTGCACGGAAAGTGGCGACCGGCCGGAGACCGGATGGCCCGAGACAAGATGGCCCGAAAAGGCCAGGACACTGTCCCGCACCAGCCGCGAAAGTCCGCTTCGACCGCCGATCAGCGTGCCGCCGATGGTCTGTGCCGCCGGCAGTCGCGCCAGCAGCCGCTCGCGCGGAAACTGCAGCACGGTCTGGGTAAAGTTTTCGCTCAGATCCAGCACGTAGGGACGCGTGCTGTCATAGATCGCCATGTCGCCCGCCCGCAACACCGAGGTTCGGCCGGACTGGGTCAGGCGGGCGCTGTTGCGCATCTGCAGGCTGACCAGGAAGTCCGCGTCCGAGGCAGCCCGGATATCTGCCGGTCGCCGCAGAACGCTGTGTTCGCTCCCCGACACCTTGGAGATGGAAAGCCCGGCATGCCGCTCGATCTCCAAAGTGCCACTGAAGCCGCTTTTCGCCACCGCCTCGCAGCCGAGTTGGACATAGGACGCGCACACCGCTTCCCGCCAATAGGCGAAGCGGTCTCTCGGGGCGATCCCCACCGTGCTGTAGGAAGCGTTGCGGCTCATGTCGGGTTCCGGTGCTGAGAGTTGATTTCGCCGCAGAGCGCCCGAAAACGCAAGTTTTTTGACCCAGGCGCAAAAGCAGGCGCCGCGCTGCGGCGGCAGGATGACGGCCTCAGGAGGACAAAGCATGACCCAACCGCTCAAAGCCGCCGCCGTTCAGGCCGCGCCCTGTTTTCTGGATCTTGATGCAGGCATCGACAAGGCCATCCGGCTGATTGAGGAAGCAGCCGCCGAAGGCGCGAAGCTGATCGCGTTCAGCGAAACCTGGCTGCCGGGTTATCCCAACTATATCTGGCTCGGCCCGGTCGCCTGGCAGATGCAGTTTGCCGGACGTTATTTCGAAAACTCCATCGTCGCGGGTTCCGATCAGGAAAAGCGCCTGTCGGAGGCCTGTGCCAGGAACCGGATCCAGCTTTCGATGGGCTGTTCGGAACGGGATGGCGGGTCGCTCTATATCGCACAGTGGCATTTCGACGAGACCAGCAAGGTCGTCAACCGCCGCCGCAAGCTGAAACCCACCCATGTGGAGCGCACGGTCTATGGCGAGGGTGACGGTTCGGACCTTACCGTCGTCGACACAAGCCTTGGCCGCATCGGCCAGCTTGCCTGCTGGGAGCACCTGCAGCCGCTTTCCAAATACGCCATGTATGCCCAGAACGAGCAGATCCACTGCGCCGCCTGGCCCAATCTCCATCTCTACAAGGACACCGCCTACGCTCTCGGCCACGAAGTCAACAACGCAGCCTCGCTGGTCTACGCGGTCGAGGGAAGCTGCTTTGTGCTGGCACCCTGCTCGCTGGTGACGAAAGATATCCAGGACGAGATCTGCCAGGGCGATCCGGAAAGGGAAGCCCTTTGCCCGCTCGGCGGCGGTTATACCCGCATCTATGCGCCGGACGGCCGCGACATCGGTTCGAACCTGCCGCACGACCAGGAAGGCCTTGTCTATGCGGAGATCGACCTCTCGCTGATCGCCTATGCAAAGGCCGCCGCCGATCCGGCGGGCCATTACGCCAAGCGGGATTCCACCCGGCTGCTGATCAACCGCCGCAAGCAGCGGCCCGTGGTAAGCTTCGACGATGCCCCCGGTTGGGAAACCGCAGAAGAGGACACCCCGGTGCTCGCAGCACTCGAAGCCGCCGCTGAATAGGTATTCCGGCGTCAGACTGGATGGAACTGAATTGCTAGGCCGGGACCTTCACCGTCTCGGCCTTCACATGTACGGCCCGCCCGGCAAACCAGCCATTGACGGCAGCACCAAGGCCAAGGGCAACAAACAGCACCGCACTCCAGGCAAAGCTCCCTGTCCAGCCGCGGATGAGACCGACGATCAGCGGACCGATTGCGGCCAGCGTGTAGCCGACGCATTGGGCCATGCCGGAAAGTTGCGCCGCCGCATGCGGATCCTCGGTCCGCAGCACGATCACGGTGAGCGCAACGGCGATCAGCCCGCCCTGGCCGATCCCCTGCAGCACCGCCCAGATCCAGACTGTCGAGAGCGGCGCGAACAAAAGCCCGAGCAGAGCGCCGACGGCAATGATGCACAAGGCCACGTTGATCAGCCGCTGGTCCTTGCCGCGCACCGCCAGATGCGGCGCGATCAGGCACGCCCCCGCCTGGATCATCACCGAGACGGAGACGATGGCCCCCGCCGTGACCCCATCGAGGCCCCGGGCGCGCAGGATTGGGACCAGCCAGCCGAAGACACAATATGCAAGAGCCGACTGCAGTCCCATGAAAAGCGTCACATGCCAGGCCGTTCTGTCTCGCCACATGCCCCTGACGGCATAGCTGTCGCCCCTGGTGCGCTTGCGTGTGGCCAGCACCTGCGGAAACCACAGGACACCGACGGCAAGCGCCGGCACGGCCCATGCGGCGAGCGCTGCATCGACGGACCCGCCAAACGCTTCCTGCAGCGGGATCGTGAGACCGGCCGCTCCAGCGGCCCCCGCACAAAGCGCCATCGTGTACCAGCCGGTCACCAGCGCCGCCTTGTCGGGGAAATCACGCTTCACCAGCCCCGGCAGCAGCACGTTGCCGACGGCAATGCAGGCGCCGGCCAGCGCCGTTCCCAGAAACAGCAGCGGCACCGAGGAGACCCCGCGCATCGCGGTGCCGAGCGCCAGCAGGAAGACGACCGCCAGCAGGGTTCGCTCGGTGCCGATCCGCCGCGCAAGCTGCGGCGCAAGCGGTGAAAAAAGGCCAAGGCAGACGACCGGAAGCGTCGTCAGCAGGCTGGCCGCCGTTGCCGACAGGCCGAAGGCGTCCCGAATTTCGGGCAACAGGGCCGAGGCGCTGGAAAAGAGCGGCCGGAGATTGAAGGCAATCAGCACAAGGCTTGCGCCCAGCAACAGCCGGGCGACGGGGCCCGGCTTTTGAACAAGCTCGCGGCGCGGCATGACGCCGACCTCGGCCGCGTCGATAAGTTCGACCGTTCCCGGATCGATTTTAGGAGGGTGGCTCATGAGGAAAGCAGCCGCTCAAGATCGCGGAGCACCGGCGCCATGAAACGGCGGACCGCCGCCTCGGCGTTGTCCGGATCGCCGCTCTCGATTGCGTCGACAATCGCCGCGTGGGCCGCCATGTCCGGCTCGCGGATTTCTTCACCGAGCGTCGCCTCGATGGTCTCGGTGATCAGCGTCGAGAAGAAGGCATACATGTTGACGAGCACGCTGTTCTGCGCCGCCGCGACGACTGCCTGGTGAAAGGCAAGATCCCGCGCAATGAAGCCGGCCTTGTCCCGGCCATCAAAGTTGCCGCGCTCGGCAAGCAGGCGGCGCAGCTCCGCGATCACTCCGGGGGTGTGCCGCAGGGCGGCCAGCCGGGCCGCCTCCGCATCCAGCGCCAGACGCGCCTCGAACTGGTCCCGCAGGGTTGCCCGCCGCGCCATGGTGAGCGGACCGGCTGCATCTGCAGTCGAGATCACATAGGTGCCCGATCCCTGCCGCGTCTCGAGATATCCTTCAGCCACCAGGATCCGAACGGCCTCGCGCACGGTGCCTCGGCTGACCGACAGAAGCTCCGACAGCGTCGCTTCATTCGGCACTTTCTCGCCGACCGGCCAGCGTTTGCCGGTGATTTCACCACGGATTGCCTCGGCCGCACTTTCGGCCAGGCTTGTCTTTGAAAGCGACTGCATCGACATATCACCAAGTCATCTGATGACTTTATGATATAGAGTGCGCGGAACTTTGTCTATCGGTCAGATTATTTCGAAGCGTCAGACGGTGGCACCTACTCGCGCCAACGGCATTCGCCCGACGTTTGACAGGCTATCCCGCTTTGCCGAGCAATCCCTGTCAATCGCTACGGCGTGACGTCTGACAGGCCGTCATTCCATCGATAAAACCGGGACCGCCCAACCACATTGGCCCCCTGATCGTCGAAGCGGATGGGAGATGCGAAGATCGTTTCGTCTTCGCCCAGGTCGATGTCCTTGGCCTCCGCACCGTTTGCAAAACGGCCGGTAAGCTGGAGCGCCGTTCCGCCGAGTGTGTCGACCGGTGTCGGCTCACGGTCGAACTGCTGCCTGATGCGCTGGTAGAATTCCTGCTGCAGTTCGGAGGCAACGACCGCCCGGCTGGCGATTCCGGAAAAGAAGATCTGGTCGTTGAAACGCCCCGGCAGAGCGTTGCGCAGGTCTTCCGGATCTGCCAGGAAGCTCTCGATCAGCACAGGTGTATCCGCCAGATCCTGCACCAGACGCCCGATCAGCTCGACTACGTTTGATGTGAAGAACAGAAGCTGACGGCCGGGCACCTGACCTATCGCCGCCTGGAGCGCCGCAATGGTTTGATCGAACTCCGAGGGGTTTGCAGGAAGAACCTCGATTTGCAATCCGCCACCGCCCGAGAGGAGTTGCGGTGCCTGATTGCCCCAGAAGCCTTCCGTTCCTGCAGTGATTACGGCAAGGGCCGGCACGGACGGATTACCCCCAATGCTACCCATGAAATCAAGGCATTGCGTGATATGCAGGTCCCACGTGGGCAGGATCTGGAATGTATGGGGATGCGGATTGGAATGGTTCAGTTTCAGCCGGCTGCAGGCCTGAATGAGATCAACCTGATGGTCCTTGCAATAAGGTTCCTTGACCTTGATCGCCTCGCTTCGGATATCGCCGCACACGAGATGAACCAGGCCGTCTTCCACCATCCGCTTGATGCTCTGCAACGCCTCTTGAGGCTTGGACTGGCTGTCTCCGGTTAGGATATTCAAATCCTTGCCCTCGAACTCCGGATAGATCGGATGGTCGTTGTCGTCTCTCTGGTGGGTCTGCAACGATTGCTGCACCTGGTTGCCGATTTTCGCATCCGGCCCGGTGAAAGGAGCGACAAGGCCGATATCCAGCTCCTCATCCCCAAGGGCGGGATCAATCCTGAAAGCGGCGGCCATACCGCATACCAGCCCGATTTGCAGGCCGCTCCGGCGCGTTATTCCTGCGCCGGCAAGAAGGATATTTGAGCCTGTCGTCACCGGGTTTGGCATTTCGGTCCTCTCTTAAGTGCTCTTGCCGCCTCGAGCCGCTTTTTCAGCACCTCATCGAAGCTTGCGCCCAACGCATAGGCAGGCCTTATCTGGCTGATCGTCGGCGGTGTTTCCGCATTGCGAAAATCCGCGCCGGAAAGACAAGCCTCCTTGAAATTGGCCAGGTTCAGGTCCGCAGCTTCAAATGTCACGAGAGGACGGCTGCCGTTGCCGGCCTGTTCCCAGGAAAGGTCCGCCTTTTCGAAATCCGCTCCAGTCAGGTCCGCTCCCCGAAAGTGCGCTTCCCGCAACCTGCTTCCTACAAATCGGACGTACTTCAGATCGAGCCTCGAATAATTCGCGCTCTCCAGATTGGCCCCTGAAAAATCGGCATTGCAGAAGGGAAGACCGGTCGCGAAAAAATCGAAGTCCTTGAGGTAGAAATTCTTGAAATCGGCACGGCAGAAATCGCATCCAGGCAATTGGCCACACTGGTCCATCGGCATGCTCGACCGGGTCGCAACAACAAGCGCAACGACACCGTGCTGCAGGTTGTTGATCCGCCGCGAAAGCCGATCCTTCTGACCTTCCAATTGATCAAGCTCGGCATTCAATTGCGGCTCTCGCACCGGGTCGCTGGTGTTAGACAAAGCAATCCTGCTGCGCCCGATTGCCTGATCGAGCTTCGTCGATTGCGTCTCCAGTGCCTCAAGAGCAGACCAGGCGACATGCCGGATCTCGGTCCAGTGCTGAAAGGCTGTTGCAGGTGCAAGCGAAAGCACTTGCACAAACGCACTGCGGACTGTCAGCTCCTCCTCTTCCAAAGTGGCGGCAACGAGGATCGAGGCGACTTCGTTCTGGAACACTGTGTCGTTGATGAAAGGAGCGAGCGCATTGGCTTTCGCGATCCGGGTCGCCGGATTGGCATGAGACAGTCCCTCACCCAGTTCCGAGATTGTTGCACGCTGGTCCCTCAGCCGCGCATCGGCGTCCTTGGACATGTTGTACATAAGCGTTCCGAGGGCCAGCACGACGGTTAGCAGCGGCAACACGCTCGCAATTACCTTCACCCAGTCCTTGATCTTTTCGTTCATCGGCGGGTTGAGCCGATGCTTATCAAGTGCGACCTGAGTGGTCAGCAATTCGCGTCGAAGACCTTGTTCTTCGTCGTCTGGAAGAGTTGCTTTAAGCTGTGCAGTCTCGGCCCGGAGTTTTTCCAGCTCACACCGGTTCTTTTCAGCACCACGGGCATCCTGCTCTGACGAGCGCGCGTTGATGTCCGCCCGCAACAACCGGACTTCTTCAAGCAGCGCCGCTTCAGGTGTTTGCGTCTCATCGGCCACGGCACACTCCAAAAGTGTCTTTTCGCCACTTTCAGGATGTGTCAATCGCGGACACGGATCAAGAGTTGTTAACTTTTTCCATCCGGCAGACGGTCTTCCAAGGCATCTTCAAGGCGGCGAGCCGGTGACAAAGAGCTTCTGAGTGGTCCCGGAGGCCTCCTGGCATTCCTTCCCCCTTGAAGCCCTTCGCCTGCCCCCCTAAAAGGAAGCCAGACCAGAGGATTGAGGCCGAAGATGTTTGGCAAGATGATCAAGTCCCTGTTCGGGTCATCCGGAGAGGGCAAACCGAGGAATTCGTCGAAAGCCGTCAAGGCCGAGTATGACGGCTATCTGATCGTCGCCGAGCCGATGCCGGTGAACGGCCAGTACCAGGTGGCAGGACGGATCGAGAAGCAGGTCGGCGACACCGTGAAGGTGCACACTTTCATCCGTGCCGACACGCTGCCGGATGAAGACGGCGCGGCCAACGAGATGATCCGCAAGGCCAAAATGATGATTGACCAGATGGGCGAGAGCCTGTTCGATTGAGCTGAGGGAGTCGTTTTCAGCGCCCTGTTCCGTCTCTTGACGCCCAAACCGGCGCGGAGCGATTGGTAAGCTGGAAGACCGTCTGCCCGGCAGGGACACGTGCTCCCGCCTGAACTCCGAAAGCCGACATGAAACGCAATATTGTCCTGAGCCTGCCCAATCTTCTCACCTATGGGCGCATTCTGGCAGTGCCGGCTGTCGCGGTCTGTTTCTATTTTGAAGGCAACACGCCGCACTGGATTGCGCTTGGCATCTTCGTCGTGGCGGCCATCACCGACTTCTTCGACGGTTATCTCGCCCGTGCCTGGCAGCAGCAATCGGCATTGGGGCGCATGCTCGACCCGATCGCCGACAAGCTGTTGGTCTCCGTCTGCCTGCTGATGCTGGCCGGCGACGGCATCATCTACGGCTGGACCATGATCGCGGCGATCATCATCCTGTGCCGCGAGATCCTGGTCTCGGGCCTGCGCGAGTTCCTGGCCGAGCTCCAGGTCAGTGTGCCGGTGACCAAGCTCGCCAAGTGGAAGACCACGGTGCAGCTGATCGCCGTCGCCTTTCTGCTGGCCGGCCCCGCCGGCGATACGGTCTTTGCCTATACGACACAGACAGGTCTGATCGCGCTTTGGCTGGCAGCACTCCTGACCCTATATACGGGCTATGACTATTTCCGGGCCGGGATCGGCCATCTGATCACCGAATGAGTGCCGGCCGGGTTTCACCCGGCAGCCGCACCTTCACGAAGAGGTCTCATGAACATCCGCTACTTCGCCTGGGTTCGCGAACGGGTCGGCATCGAGGAGGAAACCCTCGATGTTCCGGCCGGCGTCGAGACGGTGGCCGACCTGATCGCCCACCTGAAGACGCTCGACGACAACCACGCCGCCGCCTTTGAGGAGGAGGACGCGATCCGCGTAGCCCTCGACCAGATGCATGTGGAAGCGGACGCCCTCCTTGCCGGCGCGCGGGAGATCGCGTTCTTCCCGCCGATGACGGGCGGCTGAGCGATGAGTGTCACTCCACGCGTGCGCGTGCAGCTGGAGGACTTCGATGTACAGGCGGAATCCCGACGCCTGACGGAAGGCCGCAGGGATGTCGGCGCGCTGGTGACCTTCACCGGCCTCTGCCGTGACGAAGCAGGCACGCTGAACGCGCTGGAACTGGAACATTATCCGGGCATGGCCGAGGCCGAGCTGACGCGGATTGCAGGCGACGCCGCAACGCGCTGGCCGCTCACCGGCCTGACCGTGATCCACCGCTACGGCAAGATCCCGCCGGGCGAAAACATCGTTCTCGTCATCGCCGCCTCCTCGCATCGCAGGGCCGCTTTCGAGGCTGCCGACTTTCTGATGGACTATCTCAAGACCCGCGCGCCCTTCTGGAAGAAGGAGCATCTCGTTGATGGCGGCGCCGGCACCTGGGTCGAGGCCAGGGACGGTGACGACAAGGACGCTGCCCGTTGGAAATGACAGGCTAACAACCTGAAATAGAATGCCTTTTTGGCACCAGCCGATTCCGGTTGGACGTACCCGCCTTGAACGCCTAGACTGCGCCGACCCTTGGCGCTTGATGCCGCTTTCTTCCTTTATTTTACAACCGGGCTGACCCCGGCCCGCCCTTTGAATTGGTCCGACCCAGTGAAACACGACAGCGCCTCCTCCGACATACCAGCGCCGGCGGCAGCTCCAGCCCACGGAAACACCTCTTCGGAAGTCATTCGCGAGCCGGGCATTCCCTTTGCCGAATTCGTCGCGATCATCGCCATGATCATGGCTCTCAATGCCATGGCCATCGACGTGATGCTGCCCGCGCTGCCTGCCATCGGCGACGCGCTCAACATCGTGGAAGAGAACAACCGGCAGCTGGTCCTGCTGTCCTACCTGATCGGGTTCGGCGGCGCGCAGCTCTTCTTCGGGCCCATTACCGACGCCTTCGGCCGGCGCAAGATCCTCGTCGGCGGTCTGGCGCTCTACAGTCTTGCCAGCATTGGCGCGATCTTCGCCATGGACCTCGACACGCTGCTCGTCGCCCGTGTGCTGCAGGGCGTCGGCTGCGCCGCCGCCCGGGTGACCGCACTTTCCGTCGTGCGCGACTGCTACACCGGCCGGCGCATGGGCAAGGTCATGTCGCTGGTGATGATGGTGTTCATGGCCGTGCCGGTCGTGGCCCCCTCCATCGGCCAGGCCGTGCTGCTGATTGCCGGCTGGCACTGGATCTTCGCCCTGTTGCTGATCTCCGGCGTCATCATGATGGTGTGGTCGGCACAGCGGCTTCCTGAGACGCTGGCAATCGAGAAGCGCCGGCCGATGGTGCTTGCCAAGATCACGGACGCCTACATGACGGCGCTCGGCACCCGCGTAACCCTCGGCTACACAGTCGGAACCGCCTTTATCTTTGGCGGGCTGTTTTCGTTCCTGGCCATGTCGCAGCAGATCTTCGTCGACGTCTTCGATCTCGGGACACTCTTCCCGGTCGTCTTTGCGGTGATCGCCATCACCATGGCGGGATCGTCCTTCACCAACGCGCAGCTGGTTGAAGCCATCGGCATGCGCCGCCTCTCGCACGGTGCGGCAGTGGCCTATACCCTGCTCGGCTTCACCATCTGGCTGCTGGCAGCCCTAGGCCTGGAAAACTTCTGGGCTTTCCTGATACTGGCGACCATGATCATGACGAGTTTTGGGTTCCTCGGCGCCAATTTCAACGCGATGGCCATGGAGCCCCTCGGGGCGATTGCCGGGACGGCCTCCTCCGTCATCGGCACGATCTCGACGCTCGGCGGTGCCATTCTCGGCTATATCATGGGCCAGCTCTTCGACGGCTCCACCCAGCCGCTCGGCCTTGCCTTCACGATCTATGGCCTGTGCAGCATCGCCTGCATTCTTTATGCGGAGCGCGGCCAGATGTTCCATGCGTTGCACGATAGCGACTGAAACGCGTTTGAGGGTGGTACCTAGCTGCCCTCGGCGACCTTGATGCCGATCTTGCCGACAAAGGACTTGGCCAGGAAGGCCTCCTGCGCCGCCCGCAACTCTCGCAGCGGATAAATCGCGGCCACGACAGGCCGGATCTCGCCCGCCTCGATATAGCGCACCAGGTCCGGAAAGACGGTGTCCGGCTGATAGGTGGAGCCGAGCAGGGACAGATCGCGCAGGTAAAGCGTGCGCAGGTCCAGTTCGACGATCGGTCCCGCGATCGCCCCTGAGGTGACATAGCGCCCGCCGTTGCGCAGCGCGCCGATCACATCGTCAAATCGCGATCCGCCCACCAGATCGAGCACGGCGTCGAAGGCGCCGGCCGGCAAATCATCGCCCCGGCCAAGGATTTCATCGGCGCCGAGCGCACGCAGGTCCGCTGACTTTTCCGGGCTTGTCAGGGCCGTGACATGGGCACCGCGGCGTTTGGCAAGCTGGATTGCTGCCGACCCGACACCGCCGGACGAACCTGTCACAAGCACCCGTTCCGCGCCGATACGGCCACGCTGGATCATGCCCTCGGCCGTGGAAAAGGCGCATGGAAAGGAGGCAAGCTCGACGTCGGACAGGC
The DNA here is from genome assembly GCF_054515675.1 of Roseibium sp. M-1. Taxonomy (NCBI): domain Bacteria; kingdom Pseudomonadati; phylum Pseudomonadota; class Alphaproteobacteria; order Hyphomicrobiales; family Stappiaceae; genus Roseibium; species Roseibium sp. M-1. Next base: position 5,694,082 of record NZ_CM137257.1, on the reverse strand, counting down.
TCGAACGCACATCAAGCGAGTCTTTGTCCCGGGCGACGGTATATTCGGCAAACGCGCCGTTCTGTTCAGATCCGAATGTGGTGACTTCCGGCATCGGGGCGTCGCCATCGACCGATTGCATCACCCGCACCAGCACCCGTTCGCCGATCCGGCTCTGAGAGACGCCCTTGCCGGTGCTGACGATCGTGCCGCAACAATCTGCGCCCTGGATGCGCGGGAAGGACAGGGGTTTGCCCGACCAGGCACCGTCTCCGTCGGCCGCGGACCCGTAGCCTTCACCTGCTCCCGAAGCCGTATCACCGCGCACGCTCTTGGAGTACCAGCCCGTGCGCGTATTGATGTCGGTGTTGTTGACGGAAGCTGCGCCAACCCGGATCAGGACCTCGCCCGCTCCCGGCACCGGCACCGGTAGGTCTTCCCGCCAGACAAGCCTGTCCAGACCGCCGTGCCCCGTCAGGACCACGCCCTTCATCACATCCGGAACGTCCATGCAATGTCCTCAGGTAGAATGATCATTCTACCTATTCCTTACGATGGATGCTCTTTCGGATCAAGCGGTCCGGTAAGCAGTGCGCAGATCACAAAAAAAGGCGGACCAGAGCCCGCCTTTGCTTGCAGTCTTCCAAGATACGATCAGCCGGCTGCAGCCTGAAGCGCCGGAGCTTCGGAGCGAACCGCGGCGTCGTAGTCCTGCATCAGGGTCTTGATGATCTCGCCAACCTGATAGCTGTTGCCCGCGATTTCGGAAACCGGTGTCACTTCCGCCGCGGTGCCGGTAACGAAGCACTGCTCGAAGTCGGCAAGCTCTTCCGGCAGGATCGCCCGCTCGATCACCTCGATGCCGCGCGCCCTGGCGAGACCGATCACGGTCTGGCGGGTGATACCGTTGAGGAAGCAGTCCGGCGTCGGCGTATGGATCTTGCCGTCCTTGATGAAGAAGACGTTGGCACCGGTTGCTTCCGCCACCTGGCCGCGCCAGTCCAGCATCAGGGCATCGGTGTAGCCCTTGGACTCTGCCGCGTGCTTGGAAATGGTGCAGATCATGTAGAGGCCCGCCGCCTTGGCCTTGTAGGGAGCGGTGGCAGGGGCCGGCCGGCGGTATTCGGCCATGTCGAGGCGAATGCCCTTCAGCCGTTCTTCCGGTTTGAAATAGCTCGGCCATTCCCAGGCGGCGATCGCCAGGTGAATGGTGTTCTTCTGGGCCGAAATACCCATCATCTCGCTGCCGCGCCAGGCGACGGGGCGCAGATACGCGTCGGCAAGGTTCATCCGGGCAAGGGTAGCTTCCTTGGCCGCGTTGATCTGTTCGGCCGTCCAGGGGATCTCGAACCCCAGCATTCGTCCGGAGGCGATCAGGCGCTCGGTATGTTCCTCGGACTTGAAGATCCGCCCGCCATAGGCCCGCTCGCCCTCGAACACGCTGCTGCCATAGTGGAGGCCGTGGCTGAGCACGTGCAGCTTGGCGTCTGCCCAGGGCACGAAGGTACCGTCGTACCAGATATCCCCGCTGAGCTGATCAAAAGGCGTTGCAGCCATCTTTCGTCTCCCGCTCGCTCTTTGAGCGTTGTCTTGATTTAAGGTCAACAGAGGCAAATGACGCCAAACACTTGCGCCGTTTTCACCGCTGTATTTTTTGCACAGCACGCCTACAATCGGTATCCTGATGGCCCCGGCGAAGGTGATCGGATTCGTTTAACATCTGATGCGCAAAAATGCATCAAAAAGACCGATCCTTTCGCCGACGGCCGCGCAGAAGTAACAATCGACCAGAATTAAGTCAATATGACTGACGTAAATTTCAAATCTGTTCCAACCGCCCTTCCACGGGGCGAGGCATCTTCGCACTCGCGGCAGCCGGATGAGGAGGGCGGGGGCGAGTTGCCCTACGACCTGATCGAGCTGTTGTTTTTTGCCTACCGCGATTTCACCAAGGATCCGGACGATGTGCTCGCCAAGTTCGAATTCGGCCGCGCCCACCACCGGGTGCTGCATTTCGTCGAACGCAATCCGGGCATCATGGTGACCGACCTGCTCGCAATCCTGCGCATAACCAAGCAGAGCCTCGGCCGGGTGCTGAAGCAATTGGTGGATGCCGGGATGATCGAACAGCGCGAAGGCCATCACGACCGAAGGCAGCGGCTGCTCTATACCACCGAGCGCGGCCATTCACTGGCTGTGGACCTGACCGAGCTGCAGCAAAAGCGCCTTGAACGTGCCCTAATTGGTCTGCCAGATGGCTGCGACGAGATTATCCGCAGGTTTCTGCTGCAGATGATTGATCCAGAGGCACGGCCGGACATCCTGCAGTTGCTCCGCAGCCCCTACGACCTCAAGGATTGATTTGCCGCGGCAGAGAAGGACAGTATTGCCGACATGAACGCTCAGGTGCCCGACGACAACGCCAACCACATTCTGCTGGTCGATGACGACAAACGCATCAGGGATCTGCTCTCCAGGCTCCTGAAGGAAAACGGCTACAGGGTAACGACGGCCGCCAATGCGGCAGACGCACGCACCTGCCTCTCCGGCCTGGAATTCGACCTCATCATTCTCGACGTGATGATGCCGGGCGAGACCGGCCTGGAACTTGCCGCCTCCCTGCGCCAGGATTCGGCCGTGCCCATCCTGATGCTCACCGCCCGCTCCGAGGCACCGGACCGGATCGCCGGCCTGGAAGCCGGCGTGGACGATTATCTCTCCAAGCCTTTCGAACCGCGGGAGCTGATGTTGCGGATCGCGGCCATCCTGCGCCGCGGCAACCAGCAGCCGGTCGTCGTGACCGAGGAAATCCGCTTCGGCCCCTTTTCCTTCAACGCGCTGCGCGGCGAATTGAAAAACGGCGATGCCATGGTACGGCTGACCGACCGGGAAAAGCAGATCCTCGCGATCTTCGCCGAGCAGCCGGGCGCGACCGTTCCCCGCCACAAGATCGTCGGCGATGACAGTGGCCTCGGCGAGCGCACGGTGGACGTCCAGATCAACCGCCTCCGGCGCAAGATCGAAACCGATCCCGGCAATCCGATATATCTTCAGACCGTCCGCGGCATTGGCTACCGGCTCGCCTGCGACTAAGCCGGGACCCCATGGCCGATCCAGTCTCCTTCTTCGAACGCTTTCCCCTGGCACTGCCGCTGAAACCGCTCCTGACGGTCTACCGCCAGGCTTCGCGGCTGATGTACCGCATCATGCCGAAGGGCCTCTTTACCCGCACGTTCCTCATCATCGTCACACCGGTCGTCGTGCTGCAATCGGTGCTTGTCTTCGTTTTTATGGAACGGCACTACCAGCTCGTCTCCCGGCGCATGTCGGAGGCCGTGGTGCGCGAGATCGCCGCCATCGTCTACGTGCTTGAGAAATACCCTCAAGATCCCGACTACAACACGGTTGAGGGGTTGGCATCCTCGGCGCTCGGCATGTCGATATCGGTCGTGCCGCTCGAACCGCTCCCGGCACCGGCCCCGAAACCGTTTTTCGACGTCATCGACCAGGAACTCAGCCAGGCGATCAGCCAGCGGATCGGCAAACCGTTCTGGATCGACACGGTCGGCCGGTCGCGTTTCGTCGAAATCCGCATCCAGCTGAATGACAGCATTCTCAAGATCTTCACCCGCCGCAGCCAGACCTATGCCTCCAACTCGCATATCTTCCTGGTGTGGATGTTTTCTACTTCGCTCGTGCTGGTGATCATCGCCCTCCTCTTCCTGCGCAACCAGATCCGGCCGATCGTGCGCCTTGCAGATGCGGCGGAAGCCTTCGGGCGCGGCCGGCCGGTGGAGAACTTCCGCGCAAGCGGTGCGCGCGAAGTGCGCCGGGCAAGCCTCGCCTTCATCGACATGCGCCGGCGTATCGAGCGGCAGATCGAACAGCGCACCACCATGCTTGCCGGCGTCAGCCACGATCTGCGCACCATCCTCACCCGCCTGCGACTGCAGCTCGCCTTTCTCGGCAACTCCCAGGAAAGCGACGCCATGCGCAAGGATGTCGACGAAATGAGCCACATGCTGGAAGACTACCTCGCCTTTGCCAGTGGCGACGGCGACGAAGCCATCCAGAAAACCGACCTGTCACTGCTCCTGGAAGAGATCGAGGAAGAGGCGGAAATTTCCGGCCACAACGTCACCACGCGGTTTGAAGGCCCCGCCGAGATCGAGCTTCGCCGCCTCTCCATGAAACGCTGCCTGTCGAACCTCGTCACCAACGGCTGTAAATACGGCAACCGGGTCGAGGTCAGCGGAACGCTCAAGGACGGCTGGCTTACGATCCTCGTCGACGACGATGGTCCCGGCATCCCGGAGGACCAGCGCGCCATGGCCTTCCGGGCCTTCCACCGCCTCGACCTCGCCCGCAACATGGACGAGACCGGCAGCGGCCTTGGCCTTGCCATTGCCCGCGACGCCGCCAGGGGTCATGGCGGCGATCTCTACCTGGAGGACAGCCCGCTCGGCGGCCTGCGGGCACGCTTGCGGATACCCGCCTGAACCATCCGGAAGCACCACATCTGAGCTTGAAGGGCACAGTGACGTTGCTTGGCGAACAAGCCTTTCACCTGCCGATCCAGATCCTATGAAGAACAGTCCAATTTCCGGTTGACTGTATCGGTTGTTTCTTCCTACGAATTGCCGTCCGGTTCTTACCCGTTTTCCACCGGTCCAACGCATTCCTATGAGGCGGGGCAAGGAATGCGCATGTCTGAAATTCTTATCAAGAACGCTGATACCGTCTTGACCATGGACGATGACCGAAGGGAGCTCCCGGCTGTCGACATCCGTGTCCGCGACGCGATCATCACGGAAATCGGATCCGGCCTCACCGGCACTGGCGAGGTCCATTCGGCCCGTGGCTGTGTCGTCACGCCGGGCCTCGTCAACACCCATCACCATCTCTATCAGAGCCTGACTCGCGCCGTGCCGGGCGGTCAGGATGCCCTGCTCTTCGGCTGGCTGCAGACGCTTTACCCGATCTGGTCGCGCTTTGGCCCGGAGGAGATGTTCGTTTCCGCGCAGACCGGCCTGGCGGAACTGGCCCTGTCGGGCTGCACACTGACTTCCGACCATCTTTATCTCTATCCGAACGGTTCCCGCCTCGACGACACGATTGCCGCGGCGCATGAAATCGGCCTTCGGTTTCATCCGACGCGCGGTGCAATGAGCATCGGTGAGAGCGACGGCGGCCTGCCGCCGGACGCGCTGGTCGAGAAGGAAGCCGCGATCCTTGAGGATTCGATCCGCGTGGTCGACGCCTTTCACGATCCGTCCGAGGGCGCGATGGTGCGTGTCGGGCTGGCGCCGTGCTCGCCCTTTTCCGTCAGCCGCGACCTGATGCGCGAAGCAGCGCTTCTTGCCCGCGACAAGAAGGTGATGCTGCATACCCATCTTGCCGAAAACAACGAGGACATTTCCTATTCCGAGGAAAAGTTCGGCTGCCGGCCGGGTCAATATGCCGAGGATCTCGGCTGGACGGGGGCCGATGTCTGGCACGCTCACTGTGTCAAGCTCGACGGCAAGGAGATCAGGCTCTTTGCCGACAGCGGCACGGGCGTTGCCCATTGCCCCTGCTCCAACTGCCGGCTCGGCAGCGGCATCGCACCGGTGCGGGCGATGCGCGATGCGGGCGTCAAGGTCGGTCTCGGCGTCGATGGCTCCGCCAGCAACGATGCCGGCAATCTGGTGCTGGAAGCCCGCCAGTCCTTGCTGTTGCAGCGGGTCGCAAACGGCGCCGATGCCATGTCCGCCCGCGAGGCGTTGGAAATCGCCACCCGTGGGGGCGCCGACGTGCTGAACCGTCCCGACTGCGGCCGGATTGCCGTCGGCAAGCGCGCCGATATCGCCATCTGGGATGTCTCAGGCATCGAAAGCGCAGGCAGCTGGGATCCGGCGGCCCTGCTGCTGGCCGGCCCCACCCGCGTCAGGGATCTCTTCGTCGAAGGCCGTCAGGTTGTCAGCGACGGAAACATGATCACGATCGACCTGCCCAGGGTCATCGAACGCCAGAACCGTCTGGCGCGATCGATCCGAACCTGATCACACGAGAAAAGTGACCCGGCGGGCACAACGCCCGCCGGAACACATTCAGTAAAGGCGCCCGCCGAGGGGCACGTCCTTGTCCGGTGACAGCAGCACCACCTCACCATCCTCGTCCGGCACTCCAAGCGTCAGCACCTCGGACATGACGGGACCGATCTGGCGTGGCGGGAAGTTGACCACCGCCATCACCCGTTTTCCGACAAGCGTTTCAGGCGTGTAGTGCCTGGTGATCTGCGCGGAGGTTTTCTTGATGCCGATCTCGGGGCCGAAATCGATCCGCATCTTGTAGGCCGGATTGCGCGCCTCGGGAAATGCCTCGGCCTCGACAACCTGGCCGACACGCACATCCACTTTCAGGAAATCGTCAAAACTGATCTGGTCGCTCACGGACATATCCTCTGTTCTCGCAAGCGACCATGGCCACAGGAGCGCCGGCACGCAAGGTGGCTGACCCCAGGACTTTCAAAACTCCAACCGGGTGTTGCAATCAGGCACCCGCAGGCGCTTCTCCGGAAGATCCCGGCTCGCCGTCCTGGGCTTCATGCGGGGATCGGCGTCTGTCGCGCCGTTCAGCGGCCTTGCGGAAGAAGGACTGCACCCCCTTGGCGAAGCTGTCGAGCGTGCCGAGCCGCTTCATGAAGCTCGAGCCGCGGTCCAGTTCCTTGTCGAGACGCGCCATGGTGCGCGGCATGCCTTCGTCTTCCTCGTCCAGCCAGACATCGACCACACGGGCAAAGGCGATCGCCAGACCTTGAGCGACAACCGTCGCCTTCACGCCCGAGACATCGATCCCGGCGGCGATCAGCATCCATTTCTGCGATCGGACTTCGAGCGCGTTGAAATCCAGAGCCAGCGCCGGATCTTTCCGAGCGGCCCTGTGCAGGGCACAGACGGCCTCCTTGTGCTCCGCCAGCGCATCGATGCGGGTCATCAGGATATCGAACAGACGGTCGCGTGGCGGCTGGTCGTCCATGTCCGTGTCACGCTCGTCGAGAACTTTCCTGTCGACCTCTTCGAGAAAGGCCGCGACCAGTTTCAGCTTGGAGCTGTACGCCCCGCGCATGTCGGAGAGCTTGATCTTCGCCGTTGCTGCAATCAAAGGAAGAGAGACATCCTCGAAAGGGTGTTCCGAGAGCAGGCCCAGAAAAGTATCAAGGATCTTCTGCTTCGTCTTTGCGGTTGCCATGGATCGGTCTCCTCACAAACGGATGACCTAAAGATAGGAAACCAGAGCGGCGGCGAAAAGAGTGACCCGCCGCCGCAGGTCTTGTTGCACCGGATCAGCCGGCGAGTTCGCGTGCCCGTTTTACCGCCGCTGCCACGGCCTCGGTCAGCACCGGCTGCAGGCCTTCGGCATGCATCAACACGTCCAGCGCAGCGGCCGTGGTGCCGTTGGGGCTGGTCACGTTCTGCCGCAGGATCGACGGATGTTCCCGAGACTGGTGCATCAGCTCCCCGGCACCGCAGACTGTCGCAACAGCCAGCTCATGCGCAAGCTCTTCAGGCAGTCCCGCCGCCCTGCCCGCCTCGCTCAAGGCTTCCGCCAGGAAAAAGACATAGGCCGGGCCGGACCCGCTGACGCCCGTCACCAGATCGATCTGGTCCTCGCTGTCGAGCCAGACCACCTTGCCGACGGCGGAAAGCAGCTTCGTCACATCCGCTTTCTGGACTTCGGAGACCGCGGACGTCGGATAGACCGCCGTGATACCGCGCTTGACCATGGCCGGCGTGTTCGGCATGCAGCGGCAGACCGGAACCTTGCCGAACGCGGCTTCGAATTTGCAAACGGGCGTGCCTGCGGCGATCGACAGCACCAGCGTGTCGGCAGCAACAGCGGGCTTCAGGCCGGGAAGGACAACGTCCATCAGCTGCGGCTTGATGGCGATCATGACCATGCCCGCGACGAGATCGCCGGGAACCGACGTCACGTGGCGGATGCCATGCTGTTTCAGAAGCGCGTCCATCTCGTCGGAGAGGCGCGGATCGCTGACCACGATGGCGGCGGGATCGATCCCTTCCGCCATCCAGCCGGATAAAAGGGCTCCGCCCATCTTGCCTGCGCCGACAAGAAGGAAGGGCCGTTCCTTTGAAAAACTCATGCTTCTCCTGCGGTTTCGAACAAAGCCGTGCTCATCGCCTCGGCAGCCGAGTGGCCGGCCCAGACGACGAATTGGAAGGCTTGATAGAAACGCTCGCAGTTTTCAAGAGCATTTGTCAGCATTGCCTCGACCTGGGCCGAGGACGCTTCCGCACCGCCGGCCAGAAGCAGGGACTGGCGGAACATGACCACGCTCTCCTTGCTCCAGAGATCGAAGTGCCCCATCCAGAGCTGTTCGTTGACGAGGGCGAGCAGGCGCAGCACTTCGGTCTTGCGAAGTTCCGTGACCTTGAGGTCGAAAGCACAGGCAAGATGCAGCGCTTCGACTTCTTCCATCCAGGAGAAGGAGACATGATAGTCGCACCAGCTGCCTTCGAGGGAGATGGTGATCTCATCCTCGTCGGACCGCTCAAAAGCCCAGTCGTTCAGGGCGGCGACAGTCTCGATCATGTCAACGGGATTGCCAGGTCGCTCGAGGTCGATCTCGATGAGGCTCATGATGCCTACTCCCCTTCTGAGCCGGGGGCCGGATACCCGATCACGATAACCGGGCGGGCCGCCGGGAAAAGTCCCATGCCGGAGGAGCAAAACGCGTCCTTTGTTGGCCCTTGCGAAGCGAACCGGTTCCGTCTTGCTCCGACGAATCCCTGTTATCTTTGAGTATAGGAGCAGGAATGATTTAAGGGATACATACCAGCTGAGCCTAAAAAGCCGAAACTTGTGGAAGACTCAGCGGCATTTTTCATCACACTGCCCAAAAACAACGCAATTCCGCCAAGTGCATGTGTCGTCTTTCTGTCATCAACAATTAACAGAAATTGCTCACATCACCGTCAACGAACCACCTCAAGCGTCGCCTGCGGACACTTTTCCCGGATTTTCCAGTGCAGCCAGCCGCGATTCGAGTTCGTCGATCCGGTCGAGCGCGCGCACCGCCATCTCCTTGACGGCCTCGTGTTCCTCGCGGGAAACGACGTCCATATCGGACAGGAACCGCTCCGCCTGTGCCCGGAATGCGGTTTCCACCTCGCGGCGCGCGCCCTGTGCAACACCAGCGGCATCGGTCATCAGCTTGGCGAAATCATCGAGAAGCCGGTTCGGCCCTTGGGTCATCGGACCCTCCTTGATCGCAATATTTTCGATAGCAGACAGGTATGGGGGATCGCGGCCAACTTCAAGCTCCAATTCCGCCGCAGGCCTGATCGGCCGTCCGCAGCCTGCCGCTTGACGGAGCCGCCAAGATCCTCCAAGCGTTGCCCGGGTTTTGCCCTATTGTCCGAGCAAGACGTTTTGCGACTGAAACATAAGGTTCCACCGTGCCGCCTCTTCTGGTTCTGCCGTTTCCCGCCATCGACCCGGTGATCGTCGAATTCGGCCCTTTCGCCCTTCGCTGGTATGCGCTCGCCTATATAGTCGGCATTCTGCTGGCCTGGCGCTACATGCGCAGCCTGGTGCGCAACGACCGCCTCTGGTGGGGCGGGCTGCGCCGGCCGACGCCGCTCGACATGGACGACTTCGTGCTTTGGGGCACGCTCGGCATCATCATCGGCGGACGGCTCGGCTATGTGCTGTTCTATAATCCCGGCTATTATCTTGAGCATCCGGGAGAGGCATTGGCCATCTGGACGGGCGGGATGTCGTTCCATGGCGGCTTCGCCGGCACCGTGATCGCCATGATCCTGTTTGCCTGGAAACGCGGCCTGCCGCTGTGGACCCTGTTTGACCTTGCCGGTTGCGCCGCCCCCATCGGCCTCTTCTTCGGCCGCATCGCCAACTTCATCAATTCCGAACTCTGGGGCCGACCGGCCGACGTGCCCTGGGCCGTGGTGTTCCCGACCGGCGGCCCGGAGCCCCGCCATCCGAGCCAGCTTTATGAAGCAGCGCTCGAGGGCGTCGTGCTCTTTCTTGTGCTGTTCGTACTCTGCCGCAGGTTCAAGCTGCTGCAGAAACGCGGCTTTCTCGCCGGCGCCTTCGCGTTCGGCTATGGCATCGCCCGCTCCATTGCGGAACTTTATCGCGTCCCCGACGAACATATCGGATATCTCGGCGGCTTCCTCACGATGGGCATCCTGCTCTCCCTGCCCATGATCCTTGCCGGGCTCGCTGCAATGATCTGGGCAGCACGGCGCCCTGCCGAAGTGGAGCCGGCGTGACGAGGCTTGGTGAAAAGCTGAAAGCGCGGATCGAGGCGGACGGACCTCTTTCCGTTGCCCAATACATGTCGGTCTGCCTCGGCGACCCGGAGGCCGGGTACTACATCACCCGCGAGCCATTCGGTGCCAAGGGCGACTTCATCACCGCGCCGGAAATCAGCCAGATGTTCGGCGAACTCGTCGGTGCCGCCTGTCTCTCCGCCTGGCAGGCGCTCGGCAGCCCGGACGATTTCCAGCTGGTCGAACTTGGGCCTGGCCGCGGCACGCTGATTTCAGATCTTCTGCGCGTTGCTGCCTTGCGTCCCGCATTCATCAAGGGGGCGCATCTGAACCTCGTCGAGACCAGTCCCAGGTTGCGGCAGATGCAGTCGAAGACGCTGGCAAAGGCCCCACTCCAGCCAACATTCCGCGACCGCTTTCAGGACGTGCCGGAAGGCCCGTTGATCCTGGTTGCCAACGAATTCTTCGACGCCCTCCCGATCCACCAGTTCGTCAGGACGGCAAATGCCTGGCAGGAGCGCCAGGTCGGCCTGGCGGGCACCGGTGAATTGACCTTCGGCATCGGCGCGGCTCGTCTTTCGGACGACGCGATCCCTGCCCATCTCGCCAGCGCACCTGAAGGCTCGATTTTCGAAACCCAGCCCGCCGCCAATGCCATTGCCGAGGAAATCGGCCGCCGGATTGCTTCATATTGCGGTGCCGCTCTCTTCATCGATTACGGTTACCTGAAGACAGCAGCCGGCGACACGCTGCAGGCGCTTTACAGACACACCTACGATGACGTCCTGGCCCATCCGGGCGAAGCCGACCTCACCGCCCATGTCAATTTCGAGGCCCTGGCTGCGGCCGCAATCCGGGGCGGGGCAACCGCCCTGCCGCCGCTGACACAGGGTGACTTCCTGTTGCGGTCCGGGCTTGTGGAACGGGCCGGCGCGCTTGGGGCGGGCAAATCCCTCGCGGAACAGGAAACCATCCGCGACGCGGTCGAACGCCTGGCTGCTCCCGGCCAGATGGGCGATCTCTTCAAGGTTCTTGCGGTGACAAGTTCCGGAATTGCCTTCCCGCCGTTTGACAGCGCGTCCTGAACACCCCAAGGATCAGACGCCGCGCAAGCGAATCCCGCCGCTTTAGGAGACCGGAATGAAGATCGAAGCAGATGCCCTCAAGCTTGACGGCCTGGCGCACGGCTTCTTCACCCGTCAGGGCGGCGTCTCCGAAGGGATATACGGCAGCCTCAACATCGGCCTCGGCTCCGACGATGAACGCGAGAAGGTTCAGGAAAACCGCAAGCGGGTGGCGGCTCACTTTGACGTCGGCCCGGAAAAGCTCGTTTCGCCCTACCAGATCCATTCGCCGGACGTGATTGCCGTCACCGGCCCCTGGGTAAAGGATGCCGAACGCAAGGCCGATGCGCTGGTCACCGCAACGCCAGGCGTTGCCATCGGCATCTCGACGGCCGATTGCGGCCCCGTTCTCTTTGCCGACCCGCAAGCCCGTGTCGTCGGTGCGGCCCATTCCGGCTGGAAAGGCGCCGTAACCGGTGTCCTGCAAAACACCGTTTCGGCCATGGAGGCCCTCGGCGCCAGCCGCGGCAATATCGTCGCGGTGCTCGGCCCCACGATCTCGCAGCAAGCCTACGAAGTCGGCCCTGAGTTTCGCGAGCGATTCCTGTCGGAAAATGCCGGAAACGGCCGCTATTTCATTGCCTCGACCCGTCCGGACCACTTCATGTTCGACCTGCCGGCCTTCGTCACCGGCAAGCTCACGCAGCTTGGCCTTCGCCTCGTCACCGACATGGCACTGTGTACCTATGCCGACGAGGACCGTTTCTATTCCTACCGCCGCACGACGCACCGCAAGGAGCCGGACTACGGCCGCCAGATCAGCGCAATCGCACTCGTTTGAGGACCCGCCATGGCACTTCACTTTTCCGATGCCGAATTCGAGAGCCGCTTCGACCGCCTGAAGGCCGCGATGGAAGCCGAAAAGCTCGACGCCATGCTGCTCTTCGCCCAGGAAAGCATGTACTGGCTGACCGGCTACGACACGTTCGGCTTCTGCTTCTTCCAGTGCCTGGTGGTGACGAAGGAAGGGCGCAAGGTGCTCCTGACCCGTTCGGCCGACGAACGCCAGGCCAAGCACACCTCCAATATCGAGGACATCCGCATCTGGATCGACCGCGGCGCAGCCACACCGGTCGGGCAGCTGAAGGACATGCTCTTCGACCTGGACCTGCTCGGCAGCCGTCTCGGCATCGAATACGACACCCACGGCATGACCGGAAAGATCGCCCTCAAGATCAACGAGGAACTCTCCAGCTTCGCCGATATCCGCGATGCGTCTCCGCTGGTCCCGGAGCTCCGCTCGGTGAAGAGCGCCGAAGAGATCGTCTATGTGCGCAAGGCGGCCGAACTCGCCGACAAGGCGTATCACGCCGCACTTGACGAGATCCGTCCCGGGGCAGACGAAGGCCGTATTCTGGCGGCGATGCAGGGCGCAATCTTCGAAGGCGGCGGCGACTATCCGGGCAACGAATTCATCATCGGCTCCGGCCGTGACGCACTGCTGTGCCGCTACAAGGCCGGCCGCAGGGAGCTGTCCGCCCAGGACCAGATCACTTTGGAATGGGCTGGCGCTTATCGCCATTACCATGCAGCGCTGATGCGCACGGTAGTGGTCGGCACCCCGACCGACCGGCACCAGGAAATGTACCTGGCAGCTCGTGAAGCGCTGGCAGCGGTCGAAACCCAGCTTGTCACCGGCCGCACCTTCGGCGATGTCTTCGATGCCCATGCGGAGCGCATGGACGCTCATGGCATGATGCCCCACCGTCTCAACGCCTGCGGCTATTCGCTCGGCGCCCGCTTCACGCCAAGCTGGATGGACATGCCCATGGCCTACAAGGCCAATCCGGCCGAGGTCAAACCGGACATGGTGATCTTCATGCACATGATCCTGATGGATTCCATCTCCGGCACCGCCATGACACTCGGCCAGACCTACCTGACCACGGCGGGTGCGCCGGAATGCTTCTCCACGCTGCCTCTCGACCTGCCGGTCAAGTCAGGCTAAACCAGTTCCACCTTGCGGCCCGGTGATTTTCCCGTCATTTCCAAGTGGCTGCTTCAAGACGATTTCGAGACCGAGAGCCAGGCGTCCGCATGCCAAACCAAACCAGCCCGAAAACCCGTTCTTCCCTGCGCCTCCTGGCCGGACTTGCGCTGGTGGCAGGCCTCGCAGCCTGCCAGGCTTCGCCGCAGCCGCCGAGCCCGATCGCCACGACAGCGCCAACGCCGTCGATTTCCAGTCAGGTCGATCCGGAAGAAGGCATCACCTTCGCGTTCGAGCCCTTTACGGGCGCCCCCGGCAACATTGCCGACGAACTCTCCGAGCTGATCGGCGCGGAAGCGCGCAAGCAGGGCATCACCCTGGTGCGCCGGGTCGGGGCATCGGCAACCTACCGGGTCAACGGATTCCTGTCGGCGACCGGCCAGCCTTCCAACGGCACCGTTTTCTACGTCTTCGACATTGTCGACAGCTCCGGCCGACGGCTGAAGCGAATCTCCGGCACCGAAGACACCGGAGGCGCCTCGGGCGATCCATGGCAGGCGGCCTCTTCCGGCGTGTTGTCGCGCATTGCCAATCGCTCCATGGTGGAAATCAAGGCCTGGCTCAACCGATAATGACGAGCTTCGTCAGCTAATTATCGTGCCGCGTCACAAAAAATAAAAAAAAGCGTCTGTCGGGCGTCAACGCCTGTTGTCGTCGGGGTGCTTGGTTGTTACAACGCCGCCGCCTGCCGAGGGTTCTCCCAAAGGGTCTCCGGCACCCGGCACTGACATAAGACCTAGGCCTTTCCGCGTGTCTGCATGGGCGGTATCCGCCCGCAGCCCCGCCGTCGCACCAGAAGGACTTGCGGCTCATGAAGATCGTCGCGGGCAATTCCAACCGAGCCCTGGCTGAGGAAATCTCCAAATATCTGGACGCTCCTCTGGCCAAATGCCAGGTCCGGCGGTTTGCCGACCAGGAAATCTTCGTCGAAATCCAGGAAAACGTGCGCGGTGAAGACGTCTTCGTCGTGCAGCCGACCAGCTACCCGGCAAACGACCACCTGATGGAGCTGCTCATCATCATCGATGCGCTGCGCCGCTCCTCCGCCCGCCGCATCACCGCAGTCATCCCCTATTTCGGCTACGCCCGGCAGGATCGCCGCGCTTCCGGCCGAACCCCGATCTCGGCGAAGCTGGTGGCGAACCTCATTACCGAAGCCGGTGCGGACCGCATCTTGACCCTGGATCTCCACGCCGGACAGATCCAGGGTTTTTTCGATATCCCGACGGACAATCTCTTTGCCGCACCGGTCATGACCCGCGACATCAAGGAACGGTACGCGACGGACAACGTCATGGTCGTGTCGCCCGATGTCGGCGGCGTGGTGCGCGCCCGCGCACTGGCCAAGCGCATCGAAGCCCCGCTCTCCATCGTCGACAAGCGCCGCGACAAGCCTGGAGAGTCGGAAGTCATGAACATCATCGGCGATGTGAAGGGCTATGACTGCATCCTCGTCGACGACATCGTCGACAGTGGCGGCACGCTCTGCAACGCGGCGGAGGCCCTGCTCTCCAAGGGCGCCAAGTCGGTGACCGCCTATATCACCCACGGCGTTCTATCCGGCGGCGCGGTCGCCCGTGTCACCTCGTCCAAGCTGAAAGAGCTGGTCATCACCAACTCGATCGAGCCGACCGCCGCCATCACCGCCGCGGCAAACATCCGCGCCATCTCGATCGCCCCGCTGATCGGCGAAGCGATCAACCGCACGGCGCTGGAAAAATCGGTCTCGAGCCTCTTCAGCTAGGGCCTCCTGCACGTCGAGATCTTCAAACGCCCGGTTAACGCCGGGCGTTTTGCTTTAATCTCGACCACTCTCTCTGCTTTCGAACTGCTGAGGCCGTCATCTTGGCCGCAGCGAAGCGTAGAGCCGAGACCCACGACTCCCGGAGGCGTATGGAAGATCCCGTAAACGATGAAGTCTCCCGGGTCTCCGCTTTCGCGGAGATGACACTGATGCAAGTCACCCCACACATTTGCAACGATTGCGCCGCGTACAAGCCTGGCTCCATTCGTCAGCCCTTCATTTTTTCCCAATTGATCAAAAAATTAACGTTTCAACCCTCTGCATAGCTTGTGGGCACGCACATTTTGTGATCAGCTAAGCTCGCAAAAAACCTTTCCAGGGGATTTCAGATGCTCGTTTCCAGACCGTTTTCCAGGGTCCGCCGGGCCTTGTTGTCGGCTGCGCTGGCCGTCACAGTCACCGCAGGATTGTCCTATACCTCCACCGTCGCCGCCGAACCGATCAAGGTCGCCGCGATCTATACCGTGCCCGTCGAACAGCAATGGGTCAGCCGCATCGACAAGGCACTGAAGGCCGCGCAGGAGCGCGGCGAGATCACCTATACCTTCTCCGAAAACGTCGCCAACACCGACTATGAGCGCGTCATGCGCGAATATGCCGAACAGGGCATGGACCTCGTCGTCGGCGAGGCCTTCGCTGTCGAGCGCGCCGCCCGCAAGGTGGCGGCCGAATATCCGGACACGGCCTTCCTGATGGGCTCGTCCTTCGGCCCGGCACAGCCTAACTTTGCCGTTTTCGACAACTGGATCCATGAGCCGAGCTATCTCTCCGGCATGATCGCGGGCGCCACCACCAAGTCGAATGTCATCGGCATGGTCGGCGGTTATGCCATTCCGGAAGTCAACCGGCTGATGAACGCCTTCATGGAAGGTGCAACCACTGTCAACCCGGATGTGAAGTTCCTCGTGACCTTCATCAACTCCTGGTACGATCCGCCCAAGGCCAAGGAATCCGCCTTTGCGATGATCGACAAGGGCGCGGACATCCTTTACGCCGAGCGCTTCGGCGTGTCCGACGCGGCCAAGGAAAAGGGGATCCTGGCCATCGGCAACGTCATCGACACCTCCGGCGATTATCCGGGCACCATCCTCTCCTCCGCGCTCTGGCATATGGAACCGACCATCGACAAGGCCGTCGCGGCCGTCGTTGCCGATAATTTCGAGCCTGCGGACTATGGTCCCTACAGCTTCATGTCCTATGGCGGTGGCAGCTTCCTCGTCGACGAGAGCCTTGCACCGGCCGACGCCGTCGCAGCTGCGAAGGAAAAGGAACAGGAAATCCTGGACGGTCTCTTCCGCGTCAACGTCAACGACAGCGAACCCAAGTCCACCATGTAACCGCACTTGCGGTCCCGCCGGCGGCCAAGGCCGCCGGCGGCTTTTCAGCCGCCGGCAATCGCCGGACAGCCAAAATTTCCTTTCCGGAGGCCTTCATGGCGGACCTTGCACAGGATGCCGGTATCGTCCTGCGTCTTGACGGCATCACCAAGCGCTTCGGCTCCCTGACGGCCAATGGCGACGTCTCGCTCGACCTGAAACGCGGCGAGATCCTGGCCCTTCTGGGCGAGAACGGCGCCGGCAAGACCACGCTGATGAACATTCTCTTCGGTCATTACGTGGCCGATGAAGGCCAGGTACTGGTCGGCACCTCGGGCGACAGTCTCACCGAGCTGGAGCCGGGCTCGCCCAGTGCTGCCCTTGCCGCCGGCATCGGCATGGTGCACCAGCATTTCACGCTTGCGGAAAACCTCAGCGCCCTCGACAACATCTTGCTCGGCACCGAGAAGCTCGCCGCGTTCTCCTCCTCCCGGGCACCTGCCCGCAAGAAGCTTGACGACCTGATGGCCCGCTCCGGCCTGACAGTTTCGCTGGACGCGCGCATCTCCCAGCTCTCCGTCGGCGAGAAGCAGCGCGTGGAAATCCTCAAGGCCCTTTATCGCGATGCGCGCGTGCTTGTCCTGGACGAGCCGACCGCCGTGCTGACACCGCAGGAATCCGACACGCTGTTCGCCATCTTGAAGAAACTGGCGGCGGACGGCCTTGGCCTCATCTTCATTTCACACAAACTGGCCGAAGTGCTTGCCTCCTCACACCGGGTCGCGGTGCTGCGCGGAGGACGCAAGGTGGCTGACCTGCCGACGGCCGATTGCGACAGGCGCAAGCTCGCGGAACTGATGGTCGGTCATGCGATCACCGAGACGACGCGCACGCCCGGGACACCTGGAACGACCCTCTTCGCCCTGAAGAAAGTTTCAGCGGGACATGGCCGCGACGCGTTGCATGGCGTCGATCTGGATCTGAAATCCGGCGAAATTCTCGGCGTTGCCGGTGTGTCCGGCAACGGCCAGACCATGCTCGCCCGTGTCATTTCCGGACTTGAGACACCCTCATCCGGCAGCATCACTCTTGAGGACACAACACTCACCCGCGCCAGCGCCCGCACCATGATCGACAGCGGTCTTGCCCGCATCCCTGAGGACCGCCACCATGACGGCATCGTCGGCGCGATGAGCGTTTCGGAAAACCTCGCCATAGAAGCGATCCGCAAGCCGGAGAACCAGCATTTCGGTCTCTTGCGTTTCGGCGCGATGCGCGAACGGGCAAAGGATCTGATCAAGGCCTATGACATCCGCTGCCAAAGCGCGGACAGCCCCGCCCGGCTGCTCTCCGGTGGCAACATCCAGAAGATCGTGCTTGCCCGCACACTGGAAACCGAACCAAAGGTCGTACTGGCTGCACAGCCCTCGCGCGGCCTCGATGTCGGCGCCACCTCCGAAGTGCACAGGCGCCTCATTGCCGCCCGCGACCGCGGCGCCGGCGTCATCCTGATTTCCGAGGACCTCGACGAACTCATGCGCCTGTCAGACCGCATTGCCGTCATCCACCGCGGCCATCTCTCCGCCGCAGAACCGACCGAGACACTGGACCGTGGCACGTTGGGTCTCCGGATGGCCGGGCACAACGGGGAGGACGCCGCATGATCCGCTTCGAACCGCGTGGTCCCTCCTCCCTCCAGCGCATGCTGACGGTCACGATCGCCGCTGCGATCGCAGCGCTCTTGCTGGCCGCCATTCCGATTGCCTTTGCCGGACTGTCCGTATTCGAGGCCTATGGCCTGATGGTAAAGGGCGCCTTCGGCTCCCTCTTTGCCTTTACCGAAATGCTGACCCGGGCGACGCCGCTGATCCTGACCGGCCTTGCTGCCGCGGTCGCCTTCAAGGCAAAGCTCTGGAACATCGGTGCCGAGGGTCAGCTATATGCCGGAGCACTTGCTGCTGTTGCCGTCGGCACCGGGTTTATCTCGGGCCCGTCCTTTGTCCTGATCCCCGCCGTAATCCTTGCCGGGGCACTTGCGGGCGGGCTCGTCATGCTCGGCCCGACGCTGTTGAAGACAAAGCTCGGTGTCGACGAGGTCGTTACCACGCTGCTGTTGAATTTCGTCATCCTGCTTTTTGCGCAGATGATGCTGGAAGGACCGATGAAGGACCCGATGGGCATGGGCTGGCCCCAGTCCGAACCGATCCTGGACGAGGCTGCCCTGCCCAAGCTGATGGACCGGATGCGCATCCACTGGGGTCTGGTCGTCGCCCTTGCCGCTTCGCTCGGCGTCTATTTTCTCTTGAAGCGCACCGTCTGGGGGTTCGAGATCCGCGCCGTTGGCGAGAACGCATCCGCAGCCCGCCATGCCGGTATTCCGGTGACGGCCACTTTCATCCGCGTCGGGCTTCTCTCCGGAGCGCTGGCAGGGCTCGCCGGTGTCGGCGAAGTCGCGGGCCTCAAGGGCTATCTTACCGCAGATCTGTCTCCCGGTTTCGGCTATTCCGGCATCGTTGTTGCAATGCTGGCTGGGCTATCACCTGTCGGCGTCGTACTTGCCGCCCTGTTCATCGCGAGCATTTTTGTTGGCGCGGATTCCATGTCCCGTGCCACTGGTGTTTCCAACTATCTCGCCGATCTCATCGTTGCCATGGCCCTGCTCTGCGTCCTGGTCTCCGGCCTGTTTCTAAGGTTCAGGATCAGGTTCGTCGGCGATCAGAAGTCCCGGGAGGCAGCGGAATGACCGACATCCTCGAGATACTCATCTCCGCGAATTTCTGGGCCGCTTCGCTTCGGATCGCGACGCCGCTGATCTTCGGCGTCATCGGAGCGCTCATATGCGAGCGCGCCGGTGTCCTGAACCTCGGTATCGAGGGCATTTTCACCGCTGGCGCCATGGCGGGCTGGATGGCCGTCTGGCTGGGCGCGGGCCTTTGGGGAGGCGTTCTGGTCGCTGCCATGGCCGGGGCCTTTTTCGGCCTGATCCACGCGATCCTTACCGTGCCGCTCGGCTTGTCCCAGCATGTCTCGGGCATCGGCGTGACGCTGTTTGCGACCTCGCTCAGTTACTTCATCTATCGCACAGCCCTGCCGGATGTCTCCTCGCCGCCCCGGATCGAGGCCTTCCAGCCGCTCGACATCCCCGTCCTGAGCGAGCTGCCCTTTATCGGCCCGGCCCTCTTCCAGCAGACGCCGCTGACCTTCCTGGCGCTGATCCTGGTGGCGCTGACCGCCTATGTGCTCTACCGCACGCCGCTTGGCCTTGCGATCCAGGCCGTCGGTGACAATCCGGCAGCCGTGGAATCCCAGGGGCTTTCCGTCTACGCCTTGCGCATCGGGACCGTTGTCGCCGGGTCGGCGATCATGGCGCTCGGCGGTGCGTTCCTGACGATGTCGGCCTTCGACGCCTTCTTCTTCGGCATGGTCAACGGCCGCGGCTGGATCTGCATCGCACTGACGGTCTTTGCCTCCTGGCGGCCGGGCAAGGCGCTGATCGGCGCCCTGCTCTTTGGCGCTTTCGACGCCTTCCAGGTGCGGCTGCAGACTGAGGTCGGCAGCTTCATTCCGGGGCAGGTGTTCCTGATGATGCCGTATCTTCTTTCCATCGCAGCCCTGATTGTGGTTGCCCGCAAGGCGGATTATCCAAGGGCGCTGCTGGTTCCCTATTTCCGTGGTCAACGCTGAGACTAACCCATGAGCTTCGATCTTCTCGTCAGGAACGCAAACCTGCCCGACGGCCGCACTGGCATCGACATCGCCTGCCGCAACGGCCGGATCGAAGCGGTGGAGAACGGCATCACGGCGGAAGCAGGCGAAGTCATCGACGCCTCCGGCAAGCTGGTCTCACCTCCCTTCATCGACAGCCATTTCCACATGGATGCGACGCTGTCCCTCGGCCTGCCGCGCATGAACCGCAGCGGCACGCTGCTGGAAGGCATCGCGCTCTGGGGAGAGCTGAAAGAGATCCTGACGGTCGAGGCCGTCGTCGAGCGGGCTCTGAAATATTGCGATCTTGCCGTCTCGCAGGGCCTGCTCGCCATTCGCTCCCATGTCGACGTCTGCGACGACCGTCTGACCGGCGTCAAAGGCCTTCTCGAAGTGCGCGAGAAGGTGAAGGACTATATCGACCTGCAACTCGTCGCCTTTCCGCAGGACGGGCTTTTCCGCTCGCCGACTGCGGAAAGGAACCTGCTGACGGCTCTCGACATGGGTGTCGACATCGTCGGTGGCATACCGCATTTCGAGCGCACCATGGAAGACGGGGCCCGTTCCGTTGCGCGGCTCTGCGAAATCGCCGCCGAGCGCGGACTGATGGTCGACATGCATTGCGACGAGACAGACGATCCGATGTCCCGCCATATCGAGTCGCTTGCGTATCACACGCAGCGCCTTGGGCTGCAAGGACGGGTCGCCGGGTCGCACCTGACCTCCATGCATTCCATGGACAATTACTACGTTTCCAAGCTCCTGCCACTGATTGCCGAGGCGGAAGTCCATGCCATCGCCAATCCCCTGATCAACATCACGCTGCAGGGCCGGCACGATAGCTATCCGAAACGCCGCGGCCAGACCCGCGTTCCGGAAATGCGCTCCTACGGCATCAACGTCGTCTTCGGCCATGACTGCGTGATGGACCCTTGGTACTCGATGGGCTCTGGCGACATGCTGGAAGTGGCGTCCATGGGATTGCACGTTGCCCAGATGACCAGCCGCGACGCCATCCGCTACTGCTACGACTGTGTCACCACCCATGCGGCCAGGGCAATGAACCTGGAAGGCTACGGCCTTGAAAAAGGCTGCAAGGCAGATTTCGTGCTGCTGCAGGCCCGCGACACCATCGAGGCGATCCGCCTGAAGGCGTTCCGCCTCGCCGTGGTGAAAAGCGGTAAGGTGATCGCCACGTCCCCTGCCCGGGAAACCCGGCTCAACTTGCCCGGCCGGCCGGCGACGGTCGACCTGGCCTCCTATGCGCCGCATGAGGGGTGAGATGGCCCCTTGCCAACCATCCATCGTCATCCCGGCCAAGCGATAGCGCGAGCCGGGACCGGAGAGCCGCTGACGACGGTATCATGACGCCAATGTCATCGGCTCCCCGGTCCCGGATCTCCGCTGCGCTGCGTCCGGGATGACGCATCAGGGGTATGGCTACCAGCAGCTCAGAGTTTTCCCCTCAGTTCCCGCTCAGCTTCCCCGGCAGGCTGAGATCGCCCGAGGCAACGTCGAAGACATCGACCACGCAAAGCAGCGGTGCGTGGACGCTCTGGTTGACCCGGAGCGCTGACGTCACGCCGTCATAGGACATGCCGTCCGCCGCACTGTCATCGGCAAAGGCGACGTTGATCGTGATTTCGGAAGCTTCCAGAACCGGCGAGAAACCCGGACTGTCGATATAGATCGGCAGCCCGGGCCAGGTCGCCGGCATCTTCGGCGTTGCACCGTCCGGAATGTCCTGCACCGACAGCGCCCCCACGCCGCAGGCCTCGTTCGGCGTCAGCACCACCCAGTGCGAGTGCCACTTCGCGCCGTCGTTCAGAAGATCGCCGTCGCCATCCTCGTCGAAAAGCGGCGTGTCGTCGAAATCCGGATGGCTGGTGGCGACCAGAGCCAGGATACCGGCACCGCCCTCGAAACCGACGGCTTCCGGTTTCAGCGAGGTAGGCCAGACATAGGACTGGACCGGCGCCCCGGCGAGAGCTCCCGCCGCGTCCGGGACAGTCGCCCCGGCCGTGCCCTTCAGTGTCATGTGGAAGGTCACAACCCGACCCTTGCGGTGCACATGGGCCGCCAGGATGTCGTAGTCCGGATCGATTTCCGCAGCTTCCGCCGACAGGATCGCGCCTTTCTGGTGAAGAGCGTGCGTGCCGTCGGCAAGAGCCGCGGCAGGCAGCGCGAGCAGCGGCACCCCGGCAACGAGCAGATTTCCAAGTGGGAATTTCAACATGGGCTTTCTCCCTGTTTGAGGACGCAGCCTTATTAGTAGCGAGTCGAAACTATTGCAAGTTTAATTTCGACTCGCTACATATTCCCCATGACATCCAACGCCGACACCCAGGTGATCCGCGACCTGATCGACCGCCTGACACGGCTCGCCGCCGCCGAAGACTGGAACGGACCGCTGAACCCGTCGCAATTTGCAGCGCTCAGCTACCTGGCGCGGGCGAACCGCTTTTCGCGCGCGCCGTCCCATGTCGCCGACTATCTGGCAACGACCCGCGGCACGGCCTCGCAGACACTCAAGGCACTGGCACGCAAGCAGCTGATCGAGGAAACGCGCTCAGCGGCGGACAAGCGCAGCATCCGCTACGACGCAACGCCGGAAGGCTTGACGATGCTGGAAGACCCCTCACCGCTCGACGACGTCATCGCCAGCTTGCCAACCGAAATTTCGGCCTCGCTCGCCACATCGCTGAAGGCGCTGGTCCTGACCATGCTGCATCAGCGCGGCGGCCGCTCCTTCGGCATCTGCCACACCTGCCGGCATCACGAAGCGAGACCGGAAGGCGGCTTTTGCCGGCTGCTCGGCGTAGAGCTTGCGCCGGACGAGGCTGGAAAAATTTGCCATGAACACACAAACACTTAAGGACGCCGCATGACCCCGACCGCAACAATCCTCGGCCTCTTCACCGGGGAGCCGGAAGACCGCTGGGAAGGCAAGGCACCTTCCGCCATTCGCAAGACCCGGATGGACGGTGTGCTGCAGGTGACCCCGACCGGCATAGTCGGCGACCGGCAGGCGGATCTCGCCGTGCACGGGGGACCGGAGAAGGCCTTGCACATCTACCCGTCGGAGCACTACGCCCACTGGCGCGATACCTTTCCGGAGCTTTCCGGCATCTTCCAGCCGGGCGGTTTCGGCGAGAACATTTCATCGGAAGGCTTTACGGAAGAAGACCTTTGCATCGGCGACGTTCTTGCTGCCGGCACGGTGCGGCTGCAGGTCGCCCAGGGCCGTCAGCCGTGCTGGAAGCTCAACATGCATACCGGCAATCCGGCCCAGGCGGCCTCCTTCCAGAAAACCGGCCGCACCGGCTGGTACTTCCGTGTCCTGCAGGAAGGATCAATGCAGTCCGGTGACAGTCTCGAATTGGTCGAGCGTCCCTGTCCGGACTGGAACCTGCGCGAGGTGATCCTGGCAAGGTTCAACCCGCGTCTCGGCCCTGCCACTGCGAAAGCCCTGTCTGAATTGAAGGAGCTTGCCGAACCCTGGCGGGTGTCCTTTGCAAAGAAGGCTGATCCGGATTTCAAGGAAGATACGTCGAAGCGGCTGAACGGCTGAGCGGCTGAACGGCTTAGCGGATGGGGACAGTCCTATTTCGGCGGCAAGGTCAGGGCGTTGGCGATGGCCACATCCAGCCAGCTCTGCAGCACCTCGTCGTCGGAACAGGCGTCTTCGCCGACAAAGAACAGACCGCTCAGGGTCTTGCCTCCCTGCACCATCGGCTCGGCACCCGGCAGATCCAGACCCAGGGCATGATTCTCCTTGCCGACACGGAACATGAACCGACGCTCGCCGTCCTTCGTGCGGTCGGCGCCGGCAATCATGTTGCCGTTGAGCAGGAAGCACATTCCCCCCATCATCTTCTTTTCACTCACGCCTGCGCGATTGCCGAGAAGGCCGCGCAGCCGGTCGTTCAGATCTTCATCGAGTGCCATGGTCCAAGTTCGCTTCATGGTTAGGATCTGTCGGAAGACTGCGCCGAAAACCGGACATCAGTCAACCAGAAGGTTCAGTATATCGACGATTGGATGCTGATGCATCCTCTGCTAAAGGATTTCCGCAGGCTTCTGCCGCAAAGTCGGGACTGCATACTTGCGCTTTCCTGCCGCTTTCTGTATACCCCCGCTCGCGCCTGCACCCCTGGAGGAGGCGCTTCTGGACCGATCCCGGACAACTTGAGGCTTTCAGCACGGTGGTTCGCCGGTCCGTATTCATACACTCGAAGGAGTTTTGCCATGGCTGCCAGCTATGAGCTGAAGGCGTCGGCACGGGACCGGGTGGGCAAGGGGGCCGCACGGGCACTGCGTCGCGAAGGCCTTCTCCCCGCCGTGATCTACGGCGACAAACAACCTGCCCTGCCGATCACCATTCCGGTGAAGGAAACCACGCTGACCCTGCACAAGGGCGGCTTCCTGACCCACATCGGCATGATTGACGTTGACGGTGAAAAGCACCAGGTCATCGCCAAGGACTTCCAGCTGCACCCGGTACGCGACGACGTCATGCACGTCGACTTCCTGCGCGTTGCAGCCGGTTCCACGCTGACCGTTGAAGTTCCGGTACACTTCCTCAACGAAGAAATCTGCCCGGGCATCAAGAAGGGTGGCGTTCTGAACATCGTTCGCCACACCGTCGAAATGAACGTTCCGGCCGACAACATTCCGGAAGCGCTCGAAATCGACCTCGCCAAGGCCCAGCCGGGCGACAGCCTGCACATTTCTGCAGTCAAGCTGCCGGAAGGCTGCCATCCGACCATCACCGATCGCGACTTCACCATCGCAACGATCGCTGCACCGGCCGGCATGAAGGAAGCTGACGACGACGACGCTGCCGAAGAAGGCGAAGACGACGGCGAATAAGCCGCGCTCTTGCGATAACAATCGGGAGGCGGTCTCCGCCTCCTGCCCCTCGGGGGCAACTTCAGAGCAGCCGGCCCGGCTGCTTTTTCGTTTCAGGACCAGCCTTTCGAGAGAGTCGCCATGAAACTGATTGTCGGCCTTGGCAACCCGGGCGCCAAATATGAAGGCAACCGGCACAACATCGGCTTCATGGCTGTGGACGAGATCCATCGCCGCCACTCCGGTTTCCAGCCCTGGCGTGCGCGTTTTCAGGGTCAGGTGTCCGAAGGCCGGCTCGGCTCCGAAAAGGTCCTGCTGCTGAAGCCCAGCACCTACATGAACGAATCCGGCCGCGCCGTCGGCGAGGCGATGCGGTTCTTCAAGATCGAACCGGACGACGTTGTCGTGCTTTATGATGAGCTCGACCTGCCGCCGGCGAAATTCCGCATGAAAAAGGGCGGCGGCCATGGCGGCCACAACGGCCTGCGCTCCATCACGGCCCATATCGGCGAGAATTACCGCCGCCTGCGCCTCGGCATCGGCCATCCGGGCGAAAAGAAGCTCGTCTCCAACTACGTGCTCGGCGATTTCGCCAAGGCAGACCGGGACTGGCTCGAACCGCTGCTGATGGAAGTTGCCGACAATGCGGATCTGCTGGCCGAAGGCAAGGACAGCCAGTTCGCCAACAAGCTGACACTTGCGCTGGAACCGGAAAAGGCGCAGCGCAAGAGCAAGGCCGGGCCGGAGAAGCCGGCTCAGGAAAAGGCCGACAAGGACAAGGCTGCCAGTGGCAAGGCCAGCAACCCGCAGCAGAAGTCGAAAGGCCAGAGCCATATCCGGCAGGCCCGGCAGCCGAAGCAGATGAAGCTGCCCACCTCCGGCCCCATGGCCGAGATGCTGAAAAAGCTGCTCGGGAAAGACTGATCGCGCCCGGCCGGATAAGCTCCGGAGACACGTTCCGCTCGATTTCAATCTGCAGCTGAACGGAACCCGGCTTGCAGTCACGCATCGGTCACGCCAGAACCGCATGATGAAGGTCTCCAATTGCGAAACCCCTGTCCGATGGCAAAACGTTCCCCCGGACTGGATTGGGAGACGACCCATGCGATTTTCAATATTTCTCTTTGCGCTTAGCCTGCTTATGGCTCTGCCCGCATCCGCATTTGAAAAACTCGACGGCTATTTCATCGCGCAGGAAGTCTGCGAGGCCTATCACAGCAAGAACAAACAGACGAACCCGGGCGACATCACGACGACACCGATGATGGCGTACCGCATGCTCGGCCTCAACAAGGCCGGCGGCGACTTCTTCCAGGTAGAGATCGACAACGCTCCCGTCGCAACATCCCGCTGGGTCAGCACCTCCTGCGGCGTGCATGTGATTGAGGCGGGCACCGCGACGAGTGGCGGCACCACCACGGGCGGCGGAACCGGCGGTGGCGACGTCATCGTTCAGGAGGGGCCCGAATCCATCGACAATCTTCTGACGCTGAGCTGGCAACCCGCCTTTTGCGAGATCCGGCCGGGCAAGACGGAATGCCGGGACCTGAACGACGGCCTGCTGCCACACACGACCGGCCAGCTCTCCATTCACGGCCTTTGGCCGCAGCCGAAGGGCAAGGACTATTGCGGCGTTCCCGCCAGCATCAAGAACCTCGACAATCCGGACAGCTGGGACCGCCTGCCGGCCCCGGAAATCGACACGGAGACAGCCGACGCCCTCAGCGCCGCCATGCCCGGCTTTGCCAGTTTCCTGCACCATCACGAATGGATCAAGCACGGTACCTGTTACCTTGGTGAGGGCGGCGCCGACGAATATTACGACGACACGTTGTTCCTGACCGGGCTGGTGAACGGCTCCGCGGTCGGCGATCTCTTTTTCAACAATGTCGGTCAGGAGATCACCGGCGCGCAGATCCGCGCGGCCTTCGACAGTGCCTTTGGCGTTGGCACCGGTGAACGGGTCGAGATCAAGTGCCAGAGCGACGGTGGCCGCAACCTGATCAACGAAATCTGGATCAGCCTGAAGGGTCAGATCAATCCGGACAGCGACCTTGGTGATCTGATGCTGGCGGCCGAGACCACCGGCATGGGCTGCAGCCGGGGCCTCATCGACCCGACAGGCCTGCAGTAACCCCGCCCCTGCTACGACAGCGGCTGGACGTTGATGATTTCCACCCGGCGGTTGCGGCCGCTGTCAAGGTCGCCCGGATCGACCGGACGGCTCTCGCCATACCCGACCGGCACCAGCCTTTCCCGCGGAATGCTGTAGAAGGCCGACAGGAACTCGGCCACCATGAAGGCGCGGCGCTGCGAGAGGTCGAGGTTATAGGCGGCCGTGCCGCGCAGATCCGTGTGACCGGCAATCTGGAAGCTCATGTTTCTAAGCCTCGGGTCCTGCAGCGCCTGCCCAAGGGCCTGCAGCGTCAGAATGCCGTCATTGGTGAGCGAGGCGGAATCGAACTCGAAATTGACGGTCAGGTCGATGCGCGGCAGCTCCGCTTCCGGCGGCAACTGACCCTCGATGCTGATGCCGCGGAAGGGATGCGGCTCCGCCTTGCGCAGCGACCGTGTCTGGGATGCGCCGCCTGCCGGCAGAAGGGCCCGGACAATGTCGTCGGGCGCGAGAGACTGCGCCTGACCTGCGCCGGGCAGCAGCAAACCGAGCGCAAGGCAAAGCGCCGCCACATGATGGGACAGGATGGCGGTCAGCCAAGCGGGACGGTTCACGGATATTGCTCGCATGTCACTCTCCCCGGATCGTCAGATGAAGGACGGCAGCCGATACTTCGCGCGGCAGGCTGGCCTCGTCGGGCCAGTCCGCCAGGCCCGACCTGAGCGCTGTCAGAAAAAAGCGGTCGTCCGCCATGCCGGATCCGCCCTCGGCACTCACCGGCATCTTGAATTGACCGCCGCCCGCGTCTTCGAGATCTTCCAGCTGGGCGATCGGGCTGTGCGCCGCGATGACGACGACGGCCTCCGAGCCGGCAGGCGGCTGAACCCTGAAGGTCTGCCGCCCTTGCCGGCCGTCGCCATAAACGAAGCTCTCGCCAAACTGCGCCTGCTCCCTCACCGGTCCGCGCCGGGGCAACAGATTGACCACCGTGCCGTCGGCCTGCAGGTAGACGATGTAAAGGAACGAGGCAAAGTCCGGTGCTGTCACCTCGAAGGCAAGCGTATCGCCATAGGAAAGCTCGGCGCTGCCGCCCAAAAGGCGGATGCGGGGACGTGAGGGTTCGGAGAGCGGTGCCGCAAGGGTCTTCAACGCTTCGCAAACCGGCCAGGGACGCACATCCACCTTGCGCACCTGCTCCGGCGAAAACTCGGCGCGCAATTCGGCAAGCGCCTCCTGCGTACTGACGAAGCCGCCGAGCAGCGGCACGCCGTCACCATCCGTCTCGCCGACATGGAGACTGCTGCAGCTGTCGCCCTTGAACGCCAGCTCGTTGTTCCGGTCGGTGCGCGAGAGCCCAGGCACCGGCCGCGGTGGGGTGATGCCCGTGCGCATCACCGAGGCATTGTGCATATCCGCCTTGGCGGCCGCATAGGATATCCAGCCATAGCCGTCGCCTGACCAATAGGGACCCCAGGAATTCTGAACCAGCAAGGCCTGACGGCGTTCGTCATAACCGACGATCACCATTTGGTGGCCACCGGAAACACCGGCATGGTGGCCAAGGGAGCCCTGGTAGATTTCTCCCGCCTTCAGATATTGCAGGGTGACCCCGTCCGGCGTCTGTTTCGAAGAGATCACCTTCATGGTCTGGAAACCTGCGGCCACCGGATGACCGGCCGCCAGCAGCTGCTTGATGGCATCAAGATCCCGGTTTGAGGCGTCGCGGCGTTGCCGGGTTTTCTCGAAGACGAATTCGAAGCCCTTGATCCGGAACCGGTCCGGCGCCGTCGTGGCGAATTCCACCCGCTCCGAACAGATGGCCGCATCCGGAATGGCATCCTGGTCGGGTGCGCCGTTGCCCTTGAAATAGGAAAGCGCCAGCACCGCGTGGCTGCCGGCGGTCTCGCAGGCTTCGTTGCGGTTGCGGATCTGGGAATGCAGGAAGGCAGGGCTCGGCGTAAAGCTCCTGTTGCCCGGCTCGACATTGTTTTCAAGTGCCGCGTAATAGCCACGTAAGGCATAGCCTATGGCATAGGAGACGCAGCTGCCATAGGTCTGCAGCAGCGGCGGCGGCATCAAGGGCGAAAGATCGATGGCATCCGGAATATAGGCCCGCGTGACGCCGACCTCCCCGACGCCGTCCATCAGGACAGGGTCTACGGGCATGTCGCCCAGAAGACCGGTAAGAGAGCTTGGATCGAAGCCCTGCGCCCTGGCAGGGTGTCCCGGGAAAGTCAGCACGATGGCGGCTAAAGCGGTCAGCGCTGCCGTTGCACAGCAGGCAAATACGTACCGAACTGCGGGTTTCATGCGGCTGAAAACCATCCCGTTTCAATTCCCAAACAATCGCCCGAAACACCGCCCAAAACACCTGCGCGACTATAGCCCATCGGAGCGCCGAGGGAAGCGGGGATCTGTTCAGCACCGGAGATCATTTCAGCGTAAGGGTGTCCGTACTGACACTCTGCTGACGGCACAGCATTGCAGCTTCTTCGCAAAGCCTTGACCTGCAGACCCGCTTCCGGCATTTAGCCCTGCAAAGTCTCAAGACCAACCGAAAGCGAACTCCCATGGGTTTCCAGTGCGGCATTGTCGGACTGCCGAATGTCGGCAAGTCCACACTCTTCAATGCGCTTACCAAGACCGCGGCGGCACAGGCCGCCAACTATCCGTTCTGCACAATCGAGCCGAATACCGGTGAAGTCGCCGTGCCGGATCCGCGGCTCTATGCGATCCGCAATGTCGCCGGCTCGAAGGAAGTCATCCCGACCCGCATCACCTTCGTCGACATTGCCGGCCTTGTCCGCGGCGCATCCAAGGGCGAAGGTCTCGGCAACCAGTTCCTGGCCAACATCCGCGAAGTCGACGCCATCGCCCATGTGCTGCGTTGCTTCGAGGACGATGACATCACCCACGTGGAAGGCACCGTCGATCCGATCGCTGATGCGGAGACCGTCGAGACCGAATTGATGGTCGCCGACATGGAAAGCCTGGAACGCCGCATCGCGCCCTTGAAGAAAAAGGCGACCGGCGGCGACAAGGAAGCCAAGGCCGTGCTGCCGGTGATGGAAGCTGCCCTTGCCTTGCTTCAGGACGGCAAGCCCGCCCGCACGCTGGAAACCTCCAGCGCCGACGAAGCCAGGATCCTTCAGGGCCTGAACCTGCTGACCGCCAAGCCCGTGCTTTATGTCTGCAACGTTGACGAGGCGTCCGCCGCCGAAGGCAACGCGCTTTCGGCCAAGGTCGCCGAAATGGCCAAGGCGCAAGGTGCCGCCTCCGTTGTGATCTCGGCCGCCATCGAAGCGGAAATCTCCCAGCTCGACAAGGAAGAGCAGGAAGAATTCCTCGAGACCATAGGCCTGGAAGAACCCGGCCTCGACCGGCTGATCCGTGCAGGCTACGGCCTCCTCGGCCTCATCACCTATTTCACCGCCGGCCCGAAGGAAACCCGCGCCTGGACCATCACCGCGGGCACCAAGGCTCCGGGCGCGGCCGGCGTGATCCATTCGGATTTCGAACGCGGCTTCATCCGTGCGCAAACCATCGCGTATGACGACTATGTCGGCCTCGGCGGCGAAACGGCCGCCAAGGAAGCCGGCAAGGCGCGCGACGAAGGCAAGGAATATGTCGTCAAGGACGGCGACGTCCTGCTGTTCAAGTTCAACACCTGACGACTTTCCGACTGCAGGCGATCCCGGCATCTTCTGCAGTCAGCAGACCAAACGCCCCCTCTCCACGTCATCCCGGCCAAGCGCAACGCGAGCCAGGACCGGGGAAGCACCTGCTAATATCTTTCCTGACAATATTCGACGTGTCCGGCTCCCCGGCCCCGGATCTCCGCTTTGCTCCGTCCGGGGTGACGAATTGCAGTTCAAGAATCCGGCGCTTCACATTGCTCCAGCGCCAGGAACGCACGCAGTCCTGTCTTTTCGTCATCTTCGAAGCGGTCGGCCGTCACGACGAGCTGCGCGATGCGGTCAGAGCGGAAGGTGCGGAAGTCCTGCCGGAGTTCGCACCAGGCGGAGAACATCCAGCCCTCCGTCAGCGTCCACACCACGAGCGGCCGCACACGGCCGGAGGGTTTTCCGCCGCCGTCCTGATAGAGGATCCGCACCACCTGCCTCTCCCGGATCGCCTCGCGCACGAGCCCGGCATGGTCTCTCGACGTCTCGGGTGACCCATTGCGGCGATGCAGACTGAAATAGGGGGCATCAGCGAGCTTCCTTTCCTCAGGCAACGGCAGGCCTGCCTGGATCTTGGCGCGAACTTCCCTGGCCGCCGACGCAAGATCCGGATCCCCCGTGCGCTCCACGAAGGACAGTCCGACGGCGAGCGCTTCGATCTGGTCGTGGGTGAAGGTGACGTTGGGCAGGTCGAAGCCGGGCCGCAGCAGATAGCCGACCCCGGCCTCCCCCTCGATCGGCAGGCCGGACGCCTGAAGATGAGCGATGTCGCGATAGACAGTGCTGATGCTGATCTCGAAATGCTCCGCAAGCTCGCTGGCCCGGCTGACCCCCCTCGTGCGCATCTCGTTGACGAGCCTGAACAGTCTTTCAGCACGCCGCATCGGCTTCCCAATCCTCCCGGACTTCAGACAAGAACGGATTTGCCCCGCTTTTGGCAATGTTACAGCAGATACCCCGAATTTCATTGCCGTCTTGCAGGAAAAGTCGCCGGGGACCGGACCAGCCGTCCCGTTCGATGGAACGAGGCTGACAGGTCCGGGGCAATGCCGTTCCCCTCTTTCTCAATCGGCCGCTGTCGCCTCGATCTCGAACAGAAGACCCGGTATCGCAAGCCGCGTGATGCCCAATAGCGTCATCGGCGGCGATACCTCAAGAGGTCCGAAACGAGATCCCAGCACATCGAAATTCTTCAGCGTCTCATCGACATCGGCAGTGTAGATCACCAGCCGGATCACATTGGCGAGGGTCATGCCGGCAGCCGTGAGAACGGCTTCCAGATTGTCGAGCGCAAGCGCAATCTGGTTGCGCATGTCGCCTGGATGCTGCGGTTGCCCATTGGCATCGACGGAGGTCTGACCGGCACAGACAAGTTGCCTTCCGGTATCTTCAATGATTTCGCCCTGGTTGTAGCCAAGTTTCAGCGACCAGGGCCACGGGTTGACGGCGGTTCGGTTCATCGGTTGGTCCTCTGCAAGGTTTCGAAGACCTCCTGATAACCACAGGCCTCCTGTCACCGTGGTGAGAGGAGTGATCGCAACCTACTGCAGCCGGCAGCGATATCCCTCCCTTGCCCGGCAGAAACGGAAGGTAAAGAGATAGCCTCTAGGCTCCCCCGGGACTTGAGAAACCCGCATCCAATGGAGGGCACCATGGGGGCATTTGCCGGTACGAATATCCGCAAGCTTGTCGCAGGAACCGTCGGCAATACGCTGGAATGGTATGATTTTGCCGTCTACGGCTATCTCGCCCCCATCATCGCGCATCAGTTCTTTCCGAGCGACGATCCGGCCGTCAGTCTCATCAGCACCTTCGGCGTCTTTGCCGCCGGGTTCCTGATGCGCCCGATCGGCAGCCTGGTGCTGGGCCATGTCGCCGACAAGATGGGCCGCAGCCGCGCCCTCCTGCTTTCCGTCGCCCTGATGGCCGTCCCGACGACACTGATCGCCTTCCTGCCGACCTATGACCAGATCGGCGTCGCCGCGCCCGTGCTGTTGACGGTGCTAAGGCTGCTGCAGGGCCTTTCCGTCGGCGGAGAATATACCGGTTCCTCCGTTTATCTCTATGAGGTCGCCCCACCCAAACACCGGTGCTTCGTCGTATCCTGGGCCCTTGTCGGGGCGACCTTCGGCATTCTTCTGGGCTCCGGGGTCGCCGCGCTTGCAACCGGCCTTCTGCCCGCCGACGAGCTCGGCAGCTGGGGCTGGCGGGTGCCCTTCGCCTTCGGTCTTCTGGTCGGCATCACCGGCTTCATGATCCGCAGCGGCACCAAAGCCGGCGAAACCGACCTGCCGCCCTCCCCGCACGATCCGGTAAGCGTGCCCGTCGGCGAGGTGATCCGCAATCACCGCCCGGCGCTGCTGCGGACGATTGCCTGCAACATCCTCAACGGCGTCGGCTTCTATCTCACCTTCGTCTATCTCACCTCCTACCTGGTGGATTACAGCAAGCTCACCGAAAGCCGTGCCCTGACGATCAACACCAGCGTCATGGTCGTCCTGATGCTGCTGTTGCCATTCCTCGGTTACCTGGCCGACAGGATCGGCCGCCGGCCGCTGCTTCTCATCGGATCGGCCGGTGTCGTGCTTTTCGGCCTGCCGATGTTCTGGCTGGTCCATCATCAGGATCCGGTACTGGTGATTGCCGGACAGCTTGGCATGGCGATCATTCTCGCCTGCTTCTTCGCTCCGCTCATGGCCACCATGATCAGCCAGTTCCCGGTCTCCGTCCGCGTGACCGGCTACTCCATCGGCTACAACATTCCGCTGGCGATTTTCGGCGGCACTGCGCCGCTGGTCGCCACCTACCTCATCGACAAGACCCACCTGCAGCTCGCGCCTGCCTTCTATCTGATTGCTGCCGGCCTCATTGCCTTTGCTGTCATCTGGTTCCTGCCGGACGACGGTTCGATAGACAGAGAGGCTAGCGGGGCGGATCTGAAACCCGTGGACGCAAAGACATGAAGACGATCCTGCTGACCGGTTTCGAGGCCTTCGGCACGACGCCGGTCAACCCGGCCGAACAGGTCGCCCTCAAGCTCGACGGCGAGATGATGGAAGGAGCCCGGATCGTCTCCCGCATCATTCCCAACACCTTCTTCGTCTGCATCGACGCGGTAAAGGCGGCGCTCGCCGAAACGCACGCCGATGCGGTGGTGATGCTGGGCGAATATGGCGGCCGGGCGACAATCACCGTCGAGCGGCTGGCGCAGAATTTCAACGATTCCACCCGCTATGGCCTGAAAGACAACGCCGGCATTGCCCTGCAGGGCGAGCCGACCGCCGCGGACGGCCCGCTCGCCTATCACAGCACCCTGCCCGTGCGCGCCATGGTCAGCGCCATGCGGGCGGGCGGCATTCCTGCGGATATTTCGGACGCAGCCGGAACCTTCTGCTGCAACCACCTCTTCTACGGCATCCTGCATCACCTGGCGGTCACAGGCAGCACAATACCTGCCGGCTGGATCCACCTGCCGCATCTGCCGGAAGTAGCGGCGCTGGAGGCCAATCTCGGCGCGCCGAGCATGTCCGCCGACACGGCCGCAGAAGGCTTGCGCCTGGCTTTGGCGGCCCTGGTCGCCCAACCGGAAGATATCCGGGAGCCGGTCTCAGGACGCTTGCAGATCTGATTGTCGGTCTTCACCCGCCGCTGGTGGACATGCCCGTGTCGCAGCTCCTGCTCGACAGGTAGGGGCCAGACCCGGTAAAAGCCGAAGCACCGCCACCGCTCGAAAGCTCCTTGAATGTCGACCGTCATTCCGGCTCCCTTCCCAACGATCCTGCCCGTCAGCGAAAGCCGGATGGGGTTCCCGGTCCGCCGGGTCTACTGCGTCGGCCGCAATTATGCCGACCATGCCATCGAGATGGGACACGACCCCAACCGGGAAGCCCCGTTCTTCTTCCAGAAGAACCCGGACAATCTCGACCCGTCGGGCGAGTTTCCCTATCCGCCGCTGTCGAATGACGTCCATCACGAGGTGGAACTGGCGGTGATGCTGAAGTCCGGCAAGAGCCGGATTGGCGCGGACCGTGCCCTGGAGCATGTCTATGGCTATGCCGTTGCGCTGGACATGACGCGCCGCGACCTGCAGGGCGAGGCCAAGAAGGCCGGCCGTCCCTGGGAAGTCGGCAAGGCCTTTGAGCGTTCGGCTCCGGTCGGAAAGA
This sequence comes from Roseibium sp. M-1, assembly GCF_054515675.1. NCBI lineage: Bacteria > Pseudomonadati > Pseudomonadota > Alphaproteobacteria > Hyphomicrobiales > Stappiaceae > Roseibium > Roseibium sp. M-1. The sequence continues at coordinate 5,659,059 of NZ_CM137257.1, read as the reverse complement.
TCATGCCGGCCGCCGATTGCGGTTTTCTCAGCACGGGCCGGATCGCGCTTGCCGTCAATGACGAGCTCCGCCAGGAAGGTGATCTCAACCAGATGATCTGGAAGGTGCCGGAAATCATCGCCAAGCTGTCCGAGCTGTTCCAGCTCGGCGCCGGCGACGTCATTCTGACCGGCACCCCTGCAGGCGTCGGTGCCGTTGAGCGCGGTGACACTCTTGAAGCCTCGATCGACGGCCTGCCCGGCCTCACGGTGAAGGTCGTCTGAGGCTGCCCGGTCAGCTTCTGTCGAGGCCCATCAACAGCAGCGGGTTCGGCCCCTTCTGGCCGCTCCATTTTTCACGGCCGTAACCGCTTTTCGCGTCGGCCGGGGTGTCCGGCTGTATCTCCGGGGCTGCGATGGCAGCACTCCTGGAACCTTTGGCGCTATTGCCGTGTTTATGATCCATGGTCTGTCTCCGTCTCGTCAGTCCAGCGCGGCGCCGAGCTGCTGACCGGCAGGTGGGGACCGATTATGTCCGAGGCGTGACCTTGAGATTAAAGGTCGGTCATGTTCAGCTCGGTACAGATTTATTATTTGCCGGAGCCACGCGCGTGACATTTGACCAGACCGCCCTTTTCATCCTGTTCGGGACCGTCTTCGCGCTGCTGGTCTGGGGCCGCATCCGCTTCGATCTTGTCGCCTTTGCCGCGCTTATCATTGGTGCGTTTCTGGGATTGGTGCCATCGGAGGAAATCTTCTCCGGCTTCGGCCATTCCGCCGTCATGATCATCGCCCTGGTGCTGGTCGTCTCGCGCGGCCTGATGAATTCCGGCGTTGTGGAACTGGTGGCGAGTGTCGTGCTTTCCGCCTCCCGCGGGCTCTCCCGGCATATCGGCCTCATGGCGGTGGTGGGAGCCGGTCTTTCGGCAATCATCAACAACGTTGCTGCCCTGGCACTTCTGATGCCGCTCGACCTGGAAGCGGCCCGCAAGGCGGAGCGGTCACCGGGTCTGACGCTGATGCCGCTCTCCTTTGCCACCATCCTGGGCGGCATGATCACGTTGATCGGCACACCGCCCAACATCGTTATTGCCGAATACCGCGCCAGCGCCATGGGCGCGCCCTTCAGGATGTTCGATTTTGCCCCGGTCGGCCTTGTCGTCGCCGTCAGCGGCATTGCCTTCGTAGCCTTGTTCGGCTGGCGCCTGCTGCCACGCCATTTCCGCGAAAAACAGGAACAGTCAGGCCTTGCGGAAAGCCTCTATTCGGCGGAACTGAAAGTGGGTGAGATCCCGGAGGACAAGATCCTGACGGTGGGCGATCTCTATCCCGTTGCCGACGAAAAGGACGTCGCCATCATCGGCCTTGTCCGCAACGGCCGGCGCATTCGCGGTTTTGCCCGCCGGGAGCCGATCAAGTCCGGCGACTATCTCTTCGTCGAAGGCGATCCGAAGGCCATCGAGGCCTTCATGGGCGCCGCCAAAATGAAATTTGCGGGCTCCGAAAAGCACAAGGGTGGCATCGGCAGCGACGCCCTCTCCCTGACCGAGGCCATTACGCCGGACAATGCCCGTATCGTCGGCCGCACCGCTTTCGATATGCGTCTGCTCTACGGCCACAGCGTTACCCTTCTCGGCATTTCCCGCCAGGGCCGGCGGATCCAGAAGCGTGTGCGCCACGAACCGATCCGGCCGGGCGACGTGCTTCTTTTGCTCGGCACGCCCGAGAGACTGGAGAATGCCTGCACATGGCTCGGGGTGCTGCCTCTGGAAGGCCGCAAGACGGATGTGATCCAGCGGCACAAGGCCGGGATTGCCATTGCCGGTTTCGCCGTGGCGATCGCGGCTGCCGTCGCGGGCCTCACCTATCTTCCGGTGGCGCTGGCCGCCTGCGTGGTGCTTTACGTCGCCTGCGGTCTCATCAACGGTTCCGAGGTCTACCAGTCGGTGGAATGGAAGGTGATCGTGCTGTTGGGGTCCCTGATCCCGCTCGGCCAGGCCTTCGAGGACGCCGGCAACGCCCAGTTGATTGCCAACGGCATCCTGAGCGTCACGTCCGGCGCCCCGGCCTGGATAACTCTGGCCGTGCTGATGGTGGTGACCATGACCCTGTCGGACTTTCTGAACAACGTTGCCACCTGCCTGATCGCGGCGCCGATCTCGGTTCAGATTGCCAACACCCTGCAGGTGAATTCCGACCCGTTCCTGATGGCCGTCGCGGTTGCCTCGTCCTGCGCCTTCCTGACGCCGATCGGCCACAAGAACAACACCATCATCATGGGGCCGGGCGGCTATCGCTTCGGCGACTACTGGCGCATCGGCCTGCCCCTGGAGCTTCTGGTGCTCGTGGTCGCCATTCCGGCCATCCTGGTGTTCTGGCCGCTTTAGGGGGACTAGGCCAGCCTGACATCGCAGGCGCGCCATACATTCAACCTCATCCTGAGGAGGGCCGAATGGCCCGTCTCGAAGGATGGGCCGAAAGCTCGGGAACAAGCGGCCCATCCATCGAGACAGCGCTGACGCGCTTCCTCAGGATGAGGAAGAACAACATGCACGCGCCTGGTCAATTCGGCCTCCCCCTCAACCCGCCGGCTTCAGCGGCAGGCAGATGTCGGTGAGGAGATCGGCCGGTGCCGTCTCGCGCGGATTGTTGAGATAGACCTCCATGCAGGGCGCATCGGCAGGTTCACGCCCGGATTGGGTCAGCCACTCGCCGTAGAGCCATTCATAGGCCCATTTCATATCCGCATAGGGTCCCTTGTAGTGCAGCACCGCATAATCGCCACCACGGGTTTCCAGCTTCTCCAGCGGGGCATCTACCGGGAAATCACCTGACAACACGACCCCGGCAGCCGATTGCAGATCGTCTTCGGCAACATGGGTCGGGTCGGAGTAGAACAGCGCCTTCGTGGCCCCGGCCCTGCCGATAAGCTGGCGCCCGACCAGAACGCCGATCAGTTTTTCAAAGGCCTGACCGATTTCCATATAGGCGCCCCTGTGGCGCAGGACGGCCAGGGTTTCGGCAGGAAGGGCTCTGATCTCGACGTCATGCATGGGAAAAAGTCCTTTGGATTGCGGAGAAGGAGCACCGCCATGAACCGGCCTGATCCGGCCGGGTGCGATTGCCTTGCGGTAAGCCGACGGGGTCTGGCCATGGGCCTGTTTGAAACTGCGGGAAAACGCTTCCAGGCTGGTATAGCCCGCGCGGGTCGCGACGACGGCGAGCCGCAGATCCGAATGTGCGAGATCGCCGGCAGCCCGGTGCAGCCGCAACCTCTTGACGGTGGCAACGATGGATTCGCCGTAGGCCGACTGCCAGACCCGGTGCCAGTGCCAGGGCGACAAGGCCGCCACCTCGGCCAGGGTCGTCAGATCGGGATCTTCGTCCAGATGGGAATAGATATATTCGATTACTCGGGTGAAGCGGCGGATATAGCCGTTGTCCTTTGGCGAAAGGCCGTATTTCTCGTGCTGTGTCATGTGGCTCGGTCCCCTTCGATCGCAGGGACCCTAGCACTGCCCGATCTGATAAATCTTGCTGACTTGCCCGCCCTCTCCATGCCGCCGAAGCGGCATGGAGAGGGCGGGACCGGTCTGTCAGGCGGCGGCCGCGTTCGCGCTCAAACGGGCGACCAGCGCGTCCACTTCTTGCTCTGCAGTGGCAATCGACTGCGCCAGACGCGCATCGGCGAATTCGTCATACTCGATCGCGACAGAATGAACGTCGGTGATGCCGAGATAGGCAAAGGGCGTCATGACAGCCGGCTCGACATGGTTCTTCGCCTCCAGCCGGCCGCCCCGGCCATAGCCGTAGTCACCTCGCGAGGACAGAATGACGAGGCTCTTGCCCGGCGGGATCATCGGCCAATAGGGCTCTCCTGCCCGGCTCCGGTCGAAACCGAAGGTCCGGCCGACGCGAACGATATTGTCGATATAGGCCTTGAATTGGGCGGGGACGCCGAAGTTGTACATCGGCACACCGGCGACGATGATGTCCGCGGCCAGAAGTTCGTCGATCAGCGCATCACTTTCGGCAAGCACGTCGCCCATCCAGGGCTCCCGGTCTTCGGGTTTGGTAAAGGCAGCGTGGATCCAATTGCCCGTCACGGGCTGGGGACTGTTGACGCCGACATCGCGGTAGATCACCGCGTCCTGCGGACGGCTTTGGGACCAAGCGGTGGCAAAGCGGCGCGTAAGGCGCCGGCTGTGCGAACCGAAACGGTGTTCGTCTGACCCGCCTGAACGGGCGCTGGAATCGATATGAAGCAAGGTGGACACAAGTTTCTCCTGACGGACATGGTTGAAATTCAATGATTCTCACTCATCTATGGACACACAGCGCCGTTGCCTGATCTTCAGATAGCTGCTAATTTTCAGCACATCAAAATCGAATTTCTCAGCCAATAGATGAATCATATTCATCCATGTCCGCACTTCCGCCCCTCGCCTCCCTTCGTGCCTTCGAGGCTGCGGCCCGCCACCTGAGTTTCCGGCGCGCCGCAGGTGAACTGGGCGTGACCCCGACGGCCATCAGCCACCAGATCCGGCTTCTGGAGGAGACGGTCGGCACGAAACTGTTCGAAAGACGCCCGCGCAAGGTTCGCCTCACAGAAGCCGGCAACCAGCTCTTTCTGGTCTGCCGGGACGCCTTTGCCTCCATGTCGGAAACGGTTGGCAAGCTGCGGCGCACCGCTGTGCGCCGGGCTGTGACGCTGACCACGACGACCGCGTTCGCAGCGGGCTGGCTGGTACCGCGCATCCGGAATTTCAATCTTGCCCATCCGGATGTCACGCTGCGCATCCACCCGTGCGAGACGGTCGTGGACCTTCTGGCGGGCGATGCCGATTGTGCCATCCGCTATGGCCGGGCACCCTTCGCGGGCCTCACCGCAGAACCGTTGATGGAAGAACGCTTCGCCCCGGTGTGCAGCCCGCGCCTGAAGGTCCGCACGCCCGACGATCTGAGGGCGCAGACCCTGCTCCATTCCGTCTGGCATCGCCAGGATGCCAATACGCCGTCCTGGCGGAAATGGTGCGCCCTTGCAGGCGTCAAGGCCATTGACACGGATGCCGGGACTGTCCTGAGTGACGATGCCCATGTTATCCAGGCTGCGATTGCGGGCCAGGGCATTGCGCTCCTAAGCACGGTGCTGGTGCGCGACGCCCTTGAGGCCGGGCTTTTGTCACGCCCTTTCGGTCCCGAGCTGAAAGGGCTTGGATATTATCTGGTCTACCCGCCCGGGAAAGCGGAAGACCCAATGATCAAGGCAGTCCGCGCGTGGCTTTTCGAAGAGATCTTTTCAAGCAGCGGCTAACACCCCAGGCAGCACAGTCCTGTCGCGCCGACCAAGAACCGAGCTCAGGAATCAGACCATGAAAACCCAGAAAAGAATCCTGTTCACCGGCGGTTCCGGCAAGGCCGGCCGGCATGTCGTTCCCTATCTCCAGGCTCAAGGACACCGCGTCGTCAATGTCGACCTGAAGCCCCTCGACCTTCCGGGCGTCGACAATCTCATCGCGGACATCACCTCATCCGGCGAGATGTTCAACGTGATGACCAGCTACGCCAATTTCGACGAGCTGGAACCCGGCACCGGCGTACCCGCCTTCGACGCGGTCGTGCATTTTGCTGCCGTGCCGCGCATTCTCATTCATCCGGACAACCGGACCTTCGAGGTGAATGCGGTCGGCACCTACAATGTCATCGAGGCGGCAGTGAAGCTTGGGATCCGCAAGATCGTCATCGCCTCCTCGGAGACCACCTATGGGGTCTGCTTCGCCGACGGCGTCGTCGACCCAAAGGTGCTGCCGGTTGAAGAAGACTACGACGTCGACCCGATGGACAGCTACGGACTTTCCAAGGTCGTCAACGAGCAGACCGCCCGTGCCTTCCAGCGCCGCTCCGGTTTCGATATCTACGCTCTCAGGATCGGCAACGTCATCGAGCCGCACGAATATGACCGTTTCCCGGACTTCTTCCGCGACCCGGCACAGCGGCGGCGCAATATCTTCTGCTACATAGACGCCCGCGACCTCGGTCAGATCGTCGATCTCTGCCTTCAAAAGGACGGGCTCGGATATCAGATCTTCAACGCCGGCAACGACACCAATTCCGTCGACATTCCCAACACCGAGATCCTGAAACGCTTCTTCCCGAACGTGCCCCTGGCACGCGAACTGGGGGAGCATGAGGCCCTCTTCTCCAACCGCAAGATCCGCGAAGTTCTTGGTTTCAGGGAAGAGCACGACTGGCGCAAATATGTTGAAACGTGAGCGGGACATGGCTGGCCTTACGGCCGGACGCCCGGTTACGCGAAATAAATTTACATCCTCCGCGGCTGAGACTAGCTTCGGAGCGCTCGATAACTGTCTGGCAGCGCGCTGCCCGGGGGATTAGAAAATGAAGCTTCTGAAGTCGGCCACAGTCGGCCTTGCCTTGCTTGCAGGCACGACGGTCGCCCTTGCGCAGGGAACCGGTTCGCAAGGCTATTTCCAGCTCTACAATAACACCGAGGACAACGTTGTCGTCGGGTTCTACACCAATGACGGCAGCGGCTGGTCGGAAAACTGGCTTGGCGGCCCGCTCGGCCCCGGCGAAAGCGCCCGCGCCCAGTTCCATGCGGACACCGGTAACTGCGCCCAGACCTTCCAGGTCGGCTGGCTCGGCGATGACGACAGCGAAGTGCTCGACGATCCGATCGACATCGACATTTGCGAAGCCAGCAATGTCTATATGGACGACAACGAGATCTATTTCGACTGATCCTGCGCCTCGCCTCTTTCTCCGGGAACGCAGCCCCGCCGCGTTTCCGTTCCCAAAATCATTTGCCGTATCAATGACCGATCTGATCCATTTTGAAGATTTCGCAGCGGGCCAGGACTACGATCTCGGCTCCATGACCGTCTCCCGGGAAGAGATCCTGGAATTCGCCTCCGAATTCGATCCCCAGCCCTTCCACCTCGACGAGGAGGCTGGCAAGGCCTCTCTGCTAGGCGGTCTTGCTGCCTCCGGCTGGCATACGGGCTCGATGGTCATGCGCCTGCTGGTGGACAATCTCCTCAACCGGACCGCCGGCCGCGGTTCGCCTGGCATAGGCAAGCTGCAATGGCTGCGTCCGGTCTTTCCGGGCGACACGCTTTTTGCCAAGGCTGAGGTGCTGGATACGCGGGAGCTGAGGTCCCGGCCGGATCTCGGCATCGTGAATGTGCGCGTCACTGCCACCAACCAGTCGGGCGACAACGTGATCGCCTGGGAAAACCCGATCCTCTTTGCCCGGCGCGAGGCCACATCATGAGTGCCTTCTTCGACGATATCGAGGTCGGCGACACGCTGGCTCTTGGTGAGCACACCTTTTCGCGCGACGACATCATCCGCTTTGCTGAAAAATACGACCCGCAGGCGTTTCACCTGAGCGAAGAAGGCGCTGCCGGAACCCATTTCGGCCGGCTCTGCGCCTCCGGCTGGCATACGGCTTCGATCTTCATGCAGCTCTGGGTGCGCACGCATCAGGCCCTCCACCAGGCTGCCCTTGAGCAGGGGCAAACGCCGGCCCGCATTGGCCCCTCGCCCGGCTTTCAGGATCTCAAATGGATCCGGCCTGTCTATGCCGACGACACCCTCGCCTACCGCCGGGTCGTCACCGGCAAGACGGAAAGCCGCAGCCGCCCGGACTGGGGCCTCGTCCATTCCGACATGGAGGCTTACAATCAGGACGGCACGCTGGTGTTCTCGTTCAAGGGAACGGTGTTTGTGGAGCGGCGAAGGGGCTGAAACCGCAATTCACCGCCCAAGGATGACTAGAGCACGTCGCGAAAAAGTGGGTTCCGGTTTTTCGCAAAAAGACGTGCGCCCAAAAGGAGATAAAGCGTGTCGCGTGAATTCAAATGAACGCGACACGCTTTAAAGCGCGCGCGCGAACAGGACCTCGTCGCGGATTTCGATGCCGTAGTCGCCGCGCAGCGGGATATCCGGTTTTTTCTCCCGTTCCGCATCAATGACACCTTGCGCGATCCGCTCCAGGCGGAAGCCGCGGCGCTGGTAGAAGCGGAAGGCATCGAGATTGTCGTTGGAGGTGCGCACCGTCAGCCGGTGGATGCCGGCTGCCCTTGCTTCCTCGATCACCGCGTCCAGCAACTGTGTCCCGGTCCCGCCCCAGCGATTGAGGGAATCGAGTGTCAGGATTTCCCATTCGTCGTCGCGCTTGATCAGCGTGACCAGACCGACGAGATCGTTGCCGTCATAAGCGACATATCCTGGCAGCGCGGAAGCGTCGATGATTTCGCCGTCCAGCAGCATTTCCGGCCCGGCCCACCTGTCGGCAAGCAGCTGAAACACTGCGTTTTTGTCGCTCTCGTTGATCCGTCGGATGATCACGCTCATGGTCTGCCCTGCCCCAAGTCAGCGATGGATGATACGGGAAGCCAGCGGCGTGCGCGCCTGCCAGCGCGCCCGTTCCAGCTCCGGATCGATATGTTCTTCTTCCGGATAACCGACGCATAGATAAGCCACGAGCCGCCAGCCGGCGTCAACCTGCAGTGTCCTTGCAACGGTTTCCGGATCGAGGATCGACACCCAGCCGACGCCGATCCCCTCTGCCCGCGCGGCCAGCCAGAAAGTGTGGATCATGCTGACGGTGGAATAGGCCAGCGTCTCCGGCATGGTCATCCGGCCGAGCCCATGCCCTTGAGCCGGATCGTCGTCGCTGAAGACTGCCAGATGAACCGGCGCTTCCTTCAGCCCCGCCAGCTTGAGCTGACGGTAGGAAAGCGCCTTGTCGTCCTGATAGGACTTTGCGGCTTCCGCATTTTCAGCCTCGAAATTGGCGATGATGCCGGCCCGCACCTCTGCGCTCTCGACAAGGACGATCCGCCACGGCTGGCTGTTGCCGACGGATGGGGCAAGGTCTGCCAGGTGCAGAAGGCGGTCGAGTGCGCCTTCCGGCAGCGCGTCCGGTTTGAAGCGGCGCACGTCGCGCCGCCACCTTAGGAGCGTTTCGAAGTCTTCCTGAAACTTTGCTGAAAATTCCGGCCTTTCGACCCCGCCCGCGGCTCCTCCCGACATGACGGTCCTAGTGTCCCGGAAACTCGACCAGCGTGCGCACCGGCACCTTCATGGCTTCGAGCTTCTTGGCCCCGCCGAGATCCGGCAGATCGACGATGAAGCAGGCTGCCTCGATATTGGCCCCCATGGAGCGAAGCAGCTTGCAGGCCGCTTCCGCCGTGCCGCCGGTCGCGATCAGGTCGTCGACCAGGATCACCCGGTCGCCCGGCTTGATGGCATCCTTGTGCATTTCCATCTCGTCGAGGCCGTATTCCAGCGAATAGGCGATGCGCACGGTCTCGTGCGGCAGCTTGCCCTTCTTGCGGATCGGCACGAAGCCGGCGGAAAGCTGGTGCGCCACGGCACCGCCCAGGATGAAGCCGCGCGCCTCGATACCGGCGATCTGGTCGACTTTGGAGCCAGCCCAGGGCTGGACCAGCGCATCGACCGCGCGGCGGAATGCACGCGCGTCGCCAAGCAGCGTCGTGATATCCCGGAACAGAATGCCCTCTTTCGGATAGTCCTTGATCGTGCGGATAGCACTGACAAGTTCATCCTGGATCGTCTGTGCGGTCATCGGGATATCTTTCTTTTAGCAAGCTTCCGGGCTCAGCCCCGGCCGGTGGTTATACCAAGTTTGAAACGACGGTCGAAGCAATTTCGCGATTGTCTCAAGGGGTTATACGCCCCTCTTGCGGCAGGCTTTGCCTCAGCCCCGGTTCAGGACCCGTCCGGCAACTGCATCAAGCTTGGCAACGAGCGAGGGATCGCGCTTGTCGGGAGCCGTCATCATGGCGAACTCCAGCGCGGTGTCTGACCCGGCCGGGCAGGATTGGTGCGTGCGCGGCAGATCCCTGGCAACGCGGGCGACCAGCCGCTGCGCATTCTCCGCATTGTCATGCAGGACCTTGATGATCGCCTGGATATCGACTTCACCGTGATCCGGGTGCCAGCTGTCATAGTCGGTCACCATGGCGACAGTCGCGTAGCAGATCTCAGCTTCGCGGGCGAGCTTGGCTTCCGGCATGTTGGTCATGCCGATGACGTCGCAGCCCCAGGAACGGTAGAGCGTGCTTTCGGCGAGCGAGGAGAACTGCGGCCCCTCCATCGCCAGATAGGTTCCGCCCCTGGCGTAGGCGAGGCCTTCGGCGTCGGCTGCAGCCGCCACCGCGTCGACCAGTTTCGGGCTGACCGGGGTCGCCATGGAGACATGGGCGACGCAGCCCGTGCCGAAGAAGCTCTTCTCGCGCGCGAATGTCCGGTCGATGAACTGGTCGACCAGCACGAACTTGCCCGGAAAATGCTCTTCCTTGAGCGAGCCGCAGGCGGAGACCGAAAGAAGATCGGTAACGCCGCAGCGTTTCATCACGTCGATATTGGCGCGGTAGTTGATCGTGGTCGGCGAATAGACGTGGCCGCGTCCGTGGCGCGGCAGGAACACGATCTTGAGCCCGTCGATGGTGCCGATCCGCACCTGGTCGGAGGGCGTGCCCCAGGGGCTGTCGACGGTGATCCATTCGGAGTTTTCCAGCCCCGGAAGATCATAGATACCTGACCCGCCGATGATGCCCAAGATTGCGTCTGCCATATCCGCTCCAAACAGCAATGAAAGTGGTGACCCGCCGGAATTCGCACGGGCATATGCGAGGGTTATTTCAACTGGTCGGCAAGGGCGTCAAGACCGGCCTTGGCACATTTGGCTTCATTCTCGCCGCCGCCGGCGACACCGATGCCGCCGAGAAGGGTGCCCGACTTCGAAACGATGGGAAGCCCTCCGGTAAGTGCCAAGGCTCCAGGGATGGCGTTGAGCCCGGCCTCGCCGCCGGATGCCGCGCGCTGCTGCAGCTCCGCGGTGGGCAGGTTGAACGAAGCGGCCGTCCAGGCCTTGCGCCGCGCGGCTTCCGCCACATGCGCCCCGCCCATGTTGCTGCGCAGGGTGACCTGCTCCACACCGAAGCGGTCGACAACGGACGCGCCGGCCTGGAAGCCTGCCTCATTGCAAACCTCGACGGCCCGAAGGGCAGCGCGCATGGCCAGTTGCAGGTCCAGGACTTCGACCGGATGCGTTGCCGCTGTCTGCGAAATTCCGGGGGATGGAACCAGAAGAATTGCCAAAACCATCAATGCGCGGCGCATCGCGTCACCTCTTAAAGAAAAAGCCGCCGGAAGAACCGGCGGCTTTCATCATGCACTTAGGCGGCAATCAATCAATGCTCGACGTTGCGCCAAAGTTTCTTCTTGGTGAAGTAGAGCATGCCGGCGAAGACGATCAGGAAGATCATGACCCGGAAGCCGATCTTCTTGCGCTCTTCCAGATGCGGCTCGGCGGCCCACATCATGAAGGCGGAAACGTCGCGGGCATACTGGTCGACCGTCATCGGCGAGCCGTCGGTGTACTCGACGATTTCGTCGGACAGCGGTGCCGCCATGCCGATCGGACCACCGGTCAGGTGCTCGTGCGCGCATTCTTCAGCCGTGACCGAACCGCCCAGGAAGGCCGGGTTGAAGCTGCCGGAGAAATCTTCGCCAAGACACGCCGGAGCTTCTTCCGGATAGCTGGTCAAAAGCGCGTAGATATAGTCCGGGCCCTGCTCCTGATACTGGGTGAAGGCATCGAAGACGAACCACGGGAAGCCGCGATGCGCCGCACGGGCTTTGGCCAGCAGCGAGAAGTCCGGCGGGTAGGCGCCGCCGTTGGAGGCGCGGGCAGCCTGCTCGTTCGGGAACGGGGACGGAAACTTGTCCGCCAGGATCCCCGGACGCTCGTACATGTCGCCATCTTCGTTCGGGCCGTCGATGACGGTGTACTCGGACGCAATCTGCTTGGCCTGGTCTTCAGAGAAGCTCGGTCCACCGTCTTCGGCCAGGTTGCGGAAGGAAACCAGCCGCAGGCCGTGACAGGCGGCGCAGACCTCACGGTAGACCTTGAAGCCGCGCTGCAGCTGGCCACGGTCGTAGAACCCGAAGGGACCCGAGAACGACCACTGCTCGCGTTCGATGTGCGGTGCGTTGCCTGCTGCGAAGGCCGGGGTGGCGACGGCGAGAACCGCCACCGCCGCGAAGGAACGAACCATTTTGATCATGGTGCTCATTGTCTCAATTAACTCCTGATCCGGGTCGCGTTACTTCGTTTCCGGTGCGGCGGCCGCACCAGCCGGTTTGCCGGAACCGCTCTTCAGCACCGCTTCGGAAATCGAGGCCGGCAGCGGCCTGGGTTTCTCCAGGAACCCGAGCATCGGCAGGATGATCAGGAAGTGGGCGAAGTAGTAGATGGTGCAGATACGGGCGAGCAGGACGTAGGTGCCTTCCGCCGGCATGGCACCGAGGTAGCCAAGCGCAACGCAGACGAGGGCGAAGATCCAGAAGAACTGCTTGAACAGCGGACGGTAGGTGCCCGAGCGAACCTTGGACGTGTCGAGCCACGGCAGCACGAACAGGATCGCGATGGCACCGAACATGGCCACAACGCCGCCGAGCTTGTCCGGAACCGCACGCAGGATCGCGTAGAACGGCAGGAAGTACCATTCGGGAACGATGTGCGCCGGGGTCACAAGCGGGTTTGCTTCGATATAGTTGTCCGGATGGCCCATGTAGTTCGGCACATAGAAGGCGAACCAGGCGAACAGGATCATGAAGACGACGATCGCGAACAGATCCTTGATCGTGTAGTACGGGTGGAACGGAACCGTGTCCTGCTTGGTCTTGGGCTGAACGCCGGACGGGTTGTTGTTGCCCGTGGTGTGGAAAGCCCACACGTGCAGCAGCACAACGCCGAAGATCATGAACGGCAGCAGGTAGTGCAGCGAGAAGAACCGGTTCAGGGTCGGATTGTCGACCGCGAAGCCGCCCCACAGCCAGGTGCGGATTGCATCGCCGACCAGCGGAATGGCGGAGAACAGGTTGGTGATAACCGTTGCGCCCCAGAAGGACATCTGGCCCCACGGCAGCACGTAGCCCATGAAGGCGGTGCCCATCATGATGAGGAAGATGATCACGCCCAGGATCCACGAAATTTCGCGCGGAGCCTTGTAGGACCCGTAGTATAGACCGCGGAAGATGTGGATGTAGACGGCGATGAAGAACATCGACGCGCCGTTGGTGTGCAGATAGCGAAGCATCCAGCCGAAATTCACGTCACGCATGATGTGTTCGACACTGTCGAACGCGGCGCCCGTGCTCGGCGTGTAGTGCATCACCAGGACGATGCCGGTGATGATCTGCGCGATCAGAACGAAGAACAGGATACCGCCGAAGGTCCACCAGTAGTTCAGGTTCTTCGGGGTCGGAAAATCAACGAAGGAACCGCGAACGAGCGAGATGACCGGCAGGCGGCTCTCCAGCCACTTTGCCGCGGCGCTCTGCGGTACATAGTTCGAATGTCCAGCCATGGCTGTCTCCTAAAAATCTATGCCGTTAGCCGATCTTGATCGTCGAGTCGCTGACGAACTCGAGCGGCGGAATCAGCAAATTCTCGGGAGCCGGGCCCTTGCGGATACGGCCGGCGGTGTCGTAGTGGGAGCCATGGCAGGGGCAGAACCAGCCGCCGAAATCGCCGGCATCGCCGAGCGGCACGCAGCCGAGATGGGTGCAGATGCCAACCTGGACGAGCCACTTTTCGTTGCCTTCAACACCACGGTTGGTGTCGGTCGCTTCAGCGTCGGCGGGCAGGTTGGCGTTACGCGCCAGCGGGTCGGGAAGATCGGCGAGCGGAACAGCTTTGGCTTCTTCCACTTCCGTCTCGGTGCGGTTGCGGATGAACACCGGCTTGCCGCGCCATTTGACTGTAATTGACTGCCCTTCTTCCACGGCAGAAATATCGACCTCGATGGAGGCCAGAGCCAATGCGGAGGCGTCCGGGTTCATCTGGTCGATGAACGGCCAAGCCAGCGCGCCGGCACCGACGACACCCATTGCACCGGTCGCGATGTAAAGAAAGTCACGCCGGTTCGGTTCTTCCGGATCCGTGTTGTGAGCCAAGGTCGCGTCCTCTCAAATGTTCAACCTGTACCGAAAGCCCGCATCACGTCCTGACCCCCTTCTGCCCAGAAGGGAACGGAACCATGTCGGGCTCATCGGGGCCAGGCGCAGGACTTCCCGCACCGGCCAAGCGGCTTGTCTTTTTGCACCCTTCGAAACGCTTGTCCAGTTCCACAAACGTCCCAAAACGCATATGTCGCAGGCAAATCCACACCCACGCCGCTTTTCTGCCCTTTTTTTGGGAACGAGCGCAAGGCCGGAATTCAATTGAACTCCGGCCCTGCCATAGATGCCACCAAGGATCCCGGGGGTCAGGCCGCCTGGACGGAGGACAGGAAGCCCCCGGACTGATGTTGCCAGAGCTGAGCGTAAAGACCGCCCCGCTCCAGCAGCTCCTGATGGCTGCCTTCCTCGATGATTCGACCCTTGTCCATCACGATCAGCCGGTCCATGGCCGCGATGGTTGAGAGCCGGTGGGCGATGGCGATCACCGTCTTGCCTTGCATCAGGTCGAACAGGCTTTCCTGGATGGCGAGTTCAACCTCGCTGTCAAGCGCGGAGGTCGCCTCGTCCAGCACCAGGATCGGAGCATCTTTCAGCAGAACCCGGGCGATGGCGACCCGCTGCCGCTGGCCACCGGAAAGCTTCACACCGCGCTCGCCGACATGCGCATCCAGGCCCTTGCGTCCGTTCAGGTCCGACAGTCCCTGGACGAATTCAAAGGCATGGGCCTTCTTCAGCGCAGCCTCCACGTCCCTCCGCTCGACATTCGATTTGCCATAGGCAACGTTTTCAAAGATCGAACGATGCAGCAGCGACGTGTCCTGGGTCACCACACCCACATTCGCCCGGATGTCGTCCTGGCGAACCCCGGCAATGTCCTGGCCGTCGATCTGGATCCGGCCGCTTTCCAGGTCATAGAAGCGCAGCAGCAGGTTGACGAGAGTGGACTTGCCCGCTCCGGAACGGCCGATCAGGCCGATCTTTTCGCCCGGCTGGATCGTAAGGGTCAGATCCTCGATGACCCCGCCCTGCTTGCCGTAATGGAAGCTGACGCCGTCGAACCTGATGTCACCCTTCGGCACACTCAGCTTCTTTGCGCCGGGCACATCGACCACATCCCGCTCGCGCGAGATGGTGTTGATGCCGTCCTGCACCGTCCCGATATTCTCGAAGAGGCCGGACACCTCCCAGAGGATCCACTGGGACATCCCCTGGAACCGCAGCACCAGCGCCACGGCAACGGCAATCTCGCCGGTCTGGACCTTACCCGCCTGCCAAAGCACGATCGAAAGCAGGGCGACCGAGAACAACAGCAGCATGTTGATCATGATCAGGGTGATATTCATCCCCGTGACCAGTCTCATCTGGTGAAACACGGTCTTGAGGAACGACATCATGGACGCCTTGCCGTATTCCTCCTCCCGTTCCGCATGCGAAAACAGCTTGACGGTCGAGATGTTGGTGTATGCATCCACCACGTGACCCGTCATCACAGAGCGTGCATCGGCCTGATCCCTCGAGACATTTTTGAGACGCGGGATGAAGATGCGCATGGTGAAGAAGTAGCACACCAGCCACAATGCAAACGGAATGACGAAGTAGACGCTGGCCTCCGCGACAACAAACACGGCTGCAACGAAATAAACCGTCACATAGACGAGGATGTCCGCGATCCGGGTCACGACTTCCCGGACCGCAAGCGCTGTCTGCATCAGCTTGTTGGCGATCCGGCCGGCAAAGTCGTTCTGGTAGAACGAGATGCTCTGCCGCAGGAGATAGCGGTGAACCCGCCAGCGCACCGACATGGGATAGGTCCCCATCAGTCCCTGGTGGAACAGCATTTCCCACATCGCCGAACACGCCGGCAGAAGCACGAGCACCACGACCCCCATCCAGAGCAGCTGGCCCCAATTGTCCTGGAAGAAGGTCGCCGCGTCTGCCGAACCGAGCCAGGTGACCAGCTCGCCCAGAAACGTGAAGATCGTGACTTCCAGAATGGCGATCAGAGCGCCGAGAACGGAGACCGCCAGCAGTATCGGCCAGACCGGCTTGGTGTAGTACCAGCAAAAGGCCCAGAAGCCTTTCGGCGGAACGTCCAGCACCGTCTTTTCAAACGGATCAACAAGTTTTTCGAAACGGTCGAACATATTACCTCTCCGACCCGCTCAACCGTAGCACGGCCAGATGCTCGATGGCATCGCCGGGGCCGGACGGCTTGGAATGCGGGCGCACGACGCGGCCAGACGCAAACAGGAGCAGACTGGCCACGAAGCTGGTGAACGCAAGAGCAAGAATGAAGGTGCCCCAGAAGAGCGCGCTGAAATGTCCGGCGAACACGGCTGCAGGCACGAGACGGCCCGCGATCTCCAGAGCTTCAATCCTGCTCAGATTGTAAACGACCACCGGGATGAACAGCACCACGGCAATCGCAAAGGTGACACCCAGAAACAGGCCGGCGGCCAGAGCGAACCGCCGCAGGCGATCAGCACCGCCCGGCGCGGGTTCGACGGGAAAAGACACCTCGACATCCGGACGCTCCGCCAATGCGGACAGGTCCGGCGAGTAATGAAATGACATCGGATGGTCTCCGAAACGGGATCGTAGTCGATGGCGACCGCAAACACGCGCAGAGCGACATGCAGCCAGACGGAACGGCTTGAGCCGGTCACCGCAAAGTCAGGGATTGGAAAAGGGGATCGCGGCTTCCTAACGGAAGCGGACAGTGATCCCTAGGCAACCCATGAGGGCGGCAGATGGGGTGATCATGCAACGATCTGTCATTTATGCCCTCCTGGTTGCGCAGCCTGGCGGCTGCTGGGGAAAGAAAAGCCAACCGTCGGCAGTTGGCTGGTTGCGTTGGTACAGGCTTTCGCCGGCAATGGGAAGAGCGATTGCGTCATATTGCAGCACGAAACCAGAAACTGTTGCCCGTTAGCCACAACCGATGGTCCTGCCTGCAGGGAACCTATGGCAACTCCGCCATCAGCTCGAATTCGCGCATGTGGATCTCCGCTTCCCGCGGCGACAGCAGGCCGGCAATCACCTCGCCCTGGATTCCGGTGCAACCGAATTCCTTCAAAAGGTCCATCTGCGCGGTCGTATCGACGCCGGCAGCCGAAGTCTCCAGCCCGAGATTGCCCGCAAGCCGGATGACGGAGCGCACCAGCTGGCGCCTGTTTTCCATGTCTTCCAGGCCGGCAACGAGATCGGGGCACAGCTTCAGCTTGTCCGCATTGAGATAGACCAGCTGCCCGGCGCCACCATGGCCGCTACCGAATTTGTCGAGGGCAACCTTGCAGCCAACGCCGCTGAGTTTTTCAACCATATCCAAAAGCCCATCCGGTTCATCGAAACGGATGATCTTCTCGTCCAGTTCTATGACGATGTCCTCAAGTTCGAACCGGTTGTCCTCGCAAAGCTGGGTCAGCATGCCCAGGAAGTCAGGTTCCTTCAGGCTCGCACCCGTGAGGTTGACGGACATGAAGAACGGCGCGTTCGACGCATCCCGAAGCCGTTTGACTTCCGCCATGCCTCGCGACAGCGCGAAACGCTCGATCTGCGCAATGCGTTTGAGGTCATCCAGTTCCGATAGCATCGTCACCGGATCGACCAGCCCCTCCGAGGGATGCAACCATCTGGCGGTGACTTCGTATCCGGTGATCTGTCGCTGCTCGAGACTGTAATGCGGCTGCATCAGCAGGCGCAGATTGCCGTTTTCCAGATCGCTGTCGAGCTGTGCCAGCGACATGCGGCGGTGCCTGTGTGCTGCGCCAAGGGCATCCGTGTACCAGGAAATCTGGCTTCGCCCGGAGCGCTTGGCCGTGTAAAGGGCAATGTCCGCCCGGTTTATCAGTTCCGAGGCACTCACCCGCGAGGTGTCGGCGAGCACGAGGCCAACGCTGCCGGCGACCTTGAGATTGCGGTGATCGATCCGCAGCGGTTTTTCCAGCCCCTCCAGAAGACGTTTGCCGATCGCCTCCATCTGGTCGGGACTGGTGGGGTCGGCAACCACGGCGATGAATTCATCGCCACCGATGCGGGCGACCAGCCCGTCCTTGCCGATGACGGCGGTCATGGCCGCAGCAGCATGCCGCAGCACCGCGTCGCCCGCGCCATGTCCGTAACTGTCGTTGATGTCCTTGAAATGGTCCAGGTCAAAGAGGATGACACCGATACGGCCGCTCCCTTCGCGGACCCCGGCGAGATGTTCCTGCAGATAGGCCGAGAGTTTCGCCCGGTTGGCGACCCCGGTCAGGTCATCGTGCTCAGCCTGGTGCTTCAGCCGGTTGCGTGCCTCTTCCAGCTCCTTCACATGTTCGACCTGGCTGGTCACATCCCGGCAGATGAGGATGATCTTGGCATCCTCTTCCGTCTTTCCCTCGACGACGGCGAAGGTCAGCTGGTTCCAGAAAAGTTCACCGTTCTTGCGCCGGTTGAGGATAAGCTCGTCGGTGCCGGAGGGGATCTTCGTCAGGTCGAACCGGAAATTGGCAATGTCCTCGGGCGGCAGCTGGTTTTCCGGCGTCAGGATGAATTCCTGCGGCCGCCGCCCCCTGATCTCGTCGGCGGTGTAACCGGTGATGCGGGTATAGGCAGGATTGGTCCATTCGATATGCCCGTAGATATCCTGCATGACCAGGCCTTCATGGGCATGTTCGACGACAAGCTTCAGGATGGCTGTGTCGTTGCCAAAACCGGAAACGGTATCCTTTCCGGTCCTGCTGGACCATGCGCGCCCGCCAACAAAACCGATCACCAGAAGGGCGACAGCGGCAGCAAGACAGAACAGCAGAATAGGTACTGGCACATCAGCCAGGAAGTTGGCCATAGTCGAACTTCAGCCTAGATCTCGGTGCAGTGTCTACTTTATAGGCACAATCCTGAACCAATCTCTAAACTAGAAAACAGAAATTCAGTATATTGATATTTATACCAATACTTTAGCCAATCTCGAGCATCTGCGTCAGGCTGCCCTGACGCTTTGCAGGAACTGCCGTACCTGGTCTTGCAGGCTGTTGGACAGCTGCCCCAATTCCGTCGCCGCACCTGTCATCTCGTCCGTGGCGGACCGGCTGGTTTCCATCACATCGCTCAACGTTTCCACGTTGCTGGCAACCTGACCGGAGCTGGAGCTTGCCATGACCGCGTTGCTGCTGATTTCCTGCGTCGCGGTCGTCTGCTCTTCGACTGCTTCGCGGATCTTGCCGGAGATCTCGCTTACCCTGCCGATCGTTGCCGCGATCGAGCGGATGGCGGTTTCGGAATGCTCCGCCACTTCCTGCACGGCCGCAACCTGGGCAGAAATGTCGTCTGTCGCCCGTGTCGTCTGTTCTGCGAGGGCCTTGACCTCGTTGGCAACCACGGCGAAGCCCCGCCCTGCCTCGCCGGCACGGGCTGCTTCGATGGTAGCGTTCAAGGCCAAAAGGTTCGTCTGGCTGGCGATCTGGCTGATCAGTTCCACGATTTCACCAATGGCGCGGCCGGTTTCGGCAAGCCGTCCGACGATCTCGTCCGTCTTGCGGGCTTCCTCGACCGCGGAACTGGCAATATCGGTTGCCTGGTCCACATCTTCACGTACACGGGCGAGCGAACCGGAGAGGCGGTCGGCGGAATTCGTCACGACATCGACCGCTCCGCTGGCCTCGGCCGTCGCCCGGTGCACTTCCTGCACGGCCTGCAAGGAGGAACTCACCGCCATGTTGAGCTGCGCCGAGTTGCCCTCGACGCTTTTAGCCGCCGACGACAGGGCGCTGACAACGCCGATGACGGACTTTTCGAAATCGTCGGCAACGTCCTGCATCAATGCCTTGCGCTCGTCGGACAGTGCTTCCTGGTGCGCAAGGTCCTTGCGCGCCTGCTCCTTGGCACGTTCCGCAAGGTTGGCGCGGAAATCGGTCACGGACCGGGCGATGGCGCCGATCTCGTCGCTGCGGTCAGCGCCGTCGATCCGGATGTCCAGATTGCCTTCCGACAGGAGGTTCAGTCCGTCCTGCAGCCGGGCAAGCGGCCGGGCGAGGCCGATGGCCAGGAAAACGGCAAAGGCCAGGAACAGAACGCCGACCGGCGAAACGACCAGGGCGATCGTGACCATCTGGTCCAGGATCAGGCTGTCGATCTTGCCGGCGACATCACCTGCGAGGAATTGCTGGGCCCCTTCCGCTGTTCCGATCCGGTCCATGAATGCCTGGCGAAACGTATAAAAAGCGAAGGCCGTACCCGCCATCATGATGGTGGCGGCCGAAAATACCATGGCCACGAAACGGCCCTTGATCGAAAGTGTCACGTGAATTCCCCGACAGCATGCCCCGTGCCTCCCAACCGGCAGAAACCGGCCGGGCCACGGATCGAGGGTATTGTTACCGTCCTGCACGTAAAAATTCAGTAACGGCGCCCTTATGCGGAACTACGTATCTCGTCAATTCTTACAGAGACACCCCGGGCACCCTTCGACGCGAAATCCCAACGCTGCGTCAGGAAACGGCTCGTGCCGCCACATAGCCTGCCGCGGCTGAAACCCCGGTCAAGAACGTCCCCCACGCGACATCGACGATCACCACCAGGACGGGCCAGTCCCGCAAGGTCGCGTAGTTGGTCATGTCATAGGTGGCATAGGTGAAGAACCCGAAGAGAGCACCCTGGAGGATCGCGGCGCCGAGGCTTTCGGCCTTCAGTGCCGGCGACACTGCGAAGAAGACAATCCCGACCACAAAGACGGCATAGAACAGTCCGGCTGCGGTCAGATTGGGCTTTTCCATCAACAGATGGCCGAGCCGGTCGAAATAGAAGCCGGAGGCCACGCGGGACAGCCAGACATAGTCAAGCCCGAGAAAGACCAGGGCGGTGGCGGCGTAGGCCGTGACGAATTTCAGCATTCTGTCCTCGCGATAAGCACCGAGTGTCTACGGCACCGGTGCGGCGATGGATCAGGCAAGAGCGTCCTCTGCCTTCAAGAACCCGCCGGACTGGCGGTGCCAGAGCTGTGCATAAAGGCCTTCCGGCTCGTCGAGAAGCTCCTCGTGGGTTCCCTCCTGCACGATCCTGCCCCGGTCCATGACGATCAGCCTGTCCATCGCCGCGATGGTGGACAGCCGGTGCGCAATTGCGATCACGGTCTTGCCCGCCATCAGGCCCTGCAAGTTCTCCTGTATCGCCGCTTCCACTTCCGAATCCAGCGCGGAGGTCGCCTCGTCCAGCACCAGGATGGGCGCGTTTTTCAGGAGCACCCTGGCAATGGCGATGCGCTGGCGCTGACCGCCGGAAAGTTTCACCCCGCGCTCGCCGACAAAGGCATCGAGGCCCTTGCGGCCGCGCTTGTCCTCCAGCCGCTGGATGAAGCCGGAGGCGTGCGCCTTGCGCACCGCATCGAGCAGCTCCGCTTCACTGGCCGATGTCCGGCCATAGAGGATGTTCTCCCGGATCGACCGATGCAGCAGAGAGGGATCCTGCGTCACCATGCCGATGGAACGGCGCAAGCTCTCCTGGCTGACGTCGCGCACATCCTGGCCATCGATGAGTATCCGCCCGGCTTCCACGTCGAAGAACCGCAACAGCAAGCTCGCCAGCGTCGTCTTGCCGGCTCCCGAAGGGCCGACAACCCCGACACGCTCCCCCGGCCGGATCGCCAGATTGAGGTGGTCGATCACGCCGCCCGCCTTGCCATAGTGAAAGCGGACATTCTCGAACCGGACCTCGCCTCTGGAGACATCAAGCGCCTGCGCATCCGGCAGGTCCGTCAGCGTCACCGGCCGGACAATGGTTTCCATGCTGTCCTGCAGCGAGCCGAAATTGCGGAAGAGGCCGTTCAACTGGTTGAACAGGCGATTGAGCAGAATGTTCAGCCGCAGGATCAGGCTGAGGGCAAAGGCCACATGCCCGGCGCTGATGTTGCCCTCCTGCCAGCCCATCAACGCCAGCGCCGCGATCGAGACGATCATGACGCCGTTGATCATCGACATGATCATGCGCACCGATGTCAAAAGCCGCGTGAAGGTATGCAGCTTGGCGATCATGGTCTCGAAGGAAGTCCGCGCACCCCGGCTTTCCTCATCCGCCGAGCCGAACAGCTTGACCGACTGAATGTTGGTATAGGTGTCGACGAGCCGGCCGGTCATGCCGGAAAAGGCATTGGCAACGTCCTTCGCCGCCACGCGCACGCGTGGAACGTAAAAGAGCGCCGTCACCACGAAGCACGCCAGCCAGAGGGCCACGACCGCCCCGAGCTTCAGATCGAGTTCGGCCACCAGGACAAGCGTCGTCAGCGCGTAGACGATGATGAACCAGACGACTTCCAGGAGGTTGACCATGAAATCGCCGGCGGACATTCCCGACTGCATGACCTTTTGCGACAGCCGGCCCGCCAGATCGTCCTGGAAATAGCTGAGGCTCTGTTTCATCACCCGTTGATGGCATTGCCAGCGCACCAGGTTGAAAAACCCGGGCACCACGGTCTGCTCCTCCAGCAGCGCCATCAGGGAGTTGGTGATCGTGCGCACGACCAGCACCACGAAAGCCATGCCCAGCAGCGTCCAGCCGTGGTCGGTGAAGAAGGTTTCACGATTCCCCGCTTCCAGAAGGTCGACAATGCGGCCGAGGAAATTGAAAATCGCCACTTCGACGAAAGCGGCCATGCCGCCGACGGCGAGCATGGCAAAAAACGGCCAGCGGACCTGACCGACGAAATAGAGCAGAAAGGCGAAGCCCCGGTTGGGCATATCGCTGCTGGGCGGTTCCCGGAAGGGTTCTATCCAGGATTCGAAAAGGCGGAAAATCGGGGACACGGGGCGTCTCCATGGGGGCTGGAGCGATTCTTGCCCCCATCCTACGCATCAGCCCCGCTGATGGCCCAGTCAAAAAGCGTAACGGCCGGTCGCGCACAGCCCGGAGTGGGAGAATTCAGTTCCTGAAGTTCCGGAAAATGATCTCATTGGCGGTGCCGTCCTGCTTCATCTCCAAAAGGACCCGGTCCAGTTCCCTTGTAAACCTGTCCGCTGCTTCGGACGACCACTTGTCCGAATAGCCGACATAAACCGCCTCGTAGGTCAGCTGCCTGACCGGCTCGACATTGTCATAGGTCTTGCCGGTCAGAAGCGGGCCGACGGCAGCCTCGTCCTGTACGAAACAATCGATCCGGCCGAATTGAATAAGCCGGAGGTTCAATTCAGTCGTCTGCTCCTCGCTGAGCAGGACCCGCCCTTCTTCGACCATGTCGAAGAAGTCCGGACCCGGCGTCTCGAAGCCCTTGTTGTTGCCAAAGACGAGGCCTGCGAAGTCCTCCGGATAGGACCAGTGCCTCCTGGCAACGCCCTTGTGGCAGTAGACATAGATGCTTTCATACATGATCGCAGTCGAATAGAGCCGCAGCCACGGCCGTTCGCGAGGTCTTTGATAAGTTCCTACCAGCGCATTGATCTGGCCGCTGCGCACCAGATGCATGGCGCGTTCCCAGGGCACCGCCGTCAGCTCGATTTCGTAGTCCGGCAGACGGCGATCGGCTTCTCGCAGGATCTCTGCATATATCCCGCTCGCCCCATCGGCCGTCGCGGTCATATAGGGGGAGTACTCGGAATCCTGCACCATGGTCACGACTTCGGGCGAACCGCCGAAAGCGGGACCGGACACGATGACAACCAGCGTGGTGGCAGCGAAAAGAAGACCCCGTGCGGATGCCATTATCGGGTGCATCGAAACTTTCCCGCGTGATCAAAGCCCCGAAGACCAGTCCTCCGGCAACTTGCAGCGTAATATGCTTTTTGCAGGGAACCTACCGCAACTGCGTTGCAATCCTTGCGCCCCTCACCCTTGGCGAGCATAGACCTGAACCTGCAACAGTGAGGGATCCATTTGCGGGCCGTCAGCCTGAGGACTCAATATAAGCGGATCTGATTGGATGGGCGCAGCCGCTTTGCGCTTTTCCATAGCAGCTGATATCCCCGAGCGCGGCTCGAACCCAAAGGATACCATGCCGGACATCGCTCTTTATCAGCCGGATATTCCGCAGAACACAGGCACGATCCTGCGCCTCGCCGCCTGCATGGGGGTGACGGTGCATTTGATCGAACCGGCCGGGTTCCCGATTTCCGACAGCGCCCTCAAACGGGCCGGAATGGATTATCTGGAACGCGCCGCGATGGTGCGTCATCTTTCCTTTGAAACCTTCGATGCCTGGCGCAGGTCGGAAGACCGTCGGCTGGTTCTCATGACGACCAAGGCCGACAAGGACTATGCCTGCTTTTCCTTCCTTGCCGGGGACATTCTGCTGATGGGACGGGAAAGCTCCGGTGTTCCGGCCGGCATTCACGACCTTGCCGACGCCAGACTTACGATCCCGATGGCAGACGGCATGCGTTCGCTGAATGTCGCCGTTTCCACCGGCATGGTGCTCGGCGAAGCCTTGCGGCAAACCGGCACATTCCCTAAAAGCCGATAGAGCGGTTCCTTGCCGCATCCGGCGGTCCCGTCAACAATCCAGGTAAAGCTTATGAACGCACCCTCACCGGAAAATCGCGGCGGTCCGATCCCGGACGGTATCGAGGACAAGAAGGCGGCAGCCCCGGCCTGGTTTCAGGAACTGCGCGACCGGATCTGCAAGTCCTTCGAGGATCTGGAGGACGAGATCGGCACGATCGCCGGACCGCTCAAAGACCAGCCTGCCGGCCGCTTCGAACGTACGCCGTGGGAGCGGACGGATTCAACCGGTGCCAAGGGTGGCGGTGGTGTCATGTCGATGATGCATGGCCGCGTCTTCGAAAAGGTCGGCGTCCATATTTCGACCGTCCATGGCGAATTCTCGCCCGAATTCCGCGCCCAGATCCCCGGCGCCAGCGAGGACCCGCGTTTCTGGGCCTCCGGCATCAGCCTGATCGCCCACCCCCGGAACCCGCATGTGCCGGCCGTACACATGAACACGCGCATGGTGGTGACGACCCGCCAGTGGTTCGGCGGCGGCGCTGACCTGACCCCGGTTCTGGACGCAAGGCGCACGCAGGACGATCCGGACACGATCGCCTTTCACGAGGCAATGCAGGCAGCCTGCGATGCCCACGACGTTGCCGACTATAACGCCTACAAGGCCTGGTGTGAGGACTATTTCTTCCTGAAGCATCGCAACGAACCGCGCGGCGTCGGCGGCATCTTCTACGACTATCTCAACAGCGGCATCTGGGACGACGACTTCGCCTTCACCAAGGATGTCGGGCTCGCGTTCCTGAAGATCTATCCGGACCTCGTCCGGCACAACTTCGAAAAGCCCTGGAGCGAAGCGGAACGCGAGGAACAGCTGATCCGGCGCGGCCGTTATGTGGAATACAATCTGCTCTACGACCGCGGCACGATCTTCGGCCTTAAGACCGGCGGCAATGTCGCCTCGATCCTGTCGTCCATGCCGCCCGTGGTGAAATGGCCCTGACTGGCAACCCCAGCTAGCTTGCAGCCTTGGCCTTGGCCTTGGCCTTGTCCTTGGCCCCTGTGCCACCGCGACTGACCTCGCCGAAGTCCCGCTCCAGCACCATGCGGGCGAACTGGGCAAGCATAGGCTGATCCAGTTTGCCGCCCATGTCGAGCATGATGCCAATCGCGGCCCTCACAGGCAGACCCTCCTTGTAGGCACGCCTTTCCGTCAACGCCGCGAAGATGTCGCAGATCGTCATCAACCGGACTTTCGGAATGATCCGGTCCGCCTTGATGCCGTCCGGATAACCAGACCCGTCGAGGTATTCGTGGTGCTGGATCGCCATCTTCTTGATGTCGATCGGCACTTCCAGCCGGGGTTTCAGAATCTCGCGGCCAAAGAGCGGGTGTTTGTCGATGATCGCGCGCTCTTCCCCGGTCAGCTTGTCGGCCTTGTCGAGAATGGTCAGCGGGATCCGCATCTTGCCGATGTCGTGCAGGAGACCGCCAGCGATCACTTCCTCACAATCCGCCTTGCTCCAGCCGAGGAAACCCGCAAACATGCCTGCCAATCCCGCGACCATCAGCGAATGGCAATAGGTACCGCTGTGATGAGATTGAACCGCCTCCATCCAGGGTGCCAATCCGTCAAGCGACAGGCTCTTCAGGATTTCCCCTGCGCTCTCGTTCATCAGGTTGACCTGGATGTTGGAGCCTTCCGTTGCCGAGAAGCCGATGCTTTCCAGAAAGGCATTGCTCTTGCGGTAGGCCTCGATCGTCCGGGGCGGAACACCGCGCGGTACGTTCGCGATTGGGTCCTGGGGAAGAAGAACCTTGATCCGGCGCGTCAGCAGAGCGAGGGGTGTCTCCCGGTCCATGATCTCTGTCTTGCCGAGAGCAGCAGCCTGGATGACCTCGCGCCGGTTCTTCTTCGACGCCAGGCAGATCACGGGGATCTCGGCGATACTGCTCCATGATGCCTTGAGAGCCGTCAGGCCCGGATCGGACGCCTCCAGCAGCTCGACAATCGCAACGCGGGCTTCCCCCACCGTCCTTGGAGAGACCTTGGCCATGTCGATGAGGCGCGCAGGAAAAAAGAAAGGCAGTTTTCTGACGGGCGAGTCGAGTGGAAGCGGTCCGTCCGAGATCAGAACAATTTCCATTCATCGCCTCATTGCAAAACCGGTGTCCGTTCGCACCAATCCTAATTCGGAAAGATTACCCAACGGCAAAGGACACACGATGAGGCGCACCGGCAGCTAAGAAACCCTTAAGATGCAGGCGGAAAGCGTTGCAGCAGCAGGTCCCGGTCCAGTGCAAAACCGCTTTCCCGCCACGCGGCTTCAAGCTGTTTCAACTTGGCGCCGAGGGCCGGGCCCGGAGCGTGGCCGCGGGCGATCAGATCCGCCCCCTTCAGGGGAAAGACGGGCAAAGCCACCTCACGCAGCCGGCCGAGCAACTGGCGGAAGACGTCTTCCGGTGCATTGCCCTGCGCGCGCAACCCCGCCCAGCGCGCCAGCAGCCCATCGACAGCGCCCTGGCGGCCAAACTCATAGGCAAGATCCTCAGGCTCCGGAAAGGCAGATCCGGCGTGGGCAGATCCGGGCAAACCGGCAGACTGGCGCAGGCGTCGCATGGCGGCCCAGGCTGTACGCATGCGCTCGCGTTCCGCATTCGACAGGCGGAAGCGGTCGCAGACCCGCTCCACGTCCTCGCGCACGAAACCGGCCAGAACGACCAGGGCAAGTTCGGGATCGTTCACCTCTTCCCCGAGCGGAGCCAGGCTGCGCAGGGCAAAGAAATCCTCGATCCGGGCGAGACCGCCGGTTGCGATTTCCCAGAGCCCGCAGTCGTTCATCATCTTCAGGGCAGTCGTCGCAAGCGGTGCCCGCAGCAGGCGCCGCATCTCGTGGCCGATCCGCTCCGCCGACAGGTGCCGCAATCCGTCGCGCTGGCGAAGGCACGCCCCGAGGCCGGCTGCATCCATCTCGCCGGCCCCATAGGCAGCATAGATGCGGAAAAAGCGCAGAATGCGCAGATAGTCTTCGCGGATGCGTTTGTCCGGATCGCCGATAAAGCGGATATGGCGGTCGAGACAGTCCTGAAGCCCGCCCAGGGGATCGTGCAGCCGGCCGCTCCGGTCGACATAGAGCGCATTGAGGGTGAAATCCCGGCGCTCGGCATCATGGGTCCAGTTGCGGCCAAACACGACACGTGCCTGGCGCCCGAAGGTCTCCACGTCTTCCCGAAGCGTCGTGACTTCATAGGGAAAGCCCCCGCTGACAACCGTCACCGTGCCGTGGTCTATCCCGGTACCGACCGGCTTAAGGCCGGCAACCAGCGCACGCTGCATCACCGTTTCGGGCAGCGCAGTGGTGGCGATATCGACATCGGGGACCGAGTGGCCGAGCAGTGTGTTGCGCACCGCGCCGCCGACGACACGGGCCTCGTCGCCGTCCTGCTCGATTGCCTCGAACACCGCCTGGATGCCCGGGGCCTGCAACCACGGAGCCTGGCGAAGGATGTAGTGAACAGCCTCGCTCATCGTGTCATTCGTATCGCCCGGGAACAAAGACCCCGTCGCGCATTTCCGACGGCCGCCAGTTTTGCCCTTCGGGGGCATGGTCGAAGGAGGCCATGCCGATGAGCCCCGAGATGACCAGCACCAGCCCGGCAACGGTCAGCCATGCGACGGGCTTCACTGTCCAATTGTCGGGCTGGTTGCTGCGCTTGGCGAGCCACAGCCAGACCGCATAACCGATGAAGGGAAGCAGAAACAAAACCAGGTGAACGAGCACAACACGAAACATCAGCGGCAGACCGTTTCATATAACGAGCGGATGATCCCCGCGGTGACACCCCAGATATAGCGGTCACCGAAGGGCATGGCATAAAAATAGCGGCGCTTGCCCTGCCATTCGCGGCTGAGCTTCTGGTGGTTGGCCGGATCCATCAGGAAGGCAAGCGGCACCTCGAACACGTCTTCGACCTCGCCCGGATTGGGCTGAAAGTCCGCCCCGCTCGCGATCGCGCCGACGACCGGGATCACTCGATAGCCTGACCCTGTCAGATAGGGCGCCAGATGACCCAGCGGCTCGACCCTGCCGGGCGCAAGGCCGATTTCCTCGTCGGCCTCGCGCAGAGCCGCGGCAACAGGCCCGGCGTCCGTCGGATCGATCTTGCCCCCCGGAAAGGCCACCTGCCCCGCATGGGACGTGAGATGGCCGGTACGCTGTGTCAGAACCACATTGGGCACACCGCCTCGGTCGAGAATGCCGATCAGTACGGCGGCGTCCCTCGGCGGGCCCTTCCATTTGGCGTAGGGACCGAGATCCGGATTGAGGATATGGTCTCCGGTATCGCGCACGGCAAAGCTTCCCGGCGCCTCGGCCAGGCAAGTGCGCAGCCGCCGGGCCCACCCGGCCCCGCCCAGAAGATCGTTGATCCGCCCCTCGCTGGCGGCAAGGCTATCGGTATGGGGTGCTGTCATGCCGCCGGTTCGTCCTGTCCTGCGCTCAAGAGATCGGGGGCCACGGCATAGAATTCGCCGCTGCTCCAGATCCCCATGAGCGTTTCAGTGGCTCCGGCGCGATCGTCCTTGCATTCTTCCATGAGGTCCGCCAGCTGATACATGAGGGCGCGGGTGAACAGGGCCTCGATGCGGCCTCTGACGAGAACATAGGGTTTCAGGCCGCCGGTGTCCGGTTCTTTTTCGAAGCGCAGCGGGTGATCGGGCCCAACCGTCACCAGATCGCCGAGATTTGAACGGATCGTGAGCACCTGGTCCGCCCCCCTCCTTTCGACGGCCATTTCGACCGCCAGAAGAGGCGCGTCCTCGACCGTGATGCCGACCTTCTCCACCGGGGTGACAAGGTAATGCCGGCCGTCTTCGTCCTTTCTCAAGACCGAGGCAAACAGCTTGACCAGCGGCATCCGGCCAATGGGTGAACCGAGATAGAACCACGTTCCGTCGCGGGCGATCCGGATGTCCAGATCGCCGCAAAAGGGCGGGTTCCACTTCTCCACCGGCGGTGGCGACTTGGACCGCCCGTCCGCCCGGCTCATCAGGGCCTTCAGCCCTTCCGGCATCGGATCTGCCGGTTTTGCGGTTCCTTCCGCCATGGACACTTCCCCTTGTCGCCTCGTCAAGGCACCGGGATTTTTAACTATTTCCCGTTTGCCCGGAAACCTGCCGCGGCGCCCCCTGCAACAGGCGCCCCGACCTTTTCCCCAGAGCATGGAAAGAATCTTGGACCTTTCCACTGTATGGCGCACAATTGCGCCTTATCTACTGATTTATATGGTGTCAGACTGCTTGAGTCGCAGCAACCGGACCGAAAGGGGAAGTTCGCCCCGAAGAGAGCCCGATGGCTGAAATCGAGAACACGGGAAAGGTGATACATGAGCGTTGTTTCTCCCTCGAGCCCCAGCGAAGAAGATCTCGCAGCCGTTGCCGAACAGGCGGAACGCGCCGTCAACCGGATCAGCGACGCAAAGGCCGACATCGCCCGGATCATCTTCGGTCAGGAGACCGTGGTCGAGCAGTCGCTCGTCACCATCCTTGCCGGCGGTCACGGACTGCTGGTCGGCGTGCCCGGCCTTGCCAAGACCAAACTGGTGGAAACGCTCGGCACCGTGCTCGGTCTCGACGCCCGCCGCATCCAGTTCACGCCGGACCTGATGCCCTCCGACATTCTCGGAGCGGAAGTCATGGAACAGAGCGCCGATGGCGGCCGCTCCTTCCGCTTCATTCCGGGGCCGGTGTTCTCGCAGCTTTTGATGGCCGACGAAATCAACCGCGCCAGCCCGCGTACCCAGTCGGCGCTGCTTCAGGCCATGCAGGAATATCACGTGACCGTCGCCGGTCACCCCCATGACCTGCCGCGTCCGTTCCACGTGCTCGCCACCCAGAACCCGCTGGAACAGGAAGGCACCTATCCGCTGCCCGAAGCCCAGCTCGACCGCTTCCTGATGCAGATCGACGTGCATTATCCGGATCTGGAGGCAGAGCGCCGCATTCTTCTGGAAACCACCGGTGCCGACATGGCGAAGGCCCAGGTCGCCATGTCAGCCGACGAACTGATGACCTACCAGCAGTTGGTCCGCCGGATGCCGGTTGGCGAATCCGTCGTTGAGGCCATCCTGAAGCTGGTGCGCTCCGCCCGGCCGGACGAAGGCTCTGCCAACTCGGATGTCACGAAGCTGATCGCCTGGGGGCCGGGACCACGCGCCAGCCAGGCCCTGATGCTTACTGTCCGCGCCCGCGCGCTGGTTGACGGCCGTCTCGCCCCTTCGGTCGACGACGTGCTGGCCCTCGCCGAGCCGGTGCTGCAGCACCGCATGGCGCTGACCTTCGCCGCGCGCGCAGACGGACATACCGTGCGTGACGTCATCCGCCGGGTCAAAGCGCTCATCGCCTGAACCCATCTCAGCAACATCGGGAGCCCGACGGCATGGACCCACGCAGCACACAGGCAGGCATCGATCAGGACACCTGGCCGAACGTGATCGGCGAGGCCCGTTCCGTTGCCGAGGCCCTGCCAGACCTGCTGGTGGAAGCAAGCCATGTCGCAAGCTCCATCATTGCCGGCTGGCACGGACGGCGCCGCGCCGGACCGGGCGAAAGCTTCTGGCAGTTCCGTCCCTTCAACATGGGCGAACCCGCCAAACGCATCGACTGGCGCCGCTCGGCCCGTGACGACCATCTCTATGTCCGCGAGCGCGAATGGGAAGCAGCGCATACCGTGTGGCTCTGGGCGGATCTGTCTCCTTCCATGGTGTTCCAGTCGCGCCTGTCTCCGGTTTCCAAGCGCGACCGGTCGATCATCCTGCTTCTGGCGCTGGCGGACATGCTGGCCGAAACGGGTGAGCGCATCGGCCTGCCAGGCCTCACACGCCCCTTCGCCGACCGGCGTGCCGCCGAACGGCTCGCCGATGCCCTGGCCCATCTGTCGAAACCCATCGCCTTTCCGGACACCATGTCCGTCAAGCGCTTTGCCGATGTGGTGCTCATCTCCGACTTTCTCGATCCGCTCCCCGATATTGCCGCCTGGATCGCCCGTGTCGCCGGAACCGGTGCGCGCGGCCATCTGGTGCAAGTGCTCGATCCGATCGAGGAGACCTTTCCCTTTGACGGACGGGTGGAATTCACCGACCCCGAGCTCGGCTTCCGCCTGACCGCGGGCCGGGCCGAGAACTGGCGCGAAGACTACAAGAACCGCCTCGAGGCCCACCGGGCGGAGATCCGCGACCTGGCTCGCAAGGCCGGCTGGACCTATGTCGTTCACCACACCGACAGACCGGCCTCGGAGCCGCTTCTGGTGCTGCACAGCGCCCTTTCCGGCGCGCTGGACGTGATGCAGAGAGGAGGCGTCTGACCGATGTTCGCCGGCCTTCCCCTGACGTTCACCGCTCCCTGGATCCTCGCCGCCCTGGCGCTGTTGCCGGTGATCTGGTGGCTGCTGCGCCTCACCCCGCCGCGGCCGCGCGAGATCCGCTTTCCACCGACCCGGCTGCTGCTCGACATCGACCAGCACGAGGAAACGCCGCAGCGCAGTCCCTGGTGGCTGACCCTGCTTCGTCTTCTGCTTGCAGCCATCCTCATCTTTGCGCTGGCCGGTCCTATCTGGCGTTCCAGCGAGCCGCTGCAAACGGGTCAGGGCGTGCTTTGGCTCTTGGTCGACAACGGCTGGACATCGGCCAGGGGCTGGGACGATGAGCTCCGCACAGCCGAACAGATCCTGACGACAGCCGAGCAGGATGGCCAGCCGATCCTTTTCGCCGCCACTGCCGAAGGATCCGGACAGGCCTTCGCGCCGGAAACAGCCGCGACCGCGCTCGAAAAGCTCCGCGCGCTGGAGCCGCGTCCCTATCCGCCGCAACGGGCGGAACTCAGCCTCGGCTTGCGCAAGGCAGCGCAGAAAAACCCGCCGAGCGCGGTGATCTGGCTTTCCGACGGCACCCGCACCAACGACAGTTTCCTGACCGATCTCGCCAGCATCGTCGGCGAAGTCCCCGTCACAGTGCTGACAGGTCTTGAGACCCCGATGGGACTGAAAGATCTCAACAACGACGCAGAAGCCCTGTCGCTGAAGGTGGTCCGCCATCCGGACCAGAAGCTCAGCGCCGCCACCGTTCAGGCCCTTGACCTGAAGGGACTGGTTCTCGGCGAAGTCCAGGCCAGTTTCGACCGGACGGGGACCGAGGCAGAAGCCCGGTTCGAACTGCCGAGCGAATTGCGCAACGACATTGCCCGGGTCGAAATTACCGGGGAAGCCGCCGCCGGTGCGGTGCAACTGGTCGACGACAGCTGGCGCCGCCGCACGGTCGGTGTGATCTCCGGCCAGTCCGGCGATCTCGATCAGCCGCTGCTGTCGCCCGTCTATTACCTGGAGCGGGCACTGGCCCCCTTCTCCGACATCCGTCTGCCCCGCGATGCGGACATTGCCGAGGCGGTGCCGTCGCTGATCGACCAGGGCATTTCGGTGCTGGTTCTGGCCGATGTCGGCCGTCTTCCCGATACGACGACCGAGACCTTGCGCGAGTGGGTCCAGAACGGCGGCATGCTGGTGCGTTTCGCCGGCCCGCGCACCGCCGGCGGCAGCGACGATCTCATCCCTGTCCGTCTTCGGGCCGGCGACCGCTCGCTTGGTGGCTCGCTCAGCTGGAAACAGCCGCAGCACCTGGCCGAGTTTCCCGAAAACTCACCCTTCTCCGGCCTCAAGGTTCCCGAAGAGGTCACTGTGACCCGGCAGGTCCTGGCCGAACCGACCTCCGACCTGCCCGACCGCACCTGGGCGATGCTGGAAGACGGCACGCCGCTGGTGACCGCGAGCTCAATGGGAGCAGGCACAGTGGTGCTGTTCCACGTCACCGCCGACAGTGCCTGGTCCAACCTGCCGCTCTCCGGCGTGTTCCTGAACATGCTGCGCCGCATCCTGGCGGTGTCGAATGTCGCAGCGGCCTCCGAAACCGCCGAGGACGGTACGCCGGCCAAGAGCGTGTTGCCGCCGCTGCGCCTGCTGGATGGCTATGGCCGCTTCGGGCCTCCACCGGTCGAAGTCACGCCCGTCAGTGCCGCCGACTTCCGCGAGGCATCCGCCAGCCGCCGGACGCCGCCCGGGCTTTACGGGACCGAGGACGGCTTCCGCGCCCTCAACCTCATGCAGAAAGATGATGTACTGGAACCGCTGGACCTCTCCGCGCTCGGCGAAACCGCAACCGAAGCGCCCTACCCGGCCTCCGATCCGTTCGATCTGCGTTCGCTGTTCTTCACGCTGGCTTTCCTGCTGATGGTTGTCGATGCAATCGCCGTGTTCCTCCTGGCGGGCGGCCTCAGCCGCATCGGTCTTCGCAGCCGCGCCATCGGCGCTGCCCTGGCGCTGGCGCTCTGCTCCGGCCTGCTGGCGGCAGGCGGCAGCGACCGCGCCCTGGCGCAGTCCGCCTCGGACGACCTCCTGGCACTGGAATCCACACTGGACACGCGGCTGGCCTACGTCCTGACCGGCAATCCGGAAATCGACGATGCCAGCGCTGCAGGCCTCAGCGGCCTGACCCAGTTCCTCGCCGAACGCACGGCGCTGGAGCCGGGCGCGCCTGTCGCCATCGACATCGGCCGGGACGAACTTGCCTTCTATTCCCTGCTCTACTGGCCGATCGATGCGGCCATGGACAAGCCGACCGACCAGACCATCGCCCGTATCGACACCTTCATGCGCAACGGCGGCACGATCCTGTTCGACACGCGCGACCATATCAATGCCTCGGCCAACAGTTTCGCTTCGACACCGGCGACGATCAAGCTGCGCGAAATCCTGGAGGACCTGGATGTGCCGCCGCTGGAACCGGTGCCGCCGGACCATGTCCTGACCAAGGCCTTCTATCTTCTGGACGGTTTTCCCGGCCGCTATGCCACCAGTCCGCTCTGGGTTGAAAGCCTTGAGGAGGTCACCGCGCGCGGCGACCGCCCGGTGCGTGCCGGTGACGGCGTCTCGCCGATCCTAATCACCGGCAACGACTTTGCCGCCGCCTGGGCGATCACCGAGGCGGGCGAGTTCATGTACCCGACCGTACCCAACAACCCGGTACAGCGCGACTATGCCTTCCGCTCCGGGGTCAACATCGTCATGTACAGCCTGACCGGCAACTACAAGGCCGACCAGGTTCACATTCCCGCCCTCCTCGAGCGGCTCGGACAATAGGAGTCCCGATGGTCTGGTCACTTGCCTTCGATCCTCTGGTTCCGTTGTGGGCGCTCATTTCCGGCATCGTCATTGCCGTTCTGCTCACCGGTCTTTCCGGCTTCCTCAGCCTGCGTGGCTGGGTGCTGCGGTCCCTGACGATGGCTCTGCTTCTGCTGGCGCTTGCCAACCCGGCGATCGAGCGCGAGGACCGGGAACCGCTTTCCAGCGTCGTCGCCCTGGTCGTCGACAAGAGCCAGAGCCAGCGCCTTGCCGACCGCCAGACGACGACCGAGGAAACGGCGGAAGAAATCAAGCGCCGCATTGGTGCCCTTGAAGGCTTCGACCTGCGAGTGCTCGATGCCCGCAATTCCGGCTCGGGCGATGGCACGGAACTTTTCCAGACGCTTGCCAACGGTCTGGCGGACGTGCCGCCGGAACGGGTCGGCGGGGCAATCATCGTCACCGACGGTCAGATCCACGACATTCCGGACAGTGCCGGCGCGCTCGGCTTCGACGCCCCCGTGCATGGCCTCATCACCGGCGCGGTCAATGAGCGCGACCGCCGCATCGTCCTCAACACGGCACCGCGTTTCGGCCTGGTCGGATCGGAGCAAACCATCAGCCTCACCGTCGTCGACCAGGGCCTGGGCACCGGCCTGGGCGATGGCGTACGCCTGACGATCAAGCGCGACGGCGACGTCATCACCGAGCGCAGCGCCCGCACCGGCGAGAAGATCGACATCCCGGTCGAGATCGCCCATGGCGGCGACAACATCTTCGAGTTCGACGCCGAGTCACTCGATAACGAGCTGACCCTGCTCAACAACCGTGTCGTCGTCACCGTCGACGGCATCCGCGAGAACCTGCGCGTGCTCCTGGTCTCCGGCTCGCCCCATGCAGGCGAACGCACCTGGCGCAATCTTCTGAAATCCGATGCCTCCGTCGACCTCGTGCACTTCACCATCCTGCGCCCGCCGGAAAAGCAGGACGGCACGCCGATCAACCAGCTGTCCCTGATCGCCTTTCCGACCCGTGAGCTCTTCTCGGTAAAGATCGACGAGTTCGACCTGATCATCTTCGACCGATATGTCCGCCGCGGTGTGCTGCCGATGCTCTATTTCGACAACATTGCGCGCTATGTCCGCGAAGGCGGCGCGGTCCTGATCGCCGGCGGACCGGACTATGCCGAGGGCGGCAGCCTCTACCGCACGCCGCTGGCGCCGATCCTGCCGGCACGTCCCACCGGCACCGTGCTGGAACAGCCCTATCACGCGGTCCTGGCCGATCTTGGCGAACGTCATCCGGTCACCCGCGGCCTGCCCGGATCCGAACAGGTGCCCCCTGCCTGGAGCCGCTGGTTCCGGGCCGTCGATACCGAACTCGATGCCGGCCAGACGCTGATGTCCGGCCCGAGCGATACTCCGCTCCTGGTGCTGAACCGCGAGGACGAGGGCCGCGTGGCAATGCTGCTGTCGGATCATGTCTGGCTGTGGGCGCGCGGCTTTGAAGGCGGCGGCCCGCATGTGCCGCTGCTGCGCAGGCTGGCTCATTGGCTGATGCAGGAACCGGATCTGGAAGAAGAAGCGCTGAATGTCGAGCTGCGCGGTCCGGAGCTGGTGATCGAGCGCCAGACCCTCGGCGAAAGCGTCGGCGAGGTGACAGTCACCTCCCCGACCGGCGACCAGTCGCAGATCACCATGAGCGAACAGGAGCCGGGCCTCTGGCGCGGCAACATGCCGGCAACCGAAACCGGGCTCTTCTCCGTCAGCGAAGGGGACATGAGCGCACTCATACATGTTGGCCCGCAGAACCCGCGCGAATATACCGACGTCCTGTCGACACCAGAGCGGCTGACACCGCTCAGCGAGGCAACCGGCGGCACTGCCGAACGCCTGCGTGACGTCGGCGGCGACATCAGTGTGCCCCGGATCGTCTCCATGCGCCCCTCGGCCAGCTATGCCGGCAACGGCTGGATCGGCCTCAAGGCGACAGAGGCCAGTGTATTGAACGGCATCGACCGCTATCCGCTGATGATCGGCCTCCTCGGCCTCGCCCTGCTGCTGGGCGCCCTGTCGCTGACCTGGTATCGCGAAGGTAGGTAAGCAAGACGTTTGCAGCCGATCCTTCGAGACGGCCTGACGGCCTCCTCAGGATGAGGATGAATGTATTGCAGACGCCCTTTCAGCTACTCTCAACCTCATCCTGAGGAGCGCGCTTGCGCGCGTCTCGAAGGATAGGCCGCTTGCTCAGAAAAGCTTTACCCCGGCCTCAGATGACCGAAACCGGCGCCCCGCCGTGCACCATGCCGCTAGGCAACGTGATCCGACCAGCGGGACCTGTTGGAAGCCGGCGCTAAAGAGGGAGTTTGCGGCCTGTCCTTCGAGACGGCCCGACGGCCTCCTCAGGATGAGGATGAATGTGTTGCAGACGCCCTTTCAGCTACTCTCAACCTCATCCTGAGGAGCCTGGTAAAGCCAGGCGTCTCGAAGGATAGGCCGATTGCTCAGAAAAGCTTTGCCCCGGCCTCAGATGACCGAAACCGGCGCCCCGCCGTGCACCATGCCGCTAGGCAACGTGATCCGACCAGCGGGACCTGCTGGAAGCCGGCGCTAAAGAGGGAGTTTGCGGCCTGTCCTTCGAGACGGCCTGACGGCCTCCTCAGGATGAGGATGAATGTGTTGCAGACGCCCTTTCAGCCACTCTCAACCTCATCCTGAGGAGCGCGCTTGCGCGCGTCTCGAAGGATAGGCCGCTTGCTCCGCAAAGCTTCCCCCCAGCCTCAGTGAGCCGGGACAGACGCCCCGCCATGCACCATGCCGCTCGGCAGGTCGCCGTCGTTCAGAAGCGCGATCAGCAGCCGGGCCGGATCGACCGGTCCGGGCAGGGTGATCCGCCCGAGCGGAACCTGCTGGAAGCCGAAGGGGCTGTAGTAGGGCGCGTCCCCCACCAAAAGCACGATCCTGTCGCCCGCGGTTGCGGCCGCCTCCATCGCCGTGCGCATCAGCGCCTTGCCGAGCCCCCGGTTCTTGAAATCAGGCGACACGGTCAGCGGGCCGAGCAGAAGCGCATCCCTTCCGCCGATGGTGATGGGTGTCAGCCGGATGGACCCGGCAACGTCCTTGCCCGCGAGCCCGACAAAGGAAACGTCCGGCCGGTGGGCGACATTCTCGCGGATGCGGAAAGCTGTCCGTGCAAAGCGTCCCGGGCCGAAGGCCTCCGCCTGCAGCGCTACGATGGCATCGTTGTCTGTGGTGTCTTCGGGCCGGATGACCCAGGTGGTCTGTTTCATGTGGCTGGTTCCAGCAAGCAGTCTTTGTGACAAAGCGCGCCTGCCAGAAGCCCGGAAGAGACAAAGTGGGAAATCCGGGATCAGGTCAGCCGCGACGGTGCGGACGAGAAAGTTCTCGTCGGCTGGTTCGTCGTCGGAGCGTCAGACCTGCGGTCATTCTTGCCGTTCACCCTAAGCCGGATGCTGCTGCAGCCCGGCATTTCATCAAAGAGGAGAAGCGGTTACCACGCAATGCCCGGTCCGGTCCAGCGTTTTTTTGCACAATGTCCTCAATGCAACGGGACAATCGCCTTCATTGTTCACCGAGGCGGAACAGAGCATTCAATTGATTGATTTTGCTTCGTCGCGCACAACCTTTCCAGAGACAGAACACAGGAGCATATCATGGGATTGCTGGTAGACGGCGTCTGGAAAGACCAATGGTACGACACGAAATCCACCGGCGGCCGGTTCGTGCGCAAGGACGCAGCCTTTCGCAACTGGATCACCGCGGACGGCTCAGCCGGCCCGAGCGGCGAAGCAGGCTTCAAGGCCGAGGCCGGGCGTTACCACCTCATCGTCTCCTACGCCTGCCCCTGGGCCCATCGCACGCTGATCTTCCGCAAGCTGAAAGGCCTGGAAGATCTCATCACGGTTTCGGCCGTCCAGCCGCTGATGCTGGAAAACGGCTGGGAATTTGCCGAGATCGAACCGGTGACAGGCGCCAAATACGCCTGGCATGTCTATACCAAGGCGGACCCGCATTATACGGGCCGCGCCACAGTGCCGATCCTCTGGGACAAGCAGCAGCAGACCATCGTCAGCAATGAATCTTCCGAAATCATCCGTATGTTCAATTCCGCCTTCGACGGCCTGACCGGCTCACGCCTCGACTTCCACCCGAAGGATTTGCATGCGCAGATCGACGAGATCAACGAGCGCGTCTATCACACGGTCAACAACGGCGTTTACAAGTCCGGCTTCGCCACCGCCCAGGACGCCTATGAGGAAGCGGTCACCGCGCTTTTCGAAACCCTGGACAGTCTCGAGGAACTTCTCGGCCGCCAGCGGTATCTGGCGGGAGACCGGCTGACCGAGGCCGACTGGCGCCTCTTCACCACGCTGGTGCGCTTCGACGCAGTCTATGTCGGCCATTTCAAATGCAACATCCGCCGCATCGAGGACTACCCGAACCTCTCCAACTATCTGCGGGAGCTTTATCAGGTGCCGGGTGTCGCCGGTACCGTCGATATGGCGACCATCAAGCAGCATTATTACGGTTCGCATGAAAGCGTGAACCCGACCCGGATCATTCCCGCCGGCCCGGCGCTGGACTTTGCCCGGCCACACAACCGCGACCGGTTCAAGGCAGCCGCCTGATACTCAGACGCTGAAAGTCAGAGACAGCCAGCGGCGGCAGCCTTACCACCTGCCGCCGCCGGCAAAGGTTCCGGCCCTGAATTCCGCAAGCCGCCGCGCTGTCGCAGAGCTGAGCTCATCGGGAAGGCTGTCCAGGCCAAAAAACGCCGCCTCGACGATCTCCGCGTTTGCACCGAGGTAATTTTCCCCCGCGCGCCAGGCCGTCAGATGGTAGAGCCCGACATGGTCGCGGCCCGTCGCCTCCTCGTTCAGGAAGATACCGAGCAGCCGCGGCAGCTCCTGGTGCTGGATCCCCGCTTCCTCCAGGACTTCCCGGCAGGCAGCCTCCGCCATCGTCTCGGCCTTGTCGACCCCGCCGCCCGGCAGATACCAGCCGGGCAGATAGCTGTGCCGGACCAGCAGCACGCGCCCGTCGCCATCCTCAACGATCACCCTGACGCCGAGTGTGAAAGGGTTGCGCACGAGGCCGATCCCCTGGATCAGGCGCTTGGTCACGGGCTTCGGCAAAAGGGCGAGAATCTTCAGCATGGCCTGAAAGGTAGCCATTCCGAACATGAAGTAAAACTTAATTAACCCATGCATTCCGCGCAGGGCAGCCCTCTTGGAATAACGCTCCTCCTTTAGGCCGGGACTGCATATATATCGTGCAACTTGATGAATTCGAGGGCAGCCCTTCCGACCGCCCGAACCTGAAGGAAAAGAAAATGTTGAACGCTCTCTTCGGCAAACGCCGCCGCAACCGTAGCCACTTCCAGTGGAAGCCGGCCGTTGACCTGACCAACCCGCGCGTCGTCGCAGCCCTGACGACCTTCCCGACCAACTGAGGCCGGCGAAGGGATCGGGCCAGGGGATCGGGCCAGAGGATCGGGTAGAAGCCAGTCTCCGATCCGGGTCCGCTTCGCAAGGTGCTGGCGCGATGCTGTGCGTTTCGACGCGCTCCGCTGACAACACCCACCGATAGCCCGCTTGCGCTGCCATGCGGCGAAAAGGCGACCGGCGCAGAAGCCGGACCCGGCCAGGATCCAAGCCCGTTTAAACAGGCGCCGCGTCATTTCCCCTTGACGCGGCGCCTTTCGTTTTGAAGATGCGCGCCATGTTCAAACTCGCGCATATCTCCGATCCGCATCTGGGGCCCCTGCCGGATCCCAAGCTCCTCCAGCTCTTTTCCAAGCGCATCCTCGGCTACCTGAACTGGCGCCGCAACCGCTCCAAGATCATGGGTGGCAGCTATCTGGAGCAGCTGGTAGAGGACATGCAGGCCCAGGCACCGGACCATATCGCGGTCACCGGCGATCTCGTAAATATTGCCCTGCCTCTGGAAATCACCGGCGCCCGTACGTGGCTGGAAGAGATCGGCGATCCGGAGAATGTTTCCGTCGTCCCCGGCAATCACGATGCCTATGTCCCAGGTGCGGTGCGCCGCGCCCGTGCCGCCTGGTGGCCCTATATGTGCGGCGATGGTGCAACAGCCACGCTTCCGGCCGTAAAGACCGGTTCCGAAGCAACCTTTCCCTATGTGCGCAAGCGCGACGGGGTCGCCCTCGTCGGTGTCACCACGGGCCGGGCCAGCGCGCCCTGGTTCGCAACGGGTCACGTCGGCAGCCGGCAGAGCAAGCGCCTGAGGAGCATTCTGGAGGATCTCGGCCGGGAAGGATTGTTCCGGGTTGTCATGCTGCATCACCCGCCCTTCAAGAAAGCGACCGGCTGGCACAAGCGCTTGTCGGATGCATCACGCGTGCGTGCCGTCGTCAAGCGCGCCGGCGCGGAGCTTATCCTGCACGGCCACACCCACGTCGACAGTTTCGAGGCAATCGAAGGGCCGCACGGCCCTGTCCCGGTTGTCGGTGTCCCCTCGGCCACCAGCGCCCCCGGCGGCAAGAAGCCGGCTGCCCGCTACAATCTGTTCCGGATCGAGAAGACCAATGCGGGCTGGACCTGCCGCATGGAAGAACACGGCTTTGCCGCACCGAACAAACCGGTGACGCTGCTGGTGGAACGAGAGGTGGAAATACCGGGGAGCCGATGAAACCGTATCTGGTCTTTCAGCCGTTTCCGCTGACAGACGGGTTCATTTCGCGGCTTCAAAGGGGAAACTCAGTGTCACCGCGGACGCGTGAAACGGGAACCGGGGCCACTCGCTTCCAGGGCCTTGGGATCGAGCAAGTGGCCTGAAACTGAACCTGTAGCTTCAGCAAGCAGTACGGCGAGCAGGCCCCGGATCTGCGCTTCGCTTGTCCGGCGCGACACCGAGGTCCTGACTTTTCAGGACATCAAACCGGATTAGCGAACCAGGCAAAGGCGATCAGGCCGACGACGCCGAAGGCGAGGCCGACGCCGAAGGCGCCTGCGACTGCCAGCAGCGGCGTGCGGTTTTCCCGAACCCGGACCACCTTGCTGTCCATCGCGACCTGCCGCAGGCGGTTGTTGAGCCAGTCGCCTTCCAGCGCTTTTTCCCGCTCCAGAACGCGTTCGGCGATATATTCGGTCAGGCAGTCGGCCATGTCGTCGATATTGGCGGTTTCCAGGATGACGACGCGGCCAAGGCGCGTATCCTTCAGGAAACGGTAGGTGCGCCGGTCACCACCGACGGCCACATGGCTGGTGGCGTCAATCCAAAGGCGCGGCGTCGAGCCGGAAATGATCTGAAGAGAAAACTGGTCGTCGTCTTCCGGAATTTCCTTGAAGACGTCCTTGAGCTCGTCGGCGAGCATGTCGAGACGGGCCCGTTCGGTCTCCTGCAGTTCAACCACCACGTCCGAGCGTTCGACTTCACCGAGCTGAACCTTGCGGATCGCATCGCGCAGGGACCGCATGCGCGTATGGGGAACGACGTTATCCTGCATCTCAGACATGGGGTACTGACGACTCCGTTGCACTGCCTTTGGTGAATC
The DNA here is from genome assembly GCF_054515675.1 of Roseibium sp. M-1. Taxonomy (NCBI): domain Bacteria; kingdom Pseudomonadati; phylum Pseudomonadota; class Alphaproteobacteria; order Hyphomicrobiales; family Stappiaceae; genus Roseibium; species Roseibium sp. M-1. The sequence continues at coordinate 5,616,956 of NZ_CM137257.1, read as the reverse complement.
AAGTCTTAACTGACTCTCGCCGGAGGGAAACAGCCGCACGGCTTTCCCGTACACGCTATCCACCGGCGATCCGGATATGGTTAACGAAGATTAAGGCATTTTTTGACCTCAAGCCAGCAAGGCAGTACTGGCCACCCGGCCTGATATTGGGTTATGCAAAGGCAAATGATGCATTCCGGAGGGTTAGGTCATGAAGGTTGACGGCAAGAAGTACCGGACGATCTGGCTGGCGGAAGACGGCGGCTCGGTCGAGATCATCGACCAGACGAAATTTCCCTTCACGTTCGAGATCGCCAAGCTCCATACGATGGAGGACGCGGCTCACGCAATTCGCGTCATGCAGGTGCGCGGCGCTCCCCTGATCGGCGCAACCGCCGCCTATGGCGTCGCGCTGGCGATGCGCACAGATCCCTCCGACGACAATCTGCACGCCGCCTGCTCGGCCCTGCTCGAAACGCGCCCGACTGCGGTCAACCTGCACTGGGCCCTCGACAAGGCGCGCAAATCGCTGATCCAGGTGGCGCCGGATGTCCGCGAGGCAGCCGCCTTCACCCTCGCCAACGATATCTGCGACGAGGACATCGCCATCAACATGGCCATCGGCATGCACGGCATGGAGCTGATCGCCGCCCTGGCGCGCACCAAGCGTCCGGGCGAGCCTGTCAACATCCTGACCCATTGCAATGCCGGCTGGCTGGCGACCGTCGACTGGGGCACGGCCACGGCGCCGATCTACATGTCCCACGACGGCGGCATTCCGGTTCATGTCTGGGTCGACGAGACAAGACCGCGCAACCAGGGAGCTTTCCTGACGGCCTGGGAACTCGGCCATCACGGCGTGCCGCACACGGTCATCGTCGACAATGCCGGCGGGCACCTGATGCAGCATGGCGAGGTCGATATCGTCATCACCGGCACGGACCGCACCACGGCGACCGGCGACGTCTGCAACAAGATCGGCACTTACCTGAAGGCTCTGGCGGCAAAGGACAACGACGTGCCCTTCTACGTCGCCCTGCCCTCGCCGACCATCGACGTCTCCCTGTCGGACGGTGTGCGCGAGATCCCGATAGAGGAACGCGGCGGCACTGAAGTCAGCCATATGACCGGCCGAACGGCCGCAGGTGTCATCGAGACCGTCGAGATCGTCGCCGAAGGGTCTCCCGTCGGAAACCCCGCCTTCGACGTCACCCCCGCCCGCCTCGTCACAGGCCTCATCACCGAACGCGGAGTGCTGGAAGCCAACCGCAAGTCCATCGCGGATGCTTTCCCGGAGCGGGTCAGGCTGAGCGCCTGACCTCATTTCTGCTCATCTCGAGGAGGACCGTAAGGTCCGTTTCGATGGCTGGGCGGCACACTCGGAACAAGTGGCCCATCCTTCGAGACAGCGCTTGCGCGCTTCCTCAGGATGAGGGTCCTTCTCAGCTTCGCCAGCGTGGCAATGCCTTCAAGTTCCCGATTTATCCAGATCAAGCGTGAACGGTCTTCCTGGCAGTATTACTCGATCACCGGCACATGCGGCGCCCGCTCCTGGCCCAGAAGCCCCTTCAGCCGCGGGTCGTCCGCCACTTCGATTGCGCGCTTGTAGGGCCTGAAGCCACAAGCCTGATAGAAGGGCAGTGCTTGCGGGCTGTCGCCGGTGCAGGTGTGCACCCAGAACCGTTTCGTCTCCGGCCGCGACCAGACCATCTCAAGCGCCTCAGACATCAGCCAGCGTCCGAGACCGCCCCCGATGGCGCCCGGCGTCAGACCGAAATAGGCAAGTTCCGGCTCTTGCCGGTTTGTATAGTCCAGCTCCAGCATGCCGATCGGCTTGCCGTCCTTCACCGGAAGAAAGTTTTCGCGAGCCGGCTCGGCCAGCAGGGATGCCAGTGCGGTGTCGTCATAGGTCAGGCGTCCGAACCAGATCCAGTCCTCCCCGACCTCCCGGAACAGCTTCCGGTAGCCGTCGATCCCCGGGTTATGCCAGCGTTCCAGCGTGACGTCGCTGCGCGGTGGCGCAAGCGGTGTTTCCGGGGCCTGGAGCATTTCCAGAAAGGTCACCACGAAGGCGACCTTGCCGCCGGGAATATCCGTATAGCCGTCCAGGTTCAGCACGTCCGTCACCCAAGTTCTCCCAAGTTCAAATATCCTGCCAAGGGCGATAGCAGCCCGCTCTTTTCGAACCAAGGGACAAATGGCGTATTGCGGAAAATTAACGGGCCATTAACCACGAAATGCCACAGTCGGACCAGATCCGGGAAAGAGGCTCATGGCAAAGGTCGGAAACTACGTCCAGAGGGATTATCACAAGACTTTCAGCTCGCGCCGGAAGTCGACCTGGTCCGACTACAACAAGGGCTGGAACCAGCGCCGTGAAGGCTCCGCGCAGAAGATGCAGCAGATGCGCAACATCGCCAACACCTTCGCGACCATCGGCATCCAGGCCTCGCAGTCCAATACGCTTTATGTGATGCAAAACCAGGGCAGCCTTGGAAACTATGGCAACCAGACGGCGGCTTTGTCCCGCATCAACGTCCTGGTTTGAGCCGTCCTCCGACGGCATAACGGCCTGTATAAAGGCCTCAGAGCAACGACAGTTACCACAAAATAACGTAACGGCATGCCTCCAGGCATCCCGTTAAGCCATTTTTCATAGATCCGGGAGCTATGCTGATTCGGTCTTAGGAAAAGGCACACCCATGTCGTCTATCGGCAACTATACCCAGAAGGGCTCCCAGAACCGTTACAGCAATCGCACCAGGACGTCCTGGGCGACCTATAACAAGGCATGGGCCAAGCGACGGCAGGCAGCAGAAAAGCGGTTCGATCAGCTGAGCAACATGGCTTATGCCATGCAGGTCGCCAATACCCAGGCCTCCCAGGCAAGCGCCCTCTTCGTCTTGCAGAACCAGGGCCGGCTCGGCACCTATTCCAGCCAGACCGCCGCCATGGCGCGGATCAATCTGGTGGTCTGAGGCATGGAGAGTAAGCGCTGGGGAAAAAAGTTTAGACTGACTTGCGTCACGCTGGTTCATTCCACCATTAATCAGGAAGAGTGCCAAGCGATCGAAAATTGATATGAAATTGCTTTTCATCCCTTCGTCAGAACACCGTTTCAGGCTTTTCTTGACCGCGATACTATTTGGTCTGTCTGTTGTTAACTCCAATTCTAAAGCAGACGTTGTCCCATTAACACCAGAGCAAAATCTAGCGGTGTTGGCAAAATTCATGCCTAATCGGTTCTCTGGTGACACAAATTTCGAAATATGTGCGCGCTCTTGGCGACAAAATCGATCACCTGATTTCTGCGACGAATACTATAGAGAAGTCCGAGAATTCGCGGAAGAAAATGCAGGAGGACTTACAGAGGATCTTTTCTTTCATATGATCGATTTTTATATCGGATTACATGATCAAGCAGATCCAAAATGCAAAAGTATCGGCGAAAGAACCACAAAATATTGCGGAAATATGTACTCGGAACTTTATAAAAACTTACTGAAGGAATTTAAAGGTCACTATGGCTATTGACGTTTTCGCAGCCATCGACCGAGGCTGCTTGGACACCAGTTCAAGTTGCAGTCGCATTTGATCGGCTGATTGTCTCAAGATAACCAAAATTCTTCTCAGATCGAGCCGATCGTCTTCAGCTTGATGCGCGGATGGACTTCCGCCTGGCTCATGATGGTGGTGTGGGCGCGGAAGCGCTCGACGATGGAGCGCACGAAGGGCCGTGTCTGCGGCGAAGTCAAAAGCACGGGAACCTCGCCCTGCTGGGCGGCCTGCTCGAAGGCATCGCGCACCCTGCCGACGAATTCCTGCAGCTTGCTGGGCTGCATGGCGAGCTGGCGGTCGTCGCCCTCGCCGATGATGGATTCCAGGAACGCCTGCTCCCATTGCGGCGACAGCGCGATCAGCGGCAGATAGCCGCCGGGCGCCAGGTTCGCCGCACAGATCTGGCGGCCGAGCCGCATGCGCACATGTTCGGCAATGTGGTCGGTGTTGCGGGTCATGCCGGTTGCTTCCGACACGCCTTCCAGGATGGTGCCGAGATCGCGCACCGAAATGCGCTCGCCGAGCAGGGTCTGCAGCACGCGCTGGACGCCGGAAACTGTGATCTGCGACGGCACCAGATCCTCCACCAGCTTGGCCTGCTCGCCCTTCAGTTCCTTCAGGAGTTTCTGAACGTCGCCGTAGGTCAGGAGTTCGCTGATATTGGCCTTGATGGTTTCGGTCAGGTGCGTCGACAGCACCGTTGCCGGATCGACCACCGTATAGCCGCGCAGGGACGCATCCTCGCGGTATTGCGCTTCCACCCAGGTAGCCGGCAGGCCGAAGGTCGGTTCGGTTGTATGGGTTCCGGGCAGCTTCACCTGGCCGCCGGCTGGATCCATGACCATGAAATGGTTCGGATATAGCACGCCGCGGCCGGCCTCGACTTCCTTGACCTTGATGACGTAGTCATTGGCGCCGAGCTGGATATTGTCGAGGATACGCACCGGCGGCATGATCACACCCATGTCGCCCGCGATCTGACGGCGCAGCGCCTTGATCTGCTCGGTCAGGACGTCGTTCTCTCCGGTCGCCCTGCCGTTGATCAGCGGCAGCAGCGCGTAGCCGAGTTCGATCCGGAGCTCGTCCATCTTCAGGGCGTCGGTGATCGGCGGCTCGGGCGGCGGCTTCGGCGCGTCTTCCACCGCCTTGATCATCTCGGCCTTCGCCGCTTCCTTCTTCTTCTTCGCTCCGACCGAATAGGCGAGATAGCCGGCAAGGCCGGCAAGGCCGAAGAACGGGATCATCGGCATGCCGGGCAGGAGCGCCAGGATAACCATCACCGCGGCCGACATGCCGAGGGCCTTGGGATATCCGGTGAACTGGCTCGCCAGTGCCTTGTCGGCCGCCCCATGCACACCGGCCTTGGACACGAGCAGACCTGCAGCCGTCGAGACGATCAGCGCCGGGATCTGCGAAACCAGGCCGTCGCCGATGGTGAGCAGCGTATAGTTGTTGGCCGCCTCGGAGAAACTCAGCTCCATCTGGGCGACACCGATGAAGATACCGCCGAGGATGTTGATGAAGGTGATCAGCAGCCCGGCGATCGCGTCGCCACGCACGAATTTCGAGGCACCGTCCATGGCACCGAAGAAGGAGCTTTCATCTTCCAGTGCCTTGCGGCGGGACTTGGCTTCCGCCTCGTCGATAAGCCCGGCGGACAGATCCGCGTCGATCGCCATCTGTTTGCCCGGCATGGCGTCCAGGGTGAAGCGCGCCGCGACTTCCGCAATACGCCCGGAACCCTTGGTGATGACGACGAAGTTCACGATCACCAGGATGGCGAAAACGATGATCCCGATGACGAAATTCCCGCCCATGACAAGATTGCCGAAGGACTGGATGACGTTGCCGGCCGCCGCCGTTCCCTCGTGGCCGTTCGCCAGGATCAACCGTGTCGACGCGATGTTCAGACCGAGCCGGAGCATGGTCGCGATGAGGAGAACGGTTGGGAAGGACGAGAACTCGAGCGGCTTCTGGATGAAGAGGCCGGTCATCAGGATCATGACGGAAAAGATGATCGACACCGCCAGGAACGTGTCCAGCATCACCGGCGGCATCGGCAGGATCAGAAGGGTGAGGATCACCAGGATGCCGGTGGCAAGGCCGACGTCGCCACGGCGCAGGGTGTCGAAGATTTCCCGGAAGCTGGGCAGGCCGGAAACGCCAGTCCCCGCTGCCGGGGCGGCTGCTCTCTGTTCCGGTGCGGGGCCTTTCGCCCCGCCGTCTCCGCCTGCTGCCGTATCCGACATTCTGCTTCCGGTTTCCTGCGGGCACCGCGGCCGGTTTCCCGGCGGCGCGCTCCCTACACGTTACTCAATTCGGTCTCAGGCCCTCGCCTCGCCGGGCGCGGGAACACTTACACCTTCATCGGTATATTGATTCAGCTTGTTGCGCAGCGTGCGGATTGAGATACCCAGAATTTTCGCTGCATGGGTCCGGTTGCCGAGGCAATGGTCCAGCGTATCGAGAATGAGGTCGCGCTCCACATCGGCAACAGTCCGCCCGACAAAGGAGCGTGTCACCGCTTCGGCGGTCAGGGCCGCGCGTTCCGCCGCGCCCTTGGAGACCGTCAGCGGTGTGCCGTCGGGCATGCGGATCGCCTCGACGCCGATTTCGGCACCGGAGGCCAGCAGCACCGCCCGGTGCATCGTGTTTTCCAGTTCGCGCACGTTGCCCGGCCACGGATTGGCTATCAGTGCCTGGCGCGCCTCGACGGAAAGCGGCAGGACCGCAACGCCATTGGCATCGGAATAGTGTTTGATGAAGAACTGGGCGAGTTCCATGATGTCCGCCGGGCGCTCGCGCAGGGCCGGCAGCTTCAGGTTCACCACGTTGAGGCGGAACAGCAGATCTTCGCGGAAATGGCCCTGACGCACGCTTTCGGCAAGATCGCGGTTGGACGTTGCCAGGATCCGGATATTGACCGGCACCGGCCGTGTCCCGCCGACACGGTCGATCACGCGCTCCTGGATCGCGCGCAGGAGCTTCGCCTGCAGGCGCACGTCCATTTCGGAGATTTCATCGAGCAGCAGCGTGCCGCCGTCGGCTTCCTCGAACTTGCCGATACGGCGCGCGACGGCACCCGTGAAGGCGCCCTTCTCGTGGCCGAAGAGTTCCGATTCCAGGAGATGCTCGGGTATGGCGGCACAATTGATGGAGATGAACGGCCTGGAGGCCCGGTTGGAGCATTTGTGCACGTGGCGGGCGATGACTTCCTTGCCCGTGCCGGATTCGCCGGTGATCAGGACCGAGGCCTCGGAGGGCGCCACCTGCTCCGCAAGCTTGACCACCGATGCCATCGCATCGTCACGGTAGATCAGGTCGCCGCGTTCCTGGGCAACTGCGGCGAGGACCGCTGCGATCAGCTCCGGATCCGGCGGCAGCGGGATATATTCCTTTGCCCCGGCCCGGATCGCGGAGACCGCAGCCTGGGCGTCCGTCTCGACGCCGCAGGCGACAACGGGAACATGAACGCGCTCGTTCTGGAGCTTTTGAATGAGGCCGGCAATGTCGAGATGAACCTCGACCATCAGGAGATCGGCGCCGCGGCCGGACCTGAGCACCCTCAGCGCCCCCTCGATGTCGTCGGCATGGGTGACCTGGGCACCGCCCTGCATCGCGATCTTCGACGCCGTGGTCAACTGGCCGCCAAGGGTTCCGACAATTAACAGACGCATCCGCTATTTTCCTATCGATCCGTCTTGATGATTTCCGTCATTGTCACACCGAGCTTGTCCTCCACAAGGACGACTTCGCCGCGCGCAACCAGGCGGTCATTCACGTAAATATCGATGGCCTCGCCGACCTTGCGGTCGAGCTCCAGCACCGTGCCGGAGGCCAGCTTCAAAAGGTCCGACACGTGCATCCGGGAATGCCCGAGTACCGCCGAGATGCGAACCGGGACATCGAAGACCGCTTCAAGGTCCGCAGCCGATTGCGGACCGTGCGGCTCGTTGTCGTCGACATGGCGCTGCGGAGCTTCCAGCTCGTCGAGCGGAATGTTGTGGTCCTGTTCCTCGCTCATACGTCAGTATCCTTTTCCGCCGACGCATCGGACGGGATCTTGCGATTTTCGCTGTTGCGCGTCCGCAGGTAAGCGCGGATGCTGCCGTCGATTTCTGCCTCGATGGCCTTCCGGTCGCGCCTGATGCCGCCATCGGCCCATTCGATATGGCAATCGCCGCGGCCGATATCGGGTTCGCCCAGGATCACGAGGCGGCCCTCGAAACCCTTCTCGTGAATGATCGGGTCCACTTGCGCCTTCAAGGCCTCGACATCCTTTTCGGCAATGCGAATGACCAGGTGCGGCGCCTTGCGCAGCGGTCCCAGGCATTCTGACACCAAAGCCACCGTCTCGGCCAGCGGTTGGCGGGCGATCAGATGGGCGCACAGGCGTCTAGCCACAAGAAATGCGAGGCTGATGGCATCTTTCTCGCGCACGGCGTTCTGTTCGTCCAGGGTCTGCAGAACATCTCCGACGACCCCTATCAGCCGGCCGACTTCCTGTGTCAGCAGCGTCTCCTGCTTGGTCTGCAGGTCCTGCAATGCCTTGACCCGGCCTTCCTCGAAAGCCTGGGCCCTGGCTTTCTTCAGGATTTCTTCGTGCTGTGCGACCGGCATCATCGGGATTTCCGGTTCAGGCGGTGCGACCACCTCCGGCTCCTCCGGTTCGGAGAAGTCGGTGTTGAACAGAAATTTCGACGGGTTGGTCATGCTGCCCATTCTGCTGTAAGTGCCTGCCGATTGCCGCATCAGTAGATAATTTCATCCTCACCCTTGGACTTGGAGATCATGATCTCGCCCTTGGCCGCCAGGTCCTTGGCCTTGTTCACCATGCCCGTCTGGGCCTCGTCGACGTCACGCAGACGCACCGGCCCGAGCGAATCCATGTCGTCCTGCAGAAGCTTCGCGGCGCGCGAGGACATGTTGCCGAAGAAGAAGGTGCGCGCAGAATCCGTGGAGCCCTTGAGGGCAATGGCAAGAGCGTCCTTTTCGACGTGGCGCAACAGTGTCTGAGCACTGGCCGCGTCGAGTTTCAAAAGGTCGTCGAAGGTGAACATCAGGGTCTTGATCCTGTCCGCGGCCTCGCGGTTGTCCTCTTCTAGCGCTGCCAGGAAACGCGCTTCGGTCTGCCGGTCGAAATTGTTGAAGATCTCCGCCATCATCTCGTGGCTGTCGCGCCGCGAGGTGTTGGTGAGGTTCGACATGAATTCGACGCGCAGCGTCTGCTCGACCTTTTCCAGGACTTCCTTCTGCACCGCGTCCATGCGCAACATGCGGCTGACGACTTCCAGCGCCAGCTCTTCCGGCAGGATTCCGAGGACGCGTGCGGCATGGTCGGAATTGATCTTCGACAGCACCACCGCAACGGTCTGCGGGTATTCGTTCTTCAAGTAGTTGGCGAGAACGTTTTCCTGGACGTTGGAAAGCTTCTCCCACATGTTGCGGCCGGCAGGTCCCCGGATTTCCTCCATGATGATGGAGACCTTGTCCCCGGACAGGAAACTGGAGAGCAGACGCTCGGTCGCGTCGACGTTGCCGGTGAGCGCCCCCTTGGACGTCACCCGGCGAACGAAATCCTTGAAGAGATTTTCCAGCATTGTCGGCGTGACGGGGCCGAGATTGGCCATCGCCGCGGACACCTGGCGCACCTCGATTTCGTCGAGTTTTTCCCAGATCGGCGCGCCGTGCTGCTCGCCGAGCGCCAGCAGCAGCACCGCCGCCCGCTCTGCACCCTTGAGCTCCCGGTCCTCATGCTCGGCGCTGACCTTGAGCTGTTTCTGGAGTTGATCGCTTACCATCAGGCCGCCTGCTCATCCAGCCAGCCGCGGACGATGGTCACCGCCTCGGTCGGATGGTCCTTGATCATGTCACCCACCTTGGTGATCGAGCTGGCCTGCATCGCGCCTTCCTGTTTGGCCTGTTCCAGCCACTCGATCACGAACTCGTCTTCCTTGGGCTCTTCCTTCGGCACTTCGGTCTCGATCACCAGGGTGCCGTCCGGCCCGATCATCAGTTCCTGCGGCTGTTTTTCTTCCGGTGTCACGATGCGGCGCAGCAGCGGCCGTACCACGAAGAGCAGCAGCATCACGGAAATCACGAACAGCACGCCGAGTTCGGAGAAGCGAACGATGTCGTCCCGGGTGAAGTCAAAGAGATTGTCGGATTCGGCAAGAAGATCATCCTGCGGCGGCAGCGCGAACTGCAGGTTGACCACTTCGACGACGTCGCCACGCTCGGCATCGAAACCGACGGCGGAGCGAACCAGCACGGCGATCCGGTCGAGGGTTTCCTGCGCACGCGGCGTATAGGTACTGCCGCCATTGCCGTCGGGCTGATAAGTGCCGTCGACAAGCACGGCGACCGACAGACGTTTCACCTGGCCTGCCTCGACAACTTCAGTCCGTGTGGCGCGGGAGATCTCGTAATTGACGATCTCCTCGGTCAGCGTGGCGGTATCGCGGTCGCCACCGCCCTGATCGGCATCCGCGTTCGGCAACTGGTTGGCAACCGTCACCTGGCCGTTCCGCGACAGATTGGAGGAAGCTTCTTCCTTGGTCTGTGTGGAGCGGACCACCTGCCCCTCCGGATCGAAGGTCTCGGTGGTTTCGGTCAGGCGGTTATAGTCGACTTCCGCATTGACGCGGACGCGGGCGCGGCCCGGACCGACGACGGAATTCAGGATTTCCTCGATCTGGTTGCGCAGGCGGCCTTCGACCTCGACGGTCCGCTCCTGTAGCGACGTGGACAGAATGCCGTCTTCGTCCCCGCCCGCTCCCGATGCCAGCAGGCGGCCGCTTTCGTCGACGATGGAGACGCGATCCGGATCCAGTCCGTCGACGGCGGTTGCCACAAGATGCTGCACGGCGCGGATTTCACCGGGCCCCAGCGCACCGCGCACGTTGAGCACGATGGAAGCCGACGGCGGACGGCGGTCTTTCTGGAAGAGTTGCTTTTCCGGGATCACCAGATGCACGCGGGCGGCCCGGATACGGTCCAGGGACCCGATCGTGCGGGACAGCTCGCCTTCCATGGCGCGCAGGTGATTGATGTTCTGGACGAAGCTGGTGGCGCCGAGCGTGTCGCTGCGGTCAAAGATTTCATAGCCGATGGAGCCGCCGGTCGGCAGGCCTTCGCTGGCCAGCTGCATGCGCAGCCGCGCGACCTGCTCCTTGGGCACCAGGATGGTCGCGCCTTCCCGCGCCAGATCGAACTGCACACCCTGGCTTTCCAGCTGGGTGACGATGGCAGCGGAGTCCTCAAGGGTCAGCTCGTTGTAGAGCGTCGTCATCTGCGGCGCCGTGACCCGGAAGATGATGAAGGCAAAGACACCGATCAGGATGGCGGCAACCGCCCCCATCGCCGCGATCCGCGCCGGTCCCAGTGTTTTTATGAATTCAGTCAGTCCGCTCACGAATGCCCGCCCGCATCTGGAAACATGTCCTTGCCGTTATTATTGGAGTCGGCTAGGCATGCCACACCTTCGATGGGCAAAATTTGCCGCCCGGGTGGTTAACAAGTGGTTAACAAAACCTTTACCAGGGCAGTTCGTCGGCGGTTTTCTGCGGTTTCTGTTAATGCATTTCGCAACTGAGGTGGGGAAAAACTGCCTACCCCATTAATTTTTGGATAAGTTCCGCGGCGGGAACCCGAATGCCCCCAAATCAAATCACGGCAAACTCCGGACAAATAAAAAGGCCGGCAGAGCCGACCCTTTCCATGCGCACCGATTTGCGCCTTTTACGGATGCCCGGATCAATTCCGGTACTGCTGGATCCGTGTCGCCCGCAAACCTGCAAGACCATGTTTTTCGATAGAGCTCTGCCAGGAGAGGAACTCCTCCACCGTCAGCGTATAACGCTGGCAGGCTTCTTCCAGAGACAGGAGACCACCGCGAACAGCGGCGACCACTTCGGCTTTGCGGCGGATGACCCACCGTTTCGTCGAGGTCGGGGGTAGGTCCGCTATGGTAAGCGGGCTCCCGTCCGGTCCGATGACATATTTAACACGCGAACGAATCTGTTCGGTCATTGTACTCTCACACTAACCATGACCAAGGTTGATTTTGAGACTACAAGAGGACGCTTAACAAACGCCTAAAGCAAAATTGTATTTTTATTAACTATAAAATCTAAATTTAGTGAATGATATTTAGGAAAATACAAAAAGAAACACTTCAATTCTAAATAGCTATATATCATTTTGTTAACCAAAACGACCAACCCTCGCAAATTGCAAGGCAATTCGACCGCGCGCAAAACCTGCGCCGATCCGCGAGGGCTTGGCCGGAAATTTTTTTGAGCCGGCGAACAGCTCTCTCAAGCCACGGTGGCAACCGGGAGATTGCTGAACGAACATGTGAAATTTTATCAGGTAGGACGGCTGGAAGCACTCAGGGCTCGCGCAATGCCGCAGACCGGGCCAGGCATCGTGCTATCGCCCGGTGACATCGCTGGCAGCGTTAGCCAACCAAAACAAACGCCCCGGAGACACTCCGGGGCGTTAAACGGCAAATGCCAAGCCGGTTTGCTTCCGTCAGGACGGACGAGCAACCGAAACGACGGAGCTGACCGGGAATTCCTGGCTTCCGACCTTCAGCACCGCCTCGCCGCTCGACCAGTCGACGCTGTCGACAATGCCGGAGACAGTCGTCTTGACCGTTTCCGGCCGGCTGGACGCGTCCTTCACGTTGAAGGAGATCGTATAGAGGCCGTTGACCGCCTGCTGGCCGCTGTCCGTCTGGCCGTTCCAGTTGAACGTCCCGTCGCCCTTGTCCAGCTCGACATCGCCGCTATAGACCACCGCCCCGCTTGAGTTGCGGATCTCGAAGGTGCCTGTCGCATCCTCCGCAACTTCGTAGCTCCAGCTGGCCTTGCTGCCCGACAGCGTCGTGGTGGATGCATCCGCCGTGACTTCGTTGCCGATATAGCTGACATAATTCATGCTGGTGCTGCTTTGCAGCGTCGCGATGATTGCTTCCAGGTTCTGGTTCTGCTTGATCGACTGCTCGACATTCGAATACTGCACCAGCTGGTTGGTATATTCGGCAGAATCCAGCGGATCGAGCGGATCCTGGTTCTGGATCTGTGTCGTCAGAATTCGGAGGAACAGATTGTAGTCCGCGATCAGCCCTGCCGAGCCGGTGGAGCTGCTTGTCTGTGTCGATGTTCCGGACGTTGAAGAAACCGTCGTCATCTTAAAACTCCTGGAGCGGAACGCGCCCCGTTAGACTTTCATGTCCAGGCCGCCGCGCTGGCGCGCAAGTGTCAACCTGACGATATCCTCCGCCACCGGATCGGCTTCATCCGCTTCCCCGGGTCCGCTGCCACCCTGTCCTGCTGCCTGAACGCCGGACTGGTCGTTACCCGAAGCGAAGTCGCGGTTGCCGTCCTGCTTCAGGGAAAACTGCATGTTTTCGGAATCTGCTGTCAGCCCGGCATTTTCCAGAGCCCGCTCCAGCCCGCGCTGGTCACGCAGGAACATGTCCAGTGTTTCCGGCCGGTCGACAATCAGGTGCGTATGCACGCTGCCGTCGGAGTTGACCTTCATGTGAACCTCGACACGGCCGAGTTCCGGCGGATCGAAGCGCATCTGGAAGCGGGTCTGGCCGTTTTTCAGATTGCGGGCGATTTCCGCGGCAACCTGGGTCGACACATGGGCAGACTGGGTCTGGTTCGGCGTCTGCAGGCTTTCGGTCCGCACCGCCCCGCTCATGTCGCCGCCGCGCACGGTGGCCGCGCCGAGTTCACCGGCTCCCCCCGGCGTCAGCCTGGTAACGGCAAGATCCGCATCGTCGTCAGCCACATCGGCCGCAGCAGTTGCGGCCGCAATTGGTGCGGCGACGGCAGGGCTGGCCGGCCGGCCGGCCGGTGCCTGACCGCCGTCGGAATTATCCAGTCCGATCCTTTCCAGGGCCGACTGGCCGGCCCGGCCGGTGTCGTCCTGAAGTCCGGACTTGACCGTGACGGCGCCAGCATCGGCACCATCTGCACTCGCCTGTTCCTCAGGCAGCGCGGAAACCGGCACGGCGCCTTCCTGCCTCGGCGCAAGGACCTGAAGCTGACTTGTGCTTTCGGCCGGCACTTGCGCCGTGACCGTCTGGGCAGGCGCTCCGGAGGCCGTCAGCGGCGCGGACTTGCCGTTCGCGCCCGCTGAAGCCGCCGCCTCCCCGGCAGCATCTGCGGATTTGCCAACAACGGCCATGGTCAACGGTTGCCCGGCGGGTGCATCCGCCGGCACCGAAGCGGAGGCGGCCGGCTGTGCGGCGGCACCTGAAACGGTGTCCTGTCCACCGGCCTGGCCCTGGTTCTGAGCAGCTCCCCCATCGGCAACGACCGCCGGCTTCGCTGCACTGAACCCGGCCGCCACTGCGGCGGTCACAGCCTCGGCATTTCCGGAGGATGCGGCAGCCACACCCGCGACGTTTGCAGCAGCAGGGCCGGTTGCGGCGTTACCGGGGACGGGGGCAGGAAGTCTGTCGGCAATCCGCAGACCTTCTGTCCCGATATCCGGCCGCGTTGCTGCGGGCTGACCGGCAACCGGCGCCGCGGCTGCGCTGCGTGCCGGAACATAGGTTTGCGCCCGCAATTCCTGCGGCAGTTCGTTTTGCCAGCGCCGGTCCTTGGCGACAGGCACCGTCCGGGGACCGTCGGCCGCGGGCGCGGCTGCGCCCGTTACCTGAGCGCCCGTTACCTGTGCGCCCTGAACACCAGACACCTGGGCACCGGCACCCGCTGCCGTGTTCTGTCCATTTGCAGCTGCACCGGCTTCGGCCTGACCGCCAGCGCCTGCACCGGACGGCAAGGGCGCCGTTTCTCCGGCTGTGCCAGGCAGGGTCGCCGGCGCTCCCGTGGCTGCTGGCACTCCTGCACCTACCGGAACTCCCGAGGCTGCAGGCGGAACTGCTGCGGGCACGGCACCACCGGAAGGCAGAGCACCGCCTCCAGGGAGGGCCGCGGCGACAGCTTCACCACTTTGTGAGGTGACGACTGCCGGCAGCACTTCAAACGGCAGAACGACAGCAGCAAAGGCCGTCTCGGCCGGAACATCTGCCAGTTCGCCCGCCGGAACATCTGCCAGTACGCCTGTCTGCCCTTCAGCCGATTTGGGTTCGGGGATGCCGGCAGTGTCGTTCGTCGCAGGACGAGCCTGCTTGGAGCCAGTGACAATGTCGCCCTTCGGCACCGGAAATCCGTCTGGCTGCGTCGGCACTGCGACTTCAGCCGCGCCGTCCACGACGGCTGGACGAACAGACGGCCGCGGCGCTGCAGCCAGCGCTTCCACGCCCACATCGGCTGCAGGAACGCCCTTGCCTGTACCGGACACTTCCTGAGCTGCACCCGGACCGGCGACAGCTTTCAGTTCGTTCGCAAATCCGGATCCCTTTGCACCCGCCGCCGCAGAACCGGCTCCCGGTCCAGCGGGTTGCAGCCCGAGCCCGCCTGCGGAAACACCACCGGCACCTGCGGCCAGGGCCGCGGCAGATACATCCGTTGTCAGTCCAATTGGCAGCACATTTGCCCCCAGTTCCTTGCCCGCCTGAAACAGGCACACTGCGTCACCGAAGTTGAAAGCAAACATCGGGCCAAACAGAAGATTTTATTCAAGCTACTGAAATCGTTATGTTTCTTTGTATGCACCAATTGCCACCCCCGCATTTTAGGCGGCAAGCTTTGCCGGTCGGGCAAAGCGTGCCTGCCATGCGGGGGAAGCAATTGGCTTTGCCGGGCCTTATCTGTATAGTGCCGCCAACTTTGAATAGGCCTCAGATCGCCGCCGTGTCATTGGGCGCGGTCGGCAGGGATGATACCCCGTATCGGGTATGCGTCCGGCCAGAGCGGAATGCCCGTGCGATCGGCCGAAGATTTCTGGAAGACTTCTTGATGCGAAACAGTCTGGATCTGCCCGGCCGCCCGGAAGACACGCGCGTCGTCGTCGCCATGTCGGGCGGTGTCGACAGCTCGGTCGTCGCCGCCCTGATGAAGGCGGAAGGTTATGACGTGATCGGCGTCACCCTGCAGCTTTACGATCACGGTGCCATGGTCTCGAAGGCCAAGTCCTGCTGCGCCGGCGTCGATATTCACGACGCCCGCCGCGCAGCGGAAAAGATCGGCATTCCCCATTACGTCCTGGATTACGAAAGCCGCTTCAAGGAGCAGGTCATGGACCGCTTCGCCGACAGCTATATTGCCGGCGAGACGCCGATCCCCTGCGTGTCCTGCAACCAGACCGTCAAGTTCACCGACCTTCTGAAGACGGCAAGGGACCTTGGTGCCGACGCGCTGGCAACCGGCCATTACGTGCGCTCGCACCAGCAGGGCAACAAGCGTGCGCTCTACCGCCCGGCCGATCTCGACCGCGACCAGAGCTATTTCCTCTTTGCCACCACGCAGGACCAGCTCGACTTCATCCGCTTCCCTCTCGGCGGCATGCCGAAGGCGAAGGTGCGCGAGCTTGCGGCCGAATTCGGCCTTTCGGTCGCCACCAAGCCGGACAGCCAGGATATCTGCTTCGTGCCGAACGGCGATTATGCGGAAGTCATCCGCAAGCTGCGCCCCAATGCGGCCGAGCCCGGTCAGATCGTCCATATGGATGGCCGGGTGCTGGGCGATCACGACGGCATCATCCATTACACCATCGGCCAGCGCCGTGGCCTTGGCGTTGCGACCGGCGAACCGCTCTACGTGGTCCGTCTGGATCCGGACCAGCGCCGGGTGGTGGTCGGCCCGCGCGAAGCGCTGGCGACCCATTCCATCCTGCTTCGGGAAATGAACTGGATCGGCGACCAGCCGCTGGACGAAGGCGACGAGATCGAGCTTTTCGCCAAGGTCCGCTCCACCCGTCCGCCGGCACCGGCCACCCTACGCATCCTCAACGGCAAGGCCTTTGTCGATCTCGGCAACGGCGAGACCGGCGTTGCCCCCGGTCAGGCCTGCGTTTTCTTCGATTCAGACGACGACACGGCACGGGTTCTGGGCGGCGGCTGGATCCACAAGACCGAGCGCACAGGCACCTGGGCGGTCGATTTTCCACAAGGCAAAGCCCCGGTTTCCGCGGCCTGAAGCTGCCTTCAAAAGAATGCGGCCGGGCGCCGATTCAACGCTTGACGCCCGCCCGCCGCCTCACTATAAGCACCCCACGTCGCGCGGGCCGCCCAGGCCCGGACCGCACGGATGGCGGAGTAGCTCAGCCGGTTAGAGCAGCGGAATCATAATCCGCGTGTCGGGGGTTCGAGTCCCTCCTCCGCTACCAACATTCCCCCTGTCCGATCCGGAGACATAGGTAACAGTTTGTACCGGAGACATGGGATACAACAAGGCGCCGAACAGGGCGTCGATCTTCCGCAGTGAGCCGAGGTTCAGGGCGGTGAACCCAATTCTTGGCGCATAGCGCTTCCCTCCATTCATGCGAGAAAGTTGCACCATCGAAGCCCGGGATCAAACACCCTAGAACCTGAAGGAAAACTTAAGTGCACCACTGTGGCTTGAATAGTCGTTTCCGATGGCGCCTTCATACTCTGCGGTAAGATCAAAACCGGAAGTATGGGTGAATTGCGCACCGGTCGACACACGGCCAACCACGTCGGCAAGCGCAAGCGTGCTTTCGAATGTCCCCGATCCCACGGGCGCCTCACTGAGTGCCGCCGAGGTGGTCCAGCTGTCCTCGGTGGAAAAGCTCACGCCGCCGCGGATAAAGCTGCGGGCCACCCAGCCATTCTGGAGGGCCAAACGTGCACCCAGTTCCAGCGCTGGAGTCGCCACGAACGTGGTCTGGCTCTCGCTGGCGACCTGCAGATTATAAATCCCCGCACCGCTTTCGTTGTAGCCGCTGGCAAAGGTGTTGATCACGTCAAGGTCGACGTACGGACGCACATAGGCCGTTTCGTTGCCGATGGTGTAGGCGGCGCGGATGCGGCCGGCAACCGTCGTCACGTCCATATCGCCGCGGGCGACACCATTGAAACTTGGCAGATCGATCAAGCGCTTGGTGTCGAAGACCCCGTAGCTTCCCGACACCGCACCCGACAGCAACCACCCTTGCCATTGCCGTTTCAATGCCGCAGCAACGAAGCCGGTGTCACCTTCGACGTTGGACAAACCGTCATCACCGTCATAGGAGGAATTCTCGTAACCGGCAGCAAAGCCAACGAACCAATCGGGACGAACCTCGTATTGACCGCCGGCAGCGATGGCGAAGACATTGCCATCATAGCCGGGGCTGCCGCCCTGATCGACCGTTGCAGCGCCGACTTTGCTCCAGGAGCAGGATTCTTCCTCAAGGATCGCCGTGTCCCCGGCAAACACTGGGCAGCTCAAAACTTTACCGAGGCGGCCCGAGGCCAGTTGAGCCTGTGCAGCTGCTGCTGCCTGCGACCCTCCAGGTGCAAGAGCGGACAGAGCATTTGCAAAAGACTGACCGCTGGCGTCGTCCTTCGCCAAGCGATCAAAATCTGCGAGCAACCCTCCATAAGGACCACTCCCGGCGTCGAAGATGGCATCCAGGTGAGCGCCCATATTTTGTTGATTTCGGCTGAATACGCTGAACGCTCTTTCAAAGCGGGTGTCTGCCACAGATACCTTCACGGTGCTGCCTTCGGTGCGGAGACTGTAGTCGACAGCAGCGGTGTCTGCGGCTTCCAGCGAGCCGTTGAGCGTCCCGGCGACATTCACAACTTCGAGCTCAACATTAGGTGCCAGTGTGCCGGCATCCACCGAAAGTTGTCCGGAAAATGCCGCGTCGCCTTCAATCGAAAATATGTCGCTGCGGGCGCCGGCAAAGTCGACACCTACCTGCAAGGTGCCGATTTCGCTCTGAGTGAAATCTCCGGAGAGCCGTGTGGTGCCATTGTTGCCCCGATCGCCGATTTCCACAGTCCCGGCGTTGGTCAACGAACCGGTATAGACAGTTGCGCCCCGAAGCATGCCACCGGTGTTGTTTTGGATCAGTCCCGCAACCGGGTCGTCGTCCGCGTGTAGTCTGATGGATCCATCGATGACGCCGCTGTTGTCCACCAGCAGGGTACTCTCTCCAGAGACGCCTCCGTCATCGAGCGTTTCATGTCGAATTGCGTCGCCGCCGCTGCCCGCAAGAACGAGCGCACCTTCGGTCACCTCAACCGTGTTGTCCGTCGTGCCCCCCGATGTGAGGACCGCCGTGCCGTTCGATCCGGTTCCCCCCGTTACGGTTCCGTTTGTCTGAACACTGATGGCCTGCGTGTTCGCATAGCCTGCGCTTTGGGCGTAAATGCCGATCGAGCCTTCACCGCCCGCCGATATAGTACCGGACTGGACGACTGTAACGGCTCCGCCGCTGCCGGTGCCGTCGCCACCCGCAGGCGAAGTCGCGCTGCTGCCAGCGAAAACACCGTTGCTGTCTCCGGCGAGACCGCCACCGCCGCCGACGGACTGCGCCAGAATTCCGAAGGCGCCATCGCCGGATGTGGTGATGTCCGCATCGACGTCCACATAGATAGTGCCACCGGTACCATCGCCGTCTCTTACTCCGATTGAACCGTTGTTGAACGCCCTGCTGATATCACCCATCAAGCCGCCACCACCGCCAATCGACTGTGCGATGACGGCATGCGCTCCGCGTCCTGTGGTGGTAACTGTGGATCCTGAGTCCAGGGTCACCGACACCTCCGCGCCATTGCCTGTCGTGCCATCAGTGCCGTTGAGAGACAGGCTACTGATACTGCCGCCGTCAGCACTGCCCGATACGCCACCACCACCGCCAATGGATTGAGCCAGGATGCCGTAGGCGCGGTCGCCAATAGTTTTAATGGTTACGCCGGTGTCGATAGTGACCGTGCCGCCATTGCCGCTGTCTCCGCCGTTGCCACCCAAGGACAGCCTCAGATTGTGGCTATCGTCGTTGTCCGACGCTTCGCTGCTGCCGGCGCCACCGGTGCCGCCGCCACCGCCAATGGATTGGGCGATAAGAGCAAACGCATCATCGCCCTGCGTGCTGGCCGACAGCCAATCGCCACTCACGGAAACCGCGCCGCCGTTGCCGGACGCACCTCCGCTACCACCGATACCGCCACCGACGGCAATCTGGGCATCGGCAGAATCGGAACCGTCCGCGCCGTGGCCACCCCCACCGCCAATGCTCTGGAGCAGCACGCCGTGCGCGCCATAGCCCCGTGTTGCGACCGAAGCACCTGAGCCGGTAAGGTCTAAGTCAACCGTACCGCCGTTTCCGCCCGTGCCGCCTGTGCCGCCCACTGCGAGATCGAGAGAGGCGGTGGCATCGCTACCGGCAGCGACGGCGGTCCCGGCCGTGCCGCCACCGCCACCAATAGATTGCATTACGATGCCATCGGCCCAATCGCCCTGCGTGCTTACGCTGCCAGCGAAGGTAAGGACGGCGCCGCCGCCATTCCCGCCAGTGCCGCCCGTGCCGCCGACGGAAGCCGTGAGCGTGTAGCTTGTCTCTTCGTCACCGCCGGAGAATCCGCCTTCATTCTCGTCCCCGTCGCCATCATCGCCGGCGTCGCTACCGGCCGAGCCACCGATTCCACCGGAGCCGCCGATGGATTGAATAACGATACCGTCCGAATCTCCTCCAGTTGTGGTAACCCAACCCAGGGCGGCAACTGCAGCAGTTCCTGCGGTCGTGCTGTTGCCTCCGGTGCTGCCCACGTTGACGGAAACTGTGGCGGAAAGATCCGACGACTCGTCGTCGTCTTCGCCGCCGGTCTCCCCGGAGGCCGACAGACCGATGTTCCCTCCCTGGCTGGTGCCGCCACCGCCGGTGATGGCCTGCGCCACCACTCCATGTGAGTTTGCGCCGTAGGTTAATACGATCGACCCTGTGTCGAGATCGACGGTGGCGTTATCGTTGGAACCTGACGTTCCACCTGTGCCGCCAAGACCGATATTCACCGTGGCATTGAAGCCGCCACCGATTTTGTTGCTGCTGGAACTGCCGACACCGCCATTGCCGCCGCCGCCACTAATGGTTTGCGCAACAATTGCGTTGGCGTGGTCTCCATAGGTTTGGACGCGGGAGTCAGTATCGAGGCCAACAATAACCACATCGGAATTCCCGCCGGAACCGCCGGTGCCACCGATACTGGTAGAGACATCGACCGAAATCGTATCGGCATCGCCAATGGTGTCTGCGAGGGAGGACGAGCCGCCGCCATCTCCGCCGCCGCCGCCGATGGATTGTGCCAGGATACCGAACGCACCGTCACCGCCTGTCGTAATTTCCGGGGCTTGATCGAGGCCGACGCTGACATTGTCGCCGTTGCCACCGACGCCACCAGACCCACCTACTGCGGTGGAAATCGTAACGGCAAAGGAAACATCTTCACCGGTCGGAGCTGCCAGGGTAAAGGCATCCGCCGTCGCTGTGCCACCGGTACCGCCACCGCCGCCGATGGATTGGGCAATCACGCCGTGAGAGTCTGTCGCGGACGGATTGGCGGCCGTACCATCAGACCCTTGATAGATACCTGTCGCGATAATGGTACCCTCGTCCAGCAGGATCTCGGAAGTCCCACCGTTACCACCAGGTCCACCGCTGCCGCCAACGGCGGTCTCGATGCTGATCCCGACGCTGCCATCATATCCCGATGCTGATCCCCCGGTACCGCCACCGCCACCAATCGACTGGTTGACAACGGCCGCCGCATTCGCTCCGAGTGTTTTTACAAGTGTGCGATTTAGTCTGGTTGTTGCGCTGTCTCCGGACCCACCGACGCCAGAGTTGCCGCCGAGTTGCACTGGAAGAAGTGACAAGACGTTCACTGCAAGTGCATTGCCTCCATTGCCGCCGCCGCCACCAATAGACTGATTAAGCAAACCTGTGGCGTTGTTGCCTCGCGTTTCGACACTAAACGCATCGAACGAGAGCCGGGTATCGCCGCCATTGCCACCTGCGCTCCCGGAAGCGCCCACCTGGATATTGGTGACCGTTGCGATGTCCACGCCTGTTGCCGAGCCACCGTTGCCGCCGCCTCCACCGACAGATTGAGCCATGGCGCCCACTGCAAAATCTCCAGTCGTCAGGATACTCGCCGGGCTGTTCGCCGCTGCCTTCGATCCGTCATCGCTGGGTGCATTCGGGCACCCGGATTCGGTGTCGTAGAAATTGGCGACACACACGGACCCGCCATTGCCCCCGGCACTGCCAGAGCCGCCGACACCGCCACGGCCAAGGTCACCGACCGAAAGGTCCAACACGCTACCGCCATTGCCGCCGCCCCCGCCGATGGATTGCGCGGTGATGCCATGAGAAAATTCGCCAGAAGTGCTTAGCGCACCACCGACATGATAGACCTCAACTTCGCCTCCATTGCCGCCCGCGGACCCTGAACCGCCGACGACAAAAATCCCTGCGGTGCCAGCCGCCGAACCGCCGCCTCCGCCGATGGACTGGGCAACGATCCCTATCGAGGCATCCCCGCTGGTTGTTACATTGCCATTGTTGGTAGCGTAAGCACGGGCGCCGTTGGAGCCGGCGCCCGCCTGGCCGCCAATGGACAATACGCCGCCGTTGACGCCGGCCACGCCGCCGCCACCGCTCAACGACTGGACGATGATGCCGTTGGAGCCGTAGCCCTGCGTCACGATAACGCCCGTGTTGTTTACAATCGCCTCTCCAGCCGAACCGCCGGCACCGCCGTCACCGCCGAGCCCCAGTAACAGTCCGGCTCCAATTCCGCCTGTGCCGCCGGATCCTCCAATGGACTGTGCGATAACGCCCGCCGCGTAGTCACCGCTCGTGGTGACTGCGGTGCCGGATGTGATTTCCACCTTTCCGGCATCACCGCCATTGCCTCCGTTTCCGCCGGAACCTGCCAGCACGCCCGTGAAATTATCGCCTGTCCCGCCGCCGCCGCCCACTGAGTGCAGAGTGATGCCGGAAGCAAAGTCGCCGGTCGTGGTCACCGACCCCGAACCGCTGTAAAAGCCGAGGTAACCTCCGTTGCCCCCAAGACCGCCGGTTCCGGCATTGCCTCCACCGAGCGCGCCGATGGATTGGCCCATGACGCCATAGGCTTCGTCTCCCGAAGTCGTGACCGAGCCGCCAAGGTTCACCTGGATGTCACCGCCGGCACCGCCGCGCCCACCGGTCGAATCCGAATTGCCGTTGCCGTTGCCACCCGCACCGCCCTCGGAGCGTGCTATCAGCCCCGCTACGCCGTCGCCATCGGTCACGATCGTGCCGGAAGGATTGGCAGTGACAGTTCCGGCCGCGCCACCGGCGCCGCCGGTAGCCTTGTCGGACGACTCTCCCCCAGCCCCCCCGAGAGATATGGCAAGGATAGCCGCCGACTCGCCCTGGATCTGGTTTGCCGAGGCCGAGGTATCCACACGGACTGTGCCATCGTTGAAGATATTGATCGACCCGGACGATGCTCCTGCACCGCCATCGTCGCTATCATCCTCCGAATCCGTTCCGTCGCCGCCCTGACTGCGGGCATAAAGACCTGCAACGCCGCTGGAGCCGGTTGCACGCTCGCTGTAAAAGACATTGACGGTGCCGTGGTTGGTTATGGTGACTGATCCGCCCTGACCACCTGGACCGTTGTCGTCGCCACCGGTACCGCCCTCGCTCACGGCTTCGACAGCGCGGCCCAGGTTTTCACCAGATACTGGTGCGCCATCGCTGCCGAATGCGATGGTCCCGCTAGCCGAATTCGTCACCGAGACCGCGCTACCGCCACCTGCCGGACCACCGTACTGATCACCGAACACCAGACTTGGGTTTTCGTCGCCGCCATTGCCGCCGGTGCTGTGCGCGCGGATACCGCGAAGTTGAGCATTTACGTCCTGCGTTGCGGATTGGTCGATGATGATGCTGGCGTTGTTTGTGATGGTCACGGTGCCACCGTCGGCACCCGAACCTCCGGTAGCGTTATCATCCGGTGTCGCGCCGCTTCCGCCGATGCTGTGGATCTCGATCGGTGCGATTTCAGAGACAGTGTTTTGCTGAGATGAGGTGCCTATCGCTGTGATGTCACCATTGTTGATGACCGTGATCGGGGGCCCAACAACGCCGTCTACTCCATTGTCGGTAGTTCCGTTTAACCCGTAGAATTGGAGATACAGCTCATTGCTGTTTTGGTTATAACTGGCAGCGTCAGTATTTTGCGAGAGCGTCGCGTCGTTTTCGAGTGTCATCGAGTCGCCGGACTGAAAGCCGTACTGGACGATCGAGACACCGCTTGTGGTGCCTGGGTCCAGGGTGCAGCTCGCACCCCAGCTGGGCACAGGGTAAGTACAATCATTTGCGTGGCCAGGGAGTGCATACGTAAGCGCGAGCACAGATGTTGTGACCAGAAATCCGTGCTTGGCCGTATGGGAGCGAAGGCCACCGCTGTGCTTGTCGTGTGTGTGGAAACGGCGACCAGTCAACGTGCGGTACATCATTCAATGGAACTCCCAAAGCACCCTTCAGTCGAAAGGCCGTTGTTGCGGCCATGCGAAGCCTCAATGGGAAATCCATTTCATTTCGCTCGAAAGCACTGCAAGTTTTGATCGATGAATCGACAAAAACACTCGATGAAACAGCATTCTCAGCGCAATCTTGACGTCCGGCGAGCGCTCATTCTGTTGACTGCCGGGTGATTACCTCGCATCCTCGCCCGGCGTGTACGCAGCGGGTGAAACTGCGGATCCTCTTTGTCTGCCAGGCATGAAAACGGAGCGACTGATGCGCGGTTCTAACTTGTTGGACGAAGCCCAGTTGACCCTGCCGTTGCCCGAAGACGAAAGCGTAAATGACAACACTGGATCGGCGCTGCTGGAGATGGGATTACCGCTCCTGAAAGCGCATACGATTGCGTGGATCTTCCTTGCTGCAGTTGGGTTCCTTGCGCGGGTTGTTCTCTACAATGACGTGCTGCTCGCCGCAGAGATGACGCTGACGCTGGATCCGCTCGGTTACCTGATGACAGCCGGTTTCCATATGGCCGCTGTCCGCATTGGGGTCGTCAAGATAAGCCCTCGTTTCGCACTCTTTGGCCTTATGTTCTGCGTCCTTGCCGCCGGTGTGCAGATGATGATCGGCGGAGGGATCCTCGTCTCCTTCGAGAAGACGCTGCCTTGGCGCGATGGGGGCGTTGCCGCGATTCCTGCCACTTATTATTTTGCAATCTTCGTATGCTGGTTTTCACTCTATGCCTGGATGATTTCCTGGAGCAAAGCGCGCGCTGCCGAAACCAGCCGGATCCTTGCGGAAACCAATGCCACACGCGCTGAATTACATCGTCTGCGTTCTCAACTCGACCCGCATTTTCTTTACAACACACTGAACACCATTGCAGCGGAGATCCACCATAACCCGGATGGCGCACTGGAAATGACCCGCAACACCGCTGCCTTCCTGCGCCATAATCTTGAGGAGCATCAGCGCCCCGTCTGTTCTCTGGCCGAAGAGATCGACAGTTTGCGCACATATCTCAGGATCCAGGAAGGCCGCTTCGAAGTGCCATTTCTGAT
The DNA here is from genome assembly GCF_054515675.1 of Roseibium sp. M-1. Lineage (NCBI taxonomy): Bacteria > Pseudomonadati > Pseudomonadota > Alphaproteobacteria > Hyphomicrobiales > Stappiaceae > Roseibium > Roseibium sp. M-1. The sequence continues at coordinate 5,591,964 of NZ_CM137257.1, read as the reverse complement.
GGGCGTCGATGTCTCTCCTTTTGCTGCACAACACCTGTTGCCCCGATGGACCCTCCAGCTATTGGTTGAGAATGCTTTCAAGCACGGCAACACATCGGACCTGAACCTCCGTGTTGCGGCGGACAGGGACAATAAGGGCTTGTTGCTTCGGGTGCGAAACGCCGGTCAATTGATCCCGGGTAAGGCCGACATGGGCATCGGCCTCTCAAATTTGCAGCGCCGCCTCGATCTGCATTTCCCGAACCGTCACCTATTTCATTTGCGCCAGGAAGGAGACGACGTTGTTGCCGAGCTTTCGCTCAGGGGTGAGCCATGCTTCGCGTAATTGTCGTTGACGATGAGCCGCCGGCTCGGCGCCTCCTGAGCCGAATGTGCAACGCCCACGAGGCTGTCGAAGTAGTTGGCACGGGCGCCTCCATGGCAGAAGCCAAAACAATGCTGGAAACACTTGCTCCGGATGCGGCTTTTCTGGACATTAACCTGGGGCTGGGTCAGCCTGATGGCTTTGCCGTGTTGCGTGCGGACGAGAGCTTGCGCGATATTGTTTTCGTTACTGCACATGCAAATCATGCCGTGCGCGCCTTCGACCATGGTGCGGTGGACTATTTGCTGAAGCCGGTGGTGCCCGAACGCCTTGAGCGGGCAATCGATCGCCTTCTGGCGCGACAACGGAACCGGCGTACGGTAGACCCTGGTGCCACCGAAGGACGGGTCGCACTTCGAGTGGACGGCGCCATGCAGTTCTTTTCGCCCAATGAGATTGCAATGCTGCAAGCGGAGGGGGACTACACGCGCGTATATCTGGCTCGCGGCCGGGACATACTCGTGAGCCGGCGATTAGGCCAGCTCGAGGTCGAAATCGAGCATAGCGAACTCGTGCGCATTTCCCGTTCGATTATCATGAATCGCTCCGTCATCGAGTCCATCAGACACGCTGCCGGGGGTAAACAGGCAGTTTCACTAAGCGGCCAAGCCAAGCCGGTGATTGTCGGCCGGTCCGCCGCTCGGCGGCTGCGCGTTTGGTCGAAGAATTAGCGTGTAGCCTGCCGAGCAGTAGACAGTGTGAAGAATGGGGCACGCTAGGCCTGCAAACAGCTGGTCCGATAACTGAAATGCTCATCCCTCTCTACATCATCCTTGCGATTTATCTTCTGACCTTGTCCGTGACGCTCTATCGAAGCCGTCATTTGAAAGAAGGACAAAAAATTGCAGGGTTGCGGCCGCTGTTGATCGCGGCAGTAATTCTGTTGCTGGGTTCGGTCATTGCAAACGCAGCGTACAACTTTATCGGAGCCGCCTATCTGTTTATCGCCCTGATGGTGGCTGCCCCTCTCTTCGCCTTCGGACTTGGGAGGGTCTTGGCAACCGCCCTGACGTGGATGCGGCGATTTCGAGCCGTGTTTGCCCTTGCCGTCATCCTCGCGGGCTGTTCCCCCATCGCCTTGCTGGCTTTTCTGGAACTCACGTGGTTTCAGCATCAACAAGCGCTCCAAACGAAGTTACTGGCGTTTCAGATGAAAAATCTGGAGGCAACATTTGATAGTCAGCGAATAAGGCTCCCCATCCATCCAAGACTCTCCATCCGCCATACCTGCTTCGACGAGCAAGTTGGCTATGAAAAAAATTGCCATACATTCTTTAACGCCGATGATGCGCCTGAACTTGGGTCCACGTCACTTCATCGAGCTCCACCAAGACTTCTGTCGTTGGAAGTCAGGCAGCTGTCGCGTTTTCTGCGCTGCAACCAGCCAATGAAAAGCGACTGCCTGAAAACCAGCGATCCACGGCTCTGGTGCGAACGCAGGAGTGACTCCTTCGCCAAGGCCTGGTGCGAAATCATGCCGGAGTACCACATGGTGTTCGAATACCGGGAGACCAGGCCAGAAAACATCCGGGGCTGGCAGGGTGCCGATCAGGATGTGCTGGCTGGCCAGATCAACATCAAAGACCGCGAGAAGGTCTCTTTGCAATGCGATGAAAAGGCAAAGTCTTACTGCAAGTTTCACTACAAGCTGACCGACAACGTGCTGGTAAGCGCCTACTTTCAGCAAATTGACAGAAACAGCGCCCCAAGGCGTGCAGAGGACGCCGTTAAAAGAGCACACCGCATCTGGAAGCTTATGACCGATCCCGGGAACGACTGATGCAGAGACCGCAGCCCGAGGACCATGGTCCTTCCTCTCAACCGGGCAAGCCAGTGGTTTCATAATCCGCGTGTCGGGGGCCGAGGTACTCCTCCGCGACCATCAAAGCCTGGGATCAAACAACTAGGATCCACAGCCCTCGAAATAGAGATCGGTCAATCCCATGCTCAAGGGACGGTTATCGTTGCTCAGGCCGAGGTCTTGCATGGATTGCGGATTTTCCGCGGTAATTTCGAGTGTGATGCGATCTTCGTCGATCTCGTCAGAAGGAATATCGAGGGACCACTCAAAAAGCGGGTTCTGAAGATCGCCGTCGAACCTTCGGTCCTGCCCCTGTCCCAGCCTCAGATGGACGCTTCCTTCCGTCCGTCGCTCATTCAGGAACCATTTTCCGCGAAGCTTGAAATGGCACAGCCCCGCTGATCCAGCCGGCACCCTGAACTCCAAGGAGCTGTGCGGCCCGAGCATCCAGACACCCCAGCCTTCCACCGAGCTCCAGCCGGAGGCAAGCAGATCCACACCCCTTCCCTGACTGGAAAAATCGACATGCTCTCCAGCCGCCAAGGCATTCGGGAAAACGAGAGAACCGGCGTCCGGCCCCAGATACCAGAGCCGCTGCGGATGCCCCGGCTCCCGATGAACCAATACGGCTTCGGGATGAAGGCTTTGAAATTGAGGAACGGCACTGATCACCCATTCACCGCAGGGATGACCGGATGGAACATCCTCTTCTTCTCGCAACTGATAGGCATACAGGAAAAATCTCGTATTCCAGTGCGCCCAGGGAGAATCATAGGAATTTGAGAAAATATCGGAAGTCAGTTGCTGGGTTATACACGTTCCGGGCTTGATATTTTCCTGAATATATTCGGCAACGCGCCTCTGGACACTGCGGCCCTCAGACGAGGGTTCCAAAAAACCTGTTCCGACGGAAAGCGACTGTATTCCGAAACAGGCCAGGACCAGCAAGATCCCCCACCAGCGACGCCAGCCGAGCAGAAAAACGGCTGCGACGCAGAGGGAGGCCTTGAGCAGAATTGCACTTTTGAGGCCGTCGAATGGCGCCATCAGCCAGTAGAGCGCCATGATGTTGTGCAGGTTGGCCTGATGAAACCCGGCATCGTTTAGTCCGGTCAGGAGCAGAACCAGGAAGATCACCGAAGTCACGAATGCTGCGATCGCAACCCGAACGTTCGAACGGTTGGCTTCAAGCAAGCCGATCGCCAGAAAGATCGGCAACACTGCTTCATTGAAGCGACCGTAGATGACGTGGTCGATCCCGTTTTCCTGAGAGAGCCATACTGCGGACATGGCCAGGTTCGCGACCAGTACAATCAACGCGAAAACGCCGAATGCCCGGTGCGGAACCGAGCGGTCATGCGCCACGCGCCTGGTTATGGCCCAGACCCCGATCGCAAACAGGCCAAGGGTCGCCGCGACCAGATAACTCAATTGCCCAGCGCCGCTGATAAACACCCGGCCGATATCGGCCAGAAGCCCTTCGTAGCTGGAGAAACCGAAAAACTTGGCCGACATTTCTTGATCGTAGCCGAAGTCTTCAGGCCGGTAGACGGAAATACCCGAGAGGCTCTCCAGCGTCAGGCGCTCCTGGATCGTGCGGGACAGCCATCGCCCGCAGGCCACAAGACTTGCCGCGATAACAATCCAGGCTGCCAAACCATGGAACCGGCCGCGATGGATCAGGAAAAACGCGACAAAGGCCGCGGAGAGAATGGCCGTTGGAAAACCGCGCAAGTGAACGAAAGCAATCGCTCCCGTCAAAATCGCGGAGACGATGAGCGGCAAACGGGCCTTCCCGTCGGAAATCGCGAGGCGAAAGTTCGTCAGCATCAGGCCCGCAATGACTGTGGCAAGGAGTGTTTCTGCCTGCGCGGACGTCGTATAGGCAAAGCTGGCGGGATAAAGGGAAGCCGTGATCGCCACCATCAGCGGCAAACGCCAATCCCCTGCCTTCCCCTGCCAGAGGATCAAAAGTCTGTAGACCAGCCAGGACGTCAATGTTGCGAATGCGGCGTTGACGGCCAGCACAAACCGGAAAATCGTTGCCGGCTCACTGAAAACCATGAAAAGCGGTGAAATGAGAACGGGAAACCCTATCCCATACTTGCTGGGAGCGTGGGTGCTGTAGCCGGCCAACGCGGCGGCTTTGAGCAAATGGCCGGCTTCATCCGGCTGGATCAATGGTGCCGACACGAAAAAAATGTAGCCGAGATGAAGAAGCCCCAGGCAACCGAAAGCGATAGCCTCGGTTTGTCCCTGAGGCAGCGAGCCAACGCTTTTGCGCATGCGTTCGAGCATCATTCTCCGCAGCACCTCAAGCACAACCGCCGCATCAACGGTTCTGGTCCGGTTTTCGCTGCGATCAAACGAATGCGCCATCTTCTTTTTGGAACGGCTTTCAAAAATCCCCGTCTTTGCGATCCGGTTCGAGCGTCAGACATGCTTTCCGGGAGGTTCTTCAGCGAATTGTTCTCGACTGCCCAAAGGCCCGAGGGCATCCTGCCGCGGGTTGTTCATTGCACGGTTTCCAAAACTGATTGTTTTTGCTTACACATCGGTCGCGGAACCTCAATACGAGTGAATAACCTATTTCGCATCCACAGCGACCGTCAATTGATCTACGAACGCAGCTGACTGGTATTGAACGAAGACGACAAACGGCTCATGCAAACCCGGATATATCGTTAATGTCGAAAATCATCATAGATATAAGCGACCTCATCGACTGGTATAAGCACCATGTAAATGTGACCGGAATACAAAGAGTCGTAGAGCAGATTTTCTCTCAGAAAGAATATTTTGATGTAGAGAACATAGAATTTGTATTCAGGGTCGCCGACAGGCAACATTTTTACTACATCGACAAGAACATAATTTTCATGCTGGCGCATCCCGACAGCAAGCTTCAATCCATTCACCAGATTCGAAACTTGCTGATCGAGCCTTCCACGGATGAAAAAAACTCGGAATTTCTTAGAAAACTAAAAGCCCATCCCCTGATGGTTTTTCCATGGCTGTTCAACAAGATGATCAGTTTGTTTCCGCTCCTCTACCACCTTGTATTTTCCGATACTTATGAGAAAGAAGATGAACTCCAAATTGTCGGCATCTTCAACTTCGAAGGAGGAGAAATCTGCGTGATAGCGGGCGCCTTCTGGCTTCTCGGTGATACTGCAACAGTCTACGAAAAACTGAGGAAAGAAAAGAATATTGTACTACACGTATTCATTTACGACATAATTCCTGTTTCTCACCGTTACTTCTGCGACGATGGACTTGCAGATTCATTCAAGAGCCAACTCGATTTATTTCTTCCTCATGTAGATAATCTTATTTCGATAAGCCATTACACAAAGAGCGAAATCGAAAATTATACCAAGATGCAGGGCATCCCTACTCCGCCGATCGACGTATTGGAATTCGGTTTTGTAAGCAAAGTGTTGAGCATCGATCCGGACCTGGAAGTTGACGCCCTGACGGCGTTGAATTTGGCAGACATCGAGTTTGCACTTTGCGTCGGCACTGTTGAACCTCGAAAAAATCCCGGCTTGTTGCTGGATGTCTGGAAAACCCTCTTTCGGATTTACAGGGACAAGACGCCTTCACTTGTATTTGTCGGGCGCCGTGGATGGAAAACGGATTGGTTCTTTGGCGAACTTTTGAAATGCAACTATCTCGACGGGAAAATCAGGGTCCTACACGACCTGAGTGATCAAAACCTCGCACTGCTCTACCGAAAGGCAAAAGTGGTTCTGTTTCCCAGCTACATTGAAGGCTGGGGACTACCGGTTGAAGAAGCGATCGCGTTCGGGAAATACACACTCGCATCAAACCGGTCTTCAATCCCTGAAGCTGGCCGCGACTGTGCATTCTATTTTGATCCATACGATCAAGCTGCTCTCAAGGAGGAGCTAACCAAGTGTTTTTACGAAGAAAATCATGTTTCGAAAAAGGAAATGCTCATATCTGAAAAGAGAAAGGAATTTGCCCAGAATTATACTTGGCAGAAAACGGCTGAACAACTTCTGGAGATCGTCACGACCAAAAAACAGGTTTAGTCCCTTCTGGAGCCCTGTCAGGCAAATCGGCGACGGTCACACCGCAGGCCCCGGCAGCTTGGAATTCTTCGGCAGCTGTGCTTAAGAGCATGAGAACTACTCTGTTTGCGGAATTGGGCATGCCCAGAAGATGCAGAACACCCGCTCTCAAAACAGGGAGTGTTCTATGCTCATCACGAGGATTTCATGAATTCCCAAGAAACTTCGGCGGCGATTGAATGCAGCATCATCATCCCGTGTTTCAACGAAGTTGCTGCAATTGAGCAAACAGTTCGAGAAATCATCGCAGTTTGCGCCGATGGGCTGCAATACGAGATAATCGTTATCGATGATGGCTCCACCGACGGCACTGCTGACGTTCTGGCGAGGCTGTCAGACGAAACCGGCCTGGTGCTGTTCAGCCACTCCAAGAACCGGGGCTATGGCGCTGCTCTGAAGACCGGACTGCGCCATGCCCGGGGAGCACTGGTGGCGATCACCGACGCCGATGGCACCTATCCAAACCACTGCCTGCCTGAACTGATCGCCAAGTGCCGAAACTATGACATGGTTGTGGGGGCACGCACCGGCGACGACGTCACCTATTCGAAAATAAGGTCTTTGCCGAAGCTGTTTTTAAGAGCCTGGATTTCATGGCTCAGTCGATGCGATGTTCCGGATATCAACTCCGGCCTTCGCGTTTTCAATCGGCAAATAGCCGAGAAGAATATCGGAATACTCCCGGATGGTTTCAGCTTCACCATTACGATTACGCTGGCCATGCTCACGACCTATCGGGACGTGTTGTTCGTGCCGGTCAGTTACAAGCAACGTGTCGGCAAATCGAAAATCAGACCGATCAGGGACACCATGAACTTTGTTTTCCTGATACTGAGAACAGCATTGTACTTTGCACCGCTCCGTGCCTTTTTTCCGATAATCCTGTTTTTCGCGACAGTTACCCTGTTCAGTCTTGGCTATGACATCCTGGTGCTGCGAGATATCACGGATTTGACGGTGCTATTGATCATGTTCACCCTGAATGCGGGGATGGTCTCCCTGATGGCCGACATGATCGTTCGAAGAACACAAGTTTAGCTGCGCGTCATTTGAAACCCTGGAGACCGGAGCAGATCGGCCCACCCTGCCCCGGTCTTCAATCCTCGACCGTGTGACGCTCAAACATCTTCCGGTATTCTCTCCATTTGACGCTATCGAACCCGCCATGGTGGTCAAGGCAATCTGCCAGTGCATAGGCCATCGCAAACGCATGGTGGGTGTTGTCGTGGGCAAACAGTCCCTGCCGTCCGAAGCAGACCAGCCCGTCGATGGTATCCAGCCATGCGTCGACGCGCTTGAAATTCTCCTCGTAACCAAGATCGTAAACGGGGTAGGCGTGGCGAAGGCGACGGGTGATCGTTTTTCTCACGGAGGCTTTGACCGGCAGTCCGACACCGGCGAGCCAACCGGCAAGTTCTTCTCCAAGTGCTTGATCCGATAGGCTCCACCAGTGATCGCCGGGGTCGGACGGCAATTCCGCGCAAAGCACCGTCAGCCCCTCTGGTTCGCTGGAAGCGCTGTAGTTCTTGGGCTCGGACATTCGGGAAATCGGGATAGAGAGCTCGGGAAAATAGTGCGCGTCATATTCGCTGAACTGGTCTGTCTCCAGGAACAGATAAACCAGGATCATGCCTCGAAAACGAATGGCCCTGGCCGCTTCAAGAACGTCTTTCGGGGGCTCGGGCTGAATGAGCTGCACCAGCGCCGTGACCGGAATGGACGACAGGACCTTTGTGGCCGCATACGACTGCTGCGTCCCATCGCCGCTTTCCACAACGACAGCAGCCACCGCCGAACCGACCCGGTCAATCCGCAAGATGTCGGTGTCCAGCGACAGCTTTGCGCCGGTCGAGAGCGCGGCCTCTGCGACCACCTCGGAGATCTGGCCAAAGCCTTGCCGCGGATAGAAAAAGCGTCCGGTTGTCTTCCCTCTGAGGCCGGGCAACATGCGAAGCATCTTTGTCAGGATCTTGCCCACGGAACTTCCCGAGACGCGGCGCTCCGCCAGTTTCACCGCAAGCGCTTCCGGCTTCAGGCCCCAGAGCTTCTCGACATAGGGAAAATAGAAATACCTGCAGATCGTCGGCCCCAGCCCTTTCAGCAGGGTGCTTGAAAACGTCGCTGCCGATGCGCTGGACCGCCTGAAGGGCTTCAGGAAAATGTCGGTTATCAGCGACAGCGCAAAGGGCAACGGCAGCGACGTCAACGCATCGCCGAGCTTCAACGGAAAATGGACCCAGCGGCCGGCGAGTTGAATGCGCCCGTGGCGCGGACGCAAAAGCAGATCCTCACCGAGCAGGTCTTTCAGTTTGTCCAGGATCTCCGGCTCTGTCGACGGATGCAGACGGTGGGAACCGAAGTCGCACCAGATGCCCTCTTCGAGGAACGAACCGGCATTTCCGCCAACCCGGCCGGCCCGTTCAACGACGCGCACGCCGGCCTTGCCGGAGGCGGCAATGGCATAGGCTGCAGCTATTCCTGCCGGCCCAGCCCCCAGAATGACGATTTCTTCTTTTCCGTCGCCTGACTGCAATCTCAATGACCTTTTATCGCATCCGACCGCAGGTGGCTTACCCCCTTCGAGCCGACCCAAAGGCCGACACCCAAAAGAGCGCCCGCGATCAGCACCAGGTGCCAGATCAAACCGGCTGCGACGACACCGGCTGCGTCGGCACCGACTGTCGCGAGAATGGCCGACAATGTCGCCTCTCTTACTCCCAATCCGCCGAGCGATATCGGAAGAACAGCGATGACCTTGGCCAACGGCCAGGCGAATATCCATGCGCCAAGCTCGGCATTGACACCGATCGCCCGTGCCAATGAAACGGTGAGCAGAATGAAGGTCAACTGTATCAGCATCGATACGGCCAGAACCCCTGCGAGCCTCGCGGGCCGTCGCCGAAGACCATCGAACACGGTTGCTGATTGCCGCAGGAATTCCTTTGCAGCAACGCCAGGCGCCCACCTTGTCACGAAACGCAAGACCCCGGGCAAGGCGGCAAAGCTTGCGACCAAGAGTGCTGAAAAAACACAAAGAAGAAGCAATGGTGCCTGCAATTTTCCAGGACTAGCGATCGCGGCTGCCCCGGTGGTTGCCAAAACGGCAAGACCGACCATATCGATCAGCCGGTCTGTCAGAGCGGCACCTGCAGTTTTTGCAGGATCCGCGCCAGAAGAGATCAGCACACCTGCCCGAACGGCATCGCCGCCGACAGCGCCGGGAAGACCGAGATTTGCAGCAAGGCCGGCCCAATGTGCTTTCAGGACAATTGCGTAGCTGCAGCTTCGATCAAGCAGGAACCAGAGTTTTGCAGCCGCTGCGATGTGACAGACCGAATAAACAACAACAACCAGGCAGAACGTAAGAAGCGGGACTGAGACGACCCCTTTGAAGACAGCGTCTATCGGCAGCAACCAGAACAAGAAGACGAGTGCCAATACCGATCCAAGGGCTCTAAGCAACCAACTCTTCAACTTAAACACTCTTTGGGTGGAACGAAGCGCACGGGATCGATGGAGGGATCGACAGGATGCCAATTCAAGCGAAAAGACACTTGCTGCAATTGAAAGGCAAGATAGCAACGTTGAATATTGGCCTCAATGGGAAAACACCGGTTCCCATCCACGTCAGGCCAGTGTTCTTCCGAGCAAGATGCGCCGCAATTAAGCCCGTGAATGCAAGTCAAGTCCAGTGTCTGGAGCATCATGCGTTCGGGAGAACGCACATAAGATGCTTACCACTTTAAGGTCGATCAGCCTTTGGACGCGCAACCGATTCCGGTTGTGCGTCCGCTGATCTAGAATTCGGTTGATCGCCAACATCAATCGAGCCACAAGGTCACCATGGGTGGCAAGTTTTTCTCTCAGTTACGAGTATTGCAGCTTGTCTGCATCGGTATACCAGCGGTCATTTTTCTCGTCTCGCTGGTTGTGCTCGCGGACATGCATGGAGGCTCGCTGTTTCGAGTTCCGATCCACGAAGCGGGCGAGTTAACGCTCTTCCAGACACTCTTCTATTTCGATCACGCTGCGCGGGAACTCCCGATCGACGTGATACTTGCCATCGCCATCGGAGCTTCGGCTGCGACTGTGTTTCCTTGCCGGGACGGATCCAAACCGCAATTCTTGTGGGTCGCAGCGGCTGCGACCTGTGCCTTGATCATGGTGGGCACATGGATCACTGCAGGCAACGACGGCATCGTGCAGGCGTTCGATCAATCGGGCACCAGACCCGGCGCCGAGCCGGTGATCGGTGCACACTGGTATTATCATTTCCTGTCGCGGTCAGCCCTTTTGCTTTCCGTCGTCGGCGTGGGTTTGGCGTTTTCCGGCCGCGAAATACAAGCGCGCTCGCGGGGCCGCACCTGGATAATTGGTGTGACAGCCGTATACGCAGTGATCTCGATATTGTTCGGGCTCTTGCAACCGCACCTGATCGTGGCAGCTTTCACCGATCCGGTCTTCCTGGGACATCAGGCACGAGAGCTCGCCACGCATGCGCTTACAAGTGTTCCGCTGGGGATATTCGCCTGTGCCGTTCTGGCCAATCCTCAAGGAATTTACCCACCGCGCAGCCCGGCAGTGTGGGGCGGCGTGGCGCTCGTCGGACTGGCTGTTGCCCTCGGTCTCTATGTTGTTGCAGGTGCCTGGCTCATGGGTGCCGGTGAGTTGGGCCAATCCGACGACATGAGGATCTTGATCTTCCCGCATTTCCTTGAACATGCGCTCGGATATCTGTGCTTTTTGACCCTGGCTCCAGCCGTTTTCCTCACAGCTTCAGCGACCCGCATGTAAAGTCAGAAACGTTCTCTAAACCGAACCGGGTTTGCCGGAGACTGTTCGGTTCAAGTTATGCGGCCACAGCCGGGTGGTCCGGTGTCGCAACGTATTGTTCTTCCGCTTCAGCCGGAAAGATGCTTCCTGCCGGTTCAAGAAGTCGCCGTGATTGAACCAGTCGCCCCACTCCAGTGCCGCAAGATCGACCAACAAAATACAACAACGTAAACTTCATTATCTGCAACGACACACTTTAGACATACAATATAAATCAAATATACCCATCATATGAATAAGTATTTTAGTTCGACTTTCGAATTAAAATACGAGAGATTTGTTTTGAAAGCTGGAAGAGGTCTCAATGACAGTACTCATTACGGGGGGCGCCGGGTATATCGGTTCGCATTGTTGCGTCGCGTTTCGCGAAGCCGGGCACGACATCGTCGTCGTCGACAACCTGTCCAATGCCAGTGAAGTCAGCCTGGAGCGGGTGGCGGCCCTCACCGGCGGAAAGGTCGCATTCGAGACTGCCGATATCCGCGACCAAAGCAGGATGGAGGACATCTTCAGGACCTACAAGTGCTCAGCGGTCGTGCATTTCGCCGGCCTGAAAGCCGTCGGGGAATCGACCAGACTGCCCCTCGCCTATTACGACAACAATGTCGTCGGCACCCACCGCCTGCTGTCGGCCATGGCCAATTGCAGCGTCAAGCAGCTGATTTTCTCGTCCTCCGCCACTGTCTACGGCGACCCCAAATTCCTGCCGCTGACCGAGGATCATCCGACAGGAGCCGTCAACCCTTATGGCCGTACCAAGCTGATGATCGAGGAAATGCTGCGCGATGTCGCCGCCAGCGAGCCCGGCTGGCGTTTCGGCATCCTGCGCTATTTCAACCCGGTCGGCGCCCATGTCAGCGGCCTGGTCGGCGAGGATCCACAAGGGATCCCGAACAATCTCATGCCCTTCATCACCCAGGTCGCCGATGGCCGCCGGGAACAGCTTTCCGTCTTCGGCAATGACTATGACACCCCGGACGGCACGGGCGTCCGCGATTACATCCACGTCATCGACCTTGTCGAGGGGCATCTGCGTGCGCATGAGGTTCTGACGTCCGGGTCCGCACCGTCGAACTGTTTCACAGTCAATCTCGGCACCGGCAACGGCTACAGCGTCCTGGAGATGGTCAAGGCCTTCGAGCGGGCCTCCAACCGGCAGATCCGCTACGCCATCGCACCGCGCCGCGACGGCGACGTGGCGCAGTGTTATGCCAATACCCAACTCGCCGAAAAGCTGCTGAACTGGAAAGCCGAGCGCGGCCTCGACGACATGTGCCGGGACACCTGGAACTGGGTCTGCAAGAACCCCCGCGGCTATGAGACCGCTGCCTGAAAGGCCGTCCGCTGAGGTTAGGTGTAAGGCCCTCTGCCCTTGGGAGAGGGTTGGGAGAGGGAGCAAACCTCTCGAGATTACGGACACGTCTGCCCCTCACCCGGCGCGGCCGCACCGACCTTACCCAGGGGGTGAGGCAATTCGGTGTTCGTGGCAGACCACGCCGATCGGTTTCGATAGATCCCCAGGTCCCGGCTTGCGCTGCGCTTGGCCAGGCGACGGCGGAGAGGGTGTCAGCGGAAAAACCGACTGCCTTTACGCGTTGACCTACGCCAGCTCGTTCTGAAACACCCGCACGGACCGGATTGTGGTGGCCGCGCCGGCGACATCGCCGTCGTTCTTGCCCGCAAAGGGCGCAACGGCGTTGCTCAGGAGCAGAAGCGCCGGTGTGTGGGCGAACGCATTCGGTGCATCGAAGACTTCCAGATCGTCGACATAGAAGCGGAAGCGCCGGGCGGTCCACAGCATGGCGTAGCGATGAAAGGTGTCGTCGAGGCGCTGGTGCGAGCGGTAACTCGCGGCGAGCACGTCCTTTTCGGGGCTCCAGCGCCGGGCGGAGACCTGGACGATGTTGGGATATTTCACTTCCGCGACATCCAGCTCGAAATGAGTGTCGCCCTCGGTTCTGCGGTCAGAGGTCATCCAGAAGGCGTTGTTAACGCCGGCCTCGCGCGCGATGCGCATCTCACATTCGAAATAGCCGTAGGTCTGGCGGAAGCTGCGGGTCCGCACATAGCCCCCGGTAAACGGCCGCTCCGGATCGCCCTGGTGGCCGAGGCGTAAGTCCAGTTCGCCGTTCTTCAGGACGACATTCTTCGGATAGCGCATGGTCGGATGGCCGTCGCCGCCGATCCGCATCCGCTCCCAGACCAGCCGGGACCTCTCGGCATCGACGAATTCGTCGAGGAAGGTCAACCGCCAGTCCCCCTTTGTCTGTTGCAAGGGCGCAGGCAGGTCGAGGGAGGAAAGCGCATGCAGGCGGCGGGGGGCAGCCAGAAGCGCAGCCCCCGCGACTGCGCCGGCCGCCGAGGCGGTCAGAAACCGCCGGCGGCTCAGCAGGTCCGTTTTCATTGCCATCTTCAGACGGCCGTCAGCTCGCCAGCTTTGCCTTGGCATCCGGCGCCGTCTGTTCGCGCAGCTTGAGCTCCAGGTTCCAGGCGCGGCTGCGCAGGGTCTCGATCTCGCTGGTCATGAAGTCGACTTCGTCGCGGAACCAGCCGGAGACCTCGTCGACGGATTGGTCGATCTTCACGAGGTTCGGCTTGACCAGCGGCTGCTCCGGCGGCGCGGCGACCGGCTTTGCCAGCACATGGTTGAGGCCGTTCTCCGTCAGGAAGCGGTGATATTCGGCATAGTTTAGCCGGTAGACATGCTGCACCTTGGAGAAATCCGCTGTTTCGAAGATCTTCTCCAGATTGATCGGCATGTAGTCCTCGATCTCGACCGAGGGGATCGCGAACAGGGTCGAGAGTTCGCGGATGCGCGAGTCGTAGGTGAAAAACACCGCCGGGATGCCCTGGTGCAGGCCGATGACGTTGCCGTGGAGCCGAAAGCCGACCAGAACGTCTACGTTCTCCTTCGCATCCGCCGCCCATTCGTCGACATCGAAGAAGGCCTGCATGCGCTCGCTCATCAGAGCCTCGACATCCTTGTCGCCGTCCAGATGATACTTGTTGAGGATCGAGTGAATGTGCTTCTGCTTGGCCTCGCCCTTTTCAAAGATCGCCAGTGTCTCCTCGCGCTCGCCTTGCGAATAGAGCCGGTTTGCAGACCGCTTGGCGACGGCCTGGATGAGCGCACGCTGCATACGGTTGGTCTTGGTCGCATTGGAGGCGTAGTCGGCGGACAGGTATTTGTTGAGTGTCAGGCCGACGCGGGCATTGGCCGGATCCAGCGGCTTGATCTCGATCGACGGCCGGAGATTCCGGTAGAAGCTCGGGCAGCCGATGATGCGGATGTTCTTGATGCCGATGTCGTTGAAGACCTCGGCGCTGTAGACACCGCGCACGCCGATGGTCTCGCACTTGTCCGCGATGATCTTCCACGCCTCGACACTGCCCTTGGGCAATTGCAGCTTCTTGTATTTGCCCGCCTGCGCGCCGACGCCCACCGGCACGATCGGGCCCTTCAGCTTCTTCAGAAGCGGAATGACATTGCCGATATCGACGGTCTCGGTGAGATAGTTGGAGCCGCGGATCACCGTCGCGTCATAGTCACCTGTGGGCCACAGCTTTTCATCCGCCGCATGAGCAAACTGCACGTTGGTGATCTGGTCGTAGGAGAGCGCCTTCAGCATGGCGTCATAGACCAGCACGTCGCCCGTGTTGATGCCGCCGCGGGCAAAAGTCGACAGGGGATCGTCGATCCTCAGGAAAGCCGACTTGTTGCCCGGCTTGACGGCGGCGCCGCCATTGAGAACGAAGAGCTTCTTCATGTGAACTGCACCTTTCAAAGTGAGGGCTCGGGCCCTTCGATTAGCGAACCGATGTGTGACGTTGCGGCGGCTGCCAGAGTGGCGGGGCTTCCCGGCTGCCGCCCTGTGCTGCCGTGTCCTTTGTGCTTGAGACCTGCTTGGGCGTCGGCGACTTGGTCCGCCGGACGGTTTGCAGCCGTTCGGGAAACCAGCTGTGCAATTGCCGCAGGAAGGGCTGCAGGTTCTTTTCCCAGCTGCGTTCGCCGCTGCGCGCCGCCGCATTCGCGGAGAGTTTGCGCAGCAGTTTGTCGGAGGTCGCCAGTGCCTCCAGCGCGGCAATCAGATCATGCGTGACGACGCCGTCGTCGGTGGCGCGCAGGAGCAGACCGTCGACACGGTTGTCGATGAGTTCGTTCACTGCGCCGACGTCGGTCGCGACCGGCACGCAGCCGAGCCGCTGTGCCTCGATGATGGTCAAGGGCGCCCCTTCCCATCTGGACGGCAGCACGAAGGCATCCGCCCAGGCAAGCAATCGGCTGAGGCGGCGGTTGTCGTAGATCGGCGGATCGACCTGGATGCCGATCTCGGCGAAGCGGTCCTTCCACGATCCGCCCGCCCCGGCGTCCATGACGTCGGAACCGACAATGCGCCAATCGATGTCGACACCCCGCCGCTTCAGCGCGCGGGCGGCGGCATAAATCCGCTCGATGCCCTTCTGCCGGTCGAGCCGGCCGAGAAACACTGCCCGCAGGCGTCCGTCGCGCTCCTGTTGCCGGACACCGGCAAGGCGTTTGACTTCGTCCGCAGGCATCGGATATCCGGCCGCGTTCGGAATGTGCAGCAGCTTGGCGATGGGAACGCCCATGCCGTGCAGCCACTCGGCCATATCCCGCGAGCAGGTCAGGACGCTGTCATAAATGTGCTCGTAGGCAAGGGTCAGATAGGGATGGCCTGCGGGCCGGCCCATTTCGGAACTGTCGAGCACATGCACGTAGTTGACGACCTTGACGCCACGCCGGCGGAGTTCGCCGAAGATGGCATTGGCCGGCGCGAGCTGGTTGTTGACGACCACATCAAGCCCGGAGAGGAAGCCAAGCACTTCCTCTGCCCGCGCATTCTCATCATGCCCCATCAGCAGCTCGTGGCCGGAGAACATGTTCGGCCCGCCCCACAAGGGATAGTCGTCGGCAAGGAAGTTGATGCTGTCGAAAATGCCGTCATTGTCGGCAACGCGGTTATAGACCGGCTTGCCGAAGATATAGAGATGCACCTCGCAGCCTGCATTCTTCAGGACCCGCGCGGTGGCATAGGCGACCTTCTCGACACCGCCAAACGTGGCGATGGGAAGCAGCAAGCCCACGCGAAGGGGTGACCCCGGCCGGGCGAGCCGCGGCATGACCGGCGACGCGCCGGCGCTATGGCGCAAGAGTTCGAAATACTTGCTGCGTTCCGGGAAATAGGCCGACCGCCATATCCAGCGCTTTCCGGGTTCGTGCCGGTAGCCGGATTCCCTCAGCGCTCCCAGCGTTGCCAGCAGGCTGTTAGTGGCGGACAGGGCCGTGCCCTGGATGTCCTCGGCCGAGAACGGGCCCCGTATGACGACCTCGGCGATCTTCGGAGCCGGATTGGCACCCCGCAGGGTCCGGATCCAGTCGTCGGACTTGTCCTCGACGCATTGCTTCATGATGGCGAGCGAACACATCCAGCCGAGCGGCTTCTTGGCGAGTGCCGTGCCTTCGCCGAGCTTGTTCACCTCAATTGCCAGCCGGTCCTTGTCGCTTTCAAAGCGCAGCGCGACGAAGTGATTGGACGCAGCCAGCCGCTCGCCCAGCCACAGGATGTTGTGCAGCAGGCCGCAACTTTTGAGCGCTTCCCGGTGCGCGGGCGACATCCACAGCCAGAAGGGCGGCACGCCGAGCGTTTCCGGTTCGGCCTGCGCCGCCCAGAAGGTCTTTACGAAGTCCTCGATGCTGCGCTTCTGGTGTGCCACGGCCGGGTCGGTGAAGAGATCCACCAGATAGGTATCCGCACCGAAGGCAACGAAGCGCGGCGCCTCCTCATGCTCCCAGCCGAGAAGTGTCTCGGTCGAGAAAAGCTTTTTGTGCTTGTCCTTGATGTAGGCGAGGATGGCATCGCGTGTGCGGTTGGAATCCCGCAGCATGCTTTCGGCGCGCTGGCGGTACTCGAAGCCGAAAAAGGGATAGTTCGCCCCCTTGAAGCCGTACGAGATGGCCTGCAGCCAGAAATCCCAGTCCTCGAAGCCGGACTTCATGCTTTCATCGAAACGCACGCCGGCATCGAGGAGGGATCTGGAAACCAGGCTGCCGGCCTCGCAGATATTGTCGAAGGTCACATGTAGCAGGCGCGAATACTGCGCCGTGTAATTGCCGTTCCATTCGATCCCGAACTTGTCGATATTCGGATAGACCCAGTCGACGCCTTCACTCGTCCGCATGAACTCCATGAGGACCCGCATCGCAGACAGTGTGATGCGGTTGTCGGCGTCGAGGAAATAGATCGCCTCCAGATCTGCAAAGGCGCGCATCGCGAAATCGATGCCGTAGTTGCGCGCCGAGGAAAGCCCGCCATTGGTTTTCCTGAGGTAATAGACATTGTCATAGGCGAGCGCATAAGCCCGGCCGACCTGTCCGGTTTCCGGAAACGGGCAACCGTCGTCGACAATGACGACCGCGATATTGAACGGCGCTTCCTGTGCCAGCGCCGCATCGATCGCTTCCGTCAACAGGACGGAATGCTTGTAGACGGGAATGACGATGGCGACCGTGGCGGAGGGCATGCCGGAACCGCCGAACTGTGCGTAGCGCACATTCGGCAGGCCCGGTCTTGAGCCTGTGTGCTGGAGCATGCCGGCCTACCCGCTGACCACGGCACGGAAGTTGGCGAACTTTGCCCAGGCAAAATCATTGCCGCCCGGCTCGCTCATGCGCGTGGCGAAATAGACATTCTGCCAGACCCCGACCTGCTCGCCGGCAAAGGCGCTGAGATGAGCGGTCTCACCATAGGTCACCTTCTGCCAGCCGGAAAAGGCTTCGCCGACTGCCTGCTCGCGCTCTCCCTTGAACAGGGCCTTGGCGGACGCAAGGTCCTTGGCGACGACGATGGCGAAATCGATATCGGACGCCCGGCTGTTGTCGATGAAGGCCTTGGCGGACATGCGCACGATCTGCGGCGGGCAGGCCGCGGGAAGCTGGCCGATGGTCATGCCGTCTGCGGGCGGATGGCAGCCGATCGCCCGCTCCGTCGGCAGAGGCATGATCGCTTCAAAGTCGAAGGACACTTCATCGGAATTGGCGAGGCTCGCATGTTCCAGGATACCCGGAGCAATCGGCATATCGCGGAAGCCTTCATCGAGGCTCACCTGCTGAGACTGGGCCGGGAGGTAATTGGCGTGCTGCGGCATCGAAACGCCGGGTATGCCGCCCCAGACCTGGAGCGCCAGGCTGTTCTTCAACACCGGCAGCCCGGTTGCGGCATCGCGCACCTGGAACATCTCGACAGGTTGCAGCCCGCCGACGGAGAGAAGAGGAACCTCGTCTTCCGTCTCTTCCGCCTGCAGGCGGAATTCCAGCGTCCTGCGCAGTCCTGCAGTCGACCGGGACAGGCCGAATATGTTCCAGCCGGTGGCAAGATCGCCGCTGGACAGATGCCAGGTGTCGACGATGCGCAGATCCTCGAGTGTCATGAGCTGCGCCCGCAACTTGATATCCGGCCGCTGCACCGCCTGGCCGATATGGATGGCGACACCGGAGACGCCGGAACTCGGCACCGGCAGGATCTGGCTGATCCCATCCCTGGAAGTACTTGCCAGCACATTCGGATTGAGCGGATTTTCCGCAGGCTCGTTGCTGAAGAGGAGATCGAGCGGCTGCAAACCATGCCGGTTGAGGAAAGCCTCGATCGCGGCGAAGCGGTTCTGAAGATCGTCGTTGAGACTGCGAAGCGTCTTCAGCTCCTTGCCGGACAGGGCCAGGCGCATGGATGTCGCCTTCACATGTTCGGCGACGAGACCGACCAGGGAGGCGATTGCCTCGACCTCGCCGCCCCGGCCCCAACCGATGACCGGGGGCAGTTGAACGATGCCACGCTGCTGCAACCACTTCAGGAACGTGTCCTTGGCGTCCGTTGCGGCCGGATCAACGATCACCGCCAGCGGCAGGAGCGGTGCTTCCGACACCTGATAGCGCCCCGCGCTCTCGTCGGAGAAGAAGGCATAACCGTCTTCGATACCTTCGAACCAGACCGTCTTCACCGCGTCCAGCAACGGAGCGGGAATGTCCTGCCGCGAGACACCGATAACGATCAGCGTCAGGTCTTTCAGAAGCAGCATTGCGCGCGCTGTGATGTGAGCGGGAAAAGCGTCTTTTGTGGCCACGACTGTCATGCAAAGCCCCCAATCAAACTGTGAAACGCCTCTGTCGAGGCTTCTTTCCAACCAAACAGACAGCTTTATGATTCATGTTTATTTGTGACGATAATGCGGCGCAGCATAGAATTAAATCATTTTTATTATGCACTTATCTGGTTTTATTTAATATAGCTCCCAAAATAGATTCGAATTTCTCAGAAACAATTTCTTTTTTACATCTATTTTCGAAATAATTTCTTCCTAAAGATCAGATTGAGATTGAACTACGGCGGTTCTCCGGAACTGCACGCGTCTGCATGACATGTCCCACACCGTTCTCGCTCAGAAAATCGCTCATGACATAGTAGGTGTCGGCATAGGCGCGGTTGAAGGCGTCGAACAGGCTCCGGTCCCAGTAGTCGCTGAGACGGAAGACCTTCTCGCTGAACACGTCGAAGTTTGGGATCCTGAAGGTCTCGGCGAATTCCCGCGTGCGGCTGTCATAGGTGAAATAGATTGCCGGAACGCCGTTGGCCAAGGCCATCAGATTGCCGTGCAGGCGATATCCGAGAACCAGGTCGCAGGCGCTGACACAGGCGTCGTAATCGGCGACGACGTCCGAATAGAACAGGCGGCTTCGGTAAAGGCGCTCGATCTCCTGATCGAGATACCATTCGCCGACCCAGGCATTCTCGCGCAGGGATAAGATCGCCTGATCCTTCTGCTCCGGCGTGCCGAGCACAAGCTTCTTTTCCTCAAGCTCGCCCTGCGCGATCAGGAGGGCATCGAAGCGGGCCGCGACCGACTTGATGAGATCCCTGTGAAAGGTCAGGTACTGGCGGATGTCCTTTGCATAGGCCGGCGACACTTCGCGCCGGACGGTGACGCCGACTTTCTTGACCTTGTCGATTTCCGGCAGGGTGATCCGCATTGCCGGATCGTTGCGGCGGAAGGCCGTCGGGCAGCCGATGATCCGCGTGTTGGTAATGCCGAGATCGGCAAGCACTTCTGCCGTGTAAGCCCCCCTTACGCCGATCGAAGCCGTTGAGTCCGCGATGAGCCGAAGAACATTTTTCGTGCTTTCCGACAGGGTCAATTTGCCGTTCACCGGTGCCTGGGCACCGATGCCGAAGGCCAGTACCGGCAGGCCGAGCCGCTGCAGCACCCGTTCCGCCTGTTCCCAGTTCATCTGGTCGTGAATGTAGTTCGATCCACGCAGCACCACATAGTCGAACTCTTCCCGCAGGCGGTCGATTTCCTCCGGATTGAACTCGCGGATGGTCAGTGTTTCCAGGTGATCGAATTTCAGCAGTTTCAGCGAGGAATCGAAGACGAAGGCATCGCCGATATTGTGGTAGTGATCGAGATTGCGCTGAATGTCGCGGTGACCGTACCAGCGGACATTGTTGTGATCGTAGACTTCTCCGGACGGGATCATGACCAGGACGCGTGACATTCCGTATTCCTTCTATTTCTCAGGCACTCTGCTTCAGCGCACCTTGTGAGGGCGCATGTGCCGCAAGGCGGCCTTCCAGATACCGGCGATAGAGGGTCACGTGCTCGCTGGCGCTTTCCAGATGGGTTTTGGGAGGGCGGATACCGGTGCGAAGCCGCTGCCACAGCCCAGGCTCCGTCAGGGCTTCGATCATGCGGTCCGCGAGGGCTTCCGGACTGGACACCCGGGCATGCAGGCCGTCCACCCCGTCGCGGACCTTTTCGGCCATGCCGCCGATATCGCTGCAGATGACCGGCCGGCCATGGAAAAAGGCTTCCTGGATGATCACCGGCGAATTCTCCCACCAGACCGACGGCATTATCACCCAGTCAGCCTGGCGGATCAGGGCCGGCATGTCCGCGTTCTGATAGCTTCCCGCGAAGCGGACACGGTCACCCGCCGCTTCCAGCAAGGTTTCCATTTTGGAGCGAAACTCCGGCGGCTGGCGCTCCAGGTTGCCGCCATGGATCGTAAGCGTGGCATCGTCGCCCCAGATGCTCTGGGGGATGCGCTGGACGGCATCCAGCAATACGTCGACGCCCTTGTAGGGTGTCATCTGACCGAAAAACGCGAAACGCGACCGGCGTGTCTTGCCTGCCGAAACCTGCCTGAGCCCGACGGGCGCACTCACATTGAGACCGTTTTCCAGAACCGTCATCTTCCCGTCCGGCAGCCCCCAGGAAATGTAGCGGTCCGCCAGGAACCGGCTGGGAGAGATATAGCCGTCCGCAAGGCCGAGCATGGAGCGGATGAACTGCCTCCTGCGCAGGAAGGTCTCCGGAGAGATCTCCGGAAAGCAGCCGTGGCAGGCAATCGGCGATGCCGTCTTGCAGAGCTTGTTGCCACCGGTTTTCACCATCTGGCCATGGTGATGGCAGATGGACAGGAACTCGTGGAAGGTCACCAGGATGACCGCATCAGGCAGGGCGTCGCGCACCGTATAGAGCGCCTCGAGGCCGAAGCCGATGAAATGATGAAAATGCACGATATCCGGCCGCAAGGTCTGCGCGAAGCGGCGCAGGTCCCGGCAGAGATCGCCCGTGTTGCGGTTGGAAACCAGGAACGGATCGTAGTCGTCGGCGTGGAACAACAGCTCGTCGTCGGCTTCCTCGACACCCATCAGCGCCGACTGGCCGTGCCGCGGATAGTCGCCGCCGACCCTTGCCAGGAAAAACGACTGCGTTCCGGGGAGTGCCTTCAGTCCCTGGTGGAGATTGTAGGAGGCGACCTCCGCACCGCCGAGCGACAGCGTCGGATGACCATGCGAGACAACGAGAACCCGCAGAGTGCCGTCCGTGCCCCGAACGCCTTCGCTGGATGCATCGCTCATCGCCCCTCCTCCGCAAGATCGGGCAGGACGTTCTCCCAGTTGCGCTCGAACAGGCGGCGATCGAGATCCCCGGCAAGCTTCTTCCAGGTGCTGCCCGCAGGACCGCCGCCTTCGGCCTGAACCATCTCCACCTCCGGCACCCAGACGGCGCTGATCCCGGAGAGCTTCAGTCTCAAGGCTGCGTCGAGGCTCTTCTCGTCCGGCCCGAGATACTGCCTGGAAAATCCTCCGGCTTCCGCCAGCGCCGTGCGCGGCACGATGCAGCAGTCGAACGGGGCAGCCGCAACAGCCGTATTCTCCGCTCCGTGAAGGGTACGCCGGGGATAACCGAGATAGGGCTGTTTCAGCACATGACGACCGTCTTCAGGCTCGATCCATGCCCCGCCCCAGCGGATCGTGTCATCCTCGTAAAGCATGGTTGGCGCAACGAGACAGGATTCGCCGTTGGCCCGGAACGCCTTCAGGAGCGGCACCACCCATTCGGGCCCGCGCGGCACAACGGATGAGGTTAGGCAGACCACCGCTTCCGCCGGCGAGGCCTCGACGCCCGCCTGAAGCGCATCGAGTGTATCCTCGACATGGTCCGCCAGCACCAGGCGGACGGCGAGACCATAAAACCCGGCAAGCCGCCTGAAGTCCTCGACCTGTTCCTGCGCGCCTCCCCTTGAAGCCGCAACAACGATCGGAAGACCGCGCAACGAGGGATCAAGCGCGCAGAGCGTCAGCAGCACCCGCGACTTCTCGAAATCACCATCCATCGCGAAAACGAGCGAAAGCTCGGCCTGTTCCCGGATCGGGCTAAAATCAATCGTATCGGCGATAACCGGGTCCGGCGCCTTTGCCGCCTGCACCAGCGGCAGGAAATGGCGTTCCAGGATATCGGCACGGAAGGCGGTTGCCGGATCGAGACCGGAAACCAGACGGCGAAGCGCGGATCTCAGCGCCGCCCTCCCGAGGGAGAGCGGTGCATAGGCCTGTCTACCGTCCTTCAGGTGGATTTCCAGATAGGGATCTCCCGCGATCGAAAGGTCCGTCTGCGGCACATGGACCAGAAAGCCGTGGCGTTGCATGGCGTCCGGTCCGGTCAGGAAAGGAGACAGGCCTTCGAAGGCGCTGGTCACATCCGGCCGGCGCTGGGTGGTCCACCTGGTATCCAGCCGGCAGCTTGCTCCGCCGGAGCGAAAGTGGACCGCCTCGACCCTGTCCTCAGGGTTGAGCAGCCAGCCCGACAGCATTGCGCCCGCCCCGTCGATCCAGGCGCTGAAATCGATACCGACGCGTACCGGCACGTCGAGTTCGCTGACGGTTTCCCGTCCGTCGAAGCGCCGGCCAGCCTGCTCCAGCCGGGTCCTGCCGTCGCCCGCGGGGGAGAGCTTCGGCAGGAGCGCCCGGATATGGGATGGCAGGGCCTTGGCCGGCGGCATGGACCTTTGATCGTGCACGTCAACCGCGCTCCAGCCGCCGCGGCCCCGGTAGAAGACCTTGCGAATGGCGTCGGCTTCCACACCGCCTCCGGCTTCCAGCAACCCGGAAAAGCCGAAGGCCTTGCCGCCGGTGTCCTTGCGCTCGAAGAGGCAGCAGCTCAAGGCCCCCACCTTGAGCGCACCGTCGAAGACGAAGACCCGGCTTGTCCCCGCAGGCATGCCCTTGGCCCAGCCTTGAAGATAGACGTCGCCGGCATCGAAATTTCCCAGGACCTCAATGAAGCCGTCCCGGCCCGCGACAGCCTCGACAATCCGCACAGCCGTTTGCAGCGCCTCCGGCTTGGCCCCGCCGGCAAGCAATGCCTGAACCAGAGCGTCGACGACATCCCCCTCCGAATGCGGTGTCAGGTCCCGGACCTTCAGGAGAAACGTCTTCAGATCACCGGCCTGATGCCTGAGGGCAAAGGGATGGGAATGGCCGTGACTGCGGATACTGACACGTTCCGGTTTGCCAGCCGCCTCCGAGGAGAAGGTGACAACCGCGACGAACGGGCGTTTCTTGCCGGAAGCTTTTCCGGAAACCCCGCCGGAAGCCGGCAGGACGATCACCGTGCAGGTAGCGGTCGATTTCGGATCGTCGTTCAGGACGACCGGCAGGCTGCCTGAAAAGCCTTCGCCGATCCCGGCGACCAGCATCGTCTCCCTATCGACGCTCACGTAAAGAACCGAGTGCCCGTCAAGCGGCACAGCCGGCCCGGCCATATCCTGCCCCTTGGTCGAGGACGCCTGAAGCTGCCGCCCACCAGGCAGCTTCTTGACGCCTTCCAGAGTGACGACCGGCTCCATCGGGCTTACCTCCAGAGGCCGCCCGCGGCTCCAAACAGCATACCGCCGACAAAGCCGAGCAGGACTGCAAGCAGCAGGAAATGGGTCTTGAGATTATTTCGGTTCTTGTCGCCGAGCGCCTTCAGGCGGTCGTCGAAGCCTTTCAGGGTCGTGTCGAAGCGCAACAGAAAGACTTCGACTTCCTTCACCCGTTGCGAAAGATCGCCCTGCCCGCCCTTCAGGATCGACATGGCTTCGCCGAGTTCTCCCTCGTTCGATGCCAGCGCGTCGATGCGCTGCACTGTCTCGCGCAACACGGCCGTTGCATCGCGCTGTCCGATGGCGCTCTGGCGCTGCGCCACGATCATCCTGTCCAGCCGCTCCATGACAAGCGCCAGCGGCATCGCAACGGCTGCTTCCGCTGCCCGCTCCTCGGCGCTCGGGCGCGGCAGCTTGAGCTGAGCACCGCCACCTGGCGTTTCCGCCACCACCGTCAGGCCTTCAAGCGCGGCGGCGACCGCCTGCGGCAGTTCTATGTCGAAGGCATAATTGCCGTCGCCAATGCCGTTCCGCTTCAGATCGATGCGCTGGCTCTCGGCCACCTTGCTCAGCACCCGGGCACCGTCGTGAAAGACATGGATCGTCATGCGGTCGCTGGGGCTGGACGCATCCCAGGCCCAGCCGAGAATGCGGCCGTTCTCGAAGGCATCGACGCGCCCTTGAAGCCGCGCATCGATCTTCACCGGGACGGTCTTTGCCGTGTCGTCGTTGCCGGCGGCAGGTGCCTTTGCAGTGTCGGTCTTGGCCTGTTCGAGAGACGTTACGCTCATGTCCATCCTCCTCAGGCTGCCGGTTCTTCTTGCGCGACCTGGCGGTCCGCAAAGAGACGCAGATATTGTTCGGCGACAACCGCGGTTGTCGGCGGTTTGCGGATATTGGCGGCAAGCTTTCGATAAAGGTCCGGGTCACCCGCCGCATTCGCCATGGTGATGGCAAGGCTCACGGGATCGTTCTTGCGTACATGCAGCCCGTCGGTCCCGTCCCGCACGGCTTCGGCCATGCCGCCGATGCCGCTGGCAATGACGGGCCGTCCGTGTTGCTGCGCCTCGGCGATGACAAGTGGTGCATTTTCCCACCACACGGAGGGCATCACCACCCAGTCGACCGGTTTCATCAGGTCCGCAACGTCCGCAGGCCTGTAGGCCCCGAGGCGCAGGACGTTCGGCGCGGTCTCTTCAAAAAGGACATCAATGCGTTTGACGAATTCCGGATCCTGAAACGGGGCGCCGCCGTGGACGCGGAGTTCGAAGTCCATCTCCTTCTCCTTCAGCAGGCGCGCCGCCTGCAGAAGAACCTCGATGCCCTTCCAGGGTGTCAGGTTGCCGAAATAGCCGAAAACGGTCTTGGGAACGTCACTTGCCGCCCGGCTTTCGGCTGCCGTCACCTCCGGCCGCCCATTGCGAATGATCCTTACCTTGTCTGCCGGCAGACCCCAGCGCACATAGACGTCGCGCAGGAATGCACTCGGGGCGATGAACTGGTCGACGGCATCCAGATGGGTCTTGATGAAGCGCTCGCGCAGGCGCAGGTCGTTGGGTTTCGCCTCCGGCAGGCAGCGGCAGAGCCCTCCCGATCCCAGAGCCGCGCAGGGCTCATCGGGGCTTTTCATGAGCACGCCGTCATTGGCGCAAATCGCATAATAGTCGTGCAGCGTCATCACGATCCGGGCGTCCGGCAGCACCCGCCGGATCAGGACCGGAAGCTCGACGCCGAAGAGCAGCAGATGGTGGATGTGAACCACATCCGGCCGGAAGTTTTCCAGGAGCGTGCGCATGTCCGGCACAAAGGCCTGCAGGTCGATCTGGCTCATGTTGAAGCGGTCGAAATGACCGGCCCACATCAGGAGCTCGTCGCCGCTGTCGCTGATGGCCTGAAAACTCGTGCCCGGATGCGGTTCGCGGTGAAGCTGGTTGGTCGCACCGACGAACAACGCCTCGTGCCCCGCCTTGCGGTAGGCCTTGGCAAGGTCAAGCGCAACGGTTTCCGTGCCGCCGGGATGAAGCTCCGGATGATTGTGGGCAAGCACGAGGATCCGCATTAGCGCGCTCCCCGCGATGCTTTCACGGCAACGAAGAAGTCCTGGTAATTCTGCTCGCCCGTTCCGCCGCGCCAGTGGCCGAACCGCTTCAACGCGATTTCAAAACCGGCGGCACGCAAGGCGTCGTCCAGGAAGCCGTCGTCGAAGGCGACGGCAGCGAGCGGCGCACGCGGGTTGCCGTACCAGGCCGCCCCCTTGCCTGCCCGGGTAAACACGACGCGGGGTGTCAGGCCCGCGCCTTTTTCCGGTGCGATGATGAAGGCGGAGAGAAACAGGCGACCACCGACTTCCAGCAGACGCGAGATCTCGCGAAAATAGGGGGCGATCTCGTCCTCGGGCAGATGCGTCACGACCGAGGTCATGATCGCAAAGTCGAAGGCGCCGTTGGCAAAGGGCAGCGCGATCTCGGTACCGCGGACATATCCGTCCGGATTGTAGAGCGCATTGGCAATGTCGAGATGCATGAAACGGAAATTCGGATAGACCGAACTGACATTGCGCGTGCACCACTGGATACCGGCGGAGGCCGGGTCGATGCCGACATATTGCGCGGCCTTGGGGTCCAGATACTGGGTCAGCGGAACCGCCATCCGGCCGATGCCGCAACCGATATCCAGCACCCTGTCCTGTTCCTGCAGGCCGCCGAGCTCGATGAAATGGCCCAGGAACTCCGTACCTATGGCCAGATAATCGCCATCGCCGACGAAGTTGTCCTCGCTTGGCGGCACGGGCAGAAACCGGTTGCGGCCGATGAGCCTCTGCAGGTCTGCTAGCCGCTCGCCGCGCAGTGCAGCAGGCAGGGGAGCGATGCTTGCCGCCTCCTTGATGAGAACCGGGGAGTTCATGCAACAAACCCTTCTTCGCGCTTGCCGACGGCAGCCATGAGCGCAGCGATGTCGTCTTCCCATCGGGACTGGTGGAGCCAGCGGTTGTATTGAGAGGCAACGCCGCGCGTATAATCCTCGTTCTTGCGGATGGAGACCCGCTCGAAGTGGTAGAGTTCGACGTCGCCGAGATAGTAGATCTTGCGGTTGAGCTGCCGGATCTTGAGACAGAGATCGCTGTCCTCGTAGTCGCCGACGATGAAGTCCGTCGAAAACCCGCCGACCGTCTCGAAATCGTCCCTGGAGAGCACCAGGCAGGCACCGGTGACGCCTGGCACCTCCCGGGAGGTGCTGGCATCCGGGAAGCGGCGCGGAAAGCCCTTGAAATAGTGGTGATTGAACCAGCGGCCCTTGTCGTCCTGGATGAATTTCAGGCCCGCATGCTGGATGGAATTGTCCGCATAGAGTAGCTTTCCGCCGACCGCACCGACCTGCTCGTCCATCATCAGACTGGCGCAGAGCTGCTCCAGCCAGCCGGTCTCGACCGGAACAACGTCGGAATTGATCATCGCCAGATACCGGCCGCGCGCGGCCTCTGCGCCGGCGTTGCAGGCAAGGGCATATCCGCCGTTCCGCTCCATGACGACAAGGCGCAGGGGCAATCCGTAAAGGAGGTGGAACCCGGTCAGCAAATCCTCGACATGGGTCACCTGCTCGGGGGAATCGAGCACGAAGATCACCTCGGCATGCTCAGTCAGCCAGCGGTCCGAGGCGAAGGCGGCGAGCTGTGCCTTGATGAACTCGAACACCCGGTAGAGCGGGATCACGACGGAGACCGTCGGATCCGCGAGCGGCTTGCCGAAACGGATTTCGCCTGGCGCGCCAACCGTCTCTACGAAGCGCTGCTGAAGTTCGGCAAGGATCGGTGCCAGGCAGCCGGACACCACCTCGTCGCTCGCGTGGCGCGGCGATACGACCGACAGTGCCTTCGCCCTTATGTCGGCAACGTCGCCCGGCTGCGGCGGCGGCACCAGAAGCTCCCGCTCGCCGGAAGCATGCCGCAGCTCGAAGCGTGGCTGCAGGTTATGCTGCAGCTTCCTGCCAAGCGGAACAAAGGCAACGAACCGTTTGATCGGATAACCGCCCTGCGTTTCCGGCAGGACACCGTCGAAGGTATGTAAATCGAGAGCGATCGGTGTATCGCTGCCGGCAAGAATATGGAGCCCTCGATAGACCTTGCCCGGATCGCGCAGCCAGCCGCCGACAAGCACGCCGGCCTCGCCGGCGAGTGCCGTTTCCACCGCGCAGAAGGAGGCCGTTTCACCGAGTGCACCGTGCCGTCTGGCCGGCAAGGGTTCGTTCAGTTGAAGATCCAGCACAGCCGCCCGTGCTTCAGTGGACTGCCGGCCGACTTCCGAGACGAGATAGTCCCGGACCTCGGGCAGCTTGCGGGCGTTTGACGCCCACCACGCGGCAAGAGATCTTTTGGCGTTTTCGGGCGCGAGCTTCCGGATCGCCAAGCCCCAGGGACCCGCCAAAACGAGAAAGCCGCTTGCCGGTGGCTTCGCCAGTTCGACCGATCCGAGAAACAGCCTGCTCTTGCCGCCGTTATGGAGGACATTGCAGGTTTTGCTGTGCAGGCGATAGAGACCGGTGTCGCAAACGAGCACCGCCGTCTTGATCTCGGAGCTGTCGCTATTGAGGAGGCTCTCGACGAGCCGAACCGGACCGATGCTGGCGACACACTCCGCAAGGGGCGGGGAATCATTGACCGAGCGCAGAAGTTCCCGGGCGAACTCGAGGAAACGCCTCGAACGCCCCAGCCGGAACATGCCGGACCAGGCACTCAGGAACGTCGTCACAAAGACCGCGCAGGCGGCCTGGCTGAGACCGCTGGTGATCGCGAACGCATCCGCGAAGGCACTCTGCTGCGTCGCATCCACAGCCAAACTTGCCTCGGACCCGATCGTGCCCGCGCCGAGCCGAAGATCCAGTCGGGCTTTCTCCTTCAGCGAGAAAGCCCAGACGATCCGTGCCCCTCCGTCGAGACGGGCAAGCCGGACACTTGCCAGCGATCCGAAGGCCGCGCCGCTGCGCTCTTCCAGGCGTGGAGAAGCATTGACCTGGTGCGGAGGATCCCAGACCAGCAGGAAGACCTCATCGGTCAGCTGATAGAACTGTGGCGACTCAAAGTCGGCCTCGGCGTATTTGCCCAGGGTCTCGAGCATTTGTGACCTTCGATAATTTGGACCCGCAGCAATCGGACGGGCCTGGGTCCGGGACCCGCCCGCGGACGCCCGGGAGACCCGCGCGTCCGTGGACCAGATCAGCGGACGTTCGCTTGAACGCACGCTGCTCAAGGTTCGGTTCATCAGGAAACGACGATGTAGCCGTCCGGATTGTCCTGAAGATCGTCCGCATCGACGTTGTTGAGCGTGACGGTGTCGCCATTGCCCAGATCGATGACCGTGTTGTTGCCAACCTGGGTTGCCCGGGCGGCAACATCGGCGGCGGAAGAGACACCGGTGTCGTTGATGTTGGACGAGATCTGAACGAGGTCACCCACCTGGAAGTCCATGATGATGTCGTTGCCGCCACCACCGGAGAACACGAAGACATCGTGGTTGCCGCCACCGAACATCACGTCGTTGCCGGCGCCGCCATCAATGATGTCGGTGCCTTCACCGCCGAAAATGATGTCGCCGCCATCACCGCCTTCGATGTAGTCGGACCCGGCGCCACCAAAGATCGTGTCGCTGCCTTCGCCGCCCAGGATGACGTCCTCGCCACCCTGACCGAAAATGCGATCGTTGCCTTCACCACCGACGATAAGATCGCCGCCACGCCCGCCGAAGAGGAAATCATCCCCCGCATCGCCGAGAATGACGTCCGATCCACCCAATCCGAAAATGAAGTCCTGTGCATTGGTGCCTTGCAGGAAATCCTGGAAAGCACTGCCTTCAATTGTGGCCATTTTCTACTCCTGAAGTTCGCCTCACTAAATTGACGCCCCGCGAACCGCGGCACACCGCATCGCACAAACCCCGTATTTTGCGATGCAAGAATTAGAATACACATTTATTACTCCCATCAAAGGGACGAATAGTGAAAAAAATAAGGCAATATTCTGATACTACGAAATTATTTCTACTTTACACTCTAATATACTTTGAAAATACAATTCTTTTACAAGTATTTTATTTCGAAATTCGAACCATATTCATTGAAACCGCCTCACCCCAATGGGTTGAGACGAACTTCTGATGATGAAACAGGAACTTGCGCCATGGGTGTGTCCCGCTTTCCGGACAGCGGCAGGCCTGTTTCCGGCAGAAATCCGTAAAACCAAGCGTTGCCGGGACAAAATTCACGCCATTTGCTGCGTCGCATCAATTCAGCCTGCGTGAAACTGCCGAAACCCCTCCCTGGGCTGCAGGCGAGACGACCTGCAACCAACTTTCCCCCACACCTGTGAAATTGACCTTCGGCGTCAATCTTCGCGGAAGGCACGGTCGAGGCTGTCGGTGATCGGCTCCAGAAGATAGTCCATCGCCTTGCGGGCCCGCCGGACGATGAGCACCTCAGCCGGCATCCCGGGATAGAGGGCAAGATTGCGATTTTCCTCAAGCGCTTCGGGACTGACTTCCGCACGCACCACGTAAAAGGCCGCCTGCGTCTGCTGATCGACCGTCTGGTCCGCCGCGACATAGGTCACCTGGCCGTCAAGCGGACTGGCGCTGCGCCGGTTATAGGCGGTCAGCCTGATCCGCGCTTCGGATCCCACGTGGACGGCATCGATATCGTTGAGGTTCATGCGCACCTCGACCAGCAGTTTTTCGTCGCGGGGCACGATGTCCATGATCGGCCTTCCCGGTTCGATGACCCCGCCGGGCGTGCGCATCTCGATATTGTAGACGATGCCCGCCTGGGGCGAGTGGACCACAAGCCGGTCCAGCACATCCTGCGCGGAGATGATCTTTTCGTTCGTCAGATTGAGCTCGAGCTGCCCCTCAAGGATCTTGGCGGCAATATCGCTCTGCCATTCCTGCTCGGCCTGCAACAGTGCCACTTCCGCGCCCTGCCTGGCCTTTTCTGCACGCGCCTTCTGCGCAGCAAGCTCGCCGCCGTCGCCGATCATCTCGCTGAGCTCCAGCTGGACTTCGCTGAGCATGGCTTTGGAGGTGAAGCCCTTTTTCTCAAGGCCGCTGAGGGCGTTCACGCGCTCCTCAAGGAGGACACGGCGCTGGCCGGTCGCCTCGATCTGGGCCTCATTGGCTTCGATCTGGGCAGCGTATTGCTCGATTTCCTTCTGCTGGAAAGCAATCTTGCCTTCGTAGACCTGCTGCCGCTTTTCAAAGAACCGTTGTTCCGCGGCAATCACCTCGGCGGTCAGCGGATCGTCACTCTCCTTGAGCTCTGCCGGAAAGACGACGTCGCCGGCGCGGTCCCGTTCGGCCCTGAGCCGCGACAGCATGGCCAGAAGGCTGATCCGTTTGCCGCGCAGCTGCGCCAGCTCTGCGCGCGCCCGCGTGTCGTCCAGTTCCACGAGCGGCTGTCCCGAATCCACGAAGTCTCCCTCCTGCACCAGCAGGCGGCGCAAGATCCCGCCTTCCAGGTGGCTGATGGTCTTGCTCTTGCTGTCGACGATCACCTTGCCGGTCGCGACCGCCGCGCTGTCGAGATCGGCGGAAAAGCCCCAGACCAGGAAACCGCCGAACCCGATCAGGATCGCGAGGGTGGCTGCCAGCAGGGGTTTTCGCAAACTCGGCGGACGTGTGTCGTCGTCCTTGAGGGCCGCCATCCAGTAGGCCTCGCCCACCTCGCCGGAGGTGGGTTTCGCGGCCGCGACGGCGGCCTGGTCCGGAGGAACGCTCATGCCACTTCTCCGTTCGCAGGCAGGGATCGGCCCGCAGCAGGCGCCGGCAATCGCCGCGTGATGCTGCTGACGACGTCGGTGCGTTCTCCGAACTGACCGATGCGCCCGTCTTCGAGGACCAGGATCTTGTCGGCGGCTTCCATGATGGCGGGCCTGTGGGCGATCACGATCACGATCGCATCGTCGGCCTTTGCGGCCGAGATCGCCCGCAGCAGCGCCACTTCCCCTTCCGTATCGAGATTGGCATTGGGTTCGTCCAGCACCAGCAGGCGCGGCCGCCCGAAAAGCGCGCGTGCGAGCGCGACCCGCTGCTTTTGACCGCCGGACAGGGTATAGCGGTTGTCGCCGACCGGCGTGTCGTAGCCGAGCGGCATGCGCCCGATCATCTCGTGAACGCCGGCGGACCTGGCAGCGTCGATCACCATCTGCGGCTCGGCATCGTACATGCGCGAGATATTGTCCCGCACCGTTCCGTCCAGAAGCGAGACCGACTGCGGCAGATAACCGACCATGGCCCCGAACGAGGCCCGCTCCCAGAGATAGACATTGTGCCCGTCGAGAAACACACCGCCGGTCGTCGGCTGGAGCACACCGACCAGCAGCCGGGCCAGCGTCGACTTACCGGCTGCCGATGGTCCGACGATGCCAAGCACGTCGCCGGGCTCCAGTGAAAAGGAAATACCCTTGATGACCGGCACGGGCAGATTGGGCGGCGCATAGACAAGCTTGTCCACCTTGAGCGACCCCTGGCTGGGCGGCGTCGGCACAGTCTGACGCAGCGAGGAGTGGTTTTCCAGAACGTCCCGCACCCGGTTCCAGGCGGTCAGTGCGAACACCCACTGGCGCCAGTTTTCGGTCAGGTTGTCGAAGGGCGTCAAAAGCCGCCCGGTGATGATGCTGGCGGCAATCATGCTGCCGGCGGTGACCTCTCCCTTGATCACCAGATCGGCACCGAGCGCCAGAACGGCGACCTGCATGCCGAAGCGCATGCTGCGGGTCACCGCATGAATGGCCTTGCCGCGCCGGCTTCCCATGGCCATCAGCTCGGTGGCGTGAAGCTGCCCCTGCCGCCAGCGCCGCGACAACGCCGGCATCAGCCCCATCGCCTCGATCGCTTCGGCATGGCGAAGCGTCGAGGCGATGGCAGCAACATTCTGCAGGTTCGCCGTGTTGGCTTCCTTCAGCAGAGACCTTGTCAGCATGTCGGACAGGAGATTGAGCCCGATCAGTGTGACGGCCGAAACGACGGCAAGAAGACCGTAAAGCGGATGGAGTGCAAACAGGACTATCAGGAACAGCGGAACCCACATAGCCTCCAGCGGAGCGCTGATTGCGTTGCTGGTGATGAAGGTGCGCAGGTCGTTGAGATCACGCAGCACCTCCGAAGCCATGGTACCTCCCTTTTCCAGGGAGGATTTCACGCCCGCCTCAATGGCGGTCAGATTGAGCCGCCTGACGAGTTCGGCGCCCATGACCTGGAAAATCTGGCTGCGGATATACTCCAGCACCGCGAACAGGGTCAGGCCGCCGACGGCAATGATCACCAGCATTGTCAGGGTATCGAGGCTCTGGCTGTTCAATACCCGATCGTGCACCTGCAGCATGAACAGTGGCACGATCATCTGCAGCAGCGTGATGAACCCGCTCAGAATGCCCGCGGTCGCCAGACCGGTTGCAAAGGTGATCCGGGCCTCGCGGACAAGACGGAATGGATCGATTGCGGCCGGTGACGTGTTCTCTACCATGCAGTTTCCTTCAACGCCTCAACCGATAGGTGTGTTCGCAGGTGCGAAAAAATAGTCAATTGCCCAGAAAACGACACATCTTTTCCATAGGAATGCCGAAAGCATATAGACTAACTTGAGTCATCTAGCGCCTTTAATTGTGGCAATCGATTGACGGCGAGTAGAAATATAAAATTATAACTAATGAATGCATCAAAGTGCAAAGACAGGGAGCGAAACGGATATGAAATTATTTCGAATTTAGTTCGAAAATTGGTGGGAGTTTGGGGCAGATGCACAAAATCTTCGAAGAGACCGCACTAGACATGAACGGGCGCGTCGCAGAAACAAAACCTGTGATTGAAACAGACGAGACGAGTTTGAACAAAATCGAGAGGAATACCGGCACCCCCTCTACTTCGCATGTAAACCACTTCGACCTCGTAAGAGTTATCGAGAGAATGTACCGCAGATATCTGGACCGTTTGCGCATTGATCTGATCCGGATCGGAGCCGAGGACATATCGCCTGCCCATGCCATGCTGCTTTTTACGATAGGCGACGATGATCTTTCTGTTCGCGACCTCATGGACCGCGGCCACTATCTCGGTTCGAATGCCTCCTACAGCCTGAAGCAACTCGTTCAGTCGGGCTATGTCGACCGCACCGCGTCGGCACGCGACAGACGGTCTGCCCGCATCCGGCTGACGGAAAAAGGCAAGCTTTTGTGCAATGCCATCAAGGCGGCGGACGAAGTCAACCAGGATCAGGTCGTGCAATCTGAAAACGATTTGCGGGCTCTTGGCGACACGTTCGCGATGCTGCGCAAACTGGAGATCCTATGGGCAACGGATCTTCAGCAATCCTCGCCACGACTGGAAGTGAACCGGATGTGACCGGACATCAGGGCCGCGGAAATGAAAGTCGTTTCATGAGCCTCGTGAGCGAATTTCATTTCCCGAGACCGCGCTGAAGATGCACCTTGCTCGTTGTCTGCCCGCAAACGGCATGCAGATCCGGCGAGCCCCTCAACGAGACGACATTCAGATCGGGGTGATCAGCCATGCATATCGTGTTCGTACACCGGCACGGTCCAGGGCAATTCGTTCATCTGGCCCGGCGCCTGATTGCCGACGGCTGGGCCGTGACCCTGATCTGCGAGACGCTCGACAGGCCGGTTCCAGGCGTGCGAGTGCTGCCCTACGGCGGTGACGCAGGAAGCACTGCGCGGCCGCGCACAGCGCCCGGGCGCGCGGACATTCCCTATCTGGACGCCGGCCGCAGGGTCGCCGGGATCCTCGAAAAACTCGGCCGCCACGGGCGCAAACCGGACCTCGTGATGGGACACATCGCCTGGGGCGGCATGATGTTCGTCAAGGACGCCCTGCCCGACGTGCCTGCCATGGGGTTCTGTGAATATTATTTCAAGCCGAAAGGCGGCGACATCGGATTCGCGCAGTCCGAAACGCCGACGCTGCAACAGCGCCAGACCTTGCGGCTCCGCAATGCCGTGCAATTGGCCACGCTGGAACAGCTCGATGCCGGCATCAGCCCGACCAGATGGCAGAAGAGCCGTTATCCGGCAGAATTCCAGTCCAGGATCATCGTGCAGCACGAGGGCATCGACACCACCAGGGCCCGCCCGGACGCCATGGCGAGTTTCCGCTTGCCGGACGGACGGCTGCTTTCCGCCGGCGACCCTGTCATAACTTTCGCGGCGCGGGACCTTGAACCCTATCGCGGCTTTCCACAATTCATGCAGGCGGCCGCCAGGGTCGCCGGCCGGATACCAGAAGCCCAATTCGTCGTTGCCGGTGGCGATGGCGTCAGTTACGGCCACAAGCCGTCTGAGGGACAAAGCTGGCGGCAACGGCTCCTCGCGGAAACCGGGCTGCCGCCCGATCGGATCCACTTTGTCGGTCAGGTGCCGCACCGCGACCTTGTCCGCCTGTTTCAGGTCTCAGCCGCTCATGTCTACCTGACCTATCCCTTCGTGCTGTCCTG
The DNA here is from genome assembly GCF_054515675.1 of Roseibium sp. M-1. Lineage (NCBI taxonomy): Bacteria > Pseudomonadati > Pseudomonadota > Alphaproteobacteria > Hyphomicrobiales > Stappiaceae > Roseibium > Roseibium sp. M-1. Next base: position 5,556,157 of record NZ_CM137257.1, on the reverse strand, counting down.
GTCCTTCCTGGAGGCCATGGCCTGCGAAGCCCCTATCATCGCCTCCAACACCGCACCGGTGAAGGAGGTGATCCGTCATGGCGTCAATGGCAAACTGGCCGATTTCTGGGACACCGAAGCCCTGGCCGACGAGATCTGCGCCACGCTGCGCGACCCGGCAAGTCATCTCGCCATGCGCAAGGAAGCACGTCGGACGGCCGTTTCCAGGTTCGAGCTGTCGGCCTGCGTCCTGCGGCAACAGGCACTGCTTCGAAGGCTGTCGCATCCTGCAGGCAATCCGTCGCCTGCCCGGAGAAATGCATCTTTGGGCACAACGCCAGAAAGGCAACCGGCATGAGACTGGAAGCAACCGAAATACCGGACGTCCTGCTTGTCGTTCCCGAATGCCGTTCGGATCAGCGCGGATATTTCGTTGAGACCTACAGCAAACCGGTTTTCCGGTCCTTGGGGATTTCAGCGGACTTCATTCAGGACAATCTGTCCTTCTCGGAGCGCCAGGGCACAATTCGCGGTCTCCATTTCCAGACAGGGCCGCATGCCCAGTCCAAACTCATCCGGTGCGCAAGGGGCGCCATTCTGGATGTTGCCGTCGATATCCGGCGAGGCTCGCCCACATTCGGCCTCCATGTCGCAAGGGTCCTGAGCGCCGAGAACATGCATCAGCTGTATATTCCCAAGGGATTTGCCCATGGGTTTTGCACGCTGACGGCAGCAACGGAAATTCAATACAAGGTCGATGCAGCCTATGCGCCGCATAGCGAAGAGGGAATTCGTTTCGACGATCCTGACCTTGCAATCGACTGGCGGCTGGGCGGCGAACCGGCTTTCGTTTCGGAACGCGACAGAAATCTCCCTGCATTCACATCACGTTCGGCCTTCACCAACGCTGAAACGCCAGAGGTATTGCCATGAAGCTCCTGATTACCGGAGGCGCGGGTTTCATCGGCACGGCACTATGCCGCCACCTTCTTGCCAAGACCGACGCCGAGATCCTTGTTTTCGACAAGCTCACTTATGCCGCCAATACGGCTGCGGTCGACGACTTCAAGGAGGACAAACGCTATTCGTTCGTCCAGGCCGATATCTGCAATCATTGGAAAGTGGACTTGGCGCTCCGTCGCTTCAGGCCGACCGCGGTCCTTCATCTGGCGGCTGAAAGCCATGTCGACCGGTCGATCAGGAATGCCGCGCATTTCATCGAAACCAATGTTACGGGAACGATGGTCCTCCTTGAGGCCGTCCGCAGATATCTCGCGTCGCAGGATAGGCAAAGCGCGGCGGCTTTCCGTTTCCTGCATGTGTCGACCGACGAGGTCTTCGGCGACCTGGCCGACGACGGCAGTTGCGGCGTCTTCAACGAGAAAACGCCCTATAGCCCCTCGTCGCCCTATGCCGCAAGCAAGGCCGCATCCGATCATCTGGTGCGTGCTTGGTGCCGGACCTACGGGATACCGGCGATGATCACGAACTGCACGAACAACTACGGTCCCGAACAATTTCCTGAAAAACTGATCCCTCTCGTTTGCAGGCACGCCATGAACGGCTGGGCGCTGCCGGTCTACGGCGACGGCAGTCAGATCCGCGACTGGATACATGTCGACGACCACGCAAGCGCCCTGTTGTCGGTCCTGCAAAGGGGCACTCCGGGAGAAACCTATGCCATCGGTGCCCGCAACGAATGCCGCAATCTCGATCTGGTCCGTCTGATCTGCCGGTCTCTCGACAGTTTCCGGCTTGAAAAAGCGCCCCATGAAAGCCTGATCCGCTTCGTTGCCGACCGGCCCGGCCATGACAGGCGCTATGCTGTGGACCCGAAAAAGATCGAAACGCAAACGGGTTGGCGGGCGGAAATCAGCTTCGAAAGCGGAATTCGCGAGACGGTTCGCTGGTATCTCGACAATGCGAACCGCCGGGGGAGTGAAACCCGGGACCCGCAGCGGCCCGCCGAACCGGTTCGAGCGTCCATATGACCCGGAGGACCCGAGTTCTGGTGGCGGGGAATAACGGGCAACTCGCACGTGCACTTGCAAGCCTTGCCGGAACCGCCCCGGATCTTGATCTTCGTTTCTTCAGCCGCGAAGAGCTGGACATAACGGACGCCGGGGCGTGCCAGGCGACGATGGACCGACTGCGCCCTGACCTCGTTTTGAATGCCGCCGCCTACACAAATGTAGACGGGGCGGAACGGCATCATCTGGAAGCCGAGACCGTTAACACGGTCGGTGCGGGCAACCTGGCGCGGGCGGCAGCAACGCGTGAAACGCCGGTCATCCATGTCTCGACGGATTATGTGTTCGACGGCAGCAAGCCCTCTGCCTATGACGAAGCGGACGCAACCCATCCCGTCAATACCTATGGAATAACCAAATTGGCAGGGGAAGAGCAGGTCAGGCTGTCCAACCCGAAGCACCTCGTCGTGCGCACGGCGTGGCTTTATTCTCCCTATGGCCGGAATTTCGTCTCAAAACTGCTGGCCGCCGCATCATCCGGACACGCACGCAGCATTGTCGCCGACCAGATCGGCAATCCGACCTCCGCCCAGGACCTTGCCAAGGCCCTGACCGGCGTCGCCCGGCGCCTGGCCTCGATCGACTGGAACACGCATTCTGGCGTCTACCATCTGGCCGGACCGGAACCGATGTCCCGGTTCGACTGGGCAAGATTGGTCATCAGCTTGTCCAGCCGGATGCACGGACCGGGCTGCCCGATCCTGGCGGCAACCACTGGCGAGTTCCCTACACCCGCGGCCCGGCCGCTCAGAACCGCTTTGAACAGCTCCAGATTTCAGGAGGTGTTCGGTTTCGACTTTCCACCACCGGAAGCAAGCTTGGGTGACGTGCTTCGATCCATACTCCAGGTCAGAGAAGGCGTGTCATGAAAGGCATCATTCTAGCGGGCGGCGCCGGAAGCCGGCTCTACCCGATGACAATGGCAAGTTCCAAACAGCTGCTGCCGGTCTACGACAAGCCGATGATCTACTACCCTCTGACGACCCTGATGCTTGCCGGCCTGAAGGAGATACTGGTGATCTGTACGCCTCGGGACCTCGATGCCTTTCAACGGGTTCTCGGGACCGGAAAACGGTGGGGCATCGAGTTGACATATGCCGTTCAAGATCGCCCCGCCGGCATCGCAGAAGCCTTTCTGATCGCGGAGGTTTTCCTTGACGGCCAGGCATCGGCCCTCATCCTTGGCGACAATATCTTTCACGGCACGGGTCTTTCGGAAAAAATGACGGTGGCCCGCAGCCGGACAAAAGGGGCGACGATCTTCGCCTATCAGGTCAAGGACCCGGAACGATACGGCGTCGTTCAACTCGACCGGAACGGCATGGCACGCTCCATTGTCGAGAAGCCCGCCTCGCCTGTTTCGGACTGGGCCGTGACCGGTCTTTATTTCTACGATGCCACGGTCGTGGACATCGCCAGAGGCTTGCACCCTTCCGCGCGCGGCGAGCTCGAAATCACTGACGTCAACAACGCCTACCTCGCACGGGGCGACTTGAGCGTCCAGACACTTGGCCGGGGCTATGGCTGGCTCGATGCCGGAACGCCGGAATCCCTTCTGGATGCGGCGTCTTTCATTCAGACCCTCGAGTCGCGCCAGCGCCTAAAGATCGCCTGCCCGGAAGAGGTCGCCTTCCACCAGGGCTGGATCAGCAGAGAGCAACTGCAAGAACTTGCCGCGCAAATTTCAGGTTCGGCATACGGCCAGTATTTGACCTGGATCGCAAATGAAGCCGCGCATGCCGGTCTCGAAGTAGATACCGTGCTCGCATCCTGAGGCAGCCGTTCTCCAGTTGGGCCTGCAAACACACGGCGCAAGAAGGACCTCTTCAAATTATCCCGCACAATCCTGGATCCGCGTATTTAAGTCCCGGAAATCCGCCGGTGGTGATCTATTGGCAGCGCCTTCAAACCGCTTCGCCGCTGTCTCTCCGGCCGAGGACAACAAGCGTTGGCGACACCCACAACAGAAGACGCAAGACAAAATCAGGGCACAGGCGGACAACGGCTCTCAAAGGCCTGCGCATTTCAATTTCCGCCATGGATCTCAAGGCCTCGATTGTGATGTCTTCAAGGCTTAAACCCGCACCCGAGAACAAATGTTGCAATTGCGATCTTGAAAGGGGGCGGCAGTCGTATTGGGGACCCTTGCCTGTCACCCTTATCAGCCAGGAGGCTACCGGCCGCGGAAACCAGCTCAAGAAGGGGAGATCGAAGTGATGCTCCCAGAGGGCCCAACGGTTGGGGACCGCCAGATAGACCAGGCCGTCCGGCTTGAGCACACGATAGATTTCCGACAGATGATGACGCTGTTCGTTTTCTCCGCCGACATGTTCGATGACGTGATTGGATATGACGACATCAAATCTGCCGGTCTCGAATGGAATGTCCGTTGTTTCCGCAAGCCTAAAATTGATCCCAGACGCTGCCAGCCGATTGCACCTGTCAACACCACATACCTGCCCGACCGGCCCCACCTCGTCCAGGAAGACGCTGGCAATGTGTCCGGATCCTGTGCCGACGTCCAGAAGGTACAGGTTCGCGAGAGAACGCCTCCGCGCAAGTATTTCACGGATCTTCTGCCCCTTGCGCAGCCGGGATTGCCGATCAAGGATCGCATGATCACCCAAACCGCTGCTAATCATGGCGCATCGGTTTCTGAACCCGGCATCGGGCTGGTGCCAAATCCATGTCTTGAAATCCTGGCGGCATAATTTCGCCAGGAAAGAAGTTCCGCGCTGGACTTTGCCTTGATGCCTGCACGCTCGGCCGTCTCCCGATCGAGCGACCTGAATATTTCAGCGAGCGCCTGAGGCTGTTCGGAGGGAAATACCCAGCCAGCCTCAAATTGCTCGACCAATTCACTCAATGCGGGATGGTCGCTTACGATGACAGGTCTCTGATAGTGGAATGCGGTCGCCACGATGCCCGAGCCCGTCACGGATCGATAGGGTAACACCACCGCGTCACTTCGATCGAATAGCTCCGCTGTATCTGCGTCGCTGATGTATTCGGGGAGAAGCTGAACCTGATCGGAAATGCCCAGCGTTTCGATCAGCTCCCTTGTCTCATCCAGACCTTGCCAGAACTCGCCCGCCACGGTGAGGCGGATGTCCTTGCGCCTCGAAAGCGCAAGCGCATGCAGGGCAACATCAAGCCCCTTATAAGGTCTTACAAAGCCATAAAACAGCAACTCGAGGGTATATTCTCGCTCCAGGGTGTGCTTTGCGGGCGGAAAGTCATCGTATAGCGGTATCGGGAATATGTCGACTTTAGCCCCGGGGAAATGCTGCAAGACCTGCTCGGACAAGGCAGCGCCATGGGTCACATATCGATCGGCCTGACCAAGACACCAAAGACTGAGTTTCGATTTCCAGGCTGCCTGATCATGATCGAAAACGTTGTGAACGATGGCACAGGTTTCACATCCGCGATTGCGCAGTGACCGCGCCATCCATCCCAGCGCCGGCGCCTGAAAGAATGTCCAGGCCGGATAGATGAGCAAATGAGGTTTCCAGGCAGCAATCTCCCGAACGGCCTTGAACCATGTCAGCGGATTGATGCCATCGATGATCCGCCGCTCGTCCAGGGTGCCGGGTTGCGTATGCTCCTCGGCAAACTCGGATTTTCCCGGATACAGGAACGCCGGATATTGCCGCTGGTAGGACCACACTTTCACACTGGCCTGTTCGCCAAGGGCAGCTGCTGCCCGAGCGGTATGTCTGGCTATACCGCCGCGTGTTGGTGGAGTTGGCCCCAGGACTGCAATTCGTTGTTCTGAAGCCATTGGTTGGATCTTTGCCAAACTGCCAAGTGTGTGTCCGTAAGCCAGGCACGCTGAAGGCCAAACGAGAATGTGCCCGGACGATCGTTATGGAGAATAATCAGGTTTGAAGGGCACAAACGGCAGCTTCGGCGAAGTGTACGGTTGTGTCACCGCATTCGCCCGCGATAGGTTTAGGCGCCGGACTTCATCCAAGGTTTTATTCTTATCCACTCGCCTTGCGAAACAAGAAGGTCCCGCAAGTTGGACATGGCCTGGCATCATGTGGCCTTCTGCCTGTTCACGCTGGAGCGGGTCCGGGATTGAAAACTGGCCGGCTGGTCAAGACTGTCGCCCAGATAATATTGCCGCACCAGGTTGTTCGAAGCGATGTCTGCCGGACTGCCCTCTGCCAGAACCTTTCCTCCGACAATGATGTAGGCGTGATCGACTATCGACAGCGTCTCGCGCACATTGTGGTCGCTGATCAGGACGCCCAGTCCGAATTCCCGGATCCGGGTGATCATGACCTGCAGGTCGGAAATCGCGATCGGATCGACACCGGCAAACGGCTCATCGAGCATCAGGTATTTGGGATTGGAAGCAATTGCCCGGGCAACTTCGCATCGCCGTCGCATGCCACCGGAGAGTTTGGCCGCATTTCGGCCGCGCACGTCCGACAAGCCGAAGGCGTTCAGGATCAGACGAAGGATCTCCTGCCGGGCGGCCTTGTTCGGATAGCAGCTCTCCAGGCCCATCATGATGTTTTTTTCAACCGACAGCCCTCTGAAAACAGAGGACTCCTGGGGCAGGTAACTCAATCCGAGTTTTGCGCGCGCAAACATGGGCAGCCGCGTAACGTCGAAACCGTCTATTGCCACCTGACCGGCATCAGGCTGGACGATTCCGGTTATCATGCTCATCAAGGTGGTCTTGCCGGCTCCATTGGGGCCGAGGATACCAATCACCTCACCGCGACCGATCCTGATGCTGATACCGTCGATAATCTTGAAATCGCCATACGACTTTTCAAGCTTTTCTGCAGTCAAGCATTTGGTCTTTTGATCTACAGTATTCAGCAAACTTGTTGAGCCACTTCATGGAGGGCGAAATCGCCGCAGGTTCAGGTTTAATCACTTCTACAGCGTTATCGCTAGACGCAAGGTCCTCACCGCCCGGGCCTTCGCAAAGAGACAATCAATCCGCTTTCGAAATTTGGCCCATTGTCATGTCGCACCCCGGCAGAGCAAGTCAAGTTCCGAAAACTGATCAACACTCCCATCTCGCGGCTCCCGGATCGGCGCAGGTTTACCGCTGTGCGATGACATCAATCCGGCCGAACGTCAGGCACAACAGCAAAACCGTAGCCACAGCGATCACATTGACTAAAACAACCGCCGATATAGTGTCGTTTCCCTCGGCACGCAGAGAGCATTGGTGATCGGACCGATGACTATGGAAGTATAACGATCTCGATGGCAATGGCCAAGCAATCGAGTATTATCAGCCGAAGTGAATTATAAAATACTCGGGGTTTGGGAAATTGTCTGATTTACCTGCGGCGGTTTCGCCGGAAACAACATCTTATGACGAAGAAAACTCTACCCTTTCCCCCCACTCGGAGGAGCGGCCAAAAGCCCAAAAACCCGCTTCTACAGGTTATCGCGTTCCACGTTATTATCAGATCCTGAAGCACAACATTGGCGGATCGGGCGCCCTGGGTGCCGGTGATCTTTTCTATCAGAATTTCGAAGGCCTCAACAACAGGCTGGCGACGCTCAAGGGCCGGGAATACATCAACTTTTGCAGCTATAATTACCTCGATCTTTGTGGTGATCCGCGTGTGGCGGATGCGGCCCAGGCTGCTATCGAAAAGTACGGAACGTCAGTTTCCGCTTCGAGGATCGTCAGCGGTGAACGTCCGATCCACCTTGAGCTGGAAGCAGCGATTGCCGACTTCGTCGGCACGGAAGCCGCCATTGTCTTTGTTGGAGGCTTCTCCACCAACGAGGACACGATTGCCCATCTGATGGGCGAAGGCGACGTCATATTTCATGACGAGTACATTCATAAGAGCGCCCAGCTCGGCGCAGCCATGTCCGGTGCGAAGACCGTTTCCTTTCCGCACAATGATCTGGAAGCGTTGGAAACCGCTCTGCGAACGCATCGCGTGCAGGGCAAGAACGCCCTTATCGTCGTCGAAGGCGTTTACAGCATGGACGGCGATATTCCCGATCTGCCGAAACTGATCGCACTCAAACGCAAATACCAGACATTGCTGATGGTCGATGAGGCACATTCAATCGGGGTGCTGGGAAAAACCGGCCGGGGCCTCGCCGAGCATTTTGGCGTGAGCCCTGCTGACGTCGATATCTGGATGGGCACGCTCAGCAAATCGTTTGCAAGCTGCGGTGGCTATATCGCCGGCAATGGGGAACTCATTGAATATCTTCGCTATACCGCGCCCGGATTTGTTTACAGCGTGGGCCTTGCGCCACCGATGGCAGCCGCCGCGCTGAAGGCGCTTCACCTGATCCAGGAGGAACCGCACCGTGTTGCCCGACTTCACTCGCGGGTTTCGCTCTTTCACAAGTTGGCGCGTGCGGCAGGCATCAATATCGGCGCTTCCAATGCGGCTTCCGCGGTGCTGCCGGTCCTGATCGGCCAGTCGGATGTCACGATCGCCTTGTCCAGAACCCTGATGGACAAGGGCATTCTGGCCTTGCCCATCGGCTATCCAGCCGTATCGAAATCGAAATCCAGGATCAGGTTCTTCATCAGCTGCAGTCATACGGACGAGGACATCGAAAGCGCGGTTGACATCATGACCAACGAGTTGAACCGCAGTCGATGACAGAATGCCGGGAGAGAAGCACCGGAGCGTGGCGTGGTCCGGTTTTGCTAGTGAAGGCAGGCTGCCGGTGAAAGACGGCGCCAACAGATGCGGGACAGGCCAATGCGGCTAGCAGACCTGAATGCCATGGCCTTGAGTGCTCGGCGGCCCGTTTCGCTAGGTTACCTTGCAACCCTGTCCGCGGACATTCTCAAGATCACGGCAATTGTTCTGATTACGATCGAAGCGCTGTTTCTGTCGGATGTCATCGTCAGCCGTGTGCTGCCGGAATTGCTTGCTCTGGGGACGGGGATTGGCAGCATATGCTTGATCGTCCTCTATTCCGTTCCCAATGGCTTGTTCATTGCTCTGCCTACAGCGCTCCTCATAGGGGTGTATTTTGTCGTATTGAGGCGTCGGGAGAGCCAGGAATTCAAGATATTCGCCGGCTTTGGCTACGGCGCCCGAACGCTTTACATCACCGCCGTCTTCATCGGCCTGACAGGGGCCATCACATCACTCGCTCTATCGGGTTTCGTCGAGCCTTCTGCCAGGTTTCATCTGGCCACAACCTTGCAAGGTGTTGCGCACCAGGCGATCCGCGAGGGAGACCTGACGTCCGGACGGTTCTACCAGGTCGCCGATACGACGTTCTACGCAGCCTCCGGGCGTTTGAACGAAGGCGCAGGCGATGTCTTTCTGCACCAGAAACGGTCTGAAGATGTTGGCAGGGTCATCGTCGCCAGCAGCCTGTTCAGTCCGCAGATCGACGAACAGAACCGGTTTGGTCTCCTTCTGAACAATGTGAGCATTTACGAGTTTTCAGACCAGACAGGACCACACAGCTCCAGGAAATCCAGCAAATCCTCAGCAGACTGTGCCGAGTGTGGTCAAAGGAGCGGTCTGCCGCCCCTGAAGCACATGTATGTCGAAAAATTCCACATGGAATTGCCCAAGGTAAGTGCAGAATTGATGCGCGATTGGCGCCATCCAAAGGAAGCAGACTTTTTTGAACTGTTTTCTGTTCCCGAATGGGATTCCAGACATGTCGAAGTCTTCGGGGAACGCCTGTTGCGTGCGGCACTGTGCCTGGTAACGCCCCTTCTGGCCCTGGTCGCAGTTGCATTGACGACCAAGGCGACGTTGCTTTTCTCGCTGCCCGCGGCAGCCGGTGGCGTATTGTTTCTGAGCTTTTTTGCCTCCAACAACGTCGGGATGATCAGTCAATTCGGCATATGGGCGACAGTCGCGGTCATACTGGGCGGGGCGCTTGCAATATCGGGGATCCTGATTGTCCTCGTGAGGAAGCTGCACGGCAATTTCATCCGCTCGATCGGCGTTTCCGTGTGACGAGCCTGTAACTCAAGCGCACTCAGACAGCGACTTCAGACAGCGACTTCAGACGCAGGCAAGGGCAATGTCGGCATCGCCCATGGCCACCAGCTTGCCGGCCTGATAAAGCGTTATTCTGACGATTGCCGTCTGATTTGGTCGGTTCACAACCACGATCTTTCCAGAAATCCTCAGGCTAATGTTGGCGAGCGCGGGGACGACAAAGCGCATGCTCAGCTTGCGCATCGTGCCGAAGTGGGGCCAGTTTTCAACGTAGCTGGTCACCAGCGCCATCAGAAACATTCCCTGAACGGGAACGTCTTCCAGACCCAGATCTCTGGCAAGCTGAAGATCTGTGTGGACGGGGTTGTCATCACCGGAAACGAGAGCATATTCGGCGATCTCGTCGGTGGACAGACCGGACATTGTTTCGTCGCCTAGAACCATACCGGGTTCGATGAGGTGACCGCTCATTGCTGCTGATCCCGAGAACTCACGACAGCGAACAGGCTGGTCATGACCGCCAACGAAACTTCCTGCATGTTCGAGACCTGTGCAGACATCTTCAACGCCTTGCCGTCGCGCAGCTTTTCCACACGGACATCGAGATTGTAGGTCCCGCCGGCTTCGAGCGTGCTTGACATTTCTATCGTCTGTTCAAGATGCAGCAGCGCGGAGCGTACCGGATTGTCCGCGAGGCCCGCGGCTTCCATGATCCAGTCCCGCATTTCCCTCAGTCCATACCAGGCAGCGGGAAACGTCAGCGGAACGCTCAAGGCAGAGGCCATTTCTGCGTCTGACCTTCTGGAGACGACGCGTTTGAAGCTTTCGAGCTTGTCTTTTTCGACGGTGACGAGAAACCGACGCGCATCATTGTCGGTTTTCCGGTTGTCATGCGAGGGAGACATCGAAAGACTATTTGATGCCGGTTGCAATGAGGGTTGAGTTGACACCCCCAAACGCAAATGAGTTGCACATGGCCGCCTTCAATGACCCCAGTTCAACACCCTCCGCCGGCAAATACAAATCGCATCTGGGGTCGGCCTCGGTCAGGTTGATGTGGGGTGGACAGAGTTTTTCAAGGACCGATTTCACCGTTACAACGAATTCGAGAGCGCCCGAGGCACCAAGTGTGTGGCCAATGACCTGCTTGATCGAAGATACGGGGATCGACGCGGCCCGGTCGCCAAAGACTTTCCGGATCGCAGAGGTTTCGTTGATGTCGTTCAGGATTGTCCCGGTACCGTGCGCATTGATGTATCCGATGTCGCCCGGTCCCATCTCAGCGTCTTCCAGGGCCAATTGCATGGCGCTTGCCGCGCCATCGACATCGGGCTGAATGATGTCCCTGGCGTCGCTGCTTGTCCCATACCCTGAGAGCCATGCCAGGGGCTCTGCTCCGCGGGCCTTCAAGGCACCTTCCGACTCGATCAGGAAGACGCCCGCCCCCTCACCGAGCACAAGGCCGTTCCGGTCCCTCGAAAAGGGGCGGCACTTGTTCGGACTGAGGACCCGCATCAATTCCCAGGACTTCATCGAAGCCTCGGTGATCGGAGCTTCGCTGCCTCCGACCAGGGCCCGGTCGACGAGCCCGTGGCGGACCATCTGCATGCCCACTCCGATGGCCTGGCTGCCCGAGGAGCAGGCACTCGACACCGCAAAACAGGGTCCGGTAATCTTGTTGACGATACTGAGATGCGAGGCAGCGGCGCTGGGCATGACCTTCGGTATCGTCAAGGGATTCAGCCGCCGTTCGCCGGCGAAAAATTTCACATAGGATTCATCGGTGGACGTGATGCCGCCGATACCGGTGCCGATAATCACCGCACATTTCGGCCCGGCCAACACTTCCGCCGAGATGCCGGACTGGCGGATTGCTTCGGCGGCAGCAACATGTGCGAAATGGGTGAAGCGGTCTGTCCGCTGGAGCTCTTCCTTCGACAAATGGTCTTCCGGCACAAACTCCTTGAGCGTCGCACCAATCTTGACACGCACCGAACTGTCTTGCGGAAGATCCAAAGACCCAACCTGCGAAATACCGTCTTTCACCGTATTCCAGAGCGTATCAACTCCAAGACCGGCAGCACTGACGGCACCGATGCCGGTGATGCCAACCCTATTTCGCATTTTGGTCAAATTCGGCAGGCTCTCCGGCAACCAGCGCCCGGTCGATTGCGGCAACGAATTCCGACATGTTCCTTGCCGATGCAAGGTCGTTGTCCACCGGGAGGTAGATGTTCAGCTTTTCTTCGACACCCATGAGGATCATGACCACATCCATGGAAGCCAGACCCAGTGTTTCCAGGGTCGCATCCGGCGTGATCAGAGCACGATCGATGGCGCCGTCCTCGGCGATAATATCAATAATACGCTCGAGACGATCGGGAGTTTCCAACACCGGCCACGTCGCGGTCACCGGATGTTCGGCTTCTTCACTCATTCATGGGTGTCCTGGGTTCACTTCTAATTTGAAAGCGTCAAAGACCGGTCGTACAATCGCAGTGTTCTGCCTATTTGAAAACCCTGCTGTTTCAATATGTTTCGGAGTGGTTCGTTGTTATCGAGCACCCAACCCGCCTCGATTGCCCCGCTTTGACGATTGAATTTCAGAAGACGCTCGATGATTTGCTCGACCATCGACATGGCGACGATCGCGCCCCCGACGGAATGACGAATTTCGGGACTGATTCCGAACAGAATGATCCTGCCCGACCGGAATTTATGGAAGAAGGATCGATAGACCAGTTTGATCCAGCCAATTATCGTCGGGTTCGGCCCAAGATCGGCAGTAATTTCTGCAAGGTTGGGAATTACGACCGCCATGGCGACGGGCATGTCCGCCTTCTCGACGATAACCCCCATTTCTTCTTCCAGAAACGGCTTCAGATCGGTACCGAGGCCTTCCAGGTCTTCCGGTTGCAGCGGAACGAAACCCCAGTTGTCCTTCCATGCTGAATTGTAGAGCGTGCGAACGATTTCCAGGTCTCGAGCAAAATTTTTGAAATCAAGTTTCCTGACCCGGACGTCCCGGGGCAGCCGGGGAAGTCTTGGCCGCGTTGCGTAGTCGGCTTCCTTTTCCTGCAACCAGTCCAGGCGCCAGTAATGTAGGTCCCTGCATTGCTGGTAGGGCAACTCGTCGAAATGGTGCTTGATGTAAGGCGGATGCCACGGAACCATTATCATGGGTTCCAGATCATGCCCGTCCACCAGCAGCCCCGCCATTTCGTTCATGTTCAGGGTAATCGGACCGACAACGCGCTCGACGCCCTTCGCAAGAAGCCATTCCTCGGCCGCCTGGAGGAGAGCCCGGGTCACTTCAAGGTCGTCTACCACATCGAGGCAACCGAACAATCCGGCATTTCCATACGCGGAAGGCGGTTGGATCCTGTCGATTTGTGCTGAGATCCGGCCAACCAGTTTGCCATCCTTGTGCGCCAGCCAAAACTGAGCTTCGCCATGTTTGAAGAAGGGGGCCTTGCGCGGATCGAGGATTTTCCGCATCTCCAGTTCAAGCGGAGGAAAATAGGTGTCGAAGTCGCGATACAACTGTGTCGGCACGGACATGAATGTCTGCAGCCCGGATCTTGAGCTGACCTTTGAAACTTCAATGACCATCAGATTGCGCGACCTGTTTCAGCGGAGGAATTGCGAGTCAAAAAGACGAACTCTGGGCTGTCGTCACGATGATGCTTTGCAATGAAAATCAACTCGGCACGATACATTTCTGACGCCAAGGCTGATCTCGGCGCGATCACCAAGGCTCGTTGTATTTGAATTTACCTTGCAGGCAAGTACTTATATCGGCGGAAGTGGCTGTTTCAGAAACGCTTGGGCTCGATGTAATTTCTTCCGCCGTTTCTTGTGTCTTCGATACCCTCCACCCTTGGCGTTGTTTCTTTCCAATAGCGGGTTCGGCCAAACCGGTATGCGTTTTCTTCGATCAGCAGCGGATTTCAGCCGTAAAAATCAGAACAAGGAGCGTTTTATGCATGTTGCAATCACGGGTGCCACGAGTGGATTGGGCTGGGAAATCGCAAGGCACTATGCAAAAAACGGTTGCTCTCTTCTGTTGTCCGGCCGCGATGACGAACGGCTCAAGGAGATCTCCAAGGTTTGCCGGGACCTTGGGGCAGAAGTCTCCGCCAGAAAGATCGATATAACCGACGCGCCTGCCGTGGATGCCTGGCTCACCCAGGCTGACGCAGAAAAACCGATCGACCTTCTCATCGCAAATGCGGGCATCGGCGGCGTTGATGTTGTCGTGGCAGAGCATGGTGAAACCGCGGAATTGGCACGGCGCATTGTCGAGATCAACACGACCGGAACCATGAACACGGTTATTCCGCTGATACCCCGTATGACGCGGAGAAAGCAGGGGCACATTGTCATCGTCAGTTCCATATCGGCGGAAATCGGATTGCCGCAATCGCCCGTCTACTGTGCTTCAAAGGCAGCGCTGAGCATTTATGCCGATGCGATCCGGCGCCTGCTCAAACCGCATGGCGTGGGCGTGACGTGCGTTTTGCCCGGCTTTGTCGACACTCCGATGAGCCGCTCCCTCGATCTTGCCAGGCCATGGTGCTGGCCTGCCGAGAAAGCCGCCAGGCGGATCGCGCGCGATGTCGGGAAAGGGAACGCACACTCCATTTTTCCCTGGCAGCTCAGATACCTGATCGGACTGGAGAAAATCCTGCCAACAGGACTGTCCGACTTGCTGCTGCAGTCGGTGGCGAAGAATGCCGGGCCTGGAAACCGATAGCGTGGTAGCGCAGTTCGGCGCTTCAACCCTGCCCGCAGGTTCTGGGCGACGATGGCTTCAGGGAGACCGGCTGTCGAGATGCAATGACGGCGCCATGCGCGGATAATCGCAACCACAGCCATCCTCGCACGGCTTAAGGGTGCGGCGTGGCGCTCTGCGCCTTTTGCCGGTCGGCAGGATCGTTGCCGGTGCTGCGCTGCGCCAAACCGTGATCGCGTTCATAGCCGTCACGCACCCAAGGATAGACCTCGGCAACCTCGTCGTCATAGCCAAGGTTTCGGACTGTCGTCGAGTGCTGCGACGACTTGTCGGCCGTGCCCGCAACCCTGTCCATCAAACGGGTGCCAATCCCGTAGTTTTGTGTTTCGCAGATGAAATGGTGTCGCAGGTGACTTTGTTTGTGACTGGCGATCCAGCTGTTCTGGAAATCCAGTTTCAGATGTGCGCTGGCATGCATGAATTCATAGTAGGTGAACATCAGGAAATTGGTTGTCAGCATTGCCGGAAACAGACCTTCAAGATGCAGAATTGCAGCTGGTATTGCGGCCAGGAGCACCAGAAGCGGGGCCGAGGTCAGGGGAGAGGCAAACAGGACCGACAGGTTGTTCGGGTCCATGTGGTGATCGTAATGCAGCCGGCGCCAAACCGGGGCGGTAATCGCACTCCGGTAAAAGAGGTTCGAATGGAGCACATAGCGGTGCAGGACATATTCGACGAGCGGGTAGAAAATTACCGTCAGAAGAACGGCGACCGGCAGCGCGATGACGTTTCCACCCATTGCCGCAAAGACGATCAGGCCGGCAAGACTGACCGCCAGATACATCTTGACAGCATAGTGGCCGCAGATCGCCCCAACCAGCTCCCACATTGTTCCGTATTGACGCTGGCGATATTTTTTGGACCAGGCCTTGTCACTTAGCATCTGGTGTTTTCCAAACGGCAGGAGAAATCGGGCGTTTCATACAACCGCGAAGACCGGCCCCGGGTTTATGAGGCAGAGTTTTATAGCAGAGCCTTGATCGAAACAATTGACCAGAAGGCCGGAAACAGGCGGCGCTTCCCTCAAAGCCTTCTCTGCCGGCCGTCCCGCCTCTCTGACGCAATTACAGCTTGAGCTGATCGATGGCAGGAGCAGGCTTGGTCACGTAGGCATAGACCGCGACGATGCCGCAGACAGCGGCAATCAACGGAAGGCTCCAGGCTGCGATCAAGACGGGGATGTAGCCGTGATGGCCAAGCATCAACGAGATGCTGAAAAAGAAATACGCCGCAAACCCCACTGCCGCCACCGCCAGGGCCCGATACGGCATCATGTCGGACTTGAACCGGGTCATAGCCAGATGGGCGGTCAAGAGCGCCATCGCCATGCAGTACAAGATGCTTGCGTAACGCTCGTAGGCGGCCATTTCGTATTTGTAGAGATTGGGAACGCTCTCTCCCTGCCCGATGAGCGCATGCAGCAGCGGCTGCGGCAAAAGTATCGGCAACACCCCGAAATTCTCCAGCCATAGCGGGCTGAGCGGCAGATCGATCTCGAGCGTTTCAAACCGGGTTTCATCCATTTTGGGCCTTGGCCGACTTTCTGTTCTGACCGTCGGAAAATCGGTTACGGCACCGTCAAGAAACAGCCAGCGATCGGGCTGCGAACCAGCGCGCGCCTGGTCCGCCCGGATGATGCGATGAAGCTTGTGATTTTGCCCGAAATTAAAGACATACACCTCGTTCAGATGCGCATCGTCCGTGATTTCGACGCGTGTCTTGATGATAAAATTTCCGACTGAAATCCATTCGGTCTTGCTTTGAGCAGGCCGGTCGAACTTCAGTCCGTAGGACCGATGGGTGCTGGCGGATTCCAGTTCGATGGTCGCCGGCTTCACAAATCCGGCAACGGTGAAATGCAGGATACCGACCAGACTTCCCACCAGCAGTGCCGGAACCAGCGAGGGGACATAGGATTTGCCGCAATTGAACAACATGAGGCGCTCGCGCGAGGTCGCGAGAGAATACTCTGCCCACACAATCCCCCACACGCCTGCAAAGAGCAGAACTGACGGCGAGACGAAGCTCACGCGCAGAAGCGCATAGTAGACGAGGTGAAAAAAGTTGCCGGACTGCGAACTGTTCGGCTTCGCGTCAATCACGTTGTCGATGTTTGCGGATATATCCAGGGCAACGACGATGGAGATCGTAACCAAAGCCAGGATGGTTGCGCGCTGAAGATACAACGCTGTGACGAAGCGTGTCTCAAGCCGAACCAATGCGCCCGGCAACATCCCCCATCGGTTCCAGAGCCTTCGCAGGTCTGTGCGGGAGTGCCCGGACTGCTCCTTTGAGAGATCGGCGGCCAAGGTGTTACCCTTGCTTCGAGTTGGGCGAAGACCCCTGCCCGGCCGCCGGACGGTCTCGGGGCAGATGGACGATCCGGCTGAAGGTAGACATCGACCTGTCGAAAATGAACCGGAACAGCACCGCCGTCCACGACCGGTAGGACTTCAGGCCGTCATAATAGTCCGGCGCAAGCCTTTTCAGCTTGGGCAGGTTGTTCCAGGGGATGCTCGCGAAATCGTGGTGCTCGTTGTGATAGCCCATGTTGAAGCAGAGCCTGTTCAGCGGCCCGTAGTAGGAGTGCGTTTCCTGCCCGTCTCCGTCGGTATAATGCTCCTGGATCCAGCGCCCTCCGACGGGATGAAGGCCAAGCGCGAAAAGCGTCGACAGGCCGAGATAGGCCAGCGCTTTTGGCCCCATGAAGGCAAAGAGCAGGAGGTCGACGCCCAGCACGATGACGATATTCGCGACGAGCCAGCGATCGACCATTTGCACATTCTTGATCTTGAGCGGTCTCAGCGCCTGGGAAACGCCCAGGAGGAACACCCAGATGAATTTCCGTATCGCCGAATTGCCTACCAGTTTGCCTTCTGCGCGGCTTACGACATCCGGATCCATGTCATATTGGCCGAGATACTGGTGATGCATCAGGTGGTACTTGCGAAATGCCATCGCGCTGGGAACCAGCAAGGCAAAGTCGCCGAATATTCCCAGGATCTTGTTGTAGGTCGGATTTCGGACAACCAGGTTGTGGGTGCACTCATGCATGATCACGTAAAGCGCATGGTTGACAAAGGCACCAAGCAAATAGGCGAGCACAAACACCCAGAGCCAGGACACGTTTGTGACCGCATAGCTGACGCCCAACTGCAGAAAAACCAGAGCTACGGACCACACGACCGTAACCGGATTGGTGCCCATCAGCGCCCGGACTTCCGGGTATTTGGCCTTAATCTCTCGAGCTCGCTTGATATGAACGTTGTGTTCATGATCGTAGCTGAAGTCTAGCGGCACGCTTCAACCCCCGTTGCAACGCCGGTTGGCGCGAATTTCAACGACGTGTACATAGCAGTAATTGATGTGTGTTCAAACGAGCTACGGTCGTGCAATGCCGTCGATGGCATCGGAGCGGGACCTCGATTGGTCTTGTCAGGATGCTGCAAATCTTGTCATTTCCCGCTAGTGGAGCGAATTTGACATTTGAGTCCCGCTCGCGGCTAGGCTGATGCTCAAATGTCAAATTCAACAGCTCCACTAGAATCATTTATTTATCTAGTGGTTCTTATGATTCTGACATTTGCTCCAGCGCTAGCAGCAGGGGGATGCAAATGTCAGAATCGAACCACTAGAGCGGGGCAATTCATAGGAAACGAGGACATGACCGTAGCGGTTTTTTTGATCGCGAGCGCAGCTGCCGTTGCTGTCCTGACCTTCGTGTTGTTCGTCTCCGTGGTTTATTCGCTAAGTTGCAATCCATTGACATCCTGGAAGTCGGCCCTTGCCCGATATTCCAAATCGGAGCGTGTGCCGGTGGTGGTGTCCTTGACAACGACGCCCAACCGCCTGCAGGGCACCACCATCAAAAATGTGCTGGCCTCGGTGTTGGCGCAGGATCCCGCACCGCAGGCGGTGGAAATCAATATTCCCTACGAGATGAAACGCCTCGGCACAAAGTACTCGGTGCCGCAATGGCTGATTGACAGCCCGATCGCTGTTCACCGGTGTGAGGATCTGGGGCCCGCCACCAAATATGTGAGCACCCTCCAGAGATATGCCGAAAAGGATGCCGACCAGAAAGTCCTGGTTATCGACGACGACATGATCATGCCGGTAGGACTGGTCGGAGCCGCCAGCGCCAGTATGGACGCCCATCCGGATTGTGCGGTTTGCGGCCACGGGATGGTGCTGAAAAACAAGGGGACGCCTCAGGTCAGGCTGTCCCTGACGAATTTCGTCACCGGTCACAAAACCGTCCTGCGTGTACTGAGTGAGCATCGGCAGGAGATAAGGCATGTCGGTGATTTTCAGAAAGTGGATATGGTCACCGGCTATCAGGGATACGGGGTGCGGCCGCGCTTTTTCGATATCGCCAAGCTTGCAGCCTATTCGGATCTGCCGGACGAAGCAGCGTTCGTCGATGACATGGTCATTTCCGCCCGTCTCGCCGAGCGGGGCATCCCCAGGATCGTATGCGGTTCCTTCAGGCCTTTCACGCTGGAAAGCGCCATGACGGTCATCGCGTTTGTTGCCGTATGGCTCAAGAACCTCATCAAGCCGGACTTCCGGTCCGAGACGTTGAGCAGCGGCGTCAATCGCAGCAACCACAACAATGATGTCGTGGCACGTCACTTCTGGAAGGTCTGGTAGAAAGGCATATACAGCGTAATCGATGCAGAAAATCTTATGCTTCTGCACGGTTTGGATTTCAGTTGAAGAAACCTCGCGTGTTGTTGTATGCCAAATGCGATATTAGGGTCACGTGATGTGAAACCGTGTGTGCTCTTTGTCGTCTCGATCGGCATGCTGATGCTTTTACAGACTTTTCTGAATTAATTACGCAAAGGTTTGCGATGGACCTGGCCAGTCACAAAAAGAAATACTTGGATCAAGAATGTGGTTCAGGACGAATTGGTCAACGCGAACCGCGCGATCCAGGGGACCGGCTCTCCGAAGCCGGGACACCTTTGTCCCAGTCCTGCTTTAGCGCCATTGACCTCAGCAAGCGCGATCAGGTCTGAAATGGACGCAATAGTAAAACTCGAAGGCGCGGTCATCAAAGACCGAAGCTCTCTTCACAAACCCTATTCAAAAATCAGTCTGGAACCCGGTGAGCCACCCGTCACTCAGTTGATGTATCTCGTCTGGACACAGCGGCCCGATCTCAAGAAGCGATACGATCTCACGACAAAAAAGGGACGGCAAAAGCTCCGGACCTGGTATGCAACGCATGGCGCCATCGAGCTTGACCTGGTGCACTGGCTGGCCGATTGCGCCGGCGCTCCAAAGGAGCATCCGCGCAACTACGGCGACCTCGCCAAAAACCTGATCGTGCATTTCCAACCGCTTCTGCTTGTCAAAATGGTGGGCGCACTTTGGAGATGGAACGGCCCGATCGTCCGGCGCACGGAAAAACTCGGGCTGACGATTGGGCTGCACTCACGCGATTTTCTGGTTGCGGTCGCAAAACGCCTGCCGAACTTTGCACGCGTGTTGCGGACCGAAGAGCTCATTCCGGCGCCTGCGGCGGCTCCGGGCCGTATCCACCCGCTGCTTAACTTATCTGCGGTCGAGGACCTGGAAGTTTCCGAGTGCCGGTCCATGGATAGCGGATTGCCGGAAAAAGGCGTCAACATCATCGGGTATGCCTTCGGTGAGCTGGGGCTCGGCGAGGACACACGAACCGCGGCGCGGGCTCTGGCGCTCCATAATGCGCCTGTCGGAGTGGTGAATTTCGATCGTGGTCTCTTCACCCGGCAGCAGGACAAATCCGCAAAGCAGTGGATCAGCAACGAGTGCAGGTATCTGACAAACCTGTTCCCGATGGCGGTGAACGAGGCGCATAGCGCGATCCTCAATATTGGGATCGCAAACTATGACCGGCGCTACAACATCGGCTATGCGCCCTGGGAATTGCCGAAATGGCCAAAGGCATGGATGAATTACCTGGACCTTCTCGACGAGTTCTGGGTCTCCACCACCTTCACTTACAACGCCTTGCGCCCCTATACAGACAAGCCCGTCCGGCTCATGCCGCTCGCGGTGACGATTGACGACGTTGCACCCGTCAAACGCAGCGATTTCGGTCTGCCGGACGACGCCTTCCTGTTCTTTTTCTCCTTCGATGTGACCTCCTCGGTGCACCGGAAGAACCCCTTTGCGACCATCGAGGCATTCAAGCGTGCCTTTCCCAGGGGAGACGAACAGGTGGGTCTCGTCGTCAAGGTGATGAACCTCGATCCGCTGGTGCCCAACTGGCACCGGCTGATGGAGGCGACCAGCGGCGACAGCCGGATCCATTTCATCTCCAGAACGCTTTCGCGCTCGACCCTGATGGGCCTGGTCTCGAAATGCGACGCTTATGTTTCGCTCCACCGCGGCGAAGGGTTCGGCCGCGGCCCTGCGGAGGCGATGCTGCTCGGCAAGCCGACGATTGTGACCGGGTTTTCCGGCAATCTCGATTTCACCAAGCCGCACAATTCCTGTCTGGTCGATTACAAGTTGATCGACGTCTTGCCGCACGAATATCATTTCGGCGAAGGTCAGCAATGGGCTGATCCGGACGTGGATCATGCAGCCGAATACATGCAGAAATTGACGCAGGACCGCGATTTCGTGGAGCAACTGGGACGCGCCGCGCGCGAGCAAATCCTGACGCACCATAGCGCCAGGATTGCCGGAGAGCGATACTGCCTTCGCCTGAATGAACTCGGGCTGCTGTAACCGAAAACAGGGAAGGCCTGAAAGGAACGCAGTCCCGGCATTCTTGCCGGTGCGTCATCCGGACCAGGAAATCACGAGTGCAAGAGGTGCAAAACTCGAATGTCGCCGCGAACCAAAGACGTTCTCTCGTGATCAGACGCATTTTCCATCCGCTAACGACCATAGTCACCAATTGGGATCTGTTTGCCCGCCTGCTGGTGCGGGATCTTCAAGCCACCGTTCGCGGCAGCATGCTGGGGCTGGCCTGGATCGTCATCAGCCCGCTTGCCATGGTTGCCATCTACACGTTCGTTTTTGGAACCATTCTGGATTCGGCCTGGAAAATCGGTGATCCCAAGCCTCTGGAAGTACCGCTGATCTACCTGACAGGGTTGATCGTGTTCGGCTTTTTCATGGAGGTTCTGCTGCGTGCGCCCGATTACATCCGGACGAACAAAACCTATGTCACGAAAATCGTATTTCCGATCGAGTTGCTGGACTGGGTGCTGGTCGGGGCGGCTGCCGCCAAACTGCTGGTCGGCTTTGCGCTGATCGTGGTTTTCGTCACGCTCGTCACCGGCACGGTTCCATTGGCAGCGCTGCAACTGCCTTTCATCGTTTTGCCCTTTCTCATCCTTTCAACGGGATTGGCCTGGTTCATTTCCGCCCTCGGAACATTCGTGAGGGACGCCGGACATGCCTTGATCGCTTTCGCGCCCGCGCTGATGTTCGTGAGCCCCATATTCTATTCGGTGGAGCAGGTTCCGCAGAGCATACGCTGGATTTACGGCTTCAATCCTCTGACGTTCGTGATCGAATCCTCCCGCGGCATCCTGTTCTTCGAACAGGGCATGACGTTCTCGGCCTATGCGGGTTACTGGTGCGCCGCGCTGATCGTGTTCTTTGCAGGTTATTGGTTCTTCGACAAGGCGCGGCGGGGGTTTGCCGATGTCCTGTGAAGTATCGGTGCAGGCACGGGGACTGCAGAAGCGATACAATCTCTTTGATACCGGTATCGGCGCGCTGAGCGGACTGGTGACCGGCCGCGAAGCGCGCAAACAGCACTGGGCGCTGAGAGACTTTGATCTCGATGCCTCCGCGGGCGACTTCATCGGGATCGTCGGTCGGAACGGCGCCGGAAAATCGACCCTGCTGCAGATCCTTGCCGGCATTTTGACGCCGGACTCCGGTGAGTTGACGGTCAATGGCCGTGTCACCGCGCTTCTGGAACTCGGGGCCGGGTTCAACCCGGACTTCACCGGTTGGGAGAATGTGGAGCTTGGCGCATCGCTTTACGGATTGAGCGCCAGACAGATCGCCGGGCGCATCGATGCCATCAGCGACTTTGCAGGCCTCAACGGGTTCATGGACCGGCCCACCCGCGAATATTCAAGCGGCA
This sequence comes from Roseibium sp. M-1, assembly GCF_054515675.1. NCBI lineage: Bacteria > Pseudomonadati > Pseudomonadota > Alphaproteobacteria > Hyphomicrobiales > Stappiaceae > Roseibium > Roseibium sp. M-1. The sequence goes on along the minus strand of NZ_CM137257.1, from coordinate 5,533,321 downwards.
TGCTGGCCAAACTGGCGTTTTCGGTGTGCTTGCATGTTGACGCTGATATCGTGATCGTCGACGAACTTTTCGGCGTCGGCGATTTTCGCTTCCGGCAGCGGGCGACCCGGCGTCTTCTGGAGTTTTCCAGAAACGGCATTGTCTTCTTCGTGTCGCACAATGAACCGGCGGTGCTCTCGCTGTGCAATCGGGCCATTCTTATCGAAGACGGCAGGAAAGTGCGGGAGGGTTCGACGAAATCGGTCTTCCGTGCGTATCAGCGAACGATCTCGAAACTCAGCACCGAAGGCGAAACCTTCAGGGTCCGTGGCGACGTTTTGGATACTGAACCCAAACGGGCTGGCTCGCGCAAAAGCAAGGAACACCCTGCCGCAGTGTCCGAGCCCGACTTTTACGATCGGGCACCGCCTGCCGATGGCGTCGGGGGAAATTTGATTGCCTCCGTGGAGCTGAAATCACGGCAAGCTGCCGAGGCTCTCGTTTTCGAGGGTGGAGAACGGTTGCGGCTGGCGGTTCACACCGGGGAAATCAATCTCTCCGATGTCTTTGTCGCCGTCTTGCTCAAGGACACTTACGGTCAAACCGTCTGTGCCCGCGATACCCTGGATCTTGTCCGGCAGCAGTCCGCCGATGCGGATCGCCGCACCTTTGGCTTCGAGTTCGATTTTCCCTTGCCTTTGCTCCCGTCCGGCGACTACGCCTTCGACATCGCGATTGGCCGGGAAGACGACCCTGGCACTTGGATCGATTACCGCGAGGCTGCGGTAGAGTTTTCGATTTTGTCCCGGCATATTTCAGACGGACTTGCCAATATCGTCATGGACGACGTGACCATCTGCCGATCGGACGGGTCTTGATGCCTGAGAATTTAGCCATCGAGATCTCCGGGCTTGGCAAGGCCTATGACACCGCGTCGGGACCTGCGCAGCGCTTGTGGAACACAGTCATCCGAGACGGGCGGGTTGGCGCGCTGTGGGCCCTGCGCGATTTCAATCTGGAAATAGCACGCGGAGAATCCGTCGGCATCGTCGGCCTCAACGGATCGGGAAAATCCACTCTCTTGCAACTGATTTGCGGCACCACGCGGCCGACGGCAGGTTCTGTTTCAGTGAATGGCCGGATCGTCGCCATGCTGGAACTTGGTGCCGGTTTCAATCCGGATTTTACCGGTCGGGAGAATGCGCTGCTGAGCGGAATTGCCTATGGGCTCAAAGGCTCGATGGTTCAGGCCCGCATGCACCGGATCGAGGACTTTGCCGACATCGGAGACTATTTCGACCGGCCTGTCCGGGAGTATTCCAGCGGGATGTTCATCCGCCTGGCCTTTGCGGTCTGTGCCAACGTTGATGCGGACATCATGCTGGTCGACGAGGTTCTCAGCGTCGGAGACGCTCTTTTTCAGAAGAAATGCCGCCGCTTCCTCGATGACTTCAGGAAATCGGGCACCGTTCTCTTTGTCTCTCACGACACCAAGCTGGTGAGTTCGGTATGCGACCGGGCGGTCTTGCTGGAAAAGGGGCGGAAGGTCGCCGACGGCCCGGTCGATACGATCTTGAGCCTGTTCACCGGCCCCTCAGCCGAAAACCCGCAGACCAATGCCGCGGATGCCGAAGGGGAACCGGCTGCGATGCGGGAGAACGAGGCGCAGGTCACCACTCCGGGGCCAGATATTGATCCCTATTGGGGCACGCAAAATCACATTCAGGTCGGAGACTTCAATCCCGATGCGTTGCGCCATGGTCATGGCGGCTGCGTGATTACCAATTGCTACTTTTCAGTCGACGAGGGTTTGCCTGCCCGGGAGCTGCACGGTGGTCAACGTGTTACGTTGCATATTGAAGCACAGGCGGAACGGGATGTGGCGCAGCCCATCTTCGGTTTCATTTTCCGAAACGGACGCGGGCAAAATCTTTTCGGCGACAACACCTTCGAGACATACAGGAAGAAACCAGTCAGCCTGAGGCCGGGCGAAAAAGTCACCGCGAAACTGAGGTTTCAGTTCCCCTACCTACCGTCAGGCTCGTTCGGTCTCTCGCCGTCCTTGATCGAAGGAACACAACAAGAGCATAGCCACCTTGATTGGTTGGAAGATGCCTTGATCCTGACGGTCACCAACTCGGAAGTCCGCGGCGGGGAAATCGGGTTTCGTCACTTCGAAATCCGGACCATCGAAGAAGCCGAGCAAGCGGGATAGATGCCCAAGTGAGCCGGTTGTGGCATAACCTTGTCACGAGACGGTTTTGTTGCTGATCTGCCCCGCCGGGAGGCCGGATTGTTCCTTGCGGCCGGTATCTCCAAGTTCCTGTTTGAGCAGACGGTATCGAATATCCTCGAGCAGCAGGCGATTGGCGGCAATGATGTCGCATACGATGCCGACCGTCAGTGAGAGTGCGGCGATCACCGCAAGAGCAACTCCGGCCAGCAACGACTGCACATGGCCGCTTCCGTCACCATTGAAGTAGAAATACATAAATCTCAGCCAGATCAGACCGGCCGTCACACCCAGCAGGGCTGACAGCGCAAGGAAAGATCTGAGAGGTTTGTACAAAAGCAGGATCCGCAAGATCGTCGTCAGCGACCTCCAAACATAGTTGAGATTGCTGCGAACCAACCTGGAGGGCCGGGTGGGAGGATTGACATTGACGGGCACGGAGATCACCGGAATGTTCTTGCGGCCGGCCTGGATGATCGTTTCGAGCGTATATGTGTAGTTCGAATAGACGAACAGCCGGAGGGCGGCATCCCGGTGGATTGCCCGAAATCCGCTGGGCGCATCGGCAATGTCCGTACCGCTTGCCTGGCGGACCACCCAGCTGCCGAACACCTGCAGCACGCGCTTGACGGGCGACATGTGCCTATCGGTTCTGACCGGCCGCGCCCCGATCACCATCTGCGCCTTGCCGTCGAGGATCGGCTGAACCAGATCGGGAATGGAACCGGTGCAATACTGATTGTCTGCGTCCGTGTTGAGGATGACATCCGCCCCCATCCTCAGCGCGGTTTCAATGCCGACCGTAAAGGCCTTGGCCAGGCCCATGTGATAGGGCAGCGATACAATATGAATGCCGCCGTAGTTCCGGGCAATTTCCACCGTTGCGTCCGTTGACCCGTCGTCAACGACCAGAATCTCGACGTCATCAAATCCCGCGACGGTCTTGGGGATTTCGTCCAAGGTGGCCTTGAGAACTTCTTCTTCGTTATGACATGGGATCTGGATCACTAATTTGGTCATTGAGCCCCCGTGTTCGCTTCCGTTTGAAGTCTTACCCGCTGCCGGCACCCCAGACCGCCATTTTAAATCAATTTCTGCAGCCCTCGAAAACGAGATCCGTCAAGCCGATACTCAGACGGCGCGTGTCGTCTCCAAGGCCCAGTTCCTGCATGGATTGCGGGTTTTCAGCATTTATTTCCAGCACCAGGCGGCGCTCATTCACCTCGTGCGGGTCGATAGCCAGCAGCCAGTTGAAAAGGTTGTCCGGCAAACGGCCCTCAAACGTGCGGATCGGTCCTTCGCCCAACCGGACCGAGACACGTCCCTCTGTACGCTGCCCTTTCAGAAACCACTCCCCGCGAAGCCTCAGGCTGCATTCCCCATCGGAATTTTCCGGTATCCTGAATTCGAGCAGGCTCTGCGGACCAACCATCCAAACACCCCACCGCTCGATCTCGCCCCAACCGGACACGAGAAAATCGGCACCCCGGGCATTGCCGAAACTGATGCGGGCTCCGCCTGTCAGTTCGTTCGGAAAATTGAGAGCTTCAGAACTTTCGCCCAAGTACCACAAACGCTGTGAGTGCAATCGTTCGCGATGAACCAAGACTGCGCCGGGGTGCTCATCCTGGAAATCGGGATCGGCGCTGATGACCCACTCGCTGCACAGGCGATCCGGCTGAATGTCTCGTTCCTCCATCAACTGATACTTGAAGAGGAAGAATTTGGTGTTCCAGTGGGACCACGGCGACATATCGGACGTCAGGTGCTGTGTTACGCAGGTTCCGGGTTCGACGTTGGTCTTCATGTATTCAGCGATCCGCCGTTGAGAGTCCCGGCCAAAGGATGACGGGTTCAGGAAACTCACCGCCAGGAAGTAGGACTGCATTGCGAAAAACGCGGCAACCAGGACGGTGCCCCCGATCGTGTGGCGGGCAGAAAGAAGTATGATCGCGGCCGCACATCCCGCCTTCACCAGGAAGACGAAACCAAGGCCGGAGAACGGCTCCATCGACCAATTCAAGCTCATGATGTTGTGCAGGTTGGTTTGCGTGAGCTGACCGTCGGAAATCGCGGTCAGTATCAAGACCAGCACGGTCATCGAGGCAGCAAATGAAATGAGGGCGGTGCGGGCGCCGGACCAGTTGATTTCCAGCAGTCCGATTGCCAGAAACACCGGCAGTACAGCCTCATTGTAGCGGCCATAGATTACGTGATCGACCCTTGTTGCCTCAGCGAGGGAGAACGCGGACATGCCGAGATTTGCGGCCAACAGAACGAGGCCGAATATGCAGAACGCCTGCACCGGAACATGAGGTTCAATCCGCGCACGCGACGCCATCGCCCACACGCCAACGACCAGCAGGCCAAGCGTCGCCGCTACCAGGTAACTCAGTTGCCCCGCACCGGACATCACCAACCGGCCGAGGGCAGACAGAAACGCCTCCGGGCTCAAAAACATCTGCAACTTCGACAACAGATGATAGCTGTCACTGCTGTACCCTGCGGTTTCCGACAAGGAAGCAAGCGTGAGACGGTCCTCGATCTCGTTCGCCAGCCACCAGCCTGCGCTTGCGATGCTGGCCGCGATGGCAAACCAGACGAACAGAGCTCCCGGCCGTCTTGCCCGTAGAAGCATGAACACAGCAAACGCGGCTGAAAGTACCGCCGTTGGAGCGCCGCGCAAATGGACGAGCGCAATCACACCGGTCAAAGCAGCCGAAATCAGAAGCGCGCCCCAGCCCTGACCGTTCGATGTCGCAAGTCGAAAGTTTGCCAGCATCAAGCCCGCCATGACCGAAGCAAAGAGCACTTCCGCCTGGGCTGAGGTCGTATAGGCGAAGCTTGCGGGATAGAAGGAGGCCGCGAGGGCGGCCAGCAGTGCCGCCGGCCAGCGCTGGCCTTCATGTCTCCAGCCGACGAGAAAGCGATAGACAAGCCAGGCGGTCAATGTTGCCAGCGCTGCATTCATGATGAGTACCAGCCGGAAAATGGTTTCCGGTTGGTCGAAAATCAGGAACAGCGGCGCGCTGAGAATTGGAATCCCGATCCCATAAGGGGTGGGACCATGGGTGCTGTAGCCAGCCAACGCAGCGGCCTTCAGCAGGTGCCCTGCTTCATCCGCATGGATCAAGGGGACCGATACGAAGAAGACATAGCCCAGATGCAACAGGCCGAGGCCGGAAAACACAATCAACTCGGATTGTCGTTGGGATCGCCAAAACCTGGTCAAAGTTCCTGCCCGCCCTTTCGAGCCGTGTTCGCTGGACCATCGGCACGTCTTGTGCCGGGAGCCTGCCGGGCAAAACTGGTGTAGTGCCGGAAGAAGGCCCAGCTCGCCATCGAGGCGACGAGCCGGCTTGCGGCCAAGGCAACCGCGGCCGTTTCCGCCCGCCCAGCCATTGCCATCAATAACACCAGGAATGTAAGTGCCCCCATCGCCTCGGCCTGCAACACACGATTGGCACGCCCCAGGGCAAAAAGGCCGAACTGCAGCGGCATCGCCGCCGTCGTCGGAATGGCGGCAATCAGGCACCATTGAACCGCCGGGATCGCCGCGATGTAGTCGGTGCCGAAGGCGAGCCCGATGAACGTTACGTCGCCGATCTTGAAGGTCAGGGACACCAAAGCCGTTATTCCAGCCAGCCCTGCCGCCCAAAGCGTCGTCTGACGCGCAAGGCTTCTCAGTTGACCGTGTTCGACGGCACGGCACTGCTTGGCGTAAAGTGTGTACGTGAGGGGTTCGGCATAAATCCTGACTGCCTGACTGATTTTGACCGCCAGGCCGAACAGGCCGGCGGTCCCGATGCTACCGATGAACCCGACAATTGGCGTTGCGAAGTCGAATGCCAGCTGAGGCAGACCCGTGAGGCCGCCGGAGCGCATGAGCGGGATAAACTCCGGGTGGCTTTCCTTGAATGCCTTGAAAGACGATCGCCCTTGCGAAAGGGCACCCCGTCTGCCGCTTTCCCGGACCGTCAGCAGAAGTCCTCCGGCAGCAGGGACAATCTGCCAAACGAAGAATGAGAAAAGAACGCCGGAATAACCGGCTTCGAGCGACCAGGCAGCGTAAAGCAGTGCAGTCTTCAGCGTGGCACCCAGAAGAACCAGCAGGTACAGCGCCACATGGTGGCCGAACGCCCTCGGCACGGCGGTCGAAAGAAGCTGCGGCTTCACAGGATTTATAAGCACGGTCATAACGACCATAGCGAACAGGATCAGGTTCTCGCCCGACACGAGAAAATGGGCTGATATTGCCCCAGCTATCAGCGCGAGAACAAGCAGCCCCCCGTCGCAAGCAGCCCCGAAATCCAGGATGAACTTCAGATCCCTGGCATTCCCCTGCTCGATCGCTCGTGTGGCCGCGCGCAGGGCTACATTTGCCAGGTTGAGTGTACCGATCCGCACCAGCCCCGCGCCGATCATGAGTGAAACAAGAAAAATGCCCAGTTCTTCAGCGTTCAAAATGCGGGCAACAAGCAGAAACGACAAAAAATCAAGAACTGAAGCGGCGCCGCTCGCCAGGGTGGATAGTCCAACTCTCTTGCTGAAAGTGCTGCCTAAGAATTTGAAAGCGCGCAAACAGGATGCTCCGGCTGGCTCAGGGCCAAACTAAAAAATTTGCAGGTGATCTTAATTCCCCATTTCCCTGCGACTGTGAAGGAATTGCCGCAATTTTTCTACCAGTGTCGCGTGACTGGATTTGCCGTGTGACGTCTCTGTCGACGCCTCAGGTCCTGGATTCTGATCGTCGCGGGGTCTGAAGGACCAGTCTTCACGCTTTCGACGTGTTCAACGATTTCCCGACACATGTCTTTTCAACTCTCTTTGGTGTCAGGTCTGAAAATGTGGTAAGCGCCAGCAAAACATTATCGGGAATGAACCATTGAGCGAACTGACCGTAGCAGAAGCAACGACCCGCGTTTATGAATCTCTCCAGGCGGACAATGCGGATATCGACCTGCATATCGCAGCACTCAAGGCGGCGTTGAAGCGTGAGGGCTTGAAAGAGGTTGTTCTGGAACCGGCCAGGCTCGTGCAAAACAACCGGTCTGGCCGCAAGCTGCTGCAGGCCTATTTTCGCCAACGCGGCGTGACGGTCAAATTCGCGTCGTCGTAACCCAGCGCTGCCGGCAATCTGCCCGCAGCCCTCACTAGCTCGAAAACAACAAAGTCACCGGACGCATCTGATCAGCCTGGTGCAGCAGCTTTGCCGGCAGCATCAGGCCCGCAATCGGAACATCCACCCGAGGCGCATTAAACGCTCAAGTCCTGCCCCTCTGGGAGTTCAAAGCGGATGACGGCCGATTGGCACGACCGCCAACTGATTGCTCAATGGGCGGCCGTACCGTTCAGCCTTCTTTTGCTTCGGCTCCAGCCTCACTCGAAAACGGCACTGCTCTTTGCCTGTTGTTTCAGGTGTGCTTTCTCGGCCTGCCGTGCACTGCTCCTGAACACGAAACGTTTTGCGACCAGCGAAATCGCGAACACGAAAAGCATAAGTGTCGCGATGAAGATCATCATTGACCCAATGCGATCAGGAAGCTCGCCTTGCGAGAGGAGAAGCAATAGGAACAACCCTCCCAGAACCAGGGAAATCGCAACTTCGACAAGTGTCATCTGAAATGCCGCACTCCAGGCAAATCCACTGTCGGGAACGATTTCATAGGTCTTGTAAAACCGTTGCCCGGCGTCGCTTGCGGCTGCGTATACTGCAATAATCTGGTTTATCGTGCCGCTCACATTGATACCGGTGAAATACTCCAGAAGGGTCGTGACGATTGCCATCGCAAACAATGAGACGGTGAAAACAACCGCAAATCTGACCAGTCCAACACTTTGCTGCATGAAATCCCTCAAATGCTCCAACAAGATCATCGCGCCTGAGTGCAACCGCACCCAAACACGCACATCCGCAAACAGGCATTTTCAACGCGAAACGTCTCACGGCTGCGCGATAGGTCTTAGCCAGTCAAATCTTAAGTTGTAATTTCCGGAAATGTATTTTTTTGAGATATGTGAGCATCCAGTGGAGATCTCTCGGTGCGTTGCTACTGAAACCAGCCTATTCTGGTCAAACAGGCTTCACCGTCGCGCAGGCGCGAAACCATCCGCCGCTGGCACTTTACGGAACAAATTCCGCTATGCTGCGTTCCCCAGCGGGATCACGCCGCAAGGTCCCACCGCGCCAAAGGGCGTTTCTTGCGATGGACTTGCGGGAGACGATCGCCTTGCGGGCCGTTTAGCTCTGCGCTTGCCGCCCCGGACGCTGGGGGAGCAAGCGCATATTCCGTCAGATGAGGCCTGTACATGCCGGATACTCCGACCTTTCAGACCAAATGCCACGCCTGTCCTCTGCGGCAGAAAAAGGTGTTTCGTTCCCTCGAAGAGCGGGAGCTGGATTTTGTTGCGACTTTCAAGACCGGCGAGCTGACGGTCGAGGCAGGCGCCACAATCGTTCTGGAGCAGAACAAGAGTCCGCACCTTTACACGATCCTCGAAGGCTGGGCCTTCCGGCACAAGACATTGCCGGACGGTCGCCGCCAGGTGTTGAATTTTGCCCTGCCCGGCGATCTTGTCGGCCTTCAGCTTGCGATCCTCAACGAAATGCAGCACACGGTGACAGCCCTGACCGACACCAAGCTGTGCGTCTTCCAAAGGGACAAGGTCTGGTCGGTCTTCAAGGAGTATCCGTCGCTCGCCTATTCCATGACCTGGATGGCCTCGCGCGAGGAACAGATGCTCGACGGACATCTGCTCAGCCTTGGACGACGGACGGCGGTGGAGCGGCTGGCCGCTCTCCTGCTTCATCTCTACGATCGGGCAGAGTCAGTCGGCTATGCCGGCAACCTGACCCTCGACGCCCCGTTTTCCCAGAACCACCTCTCAGATACGCTCGGGATCACCACAGTACATACCAGCCGCACGTTGAAGAAGCTTCAGGACCGGCAGCTGATCAAATGGGCGAAGGACAGGATCCAGATCCTGGACAGGGATGCGCTTGTCAAGATTGCGTCTTATGAGCGTGACGACAGCCAGCAGCGGCCGTTGATCTGAACAAGGTCAACGATCATGTGAAGAGCAGAAGGTTGCTCAAATCAGAGCACCGATCTGCTCCTTTGTGTAGGGCTTGCTGAGGACCGCCCGCCCCTGAAACTGATCCCGCAGGGTTTCAAGGTCGCTGTAACCGCTGGCAAACGCGAAATTTGTCCCGCGCGCCAGAAGCTGGCGGGCGAATTCCAGGCTGGTCTCGTCGCCGAGACGGAAATCCAGGATCACGAAACTGAACAGCCGGGCAGCCAGTGTCTCAAGGCCGCCGGTCAGATTGCCCAGGGTTTCCACGGGCGAGAACCCGAGCTCCTCCAGCATCGCCTGTGTATCCAGTGCGATGATCGGATTGTCCTCGACCACGAGGGCGGGACCGCGCGAAGCTGGCGCAGCAGCGGTGCTTTCGGTTGTCATGAGGGTGCTCGCCGACATTCGGGTGTCTGCCGCACCATGACATGAAGAACGCCGGACCGCATTAACATAAGTTATCCGCGCGCCGGAATTTTCATTTTCCTTCAGATATTTCCATCCGGTCCCGGCGGAGGTGAAACCTTTTCTTAACCCGGGCGTTTACTTGGCGGAGGTACTGATATGCTGAGCCGAAACAAACGCATTCTGACCGCCGGAACTCCGGCTATCGCAGCCGCGGTTATCCTGGCGGCGACCCTTGCCACCACTGAACTTCTGAGCGGCAATGCTGCTGACGCCGAGCCGGTGGAACCGGTCGCAGCTGCCCCGGCCAGCGACATGCCGGAGCAGTCGACCAAGGGTGACCTGAAGGTGGATCTCGCCGACGTCAATAGCCGGCCGATGCGTTGCGTCTCCGGCGACGGCGTCACGACTTGCACGGGGTGGCCGATTACCCCTGGAATGCTTGCCCTTCGCGCCGAATAGGGACGCTCAAAGGTGCCGTGAAAAGAGAAATCATGATTGTTCCCCAGTAAAAGCCGCCTCACCCGGGCGGCTTTTGTTTTGTCATTCTCCGCGCTGTCAGGACGAGAAGATGATGGCACGAGACGCTCCACGGCAACAACACGCAAGCGGCATTTCTGGGCGTGCCATCGTGTGCATTACTCACTCGGCCGGCTTGTTCAGGATCTCGACTATGGTGTAGGCGACCAGCAGCAGCGGAACGGCGACGAAGCCACCGACGGGACCCCAGAGCCAGATCCAGAAGGCAATTGCCAGAAAAACGACAAAGGGGTTGAGCGTCATCGTCCGGCCGAGCACGGTCGGGGTCACGAACTGTGCCTCGATGAGGTTGATGGCGAGATAGGCAAGCGGCGGTGTCAGGATCTCCAGGGCCGTATAACCGGTCGCAAGTCCGATGGCGGTCATGACCAGCACCATGATCGCCGGACCGAGATAGACGACATAATTGAGCAGCCCCGCAAGCATGCCCCAAAGCAACGGCGACGGCACCCCCAGAAGCCACATGGCAAGCGCCACGGCAACGCCCAATCCCAGATTGATCAGACTGATCGAAACCAGATAGGTGGACAGCCGCGCCTCGATGGTCCGGAACGCGGTGGCGATGCAACGCCGGCTCTCGCGGTCCTCGGCTAGCCGCATAGCGGAAAGGCGCAAGTAAGGACGGGTTAGCAGGAAGAAATAGAGGCTCGCAAGGAACAGGACCACCTGGGCCATGAAGGCCGGTGCGAAATAGAACACGCTTTCAACGGCGGAATTGTCTTCAACGCTCACCTGCATGGTGCCCTTCTGCCCCATGGCATTGCGCAGGTCTTCCTGAAGGCTGGCAACTGATGAGAAAAAACCCTGCCAGCTCACGAGCTGCGCCTGCAGCCGTGCCCAGATCAGCGGCAAGCGGTCCAGCCAGTCCGACAGCGGCACAACAAATGCTGCCCCCGCCGTCAGGATAAAGCCGACGAAGAGGAGTACCATCACCCCTGCAGACAACCACGAGGGTACGCCGATCCGCCCCAGCCGTTCCGATGGCGGCCCGAAGATCATACCGACTACGATGGACAGGCAGACGGGCGCGAAGACCACCTGGGCGATATCGAGCGCTGCGATCACAACGATGGCGCAAAGCAGCAGGACAGCCATCCGCAGCACCGGGTCGAGCGTAATCGCCTGGGGCTGCGGCATAGGGAGCGTGGTCGGAACCACGGGACCGGGGGGTGTTTCGGGCTGCGCTGTCATGACCAACTCCGGGCGTTAAAGGCGCACGAAGGCCCGGATGGCTTATCCGGACTCTTCGTCTCCAAGTCCCTGGCTTGCAAGAAGCGCGAGGCCGCCCAGGGCGGCAGCCACGAGAAGTCCCTTGGATTTGGTGAGTTGCGGCAGCACCGAGAGGGCGGCCGCGATTGTCAGTCTCTGCGCCGCCTGTTGCCTGAGCCGCCGCCGTCTGTCGCGATGTTTCAGAAAGGCCAGCACCGAAACGAACAGCAGTCCGGCCAGGATCATGCCCCCCGCGATGATCAGGGCGGCGATCGCCGGGCCGTAGACCGGGGCGAGTGCCGCCCCAACCGCAACGATGGCGGCGACATAGGCGGTGGCGAAACAAAGGCCCGCAAGGGCGGTCAGCAAGGCATTGCGCCGCAGACGATGGACAACGCCGCGCACTTCGCGCGCGGCAGTTCCAAGGCCCAGCGGAAGGGTGCGCAATAGCATCAGCGGCGCACCAGCGCGGCAATCAGGAAACCTATACCGGCGGCGATGCCGAGAGACTGCAACGGCCGGCGGCGGATCTCGGAAACCAGTGCACGCTCATAGGTTTGAAGTTCCGCCGTCAGATCGTTGAGTGCGTCCTGGGACATCTTCGTCAGGTCCTGACCTGCAGCAGTTGCCTTGGCCTTCACCTCGTCCGTCTTGCCGGCACCGTATTTTTTCAGGCTGCCGGCCAACGCTGCGATGTCGCCACGGATCCGCTCGATATCCTCTTCGATATCGCGGGCGCTCACAGTGTCATTGGCGGGCTGGGCGGCTGTCGCCGAGGCGGTCTTGGCAGTTGCCATTTTTCGCTCCTGTGTCTGGCAGCGCCACTCCATGGGGCGCGATCAGTTGAATGGGTTGAGCCTGGCCATGCAGGCTTGCTGAACCGCGTGAGGCAACCCGCGGCTCGCCGGGTAAACGGCTCGCTTGTGAATTGGTTCCAGCGAGGTTGGAAAAGTCCTGTTCACGGATCTCAGCTCGCGGCGGACATCCGGCAAACTTGCCAAAATCATGGAACCGAGGCCGGACTGAGGAATTTTCTAGGGGAAGCGTCCGGTGTTTCTCCTGTCTTGCACGACGGACACCGGAGCGGAAACAGCACGCGACAGAGGAAAGGAAAGACAATGTCGAAACAGACAGTCCTCAACATCGAAACCCCGAAGGTCGACGCGATCAGGACAGGTATCGCCGACGATGTGCGCCGGCAGCTGGCGCTGCATCTCTCGGTCCTTCTGGCTGAGACATACATGCTGACCGTCAAGTCGCATCTTTACCACTGGAACGTGGTCGGGCCGCTTTTCAAGTCGATCCACGATCTTACCGAAGAGCACTACGAGAACCTCTTCGCGGCGACCGACGACCTCGCAGAACGCATTCGCGCGCTCGGCCACCGGGCGCCGGTCAATGTTGATGATGGCAAGCTGACCCTGACAATCGCCCTGCCCGCCGGCGGTATGCCGTCGGCCGAGGACATGATCGAGGATCTCGTGCAGAGCCATGAAATTCTCGCCGCAGAGATGCGCGACATGGCAGCTTATGCCGGCGACAACAACGATCCGGTGACCGAGGACTTGCTGACGCAGCGCATTACCTTCCACGACAAGGCCGCCTGGATGCTGCGGGCCTTGAAAACAAGCTAATTGGGAACAGGCGAGGAAACCGGGTCGTCCGCCCTTTGGCGGACCACCCGCTCCGAAGATGAACCAATGACAGACCTGTGCGAAACCATGATCAGCATACCGAAGCGATTTGTCGGCTTCCGGTCTGCCACGAGCGTGCTGGAAGATCGGTCCCTGTCACGCAGGCAAAAGCAAAACGCGTTGCTGGCCTGGCGCGCAAGGTTGCGCAAGGTACCGCAACCGGTCACTGCTGGTGAAGATCTGGAAGAGTTGATTGAAGAGATCGACGAAGCCTTGAGGGTTCTCAACGACGTCGACGACGCGCGCTGAAAGACCATTCCGTTTCTCATTTGCCGTGGTGCCCGGCCCCTGAAAGTTAGCCGGACACCTCTTTAAGCGGGAATTCGATGACGCAGCGGACGCCCCCGGCGGCAAAGTTCATTGTGACCTCGCCCCCCAGTGCCGGGCCGACCAGACGCTCAAGCATCATTCGCCCAAATCCGTTGCGTTGTGGCGGGGCAACGTCCGGGCCGCCGCTTTCCTGCCAGATCAACTGCAGACGGTCACCGACCATTTTCCACGAAACCGACAATCTGCCGTCGAGTACGGAAAGTGCCCCGTATTTGGCGGCATTCGTCGTTAGTTCATGCAGCGCCAAACCGAGATTCTGCGCCGCTTCAGCGGTGACCGCGTGAGGCTCACCGGAGATTGAGATCTGTGGACTGTCCGGCTCGATCGACTGGGCCAGATGCGCCAGCACAAGCTCCTCCAGGTCCGCGCCATACCAGGACTGCGACACCAGGAGGTCGTGACTGGCTGCCATGGCCTGCAACCTTGCCGAAAAGCTGTCGACGAATTCTTCTGTCGAATCCGACCTGGCAGCGGTCTGGCGCGCCATCGCCTGGATGACGGCGAGAAGGTTCTTCGACCGGTGCGTCAGCTCACGCATCACCAGGCGCATCTGCCGCTCGTTTTCCCGCTCATGGGTAAGATCAATGGATATCCCGATGAGCCCGGTAATCCGGCCATCGTCGTCGCGCGCCGCTTCCATACGCATGTTGTAGCTGCGCAGAACCCCGCCCATTTCCATGTCAAATTCGATCACTGTGCTGTCGCCGGTTGCCAGCACCTGCTTTTTCGCCGGTACGATTTTCAACTGGTCTTCTTCGGGAAACAGCTCCGCATCACTCTTGCCGATGAAGAAGGAGGGCTCGAACCCGGGGGACGGATTGACCACGTCGACATATTTCAGGCCGAGGTCCTGTTCGAACACCGTGGTCAGCGATCCGGCAAGCGCCTTTTCGAAGCGCCGGTTCGCCTCGGCCAGTTGACCGGCCAACGAGGCAAGCCGGATCTCGTAGAGGTTCTGTTCGGTCATGTCGATCGCGGTGCACAGCACACCATCGACCTTGCCATCCGGTGTCCTGGTCGGATTGACGATCAGATCGAGGAACGTGGTGCCGGTCTCCTCCGTCTCGACTGCGAAATAGGTGGAAGCCGGTTCGCCGGTTTCAATGACCTGACGCTTCACGACATTCAATTCCTCTGCCGTGTCTTCGCTCAGGAATTCCATATCGCTACGGCCAATCATGTCCGCTGCGGCCACGCCGAAACGCGGATTGTGGATCCAGGTGTATCGCAGCGCCCGGTCCTGCGTGAACACCGAGATATTTGAGCCGGTCAATGCGGTCTCGAAGCGCTCGTTTATCCTCTCGATCTCGATCCGGCTTCGGCCGACGGCATCGCTCAGCTCCATGTTCTCCACCGTGAGCAAGTCGTTGGCCCGTTCCAGATCCTTGAGCGAAGGGATCGCCAGCATTTTCGGCTGTAATTTCCAGACCACCAGCGCGGTCGCGACCGAGATGATTGCCGTTGCCGCCTTGACCAGGCCCTGCGCACCGTAGACCGGCCACCACAGGGTCAAAAGCGCGGTCAGATGGGTGATCGCGCAAGCCAGGATAAAAGCGATGAACAGATAGCCTATCTTGCGCGAATTGCCCTGAATGTCCGGCCGCTTTCGCAGGAAATTCAGAATTATCAGGGGAATGGCGACATAAGCCAGCGCGATCAGGCCATCGGATATGGCGTGCATCGCGACCAGATCCGGCCGCCACAGCAGGCAATACCCATGGGGCATGAAAGACGCCGCCCCGAAGAGGTAGCTCAGGATATCAGACACGTTTTACCGGCTCCGTCATCCGCGGTCGGAAGAGTTTTTATGAGACGCCGCATGCCGCAGCAGCTTGAAGAAAGGGCCTTCGGATAACGGCCGCATTTCCGGTTCGAAGTGCACACAAATCCGGCTTTCCCCGGAACCTTCGATATCCAATTTCGTTTTCCTGATGTCACAACGACAAGGAGAGTACGACCAATGAATTGGGACCAGATTGAAGGCAATTGGAAGGAATTCAAGGGCAAGGCCCAGACCCAGTGGGGCAAGCTTACCAACGACGAAGTTGACCAGGTTGCCGGACGCCGGACCGAACTCGCCGGTCTGATCCAGCAGAAATACGGCAAGACCCGTGAGGAAGCCGAGAAAGAAATCGACACCTGGATGTCGCGACACTGACGGAACGAGGCGGGCGAGTCCCGCCTCCCCTTCCTGGCCAGAAACCGCCTATCAAGCTGTGGCAAAGGAAGAAGTGGAGGCCTCGATAAACGCGCGGACCCGCCAAAACAGGACCGCGCTTCGTTCTTGTAAAACATCGCCCCCACATCGCCGGCTGCAGCGCCGCCTAAGCGGCCACTGCGTCGGAGCCCTTGAAGAACAGCGCCTGGCTGATGCCCGCTTTCACTGTGTTCGGATTGAACGGCTTGGTGATCAGGAAGGTCGGCTCCGGCCGTTCGCCTGTCAGAAGACGCTCCGGGAAGGACGTAATGAAAATGACCGGCACACTCATCTCGGCCAGGATCTCCTTGACTGCATCGATCCCCGAAGAGCCATCCGCAAGTTGGATATCGGCCAGCACAAGGCCTGGTGCCTGTGCTTTGGCCGCTGCGATCGCATCGCTTGCGGTACGCGCAACGCCGGTGACGCCATGCCCGAGAGATTCCACAATCTGGGTAAGATCCATGGAAATGAGGGGCTCGTCCTCGATGATCAGGACATTTGTCCGCGTCTGGCGGTCGATTTCGGCAATCGCATCTTCGATAAGCTGCGTGACCAGATCCTCGCTGCGCCCGATGATCCTCGCGGTATCGCCGATCGAGAACCCTTCGAGCGTCGACAGCAGCAGGGTCTGCCGGCTTTCCGGTGCCATCGACGCCAGCCGCTGCTGCGCGGTCTGTTCGAAGATGGAGGCCGTGCCGTCCTGGCCAAGCGGCGGGACGACGCTTGCGTTCCAGAGAACGTGGAAGAGACGATAGAGGCCGATCTTAACACCATCCGATGTGTCGATGATGGTCTGGTCCGCGACCAGCGCCTGCAGACAGGCGCGGACATAGGCGTCTCCGCTCTTCTGGCTTCCCGCGAGAGCGCGCGCATAGCGGCGCAGGTAAGGAAGAAGAGGCGCGATTTCCTGGGAAAGGCTTACGGACATTCAACAATTCCTCAATCTATCGCCGCTTGTCGGCGGCATGACAATGAGGCCACAAGAGACCTCACGTGAATTGGAAATGCGCGTGGCAAAAAAAAGTTCCATACTTGCGGAACTTTTTTTTTGCCGCTGCGTTTAGCTCTCAACCGCGAGACTGTGCATACCAAAAAATCAGGAAGTTGCCATGGCAAGCAAAGCGTACCCGGATCGGCCGGACACCGATTTCGGTCTTATCAAGCCCTCGGCCGGAGCCAAGACGAAGGAGGATTGGATCGGCAGCCAGTTGAAGAAGGTCTATGACGACGCTCTTTCAGAGAACATCCCGGACGACATGCTGGATTTGCTGTCCGCCCTGGATCAGGACACTGATCGGGACAGCTCCGACGAGGAGGCCGCTGAATGAACAACGCCCGGTTCAAGCAGGACCTGGTCGATTCGATCCCCAGGTTGCGAGCCTTTGCGCGCTCCATCAGCGGTGATCGCGACCGTGCTGACGATCTGGTCCAGGAAACCCTGGCCAAGGCGATCGCCAACAAGGACAAGTTCACCGAGGGCACCAATCTCACCGCGTGGCTGATCACCATTCTCCGCAACCAGTATTATTCCATCGGCCGCAAGCTGCAGCGGGAAGTCGCCGATCCGGATGGTGAACACGCGGCGTCGCTGGAAAGCAAACCGCAGCAGCCCGAGCACCTCGAACTCAAGGACTTCCTGAGCGCACTCCAGGTGCTACCTGACGATCAACGCGAAGCCCTGATCCTGATCGGTGCCAGCGGCTTTTCCTACGAGGAAGCGGCCGACATCCTGGGCGTGAAGGTCGGCACCGTCAAAAGCCGCGTCTCCCGTGCGCGCCTGCGCCTCGAAGACCTGATGAACGGCAACGAGCATTTCGAGCGTTCCGAGGTTGCGGCCGCGCAATCGGCCGAGCTGATCCAGAACGCCTTGTCGGTCTGAAAATACCCTCCGGACCCGGAGCAACCTCCGCGTCGGATGATCCAGGAAAGGTTCCGGCCCGCATGGCCGGAACCTTGTTCTTTTGAGCGGAGCCGCCATCCATGGAGCTTGCCTATCGGGAAGACGCGCGCGAACAGGCCCTCATGCGCCTTGTCAAAGGCTTCCTGTTCATTCCGGTTTGCATCACGCTCATAGGAGCGTTCCTTTCCTTCGCTGCACTCCTCGTCGACGATTTCGGCTGGCTGAACCCCCTCTTCGATGCCCTCGGCTACAAGACGATCACCACCGACGGTGCCCGCTCGGTTCTGTCGACGATTTCCGGTGCGATGATGTCGGTCATCAGCCTGGTCTACTCCCTGACGCTGATCGTCTTCACACTTGCGGCCGGCAACATTTCCGCCCGGCTTCTGGAAACCTTCGCCAGCAACCGGATCACGCAGATCACCATCGGCCTCCTGGGCGCGACCTTTCTCTATTCGCTGCTTGTGCTGTTCGGCGTCGACGAGTCCAAGGACCTGCGTTTCTCCGTCATTCTGTCCATTGTGTTGGCGGCATCCAGCTTCTTCTGGCTGGTCTATTTCGTGAATGACGTGGCCGGCCGGATCCGGGTCGATGCCGAAATCGGCCGCATCCAGGCCTCTCTACGCACCTCGATCGACGCCCTGCTTGCCAAGGAACCCCGGGAAAAGGCAGATGATCGTGACGGCATACCCGATCTTCCTGTGCACACCGTTCCGTCCAGGCGCAGCGGTTATGTCACCTTCATCGACAGCCACCGGCTGATCGACTTGGCCCGCAGTTGCGACGGCTTCATTGAAGTGCTCGTGACACCGGGAACCTTCGTCATAGAAGGCATGCCGATCGCCAAGCTCGGGACCGAAGCTGGAAAACCGGATCTCTCCAGGGTTCAGCAGACCTTCCGGATCGGCAAGGCCCGCGCTCCGGAAGGCGATATTCAGTTCTCTGTCCACCTGATGGTTGAAATCGCCCTGCGCGCTCTCTCTCCCGGCGTCAACGACAGCTACACGGCGATCAGCGCCATCGATCACCTGTCTGCCTCCTGTGCCCGCATCCTGCAGCGGGGCGCGCCGACGTCGCTGATTGACGACGACGACGGCACACCGCGGGTCTGGCTGACCATATTGGAAGTGCACGAGCTTCTGGAAACGGCCATCGGTCCGCTGCGCCAGGCAGCCAGGACGAACGTGCTGGTGCTCGATCATCTGGTGAAGGCGTTGGAAAAGATGTCGCTCGTTTGCCGGAAGGCCCACTTGCCTCTGGTCCGGCAGCAGATCTTCAAGGTCACCCAGGATGCGCAGCAGTCCCTGCAAAGCCGGCCCGACCGGCAGCAGATCGCGCGCTGCGTGCGCTCTGCCAGGACGCGCCTGCTGGAGAACAGCTGACGCAAAAAGGGCGCCTTGCGGCGCCCTGATTTGGTGAGGTGGACCAGGTCAGATGCCTAGAGCACGTCGCGAAAAAGTGGGTTCCGGTTTTTCGCAGAAAGACGTGCGCCAAAAAGAGTTAAAGCGGGTCGCGTGAATTCAAATGAACGCGACACGCTTTAGACCCTGCGGCCCCTGATTGCGTGCGCGATGGCGGAAATCAGGAACAGGGCGATCGCCACGAAAAAGATAAGCTTGGCGATCGAAACGGCGGTTCCGGCAATACCGCCGAAACCAAGAACGGCTGCAACCAGTGCAACCACAAGAAAGAGAAGAGCCCAGGAAAGCATATCATCCTCCGATATTTGCGATATGGAGTTGAAACGCGGAAACAGGAAAAGAGTTCCAACAATTTTTGCTGCTCGGTATTTTATGTAATCCACTCGAAATATTGTACCGGCCGCACGGAACCATCCTCTTTGAATGGCCGTTTTCCTTCAGGTCAACGAAGGAGACACATCATGGAGTACGGAATTGTCGGGCTGATCATTCTCATTCTGGACGTCTATGCCATCATCAAGATTTTCGGCAGCGGAGCGTCTACCGGGGCCAAACTGCTCTGGACCCTCGGCATCCTTATTTTCCCGGTGGTTGGTTTCATTGTCTGGCTCCTGGCCGGACCGAAGGGATCGAGCAGACTCGCCTAAAATCCAAGAAATAGGGCGGAAATCAAGTCGTCAAATTTTTGGAACCTACACAATCTGAAACTGTTTACTTTCCGCAACTCAAAACCATCAGAAAAACTGACGGGAGTACTAGATATGCTTCGCAATCTTCTTACCACCACAGCTCTTGTAGCCATGGTTTCCACCGCGGCAATCGCCAGCGACACCACTCAGATGCCGGCCGGTACGAGCGTTGATGGCGGGAACAAGGGTGTCTACGAGTTTGAGCTCCATACCCTTTCCCCGGACGCCATCTCCGGCATCCTGGCAACCAACATGATCGGCAAATCGGTCCTGGCCAGCGAGTCTACTGAAGGCGAAGAAATCGGCGACATCAACGACGTTGTCATTGGACGCGACGGCAAGGTTCATGCCGTGGTTGTCGGTGTTGGCGGTTTCCTCGGCATCGGCGAAAAGAACGTCGCACTGGACTTTTCCCGCCTGACCTTCGTCTCGGGTGAAGAAAACAACCTGACCGTCGTCAGTGACGTCTCCCGCGAGGAGCTGGAAAGCGCAACGGCCTATGAGCGGCCGGACTATATCCCCGACTGGACGAGCACGGCCACAATCAGCCAGCAGGAAAGCCAGGCAGCTGACAGCGACCCGATGACCACGGCAAAAGCTCAGACCGACGCTGTGAAGACCGAAGCCGTCGCACCGGTAGCAGGTCAGCCGGTCGATGAAGCGATGACCGGAGAGGACGACTGGACGAGCGAAAAGGTTCGGGTCGACATCGCCACCGTTTCGACCGATGACCTGATCGGCGCGTCCATCTACACCGCCGAAAACACCGATATCGGCGAGATCTCCGAGGTCCTGCTCGACGAGGACGGGAAGGCGAAGGCCGTGATCATCGACGTTGGCGGTTTTCTGGGCTTCAACGAGAAGCCGGTAGCGGTTTCCTATGAAAGCCTGCAGATGTTCGAAACCGAAAACGGCGATCTGCTGGTGACGGCTTCCTTCACCAAGGAGCAGCTGGAAGACGCCGAGGCCTACAACGCGGAAGCCTACAAGGCCGATCCGGATGCGGCGATGCTGAAGAGCTGACGCCGGACATCCGAACCTAAAAAGACGGGTCGCCTTGCGGCCCGTTTTTCTTTGTCTGAATACCCCCCGGACCAGTGCTGCCCGACAACCTTGGGTGAAGTCAGCTTTTCAAATCTGTCAGCACTTGCCCTGGCCATGCCGTTGTATGCCTGGCACACACCATCCTTGCCCCGATCCTCTCTCCCTCTCTTCCTTTCCGACAAGGCCATTACGGAACAACGCTCCGCGCTCACGCAGCCGATTGGGCGAGAGAGACGAAATGCCGTCTGCTGGCTCACTCGAGCACATCTGATCCCGGCAAGGGAAGAGACCTGAGACCTGGAAGGCTCGCCCTGCCCCACCCTACCCTTCCCTTCCCTTCCCTTCCCTTCCCTTCCGTTCGCGGGAAGTTGACCACTGCGAGAGAAGATCCCAGGCCAGACGATGGAATGAAGCCCCATCTTGATTGACAAAATCACATCGCCCGCCAGATGGCCGAGCCCTCGCGTTCAGCACGAAAGTGCCGCCCCGGGAAAGCGTCAATGCCGGGAAGGCGTCAATGAATGACACGTGAGGCGCTAATGCATGAGTGATTGGTGAGGAACCGCGCCTGTTCGCGGCGTGCCGAATATGAGGCCTTTGATGTTCAATCGCAGTAAATTGCATCCGTCTTGCCTTCCTCCGTCGAACCGAGGCAGGTCCGGGATTTCCGGCAAGCAGTTGGAGAGGCAGCTATGCCGGACGGCTTATTGCTTTCCTTTGCAAGGACGCGTCCTGCCGTTTGCGTTTGCCTCTTGATGTAAGAAGCCACCCATTGGTGCCCCCGGCTGTAGCGGGCACGCCGTGGCTGCGAGTCAAAACAAAAGGGCCGGCGAAGCCGGCCCTTTGTCAGTCTGTGTGTGATGTCAACTCATCGATTGCAGCGTCAGCTTGCTGACCCCGAGGGTCATGTTGACACCGGTCTGGCCTTCGACGCTGACCGGATTGAGGCCAATCGACTTGTCGAAGCCGCCAATGAGCGCGTTGGCCTTCAGGCCTGCACCGAAGCTGGCGCCGGCGGTGACCCCGCCATAGGTGCCTTCAAGTGCGCCGGCTTCCATGTCGGCAGTCGGGGCGACCACGCCCCAGACAAGGGTCGCTTCGTCGGTGATGCCGATGTCGAGGCCGTATTCACTCACCGTGCCGGTGTAAAGTGCCGTCTCGCCGCCACCGACCGGTTCGTAGGTGCAGTTGAGCGTGGCGTTGGATCCGACGATAAAGTTGGTTTCTCCCTCGACGGCGCAGGTCAGCGTGCCGACCTTGACGCCTGCGCCCTTGTCTTCCGCCATGGCGTTGGCGGCGAACAGGGTGGCACCCGAAAGGGCCAGGGCAAGTGCAGCGCAGCGTTTCATCGAATTCTTCTCCTTTGTGTCAGCAGACCAACGGACCGGAGTCCGGTCCATTGGCCTGTTCCTGTCAGACCGACGGTGTCGTTGACGGGCCGACTGGAAAACGAACGGAGTTAAGGAGAGTTCCAAAAAAATCTGTGCCGGCGATGACGAGACCGCAGGCAATTGCCCACTGGACCTGAAGATTTGGACCTGCGCCGGTGTCGCGCCCGCGTCAGGTAATGACGTCCGGCTCGGCCCGGCCGAGGCGATCAAGCTGCGACATCTCGCGCGCTGCCTGAATGACCGGAGCGAGCGCTGCCTGCGTGTCCTGGTAAAGCTTCGACGCGTCGGTTTCCAGGTTTTCCAGATAGATGCGCAACGTCGCGCCAACGGTCCCCGTGCCCGACAGGCGGAAGACGGCCCGGGCACCGCCGTCAAACAGGATGCGGATGCCCTGCTGCAGGCTCTTCGAGCCGTCGACCGGATCCAGATAGGCGAAATCATCGCAAGCAGAAACCGTGAGGCCGGAGAAGGTCTTGCCGGGAAACTCCATCAGTTTGGCCCTCAGGCCGCTCACAAGCTGATTGGCATCGTCCGTCGGCACGGCCTCGTAGTCGTGGCGGGAATAGTAGTTCCGGCCGAAACGCTGCCAATGGGCCGACATCATGTCCTTCACGCTGAGGCGGGTTTCGGCCAGGATATTGAGCCAGAGAAGCACGGCCCAGAGCCCGTCCTTTTCGCGCACGTGGTCGGATCCCGTGCCCGCGCTTTCCTCGCCGCAGAGTGTCACCTTGCCGGCATCCAGAAGATTGCCGAAGAACTTCCAGCCGGTCGGCGTCTCGTAGTGCCCGATGCCGAGCGCTTCCGCCACCCGGTCGGCGGCGGTGCTCGTCGGCATGGAGCGGGCAACACCCGCGAGGCCTTTCGCATAGCCCGGCGCCAGATGGGCGTTGGCGGCCAGAACGGCCAGGCTGTCGGACGGGGTCACGTAGACGCCCTTGCCGAGGATCATGTTGCGGTCGCCATCGCCATCGGAAGCCGCCGCAAAATCGGGCGCCTCGGCGGACATCACCAGATCGACGAGCGGCTTGGCCCAGACCGGGTTCGGATCCGGATGGCCGCCGCCGAAATCGACCGACGGAACGGCGTTCATCACCGTGCCTGCCGGTGCGCCGAGCTCGCCTTCAAGGATCGCCTTGGCATAGGGCCCGGTGACGGCATGCATCGCATCGAACCGCATGGTGAAGCCCTCGGCAAAGAGTTTCCGGATCTTGCCGAAGTCGAAAAGCTGCCCCATCAGGGCGGCATAGTCGGCGACGGGATCGACGATCTCGACCGTCATGCCGCCGAGATCCGAGGTGCCGAGTGCGGTCAGGTTGAGGTCGGGCGCGTCGAAGATCCTGTAGCCGGTGATGGACCTGGTCTGCGAGAAGATCTCCTCGGTGATGCCTTCCGGTGCCGGGCCGCCGTTGGCGACATTGTATTTGAGGCCGAAATCCTCGTCGATCCCGCCGGGATTGTGGCTCGCCGAGAGCACCAGGCCGCCATTCGCCTTGCGCTGGCGGATGAGGTTGGAGACGGCCGGGGTCGACAGCAGGCCGTCCTGACCGACGATCACCTTTGCCGCACCGTTCGCCGCCGCCATCTTCAGGATGATCTGGATGGCCTCGCGGTTGAAATAGCGGCCATCGCCACCGACGACGAAGGTCTTGCCCTCCGCCCCGCCGATGCTGTTGAAGATCGCCTGGACGAAACATTCGACATAGCCCGGCTCCATGAAAACGCGGGTTTTCTTGCGCAAGCCGGAAGTTCCCGGCTTCTGGCCCTCGAAGGGTCCTGCCTGAATGGTCCGAACAGTCATCTTATTTCTCCCTGGATCGTCCTGCAGCCGGCTGACCGCAAGCAGGATCGTCTTACACATCCAAATCAATCAACATTTTGACACCCAGGCCGATCAGCAGGGGGCCGGCTATCTGACTGCCTTGGCCTCCCTGCGGCCCCCCTCACGCATGATCGCGCTCAAACCTTCAAGCTGCGGCAGGTTTGGAAGCTCCTCGACAGGAACTCCGTGGCGCCGCACCCAGTTGGGATGTTCGCTGACCGTGCTCGGCAGGTTCTGGGCTTCCCTCTCTCCGAGAATATCGTCCAGCTGCACGGCGACAAGTTCGGCCGGCGACTGGCTGAGCGTTGCATGCATCGCATCCCGAAAGGCTTCGCCATCCTGCGCTCTTCGGTATGCCGCAGGTGCATTCGCAAGGAGGCCGGCCGCCTCGCTCTGACGTTCCTGCTGCTTGGCCGGCTTTTCTTCCGGCGTGATCCAGCCGAGTCGTTCCCACCAGTCAATGTCTGCGCCTTCAAAATAGCCGCGCAGTGTCGGCGTGTCGTGGGTGGCAAAACACGCGAGCGAGCGCTTGCGCAGGTTCGCCGGGTCATGCAGGACGCCGTCGGTCTTCTCGTATTGCAGTACGGAGTACCCATAAAAGCCGAGATCGCGCAGTTCGTCACGAAACTGGTCCGGCACCAATCCAAGATCCTCGCCGACCACGATCGTATCCGACCGCGTCGCCTCGATGGCGACGATGGCAGCAAGCGTGCGGAAGGGCTGGCTGATATAGCCCCCCGGACTGCCATCCGAAGGCACCCAGAAACTGCGTTTCAGCCCAAGCACATGATCGATGCGCAACAGGCCGCAGTGGCGCATGTTCCGTTGCAGCAGACCGCGCAGCGCCGCGTATCGGTCGCTGGCCAGCTTGCGCGGCGCATAGGCCGCTAGGTTCCAGTTCTGGCCCGCGGGGCTGAGATAATCCGGCGGCGCGCCGATGGAGACGTTCTCGGCAAGGCTTCCCCGCTCGCACCAGCTTTCCGCGCCGCCAAGCCGGGAACCGACGGCAAGATCGAGATAAAGCCCGACACGCATGCCGGCGGCGAGGGCGGACTTCTGGGCGGAATAGAGCTGAAGATCGGCAAGCCACTGCAGCCAGATGTGAAACCCCATCCGCGCCTGCAGTTCGTCGGTGACGACAACCGCTTCCTTCTGCCGGAGCTCGGCGGGCCATTGCCGCCAATCGGAGCCGTGCTGCTCGCTGAGGCTCTCGAAGAGTGCGAAATCCTCAAGCGCGGCGCCTTCTTCCCGGCGGAAGCCGTCGAAGTCGGAAAGCAGAAAGTCGGGCGCCTCCGCCAGAAAGGCCACGTAGGCTTTTTCCAGAAGCGGCGCCAGCAGCGCTCTGTGAGCGGCATAGTCCACCCGCTCGCCCTTCCGCAGGCTCTCGAAAGCCGGGTGCTGCTGCGTGAGCAACGCGGTCACGGACGAGCAAAAGCGGAAGAGCTCCCTCATCTTCTCCAGCGCTATATGCCAGGGATTGAGGAAGCCGCGATGGGTCGGCGAATAGGGGCTGATAATCTCCTTCTCGCTCCAGCCCAGCGCATGCACCGGATTGATGCCGTAGAATGCGGCCCCGCCAGGCGCCAGGGCCGCGCCCATGTCACCAAGATCGCCATAGTCGCCAACACCGAAATTGCGCTTCGAGCGAAGGCCGTAGATCGTTCCGGTAACACCCCAGGTCCGGCCGAGGCCCCGGTCGCCAAGCGTCGGCAAAGTCTCCGGCGCGGCGATCAGAAGAACCGACTGAGTGGAGTATCCAAGTTTCAGATGCAGATCGTGCAGGCCCGGCGGCAAAGGCGGAAATTTCACATGGCCGGTGCTGCGCCCCCCCGTCAGCCGGTCGCCCGTTTCCAGGACAATTTCCCATTCCGCGCCTTCCGGCAACGGGAGGTCTGTGGTCCGTTCGCTTGGGAGGACAATCTCGTCCTCGACGATCCTTGTTACTTCCTCCGCCTCCAGCGCCGCAAGCGTCTCCCACGCCTCGGCATCGGTTGCCGCCGGCAGCCCGCAGGCGGCGAGCAATGCGCGACGGGTTTCGGGTGCGGTCGGGCGGACGATGTTCTGCAGGTCCCGGAATTCGCCGAAGATCCCGGCCTTTGCCGACAGGATGTCGAGAACACTGTCCGGGGTCACAGCATCGACCCCTGCAAGGTTCCGAGCACAAGTGCATTGAGGCTCTTGCCTTCCACCCAAAGGTGGCCGTTGGTCAGTGGCACGGCTTCGCCTCCGGATGGATTGGCCGTGTCGATGCTGTGGATCCAGACTGTGCCTTCCGGCTTTGGCGGCAGCTTGACGTTCGCCCGCTGAGTATCGCGGTTGAAGACCACGAAGACGGTGTCGTACTCGTCCTTGAAGTCCGGCGCCTCGGCCGCATAGCGCACAAGCAGGCAGAGGCTCGAGAGGCCCGGGTCGCGCCAATTCAGCGGATTGCCTTCCAGGTCCCACCATTCCACGTCCGGCAGCCCGTCCGCCGGCCGTCTGCCCGCATGCAGGAAATAGGGTTGGCGTACGGTGCTGTGCGCGGCGCGGAAGGCTGTCAGCTTCTGCACGAAGGCCAGGAGGTCCTCGTCCGCCTCGCCCCAGTTGACCCAGCCGATCGGATTGTCCTGGCAATAGGCGTTGTTGTTGCCGTGCTGGCTGTTGCCGATCTCGTCACCGGCCAGCAGCATCGGTGTGCCCTGGCTCAGGAACAGCGTTGCCAGCATGTTGCGCTTGCGCCGCTGGCGTCGCGCCAGGATGTCCGGATCGTCCGTCCTGCCCTCGACGCCGAAATTATCGGAATAGTTCGCCCCGTGGCCGTCCTGGTTGTTCTCCAGATTGGCGTCGTTGTGGCGTTTGGCGTAGGACGCAACGTCATTGAGCGTGAAGCCGTCGTGGGAAGCAACGAAGTTGATCGACGACCAGGCTCGGCGGCCGTTGCGGTCGAATTTCTCGGCAGACCCCAGCAGCCGCGCACCCAGTTCCTGCGCGGCATGAGCATCGCCGCGCCAGAACTTGCGGATCGTGTCGCGTGCCGTGTCGTTCCATTCGGCAAATTCCGGCGTGAACTCACCAAGCCGGTAACCGCCCGGACCGATGTCCCAGGGTTCCGCGATCAGCTTGACACCCGCGAGCACCGGATCCTGCCTCAGCGCATCGAAGAAGCTGCCGTTCGGATCGAAGCCATGGTTTTCACGCCCCATTGTCGTCGCCAGATCAAAGCGGAACCCGTCGATGCCCATGACGGTGACCCAGTAGCGCAGGCTGTCCATGACAAGGCGCAGCACCTGCGGATGGGAGACATTCACCGTGTTGCCGCAGCCGGTGTCGTTGACATAGTAGCGTGGCTGGCCGTTGATCAGGCGGTAATAGGAGGCATTGTCGAGACCGCGGAAACAGAGCGTCGGGCCGCGGTGATCGCCCTCTGCCGTGTGATTGTAGACGACGTCCAGAATGACCTCGATGCCGGCCGCATGAAAGCGGCGCACCATCTCCCGGAAACCGGCTATGCCGGCAGGCCCGAAATAACGCGGCTCGGCGGCAAAGAAGCCGACGCTGTTGTAGCCCCAATAGTTCCTGAGCCCCTTGTCGAGCAGGAAGCTGTCGTCGACAAAGGCATGAATGGGCATGATTTCGACCGTCGTGACGCCGAGCTTTTGCAGATGCTCCAGAACCGGTTCGGAGGCGAGGCCTTCATAGGTACCCCGCAGGGCCGCCTCGACCCCGGGATGCTCCATCGTCATGCCCTTTACATGGGTCTCGTAGATGAAGGCCTCTTCCCACGGATGGCCGGGATGATTGCCGAGCGGTGTGAAGAGCGCAGGATCGGAGACGACGGATTTCGGCACGAAGGGCGCGCTGTCGCGGGTATCGAAACTGAGATCCTGGGCGCTTGACACAGGGTCGTAGCCATAGACCTGGTGGACGTTCGACCACTTGCCCTCGATCTCGCGCGCATAGGGATCGAGCAACAGCTTGTGGGGATTGAACCTGTGGCCGTTTTCCGGTGCATAAGTGCCATGGGCACGGTAGCCGTAAAGCGCGCCCGCCGGCAGACCCGCCAGATAGCCGTGCCAGATCGGACCGGTCCGTTCCGGCAGCGTATACCTTGCGATCTCCGATTGATCGTCGCGGGAGAAGAGGCACACTTCTATCCTTGAAGCGTTTTCCGAAAACACCGCAAAATTGACGCCGCCACCGTCGAGCTGCGCACCAAGCTTGTGCGGTGTGCCTGAACGCATTCTGATTGCCATGACGTCAAGCCTTCCCGGACTTCACGGCGAGCTCTTCATAAAGCGCTGCGTAGGACTTTGCCGAACTTTCCCAGCCGACTGGATGCTTCATCGCCCGGCGGACCATCGCCGACCAGACCTGCGGCTGGGAATAGAGATCGCAAGCACGGTGGATGGCATCCGCCAGCGCTTCCGCGGTCACCGGCGAGAACTGGAGGCCGGTGGCACAGTCGGCGGCAAGGGCCGCTTCGTTCGCATCGATAACCGTATCGGCCAGTCCGCCTGTGCGCGAGACGACCGGAATGGTGCCATAGCGCAGGCCGTAGAGCTGGGTCAGGCCACAGGGCTCGAAGCGGGAGGGGATCAGGATGGCATCGGCGCCGCCCTGCATCAGGTGCGACAGCGCCTCGTCATAGCCGATCACCGTACCGACCTGGCCGGGATACCGGCGCGTTGCCGCCAGGAAACTGTCTTCCAGTTGCTTGTCACCGGCCCCCAGCAGAGCCAGTGCCGCACCGCGCCCGGTCAGGTCCGGCAGGACATCAACCAGCAAATCGAGCCCCTTTTGCGATGTCAGCCGGCTGACAACGCAAAAGAGCGGAGCGTCCTTCGGCGCGTCGATACCGAAACGCCGGGCAAGCTCCTCGCGGGCGAGCACCTTCTTCTTGAGCGACCGAACATTGTAGCCTGCAGGCAGTGCCGGATCGGTGTCCGGGTTCCAGACTTCGAGGTCGATGCCGTTGAGGATGCCGGAAAGATCCGTCCGGCGGGCCTGGAGAACGCCTTCCAGCCCCATGCCGAATTCGGAGCTCATCAGTTCGCGGGCATAGGTCGGGCTGACCGTCGAGACTTTCTCGCTGAAAATCAGTGCCGCCTTCAGAAAGCTGATGCGGCCGTAATATTCGATCCCGTCCGGGGTGAAGTAGCTCGGCGAGATACCGAGCTTTTCCAAGAGGCCGGCATCGAAGAGGCCCTGGAAAGCGACATTGTGGATGGAAACGACGCAAGGAACGTTGCAGCCGCGCTGACGCAGGTAAAGCGGGATGAGACCTGCCTGCCAGTCATGGACGTGGACGATGTCCGGCGTCCACTTGCCCGCCCCCTTCTCGGCGATATCGGCACCGGCGATGCAGAGCGCGCCGAACCGGATGGCATTGTCGCCCCAGTCCTTGCCGTCGGGCCCGAGATAGATGTTCCCGGGCCGGTCGAAGAGGTGCTTTGCCTCCAGCAGCAGAAGGTCAAGGCCCTCCGCCTTGACCTCCACCACGCGGGCAGGCCCGCCCATCAGACTGTCGTACCGGGTGACCTCCCTGCCCTTCGCGGCCAGATCCGACAGGGCCGGATAGGCAGGCAGGAGAACACGAATGCGCACACCCTGCCCGGCTAGCGCCTTGGGCACGGCACTGATCACGTCGGCAAGACCGCCGGTCTTGACGAAAGGTGCGCATTCGGACCCGACGAACAGGACTTCCATCAGTTATGTATCCAATTGATCAATCATGGTTTTGGTTATCAGGCAGATCCCGCCCGGACTGCGCCGGAACCGCTTTGCGTCCAGGTCCGGATCTTCCCCGACCACGAGGCCTTCCGGGATTTTAACGCCCCGGTCAAGCACAACGTTGGTGAGGCGGGCGTTGCGGCCAATCTCGGCAAAGGGCAAGGCCACCACACCTTCAAGCGTCGCGAAGGAATGGGTCTTCACGCCGGTGAAGAGCAGGCACTGGTCCAGCGTCGAGCCCGAGATGATGCAGCCGCCCGAGACCATGGACGAGGTCGCAAGGCCTCTGCGGCCCTCCTCGTTGTGAATGAACTTTGCCGGCGGCGTCAGTTCCGAATAGGTCCAGATCGGCCAGTCGTTGGAGTAGATATCCAGTTCCGGCGTGAAGTCCGTAAGGTCGATATTGGCCTGCCAGAAGGCATCGACCGTGCCGACATCGCGCCAGTAGGGCTCCTTTTCCAGTCCGGTCATGACGCAGGAGCGCGAGAAGGGATGGGCCATCGCCTTGCCGCTCTTAACGATCTTCGGAATGATGTCCTTGCCGAAATCGTTGGAGGAGTTGGGATCGGCGGCATCTTCCCGCAGGATGTCCAGCAGGTACGCAGTCTCAAAGACATAGATGCCCATGGAGGCCAGCGAGAGATCGGGGTGCCCCGGCATCGCGGGCGGATCGGACGGCTTTTCGACAAAGGCAATGATGTTGTCCTTGTCGTCCACATGCATGACGCCGAAGCCCTTGGCTTCTTCACGCGGAACTTCGACGCAGCCGACGGTCACATCGGCGCCCGATTCCACATGCTGTTGGATCATCAGCGAATAATCCTGCTTGTAGATGTGGTCGCCTGCCAGAACCAGGATGTATTTCGGCTCCAGGCTCATGATGATGTCGATGTTCTGCGTCACCGCATCGGCGGTGCCCTTGTACCAGTTTTCCTCGTCCAGGCGTTGGGAGGCGGGCAGGATGTCGAGCGACTCGTTGCGTTCGGCCCGGAAGAACGACCAGCCGCGCTGCAGATGGCGGATCAGGCTGTGGGCCTTGTACTGCGTGGCAACGCCAAGACGGCGGATACCGGAATTGACGGCGTTTGAAAGGGCAAAGTCGATGATCCTGGTCTTGCCGCCGAAATAGACCGCAGGTTTCGCCCGCCGGTCGGTCAGTTCCATCAGCCGGCTGCCGCGTCCGCCCGCAAGCACGAAGGCCATGGTCTGCTGTGCCAGTCTTTGAGATTCGATGGTCATGTCGTCACTCCTCCCCGGTCCTTTTCTCGTCTTCTCTCGCCGTCCGAGGCCTCCTCAGCCTTGGGTGAGTTCAAAAAACAGCGTCGTCAGCGGCGGCAGCGTGATCTCGATCGAATGCGGCCTGCCTGAAGCTGCCACGTGATCGCTGTTCACACCGCCGTAGTTGCCGCGGCCGTCGCCGCCGTAAATATCCGCATTGGTATTGAGCCGCTCGGCCCAGAAGCCGGGCTCAGGCACGCCGACACGGCGTGCGCTGCGCTCCACCGGCGTGAAATTCGACACGACCAGCACGGGCGGCGTGCCGTTTGAACCGCGGCGCACCCAGGCAAAGATGCTCTCGTCGCCGCTTGTTTCCTCGATCCACTCGAAGCCCTCTCTCCGGCAGTCGAGTTCATGCAGCGCGGGCGCTTCCCGATAGAGACGGTTGAGGTCGCGGATGAGCGCTTGAACGCCCCGGTGCGGACCGTGGTCCAGCAGATGCCAGTCGAGGCTGCTGTCGTGGTTCCACTCGCGGTCCTGCGCGAACTCGCCGCCCATGAAGAGCAGCTTCTTGCCCGGATGCCCCCACATGAGGCCGTAACAGGCGCGCAAGTTGGCAAACTTCTCCGGCATGCTGCCCGGCATCTTTTCCAGCAGCGAGCCCTTGCCGTGGACCACTTCGTCATGGCTCAGCGGCAGAATGAAGTTTTCCGAAAACGCATAGTGAAGGCCGAAGGTGACCTTGGAGTGGTGGTATTTCCGGTGGATCGGATCCTCTGCCAGATAATGGAGGGTGTCGTTCATCCAGCCCATGTTCCACTTGAAGCCGAAGCCGAGACCGTCCGCATCGACCGGCGTGGTGACACCCGGGAAGGCTGTCGATTCCTCGGCTGCCGTCAGGATGCCGGGCACCTCGCCATAGACCGCAACATTCATGGCCTTCAGAAAGGCGATCGCTTCGAGGTTTTCCCGCCCGCCATGGACGTTGGGCACCCACTCGCCTTCCTTGCGCGAGTAGTCCCGGTAGAGCATCGAGGCCACTGCATCCACACGCAGGCCGTCGACATGAAATTCCTGCAGCCAGTAGAGCGCGTTGGCGACGAGGTAGTTCAGCACCTCGCGCCGGCCGTAATTGTAGACAAGCGTGTTCCAGTCCGGATGAAATCCCTCGCGGCGGTCCGCGTGTTCATAGAGCGCCGTGCCATCGAAATTGCCGAGTCCGTGCGGGTCTTCCGGAAAATGCCCCGGCACCCAGTCTACGATCAGGCCGAGCCCCGCCTCGTGGCAGGCCTCGACCAGCGTGCGGAATTCGGCCGGCGTGCCGAAGCGGATCGTCGGTGCAAAAAGGCCGACCGGCTGGTAGCCCCAGGAGCCGTCGAAGGGAAACTCCGAAACCGGCATCAGTTCCAGATGGGTGAAGCCGAGGTCGAGCGCGTAAGGTACGAGCTGGGCGGCATGTTCCAGATAGGAGAGCGGCCGGTTGCCGTCTTCCGGCACGCGGCGCCAGCTTCCCAGGTGGACTTCGTAGATGGAGATCGGCTTGTCGATCCGGTGCAGGTCCGCCCGCCTGTCGAGCCAGTCACCGTCCGACCAGGCATGGCCGTCGATGTTGCGGACGACAGAGCCGGTCCGTGGCGGATGCTCGGCGCCGAAGCCGACCGGATCGGCCTTTTGCGGCAGCAACGTGCCGTCTTTGGTGAGCAGCTCGTATTTATAGACCTCGCCCTCGGCAAGACCCGGCACGAAGACTTCCCAGACCCCGGTTGCCCCGCGCCGGCGCATCAGCGTCCGCCGGCCGTCCCAGCCGTTGAAATCGCCGATGACCGACACCCGGCTGGCATTGGGGGCCCAGACCGCGAAATGAACGCCGCCGGCGCCTTCATGGATGACGGGATGGGCTCCCAGCACCTTCCAGAGTTGCCGGTGCGTGCCCTCGCCGATCAGATACTCGTCCAGTTCGCCCATGACCGGACTGAAGCGATAGGGATCGTCCGAAACCCAGCTTTTGCCGTCCTGTTCGACCCGCAGGTGATAGGCAAACCGCTTCTTGCGGCGGGGAACAGCCGCCTCGAAAAGCCCGCCACCAAGAGAGGCGAGTTCGACGATCTTCTTTCCCGACCCTGGCTCGACGGCCTCGACCTTGTCCGCATTGGGCAGGAAGGCCCGAATGACCAGCTTTCCTGCGATCTCGTGCAATCCGAGGACCGAAAACGGGTCCTGATGGGTGCCCCTGGCAAGTGCGTCGATGTCGGAGGAGATCGTCATTGCGGACCTGGTTCCTTCGGCTTCTCGTTATCCCCGCGTCAGACTATGCGCGTTCCAGATGTCCTTCGCATAGTCTGCAATTGTCCTGTCTGAGGAAAACCATCCGACGCGGGCCGTGTTGAGCACGGCCATTCTCGTCCAGTTGTCCTGGTCGGCATAGGCCAAGTCGACCTTGCGCTGGGTGGCGAAATAATCGTCGAAGTCGCAGGTCACGAGGAAATAGTCCTTCTGGCGCATGTCCTGCACCAGCCCGCGGTAAAGGTCCCGGTCGCCGGAAGAGAACACGCCTGCCTCGATCTGTTCCAGAACGCGCGCCAGCTTCGGGCTCGCCGCAATTGCCGCGGCCGAATATCCCGCCTGCTTGCGGCGCGCAACGACCTCGGCTGCCGTCAGCCCGAAGAGGAAGAAATTCTCCGCCCCGACCCGCTCGCGGATTTCGACGTTGGCGCCGTCCAGCGTGCCGATGGTGAGCGCCCCGTTGAGGGCGAACTTCATGTTGCCGGTGCCCGACGCTTCCTTGCCCGCGGTCGAGATCTGCTCGGAGAGTTCCGTCGCCGGGATCAGAAGCTCGGCCATGGAGACGTTGTAGTTCTCCGGATAGACGATCTTCAGGAGACCCTTCACCTGCGGATCGGAATTGATCACCGCGGCCACGTCATTGATGAGATGAATGATCTGCTTGGCAACCACATAGCCGGGCGCAGCCTTGCCGCCGAAGATCTTGACCCGCGGCACCCAGTTCCCATTCGGGTTGTCGCGGATGTCGTTCCAGAGCGCCACGGTCTCCAGAAGGTTCATGAACTGGCGCTTGTACTCGTGCAGGCGCTTGATCTGGACATCGAACATCGCTTCCGGGTCGACCGCGATATCGTGGCTGGCCTTCAGCCAGTTGGCGACACGGATCTTGTTCCGGGCTTTCACGTCCCTGAAGGCATCGCGGAAACCCTGGTCGTCCGCATGTGGAACCAGCTTTTCAAGCTGATCCAGATCCGCCGGCCACTCCTTGCCGATCGTCCCGCTGATGAGGTTTCTGAGGCCCGGATTGCAATTGTGCAGCCAGCGCCGCGGCGTGATGCCGTTGGTCTCGTTGATGATGCGGCCGGGATAGGCCTGGTTGAGATCCTCGAAGACCGTTTCCTTGACGAGCTCGCTGTGCAGCGCCGAAACCCCGTTCACCTTGTGCGCCATTATGAAGGAGAGCTCACCCATCTTGACGTCACCGCCCTCCAGGATGCGCACCGGGCTGCCACTGGACTGCACATGGGCGGTCTCGATCTCGCGGATGATCTCAAGATGCCGCGGCAGCACCTTGGCAAAGATCGGCTCCGGCCATCTTTCCAGTGCTTCGGGCAGAAGCGTGTGGTTGGTGTAGCCAAGACATGCGCGCGCGATCCAGATCGCGTTGGGCATTTCCATGCCGCGCTCGTCGACAAGCAGGCGCACCAGCTCCGGACCGGCGATTGCCGGATGGGTATCGTTGAGCTGGATGGCCGCCCGCTCCGGCAGATCCCCGGCAGCCCCGCCTTCCGAGTCGAGCCGGCGAAGAATGTCGCGGATCGAGGCGGCGGTGAAGAAATATTCCTGTTTCAGCCGCAGTTCCTTGCCGGCCTCGGTGGTGTCGTCCGGATAAAGAACCCGCGAGATCGTGCGGGCGAGCGCTTCGGGTTCACTGGCGGCCAGGTATTCGCCGCGGTTGAAGCTGTCGAGATCGAAGATCTTGACCGGTTTGGCGGCCCAGAGGCGCAGTGTGTTCGCCCAGGCTCCGTTCCAGCCGACGACCGGCGTGTCATAGGCCGACGCGATGACGGTTTCCGCCGGTTTCCAGACCGACGTGCGTCCCTTTTTCTCGACGGTGCCGCCAAAGCCGATCTCATAGCGCACTTCCGGCCGCTCGAACTCCCAGGCATAGCGCTGCGACAGCCAGGTCTCGGCCGTCTCGATCTGCACCCCGTCCTTGAAATGCTGCTCGAACAGGCCGTGCTCATAGCGGATGCCGTAGCCATAGGCGGGAATGCCGAGGGTCGCGAGGGAATCCATGAAACAGGCGGCAAGACGGCCGAGCCCGCCATTGCCAAGCGCCGCATCAGGTTCGTCGGTGACGATGCGGGCATAGTCGAGACCGAGCGACTTCATGGCCGCGGCCGCGATGTCTTCCAGACGCAGGTTGGTCGCCACATCCTCGATCAGCCGGCCGATCAGGAATTCCATGGAAAGGTAATAGACCCGCTTGGCCTTTGCCTCATAGGTCGCCCGTGTGGAGGCAAACCAGGGCTCGATGACCTCGTCCCGCAAGGCCAGCGACAGCGCCATGCGCCAGTCGTAGATGGACGCGTGGTCAGGATCCTTGCCCTGAGACGTCCTGAGATGGGTCAGGATTGCTTTTGCGAACTGCTCCGCGGTCGGAGCGTTGCACTTATCGTTCGGCATATCGGGACGTAGCATTTTGTTTCCGGAAGGTGACAGATATGAAGAGCGGCATTCCTCTGCGTTCGCCCACAGCATTTTCGCCTTCGAAGCTATCCAAAATGCAGACAAACACCTGAATTTAATCCATTTAATCGGTTCAGCCTTAAACCGTTTCTAGTCCATCAAAATGGCCTTGTCGATTGCCTGCCGCGATTTCCATGGAGCGGCGACGACCCAATCGGATCGTCTTTCTGGTCAGGGTTTGTCTGCCACAACGATATCACCCGGGTTGGCGTGGTAGAACTGCCCGGCAGTTGCGAGAGCTTGCTGGTCTGCCCACCAATCGTCGACTTCCTCCTGTGTCAGCGCTCCGCTCGAAAGCCCCCGATCGATCGCACCTGCATAGATACGCGCGACCATGTCCGGTGACGGAGTGATCGTGAAAGGTTCGATGCATCGAACCGTCAGTCCTGCCTGGCGGAGCAGCTCCGGCACCTGCCGGCCGATTTCGGGATTGGGTGGATCCCCGGCCAAAAGATTTTCGATCCTGCGGCTAACAGTTCCGTGGTTGGAATCGATGAAAAAGGCGTTGTAGTCGAAATCGAACACCGTGACGTGCCCACCGGTCCTCAAGACACGGACGAGCTCGCTCACTGCCTGGCCGAGGTCGCTGATATAAAGAAGAACCCGCTCGGCCCGGACCAGATCAAAGGACGCATCTTCAAAATCAAGCGCGTGAATATCGCCTGTCTGAAATGAGACCGGCAATCGGAGCGGAGCACTCCTGCGTGCCGCTTCGCGGATGAAATCATTTGAGGGATCTATGCCGACGACCTTGCCGGCGGGCCCGACTTGCGCCGCAAGGCGCATCGCCTCATGACCAAGACCACAGCCGATATCGAGAATGCGCATCCCCGCTCCGGGTGGATAGAGCTCGGCCATCCGGACGCGATATTGAAGGATGGAGCGATTGGCATTGGCATCATCAAGAAACCTGAACAGGAACTCGTTTTCCGAAGCCGCGTCGACATCCTGGAATCCCTTGTGAAAATCGGCCATCTTCACCTCCCACACGCCATTGAAGCCTGTCTCCGCGCAGCCGCGGCACAAGCCTATGATGGGAAGCAACCCGACACAACTTAAGGGCATGCTTGACGCTTGCCCGCCTCCCCGCGACGAGAAGGCGGGTCGAAGTGCGGCAACTACTCATTGGAAGAAAATATTGAACCTCTTCCGAATAGCGCGGTCGATTTCCGGATCGACAACGTTGCCCGCGCTGGCGAGGATCTCGTTCTTGCGGGCGATTGCCGTTTCCAGGAGGATCGGCTTGCCGGCCTCGACCCATTCCTTGGGGCTCATCCGGTTTGCGACCTTGGGGTAGACATATTCCGTCTGCATCAGGTTCAAAGTCTGCGAAGCACCGAGATAATGGCCTGGCCCGCCAAGGCAGACCTCTTTCATGACCTCGATCGACGTGCTGTCCTCGGTCACATCGATGCCCCGGACGAGGCGCAGGGCCTGGCCGAGCAGATCATCCCCCAGGATCAGGCTTTCCAGGCAAAATCCGAGCAGAGACGCATGCATGCCGACGGCCTCATAGCACATGTTGAGGCCGGCAAGACCGGCAAGTGCGTTGGTGACGCCCTGCTCCCACCCGGCCTGCATGTCCGGCAGCTTGCTGTCGGAGATGCCCGAAGCCGCGCCGCCCGGCAGATCATAGAACCGGTGCATCTGCGCGCAGCCTGCCGTCAGCAATGCCTGTTCCGCCGACCCGCCCGACATGGCGCCTGTGCGGAGATCAGAGACGAAGGGCCAGGTGCCGAAAATGGCCGGAGCGCCCTTCTTGATCGCGTTGACATAGACGACGCCCGCAAGACACTCGGCAACGGCCTGGGTGATCGCAAGTGCGATTGGTGCTGGGGCGGTGGCACCCGCCTGCCCGGCGGAGAGCAGCAGCATCGGCATGCCGCGCCGGATGCAGTCCTCCATCACCATGCAGCTTTCCGTCGCGAATTTCATCGGCGGCACGACGAAGCAGTTGGAGTTGCTGACGAAGGGCCGCTCCAGCCATTTTTCCTCGCCTCCGGCGACCATGTGAATCAGCTCGAAACAGTCGGCGACATGCGAGGGATCGCTGAAGGAGGTGCCGACATGTTTGCGCGTGCCGGCGAGGCTTCCATAGAGCGTGTTGAGATCCATCTCCCTGTTGTCCAGCACATCGCGGCAGACCATGGTGCGCTGGTAGAAATGGATGTTGTCCAGATTGTCGACGAGCCTTGCGGCGTCATAGAGATCCTGGGCGGTAGAATCCCGGTATTTGAGCGTCACCGGATCGACGATATGGACCGCCGCCCCCGCCGTGCCGTAATGCACGTTGGAGCCGGAAAGATGCAGATCGTGTTTCGGGTCGCGGGCATGCAGCGTGATGTTGCGTCCGGCAACCGCCAGCATGTCTTCCACAAGAGCCCGGGGAAAGCGCAGGCGTCCGTCGTCACCCTGGATCGCGCCTGCCGCGGTCATGATCTCGACACCGGACTGCGGCGCCTGCGACAGGCCGATGGTTTCCAGTGCTTCCAGCGCCGCCTGATGGATGCGCGCGACGCCGGCGTCCGTCAGCGGCCTGTACTGGCCGCCCGGCATGCCGGGGCGGACCGGCCGGATGTCCTCTGCAAGCGGTGCTGCGCGAGCAGCGCGGCGGGCCTCCCGGCCACCGGCCCGGCGGGCACGGGGTGTCTCCAGATTGATCAGTTCTTCCGACATGGCGTCTCTCCCAAGACCATGAGCTGCCTTCGATTGTTGTCTCTCGTCGAAGGAACGAGGAAATTTTTTAAAGACGGACCCGCTCCGATTTCGGGTCATACATCGGTGTCAGCGACGCTTCGGCCTTGACCCGGCGTCCGGCGACCTCGATCTCGTATTGCGAGGTGAGAAGCGCGGCTCCGTCCTCCCCCTTCGCGGGCACGTAGCCCATGCCGATCGCGCCGCCCAGATGGTGACCGTAGGCACCGGAGCTGAGATAGCTCACGATCCTGCCGTCCCGAATGATCGGCTCGTTGTGGTAGACCATCACCTCCGGCTCAAGCAGCCGGAACTGCACCATGCGCCGCTCCAGGCCGGCGTCTTTCTTGCGCAGGACCGCGTCCCGGCCGATGAAATCGGGCTTTGCCGTTTTGACCGCGAAGCCGAGGCCGGCTTCCAGGACATGATCCTCGCAGGTGATGTCGTGGCCGAAGTGGCGGTAGGCCTTCTCGATGCGGCAGCTGTCCATCATGTGCATGCCGCAGAGCTTCAAGTCGAAGTCCGATCCGGCGTCCACCAGCGTTTCGAACACATGGGCTGCCATGTCTGACGAGACATAGATCTCCCAGCCGAGCTCGCCGACGAAAGAAACCCGGTGCACGCGGGCGAGACCCATGCCGATCTCGATCTCCTGGGCCGTACCGAAGGGATTGACCTCGTTGGAAAAGTCGTTCGGGCTGACCGCCTGTAAGAGTTTGCGGGCATTGGGGCCCATGACCGCCAGAACGCCTTCCGCAGCGGTGACATCGGTCAGAACCACCTGGAAGTCGCCCAGATGGCGGCGCATCCAGGCCTGGTCCTTCGGCCGGGTGATGGCGGGCGTCACCACCAGATAGGCGGTTTCCGAAAGCCGCGTCACCGTCACGTCGGCTTCGATGCCGCCACGCGCATTCAGGAACTGGGTGTAGACGATCTTGCCGGCGGGAACGGACATGTCCGCGCCGCTGATATGATTGAGATAGGCTTCCGCATCCCGGCCCTCGACGCGGATCTTGCCGAAGGAGGACATGTCGTACATGCCGACATTCGTGCGCACTGCCCGGTGCTCCGCCGCCTGGTTGCCGAACCAGTTCTGCGGTCCCCAGCTGTAACGATAGTCGCGCTCCTGACCGTCAAAGGCGAACCAGTTCGCCCGTTCCCAGCCGCCGATTTCGCCGAAGACGGCACCGCGTGCCTGAAGCTGGACATGGAATGGCGTGCGGCGCACGCCCCGTGCCGTCGCCTTCTGGCGGTAGGGATAGTGGTCGGCGTAAAGAAGGCCGAGCGTTTCCTTGGAGCGTTCGAAGAGATAGTGCCGGTTGCCCTGGAAGGGCTGGTTGCGGGCAACATCCACGTCGCCGAGATCGAAGGGCTTTTCGCCGGTGTCCATCCAGGCTGCCAAGGCCATGCCGGCACCGCCTGCAGACTGGATGCCGATGGAGTTGAACCCGGCCGCAACCCAGTAATTGTCGACTTCCAATGAGAGACCGAGATTGTAGGCATCGTCCGGCGTGAAGCTTTCCGGGCCGTTGAAGAAGGTATGAATTCCGGCCTCGGCCAGCATCGGCAGGCGATTGACCGCACGCTCCAGGATCGGCTCGAAATGGTCGATGTCCTCGGGCAACTGGTCGAAGCAGAAATCCTCGGGGATCCCGTTCATGCCCCAGGGCTTGGCATTGGGCTCGAACGCACCGAGCAGATATTTGCCCGCGTCTTCCTTGTAATAGGCGCACTCATCCGGCACCCGCAGAACCGGCATCTGGGTGAGGCCCGGGATCGGTTCGGTGACGATGTAGAAGTGCTCGCAGGCATGCAGCGGCACGTTGACCCCGGCCATCCGGCCGATTTCACGCGCCCACATGCCACCGCAATTGACCACGTGATCGGCTTCGATCACACCGCTCGCCACGCCCATTTGCCAGGAAACTGACCGCGCCCTGCGGCCATCCACCCGGATACCGGTGACCTTGGCACCCTCGACAACGAGGGCTCCGCGCTGACGCGCGCCCTTGGCAAGCGCCAGGGCGATATTGGCCGGATCACCTTGCCCGTCCGTCGGCAGCCAGACCCCGGCCTTGACCCCGTCGATATTGAGATGCGGATAGCGTTCCTTCACTTCCCGAACGCTCAATTCCTCCACCGGCACGCCGAAGGCGCGCGCCATGGAGGCGTTGCGGAAAAGTTCCTCCTTGCGCGCTTCGGTGAGTGCAACGGAAACCGAGCCGACTTCCCGGAAGCCGGTGGCAAGGCCGGTTTCGGCTTCCAGCCCCCGGTAAAGATCGGCGGAATACTTGGCGAGCTTTGTCATGTTGGCGCTCGCCCTGAGCTGGCCGATCAGGCCGGCCGCATGCCATGTGGTGCCGCAGGTGAGCTGACGGCGTTCCAGTAGTACGACATCTTTCCAGCCGAGCTTTGTCAGGTGATAGGCAACCGAGCAGCCGACAACGCCACCGCCGATAATGACAACGCGTGCCTTTGAGGGAAGTTCTGACATCAGCGCCGGCTCCGGAGAAGGGTAAGGTCGGACAAAAAACGCATCGCCATCACGCCCTGATGCGTTCGTTCTGCGGGTCCCAGAGCGGCTGGTCCGCCTGCACGACCGCCCGGTGGCGCTCGCCGTAGATCTCGACCTCGATTTCGGTGTCGGGCTCATGCAGGTCGGCGCGCAGCATGCCGAGCGCGATCGACTTGCCGATCCGGTAGCCCCAGCCGCCCGAGGTCACTTCGCCGGCGACCTTGCCGTCATGCCAGAGGGTCGCCATGTAGGGCGCGTCCGCGTCGCCCGCATCGACCAGCAGCGTCACGAAGCGCTTCTTCACGCCGCGCTGCTTTTCCTGCAGCAAGGCCGCTTTGCCGGGAAACTCCTGCTTCTTGTCGAACTTGACGAAGCGATCAAGCCCGCCCTCAAGCAGGCTGTAGTCGGTCGAAAGGTCGCCCTTCCAGGTGCGGTAGCCCTTTTCGAGCCGCAGCGCATTCAGTGCCCACATCCCGAAGGGCTTCGCGCCATCCGACAGAATGGCCTCGTAGATGACCGGAATGCTTGTCACTGGCGCATGCACTTCCCAGCCGAGTTCGCCGGCAAAGGAGACGCGGGCGAGAACGGCCTTTTGACCGGCGACCGTCCACATCTCGTGGCTGAGCCAGGGAAGGCTGAGATCCGCGTCGGAGATCTTCGCGAAAAGCTCCCGGGATTTGGGGCCGGTGACGATCAGTGTCGAGATTTCGCGCGTCCTGTCCTTGAGCGTCAATCCCTCGGGCAGGTTCTTTGCCAGCCACTCATAGTCATGCCATTGCGCGACGGCAGCCGTAATCAGCGTGAAGTCGTCGTCGCCATTGCAGGCGACCGACATCTCGGTGAGTATCCGCCCGCGATGATCCGGGAAATAGGCGAGCGACAGCCGTCCGGGTTTTGGCAGCCCGCCTGCAACCTGGCCCAGAAGCCAGTCGCGTGCGCCAGGCCCCGTCAGGTGAAAGCGCGAAAATCCAGGCAGATCGAGAACGCCGACGCCGTCGCGCACGGCTTCGCATTCCTCGCGGATGCGCTGCTCCCAGGGACCGGACCGGTTCCAGGTGCGGGTCGTCTCTTCTGAAAGATCGTCACCGGGCTTGGAAAACCAGTTGGCGCGTTCCCAGCCGTTATAGGCGCCCATTACGCCGCCCTGTGCCTTGACCTTGTCATGGACGGGCGAAAGCTTGCGGTCGGGGGCTGCCGGCCAGCGGTGCCAGGGGAAATGCATCGCATATTCGTGGCCATAGACTTCCTTGGCCTTTTCGACGCAATAGGCGTGGTCCGTATAGTCGGTGTAACGGCGCGGATCGCAGGACCACATGTCCCACTCCGTCGCCCCTTCGGTGATCCATTCCGCCAGAACCTTGCCCGCACCACCGCCCTGGGCGATGCCGAAGGTGAAGACGCAGGCCTCGAAGGCGTTCGGCACACCCGGCATCGGCCCGATCAGCGGATTGCCGTCAGGCGCATAGGGGATCGGGCCGTTGATGACTTTGCTGAGGCCGGTCGTGCCCAACGCCGGAACGCGGGCGAGCGCGTCCTCGATATAGAATTCAAGCCGCTCGAGATCATCCGGATAAAGCTGGAAGCTGAAATCATCGGGAAGCGGGTCTTCCGGGCTCACCCAGTGCGCCCGGCATTTGCGTTCATAGGGGCCGAGGTTGAAGCCGTTCTGTTCCTGGCGCAGGTAATAGGACGTGTCGACGTCGCGCAGCAGCGGCAACTTGTAGCCGACGCGCGCGGACCATTCCTTCACCTCCGGTACTTCCTCGAACAGCAGATACTGGTGGCTCATCGTTGCCATCGGCACGGTGCGCCCGCCGAAGGGCTTGAACCACTCGCCGACCCGCTGGGCGTAATAGCCGGCGGCATTGACCACATACTCGCA
The DNA here is from genome assembly GCF_054515675.1 of Roseibium sp. M-1. NCBI lineage: Bacteria > Pseudomonadati > Pseudomonadota > Alphaproteobacteria > Hyphomicrobiales > Stappiaceae > Roseibium > Roseibium sp. M-1. The sequence continues at coordinate 5,490,620 of NZ_CM137257.1, read as the reverse complement.
GCGGATGTCGCCCTTTTCGGTGTGGACGATCCATTCGCCGTTTTCCCGCGACACACCCGTCGCCGGGGTAAAGCGCAGGATGGTGGCACCCATGTCACGGGCCCCCTTGGCCAGTGCCTGCGTCACCTGCGCCGGATCGATGTCGCCGTCTGCCGGATCATAGAGCGCACCGGCCAGATCGTGCGTTTCGAGGAAGGGGTATTTGTCCTTGATCTCATCGACGCCGAGGATCTCCAGCTTCATGCCCTGATAGAGCCCCATGCCCCTGGCACGCTGGAATTCCTGCATCCGTTCCCTGGAATGTGCCAGACGGATCGACCCGGTGACGTGATAATTCATCGGATAGTCGACCTCGGCGCCGAGGCGCGAATAGAGCTCGGTCGAATAGCGCTGCATGTTCATGATCGACCAGGAGGTGGAAAAGGTCGGCACGTTGCCGGCCGCATGCCAGGTCGACCCTGCTGTCAGCTCGTTCTTTTCCAGAAGCACACAGTCGGTCCAGCCTGCCTTGGCCAGATGGTAGAGCGAGGACGTTCCGACCACGCCACCGCCAATGATCACCACGCGCGCTGTCGTTGGCATGCTGCTCATGTCCGGTGCCTCCCTGCGTTCGAACGGGAAGATTGTCCATCCGGCTTTTTTTGTTTTCAAGTTGCCGGAAGCTCCATTATTGATCGGATATTCCGATTAGCGAGCGTGGCCGCCTTCCCATGTTGATCGAATACATCGAGACTTTCCTCGACCTTTGCGAAACCCGGAACTTCAACCGCACTGCCGACCGGCTGGGCCTGACGCAATCCACGGTCTCCGGCCGCATCTCCGCCCTGGAAAAGGCGCTGGAGGCAAAGCTCTTCAACCGGTCCCGCTCAGGCACAGACCTGACGACGGAAGGGCTGCGGTTCGAGCCCCATGCTAGAGCGCTGAGGCATGGCTGGGCCGAGGCACGGCATGCGACACGGTTTGCGGGAACGCGGGTGATCTCGATGCGGATCGGCATCCAGCACGACCTCGTCGACCGCCGTTTAAACGGCCTCATCGGCGACTTCCGGGCAGCCCTGCCGGACACGGCCTTCTTCTTCGAGGCGGATTATTCCAACCAGATGTGCACCGATCTGGTGTCCGGTGCCGAGGACCTTGCAATCCTGTTCTCGCCGCGCCAGCACCCGGACCTGCATTTCGAGGCTGTCGGCGAGATTGTCTATCACATGGTGTCGACGGAAACGGAAAGCCTCGCCGAGGTGATCGCCGAACGGTACATCCTGGCGAACTATTCCGCCGCCTTCGCCCACAGCCACTCCGCCCTTCACCCGGGCCTTGCCGAAGCGCCGCTGTCCATCGGGCAGAACGCGGCCATGGTCGGCATGCTGCTGTCGCTGGGTGGAACCGCCTATGTGCTGAAACAGGTTGCCGACGATCTGGTGCAGGAAGGCAAATGCCGGTTCGTCACCGAGGCCCCGCCGATCCCGCAAACCGTTTTTGCGGGCGTCAACATACGCAACAGGCACCGCAACGCCTTCCGTCGCCTGATCAAGATCCTGCGGGAGAACTTCTTCCCCGAACCGCCGCGCCGGCGCGCGGGTCAGTGATAGTTCCGGCTCAGTCAGCACTTGCCCCATTCGCCGAGCAGGTAGAACGCGCCCCAGTCCCGATAGGCCGGACAGGCCCTGCGGGTTTCACGCATTGCCGAACCGAAGGCATCCCTGCGCTCTTCGCCTTGAGCCAGCAATCGGTAAAACGCCTCGAAGAAGGTCTGAGCCGCGCCCGATTCAACTTCCCACAAGGTCCCGACAATGCTTTCGGCACCGGCCAGCAACAGCGCGGCGGGCAGGCCTCGAATGTTGTCACCTATGTCCACCCGTCCCAGCGCGCTCTCACAGGCGCTGAGACCGACAAGTGCCAGCCCTTCCAGGTCATGCTGCAGCAATTCCCAGGCCTCGACCAGGCCGTCATTTTCCTGATCGGGCGAGAGATAGACTGCCTGGAAGGCCGGTGCGGCGACACGGTGCCGGCCGTGGCTGGCAAGATGCAGAATGCGTGTCGACTTCAGCGATCCGAGGAAACTTGTCTCGGTTGCCTGCGCATCGACGAGCGCGTCCGTACCGAAAATCCCGGCAACCTGTCTGACTTCAGTTACAGCATTCGGCAAAGGCGAAAGACCGTGCGGCTCTCCGCCCTCGAAGCCTACTGCGAGCGCCGCAAATGGCTGTCTGCCGGCCACCTTGCTGCCGCCTGCTGCGCGCGCACCCAGATGCCGCCGCAATATGCACAGGTTTGGGAGTGCTGTGACCGTCCAGTCTTCCGCGAGCGGCCGGCCGTTCAGTTGCAGCAGATGAAACGGAAAGAAATGAAAGGCTCCGGTCGGCGCAACGACGATATGGTCTTTGCCCTTTTCCCGCAACGCCGCCAGGTGTTCCGCCAATCCTCCCCCAAGCAGTTGCTTGCTGGCGATATCCAGCACCGCTTCTGCCTCGGGCGTCAGGTCGGCCGGCCCCGGTTCGGACAAAAGCTCCGAACGCCAGGCGCTCACGCTTAAGCCGAACCAGTCCATGCTCGCGCTGTATCGGTCGTCCGAAACTTCAATCGCCGCGGGCGGCAACTCGCCTTTGCCGAGCGCGGCGAAAGCGGTCTCGTTCGAAAGGCAGATCGTGAACAATGCATGTTCGCCACCATCGGTCTTCGCCTTGAGCTGACCAATGAGGACCGCGCGCTCATCCAGACTGTTCTGCAGTTCTGAAAACTGCATGATGGTCTCCAGAGAGCGTGTCTGCGGCGTCAGATCGCGTTCGATCCTGGCATCGAATTTCACTTGCAGATTTTCCAGGACCTCTTCGGGCGTGTTTCCGCCACGTCCCGCTCCCTCGCCCAGGAAAGAGGACAGGAGCATGTTTTCATCCAGGCCTTCGTCCTCCTCCGGCAGGCCATGAGGTGCCGCCTGTTCCCGCGCCTGATTGATCCGTCCCAAAAGCTCCCGTGCCTCTGCGTCGAGCACAAGAGGTTTCCAATCCTCCCAGGCGCTGGCAAAAGCGCCTCCCTTGGCGCCCTGCAGGATCAGGGCAAGCAACTCGGCATTGAGCCGCCGTTCCCCCGTCCCGAACACGCTGCCCGTTACCTCCGCCCAGGCCCTGGCAACGACCTGTCTTGCACCCGCCCCGCCGATCGATTCCAGTCCGACGGCCGTTTCGGCAAGAGGAACGGCAAGCCGCATACCGGTTTCGATATTGTCGGCATCGAGAAGATCCACGGCCTGTGTCAAGGAGGAGACGGCCAGCTCTGACGCTTCCGCGCTCAGGAAATATCTGAGGGCCTGCATATAGTTGACGATGGCATCGGCCGGCCGGCCGTCATTCAGGCAATTGACCGCCTCGTTGAAAGAAAGATTTCCGACCAGAATCAGCAGGAAGTCGTGAGACCGGCTATCGAGCTCCGGGTCCCATTCGATGGCCTTTTGAATGATTTGGAGGCCGTGTTTCTCAAGGTCAAACTCGCTGGTCATCGCTGCCAGGCCAATCAGCAGGGCGGAAACGTCTTCCCGCGCAGCCTGGCTTTCGATCGCCTGAATCGCGGCTTCGACGCCCTGTTGTGCCAGGGTCTCGGCAATTCCCGGCATATTTGTCTTTACGACGCCGCTCAACATGGTGGCTTTCGAGAGTGCGATTGTCCCCCGGTCCGCTTCCAGTTTGTGTTTGCGCGCCAGTCCTGCGGCCCGATCCAGCAGCTTCAGGGCATCATCATATCTCAAGCAACCATAAAGGTAATTTGCCGCCTGCCTGAGTTCATCCACGCGCCCGGCAGGCCTCTTGGTTTCATCCTCCGCGATCCCATCGGGCCCCAGCAATGCCTCGACATCCGGTGAGACATCTTCCGTGTCTTCCGTGTTGTCCTCGGCGACATAGGCGAGAATGTTTTTCAGGGCCACGACAAGCGCTTCGCTGCCTTCTTCCGGGGCAAGGTCCAATGCCTTGCGGGCCGTCGCCGCAATCTCTTTTCCTGCCTTCGGACCGCCGGCGATTTCACGCCACAACAAGGCTTCCGCGAGCGCTTTCAGCGTCCTGGCCTGCCGGCCTCCGGTGACCGCCTTTTCTGCGACCTTGAAGTAACCGATCGCACTTTCCAGCCCGTCCAGAACGTCTGGCAGTGTTCGCTCCTCCGGTGGGTCCCAGGAGGCCGTTTCAACGCCGTATTCCGCATCCAGCCGGCCGAACCAGGACTGGATCTGCATATGGTACTGAGAGCTGGAACGCCCGCCGATATACGGATCGAGATGCAAAACGCCAAGCTGATGTTGAAATCTTGCGGCGCGTGCCCTGTCGTCCGACTTCAGCGCCTCCTCGATGATTGCCTCACCGCGGCGTTTTGCGTCGAAGAAGATCCGGCCGTCGGGTATGTCCGCCGTCGCTCTGGCAGCCACTTCAAGCCAGGCGCTGACAGCCGCATCCCGCATCTTCGAACTGGCCAGCTCATCTGTACGGGCATCGAGAGCCGCAAGAAGAAGCCGCATACGCTGGACGGCGCTCCGCCAATCCCCGCCAAGGGCATCGTGTTCCGCATAGGCACACAAGGTATCGACATAGAGCGGAGCCAGAGCATTGCCGGCATCGGCACTCGCGGCTTTCTTGAGCGCCAGCGTTTCGGTGATTTCACCCGAATTCCAGCGAGACTGAAGGCGTTCGACGGGACCCTCTCCGAGCGGGAAACCTTGCCGGGACTCAAGAATGCGCCTGCCCAGGGACTGCGCCACACGAAGCCTGTGTTCCGCTATCTGCCGTGCCTGGGGCGGCAGGGCCTGGACTGCGGCCGCAAGCTCTTGTTCGGCGACCGCATCCGTCAGGATGGGGTGGGAGGCCAGAAAAGCGTAGGCCTGATCCTTGTCGTCAATCCTGCAAAAGTCTTCAAAAAAAACCAAAAGTGACATGCGCTCCTCCCTTGAGAGTGCCGAGCACGCAGTCCTATCCACTCAATTTGAAGGTAATCTCCGGCGGCGCTTCGGCGGCTTCACTCGCGGTCAGAAGGAAATACCTTCGCTTCTGAACCACGGCACTCAGTTTCAGAGATCCGCTGCCCCGCGCGCCTTTCTGACTGCGTGTAATCATATGAAATCGATAGGTTCCATCGATATCGGCCGTATCGGTCGATCTGAATTCCCAGTAGGGATTGCTTTGTTTTTCGCGATAGGCGCGCAGGAAATAGGATTTGACGTCGGCCTTTTGCGACGCTTCCAGCCCGGAGGAAATCAGCTCGAACTTTGCACCGATGCTGGCCTTGGCGCTCTGTTCCACACTGTCCCAGGCGTCCTTCGGGTTCATTGACCAGGCAATCGGTGAAATGTCACCGCCATCCGAGCTGGCGAGCGTCGCCTCAAGCCAGGCCTTTTCAAATTTCTGCTTTTCCCCCGGACCGAAACTGCAGTTGAAACTGACATAGTGATAACTGTGCGTCTCGGCCTCGCTGCGATGAAAGCTGGTAAGCTCGGCATCGTCTTTCATCAGCTCCGCGCTCAGCGGGATCACGGCAGCTTCGCTCAGCTCGATCCAGCCGCTTAGCGATCGCTCCTGTACCGACTGCCCCCGGACGGCCCGGTCGCCCTCGACCAGCTGGTAGCGATGCGTTTCCAGTTTTTGCGGTTCTGGCAGCAGCATGGTGTTTCCATCATGTATTGAAAGGTCACAAGCGCTCAACCCACACTAGTTCAGCTTGCGGGAAAATCAAAACGCCCTGTTCCCTGGCGGCACCTGATCAAGATCCTGCAGGAGAGTTCCGTCCCGAAAGCACCCGCCGGCGCCCCGGTCACCAAAGGCAGCCTGTTGCTGCAGCGACAGACCGCCGGACAACTTCAAAGGGTCTTGTGGCTGCCGTCACAGAGCGGGGCGTTGGCGCTGTGCTTGCAGCCGCAGAAGAATACCCTGCCGTCCTTTTCGGCAGTGTACTTGACCGGTGAAAAGCCCGTGTCCTTGTGGCTGCCGTCACAGAACGGCTGGTTACCGCTGCGCCCGCAGCGGCACCAGAAATAGCTTTTGCCGGCTTCCACCTCCACCGGGAAAGGTGACGTCTGGGCAATCACGGGCTCGGTCATGGCAGTCTCCCACACTGGCGTCAGGCAATTTTTCGAAAGATAGCGCACCCGACGGGTGCGTCGAGGATCGTGCGAATGTGCCATCGCCGCGATTGGCACTATAACCACAGAAGGATTGTGTCACCGCCGCATCATGAACTACTGAGTAGGGTAGCCAGACCGGAACCGATCCATCCGGAGAGCAAATGACGACCTTCGCCACAATGCGTTGCAGTTCCACTGTGTGAGGACTGCCCCACATGACGGCCTTACGAGTGGACAATGACGAAGACCAGCACGCCCGGCGCCGTTTCCAACACCCAAACCCTGGAGGACGAGATTGTCCGCCTGCAACGGCAGCTGGACGAGCTCAATGCCGAGCACGAGGACCTGAAGCTGCTCTACGAGGCCACCATCGAGCATGGCGAAGCCGTCGAGGATCAGCTCGCCGAATACAACATCCTTCTGACGAAGACCCAGGAGCGTCTGGAAGACGAGTTGCGCGACGCAGGCAACTACGTCCATTCCATCCTGCCGGTGAAAAGACCCGCAAATCCGGCCGCGGACTGGCTGCTGGTGCCTTCCACGGAACTCGGCGGCGACAGCTTCGGCTATCACGATCTCGACGACGATCACTTCGCGATCTACCTGATCGACGTCTGCGGCCACGGTGTCGGCGCGGCCCTGCTTTCCGTAGCCATCATCAACGTCCTGCGCGCCAACGCGCTGGCCGGTGCGAACTTCCGCGACCCCTCGGACGTACTCGCCAAGCTCAACAACGCCTTCCCGATGGAGCGGCAGAACAACATGTTCTTCACCATCTGGTACGGCGTCTACCGGCGCTCAACCGGACTGCTTGCCTATGCCTCCGGCGGCCATCCGGCGTCGATCCTGCTGCGCGGAACCGGCGACGGGCAGGAAGCGATAGGGCTCGGCACGCCGGACGGCATGGTGATTGGCGCCATGCCCGACATGACCTTCGACGGCGGCACCTTCGAGATCCGGCCCGGAGACCGGCTGCTGGTGATCAGCGACGGCACCTACGAGATCGAGGACGAAAAGGGTGCAACCCTGACCTGGCGCCAGCTGGCGGACAAGACCAGGACGGCGGACACCGCCTTGCCCAAGGCGATCTACGACTGGCTGGCAGGCTTCACCGGCAACGCACCGCTGCCGGACGACTTTTCGATGATGGAATTCACCTTCTGACGGCCAATCCTGAGCTATCAGGGAAGGTCAGCCCTGTGCCAGCGGCACCAATACTGTGGTGTGGTTGACGTTGCCGATCCGCCGCGTCGAGACTTCGTCGGAGAGCTGATGCACCAGAAAAAGCCCGAGTCCTCCGATGCCCATGTCCTCGACGGTTTCCGCACCGCCGGGGCCGGATGGCATCAGGCTGTTGTCGAAGGGTTTCGCCTGGTCCGAGAGCACCAGCTTGACATGAGACGGGGACGGGGTCGGCGTCAGCGTTGCGGTCACGGCGATCCTGTCCCTGGCGCCGTCGGGATAACCATAAGAGACCGTGTTGCAGAAGAGTTCCTCGACGATCAGAAGCAGCGTGCGCCGAACGGATTCGCCAAGACCCGCTTTCGCGCAGAAGCGCTCCAGCGCGGCATAGACCAGCGGCAGATCCTCAAGGTCGTTGCGTACTGTCACCGTTTCGAGATCCGCCATCCCTGTCCTGCCGGTCGTTGATAATCGCAGATGCGCGGCATCGTCAGCCGGCCAGCGCCTTGGCCTCCTCAAGGCTTTCAGCCACCTGCAGGATTTTCAGGAACCCGGAAATCCGCAGAACGTCGGCAACCGACGGGTTCACCTGGAAGAGCACCAGCTTGTCGCCGGACGGCGCCAGCAACTTGGCTATGATGAGCAGCGAACGAAGGCCGAAACTTGTCACGTAGTCGACCTTTTCCATATCGATCAGCAGCGTTCCGGATTTCATGGCCACAAGGTCCTTGAGATAGGTCTCGAAAGCCTTCGCACTGAGTGTGTCCAGTTTGCCGGCGGGGCGGACCACGGTGAGCGTACCGTCGGCTTCGTGTTCGATGGTGATTTCTTCGGCTTCTGCGGTCATCGTCTTTTCCCAAATGCGCGAAAACCCTGGCGTGAATGCAGGCGCGCGTCTTGTCCTTTTGCCGCAAGGGCTGTCCCCGGGCAATTTCGACGGGAATCTTGTACATTTTATAAAGGTGTCACAGGCTAAACGCTACGAGATTACGAATCAGCACCGCTTTCCGGCATTCGGCCGCCCCCGGTTGCAAAGCGGGCTGATCGAGCCCTTAATCCGGAGATTTCCATGGCTGGCGAAGCCCCCCTCGCAACGCTTGAAGACCCCCGTGCGGGGGTCGGTCTGGCCGCACTGGAAAACCCGGATGCGCAGGCCGAATTCCGGGACACGCCCGAGTTCGAGGAGCTGGAAGCCGAATTCCGCAAGATGGAGCTGGGCGGCCCCAACGCCGTGAAATGGAAGGATCTCAACGCGGAGACCGTCAAGGTCCTGCAGTCGACGTCCAAGGATCTCGTCCTGGCAACCCGGCTTGCCTTCGGCCTTTTTGTCGAAGAAGGCTATCCGGGTCTTGCGACCGGTCTCGTCATCCTGAAGGACATGACCGAGGCGCATTGGGAGACCATGATCCCGCCGGTGCGGCGCGAACGTGGCCGGGCCGGCGCCTTTGACTGGCTGGCGGAAAAGCTGGCGCCGATGGTCGAGGCGAAAAATCCGGAAGGCAATTTCAACGCCGAAATCTATATCGCCCAGGAAGCCCTTCTGGAGCTGGACAGCGCGCTCGAGCAGAAAATGACCTCGACGCAAGTGGCCCTCGGTCCTCTGGTGCGCGCAATGCGCCCCTATGCCAAGGACGCCAAGGCGGCGCTGGAGGAAGCAAGGAAGGCGGCTGAAGCCGCCGCGGCACCCGCACCAGAGCCAGAGGCGACCGCACCGGTGCCTTCAGACGCGCCCGCACCGGAGGCTGCCCCGAGCGCGGCGCTGGCTCCTTCGCCCGCACCTGCGCCTGCCCCCGCTCCTGCACCTGCTCCTGCACTGGCAGCAGCCCCGGCGGCACCCGCGGCTGAGATCGCCGTCGACACCTCCAATCCGACCTCGGCCATGCAGGCGGTCTTCAACGCGGCCACGAAGGCTGCAACCGCCATCCGCCAGGACGTCCCGTCCGATTACCGGTCCTACTACGCTGCCCGATTCGCGCTCTGGGGCAGGGTCGCATCCCTGCCACCGGCCAACGGCGGCAAGACGGCGCTGCCGCCACCGCAAAAGGCCAAGATCGCCGAACTTGCCGCCCTGAAGGGTGCCGGCAACCACGAGGGGCTGATCAAATCCGCCGAATCCGCCTTTGTCGCTTCCCCTTTCTGGCTGGACGCACAATTCCACCTGGCCGGCGCCATGCAGGCTGCAGGCTCAAGTTACGCAGACGCTCACCGGCTGGTCGTCGGCGAACTCTCCAGCTTTTTGCAGCGCTTTCCGGACATCACCGGCCTCAGTTTCAGTGACGGCACTGCCTTTGCGAGCCCGGAGACGCGGGCCTGGATTGCTCAGGATGTCCAGGCCGGTGGCGGCGGTGGAGGCGGTGTTGCCGGATCGGCGCTCGACCACGCCTTTTCCGAAGCGACACAACTGGCGCTGGCCGGCAAGACCGTCGACGGGCTCACGGCGTTGAAAAAATACCTGGCGACCTGCGGGGCGGGCCGGGACTGGTTCCGTACCCAGCTCAAAATCGGTGAATTCTGCCTTCGTTTCGAACTTATCCATCCCCTTTATGCGCTCTTGAATTCGCTGCGGACTATCGCTGCGGAACGTGATCTGGCACACTGGGAACCGGAGCTTGCAGTCGATCTCGCACGGCTTTCCTGGCAAAGCCTCGGACACAAGAATGTAAAGCAGTTCCTGCCGGACGCAGAAGCCCTGCAGATCAGGGCGAACGTTATGGAAACGCTATCGCTGCTGGATGTTGGCGCGGCGGCAGAGCTGACGGGACGAAAGTAGTCTTTAACGTTTCCTTAAGTCGAAAGATCAATTTTCTCAGCCAACTAAATAGAACTGACACATACTCAAAGTAGGACTCTGAGCAGGAATAAATTCATTGCAAGGCCCTGGGCGCGGGAACCGGATTTCCTCGCCGCGGCTGCCAGAACACGGGGGACGTAATGTCTAAAGAATCTTCGGTTGCACCCAAGGAACGGGTGAACATCAAATACAAGCCGGCCACGGGCGATGCCAAAGAGGAAATCGAACTGCCGCTGAAAATGGTGATGCTCGGTGACTACACGCTGCGCCCGGACGACACGCCGATCGAAGACCGCACGCTCATCAACATCAACAAGGACAATTTCAACGAGGTCATGAAGAGCCATGAACTCGCCCTGGATCTGGCGACCGAGAACAAGCTGATCGACACGCCGGAAGGCGAAGAGCCGGAGAACATGTCCGTCTCGCTGAAGTTCCAAAGCCTCGGCGACTTCACGCCCGAATCGATTGTCCGCCAGACACCGGAACTCAACAAGCTGCTGGAACTGCGCGAAGCCTTGGTGGCGCTTAAAGGCCCGCTCGGCAACGTTCCGGCCTTCCGCAAGGCCATCCAGAACGTTCTGGGCGACGATGCTGCACGCGAAAAACTCCTGGCCGAACTGACCAACGCCACCGGCGGTTCCGAGTGAGCGCCGCTTTCCAGCGTAGCTTTCTCCAGACCATTGCGATTTCTAGCTGACGAGACAGAGACATGACTGATACTGACGCACAACAAGGCGGCGCCGCGGCCCAGACCCAGGAACTCGACGCGTCTCTTCTGGATCAGATCCTTCAGGAGACCAAGCTCACCCCCGCCGACGATGGCTATGACGTTGCGCGCAAGGGTGTCGCCGCGTTTATTTCGGAACTCCTGAAACCGCAGGCGGGTGGCCAGGTCAATGGTGCGGCGGTCGACATGATGATCGCCGAGATCGACCAGAAACTGTCCAAGCAGGTCGACCAGATCCTGCACCACGACGACTTCAAGAAGCTTGAATCGGCCTGGCGCAGCCTGAAATTCGTCATCGACCGCACCGACTTCCGCCAGAACATCAAGGTCGAGATGATGAGCGTCTCGAAGGATGAGCTGCTGGAAGACTTCGAGGACAGCCCGGAAGTCGTGAAGTCCGGCCTCTACAAGCACATCTACACGGCCGAATACGGCCAGTTCGGTGGACAGCCTGTCGGTGCGATCGTCACCAACTACGATTTCGGCCCCAACGCACCGGACATCAAACTGGCCCAGTACTGCGCCAGCGTCGGCTCCATGTCCCATGCCCCGTTCATCGCGGCCGCCGCGCCGTCCATGTTCGGTGTCGACACGTTCGAGGAAATCCCGAACCTGAAGGACATGGAATCCATCTTCGAGGGCCCGAAATACGCCAAGTGGAACTCCTTCCGCGAATCGGAAGACAGCCGCTACTTCGCCCTCGCCATGCCCCGCTTCATGCTGCGCACCCCCTACGGCCCGGAAACTTCTCCGGTCAAGGCGTTCAACTATGAAGAGGAATCCGGCAAGAACAGCGACAACTACCTGTGGGGCAATGCTTCCTTCGCCCTGGCCACCAAGCTGACCGACAGCTTCGCCAAGTACCGCTGGTGCCCGAACATCATCGGTCCGCAGTCCGGCGGCGCGGTGGAAGACCTGCCGGTGCACACCTTCGAGGCCATGGGCCAGCTCCAGTCCAAGATCCCGACCGAAGTTCTGGTCTCGGACCGCAAGGAATACGAGCTTGCCGAACAGGGCTTCATCTCCCTGACCATGCGCAAGGGCAGCGACAACGCCGCCTTCTTCTCCGCCAACTCGGTGCAGAAGCCGAAATTCTTCGGCAATTCGCCGGAAGGCAAGGATGCGGAGCTCAACTACAAGCTCGGCACCCAGCTGCCCTACATGATGATCATCAACCGCCTGGCGCATTACATCAAGGTGCTCCAGCGCGAGAACATCGGCAGCTGGAAGGACCGTGGCGAACTGCAGGCCGAACTCAACAAGTGGATCCGGCAGTACGTCTCCGACCAGGACAATCCGTCGGCCGACGTCCGCTCGCGCCGCCCGCTGCGCAAGGCCGAGATCACCGTTTCGGATGTCGAGGGGGAACCCGGCTGGTACAGCGTGTCCATGGCGGTGCAGCCGCACTTCAAGTATATGGGCGCTGACTTCACGCTGTCCCTGAAGGGCAAGCTGGACAAATCCTGATTCGAACCCGATACCCGGTTTCGAACTGACCAATGCGTGCCGGCCCGGGTTTCGACCCGAGGCCGGCATCCCTATTCCTTGGCTGGGGGCCTTCCGGATGGCTGTGAGTTTGTTTCAACGGCTCGAAAACGACATGTCCGGCACCCATTACCGGAATGCGGACGAATTCGAGGCCGCGGTCCTTGAAAGCGTCCTGGAAGATCTGAGGATCCTGCTCAACAGCACAGCCGGCTGCTGCGAGACCTGCCCGGACTACGGGCTGACCGATTTCAATTCGATCTCCCGTTCCCATCAGGACACCGCGACGGAGATCTGCCGCAACATCGAACGCCAGATCCGCGACTACGAACCGCGGCTGCGCAATCCGCTCGTGCGCGCCGTCGAAGACCCCGAACGGCCGCTCGATTTCATCTTCAATGTTGAAGCAGAGCTTGATCTGGGTGGCAGCCGGAAGCGAATCCGGTTTGACTCCATTCTGGACAACAGCGGTCAAATCCGGGTGAGCGCATAATACCGAAGAATGTTGATCATGACTCATCTGACCGTTTCTGGAGGCTCTTTGGTCTGAACCATGGCGATCAATTCCTACTATCGCGACGAGCTGAACTACCTGAAGGAAATGGGCCGGGTCTTTGCCAAGGCCAATCCGCGGCTGTCGAAGTTTCTCGCCGAAGACCCCATCGACCCGGATGTCGAACGGCTGATGGAAGGCTTTGCCTTTCTGGTCGGCCGGCTGCGCCAGCGGCTCGATGCGGAAATGCCGGAAGTCGCGCTCAATCTCCTGAAGCTCGTCTGGCCGCATTACCTGCGCCCGGTGCCCCCGGTCACCCACATCGCCTTCAGCCCAGTTGCGGAATCCTCCGACCTCTCGATCCCGGTGCCGCGCGGCACCTTCATCCAGACCAAGCCGCTGGACGGGACCGCGGTCCGCTTCCAGACGCGCTGCGACCTTACCGTCCTGCCGATCGACCTGACGGGGGTGGAGCTCGACAACCGGCGCGACAGCTCGAAGCTGACCTTGAGCTTCCGCAAGCGCACCGGCACCAACCTCAGCGTCCTTGCCGAAGCGCCTTTGCAACTTTTCCTCGGGGCAAGCAACGACGTCAGCCTGTCGCGGCAGCTGTACCTGCAGCTTCGCCAGCGGCTTGCCTCCGTGGATTTCGTCTCGGCAAAAGGCCAGGCGGAACGGACCCAAATCCGCGTCGAACCGGTCGGCTTTGCCCGCGACGAGGCAACCCTCCCCTATCCGGAGGGGGCCTTCGACGGCTTCCGGATCATGCAGGAGTATTTCGCCTGCCCGGACAAGTTCATGTATGTGCGCCTGATGGGTCTCGAGGCGTTTGCGGGCCGGGCCGGAGACACGTTCGACCTGGTGTTCAATTTCCGCCAGCGCTTCGCCAACCAGGACCGGGTCACCACCGACGCGATCGCGCTCAACACGGTGCCCGCAATCAACCTCTTCGAGACCGAAGGGCAAGCCCTGCATGTTGCCCACGACCGTACCGAATATCCGGTGCGCGCGTCCGGCGACCGCTCGAAATTCAGCGTCCATCATGTCACCGACGTCACCGGCTGGGTCCAGGGCAGCAGCAAGCGGGTCAATTACCAGGCCTTTGAATCCTTCTCCCACGACAGCGCCACTCAGGACGAGGACAAACTCTACTATCGCACCGGCATCCGCCCATCGGTGCTCGGCAACGGGGTCGACCACTACATTTCCTTCGTCACCCGGCTGAACGAAAACGGCTTGCCGCCGACGGAGACGGTCTCGCTGCGGCTTCTGTGCTCCAACGGCGAGCACGCCTCACGCTTCGGCCTCGGAACCGTCAACCAGGCGACGTCCACGACCCCGTCAAAGCTGCAATTCAGAAACATCACGCCGATCCTGACCGAAGTGCCGCCGCCGCTCGACAGCCAGGTCCTCTGGACGCTGATCGCCAACCTGTCGCGCAACTATGCCTCGCTGATCGACGTGGAAGCCCTCAAGACCGTCGTCGGCGCATACGATTTCCGCGCCTATATCGACAAGCAGGCCTCTCTGCAGCGCGAACTCCTGTTGCAGAACTTCCAGTCCTTCGAGCGCCGCGCTGTCGACATCTTCCGCCAGGGCCGCCCGACCCGCGCCTACGAGATCACCCTGTCGCTGGCGGAAACGACGCTCGGCGGCGAAGCCGAGCTCTATCTCTTCGGCACAGTCCTCGACCGTTTCCTCAAATCCTATGCCAGCATCAACAGCCTGCACCAGCTGACGGTGATCGGCACGGACGCCAATGTCATCCACCGCTGGAACCCGTCCTCTGGAGACGCGCACCTGGTATGACCGAGCCAAAGCCCTCTCAGCCGGAGCGAACATCTCCCGACGCCGCCCTGGTTGGCAGGCTGGAAGACACGCAGTTTTTCCAGGCGCTTTATCTCATCAGCCTGCTGCATCCGGAGCTGCGCAAGATGGGACCCGGTCACGACCCGGAAAAGGAAGTCCTGCGCTTCCGCGGCACGCGCTCGCTCAGCTTCGGGCCGAGCGACGTCTCCGGCATCGAATATGACGAGCAGACCGGTCACTACGACATCCGGGTGAACTTCTTCGGCCTCTACGGCCCGGCCTCGCCGCTGCCGCCCTATATCACCGAGCGGATCATCGAGAGGGACGAAACCCCGTCTTCCCTTGAAGATCTCCTGGATCTCTTCAACCACCGCCTGATCACCCTGCTCTACGGCATGTGGCAGAAGTCGCGCCACTTCGTGCGCTTCGAGGAGCACGGCCTCGACCCGACGTCGCAGTGCCTGCTGGCCCTGTGCGGTTTCCCGGTCGACGACCGGGCCGAACTCGGTACCGTCGCCCGCACCGCCATCCTGCCGCATGTCGGCTTGATGTCCCACTATGCCAATTCGCCCGATGCCATTGCGGCCATGCTGTCGAGCTTCTTCGGCCTGCCTTTCGAGGTCGTGGAATTCGTCTCGCGCATCGTGGACATCCCGCCCGAAGCGCGCATGGAACTGGGGCTGCAGAACACGCTTCTTGGCGGCGATATCGTGCTCGGCGAACAGGTCGACGACGACCTCGGCAAATTCCGGCTCAGGATAGGACCGGCTCCTTTCGAGGTGTTGCGGGACTTTCTTCCCCATGGACCCAAGCACGCCGTCCTTGTCGATCTCATGTCCATGATCGTTCGCGATCCGATCGACTGGGACCTGGAATTCAGCTACGAGCCGGCAACAATCGAGCCCGGACAGGTGGGACTGTCGCGTCTTGGAAACAATCTGTGGCTATCAGATGGTGAAAACGGGTTATTAGAGAACAACG
Organism: Roseibium sp. M-1; assembly: GCF_054515675.1. Taxonomy (NCBI): domain Bacteria; kingdom Pseudomonadati; phylum Pseudomonadota; class Alphaproteobacteria; order Hyphomicrobiales; family Stappiaceae; genus Roseibium; species Roseibium sp. M-1. The sequence goes on along the minus strand of NZ_CM137257.1, from coordinate 5,475,055 downwards.
TGCACTTGGCTCCGGCGAGGCAGCACGGTACCGTTTCAGATGCAAATCAGGTAATGCTCCCGTCGGCAGGAGGGAGCGAACAGGCCGGCGAATCCTCCCAGTCGTCAACAGCCTAGGGCAAGACAATAGTTCAGGTATGACTGCTTCGCTGATTCTTGTTTGTGACGCGATCGGATCCCGGCACCAGTTCGGGCCGCAGGGAGGCATGTTCGGACGCTCCAGACGCTGCGACTGGGTGTTGCCAGACCCCGACCGGCACCTGTCCTCCGTTCATGCCCGTGTCCTTTACCAGAACGACACCTTCGTGCTGGTGGACGAGAGCACCAACGGCACCTTCCTGGAAAGTCAGTCCGCGCCGATCGGCCGGGGCAAGGCCGTCAGCCTGTCCACCGGCATGCGCCTTCGTGCCGGTCCCTACGAATTGCGGGTCGAAAGCCTGCAAAACAGCCAGACACCGCATTCCGATGTCTTTTCCGCGCATCCGCCGGCTGCGTCTAGCAGGACCTCGGTCCCGACACCCTTGCGGATCGATACGCTCGGCGCCAGCATGCCGAAGACCACGTCGCTCGATCCGCTGGATCATCTCGGCGGCCAGCCGGAAACACTGACGCCGGTTGCGTCCGCGCGGAATGCGCAGTCCCTCATTCCCGAACCGGTAGCGTTCAGCGCGCAGCCGATGCCCGCTTCGCCGCACGAAACGACCCGGTTCCAACCTGCAGCCGTCGCCGCATCCGCCGCGTCCGCACAGGCGTTCGGCGCCGCCGCGCAGGGCGCGCCCCAGGCAACGGGTCTGCCCTACCCTCCCGGCGGAACACAGCACCCGGCACCCGGACAGCCCCATGGCGCCATGCCGTTGCAGCCCGCACCGGCCGCGTTGCAGCCGGGCTTTGTCACGCCGCCGCCGGCCGGAAGCACGGCTGCATCAGCGGCAAATATCATTCCCGAAGATTTTCTGACCGGCTTCACGGCAGCGCCCGTCCCTGTTGCGGCACCCTTGGCAGCGCCCATGGCAGCGCTTGGGGCAATTCCACCTTCGCCGCAGGGCCTGCCGGACCTGACATCGATGCTGCCGGCGCAGGCAGCTCATCGGCCGGCCCAGCCGGCGGTCCAGGCTTCCGCCGCGCCGGCATCGACCCCTGCATCCGCCGGCACGATCCCGGAAGGAGTGGATTTCGGTTTCGGGCTGCCAGGGAGCCCGGCCACGCCGGCTCAGCCCGCCGGGCAACCGGCAGCACAGTTGCCTATTCAGCCTCCCGTGCAGACCGCGTCGCCCGCCGCGATGCCGTCGCCCCTCCTGACGTCGCCCCCGACGGAGGCCAGGCCGCAGGCAACCTCCGCCAGTGCCCCTTTGAACCCGCTCGAAGCGCTGAAGAAGCGGCGCGAGCAGCGCGAGGCCGAGCTTGCCCAGAAGGCAAAGTCCCGCAGCGACTTTTCCGCGGCAAAGGCACCTAAGGCTCCAGCCGCCCCGGCAAAGCCGATGCCGTCCTCTCCCCTGCCCGTGGTCACTCCGGCCGCGATCACCGCGCCCGGTCCGTCAACCGCATCCGCTGCAACGCCGCCGGCGGCAACGACCGCTGCACCGCTTTCATCCGGCGAGCAGGAAGTTTTCCAGGCGCTTTTGGCCGGCCTCGGCTTTGCCAATGCGGACGTGCCGAAGGAAAACCAGGCCGAAGTCGCCCGCGCCACCGGAGAGATGGTGCGCGAACTGGCCAACGGCCTGATCGCGCTTTTGAAGGCGCGCAAATCGCTCAAGAACGAATTCCGGATGTACGAAACCCGTATCCAGCCGGAAGAGAACAACCCGTTTAAGCATTTCGACATCGGTGAACTGGCCATCGACGAAATGCTGTTTGCCCGCAAGGGCGGTTTCCTGGCCCCGCCCGATGCGGCCCGGGAAGCCTTCAAGGATCTGCAGAGCCACACCATGCGCACCGTTGCCGCCACCCAGCGCGCCATGCGGATCCTGTTCGAAAGCCTGTCGCCGGAAACGCTGGCAGGCGAAGAGGATGACGGCGGCCTGCGCTTGAAAGGCCTCGGCACCCGGCGCGGCAAATGGGATACGGCCAAGGAAAAGCACGACCGGCTGCGGGCGGATTTCGATGCCGTCGTGCGGCAGACCATTGCGGAGGCCTTTGTGCAGGTCGAGGAGGAGCAGGCGCGCCAGCAGTCCAAGTCATTTTGGGAGACAAGAAAAAAATGAAAATATCCCGGCGGACTTTTCTCTGGACGTCCGGCATGTCGCTGGCAGCGGGCCTCATGGCCTGCTCGCGCGTGCCGCCACCGACCCCTATCAAGGTTCAGCTCCAGGCCGATACCTTCATCAACCCGAATGAAAACGGCGACCCAGCACCGGTGGTTGTGCGCGTCTACCAGTTGAAGGAAGTGACCGCTTTCCAGAACGCCGAATATTTCGACCTCGCCGACAACGACAAGAAAGTGCTCGGTGGCGATCTGATCGGCGTGCAGGAATACGAGCTGGCGCCGGGGAAATCGCAAGACTACAACCGGGACATCTCCTCCGAAGCAACCCATATCGGCGTGATCGCAAGTTTCCGCGACATCGATTCAGCCCAGTGGCGCGATGTGATCGAGCTGCAAAAAGAAAAGAAAAACGAGTTTGTCATCTATCTGACAAGTCTTGCAGTGCGAATACAGAAACTGCGAAACCGGCGCCTCGGGGTTTTCTAACGCCAATTGTAATCGATACAGCCTGACAGAGCTGATTTTATGCTACCAATTGTCTGGCAGTTGGCGGCCGCAATGGATGCCGAATCACAGTCATGGGAACCAGCGGAGTTTGGCCTTGAATGAAAGCCTGAAACCACTCTGGCTAGAGGGAATGTTTCTCCGGCCGCAGCATCTGCAACAGCATGATCGCTGGGTGGAAGCCACGCTCGAACAGCGTGCACAGGATCTGGTTCCCTATGCCTGGGGCCTGCGGCAGGTGGAAATCGATCCGGATCCGCTTCAGACCGGCCAGATCCAGATCGGCATTGCGGAAGTTATCTTTCCGGACGGCACCGTGTTCTCCACCCTCAAGAACGGGGCGATCGCGAGCGCCCGGCAGATCACGGTCGATGACCAGGGCAAAAAGGTCTATCTGGCCCTGCCGCTGAAATCGGCCGGACTGACCGAACTCAGCCAGACCGGCCAGGACCTGCGCCGCTACACCAAACGCACCAGCGAAGTGCGCAACATCAACGAGCCCGACAAGCCGCAGGCGGCGATTGCAGTCGGTGCGCTGACCGCGCGCATCGTGCTCGAAGGCGAGAGCCTGGACGAGACCGTGCATCTGCCGGTCGCCGAAATCGACAGTGTCACCACCCAGGGCGAGATCAAGCTCTCCACGACCTTCATTCCGCCCCTGTTGATGGCTGCCGCCAGCCCGCGGCTGATTTCGCAGGTGGACCAGGTCCGCAGCCTGTTGCGCAAACGCGGCGAGATGCTGGCCAGCAACACGTCCGGCCAGGGCGAAAGCACCCGCTCCGGCATTGTCGATCTGATGGCGCTCAGCATCACCAACAACTTCGAAGTTCTCTTCGGGCATATCGCGGCCTCCGGACGGCACGCGCCGGAATATGTCTATCGCGAATTCATCAGCCTGATCGGCTCCTTTGCCGCCTTTGGCGCGGACAACCGGCGCCCGCCGGAACTGCCCGCCTACGACCATCTGGACCTGCGTCTGACGTTCCAGCGGCTGGTGACCATCCTGGAAGGCCTGCTCAGCTTCGTCGTCGAACAGAACGCGGTCAACATTCCGCTGTCGAAGCGGGATTATGGTGTCTGGCTCGGCGAGACCAGCAACAAGATGGTCTATTCCGAGGGCCGCTCCTTCATCCTGATCGCCCATGCCAATGTGAGCCTGGAAGTGCTGCGCACCCAGATGCCGATCCAGATCAAGATCGGTCCCGTGGAGAAGATCCGCGAGCTGGTGAACCTGCAGCTTCCGGGCGTCGGCATCTCGCCGCTTTCCGTGGCTCCCCGGCAAATTCCCTACGTTCAGAACGCGGTCTATTTCGCGCTCGACATCGACAACGATCTCTGGCCGCAAATGCAGAGTTCCGCGGCCTTCGCCCTGCACCTAAGCGGGGATTATCCGGGGCTCGGTCTTGAATTGTGGGCCGTACACAAAGGACAATAGTCCGAATCATGACGGACGATGACCTTGACCAGCCGACCGTGGCGCAACGACTGAGCCCGAGAGCCCGGACTTCCATGGCCGAGGCTCATTCTGCTGCTGGTCTGGAGGATGACGAACCGACCGTCGCCTTCGTCTCGCCGTCTGCCGTTCCCGGCACTGCCGCGCCTGGCCCGAAGGCCGAAGGCGGCAATCTCCAGGCCGCGTCCGCCATCGTCAAGCAGCTCGAGCCCGATCCCGAGCGGGTCATCGTGCGCGCTGCCGCACCGCTTCTCCTGATCATCTCCCAGCTCCGCAATTCCATCGAACAGGCGGACGTGCGCACGCTGCGCCAGGAGGTCGTCGACGAGATCGACAGGTTCGAGCAGACCGCGCAGCGCAATGGCGTGCAGGCCGGCGACATCATCGCCGCGCGCTACATCCTGTGTTCGACCCTCGACGAGACCGTCCTGATGACGCCCTGGGGCAGCCGCAGCGAGTGGAGTTCCAACTCCCTACTGAACCAGTTCCATAACGAGACCTGGGGCGGCGAAAAGGTGTTCAGCATCCTGGAACGCATCCGCGGCGAGGCCAAGGCCCGGCTGCCGCTGCTGATCCTGATGCATACCTGCCTGATGCTTGGCTTCGAGGGCCGGTACCGGGTGCTGGAAGGCGGACGCAACCAGCTGGAGGATCTGCGCAACGAGCTTTCGCGGCTGATCCGCCGCAACAGCGCCCTGGCACCGGACGAGCCCCTGTCGAAGAATGCCAAAGGCGCTCAGCGGGGCCGTAAACTGCGCTCGCGTCCACCCTTCTGGATCCTCATGGCCATCGGTTTCCTGTCCGTGATCCTGGTCCGGATGGGCATCGCATCCGTGCTCGACGGTGAACTGGAACCGGCGCTCGGCGCCATCTATTCCATCAGCAGGCCGTAGGGGTAGCGATGTTCCGGACCTATTTCGCCTCGCTGCTGCGCTTCACCAGCCTGGTCATCCTGGTGCTGCTGATCGGCCTGTCGGTCATCATCTACCTGTTCGCGGACAACGTGACCATCGGCGGTGTCACGCCCTTCGCAGAGACCCTGCCCCGGATTGTCGTCGCGCTGATACCGGTCATCGCCTTTTTCGTCATCACCTTCCTGCGGCATCTGCTGACGCGCCGTGCGAATGCCAAGCTCATCAACTCGATGCTCGCCAACGACGAACTGGTGTCGATGGGCAACGATCTCTCGGCGGACGAGGTCGAACTGATCCGCGAGCGGTTCGAGGCGGCCCTCAAGACGCTGCGCGACAACCCGGTCGAGGGCACCAAGTCGCGCAATTTCCTGTTCGAGCTGCCCTGGTACATCATCATCGGCCCCCCGGGCACCGGCAAGACGACCATCCTGCGCAATTCCGGCCTGGATTTCCCGCTGGCCCAGGGTGGCCACGAGGCGATCCAGGGCGTCGGCGGCACCCGCAACTGCGACTGGTGGATCTCCAACGACGCGGTGCTGATCGACACGGCCGGCCGCTACACCACACAGGACGTCAACCGGGGCATCGATTCAGCCGCCTGGAGCGGTTTCCTGGATCTTCTCCTGAAGCACCGCCAGCGCCGCCCGATCAACGGTGTGCTGCTGGCTGTCAGCATCGAGGACGTGGCCCTTGCCGGCAGCGCCGAGCGCAAGCAGCAGGCGGAGATCCTGCGCCAGCGCCTGCGCGAACTTCACCGCGCCTTCGGCATGCGCCTGCCCGTCTATCTGATGTTCACCAAGTGCGACCTGATCGCCGGCTTCGACGAATATTTCGACACGCTCCGCGACGCCGACCGGCAGCAGGTCTGGGGTGTCACCTTCCCGCTGGACGAACAGCAGATCACCGTCGGCCCCACCTTCGAGACCGGCTTCACCGACCTGGTCGGTCGGCTGGAGCGGCACCTGCCGGAGAAGCTCGCCGAGGAACGCAACAACGGCCGCCGCTGCCGCATTTTCGGCTTCCCGCATGAATTCGGCAGCCTGAACGCCGTCCTGCGGGACTTCCTGACCGATGTCTTCCGGCCGACGCGCTACGAAGCCCAGCCGCTGCTGCGCGGCGTCTATTTCACCTCCGGCACACAGGAAGGCACGCCTTTCGACCGCCTTCTGAGTGCCATGGGCCGCAACTTCTCGCTGGCCGCCAGCCAGCAGCCTGCCCTCAGCGGCCAGTCCAAGGCCTACTTCATCAAAAAGCTGCTGACGGATATCGTCTTCACCGAGCAGAACCTCGTCGGCAAGAACCGCCGGCTCGAACGCCGGATGGCGGCGCTCTATGGCGGCGCCCTTGTCGGGCTCATCGCCCTGCTCACGGGCCTCGTCTTCTTCTGGCTTGCCGGCTACAGCGAAAGCGTCCAGACCGCCCGCACCGTCATCAAGGACGCCGACACGGTCCGCATCGCCAAGTCGGAAGCCGACAGGAACCGGTCGCTGATCAACCTGTTGCCGACGCTCAACGCCGCCCGGGACATGCGCGACAACATCCGCAAAGAGGCCCGCTGGCCTTCGACCGTGCCTTTCGGGGTCGAAGCCCAGTCCGTGCTCTATCCGGCGGCGAACCAGGCCTATGACGACCTTCTGAAGACCTACCTTCTGCCGTCGATCAACTCGCGCATCGAGGCCCAGCTGCAGCTGCTGTCGACAGCCTCCGGTGCCGACAGCTCGCTGCTGCGCAGCCGCACCGAAACCTACCTGATGCTGACGACGGGGCAGAATTACAGCGCCTCCCGCGTGGCGGACGCGCTGCGCGACCAGAACGCTTCGACCTTCGTGCTCAACCCACAAGATCAGCAGGCCATGCAGGAGCATATGGACAGCCTGCTGACGCTGCTGCCGATCAAGGGCACGATCTCCAATACCGCCGCCTCGGTCGTGGATGCCGCCCGCACCCGGATCCAGAAGGCGCCGCAGGCCTCCGACATCTACAACCAGATGGTCCAGGACGCCGCGCAGCGCTACCGGCTGCCGCCGATCAACATGGTGAGCACCCTCGGCTCGACCTCGCTTTATATCGATACGGCAACCGCCGGCGGCCGCTCGATCGTGCCGGGCCTCTACACCAAGAACGGCTTCTACAATTTCTTCCTGGAACGCCTGCCGGAATATATCCGCGCTTCTATGGGCAGCGACTGGGTGCTCGGCAGTTCGGGCGGAAGCCGCACCACCTACAACCAGGTCGCCCAGCAGATCGTCAAGATGTACACCGACGACTACATCAAGGTCTGGAAGGAGGCGACCGCCTATGTGCGCGTGGTGGATATCGGCTCTCTCGGCCGGGCACAGACCGTGCTTGAGGATCTCTCCAGTCCATCGTCCCCGCTCACCAACGTCCTCAACATCCTGAGCGAGAACACCCAGCTGCCCCTGCCCGGCGACCAGCCCAGCCAGGCGGCCGGCGCGGCTGCAGGCGCGGCCGGAGCAGCCGCAGGTGCTGCAGGTGCCGCCGGTGCCCAGGGCGCAGCGAACCCGGTCAGCAACCTCGTCGCCTCGGCCTCGCAGGCAACGCAGAAGGCGGCCATTGAAGCGGCCTTCGGCGACAGCCCCTGGCCGGGCACCGCGATTGCCGACGCCTTCCGCCCGCTCAACGATCTGGTCGATCCCAACAGCCCGAACTCGCTCGACAAGGTGTTGCAGCTCTTCGGCGATCTCTACGGCAATATCTCCGGCATCGTGTCCGCCCCCAATGCCAACAAGGCCGCCTTCGACTATGTGAAGGGCCGGGCACAGAACCCGCAATCGGATAGCTTCTCGGCGCTGCGCGCGGAAGCGGCCACGAAGCCGGAGCCCATCCGCGCGCTGGTTCTCTCCATCGTCAACGAGACCCGGGGCCTCCTCAACAAGGCGACCTACGTCTATGTCAACAGCACCTGGCAAAACGAGATCGTGCCGGCCTGCACCAGCCTGATGTCGGGCCGCTATCCGTTCTTCCAGGACGTGGAAGACGACATCACCTTGCAGGACTTCACCAGCCTTCTCGGACCGGCCGGCGTTGTCGATGCCTTCTTCAAGGACAACATCTCTCCCTTCGTGAATGTCCGCGGCCGGCAGCTCGTCGAGATCGAAACCCAGGGTTCCACCATCGGCTTCTCGCAGGAAGCGCTGGCCCAGCTGTCGACGGCCCAGACCATTCGCGACGCGTTCTTCCCGAACAACGCCCCGAGCCCGGAGGCAAAGTTCACCATCCGGCCGGCGCTGCTCGATCCCGGCGCGCTGAAATCGACCCTGAAGATCGACGACACGACCATCACCTACCGGCACGGCCCGGTGCGCGGCACGGACTTCACCTGGCCAAGCCAGGCGGACGGCAGCAGCGCCGAGATTTCCATCACGCTGCTCGACAACTCCAGCCAGACACTGAAGAAGTCCGGCACCTGGGCAATCTTCCGCCTGCTCACCGCTTCAGGCCTGTCCTCGGTGCGCGGCCGCGACCAGTTCGTCTTCTCCATTTCCAAGGACAAGGAAACAGCCAGTTTCTCGCTCAACGCCGGCAGCGTCACCAATCCGTTCAACCTGGGGCTCTATTCGTCCTTCCGCTGTCCGCCGGCACTGTAGGCGCTGGCGATGGACACCGGCGGTTACTACGGCAAACGGCCCATGGAGCGGGATTTCGTCTTCGACGGCCTTGCCGCCGGGGCGAGCGAAGCCTGGGCGGGCATCATGTCCGACTGGCTGGTCAGCATCCAGTCGGAACTGCCCGAAAGCTGGCTTGAGCTCTATTTCGAAGCCCCGGCCTGGCGGTTTGCGATTGCACCCGGCCTCATGGGCAAGACCGGCTGGTGCGGATTGCTCTCAGCCTCCGCCGATGCGTTCGGCCGGTCCTTCCCGCTGGCTGTGCTGATGCCGCTTGAAGGCGCCATCCACCAGCTCGTCTTCCGGGCGGCCGTCGAAATCACGCTGGACACGCTTGAGGTCCAGACCATGGCCTTTATCGAAGGCAACCTCTCTCGCGAGGAATTCCAGGCCGCCATTGCAGGGCATGCCGAGACCCTGGCGCGGATAGCTGACCATCCGACACCCCGCACGCCGATGCACCTTGGCCAGGAGGACAAGGCACTCAGGATCAGTTTTGCCCGGACCGACGGAGAAGCTATCATCGCCGGTGACGCCCTGGTGTGCTCCACATCGCAGGCAGCCGTTCAGGATCTGCCGTTGTCCTACTGGTGGCAGGACGGCGGTTCGACCCGTTCGCCGGAACTATGCATCTGGAAAGGCCTGCCGGGTGGGCGGGAAACCGGCGGCTTCTTTTCCGGCGACTGGAGACGCTTCGGATGGAAGCGCGCCCAGATCGATCCGGACCTCGTGCTCCGGCCCTGAACGGGCAGCCGCTTGAACCGGGGCGCCGGCTCTGGCACTAACGAACAGGAATTTGACCCGTCACCGGCGAAGGTGAAAAAGATCCGCCGGCAGAGAGCGGAGCGAGGTCAGGGAGAAATGGCTTGGACACCTTGAGCTCGTCAGCGGTTCCCCTGCTCCGGTCGGAAGCCGTCACCCGGCAGGGTCCAAGGCATCCGGTCAATCAGGACAGCCATTTCGCGGCCCCCGGCAGCGGCCTTTTCACGATTGCCGACGGCATGGGCGGCCACCGCGACGGCGACCTTGCCAGCCAGGCGACCGTTCAGGCCGTTTCCCAGCTCGCCAACATGCCGGACGGTCCGCACGAGGCGCAGCTCGGCGCTCTGGAATCCGCGCTGACGGACGTCAACCGCAGCCTCTTCGACGACTATCTGGACGATCCGGACAGTGACGTCTCAGGTACGACCAGCCTGAGCCTCGTCGTCAACGGATCCTATGCCAGTTGCATCTGGGCGGGCGACTCCCGGCTCTATCTTCTGCGCCAGCATCATCTTTTCCTGATTTCCGAAGATCATGCCGACGAGATCGGCCGGCTGACCTCCGCCGTCGGCATCGGCGAAAACCTGTCGCTCGGCCGCAGGACGCTGAAGATCCTGCCCGGCGACCTCTTCATCCTGTGCACGGACGGGCTCCTCAAGGGCATGGACGAGACCACGCTCGCCAATATGGCGGCAGAAGGCACCTTCGGGCTCGCCGACAGGCTGATCGCCCGCTCCGTTGCCGGCGGCTCCTCCGACGACATCACGGTCATCACAGTCTGGGCGGAGGCACATGACCGAGCCGGCTGAAAAACCCGCCCCGGGAGGCGACGTCGAGAGCGACCTCGAAAGCGACCTTGAGCGCGATCCGCAAAACGCTGCCGAGACCGGAACGAAGGAGACCCCGGAACAGGATCTCCCGGAAACAGCTGAGATCCCTCCTGCGCCGGAAGAGGTCAAGGCGACTGCCAAGGAAGCGGAAACTCCCAAGCCGGCTCCCCTTGCCATCGAGGCAGGAACTGTGCTGAAGGACCGTTTCCTGCTGCTCAAGGAAATTGGCCGCGGTGGCCTGTCGACAGTCTACAAGGCCCGTGACCTTGTCGCCGCCAGAGCCGGCCTTGCCGATCCCAACGTTGCCATCAAGATCATGCGCGCAGCACCGGACACCGATCCCGATGTCATCGCCCTGATGCATCGTGAGGCCCGGCGCCTCAGGGATCTCGTTCATCCCAACATCGTGCGCGTTTACGACATGGACCGGGAGGGCGACATCCATTTCATGGTGATGGAGCTTCTGGAAGGCCGACCGCTTTCAGAAGTCTTGCGCAAGTCCGAAGGCCGGAGCCTGCCGCAGGCCCAGCTCTACCGGCTCGTCACGGATCTTGCCGCGGCACTGACACACGCCCACCGGAACGGCATCATCCACGCCGACCTCAAGCCCGGCAACGTCTTTGTCGAGAACAACGGCACCACGAAACTGATCGACTTCAACATTGCCTATCCCATCGCCCGGCCCGTCAAGACCCGCGAAGAGGACACTGTCGTCATCCTGGCTCGTTTCGGTGCGGTGACCCCCGCATACGCCTCGCCGCAGCGCCTCAAGGGCGCAGAGCCCTGCGAGGCGGACGATGTCTTCTCGCTGGCGATGATTTCCTATCTCGCGCTCTTGGGGACACGACCCTATGGCAAGCAGAATGCGCTGGAGGTCCAGAAGGCGCTGGACGCCGGAGAGAAAACCACTTTTCCGGACCGGCCGGACGGTCTGTCTCTGATCCGCTGGCGCACGCTCAAAGGCGGACTTGCGCTTGACGACAACAGCCGGATCGCGAGCGCCCAGCAATTTGCGGAAGGCTTCTGCCAAGGATCATTGAGGACGTTGGTATGGCGCACGCTCAACGATTTCCTCAATGCGGCCGACGATCAGCCTCCGGACGCCGGCAGATAGAAGGAATGCTGCTGGCCGCTCGCCCAGCCGCCCCTGACGACAGCCGTCACTCCGATCAGGTCCTGGTCGTCGGCGCTCATGCGCTTGACGTCAAAGGCAACCTGCCCGGAAAGCGAGACACCCAGGCTTTCCAGATTGGCTCGCACGGCCGCTTCCCGCTCCTCGGCATCCTGGCCCGCCGTCACCGCACCTCCGAGTGCTTCCTGGAACAGGGAGAAGAGCCTTGAAACAAGCAAGGCCTGGTCGAGCGAGCCGCGGCCTTCCTTGCCGGGTTTCGCGGTGACGCCGCGGCGGAACAACAGATCGGTGCGGTTCGGCACGCCTTCCAGCACGTTGATGCCGCATTGGGCGAGCGACGGCGCCGTGCCGGGTCCGGCCAGGAACCGCGCGGCAGTCGCGATTGCGCGGCCAGTGGACCGGGTTTCCATCACTTCCAGAGCATCGAAATCCACCGGCACGCCGACCGGCAGGCGCGGGAAGGTTTCCGTCTCGGTCTGGGTCAGAATTTCCGCAAGCGCGATCCAGGCACCGGAGGCAAAGAGCGCAGGCAGGCCGTCTTCTCCAGGCGACAGCGTTGCCTCGTTCCAGAAAAGGGCGAGATGGGACGCCGCTTCGCTTTCACGCAGGCCATGGAAGGTCTCGAACCCCGGCCTGTCGAGCAGCTGGTGCGCCCCATCCATCGCAGCAAGATCCTCACCGGCAATGCCGGCAAACTCCGGGTCGAGCGCGATCAGGCCGACCGTGTCGGCCTCCTCGCAGTCGCGTGCAAGCGCCTTCAGCCGGTCCGCACCGGCAGCGCCGATACCTGTCTGGTTGGCAAACAGAACCACGTCATAGAGCTCGGCCTGAAGCGCGCCGTCATAACCGCCGAGCACCTCGCCCAGGGCTCCGGCGTCGAGGTCATGGTCCAGCTGCAGCAAATGCAGTTCCAGCGGCAAATCGAACGGGATTTCACTGAGGAGCAGCTTCAGCCCCTGCCAGTTCGCCAGCACCGTCTTCAATTTGCCGGTTTCGAAGAAAAGCCGGGCCTGTGCCGTGCCGAGCGCACCGGCAGGCGTATCTTTTTCAGCCGGTTGGGCGAGAGCCGGCGACGAGCCGACATCGCTCAAGGTCTGCTGGATGAAGGCATCGACGGCGGATTTTGCGAGGCTGCCGCTGTCCGACGGTTTTTTGGTGCCGCCCGGCGCGTTGATCATCGAGAACAGCATGTCGAGGCCGTCGCCGTTGCCGCTGTCCTCGGCGGAGGGCTTGGGGTCGTCATAGGTCGGGATTTCGCGGATGGCCTGCGAGGTCTCCGCGCCGTGGCCAGCCGCATTCAGGGCCTCGACCGCCTTGTCGTACCGCTGGCCGTGCGCTTGCAGGGCAGCGGCATCGCCGCCGGCGGCCGCAAGATCCTGCGCGAAGCGGAAATGGCTGCGGATCGTTGCCGGCCTGAGGTCCTTCAGGCTCTCAAGGCTGATCTCTTCTTCAAGCTCGGATGGATGCGACCCCAGGAGATTTGTCGCGCGAACCGAAAAAGACGGCCGGTTCGGTTCAAGTATTTCGGCGACATCCTCGCCGGTGATATTGAAGGCGGGCCGGCCCGGGGCGAGGCCAAAGTCGCCGGCGATCAGCACCCGGAAGGGCGGCGGCGGGGCCACCGGCACCGCACCGTGGCCATCCTTGCCAAGGCCAATCGAAAAACTGGCGATGCCACCCTTGGGTTTGTCCTGCTCGCTCATGTCGCTCATCCCCGGTTGATGACTGTCAACTCCGCTTCGATCGCCAGGAACGCCAGGGTTGCCCTGTCGATCACGATCCTGCCGTCGACCTCATAGCCTTGCCGCCGGTCCGCCGCATGGCCGGTGACGCTGAAGACCAGCGCGCTGCGCTGGTTTATTGTCGACAGGCCGACCGGTGTCACCGTCAGGTCGACGGTGAGCGGCTCACCATTGGCCATGATCTCCTGGGAGCGGCCAAGCCGGGTCGGCGCATTCTTGCCGTCCGAATAGACCTGCGGCGCGCGCGTCCTCAGATAATCATAGACGCAGCTGCGCAGCGCGTCAGGCTCTCGTTGAGCCGGTTTCCAGGATGCCATCCCAGTTCAATCCTCAGCTTGGCCCGCTTGGCGCCGGCCGTCCGTTCACCTTAACCGTGAGGGCGGGCAATTCAAGGCTGTGCCCGCCTGCGTGTTCCCGCGCCATGGCGCGCGTCAGACCGAACCGTCGCTGATCTGGAAGACGGCACCGGAGGCCGTCTTGGTGCGATGGGCGACATTCTGGTTCGACGAAGTGATCGGGTTCATCTGTTCGCCGTTGGAGACAGCTCCCAGAATGACCGGCCGGTCAGGATCGCCGAAGCGGAAGCCGAGCAGCACCTCCGTGCCCTTGAGCAAGGTGGAATGGGACCCGTAGCCGTCGCCGCCGCCATAGGGTTCCATCTTGCGCACCACATGGCTGGCCTTGCCTTCGGTCAGCCCGCTTTCCTCGTCCAGGATCCGGATCTTGTAGCGGCCATGGTCGTCGAGTTCGGCACGGCTGCCATCGGATTCGCCGTCGATATTGGCAATGACAAAGCCCGCAATCACCGGCTTCGGCGTCACCATCGGCGGCCGGTACCCCTTGTCGAAGGGCACGCAGACGAAACGGTTGGTGTAGGGCGCCGGTTCCTTGTCGGAAGAACTGAAACCGATCGGCGTCGAGATCGTGCAGGCATGCTCCACCGACACGACGATATAGAGCCCGTCCAGGTCGGAGATCGGATGATCCTTCAGGCGGAAGAAGAGCCCCGGCCTGAGATTGGGCACGTTGCTCTCGCCGGTGAATTGCAGCCGCTGGCCTTCGAGCTGGTCGACACGCCGCTTGGCGATGAACTGACCGTCGGAAACGGTCGGGTAGTTCTCGCCGTAATACGTCGTCACGCCCTGGCCGGTATAGGAAGCATCTTCCGTGACCGCGAGCGACACCTTCGGCGTCTCTTCGTTATATTCCCGCAGCGCAACGGTGCCGCTCTGGGTCTCGTAGGCCGCATTGAAGGACCAGAGGCCGAACGTGTCTGTGCCCATCACCTGGTTCTTGCTGCGGAAGCTGAGTTCCTCGGTGATGTTCTTGCCGCTCAGCTTGGTGAAATGCTCCTTGCGGTCGCCGAAGATCACCTTCTCCCGGTCGCCGGAATGGTCGAACGCGAAATAGATGCCGAAACGCTCGCACATGCGGGCAATGAAATTCAGATCGCTTTCCCGGTACTGGAAGACGAAGTCGAGCGTTGGATAGTCGGAAGCCGAAATCAGAAGGTCGGACTGGATCTGACGGGCAACGCGGCTGGAGGCCGTGTTCGAACCCGACTTGTTTGCGTCCGACAATTCGCCCTGGATGATGTCGACGACGGTAACGTCCTTGTCGGTGCCGTAGACCTGGTTCTGCGCACTGTGGCGCAGCATCGCCAGTTCGGGCTCGATCAGGAGCGTATAACTGAATTCCCGGTTGGGGGTCGGGTCGCCGGTGCGCGCGGCACCGATCACACCGGCAAAGCCGACGCTCTCGCCCGCCCGCTCCAGCGTGAGGCGGGTGCTTTTTCCAAGCAGGCTTTCGATATCGATCGTCTTCTTGGACAGGATCGAAACCTCGTAGCGGTAGGTCTGTCCCAGAGCTTCAAAGCCGGCAAGGCTCTCGACATAGATCTCTTCGCCGGGTGATCCCGGCAGCTTGATCGTCATATATCCGTGAGATGCTTCAGCGCTCATTGGTCTTCCTCCTGGGCTCATCCGGCCGCACGGCTGTCCGCCGCCGTCCAAGGGCGCAGACAAGATGCATTTCGCTGTTTTGCCGGAAGAATGTGAAGCTTCCACAAAACTGCTGTCTTTCAGAAGCTGGGCGAGGCAAGTCCCCGGGTCAATTCTCCGGTTTCTTCACAATCGCCCTGATGACAGCGCATTCGACGGCAAATTATCCGTCCGAACGGCACCTGCAAACGCCAAAGGCAAGAATTTTGTGACGAACATCACATGCCAGGAGCGGGGTTTTCTGCGCGCTTTTCTGCCCACTGTGAAGAAATCTGCACAGTGTCATGTTAACGCACAAAGTTAACCGACGGCATATCCTTTTGGTTTCTCTGGCCTGGACTGGTTAACCGGGAAATTGGCACGGCCGTTGCAATTCCCTTTGGCAGCGCCGCCGCTCTCAACGACGAGGCGCCGGAAAGAAAACGCAGCACGAAAGAGCCAACGAGGAGCACGTTATGTCGAACATCGCATATATGACCGTCAAGGGTTCCACCCAGGGCGAGATCACGTCCGACGCCACAACCGCCGACAGCATCGGCAACCTGTGGCAGGAAGGCCACGAAGGCGAATCGCTGATCTATCATTTCGAGCAGAACGCCATCGTCCCACGCGACCCGCAGTCCGGTTCCATCATCGCCACCCGCCGCCACATGCCGACCACTTTCGTCAAGCCGGTCGACAAGGCAACCCCGCTGCTGTGGCAGGCTCTGGCAACCGGTGAAGCCCTGGAAATCGAAGTCCAGTTCTGGCGCACCTCCACCGCCGGCGTCCAGGAACACTACTTCACCATCAAGTTCGAAGATGCCGTCCTGGTCGAAGGCAAGACGATCCTGCCGGACGTCAATGACGAAGCCAACGCCTCCCGCGGCGATATCGACCGCTGGTCCTTCACCTTCCGCAAGGCCATCTGGACCCATGAAGTCGCCGGCACCAACGCTTCCGACGACTACCGCAAGCCGGTCACCTGATCTGACGGCCCAATCGGCTGAAGGGAACCGTCCCGTCCAACGGGGCGGTTCTTTTCGTTTTTAACGGTTTTTTTGGGCAATATGCGGCTTTGTCTTCAAATCATTGCCGGCAAGATTCCATGATCGGCAAACAACGAAGCCAAGCATTTGTGGGCACAGGGGTGGCACTTGATTGATCTTGACCTGCGGCGTTTGATCGGCCGCTTGAACACTTATTCCCGCCGATCGCTGGAAGCTGCCGCAGGTCTTGCGGTCACCCGTGGCCATTTTGAAGTGACTATCGAACACCTGCTGCATGTCTTTGCCGAAGACAGCCAGCACGACCTGCAGAGCGCCTGCCGCCAATTCGAAATCGACCCCGCCCCGCTCAAGAAGGCGCTCGATTCGGTGCTGGAAAGCCTCAAGCGCGGCAATCAGGGCCGCCCGGCCTTCTCGCCTCTGCTGATCGAATGGATATCCGATGCCTGGCTGGTAAGTTCCGTCGAGCTGGACCTGGATCAGGTCCGCTCCGGCAGCCTGCTGGCGACAGTCTTCGCCAAGCCCAACCGGTTCGGCGACGACCGCTGGCTGGCCGTTCTGAACGCCATGTCCTTTACGGAGCTGAAAAAGAACTTCCGTGACATTGCCGCCCAGTCGGAGGAAACCACCGCGGGCTTCTCCACGCGTCCCGCAGGCGAGGCTCCGGCGGAAGGCCGCTCCGTTGCCCCCGGCATGGATCCTGACAGCGCCCTTGCCAGGTTCTGCACCAACTTCACCCAGCTCGCCCGTGACGGAAAGATCGACCAGGTGTTCTGCCGCGACCGCGAGATCCAGCAGATGATCGACGTGCTCGGCCGCCGCCGCAAGAACAACCCGATCTGCGTCGGCGAACCCGGCGTCGGCAAGACCGCGGTCGTCGAGGGTCTTGCACGCAAGATCGCCGAGAACGACGTTCCGGACATGCTGAAGAATGTCGAGCTGATAGGCCTCGACCTCGGCATGTTGCAGGCCGGTGCCGGCGTGAAGGGCGAGTTCGAGAACCGCCTCAAGGGCATCATCGACGAGGTCAAGGGATCGGCCAAGCCGATCATTCTCTTCATCGACGAAGCCCATATGCTGATCGGTGCCGGCGGTTCGGCCGGCGGCGCGGATGCGGCAAACCTTCTGAAACCGGCCCTTGCCCGTGGTGAGCTGCGCACGATCGCGGCCACCACATGGAGCGAGTACAAGAAATATATCGAGAAGGACCCGGCTCTCGAACGGCGTTTCCAGCTGATCAAGCTGGACGAACCGAGCCCGGACCAGGCGATCACCATCATGCGCGGCCTGCGCGGCGCCTATGAGAAGAACCACGGCGTCTATATCCGTGACAACGCGGTGGTTGCCGCGGCCAAGCTCGGCGCGCGCTACATTTCCGGCCGTCAGCTGCCCGACAAGGCGGTCGACGTGCTCGACACCGCCTGCGCCCGCGTGAAGCTGTCGCTGTCCTCCAAGCCCTTCGTCATCGAACTGAAGGAAAAGCGCCTCGGCGAGCTGCAACGCGAACTGGACTCGCTGAAGCGCGATCACAAGGCCGACTTCTCCTCGCAGGCGCTGGAAGTCTCCGAAATCGAGACAGAGGCCGCTGACGCGGAAGCAGCCATTCAAGAGCTGACAAACCGCTGGAACCGGGAAAAAGAGCTGGTCGGTCAGCTGCTGACCATCCGCCACGAGCTCGGCTTGAGCCTGGACGGCGACCGGGCAGCGGATGCCGAGGCAACGGAAACAGGCGAGACCGCTGAAGCGGCGGCAGACACTCCGGCCGCAAAAATCAACCCGGAAGACTATGCCAGGATCGCGGCCGACCTGAAGACCGTCCAGGCGGGCGATCCACTGATCTCCTTCGAGGTCACGGAAGAGGCCATCGGCCAGGTCATTTCCGACTGGACCGGCGTGCCGCTCGGCCGGATGGTGCAGGACGATGCAGAGTCGATTCTGTCGCTTAGCGACAAGCTGAAACGCCGCCTCATCGGCCAGGACCACGCCATCGAAGCCGTCGACCAGGCACTGCGCACAGCCAAGGCCGGCGTGCAGAACCCGGACGCGCCGATGGGCGTCTTTCTTTTCGTCGGCCCCTCCGGCGTCGGCAAGACGGAACTTGCGACGGCGATCGCAAACCAGCTTTTCGGCGGCGAACGCTTCCTGATCTCCATCAACATGTCGGAGTTCCAGGAAAAGCACACGGTTTCCAAGCTGGTCGGCTCGCCCCCGGGCTATGTCGGCTATGGCGAGGGCGGTGTCCTGACCGAAGCCGTGCGCCAGCGCCCCTATTCGGTCGTGCTGCTGGACGAGGTGGAAAAGGCCGACCTGGAGGTGATGAACCTCTTCTACCAGGTCTTCGACAAGGGCGTTCTGTCCGACGGCGAAGGCCGCCAGATCGACTTCAAGAACACCATCGTCATCCTCACCAGCAATCTGGCCACCGATGTGCTGACGGAAATGGGCAACCTTGCCGAAAAACCCGGCGTCGACGAACTGATTGCCGGCTGCCGGCCGACCTTGAGCGCGCATTTCAAGCCGGCGTTGCTGGCTCGCATGCAGATCGTGCCCTTCTATCCGCTGATCGGCGCGCCGCTGGAAAAGATCGTCCGGCTGAAGCTGAACAAGATCGGCAAGCGGCTGCGCGAGAACCAGAAGCTGGAACTTGCCTATTCGGACGATGTCGTCGGTTCGATCGCCGCGCGCTGCACGGAAGTGGAAACCGGCGCCCGCAACATTGACCACATCATCAACCGGACCGTTCTGCCGGAGCTGTCGACGGAGCTCCTGACCGGTATGGGATCGAAGGACGCCGGGTTCACAAGGGTCGAGATCGGCCTTCGCGAGAACGGCTCCTTCAGCTACGCCCTCTCATGAGCGGGCGGAAATGATGTGCCGGACGGGACGATACGGACCGGCACAGGGGTTTGTGAGCGGGCGCGGCTGGCGTAGGCTGTCGCCGGCAGCGCCTTCACGGGCGGTGGATGGCAGGCAATGGGTCTGCTGCCCGCCGGATCGTCCACGAAAGATGGATGCAACGCGATGATTTTGGGCGACTTGATTGAACTGGCGGGTGCCATGACGGCGGGGGCCAAGGTCGAATCGGTGATGGACAAGGCGATAGAGTCCGCCTTGAACCTGACCGGTGCCGAGGAGGCCTCCATCTTCATGCTGGACACCTTCGGCCAGACCCTGCACAGGGCCTGTTCCCGACACCGCGGCTACATCAAGTCGATGCCGGCAGGCAGGCATGTGACCCTCTATGGGCCGGACATGATGCCGAACCTGAAGGAACCGGCCACCTTCGTCGTTTCCACCGGCACGACGCTAAACCTGGCCGATATCGACAAGGTCATCGGCTACGATTTCGACCGCATCCGCGAGGACGACAAATTCGGCGGACTGACGACCCGCGCCCTCGTCATCCTGCCGCTGACGATCCAGGCCGACCGGACGATCGGCATTCTGCAGATCATCAATCCGGGCGCGTCAACGCAATCCGTCACCGCGTTGCCGGAAGATCTGCTGCAGCACCTGCAGGGCCTTGCCGGGCTCGTCGCGCTCTATATGTGGAATGCCCGCATCGTGGAGGACAACACCCGCCTGAAGCGCCAGTTCGACCGGCACCTGGCGGAGTTGCCGAAGCAGATCAAGAAGGTGGTGCCGAAGAAGGACGCCGTGCCCCACCGGCCGAAGGGCCTCATCGGCGAGAGCCCGCCGATCGACCATGCCATCAAGCTGGTCGGCAAGGCCGCCTGTTCCGACGTGCCCATTCTGGTGCGCGGCGAAACCGGCACCGGCAAGGAGATGATGGCCGCCTTCATCCACATGTCGAGCGACCGCCTCAACAAGCCCTTCGTGGTGCAGAACTGCGCCGCCCTGCCCGAAGCGCTGCTGGAAAGCGAATTGTTCGGCCATGTGAAGGGTGCTTTCACCGGCGCCAACACCACCAAGCTGGGCCTTGCCCACGAGGCCAATGGCGGCACGCTGTTCCTCGACGAGATTGGAGACATGCCGCTGGCCCTGCAAGCCAAGGTGCTGCGTCTTCTGCAGGAGGGCGAGGTGCGCCGGGTCGGCTCGACCAAGACCGAAAAGGTGGATGTGCGCATCGTCGGCGCGACCAACATCAATCTGGAGGAAAAGATCAGGGCCGGGGAATTCCGCCAGGATCTCTTCTACCGGCTGAACGTCTTTCCGATCAATCTGCCGCCGCTGCGCGAACGCCCGTCCGACATACCGCTGCTGATCGACCATTTCCTGCGCTCTGCGGCGGAAAAATCCGGCCGCCAGGTTTCCGTGCTCTCCTCTGAGGCGCTCGACGCGCTGATGTGCTGGGGCTATCCCGGCAATGTCCGCGAATTGAAGAACATTCTCGACCGGGCCCGGCTGATGGCAGAGGACGGTTATCCGATCGAACTCGCCCATCTGCCGCCCGAACTGGCAGGCGCCAAGATTGACGCCGGCAACCGCATGCCGGTGCTGATCCCGGAGGGCGACCTGAAGACGATTGTCGGCCAGTATGAGGCCATGGTGATTGAAGCGAAAATGCGCGAAGCGAACTGGAACAAAACCAATGCAGCGCGCATACTGAATGTGAGCCGCCGTACGATTATCGACAAGCTCAGCCGCTACAACATCACGCGGCCCGATGGCTTCGACCGCTCCTGACCCGGGACGGATCGCTTGGTCACCGGCCGCCCCTAGACAGGATTTCCTCCGATTTGCCGACTGAAACGTCCTCTGCCGCGCAGGCGCTGATAACCGGTTTCGTAACCGGCCGGCTGTCCTACGACAGGCTTTCAAAGGACCTGCGCGCCGCCGCGCAGCAGTCGCCGGATGCCCTGGAAGATGCCCACCGCACCATCCGCGACTTTGTGGAAGTGGGACGTCTTCCCAACGATCTCGGCCAGATCCTGCTCAACCAGCTGCCGGCCCGCGATGCTGTGGTGGCAGCGCAGCGTGACGTCGGCGCCGATCCGGATCCGACCGAACCTGGTGCGATCGCCCGCACCGGGGAAAGTGGCGAAAACGAGTTCGACGAACCAACCCTTCCACACGCAATCGCTCCCGACTGGCCGGAGGGGATCAGCACCTCCGGCGGGGCAACGGCCGAAGGCGCGACGCCGCCGCATCCGTCGACCGGCCTGCTGCCGCCCCTGCCCTATCTGGATCCATCCACAGCCGCAGCTGCTGACGAGGCCCAAGGCAAGGTCGACGACGCCATCCTGACGTCTCTCGTCTCCGGCT
Organism: Roseibium sp. M-1; assembly: GCF_054515675.1. Lineage (NCBI taxonomy): Bacteria > Pseudomonadati > Pseudomonadota > Alphaproteobacteria > Hyphomicrobiales > Stappiaceae > Roseibium > Roseibium sp. M-1. Next base: position 5,453,678 of record NZ_CM137257.1, on the reverse strand, counting down.
ATACGGATTTCCGCAGCCGTAGGACCGCAGAGTGCGAACCGCCGAAGAGCGACGCGGACAGCAACAAGCTGGACAGGTTCCTGACCGACTTCAAGAGCGCCCGTTTCCGCTCCGATGCCAGACGCGTCTCCTCGGGCGGCCAACGCGAGGGTCTCGACCTCAACAAGCTGGCTTCACCGCAGGCAAAGCGTGCCGGTGTCGGGTCCATCCTGCGCGACCGCTTCATTCTCGATACGGAAATCGGCCGTGGCGGCATGGGCTATGTCTATTCGGCCGTCGACCGGCGCCGGCTCGAGGCGGGCCACGACCAGCCCTATGTGGCGGTGAAGCTCCTCAACGAAGGCTTTCAGAACGACAGCGAAGCCCTGCGCCTTCTGGAAGCCGAAGCGCGCAAATCGCAGGCACTGGCCCATCCCAACATCACCACGGTCTACGATTTCGACCGCGACCGTGCGGATGTCTTCATCGTCATGGAATTGCTGAAGGGAACCGGGCTGGACCGGCGGCTGGGAATGACGATGGGCCAACCGCTGTCGATGGGCGACTGCGGCCGTATCCTCAAAGGCACCTGCGCGGGCCTCACCTACGCCCATAGCCGCGGCGTGGTCCATTCCGACCTCAAGCCCGGCAACATCTTTCTGCTGACGGACGGTGGGATAAAGCTACTGGATTTTGGCCTGGCTGCGGCCGCCAGCGCCAGCGCCGGCCATCCGATCCAGGACAGCCTGACCGCCGCCTATGCCAGCCCCGAACAGTTCCGGCGGGCGGAGCGCGATCCGCGCGACGACATCTTTGCGCTCGGCATCATCGCCTACCAGGTGCTGACCGGCCGGCATCCGTTCCAGTCCCGCCCCATCGACGAGGTGGCAGCCGAGGGCCTGACGCCGGAGCCCATCGACGGACTTGAGTCGCAGGCCTGGGAAACGATCGCCAGGGCGCTTGCCTTCGAGCGCGACCAGCGCCTCGGCGATGTCGGCAGTTTCCTGAAGGGTCTCTTCGAAGAACAGGGCTGACGCATGTTACTCGATGGAATCGACGATGGTCTCGACGGCCCGCGTGAACTGGTGGTCTGGATAAAGGGTGCGGATCAGCCCGGTGCTGCCGATCTGGATCAGGTCGGTCGACAGCGGCAGGACGGCGGCGACGGGCGTGCGGTAGTTGGAGAAGATCCGCTGCGCCAGCTCGGTGAAGTCGAAGGTTTCCAGCGCCTTGTTGACGATCAGGAACAGCTGCGGCACTTCCAGCTTGCGCGCGAGTTCCAGGGTCACGGCGGTGCCCTGATAATCCTGGATGTCGGGTCTGAGGATCAGCAGCAGCGTGTCGGAAATGGCGATCGACAGCAGCGTTTCCTCGTTGACGCCCGGATGCGTGTCGATCAGGAGATAATCCAGCTCCAGTCCTTCGCAGAGGCCGACAAAACCGCGATTGAGATCCTCCACATCGTATTTTTCCTTGAGGATGCGGGCGATCTCACCGGTCTTGATGGAGGACGGCACCAGAAACACCTTGCCGCCCTCAGGGACGACAGATGTGCCTCCCGTATCGACAACGTTTGCTGTCACATCGAGGGCGCAATCGGTCACCCCGCAATGACCCCAGAGAAAATTGTTCAGCGTGTGCGTAACCGTGTGCAGGTCCACCTTGAAAAGGGTGTGGATGCCAGGTGACTGGATGTCCGTATCGACGATCCCGACCCGATGGCCGCGCATTGCCAGCGCGGAGGCAAGATTGGCGGTGACGTTGGATTTGCCGGTGCCGCCGCGATAGGAATGGGTGGAAATGATTTTGGTCACTTAAGGGTCCGGATCGTCTTGCAAGTCTCAGGATTTATATCTTGAACGCAGGTCCTTTGCACGGGACTGCAGGGAGCGGAAATAGTCGGTGTCGCTGACTTCCTCGATCTCGGCCTTTGCCTGTTCCTCGTCATAAGTGACTTCGAACTTGTCCAGGCGGGTCTTCAGCTCGGCGTTTTCCTTGCGCAGTTTCGCTTCCGCCGCTTCCAGCCGGCGCTTGGTTTCCGTCAGCTCCGCAATCAGCTGGCCGGAATGGAACTCGCGCGCCTCGACCTGTACCAGCATGCCGGAAAAGGTTTCCGCAAGCGCGCGGATATCCTCCTCGACCTCCATGTCGGTGATCACCTCGAACAGCTCCTCGACATCGTCGAAGCGGCCATTGGCAATCGCCTCGCAGGTGCGCGCCAGGCTGGCAAGCGCGGATTTCATGCTGTCGGAAGAGGTCATGCCCATTGCCCGCCGGTCAATCCCAAGTAAGTGAAGCCGTTCCGGCAAAACACACATCGCGGAACACGTCTAATGTCAGTCAGCTTAAACCACGCCTTCCCTGGCAACCCAAGCCATTTGTGCCGGTCATTCTTCAGTTCGAGGAGGCCGTCTGCAAAGGATTGGTTGTCGTCAGATATTCACTGGAGATCCAGCCGACCCGGCCGGTATCGACATCGCGCACATGCACCCATTCGCCTTTGACGTCGGTCTGGCGGACCGTGCGGCCCTTGTCGAAGCGGTCGATCACATTCTGGTTAAGCCCGGCACCCGTGCGGAAGGCGACCCGGTTGCCGCTCACAAAAAGCAGGGGCCCCTGTTGTTCCTGGGACGGCGGCAGGATGACGCGCGAGACCGGCGGCGGCGGATAGGCCGATTGGGCGAGCAGCTCAAGATAGGTCCTGTCGCGGAACTGGAAATAGAGCAGCGCCGCGATGAACAATCCGGTCACGATGACATATGGAACGACTTTCGACATTACTCCCCGGTCCGGTTCCAGGCCGCCAGTGTCCGGCCACCATACTCACGTCCGCCGCAGAAAGGGCCGCAGCATCCCTCATGATACCACGGGAACGTTGACGGTCCGATAAGACGCAGGACAGAACCTTACTGAATATTGCCTTCGCGCCCGGCTGCCTCTGCCAGCTCCGCCACCTTCTCCGCAATCCTCCGGCGGAAATCCTCCTCCGCCTCTTCCCAGGCCCGCTCCAGCACATGGACGGACGGATACCAGTGCGACCGGCCGTTCTCGTGATACCAGTACCATTGCTTTTCCGGCGTCACGAGGGCGATGGCCGGAATGCCCATGGCACCGGCAATATGGGTCACCAGCCCGTCCGGCCCGACCACCAGGTCCAGCTTGCCGACAAGATCCACCAGCATGTCCAGCGACTTCAGGTGCGCTCCGGCATCGATGATTCCCTTCTGGCCTTCCAGCTCCGAACGCTGGTCGTCCCAGACAAGGCTCAAGAGCGTGCCCGGCCAGGTCTTCAAGCCTTCCCGGACATCCTGCAGCAGCGGTTCAGGCCGGTATTTCGACCACATGATGCCAGCCCGCGGTCCCTTGAACGGTGCCAGCGACCCGCGCCAGAAATCGTCGGCTCTGGGATCGGAGGCGAGATACGGCCGGAATTCCTCCGGCCGGTACGCGGTGATTTCCGGCCTTGCTGCATAGCTGGCGATGAAACAGGCTCCATCGCCATCAGCGACCTTGAACAGGTCCTTGCCGGTGAGGGTTTCGATCCGCCGGCCGAGCGGCATGCGCTGCAGCAGCGGGATCAGCGGTTCGGGGGCATAGAGCGTCTTGTCCGCCGGTGCCTCGACTGTATTCGTTTCACCGGTCTCCGCCGCTCTCGCCAGGAACCGCGCGAAGAGAATGGCTTCGAGCGGCTTCGTTTCCAGCGGAATGATGACCTTGTCCGGGTCTTCCGCGTCCGCCGCCTTGAGGCCCGCGCCGCCGAACGTGGCATCCGCTGCCAGAGCGCGCGCTTCCTCGAACCGGCCCTGGTGGAAAAGACCCTGCCGGATCAGCGTCAGGGCATTGGCGGTCGCGGTCGGGTCCTGCAGGGCGGGCTGCGCCAGCGTCACGCTTTCCGCATGTTTGCCGGCCTTGGAAAGCGCTGTTGCCATCAGCAGGCACAGATGCGGGTTGTCCCGGTGCTGTTTCAACAGCCCGGCGATGCGGGCGATGCCCTGGTCTGGCTGGCCCCGATAGGCGGAAATCAGTGCATATTCCTCCAATGCATTCGCCGCCTCCGGCGCGATCTTCAGCGCCGTGTCGATCAGGTCGGCGGCCCGGTCGAGCTCTCCGGTCAATGCCAGGGAATGGGCGAAGGCTGCCAGGAACACCGGATCCCGGGGCCGCTTCAGATACTGGGTCTCGGACAGCGCCAGCCCGCCGGCATGATCTCCGAGCCCGTGCAGGATCTGCGACAGCTGCAGCGCCACCACGCCGTTTTCCGGCTGCAGCTCCAGCACCCTTTCGAAATGTGTCCTGGCATCGAAATAGGCGCCGACCTGCACCAGCACCGTGCCGAGATTGGCAAGGATGCCCGGGTCGTCCGGCCGCAATTCCAGCGCCATCAGCAGATAGCGCATAGCGGTCTCGATCTCGCCTTTCAGCGCGTGGACGCCCGCCATCGCCTCATGGAAGATCGGGTTCTGCGGATCGAGGCTGAGGGCCCGCTCGAAGTTGAGCTGCGCCAGATCCGCATTGCCCTGGGCATTCTGCGCCAGGGCCAGATTGTAGCAGGCGGTCGCATCGTCCGGGTTCATCTGCAACACGAACTCGAAACTGCGGATGGCAGCCTCAAGATCACCGGTGGCGATCTGGCACATGCCATGGGTCTTCAGGGCGCGGGTCGAACGCGGCGCCCGGCTGAGCGCCTGACGGCACAGCACCTCGGCGTCCTCGACCGCTCCGTTTTCGATATGTTTCGTCGCCGCATCCAGCAGGGCGTTGATGTTCGCCATTTCGTCCGTTCACTTCATATGTGCTGACAGCCGGGAGCAGACCCCAGGCCTAGCCGACATTGATCCGCTCGGCGTTCAGCCGGATATCCGTCTTGGCAGTGAGAACTGCCGTATGCGCGCTCTGGGCCATGGCCGTCTCGATGGTCTGGCTGAAGACGCCTGCCTTGTGGACGTCTGAACCGGAGATGACCGAGACACGCTGATGCGCACTGACGGAGGAGGATTGCGCAATCAGCTCGTCCGTTGCCGAAATCCGCTTGGAGGTCCGGAACAGGCTGTTGAAGGCGTGACCGACCAGATTGGCCGCTTCCGCCACCAGATCGAAGACCCCGGTCCTGATGGAAACTCGGGCGGCGGAAAGGACCAGCTCTCCCGGCGTCTCGATCGTCAACGGAGACGCCTCCGCGGACCGCTCCAGCACGGCCAGGACATAGGTCGCTCCATCGGCTTCGGCCGTCAGCACCCTGTCGCCCGGCAAGGGCGCTACCAGGCAGCTGACCGCACGGCGGGCGGCAACCCGATCCCCCTCGCCTGCGCAGACGAGAAAGCTTGCGCCGTCCACGGCTTCGACCGTCAGGACCTGAGGCTGCGGGATGGCGATTGACGATGCCTCAACGGTGGCGGCGAGCGCCGCATCTTCTTGTGTTTTGTTCATGATCGTGTCCGGAATATCTGTTTCTGTCGCCATCGGATGTTAGACCTGAAGATCCGTGCCGATGTCGAGCGACGCGGGTTTGTTGGCAACGCCCAGGACCTTGCCTTCCGCATCGACGATCTGCGACTTGCAATTGACCGTCTTGGTCTCGCGGCCATAGACCTTGAGCTCGTTCTTGTAATACTCGTATTCCTCGTGCAGCCAGACGATCTGGGTGGCGAAGATCGTGAAGCCGAACTTCAGGCCGAGCACGTCCTTGTTGGTGGCGCCCTCGATCGCCAGCGACGCGCCCGTTGCCCCGATGGACAGTTCCTTGATGCCGACCGTCGCGGATTTGTAGCTCAGCCCGATATTGGAATAGGTGCCGATATTGGCGCCGGCATAAAGCTTCACGACGATGCCGATATTGGTCTTGTGGGTTTTCCCTGTGATCGTGTCTTCCTTGTAGACGTCGACATACTTGGCGTAGCCGGCCTGCTGGAAATAGAGATCGTGCCCCTTGGCCTTGATAAGGATCGCTTCGGAATCGGCGTCGCCGCGGGCGGAGGTGATGTAGATCTTGCCGGACGCCTCCATCAGCACCTTGCCGTTGTTCTGCTCGATCACCGTATCGCCGCTGGTGTTGGTGTAGCTGTAATTGCCGTTCTTGACGGTGCGCTCCAGGCCGGTCCCGATCTCCTGGTAGGTGTTGCCGCCGCCGGTGGTCTTCAGGGTGTATTTGCCGTCCGTATAAAAATAGATGCCTTCCGCGTTTCCCGAGCCGTCCTTGATATTGGCGCAGTCGTTTTCCCACTGGCTTTCATAAGTGCCGAGGCGCAGATAGTGGCCGTCATTGAAATAGTTCGTGCCACCGGCGGAACTCCAATAGAAGATATGAGCCATGGGGTCCTCCGTTACGTGCCGGGCATCTTTGATTCGATGCCGATATGGGCTTCCACGGTGCTGGTACAGCCCGTCAGGAACATCGCCGTATCCATCGACGCGACGTTGAAGATGTTCTTCCAGCCCAACAGGTCCCGCTTGGAGACCGCAGATTCGAGCTGGATGCCGCGCATTTTGAAGTAGAGGACGGAATAGCCCATATCGTGGGTGATCACGTTGTTGCTGAGATAGACCACCCCGAACTTTGCACCCCCAGACGAGATCTTTAAGTCAGTTTCGCTGGCGTCGGCGATCTTGATCGACATGGAACAGAGCTTGGCGCTGACCGCGGCCGAGAGATAGATCGGAAAGGTCCAGGCAACGGAAACGTTGGTGCTGGTTTCCTTGATGATCTTCTTCGTCGAGCCGATCACCTGCTTCAGATAGGAGCCGAAAGTGTGGTTGTAGATGGTGTCGCCCTTGCTCGACACCTTGCCGTTTGCCGCTTCGATGGTGATGCCGTCGACATGGCTCGATTCCACCAGGAACTTCGAATTGTCCTTCGCCGTCAGCGAAAACCCCTTGTCTTCCATCGTCAGCGAGACGTTGCCGGCCTCGACGGTGGTGTCGCTGTTGCCGCTCAGGATCTTCTGCGTCAGGCTGCCGCCGATCTCTATCGTCGCATCGCCGCTGGTTTCGACAACGTAGGAGCCTGCGGACGTGATGAAGATGCCTTCGCTGCTGCTGAGGCCGTCCGTATAGACGGACGGGAAATGGCTGGCCTCGTCGACCACCGAAGCATCGGCGACATACGAGCCGAGCCGCATGTAGACGCCGTTTTCGATGCCGAGCGTGTCGTCGCTGACCGGCGAGACGCCCATGTAGATATTGGTCATTGTTCTGCCTCCCGCCTACATCTTGATCAGCTGAAAGGCCTTGCAGCCGGCCATCTTCTTACGCATCGCCGCGGCGTAATTTTCGGTCACGCCACCCTTGATCTTGTCCTTGACGATGGCGTTCTGCTTTTCCAGCATTTCGACGTAGATCTGAAAGACGGTCATCTTGTTGTAGAGGATCATCGTCTTCCGGTAGTTCATCGCCGCCTTGAACGACAGGAACTGGAAGATGTTGAAGCTGTGGTAGTAGCCGGAATATTTCGCGCCGATGAGCTTCACAGACGTTGCCGTTGCCTTCACCTCGATCAATTTGAAGTAGGCATCACCGACCAGATTGAAACTGAAGGAGAAGGCCGTCCGCTCTGTCGTCGCCAGGCCGAACACCGAGGAGTACTCGAAGAGCTGCACATAGGTGGTCTTGTTCGAGCTGCTTTCCTTGATGTCCCGGCTGTCCGAGGTGGTGCATTTGCCCCACCAGGCGTGGAGATAGAGATCCGAGCCTTCGGACTGCAGCGTGATATTGGCGTCGGTATCGGTGTCCGTCGCCTGGATCGTCACCGAGCCGTCCTTGGCTTTCAGCGTCCAGTCGCCATTGACCACCGTCACCGAATGGTCGCCGCCCATGATCTTCTCGGTAAGGGAACCGCCAAAGGTCTCGACCAACCTGGTGCCGGCGTTCACGAGATAGACGCCATTGGCGGACAGCGTGATGCCGGTCAGGCCTGACGTTGCAACACCCGCGGGCAGATGGCTGTCCTCGTCCGTGCCGATATATTCTTCCAGCCGCAGATACTGCCCGCTGAACTCGTCCGAACTCGAGCCAAGGGGCACGGCGAAATAGATATGGGCCGATGTCCGGTCGTCGGCGGCAGCCTTCGTCTTGACCATCTCTTTTCGCCTTCCCTAGCCGACCGGGTTGATCAGCGTGCACTGACCGGGTGAGGTGATGCCGACGGAATTGACCGTCAGGCCGTTTTCCAGCGGCGGGTCCATCAGGGCGCGGCTTGCCGGCTGGCCCTGGATCAGCAGCCTTGCGGAGCCTTTGCCGGATTTGCTGGCACTCATCGGCAGGCCGGAGATCACGCCTGGGCCGGGACCCGCGATACAGGCAGGGATCATCGACAGCATCGTGTGGAACCAGAAGGCGATGCTGTAGAAAGTGAACTGCGTCGGGATGGTGGATGCCCGGAAGCCGACCGCAGGCATGACGGCCGGGACCGGTGGCACCGACGGCATGATGAAGGGATCTACCGGCGAAAAGTCGACGCTCGGGATCGGTCCGGATGCATTCACTGTCGGCATGGCACTTTCCTTGTTTCGGCGACCGTTCTCGCCAGATCAGGTGCACACGGTGCATGTCACCCTTGTCACAATCAACTATTAACCCGCTCCGGTTTGCCCACTGGCGGCGCAAACTCCAATTCTGTGTCGAGGATCACGTTTTTGGGGTTATATGCCTGGGCAACGAGGCGTTTTTCATCGGTCGGCACCGTGGAACCGGCAGCCCCGTCGAGCAGTGCCCCGTGCAAGTTGGTGCCGTGGAACTTTGTGATGTTGAATTTCGCACTCGCGAAATTTGCCGCCTGGCAATCCGCATTGGTGAAGTCGCCATATTGCAGGTCGCAGCCGTCGAAGCGGGCTGCACCGCATTTGGCGTTGTCGAACACGGCCATCTTCATCCGCGACCCGGCAAAGGACACGGCGGAAACATCCGCATTGGCAAAGACGCTGTTGCTGAGCTCGGCGCGCTCGAACCGCGCCCCGGCAAGGTTCGAGCCTGCCATCATCGCCATCGGCATATGGGCTTCGCTGAAATCGCTCCGGCGCAGATTGCAGTTGACGAAGGAGGTCTGCGTCATTTCCGAGCCGCGGAAGACGGCTTTTTGCAGGTCCGCATCGATCATGGTGCATTCGCGGAACGTCTGCCCGGAAAGGTCCCGCTGAGCCAGATTACCGTCGCACAGCAGCACCTGATGGAACGTGGCCCCACCGAGTTCGGCCGCGCGAAGATCTGCCTTGGTGATCATCGCCCGGTAGATATGAGCACCCGCAAAGTCGATCCGCTCGAGGCTGTTTTCCAGAAGACCAACCTTTTCGAAGATTGCATCACGGAAAGACGCCCCGATGAGATCGCTGCACAGGAAGGAACTGTCGTAGAACGACGTCCCGGCGAAATCCGCTCCAGGCGATGCCACCTTCAGAAAGCCTGCGGTGTTGAATTCGCAGCCTGAAAAGTTGGCGCTGTCGCCGCGCCCCAGCATGAACTGGCTGTCCTGGAAGCTGCAGTCCACGAAGCGGGCGCCTCGGAAATCGCATCGGATGAAGGCGCTTTTTTCAAACCGGCAGCCGATGAAGCGGGCCCCGCCGAGATTGCAGGCAAGGAAAGAACCTTCCGTGAAGTCGGCGCCCTCGAAGGTCCGGCGCCTCAGATCCTGTTCGGAAATCGAACGGCCGTATTCAATCGCAAGAAGGATTTCCTCAAGTGTCATTGGACGACGGCAGCTCCAGAAGTGTCTGGCCGAGATTGGCCTGGCTGAAATCGGCGCATTGCACCCGGGCATCCATCAGGTTTGCCGAATAGAGATTGGTCCTGCGGAAGCTGGCATAGCGCGCGTCGCAGAGGCTTAAGTGCGCCTCCATCAGGTCGGCGGCGAAAAAGTCGGAATGAACGAGCACGGATTCGTTGAAGACGGCCTTGCGGGCCCGGGCCGCGCGGAAGTCGACACCGCTCATCTTGCAGCCAAGGAACAGGCAGTCCTGGACTTCGGCGCGTTTGAAGCACGTTTCATCCAGGTCGGCTTCCAGGAAGCTGGAGTAATGCCCCCGCATGCCGTCGAAATAGCTGCCCCGCAGATCGGACCCGCCGACAAAGGTCGAGCGCTTGAAACTCGCCTCGCTCCAGCGGCTTTCACGGGCCTTCACCTTGGTCATCAGCTGCCGGTCGAAGCGGGCGCCCGACCAGTCGGACCGGGTAAGATCGCTTTCGATGATCATCGTCTTGCGGAATTTCGCGCCGCGGAACCGGGCACCCGTCAGGTCGCAATTGACGAACAGGCAGTTGAGGAAATCGGAGGCCTCGAAATCCGTGCCGACAAAACTGCATTCCAGAAAGATCATCTGATCGAATGTCGCCTTGCGGAAGCGCGAGGTGACGAATTCGCTCTTCTGCCAGGTTCGGTTCTGATGCTGCGTCTCGTCCATCGTGGCCCGCTCAGCCACGGCCCCGGAGAGCGTCGTACGGGTAAAATCGGCACCGGTGGCATCCGCATCCGTCAGCCCGGCGCCCGTGAGCGCCGCCCCGGAAAGCCTGGCATGACGCAGCTTGGCTCCGGTCAGGATCGCCTGTTCCAGGAAGACGCCGTTGAGATCGAGATTGGATAGGTCCGCCCCGGTCAGATCCGCATCGGCGATGTCCCGGCGGGCGAAGCTCTCTCCCCTGGCAAGGTGTTCCACGACCAGGTCGCCGAGTTGTCTCCGGATCTCCGGCGTATAGGTCTCCACCGGATAGACCGCTTCCAGCATGGAACTTCGGGGATGTTCCTGGTCGAGCAGGAACTCCCTTGCCTCTTCGTCCAGATCGCCGAAGAAGCTCGCCGGCTCCAGCGCAATCGCCGCCTCCGCCTTGGCGATGATGTCGTCGACGGATTTGATATCCGGCTCCGGCACCGGGATCTTTTCCACTTCCCGGGCAAGGGCGAGCGAGGGCGGCAGGTCGTGCCCCGCGGTCTTGGGCAGCTTTTCCGCCAGCATCGCGTCAAGCTTGACCTGCTTTGCCTTGTTCTTCTCCGGCATGGTGCCGAGCTCGGCGAGCACCTTTTCGAAATCGGTCGGGGTCGGCACCTTGAATTTCGGATCGGCGAGCACGTCGTCGACGGTCAGCATCTCGCCCTTTTTGGGCGCCTTGCCGGCCTCCTTCAACTCCCTGGAGAACGCCTCCAGCGTCTGCTTCAGCTCATAGAACGGATCGGCTTCCGGCAGCGCCAGTGCCCGGGCGCGCACGAGCGGCCACAGGTCCTCGCCGCCTGCACCTCCTCCGGCCTCACCACTGAACTTGCCGACGATCGCATCGATCCGGGCAAGCGCTTCGTCCAGTCCGCCCGGCATCGCTTCCTCATAAGGCGGTGTTTCACCGGCCGTCGCCTTGGCGGAGATGTCGGCGGCGGCCTTGGCGTATTTGGGAATGTCGCCGGCAATCGACTTGCCCTTGGCGACATCCTTCAGCATCCTGGCTGCACCTGCATTTCCCTCCGACAGGCCTGCCTGCATCGCCTTGCCGAAATCGAGCAAACCCTCCGGCAGGGGCACGCCGGCGGCCTTGTGCCGGGAGATCATGGCGGCGGCATCCGCAGCCGTCTCGTTGCCGAAGGAATTTGCGGAAGCCGCCAGCTTCTTCAGCATACCGGCGATATCGACATTGCCGGCAAGAAGATCTTCGGGGGCCGCCAGCGGCAGGCGCGGCACCGGCGGCAGGATCTTTTCCGGCCGCATCATCTCCGGCAGTTTCGATGCCTTCAGCATTTCCGCATGCTCGAACCGGATCTTCTTTTCGAACTTCTGCGCGATTTCCTCCGCATAGGCCTGGCCCCGCGCCTCGATCGCCTCCCGCTCCGCCTCGGGCAACTCCGGCATCAGCTGGCTGTCGTTGAGCGTGTGCATCGGCCCATCGGTGGGATGGGTCCGCAGCCGGTAGATTTCCGAATAATAGGCAGCCGGGCGCGGTTCGTCGCTCAGCCGCTCCGCGCCAAAGATCAGCGCCACGATGTCGGAGGCCTTTGCATCCGCGACCCGGATCGCGCCGCGATGATAGATGCCGCCGATTTCCGACGACCCGAAGATCCAGACGGTTTCGATCCGCGTCTTGATCTCCGTCATCCGCCTTGCCTGCTTGTCATGAACGGCAAAGAGGCGCACCCGCAGGCCGGGCAGACGGGCACGCAGCACCGGGTGCTCGGCCGACATGCCCCAGACATTCAGCGGCTCGTTTCCCTGAAGCGCCTCGGCAAAGCGCTGGTCCGCGGGTGCCATGTTGTAATAGGCCCGGTCGAAGCCCGGCGGCGGCTCTGGAAAGGTGGTGCGGATCCAGTCCCAGCCCGGCAGGCCGGTCTTCGACTTGCGTAAAGGGTGCTCATGGCCGAGCGGGCCGAACAGCACCGGCTCGGGCTTGTCCGTCAGCGCCTTGATCAGTCGATCGGCGTTTTCGATATTGGGCAGGGCGGCATAGCCGAAATGGTCGATCGCGTAGCGCGGTTCGCAGCCCCTGCCTGCCGGGTTGACCGGATGCGTCTCGTTGCCGAAGGCCCGGTCCGGCGTCAGCGGCATGGCGGCATAGGGCACGGCGTCGGACATCCGGATCTCGCCGGCATCCATGACCCAGTGCCGGTCGCCGAATACCATCGCCCTCTTGGTGACCCGGCCAAGAGAGACACCGATTTCCTGCGCCTTCACCATCGACCCGGCCGGTGCCCGAGCTTCGCCCGCAATCAGCACTTCCGGCGCGGCCTTCGGCAAGCCCATGTCGAGGAAACTGCCAGCCGGCAACTGACCCGTGGCGGTTTCCGTATAGACGGCCTCACTCAGGATCGCCTCCGGATCCGTCAGGTCGAAGCCATAAAAAACAGTCGCATAGAGGGTGTGCTGACCGCCATTCGCCTGAATATTCTGGATGCAGGAGAGGCGAAACGGCTTGTATAAATCAGGCATAGCTGTCCCCGGAACTCTGCCCATATAGAAGCTTCAATTATTTCAAGCGCATGACACCCCGCAAAAGCACTGCATGCGGATGTGCCGGGGCGGAACTTGAAACGAGCGACAGCGCCTCTTAAGTTCAACCAGAAGTTAAGAACTCGGGAGAACATCAATGGGAATTCTGTCCCCCAGATCACCAGTCAGCACGGGCGCCGCGCAGGCAGTCGCCAAGGGGGTCAGCAAAGGCATCATTTCCGAAACACGTTTCCGGACACCCGGCAAAAGCGAGATTGCGGAAAAGCGAGCCGCCCACGAGCCCCGGACAGAACCCGCAAATGCAAGGAATGCCGCGTCCAAAGGCATTTTGGCGCGCCTGCTAGCCTTTTTCGGTCGCTGAACCGAATTCCTTCGATGCATCCAGGCCGGCAAGCAAACGGAAATAACCGTCCGGACCGATATCAGCCCTCCTTTTCCATACCGTGTCGTGGCGATAATGCCTTATGACGCAATTACGCTATTTAGTCCTTCTGTCTACCGCGATACTGCCCGCGAGAAACCGGGTCCGGGCACGCGTGCGCCTGGCCCGACGCCGCAAGAAAAGTGGCGGAGATTCAGGTGCGAGCGAGTATGGACACTGTCCCTCGCTTCCGGTTGATGGAAAAGGAATGAAAGATGTCAGCATTTCCTGACAAGTCGCAAATCGTCATCGTCGGCCTGGGTGGCATTGTCGGCGCGTCGATCGCCCATCACCTGATCGAACGTGGCTGGACGGACATTGTCGGCATCGACAAGTCCGGCATTCCGACCGACATCGGCTCGACGGCGCACGCCTCGGACTTCTGCTACACCACCAGCCACGATTACCTGTCGGTCTGGACCACACAATATTCCATCGATTTCTTCGACAAGATGGGCCACTACGCCCGCGTCGGCGGTCTGGAAGTCGCGCGCACCGGCGACGACACCTGGATGGAGGAAATCAAGCGCAAGGTAACCTCGGCCAAGGCCTTCGGCACCCGCGCCCATCTCGTCACTCCGGCCGAGATCAAGGAAAAATTCCCCCTGATCGAGGAGGACATGGTCCAGGGTGGCATGTTCGATCCCGACGCCGGTCTCGTCATTCCACGCTCGCAGACCGTTGCCGGAAAGCTGGTCGATGCCGGCGAGAAGAGCGGCAAGCTCAAGGTCTTCGCCAACACGCCCGCCCAGTCGCTGATCGTCGAGGACGGCCGCATCAAGGGCGTGAAGACCCACCGCGGCACGATCATGGCCGACCATGTCATCGTTTGCGCCGGCCTCTGGGGCCGCCTCATCGCCGACATGGTCGGCGAGGACCTGCCGGTCATGCCGGTCGACCATCCGCTGACCTTCTTCGGGCCCTATAACGAATTCGAAGGCACCGGCAAGGAAATCGGCTATCCGCTGATGCGCGACCAGGGCAACTCGGCCTATATGCGCGACACCGGCGATCCGAAATCGACCGAAGGCGGCCAGATCGAGTGGGGCTACTACGAGACCACCAACCCGCGCATGTGCCATCCGCGTGACCTCCTGGAAAAGGAATTCGCCCGCCTCTCCCCGTCCCAGCGCGACCTGGAGATGGAACAGATCATGGAGCCGCTTGAGCGCGCCATGGAGCTGACACCGATCCTCGGCGAGATCGGCTACAACGAAGGCCATTCCTTCAACGGCCTGCTTCAGGTTTCCGCTGCCGGCGGCCCGTCCTGTGGCGAGAGCCAGAAGGTGCGCGGCCTGTGGTACTGCGTTGCCATCTGGGTCAAGGACGGCCCCGGCTACGGCAAGCTGATCGCCGACTGGATCACCGACGGGCGCACGGAAATCGACCATGCCTCCATCGACTATTCCCGCTTCTACCAGCACCAGCTGACCGAGAAATACATCGAGGACCGGTGCTTCGAAGCAGCCCAGAAGATCTACTTCCCGGCCGTTCACCCCCGTGAGCCCTATCTCACGAGCCGCAGTGTCAAGCGCTCGCCCTTCTATGAGCGCGAAGTCGAACTCGGTGGCTATTTCATGGAGCTCGGCGGCTGGGAGCGTGCCCACGGCTATGCCGCCAACGAGCACCTGCTTGAGAAATACGCAGACCGGGTACCGGTGCGCGAGAACGAGTGGGACAACCGCCACTTCTGGCGCGTTTCAAATGCCGAGCAACTCGAACTCAGCGAGAATTGCGGCATCATCAACCTGTCGCACTTCTACATGTTCGACGTTGAAGGCCCGGATCATGTCGAGCTTCTGGAATGGCTCTGCGCCGCCAAGATCGGCGGCGACGCCAATATCGGCAAGGGCATCTACACCCACTTCCTCGACGACGAGGGCAACGTGCGCGCCGACCTGACCGTCTTCCGCATGGCCGACCGCTGCCGCATTGTCGACGGCGCCGATGCCGGGCCGCGCGACTACCACTATGTAAAGCGCGTTGCCGAGGACAAGGGCTTCGATGTCACCGTCACCGATGTCAGCTCCGACTACATCACCATCGGCATCTGGGGCCCGAATGCGAGAGAGAACCTGAAGAAGGTCGTCTCCGATCCGGCGTCTCTCGATCCGGAAAACTTCCCGTTTGCGGGCATCCGCCAGCTCGAGATCGCCGGCAAGTCCGTCATGGCGTTGCGGCTCTCCTATGTGGGCGAGCAGGGCTGGGAACTGCACATGAAATACGGCGACGGCCTTGCCGTCTGGGACGCACTTCGCTCCACCGGCGTCATCGCCGTAGGTGTCGAGACCTACGCCAACTCCCGCCGCATGGAGAAGTCGCTGCGCCTGCAGAACGCGGATCTCCTGACGCAGTACAACCTCTATGAGGCCGACCTCGCCCGTCCGAAGGTCAAGGAAGCCGACTTCCGGGGCAAGGCGAAGCACATGGAGTACCGCGAACGCGACAAGCAGCCGGCCATGCTCTGCACCCTCGTCATGACGGAAAACACGGATGCCAACGGCGTGAAGCGTTATCCGGTCGGCGCGATGCCGGTCATGGATCCGGACACCGGCAAGACGCTGGTCGACAGCCTCGGCCGCATTTCCTACACGACCTCGGTCGCCTATGGCCCGACCATCGGCAAGAACATCGCCCTTGCCTACCTGCCACAAGACTACTGCCAGGTCGGCCGCAAGCTGAACGTGGAGTATTTCTCCGAGACTTACGCAGTGGAGGTTGCCGGTGTCGGCTACCAGCCGCTCTATGACCCGGAAAACCTGAAGCCGCGGTCGTAACAAGTCAAAGCCCCGGCGGAACAACACCCACCAGGGCTTTTTTTAGCCAACTTGTTTTCCGCAAAATTCCTAACGGCGCCATTTAACGACAACAGTCAAGGGTAAAGGACCTCCCGAATCGAACGTCTAAGACCCCGTCGCAGTGCCCTCGCGCTTGCCCAAAAACCAGACCAGATCCTCAAAGGCCATCGGCCGGGCGAAAAAATACCCCTGCAGCCTGTCGCAGCCGAGACTGGCGAGAATGTCGGCCTGCTCGCGGGTTTCGACACCCTCCGCGGTTACCCCGAGCTCCAGTGCATGACCGATCTCGATGATCGAACGCAGCAGCCGTAATCCGCCGCTGCCGCCGGTGACGAGCGAGGCCAGACGCCGGTCGATTTTCAATCGGTCCGGATTAATCCGCTGCAGGGCGACGACCGAAGCCCGGCCGCTGCCGAAATCATCGACCTCGATGCCGATGCCAAGTGCCCGCAGCTGATCCAGCTGCTTCAGGAATTTGTCGTCCTGTTCCTCAAGGAAGATCGTCTCCAGGAGCTCAAAGCTCACCTGGCCGGAATAGGCCTCAACCTGCCGCCGGATCGCGTCCATGCTGTTGCGGTTGATCCGCTCCTCGCTGACATTGAACGACAGCGAGGGTGGCCTGGACCATTTGCCGAAAGCCTGCTGGCACTCACCGATTGCCCGCTCGAAGATCAAGCGGTCGATGTCCCCGGCAATGTTCAGGTCGGTCGCAACGGACAAGAAAGTTCCCGGCAGCAGGATGCCTTTTTCAGGGTGACGCCAGCGTGCCAGTGCCTCGATGCCGACGACCTGTCCCGTCTTCGCGTCGACTTGCGGCTGGTAGAAAGGTTCGAACTCCTCCGCCTCGACAGCGCGTAGAAGGTCGTCGGCCAGAGCCTTGCTCCGGTGAACCTCCTCAAGGTCGGACCGGTCGAAGATCCCCAATTGGCTGCGGCCCTGGCGTTTTGCCTTGTAGAGTGCCAGATCGGACGTCGTCAGCAATTGATCGATCGCGGCAAGCGGAGTGCGAGCAAGGCCGACCGACGCACCGAAGCGGCATTCCTTGCCGTCGTGCAGCAGAGGACGGGTCAGATCCGCAAGCAGGGTTTTGGCAAGTTGTTCGGGCCGGTTGCTTTCCGCGGAAACGGGCATCAGGATGACAAACTCGTCACCGCCGATACGGGCGACAATATCCTCGGCCCCGGCATGATTGCGGATACGCCGCGAAATTTCCAGAAGGACCGCATCTCCGGCCGCGTGGCCCATCGTGTCGTTGATGGCCTTGAAGCGGTCGAGATCGATATGCAGGGCCGCGATTTCACCTCCGGCCACGCGCCGGCGTCTGGCCAGCCTGTCGAACTGCTGCGACAGGAAGCGGCGGTTGCCGAGACCGGTCAAGTCGTCGTGCAGCGCCATATAGGTGATTTCCTGGTTCGCCGTTTCCAGCTCGCGGGAATTCTGCTCCAGAACACGGCGCTGACGCACCACTTCGGTGATATTGAGCCGCAGGATGACGAACTCGCCCTTTTCGGTGCGGGAGCGGACAACACGGTGATGCTGGTCGCCCGCCAGTTCGATATCTTCCACACCCGCGGAAGTCAGCGCCGGTGACGAGAAATACTCCTCAGCCCATTCCTCTTCGCGCCCGACAGCTGCCGGTATCCGGCCCGACCAGGCCACCGTCCTGAGGATTTCCTTCTGGCTTGTACCAGCAGTGAGCCCCTCCGGATCGCCTGCCATGGCTTCGGCATAGGCCGGGTTCCAGATGACGAGCTTTGACTCCGCATCATAGATCGCAAACGGATCGGGATATGCCCGGATTGCGGAAATCAGCCGGTCCTGGGTCGCCTCCAGCGCCCGGCGCTGGCGAACGAGTTCGGTCATGTCCATCCGCAGGATGACGAGATCGCCATTTTCGACGCGCGAGCGCAGCAGCCGGTGGTGCACGTCCCCCGCAAGTTCCAGGTCCTGGACCGGTTTTTCCAATTCGGCCTCCTGGTGCTCGTCGGACATCCACTCTTCTTCGCGGCCAAACGCATTGGCGATCTTTCCCGCCCGGATGGCGATGCGTGCCACCTCCGTCCGGTGCATGCCGGCTTCAAGATCTGTGGGGTTGTTCGACATCGCAGCCCGGTAGGCGTCGTTGCATACAACGAGACAATCTTGGGAATCGTAGATGACAAACGGGGCGGGATAGGCGTTGAGAGCTGCTATCAGACGCGCCTGCGCGGCCTCGGCGGTGCGTTTCTGCCGCACGAATTCGGTCGAATTCAACCGGATGACGACATGGTCGCCATGACTGGACCGGGATCGCATAAGGCGGTGATGAACATCACCGTCAAGTTCGACGTCCTGCCAGGCACTCTCCAGAAAGGAGGGCGCAAGGATCTGGTTCACCCAGGCTTCCTCCCGGCCGATGGCATCGGGATAGCGGCCGTCGCGGACAGCCAGGTAAAGCACATCCTTCAGATGCATGCCCGCAACCAGCTCTTCCGGGTTGTTCGTCATGGAAGCGGCATAGCCGTCATTGCAGAAGACAAGTTTCAGGTCGCGGTCATAGATGACAAAGGGGTCCGGGTAGGCATTCAAGGCCGCGGCGAGACGCGCATAGGCCTGTTCGGCGGAGGTGCCTGAAGGTATTCGCGGCGTGTCGGGTGCAACGGCCGCCGCTTCACTTCTGCCCGAGGCCACACGATAGGTTGCGCAAACATAGTGACCGTCTTCTTCTTCGTCCGCGACTGCAAAAAGAGACAGGTTCACCTGCACGTTCGTGCCGTCGGCCCGCACAAGTCCGGTTGCCACCGTCCAGCGCGGAGTCTTGCCAGCAGTGACCTTCACCTTGCCGGGTGCCGCCCAGACCTCCGGGGAATGTATGCGATCCACCGCTTCGCCGAGAACAGCCTCGGGTAGATGGCCGAAGGCCTTGGCAAATGCCGCGTTCACGTAAACCAGGCGCGCGTTTTTTGAACCGGCAGCAAGGTGGCCGACCGCGATCGGATCATCCGAGAGATCCATAAAACTGCTTTTGAGCGCTTCGAACCGCATTCTTGTTTTGACACCCCTCCCCAGGGTCAGGTCTCCTTCGTTTAAGGCGTTTAAGTTAGACAAGCATGAACACGTACAAATAAACAGAGACGCAGACGTGTATGAACCTTGCGGAACAGGCCGTTTCCGTCAGGTTCTTTTGGTCACACATGCATGCTGTTTGCCGCTACACGCTACAACGCCGACCGATACACTAGCTTTTTCTCATTCTTGCCGCCACGCCTTGCCCGAGCGCCCGGGGTCAGGACCAGTTAATTTGGTTGAAATGGCGCATCAAGCAGCGATGAGCAGCAAGGAGACGTGCGAAAGCGGGCTTTCTGCCCGGTTGAGCGGTTTGACACGGCAGATCGAAGCGGTTGCCTCAGAAAAATCTTTCACCCGGCCGGCAACGCGGCCTCAAGCAGACAGGAATCGGTCCTCGCAGCCTGTAGCCAACGCCGACAGATCGGCAAAGGCTCCGGGCCCCGCCGCCAGCACAGGTCCGCCTTGCAGGATAGCCTCGCCTTCGAGGGGGAAAGGCCGGTAGGTGCCGCCCGCTTCGGCGACGAGGCAGTAACCTGCCAGGCAATCCCAGGCATGCATCGACGGTTCGTAGAAACCGGCCAGACGCCCGGCAGCGACAAAAGCCAGCATCTGCGCGCCCGATCCGGTGCGGATATAGTTGCCGCCCGTAGCCATCAGTCCGGCGATCACCGCGCCGACCATTTCCGGCGGCACATGATGATTGGCGCCGATTCCCGTCAGGCCGCTTGCCAACGTCAGGCTTCCGTCCAGCTTCAACGGAACGCCGTTGAGCGTCGCGCCACCATCCGTCTTCGCGGCAAAGGTCTCACCGTCGCAGGGAACCCGGATGACGCCCATCACAAGCTCGCTTCCGGACAGCAGTGCGATGGAAACGCACCAGGTCGGTAGCCCGTGCACAAAAGCGGACGTGCCATCTATCGGATCGACAACCCAGGTGTAGCCGCTACCGCTCCGATGGTAGCCGTGTTCCTCGCCGAGAATGCCGTCCTGCGGGAAGGCGGCCTCGATCCGCTTCCGGATCAGCGTTTCCACATTGCGGTCTGCAATGGAGACGACGTCCTGGAGACCACCCTTGACCTCGATGGTCAGCTCCTTGCGGCGGTGAAAATAGTCGAGCGCCATCGCGCCCGCCTCGTCGGCGATCTCCCTGGCAAGATCGAAGCGCGCGTCAAGGGATGCCCGGGACGGGGCATTGGTTATTACCTGTGCTGTCATCTCATGCCTCGATCAGGGCGAGACCGCGGTTGCGGAAGCCAAGGGAAACGGCGCTGCGGGGAGCGAAAGACCGGTCGACGGCGTGGTCGATGACGAAGAAGTTTCCGACCGGCGTCTCGATCTCGTATTCGACATGATCGCCGAGATAGGCCGCCGTCAGGACCTCGCCGCCAAGACCCGCGTTTTCCTGGGGGTTGAGCACTACGGATCCCGGCCGCACGGCAAGCTTGGCCTGGCCGGTCTTCGCCTGCCTGGACCGCAATCTGTGCTGCAGCCCGCCGATATCGATCAGGGCGTCGTCGCCGTCCCGTCCGACCACTTCGCAGGAAACCACGTTGGCCTCGCCCATGAAGTCGGCAATGAACTCCGAAACCGGTTCCTCGTAGAGGTCCCTCGGCGCACCTTCCTGGGCGATCCGCCCGTCCTTCATGACGACGATCCGGTCGGAGACGGCCAGCGCCTCGTCCTGGTCATGAGTGACATAAACGGCGGTGAAGCCGAGACGCTGCTGCAGCTCGCGGATTTCCGTGCGCACCCTGCGGCGCAGGCGTGCATCGAGGTTCGACAAAGGCTCGTCCAGCAGCAGCACCTGCGGGTTCAGCACCAGCGCCCGGGCGACGGCAACGCGCTGCTGCTGGCCGCCGGAGAGTTCCGCCGGCAAACGGTGACCCATGCCTGCAAGACCGACCTGGGTCAGGCCTTCCTCCGCTCGTTCCCGCGCTTCCCGTTTGTTGAAGCCGGAGGATTCCAGTCCGTAGGCGACGTTCTGGACGGCGTTCATGTGCGGGAACAGCGCATAGGACTGGAAGACCATGGAGACGTCCCGCTCGTTGGCCGGCATCATGGTGACGTCGCGCCCGCCGATCAGGATGCGCCCGCTTGTCGGATGTTCCAGCCCGGCCAGCATGCGCAAGGTGGTGGTCTTGCCGCAGCCGGAGGGCCCGAGCAGGGTCACGAGATTGCCGGGCTCGATGGTGATCGACAGGTCCGGGATGGCGGTGAAGGAGCCGAAGTCCTTGCGCACGTTTTCAAAGACGACGGAACCGGGTTTGAGGTCGCTCATGCGGTTTTCTCCTGCGCAATGCGGATCTTGTTGGGTTTGGCGATGCCGGAGACGCGGTTCTCCCGGCGCAGGCGCCGTTCGCCGACCAGAAGCTGGAAGCCGGCGATGACCGTGATCATCACGAGGATCAGCATCGAGGAATAGGCAATCGCGATGCCGTATTCGCCGTTTTCGACGAGGCCGACGATGTAGGATGTCGCCATGTTGTATTCGGCGCTGACCAGGAAGATCACCGCGCTGATGGAGGTGATCGCCCGGACGAAGGAATAGACCAGCGCCGCGGTGATCGCCGGCCGCAGCAGCGGCAGGATCACCTTGCGCAGGGTCCGGGCGCTGTTGGCCCGAAGCGTCAGCGACGCTTCGTCCAGGCTCTTGTCGAGCTGGCTCATCGCCGCAACGCCGCCGCGCACGCCGACCGGCATGTTGCGGAAGACGAAGCAGGCGATCAGGATCAGCGCCGAGCCGGTCATCTCGATCGGCGGCAGGTTGAAGGCCATGATGTAGCTGATGCCGATGACCGTGCCGGGAATGGCGAAACTCATCATGAGCGCGAACTCGAAGGCATTCTTGCCGGCGAATTTCTGCCGCACGATGATGTAGGCGGTCAAAAGGCCCACGGCTGCCGTCAGCGGAGCGGAGATCAGCGCGATTTCCATCGTCGTCCAGAAGGAGTTCCACGCTACGCCGGTCCACACGAGTGCGCCGTCCTGGAAACTCACGGCAAAAGCCCGTGCGTAGTGCTCCAAGGTGAGCGAATTGTCGAGACCCCAGGTCTTCACGAAGCCGCCGAAGAGGATCATGCCGTAGACGACCATGGTGAAGCCCATCCAGGGCAGCACGATGCCGTAGACCGTGACGGTGAGGCTCTTCGGCAGGCCCGCATGGGCACCGCTGTCGCCCTTGCCGGTGACGGTGGCGAAGTTCTTGCCCGAGAGCCAGAGCCGCTGCGCCAGGAAGGCAGTCAGCGTAAAGGTGAGCAGGATGATTGCGAGAACGGCGGCACGCGAGGGATCGACCTGCGACCCGACGACGGCAAAGAAGATTTCCGTCGACAGCACGCCATGGCTGCCGCCAAGCACCAGCGGGTTGCCGAAATCGGCCATGCTTTCGATAAAGCCGATCAGGAACGCATTGGCGAGACCCGGCTTCATCAGCGGCAGGGAGACCCGCCAGAAGGTGCGCCAGCGGTCCGCCCGCAGGGTCTGCGAGGCCTCCTCCATGGACGGGCTGACACCTTCCACGACACCGATCAGCACCAGAAAGGAGATCGGAGTGAAAGACAGCACCTGGGCGATCCAGATGCCGGTGAGACCGTAGAGCCAGCGGCTCGGCTCGATACCGAAAAGCGTGTCGAGCGCTTCGGTGACGACACCCGAGCGGCCGAAGAGCAGGGTGAGCGCAAGACCGACAACGAAGGGCGGCGTGATG
Organism: Roseibium sp. M-1; assembly: GCF_054515675.1. Lineage (NCBI taxonomy): Bacteria > Pseudomonadati > Pseudomonadota > Alphaproteobacteria > Hyphomicrobiales > Stappiaceae > Roseibium > Roseibium sp. M-1. Next base: position 5,430,821 of record NZ_CM137257.1, on the reverse strand, counting down.
ATCGGCAGGACCGTCAGCAGCCGCAGGCCCTTCTTGAACGGAAAGCGTGTGCGGGTCGCGACGAGCGCGAAGGCGAGACCGAGGATGGTCGAGCCGAGGCCCGTCATCACCGCCAGGAACAGCGTGCGCCAGGCAACGCCGCAGCGGTTGCCGCCAATGACGCAGTCGAGGCTCCAGATGGCAGGATCCTGCATGTTGCGAATGAAGCCGTCCGGCTTGAACGAGCCATCGAAATCCTGCACCGAGCCGGCGAACATCGAGCCGATCGGGTAGAAGATGAAGATCGTCACCAGGAAAATCAGGATCGAGATCGAGCCGACGACAAAGGCGTCGCCCTTCATGAAGCCACGTTCGGCAAGACCGAAGGCTATGTAGAGAACGAAGATCAGCGAGATCAGGATGGCCCCTGCGCCCATGGCCGGCTGGCCGAGCGGCAGCGCGCCGAACGCTGTTTCCGGAAAAGTCCAGGCCCAGCCGCCGAAACTGATGGCAAGGCCCTGGAGGCCCATGAAAAGAATGCCGAACGTACCCGCAGCCACCATCAGCTTGCCGCGCGTATTGGCATTGCCGAGAAAGCGTGCGCAGCCACCGGCGAGGAACAGGAACAGCGCGAAAGCGAGCCAGAAGCGGCCTTCGGCAAGGATCTGCAGCAGTCCGGGTTTGAGATCGGACGAGGACAGAAAACCGGACAGCCACTCGAACGCATAGAAGCCACCCTCGACCCGGTACCAGGGCACAAGAAGAAAGGCGAAGATGCCCAGCCCCAGAAGAGCGTTCAGCCGTATGTTGCCACTCTGCATGGCCACCCCATTATTATAGATCTTGAAAAGAGGGCGAGACCCGCGGGGGAAGGGAAAGGTCCCCCCGCGGGCCTCTTGGGATGTTGGGGTCAGTTGGCGATGGCGCCAATCTCACGGTCCCAACGCTCCAGGAGGGCTTTACGGGTGTCCGGATTGCCATAGGTCGCGAAATCGTAGTCGATCAGCTTGATGTCCTCGAATTTCGGGGCTTCCGGCGGCACTTCGGCGGCCTTGTTGGACGGCAGCTGGAAGGACTTGGCGTCCTTCATCCGCGACTGGACTTCCGGCGTCAGGGCCCAGTCGTACCAGACCTTGGCATTGTCCATGTTCTTGGCGCCCTTGACGATGGACATGGAGCCGATTTCGTAGCCGGTGCCTTCACAAGGCGCGATAGCCTTGACCGGGAAGCCGGAGGCAGCCTGGGAAATGGCGTCGTGCATGAAGACGATGCCAAGGCCGGTTTCGCCGCGGGCAGCCGCCTTCACCGGAGCCGACCCCGACTTGGTGTATTGCGAAACGTTGCTGTTGAGTTCCTTCAGGTACTCGAATGCTTTTTCTTCGCCCATGATCTGCACCAGGGAGGCAAGCGCCGTATAGGCGGTGCCGGAAGAATTCGGATTGGCGACCTGGATCTCACCCTTGAGTTCGGGTTTCAGGAGGTCTGCCCAGCAGGCCGGTTCGGCAAAGCCCTTGTCCTTGAAGATCTCGGTGTTGTAACCCCAGCCGAGGGCGCCTGCGTAAACGCCAACGGTCTTGAAACCGGAACTTTCAGCCTGTTTCTGAGCCCATTCATGAAGCTCGGCAAGCTTTTCGGACTTGTATTCCTCGGTCAGGTCTTCAGAGGCCGCTTGCAGGTGCGGGTCACCGGTGCCGCCCCACCAGATATCGGTCTTCGGATTGCGGGATTCTGCACGGATCTTGGCATAGCTCTCGCCCGAGGACAGGCGCACCATATTGACCTTGATATCGTTGGCCGCTTCGAAATCTGCCTGAAGCTGCTCGCAGATGACGACATCGGCCGAACAGATGACGTTGAGATCCCCGGCCGCCTGGGCCGGCGAGACAGTATAGACCGCAGCCGTTGCAAGCAGGGCAAGGGTAAGGGGTTTCAGTGACATGGTTTCCTCCACTTTGGCTTTTGAGCCTTTGCCTTGCCGGATGGCGAGGCTTCCGTTTCAGCCCTTCAGGGCTGGATGGATGGCGGACAGCGGGCATGGCTTTCCCGTCCGGAGACACGCATGCGCTCCGTTTCCTGTCCGATTTCCTTGTTAAGTCAGTCCTCTAGTTGGTCGCCGCAGGGCTGGGCGTCTGCAGCACCTCCTCGTTGAAGCGGTCGAGAAGACGGCGCCTCTGCTCCGGTGAGCCGAAGGTGGCGAAGTCGTAGTCGACCATGCGGATCAGCGATATGTCAGGCGCTGCCGGTGGCAGCGCTGCCCTTGCATTCGCCGGGATCTGGTTCTGGCCGGATGCGGCACAGGTCGCCTGCCCCTCCGGGCTCAGCGAAAAATCGACGAAGAGGCGCGCGGCTTCCGGATGCCTTGCACCCTTCACGATGCTGACGGCACCGATTTCGTAGCCCGTGCCTTCGCACGGTGCGACGATTACCATCGGCGCACCCGCAAGCTTCTGCGTCACCGCGTCATGAATGAAGGATATGCCGATACCGGTCTCGCCGCGCGCGGCTGCCTGCACAGGCGCAGCACCCGAAACCGTATAGGTGTCGATGTTCTCGGAAAGGGCCGCCAGATAATCGAAGGCCTCATCCTCGCCAAGGAGCTGCACAAGCGTCGCCAGCATGGTGTAGGCAGTTCCGGAAGAATTCGGATTGGGCATCTGGACAAGGCCGCGGTATTGCGGGCCGGTCAAGTCTTTCCAGCAGGACGGCGCGGCGACGCCACGGCTCGCCAGCAGTTCGGAATTGTAGCCGAAGCCGAGGGCACCGGCGTAGATGCCCGCCGCCTGACCACCGGATATCTGGAAAAAATTCTGTGCCCAGGGAAGCGCGTCCTCGAGGTTGGCCGGCTGGTAGGATTCCAGCAGGTCTTCACCAGCAGCCTGCAAATGGGTGTCGCCCGTGCCGCCCCACCAGACATCGATCTTGGGCGCATCGCGCTCGGCCCGCACCTGGTCGAGGATCTCGCCGGTGCTTCTGCGTTCCATGGATACATCAAGCCCGGTCTTCTCCTCGAAAACCGTCTCCATCATCCGGCACCACTCGACCTGCACGGCGCAAAGGACATTGAGGTCCGCAGCCGAAGCCGTATTGAGCGACAGCGACAGCCAGATGGCCGCACCCGCTCCGAGTGACGTGACAAACTTCATGTTTCCTCCCAGTCCGCAGCAATGCCCCGGACAAGGAATAGCATGGCAGATGAAGCGGGCCACGCAACTGGAGTTTGGTTACCGTTGTTTCGCCGGATAAGGAAAAGGGTTACAAATGTTACAAGACTTACAAAAGTGACAAATACTTGAAAAAACAAGACTTTGCATTGCCATCACCGATGCATATGATGTGCTTCGGGAGGACTGGCAAGTGTTGAATGAAGGCATCGATATCCTGATCGTGGAGGACGATCCGGATATGGCGGAGCTGATCTCGGATCTCATCGAGGCCGAAGGCTGGCGGCCGCTTGCCGCGCGCTCGGCGGAAGAGGCGGCCCACCTCCTGAACGAGCGCGCCTTTCACCTCGTGCTGGTCGATCACAATCTGCCCGGCATGTCCGGCCGGGTCTTTGCCCAGAAGCTGAGATCCCAGACCGATATCGGCATCGTCATGGTGACAGCCGCCGGCAGCGCCGCCGAACGTGTGCTCGGGTTGGAGACCGCCGCGGACGACTATGTGGTCAAACCCTTCGAGCCCATCGAGTTGACTGCTCGCATCAAGGCCGTGCTCCGGCGGCTGCATCCCGCCCTCAGAAACGACAAGGATGTCATCTCCGTCCAGCATGAGCCCAGTGACCTGCTTCTGGGAGATTGGGTCATCGATCTCGTCAACCGCCGCGCCATCTGCAAGTCGCATCCCTCGCGCACCCTGACCTCTTCCGAGTTCTCGCTTCTGGAAATCCTCGCAGCGACCCCGAACGAGCCGGTGAGCCGCACCAAGATCCTGGAACAGCTCGGCGCGGAAACCGACCGGCTGATCGACCGCAATGTCGATGTGCTTGTCCTGCGTCTGCGCCGCAAGATCGAGCGCAATCCGGACCTGCCGCAGCATATCAAGACGAGGCGCGGCAAGGGCTACATCCTGCACCGGGACCTTGCCTGAGATGCTGAGCCGGCCGGTCCTTTCCTCCATCGCCTTCCGGCTGCCGGCGGCCATCGCCCTCATCTGCGCCGTTGCCTTCACTTTGTCGGCAATCGCAACCTACGGGCTCTTGAAGGCGCGGGAAGAAACGGCCGCCTATGGGCTCCAGGCCTTTACAAGTCTCGCGGATGCCGCGCTCGTCTCCCGCCAGGTCTCCGACCTCGTTTCCAGCGCCCCGTTCCTGATGAACGCGACCTCGCCCTATACGGTCTCCGGTAAGAGCCGGCTGCTTGTGGACCAGGTCGACGAATTGCTGCGCACCCTGCCCGACTACCCGCCCGGCAAGGAGGCCTACAGGGCGGCGAACGAACAGATTTTCGAACTCCTCGCCCAGATCCGCGCCCAGACGCTCGCCCTTGCTGCAAGGGCCGAAACCGCCCAGCGCTACAAGGAAGAAGTCGCCTCCGCACTCGGCGTGATCGCCGTTGCCGACACGGCAGACCAGAAGGAACCGCGCCAGCGGCTCAACGCCATCGTGCATTCGGTATCAAGCGCCGGCAGCCTCTTCCAGCTTGGCGAGTTGAAACGCCGCTACGTCGCCGAAACCGCGTTCGGCCTCCTGCCTGCGGACGATCTCAAACCCTATGAGACCGTCTTTGCCGCCCAGACCAGCTATCTCCAGGAAATGTTCGGCGTCCGGAGCGCCATCGCTCGGCTGCACACCGTAGCCCGCGAGCTGTCATTGGCAACGGAATCCCAGTCAGGCATCGTCACCGAGACGCTGAACAAGGACTTCCAGTCCACGTCCGCAACTCTGCAAAGGCTGCTGGTCATTGTCGTTGTGGCCTCGCTGCTGGTCCTGACCATGGCCGTCGTCTCGATCCGCTCGGTCATCCGCGTCTCCAGAGGCATCGTCTCGCTGTCGAGCGGCATGAACTCTCTTGCCAAGGGCCAGAAGGATGTCGGGCCTCCCGTCTATCAGGGAAACGAGACCGAGCTGCTTGATCTGCAGCAGGCCTTCCTCGCCTTCAAGGAAAGCGTCGACCGGGTCACCCGGCTGCGGCGAACCGCGGAAGCCGCGGCCCGAACGATCCGCTCCACCTTCCGCAGCATGAACGACGGCATCGCCATCTTCGACGCCGACGGCGAGCCGGTGACCATGAACAGGCGCGTGATCGAACTCTTCGGCCACAAGGGCGCTGCGCGCAAGCTGCCGCTGGTCCAATTTCTCGCCCCAGTTCCGGAGATCCGCACCGACATGCTTCCGGGCGGCCCCAACGGACGCCCCTTGAGCGAGCCCTTCTCGGTCCGCCATCGCTCTGCCAACGGCACGGTGACGGAGGTTTCACTTAGCCGGCAAAGCGACGACGGCGTCGTGTTGCTCGCCCGTGACGTCACGCTTCTCGACCGGCAGGAAGCGGAAGCCGCCAAGGCGCTCCGTCTCGACGGCATCATGCGGCTGACCCACCAGCTCAGCCATGAGGTCGGCAACACCATCGGAATCATCACCGGCAGCCTCGGTCTCCTGGAAAGGGACGGCGGTTTCAGCGAACGGCAGAGCCGCAACATCGCCCGCATCCGCAAGGCCGCCGACCGGGGCCGGTCGCTCGCCAGCAGCATGCTGACCATCGGCCGCCAGCAACCGATCAATTTCAGCCGCATCGAGCTCTCCTCAGTCCTGCGCGGCATGGCCGACATTCTGGAAATCGCGATTGGCGGCAAATGCAGCCTGACGCTGGATCTCGACGACACGCTGCCTCCGTTGGTTCTGGACCCGGAACTCTTCGAACAATCGGTGCTCAATCTCTGTCTCAACTCAGCGGCCGCCATGCCGGACGGCGGCGAAGTCCGCGTCCGCGCATTCGCTCGGGAGGACAGCATCATCGTCTCGGTGAAAGACACCGGCATCGGCATGAGCCGCGAGGACGTCGACAAGGCCTTCGAGCCCTATTTCACCACCAGGTCCAGCGAAGGCGGCGCCGGCCTCGGCCTCGCCGTCGTCTACGGCTTCGTCCGCCAAAGCGGCGGCACGGCGACAATCTCGTCCGAACCGGGCACGGGCACCACGGTCGAGCTGCGGTTTCCGAGGGATGAGGAAGAGGCCGATACAGGCGCTTCGAAGGTCGAAGCGGTTTTCTGACGGGACTGCGCTCCTCAACCACATCCCCCCAGGGCTGTCTTGCATGTTCCTTCCGGCGTCACGCCGTGCGACCGAAGGGAGACCCGGGGGCCACTCGTTTCCAGAGCGGTCGTCGTAGCGAAATGGCCGGTGCGGCCTCGCATTACCTTGTTCGATCCATTCGACAAGCGGTTCTGAGAGTGGGCCCCGGATCTGCGCTGCGCTTGTCCGGGGTGACCGGGGTGTAGCTGGCACGCCAGAGGACAACCAAACCTCACCAAATCCATTTTCTCACAAATTCCTCCCTTGACTCGTTTGGAACGTTCCAGTAATTGTCGCAAACAAGATTTTGGAACGTTCCAAAATTCAAGAAAATCTCTCGGGAGGATTGCATGCGTTGGGCCCTGATCGGTGCGAGCCGGATTGCGTCGAGCTACATGATCGATGCGATGCGTGCACAGGACGGCGCCAGCATCCGGTCCGTCCTGAGTTCCGATGCGGCACGTGGGGCGGCTTACGCAAAAGAGAACGGCATCGAGCAGAGCTTCACCGATCTCGACGCCCTTCTGGCGGACGATGCCGTCGACGCAGTCTACATCTCCACCACCAATGAAAAGCACCACGCCCAGGCACTCGCCGCCATTGCAGCCGGCAAACATGTGCTGTGCGAAAAGCCGCTGGCGATGTCGCTGAACGAGGCCGGCGAGATGGTTCGAGCTGCAAAGGACAAGAACGTTGTCTTTGCCACCAACCATCACCTGCGCAATGCCGGCTCGCATCTGGCGATCCGCGAGCTGATTTCCTCCGGCCGCATCGGCAAGGTTCTGAGCGCCCGCGTCTTCCATGCCGTCAATCTGCCGGATACCCTGCGCGGCTGGCGTATCAACGATGCTTCTGCCGGCGGCGGCGTCATTCCGGACATCACCGTGCACGATGCCGACACCATTCGCTTCCACTTGCAGGAAGATCCGCTTGAGGTGGTCGCGAAGTCAGGAACTTCCGGCCTCGGCGAAGGCGTCGAGGACAGTGTGATGTCCGTCTGGTCGATGCCGTCCGGTGCCATGGTGCAGTCCCACGAGAGCTTCACCCATCGCTTTGCCGGGACCGGTATCGAGTTCCACGGTACCGAAGGCTCGATCTTCGCCCGCAACGTCATGACCCAGCAGCCGGTCGGCGAGATCCGCCTCGTCACCTCGAATGGCGAAAGCACGGTGCCCTACGAGACCCACAATCTCTACGAATATTCCCTCGGCCTCTTCCACAAGGCTGTTGCAGGCACGGGCAGCCCCTCCGCTGACGGCGTCGACGGCATCAAGTCGCTCGCCGTGGCGCTTGCCGTGCGCGAGGCCGCGCAGACCGGCAAGGCCGTCGCCGTCAACTATGGAGGCTTCTGAACGATGACCTCCAAGATCGTTTCGATGGAAGATGCCGCCGCCCGCATTCCCGATGGCGCCATCGTCACCGTTTCCTCTTCCTCCGGCCTCGGGTGCCCGGACAAGATCCTCGCGGCAATCGGCGCAAGGTTCGATCGTGATGGGCACCCGAGAGACCTGACGACGCTGCACCCGATCGCCGCTGGCGACATGTACGGCATCAAGGGCATCGACCACATCGCAAAGGATGGCCTGCTCTCGACCATTATCGCGGGCTCCTACCCCTCCGGCCCCTCCAATCTGCCGATGCCGGCCATCTGGCAGATGTTGGTTGAGAACCGGGTTGCGGCCTATAACGTGCCCTCCGGCATCCTGTTCGACATGCACCGGGACGTCGCCGCCCGCCGGCCGGGTGTCATGACCAAGGTCGGCCTCGACACCTTCGTCGATCCGATCCGCCAGGGTTGCGCGATGAACGACGCGGCGGCTGCCAGACCAATCGTCTCGCGGCTGGAACTTGCCGGCGAAACCTGGCTGCATTTCCCGAATATCGTCCCGGACGTCGCCATCATCCGCGCAACCACCGCCGATGAACGCGGCAACCTCACCTATGAGCATGAAGGTGCCTATCTCGGCGGGTTGGAACAGGCGATTGCCGTGCGCAATCACGGCGGCCTTGTCATTGCCCAGGTGAAACGCGTCACCGCTTCCGGTTCGCTCCGTCCGCATGATGTGCGCGTACCCGGTCACCTCGTCGACCTCATCGTCGTCGACCCCGACCAGCGCCAGACGACGGAAACCAACTACGACCCGGCCATCTCCGGCGAGATCATGCGACCCTGGTCCAGCTTCTCGCTGGCCGAACACGGCGTCGAGAAGATCGTCGCCCGCCGCGCCGCGATGGAACTGAAAGCCGGACAGACCGCCAATCTCGGCTTCGGCATATCGGCCATGGTGCCGCGCGTGCTGCTGGAAGCAGGACAGGAACAGGCCGTTACCTGGGCGATCGAGCAGGGCGCCACCGGCGGCATGCCGCTGACGGGCTTTGCCTTCGGTTGCGCCTCCAACGCCGATGCCTACATGCCCTCGCCGCAGCAATTCACCTATTTCCAGGGCGGCGGCTTCGACGTGTCGTTTCTGTCCTTCCTCGAGATCGATCTGGAAGGCAACGTCAACGTCTCCAAGCTCGGCAAGAAGCCTTATCTGACGGCCGGCTGCGGCGGTTTCGTCGATATCACCGCCAATGCCAGGAAGATCGTCTTCTCCGGTCTTTTCGAAGCCGGCGCGGAACTTGAGCTGACCGAAGACGCGCTTACGGTGAAGCGGCCGGGCAAGTTCACCAAGATGGTCGACAATGTCGAGCACGTTACCTTCTCCGGACGCCGCGCCACCGAGCTTGGCCAGGACGTGCTTTACATCACCGAGCGCTGCGTCATCCATCTGACCGAGACCGGCCTCATCGCCACCGAGATCATGCCTGGCATCGATCCGGCGCGTGACATTGTCGATGCCTCAAAGGGCCGCGTCCGCCTTGCCAACACGTTGAGCGAGATGCCGAAGGCGCTGCTTTCCAGGGGACCGATGGAGCTGAGCCTGTGAGCGCGCTCCATCTCATCCGCCACGGCGCTGTCGCCGAACTGAAGCTGGACAATCCGGCCAAGCTCAACGCGTTCACGCTGGAAATGCTGACGGCCGTTGAGCCCTGTTGCGACGAACTGGAACGCGATTCGGATATCCGTGCCGTCGTCATCACGGCCGCAGAGGCCAAGGCCTTCTGTGCCGGAGCCGACATTCTGGAATGGTCGGAACTGTTGCCCTTCGATTTCGCGCGCCACTGGGTCCGCGAAGGCCATCGGGTGTTCGACCGGCTTGCCCGGCTTTCAAAGCCGACCGTTGCCGCTCTTGGTGCACATGCCTTTGGCGGCGGGCTGGAATTCGCGGCGACAGCTGACATCAGGGTGATGGCACCTCGGGCGACCCTCGCCCTGCCCGAAAGCTCCGTCGGCATCGTGCCCGGCTGGTCGGGCACCCAGCGGCTGATCCGCCTTCTCGGCGAACCGATGGTGAAGGAAATGGCCCTTTTCGGCCGCAGGATCTCAGCCGAACGTGCGCTTGCCTGCGGTTTCGCGGCGGAGATTTCCGAGACCCCGGTCGAGACGGCCTTCGAGATCGCGGAAAAGCTCACCGGCAAATCGCCGCGCGCCACGGAAGTTGCCAAATACATGATCCACGCGGCCGTGGGTGAAGACCGCAGTGCCATGATCGAGGCCCTCGGCTCCGGCATGATCAGCCCGACGGACGACCGCACCGAAGGCGTCACCGCCTTCCGTGAAAAGCGCAAACCGAATTATTCCGGAATGAAGTCATGAGTGAACTAAACGTCGTCTCCATCAGCAAGGCAAAGCTTCCGGCAGAGCCCTTCAACGCCCGTCACCTGATCGGTGGTGCATGGTGCCAGAGCGCCGACGGGGCGACCTTCGAGCGCGTCTCGCCCTCCCATGGCTCCGTCGTCACTATCGCCGCGAGGGGTGGCACTGCGGACGTGGATGCAGCGGTTTCCGCCGCTCGCCAGGCTTTCGACACCGGCGCATGGCCGAAGACCAGCGGCAAGGACCGGGCAACGCTGCTTTTGAAGGTCGCCGACCTGATCGATCGCGAACGCGAGCGGATCGCCCTTCTGGAAACGCTAGAATCCGGCAAACCGATCAGCCAGGCCCTGGCCGAGATCGAAGGCGCCGCCGATATCTGGCGTTTCGCCGCCTCGCTGGCGCGCACCATGCACGGCGAGAGCCACAATTCCCTCGGCCCCGACATGCTGGGCGTTGTCCTGAAGGAGCCGATCGGCGTCGTCTCGATCATCACGCCGTGGAATTTCCCGTTCCTGATCGTCACGCAGAAACTGCCCTTCGCGCTCGCGGCCGGCTGCACCGCCGTCATCAAGCCGTCGGAAATGACGCCCGCAACCACCGTGATTTTGGGCGAGCTTTGCCTTGAGGCAGGCATTCCGGCCGGCGTGGTCAACATCGTGCTCGGCTACGGCGATCCCGTCGGCGCGGCCATGACGACGGACAAGCGTGTCGACATGGTCACCTTCACCGGCTCGACAGCCGTCGGCAAGGCCATCGTCAAGGCGGCCGCCCCGACACTCAAGAAAGTTTCCCTGGAACTTGGCGGCAAGAACCCCCAGGTCATCTTCCCGGACGCGGACATGGAAAGCGCCGTCGATGCGGTCGTGTTCGGCGTCTATTTCAACGCAGGCGAATGCTGCAATTCCGGATCCCGGATCATCGTGCACGAGGACATCGCCGAGGAGTTTCTGAACGCGACAGTGGAGCTGTCGCGCAAGGTACCCTTCGGCGATCCGTTGGACCCATCGACCAAAGTCGGCGCGATCATCACTCCCGAACATCAGAACAAGATCGACAAATATGTTCAGGAAGCAGCGGCATCCGGAGCGACTGTCCGGTTGGGCGGGGGTTCCCTCCCGGTTCCCGGCCTGACCGGACAGTTCTATCAGCCCACCATTGTCGCAGGCGTCACCGGCGACATGCCGATCGCCCGTGAGGAAGTCTTCGGGCCGGTGCTTTCCGTCCTGACCTTCAGGACGCTCGACGAGGCGATCGCCCTCGTCAACGATGCGGATTACGGCCTGTCTGCAGGTGTCTGGAGCGAGAACGTCCACACGTGCATGGAATTCGCCCGCCGTGCCCGCGCCGGAACCGTCTGGACCAATACCTGGATGGACGGCTTTGCCGAACTTCCCTTCGGCGGTGTCAAGGAAAGCGGCCAGGGCCGGGAACTCGGCAAATACGGGTTGGAGGAATACCTGGAAGCCAAGACGGTGACCATGCGCATCGGCAGAACGCGGGCTCCCTGGGTGGCGTGATGACCAAGTCAGCCCGAAATCGCGAACTCGCCTTCAGGCTTCAGGAGGACCTGCAAGTCCTCCATCGGTGCACCGGATATCCGGGAGAGCAGCACACGTGCCATGGCCCGTCCGGTTGCGCGCAGGTCCTCGTCGATGGTCTCGATCCGGGGTCTGAAATGGTTGGAGATCGGCGACGCCCGCTTGGCGACGACATCGACTTCCTCGCCCGGCGTGACACCGAGGTCGTTGAGGCAGGCAAGCGTGACCAGGGCCATCACCTCACCGACGCAGACATATCCGTCCGGAGCGTTGGGGCCGGCATGGAAATCGCGCAATGTCGAGGCGATGGCATCCGGCTCGCTGTCGAGATCGATGCCCTCGGGGATTGTCACCTGCACACCGTGCGTCACGGCCGCCTGCCGCGCCCCGAAGCGCAGATGCTGGCCGAAAGTGTAACGCTCGTTCGGCATGACGATGCATATGTGGCGCCGGCCCTTGGCCGCCAGCCGCTCGACCGCCTTGCGCGCAAAGACCTCGTTGTCGAAATCGACGAAGGGATGCGGCGTGGTGAAATCCGTGCGTCCGTGGGTGGCGAAGGGAAAGTCGTGTTCCAGCAGATAGCGGACACGATCATCGAAACACTCCGTTCGGGTGAAGACGATGGCATCGGCAAGGGAGTGACGGCGGATGTTGCGGATCGCTTCGAGCCTGTCCTCGCCAAGCCGGTCCGCGGTGATCGTGATGGCATAGCCGGTGCCGACGAGCCCCTCGGACATTCCGCCGAGAAACTCGGACGTGAAGCTCAGAAATTCGTGGCGCGTGTTGAGCAGGAGACTGATGACCTTGGTCCGGCCGGTGCGCAGTCTTTGTGCGGCACGATTGGGCACGTAACCGAGCCGGCGGGCAACTTCGGCGACCGCCTTGCGGGTCGCCTCGGCGATCCGCGGGTCGCCGGCGAGCGCGCGCGAAACCGTCGTCACCGCGAAGCCGGCCTCCTGGGCAACCGTACGCAGGGTCGGACGCGGCATCCTCTCGACCGTACGTTCGCCTGTGTTTTCAACGATCTTTCGCGTCATGCCCGTCCACTTCAGCCGAGGCGTTGTAGCCCAGATACCGGCTCAAGTCTAATCAGGCGATTTAAAACGTTACAACAGAATAATGTGCTGCACTGCAAAACCGAAACGCCGGGTTTAATAGGATGTAAAACAAACGAAACTCAACGTTTTCCGGAGACGAGGAAAATCATTGACACCACTCGGGTTTGCAACGTTACAATAAGCGTTGCGTGACACTCGACTGCCGGGCTCCGGCACTCGAGACGCCTATCGGCACCTTATGGGAGGAATATCGATGTCTTTGAAATCGCTGAAGCTGGGCCTTGCCGCCCTGGCAATGAGCACGAGCCTTGCGTCCGCCGCGGACGTTGAAGTCCTGCACTGGTGGACGTCCGGCGGTGAGGCAGCAGCCCTCAACGTTCTGAAACAGGACCTGGAAAGCCAGGGCATCGGCTGGCAGGACATGCCGGTTGCCGGTGGCGGCGGCACCCAGGCCATGACCGTGCTGCGCGCCCGCGTCACCTCAGGCAACCCGCCCACCGCCGTGCAGATGCTCGGCTTCGACATCACCGACTGGGCCAAGGAAGGCGCTCTCGCCGACCTGAACATTCTCGCCGGCATGGAAGGCTGGGACGATGTGGTTCCGGAAGCCCTGCAGAAGTTCTCCAAGTATGACGGCAAATGGGTCGCAGCACCCGTGAACGTCCACTCCACCAACTGGGTCTGGGCGAACAAGGCCGTCCTTGACGAACTCGGCATCCAGCCGCCGCAGAACTGGGACGAATTCGTCGCAGCCCTCGAAAAGGTGAAGGCTTCCGGCAAGACCGCGATCGCGCATGGCGGTCAGGCCTGGCAGGACGCGACCATCTTCGACGCCGTCGTGATGTCGACCGGTGGTCCCGAGTTCTACAACAAGGCCTTTATCGAACTGGACGAGGAAACCCTCGGCTCCGACACCATGAAGGAAGCCTTCGACCGGATGACCGTGATCCGCTCCTATGTGGATGACAACTTCTCCGGCCGCGACTGGAACCTGGCGACCGCCATGGTCATCAACGGCGACGCCGCCTTCCAGATGATGGGCGACTGGGCCAAGGGTGAATTCCTCAATGCCGGCAAGCAGCCGGATGCGGACTTCCTCTGCTTCCGCTTCCCGGGCACCCAGGACCAGGTGACCTTCAACGCCGACCAGTTCGCGATGTTCGCGCAGGGTACGGAAGTCGGCAAGGAACAGGCGGCTCTCGCAACCGCCATCCTGTCGCCGAACTTCCAGTCCGCCTTCAACGTGGTCAAGGGCTCCGTTCCCGCCCGGACCGACGTTCCGAACGATGCCTTCGACGCCTGCGGCAAGAAGGGCATGGCGGACCTGAAGAAAGCGGCTGAAAGTGGCAACCTCTATGGTTCCATGGCTCATGGCCACGCCAACCCGGCAGCCGTGAAGAACGCGATGTACGACGTGATCACCGCACACTTCAACGGGGAATACGACAGCGAAACCGCCGTCGCCGAACTCGTGAACGCAGTGCAGATCAACAAGTAACGGCAACCGGAAGAGCGGCGGCCCGCCGCCGCTCTTCCTCCGGATCGTCGGGAATTCGACCGCAACCGACAGAATTCCCACACGCCAAACGATTCTATAGAGTTAGAGCGTCCATCGCGCGTTTCACAAGAAAACGCAGCGCGCTCTAGGTCGGGGAACTCAACATGTCTATCTCTGAAACGGCGAGCCCGCGCGGTTCCGTTGTTGACAGACTGCGCGATGCTTTGCCCAAACTCGTACTCAGTCCGACCGTCGCCATCGTGGCGGTCTTCGTGTACGGCTTCATCGCATTCACGCTTTATCTGTCGTTCACGGACAGCCGCATTCTGCCCAGCTTCGGCTGGGTCGGCTGGCAGAACTATGAAAACCTCTTCAAGATCCGCGCGTGGGATACCGCCGTTTCGAACCTGGTGATTTTCGGCGTTCTCTACATCACCATCTGCTGCATCCTGGGGCTGCTGCTGGCGATCCTTCTGGACCAGAAGATCCGCGCCGAAGGCTTCATCCGCACCATTTATCTCTACCCGATGGCCCTCAGCTTCATCGTGACCGGTGTTGCCTGGAAATGGTTCCTGGATCCCGGCATCGGCATCGAGGCCGTCGTGCGCGGCTGGGGCTGGGAGACCTTCACCTTCAACTGGATCAAGGACCGGGACATGGCGATCTATACGATCGTGATCGCCGCGGTCTGGCAGACATCCGGCTTCGTGATGGCCATGTTCCTGGCGGGCCTGCGCGGCATCGACAGCGAAATGATGAAGGCCGCCCAGATCGACGGCGCTTCCACCTTCGCCCTCTACCGGCGCATCGTGATCCCGCAGCTCCGGCCTGCCTTCATGTCGGCCTTCGTCGTGCTCGCCCATATGGCGATCAAATCCTACGACCTGGTGATTGCCCTGACGGGCGGCGGACCGGGCACGGCGACAGAGGTCCCGGCGACCTTCATGTATTCCTATACGTTCACCCGAAACCAGATGGGCATCGGCGCCTCCTCGGCCGTGATCATGCTGATGACGATCGCAGCGATCATCGTGCCCTATCTCTGGTCGGAACTGAGGGAGAAGAAGTGATGTCTGCGATGACGAAATCCTCTTCCCTCCGCCCGGCGCGGGTAATCCTCTATCTCCTGCTTGCGCTCTTCTGCGTCTATTACCTGCTGCCGCTCTACGTGATGGTGGTGAACTCGCTGAAGCCGCTGTCGGAAATTACCGCAGGCGGCATGATGGCCCTGCCCGATATCTGGACGCTGGCCCCGTGGCAAAGCGCCTGGTCGACGGCCCAGATCGGTGTCGAGCCGACTGGCCTGCGTCCCTATTTCCTGAACTCCATCATCATGGTGGTACCCGCCGTTGCCCTGTCGACCCTTGTCGGCGCCCTCAATGGCTATGTGCTCACCAAATGGACCTTCCGCGGGGCGACGGTCCTGTTCGGGCTGCTGCTATTCGGCTGCTTCATCCCGTTCCAGATGGTGCTGATCCCGATGGCGCGGATGCTGGGCCTGATGGGGATCGCCGGCACGGTGCCGGGCCTGATCTTCGTGCACTTCGTCTACGGCATCGGATTCTCGACGCTCTATTTCCGCAACTACTATGCGGCCTTCCCGACGGAACTCGTGAGAGCGGCGCAGATCGACGGTGCCGGCTTCTTCCGGATCTTCTGGCGCATCCTGCTGCCGTCCTCCGGCCCGATAGCCGTGGTCTGCATCATCTGGCAGTTCACCAACATCTGGAACGACTTCCTCTTCGGCGCGTCCTTCTCCGATTTCGACAGCCAGCCGATGACCGTTGCCCTCAACAACCTCGTGCAATCTTCCACCGGGGTGAAGGAATACAACGTTCATTTCGCCGGCGCGATCATGGCCGCGCTTCCAACCCTACTCGTCTACATCGTCGCGGGCCGCTACTTCGTGCGTGGTCTGATGGCAGGCTCGGTCAAAGGATAGAACAATGGGCTTTCTCGACATCAAACAGGCGACCAAGTCCTACGGCGCGGTGAAGGTTCTTCACGAGACCGACATCTCCATCGAGGAAGGCGAGTTCCTGGTTCTCGTCGGCCCGTCCGGCTGCGGCAAGTCGACCCTTCTCAACATGATCGCCGGGCTGGAGGAAGTGACCACCGGCGAGATCGCGATCAAGGGCAAGAGCATGATCGGCGTCAAGCCGGCCGACCGGAACATCGCGATGGTGTTCCAGTCCTATGCGCTCTATCCGAACATGACCGTTGCCGGAAACATCTCCTTCGGCATGGAAATGCACGGCATTCCGAAGCCGGAGCGCGAGAAGCGCATCGCCCAGGTGTCCGATCTCCTGCAGATCAGCCACCTGCTCGACCGCAAGCCGGGCCAGCTTTCCGGCGGCCAGCGCCAGCGCGTCGCCATGGGCCGCGCCCTGGTGCGGGAGCCGGATGTGTTCCTCTTCGACGAACCGCTGTCCAACCTCGACGCGAAGCTGCGCGTCGACATGCGGACCGAAATCAAGAAGCTGCACCAGAAGCTTGGCACCACCATCGTCTACGTGACCCACGACCAGATCGAGGCGCTGACGCTCTCGACCCGGATCGCGGTGATGTTCGGCGGTTATGTGCAGCAGCTCGGCACGCCGAAGGAAATCTACGACAATCCGGCCAACATGTTCGTGGCGGGCTTCATGGGCTCGCCGTCCATGAACCTCTTCCCGGCCAAGGTCGCCTCCGTTGACGGCAAGCCGGCCGCCGAAGTCGCGCTCGCGGACGGCAAGACAGCGGCAATCCCCTTCGCCAACGACAAGCTCGCCTCCAGTATCGGCCGGGACATCATCCTCGGCATCCGTCCGGAAGCGATCACCGACAGCGACGGGGCTGACCGCAATTCCAAGGCTGTCCATCTGGTCGATGCGCCTGTCGAAATCACCGAACCGGCCGGCTCCGACACCTTCGTCGTCACCCAGCTCGGCGGCAAGGACGTTACCGGACGCTTCAGGGCCGATGTTCCGGTAAAGGCCGGCGACGTCTTCCCATTCGCGTTCAACATGGAAAAGGCGGTCGCTTTCGATCCCAAGACCGAGAACCGGGTCGCCTGAACCATGAACAATGCGCCGGACATCGTGATCATCGGCAGCGGCATGGGTGGAGCCACCCTTGCCGCAGGCCTTGCCCCAACGGGAGCAAAGATCACCATCCTGGAACGGGGCTACTCCATACCGGACGACGCCCCCGCCCGGGACCCCTGGCGCATCTACACCAACAGCGCGTTCCGCGCGCCGGAAACCTGGCTCGATGCGGACGGCGAGCCGTTCGAGCCGGGCAACTACTACAATGTCGGCGGCAATTCGAAGCTCTATGGCGCCGTCCTCATCCGCTACCGTGAAGAGGATTTCGGCGAGCTGCAGCATTATGACGGTGTCTCGCCCGCCTGGCCTTTCGGCTATGACGAGCTGTCGCCCTGGTACGATGCCGCCGAGCAACTGTTCCAGGTTCGCGGCGATGCCGCCTCCGACCCGACCGAGCCACCTCATGGCCAGCCCTATCCCTTTCCGCCGATCCCGGACGAGGAGGCAATCCGCCTTGCCCGCCACCGGCTGGAAAATGCGGGGGTCCAACCCTTCAGCTTGCCGCTCGGCGTCGATATCGACCGCTGGCTCGATGCCGGACAGACCGGCTGGGATGGCTATCCGGATCTTCGCTGCGGCAAGATGGATGCGGAAACCTGCCCGCTCAAGGCAGCCCTTGCCCATGACAACGTGACCCTGGTCACCGGCGCAGAAGTGACGGCGCTGCGGGCCGCCTACAAGACCGGCCGCATCGACGAGGTCATCTACCGGAAGGACGGCGAAGAGATCTGCCTGACACCGGGCGTCGTGGCGCTGTGTGCCGGAGCCGTTCAGTCGGCAGCACTGTTGCTCAAATCAGACGTTGCCAATCTCTCCGGCTATGTCGGCCGCTGCTTCATGAACCACAATGCGACCGCGATGATCGCCATCGACCCGCGCTTTCGCAACACTTCCGTCTACCAGAAGACCTTCGGCCTCAACGACTGGTACCTCGATGACGGCGAGGACGGCATGCCGCTCGGCAATGTCCAGCTTCTCGGCCGCATCACCCCGGACATCCTGAAAATCCAGGTGCCGCAGCTGCCGAAATTTGCGGCCCGCTGGATCTCCGGCCACGCGCTCGACCTCTACCTCATTTCGGAAGACCTGCCCGATCCCGAGAGCCGGGTGGTGCTGAAGGACGGTACGATTCAGTTGATCTGGCAGCGCTCCAACATGACCGCGCATCGAAAGCTTGTCGAAAAGACAAAGGCGACCCTGCGCGAGGCCGGCTTCCCGCTGGTGCTCTCAAGGCTCTTCGACGGCCGCGTGCCTTCCCATCAATGCGGCACGGTGCGCCTCGGCGACGATCCGGCGACCTCGGTGGTGAACCCGGACTGCCGCTCCTGGGATCATTCGAACCTCTTCGTCACCGATGCCGGTGCCCTGCCGACGTCAGCTGCGGTCAACCCGGCGCTGACGGTCGCGGCACTCGCGCTGCGGACGGCGGACACAATCAAGAGGGACCTCGCCGCATGAGCAGGATTGCCCTTGTCACCGGTGGCCAGCGCGGCATCGGGTTGGGAATTTCGCGGGCACTGGTTGCCGCCGGCTACCGGATTGCGCTTGTCGCCCAGGAAGACGCGAGCGCACCGGAAGTCGCCGATGCCTTGAAGGACCTTGACGGCAAGGCCGCCTATTTCCGGCATGACCTCCTGGAGATCGGCGAGTGCAAGGCCCTGCTCGACCGGATCGAAGCGGACCTCGGTCCGGTCACTGCCTTCGTCTCCAACGCGGGTGTCCCGGCAAAAGTTCGCGGCGACATGCTGGAGTTGACGGCGGACAACTTCGACTTCGTCCTTGGCGTCAATCTGCGCGGGGCTTTCTTCCTAGCCCAGGAAGTCGCCCGGCGGATGCTGGCGACGCACTCGGACGTCTATCGCTCGATGAGCTTCATCACCTCGGTCAGCGCCGAAATGGTCTCCATCGAGCGGGCGGAATACTGCCTGTCGAAGGCAGGCGCGGCAATGATGGCGGATCTCTTTGCCGTGCGTCTTGCGCCGCATGGCATCGGCGTCTTCGAACTCCGGCCCGGCATCATCGAGACCGGCATGACCGCCGGGGTTAAGGACAAATACACGGCCCGGATCGAAGGCGGTCTGGTACCTGCGGCCCGCTGGGGCCAACCAGCCGATATCGGCTCGATCATTGTCCCGATCGCGGACGGCCAGATGGCCTTTGCGACCGGAACGACCATTGCGGTGGACGGCGGACTGTCAATCCCACGGCTTTAGAACGAATTGTTCTGAGAGAATTCAAATGGATAAAGGCTACGACTACATCATCATCGGTGGTGGCAGCGCCGGCTCGGTTGTTGCTGCGCGTTTAACCGAAAATCCGGACGTCTCCGTGCTGCTGCTGGAGGCGGGCGGACGCGACTGGCACCCGTTCTATCATCTGCCCGCAGGCTTTGCGAAAATGACCAAGGGCATCGGCTCCTGGGGCTGGAGCACGGTGCCGCAGAAGCATATGAACGGCCGCGTCTTCCGCTATACCCAGGCCAAGGTGATCGGTGGTGGCTCGGCCATCAATGCGCAGATCTATACCCGCGGCAATGCCCTCGACTATGACGAATGGCGCCAGATGGGTTGCGAAGGCTGGGGTTATGAGGACGTGTTGCCCTATTATCGCAAGTCCGAGGACAACGACACCTACGACAACCGCTATCACGGCAAGGGCGGCCCGCTCGGTGTCTCCAAACCCTGCGCCCCTCTACCGATCTGCGAAGCCTATTTCGAAGCCGCACGCGCCCTCGGCATTCCGAAGAACGAGGACATCACCGGCGAAAAGCAGGACGGGGTCGCCTATTACCAGCTGACCCAGAGAAACGCCCGCCGTTCTTCGGCTGCCATGGCTTTTCTCGCCCCAAACCGCAACCGGCCGAACCTTACCGTCAGAACCAACGCCCAGGTGCGCCGGATCCTCGTTGAAAACGGCAGGGCGACCGGCATGGAGATGATCGACGGCACGCGCCTGACCGCCGGGTCCGAAGTCATCCTTTCCTCCGGCTCCATCGGTTCGCCCCGGCTGCTGCAACTCTCCGGCATCGGCCCGGCGGATGACCTGAAGAGGCTCGGCATCGACGTCGTCCTCGATCAGCCGCAAGTCGGCGCCAACCTGCAGGATCATCTCGATCTCTACTGCATCTGCGAGGTCAGCGGCCCCCATACCTACGACCGCTTCGCCAAGCCGCATCTGTCGGTTCTGGCCGGGCTGCAATACCTGCTGACGCGAAAGGGGCCTGTCTCCTCCAGCCTCTTCGAGACGGGCGGCTTCTGGTATGCGGACCCCGAAGCCCGCTCGCCGGACCTGCAATTCCATCTCGGCCTCGGCACCGGCATTGAATCCGGCGTCGCCGCGATGCCGGACGGCGGCGTGACGCTGAATTCCTGTTACCTCCGCCCGCGATCTCGCGGCAGCGTGCGCCTCCAGAGTTCCAATCCGGCCGACGCGCCGCTGATCGATCCGAACTACCTGCAGGACCCGCGGGACCGGGAAATGTCGATCCGCGGTCTGAAGCTGACCCAGGAAATCCTGGCGCAATCCCCGCTCAAGCCTTTCATCAAGGCCGAACGCCTGCCAGGGCCGGGCGTCAAGACGGACGAGGATTATTTCCGCTTCATCTGCGAGCACTCCAAGACCTCGCACCACCCGGCCGGCACCTGCCGCATGGGCGCCGACGACAAGGCTGTCGTCGATCCGCGCCTGAAGTTCAACGGTATCGAAGGCCTTCGCGTCGCCGATGCCTCGATCATGCCGACGGTCGTTTCCTCCAACACCAATGCCGCAGCCATCATGATCGGCGAAAAGGCCGCCGACATGATCCGCCAAGATCCAGGGGCTCTTTCATGATCCGCCACATCGTTCTCATCAAATTCAGGCCAGAGACTTCCGAGGAGCTGATTGCCGGCATCTTTGCAGAGCTGAAGACGGTTCGCGACCAGGTCGCAGGAATCGGCGAGATCGTCTCCGGCCGCAGCGAAAGCCCGGAGCAGATCGAACGCGGCTACATGCACGGCTTCACCGTCGACTTCGACGACTGGGACGCGCTTGAAGCCTACCAGACCCATCCGGACCACAAGGCGCTCGGCGCCAAGCTGGTTGCCAATGCCATAGGCGGCATCGACGGCATCCTCGTCCTGGATATCCCCTTTTCGGCGTGACCGCCGGACCTTCTTGCTGGAGCCCGACATGCTGACCCTGCCCACTTATGACAACCGGCTGGAACCCTACAGCCTCACCGGTGAAGCCCTCATTCCGCGCGCACCGCGCGTCCCCCTGACCCGCACCGCCTTTGCCGCCGCTCACGTCGTCTCCGACCCTCTCAGAGAGCGCGACCCCTGGGTCGGCAGGCCGGCGGTCGACTGGGAAAATACGCTCAAGTTCCGCCACTGGCTCTGGGACCAGGGCCTGGGTCTGGCGGAAGCCATGGACACGGCGCAGCGCGGCATGGGCGTCGACTGGCTGACGGCAAAGGAACTGATCGAACGCACAATGAAGGAGGCGAAGGCCCATCCTTTGAAGCCGCGTGTCGCCTGCGGTGCGGGAACAGATCACGTGCCGCTCGCCGACCTGAAGACCGTCGATGATATCGTCGCGGCCTACACCGTTCAGTTGGAAACCATCGAGGCGGCAGGTGGCCAGGCGATCCTGATGGCGACCCGCGCGCTTCCCGCAATCAAGGCCGGCCCGGACGAGTATGCCAAGGTTTACGCGAAGCTGATCGAGCAGGCCGAGGCACCTGTGATCCTGCACTGGCTCGGCGACATGTTCGATCCGGAGCTGACCGGCTACTGGGGCTCCACCGATGTCGCAGCCGCGACCGACGCGGTGCTCGCGATCATCGAGAGCCACAAGGCCAAGGTCGACGGCATCAAGATCTCGCTGCTCGACCAGGCCCATGAAGAAGCCTTCCGTGCACGCCTGCCCGAAGGGGTCCGGCTCTATACCGGCGACGATTTCAACTATGCGGATCTGATCGCCGGAGACGGCAAGAATTATTCGCATGCGCTGCTTGGAGCTTTCGCTGCCATCGCCCCGGTTGCAAGCCAGGCGCTGGAAGCCCTGGCGGAGGGTGACATGGAGACATACCATGCCCTCTTCGCGCCGACCGTGCCGCTCAGCCGCGAGATCTTCAAGGCCCCGACCCGCTTCTACAAGGCCGGGATCGCCTTCCTGGCCTGGCTGAACGACGCGCAAAGCCACTTCATCATGCCGGGCGGTTTCCAGTCCTCGCGTGAAATCACTCACTATTGCGAGGTTTATCGCCTTGCGGATCGCTCCCGTTTGTTGTCAAAGCCTGAGGTGGCGGAAGAACGTATGGGGCTGCTCTTGAAGCTGCACGGGATCGGTTAGGCGGGAATGAGAAAACGGCCGACAATTCTGGATGTCGCGAGGCAGGCGGGGGTTTCGAAATCCACCGTCTCGCTGGTGCTGCAGAATTCCACGTTGGTCAAGCAGACAACCCGGGACGAAGTGGCAAAGGCCATCGAGGACCTCGGCTATGTCTATAACCGCTCGGCGGCGGGCCTGCGCGGCGCCGCCTCCGGTCTGATCGGCCTCATCATCAACGACCTGCGCAACCCGTTCTTCACCGAATTTGCCGCCAGTGCCCAGATGACCTTTGCCAGCAAGGGCTATTCGACGGTGATCGCCAATACGGACGAAGACCCGGACATCCAGGCACAGGTGATCGACAGCATGATCGAGCACGGCGTTTCCGCCTTCGTCATCTCGCCCACCTATGGCGGTGCGGACAATCCGTTTGATCGCATCGAGCGGGCCGGCATCCCGACCATGCAGGTGTTGCGGCAACTCGATGAACGCACCGACCTCTTTCCGTTTGCCTCGCACGACTATGCCTTCGGCGGCGAAGCGGCGACCGCGCACCTGCTTGAAACCGGCAGCCGCAGGATCGCCTTTGCCGGCGGACTTGCCGACCGGCCGATCACCCTGGAACGCATGTCCGGTTACGGCAAGGTGATGGCCGCGAACGGCCTGGCACCTACCGTTTTCCATGGCCGGCCCTCACGCCAGTTCGGCCGGGACATCGCCCTGAAGATCCATGAGCAGCACAAGGATCTGGAAGCGGCCATCTGCTTCTCGGATCTTGTCGCCCTTGGCATGCTCAGCGGCTTTGCCGAACTCGGGGTCAAGGTCGGACGGGACTTCAGGATTGTCGGTTTCGACGATATCGAGGAATGCTCGCTCGCCTATCCTCGTCTGAGTTCGGTTCGCTGTGATACGGCCCGTTTCGGCCGCAACGCCGCCGAGGCGATGCTGGCGTGGATCGTCGACGGCACCCGTCCACCCGACACACACCATTATCCGGTCGAGCTGGTTCCGCGGCAATCGACCCTGGGGATCGATTGATGCAGAACACATCCCGCAAGGCACAGCTCCGCCGTCTGTTCGATGCCGCCGTCGCGGCGGCGGACCCGATGAAGTGCGTGCCTGCCTTCCTGCCGGAAAAATCGCCTGGGCGAACCATCGTGATCGGTGCCGGCAAGGCCTCCGCCCGCATGGCGGAGGCGGTCGAAAGCGCCTGGGGTCCGATCGAGGGCCTGGTGATCACCCGCTATGGCTATGCCCGTCCCTGCGAAGGCATTGAAATCATTGAAGCCGCCCATCCGGTTCCGGACCAGAACGGCCTCGACGCCACACGCCGCCTCCTTGACCTGCTGCAAACGCTGAACGAAGCCGACCACGTCATCGCCCTGATTTCAGGCGGCGCCTCGGCGCTACTGGAAGCTCCCGCAGGTGACATAACGCTGACCGATCTGCAGGCCCTCAACGAAGCGCTGCTTTCCTCCGGTGCACCGATCACCGACATGAATACCGTGCGCAAGCATGTCAGCCGGGTGAAGGGTGGCCAGCTGGCCGCCGCCGCCTATCCGGCGCGCATGACCGCCCTCATCATCTCGGATGTTGCCGGCGACGACCCGGCCTTCATCGCTTCCGGCCCGACGGTCGGCGACGAGACGACGCCGGCCGATGCCCTTGCCGTGATCGAGCAGTACAACATGGACGTCCCGCATTCGGTTCTGGCTGTCCTGAAAGAGGCAACAGGCGTCCTGGCACCGGGTGCGGAAAAACTCTCCCGTGTCGAAAACATGATCGTTGCCGCCCCGTCGTTGTCGCTGGAAGCCGCGGCAAAGCTCGCCGAAGCGGACGGCATTCAAGTTGAAATCCTCGGCGATGCCATCGAGGGCGAAGCCCGCGATGTCGCCGCAGACCATGCCGCGCTGGCGCTTGCCCGCCAAAAGGCCATGAAACCCGGCGACAAGCCGTTGCTGCTGCTTTCGGGCGGTGAATGCACCGTGACCCGGCGCGGCAAGGGCTGCGGCGGCCCGAACGCGGAATATGCGCTGTCGCTCGCCGTCGCGCTGAAAGCCCAGCCCGGCATTCACGCTGTTGCCTGCGACACCGACGGCGTCGACGGCGCCGCGGATGTTGCCGGAGCCCTCGTTGCCCCCGACACGCTTGCCAAGGCGAAGACCCGGGGCATAGATCCGGCGGCAAGCCTTGCCGACAACGACAGCCACAGCTTCTTTGAAAAGCTGGACGACCAGGTCGTTCCGGGCCCGACCCTCACCAATGTGAACGACTTCCGCGCAATCCTCGTTGAAGGCCTCTGACATGCAGTCCCTCGACGCTCTGCTGACGGCGGCCAAGGCCCTGATTTTCGATTGCGACGGCACGCTGGTCGAAACGCCGACCCTTTATGCCGGTGCCTGGCGGGACGCCTTCGGCGCAGTCGGCCACAGCATGGACCCCGCCTGGTATCACGAGCGTGCCGGCATGTCCGAAGACGTGCTTCTGGACGACTACGAGGCCGAACACGGCGTGACGCTGGATCGGGCACGGGCCGTCCTCGAAATGCGCTCGGCTGTGCTGAAGCGCATGCATGAGGTCAGCGAGATTGAACGGATCAGCGCCATTGCCCGGCGCTTCCAGGGCCGTCTGCCAATGGCGGTCGCCTCGGGCGGTCCCAGGGAGGTGGTTCTGGCTTCCCTGAAGCAGACCAGCCTCTTGCCCCTTTTCGACACAGTGGTCACCATCGACGATGTCGCCCGTCCGAAACCGGCACCGGATTTGTTTCTCGAAGCGGCAAACCGCCTCGAGGTTGACCCCGAGAGCTGCCTGGTGTTCGAAGACAGTCCCCAAGGGCTTGAAGCTGCTGCAAATGCCGGCATGAAAGCGGTCGACGTCAACAAACCGGAGTGATTGCGGTCTCTTATGACGCCGCCGGCACAATCCCGGCGTCAACCCAGCCGTCGAAGACCTGGAGAGCTGCATCCGCAAACGCCTGTTCGTTGATATGGGCGTCAATCTCGCTCATCTGGATGCGGCCGGGCGCGACCTTGCGGATCTCGTCAATGAAGGCGGCCAGACCTTCCGGATCGTGCGCTTCCTCGCCTTCCCTGTCCCAGGCTTCGATCCCGCCGAGCGGCAGCAGGAAGTGGGCCGGGCCCGTTGCCGCTTCCAGGCGGTTCACAAGTTCTCCAGCCCATTGCCGGCGCTCGTCCGCATTGAAGACGCTGCTCTTGATCAGGCGGTTGTGCTCATGGAAAGGCCGATCGGCATATTGCGGCGGGATCTCCTGCCAGCCGGCGAAGTCAACAAGGTCCAGCGCACCAGGCGCCACGATCTGCGGCGTACCGTTGCGGCCCGCGTTCGTCAGCCGGTCCGGGCCGCTGCTGACGAGGGAGCCGGCGAGCAGATTGCCGAATTCCTGCAGGCAGAAGTCCATGACGCAGCAGAAGGCCCCTTCCCGTGCCAAGCTCTCGAAGGCCATGCCGCCCATGCCGGTGGAATGGAACACGGCAACTTCATAACCGCGCTGTTCCAGCGCTGGTTTCAGAAGCTTCATGTAGGAAAGGCAGCTCGAGCCGAGCGAGGTCATGCCGACCAGCGGTTTCGAGCGGTCCGGCATCTGCGCCGCCTTTGCCGCACCCAGAACTGCGCCCGCGGCTTGCGCGAGCGACGACTTGCAAATCTCGTTGAGCCCGTAGAGCCCGCCCGCCCAGAGGATCATCTGGATGTCGGGCGCCAGCCGCTCCGGCGGGATCAGCGGTGAGAAGCTGACGGTGGAAACGATGAATTTCGGCACGCCCATCGGTAGCGCCTGGGCGCAGTCGAGCGCCAGATCCGTTCCCATGGTGCCGCCAAGCGCGATCATTCCGTCGAAACGGCCCTGCGCGTAGCCTTCCGCGACCAGCCTGGCCGCCCCGCGCGCCATCACCTGAAAGGCCTTGTTCTCGTCCCCCTGCGCAATCACCTCCTCGATGCTCATGCCGCCCGCACGGGCAACGTCATGCTTGGAGATACCGGTCGGCTTCACCGGATCGCCGAGCACGCTGACATCCATCGTCAGCACCTCGCCGCCCTGGTCGCGGATGGTCTTCTCGATGAATTCAAGCTCCGCATTCTTGGTGTCGTAGGTGCCGATGGAGAGGATGGTCTTGGTCATGTCAGGTCTCAGAGCTGGATCCAGGCGGTTTTCAGGTCGACATATTTGTCGAGCGCATGCAGCGACTTGTCGTGGCCGTTGCCGGACTGCTTCATGCCGCCAAGCGGCACCGTCAGGTCCGAACCGCCATAGGTGTTCACGTGGATGACACCGGACCGCACACCGGCAATCATCCTGTGGGCACGGCCGAGATCGGACGTCCAGACGCCTGCGGCAAGCCCGTATTCGGTTCCGTTCGCGATCCGGATCGCCTCCGCCTCGTCCTTGAAGGCGGTCACCGCCAGCACAGGTCCGAAGACTTCCTTCTGGGAGATCGTGTCGCCGGGTTTGACGCCCGTCATGACAGTCGGTGCCATATAGTAACCGCCGGTTTCGGTCAGGATCCGGCCGCCGCCGGTGCGCCGCTCGGCGCCTTCCGCTTCCGCGATGCCGACAAACTTCAGATCGGCTTCCAGCTGCGACAGCGAATGTACGGCGCCGATCTGGCTGCCGAGATCGAGCGGATCGCCGACCTTCAGCGCTTCCGCCTCCATGCAGAGCGCGGCGACAAAGTCGTCATGGATATCCTCCTGCACCAGCAGCCGCGACCCTGCGACACAGACCTGGCCGGAATTGCGGAAGATGCCCGCAGCCGAGACCTTGGCCGCCTTGGCAAGATCCGGAGCATCGGCAAACACGATGTTGGGCGACTTGCCGCCCAGTTCCAGATAACAGCGTTTGAGGTTGGACCGGGCGGAATATTCCAGCAGCCGCCGCCCTGTCGCGCCGGAGCCGGTGAAGACGAGGATATCCACGTCCATGGAGAGCGCCAGCGCTTCGCCGGCAACCGCTCCCGGACCGGTCACCACGTTGAAGACCCCGTCCGGCACGCCGGCCTCAGTGGCCAGTTCCGCGATCCTGAGCAGGCTGAGGGAAGCAGTCTCCGCTGGTTTCAACACGAGGGAATTGCCCATGGCCAGCGCCGGGGCGATCTTCCAGGCACCGATCATCAGCGGAAAGTTCCAGGGTACGATGGCCCCGACAACGCCGACCGGTGCCCGGTGGATCAGCCCGAGCACATTGTCCGCTGTCGGTGCGATCTCGCCATAGACCTTGTCGACGGCCTCCGCGTAGTAGCGGAAAGTTGCGGCTGCGGAGAACGCCTCGGCCTTCAGCGCCATGGTGATCTCGGTGCCGTTGTCGCGCACGCCCAGAACAGCCAGGGCCAACGCGTCGCGTTCTATCAGCTCTGCCAGCTTCAGCAGCACCGCCTTGCGGTGGCTTGGTGCGGCGCGCGACCAGCGGCCGTCCTCGAAAGCCTGACGGGCCGAAGCAACGGCGCGGCCGACATCCGCCGCCGAGCCGCTGGCGATCCGGGTAAAGGGTCTGCCGTCGATGGGCGACAGCACGTCCAGCGTCAAGCCGTCCAGCGAGCGCACGGACCTGCCGTCGATGAAGTGGCCCTGTTCGGCAACGGTCAATCCGCGCAGCGCATCGATTGCGGCCTGGTCAAGCATCTTGGCTGTCATCCTTGCTGGGTTGAAAGATCGGATCTTGTGTCTTCCCGATCACGCTGCCGGCGCGCCTTCTGCTCGCGGATGACGGCGCGCACATGCAGGGCGAGGATCATCAGGATCAGGGCAAACAGGATTGCGGCGATGGGCCGGTCTATGAAGTCGAGCGGTGTCTGGACGCGGGCCATGGCACTGCGCAGCTTCACCTCCATGATGCCGCCGAGCACCATGCCGAGAATGATCGGCACGATCGGCAGGTTGAGCCGCTTCAGAACCAGACCGAAAATGCCGAAGCCCGCCGCGATTGCGCAGTCGGTGATCGAATTGCGGAGCGAGAAGACGCCAACGAAGGACAACGTCAGTATGGTCACGCCCAGGAACCGCGTCGGGATCTGGATGATTTTCAAGAGCATCTTCGTCGAAGACAGCAGGAACAGCATCACGATCAGGTTGAGCAGGATCAGCGCCAGGTAGAGCGCGACCACGAAATCAAGCTGTCCCTGAAAGAGCTGCGGGCCGGGCACGACGTTGTGCACGTAGAAGACCGACAGCATCATCGCCGTCAGGGCCTCGCCCGGAATGCCGAGGGCGAGCAGCGGGATCATTGCTGCGGCCGGCACCGCGTTGTTGGCGGCTTCTGAGGCGACCAGCCCTTCCGGAGAGCCCTTGCCGAAGAGGTCCGGGGTCTTCGAGGTCTTCTGCGCATAGGTGTAGGAAAGAAACTGGGCGGTAAATTCGCCGACGCCCGGGATCATGCCCATCAGAACACCGAAGGAGGAGGAGACGGTCGCGATCCGCTTGAAGCCGAAGACTTCCCTGAGGCCCGTGAAGAGGCTGCCCTCGACCTTGGCCGAGCCGGGATGATGTTCCTTGTCGACCAGCAGCAGGAGCGCCTGTGATATGGCGAAAAGGCCGAGCACCACCACGATCAGATCGACGCCGGAGGTCAGCCAGCTCTGATCGAAGGTGAAGCGCTTGGTGTATTTGGCCGGCTCCAGGCCGATGGTGCTGATGAAGATGCCGAAAGAGGCCAGCATGCCGGCGGCGAAAACCTGGCCCCGGTGGGCGACGACCACCAGGATGATGCCCATCAGGGCGGCGAGAAAGATCTCGCGGCTGCCGAAATGCGGCGCGATCATCGCCAGCACCGGCGACAGGACGATGAGGCAGAGGATCGAGAAGAGACCGCCGAAGAAGGACGCCGAATAGGCAAGCGAGAGCGCCCTGTGGCCCTGCCCCTTCCTGGTCATCGGATAACCGTCATAGGTGGTCAACGCGTTGACCGCCGTGCCCGGCGTGTTGATCAAGACGGCAGGAATAGCGCCGCCATACATGGAGGAGCCATAGACACCGAGCAAGAGGGTCAGGCCGACGATGGGCTCGAAGGCGAAGGTTGCCGGCAGCAGGATCGCGATGGCAACCGGGGCACCGACCCCGGGGATCGCGCCGATGATGACACCGCCGATGGAACCGATCAGGAGCGCGGCAAGCACGTCCCAATGGGCAAGCATGGACAGGCTGGAGAGGATCAGGTCCATTCTCGCCTCACAGATAGATCTGGGCAAAGGCGCGGATGCCGTCCGGCAGCGCCTCGTAGATGCGGCCGGCCGGAATCTTGACCTGCAGGAAGGCCCGGAAGATCAGAACGACGGCGACGCTGAAGACGGCAGCCGCGGCCAGGTTGAGGGGCGTCGCCTCACCGACCCGGAAGGTCAGGAAGATCGTGAAGGCGAGCGTTGCCGGCAGGTAGCCGATCTGTGGTACCAGCACGACATAGATCAGGAAATAGGCCACATATTCCAGGGACTTCAGCCAGAACCCGACCTCGCGCCAGCGGCCCGGAATACGCTCCGAACAGAGCGAACCGATGAAGTGAAGGGCTGAGAACAGCACCATGCCGCCAATACCGATGGACGGCCACAGGCGTGGCTGCGCGAACCATTGCGTGCGCTTGGTCCAGGCCGTCTCGGCCGGGATCTGCGTCAGAAGAAACACGGAAAACAGCAGGAACAGGGATGCGAAGACGATGTCGCCGGGCCGGCGGTACCGCCTGAACAGTTCCTGCAGCGTCTTGATGCGCGCCACGCCACGCCCCTCCTCAGGCTTCAAGGAACCGGCCGGACACATGGCCCGGCCGGCGGGAACCGCTTATTGTTCGATCAGTTCCGCGATTTTTGCCAACGCAGCGCTGTCTTCCTCGATCTGCTTCTCGGACTGGACCGGGTCCTGCCAGTAGATCAGCACGCCGGTCTGCGCGATCAATTCAAGCGCCTGTGGTGATTTCAGGGCTGCCTGCGCGGCGGCCGAAATCTTGAGCCTTGCGTCTTCCGGCACGTCCTTTTGCACGAAGAGCCCGTTCCAGAGCGCCACCGACAGGTCCGGATTGATCTCCTGCACCGTCGGCACCGCCGGTGTCAGCGCCGTGCGCTCCTTGCCGATGCTGGCAAGGATTTTCACATCGGCAAGACACGGCAGGATCTGCTGCAGCGTAGTGTTGATCACGTCGACGTCGACGGAAGCGAGCGTGTTGCAGTTCAACTCATCGAAGGCCGCCTCGCTGGCAAAGTCGAAACCGGAGGTTTCAGCCGCGGCGAAGGTGATTTGTGTGGGCGGCAGGAAGGAGCCGAAATGGCCGAGGGCGACGTCATTCTCCTTGGCATGATCGGCCAGCTCCGCCCAGGTCCCGTAGGGCGCATCCTTGCCGGCCGCGATCACGAACGGATAGGTCATGAAGATGCCGATCGGCTCGAATGGGTTCGGCGACAGTTCCGGAATGCCGATCTGCGGTCCGCCGATGGGAACGTCCGTCACGAAGGACCCGACCGTATAGCCGTCGGCAGGCGCCGTCGCGACTTCCACCGCGCCCGGGAACGGGCCGCCGCCGCCGCCCGGCTTGTTCACCACAGCCGCCGGCACGCCGTACATTTCCTGGAACTTGTCGGCGATAAGCCGCGTCAGCACGTCTTCCAGATCTCCCGGAGGCCAGGGCACGATGAAGGAGACCGGCTTTTCGGGATATTCGGCCAGCGCGGCCGTCACGGACATCAGGGTCGCCGCCGTGAAGGCGATCGCATGCTTTCTCATTTCAACAGTCCCTTTCTCTGGTCGGGTGACAGCCGGTCTTGGCGCCGGTCTTGATCATTTTTTATTTGTATTGTTAAATATTGTGATCTTAAATAATTAGATGTCAACCTCCATTCGGCGCGTTGGCGCTTTCTTTCGCCCCCCCGATCGGTTCAAATATCAAACCCTCGGTTTCAAAAATATATTGTTTCAAATGTAACTACATGTCAAGATCCTCTCGCCGACCACCGCCGCTTCGGTCTGGGAGGCGAGAGACGAGGAACTGCTGAAGACCATGGGCACGATCACGAAGGCGCTGAACCTGTTGAACCATTTTTCTGCCAGCCGGCCGGAAATCGGCCTGACGGAATTCCGCAATCTGTCCGGCCAGGACAAGGCGACGGTGCACCGTCATCTGACCGAGCTTGCCGCCAACGGCTTCCTGGAGCAGAACCCGGGCACCAAGGGCTACCGCCTCGGCCCGGCGATCCTGCGCCTTGCCGCCGTGCGCGAGCGCCTGTTCCCGGCCCGGCGCCTGGTGGCCCCGATCGTGGAACGGCTCGCCGCCGAACTCGGAGAGCTGGTACATGTGTCCTTGCGCGAAGGCGATCACCTGTCGCCGCTCTTCCATCACGATGCCCTCATCCACGGCACCCGGGTCTATTTCGATGAAGCCGAACTCCTGCCGCTCCATGCCACTGCCTCGGGCCTCGCGATGCTGGCCTTCGGTCCCGACCAGCTTCTGAAAACGCTTCTGAAAAAGACGCTGAAGCCGTCCACCGGCTACACCATCACCGACCCCAACCTGTTGCGCGAGACCGTTGAACAGGTCCGCACCGAGGGCATCGCCTTTGTCGACCAGGGCTTCGAGGAACATGTCTCGTCATTCGCAGCCCCGGTCTTCGCCGACATGCCGGAAGCTGCCGGCACCATCGCCGTTGCCACGCCGACCGTGCGCATGACCGACGCGCTGAAAGCGAAAATCCGATCCAGGCTGCCGCTTGCGGCAGCGGAAGTCACCGAAAAGCTCGGCGGAATTGTTCCCGTCGATCTCAGGAGGATCTGGCGCGATGCAGCCTGAAGAAAGAGAATTGACCCGGGCTCTCGTTCTGGATTTCGGCGGGGTCGTCACCCGCACGATGTTCGAGACCCATGACCTCACAGAAGCCGCGCTCGGACTTGAGCCGGGCACGCTTACCTGGCGCGGTCCTTTCGATCCGGCCAGCGACCCGCTGTGGCAGGCGATGCAGGCGGACGAGATTTCCGAACGCGACTATTGGCGCCGCCGCACGGAAGAAGTCGCAGACCTCACCGGCAACGACTGGCGCGAGATGGCCGATTTCGTCAAGGCGGCGCGTGGCGCCGACCCGGATGCCGTCATGCGGCCCGAAGCCCTGGCTACCATTGCGGCCGCCAAGCACGCCGGCTGCAGGCTCGCTGTCCTTTCGAACGAACTGGACCTCTTCTACGGCGCCGATTTCCGGGAGAAGCTTGCCTTCCTCAAGGATTTCGACGTCATCGTCGATGCGACCTACACCAAGATACTGAAACCTGATCCACGCGCCTATGAGCAGTGCCTGGAAGAACTTGGCCTGCCCGCCTCTGCCTGCGTCTTTGTCGACGATCAACTCCGCAACATTCGCGGCGCCGAGGCCGTCGGTCTCAGGACCGTCCATTTCGACGTTCTCGACCCCAGGACCTCTTATGACCGGGCCCTCAGCCTGCTCGGCCTCCTCCCCCAATATTTGGAGACATGACATGAAGGATTCCAACTTCCTGAAGGAAAACAACGCCCGCCATGTCTGGCATCCGATGGCCCACCCCGCCGACAGCCAGGCCAACCTGCCGACGATCGTCACCGGTGGCCGCGATGTCTTCATCACCGATGTCGACGGCCACGAGGTGATCGACGCGGTCGGTGGGCTCTGGAACGTCAATCTCGGCTATTCCTGCGAACCGGTGAAGCAGGCGATCGCCGACCAGCTCAACGCCCTGCCCTATTACTCGACCTTCCGCGGCACCTCCAACGACAAGGTCATCGAGCTTTCCTATGAACTTGCCGACTTCTTCGCCCCCGACGGGCTCACCCGCGCCTTCTTCACCTCCGGCGGCTCGGACAGCGTCGAAGTGGCGCTGAAGCTGGCGCGCCAGTATCACCGCATTCGCGGAGAGGCCGGCCGCACCAAGTTCATCAGCCTGAAGAAGGGCTATCATGGCACCCATTTCGGCGGCGCCAGCGTCAACGGCAACGGCAAGTTCCGCAACGCCTACGAGCCGCTGCTGCCCGGCTGCTTCCACATTCCGGCACCCTACACCTATCGCAACCCGTTCAACGAGAGCGATCCGGCGAAGCTTGCCCAGCTCTGCGCTGCCGCCCTTGAAGACGAAATCGCCTTCCAGGGCGCGGGCACCGTTGCCGCCTTCATCATGGAACCGGTGCTCGGCGCTGGTGGCGTCATGCCGCCGCATCCGAGCTTCATGCCGATGGTACGCGAGATCTGCAGCCGAAACGGCATCCTGCTTATCTCCGACGAGGTCATCACCGCCTTCGGCCGCACAGGCTCGGAAAGCGGCGCGCGTCACTGGGGCGTCCAGCCGGACTTCATGTGCACGGCGAAAGCCATCACCAACGGCTATTTCCCCTTCGGCGCCGTGATGATCGCCGGCCATGTTGCCGAGGTCTTCGAAAAGGACACCAGCGGCATCGCCTCCATCGACACCGGCTACACCTATTCCGGTCACCCGGTTGGTGCCGCTGCGGCCCTCGCCGCCCTGTCCGAAATCCGCCGCCTGAAGGTGCACGAGAATGCCGCCGCACGCGGCAAGGAACTGCTCGGCGGCCTGAAGGGCCTGCAGGAGCGCTTCGAGGTCATCGGCGACGTGCGCGGCGAAGGCCTGATGTGCGCTCTGGAACTGGTCTCCGACCGCGCCACAAAAAAACCCGTCGGCAAGGACCTGCCGCTTGCACTGCAAAAGGCCACTTATGACGACGGCGTCATGATCCGCGTCTCCGGCAACAACGCCATCTTCTCCCCGCCGCTGATCCTGACGGCAGAGCATGTGTCGAAGATCCTTTCGGCCGTGGAGACAGGACTGAAGGCTGTGTCGAGCTAGGCGCGAGCAGTCAAAACCCACGTCACGCCTGCCACGCCTGCCCCCTCCCCCCTCCCCCCTCATCCTGAGGAACGAGCCTGCTCGCGTCTCGAAGGATGGGCCGCTCGCTCCAGAGTATGCCGCCCATCCTTCGAGACGGACCTTGCGGTCCTCCTCAGGATGAGGAATAGGGGAACGCGGCGCGCCCATTTTCCCTCTCCCTTTTGGGAGAGGGGTAGGGTGAGGGGACAAACATCCGAGATATTTGGAAGCGCCTGCCCCCTCACCCGGCTCTTCGCGCCGACCTCTCCCACGGGGAGAGGTAAGCCTGCACCGCTGCCCTGACGAATCCACGGTCATGCAAGACCTTCAGGCTCCTTCCAGCTCACGCCAGCAACCGCATTTCCTGCTCAGGGGTCAGCCCGACCCGCAGATCCATTTTCCGGCGGCTGCGGTCCCAGGCCAGCAGCGGCTCCAGCGTTTCTTTCAACGGCCTGCATCTGAGGCCGGCCGAACGGGCCTTTTCGGTGCTGACTTCGAGAAAATGCCGGAAGGCAGGGTCGAGCGGCGCCATCATCGGAAGATCGGTCCAGGGCGCTACTTGCGCCTTCTGTATTGCCTCTTCATCCACCCAGACGAGATCGGCCGTCGAGCCGCTGACGGTGAGTATGGCATCCAGTACTCCGGCAAAACTCTGCGGTTCTCCCGTGATATTCCAGATCCCGGAATACCCCTTCGAGGCAGCCAGCAGGGCGAATTCGGCGACATCCCGGGCATCTATCAATTGCACAGGACGGTCTTTTGGCGCAGGCGCCGGAACCCTGACACGGTGCCCGTTTGCTTCGTCGAGCCTTCGAACCCACCAGGTCAAGCGGTCGGTATAATCGCCCGCACCGGCCAGAAGCCCGACCCTGAGGGATGTCGCCCGCGTACCCAGCATCTGTGACGCCTTGATCTCGCAGGCCCTTTTCAGTGGGCCATAAGAAGCGCCATAGGCAAACGCGGACGCCCGGCTTTCCGGCGGAATATTGGCGGCGACTTCCAAATCGTGAAACGCGGCATCCCTGACTTCTGCAGTCTCCTGCAGCCCGGGCTCCAGAAAGTCGCCATACGCCGATATGGAAGAGATGAAGACATACCGCTGCAGGCCATCGCCGACGGCATCGAGCAAGGCAGCCACGGCATCGGGGGCATAGGCGCAGCTGTCGAAAGCCCAATCGAACTGCCGGCCCGCGAGGACATCCAGCTCACCATGCCGGTCCGCGCGGATCACCTCCACGGGCGATCCCGCCTGCCGCGACGTCCAGCCGCGCGACAGCACAGTCACCTCATGGCCGCCGGTCACAAGCGTGTCGGCGATTGCCCCTCCCAGGAAACCTGTTCCACCGACGACGAGACAACGCATGTGTCTTCCTCCAGGATCTGGAGAAAGTCTATTTTTTGCCGGAGCGTTCAACAACCGAAACGTTAACGCGCCCCGCGCACGTTTTGTTACCTAAAGTTTCTGAAAATCCTCGAGGATATCCAGAAGCTGGGTCAGTTTCTCCCGGCCGATAACCTCTTCGATCCGCGCGGCGATCGCCTTGGCGTCGTCCAGCTTGTCGGCGATGATCGCACGGCCTGCTTCCGTGATGGCGACAGTCTGCTTGCGCCGGTCGCTGGTATCCGCCTGCCGTGTCACCAACCCCTTTTCCAGCAGTGTCTGCACGATCCGCGTCTGGCTTGGCAGCAACAGACACGCCCGCTCCGCCAGGGTCGAGGCGTCCTGGGGACCATACTCGTCGAGAACACGCAGGATGCGCCATTGCTGTTCGGTGATGCCGCAATCGGCGAGCATGTCGCGGATCGGGCCCATGACCTTTTCCCGGGCGCGGATCAGCGCAATGGGGATGGAGCGTCGGGTGGGCGGCAGCGCTGTGCCGTCTACGGTCTCGGTGATATCGTTCATGCAGGTTCCATGGCCGTTTGGCCCGATACTTAACATAATAAGTTTGACAAGTTCGATCTTATATATTTAACATAGCAAATATTATGCTGTTAAGGAAATCCCATGCCGCATATCTCGCTGGAATATTCCGCCAATCTGGAGAGCCGAACCGACATCGGCGCACTGTGCGAGCATCTGCGGGCCGCCGCCGCCACGATTGATGCCTTGCCGATGCCGGGCCTGCGCATCCGGGCCATCCGCTGCGAACACTATGCGATTGCCGATGGCGATCCGAAACATGCCTTCCTCGACATTTCCGTCCGCCTGCGCGCCGGTCGGCCCGACGACGTCAAACGCGATGCGGCAGAGCGCCTCTTTGCCGCGGCAAGGGATTTTCTGGAACCGGTGCTCGCCACCTCCTCCCTCGCCCTGTCACTCGAAATGCGCGACATCGACCCGGACCTTTCGCCGAAAACCGGCACCATCCGCGACCATTTGGGAACTCTTTAGAACCATGTCCGACCTTCAGGAAAACATCTTAAAGCTTCAATCCTATCTGGCGCGGTTCAGGGAAACCGGCGTTCTGAACCAGATCGGCGGCGAAGCCCTTGCCGCTGCCTCCGGCGCAACCTTCGAGACCACTTCCCCGGTGGACGAAAGCCTCATCTGCCAGGTGGCAAGGGGCGGCGCAGAAGACATCGATGCCGCCGCCAAGGCAGCCAGGGCAGCCTTTCCGGCCTGGCGCGACATGGCGGCAACAGAGCGCAAGAAGATCCTGCACAAGATCGCCGACGGCATTGTCGCCCGCGCCGAGGAAATCGCCTTCTGCGAATGCTGGGATACCGGCCAGGCACTGCGTTTCATGTCCAAGGCGGCCCTGCGCGGCGCCGAGAATTTCCGCTTCTTCGCAGACAAGGCACCGGGTGCACGGGATGGCCAGGCTCTGCCTTCGCCGACCCTCATGAACATAACAACACGTGTCCCCATCGGCCCGGTGGGCGTGATCACGCCGTGGAACACGCCCTTCATGTTGTCGACCTGGAAGATCGCCCCGGCGCTCGCAGCAGGCTGCACGGTGGTGCACAAGCCTGCCGAGTTCTCTCCGGTGACCGCACGCATCCTGATGGAAATCGCCGAGGAAGCCGGCCTGCCGAAAGGCGTCTGGAACCTCGTCAACGGCTTCGGCGAGGAAGCCGGCAAGGCTCTGACCGAGCATCCGGACATCAAGGCCATCGCCTTTGTCGGCGAAAGCCGCACCGGCTCCATGATCATGAGACAGGGCGCGGACACCCTGAAACGGGTCCATTTCGAACTCGGCGGCAAGAACCCGGTCATCGTCTTCGACGACGCGGATCTCGACCGCGCACTGGATGCGGCGATCTTCATGATCTATTCGCTGAACGGCGAACGCTGCACGTCGTCCTCGCGCCTGCTGGTTCAGGACTCAATCGCGGACGAATTCGAAAAGAAGCTCATCGAGCGGGTCAACAACATCCGCGTCGGCCATCCGCTCGACCCCAAGACCGAAATCGGCCCGCTGATCCACAGAACCCATTTCGACAAGGTCACCAGCTATTTCGACACCGCGCGACAAGACGGTGCGACGATTGCCGCCGGTGGCACTCGCGTCGGCACCGAGGGCTGCTTCGTGCGTCCGACGCTCTTTACCGGCGCGAACAATGCGATGCGCATCGCCCAGGAGGAAATCTTCGGCCCCGTCCTGACCTCCATCCGCTTTGGATCGGAGGAAGAAGCCCTGCGGATCGCCAACGACATTCCCTACGGCCTCACCGGTTATGTCTGGACCAACGACCTCACCCGGGCGCTGCGGTTCACCAATTCCCTGGAAGCCGGCATGATCTGGGTGAACTCGGAAAATGTCCGCCACCTCCCGACGCCCTTCGGCGGCGTCAAGGCCAGCGGCATCGGCCGCGACGGCGGCGACTGGTCGTTCGACTTCTACATGGAACAAAAACACATCGGCTTTGCGACCGGACAGCATGCAATCCCGCGCCTCGGCGCCTGATCCAAAAGTCCTTCTGGGAGGAAACCATGCCTATTCCGGCACCCAATCTCTACCCGCCCTTCAACATTATCCGTCTCAGCCATGTTGAACTCGCCGTCACGGACCTTGCAAAAAGCCGGGCCTTTTATGTCGATACGCTCGGCCTGCAGGTGACCGACGAGACTGCAGACGTCATTTACCTGCGCGCCATGGAAGAGCGCGGTCATCACTGCCTGGTTCTGCGCAAGGAAACCGAGCCCTCGGCCCGCGATCTCGGCTTCAAGGTGTTCGACGAGGACAATCTCGACAAGGCGGCGCACTTCTTTCAGCAGAAAGGCCTGCCGGTCGACTGGGTCGAACGGCCCTACCAGTCGCGCACCTTCCGCACCCGCGACCCGCACGGCATTCCGTTGGAATTCTATTCCCGCATGGACCGCCTGCCGCCGATCCATCAGAAATACGCGCTCTACAAGGGTGTGAAGCCGCTCCGCATCGACCACTTCAACTGCTTCTCACCGGACGTCGATGCTTCCGTCGCCTTCTACAACGAGCTCGGCTTCCGGGTGACCGAATATACCGAGGACGAGGAAAGCGGCCGCCTCTGGGCCGCCTGGACCCATAGAAAGGGCGGCGTCCACGACCTGGCCTTCACCAACGGCCGGGGCCCTCGCCTGCACCACACCGCTTTCTGGGTACCGACGCCGCTCAACATCATCGACCTGCTCGACCTGATGGCCACCACCGGCTGGGTGTCGAATATCGAGCGCGGTCCGGGCCGCCATGGTATTTCCAATGCCTTCTTCCTCTATATCCGCGACCCGGACGGCCACCGGATCGAGATCTATTGCTCCGACTACCAGACCGTCGATCCGGATCTGGAACCGATCAAGTGGGACCTGAAGGACCCGCAGCGCCAGACGCTGTGGGGCGCGCCAGCTCCAAGAAGCTGGTTCGAGGAAGGTTCGCTCTTCGAGGGTACCGAAGTTAAGACCCCCACCCTTGCTGCCCAACCGATTGTCGCGCCATAAAAACAAACAACGGTTGGGAAGCTTTCAATGAACTGGAATGAATTTGCCGGCTGGGGCCGGCGTATCGCCGACTGGACGGCCGGCTACCATTTGAGCCTGCGTGAGCGCCCGGTCCGTGCCCAGGTTAGGCCCGGCGAGATCCTGAATGCCCTCCCGGCCGCTCCCCCGGAGCTGGCCGAGGAGATGGAACGGATCTTCGCCGACTTTGAGAAGATCGTGCTGCCGGGCATCACCCACTGGCAGCATCCGCGCTTCTTCGCCTATTTCCCGGCCAACGCCTCGCCGCCCTCGATGCTGGCCGAAAACCTCGTCACCGCCATCGCGGCCCAGTGCATGCTGTGGCAGACATCGCCCGCGGCGACCGAGATGGAAACCCGGATGATGGAGTGGCTGCGCCAGGCTATCGGCCTGCCGGAGACCTTCACCGGCGTCATCCAGGACAGCGCCTCCACGGCGACCCTCGCCGCGGTCCTCACCATGCGCGAGCGGGCCCTCGCCTGGGACGGCAACAAGGCGGGCCTCACCGGTCAGAAGCGTTTGCGCGTCTATTCCTCCAACGAGGTCCACACCTCCATCGACCGGGCCATCTGGATCTCCGGCATCGGCCAGGACAACCTGATCCGCATTCCGGTCAAGGGCCCGAACCGCGCCATGGACGCGGCCGCCCTGCGCAAGGCCATCGAGGCCGATCTTGCCGCCGGGTTTCTGCCGGCTGGCATCATCGCCTGCACCGGCGGCACCGGCGTTGGCGCTTCCGATGACGTTGCCTCCGTCGTAGACGTTGCCAAAGAGTTCGGCCTCTATGTGCATCTCGACGCCGCCTGGGCGGGCGCGGCAATGATCGTGCCGGAGTTCCGGGATCTCTGGACCGGTGTCGACGGCGTCGATTCAATGGTCTTCAATCCGCACAAGTGGCTCGGTGCCCAGTTCGATTGCTCGGCCCATTTCGTGCGCGATCCGGAAGATCTCGTGCGCACGCTGGCGATCCGGCCGGAATATCTGAAAACCCACGGCCATGACGGCGTCATCAACTATTCCGAATGGTCGATCCCGCTCGGCCGCCGTTTCCGGGCATTGAAGCTCTGGTTCATGATCCGCGCCTACGGCCTGGAGGACCTGCGCCGCCGCATCCGCAACCATGTCGCCTGGTCCGGAGCCCTGGCGGAACGCCTTCGGGCAGAACCGGATTTCGAAATCACTTCCGAACCGGTGCTGTCTCTTTTCAGCTTCCGCTATACGCCAAACGGTGCTGCAGATCTCGACACGCTGAACCAGCGCCTTGTCGATGCGATCAACGACGACGGCCGGATCTACCTGACCCAGACACTGCTCGACGGCAAAAAAGTCATTCGCTTCCAGGCAGGCCAGTTCGACTGTACCGAGGCGGACGTCGCATTTGCCTTCGACGTCATTCTGGAAATCGCCCGAGGAATGGAGCCCGCATGACCCGCATCGCCACCTACAGCGCCGGGGGCAAAACCTTCTACGGCGCCGTCACTGACGAGGGCATGATCGCCCTGTCGCCGGACTTGCCCGCCTGGCCGACACTCTATGACGCGATCCGTGCCGGAGGATTGCCGGACCTCGTCGCCGCTGCAAAGGGCAAGACCGTAACGCATACCGATTTCACCTATGAAATGGTCCTGCCGAACGCGCCGCGCATTCTCTGCGTCGGCGTCAATTTCCCTGACCGTAATGCGGAATACAGGGACGGCAGCGACCAGCCGAAATACATGTCCCTGTTCCCGCGCTTTGCCAGCGGCTTCACCGGCCATGACCGGCCGCTGATCCGGCCGCCGGAAAACCACACGCTCGATTATGAAGGTGAAGTTGCCATCGTGATCGGCAAAGCCGGCCGGCGCATCAGGGCCGAGGACGCATACGACCACATCTGCGCCCTGACACTCTGCAACGAAGGCACCATCCGCGACTGGGTGCGGCATGCGAAGTTCAATGTCACCCAGGGCAAGAACTGGGACCGTTCCGGCTCGATTGGGCCCTGGCTCGTGCCTTTCGAGAATGCCGCGCAACTGGACGAGGCCCGCATTCAAACGCGGGTCAACGGCGAGCTGCGCCAGGACGACTACCTGAAGCGCATGACCTTCCCGATCCGCGAGGAGATCGCCTATATCTCTACCTTCATGACCCTTGAGCCCGGCGACATCATCGTCACCGGTACGCCGACCGGCGCGGGTGCGCGTTTCGATCCGCCCCGGTATCTGAAACCCGGCGACGTTGTCGAGATCGAGGTCGAGGGCATCGGAACCTTGCGAAACGGCGTAGAGGACGAACGATGACCCTGACAGCTGCAGAGGTTGCACAGGCAGCTTCCGATCTCCTGAATGCGGAAACAACCCGTAAGCAGATCGGCCTCCTCACCCTGCGCCATCCGGATCTCGATATGGACGGTGCCTATGCCATTCAGAAAGAGCTTGCGAAGGCGAAGCTGGCGCAAGGCCGCAGGACCATCGGCTGGAAGATTGGCCTCACCTCCAAGGCCATGCAGGATGCGCTCAAGATCGACATTCCGGACAGTGGCGTTCTCTTCGACGACATGCTGTTTCAGACCGGTGCTAGCGTACCGAAAGGCCGCTTCATCCAGCCTCGCATCGAGGCCGAGATCGCCTTCGTGATGAAGGCGCCGCTTGCTGGTGAGAGCACCACCCGGGAGGACGTTCTTGCCGCCACCGACTACGTCTGCCCGAGCCTGGAAATCCTCGACACCCGCATCCAGCGTGTCGACCCGGCAACCGGCCAGGCCCGCAAGATCTTCGACACGATCGCTGACAACGCTGCCAATGCCGGTCTGGTGCTGGGTGCGGAAAAGCATGATGCCGGCACGACGGATCTTCGCTGGATCGGTGCCATCGTCACCAAAAACGGCGAAGTGGAAGAGACTGGTCTCGGCGCAGGCGTGCTCAACGATCCCGTGGAGAGCGTCGTCTGGCTTGCCCGGCGCATGGCCGGTTACGGCCAGACAATCGAGGCGGGTCAGGTTATTCTCTCCGGATCCTTCATCCGGCCGGTGGAATGCCCGTCCGGTTCAAGGATCCACGCCGATTTCGGCCCGTTCGGGTCCGTCTCCTGTTCCTTTGCATAAGAGTTTTTGAAAAATGCCCGCGCTGCAGAATGCCTTCAAAGCCGCCCTTTCCGCCAGTCAGCCGCAGATGGGCTGCTGGGTGGGCCTTGCCGATCCTTATGTTGCCGAGATCACCGCAAGCGCCGGTTTCGACTGGCTGCTGATCGACTGCGAGCATGCGCCGAACGACCTGCGCTCCATGATGGCCCAGCTCAAGGTGATCGAAACCTCAGTGAGCCAGCCTGTGGTCCGCCTTCCCATCGGCGAGACCTGGATGATCAAGCAATTCCTGGACGCCGGTGCCCAGTCGCTGCTGATCCCGATGGTGGAAAGCAAGGCCCAGGCGGAACAGCTCGTGCGCGCCGTTACATATCCGCCGTCGGGCATGCGCGGAGTAGGCTCGGCCCTTGCTCGTGCCTCCCGTTTCTCCGCCATTCCGGACTATCTGACGACTGCGGACAAGGAGATCTGCCTGCTGGTGCAGGTGGAGAACCGCGCCGGTCTTGCCGAGCTCGACGGCATTCTGTCGGTCGACGGCATCGACGGTGTTTTCATCGGCCCGGCCGACCTTGCCGCCGACCTCGGCCATCTCGGCGACCCGATGCACCCGGACGTCGTTGCAGCCGTCGAAGATGCGCTAAAACGCATCAAGGCCTCCGGCAAGGCTCCGGGCATCCTGACCACCAATCCTGAGTTTGCAAAGAGGTGCCTGGAGCTCGGCGCGACCTTCGTTGCCACCTCCATCGATGTGACACTCTATGCAACCGCTATCCGGAATGCGGCAAGGCAAGCGAAGGAAATGCTTGGCTAGTGGTTCGATTCTGACATTTGCATCCCCCTGCTGCTAGCGCTGGAGCAAATGTCAAAATCATAAGAACCACTAGATAAATATATGATTCTAGTGGAGCTTTTGAATTTGACGTTTGAGCATCAGCCTAGCCACGAGCGGGACTCAAATGTCAAATTCGCTCCACTAGAGCACGTCGCGAAAAAGTGGATACCGGTTTTTCGCAAAAAGACGTGCGTCAAAAAAGAGATAAAGCGGGTCACGTGAATTCAGAGGAACGCGACACGCTTTAAAGGCACCGCGGTGTCACAGGAGGCGCCTCCCTCGCTCCTCATCCTGAGGAAGCGCGCAAGCGCCGTCTCGAAGGATGGACGGCACACTCCGTAACAAGCGTCCCATCCTTCGAGACGGACCTGACGGCCCTCCTCAGGATGAGGTTGAGGAGTGAGCATGGGCCGAAAGGACAACGGCTCGCGTGGTCAAAAAACAACGGGCGGGATCGCTCCCGCCCTCTGAAACCCGCTCCGGATTTCCGCTCAGCCCAGCACCACCACCTTGGTGCCGACACCAACACGCTCATAGAGATCGATGATGTCCTGGTGCCACATGCGGATGCAGCCGCTGGAGGCATTGGTGCCGATGCTGGAAGGTGCATTGGTGCTGTGGATGCGGTAGAGCGTGTCCTTGTTGCCCTGCCAGAGATACAGGCCACGCGCGCCGATCGGATTGCTCGGACCGCCTTCCTGGCCCTCGCGGTATTTTTCAAGTTTCGGATCGCGTTCGATCATCTCGTCCGGGGGGAACCATTTCGGCCATTCCCGCTTGAAGCGGATTTCCGCTTCGCCATTCCAGGCGAAGCCCGCCCGGCCGACGCCGATACCGTAGCGGATCGCCCGGCCGCCAGGCTGGATCAGATAGAGAAACCTGTTGTTCGGATCGACAACAATGGTGCCGGAGGGATAGCGGCTCGGATAGAACACCACCTGGCGCAGGTATTTCGGGTCGAATTTCGTGTACTGGATCGCCGGCAGCCTGAATCCGCCGTCCGTCCTGGCGGCATAGGCTGTGGCGTAGTCGGGAGTTCCATCGGCCAGCGGCGTCAACCCGGCCTGTATGGTCGAACTCTGCTGGCTCTGGCAAGCGGCCAGCAGCAGCGGTATTCCGGCGACAAAATAGCGTCGGCTCATCCTCAGCGCCATATTCGCGTCCTTTCAGCGGCATGCGCGGACCGTCAATCGACGAAAATATGCGGTCCCATCCGGATCAGAAAATTCATGGAACTCATCACGCGATCCCTGAAGGAAAGCAACATGTTTATGGTAAACGGTTGATTAAGATCGACACTTTTCTGGCGCAGCGTTGCGGGGCGGTCACGCCCTCACCCGGTTGCGGCAGGCGATCAGATCGATTTTGCTGACGGGCACCAGTGCGCCCCGGCTGCCGATGACATGGGCGGCCAGCGCGCACCCGGCCCTGACGGCATCGCGTGCGCGTGCCCTGTCCAGATAGTCGACCAGAAAGGCCGCATTGAAACTGTCGCCCGCCGCGGTCGTGTCCGTGACGCTCGCCACCGGTT
The DNA here is from genome assembly GCF_054515675.1 of Roseibium sp. M-1. NCBI lineage: Bacteria > Pseudomonadati > Pseudomonadota > Alphaproteobacteria > Hyphomicrobiales > Stappiaceae > Roseibium > Roseibium sp. M-1. The sequence goes on along the minus strand of NZ_CM137257.1, from coordinate 5,386,234 downwards.
CCGGCTGAACCTGAAAGCCATCGCCATCGGAGGCCCGCACCAGGACCGGTCCAGACCCGTTCTTCACGACGACCAGCCGCGCGCCGACGGCCAGATAGCGCCCTGCCGTAGCCTCGGGACCGGCATCGCCGAAATGACAGGCCTCGTCTTCGAAGGACGGCAGCACAATGCCCGCCACCTTGGCCGCCTGCATTGTCCAGCCGCACATTTCCTCAGGAGACGTCCACAGGCGCGGCCGCAGGTTCGGATCGAAGACGACCTCCACACCGCGTGCGCCCGCGTCGATGAGCCCTGACAGCAACCGCCGGCGCCCCTCATCTGACAGGATCGCAATGGTAATGCCGGAGAAATAGGCCATGTCGCCCGCGACGAGGCTATCGAGCGCGCCGAGGTCGTCGGCGAGGCGCTTGGCTGCAGATTGCGAGCGCCAATACTGGAAGCTTCGCTCGCCCTCACTGAGAAAGATCATGTACATGCCGGGGCTCGCGCCCGCGATCCGTGCCAGGACCGGCGTGATGCCGGCCGCTTCCGTGAAATCCGAGAGCTGTTCGGAGAGTGCGTCGTCGCCGACGGCACTCAGGTAAGCGACCTCCAGCTTCTCCCGGTCGGCAAGCTGGCGCACATACCAGGCCGTGTTGAACGTGTCGCCGGCAAAACCCACCGCAAAGGTGCCTTCCGGTGTCGGCGCGAATTCGACCATGCATTCGCCAATGGCAAGGAACCGGGACGGCATCTTATTCCTCGAAATGTGCCTGGTTCTCGGACCGGATCCGGCCGAGAATGGCCGAGATGCGGCCGAGATGGGCGATCATCAGCGCCTCGGCCGCTTTGCCGTCGCGCTTGCGCACCGCCTCCATGATGGTGACGTGATCGTCGAGGGCAGCCTGCGCACCGGAGGCAAGCGACAGGAACCGCACCCGGTCCATATGCGCCTTCTGTTCGCGGATCAGCGCCCAGACGTAATCGTGGCCGGAGATCTCGCACATCCGCCGGTGGAACATGTCGTCGAGCTTGTGGAACAGCTGGCGTTCATCCGCCTTCACGGCCGCCTTCTGCTCCTTCAAAAGCGCGTCCAGATCCTTGACCTGATCGTCCGTGATCACATCGATCGCCGCACGCAGGCAGGCGATCTCCAGCGCGGTGCGCACGAATTTCGCCCGCAGCACCGCTGCCTCGGAAATCTTGGTGATCACCGTTGCCCGCTGTGGCCGGATGAGAAGAAAGCCGAGCTGGGAGAGGCGGTAGAAGGCATCGCGCACCGGCTGGCGGGACACACCGAAGGCCTTGGCGACCTCGATTTCCGACATGCGCGTCCCCGGCGCCAGATCCAGCGACAGGATCTGCTGGTGCAATTCCTCGAACACCGTGTCCGCGACGGTCGGGATCCTGAGGGGCTCGAGCACCTTCAGCGCGCTGATTTCTGACATCGGCATTCTCTCCGTTGACTCGTCTACTCAACTAGCATATCAGTTTACTAGTCGCAACATTGGACATGAGCAAAAACACAGGTGGAGGGCTGAATGCCACTGGGACTAGCGGATAAACAGGCAGCTTCTGCAAACGGGCTCGACCCGAACCGCCTGTTTCCGGCAGATCCGGCTTCGCGCACCCTGGCGGCAAGCCTCTATGCGACCGTCAAGGACCTTCCGATCGTCAGCCCGCACGGCCACACGGACCCGCGCTGGTATGCCGAGAACGAGGCCTTCCCTGATCCGGCACAGCTCTTCATCGTCCCGGACCACTACGTATTCCGCATGCTCTTCTCGCAAGGCATCGACCTTGCCGACCTGGGTGTGCCGCGCGTCGACGGCGGCCCCAGCGAAACCGACAGCCGCAAGATCTGGCGTGTCTTCGCCGAGAACTTCCATCTCTTCCGGGCAACCCCGTCGCGCATGTGGCTGGAGCATGCCTTTCAGGAGGTTTTCGGCTGGACCAGGCGGATCTCGGCGAAAACGGCCGACGAAGCCTACGACCACATTGCAGAGTGCCTGACCCGTCCCGAATTCCGCCCGCGCGCGCTGTTCGAACGCTTCAACATCGAGGTGATCGCGACGACGGAATCACCGCTGGACGACCTGAAATGGCACCGCCAGATCCGCGACAGCGGCTGGTCCGGCCGGGTTGTGACTGCTTATCGCCCCGATGCCGTTGTCGACCCGGAATTCGAAGGCTTTGCCGGCAATATCGAAAAATTCGGCGAGCTTGCCGGTGAGGACGCCACCAGCTGGCAGGGCTACCTCAACGCTCACCGGGTCCGGCGGGCCTATTTCAAGTCCTTCGGGGCGACATCCTCCGATCATGGTCATGCCACCGCGCGCACCGAGAACCTGTCGGCATCAGAAGCCGAAGGCTTGTTCCAGAAGGCACTCAAAGCCTCTTGCACGGCGGAGGAAGCCGACGCCTTCCGGGGACACATGCTGACCGAGATGGCGCGAATGAGCCTGGACGACGGCCTGGTGCTGCAGATCCATCCGGGCAGTTATCGCAACCATTCGGCCGGGGTCATGAGTGCCTTCGGCCGCGACAAGGGCTTCGATATCCCGACCGGGACCAATTACGTGAAGGCGCTGAAGCCGCTGCTCGACGCCGTCGGTCTGGAAAAGAACCTGTCAATCATCCTCTTCACGCTGGACGAGACCACCTATTCGCGCGAACTCGCCCCGCTGGCAGGCGTCTATCCGACCTTGAAGCTGGGTCCGGCCTGGTGGTTTCACGACAGCCCGGAGGGCATGCGCCGCTTCCGGGAACTGACCACCGAGACCGCCGGTTTCTACAACACCGTCGGCTTCAACGACGACACCCGCGCCTTCTGTTCGATCCCTGCCCGCCACGACGTGGCCCGCCGGGTCGACTGCGCTTACCTCGCATCGCTCGTGACATCCGGGAGGATGGACGAGGACGAGGCTTACGAGGTCGCTCACGACCTCACTTACAGGCTTGCCAAGCAAGCCTACCGGCTCTGACGAGCCATCCACGGGAGGAGAGTATGAAAGTATTGAAGTCCTTGGCGACAGCCCTTCTGGCTACCGCCGCCCTCACATCCGCATCGCTTGCCTGCGAAGTGACCCTGAAATCGTCCGACACCCATCCGGACGGCTATCCGACAGTTGAAGCCGTCAGGCAGATGGGCAAGCTGCTTGAAGAACGCACCGACGGCCGTCTTTGCGTCGAGGTGTTCCATTCGGCCCAGCTCGGCGAGGAAAAAGATACGATCGAACAGACCAAGTTCGGTGTCATCGACCTGAACCGCGTCTCCATGGGGCCGTTTAACAACCTCGTCGAGGAAACCAAGGTCGTCTCGCTGCCCTATATCTTCAAGGGCGTCGACCACATGCACCAGGTCATGGACGGTCCGATCGGTGACGATATCCTGGCGGCCTTCGAACCGCATGGATATGTCGGACTTGCCTTCTATGACGGCGGTTCGCGCAGCTTCTACAACAAGGTTAAACCGATTAAATCGATTGAAGACCTTGATGGCATGAAGGTTCGCGTCATGCAGTCCGACATCTTCGTCGACATGATGTCGGCGCTCGGCGCCAATGCCACGCCGATGCCTTACGGCGAGGTCTATTCCTCGATCCAGACCGGTGTCATCGACGGCGCAGAAAACAACTGGCCGTCCTACGAGTCCTCCGGGCACTACGAAGTCGCGGGCTTCTACACGCTCGACGAACACCTGATCGTGCCGGAAGTGCTCGTGATGTCGAAGGCCTCCTGGGACAAGCTGTCTCCGGAAGACCAGGCCGCCGTGCGCCAGGCAGCCAAGGACAGCGTTCCCTTCATGCGTGAACAGTGGCAGGCCCGTGAAAAGGCTTCCGAAGAAAAAGTCCGCGCAGCCGGGGTCGAGGTCGTGACCGAAATCGACAAGGCACCGTTCATGGCCGCCATGGACAGCGTCTACGAGAAGCACGTCACGTCCGACAAGCTGAAGGACATGGTCACCCGCATCCGCGCGACTGACTGATCTGCCATGGGCCTGCGGCCATCCCGGCCGCAGGCTCGTTTCATGGTTCCAGCCTTCGGGAAATCGACGTGCAGCCCCATCTGACCCAAGCCGCGCAGGCAATGCGCCTCATCTCGACGGCGGCCCTGTGGCTCGCCGGCAGCGGCCTCATTCTCATGACCGTCTTCATCACCGCGCAGGTCTTCATGCGCTACGTGATGAACGACAGCCTCGTCTGGTCCGAGCCCGCTTCGGTCATCCTGATGGGCTGGTTCATTTTCCTTGGTGCCGCGGTCGGCATCCGCGAGGGCTATCACCTCAGCTTCGACGTCCTGCTCTACTTCCTGCCGGACGGTGCCAAGCTGTTTCTCTACAGCGTGTCCGATGCCGTCGTCGCCGCCTTTGGCGCCGGCATGGCCTATTTCGGTGCCCAGCTTGCCCTCTCGGCCTGGGACGTGAAACTGCCCTCGCTCGGCGTTTCCGGCGCCATCGACTTCCTGCCGCTGGTCGGCGGCGGTTGCCTTATCTTCCTGTTCTCTCTCGAACGCCTCATTCGCCGCGCCGCCGGCCTGCCCACCGCCCGCTTCGGCGAAGACGCCATCGAGGAGGTGGCCTGACATGGAACCGCTTATCCTCTTCGGCACCTTCGCGATCCTGCTGCTGATCGGCACGCCGGTCGCCTTCTGTCTCGGCGCCGCCTCTCTCGCGACCGTGATCTATATGGGCCTGCCGCCGGTCGTCGTCTTCCAGCGGCTGAATTCCGGCGTCTCGGTCTTCGCCCTGATGGCAATCCCCTTCTTCATCTTCGCCGGCGAACTGATGGTGCGCGGCGACATTGCCCGCCGCCTCGTGGCACTCGCGGGGGCCGTCGTCGGGCATATGCGCGGCGGCCTCGGCCAGGTGAACATCACCGCCTCTGTGCTCTTCGGCGGCATCTCAGGCTCGGCCGCGGCGGATGCCACCGCCATCGGCGGACTGATGATCCCGCAGATGAAGGAAAAGGGCTATTCGGTCGAGTACGGCGTCAATGTCACGGTTGTCTCGTCGATCATCGCGCTGATGCTGCCGCCCTCCCACAACATGATCATCTATTCGATCTCCGCCGGTGGACGGCTCTCCATTGCCGACCTTTTCACGGCCGGAATTCTTCCCGGTCTGCTGCTGGCGGCCAGCCTGATGGTCACCGCCTGGTTCGTCGCCAAGCGTGCCGGGTACCCGACGGAGCGCTTCCCGGGCTTCGGTGCGCTCGGCGGCCTTTTCGTCAATGCCATTCCGGGCCTGCTTCTGATCTTCATCATCTTCGGCGGCGTGCGGTCAGGCGTCTTCACCGCTTCGGAAAGCTCGTGCATTGCCGCCGTCTACGCACTGCTGGTCACGACGCTTGCCTACCGCACCATGCACTGGCCGGAATTTGTCGCCGCCACCAAGGCAGCGGTGCGCACCACCGCGATGGTGCTGCTCGTCATCGGCTGCGCGGCTTCTTTCGGCTGGCTGCTCGCCTTCCTGCGCATCCCCGCAGAACTGGTGATCTTCCTGAAGAGCGTTTCTGAGAACCCGCTGATCATCCTGCTGATGCTCAACCTCGTTCTCCTGATGCTCGGCACCTTCATGGACATGTCGCCGCTGATCGTCATCACCACGCCGATCTTCCTGCCCGTTGCCACGGCCTTCGGCGTCGACCCGGTCCATTTCGGCGTCATCCTGGTGCTGAACCTCGGCATTGGCCTCTGCACCCCGCCGGTCGGCACCGTGCTCTTTGTCGGCTGCGCCGTCGGCCGTATCTCGGTCTGGGATGCCATCAAGACCATCTGGCCGTTCTACGGCGCTGCCATCTTCACCCTGCTGATGGTCACCTACATCCCGGCGCTGTCCCTGTGGCTGCCGTCCCTGTTCCATTGAGGAAAAAAATGTTCGTCCGAACCTATCCCGAAGTTCCCGCCGACCCCGGCATCCGACGGCAGGTGCTGTCCGACAGTCCCGACCTGATGGTGGTGGCCTTCCGCTTCGGCGCGGAGGGGGCCGAAGGCAAGCTGCACAATCATCCGCATGTGCAGTCGACCTATGTGGAAAGCGGCCGTTTCCGCTTCACCATCGACGGCGAGGCCTTCGAGGTCGGTCCGGGCGACAGCTTCGTCATCCCCTCCAAGGCGATGCACGGCTGCCTCTGCCTGGAGCCCGGCACGCTCATCGACACCTTCACACCCCGCCGCGACGATTTTCTTTAAAACCAAACCCGCTTTCAGGACTGTTGCCATGTTGACTGTTGAAACCCGCTACGCCATCGACCCGGAGACCGCAAAGTCGCTCGACACAAGCGGCCTGCGCAGCCACTTCCACGCTGCCGGGCTGTTTGAAGAAGGCCGCATCAACCTGGTCTACACCCATTATGACCGCCTGATCCTGGGCGGCGCCGTGCCGGGCACCAGTGCTCTGGTGCTGGACGAGGTCAAGGAGGCCGGCACACCGTCGCTGCTCGACAGGCGCGAACTCGGCATCCTCAATATCGGCGAGGCAGGAACAGTCGCGGTCGGCGGCACCTCCTACGAGGTCGGCAAGGGCGACGTTCTCTATATCGGCATGGGCGCGGGGCCCGTGACCTTTTCCGGTGCCGGCCGTTTCTACATTCTTTCGGCCCCGGCGCACCGCACCTGCCCGACACGGCTCATTACCGTCAAGGACGCCCGCCGGGTGGAACTCGGCTCGGCGGAAACCTCCAACGAGCGCGTCATCCTGCAGTTCCTGCACCCGGAAGTCGCCGAGAGCTGCCAGCTGCTGATGGGCTATACCCAGTTCGCCAGGGGCTCCGTCTGGAACACCATGCCGGCTCACGTCCATGACCGGCGCATGGAGGCCTATCTCTACTTCGAACTCGGCCCCGAGCAGCGCGTCTTCCATTTCATGGGCAAGCCGGAGGAAACCCGGCACCTGGTGATGGCAAACGAGGATGCCGTGATCTCCCCGCCCTGGTCGATCCATTGCGGTGCCGGCACCGGCGCCTACACCTTCTGCTGGGCGATGGCCGGCGACAATGTCGACTTCACCGACATGGACATGGTCGCGATGGGAGATCTCAGGTGAGTTCCTTCTCGCTGCAAGGCAAGCGCGCCCTTGTGACGGGCGCCAACACCGGCATCGGCCAGGCGATCGCGATCGCCATGGGTGAAGCCGGTGCGGAAGTCCTGTGTGCCGCCCGCCGCGACTGCGACGAGACGCTGGCCGGCATTCAAAACGGCCGCCATGTGCCGCTTGATTTCTCCGACCCGATGGCGGCTGCAACCCTCTTTGAAAACGAGCGGATCGACATCCTGGTCAACAATGCCGGCATCATCCGCCGCGCGGACTCCGTCGATTTCACCGAGGCCGACTGGGACGACGTCATGGACGTCAACCTGAAGGCGGTCTTCTTCACCTGCCAGGCCTTCGGCAAGGCAGCGATCGATGCAGGTCGCGGCGGCGCCATCGTCAACATCGCCTCGCTGCTCTCCTTCCAGGGGGGCATTCGCGTGCCGTCCTATACAGCCGCCAAGCATGGCGTTGCCGGCATCACCAAGCTGCTGGCAAACGAGTGGGCGGCGAAAGGCATCAACGTCAACGCCATTGCGCCTGGCTATATCGCCACCAACAACACCGAAGCGCTGCGCAACGATCCGGATCGCAACCGCCAGATCCTGGAGCGCATTCCGGCCGGACGCTGGGGCGAGGCAAGCGATATCGGCGAGGCCGCGGTTTTCCTTGCATCACCGGCCGCCAAGTATATTCACGGAGCAATTCTCAATGTCGACGGAGGCTGGCTTGCCCGCTGATCTGCCGCGCCTTTCCCGCAAGAACCCTGCCCCGAAAGCAGGCATCGTCCATCTCGGCCTTGGCGCTTTCTTCCGGGCCCATGGTGCGATCTATATCGAGGATGCGATCCGGAGTTCGGGCGGCCGGAATTCCGACTGGGGCATCATCGGCGTCAGCCTGCAGAGCCCGCGCATGCACGACCAGCTCGCACCGCAGGACTTTGCCTATACCGCACAGGAACTCGGGCCGGACGGAGAAACCCTTCGCCAGGTGGAGATCATCCGCGATGTCCTTGTTGCCCGGGAAAATCCGGAAGCGGTGCTGGCCGCCATGAGCGATCCCGCCATTCGCATCGTCACGCTGACAGTGACCGAAAAGGGATATTGCCACGACCCGGCAACAGGCCGCCTCAACCTTGACCATCCGGATATCTGTCATGACCTGAGCAATGCCGTTCCGGTCTCCGCGCCCGGTTTTCTGGTTCGCGCACTCGCCAGGCGCAAGGCGGCTGGCGTGCCGCCCTTCACAGTTCTCACCTGCGACAATCTTCCCGAGAACGGCCGCCTGGTAAAAGGCATCGTGCAGGACCTTGCAGAAAGACTCGATCCGGAACTTGCCGCCTGGATTGCTGCCGAAGGCCGCTTCCCGGCTACCATGGTGGACCGGATCGTACCGGCCACCAAACCCGAGGATGTCGACGCCCTCGCTACCCGGACCGGGCACTACGACGCCGCGCCGGTTCTGCACGAACCCTTCCGCCAATGGGTGGTGGAGGACGATTTCGTTCCCGCCTATGGCAAGGAGGCAAGACCCGATCTCGGGGCGGCCGGTGTCGAACTGGTGGAAGATGTCACCGCCTTTGAGCACATGAAGCTCAGGATGCTGAACGGCACCCATTCCTCGCTTGCCTATCTCGGTTACCTCGCCGGTCACGAGACCATCTCGGACACGGTCGCCGACCCGGTCTTCGCCCGCTTCGTGAAGGCACTCTGGCGAACCGAGATCATCCCGTCCTTCAAGGCACCGCCGGGCGTCGATCTCGTCGCCTATGCCGACGCGCTCTTTGCCCGCTACGCCAACCCGGGTATCCGCCACCGCACCTGGCAGATCGCCATGGACGGCAGCCAGAAACTGCCCCAGCGCATTCTCGGAACCCTGCGTGACAACCTTTCTGCCGGGCGCTCCTGCCCGGGCCTCTGCCACGCCGTCGCCGCCTGGATGATCTATGTCGGCGGCATGGACCTGAAGGGAGAGCCCATCGATGTGCGCGACCCGCTGAGCGAGCGGCTGAAATCCCTGTCGGACGGTGCGCATGATGACGCGTCCAGGGTCGCAGCCCTCATCGGCGTCACCGATATTTTCGATCCCACCCTCGCCGGGGCGCTGCGCCCCGCGATCACGGATGCCTACGCCCGGCTGAAGGCTCAGGGAGTCCGCGCTTCTCTTGAGGCACTGTCATGATCGAAGGCTGGCGCTGGTATGGCGGCTTCGACCGCCTTTCGCTCTCCGAAATCGCGCAGACTGGCGCGGCGAACATCGTTACCGCCCTGCACGAGGTCCCCTATGGCCAGGTCTGGCCGCAGCAGACCATTTCCGAGGTGAAATCGCGGATCATTGCCGCCGGCTTCGACTGGACGGTCGTCGAAAGCCTGCCTGTGCATGAATCCATCAAGCGCGGCGAAGGTGACCTGACGGCGCTGTTTGCAAATTACCGCCAGTCGATGGCGAACCTTGCCGCCGAAGGCATCAAGGTCATCTGCTACAACTTCATGCCGCTACTCGACTGGACACGGACGGATCTTGCCGCCCCCGTCCGCAGGGGCGGCACCTGCCTGCGGTTCTCGACGCCGAAGATGGCCGCCTTCGAGGTCTACATGGTGAAGCGCCCCTGTGCGGAGCAAGACTATACGGCACAGGACCTTGCAGCCGCCAAACGCTGGTACGACAAGGCCACCCCGGCGGACCTCGAACAACTGACCTCCTCCATCATGGCCGGGCTTCCCGGCGCCTATGACCGCTATGACGCGGCCGGTCTGCGTGCGGCTCTCGCTCCCTATCAGGGACTGGACCGGATGGCCCTGAGGCAAAACTTCAGGCGGTTCCTGGAAGAGGTCATTCCCGCCGCCGAGGAGCTCGGGCTCAAATTCGCCGTCCATCCGGACGATCCGCCCCGCGACCTGCTCGGCCTGCCGCGCATCGTTTCCAATGCGGAGGACATCGGCTGGATCCTGTCGGCGGTCGAAAGCCCCGCCAACGGGCTGACACTCTGCGCCGGCTCGCTGGGGGCCAATCCCGCCAACGACGTTCCTGCGATTGCGGAGAAGTTTGCCGGCAAAATACACTTTGCGCACCTGCGCAATGTCGCCAAGGAAGCGGACGGCTCCTTCGAGGAAGCCGCCCATCTGTCCGGCGACACCGACATGCCGGCGCTTGTCGGCGTGCTGTTGCGCGAAGAGGCACGCCGCCGGCAGGAGGGCCGTCCGGACAGCGAAATCGTCTTCCGTCCCGATCACGGCCACGAATTGCTGAATGACGCCGAACGCGGCACCCATCCAGGCTACCCGCTTATCGGCCGGTTGCGCGGTCTCGCCGAACTGCGCGGCGTGATTGCCGGACTGAAGTCCGCCGGAATGAGACCCCAATGAGGGGGCCGCTGCGGCACCGGCTTCTTACTCGACGAACCGGTACTTCGACCGGGCTGTCCGTTTCAGCCGGTAGCTGGACGGGCTGGCACCGATATACTGCTTGAACATCCGGCTGAAAAAATACGGATCGGAGTAGCCGAGTTCCGCCGCCGTCTCCTTGACGCTGTGGCCGAGGCCAAGCCGGTGCACGGCATATTCCATCCGTTTCAGTTCCAGGTATTTCTGCGGTGTCATGCCGATCCGTTCCCTGAAGGCACGCCGGAAATAATCGGGGTTGTAAGGCACCTGATCCAGCGCCTTTTCCAGCACGCTTTCCGCCAGCGGATTGGCGGCAAGGCGGGAGGCGATCAGCATGATCTGCAGCGAAAGCTGCCCTTGAGTCGCGAGCAGGTCACCTTCCTCCCGCCAGCCTGCAAAAGCCTGTTCGAGAAAGGCCAGCAGCATGACCATGAACTGGTGGTGTTGCACCAGCGTCGGACTGGTTGTTGCCGCTGTAGCCCGGTAATGCGCGACAAGTGGCTGCAGCACATCCCAGTCGCGCAGCATCACCTTGCGATGCAAGTTCATTTGATCGATCAGGTCCGCCCGCCCGAACAGATCCAGGCTGAAATGCTGCGCAACGCCGGAGTAGACCTCGCCGCCGGCATGAAGGCCGCGAAACCTCTCCCTTGCCCGGATCAGCATCGCTTCGCCTGCTTCCAGCGTGAAACGTTCCTCACCGATCCGGTACTGCGCCCGTCCCGTCAGGCAAAAGACAAGGTCGTGCACCGGGTTGATCTTGTCGATCCTCCAGCTCGGCCCGTGCTGCATGCGGATCGGCGTTCGCGCCAGCCGCAGGGACAGGGCCTGGACCGGAATCCTGCCCAGAGGGCTATGTTCGTTTTTCTCCATGTTTTTGTTTATTTGCCTTCATTCGGGTTTGCCGCATGTCACGGTAAGATCACTACAACAAGAGCAAAAAGTACCAGAACTTGCTCTTTCTCGGGAGGAGAAAGTGTCAGAGCGCCCGTTGGACCAAGCTGTCCGGCGGCCAGGCGAACGGCATATTCTACAACAGACATGAACCATTCCGAATATCCGGACCCGAATACCGCACCGCCGAACTCAGGCAGGCTGCCCGGCGCCGCGCTTGAATGCCGTCCAATTGCGCATTGTCCGGTCAAGCTGCCGGACGCATGGTTGACCCGGTATCCAGGCGACCGGAGGCATTCCCGTGGGTGGTGACAGCAAGTATCTCGGCTATCTGTACGTGGCGCCCTATGTGGCCGGGCTGCTCCTGTTCACGGCGTTTCCTTTCGCCGCGTCCTTTTATCTGAGCTTTACCGACTACGATCTCCTGTCCACGCCCAGATGGACGGGCCTCGAAAACTACACCAAGCTTTTCACCCGGGATCGCACCTTCGACAGGTCGCTGACGGTGACGCTGCTCTATGTCTTCATGACAGTGCCCGTCAAACTGGCCTTTGCCCTGCTTGTCGCCGTCATCCTCAATTACCGGCTGAAGGCCATTAACTTCTTCCGCACGGCCTACTATGTGCCCTCGATCCTGGGCGGCTCCATCGCCATCGCCGTGCTCTGGCGCTACATCTTCGCCGAAGCGGGCCTGGTCAACATGATCATCGGCATCTTCGGGCTTGAGCCGGTCAACTGGTTCGGAGACCCTTCGAACGCCCTGATCACCATCACGCTCCTGCGGTGCTGGCAATTCGGCTCCGCCATGGTGATCTTCCTCGCGGCACTGCAGTCCGTAGACAAGTCCCTCTACGAGGCCGCCTCCATCGACGGCGCCAACCAGTGGCACCTGTTCCGCTACATCACGCTGCCGCTGATCACCCCGGTGATCTTCTTCAACCTGATCATGCAGACGGTGCAGGCGTTCCAGGAGTTCAACGGCCCCTACATCATCACCCAGGGCGGCCCGCTCAAGTCGACCTATCTGCTGCCGCTCTACATCTACGACAAGGCCTTCAAGAGCTTCGACATGGGCTATGCCTCGGCAATTGCCTGGGTGCTGTTTGCCATCATCATGGTGCTGACCCTGATCGCCTTCTGGTCGTCGAAGAAGTGGGTCTATTACGCCGGCGACAAGAGGAGCTGACCGATGACCGCCTCTTTCGATCTCAATCCGCGCAGGCTCATGGAACCGGGTGAACCGGCAACGGCCATGGAGTTAAAGCTTCGCCGCCGCAGCCGCCTGTCCAGCGGCATCCGCTACGGCGTGCTGCTGGTCTTTGGCCTGATCATGCTCTACCCGCTGATCTGGCTGATCGGCGCGTCGTTCAAGACCAATGCCGAGATCTTTGCCAGCCCGTCCTTCTGGCCGCAAAATCCGACCCTCTCGGGCTACATCAAGGGGTGGGAGACCTCGACGCCCTATACGTTCGGCCGGTTCTTCTGCAACACCTTCCTGATCATCACGCCGAAAGTCATCGGAACGGCCATCTCCTGCACGCTGGTTGCCTACGGCTTCGCAAGGTTCGATTTCCCGGGAAAGAAGATCCTCTTCGCGACCGTCATCGCGACCCTGCTGCTGCCGAACGTCGTCACCCGCATACCGCAATACCTGCTGTTCCGGGACATCGGCTGGCTGGACAGCTTCCTGCCGCTCTGGGTTCCCTCGGCGGTCGCGGGCGATGCCTTCTTCGTCTTCATGCTGATCCAGTTCCTGCGCGCCATCCCGCGCGACATGGAGGAGGCTGCGAGGGTCGACGGCGCCAACACCTTGCAGACGCTGGTCTACATTGTCGTTCCCCTGCTGATGCCTGCGATCATTTCGGTCTGCCTGTTTCAGTTCATGTGGACCATGAACGACTTCCTCGGGCCGCTGATCTACATCTCGTCGGTTGAAAAATACCCGGTCAGCCTGGCGCTGAAGCTGTCCATAGACACCACGGAAGCCTTCGACTGGAACCAGATCCTGGCCATGTCGGTGCTGGCGCTGGCCCCGTCGCTGGCCGTGTTCTTCCTCGCACAGAAATATTTCATCGAAGGCATCTCGACAGGAGGGGTGAAGGGCTGATGGCTGAGCTGCAACTGAAATCCGTCGAGAAGACCTACGGCAGCGGCTTCAAGGCCGTCCATGGCATCGACCTGACCGTGCAGGAAGGCGAGTTCATGGTGCTGGTCGGCCCGTCCGGATGCGCCAAGTCGACGACGCTGCGCATGATCGCCGGTCTGGAAACCATCACCGACGGCGAGATCCGCATCGGTGACCGCGTCGTCAACGACGTCGTTCCGGGCAAGCGCGGTCTCGCCATGGTGTTCCAGAACTACGCGCTCTATCCGCACATGAAGGTCAGAAACAATCTCTCCTTCGGCCTGCGCCTGAAAGGCCGGCCAAAGCCGGAAATCGAGAGCGCGACCGGCGACGTCTCCCGGGTGCTGGAAATCGAGCAGCTGCTCGAACGCCTGCCGAAGCAGCTCTCCGGCGGGCAGGCCCAGCGGGTTGCGGTTGGCCGGGCCCTGATCAAGCAGCCGGAAGTGTTCCTGTTCGACGAACCGCTGTCCAACCTCGACGCGAAGCTGCGCGCGGCCATGCGGGTGCGGATCACCGATCTGCACAAGAAGCTGAAGGCGGAAGGCCGCCCGGCAACCGTCGTCTATGTCACCCATGATCAGGTTGAGGCGATGACCATGGGGGACCGGATCTGCGTCATGCGCGAGGGCCACATCATGCAGGTCGCAGATCCGACCACCCTTTACGAGCGGCCCGCAAACGCCTTCGTGGCGGGCTTCATCGGCATGCCGGAAATGAACCTGCTGGATGCCCTGCTGATCATGGAGGGCAAGACGCCCTACCTGACCGTCGGCGAACAGACCATCCGTGTCGACGAAGGTCTTGGCGAGCGGCTGGCAACAGGCTCGGGCCCGGTGAAACTCGGTATCCGGCCGCAACATGTCGAGATCCTTCCGCAAGGCACCGAAAACACGTTTTCAGGCATGGTGACCAACGTGGAATTCCTCGGCCACGAAATCAATCTGCACCTCAGCGTCGGGGCCGAAGCCTTCGTGGCCGTGGTTCCCGGCGATCGTCTTGCCTCGGTTCCCGGCCGCGGCAAGACCGTCGCGCTCAAGCCGGCCGGAAACCGGATCCATCTGTTCGACAGGCAAACAGAGCAAAACATCTCGCTCGGCTGACAGCCGGACCGGATTGTCATGGGAGGATGAAATGACAGGACTGAAACTTGGATTAGCTGCCCTGATGACGGCAACCGCACTTGCATCGACCGCATCACTCGGACAAGCGGCGGAACTGCGCATGAGCTGGTGGGGCGGCGACAGCCGCCACGAGGCGACCCAGGCGGCCCTGAAGGCCTGCGGCGAGAAACACGGCCATACCGTCAAGCCGGAATTCACCGGCTGGTCCGGGCATCTGGAAAAGGTAACGACCCAGATCGCCGGCGGAACGGAAGCCGACATCATGCAGATCAACTGGCCCTGGCTGCCGCTGTTCTCCGCCAATGGTGAGGGATTTGCCGATCTGAACGATCTTTCGGGCACTATTCAGCTCGACAACTGGACCGGCGACCAGCTCGCCTCGACATCCGTGAACGGCCATCTCAACGGCTTGCCGGTCTCCACGACCGGGCGCGTTTTCTTCTTCAACGAAACCACCTTCCGGAAAGCGGGCGTCGAGTTGCCCGGCAGCTTCGAGGAGCTCTTCGCGGCGGCCGGCAAGATGCGCGAAACACTCGGAGAAGACACCTATCCGCTTAATGCCATCAAGGAAACGGCGGCGCTGCTCGTCTCGCTCCACACCACGCAGCAGACCGGCAAGGACATGATAGATCCGGCCACCGTGACCGTGGCCTGGAGCCCGGAGGAACTCGCTGCCGGCATCGCCTTCTACGGCAAGATGATGCAGGACGGCGTCGTCATGAGCCAGGAGAAGGCGAATGCCGCAGGCAACGCCAATCTCTATGAAAAGCCCGAGTGGGCGGACGGACACATCGCCGGTTCCTACGAATGGGATTCGACCTACTTCAAGTTCTCCGATCCGCTTCAGGAAGGGCAGAAACTGGTGCCGGTCAAGACGTTGAGAGGCGACGGCGCGCTCACGGACGGCATTTACCGCAAACCGTCCATGATGTTCTCGATCTCCAGGCGCTCGCAGAACCCGGAAGCGGCGGCACAGATCCTCAACTGCCTCCTCAACGAGCCGGAAGGCATCGCGGCGCTCGGCACGACGCGCGGTCTGCCGGCGTCGAAGGCAGCCGCCGACCAGCTCAAGGCAGCCGGCAGCATCAAGCCGGAACTGGCGGAAGCCAATGAAATCATCATGGCGGCCTCCGGCCCGACGGTATCGCCCCTGAACGAGCACCCGGAAGTGCGCACCGTCTTCCTCGATACGCTCGAACTCTATGCTTACGGCCAGATCGACGCGGAGGCAGCGGCGGAGGAAATCATCGCAGGGATCAACGAAGCCATCGAGGACTACCGCCCGTAATCGCGGGAACTGTCCGGGCAGCCAGGACTGCGGCTGCCCGCCCTCTTCAAAAAAGTGATTGCCGCATGACCCTATCGATCGTCGCGCTGTCGTCACGCACGGCAACCGCCCTGCTTGCGCCCCAAGGCACCCGTTATTGGCAGCCGCAGCCCCTCGCCTATACGCTCACCGACGAAACCGGTGCGACCGTTTGTTCCGGCGAGGCGGGAACGGCCGTGCTGCACCTGACGGACCTCGCTCCCGACAGCCGCTATGTCCTGCACACAGCGGGGGTACGGACAGATTTCCGGACACCTGCCTGCCGCGGTCAGATCGACATCCGCGACTACGGCGCCGATCCCTCGTTGGACGACAATGCGGAGCTGATCCAGCAGGCTATCGCGGCCGTTCCGGAAGGCGGCACGCTGCGGGTTCCGGCAGGAAGGTACCTCAGCGGACCGGTGTTCCTGAAGTCCTCGATGACGCTGCATCTGGACGAAGGATCCGAGCTGGCAGCAATCGACCGCTGGCAGGCCTGGCCGGTCCTGCCCGCGCACGACGAAGCCGGCCGGGTGATCGGCACCTGGGAGGGCCTGCCCGAGCCGAGTTTTGCCGCGCTCGTGAACGCCGTGGGCTGCAACGACCTGATCCTTACCGGCAAGGGGACGCTGGACGGCGGCGGCGACCGGGGAGACTGGTGGACCTGGCCAAAGGAAACTAGACGCGGTGCACGGCGTTCCCGCACCGTCTTCCTCGCCCATTGCCGAAATGCCACTTTGACCGGACTGACCGTCCGCAATTCTCCTTCCTGGACGATCCACCCCTATTGCTGTCACGGCGTGCACGCCGCGGCGCTGTACATATCCAATCCTCCGGACAGTCCGAACACCGATGGCTTCAATCCGGAGAGCTGTGAACACGTCAGGCTGACCGGCCTGCATTTCTCGGTCGGAGACGACTGCATCGCCATCAAGGCGGGCAAGCGTGACGGTACGCGTACTGCTCATCTGGCACCGTCCCGGGACATTTCCGTTGAGCACTGCCTGATGGAGCGGGGTCACGGTGCCGTCGTTCTCGGCTCCGAGATGAGCGGCGGCATCTTCGACGTCAGTGTCAGCAACTGCGACTTCATTGGCACCGACCGGGGATTGCGGATCAAGACGCGCCGGGGCCGGGGCGGCAAGGTGGCGCGGGTATCCATGTCGAATGTGGTCATGGACCGTGTCGCGACCGCCGTTTCAGCCAATGCGCACTATTTCTGCGATGCCGACGGGACCAGCGACTTTGTGCAATCCCGCCAGTCGATGCCTGTGGACGACGGCACACCGGCAATCGAGGGCATTCGCGTGAACAATGTCACTGCCGCCAATGTCCAGCTCGCAGCAGTCGCCCTGCTTGGTTTGCCGGAAGCTCCGATAACCGGCGTCAGTATCGAAAACATGACTGTCAGTTTCGACCCGGACGCCCGGCCCGGCGTGCCGCTGATGGCTTCGGACGTTGCCGCCTGCAGGCACGAGACACTGCTTTGCGAACGGGCCGAAGTTTCCGGCCAGGTGACCGTGACAAACAAGGATATCCGCCATGCTTCTTGAGTTTTTCGACGGATTTGCGCGAAACTACGCGCCTTACAAGGGCGGCAACTGGTGTTATGAGGACGGGCTTGTCTACCGCGGCCTGGAGCTGCTGCACATGGCGACCGGCGACGATCGCTGGCGGGCGCATCTGAAGCGCCTTGTCGACCGGCAGATCCTCGCCGGGCCGAAGCTCTCCGGCTATGTCCTTTCCGAATACAATATCGACAACATCCGGCCGGGCTGCGCACTGCTCTACCTGCATGCAATTACCGGTGACCCGAAATATCTCGGCGCGGCACATCTGCTGGCGGATCAGTTGGCGACCCATCCGCGCACCAGGTCCGGCGTCTACTGGCACAAGCTGCGGTATCCCTGGCAGATCTGGCTGGACGGCCTTTATATGGCCGCTCCCTTTCAGATCGCCTATGCCCATGTCACCGGCAGGCAGGACCTCATCGGGGATTCACTCGCTCAGGTCGCGACGGCGCTGTCGCAGACCTATGTGCCGGAGACAGGGCTCTATGCCCACGGCATCGACGAAGCCCGTCAGCAGGCCTGGGCAGACGCTGACACGGGCCGGTCGCAAGCACACTGGTCGCGGGCGCTCGGCTGGCTGGCCATGTGTCTCGTCGATATCGCCGAACTGGTCGGGCCTGAGGCGTTCTCCCCGCTCGAACAGCAAACTTCCGGCCTCCTGCGGCGAATTGCCGAGCTTCGTCAACCCGGTGACCTCTGGCTGCAGGTAATCGACGCTCCCGCCCTACCCGGCAATTATGTGGAAACTTCAGCATCGGCAATGTTCGTCTATGCCCTGGAACGGGGGGCGTCCCTCGGACTGGTGGACCTGGGGGATCGCGATCTGGTGTCCGTTCTCACCGGCAAGGCGCTGGAACGGGGCGAGGACGGCAAGCTGCATATGGCGGGCATCTGCGAGGTTGCCGGTCTCGGCGGGTTCGAGGGCCGTTTCCGCGACGGGTCGGCGGAATATTACCTGAGCGAGCCCGTCGTCGCCGACGACGCCAAGGGCGTCGGCCCGCTGATGATGTGCGTGGCACTCGCCACAGCACGCCAGCCGGTGCAAACACTCGCGACAGCCGGTTGAAGGTTGCAGCCGAACATCCACGCCGTTTTCGCAAGGGACGACCCACGCTTGCCTTGACCCGCCCCGGACGCCGTCCCTTAGGAATTTGTGACCGGTCACTTCACAGCCGGGCCGATGCCAGCTTGTAGCTTGCAAAGCAGAAGAAGAAGCCGAGACCGCCCTGGATCCAGCGGCGGGCGCTGAAGTAAAGCCGGGCAACCGGGGGCGCGGAGAATAACAGCGCATAGACCATGTGACCCGCGAGCGAAATCGCAAGACAGCCGGCGACGACGGCAGGTCCTGTCCAGACGGGAGCACCGTCCCGCAAGGCCAGCGACATGATCGCGATCCAGGTTAGCGCGGCCTTCGGATTGCCGAGCTGGATGGCAAGTCCGCGGCCGAAGAAGTGCCGTGTGCTGCCGGGCATAACCGCTCTTGCCGCCTGGTCGGGCATTGATCGCAGGGCGGACCTGAAGGATTTCCACGCCAGGAACAACAGATAGGCAGCGCCTGCGAACTTGATTACGGTCAGGGCGGAAGCGTAGACCGCCAGGAGGGCCGTCAGCCCGAGCAGTGTCATCGTGCCCCAGACCAGCGTCCCGCCAACCATGCCGGCTGCAAGCGTGAGCCCGGCACGCCGTCCGTCTTCCATCGAGGTTCCCATGACGGCAAGCACATTGGGGCCGGGGCTCAGGATACCGAGACCATAGGCGCTCCAGGCAAGCAGCAATCCGGAACAGGTGGCGTCGAACATGACCGGCTCCCGTCTGGGCGAAACAGCCGTTTACGGCCGCTTCGTCGCGATTGAAAGGAACGATCTTTGCCGGAGTAATGGCCCCTGAAAAGATCCGGATACATAGATTTCAATGGAGCCAATATACCTCCCGTCGCCGTGTTTCACTTTTCGGTCGCTCAGAAAAGTCGGGCGAGTGTCTCTATGGCCGGGTCGATATCCGCTGCCTCGATCATGCCAAAGCCGAAGACCAGACCCCGCTGGCCGGCAGAGCCGAGCACATAGCGGCCGATATCCTCCACGCGGATACCGTTTTCACCCGCCTTGCGCACCAGAGCCTGCTCGTCGAAATCCTTGTCCGCACAGGCTGCAAGATGGACACCGGCCCGGGCCGGATAGGGCTGCAACCGGGCCGGAAGCCGCTCCTGAATGGAACTGGACAACACAAGGTAGCGCTTCGAATAGACCCGCCGCATCCGGCGCACATGCCGCGCCAGATGGCCTTCGGAGATGAAGTCGGCAAGGGCCAGCTGCGGGATGAGCGGCGAGTGCCCGTCACACAACTGCCTGGCAAGGGTCAGCGCTGTGCGCGCCCAGGCCGGCACCACGACGAAACCGAGCCGCAACTCAGGAAACATGCTTTTGGAGAATGTGCCGACGTAAAAGACGCTGTTCGACCAGTCGAGGGTCTGCAAAGCGTCGAGCGGCGAACCGCCATGCAGGAACTCGCTGTCGTAGTCGTCCTCGATGATCACCGCGTTGTTGCGCACAGCAAATTCCATGAGTGCGGCGCGGCGGGCAGCGGAAAGAACGACGCCAAGCGGAAACTGGTGCGAGGGCGTGGTGCAGACAATGCGTGCCGAAGAGGGCAGGCGCTCCACGATCAATCCCTCGCCATCGACCGGAATTGGCCTCAGCCGCGCTCCCGCCGTCTGCAGGGAACGCCGGGTCGGGCCGTAGCCCGGATCTTCGACCGCCACTTCGGTTTCACCCCGCGTCACAAGAATGCGGGCGATGAGGTCGATCGCCTGGCGTGTCCCGGCGGTGACGACGATGTCCTCCGCGCGGCAGGAAACCGCACGCACGAAGGAGACATGGTTGGCGATGGCCGCGCGCAGTTCCGGCTCACCGGCGGGATCGCGCTCCTGCATCTGGCGCCGGGCCACGCGGCGTGAGGCCCGCACCAGAAGCCGCTGCCAGATGTCGAAGGGAAAGGTCATCGACGGCACTCCGGCGACGAAGTCGAAACGGTAGCCGTCCCCGCCGCTGAATTCCTTCACCGGCCGCGCCCCCCGCCACGGTGCGGCGAGCCGTGGGTCTCCCTCATCGCCATCCGCCGACGGCTCCGGCCGGGTGAAGCGGGTTCCGAGATCCGCAACAAATGTGCCGGCACCCTGACGCGATTCCACATAACCTTCGCTGAGCAGCATGTCATAGGCCGCAATTGCGGTGTTTCGCGAGATGCCAAGCGCCCTGGCGAGCGCACGGGTCGGCGGCAGGCGCAATCCCGGTTTCAGGCGCCCGTCGATTATCGCCGTCTTCAGTTGCCGGTGCAGTGTCCGCAGCAACTCGCGCGACCCTCTTCCGGGAAGCGCGATCGCGATGTTCAGAATTGGTACCGTAGACATTTCATATTTTGGCTCTTTTTCAGAACCATAAAGTTGACATTCCCTTGGCGCAAGAGACCGGCCTAGCCCGTGTTTCCGGCCATCTTCCTGCCCTGGAAAATGCTTGCCGGCACCGGCAGACCCTACCCTTTGAAAAGCCTGGCAGCCGCCTTCTTCAAAAAAAACGAAAACGGGAATTGACAACATACCAACCAGTCGGTATGTTCTCTTCATTCAACGGAACCTTCGCACACCGGTGAAACAAACCACTGCTTTCGTTCAGGAAAACGACATGACCAAAATGATTTTCGTCAATCTTCCCGTGAAGGATCTTGCCGCTTCGATCCGTTTTTACGAGGCCCTCGGCTGCACGCAGAACCACCAGTTCAGCGACGAAAAGTCCGCCTCGATGGTCTGGTCGGATACCATCTTCTTCATGCTGCTGACGCATGACCGTTTCGCCGACTTCGCGCCGCGCCGGATCGCCGATGCGCACGAAGCCTGCGGGCACCTGGTCGCGCTTTCCTTCGACAGCCGCGAGGCGGTGGACAAGGTGACCGAAGCAGCTGGTGCTTCCGGCGGCAAGGCGGACGTCCGCCCGCCGATGGACATGGGCTTCATGTATGGCCGCTCCTTCGAGGATCCGGACGGCAATGTGTTCGAACCCATCTGGATGGACATGGCCGCCGCCAGCCAGGGCCAGGCATAACCGGCCGGGGCCAGCTGGTCCCGGTCCCCAACGCGGCCAGCGCAAGGCCGCTTCCCGAAGAAACCGGACGGATGAAAATGAAACGCTTCCTCTTTGCCGTTGCCGCCCTCCTTTGCACCAGCCCGGCTCTCGCCGACGACACAGAAAGCGGCTATGCCGACGTCAACGGCATGCAAATGTATTACGAGGTCTCCGGATCGGGCGATCCGCTAATCCTGCTGCACGGTGCCTACATGAACATTCCCGCCATGGGCGGGATCGTTCCGGCACTGGCGGAACATCGCAAGGTCTATGCGCTGGAATTCCAGGGACACGGCCGCACCAACGATATCGACCGGCCGATCACCTATCCCGCGCTCGCCGACGATGTCGCCGCCTTCATGGACGCGGTCGGCCTCAAGAAGGCGGATGTGTTCGGCTATTCGATGGGTGCTGCTGCAGCCCTGCAAGTCGCCATCCGCCACCCGGACAAGGTCAACAGGCTCATCACCACCTCGGTGACTTACGATGTCGAGGGCTGGCAGCCTGCCTTCAAGGAATTCCTGCCGAACATGACGGTGGAGATGATGTCGTCCCTGCCCTTTGTCGAGGACTACAAGAAACTGGCGGTCGACCCGGACGGTTTTCCCGCGCTTGCTGAAAAGCTGATCGCGCTGGAGCACGAGCCGCAGGCCTGGGGCGAGGACGTGGCAGCCCTGAAGCATCCCGTTCTCATCATCACGGGCGATGCGGATTTCGGTACCCTGGAGCATGCGGTCGCCATGTTCCGGCTGCTCGGCGGCGGTGTCATGGGCGACATGGGCGTCCCCCTGCCCGCCTCGCGCCTTGCCGTCCTGCCCGCGACATCGCACACGGCGGTGATCAATCAGCCCGATCTTCTGATGGCCTTCATCCAACCGTTCCTCGCCGGAGAAACGCCGAAGGGCATGTTCGAAGAGTAAGCTCTCGGCACGCAACAATCGCAAGACTTGCCCGCGATGCGAAAAGCGGGCAAGTCTTGCATTCGACTTTCCCTGCCACGCCGGAGCCACTCATGGTCGATCTCACGACATTGCTGACCTTCATTGCCATCGTGCTGGGTTTCGTCTTCATTCCGGGACCGGCAACCCTTCTGACCGTCGCGCGGGCGACCGGGTCGGGCACGAAAGTCGGGATTGCGACCGGTGCCGGAATTGCGCTCGGGGATATCCTCCACACGGCCATGGCCGTCGTCGGTCTGTCGGCCATCATCGCCACCTCGGCGATGCTCTTCAGCCTGATCAAATATGCAGGCGCCGCCTATCTCATCTATCTCGGCATCCGTGCGATCCTGGAAAAGGCACCAAAAGGCCCCGGCAAGGCCGCCCTGCCGATCACCGCCGCCAAGGCCTTTCGCCAGGCGATCCTGACGGAAGTGCTGAACCCCAAGACCGCCCTCTTCTTCCTGGCCTTCCTGCCGCAATTCGTGCATCCGGAAAACGGCGCCGTCGCGCTGCAGCTGACCATTCTCGGCACCGTATTCGTGCTGCTGGGGCTTTTCAGCACGGTGGTCTTTGCGCTTGGTGCCGGTCATCTCGGCAATTTCCTGCGCCGCAACGCCGCCGTCCTGAAGTGGCAGGGCAAGGTCATCGGCAGCCTCTACTGCGCCCTCGGCCTTCGCCTCGCCCTGCAGGAACGCTGACCTGAAGCACCCGCATCAAGGCACCTGTGTGGCCATCCCGGGGTCGAGCCCATCCCTGCCTCTGAGCAAACGGTCGGTGATGCCGGCGGAAAACCAGATCCCCGTCAGCGTGATCCAGGCAGTCAGTGCAAAGATCGACGCACCGGTGATCCCGGCCCCGACCGCGCAGCCGCCGGCCAGCATGCCGCCAAAGCCCATCAGCGTTGCTCCGGTCAGGTAGCGCGCCATCGAGCGGCCGCCCTCGAACCCCTGCAGGGCCAGCTCCCGGGTCACCAGGGCCGCCAGGAACGACCCCAGAAAGACGCCCGGCACCAGGCCGATATCGAAATCGAGCACATCGCCCGGCGGCGACAGCACCAGCATCAAGGTGTCGGCGGAAGGACCGGTGAAGGTGACGCCCTCCACCTGCACCGGGTCAAAGGCCTGCCGCGCCATGGCGGAGGTAAACCACCACGCCAGTGGAATGGCCAGCCCGGCGCCTGCCGCTGCCACGAGCTGCCAGGCCTTCACCCTGGATCGCCACGCAAATACCAGCCCGGCAGCAAGCCAGAGAGTGGCGAATGCAAGAACCATTTCGGTGCTGAGGCCCAACATTGCGGTCAGGTCGTTGCCGCCGATTTCGCCCGTCGTCCAGAGCCCGGCGACCCATTCGCGCGCGGGTTTCAGTATCCCGCGCAGGCTCGCCTGGGCGACGACGGCAAAGACCAGGCCGGATAGCAGAGCCCGGAGGTTCCCCGTTGCCGACAGCACCAGCAACCGGCTGGCGCAGCCCCGGGCAAGCACCATGCCCACCCCGAACATCAGCCCTCCGAGCAAGGCTCCGGAAAGGCTCTGCGGCGATGCCAGCTGGCGCGCTTCGCCCGCCTGTACCTCGTCCAGCCGGACCAGGATCTGGGTGACGAGCACGGCGGTTGAAAAGGCCAGAAGCCAGACCGGCAACCGGTCCTGCGGCTTGCCGCGCGCAAACTCAAGGCTCGCCGCCCGCAGACAGAAGCGGCTCTGCTGCGCGAAGGCGCCGAAGAGCACACCGACGGCCAGCCCGCCAAGCGCAAGCAGCCAGGGTTCGGGGAGTTCCTCAAGCAGGATTGTCAGATCCATCGGGCTCTCCAGCGCATTGTCCCACTTTCCTCCCCGCCACCCTCTCCCTCCCCGCGCGAACGGGCATTGACCTTTCTCAAGGAAACATAGATAAATTCAAAAGTTTGAATATGTGGAGATCGACATGGCCGGGCAAAGAGGGAAAGAACTATCGCGGCGCAGCGTTCTGGGGACGGGCCTGGCTGTGACCGTGGCCGGTCTCACCGGTTTCCCGAGGCTGGCCGCCGCCAGGGCAAGCCTCACCATCGGCGATCACACAATCACAGTCCTCTCCGACGGCCACCTGTCCCTGCCGATGAACTTCATCCTGCCCGAACAGAGCCCGGAAGAAATCGCCGCCCTGTTGTCGCCGCACGGCCTTGCCACCGACATGCTGACACCGGATTGCAATGTCACGCTGATGACGTCCGGCGACCGGGTGGTGCTGTTCGATACGGGCGCCGGCCCCAATTTCCAGCCGACGGCCGGAGCTTTGCCGGCAAACCTCGAGGCGGCCGGCATTGCCCCCGAGGACGTTACCGACGTCGTCTTTACCCACGCTCATCCTGACCATCTCTGGGGTATTCTTGATGAGTTCGACGACCCGCTCTATCCGGAAGCCCGGCTGTGGGTGCCGCAGGCGGAGTGGGACTATTGGCGCGCGGACGACACGCTGGAAAAGATGCCGGACGAACGCAAGGCCTTCGTCGTCGGTGCCCAGTCCCGCTTCGAGGCCATCGAGGACAATGTTGCCATGGTCACGCCCGGGCAGGAGGTCTTGCCCGGCGTCGAGGCGGTCGATACGGCCGGACATACGCCCGGCCACATGTCCTACATGATCCACGGCGGCGCGGAGAACCTGCTGGTGGTCGGCGACGCGATTACCAACTCCGTGATTTCGTTTGAGCGGCCGGACTGGGTCTCCGGCTCGGATCAGGATCGCGACCTCGGCATCAAGACCCGGATGGCGCTTCTCGACCGGCTGGCGCAGGACCGTGCCCGGGTGATCGGCTACCACTTCCCGCATCCGGGTGGCGGCTTTGTCGAACGCTCGGGGACGGCGTACCGGTTCGTGGCGGACTGACCGTCTTCAGGATTACTCGGCGGCCGAATGATGGGTGCCGTCATGGCTGCGGCGGAACGCGGCCAGCACCGAGCCTTCCACCAGCCAGGCAAGCCCGACCTTGGCGCCGAGTGCCATGGACAGCATGACGACAGGCGCCGAAATGGCCATCGCCGAAAAGGCGGTGATGCCCTGCCCCACCGTGCACCCCATGGCAAAGACCCCGCCGATGCCCATCAACGTACCGCCGAGAAGGTGCCGTCCGAGTTCGCGGGCATCGTCGCAGGCCTCCCAGCGGATGTCCCGGTTCCACAGCGCCGCCACGACGGCACCGAGGAGCGTCCCGGCAATCAGGCCGACGCCGTAGTCGGGCCAGGTGCCGGTATAGGTGATCAGCTGCATGATGGTATCGCCCACCGGTACGACAAAGGATCCGGCCTCGATCTGCACCGGCTCGAAGGAGCGTGCGGCGGCAAAGGTGGTCGCCCACCAGCCGAAGGCGATGACGCTGCCGATGAGGATGCCGGAGCCGATCCTGCTCGTCTGGCGGCGGTAGGAGGCGGGCCTGAAGATCCACGCAAGACCCGCAAGGGCGATCAGTGCGGCAACAACGCCCTGCAGCGGAATACCGAAGAAACTGGAAACGATATCGCCGATGGACTGACTGCCGCTCGCTTCAAGGGAAACGGCAAGATCATCGACAAGCGGCACCCTGACGATGCCGATAATACCGCGCTGCGTGGCAAGCGCGGACAGGCCGATCACCGTCAGCACCACCAGCGCCCGGAGGCTGCCGCCGCCGAGCCGCAATACGGCGCCGAAACCGCAGGTACCCACCAGCGCCATCCCGATGCCGAACATGAATCCGCCAAGGATCGCGCCCGTCCAGGGAAAGTCCGGGTCCAGATAGAAGGATGCGCCGGGATCGGCCAACCCGAAGGCAACAAGCAACTGCGTGCCGATCAGGGCGGTGACGGCTGCCAGAACCCAGGTTCGAAGGGCGCTGCTGTCGCCCGCATACCAGTGCCGTTCCAGTGCGCTCAAGGTGCAGAAATGAGTGGATCGGGCGACAAATCCTAAAACACATCCGGCAATCACGCCGAGCAGCGGTGTCAGCACCACCGGGTCGAGTATGATCATGCGCGTCTTTCCTCCCCGGGCCGCCGTACCGGCAACCCTCCCGATCGCTCTTTTGCCCTAGTGGTTCGATTCTGACATTTGCATCCCCCTGCTGCTAGCGCTGGAGCAAATGTCAAATTCGCTCCACAAGAGGCGATCAGCTTTGGCTGGGCAACCTGCACCGGTTGCACAGCCGCTGATCTTGCGGCGATTTTCAAAACGTAGCAGGCGGTCAAAACCGCAGCAATCGGGGACCTTGCTGCATCGCACGCGGGATCGCGGCGGCTGGCGGCGCTACCTGTCGGGCGCGCGCACCTCCTTGCAGAAGAGGTCATAGAGGCTGGAGATGATCGAACTCACCTCGTCATTCATCAGGCTGTAATAGATCATGCGGCCGTCGCGCCGCGACTGCACCAGGCCTTCCAGCCGGAGCCGCGCAAGCTGCTGGGACACCGCCGCCTGCGGCATGGTCAGGATCTCTTCCAGCTCGGATACCGATTTTTCGCCTTCCGACAACAGGCACAGGATGACCAGGCGGACTTCATGCGACAGGGCCTTGAGCAAGTCGCTCGCCTTCCG
This sequence comes from Roseibium sp. M-1, assembly GCF_054515675.1. Classification (NCBI taxonomy): domain Bacteria; kingdom Pseudomonadati; phylum Pseudomonadota; class Alphaproteobacteria; order Hyphomicrobiales; family Stappiaceae; genus Roseibium; species Roseibium sp. M-1. The sequence goes on along the minus strand of NZ_CM137257.1, from coordinate 5,359,233 downwards.
CGCCTGCTCCATCAGCAGGTCGAGGTCCTTCTCGGTCATGTCCTTGCTCAGGGCCGGCAGTATCATCCGGTGATTACATCCCAGTCAGAATCGGTTTCGCAACGCACAAAACCGGTAACATTGATACATGCCTTAAGTTTATGGGCCGATCAACAATCTCGGTTCATCTTTCAGTTCGTCTTTTCCGGCAGCTTGCCGAGCATTTCGTCGAGCAGAGGCCAGAAAAAATGCGCACCCGGATAGCCGCGCAACCGGTCGATCTCGACCCCGTCGGCCACCAGCACGAAGGTCGGCGTCAACCGTTCGCGGGTAATGCCCGCGAGGTCGTCCGGCCAGTCGCCGGTGATATCGACACGGCGCAGCGGAGCCCTCATTCCCTCGGCCGTCTTGGGATAGGCGATGCCGACTTCCTCGTTCCAGCGTTTGCACCAGACACAGCCCGGCTGCTCGAGCATGATCAGCTCCGCACTCCAGGCAGGCAGCGTGCCGGCGAGGCTGCCGATCAGCACCGCGGCAGCGGCCAGGACACGTGTTGCGAACACCATTTGGCGATCTCCGAATTTCTTGGATTGCAATATATAGGAACTTTTGAATATTTTAAAGCAACCAAATCGGGTTTCACCGGGAGGATCTGGATGCTCGATGTTTCCCTTGGCGGCGCTTTTCTGGCGGGCCTTCTGTCCTTTATCTCGCCGTGCGTCCTGCCCATCGTACCACCGTATTTGTGTTACCTGGCGGGCGTCAGCGTCGACGAGTTGAAGGGCGACGCCGCGACGGCGGCCACCGGCCGGCGCGTCATCTTCGCGGCCGTCGCCTTCGTGCTGGGCTTTTCCGTTGTCTTCGTCGCCCTCGGCGCGACTGCCAGCGTGGTCGGCCAGACGATCGCCCGCTATTACGACATCCTTTCCTACGTCGCGGGCGCCATCATCATCGTCATGGGCCTGCATTTCCTCGGGCTCTTCCGCATCGGCCTGCTCTTCCGCGAAGCCCGGTTCCATGTGGACCGCAAGCCCGCCGGACTTCTCGGCGCTTTCGTTATCGGCCTCGCCTTCGCCTTTGGCTGGACCCCCTGCGTCGGTCCTGTCCTGGCAACGATCCTGTTTGTCGCCGGGTCTTCCGACACGATCTGGAAGGGTGCCGGCCTCCTTGCGCTCTATGCCCTCGGCATCGGCCTGCCCTTTATCCTGGCCGCCGCCTTTGCCAGCCAGTTCCTGAAGCTTGCCGGGCGTTTCCGCAAGCATATGGGCACGGTGGAAAAGATCATGGGCGGCTTTCTGGTGCTGACGGGCCTCCTGATCCTGACAGGCCAGATGTCCCTCATCGCCAACTGGCTACTCGAAACCTTTCCGGCGTTTTCCACTATCGGCTGACAGCTGCCGCCCCAGTCCAGGGAGGACTTTGACATGCGTATCCTGAAGCTTCTGACGTTCGCTCTCTTCCTCGCCGGGCTCTCCGGCGGGGCATCGCTTGCCGCCACGATGGGCGACGACGGCCTGCACAAGGAAGACTGGTTCACGGTGACCTTCCGCGACATGGCCGAGGACATCGAGGCCGCCGCCGCCGACGGCAAGCGACTCGTCATCATCTTCGAACAGCGGGGCTGCATCTACTGCCGGCAGATGCACGAGAAGATACTCTCCGACCCGGAAGTCACCGACTACATCAAAGAGAACTTCATGGTCGTCCAGTACAACATGTTCGGCGACGAGGAGGTGATCGACCTCGACGGCGAGGAGCTGACCGAAAAGACCGCGGCCCGCAAATGGGGATACGTCTTCACGCCCACCATCGTTTTCCTGCCCGAGGAAGCACCCTCCGAGGGCACGGTTTCGGAAGTCGCCGTTGCCACCATGCCCGGCGCATTCGGCAAGTGGACCTTCCTCAACATGTTTCGCTGGGTGCGGGAAAAAGGCTACGAGGGCGACGAGCACTTCCAGAAATATCACGCCCGGACCATCAACGAATTGCGGGAAAAGGGCCGTCTCGACGCCGAATAGGCGCCCTCGCCTCAAGGAAAATTGCGCCTTCGACAAAAGGCCACTTGCATAACATATGCAAAAAATCATATCTTTTAATATGAGGAGAACGGACAGGCTGGGGAATCGGACCTGCCGTTGGACGGGAACCGGTAGAAAGCCGGCCTGTCCGCACTGAGGAGGAAAGCCGACACAATGTTGAAGGGCGCGACACATTTGAGCTTGCCGGCGGCCTATGCCGGACTTGCCATTCTGGCCGCATCGGCGGCGACCGCGGGTACGGTCGCTCCGGACAGCGTGCCGATCGAGGACATGGCGCTGACCCAGTCGCTGACGGACGTTGCCGGAGATCCGGCCGCCGGCCGCGAGGCCTTCGCCGACCGCAAGAAGGGCAATTGCCTCGCCTGCCACGCCAACACCGACCTGAAGGAAGAACTCTTCCACGGCGAGGTCGGCCCGACGCTCGACGGGGTTGCCGACCGCTGGGAAGAAGCCCAGCTGCGTGCCATCGTCGTCAACAGCAAGGAGGTCTTCGGCGACCAGAGCATCATGCCCGGCTTCTACACCATGAAGGTGGGCGTCAATGTCGACGAGGAATTCGCCGGAACAACCATCCTCAGCGCACAGGAAGTGGAAGACGTCGTCTCCTATCTTCTGACGCTGAAAGAAAATTGATCCCGGCTTTCAAGGAGCAAGCAATGACCTTTTCAAGACGCCAGGTGATTGGCTTTACAGCCGGTGCCGCCGTCCTTCTGGCCACCGGCCCGCGCATGGCCTTTGCCGCAGCTGCCGAGACGGACGCTGCCATCAAGGCCTTTACAGGCGGGGCGGAACCGGCCGCAGGCAAGGTAAGCCTCGACACGCCGGAGATCGCCGAAAACGGCAACACGGTGCCGGTCGGCGTTTCCGTCGAGAGCCCGATGACGGCCGACAACTATGTCGAATCCGTGCTGATCCTCGCCGACGGCAACCCCAACCCGGCTGTCGCCACCTTCCACTTCACCGCCATGAGCGGCGTCGCCGATGCCAAGACCCGCATCCGCCTCGCCAAGACGCAGAACGTGATCGCAGTCGCCAGGATGAGCGACGGTTCCACCTTCATCGACAGGAAGGAAGTGAAGGTCACGATCGGCGGCTGCGGCGGTTAAGGCGGCACACCATCAAGCCCCCGCCATGGCAGCCGGGCTCCGAAAGGGAGTGAACAGGCGCCGGGCGGGCCTACCAGGAACATGAAGGACTGTAGACCATGGCAGATTCGAAACCCCGCGTGAAAGTGCCCAAGAAGGCAGCTGCGGGTGAAGTCATCACCATCAAGACGCTTATCAGCCACCCGATGGAATCGGGCCAGCGCAAGGACAAGGACGGCAATCTTGTTCCGCGGCAGATCATCAACAAGTTCACCTGCGAGTTCAACGGCCAGGTCGTGTTTTCGTGCGACATGGACCCGGCGGTCTCGGCCAACCCCTACATGGAGTTCAACGCCAAGGTGAACGAATCCGGCACGTTCAAGTTCAGCTGGGTCGACGATGACGGCAGCGTCTACGAGACGGAGAACGAGATCACGGTCGAATGAGTGGCGGGCTTAAGGACCGCACAAATCGGGAGGAGACGATTTGGCCAATAACATGAAACGCATCGCCACCGTGTTCGCAGCCCTTATGGTTGGCACAAGTGTGAGCCTGGCCGGGGGGCCGGTCGACGAAAAGCTTGTCATTGACGGCGAGTTGGAGATCCCGACGCGGGTCGCCGCACCGGAGGGACACCCCTTCGACGAAGTCATTTCCGGCTGGCATTACCGCACCGACGAAACCCGTGAACTGGAAGCCGACAGTTTTGCCAACCCCGGCATGCTCTACGTGGAGCGCGGCCAGGAGATCTGGAACACCGTGGAAGGCGATGCAGGCAAGTCCTGCGCCTCCTGCCATGGCGACGGTGCGGAGTTCCTGAAGGACATCGGCGCCAACTATCCGAAATGGAACGCGGACGCCGGCAAGCCCTTCAATATCGAACTTCAGATCGACCAGTGCCGCGAAAAGAACATGCAGGCGAAGCCCTACAAGTTCGATGCGGCGGACCAGAAGGCGCTCACCACCTTCATCAAGCACCAGTCGCTCGGCACACCGATGGCGGTCGATCTGACTGAGGGTGACATGCAGGCCTGGTGGGACAAGGGCAAGGAACTCTACTACACGCGCACCGGCCAGCTGAACCTCGCCTGCGCCAACTGCCACGAGGATTACAACGGCATGTACATTCGTGCCGACCACCTCAGCCAGGGCAATGTCAACGGCTTCCCGACCTATCGTCTGAAGCAGTCGGAAATGGTTTCCCTGCACAACCGCTTCCGCGGCTGCATCCGCGACACGCGCGGGGCCTTCCCGGCAGCATTCTCGGACGACCTGATGGCACTGGAAGTCTATGTCACATGGCGCGGCTCCGGCCTTGGCGTCGAAACCCCGGCGGTCCGCCAGTAGGCCGGCCGTCTCCTCCCCGGCGCGGTGACAGCCGCCGCGCCGGACCTTTTTGATCGGCACCTTTCAGGGCCGAGCGACTTAAAAAACCGGCCCCGTTTCGGGATAACACGGTGCGCGTGGACCAACGCGCCTCGACGATAAAACTGTGCATTCGGCCGGAGCGTTCCGGCCCCGGCTTGGAGAAGGCAGGCATGTTTTCCAGACGCGAGTTCCTGATGGCGGCAACCGCAACCAGCGCCCTGATCGGATCGGGCATGGCTGGGTCCTGGTCGCGGCTGATGGCTCAGCAGACCCTGACAGAAGATCTGCTGCTCGGCATGGAGCCGAAAGGCAGTCTCACCCTGGTGCATGTCACAGACATCCACGCCCAGCTGAAGCCGATCTATTTCCGCGAGCCGTCGATCAATCTCGGCGTCGGCGATGTCGCCGGCAAGCCGCCGCATGTGACCGGTGCGGATTTCCTGAAGCTCTACAATATCCAGCCCGGTTCGCCCGATGCCTATGCACTGACCTCCGAAGATTTCACGGCCCTGGCGAAGACCTATGGCAGGATGGGCGGTATGGACCGGGTGGCTACGGTCATCAAGCGGATCCGCACCGAGCGCGGCGAGGACAACGTGTTGCTGCTTGACGGCGGCGACACCTGGCAGGGCAGCTATACTGCCAACAAGACCCTGGGCGAGGACATGATCACGGTCATGAACGCGCTCGCCCCGGATGCCATGACCGGCCATTGGGAATTCACCTACGGCACCGACCGGGTGCAGGAGATCCTGGACAGCCTGCCCTTCGCCTTCCTCGGCTCAAATATCTACGACGCGGAATGGGACGAACCGGCCTTCGAGGCCTGGAAGATGTTCGAGCGCGGCGGTGCCAAGGTCGCCGTCATCGGTCAGGCCTTCCCCTACACCCCGATTGCCAATCCCAGCTGGATGATCCCCGGCTGGTCCTTCGGCATCCGCGAGGAAGACATTGCCAAGCATGTGGCTGAGGCCCGCGACGAAGGCGCGGAGCTGGTGGTGCTTCTTTCCCATAACGGCTTCGACGTCGACCGCAAGCTCGCCTCGCGCGTCGACGGCATCGATGTGATCCTGACCGGACACACCCACGATGCCCTGCCCGAACCGGTGATCGTCAACGGCACGCTGGTGATTGCCTCCGGCTCGAACGGCAAGTTCGTCTCCCGCCTCGATCTCGATATCCAGGACGGCAAGCTCGCCGGCTATGCCTACAGGCTGATCCCGGTCTTCTCGGACGTGATCTCACCCGATGCCGACATGGCTGCCCTCATCGACGAGGTGCGCGCGCCTTACGAGGCGGACCTTGCCCGCGTGCTCGGCCGCACCGAGGACCTTCTCTACCGGCGCGGCAATTTCAACGGCACCTTCGACGACCTGATCTGCCAGGCGCTCCTGAGTGAACGCGATGCCCAGATTGCCCTCTCCCCAGGTTTCAGGTGGGGCACCTCGCTGCTGCCGGGCCAGGAGATCACGCTTGAGGACCTCCACAACGTCTGCGCCATGACCTATCCGGCGGCCTACCGCTCCTCCATGAGCGGGCAGATGCTGAAGGACATTCTGGAAGATGTCGGCGACAACCTCTTCAACAAGGACCCCTATTACCAGCAGGGCGGCGACATGGTCCGTGTCGGCGGCATGGGCTACACGATCGACCCGGCAAAGGAGATCGGCGAGCGCATCTCCAACATGACGCTGCTTGCCACCGGCGAGGCCATCGATCCGGCGAAGGACTATGTCGTCGCCGGCTGGGCCTCGGTTAACGAGGCCACCGAAGGCCCACCAGTCTGGGACGTCGTCGAGAACCATCTCATCAAGAACCCCGTTGTGAAGCTGCCGGACAACCAGTCCGTCAAGCTGGCGGGCTGACGCTATCTTCAGAAGATCCTGAGGACCAAAATGACCGATAAAATTCTTTCCGGGACACCCCATCTATCCAGGCGCTCCCTCCTGAAGGCGGGCCTTGCCGCCGGCGCAGTTGCCGGCACCGCTGGCGCAGCCCGCGCCGCCGGTGATCCCGCCATCACCGAGATCCAGGACTGGAACCGGTATCTCGGCGAAGGTGTGCAGGCGCGTCCCTACGGCACGCCGTCCTTCTTCGAGGAGCATGTGATCCGCCGCGACGTCGAATGGCTGACCGCCTCGACGGAAAGCTCCGTCAACTTCACGCCGCTGCATGAGCTCGACGGCATCATCACCCCCAACGGCCTCTGTTTCGAACGCCATCACGGCGGCATCGCGGAGATAGACCCGGCCGAACACCGGCTGATGATCAACGGCCTTGTCGACACGCCGCTCGTCTTCACCATGGAAGACCTGAAGCGGTTCCCGCGCGAGAACCGGCTCTACTTCCTGGAATGTGCCGCCAATTCCGGCATGGAATGGCGCGGCTCGCAGCTGAACGGCTGCCAGTACACCCATGGCATGGTCCATTGCGTCATGTATACCGGCGTGCCGCTGAAGCTGATCCTGGAAGAGGCCGGCATCAAGACCAATGCCAAATGGGTGATGCCGGAAGGCGCGGACGCCTCCGCCATGACCCGCTCAATCCCCCTTGAAAAGGCCCTGGACGACTGCCTTGTCGCCTTCAAGATGAACGGCGAGGCGCTTCGCCCCGAACAGGGCTATCCGTTGCGCCTGGTTGTTCCCGGCTGGGAAGGCAACATGTGGATCAAGTGGCTGCGCCGCATCGAGATCGGCGACGAGCCCTGGCAGCAGCGCGAGGAAACGTCCAAGTACACGGACCTGCTTGCAAACGGCAAGGCCCGCCGCTTCACCTGGGTCATGGACCCGAAATCCGTCATCACCTCGCCGAGCCCGCAGGCACCGGTCACCTATGGCAAGGGCCCGATGGTGATCTCCGGCCTTGCCTGGTCCGGCAACGGTCGCATCACCCGCGTCGACGTTTCCCTAGACGGTGGCCGCAACTGGCAGACAGCCCGGATCGACGGACCGAGCCTGCCGAAGGCCCTGCACCGCTTCTATCTCGACATCAACTGGGATGGCTCCGACATGCTGATCCAGTCCCGCGCAACGGACGAGTTCGGGTATTTCCAGCCAACCAAGAACGAGCTGCGCGCCGCCCGTGGCGACAACTCGATCTACCACAACAACGGCATCCAGACCTGGCATGTCAAAGCAGACGGGATGGTGGAAAATGTCGAAGTTTCTTAAAACTCTGTTCCTCGGAACCCTTCTGACCACCCTGCCGTTTGCGGCATCGGCCGGCGATGCGGCGATGGGCGAGAAGGTGTTCAAGAAATGCGCTGCCTGCCATGCCGTCGGCGACGGGGCGAGGAACAAGGTCGGGCCGGAGCTCAACGGCATTCTCGGCCGCACGGCAGGCTCTCTGGAAGACTACAAATACTCCAACGCCATGGTCGAGGCCGGCAACGGTGGACTGGTCTGGGACGAGACGAGCCTGACAACCTACCTCACCAAGCCCAAGGACATGATCAAGGGCACCAAGATGGCCTTTGCGGGGTTGAAGAAACAGGAAGACCTCGACAACGTCATCGCCTATCTCGCGAGCTTCTCCAGCGCCGCCCCCGCGGATCAGCAGGGCGCCGCCGAACCGGAACCAGTGGAGGAAACGGAGACCGCCGCAGCTGCCGTGGTGGCAACGCCGGTCTCCGCCACGCGCGACGGCGGCGTCTTCGGTCTCGGCCGGGTCGCGACGGCGGACGAAATCGCCGCCTGGGACATCGATGTGCGCGCCGACGGCACGGGCCTGCCGGAAGGCAGGGGCACAGTGGCGGATGGTGAAGTGCTTTTCACCGACAACTGCGCCGTCTGCCACGGAGATTTCGGCGAGGGCGTCGGCCGCTGGCCTGTCCTGGCCGGTGGACAGGACACTCTCAAGGACGATCGCCCGGAAAAGACCGTCGGCTCCTACTGGCCGTATCTGTCGACCGTCTACGACTATGTCCGCCGCGCCATGCCCTACGGCAATGCCCGCTCGCTTTCCGACGACGAGGTCTATGCGCTGACGGCTTACCTTCTCTATCTGAACGACGTCGTGACCGACGAGGAATTCGAGCTGTCGAATGAGAACTTCGCCGATATTCGCCTGCCCAACGAAGACAACTTCATTGCCGACACCCGCGCCGACGAACCGCACTACGCGCAAAAGTCCGACCCCTGTATGAAGGATTGCAAACCGGCTCCGGTTGAGATCACCATGCGTGCACGCATCCTTGACGTGACGCCGGGCTCGGTGGATGACGACGAGGCTGCCGGCGCAGGAGGTGTCGACTGATTTCACGGGTTGGGAGGACCCGCGATGGACGGAGCAAGGCAAGACAGACGCAGGCTCCGGCTCTCTGGAGGGGGAGACCGGAGACCTCGTGTCAGGACAAGGTGGCTTGCAGCAACTCTGCTGCTTTGCGTCCCGGCCGTAGCCTGGGCAGGAGACCCGGAAAAGGGCGAGAAGGCCTTTCAGGCCTGCAAATCCTGCCACCAGGTCGGCGCCGGGGCCCGTAACGGGATCGGACCGCATCTCGATGGCCTGTTCGAGCGCCGGGCCGGGTCCATCGAGGGCTTCAAATATTCCGGAGCCATGAAAAGACTGGGCGAGGAAGGTCTCGTCTGGAACGATTTCACGCTCGACCAGTATCTTGAAAAGCCGCGTGCCTACGTGCCTGGCACGCGCATGTCCTTTCTCGGCATGAAAGACAAGCAGGAGCGGACGGACGTGATCGCCTATCTGAAAGCCCAGTCGCAGGAGGCGCCGGCCGAAGATCCCATGCGGGCGGCGGCGGAACGTCCTGAAATCGGGGCAGCCGCGATGCAAATCGAAGGCGACAGGGACTATGGCGAGTACCTCTCCAGCGAATGCGTCACCTGCCACCAGATTTCCGGCCGCGCCGACGGCATTCCGTCAATCATCGGCTGGCCCAAGACCCCTTTCATCCGGGCCCTGTTTGAATACAAGACCAATGTCCGCAGCCATCAGGTCATGCAGAACATGACCGTCAATCTCGGTAACGAGGAAATCGCAGCACTTGCGGCTTACTTCGGTTCTCTTGAGCCGCAGTAGAACCATTTGGAAAACCCGCCGCCCGCTGCCTTATTGGGAGGAAGGAAATGCCAAATCTAACACGCCGTCACTTCGGCCTGCTGCTCGGTGCCGGAACCACTACCCTGGCGATGCCCTTTTACGCCCGGGCCCAGGGCAAACCACGAGCTGTCGTCATCGGCGGCGGCGCCGGCGGCGCCACGGCGGCCCGCTACATGGCCAAGGATGCCGGTGAGGACCTCAATGTCACCCTGATCGAGGCCAACCCGCTCTACACGACCTGTTTCTTCTCCAATCTTTATCTCGGCGGCTACCGCGACTTTGAATCCATTACCCACGGCTATGACAAGCTGGCGTCCAACTACGGCATATCCGTCGTCAACGGCATGGCGGACAGCGTCGACAGGGATGCCAGGGAAGTAGTCATGGCCGACGGCTCCAGAGTGCCTTACGACCGGCTGATCGTGGCGCCGGGGATCGACCTCATCTACGACAGCGTGCCGGGATATTCGGAGGAAGCAGCCGAGATCATGCCGCATTCCTGGAAGGCCGGACCGCAGACGCAGCTCCTGAAAGCCAAGCTGGATGCGATCGAAAACGGCCAGCAGATCGTCATGGTCGCCCCGCCCAACCCCTATCGCTGCCCACCCGGTCCTTACGAGCGCGTCTCGATGATGGCCCACGTCCTGAAGCAGAAGGGCTTTACCGACGCCAAGATCATCGTCATCGACCCGAAGGACAAGTTCTCCAAGCAGGGCCTGTTCCAGGAAGGCTGGGAGAAACACTATCCCGGCATGGTCGAATGGTATGGCCCGGACGTGCATGGTGGCATCAAGAGCGTCAACCCGGCAACCGGCGAGGTGGAAACCGATCTCGACACCTTCAAGGGCGCGCTGGTCAACGTCATCCCGGCACAGAAGGCCGGCATGATCGCAGCCAAGGCAGGCCTCACCAACGACGGCGGCTTCTGCCCGATCGATCCGAAGTCGATGCGGTCCACGGCTGACGAGAACATCTTTGTCATCGGCGACGCTTCGATTGCCGGCGACATGCCTAAATCCGGCTTCTCCGCCAACAGCCAGGCCAAGGTCGCGGCTATGGCGGTGCGCGGCGACCTGACCGGGTCAAAAGTGTTCCCGGCCAAATACTCCAACACCTGCTGGAGCCTGATCGAGACCAATGACGGCGTGAAGGTAGGCGCTCAATACGCCCCGACCGACGAGAAGATCGCCTCGACCTCGAGCTTCATCAGCCAGACGGGTGAAGACGCAGCTCTGCGCCAGGCAACCTACGAAGAATCCATAGGCTGGTACAATGGCATCACCGCCGATATCTTCGGCAGCTGATCGCCCCCCTCCCCGCGGCCAGCCTCACCGGCCGCGGGCCATTGCCAAAAAGGAATGCCGGGAGCACCACATCCCGATGTGACCGGGGCTGTGCCGCCCGGCTGGTGGACCCGAAAAACCGGTTCCGTCTAGAGCTTTTCCCGGTCCTGCTGCCCACCTGATTTCGCCGCCACAATTTGCCTCCGCCCCAACCTGGCGGGCGCTTGCGCGCAAAGGGAGCAGTTTTTCCAGTTACACCAGATACTTACAATTTGAAGGGCAGTAATGACAATTTTCCTGAACTGAAAAAAACGCTATGATACGGACGCGATCGAACAGCCAGTCGAGGGCAGGTTTTCAGCAGCCTGTTTCACCGCGATGATTAGGATCGGCACGCACTTCACCGGAACAGATACCCGCAACTGTACGCTGCGGCATGGCGTCCTTTGGACGAAAATCTCCGATAATCTTCTGAAGATCTTGCTCTTTCTCGCGATTGCGGCGATCGGATGCCTTGCCCTCTGCCTCCCCGCAACCGCACAGGTACCAGGTGTCGGCGACGGCGTTTGCGTCGCTTTTTGCGACGATTACAGCTACACCCCGCCCCAGGACGACTATTCCGATAGTTATGGCGGAAGCGGCGGCTACAGCTACCAGTACGAGCAGATGCAGCGGAGCAACCGGCAACCCGGCACGACCAGGAAAAACACCGGCAAGATGAAGCCGAGCGTGAGCCAGCGCAAGAAGATCAAGGAGCAGAACCGGCTGGCAGGCCTGCGCAGGAAATCCGCACAGGAAAACAAGAAGTGCATCGAGGCCTTCGACTCGCTTATCTACACGAAGGACCAGATCGAGACGCTGATCAAGCACTGTTCCGCAGCGCTGGACTATTGCGAGAAAGGACGCGGCAAGTGCAAGGCCGACCGCTGGAACCTGGCTCTTGCCAATGCCATCAAGGCGAAGGACGAGAAGCGCTACGCTGACGCCGTCTCCCATTACGATACCGCGCTGACCCTTTGTGAAGCGGATGACGGCTGTGAAAACGTCAAAAGCAACCGTCAGCGGGTCGCCGGCCTGGCCGACCTGCAACGGGAGGCCGACCGGAGCCAGGACCGCATTCTTGCTGCCGCGACCAGGAGCACGCCGGGCTCCGACGAGACCGGAGACACCGGCAACATCGGTCTGACTTTCCTTGATGCGGATGCCGTCGTCTCCTCCGCCAAGGCCAACTACCTCCTCGATGCACTCGCCCTTGGGCAGGGCGACTGGACAAAGAGTATCGAGGACCTGGAAGGGATTGTTCGCGACAATCCGGACGACCGGGCTGCCCGCGACGCATTGCTCTACCTGAAAGGCCTCTATCAGGGCCAGCTCGCGGTTTCGAAAATGAACAACATCCGCTACCGCCAGGGCATCGATGCCTGGATGGACGGAAATTACGACATCGCGGCGAACCACCTGGCAGAAAGCTACCTGGCCGATCCGGATGATTACGGGGCGCTGGAAGCCTATGGACTGGTTTCCGGTCTTGCCCAGACGAAGCAATATCTCGAATGGACCGGCAATTGCGGCAAGCTGGTCTGCCCGCCCCCCGACCCTCTGCGCTATCCCAAGGACTTTGCGTCGCTTCTGAACAGCCGCGCTTATGAACTTTTAAGCGACGTCGAACGGGAGGACCTGGTCAGGGCCCGCTCCCTTTATTCCGATCCACGCGCGGATCCCGACCGGAGGGCCGCATTGCAATATGTCGAGGGCCTGGCCGCCTGGGACGATTTCCGGAGCCGGGTTCTGGAGCGCGCCTCCACTGGAGCAGACATGCGCACTCTCACCGAAGCCTATATCCGCATCGGCAGTGGCGATTATCAGGGCGCCATCGACATGCTCGACCCGATTGCCTTCCAGGACGACAAAGCCGCGACCTTCGCCTATTTCCACGCAATGGGGCTTGCAGAGGACCACACGCCGAGCGGTGAAGTGTTCCTGATCTCCGATCTTGAAAGCCGCCTGGAGGCCACCTGGCGCGATCTGAAACAGACCCGCTTCGATGCGAACGTGCTGATCCGCCACGATCCGAAGCTGAGACCGCCCTGGAAAGTGATCCGCGACCGGCTGCGCAAGGAGGAGCTTGACGCCTTTGCGGAATTCCTCACCGATCCCTTTGCCACCGCCGGGGAAATCGTCCAGGCCCAACAATAGGTGTCCGACATGACCCGGTTCCTGACCCTGCTTGCAGCCGCCTGCCTGCTCCTGTCTCAGCCGGCGCTTGCGGAACTCAGGGACTGGAAGGCGGAGTATCAGCGGGGCCTTGATGCGGCCAGGGCAGGCGATTTCAAGAAGGCCGTCGAGATCCTCGACCTCGTCAACAATGAGGTGGAACGAAATCCCGGCGTTGTCTTCAATTTTGCCCTGGCAAGCGCACGCAACGGCAATCTCTTCAGGGCCGCCATGCTGTTCCGGCAATATCTGGTGATGGTGCCTGACGCTGCGAACGCCGATGGCGTCCGCAAGGAAATTGCCCGGCTCGATGAGGAAATCCGCGCCAGGGAAACCGATCTCTTTCGCCGCGCCCTGGCCGCCGCGACCGAATTCCCCGATGTGGCGCCCGAGAGCACATATTCAACGCCCAAAAAAACCAGGCTCTTCAGCTCCATTGCCCGGGAGGCAGAGGATGTCGGCAACGCCGAAATTGCTGCGGAAGCCAACAAGGCGGCTGTAGCGGCTTCGGCGAGACACAGCCAGGAATACGAGCCTTCGGACGCAGCCGGCAGGTTCCGTGAGAACCTCGACGAAGCCGGTGATATTGTTGCCCTCGTTGCCGCTGCACAGGATTTCGACGATCCGGAGGACTATCTCGACGGGCTTGTGAATGCCCTCGGCACCCTGACCGACTTTGCTCCCGACAGAACCCTGCCCTTTCTGGAAGTCCTGCCGAAGGAGTTGCTGGCATCCGATGACTACAAGGTCAGGAACCTGATCAAGCTCGCCCTGGCAAGTGGAGCCACAGATCCCTTCTACGTGCGGCGGGAGTGGGACAAGGACTTCATCTATATGAAGGAGACCGCGCTTACCGACGCCGTGCTCGCTCTTCATTCCCCGGAAGAGTGGCAACCGCTTGCAACAGCGATCCTGCGGCGAAAACCGGAAAGTTTCGACGCCCTCGCTTCACTTGCGCAGGCACAAAGGGCGCTGAAGATCATCAGCAGCAATCGCGGCAACCCGTTCAATCCGCTCGGCGAATGGAACTACTCGGTGATGGTCGCACGGCTTTCCTTTGCCATCGGCAACATGGACGGCGTTGCCCGCGCCCGCAAGCAGGTGATCGCCTTCTCGGGGGAAGAAACCGACTACAGCCGCATGACCGACCTGTTGCTCCTGACGGCCAAGGGGCAGGTCGGCGAGGCGATTGCAACCACGAAAAATCGGGAAGGAGAATGGGACGTTTGGGAACAGTCGATGGACTATTATTTCGGCCGCGCCGCCAAGGTCGCCGCCCGTTCCCTGATGGCAAATGGCCGGTTCGGGGAAGCAGGAGAGATGATCCGGCAGGGCGTGCGCGCCTTTGAAATGGCGGAGATGCTGCGTGAACTGGCGGACCGGCTGGATCAGGAGGGGCAACCCGAGGCAGCTGCGGACATGCGCCTTCAGGCGGACACGGTCGAGACGGAAGTGCGGGGCAGCTGGAAACCCTCGTCCGATGACCACCTTGCAGGCGTGGCCCGTTGGAAAAAGGTTGCCGACCACTACAAATTCTCTTCCGGCAGCGTGGAGAGCCTCGACCAGGCCATCAAGAGTGCGCTCAACACCGAGCATTGCTGGTCGGACACCAAGGCGGAATGCATCATCGGTTCGCTGGACTATGCCGCGGGCGCCTGGGGTGAGGCTCGGATGACCGTCGCCGCGCTGGAAAAACTCGATCCGGAAAGCGCCGTCTGGTTGCCGCAGGAAACCCGGCAACGCTATGCCATGGCCCGGGACGAAGCCCTCCGCCAAATCGAACCCACCGCCCGCGCAGCCCTGGCGAAATGGTTACAGGAAGACCTCAGTGACGACGAAAGACGTTTCAAGGAAATCAACGACCACCGCATCGCCGCCAATGCGGGCAGCGCTGCTTCCGTCAAGACCCTGATCTCGCTTTACGACGAAGAGGAAAAAGGGCTGTCGGCGCAGGAGCTGGCCAGCCTTATTGCGGACGGACTGCGCCACGGCGACCGTTATCTCCATGACGAGGTCATGACAGGCTTCCAGGACTGGAAGAAGAAGCTGCGGCTCGAATTCCAGTGTGTTCTCGCCGACGAAGGCCTCTATACAAGCGGCATTGACGGTGCCATTGGTCCCGGCACCCGCAAGGCCATTGACGCTCTATTCGCCAGCAATGCACCGGCGCATTGACACGGCTGCCGATTGAAAAAGCCGGCCGGGCAGAAGACTGCGCGGCCGGCAAGGGTCTGGGGAGGAGTTGAAGATGCTCTACCGCCTTAAGATCGATCAGCTTTTGGACGCTCGATCGATTCCGGCTGTGCGTCCGCTGATCCAGAGCGTGTCGCGTTTAACTGGAAATGTCTTGCATCGCTTTTTGCGTTGAAATCTCTGATTTCAGACAGCGAAAAGCGATTCCGATAAAACGCGATTTGCTCTAGCGCATCGCCGTCGGCAGGTAGAGTGCGATCTCGGGCACTGCGATCAGCGCCGCGACCATTGCCAGCATGGCAAGCACATAGGGGATCGCACCCAGCATCACCTCGGCGATCGAGCCGCCGCGCCGGGCGCTTTGCACCACGAAGAGGTTGAGCCCCACCGGCGGTGTGATCAGCGCCATTTCGATCAGCACGATCATCAGGATGCCGAACCAGACCGGGTCATAGCCGAGACTGATGACGATGGGCACGACGATCGGAATGGTGATGACCATCAGCGACAGCGTCTCGATGAAGAAGCCGAGCACGATATACATCGCAACGATCACCATCAGCATCTGCAGCGGGCCGAACCCCAACCCCTCCAGAAACCCGCGCAGCTCCTGCGACAGGCCGGCGGCCGACAGGGTGAAGTTCAGGAACGAAGCGCCGATCACCACCAGCATGATCATTGCGGTGACCCGGACCGTGCCGATCATCGCCGCACCGATCATGCGGACGTTCAGTCCGCCGAAAAGCGCTGCGATGGCCATCGCCCCGGCGACCCCGACCGACGCTGCCTCGGTCGGGGTCGCCCATCCCTTGTAGATCGAGCCGATGATCGCGGTGAAGAGCAGGATGATCGGCAGGAGGTCCGCCAGCCCGAGCGCCATTTCGCGCAAGGGAAAGGTCCGCCGCGCCCCGCCGAGATCCGGCCGTACCAGGCAGACCAGCGCCGTCACCACAAGGAATGCCAGAGCCAGCAGGATGCCGGGCAGCAGACCGGCCAGGAACAACTGCGGGATCGAGGTCTGGGTCAGGAAGCCGTAGACGATCAGGTTGATCGACGGCGGGATCATGATCCCGAGCGTGCCGCCCGCGGCAATCGCGCCGGAAAAGAGCTTCGGGTCGTAGCCCAGCCGGTCGGCCTGGGGCATCGCAACCGTCGCCACCGTCGCTGCGGTCGCGACGGAAGAGCCCGAGGTTGCGGAGAACATGGTGGCCGTCGCGACATTCGCGTGGACCAGCCCGCCCGGCAGCCACGAGACCCAGCGGTCGAGCGCGGAATAGGTCCGGGCGGCAATGCCCGTCCGCACCAGGATCTCGCCCAGCATGACGAAGAAGGGAATGGCGATCAGTGCGGAATTTTCCGAGGTCGACCAGACCATGGAGCCGAGACCGCGGGTCAGCGGAAAGGCGCTGAAGAATTCGTCGATGCCGAAGCCCAAAAGAAAGAGCACGATGCCGACCGGAATGGAGAGGCTGAGAAGGCCGAGAAGGCCGATGGAGACAAAGGACAGCATCAGGCCGTCTCCCCTTCCGGAAAGGCACCGATGGCCTGTTCCGATTTCGAGAACTCGCCCTTGAACACCAGCAGCGTGCCGGCAAGGAATGTCAGCCAGGCGGTGATGGCAAACCACACCCAGCCGGCAAACCACGGCAATTGTACAAGCGCGAGCGGCGTTTCCAGTGGCGTGTTCGCCCGCGAGGAATTGCGCAAGGACGTCTCGACTACCGGCCAGCACTTCAGCGCGATGACGGAGACGGTCGAGGACAGGGTGAAAATGGACAGGAGATCCAGCACCGCCCGCCATTTCGGAACACCGACGGAGCGGCGCAGGAAGTCGATCCGGATATGCGACAGTTCCGAAAGGCCGAAGGCCATGCCCCAGGCGGTTCCGATGGCCATGACATAGCCGGAAATCTCGTCCGTGCCGCCGATTGAAGCGCCAAGCTGGCGGAGGCAGATATCAATGAGAACAAGACCTGCACAGGTGAGGAACAACACGCCGACGGCAATGGCCAGCCGGCGGTTGGTCTGCGACAGGATTGATAAGAGCTTCTCCGCCACCTTGACCTCTCCCGACGCTTAGTTGGTCTTGATCGCAACGCCGACGACGGCGCCGACACTGTCGTTCCAGCGCGTGGCCCAGTCGCCGCCGGCCCGTTCCGCCCATTCCGGCAACACTTGCGTTTCCAGGATCAGGCGGGCCCGGTCGATGTCGCCGTCACTGGCTTCGACCAGCACCATGCTGCGCTTGTCGCCGGAGCTGCACTCGCCCTCGCCCGTAAGGCAGGCGATGTCGTTGGCAAGCGCACCTTCCGCCGCAACCCAGGCCGGTGCCTCGAATTCCGAATGGATCTGGCTTTGGATCAGCCCCTGGGTCTCCTCGGAGAGAGCATTCCACTTGTCGAGATTGATGGCGGTGACGACCGGGTCCCAGCCGCCGAGCGGGATCGGCAGAAGGTGCGTGCTGACCTCCCACCAGCCGGCGCTGTAGCCCGAGCCCGCCCCGGTGACGGCGCAGTCGACGACACCCTTTTGAAGCGCACCTGGCACTTCGGAAAAGGCAACGGTGATGCCTTCCGCGCCAAGCGCTTCGAGGAACTTGGCCGTCATGCGGCCGGAAGCGCGGATCTTCTTGTCCTTCAGGTCGTCGAGCGAGCCGACCTCGGCGTTGCAGAACACCACCTGCGGCGGATAGGGCGCAATCGCCAGGACCTTGGAATTGAAGCGAGTCTCGAAGATTTCCTCCACCATCGGCCGCGCGGCTTCGACGGCCGCATGGGCCTTGTCGGCGGTCATGGCCACCAGCGGGACGTCGAGACCTTCCAGCTCCGGCGCGTCGGCGACGGCATAATCGGCGACCGTCATGCCGACGTCGAAGACACCCTGGCCAAGCAGCCGGAAGACTTCGCCGACACCGAGATTCATCTGGTTATGCGTGGTGACCGTGGTCTCGATCGTCCCGCCGGAGGCTTCCGGCAGGGTGGTCTGCCAGAACGGCGCTTCGAATTGCTGGTGCAGCGGCAGGCTGGACCAGCTGCCGACGATGGAAAGGTCTTCCGCGGCGCTTGCCGTCGTCGTCATGGCCGCTGTCGCCAGGAGAGAAGTCAGGATCTTGTTCATGTGTCCACTCCGTGAAGGTTCGAGTTTACTCTGTCTTTGTTGTTATGATTGGCTTTGTTGCGAGGATCGGAATTTCCGCGTCGTCGGGGATGTCGGTGATCAGCATGTGCCCCGGTTTGTGGGTGATCAGCAGCGGCAGTCCGGCGCTGCGGATAATCGCCTGCGACGTCACCCCGCAGGCCCAGAAGACGGGTGTGAAACCGTCCTCGACGGGTACCGGGTCGCCCCAGTCGGGAGACCCCAGATCGGCAATGCCGATGGCTGCCGGATCGCCGATATGGACGGGCGACCCATGCGCCAGCGGATAGCGGGCCGAAATCGCGATCGCGTCCTTGACCCGGTCATTCGGGATCATCCGCAACGTGACCACCATCGGCCCGTGGAAAGGTCCGGCCGGAACCGTCTCGATCAGGGAGCGGAACATCGGCACGGTGAGATTGTTGGAGATGTGCCAGAGATCGATCCCCGCCTCGATCAGCGCATGTTCGAAGGTGAAAGAGCAGCCGAGGGCGAAGACGACCAGATCGTCGGACCAGAGGCCGCCCAGATCCGTCACGGAGCCTGCAAGCCGGCCTTCGCGATAGAGGTCGTAGGCGGGAACGTCGGTGCGAATGTCCAGGCTGTGTCCAAGGGTGAAGAGCATCGGATTGCCGGTGTCGGACACGCCGATCAACGGGCAGGGTTTCGGATTGCGCTGGCAAAAGCGCATGAAATCGAGCGCATAGGCTTCAGGAATGATCGCCAGATTGGCCTGCAGCAGATTGCGGCCGAGCCCCGCCGTATGAGCGGTATAGCTGCCGCTGCGGATCTGTGCGCGAACCGCTTCGATACTTTCCTGCCGGAGACTTTCATAAGATTGCAGCACGGCCTTCCTCCTCCAATGGAGAAAGGCTCCCGCATCATGCATATAAACTCAAATTGAATGATTTTAGCGGAAACTATAAAGGATTTTTATTATCTGAGTAGGCTTTGGCGACTTCCAGCGCCTTCCTTGCCGCCGACGCCACGATGTGGCTGCGCGGGTCGCCAAGGTAGCTTGCCGAAAACCTCAGGGCGTCCGGCACCCAGCCAGGATCGAAGGCAACGATGCGCCCGCCCGCGACATAGGGCCGGGCCAGCGCCTGCGGCAGGGCTGCGACGCCAAGGCCCGCTTCCACAAGACGGAAACAGGCGGAAAGCGAGGAGGACGGAAACATCTGCACATCGGGCGCGACCCGCTCGAACAGCAGCGTTTTCAGCTCCCGGTAGGGGCGCGTGTGCCGTGCGTAGGTGATCACCGGCTTTTCCCGCAGCAAGGCCCTGGCCTTGTCGCCCTCGATGTCTGTGCCGGCTGCCGCATACCAGGCCAGCTCGAATCCGGGCAAGTCGACATTGTCGACGGAATATTCCGAGATTGGGCCGAGCAGCAGGGCCAGATCGATCTCCCGGTCGAGCAGCCCGGCGCGCAGGTTCACCGAGATATCGACATTGATTTCGACGATGAGGTTCGGGAAATCCTCGCGCAGCGCACCCACCAGATCCGGCAGCCAGCATTGGGCGATTGTCTCCGAGGCACCGATACGCAGGTGCCTGTCGATGCCCTCGGCCGAGACCACCGTCTCCTCCACCTTGTCGGAAAGCCGCTCGAACTGCTCGGCAAAGGTCTGCAGCAACTCGCCCCGCTTGGTCAGTTTGAGCCGACCGGGCGAGCGCTCGAAAAGCTCCGTCCCCAGAGCTTCTTCCAGCCGCTTCAGCCGTGTCGTCACCGCCGGCTGCGTCAGGTTCAGACTATGCGCCGCCTTGTTCACCCCGCCATGGCGGATTACGGCGAGAAACGCCCGGAGCTGATCGAGATTGAGCGGATGCATGACGGATCCCGGATTGATCGATTCCGGCTACCATGCGCGAAGCTGCGGAAATTGAAAAGTTTTGGGTGAGACGCAGACCCTGCAGCTTGCTCTGGTCACCCCCTAGTGGTTCGATTCTGACATTTGCATCCCCCTGCTGCTAGCGCTGGAGCAAATGTCAGAATCATAAGAACCACTAGATAAATATATGATTCTAGCGGAGCTTTTGAATTTGACATTTGAGCATCAGCCTAGCCGCGAGCGGGACTCAAATGTCAAATTCGCTCCACTAGTGGGTGGGGCAACCGCTTATGCAAGAGATCCTTATCAAGCGCATTTGCCATACCACCTCCGCAGTGTCTCCCCGGACAAGCGAAGCGCAGATCCGGGGCCTACTCGCAGAGCCATTTGTCGAAACGCGCAATGTTTCATGAAAAAGTGGCCACCACTCATGCTCTCTGGAAACGAGTGGGCCCCGGATCTCGCGATGCTCGCCCGGGATGACACCAGTGTTTTCTGAATGACTATTCCAAATGCGATTGACCTACCCGCAGGGCGGGAGAGGGAGAGCCAGACGACGCACTCAGGCCGTCAGTTGCGGTCCGGTCCGATCCAGCACCTTCCCCGCCAGCCGCCGGATCCGGTCCGGATCCGGATGCATGTCCGCCTTCTCCGCCATGCGGGCCCAAAGGAACAGGAGCAGTGTCTTGCTCGTCAGCGTCATGAACTCATGTGCAATCGGCGTCGGATCATCGCTTTGCAGCAGCCGGTCGAGCACCGAACACCAGTGCCGCAGTGCCTCTTGAAGCTTCGTGCAGCCGGTGTCGTTCCTCCCGCATTCTGAACGCAGGAACGCCTCGAAGGCCCGACCTTCCGCGCCCTGCAACAACCGGGTGACCAGGGCACGCTCGTGAATGCCGTTGGCCCCTTCGTAGATCGCGGTGATGCGGACGTCGCGATAGGACTGTTCGAGGAAGTATTCCTTCAAGTACCCGTAGCCGCCCAGCACCTGCATGCCGAGCTCCGTCGCCCGCATGCCGGCCTCGGTGCAGAACACCTTTGCGACCGGGGTCAGGAATTCGGCGAGGTCCGGATTGTCGCCGGCCTCGACCGTCACCAGTGCCAGATGCGCGATCGCCCGCCCGCCCAGCGCCAGCGCGTCGATCTCGTCCAGCATGCGCCGGACATCCGCATGGGCATTGAGTGTCGCCGGAGCGCCGGACGCATCGCGTCCCTGCTTACGCTCGGCGGCATAGGCGGTGGCGATATCGGCCGCACGCGCGGCATGGGCGACGCCCTGCAGCGCCACATCCACGCGGGCATGGTTCATCATCGTGAACATGGCCTTGAGGCCATCGCCTTCCTCGCCGACCAGTTCTGCCGTCGCACCGTCGAACCTGAGCTGACAGGTGGGCGAGGCATGGAGGCCCATCTTCTCTTCGATGCGGGTGACACTGACCGCGTTGCGGCTGCCGTCTTCCAGCGTGCAGGGACAGACAAACAGCGACAGGCCCCTGATGCCCTCGCCGGAAGTGCGCGCCAGAACCAGGTGATGGATCCGCGCGCTCATGTCCTGGTCGCCGCCGGATATGAAGATCTTCTCGCCCGAAATCGACCAGCCGTTGCCAGACCGCTCTGCCTTGGTGCGGATACGCGACAGGTCCGATCCGGCTTCCGGCTCCGTCAGGCACATGGTCGCCATTGCCTCGCCGGAAGCGAGGGAGGGAACGTAGCGCTGCTGCTGGTCGTCCGTGCCGAAGGCGAGCAGAGTGCGGGCCGCTCCCGCCCCGAGGCTCGTCACCATCTGCAGGCTGTGATTAGCCCCGGTGAAAATCTCGGAGGTGATCGCCAGCGCCATGGCATCGAGGCCCTGTCCGCCAAAATCCTCCGGCACAGTCAGCCCCGGCCAGCCCTGTTCCGCATAGTCCGCATAGGCTTGTGCAAAGCCGTCCGGCATGTGGACGCGCCCCTCTTCCAGCCGGCAGCCCTGCCGGTCACCCGGTTCATTCAGAGGTGCCAGCTGCTCCTCCGCGAAGGCAGCAAAATGACCGCCGATTTCAGCCGCCAGTTCCGCATCGAAATGCGGCAGGTCACCTGCACCGGCAACATGGTTCAAGGAGAACAGGATATCGTCCAGCGGAGCGGCAAAGGGCTTCATGGGTCAATGGCCTATGACAAGAAAAGTGTTGTGCGTCTGCCACCCGTTCACCCTCATCCTGAGGAGGGCGCGAGCCCGTCTCGAAGGATGGGCGGCATATTCCGGAGCAAGCAGCCCATCCTTCGAGACGGTCCTTGCGGACCTCCTCAGGATGAGGGTGAACGGGTAGAAAGCCTCGCGAAAGAAAGTCATTCGCCCCCTCCTCACGTCACGGCAAACAGCGACACCAGCACCGCCGAGGCGAGCCGTCTGCCGGTGCCGACGAAGATCGTGCGGTTGACCCAGGCATAGCGCGGGTCACCGGTTTCCAGCCTTGCAGCGGTGCGGAAATAGTAGAGCGACGGGTCGACATCCTCGCCGCGGGCGAGTGCTGCCAGCACCTCCGGCGGACCATGCCGGGCGCCCTTGTTGACGATCTCGATCACGGCACCGTCCTCCGTCTCGAAGGCGTAGCGGGTGTCGATATCGGACGAGCCGTCTGCCAGCGTCGTCTGCCAGTCGGCACCCATGGAGAGCACCTTGCCGCTGACCTGACCGGTCACACGCCCACCGACGATCGGGATGATCCGGCGCGTGCCGCCTCTGCCCGGTCCCATTTCCTTCACGGGTCCGAGTTCGACCTCCAGGTCACAGAAATGGCTGAGGCCGGGCGTGATCATGCCAGCCCCAGCAGCCTTGCGGCGTTGCCCTTGATGATGTCGGGGCGCAGCTCGTCCTTGATCGCGATTTGCTCGAAATCGGCAAGCCAGCGCTCCGGCGTAATCATCGGCCAGTCGGAGCCGAACAGCACCTTCTTCTTCAGGATGGA
This sequence comes from Roseibium sp. M-1, assembly GCF_054515675.1. Taxonomy (NCBI): domain Bacteria; kingdom Pseudomonadati; phylum Pseudomonadota; class Alphaproteobacteria; order Hyphomicrobiales; family Stappiaceae; genus Roseibium; species Roseibium sp. M-1. The sequence continues at coordinate 5,336,108 of NZ_CM137257.1, read as the reverse complement.
ATTGCAATATTTCACCAGGATTTCCGGGAAATATTTCGGCGACCAGCCAGAGAGGTCGATATAGACATTCGGCTTGTGCTGGGCAACGGCCAGCGCCTCTTCCTGCCAGGGGAAGGAGGGATGTGCCAGGATGATCTTCATGTCTGGAAAATCGACGGCGACATCGTCCATGTACATGGGATTGGAGTATTTCAGCCGCATGCCGTTGCCGCCGCGCATGCCGCTGCCGACACCGGTCTGGCCGGTGTGGAAGAGCGCGATCGATCCCTCCTCGGCAATTGCCTCGTAGAGTTCATAGGCCATGCGGTCATTGGGGTAGAAACCCTGCATGGTCGGATGGAACTTGAAGCCCTTGATGCCAAAATCCTTGATCAGCCGCCGTGCTTCACGCGCGCCCATCTTGCCCTTGTGCGGATCGATGGAAGCAAAGGGGATCAGCACGTCGTCATTTTCGGCGGCAAGCTCTGCGACTTCCTCGTTCTTGTAGCGGCGGTAGCCGGTCTCGCGCTCCGCATCGACCGGGAAAATCACCGCGGCAATGTTCTGCTCACGGTAATGTGCCGCCGTTTCCGGCACCGTCGGCGGATGGCTCCAGGGGGCACGGAAATACTTCGCCATCGTCGCCTGGAGGTCATCGTAGCCGTCGTCGGCATGGCAGCCGCAGGGTTCCTCGGCGTGGGTGTGGATGTCGATGGCGCGGACCTTGGTGATGTCGACCATTGCCGTTTCCTCAGATTGTGACCACAGCCGGGTCGTTGTCGGTATAGAGCCGCTCCAGCAGCGCCTCGCGGCGCGCCAGAACCTTGCGGATGTTGAGATTGCCCTTGGCGGTCATCTCGCCCTCGGGCATGGACGGCGGCTCGGCAAGCACGATGGCTCTTGAGACCAGTGCCGAGCTGCCACTGATCTCTCGGGCCCGCTCGCTCAGGCGCCGGTGGATCTCGCCCTGCAGCAGCGTTCCGGCAAGGGCGCCGTCTTCTTCCTTGAGGTCGAAGCCTTCGCGGCTCAGCTCTGCCACATTCGGGAAGATCATCACGCCGATCTGCTTGCGGTCGGCCCCGGTTATCACCAGGTCCACAGCAAGCGGCGCCAGCCGTGACAGCATGTCGAGCTTCAGCTGCGCCGCCCGGACCCAGGTGCCGGATTGCAGTTTGAAGTCTTCCGAAATGCGCCCGTCGAAACGCATCCCCTTGTTGGGATCGTCCTTGTCCAGGAACACCATGGCGTCGCCGGTGATGAAGAAACCCTCGTCGTCGAAGGCGGCTTGCGTCTTTTCCGGATCGTTGAAATAGCCGGGCATGATGCTCGGGCCCTTGACGCGGACCTCGCAGCGCATGTCCTCGTCCGGGATCAGCTTCACCGTGACGCCGTTCACCGGCACACCGACAATGCCGGAGCGTGGAGCCGGTTCCTGCTGCATCATGGCGGCCGGCGCGGTTTCGGTCAGGCCCCAGGAGGAGGTCATCAGCGGGATCTCGCCCTTCACCTCCATCGCCATGCGCTCAAGACCCGACCAGGTTTCCTGCGGCAGGGAGGCCCCGGCATAGAAGACCAGATCGAGATCCTCGAAGAACCGCCGGCGCAAGTCCGCATCCTGTTCGAGTGCGGACAGCAGCATGCCGAAGCCGAGCGGCACGTTGAAGGCGAGCGTGCCGGTCTGCATCTTCAGGTTCTCGACCGTGCGCTCGAAGAGCCCCTTCACCGGCTTGCCGTCGTCGATATAGAGGCTGCCGCCATTGGCCAGCATCATGTTGAAATTGTGCGATCCGCCGAAGACATGGTTCCACGGCAGCCAGTCGACGATCACCGGCGGACGCTTGCGCAGGAACGGCAGCGCATCGGCCAGCTGGACCTGGTTGACGCACATCATGCGATGGGTGGTCAGAACCCCCTTGGGGCTGGAGGTGGAGCCCGAGGTCATCAGGATCTTGCCGACCGTATCCGGGGTCACCTTGGCAAAGGCGGCATCGACATCAACGCCATCGTCGCCCTTGAGCAAGACGTCAAAGCTCGTGACGGAACGATTGCCCGGCCGGCTCGCGACAACCTCGACACCATCGAAAATATCGAGGCCAAGCGCCTCGCCGAACTGCTCCGCGTCGACGGCATAGACCATTTTCGGCCGGACCAGGGAGGCGACCTCGCGCAGGCGGCCATGGGCGCCGTGGACGAGGGCATATTGTTCGGCGACGGGCACGATGGGCACGCCGACATATTGCGCGGCGAGCGCCAGGATGCCGTGGTCGACGCCGTTGCCGGAGATGACCAGGATCGGCGTCTCCGCTCCCATGCCACGCGCCAGCAATGCCGCACCGACAGCGCGGACCTTGCCGAGGGTGCCTGCATAGGTCTCCGCGCGCCAGCCGGCGCCACTGCGCTCTGCGATAAACACCCGGTCCGGCACAACTCCAGCCCACTGGCGCAGCCAGTCGCCGGTCCGCTCGACGGTCGGGCTCAGGTGATGATTTGAGCGCAAGAGGATCGTTCCGTCCGGCCGGATCTGGCGCTCGACGTCATGTCTCTGGAATTCCGTGGTGCGTTTCATGACTGCTCCTCCAGAATGTCGCGTCAGGCGGTCCGGTGACGGTTGGTTTCGATCTGCTGCATCACTTTAACAGTGGTCGTCAGCGCATCCGGGCTGATGCCCTTGAGGAGAAGCTGCTCGTGCGCGGCCACTGCGGCGGAGGCCTTCTCGCACAGCCGACGGCCTGCGAGCGTTGCCTTCAGTGCATAGGCACGGCGGTCGCTTTCCACCCGGTCCCGGAGGATCAGCTCCCGGCGTTCCAGCTCATCGACAATGACCACCAGGTTCGGCCGCTCGATATCCATCGCCTCGGCCAGCTGCGACTGGCGCAGACCCGGATTGTCGACGATCAGGATCAGCGCCGTATAGGTCAGCATGCGCAAATCGAAGGGCTTCAGGGTCTTCGTCAGATCCGACTGGATGACGTTGAAGGTCCGTTTCATCTGATAGCCGAGCAGCGTACGCAGGGACCTGTCGCTGACTGTTACCACTGAATTCTCGGTATCCGGTTCCGGTGCGGTCTTCTTCATGGCGCTCACCTGAAGTTGGGGCTGCGTTTTTCAAGGAAGGCTGCAAGGCCTTCCAGTGCATCGGGACTGGTCTGGGTGATCGCGGCGCACAGGCTCTCGGTGAAGAGGCCGTCCGCCTTGGACATGTCGCCGATCCGTGCCAGGGCCTGGATCATGATGTAGTTGGAGAGCGGTGCGTTCGACGCGATCTTCGCCGCCAGCTCCTGCGCCTTTGCCAGTGCCTCGCCCTCTTCCACCGTGTAATGGGTGAGCCCCAGCAGCTTGCCCTCGGTGGCGTCGTATTTGCGCCCCGTCAGCATCATCTCGGTCATCCGGTCGGCACCGAGAATGCGGCCGACGCGCACCGAAGCCCCGCCGCCGACGAAGATGCCGCGCCGGCCTTCAGGCAACTGGAAAAAGGCGGAAGGCTCGGCGACGCGCACATGGGTGGCGCTCGCCAGTTCCAGCCCGCCGCCGATGACGGCACCGAACATGGCGGAGACCACCGGCAGGCCACCGAACTGGATCCGGTCCATCACCTGATGCCAGCCGCGCGAATGACGCATGGTGCCTTCCGCATCGCGGGCGACGTGCTCTGAAAGATCGAGGCCGGAGCAGAAGTGGCCGGCCGTACCGGTGATCACCACCGCTTTCACGTCCGCGGGCGGTGAGGTGAAGAAGCCGTCGATGGCCACCAGCAATTCGTCGCACATGGCATTGCGCTTGTCCGGCCGGTTCATGGTGAGCGTCGCAACGCTGCCGGAAATCTCGATTTTCAGGATGGGGTTGCTCATTGGGTTCTCCTCAGCGCGGCGGCAGGCGCACGGACCCGTCGAGACGGATGGTCGTGCCGTTGAGATAGGGGTTGGCGGCGATCTGGGCGGCGAGAAGCGCAAACTCTTCCGGCTCGCCAAGACGCGGCGGGAACGGAATGTTGGCCGCAATCTTGGCCGAGACCTCTTCCGGCAGGCCTTCCATCATCGGGGTGCGGAATAGACCCGGGGCGATCGCCATGACGCGGATGCCGTGCTGGGCGAATTCGCGCGCCGCCGGCAGGCACATGGCCGCAATGCCGCCCTTGGAGGCCGAATAGGCCGCCTGGCCGAGCTGGCCGTCCTCATAGGCAACGGACGCGGTGTTGATGATGACACCGCGCTCGCCATTCTCCAGCGGCTCCACCTCCATCAGCCGCTTCGCGGCATGGCTCATGACGTTGAAGGTACCGAAGAGATTGACCTTCAGCGTCTTCTCGAACGTCTCGAAAGAGAGCTTGCCCTCGCGCCCGACGATACGGGCGGCAAAGCCGACCCCGGCGCAGTTGACGACCACGCGCGGCACGCCGGAAAGCTGCCGGATCGCCTCATCGAGCGCCTGGCCGACGGCCGCCTCGTCGCTGACATCTGCCTGAACGGCGATGGCACCAATCTCGGCGGCGACGGCCTTTGCCCGCTCAAGATCGAAATCGAGGATCGCGACCTTTGCGCCTTCACGGGCGAGATGACGGGCGGTCGCGGCGCCGAGGCCGCTGCCGCCACCTGTAACAAGTGCGGTCTGTCCGGAGATCAGCATGTCACGGCCTCGATATCGGTTTCCAGTATCATAGTTATATTCCATACCTATCTAGGCACACCAAAAGGGTGCACTCCTTCCGGCCGGTCTAACCGGCCAGAAGGAACAGGGTGATTGACGGGAACAGCACCAACAGGATCACGCGGACGATGTCGGACGTGACGAACCAGAGAACCGCCTTGTAGGTCTCCTTCATCGGCGTCGACCGGTCCATGGCGTTGATGATGAATAGGTTCATGCCGACGGGTGGCGTTATCAGCCCGACCTCCACGACGATCAGAACCAGAATGCCGAACCAGATGGCGACGTGTTCCGGGCTCATGCCGAAATCGAGCACGCTGATGACCGGGAAGAAGATCGGGATCGTCAGCAGGATCATCGACAGGCTGTCCATCAGGCAGCCGAAGATTACATAGAAGATCAGGATCATCGTGAGGACGACAATCGGGCTGAAGCCCTGGCCGACGACCCAGGCGGACAGCTCCTGCGGCAACTGGCTGAGCGCCAGGAAGCTGTTGTAGAAGCCGGCGCCGAGCACGATGAAGAAGATCATCGCCGTGCTCATCGCGGTCTGGATCATGCTGTCCATGAACACTTTCCAGGAAAGGTTCCCGGACAAAAGCGCGATGATCCCGGTGCCCGCGGCACCGACGGCGGCGCCTTCGGTCGGAGTGAACCAGCCCAGATAAATGCCGCCGACGACAAGGCCGAAGACCAGCAGTACCGGCCAGACATCCACCAGCGCCTTGAAGCGCTCCGCATAGGGCATGCGCTCGCGCGTTCCGGCCGAGCCCGGGTTCAGGCGCACATAGATCGATATAGTGATCATGTAGCCGATGGCGGCGAGAATCCCCGGAATGAAGGCGGCCAGGAACAGCTTGGCGATGTTCTGCTCGGTCAGGATGGCGTAGATCACCAGGATGACGGACGGCGGAATGAGGATGCCGAGGGTGCCGCCGGCCGCCAGCGTTGCCGTTGCAAAGCCGCCGGAATAACCGTATTGGCGCAGTTCCGGCAGGGCGACGCGGCTCATGGTGGCAGCTGTCGCCAGCGACGAACCGCAGATAGCGCCGAAGCCCGCACAGGCGCCGACGGCGGCCATGGCAACGCCGCCCTTGCGGTGGCCGAGCCAGCTTTCTGCGGCCTTGAACAGCGACGACGACATGCCCGAATGGGTGGCGAACTGCCCCATCAGCAGGAACATCGGAATGATGGTCAGCGAATAGCTGGAAAAGGTCGAATAGGTCTCGCCCTTCAGCTTGGAAAGAATGATGTTCACGTTTCCGGTGGCCAGGTAAAGACCGCCGAGGCCGCAGATCATCATTGCCAGCCCGATCGGCGCGCGCAGGAAGATCAGAAGCAGCAGAACGGGAAACGACAGGTAGCCGAGTTCAAGCAGGCTCAATGGACCCCTCCTTCGGCGTCCGGTGTGAACCGCTGGCCGGTGATGTATTCAAGCACCCTGGCAACGGCGCAGTAGATGGCAACGACGGAGGCGACCAGCGCGGCGGCAAAGCTCAGCGCAAAGGCCCACCAGACCGGAAACTGCAGCAGAAAGGTGGTTTCGTTGTAGCGCATCTTGTCTTCCATGCCGACGAAGAGACGCCAGGTGATCAGCAGGATCAGTGCGCTCAGGAGCACTTCCCAGACCACATCGAGCACCCGGTTTAGCCAGCGCGGAAAGCTCCCGGCAAAGACGTCGACCGTCGCGTGGCCGCGCCGGAGCTGACAGATCGGCAGGAAAGCGAAGATGGTGAAACTGATGCCGGCCTCGACCAGTTCGAAATCGCCGGCAACCGGGCCGACGCCGGTTGCGATCAGGGCGTTGGCGAGACTTTCGGATGCCGAAGTCAGCAGCTCGGAATGTCCGAATGTGTTGAGCCCGCGCCCCAGCACGCTGACGCAGGTCAGCGCAATCAGTGCCGTGAGCACCAGACCGCCAAGGATCGCCATGAAGCGCGCGAGACGCTCCACCAGTGTGAGCAGCATTGGTCTTTTCCTGTCGGAGAATGCCCCCGGAACCGGGTTCCGGGGGTGTCTTTCAAGGCGTCAGTTCGCCATCAGCTCGGCGGCACGCGCCTGCAGCGCCTTGCCATCAATGCCCTTGGCTTCCATTTCGCCATACCATTCGTCGATGGTGCTCTGGGCGGCAGCCTTCCACTCTTCCGCCTGTTCCGGCGTCAGGGTGATGATGTTGTTGCCCATTTCGACGGCGGCCGCGCGCGGACCGGCATCGTCGGACTGCATCTGCTTGCCGGCGAAGGCGGAGAATTCCAGCCCGGAATTCGCGTCAATGACGGCCTTCAGGTCATCCGGCAGACTGTCGTACTTTTCCTGGTTCATCGCGAAGATGAAGGAGGTCGTGTACAGAGCATCGCCTGGGAACTCGGTGTGGTTCTTCACCAGCTCGTTCACCTTCAGGGCGCCGACAACTTCCCACGGAATAACGGTCGCATCCACCACGCCCTTCGAAAGCGCTTCCGGGATGGCCGGAACCGGCATGCCGATCGGCGTCGCACCGAGGTTCGAGAACAGCTTGTTGGTGACGCGGGTCGGCGCACGCAGCTTGACGCCGTTCAGGTCCCCGACCGCCGTGATCGGCTTGCTGGAATGGATGACGCCCGGACCATGCACCCAGAGGCCGAGCGGCTTGAAGCGCGCAAAGTCCTCTTCCATCATGGTTTCTTCGGCCAGCGTCCAGTAGGCGCGGGACATGGTCTCCGCGTCCGTCATGGTGAAGGGCAGTTCGAAGACTTCGGCGCGCGGGAAACGGCCCGGCGTATAGCCGGCAACGGTCCAGACGATATCAACCACACCGTCGACCACCTGGTCGATCAGCTCCGGCGGCTTGCCGCCCAGCTGCATGGCAGGATACCGTTCGATCTTGATGCGCCCGCCGGACTCCGCCTCGATCTTGTCCGCCCATGGATCGAGCACGTTCTTCGGAACGTTGGCCTGGGCCGGCAGGAACTGGTGCAGGCGAAGCGTCACTTCCTGCGCCAGGGTGGACGACACCGAACCGCCAAGCGCGATTGCGGAAACGGTCGCGGCCACTGCCAGTCTGGCAAGCTGCTTATGCAAGTTGATCATGGTTTCCTCCCTGTTCGATCAACTTCAAAACCCGACCCGAGTCCTCTCTCCGGTCAGATGATGATGTATAATAGTTATGTCTTATAACTTTTTTCAAGCCCTATTCGCAGGGTCCTCTCCAGGATTTCTGCCGCAGCTTTGCATGGCCGGGCCGCCTCGAAAAGGTTTTCGTTTCTGCCAACGGCAAAAGCATCACAACATCCTGTAACTTTTACCGGAGTTTGTGATGAATTGGATATGAAGGCAAGGCCTTCGATCATATCGCCCCCTCGAAGCGGCAAACTCCCTGGCAATCCGCAGATCTTCCGCTGCGGATCCGGCCAGCCCGGCCTCACCGCAGTCCCGGCGAACCGAAGTCCACAAGACCGGCACGTGGCAGACCCACTTTGATTGTCAGGATTGTGAATGAACCAAAACGAGAAGTAAAATGAGCGTTTGAGCGTCTTACTTTCCAAAATTGGAAATCAAATAATTCGACGTCACTGACAGTGCAAGATGTCAGTCAGACTGATCCACGGAACAGGTATTCCTGGCCGGACGGCTTCAACACCTTAAAATGCTTCAATAAAGAACCAGCAGGCGGCAGCTGCATGTGCCGCCTGCCGGTCAGGGTCCGGTCTCACGCGGACTGGGAGGTCAGGGCCGGTGAGACCGTTAGCTGTTCGAAGAGCCGGGCGACAGCCTCCGCGCCCGGGTCGTTGTGGCCCGAGAGACTGGATTCGGAGACATAGGAGGCCCGTCCGGCCCGGGCCCGCGTGATGCGGGCAGTCGCATCCGCGCCCTGGCGCGCTTCGCTGGCTGCCGCCTCGATACCGTCTTCCAGGGCGTTCAGCGCGGGTTGCAGGGCGTCGATCATGGTGCGGTCGCCGGGCTTGGCGCCGCCCACCTGCATCACCCGGTCGAGACCGGCCTTCAGCGCGCCGATGGCACCGCGCCCGCTGGACGAGGCATCGCCGGCAGCGGCAAAGAAGATCGCCAGCAGCACGCCTGAGGAGCCACCCATGGTCTGGCTGAGTTCCAGACCGATCGCCCGGTAGAGCTGGGTGAGATCGGCCAGCGGCAGCCGGTCCAGCGCCTTGATCAGGGCGCGGGCGGCGGTCGCGAGCGTGCTGCCCGTGTCGCCATCGCCGGACTTGGCATCGAGCGCGTTGAGATCGGCTTCCGCCTCGATCAGGATATTGCAGCAGCGTTCGATGAAGCGCCTTGTCTCGATGTTCTTCGACGGCAGCGGCTGGATCGGCGACAGGCCGTCCGGCAGCGGCAGCACGGAGACGGGACCGAGGGCCAGGCACCCCGGCCAGACCCAGGGCGCGACCGGCGCCTGCAGCAACGCCTCCTCGGTCTTGCCGACCGGCAGGAGCGACACGGAAAAGCCGTGCATGTCGAGTGAGGTCATCAGTGAGGCCGGGCCGATCATCCAGCGGATCTGGCTGCCGATGCGCGACAGGGTCAGTTCCTCCAGAAGCACACTCATTTCCAGAGGCGTCGTGCTGCCGAGGTTATTGAGGATCGCCACGTGCGGCCCCGGCGACAGATGCGGTGCCAGCTTGTCGACCACCATGGCCATTGCCGCCTTCGCGTTGGAATAGGTGACCTGCTCGATCCCAGCCTCGCCATGAATGCCGAGGCCGAGCTCGGCCATGCCCGCTTCGATCCGGTCTTCCTTGGGCGAGCCCGGGATGGTGCAGGTGTCGAGCGACATGCCGATGGAGACCGCGCCGCCGATGACCTTTCTGGCCGCTTCCGTCACCGTCTCCAGATCCGCCCCCTGGTCGGCGAGCGCGCCGGCTATCTTGTGAACGAAGAGCGTGCCGGCGACGCCGCGCGCCTGCGGCAGGTCCGGCAGGGCGACGTCATCGTCGACAATCACCATGTTGACCTTGAGGCCGAAGGCTCGGGCGCGTTCCGCGGCCAGCCCGAAATTGAGCCGGTCGCCGGTATAGTTCTTGACGATCAGCAGGCAGCCCGCCTTGCCGGTGACGGCCAGGATGCCGGCCAGCACCGCATCGACGGAGGGCGAGGCAAAGACCTCGCCGCAGACGGCCGCCGTCAGCATGCCCTGGCCGACAAAGCCTGCGTGGCTCGGCTCGTGGCCGGAGCCGCCGCCGGAGACCAGCGCCACCTTGGACCTGTCCCAGTCGGTCCTGACAACCACCTTGATATGCGGATAACCGTCCAGCCGTGCCAGCCGACCGCCTGCGGTCCTGAGCGCGCCGTCGATCGCTTCGGTGACGAGCGTTTCCTTCGTGTTGATGAACTGCTTCATGTCCCGTCTCCTCAGGAAATACGTGCGCCGCTGGCGTCGAAGAAAAGCGGATTGCGTGGCTGGATGGCGAGCATGTCGCCAGGTTCATAGGTCTGGCGGCCTTCCGACAGCGTGACGATGTCGTGCCCGTCGAGCGACAGGTGCAGGCGCGTCTGGTCGCCGAGATGTTCCACCCGGCGGATCTCAGACATCTTGCCTTCGCCCTGCGCGATGTGTTCGGGCCGGAGGCCGATAGATTTTGCCCCGCTCGGCGCACCGGCGAACATGCCCGCCGGCAGCACATTGATGCGCGGCTGGCCGAGGCGGCCGGCCACATAAAGATTGACCGGGTTCTCGTAGATCTCCCGCGGCGTGCCGAACTGCACCAGCCGGCCATGATCAAGCACGCCGACATGGGTCGCCATGGTCATCGCCTCGATCTGGTCATGGGTCACGTAGAGCAGTGTTGCTCCGAGGCTTTCCTGGATGCGTTTCAACTCGATGCGAAGGTCCGAGCGCAGCTTGGCGTCGAGCGAGGAGAGCGGCTCGTCCATCAGATAGATGGACGGGTCCCGTACCAGCGCCCGGCCGATGGAGACGCGCTGCATCTCGCCGCCCGAGAGGTTCGTCGCCTTGTTGGCGAGCTTGTGCGAGATCCTGAGCACCTCGGCGACTTCCGTCACCTTGCGGTCGATCTCGTCTTCCGGTGTCTTCAGGAGCGGCGAGCGCAGCGGGAAAGCCAGGTTGTCGCGCACGCTCAAATGCGGATAGAGCGAATATTGCTGGAAGACCATGGCAACGTTGCGCTGCGCGGGCGTGTCATTGACGACAGAGCGGCCGCTGATGACGACATCGCCTGCATCCGGCGCCTCGAGGCCCGCGATCAGCCGCAGGATCGACGTCTTGCCGGCACCGGTCGGGCCCAGCAGCGTGACGAAGGCCCCGTTCGGGATGGTCATCGTGACGTCGTCGACGGCCTGCGTGTCGCCGAAGGTCTTCGACAGGTGAGCAAGTCTGACCTCAGCCATGAGCAAGCACTCCCTCGTTCAGTTCCGAGCGCAGCGCCCGGCCCGACTGGTTATCGAAGAGCGTCACTGTTGCGCCGTTGAATTCCAGCCCGACAAATTCGCCGGTGCGGACGACCTGATCCGACGGGATCCGGGCCTTCAGTTCGCCGTTGGCCGTCTTCAGGGTGACGATCTGGGTGGTGCCGAGATATTCGGCCGCCAGCACCTCGCCGCGATAGGTGCCGCTGTCGGAGAGCGCGATGTGTTCGGGCCGAATGCCGAAGACCATGTCGCCCTCGAACGGCTCCACCAGACGCGGCACCTCCAGCGCCTCGTGATGCATCTGCACTTGCGAGGAACCGGCATGCACCTGTCCATGAAAGCGCAGAAAGTTCATCGACGGCGAGCCAATGAAATCGGCAACGAACATGGTCGCCGGCTTGTCGTAGATGTCCTGCGGTGTGCCGAACTGCTCGATGACACCGTGGTTCATGACGACGATCTTGTCGCCCATCTGCATGGCTTCGAGCTGGTCGTGGGTGACATAGACCGTGGTTGCGCCCATGCGGTCGTGCAGGGCGCGCAGCTCCTCGGCCATGTGCTCGCGGAATTCCGCGTCGAGCGCACCCAGTGGCTCGTCCATCATGAAGGCCTTCGGATCGCGCACGATGGCACGTCCGAGAGCGACCCGCTGGCGGTCGCCGCCCGACAGACCGCCGACCGGCCGGTCGAGAATGTCGGTAATGCCGAGGATGCGGGCAACCTCCGACACGCGCTCCGCCACCTGGGCCTTGGACATGCCCTGGCTGACCAGCGGATAGGAGATGTTCTTGCGCACGTTCATGTGCGGATAGAGGGCGAACATCTGGAAGACAAAGGCGATGTCGCGCTTGCTTGCCGGCTGCTGGCCGACCTCTTCGCCGTCGATATAGATCTCGCCCGAGGTCGGCAGCTCCAGCCCGGCGATCATGCGCAAGGTGGTGGTCTTGCCGCAGCCGGACGGGCCCAGCAGCATGAAGAACTCGCCGTCCTCGATCTTGAAGGAGGAGGACTGCACGGCGGTGAAGTCGCCGAATTCCTTCCTCAGGTTTCTGATGACAATCTCAGCCATGACAGGTCATTCCGGAAAGTGGCTGACGACGATGAACATGATCGTGCCTGTCAGCGTGACGATGAAGGAATAGGTGTAGGCCCACAGAACCAGCGGCTGCATCAGCATGATCACGCCTATGGCGATCAGGATGGAAGCCAGCATTTCCCAGGACCCGCGGCGGAAGCGGACGAGGCCGTTCATGAAGTCGGTGATCATTTGCGGACCGCTCCGAAGGTGATGCCGCGCAGAAGATGCTTGCGCAGGAGAATGGTGAAGACCATGACCGGCACGAGGAAGATCGTCGCGCCTGCGGCCACCGCCGGCCAGTCCTGGCCGCCGACACCGATGATGGTCGGGATGAAGGGCGGTGCGGTCTGGGCCGTACCTGAAGTCAGCAGCACCGCGAAGGCATATTCGTTCCACGAGAAGATCAGGCAGAAGATGGCCGTTGACGCGATCCCGGTTGCCGCCTGGGGCAGCACCACCTTGTAGAAGGCCTGGAAGCGGGTGTAGCCGTCGATCAGCGCCGCCTCCTCGTATTCGCGCGGGATCTCGTCGATGAAGCCTTTAAGCAGCCAGACCGCCAGCGAGATATTGACCGCCGTATAGAGCAGGATCATGCCGAGATGCGTGTCCGACAGGCCAAGCGTGCGGAACATCAGGAAGATCGGGATCGCGACCGCGATCGGCGGCATCATCCGGGTCGACAGGATGAAGAACAGGAGATCGTCCTTCAGCGGCACCTTGAACCTGGAAAAGGCATAGGCGGCAAGCGTTCCGAGGAACACCGACAGGAAGGTCGAGCCGAAGCCGATGATCACGGAATTGAGGAAGCGCTCGCCGTAGCGGGACGGGCCTGCAATCACCATGTCGCGGTTGCGCACGATCTCCTCGTACCAGGTCGCCGGCGGCGGCAGGGCCTGCAGCTGTTCCGGCGACACACGGGTGCGGGTGGTGAAGAGGTTGACGTAGCCTTCGAGCGAGGGTTCGAACAGGACCTTCGGCGGATAGGCGATGGCATCGACCGGTGTCTTGAACCCCGTCGTCAGGATCCAGACCAGCGGCAGCAGGGTGATGACCGCGTAGGCGATGACCAGGGAGCCAGCCACCCATTTCTGCCGTGCGGACGGTTCGGTGATGGAATAACTGCTCATCTTTCTTTCACCTTGTTGAGCGCCTTCACGTAGATCGAGGCAAGGCCGAAGACTGTCACGAAGAGGATGATGGCGTAGGCGGAGGCATAGCCCGTGCGCCACTTCTCGAAGGCTTCCCGCTTGAGGTTGATGGAGGTGAGTTCGGTGACGGAGCCCGGGCCGCCGCCGGTCAGCTGCACCACGAGATCGAACATCTTGAAGTTCTCGATGCCGCGGAACAGGACAGCCAGCATGAGGAAGGGCAGCACCATCGGGATCGTGATCGTCCAGAACTGGCGCCACTTGCTGGCCCGGTCGATTTCCGCGGCCTCATAGATATAGTCCGGTATCGACCGAAGCCCGGCCAGACATATCAGCATGACGAAGGGGGTCCACATCCAGGTGTCGACAATCACGATCGCCCAGGGCGCCAGCGCGACATCGCCGATCATCTGGAACGAGGACGGATCGACCCCGGTGAAGAACGAAACCCCGTAATTGAAGAGGCCGATCTGCGGCTGGTAGAGGAAGGTCCAGAAGTTGCCGACAACGGCCGGCGACAGCATCATCGGCAGCACGATCAGCGTCGTCCAGAGGTCGTTGCCCTTGAATTTCCGGTTGATCAGCCAGGCGAGCGTGAAGCCGATCAGCACCTGCAGGAAGATCGTCCAGAACAGGAAATGGGCGGTCGCCTGCATGGTCAGCCAGATATCGCCATCCGTCAGGATGCGCTCGTAGTTGCGCAGACCGATATATTCGACTTCCCGTGTCGGCCGGTTGGCCCGGAAGTCGGTGAAGCTCAGGTTGATCGTCCAGATCAGCGGGAAGATGTTGACCGCCAGCAGCAGGAAGATCGTCGGGGCGACAAACAACCAGGCGATGGTGCGGTCTGAAAGGCCCCGGATTTTTCTCGCCAGCGTCGGGGGTGTCGCTTTGGCTATGCGGTCGATGGGCATGTCGGCCATGGGATGCTCTTATAAGGTACTAAGGGTCCGGGCAAGGAACCGGCCAGAACCTGGCGTGCCGGGGTCCGTGGCCGGGGAGTGGCCGGTCGGATCTGGCAAACCGGTTGAGGCCGGCCTTTCGCTTGGGACTGCCCGGAGAGAGGCCGGACAGCCGCGCGCTCTATCGATCAGAGCTTGCCTTCGTCTTCGAAGGTCTCGGTCCAGTCCTCGATCAACTTGTCGAGGGCTTCCTTCGCGGTGCCCTGGTCGGCCACCACATAGTCATGCAGGCGCTTCTGCATGGCCAGCAGCAATTCCGCGTAAGCCGGCTCCTGCCAGAAATCCATGACGCCATCCATGGCGAGCAGGAAGTCGGAGGCAAAGGGCGCGCTGTCCGGGAAGCTCGGGTCGTTCAGGACGCTGACATGGCAGGAATAGCCGCCGAGGTCCCACCACTTCTTCTGCACGGTCGGCTGGGCGAACCACTTGATGTATTCAAGCGCCGCGTCCTGCTTGTCCGAATAGGCGACAACCGAGATGCCCTGCCCGCCGAGGGTCGAGGCTTCCTTGTTCTGGCCCGGGTTGACGAAGAAGCCGATCTTGTCGCCGCCGACATCCGGATCGGCATAAAGGCCGGGGAAGAAGGCGAACCAGTTCATGGCCATCGCCACCTGGCCGGATTTGAAGGCGTCGAGCGACTGTTCCATGTAGCTGTCGGTGTAGCCCGGAGGCGTCGCGGTCTTGTAGAGCTCCTTGTAGAACTCCAGCCCGGCCACGGCTTCGGCCGAATTGACCGCGCCTTCCATGTCGTATTTGCCCGGCGTCATCTCGTATTTGAAGCCGAAGGGATACATGGAGCTGGTGGCGCCCATGGTGATGCCTTCCGAGCCGCGCTCGGTGAAGATCGCAGCGCCGTAGCGTTTCTGGCCATCGATCTCACGCTCCTGGAAGAACTGGGCGACCTCCAGAAGTTCGGCCTGGGTCTTGGGCGGCGCCAGATCGCGGCCGTGCTTTTCCTTGAAGGCGGCCTGGATGTCTTCGCGCTCGAACCAGTCCTTGCGATAGAACCAGCCGTTGGCATCGCCCATCGCCGGCAGGGCGTAATAGTTCGGCGTGCCCTTCGGCCAGGTGGAATAGGCATAGACGGTCGCCGCAGCGAAATCGTCCATGCTGATGCTTTCCTTGTCGAAGAACTCGTTCAGCTTGACGTAATGGCCGTTTTCCGCGCCGCCGCCGATCCACTGGCTGTCCCCGATCAGGAGATCGCAGAGCTTGCCGCCGGAATTGAGCTCGTTGAGCATGCGGTCGGCGAAGTTCGGCCAGGGCACGAACTCGAATTTCATCTTGTGGCCGTACTCGGCCTCGAATTCCTTGGACAGTTCCACAAGGGCGTTGGCCGGATCCCAGGCCGCCCAGCACAGCGTCAGGTCTTCGGCCTGCGCAGTCGAAACGGTCAGTCCGCTGGCCGCTGCAAAAGCGGTCGCCGCGAGAAGTTTCGCAGTTTTCATGGGTGAAGTCCTCCCGAAATGGTCACGCGCCGGCGCCTGCCGGTCCGCAGCACTCCTCCAAGTGCAAGGCCACGGTAACTGACATACGTATGTCACGTCAATGAATTTTCTGACATACGTCTTTCTTTTCGCCGTCAAACATGCAGAGGGCCTTCGCGGAACGAGTGCAAGATATTGTTATTGCTTATCTTATCGAGATGAAGAAAAGAGAGCCGAAAGGACGGCTCTAATAGAGATTCTCGCGCATGATGATCTCGATACGGATCTTTTCCTGCGCCTCGTAGATGTCGGTGCCGTCGCATTTGGCCCTCAGCACCCGGAGCGCACTGCGCACCAGGTGGCCGACATTCTGCGCGATCACCGCATCGAGCTCGCCCGCTTTCAGGGCATCGCGGGTGACCGAGGTCAGGTCATGGGCGATAGCCACCAGCTTGCCGGCCACATCGTGCTCACGCAGCGCATCGAGCATGGCCGCATTGCCGGAGCCCATGGAATAGACCGCCTTCAGCTCCGGATGAGCCTTCAGCGCATGATCCAGCGTCTCGTGGATCCGGTCCGGATCGTCATGGAACTCGATGGTCGGCAGGCTCTTCAAGCGCGGGAAGTCACGCGACAGCACCTCGTCGAGGCCAAAACGGCGCTCGATACTGTCGCGGGCCACCATGGAATTGGTGACGACCAGAATGCTGCCGGTCTCGTTGCGAAGGAACTTGCCGAGCAGCGCCCCTGCCGTCTTGCCGGCCGAGAAGTTGTCGATGCCCGCGAAATAGTGGCATTTCGAGTTCGGCAGGTCCGAGACCAGCGCCACCACATAGACGCCCGCACTCTTGATATGGGCAATCGCATCGCGCACCTGCGGCGTTTCCGGCACCATGATCGCAACGCCGTCGAGATCGGAAAGGTTCAGCGTCTTCAGCTTGTCGACGACCGCGTGCGGGTCTGCCGCATTCACATGCAGAACACCGACATCGGCCCTGTCCGCAACCTGGGCACCGGAAGCTTCTGTTACGGCCGCGCTGATCGTCTCGACGAAATGATTGGGGCCCTCGGGCAGCACAAAGACAAATTTGTA
Source organism: Roseibium sp. M-1 (assembly GCF_054515675.1). Lineage (NCBI taxonomy): Bacteria > Pseudomonadati > Pseudomonadota > Alphaproteobacteria > Hyphomicrobiales > Stappiaceae > Roseibium > Roseibium sp. M-1. The sequence continues at coordinate 5,319,414 of NZ_CM137257.1, read as the reverse complement.
CTGGCGCTGCTTGGCAAGGTTGGCCGCATTGGTGTCCCGCACATAGCCAAGTTTCTTGACCGCCGCCTTGACCCGCTCCGCGTTTTTCGGCCGCACATCGGCGCGCCCGTTCAGCACCCGGTCGACCGTCGACAGGCTGACCCCGGCTTCGCGCGCGATATCATGGACGGTTGGCTTCACGGCTGCGGCTCCCAATTGGAGCCAATGTCGCGCAGCTTTCTGACATACGTCAATCTAAAACGGGGTCTGGCTCAGGCAGAGCGTTAAATTTCCCCAAGGATATCAGATGATTGGAGCTTCGCAAGCGCGTAATCTCTGCGTCTCGCAAGGTCACTCGCCGTTGAATGATCAGTTTGATGCCCAGTCCGGCACGACCAATCCAGACGGAAGCCAACACACGCCGGCCCGGATGATCCAGAGGCCGCAAAGGCTTCAGACCGCTCTTTTCGACATACGTATGCCAAGACATTTCCCGAAGTGAAGCCAACCGACGGGACGACACGGCCCTTGCCGTTAGCCTTCTTTCCCACGGCAAAGGAATCGACCACGGGTCGGGGCACCGGGCCGCCAGCCCGCCTCGGGTCAGGCATGCAGAAAGGTGACCTCTGTTCCGGTGCATTCCTCGCCGCCCGAAGCCGGCATCGCACCGGGCAGCTGCGATGCGGCTGCCTTCCGGTAGGCTTCGATCATCCGTGTCAGACCCTCTTCGACACCTGTCCTTGCCTGCCAGCCAAGCAGTTGCCTTGCCCGCTCGGGCGACCCGACGAAGCCGTTGACGTCGAAACTGCGCGGACCGACGTGGCGGATTTCGGCGCCGGTTTCCGCAATGCGTACGCTCGTCTCGGCAAGTTCGGTGAGGGTCGTGCCGACGCCTGTCACGAACTGAACCGGCGGCGGCGGCGTCTTTTCCGCCTCGATGAACCCGGCCATCAAAAGGATGCCGTCGACGACATCGTCGAGATAGTTGAAATCGAAGACATGGTCGCGACCTTCCACCTGCAGAGACCGGCCTTCGGTGGCCGCACGGGCAAAGGCGGGGACGACCCGGTCGGCGTGATCGGAAATGCGGCCGTAGACGTTCGAGAACCGCAGGATCGCAGCTTTAACACCTGTTTCCCGGGCTGCTTCCACCAGCCGTTCGCCGGCAAGCTTCGAGCGGCCATAGACATTCATCGGCCTGCGTTCCGTATCTTCCCCGGCGGGGAACACGGAGACGGGCCCATAGGCTTCGCGGCTGCTGCCGAACAGCACCCAGGGGCGCACCGGGCTGCTGTGTGCCGCCGCAAGGACATTGCGGGTCCCACCGACATTCACCCGGCGGCAAAGAGCCGGATTGTGCTCACCCCAAAGAACGCGGGAGACGGCGGCCAGATGAATGATGCCACCGCAGCCCTGGACGGCCTCGTTGACGGCCCCGGCATCCACCGTGTCCTGCGGCCCGCAAGCGATATCGTAGCCGCGCACGGGCTGCCCGAGCGCCGTCAGCCTTTCGACGAGGGCCGCGCCGATCAGACCGGAGCTTCCGGTCACCAGAATGGGAAGGGACATGATGGGTGTCATCCAGGGGTAGCCAAGAAAGCCCGGTCGCCTACCCGTTCAACCGTTGCCTTCTGCCAAGCACGCTTCGTGCCAACGGCCGGATCAGCAACCTGCAGTCGGACGGCAGCCAAACCGAAGCGGGTTCTTTCCGCGGACTTGCTTGCGAAATGGAACCCGGCCCGGCCGGGCTGAAACCCGCCCCGGAACATCTCCGGAAAGACATTGTGGAAACTGTTGCCGAGCCCCCCCTTCCCACCCAGGCAAAAATTGCCGGGTCTCGCTAGGCAATTTTTGCCGCCCACCCCTTTTGAGCGGGGGATTTCCCCGGGTTTCCGGCCCTTTCACGCCACACCCGGCCATGGCATGGAAGTTGCTGATCCAAATCCGGCTCCAAGAGGGAGCTGCTGGAACCTCCTTACTTGACAACGATCACCGTCACGCCCGGCGTGACATCGCCATATGTCTCCGCTCCAAGCACGCCGGTGTCTCCGGCCACGGAGGAGTCGTCTTCCCAACAGACCTCCAGCGGATCGGCAGCAACGCCCCTCATCTCCACCCTGCTCCTTGCGAACTACAGCGCAATCACCTTCCAGGAGGTTCAGGGGGAAAACACCGATCACATAACGTCCCTGACGACGACGCAGATAAAGCAGCTTACCGCAACGGACCTCGCCGCCTTCACCGCGGCCGAGCTGCAGGCTCTCACCGCCCCCCAGATCTCGGTACTTTCCTCCAGCCAGATCCAGGCCTTGTCGGAAACGCAGATCGAAGCTTTCAGCCCTGGCCAGATCAAGAGCTTCTCGACCTCCGTGATCGCAGGCTTCTCCAGCACCCAGTTCTCCCATTTCGGGGCGGACGACATGGCCGCGCTGACGAGCCTGCAGATCAAGAACCTGTCCGCGAGCCGCCTGTCCAACCTCACCCTCGAGCAGTTTTCCGGACTTGCTTCGACCCAGCTCAGCATGCTGAGCACTGCCCAGTTCAGAAGCCTCACGACCGGCCAGATCGAAGCCATGTCCGCCACGCAGGCAGGCCAGTTGACGACGACCCAGGTCGGCAGCCTGTCGCTTGCGCAGGCCAAGGCGCTCAGCGTCGACACGCTGCTGTCCCTGTCCAGCACCCAGTTCCGCGCCCTGACCAGCCAGACCATCGCGGCCCTGACCACCACGCAGTTCGGTGCCCTGACGTCGACCCATATCGGCCAGTTGACATCCACCCAGGTGAAAGGCCTCGCCCCCACGGAAATTTCGGCGCTGTCGGCGACCCAGCTTTCCGGCCTGAGCCCGGTTCAGATCTCCGTTTTCTCAACGCGGCAGGCCCAGGCGCTGACGACGGAGCAGTTTCAGTCGCTGAGCCCCGCGCAGATCCGCTATCTGTCCGGCACAGCAATCAACTCCTTGTCGACCACACAGATCGGTGCCTTCGGTGCTGCCCACATCGCCAATCTCAGCAAGGCGCAGATCCAGGGTCTGACCATGGCCCAGACCCGGGTCCTGAACGAGACCCAGTTGGGCGCCCTGAGCCTGGCGCAGATCGGCCTACTGACGGGAACCTCGCTCGCGGCCCTCGGAGCCGATCAGATCGCAAACCTGTCGGCCGACCAGTTCGCTTCGCTTTCCTCCACGCAGATCACCGCACTCTCGAACGAAGCCATCGGCAGCCTGAGCGAAATCCGCATCGCCAGCCTGACCGCGACCCAGTTCAAGGGGCTGACGGCGAGCGATTTTTCTCTTTTCTCCGAGGACCAGTTCAAGGCCCTGAGCACGACGCAGCTCTCCTCGATCTCCTCCAACCAGATAGGCTCCCTGAAAGAAAGCCAGATTGCCCTCCTGACCGGCACGCGCCTGGAGGCCCTGTCCTCGTCCGCCTTCTCCGGCCTGACGAAGACGCAGCTTTCTTATCTCTCCGACGAACAACTTGGCGGCCTGCATGGCGGCCAGATCCGCGCAATCTCGGGCACGATGATTGCAGCCCTGTCGGAAAGCCAGATCGGCGCCCTCGGACCGACGCAGCTCGGGAACCTGATGGCGGCCCAGATCCGCTATTTCACGCCGGCGCAAGTGCAAGCGCTTAGCGCAGACCAGATGGGGTCGCTCGGCTACGCCCAGGCGCTTGCCTTCAACGGCACCTCGATCAAGCTGCTGTCCGGCGAGCAGCTCGGCGCCCTGTCGAGCAGCGCCATCAAGGGCCTGACCACCAGTGCGATCGCCGCGCTCACCACCGAGCAGGTCGAGGGCCTGTCGACCGGCTTTGTGTCCTCGCTGCAGACAACGCAGCTGCGCAGCCTCAGCCAGACGGCGGTCTCGAGCCTCAGCCGCAGTCAGTTCGAAGCCCTGAGCACCACCCAGCTGACGGATCTGGCGGCCCAACAGATCCGCGGCCTGACGGAAGACCATATCGCGGCGCTTACGCCCGACCGGCTGACGGCACTGACCGCTGCGGCGCTCAACGGCGTGTCTGCCGCGCAGATAGCGGCCTTTTCGACAGAACAGCTCGGCCAGTTGAACGAGACCCAGATCGCCGGCCTCAGCGGCGGCGCCCTTGCCGGCCTGACGACGGAGCAACTGGGTGCGCTCTCGCTCACGCAGATCTCGGCGCTCACCGGGTCCCAGGTCAGGAGCCTGAGCAACACGGCGGTTTCCTCGCTGTCGGCGGACCAGTTCCAGGCTTTGACGACAACCCAGATTGCCTCTCTTGGCGGCAACACGGCCGGCCTGACCGAAGCCCAGGTCGCAGCACTTCAGAATGAACGCCTGGCCGCCCTGTCGGCCGTGGGTATTGCTTCGCTCGGAACAGCGCAGATTGCCGTACTGTCGGCTGACCAGATCGCCGGACTCACCACGACACAGGTCAAGGCGCTGTCGAGCACGTCGGTCGGCCATCTGAGCGCCACCCAGTTCGACGCTTTTACCGCTCCCCAGATAGCTGCCCTTGTGGCCAACCAGGCCAAGGGGCTGTCGACGACGCAGATCTCGGCCCTCTCGACCACCCAGATCGCTGCACTGGCCCCGGTGGCGGTGACGGCGCTCGATGCGACGCAAACCGCCGTTCTGTCGACGGACCAGATCCGCTCGCTGAACGCCAAGCAGATGGCGTCGCTGTCGGCAACCGGTCTGTCCGGGCTGACGAGCGATGCGGTGAGCGCCCTGGAAAAGACCCAGATCTCCGGATTGACCGCGTCGCAGGTGGCCTCCTTGAGCACCGGTCAGATCGCCGCCCTTCGGCCGGAACAGTTCGGGCTGTTGAGCGCGGTCCAGCTGCGCGCCCTCACCCAGCCGCAAATGCAGTCGGTATCCGCGACGCGGCTTGCGGGCCTTTCGACCACCCAGTTCGCCGAGCTGTCCGCCGCGGCCATTGGTGGCTTGAGCGAGGATACGGTCGCGGAGTTCTCGGCAACTCAGCTCGGCGCCCTGACAACCACCCAGGCACGGGGTCTGACGGAAGACCAGGTCGCCGCGCTGTCCCTGCAGCAACTGGCGGCGCTGAGCGACAAACAGGTCGGCGCCCTGTCGTCGTCGGGTCTGGCGGGGTTGTCGGTGACGGCCCTTTCAAACCTCTCCCGGTCTCAGCTCGGAGCGCTTTCCGGTGCACAGCTGCGCGCGTTCAATGCGACCCAGTTCGAAGCGCTCGCACCCGAGCAGATCGGCGCGCTGACAACCACACAGGTCTCCGGCCTCGCCGCCGCCCAGGTCTCGTATCTTACAGCGCCGCAGCTCGAGGCCCTGAGCACCTCGCAGGTCGCGTCCATTTCGGCGGCCGGCGTCAGGGGGCTGACCCGGACGGCAATTGCGGCCCTCAGCGACGCCCAGTTCGCAGCGATGAGCAGCACGGCCCTCGCCGGCCTGAGCAGCAGCCTGATCCAGTCCTTGAGCACGGCACAGGTCGCCACGCTGACGGCAACCCAGATAAAAGGTCTCACCGCCTCGGCCATCGGCGCAATGAAGACCTCGCAGATTTCCGCCCTCAAAAACGATCAGTTGGCCTTGTTGACGGCATCCCAGCTCGCCGGCCTCACTGAGGAGGGGCTTGAAAGCCTGACGACAGATCAGGTTACCGCCCTTTCGCGGGTCCAGATCGGCAGCCTGAGCGCAGCAACGCTCGACGGGCTGACGGCAAGCCAGGCGGCAACTCTTTCGACGACCCAGATATCGGGTCTGTCGGCCGCGCAGATCGGTTCGCTTTCGCAGGAGCAGGTCGGGTCCTTCACGTCCGGCCAGATCAGCAAGATGACCGCCACCCAGATTGCCGGTATTTCCGGCGACGGGGCGGGCGGCCTGACGGCATCCTCGATCGCAGCCATGTCAACGACACAGCTCAACGCCCTGTCGGTGGCCGCCTGGCAGGGCTTGAGCGCAACGGCTATCGGCTCGCTGTCAACGGCCCAGATCGCCGGCATGGCGCCCGTGACCATCGGCGTGCTCAGCCAGGATCAGATTGGTGCCCTGTCGACGGCCCAGATCGAGACCCTCACCAAACCGCAGCTGCAGCGGCTGACGTCCTCGGCGCTCGGAGCGATGAGCTCCGAGCAGCTCGGAGCGCTTTCGGCCAAGCAGATTTCCTCCCTTGGCGCAAAGACTCTGTCCGGCCTGAGCGTGGAACAATCCGGCCAGCTTGGCGCGGACAAGCTGCTGGCGCTGACTTCGGATCAGTTCGCAGGCCTTACCACCAGCGTCATTGCCGCGCTGTCGACAGAGACCGTTTCCAGCCTGTCGACCCACCAGGTCCGTGCGCTCAGCGCCAAACAGATCGGCGCGCTGTCAAACGCGCAGATAGCCGCGCTCAGCACTGACCAGATCGCCGCCATTTCTGTTGCCGGCGTTGGCGGACTCTCCGCAACAGCGCTGTCGAGCCTCTCCAACAATCAGCTTGCACGGCTTGATCCGGACCAGATCGCAGGCCTTTCGGCGGCTGCCCTGTCGCAAAGCGGTTCGGCCGTTGTCTCCCGTTTGTCTCAGGACCAGTTTGCAGCGCTGACACCCGCGCAAACCACGTCCTTCAAACCGGAGCAGATTGCAGGCCTCAACAGCTCCCAGATTGCACAACTGTCAACCTCCCAGGTGACAGGCCTTTCTTCGTCCCAGGTGGCTGCACTCACTCAGGACCAGATCGGTGCCCTCGGGACGCGGCAGGTCGCGGCGTTGTCGGCAGCAGGCATTTCCGGCCTTGGTGCCGAGCAGATCGGCTGGATGTCGGGCACCCAGCTTGGCGCTCTCACCTCAAAACAGATGACGAGCCTTTCCACCGGCACCATCGCCTCGCTTTCAGCCAATGGTCTTGCCGCCTTTACCAATGGCCAGTGGACCAGCCTGACCGCGACCCAGACCGGCGCCCTGACCGCGACGCAGATCGGTTCACTCTCGGCCTCGCGCCTGGCCCTGATGACGACGACGGAAATCGGCGGTTTGTCAGGCGCTGCCGCCGGCGCACTTTCCACGTCCCACCTGGCGGCCCTTGCGACGCAACAGATCGCCGCCCTGTCGAAATCGGCAATCTCGGGCATGAACGCCACCCAGATCATGTCCCTGTCGAGCGACCAGCTCAGCGCCGTGACCACGAAGCAGATCGATGGTTTGACGGCGACGGCGCTTGGCGGCTTGTCGGCAACGACCCTTGCCGAGCTGACGGACCAGCAATTCGGGGCTTTGTCGGCAACTGCCATCGGCGGCCTTTCATCAGGGCAAATCGCTTCGCTGACCACGACGCGCATCGGCCTGCTGACACCCGGCACGGTCGCCGGGCTGTCTTCGGGACAGGTCGCGAGCCTGTCGGTCGAACAAATCGGCGCATTGAAACCCAACCAGATCTACAATCTTTCCTCCGCCGGACTGAAAGGTCTCTCCGCCTCTCAGATGTCGGCCCTCAGCGCGGCGCAGATCAACGCTCTTTCACCGGAAAGCATCAGTGCGTTGACCGCAACGGCCGCTTCCGGCCTGACCCAGACCCAGATCGACACCCTGGGTCCGGAACAGATCGGCGGCTTTACGGCGACAGCCCTATCCGGCTTCGGCGCGGACCAGATCGGTTCGCTGACAACGGAGCAACTTCGCGCCCTGTCTGAAAGCGCGTTGCCGGGCCTTTCCGCCACACAGATCGGTGCGCTTTCGTCCGTCCAGTTCGAAGCCTTCACCTCGACCATGATTGGCGCCCTGTCTCCGTTCACCATCGCGGGCCTTTCGGAAAACCAGATCGAAGCCCTGACGCTGACCCAGATCAGCGGCCTCAGCGCAGCCCAGGTGGGCTCGATCTCCACCTCCGCTCTGGCGGGCCTTTCGCCGGACGAGATCGCCGAGATGACCGGTTCTCAGCTGGCGGGCCTCGTCCGCGTACAGCTGCGCGCGCTGTCCAATGCCCAGTTCTCCGCCCTGACGGCCACCCAGATCGCCTCGCTCAGCGCCAACCAGATCTCCAACCTGACCAGCGGCGAGATCTCGATCCTGTCGTCCACGCAGTTCCAGGCCCTGACTTCCCGCCAGATCGGCGCGCTGACCGTCACCCAGCTCGGTGCCCTGCAGCCGGAGCGCATCGGCGCGATGAGCTTTATCCAGCTTTCCGGCCTGACCGGTACCCAGATCGGCTCCCTCGATCAGGACGCAATTGCTGCCCTGACCCCGCAAGCGATCGAGAGCCTCGATGCCGGTCAGATCAGCCATTTCACCCAAACGCAGATCGCCGGCATGACAGCTGCGCAAATCGCCGCCATGGCGGTGGCAGTCGCCTGATCTTTGCGCCATCATCCCGACTCAGTCATCCTTGGAGTGCGCCGGTAAATGGCCAATGAAACGTCCCTGACCATCCTTGAGCTCATCAGTGCCGCGGAAGCATTGAAGACCAGCGGCTCCCACGGGGCTGCGGAAGTGCTCTATGGCTCCTGGATCGCGCAGAACCCGGACGACCCGTTGCTGTACGCGGTGCTCTTCAACCAGTCGGTGCTCTTCTCGGAGACCGGCAAGCTGGCGGCGGCCCGTGAGACGCTGCAACGCGCGCTGGCGCTCAATCCGGAGTTTCATGCGGCCCATATCAATCTCGGCCGGGTTCTGGAGCAGGAGGGCGATATCGGCGCAGCGGTCGGCCAATGGAACAAGGTGCTGGAGCAGACGCTTGCCGTCACGCCGGCGCTGCTTTCCTCGCGCCTGACTGCGCTCAACCAGATCGCCCGCACGCTGGAAACGGCCAACCAGGACGTGCTGGCCGAATCCATGCTGCGGCAGAGCCTGGAGCTGGATCCGCGCCAGCGCGAAGTCGCCCAGCATTTCATCGCCCTGCGCCAGCGCCAGTGCGAATGGCCGGTGGTCCAGCCGCTGGAACGGGTTTCGGCGGTCGATCAGGTCCGTGCCATGTCGCCGCTTTCGGCCGCCGCCTACAGCGACGATCCGCTGTTCCAGCTGGGGCTTGCCGCCGACTACAGCCGCAATGATGTCGGCCTGCCGGCCGCACCGCTGAGGGCCTGGGCGAAGGCCAGGGACCACGACGGCCCCTTGCGCATCGGCTACCTGTCGTCGGACTTGCGCGAACATGCGGTCGGGCACCTGATGGCCGAGGTCTTCGGCCTGCACGACCGCAGCCGGGTCGAGGTCTTCGCCTATGATTGCGGCGTGCCCGCGGACGATGCTCTGAGCCGCAATTTCCGGGCAACCACGGACCACTGGCGGACGATTTCGGCTGTCGATGATGAAACCGCAGCGCGGCTGATTGCCGAGGACGGCGTCCAGATCCTTGTCGACGTCAACGGCTATACCCGGGAAGGCCGCACGAAGCTGGTGGCGCACCGGCCGGCGCCGGTCATCGTCAACTGGCTCGGCTACCCGGGCACCACGGCCAGCCCGTTCCACCACTACATCGTCGCCGACGGCGTCGTCGTCCCGGACGATCACGAAATCTATTTTTCGGAAAAGGTCCTGCGCCTGCCCTGCTATCAGCCCAACAACCGCCAGCGCGTTGTTTCGGACCGCAGCTTCACAAGGGCCGATTTCGGCCTGCCGGAGGACGGCACGGTCTTTTGCTGCTTCAACGGCAGCCACAAGATTACCCGCTTCTGCCTGGAACGCTGGTTCGCGATCCTGAAGAAGGTGCCAGGCGGCGTGCTGTGGCTGCTGACGGGCGGCGAGGAGACCGACAGGCGGCTCAGGGGCCTGGCGGAGACCGCGGGGATTTCCCCCGACCGGCTGGTCTTTGCGCCCAAGATCGCGAATGCCGATCATCTGGCCCGCTATCCGCTGGCCGATCTCTTCCTCGACACCACGCCCTATGGCGCGCACACGACGGCGTCCGATGCGCTGTGGATGGGCGTTCCGGTGCTGACGATTGCCGGCAGATGCTTTGCCGCCCGCGTCTGCGCCAGCCTTGTCACCGCCGCGGGACTGGAGGAACTGGTCTGCCAGACCCCGGATGCCTATATCCGCCGCGCCGCCGAGCTTGGCCGCGACAGGGACGCCCTTGAGCTGCTTCGGCAAAAACTCGTGGCGGGGCGCGACAGCTGCACGCTTTTCGACACGCCCCTGCTCGTCGCGAGTCTGGAGGACCTCTACGACCGGATGTGGCAGGACTGTACCGGCGGCACCCTGCCCAGACCCCGCCTTGAGGACCTGGACGCCCTTCTCGACATCGGCGCGGCCATAGACCACGAAACCACCGACATGCTGGCCGTCACCGACTACCGCGGCTTCTGGCGCGAACGTCTCGCAGCGCGGCACGACATCCACCCGCTTTCCGGCCGCAGGTTTCCGGAATTTCTGGGACTCTAAGTTTCAATACCCTTTCTGAAGAAACATCTGCATCCGGAAAAAGCGATGCGGGCTGGCGACTTGTGCCGGTTTCCGCCTGTCCACACCCCCGGATGCATACGCCTTTAATGCATTCCGCGGGAACCAAAGCGTTCCCGCACCCGTTGAATCCTCGACGAGCCACAAGACACTCGCCGACCTGGAAAGGGTTTAACGATCGCGGGGCAGTCCGCGATATGCCGGAGCGCCACCATGTTGCGACATCTGCTTTTGACATTGACCATGACCGGATCCCTGAGCGCACCGGCCATGGCGGACTGCGTCCTGCGGGCCGACACGTCCGAGGAAACGCGGGATGACCTTGCGCAAATGCTGTTTGAACCGCAACTCATCGCAGCGGATGCATCGCACCTATCCTGGGAGTACGGGCAGGCTTTCCCCGGCACGCAAAGCGACCGTGCCCCGGCGCGGGAACTCGATTGTTCGAACAGGGCACACCGGCGGAACACTGCCACAGAAGAAGAAAAGAGCGCGGAGTTCCAGGTTCGTTTCGTCTCGATGCCCGACTACGCTCCCGTCGAATGGAAAGACGTCCCCGCACCGGACCTCTCCAAAGAGACGCCCGGACTGGCAGGCATGGTTCCGATCGAGCTTGAACGGGTGCCTGCCGCCGGAAAAGCCGGCTCCGGCGTGACGTCGCTTGCCGGAGGCGAGCTTCTCTCCCGGACGCAGCACAGCGCGAGGGTGAAGGTCACGGTGACCGGACCGGGCGGATCCACGGACAACTGAACCTTGACCTTCCTCTTCGTCGCTACACGGCCCGAGAGCTGCCTTCAGGGCGACAGAAGATTGCGCGATAGCGGACGGGGACAGACCGGAAAAGACCGACATACGGGATAAGGGATGGCTGAAGATTTCGACGTTCTGGTCACAGCGGAAGAGGCCTGGCCGTCCTTTGAGCGTGCCGTCCTGTCTGCAGAAAAGGAAGTCGTCGCCGGGTTTCGCATCTTCGACATGACCACCCGGCTTCGCAGCGACGAAGGCAAGGCCGTTGGCAAGGACTGGTTCGATCTGCTTGCCCACGTGCTGGGAAAAGGCGTTTCGGTGGATCTTGCCGTCAGCGATTTCGATCCGGTCATGGCAACCGACCTGCATGAATTGACCTGGCGCACCGTCAAACAGGGCGCAGCCCTGCGGGAAGTCAGCGGAGCGAGCCTCGATCAGCTGTCGGTGCGCGCTGTCCTGCACCCCGCCCGCGCCGGCCTTCTGCCCTGGCTGGCTTTTCTGCCGAAAGTCCTGCAGGAGAGAAACAGTAAGCTGCGACGTTTCAGCGAGAAACGGCGTGCCTGGCAGGCCGTCGGCCTCACCCGGAAGAAGCTTCCGCGGCTGCATACCGTCTCCCACCACCAGAAGATCGCGGTGATCGACGGAGAGGTGCTTTATATCGGCGGCCTCGACCTCAACGAGCGTCGCTACGACACTCCGCAGCACGACAGGCCACCGCAACAGACATGGTCGGATGTCCAGGTGATCCTGCGCGGACCTGAAGCCCGGGACGCATTGCGGCACCTGAAAACGTTCGAAGAAGTCACCGCAGGCAGGAAAGATGTTCCCGCCTGCCCGCTGCTGAAGCGCACGCTGTCGGTGCCAAGGCGCTTCCAGATGCCTTTCCTGTCCCCGAGCACGCTCCTGAAGGAGATCGAGGAAGCCCATCTCGAGGCCTTCCGCGCGGCGCGGCAGCTTATCCTGATCGAAACCCAGTTCCTGCGCTCGCAGCGTGTTGCCGATGCCCTGGCCGAGGCGGCTGTCAAGAACGCGGAGCTCGGCTCGGTCGTCATCCTTCCCGCCTTGCCGGACGATGTCGCCTTCGAAAACTCGGACGGGCTCGATGCACAATACGGCCTCGCGCTGCAAAAGCAGGCCGTCACGCATCTGGTCGAAGCCTTCGGCAAGCGGATCACCCTGGCAACGCCGGTGCAGCCTTACCTGGCGTCCCGGGAAGGACCCGCCGTTCATGCAGGTTCGCCCGTCATACACGTCCACAACAAGGTCCTGCTGAAGGATGACGACTATGCAATCGTCGGCTCGGCGAACCTCAATGGCCGGTCGATGCGCTGGGACACGGAAGTTGCGATCGAACTGACCCGGCCGGATCGCCTGAGCAGGTTCAAAAACAAGATTTTCCGGCACTGGTGGCAGGAGCACCTGTGCGATGTCGCCGTCACGCCCGAAGAGCTGCAATCCTCCTGGCACGCCGAGATCATGCGCAACGGCGTTCGTCTGCCGCAGACCCGCAAGGGGTTGCTCGTACCCTATGATCTTTCGAAAGGCAGCGAGATGGCGCAGCCCCTGCCGGGAGTGACGGAAGACATCGTCTGAAAAGACGGACGCTTCGCGAATTGAAGGCATGCGCTTGGCGAAAATCCTGAAAACCTTCACGAGAACAATAGATTAAGACATTCTGGCGAGCGGCAGGCGCGATCGGCAACGCGTCATCCCTGATTGTATTTCCAAGAAGACTTGCTAAATAAGATACGCAATTTTGTAGTTATTGGAGGGGTCGATGGCGGATTTCAGCGCCCAGATTGAAAAATCGAAACAGGAAGTGGCTGCGGCCCGGCAGAAGATCGATGACCTGACCGCCAAGATCGAAACCGCGCGCTCCAAGATGGACAGCGGCCAGGACATTTCCATCGACATCGAAAACGCCTCCCTGGACGACGTCCACAAGCATACCGAGCTGATGGGCGCCAACATCGCCGAGCTGATCATGGGCCTCGACGATGTCACCGCAAACTTCTCCAAGGACTTCGACTCCATGCGCTCGAAGACCGGTTGGGAAAGCTTCATCGGCATCTTCTCCAAGCAGCGGTCCGACAGCATTCGTCAGGAGCGCATGCGCTCGGCCAGCATCGATGACAAGCTGCAGGACCTGATTTCCAAGTCCAACGTCATCGGCCAGCTTCTGCAGGAGCAGCTCAACACGCTGAACGACCATACCAAGCGTGTCGAGACCAACCTCAGCACCACATTGACCCAGCGTGAAGAAGCGGTCGGCTCGCTGGAAGCGATCAAGCAGAAGATCCTGGCGATGGACCCGGAAATCATCACGCTGGAAAACAAGATCTCCATGGAGACGGACGCGGCCGCGCGCACCAAGCTGGAAAGCCAGCTGGCGGAGCTGAACGCCGAGTACAATCGCCTGGCGCAGGAAGAACAGGTCAAGCTGGCCGAGAGCCAGACGCTGGAGCGCTACATCGAGAAGGGCAAGACCTGGGTGGACAGCCTGCAGAACCAGGCCGCGACCCAGATGGTCCTCATCAACAAGCTGCAGACGGACACCAAGCAGCGCGTCGTGCTTTACGATGCCCTGGTGAAGTCGCTGAAGACGGCGCAGCAGCAGGATGTGGCGCACAAGATCAACGAGATCGGCGTTGCCACCGACAAGGAAGCCCAGTCCGCCATGGCCGCCATCGGCTCGGCCACGAACCAGCGTATGGCAGACATGATGGAAGCCCACGAAGACCACATGGTGTTCGCGCGCAAGGTGCTGGAAGAAAAGGCGAAGTCGGACGAACGCTTCGCCCGCCGATTCCAGAAGATCGTCGAGAAGCACGACAAGAACACCTACGGCGCCTGAGTGCCCTCAACGGGAGCTTGAGCGTTGGATCTGACCCTGGACCACAGAACCCTGCAAGAAGCGCATGAAACACGGCGCTACTTCGCCAAGTTCGAGCGCATCATCACGCACCTGCAAGGGGTCGCGGAAAGCGTCGTCAGTGACAACACGGCGCTCGCCAGCGAAATCCCGATCCTGCGGGAATATCTGGAAGCGCTCGCCGGCACCTTCACGGCGCTGTCCTACAAGTATCTGCTGGCGGGCCGCGTTTCGGAAATGCTGCCCTCGCTTCTCAATATCGACCGCCAGGACAGTGGCTTCCCGATCTATCAGGAGCTGCTGCAGATGGCGAACGACACGATGCAGGTGGACAACCACCTGCGTTCGCTGCCGGCCATGCGCGACCTGAAGCTCGCCATGGTGAACCACATCCTGCGCGAGCAGTCGGTGCCGGTGAACCTGCAATTTGCCGCCTCGCAGCGCCAGTATTACGAGGAGCTGGCCAAAGGCAGGCTGTTCTGGGCACGCAACGACCCGCGCCTTGCCTGGACCGGCAACGTCTCGGAGATGCGGCGCAGATACCGGTTGCATTGGGCGGTCTATGACAGCCAGCAGAACATTCCGCTGATCTATATCCTCGATCTGGAGGACAGCGGCAAACGGCCGCTCGCCAAGGATGAGCGCCGCTGGCCACGCGTCCAGAGCCATCTGACGGCCCAGTCTTCCGCATCGCTCAAGCTGGTGACGATCGCCCGCGGCTTCGACCGCGACTTCGACGACCTTCATCCCAAGCGCCTGCGGCGCTTCTTCATCGGACCGATGTACAGCCACGCCTTCACCCAGCAATCCGGCCCCTTGCGGGACGTTCTGGCCGAATCCGCCGGCAGGCCGGGCGAGGACTGGGCGCTGGCCTGGACGACGGAGACGCTTGTCGCGTCGGGACACGAGTTCGAATCCGCCGGCTTCTTTTCGTCGGTCGAGCGCCAGATCTACGATCTCGACCCGTTCTCGGCGCAAGGCGAACCGGCGGACGAGGCCAAGGGCCACACCCACCAGCAACGCTCGCTGATCCTGCCGCAGCGCCCCTACCAGGTGCTGGAAGAGCTGGATCCGCCCGGCTTCGGCAATATCCGCAAGTATGCCGTCAGCCCGGCGGGCAAGATCCTCAGTTACAGATAGGTTTTTCGCGTGACCCTTTCCAACGACCTCATGGAACTGAAAGAAGACAAGATCCGCGAGAAATACGCCTTTGCGGAAGCGATGCTGCAGGGCTTCGACCACACGCCGCGCATCGCGAAGAAGAGCGAGGCACCGGTCGTCCAGGACCGCTCGCCCGGGCTTGGCGCGCGCCGGCGCTTCCGCTCCACGACGCCAGGCCTCGTCACCCAGTCGACCGCGCGTCCCGAAGGCGTGCAACTGACGGCAAGGATCCTGGACAGCGACGAGGATGCGCTGACGACGCCGCTGCAGGCGAGCGTTCTGCAGGCGCTGCGCCGCGCACTTGCCGTTGCCCAGGTGACCAGCGACCAGTTTGCCGACCAGACCGGCCTTGCGGACCTCAAACGCGCCAATCTCGCCGGCACGCTCGATCCGTCGCAGAAGGTCCGCTTCCAGGACCTGCTGTCGGCAACGGCGATGATCGCCCTGCACGTCTTTGCCAACATGACCGACTTCCTGCTATCAGGGCTCTCGTCGGAAGCCGGAGAGACCGACATCCAGTGCGGCGAGGTCGAGGAAATCCTCTTCGACAACGACCAGCTCGCACTGCACGGCGTGCTGTGGGAGCTGGACCAGGAGATCGCGGCGGCCTCCATCGGCGCCGATGCCCAGTTGATAGGCCTCGTCACCTCCTTCTGCGAACAGCTGATGGAAAAGGTGACCCTGCGCGCGGAAGGCAACAGCGTGCTCGCGCCCTTCTCCGAAAGCCGTTACCGGGTCGAGGCCGACAATTTCGAAATCACCGGCTTCACGCCGTCCGCGCGCGCCCATTCCACGACGCTTGCCATGGCTTTCAAGAAGCCGGAGGAAGTGGTCGGCAACCACATTGCCAAATACCAGTCGATGAAGCTGGCCAAGATGCTGATGGCCTACGACTTCGACCGCAAGCTGAACCCCTTTGCGGAGCTCGGCGGTTTCATCTTCACCTTCATGGGCGACGGCAAGCCCGGCACGGGCAAGACGACGCTGATCCAGATGATGGCCGGCATGGTCAACGACTATTGCCAGGTCGCCGGTTACCCGTTCCGCTACCAGAACCTTTCCACGGACAGCATCGACAGCTACCAGGGCAAGTCGGCCCAGAACGCCAAGGCCTTCATCCGCAACGTCACCGACCCGAACGTGATCGGCTTCGGCACCATCGACGACATCGACCAGCTCGCCGGCAAGCGCGGCGACCGCCAGTCGTCGGCCGGTCAGCTTGAGATCACCGCCGTCCTGATGGAGAGCTTTGCCGGTGCCAACACGGTGGTGCGCGGCAATTGCACCTTCGGCATGTTCTCCAACTATCCGGAAAACGTGGACGACGCCCTGCGCCAGCGCGCCGGTGCGCGTTTCCTGGTTGACGGGCCTCAGAGCCGCGAGGACTATATCGACCTCCTCCACCTGCTCATGGGCAGGAACCACGCTATCCCGGTCGGCGACCATGCCCTCTTCGAGGCCCAGGCGCTGAAGAAAGCGGTCGCCGCCTCCTATGACCGGCATTCCCGCCCCCAGGAAGACGCGCTTGTGAAAGTGTTCGACAAGGTGCGCTCGGGCATCGGCGACCTGGATACCATCGCCAAGCTCGGCACCTACCTGAAAGCGATCCAGGAAGCGGACGAGCGCTTCACGGGACGTGCGATCAAGAACATCACCGACGCCATCAAGGTGCGGGCGATGGATTTCGAATTGCCGGACGAATGGATGGAAAATCCTGACCTCTTCCTTTTCAAGGATTACGAGACCAAGAAGGTGATGATCGCCGATCTCGCCCAGCCGATCACGGTCGACATGGTCATCCAGGAGATCAACCGCTACGCGGACAGCGAATTCCGCTATGCCGACAAATCGGACGAGGTCGCGATCGAGAACGCCGTGCGCGAAATGCAGCGGATGGAAGAAGCAAAGCGCCGTTACATGGAAGCCAGCCGCCCATGATGAGGCTCGTCAGACATGGATTGATGTTCGGCAACCTCTATGAGGTTTCCTCGCCCTCCATGGTCGCCCGCTACAATCGCGCGCTTGAACACCTGATCGGCAAGACGACGGCACTCGAGGCCTTCCATGTCGACATTTCCGGCTATTCGCCGGAAATCGGCGACGAACTCGGCGACATGCACTATCTCAATCCGCATGGCTGCAACCGGCAATTCATCCTGCTGTCGGTGGAACAGAAGACCTGCCCGCTGCTTAACGCGCGTTTCTCGACCTCGCGTTCGATCCTGAAGCGGTTCATCGAGGACAACGAGGAACAGCTCTTTGCCCTGTCCATCCGCGACTGCGTGGTCGGCGAACTTGTGAACTCGATCTATTCGGTGAGCTCGCCGCAGGATCTTTTCTATATCCGCAGCATCGAGGTGGAGGCGGACACGGTCGGCGGTCATTCGGAGGCAGGCGAGGAGCTGGCCGAAAAGATCGACACCTTCATGCAAAAGCCGGACGCCTGGTGGGACGATGTCCTCATCGCCGACATGATCGAGCTTTCCAAACACACCGGCGATATCATCCGCACGCCGCTGTCGCTGCGCTCCAGGAGCTACCAGCAGGGCAATTTCCACACCTCGCATTTCGGCGGTCTTTATGTCTTCCGCGATGTCAAGGAAACCGCCTGCATCGCCGCGAAGCGGCTGGACATCACCGTCGACCTGCCGGTGAAACATGTCTTTTCGCTGGAGGACCGCTACGAGCTGGCCGATTTTCTCAACCGCAACCAGCTTGTCGAACCGATCCTCGATGCCGGCGGCCGTGTCGCCCAGGGTCTCCTGAAACAGAAGCTCGACTTCATCGTCATCGACACGGCGGCCAGCAATGGCGAGGACCTCACCGACGTCTCGCGCCGGGACCTGCGCACCCTGAAGCGGCAATACCATCGCGACCTGCCGCCGGAATATCATGCGCTTGAGGACGTCGTCCGGCGGCTGGAACAGCGCGGCGGCAACCTGCGGGTCGACGCGGACAATCCCGCCTTCTTCTACCTGCTGCGCGCCCGCAACCACGCCGACAAACATCTGGTCAACATGCTGCTGGCCGAGGTGACGCCGCTGGATTTCCGCCAGCTCTTCATCTGCCACAAGGACGCCTTCTACAGCCACTACCGCACCTGGAGCGAGGCGAAGAAGGAATATACGACCCGGTTCCTGGCCGAGGAATATATGCTCGACAAGGTCGGCACCCGGCTGGAGCTGTTCGGCCCCGAACCCGGCATGGCCGAGGAAGCAGAGATCGACTACGGTCTCGGGCGCAACATGGGGCCCTGGGGTGCCATTCCGCGCGATGACGATGATGACGACGACGACGAGGATTGAGCCCGATGAAATATCTCAAATGGATCATCGGCATCCCGCTGCTCCTCATCGTGGTTGCCTTCCTCCATTATACGCTGCCCGGGCGCGACGTGGTGCGCATCGTCGGCACCGACGTCAAGCGCATGGATATCGGCACCTCCTCCCTGTTCTGGGCCGCGCCGGATGCCGGCACCAACGCCAACTGGACCCGGGACGTCCGCTTCATCAGCACGGTCTGGCCCAACGGCAAACCGCGCGTCTACCGCAATGAGGACACGGACTGGGGCTGGCCGCCCTATTTCAAGTTCGACAGCAGCAACATCACCGCGCAGGCGCAGGATCTTGCCAAGAAGCAGGACGACGTCTGGGTCGCCATTACCCATTACGGCTGGCGTGTCGAGCTCTTCACCATCTTTCCCAACGCGATCAGCATGGAAGTCGTCGAAGGGCCGGACGTCTTCCTCATCCCCTGGTTCAACATCCTCTTTGTCGTGGTGCTCTGCGCCCTCGGTCTTCTGGTATTGCGCATCATGAGCGCCTTCAAGAAACGGCGGATCGACCCGGTCGTCGACAGCATCGACGATTTCATGGACGATGTCGGCGACAGCGCCGAGCAGGTCCGGGCCAACGCCCACCGGCACACCAGCGCCGCCAGCAGCGGCTTCCGGCGCTGGCTGAAGCGCTGGTTCGGGTGACATAGTTGGACAGAATGCCGGGCAGGCGGCACCTTTCCACCCCACTCCCTCATCCTGAGGAAGCGCGCAAGCGCTGTCTCGAAGGATGGGCGGCTCGCTCCGAACAAGCGGCCCATCCTTCGAGACGGACCTGACGGTCCTCCTCAGGATGAGGCGGCGTTGTTCTGAAATTCGAAATAGAAGACCGATCAGGAACCCCAAAGCGTGAGCCACCCCATAGACCTTGTCATCTTCGACTGTGACGGCGTCCTGATCGACAGTGAGGTCATCAGCGCGCGCATGCTGGTGGCCGAACTTGCCAAGCGCGATGTCCAGATCACCATGGATTATGTCGCCCACCACTTTCTCGGGCGCAGCTATCCGGTGGTCTTGCAGCAGATCCGCAAGGAATTCGGCGTCGATCTGCCGCCGGAATTCGAGACCGCCTATCGTGCCAGCCTGCTGGCGGCGTTCGAGAGCGAGCTGAGACCGGTCGCCGGTGTCCGCCAGGTGATCGAGGAGCTCGCCGTGGACTATTGCCTCGCCACCAGCTCCAGTCCGCCGCGCCTGGCAAAATCGCTGGAGATCACCGGCCTTACCGACCTCTTTGCGGGCCGGGCCACCACGGCCTCGGAAGTCGCCCACGGCAAGCCGGCGCCGGATCTGTTCCTGCTGGCGGCGGAAAGACGCGGCGTTGTCCCCGAACGCTGCCTCGTTATCGAGGACAGCGAAAACGGCATCAAGGCGGGGCTGGCGGCAGGCATGCTGGTATTCCGGTTCATCGGCGGATCGCATTTGAAAGATCTTGCGAATTCCGGGGATGCGGCGGCAGGTGCCGCGCAAGTATTTGCATCTTTCGGCGATTTCTTTCAGCTTAGGCCGGATCTGAAAAAGAGCGGCAGCTAAAATGAAACAGAAAATTCCTGCCGAGGCGTCCCGTCTCGATGATGCCGCCCGGGCCGGCTGGTTATATTACGTTGCCGGCAACACCCAGGACGAGATCGCCCGCAAGCTCGGCGTTTCGCGCCAGTCGGCACAGCGTCTGGTCTCGCTGGCCGTCAGCGAACGGCTGGTCAAGGTCCGGCTCGACCACCCGATCGCCCATTGCATGGAGCTCAGCAGCCGGCTGACCGAGCGCTTCGGCCTGAAAAGCTGCGAGATCGTGCCGAGCGATCCCGACGCGCCGTCGTCTACCATCGGCATCGCCATTGCTGCAGCCGCCGAGATGGAGCGCCACTTCCGCTCGTCCCAGCCGAAGATCATCGCCTACGGCACCGGCCGCTCGCTGCGCGCCTCCGTCGATCAGCTGCCGGCGATGGACTGTCCGCAGCACCGGGTCGTCTCGCTTCTCGGCAACATGATGTCGGACGGCTCGGCCTCCGCCTACAACGTCATCATCCGTCTCGCCGACCGGATCAATGCCCGCCACTACCCGATGCCGCTGCCGGTCTTCGCCCGCTCTCGCGAGGAACTTCACCTGCTGCACAATCAGGAAGCAGTGCACAATATTCTCGATCTGATCCGCCAGGCCGACGCGACCTTTGTCGGTATCGGCAACATGGGTCCGACAGCTCCGCTCACCGTCGACGGATTCGTCAGCCTGGACGAGATGCGCGCCCTTGAGAACGCCGGCGCGACCGGCGAGATCACCAGCTGGGTCTACGACCGGAACGGCAAGCTGATTGAAGGACTTACGAACGATCTCGTGGCCAGTGCGCCGCTCAGCCAGGCCAGTGAGAAACCGGTCTATGGCATTGCCGCGGGCGATGCCAAGGTACCTGCCATGCTGGGGGCTCTGACCGGCAAATTGATCAACTGCCTGATCACCAACGAGACCACAGCTGAGCATTTGCTCAAGCTCTGAGCTATTTCTCACTAGACATAACCACTTAAAAACAAAAGGCTTTTCGCACTGCAGCGAGAAGCCTTTTTTATTTCAGGCGATTCATGGCTTGACAGAAGGCAGAAATTGGAGCGAATATTTGCCCGCAAGAATGGCAAATGCCCAATCTCGCTTGGGAGGAAAATATGGCATTTCATACCCGTGCGCTCATCAGCGCATGTGCGCTCGCAGCTCTGTGTGCATCCGCATCCGCAGAAACGATCACCATTGCCACCGTGAACAACGGTGACATGATCCGCATGCAGGAACTGACGAAAGACTTCACCGACAAGAACCCTGACATCGAAGTCAAATGGCTGACGATGGAAGAGAACGTCCTGCGTCAGCGCGTCACCACCGACGTTGCCACCAAGGGCGGCCAGTTCGACGTCATGACCATCGGCACCTATGAAGTGCCGATCTGGGGCAAGCAGGGCTGGCTCGTTTCCCTGAACGACCTGCCGGAAAGCTATGACGCCGACGACATCCTGCCGGCAATCCGCGGCGGCCTGACCGTCGACGGCGAGCTTTATGCAGCGCCGTTCTACGGCGAAAGCTCCATGGTGATGTACCGCAAGGACCTGATGGAGAAGGCCGGCCTGGAAATGCCGGAAGCTCCGACCTGGGACTTCATCGTCGAGGCCGCCAAGGCCATGACCGACAAGGAAAATGAAGTCTACGGCATCTGCCTTCGCGGCAAGGCCGGCTGGGGCGAGAACATGGCCTTCCTGACGGCCATGGCAAACTCCTACGGTGCCCGCTGGTTCGACATGGACTGGAAACCGCAGTTCGACACGCCGCAGTGGAAAGAAACCCTCACGACGTATCTCGACGTGATGAACGAAGCGGGCCCTCCAGGCGCGTCTTCCAACGGCTTCAACGAAAACCTGGCCCTCTTCCAGACCGGCAAGTGCGGCATGTGGATCGACGCCACCGTGGCGGCCTCCTTCGTGACCAACCCGAACGACAGCCAGGTTGCCGACAAGGTCGGTTTCGCTCTTGCTCCGGACAACGGCCTCGGCAAGCGCGGCAACTGGCTCTGGGCCTGGTCCCTGGCCATTCCGGCCGGCACCCAGAAGGAAGCTGCTGCCAAGAAGTTCATCGAATGGGCAACGTCCAAGGAATATCTGGAACTCGTCGCGGCCGAGGAAGGCTGGGCGAACGTACCTCCGGGCACGCGGACCTCTCTTTATGAGAACCCGGAATACCAGAAGGTTCCGTTTGCCAAGATGACCCTGGACAGCATCAACTCCGCCGATCCGCAGAACCCGACCGTTGACCCTGTCCCGTATGTCGGCGTGCAGTTCGTCGCCATCCCGGAATTCCAGGGCATGGCAACGGTTGTCGGCCAGGCATTCTCGGCAGCCCTTGCCGGCTCCATGGATGCGGACGCAGCCCTGTCTGCCGCACAGGCGACAGCAGAACGCGAAATGAAGAAGGCCGGTTACCTCAAGTAGAAGCCTTCGCGGACCGGCGGGTGCCTGCCCGTCCCGCCGGTCTCCTCCTTTCCCGTTCCGCGTGAGCTCTGACCGAGCGAAGGTCCATCATGGCTACCCAGCATTCACGGGCGGCGGCCCGTTTGATGATCTCCCCGGCGGTTCTGCTGCTGCTGGGCTGGATGATCATCCCGCTCTCGATGACCCTCTACTTCTCCTTCCTGCGCTACAACCTGCTTATCCCGGGCATGGAAGAGTGGACCGGGTTCACCAACTACGAATTCTTTCTCACCGATCCGGCCTTCTTTGCGGCCCTCACGAACACCCTGCTGTTGGTAGGTGGTGTCCTTCTGATCACCATCATCGGCGGTGTTCTGCTGGCGCTGCTGCTCGACCAGCCCTTCTGGGGCCAGGGCATCGTCCGCATCCTGGTGATCGCCCCGTTCTTCGTCATGCCGACCGTTTCCGCGCTCGTCTGGAAGAACATGTTCATGAACCCGGTCAACGGCCTTTTCGCGTATCTTGCGAAATTCCTGGGGCTCGAACCCTTCGACTTCCTCTCGCACGCGCCGCTGTTCTCGATCATCATCATCGTTGCCTGGCAGTGGCTGCCCTTTGCGACCCTGATCCTGCTCACCGCCCTGCAGTCGCTCGACAGCGAGCAACTGGAAGCGGCCGAGATGGACGGCGCCGGTTTTCTCAACCGTTTCGTCTTCATCATGGTGCCGCACCTGGCCCGCTCGATCACCGTGGTGATCCTGATCCAGACGATCTTCCTGCTGTCGGTCTTCGCTGAAATTCTCGTCACCACCAATGGCGGTCCCGGCTACGCCTCGACCAACCTCACCTACCTGATCTACGCCCAGTCGCTGTTGCAGTTCGACGTCGGCGGCGGATCGGCGGGCGGTGTGGTCGCCATCATACTCGCCAACATCGTTGCGATCTTCCTGATGCGGATGATCGGCAAGAACCTGGAGGCCTGATCCATGGCACGCGCAGTCTCCAACCGCCGCAAGGCCCTCGTCACCGTCTGTGCCTGGGCCGTCGGCATCGCCATCTTCTTTCCGATCCTGTGGACCGTGCTGACCAGCTTCAAGACCGAAGCGGAAGCAATCGCGTCTCCTCCAAGCTTCCTCTTCTTCGATTGGACGCTGGAAAATTACAGCACGGTCCAGGACAGGTCGGATTACTTCCGTCACTTCGCCAACTCGGTGATCATCTCCTTCGGCTCGACCCTGCTCGGTCTGCTGATCGCGATCCCGGCCGCCTGGTCCATGGCGTTCGTCCCGGCCAAGCGCACCAAGGACGTGCTGATGTGGATGCTCTCCACAAAGATGCTGCCGCCGGTCGGCGTGCTGATCCCGATCTATCTCCTCTTCCGGGATACGGGTCTCCTCGACACGCGGATCGGACTGGTGGTGGTGCTGACCCTCATCAATCTACCGATCATCATCTGGATGCTGTTCACCTACTTTCGTGAAATTCCGGGCGAAATCCTGGAAGCGGCCCGGATGGACGGTGCCGAGCTCTGGGCGGAGATCGTCTACGTGCTGACGCCGATGGCCATACCCGGTATCGCCTCGACGCTGCTCCTGAACATCATCCTGTCCTGGAACGAAGCCTTCTGGACCCTGAACCTGACGGCGGTCGACGCCGCCCCCCTCACCGCTTTCATCGCAAGCTATTCCAGCCCGGAAGGCCTGTTCTACGCAAAGCTCAGCGCTGCCTCGACGATGGCGATCGCCCCGATCCTCATCATCGGCTGGTTCAGCCAGAAACAGCTCGTGCGCGGCCTTACCTTCGGCGCGGTTAAATAGGAGCCCGGAACATGGGTCAGATCACTCTCAACCAGATTACCAAGAGCTTCGGCGACGTTCAGGTAATCCCGCCGCTGGATCTCCATATCGAGGACGGGGAATTCGTCGTCTTCGTCGGACCGTCCGGCTGCGGCAAGTCCACGCTTCTGCGCCTGATCGCGGGTCTGGAAGACGTCTCCACCGGCCAGATCACCATCGACGGCAAGGATGCCACGGAAGTTCCGCCCGCAAAGCGCGGCCTTGCCATGGTGTTCCAGTCCTATGCGCTTTACCCGCATATGTCGGTGCGCAAGAACATCGCCTTCCCGCTGCGCATGGCCGGCCTCGACAAGGCAGCGCAGGATGCCAAGGTGACGGCAGCCGCCAAGGTGTTGAACCTCACCGACTACCTGGACCGCAAGCCGGGCCAGCTTTCGGGCGGTCAGCGCCAGCGTGTCGCCATCGGCCGCGCCATCGTGCGCGAACCGGCAGCCTTCCTCTTCGACGAACCGCTGTCGAACCTCGACGCAGCCCTTCGCGTCAACATGCGCCTGGAAATCTCCGAGCTTCATCAGACGCTCAAGACCACGATGATCTACGTCACCCACGACCAGGTCGAAGCCATGACCATGGCCGACAAGATCGTGGTGCTGCATGCCGGCCGCATCGAACAGGTCGGCTCGCCGCTGGAGCTCTACCACCGCCCGCGCAACAAGTTCGTCGCAGGCTTCATCGGCTCCCCGAAGATGAACTTCTTCATGGGGTCTGTCGCGGCCGAATATGACGCGACGACCATCGGCGTGCGGCCTGAACATCTGGCTGTCTCCCACGACAGCGGCAAATGGGCGGGCAAGGTCGGCGTCTCGGAGCATCTGGGCTCCGACACGTTCCTCTATGTCGATATGGAAGGTCTGGAAACGCCGATCACCGTCCGGGCCTCCGGCGAGATCGCGTTCCGGCACGGCGACACGGTCTATCTGACCCCGGAAGCTGAAAAGATCCACCGCTTCGACAATCAGGGCCTGAGGATCGCATGACGCGACTTTCCGGAAAATCGGCGCTGATCACCGGCTCGGCCCGGGGCATCGGCAAGGCCTTTGCTGCGCGCTACGTCGAAGAAGGTGCCCGTGTCGCGATTGCCGACATCAACCTCGCCGGCGCCGAGGCAGCCGCGGCCGACATCGGACCGGGCGCCTACGCCGTCCGGCTCGATGTCACCGACCAGGCGTCCATTGATGCGGCCATCGCGCAGGTGGAAGCAGAGACCGGCGGTCTCGACATCCTCGTCAACAACGCCGCCCTCTTCGATCTCGCCCCGATCGTCGAGATCACCCGTGAGAGTTATGCAAGGCTTTTCGACATCAATGTCGCCGGCACGCTCTTCATGATGCAGGCAGCCGCGAAATCCATGATCCGGCGCGGCAAGGGCGGCAAGATCGTCAACATGGCAAGCCAGGCCGGCCGCCGCGGCGAGGCGCTTGTCGGCGTCTATTGCGCCACCAAGGCGGCGGTCATCAGCCTCACCCAGTCGGCGGGGCTGAACCTGATTTCCCACGGCATCAACGTCAACGCCATCGCCCCCGGCGTCGTCGAGGGCGAGCACTGGGACCACGTGGATTCGCTCTTTGCGAAATACGAGGGCCTGCAGCCCGGCGAGAAAAAAGCCGCCGTCGGTGCCGCCGTGCCGTTCGGCCGCATGGGCACTGCCCAGGATTTGGCCGGCATGGCCGTGTTCCTGGCCTCCGGCGAGGCGGACTACATCGTCGCGCAGACCTACAACGTCGATGGCGGCAACTGGATGAGCTGACCAATGACCCAGAAACTGAAAAACACTGTGCTTTCTTCCCTTCCCGGCCCCGTCAAGGCCCCGGCCTACCGCCGTGCGGATCTCTCCGCCGGCATCCTGCATATCGGTGTCGGCAATTTCCACCGCGCCCATCAGGCGATCTATCTGAGCAAGCTGTTCGAGCTCGGCGAAGGCCGGGACTGGGCCATCGTCGGCGCGGGCCTCAAACCCTACGACAAGGTCATGCGCGAGCGGCTCGAAGCGCAGGACTGGCTGACCACCGTTGTCGAACTCGACCCGAACGGCCTCAGCGCCCAGATCTGCGGTGCGATGATCGACTTTGTCGAGGTCAACCCGGCGGCCCTGATCGGCCGGCTGACACAGCCGGACATCCGCATCGTCTCGCTGACGATCACCGAGGGTGGCTATTTCGTCGATCCGAACACCGGTGGCTTTGATGCCACCCATCCGGAAATCCTGGCAGACCTGCACGATCCGTCTGCGCCCAAGTCCGTTTTCGGTGTGCTCGTCTCTGCCCTGCTTGCCCGCCGCGATAAGGGGCTTCTCCCTTTCACGGTCATGTCCTGCGACAACCTTCCGGAAAACGGCCACATGGCGAAGCAGGCGGTGGCAGGCTTTGCAAAGGCGCTGTCGGCGGAAGCCGGCACCTGGATCGAACAGAACGTCGCCTTTCCGAACGGCATGGTCGACTGCATCACGCCCGCAACGGGCGACCGCGAGCGCGGCATCGTGCAGGAGCGCTTCGGCCTCGAAGATGCGGCCCCGGTCGTCTGCGAGCCCTTCCGCCAATGGGTGCTGGAGGATCACTTCCCGTCCGGCCGCCCGCCGCTCGAAAAGGTCGGTGTCGAATTCGTCAAGGACGTCGCGCCCTACGAACTGATGAAGCTGCGTATTCTGAATGGCGGCCACGCAACCATTGCCTATCCGGGCGCGCTGCTCGGCCACTATTTCGTTCACGACGCCATGGCCGACCCGCTGATCCGGGCTTTCCTGAAGAAGCTTGAGGAAGAAGAGATCCTGCCGACGGTGCCGGAAATTCCGGGCGTCAGCTTCGAGACCTATCTCGATACGGTCATGAACCGCTTCTCCAACCCGGCCGTCGGCGACACTATTCCGCGGCTGTGCCTGGACGGCTCCAACCGGCAGCCGAAATTCATCCTGCCGTCGATCCAGGACCGGCTCGACAAGGGCCTCTCCGTCGGCGGCCTTGCCCTGGAAACAGCCCTCTGGTGCCGCTATTGCCTCGGCCACAACGAGGCGGGTGAGACCCATGTGATCGAGGACAACAATGCGGATATCCTCAAGACCTGGGCGAAAAGCGTCTATGCCAATGAAGGCGGCAGCATCGAGATGCCGGAGCTTTTTGGCGTCCTTGCGACCGACGAACGCTTCCTGGAGGCCTTCCGCTACGCTGCCGGGCTCATCGCCGAAGACGGCGTTGCCGCGGCCCTGACCGCCTATCTCGACGGCCGCTTCCAGAGCGGCTTCCCGCACAAGGCTGCCAGCACCGGCTGAAAGGCCTGCTGTCGCGCAAGCGTGTCCGGTTTGTGATCAAACCGGACTTTCATTCCGCACGCCCGTGCTTACCTTTGCCGAGAAGATTTCATTTGGCGAAGGCAGGCAAGGGTGGCTGGACACTCCCTCATGCACAGTGAGTTTGGTGCAGAAAGCACCATTAGGCTCGGAGGTCTTGAACCTGCCGCGGCATATCCGCTTGCTCCCCTTTCCCCCCTTGCGGGGGAGATGTCCGGGAACCGGACAGAGGGGGGGTGCCCCTCGCCGCGAAAACCGAACCAGCCGAAGAATTCCGACAGGCCGTCACGCCCCTCTGGCTCCTCGCGGAGACATCTCCCTCGCAAGGGGGGCAATCGCATTTGGAACAGTCATTCAGAAAACACTGGTGTCACCCCGGGCGAGCATCGCGAGACCCGGGGCCCACTCGTTTCCAGAGAGCTGGAGTGGGGGCCACGTCTTCATGAAACCTTGCGTGCTTCGGCAAGTGGCTCTGCGGGTAGGCCCCGGATCTGCGCTTCGCTTGTCCGGGGTGACACCGTCGTGATCTGTCAAACGCACCGAGCAAGGAAATATTTCAAATGCGATCGCCCTGCCCCGCAAGGGGGGAGAGAGGGTGGTGCAGCTCGGCCTGAAGCCTCATCATTCGTCAGTCATTCCGGACTGTCAGCAAGCAGGACAAGCATATGAGCATCATCAACCGGCGGCAGCTACTGGCAGCGGGCGCGCTGTTCTCGGCCTTTCCCCTCACCACTCTTGCGGCGGAGGACGAGCTCTTCCGGCTTGGCCTGATCGAACCTGCCTTCACCATCCAGCCGAAACTCGACCTGCCGGATCTTTCCGGGAAGCCCCACCAGATCGAGGATTACTCGGGTCGGATGCTGCTTGTTTCTTTCTGGGCAACCTGGTGTCCGCCATGCCGAAAGGAAATGCCGGGGCTCGCGCGTCTTTCCCGGGAGCTCGGCCCGGAAGGCTTCAGTGTCCTTGCCGTCAATGTCGGCGACAGCCAGGATCGGATTGTACGGTTTCTGGGCGAGATCGACCACGACGGCATGACCTTCCTCAGCGACCCCAGGAACTCCATGGCTTCCGTCTGGTACCTGCACGGTTTGCCGGTGACCTACCTCCTTGACCGCTCCGGCAAGGTCCAGCGCGCTGCCATCGGCGACAGGGTCTGGGATTCGGACGACATGTTGGCGGCGTTGAGGTCGTTGGGGAAAGTCTGAGCCTGGGTAACTCCTCCAATCTCCAGCCTCACTCTCTGCAGTCATCCCCGACGAAGCGCAGCGAAGATCGGGAACCCTGGACTCCCGGGAAAATTCTTTGGACAATCAATTGCTTATGCCCCCCGTTTTCACGGGGATGACACTGAATGTGCGGCAGCTTACAGGGGCAAAACGGTCAGCTGGAAGGTTCGGCTGGCTTCGTCCGCAGCACCGGTTCAACGACCCGGTGCTTCTTCTCCTCCTGCCGGCACGATGACCGGCCTCGCACGCGCGCGCTCCAGAATTTCCAGCGGAAAGTCATAGGCCTCCGACAGCAGCTCCGCTGTCATCACCACGTCCCGGGCACCGAAGGCAAGGCGCTCACCGCTACGCATCACCAGCACGTCATCGGCGAAGGCCGCAGTGAGGTTGAGGTCGTGCATCACCGCGATGACCCCGCCGCCGCGTTTGGCGTAACCGGCGGCAAGTTTCATGATCTGCACCTGATGCTTGATGTCGAGGCTGGAGACCGGCTCGTCCAGAAACAGCCAGCGCGGCGGGCCGTCCTGTGGCAGAGGTTCCCAGACCTGGCACAGCACCCGGGCCAGTTGCACCCGCTGCTGCTCGCCGCCGGAGAGATCCTGGTAGCCGCGGCCCTCGAAGCCGGAAAGACCGACTTTCGCCAGCGCCTCGGCAATCCTTTGCTGCCGCAGACGCCTGTCGGCACGCAGGCCCGTCAGGCCGAGACCGACCACTTCCATCACATTCAGCGGAAACGAAATTGCACTGGCCTGCGGCAGCACTCCGCGCATCGCGGCCAGAACCTCCGGGCCGAGCCCACGGACTTCATACCCGGCAAGATTGATCGAACCGGCATAGGCCGTTTCCCCGGTCATCGCCCGCATCAGCGTGGTCTTGCCCGAGCCGCTCGGCCCGATGATTGCCAGCATTCTTCCGGCGCGAGCCTCGAAGGAGAGATCGTGAACAATCCTGGTCCTGCCCGCAGAAACACTGACCGCGTTCACAACGAGGCCTGAGACCGTGGCAGCTTTTGTGATTGCCTGGTGCAGCATGGCGTCTCCTCAAAGCCCCATCAGGCCGCGATTGCGCAGCAGGATCCAGAGGAAGAATGGCGCACCGGCAAAGGCGGTGATGATGCCGATCGGCATCTCGGCCGGAGCGACGATGGTGCGGGCAAGCGTGTCGGCACCGAGCAGCATCAGCGCGCCGAGCAGAGCCGCCGCCGGCAGCAGGTAGCGGTGATCCGGCCCGATGGTGAGCCGCAGCAAGTGCGGCACGACGATGCCGACGAAGCCGATGCCGCCGCTGACAGCAACAGACGCGCCGGTCGCTGCCGCAACAAGCAGGATGGAGAAGTTCTTGAGCCGCTGAACCCGGATACCGGTGTGTCCGGCCGCCGCCTCGCCAAGGGTCAGTGCGTTGAGCCCGCGTGCCAGGAAGGACACGCTTGCAAGCATCGCCAGCAGGATAGGCCCGGCGGAGGCAACCTTCTCCCAGTTGGCCCCGGCGAGCGAACCGAGCCCCCAGAACTGCAGGTCGCGGAGCTGATTGTCGTCGGCCACATAGACAAGCAGACCGGTGATCGCCCCGGTCAGCGCGCCGAGCGCGATGCCGGCCAGCAGCAGGGTTGCGACGGACGTTACCCCGCCCCGCGTGCCGATCCGGTAGAGCAGCAGCGTTGTGACGAGCCCCCCGGCGAAGGCCGCGAGCGGAACGGCATAGATGCCGAGGAGCGCCATGACCGGTGCCAGGGCTGCGTTGCCGAGCACGATGAAGAGCGCCGCCCCGAGACCCGCCCCCGCCGAAACGCCGACGATGCCCGGGTCTGCCAGCGGATTGCGGAAGAGCCCCTGCATCACCGCGCCGGAGACAGCCAGCGATGCCCCGATCAAGCTTCCCAGCACCACCCTCGGCAGGCGGATTTCCATGACGACGATCCAGTCCCGCGCCGAGATACCTTCCGGCGCAGCGTCAAGTTGGCCTGCCAGGTAGCCGGGAAAATGCGGCACCAGATCCAGAACCGGCACGGCAATCGGCCCGACCGCGAGGCTGGCGAGCATTGCCGTTCCCGCCAGCACCGCCAGCAAGAAAATGACGGCGCGGGCGCGCGGGGCGCGGTCACCATGCACAGCACTTGCCCGCTCGCTCCGGAGGGCAAACCTTGAGGGACGGCTGGCGAGGGCGGCGTCGCTCATCTCAACTGCCGATCCCGGCCAGATGACCCGACAGCTCGCGAATGGCTTCAGCGGTGCGCGGCCCGAAGCCGAGCAGATACTGGCCACCCATCTTGATAAGCTGCCTGTTCCTGCCCGCCGGCGTTTCCGCCAGTGCCGGATGGCTGAAGAGGGTTTCGGCATCCGTGCCATGGTCGCCGGTCCGGTCCATCATCAGCACCACGTCCGGCGCGGCGCTGAGGATCGCCTCGTCGCTGAGCTGCTTGTAGCCGGAGAAATCGGCTACGGCGTTCACCGCACCGGCCAACCTCAGAATGCCGTCGGCAGCCGTATCGCTGCCTGATGCCAGTATGCGGCCGCCCTTCGTGGAGAGGATGAAGAGGACGCGGATACCTTCGGTCCGGCTTTCGGCATCGTGATGTGCCGCCGCAAGATCCGCCTCCAGCTTTTGGGCCAGCGGCTCCGCCTTGTCGGAAACGCCAAGGGCCTCGCCGACCGTGCGGACCTTGGCGACGATGCCGGCCGCCGTATAAGCCTCAGGAACATCGGCAATCGTGACCCCGGACTTCTTCAGGACATCCACGGTTTCAATCGGACCGCTGCCTTCCAGCATGAGAATGAGGTCCGGATCGACCGACAGAACCCCTTCCGGAGACAGCGCACGGATATAACCGACATCCGGCAACGCATTGGCTTCTGCGGGAAAGACACTGGTGGTGTCGCGTGCGATCAGCCGGTCCTGCTCGCCGAGGGCAAAGACGATTTCCGTTACCGATCCGCCGATGGCGACGATGCGGCTGGCGTCCTGGCCGGCGGCCGGCTCCGCGAGGATCGATTGGACCGGAGCAAGCAAGGCGGCCGCCGTCAGCGCCAGCGCGGCGCTCAGGCTGCAGATCCGGTTGCGGGCATACTGTCTCATTCGGCAGCTCCCAGCTTCACGGCCTGGTCGAGGCGCGGCAGGTTTTCGGCAAGACCCCGCCAATCGGCGCGCTCGACGTTGCCTTCGCCGCGCACACCGAAGAACTGGATGATCTGCTGCCCGTCGCTGTCATAGGCCTCGATGGACGTGACATGGCCGATATCGGCAGGCTTGCGCACCGCCCAGACTTCGTAGATGTGGTCGGTCCGAAGATGCAGGTGGAAGGTCGGGTCCATGACGTTGATCCACGGGCCCTTGTCCATCACGGTTTCGATGGCACCGGAATGGATCTGGATGCAGCCGCGGTTGCCGACGAAACACATGATCGGAATACGCTCCGAGGCTGCCAGGCGCAGAAGTGCCGGAACGGCGCCCCGGTCCAGCGGCCAGGCCCAGGTCTCTCCGGCGAGCTCGAAGGCGCTGACCCGGTCGAGATCGAGATCCTTCAACAGCCCATGGAACTGGTGCGGATCGGTCATCGCCTTCCAGCGGTCGCGCAGTACCGCTTCAGCACCTTCGGAGGGCAGTTTGCGGCTAAAAGGCTCGGCTGCACTCACCTGCGGCAGCACGTCCGGCGTCTGGTCGTCCGCAAGCAGCGTCACAACCAGCCTGTCCCAGGCGTCCAGATCCGTCTCCGGGCGCGCGTGGACCTTCATGACCGCATCGCCATACGCATCGAAGAATTGCAGCGAGCGGCGGACGTCGTTGCCATCGGCCTTTTCGACCGCAAAACCATGTACCCAGTTTGCCGGGAACATGCGCGTGTCGATCTGCTCGCCCAGCATCAGCGCCGCCCGCTTGCCGTTCACGAATTTCTCGAACGGGCCGATCTTCTCATGCACCGCGCTTTCGTTGCGCGTCAGCGCCATGACGGTGCCGGCCTGTTGCAGGCCGGGGAAGAGATCGTCGAAACGCGGCTCGATCCGGCGCACGCCGTGACCGACAAAACTGGCGACCAGCTCGGCTTCGGTAATTCCCAGAATACCCGCCAGGTCGCGTTCCCGCATTTTCGGGTTCTGCGCGCGTGCTGCCCGGATTTCGGCTGCACCGGGCCTCGTTTCAGATGTGATCTGGTCGGTCGTCATGGGTCCTGCCTTCTATGGCTCAAGCTCTTTCTCTCGTCCGCCGCCGTCCTGCATTTTCCATGAGCCTCTGAATAAGTTCATGAGCTCAAAGGATTTTTTTGGAACAGTTCCAAAGAACCGGTTTTCACCGCCAGCCACGATCTAATACTTGACTCCTATAGTCATGTTTCATTAGACGATCAATACCTGAGTCACTGACTCATGTTTATAAACGCTGTTTGAGAGGCAGCGAAAAGGACGCGACCAACGCGCACTCTTGGAGAAATTTGATGGGGCTGAAGAAGCTGAGAAACACCCGCCTGATGGGTGGGGTTGCCCTTTGGGTGATAGCTAATATTCACGGCGCGGCGGCGCAGGAAATCCCGGCCACACCCGTCACTGACGACCAGCCGCCGGAAACCGCGGTCACGTTGCTACAGCAGATCGTGGTCGGCGCAGGTGTCGACAAGGTCGCTATCGATACGCCGCAGGCTGTTACCGTTCTCGGCCAGGAGGCCATCGACGACGAACAGGCCATGACGATCGGCGACGTCTTCCGCGACGTTCCCGGCGTAACGGTGATCGGCAGCGATCGCATCGGCGGCCAATCCTTCAACATCCGCGGAATCGGCGACCTTGGCTCCGCGGACGAATCGAAGATCATCGTCACGGTGGATGGCGCCAACAAGTTCTATGAACAATACCGCGTCGGCTCGTTCTTCTCCGACGCCGAGCTTTACAAGCAGATCGAGGTTCTGCGCGGGCCGGCATCCTCGACCCTTTACGGCTCCGGCGCCATCGGTGGTGTCATCAGCTTCACCACTAAGGATGCGAGCGACTTTCTGGCCGACGGCGAAACCGTCGCCGTTCGTGCAAAGGGCATGTATGACAGCAACGAAGCTGGATTGATGACCTCTGGGATCATTGCCGCCAGGATTGCCGAAAATACCGAAGTGCTGCTGAACGGCATCTTCCGCCGCTCCGACGACTACCAGACCGGCGATGGCACCATTATCGGCGGTTCCGGTTTCGACGCCTATTCGGACCTTGCCAAGGTCACGCATTATTTTGGTGCCGACAAGGAACAGTCTGTCCGCCTCTCCTACCAGCGCTGGCAGAGCTCCGCTGACGATACCGATTATTCGCAGACGGGGACCCTTGCCTTCGGTGAGATCGACCGGGACATCACTGACCAGACCTATGTGCTCCGCTACAACAATCCCGCCTCGGACAATCATTTCCTGGATCTCGACGTCACACTGACCTATTCGGACACGACGGTGGAGCAGGAAAACGCCACCTCCACGATCCCCTCACAGCTGTTCGACGACACCGAATATGCCTACCGGACCTGGCAGGGCAAGATCGAGAACACCTTCGAATATTCGGGATCGTCCTTCGAGAACTTCCTGACCGTCGGCACCCAGGCCTCCTATCAGCAGCGCATTGCGGATGCGGAAAGCGGCGCGATCGGGTTCCATCCGGAAGGCACCGACGGCAAGGTCGGTTTCTTCGTGCAGGACGAATTCATCTGGAACGAACGCCTGACCCTCATTCCGGGCGCCCGCGTCGACTTCGTCAACCTGTCGCCGGACAGTTCGATTTCGGGCGCCTCCGACCAGACCGACGTCGCCTTTTCCCCTAAGCTGGCAGCTCTTTACAAGTTCAACGACACCTTCGCAATCTTCGGCTCGGTCGCCCATACCGAACGTGTTCCGACCCTAGATGAGCTCTTTTCCACCTCCGGTGCAGCCCGCACCTACCCGGGTGGCCGCAGTGCCAGCCTGACGCTTGAAAAGGAACAGTCCAACGCGGTGGAAGCCGGGTTCTCGCTCTCCCTCTTCGACGTTATCCAGGACCAGGACGGCTTGCAGCTGAAGACGACGGCCTTCTACAACGACCTGAAGGACCTTATCTCGACCAACCCCAATACCGGCCAGTCGACGGCAGTCCCCTATTACGTCAACATCGACGAGGCAGAGATCTGGGGTGTGGAGCTGGAGGCAGCTTATAACTCCAAATATGTCTTCAGCACACTGGCCTATAGCCTTGTGCGCGGCGTCGACAAGGAAACAGGCACGGATCTGAACTCCATCCCGGCCGACACGCTGGCCATGACGATCGGTGGCCGTGTTCCCGACTATGACCTCGAATTCGGCTGGCGGGGTCTCTTCGCGGCTGGGATCGACACCGGTGCTACAACGGGGCCGTTCGCCGGCTATGGCGTCCACGACGTCTTCGCCAGCTGGAAGCCCCAGGACGGTGTCCTGAACGGATATGAGCTTCGGGCTGCAGTCGAAAACATCTTCGACAAGGACTACCAGAACAACCTTGCCGGCGACCCGGCCCGCGGCCGCACCTTCAAGCTGAGCATGAACAAGCAGTTCAGCTGGTAAGGCATCGGACACCACAACAAGCCGGTTGAAGAACCGCAAGGTTCTGGTTTTGTGGAGATGATGGCTACCCCCACCCCTAGCCCCTCCCCACAAGGGGGAGGGGGACTTGCGCCAAAGCTCGCCGCAGCGGTTTTGGCCTCACGAACTTCGGTGTGTTTTCGCCCCGGGACCCAGTGAATAGGTACTGTGCAGTCCCCTTCCCCCTTGTGGGGAAGGGTTAGGGATGGGGGTGAACGGCACAGCCGTAACCGAACGAACAAGCAGTCCTGAAGACAAACACTCACGGCCCCGGAAACGTCGAACGCCAGCGGCGCAGGAACGTCTCGCGGGTGAGCGCGTCGAGGGCGACCATCAGGGCGGGCGAGAGGCCGATGGGGCGGAAGGCCGTGGAGCTGAGTGCCTCGCCCTCGTTGCCCTCCTCCGTTTCCAGAAGCGGACTGATCAGGAGCGCCGTGTGCAGGGCGAGCGTTCCTTCCGAAGACAGCAGAAAATCGAGAAACTGCTCCGCCGCCGATATGTTGCCGGCCTGTTTCGGGATCATCAGGGCCCGCGACAGCACCAGGGTATAATCGGTGGGCAGCACGATGCCGATCCGGTCGTCCTTGAGCTGGTATCCCTGGGCGTAGGAGCCGAGAACATTGTAGGCGATCAGGTACTGACCTTCCGCAACCCCCTCGATGATATCGACGGAACAGCAGGTCGACACTGCCCCGGAGCGGCCGAAGGATTCCTGCAAGGCCCCGAAGGTGGACGCTTCCTGCGCATCGGCAAAGGCGAAAAGATAGCCGAGGCCGGACTGCTCGATGTCATAGGTGGCAACGCGCCCCGCATATGGCGTGCCGGTCGGCCTCAGGAGATCGAGCAGATCGAAACGGGTCTGCGGAATATCGCCGGGCGGCACCAGTTCGCGGTTATAGACGATCACTGCCGGTTCGCGCGTGATGCCCCAGAGTTCGTTGCGCCATCTGAGCGCGTCGGGAAGCTGTTCCGTCAGACGCGAAGTGTAGGATGCGGCACAGGCATCGTTGACCAGTTTCACCATCTGGTGGACGGCGGAGCTGATGACGATGTCCGCTCCCGTCACACCGTCGCGGCACTCGCGCCGCGTCAGCCGGTAAAGTTCGTTAGACCCCCACTGCTCGTAGCGGACTCCCAAGTCCGGCCGCGCCTTCAAAAACGTCTCGACAACGGGACCGAAGACCGCGATGTCTGTGGTCGATCGCAGCTGCAGGACTTGCTGCGCGTCTGCAGGCCCGTAGGTCTCGATCAGTTCCTGGGCACGCGCAGCACGGACCGGGAGCAGCGCAGACAGCACCGCGATACAGACCATCAGCTGATGCCTGACCATCTTCATGCGCGCACCTCCACGACAGCCTCGAAAAGCAGAGCCGCCCGAAAGCGGCCGGTCTCCGTCTTTTTCAGAACCAGCTCCCCGCCAAAGGCGAGCGCCACGGAATGGGCAATGGCAAGGCCGAGGCCGGAGCTTGCCTGGCGGGAGAGTGTGCCCTTGTTGAAGCGTGCGCCGAGATCCGCCAGCACCTCTGCCGCCGGTCCGGTGCCACTGTCTTCCACCCAGATACCGGCCTTGCCACCGGAAAGCGACGCGCCGATCCTGACGGGCGAGCGGCCGTATTTCACCGCGTTGCCGAGCAGGTTCTTCAGCGCTTCCTTCAAGGACGGTTCATCGGCAAGAACCATGACCGGCGCTTCGCCGATCTCAAGAAGCACGTCGAACTCCGGATTGAGCACCGCGTGATCGCCCGCCTCGAAGACATCAAGGGCGATGTCGCGCAGATCCACCTTTTCGCGCCGGACGCTGTCGCCGCGATGGATCACCAGCGCCTGGCTGAGCATCTGGTCCAGCAGGCGGCCAAGGCTGGCCGTGCGCGTCTGGATGCGTTCGACGATCTTTTCCTTGCGCGACAGATCCGCCTCGTCGGTGAAGAGGTCCGCCTGCGCCCGAAGCGCTGCAACCGGCGTCCTCAGCTGGTGCGCCGTGTCCGAAATCAGATGGCGCATGGAATTCATCTGCCTGTCGAGCCGGGCCATGAAGCCGTTGAGGGCGTTGATCATGACGGCAGTCTCGCGCGGCACTGCCGTATCCACCGGGGTGAGGTCGTGCGGATCGCGCGCCGACAGGCCACCGGCAATGGTCTGCAGCGGTTTCAGGACGGAGCGCACCACGACCACCGCCAGAAGCAGCATGGCAAGGCCCGAGGCGGCCAGCACATAAAGCGCCTTGCGGGTGATGTCGTAGGCCATGTCGTTGCGGGCGCGCAGGGTCTGGCCGACCACCACCTTGATGGTGCCGTTGAGCGTGCGCTCGGCAAAGCGCCGCGAAACGACTGTGAACCGTGCCGGCTCACCGAAGAACTGACCGTCGAAGAACCCTTCGCCGATATCGCGCCGGCCGGCGGGCAGCAGGATCTCGTCATAACCGGTCAGCGTCTCGCCGTCCGGCCCCATGATGCGGTAGCCGATGCGGTCGTCGGGCGCGAGCGCGAGCAGCTCGAAGGCCGAGACCGGCAGCTCGATTACCGGCCGCCCGTCCTGGACGGTAATCGCCGAGGCGATACCGGTGGCCGCGCCCAGAAGCAGCCGGTCATAGGCGCTGCGGGCTGCCTCCCGGCCATAGGCGAAGGCGGCGATGGAGACGATGACCCCGCCGAGGACAAGAAGGAAGGCGACACCGAAAGCGACGCGCGCCGTCAGCGAGGTCGCCTCAAGTCTGCGGTAGAAATCAGCCATCGACGTCGAGCTTGTAGCCAAGCCCTCTCTGCGTCTCGATGCGAACCGTCGAGCCTGAAAGCTTCTTGCGCAGCCTGGCGACATAGAGCTCCAACGCATTCATGCTGACATCCGTGTCCTGGAAGCTGAACACGCCTTCGAACAGCCGCTCCTTGCTGACCGTCCTGCCGCGGTTGCGGATCAGGATTTCCAGAAGCGAGAATTCGCGCCGTGTCAGCGTGATCGGGCTGTCGTCCTGGCGCACGACGCGGGCGGACGCGTTGAAGGTCAGATTGCCGAGCGCAAGTTCTTCCGCCTTGTCGCCCTGCTCGCGCCGGTAAAGTGCGCGCAAGCGTGCCTCCAATTCACGGTGATCGAAGGGTTTCACCAGATAATCGTCCGCGCCGGAATTGAGCGATGACACCCGGTCGTCGACGGAAAATTCGGCCGTCAGCATCAGGACCGGCGTGCGGTCGCCGCGGACGCGCATCTCCTTCAGGAGTTCGGTTCCAAGCCCGTCCGGCAGATTGATGTCGAGGACGATCACGTCATACTGCTGAACCTCGACGCAGGCGCGCGCCTCCTCCAGCGTCTTGGCCAGATCGCAGGCAATCCCCGACCGGTCCAGGCGGATCATGATCGCCTCGGCCATGTCAAACGTGTCTTCTACGAGCAAGAGTCGCAAAGAATCTGTCCTCCCATGTCCCACCATTGCTTGGCTTTTTTTCACATGCAAGCAACCTGACGCCGGTTGACAGGTTGGTGACAGGGTTTGGCGCTAGGCTGATCTCATGTCCGTCGGGAGGACCCGCTTCACAAGCGGCACGACGGATCTCAAGGGCTTAGCAAAAGCCCGGCTCATGTGGAGGAAAAACAACATGGCATTCAAGACGACCCGCCTCTTTCTGGCGGCCGCATT
Organism: Roseibium sp. M-1; assembly: GCF_054515675.1. Lineage (NCBI taxonomy): Bacteria > Pseudomonadati > Pseudomonadota > Alphaproteobacteria > Hyphomicrobiales > Stappiaceae > Roseibium > Roseibium sp. M-1. Next base: position 5,280,520 of record NZ_CM137257.1, on the reverse strand, counting down.
CCTTGGCGCATCCGCTCTCGGCGCGGTGGCGGCCGATTTCAATCCGGAAAATCCGGAATGCATCGCACCGGCAAACCCGGGCGGCGGCTGGGACTTCACCTGCCGTCAGGTCGGCAAGTCCCTTCAGGACCTGAAACTCATCGACAAGACCATGCAGGTCGTTAACCTGGCCGGCGGCGGCGGCGGTGTTGCCTTTGCCGAAGTGGTCAACAAGCGCAACGACAGCAACGACCTCATCGTCGCGGCCTCCTCGGCGACCGCAACGCGTCTGGCACAGGGCGCCTTTCCGGGCAATACCATGGACCAGGTCCGCTGGGTCGCCTCCGTCGGTGCCGACTACGGCGTGATCGCCGTTGCAGCCAACAGCCCGATCAACACCCTTCCCGAGCTCTTGGAAAAGATGAAGACCGATCCGGGCTCCATCGCAGTGGCCGGCGGCTCTGCAGTTGGCGGCTGGGACCATCTGAAGGTCCTTATCGCTGCCAATGCCTATGGCATCGAAAACGTGCGCGCGGTGAAATACATCGCCTTTGACGGCGGCGGCGAAGCCGTCACCCAGCTGCTGGCCGACAGCGTGCAGGCCTTCACCGGCGACATCTCCGAAGCCAAGGGCTTTGTCGACAGCGGCGACATCAAGGTGATCGCGGTGCTGGCACCGGAGCGCCTGTCGGGTGAATTCGCCGACTTCCCGACCGCCAAGGAACAGGGTGTCGATGCCATCGGCGCTAACTGGCGCGGCTTCTACGCTCCGGGCGGCATGTCCGACGACGCTTACAACGCGTGGGTGGAAAAGATCGCCACCCTTTATGCAAGCGACGAGTGGAAGGGCATCATGGCCGCCAACGGCATGGCTCCGCTCGATCTGCAGGGTGCGGAATTCCAGGAATTCGTGGCGGCTTCCGTCCAGAAGATCCAGGACATTTCCAAAGAGATCGGCATCATCAAATAAGACCGCCATCTCCCTGCCTTGGGGGCACCATCGGTGCCCCCTTTTTTTAAGAAACGGCCGTCATCCGGACGTAGCGCACCCGACCGCGACAAACCGCAAGGTCTGGATTGTCTCATGCGCCGGTGGCACAGTGATCTTGCCGTTTACAACAATCACACCATAGAGCGGCCGCCAGTTGGGGAGGAGCCGCCTGCAGGAAGGTAATCATGAGCGACCGCGTCTTCGGGCTGGTCGGGCTTCTCCTTGCAATCGGATACGCCTGGGCCGCTCTCTATATTGAAGAAAGTTTCCTGTCCGACGCCGTCGGACCGAAGGCCTTTCCCCTGATCATCGCAACGGTGCTCGGGCTGGCTTCCATCGTCATCATCATCCGGCCCGATGCCGCGCCGGAATGGCCCTCCTTCCTGCGCCTTATGGAAGTCGGCGCTGCCGTTATCGTGATGCTTCTCTACGCGAACCTGCTGCCGGTCTTCGGGTTCATCATCGCGACCGCGTTTGCCGCCACCTATCTCACCTGGCGTCTCGGCTCCGGCCCGATCTCTTCCGTGGTCTCCGGCTGCGCGACCTCGCTCGGCATCTATGCCGTGTTCCACCTCGTTCTTGGCCTGTCGCTGGCCAAGGGTCCTTTCGGCTTTTAACGGAGCTTTCCCATGGAAACCTTGTCTTCTCTGGCCGACGGCTTCGTGATCGCGCTCACCTGGCAGAACCTGCTTCTGGCGCTGCTCGGCTGCTTTCTCGGCACCATCATGGGTGCCCTGCCGGGCCTCGGCCCGTCGAACGGCGTCGCCATCCTCATCCCGCTGGCCTTCACCCTTGGCCTCGGTGCAACACCCGCGCTGATCCTTCTGACGTCGGTCTATTACGGCGCCATGTATGGTGGCCGCATCTCGTCGATCCTCTTGAACATTCCCGGCGACGAACCGGCGATGATGACCTGCCTTGACGGCTATCCGATGGCCCAGAAGGGCCGTGCGGGCGAAGCGCTGTCCCTGTCGGGCGTCGCCTCCTTCGTCGGCTCGTTCCTGGCCACCTGGGGCCTGATCCTGCTGGCACCGCAGCTCGTCAAGATCGCGCTGCTGTTCGGTCCGGCGGAATATTTCGCCCTCTTTACCCTGGCCTTTGCAACGCTTGGCGGCGTCGCCTCGACCAACCAGGCCAAGACCGCCTTTGCCGCCGCGCTCGGCATCGGACTTGCGACCGTCGGCGTCGACACCCAGACGGGCGTGCCGCGGTTTACCTTCGGCGAAGTGCATCTTTACGACGGCATCGACTTCCTGGTCGCCATCGTCGGCCTCTTTGCCCTCTCCGAAGTGTTCCTTTTCCTGGAACACCGCCACGGCAAGGCCGATGCCGACAGCAGCAAGATCACCATCGGCCGTCTGATCCCCAGCTTCGCGCTCCTGAAATCGTGCACGCCGACCATGCTGCGCACCAGCTTCCTCGGCTTCCTCGCCGGCGTGCTGCCGGGTGCCGGCGCCTCCCTCGGCTCCTTCATCTCCTATACGTTCGAGAAAAAGCTGGTCGACAAGGAAGGCACATTCGGCAAGGGCGACCCGCGCGGCGTCGCAGCTCCGGAAGCCGGCAACAATGCCGCCGCCGGCGGTGCCCTGGTGCCGATGCTGGCGCTCGGGGTTCCCGGCTCCGGCACCACCGCGGTCCTGCTTGCCGTTCTGCTGGCGCTCAACATCACCCCTGGCCCGCTGCTCTTCACCCAGCAGCCGGACGTTGTCTGGGGCCTGATCGCGGCGCTCTTCATCGCCAACTTCATGCTGCTGGCCATGAACATCCCGATGATCGGCCTCTTCACCCGCGTGCTGCTGATCCCGCCGCGCATCCTGATGCCCATCGTCGCCATGGTCAGCTTCGTCGGCATCTACGGCATTTCCGGCTCGTCCTTCGACCTGATGGTCATGGTCGGCTTCGGCGTGCTCGGCTGGGTACTCCGGAAGCTCGACGTGCCTCTGGTGCCGATCATTCTCGGCACCCTCTTGGGCAACGCCATGGAAAACAACATGCGCCGGGCACTCACTATCGGCAACGGTGATTGGATCGTTCTGGCCGACAGCCCGCTCTCCATCGGGCTCTGGAGTCTCGCCATCATCGGCTTCATCCTGCCGATCCTTTTCGGCAAGATCCTGAAGGCCCGCATGCGCCGCATGGCCAAGGACGAAGAAGGCGCGCTCGTCGACTGATCCCGTGCCGTCCCGTCAAACGCGAAACGCCCTCTCCCGCTGGAGGGGGCGTTTTTTTGTTTGAGCCGGCAAAGCACCGGCGAGGCCATGCCGACTGATCACCTGAACCGGCATTTCGTACAATCCCAAGATGAAAGTCTGGCGGGCGAATTTGTCGCCCGTCATCTTGGGGCAGTTCACAGCAGAATTGCCGCAGCATCGTCATAAGACCCAGACCTCACTGCCCTCGATTCATCGTGTAGGTACCCATGCCTCCCCTTCGCGAGCACATGGACCTCTGTCGCCTTTTGCACTTCTGTGCTGCCGAAGCCGGCCTGCAAACTCAACGGATTTCTCCTCAATTGATTGCGCAAAAGACGGCCGGTTCCCAACTCGTTGAACTCTCGACAAAATCCGGTCAGGCAACCCGCGGAACTTGCGACAGCAATCCTCCAGACAGCAGTGCGCCGCCTCCCGGCGCGACTTCGGTTAGCCCGAGATTCTGCAAGATCTGTCGGGTCGTTGCCACAGCAGCCGAAACAGTCGGCAATCCGGAAGCGCGTTCGATCATGTCAATTGCCGGGAGAGACGGCATCTGCACGCAAGCCGAGGCAACGATGGCATCTACCCCATTCAGGTCCAGTTTGCGCCACAACTCAGCCGGTGCCGTTGGGTCCTGGCGAGAAACGTCGAGGTTGTCCGGGATTTCGAGCGCAAGGAAGTCCTGAACCTCGATGCCTTCGTTTTCAATGTAATCAACCACCAATCTTGTCAGAGGTTTCATGTAGGGACAGATGATCGAGACCTTGCGCGCGCCAATGGCCTTCATTCCATCTATCAAGGCACCTGCCGAATTCAGAACCGGTGTCGGACAAAGATTTGTAACCGTTGCCTGATGCAGCTTGTCTGAGGATTTGCGGTGATAGCCGAGCCCCATGGACATAATGGCAACAAGACAAGCATAAGCTTGAACTTCCACCGCAGCATCGGAAAGTTCGACCGCACAACGAACGCTGTCGGCGTCCATCGCCTCAAGCTCCTCCTTCACGACGGACTTCATCCGCATGCGGGACGAATGGAAGGTAAACCGGTCCGGAAGAATGCTTTCCCGAGCTTTCAACAACGCAGGGATCTCTGTTTCCATCGTAACGTTTGAACTCGGCACAATCAGGCCGACACGACGGTAATTTGTTCGGAAAGTCATCGTTTGTTCCTTCTCACTAGAGGAAAAATTCCGTTCATTGCCCGGCGTCCATCACGAGATCCGGCAGCCAAGTGGCGATTTCCGGAAAGAGGCAGAGGATGACGATCCCGAGCACCATGCAGGCGACATAGGGCATGGAGCCGGTCAGGATGGTCTTCAGGGAAATGTCCGGTGCGATACCGTTGATCACGTAGAGGTTGAGGCCGACCGGCGGCGAGATCAGGCCGATCTCCATGTTGATCGTCAGGACGACGGCGAACCAGATCGGATCGAAGCCGGCGGACGTGATGATCGGCAGCAGGATCGGCGCCGCCATCAGGATGACCGCGACCGGCGGCAGGAAGAAGCCTGCAATCAGCAGGAACACGTTGACGGCCGCCATCAGCACCCAGCGGTTCACATCCAGCGTGCCGATCCATTCGGCGATGGCCTGGGTGATGAAGAGCGAGGAGAGCATGTAGGAGAAGACACCGGCGGCGGCGATGATGAAGAGGATCATCACGCTTTCGCGGGTGCTGTCGCGGAGCACGACCCAGAGCGATGCCGGGTTCCAGAGCTTGTAGATGATGACGGCGATCAGCAGGCAGAGCAGCGCGCCGACCGCAGCGGTTTCCGACGGTGTGGCGATGCCGCCATACATGGCGTAGAGCACGCCGAGAATGATCGCGAGGAACGGCAGGACCCGCGGCAGGATCTCGAACTTCTCCGCCCAGGAATAGGACCCTGCACTGAGAACCCGGGTGTCGCCGCTGCGCCAGGTCGAATAGAGCGACCAGACCATGAAGAGCCCCATCAGCATCAACCCCGGAATGACACCGGCCAGGAACAGGCGGCCGATCGAGGTCTCCGTGGAGATGCCGTAGACGATCATGGTGACCGAGGGCGGGATCAGGATGCCGAGCGTGCCGCCCGCGGCGATCGACCCGGCGGCGACGCCGTCCGGATACCCGCGCTTGCGCATTTCCGGAATGCCCATCTTGCCGATGGCGGCGCAGGTGGCCGGGGACGAACCGGACATGGCGGCAAAGAGCGCGCAGGCGCCGAGGTTGGAGACGACAAGGCCGCCGGGCACCCGGGTGAGCCAGCGCTCCAGCGCCTCGTAAAGATCGGCGCCAGCCCGCGTCGAAGCGATCGACGCGCCCATGATGATGAACATCGGGATGGAGAGCAGCGCGAAATTGTCGAGTTTGCCGAAGAGGATCTCCGGCATCAGTTCCAGCGACCGGGCACCGTCGAAGATCACCAGGAAACCGGCGGAAACGATCAGGAGGCCGATTGCGACGGAGACGCCTGAAAAGAGGACGACGATCGTGGCAAGCGCCACCAGCAGGCCAAGCAGCAGCGGATCCATTATTTGTCCTCCAGACCGAAGGGCTTGTCTACGCCGGTGACGACCGCGACAAGGTCGGCCACCAGCTGCAGCAGGAACAGGCCGAAGCCGACGGGGATTGCGAGATAGGGGATCCAGAGCTTGACGCCCCAGACCGTGTCGGAGGTCCAGCCGCGCGACCAGGCGATGTACCAGAACTCGGATCCGTAGAAGAGCAGCATCGCCACGATCAGGATCGAAAGGGACAGCGTCAGGCAGGCCATCAGGTACCGGGGCCGCGGCGCGAGCGACAGGGGGAACAGGTCGACATTCACGTGGCCCCGCAGACGCTGGACGTAGGGAAGGCCGACGAGTGTTGCCGCGATGACCAGATAGATGACGGCTTCGGTCTGCCAGACCGTGGACGCGTTGAGCACGAGGCGCACGAAGATCATCTGGCAGGTGATCAGGACCGCCGCGACGACCATGGTTGCCGAACACCAGCCGGCAAGGGTCGATATCATGGCAACGATGCGCAGAAAGGGATTGTTGCCGGCATGCGCGATCGCAGCCGTACTGTGGCCCGCCATGGGTCACTCCTTGAATGAAAGGATCAGGTTGTTTCCGGGGCGGCGCCGTTCAGGCCGCCCCGAAACAGCGAAGCGTCACTCGACGGCAAGCGCCAGGTCGAGAAGCTGCTGACCGTTCGGAGTTTCCTCCACAAAGGCCTTGTAGGAGGTTTCCTTGGCGAGCGTCCGCCAGGCCTCGAAGTCGGCCGCCGTCATCGCCGCAATCTCGACGCCGTTTTCCTTGAAGACGTCCGCCGAGGTCGCGTCTTCCTTCTTGGCTTCCTCCAGATAGAAGGCTTCAGCCTTTTCGGCTGCGGCAAGCAAGGCCTTCTGCTGGTCCTCGCTCAGGCTCTCGAACTTGGATTTGCTCATCAGGAGCGGCTGGTACATGAACCAGAGCGCATATTCGCCGGCGGGCGTATAGCAGGACACCTGCTCGTAGATGCGGAAGCTGACGAAGGACGACGAGGAGGTGTTGACGGCATCCAGGACGCCGGACTGCATGGCGTTGTAGACCTCGGAAGACGCCATCGAGGCGATGGAGGCCCCTGCCCCGGCAAGCATCTGCTCGAAGGATTTGCCGGCCGCGCGGGTCTGCAGGCCCTGCATGTCTTCCGGCTTGGTGATGCAGGTCTTGGTGGCCGCGAAACCGCCCGCAAGATAGCCATGCACCAGCACCATCACGTCGTCCCCGGCCATGATCTCCTCGATGGCTTCCATGAAGGGACTGTCGTTCATGCGGGCGGCGTGGTCGTGGTTCTTAACGAGGCCCGGCATCAGGGTCAGGTTATAGGCGGGCTGCTGACCGCCGGCATAGCTGAGCGGCAGGACCGTCATGTCGAGCAGACCGCGCGAGAGCGGCTTGTACTGCTCGCGCGCCTTCAGCAGCGACTCCGAAGGAAAGATCTTGATGTCGAGATCGACATTGGCCGCAGCAACTTCGTCGGCAACAATCTGCGCCACCTTGTGGCGGACGTCGCCGGTGGACCATTGATGCGACAGGCGCAGTTCGGTGGCATATGCCGGACTGACAGCAAGCAAAGCTGCCAGGGTGATCCCGATTGATTTCATATCAGGTCGCATGAGTTCCTCCCTGTGCGTCCATTTAACGTTTATCTGTATACATATAAAAAATATAAAAATGCAAATAGAAATTTTCGGCATCGACATGCCAACCTGCACTGACTATTTTGGGCCCCAGACCACAGGACCGAAAATGGCGCGTGTAGCTGATCAACTGATCGAAAAACTGAAAACCGAGATCCACCAGGGAATTCTTCGCCCTGGCGACCAGCTCGAGGAATCAGCATTGGCTGAAAGGTTCGGCGTATCCCGTACGCCCGTTCGCGAAGCTGTAAGATCTCTGGTCGAAAGCGGACTTCTGGAGACGAGGTCACGCAAAGGCGCATTCGTAAGGATCCTGTCGGCTAAGGAGTTGATGGATCTTTTCGAGGTGGCTGCGGAACTGGAGGGGATGGCCTGCAGGCTTGCTGCCAAAAGATGTACCGCTCAATCTGCGTCGCGGATCCAGGCAGGGTTTCAAGCTTGCGTCGCGGCGTCGGAAGCTGAGGACACCGAGGCATATGGGCTTGCAAACTTGCAATTCCACCTGGCCATTCACACAGCATCGGGAAACTCGAGACTCGTGGAACAACTCGAGCAAATCGAAGCCCACGTAAATCCCTATCGCTCAATGCCGTACAAGCTTCGTGGCCGCCTCGCACAATCCGTCGAGGAGCATAGAGCCATCCTGGACTCCATCCTTGCCGGCGAAGGCGATCACGCCGACGAACTCATGAGGGATCACATGATGCTTCAAGGCCAACGACTGCCAATCTTGTTGCAAGGTCTTGGGGAGCAAAACCGCTGAACTCGCTTGTCACCTGCTCATCCAATGTCATCCACGGAACTCGTGCCGAACAGATTACCCTCAAATCACCTATTCCCGAACAAATGTGCGAAATCGAGAAGCGTGCCGGCAAAGTCGGCGGCCATTTAGACAGCGCAGCATAGGGCGGTAATTGATATCCGCATTGCGCCCGCAATTTCACTGACGGAAATTTCAATGCTAGTGGAGCGAATTTGACATTTGAGTCCCGCTCGCGGCTAGGCTGATGCTCAAATGTCAAATTCAAAAGCTCCACTAGAACCATATATTTATCTAGTGGTTCTTATGATTCTGACATTTGCTCCAGCGCTAGCAGCAAGGGGATGCAAATGTCAGAATCGAACCACTAGTCTCGTCAGCAAGCTCTATCATCGAGGTGGCCAACCGAAGCGACAAAGAGGTGTCCAATGCCCGCATCCGGGAAACAGGCCTGGAAAAGGTTGACGACACGCGAGGAATTCGTCGCGATATTCACGGAAGTCCCCCTCACGAGTGAAGGGCTTCGGTTCATCATTCACGAGGACGGCAGGATCGCCGGCGATGTCGACGGCCGTCCACTCTCCGGAAGCTGGTACTGGGAGGACGGCTATTTCTGCAGAACCGCTGAGCTGGATGGGGAGTTCCTCGACCTCGATTGTGAGATCATCGAGCACTGCGGAGACCGGATGCGATACACGCGCGAACGAGGGAACGGTCAGTCGTCGATCGTGCAAATCGCACGTTCATGAGCAACCCCGGATCTGCCTGGATATCAAAAGCGGTAACTGACCTCACCGGCCATGGAACCCTGGGCAATCTCCCCCTGATTGGAGCAATTTTCACCCGGCAGCGGCCGTCCCTCTTCCAGCTTCCTGCATATCGCCTTCGGCAAGATCCTGAATGCCCGCAAGCGCTGCATCACCAAGAACGAGAAGGACACGCTCTTCGGCTGCTCGACACGAACGTAAGTGGAGAAGCAAACGCCTTCGCCGAAAGCTCGGGACCCTATGTCCCGAAGGCGCGGCGCGCCAGGTCGAACGTCTTGCGAAACAGCCTTGTCACTCTGCGCCAGACCGGCCTCCGTTCCGGACCGTCCGCCCGGCCGTTTTGCACAGAAAAACACCTGGTCTTCGCCGGGATTGATCCTAATTTAAGTTGACGAAGATATGGACATGAATTGCAAGTACTAGTCAGTTTAACCTTTGGGCTTCTGGGTTGATGGAGATTGATTTGACACCAAGACGGACCACGCTGCGACTGGTCGCGGTCGTTACCGGCGTGCTTCTGGCAACAACACCAGCCCTGGCCGCCTCCTGCATAACCAGCAAAGGGCAGTTCCAAGCCTACAAGCAACAACTGGCGCAACAAGCTGCTTCCTCCGGTGTTGGCCAGCGCGGTCTGCAAGCGCTGCAGCAGGCCAAGCTTTCCGGCATCACGTGGAAGTTTGAATCAAATCCGGCTTCACAATCCAGCATGCGCCATCGCAGTCCTGAACAGTTCCTGAAAAGCCGGTTTGCAAGCGTGGATTCATTCGTCTCGGGGGCCAGGCATCGGCTCAACCAGAACGCAAGACTGTTCCGGTCCATTGAAAAGCGCTACGGCGTGCCGGGCTCCGTCCTGGTGGCAATCTGGGGCTATGAGACCGGCTGGGGCGGATACACGGGGAAAACGCCTGTCGTAAGCGGCGCGGTGACCCTGGCATCCTATTGCCGTCGTTCGCCGCGCTTTGAAGACGATGCCATCGCAGCTCTTCAACTTGTCGACCAGGGACTTCTTTCAGACAACAGCCGGGGCGGACCATCAGGCGAACTTGGGCACATGCAGTTTTTGGCCGGCAACTGGGTCCGGTTTGCCGTGGATGGCAATGGCGACGGCCGTGCTGACCCGAACAATGCAGCCGATGCGCTTGCGACGGCCGCAAACATGCTGCGCCGCAACGGGTGGCAGTCGGGACGTTCGTTCAGTGATGGGTCAGCCAATTTCCGTGTCCTGTCGACATGGAACGACAGCGGTAATTATCAGCGCGCAATCGCTTACGCTGCCGAATTGATCCAGCAGTAGGCGAAGCCCTTGGCGGTACGCACGCAGCTCTGAGAGGCGACCTGGAAGCAACGTTCCCCTTCAGATCTCCGTCCGCATCCTGTAGCCCGGTGCGAAGATCAGGCGGACGTGAGTGATCGGCAGGGAGCCGGAGAAGGTGATGCGTTCCGTCGCGAAGAGCGCGGTGCCGATGGCGGCGTCGAGCTTCTTAGACAGGGTTTCGTCGGCACTTAGGGCGAAAAAGGAAATATCGCCGTGGCTGTAGGGGGCGTTGTGCACCAGCCACTCGTTGGGGCTGACATCGTCGAAGGCCATGTCGCGGGCTTGCGGCGCGGCTTCCAGGTTGATGTAGCGCTCCTCGAAGGCATAGGGCCGGTCATCGGCGAAATGCAGCGTCTTCAGGTAAAGTACGTCCGTGCCGAGAGAGATCTTGAACGCACCATGCAGCATCGGCGGCAGCGGGCGCGTGTCCCGTTCCAGAAGGGTATGGCGGTAGGGCCGGCCGAGGGCTTCGACCTCCTTGCGCAGGATCGGGATCGTCAGCGTCGCCCGCTGCGGCGGATTGAGCGCAACGCGCGTTCCCGCCCGGCGCTTGCGCACGACGAGGCCGCTTTCCGCCAGATCCCTGAGAGCCCGGTTGACGGTCGTGCGGGCGCAGCCGAACTCCTCCGCCAGGTCGGCTTCGTGGGGGATCTGCTCCCCCGGTTGCCAGACCCGGTCGTGGATCCGGCGAAGAAGTTCTTCGCGGATCCCGGTCCAGGAGTTTGTGTCGGTCAGCACCAAGTCGTCTTACCCGTCCAAGTCGTCGTTTAAAGTCTGTCGCGCAGGGAAGCCATGGTTGCCCGGTATTTCGCGCGGATGGCCTCGCCTTTTACATGGATTCCACCGGAAACAACATGCCGGCCTGCGGACCAGACTTCCGAGACCATGCGGTCGTCCCCGGCAAAGATCCAGGCATCGAGAATTTCATCCCCGTCCCGGCCCTCCAGATCAATGGCGCCACTGTCGAGCGCCACGAGATCGGCGAGGTTGCCTGCAGCAATCCTGCCCGAGTTGCGTCCCGCGGCCTGAGCTCCGCCTGCAACCGCACCATCAAAGAGCACGCGGCCGGTGGACTTCTCCTTCGTCGCGACGGAGGCGCGGCAGGTGTCGCGCAGGCGCTGGGAATATTCCAGCGTGCGCAGCTCTTCCGACAGGGCGATGCGGATGTTGGAATCCGACCCCACACCGAAGCGGCCCCCTTCCGACAGATAGTGAACTCCGTCGAAGATGCCGTCGCCAAGGCTGGATTCGGTGATCGGGCAGAGACCTGCGATGGCACCGGTAGCGGCAAGGCCCCTGGTTTCTGCCGGCGTCATCTGGGTGCAGTGGATCAGGCACCAGTTTTCGGAAACGGCATGGTTGGCGAGCAGCCACTCCACCGGCCGCTTGCCACGCGCTGCCAGCACTTCGTCCACTTCCGGGATCTGTTCAGCCAGATGCATGTGCAGTGGATTTGCGCCGGCAAGAGCGACGGCTGCCGTCAGGCTTTCCTCGTCGACCGCACGCAAGGAATGCGGTGCAACGCCGATGACGGCATCATCTGGCAGCGACTTCAGGGCTTCGCCTGCCAGCTCATGCAGCTTCGCGAAACGCTCTAAATCGTTGCCGAAGCGGATCTGGCCGTTTGCAAGCGGGCGCTTGTCGCAACCGCCATACTGGTAATGGACGGGCAGATGCGTAAGGCCGATACCGGTATCGGAAGCCGCGGCCATGATGCGCTCCGACATCTCGGCGAGATTGGCGTAAGGCGCGCCGCCCGGCTGGTGGTGCAGGTAGTGGAATTCGCCCACCCCGGCATAACCCGCCTCCAGCATTTCCATTTGCACGAAGGCGGCAATCACCTCGACGTCTTCCGGCGTCAGGGCATCGAGGAAACGGAACATGATCTGGCGCCAGGTCCAGAACGTGTCGCGGCTTTCAAGCCCGCGCCGCTCGCTCATCCCGGCCATGGCGCGCTGGAAGGCGTGGCTGTGCAGGTTCACCGGTGCGGGCAGCAGAATGCCGACGCGGGTGCCCTGCGGCTCAGCACCGGTCTTTACGCCATCAATGGTTCCATCCGCCCCGATGGTTACGGCCACGTTCTCTGCCCAGCCGCCGGCCAGGAGTGCTTTCTCCGCAAAAACCGTCCCGGCAGAAACTGTCGACATATCCGCTATTCCCTCGTTGACACCTTAATATGTGCATGCATATTATCTTATATCGCAATCTAATCAAGCCGGAGATGGCCGTGTCCAAACGCCTCCTCACAAATGCCAGGCTGGCAACGCTCACAGAGACGGGCGAGCCCTACGGCTTGATCGCGGACGGCGCCCTGGTGATCGAAGGCTCGCGCATTGCCTGGGTGGGCAAGGCGGCTGACCTGCCGTCCCATTATGCCTCCCTGCCTGCGAACGACCTTGGCAGCCGGCTGGTGACGCCGGGCCTGATCGACTGCCACACCCACGTGGTTTTCGGCGGCGACCGGGCGCGGGAATTCGAGATGCGGCTGGAAGGGGCGAGCTACGAGGAAGTGGCCCGCGCCGGCGGCGGCATCGTCTCCACGGTGAAAGCCACCCGCTCGGCCAGCGAGAAGCAGCTCCTGGAAGCCGCCCTCCCCCGTGTCGATGCGCTGATCGCCGAGGGTGTTACCGCCATCGAGATCAAGTCCGGTTATGGCCTCGACAAGGAAACCGAGCTGCGCATGCTGCGCACCGCCCGCAAGATCGCCAAGCTGCGCCCCATCATCGTAAAAACCAGCTTTCTCGGCGCCCACGCCATTCCGCCGGAATACAAGGACAAGGCCGACAGCTATCTGGAAAAGGTCTGCCTGCCGGCACTGGAAGCCGCCAACGCCGAAGGACTTGTCGATGCGGTCGACGGTTTCTGCGAAGGCATTGCCTTCTCGCCGGAGCAGATCGGACGCGTCTTCGACAAGGCCAAGGATCTCGGCCTGCCGGTGAAGCTCCATGCCGAGCAGCTTTCTAATCTGAACGGCGCCGCACTCGCCGCCTCCTATGGCGCTCTTTCGGCCGACCATCTGGAATATCTGGACGAGGCCGGCGTCAAGGCGATGGCGGAGAGCGACACGGTCGCCGTGCTGCTGCCCGGTGCTTTCTACACGCTGCGCGAAACCAAGCAGCCGCCGCTCGATCTCCTGCGCAAGCACAAGGTCCCGGTCGCCCTTGCAACCGACTGCAATCCGGGCTCCTCGCCGCTCGCCTCGCTGCTGCTCACCATGAACATGGGCTGCACGCTGTTCCGCATGACGCCGGAAGAGGCGCTTGCGGGCGTCACCCGCGAAGCTGCCAAGGCCCTTGCCCTGGAGGATCGCGGCACGCTCGCGCGCGGCAACAGGGCAGACCTTGCCATCTGGAATGTCAGCCATCCGGCGGAACTCTCCTACCGGATCGGCTTCAACTCTCTTCACAAACGCATCTTCGGAGGCTCTGAATGAGCACCCTTACCCTGACGCCGGGGTCTGTCACCCTGGCCGATCTGGAACGCATCTACCGGGAAGAACTGGCCGTTCGCGTCGACCGGTCCGCGGAAGCCGCGATCAACCTTGCCGCCGAACGCGTTGCAAAGGCGGCCAGCGGCACGGAAGCCGTCTATGGAGTCAACACCGGGTTCGGTAAACTGGCGAGCGTCAAGATCGCGCCGAAGGATACGGCGACGCTGCAGCGGAACCTGATCCTCTCCCATTGCTGCGGCGTCGGCGAGCCGCTCGACCGGACCACCACCCGCCTGATGATGGTGCTGAAGCTGCTGTCCCTCGGCCGCGGCGCGTCCGGCGTACGCTTCGAGGTGCTGAAGCTGATCGAGGATTGCCTTGAAAAAGGCGTGACCCCGGTGATCCCGTCACAGGGCTCCGTTGGCGCTTCCGGCGACCTTGCGCCGCTTGCCCATATGACAGCCGTTCTGATCGGCGAAGGCGAGGCTGAATTCGGCGGCGCCCGCATGCCCGGTGGCGACGCCCTCGCAATGGCGGGCCTCAGCCCGGTCGTGCTCGGTCCCAAGGAAGGCCTCGGCCTCATCAACGGCACGCAATTTTCCACCGCGGCCGCCCTCACCGGCCTCTTCGATGCCTGGCGACTGGCGGAGGCAACGCTGGTCACCGCAAGCCTTTCCACCGACGCTATCATGGGCTCGACTGCGCCGCTGCTGCCGGAAATCCATGAGCTGCGCGGTCATCGCGGTCAGATCGAAGTCGCGCGGGCGATGCGCATGATCATGGACGGATCCGAAATTCGCGAAAGCCACCGCGAAGGCGACACCCGCGTTCAGGATCCCTACTGCATCCGCTGCCAGCCTCAGGTGGCCGGGGCCTGCATCGACCTGCTGCGCATGGCGGGCCGCACGCTCGAGATCGAGGCGAATGCGGCGACCGACAACCCGCTGGTGCTGATCGATGCCGACCGCATCGTTTCCGGCGGCAACTTCCACGCCGAGCCCGTCGCCTTTGCCGCCGACCAGATCGCGCTGGCGATTGCCGAACTCGGGGCAATTTCCCAGCGCCGCGTGGCACTGATGGTCGACCCAACGCTCTCCTTCGACCTGCCGCCGTTCCTTGCCAAGGACCCGGGACTGAACTCGGGCATGATGATCGCGGAAGTCACCACTGCCGCGTTGATGAGCGAGAACAAGCATCTCGCCAATCCGTGCTCGACGGATTCGACCCCGACCAGTGCCAACCAGGAAGACCATGTCTCCATGGCCGCCCATGGCGCCCGCCGTCTTGCCCGCATGAACGCGAACCTCAGCCAGATCCTCGGTGTGGAGCTTCTCTGCGCCGCCGAAGGCATCGAACATCGCGCACCGCTGAAGACGAGCGACGCCCTGCAGACCGTGATGAAGAACCTGCGCGAGGTCGTGCCGTCCCTGGAAAAGGACCGCTACATGGCTCCGGATCTGGAAACAGCCGCCGGTCTGGTCCGCGGCCGCACGCTGGTTTCGGCAGTCTCGGCCGCGCACATGATCACGCTGGGAGACCCACATGCAGCCGGTTGAGGTCTTTCGCGGCGATGGCCCGGTGGTTCTCGGCGTTCCCCATGCCGGGACCTTCGTGCCGGAGGATATTCACGCTCGTCTCAACGAGACAGGCCTGAAACTTGCCGATACCGACTGGCATGTCGACCGGCTTTATGCCGGCCTCATCCCCGGCGCGACCATGGTGAAAGCCAATTTCCATCGCTATGTGATCGACGCCAACCGGGACCCGGAAGGGGTCTCGCTCTATCCGGGCCAGAACACGACAACACTTTGCCCGACCACCGATTTCGACGGACGCCCCATCTACCACTCCGGCAAAGAACCGGATGCTGCCGAAATCGAAGCCCGGCGCCTTGCCTGGCATGCGCCCTATCATGCGGCCCTTGCGGTCGAGCTGGAGCGGGTCCGCGCCAGGCACGGCGTCGCCATCCTTTATGACTGCCACTCGATCCGATCGATCGTGCCGTTCCTGTTCGAGGGCACCCTGCCCGACTTCAACACCGGCACCAACAACGGCACCACCTGCGCAGCCGAAATCGAAGCTGCCGTCGTCAGCCGGACGGCGGCTGCAGAAGGCTATACGTCGGTCCTGAACGGCCGCTTCAAAGGCGGCTGGACGACACGGCACTATGGCCGCCCATCGGAAGGTTTTCACGCCATCCAGATGGAACTGGCGCAGAAGACCCACCTTGCCAGCGAAGACACGCCCTTTGCCTATGACGAGGCCAGGGCGGAGCAGCTTCGCCTTCATCTCAAAGACATCCTGAGCGCGCTGGAAAATCTCGCGCCTTCCCTCATTTAAGATCACGAAGACACCCAGGGAGCCCATCATGACAAATCCCCGCCACAACGCACGTGACGTCTTCCCGCCGACCGGCACCGAGCTGAACACCAAGTCCTGGCTGACCGAAGCCCCCTTGCGCATGCTGATGAACAACCTTCATCCGGATGTTGCGGAAAACCCGCACGAACTGGTCGTCTATGGCGGTATCGGCCGCGCCGCCCGCACCTGGGACGATTTCGACCGGATCGTCGCCAGCCTCAAGACCCTGGAAGAAGACGAGACGCTGCTGGTCCAGTCCGGCAAGCCCGTCGGTGTCTTCAGGACCCACAAGGATGCGCCGCGTGTCCTGATCGCCAATTCCAACCTGGTGCCCAACTGGGCCAACTGGGACCATTTCCACGAACTGGATAAGAAGGGCCTGGCCATGTACGGCCAGATGACCGCGGGATCCTGGATCTATATCGGCACCCAGGGCATCGTGCAGGGCACCTACGAGACCTTCATGGAAGCTGGCCGCCAGCACTATAACGGCAATCTCAAGGGCCGCTGGATCCTGACCGGCGGCCTCGGCGGCATGGGCGGCGCCCAGCCGCTGGCAGCCGTCATGGCAGGCGCCTGCTGCCTGGCAGTCGAATGCGACGAGAAGAGCGCCGACTTCCGCCTGCGCACCCGTTATGTCGATGAGAAGACCCATTCCCTCGACGAAGCCATGGAAATGATCGACCGCTGGACGAAGGCGGGCGAAGCCAAGTCTGTGGCGCTCATCGGCAATGCCGCCGACATTTTCCCGGAAATCTTCAAGCGCGGCATCAAGCCGGACATCGTCACCGACCAGACCTCCGCCCACGATCCGGTCAACGGCTACCTGCCGCAGGGCTGGACCGTCGCCGAATGGCGCGCCAGGGCCGAGACCGAACCGAAAGTCGTCGAAAAAGCTGCCCGCGCCTCGATGAAGGTGCATGTCGCCGCCATGGTCGACTTCTGGAATGCCGGCGTGCCGACGCTCGATTACGGCAACAACATCCGCCAGGTGGCAAAAGAAGAAGGCCTTGAAAACGCCTTTGCCTTCCCCGGCTTCGTTCCGGCCTATATCCGACCGCTCTTCTGCCGCGGCATCGGCCCGTTCCGCTGGTGCGCCCTCTCCGGCGACCCGGAGGACATCTACAAGACCGATGCCAAGGTGAAGGAACTGATCCCGGACGACGAGCACCTGCACAACTGGCTGGACATGGCCCGCGAGCGCATCTCCTTCCAGGGACTGCCGGCGCGTATCTGCTGGGTCGGCCTCGGCCAGCGCCATCGCCTCGGCCTTGCCTTCAACGAAATGGTTCGCAACGGCGAGCTGAAAGCACCGATCGTCATTGGCCGCGATCATCTGGATTCAGGCTCGGTCGCTTCGCCGAACCGCGAGACCGAGGCCATGAAGGACGGTTCGGATGCCGTCTCCGACTGGCCGCTTCTGAATGCCCTGCTCAACACTGCTTCCGGCGCGACCTGGGTGTCGCTCCACCATGGCGGCGGCGTCGGCATGGGCTTCTCCCAGCATTCCGGCATGGTGATCTGCTGCGACGGCACGGAAGATGCCGACCGGCGTATCGGCCGGGTGCTGTGGAACGATCCGGCCACCGGCGTGATGCGTCACGCCGATGCCGGCTACGAGATCGCGCTCGATTGCGCGAAAGAACAGGGGCTTAACCTGCCGGCCATTCTGGGGAAATGAAAACGCACGGCAGGACGCTCCATATCCAAAACCTGACTGAGGGGAACTGACATGAAGAGACGTGATTTCCTGAAAGCCGGTGCCACCGGCACGGCTGCCGTTGCCGCTTCCGCGCTGGCGGCTCCTGCCATCGCACAGGACAAGATCCAGTGGCGCATGGTCACCGCGTGGCCGAAGAACCTGCCCGGCCCGGGTGTTGCCGCCCAGATGCTGGCGGATCGCATCACCGCCCTTTCCGGCGGCCGCATCGAGGTGCAGCTGTTCGCGGCCGGTGAAATCGTTCCGGGCAACGGCGTCTTCGATGCCGTCGGCCAGGGCACGGCCGAGCTCTATCATGCCGTTCCGGCCTACTGGGGTTCGAAGTCCAAGGGCATCCTGCTGTTCGGCTCCCAGCCCTTCGGCCTGACGGCACCGGAACAGGCTGGCTGGATGATCCATGGCGGCGGCCAGGCGCTTTATGACGAGATCTACGCCCGCTTCAACCTGAAGCCGTTCCTGTGCGGCAATTCCGGTCCGCAGTGGGCCGGCTGGTTCCGCAACGAGATCAACAGCGTCGACGACCTGAAGGGCCTGAAGTTCCGCTCCACCGGTCTCGCCTCCGAAATGTGCACCAAGCTCGGCATGGCGGTTCAGGCCATGAGCGGCCCGGCGATGTTCCAGGCTCTGCAGTCCGGTGCGCTGGATGCCGGCGAGTTCATCGGCCCCTGGACCGACAGCGCCCTCGGCTATTACCAGATCGCCAAGAACTACTATTGGCCGGGTGTGGGCGAGCCGTCTTCCGCGGAAGAATGCGCGGTGAACCTGGAAGCCTACAACGCCCTGCCGGACGACCTGAAGGAAGCCGTCAGCCGCGCCTGCGCCAGCCTCTACAACGATGTCCTGACGGAATACAACACCAAGCATGCCCAGGCGCTGACGCAGCTCGTCAACGACCACGGCGTGATGGTGCGCAAGCTTCCGGACGACGTCATCGTCGCCATGGGCAATGCCGCCGGTGAAGTCATCGCGGAACTGCGTGCCGACAGCGACGAACTGGTTGTGCGCATCACGGAAAGCTTCCTCGCCTACCGCAAGCTGATGCGCGAGTACATGCCCTATGCCGACAACGGCCAAATGAACGCCCGTCTGCTGGATTACAAGTACGACTGACCGGGTGTCTGAAATGCGGGTTGGGGAAGCCAGGCAGTCTTCCCCGGCGCGGCAATTCTTCACCGCCACCGGCCTCATCCTGAGGAGGACCGCAAGGTCCGTCTCAGGATGAGGGTTGTGGGGATTTTGTAATATGTGGAAATCAGCTTAACCGCTTGTTCCCCTCTCCCCCCTTGCGGGGGAGATGTCTCCGACAGGAGACAGAGGGGGGTGACAGCCTCTCGGCTCAATCCGGCATGTCCGAATTCCCGGTGAGGGTTCACCCCCCTCTGTCCGTTTCACGGACATCTCCCCCGCAAGGGGGGAGAGGGGTACAAGCGGAGATTCTCGGGTCTCAAATGGGAGCTGGGAATGGCTGCCGGCAACAAATAGATGGCAAGTGAGTTTAGGCTTCAAAGAGGGGCAGGGACAGATCGCGATGGATGGACTGGCGGGGGCGCTGGAGCGCGTCAATTATTGGATCGGCAACGTCCTGTGCTGGGCGGCACTGCTCATGCTGCTGCTGCAGTTCGCCATCGTCCTGCTGCGCTATGTGTTCGGCTACAGCTTCATCTTCCTTGACGAAGGCGTGCTCTATTTTCACGCGGCGCTGTTCATGCTCGGGGCCGGTTACACCTTCCTCGTCAATGCGCATGTGCGCGTCGATATCTTCTACGCCAAGGCCAGCGAACGGGCCCAGGCCTGGATCGATCTCTTCGGTCATCTTTTCCTGCTGACCCCGGCTCTGATCGTGCTGATCTGGTTCTCGTGGCCCTATGTGCGCGGCAGCTGGGCCATTCTGGAGGGACCGATCTCCGTCGGCGGCATTCCGGCCTCCTTCCTCCTGAAATCCCTCATTCCCGCCTATTGCGTGCTGCTGCTGATCCAGGGTGTGGCCACCTTTATCCGCGATGTTCAGAAGCTGAAAGGCGTCAGCGCATGAGCCTGCCTCTCGATCTCATCATGTTCGGCGCGCTGATCGCCTTCATCCTGCTCGGCTATCCGGTTGCCTTCACCATCGCGGGTGTTGCCACGGGCTTTGCCTTGCTTGGCTGGATGACCGGCGAATTCAACATCCAGCTCATGGGGGCCATGGGCCAGCGCTTCTTTGGCGTGCTCATCAACCCCGTGCTGACGGCCATTCCGCTCTTCGTGCTGATGGGCGTGATCCTGGAAAAGAGCCGCATTGCCGAGGACCTGCTGGAGACGATGGGCCGGCTCTTCGGTCGCATGAATGGCGGTCTCGGCGTCTCGGTGATGCTGGTCGGCGCGCTGCTGGCCGCCTCCACCGGCATTGTCGGCGCCACGGTCGTCGCGATGGGTCTCATCGCCCTGCCGACCATGCTGCGCAACGGCTACGATCCGAAGCTTGCGTCGGGCATGGTCTGCACGGCAGGCACGCTCGGCCAGATCATCCCGCCCTCGACACTTCTGATCATCCTGGCGGACGTCATGTCCAACGCCTTCCAGCAGGCGCAATATGCGCAAGGCAAGTTCACCATCGAGACGATTTCGGTCGGCCAGACCTTCGCCGCCGCCATGATCCCGGGCCTGCTGCTGGTCGTCGTCTACTGCGCCTATATCGTCGGCCGTGCCTTTCTCTTCCCGAACGATGCGCCTGCCATGTCGGAACATGTCGACAAGCCTTCGGCCAGGGAGATCGCCGCCGCCATCGTGCCGCCGATCCTGCTGATCGTCGCCGTGCTCGGCTCCATTCTCGGCGGCATCGCCTCGCCGAACGAGGCCGCCTCGGTCGGTGCAATCGGTGCCATCCTGCTGGCCGGGCGCCGCCTGGGCGTCTCGACAAAGCTGATCGTGCTGGCGACAGCCGCGCTGCTGGTGCTTGCCGTTGCCGCCTCGCTCCTGCCCGTGCGTCTGCAGCGTTCGGACATTACCGCGGGCGGCTATATGCTCGCCGCCGTCTATGCGGGTCTTGCCCTCTTTGCCTTTGCCGTCGTGCTGCGCATCCTGAAAGCCGCCTTCTCGGACGGTCTCCTGAAAGCCTCGCTGCTCTCGACCCTGACCGTCATCTCGATGATCTTCGCCACCATCCTGATGGCGAGCTTCTTCTCACTGGTCTTTGTGGGCCTCGGCGGCGAGGACAGGGTGAAGGACATCCTGCAGGAAATGCCGGGCGGACCGACCGGCGCGCTGATCTTCGCGATGCTGTTCGTCTTCGTGCTCGGCTTCTTCCTGGATTTCGTCGAGATCTCGGTCATCCTCCTGCCCGTTCTGATCCCGCCGCTGATCCTGATGGGCATCGACCCGATCTGGCTGACGGTGCTGATCGCCATCAACCTGCAGACCTCTTTCCTGACACCGCCCTTCGGCTTTTCGCTATTCTACCTGCGCGGCGCGGCGCCCAAGGAAATCACCACGGGGCAGATCTATCGCGGCGTCGTGCCCTTCATCCTCCTGCAGATCGTCGCCGTCGCAATCCTCTGGATCTTCCCGGTCTTCGCAACGTTCCTGCCGCGCTGGCTTTATTGAGCCGGCGGCAAGGAACAGCGTTCCGGGTCCGGCACTGTTGCCGCGAGCCACTGCGCGAGCGTGCCTTTTGAGAGCATGGCCGGATAAGCCTCTGGCAGCAGACGGCGCTTGAGCGCGAGGATCCGGCCATAGGCGGCATCGATCCTCAGGGCGAGCGCGGCGTCTTCTGCCGCTGCGCGGACCAGGATATCGGCCACCTTGCCGGGGATCGCCGGGTCCGGCCGCTTGTCGTTGGCAAAGAGGAGAATGTCCGTCCCGGCATTCACCGCACGCACCACGGCCTCTTCCAGGGAGAAATTCCGGCGGATGGCATCCATCTGCAGATCGTCGGAGATGATCACTCCGGCAAAGCCGAGATCACCGCGCAGGACATCGGTGAGCGCTTGCCTGGAAAGCGAAACGGGAGCGTCGCCACTCTCGATCGGCGGCACCCGGTTGATGACATGGGCGGTCATGATCAGATCGACCCTGCCCTCGGAGATCATCTGGCGAAACGGTTCCAGCTCCTTCTCCGTCCAGGTTCTGGAAACATTGACCACGCCCTTGTGGCTGTCCCGCCGGCTCGAGCCGTGCCCCGGAAAATGCTTGAGCGTCGTCAGGACACCCAACTGCCGGTGCGCCTCGACAAACGCCGATCCGTATTCCGCCACCCGCTTCGGATCGGCTGAATAGGAGCGCCCCAGCCGGCCGATGATCGGGTTGCGCGGGTAGACATCGACATCCACCACAGGCCCCAAATTGAGCGTAAAGCCCCAGTCGGCGAGCCCTTCGGCAAGCGCGCCGTAGGCCCTCGCCGCTCCGGCCGGACTGACCTGACGGGCCATGCGTTTTGCGGAGACGGTCTGAGGAAAGCCGTGGTGCCGTTTCAGCCGCTGCACGACGCCGCCTTCCTGATCCACCGCGATCAGCGGGGGCAAGTGGCCGGGGGCAGCCGCCATCAGACCGGTATTCATCCGGCGCACCGTGTTCCTGTTCTTCAGGTTTCTCCCGAGATAGAGCACACCGCCGATTTCACCGGCTTGCATCTGCGCACGCACCCGCTCGAAGCCGCCATGACCGGGCGTATTTCCCAGAAAACCGACCAGGATCATCTGGCCTATTTTTTCCCTGAGACCGGCTGACACCTCTGACTGGGCCTTCGCATTTGCCGCATCCGGTGAAGGCGTTTCGGCGTGCGACGTGCAAGGCCCTAGCAGGACGGCCTGCAAGGCAAAAAGAAAGACGGCACTGAAGCGGACAATGAAGCGCATGCTGGCTCCGGGCTTTCGACCAACTGTCGCACACATAGATAACGCGTCTGCGTGCGTTGTCCCGTCACATCGGCCCCGTCAGCGTTCCGTCGCCCCCTTGCCCGCCAGGATCTTCTCTCGGAACTTGCCGATGCGGTTCACCCGGGTCGCCGGCGTCTTTGCGCCGTTGAGGTTGATCACGTAACTGCGCTGCCTTCCCGGCGTCAGGTCGTGAAAGGCTTCCGCGAGTTCCGGATCTCCGTCAAGAGCATCGATCAGCTCTTCCGGCAGGTCGAACTCGGCCTGGACTTTCTGCGGTTTGATCCCGGCCACCGCATAGCCCTTCGCTTCGGCAAGATAGGCCTGGATCAGGGGAGCATTCCGGGCGACCTCCCGGTTGTCCGTAAAACGGAGAATGCCCGGATGCTGCGTGTTCGGGCCGTTCTTTTCAAGCACGCCTTCCGGATCTTTCATCAGCGAGGCATTGAAGAAGGTCAGCCGGATATCATCGCGGAAGGCGGCAATGAGAGCGATGTTGCGGCCGTCATGAACATAGCAGGGATGGGCCCACTTCACCGTTTCCTCAAGCCCGGCCTCCCGGCAGAGATCCCGGAGCACTGCCAGCCCTTCCGCCCAGTGCCGCGTCGCGCAGTCAGGCGTGTCGAAACGCGAACAGCGGCCACAGCCTTTCGAAAAGAAGTCCTCGACCTCGGTGATCATGGCCATGACCTGCACTCCCTGACTGCATTTCGCCTCACCACAGCCATCGATGCTTCGCTCTGCCGTGTCAAGGCCTTGCCTGGGGCGTTTTTTGGCCGGGTTATGTCGTCCGGCAGTTTGATTTTCATGTATTTTGCGTTATTTTTTCCGGTATCGCGGGAGGAGCGACAGAAATGGACAGTTTCTGGAGCGCATTTGCAGGGGCCATCGGTCTTATTTTTGCGCTGGATCCGGATCTCATGGAAATCATCGGCCTGTCCCTAAGGGTCACGCTGACGGCTGTCCTGATTGCCTGCCTGATCGGCCTGCCGCTTGGGGCCGCCGTTGGTACGTTCCGCTTTCCCGGCCGGACCTTTGCAACAATCGTCCTTAACGCGCTGATGGGCCTGCCGCCCGTCGTCGTCGGCTTGCTGGTTTATCTTCTCCTCTCCGCCTCCGGTCCGCTCGGCCCGCTTCGCCTGCTCTATACGCCGACGGCAATGATCATTGCGCAGTTGGTGCTGGTCACGCCGATTGTCGCGGCTCTGACGCGGCAGGTGATCGAAGACCTGAACCGGGAGTATGCGGAACAATTCGCCTCGCTCGGCGTCGGGCCCCTCGACCGGCTTGCTGCACTCCTCTGGGATGCCCGCTACAGCCTTCTGACCGTTGCACTGGCAGGCTTCGGCCGGGCTGTCGCCGAGGTCGGCGCCGTGATCATCGTCGGCGGCAACATCAATCACGTCACACGGGTTATGACGACGACGATCGCGCTTGAAACTTCCAAGGGCAACCTGCAGCTGGCGCTGGCGCTCGGCGTCATCCTGCTCCTGATCGCCTTTGCCGTGAATGCGCTCGTCATGACGCTGCGTGCGTCCGCCGTGAGGGCCGCCTATGCGTGACGTCGCCTTCCATTCCGCTGCCAGCGCGCGCGCCGCACGTCAGGAGGATGCCGTGCCGCTGCTCGAAGTCCGCAGCCTCGGCTTTTCCGTCGGCGGCGAGAAACTGCTTTCCGGTATCGATCTCAAGGTCCGGCGCGGGTCTCGCACACTCCTGATGGGCCCCAACGGCGCGGGCAAGAGCCTGCTGCTGCGGCTGATGCACGGCCTCATTGACCCGGACGAAGGTGCGATCCTCTGGCAGGGCGGACGGATGGACGCCCGTTCCCGCCAATCCCAGGCCATGGTGTTCCAGCGGCCCGTGCTGCTGCGCCGCTCGGTCCTGGCGAACCTCAAGTTTGCGCTTGGCGTGCGCGGGCTGCGCGGCGGCGAAAGAGCCCGCAAGATCCAAGACGCCCTTGCCGCCGGTGGTCTCGATCATCTGGCACGCCGTCCCGCCCGGGTTCTCTCCGGGGGCGAACAGCAGCGGCTGTCGCTTGTGCGTGCGCTCGCCTGCGACCCGGATCTCCTGTTTCTGGACGAGCCGACAGCCAATCTCGACCCGGCGTCGACAGCGGCGATCGAAAGCATGGTGCTGGAGGCCAATGCCCGAGGCGTCACTATCGTCCTGGTCACCCACGATGCGGGCCAGGCCCGCCGCCTTGGCGAGGATCTCGTCTTTTTGCAGGACGGCACGGTCGTGGAAACCGGGCCGGTCGATCAGGTCCTGACCCATCCGAAAAGCGAACCCGTCCGCGCCTGGCGGGATGGCCGTCTCTATCTCGGCCCCAACACAAAATCCTTGAAAGATTTCAACGGGAGGAAAAATTGATCAGAAGAGCTTTCCTGGCGCTCGCCGCCACCTTTGTCGCTGCCGTCCTCGCCGGACAGCCGGGCTTGGCCGAAGACAAGTTCATCATCGTCCAGTCCACCACCTCGACCCAGAATTCGGGCCTCTTCGACCATCTGCTGCCGGCCTTCAAGGACAAGACCGGTATCGAGGTCCGCGTGGTTGCCGTCGGCACCGGCCAGGCCATCAAGAATGCGGCCAATGGCGACGGGGACGTGCTTTTTGTGCACTCCAAACCGTCAGAGGAAAAATTCGTCGCCGACGGTCTCGGCGTGTCGCGCTCTGACGTGATGTACAACGACTTTGTCATTGTCGGCCCGGCGGGTGATCCGGCCGGTGTTGCCGGTTCCAAGGATGTCGTCGATGCCCTCAAGAAGATTGCCGACGCCAAGGCCCCCTTTGCCTCCCGTGGTGACGACAGCGGCACTCACAAGGCCGAGCAGCGTCTGTGGAAGGCCGCAGGCATCGACCCTGCCGCGGGGTCCGGCGACTGGTACCGGGAGACCGGCTCCGGCATGGGCGCGACTCTCAACACCGGCACCGGCATGGGCGCCTATGTCATGACCGACCGCGCCACCTGGATCTCCTTCGGCAACAAGGGGGATTACCGGATCGCAGTGGAAGGTGATCCGATCCTCTTCAACCAGTACGGTGTCATCCTGGTGAATCCGAAGGTGCATGAACATGTGAAGGCGGATCTCGGCCAAGAGTTCATCGACTGGATCCTGTCGAAGGAAGGTCAGCAGGCCATCGCCGACTACAAGATCGACGGCCAGCAGCTGTTTTTCCCGAACGCCGACAAGGGCTCGAGCTGAGCCCCGCCGATTGGGATAAAATTTCCGAGTGAGCGGACCAACGGGCATCTGTGTCGCCTCGCTCGATCCTTCCCCCTTCTCCCGCGAGAAGGGGGATTTTGTTTCCCGGCTCCGGTTGGCGGGTTCACGCCATTGGCGTGACGCTACGAGTTACCCTAAACGGATACGGCTTCGCCGTATACCCCCATCCCTAACCCTTCCCCACAAGGGGGAAGGGAACAGGTAGTGCCACCCCGATAGACTTGTTGCCTGTCCGCGGCCGGCAGCATTTGTGTATTGAGAAACCATACCACGCGTGCTCCCCCTTGTGGGGAGGGGCTAGGGGTGGGGGTAAATCTCAGCTCTCGTCAGAATCAATCGCGCCGTTACTCTCCCAACCGCACCGATGAACTCACCGTCTGGTCAGCGCTGGAGAAGCCCATGTGGGTGAGGGCCTTGTTGGCGCCGATCGCGATGACGATGATGGCGGCAAAGGCGATGAGCATCGCTTTCATTGGGGGCCTCCTTGCGGCGGGGCCGAGGCCGTCGCCGATTTCAGATAGTCGACCAGGTCATCCCGGTCCTTTTGTTCCACGATCCGCTGCATCGGCATTTTGGAGCCGGGAATGTAGTGGTCGGGACCGTCCAGAAAGAGCCGGTCGATGGTGTCCTCCGACCATATGATATCAGATCCGGTCAGGGTCTCCGAATAGGGATAGCCGGCAAGCGTACCGGCGCGCCGGCCGAAGACACCGAAGAGCGTCGGCCCGGCCTTGCGGCCGCCATCTGCGGAGAGCGCGTGGCAGATGGAGCATTTTCGTGCAAACTGGCGCTCGCCGTTACTCATCTCCTCCGGGTTCTTGAGAAATTGCGGCGTCTCGGTCGCCATTGGGTCGTAGCTGGCAAGATCGGCCAGCGGCCACGAATAGACGATGTTCTCGATGCCGCCCGCATGCAGCACCGAGCCGTCCTTCGAAAAGGCCAGCGCCCAGATCGGCCCCTTGAGAGCCGCACGAAAATCTGTCTCGATGGCCCAGCTCGCCGTATCGAAGACGGTAATGAAGCCATGGCCGTCGCCGGTCGCGAGTTTTGCGCCGTCCGGGCTGATCGTCAGCGCCAGGATGGGCCGCCGCTCGAATTCGAATTCGTGCAGGCGCTCCCCGGTCTCGATATCGACGATCCGTGTGATCCCGTCCTGGCTGCCATAGGCGATCCAGCTTTCCCGGTTCCCCTCCCCGCCGACAGCGATCACGTTGATGCCGAAGCCGTTGCGGTCGATGAGGCGGATCTCGCTTCGGGTTGAAATGTCCCAGAGTTTGATCGAGCCGTCCACCGAGGCGGAATAAAGGCGTTTGCCGTCACGCGAAAAGGCCACATCGTTGACACCGGCCGCGTGTCCTTCCAGGTAGACCGCGTCACTGCCGCCCACCGGCCACAACCCGACGCGCGCATCCCAACTCGCGCTGGCGATGAGGCGTCTGTCCGGCGAGATGGCAAGCCCCGCGATCTTGGCGGTATGGCCTTCAAGAACCGTGTGACCGCCCGTGGCAAGATCCCAGAGGATCAGGTCGTTGTCGTCGCCTCCGGAGACGGCTTGTGTTTCATCGACGAAAAGGACCGTCTTCACCGCCGCCTCGTGCCCCTCCAGCCAGCGCGGCGAGCGGCCGGTCCAGAGACCGACGGAATTGTCGAAGCTGGCGGTTGCCACCTGCCCCGTGTCGGCCGAAACGGCGATGCCCATCACCGGTCCGCCGTGGCCTTTCAGGGTCTGGAAATCGGCGGAGGAGGCAGGTGCTGAAAGGACGACCGAGACGACCAGCGCGACAATCAAAAAGCTGATGCGGCGCGAAGCGCTTGCCAATCCGCACCACCTGTCATCCCGGCCAGGCGCAGCGCGAGCCGGGACCCAGGACTCCCGGGAAGGCGTATTGGAAGAAGGCAGACGATGCTGGGGCCTGCCCCCCCGCATTCGCGGGGATGACAGCCTTTGCGCTAGAACGCTTGGATCTTCACCAAACGCCCCGCAATTGGCACCGCAGAACAACCGGTTGCCGGTTAGCACCGACAGCATTTTTCCGCTGACCGAACCGATCATCTCTGGCTTGGCCTATTCAGCCGGAACCGCGGTCTCGCTCCCGGTTCCGGAGCGAGCGGCTTTCGCTTCGGCTTCCTGGACTTCCTTCACCCAGAGGCCGTGGTGCTCCTTCGCCCATTGCAGCTCGACCTCGCCGGAGCCCATGGCGGCATAGGCGCCTTCCATGCCGATGGAGCCGATATAGATATGCGCCAGGATCAGCGCCATCATCACGAAGGCGACGATGGCATGCCAGAGCTGGGCAAACTGCATTTCCTCATGCGGTGCCAAATGCGTCGGCAGCGTTCCGAGACCGGCAAGCTGCGGCAGGCCGGTTGCGTTGAGCATCTCGAAGGTGCCGGCGAACATCGGCATCTGGAACGGGAACAGCAGCGACAGGCCGGAGACGGAAATCGACGCTCCGAGCAGGATCACCCCCCAGAAGACCAGCTTCTGGCCGAAGTTGAATTTCCTTGCCGGCGGATGCACGCCTTTCTTCAGAAGACCGCCGCCGACGGCGATCCATTTGAGATCGGTCTTGTTCGGAATGTTGTGGGCGACCCACATCACGAACACCATGATGAGCCCCAGCATGAAGGCCCAGGCGACGTTGTTGTGGATCCACTTCGAGGCGTAGGCGACCGGCGCGAAGGCATCCTTGCCAATGAGCGGAATGATCGCGAAACGGCCGAAGAGGGTCAGAAGACCGGTGATCCCCAGGAGGATGAACGAGCCTGCCAGCAGCCAGTGCCCGAAACGCTCGACGGCCTTGAAGCGGGTGATTGTCCGGCCGGTCTTTTCGCCGTCGATGCGGATGCGGCCTCGGATGAGGAAAAAGAGCGCGAGCAGAAGGATTGTCGCGCCGAGCAGCCATGCCCCGTAGGTCGCGAGCGGGCCGCTGCGCCATGCCAGCCAGCGCATGCCGCCATCCTGCATCAGCACGGTCGCGGCCTTGCCGCCTGAGGAAACGGTGATATCGGCGGAACCGTAGCGGAGCGAACGCCAGAGTTCGGGATCGGAGACGCCGCCAAGCGTGCCGAGCTGCGAGGAAATCGCCGCCGCGCTGTCCGGATCGCCAGTGTTGCTGCTGCGGAAGTCGTAGTCGACCTTCTCGCCGCGCTGGCGCTTCATGATGTCTTCAAGCGTCTGGGCGCCGCCTGTCGCCGAGCGGTCGGCGGCACTGTCCTGCGCGAAGCCTTGCCCTGGTGTCAGCCCCAGCAAGGCCAGCAGGACAAGCAAAGTCAAAGCCGCGCGTTTCATGACCGGGCACCCCTTCGTCGTTTTAACCGGAGACGGGCGAAGCGGCCGTTCGGCCGCTCCGCCTGTGTTGCCTGACCCTCATCAGAGACGGGGAGAGCGGCCCGGTTGGCCAGGCCGCCTCTCGTCCCTCAAAGGTCAGCCGCCCTTCTGGCCGTAGGCTGTGCCCCAGCCCCAGGCGCCCGAGCCGAAGCCGCGGGCGACCACGCGCTCGCGGTAGATGGCCGACACGACGTCGCCATCCCCCGCCAGGAGGGCCTTGGTGGAGCACATTTCGGCGCAGAGCGGCAACTTGCCTTCCGCGATACGGTTGCGGCCGTATTTCGCGAATTCCGCGGTCGAGTTGTTTTCTTCCGGACCGCCGGCGCAGAAGGTGCACTTGTCCATCTTGCCGCGCGATCCGAAATTGCCCGCCTGCGGGAATTGCGGTGCGCCGAACGGACAGGCGTAGAAGCAGTAGCCGCAGCCAATGCACAGGTCCTTCGAATGAAGCACCACGCCTTCTTCGGTCTGGTAGAAGCAGTCGACCGGGCACACCGCCATGCAGGGTGCGTCCGAGCAGTGCATGCAGGCGACGGAGATCGACCGTTCACCGGGTTTGCCATCATTGATGGTCACCACCCGGCGGCGGTTGATGCCCCAGGGCACTTCATGCTCGTTCTTGCAGGCCGTCACGCAGGCATTGCACTCAATGCAGCGTTCGGCGTCACAAAGGAACTTTGATCTAGCCATTGCATATCCTCCTTACGCTGCCGAGATCCTGCAGAGGGTGGCCTTGGTCTCCTGCATCTGGGTCACCGAGTCATACCCGTAGGTCTGCGCGGTGTTGGAGCTTTCCCCGAGCACATAGGGGTCGGCTCCTTTCGGATACTTGGACCTGAGGTCTTCGCCCTGGAAATGACCGCCGAAGTGGAACGGCATGAAGGCAACGCCTTCGCCGACACGCTCCGTCACCATTGCCATGACCTTGACCTTGCCGCCTTCCGGGCCTTCCAGCCAGACCTGAGCGCCGTCCCGCACCCCGAGATTGTTGGCATCCCGCGGATTGATTTCGACGAACATGTTCTGCTGGAGTTCGGCCAGCCAGGGGTTGGACCGGGTTTCATCCCCACCGCCCTCATATTCGACCAGGCGGCCGGAAGTGAGGATGATCGGGAAGTCCTTGGAGAAGTCGTTCTTCTGGATCGACTCGTAGAGGGTCGGAACGCGCCAGAACGACTTGTCCGCGTAGGTCGGATAGTCCGCCACGAGGTCCCGCCGGTTGGTGTAGAGCGGCTCGCGGTGGAGTGGCACCGGATCCGGGAAGGTCCAGACCACGGCGCGGGCCTTCGCATTGCCGAAGGGCGCGCAGCCATGAGCGATCGCCACCCTCTGGATGCCGCCCGAAAGGTCGGTCTTCCAGTTGACGGTGCCGATATTTTCAGCGCCTCCGGCAACAGTCTCGATCGACTGCCGTTCTTCCGCACTCAGGTCGCCGTCCCAGCCCAGATCCATCAGCATCTGCATGGTGAACTCGGGATAGCCGTCCTGAATTTCGGCACCCGGGTTGGAAACGCCTTCCGCCAGAAGGTTCTGGCCGTCCCGTTCCACCCCGTAACGGGCACGGAAGCAGAGGCCACCCTCGGCGACAGGCATCGACATGTCGTAGAGATTGGCCGTCCCCGGATGTTTCATTTCCGGAGTGCCCCAGCACGGCCACGGCATGCCGTAGAACTCGCCGTCGTTCGGCCCGCCGACGGCACGCAGCGTGGTGCGGTCGAACGTGTGCTGGTTGGCCATGTGCGACTTGATGCGCTCCGGCGACTGGCCGGTATAGCCGACGGTCCACATGCCGCGATTGAACTCGCGGGTGAGGTCCTCGACATTCGGCTCGTCGCCGTCCATGGCGATGTTGCGGAAGATGCGGTCGTCGAAACCGAACTTCTTGGCGAACATGGCCATGATGGTGTGGTCGGGCTTGGATTCGAACAGCGGAGCCACCACCTCGTCACGCCACTGCAGCGAACGGTTCGACGCCGTCACCGAGCCGCGGGTCTCGAACTGGGTCGAGGCCGGCAGCAGGTAGCAGCCGTCGGTCCGGTCGTGCAGGATCGCGGAAACCGTCGGATAGGGATCGACCACGACCAGAAGGTCGAGCTTCTCCATCGCCTGTTTCATTTCCGGCAGACGGGTCTGGGAGTTCGGGGCATGGCCCCACAGCACCATGGCCCGTGTGTTGTCCGGCTGTTCCAGGTTTTCCTTGGCTTCCAGGACACCGTCGATCCAGCGGCTGACCGGAATGCCGGTCAGGTTCATCATGTCCTTGTCCTTGCCGTCGGCGCCCTTGATGGTGCCGAAGCGGCCTTTCAGCCAGTCGAGGTCCTCTTCCCACACCCGGGCCCAGTGCGCCCAGGAGCCGGCCGTCAGGCCGTAATAGCCCGGCAGCGTGTCGGCGAGAACGCCGAGGTCGGTTGCGCCCTGAACGTTGTCATGGCCACGGAAGATGTTGGTGCCGCCGCCGGCGGTACCCATGTTGCCGAGGGCCAGCTGCAGGATGCAGTAGGCGCGGGTGTTGTTGTTGCCGTTGGTGTGCTGGGTGCCGCCCATGCACCAGATCACGGTGCCCGGACGGTTGTTGGCAAGCGTCCGCGCAACACGCTTCAGCTGGCTTTCCGGCGTGCCGGTCACCCGTTCCACCTCGTCCGGCGTCCACTTGGAAACTTCCTCGCGGATCTGGTCCATGCCCCACACACGGGTGCGGATGAACTCCTTGTCCTCCCAGCCGTTGTCGAAGATGTGCCAGAGAATGCCCCAGATCAGCGCCACGTCCGTGCCCGGACGGAAACGGACATATTCGTCGGCATGGGCAGCGGTACGGGTGAAGCGCGGATCGCAGACGATCAGCGGGGCGTTGTTCTGTTCCTTGGCGCGCAGCACATGCAGCAGCGAGACGGGATGAGCTTCCGCCGGATTGCCGCCGATGATGAAAATCGCCTGGGAATTATGGATGTCGTTGTAGCTGTTGGTCATGGCGCCGTAGCCCCATGTGTTGGCCACACCGGCAACCGTCGTCGAATGGCAGATACGGGCCTGGTGGTCGACGTTGTTCGTCCCCCAATAGGCCGCGAACTTGCGGAAGAGATAGGCCTGTTCGTTGCTGTGCTTGGCCGATCCGAGCCAGTAGACGCTGTCCGGGCCGCTTTCTTCGCGGATCTGCAGCATCTGGTCGCCGATCTCGTTGATGGCCTCTTCCCAGCTGATCCGCTTCCACTCGCCGCCTTCCTTTTTCATCGGATATTTCAGGCGGCGTTCGCCATGGGCGTGTTCGCGGACGGAGGCTCCCTTGGCGCAATGGGCCCCGAGGTTGAACGGGCTGTCCCAGCCCGGCTCCTGCCCGATCCAGACCCCGTTGGCGACTTCGGCGATCACGGTGCAGCCCACGGAACAGTGGGTGCAGATCGACTTGACTGCCTTCACGCTATCGCTTGCGGATTGTGCCTGGGCTTTGGTGACCGATCCCCCGGTCGCGGTGATGGCGGCGAGGCCGCCTGCGGCAAGACCGGAACCTTTCAGGAAGGTGCGGCGGTCAACCGATTTATGTGCAGCGTCTTTCAGGATACTTGCACCTTGGGGGCGTCGCGCAACCCCATTGGTCTTTTTCCTAAGCATGTTGCCCTACCTTGCTTGCATCAGAGCCTGATGCGGCTGGGTTATGTCAGTGAACCGGCGTTCGGGCGTCACGCAACCTTGGCCGGGGTATCACAGGGTCCAGTCAGAACCGGGCGCTGTCGAAATAGGCGCGGGTATGCGCCGTGTCCTGCATCTTGTTGGATGCCAGGTCGGGCTCGGCCGCGTCCGCAACCGTACCGGCGGTCACCGCAGTCACTGCAACCGGGGCGGATATCGCCGCCAGCTTCAGGAAGTCCCGGCGGCCTGTCCCCTCTTCAGGGCGCGCCGTTTCGGGTTTTTTCATCGTCGCAATCCTCCTCTCCAAGCGGGCGGCGGGCCGCCCCAATTGCAAACGTCACGTCAGTTCGAAAGCATCGCGAAGCCTTCGGCCTCGATCTCCATGAACCGGCGCCCCAGCGATCCGACGGCGCCGTAGAACACGGAGGTTCCCGACGTTTCCAGATCGGTGAAGAAGTGAACCGCCCACGGGTCGATATGGGCGTTGAAGAATTCTTTCTGGCCGGCGACGGACGTCACCTTGCCGAAACGGCCGAGGATCATGCCGGCCATCATTTCCATCAGCGAGGCAATGTTGTCTTCCGGCTCGTGCTTGCCGCCGGCGCGCTCGATACCGCGCTCCGCCATGTCCTGGCGGAGTTTTGCCAGAGGCTTTTCATTCAGGAATCCTGTCAGGTAATAGCTGGCATAGGGCAGCAGTTCGCCGCGGCCGAGGCCGATGAAGAGCGCGTTGAACTCGCGCTCGGCCGTCTGGGGTGTCGTGACTGCCGCGATTTTCGCCAGCATGGCAAGCGCTTCGCCGAGCGGTGTTCCGTCTCCCTTCAGGGCTGCAATCTGGCCGAGCAGGGCCGCATCGGCGGGCCGGGCCAGCACCAGGCCGAGAAAGTCATAGAGTTCGGACCGGGCCTGGTCCTCAGGATCGATGATGTATTCCCTCGCCACTGCGGACATTCGAGAATGCTCCTCCCCACGAATGCAGTCCGGCGTAAATCAGGACTTAGACTTTAGTATTATTCGTAGTCGAACCGCATCCGGCGCCTTTTCGGCAGGCGCTCTTCTAAAGGATCAACTAGTGCAGTTTCGTCAGAGTCAATACTTCCAATGTCACTACTCTGCACCTCATCGTCACTTTGCGTCAATTGAATAGATGTTTTTCCATTTTGGTCATAAATGTTTTGCAACGCAGCAGAATTTTCTTGCTGCAATGCAGCAGAATCATTCTGACCGGAAAGCAAATCTTCTGCCGTCTCGTCAGAGGTCTCAGACTTTCCGGCCGG
The DNA here is from genome assembly GCF_054515675.1 of Roseibium sp. M-1. NCBI lineage: Bacteria > Pseudomonadati > Pseudomonadota > Alphaproteobacteria > Hyphomicrobiales > Stappiaceae > Roseibium > Roseibium sp. M-1. Next base: position 5,246,555 of record NZ_CM137257.1, on the reverse strand, counting down.
CTCTTCGTCGGACAGCTTCTTCAGAAAACCCCGCCCGACTTCATAGGCGGTCCTTACAACCTGCCCGGCCGTCGCCGCGTCCGTGAAGTCATCCTCATAGTCGTTCAGGCCGTCGAGATTGGCCAGCACCGGATTGGAAACCCAGAGCTTGCGCAGCGCGCGCCGGCGCAGGCGTTCCGGCACGGTCTTCGCCAGGAAGACGGTGAAGTCATCATCCTTGCCGAGCGTGTCGGGATCGGGCAGGCCGAGTTCCTGAAGGATCTCCTCGTCGCTCTTTTCTTCGAGCGCCACCTGTTTTTCAGCCTCCACGGCCGCCTGTTCGCGCCTGGCCTCCTCTTCCTCGGCCTTGCGTACGGCGGCCTTGCGCCGTGACCAGAAGTCTCCGGGTTTGCCGTCGTCCGAACTCATTGCAAGGTGTCCTTCTTGCGGACGCCAGGCGCCCGGTAGACGTCGCTCATCTGGCGGATACGCGGATCGCCGACGCCGTCTTCCTCCATGTCCACCCGGGTGGGATCGCGCTGCCGTTTGTAGAAGGTCTCCTCTTCGTGATTCATGTCGATGAAGTCTTGAACCCAGGCGATCAGACCCGGCGGCATCGGCACCTTCTCGACAATCACCTCGCTGGAATCCGCATAGTCCAGACCCTCGTGTGCCGAAGCGGTCATGTGCAGGAGTTCCAGCGGGATTCCTGGGGCCAGTTCCGGCGCGGCGCGCATCACCACATAGACCGATGGCACCTTGTCGGAGAGCGCGATCAGGTAAGCTTCCGTCTGGGTGTGATGCAGTTCCAGGCTGAGCGTTGCCGCATGATATTCGACCGCATCACCCTCCTCGCGCAGCACCTTCCACGCCGCCGCCCCGGCACCAGGCAAGAGCGCGACAGGAAGAAACGTCCATTTCTGCCAGCGGGTCACTCCGGGCAGTCTGCGCACGACGACACCGACCGGCATCGCTCGCGTTCGTTCGATATTCACAGGCGACCGTCCTCCCAGCCTCCCGGTTTCCTCCGGGTATCTTTTCTTGCTACCTAAATGCTGTCGCAAGCCGGAGAAATTTCAACCCCCGCTGAAGTCGAACTTGACGCGCACCGGTCCCGCCCCTTGTTATGGGGTCGGATTGTCCGACAGGCTGACAGGAATCGGCCGGGGACTTTCCGGGGAGAGGACGCCAAGCGATGACAGAACCGAAGCTGCTGCTTTGCGACTGCCTAAAGAGCCAGGTGATCGACGCGGAGCAGATCGGGAAGGCCACCGGTCTCAGCTGCTCGAAGATCCATACCGAGCTGTGCGGACGTGAAGCCGCACTCGCTGCCGAGGCGATCGGCCTGGGGAACGTGGTTGTTGCCTGCGGCCAGGAACGGCAGACCTTTGAGGATCTTGCCGCGGAACTCGGCGCAGAAGATCCGCTTTTCCTCGATCTTCGCGACCGGGCCGGTTGGACAGCCGACAGCCGCAGCACCGCCCCCAAGATGGCAGCCCTTGCCGCCGACGCCCTGCTGCCGGTCCCCGGTGCAAAGGTGGTCGATGTCACCTCCGAAGGCACCTGTCTGATAATGGGAGACCCCGAGGCTGCGCTCGCTGCCGCCGCCCATCTGTGCGAAATCCTCAGCGTCACGGTCCTGCTCGATCCGGCCGCCGAGCTGCCGCTAGGCGACGACCGCCGCTTCGACATCGTCCGCGGCCGGATCAGGACCGCAACGGGCGCACTTGGCGGTTTTCAGCTCTCGTTCGACGCCCTTCAGGAGCGCATTCCGGGCGGTCGAGGCGCGTTTTCCTGGACAACGCCTAAAAATGGCGCCCGCACCGGTTGCGACGTCTTGATCGATCTCAGAAAAGACGCGCCTCTCTTCCCGGCACATGGCAAGCGTGAGGGGTATCTGCGCGCCGACCCCGGTCACGCCGCGGCTTTCACCAAAGTGCTGCTGGATGCCTCCCAGCTGATCGGCACCTTCGAAAAACCGCTTTATGTCCGCCTCGACGAAGGGCTTTGTGCCCATTCAAGGGCCAGGAAAACCGGCTGCACCCGCTGTCTCGATCTCTGCCCGACGGGCGCAATAACGCCGAACGGCGATCATGTTGCCGTTGACACCATGGTCTGTGCAGGTTGCGGCAGTTGTTCGGCCGCCTGTCCCTCCGGTGCGATCTCCTATGACGCGCCGCCCGTCGGCCACATCTTCAAGCGCGTACAGACACTGGCTGGCACCTGGCGCAAGCTTTCTGCCGAACCGCCGCGGCTGCTGGTGCACAATGCTGGCCACGGCGCCGAACTGATCCGCCTTGCAGCCCGCTACGGCAAGGGTCTTCCGGCGGACGTGATCCCGATGGAGCTGGAGGCGCCCGCCGCCTTCGGCCACACGGAGATGCTGGCAGCGCTCGCCTGCGGCTTTGCCGATGTCACCGTACTTCTCTCGCCCGAAACCGAAAAGGAAGGCCTGCCCTTCCAGGCCGAGCTGGCGAACACACTTGCCGCAGGCTCCCGTGTGGCCCTGATCGACCCTACAGATCCGGACAAGCTTGAGGAGATCCTCTACCGCGATCCCGAGCCGGCACCCGCGTCTCAGCCAATCCTGCCGATCGGCTCCCGCCGCCAGATCACACGGCTTGCAGCAAAGGCGCTCAACGAACCGGACCGCCTGATTGGCCTGCCTGCGGGAGCGCCCTATGGCGCTGTCGCCCTGAACGAGGATGCCTGCACCCTATGCCTGTCCTGCGTGTCGCTGTGTCCCTCCGGCGCCTTGAAGGAAAACCCGGACAGCCCGCAACTCCGTTTCCAGGAAGACGCCTGCCTGCAATGCGGTATCTGCATCAATATCTGCCCGGAAAAAGCCCTCACCCTCGACCCGCGCCTGAATCTTTCGGACGATGCCCTTCGGCCCCTCGTGCTGAAGGAAGAAGAACCCTTCAACTGCGTTGAATGCGGCAAACCCTTCGGCGTGCGCTCCACGGTGATGCGGCTGACGGAAAAGCTCGCCGGCAAGCATTCCATGTTCCAGGACGGCAAGGCGATCCAGCTTATCCAGATGTGCGACGACTGCCGGGTGAACGCGGTCTACCATTCGGAAAACAACCCGTTTGCCGGCGGAGAGCGCCCCCGCGTGCGCACCACCGACGACTACATCAGCAAGCGGCGCGACCATTGAGCGAGGCAACGAACACGCCCTTTGTGCTGAAATCCAGCTCAGCGACAGACCCGTCGGGAACCCGAGCCAAGCCCCTTGCTCCCCTCTCCCCCCTTGCGGGGGAGATGTCCGGGAACCGGACAGAGGGGGGTGCCCGCTCTCCGCTAGCGCCGGAAAAGCCGAATGGTGCCGACAGGCCGACACCCCCCTCTGTCTCCTCTCGGAGACATCTCCCCCGCAAGGGGGGAGAGGGGAGCCAGCCGATAGCTTCGTTCACGTTGAATTTGCGGAGTGGCGGACCTCGTTCAGAGTTATCTATAAAGACACCCACAACTCACTGGTACTGGATCGGCGCCCCGAGATCCGCCGGTTCGATGCGCGAAACGAAGGCGAGGATGGCTTCCAGGTCGTCGAGCGTTAGCTCCAGCGGCGCGATCGGCGGCGGCCTTGTGATGTCGAAGGGTTCGGTGACGCCGTCTATCATGGTGAAGGACGGATGGGGATTGAGCGAGAAGAACGCTTCGAAACGCCGTTGCCAGTCGGTGAAGCTGCGCATCACGGAAAACGAGGGCGTCGAGCCGATGCCCGAGTGCCGCGTTGCCTCGTTCACGCGGTGGCAGCGGCCGCAATGGAGCACAGCCAGCTTTTCGCCTTCCGTGGCATCGCCCGAGAGAATGACCGGCCCCACATCCTTTTCCTTGGCGAGAGATGCAGTGAAAAGCTGCTTGCCGTTCTCTTCGAAGTCATCGACAGTTCGCCGCCCGATATCGCCCGTCAGCCATTTGCGAAAGCGAACCGCGTGGTCGTTGTCCTTGGCGAGAACGATCAGAAACCAGGTCTCGTCGAGACCGGAAAAAACCGGCGCTCCGTCATTTGCGGCCGAGAGCCCGTCTTTTGCAGCCAGGAGAATGACATCGGCCGCATCTCTTTCGCCGACGAGTTCGATGCGAATGCCGGTCTTCAGCGAAAAGCGCGGCAGCAGAAATTTCAGGAAACCGGTCTCGGCAACCGCGTCGGGCGCGCTTAAGCGGAAGGACTTCGATTGCGCAGTCCCCGGATCGGGCGCAAGCAGGCCTGCAATCAGCCAGGCGGCAAGCGCAAGGATAAGGCGGCAGCCCACGCGCTCCTCCCTCACGGTGCTGACCAGTGCCGCTAGGTTAGGTGCCGAAGGGCCGTACCGTCAATGCAACACAGCCAACAACGGGAAAAGAAGATGAGCGACGATTTCAACATGTCCATGCGAAAGTTCCTGAAGCAGGTCGGTGTGACCTCGCAGCAGGCGATCGAAAAGGCCGTGCGCGAGGCAGGTCCTTCCGCGGGAAAAACCTTCACTGTCAAAGCCGTCGTCACCATCGAGGAACTTGGGCTGGAGCATGTGGTGACCGGCGAGATCGAGGGGCAGGACTGACGTGCCGCTGACGCGCGAAACCGTTCTGAAGACGCTGAAATCCGTGCGCGACCCCGCGACGGACGAGGACCTCGCCGCCTCCGGCATGGTGCGGGCGCTGAAGGTGGCGGACGGCAATATCCGATTCGTTCTCGAAATCGATCCGGGCCGCATCGCCGAGATGGAGGCCCTGAAGCTTGAGGCAGAGGCCAGGCTGAAAAGCCTGGAAGGCTGCGAGAGCGTCCAGATTGTCATGACCTCGCATGCCGATCAGCCTGCACCGCAGCAGGCTGCGGCACCGCCGCCTTCCGAGCCGCAGCCGATCCGCCCCCGGCCGGCGCAGCCCGGCACCGCCGGCCCGCAAAAGGTGCCCGGCATCGCAAGCGTGCTCGCGGTCGCCTCCGGCAAGGGCGGCGTCGGCAAGTCCACCGTCGCGGCGAACCTTGCCTGCGCCCTGGCCGCCGAAGGCCGCAAGGTCGGCCTTCTGGATGCCGATGTCTATGGCCCGTCGCAACCGAAGATGCTGGGCATTTCCGGCCGGCCGACCTCGCCGGACGGCCAGATGATCCTGCCCCTGCGCAATCACGGCGTCACGCTGATGTCCATCGGGCTGATGACCTCCGGCGACGAGGCCGTTGCGTGGCGCGGGCCGATGCTGATGGGCGCGTTGCAGCAGATGATGACCCAGGTGCAATGGGGCGCGCTCGATGTCCTGATCGTCGACCTGCCCCCCGGCACCGGCGATGTGCAGATGACGCTCTGCCAGAAATTCCTGGTGGACGGTGCCATCATCGTGTCGACGCCGCAGGATGTCGCCCTGCTCGACGCACGCAAGGGCATCAGCATGTTCCAGCAGATGCAGGTGCCGCTCCTCGGCATGATCGAGAACATGTCGACCCATATCTGCTCCAACTGCGGCCATGAGGAACATGTCTTCGGCCATGGCGGTGTCGCGGCCGAGGCGGAAAAACTTGGCGTGCCGCTGCTGGCGGAAGTGCCTCTGCATCTCAACATTCGCCTTGCCGGCGACGGCGGCGCTCCGATCGCGGTCAAAACGCCGGACGCCCCCGAAGCCACCGTCTTCCGGCAGCTTGCCGGGCGGCTGATCGCGGAGGGCAAGGCATGAGCGAGCTTCAATTCCCGCCCCTTTTCAGGGGTGAGGCGCTTTCAGGCGGGGCTGACCCGGTCGAACGTGCGCTCGCCCTTGCCATTACCGGCAGCGATCCGGGTATTGTCGTCTACAATTTCGGCGGCGGCCGCCTCAGGGCCGGCATCGTCTTTGCACCGGAAGTGCCCCTGGAAGAAGCGATGGCGATCCTGCCCGTCTGCGGCCTCGGCTTCCAGGCGGCCCTCGGCACCCTCGCCCCGCCGGAAGTTGCCGTGCATCTGGAATGGGACGGCCGTATCCGCGTCAACGGCGCCGTCTGCGGCCGCATGCACGTCAAGGCCGCGACCACCGATCCCCTCGTGCAACCCGACTGGCTTGTGCTGGGGCTCGAACTCGACATGGCGAACAGCTCGAGTGCTCCCGGGCGAGATCCGGACCGGACCTGGCTGTCGGAGGAAGGCTGTGGCGAGATCGGGCCCGAGCAACTGCTGGAATGCTGGACGCGGCACGCGCTCTACTGGATCAACCGCTGGCTGGACGACGGCCCGCGCTCCGTTCACGCCGACTGGCGCGCCCTGGTGCCGAGCCTTGGCGAGCACGTCGAGATCGACGGCCGGAGCGGCACCTTTGTCGGCGTCGACGAGAATTTTGGTATGCTGCTCAGGGATGGCAACGACACGGTGCTGATCCCGCTTTCGAGCCGTCTGGAAAGGTGACCTTGATGAAACTCGCCCGCGCCATCCACCTGGACGACAGCGACCGCAACGTCTTCTTCTCTCCCGCCCGCACCGGCGAATGGTGCCTCTCCGGCGGTTTCGAGTTTTCCGACTGGACGGAAGACGATCTCACCGGCAAGGCCCGCCAGGCCTTTGCCAATGGCTGGCTGGGGCTGGAAACCTTCGGCCGGGTGACCTTTGTCGCCATCACCCCCGTCAGCGAAAGCGAATATGCCGCCCTCGAAGACCGGCTGGCCCGGCATTTCGTCGATCTCTACGGTGCACCCTCCGTCGAGGCCGCCCGCGGCGTTGCGATGGAAGAACTCGCCTATATGGCAGACCTTTGCGAGGAGCATCCGGAAAACACCCTCATCGCTGTCCAGCGGGAGTTGTCGGAAGACGGTGTAAAGGAAAGCTTCCGCACGATTGCAGCGCCGGAGGCGAAGCTCGACATGGTCGCGGTGCATGGGGATACGCACTAAGGGGCGGATAGCTTCCGAACACGGGCGCCAATTTGTGCGCGGAAGTTTCATCCCCCACGACCTCATCCTGAGGAAGCGCGTCCGCGCTGTTTCGAAGGATATGCCACTTGTCCGGGAGTTTGCCGCCAATCCTTCGAGACGGACCCGCGGGTCCTCCTCAGGATGAGGTCGTAAGAGAGGCGAGGACATTGCGTGACAGTGCTCCTCCCCGATCCCTCAAAGCACCACCTCCCCCATGAGCCGCAGCGACGCATAGCCGCCGACCGAACTCCTTGGGCAGAACGCGCCAGCGCACCCCTGTTCGCGCCAGCCCAGTATCGCGCCCACAACAGCTGGTTGTCGCGCCCGGCGCGCCCCGGGTCCGTCGCCTTGCAAGCAAATGCGGGGCTATCCGCTCCCACATCGCTTCACTTAGTTTCTGACGATACATCCATGATGTCCTCCATCCAGCTGTCAGCTTGAATAAGAACAATACCCAAAAGGGAATCCTGAACGTAAACAAAACCTAGTTTTCAAAAATCTTCAGGTACAGCAGCATGAGGAGCGATAGGGCGATTACTATAAGGCCCGCCTTCGCCAGAAAATCTGCCGCCGGGCTGATCTCTCTAACCGGTTTAAGGTGTGCCGGCACATTTGCGGCTTCGGGTTTTCTCAATCCAAATGCATGTCGCGCTGGGACGGACCTACTCGACGGCTCTGGCCTGGACTCCACTGCGCCCCACTGATGAACTTTCCGGTAAAGTTTGCGCTCCCACTGAATAAACGTGCCTGTGTCTTTTCCTGTTTCTTCAGCATCAAGATGAAAATGATCGAAGGTGAGGCTCGTGAATGTGATCTCGTGACTGAACGCATCGGGGATCAGTCGATCAGGCTCGATTTTCCGCTTCTCAGGAGCAACGAATGGATCGCATTCGGCGGAAAGGACTATCAAATGCTTCCTGTTTCGGTCAAAAGTCGCTTGCAGGTATTGGGTTTCAAAGAGCTCCGCGACCGTTTTCTCAAGTTGGTAGTAAAGTTCAGGATGCAACAACAGACTGGCATTAAGACCAGTTTCACCGCTACCGACCCGGTGAACGTAATCTTCCGTTTCGTATTCTTCGAACCGCACGCTGCTTGACAGAGAAACGTACCGATGTTTCGAAATCGAAAAGAGCGGGAGAAGCTCTGCCAGCCAGGCGGAAGGGGCTTCAAGAAATTCGGATAGACTTGAATAGAAACCAAAACGGCTCGGGAAAGTAGGAAACGAGACTCTGTTTGGTTCTGCCACGGCATGAAATGCCAGAAAAAATCGCAGACTTTCGTTTTCTATTGTTTTGGCTTTTCCCGTTTCAACGACAACAGGTGGACGTGCCTTAATTTCCTGCTCTGCCTTGCGGATCTCACGGCCCAGCTTTCCTTCAGCATCGGCGAAACTCAACTGCTTCAACTTGGCGACATCTCTCCTGTCGAGCCTGCCTTGCCGCTGCTTTTCCTCTATATTCTTCAGCGTGAGACGGTCTTTCTGCACCTGCCGCTGAATCAGAGCGACTGTTTCAGGACGTTTAAGAAAGGACGCCAATTCAGGATACCGACAGACGAGCATTCTAAGACGGTATGCCACCGAAAGGTCGTTCGGGACGTCTCCCCGGTCCCTCAAAGCACCACCTCCCCCACCAGCCGCAGCGACGCATAGCCGCCGACTGAAACGCCGGTGACGTCCTTGCCGGACGTTGCCAGCACAGTGCGGATGATGCTCGGCCGGCCCATCTCGACGCCCTGCTCGGCCACTAGCACCGCCTGTCCACCACCTCCGGCCTGGAGCTTTCCCGACCGGAACAGTGCCGAGGCCAGCGCACCGTTGGTGGTGCCGCTGGCGGCCTCCTCCGGATCGCCGACGCCGTGGCAGAGATCGCGCAGGCGCACCTTGGCCTTGCCGAGGGCGGAAGCCGTCTGGCACCAGACGCCGATCGTATCGATGGACCGCTCGTGGCTGAAGCGGCGCAGGCCCTCGTCGTCTGGCCGGATACCGGCCAGCGCGTCCAGCCCGGCAAGCTGCACGAAAACATGGCGGAGGCCTGTCGAAGCGGCCGTGACGCCGAGCACGGCGCTCGCTTCCATACCGAGCAGCGGCGCAATCTCACCTGCGCTCGCATCGTTCAGCCCGAATTTCGGCAGCGGCTGATGCATGGTAATGGCCCCGTCCGCGGCGACGTCGACGCCTATTTCGCCGGCTGACGTCTCCTGCACGAAGGACCCCGGGCCGATGCGCCCGTCCTTGAGCAGGGCGGCAAAGACCGCGACGGTCACATGGCCGCACATGTCCATCTCGGAGCGGGTGGAATGAAACCGGGTCTGGATCCTGTTTTCTGAAATCTGCCTGACAAACCCCGTCGTCGGCGCTCCGAGATCGGCCGCGATCCGCTGCCGGGCTTCCGGCCACAGCGGCGCGTCCTCGTAGACCACCCCGCCGATATTCCCGCCCCGCTCGTCGGCGGCAAAGGCGGCATAGAGGCGGACGGGAAGTGTTTCCATGTTGGTCTCGTAGTCATGAATCCGGGACGGGCATCCGATCATGCAACGGAAGGTGGAGCAACCATGGGTTTGCGTTTTCCAGGGGAAGGCTTGCAGGCCATCGAAGAACCGGTCACTTTCCCCTCACAAATTCGTCACGATGACTGCCCGCCAATTTACTTCCATGTTATCGGCAGCGGGACCACGTATTCGCTGCAACAATATCCTTGTGAGGCTAATGACACCGTCATGAATACGATTACTTCCGGCAGCCGGACCAACGGCGCCCTGCCCGCGATTTCCTTCAATACCCTTGGCCTGATGTTCATCTCAGGCTTCTTTGCCACCAACGCCTTCGACCTCTGGGGTCAGCTCATCAGCCCTGCGCTCGGCTTCGCAACCCTCTCCCCGCACGGGCTTGCCAAGAGCCTGCTTGGCAGCCTCGGACTGCCGAACGGCGATTTCGCCGGTTATTTCGTGCATTTCTATGCGGTCGGCCTGATCGGCTATCCCGTCGGCTGGCTCTTCATCTTCGCGCCCATCTGGCAGCGCATTTTTGGCAACACCCACTGGTTCCTGCCGTCGGCGGTCTACGGCTTCGGCCTCTGGGTCTTTGCCATCGGCGGCATTACCGCCATTGCCGGCCTGCCCCTCTTCCTGAACTTCACCGGCATCACCTGGGTCGCCCTTGTCGGCCATGTGCTCTACGGAATCGTCATGGTGGCGGTACTGCAGTGGATCGGCATGAGGCGGGCGGCTTGAGGAGATAAAACTAGTTTATTTGAGGGAGTGAAAGCCGCCAGATGGCCTCCCCCATCCATCGTCATCCCGGACGCAGCGTAGCGGAGATCCGGGACCGGGGTGCCTGGGACAGGCGACTTAAGCTCGTAACACGCAAAGGCATGTGCCTCCCCGGTCCCGGCTCGCGCTTCGCTTGGCCGGGAGGACGAGGGAGAAGTTGAATATGGGGAACAAAAAAGGCGCGCCGGGTCCCGGCGCGCCTTCCTTATTCAAATCCGGAAGCCTCAGACAGTCCCGCTCTGCGCCTTGTCGAAAATTTCCAGCGCGCCGTCCCTGGTGAGTTCCACCGGGTTGCCGCCGGCCGTCGGATCGACGATGGCCATTTCGGCGATGAGGTCGCGCTTGCTGTCGTCGACATTGAGGCCGGCCAGCGTGTGCGGCACGCCGAGGTCCTCGCGCAGCTTCAGGATGGCGTCGAGGACGCCCTGGTAGCCGCCGGAAATACCGAGGAAGCCGGCGAGACGCTCGAACTTCTGCTCGATGGCTGGTTTGTTGAACTGCAGCACATAGGGCATGAAGACAGCGTTGGTCATGCCGTGGTGGGTGTCGTAGAGCGCGCCGACCGGGTGGGACAGCGAGTGGATGGCGCCGAGGCCCTTCTGGAAGGCGACCGCGCCCATGGCGGCAGCGCTCATCAGGTGGCCGCGGGCTTCGAGGTCAGCCCCGTCGGCGACGACCTTCGGCAGGTTTTCAAAGACCAGCCGCATGCCTTCCAGCGCGATGCCTTCGGACATGGGGTGATACATCGGCGCGGAGTATGCCTCCAGGCAGTGTGCCAGCGCATCCATGCCGGTGCCGACGGTGATGAAGCGCGGCATGCCGACGGTCAGCTCCGGGTCGCAGATGACAACGGCCGGCAGCATCTTCGGATGGAAGATCACCTTCTTGGTGTGGGTCGCTTCGTTGGTTACGACACCTGCACGGCCGACTTCGGAGCCGGTGCCTGCCGTTGTCGGCACGGCAACAATCGGTGCGATGCCGGCGGGATCGGCGCGGGTAAACCAGTCGCCGATATCCTCGAAATCCCAGATAGGCCGGGTCTGGCCGGACATGAAGGCAATCAGCTTGCCCGCATCGAGGCCCGAGCCGCCACCGAAGGCGATGACGCCGTCATGGCCGCCGGCCTTGTAGGCGGCGACACCCGCGGTGATGTTGCTGTCGACCGGGTTCGGCTTGACGTCGGAGAAGACGGCGGCGTTGAGGCCATCTGCCTTCAGGCTCGCGATGGCTTCGGCCACCATCGGCAGGCCGGCAAGGCCCGGATCGGTGACGAGCAGCGGATTGGCCATGCCGGCGGTGCGAACGGCCTTCGGCAGTTCCTTGATGCGGCCGGCTCCGAAACGGACGGAGGTCGGGTAGGACCAGTTGACGGAAGGAAGTGAGCTCATGGGTGTCTCGTTGTCTTGAAACTCGGGTTCTTTAAGGTCGCCACACTAGCTGAGGCAGGCGTCTAACTTCGGCATCGCCCCTTGCGGGGGAGATGTCAGCGAAGCTGACAGAGGGGGGTGACCAGGCTCTGCGCTTATTCCAGTGCCGAATTTTCCGAGGGGCTGGCACCCCCCTCTGTCTCCTTGCGGAGACATCTCCCCCGCAAGGGGGGAGAGGGGAGCAAGTCCAGGTCTCTGGTTTCCGATTGGAGTTCAGAGGGCTGGGCTTGCTCGATCATTCGTCAGTTCGGCCTCAATGCTCCAGGCGGAAGTGGAAGGACTTCGGCCGGGTGAGGTTGTGGAAGCCGATTTCGGAAAGGGCCGCGCCCTTGCCGGTGTCCTTGACGCCGGTCCAGACGAGGGCCGGGTCGAGGTAGTCGCAGCGGTTCATGAAGACAGTGCCGGTTTCGATCCGGTCGCCGATCTCGGCAGCGGCCTGCGCGTCCTCGGTCCAGATCGAGGCGGTGAGGCCGTAGGGGCTGTCGTTCATGAACTGCAGCGCTTCCTCGTCGTCCTTCACCTTCATGATGCCGACGACCGGGCCGAAGCTTTCCTCGCGCATCACCGACATCTGGTGATTGACGTCGGTCAGCACCTGCGGCGCCAGGTACGGCGTGCCGTCCTTGTCGGCCTCGAATTTCGAGGTGTCGATATGGGCCTTGGCACCCTTGCGCAGAGCCTCCTGCGTCTGCTCGCGTACCCACGCTGCGAAACGGGCCTGGGCCATCGGGCCGAGCGTGGTAGCCTCGTCCAGCGGATTGCCGAGCTTGTACTGGCTCGTCAGGTCGACGAAGCCATCGACGAAGCGGTCGAAGAGGCTTTCATGCACATAGACGCGTTCGATGCCGCAGCAGCACTGGCCGGCATTGTAGAAAGCGCCGTCAACCAGGTTCTCGACCGCATAGTTGAGGTCTGCATCGGCGCGCACATAGGCCGGGTCCTTGCCGCCAAGTTCCAGCCCGAGAGATGCAAACGTGCCTGCCAGAGCCTTTTCGATGGCGCGGCCACCGGCAACGGAACCGGTGAAGTTGACATGGTCGACGAGACCAGACCCGAGCAGCTTTTCAGTGCCCTGGTGGGTCAGCACGATATTCTGGAAGACGCCCTTCGGCAGGCCTGCGATCTCGAAGGCCTTGGCAAGGCGCTCGCCGACCAGCAGCGTCTGGGCGGCATGTTTCAGAACGATCACGTTGCCGGCCATCAGTGCCGGCATGATGGTGTTGATTGCCGTCATGAACGGGTAGTTCCACGGCGCGATGACCATGACGATGCCGAGCGGCACGCGGCGCAGGTACCGCTTGAAGCCCGCCTTGTCGGTGCGCTCGATATCGGCAAGGGCGTCCGCGGCAATCTTGGCGCAGTATTCCGTGCGTTCGATGGTGCCGCCCATTTCGCCGCCGAAGCGGACCGGCCGGCCCATCTGCCAGGCGAGTTCCGGCACGACGTCGGCATTCATCGCCTTCAGCGCTTCCAGCGCCTTCAGGCAATAGGCGACGCGCTCGGCGACCGGCAGCGCGGCCCAGCCCGGCTGCGCGGTGCGGGCAGTGGACATCACCTTGTCAACGCCTGCGTCGTCCAGCGCCGGGCGTTCGGCATAGACCGATCCGTCGATCGGGGAAATCAGCTTGATCACATCTGACATTTTGAACCTCTCAGACCGCCTCTGCGGACGGCTTTTTTGAAAGTGGTTGGCTCTGTTGTTTCTGAATGCGTTTCAAACCAACACCTCATCCTGAGGAAGCGCGGCAGCGCTGTCTCGAAGGATGGGCGGCAAACTCGGGAGCAAGCGGCCATCCTTCGAGACGGACCTAGAGGTCCTCCTCAGGATGAGGTGTGTTGGCTGTCATCTTCATCGCCTCTTACGCCCGCTCGAAGCCGCGGGCAATCTCGTAATCGGTGACGACCTTGTCGAACTCTTCCAGCTCCCATTCGGCAGCACGGGCATAGTGGTCGATCACCTGGTCGGAAAACGCATCGCGCAGGAACTTCGACTTGCGCATGGTCTCGCGGGCATCGCGCAGGGTCTGCGGAATCACCTTGGCCTTGCGGGCATCGTAGATGTCGCCGGTCGTTGGCGGATCAAGCTCCAGCTTTTCTTCCATGCCCTTGAGGCCCGCCGCGATCTGCACGGCAAGGGCCAGATAGGGGTTGAGGTCGGAACCGCCGATGCGGCACTCGATCCGGAGCCCTTTGGTGCCCTCGCCGCAGAGCCGGAAACCGGCGGTGCGGTTGTCGATGGACCAGACGGTCTTGGTCGGCGCGAAGGTGCCCTTCTGGAAGCGCTTGTAGCTGTTGATGTAGGGCGCCAGGAAATAGGTGTAGTCGGGCGCATATTTGATCAGCCCGGCCACATAGTGGCGCATCGTCTCCGACATGCCGTGCTCGGCCTTGGGATCGACGAAGACGTTGTTGCCGTCCTTGTCGAAAAGCGACTGGTGCACATGCGAGGACGAGCCGACGCGGGTGTGGTGCCACTTGGCCAGGAACGACGCGGAACGGCCCTTCGCCCAGGCGATTTCCTTCACCGCGTGCTTGGCGATGGAATGATATTCGGCTGTGTCCATCGCCGGCGCATATTTGATGTTGAGCTCTTCCTGGCCGGCCTCGGCCTCGCCCTTGGTGTTCTCCACCGGAATGCCCGCGGCATAGAGGTGGTTGCGCACCGGGCGCATGACATCCTCTTCCTTGGTGGTCTGCAGGATGTGGTAATCCTCGTTGTAGCCGGAAATCGGCTCCAGGTCGCGGAAACCGCTCTTGCGCATCTCGTCATAGCTCTTCTCGAACAGGAAGAACTCCAGTTCGGTCGCCATGATCGGCGTCAGGCCGAGTTCAGCCAGCCTTGCGACCTGCTTCTTCAGCATGGCGCGCGGCGAATGCGGCACGTCCTTGTGGGTGTGATGGTCGAGCACGTCGCACATCACCATGGCGGTGCCTTCCAGCCACGGCACGGTGCGAAGCGACGACAGATCCGGCTTCATGACATAGTCGCCATAGCCGCCGGCCCAGCTGGTCGAGGCATAGCCTTCGACCGTGTACATTTCGAGATCCGTCGCCAGCAGGTAGTTGCAGCAATGGGTCTCATGATAGGCGCTGTCGACAAAATGCTGGGCGTGGAAACGCTTTCCCATGAGACGCCCCTGCATGTCGACAATGCAGGTCAGCACCGTGTCGATCTCTCCGGAAGAGACGAGAGATTTCAGCGCATCGAAGGACAGGTTGCCAGGCATTTTGCGAGTGTTCCCAGGTTAGGCGGATCGTTTGTCTTGGTCCGAAAATCCCGGTCCGGAGGGTTCGCTCCGGACCGGTAGTCATGGCCGCGCCTGCCTAAGGATGGCGCGGCCGGGCCTCTATCAGGAGTAGCGGTAAGGCCGGCCGGCCTTCTTCATGTCCTGATTGTATTTCTTGAAGATCTCGACGACCTTGGCCTTGGTCGGGCTTTCAGCAGCAATCTCGTCCCAGAAGGCCATCGCAGCTTCTTCCACCGTCGCCCATTCGGCATCCGGAATCGAGGTCAGCTCCATCTTGGTGCCATTGACGCGCAGGTTCGCCTCACCGCCCCAGTACCACCACTGGCGATAGTAATGGGAGGCGTCCATGGCCAACTGCAGCATAGCCTTCAGGTGATCCGGCAGCTCGTTCCAGCGTTCCTGGTTGGCAAAGAAGGACCCTGCCCAGGCACCGGAGATGTTGTTGGTCAGGAAGTAGTTGGTCACATCCGCCCAGCCGACGGTGTAATCCTCGGTGATGCCCGACCAGGCAATGCCGTCGAGTTCGCCGGTCTGCACGGCGACTTCGATGTCTTCCCACGGCAGGGTGACCGGCACGACACCGAACTGGGCCATGAAGCGGCCGGCGGTCGGGAAGGTGAAGACGCGCTTGCCTTCAAGGTCTTTCAGCGAGCGGATCGGATCCTTGGTGGCAAAGTGGCACGGATCCCAGGCACCGGCGGAGATATGCTTCACGCCGACCTTGGCATATTCCTCTTCCCAGATTTCCTTCAGGCCATACTGGTTGAACAGCACCGGCACGTCGAGGGAATAGCGGGAGGCGAACGGGAAGTAGCCACCGAAGACGGTGACTTCCGTCGGAGACGCCATTGAGTCGTCGTCGGACTGCACGGCATCGATGGTGCCCTGCTGCATGGCACGGAAAAGCTCGCCCGTCGGCACCAGCTGGTCGGCGGTGTAGAGCTCGATCACCATCTCGCCGTTGGCGGCCTTGTTGAAGGCATCGATATGCGGCTTGATCACATGCTCGGCAAGCGCCGGACCGGCATAAGTCTGCAAGCGCCACTTGATCTGCGTCTGGCCATGCACGGCCGGAGCCGCAAGGGTGGTTGCACCGGCAGCGGCAGCAGTGCCAAGACCGGCTTTTTTCAGAAACTCACGTCTGTTGGTCATCTCAAGTTCCCCTAAGTTTCAGTTTCAGCTTCAGCGTCAGCGGTTGGGCCGTTTTCCGGCTCTCGTGGTTCCGCAGTCCAACTCCGTTTCCTCCGGACGTTGTTCTTGTTGTCCCGTTTCCTCCGCTATCTGCCGTACACCAGGTCCGGCAGCCACAGCGCGATTTGCGGGAAAGTCATCACGAGCGCCAGCGCCAGGATCATCACACCGACAAACGGCGTGATCGAGCCGTAGATGTCGCGCATGGTGACTTCCTTGGGCGCCATAGCCCGCATCAAAAAGAGGTTGTAGCCAAAGGGCGGCGTCATATAGGCGATCTGGGTGGTGATCGTATAAAGCACGCCGTACCAGATCAGCACCTCGCCCGCCGGCATGCCGAGGTCGAGCGTCGCCACCAGCGGCACATAGAGCGGTGCCACGATCACCAGCATGGCGGTGTCGTCGAGGAACGTGCCCATCACCAGGAACGAGAGCTGCATCAGGATCAGGATCATCCAGGGAGACAGGCCGAGCTGTTCGGTGAAGAGGTTCTCGATCGCCTTGACCGCGCCCAACCCGTCGAACACCGCCCCGAAGCCGAGGGCCGCCAGGATGATCCACATGAACATGCACGAGATGCCGAGCGTGTTCTTCAGGCAGAGGATCAGGATGTCCATCGTCAGCCGGCGGCGGAAGATGGCCGCGAGCAGCGCAGTCAGCGCCCCGATGGCGGAGGCTTCGACCAGGCTGGTATAGCCCATGACGAAGGGCACCATCATGGCCGCGAAGATCACAAGAGGCAGGATGCCCGCCAGCAGCAGATGGTACTTTTCATCCGCTGACGCCGCGCGCTCTTCCGCGCTGAGGGCTGGGCCGAGCTCGGGGTTCGCCTTGCAGCGGATATAGATGTAGACGACGAACATGCCGGCCATCATCAGGCCCGGGACGATACCCGCCAGCCAGAGCTGGCCGACCGGTGCGCGGGCGATCATGGCATAGAGGACCAGCACCACCGACGGCGGCACGAGGATCCCGAGCGACGACCCGGCCTGGATCACGCCGGTCACCATTCGCTTGTCGTATTTACGCTTCAGGAGTTCGGGCAGCGCGATGGTGGCACCGATGGCCATGCCGGCGACCGACAGGCCGTTCATGGCCGAGATCAGCACCATCAGCAGGATCGTGCCGATAGCGAGGCCGCCATTCACCGGCCCCATCCAGACATGGAACATCCGGTAGAGATCGTCGGCGATCTTGGTCTCCGACAGGATGTAGCCCATGAAGATGAACATCGGCAGCGTCAGCAGCGGATACCATTTCATGAGTTTCATGGCGGCGGAGAACGGAATGTCGCCGCCGCCGGTGCCCCAAAGGCACAGCGCCGCGATCGCGGCAATACCGCCGATGGCGCCGAAGACGCGCTGCCCCGTCAGGAGCATCAGCATCATCGACGAGAACATCAGGAGAGCGATCATCTCATACGACATCAGAGCGTCACTCCCTTGATCCGGGCGATATCTTTCAGAAACTCTGAAAAGACCTGCAGCAGCATCAGGAAGAACCCAAAAATCATGATGACCTTGACCGGCCACAGATACGGCCGCCAGGCGGTCGGACTGCGCTCGATGTAACCGAGTTTTTCGCTTGCGGCTTCCGGCCCGCCGGTAACGAAGGTGACCAGCAGATCCCACCAGAAGCCGATGGAATCCTTGCCGAAATAGCCGAGGGAATAGGCGGTGGAATTCAGTGCCCCGTAAAGCAGGACGCCGAGATAGAACATCAGCAGCAGCACGGTGAAGGCGTCGAACCAGGCCTTCTTCTTCGCGCTCCATTCCGCATAGAAAAGGTCCATGCGCACATTTGACCCCATCTGGATCGAATAGGGCCCGCCGAGGATGTAGTAGGCGACCATTGCGAACTGGGCGACTTCCAGCGTCCAGAGAGAGGGATTGAAGAACGACTTGGAGATCGACGACCACAAGAGGATCGCCGCCATGACGAAGACGCCCCACATGATGATCTTGCCGAGACCGCGGTTGAAGCCGTCGACGACATGGATATAGGCGCGGACAACCTTAAGCACGGGCACCTCCCGCACGGGCGCTCGATGCCGCTTGCGCGGCCCGCGCCAGCATCGGCGCCAGCAGATCGCTCCAGCGGTCTTCTTCGGCTGCCGTCGTCACTTCGTCGTTGCGGATCTCGATCATCAGGCAGGGCAGCTGCCTGTCCTCGCCGTGACGATGGATCGTATAGTAGACGCCGTCGGACGGCGCATAGGGCTCGTTGTCGCCGACGGTCAGTTCTCCCTGCCGTTTCAGATCCGCAAGGACCGGATCGGCCAGACGCCGGTCGCTGTCCGAAATCAGGCCGATCTCCCAGGGCCGGGACCGGCCCTTGTAGACCGGTGTGAACGAATGGATCGACACCACGGCTGTCGGCAGGCCCTTTTCCAGGCGCTCCGTGATCAGCCTGTCGATCGTTTCGTGAAACGGCCGGTGGGCCAGACCGATGCGGAAAGCCTTTTCCTCCGCGCTCAGGTCGCGGTTGCCGGCGATCTCGGTCACCTCGCTGAGGCAAGGGATCAGATCGGCGCGGTCTTCCTCGCGGTTGCAGTCGATGATCAGCCTTGAAACGGTGGTGTAGACAAGCGGCGCATCGAGGCTTTTGGAAAGCCCTCTGGCAACGCCAAGCGCACCCGGGTCCCACGCGATATGGGCGCTCTTGTCCGCCTCGGTGATGCCGAGGGACGTATCATAGGGGGGCGGAAGAAAATTCGAGGCGTGGTCGCAGACAAAGACGAAAGGACCAGCGCCTTCCGCATTCTCTACGGCGACGGCCCGGGTCATTCCTCCAGCCTGGGGACCTGCTCCCATTCCCAACTCCCTGAAAGATCGGCCCTGTTTCTTGTAATGTTTATTACAGGATTGCCGACTTAACTAAGTTCTGTAATATTTGATACGCAGAATGCCACCGCTGTCAAATGAAATTCGGCGGCATCGAATGGAAACAGGCCGACGCCCATGGAACGCCCTCTTCTGGAAGACATCCGCGACCGACTGGACGAATTCACCGCGACGGAAAAGAAAGCGGCCCATGCCCTGATGGCCAATTACCCAATGCAGGGGCTTGGCACCGTTGCTCAGTTTGCAGAAGCTGCCGGCGTCAGTTCGCCGACCATCCTGCGCTTCATCGGACGGCTCGGGTTTCCCGGATTTGCGGAGTTCCAGAGGAAACTGCGCAGCGAGCTTGAAAGCCAGTTGAACTCGCCCCTGGCGCGCAGCGCCAACATGGAGGGCGACCCGGTCGGCGACCCGCATGTCAGCCAGCTGCTGGAGAATGTCCGCGAGACGTTTGCCCATCTGCCGAAGGGCGAGCTCACCGGCCTGATCAAACTGCTCTCGGACGAACGCAAGACCGTGCACCTCATCGGCGGCCGCTTCACCGATGGTCTTGCCCGTTACATGGCGGCGCATCTGAGGATCGTCCGGCCCAACGTCAATCACGTCGCCGGGCAGCAGGGCAACTGGCTTGACCAGTTGATCGGCATCGGCTCCAAAGACGTCGTCGTCGTCTTCGATATCCGCCGCTACCAGGCGGAGATCATCCAGTTCGCGGAAGCCGCCGCCCGCCAGGGCGCGACGGTGGCGCTCGTCACCGACAGCTGGATGTCGCCCGTCGGCCGCATCGCCAGCTTTGTCCTGCCGGCCCGTGTTGCCGTGCCCTCGCCCTGGGACAGTTCACTTGCCCTGATGGCTATCGCCGAAGTGCTGATTGCCGGCGTCACCCGCGAGAACCAGCAACGGGCCCAGGAGCGCATGCGGGCGCTGGAAAAACTCCGCAACGACATCGACCCGACCACCGAAGGCCGGGCGATGGGACCGGATATCTGAAACTGATCGCGCAGGTTCTGTTCGGTCCTTTCAGCAGATCCGCGGCAGTTGCTCGCCCGAGAGCCAGTCAACCACCCGCATGCCGCCGAAGCCTGTCCGCATGACGACCATGCGGTCTTCATCCTCGACGATCTCGCCGATTTTAGCCGCCTGTTTCCCAAGCGGATGCGCGCGCATCACCTCCAGCAGCCTGTCCGCATCCGAAGCCTCGCAGATGCAGATCAGCTTGCCTTCGTTGGCGACATAAAGCGGGTCGAGCCCCAGCAGCTCGCAGGCCCCTTCCACATCCGGGCTGACGGGGACCGCGCTCTCTTGCAGCATCACACCGACACCGGAGGCATGCGCAATCTCATTCAGCGCCGTTGCCAGCCCACCCCTCGTCGGATCGCGCAGGACCGCAATGCCCGGGACGGTATCGATCATCTCCGCGACAAGTCCGTGCAGGGCAGCGCTGTCTGAGCGGATTTCCGTTTCGAACTCCAGGTTCTCCCGCTTCGACAGGATGGCGACACCATGATCGCCGATAGTCCCGGAGAGCAGCACCGCCTGACCCGGTCTGGCGGCCTTGGGCGAAATCGCAACGCCTTCCGGCAGCACACCGATGCCGTTGGTGGTGATGAAGACGCCATCGCCCTTGCCCTTTTCCACCACCTTGGTGTCGCCTGAGACCACCGGCACACCGGCCTCCCTCGCGGCGCGGGCCATGGACATCACGATCCGCTCCAGATCGGCGAGCGGAAAGCCCTCCTCCAGAATGAAACTGGCCGTGAGCGAGACCGGCCTTGCACCGGCCATCGCCACGTCGTTCAGGGTGCCATGGACGGCAAGCGAGCCGATATCGCCGCCCGGAAAGAACAGCGGAGAGATCACATGGGCATCGGTCGACATCACCAGCCGGCCCGGCGGCACGTCGAGCACGGCGGCGTCATGGCCCTGATCGAGAATCGGGTTCTTCAGATGCCGGTGAAACAGGTCCTCGATCAGCTCCGCCATGGCACGGCCACCACCACCATGGGTCATGTCGACCGCGCCGGTCCTGAATTTGGCTTGCGGATCCATGCTGGTCACGCGGCAGCTCCCTTGGCGGCGGCGACCGTTTCGCGCTTGCGGCCATAGGTCCAGTAGGCGGCGCACGCTCCTTCCGAGGAGACCATGCAGGCTCCCATCGGGTTTTCCGGCGTGCAGACCGTGCCGAAGAGCTTGCACTCGGTCGGCTTCTTGACGCCGCGCAGGATGGCCGGGCACTCGCAGGACTTCACCTCACGCGATTCCTTCGGCGTCAGCGCAAAGCGCTCCTCCGCATCGAACTCGGAAAATGTCGCGCGGATCTTCAGGGCGCTGTCGGGCACATATCCCAGCCCTCGCCACTCGAAGGTCCGGCGCAGTTCCAGCACCTCGTCGACGAGGCGTTGAGCCTTGCGATTGCCTTCCCGGGTCACGACGCGGGTGTACTGGTTCTCCACCTCGTGCCGGCCCTCGTTGATCTGGCGGATCAGCATCAGGGTCGACTGCATCACGTCGAGGGGTTCGAAGCCGGCAATGACGACAGGTTTCCTGAAATCTCTTGCCGCGGGCTCATAAGGTTCCCAGCCGATCACCGAGCTGACATGCGAGGGGCCCAGGAAGCCATCGATCTTGACCGGTTTTTCTCCCGGTTCGGCAGGTGCGTTGACGATATGGGCGATTGCCGGCGGCGTCAGCACGTGATTGCAGAAGACGGAGAAATTTTTCAGGCCCTCCGCCTTGGCCTGCAGGATTGCGACTGCTGTCGGCGGTGTCGTGGTCTCGAAGCCGATGGCGAAGAAGACGACCTGCCGGTCCGGGTTTCCCCGCGCGATCTTCAACGCATCCTGGGTGGAATAGACCATGCGGATGTCCGCGCCCTCGGCCTTCGCGCGGATGAGGCTTTTCTGCTTTGTGCCCGGCACCCGCATCATGTCGCCATAGGTGGTGAGGATGACGTTCTGCTTCAGTGCCAGTTCGACCGCATCGTCCAGCCGCCGCACCGGCAGGACGCAGACCGGACAGCCGGGGCCGTGCACGTAGTCGACGTTCTCCGGCACCATGTCCTGGACGCCATAGCGGAAGATCGCATGCGTATGGCCGCCGCAGAATTCCATCAAGTGATAGCGGCGCTTCGGATCGGCTTCGCGGCGAATGGCCGTTGCTAGCTTCTGCGCCAGCCGGCCGTCCCGGAATTCGCGGATATACTTCATGCGCCCGCCCCCTCTGTGCCGGCCATCTCCTCCAGCTCTTCGGCGAGCACACCGGCTTCGGCCATCAGCTGCAGGGTCCGTTCGGCCTCTTCTTCGCTCAGCTTGTGCAGCGCATAGCCGACATGGACGAGCACATAATCACCGACGGCGACCTCATCCAGCAACGCGGTCGAGACCGGCTTGCGAATGCCCTCCAGGGCGACGGTCGCCATGTCGTCACCGTCGACGGAAACGACCCTTGCGGGGATGGCAAGACACATGGCTGAATTCTCCTATTCGGCAGCGAGGCCGCGTGCGCCCGCCGCCTGCATTTTCATCGCCCCGTCCAGCCAGGAAAGCCAGCTCTCCATGCCGTCGCCTGTGCGGGCGGACACCTGCAGCACCTGGATCTTCGGATTGATCCGCCGGGCGTTTTTGATTGCTGCGCCGACGCAGAAATCAAGATGGGGCAGAAGATCGGTCTTGTTGAGGATCATGAGATCGGACTTCGCAAATATATCCGGATATTTCAGCGGCTTGTCCTCGCCTTCCGTCACCGACAGGATGACCACCTTGTGGGCTTCGCCGAGATCGAACCCGGCCGGGCAGACGAGATTGCCGACATTTTCAATGAAGAGCACCGAGCCTTCGTCGAGCGGCAGCTTTTCCAGCGCATGACCAACCATGTGCGCGTCGAGATGACAGCCCTTGCCGGTGTTGATCTGGAACGCCGGCGCACCGGTCTCCCGGATCCGGTCGGCATCGTTCGAGGTCTGCTGGTCGCCCTCGACGACGGCTGCCGGAACCTTGCCACGGAGCTGCTTCAGGGTCTCGACCAGCAGTGCCGTCTTGCCGGAGCCCGGACTGGAAACGAGGTTCAGAGCAGTGACGCCCTTCTTTGCAAAAACCTCCCGGTTCTGCGCGGCATAGTCATTGTTCTTGCCGAGAATATCCGCCTCGATCCTGATCAGCCGCGCCTGGCTCATGCCGGCAACGGAAACACCCGCCTCGCCTTCGCCGAAATGCACGTGACCGTGCTCATGTCCATGCTCATGCTCCGGCCCGTGTTCATGATCGTGGGAGCAACCGCAAACCGTACACATCACACCACCTCCAGTTCCCGGATTTTCAGCTCTTCGCCGCTGACGACCTGCAGGGCTTGCGAGCCGCATTTGGGACAACAATCGAACCGGTCCTTCAGTGGGACGGTTTTGAAACAGGTAAGACACAGGGCTTCTGCGGGCGGCCGCGCGATCTCCAGCACGGCGCCTTCGGCAAGCGAGCCTTTCATCACCACGTCGAACCCGAACTGCAGCGCTTCCGGCTCGACGCAGGAGAGCGGGCCGATATCGACGAGAACGCGGGTCACCCGGCTGAAACTGTCCTTCTTCGCCTGGTCTTTCAGGATATCGAGGATGCTCTCGCAGAGCGACATCTCATGCATCGGCGACCTCCGACGCTAAGGAAGATACGCCGGCTAACCATTCTAGAAAGAAGCCTTCGGCTTTGGAGAGATTTGTGGCAGCCAGGTCAGACAGACCCTCCTTCACTTCACCATAGTCGTATCCGGAAATCCCGAGCACATAGGCCTTCGGCCGTAAACCGTAGAGCGTCTCGCACAACGCCAGCACTGTTTCCGGAACCAGGCTGTGGCTGCCGAGCACTTCAGGCGCACCCGGCTGGATTTCCCGGAAAGAATAGGCTTCGCTCCCGCCGATTTCCGCATCGGCGAAGATCACCAGATCATGTTCAGAGATTGCCAGCGCATGTTCGGCAACGAGCTGATAATCGGTATCGACCTCAAGCCCCGGCAATCCGCGTGCGGCCATGCCTTCGGAGAATGCAGGTCCCAACCCGTCATCCCCCCGCCCCGGATTGCCGTAACCGATCAGCAGCATGAGAGTGTCCCCGAACTTGAGATCCTGTAAGAGCGGTCGAAGCTCGCGCCCCCTCCATCGTCATCCCGGCCAAGCGCAGCGCGAGCCGGGACCGGGGAGCCACAATCCTCTCCGATCCTCTGTTGCCGAAGGAGAGTTCCGGGCTCACCGGTCCCGGATCTCCGCTTCGCTTCGTCCGGGATGACAGAAGGAGGGGATGTCATGTCAAACACACTGCGTCCGGCTGTCGACCAGTGCGCCATCCGAATCGAACAGCTCCACCTGCAGCGGCATCTGGCCGAGGGCGTGGGTGGCGCAGGAGAGGCAGGGGTCATAGGCGCGGATCGCCACTTCGACATGGTTGAGCATGCCCTCGGTTATCTGCTCCTTGCCGGAGAGATGCTTGACGGCGACGTCCTTCACCGCCCGGTTCATGCCCTCGTTGTTGTGCGTCGTCGAGACGATCAGGTTGCAGTAGGTGACCTGGTCGTTCTCGTCGACCTTGTAGTGATGGATGAGGTTGCCGCGCGGCGCTTCGATCACGCCGATGCCCTCTTCCCGCCGGTCGCCCGTTGCGATGAGGTCCGTGCCCTGCAGGTCCGGATCGTTGAGCAACTCCAAGATCTTTTCGACACAGTGCAGCACCTCGATCATCCGGGCCCAGTGGTTGGCCAGTGTCGAGTTGTTCGGCGTGCCGCTGGTGACGGCTTTCAGGTCTTGAAGCGCGGCATTTGCCAGCGGTGTGTCGATGAAGGCGGCCGTGTTCATGCGCGCAAGCGGCCCGACCCGGTACCAGCCCGCATCCGGACCAAGCGTCTTGATGAAGGGGAATTTCATGTAGGACCAGGAGCGCACGTCCTCGACGATCAGTTCGTGGTATTTCGTGTAAGGCACCTGGTCGAAGATCATGTCGCCGGTCGAACTGAGGGCCCGCAAGTTGCCGTGATAGAGATCCAGCGCGCCGTCGCTTTCCCTGACAAGAGACATATAGTTGGACGGGAAGGAGCCGAACTCGGCGACGAGCTCCTCATGCTCCAGCGTGTAGTCCCGCGCCAGCTTTACCGCGTCCTGCGCCCATTCGATCATCTGGTCGATGGAGGCAAGGAAATGATCCCGCCGCTCGATGGGCAGATTGCGGTTGATGCCGCCCGGTATGGCGCCGGTGCCATGCACCTTCTTGCCCGCTGTTGCCTCAATGATTTCCTGGCCGTATTTGCGCATCAGGACGGCCCGCTTTCCGAGTTCCGGCTGCTCCTTGATCACCTCGAAGATGTTGCGTTTTTCCGCAGGCGCTCCGAAGCCGAAGAGCAGGTCCGGCGCCGCCAGATGGAAGAAATGCAGCACGTGCGACTGCATCACCTGGCCGTAATGCATCAGCCGGCGCATCTTTTCGCCCGTCGGTGTGAGCTGGTCCACACCGGCGATCATGTCCATCGCCTTGGCGGCCGCCAGATGATGGCTGACCGGGCAGATGCCGCAGAGCCGCTGCACGATGACCGGCACTTCCCACATCAGCCGGCCTCGAATGAAACGTTCGAAACCGCGGAACTCGACAATGTGCAGCCGGGCCTCGTCGACCTCGTTCTCGGCATTGAGATGAATGGTGACCTTGCCATGGCCTTCCACGCGGGTGACCGGCGAGATTTCTATCAGTCTGGGTTCACTCATATCGACCTCCCGCCTCAGTCGAACTTGATCATGTCGCGTTCAAAGCCGCGGAACTTGCCCGTCAGCAGCTTTGCCAGCGTGTCGAAGATGATGTCGCCGCTCGGCGCGCAGCCCGGAATCTGATAGTCGATCTCCACCACCTGCGAACAGGGATAGACCTCGTCCAGCAGCAGCGGCAGGGCCGGGTCGTTGGGCACGTTGTGCGTCGTGTTGCGGATGTATTTGCCGGTGATATAGGCCTCGTCCAGGCACTCGCGCAAAGGCGCGTCGGAATGCATGATCGCATTGCGCATGGCCGGCAGGCCGCCCATGATAGCGCATTGGCCGAGCGCGATCAGCACATCGCAATTGCGCCGGAAATCGTGCAGCACATGCACGTTCTCCTCGTTGCAGCAGCCACCCTCGATGATGCCGATGTCGCAGCGCTGGGTGAAGCGTTTCTTGTCGGTCAGCGGCGAGCGGTCCACGTCCACCAGCTTCATCAGCTCGATCAGCCGCTCGTCGATGTCGAGGATCGCCATGTGGCAGCCGAAGCAGCCGGCAAGCGAGGCGGTCGCGATCCTTGCCTTGGGCAACTCGCTCATTTGCGCTTCTCCTCGATCTCGTGGCCGATGAGCCCACGATCGAATTCCCGCTCGCCGATCGGGACAGTGAAGCCGACGCGCTTGCGGATGATGCAGCCGACCGGGCAGACCTCGGCGCTGATCGCGTGATCCGTCACCTCGGCGTCGGTATCGGCAAGGTTCTCGCCATTGACGGCGACGCGGCGGTGAATGCCGCGGCCGACATAGCCGAAGATGCCCTTGCTATCGACGTCCTGGCTGGCGCGGATGCAGCGCCCGCAAGAAATGCAGCGGTTGGTGTCGAGGGCAATATCCGGGTGAGACGCATCAAGCGCCCGGCAGGGTTCCAGATAGGGAAACTTCGTGGCTTCCGTCATGTCGAGCCGGTAGGCCATCGCCTGCAATTCGCAATTGCCGCTCGCCTCGCAAATCGGGCAGAGATGATTGCCCTCGTGGAACAGCATCTCAACGAGATCCCGGCGCATCTTGGTCAGATGCGGCGTCTCGTTCTCGACCGCCTGGCCGGGGGCTGCCGGCTGGGTGCAGGCGGCAACGCTGCGCCCGCCCGCCTTCACCGTGCATACCCGGCAGCTGCCTTGATGACGCAGGCCTTCGTGATCGCACAGGCGCGGGATATAGACCCCTGCCTCGTCGGCGGCCTCCATGATCGTCTGGCCGGCATAAGCCGTCACCTCGACCCCGTCGATGGTGAAGGAAAAGCCGGTCTCCTTCTTGGTGCCACTCATTGGGAGAAATCCTTGTCGAAGATATAGGAGCGGCGCTTGGCGATCTTGCGCGCGCCATCGATGGCCGACTGGATGTCGAACGTGTCTCGGATGCCGTCCTTGCTCGGCTTGATCATCGCCGAATAGACGAGCGGGAAATTCTTGAGCGTCGTCAGGATAGGGTTGGGCGAGGTCATGCCGAGGCCGCAACGGCTCGTCTCGATGATGGTTCCGGACAGGTCTTTCAGGTAGTCGATGTCCTCCGCGTTCGCGAGGCCCCTGCGGAACTTGGCGATCGCCTTTTGCAGGAAGACGTTGCCCACCCGGCAGGGCGTGCAATAGCCGCAGCTCTCATGCACGAAGAAGGACATGTAGTACTCGACGATCTCCAGGATGTTGCGCGCACCGTTGAAGATGATGATGGCGCCACCCGTAGCGAGATCGTCGAAAGTGAGTTTGCGGTCGAAGCTGTCGCGGGCAATCATGGTGCCGCTCGGCCCGCCGACCTGCACGGCGGCCGCATCCTGCCCTCCCGCCATATCCAGGATGTCCCAGACACTGTGGCCATAGGGCAGCTCGTAGATGCCCGGGTTGAGGCAATCGCCACAGATGGAAAAGAGCTTGGTGCCGTGAGACCCTTCCGTGCCCATGGTATGGAACCAGGCAGCCCCGCGATCGAGAATGCGTGCCGCGTGGCAGAAGGTCTCGACATTGTTGACCACCGTCGGATAGCCGAGATAACCGCGGTTGACCGGAAAGGGCGGACGGGTCTTCGGCTCGCCCGGCAGCCCTTCGCAGGAGCTGATCAGGGCGCCCTCTTCACCGCAGATATAGGCCCCTGCCCCCAACTGAAGCCGGACATCGAAGTCGAAGCCTTTGACGCCAAGAATATCCTTCCCCAGCAAGCCACGCTGGCGGCGCTCGTCCAGGACCTGAAGCAGATGTTCGCGCAGGTAGACATATTCGCCGCGCAGATAAAGGATGCCCTCGCGCGCGCCGACCGCTCTGGCCGCGATGGTCATGCCTTCGATCAGAAGATGCGGCCGTTCGGTCAGCAGCACGCGGTCCTTGAAGGTGCCGGGCTCGCCCTCGTCGGCATTGCAGAGCACGAAGTGTTTCTCGGAACGCTCACCGGCGGCAAAACGCCATTTGCGTCCCGTCGTGAACCCGGCGCCGCCGCAGCCGCGCAGGCCGCTCTCCTCGATCGCCGTGATGATCTGCGACGGCGTCAGCGAAACTGCCTTCGAAAGACCCGCATCCAGCGGCACCGGCCCTAGCAACACTTCCCCCGCATGGCGAATGCTGTTGTCGACCATGTGCAACGCCCGCTCATGCGGCGTCAACACCGCGAAGCGCTCGCTGACGAGGAGCTCCGGGTGCTGTCCCGCCTTCAAAGCCTCGGCAGCAGCGCGGGCACTCTTCGGTGTCAGCCTGGTCAGGACGATGTCGTTGATCATGGCGGCGGGAGCCTGGTCGCACATGCCGATGCAGGGCGTCACTTCCAGCGAGAAGGCGCCGTCGGCAGATGTTTGTCCGATCTTGATGCCCAGAACTTTCTCGAAGACGCCGGTAACTTCTTCGAGTCCTGAAAACCGGTCGACGATATCGTCGCAAAGCCGGATCGTGACCCGGCCCTTCGGCGTCAACGACAGGAAGGAATAGAAGCTCGCAACCCCTTCGACCTCGATCCGAGTGAGGCCAGTGGCGGTGGCAATGTGGTCCATTGTCGAAGGCGCAATGCAGCGGTAGCGGTCCTGCACCTCGCGCAGGATGTCCAGCATCCTGTGCCTGTCGTTGCCGAAAGCCGAGCAGATCGCAAAGATCTCCGCTTCCGGCACCGGCGCGACATCGCACGCCGCCGTCGCAACCCCGTTGCCGGACTTGTGGCCATTGTCCATGGCATCCCTCTCCACAACTGCCAGGCGTCGCGCCCCGATCGTTAAATCGATTTGAGACCAACTCGGACTGCATCACATGATGACCATGGTCCGCAACAGACCTGTGAAATCTCTCGAGACCTTCACGCTCCCAAAGTTGTGGCAACCCGTCTTTGAGAAAGATCAACCTGCACAAAATCGGGGCAGGGACCGGGTGCTAAAGCGATCAGACCGAGTGGGACGGCAACTCCCTCAAATGCCTGCCACCCCAGCAAACCTCATCCTGAGGAGCTGCCCTGGCGGCTTCTCGAAGGATGGGCCGCTTGCTCTGAGTTTGTTGCCCATCCTTCGAGACGCTTGGCTTTGCCAAGCTCCTCAGGATGAGGCAGCGAGCTAGTCCCAAGCTCAGTTCGACAGAGTTCGGCTCTCTGCCTGCACAGCCGCAATCACCGCCTGTCCGATCGCCAGGCCGCCGTCATTGGCCGGAACTTGCCTATGGTTGAGCACCCTGAAGCCCTCCGCCTCAAGCCGTTCCGTCAGGCCGTCACGCAGGACGGCATTCTGGAAGACGCCGCCGGAAAGCGCCACGGCATCGGACGTTTTCGCGCCCGCCACCGGTAGTGCACGGACAAGGCTGTCGATCAGGCCGAGATGAAACCGGGC
Source organism: Roseibium sp. M-1 (assembly GCF_054515675.1). NCBI lineage: Bacteria > Pseudomonadati > Pseudomonadota > Alphaproteobacteria > Hyphomicrobiales > Stappiaceae > Roseibium > Roseibium sp. M-1. Next base: position 5,217,189 of record NZ_CM137257.1, on the reverse strand, counting down.
GGAGATGATTTCCGCCGGCACACCTGCGCGAAGATCCCGCAGCAGCGCCGTCCAGAGAGACCGGAAGGAAAGAACCGCAGCCGGGGACTGTGTGACGTCCAGCGGATACCCAACCTCGTCGCCCAAGGCTGCAGCCGCCAGCGCTTCCAGCCGCATGGCCGCCTCCCCCTCGAAGTTCTGCCGGTCCGGACAAAGGCCGAGCGCGGCGGCTACTGCATCGAAAAGGCGTCCGGCAGAAGAAGACAGCGGCGCATTGATGCCTTTGGCAATCATCTCGTCGAGCATAGTCGATGATCGGCCGGCGAACCGCACCTCGAGCCCGGTTCCAACGAGTTGTTCCCGGTAATCCGGACCGAAGGCCGCAAGGAGCTGCGCGGCAAGGTTCCGCCATGGCTCGCGGATCGCCGCTGCACCACCCGGCAGCGCCACGGGCTGAAAATGCCCCACCCTCTCAAAGCCGCGAAGACCGCCTTTCACGATCTCCCCGCCCCAGCCCGTACCGTCCACCCCCCAGCCGAGACCGTCCAGAATGATGCCGAAAACCTCCCCGCCCATCTCGCTGCCCTGTTCGGCGAGGCAGGCACCAAGATGGGCATGATGGTGCTGCACCCGCATCAGCGGAACGTCCATCTCCCTTGCAAGCTGATCGCCCAGTTGCGTCGACAGATATTGCGGATGGGCATCGACGGCGACGAGCTCGGGTTTGAACTGGAAGAGGTCCAGATAGAACCGCAGCATCTTCCTGTAGTCCGCCAGCGTCGGTGCGTTTTCCAGATCGCCGATATGCTGCGACAGGATCGCATCGCGGCCGTTTAAAAGGCAGAACGCGGATTTCAGCTCGCCGCCAAGAGCAAGGATGCGGGGTGCCGTTTCAAATTCGACCTTCAGCCGGACCGGCGCTGGTGCGTAGCCGCGCGCCCGGCGCAGAATGGCGGGACCAGCCCGGTCGATGCGCACGACGCTGTCGTCGAGCCGGTTGAGGATCTCCCGGTCGTGCATCAGGAAACCGTCGACGATCCCGGCAAGGTTCAGCCGCGCGGCCGCATTGTCCGTCTCCTGCGGGTTGTCTGAAAGGTTTCCCGAGGTCAGCACGATGGGCCCGTCCAGTTCCGCCATCAGCAGGTGGTGCAGGGGCGTATTCGGCAGCATGAAACCGAGCCTGTCGAAACCACCGGCAACGCTTTCCGAAAGTTCTGGTCCCGATTTCCGCAGAAGAACGATAGGGGCTGCCGGGCTCTTGAGAAGCTCCGCTTCAGCTTCGCTGACACGGGCGTATTGCCGGATCTGATCGACATCTCCGGCCATCAACGCGAGTGGCTTGGCCGGTCGGTGCTTGCGGCGGCGAAGCTCGGCGACAGCCGCTTCGTTCGACGCATCGACCGCGATCTGAAACCCGCCAAGGCCTTTGATCGCCAGGATCGCACCAGCCTTCAGCCTTGCCGTTGCAAGCTTCACGGGATTGCCGGACATCCGATGGCCATCGGCCTCCTCGAACCAGAGCCTGGGACCGCATTCGGGACACGCAACCGGCTGGGCGTGGAAGCGACGGTCGGCCGGGTCTTCGTATTCCTCTTCGCAGACCGCGCACATCTGGAAGGCCGCCATGGACGTCGATGCGCGGTCGTAGGGAATGTGCCGCAGGATCGACAGTCTCGGACCGCAATGGGTGCAATTGGTGAAGGCGTAGGATTGCCTCCGGTCGGCGGGATTGCGGATATCGGCGAGACAGGCCGGACATGTGGCGGCATCGGGCACAACACCGGTTGCCACGGGTCCCTGCCCGCTGGTGAGGATACGGAACCCTTCGTCAGATCCTGTAACCGGCAGATCGGTGATTTCCACCTTCTTTATCCGGGCAAGCACCGGTGTTTGCTGACAGAGACCGTCCAAAAAACGCTCAAGCGCGTGCGCCGGACCCTGCACCTCGATCAGGACGCCTGCACCATCGTTCCGCACGGTACCGCAGAGACCAAGCTCGTTCGCGAGCGTCCACACGAACGGCCGGAAGCCGACGCCCTGGACGAGGCCGTTGATCCTTATGGACCTGGCAGTGATGGAAAGACTGGTGTCCGGCACGCTTCAGGAACTCTGGAACTGACTGGTTCCTTCAGACCCGCTTTGGCGGCCGAAATCAAGCGGGACCGGTCTTGGAAAGAAAAATGCCCCGGAGGGGCATCCCCTCCGGGGCATTCTCAGACTTGGTCAACGCAGCGGGCGCTCACCAAAGCTGCTTGCCGTTTGCAGCAGCTCCATGGCGCCATTGCGGGTTTCCAGGCGTTCCAGATTGATGATGGCCGACAGCATCAGCCGGTCCTGGCTCCAGTCGGCCGGTTTCTGGATCGACAGGGCCGTCAGGAAGATCACCGCGACCATCGGCATCACGGCAAGGCAGGTGACGCCCCAATGCGGCCGGATACGGTTGGTGACCAGCAGCGCCTCCACCCGGCGGCGCAGCTTCTGGGCCGGCGAGCGGCGCAGCAGCTTGTCCTGGACTTCCAGAAGCGCGACGGCGGCAATGCCGCTGGACCGGTCGCGACCGGCGAGTTCCTTGCGTTTCCGGAGACCCGCCTGGGCGGCGCGCAGCAGGCACATGCAATAGGACCGCAGGTCCACATGGGCGTTTTCGGCAACCTTCTGGTCGCAGGCGAGTTCACGCAGGCGTTCCACCTCGGACTTCCAGATATAGAAGAACGGGTTCCAGAAGAAGAACGGCCGCAGCACCTCCAGGCCGATTTCCCAGGCAACGTCGCCCTGGCGCAGATGCTGCAGCTCATGCTTCAGCACCAGTTTCAGATCGTCCGGCTGTGTCAGGAGGTCGGACGGGATTACCACATAGTGACGGCGCAGCCCGCGGGCGGAAAACGCCACCAGCGCATGGTCGGAGAGCAGAAGATGCACCCGGCCGTTGCTGTGCCAGGCGTGGCAGGTGGCCAGCATGCGGTAAAGCTTGACGAAGCTGACGGCGAGCTTTGCGGCAAAATAGGTAAAGCCCGCCAGCAGCGCCAGCGCGATGCCGGCCCCGAAGCCCGGGCTGAGTGTCAGGATGCTGTCGCTGAGGCGCATGCGCAGTCCAAGCAGGGACTGAAAGTCCTCCGCCGGAATGGCAATGCCGCCACGCAGGTATTGCGAGACGGCATAGTCGGCCAGATTGACGGACAGGGCGGGCGGGACAACTTCCCGCATCAGCAGAAACTGATGCAGTGCGACGGCGGCCGGGGACAGGACGATCAGGGCGAACAACCCGTTCAGCAGCGTGAGCTGCACCGAGAAGTCGACCTTGCTGCCGAACCGGGCCAGCAGAAGCTTGGCGCTCAGCCACACCAGCGCGGTAATGGCCAGTGTGATGTTCAGATCGATATAGATATCGAAAATCTGGTTAAATAGCGTCATCTGTCCTCCTCCTGTCCAGCAACGCTCTTATTTCCTCCAGATCGCCCTCCGAAAGCTCGTATTCGTCGACAAGGCGGGCCACCAGCGAGGCGGGCGTGCCGTCGAACAGTTTGTCTGACAGGTTCCGGAGCGAACGGGACTGGTAGGTATCCCGGGTCAGCCGAGGGGAGTAGATGAATGTCTTGCCTTCTTTGCGGCTGTCCACGAAGCCTTTTTCATCCAGGATCCGCATGATGGTGGCACAGGACGTATAGGCGAGTTTTCTCTCCGGCGGCAGACATGCCAGGATGTCCCGCACGGAGCCTTCACCGAGCTTCCAGAGTTCGGTCATGAACTCCAGTTCGACTTCGGTCAAAAACTCGTTGCTCTTACGCTTTCTCATTACTGTCCTGCGCCAATTGCGGAAAATGGATGTGGCTACACATTCATTCATGCACCAGAAAATCGGAGAATACTATTCTTTTAGTCGTTTATGGAAAAATGCCCTGCCCCGAAGAACCGGGACAGGGCAGGTCGTTACACTTTCCAGAAGCAGAAGGCGCCCCAGGCGATGCTCAGGCCCAGCGGTGCCCAGAGCGGGTAGCCCATCAGGCCGAGCCAGGCCAGAAAGATATAGGCCGTCCCGAGCAGCGTGATGAAGAGCCGGTCGCCGCGGGTCGTCTCGAGCCCCAGGACGCCCCGGCGGGCATGGCCGCCGGGATATTTGAGTTCCAGCGCGGTGAGGAACCCGATTGCGGAAAAGATACCGACGAAAAGCGCTGCCGTCGGCCAGGTCCAGGCCATCCAACCGAGCATTACACCCTCCCCAGGGCGAAGCCCTTGGCAATGTAGTTACGGACAAAGTAGATGACGATGGCGCCGGGAATGATGGTCAGGGTCCCGGCGGCCGCCAGAAGCCCGAGTTCATATCCCGCGGAGGAGGCGGTCCGGGTCATCACGGCGGCAATGGGTTTGGCTTCGACGGCCGTCAGTGTCTTCGAAAGCAGCATCTCCACCCAGGAGAACATGAAGCAGAAGAATGCTGCCACGCCCACGCCGGATTTGATCGCCGGCAGGAAGATCGTCATGAAGAAACGCGGGAAGGAATAACCGTCCACATAGGCGGTTTCATCCAGTTCCTTCGGCACCCCACCCATGAAGCCTTCCAGGATCCAGACCGCCAGCGGCACGTTGAAGAGGCAGTGAGCCAGGGCAACGGCCAGATGCGTATCGAACAGGCCGACAGCCGAGTAGAGCTGGAAGAACGGCAGCGCGAAGACGGCGGCCGGCGCCATGCGGTTGGTGAGCAGCCAGAAGAACAGGTGCTTGTCGCCCACGAAGGAGTAGCGCGAGAAGGCATAGGCTGCCGGCAGGGCCACGGTGATCGAGATGACCGTGTTGATGGTCACGTAGATGATCGAGTTGATGTAGCCCCAGTACCACGTCGGATCGGTGAAGATGTCGATGTAGTTGGCAAAGGTCCAGGTCTGCGGGAACAGGGTGAAGCCCGACAGGATCTCGTTGGTTGTCTTGAAACTCATTGCGACGAGCCAGTAGATCGGCAACATCAGGAAGAGGATGTAGATGATGGGAACCAGGCTTTTGAGGCGCATGTCGGTTCTCCTTAAGCCTTGTTATCGTTCATCGTCATCAGCGTGTAGAACAGCCAGGAGGCGAACAGCGTGATGGCGAAGTAGATGAGGGACATGGCGGCTGCCGGACCCAGGTCGAACTGACCGAGGGCGATCTTCACAAGGTCGATCGAAAGCAGCGTGGTGGAGTTGCCAGGACCGCCGCCGGTCAGCACGAACGGCTCGGTATAGATGTTGAAGCTGTCCATGAAGCGCAGCAGCACGGCAATGGTCAGCACCGTTTTCATCTTCGGCAGCTGGATGAAGCGGAACACGGCCCAGCGGGATGCGCCGTCGATCTCGGCAGCCTGGTAATAGGCGTTGGGGATCGAGACAAGGCCGGCATAGGCAAGCAGCACCACCAGCGACGTCCAGTGCCAGACGTCCATGACGATGATGGTCACCCAGGCTGCGATCGGGTTCTGGGTCATGTCATAGGAAATACCCAGGACATGGTTCATGAAGTAACCGAGCAGGCCGATATCCGGCAGGGTGAAGATGTTCCACATGGCGCCGACGACGTTCCACGGGATCAGCATGGGCAGGGCCATAGTGACGAGGCAGAACGGTACCCAGATGCCTTTCTTCGGCATGGAGAGCGCGATCGCGACGCCGAGCGGCACCTCGATGATGAGGATCAGGAAGGTGAACAGGAACTGCCGTCCGAGCGCGTTGTGGAAACGCTCCGATTTCAGAACCTGTTCGAACCAGTCGAGGCCCTGCCAGAAGAACAGGTTGTCGCCGAAGGTCTCCTGGACCGAATAGTTCACCACGGTCATCATCGGGATGAGCGCGTTGAAGGCGACGAGGAGAAGCACCGGGGTTACGAAGAACCAGGCGCGTTGATTTTGCGTTTTCATTGTGCCCCTCCCTCTGGCTGGCTCGCCAGCCAGCCGTCTTTGTAGAGACGCGTCTGGGATTGTTTGAAGTCGAGCATCACCGCGTCGCCCTGGTTGGGGGCGTCCCCGTCCAGGATGGCGTTGATGCGCGTGTCGTGGGCGATCGCCTCGACCACCTTGTGGCGGCCGATATCGGCGACCTTGCGGACCTTCGCCGCAATGCCCGGACCGTTCGCAGACACGGTGACGAATTCGGGCCGGATACCCACTTCCGCCTTGCCGTCGGCAACGCCGGTCACCGGGCCTTCCAGGGCGACCTTGTCGCCGAAGAGGAAGGTGGCGCCGTCGCGGACATCGCAGGGCAGAACGTTCATGCCCGGCGAGCCGATGAAGTGACCGACAAAGGTGTGCGTCGGACGCTCGAAGAGGTCCACGGGCGTGCCGATCTGCACGATTTCACCGTCCTGCATCACCACCACCTGGTCGGCGAAGGTGAGCGCTTCGGTCTGGTCGTGGGTAACGTAGATCATCGTCGCCTTGACCCGCTGGTGCAGTTCTTTCAGCTTCGAACGCAGTTTCCATTTCAGGTGCGGATCGATCACGGTCAGCGGTTCGTCGAACATGACGACGTTGACATCTTCCCGGATCAGGCCGCGGCCCATGGAAATCTTCTGCTTGTTGTCCGGCGACAGGTTTGCCGCGCGGACATTCAGCATCTCCGTGACTTCCAGCATCTCCGCAATCGACGTCACCCGCCGTTTGACGACATCCTCGTCGCGGCCGCGGTTGCGGAGCGGAAAGGCCAGATTGTCGTAGACGGTCATGGTGTCGTAGATGACCGGGAACTGGAACACCTGGGCAATGTTGCGCTTTGCCGGCGGCAGGGCCGTCACGTCCTGATCGTTGAAGAGGATCTTGCCTTCCGACGGGATCAGGAGTCCGGAGATGATGTTCAAAAGCGTGGACTTGCCGCAGCCGGACGGACCGAGCAGCGCATAGGCGCCGCCGTCCTGCCAGGTCAGGTCGATCTTCTTCAGCGCATAATCGGCATCATTCGCCGGATTGGGCGAATAGCTGTGGCGGAGATTAGAGAGTGTGATTTGTGCCATGATGCTCCCCCTCAGGCCGCCAGCTCGCCGTCAGGCGCAAAGAAGAAACAGTGGTTCGGATCCAGATAGAAGGTGTGGACCTCACCGACGAAATAGGGGTGCACACCCGGCGACAGCGACACCCAGGAATGGCCGTCCATGTCGAAATGGGCGCTGCTCTCCGAGCCCGAGAGCTCGGTCACCAGAACGCGGCCCTGCAGCTTCACCCGGTGATGGGCGGTTTCAACCGGCGACACATGGTGCGGCCGGATCGCCAGCGAATAGGGTCCGTCCGCAAGTCCGGCCGACGGCCCCGTCACCTGCCAGCTGGTGGCAGTGTTGAGGACAATCGTATCGCCCTGCTTGGTGACCGGCGCGATATTGATCGGCGGGTTGGAAAACACCTTGGCGGCGTCCAGATCCTTCGGCCTGCGATAAATCTCGGCGGTCGGGCCGAACTGGACCACGTTGCCGTCTGTCATCAGCGCCGTTTTCCCGCCCAGAAGCAGGGCTTCTTCAGGTTCGGAAGTCGCATAGACGACAACCGCACCGCGGCCGGCAAAGAGCTCGGGAAGCTGGTCGCGCAGTTCCTCGCGCAGCTTGTAGTCGAGGTTGGCAAGCGGCTCGTCGAGGAACACCGCGTCGCTTTCCTTGACGATGGCCCGCGCCAGCGCAGTACGCTGCTGCTGGCCGCCGGAAAGTTCGTTCGGTTTGCGCTTCAGATAGGGGTTCAGCTTCAGGAGCTTCGCCGCCTCTTCCACCCTGCCCTCGATCTCGGACTTCGCGACGCCGGCAACTTTCAGCGGCGAGGCGATATTGTCGAAGACCGACATATGCGGGTAGTTGACGAAAAACTGGTGCACCAGGCTGATGTTGCGCTTTTGCGCGGACAGGCGCGATACATCCTTGCCGTTGAGGATGATCTGCCCGGAGGCCAGGCTGTCGAGGCCGGCCATCAGCTTGATCAGCGAGGTCTTGCCCGAACCGGTTTCTCCGAGGAGAACATTGAAGTGGCCGGGATGCAGCGTCAGGCTCGTATCCTTGACATGGGTGATGCCTGCAACGCGCTTGCTGACGTTCTTGAGTTCTAGAGACATGTGTTTTTTGCCCGCGTCCGGACGGCCATTATAGGCGAAACTTCGGTTTCGCGGCCTGTCACTTTCGGATCGGTGGTGGACCGGGGTCAAGCCCCGGTCCGGTGTTGCGGTGATGGGTGCCTGGCATCCCGGGGCTCAATAGAACCTTTGGAGGATGCCAGAGCCCGCCGTCCTGGTTAGTTCTTTGCCCAGCGGGCAACCAGGTCGTCGTAGTTCACGGTCTCGCCCTGCGGCTTCTCGTTTTCGAGCTTGGGCTTCGGAGCACCCGGCTGAGACAGCCAGTATTCCGGATCCTTCTCTTCATTGAGACGCGGACCGCAGCCGCCGTAGACATTCGCCCGTTCGTCAGCCTGCTGCATGCGGGCCATGACGATGTCCATTTCTTCCGCCAGACGGTCCATGGCTTCCTGCGGGGTAAACGCACCGGAGTTCACGTCACCGATCTGCTGCCACCAGATCTGCGCCAGCTTCGGATAGTCCGGAACGTTGATGCCGGTCGGCGACCAGGCCACACGGTCCGGAGACCGGTAGAACTCGACCAGACCACCAAGCTTCGGAGCCCGTTCGGTGAAGGATTCATGGTTCACCGTACTGTCGCGAATGAAGGTCAGACCGACATGGCTCTTCTTGGTGTCAACCGTCTTGGAAACCACGAACTGTGCGTAGAGCCAGGCAGCTTTCGCGCGGTCTTCCGGGGTGGACTTCAGGATGGTCCAGGAACCCACGTCCTGATAACCGACCTTCTGGCCTTCTTCCCAGTAAGGACCATGGGGGCTCGGAGCCATGCGCCACAGCGGCGTGCCTTCCTCGTCCACCGTGTTGTTGCCTTCGGACTTCGGCTTCACCATGTCCGCGGTGAACGCGGTGTACCAGAAGATCTGCTGGGCAACGTTGCCCTGACTGAGCGCCGGCAGGGACTGGTAGAAGTCGAAGCTGGCAGCACCCGGAGGGGCGTAGTTGCGCAGCCACTCATCCCACTTGCGGATGGCGTAGACAGCGGCCGGGCCGTTGGCGGCACCGCCGCGGGATACCGAGGCACCGACCGGGTTACAGGTACCGGCTTCCATGCGGATGCCCCACTCGTCGACCGGAATGCCGTTCGGCTCGCCCTTGTCGCCGGCGCCTGCCATGGAGAGCCAGGCGTCGGTCATGCGCCAGCCGAGATCCGGTGCGCGCTTGCCGTAGTCCATGTGGCCGTAGATCTGGACGCCGTCGACTTCCTTCACATCCTTGGTGAAGAATTCGGCGATGTCTTCATAAGCGGACCAGTTGACCGGAACGCCGAGATCGTAGCCGTATTTTTCCTTGAAGGCCGTCTTCAGGTCTTCTCGGTCGAACCAGTCCTTGCGGAACCAGTAGAGGTTCGCGAACTGCTGGTCGGGCATCTGGTAGAGATCGCCGTCCGGGCCCGTGGTGAACTGGGTGCCCATGAAGTCGGCGAGGTCCAGGCCCGGGTTGGTGACGTCCTTGCCGTTGCCGGCCATCCAGTCGGTCAGGTTATAGGCCAGCTGCAGACGGGAATGGGTGCCGATCAGGTCGGAATCGTTGACATAGGCGTCGTAGAGGTTCCGGCCGGTCTGCATCTGGGTCTGCACGGCCTGCACCACTTCCCCTTCGCCGAGGATCTGGTGATTGACCTTGATACCGGTGATTTCCGCGAAGGCCTTGGTCAGAACTTCCGACTCGTAGGAGTGCGTCGGAATGCCTTCGGAAAGGACGTTGATTTCCATGCCCTTGAAGGGTTCGGCCGCCTTGATGAACCACTGCATTTCTGCAAGCTGTTCGTCTTTCGACAGAACGGATGGCTGGAATTCCTGGTCGATCCACTTTTGCGCCGCTGCTTCATCGGCAAAAGCGGACCCTGCTCCCGCAAGCACAGCACCTGCTGCGACTGCGGAGAGTAGATACTTACGCATCTGCATCTCCTCCCGTGAGATAAATAACGCCGTTCTTATCCGGCTAGGCATAGATGGTCACAGCATCGCCATGATGTCAAACTAAATTTTTAGTAGATAATTCAGCCGATCTCGATGAGGTTCAAGATATTGTTTTAATTAACTTTTTTACGCCATAACCGCTCGAAAAATCCCACAACCACTGTCCGTCGAACTCCGACTGCAACGTCCAGTGTGTCACAAATTTGACCAGAAATGTAGCACGAAGCCAGGTTTCGAGTCTTTCATTTTTTGCACAAAGACACTTCAGTCGAGGTTCGTTTTGCATTGCAAAACGAAAATTGAACAAAGATGTTGCATCGCAACAAGTCCAAAGGCAACTCGATTTGGCACGTCCCGCTTGGCCGGCCAATCCGGTCACGCCTGAATTCCTTGCACATAGAACGCTGTCATTGACCGTGTCGACCGGTCCGCAAATGATGCGGCGGAAAGTGTCGGCGCTGGAACCGGACAAGAGGACAAACAAGATGACGACGATTACAGCCGGTGCCAGGGTGCTTGTAACCGGTGCCACGGGTTATGTCGCGGGCTGGCTGGTGAAGGAGCTGCTTGAGTCGGGCGCCATCGTGCACGCGGCCGTGCGCGATCCCGGCAACGCCCGCAAGCTCAGGCATCTGACCCAGATCGCCGAAACGGCACCGGGCACGATCCGCTTCTTCAAGGCCGATCTTCTGGACGAAGGCTCCTACGTGAAGGCAATGAAAGGCTGCACTGTCGTCTTCCACACCGCTTCGCCCTTCACCACCAGCATCCGGGACCCGCAGAAGGAACTGATCGATCCCGCCGTCAAGGGCACCCGCAACGTCCTGGAAACCGCCGTAAGGACGCCGAGCGTCAGGCGTGTCGTTGTGACCAGTTCCTGCGCAGCGATCTACGCTGACGCCATGGATTGCGCGAAGGCACCGGGCGGCATTCTCACGGAAGCTGTCTGGAACACCACGGCCTCGCTCGCCTACCAGCCTTACAGCTACTCCAAGACCCTTGCGGAAAAGGAAGCCTGGAAGATCGCCGGGGCGCAGGACGGCTTCAAGCTGGTCACCGTCAATCCGTCCCTGGTGATCGGCCCGGCCCTCAACGACAGCCCGACCTCGGAAAGTTTCAACATCGTCCGGCAGATGGGCGACGGCACGATGAAGCGGGGCGCCCCGAAGATCGGTATCGGCGTCGTTGATGTGCGCGACCTTGCCAAGGCCCATGTCGCGGCCGGCTTCAGCGAGCAGGCAGAAGGCCGCCACATCGTCTCCGGTCATGACACCAACATTCTGGAAATCGGCAAGTCGCTGATCGAAAAATACGGGGACCGCTATCCGCTGCCACGCACCTCCCTGCCGAAATGGCTCGTCTGGCTCGTCGGCCCGATTGCTGGCGGCATTTCGCGCAAGTTCGTCGAGAGGAATGTGGACGTCAAATGGCGCGCTGACAATTCCAAGAGCAAACGACTGCTCGGGGTCAGCTACCGGCCGATGAGGGACAGCATGGAGGACATGTTCCAGCAGATGATCGATGCGGGGGTATTCAAATAAAAAGGCGCGGCATTGTCACCGCGCCTTCTCATTTCTCCTGGCCGGAAAAACCAGCCTTACATCTTGCACTCGGCCGCATAGGCGTCGGCGTGGTCGGTCATGGCTGTCGCGACGATCTTGTTGGTGTAGACGTCGCCTTCCTTGATCACTTCACGGACATAGATGTCCTGGATCGGATGGTGGTTCGGGCCGAACTTGAACTTGCCGCGAGTCGAGGCGAAATCGGCTTCTTCGAGTGCCGCGCGAAAGGCATCGGCGTCCGAGACGGCAGCCTTGCCCATGGCCGAGAGCAGCAGGTTGGCAGTGTCGAAACCTTGCGAGGCATAGAGCGACGGCAGGCGGCCATATTCGGCCTGGAAGCTCTCCACGAAGGCCTTGTTGGCCTCGTTGTCGATATCCTTGCTCCACTGGCTGGTGTTCTTCACGCCCAGTGCCGCGTCACCGACAGCCTGCAGGATGCCCTGGTCGAAGGAGAAGGCAGGCCCCACGACCGGAAGATCGATGCCGGAATCCTTGTACTGCTTAAGGAAGGAAATCCCCATGCCGCCGGGCAGAAAGAAGAACACGCTGTCCGCGCCCGACGCGCGGATCTGGGCGAGTTCTGCCGCATAATCGGTCTGACCGAGCTTGGTATAGATCTCGCCGGCGAGCTCGCCGTCATAGAAGCGCTTGTAACCGGTGAGCGCATCCTGTCCGGCCGGATAGTTCGGCGCCAGGATGAAGCTTTTCTTGTAGCCTGTATCCTTGGCATAGGCGCCTGCCGCTTCATGCAGGTTGTCGTTCTGCCAGGCGACGTTGAAATAGTTCGGATGGCAGCCCTTGCCGGCAAGCGCGGATGGGCCCGCATTCGGCGACAGGTAGAACTTGCCCTGCGCGGTCACCGACGGCACCACGGCCATGGCAAGGTTCGACCAGATGATGCCGGTCAGCACATCCACTTTGTCGGACTGGACCATCTTGTCGGCGAGCTGCACCGCGATATCCGGTTTCTGCTGGTCATCTTCGACGATGACTTCGATATCCGAATTGCCGGACTGCTTGACCGCCAGCAGGAAACCGTCGCGGACGTCGATGCCGAGACCGGCACCACCGCCGGAAAGCGTCGTGATCATGCCGACCTTGACCGGCTCGGCGAGCGCCACGCCGGACAGGAGCGCCAGCGCACCGGCTGCCGCCGTAAACTGCTTAAGCATTGGAAATCCCCTCTTTTTCAATCTCTTCGGGCCTTCTTGCCGAGACCCTCGCTGGACACTCTAGCGGGACGCCCGGCAATGGCAAACACGCATTTTGGGGAATAGACTGCGGGCTTCGGCTTACCTGCAACCCGAGACCGGTTGCTGCAAGAATCCCCTCTCCCATTGGGAGAGGGGCAGGGTGAGGGCGTAAACGGTACCGTTTCCACGAGAGATTTGCCCCCTCACCCGGACTTTCAGTCCGACCTCTCCCACAGGGAGGGGTGACAGTTCCCAAGCCGCCTGCGTTAAGACCCTGAACTCAAAGCGCCGTGCGCACGTGCCAGAGTTCGGGGAAGAGTTCGACTTCCAGCATCCGCTTCAGATAGCTCACACCGCCGGTGCCGCCGGTGCCGCGCTTGAAGCCGATGACCCGTTCGACCGTGGTCACATGATTGAAACGCCAGCGGCGGAAGTAGTCCTCCAGATCCACCAGCTTCTCGCCGACTTCGTATAGCGCCCAATGGGCCGACGGATCGCGGTAGACGGTCTGCCAGAGCGCGGTGATCTCCGGCACTTCCTTGTGCGGTACTGAAGACGGTATGTCGGTCAGGGTTTCCGGCACGCCGAGACCGCGCCTCCGGGCAAAGGCCAGCACCACCTGGTAAAGGCTGGGGCGGGCGAGTTCCTCATTGAGCAGCCGAACGGCTTCCGGGTCATGCTCATGCGGGCGGACCATCGCCGTATTGCGGTTGCCGAGGGCATATTCGATCAGCCGGTACTGCAGCGACTGAAAGCCGGACGACATGCCCAGCGCGTCCCGGAACTGGGTGTAGTCGCTCGGCGTCATGGTTCTGAGAACATCCCAGGCAGAGTTCAGCTGTTCCATGATGCGGCTGACCCGGGCCAGAAGCTTCATCGCCTGGGGCATGTGATCCTCGGCGATCGCATCTCGGGCTGCGTTCAGCTCATGCAGCATCAGCTTCATCCAGAGTTCGGAAGTCTGGTGCTGAATGATGAAAAGCAGCTCGTCCGGAGCCTTGGAAAGCGGCGCCTGGGCGGTCAGGATCTGCGGCAGACCAAGGTAGTCGCCATAGGACATCTTGTCCGCAAAGCGCATTTCCGCGCCTTCGGTTTCCGGATTGTAGCCACTGTCCGGCCCGTTTTTTTCGCTCATCTCTCACTCCCTTCGAACGCTTCTCAAGAGGTTCTTGAGGGGCATCTATAGCGTTGCGGAGGCACGCTTGGATAGCAGAGATTTCAAGGCGTTATGTGATTGTCAACCTGCCGAGACACCTACAAACCGGACACCGGACGGACGAAAGAGAAAGCTTGCGGAGAACTTGCCCTCAGCTTCCCGCCGCGTCGAGGATGGCCTTGGCGGAAAAGTCGTAATGGCTGCGCCCTGAGGCGGACTTGCAGAACCGGGCGAAATTGATCTTGTCCCAGTTGCCGTCCCCAAGCCGCTCCAGATAAAGGTCGGCGTTCTCGGCTGTAATCGGCGACATCTTGAAAACAACGTCGACAAAGACCTCGCCTCTGGCATCGCGGGAGAAATGATCTCGCAACATGACGATCGACCAGGCACCGGCAAAGGAATGACCGCCATGGGTCATGGTCATCGTGTTGGCCTGTACCGCATTCATGCCTCGATTGGACCAGTTGGCCCCGGCAAAGAGAATGTCCTTGCCGATGGCAAGTCCTGCTTCGGAGGCCGCGCGCTGGGCGCCGAAGGCTATGTCGTCGTTGGCGCTCCAGACCACGTTAATTTCCGTACGGCCGAGGAGATCCTTCGCTCTCAGGTAGGCCAGCTCCTCGCTCCACTCGACAGGGATGGCCCGGATCAGTTTGACGTCGTGGTTATCGGCAACCGCGCGCAGCATGCCGAGTTCGCGCTGCAGACCTGCGGGTGTCGCCGTATCGCCGGTGAGCGAAAGCAACCTGATTTCTCTTTTGTCCGGATTGAGCCGCCGGGCTTCCCGGAACAACGCCTGCGCCATTTCGTAGCCGGCCGTTTCGTTGTCCGGGACGATTGTCGCGACGATGCTTTTCAGATCGATATTGCGGCGCTCCAGATCGCTTCTCTGTTTCGGTGTCAGCTTGTTCAGGAGGAACAGAACCTTGCTCGGCTGGCCTTCCATCAGCTGCATCAGCCGAGGCGCTGCCTGGTGTTCGTTCACCAGGATGAAGTAGTCGGGTGGATTGCCCTGCTCCAGCCGCCGGCTGAGCTGTTCTTCCATGCCGTAGGCCTGCCGGTTGGCGTAAAGAACTTCGAGCTCGACATTCAGATCCGCGGCGGCGGCGGCCATGGTTTTGGACACGTCTCCCCAGAATCCGGACTCGGATCCCGGATTGATGAAGGTGACGCGAAAGTCCGCCGCCTGGACTGTCCCGGCAGCGATCAACAAAAACATCATGCATAAAAGTCTTGCGATCATCGTTTCCCTTCGCACCGCAGCACCTTGGGGTGAACCTGCCTCACGGCAGCCCGTTCTGCTGATAAAGACAGTTTAGTCACTACCCGCATGTTCTGCAGAAGTGACAAGCACTTACACACACAAAATTGCCCCAGCCTGTTGAAAGACCGGCTCAATCGGCATCGCATCCACCGCAGCGCGCAATCATCTTGATGAACAACCCGCAGCCAGGCGGCCTTTCCTCCAACTGCCTCTGAGGTAAGTCGGATCACGAACCGGTAGCCCTACCGAAAATACCACACCGGCGCCCGGTTTCCGCAGGCAGACCTCCGGGTAAACCGAAAGATTGCTTAACAGATCCTGAAGTCCTTCCCTTCGCGAGAAGGGGCCGGGACGGCCGGTCAAGAACAGCTTTGAAGGCCGTTCTCTGTCGTGCCCGGCAAATAGGAGAGGTATTCCGCCCCGCGATGGCGCTGCTCGTCTCTTCAGCAAAAATGCCTACAGAAAGACGTGGTTCTGAGCGGCGTTTTGTGAAAACCTGAGCCCGCGCACTGGACCTGAGGCTGACAGGACACTGAAAATGTCTATTCGAGCAAGCATTTACCACCTGACCCACTACCGTTACGACCGGCCGGTCACCTTAAGCCCCCAGATCATTCGTTTGCGTCCGGCCCCGCACAGCCGCACCCGCGTCCTTTCCCATTCGCTGAAAATTTCTCCCTCGGGACACTTCGTCAATCATCAGCAGGACCCCTACGGCAACTGGCTTGCCCGCTTCGTCTTTCCCGAACCCGTGCGCGAATTCAAGATCGAGGTGGACCTGGTCGCCGACATGACCGTCTACAATCCCTTCGACTTCTTCGTCGAGGAAAGCGCAGAGGAATGGCCCTTCGACTATCCGCCCGAACTCATCGAGGACCTGCAGATTTATCGCAGGCTGGAGCCGACGGGCCCTCGCCTCAAAGCCTTCCTTGAAACCGTTCCGCGGGACAGGCAGCGCACGGTCGACTTCATCGTCGGCCTGAATGCGCGCGTCTCTCAGGAAGTCGGTTACGTCATCCGCATGGAGCCGGGCGTGCAGACGCCGGAGGAAACGTTTGAAAAGGGCACCGGCTCCTGCCGCGATTCCAGCTGGCTTCTGGTGCAGGCGCTGCGGCATCTCGGTTTCGCGGCTCGCTTCGTTTCGGGCTACCTGATCCAGTTGAAGCCTGATCTCGAGGCCCTCGATGGCCCCTCCGGCACGGATCACGACTTCACCGATCTTCATGCCTGGGTCGAAGTCTATCTTCCGGGTGCCGGCTGGATCGGCCTTGACCCGACCTCCGGTCTGCTGGCCGGGGAAAGCCATATTCCTCTGGCCGCGACACCGCATTACATGAATGCGGCCCCGATCGTCGGCATGGCGAGCAAGGCGGAGGTCGACTTCGCTTTCGACATGAAGGTCGCCCGCGTCGCCGAACACCCGCGCATCACCAAGCCCTTCTCCGAGGACGCCTGGGCAGCACTCAACCAGCTTGGCGCGAAAGTCGATCGTATCCTCGCCCAGGAGGACGTCCGCCTGACCATGGGCGGCGAACCGACCTTTGTGTCCATCGACGATTTCGAAGCTGCCGAATGGAACACCGACGCGGTTGGTCCGACCAAACGCGAAAAGGCCGACATCCTGATCCGCCGCCTGCGCGAGCGTTTCGCACCCGGTGGCTTTCTCCACTATGGCCAGGGCAAATGGTATCCGGGCGAGACCCTGCCCCGCTGGACTTTCTCGCTATACTGGCGCCGCGACGACAAGCCCATCTGGCATGACCCGAAGCTGATTGCCGACGAAGGCAGCGACACCGGTGCAGGTCCGGCCCAATCCGAGGCCCTGCTGCAACAGATCGCGCGGAGGCTCGACATCCAGCCGGATTATGTCGTGCCGGCCTATGAGGACCCCGCCGTCTGGCTGGTGAAGGAAGCCAATCTGCCGGACAACGTCACGCCGGCGAATTCGAAACTCGAGGACGCCGAGGCGCGTCACAGGATCGCCCGGGTGTTCGACCGCGGCCTCAGCAAGCCCTCCGGCCACGTGCTGCCGGTCCAGCGCTGGCAGGCCCAGGCCTCGGGAAAGCGCTGGCGCTCCGAAAAGTGGAAGCTGCGCCGCGACGCCCTGTTCCTGGTCCCCGGCGACAGTCCCGTCGGCTACCGCTTGCCGCTGGAATCCCTTCCGTACGTGAGCCCGGCACAATATCCCTATACCAACGTCGCCGATCCGACCGTGCCGCGCGAACCGCTGCCCGAGTTTCCGGTCGGTCCAAGATCCGACCGGCCGCAGGACATTGCCAGCTTCACCGCCAGCAGTCCTCAGCAGGAGCGGCAGGAACAGGAACTGCCCGATGCGGAGCTCGGCAACGCCGCGGTCAGAACCGCCCTCTCCGTCGAGGCACGTGATGGCAGGCTGTGCGTGTTCATGCCGCCGGTCGAGACCATCGAGGACTACCTGGAACTGATTGCGGCCGCAGAAACCGCCGCCGGCGATCTTGGCCTTCCCGTCCACATCGAGGGCTATCCGCCTCCGCCTGACCCGCGCATGAATGTCATCCGCGTCGCGCCGGACCCGGGCGTCATTGAAGTCAACATCCATGCGGCAGCCAGCTGGCAGGACTGCGTTGCCATCACCGAGGGCGTCTATGAGGACGCCCGCCAGTCACGCCTCGGCGCCGACAAGTTCATGATCGACGGCAAGCACACCGGCACCGGTGGCGGTAACCATGTCGTCGTCGGCGGCGCAACGCCGCTCGACAGCCCGTTCCTGCGCCGCCCGGACCTGCTGCGCAGTCTGATCCTGCACTGGCAGCGCCATCCGAGCCTTTCCTATCTCTTCTCCGGCCTCTTCATCGGCCCGACCTCGCAGGCACCGCGCGTCGACGAAGCCCGTCACGACGGCCTCTACGAACTGGAAGTCGCCCTCTCGCAGATCCACCGCCCAAGCGAAGGTCCGGCCCCCTTCCCCTGGCTGGTCGACCGGCTGCTGCGCAATCTCCTGGTGGATGTCACCGGCAACACCCACCGGGCCGAGATCTGCATCGACAAGCTCTATTCCCCCGACGGTCCGACAGGCCGGCTGGGCCTGGTCGAATTCCGCGGTTTCGAAATGCCACCCGACCCGCGCATGAGCCTGGCACAGCAGCTGCTGCTGCGCGCGCTGGTCGCCCGGCTGTGGCAGCATCCGCTGTCCGGCGACCTCACCCGCTGGGGTACGGCTCTGCACGACCGCTTCATGCTGCCGCATTACGTCTGGGCCGATTTCCAGGATGTCCTGCGGGACCTCGAACACCACGGCTTCCAGATGCGGCCGGACTGGTTCGAGGCCCAGGCCGAGTTCCGCTTCCCCTTCTGCGGCGAGATCGAGGTCGAGGGTGTTCATCTGGAACTGCGCCAGGCGCTGGAACCCTGGCACGTTCTGGGCGAGACCGGCGCCATCGGCGGCACCGTGCGCTATACGGACAGCTCGACCGAGCGGCTGCAGGTCAAGCTCACGGCCAGCGATCCGGATCGCTACACGGTGACCTGCAACCGCCGCACCATGCCACTGAAGAAGACGGAAACCAACGGAGTGTCCGTCGCGGGCGTCCGGTACAAGGCCTGGCAGCCCGCCATGGCGCTGCATCCGGTCCATCCTGTCGACGCACCGCTGACCTTCGACATTTTCGACCGCTGGAGCGGCCGGGCGCTCGGCGGCTGCGTCTATCACGTCGCCCATCCCGGCGGGCGTAACTACGACACGTTCCCGGTCAATGGCAACGAGGCGGAAGCCCGCCGCCTCGCCCGCTTCGAACCGCACGGACATACGCCCGGCCTCTATCTGCCGGGCCTGGAAAGACCCCATCCGGAGTTTCCGTTGACCTTGGACCTGAGAAGACCGCAGAATATGTGACAGGACGGTAAGTTCCCGTCATTGGAACCAGATGCATGAGTTTGGACGAAAACGCTGAGCCGGGCGCGCTTCGCTACGGCCTTTTGAAGGCCTATCGCCCGTTTCCGGATGTTTCGGACGAGCTCCTGTATCCCGACGGCCGGGTCCGCCCGGTCTGGCGGCCCTTTCTCGATCACTTTTCGGCGTTGAAACCCGACGAGATCAACGAGCGGTTTTCGCGTGGCAACCAGTACCTGAACGATGCCGGCGTCTATTTCCGCCAATACGGCCAGGATGGCGCCAATGAG
This sequence comes from Roseibium sp. M-1, assembly GCF_054515675.1. Lineage (NCBI taxonomy): Bacteria > Pseudomonadati > Pseudomonadota > Alphaproteobacteria > Hyphomicrobiales > Stappiaceae > Roseibium > Roseibium sp. M-1. The sequence continues at coordinate 5,197,898 of NZ_CM137257.1, read as the reverse complement.
CGGGAATGGCCGCTCAGCCATATTCCGGTGATCATCAGCCAGGACGACTGGCAGGTCATCGCCGACGGACTGACCCAGCGTGCCGAACTGCTCGAGCAGGTGGTGGCCGATCTTTACGGCGGCAACCGCCTGGTCGCCGACGGATATCTGCCCGCCGGCCTCATCGCCCGCAGTCCCGAGTGGCAGCGCCCGCTGGTCGGCATCACGCCGAAGTCGGGCCACTTCCTGCACTTTCTCGCCTTCGAAATTGGACGCGGACCCGACGGCACCTGGTGGGTGCTGTCCGACCGCGCCCAGGCCCCGTCCGGCGCCGGCTTTGCCCTGGAGAACCGCGTTGCGACCGGCCGCGTCTTCAACGAATTCTTCGCCAAGGCGAACGTACACCGTCTTGCAGGTTTCTTCCGCCGCTTCCGCGATCACCTCGTCGAATTGCGCGAGGAGACCGACAGCCGCGTTTCCATCCTGACGCCCGGGCCGCTCAACGACACCTATTTCGAACATGCCTACATCGCCCGGTACCTTGGCTTCATGTTGCTGGAGGGCGAGGACCTGACCGTGGAAAACGGCAAGCTGATGGTGCGCACCGTTGCCGGCCTGAAACCCGTCAGCGTGCTTTGGCGCCGTCTCGACGCCGCCTGGTCGGACCCTGTCGAACTCAACGAGACGTCCCACATCGGCACGCCGGGTCTGGTCGAAGCGGTGCGGCGCGGGTCGGTATCGATGATCAACGCGCTCGGCACCGGCATCCTGGAAACACGCGCTCTGCTGGCCTTCCTGCCGCGCATCAGCGAACGGCTGCTCGGCGAACCCCTGAAACTGCCCAATGTCGCCACCTGGTGGTGCGGCGAAGCCGCGACCCGGGACTACGTCAAGCAGCATGCCGAGGAGATGATGTTCAGCCCGGCCCTTTCGACGGCGCTGCCCTTTACCTCCGCGCAGACGGATTTCATCGGCAAGGACTTCCACAAGTTCGGCAAGGGCCTCATTGAGACCTGGATCGACGGCATGGGCGACAATCTGGTCGGTCAGGAAGCTGTGACCCTGTCGACGACACCTGCCTATCACGACGGACTGCTGCTGCCGCGGCCGATGAGCCTGCGTGTCTTCCTGGCGCGTACCGCGCATGGCTGGGAGGTGATGGCCGGCGGTTTCGCCCGTATCGGCCGCACGGAAGACGCCAGCGCAATTGCCATGCAATCCGGTGGTTCCGCGGCGGATGTCTGGGTCATCGCAGGCCAGAAGCCTGTCAAGGAAACCCTGTTGCACCAGACGGAGTCGCCCTTCTTCAAGGCCCAGTCCGGCGCTCTGCCGTCCCGCGCTGCGGACAACCTTTTCTGGCTCGGCCGCTATGTGGAACGGGCAGAAGGGGCTGTCCGCCTCCTGCGCGCCTACCATGCCCGCCTGATGGAAACCGCCGACCCTAAGGCACCGCTGGTGGCGATGACCGGCGAATATCTCGACAAGATCGGGGTTGCGCCGACGGAACCCATTCCCGACGGGCTCTGCGACATGTTGCAATCGGCTGTTGCCAGCGCCGCCAAGGTGCGCGACCGCTTCTCTGTCGATGGCTGGCTGGCACTGAACGACCTTGCCCAAACCGCGAACGGCGCCAAGCGGGCAATGCGCGACAACGCCGACGTCACCCGGGCCATGGGTCTGTTGCTGCGCAAGATCACCGGCTTTTCCGGCCTCGTTCACGAGAACATGTACCGCTTCATGGGCTGGCGCTTCCTCAGCATCGGCCGGGCGCTGGAACGCGCTCACCGCATGGCCGATCTTCTATCCGTCTACACCGCACCGGACAGCCCGGAAGGCGCGCTGGAACTGCTGCTGGAAGTTGGCGACAGCGCCATGTCCATGAGCCGCCGGTATGCCGTGTCGCTCAGCCACGACACCGTGCTGGATCTTCTGGCGATGGATTCCAAGAACCCGCGCGCGGTGCTCTATCAGCTCTCCGACATGAAGGACCATGTTGCGGTATTGCCCGGCGCGACGGAAAACGGCCACCTGTCGGCGCTGGCTCGTTCGGTCCTGCAGGTTCATACCAGCCTTGCAATCGCGACCCCGGAAACGTTGACCCCGGAAGTGCTCGAGGACCTGCGCGACCAGATCTCCTATCTTTCCGTGGAATTGACCGATGCCTATATCCGTTAGAGCGTTCCGTGGCCATGCCACACATTGAAGCGAGACACCCGTGCTTTACGACGTGACGCTTGAAATCACCTACGACTATGCCAGCCCGGCAGCCTCCGGCCGCCACTCCCTGCGCCTGATGCCTGCCTCCCTGCCCGGCGAACAGAAGCTGCTCGCCGGCCAGGTCCAACTGGACCCTGGCCCGTCCGAGCGGCACGACCGGACCGACTTCTTCGGCAATGCGGTCACCGACGTCACCTATCGCAAAAGCCACAGCGAGCTGATCTTCAGATTGAAGGCGCGGATCGAGCGGACAACGACACCGGAAGAGTTCGACATATCTCCGCCGCTGAATGCGCTCGGCCGGGAACTGGCCACGATCCAGTCGCTGGCGCCGAAGGAGCCGGTGCACTTTCTGGCGGCGTCTCCACGCCTGCCCCTGGCTCCGGCCTTCGCCGTCTATGCACAGGAACACGCCAACCCCGGCATGAGCACGCTTGCTGCCGTCGAGGCGATCGGCAGGGCGCTGAACAAGGACATGACTTTCGATGCCGAGGCAACGACGGTCGATACGCCTGCGCTGGATGCCTTCGAACGCCGCCATGGCGTCTGCCAGGACTATTCCCACATCATGATCGCCTGCCTTCGAAGCATCGGCATCCCGGCGGGCTATGTCAGCGGTTTCCTCAGGACCATTCCGCCAGAGGGCCAGGAGCGGCTGGAAGGCGCCGATGCCATGCATGCCTGGGTGCGTGCCTGGTGCGGTATTGATATCGGCTGGATCGAGTACGATCCAACCAATGCTCTGAGGGTTGGCCAGGACCATATAGTGGTCGCACGCGGCCGCGACTATGGCGATGCCGCGCCGGTCAAGGGTGTGCTGCGCACCGCCGGCGGCCAGACCACGAGCCACAAGGTGGATGTAGTCCCGCATGTGGCCGATAGCGGCAAAACCGCCCCGCCGAAGGCTGTTCCGGCCGGCACCTGACGCTGATTGCAAGATATCCCCGATTTGACCGGTAAAAACCTGTTGCGGGTCCGGGTGTTTTGTTACCATCGGCTCATAACCAAGGGGAGCTGGTTATGCGTCCGGTCATCTATGCAGTCGTTGTTTTTTTCCTGTCTTTCGGTCCGAGCCTGGCCGACTACAACCAGTCCAAGGGCTGGTTCTATTCAATGGACTGGCGCGAGCGCGTTCGTGTCCAGTTTCTGCTCGTTTTCACGGGCGACTATGCGTCCAATGTCGATGGCGCATTTGGCCGCCTGACCTATGATGCCCTCACCACGTTTCAGAAGCACCGCGAGTTTTTCCCGAACGGCGTCCTCGACGAGGAGCAGGTGGGAATCCTGCGCCGCGACGGTCTCGATCTCATCGAACGGGTCGGCTTCGAGAGCCGCAACGAGGCTGCAACCGGCCTGAAACTGGGACTGCCGGCAAAACTCTTCGAACCGCCCTCGCCAACCCGGCGCGGCAACCGCTGGCGCGCGGTTGACGACAGCATCGAGCTGGAAACGCTGCAGGTTCCACGGCAGGAAATTGACTACAAGGCGCTCTATGAGAGGCTGTCCCGACCAGGTGGCGGACGGACAGTCGTCTACAAGTTCTTCCGCAACGATTTCTTCGTCGTCTCCGGCCAGCTGGACGGGCGCGACTTCTATCTCAGAATGCTGAAGACCCAGACCGACAGCCGCGGCTTCTCGCTGATCTGGGATGCAAAACACGCCGTCTTCATGGACCGGGTCGCAATCGCCATGTCCAACAGCATGACCGTTTATGACGGCGGCGATGACAATGCGCTCGACGCCGTCACCTCGGCGCCCGGCCTGCAGCGTGCGACGCCTCCTTTGGGTGACGGCCAGACGAAGCAGACGCAGCCCGCGACGGGCCTTGAGGAAACAAGTTCCACCGGCAGTGGCTATTTCGTGACGGCGGAGGGCCATATCGGCACCAATGCCCATGTTGCCGGCAACTGCCGTGCTTTGGAAATCCCCGGCTACGGCAGTGCCAGCCTCATCAAGGCCGATCCGCAGAACGACATTGCCATTCTGCAGCTCGACAGCCGCAAGTCAGACCATTTTGCGCAGTTCCGGGCCGGCCAGCCGGTCGTGCGCGGCGAAGAGGTCTTCGTACTCGGATATCCCTTCGCGCAGATCCTCAACAACAACCTCAACTTCACGCAGGGCATGGTCTCGTCCCTTGCCGGCATCAAGGGCGACGAGCGCCAATTCATGCTGTCGGCTCCCGTGCAGCCGGGCAATTCCGGCGGACCGGTGCTCGACCGCACCGGAGCGGTGATCGGCACGGTCGTTTCGCGCCTCGACAAATTCAAGACGCTGCAGCTCGCCGGGGACCTGCCGGAAAACATCAACTTCGCCATTCGCGGCAAGCTGATGGCCGAGTTCATGCAGAGCCTCGGCCTGTCGCCCTCCTACAACACCATCACCAGGATCAAGAGCCCGACGAAGATCGACGAGGAAGCCTCGCAGTATACGGTGCTCGTTCTCTGCAAGAACTAAAGTGCCAACTCCATCAGCAGGCCTCTCCCGAACTTGGTTGAAAATTCTCCCTTCTGAACGAAGCCGACCCGCGTGTAAAAATGTTCTGCGTGCGGGTTGCCGACAACATGCAGGATATGCGCACCAAGCGCCCTGGACCTCTTGGCTGCCTGCTCCACCAGCACTCGGCCGAACCCGGACTTCCACAGACCCGGTTCAACAAACAGGCCGTCAAGTTCCGCATTTCCGTCTTCGCGAATGTAAATCGCAGAGAACCCCGCAAGCCTGCCGTGGTCGACAACCACAATGACATTTTCTGAGTCGAGCTGATCTTGCGGCAAATCAATCGCCTCTGGGTGAGCGAGCAATGCAGCGCGGTCTCCCTCATTGGCCAGCGATGCGCGACGCTGCAATTCCACAAGTTCAGACCTCTCACTCGCAAGACCGCAGCGAATTTCAATCGTCATATTTGCTCCAACAGTCTCTGCGCAGCTTCGGCTAGCGTACCGCCTGATCATCCGCGTCGAAGAAATGCATGCGGCCTTCGTCAAAGGCGAGGCCGATGCGCGCGCCTTCAGCGACTTCGTCGGCTCCGCTGATGCGCACCAGCACCGTGCCCAGACCGTCGAGCACCACATAAAGAAACGTGTCGGCGCCGAGATATTCGGCGACTTCAACGACGCCCGCGCAATGGCCCTCGCCTTCGCCGACCACACGCATGTGCTCCGGCCGGATACCCAGCTTGACCGGGGTACCTGCCGACCCGGCGTTCGGATAGGTGCCGCCGCCGTGGCCCTGCAGCGAGAACTTGCCGCCGTCCACCGAACACGGCAGTACATTCATCTTCGGCGAGCCGATGAACTGGGCGACGAAGAGATTGTCGGGGCGTTCATAGAGTTCGCGCGGAGACCCGACCTGCTCGATACGCCCGCCTTGCAGCACCACGATTTTGTCGGCCAGGGTCATCGCCTCGACCTGGTCGTGGGTCACATAGATCATGGTGGTGCCGAGGCTCTTGTGCAGACGGGCGACCTCGAAGCGCATTTCCACCCGCAGCGCCGCATCAAGATTGGAGAGTGGCTCGTCGAAGAGGAAAGCGCTCGGTTCGCGCACGATGGCCCGGCCGATGGCAACACGCTGACGCTGGCCACCGGAGAGCGCCTTCGGGCGCCGGTCGAGATAATCGTCCAGTTTCAGAACTTCTGCTGCGGCATTCACCTTGCGGTCGATTTCCGCTTTGGGCAGGCCGGCGGTCTTGAGGCCGAAGCCGACATTCTCGCGCACCGACATATGCGGATAGAGCGCATAGGACTGGAACACCATGGAAAGCCCGCGCCCCGACGGTGGCAGCGCCGTGACGTCCTTGCCGTCGATCGCGATTGCGCCCCGGCTGGTTTCCTCCAGTCCCGAGATCAGGCGCAGAAGCGTGGATTTTCCGCAACCGGACGGGCCGACGAAGATCACGAACTCACCGTCCCTGATGTCAAGGTCAATGCCCTTGATGACCTGCAGGTTTCCGAACCACTTCTCGACCTTGTTGAGCTGGATCGCTCCCATTTCCCGCTCCCTCCTAAACCGCTTGCGCCGCATGGGCGGGCGAGGCCCAGCTGAGCCAGATTGCCGCCGTCCACGAGAACGAACCGCCACCGGCGCCCGTCCCGGTTTCCGGGCTGAAATATTCCGCAAAACCGCTGAGCCCGATCAGCCGGGCCGTGTCCGCGCGCAGCCGCTCCGCCCGCGCGGTGTCGCCCGCTTCGGCAAAGCCTTTCGCGATCATGTAGTTGATCATTGCCCAGACCGGACCGCGCCAATAGCGCAGCGGTTCATAGCAACTGTGCTCCGGATCATAGGACGGCATCATGAAATTGACCTTCGACGCGAAGCGGTCGAAATGCGTCTGCAGCGCCGTCAGCGTGTAGCTGTCCGTCAGCCCCGCATAGGGTGCGAGGAAACTGGCGCAGGAGATGCCATCGGTTTTCTTGCCGGACCTCAAATCCAGCGCGACATGGGCCTTTAGGTCGTCGTTCCAAAGCGCCTTTGCTCCCGTCTCCATCCTGGCAATCCAGGTGCGGATTTCCATGGCTTCCTCGGTCCGGCCGAGCCGTTCCGCAAGTTTCAGGAGATCCCGGTTGGCCCGCAGGAAGATGAAGGTAACGCCCGGATCGGCAACGAAGAACGGGCAGGTTTCGGCGACCTTCTGCGGATCCCAGCCGACCTTGCGACAGGCAGCAACGATGCTGAGGTAGCGGTCGTAATCCTCCTTGTGCGGACGCATGGCCGGGTCGACATGAGAGGTGTCCTTGCGTTCATAAGGCTCGATGTCCTTGACCTCGACGGCGCGCAGCGCATCGTCCCAGTCCGGCAGGTTGTCACGGCCGGATTCCCAGGGGTGGATCACGGCAATGACGCCGAGGCCTTGCGGATCACGATAGGAGAGCCACCAGCGGTGCCATGCCATCAGCTTCGGCAGCAGCGTTTCCGCGCGTTTCAAGCCCGCACCGGTCCTGTCGCCCTCCACCAGTGCATTGACGACCGACGCCGCAACAGGCGGCTGGGAATGGCCGGAACTCGGGATCGGTCCGCCATCTGTGCCCCAGACGCTCGGACCCGGGAAGTAGCTCGGGTCGTCCTTGCGGAAGAGGATGTGCGGCACCATGCCGTCCCGCCACTGACCCTGGAACAGCATCTCGATTTCCCGCCAGGCCCGGTCCTGGTCAAACTCGGCAAAACCAAGTGCGACAAAGACGGAATCCCAGTTCCACTGATAGGGATAGAGCCCCTTGGTCGGGATCGTGTAACCGCCCTGGTCATTCCCGATCAGGATGTCCCGGGCCTTTTTGTCCAGATCCGCATGTGACACAGCTAACTCCTCGGGACTGCGCTCCAGCCCTCTTCAAACCTAACGCTATCCCTTGACGCTGCCGGCCGTCAGGCCCTGGACAAGGAAGCGCTCGAACCACAGGAAGATGACAAGGACGGGCACGGTCGCAATCACCGCACCCGCCATGAGGTGCTGACGCGGCACCTCGGAGGAATTGAGGGACACGACCCCGCGCGACAGGGTGAAGATGTCCGGATTGTCGAGGAACATGAAAGCGAACAGGAACTCGTTCCAGGCGATCATGAAGACATAGAGCGACACGGAGGCAAGCGCGGGCAGCGACAGCGGCAGGGTGATCTTCAGGATGACGCCGATGCGCGACAGCCCGTCCATCAGCCCGGCCTCTTCAAGCTCTGCCGGAATGCCCCGGAAATACCCCTGCAGCATATAGAGCGCGACCGGAATGGTCGTCGCCGGATAGACGATCAGGAGCCCCGTCAGCGTGTTGCGCAGGCCCAGCTGCGAGAAGACGGCATAAAGCGGGATCACCAGCACGATAGCCGGCACCATGTAGATCAAGAGCACCGAGCGGGCGAGGAAGGCCTGGCCCGGAAACTTCAGCCGAGAGACCGCATAGGCGCCAGGCACGGAGAACAGCAGTGTCAGCAGGACCGTCGCGATCGAGACAAAGGTGGAAACCAGCAGATAGCGGCCGAAATTGAACTTCGTGAACAGCTCCACATAGGAACGAAGCAAGCCGTCGAGACCTTGCGAGAAGTCGATCGACAGATCCAGCGGATTTGCAAGCAGAGCCTGCTGGCTTTTGAGCGATGTCATCACCATGACGTAGAAAGGCAGCGCGACGATGATGGAAAAGACGACGAAGCCTATGCCCTTGGCAATGCGGATATAGACGACCTCGCGCTCGTAGCGGCTCATGGCGCCGAGGTGCGCACCCGACAGAGTGATGCTGATTGCAAAGGTAACCCCGCCGACAACGAGAGCCAGCGCGCAGGCCTGCCAGAGCGGCACCGAACTGAGCGGCAGGCCGAAGGGCGCTGCGAAGGAGGCCACCATCAGCACCAGGAACAGGGTCATGGCGGCAAGTGTCCATGCCGGCAGCCCTCCGGCGCTGGCGGAAGACTGGCGCCAGACGAAAACCAGCGCACCGAGGAGCCCCGCAAGCCCGGCGGCCGTTGCCTGTGGCATCGCCACATCGCCGGTGACGAGGGTCAGGGTCACCCCGATCACGACCATTGCGGTGACACCCCAGATGAGGCCGGTGATGGCGGTGATGAGAAGGCTTGCCGGTCTCATAGCCCTTCCTCCTTCGGCGAGAAGCGGATGAAGAGGGTGGCGAAGGTGACGAGGACCACGAAAACCACCACGGCAACGGCAGCCCCCGCACCGAGATTGGAGAGGGCAAAACCCTGCTCATAGACATCGACGGTGAGCGTACGGGTACCCGCATTGCCGCCGGTCAAAAGGAAAATGTCGTCGAACTTGTTGAAGGTCCAGATGAAGCGCAGCAGGAACAGCACCGAGAGGATGCCCATCAGCTGCGGCAGCGACAGGTACCAGAACTGCTGCAGCGGCGTCGCCCCGTCCATTTCGGCAGCCTCGTACATATCCGTGTTGATCGACTGCATGCGCGCCAGGATGAAGAGGAAGGACAGCGGAAAATAACGCCAGGCCTCGAAGGCGATGACAGTGCTGAGGGCGAGCGGAAATTCCATCGGAATGCCGAGGAAGGAGAACTCGATGGCGCGCTGGCCGAAGAAATTGATCGGGTCGGTGACGACGCCCATCTTGGTAAGCAGCGCATTCAGCGATCCGGAGAAGGGGTCGAACAGCACCACCCAGGTGAAGGCAACCGCGATCACCGGCGAGACATAGGGAAAGAGAAACAGCCCGCGCAGGACACCCCGGCCGATGAAGACCGTATTGAGCAGCTGCGCCGCAAAGAGGCCGAGCACCAGCGCCCCGCCCGTGCCGAAAATCGTGTAGTAGAACGTCACCCGCAGCACCGACCAGAATTCATCGGCGCTGAAGATCCGGTTGAAATTCTCGAAGGTGAAGTCGAGATTGGTAAGGACGTTGTTGGCCTCGCCGGTAACCATCGGCTCGCTGGCTCGCTCCGGCCGGTTGGCGGCGAGAAATGCTGCCGAGACCGTGCCTTCAAGTGCGAGATTGTCGCGCCAGCCGGCGGCAACAGTGCCAAGTGCGCAGGTCAGCTTGCTGCCGTCGACCGTGCAAACATCCGGCAGAGATGTCACGGCAAAGCCGTCCGGGATTTGATCGGTGAGGACGACATTGCGGATTTCCTCGTCCTGCGAGGAATTGCGCGACCGGTATTCCAGGCTCGCCGCATCGCCTTCCGCTTCAGGCCTGCCGCGCAGCCGTTCGTTGACGAGCACGGCCGGCGGGCGCAGGTCGGCGAGCTGGACCGGCTTCACGCTGATCCAGAAATTGGCCATCAGCGGTCCGGCAACAATCATCAGGATGATGGCAAAGGTCGGTGCCAGCATGAGATAGGCAAGCCACATCTCGCGGCGCTGCATGGGTCCAATGCCCTTCGGCGGACCTGACGATGTGTCGGCTTGGGTCTTGGTGCTCATCTTTGTGGCTTTCGGCTTGCCGGTAAAACCTTGATTTGTTCGGATCGCCAGAACCTCGTCCCGGTTAGGCTATCCCCCTCTCCCATTGGGAGAGGGTTGGGGTGAGGGGTTACGGCTTCATTGGATAGTCGAGAGGTTTGTCCCCTCACCCGGAGCTGTGCTCCGACCTCTCCCCTTGGGAGAGGTGATCTGAAGTCGCAGCCAATACTTGAGGCCACGTTCCCCTTCGCAATCTTTCGCCACATCGGAGAACCATTTGCCGGACCGGGCAACCGTCGGGCGGGTTGCCCGGTCCGCTCTTGGATGGTCGGCACCATCCCGTCTCTCCAAATGGGAGCTGGAGAGACGGAACTTTGGTTACTGGATCTTGGCCAGTTCTTCGTTGAGCTTGGCAACGGTCGCTGATGCATCACGCTCGTCGTCGATATATTCCCGTACCAGACGGTTGATGACCTGACTGTTGATCATCTTGGAAGCAAGCGAAAGCTGACCTTCCTTGACGCCCCAGCGGCTGGCGGTATCGAGACCGGAGACGATGGTCTGGATCGTGTCTGCATCGTAGAGGTCGGTCAGCGGCGCCTTGCGATCGACACCCACCGGCAACTTTGCCCAGCCATCGACATACCCGGTCGCGTTGCCGGCCGCACCGCGGCGGATCGGGAACTTGCCTTCCGGTGCGATCGACAGCGTCTTCAGGTAGCCGTCATCCATCGAGAATTCGACGAACTGCATGGCGGCCTCGGTGTCGGCGTCATTGGTGATGCCGAAGTAGCGGATGTCGGCCCAGGCTGCGCCGTCCGGATTGGACGGCCCCTTGAGGGTGGTGACGACGCCAGTCTTCGAGGCAAGTTCGGACGACGTCGGATCGTCGGTGATCGTCGGCGGAGCGCTGTCTCGCAGGCCCGCAAGTTCATCCAGGATGAACGGCGACCAGATGATCATGGCGGCCTTGCCGTCGAAATAGAGTTCGCGCGACTGTTTCCAGAAGAGATCGCCCGGAGGTGAAGCCTTGGCGATGGCCTTGTAGAATTCGAGCGCTTCGACGGTTTTCTTTTCGTCGAGTGGCTTGAAGCCGTCACCGTCAACCGGGTTGACGCCATTGGCCAGGAACACATGCTCCAGCACCTGGCTCATGAAATTCTCGTCAACCTTGGTGGCGGCGACAAAGCCGAACATTTCCGGCGGATTGTGCAGCTTTTCCATCGCGGCCAGGATGTTTTCGTAGCTGTCCGGGGCGGCGAGACCGTTCTCCTCGAAAAGGTCCTTGCGGTAGATCACCATCTGCGTCCAGCCGTCCACCGGCACCGAGGCGACACCGTCTTCGACGCTGGCCATGGCAGCCGCGCCCGGTGCGAACGTTCCGGGACCCAGCTTTTCGAACACTTCCGTCGCGGCTTCCGTATCAAGGATACCTGCTTCCGCCCAGGGCAGCGCATATTGCAGCGTGTGATAGATCACGTCCGGCAGATCGCCGGCGGCGAAGGCGGCCGTGGCGCGTGTGCCGAGATCGGTCTCCGAGACCGGAATGACATCCACGTCGATGCCGGTCTTGTCCTTGAACGCGGCCGCGATTTCCTGCTGCACGGCCAGACGCTCGGGCTGTTCCTCCGTCGTCCAGAACCGAAGCGTGTCGGCCTGCGCCGCGGTCATGCCCAAACCGAGCACGCCCGCAATCGTCGAGGCCAGGAATGTTGTCCTCCCAAACATACTACTCTCCCTTCCTGCCAGTGTTTGGCCCGCCAGACTTTGGCCGGCCGGAATTTGGCTGTTGCTCCAGCCGGTTACGGAGCGCTTCTGCCAGCGCCTCCGGTGTCTTGCCCGGTGCGCCGTCGGAGGCGCGCCGGATCAGGGCCGCCTTGGCGAGCGCCTGCAGATCCTTGGGCTTCTTGCCGTCGAGACTGTCGATCAGCATGCGCGCCACGCGGCCGCCGGCCTCCTGGGCGCTCTGCGAGAAGGTCGTCAGCGGCGGGTCGAGATATTCGCCGACAGGCAGGCCGTCATAACCGATCACGGTGACGTCGGAGCCGACCTTGAGGCCGTATTTGCGGCAGAACTGCACGGCGCCGATGGCAAGCGCATCAGTGACGCAGAGCAGCGCGGTCGGCGGTGTCTTCTGGCTCAGCAAAGCCTTGGCGCCAGCAAATCCGCCCTTTTCTCCGAGTGTCTGCAGGCTTTCCAGGTCCGGATCGTGCGGCACGCCCAGTGCTTCCAGTCCCTGCCGGTAGCCGTTCCTCCGCTGCAGGGCGAAATTGAGCTCAAGCGGTCCGCCGACAAAGCCGATCCGGCTGTGACCGAGGCTATAGAGATGACGGACGCCGTCGGCGAAGGCGGCTTCGTTGTCGATATCGAACCAGGCGTAGCCGGATGGATCGCGTGTGCGGCCATGGGCAACGAACGGGAAGTTCTGCTCGACCAGATAGGCAATCCGCGGATCGTCCACCTCCGTGCGGGTGACGATGAACCCGTCCACCTTGCGCCGGGCGATCAGGCGCTTCAGCGTCTCGATCATGTGGCCGCGCGAGTGGGCGGTTGTCACCAGCAGATCCAGCCCGAGTTCGTCCAGCGCCCGGGAAATGCCGTCGATGAATTCGGAGAGGAACGGATCGGCGCCGCTGCCGTGGCCGACGGGGATAATGATGCCGAGCGTGTCCTGGCGGCCGCGCTTCAGGTTTCTAGCCGTCGCCGATGGTTGGTAGCCGAGGTCCTGCACTGCCTTCAGGATGCGCTTGCGGGTCGCTTCGGAGATATCGGTGTAATTGTTGAGGACCCGCGAGACGGTTCCCTTGGCCACGCCCACATGGCGTGCCACGTCGTCAATCGTGACGGAATCGCGCATTCGCGACATCGATCCTCCCTGGACGCCTCGCGCCCATTTCCCCGGCGCTCTTCGCTCAGGCATCAGGTTTTCTTGGGTAAAAGGGTTACAAAACCGATTTTGTAAGTCAACAAAATCGGTTTCGGAGCCAGAAACAAAATTTTTCGCAAAGCGGGAAGTCCCTGTCCCCGCAACAAAACATCAGGTTTGGCCGTTTCGGAGCTGGCGTGTATTTGTGGCCCATGAGAAAGCGACTGCCTGAAGTTTGAAGGCTTTGACTATGACAACGCCGCCGGTGTCACCCCGGACAAGCGCAGCGCAGATCCGGGGCCCACTCGCAGGTAAACTTGCTGAAATCTATGCTATGCGGGCGAGCAAAGCCGCACGCTCAGGAACTTTTGCTAAACGCACTGGAAATGAGTGGGCCCCGGCTCTCCGCTTTGCTGCGGCCGGGGTGACACAGGGGGGGCTGCACTGTTTTCAGCCAATCTCGGCGGCTGCACCTAGAAAGCTAACGAAATCCGCCGCCTCAGAACGCCACGCCGGACACAAGAATGAGATTGGCGTAGGGCGTGCATTCGCCGGTGCGGATGACGGCGCGGGCGCGGGAACATCTTGCCTTGAAGTCGTCATGTGAAACGCGGACATGCTCGATGGGCTTGCCCGTTTCAGCCGCCCAATGGGCAAGCCGGACCTCGATTGACGTTGCGAGCTCTTCCGAGGCTTCCTCGGCAAAGACGGCCTGTTCGATGATCAGTTCGTCGGAGAGCGCATCCAGCACATCGAAGAAGCCGGGAATGCCCGGGCTGACGGCCAGGTCAATCACGCCGATTCCCGCCGGCACCGGTAATCCGGCGTCGGCCAGCACGATTTCATCCAGATGACCGAGCGAGGCAACGAGCTTGCTCAGGTGCCGGTTCAGGAGTTTTGTACGTTTCATGGCTTCTCTTTTTCTTCTCCGGACATTCTAGGTCAGAGAGACCAGGGCTTCGCAGAGCGGTGCTGGATCATAATAGGGGGCCGATGCCTCACTGACGAGGTCGAGACGGACAACCCGGACACCGTGATCTTCGATACCCCGGGTCTCGCTTTCCGGCACATTCCGGTCGATGATCACGAAATTAAGCAGCTTCTCTGAAGGGCAATTTTCGCCCGCGTCGCGCCTGAGATACGCCAGCAGTGTTTCAACCTTGTCACGGAGCGTCATGGCACCCGTCTCCGGGTCCGCACCGATGCCGGGCACGTAGACCTTCGGCACCGTGCGCGCGGCGACCGCCTTGCCGACACCCTCCGGCAGCAGGTTGGCGATGAGGCTCGTATAGAAGCTTCCCGGCGCATAACAGATGAGATCGGCCGACTGCATCAGCGTTCGGTTGCGTTCCGGGAGACTGGCTGAAACCGGCGCCCGGCCGCTGAGGTCCGGATTGAGAAAAAGATCCCGGATCGGTACGTCAAGCGGGGCATGTTCCTTGCCGGTCAGAAGGTGCTGGCCGATGACCGTGCCACCGTCTGCAAGATCGGCGCCGAGATGGAGATTGGCGTCCGTCACGGCACGCACGGTTCCCTGTACGCCGACGAGTTTGGCGACAAGGAAGATGATCGGCTCCAGCTGCTGGCTCTGGTTGAGATAGCCGCCCGCCAGGATAAGGTTGCCGATGCTGGCGCCGCGCAGGTCGAAGCTTTTCGGCCGCGCGGCGTGGAACATGCCGAGCTGGTTCTGGATCAGCGTGCGCATGGGCTGCTCGATCGCTTCCACCAGCGGATGCGTCCCGGCGATCATCGCCTCCAGTTGCCGTCCGAGATCCGCTGCGTCGGCCTGTTTGGAAAAGCGATGGGTGAAGAGGCGGAAAACCTCCGGATGACCGAGCACGGTCTCATCGGCGAGCGCCATCAGCCGGCTGCGCAGATCGCCGATAGCAGGCATGTTGAAGGCAAGCCGCAGCCCTTGCGAACTTCCGCCGGAATCGAACGGTGTCACCAGGTGGATCGAGTTGTGGGTATATCGCTTCAAACATTGGGCAACCCCGTTCAGCGCCGAACCTCCGGAGAAGAACAGGAGCCTCGGCCCGAGTTTGGGATTGGAAAGGAACCGTTCGACACGGAACGGGTCTGGCAGGCGCACGGCACGGGTAATGGTTATTTCGCTCAAGTCCAGTCCTTCACCAGCGCCGACCGGCACATTGTCTCAAGTCTTTCGCTTCTGCAGTGCGGCTCATGTCGGATCCGTATCGTCCGGAAATCGTTGACCTTTGCCCGCGGCGGACCGGAGCCACCCTGATCCCGGATCGTGTCGAAAAAACGGTGGCGCCGTTTCAAACCCGAATGCGTAAGTCGCCTGCGGAGACCACCTCCAACCGAGGTTGGTTCAAGTTCTTCTGTTTGAGCGCAGAACGGTACGGAATTTCAAGACGAAAAGAACAGCAGGTGTGCGGAGGCAGAGAAATGCCACCTGGCCTTGTGCTCTGCAGCAACGAATTGGTTTGCGTTCAGGAGCCACAGACCACACATGAGGGCGCAGATCAGGGCGGGCAATCCGCCCTCAGTCCGGAGGACCAGATGACTGCGCTGACCACTGCCGCCCTCGATACCGCGATCCGGAACCCGGACAATCCGACCCATCTGATGGTGATCAAGGACGTGCCGCGGCGCATTCGCATCTTTCAGGGCGCGTCGCTTCTCGCCGACACCGTCCACGCGCTGCGCGTCCTGGAAATCGGCAAGAGCTTCTACGATCCGGTGATCTATGTCCCGAAAGCCGATCTGAAAACCCATTTCGGCTATGTCGACAAATCCACCCATTGCCCGATCAAGGGCGAGGCGAGTTACGTTTCCCACGACGGCGAGGAGATCGGCTGGGTCTACAAGACCCCCGTACCAATGGCTGCGAAACTTGCCGGTTATTACGCCTTCTGGCCGGCGAAGGTCAGGCTTGTCGAAGGCGAATAGGGACAATCCGGCCCGGATGTGATCCCCCGGGCCGCAAAGACCGGCGGGTCAGGCAGCCTTGCTTTCGGCAAGCACCGGATCCAGCGCCGTCAGAATGCCGGTCCAGCCGCCTTCGTGGCCTTTCCGGGCTTCCTCCGACGCGAATTTCACGTGGGTCAGCGTCACTTCCGTGCCGCCCGCACGCTCAACGAAATCCAGCGTCACTTCGCTGTCCGGCAGCGAGAACGGGCTGTCCCAGGTAAAGACCAGTTTCCGGTAGCGGTCGATGGTCTTGTAGAAGCCCCGGTGCGGGATTTCCTTGTCTTCCGTGCGCATCACGATCTCGAATTCCCCGCCCTCGACCGGGTTGTTGGTGACCCGGGCCGTCGGCCCGCCAACGCATGGCGTCATGAATTTCGCCAGGGCTTCGGGGTCGAGCCAGGCTTCGAACACCCGGGCAATGGAAGCGGAAAACCGGCGGGATACGACTACACTCAATTCACTCATCGTCCGTCTCCTTCAAGAGCAATTCGTCCAGGATGTCGAGGCGTTTGGCCCAGATGGACCGCAAATCCTGGAACCAGCGGTCGATCTCGCTGACCGGGCCCATGTCGGCCTCGATCAGATGCTCCCGCCATTCGGTCCGCCGGCGCACGAGCCCGGCAGCTTCCAGAACCTTGATGTGCTTCGACACCGCATTCAGGCTGACGTCGAAATGCCTTGCCAGATCGGTGACCCGGATCGGCCCGTGCTGCACCACAAGGGTCAGCAGGCTTCGCCGGGTCGGATCGCTCACCGCTTTCAGGATGTCGGTGAGTTTCCGGTCATCAAGCTTTCGTTCAACCATATGGTTGAATTACAACACGTGCCAAATTTAGTCAACCATTTGGTTGAATAAAAATCGGATCAGGTGAATTTATCGCGGCCGGACCGGCTTTCAGTCCTTGCCGACATCCTCGACATAGACCAGTGCCCGGCCCTGACAGACCTTCGTCCCGTCAGCCGTTTCGCAGACCGTTTCCAGATCGACGAGGTGCTTTTCGGGCCGGAGGCGCGTGATGGTGACGGAGGCGGTCAGCGTTTCGCCCACAGGAGCCGGCGCCAGGAATTCCAGGCTTTGCTTCAGGTAGTTGGTGCCCCGCCCCGGCAGTTCGACACCAAGCAGGTAAGAGAACAACCCACCGATCAACGGTCCGGGAACCGCGACCGGAACGTTGCCGTCGTCACCGCTGATCAGCGCGAAGTCGCGCATGTCCGCGAGGGAGTACGCCCGGGTCAGTTCCGCACGCTGCCCGACCTCGAAAAGAGCTGTTCCGGTGCTCATGCGCGTACTCCGAGTTTGCAGCTTCCGGCCAGGGTGACGGCGCCGTCTTCACTGCGGGCAATCTCGATCTCGATAAGATCCGGTTCCGTCGCACACTCGGTAAAGGAGAATGCCAGTTCCTCGTCCGCATAGGCCGGGTTTGGGAACATCAGCGTCTGCATTTGCTGCGGCCGTCCTGGATAGATCGCCTGCAGATGGGCAAACACGCGGGTATAGAGCAGCATGCCGTGGGAGACAGTACGCCCGAAGCGGGTGCGGGCGGAAAACTCCGGATCCACATGGATCGGATTGTCGTCACCGGAGAGCTTGGCGAAGGCGTCGAAATCGGCCTGACGCGGGGTCCAGGTGAAGGTCGTGCGCTCCTGCGCGTCGGCGGAAAGGGACATGGTTTTAAGCGTCCTCCGGAGTTCTGGCCGACAGATAGTCGTCCTTGAGGATATTCTTGCGCACCTTGCCTGCGGCCGTGCGCGGCAGGTCGGTGACGACGGCAAAGTCTTTGGGGATCTTGTAGGCGGCAAGCTGCTTGCGGCACCAGTCCGGCAGCTCGGCCGTGTCGATCTCTGCATCCGGCCGGACGATCAGGAAAGCGGCCCCGACCTCACCCCATTTTGCATCCGGAATGCCGATCACCACCGCTTCCAGGATGGCGGGATGGGAGACCAGAACCTTCTCCACTTCCGCCGGATAGACGTTCTCGCCGCCGGAAATGTACATGTCCTTGATGCGGTCGACGATGTAGTAGTAGCCGTCCTCGTCGCGCCGGCCTATATCGCCGGATTTCAGCCATCCGTCGACGGTGAAGGCAGCGACGGTCGCATCTTTGTTGTCCATATAGCCCGGCGTGATGTTGGGACCGCGGAACTGGACCTCCCCCTCCCCCGGACCTTCGACGATGCCGCCGTCACTGTCGACAAGGCGCACGTCGGTCAGGATCTGTGGCTTGCCGACCGAGCCGATCTTCTCGCCCGCATGCGCCCTGTCCATAAGGAACACCGTTGGGCCAGTTTCGGTCATGCCCATGCCGTTGCAGATGGTGACGCCGCGCTCCTGGAAGTCGGTCAGCAGATGCTTCGGCACCGGTGCACCGCCGCATCCGAGCGAGCGGACCTTGGCGAAATCCGTCTTGCCGATGCGGGATGACAGGGCAAGCGCCTGATAGATTGCCGGCACGCCGAAAAAGCAGGTAACTTTGCCCTCATTGATGAGCCGGAGAACCGTGTCGGGATCGAACTTGCGCAGCACGGTCGACAGGCCGCCGTTCAGAAAGATCGGCAGCGTCGGCAGATTGATGCCGGCGGTGTGAAAGAGCGGCAGGAAGTTGACGCCTTTCTCTTCAACCGAGAGACCTGTCGCCTGGCAGTAGTTGATCATGTTGGCGTAGGCCATGCCCGCGGTCTGGATGACGGCCTTGGGCAGGCCAGTGGTGCCGGAGGTGTAGAGCAGGTACCAGGGGACGGAGGCCTTGACCTTGCCGCAACCGATCGCAGCCGGGCTGGCATCCTCCAGAAGCCCGTCCAGCGCGCTGCCGCGTGTGCCGCCTGCACCCAGCGGCAGCAATTCCAGCCCGCTGCCGCCGGTCAGCTCTTCTGCAGCCCCGGCGAAGGCATCATCGTGAAAGAGAATTCTGGCACCGGAAACGTCCAGAATGGGTTTCAGCTCTGCCACCGGTTGGCGCCAGTTGAGCGGGACCAGCAGGATCCCGGTCTTCTGTGCCGCAAACAGCGCCACGAAGACATCCGGATGATTGAGGCAAAGCACGGCCGCCCGGTCGCCCTTATGAAGGCCCCGCTTCATGAGCAGGTTGCCGAGCCGGGTAGCACGGTCGTTGATCTCGCCGAAGGTGAAGCTCCGGCCCGTCTCATGGTCGATGAAAGCGACCGCGTCCGGCGAAAGCTCGGCCCTCTTCGCGGCCATGTCGGTCAAAAACTCCATGTGTCCTCCCAACACGTGGGTCCCGTCGGGCTTGAGGCCCGAGTTCCTCTCAGACCCTTTTCAGGCCCGTTTTCTGGTGAAGCCCTTCATGCCCTCGAGCGTGCCCTGACGGCCGATCAGATCGAGGAAGCGCGTCTTTTCCTGGTCGAGCCGCCGGCGGACGTCGCCGCGACGGTGGTCGTCCCAGACATTCTGGCGCGTTGCCTGGTGGGTCTGCGCAAAGCCCTTGCCGAGCTCTTCGACCCAGGCCTCGACGATGCCGGCCAGACCCTGCAGCGGTCCCGATTTGGCGGCAAGGCCGAGTTCCACGGCCTCGGCTGCACCAATGCGGGAGTTGCGGTACTGGATCGCCAGGGCCTTTGCCGTGCCGATCCGGTCCGGCAGCAGCGCGGTCCAGCCACCATCCGGCCCGAAGCCGACCTCGCTGTAATAGGGCTGGATGAAAGCGGTTTCCGACAAGGCGACCAGATCGGCCGCCAGCATCAGCCCGGTCGACCCGCCCGTGACGGGGCCGTTGACGGCAGCCAGCACCGGCGCCGGAAAGGCAAGCAGATCGAGGATCGCCTCGTGCAATCCACCGACAAGAAGATCCGCATAAGCCAGCAGTTCTTTTTGCGAGCGGGCATGGTCGAGAAATCCGGCAATATCGCCACCGGTCGAGAAGCTGTTGCCGCGGCCGGAAAGAACCAGCGCCACCGGCTCCCTTGCCGCGGCTTCTTTAATGGCATTACGAAGGTCGGAGATCAGTGCCGGAACAAGCGCATTGTGCCGTTCGGCCCGGCTCAACCAGAGCCAGATCGCCCCGTTGCGCAGTTCTGTTTCGACCAGACTCATGACAGGAGGCTCATGGCAAGAGGCTCACGGCTTGATGCCGTTTTCGATGAGATCGTAGGCAGTCTCGACCAATTCGGAAATGGGCTTCTCCGCCTTGAATACCACCAGTTGTTCGCCGAGCGACCTGGCAATGCCCATCAGTGCCCAGGCGCGGGTTTCTGCATCGCCTGCGGAAATCTGCCCGGCGGCTTCCGCGACTTCCAGACCGGCGCGATAACCGGCCGCAAAGGTCCTGTAGTATTCTTCATAGGCGGCGGGATCGACGAAGAGGGCCTCCTGGACGATCCGGTAAAGATCTGGATGAGCCTGGACGAATTCGAGAAAGGCAAAGAGGCCGGCCTTTTCGGCGGCCAGCCTGTTGCCGATGCCCTGTGTGGCTTCGGCGATCGTGTGCCGCACCAGCCGGCCCATTTCCAGCACCAGCTCGGAGAAGACCTGCTCCTTGGTGGCGAAATAGATGTAGAAAGTGCCTTGGGCGACCCCGGCCTCGCTGGTAATGTGGCCGATGGAAGCGTCGTTGTAACCCTTCGCGCCGATCACCCGTTCGGCAGCCGCAAGGATCGCTTTCCTGGTGGCTTCCCCGCGCGCCGTTTTCGGCTGGCTCACGGCCCCCTTCTGCGGCACCTCTGCTTCTGCGGCCGGTTTGCGCACGTCCGGTGTCCTCCCAACTTCCTGAAACATGAATCAGTATTCATGTTTGACGTTCAATTGCAAGAACCTTCTGTGAAATCGGCCTGCCTTCGCCATCGCTGAAATGCTGATGGCCTCGTTTGGCCGAAATTGACCTCCAAAACATGCAAAAAATGATATATGACGTTTGGACGCAGCCAGCCATTTGACCTTGATCAAGGCAGAAACTTTGGTAAGCAGTTTTGAATGGCTATAAATTAGCTGCTAGTCTGGAATCGGACGGAAAGGTTCAGGCGAGCATAAGGCCGCGCGGGACGCGAGTTGCGCGGGCAGGAGAGGCGCTGGCAAGGGTGCCTGCGAAGAGAGGATCCTGAGTATGGACGTGCACGCGTATCTGGAAGAGCGCCTGGGCAAACTGCATGACAATGGTAATTACCGCGTTTTTGCAGATCTCGAACGCCAGTCCGGCGACTTTCCGCGCGCCAAGCGTTACCGCGAGGACGGCTCCGTTCAGGACGTGACCGTCTGGTGCTCCAACGATTATCTCGGCATGGGCCAGAACGAAAAGGTCGTCGGTGCCATGCAGGAGGTGCTTGCCAAATGCGGCGCAGGCGCCGGTGGCACGCGCAACATTTCCGGCACCAACCACTACCATGTTCTTCTGGAGAAAGAGCTGGCCGACCTTCACGGCAAGGAAGCGGCCCTGATCTTCACCTCCGGCTACGTCTCCAACTGGGCGGCCCTCGGCACGCTGGCCTCCCAGGTTCCGGGCATGATCGTCTATTCCGACAGCCTCAACCACGCGTCCATGATCGAGGGCATCCGTCATGCCCGCTGCGAGAAGCGTGTCTTCAAGCACAATGACGTTGCCGATCTGGAGCGCCTGATGGCCGCCGACGATCCGGCCGCACCCAAGCTGGTCGCCTTCGAAAGCGTCTATTCCATGGACGGCGACATCGCGCCGATCAAGGAAATCTGCGACGTTGCCGACAAGTTCGGTGCCCTGACCTATCTCGATGAAGTCCATGCTGTCGGCATGTACGGCCCGCGCGGCGGCGGTGTTGCCGAGCGCGAAGGCCTCATGGACCGCCTGACCATCATCGAAGGCACTCTCGGCAAGGCCTTCGGCGTCATGGGCGGTTACATCACCGGCTCCAGGACGGTCGTCGACTTCATCCGCTCCTTCGCCTCCGGCTTCATCTTCACCACCGCCCTGCCGCCGGCACTGGCCGCCGGTGCGACGGCCTCGATCCGTCACCTGAAAAACAGCCCCTTCGAGCGCAAGGCGCACAAGGACCGGGTTGCCCAGGTACGCGCGGCGCTCGACAAGCGCGGCATTCCGCATATGGAAAACCCGAGCCACATCGTGCCGGTGATGGTGGGCGACGCCAAGAAGTGCAAGTGGATCTCCGATATCCTGCTGGAGACCTACGGCATTTACGTGCAGCCGATCAATTACCCGACCGTGCCCGTCGGCACCGAGCGCCTGCGCTTCACCCCGACGCCTTTGCACACGGCCGAGGACATCGAACATCTCGCCAACGCGATCAACGCCCTGTGGTCGCAATGCGCGCTGGCCCGCTCCGTCGCGTAACGGCAAACGGAAGCTGACAAGTCAGGAACCCGTTCTCGCAAGAGGGCGGGTTTTCCTTTTTAGGGAGCACTACCTCCTCTCCCTACTGTCATTCCGCACAAGTGCAGCGAAGCTGTGCGACGATCCGGAACCCAGATGTATTTGCGCCGCAGGCGCTCCTTCTCTAGCTAAAGAGCAAGCTTGCGCTCGCGCTGATGTCTGGATCCCGGATCTGCGTTCGGCTGCGCCTCACTTGTCCGGAATGACGGCCCCACAAAACCACCCTTGCCCCGTCGCCTTCGCCTCCCCCCGCCCTAGCTACCCTCTGGTGCCATTTTCCAGGGAGCCGATTGCCATGCGGTGGATGTTTGTTGCTGTTGCCTGCCTTCTCGTCCTGCCGTTGCCGGCTGCTGCCGAAGAGCTCGACCTGGAACTTGTGCTGCTGGCAGATGCGACCGGATCCATCGACGATGCGGAAATCCGCTTCCAGCGCCGTGGCTATGCCGAAGCAATCACGGACCCGTCAGTGCTGAATGCAATCTCCAGCAACATCTATGGCAAGATCGTCATCACCTATGTGGAATGGGCCGACATGTTCTCCCAGGACGTCGTCGTCGACTGGACGGTGATCGATGGCCCGGATGCGGCGGCAGGCTTTGCAGAGAAGCTGATGGCAGCGCCCCGCCGCGCCTATGGCCGCAATGCCATCGGTGCGGCACTGCTGCGGGGCAAGGAGCTGATCGATGGCAATGACTATGAAGGCCTTCGCCGGGTGATCGATCTTTCCGCCGACAGCGCCAACAACTGGAACGGGCCGACCATTCCGGAAGCCCGCGCGATCGTGGTTTCCTCCGGCATCGTCATCAACGGCCTTGCCGTCCTCTGCCGCCATTGCTCCGGCCGCCCCGTCGCCTACGATCTGGAGGACCGGTTCTACCGCGAGATCATCGGCGGCCCTGCCGCCTTCGTCGTCACCGCCGACAGCGAAGAGACTTTCGCGGAAGCCGTGCGCAAAAAACTGATCCTGGAAATAGCGGCGCGGCCGGAAGACTCAGAGCGTATCCTGCAGCATCTTGCCGGGCTTCGGTGACCGGTCCGGTGCTTGAGCGAAGAAAATCACGATTGCCACACAGAGGCGTCATCGCATTATGATTTGAGCAAGTGGCGGAAGCGACCTTAAGGTCGTCGCACATACGAAGGGACATCGTTTCACGGCAACTGCCGGCCCGAAGGACCATTTCAACCGGCAGGATGCGAAACCTATTTGCCAGGGCGCACTGCGCCGATAGCCGGGGGGATGACATGATCAGACAGGTTGTTGCGCGCTTAAGCGAATTGCCGGACAGAAAGCCCCAATATGCGCTCGTAGCGGATGTCGATCTTGTGGTCGTGCGCTTCGATGACGAAGTCTCGGTCTTCTATGGCCGCTGCCTGCATCGTGGCGCGTTGATGTCCGACGGCTACGTTCAGGGCAAGAACCTGATCTGCGGCGTCCACTACTGGGACTACCGGCTCGACAGCGGCGTCTCCGAATACAACAATTCCGAAGCCCTGCCGAAATTCCGGAGCTGGGTCGATGGCGACGAGGTACTGGTCGACGAGGACGAGATCGCCGCCTGGGCAAAGGACCATCCCCAGCCCTTCAAACGCAAGAAGTATCTCGGGCTCTACGCCGACACCAGCCACGGTACCGAGGAAGAGCCTTACAATGGTCTCATCCAGCAATATGCCCGTGACGGGCTCTCCAGGACCGGCCACCACGGCAAGGTCGACGCCATGGGCGTGCCGCGCACCCAGTTGCCGGACTGGGACGACATCCAGATCCTGACCGCCCAGTTGCACCGCTTCCCGCTGCTTGATGGCGATCCCGTCGGCACCGAGGTCGTCGTCGGCCCCAACGCCCAGAAGCCGCTGCGCCTGAAGATCCCGCTGCTCGTCTCCGACATGAGCTTCGGCGCCCTGTCGGAGCCGGCCAAGATCGCGCTTGCACGCGGCGCGGACCTCGCCGGCACCGGCATCTGTTCCGGTGAAGGCGGCATGCTGCCGGAGGAGCAGGAAGCCAATTCGCGTTATTTCTACGAGCTCGCATCCGCTCGCTTCGGCTTTGCCTGGGACAAGCTCGACAAGGTCCAGGCCTTTCATTTCAAGGGTGGCCAGGGTGCCAAGACCGGCACTGGCGGCCATCTGCCCGGCGCGAAAGTCAGAGGCAAGATTGCAGAAGTCCGGGGACTGAAGGAGGGCGAGGATGCCATCTCGCCGCCCCGCTTTCCCGAATGGACCGATGTCGGCCAGGTTCGGAACTTCGCCAATGAGGTGCGCGCCCGCACCGGCGGCATTCCGATCGGCTACAAGCTTTCCGCCCAGCATATCGAGAAGGACATCGACGCGGCGCTGGAGGTCGGCGTCGACTACATCATTCTGGACGGGCGCGGAGGCGGCACCGGTGCGGCACCGATCATCTTCCGCGACAACATTTCCGTGCCAACCATCCCGGCACTCGCCCGTGCCCGGCAGCACCTCGACAAGTCTGGCCGGCCCGACATCACGCTGATCATCACGGGCGGCCTGCGCAAGCCCGCCGACTTCGTCAAGGCGCTGGCGCTCGGCGCCGACGCGGTCGCCCTTTCCAATTCGGCCATGCAGGCGATCGGCTGTATCGCGATGCGTGCCTGCCACACCAACAATTGTCCCGTCGGCATCGCAACCCAGAAGCCGCATTTGGTCAGCCGGCTGGAGGTGGAAAAATCCGCCCGCCAGCTCACCAATTTCTTCGAGGCTTCCGTGGAGCTGATGCAGGTGATGGCGCGCGCCTGCGGCCATTCGCATCTGAACCAGTTCAACGCCGGCGATCTCACCACCTGGAAACGGGAAATGGCGGATCTTTCCGGCATTGCCTATGGCGGCGTTGCCTGACCAGCCGGGATTTTGAGGGAGGAAATTTCATGGACGCTCAGGATCTCGACTGGATCAGGGTCGGCTCGGTTACCGACCTGCCCGAAGGCCGCGTGAAGACTGTCACGGCCCGCACCACCTCAATCTGCCTTTCCCATTTCGACGGCCGATGGGCGGCGATGGACAACCATTGCCCGCATCAGCGCGGCCCGCTCGGCGAAGGCTCCATCGAAAAGGGCAGCGACGGCAAGTGCTGGATCCGCTGTCCATGGCACGGCTGGGATTTCGACCCGCTGACCGGCGCGCCTCCCGGCGGCCACGAGGACAGCGGCCAGAAGCTTTATCCGCTGAAGATCGACGGCGGAGAGATCTTCATCGGTCTCGAACCGGAGCCACCGCATGAGCGCACGGTGACCGATGTGATGGCCGAGACCATGGTAAACTGGGGCGTCAAGCGTGTCTTCGGCATGGTCGGCCACTCCAACCTCGGCCTTGCCGATGCCATCCGCCTGCAGGTGGCAAAAGGCAATCTCGGCTATATCGGCATCCGCCACGAGGGAGCAGCCGCCTTTGCCGCCTCCGCCTATGGCAAGCTGACCGGCAAGCCGGCCGCCTGCCTGACGATTGCGGGACCCGGCGCGACCAATCTCCTGACCGGCCTCTGGGATGCCAAGGTCGACCGCGCGCCGGTGCTGGCGCTCACGGGCCAGGTCCAGACGCAGGTTTTCGGCCCGGGCGCTTTCCAGGACATCGACCTCAAATCCGCTTTTGAGGCCGTGTCGAAATTCTCGCAGCCGGTACTCGGCAGCTCCAATCATGCCGAATTGATGTCCCTGGCATTGAAGACGGCGCTGGTGGAACGGGACGTCGCCAACCTGATTTTCCCGGACGATGTCCAGACCAACCCCAGCAGCAAGGAAGCAGGCAAGCCCGAGGGGCGGATCAGCGGCACATCCATCACGCCGTCCGCGGACGACCTTGCCAGGTCCGTCGAGATGATCAACACCGCCAAACGTCCCGTCATCGTGCTCGGTTACGGTGCCAAGGACGTGCGGGACAAGGTGATCGCGCTTGCCGAAAAGATCGGTGCTCCGGTGCTGACCACCTTCAAGGGTAAGGGCCTCATCCCGGACACCCATCCGCTCGCCGCCGGTGTTCTCGGCCGCTCGGGGACACCGGTCGCCAGCTGGTTCATGAATGAGGCGGATCTTCTGATTTCGCTCGGGTCGTCCTTTGCCAATCACACCGGCATCGCGCCCTACAAGACCATCATCCAGGTCGATTTCGAACGCATGCAGCTTGGCAAGTTCCACCCCGTCACCCTGCCTGTCTGGGGCGAGATCGGAACCTTCTGCGAGGCGATCCTTGACGGCGTTCTGCGGCCGGGCGATGCGGCGGACCAGGTGGTGGAACTGGTCGTCCGGTGGGCGATCTGGCGGGAAGAAAAGGAACGCCGCCTGAACGAGGCCGCCGGCAGGGGCATCCATTCGGCCGCCGTCTTCAAGGCGCTCAGCGAGCTTTGCCCGTCCGACGCGATCATTCCCGTCGATGTCGGCAACAACACCTATTCCTTCGGCCGCTATTTCGAACCCTCCGGCCAGCGCATCCTCATGTCCGGCTACCTCGGCTCCATCGGCTTCAGTCTTCCGGCCGCCCTCGGCGCCTGGTCGGCGACACAGGATTTCGAGGAGTTTCGCGGCCGCAAGGTGATCTCGATATCCGGCGACGGAGGCTTCGGCCAATACGGCATGGAATTCACCACGGCCGTCAAATACGGAATGGATATCAGCCATATCCTTTTGAACAATTCCGAGCTCGGCAAGATCTCCAAGGAGCAGCGCGCGGGCGAATGGCCGGTCTGGGAAACCAACCTCACCAACCCTTCCTTCGCAGCTTTCGCACGCCTGTGCGGCGGTCACGGTCACCGGGTGACGGAAGCTTCGGACCTCAAGGACGCAATTGCCGATGCCATCGCCCACAAGGGCCCGTCGCTGGTGGAGATCATCACAGATCCGGATCTGGTGTGAGGACGCTCCACAAGCACCGCTGTCATCCCGGCCGGAGCGAAGCGGAGAGCTGGTCTGTCGGCTTGCTCCCCTTTCCTCCTTGAGGGCAGGCAATCGCATATGGAAGGGACCTGCCGAAAGCACAGGTGTCACCCCGGGCGAGCATCGCGAGACCCGGGGCCCACTCGTTTCCAGATAGTTGAAGTGGGGTAGCCCATCTTCAAGAAACGTCTTGTGCTTCGGTATTTGGCCCGGCGAGTAGGCCCCGGATCTGCGCTTCGCTTGTCCGGGGTGACACCGTGGAGGTAAATTCCTAATCGCATTTGGTGAGATTGTTTCCCAAATGCAATTGCCCCCTCAAGGGAGGAGAGAGGTGCAAGTTGCCTGGCCTTGAATTTCAAGTGTCATTCGCATTCTGAAGAGGTGCTGGCGGCCATTTCAATAAGTCAGGAATTTAGGAATCCAGATCATTGGCACCAACTCATTTTTCGCTAAGCTGACAGCTCGGCGCTTACAGGACGTTCGGGGGACCCATTGCAAACCGCTTCCCTTTTGATCGAGATTGGCCGCTGGTACCTGATTGCCGGTGGCGTGGTCGCGGCCCTGTTCCTGGTGATCGGCATCGACCGGGTGGAGCCGTCCGCGCGCGGTTCCTTTGCGTTCCGCCCGCTGCTCATTCCCGGCATCTGCCTCGTCTGGCCGCTGGTGCTCTATCGCTGGTATGTGCTTGCCAGATACGGGGAGGCAAGGCGATGAAGCGTGCCCACCGGACGGCCCATGCCAGGATCTGGACCCTCCTTGTCATCCTGCTGCCGCTCGCCTTCTTCACGGTCCTGGCGCTGCGCCAGTCTCCGCCCGCGGACCGCCCGGCGATCCTGATCGAAGCCCCTGTTTCCATGGAGGCCGGCCAATGAGCGTGCAATACACGCCGGTCATCTGGAACCGGAACAAGATGATCTACGACGCGGTGCTGATCGTCGCCGTTTCGCTCTATCTCTACATCTTCATCCGGGTTGGCCCGCTCTTTGAAGACGTCACCAGACCCATCGACGGCGCCACCTTGAGGATGCGCGCCTTCGGCAGCTGCGCCTTCCTGATGCTGACGGTGATCCTCTGCATCGGCCCACTCGCCCGCCTCGACCGCCGTTTCCTGCCGCTGCTTTATAACCGCCGCCATTTCGGTGTTCTGACCGCCTGCATCGCGGCCGTTCATGCCAGCTATGTCCTCGGCTGGTATTTTGCCTTCTCGCCGACGGACAGCTACGTCGCGCTGCTCTCCTCCAACACCAGCTACACGCAGATCCTGGGCTTTCCCTTCGAGGCCTTCGGCATCCTGGCACTGATCATCCTGTTCGTTCTGGCTGCCACCAGCCACGATTTCTGGCTGAGCTTTCTGGGTGCGCCGATCTGGAAGGCGCTGCACATGGCTATTTATGCCGCCTATGCCTTCGTCGTGCTGCATGTCGCACTCGGTGCGCTTCAAGGTCCCTCCGACCCGGTCTTCACCGCCATGGTTTCCGCCAGCGTGGTGCTCGTCTCCGGCCTTCACTTTGCGACCGGGCGCATGGAGGTCCGCCGCGAACGCGGCGAGGCGTCGGCAAAAGCGTCGCTCGAAAACGAAGGCTGGGTCATTGCTGGCGACATCGAAGACATCGACGACAAATGCGCCAAGGTGGTCACGCTTTCGGAGGACGAGCGCGTCGCCATCTTCAAATATGACGGCAAGCTCTCGGCGGTCACCAATGTCTGCGCTCATCAGAACGGCCCGCTCGGCGAGGGCAAGGTGCTGTGGGGCTGCATCACCTGCCCCTGGCACGGCTACCAGTACAATCTCGCCGACGGCCGCGCACCTGCGCCTTTCACCGAGAAGATCGCCACCTACCGCCTGAAACTCGTCGGCTCGACCGTCCTGCTTGACCCCAAGGCCTTGCCGCCCGGCACCTATGTCGAGCCGGTCGTGATCGGAGGTGCTGCATGACCTGGAGACAGACCAAGGCCGCGCCCTTCTTCGTCGGCTATCTCACCAAGGTGCCGAAGCCGCTTCAGGCGTTTCTCGGTGTCTTTACGATCTGTTTCGTCACCGGTCTCGGCCTTGCCGCCTTCGCCCTGTCTTCGACGCAGAGTGATCCGGGCAATGGCGCTTTCCAATGGGGCAACCGGTTCGAAAATGAAGGCGTGCTGGAACTTCGTCCTTACCCCGTCCTGCGCGTCCCGGCGGCAGATGAAGCGCCCGCACGCACCTATATGCTTGCCGGGCAGGGCAAACGTGGCGTCTTCGAACAGGCGGAAGCCAACCGTTCGGGATCGGTGACCCTTCGTGGTGTGCCGGTCAGCCGCGGCGATCTCACCATGATCCAGGTTGGCCAGGTGACCCCTGTCGAAGGCGAGACGGCAAGTTTCACCCCTTCTGAGCCTGTGCCGCTCGGACGCTGGAAACTCACCGGCGAGATCTGCGACGGCAAATGTTATGCCGGTGCCATGCGCCCCGGCCGCGGCCTTGCCCACAAGGCCTGCGCCGATCTCTGCCTGACAGGCGGCATCCCGCCGGTCTTCGTCTCCTCCGGCACGGTCGAGGGCCGCTCGTTCTTTCTGATAGCGGACAAGGATGGCAACCTTCTTGGCGACGAAATCAATCCGCTGCTGGCGCTCTATATCGAGGTCGAGGGCGACGTGGAACGGCTGGATGACCTGATGGTCTTCAAGGCGGATCTTTCGACCGCAAGGGTGTTGAAATGAGCGACAGCCCGCAGCTTCCCCTCTGGCAGACCGTCCTGATCTCGACCGTCATGACAGCAGCCCTGGTCGCCATCGCCTGGGCCATCTGGACCTATGTCCCGGCCGTTTTCCAGACCTGGAGTGTCACGAGAGGCACGTTCGTGACAGACCTGAGGTTTTTCGCCGGCTTGTTGGCTGTCTTTCTCGGCCTGACCTTCCTCGACCGGATCATCGAATTCGTGAAGGCGAAACTCGGTGGCGGGCACTAGGAAAAGCTCAGGTTTCTGAGCAGATCAGGATGCGAGGCGTTTTGCAAGCTAGGGAGACAGCTGTGTTTCAGACCTGCTTCGCCGTCAACTCTGGTGTCACCCCAGTCAAGCGAAGCGCAGAGCCGGGGCCTACTCGCATATCCGCTTGCTGAAGCAGGTGAATTGCCGATCTGGTACCGAAACACGTGTTCTCTGGAAATGAGTAGGCCCTGGGTCTCCCTTTGGTCGCCCGGGGTGACATCGTGGGATGCGGCTTGTTTTGAATTTGCAACCGGTCTTGCCACTGACGCGCCCCAAAAGGATGACGACAGTGCTTCACATTCCCCCTCATCCTGAGGAGCGCGCTTCGCGCGCGTCTCGAAGAATCGGGCCGCTTGCTCATAAGTGTGCCGCCGATCCTTCGAGACGGACCTGTCGGTCCTCCTCAGGATGAGGCATCACGTTGGGCCAGCTCTTATGAATGCACCAGCTCCAGCAGCAGCCGGTTGAAGACCTCAGGCTCTTCCAGATGCGGCGTGTGGCCGGAGGACTCGAAGCCGTGGAAATGAAAGTCCGGCACGTTGTCCCGGTGCCAGCGGTGAACGCCCTCGCCGTAGAGCTGGCTTTTCAGTCCGGCCGCCAGGTGAAACGGCACCGGAAATTTCTTCAGGAGCGATCGGAAATCCTGCGCCGTCAGCGAGGCCCACATCTGGCGCAGCAGGACCGGATCGCAGGCGGCGATTTCCCGGCGGGCGAAGTCGCGCTTGTCCGGAGCTATCTCCATGCCTTGTGCAAAGAGGCGTTTGGCGATCCGGCCCGGCAACTTTGGCCAGTCCGCAACCAGCGCATCGAGGAAATGCCCGTTCAGGTCCGCGGTGAGGCCGTTCAGCGTGCCGTTCTTCCAGTCCGGCGCATTCAGCACCTTCGGCGACATGTCCACGGACACGAACCGTGCGATCCGCTCCGCGCCGTGACGCTCGATCATCGCATAGGAAACGAGAGACCCCATGGACCAGCCGCAGAGGACGATGTCCGTCAGGCCGCGCGCCGCCAGCGCCTCATGAAGGGCATCGGCGGCGGCTTCGATGCTCAAGGGCAACTTGTCACCGGTCAGCCCATGGCCCGGAAGATCCGGGACAATGCAGCGGGCGTGCTGTTTGAGGCCTTCGATCTGCGCGTGAAAGAAGTTTCCGGGACAGGACCAGCCATGAACGAGAACAAGCGGCCGCCCCGTGCCTTCATTCCGGATATGCAGCAATTCCTGGCTCACGCACGCCCTGCCCGCAATCGCCCGACAATGCCTGACGGGAAGAAATAAACCGACAAAATAAACAGGACGCCCAGCCACAGCAGCCAGCGTTCCGGTGCCACCAGTGTCGACAGCAACGGCACCGCACTCGTCGCCTCGGCCGCAATCCCCATCAGCGACTGCAGATAGGTCTGTGCCAGGATGAACAGCGTCGCCCCGAGCACGGCCCCGTAGAGCGTGCCCATGCCCCCTATCACGACCATCAAGAGGATGTCGATCATGATTTCCATGGAAAGCGTCGTCGCCGGACCGGTATAACGCAGCCAGATGGCGAGCAGCGATCCTGCGAGCGCTGCCATCACGGCGGAGAGCACGGTTGCGGTGGTCCGGTACCAGACCACGCGGTAGCCGATGGCCTCGGCCCGGAAGGCATTGTCGCGCACCGCCTTCAGCGTCCGTCCGAAGGGCGAGTTGACAATCCTGAGCATCACCAGGAAGAAGATCAGGGCCGCGAAGAAGACCAGGTAGTAGGCCAGGACCTTGCCGTTGATCGTGACACCGAAGATCTTCGCGCTGAACAGCTTGAAGGCCGGGGTTAACTCGCGCGGGATCTTGTAGTTGAGCCCGTCCTCGCCGCCTGTCAGCCAGGACATCTGCGACACCAGAACCGCAAAGGCGCTGGCAACTGCCAGCGTGACCATGGCAAAGAAAATGGCTTTGACGCGCAGGGAAAACAGCCCGATGGCAAGCGCGAAAATGGCTGCGACAACGGCACCCGCCACTGTCCCCCAGATCAGCGACCAGTAGTTCGGTCCGGTGGCGGAGATTGCCAGCGCCGTGCCATAGGCGCCGATGCCAAAGAACATGGTGTGGGCGAAGGAGACGATGCCGGCATAGCCGAGCAGGAGGTCGTAGCTGGCCACCAGCACGATGAAGATGCAGATGCGCGCGGCCGTTTCCAGGCTCTTGGTGCCGGGGAAGAGGAACGGCGCAAGGGCGAGCGAGACGAGCACGATCAGCAGCAGCGCGGTCAGCAGCGAACTGCGCGGGGTGTCGCCGGAGAGAAGTCTTGTCAGCATCAAATCTCTCCTACTTCGCCTTGACCACGGGATAGAGCCCCTGCGGCCGCCACATCAGCACCGCGACCATCAGCGCGATGGTCGAGATCAGGGCCACTTTCGGCGCCAGGAACGCGGTGTAGTTGGCAAGTAGCCCCACCAGCATCGCGCCGATGAAACAGCCTTCGACAGAGCCGAGCCCGCCGATGATCACCACGATGAACACAAGCACCATGATTTCCGAACCCATATGAGCCGTGATCGTCTCCTGATAGAGACCCCACATGACGCCGCCAAGACCGGCGAGCGCGGAGCCTGTCATGAAGACGATCAGGAACAGGCGACGGATGCGGTAGCCGAGTGCTTCGACCATCTCGCCGTTTTCAACACCTGCCCGCACCAAGAGGCCTATCTTGGTGTTCTTGAGAATATGGCGCATGGCAAGGAACAGCGCGATGCCGATACCGACGGCGACCAGCCGGTATTTCTCGATCGCCGCCTCGCCGATGATCAACGACCCCTGGAAGGCTTCAGGCCGGGAAATATGCAATTCGTCCGGTCCCCAGACGACGTAGATCATCTGCTGGGCAACGATCAGCCCGCCCATGGTCACCAGGATCTGTTTCAGATGTTCCCCGTATACCGGCATCACGATCACCCGCTCGAAGCCGAGGCCGAGCAGGCCGGTGACCAGCATTGCCGCCAGGATGGCGATCAGCACGGCGGCGAGGTTCAGCATCACGCTTGGCGAGGCGGTCCAGCCCGCCAGCCAGGCCAGCACGGTGAAGCCGACGAATGCCCCGACAGCAACGAAAGCCCCGTGGCCGAAATTGATGACGTCCATCAGGCCGAAGACCACCGTCAGGCCCGAGGCCATGACGAAGATCATCATGCCCATGGCGAGCCCGGCAACGGTCAGCGTCAGCCAGCTGGCCGGATTGCCGATGGCGATAAGGCCGAGGAGGGCCAGCACCGGCACCAGCAGGACGGGCGCTTTCTGGGCAAGCTGTTCCTTCAGCGGGATCTTCTCGATCCGCGGTTTGATCGCCGTCTCGCTCATTGATGTGCCTCCAGGCTCAGTCCCATGAGTTTTTCCTGCAGGGCCGCATCGGCCACCAGCTCGCTCATGGCTCCCGTATGGATGATGCGGCCGTCGTCCATGACGGCGACCGTGTCACCGATGCTTGAGGCCATGGCGAAATTCTGCTCCACCAGCAGGATGGTGGTGTCGGTTGCCTTCAATTCCTTCAGCGCGTCCGTCATCGCCTTGATGATCGCCGGCGCCAGCCCCTTGGTCGGCTCGTCGATCAGGATAAGGCGCCGCGGCTCGATGATCGCGCGGGCGACCGACAGCATCTGCTTCTGTCCGCCGGAGAGTGTCCCGGCCGAGGAATTCCAGAAGCTGCCGATGGGAGGAAAGAGCTCCTTGATCCAGGCAAGCCGCTTCGGGTCGATCGGTCCGTTCGCGGCTGCCAGCATCATGTTCTCGGCCACCGTCAGATCGGTGAAGATGCCCATGTCCTCCGGCACGAAGGCAATGCCGCGCCGGGAGATCTCCGGCGTCGAGAGCCTGGTGATCACGTGATCGGCAAAGCGGATATCGCCCTGGCTTGCGGTCCACAGGCCCATGATGGTGCGCAACGTGGTGGTCTTGCCGGCGCCGTTGCGGCCAAGCAGCACGGTGACGCCGCCTTCCGGCACCAAAAGGTCCACGCCCTGCAGGATGTGGTAGGGGCCGATATGCGTATGGACGCCGGAGAGTGAAAGAAGAATATCCGCCATCACGCAGCCTCCCCTGCTTTTTCAGGTGCCTTGCCGAGATAGGCTTCCTGCACGACGGGAAGAGCAATCACCTCGGCCGGATCGCCGTCGGCAACGAGCGCGCCGTTATGCAGGACGATGATCCGGTCGGCGAGCGTACGGATGACGTCCATCTTGTGTTCGACCAGGAGGATCGTCCGGTCGAGATCGGTCTTAAGTTTCTTGATCAGTTCCAGGATCACCGGCACTTCATCGACGCTCATGCCGGCGGTCGGCTCGTCGAACATCAGCACCTGGGCCCCAAGCGCGATCATCAGCGCCACTTCCAGCTTGCGTTGGTCGCCGTGCGGCAGGGCCGAGACAGTCTGGTGGGCCTTGTCGATAAGCTTGACTTCCGCCAGCACATGATCGGCCCGCTCCAGCAACTCAACGTGGCTTTCGGCGATGGAAAAGAGATCGAAACCCTTGCGCGCCTTGGCCTGAACCACAAGACGGACATTCTCCCGCACGCTCAAGGTCGGAAAGAGATTGGTGAGCTGGAAGGCGCGGCCGATGCCACGGTCCGTCCGTTCGGGCACGGACATCCGCGTGATGGCCTCGCCATTCAGGAGCACCGTGCCGGAGGTTGCCGTCAGCTGGCCGGAAATCAGATTGAAATAGGTAGTCTTGCCGGCGCCATTGGGACCGACAATCGCCGTCAGCGTGCCACGATCAAAGGCGCAGGAGACATGATCGACCGCCACATGGCCGCCGAAGCGGATGGTGAGATCTCTCGTTTCAAGTACCGGGTGTTCCTTGGCCACGATGCGTGTTCCCAGGTTCAGTTGGTGCGGAAGGGGTGGGTACCCGGACGATTTCACCATCGTGCGGCCGGGGGATCAAGTTTGGCTCGAGCATGTGAAAGCCCATCAGGCCCACCACACACGCCGGGTCACCTCTCCCATTGGGAGAGGTCGGCGCTGCGCGCCGGGTGAGGGGTCAGACGTCGCCGAATAATTCCGGCGCTTGCCCCCTTACCCCAGCCCTCTCCCAATGGGAGAGGGAGCGCCTCAGAAGCAGCCGTCAGATGGACAGCCGAAGTCCTACTGGTTGCGGATCGGGATGTTCATGTCCTCGATCTTCAGTTCGCGCACCAGTTCCGGAATGCCCCAGGCAACATCCGGGTCGACCTTGATCTTGAAGTGATACATGGACTGCAGCGCCTGATGGTCTTCGGCGCGGAACACCATCTTGCCCTTGGGTGTCTCGAATTCCATGCCTTCCATCGCCGTAATCAGGTCCTCGGTCTCGGTCGAGCCTGCCTTGCGGATCGCCTCGACAATCGCAATGCCGGCCGACATGCCACCCGCGGTGAAGAAGTCCGGCGGGGCGTCGAAGCGCTTCTGGTGCTCGGCAACCAGCCAGTCGTTCACCGGGTTCTTCGGGATCTCGTAGTAATAGTAGGTCGCGCCTTCCATGCCCGGCAGTTCCTTGTAGGCTGCCATGGCCGCAAGGATATTTCCGCCTGTGGCGATCTCGACACCGAAGCGTTCGGGCTCCATCGCCTTGATCTTGCTGATCGGGTTGCCGCCGCCGGCCCAGATCACGAACAGGAACTTTCGGCCCGGCTCATCCTTGAGGGCATCGAAGACACGTTGCGCGTTGGCAGTGAAGTCCTGCGTGTCGGTCGGGGCATATTCCTCGAAGACCAGCTTGGCACCGGTGCCGGCGAGCGCTTCCTTGAAGGCGGCGACGCCGTCGCGGCCGAAAGCATAGTCCTGCGCCAGCGTTGCGATGGAAACGCCTTCCTGGCCGAGAGCGACTGCGTTCGAAATTGCGTCCTGGGACGAATTGCGCGAGGTACGGAAGACATAGCGGTTCCAGTTTTCACCGGTAATGCTGTCAGCCACGGCCGGTTCCACCAGGAGGATCTTCTCGTATTCCTCGGCGACCGGCAGCATGGCCAGTGCAACGCCGGAGGAAACCGGCCCGACGGCAATATCCACCTCGTCGTCACCATAGGCTTCTGCCAGTGCCGCCTTACCGATATCGGGCTTCAGCTGGGTGTCCTTCTCGATGACCACGATCTTGCGGCCGTCGATTTCCATGGTGCCGTCAGTGGCATATTCCAGGCCCATCATAAGGCCGGTATGCGACTGCTTCGCATAGGCCTCAAGCGCGCCGGTCTTGCCATAGACATGGGCGATCTTGATATCCTCGGCAAAGGCACCCGTGGCACCTGCGGCCGCGAGGCCAAGAGCTGCCAGAACAGGCAGCGCCCTGCGGAAAACGCGTTTCGTCATGAATTCTCCTCCCGTTGCGCGCAAGGTCGACCCACGGATCAAACCGCTCCCACGGCTCGCACAGTGCCATATCATCACCTGACGCGGCTGTATATGACACATGAATCAGTATTCATGTC
The DNA here is from genome assembly GCF_054515675.1 of Roseibium sp. M-1. NCBI lineage: Bacteria > Pseudomonadati > Pseudomonadota > Alphaproteobacteria > Hyphomicrobiales > Stappiaceae > Roseibium > Roseibium sp. M-1. Next base: position 5,161,467 of record NZ_CM137257.1, on the reverse strand, counting down.
AAGGAAGAAGACAACGCCTGACAACTTTGCCATGTTTCGCTGGAGCAGCCGTCTCCCACAGCAACAAGCTTAATACGGGACCCGCTCTTCGATAGAGACAGGATCTGGATTTTGGGCGGCTCTCAACTCGGCGCCAGGCTTGAAATCGGACGCAACCTGCCGGACCACGCAGTCAGTCCTTCTGGGGCCAGAACTCAGTGTACCTCCCATCGTTGCCGATTGCTCGCAAAAGCAATTGATCCACGACCGGACCGGGGGAACGATCAGGCCCGCAAACTCAACGCGCCATGCGGTGTAAAAAGGCGTCCATCGTGGAACGGATGTTCCTTGCGGCTTCACCGTCCTGCCTGAAGGTAACGTTGCAGGGTTTCGTTTCGCCGGTTTCTATAATCTTTTCCGACGGACTCCGCCCATTTGCCGCTTCATATGGAAGCCCTCCGAGCGCAGAATGCGTGGCGGTGAAAGGCACCAGTTCGAAGTTCACCTTGTTTCGCAGCTCGGCAACCATCGCGCAGTTTCCCATAAACTCGCGAGATCTCGACACTTTCATGTTTCGATGGACATGCATGCAGTTCCGGACATTCGACGGAACGGGATAGGAAGTTTCGTCGCCGAACGCGATCTTGAATGCCTCCGACGGCTCAAAACTGTTTACGATTTTGCTTCTGATCAAATCGGATGCGACGCGGGACACAGCGTCGAACAGCATCATGCAATGAATTTCCACACCTTCCTTCTGCAGTCTTCGGGCAAGCTGGACAACGATATAGGCTCCCCTGCTATAGCCGCACAGAAAGATCCGGCCGGTTCTGTATTTTACGGTTTCCTGATACCAGTCATAGGCGTCTTGTATTCTTGCGTTTGTCGACAGGCCTTCCATCTCCGGCCCGCGTCTGTAGTACCTTCGGTTGTTCTTCCAGCTATCGTAGTATCTACGCACAAAACTGAACCTGAATTCCTCCTTGTATAAATTGCCCCTGCCTTCGTCCAGGTGGTTCCGGGGCATTCCCAAGCCCTTGTTTCTTATATCAAGCTCTTGAAAGTATCCGGGACTCTGGTGCATCTGCGCCACGGCTCTCTTGTTGCCGACTGCCAGCGACTCCATTTTCCTGACACCGCTCCTGCGAAGTCCCGGATGGTCCGCGCCATGCCCTTGAATACCTTTGAGAGCCTGAATGATCGCGCTCTCGTATCCGGTTCCGTCGACACCAATATAGATGTCTGAAAGAAACCGCGGCTCGCCGTCATAAGTTTCGTATTCGAAGCCACCAGCGTTCGACATTAACGACCCCCCGATACGGAATGCTGAAAAGGGCGACTGCGGTCATCAGAATTCGAATGTGCGAATGCCCAAAGTCATTCCAAAACGATAGAAAATTAATGAAAAAACTTTCGCATCGAACAGAAAAAAGCGCAAGACAACAAAAGACACGAACCAGGCCATCTCCGGAACTTGCGTAACATCTGCAAAGACAAAATCGTACCCTACGGAACCGTCACGATCGCAGGGCACGCCATATTGCCGTCAGACAAATGCAATGGTCGACAGACTGCGGAGAGACCTACCGCAGCCGCTGCTCGCTTTTCGCGTCGAAGTACAGCGCCGAGGCCGGATCGAAGCTGATCGCCACATTGCCTTCGGAAACCGGAGCGTCCTCACCCTTGGTTTCCACGATCACCCGTTCGCCGGTCGGGCAGACGAGGTAGGAATAGGCGACACCGCCGAGCTGTTCGCAAAGATCGACTTTGGCGCCCTCCGCACTTGGCGCGATCTTCAGGTGCTGCGGCCTGAGACCCACCAGAACCTTTTGCCCCTTGGCCGGCAAGGCAACGGCGGTCGGAATGGAAACATCGCCGAAGGCTGCCACGGTCACTGCACCCTCAGCCGCGATGCCTTCGACGAAATTCATGCTCGGGCTGCCGATGAACCCGGCGACGAATTTGTTGTCCGGATCGGAATAGAGCTGCATCGGCGAGCCGACCTGCTCGATATTGCCGCCGCGCAGCACCACGATCTTGTCGGCGAGCGTCATCGCCTCGACCTGGTCATGGGTGACGTAAATCATCGTCGCGCCGATTTCCTTGTGGAGACGCGCGATCTCGACGCGCATGTCGACGCGCAGCTCCGCGTCAAGGTTGGACAGCGGCTCGTCGAAGAGGAACACCTCCGGCCCGCGCACGATGGCCCGGCCGATGGCGACACGCTGACGCTGTCCGCCGGAGAGGGCTTTCGGCTTGCGGTCGAGATAGGGCTCCAGCTTCAGGATGCGGGCGGCCTCGGCGACCTTGCTGGCGATTTCGGCCTTCGGATGGCCGGTCATCTTCAGCCCGAAACCCATGTTCTCCTGCACGGTCATGTGCGGATAGAGCGCATAGGTCTGGAACACCATGGCAATGCCGCGCTCGGCCGGGTCCGCCCGTGTGACATCCCTGCCGCCGATGGAAACCGTGCCGCCGGTGGTCTCCTCAAGACCCGCGATCATGCGCAACAGTGTGGACTTGCCGCAGCCGGATGGGCCGACAAAAACGCAGAACTCGCCATCCTCGACGTGAAGATCGACGCCGTGAATGACCTCGATATTGCCATAGCGTTTGACGGCTCCCGACAGCGTGACATCGGACATGAATTTCTACTCCCTGAATGTGGTTCTCGCCGGGTCCCTTATGTGGGGAACTGCCAATGCTCGACGGCGGACGCGATCTGCGAGGCTGCCGAAAGAAGATCCGGGCGCAAGGCTTCCAGATCGCTCAGCGATTTGCGTTGGGTCGATGTGGTGATGGACAGCGCGCCAAGCGGCCTGCCCTTGGAGGAAAGGATCGGCGCAGCGATACAGATGATGCCCGGCTCGTGCTCTTCCCGGTCAAAGGAGACACCGGCTTCCCGGATCTGTCTGATCTCGGTCATCAGCTCCTTGGCACTGGTCAGCGTTGCCGGCGTATAGCGATAGAAGGACTGCTTCTTCAGCGCATGCTCCAACTCGGCGTCATCGACGAAGGCGAGCATCGCCTTGCCGACGCCGGTGCAATAGCTCGGCCCGATCTTTCCGGCCTGGGAGAACATGTTGATCGGCACCGCGGCATTGCGCTTGTCGACATAAAGCACCTGTCCGCCATCCAGCTGAGCCAGGTGCACCGTCTCGCGCACCTTGACGGCAAGGTCGTCGACAAAGGGGCGGGCAATCGGCGCGATCGAACTCTGCCGCCAGGCCTCATGCGCAAGGCGCACCAGGCGGATGCCGAGCGAATAGGTCTGCTGCTGGTCGTTGAAGGCGAGAAAATCCTGGCTGACCAGGGTTTGCATCAACCGGTAGAGCGTCGCCTTCGGGAAAGCGCTGTTTGCCAGCAATTCATTGAAGCGCACCGGACGGCCGAATTCGGCCACCTGGTCCAGCACACTCAACGCCTTGCCGACAGTTCCGTCGGCCGCAGCACTCGTCGTCATTTCATTTCCTCCCGGCCCGGACAGGGCAAGCCGCCTTTGCAGCCTATTGACAATCTAACCGCATCGACGCAAAGTATCAATATCCAAAACTTAGTTCCAAATATTGGAACTTGCAAGTGGATCTTGGGAGGACACCATGAACTTGATGACCAAAGCGTCTCTTCTGGCGCTGACTGCCGCATTTGCGGCCTCTTCTGCCCTCGCGGCAGACAAGCGGACTGTGACTTATTACGCGGACTATGACCCGGCCCCGCTCGCGGCCATGGAGCAGGTGATTGCCGATTTCGAAGCGGCAAACCCGGACATCGATATCGTCCTGCAGAACTTCGACCATGAAGGCTACAAGACGGCGATCCGCAACTTCCTGTCGGCCGATGCGCCGGATCTTGCCAACTGGTATGCGGGCAACCGCATGGCACCTTTCGTCAATTCCGGCCAGTTTATGGATGTGACCGACGTCTGGGAAGAAAACGGCCTGAACGAAAGCCTGGCTTCCGCCGCGGCTTCCATGACGATCGACGGCAAGAAGTGGGGCGTTCCCTACACCTACTATCAGTGGGGCATCTATTATAACAAGGATGCCTACGCACAAGTCGGCGCCACCGTTCCGGAAACCTGGGAAGAGTTCATTTCCAACTGCGCCAAGTTCAAGGACGCCGGCATCGACTGCGTCACCACGGGCACCAGGGCCTTGTGGCCCGGGGCTGGTATCTTCGACTACCTGAACCTGCGCACCAACGGTTACGAGTACCACATGGATCTGACCGGCGGTAAGGTCGCCTGGACCGACGAAGGTGTCCGCAACACCTTTGCCGAGTGGAACAAGCTGGTGGAACCGGGCTACATCACCCAGAATCACGCCGCTCTCGACTGGCAGGATGCCGCCGCCCTCCTCGTTCAGGGCAAGGCCGCCAACTACGTGATGGGCAACTTCGCGGTCGCCGTCTTCAAGGAAGGCGGAATGACCAACGACACGCTCGGCTTCATGCCGTTCCCGACCATCAATCCGGATGTGGTGCGCGCCGAAGAAGCGCCGACGGACACGGTCCACATCCCGACGGGTGCCAAGAACCCGGAAGACGCCAAGAAGTTCCTCGCCTATCTGGCGACGGCCGACGCCCAGACCAAGATCAACGCGGCAATGGGCCAGCTGCCGATCAACAGCGCGGCAACGGTCGGCGACGACCCGTACATTCAGGCCGGCTTCGAGCTGCTGTCGACCACCAAGGGCGGCATTGCCCAGTTCTTCGACCGTGACGCTCCGGCGGAAATGGCCAAGATCGGCATGGAAGGTTTCCAGCAGTTCATGGTGCAGCCGGAACAGCTCGACAACATCCTGGAGCGCCTGGAAAAGGCCCGCGAGCGCGTCTACTGATCACGAAAACGTCCACGGCCGGTTCTCCGGCCGTGTATTATTTAGCCGGCAAACAAGCCGGACAATTCAACAGGAAACACGTCCTTACGGGAGGGACTGCCAGCCATGGCCGTCGCGTCGAGCGGGCACGCAGCCCAAAAATCCTTTTGGCGCCGGAACCAGCAGAGCCTGACACCCTGGCTGTTCCTGGCACCCGGCATGTTCATGTTCGCGGTCTATGTCGTCTGGCCGATTTTCCAGAGTTTCTGGCTGTCGTTCTACGACTGGGACGGGCTTGGCCAGAAGGTGTGGCTGGGCTGGGAGAACTATGTCGAACTCTTCGACGACGATGCCTTCTATACCTCGCTCTATAACAACGTGCTCTGGCTCGTGCTCTATCTGCTGGCCGTTCCGGCAGGCCTCGGCATCGCGATCTTCCTGAACCAGAACGTCTTCGGCATCCGGCTCTACAAGTCGCTGTTCTTCTTTCCCTTCGTGATTTCGCAGGTCGTGGTCGGCCTGATGTTCTCCTGGTTCTACGCCCCGAATTTCGGCCTGTTCTACAATCTGGTGGAATGGATCACCGGCTCCGGCGTCGCCATCCTGGCAGACCCGGACCTTGTCACCTACGGCATCATCGCTGCCGGCCTGTGGCCGCAGATCGCCTATTGCATGATCCTCTACCTCACGGGCCTCAACAACGTCTCCCCGGACCAGATCGAGGCCGCCCGTCTGGACGGCGCCAAGGGGTTCAAGATGCTGTGGTACGTGATCCTGCCGCAGCTTCGCCCGGCCACCTTTATCGCCGTCGTCGTGACGGTCATCGGCGCGCTGCGATCCTTCGACCTCGTCTCGATCATGACCGACGGCGGCCCCTTCGGCTCCAGCCGGGTGCTCTCCTTCTACATGTTCGAGCAGGCGCTTTCCGAATACGGCTACCGCATGGGCTACGGCGCGGCCATCGCCGTCATCCTGTTCCTGATCATGATGGTGTTCATCTCCGGCTTCATCTGGAAGATGATCCGCGACGAGAAGGAAGGGTATTGATATGTTTCCCCGTCCGATCGAACAGACCTCCCCCGCCGCGCGCATTGCCTACAAGCTTGCCCTGCCGGCCGCATTGATCCTCTGGCTGCTGCCGCTGCTCGGCGTCGCCATGACATCGATCCGCCCCGCCTCGGACCTTGCCGCCGGAAACTATTTCGGCTGGCCCTCCGCCATCGCGCTTACGAACTACGCCGATGTCTTCCAGAACTCGCCCATCGGCCAGTACATCCTGAACTCCTTCAAGGCGACCATTCCGACGGTAATCGGCGCTGTCGCCCTGTCGACCATGACCGGCTTTGCTCTTGGCATCTACAAGTTCCGCAGCAACCTGCCGATCTTCTTCCTGTTTGTTGCCGGCAACTTCGTGCCGTTCCAGATCCTGATGGTTCCGGTGCGCGACATGACAGTGCATCTCGGCCTCTACAACACCACCACCGGCCTGGTGCTGTTCCATGTCGCTTTCCAGACCGGCTTCTGCACCCTCTTCATGCGCAACTTCATCCGCGCCCTGCCGCGCGAGCTGATCGAGGCAGCCCGTGTCGACGGCGTCGCCGAATGGCGGATCTACTGGTATGTCGTGCTGCCCTTGATGCGCCCGGCCATCGCGGCTCTCTCGGTGCTGATCTTCACCTTCATCTGGAACGACTATTTCTGGGCAACGGTCCTGACCACATCGGCCGAAACCCAGCCGGTGACGGCAGGGCTTTATTCGCTCAACGGCCAGTGGATCGCCGCCTGGCAGCTTGTGTCCGCCGGCTCCATCGTCGCGGCCCTTCCGCCGGTTGCGATGTTCTTCCTGATGCAGCGGCACTTCATCGCCGGCCTGACGCTCGGAGCCGTGAAGTGATCAAGACTTGGCACTTGCGAGATGACCATCAAAGCCTGGTCCTCGCCAGCTTCGACAAGAGGTTGCCGGAAGCAATTTACTGGGGCCCCGCCCTTCCCGCGGGCGAGAAACTGGAAACACTTGCCGCAGCCTCTCGCATGGATGTCACCGGCGGCATGGTCGACCGCAATGCCGGCCTCAGCCTCTGCCCGGAAGCCTCCGAGACCTTCCCGGGACAGACCGGCCTCACGGCAAGAGATGCATCCGGCGCTCCGCTCTTGCCGAGCTTTCGCTTCGAAAGCGATGCTGCCTCCGGCGATGGGCTGACACTGGTTTTTGCCGACACCGATCTCGGCCTGTCCCTCGTCTTCGATCTCGTCCTGACGCAAGGCACGTCACTCCTGAAACTGCAGACGCGCCTTGAAAGCGCGAACGAGATCACCGTCGACTGGCTGGCGGCACCCGTCCTGCCGGTTCCGGCCCATGCCGGCGAAATGATCGAATTCTCCGGCCGCTGGTGTGCCGAATTCCTCACCCGCCGCCTGCCTTTCGCGCCCGGCGCCCGTTTGCGCGACAACCGCACCGGCCGCACGGACCATGCCCATTTTCCCGGACTGATTGTCTGCAATCAGGGCACGTCCAACACCGCCGGCGAAGCCTTCGCCTTCCACTACGGCTGGTCCGGCGGGCACCGGATGGTCGCCGAGGAACTGGCAGACGGCCGCCGCCAGGTGCAATTCGGCCATGCCTCGGCGAGCCTGCCGAAAGGCCGCCACTTTGTCAGCGCGCCGCTCTATGCGACTTACTCGTCAACCGGCTTCAACGGAGCGGCCGTGCGTTTCCAGCGTCATGTCCGAGATCATCTGGTAAAGGGCGCGAAATCGCCCCGGCCGGTGCATTACAATTGCTGGGAAGCCGTCTATTTCCGGCATGATCTTGAAGACCTCAAGGCCATTGCCGACAAGGCGGCCGATCTCGGCGCCGAGCGCTTCGTCCTTGACGACGGCTGGTTCGGCCGCCGCGACGACGATACCTCCTCGCTGGGTGACTGGGTCATCGACAGGCGCAAGTACCCGGACGGCCTCACGCCGCTGATCGAGCATGTCACATCGCTGGGGCTCCAGTTCGGCATCTGGTTCGAGCCGGAAATGGTCAACGAGGACAGCGAACTCTTCCGGGCGCATCCGGATTGGGTCCTGGGCCCGGCGGATCAGATCCGCGGCCGCCAGCAGCTCGTGCTCAACATGTCCCGGCAGGAGGTCCGCGACTATCTCCATGGCCAGATCGCCGAGGTGCTGGCCAACAACGACATCGGCTACATCAAGTGGGATCATAACCGCGTGCTCCCGGTCGTCGACAGCCGCCAGGCAGAAGGTTTCTACGCCCTGGTTGACCGGCTGCGCGCCGATTTCCCGCATGTCGAGATCGAAAGCTGCTCATCCGGCGGCGGTCGCATCGATTTCGGTGTCCTGGAGCGCACGCACCGTGTGTGGCTGTCGGACAGCAACGACGCGCTTGAGCGTCAGCGCATCCAGCACGATGCCGCGCTCTTCCTGCCCGCTTCGGTCACAGGCTCCCATGTCGGCCCGCGCCATTGCCACACCTCGGGCCGCACCATCGACATCCGCCTGCGCGCCTGGACCGCCGCGCAGCGCCACATGGGCTTCGAGATGGACCCGCGGGAACTGACCGATGCCGAAGCCGAGACCCTGCGCGAGGTGACCAGCTGGTGGAAGGACAACCGGGACTGGATGAGTGAGGCCGATATCCTGCGCCTCGACAGCTCCGATCCTGCCGTCATCGCAGAACAGCAGCTTTCGCAGGACGGCGGGAATTTCGTGGTCTTCGCGGCACTGACCCGCCCCTCAGACCAGATCCTTCCCTATCCCCTGCAGCTGACCGGACTGGACCCGGAGGCCCGATACGCGATAACACTCATCAATCGGGACGAGGCACCGCGGCTTTCACGCAGCGTGCCTCTCCTGAAATCCCGAGACCTTGAGGTCAGTGGACAATATCTCATGTCCCATGGCCTCACCTTGCCCTGGCGCTTCCCGGAAACAATCTGGGTTCTGAAGGGCGAAAAAATCTGAGTAACGTTACTCAAGCGGACTATTTCGGCTGACGCCGCCCAACATTTAAGGAAGTGCCATGTACGCCACCTATCCCGATCTGAAGGACGCATCGGTCTTCATCACCGGCGGTGGCTCCGGCATTGGCGCGGCCCTGACCGAGGGCTTTCTGAACCAGGGGGCGAAGGTCGCTTTCGTGCAGCGCTCCGACGCGTCCGGTTTCTGCGGCGACATGGAAACAAAATACGGCCGGCGGCCTCTGTTCCTGCCCTGCGACATCACCGACATGACCGCCCTGAAGGCTGCCATCGACAAGGCCGCTGAGGCGCACGGTCCGATTACCGTACTCGTCAACAACGCCGCCAACGACAAGCGTCACAAGACCGAGGAAGTTGACGAGGCTTTCTGGGACTGGTCGCAGGCAATCAACCTGAAGGCCTATTTCTTCGCCTGCCAGCATGTCATCGCCGGCATGCGCGCCGCCGGTGGCGGCTCGATCGTCAACTTCACCTCCATCTCCTACATGATGGGCAACGCCGGCTACGCCGCCTACACAACCGCCAATTCGGGCATTAACGGCTTGACCCGGAGTCTTGCGCGCGAATTCGGCGCCGACAACATCCGCGTCAATGCGATTGCCCCCGGCTGGATCCTCACCCAGAAACAGCGCGACATGTGGGTGACGCCGGAAGGTCTTGCCGCCCATATCGACCGGCAGTGCCTGAAGGTCGAACTGGTGCCGGATGACATGGTCGATCCCGTGCTGTTTCTGGCGTCCAAAACAAGCCGGGCGATGACCGGACAGTCGCTCGTCGTCGACGGCGGTGTGGTGGTGACGGGATGACCAAAGACCCGAAAACAGCCTGGCTCGCTGTGGATTGGGGCACCACCAATCTGCGCATCTGGGCGCTTGCAGAGACCGGCGAGGTGCTTGCGCATCGCAGCTCTGACAAGGGCATGGGCAAGCTCGCCCGCAAGGACTTCGAGCCGGCGCTTCTGGACCTTGCCGGCGACCTGCTGCCGGACCGCACTCAAACACCTGTGATCGTCTGCGGCATGGCGGGCTCGCGACAGGGCTGGGCCGAGGCTCCTTATGAAACCGTGCCCTGCCCGCCGCCGTCCTTGAGCGAAGCAACCCGTGCGCCGGCAAGCGACCCGCGCCTGGACGTTCGCATCCTGCCCGGCATCAAGCAGTTGACCCCGCCTGACGTCATGCGCGGCGAGGAAACGCAGATTGCAGGATTTCTGGCGGAGAATGGCGGCTATTCCGGCACGCTCTGCCTGCCAGGCACTCACACCAAGTGGGTGTCACTCAACAACGGGCGCATCGAAGGCTTCCGCACCTGCATGACCGGGGAGACCTTCGCGCTCCTCGCCAGGCAGTCGGTCCTGCGCCACGGTCTGTCACCGGAAGATCTCGATCAGGAAGCGTTCGGCGATGCTGTCAAAAGCATCCTTGGTGCTCCTCAGACCCTGGTTGCCGATCTCTTCGGTATCCGGGCCGCGGGGCTCATCGCCGGCCTCAGCCCGGCTGAGGCGCGCGGGCGCCTGTCCGGTCTGCTGATCGGCTCCGAACTCGCCGCCATCCGGCCGGACTTCGATCTTGACGGCGTTGCGATCCTCGGCAGCGAAGGCATCGCCAAAGCCTATCGCTCCGCGCTTGACTGTCTCGGCCACAAGGCCCGGCTTCTGGATGCGGACAGCCTGACGCTGAACGGCCTTGCGCTTGCCTATTCCTCCTATGCGAAAGTTCTTTCATGAGCCGCAACCTGATCGCCATCCTGCGCGGCCTGACCCCGGACGAAGCCTTGCCGGTCACGGAAAGCCTGATCGAGGCGGGGATCACCCGCATCGAGGTGCCGCTCAATTCGCCGGACCCGCTGAAAAGCATCGCGGCGATGGCCAAGGCCTTCTCTGACAGGGCCGAGATCGGTGCCGGGACGGTGCTGGAGCCGGCACAGGTAGCGCAGGTGAAATCGGCCGGCGGCACCCTGATCGTCTCGCCGGACTGCAACCCGGATGTGATCCGAGCCACCAAGGCCGAAGGCATGTCGTCCTTTCCCGGCGTCATGACGCCGACCGAATGTTTCACTGCACTCAGAAACGGTGCGGACGGACTCAAGTTCTTCCCGGCCTCTCTCATCGGACCCGACGGCCTCAAAGCCATGCTGGCGGTGCTGCCGAAAGGCACCGCGACTTATGCGGTCGGCGGTGCGGGTCCGGAGAATTTCGGCGACTGGATCAAGGTCGGCACAACCGGTTTCGGCATCGGCACGGCCCTTTTCAAGCCGGGTTTTACAGTCGCGGAGATCCGCGATCGCGCCAACAGGATCGTCACCGCCTACGATGCGGCGGTCTCAGCCAACGGATGACGTCATGAGCACCATTTTCGATGACCGTCAGTGTCTGCTGGGCGAGGGACCGTTGTGGCACCCGGAGAGGCAGCAGCTGTTCTGGTTCGACATTTTGAACAAGCGTCTCCTTAGCCGGGACAACGGAACCCCGCGGACGTGGCAATTCGACGAATACGTCTCGGCGGCCGGCTGGGTCAGCCGGAATGAACTGCTGATTGCCAGCGCCAGCCGGCTGTTCCTGTTCAATCTGGAAACGGAAGCATCGGCAAAGATATGTGATCTGGAAGCGGACAATCAGGTGACCCGCTCCAACGACGGCCGCGCCGATCCGAAGGGCGGCTTCTGGATCGGCACCATGGGCTTCAACGCCGAGAAAGGCGCCGGGTCGATCTATCGCTATTACAAGGGAGAGCTGCGCCGGCTGTTCAGCGACATAACGATTTCCAATGCGATCTGCTTTGCCCCAGATGGCAAGACCGCCTATTTCGCAGACACCGACACGCAGGTCATTCAGAAGGTTGGTCTGGACGGCGACGGCTGGCCGGCCGGTTCGCCGGTTCGCTTCGTCGATCTTTCCGAAGACGGGTTCAATCCGGACGGCGCGGTGGTCGATAGCGAAGGTTTCCTTTGGAACGCCCACTGGGGTGCAAACCACGTTGCCCGGTATGCGCCGGACGGAACATTCGCCCAAGCGGTCTCCCTGCCGGCTGAACAGATCTCCTGCCCGGCCTTTGGCGGCGCGGATCTGCAAACCCTCTTTGCGACATCTGCCAAGGAAGGGCTTGATGGCCGCGACGACGACGGCAAGACGTTCTTTGCCCAGGTTTCTGTGCGCGGACAGCGGGAGCACCGGGTGGTGCTGTAGAACCCGCAAAAACAGTCCTTCCGGACGCGGCGCAGCGGAGATCTGGCATCACGGAATGGATCGGGCTTTGCGCCTTGCTCCCCTCTCCCCCCTTGCGGGGGAGATGTCCGGGAACCGGACAGAGGGGGGTGTCAGCGGTGCGGCAAATACAAACGGACTGACTAAGCCGAGAGGCTGTGCCCCCCCTCTGTCAGCAATAGCTGACATCTCCCCCGCAAGGGGGGAGAGGGGAGCAAGCTTTGAGGCTTTTGTAGAACAACACCTGCTCCAATTGGATGAGGTCACAAGATGAAACGCACCCTCGGCACCTGCTATTACCCGGAACATTGGCCGGAAGAGATCTGGGAAGCGGACGCGCGGCGCATGGCGGAGGCGGGTCTCACCTGGGTCCGCATCGGCGAATTCGCGTGGTCGCGTATTGAGCCCAGACCCGGCGACTTGCATTTTGAATGGCTTGACCGGGCGATCACGATCCTGGGTCGGGCGGGCCTCAAGGTGGTCCTCGGCACGCCAACAGCTACACCGCCGCGCTGGGTCGTCGACAAGCATCCGGACATGGTGGCGGTCGATGCCAACGGCCATCCGCGCAAGTTCGGCTCCCGCCGCCACTACTGCTTTTCCCATGAAGGCTACCGGCAGGAAAGCGACCGGATCGTCAGGCTGATCGCAGAGCGTTATGGCCGCAATCCGTATGTCGGCGCCTGGCAGACAGACAATGAATACGGCTGCCACAACACGGTCCTGTCCTATTCGGATGCCACCAGGCAAGCGTTCCGGGGCTGGCTGAAGCAGCGCTACGGCTCCATCGAGGCGCTCAACCGCGCCTGGGGCAATGTCTTCTGGTCGATGGAATATCTCTCCTTCGACGAGATCGATCTGCCCAACCTGACGGTAACCGAGCCGAACCCGTCGCACACCCTTGCCTTCCGGCGTTTTTCCTCCGATCAGGTGGTGAGCTTCAACAAGCGGCAGGTCGACATCATCCGCGCGCATTCCGATGCCCCGATCAGCCACAACTACATGGGCCGGATCACTGATTTCGATCACTTCAAGGTCGGCGACGATCTCGACATCGCCACCTGGGACAGCTACCCGCTCGGCTTCCTGGAGGACCGTTTCACCGGCGAGGACGAGCATCAGCGTGCCTTCAATCGTCAGGGCGATCCGGATTTCCAGGCCTTCCACCACGACCTTTACCGCGCCGTCGGCCGGGGGCGTTGGTGGGTGATGGAGCAACAGCCGGGACCGGTGAACTGGGCCCCCTACAACCCCGCCCCCCTGCCGGGCATGATGCGGCTCTGGGCCTGGGAAGCCTATGCCCATGGCGCGGAAGCTGTCTGCTATTTCCGCTGGCGGCAGGCGCCTTTTGCCCAGGAGCAGATGCATGCCGGCATGCTGCGCCCGGACAATGCCGACGCCCCCGCATTGATCGAAGCCCGCCAGGTCGCCGGCGAGCTGCGCGACGCCCCGGATGTTTCCGCGCCCCAGGCGCCGATAGCACTGGTCTTCGATTACGATGCCGATTTTGCCTGGACCACCCAGCCGCACGGCAAAGGCCTTGCCTATTTCCAGCTCGTTTTCGACACCTACAAGGCCCTCAGAAAACTCGGTCTCAGCGTCGACATCGTCCGCGGCGAGACACGGGATTTTTCCGGCTACAGGATCGTCGCGGTGCCAGGCCTCATCCATATGCCGCAGGACATGAAGACTGCACTCGCCGAGGCGGAGGCCCATGTCGTCCTCGGCCCGAGAACCGCCGCCCGCGATGCCGACATGGTCATCCCCGTACCGCTGCCGCCGGACATTCCGGGGCTAGAAGTCACCGTGGCGCGCGTGGAAAGCCTGCGCCCGGACATGCCGATGGCGCTGAAAGGTGGTGGCCACTTCACCGGCTACCGCGAGGAACTGGAAGGTGTTGCCGAGGTCATCCTGGAACTGGAGGACGGCCAATCGGCCGTCATGCGCCAGGACCACATGACCTATGTCGGCGGCTGGGGTGATGAAACCGCGTTGAAACGGATCTTCTCAAACCTCTGTGCGGAGGCCGGAATCCCGACGCTGGACCTCTCGGGCGGCGTGCGTTGCCGGGAGACCGACGGTCTCAGGATCTGGACCAACTACGGTGCGGAACCGGCCCACACACCCGCCGGGCGGATCGAGGCGGCCGGCGTGTTGTTCGAGAAGATTTGATGGCGAAGGCGGGAGCCTTGCCCCCGTTTTTACCTCATCCTGAGGAGGACCGTCAGGTCCGTCTCGAAGGATGGGCCACACGCTCCTGAGCAAGCTGCCCATCCTTCGAGACAGCGCTTCGCGCTTCCTCAGGATGAGGTTTCGGGTTTGGACAGGGCAGGCTTTGCTTGCTCGAGCGGCTCTCGGCAATCCTCGGCTGTCCTCCCGGGTGGAGCGCAGCGCAGACCCGGGACCTAGGAGTCCCGGGCGGTTGTTTTCGAGCAAGCAGCTTACGATGAAAGGTCCTGGGTCCCCGTTTTCACGAGCATGACACCGGAGGAATACGGCAGGGTCTTCAGGCCGCCCTGCCCTTCGTCAGCTCCGTGATGATCGCGGCGAAATTGTCGGCGCCCTGAGCCCCTGACACCAGATGCTGGCGGTCGAAGATGACGGCCGGAACGCCGTGGATACCGTTGCCGGTCCAGAAGGCTTCCTCAGCCCGGACAACGTCGGCAAAGCGCCCGTCCTCCAGGACGGTCAGCGCCTCGGCACGATCGAGGCCGATGGAAGCTGCGACATCCGCCAGGACCTCGTTGTCGTTCAGGTTCTTGCGCTCACCGAAATAGGCCTCGAACAGCGCCATCTTCAGCTGGTGCTCCTTGCCTTCCGGCCCCGCCCAATGAATGAGCTGGTGCGCCTTGAAAGTGTTCACCATGCGCATGTCATCGGAGAAGCGGAAGTCGAAATCGAGGTCCGCGCCGAGTGCTGTCAGCCGGTCGCGAGCCGCCTGCGACTGTTCCGCCGTGGAGCCGTATTTGCGCATGATGTGCTCGCGCAGGTTCTCGCCGTCCTCGGCCATATCCGGATTGAGTTCAAACGGATGCCATTTGACGGTTGCCGAAACGCCGGTGCGGGCGATTGCCTGCTCCAGTTGCTTGAAGCCGACGATGCACCAGGGGCAGACGACATCCGAGACGATATCGATCTGCAGCACGGGATCGGCGTTGGCGCCGGTATCTTGAGAGGTCATGAAATATCCTTGTCTCCGGCCCGCCCGGACAGCTGAGCCGGCCGCATTGTCTTGACCCGCATATAGGGGCCGTTCCAACCGCCGAAAAGGCTCAGGTTACCGCCGGGAAACCACCAACTGCCAGAAGGCCGCGTCTGCCCCGCTGCAGATCACAGCGTTGCGTCCCCCTTGGGAGGCGGGTTCCAGCCGCGTTCGGTGCGCTCGTGCCGCTCGCCGCCCCGGTCGACCTGCATGATCTGAAACAGCGTCTCGGAATGGGCACGCATGGCGTCGATATAGGAGGCGTCCGCGCCGCCGTCATTGAAGTTCTCACGCAGATCATCGAGCATCGCAATGTCGTGGTGCCGGAATTCCCGCGCCTTGGTGCGGGCACGAAAGGGATGGAAGCCGAGTTCTTCCAGAGCCTTCCGTCCGAGTGCGAGGGACCCCTCGAAGACTTCCCGCTCTGCATAATGTGCACCGGCATTTTCCAGTTCATAGACGTGGTGGCGGTCGCGCGCCCGGGCGAGAATGCGCACCTTCGGATAGGTTCGGGCGACATGCTCCACAAGCGTCGTCTGCTTGTCGCGATCGTCAAGCGCCGCGATGAAGAGATCCGCCTCGCCGAGCCCCGTGCCGTGCAGCAGATCCGGTCTTGTAGCATCGCCATAAAAGGTACGAATGCCGATCTTGCGCAGGTTCTCGATGGTCTGCGGATCGTGATCGAGGATGATGACCTCATAGCCGCTGGTGAGCAGCAGCCGCGAGACGATCTGTCCGAACCGTCCCATGCCGGCAAGGACGACCCGTCCGCGCCGGTCGATGACATCCGGCTCCTGCCCCGCGGCCCGGGCAAGAGCGCGGGGCGCTACCACCTTTTCATAAAAGATGAAAAGCGCCGGGGTCAGCAGCATGGAGATTGCGACCACCAGCGTCATGGTCTTGATCAGCGATGGTTCCAGCACCCCGGCCCCGCCGGCAAAGCCAAAGAGAACGAAGGCGAATTCACCTGCCTGCGCCAGTCCGAGAGCGAAGAGCCAGCGGTCCGGTCCCTTGAGACGGAAGAGAAGGCCGAGCAGGAAAAGAACGGCGAACTTCACTGCCATCAGGCCGATGGCGAGACCAAGGATGACGAACGGCGAACCGAAGAGAAGATCGAAATCGATGCCTGCTCCGACCGTCAGGAAGAAGAGGCCCAGCAACAGACCCTTGAAAGGTTCGATGTCGCTTTCCAGCTCGTGCCGGTAATCGCTGTCGGAGAGGACCACCCCGGCAAGGAAAGTGCCGAGCGCCGGCGACAGGCCGACGAAATCCATCAGGAGAGCGATGCCGATCACCAGCAGAAGCGCGGTTGCCGTGAAGATTTCCCGCAAATGCGCCTCGGCGATGAAGCGGAAAACCGGTCGCAGCAGATGCCGGCCGGCAACGATGATCGCGGCGATGACCACCAGGATCACCAGCGCCTGCGCCCAGCCCGGCAGACCCGCCAGGGCCTCACCACCATGTCCGGCGCTTTCGCCATGGCCCTCAGAACCGGTGTGAACCCCACCGACGGCAAGCAGCGGCAAGAGAGCCAGCATCGGGATGACGGCAATGTCCTGGGTCAGCAGCACCGAGAACGAACTCTGCCCGCCCTGCGTCCTGAGCCAGCCTTTTTCGTTGAGCGTCTGCAGCACGATGGCGGTTGAGGAGAGCGACAGGATCATGCCGAGCGCCAAGGCACTCTGCCAGCTCAGATCGAACAGCAGGCCGATCCCGCAAAAAACCAGCGCCGTTCCGACGACCTGCAACCCGCCAAGACCGATCAGTTGCTGACGCATCTTCCAGAGCATGGCCGGCTGCAATTCAAGCCCCACCAGGAACAGCATCATCACCACGCCGAATTCTGCGAAATGCTGCACGTCGACGGTTTCCGAGCCGACAATGCCGATGACCGGCCCGATCACCACCCCGGCGATCAAGTAGCCGAGCACCGAACCGAGACCGAGCCGGTTGGCAATCGGTACCGCGATGACAGCCGCGCAAAGGTAAACAAAGGCTTCGCTGAGCAACGCCATCAGACGGCCTCCCCACTCAGAAGAAAATCATCCGGCACGTCGGTCAACGCCGCCGCCTTCGAAGCCCTCTCCAGATCCAGCCTCCCGGCAACCAGTGCTTTCAGAAGACTGTCATAGGCGTTGCAATGCGCCGCGAGCCGATCCTGTTCCAGCGCCCGTCCTGCCCCGAAGAGAACGAATGGCGCCAGGTAGCGCATGCCGCAGAGGTCGGCTGTCTTTTCGAACGGACCAAGCAGGCTGCGCAATTCCGCATGGTTCATGCCGGCCTCGGAATAGGCCTCCGGCTTTGCCCCCGTCGTGACCGCGTTCAGAAAGACCTTGCCGCGCAGGGCCGTGGCGTCATGGCCATAGGCAAAGCCGTGCTCCAGCACCAGGTCCTGCCATTCCTTCATTATGGCAGGGGCAGAATACCAATAGAGCGGATGCTGGAAGACGATGACGTCGTGCGCCACAAGCCGCGCCTGTTCCCGGTCGATGTCGATGCTGAAATCCGGATAGTCGGCATAGAGATCGACGGCGGTGACGCCTTCCACACGCTGCGCAGTTTCGAAAAGCGGCTGGTTCACCTCCGACCGGTCGGGCCGGGGATGGGCAAAGAGAACGAGTACCTTGGCCAAGAAGTCCCCCAATGATGTGAGAGCCCGCCGTTCCGGCCGGGGCCGGTTGGGGCATGTCTCTTCAGGACTTTATAGGGGTTTATGGCCCATGAAAAAGAGCGCGACCGGAACCAGCCCGTTCGCGCCCCGTGAACAATCGGCAGCCCCTTTGCGCGGACCACCGGCAGGTTCAGCTTAAGGTCACCCGCTGCCCGGTCGCTCCTGCCTCCGCTATCGCATGGATCACCGCTTCGAAATGCAGAGCCTCCTTGAAGGACGGCACGGCATCGCGGCCTTCGGCAATCGCGCGCAGGAATTCATGCACCTCGATTACTTTCAGGTCGTTGAAACCGAGCTGGTGACCGGCCGCCGGCACGAACTGACCATAGGGCGGATGGGCCGGGCCGGTCAGCAGCGTTTTGAACCCCTGCTCGGCCAGCGGACCGCGGTTCTGATAGAGCCGCAGCTCGTTCATGCGTTCCTGGTCAAAGGTGATCATGCCCTCCGTGCCATGCACCTCGAAGGCGATGTAGCTCTTTCGGCCCCAGGCACTGCGCGAGGTCGAGATGACGCCGTGCACCCCGTTGCGGAAGGTCAGCAATGCCGAGGCGATGTCTTCATTCTCGACCGGACGGCGTTCGCTCGAACCTTCGCCCATCGGCCGTGTCTCATGCACGGTCTTCGTCTCCGCAATCAGGCTCTCGACCGGACCGACAAGGGCGGTTGCCAGCGAGACCAGATGGCAGCCGAGGTCGCCCAGCGTGCCGAGGCCCGCATCGGCCTTGGTGGCCCGCCATGTCCAGGCGAGGTCCGGATCGGCCTGGTAATCCTCGTCGACCATGCCGCGGAAATGCACGATCCGGCCTATGGCTCCATCCGCAATCAGATTGCGGGCGTGGGATACCGCCGGATTGTGCAGGTAGTTGTAGCCGACGATGGTCCTGGCACCTGTCTTTTCTGCAACGGCCAGCATCTCGCGGGCATCGTCGAGGCTCAGCGCCATCGGCTTTTCCAGATGCACATGCTTGCCGGCGCTGAGCGCGGCCAGCGCCATTTCCCTGTGCACCTTGTTGGGTGTCGTGATGCAGACGATGTCGACCTTCGGATCGGCAACAAGATCCTTCCAGTCGTCCGTTGCCCGGGCAAAGCCGAACTGGTCAGCGAAGGCACCGGCCTTGTCAGCCGGCACGTCGCAGAGAACCTCCAGGCGGGTCGCCGGCACATCGCCGAACACCGCCTTCACCGAGCCATAGGCAAGCGCATGGCACTTGCCCATGAAACCGGTGCCGATCAAACCGATGCCGAGACTGTTCATTGCGCTGATCCTTGCAATTGCACCTGTTCGCGGCCGTACGGTTTAACCTCATCCTGAGGAAGCGCGTCAGCGCTGTCTCGAAGGATGGGCCGCTTGCTCATGTGTGTGTCGCCCATCCTTCGAGACGGACCTGGCGGTCCTCCTCAGGATGAGGTCGTGGTGTGTGTTTTTGCTCAAACCTCGTCCATGCCGACGGCACGGCGTTCGGCAACCGACTTCAGCGCCGCTTCAGCGAGCGCCAGTGCCTTCAGCCCATCCTCACCGCTTGGCGAGGGGGCCTGTTTCGCCTCGATGGCCTTCACGAAGGCGGTTATTTCCGCCGCATAGGCTTCCGTGTAGCGGGTCATGAAGAAATCGTGCAGCGGCGGACGGGTGTAGCCGGCGTCGGTCGCCAGTTCGATCGAGACCGCGCGCTGGTTCTCTGCGCTGACGACACCCTTGGAACCGTGCACCTCGATGCGCTGGTCGTAGCCATAGGTGGCGCGGCGCGAATTGGAGATGGAACACTGCTTGCCGGAGGCCGTCGTCAGCACCACCGTCGCGCTGTCATAGTCGCCGAGCTTGCCGATTTCCGGATCGACCAGGACAGAGGCCGTCGCATAGACCGTGGTGATCTCTTCGCCCAGCAGAAACCGGGCCATGTCGAAATCGTGGATGGTCATGTCGCGGAAGATGCCGCCGGAGACCTTGATATAGGCAGGCGGCGGCGCGCCCGGATCGCGTGACGTGATATGCACCATCTCGACGTCGCCAATGCGGCCTTCGTCGATGGCCGCGCGCACGGCGCGGAAATGCGGATCGAAACGGCGGTTGAAACCGAGCATCAGCGTCGCGCCGAGGTCTTCAACGGTCTTCAGGCAGGCCTTTACCCGGTCCAGCGACAGGTCGACAGGCTTTTCGCAGAAGATCGCCTTGCCGGCCTTCGCGAATTTCTCGATCAGGTCCGCATGGGTATCGGTCGGCGTGCAGATGATGACCGCATCGATATCGGCGGCAGCCGCGATTTCGTCGATGGTGGAAACCCGGGCGCCATAGGCTCTTGCGAGGCTCTCGGCGGCTTCGGCAAAGGCATCCGCAACGGCAACCAGCGTTGCACCTTCGGCGGAACCGATGGCCTTTGCGTGCACTTTTCCGATACGTCCGGCCCCGAGCAGGGCGACATTGACGGCCATGAGTTTTCCTCCCGGATGGCGATGTGGCGGGCGGCCGAACCGGCGCTTGCCAATTTAGAATAAAAATTCCAAAATCACTTTCGACGGAACGTGTCAAGCCGGAAAAGAAGATCAGAATGAAAGACGCCCCGCCCAAGGACGATCAGGACGCCACTCCCGCCACGCTCGAAAACCTCGTAGCGCCGGAATCCATCGACGCCTTTTTCAAGCGCCTCGGCGGCACCGCCGAAAGACTGCCCAAACGCCTGAAGCAGTTCGCCAATTACATCGCCGCCAATCCGGACCGGGTCGCCGTTTCGACGGTTGCCGACCTCGCCGAGGCCGCGGACGTGCAGCCTTCAGCCGTGATGCGTTTCTGCCAGGAAATGGGCTTTTCCGGTTTTTCGCAGATGCAGAAACTGTTCCGCTCCGATTATTCGCAGAAATGGCCCGACTATGCCACCCGTCTGGCAAAACTGCGCGACCACGGCACCGAGTCGCCTTCCGCCCTGCTCGCCGAATTCGTGGAAGTCGGCCGCGCATCGCTTGAGAATCTGCTGACAACCGTCGACCCGATTGCCCTGCAACAGGCGGTGGACGTGCTGGCCCGGGCAGAAACCATCCACATGATTGGCTTCCGCCGCGCCTTCCCGGTGACGTCCTATCTTGCCTATGCCTTCGAGAAAATGGACGTGCCGGCCGTCCTGCATTCGGGCATTGCCAACATCAACATGGAGCACCTGATCCGGCCGAACGATGCGGTGATCGCGGTTACCTTTGCGCCCTATACCGAGATGACCATCGACATGGCGACCAAGGCCCGTGCCACCGGGGCCGACATTGTTGCGATTACCGATGTGGTCACCAGCCCTCTGGCGCGCTTGAAAGCGATCCAGCTTCTGGTCTCCGAACTTGATGTCGGAGCCTTCCGTGCTCTCTCCGCAAGTCTTTCCCTTGCCATCGCTTTGGCCGTTTCCGTCGGCGCTCAGCGCAACCGCCTGTGACGAATTTGGAAAAAATCTGTTGCACAATTTTTAAAATGGAATTTATATTCCAAATACGGCAACGGGCTCTCCGGGGCCGACACGACTTCTGACGCGGGTGGGAAAGACTATGGCCCGCGGTCCACGTTCTGGGAGGAACATGATGAAGAAGACACTTTTCGCGATGGCCGCTGCTGCCATTGCCGTCACCGGCTTTACCGCACCTGCCTCCGCCGACGGCGAGCGCTATGTGCTGGTCAGCCACGCGCCGGACAGCGACAGCTGGTGGAACACCATCAAGAACGCCATTTCCGTGGCCGGCGACCAGATGGGTGTGACGGTGGAATACCGCAACCCGCCGACCGGTGACCTTGCCGACATGGCCCGCATCATCGAGCAGGCCTCCGCCTCCAATCCGGACGGCATTATCGCAACCATTGCCGACTACGACGTTCTCTCCGGCCCGTTGTCCAACGCGGTTGCCAAGGGCATTCCGGTCATCACCATCAACTCCGGCACCGAAGAGCAGTCCAAGCAGCTCGGCGCGCTGATGCATGTCGGCCAGCCTGAATATGCCGCCGGCAAGGGCGCGGGCGAAAAGGCGAAGGCAGCCGGCGTCACCAGCTTCCTGTGTGTGAACCACTACATCACCAACCCGGCTTCCGTTGAGCGGTGCCAGGGCTATGCCGACGCACTCGGTGTGGAACTCGGCGGTCAGATGATCGACAGCGGCCAGGACCCGCAGGAAATCAAGTCCAAGGTCATGGCCTATCTCCAGGGCAACCCGGACACCAACGGCGTCCTGACCCTTGGCCCGACTTCGGCCCACCCGACGCTTGCCGCCCTTGAAGAAATGGGCAAGTCCGGCACGATCCACTTCGGCACCTTCGACCTTTCCGGTGAAATCGCCGAAGGCATCAAGTCCGACGTGATCGCATTCGCCATCGACCAGCAGCCTTACCTTCAGGGTTATCTGCCAGTGGTGATCCTGACGAACCTGACCCGCTATGGTGTGGTTCCGGGCAACTCGATCAACTCTGGCCCGGGCTTCACGACCAAGGCCAACATTGCCCTTGTTGAAAAATACGCAGGCGAATTTCGCTAGGAAACCGGCCGCAACGCGGCCACCGGGGAGGCGGCTCGCCCGCCTCTCCCTTTAACGAAACGCGCTCCTGGCTATGATCGAGCGCAGATATCCGGACACTGTTCTGCGGCCGGGCCGCACCTGACAAGCGGCCGGCCTTTCCGGCACGCAGGAGGAGACCTATGGCTGAGACCCAATCGGCAGCCGCCCCTCAGAAAGACGAGCGCATCCGCGAAATGTCGCCCATGCGCAAGGCCCTGATCCGCCCGGAGCTGGGCGCGATCTGCGGCGTCATCCTTGTCTTCATCTTCTTTCTCTCCATCGCCCGCGACAGCGGCATGTTCGCCCCCGAGGGCATCATCAACTGGGGCAACGTTTCCGCCCAGTTCGCCATCATTGCCGTCGGCGCCTGCCTCTTGATGATCGCCGGTGAGTTCGACCTCTCCGTCGGCTCCATGATCGGTTTTTCCGGCATCATCATCGCGTTGATGAGCGTGCAGTGGGGCTTCCCGATCTGGGTCTCGATCCTCGCCGCCTTTGCCATCGCGCTCGCCATCGGTGCCCTCAACGGCTACCTGGTGATCAAGACCGGACTGCCCTCCTTCATCGTCACCCTCGCGTTCCTCTACATCCTGCGCGGCCTGACGATCTTCATTTCCATCGCCACCACCCGCCAGACCATCATCGGCGGCGTCAAGGACGTGGCCGAGGGCGATCCGATCGCCTGGCTCTTCGGTGGCAAGATCCTTTCCGGCCTCTTCGTCTGGCTCGCCGACATGGGTGTCGTCGGCAAGTTCGTCGCCGGCCCCAAGGCAGGCCAGCCCGTCGTCGAAGGCATTCCGATGCTGATGGTCTGGGCGCTCCTCCTGATCGTCTTCGGTCACATCCTCCTGACCCGCACCCGCTTCGGCAACTGGATCTTCGCCGCCGGCGGCGATGCCCAGGCAGCGCGTTACGTCGGCGTGCCGGTCAACCGGGTGAAGATCCTGATGTTCATGCTGTCAGCCTTCTGCGCCACGGTCCTCGCAACCTGCCAGGTGATGGAATTCGGTTCTGCCGCAGCCGACCGCGGTCTGCTCAAGGAGTTCGAAGCCATCATCTCCGTGGTCATCGGCGGTGCACTGCTCACCGGCGGCTACGGCTCGGTCATCGGCGCGGCGCTCGGTGCCCTCGTCTTCGGTGTCGTGCAGCAGGGCCTTTTCTTCGCAGGTGTCGAAAGCTCGCTCTTCCGGGTCTTCCTCGGTGTGATCCTGCTCCTCGCCGTGATCCTCAACACCTATATCCGACGCATGATCACGGGGGAGCGCTGACATGAGTGACAACCTGATCGAACTCGTCGATATCGAGAAGCACTTCGGCCCCGTCATCGCCCTCAACGGCGTCTCTGTTTCGGTCAAGGCCGGCGAATGCCACTGCCTGCTCGGCGACAACGGTGCCGGCAAGTCCACCTTCATCAAGACCATGTCCGGCGTCCACAAGCCGACGAAGGGCAAGATCCTGATGGAAGGCAGGCAAGTCAGCTTCGACAGTCCGCGCGATGCGATGGAGGCGGGCATTGCCACAGTCTACCAGGATCTCGCGATGATCCCACTAATGTCGGTGACGCGGAACTTCTGGATGGGACGCGAACCGCAGAAGCGTTTCGGCCCGTTCAAGTTCTTCGACTTCGCGCAGGCCAACGAAGTCACCTTGAGCGAGATGGCCAAGATGGGGATCCACCTGCGCTCGCCTGACCAGGCTGTCGGCACGCTGTCGGGAGGCGAACGCCAGACCGTGGCGATCTCAAGAGCCGTCTATTTCGGCGCCAAGGTGCTGATCCTCGACGAGCCGACCTCGGCGCTCGGTGTGCGCCAGACCTCCAACGTCCTGGCAACCATCGACAAGGTGCGCCAGAAGGGCATCGGCGTCGTCTTCATCACCCACAACGTGCGCCATGCCATGGCCGTCGGCGACCGTTTCACGGTGCTGAACCGCGGCAAGACGCTCGGCACCGCGGCGCGCGGGGAAATCAAGGCGGAAGAACTGCAGGACCTGATGGCCGGTGGCCAGGAACTGGCCCAGCTGGAAGGCTCGCTCGGCGGAACCATCTAGGCACCCCGACTTTGCAACGGCCGGAATATTACGGAATGTGCACGTGAAGAAACTCGATGTCATCACCATCGGCCGCTCGTCGGTCGACCTCTACGGAGCCCAGGTAGGCGGCCGTCTGGAGGACATGGGCAGCTTCAACAAGTATATCGGCGGGTCGCCTACCAACATGGCGACCGGCACCGCCCGCCTTGGCCTCAAGTCCGGCCTGATCACCCGTGTCGGTGACGAGCACATGGGCCGTTTCATCCGCGAAGAGCTGGAACGGCACGGCGTCGACACCCAAGGCGTGATCACCGACAAGGAGCGTCTGACGGCCCTCGTCCTTCTCGGCATCCGCGACCAGGAACAGTTCCCGCTGATCTTCTACCGCGAGAACTGCGCCGACATGGCACTCTGTGAAGACGACATCGACCCTGCCTTCATCGCTTCGGCCAGGGCGGTCGTTGCCACCGGCACCCATCTCAGTCACCCGAACACGGAGGCCGCTGTCCTGAAGGCCCTGCGCCTTGCCAGGGAAAGCGGCGGCCGGACGGCGCTCGACATCGACTACCGGCCGAACCTCTGGGGCCTTTCCGGCCATGGCGATGGCGAGAACCGTTTCATTGCCTCGGAAAAGGTCACCACCAAGCTGCAGTCGACGCTGCATCTCTTCGACCTCATCGTCGGCACGGAGGAAGAATTCCACATAGCGGGCGGTTCCACGGATACGATCGTGGCACTCCGCAACGTGCGCAAGGTCTCTGCTGCGACGCTTGTCTGCAAGCGCGGCCCGATGGGCGCCGTCGCCTTCGAGGGAGACATTCCGGACAGTCTCGACGACGGCATTTCCGGTCCCGGTTTCCCCATCGAGGTCTTCAACGTGCTCGGTGCCGGCGACGGCTTCATGTCGGGCCTCCTGAAAGGCTGGATCACCGGCGAGGACTGGGTCACTGCCCTCACCTATGCCAATGCCTGCGGCGCCTTCGCCGTCTCCCGCCACGGCTGCACGCCTGCCTATCCGAGCTGGGAGGAATTGCAGTTCTTCCTGAAACGCGGCGTCAAGGACAAGGCGCTGCGCAAGGACGCTGCGCTGGAGCAGATCCACTGGTCCACCAACCGCGCCCGTCTCCACGGTGGCGACTGGTCGACCATGCGCGTCTTTGCTTTCGATCACCGCATCCAGTTGGAACAGATGGCCGAAGCCGCCGGCGCGAGTGTTGCGCGGATCGGGTCTTTCAAGAATCTCTGCCTCAATGCCGCCGTGACAGTCGCGGACGGCCAGCCGGGCTACGGCATCCTGTGCGACAGCCGGCTCGGCCGCGAGGCGCTCTATCGGGCCGCCGGAACCGGTCTCTGGATCGGTCATCCGGTGGAGTGGCCAGCCTCCCGGCCACTGTCACTGGAACCGGAAATCGGTCCGGATTTCGGCGGCCTGTCCGAATGGCCGGCGGAGCATGTGGTCAAGGTCCTGTGCTTCTATCACCCGGACGACACCGACGCGATGAAGGCCGAGCAGGAGGATGTGCTGAAACGCCTCTTTGGCGCCTGCCGTCGCAACCAGCTGGAAATGCTGCTGGAGGTGATCCCGTCGAAAGTCGGTCCCGTGAATTCCGACACGACGGCTGATATCATCCGGCGGATCTACGAGATCGGCATCTATCCGGACTGGTGGA
The DNA here is from genome assembly GCF_054515675.1 of Roseibium sp. M-1. Classification (NCBI taxonomy): domain Bacteria; kingdom Pseudomonadati; phylum Pseudomonadota; class Alphaproteobacteria; order Hyphomicrobiales; family Stappiaceae; genus Roseibium; species Roseibium sp. M-1. Next base: position 5,135,400 of record NZ_CM137257.1, on the reverse strand, counting down.
AGCTGGAGCCGATGACGACGGCCGAAGCCTGGGCGAAGGCCTGTGAGGCCATCACCGACAACGATCCCTACACCCGCGGCATCGTCGTCCTCGGCCTCGATGCGCCGGAAGAAGAGCTCGCGGCGAGTTTTGCGGAGGCCGCACGGTTCTCCCTGGTGAAGGGCTTTGCCGTCGGCCGGACGATTTTCGCCGACGCAGCCCGCAAATGGCTCGCCGGTGAATTGACAGACGCGGATGCGGTGGCTGACATGACCCGCCGCTTCGAACGCCTCTGCCGCATCTGGGACGAGGCCCGGACGGCAGCCCGCGTCAACGACCTGCAAGGAATACCCGCATGACCGGCACGATCCGTCTCACCGCCGCCCAGGCCATGGTGCGGTATCTCTCCGCGCAGATGACCGAGGATGGCGAACGCTTCATCGACGGCATCTGGGCGATCTTCGGCCATGGCAATGTCGCCGGTCTGGGTGAAGCGCTGGAGCGGGCAGGCAATGCCCTGCCGACCTGGCGCGGCCAGAACGAGCAGACCATGGCTCACACAGCCATCGCCTATGCCAAGGCGAAGAAACGAACCCGTGCGATGGCCGTCACCTCCTCCATCGGCCCCGGCGCTACCAACATGGTGACGGCCGCCGCCCTTGCCCATGTCAACCGCCTGCCCGTCCTGCTGATCCCCGGCGATGTCTTCGCCAACCGCGCGCCGGACCCGGTGCTGCAGCAGGTGGAGGATTTCGACGACGGCACGGTTTCCGCCAATGACTGCTTCCGCCCCGTCTCGCGCTACTTCGACAGGATCTCGAGGCCGGAACATCTGCTGACCGCGCTGCCGCGGGCCTTCCGGGTGCTGACCGACCCGGTCAATTGCGGCCCCGTGACCCTTGCCTTCTGCCAGGATACCCAGGCCGAGGCCTTCGATTATCCGGCAAGCTTCTTCGAACCCAAGGTCTGGCGCATTCGCCGTCCCGAGCCCGACAGCCGCGATCTTGCCGACGTTGTCGAGATGATCCGGCAGGCGAAGAACCCGGTTCTCGTCTGCGGCGGCGGGGTGATCTACTCCGGGGCTGAGGAAACCCTCGGCGAGTTTGCGACGAAGCACGGCATTCCGGTGATCGAGACCCAGGCCGGAAAGTCGGCGCTGGCGCAAGCCCATCCGATGAACTTCGGCACTGCCGGGGTTGACGGCTCGGCATGCGCCAACGAGATTGCCGAAACAGCCGACCTCGTCATCGGCGTCGGCACCCGCTTCCAGGACTTCACCACAGGATCGTGGGCGCTCTTCAAGGCTCCCGGCCGCAAGCTCGTCTCCATCAACGTCCAGAGCTACGACGCGCTGAAGCACGGCGCCATCGGCGTCATCGGCGATGCGAAAGTGTCGCTGGAGAAGATCTCGGCAGCACTTGGAGCTGAAAAGAAGTCCGCCTTCAAGCCGCAGGCGCGCCTCGACTGGCTGGCCAAGGTCGATGCCCATTGCAGCGCCCGCACCGATGTTCCGGAAGGCTACCTGCCGCTTGATGCGGAAGTCATCGGCGCGGTGCAACGCACCTCGACGGACAAGACCATCGCCATGTGTGCCGCCGGCACCATGCCGGGTGCGCTGAAGCTTCTGTGGCAGGCACCGCGGGGCGGCTATCACATGGAATACGGCTATTCCTGCATGGGCTACGAGATCGCGGGCGCCATGGGCATCAAGCTCGCCCAGCCGGAGCGGGACGTCGTCTGCTTCGTCGGCGACGGCTCCTACATGATGGCGAACTCGGAGCTGGCGACCGCCGTCATGCGGCGGGTTCCCTTCACCGTGGTTCTGACCGACAACCGCGGCTATGGCTGCATCAACCGGCTGCAAATGGGCACGGGCGGTGCCCGCTTCAACAATCTCTATGCCGACTGCAACGTGGAAGCCCAGCCGGAGATCGACTTCGTCGCCCATGCTGCCGCGATGGGCGCGCATGCGGTGAAGGCGAAGGACATTGCCGATCTCGAGGCCCAGATCCTCGCCGCCAGGGATCAGGCCATCCCGACAGTGATCGTCATCGACACGGACCCGATGCACGGACCGGGCGAGAATGGCGGTGGCCACTGGTGGGACGTTGCCGTGCCCGAGGTTTCCGAACGGCCCGAGGTCAAACATGCCCGCGAAGGGTATGTCGCGGCGCTGAAGCACCAGAACCTAGTCGACTGAGGGAGGGGAAACGGCACATCAGCGCTTTCACCTCTCCTCCCCAAACCCTCATCCTGAGGAGGACCGTCAGGTCCGTCTCGAAGGATGGGCGGCGACCTCCGAGCAAGCGGCCCATCCTTCGAGACGCGAGCGAGCTCGCTCCTCAGGATGAGGTCGGCATGTAAGACACACCCGAACCCAATTCCCGCTTCTGCGGACCAGGACGACACAGATGATCCTATACGGCACCAACCCGATTGCATGGGCCAACGACGACGACCAGACCCTCGGCGCGCATATCCCGACCGGACAGATCCTTTCCGAAGCGTCTGAAATCGGCTTCGACGGCATCGAGAACGGCCACCGCTGGCCGGATGAACCGGAAGCGCTGAAGCAGCTGCTCGGCAGCCATGGCCTGAAGTTCATTTCCGGCTGGTATTCGCTCAATCTGCTGGCGCAATCGGTCGAGGACGAAAAGAAGGCCATCCAGCCGCATCTGGACAAATTGAAGCACAATGGCTGCAAGGTCTGCATCACCTGCGAGACCTCGAACACCATCCAGGGTTCCCAGACCGACATCAACACCAGCCCTGTCCTGAGTGACGAGGACATGAAGGCCTTCGGTGCCAAGGTTGAAGAGCTGGCCGCCTTCTGTGCGAGCCAGGGCGTCGACCTCGTCTATCACCATCACATGGGTACGGTTGTTGAAACGCCGGAAGAGATCGACGCCTTCATGGCTGCGACCGGGCCGGCAACCAAGCTGCTCTTCGATGCCGGCCACTGCTATTTCGGCGGCAATGGCCGCGATCCCGCGCCAGTGCTTGAAAAGTATGCGGACCGCGTGAAGCACTTCCACGCCAAGAACGTGCGCCCGGCCGTGATGAAGGAAATCCGCGACGACAAGAAATCCTTCATGGACGGCGTCCGCGCCGGCGTCTTCACCGTGCCGGGCGACGAGGAAGGCGGCGTCGACTTCAAGCCGCTGCTCAAGATCCTGAAGGATAAAGGCTACGAGGGCTGGATCGTCATCGAGGCCGAGCAGGATCCGGAAGTCCGCAATCCTTTCCAGTATCAGAGCCTCGGGCTCAAGACCCTGAAGACACTCGCAAAGGACCTGGATCTGACATGAGCCATCTTCTCGTCAAACCGTCCGGCACGTCCGGCAAGGTGCATGACATCACCCCCGAAAGCGCCAATTGGGGCTATGTCGGCTTCGGGCTTTATCACCTGGAAGCCGGCCAATCGGTATCGGAAGAAACCGGCGACAGGGAAGTCATCCTTGTTCTGGTGGAAGGCAAGGCCGCGGTTTCAGCGGGCGACGAAAGCCTTGGCGAACTCGGGGAACGCATGAGCGTCTTCGAGCGCATCAAACCCCATTGCGTCTATGTGCCGAACGGCTCGACCTGGTCGGCAACCGCGACGACAGATTGCGTGCTCGCCGTCTGTACCGCACCCGGCAAGGGCAATCACAAGACCCGTGTCATCACCGATATCGGCCAGGTGACCCGTGGCAAGGGCGCCAACACCCGCTACATCCACCCGATTGCCATGGAAGAAAGCGACATCGCCGACAGCCTTCTGGTGACCGAGGTCTACACACCGCAGGGCAACTGGTCCTCCTATCCGCCGCACCGGCACGACGAAGACAATTTTCCGGACATGACCTATCTGGAAGAGACCTATTATCACCGCCTCAACCCGAAACAGGGTTTCGGCTTCCAGCGCGTCTTTACCGAAGACGGCGAGCTGGACGAGACCATGGCTGTCGCGGATGGCGACGTGGTGCTGGTCCCCAAGGGCCATCATCCCTGCGGCGCTCCCTATGGCTACGAGATGTATTATCTCAACGTCATGGCCGGCCCCTTGCGGAAATGGCGTTTCCAGAACCATCCGGACCATGACTGGATCGCGCAAAGGGATGCCGGCTGAACAACCGGACAGACAAAGAGCGCCAGTTGGCGCCTATTAATTTGGGAAGCGGCAATCCTCTCCACCGTCATCCCGGACGCAGCGAAGCGAAGATCCGGGACCGGGGAGCCACCGCGATTGTGAAAACTTGCTCCAGAAGGGCGTCTCGGCTCCCCGGTCCCGGCTCGCGCTCCGCTTGGCCGGGATGACGAAGGAGAGGATTGTCGCATAACAAAAAAGGGCTCCTGTCGGCACACGACCTTGCCATGCAGAACCGTGCCGTCGTGGAACTCCGGGACCATCTTCTCGCCGACCGGCAGGCCCGGCATGTCGAAGATCTGTGCTCCGGTGATGCTGAGGTCAATGAGCTGGGTGTTGCGCTTGCACCCGGTCTGATGCCTAGGCAGCCTCAAGAGAGGCAACCAGCGCACCGCGATGACGGATGACCTTGCCGGCAAGGCTTGCCCCCGCATCGACGCTTGCCGGAATATCGCCGCTGGTGAGAAACTCGGACAGAAAGGCCGCGTTGAAACTGTCGCCGGCCGCCGTCGTGTCGACGATGCCGCTGACAGGGGCCGGCTGGAAGGCCTGCCGTGTCGCGGCATCGGCGCAGATGACCTCTTCGGGCCCATTTTTCACCACCACCATGCCGGCACCCGCCGCAAGATAGCGGTCGGCACTGATTTCAGGCGTCGCGTCGCCGAAATGGGCGAGCTCGTCCTCGAAGGACGGCATCACGAAGTTGCAGCAGCCGGCCGCTCTGGTGACAACCGCCCGCATAGTCTCCGCGTCTTCCCACAGGCGTGGCCGGAGATTTGGATCGAAGGCCACCTTTGCCCCTTTGCTGCGCGCCGCGCGCAGGGCGTCCATGAAGGCTGTCCGGTCTTCAGGCGGCAGGATTGCAAGGGTAATGCCACTGAAATAGATGAGCCCCGCACCGGCAAGTGCTGCTTCAAGATGCGAACGATCCGATGCCAGGCAGCGGGCGGCCGACTGGGAGCGCCAATAGGCGAAACTGCGCTCGCCATTCTTCAACTGGATCAGGTAGAGGCCAACGGTTCGGTCGTCGCGCTGCTGAATGGCACTGGTGTCGAGGTCCGACCCGTTGAGGAAGGTCAGCATCTGCTGCGAGACCTGATCCTGGCCGACGGCGGTGTAATAGCCGACTGTCCAGTCCGACGGCAGGCATTTGCGCGCATACCAGGCCGTGTTCAGCGTGTCGCCGGCAAATCCCATCGCATAGGTGCCGGACCCGGTCGGAGCCATTTCAACCATACATTCGCCAATGGCGAGAAACTTGGACGGCATAAGCGGCTCCCTGGGCGATTCCAATTAAAAACTAAGGACGAAAATCCCGCAGAAATCCGGGATTTAAATCCATTAGCATAGAACGCCTTGCATTCAAAAGAGGCACAAAGTCTAATCTCCAAGGCCAAAGCGGTTTGGAGGGATAATTGTATTTGGCAAAGACAGGCAACCAGCACTGGGGTCACCCCGGGCGACCGAAGGGAGACCCGGGGCCTACTCATTTCCAGAGGGAATGCGTGACGGTCCTGTCCGAAAGAATTTCACCAGCCTCTGCAAGCGGCGATGCGAGTAGGCCCCGGGTCTGCGCTGCGCTTGCCCGGGGTGACGCAGAGGTATAGGTCCACAACACTCGCCGGATCAGTCCCCGCTGCTCTCTGCTGCGACAAACACTTCGGTGCTGGTTCCTTCCAGGCTGGCGAGGAAATCCGGCGGCAGCGGTCTATCTGTAAAGATTGCATCGACATCGCCCAGCTGTCCGCCACGCACATGAGCGCTGCGGCCGAACTTGCTGTGATCGAGCACGAGAAACGACTTGCGGCAATTGGCGAGGATCGATTGCCGGGCCGCCACTTCGTCCTCGTGAAAGTCCAGCAGCGTGCCGTCCTCGTCAACGCCCGCCACACCGAAGACCCCGATATCGACCTTGTAGTTGGCGAAAAAGGCTTGTGCGGCAGAGCCGAGCACGTCGCGATCGCCGTGACGGAGGCGCCCCCCGGCGATGGTGACCTGGAAGGAGGAATTGACCGAGGCGGTGAAGGCAACGTTGAGATTGTTGGTGAAGACGGCCAGCTTGTCGTGTCCGACCAGCGCCTGCATGACGATCTCAGGCGTGGTGCCGATGGAAAAGGCCAGCGACAGATTGTTCTCGACATGGCCAGCGACCAGTTTCGCAATCTGCTGCTTTTCCGGCAGGTTGAGGATCTGGCGGGTGGAGTAATGGATGTTGGAAGCAGGTGCGGGTGGTTCGACCCCGCCATGTGTCCGGCGCAGGATACCGAGTTCGCACAGGCCGTTGACGTCCCGGCGGATGGTCTGGGTGGTTACCTCGAACCGTTCGGCAAGGTCCTCGACGGAGGCAAATCCTGATTTTTGCACGAGATCCGCGATTTCGGCCTGACGTTTTGAAACTTCGATCTGACCCAGCATGTAATTCTGATCCGTCATCGTCCCCCTCCTCCGGCGCACGCCGAAGGCCATTTTTTCTAAGGCATCCTGCCGCTTCGAAAAAGCCTCACATTAAAGCGCATAGATCATTTTCATATGAACCTTATTCGACGTTCATATGAAAATGATATGACAATTCCAACGTTGTTGTCCCTTCGTCGTTTAAGCCGAGCAGCACCTGCTGGTTTCCATAAATTTTTTCCGGCAGGAAATTTCGTTTCCGCGCGTCGCTTGGGCCGGTTCTTCTTGCACGGCTAACATCTAACCAACGAAGGAGACGCGGTTTACACAGCATGGCGGCATTTTGCTCAACCCAGGCTCCGGCGGAAGCAGAATTCCCACTAACGTTATGTAATAAAATAACAAATTCAGTTCGTCATCCAGCTGTCAATCAATTGTCATGCAGCATTTCTAAGTAGCGTGCGGGATTCACCCACTTCATCGGGAGACGTTATGAAAACGATCATCTGCACTTCGCTGGCACTGGCCCTGACCGGTTCCGCCGCCCTCGCACAAGATGCCCTGCCGCAGGCCGGCAGCAAGTGGTTCACCGACGCCCAGGCCAAGATCGAGGAAATGGTCGCACGGACACCGAACACCAACCGCGCCAAGAACATCATCCTGTTCACCGCGGACGGCAACGGTGTCGGCACCAACTATGCCATCCGTCTCTTCTCCGGCCAGCAGGCCGGCGGCCTCGGCGACGACTACGTCCAGCCGCACGAAGCCTTCCCGCATTCCGCTCTGGTCAAGACCTATTCCTCCAACGGCCAGACCCCGGACTCCGCTCCGACCGCCGCCGCGATGAATTCCGGCATCAAGACCAAGAACGGCATGATCAACGTGCTCGACACCGTCAATGTCAGCGACTGTGCTGCTGGCGCTGAAGCCGGCACCAAGACCTTCGCCGAAGTTGTCTCCGGCATGGGCAAGTCCGTCGGTGTGATCTCCACCGCCCGCATCACCCACGCAACCCCGGCTGCCGTCTATGCCCGCACCGTGAACCGCGACTGGGAAGACAACTCGCTGCTGCCGGAGGGCTGCGGTCAGAAGGACATTGCCGAACAGCTGTTCGACCAGATGCAGTCCGGCGTGATCGACGTCGCCATGGGCGGCGGCCGCCGTCACTTCCTGCCGGCCGAAGTCACCGACGTTGAAGGCAAGACCGGCAAGCGCACCGACGGCCGCAACCTCGTCGAGGAAGCCCAGGCACTGGGTGCCCAGGTCGTGTTCGGCGACGAAGACTTTGCCGCCCTGACCACCGGCAACAATGCCCCGGTCCTCGGCCTGTTCGAATCCAGTCACATGAAGTATGAAGCCGACCGCAGCGGCGAGCCGTCCCTGGCTGAAATGACCGAAGCCACGATCAAGGCACTGAGCCAGAACGAAAACGGCTTCTACATGTCCGTCGAAGGTGGCCGCGTCGACCACGCCAACCATGACGGCAACCTCTACCGGACCGTGACCGACGGCAAAGCCTTTGCCGATGCCATCGCCAAGGCTGTCGAGATGACCGATCCGTCGGAAACGCTGATCATCGTCACCGCCGACCATGAACACGCGATTGCCTTCAACGGCTATTGCGGCCGCGGCTCCAACATCCTGGGCCTGTGCATGGCAGAGGACGAAGCCGGCGTTGCCCATAACGGCAAGCCGAACACCAGCGCCGACGGCAAGGTCTACACTGTCGCAGGTTTCCTGAACGGTGCAGGCTCCGTCCTGACCGAAGACCAGGACTGGACCGGCAGCCGCCCGGATCTGACGGAAGAGCAGGCGACCGACAAGGACTACCTGCAGCAGGCGCTGATCCCGATGTCCTCCGAGACCCATTCGGGTGAAGACGTTGCCGTGTTCGCAAGCGGCCCGTGGGCACACCTGTTCGATGGCGTCATCGAGCAGAACTATATCTTCCACGTCATGAACCACGCCGCCAACGCCAAGTAAGACCAGGGCCACCCCAGACCGAAGGCCCGCGATCGCGCGGGCCTTCTTTCGCTTTCATGAGCCTTTCCACCGTGAACGCCAACAACGAACGGACCCTTCTCATGAACCGCAGGCAGCTCCTTCTCGGCAGCCTCGCCACAACACTCCTTGCCGGCGACCGCGCTTTCGCCCAGGACATTCTCCGGGCACGCGATTTCTATCGCAAGGACGGCAGCTATACGGACATTGCCAAGGCGCTGGAAGGCGGGCGCGTGGCCGTGGAAGGTTTCATGGCCCCTCCGCTGAAGGCCGAATCCGATTTCTTTGTCCTGACAAATCGTCCGATGGCGGTTTGCCCGTTCTGCGAGACCGAAGCCGACTGGCCGGAAGATATTCTTGCCGTCTACACCAAGCGCATTGTCGAGGTCGTTTCCTTCAACAGCCGCATCGTCACGAAGGGTATTCTGGAACTCGGCAGTTTCAAGGATCCGGAGACGGGTTTCGTCAGCCTCGTGCGGCTGACTAACGCCGTCTATGAAAGGGTCTGACGGAAGTGGCGCTTTCGCTCCTGGTTGAAAACCTGACCGTCAGGTCACCGCGCGGCCGTGCCCTGCTGACCGTAGACCGGTTCAGCGCAGAGCCCGGCGAAACGGTCGGACTGCGCGGCCCGTCCGGCGCCGGAAAGTCGACCTTGCTTTATGCGCTTGCCGGACTTCAATCGGCCGTCAGTGGCCGCGTTCTGTGGGGCGGCACCGATCTTGCCGCCCTTTCCGGCAGCGCCCGCGCAGCCTTCCGCCGCGATTACATCGGCCTGGTCTTCCAGGATTTCCTGCTGTTCGAGGAACTGAGCGCACTTGGCAACGCGGCGCTTGCCACCGCCTTTGCCCCCGCAAAGGAACGCAAATCCATCCGGTCGACCGCCGGCGCCTTGCTGTCGCGGCTCGGCGTTCCCCGGGAAGCCCGCACCGTCGACAGCTTCTCCGGCGGCGAGCGTCAGCGAACGGCAATTGCACGGGCACTCGCCGGCAATCCGGAGATCATCCTGGCGGACGAACCGACCGCCAGCCTCGACAGGGCAACCGCCGACGCATTGATCGCGGACCTGATCACCCTCACCCGTACCGAGCGGAAAACGCTGATCGTCGTCAGCCATGACACGCATCTGCTGGACCATATGGACCGGGTGATCGAGCTTGCCGACGGCCGCCTGCTGACGGAGGCCGATCGTGCCTGAGGCTTTAACTGATCTCTGGCTTGATCTCTCGCCATTGACCCAGGACCTGCTTGTATTGGTCTTCCTGCTGCTGCCGGCGCTTGCGACCGGCCTTGCCGTCCTGCTTGGCTTCCGGCCCGCTGCGCTGGTTGGCGCGCTTTTGTGGCGCTACCGCTGGACCAACCTCACCTTCGTGCTGCTGATTGCCGTTTCCGTCGGCATCGGCGTCGGTCTCGTTGCCCAGGAACGCGGGCTCCGGAAAGGCACCGCCCGGGCGGCGGAAAAATTCGACCTGATCGTCGCGGCTCCAGGCAGCGAAATCACCATGATGTTCGCGGCCGTCTATCTGCAGCCGAGCGACGTGCCGCTGCTGAGCGGCTCGGTCTTTGACGAGATCGCCCGTCACGACGATGTCGCCTTGGCCGCCCCCATCGCCTTTGGCGACAGTTACCAGAACTCTCCCGTCGTCGGCACCACGGCAGATTTTGTCAGCCATCTCGCCGGCCCGCTTTCTCAAGGCCGGATGTTTGCCCGGACAAACGAAGCCGTTGCCGGTGCATTGGTGGATCTTGAGATCGGTGCCAGCTTCGAGCCTGCCCACGGTATCGGCGACGCCTCGGAAGAAGATGCCCATGCCGGGCATGACCTGACCATCGTCGGACAGATGCCCCCGACCGGCAGTCCCTGGGACCGGGCCATCCTGGTACCGGTGGAAAGCGTCTGGCAGGTGCATGGCCTGAGCAACGGTCACGCGCCGGAGCGCATGGATCAGATCGGACCGCCTTTCGACGCGGACTATTTTCCCGGAACGCCGGCAATCCTCGTGCGCGCCGACGAACTCTGGGCAAACTATGCGCTGCGCTCGGAATTCACCCGCGCCGACACGATGGCCTTTTTCCCCGGTGCGGTTCTTGCCCAGCTCCATGCACTGATGGGAGACGTCCGGCAGATCATGTCGGTGATGGCTGTCCTGACCCAGGTGCTGGTGACTGCCGGCGTTCTCACGGGCCTGATTGTCCTTGCCCGTCTTTTTGCCCGCCGCCTGGCTTTGCTGCGGGCGCTCGGCGCACCCGGGCGCTTCGTCCTTGCCGTCGTCTGGTCCTATGCCGCAACACTCATCGTCACCGGATCGCTGGCGGGCCTGGCAGTCGGCTGGATTGCGGCCGGCGCCATCTCTGCGGAAGTGACACGGCGCACGGATATTCTGGTCACGGCAAGCCTGAGCTGGCCCGAATACCATCTGATCGCGGCGTTTGTCAGCCTGACGGTTCTACTCGCCCTGCTGCCTGCCTTCATGGCGACGTCACGTAATATCATTACAGATTTGCGAGCCTGATTTTCATAAAGCTCAAGGACTTCCCCGATGCGCCTCTGTGCCCTTCTGCTGACGCTTCTTCTCACACATGCCGGCCCGTCACTTGCTGCGGAAACACACCCTTCTTCCGGGGACGGCCAGGATCACAGTGCTCATCATGACGCGCAGTCCGAAGAGGGTCATGACCATGGCGATCATGAAGGCAGTGCTGAAGGCGTCCACGCCGTGCACGCCTGGATCCAGGCGACGTCCGGCGGCACAGCGCTGGTCTTTGTCGACATCGACAACAACTCGGACCAGGCGGTGAAGCTTCTCGGCGGCCATACGGACGCGGCCCGCAGTGTCGAGCTGGTCGGATTTGTGCTGAAGGACGGCGAGCCGGGCTACGACGCCTTGCCGCCGGTTCCCATTCAGCCGGGCAAGGAGCTGCTTCTGACCCCGAACGGCCTGGCGCTCCGTCTCAACGGATTGAAGCGGACTTTTCAGCAGGGGGAGGACTTCGAAATCGAGATCGAATTCGATTTCGGCCATTTTGACATGCAGGTCCAGGTGGAGGCTGCCGACGCCACGCGGCACAGCCACGCCGGGCATCAGCATTGAGCAGCCGGGCGACAACGACCGACATTCGCAGCAAGACTGTTACTCCCACCCCTAACCCTCCCCCAATGGGCAGGGCAATCGCATTTGGATGAGATCCTTATTCAGTGCGTTTGACCGATCACTTCCACAGCGTCACGCCGGACAAGCGAAGCGCAGATCCGGGACCTACTCACAGAACCGCTTGCCGAAGCACGCAAGGTTTCATGAAGAAGTGGCCACCACGCGAGCTCTCTGGAAGCGGGTGGCCCCCGGGTCTCGCGTTGCTCGCCCGGGTGACTCCTCTTGTTATCTGCATGCCAATTCCAAATACGACTGCCCTGCCCGCAAGGGAGGAATGGGGTCGGGCCGGCGGAGAGGCCGCAAGGGATACGGCCTATCTGCTACACGTTACCGGTACAGGAACGACTTGCCTGCCCCATCGAAGAGATGCAGCTTTTCCGAAGCAGCCGTCAGGCGGATGGTGGTGCCTTTCTCGATCCGATGGATTCCCGGCAGCTTGGCGATGAGCGCCGCTGCTCCGTTCCTGGACTTGAAATAGAGCACGGTCGTTTCCCCGAGCGCTTCCACCAGTTCTACTTCAGCGGAGACCAGGAAGTCCTCACCGGTGGTAACCGTCAGGTCCTCCGGCCGCACGCCGAGCTTGACCGTAGCGCCCTGGTCGCCGGCCTCGGATGCGATCGGCACGTCGGCATGGCCGCCGTCTGCCATCTGGACAGATGTCTTCGCGCCGGTCGCCGTCACCTTCGCCTCGATCAGGTTCATGGCCGGCGAGCCGATGAACTGGGCGACGAAGGTGTTGGCCGGACGTTCATAGAGTTCGAGCGGTGCGCCGAACTGCTCCACATCGCCGCCATGCAGCACCACGATGCGGCTCGCCAGGGTCATCGCCTCCACCTGATCGTGGGTGACGTAGACCATGGTGCTGTCCGGCATGCTGTCCTTCAACTGCGCGATCTCGATGCGCGTGGCAACGCGCAAGGCCGCGTCGAGGTTGGAGAGCGGTTCGTCGAAGAGGAACACCTTCGGATCGCGGACGATGGAGCGGCCGATGGCGACACGCTGGCGCTGGCCGCCGGACAGCGCCTTCGGAAGCCGGTCGAGATACTGGGTCAACTGCAGCCGGTCGGCCGCGGCCCGCACCGCCTTGTCGATCTCGTCCCGCGACTTGCCGGCAAGTTTCAGCGCGAAGGCCATGTTGTCGTAAACGGTCATGTGCGGATAAAGCGCATAGGACTGGAACACCATGGCGATGCCGCGCTGTGCCGGCGGCACGTCGTTGACGACCATGCCGTCGATCTCCAGCGTGCCGCCGGTGATCTTTTCAAGGCCGGCGATCATGCGCAGCAGCGTCGACTTTCCGCAGCCCGACGGGCCGACGAAGACGATCAGCTCGCCTGTCTGGATTTCCAGGTTGATGTTTCTGAGAACCTCGACGGTTCCGTAGGACTTGGAGACATTCTTCAGGGACAACGAAGTCATGCCGGCTGCTCCCAATTCTTGAATTTTTTCATGTTATTTGACCGACCCGGCCAGCAGGCCGCGCACGAGATAGCGCTGCATCGCGAAGAAGACGAAGAGCGGTACGGCAATGGAGACGAAGGCGGCTGTCGCCAGGATCTCCCAGTTGCCGCCGCGCGTGCCGAGCAGCTCGACGATCTGGTTGGTCATCACGGTGGTGGACCCGGTCGCATCGATCAGGAACACCTTGGCCACCAGAAGATCGTTCCAGGTCCACAGGAACTGGAAGATCGCGAAAGAGGCCAGCGCCGGAAAGCTGAGCGGCAGGATGATCCTCGTGAAGATCTGGAAGTCCGTCGCGCCGTCCACCTTGGCATTCTCGATGATGTCCCGCGGCAGGCCGACCATGTAGTTGCGCAGGAGATAGACCGCGAGCGGCATGCCGAAGGCCGTGTGGGCAAGCCACACCCCCATGTAACCCTTGCCGATACCGACGGCGAGATGCAGCCGCAGAAGCGGAATGAGCGCCAGCTGCAGCGGCACGACGAGCAGCGCCACGACGGCGGCGATCAGCAGGGCGCGGCCCGGAAACTCCATCCAGGCGAGCGCATAGGCCGCAAACGCCGCGATGACGATCGGGATGATCGTTGCCGGGATGGTAACCGTCAGCGTGTTGAAGAACGCCTTGCCCATGTTGTCCTGTCCAGTGCCGGAAAAGAGGATGGTGCCGTAGTTTTCCAGAGTAAAATCAGGCGGCACCGTGGCAGTAACGAAGACACGCTGACCACGGCCGGAAATCTGCTTGTCGTTGCCCTTCCAGACATAGGACCCGTCGGCCTGGAGCGTCAGGCTTTCGCCGTCGCCCATATCCGCTGTGTCGCCGGGCTGGTAGGCGGAGACGTCGCGCGAGGAAACGCCCCAGGAGCGGATGTCGCGCGGGTTTCCTTCAAAGATGTTGCCGCTGACGGTGAACATGTCTCCGTCGGCAACCCTCTTGTCCGGATCGGCCGTCCGGTAGACCTCGTTCTGTTCCGCCGGAAACAGTGCAGCCCACCAGCCGGAACTGGAGATCTGGTCCGCAGTGCGGAAGGACGAGACGAAGAGGCCCACCGTCGGGAACAGCCACAAAAGCACAAGCGCGGCGACGGAAAGTTGCACGGCCCAGGTCAGGCCGGATTTTTTCCCAGCAATACTGGCCATCACTTCATCTCCTTGCGGGCATTGTAGACGTTCCAGACGAGGATCGGCGTCACCAGCAGCATGATGATGATGGCGCTTGCCGAACCGACGCCCCAGTCATTGGCGCGGAACAATTTGTCGTACATGTAGTTCGCCAGAACCTGGGTCTCCCACTGGCCGTTGGTCATTGCAAAGACGATGTCGAAGACCTTGAGAACGGTCAGCGTGATCGTGGTCCAGACCACGACAATGGTACCCATGATCTGCGGCACCTTGATCTTGAAGAAGATCTGGAACGGGTTGGCGCCGTCGATAATGGCGGCCTCGACCGTCTCTTCCGGAATGCCGCGGAGAGCGGCCGACAGGATCACCATGGCAAAGCCGGTCTGGATCCAGATCAGCACCACCATCAGGAAGAAGTTGTTCCATAGCGGCAATGTCAGCCAGGTTTGCGGCTCGCCGTAAGGCACCTCTGTGATCCAGACGTTGACGGCGGAGCTCAGCGACACCCAGATCAGCCAGATTCCGCCGAAAGCCACCAGCAGACGAAGCGGAAGCAGCCAGAGCGACTTGTCCTCGCCCTTGGCGACGATGCCGCGTACGAAGATCCAACCAACCCAGGCGACAATGCCCGCAAATGCCAAAAGGATGATCGTCGGCAGCACCTGCAGAAACAGGATAGAGCCGATCCCACCGTCGAATTTCAGCCAGACGGCATTGAGCACGCCGATCTGGTTCTGATCCGCCGCGCGGGTGTCGTAGATCAGCTTGAAGATAACCGATGCGCCGACGAAGGAGATCGCCATCGGCATGAAGATCAGCGACTTGGCAAGGTTACCCCACCGGATACGGTCCGTGAGCTGGGCGACCAGCAGGCCGAACGCGGTGGCAGCCGCAGGCACGACGATCAGCCAGAGCATGTTGTTGCGCACGGCTTCCCAGAACTTCGACTCGTTCATCATCTGGCGGTAATTGTCGAGGCCGACAAACGCACCGCCTAGGGAACGGTCGGTCAGCGACAGGCGCAAGGTCTCGAAGACGGGATAGGCAAGATAGAGCGTCAGAGCGAAGAGTGCCGGAAACAGGAACAGCCACGGCCGCACAAGATTGGCCCGGTTGATGTTCCGTCCCGCGTTCGGTCCCTGTGCCGGGAAGATGAACTTGTCCAGAATGACATTCGACAAGAAGAAATACAGTAGGCACGCCCCAACGCCGCCGACGATGGTGACCAGGCCCAATAGTGCCGGATTGCCCGAAAGCATGGCTGTTCCCTCCCATTCGTGATCACGGGAACTCCCGGAAGGCCGGAAGCTTCCAGTATCGAGGAACTTTATTTTTTGTTTTTGGGTACTTACGCCGATCCTTCAGAAAAACGGCCGGCCTCCCGAAGGAAACCGGCCGCCTGGAGGATTACTTGAGGGCGTCCCAGCTTTTCTGGATTTCCCCGGCGACCGCCTTGGCGTCCTTGCCGCCGGTATAGTCGACCATGCCGGTCCAGAAGGTGCCCGCGCCGACGCCGCCCGGCATCAGGTCGGAACCGTCGAAGCGGAAGGTGCTGGCATTTACGAGGATCTCGCCCTGGCCGCGCAGGGTGTCGTCCTTGTAGGCCGCAGGGTTCGCACCCTTGTGCGGGGTGAGGAAGCCGGTCTGGGCCATCATCACTTCATGGGCGAGCGGCAGTTCGAAGAACTTCATCAGCTCGCTGGTGGCATCGGACGGGTTGGTGATCGCCATCAGCGTGCCGCCACCCAGAACCGGGCTGCCGAGATCCTTGTCCGCGTAGGCGGGGAAGTAGAAGAAGTCGACATCCGTGCCGAATTCGACGCCATCCGGGAAGAAGGCTGGAACGAAAGAAGCCTGGCGGTGCAGATAGCACTGCGGTGGTGAGGAGAAGAGGCCTTTCGGGCTGTCGCGGAAGTCGGTGGAGGCTACGGTGCCCGCACCGCCGGCGACCTTGGCATCGTCACGGGCGAACCAGCCGAATTCCTCGATCGCGGCAACGACTCGCTCATCATCGAACGGAATTTCGTTGGTGGTCCACTTGTCGTAGACATCCGCCGGCTGGGTGCGCAGCATCAGGTCCTCGACCCAGTCGGTTGCCGGCCAGCCGGTCGCAGCACCGGACCCCAGACCAATGCACCACGGGGTTTCGCCATCGGCGACGATCTGCTCGGTCAGCGCCTTCAGGTCCTCCATGGACTCCGGAACTTCATAGCCCGCGTCCTCGAAGTTTTCCGGCACATACCAGACAAGGCTCTTGACGTTGACGTTATAGAAGAAGCCGTAAAGCTGATCCGTGCCATCCTTGTCCTTGTAGGTGCCAAGATCGACCCAGCTTTCGCCGGCGCCGTAATTGTTGGCGATCCATTCACCCATTTCGGCGGGCAGCGGTGTCAGGAGACCGCGCTTGGCCATGTCGGAAGCCAGGCCCGGCTGTGGGAAGACGGCGATGTTCGGCGCAGCGCCTGCTTCGGCATCGATGACGATCTGCTGTTCGAAGGAATCCGAGCCGGTATAGATGACTTCGGCACCGGTGGCTTCGGAGAAATAGGCCAGCACGTTGCGGAAGTAGCCGTCTTCCGGCTGCAGCCACGGACCGGCAATGGTCACCGTCTGCCCCTTGAGGTCAGGCGCGGACTTGGCCCACTCGTTGTAGCTGTCCCAGTTGAACGGGCCTTCACCCGGGGCGAATTTCAGATCAGCGGCTGCGGCTGCGCCGCCGCCGAACGCGACGCTCAGCGCAAGAACGGCCGTACAGGCCTTCAAACCAAGTTTCATGTCTATCCTCCCAGATTGTCCCTATGCCGGGACTCTCTATTTAAAGTGGCACACCTCACCACCTGGCAGCAATACCCACCCGGGCTGCAGGTTAGGCAATTCTACCAGAACCCTTCATCCAAACCGCTTTGGATTTCGCCCTCACCATGTCTTCGCGCTTCGGTCTTGTCAAGCGGACAACTCGCGAATTAATGTTGCGTTTCAATAACAGCATGTTGGGAGGAACGCTTTCAAAGCGTTTTGGGTTGGAATGAGCAATGGCGTGAACCTGAAGGAGCTGTCGCAGCGGCTGAACCTGTCGCAGACAACGGTCAGCCGCGCCTTGAACGGCTACCCCGAAGTCAGCGAGGAAACCCGCAAGCGCGTCAGCGAGATGGCCGAGAAATTGGGCTACGCTCCCAACAGCCAGGCACGGCGCCTCGCCACCGGACGGGCCATGGCCATCGGCCATGTCATACCGCGCTCCATTCACGAGATGATGAACCCGATCTTCCTGGAGTTCATAGCCGGGGCCGGCGAGACCTATTCAAAGCACGGTTACGACATGATCATCTCGGTCGTCGACGATGCCCATGAGGAGGACGCCTACAGGCAGATCGCCTCGCGCAAGAAAGCGGACGGCGTCATCATACATGGCCCGGCCAACGAGGAGACACGGCACAAGCTCCTGAAGGAACTCAACCTTCCCTTTGTCGTACACGGCCGCATTCCCGGCGCCGAGGAGGAAACTTCCTGGATCGACATGAACAACCGCCGGGCCTTCGAACGGGCGGCAAATCTGCTGCTCGATCTCGGCCATACGCGGATCGCCCTGCTCAACGGTCTGGAACACATGGATTTCGCCCGCCGCCGCCGGCGCGGCTTTGAAGATGCGCTCGCAGCCAGAGGATTTGCGGCGGACCCGGCCCTGATGCGCAGCGCCGACATGACCGAACCCTATGGTTGTGACAATGCCATGGAGATGCTCGGGGGCGACAATCCGCCGTCCGCGTTCCTGGTTTCCTCGATGATCACCGCAATCGGCGTCGCCCGCGCAGTCGGTCAGCGCGGCCTGAGAACCGGCAAAGACGTCTCGATCATCACCCATGACGACGCGCTGTCGTTCCTGCCCAACAGCGGCGAGGTGCCGATCTTCACCTGTACCCGGTCTTCTGTGCGGTATGCCGGTGAAAAGGCGGCGGAATTGCTCCTGAACATGATCGCCGATCCGCTCAGCAAACCGGCCTCGCTTCATCTCGATGCCGAGCTGATCATCGGCCAGTCAACCGGCCCCGCCAGCACCGCGCCGCGCTAATACGCCAGCGCTCAGCACCACTTGGTGAGAGCTCACATCCAGGCAGCTGCCGGAAACAGCGGGCACATGTGCCGCCTAGACGTGCGTGAGGCCGCAGCTTTCCAGGAGATCTTTCATTTTGCCGAGCCCGTTCAGGCGGTGGC
The DNA here is from genome assembly GCF_054515675.1 of Roseibium sp. M-1. Lineage (NCBI taxonomy): Bacteria > Pseudomonadati > Pseudomonadota > Alphaproteobacteria > Hyphomicrobiales > Stappiaceae > Roseibium > Roseibium sp. M-1. The sequence goes on along the minus strand of NZ_CM137257.1, from coordinate 5,116,959 downwards.
GCCGGGCAATTGCGCCTGCGGTTTCCGCGTCCTTCGCCCGGATCGCCTCCCAAAGCGCCCGATGGTCGGCCGCATTGGAGGCGGGCGCACGGTTCAGACGCAAGAGCACCGTGTTGGCCCGGTAGACCTGATCGAGAAACCCGGAGATTTCCGCTTCCAGGCGCAGATTGCCGCTGGCCTTGGCCATCAGCCGGTGAAAGCGGTCATCCAGCACGGCCCAGGCCTCGATCTTGCCTTCCTCCAGCACCGCGTCGGACCGGTCGAGAACCTCGCCAAGCTCGCCAAGCACGCCCGCTGCCGCCTTGCGGCAGGCCGTTTCGGCCGCAAGTGCTTCAAGCGCCGACAGGATCTGGTAGATTTCGCAAATATCCTGCCGTGACACAGGAAGCACCTTGGCGCCGCGGCGTGGCACGAGATCCACCAGCCCGTCCGCCTCCAGGCGGATCAGCGCCTCGCGCACCGGGGTCCTGCTCATGCCGAGCCTGCTGGCAATATCCGGTTCGGGCGCCTGGAACCCCGGCGGCAATTCACCATTCAGTATTTCGGCCTTCAATCGGTCATAGGCGTTGTCGACACGCGTGGATTTTGCTTTCGATGACATTGCGGGCTGCACCCAGTTTCCTGACCTGTGTCTCAAGCAGTTGCATTGTCCCGCGCGCTCAAGCGAGGCCGGCACGGCTCCTGGTTCGCCGGAAGGCTCCCCCCCGGCGCGGCCGCTCTTTTTTGAAAGCAATTCAATGCCGTATTGATAATTATATCGATAGAATTTTATCCAATGGCGTTCCTTCAGGACACCAGCGCAGCCAGTGAAGCGCCCCGCCCGGTTCTTTGCCTTGAATTTAAAGGCGAATATGGATTTCTTTGTTGAGAAAAAAATATTGTCGAAAATGACGATGCCATAAAGTCACCCCTTGCGGGCACACACCGGTTTCCGCCCCGGGGAGCCGGACCGCAACGCGTCGGAGACCAGCCGTTGCGCCCCCCTCTCCGCCCGGCTGGATTCGGAGTACCTATGAGGCGATGAAACAGACACATACAAATCCGATATCGGACAGCGGGCAGCCGCCGGAGGATCTGGGCTGCCTGGTCCGGGACACGCTCCGGTCAAAAATCACAGTAGTCGACAGCCGCGAACGTAAAGTTGTTATGCGCAATTACACCAGTATTGCTAAAAATCCGGAACAATTTCACTTATTTCCTCAATAAATACCGTTTGTTATGCTTTTTGAGCTTTTATGAAAGCATCCGTTCGTGGGGGCTTTTATGGAAGGTGCGGCAGCAGGATTGTTGACTGGGAACAATTATGTTCTGCTGTCACTTGCGGCTGCCGTTTGCCTCCTGGGCTCCGCCTTTTCGCTTTTTCTTCTTTCGAAAATTCAGCGGGACGCCAGCCCCGCCAGAACCGTCTGGCTTGTATGGTCGTCGCTTGTCGGTGCCTCTGCAATCTGGGCGGCTCTCGTCACGGCACATGCCGCCGGTCCTCTTGCAGCGGCAGCCGGATTCCGGCTGGAAGTGACGCTCTTTGCCCTGGCCATTGCGTTTGCGGGCCTTCTCGGCGGGTATTTCCTCGCCCTGCGCCGCAGCATTCGCCTGGCGCCGGAACTGGGCGGGATCATCTTCGGCCTGACCGTTGCGGCACTCGGCTTCACCATCACAATGGCCCATGCCGGCGGCCACGGCGTGGACGGCACCGGATCCTACCGTCTTTGGTCACTGCTTCTGGGCACCTGCCTCGGCGCCATTGCGATGAGCTTCGTACCGCAACTGCAATCGCGGCGCGCACTCTTCAGCGCAACGCTGTTCCTGTTCCTTGCAGCACTCGCCATTCACCTGTCCTCCCCTTCCGTTCCGGACAAGCATGTCAGCTTTCCGCGGGAAGCGGAGCTTTTGCCCGGCCGGTACATGGTGCTGTTCGCACTGACCGTATTCGGTCTCTGTACGCTCTTCGCCGCCACGGGAAGCCTGCTCGACCGTTATCGAAAGAATGCCGCCCGGCGTGCTTACCAGCACCTTGCCCTGCAGGATTCGCTCACCCGCCTGCCGAACCGGCACTATGTGCAGAAGGTGGCCGGTGACATCCTCAAGAAGGCGGAACTGGAAGGCAAGGCCTGCGCCGTCGTCCTGATCAGCCTCGACCAGTTCAAGGTCATCAACGACCTGCATGGCTACGAGGTCGGCGATACGGTCCTTTGCACCATGGCCGATACGCTGCAGGCCAATCTCGCCGATCACATCTTTATCTCGCGCTTCTATGGGGATGAGTTCCTGATCATCAATCCGTCGCTCGACTCGCTCGACGACGCCGTCGAGTTCGCCCGCCTGGTACGCTCGCTCGCGCGCCGGCCGGTACAATGGCATTCCTACCGCCTCTCCATCCGCTCCAGCATCGGGCTGGCCGTCTTTCCGCGCGACGGTGGCGATCTCAACAAGCTGGTGCAACGGGCCAATCTTGCAGCAAAGCAGGCGAAATCCATCGGCGGCAATCTGATCCAGCCCTATGTGACCGGCATGGAGGAATCCAACCGCTGGGAGGCAAGCCTGGCCGCGGACCTGCGCAACGCAGCCTTTGAAAACCAGCTCAATCTGGTGTTCCAGAAGCAGAACCTGACCAAGACCGGCGAACTCGTCGGCTACGAGGCACTGGTGCGCTGGCGGCATGCGGAAAAAGGACCGATCGCACCGGAGGATTTCATCCCGATTGCCGAACGTTCCGGCATCATCCTCGACATCGGCAACTGGGTTCTGGAAGCAGCTTGCGCCGAAGCCGCGGACTGGGAAGAGCCGGTCTCCTTATCCGTCAACGCCTCGCCGCTGCAATTCTCGCGCAGCGATTTTGTCGGACTTGTCTCCACCGTTTTGATGAAGACCGGACTGCCGGCCGAAAGGCTGGAAATCGAACTTACGGAATCGACACCCATCGAGGACCATGAACGGGTGCACGAGTCAATTCTTTCACTGCGCAAGATGGGCGTCAGGGTGGCCATGGACGATTTCGGCAAGGGTTACTCCTCGCTCAATACGTTGCAGGCCTTTCCGTTCGACAAGATCAAGGTCGACAGGGCGTTCACCCAATCGCTCGAAACCAATCCTCATGCGCGGGCGATCCTGCGTTCTGCGATCTTGCTCGGACACAGCTTCGGCATTCCAGTAATCGCTGAAGGTGTCGAAACGGAACGGCAGTTGCAGTTCCTGCAGGAAGCCGGTTGCCTGCAGGTTCAAGGCTTTTTCTTCGGCAAACATTTGCTTCCCTCACAGATCAAGAAGCGGCCTGTTAACCTCGATCAAACAGGAAGCTAGCGCAGATTCTGCATTTACTGAAAGAATTTCCTAATTATACACTGTTATAAATATCAGTATAAGTTTTCCCTAAAGAGTTACCAAATGTTACTCTTGGTAACAAAAGTAAAACATTAACCATAAACCCTTCCCTTAACTTACGTTTGATTAACTATAAAATCCTACCTTGAATGCAGACAACAATGACGGTGCTGCAATGACAACATTCTTGGCCCCAACCAGACTGATGCACGAGTTCAAGGCATGCCTCTCCAGCCTTCTGGCAGGCGCCTCCCTGATCAGCTTGTCCATTGCCGGTACTCCCGTTTCCGCCCAGTCCCTGGAAGAGGCCATGGCATCCGCCTATGCCGTCAATCCGGGCCTGAAGGCGGAGCGCTCTCGCTATGAGGCCACCAACCAGGGCGTCTGGACGGCACGATCGGAATTCCTGCCCACCGTCACCGGCAGCTATCTCGGTGAACAGAATGCCTTCAACACGCGCAGCGGGACGAGCGACCGGGCGTTTTTTCACGAACTCGGCGTTTCCATGTCCCAGACCGTGTTTCAGGGCCTTGCCGGGGTCAACCGCCTCAACCAGGCCCATGAAGAAGCGAATTCCGGACGCAACCAACTGATCGGCGCTGAACAGACGCTCCTCTTCAACACCGCCGATGCCTATCTGCAGGTGGTCCGCGACCGGGCCATCCTCGCGCACCTGCGCTCCTACACGAATGTGGTTCAGCAGGAAGTCAACGCCGCCCGGGCGCGCTACAAGTCCGGCGACGCAACAAGGACCGATATCGAGCAGGCCCTTGCCCGCCTCGCCGAGGCCCAGGGCAATTCGGACCAGGCTGTCGGGGACCTAGAAGCGTCCGAAGCAGTCTATGAGCGCCTGACAGGGCAAAAGCCGGGCAAGCTCGGCTGGCCGGGCATCCCCAAGGCGATAGAACCCAACGGTCTCGATGACGCCCTGACCGTCGCTTTCCAGAACAATCCCGCCATTCGCGCAGCAACCTCGGATGCACGTGCCGCCCGCTATGCGGCCCGTGCCGCGGTCGGCGACATGCTGCCCCGCGTCTCGCTGGAAAGCGAATGGCAGAACGGTTATCGCGGCAACCTCGGCAACCTGGACGACGAGGACTTCCGCTTCGGCGTCCGCGTGACCGCGCCGCTCTTTACCGGCGGCCGCAACATTGCGGCAGTCAAGCGCGCCAAATACACCGCCGCCGAACAGGAATACGAACTCGACGACACCCAGCAGATCATCCGCGAGAACGTCACCCGCGCCATCAAACAGCGCGCTGCCTCGCGCCTGAAAGCAAAGGCGACGCAGCGCGCCATCGAAGCGAACGAACGCGCAGTCAAAGGCCTGCAAGTGGAATTCGACAGCGGCCAGCGCACCCTGCTCGATGTGCTGGACGGTGAACGCGAATTGCTGCTCACCAGGGTCGACAATGTCAGGGCACGCTACGACAGCCGCATCGCCGATTTCTTCCTTCTTGCGAATATCGGCCGGCTGGCCCCGCAGCATTTCGGCATTATCGAGGAACGTCCGGCACCGATCCCCCGCATCATGCCGGAATTCAACACCTGGGACCTCCGCCTCGGACCGACGGAAAACGACATCTTCCAGTCAGGTGTGATCGCGGTCGCGGTCAACGAACCGGTTCCGGTTGTGATCGAGACCGAGCCTTTGCCACCGATCAAATAATCCAGCAGCGCATGAAAAAGGCGGGTCCCTCGAGACCCGCCTTTTCTGTCCTGCTGCAACGGGTGATTGCCCCGGCTCAGTACTGGATTCCCTCCAGATCGGCGAAGTCGATCCGGCCGCCGTCGGCCAGTTCGATATAGCCGGCAGAATCCTGCGACAGGGTGATCTCTCCGCTGATGGCGTCCACATTGTCGATGGTGCCACTGGTCATGGTCACCGACCAGTCCGCACCATAAGCGCCAAGCGGCGTCCCGTCGGCAGCACCGCTGAGGTCGACAACGTCTATCCAGCTACCGCCAGCTCCGCCATGGACCGTATCGTGCCCGTCGCCGAGCATATAGGCAAAGAGGTCCGAACCGTCGCCGCCGGCGAGATAGTCGTTGCCGGTCCCGCCGCGGATCAGATCATCGCCCGAGCCGCCATAGATGCGGTCGTTGCCGCCCTGACCAAGCAGGATGTCGTCGCCGCCGCGTCCATAGAGCGTATCGTTCATGCCGCCACCCACCATGGTATCGCTGTAGCGCGTGCCTGTTTCGCAGACAGCCTTGTCGCTGCCGTCAACCACGTCCAGCGTGATGCTTTCCGTGTCCGACAGGCCACCGCTGTCCGTGGCGGTGACATCGATCGTGATGGAACGCTCGCTCTCGTAGTCGACCGCCGCATCGTCCTTCAGCTTCAGGAGGTAGTTGTCGCCGTCGGAGACAACTTCAAACCGTTCGTCGGAGACTGTGAAGGTATGGGTATCGCCCACATCCGGGTCGACCACTGACAACTGCACCAGTTCCACACCTGCCTCGTTCTCCGGCACGAAGAAGCCGGCAGGATCGGTGTGCCCATGCGGTTTATCGCTATCGTCATCATGGTCATGCCGGCCTTTCCGGCCATCATGGTGATGACCGTGATGATCATCGTGATGGTCGTCATAATGTCCACCGGCACCGCCAGGCAGATAGATTGCGCTTCCGACAATCAGATCGGGCGGTGAATTGTCCGATCCACCGGAAGTGACCTCGATCGGGAAGACAGCGCTCGACTGGGTGCCGTCGCTCGATGTTGCGGTGACCTTCACGTTGAGGTTTTGGCCTGCGACCAACACCGCGCCATCTGCGACCGTCACCACGCCGGTGTCCGCATCGATGTCGAAACGGCTGTCATCGATCGCATAGGTGACCGTGTCGCCCGCATCGGCGTCCTGGGCAAAGGCGGTGAGGCCCACCACCATGCCGGCGGCCGCGGTCGCTGCAACCAGGTTCTGCGCGGTATCGGTATCGCGGACCGGACCGATCGGCATGTTGGGGTCGCCGGTTCCGTCGTCGATGTCGATGACATCGATGACGATCGTCTCGGTATCCGAAAGACCGCCGCTGTCCGTTGCCGTCACCTCCACGGTGACCTGGGTCTCCGTCTCGTAGTCGAGCGCCTGGTCGTCCTTGAGCTTCAGCACGTATTCGCCGTTGTCGAGAACGACCTCGAAGCGGTCGTCGGAAACAGTGAATGTGTGCGTATCGCCGATATCGGGATCGAACACCGACAAGGTTCCGACCTCGGCGCCGAACTCTTCCTCGTAGACCGCAGCCGTTGCATGGGTTTCGAACATGGTCTGGTCGAAGACAGGATCGTCGAAATCCTTGTCACCGCCCCCGACAAGGTCCTCAAAGCCAATCCGGATACCGCTTTCCTTGGTGTAGTCGTAGCCTTTCGGATTGAGCGACCCGTCCCCGGAGAAGAAGACATTGGCTCCCTGGCCGGTCAACGGCGTTCCGTTAGGACCGACTGCCTGCCAGTTGCCCTTGCCATCAAGCTGGAACGTCACCTGGTCTCCACTCTTGAGACCCTTGTTGGTGTCGGCTCCGTCCGGGATCAGGAAATAACCGATCTCACCGGCTTCGACGCCTTCCAGGTAGACCGTCGCTGTGTCGCCCGCGGAAAGCAGGTTCTGATTGACCCAGACGATTTCACCGCCAACCGGATTTCCGGCTCCATCCACGTAGAAGACGCCCAGCACGTTGCTGTAGCCCGCCGTTTCTTCGACGAACGTCATCGTAACTGCCGTACCCGCACCCAGAGCCGGATCAAAATCGAGATCCGGTGGATGATTGGTGTCGGACACGTTGATGGTGAAGGTTTCGGTCGATTTCGAGCCATCCGTCGACGTCGCAGTTACAATGACATCGATGGCGGGCTCGGCATCGCTGTCAAAGACCGCACCATCCGCAACCGTGATCACGCCGGTATCCGGATCGATCTCGAAGCGGCTGTCACCGGTGAGCTGGTAGCTGACCGTATCAGTTGCATCCGGATCGTCGGCAAAAGCCGTGATGCCGACAACTGTGCCGCCGCCCGCATCTTCCGGAATCGTGTTCCGGGCCGTGTCGACGTCTGTCACCGGACCGATATCGAATTCGTCCTCATCGCCGATATCGATGCGGAAGGTCTTCGCCACCGAAGACCCGTCGCTCGAGGTCGCGGTCACTTCCAGATCGACATGGTCGATCGCCTCCCGGTCGATCACAGCACCATTCGCCACCGTCACGACGCCGGTATCGGCGTCGATGTCGAAGCGGCTGTCGGTGATCGAGTAGGTGACGATGTCGCGCGCATCCGGATCGTCCGCAAAGGCGGTCAGGCCGACATAGGTGCCACCAGTGGCGTTTTCCATGACGCTGTTCGCACCGGTATCCGCATCCGAAAGCGGGCCGATCGGCGTGTTTGTCTCGTCGATATCGATGACGTCGATGACGACGACCTCGGTGTCGGACAGACCGCCGGTGTCGGTTGCCGTCACGGCAACGGTGACCTGGGTTTCCGTCTCATAGTCGAAGGCCTGGTCGTCCTTCAGCTTGAGCATGTACATGTTGCCCGAGACCACCACCTCGAACCGGTCGTCGGACAGGGTGAAGGTATGCGTGTCGCCCACATCCGGGTCGATCACCGACAACGGCGCGATTTCGGCGCCAAAATATTCCTCCACCACCGCGGTCCGGTTGTCGGAGACCAGCGAGACGCTGTCGATCAGCGCACCGCCGTAGTCGTCGGAACCGATTTCCACGAAAGTCAGAGTGTTGGATCCGTCACCAGACCCGCCGACGATGTCATAGGCATAGGTCTGCCAGCCGGAGCCGGTGGTTGCCGGGTCGATCGTGTCGATCAATTCGCCGTTCCAGTAGACTTCAGCCACGCTCTGGCCGACACCGCCGCGCGACTTCATGTCGAAGGACAGGTGATAGACTTGTCCGTCGAGCTGTCCCTCGATCTGCTGCGCAGCCCAGCCATTTGTCCGAGCGGCCAGGTCCATGTGGTGCGTGCCGTCGGTCGCGCCGTAATTGTTGTGACCCGCCTCATGGACATCCACGTTGTTGTATGTCCAGCCTTCGATGGAGTTCGGATTCTCGTACCAGCCCGTGCCCGCACCGCCGCCATGGGGTCCGTCATAGACCTCGAAGCTGCCGTTGACGATGAACTGCATGGATCCGTTTTCCAGATGCACGACCAGGTCGGGCGGCTCGTTGCCGTCGGTTATGTTGATCGTGAATGTTCCGGTCGAACTGGACCCGTCCGTCGAGGTCGCCGTCACGGTGACGTCGATGGCGGGTTCGGTTTCCGCATCGAAGCGCGCCCCGTCCGCAACGGTGATCACCCCGGTGTCGGGATCGATCTCGAAACGGCCGTCGCCTGAAATCTGATACGTCACCGTATCGGTCGCGTCCGGATCGTCGGCGAACGCGGTGATATGAACCACGTCGCCGCCCGCTGCGAATTCCGAAATCGTGTTCGATGCCGCATCGACATCCGTCACCGGACCGATATCGAACTCGTCGTCGTCGCCGATAGTGATACGGAAGGTGCCGGTCGACGTGGACCCGTCCGTCGAGGTTGCGGTCACCTCGACGTCGATATGCTCCGTCGTTTCGCGGTCGATGACCGCACCATCTGCAACGCTGATCACGCCCGTATCCGGGTCGATGACGAAGCGGCTGTCGGTGATCGAATAGGTCACGCTGTCAAAGGCATCTGGATCGTTGGCAAAGGCGGTGACGCCAACCACCGTGCCACCCGCCGAGTTTTCCTGAACGAAATTCGAGCTGACATCCGTGTCGCTGACGGGACCGACCGGAGCCGTGTTTTCGTCGATGTCGATCACGTCGATGACAATGGTCTCGGTATCGGAGAGGCCACCGCTGTCGGTGACCGTGACATCCACCGTCACCCGGGTTTCCGTCTCGTAGTCGAGTGCCTGATCGTCCTTGAGCTTCAGCACATATTCGCCGTTCTGGACGACCACCTCAAAACGGTCGTCGGAAACGCTGAAGGTATGCGTGTCGCCCACATCCGGATCGAAGACCGAAAGCGCACCGACCTCGGCACCGTGTTCTTCTTCGTAGACGGAGGCCGTGGCGTGGGTCTCGAACGTGGTCTGATCGAAGACAGGATCGTCGTAATCTTTGTCGCCACCCCCGACGAGGTCCTCGAAGCCGATCCGAATGCCGCTTTCTGCGGTGTAGTCGAAGCCATCCGGGTTGAGCGAACCGTCGCCGGAGAAGAACACGTTGGCTCCCTGGCCCGTCAACGGCGTTCCGTTTGGACCGACTGCCTGCCAGTTGCCGTTGATGTCCTGCTGGAACGTCACCTGGTCTCCGCTCTTGAGGCCGGTGTTGAGTCCGGCTCCGTCGGGGATAAGGAAATAGCCGATCTCATCGGCTTCAACGCCTTCCAGGTAGACCGTGGCTGTGTCGCCCGCAGAGAGCAGGTTCTGGTCGACCCAGACGATCTCGCCACCAACCGGATGTCCGGAACCATCCACGTAGAAGACACCCAGCACATTGCTATAGCCGGCGGTCTCTTCAACAAACGTCATGGTGACGGCCGTCCCAGGTCCCAGGGTAGGATCGAAGTCGAGATCCGGAGCTTCGTTGACGTCAGTGATGGTAACCGTGAAGGTGCCTGTTGATGTGGACCCATCCGTGGAGGTTGCCGTTACCTCGATATCGACCGTCGGCATGGTTTCGTGATCGAAGCTGACGCCGTCCCTGACAGTGATGACGCCCGTATCCGGATCGATTTCAAAGCGATTATCCGTGATCGAGTAAGTCACGGTATCCGTCGCATCCGGATCTTCGGCAAAGGCGGTGATGCCGACATATTCGCCGCCCGCGCCGTTCTCGGCGACCGTGTTCAGCGTCGTGTCGATGTCGGTTACCGGACCAACGTCGAATTCGTCCTCGTCGCCAACGGTCACCCTGAAAGTACCGGTGGAAGTGGAGCCATCCGTCGAGGTTGCCGTGACCTCGATGTCGATGAAAGGCGTTGCCTCGCGGTCGATCACCGCACCATTCGCAACGCTGATCTCGCCCGTATCCGGGTCGATCACGAAACGGCTGTCGGTGATCGCGTAAGTGACCGTATCCGTCGCATCGGGATCTTCGGCAAAGGCCGTTACACCAACGACGGTCCCGCCTGCGGAGTTCTCCATGACGAAGTTGTCGGTGGCATCTACATCGGTCACAGGACCGATGGAGAACTCGTTCTCGTCACCGATGGTGATGCGGAATGTGCCGGTCGAGGTCGAACCGTCCGTCGATGTCGCCGTCACCTCGATGTCGATGAAAGGCGTTGCCTCGCGGTCGATCACCGCCCCGTTCGCAACGCTGATCTCGCCCGTATCCGGGTCGATCACGAAACGGCTGTCGGTGATCGAGTAGGTCACCGTATCCGTCGCATCGGGATCTTCGGCAAAGGCCGTCACACCAACGACGGTCCCGCCTGCGGAGTTCTCCATGACGAAGTTGTCGGTGGCATCTACATCGGTCACAGGACCGATGGAGAACTCGTTCTCGTCACCGATGGTGATGCGGAACGTGCCAGTCGAGGTCGAACCGTCCGTCGAGGTTGCGGTCACCTCAATGTCGATGAAAGGCGTCGCCTCGCGGTCGATGACTGCCCCGTTCGCAACGCTGATCACGCCCGTATCCGGGTCGATCACAAAGCGACTGTCGCTGATCGAGTAAGTGACCGTATCCGTCGCATCGGGATCTTCGGCAAAGGCCGTCACACCAACGACGGTCCCGCCGGCCGAGTTCTCCATGACGAAGTTGTCGGTGGCATCCACGTCCGTTACCGGACCGATGGAGAATTCGTTCTCGTCACCGATGGTGATGCGGAAGGTGCCGGTGGAGGTCGAACCGTCCGTCGAGGTTGCCGTCACCTCAATGTCGATGAAAGGCGTCGCCTCGCGGTCGATCACCGCGCCGTTCGCAACGCTGATCACACCCGTATCCGGGTCGATCACAAAGCGGCTGTCGGTGATCGAGTAGGTCACCGTATCCGTCGCATCGGGATCTTCGGCAAAGGCCGTCACACCAACGACTGTCCCGCCGGCCGAGTTCTCCATGACGAAGTTGTCGGTGGCATCCACATCGGTCACAGGGCCGATGTCGAATTCGTTCTCGTCGCCAACGGTCACCCTGAAAGTACCGGTGGAGGTCGAACCGTCCGTCGATGTTGCCGTCACCTCGATGTCGATGAAAGGCGTCGCCTCGCGGTCGATGACTGCCCCGTTCGCAACGCTGATCACGCCCGTATCCGGGTCGATCACAAAGCGACTGTCGCTGATCGAGTAAGTGACCGTATCCGTCGCATCGGGATCTTCGGCAAAGGCCGTCACACCAACGACGGTCCCGCCGGCGGAGTTTTCCATGACGAAGTTGTCGGCGGCATCCACGTCCGTTACCGGACCGATGGAGAATTCGTTCTCGTCACCGATGGTGATCGTGAAGACACCCGTTGACACCGATCCGTCCGTCGAGGTTGCGGTGACGACGATATCAATCCGGTCTGTCGTTTCGCGGTCGATGACCGCACCGTCCGCGACAGTTATGACGCCGCTGTCCGGGTCGATCAAGAAACGGTCGTCGGTAATGGAATAGGTGACCGTGTCACCTGCGTCGGGATCATTCGCAAAGGCGACCACACCGACCACAGTCCCACCTGCCGCATTTTCCTGAACGAAATTGTCGGCTGGGTCGATATCGACAACGGGACCAAGGTCTTCGTTGCCACCACCACCACTACCGTCATCGTCCTGTCCGGCACCGCCACCGGTGCCGTCGCCAACCTGGGAACCGGCTGCCTGGATACCGTCACCGCCGAGATCGAACTGGGACAGGGTGGGGTCCAGTCCGCGCGCCTGCGGAACTTCGCCGTCGCCAAGTCCGCCATCGTCGTTCGGTCCGCCGTCGGCGGTCTCGACCACATCCGTCGCGCCATCCGGCAGCAAGCCGTCGCCCAATCCGTTGCCCTGACCGCGGCCAAGGCCTTTGCCGTTCGCGCCGGCGTCCTTGAAGCCATCACCGCCGAGCCCCTCGCCATCTTCCAGGGAAGAGCCGGAGCCTTCATGTTCCAGCGGCACGGCCTGGAAGAGGTTTGCGATGGTCGCTTCGCCCGTGTCCTCCGGCTCGATCGACAGCGAATAGTCGTTGTGACCGGACGGACGATAGGGATCACCGGCTTGCGCCTCAACACGCGGAGAAACTGGATTGGGTCCGTCAGCAGTCTTTGCGACAGCTTCCCCAGAGGAAGATGCACCCGATTTACCTGCGTTTGCTGAAGTGTCGGTATCGGCCATGACTTGCACGTGCTCCATTAGAACGTAACGTCATCACGCGCAGGCTTGTCTTAATAAAAACCAACTCCAATCATCGAAATACACGTACACCTTGAGGTAAATTTAGAATTTCTGGTATTTTTGGTAAACGGTTTTGAAACAATTCCGCGCCTTTAATAAGTAACTGGAGGCGCTAATCATGGCATCTTTTATCACTGATACTTTTTCCAATGTAAAGCTTCCGCAACTGGAGTTCTTCTCTTCAGAGACGGGTGACAAGGTCTCGACACCCAAATTGCCGCGTTCTGTCGTCACCGCTTCCATCCTCATCAACGTCCTCGGCCTGGCGATGCCGCTAACCATCTTGCAGGTCTATGACAGGATCCTGCCGAACAAGGCGACCGACACGCTTGTCATCCTCATCCTGGGCCTTGGCGCAGTCCTCCTCATCGACGCCGTGCTCAAAACGGCCCGGTCCTACATCACCGGCTGGCTTGCTGCCTCGTTTACCCATCAGGCCAACGTGGAGGCCACACGCCGCCTCCTCCATTCCCGTGCGGACCTCAGTTCCGAAGCAACGGTGACGAAGCACCTGGATTCGCTGAAGTCTCTCCAGGCGATGGGTGACAATTACGGCGGTCAGGCACGCCTCCTGGCAATTGACCTGCCCGCCAGCCTCATCTTCCTGGCGGTTCTTTTCCTGATCGGCGGCCCGATCGGCTTCGTTCCCCTTGCACTGCTGGCGCTCTTTGCACTCAGGACGGCCAGGCTGAATACCCGCATCGATCAGCTGATCGAGCGGCGGGCGGAACAGGACCAGCGCAAATACGACTTCATCTTCGAGGTCTTGTCAGGTCTCAACACGATAAAGGCCATGGCCTTCGAGCCTGTGATCCTGAGACGTTTCGAGCGCTTGCAGACTCAGAACTCCCGCCTCGGTTACGACTATATCGACCTCAACAACCAGGCCCGGGCATCCTCCGGCTTCTTCACCGTCCTGACAACAGTCTGCGTCGTGTCCAGCGGTGCCCTGCTGGTCATGGGCGGTTTCATCAGCGTTGGCGCCGTTGCCGCCTGTACCTTGCTTGCCGGCCAGGTCGTGCAGCCTTTGTTGCGGGGCATCAATCACTGGACCGACATGCAGCGCGTCAAGCACGATTTCCGTGAGGCGCGCTCTCTGTTCGAAATGCCGCGCGAAGAGCGCACCGGCAATCCGGGTCTCTCGGTGATCGGCAACATCAAGCTGCAGAATGCAAGCTATCAGTCGCGTGGAGACGCCATCGTCGCGTTGCATCACCTGACGCTGACGATCAATGCCGGCGAGACGGTCGCCTTTGAAGGCAGCGACGGCAGTGGCCGCACGACACTGGCACGGCTGGTCTCCGGCGACGTCGAACCGACGTCGGGCCAGGTGCTCATCGACGGCCAGGATCTTTACGGGCGCGATCACCGCTATCTATGCCGTGACATCGCCTATGTCGGCAACGACGCGCAGATGTTCGCAGGTACGATCCTGCAGAACCTCACCCTGTTCGGCTCGCGCGCGAACCCGCAGAAGGCGCGCATGGCGGCCGACCTGATCGGTCTGGAAAGGGACATCCACCTGCTGCCCCTCGGCTATGACACGGTGCTCGGCAATGCCATTGAAGAGAACCTGACGGATTCCATGGTCCAGCGCATCGCGATCGCACGGGCCCTGGCCGGCGAGCCGAAAATCCTGATCCTGAACGATGCCAACGGCGCGCTTGATCATCGCAGCGAGGCCCAGCTCGTCGAAGCGCTCAAACGGCTGAAGGGCCAGCTCACCACGCTCATCGTCAGCCACCGCCCCTCCTTCCGGGCCATCGCCGACAAGCAGTTCCTTCTGGAAAACGGCCGTCTGGTGCCCACACCGGAGAAGCCGGAAGCCCCGCGTTACAAATTCCGCCGCCGCGATACCGCCGGCACCAAAAAGCAAGCTTAGGAGCGAAACATGTCCCTGGCCGCTTTTGAAAATGCCGACTCCATGCTCCAGAACCTCAATCCGGCCGCAAGCCGGATGAACCTCGAATCCCGCGTGCAGCAGCATTCCGGCAGCACAAGCGACCGGGCCTCGTCCGCGGAAGCCTGCCTGCTGCCATTGCTTGAAGCGCTCGACTGGGACGGCATGGAGCGCCACCTCTTCGAAGCCCTGCCCCATCTTGAAGGCATCAAGGGTATCTTCGAACTGCGCGCGGTGCTCACGCGCCTGAACTTCCGCGTCACCCCGTCCACCCGGGCGCTGAAGCAGCTGACCGCGGAGCAGTTTCCGTGCCTCGTCAAGACCGGCAACAACCTGCTCGTCGGCCTCGGCCGGACCAGCGACGGCCGTTTCCAGGCCTATAGCGGTGAAGCCCGGCGCACCGTCGCCGTTGCCTACAGCGAGTTGAAGGACGCCGAACTCTTTCTGGTCGAGCCGGACGAGGAAAGCGCCAGCGCGGGTTTCCAGCACTGGTCCTCGCGCCTGCTCCACCAGTTCCGTGGCACGGTCCTGTCCATCATGGCCGTTGGCCTGCTGTCGAACCTGCTCGCCCTCGGCCTGCCGCTCTTCGTCATGAATGTCTATGACAAGGCCATTGGCGCAAAATCAGTGACCGTGCTGATCACGCTGCTGATCGGCATGGGCGTTGTCCTGGCCATGGACTGGATGGTGAAGGGCACCAAGTCGAACCTGCAGGCCTACCTCGGCGCACGCCTCGATGCAGTGGTGGCCAACACCACCTTCCGCCACTTCCTTCACCTGCCGTTGCCGCTGATCTCGTCTGCGCCGATCGGCGCGCAGATCACCCGGCTGAAGCAATTTGACGGCGTGCGCGAGGTCTTCCACGGCAACCTTGCCAACGCCCTGATCGACCTGCCCTTCTCCATCATCTTCGTTGCCGTGCTCAGCCTCATTGGCGGACCGCTTGCCCTGCTTCCCCTGGGCCTGCTGGTTCTTTATGTGCTGGCCGCCCTCATCATCGTTCCGCGCATGAAACAGGCGATCGGCCAGGCAGGCGACGCCAAATCGCGCATGCAGAACATCACTGTCGAGATGCTCTCCAAGCGCAAGGCCATCCGCGAACTTTCGGCGGACGACATCTGGGTGGAAAAGTACCGTGCCATCTCCGCCGACTTTGCCCTCAAGAACCTGAAGACAAAACAGCTGTCGCAGGTCATGCAGGTGGTCTCGCAGATGCTGATGACCCTGTGCGGTATCGGTGTTCTGGGTTTCGGCGCCATTCTGGTCATGAACCAGAGCCTCACCCAGGGTGCCCTGATCGCGGTGATGGCCCTCTCCTGGCGGGCTCTCAGCCCGATGCACCAGGCTTTCCTCAGCGTCTCACAGCTCGGCCAGGCACAGCAAACCATCGAACGCATCAACAGTCTTCTGAAGATCGAGCTGGAACGCCAGCCGGGGAAGCTGCCCAGCATCCATCGCCAGTTCCAGGGCACGATCCGCTTCTCCAACGTGGTGCTGCGCTACCCGGCCCGCCAGGAACCGGCCCTGCGCAACTTCTCCCTGCAGATGGAACAGGGATCGGTAACCGCCATTACAGGCCCGAGCGGCTGCGGCAAGACTTCGCTGGTGCGCGCCGTGCTCGGCCTCTACCGGCCGCAGATGGGCGCCGTACTGGTGGACGATCTCGATATCCGCCAGCTTGACCCCGGCGAATGGCGCAATGCCATCGGCTATGCACCGGAACACTACGATTTCTTCTACGGTACGATCGCCCAGAATTTCCGGATGGCCAACCCGCAGGCGGACAATGACCAGGTGCGCAAGGCTTTCGAGGAGTTCGGCCTCAATGCCTATGGCGAACTGCTCCCGCAGGGGGTTGAAACCCGCCTGACCGGTCAGTTGATCGCCTTGCTGCCGGACAACGTCAAGCAGCGGCTGCTACTGGCCCGGGCCTTCGTGCGTCCCGCGCCGATCTACGTGCTCGACAACCCGGCCGGCAACCTCGATTTCGAAGGCGACAAGCTGCTGATGAAAAAGATCGAGCAGGTGCGTGGCAAGTCGACCGTGATCCTGACGACCTACCGTCCGAGCCACATGCGCATGGCCGACAACCTCGTCTACATGCAGAACGGCATGGTGTCGATGGCCGGTGCGCCCAGGGAAATTCTCGAAGACGTCCTGAAACAGCAAACGAAATAACGGCCCGCCTCCGGGCCGCGACCGACAACCGCCGAGGACCATTCCAATGGCAACAAAAGACGATCCCGACACACTCCGCAAGGCGGTCTACGGCCGCGTCGGTCTTCCGCTGGAACTGGAAGACGGCGTCCCGCCGGCCTTTTATTCCCGCCTTCTGACGGGCCTGACGATTGCAACAGTGCTTCTTCTTGTCTGGGCGGCGATCGGGCAGATACGCGAGGTTGCCAACACGATCGGCGAAATCACGCCGGCAGGCCACATTCTGAAGGTGGAACATCTGGAAGGCGGTATCGTCGCGGAAATGCTGGTGGAAGAAGGCCAGCTCGTGCAGGCCGGAGACGCCCTTGCCCGCCTGGAAAAGCAGGATACGACTACGGAGCTTGCCCGCATCCAGAGCCGGCTTCAATATCTCGAGCTTGAAGAGCAGCGGCTGCTTGCTCAGGAATACAGCGATGCGAACACGGTCGGTCTTCGGCTCGATCCGGCTGTCGACGGCCTCAGCACGCAGCAGCGCGCTGCCCTGACGGCAAACCGCAAGGCGGTTGCCGACGAACAGGAGGCTTACACCGCCCGCGTTGCCCAGAGACGCGCGGAAGTGGCCAGCCTCGAAGCCCAGATCGAATTGCAGAAATCCCAGGTCGCGCTGGAAAAGGAAAAGTTCCAGATCCAGGAAGGCCTCCTGAAGGACGGCTACACCTCCCGCCGCCGCTACCTGGAAGCCAAGGGCGAATACCAGCGCTCTCAGGTTACGCTGGAACAGCTTTTCGGCAGCCTGGCCCAGGCCCGGGAAACGCTGACCGAAGCCAACGCGAGCCTCAACCAGGCCGGCGCCGAAGTGAACAGGGCTGTCGCTGACGAGCGCGCCAAGATCGCACAGGAACGGGCAGAACTGAGCCAGGAAATTGCCAAGCTGAAGGACCGCCAGGACCGGCTCTTCGTCAAGGCCCCGGTGGAAGGCTATGTCAAATCTCTCGGCCCGACCGGCCGCGGCTCCGTGGTCAATCCGGGCGACCTGATTGCAGAGATCGTGCCGCTATCCGAAAATCTCGTCGCCGACGTGAAGGTCAATCCCAAGGATGTCGGCCACATCAATGTCGGCGACAAGGCCGATATCACCGTCACCAGCTACGACCCGAATATCTACGGCACCCTGTCGGCAGAAGTGGAAACGATCTCCGCCTCCAGCTTCCAGGACGAGTTCGGCGAGTACTACTTCAAGGCAACCCTTGCCTTCCCCGGCCAGTCGATCGGGAAGGGGTCGAACGAGCGGCCGATCCGGCCGGGCATGCAGGTCAATGCCCAGGTCGTGACCGGATCGAAATCGATCCTCGTCTATCTCCTCCACCCGGTGACCCGCGCCGCCAGCACGATCTTCACCGAGCGCTGAAACCACGCCTCTCCGAGCAGCAAACGCCCCGGAGCATGCTCCGGGGCTTTCACTTTGCTCGCCGCAAACTCATCCTCATCCTGAGGAAGCGGGTATGCGCTGTCTCGAAGGATCGGCCCCGTATGAAGGAACAAGCTGCCGATCCTTCGAGACGGGCCTGAAGGCCCTCCTCAGGATGAGGCATCAAAAAGAAAAGCCCCGGAGCATGCTCCGGGACTTTCGTATTTCTTGCCGTCAACACCTCAGTGGCTTGCAGGTGTCACCATCGCGTAGATCGTGTCATGCACGTTGAGAACACCGATCGGCCGGCCGTCGCCATTGACGACGTTGGCTTCGCCCTGTCCGCTGTCGGCGAAGGTCCTGGCCGCTTCCTCCAGCATGATGCCGCTGGAAATGGTCAGGCCGCCTTCCAGGGTCCGGCTCTTGTCCATGACGGTGTCGACCAGGATCACCCGGCCTCGGTTCACTTCCTTGACGAAGTCGGCGATATAGGCATCCGCCGGTTTCAGCACGATGTCCTGCCCGGACCCCTGCTGGATCACCGCACCGTCACGCAGGATGGCGATCTTGTCGCCGAGGCGCAGGGCTTCATCGAGATCATGTGTAATGAAGACGATGGTCTTGTGCAGCTCTTCCTGCAGGTCGAGGAGCACGGTCTGCATGTCCATGCGGATCAGGGGATCAAGCGCCGAGAAGGCCTCGTCCATCAGCAGGATGTCGGCGTCGTTGGTGAGAGCGCGGGCAAGTCCCACACGCTGCTGCATGCCGCCCGAGAGCTGGTTCGGATAGTGGTTCTCGAAACCCTCCAGACCGACACGGGCAATCCAGCGGGCAGCCCGTTCTTCCGCTTCCTTCATCGGCACGCCCTGTATCTCCAGGCCGTAGACGGTGTTCTTCATCACCGTCCGATGCGGAAGCAGCGCGAACTTCTGGAACACCATCGCCGTCTTGTGGCGGCGGAACTCGCGCAGCTCGTTCTGGGACATCTTGCAGACGTCGTCGTTGCCATAAAGCACTTCGCCGTCCGTCGGATCGATCAGGCGGTTGATGTGCCGGATCAGCGTCGACTTGCCCGAACCGGACAGCCCCATCACCACCTGGATCTTGCCGCCTGGCATGGAGATGTTGATGTTGTTGAGCCCGAGCACATGGTTGAAATTCTCGTTCAGCTCGGCCTTGGACATGCCGTCCTTGATCTTCTGGACCATGGCTTTGCCGTCCGGGCCGAAGATCTTGTAGAGATTCTTGATCTCAATTCCCGTTGCCTCAGCCATGGACGACCTCCGAATGTTTCTGAAGGCGCTTGCCATAGGCCTGGGTGGCCCGGTCGAAGATGATGGCAATAGCGACGATTGCCAGACCGTTTTGAACACCCATGAACAGATACTGGTTGTTGATGGCGTTGAGCACCGGTTGTCCCAGCCCCCGCACACCGATCATGGATGCCACCACGACCATGGAGAGAGACATCATGATGCACTGGTTGATGCCGGCCATGATTGTGGGTAGCGCCAGCGGCAGCTGGACATTCACCAGTTTCTGGCGCGCGTTCGAACCGAAGGCATCGGCAGCTTCAAGAACGTCGGTGTCGACCAGACGAATGCCGAGATTGGTCAGCCGGATCATCGGCGGGATGGCGTAAATCACCACGGCGATCAGGCCGGGAACCTTGCCGATGCCAAAGATCATAACCACCGGAATAAGATAGACGAAGCTTGGCATCGTCTGCATAAGATCCAGCACCGGATTGACAAAACCCTGCACACGATCCGAGCGCGCCATGAGGATGCCGATCGGAATTCCGAGCACGATCGCCAAAAGCGTACAGACAGTCACCATGGCAATGGTGCGCATGGTGTCTTCCCACATCCCGAACACGCCGATCAGGAGGAGGGCAAGCACCGAGCCTATCGTAATCTTGATGCTGCGGCTCAGCAGGAAAACGATACCGATCATAACCGCCATCACGATCGGCCAGGGCGAATTGATCAACAGGTCCTCCAGAAAGATCAGGAAATCCTGCAGGGGATCGAACATCCTGTCGATCGTATCGGAGTAGGCGCGTGTGAATTCCCTGAAACCCCCATCAACCGTGAGGCGTATGTCACGCAAGGTATTCCTGGGAAGCGAGGGAAATTCTGTCCAGTCCATCTTTGTCATCCCGATGGTTTTGTTATTGCCCCATATGATCGGGGCCGCACCTTTGGAGCGGCCCCGCTAGTCTCTTTTGCCGCTTAGAGGCCGGCTTTGACCTTTTCGGCGACTTCCGGGCTCACCCAGGTGGACCAGACGTCTTCAAAGTTTTCCAGGAAGTAGTATGCGCCGTCTTCATTGCTGGCCTGATTGTCGGTCATCCAGGCAAGAACCTTGCCGGCGGTCCGGTTATCCCAGGTGCGGCCCTTGACGTAATCCATGGCCGGTCCAGCCTTCTCGGCGAAATCGTCGGTGACGACCGTGAAGACCTCAGACTTTACCCAGGAATTCGGCTTGGCGTCCGGGCAGTCCTCAACCACGGTGCAATTGTCCCACTCTTCCTTGTCATGCGGCGTTTCGAAGTCGAGCAGGGTCATGTCGTATTTGCCGAGGATCGCGGTCGGCGCCCAGTAATAACCGAGCCAGCCTTCCTTGGTCTCGTTGGCTTTTGCCAGCGCACCGTCGAGGCCGGCAGCGGAGCCCGGATCGACCAGTTCGAAGCCGCCCTTGTCGAAACCGAAGGCACGGTAGAGGTTGCCAGTGGTGATGCGGCAGTTCCAGCCTGTCGGGCAGGTAAAGAACGCGCCCTTGCTATCGTCTTCCGCACCCGGGAACAGTTCCGGATGCGCCAGGGCATCCTTGACCGTGTAGATGTCGTGTTCTTCGGCGAGGTAGGTCGGGACCCAGAAGCCTTCGACGCCGCCTTCGTTGAGGATTTCACCGCCGATGATAAGCGAGCCTTCGGCAACAGCCTTGTCGAGCGGTTCACGCACAGCGTTGATCCAGAGCTCGGGCGCCATGTCCGGCTCGCCCTTTTCGTTCATGGAGGTGAAGGTCGGCATGGTGTCGCCGGTCACCAGTTCCACGGTGCAGCCATAGCCTTTTTCCAGGATGATCTTGTCGATCTGCGCAATCGCGCCGGCCGACGCCCAGTTCATTTCCGCGACGGAGACCGTACCGCACTCTTCCGCCATGGCAGACGAGGCCATGCCGATCAGAGCGGTCGCGGCAACCGAGACAAACAACTTCTTCATGAGGGTACTCCTGTGCAGTCTGTTTGCATTAGCCAGAATTGGGCGCGGCGCGCGAATACTTGAAGACAAGCATTCACCTCCCTGCGCGTCCAATGAAAAAGTAGAAAGAGCGGTGAACGTAAACGAACCGCGAAGGCTTTTAGATGAAAAATTTTTAATTCTGCCTTCATCCGACGCATTTACGCTTTTGTTGCTCTTTGAGACCAGTGAGTTCCTTGTAAAAACAAGGACGTCCTGACCGGTATTTCTTCCGATCCAAGTCTCAACGGTCGACACCATTGCATTAAGCGGCTGCTAGCACAACAGTATAGACGCAATTCCCATACCATTCATATGTCAAATTTCGTGAACACGTCTGCAAACGACATTTTCGTGCCTGTATTCGTCACGCCGCCTAATTTTGTTACTGCAAAGTGATTCTCTCACCTGGCTTTTGACAGGTCGAAATCTACCTGTGGCTGCAATGCCTTCTGCAACAATTCCGAAAGGGAAGGTTGTGCCGACGGCTGTTTCTGCAGACAGACCATTCGCCTGACCAGGTTTTGAGAGAGAGGCAGCAGATTGGGTGCCGGGCGCTGATCCGCCAGGCCGGACCAGACAGGCAGGATGGCCTGTCCAAGCCCCTCGCCGACCATCATCGCGATGGTCTCGACCGCATCGAGTTCGCACAGGATATGGCCTTGCGAGATCATTGCGCCGTAACGCTCCCAGATCCGGCGGCCGCCCCAGGACTGCCGGTCGTAGACGATCCAGGGAAGTTCCGGCGCCTCCATCCGGGTTCCGGCCGGCAGGGCATGCCTGACCGGCTGTCCGGAGAGCGGCCGGCTGGCGATTTCTTTCGGCGGCTCGAAGGGCGGCTCGACCGTGAGCGCCGCATCGACCGTGCCGGCCAGCAGCTCTTCGTACAATCCGGACGATGTGCCAGGACGGATGGTCAGTGTCGCGCGCGGTGCCTTCTCCCGGAAGGCGCGGACAACGGCCGGTACGAAATCCGTGAGGGCGGTCGATACCGCCCCCAGCCGGAAAGGCCCGCCGAGGCCGTCCGGTTCGATCCGGCCTGCCAGCTTCCCGGCATCGCGGACGAGCTGCCGTGCTGCCGGCAGCAGGCGCAGGCAGGCGTCCGTCGGCTGCGCTGCATGGGCCGTCCGTCTGAGAAGCTGTGCTCCGAATTCGGCCTCCAGGACCCGGATGCGCTGGCTTACGGCAGCCGCGGTCAAGCCTTGCTGGCGTGCCGCCGCGGCAATGGATCCGGTTTCGGCCACCGCCAGCAGGCTTTCCAGGAAGCGCGTATCCAAAACAATTTCCTATGCTGAGGAGAGAAAAAACATCTTAAATGTTTTGAACCGGATCTGCTACCCAGACCTTGAACCTCTTCAAGGGAGATCCTGATGCAGCCCTGTTTTCATCTTGCCTATCATGTCACCGATCTGGACGAAGCCCGCGCCTTCTATGGCGGACTGCTCGGCTGCCGGGAAGGACGCAGCACCGCCACCTGGGTCGATTTCAACTTCTTCGGCCATCAGATCTCGCTCCATCTCGGCAAGCCGTTCGAGACCACCCGCACCGGCAAGGTCGGCGACCACATGGTGCCGATGCCCCATCTCGGCGTCGTCCTGGACATGGAGACCTGGAAGGCTCTTGCGGAAAAACTGATAGCGGCTAACCTCGCCTTCATCCTTCCCCCGACCGTCCGGTTCGAGGGCCAGCCCGGCGAGCAGAGCACCATGTTTTTTACCGACCCTTCCGGAAACCCGATCGAGATCAAGGGTTTTGCCGACGAGGCCGGGGTCTTCGCCGTATGAGGCCTGTGGTTCCCTTCGTCTCTTCCGCCAGCCCGGACGAGCGCCAGGCGTGGCGGGAGGCCCTGCCCGGGGCCTTGTCCGGCATTTCCGAGGTCAAGCCCTTTGACGACCTGACGGACGAGGAACGCCTGGCCGCCACGGTTGCCATCGTTGCCAATCCGGATCCGGCCAAGGTGGCGGCCCTGCCGAACCTCGTCTGGGTGCAAAGCCTCTGGGCCGGGGTGGAGCGCCTGGTCGCGGACCTGCCGCAGGACGGACCGGGCATCGTGCGCCTGACCGATCCGCAGATGGCGCAGACCATGTCGGAAGCCGTGCTTGCCTGGACACTCTACCTTCACCGGGACATGCCCCGCTACGCGGCACAGCAGCGCCGGAAGATCTGGCAGGATCACGCACTGAAGGCGCCACAGGAATGCACCGTCGGCATGCTTGGCCTCGGCAAGCTGGGCGCTGCCGCCGCGCAGCGGCTGAAGGACAACGGCTTCAGCGTCATCGGCTGGAGCCGCAGCGAAAAGTCCCTCGACGGCATCGACTGCTTTCACGGCCTGGAGGGGCTGCGATCCGTTCTCGGCAGCGCGGACATTATCGTCGTCCTGATGCCCTTGACCCCAGAAACGCGCTGCCTGATCGGCAGGGACGAATTCGCTGCCTTCAAGAAGGGCGCATCGATCATCAATTTTGCCCGCGGCCCCATCCTGGTGACGGACGCCTTGCTGGACGCCCTTGACGCCGGCGTGCTTAACCATGCCGTCCTCGACGTCTTCGACGAGGAACCCCTTCCGCAGTCGAGCCCGCTCTGGCAGCATGACAAGGTGACCGTCCTGCCGCATATCTCGGCCCCGACCATCATCAGCACGGCTTCCAGGATCGTCGCCGAGAATATCGGCCGCTATTTCGCGGACGGAAGCATTCCTCCGGGTGTCGACCGGCATCGCGGGTACTGAACCCGACCTCCGTCGCAATAGTGTCAAGGATCGCCGCGTATCAGCGGTCAATCGTCCGTTTCCTTGAAAAGGTGTTTCATGACCGACCTTCCGATCCTTGGCGCCGCGCTCACCCTCGACAGCCTGGAGACCTATCGCAAGCTGATGTTCGACAAGCCGCGGGATCTCGAACTGCAGGATTTCTGGCCGGCCGAGGTGCTGAACGGCGACTGGCAGCCGCTTGTCGAAAGGGCGAAGAAGCTGCTCGACGGCCATGAGGGCCGGGTCGGCATTCACGGCCCCTTCTGGGGCTTCGCGGTGGACAGCATGGATGTCGACGTGCGCGAAATCGTGAAGAAACGCCTGTTGCAGGGCCTGGAGGTCTGCGAGGCGCTCGGCGGCACCCACATGGTGGTGCACAGCCCCTTCACGACCTGGGACTACAACAATCTCGACAACTACGACGACGGTCTGGAGCGCAAGATCGGGATCTGTCACCTGACCATGAAGGATGCGGTGAAACGGGCCGAGGACATCGGCTGCGAGCTGGTCATCGAGAATATCGAGGACAAGGATCCGCACGCCCGCATCCAGCTTGCGGAAAGCTTCGGGTCAGCGGCGGTCAAGATTTCCATCGACACCGGCCATGCCCACTACGCTCACGGCTCCACCGGCGCACCGCCCGTCGACTATTTCGTCAAGGCCGCCGGCAACCGGCTGCGCCACGTCCATCTCCAGGACGCCGACGGCCATGCCGACCGTCACTGGACGCTCGGTGAAGGCACGATCAACTGGCATTCGGTCTTCGATGCGCTGGCGAAACTCGACAGCGACCCGCGCCTGATCATCGAACTGCGCGATCATTCCGGTCTGCCTGTGTCGATCGCCAACATGGCGGCGTTGGGGCTGGCGCAGTAGCTGCAATCCAGTCAGAAATTCGCCGCTTACAGCCCACTGACTTGTCGTCAGACCGGAGCCGAAACGCCCTTCCCCCTTGCGGGGAGGGGTTGGGGTGGGGGTTTTCGAGATTAGCCCTGAGTACGGCTTTCGCCGTGTACCCCCATCCCTAACCCTTCCCCACAAGGGGGAAGGGAATTTGACTTGGCCTGTTGAAAGGTCCTGCCAGATTTTCATTCATCGTAGACGGTTCAAAGTGGCTACCGCGGCAACTCACCCCATAGCCCAGGGCCCGTGGTAACCGCCACCGGCCTTGTCGGTGCGCTCGAAGCCGTGGGCGCCGAAGAAATCGCGCTGGCCCTGCAGCATGTTGGCGGTGGAGCGTCCGGTGCGCATGATGTCGAAATAGGAGAGCGCGGCGGAAAGCGCCGGAACCGGCAGGCCGTGGAGGGCCGCCTGGGCGACCACCTGGCGCAGCATGGCCTCGGTTCTCTTCAGCTTTTCGGAGAAGAATGGCGCCAGCATCAAGTTGCGTTCCGCGTTGTCCGTGAGGGCGGAAGACATGTCGTTCAGCATTGCCGAGCGGATGATGCAGCCGTTGCGCCAGATCTTCGCAATCTCCGGCAGCGGCATCGCCCAGCCGTACTGCTTCGCGGCTTCCAGGATCAGGCCGAAGCCCTGCGCATAGCAGATGATCTTGCCGGCAACGAGGGCGGCTTCCAGCGCGTCGATGGTGAGGGCTTCGCGATCCATCCCGCTCGGCGCTGCACCGAACTCGGCCTCACCCACCCTGCGCTCTTCCAGACGCGCCGACATGTTGCGCACGGCAACGGCCGCCTCGATAGCGCTTGCCGGTGTTCCCAGCATCAGGGCCTCGATGGCGGTCCAGCGGCCCGTGCCCTTCTGGCCGGCCTTGTCGAGAATGATATCCAGCATCGGCTTGCCGGTTTCCGGATCGGCGGTCTTGGCGACCTTGCCCGAGATCTCGATCAGGTAGGACTGCAGGATGCCGCCGTTCCATTTTTCGAAGACATCGCCGATCTCGTCCGCGGTCATTTCAAAGCCGTCGCGCATGACGCCGTAGACTTCGGCAATCATCTGCATGTCGGCATATTCGATGCCGTTATGGACCGTCTTGACGAGATGGCCCGCGCCGGCCTCGCCAAGATACGCGGCGCACGGGGCGCTCTCGTGCTTGGCAGAGATGGCTTCCAGGATATGGCCGACCTGATCCCAGGCATCCTTCGCGCCGCCGCCCATGATGGACGGGCCGAAGCGTGCTCCCTCCTCACCGCCGGAGACGCCGATCCCCATGAAGCGCGGGCCCTTTTCGGCCGCGTCCGCCGCACGGCGGTTGGTGTCGTGATAATTGGCGTTGCCTGCGTCGATGATGAGGTCTGCCGGATCAAGGAGCGGCCGCAGCGCTTCGATCTGCGCATCGACGGCCTCGCCCGCCGGCACCATCAGGATCACCGCGCGCGGTGACCTGATCGAGGCGACGAAGTCTTCCAGCGTCTTTGTCGGCACGAGCTTTGTGGCGAGATCGCCTGCCTTTGCCATGAATTGGTCGGTCTTTTCCGTCGTGCGGTTGAAGACGGCGATCTGAAAGCCATGTTCGGCGATATTGAGCGCCAGATTGCCGCCCATCGTGCCGAGGCCGATCAGGCCGATTTCCGCGGTCGCGCCGTTTGAGCTCATGAACATGCCTTTCATAAATCGATTAATGTCTGGTGGCGCGGTGATAGCCGACCTCCCGGCGAACGGCAATGCTTGCATACAAGTGAACACATTTTTGCGTCCGGCGACCCGAAGGCAATAACTGAAACCGGGTGTCAGAAATTTCCGCCAGTTCCGCAGTTTTACCCGCCAGTCAAAAAAATCTGTCACAGAAGCCTGCTAGCGACAGGAGATCCGCACCCAATCCAGCGGTTTGCGCAAGGGATCTGTCACATGAAAAAGCTTCTGCTCGCTGCCGGCCTCCTGGCCGTTGCTTCCTCTTCCGCCCTTGCCGGCGATGTTTCCGGCAAGCTCGTTCTCTACACTTCGCAGCCGAACGAGGACGCCCAGGCGACCGTTGACGCCTTCACCGCAAAACATCCGGGTGTCGAGGTTGAATGGTTCCGTGACGGTACCACCAAGGTGATGGCAAAACTGCGCGCCGAATTCGAAGCCGGCGCCCCGAAGCCGGACGTGCTGCTGATAGCCGACAGCGTCACCATGGAAAGCCTGAAGCAGGAAGGCCGTCTGTTGGCTCATGAGGCCGCCGACGTTTCCGCCTACGACCCGGCGATCATGGACAAGGACAAGACCTACTTCTCCACCAAGCTGATCACCACCGGCATCATGTACAATGTCAACGCGCCGATGAAGCCGAACTCCTACAAGGATCTTCTGATGCCGGAAGCCAAGGACAAGCTGGCGATGCCCTCGCCGCTGACCTCGGGCGCCGCGACCATCCACATGACGGCGCTGACCTCCAACCCGGATCTCGGCTGGGCCTATTACGAAGGTCTCGCCGAACAGGGTGCAAACCCGCAGGGCGGCAATGGCGGTGTCTACAAGGCAATTGCCGGCGGTGAGAAGCTCTACGGCTTCGTCGTCGACTTCCTGCCGATCCGTGAAAAGGTCAAGGGTGCACCGGTCGAGTTCGTCTTCCCGGAAGAAGGCGTCTCCGCCGTCACCGAGCCGGTCGCAATCCTCTCCACCGCACAGAACACGGATGCCGCCAAGGCTTTCGTCGACTTCCTGATCTCCGAAGACGGCCAGAAACTCGCCGCCTCGCAGGGCTACCTGCCGGCGCATCCGGGCATCAAAGCCCCGGAAGGCTTCCCGGCCCGCGACCAGATCAAGCTCATGGACTTCGACCCGGCCAAGGCGCTGGAACAGGACCAGGCCGACAAGCTGAAGTTCTCCGAGATCTTCGGCGGCTAAGCTCTGTCGTCAATTCAATCAGGAGCAGCGCGGCAACCGCCGCGCTGTTTGTCCACACTGAAACCTGCCATTCGTCATCCCGGACGCAGCGTAGCGAAGATCCGGGACCGGTGAGCCAAAGCCTGTCAATCAGATGAAAATTGCATTGGCAAATTATCGTGGCTTCCCGGTCCCGGCTCGTGCTTCGCTTGGCCGGGAGGACGATAGAGAGTTGTTGCCGGCTCGAATGCTGGCCCCATCACCCGAAAAAACAACCCTGCTCGCCCTCGTCCTTGGCGCCACTCTGATCTGCGGTCTGCCGCTGCTGCTGCTCTTCAAGACCGGCTTGACGAGCGGAGGCACCCTGGACCTCGGCCCCCTGCTGGAGGCCGTTCAAAGCCGTTCGGTGCGGACCGCCCTTTGGCATTCCGTCGAGAGCAGCTTCCTGTCAGCTCTTCTTGCAACGCTGCTCGGCACGCTGCTCGCCCTCCTGATCGGCCTGACGGATATCCGCGCCAAGGGTCTCCTGGTGTTCCTGATCCTGTTGCCGATGATGATCCCGCCGCATGTGACGGCGATTGCCTGGATCCAGACGCTCGGGCCCGGCAGCCCGGTGCTGCGCTGGCTTGGCCTTGCCCCGGAGCTTGGTGCGACACACCCGCTCTATTCCCGTGAGGGGCTGGTGCTGCTCCTGACGCTGCAGCACAGCCCGCTCGTCTTTCTTCTGGTGCGTGCCGCGCTCCGATCCTTTCCACGCGAACTCTCCGATGCCGCGCGCGTCTCCGGCGCCGGCAGCCTCCTGATGCTGCGCCGGATCACCCTCCCGCTGCTGGCACCGTCCCTGCTTGCGGGTTTCGCGCTCGCCTTCGTCGCCGCGCTCGGCAATTTCGGCATCAATGCGCTGATCGGCATACCGGCCCGCTACACCACTTTGCCGGTCCTGGTCTGGCATCGTCTGGCGAGTTTCGGGCCGGATGTGCTGCCCAACGTCGCCGTGATCTCGGTGATCCTCGCGGTCGTCGCTCTCGCCGCAATACTCATTCAAAGCCTGCTGCAACGACGCCTGCGCACCAGCCTCATTGGCCTGCCCCAGGCTCCGCTCACCATCGCCCTTGGCCGCAAACGTCCCATTGTGGAAGCGCTTCTCTGGCTTTTCGTCACCGCGGTCCTGCTGCTGCCGGCCGCCTCCCTGCTGGCGACCTCACTGGTGCGCACCTACGGCCTGCCTCTGTCACCCGAAACGCTGACCCTGGAGAATTTCACCGAAGTGCTCTGGCGCCAGTCCGTCACCCTGCGGGCCTTTGCCAATTCAACACTTGTGGCTTGCCTTGCCGCTGCCGTCATCGCCTGCGTCAGCTTGTTTCTCGGCTATTTTCTGGCCCACCGGCAGGGAACGAAGCGCCGATGGGCGGGGCTGGCCCTGACGCAGTCGGAGATCGCCTTCGCGGTGCCCGGCCTGGTCATGTCCATCGCCTTCATTCTCGCCTTCATCCGGCCGCTGCCGATCCTGAACGTCTCGCTCTACGGCACGCTCTGGATCATCGGCATCGCCTATGTCTCGGTGTTCCTGGCCATTGGCCTGAAACCCGTTGCCGCCGCCTTCCTGCAGATGGACGATGCGCTGGAAGATGCGGCAAGGGTCGCCGGAGCCGGTTTCTTCCGGCGCATACGAAAGATCTTCACGCCGCTGGCGGCTCCGGCTGCCGCCTCCGGTGCCATCCTCGTGTTCCTGACGGCCTATAACGAGATCACGGTTTCCGCCCTGCTCTGGTCCACCGGCAACGAGACCATAGGCACCACCATCTTCAACTACGAGGACGGCGGTTACACCACACTTGCCGCCGCCATGTCGGTGGTGGTTGTCGCCGCAACTATAGTCATCATGCTGGCGATGAACATGCTGGCAAAGAAGGTTCCGGCAGGGACCGTGCCGTGGAAGGATTGAGGGGAAGTCATTTCCAATTTCGACCTCATCCTTCGAGACAGGCCTGTGGCCTTCCTGAGGATGAGGCCTTCGAGTTGTAGATCTACTCCGTCAACACCCAGCCGCGCAGTATGTCCAGCCGCAGCACTTCGCCCGGCTCTGCCCTGCGGGGCAGCACCATCAACAGCGGCTCGGCGACACCCTCAACCGTGACGAAGACTTCCCAGTAGCCACCGCGATAGATGGTTCGCTCCACCCGCGCCTCGAACCCTGACGTTCCCGTCGCCAGAACCAGATGTTCCGGCCGCAGCAGAAGCGTTGCCGGACCGGGTCGCGTCCCGTGCGGACAATCCGCCTCCAGCGAGACACTGCCGAAACGGATCAGGGCGGCGCTTTCTTCCACCCGCTCCACATCGACCGGCACCAGCGTGCTGCGGCCGATGAACCCGGCCACCTTTTTCGACACCGGCCGACGATAGAGCGTATCCGGATCGGCCACCTGCAGGATCTCGCCGTCCCACATCACCGCCACCTTGTCGGCGAGCGCCATGGCCTCGCGCTGGTCGTGGGTGATGAAGAGCGTCGTCGCGCCGCTCGCCCGGTGGAAGGCGGCCAGCTCCTCTTCCATCGCGCTTCTGAGATGCGGATCGAGATTGGCGAGCGGTTCATCCATGAGAACGGTTGCCGCGCCTTGCGCCAGGCAGCGGGCAAGGGCAACGCGCTGGCGCTGGCCGCCGGAAAGTTCCGCCGGTTTGCGCTCGACGAAGGGAGTGAGCGCCACTGTCGCCAGGCATTCGGCCACCCTTTCCGAGATGGCGGAGCGGCGCTTGCCCGCTGTCTCCAACGGAAAGGCGACGTTGCCGGCAACACTCATATGCGGCCACAGGGCATAGGATTGAAACACCACGCCGACACGCCTGTCTTCGGGGGCGAGGTGAAAGCCGTCCCGGGCAACCGGCTGTCCGTTCAGCTCGATTTCGCCGGCGTCAATAGGTTCAAGCCCGGCGATGGCGCGCAACAGGGTCGACTTGCCACAGCCGGAGGGCCCAAGCACGACAAAGAACGTGCCGTCCTCGATAGACAGGGAAACGCCGTTCAGCGCCCTGTGCGCGCCGAAAGACTTGGAAACGGAAGCGAGCTGGATGGACATGCCTCCCGTTATCGCCGTTCCGTGACAGGCAGATTACAGGGTCACAAGTATCGATAATCCATCCGAATGCAGCCTAGCGCCCACGCAACCGCAGCAAGAGGTCGACTTCCTCCTCCAGCGCCTTGCCATAGGTCCGCGCCGCGGGTGCGTTCCCTTCAACCAGCGTCTCGTGCCGGAACAGGCAATAGGCGGCGAGGCACCAGTGATAGGCGCTGCGTTCTTCCTGGAAATGACTGACCGTTTCCTGATCCGGATAGTGTTGCAGGAACAGCTCTTCCGCATAGGCGACCAGCGGATGAATGCCATAGAGCGTTGCCAGCCCCGGCGAGACGAAACAGGCGATGTCCTCGACCGGGTCGCCGTAACCGGCAAACTGCCAGTCGATCAGGCGCGCGC
This sequence comes from Roseibium sp. M-1, assembly GCF_054515675.1. Taxonomy (NCBI): domain Bacteria; kingdom Pseudomonadati; phylum Pseudomonadota; class Alphaproteobacteria; order Hyphomicrobiales; family Stappiaceae; genus Roseibium; species Roseibium sp. M-1. The sequence continues at coordinate 5,085,597 of NZ_CM137257.1, read as the reverse complement.
CGTCACCGGTCGCCTGGATCGTGCCGAGACAGAAGCTCCGGTGCACCAGGGTGCGCTGGATCTCCCGCCGGGACACAGCGGCATCTCTCGGCCGCAAACGCTTGAGATTGGCGGCTTTCCGGCTGCCTGGGATAAGCGCCAGCATCGCGTCGCCCCGTGCGAGGACTTCGTGATAGCCGGCCGGAACCGTCTGGTGGCCCGGGATCTGTTCCTTAAGCGCCGCAAACCGGCCGATCAGTTCCGCCACTTCCGCCACGCCGATTTCGTTGTCGACCGGCGCCGGATACCCATAGATCAGGAGCGGCGTGCCCACCGGGCTTCTGGTGAAGGCTTCAAGGTCCGGTGCCAGGCCATGGCGCGCCAGCACGGCAAGCGCATCAGCTTCCTGTGAGGGCAGCGTCGGATAGAGCGGGTTGTCCTCGTTTTCCGGAAAGAATTCCTTGATCACATAGCTGCGTCCCGGGACGTCCAGCCGCCAGAACCGGCAGGTATAGGCCACCGGCAGCGGCCGCAAGCGCGCCGCCGACCAGTCCTTCACCGGCAACAGCGTCTTCAGAAAGGCCAGCAGATCGGAATCAGTCAGCGATACGTGCAAGTCAGCTCCCCGCGAGAAATCACACTGTTCTGATCGCTTTACCCGCCGTGTTCGTCAACCCCCAGCGTCCGTCCCTGAGCTTCCCAAGCCAATGCCGGAACCGCAATGTCGGAGTTGTATCACTGGCCGTCGTTCTGAGACTGCCCGGAAAAACAGCCCTCTCAGGTAACGTCGTCAGAAGATGGCGCAGATGGGCCGGCATGTGTGCGGCACCCGGCTACAGCGCAGTTTTCTCAGGACGATGGCGGACGACATGACGGCTGAACTCGACACGGCACTTCTGGCCGAAACGGCCCCGGCCCAGCGCAGACGGCGCAGGGGTGGTGACAAGGCCCTGCCCAATCCCTTTCCGCAAAAGCCGTTCAAGCAGCCCCGGCACCGGTTCCGCCCGCTGGAAGCCGTCTCCGCCGACGAACTGGAAGCGATCCACAACGCGTCCATGCGCGTTCTGGAGGAGATCGGCATCGATTTCCTGCATGAGGAAGCCAAGCAGATCCTGAAGGACGCCGGTGCGGACATCAAGCCGGGGTCGGACCGGGTCCGCATGGACCGGGCGATGGTGGAAGACCTGATCAAGAAGGCACCGGCCGAATTCACCCTGCATGCCCGCAACCCCGCGCATGACCTTCAGGTCGGCGGCGATGCGATTTCCTTCTCCTGCGTCGCGAGTGCCCCCAACGCCGTCGACCGCGACGGCGGCCGCCGGCCGGGCAACCAGCAGGACTACCGCAACTTCCTGAAGCTGTCGCAGTTCTTCAACATCATTCACTGCGTCATGGGCTATCCGGTGGAGCCGGTCGACATCCACGCCTCCGTCCGGCATCTGGACTGCGTCGCCGACATGCTGCGCCTGACCGACAAGGTCTATCACATCTATTCGCTCGGCAAGGAGCGCAACCAGGACGGCCTGGAACTGACCCGCATCGGCTACGGCCTGACACCCGAGGAATTCGTCAAGACGCCGTGCGTTGCCACCGTCATCAACACTTCCTCGCCGCTGCGCCTCGACACGCCGATGCTGCAGGGCCTGATCGAGATGGCCAAGGCCGGTCAGGTTTCCATCGTCACGCCATTCACACTTGCCGGTGCCATGGCGCCGGTGACGGTCGCGGGCGCGTTGACGCTGCAGAACGCCGAAGCCCTCGCCGGCATCGCCTTTGCCCAGCTTGTGCGCCCGGGTGTTCCGGTCGTCTATGGCGGTTTCACGTCGAATGTCGACATGAAGTCCGGCGCTCCTGCCTTCGGCACGCCGGAATACATGAAGGCAGCGATTGCCGGTGGCCAGCTTGCCCGCAAATACAATATCCCCTACCGCTCGTCCGGCGTCTGCGCGGCCAACACGGTCGACTTCCAGGCAGCACTTGAGACGACCCTGTCGGAATGGGGCGCGATCAATGGCGGCGCCCACATCATCAAGCATGCCGCCGGCTGGCTGGAGGGCGGCCTCAGCGCCGGTTTCGAGAAGTTCATCACCGACGTCGACCTGTTGCAGATGATCGCCGAATACCTGACGCCGCTTGACGTCTCCGAGGAAGCGCTTGCCGTCGACGCCATCCGCGAGGTCGGCCCGGCCGGGCACTTCTTCGGCACCGAGCACACCCAGACCCGCTACAAGGACGCCTTCTACCCGCCCATCGTCTCCGACTGGCGCAATTACGAGACATGGTCGGAAGCCGGCAGCCCGACGGCCTATGACAAGGCCAACCGGCTCTACAAGATGGCGCTTGAAGCCTATGAGCAACCGCCGCTCGACCCGGCGATCGACGAGGAAATCACCGCCTTCGTCGACCGCCGCAAGGCCGAGGGCGGCGCCCCCACCGACTTCTAATCCCGACACTTACGAATATGGCCCGCCGCTGAAGCGCGGGCCTTTCCGGAGCAGATTGCATGAAAACCCATACTCAGGTCGTTGTCATTGGCGGTGGCGTTGTCGGCTGCAGCGTTCTCTATCACCTGACCAAGCTCGGCTGGAAAGACGTCACCCTGGTGGAACGCGACGAGTTGACCTCGGGCTCCTCCTGGCATGCTGCCGGCGGCTTCCACACCTTGAACGGCGATCCGAACGTTGCCCAGCTGCAGAGCTACACCGTCGATCTCTACAAGGAGCTGGAGGAAATCTCCGGCCAGTCCTGCAGCCTGCACCTGACCGGCGGCGTCATGCTGGCCGACACGCCCGAGCGCATGGACTTCCTGCGCCTTGCCCAGGCCAAGGGCCGCTATCTCGGCATGGACCTGGAGCTGATCTCCGTTGCCGAAGCCAAGAAGATGTTCCCGCTGCTGGATGAAAAACATTTCATTGGCGCGCTCTGGGATCCGATCGAGGGCCATCTCGACCCGTCCGGCACCACTCATGCCTATGCCAAGGCCGCCCGCGTCAACGGCGCGACCGTCTATCGCCACACCAAGGTGGAAGAGCTGGTGCAGACGCCGGACGGCACCTGGGACGTCATCACCAACAAGGGCACCATCCGCGCCGAGCATGTCGTAAACGCAGGCGGCCTCTGGGCGCGTGAATGCGGCCGCATGGTCGGCATCGAACTGCCGGTGCTGGCCATGGAGCACATGTATCTGCTTACCGAGGAGATGGAGGAAGTCACCTCCCACAATGCCGAGACCGGCAAGGAGCTGATCGGCATTCTCGATTTCGGCGGCGAGATCTACACCCGCCAGGAAGGCAAGGGCGTCCTGCTCGGCACCTATGAGCAGAACTGCCGCCCCTGGAGCCCGCGCCAGACCCCCTGGGATTTCGGCCATGAGCTGCTGGCGCCGGACCTCGACAGGATCGCACCGGAGCTGGAAGTCGGCTTCGAGCATTTCCCGGCGCTGCAGAATGCCGGGATCAAGCAGATCATCAACGGCCCCTTTACCTTCGCGCCCGACGGCAACCCGCTGGTCGGTCCGGTCCGTGGCCTGCGCAATTACTGGGTTGCCTGCGGCGTCATGGCCGGCTTCAGCCAGGGGGGCGGCGTCGGCCTGACGCTCGCCAACTGGATGATCAACGGCGATCCGGGCTACGACATCTGGGGCATGGACGTTGCCCGCTACGGCACATGGGCAACGCTCGCCTATACCAACGCGAAAGTGCAGGAAAACTACCGCCGCCGCTTCCGCATCCGTTTCCCGAACGAGGAACTTCCGGCAGCCCGGCCGCACCAGACCACGCCGCTCTATGACCGCATGCTGGCTGAGGGCGCCGTCATGGGCGACAGCTGGGCGCTCGAAACACCGCTCTGGTTCGCGCCCAAGGGTGTCGAGGCAAAGGACATCGTTTCCTACCACCGTTCCAACGACTTTAAGCATATCGGTGCCGAATGCCGCGCCGTGCGCGAAAGCGTCGGTGTGACGGAGACCGCCAACTTCGCCAAATACGAGATTACCGGTCCAGGCGCGGAAGGCTTCCTGTCGCACCTGATGACCAATACCATGCCGAAGACCGGCCGCATCATCCTGACGCCGATGCTGAACGAGAACGGCAAGCTGATCGGCGACTTCACGATTGCCCGTGCTGCGCAAGAGAAGTTCTACATGTGGGGCTCGTCCCAGGCCGAGATCTATCACATGCGCTGGTTCGAAAAGCACCTGCCACAGGACGGCTCGGTTACGATCCGCGCGATCAATCTCGGCTGGGTCGGTCTTTCCATCGCCGGTCCCAATTCCCGCAAGGTGCTGGACAGGATCACAGGTGATGACGTCTCCAATGAAGCTTTCCGCTTCATGGATTTCCGCGAGATGGACGTGGCCAACGCGCCCTGCAAAGTCAACCGCATCACCTATACCGGCGACCTCGGCTACGAGATCTGGATGGCGCCGGAATACCAGCGTCAGGTCTATGACGCGCTGATGCAGGCGGGTGCCGAGTTCAACATCGTCAACTTCGGCATGCGCGCCCTCTTGTGCCTGCGGCTTGAAAAGAACTTCGGCACCTGGTTCCGCGAGTTCCGCCCGATCTACGGTGCTTATGAGGCCGACCTCGGCCGCTTCGTGAAGCTGTCCAAGGAGAGCTTCATCGGCAAGGAAGCCGCGCAGAAGGAATTCGACGAGGGCCCGAAACGCCAGCGTGTCACCTTCGTCGTCGATGCGTCGGATGCCGATGTCATGGGCGACGAACCTGTCTGGCACGACGGCAAGGTCATCGGCTGGGTCACCTCCGGCGGCTATGGCCACTTCGTTCAGAAGTCGCTCGCCCAGGGCTATCTGCCGACGGAGCTCGCCGGCAGTACGGCAGAAGGCGCATTCGAGATCGAGATCCTCGGCGACCGCCGCAAGGCCACCATCATCACCGAACCGCCGTTCGACCCGAAGGCGGAACGCATGCGCATGTAATCACCGCTTCCATCCCGGGAGCGGAGCCTGCAACAGAGGAGTGTGGGCGTCCATGAATACGGAACATTTCGGCCGGCACCGGCGCAAGATCATGCCGGCCGTGCTGCCCGCCCATCCGGGCGACCTGGCAGACTACGAGACCCTGTCCTCCTACGCCTTCGAAAAGGCGACGGCGCTGAACCGGCATCTGCTCGGTTACGGCGACCTTGCCGAAAGCGAATGGGCGGCCCGCGACCTGGCGGCACCGGACCTCGACACCATCCGCGCCTACCGGCTGCAGCGCATTCGCCAGCAGCTGGCAAAAAACGACCTCTCGGCGGCGATCCTCTGCGATCCGCTGAATGTGCGCTACGCCACCGACACCACCAACATGCAGGTCTGGAGCACCCACAACGCTGTGCGCTACACCTTCGTCGCGCTGGAAGGACCGGTCGTCGCCTTCGACTTCCACAATTGCGAGCATCTCGGCGCGCATAACCATCTGATCGACGAGACCCGCCACGGCGTGCCGTGGTTCTATTTCGAAGCAGGTCCACGCTCCGCCGAACTGGCGCAGAAATGGGCTGACGAACTCGCCGATCTTGTCAGGCTGCATGGCGGCGGCAACAATCGCATTGCCGTCGACAAATGCCGCCGCGAAGGCGTTGCCGCTCTGGTCGCTCATGGCTTTTCCATCCATGACGGCGAAGAGGTGATGGAACTGGCCCGGGCGATCAAATGCCCGGACGAGATCCTGGCCATGCGCCGATCGATTGCGGCTTGCGAGGCGGCCATGGGCGAAATGGAAGCAGCGCTTCGTCCCGGCATGACCGAATGGGATCTGTGGTCGCTCCTGCACGCCGGCAATATTCGCCGCGGCGGCGAATGGATCGAGACGCATCTGCTCGCGTCCGGTCCGCGCACCAATCCCTGGTTCCAGGAAGCCTCAGCCCGGATAATCGAGGCTGGCGATCTCGTTGCCTTCGACACCGACCTTGTCGGGCCCTACGGCATGTGCTGCGACATCTCCCGCACATGGCTTTGCGGCGACGGTGTTCCGACCAACGAGCAACGTTCGCTCTACCAGATGGCCGTCGATCAGATCGAAGCCAATATCTCGATGCTGGCGCCGGGAAGAAGCTTCCACGAGCTCTCGCACAAGGCCACCAGCCTGCCCGGCGACTACCTCGCCAATCGCTATTCCGTGCTCTTCCACGGCGTCGGCCTCTGCGACGAATACCCGGCCGTGCCCTACCCCGCCGACTGGGACAGCGGCGGCTATGACGGCATGCTGGAACCGGGCATGGTGGTGTGCGTGGAAAGCTATGTCGGCCGCCACGGCGGCCACGAGGGCGTCAAGCTGGAGGAACAGCTTCTGATCACCGACACCGGGTATGAGCGGCTGAGCAGCTATCCGTTTGACGAGAGGTTGTTGGGACGGGCGGTATAACGGCTTCTCATTCGAAAAATCACCGATTGAGAAACCGTGCCTGTCGGCTTGAACCCCTCTCCCCCCTTGCGGGGGAGATGTCCGCATCAGCGGACAGAGGGGGTATGCAGCGTTGCCAACCAGAAATCAGGTCGAATTTGAGAAGAGGTTGGCACCCCCCTCTGTCTCCTGTCGGAGACATCTCCCCCGCAAGGGGGGAGAGGGGCGTACGTGGCACGGCTCGTTCGTCAACAGTGCCTGCACCACAGCGAACGCTTCGCTGCGTCCGGGATGACGGCGGAGGGATAAATTCGGGTTGCCGGCGGCTCAAAAACCTACTTCAGCCGGATGATCTTCGCACCGAGCTGCCGGGCATAGTCGCCTTGGGACAGGATGACGACATTGGTCTCCGTCACCTCGGTCTGCTTCAGTTCCAACGGCGTCTTGCCGTCCGGATTGACGATCACCTTGCGGGTCGGCGGCAGGCCGCGGAAGACGAGCACGCCGGCTTCCTTTGTGACGATGGCCCCATAAGGCTCGTCATGGACGATGCGGGTGGTACCACTCTCGGCCTGCGCGGCAACGCCGGCGGCAAGGCTGATGCCCGCAGCAAGGATCAGGGATGTCACGACCGTTTTCATGGCACGTCTCGCTGTTAACGCTTCGTTTACCAAGAATCGTAACCGCTCGTTAACTTTTGCGCCAGTGGTCCTGCGGGTTTGTCCCGGGAAACGGAGAATATGGTTAACGCGGCCGCGTCTCGGGCGTGGGGGAGACACTTTGGTCCAGGCCTGAATCAGACACGTTTGAGAGGTTTGCCACACCCGCCGGCGTCACCCCGGCCGCAGCGAAGCGGAGAGCCGGGGCCTACTCATTTCCAGAGAGCCAGTGCCGGAAGCACTTTCTGCGTTCCCGTCCCATGCTTCAGCAAATGGACCTGCAAGTAGGCCCCGGGTCTCCCTTCGGTCGCCCGGGGTGACACCGAAATTGCCGCGGTCTTGACCGCTAAACTGCGACAGCACTGCCTGTACGAGGCATCTCGTTCAGCCAGTTTTCCCGTGGCTGAGGTCCTTGAAGCTCTCCGCGACGTGCCGTGCGAAGGCGTGGGTTGCCTTGCCGGCGTGGGCACGTTCGGCCATGAGGATGTGATAGTCGCCGATCTCCGGCAGGCCGTGGCGGTCGTCGAGCGCCGTCAACGGCGGCTGCACCACGCTGGCCGGAAAGGGTGCAATGGCAAGATCGGCCAACAAGGCCGCTTCCTGACCGGCACTGTGAAAGCTCGTATAGGAGATCCTGTAAGGCTTCTGCGCATCGTCGAGCGCCACCCGCGCCGCCCGGCGCCAGGGACAGCCGGGCGTCGAGACGGCCAGCGGCAGCGGATCGCGCTGATAGGCGATGCCGCCTTCCAGACCGACCCAGACCAGCGGCTCGGTGAAGACGATCCCCCCGCCTTTTGCCAGCGCCGTTCCGGGTCGGGCCGTGAAAAGCGCCAGATCCAGTTCACCCTTCTTCACCTTCTCGTCCAGCATCGGACTGCCGTCGAGATGCACATCCACGTTGACGCCGGGATGCGAGCGGGCAAAGCGGGAGAGGATATTGGGCAGGAAGCGCGTGCCGAAATCCGACGGCGCCCCGAATCGGACCTCGCCCTCCACCTCCGGCGACAGGAAGAGCGAAACGGCTTCCTCGTTCAGCATCAGGATGCGCCTGGCATATCCGAGCAGGGCTTCACCTTCCGGCGTCATGCGTACGGTGCGGCTCTCCCGTGCGAATACGGAAACCCCGAGCAGCGCTTCAAGTTTTTTGATCTGCATGGAGACCGCCGACGGTGTCCGCCCCACGTGCTCGGAAGCCTTTGTAAAACTGGAGGTTTCGGCAATCGCAACAAAAGTGCGGTAAATCTCGAGATCGATGAGCGGGAGGCCAGTGCTCGGCAACTTGTCCATGTATCAGGCTTCCGTCTCTATGGTTCAATTTTTTTGAACGAATAGATGAATACTATTCGATTGATTGAATCGCAAGACATGCCCATATAGCAGGCAAGCGGCCTTCTATTTCAGCAGTGGACCGCGCATTCTTCAAAATCGAACATATCAGGACGGGATCGTCATGACCTATCTTGCTCAGGCCCTCGGCACCAACCTCATGGGTGTTGTCTCCGGTCACACCGCTGCAGAACTGGCCCGCATGAACCAGGCGCTGCGCCAGCGCGAAGCCCAGAAGGCTCTGCGCACCCGCTAAGTCGCGAGAGGAGCATCCGCCGGGACCACCGCTGCGGATGCTTTTTCTTCTAGATCAGCTCCGGATATCCGAGCTGGGCTGCTTCCTGCTCCATGGCAAGAATGCCGGCATAGTCTGCGACAGTGAGTTTCGAAAAGCCGCGAATGCCAAGGCGTTCGCGGCTTTTCTGCGTCTCGGACGACGTGAAGACCTCGGCGACCGTATCGGCGATCAGGTCCACCTCATCATCGGAGAATCGGGTCGACGTGATCAGCGGCAGGCCCGGTGCCCGGGCCGTCTTGGCGATCGGGCGGAGCTGCTCCGTCAGGTCGGGCAGTTCACGGCTGGCAAGTGCCCAGCAAACCGCGTCGATCGAGGCAACTTCCGCTTCGCCGGCTGCAACGGCCTTGAGCGATGACAGATGCGCGCCGCTTTCGATCACTTCGGAGAAGAACACGCGCCCGTTGCGGAGCTGCGCGACCGCGTGACGGAAGGTGTTCATGCCGGACTGGCTGTCAGACCCGTTGAAGGCTGCCCGGCGGCCTCGCAGGTTTTCAAGCGACTGATAGGGGCTGTCCCTGCGCACCACCAACTGGCTACAATAGCTGGGTCCATCACAGCCGTCGGCGTCATAATGCGGCGTGCCGACCAGTCGAACCTTGCCAGCAAGCGTGTGCGTCAGCGGATAGCCGCAGGTCTGTGTCAGGAGCAGGTCCGGATCTGTCCAAGTCTCTACCAGATCCCCGTCTTCCGGCCAGGGCCGCATGAGATCTTCCGACAGTCCCAGAACGGCGAAAAGCGCGCCTTGCAGCGCGCTTTCAAGATCCCGTGTGGCGGTGCGGACTTCCGGCCAGTCATACATCGGCAGCCGGACGGTCATGAAATTCCGATAAGTCAAGAAACCGCCTTTTCGTGAGCCAGAAGTGGCGTTGTTTCCCGCCGCCGGGTCGGATGGGCAACGGGTTCCTTCATCTTGAAGAAATAGCGCTTCGCAAGCTCGAAGTAACTGGCAAAGACGTAGCCGTCATTGCGCTGCCACCACTCCGCGCGCGCCGAGCGGTAAAGGCGGGGCAGCTGGTACCAGGGTGTCCGCGGGTTGGCGTGATGCACCACATGGAGGTTGTTGTTGAGAAAGAGCAGCGAGAACACGGGGCAGAATTCCACGATGATCGAGCGCGCTTCCGCGTGATCATGCGCCCGGTGTTCGGCAAATGTGCGCAGCATCAGGAGGCTCATGCCGGGATAGGCAACCCCGATGACATAGAGCCAGGCCGGCATGCCGCCGACGAGAGTCACGAACAGGAGCACCGGAGTGATGCCCGCAAGATGATGCAGCCAGGCACGCAGGACAACCTTGTCGCCGCCGCGAATCATGCGGATTTCGGAACCCACAAACCCGATCATCGACACGGCAGGCCCGATCAGCAATCGGCCAATGAGGGTATTGTTCACGATCAGCACGAGCTTCAGGATGCGCCGCAGTTTCTCCCAGTCGCCCCAGGCGAGATAAAAGGTTTCCGGATCGTCGTAGGGGTCGGTCAGGCGGTCGTTGTTGTGGTGGCGCAGGTGAAGCGACTTGAAACGGCGGTAAGGGACACACAGGCCGAGCGAACAATAGACCAGCGCCTCGTTGAAGGCGGGATTGCGCGTCGGGTGGCCATGCAGCACTTCATGCTGCAGCGAGGATTGCAGCGTCACGGCAACGGCCGCCAGGGGGCAGACGATCCAGGGACCGAGTTCGGTATAAAACCCGATCAGCAGCATCCATGCTGCGGACGTGGCCAGGATCAGAGCCAGCGTCGGCCATTCGATCAAATTCGTGCGGGGCACTTATCGCTCCAGAAGTTGGGGTTCCGGCGGTAACCGCCTGAAACTTCACCAACTATGAGCGCGGGAAGGTTGGGCCGCAATTTGAGACTTGGGAACAAATTCCACAGTATTTACCAAATTCAACAATATGTTTCATATTGTAAACATTTGAAGATTTAAATCCATGATCTGGAGCTTTTTCCAAAACCGAATGACCGTATCGGAACAGCAAGTGGCGGTTTCAACTATGGACAAAGGACTGCCTCTCGCATGTTCTGGGGGTCCAGCCACAGGAAGGACAGCCATGCCCACCGCGACCGAATCAGCGCCACGCTTTGACGCCATCATCATCGGCGCGGGTATCATCGGCTGCGCCATCACCCTGTCCCTCACCCGCAAGGGCTACAAAACACTGAATGTCGATGCCCTGCCCGCAGCCGGTTACGGCTCGACGTCCAGTTCGGCCGCGGTGATCCGCACCTACTATTCGACGCGCGACGGCACGGCGATGGCTCTTGAAGGCTATCACGACTGGAAGAACTGGCAGGCTTACCTCGAAACGGAAGACGCCTCGGAACTCGCCAATTTCATCGAGACCGGCACCCTGGTGATGAAGACGGCCGCCGACAATTACCAGAAGCATGTGCTTGAACATGCCGACGCGCTCGGTATTCCCTATGAGAACTGGTCGGCGGACAGGATCCGTCAGGAACTACCCGGTTACAATCTCGACTGCTACGCCCCGGCCAAGACCATGGAAGACGACGACTTCGGCATGCCGACCGGCGGCGCCCTTCCTGGCGGCGTCTTCTTCCCTAAGGGCGGCTATATCGACGATCCGCAGATCGCCGCGCGCAATCTGAAAGACGCCGCGAGCCTCCTCGGGGCCGAATTCCGCTTCAAGACCAAGGTCGTGAAGATCCCCGTCGAGAACAACCGGGTGACGGGCGTCCTCTGCGAAAGCGGCGAACATATTCCGGCAAGCATCGTCATCAACGTGGCTGGTCCACATTCCGGCAAGGTCAACGCGCTGCTGGAAGGCGAAACGGGCCTTCGGATCGGCCACCGGCCGCTGCGCCAGGAAGTGGTCCAGATCGCCCCGCCCGAAGCGATGAACTATTCGCGCCAAGGCCTGATCGTCTCCGACAACGACATCTCGGTCTATGTGAAACCGAGCGGTGGCGGCCAGCTGATGATCGGCAGCCAGAACCCGGCCTGCGATCCGCATCTGGTGGAAGACCCGGACGATTTCCGCATGGACATCACCGATCGCGGCCTCACCTATGCCTACCGCTATTCGCAGCGCCTGCCGGATCTCGGCGTCTCGCAGCACCCGGTCGGCGTTGCCGCGCTTTATGACGCCTCCGACGACTGGCTGCCGATCTACGACCGGACAAATGTCGACGGCTATTACCTGGCCATCGGCACCAGCGGCAACCAGTTCAAGAACGCCACCGTTGCCGGACGGCTGATGAGCGACCTCATCGCCTATTGCGAGGCCGGCAACGACCACGACGCAAGGCCGCTGCAGTTCCCGCTGCAGCATGTCGACCACACCCTCAACACCGCCACCTTCTCCCGCCTGCGCGAATTGACGAAGGAGAGTTCGTTTTCGGTGCTGGGATAGGACTCGTACTGGAGAACTTCCTCCATTTCGACCTCATCCTGAGGAGCGAGCCCGCTCGCGTCTCGAAGGATGGGCGGCATACTCCGGAGCAAGCGGCCCATCCATCGAGACGGACCTTTGGTCCTCCTCAGGATGAGGTCGAAAAGGAAGCAGCTGACGCGCCGCACCCCAACATCCGCCGTGGTCGAATCGCACAATTCAGGGTAAGCAACCGGGTCTGATCCTGAAGGAGCGCTCCGTGGCCTGGTCCCCGCAACAAGACGATGCCCTGAAAGAAGCCGCCGCCTGGCTGAAGCGCGGCGACCGGCAGGTGTTCCGCCTGTTCGGCTTTGCGGGTACCGGCAAGACCACTCTCGCCCGTCATCTGGCGGAAGGCATCGACGGCGATGTGTGCTTTGGCGCCTTCACCGGCAAGGCCGCCCATGTGCTGCGCCAGAAGGGCTGCGAGGATGCCGGCACCATCCATTCGCTCATCTACCGTCCCCGCTCAGCCAAGGAGGAAGAGGACCTCGACGACGATGACGACGATGCCGGGCCGCAGTTCGCGATCAAACGGGACAGCCAGGCGGCAACCGCCAGCCTGATCGTCATCGACGAATGCTCCATGGTGGACGAGGAACTCGGCAAAGATCTTCTGTCCTTCGGCACGCCAGTCCTCGTGCTCGGCGACCCGGCACAGCTGCCGCCGGTCAAGGGCGGCGGGTATTTCACCGAGGCCGAGCCGGACGTGATGCTGACGGAAGTCCACCGCCAGGCCCAGGACAATCCGATCGTGCGCATGTCCATGACAATCCGGGACGGTGGCGGGCTCGACTACGGCATTTTCGGTGAGAGCAAGGTCATTCACCGCCGCGAGATCGACAAGGACCAGATCCTGGCTGCAGACCAGGTGCTGGTCGGCACCAACAAGACCCGCCGGCTCTATAATGCCCGCATCCGCGAACTGAAGGACTTCACCACGCCGATGCCGGCCGTCGGCGACAAGCTGGTGTGCCTCAGGAACGACAAGACCAAGGGCCTGTTGAACGGCGGCCTTTGGACAGTAAAACAGCTGCGCCCGCCACGCGGCAACACGCTGCGCTTCGACGTCACCTCCGAAGACGAACTCTCCCGGACAGCGGTGAAGGTAAAGGTGCTGCCGGCCATGTTCGAGGAAGGCGCCGAGGCCATTCCCTACGCCATTCGCCGCAAGGCCGAGGAGTTCGACTACGGCTATGCCCTGACCGTCCACAAGGCGCAGGGCTCGCAATGGGACAGCGTCGTGCTCTTCGACGAAAGCTGGGCCTTCCGCGAACACAAGAGCCGCTGGCTCTATACCGCCGTCACAAGGGCGGCGGAACGGATTACTGTCGTAAAATAGGAGCTGGCCGGTCGGGCTCGTCGAAACCGGACAAGACGCTGTATCCGGGCAAGGCTTGCAGCGCGGTCTCGACAAATGTCTTCAGATCCGCCCCGGTGCTGCCGCTGCGCCCGAGCAATGCGACCGCCGAAAACTGTCCATCGACAAAGGTCGCCGTCCGGTCGACATCCGTATCATCAGGCATCTCACCCGCGGCAACCGCCTTCAGAACACGCTCCCGGATGGCGTTGTAGCGGCTCTCACGAAGGCCGGTCACCACTTCCCGGTGACGGTCTGTGCCATAGGTGCAATCGACCAGGGCATTGACGAGAAAACATCCGGCAGGGGTATTTGTGTCGACCGACAGGTCGGCAACCGCACCCAGAAAATCCCGGAAATCGTCAATGACGTTTTTCTCGGCCCGATTAAGCCTGGCAAAGACCGGACCGCCGTAATTCTCGAAATAGTGCAGCAATGCCTTTTCGAACATGGACTCCTTGTCGCCGAAGGCGGCATAGAGCCCCGGCTTCGCCATGCCGGAAACTTCGGAGAGCTCGCTCATCGACGTGCCCGAGTAACCGTTCTGCCAGAAGGCGATCATCACGGAGTGAAGCGCATCCCGGGTATTAATCTTTCTCGGCCGCCCGCGTGCCATCGGTCTGTACTCCCTATAACAAACCGCGTTTCCCAGTCGTTCCAGCTTGGATTGTCATTCCAGTCTGCGCCGCATATCTGGTTCGAAAATCAATCCCGGTAGAACGGTTGCCGCCAGCCGATCCGCGTGCTGTCATTTTCGCACGGGAGCCCACTCGACCACGGTGCTCTGCTTAAAGAATAACCACTCTTCCCGATTGGAAAATACGCAATTTGTTGCAATCCGTACAGGAACCACCCTAATTTCAACCAATGAGTGTAGTCCAAATGCAATTATTTGCAAGAAACCGGCCGATCGGGCTCTTCATTGGGTAAAATGGCACCTGGTCCGGCGCGCTCATGCAGGTCAATCGGCATTTGCCGGTGGACGGAGTGCCCCGGTCTCTTTTCCGCTCCCTTGAGGCGGATTATCGTCTGCGGCTCAGATTTTCACCATTGAAAGCACCCGCGTAAATGGCCACCGAACCGACAACCGACCTGAACCAGACCTCCACAAAGACATTGCTGCCGGCCGAGATCGCGCTGCGCATCGCCAACCGGATCGCCGATGAAATCGGCTGCAAGGCCGGGCAGGTCAACGCGACGGTCCAGATGCTCGACGAAGGCTCGACCGTGCCCTTCATCGCCCGCTACCGCAAGGAGGCGACCGGCGGCCTCGACGATACCCAGCTGCGCAAGCTGGAAGAGCGCCTGGTCTACCTGCGAGAGATGGAGGACCGCCGCGCCGCGATCATCAAATCCATCGACGAACAGGGCAAGCTGACCCCCGACCTCGTCGCCGGCATCCAGGCGGCCGACACCAAATCGCAGCTTGAGGACATTTACCTCCCCTTCAAGAAGAAACGCCGCACCAAGGCGCAGATCGCCCGCGAGGCCGGTCTGGAACCGCTCGCTGACCTGCTGCTTGGCGATCCGACGAAGGATCCGGAAGCGGAAGCCACCGCATTTGTCGATCCGGCCAAGGAGGTCGCCGACACCAAGGCCGCCCTCGACGGTGCCCGCCAGATCCTGATGGAACGGTTTGCCGAAAATGCCGGGCTGGTCGGCCGTCTTCGCCGTTATGTCGAGGAACGCGGTGTCGTCCAGTCGAAGCTGATCGACGGCATGGCCGACAAGGGCGCCAAATTCGCCGACTATTTCGACTATTCCGAACAATGGTCGAAGATCCCGAGCCACCGTGCACTGGCCCTGTTCCGCGGCCGCAACGAAGGCGTTCTTTCCGTCGATCTCACTGTCGATGCCGACGACGTCTCACCGCTGCTGCCGGCGGTGAAGATGGTTGCCGACACCTATGCCATCGCCGACCGGGGCCGTCCCGCTGACAAGTGGCTGATGGAAGCCGCGCGCTTTGCCTGGAAGGTGAAGCTGGCGCTGCACCTGGAACTCGACCTGATGGGCGTCCTGCGCGACAAGGCCGAGGAAGAGGCGATCCAGGTCTTTGCCCGCAACCTCAAAGACCTGCTGCTGGCCGCACCCGCCGGTGCCAAGTCGACGCTCGGCCTCGATCCCGGCATCCGCACCGGCGTCAAGGTTGCCGTCGTCGATGCGACCGGCAAGCTGGTGGAGACGGCCACCATCTATCCGTTCCAGCCGCGCAACGACGTCTCCGGCTCCCGCGCGGCACTGCTGGCCCTGATTGCCAAACACAAGGTCGGCCTGATTGCCATCGGCAACGGCACCGCCAGCCGCGAGACCGACAAGCTGGCCGGCGATGTGCTGGCCGACATTCCGGCAGCGCAGCGGCCGGTGAAGGTCATCGTCAACGAGGCCGGCGCCTCGGTCTATTCCGCCTCCGAACTGGCGGCGAAGGAAATGCCGGATGTCGACGTGTCGCTGCGCGGTGCGGCCTCCATCGCCCGCCGCCTGCAGGACCCGCTGGCCGAACTCGTCAAGATCGAGCCGAAATCCATCGGCGTCGGCCAGTACCAGCACGACGTCAACCAGACCCGGCTTGCCCGCGCCCTCGACGCGGTGGTGGAAGATGCCGTGAACGCCGTCGGTGTGGATCTCAACACCGCCTCCCCGGCCTTGCTGTCGCGTATTTCCGGCCTCTCCGACAGCCTTGCCAAGGCCGTTGTCGAACACCGGGACTCCATCGGCCGTTTCAACAGCCGCTCGCAGCTGAAGGAAGTGCCGCGCCTCGGCGCCAAGGCCTTTGAGCTTTGTGCCGGTTTCCTGCGCATCAACGACGGCAAGGAGCCGCTGGACGCCTCTTCCGTGCACCCGGAAGCCTATCCGCTGGCAAAACGCATCGTGAAGGCGTGTGGCCGGGACGTGCGCCAGATCATGGGCGATGCCTCGCTGCTGAAAGGCCTCGATCCGTCAGAATTCACCGATGAGAAATTCGGTCTGCCGACGGTCAGGGACATCCTGTCGGAACTGGAAAAGCCGGGCCGCGACCCGCGTCCGGAGTTCAAGACCGCCGCACTGCAGGAAGGCGTCGAGGAAATCTCCGACCTGAAGCCGGGCATGAAGCTGGAAGGCACGGTTACCAACGTCACCAATTTCGGGGCGTTCGTCGATGTCGGCGTGCACCAGGACGGGCTGGTGCATGTGTCCCAGCTGGCGGACCGTTTCGTCGACGACCCGCACAAGGTCGTCAAGGCCGGCGACATCGTCAAGGTGACCATCCTGGAAGTGGACGTGCCGCGCAAGCGCATCTCCATGACCATGAAGTCCGCTGTCGATTACCAGGGCCAGCGTGAACGTGCGGTCCAGGACCGGGGCGGCGCAGGCGGACGCGGCCCGGGTGGCAATCGTCCGCAGGGCGGGCGCGGGCCGAACAACCACGGCCCGGGCGGAAACCGGCCGCAGGGCGGAGCACCGAAAACCTCCGGCGGGGATGGCGGCAACAATGCCCTGGCGGCGGCACTGGCTGCGGCCATGAACAAGAAGCGGAAGTGATTTGCTTCGCCGTCCAGCGTCCTTTGCCGCCGGACGGCGACACCAATCCCCGAATGGTTTTGCGGGGGCTCGACCATCGCGCAAATCAGCCCTAAGTTCTTTTAAAGACACACATGCGAGGCTAGGCGCATGAGCGAGGAAGATGCTCCGAAGGAGTGGCCCAAGCAGGACATGGATTCCGGCACGCTGACCGCCCTGGCGCATCTTTATCGCGCCGAGGTGTTCCGCAGCACCCATTGGCGCACCCGTCTCGACAACACCACCAACTGGGCCGTCGTCACCACCGGCATCGCGTTGTCGGCGACCTTTTCCAACGTCGAGGCGTCGCCGCTGCCGATGGTTCTGGTTGGTCTGCTCGTATCCGTTTTCCTGGTCTTCGAAGCGCGCCGCTACCGCTATTACAACATGTTCCGCGCCCGTGCCCGGCTGCTGGAGTCCGATCTCTATGCCCCCATTCTCCATGGCCGCAAGGTGCCGGTCGACGGCCGCTGGGCGCGGTTGCTTGCCGAAGACTACGAGATGCCGCACTACCATATCTCCCTGTTGCGGGCGGCGGGACGGCGGCTGAGATCGAACTATTCCTGGATCCTGGCGATCCAGGCGGTCGCCTATTACGGCAAGGTCGCCATCCACCCGGTGCCGCTGACGAGTTTCGCGGAAGCCTTCCAGCGCGCCGCCATCGGTCCGATCCCCGGATGGTTCGTCATCCTCGCCGGGCTGGTCTTCCACACAAGCTGGGTTGTCTTTGCCATCTACACCCTGCGGCTCGACCGTCGATACCGCAAGGCCGGCCACTCGCCGATGCCGCAGGTGTGAGTTTCGCGGTGTCTCTGCATTAAAACAGGTGAGCCGTCACCCCGGACGAGCGAAGCGAAGATCCGGGGCCCACTCGCTGTGCCGCTTGCCGATACGCCGGACTTTTCGTCACAACTTGTTGTCCGTCGCAGCTCGCTGGAAACGAGTAGGCCCCGGGCCTCCCTTCGGTCGCCCGGGGTGACGCCTGAGTTGGCTTAAAGCCTTTCCAAAGACTGCTTTCAATCCGCCCAACGATGACATCGTCACAATCTTGAAGTGTCGCAATTACCCCAGGTTACTTCCACCTCAAAACCGGTCCGCCCGGTACGGAGCCGGGTCGATCGACGGGCGCATACCGTCGATCATGTCGGCTATGACCTCTCCTGTGATCGCCGACTGGGTCAGGCCGTGATGGGCGTGGCCGAAGGCATAGAAGATATGCTCGTGCCGCGACGCCGGCGAGATCACCGGCAGGCTGTCCGGCAGCGACGGCCGGAAGCCCATCCAGCGCGTTCCGCCTTCTGCGTCCAGTTTCGGATAGAACAACCGCGCTTTTGCCACCATGGCATCGACCCGCTTCCAGTTCGGCGCCAGGTGCAGTCCGCCGAATTCGACCGCGCCGCCGACACGAAGACCGGTCGATAGCGGCGTCATCACAAACCCATGCCCCGGCAGCATGATCATGCGGTTCACCCGTACGCCCGGCTGGGGAACCGTGATGTTGTAGCCGCGCTCCGTGTCGAGCGGAATGCGGTCGCCAAGCTGGCGCGCGAGCCGTCCGGACCAGGCACCGCAGGCAAGCACCAGCTTGCCCGCGGACATCTGTTTGCCGTCCTTCAGCAGAATGTCGCAGCCATCGGGACGCGGAACCAGACGGTCGGCTTCGCCGGTCTTGAACTCGACACCTTCGGCTTTCAGCCAGTCCGCTATCGTCAGGCACAGCACTTTCGGCTCGTCCACCTGCACCCAATCCGGCACCAGCGCGCCGCCAACGACCCGGTCCGAAAGATCCGGCTCGATCTCCCGCAAGGCGTCTGAACTCAGTTCCTCGACGCGGACGCCATAGTGCCGCTGCTCGTCCCAGCCGGCGCGGCAGGACCGGAGGGAGGCTTCCGTGTCGAAGAGCTCCAGACAGCCGTCCCGTCGCACCTGGTTGTGTGTGCCGGAGACCCACCACAGCCTTTCCCATGCGGGCAGCGCCGCACCGTTCAGCGCGACCAGTGCCCGCGTGCCCCGCGCCACCTGGGCGGAGTTGGAGGCTGCCAGGAAGCGCAGCATCCAGGGCAGGATCTGCAAGGCATAGGCCGGGCGCACGGCAAGCGGCCCGAGCGGATCGGCAAGCCATTTGAGCGCCTGTTTCCAAAGCCCCGGCGAGGCCATGGGCGCCACGTCTGTCCAGGCGATGGCGGCGGCATTGCCCTGGCTGGCGCCTGCCGCCGGCCCTTCCCGGTCCAGCACCGTAACCTTGTAGCCCCGCTGGACGAGGCTGGCGGCTGCCGCCAGACCAACAATGCCCGCTCCGAGGACATGGACGTATCCCTTGCTCATTCAAAAGCCCTTCCGTGGCGCTTGTTCGCGCGAAGGTCATTGCACTTGCTATTGGTGCAGTGGGGTTTTCGCCAAAAATCTCCCCATGTCAGAGCTTATTTGCAGCCCGACGGCAAGTGCTTTGCCGTCACAGGCCATCAAGCGTTTCAGGGTCGCAGCGAATTGACCGAGAGTGTCGCCATCTTGACCCGCCTCTGATATATCAGAAGAAGATCAAAACTATACGAAAGCCAAACCGATGACGGCAGACCGCAGTCAATCCGCCCTCGCCTATCGCCGGCTGGAGGAAGACATTGTCACCCTGAAACTGCGGCCGGGGGCTGCCATCACCGAAGCCTCGCTCACCCACCGCCTGGGTCTTGGCCGGACTCCCATTCGCGAGGCGATCCAGCGGCTCAGCTGGGAAGGTCTGCTGACCATCCGTCCGCGGCTCGGCATCATCGTCGCCGAGATGAACCCGTCCGATTTCATCAAGGTGCTCGAGGCGCGTCATGCGTTGGAGCGCCTTGTCGCGGGCCTGGCAGCGAGGCTAGCCAGCAAGGCAGAGCGGAAGACACTGGAGACCATCGCCGTTGATATGCGGGAAGCTGCCGCCGGCGCCGAGGTCGAGACCTACCTGCGCCTGGACAAGGCCTTCGACGAGGCCGTCGCGGCGGCAGCCTGCAATCCCTTCGCGACCCAGGCGCTCGCTCCGCTTCAGACCCAGAGCCGCCGGTTCTGGTACCGGCACTTCGGCGAGGCGGATCTCAATCCTGCCGCCTGGAGCCACATGGAGGTGATGCGCGCCATCGCCCAGGGCGACGTCAACGCCGCCATGGACCATGCGGAAAACCTCATGCTGTATCTGCGCCGCCAGGCCACCACCCTCGTGAGCGGCGTCGGCTAGAGCGCGTCGCGAAAAAGCGGGTACCGGTTTTTCGCAGCAGGACGTGCTTCAAAAAGAGAGAGAAAGCGGGTTACGTGAATTCGAATGAACGTGACACGCTTTCCAGAAGCTTATCTTTTCGCGGTGCTCGATTTCAGAAGCCAGGAAAACAGCACCAACGCCAGGACGGCTCCGGCAAGCTCCGCCGCGATGAAACCCGGCAGGTCAACCGGCCGGATGCCGGAGAAGGTGTTGGTGAAACTGCGCGCGATCGCGACGGCCGGATTGGCAAAGGATGTCGAGGCGGTGAACCAGTAGGCAGCGGTGATATAAAGCCCGACCAGCCAGGGCACGGCCGCCGCATTGAAGCGGATACCGGCGAGGATGCTTGCCAGCAGCCCGAAAGTCGCCACCACTTCCGCCACCCATTGCCCTCCGCCCGTGCGAACGGTTTCCGAAGCCTGCAGGACGGGCAGCTCGAACATCACATGGGCGACAAGCGAACCACAGATGCCGCCCAGGATCTGTGCGCCGACATAGGCTGCGGCGACCGCCAGCGCCAGTTCGCGCCGCAGCCAGAAGACGAAGGTGACGGCCGGGTTGAAATGGGCCCCGGAGATCGGCCCGAGAATGGTGATCAGCACCACAAGGATGGCTCCGGTCGGGAGGGTGTTGCCGAGCAGCGAGACGGCGACATCGTCGGAGAGCTTGTCGGCCATGATGCCGGAGCCGACGACCGTGCCGACGAGCATGGCGGTGCCGAGCGCCTCGGCGGTCAGCCGCCGGGAAAGCGTGAAGTCAGACATGCGTGAGATCCTGGTTGTCGGCAGTTGCACCGATGGCAGTCAGGCGGGCCTTGCCGTCCGGCGCCGTAAAGACATCGTCACCAAGTGCCAGCATGCTGTTGATCCGGCGTTCCAGGCGCTCGTAGGCAAGGTCGAAGGCAGCGCCTCGGGCAGCATCGTCCCCGTCCACACTCGCCGGATCCGGGATACCCCAATGCACGACCAGCGGATGTCCCGGCCAGACCGGGCAGGCTTCCCCCGCGGCGTTGTCGCAGACGGTGATGATGAGATCCATTTTGGGTGCGTCCACGCCGGCGAACTCTTCCCAGCTCTTGGAGCGGAAGCCGTCCGACGGCAGACCGTGGCGCCTCAGGCAGGCGAGTGCATCCGGGTTGACGGTTCCCCTCGGCGTTGAGCCGGCGGAGAAAGTCTGGAACCGGCCCTGGCCAAGATGGCGCAACAACGCTTCGCCTAAAACCGAACGTGCCGAATTGGCCGTGCAAAGAATAAGAGCATTCCGCATAAAAATCCCACCTTTTGCCAAGCTTTAGCAGGCATCGTCCGTACGGCATCCGGCGCTCGCCGCCATGGATGCGATCGGTGCGCACAGCTCCGGATTTCCGCCACAGCAGTCCTGCAGCAGATAGGTCACGAGAACCTGCATGGTTTCCAGGCTTGCGCGATAACAGATCGAACGCCCGTCCCGTTCAGCCCGCACGAGACCGGACCGGGACAGGGCGCCCAGGTGGGTCGACAGGGTATTCGGACGCACATCGAGCGCATCTGAAATGGCACCGGCGGTCATGCCTTCTTTTCCGGCTTTCACCAGAAGGCGAAAGACGTCGAGGCGCGTTTCCTGACCGAGCGCTGCCAAGGCGTTCAGGGCGTCTTCTTTTTCCATAATTCGAGAATACTCGAAATAACGAATAATGCAACCGGCATTTTCGGAATTTCTGCTACACGTTGCGGAAGGCAAAGAAGGCGTAGACGTAGGCAAGCGCCGCAAGCAGCGCCGTCAGCGCGAAGACCAGGCCATAGCCACCGATGGCGAAGGCCGCGCTGGAGACCGCCAGACCGACCGTCCCGCCGATGGTCTGCGACGTCATGGCGATGCCGCCGCCCTGCCCGTGCTTGTGTGCCGGCAAAGCTTCCGAAATTGCCGCCCGGGTCGGAGTGAACAGGAACGGAAAGGCAAGGCCAGCCACCAGCAGACCTGGCGCGAACAGATAGACATTGTTCGCCGCTTGCGTCGCCACCAGCCACAGGAAGGATACCGAGAGAATGCCGAGACCGAACAGGACCTGGCTCCGTTTCGGGATCTTGTCCGCCAGGCGGCCGCAGACCGCCGCCGTGAAAGGCTGCAGCGCGGGTGCCAGCATCACCACGACACCCGCCAGGAACGGACTGAGTTTCAGATCCGTTTGCGCATAAAGGGCGACGAAGACAAACAGCGGCATCTTGGCGTACTGCGCCGTGAAGATGGTCAGGTTGCTGCCCGAGAAGACCGGGCTGGAGAACAGCTTGACCTCGACAAGCGGAGCCTCCAGCCGGCCTTCCACCCGCCAGAAGAGACCCAGCAGCAAAATGCCGGCGGCGAGCAGCGCCAAAATGACCGGGCTGCCCCAGCCGAGACCGTCGGCTTCCATCAGCGCATACACGAGGCAGAACATGCCGGCCGCGATCAGCATCAGTCCGGCCCAGTCGATCCGCTGGCCGGCGGGCCGCCGCATGTCGCGCCAGGAGAGCGTGATGACGGCCGCGACGGCGATCGACACGACCGGATTGATCCAGAAAATCCAGCGCCAGGACAGGAAGTCGGTAAAGAGACCGCCGACAAGTGGGCCGAGCGCGAGGAAGGTCGTGCCGACGGCACCCGTCGTTGCAATGGCCGCCCCGCGCACATTCTTTTCGAAGGTCATGGTGACCATGGCAAGAAAGATCGGAAAGATGATCGCCGCTCCGACGCCCTGCAACGCCCGGGCAGCGATCAGAACCCCGCCGGACGGAGCAAAACCGCAGGCAACCGAGCAAAGTGCAAACACCGTCAGTCCGATGAGGAAGACACGCAACACGCCGTAGAGATCGGCGAGCTTGCCGCCGACGGCAACAAAACAGGCAAAGGTCAGGAGATAGGCATTCACCACCCAATGCGCTTCATTGTTGGAAAGCGCAAATTCCTTCTGGATGGTCGGAAGAGCGATGCCGACGACCGTTTCGTCCAGCAGCACCAGCCCCAGCACGCAGCTGACGGCACCAAGCAGCCACCATTTGCGGTTCGTATCGGTAATGGCCGGCATGAAAAGGCTCCCGAAGTCATCCTTCGGGAGCCTAACGCATTCAAGCGAACCTGGATATCTCCGGTTGCCCGGAGTTAGGCCGCCTTCGCCGCCAGTCGCTTCCTGATGCTTTCGACATCCGCATTCGGCGTCGCCGCGAACAGGGTCTTGGTGTAGCTGTGCTGCGGATTGCCGAAGACCTCGTCCCGCGTGCCGTATTCGACCACTTCGCCGAAATACATCACCATCACCTTGTCGGCGATGTAGCGCACCACCGACAGGTCGTGGGAGATGAAGACGTAAGTAAGGCCCATCTCTTCCTGAAGGTCCGCCAGCAGGTTCAGGATCTGCGCCTGGACGGAAAGGTCCAGCGCGGAAACCGGCTCGTCGAGCACCAGCAGCTTCGGCTTCATCATGATGGCGCGGGCAATCGCGATGCGCTGACGCTGACCGCCGGAGAACATGTGCGGATAGCGGCCGTAATGTTCCGGCTGCAGGCCCACCTTCATCAGCATTTCCAGCGCCAGGTCCCGCCGTTCGGCGGCCGGCATGGTGGTGTTCAGAAGCAGCGGCTCTTCCAGGACGTGCCCGATCTTCTGGCGCGGGTTCAGCGAACCATAGGGGTTCTGGAAGACGATCTGCACCTTCTGGCGCATTTCCCGCGAAATGCCGGTTTGCGAGATATCGATCGGCAGGCCGTCGATCTCGATGCTGCCGGAAGACTGCGCGTCGATCATGGTCAGCATGCGGGCAAGGGTCGACTTGCCGCAGCCGCTTTCGCCGACGACGGCAAGCGTCGTGCCGCGTTCCACATCCAGGTTGACGCCCTTGACGGCGGTCAGGGTGGAGGCCTTCCTGAACATGCCGCCCTTGATGTCATAGGTGCGGTAAAGGTCGCGGACCTTGAGGATCACATCGCCAGACATAACTTAAAATCCTCCCGCTTCAGCAAAGTCGCTGACTGTCGGCAGACGGTCGCCGGTGGCATTTTCCGGCAGGGCCGAAAGCAGCGCCTTGGTATACGGGTTCTTGGGGCTTTCGAAGAGAGAGAGCACGTCGGCCTCCTCCATCTTGCGGCCCTTGTATTGCACGATGACGCGGTCGGCGGTCTCGGCCACAACACCCATGTCGTGGGTGATCATGATGAGGCCCATGCCGGACTTCTGCTGCAGCTTCACCAGCAGATCGAGGATCTGCTTCTGGATGGTCACATCGAGAGCAGTCGTCGGCTCGTCGGCGATCAGCAGCTTCGGCGAACAGGCAATCGCCATGGCGATCATCACGCGCTGGCACTGGCCGCCCGACATCTGGTGCGGGAAGGCCGACAACCGGTCCGCCGGGTTCGGAATGCCGACGGAGGTCAGCAGTTCCACCACACGGTCCTTCGCCTGACGGCCCTTGAGGCCCATATGCGTCTTCAAAGTTTCGCCAAGCTGGAAGCCGACCGTGAAGCACGGATTGAGGCTGGCAATCGGCTCCTGGAAGATCATCGAGATGTCCTTGCCGATCACGCGGCGCCGGTCCTTTGCGGACAGGGTGCGCAGATCGAGACCCTCGAATTCCATCTTGTCGGCGGTGATCGTCGCCGTGTTCGGCAACAGGCCCATGGTCGCGAGCATCGCAACGGACTTGCCGGAGCCGGATTCGCCGACGATCGCCAGGACTTCGCCGGCATCGACCGTGTAGTCGACGCCGTCGAGTGCCTTGAACGGCCCCTTGGCGGTGTCGAACTCGACCTTGAGGTTTCTGATTTCAAGAAGCGGCATCGCTTAGCTCCTCTTCAGCTTCGGGTCGAGCGCATCGCGCAGGCCGTCGCCGACCAGGTTGATGGCAAGAACGGTGATGAGGATCGCAAGGCCCGGGAACGTCACGACCCACCAGGCGCGCAGGATGAACTCACGCGCTTCGGCGAGCATCGTGCCCCATTCGGGTGTGGGCGGCTGCGCGCCCATGCCGAGGAAGCCGAGGGCTGCCGCATCCAGGATCGCGTTGGAGAAGGACAGCGTCGCCTGAACGATCAGCGGTGCCAGGCAGTTCGGCAGGATTGTCTTGAACATCAGCCGCATGTGGCCGGCACCGGCAACCTTCGCGGCGACCACATAGTCTCGGGTACGCTCGCCAAGGACGGCGGCGCGGGTCAGGCGGACGAAATGCGGCTGTAGCACGATGGCGATCGCGATCATGGCATTGATCAGCCCCGGCCCCAGGATGGCAACGAGCACCAGAGCCAGCAGCAGCGACGGAAAGGCCAGGATGATGTCCATGACGCGCATGATCAGCGTGTCGGTCATGCCGCGCATGTAACCGGCGACGAGGCCGATGACGACACCGCCCACCAGGGCGATCGTGACGACGACGACACCGATGAACAGCGAGAAGCGGGCACCGTAAATCAGGCGCGACAGGATATCGCGGCCGACGGCATCCGTACCCAGAAGGAATGCAGCCTTGCCGCCGTCTTCCCAGACCGGTGGCACGAGGAAACTGTCACGGTACTGGAAATCCGGGCTGTGCGGCGCAATCAGTGGCGCGAACACCGCCATGAGCACCAGCAGCATGAAGACCACAAGGCCGACAACCGCGCCCTTGTTCTGCGAGAAGTAGTACCAGAACTCTTTCAGCTGCGCCTTGGTGGCGTTGCGGCTTTCCGCTTGGAGTTTGGCGGTATCGGCCTTGGCGGCCGGCGAGGTCATTGTCATTGTTCTTGTCCCCGGCTCAATTGTGGCGGATGCGCGGATTGATCAGGCCGTAGAGCACGTCCACGATCAGATTGACCAGCATGATGATGCCCGCGATCAGCAGCAGCCCGCCCTGCACGACGAAATAGTCGCGGCGGGAAATGCTGTCGACGAGCCATTTGCCGATGCCCGGCCAGGAAAAGATGGTTTCCGTCAGGATCGCACCGGCCAGCAGCACACCGACCTGGAGGCCGATGGTCGTGACCACCGGAATAAGCGCGTTGCGCAGCGCATGCAGGCCGATGACAGAGCGCGGCGGCAAGCCCTTGGCACGCGCCGTGCGCACATAGTCTTCCCCCAGGACCTCGAGCATCGCGGACCGGGTCTGGCGGGCAATCACCGCCATCGGGATCGTGGCCAGCACGATCGAAGGCAGGATCAGGTGACGGACCGCCGACAGGAACGCGCCTTTTTCTCCGGAGAGCAAACTGTCGATCAGCATGAAACCGGTGACCTGCGGGAAGAAGAACATCAGCGAGATGCGGCCCGAGACGGGCGTCCATCCGAGAATGCCGGAAAAGAGGATGATCAGGAGCAGGCCCCACCAGAAGATCGGCATCGAATAGCCGACCAGCGCGGTGCCCATGATCGCCTGGTCGGCGACGGAACCACGCTTCACGGCAGCGAAGATGCCCGCGGGGATACCGAGGCAAACCGCGATGATGATCGCGCAAAGGGCCAGTTCGGCCGTTGCCGGGAACAGCGTCAGGAACTCGTCGAGCACAGGCTTCTTGGAAACGAAGGACGTTCCAAGGTCCCCTTGGAAGATGCCGGCGACATAGTCGAGATATTGTTGCCAGAGCGGTTTGTCGAAGCCGAGCTGGCCAAGGACCTGAGCCCTTCGTTCATCGGAAATTCCGCGCTCGCCGGCGAGAAGCTCTGCCGGGTCGCCGGGCAGCATGCGGATAAACGAAAAGGCGACGAGGGTGACGCCGATGAATGTCGGTATCAACAGGCCGAGTCGACCTAGAAGAAAGCGAAGCATGTCAGGTTCCAGATATGAAGAACCAGCGGAACCGACCTAGTGACAAGGAGAGAATCCGCCGGTCTGAATGTCCGAAGGCGCCGGCATTGCTGCCAGCGCCTCCTTTAAGTTAGGCGGATTTACTCCGCGATGTCCACGCCGTCAAACCAGTGACCACCGAGCGGGTCCATGACGTAGCCGGAGACCTTGGAGGACATCGGCATGAAGACGACGGAGTGAGCGATGGTTGCCCACGGAGCCTGCTCCTTGAAGACCACCTGAGCCTCTTCGTAGAGCTTCGTGCGCTCTGCCTTGTCGGTCACGGTCTTGGCCTTCTTGATCAGGCTGTCGAACTCTTCGTTGCACCACTGGGCGCGGTTGGAACCGCCGACGCCGTCACAGCCGAGCAGAACGGCCAGGAAGTTGTCCGGATCGCCATTGTCGCCAGTCCAGCCGAGCAGAACGGCACCGTCGCGATCGACATCCTTGGAACGGGACAGGTATTCACCCCATTCGTAGGAAACGATCTCGACATTGACGCCGATATTCGCGAAGTCGGCCTGAATGACTTCCGCCATGCGGCGGGCATTCGGGTTGTACGGACGCTGCACCGGCATTGCCCAGATCTTCATGGACAGGTCGGACACGCCGGCAGCTGCCAGCATTTCCTTGGCCAGTTCCGGGTTGAAGTCGTCGTCCTCGACCGCGTCGTTGTAGGACCACATGGTCGGCGGGATCGGGTTCTTCGCAGCCTGGCCGGAGCCCTGGAACACGGCGTCAAGGATCGCCTGCTTGTTGATGGCGTGGTTCAGCGCCTTGCGGACTTCCGGCTTGTCGAACGGAGCCTGCTTGGCGTTGTAGGCGAGGTAACCGACGTTCAGGCCCTGCTGTTCCATCAGCGTCAGGCTTTCGTCTGCCTTGATGTCGGCAATGTCCGCCGGTGCCGGGTACGGCATGACGTGACATTCGCCGGCCTTCAGCTTCTGCAGGCGCACGGCTGCGTCCGGAGTGATCGCGAAGATCAGGTTGTCGACCGGCTGCTTGCCACCCCAGTAGTCGGCATGGGCCGCATAGCGGATCACGGCGTCCTTCTGGTAGCCGACAAAAGCGAACGGGCCGGTGCCGACCGGCTGCTGGTTCAGCTGTTCCTTGGTACCGGCAGCTTCGAGCTGCGCGGCATATTCAGCGGAGACGACCGATGCGAAGTCCATCGCCAGGTTGGCGATCATCGGTGCTTCCGGACGGTTCAGCACGAACTTGACCGTGTAGTCATCGACCTTGTCGATGCTCTTGATCAGGTCCGGCATGGACATGCCGTCGAAATACTCCCACGCGGTGCCGGCGGTGTATTCATGCCACGGATTGTCGTCCTTCAGCTGGCGCTCGAAGGTGAAGATCACATCGTCGGCGTTGAAATCGCGGGTCGGCGTGAAGAAGCTGGTGGTGTGGAACTTCACACCCTGGCGCAGCTTGAAAGTGTATTCCAGGCCGTCTTCGGAGACTTCCCAGCTTTCTGCCAGGCCCGGAAGCACTTCGGTCGTGCCGCGCTTGAACTCGACAAGCCGGTTGTAGATCGGCTTGGAAGAAGCGTCGAACGTGGTGCCGGCGGTGTAGAGCGCGGCATCGAAGCCTTCAGGCGAACCTTCGGAGCAATAAACCAGGTTTTTTGCGTTCGCACCCGTTGCTGCAATCACAGCAAGGCTGGCGCCAAGAAGGGTTGCCTTCAAGGTTTTTTGGAAATTCATCAAACTGTTCTCCCCTTGATGAAGAGCTGGGCCTTGCATCGTTGGTTCGTGCAATGGAGTTAAGCCCAAGCCAGCGCAAACTAAGGCGTCTTTTTGGCAGAAAATCAACTGCCAACATATTTCTAATTTGGCTCAGTTTTTGAAATTTTTTTGCTAGGTAAGCGATGCTGCCGTAAATTTTTAACGCATCGGAGTTTACTTATTGAAAACAAATACCGTAACGGCAGCAATTTTCAAGGCTTGAATAAATTGCTGAAAACAAAAGGCTCTCGAAAAAACGAGAGCCTTTCAATCATTCAATCCTGCGTAGTGCGGGTTCGTTTGACCGCGTCTTTCCAACCGGCCAGCAAACGCGCCCTTTCTTTTTCCTCCAGCCGGGGTTCGAACCGTTTTTGCAGCTTCCACCTGGACGAAAACGTGTCGGCTCCCGGCCACATTCCGGCCCTTGATCCGGCGAGCCAGGCCGCGCCAAGCGCGGTGGTCTCGGCGACTGTCGGCCGGTCCACCGGCGCGCCGAGAATGTCGGCCAGAAACTGCATGGTCCAGTCGGAAGCGGTCATGCCGCCATCGACCCTCAGCACCGGCTGTTCGGCATCCGGCCAGTCCGCCTGCATGGCCTCCACCAGGTCGCTTGTCTGGTAGCCGACGCTTTGCAGAACCGCCCGGGCAATTTCCTTCGGGCCGGTGTTGCGCGTCAGGCCGAACAGTGCCCCTCGGGCATCCGCATCCCAGTAGGGCGCTCCGAGGCCGACAAAGGCCGGCACCAGGTAGACATCCTGATTCGGATCGGCGCCCTCGGCGAGGCCCTGTGTGTCGCCCGCATTTTCGATGAGGCCGAGCCCGTCGCGCAGCCACTGCACGGCAGCTCCGGCAACGAAGATCGAACCTTCCAGTGCGTAAGTCGTCTCGCCGTTCAGCCGGTAGGCGATCGTCGTCAGCATGCGGTTGTTCGATTTCACCGGCGTCTTGCCGGTATTCATGATGGCAAAGCAGCCGGTGCCGTAGGTGGACTTCACCATGCCCGGCTTGAAGCATGCCTGTCCGACCGTCGCCGCCTGCTGGTCGCCCGCGACGCCAAGGATCGGGATTTCCCGCCCGAAGAGCTCCGGATCGGTCATGCCGAAATCATCCGCGCTGTCCTTCACCTCCGGCAACAGGCTCTGCGGAATGTTGAGAAGCCGGCACAGTTCGGCATCCCAGGCATTGTCGTGGATATTGTAGATCAGCGTGCGCGAGGCATTGGTGGCATCCGTTGCATGCACCTTGCCGCCGGTCAGCTGCCAGATAAGCCAGGTGTCGACCGTGCCGAAGGCGAGCTCACCGCGCTCCGCCCGGGCTCTGGCGCCCTCAACGTTGTCGAGGATCCAGGCAATCTTGGTGCCGGAAAAATAGGGGTCGAGCAGCAGGCCCGTCCTGTCGGCAAAGGTGGCTTCATGCCCCTCTCCGCGCAGCCTTGCGCAGAAGTCCGCCGTGCGGCGATCCTGCCAGACGATGGCATTATAGACAGGCTCGCCGGTGGACCGGTCCCAGACCAGGGTTGTCTCGCGCTGGTTGGTAATGCCGATGGCCGCGACAGCAGCTCCCTCTTCCGGCGTCCTGGCCATCGCCTCCCGGCAGACCCGGAGCGTGCTTGTCCAGATGTCGGCCGGGGAATGCTCGACCCAACCCGATTTCGGGAAATGTTGCGGAAATTCCTGCTGACCTACGCTCAGCGGACTGAAATCGTCGCCGAAGACAATTGCCCGGCTCGACGTCGTGCCCTGGTCAATCGCCAAAACACATCCGCCCATGGCGCACCTCCCCATATTATCTGTCAAGAAAGCTGCCGGCGCGGCCGGCAGCTCATCAGTTGTGTTTTGAAAACTATGCAGCAGCGCCGGACTTTTGCGCAAGATAGCCGGCAAGGTAGTCCTTTAGCCCGGCAGCCTCCTCCTTGCTGAGCCTCAGACCAAGCTTCGTCCGCCGCCACAGGATGTCCTCTGCGCTGCGCGCCCATTCACGGCCGACCAGCCACTTCACCTCGGCCTCGTAAAGATCGTACCCGAAGCAGCGGCCGAGATCGTCCAGATGCTGCGCCTCCGCCAGGATCATGCGGGCATCCGTGCCATACTGACGGATGAGGCGGGTTGCGAATTTCTTTGCCAGGAACGGAAAGTCCGTCTCCAGCTTCGCCACTTCGGTGCCGAATTCCTGCACCCTGAAATCGCCGCCCGGCAGCGGCGCATAGGCAGTCCAAACCCCGCGCTTGAACGGCAGATAGGGCTCCAGCTTTTCCAGAACCTGTTCGCCGAGCACCCGGTACGTCGTGATCTTGCCACCGAAAACGGACAGCACCGGCGGCTTGTCGCCACCGCCGTCGAGTTCCAGCACATAATCGCGCGTGGCCGCCTTGGCGTCCTTGGCACCGTCATCGAAGAGCGGCCTGACGCCGGAATAGGTGCTGACGACATCGGCCGGGGTGACCGGCTTTTCCAGATACTCGCTGACGGCCTTGCAGAGATAGTCGATCTCGTCCCGTGAGATTTCGACCTCGCCCAGGTCGCCGTCGAAATCCACGTCGGTCGTACCGATCACCGAGAAGTCGTCCTGATAGGGAATGGTGAAGACGATACGGCCGTCTCCATTCTGGAAGATGAAACAGCGGTCGTGGTCGAAGAGACGCGGCACGATGATGTGGCTGCCCTTGACGAGGCGGATCTTCGAACTGTTGTTTGCCCCGACCACGCCCGTCAGCATGTCCGCAACCCAGGGCCCGGCGGCATTGACCAGCACGTTCGCGGTCACCGTCTTCTCTTCGCCCGTGGCCCGGTCCTTCAGGCTCACTTTCCAGACGTCGCCGTCCCGGCGTGCGCTGACACATTTGGTGCGGGTCAGGACATCCGCGCCGCGGTCGGCGGCATCGCGCGCGTTCAGGACAACAAGCCGGGCATCGTCCACCCAGCAGTCGGAATATTCAAAACCCTTCCGGAAGAGCTTCTTCAACCCCTGTGCAAACGGCGCCCGGTCCAGGCGGACGGTCTTGGTGGCCGGCAGCAGCTCACGCCCGCCGAGATGGTCATAGAGAAAGAGACCGAGCCGCAGCAGCCAGGCAGGCCGCAGGTCTTTGTGATGGGGCAGGATGAAGCGCAGGGGATGAGCGATATGCGGAGCGGCCCGCCAGAGAACTTCCCTCTCCTTCAGCGCTTTGCGCACGAGCATGAACTCGTAATATTCCAGATAGCGCAGACCGCCGTGAATGAGCTTGGTGGACGCCGAAGAAGTCGCTCCTGCAAGATCGCCCATTTCCACCAGGAGGACAGTCGCGCCCCGGCCGACGGCGTCCCGGGCGATGCCCGTTCCGTTGATGCCCCCGCCGATGATCAGAAGATCGTAATCCGCAGCCATGAACCTGTCCCCGGCTTGTGTGTAGTCGCGCATTTGGATGTGAAGCGAAATTAAAACGAAACTTCTCGAAATTCAATCAACATTTTTCGAGCGCCCGAATGAAAACGCCCCGGACGGCTTTTACTCCGTACCGGGGCATCCCCTCTCGGGCACTTATCAATCAACCAGTTGATTTTGCTATCTATCTCCATCGTCCGGCGGCGCATCATCAGAGAAGACGACATTGGAGACCTCCGGCTTCTCGCGTTGTTTCACTTTCTTGCCACCTTCGACGAAGGGCGGGGTGGCTGAGTGATAGGTGACCTGCGGGAACGGGATCTCGATATCGCGCTCGTCGAACACCTGCTTGACGAATTCGTTATAGGCACGCCCGACAGACCACTGGTCCCCCGGTATCGTCTTGATACGGCCACGGATATCGATGGAACTCGCGCCGAAATTGGTGACGCCGTGCATCTCGAATTCGCCGATGATCTTCGGCCCGAAGTCGGTTTCCTTCAGCCGCCGGAACGCCTCCAGCATCGCCTCCTTGGCGAACGTGATGTCCGTGTCGTAGGCAACCCCGATCAGGGCGACGTGGTAGGAAAAGCCGCGCATGAAATTGGAGACCATGTCGACGGAGGAGAACGGAATGATATGTGTCGTGCCGTCAATGTCGCGCATCCGCAGCGACCGGACCGTAATGCCCTCGACGGTGCCCGTGATCCCGGCAACGGTAACGACATCGCCTTCGTTGATGGCGTTCTCGATCTGAATGAAGGCTCCGGTGATGATGTCCTTCACCAGCGTCTGCGCACCGAAGGAAATCGCCAGGCCGACGACGCCGGCACCGGCGATGAGCGGGCCGATATCGACGCCGATTTCCGACAGGGAAAGCAGCGCGGCCATGACGATGATGACCACGGTCGACGCGTTGCGAAACAGCTGGAACAGCGTCCGCTCCCGCGCGGTCACGATGTGGCCGGACCGTTCCTGTAGCCGCAGGTCCACCCAGGACATCACGGCCAGCCAGACAACAAAGGCAACCAGCAGCACCATAAAGGCCGAGCCGTAGCTTGAGAGCAGCTCGACACCCGCCTCGGTTAGGAACCACTCCACGACGGTAAGCACCCCCCAGACTTCCAGGATCAGCAGAACCGTTGCGAGGAAGACAGCGAAACGAATGATCTTGAGAAGGCGTGGCACGAAGGCGTTCAGCCGGTATTGCAGCGCCGGCAGCGTCCGGTTGACGTCCTCGGGCAGACGGATGCCGCCCTTGATCGCCCTTGTCATCACGAGGGAGAGTGCCATGCCGGCCATGATCGTCAGAATCGAGAGGCCGGTGGCGCGCAGGATGATCGTCGTGGCATCGAAAGGACGCGTCACCCAGATGATGAAGACGGCGGCAATATAGCCGTAGGCGGCCAGATGCCAGAACCGGCCGGCCATCGTCAGCCCTCTTCGGGCCAGCGCGCTGCTGAGATGCTGCGCGTAATCGTTTGCCCCGGTCGAGACCCTCTGCCTGTTCCGGTGAACCAGCACCAGGAGATAGAGCATGCCCAAAAGAACGACAAGAAAGCGCAGGGCGTTGCCGAGAACGAAGGAAACGGCAATGTTCGCGATCGGGACGGCCAGGAAGACCCCAAAGATGATCCAGTACATGAACAGCCGCAAGCGCCGATACCAGTAAAGGGAACTCTCGTCGGTGAAGGGAAGCAGGCGCAGCTCCGGGCGTCCGGGGGCAAAGACGAACCGCAACGACACATTCGCTATGCCGATGAGGAAGAAGGCATTGAGGGCGAGACTCTCCGGCAGCGTCACCCCGGTCACGAAACCACCGTAGCTGGACAACGCCGCCGCGTTGCCGACGGCCCAGCCGATGCCGACAGTAACCGCATCGACCAGCGACGTCAGAACCAGAACGAAACTCCGGGTCAGCCCGCCGCCATAGCGGGCCAGCAGAGACATGCGCGGATAGAGCTGTTTTGCGACAAGCTGGCTCGCAAAAAAGCCCGCATAGGCTGCGATCAGGACAACAATGACCTGGATCGAGATCTCCTGCGCCCTTTCCCACTTGATCGGGATCTCGCCCCTCGCAATCAGGCCAAGACCGTTCAAAGAGCGCATCGCCTGCTCAAGCAGAAAACCTGCATCGTCGACGAGTACTCGCGTGTATTCCCCGATCCGAAGCGCGAAATTCTCCTGATGCAGCGGCTGCGTGGCTGACTGACCTGTCTCCCCCGCTGCAGCCGGCTGCTGGGCGGCAGCGCTGTCGCCTCCGGTCTGCGCTGCCGACCCATCGGTTTTTTGCAGTAGATCGATCAGGGCTGCCCGGCTTTCAGGATCGTTCAACACCTTGATCAAGGCCTGGTTGGCCTGCTCGATATCGGATGCCTGACCTGTGTCTGTCTGTGCGGCACTGCTGGCAGCAGTTGCTGCAGCGGGCGCTTCCTGGGCCGAGAGCGGGGTCAGTTGCACCAGAAAAAGGGCAATAAGACAAAGGCGCAAGATCGTCATGTCAAATTCATTCCATTTCAAATATCGGCCTGGGGCGTGAACTCATGGTCTCCGGCAAGGACAATAGGGAAAAACATCTCACTGAAAAGGGTTCGCCGGAAATTCATTAAAATTTTTACATCACATCAAGAATAACAGCCGCTAATCGTAGCAACTCTTTGCCGATAACCAGAAATGGCAGTGTTTTTCAGATTTATCACCAAATTTTGCAAATTTACGCAGGGGCAATCTACTGCATTACCCAAGCAGGTAACGTAATACTAACAATATCGGCGGCAGTGTAGACCGAAGAGGAGGAAGGATGCCAAAGTCCTTGATCAAGCTTGCCATGGAAGGCACGGACGAAGCCCGCCAGCGTCTGTTTACGCAGGTGAGCGAACTCGTCATTGCCAACCTCGACGAGCGCACCGATCGGGAACTTGCCATCTTTGCCGAAGTGATTATCAAGCTCTATGGCGTCGGCTCCGCGAAGGACCGGGCCCGGCTGGCGCAAAAGCTTGCCGCGCAGGCAAACACACCTCCCGAACTTGCCCGAAGGATCGCCGAGGACGAGGTTAGCGTGGCCATGCCCCTTCTCGCCCAGAGCCCGGTGTTCAGCCAGGAAGACCTGATCGACTTCGTCGAGCGGCTCAGCAATTCGCATCTGCAGGTGCTCGCCCGCAGAACCGATCTTTCGCCGGAAGTCTCCGACGCCATCGCCGAGAAGGGCGACCGGCCGGTGCACCGGATCCTGGCCGGCAACCGCGAGATCAAGCTCTCGCGCGAGACGATGCTCAGTTTCGTCAAGTATGCCACCGAGGACGTGGTGCTGCGCGAGGATCTCTGCCTGCGGTCCGACCTGTCGCCCGCCGTCTGCCGTTCCCTGCTGCCGCTGGTGAATGACGAAACAAAAAAGCGGCTGCGCAACATCATCGAGGGCTCGCTCTCCCAGGAACAGCTCGACCAGATCGCCCGGTTGAAGGTTCTGCGCCGCGAATTCGGCGACGCCCTTGAAAACACGGACATGGGCCTGTTGTGGAGCGATGCCGAGCGGGCCGAGATTTCCATCAACGAACTCGTCATCCTGCTGCTGCAGGACGGCCGCTTCAACCACACCATCGAATTGCTGAGCGCACGCGGCCGGATTGCCCAGAAGGCGTTCAAGGACGCGGTCTTCAACGGCAAACAGGATATCGTGCTGAAGGCAGCGGCAAAGGCCGGCCTCGACATGCCGACCTTTGCCCTCTTCGCCAAGATCCGCTGCGATCATCTGAAATTGCCGGCGACCCAGGGCGCGGAATGGACCGTCGCCTACAAGAAGCATCTCGACAGCACGGCCGTCACCAAACAGTCGCGCTGCGCGGACTTCCAGGCAAACAGGCGGGAAAAAAAAACTCGTCTCGCAAGTGACCGGCCCACGCGCCTCGGCGCGATGTGACCTTTCATCCCTTTAGAGCACGTCGCGAAAAAGTGGATTCCGGTTTTTCACAAAAAGACGTGCGTCAAAAAAGGGAGAAAGCGGGTCACGTGAATTCAATTGAACGCGACACGCTTTAGGCGATTTTTCAGCCGCGCGAGCAAAGCGTCGCGGCAACCGCTGTCGACAGGGTCGCGGCCGCGTAGAACCAAAGACCAGGCAGGATGGCCGCGGCGGCAAGGCCGCTGGTCTTGGCGGCAAACAGCACCAGCGCCACCAGCATCACATCCAGCATGGACCACTTGCTCACCATCGACAGCAGTGCCAGCGAACGGGTCTTCGCCCCACTCAGCACCGCAACATGGATCAGCAGGATCTTCACTGCGGGAAAGCCGATCGAGAACAGGGCCACAATGCCTGCCAGCGCTGCATCGCCGTCCTGCCAGAGGCTCAGGACCATATCGATCAGGGTCGGCCGGTCTTCCAGGAAATAAAGCCGCTCGAACCGCATAAGCGGCTGCGTCAGCCCGAGCGCGAAGGAAAAGGTCGAAAGGGGAAGCAGCAGCGCCAGGAAAAATCGCATGAAATCGGCCTGCCCCGTTCCTTGAAATTGCTCTACGCAGGCAGCAGTCGTCTACAACGCCGCCGCGGGTTCCCTATAGCACCCGGGCAACAAAGCACAAACCCGACCGCCGCTAGTGGAGCGAATTTGACATTTGCTCCAGCGCTAGCAGCAGGGGGATGCAAATGTCAGAATCGAACCACTAGGTGCGATCAGGCATATAAGTCTGTGCGGGAGGTCCTGCCAGTCTCCGCGTTGGAGACCGGCGGGTCAAAGGAGAGGTAAGAGGCGCGCCTAGCGGCCGCGGACGCGGGCCGCCACTTCGTCGAGCTGGTCCTGCTCCGCCATGTCCTGGGCGGTGCGTTCGCGCTGCTGGTCGCGTTCCTCGAGCTGCTCGAACTTCTTCAGCTCTTCGATGGCTTCGCTCAGCTCGTCACGGGCACGTTGCAGCTGGTCGTCCAGCTCATGTGCGGAATTGCGCAGGTTGTCGCGCCGGTCCGCCGCCGCCTTGGCGAAGGTCGGATAGGCGAAATGCGTCACGTCCGTGATGCCGACACGTTCCTGTTCGGACCGGATCTGGTCGTCGAGTTCATCGGCCATGCGATTGAACTCGGCGATCATGCTTTCGATCTGAGCAAGCTGCCGCCGCTTTTCGTCAACCTGAAACCGTTTCAAACGGATCAAACTGTCTCGGGTCTTCATTACTCAATACTCCCCTAACACGGGCAGTCTACCCTTGAGTCATTTCCAAAAGGTTCGCAAGTTGCGCATAACCGTCAGAAAGTGACGTCGCCTCGTCTTTTCCCTGATTGAGGAAATCATCGATCATTTCAAACCGGTAGATTGCTTCGTCCACCGTCGGATCGGACCCCTTGCGGTAGGCGCCGAGCCGGATGAGCTCCTCCATGTCCGTATAAGTCGACAGCAGCTGGCGCGCCTTGCGCAAAACCGGCAACTGCTCCGGCGGCACGCAGCGCGGCATGGTTCTGGAAACGGATTTGAGAACGTTGATCGCCGGATAGCGGCCGCGTTCGGCAATACCACGCTCCATCACCACGTGCCCGTCGAGGATCCCGCGGACGGCGTCAGCGACCGGCTCGTTGTGGTTGTCCCCCTCCACCAGAACGGTGAACAGGCCGGTAATGGACCCGGAGCCTTCCTTGCCAGGCCCTGCCCGCTCCAGAAGGCGCGGCAATTCGGTGAAGACGGTCGGCGTATAGCCCTTGGAGGTTGGCGGCTCGCCGATGGAAAGGCCAATCTCCCGCTGGGCCATGGCGAATCGGGTCACCGAATCCATCATGCAAAGGACATTGTTGCCTTCGTCGCGGAAATGTTCGGCAACGGTCATGGCAAGATAGGCCGCCTGCCGGCGCATCAGCACGCTTTCATCAGACGTCGCCACCACGACGACGGAACGCTCGAGGCCCGATTCGCCGAGGTCGTCCTCGATGAATTCCTGAACCTCGCGCCCGCGCTCGCCGATCAGCCCGATCACGGCAATGTCGCACTTGGTGTTGCGCGCCAGCATGGACATCAGCACGGATTTGCCGACACCCGAGCCGGCGAAGATGCCCATGCGCTGGCCTTCGCAGCAGGTTACGAAGGTGTTGAGCGCCCGCACGCCGAGATCCAGCGGCGGGCCGACCCGTTTACGTTCGGAGGCCGGAGGCGGCGAACTTCGCAATTTGCGAGGCACTCCGCCAGTTGCAAGATCTCCTTTACCATCAATCGGTTCACCAAGTGCGTTAATCACTCTGCCGAGCCAGGCATTCGCCGGATGGACCACGCTGTCGCGTGACTGAATCACTGCCTTGCAGCCCATGCGCACGCCTTCAAGGCCCGAAAAAGGCATGCACAGCGCGTGACCCTCGCGAAAACCCACCACTTCGGCGGGCACTTTCGGGTTTTCCTCACCGGAATCGATCAAAAGGCGCGAGCCGACGCTCATCTCGTGAATCGGCCCCGCGATCTCGACGAGAAGGCCCTGAACCGCAGTAACGCGGCCATAAATCTCCGTCGGCATCAGCGAATCGATTTCGGCGAAAAGCGCCTTCAAGACAAATTCCTTTCCTCGTTAACGGTTTTGGTAACCGATCGTTTACAAATCTGGTTAATCTTAACCTTTGGAAGGCTGACAAGCGAGAGCCATTTCGAAGTCAAATCGGCTTTGTCGAAAGGAATCTGAACGGAATCGGTTAGCACCGTTTCTTAAAGCGCAACATTAAGATTTGTGAATCCGGTTTTTTTCTGGGGATTCAACAAGTTGGCCGTTGTTCACAGTTTCCTTTCTGCAGAGCTTGCCGTTACGAATCAGAATTTGTTAACCATTAATCGATAGCTTTGAGTCGGGGTTAACATCAGTCCTTCGTAGCAGGCACCGACAGAGCCGTTGCGACTTGCCCAGGAAAGGCAGAACAAGGGGATTGGCATGCGTGTATTGTTGATTGAGGATGATAGCGCCACGGCGCAGAGCATCGAGCTGATGCTGAAGTCCGAGAACTTCAACGTCTACACGACAGATCTTGGCGAGGAAGGCATCGACCTCGGCAAACTGTACGACTACGACATCATTATGTTGGATCTGAACCTGCCGGACATGTCCGGTTACGAGGTTCTCCGGACACTCCGTGTTTCCAAGGTCAAGACACCGATCCTGATCCTGTCCGGCAACGCGGGGATTGAAGACAAGGTTCGCGGCCTCGGCTTCGGCGCTGACGACTACATGACCAAGCCGTTCCACAAGGACGAGCTGGTTGCGCGTATCCATGCGATCGTCCGCCGCTCCAAGGGCCATGCACAGTCGGTCATCGTCACCGGCGACCTTAAGGTCAACCTGGATACCAAGACGGTCGAAGTCGGTGGACAGCGCGTCCACCTGACCGGCAAGGAATACCAGATGCTCGAGCTGCTTTCGCTGCGCAAGGGCACCACGCTCACCAAGGAGATGTTCCTGAACCATCTCTACGGCGGCATGGACGAGCCGGAACTGAAGATCATCGACGTCTTCATCTGCAAGCTGCGCAAGAAGCTGGCCGCCGCCACCTCCGGCAAGAACTACATCGAAACGGTGTGGGGCCGCGGTTACGTGCTGCGCGAGCCGGATGTCGAGGCAGCCGCCTGATCCAACGCGTATACGTTGAAGTTTGAAAGCCCCGGCAAGCCGGGGCTTTTTTCTTTGTGCTATCGTCTGACCGACTGCAGATCCCGACAAGCGTTCCCTGAAAGGAAGCCCCTTGATCCTCAACCGCCTTCTTCCGCTTGTCCTTGCCGGATTGATGCTGACCGGGCTGTGCTGCGGCAGTGCAGGTGCACAAGAGACAAGGCTGACCTTCGGCGCTGTCTTCAACCTGAGTGGACGGCAGGCACCGCATGACATTCCCTCCGTCAATGGCGCCGATCTTGCTGTCAGGGAAATCAACGCTGCCGGCGGCATCCTCGGCCACAAGATCGACCTCGTTCCGGTCGATGGCAGGACGGACCCCGGCAAGCTCCGCACCGGGATCGAACGGGCGCTTGCCTCCGACCCCGGTATCCTTGCCTATTTCGGCCTGTCCGACACCGACGCCGTTCTGGCCGCTGCACCGCCCGTTGCCGAAGCGCGGACGGTGTTTCTGACCAGCGGGGCAACCTCGCCCAAGCTGCCGCAGCAGATACCGGACTACCTGTTTCTCGCCTGTTTCGGCGACAACGTGCAGGCCGCCGCCGCCGCCGAATGGATCCACGGCAGTCGCGGCGCAAGGTCGGCCGTCATTCTGGCCGACATGGAACGCACCTATCCGAAACTGCTGCAGACATATTTTTCCGAACGCTTTGCCGAACTCGGCGGCAAGATCCTTGAGACCGTGGCAATCGATCCGGATGCCAACACCTGGGACCTGCCCCGCCTGACCGGCGCCGATGCCGTCTTCGTCAGCGTAGAGACCGCACACAATGCAGCGCGCATCGTCAAGGCGCTGCGAAAGGCAGGATTTGACGGTCCGGTGCTTGGCGGCGACGGCTATGACGACACCAATGTCTGGAGTGAAAACGCGGACATCAAGAACGTCTATTTCACCACCCACGTCTATCTCGGCGAGGATACCGCCAATCCGCAGGTCATCCGCTTCAAGGACGCCTACGGCAAGGCCTTTCCGGGCGAGACGCCGACAGCATTTTCCGCCCTTGCCTACGACGCGGCCGGGCTTCTGGCAGCCGCCGTTGAGACATCGGGGCAGGCGACGCAATCGGGTGTGCTGCAGGGCCTTCTGGAGCTGAAGGGCTATGACGGCGTTACGGGCAGGATCAGCTTTCCCGACGGCTCCCGCATTCCGTTGAAATCGGTTTCCCTGATCGGCATCGAGGCCGGCCGGCTTCACCTGGAACAGGAAATCCTGCCTTCATCCGTTCCGGCGCCTTGAGACCGGCGAAAAGGGGTGCGCCCGCCCAGACGGAGCTGTCTTAACCGGCGATTGCTTTGAAAACATTCCGGCGTATTGAGGACCGGAAACATCCGGTCCTCTTCTCATGCAACGCTTTTCAGAGCTGCAACTGGTAGGAAGCCGGTACGTAGCGGAATCCGTCGCCGTTTGTGTCCACGTAACCAACGGCCGGGAACGGCATGTGATAGCCGACAAACGGGATCTTGTCGCTGGCCAGCATGCCGAACACGGTTTTGCGGGTCGCGGCGGCGGCTTCCTTGTCCATGTCGAAGCGCACTTCCCATTCCGGATGCGCCAGCGACCATACATAGTGGTTCGCCGTATCGGCAGTCAGAGCCAGCTGCTTGCCGTCGCTTTCCATGAGATAGATCATGTGGCCCGGCGTGTGTCCGTTGGCGGCCATGGCGGTAATGCCGGATACGACGGAACCGCCATCTTCCAGGAAGGTCATTTTATCGGCCAGCGGTTTGACGTTTGATGCCATCAGCTTGGTGACCCCGTTGGCTTCCGCATCCATCGCTGCCCAGAAATCATATTCTTTCTGGCCGGTCACATAACGTGCGTTCGGGAATGCGGGCGCACCACCTTCCAGGAGGCCGCCTATATGGTCCGGATGCATGTGGGTCAGCACCACCACATCGACCTGTTCAGGTGTGTAGCCCGCATTCATCAGCGCCGTGCGCATGTTGCCCCGGCCGGGACGGGCGCCCTCCCCGTTGCCCGTGTCGAACAGGATCAGTTCGCTCCCCGTATTGACCAGGGTCGGCGTAAAGCTGATCTGAAAATTGTCGTCGGGCAGGAAGTTTTCGGCGTTGGTGGCCGAAAACGTATCGGCATCGACGTTCATGGCGAAGGTCTTCTGCGGTTCAGTCAACGAAACCGCGCCGTCGTGCAAGGTGTTAATCTCGAAGGCACCCAGCTGGTAACGGGCGATCGGCGTTGGCGCCGTACCCTGTTTTTCCGCAGCCGCATGGGCAACACCGGTCCCCGCAAGGCTTGCCCCGGCCACGAGGCCGCCGGCCCCAATAAGCGCCGCGCGGCGCGTCAGTTCAACTTTGATCTCGGTCATCTGTCACTCCCTGCCGTTCCGGTATTCAGATCGGGCTCCTGAGACCTGTGCCAATCGGGAGCCCTTAGAGCACGTCGCGAAAAAGTGGATTCCGGTTTTTCGCAAAAAGACGTGCATCAAAAGAGAGTTAAAGCGGGTCACGTGCATTCAAATGAACGCGACACGCCTCAGGCTATGGCCCGGCAAATGGGTCAAAGGACAAGCTCGGCAAGGCTTTGCGGCGGAAACCTTGATAAAATTGACGCGAGTGGGCGCGAAAAAGACTTGTGCCGCAGCGGCGCAAATCAAAAAACAAGGTTGAACAGAATGGCGGAGCGCGCGCGAAAACAAAAAGGCGGCCGGAAGCCGCCTTTTCGAATTCGAGGTATGTGCGCTTAGCGCTGCAGGCCGAGACCTGCACCGGCGCCGACGGCAAGTCGTGGACTGGAAACGGTGCCCGTCGCCGCCTGAACAGCCTGTTTCTTCTGGAACAGGCCACGCTTGTTCGGCACCGGCTTGAAGGCATCGGTCAGGCCAACCACCGTTTCGGCGGCGCCGAGCACGAGATAACCGTCGTCGGGCAGCGACTTCGCCAGCCGGCCGAGGATCTCCGATTTC
Organism: Roseibium sp. M-1; assembly: GCF_054515675.1. Classification (NCBI taxonomy): domain Bacteria; kingdom Pseudomonadati; phylum Pseudomonadota; class Alphaproteobacteria; order Hyphomicrobiales; family Stappiaceae; genus Roseibium; species Roseibium sp. M-1. Next base: position 5,043,080 of record NZ_CM137257.1, on the reverse strand, counting down.
GTTGCCTGGTCGAAATAGATCAGCACGTTGCGGCAGAAGACGATGTCGAATTCTCCCAGGATCGTGAAGCTCTCCAGGAGATTGAGCATCTTCCATTCGATCATGGCGCGCATGCCGGCATTGATCTGCCACATGTCGCCCTTCTGCTCGAAATACTTCAGCAGCATCTGGATCGGCAGGCCGCGCTGGACTTCGAACTGGCTGTAGAGACCGGTCTTGGCCTTTTCCAGCACTTCCGTCGAAAGGTCCGTACCGAGGATCCGCGTCCGCCAGCCCGGCATCTTCGCCGCATCTTCCTTCAGGCAGATGGCGAGCGAATAGGGTTCCTGACCAGTGGAAGCAGCCGCGCACCAGATCTTGAGCTGCTTGCGCGTGGCGCGGCTCTGCAGCAGAGCCGGCAGCATCGTATCCTTGAAGTGCTCGAACGGCGTCTTGTCGCGGAAGAAGAACGACTCGTTGGTCGTCATCGCCTCGACGACATCCGTTTCCAGCGCGCGGTTGCCACCGCGCTGCAGGGTCTGGATGACGGCGCTCAGGGTCTCCAGCTTTGAGCTGCGCGCGATCGGCAGCAGACGGCTTTCGACCAGATACTGCTTGTCATTCGACAGCACGAGACCGGACCGGGTCTTCAGGAAGTTTTTGAGGAAATCGAACTCGCTTGGGGTCATCGCGTGTTCCCCTTCAGTATCCGCGAGATCTTCGGCCCGATCTCCTTGAGTGGAAGAATGTCGCTGCACACGCCTGTCTGCGCAGCTGCACCGGGCATCCCCCAGACAACGCTGGTGGCTTCATCCTGTGTGATGACGCTGCCGCCACCGGCAGCGATTGTTTTGACACCGTCGGCCCCGTCATGGCCCATCCCGGTAAGGATGACCCCAAGTGTCGCAGAGCCGTAAGCCTTGGCGACGCTATCGAACAGCGGATCGACCGCAGGCTTGCAGAAGTTCACCGGGGGACCGTCGGTCAGCCGGATCTTCACGGCGCCCGCGTCCTTTTCGACGATCATGTGCTTGCCGCCAGGGGCGACATAGATGTTGCCCGGCTTCAGGATCTCGCCGTCCTCACCTTCCTTGGCCGGACGCAGGGCAGCCTTGCCCATATGCTCAGCCAGGATCGCGGTAAAGGTCGGCGGCATGTGCTGGGTGATGACCACAGGCACGTCGTTCATGGCCGTCCCGACTTCGCGCATGAGCTCCTGCAGGGCCTGGGGCCCGCCGGTCGAGGAGCCGATTGCCAGGATACGCGGACGTACCGAGGAATAGGCCCGGGTCTGGAACTTCGGCGCAGCCGCGACGGGCTGCGGCGCTCCGCGGAAGCTTGCGCGGGTGTCCCCGGCAGGACGGGCGGAAATTGGCGAAACCGGCTGGGAGGTACGGCCCGCGTTGGTTTCTGCGCGCATGGTACGGGCCGGGCCGCGCATGCGGATGGCGCGGGCACCAAGCGCCTTGACCTTCTCCACCAGCTCGCGGCGGAAATCGATCGAGGTCGTGACCTCGGACGTCGATTCCGGCTTCGGCACATAGTCGGCTGCGCCGAGCGACAGGGCCTTCAAGCTGATTTCCGCGTTCCGGCGTGTCAGGGTCGAAGCCATGATCACGACGAGGTCGCGCTTTTTGGCGAGCATGAGCGGCAGTGCCGTCATCCCGTCCATTTCGGGCATTTCGATATCGAGGACAACCACATCCGGGTTGCTCTTCTCGATATCCTCGACCGCAAGCTTTCCATTCCGGTGCGAGCCGACGACTTTCAGACTTTTGTCTTCGCCGAGCCAGCGGGTCAAAAGGCCGCGGATGACCACTGCGTCATCTACGACCATGACTTTGATGGGGTCGTTGCCCGGGCTTGTTGTGCCCGCTGTTATACTTCTTTGCGCAAACGCCATTGAGACTGCCCAACTCGATACTAGATAAGACCGACTTCCTGAAACTTGGCTTCGACGATTTCGCGGTCGAACGGCTTCATGATGTACTCATTGGCACCGGCCCGGATGGCGCGCGCGATATGGGCCACATCGTTCTCGGTCGTGCAGAAGACGACAATGGGGTTTTCGCCGCCTTCTTCCGCCCTGAGGCTGGTCAGGAACTCGAGCCCGTCCATGACCGGCATGTTCCAGTCGAGCAGGATGGCGTCCGGCATGGTTTTCCGGCATTCGTCAAGCGCCTGCTGACCGTCTTCGGCTTCGGTGATCTCGAAGTTCATATCCTCGAGAATGCGGCGAGCCACCTTACGGATGACGCTTGAGTCATCGACTACGAGGCACTGTTTCATCAGGCGTAACTCCACTCATCGGCCATGTTTGGCCTTGTTATGCTGCTACCATGGGTTCGGTGAACATCGATCCAAGCAGGCGGTCGACATCCAGGATGACCATCAGCCGCCCGTCCAGGCGGTGCACGCCTCCGGAAATTTCGGCCCAGCGCCGGTCCAGGTTTGACGGGTTGGGTTCCGCGGATGCGGACGGCAGGGTCAGAACCTCGCCGACCGTATCGATGACCAGGCCATAGCTTTCCTGCTTGTATTCGATACCCACGGCCATCATCTGCCCTTCCTTGAGGGGAGGCAAGTGAAGACGGCGGCGCATGTTGATGGCGGTGACGATCCGTCCGCGCAGGTTCAGCACACCCTGGACTTCCGGAGCCGACATCGGCACCCGGGTCACGCTTTCGGGCACGAACACATCATGGACCTGGGAGATCGGCAGGCCAAAGAGCTGGCCCCCGATCACGACGGTCACATACTGGATCATGTCACTTGCGGCTTTTTGTTCCGCGGTAAGTTTGTGTTCCAGCACACTCATGCTGCAGCTCCCATTTCACCGGAGAAGACGTCTTTCAGAGCCGCGATCAGGCCCGGACGGTCGAACTTGGCGACGTAGTCGTCAAAGCCCGCCTGGCGGCCGCGTTCGATCGAGGCCGGCGTCACCATGGACGAGAGGGCCAGGATCGGGATGTTGCGGAACCGCGGGTCACGGCGCAGCGATTCACAGAACTCGAAGCCGTTGATTTCCGGCATTTCGATGTCGCTGACGATCGCATGGAACTTGTCGCCGTTTTCCAGAAGCTCGAAGGCCTGATGCGGACCGGTACAGGTGGTCACGTCGTAGCCCGCGGCTTTCAGCACCGGTGTCAGCATGTTGCGGAAGAAGGAGCTGTCGTCGACGAAGAGAACCTTCTTCGTCAGCGCCTCGATGTCCATTTCCTTGCGCATGAACCAGTCTTCAAAGGCCTGCGGCAGATAGTAGCCGAGGTCGATGATCTCGGTCGCACGTTCCTTGACGATGGCGGAGCCCAGGATGCCTGGACGTTCCGACCCGACCTCGATGTGCATACGGTCCTCGACAATGTCGACGATCTCGTCGACCACGAGGCCCATGGAGCGGCCAGCATCCGAGAAGACCAGCATCGGCTGGGTACCTTCCGTCTTGTGGCTGTCGCCCTCGTTGACATAGACCAGCGGCATGAGCGCGCCGCGGTACTGAACGAGATCGCGGCCGTTGGAGCGCTCGATCTTGGAGACCTCGAACTCTTCCAGACGCGTGACCAGCGACAGCGGCACGGCCTTCGGCTCCGGCGCACCGGCGCGGAACAGCAGGAGCGAGATCGAGCTCTGGCCGGAAATCGCACGGCGCTGCAGGTCTTCCTGCTCGTCTTCCTGGTTCTCGGTAACCGCGCTGGAAGCATGGCTTGCCATGGCACCGGCGATGCCGTTCGGGTCGATGATCATGATCACCGAGCCGTCGCCCAGGATGGTGTTGCCGGAGAACATGTCGAGCGCACGCAGCATTGTCGACATCGGCTTGACCACGATTTCCTCGGTGTGGAAGACACCGTCGACAACGACGCCGAAAGTCTGGCTGCCGACCTGCATGACAACGATGAAGCCGTTGTCCGCGTCGATGGCCTCATCGGCGTTCTCGCCCTCATAGATACCGAGCAGCTGGGACAGATGCACCAGCGGCAGCAGCTTGTTGCGCAAGCGCAGGACCGGCGTGTCCTTGATCCGCTCTATACGGTGTTCGGAATTGGTCTGCACGCGGACCAGTTCCACGACGGAGAGCTGCGGGATCGCAAAGCGATCGCCACTTGCCTCGACGATCAGCGTCGAGACGATCGCCAGCGTCAGCGGGATCTTGATGATGAAGCTCGAGCCCTTGCCCTGCGTGGAGCGCAGGTCGACGGTACCGCCGATCAGCTCGATGTTGTTGCGCACCACGTCCATGCCGACGCCGCGTCCGGAAACGCTGGTGACCTTGGCAGCGGTGGAGAAGCCGGCGGCAAAGATGAACTTGTGGATCTGGGCATCCGTCATCTTGTCGACTTCGGCTTCGCTCGCAAGGCCGCGTTCCACGACCTTCGCCTTCACCTTCTCGACATCGATGCCCTTACCGTCGTCGCGGACTTCGATAATGATATGGCCGCCTTCATGATAGGCTGCCAGCGTGATGGTGCCCTTGTCCGGCTTGCCCGCCGCGCGGCGCTCTTCCGGACGCTCCAGACCATGGTCGGCGGAGTTGCGGACCATGTGGGTGAGCGGATCCTTGATCATTTCCAGGACCTGGCGGTCCAGTTCGGTATCCGCACCGATCATGTCGAGTTCGATCGGCTTTTCAAGTTCCTGGCTGAGGTCGCGGACGATGCGCGGCAGCTTCTGCCAGGCATTGCCGATCGGCTGCATGCGCGTCGCCATGACGCCTTCCTGCAACTCTGCGGTGACATTCGACAGGCGCTGCAACGGCACCTTGAATTCGCTGTCCTCGTGACGGCGCACGATTTCCAGGAGCTGGTTACGGGTCAGCACCAGTTCGGACACCATGGTCATCAGGTGTTCGAGCGTGTCGACCGCAACGCGGATGCTCTGGTTGGAAACACCACCGCCGGAGGATTTCTTCTCGCCGTCGCCGCCGCCCGATTTCTTCTTTTCGGGAGACTTGGCAGCAGCCTTTGCTTCCGCCTTGGCGGCCATGGGTGCGGGTGCTGCGACCGGCTCGACATCGTCCATCTCGTCGAACATGTCCTCGGCTTCCGGCATCTCCGGCTCGACGACTTCCACTTCGACTTCCGTCTCGCGGAACGCGCGCTCCAGTTCGTCCAGCGAAACCTCGCCAGGACGCAAGGGGCGTTCCAGTGTCTGTTCGGAGCTTTCTTCCGCCGGGGCTTCAGCCTCAACTTCCGGTTCGGCGGCCACCTCGACAGGGGCAGGCGCTTCTGCAGCAGCACCACCACCCTTCATGGCAATATCAGCCTTCGCGGACATCTGTTCCAGCTCGCTGATCAGCTCGCTGTCATCGCCCTGGGGCTCTTCGCCTTCGGCCGCTTCCAGCTCGCTCAGGATCTCCTTGATCTGGTCGATCGAGGTCAGGATCAGGGAGACCGCCTCCTGCGTCACCGGCGCGCCGTCACGGAACTTGCCCATGAGCGTTTCAGCCGCGTGCGCAATACCTTCAAGCCGGGGCAGGCCAAGGAAGCCGCAGGTGCCCTTGATGGTATGCACCAGGCGGAAAATGTTATCTAGGATCGTGGCGTTGTTCGGTTCCTGCTCGAACTTTACGAGCTCAACGTCAACAACATCGAGACTCTCGTTCGTCTCGGTAATGAATTCCCTGAGGAGGTCGTCCATGGCCTGCTCTCACCCGACTTGTTACTGGTTCCGCATCCCGAAAGGGACGTCTGGACCGAGAAGTCCATGAGGCTAGGTTGACGGCAAACAGTTAAGATACGCTGAAACAGGTGGAGACTTTTGGAGGCGGTTTTTATTCTGCCGCGAAGGCCGTTATTTTTACCAATTCTTCTTGTTTATCTATTGTTAATACCATGCCGCACTCACGGGCGAGCAGCAACGTATAGATCGGCTGAACAGAGTGCGCATCGACCCGCTCGGGCTCTTCTCCGCTCAGGGTTTCCTTCATTCCGAGAGGAATACGCGGATTGAGGCCGCTCGCGTGCAGCGTAAAGGACGGCGAAGAGGGCTCGCCTTCCATTTCCACCTTGATCTCGCCGCCGCGCGGAACGCATTGGTTAGCGATAAGGATCAAGTTTAGCAGGAGTTTTACGTAGTTCTTCGGCATCAGATGCCGGCTGAGTTGCCAATTTAGATTGGATTTTTCGTTTTCCATAAACCCTGTGGCAACGACCTGGGCATCCCCCAGATCAATCTCGGCACCGGCGGAACCCGCAGCACCGAAGGCAAGGCGCGCGAACTGCAGTTTTGCCGAAGCCTGCCGGGCACTCTTCCGAATGAGGTCCATGGCGAATTCGCGCATGTCCTCCGAGCCTTCCTCGTCGAGCACCTCCAACCCGTTGGTGATCGCGCCGACGGGGGAGATGATGTCGTGACAGACACGGCTGGCCACCAGCGCGGCAAGGTCAAGAGAGGAAAGCTCTTTAAGTGCGGACATGGCGATTGAAGGCTCTTCTTGAGGAGTGCGGCAGGGTTGATTCGGGACTTTTGCAAGGGTTACACGTCCTAAAAGCCGCTGCCAAGGCGAAGCCGGCTATCAAACCCGGTCATCCAGATGAAAGTTGCCCTCCGGGAACCTGTCATCCCTGCCCTTGACCGCTTGCCGGCAACCCGGCGGGAAACACCTGAGCGGTGCGGTCAGGCAGGAGCACCGGTCTCAGCCCCACGTTCCGGCATCAGAGAATGGGAGTACAACCCACCCGCTCTGCATTTTCCCTGGCCGCGCTCATCAACTGGGAGCCGTTGACCACGAAGAGAAACCGGTTGACCACCGAGTGGAAGAAAACAAGGTGTCCGTCGACGACCGCATAGATGAACGGATTGCCTGCAGTGGCGAACCCCTCTGCCAGCGCATAGGCGCCGCAACCGGCAAAGAGTGGTGCATAGGCCTCGGGATCGCGCTGAAAGGCCGCCATGTTGCCTTCGTTGACAAAGATCCACTCCACCCCGCCCCACTTGTATTCATGCTCGCGTTTGCCCTTGCGCGGATAGCCGTCGACAAAGAAGCTGACCGGGTCATGGCCGCCGATCGCGTAACCGGTGATGAGATCGGGAACAAAAACCTGGGGACGCGCAAGGACTTTTGCGGCGAAAACACACAAGAACAGGACCAAGACGGCGGAAAGACACATCCTCGTCTTTTTTTGGGGCCAGCTTTCCATCGATTCGGCTTATGTAAGATGCAAGGACCCATGCGAATCAGCATGATGTTCACACCAGTTTAACATTGCCGTCCGGCCGGACTGCAACAGCCGATACTGCAGTCCAGTTTTGGGAGTTACTTGAATGGCACAAAGATCCTGGCACATTGCAACGCTGATCCCGGCCGCGATCCTGGCCCTGGGCATGATGGCTTCCATCACGCCGTCCTCGGCACAGTCCTCCGGCAATGAGCCTATCCCGCAAGGACAGACCTACAACGAGGACGAGATCCTGAAGACGGGACACCAGTTCTTCGGCTCCGTTTCCGGCGGCCTAGCCTCCGTGGTCGAAAAAGCCTTCTCCAGCTACGGCGAACCGAACGGCTATATTCTGGGCGAAGAGGGATCCGGCGCCATTGTGGCTGGGGCACGCTACGGCGAAGGGCACCTCTACACCCGCAACGCCGGCAATCACAAGATCTACTGGCAGGGCCCGTCCCTCGGCTGGGACTTCGGTGCGGACGGCGCCCGGGTGATGATGCTGGTCTATAACCTGCCGACCGTGAACTCGGCCTATACCCGCTTTGCAGGCGTCAACGGGTCCGCCTATCTTGTCGGCGGGGTCGGCATGACTGTTCTCCTGAAGAACGAAATCGTGCTAGTTCCGGTACGTGCCGGTGTCGGCGCGCGGCTGGGATTGAACCTCGGCTACCTGAAGTTTACCCGGGAACCGACCTGGAATCCGTTTTAAGTGGTATGTGGTTCGCTGGAACCGGTTGAGTTTTCTAAGGCCGGTTGATTTAATCATGTTTGCCCGGGCATCCCTGCAACCGGGCCGCAAAATACGGTTGAAGCCGTAGAATTGACGAGACTTGGCGGCAGTGCCGCGCTCGTCTAATGATGGAGCGGTGGGCACTTAGGACCGGCGGACCTTCAATCGATTGCGATGAAGGAGATTGCGCCGGTTGAGATCAGGGTGATGAGCAGCTTGCTGGTCCTGCGGGAAGCAAGGTGCGCCTGAGACGGAAGCGGGAGCCGGACTTGATTGAAGCAGCGATGTATGTGGCATTGGGCTTTTGCACTGCCGGCCTGATCGGCCTTGCAATTCTGCCCGCCTTTTATCGCCGGGCTGCCCGCCTCACCGAAGAAGCGCTCCGTGCCGTCAACCCTGCCAGCTATGCGGAAGTCCGCGCCGCCCAGGACCAGGAACGGGCGCGCCATGCGGTCGAACTGCGGCGGGTCGAGAAACGGCTCGATGCCGAGCGCGAGAAGGCCGCCAAGGCCCAGATCGACGCCACACGCATCAAGGCGGAAGTCGAAGAGCTGAAAAAAGCTCAACGGGCACAGCTCACGAACCTGGAAAGCAAGGTTGCCGCTCAGACGAGCGACCAGCATGCGGTCGATCTTTTGTCGGCCGAGGTCACTGCCCTCAAGGAAAAGCTGTCCGAGGCCGAAAAGGCACTTGCCGAAAGCTGGACAAAGCTGCCGGACGACAAGCCGTCCTCAACCGCCAGCAAGGGAACGGACGACGACGACAGCGGCTGGCTGCCAGCCCGCGACACGATGGCGCTCGCGACCATTACCGGCCTGGAAGCGGAAGTCGCAACGCTCAAGGCCAAGCTGGCGCGCTACGAACCGACCGTTGCCGGACAACTGGAAGCCGATCGCACCGAAGCTGCCAAGAGCCGCCTTGCAAAGTTGGAAGCACAGCTGATCGACACCGAAGCCAAATATGTCTCGGCTCAGGCGGAGGTGACCCGGCTGTCGTTGATGCTGGATGCGGCCGGACCGTCTGAAAGCGAACAATCCAGGCGTCTGCAGACGCAGCTCGAAAAGCTCGCCGGAGAAAACGCACGCCACTTCACCGAGTTGAAGGGCAAGGAACGCGCCCTGGAACGGATGACCGGCCAGGTCGAGAAGCTGCAGAAGGATCTTGCCTCCGTGCCGGCCCTTGCCGACCTGCGTCAGGAATTCCGTGCACTGGCCGCAAAGCTGACCGCCGCCGATGCCATAACGGTGAAGCAGGCAGCGACCGCGCCAGTTCCGGGAAAAACGGCCGGCACCGTGAAGAAGCCGGCAGCCGCACAAATCCAAGGCAAAGGCGAAAGCGGCACGGCCGCGAAGAAAGACCTTCCCCCCGTTACCGCACCTCATATGAACGGCAACGGGACGCCTCCCAAAGCTACGCCATCTCAGGCCACCGATAGCCCTGCCCCGGCCCTATCCTCGGCATCGGCCCCGACCCCGGCATCGGCCCCGTCCAAGTCCGCCAACATCGCCTCGGCAGCCGAAGCCCTTGTCAGCCGCATCGTTGCATCAAACCGCAACAAGTCACGCGCGGAGGCGGAAAGCCAGGCTGCCGCAGCAGCAGGTCCGGCAAAGGACAGCGAACAAAGCGCCGAAGCCGATGACAAAACGAAAGCCGCGAAACAGAAAAAGAAAGATGTGGCTTGATCTCAGGCAGCCGGTCTTGTCATTTAGGTGGCAGGATAAGCACCTGATGAGACAGCGGTAAATGTTGATCGAACGCCACAATGCCATTCTTGAGCTTGCCCGCCAGTTGGGCCGGGTCAGCGTTGACGACCTTGCAAGGCGTTTCGATGTCAGCCCCCAGACCATCCGCAAGGACCTGAACGAACTCTGCGAGCGGCGCCTCCTGGCGCGCACCCACGGCGGCGCTCTCCTCTCCTCAGGCATCGAAAACGTCGGCTATGAAGCCCGCAGGATCATTTCCAGCCGGGAAAAGGCGGATATCGGTGAGAAAGTCGCTTCGCTCATCCCCGATAATGCGTCGATCTTCATCAATATCGGCACGACGACCGAAGCCGTCGCCCAGGCCTTGCTGCAGCATCGCGGCCTGATGGTGATCACCAACAACATCAACGTCGCCAGCCTGATGCGCGGCTATTCCCAGATCGAGGTTGTGATTGCCGGCGGCGTGCTGCGCCATTCGGATGGGGGCATCGTCGGCGAGGCGGCTGTCGACTTCATGCGCCAGTTCAAGGTCGATTTTGCCGTCATCGGCGCCTCGGCAATCGATCCGGACGGCTCCCTGCTCGACTACGACTACCGGGAAGTGAAGGTCACCAAGACCATCATGGACAATGCCCGCCACGTGATCCTGGCCGCCGACAGCACCAAGTTCGAGCGCACTGCGCCCGTGCGCGTCGGCCATTTGCGCCAGGTCGGCACCTTCGTCACGGACTACTGCCCCACCCCCGACTTTGCCCGGATTGCCGAGGAGGCCGAGGTGGAGCTGATCGAGACAGGACGCCAGGAACAGGAAGCGGACGGCTGAACATCAGTTCGCAAGGCTGTGCGCAAGTGCTGCACAACCTGTGGAGAAGCTGTTCGTACCTTGGGGAGAAGTGGTACGCCCAACGGGACTCGAACCCGTGTTTTCGCCGTGAAAGGGCGACGTCCTAGACCGCTAGACGATGGGCGCGGAGGCTTGAGAGACGTTGCGCCTCAAGCCGAGGTCCGTGCTAATAAGGCTGCGCCGCTGAAGACGCAAGCCCTAAATTTCATTTTTTTGTCATATGCCTGTTCATAACGGCCCGGCACGGGCCCGACGCTGCGTCAGCGGGCAACAAAGTCCGTGCGGCCCAGCTCCTTGCCGGTGACGGGATCGAAGCGCAGCAGTGACGTCCGGCTGCCTTCGCGCACCAGAACCAGAAGCAACCCGTCGGAGAGGTTTGCCTGCAGAACCTCGGCTTCCGCGCCCACGGCGACGGTTGCGGCGAACTGGCCGTCGACGATGTCGCTTTTATTGGTGTTGATCTTGTAGATAATTGCTGCAAAGACAGCGATGAAGCCCGCGATCATCACGAGGGACGATCCGAAGAGCAAGCGCTTCAGTTTCGCCTGGATGCGCTCGGCCGCGGGATCAAGCGGCTTTTCACCCGGACCCTCATCGCGATAATCAGGTTGAGACATGACAGATAATTCCCTCGACGATCCGGCCGGTCTGGACCAGAATTTCAGTTTGACAGTTGATGCAGCCGATGCCGGCAAACGGCTGGATGCGGTGCTGGCGGCCCATCTGGATGCCCTTAGCCGCAACAGGATCCAGTCTCTGATCAAGTCGGGAGACGTCACCGTCGGCGGCGCGAAAATAGTGGAGCCGAAATACCGGGTCAATGAAGGCGATGCCTTGAGCCTCACTTTGCCCGAACCTGAGGACCCCGAGCCCCAGGGCGAGGACATTCCGATCAGCGTCGTTTTCGAGGACGAGCATCTGATCGTGGTCGACAAACCCGCCGGCCTGGTGGTGCATCCGGGTGCCGGAAACTGGACCGGCACGCTGGTGAATGCGCTGATCCATCATTGCGGCGACAGCCTGTCCGGCATTGGCGGCGTCAAGCGCCCGGGTATCGTTCACCGGATCGACAAGGACACGACCGGGCTCCTGGTCGTTGCCAAGACGGACCTGGCCCATCAGGGTCTTGCCGCTCAATTCGCCGATCATGGCCGCACCGGGCCGCTGGAACGGGCCTATTCGGCGCTGGTCTGGGGCGCGCCTTCCGCTCTGAAGGGAACGATCGACGCCAATCTTGCGCGCTCGCAATCCAACCGGCAGAAGATCGCCGTCGTCAAGACCGCCGGCCGACATGCGATCACTCATTGGCAGGTCAAGGAGCGCTTCGGCCGTCCCGACCAGCCGTCGCTGGCATCGCTGATGGAATGTCGCCTGGAAACCGGCCGAACCCACCAGATCCGCGTGCACATGGCCCATATCGGCCATCCGCTTATCGGCGACGATGATTACGGCTCCGGATACAAGACCAAGTCCAACCGGCTTGAGGAGCCCTTGAAAAGCCTTGTCAGCGGCTTCGGACGCCAGGCCCTGCATGCCGGTCTTCTGGCTTTCGAGCACCCGGTCAGCGGCAAAACTTTGCGCTTTGAAAGTCCTTACCCGGCTGATTTCGCAAATCTTTTGTCAGGATTACAAAAATTTTAGGATGGGTTTTCGTTTTCCAGCCATGTAATCGGCCGATTTGAACCTATATTAGATGCTCTTGTGTGCCTGAACGGACACTATTCTGCGTCCGCCTTTCCTCCGAAATGGCTTGCTTGCGTAACACTGCGGGGCAGCGGGAGGATGGGGTCGCAAACTTGACGAAAGGGGGTGCATGACATGGCCCAGAACGTACCGACGCTCACGGCCGGGGAAGGCGGTCTCAGCCGCTACCTGGATGAGATCCGCAAGTTTCCGATGCTGCAGCCGCAGGAAGAGTACATGCTCGCCAAGCGGTACAAGGAGCACGAGGACCCGGAAGCCGCAGAACGGCTGGTCAATTCCCACCTGCGTCTCGTCGCCAAGATCGCCATGGGTTACCGCGGCTACGGCCTGCCGATCGGGGAAGTCGTCTCCGAAGGCAATGTCGGCTTGATGCAGGCGGTCAAGCGGTTCGAGCCGGACAAGGGCTTCCGGCTTGCGACCTATGCCATGTGGTGGATCAAGGCCGCCATTCAGGAATACATCCTGCGCTCATGGTCCCTCGTCAAGATGGGTACCACCGCCAACCAGAAACGCCTGTTCTTCAACCTGCGCCGCCTCAAAGGCAAAATCCAGGCGCTGGACGAGGGCGATCTGAAACCGGATCAGGTGGCGGAAATCGCGACCAAGCTCGGCGTGTCCGAGGAGGAAGTGATTTCCATGAACCGCCGCCTCGGCGGCGATGCCAGCCTGAACGCACCGGTGCGCGCGGAAGCCGATGCCGGCGAATGGCAGGACTGGCTTGTCGATGAAAGCGACAGCCAGGAGACCCTGCTCGCCAATCAGGAAGAGCTGGATCTGCGCCGCAAAATGCTGAACGACGCGATGGATGTCCTGAACGAGCGCGAACGCCGTATCTTCGAGGCCCGCCGCCTTGCAGAGGACCCGATGACCCTGGAGGACCTCTCCGGTGAATTCGGTGTCAGCCGCGAACGCGTGCGCCAGATCGAAGTCCGTGCCTTCGAAAAAGTCCAGAAAGCCGTGCGCAACAGCGCCCGCACCATGGACCAGCAGCCGGCCCATTAAGCCTGGCGGCTGACGGGCCACCAGCATCCGAGAACAACAGCTCAACGAAAACACGCCGGGGCCTGGGCTCCGGCGTTTTCTTTGTCCACCGAATGCCCGCAGCTTGCGGAGCTTCCGCGCGACACATAGGCTTGCCCCGTCGGATCGATACAGGATGGGCCATGCGCCGGATCGTCAAAACGCTGTTCTCCAGGCGCGTGCTGGTCGCCGCCGTGGCCTGCCTCGTTCTTGGCTGCATGACGAGCCTGCGCATTGCCGACCCGGCTTTCCTGACGTCCCTGCGCGAACTTACCTTTGATTACTACCAGCGCATCAAGCCACGCCCCTATCAGGAAGCGCCGGTCCGCATCATCGACATTGACGAAGCATCCATTGCCGAGATCGGCCAATGGCCCTGGCCGCGCACCAGAATGGCGGAGATGGTGCGCGTCCTGAACGAGATGGGGGCCGCGGCCATCGTCTTCGACATCGTCTTTTCCGAGCCCGACCGGACCTCGCCCAGGCAACTGAAGGAGATGCTCGGCCTCGACGCCACGCCTGACTTACTTAAGGCCATGGACGCCCTTCCGGATCATGACGACGTGTTTGCCGCCGCGATTGCCGAAGCTCCCGTGGTGCTGGGTTTCGGCGTTACTCCCGACACGACGGATGGCAGACCGCTCAAGATCGCCGGCACGTCCTTCGCCGGCCAGGATCCCGCATCCTTCCTGAAACCCTTCACAAGTGTGGTCGCCAATCTTGATGTCCTGCGCGAGAACGCCAGCGGGATCGGATCGATTTCCGTATCGGAAGAAGACCGGGAGGGCATCGTCCGGCGTGTCCCGCTGATCGTCAGCGACGGCAAGGAAATCTATCCCAGCCTGACGACGGAAGCCCTGCGCGTTGGCCTCGGGGAACGCGGCATCGTTATCCGCGCCACGGGATCGAGCACGGAAACGGCGACCGGCGATCCTGCCGTGACGGCGATCAAGATCGGCAGTTTCAGGCCGCCAACCACCAAGGCGGGTGAACTCTGGCTCTATTACAATTCCGACCGGGAACACCCGGAACGCTATCTGTCCGCCAGACTGCTATTCGACCCCGGCAAACTGGTTGACCTTGCCCCCTATATTGAAAACCAGATCGTATTCGTCGGCACATCGGCGGTCGGTCTGCGCGATATTCGCGCAAGTGCCCTCGGTGAACAGGTCCCGGGCGTTTCTATTCATGCCCAGGCGGTCGAACAGATCTTTTTCGGTCAGTTCCTGTCACGGCCGGACTGGTCCGATGGGCTCGAGGTCATTGCGACAATGGCGGTTGGCGCCATTTTGATCCTGGCCCTGCCGGCGATCGGCAGCATCGGCACCGCACTCCTGGGCGCGGCGCTCGCTGCCGGTCTTGTCGGCGGATCGTTTTACGTCTTCTGGACGGACGGTCTCCTGATCGATCCGATTTATCCCAGCATCTCCTCGATCCTCGTCTTTTCCGCCGCCACCGCCCTGCTCTATTTCCTTACCGAGCGCGAGAAACGCTTCGTGCGCCAGGCCTTCGGACAATATCTGTCGCCCGACCTCGTCACCCAGCTCGAAAAGACGCCGGAACAGCTTGCGCTCGGCGGCGAGATCCGGCCGATGACGATCCTCTTCATGGATATTCGCGGCTTCACACCGATTTCCGAGCAGCTCACGCCGCAGGAACTGGTCAGCTTTCTCAACACGTTGCTGTCGCCCCTGTCGGATGCCATCCAGGCCGGGGGCGGCACGATCGACAAATATATCGGCGACAGCATCATGGCGTTCTGGAACGCACCCCTTTCCGTGCCGGATCATGCCGAACGGGCCTGCCGGGCAGGTCTCGCCATGCTGAAGGTGGTCGAAGACCTCAACGCCGCCGACGCCTTCGGCTTCAAGGCACGGGGCTTGAAGACCCGGACGGTGAAGATCGGCATCGGCCTCAACAGCGGCGAAGCCTGCGTCGGCAACATGGGCTCGGCAAGACGCTTCAATTATTCGGTCATCGGCGATGCGGTGAACGTCGCCTCGCGTATTGAATCGAGCTGCAAGGCTGTCGGTGCGGAACTGCTGGTCTCGGAGGATACCCGGCTGGCCGCGCCAGGTTTTGCCAGCCTGGAAGCGGGCGAGATTCCGTTGAAAGGAAAGAGCAGGCCGGTCAAGCTCTTCGCCCTCATCGGCGACGAGACAATGAAGGCCTCGAAGGCGTTTGAAGACCTGGAGGCAGTCCATGACCGCCTGTTGCAGGCGATCCGGGCCCAGGACATTCCGGCGGCCAGAGCCGCGCTCGGTAATGCCGAGGGCCTGGCGCCTCATCTGACCGCTTTCTACAGCCGCTTCGAAGAAGCGATCGACAGCCTGGAAGCCTCAAAGGAGGCAAGCAGCGCCGCGCAATAAGCGGCGCTGCACCAATCATCAGCGGATTTCAGCCGCGTAGCTCTCAACCGGCACCACTTCCTTGATAAGGCCGGCTTCAGCCATGAACTCGGCAAAACGCTGGTAACGGCCTGCGTCAAGCGAAGCCGGACGTTTGGCGAAGCGCGGCAGCGTATCGTACCAGGCCCGCTTGTTGAGCTCGTCGTTGAGCTGCGGATAGGCCTCGATAAAGGCATTCCAGGCTTCGTCCGGATGGTTGGTCAGGAAGATCGTCGCCGCCTCCACGGCCGCCAGGAACCTGGCGAAGCGAGGATCGCCGGTCTTGTCCTTGTTGACCACGTAGATCAGCTCGTCGAAGGCCGGGACGCCGTTTTCTTCCGGGAAGAAGGCCTTGCCCGGCTTGCCTTCGATCTCCAGCTGGGTGAGCTCGAAATTGCGGTAGGCACCGATCACCGCGTCCACCTGGCCCGCCAGCAGCGATCCGGAAAGGGCGAAGTTGACGTTGACCAGCTCGACATCGTCGATGGAAAGGCCAGCCGACTTCAGCATCTGGGCGAGCATGGCATCCTCGAAACCGGAGACCGAAAAGCCGATGGTCTTGCCCTTGAGATCCTTCAGATCCTTCACCGGGCCGTCCTTCAGAACGATCAGCGAGTTCAAGGGCGTTTCCACCAGCGTGCCGATCCATTTGAGCGGCAGGTCTTCCTCGATCTGTGCATGGAGCGTCGGCTGGTAGGAGATGGCAATATCGCCCTGCCCGGCTGCGACCAGCTTCGGCGGCATGGCCGGATCGGCCGGTTCGATGATCTCCACATCCAGGCCTTCGGCTTCGAAGAAGCCCATCGTCTGCGCGGTGACGAGCGGCGCATGGTCCGGATTGACGAACCAGTCGAGCAGAAGGGTCAGTTTGTCGCCAGCCTGGGCCGGCGACGAGGCCAGCAGACCGGCAGCGAGTGCAAGGGACAGAAGCTGTTTTTTCATGGAGATCCTCCAGGTGGCGGCAGCTAGTTGAGAGGCTGCCAGGGAACGAGAAGCTGGGTGAGACGATTGACGGCAAAGCGCATGATCAGGACCATCACGGCGAGCAGGATCAGGGCCGCGAACATCATGTCGGACTGCATGCGGTTGCTGCTTTGAAGCATGATGAAGGAGAGACCGCCCTTGGCACCGGCCCATTCGCCGATGATGGCGGCCATCGGCGCAAACACCGCGGCGACACGCAGGCCCGAAGCGAAGGCCGGCAGGCCTGCAGGCAGGCGGAAGAACCAGAGTTCGCGCAAGCGCGACAGCCGGTAAAGCCTTGCAAGATCGTGCAGGCCGGGATCCAGCCGTTGCAGGCCGTCGAAGAACGTCGACGTGACCGTGAAGAAGATCACCAGGATGATCACGGCGATTTTGGAAGCAAGGCCGAAACCGAGCCACAGGACCAGGATCGGCGCGATGGCAAAGACCGGCAATGCCTGGGTCACCAGGATGGGCGGCATCGCAATTCTGGCCGCCTTCGGAAACAGCCAGAGCAGCACCGACAGGGCAGCACCTGCCGCAGCTCCCAGAACGAACCCGATCACCGTTTCATAGGCCGTGATGCCCGCATGATAGAGCAGAAATCCGGTGTGGGAGACAAGCGCCGAGAAGACCCGTTCCGGTCCGGGCAGAATATAGTGCTGCGCCCCGGTAATCCGCACGATTGCCGCCCAGGCGGCAATCGCCACGGCGAGCCCCAGGAGCGATCTGGCAAGGGATTTCAGGAACGATGTCATGCGCCCACACCCGCTTTCTGCCCCTTTGGAAAGGCGGCGCGGGCCGTAACCGGCACATGGATGCACAGCATCTTCTGCTGACGCAGACAAAAACGCATAGGATCTCCCGTCTTCGGACAAAGCCGAAACTGACATTGGAGATCCGGGAATAGGCTAAGGATTCCGTCCCTTCGCCGGCATGACCCGGATCAGGTTCTAAGGGTTCGGCATTGCACCATCTCAGCTCCGGTAACCGGAACACCCCTCGGACCAGCCCGGACCATGCCCTGACGGACAAAAAAAAACAAGCCGCAGTTTGCGGCTTGTTCTATTTTCAAGCAGGGGCCTTATCTGTTAGCCGGCTTGCCAGGCCGAGATCGCCTTCTCGACGGCATCGGCACCTGCTGTGCCCTTTTCCAGGGTCAGAATGCCGCGCTTGCCGTTTTCATAGAGCATCGGAATGTCGATCCAGCCACGTTCGCGCAACAGGGCAAGGTTGCGCTGCTGTTCGTTGGGAAGGCTGGAAAGCGCAATCCAGAAGAAGCCCGGAGAAACCTTCACCGAAGCGCCGATCAGCGCATCGCCGCGGGCTTCCTCTGTCGGCTTCATGACGAGACCCGGCACGTTGACGATGTCCCCGGCAGCAAAATCCTCGGGGAATTCATACTTGATTTCAACAAGATGGCTCGCCGGAAGCGAGGTGTCGTCGTTCGGCTTGATGCGGATATCCACCTTGATGTCCCGCTCGGGAACTTCGACCGAAGCGCTCAGCACTGCCTGTGCCTTGCCATCAAGATTGGTCTCTTCCTCAATGTTCCAGACAACCGCGCCCTGTGCGGCCGTGCCCGCACCGCCGGTTTCTTCGCCTTCCTCATAAAGGATGGACCGCTGGACGCCCGAATTTTCTGTCGCAACCGGCTGCTCGGCAGGCGGCTCGTCCGGAGAGATGGCCGTCAGATTGTCTTCCGGAACCGCTTCCGGTTCTGTCGCGGGAGGAACCGGAGCGTCGATCCCGGGGGGCTGTGTTTCGTCGGCGCTGCTGACGATGGAGGGCTGCGAAGGCGCAGGGGCCGGGGCATCTGCCTGCGGCGTGATGGTCGTGGTCGTCACCGTACGTGCGTCCGGAGCCACGACGTCCGTGTCGCCATCATTCAGCAACCTGTCGGTGTTCTTGGCGGCGTCGTCATCCTCGACCGGTGCCGCGCCAGGTGTTTCCGCCGGCGGCTGAACGTTTGTCGCTGTCTGCGAATCCGGTGTTTCGCCTGAGGGGCGCGTCGCGGTGACATTCTCGTCGGAAGTCAGGAAATAATAGGCACCGCCGCCGACAACGCCCAGCAGAAGCGCTGCAGCAGCAGCAATCGGCACAAGGCGGCCAATGCCGCCGCTGTCGCGCAGGGAGTCCGAGGCTGACGGTTTGTTGCGCTTCGACCGGCTCTTTTTCGCCGCCGGTGCTTCGGCCGGTTCACGGTCTTCCGCATAAAGCGATCCGCCCGCCGGCAAAGGTTCTTCTTCCGGCTCGAACAGGCCGTCATCGGCCTGCGGCTGGTTGCCGAAAGCGGGCTCCTGCCGGACGGCAGCTGCCGGTTCCGTGTGTGGCTCGACGGCGTCCTTGGCATTCTGGACCGCCTGGCTCGCGGCACCGCCAAGGGTTTGAGCCTCGTCCAGCGTATCTTTCAGCGGTGACGGGATCGTCGCGTCAGCCGGTTCGGCTGCTGGCTCTGCATCCGGCTCATGATGTACGGCCGGTGCCGGTGCCACCTCGGCGGCTTCCGGCCCGGGGGCGGCGGCAGCCGGTGCCGCCACGGGTGCCACCGGTGCGGCGGGCTCAACCTTGGGCGCAACCGGGCCGAGGCCAAGGCTTTCGCGGGCGGCTTCCGCCTCGACCTTGCGAATGGCTTCTTCCAGACGAAGCTGCTCGGCAGTGATCTCGGACGGCGCGAGCGGCGGCTCGTATGCTTTCAGCTGGTTGACGATGGCATTGCGCGCACGGCTATAGACGCTCCGGCGGGCGGCACCATTGTTCTCGGGCAAAGACGCGATCGTTTTCTTCAGAATTGAATAGTAATCAGCCATCTTCCTGCCTACCGGCCGACTGCAAGTCGCTTCTTTGCGGGCCTGGGAAATCGAAACATCACAGGCTTATAGCAAGTTTTTTCAGGACCGTTGCGTTTTCTTGATTTGACGCAGCGGCATCAGCGAACCTGACAGTACCCTTTCCTACCACAATTTTCATGCCCGGCACATTGGCAGCACCGGCAAACGAATAGGGACGCGCGCCGTGATTCGCAGCGCGCGGCCAAGTCTTCAATATTGTGCTTCTACAGCCACAGATCTCAATCCTGGAAGGGATTCTGCACAAGAATTGTGTCGTCGCGCTCCGGGCTGGTGGACAGCAGGGCGACCGGTGCGCCGATCAGTTCTTCGACGTGGCGAACATATTTGATCGCCTGTGCCGGCAGGTCGGCCCAGCTGCGGGCCCCTTCCGTGGATTCCTTCCAGCCCGGCAGGCTCTCGTAGATCGGCTTGACCCGTTCCTGTGCGCCCTGGGAAGCCGGCAGATAGTCGATCCGCTCGCCGTCCAGTTCGTAGCCGATGCAGATCTTGATCTCGTCGAGGCCGTCCAGAACGTCCAGCTTGGTCAGTGCGATGCCGGTGATGCCGGACGTGCAGACCGTCTGGCGCACCAGCACGGCATCGAACCAGCCACAACGGCGGCGGCGGCCGGTGACGGTGCCGAATTCGTGGCCGCGGGTGCCCAGGAATTCGCCGATCTCGTCCTTCAGCTCGGTCGGGAACGGACCTTCGCCGACGCGGGTCGTATAGGCCTTGGTGATGCCAAGCACGTAGTTGATCGAGTTCGGGCCGAGGCCGCTCCCCGCCGCGGCCTGGCCGGCGACGGTGTTGGAGGAGGTCACGAAAGGATAGGTGCCGTGGTCGATGTCGAGCAGCGCGCCCTGGGCGCCTTCAAACAGGATACGCTTGCCCTGGCGGCGCAGGTCGTCCAGCAGGTACCAGACCTTGTCCATATAGGGCAGCACCTTGTCCGCGATGCTGGCCAGTTCGTCATAGATCGCCTGGGCGGAGATTTCCTCCTGACCGAGGCCACGGCGCAGGGCGTTGTGGTGGGTCAGGAGCCGGTCGATCTTGGCCGGCAGGGTCGCCAGGTTCTTCAGGTCCATCAGACGGATGGCGCGGCGGCCGACCTTGTCTTCATAGGCCGGGCCAATGCCTCGCTTGGTCGTGCCGATGCGGGTGCCGGTGTTGGAGTTTTCGCGCAGGGCGTCAAGCTCGCGGTGCAGCGACAGGATCAGGGTGGCATTTTCGGCAACGCGCAGGCTGTCCGGCGTCACCACGACGCCCTGCTTGCCGAGACGCTCGACTTCTTCTGCCAGCGCATGCGGGTCCAGGACGACGCCGTTGCCGATCACGGACAGCTTGCCTTCGCGCGCGACACCGGACGGCAGGAGAGACAGCTTGTAGCTGACCCCGTCGATGACGAGCGTATGCCCGGCATTGTGTCCGCCCTGGAACCGTACGATGACATCGGCCTGTTCCGACAACCAGTCGACAATCTTGCCTTTGCCTTCGTCACCCCATTGCGAACCGACAACAACCACATTCGCCATCTAGACTTTGCTCTCCTGAAGCAGCTTCTCGCACCGCCGGCTTTACCCGGGATGCCAACACGACAAGCCCCGGCAACCTGACCGGGGCAAACGGCGCGGACTATAGACAGGAAATCCGGCGCGCGCGAGTCTCGCCAGGCAATTTGCCGCGCTTTGAGACGTTTTTTTGCCCCTTCCGATCCTCTCCAGGCCAATAGGTCGCAGGCGCCCGGCTTTGGCCGGAGTTCCGGCATCTTCCCGCTTGAAAAACACCGGCATTCAGGCGCGTCGCCGCCTCGTCATTTGGCCGGTGGGTCGCCGTCGTCCGACTTTTCGCTGCGGGCCAGCCGGAAGATCATCGGCGACGTTCTGAGGAGCCAGACAAAACGATGGCGGCGGCTGGCAGGGACGGCCTCCCGGCTCATGATCCGCGCCAGGATGAAGACGACGAGCGACAGGTGCAGCGTCGCCGTATAGACGAAAAAGGCCGGGGCACCGAACCGCGCCATGACAAGGGACGCAAGGAAAGGACCCGCCATCGCCCCTATTCCGTAGGCCAGGGTCAGCCCGGCGACCACATCGACAAACTGCCCCGGTTCGGCATGATCGTTGGCATGGGCGGCACAGAGAGAATAGAGCGGCAGCGCAAAACCGCCAAAGAGAAAGACGCCGGCATAGAGTTCGAACTGGTTCGAGGCATTGGAAATGAAGAGGCAGGCGAGCCCTGCACCCACGGTGAAGACACCGAGGACGACGCGCCGGTCGAACCGGTCGGACAGCCAGCCGGCCGGGAACTGGAAGACGGCACCGGCAAAGACCCAGACGGCGATGAGGGCTGCAACCGTCTCCAGACCGAGGCCGATCGCTTCCACATAGATCGGGCCGACCATGCGGAAGGCGCCGTTGGTGAGGCCGATGGTCAAGGTGGCAACCAGCGCCACCGGCGAGACTCGCCAAAGCATCAGCGGATCGATGAGACGGGCGGGAGGTGCCTGGGGATTGCGCTCGCTGGTGAGGGAGATCGGCACCAGCGCCAGACAGAACAGGATCGCCAGGACAATCAGGATATCGGGGCCAAGCGGCCCGAGCGCGGGCAGGATGAACTGGCTGGCCATGACCGCGGTCATGTCGACGATGCGGTAAACCGACAGGATCCGCCCGCGCGATGAATTGGTGGCGATGGAATTGAGCCAGCTTTCCAGCACCATGGTGGTGCCGCAGAAGGCCGCACCACCGACCAGCCTTATCAGCAACCAGCCCCACCCCGCGGGTGTGAAGGCAATCGTTAGGATGGCGATGGCACTGATCGACGCCAGCGTTGAAAAGACGCGGATATGCCCTGCTCGCGCGATCAGGAACGGTGTCAGCAGGACGCCCAGGATCATGCCGCCGAAATAGAACGACCCCAGCAGGCCGATCATGGCATCCGAAAGGCCTTCCGACTTCGCCCGCACCGAGATCATGG
Organism: Roseibium sp. M-1; assembly: GCF_054515675.1. Classification (NCBI taxonomy): domain Bacteria; kingdom Pseudomonadati; phylum Pseudomonadota; class Alphaproteobacteria; order Hyphomicrobiales; family Stappiaceae; genus Roseibium; species Roseibium sp. M-1. Next base: position 5,020,783 of record NZ_CM137257.1, on the reverse strand, counting down.
TCACGGTGACGCCGTTCGCACCCAGAAGGCAGGCGGCAGCAACCAGAAGCGGGGTCAGACGGCCGGCAAGAGAGCGTTCTTCCGCTGTCTCGACTGGATGAGTCATGGGTGAAGATCTTTCGGAATCGCGGAAAGAGCCTCCCGCAAGAATTTACTCTTGCCGGACAAATTCTCCGGTGCAAGCCCGTTCCGCTCGCTTTTCGGGTGTCGTCCACCTTGGTGCAGTGTTATCCGGAAGATCATCCGTCAATCCGGGACATTGCTATGCCGCTTCGAAACTGGATCATGCTGATCGTCCTCGGCGCTATCTGGGGCGGGTCTTTCCTGTTCGCCAAGGTCGCCGTCGCCGAAATACCACCCTTTGTGCTGGTGTTCTTCCGCGTCTTCATTGCCTGCATGGTCCTGCTTGCAATCCTCTGGCATCGCGGGCTGATCGCACGGCTTGAACCGAGATACGCCCTGCCATTCCTGGTCATGGGCCTCCTGAACAATGCGGTCCCCTTTTCGCTCCTGTTCCTGGGACAAACGGTGATCGGCGCAGGCCTCGCCTCGATCCTGAATGCGACGACACCGGTCTTCACGGTGATCGTCGCCAGCCTGCTTGTGAAACAGGAGACGCTGCAGGCCAACCGGGTGGCCGGTGTCGTGCTCGGCGTGGCGGGTGTTGCCGTGATGCTGTCGAGCAGCCTGTCGGGCCTGGCGGAAGATCCCGTCTGGGCGCAGCTCTGCTGCCTTGGCGCCGCCGTCTCCTATGCCTGCGCCGCCACCTTCGCCCGCCGGTTCCGCGAACTGCCGCCGCAGGTTGCCGCCACCGGCCAGTTGATCGGCTCCAGCCTCTTGATGTTGCCTGTTGCGCTTCTGACAGCAGGCAGCTGGACTGTCGCAGACCCTGGCCTGACTGTGTGGCTCAACGTGCTCGCGCTCGGAGTTCTGGCAACGGCTTTCGCCTATCTGATCTATTTCCAGCTTCTGGCCGAAGCCGGGGCCACCAATGCATCGCTGGTGACGCTGCTGGTGCCGGCAAGCGCGCTCTTCTTCGGCTGGTTGATCCTTGGGGAAAACTTGAGCCCATTGCAGCTTGGCGGTTTCGCCATCCTGCTGGTGGGCCTGATCGTCCTCGACGGACGCCTTGTGCGCCGCCGCCGTGCCCCGGCGGCCTGATCGGAAAAGGAGCCTTCTGCAGTTTTCCAAAAGCAGAAGGCTCAAGCGTCAGGGTCTTGGGCTGCACCTGACAGAAGTCCGGAAAAGCGCCTCTGAAGGGCGCTCTTCCGATTGCAATCAGAACTTCAGGGCCTTGACCTGCTTGACATGCGAGACGGCCTGCAGCCGCGCCATGACGTCGGCCGGAACCGCGCCGTCGACCTCGACCAGGCAGATGGCATCCGCTCCAGCGGCAAGTCGGCCCAGGTTGAAGGTCGCGATGTTGACGCCGCTGTCGCCAAGTTCCATACCGAGATGACCGATGAAGCCGGGCTTGTCCTCGTTGGTGATGTAAAGCATGTGGGGCCCAAGTTCGGCTTCCATGTTGATGCCCTTCACCTGGATGATGCGCGGTTTGCCGTCGGCAAAGACGGTGCCGGCAACAGAGCGCTCCTGGCGTTCGGTGATCACCGTCAACCGCATGTAGGTCTCGTAGACGCCGTCCTTCTCGCGCCGGATCTCCTCGATCTTCATGCCGCGTTCCTTGGCGAGGATCGGTGCCGAGACCATGTTGACGGTCTGCAGCAAAGGCGTCAGCAGCCCGGTGAGAGCCGCGGCTGTCAAGGCCTGCACGTTCATCTCGGCAACCGCTCCGGCATATTCCAGCCGAACGCCCTCGATACCGGTCTCGGTCAGCTGGCCGGCGAACGATCCGAGCTGCTCCGCCAGCCTGACGAAGGGCACCAGCTTCGGCGCTTCCTCGGCGGTGATGGACGGCATGTTGAGAGCGTTGCGCACGGCCCCCTGCAACAGGTAGTCGCACATCTGTTCGGCCACCTGCAGCGCCACGTTCTCCTGGGCTTCCGCGGTGGAAGCACCCAGATGCGGCGTGGAGACGAAATTCGGCGCGCCGAAGAGTACGTTGTCCTTGGCCGGTTCCTCGACAAAGACGTCGAAGGCTGCGCCCGCGAGCTTGCCCGCCTCAAGCGCATCCCTGACCGCCGCCTCATCGGCCAGCCCGCCGCGGGCGCAGTTGATGAGATAAGCCCCATTCCGCATCTTCGCGATCGTGCCGGCATTGATGATATTGCGGGTCTTGTCGGTCAGCGGCGTATGCAGCGTGATGAAGTCGGAGCGGCTGAGAAGTCCGTCCAGTTCGACCTTCTCGACCCCAATCGCCATGGCCCGTTCCGGTGTCAGGAACGGATCGAAGGCAATGACTTTCATCTTCAGGCCGATGGCCCGGTCGGCAACGATGGAACCGATATTGCCGCAGCCGATCAGCCCGAGCGTCTTGCCGGTGAGTTCGCGGCCCATGAAGCGGGACTTTTCCCACTTGCCGGCCTGAGTCGAGGCATCCGCTGCCGGGATCTGCCGCGCGACAGCCATCATCAGCGAGATCGCATGTTCAGCGGTCGTGATGGCGTTGCCGAAGGGCGTGTTCATCACGATGATACCCTTGGCCGTCGCCTTCGGGATGTCGACATTGTCGACGCCGATCCCGGCCCGGCCGATGACTTTCAGATTGTCCGCTGCGGCAATGATCTTTTCCGTCACCTTGGTGGCGGAGCGGATGGCCAGGCCATCATACCTGCCGATGATCTCCAGCAGCTTTTCCTTGTCCTTGCCGACATCCGGCAGGAAATCCACATCCACGCCGCGGTCCTTGAAGATCTGCACGGCAGCGTCCGACAGCTTGTCGGATATGAGTACCTTGGGAGCCATGAGCACCCTCCTTGAATATGCGAGGAAACCGGGCAGCAAGCCCGCCCGGAGGTGTCGTCATTGAAGGAAGTTCAGGCTCAGGCGGCCTGAGGCAGTTTTGCTTTTTCCGCGTGGAAAGCCCAGTCGAGCCAGGCGGTCAGCGCCTGGAGGTCGCTGGCCTCGACCGTTGCGCCGGCCCAGATCCTGAGACCCGACGGCGCATCGCGGTAGGCGCCGATATCGTAGGCAATGCCCTCGGCATCCAGCTTCGTCGCCAGCGACTTGGCAAAGGCGGCTTGAGCGTCGGCGGAAAGCGCCAGGATGCCCGGATCGGTGACCTTGAGACAGACCGACGTGTTGGACCGGGTTGCCGGGTCGACGGCCAGAAAATCCACCCAGCCGGCCTTCTCCACCCAGTCGGTCAGGACCTTGAGATTACCGTCGGCCCGGGCGCGCAGCCCCGAAAGTCCACCAAGGCCATCGGCCCATTTCAGGGCATCGATATAATCCTCGACGCAGAGCATCGACGGCGTGTTGATGGTCTCGCCCTTGAAGATGCCCTCGATCAGCTTGCCGCCCTTGGTCATGCGGAAGATCTTCGGCATCGGCCAGGCGGGGGTGTAGCTTTCGAGGCGTTCGACGGCGCGCGGGCTCAGGATCAGCATGCCGTGGGCGGCTTCCCCGCCCAGCACCTTCTGCCAGGAAAAGGTCACGACATCGAGCTTGTCGAAGGCCAGGTCCTGCGCAAAGGCGGCCGAAGTCGCATCGCAGATGGTCAGGCCTTCGCGGTCAGCAGGTATCCAGTCGCCATTCGGGACACGCACGCCGGAGGTGGTGCCGTTCCAGGTGAAGACGACGTCCTTGGAAAAATCGACCGACCTGAGATCCGGCAATTCGCCATAGGGCGCTTCCAGCACCCGCGCATCTGCCAGCTTCAACTGCTTGATGACGTCGGTAACCCAGCCGGAGCCGAAGCTTTCCCAGGCGAGCATCTCCACACCGCGGGCACCGAGCAGCGACCACAGCGCCATCTCGACGGCACCCGTGTCTGACGCCGGGACAATGCCGATCCGGTAGTCGGAAGGAACGTTCAGGACCTTGCGGGTCAGCTCGATGGCTTCCGCAAGCTTCGCCTTTCCGGGCTTGGCGCGGTGCGACCGGCCGAGCGGCGCATCACCGAGCGCTTCCAGCGACCAGTCGGGACGCTTCGCACAGGGACCTGAAGAGAAATTGGGATTGGCCGGACGCACGTCCGGCGTGACGGTGAGGTCTGTCATATCTGTCTACCCTCGCAGATAGTAGCCCCTCGTTGGGGAGGGGTGGCCCACCTATGGGGATATGACGTTCCTGACCTTCGGTCAATTCAAATCGGCAAAGACCGCTTGAGGAAACAAAAAGGCCGGTCGAGCGACCGGCCTTTCGATATTCGTTGATCCCAAGGATCAGAAGTTGCTGGTGATCGGACCCTGCGGTTCGTAGTAGACCGGACCGGCCGCAGCACCGAAGGTATAGCGGACACCGAGGCGGATTTCCTGAGCGGTGAGGTCGTCCCACTTCACACGGGTGCCACCGGTACCGGCATCGTAGAGCTTGACGGTTTTTGCCGTGCCGAGATCCTTGTAGCGATAGCCTGCATCGATCGCCCAATTGTCAGTGACAGCGTAGGAAGCACCGGCCATCAAAGCCCAGGCAAAGTTCCATTCGCTATGCTCGCCGTCATAATCCGTTTGGCCGGTTCCACCCGGATTGATGGAATAGGTTCCATCAGTCCGGACATAGGAAGCGCCGATACCGGCACCGACATAGGGCGTGATCCGGTTCCAGGTACCGAGATCGACATACGCGTTCCACATGACGGTCCAGACATCGATGTCCGTGCCTTCCGTGGAGTAGCCGCCTGTACAGGAACCGCAGACCGCGTACCCCTTGGCGGAAGCCGCAGCTTCATAATCGATTGTGACGTCCGACCGGAAATAGTCGTTGAACTTGTAGCCGATACCGACGCCAATCATCCAGGTATTGTCGAGCGATTCCCGTTCGAAGCGCAGATCGCCGATAATCGGGTCGTTGAAGCTGCCGCTCGGATCGCCGTAGATCTTGTAGCCGAGATCGCCGCGTAGGTAGAGCCCGCCGGCTGCCGCCGGAACTTGCGGGATGTGTTCAATGACCGGAGTTGGCAAGTCCGCGGCATAAGCAGCAGTGGAGAGCGCAACAGCAAAGCCGGTCAAAGACAAACGCTTAAAGAAATTGTCCATGTCCTCGTCCTCTTTCAGTGAGCGTCCGCTTTTCCAATGACCGGACACATCAAACTTGAAAGGATACTGACGGGAATTCATTAATTGTGACTTAACTCTGTTCCTTAACCGCGTTTTTTTACCTTAAGAAAGAGTTAACAGCGAAGGAACTGTTTACCGAACATTAAAAAACCGCCCCTTACGAGGCGGCTCTCGTCAGTATTCGTCAGATTTACGCTGCGGTGGCTGCGACCACGCCGGCAATGTCGTTAACAACCTGGTTCACGAGGTCCGCATCGTCGCCTTCCGCCATCACCCGGATGAGGGGCTCCGTACCGGACGCGCGAATCACCAGCCTGCCCGTCGCACCGAGACGGGCTTCTCCGTCTTCGATTGCTGACTTGACGGCGTCCTGTTCCAGGGGCTTGCCGCCCTTGTAGCGCACATTCTTCAGGATCTGCGGGACCGGCTCGAACCGGCGGCAGACTTCCGACACGGGCCTGTCCTGGTCCTTGACGCAGGCCAGGACCTGCAGCGCGGCAATCAGACCGTCGCCCGTCGTGGCGAAATCGGACAGGACAATGTGCCCGGACTGCTCACCGCCGACATTGTAGCCGTTGGCCCGCATATGCTCGACCACATAGCGGTCGCCGACCTTGGTGCGCGCAAGACCGAGCCCAAGGCTCTGCAGATAACGCTCCAGGCCAAGGTTGGACATGACGGTGGCGACGATGCCGGGTGCAGACAACCGGTTGCTGGACTGCCAGGACTGAGCCACGACCGCCATCAGCTGGTCGCCGTCGACCACGGTGCCGGTTTCATCGACGATGATGACGCGGTCGGCGTCGCCGTCGAGGGCAATGCCGATATCGGCACGGACTTCGTGCACCTTGCGCGACAGCGCATCGGTCGCGGTGGAGCCGCATTCCTTGTTGATGTTGTAACCGTCCGGATTGACCCCCATGGAGATCACGTCCGCGCCCAGCTCCCACAGGGCCTCCGGAGCCACCTTGTAGGCAGCGCCGTTCGCACAATCGATGACGACCCGCAGGCCCTCCAGGCTCATTTCCCGCGGCAGCGTGCGCTTGGCAAATTCGATGTAGCGCTGCTGCGCTCCGTCGATCCGCTTCGCCCGGCCGAGCTCACTCGCGCCCGGGAGACGGGATGTCAGATCGCTTTCCATCAGCTCCTCGATCGACTTCTCGATCTCGTCGCTCAATTTGAACCCGTCCGGGCCGAAGAACTTGATGCCGTTGTCCTGGAACGGATTGTGGGAGGCGGAGATCATGACGCCGAGATCGGTCCGGAGCGAGCGCGTCAGCATCGCAACGGCGGGGGTCGGCATCGGGCCGAGCAGGAAGACATCCATGCCCACCGACGTGAAGCCGGCAACCAGCGCGGTTTCCAGCATGTAGCCGGACAGACGGGTATCCTTGCCGATTACGACCCGGTGGCGATGCCCGCCGTTCTTGAACGTCAACCCAGCGGCCATACCGACCTTGAGTGCCATTTCAGCCGTCATCGGATAGCTGTTCGCCTGGCCGCGAATACCGTCGGTGCCGAAAAACTTGCGCATCAATCTGCCTGTCTGAATGTGTTCGCCTGCGCACTTTTAGCGCAATCGAGCCTGCTCACGATTCAAAATATGTGAGCAATTGTTACTATTCGCTAACGTCTGCCAGACCTATCCCACAAAGAACGATGCCCGGCTCGGGGGCCGGGCATCGCGAGGTCTCGATCTGGGCTGACCGGTCAGGACGGCTGCGGCTCCATGCCGCCGCTGGCCTCGTCGCCGCCGCGCTTGGCACCGGCGGTCGGCACCGCAGAGGAACGGCCCACCGGCTGGTCGTCGTCGGTGTCGCGCACCGGCGGCTTGCCTGTCAGCAGGTCCTTGATCTCGTCGCCGGACAGGGTCTCGTATTCCAGAAGGCCCTTGGCGATCGTGTGCAGTTGGTCCTCGTGGTCGCCAAGGATCTTCTTGGCGGTCTCATAGCCCTGATTGACGAAGGACTTGATTTCCGCATCGACGATCTTCTGGGTCTCGTCGGAGACATGCTGGTTCTTGGCAACGGAATGGCCGAGGAAGATTTCTTCCTGGTTCTCGCCATAGAGCAGCGGGCCCAGCTTGTCGGACATGCCGAACTGGGTTGCCATGGCGCGAGCCAGTTTGGTTGCCATCTGGATATCGCCGGAGGCGCCGGAGGTCACCTTCTCGTAGCCGAAGATCATCTCCTCGGCGACACGGCCACCCATGGCAACCGCGAGGTCGGCCTTGCACTTGGCCCGGGTCAGCGACACCTGGTCCTTCTCCGGCAGGCGCATGACCATGCCGAGCGCACGTCCGCGCGGGATGATGGTCGCCTTGTGGATCGGGTCGGAAGCTGCCTGGTGGAGAGCCACCAGCGCGTGACCGGCTTCGTGATAGGCGGTCAGCTTCTTTTCTTCCTCGGTCATGACAAGCGTGCGGCGTTCCGCCCCCATCATCACCTTGTCCTTGGCGTCCTCGAATTCGGCCATGGTGACCAAACGCTTTGAGCGGCGGGCAGCCAGAAGAGCAGCCTCGTTGACGAGGTTCATGAGATCGGCACCTGAGAAGCCCGGGGTGCCACGCGCCAGGGTTTTGACGTCGACATCGGGCGCCAGCGGAACCTTGCGCATATGTACTTTCAGGATCTTCTCGCGGCCGGTGATGTCCGGGTTCGGCACCACGATCTGGCGGTCGAAACGGCCCGGGCGCAGCAGCGCCGGGTCGAGAACGTCCGGCCGGTTGGTCGCGGCGATGATGATGATGCCTTCATTCGGCTCGAAACCGTCCATCTCGACCAGCAGCTGGTTGAGCGTCTGTTCGCGCTCGTCATTGCCGCCGCCGAGACCGGCACCGCGATGACGGCCGACCGCATCGATTTCGTCGATGAAGATAATGCAGGGAGCGTTCTTCTTGGCCTGTTCGAACATGTCGCGGACACGGGAAGCACCCACGCCGACGAACATTTCCACGAAGTCGGAACCGGAAATGGTGAAGAAGGGCACGTTGGCTTCGCCGGCAACCGCGCGGGCGGTCAGCGTCTTACCGGTGCCCGGAGGCCCGACGAGAAGGACACCGCGCGGAATGCGGCCGCCAAGGCGCTGGAATTTCTGCGGGTCGCGCAGGAATTCAACGATCTCCTGCAGGTCTTCCTTGGCTTCGTCGATGCCGGCGACATCCTCGAAGGTGACGCGGCCATGAGCTTCCGTCAGCAGCTTGGCCTTGGACTTGCCAAAGCCCATCGCCTTGCCGCCGGAGCCCTGCATCTGCCGCATCACGAAAATCCAGATGCCGAGAATGACCAGCATGGGCAGCCAGGACAGAAGCGTATTGAGAAGCGGCGAACTCTCGGCCGGTGCGCGGGCCTTGATGAGAACGCCCTTCTTGCGCAACTCGTCGACATATTGCGCGCCTTCCGGCGCGTAGGTCTGGAACCCGCCGCCGCTTGTGAAGTCGCCGCTGATCTTCTGTTCCTGAATCAGGACCGATTTGACCTCGCCGTTATCGACATGCCGCATGAATTCGGAATAGGCGATATCGTTGGTAGCGCCATGCTGAGCAGGGCTCTGGAACAGCTGGAACAGGGCGATCAGCAACAGGGCGATGATGACCCAGAGAGCGAAGTTGCGAAAGTGTGCGTTCATTTCGTTTCCTTAACCGCCCAACACGACTACATGGACGCGGTTACGTTTCTTTATGGCGAAGATAGGTCGCCCAAAGCCCGCTGCCAAGGCGGTGCGCCATAGTTGCGCATATGCACTGACTATTTTCTTAAGCCCGGACCTGTACCAGATGTTCGCATCGGGGAAAACCTCAGATTTCTCCGGCTTCGCCCCCGTCTTCCACAAGGTTAGCCATCAATTTATCCGCGAACGGCAAACGCTCGATTTTCAGCGCTGCTCCCATGGCAGAATTACCGTTGGCATTAGTGTCAAAGCCCAAAGCCATCCAGACGATTTCGCCCTTCATCCAGACCGCGGGCGCGCAATCAAAGGCGGCTTTCGGCCACCCGTCCGGCCAGTCGATCTCCCTCGACACAACCGGTGCAGCGTAAATCGGCCCCAGAGCAAGGCCAGTCCCCTCCGTCACTGACACGCCATTTGACGTAACGTAATAACGGAAACGGTTGTCCCACGTTCCGGTTCCGGCAAGACCGGTCAGCGTTTCGGGAGGATTCCGGCCTGGCTCGCGCCAACACCAGAGCCAAAAATCTCCTGCTTCGAAAACGGCACCCGACAGGGTATGTCGCCCCTTCTCCTGCGACATCAGCCAGCGATCCAGCGTTTCGAGTTTTTCCAGTCGCTGGCGCGCGGGCAGCCCCCTCGCCCGCATTGCAAGGAAATTGAGCAAACGCAGCCGGAGATCTTCCGCAATGGTGCGATAGACGGATCGCTCCAGACGCAGCGGCCCGGCCGGGTGTTCTTCCACATGTTTGAAGGCAAGATCCCGGGCGGTTGCCTCCAGAGCCTCCCGCGCCCGGCGGATATTCGCAGCAGTACGGCCGATCCGCTCCGCGCTCAGCCCCTCCCCTTCCAGAAGCGACATGACAGCCCGCAGGCGGCTGCGCTTGTATTTCGGATCGAGGTTCGAAGGATCGGAACACCAGGGGATCCCTCGCTCGACAAGACTTGCTTCCAGCTTCTCCTTCGGGATCTCCAGAAACGGCCGCAGCAGACGCAGGCCGGACGGCCCGTCCGGTTCGTCAGCTGCCATGGCGCTCAGGCCGGAAACGCCGCTGCCGCGTGTCAGCCGGTCCAGAAAGGTCTCGGCCTGATCGTCAAGATGATGGCCAAGCACAAGCGCTTCTGCGCCGCTCTGGCACATTCTCTCCGCCATTATGCTGTAGCGGGCGCGGCGCGCCTCTTCCTGAATGTTCCGGCCGGGTTTATCCCCGTGCCAGGTCAACCGGGTACAGGAAAGCCCGTGCGATCTCGCGGCTTCGGCGACAAAATCTGCCTCGGCGGCGCTTTCCGGCCGCAGGCGATGATCGACGCACAGCACTTCGGCCGAGCCAGGCCATCGGGTACGACGGCGCCATTCGCTGAAAAGAACGAGGAGAGAAAGGGAATCGGCTCCGCCTGAGACGGCAAGGGCCAGATTGGAAAAGGAATTCAGACAGGAAAAGAGCGTGTCGACACGATCATCCGGGAGCCCGCGAGGCTCAACCGGGTTGTCAGGAGCACTGTGCACGGCGGCGCTCGTCGCGCGCCTGGGTCAGAACGGCTGGGGCGGCATTGGGAAATTTGTTCAACAGCTCGGAGAAGGTCGCGCAGGCTGCCTCCGCTTCGCCAAGGCCGTGCAGCGATACGCCAAGCTTCAACAGGCTGTCAGGGCTTTTGGCGTTACCAGGATGATCGGTATAGGTCTTCAGGAACGCGTCGGCTGCCTCGCGGTAATTCTGCTGCGCCAGAAGGCTCTCGCCGAGCCAGTATTGCGCGTTTGCCGCCAGCTGGTCGTCCGGGTAATTTTCCAGAAAGGTGCGGAAACCCTGTTCCGCTGCCGAGTAATCGCCGTTGACCGCCAGCGAATAGGCCTGATCGTAATCCGTGCGCGGGTCGCCGCTGCCGATCACGTTGGCGATCTGGTCATCGTCGGTGGCAAGGCCAGGATCGGGAACGGTCTCCAGGCCGGCTCCCGGAAGGTTTTCCAGCCCGTTCGCCAGTTTCGACAGATCGATCGGCCCGTTAGAAGGCAAGTCGTTTTCATAGCCGCCGGACTGATCCCAGCTGCCGTCGCCGGACCCGTCGACCGGCAAGGTGGCGACGGTGCCGTTCGGATCGGACAGCGTACCCGGCACCGGGATGCCGTCAGCGCCGAGACCCGGCGCAGTCGACCCGGGAGCACCGGTCGGCGCAATCTCCGACCGTTTGCCCGTTCCGCCGCCTTCCAGTTGCTGGAAGCGGTACTCGTTGTCCTCCTGCATGCGGCGCATCTGATCCTGCAGCTCGCGCATCTGATAGGACAATTGTTCGATCTGGCCTGTCAGGACCCGGATCCGTTCTTCCAGCTGGCCGATCCGCACGCTGGAATCGTCGTTTTTCCGGCCGAACAGCTGGGCTTGTGACGGCGTGGCAGCGACGATGAAGACCAACGCCATGACGAGACCTGCCAGTCCCTTAAAATTCCGCATTCGCTCCTCCGGTCTGGGAAATGTCCCGGTGCTGGACCCCGTACCGGGCCCGTTCGCGGATCGCTCTCAGACGCAATTACAAAACAAATCCACGTGCGTAGTACTTACCACGCCCGGCACTGTACTCAAGTGCACAGAGCGCTCGGACTTCGGCCAAATTTTGACGTTTCCGGCTGAAATCGAAGAGTTCGGGCGCCTCACAAACAAAAGGCCGGGCACCGGCCCGGCCTTCCAGACATCAAAGGCTGAACGATCAGTTCGTCGCGTTGTTCAGCACGGTCACCGCACGGCGGTTCTGGGACCAGCAGCTGTTGTCGTTACAAACGGCGACCGGGCGTTCCTTGCCATAGGAAATCGTCCTGATGCGCGACGCATTCACGCCCTGGGCGACCAGGTAGTCACGCGCGGACTGGGCACGGCGGGCCCCCAGCGCAATGTTGTACTGGCGCGTGCCGCGCTCGTCCGCATGGCCTTCCACGGTGATCGTGTACTGGGAATAGCGGTTCAGCCACTTGGCCTGGTTGGCAAGTGTCGTCTGGCCCTGGGCGTTGAGGGTCGACTGGTCTTCCTCGAAGAAGACGCGGTCGCCGACATTGACGACGAAGTCCTGGCCTGTGCCCGGCTTTGCATTCACACCGTTGGCAAGTCCGTCCGGTTTGGTACGATCACACGCAACCACAAACAGAAGCGCGAAAACAACTGCTACCCATCGCGCGCCTCGTGCGGCGGTTTCACTCTTGAACATTCCTGTCTCCTAAACCCCAGCCCGCCAACCTGACATTGGGATCGTCTGGTTCTTGGTAAACGTTTTCTAGCCAAAACCGGTAAAAAACGCCCTATCAAACGTGGTTAGCGAAAGCTTAACACAGCCTGCCCGAGCAGACCGAACCACTGCCTCAGTCGATGAGCGGCGACCAGGACGGATCCGACGCAAAGGCCGGGGTCTCTACCCGCTGCTCGTTGTAACCGGTCAGGTCCACGGTCCAGACCTGAGGGCCGCCATTGGCGCCCGGTGTGTCGCGGAAGAATACCAGCACGCGCCCGTTGGGCGACCAGGCCGGTCCTTCGTTGTGATACCCTTCGGTCAGAATACGCTCGCCCTTGCCGTCAGGCCGCATCACACCGATCATGAACCGGCCCTGATGCTGCTTGGTGAAGGCGATCAGGTCGCCGCGCGGTGACCAGACTGGCGTCGAATAGCGTCCCGGACCGAAGGAAATGCGCTGCGCTCCGCCGCCGCCTGCATTCATGACATAGAGCTGCTGCGTGCCGCCCCGGTCGGATTCGAACACGATCTGGCTGCCGTCCGGCGAGAAGGACGGGCTTGTGTCGATGGCGGCGTCGTTGGTCAGCCTTGTGGTCTGGCGCGAGCGCAGGTCCATCTTGAAGATATTGGCATTGCCGCCCTGCTGCAGGCTCATCACCACGCTCTGGCCGTCCGGCGAGAATCGCGGGGCAAAGGTCATGCCCGGGAAGTTGCCGACGATCTCCCGCTGGCCGGTCTCGATGTTGAGCAGGTAGACACTCGGGTCCGCCCCCGCATAGGACATGTAGGTGATTTCCTGGCTCGTCGGCGAGAAGCGCGGCGTCAGCACCAGATCGTCGCCCCGGGTCAGGTAGCGCGTGTTGGCGCCGTCCTGGTCCATGATGGCCAGCCGCTTGACGCGCTTGTCCTTCGGACCGGTCTCGTCGACAAAGACGATGCGCGTATCGAAATATCCCTTTTCACCGGTCAGGCGCTCATAGATCGCATCCGCGATGATGTGGGCAAGGCGGCGCCAGTTTTCCGGCGTCGTATAGAACTGCTGGCCGAGCATCTGCTCGCCGGCGAAGACGTCCCAGAGGCGGAACTCGGCGCGCAGGCGCCCGTCCGGCTGCTTGATGACCGTGCCGGTGACAAGCGCCTGAGCGCTGATCTGGCGCCAGTCGCCGAAGCGCGGCGAGGAATTCACGCTCATGTTCTTCTGGATGAAGCTGGCCGGATCGAGCGGATTGAAGAGGCCCGACCGCTTCAGGTCGGCGGCAATCACACCGGTCATGTCGACGGCGAGCTTGCCGTCGCCGCCTTCAGCGGAAAAGGGGGGCAGCGCAATCGGCAGCGGCTCGATATTGCCCTGGGTGATGTCGATCTCGACGAGAGCCACGGCCGGCAGAGGAGCAAAAACAGCAAATGAGGCAACGAGAAGGGCGAGCCCGCGGGCTTGTTTCCCCGCAAGTACAGAAAGTTTTTTCAAAATTCCGCGCATGAGCACAACAGCTCCCTTATCGGTTTATCCGGACAATCGGGTCTAGGTTCAGGACTGGTTCAAACATCGCCTGACGCTCTACCCTCCGACGATCATCTCTTTCGGATCGAAATTGATGATCACTTCCTGCCATGCTTCATACTTGGCAATTGGCAGATTGTATGGCGCACAGCGCATAATCGCACGCGTCGCGCTGCTGGCCGCAGCTCCGAACGCGGGATTACCGCTTGAATTCATGACCTGGGGCCCACCTGTCACCTCGCCGTTCTGCGACAGGTTGAACTTCACCTTGACCTTCAGGTCTTCAGCACCGACGGCACCCACCGGCGGGTTCCAGCATCTGGCGACCTGCCCACGGAGTGCATCCAGTTCGGACACGCTCATCTGAACGACCGGCTGGCCCCTTTCAGAGCCGAGCGACGCCGGCTGCTGGGATTGCTCGCCCTGTTCCCTGGCCGGGTCGCGCTTGTCGAGCAGCGCCGCGATCTCTGAGGTGTCGAGTTCCGGCTTCGGCTGTTCAGGCGTGTTTCGAGGAGGTGTCGGCTTCGAGCGCGGGGCGACCTTGGTGACGATCGGCTGCGGCACGGGGGGAGCTGCCTGCTGCGGCACCGGTTCGGCGGCCGGCGCAGGTGCCGGAGCCGGTTCCACGGCGGCTACCTGTTCCGGAACGGGGGCCGGAGCCGGTGCCGGTTCCGCCACCGGCTGCGGTGCGGGCGCGGGAGGAGGCGTCGGTGCCGGTGTCGGTTTCGGCGGCACCGGTTCAGCCTTCTTCTCGCCCGGCTTGTCCGCAGGCTTCGGCGGCTCCTTGTCCGGCGTTTCGCTCGGCTTCACTGCGGCAACTTCGCGGATTTCGGCACTCTTGTCGCCGGTTCGGAGCCGGGTGAATTCCTCTACCGGGACCAGGTCGACCGGAAGGGATTCCACCTGCGGGACGGTAAAACTCTCCGCGTCCGGAAAGGCGATCAAGCCCCAGAGGAGAAGGGCCGTATGTCCGGCCAGAGACGCGATGAGACCTGCGCGCATTTGGCGTTACGAGTCCCGTTCTTCCAAAGTAACAAGGCCGAGATGTTTGAACCCGGCCGCACTGATGCGGCCCATGAGTTTCATCATGGTGCCGTAGTCGGCATCCTGATCGCCGCGCACATAGATGCGCTCTTCGTAGCCGTTGGAGGCAATGGCCTCGAGCTTCGGAACGATCTCGTCGATGGTGATCGGCGTTTCCTGAATGAAAATCTCACCGGATGCATTCACCGAGATCGTTATCGGCTCAGTATCGCCTTCCAGCGCCTTGGCCTGGGTCTCCGGAAGGTCGATCGGCACGCCGACCGTGAGCAGAGGTGCGGCCACCATGAAGATGATCAGCAGCACGAGCATCACGTCCACCATCGGCGTGACGTTGATCTCGCTCATCGGCGCATTGCGCCGCCGGCGCCGGCCACGCCGTCCGCCTGATTGACCGGAACCGACCTGCATGGCCATGGTTCAGCCCCTTTCGTCGATCTGGCGGGAGAGGATCGCGGAGAATTCGTCTGCGAACCCTTCCATGCGCGAGACCGCCTTGCCGACATCGGCTGCTAGTTTGTTATAGGCGATAACCGCCGGAATTGCGGCGAGCAGGCCGAGAGCGGTCGCAAACAGCGCTTCAGCGATGCCCGGAGCCACGACGGCAAGGTTGGTGCTCTCGGAGGCCGCGATCGCCTGGAAGGCGGTCATGATGCCCCAGACCGTGCCGAAGAGGCCGATGAAGGGGGCGGCCGAGCCGACGGTAGCCAGGATCAGCAGCCGGCTTTCGAGCCGCTCCGCCTCACGCTGGATCGTCACGTCCATAACCCGGTCGATACGTTGTTGCAGGCTGCCGATTGCCGGCCGCGCGCCTTCGTGGCTGCGTTTCCATTCGCGCATGGCCGCAACGAACAGCGCCGCCATGGAATGGTTCACGCGATTGTGAAGCGTGCCGTACAGATCCTCGAGAGACTGGCCCGACCAGAAAACGGTTTCGAACCGGCTCATCTGCCGCCGTGTGCGGCCGATCAGCATGACTTTGTCGACGATGATCGCCCAGCACCAGACGGAAGCCGCCAATAGCCCGACCATCACGAGCTTGACGACGATATGCGCCTGCCAGAACAGCGAAAAGAACGAGATGTCGCCATGCGGCGCCGTCAGTGTCGTGTTGACGAGTGTTTCCATAAATTCAATGACCCCTAGGTCTGCTGACGCGGTGTTGCAGTGAAGGTTCCGAATGCGGCAGCGTGGAACCGGAATCAGCCGACCGGCTCTGTGACCAGTCGCCTCTCTGACGTTGGATTTTGTCAAAACTGGGACTTTCCCGCCAAAGAAAGCCCCCCTCTAAAGGAATCAATTAAGGTTACTGCAAGATTAACGCAGTAATCGAATTTGAAAGTATTTTCGAAACCGGCCCCTTAGCCCACACCGCAGTGATTTTTGCGGCTTAGCCGCCCACGTTTTCGGCCGGAACATACATCAAAAGTTTTTCGGAAAGATCATGGGGCAACCGGGTCGGCCGGCCTTCGGCGGTGATCACGGCGACGGTGACGGCAGCCGAAACAAGAAGCTCGCCCTCGCGATAGACCAGCTGATCGAGCCGGATCCGCGCACCCCTGTATTCGGCAAGACTGCTGTGTACCTGCAGCACATCGTCGATTCGCGCCGGCTTGCGGAAGTCCAGGGTCATCGTCTTGACCGCGAAGGCCAGTTTCGCGCCGTGGATGCCATCGGCCATCTCGAAATGATGAATGCCCATGAGCCGCAGGAAATCGGAGCGCGCGCGTTCGAAGAAACGCACATACGCCCCGTGATAGACGATGCCGGTGAAATCGGTGTCCTCGTAATAGACCCGCACGGGGAGCACATGACCGCCCTCTTCCAGGCGGCCGGCGATATCCGGCCAATCCGACACGTTCTGATCCTTCACGGCAAATGAAAAAGCCTCCCGGTCTTCCGACCGGGAGGCCTGACTTGCTTTCTTCCTAGAGCGTTTCCCTAGGCTGCCGCAACCTCGGCCAGGAATTTCTCGACGGAGCCTCGCAGACGTTCTGCCTGCTGCTTCATCTCGATGGTGGCGTTCAGCATGTCGCCGACGGCTTCCGAGTTCTCCGCAACACCGGCATTCAGCGAAGCGACCGTCGCAGCGACACTGCGAGTCCCATCCGCGGCTTCGGCAACGTTGCGCGAAATCTCGCCGGTCGCCGCGCCCTGCTGCTGCACGGCATCGGAAATGGTCGCCGTATAGGAATTGACCTCTTCGACCGATTCCGACACCCGGGCGATCTCTTCCACCGCCTCGGTGGTGGAGGCCTGGATTGCCGCGATCTGGGCGGAGATTTCTTCCGTCGCCTTGGCCGTTTGCCCGGCGAGTGACTTCACTTCCGACGCGACGACCGCGAAGCCCTTGCCGGCATCACCCGCGCGGGCGGCCTCGATGGTGGCGTTCAGCGCCAGGAGGTTGGTCTGCTCGGCGATCTCGGAAATAAGCGACACCACGTCGCCGATCTTGTTGGCGGCTTCCGCCAGACCCGAAATCTTGGAGTTGGAGCTCTGGGCCGCTGTCGTCGTCTGGGCAACGATGGAGGCGGTGGTTTCGACCTGACGCGAGATTTCCGAAATCGATGCGTTCAGCTCTTCCGTCGCCGAGGCAACCGCCTGCACGTTGGAGGAAGCATTTTCCGACGTCGAAACGGCAGTCTGGCCCTGGTCGGACGCCGCCGCGGAGCGGTGGCTTAGCGCGGAAGAGACTTCCTCGACCCGCGAGATATTGGTTTCCACGAGTTCCAGCACGGCCTGGGATTCGGCACGGAAGTCGGCAATCAGCGAATCGATCAGCTTTTCACGCGCTTCCCGGGCAATGTGCCCCTTCTTGCGCTCGGATGCCAAACGCTCGCGTTCGACGGAGTTGTCCTTGAACACTTCGATACAGCGAGCCATGCGGCCGATTTCGTCAGCACGCTCGGTCGCCTCGACAGCAACGTCCAGGTCTCCATCGGCGATCCTGCGCGCGGCAACGGACAGACGCTCCATCGGCGCGAACATGCGCCGGGTCACCCACCAGATCAGACCGACGATCGGCACCAGGCAAAGGAAGCCGGAAATGATCGCGCCATAGGTGATACGGTCGGCGGCAGCCGAAAGCTCGGTCTGCTTCACGGCCTCGACAACACCGAAGGGTGCACCGACAAAGGTGTTGCTGGCTTCGGCGAAACGGTAGACGCCGTCATCGAGCTGGATCAGGCGGTCGTCGACGCGGATATCGGCAATGTCATGCACCTTTGCCGCGCCACCGGACGGATCCAGCATCACAAGCTTGCCGTCCGAATCGGAGAGGAAGCTGCGCTCGCTTTCGCCGAGGCCCGTCTTCTCGTTCAAGAGACCGGCGAGCTGTTCCATGTTGGCGGTAAAGGCGATCGCACCGAAGAAACGGTCGAGATAGAAGACCGGCAGGGCCAGAACCTGCGAAACGGTGCCGTCCTCGGAGGTCACGAAACCGGAGGAATAAATCTGACCGCCTGCCAGCGTTCCGTCCTTGGAGGCGGCGAAGAGCTTGCCGAGCGCGATCTGGACCGGATTGCCCTGGATGGCCTCGTCCTCCACATGGAAGGCGAATTCAGGCCCCTTGCGGTAGGTGTAGGTTATGAAGCCTTCCGGATTGGCGAGGGCCGCGTCGGAGAAGAGCCCCTGGCCCGTCAGTTCCTGGAACACGGGGTGAACGACCTTGTGGTTGTTCACGTAATAGTTCGATTCCGCCGGTTCCACGAGCAGATGGCGCTGTTCCGGATCCGGATTTTCGGTCACGAAGAGCCGCCGGAGAAGCTCGTTCTGGCCCTCCTTCAGGTTCTTCCAGCCGACCATGGTCTTCATCAGGCTGTCCTTGGCGCCCTCAAGCGTCGAAAAGAACGCCGCGCTGTCCTTGACCTGCCCGAGCGACAGTTCC
This sequence comes from Roseibium sp. M-1, assembly GCF_054515675.1. Lineage (NCBI taxonomy): Bacteria > Pseudomonadati > Pseudomonadota > Alphaproteobacteria > Hyphomicrobiales > Stappiaceae > Roseibium > Roseibium sp. M-1. The sequence goes on along the minus strand of NZ_CM137257.1, from coordinate 5,002,356 downwards.
AGCACCTTCTGCTTGGCACTGGTCGCGCTCTGAAGCCCGGCATCCGCCTGCCCGTTGGCGACGTCCCGGGAAATGATCGAAGTGACCGTGACAATGGCAACGCACATGGTCAGTGCGCCGGCCAGAAACATTAGAGCCAGTTTAGATGAAAGCCGCTTCCGCATGGTTTCCCCCGAATAGTTAACGGGAGAATAGGCTCGGATTCGCGAATAAATGCTTAATCGCTGAACAAGACCTGATAGTTATGACAATACAAGGGTTTATCTGCTTTTATGAAAGACTAGTCGGGATCTGAAAACAGACCCATTTGCGGAGCGTCCGGACGGGACGGCACAGCCAGCCCAAGATGCTGGAAGGCCATGGCTGTCAGGATACGGCCGCGCGGCGTGCGCTGCAGGAAGCCGTTCTGAATCAGATAGGGCTCGACGATTTCCTCGATCGCATCCCGCGGTTCCGAAAGGGCGGCTGCGATCGTTTCGATGCCGACAGGCCCGCCACCGAAATTGAGAGCTATCTGGTTGAGATAGCGACGGTCGAGACTGTCGAGCCCGGCCCCGTCGACCTCCAGCTGAAGCAGCGCCTTGTCGGCAAGCGCCCTGTCGACCCGCTCCGCGCCTTCAAAGACCGCGAAGTCGCGCACCCGGCGCAAAAGACGCCCGGCAATGCGAGGCGTGCCGCGCGAGCGCTTGGCAATCTCGTGAGCACCGTCCTCCGCCATGCCGATACCGAGGATCGAGGCACCGCGTTTGACGATGTGTTCCAGTTCCGGAACCGTATAGAACTGCAGCCGCACAGGAATGCCGAACCGGTCCCGCAAGGGCGTCGTCAGAAGCCCGAGGCGCGTTGTCGCGGCGACAAGCGTGAATTTCGCAAGATCGATCTTGACCGACCTGGCCGCCGGCCCTTCGCCGATGATCAGGTCGAGTTGGAAGTCTTCCATTGCCGGATAGAGCACTTCCTCCACCGCCGGACTGAGCCGGTGGATTTCGTCGATGAAGAGAACGTCGCGCTCTTCCAGATTGGTGAGCAGTGCGGCAAGATCGCCGGCCTTGGCGATCACCGGACCGGAGGTCGCGCGGAAATTCACCCCAAGCTCGCGCGCCATGATCTGCGCCAGCGTCGTCTTGCCGAGACCCGGAGGACCGACGAATAGCACGTGATCGAGCGCCTCGCCGCGCGCCTTGGCAGCCCCGATGAATACCTTCAGGTTGGCGCGTGCCTGAGCCTGACCGACAAAGTCGTCCAGCGCCTGCGGGCGCATGGTGCTGTCGATCTCGTCACCGCGGATTTCCGGCGTGACGATGCGGCTGTCATCCGACATGGCTTACGACCACAAACAAAAGCACAAGCAGGGCAAAGGAATAGGCCACCCGGAGTGCGTAGAACTTCCTGTGCTGGCTGCGGACGAACGGATCGTCCGTCTCGATCCGCCGTCCCTTTATGGCGAAGGGCCTGTCTCCCACCGACAGGGAAAACCGGTGATCGAGATACATGATACCGCCGATGCCGAGCACGACGAAGACAATGGCAATGACGGCATAAGTCACGGCGATCATTGGGCCAACTCCTTCAATCCCAGACGGATAAGCGTCTCCGTCGTCGCCTCGTCCCCGGCCGACTGGACGGCCTTGGCGACGGCAGCGCTCGCCTGTGCCTGGGCATAGCCGAGATTTGTCAGCGCGGAAACCGCTTCCGCCACCGGCCTTGAGGCCACCTTGTCGGCAACGTTCCGGGCGACCGCGATGGTGCCCGCGTCGATGCTGGCAAGGCCCGGTGCCTTGTCCTTCAACTCCGCGACGATGCGCTCCGCCACGCGCTTGCCGACACCGGGTGCCCGCGAGATCGTCGCCTTGTCGGCAAGCGCGATCGCATTGGCGACCTCGCTGGCCTTCAGGATGCCGAGGATACCGAGCGCGACTTTCGCCCCGACGCCCTGAACCGTCATCAGGATACGGAACCACTCGCGCTCCGCCTCGATGCCAAAGCCGTAGAGCCGGATCATATCCTCGCGCACGATGGTCTCGATGAAAAGCACCGCCGCCTCTCCCGCCCGCGGCAGGCCCTGCAGGATGCGGGACGGGCAATGGACCTGGTAGCCGACGCCGTGAACGTCGAGGATCACGTGATCCTCGCCATAGCTGTCGACCGTACCTTTGAGCTTGCCGATCATGCGGCCCCCCTTGAGGCGATCTGTGCCGCCATGCGGACACTGCTTGCCCGGTGCTGGGCGTGGCAGATGGCGATCGCCAGCGCATCGGCCGCGTCGTCCGAATTGAAGGTGGCCCGCGGCATGAGAACCTTCACCATGGCGCGGATCTGCTCCTTTTCCGCATGCCCCGTGCCGACCACGGTCTTCTTGACGAGGTTCGGCGCATATTCGGCGACAGGCAGGCCGGCGAGCGAGGGCACCAGAAGGGCAACGCCGCGGGCCTGGCCCAGCTTCAGCGTCGCGCCGGCATCCTTGTTGACGAAGGTCAGCTCGACTGCAGCTTCCACCGGATCGTGCCGGCGCACCACGTCGGTCAAGCCGTCATGCAGCTCGACAAGGCGTTCTGCCAGGGTCTTCTTGTTGTCGGAGGTCACCGTGCCGGAGGCAATGAAGCTCAACCGGTTGCCGGCCGCTTCGATGATGCCCCAACCGGTGCGCCTCAGCCCCGGGTCGATGCCCAGCAATCGAATCGCGTGTGTCATGGAACAAATCGGTAACAAAACTTCCCCGTTGACGCCAGACAAAGCGCGGCTTACCACCGGAAAGCCTGTCCAAAACCTGTGCCGGGCATCGTTTCCGACCGGCTGCTGCCGAAAGCATGCCCTTGTGCCCGGGTCCGGGACCCAAGCATCCCCCACCGGCGCTCCCGCAGCCAGCCTCCGAGTTTTTCATGTTCGAGCTGTTTCAGTCGTTTTCGCCCGCCTTGCTCGCCTTCCTGGCCGCCGTTCTGTTTGTCGCCGGCTGCGTGCGCGGATTTGCAGGTTTTGGCGCGGGCATGATTTTCATGCCCGTTGCGACGAGCGTCATGCTGCCCTCGACGGCCGCCGCAGCCTTCCTCTTCATCGACGGCATCGTTGCCCTGCCTCTCGTCGTCCGGGCGCTCAGGATCTGCGACTGGGCAACCGTGCTGCCAGCGGTCATTGGCGCGATTGTCTTCGTGCATTTCGGAGCCTGGCTGCTGGCAAATTCCGACGTTCTGGTGCTGCGCTGGTCCATCTTTGCCATCGTGACGGGCTTGTTGCTGTTGCTGGTCTCAGGATGGCGCTATCACCGCAAACCGACGAAGCCGGTGTCCCTGGGTGTGGGTGCGGTTGCCGGGGTTCTTGGCGGGATCTCGCAGGTTTCCGGCCCGCCCGTCGTCGCCTTCTGGCTGTCGAGCGCGAAGGAACCGGCGATCGTGCGCGCCAACCTGATCGTCTTCTTCGCGCTCGCCAGTGTCGGTACCTTCATCGCCTATACGCTCAACGGCTTCTTCACGCTGGAGGTGTTTCACCTCTTGATCATGGCGATCCCGGTCTATGCGCTGGCGATCTATGCCGGCTCGAACGGCTTCAAGCGTGCCGATCCGGGCCTTTACCGCAAACTCGCCTACGGCCTCATCGCGCTTGCGGCCCTCACCAGCATGCCGCTGCTGGATCCGCTGTTCCGGTAGGTCTGTTTTCCGACATTTCAGCCAACTTCCGCCTCATCCTGAGGAGCGCGCTTGCGCGCGTCTCGAAGGATCGGCCACCTGTTCGGGAGTATGTGGCCGATCCTTCGAGACGGACCTATCGGTCCTCCTCAGGATGAGGTCAGAGTCGAGACGGACCTGACGGCTCCCTCAGGCTGAGGTCAGAGTCGAGATGGACCTGACGGCCCCCTCAGGATGAGGCCGGAGTCGAGACGGACCTGACGGCTCTCTTCGGGATGAGGTTTGAGCTTGGAGGCATGTCCTTCAGACAGGATGAGTTACCCTGACAGTTTTTCCTGCCACTTGGCGCATTTTTCCGCCATCAGCCGGGCAAGTTCGTCCTCGAACGCCTCGCGGCTTTCGGAGGCCTGCGCCAGAATGCTGAGGGCGACGATCGCCGCATCGGCCGCTTCTTCGCGCACATCCGCCAGCGTCTGGTTCTTGTAGGCGCTCCCAGGTGCTCCGGTTGCCGACAATACCGCCTGAGCCAGTTCCCCCGCTTCCTCCGCCAGCTTCAACGCCCGCTCCTGCAGGGTTTTCGGATCCTTCCGGGTGAGGTCGTAGATATTGAACATCAAGATAGCTCCTGAGTTTGCGACACTGTTTGTACCCCCACCCCTAGCCCCTCCCCACAAGGGGGAGGGGGATTTCCGCCGAACGTCTGTCGGGTCGGAGGTTCGATCTCCACCGAAGTCCAGCCATTGACTTGAGCATCCGACGCCGGGCAGAGCCTTGTCCCCCTCCCCCTTGTGGGGAGGGGTTAGGGGTGGGGGTTTTTATTCAAAAAGCGTATCGGCATTTCCAAACAAAAACCCCGGCATTGCCGGGGTTCTCAAACTTGGATCGAAGCTCGCGATCAGGAGGCGAGAGCCGCCATGGTGTCTTCGTCGAAATCGAAGTTGGTGTAGACGTTCTGGACGTCGTCGTCGTCTTCGATCATGTCGATCAGCTTCATCAGCGTCTGGGCCTTTTCGGTATCGACCGGCGTCAGGTTCTGCGGCTTCCAGATGATGTTGGTGCTTTCCGCTTCGCCGAGCGCTGCTTCCAGCGCGGCGGAGACCTCGTTCAGGTCTTCAAAGGCGGTGTAGATCGTGTGGCCGCTTTCGTCGGACTGGACGTCCTCGGCACCGGCCTCGATCGCCGCTTCCAGCACGGCATCGGCTTCACCGGCTTCCGGCTTGTAGACGATTTCGCCGACCCGGTCGAACATGAAGGACACCGAGCCGGTTTCCCCAAGAGACCCGCCGCACTTGGTGAAATAGGAGCGGATGTTGGAGGCCGTGCGGTTGCGGTTGTCGGTCAGCGCCTCGACAACAACGGCAATGCCTGCCGGGCCGTAGCCCTCGTAGCGGATCTCTTCGTAGTTTTCGCCATCGCCGGTCTGCGACTTGTTGATCGCACGCTGGATGTTGTCCTTCGGCATGGACTGAGCCTTGGCGTTCTGGACGGCCAGGCGCAGGCGCGGGTTGGAGTCCGGATCCGGGTCGCCCATCTTTGCGGCGACGGTGATTTCCTTGGACAGCTTGGAGAACATCTTGGAACGGGCCGCGTCCTGGCGTCCCTTGCGGTGCATGATGTTCTTGAATTTTGAATGGCCTGCCATGGCTCTTCTCGGTTCTTTTTACGGTGATGTCGGTGAAAACTGGGCCGCTTATAGGCAAGTTGCGGCGGAAAATCCAGCTCAGAGAATTTGACGATGAGGGCCTGGATCAGCCGCCGTTCCAGAATTTCGGCACCACCGGTTCCAGCCGTCCGCCGATCCGGACCGGCGCGATGCGCTCGGCCAGACCCGTGCGGTCGTCGGTCTCGATGGCAACGCCGCTGATGGTGGCTTCACCCGTTGCCGGGGTGAAACGGGAGCCGGGAATCTTGCGCTGGAAGCGGTTGACCGGTTCTTCCTTGTCCATGCCGAGCACACTGTCATAGGCCCCGCACATGCCGGCATCCGACATATAGGCCGTGCCGTTTTCGAGGATCTGATGATCGGCGGTCGGCACATGGGTATGCGTGCCGACGACGAGGCTGACGCGGCCGTCCAGGAAATGGCCCATGGCCTGCTTCTCGCTGGTCGCTTCCGCATGCATGTCGACAATTATGGCATCGGCTACCTGCCCGAGCGGGCAGTCGCTCACCACCTTGTCGATGGCAGCGAACGGATCGTCGAGCGCGTCCATGTAGATGCGGCCCATCACATTGGCGACCATCACCTGCGCCCCGTTGCGCGCAGTAAAAAGATGCGCGCCGCGACCGGGTGTGCCCTTCGGATAGTTCACCGGCCGCAGCAGCCGGTCCTGGCGCTCGATATAGACGAGCGTGTCGCGCTGGTCCCAGACATGGTTGCCGGTGGTGACCACATCGGCCCCCGCATCCAGCACATCCTGCAGGATCGCCTCGGTGATGCCGAAGCCGGAAGCGGCATTCTCGCCGTTGACGATCACGAAATCGAGCTGGTTGGCTTCCACCAGTTCCGGCAATTGCTCAATGACGGCGGTCCGGCCGACACGGCCGACGAGATCGCCCAGAAACAGAATGCGCATATATCCTCGCTGGGCATTTGCGTGGCGCTCCAGCTGGAGCCGTCAGGCGAAGGCCCGGTATCCCTGTTCGGTCAGAATTCCATTCAACGGCCTGTCATGCGCCTCAGATGGCACGCGGTCAACCTCCTGCAGCGCAAAGCCGAGGCCGATGCACAAAAGTGGCCCCGACTGTTGCAAGAGCGCAATCGTCGTGTCGTAGAAGGCCTTGCCGTAGCCGATGCGTGTTCCGCATGCGTCGAAACCGGCGAGCGGCATCAGGAGAACATCCGGGCGAACCTCCGGGGCGGACGGTCCGGGTTCCGAACACCCGAACCCGGCAGGAACCAGCTCCGTATCCCGCTCCAGTTTGCGGAAGAGGAGGCTCGGCCCCGTCATCACCGGGAGGCTGAGGCCGTAGCCCCGCTGGCGCAACCGGTCCATGAGCGGACGCGGGTCGATCTCGTCGCGGATCGGCCAGAAGCCGGCGACATTTGCGCCCTCCGGCAGCGGCAGTGCCTCGGCATGATCGGCAAGCATCAGGCTTTTTTCGATGCGCTCGACGACGGGCATCGCCTTGCGGCGGGCAAGGACTTCTCTGCGCAGAACGTCTTTTTCGGCGGCAACGGAGGAAAGATCGGTCATGGGCCCTCATGCAAACAGAACGGCCCGCTCTCCCGGGAGGAGAATATGCGCAGCCGCCCGACCGTTGGATTTGCAATCCCGGGAAACCTACAATGTAGGTGGGCGCCGTATGCAACGGACCACGGCCCAGAGCAGGGACAGCTCCCAAGGGAATGCGTAAGGCCCCGGGGATAATGTTCCTGACGTATCGGGCAGCCGCAACTAACGCATATAATCCGGCTTGGGCGCGATTACCAGAGCGGCGCGGATTTCATCACAAACGAAGTTGAAGGAAAGGGACCGCTGAAACGGTCTCAGGAGACTTCCGACGTTCGCAGGCTCTTGGAGAGGCCGTCGGCGAGGCTTTCGATGCGCGCAGCCGCCTTGTTGACCGCCCGCGACAGTTCTTCCTCGTGCTGGCTCATGTTGTCGAGCGCATCGACCTGCTGCTTCTTTGCCGCCGCCAGTTCCTCTTCGAGCCGGGCAAGCTTGCGTTCCATCTCGGAAAGCTGGTCCGCGGCCATGATGCCGGCCATCACGGTCAGGCGCTGGTCGCCAATCTCGCCGAAGGCACCGCGCAAGTCGTTGATCCAGCCGTCGAAGCGGGCAGCGAGGCCCTGAAGCCGCTCTTCCTCGCCATCGTCGCAGGCCATGCGGAAGGATTTGCCGTTGATGGTGACCGTGATTTGCGCCATTCGCCCTAGCCCCCGTGCGCGTCAAGCACGCTGCGGATGGTTTCCATGGCCGAGACGAGCCGCCGGGAGACATCCCTGTTGGCTTCTTCCAGCCGCGAGGCGCGTGCCTCGCTTTCGTCGAGCGAAGCGGCCAGTTGCGACCGGTCCTCGCCGAGCCGCTGCAGATCATCCTGAAGCGCGTTCAGCGACCGGTCAGCATCCAGACGGCGCTGGACGGCTGTTTCCAGATGGCCGACAGCCTTTTCCAGGCGCTTTACAGCATCGGCAAGGCTGGTCTTTTCCATGCAGTCGACATCCGCCATATATTACGTCGTCCCAATTGTTCTTCTGCGGCGGCCCGCCTGTTCCTTCCAAGTCAGACTGGAGATTTAGCGCTTTCACCCTTGCGATGGCTGCCTAAAAAGAGTGCATCGCGGACAATGCATGCAGCCGCGCGTGCTACGGCGAAAAAGCAAATCTTTCTTAGGGCGTCGAGCTTAGGCACCGCAACTTCTCACAGTCAATGCCGTCATTGGCAGAATCCTCAACTCTATAACGCGTGGAAAGAAAATTTCTTCCGCCAAGATGCCGCCAGGCGACGGAAAGCAGTTTTATTGACTCGGGTGCGGTTCCTGATATTTGTCTGGCGCCTGATCGAAACTGACGACAGTCGAATATTGAGCAACGCACCTCAAATCTGCCTTGACGAGCACACCGCTGCGGTTGAGGGGGGCTCCAAGCAACGGGAAGACGATGACCGATCTTGATAAACACCAGCGCATGGCAAATGCGATCCGCTTTCTTGCCATCGATGCCGTGGAAAAGGCCAACTCCGGTCACCCGGGCCTGCCCATGGGCGCGGCGGATATCGCGACAGTTCTTTTCACCGAATTTCTGAAGTTCGACCCGACCGCACCGAAATGGTCCGACCGCGACCGCTTCGTGCTCTCCGCCGGTCACGGCTCCATGCTGCTCTACAGCCTGCTCTATCTGCTCGGCTATGAAGACTTCTCGCTGGACGAGTTGAAGAATTTCCGCCAGCTCGGCTCCCGCACTGCCGGCCACCCGGAATACGGCCATGGCGAAGGCATCGAGACCACCACCGGCCCGCTCGGCCAGGGTCTCGGCAACGCGGTCGGCATGGCGATTGCCGAGCGCCTGCAGTCGACCCGCTTCGGCGAAAACCTCGTCGACCATTACACCTATGTGCTCGCCGGCGATGGCTGCCTGATGGAAGGCATCAGCCAGGAAGCCCTGTCTCTGGCAAGTCACCTGAAGCTGAACAAGCTGATCGTCATCTGGGACGACAACGGAATTTCCATCGACGGCAAGGTCGAGATCACCGATTCGACCGACCAGCAGGCCCGCTTCGCCGCCTCCGGCTGGAACACGCTCAGCGTCGACGGCCACGACCCGGTCGCCATCTCCGCCGCGATCCGCCAGGCCCAGGCCAGCGACCGCCCGACCTTGATTGCCGCCAAAACCACCATCGGCTTCGGCGCTCCGACCAAGGCCGGCACCGCCAAGGTGCACGGCTCGCCGCTCGGCAAGGACGAGATCACCGGCACCCGCGCCGCCCTCAACTGGCCGCATGAGCCGTTCGAAGTTCCGAGCGACATTCTCGACGCCTGGCGCATTGCCGGCCTGCGCTCCGCCCAGGCCCACAAGGACTGGCAGAAGCGCTTTGCCGAAGCCGACGCCGAAACCCGCGCCGAATTCGAGCGCCGCAACCGCGGCGACCTGCCTGCCGCCTATGCGACGGCGATGCAGGACTACAAGAAGAAGCTGGCCGAGGACCAGCCGAAGATGGCGACCCGCAAGGCCTCGGAAGCCGTTCTCGGCGTCATCAATGCGGCTGTCCCGGAAACCATCGGTGGTTCCGCCGACCTGACCGGCTCCAACAACACCAAGACCGCGCAGACGGCCCCGGTGACCCCGGACGACTTCTCCGGCCGCTACATCCATTACGGTATCCGCGAACACGGCATGGCCGCTGCCATGAACGGCATGGCGCTGCACGGCGGCGTGATCCCCTATTCCGGCGGCTTCCTGATCTTCTCCGACTATTGCCGCCCGTCGATCCGCCTGGCGGCCCTGATGGGCCAGCGCGTCATCCATGTGATGACCCATGATTCCATCGGCCTTGGTGAAGACGGCCCGACCCACCAGCCGGTCGAGCATTTCGCTGCCCTGCGCGCCATTCCGAACCTCAACTTCTTCCGCCCGGCCGACATCACCGAGACGCTCGAGTGCTGGCAGCTGTCGCTGGAAAACCGGGCCGGCCCGTCCGTGCTGGCGCTGACCCGCCAGGACCTGCCGTCGCTGCGCAAGACCTATGAGGAAGACAACCTCTGCGCCATGGGCGCCTATGTACTGATCGACAGCGACGAGGACGCCGCGGTCACGATCTTCGCCTCCGGCTCGGAAGTGGAAATCGCGGTCGCTGCCCACAAGGAACTGACCGCAGCCGGCATCGCCGCACGCGTCGTCTCCGTTCCGTCCTTCGAACTGTTCGAAGCCCAGTCCGAGGACTACAAGGCCGCCGTCATCGGCACCAGCCAGGTCAAGATCGCCGTCGAAGCCGGCATCCGCATGGGCTGGGACCGCTTCATCGGCAACGACGGCATCTTCGTCGGCATGACCGGTTTTGGCGCGAGCGGTCCCTACAAGCAGCTTTACGAGCACTTCGGCATCACTGCTGGTGCGGTTGCTGCTGCTGCCAAGGAAAAGCTCGGCGCTTAATCGAAATCAATTCCCGGCACCAAGACTTCCTCCTATGGTGCCGGGCCTTTCGAGCACGAGCGTGCTCATCAAGCGACCACTGGATGTGGTTTTTAAATCGGTTTAGCTTCCTGTGAGGCATACCGAAGATTGCGGGAGTGGATTATGGTAACCAAGGTAGCAATCAATGGATTTGGACGCATCGGCCGCAACGTTTTGCGCGCCATCGTCGAATCCGGCCGCACTGACATTGAAGTCGTCGGCATCAACGATCTCGGCCCGGTCGAAACCAACGCGCATCTGCTGCGCTACGACAGCGTTCACGGCCGTTTCCCGGCAGAGGTGAAGGTCGACGGCGACACCATTTCCGTCGGCGGCGGCAAGCCGATCAAGGTAACTGCGATCCGCGACCCGAAGGAACTTCCCTGGGGCGAACTGGGCGTCGACGTCGCCATGGAATGCACCGGCATCTTCACCGCCAAGGACAAGGCCTCCATGCACCTGGAAGCCGGCGCCAAGCGCGTTCTCGTCTCCGCTCCGGCGGACGGCGCCGACAAGACCATCGTCTACGGCGTCAACCACGATGCCCTGACAGCCAGCGACCTTGTCGTCTCCAACGCCTCCTGCACCACCAACTGCCTGTCTCCGGTCGCCTATGTCCTCAACGAGGCCGTCGGCATCGAGAAGGGCTTCATGACCACGATCCACTCCTACACTGGTGACCAGCCGACCCTGGACACCATGCACAAGGATCTCTACCGCGCCCGTGCGGCGGCCATGTCCATGATCCCGACCTCTACCGGCGCCGCAAAGGCCGTCGGCCTGGTGCTGCCGGACCTGGCAGGCAAGATGGACGGCGTCGCCATCCGCGTGCCGACCCCGAACGTTTCCGTGGTCGACCTGAACTTCATCGCCAAGCGGGCAACGACCGTCCAGGAAATCAACGACGCCATCCGCACTGCCGCCAATGGCAAGCTGAAGGGCATCCTCGGCTACACCGACGAGAAGCTGGTTTCCATGGACTTCAACCATGACAGCCATTCCTCGGTCTTCCACATGGACCAGACCAAGGTCATGGACGGCACCTTCGTGCGCATCCTGTCCTGGTACGACAACGAGTGGGGCTTCTCCAACCGCATGAGCGACACCGCCATCGCCATGGCGAAGCTCATCTAAGCCGAACCGTTAAAGACGCCGGACATTCTCCGGCGTCTTTTTTGACGGCATCAGCCGCCCTCCTGAAGAAATCCGCCGCCCGACCGTCATTTCAGGCAGACGATCCGCACCAAGGTCATGTAGACTTGGCCTTGTTTGGTGCAGTTCAAACCTGGAGACGCCGTCATGACCGCACTCCTGGTCATTCTTGGGTCGTTGTTCGCAGTCGGTTGCCTGGTGGGCATCGTCTTTTACTGGTCGGACCTCACGGAAGAGCGGCAACGGGTTCCGTCCGATCAGGACTGGGAGCCGGAAATGGACCGGTCCCAGCCCGGTGCTTCGAAAAACAACAATCCGGCAGAACTGGACTTCTGACCTGCCGGACACCGTCCCCTGCCCTACCGCCGGAGCCCGGAATTGCTCGAACTTCTCACCGTCATTTCGCTGACTATTGTGGTCGCGATCGTCCCCGGACCTGATTTTGCCGTCGTGCTGCGCAACGCGCTGATCGGTGGCCGACTTGCAGGTATCATGACCGCGCTCGGCATCGCGCTGGCACTCGGCGTCCATGTGACCTATGCACTCGCCGGTATCGGCCTGATCGTTTCCCAGTCGATCCTGCTCTTCAATGTGTTGAAGCTGATCGGCGCGGCCTATCTCGTCTTTCTGGGCGTGACCATGTACCGGACCGCGTCGAAGGACATGCCCGCCGACGGCGCCATGAACGGCATGCCGCCGCTGAAGGCGTTGCGCTGGGGATTCCTAACCAACGTGACCAACCCGAAGGCAACCATGTTCGCCCTCTCCGTCTTCCTTCAGGTCACGTCTCCCACAACCCCGCTCTGGACCCAGATCGGCTACGGCGTGATCATGGCAAGCGGCGTGTTCCTGTGGTTCGTGCTGGTGACCGTCTTCTTCACCCTGCCTTCCGTCCGGCATCGCTTTATGCGCGCCAAACTCTGGATGGAGCGCTCCTTCGGCGTGCTTCTGACGCTCTTCGGCATCGGCATCGCCGTCTCGACCAATTCCTCCCGTCCCTGATCGCGGTTTCCCAAACAGGTGTTCTCATGGCTTTCAAAACTCTCGACGACCTGACTGACATTGCCGGCAAGCGCGTTCTGGTCCGCGTTGACCTCAACGTGCCGATGGATGGCGGCAAGGTGACCGACACCACCCGCATCGAACGCGTGCTGCCGACGATCCGCGAACTCTGCGGCAAAAAGGCCAGGGTGATCCTGCTGGCCCATTTCGGCCGCCCGAAGGGCGAGCGCGTTGCCGGCATGTCGCTGGCACCCGTCGCCCCCGCGGTCGCAGCCCTGCTAGGCAAACCGGTCGTCTTCGCCAACGATTGCATTGGTCCGGCGGCGGAAGGCGCGGTCTCGGACCTTCAAGACGGTGAAGTCCTGCTCCTGGAAAACACCCGCTACCACAAGGGCGAAGAAAAGAACGATCCGGACTTCGCCAAGGCGCTTGCCGCCAACGGCGATATCTATGTCAACGACGCCTTCTCCGCCGCGCACCGCGCCCATGGCTCCACGGAAGGCATTGCGCGGCTTCTGCCGGCCTATGCCGGTCGCACCATGCAGGCCGAACTCGAAGCCCTCGGCTCCGCCCTCGGCAACCCGGTGCGCCCGGTGCTGGCCGTGGTCGGCGGCGCCAAGGTGTCCTCCAAGATCGACCTCCTGGAAAATCTCGTCGCCAGGGTCGACATGCTGGTGATCGGCGGCGGCATGGCCAACACGTTCCTGGCTGCCAATGGCACCGATGTCGGCAAGTCCTTGTGCGAGCATGACCTTGCTGAAACCGCAAAGCGGATCATGGCGGCTGCCGAAAAGGCCGGCTGCGAGATCGTGCTGCCGGCCGATGCCGTCGTGGCGAAGGAATTCAAGGCAGGCGCTGCAAACGAGACCGTCGCCCTCGACTCCATTCCGGCCGACGGCATGATCCTCGATGTCGGCGCAGCCTCCATCGAAACGGTCAAGGCCAGGATCGACGCCGCCAAGACGCTCGTCTGGAACGGCCCGCTCGGCGCCTTCGAAATCGCGCCCTTCGATACGGCAACAGTTGCAGCGGCAAAACATGCGGCGGCAAACACAAAAGCCGGCAAGCTGAATTCCGTCGCCGGCGGCGGCGATACCGTAGCCGCCCTCAACCATGCTGGTGCGGCCGACGACTTCTCTTATGTCTCGACCGCGGGCGGCGCGTTTCTGGAGTGGCTGGAAGGCAAGGAACTGCCTGGAGTGACAGCCCTCGAAGCCTGAAACCGAACCGGAGGCAGATATGCAGCGCTGTTTCGCAAATATCCTGACGGAGGAAGTCGTCGCGACGGCGGCTTTCTACGAACAGCTTCTCGGCCTCACGCCGCGATTTGCCTCCGACTGGTTCGTCAACCTGGGCGATCCGGAAAATCCCGCCTTCGAACTCGGCATCCTCTTGCAATCGAGCGACATCGTCCCGGCACGTGCCCAGCGCGCCCCGGCCGGGGTGATGCTGACCTTCGTGGTCGAAAGCTGCGACGCGGTCCATGAGCGGGCGCTTGCCCTCAAGACCAACATCGTCGAAGCACCGCGAGACATGCCCTACGGTCAGCGCCGCATGATCCTGCGCGATCCGGCCGGAACATTCGTCGATATCAGTTCGCCAGTGCAATAACGGGCGGCACTCCGTCTCTGCCAAGATTTAATTTGCCGTTCAAATTAAATACGACTTGCTGTTTTCCCTGAGGCCATTGGAATTAAATTGATTTAAGCGGTCACGCCCCTCTTTCCATGACCGGAAATCTTGTTAGAACCACCGGGACTTGACGCACCGCAAAATAAGTGACGTCATTTTTCGCTAGGCTGACTAGCGAACCGGACCCAGATCCTCGGGAGATTATAGATGGCACGTATCACCCTCCGCCAGCTTCTTGATCATGCCGCAGAGCACGACTACGGCGTTCCTGCGTTCAACATCAACAACATGGAGCAGGCGCTGGCGATCATGGCCGCTGCCGACAAGACCGATTCTCCGGTGATCATCCAGGCCTCCCGCGGCGCACGCTCCTATGCGCACGACGTCATGCTGAAGCACATGATGGACGCGGTCGTCGAAATCTATCCGCACATTCCGGTCTGCGTGCATCTCGACCACGGCAACGCGCCGCAGACCTGCATGACCGCGATCCAGGCCGGTTTCACCTCGGTGATGATGGACGGCTCGCTGGAAGCCGACGGCAAGACGCCGGCCGACTGGGCCTACAATGTCGGCGTCACCAAGACGGTGACCGACATGGCCCATCTCGGCGGCATTTCCGTCGAAGGCGAACTCGGCGTTCTCGGCTCGCTGGAAACCGGCATGGGCGACAAGGAGGACGGCCACGGCGCGGAAGGCAAGCTCAGCCATGACCAGCTGCTGACGAATCCGGAAGAAGCGGTCAAGTTCGTTCAGGAAACCAGGGTCGACGCCCTGGCGATCGCCATGGGCACCAGCCACGGCGCCTACAAGTTCACCCGCAAGCCGGATGGCGACATTCTGGCGATGAACGTCATCGAGGAAATCCACCGCCGCCTGCCGGATACCCACCTCGTCATGCACGGCTCGTCCTCCGTGCCGCAGGACCTGCAGGACATCATCAACCAGTATGGCGGTGAGATGCCGCAGACCTGGGGTGTGCCGGTGGAAGAAATCCAGCGCGGCATCAAGAACGGCGTGCGCAAGGTGAATATCGACACCGACAACCGCATGGCGATGACCGGTCAGATCCGCAAGATCCTGAGCGAGAACCCGGGCGAATTCGACCCGCGCAAGTATCTCAAGCCCGCCCGCGATGCCATGGAGAAGCTCTGCGTCCTGCGCCTTGAAGCCTTCAACACCGCCGGTCAGGCTTCCAGGATCAAGAAGATCGTCACCCTGGCCGACATGGCGACCCGCTACGCCAACGGCAGCCTCGACCCCAAAATCGGCTGAGGCCCGGCCCCCGCGGCCAGGAAATTCGTTCACTTTCTTGAAAGAGGGGCCTTGCGTCCCTCTTTCGCCGTCTTTAGGGACAAGATCCCGATGTGAGATCAATCAGGACAGCCAAAGTGAACCGCCCCCGCCTCTTTCTCGTCACCCCGCCGGATTTCGATACCGACGACATGGCCGCCAAGCTCGGCAAGGCCTTTGAAGGCGGCGACATCGCCAGCGTGCTGATCTACCGGCCCGGCGCGAGCACAAAAGAACTGCAGGCGGTGGCAACCGCGCTGGTGCCGGTGATCCAGGCGGGCGGTGCCGCGGCAATCGTCTACCGCGACACCCAGGCCGCCGGCCGCAGCGGCGCGGACGGGGTCCATGTCGACACGTCGCTTGAAGACCTCAAGCTGGCGGTTGAAAGTTTCCAGCCGGACCGGATCGTCGGCACGGGTGGCAGCAAGCTCAAGCACGATTCGATGGAATTGGCGGAAACCGGCGCCGACTACATCCTTTTCGGCAAGCTGGACCTTGCCGAAAAACCGGTAGCCCATGACAAGACCCTCAAGACCGCGTCCTGGTGGGCCGAGCTGTTCGAAACGCCCTGCGTTGCCCTGGGCGGCAACAGCCTGGAGACGTTGGCCGACGTGGCCGCGACCGGTGCGGACTTCGTTGCGCTGAAGGATGCCGTCTGGCAGTCTGGCGCCGATATCGCCGCCGTCGTTGCGGAAGCCAACCGTATTTTGGAAGCCCATCCCTTTCCTGATGTCGATTAGTCGGGCCTGACATATGCCGAGACCTGAGACCAGCTTTCCGCAATATCTTCGCCGCCTGCCGCTTCTGGCAACGCTGCTCATGGCATTGCAAGCCCCCGCTGTCGCGCAGGAGACGCAGAACACGGAGGCCCCGGCTCAGGGCGCTCCTGCTCAGGAAACCACCGCCGAGGAAACCCCGGCAACCGAAGGCAACGGAACCCCCCTGCCTGTTCTGATCGACGTGACCACCCAGAAGAAGACCCTTCCGAGCATTGTCGATGCGGGTCCTCCCAAACTGCAGGAAGGCGAGTCTGCCACCTCCGACACGGCCTATGCCGCATTCCAGCGAGGCTGGTTCCTGACGGCTCTGGGTCTGGCGACACCGCTTGCCGAAAACGGCGACAAGTCGGCCCAGGCGCTGATGGGCGTCCTGCACGAAGCGGGCCTCGGAATCATGCAGGACAAGGCCAAGGCGGCGGATTGGTACAATCTCGCCGCCGCAAAGGGCGACAACGGCTCCGCCATGCAACTGGCCCAGCTCTATCTGCTCGGCACCGG
Organism: Roseibium sp. M-1; assembly: GCF_054515675.1. Classification (NCBI taxonomy): domain Bacteria; kingdom Pseudomonadati; phylum Pseudomonadota; class Alphaproteobacteria; order Hyphomicrobiales; family Stappiaceae; genus Roseibium; species Roseibium sp. M-1. Next base: position 4,985,767 of record NZ_CM137257.1, on the reverse strand, counting down.
TGTCGACGTCGACAAGAAGAAGGCCGCCGACCTCTTCGAACAGGCCGCTGAAGCGGGCAATGCCTCCGCGCTCTACAACCTCGCAATCCTCTATCAGGAAGGCGAAGGGCGGCCCTTCGACGAAAAGAAATCGCGCGAGCTCCTGGAACAGGCCGCCAAGCTGAACGATCCGGAAGCGCAATATGCGCTCGGCCTTTCCTATCTGGAGGCGCAGACGGGTCTGAACGATCCCGGCCTCGGGGCCTTCTGGCTCGGCCGGGCCGCGCGGCGCGGGCACACCTCGGCACAGGTCTATTACGGCATCCTGCGTTTCCAGGGCAAAGGCGTCGATCCGAACGAGGCGGAGGCCTCCGACTGGTTCGAGCGTGCCGCCACCTCGGGCAATCCCGTTGCCATGAACCGGCTGGCCCGGGTGTACGCCTATGGCCGTGGCCGGGAACAGAACTACGCCGCTGCTGCCGGCTGGCACCTGATCGCCCGCACCCTGGGCGTGTCCGACCTCACGCTCGACCGGATCGTGGAGAGCCTGGACGAAACGACCATGACGGAAGCGCGCCAGCTTGCCGAACAATATTCGGCCACATTGATGGCTCCGTCGACGGATCAGACGAAGGAATCTCCGTAAACCTTCCGATGGCGTGCCGAATCGTAAGGATGTTTGCCTTTTTTCCTTGAATTTTTCAGGCTTTTGTGGTGGACAGGCGCGAGCAAATTTCCCGCGCGCCGGCCTTCACCGGCGACCGCGATGCTTCAGATCCAAAACAAATCAAAAAGTCGGTCGTTCCATGAAAATCAACGGAAACGAAATAAAGCCCGGTAACGTGCTTCAGCACCAGGAAACGCTGTGGGCCGTTGTCAAAGTCCAGCACGTCAAGCCGGGCAAAGGTGGCGCCTTCGCACAGGTCGAAATGAAGAACCTGATCGACGGCCGCAAGCTCAACGAGCGTTTCCGCTCCGAGGACAAGGTCGAGCGCGTCCGTCTCGAACAGAAGGACTTCCAGTTCCTCTTCACCCAGGAAGACATGCTGATCTTCATGGACACGGAAACCTACGAGCAGCTGGAACTGCAGGCCGACTTCGTCGGCGACCGCGCCGCCTTTCTGCAGGACGGCATGATGGTCACGCTGGAAATGCACGAAGAGCGCCCGATCGGCATCACCCTGCCCCAGTTCGTCACCCTGGAAATCCAGGAAGCCGACGCCGTGGTCAAGGGCCAGACCCAGTCGTCCTCCTACAAGCCCGCGCTCATGGAAAACGGCGTCCGCGTCATGGTGCCGCCGTTCATCACCGCCGGCGAAAAGATCATTGTCGACACCGGTTCCCTGGAATATGTCCGCCGCGCGGACTGATCCCGCTCCGGCAAGACCCTGACCTGGCGCGCCCGGATCTTTCCGGGCGGCGCCCAACAACAAGTGACAAGAAATGGCCCGCACAGCTCTTCTCAACGTGATGGTTCAAGCCGCAACCAAGGCCGGACGGTCCCTGGTTCGCGATTTCGGCGAAGTCGAAAACCTGCAGGTCTCCCGCAAGGGACCGGGCGATTTCGTCTCCGCGGCCGACCGCCGAGCCGAAGATATCGTGCGGACCGAGCTGACCAAGGCCCGGCCGACCTTCGGTCTGGTGATGGAAGAGAGCGGCGAGATCGAAGGCACCGACGGTCAGCACCGCTGGCATGTCGACCCGCTCGACGGCACCACCAACTTCCTTCACGGCATTCCGATCTTCGCTACGTCCATTGCGCTGGAGCGTGCGGGCGAGATCGTCGCCGGCGTCATCTACAACCCGGTCATGGACGAGCTTTACACCGCCGAGCGCGGCCGTGGCGTCTTCCTCAACGACCGCCGCCTGCGTGTTGCCGGCCGTACCGAGCTCACCGAGATGGTTTTCGGCACCGGCCTGCCCTTCATCGGCAAGGGCGATCACGGCCGCACGCTGCGCGAACTGCGTCACATCATGCCGGAAGTAGCCGGCATCCGCCGCTGCGGCGCCGCGTCTCTCGATCTTGCCTGGACCGCTTCCGGCCGACTTGATGGCTACTGGGAACGCAATCTCAATTCCTGGGACATTGCAGCCGGCATTCTGATGGTGCGCGAAGCCGGCGGTTTCGTCAGCGATCTCGACGGCAAGAACAAGATGCTGGACACCGGCGACATCGTCGTCGGCAACGAGGACGCCCACAAACTGCTGCTGCGTCTTTTGAAGAAGGCGGAAGCACAGGCTCAGGCCTGACCGTTTCACGCGCTACAGAGAAAACAGCCACACCAATTCCCTCATCCTGAGGAAGTGCAAAGCGCTGTGTCGAAGGATGGGATCCTTGTTCTGCGGTAGGTGGCCCATCCTTCGAGACGGGCCTACGGCCCTCCTCAAGATGAGGTGATCTGTTTGTTTCTCAGCCGGTTTTCCGGCTTTCCCGGGTTAATTCACCCCTCATCCGCAATTCGAGGTTTCCAAGCCGTTAAAAATCACGCTATCAATCGGTTACGTCTGAAACAGGTGATTGATAGCGCAATATGGCCCGTGAGTTTGATCCCTACAGCCTGTCCAGCCCGCGGGCCTATCTGACCTTCATGATCATCTTCCTGGTGATCGTCGCCTTTATCGCCTTCATCCTGTTTCCGCAGATCTCAATCGCCTTCATGAGCAATCCGGGCCTCAACGGCCTGATCGTGTTCGTCGGCGCTTTCGGCATCCTGCTCCTGTTCGGCCGGGTCATCCGCCTGTTTCCCGAAATTTCCTGGGTCAACAGCTTCCGCATCGGTGATCCGGCGCTCGACACGCGCTCGCCCGTATTGCTCGCCCCGATGGCGGCCCTCCTCGGCAACAAGACCGGCGACATGGCGCTGACACCGACAGCCGCCCGTTCGATCCTCGATTCCATCGGCATGCGCCTTGAGGAAAGCCGCGAGATGTCGCGCTACCTCACCGGCCTCCTGGTGTTTCTCGGCCTGCTCGGCACCTTCTGGGGCCTGCTTCAGACCGTCAGTTCGGTCGGCGCCACCATCCAGTCGCTCGATGTCGGTTCGGGCGATGCCAACGTCATTTTCGAGGATCTCAAAGCCGGCCTGGAGGCACCGCTCTCCGGCATGGGCACGGCCTTCTCGTCCTCGCTCTTCGGTCTCACCGGCTCGCTGATCCTCGGCTTTCTCGACCTGCAGGCCGGCCAGGCACAGAACCGCTTCTACAACGAACTGGAAGACTGGCTTTCCACCGTCACCGACATCGACCCGGAAGACAGCCTCTTCGGCACGACGGAATCGCCGGGGGTCGAGCAGATCCAGGCGTCGATCTCCGCCCTGCAGAAAAGCGTCGAGGAGGGCGGCAGCAAGAACGCCAACCAGGCCATGGCCAATCTTGCGGAAGGCATCCAGGGGCTCGTCAAGCATGTTCGCTCAGAGCAGCAGATGATGCGCGACTGGGCCGAAGCCCAGGGCGAGCAGCAGAAGCGTATCGAAGGCCTATTGTCCTCTATCGCCGCCGCCTTCGATCGCGCCAAGGAATAGGTAGGATCCGAGAATGGCCGGACTGGCAGCACTGCGCGCACGCCGAAGGGCTCAATCGACGGACTACTGGCCCGGCTTCGTCGATGCCATGGCCACGCTTCTGCTTGTCATCATCTTCCTGCTGTCGATCTTCATGATCGCCCAGTTTTTCCTCTCCCAGCAGCTGTCCGGCCGCGATACGGTGCTGAACCGCCTCAATGCCCAGATCAGCGAACTGACGGAATTGCTGGCGCTGGAACGGGCCTCGTCCGGCGAGCTGGAAGACACGATCCTCGGCCTGCAGGCAAGCCTCTCCGATGCCGAGGCAGAACAGAGCCGCCTGCTCGGTCTTCTGGAGAACAGCTCGGGCGCCGCTGATGCTGCGGGCGGGCGCGCCTCGCAGCTTGAAAACCTTCTCGACGACGAGCGCCAGATCAGTGCCGACGCGCTCGCCCAGGTCGAACTGCTCAATCAGCAGATCGCAGCACTGCGCCGCCAGATTGCTGCCGCCAACGCGGCACTGGAAGCCTCGGAGGCGAAGGAAAACGAGAGCCAGGCGAAGATTGCCAGCCTCGGCAAGCGCCTCAACGCCGCCCTGGTGCAGCGGGTGCAGGAACTGTCGCGTTACCGCTCCGACTTCTTCGGCCGCCTGCGCGAGATCCTTTCCCAGCGCTCCGACATTTCCGTCGTCGGCGACCGCTTCGTCTTCCAGTCCGAAGTGCTTTTCGATTCCGGTTCGGAGGACATCAACCCGGAAGGGCGGCAGGAACTCGACAAGCTGGCCGACGCCATCCAGGAACTCAGCGGCCAGATCCCGGACGAGATCAACTGGGTGCTGCGCGTTGACGGCCATACCGACGCCCGTCCGCTTTCGGGCACCGGACGCCTGCGCAACAACTGGGAGCTCTCCGCAGCCCGAGCCATTTCCGTGGTCCGCTATCTGATCGAACGCGGCGTCGACCCCAAACGGCTTGTTGCCGCCGGCTTCGGCGAATTCCAGCCGCTGGAAGAAGGCGAAACGCCGGACTCGCTGGCCAAGAACCGCCGCATCGAGCTGAAGCTCACGGAGCGGTAGGCATCGGGCAGGGCAATTTCGACCACTGCCAAAATGGCCAAGAACGTTGCAGTCACATCGGCTCGCCGATCTCAACGATATGACCATCCGGATCGAAGAACCGAAAGACGCGCTGCCCCCAGGCCTGTGTCTCGACCCCGTGGATCAGCCTGACGCGAGTTGCGACCCGCGCAAAGGTCACTTCGATATCTTCGTCTTCGAAGTAAAGAACGAGATTGCGCCTGCCATAGGGCTCGTCTCCCACCGGAGGATCGCCGAAGACCGTCTGGTGGAGCGCTGCTCCGTCGTGTAGTGCAAAACCGCTTTCAAAGCGAACAAAGTCGCCATGATCTTCCAGAATCCGCAGGTCTAGCACCTCTGCATAGAACCGTTTCGCCCGCTCGATATCGGCAACAAAGGGCAATGGATTGACGAATTTCATTTCGAGTACTTTCGGCGCGGAACAGGAACTACAGAAAAAAGGTCGGGACTCTCCAAGGCAAGCCGACTGCGCATGCCTTCTTGACTTTTTCCTCGCGGCACCGCCCAGTCTGCCCCATGCAGATCCTCAAGGGCCACTGGCAACTCATTCTCCTGACACTCGTCATGTTCCTGCTCTGGAACACCTTCATCGTCGTTCCGCTGAAGATCCTGATTGTCTATCTGCACGAGCTTTCTCATGCCCTGGCGGCGATCCTGACGGGGGGCTCCGTCGTCGAGATTTCCCTGTCTCCCTCCCAGGGCGGGCACGCGGTGACGCGCGGCGGCAGCCGGTTCCTGACGCTCACGGCCGGGTATCTCGGCTCGCTTGGCATCGGCCTGGCGCTGCTCCTGATCGCACTCAAGACCGATGCCGACCGGATCGTGCTCGGTGGGCTCGGTGCCTTTACCCTGATTGTCACCGCGCTTTACATCCGTGACTGGTTCGCCCTCGCCTTCTGCCTCGGCGCGGGCGTGGCCATGTTGGCGGCGGCCCGCTATCTAAGTGTCGAGATCAACGACCTGATCCTCCGGGTGATCGGTCTCACAAGCATTTTCTATGTGCCCTACGACATTTTCGACGACACCATCCGCCGCTCCGGCATCCGCTCCGACGCCTATATGCTGGCGGAAGAATATGGTGGGCCGACGCTCTTCTGGGGTGGGTTGTGGCTGCTGGCGAGCCTTGCCATCATCTATTTCTGCCTCCGCAGGGGGCTGGGCGAAAGCAGCAATCTCGATTTCCGGAAAAACCGCCGGAACCGGACTTCGTGAGGCGCGCGCGCTTTGGATCGCCCCCTGGTGGTTCGATTCTGACATTTGCATCCCCCTGCTGCTAGCGCTGGAGCAAATGTCAAATTCGCTCCACTAGAGCCAGCCGCCACCGGTAAAAATCACCAGCAGCCCTCCGGCGGTCGCCGCCAGTTTCTGAAGGGGCTGACGGAAGCCGATGACGCCGAAGGAGACGAGGCCGAGGCCGATGCCGATCTTCAAGGTGGCGGCGACCGCCAGGACGGGACTTGATGCAAGCTCAAGGACCGAAGGATTTGCCACCATGGCCAGCGGGATGATGTAGAGGCCCAACCCGAGCGCCATCGCGGACATCGCGACCTTCAGCCAGTTCTCGCCGATCATGCCGGCGGCGATGAAGACCGCGCCGCAGACCGGCGGTGTGATGGTGGAGAGCAGCGCAAACCAGAAGACGAAAAGATGTGCCTGCAGCGGCTCCAGCCCCTGCTGGATGAGCGCCGGCCCGGCGACGGAAACGCAGATGACATAAGCCGCTGTCGTCGGCACTTCCATGCCCAGGATCAGGCAGGCAATCGCTGTCAGGAAAAGAGACGGCCACAGATAACCGCCTGAGCCTGACAGGATCAGCGAGGTGATCTTGACGCCAAGGCCGGTGATGGCCAGCACGCCGATGATGATCGAGGCGCAGACGATGATCGCGGCGATCACCGAGACCTGTCTGGCGGCCGTCAGGACCGCGCTTTCCAGCCGCTCCAGGATCTGCTTCGGATCGAAGGTCCCTTTGGCGTTGAAGAAGAGCAGCACGAAACCCGCCAGAATGGCGATACAGGCCGCATATTGCGGCGTGTAGCCCGCCCCGAACATGGCCCAGAGGAGAACCGTGAAGGGGACGAGAAAGAAGGCGGAGGTAACAAGCACCTGAGCGAGCCGGGGCTGGTCGCCCTGATCGATCGCGGCAAGATCGTACCGCCGCGCATAGGCGTTGATCCCGACCCAGACGGCAAAGAAATAGAGCAGCGCCGGCAGCACGGCGGCGGCCATGATCTGGGTGTAGGGAACCCGGGTCAGCTCCACCATGACGAAGGCACCCGCTCCCATCAGCGGCGGCATGATCTGGCCGCCCGAGGAGGCCACCGCTTCGACGGCTGCTGCCAGCCGTTTCGGATAACCGAGCTTCGTCATCGCCGGCAGGGTGATCGCGCCGGTGGAGGCGACATTCGCCGAGGCAGAGCCCGAGATCGAGCCGAAGAGCGCCGAAGAGAGCACCGACACCTTGGCCGCACCGCCCTTCAGCCGGCCGGCAGCCGCAGCGGCGACATTCATGAAACCCTGCCCCGCTTCGCCCGCATTCAGCACCGCACCGAAGATCACGAAGATCGCGACAACGCCGACGGAAACGCCCGTCAAACTTCCCCAGATCCCGCCTTCGGCAATTGTCAGCGTGCCGAGGAAACTGGCCATTGGTGTGCCGGAATGGCCGAATTCACCCGGGATGTGCTGGCCCAAAAGGCCATAGGCCAGCGCCAGCGCGGCGACGACCGGCAGCGGCCAGCCAATCGCCCGGCGCGCACCTTCCAGCACGGTCACCAGCAGAACGGCGGCGAGAACAAACTGGAAATCGCCCTCCAGAAAGCCGTACTGGTCCGACAGGACTGACTGATTGGCTGCGACCCAGAGACAGGCAGCGACACCCGCTACACAGAACACCGCGCCGCTGGCACGTTTAAGCCACCCGCCGCCCGCAAAGACGAAGATCCACGGCAGAGCCAGTGCGAGATGCAGCGGCCGGCTGACGAGATTGGGAACGAGGCCTGAAAAGATCAACCCGAGATGAAAGGCGACAAGCAGGCCCGCCAGAACAAGCACGGCCCATCGCTGGAGGGATGAATTCACGGGATCTGCGCTGAACATGAACTTGAATATACAGGAGGGAAAGAGCGTTGGCCCGGCAGTGTCGGCTGCCGGGCCATTTGGAGATTTTGCTTGCCGAAGCATTGCCCGGCAAGTCCGGGCAAGCACGGCGGTAACCGGACCGGCTTATTTCTGGGCGTCGGTGAGCGCGATACCGGCTTCTTCGTAGTAGCGAACCGCACCTGGATGGATCTTGCCGGAGATGTTTTCCATGAGATCAGGACCAACGCCGTTCCACCAGGGCGACTCGGAGCCCATCTTCGCCTTTTCTTCCCAGAAGATCTTGGTGAACTCATAGGCCGTGTCATCGTCCATCGCCGTAGTGGCATAGGCGACCACCGGCAGAGACGTCGTGACGATATCCGTTTCCTGGCCGCCATAGGTTCCGGCGGGAATGACCAGCCTGGTGCGATTTGTACCCGCGATCTGTTCGTCGTTGAGAGACAGGATGGTGACATCCATCGAGGCTGCTGCCTCGATAACGTTCGGCGCCGGCCAGGACCCGGCAGTAACAAAGCCGTCGATCTGGCCGTTTTTCAGCGCGGCAACCGCATTGGAAAGTTCGGCGTCGGCGATGTTGACCTTGCCTTCCAGGCCAAAGAGCTGCAGGTATTTCTCGCCTTCCGTCGCGCCGAAGGAGCCCTTGCCAAGGAGGATGGTCTTGCCTTCCATGCCGGCAAAGTCGGTAACGCCGCTTTCCTTGGACATGACGAAATGCATCGTCAGCGAGGGGATCGGAAAGAGGGCGCGGATCTCCTCGAATTTCGGATCGCCCTTGCCTTCGAACATCGCCTTGCCGCCCTGGGCGGCCGAGACCAGTGCCGGCGGCGTCGTAAAGACGTAGTCGCCGCCTCGCGCCTTCACTTCCATGACATTCTGGACCGAGCCCTGGCTCTCCTCCAGGGTCACGATCATATCGCCATTGCTGCCGGTCTTGACGGCCTCGGCGATCTGGACACCCATCTGGTAATAGGACGATCCGGATTTGGCGGATTTATAGGTGATCCGCGTCTCGGCCTGTGCCTCGAGCGCACCAAAGGCAAACGTCAGCCCAAGGGCCAGCTTCAACAGTGTGTTTGTCATGAGGGTCTCCCGATGTTTTCGGCAAATCTATTGTGACATCCTGCCCGTGGCAACGCGTTTTCATATGATCTGGACAGGAATTGCAACCGGCCCGCAAACTAAAGCGCGTCGCGTTCATTTGAATTCGCGTCGCCCGCTTTATCTCTTTTATGACGCACGTCTTATTGCGAAAAACCGGAACCCACTTTTTCGCAACGTGCCTTGGAGGCAACCGGGCCGGCAAACAAAAAAACCGCCGGCTGATTCCAGCCGGCGGTTTTGAAAACCTGACGTCTGCCTGGTTTCAGACGTTGCTGTCTTCGTCGTCGTCCTCGTCCTTGGCTTCGCTCTTCAGCGAGTTCAGCTTGGCAAAGACGGCGTCGGCGTCGATCGCTTCTTCCTCTTCGCGCTGGATCGGCTTGGAGGTATCGAACGAGAAGGCTGCCGCGATCGCATCTTCGCTGGTGCTCTCTTCCACCGGCATCAGATGCTCGTGCGCCTCGCCTGCCATCGGCAGCGGTGCGTTCTTGGCGGCCTTTTCCACTTCCATGTCCAGCTCGAGCTGGCTGCACAGGCCCAGGGTCACCGGATCGGACGGGGTCAGGTTCGCGGAGTTCCAGTGGGTCCGCTCGCGGATCGCGGCAATAGTCGGCTTGGTGGTGCCGACGAGGCGCATGATCTGGGCGTCCTTCAGTTCCGGATGGTTGCGCACCAGCCAAAGGATCGCATTCGGGCGGTCCTGACGGCGGGAAACCGGCGTATAGCGCGGACCCTTGCGCTTGGATTCAGGAACCACAACCTTCGACCCCTGCAGCTTCAGCGTGTAGTTCGGGTCGTTCTGAGCCTTTTCGACTTCTTCACGGGAGAGCTGGCCGGTCAGGATTGGGTCAAGACCCTTGATCCCTTGCGCGGCTTCGCCATCGGCAATCGCTTTCACTTCCAGCGGGTGCAGTTTGCAGAAGTTGGCGATCTGGGTGAAGCTCAACGCAGTGTTGTCCACGAGCCAGACGGCGGTTGCCTTCGGCATAAGCGGCGTGTTCGCCATCGGTTAAATTCCTCTCGTCTGCTCCCTCGCCCGGCGGGGCGAAAAAGCGGTGTTCCTTGGTCGGTTTCCTGGGAAGTGGCGGGAATATATGCTGAAAGACGCAGAAACGCAAATACTCGCGCGCGTTTTACTTTGTCCCCACCTCCGCTCAGGCTGCATCCTCCACCGCCAGGACGATTTTGCCAATATGGCCAGAACCTTCCATACGCCGATGGGCTTCCGCCGCCTCCGCCAGAGGATAAGTGGAATCCATCACCGGGCCGACCTTGCCCGATTCGATGAGCGGCCAGACCTTGTCCTTCAGGCTTTCGGCAATCGCCGTCTTGAAGGCATCGCTGCGCGGGCGAAGGGTGGAACCGGTATGGGTCAGGCGCTTCACCATCAGGCGTGAGAAATTCACGTTCTCCGCGATACCGTTCAGCGTTGCGATCTGGCAGATACGCCCCTCGACCGCGGCCGCCTTCCAGTTCCGCTCGACATAGTCGCCGCCCACCATGTCCAGGATGACATCGACACCGTCACCACCTGTAATCTCCAGGATCGCCTTTTCGAAGGCCTGGTCCCGGTAGTTGATGGCGTGGTCCGCGCCGAGCTTCCTGACCGCCTCGGCTTTTGCCTCAGAGCCGACGGTGGTGAAGACCTCCGCGCCGAAGGCCTTGGCGAGCTGGATCGCCGTCGTGCCGATGCCGGAAGTGCCGCCGTGAACCAGGAACCGCTCGCCGCCTTTCAGGCCGCAGCGGTCGAAGACATTGGTCCAGACGGTGAAGAAGGATTCCGGAACCGCCGCCGCTTCCACCATCGACAGGCCCGCGGGGATCGGCAGGGCATGGCCTTCGGGCACCTTGCAGTATTCGGCATAGCCGCCGCCGGGGGCGAGCGCCATGACCTTGTCGCCGATCGCGTGGCGTGTTGCCCCCTCGCCAAGCGCGACGACCTCTCCGGAGACCTCCAGTCCCGGCAGGTCCGAGGCGCCGGGTGGCGGCGGATAGGCTCCCTTGCGCTGAAGCACGTCCGGCCGGTTGACGCCGGCGGCCGCAACCCGGATCAGGATCTCGCCCTGTCCCAAAACGGGAAGAGGCCGTTCCTCAGGCCGCAAAACCTCGGGGCCTCCGGGTTCCGAAATGGCAATGGCGGTCATGCGATCCGGCAGATTCTGCATAGGGACGCTTCCTTTGTGGTTCATTTTGGGACTGGCTAGGCCATCTGTGCCTGGCATAAGGTAAATCGAACGTCAGTCTATTTGCAGGAAAACGGACCTGTCAGGCAAGCCGCCGAAGGCGACCGGCAATGGGTCTGAAACCGTCGAAGGAGGGAACCCATGGGCCTTTTTGATGAAGATGTCCCCAAAAAATCCAGCACCGGCGCTGTGACCGTCGGCGAGGATCTGTCGAGTCTTTCCGAAGCCGAACTTGCCGAACGCATCGAGGCTTTGACCGGCGAAATTAACCGAACCCAGAGGGAGCTTGAGCAACGGGGCACTATTCGCGATGCGGCCAACTCATTTTTCCAGAATTAGGCCTGTCAAATATTACCAGATTTTATTCAAATTCCTTTTCGCACCGGTACTTAGGGTAAATGCGATAGGTAAAGATTTACTCGTTTACCTCTTATTAATCTTTCCAAAGTATAAATTTAGGTATCCAGTCATCTGGATGTGAGTGGCTCCTGTCCACTCTGTTTGACGCCTCCCTGTTAAAGACTCAGAGCCGCAACCCTGCGGCTCTTTTTTTTGCCCGGTCCTCATAGTATCTTGTCAATGTTCTGGTTAACGCCGGTTTACCTGTGCAACTGGCACAGGGCTTGCTCGTTATAGGGCATGAAGACCTGCATCGTTCCAAAAAGGAACATCTGAGACGGGATGTCAGATCCCGGGACGGATCAAGAAGAGATGCAAGGGCAACCGGACGAGTAACTGAGGCGTAGTAATCCTATGACGGACGACATGAAAAAAGCCGGTGAAACAGGAAGCGCAGTTCATATCGCGCATCATCTTGCCAGCTCCGACAGCTTCCAGAACCTGTTTCAGGAAGGCATGTCGCTGGTCGAGGAAACCGCGATGTATCTGGACGGCAGCGGCCGTGAGGAAGCCAAGCAGCTTCCGCGCCCCGCCTCCCTCGCCTATGCCACCGAATCCATGCGCCTGACCACGCGGCTGATGCAGCTGGCCTCCTGGCTTCTCCTGCAGCGCGCCGTCAACGAAGGCGAAATGTCCCGCGAACAGGCAGGCAGCGACAAGAACAAGGTCCGCCTCGACAAGCTCTCCAGCGCCACCGGCGGTCCGTCCTGGGAAGATCTTCCGGGCACGCTGCGCGAACTGGTCGACCGCTCGACCCGGTTGCAGGAACGCGTCATCCACCTCGACAAGATGCTCTACCGCAAGGATGTCGAACAGGCGGAAGCCGCCACCAACGACAACCCGGTCGCCTCCCAGATCAGCAAGCTCCACGCCGCCTTCGGCAAGTTCGGCTGAACCTGATCAAATCTCTTTCGACTTTGAGAAGCCGCCGCGAGGCGGCTTTTTGTTTGTCCGGGACGACCTCTGTCGATGCCGGGATGCAACCAGCTGACCGCTTCGCGGAGTACCCCCATCCCTAACCCTTCCCCACAAGGGGGGAAGGGAACCTTCCGCAGCGCGCTGAAAGACCTGGCTGCGAGAGTGTCAAGTTGTGTTTGCCAATGGACGCCAGAGATATCTGGCGGCAATCGCGAACGGTTGCCGCCTGGCTCCCCTCCCCCTTGTGGGGAGGGGTTGGGGGTGGGGGTCACGCTGCGAACGAAATGGAAATCGACATTCACACACAGAAGGCGGACATCTTTGCGGATTTAAGATCCTTTTCCCAGACACAAAAAACCCGGCCAGTGGCCGGGTCTTTCGTTGAAGCTGTCGTGACTGTGGGATCAGGAGCCCAGGAAGCCAGCGAACTTGTTCTTGAAGCGGGACACGCGGCCGCCGCGGTCCATCAGCTGACGGTCGCCGCCGGTCCAGGCCGGGTGGGACGTCGGGTCGATGTCGAGCGTCAGGGTGTCGCCTTCCGAACCGTAGGTGGAACGGGTGGAGTATTCGGTGCCATCGGTCATGACGACCTTGATGGTGTGGTAGTCGGGATGGATATCCGTTTTCATGACCGGTCCTTTCAAGCGCCCTGCAGCGCCTTCCGGGAAGGCCGCCACGCAAACGCAAAACGAAATGAAGGGCCGCCGATCCGGTTGCGGACGCCGCCCTCAGAAACATGAGGCGGGGATATACCCCATGGCGAGAGCCAAGACAAGGGGCAAAATCCCGCAATTTCCACCTATATCCAGCGAAGGTTTTTTTGACTTCCCGCCGGCTTGCCCACCGTATCAGCCCGGCTGTTTGGCCAAGGTCAAGGCCATTGTCCGCACGGCGGAACATGCTAAGACGGGATCAAAGAACGAGGAGAGCCCTGTGGCCGACGCCCCAGCACAAGATGAAACACCGGAAACCGCCGGTTCCCGCAGATCGCTCCGGCCGCTGACACGGCTGCTGCCCTACCTTCTCCGGCACAGGGGCATGGTGGCGGCCGCCGTCGCGGCCCTGTTTTCGGCCGCGGTGATCACGCTGGTTCTGCCCGCCGCCGTCCGCCGGATGATCGATTTCGGTTTTGGTGCCGACGACCCGGCGCTGGTCAATTCCTATTTTGCCGTGCTGATCGGCGTCGTCTGCGCCCTCGCGACCGCCAGCTCCGTCCGCTATTTCCTGGTCATGTGGATTGGCGAGCGCGTGGTGGCCGACGTGCGTTCCGACGTCTTTGCCCACATGACCCGGCTCAGCCCCGGCTTTTACGACAGCGCCAAGTCCGGCGAGATCCTGTCGCGCCTCACCGCCGACACCACTCAGATCAAGGCCGCCTTCGGCGCCAGCGCCTCGCTTGCCATGCGCAACCTGATCATGTTCCTTGGGGCAGCCGTGATGATGGTCGTGACCAGCCCGCGGCTCTCCGTCATCGTGCTCGCCGCCATTCCGGTGATCCTCATCCCGATCCTCGGCTTCGGCCGCCAGGTGCGCAAGCGCTCGCGCTTTGCCCAGGACACGCTTGCCGACGCCTCCGCCTTTGCCAGCGAGATGCTGGGCTCGGTCCGCACCCTCCAGGCCTTCACCCACGAAAGCCGCAGCGCCAACCGCTACGGGACGGCTGTGGAAGCCGCCTTCCAGGCGGCGCGCCAGTCGATCATGGCAAGGGCAGCCCTCACCGGCTTTGCCATCATGGTGATCGGCGCCAGCATCGTCGCGGTGCTGTGGATCGGGGCCAGCGATGTCTTTTCCGGCCGCATCACCGGCGGCGAACTCAGCCAGTTCCTGCTCTATTCGATACTGGCCGCCGGATCGCTGGCGGCGCTTTCGGAAGTCTGGGGTGAGCTCTCCCAGGCAGCAGGCGCTGCGGAGCGCCTGTCGGAGCTCCTGGAGATCCAGCCGGAAATCACCGCCCCCGCCTCGCCGGCGAAACTGCCGGAAACGCCGCGCGGCGAGATCGTCTTCGACAAGGTGTCCTTCGCCTATCGCACCAGCAAGACCATGCCGGTCCTGCGCGACCTCAACCTGACCGTTGCCCCCGGTGAAACCGTTGCCGTGGTCGGACCGTCAGGCGCCGGCAAGTCGACCCTCTTCAGCCTGCTGATGCGCTTCTATGATCCGGTAGAGGGCAAAATCCAGCTCAATGGCATCGCGCTGCCGGATCTGGACCCGGCGGATCTGCGTCGCCACATCGCACTCGTCCCCCAGGACACGGCGATCTTCGGCGCCAGCATTGCCGAGAACATCGCCTATGGCCGGCCGGATGCCAGCCGCGAGGAAGTGATCGCCGCCGCCGAAGCTGCCCTTGCCGCACCCTTCATCGAGAAGATGACAGACGGTTATGACACGCTGGTCGGCGAACGCGGCATCACCCTTTCCGGCGGCCAGCGCCAGCGCATCGCCATCGCCCGCGCAGTCCTCAAGGCAGCGCCCGTCCTCTTGCTCGATGAAGCGACCAGCGCGCTGGATGCGGAAAGCGAAAACCTGGTCCAGCAGGCACTCGACCGGTTGATGGCGGGCCGCACCACGCTGGTGATCGCCCACCGTCTCGCCACCGTTCTGAAAGCCGACCGGATCGTGGTCATGGACGGCGGCCATATCGTCGAAACCGGCACCCACGCCGAACTTAGCGCCGCAGACGGCCTCTACGCCAAGCTGGCCCGGCTGCAATTCGGTGCGGAAAAGGAACTGGAGGCTGTCTAGCCGCGACGTCTCTGCTCACGCCTCGTCGGGAACGTCGACCGTGTAGTTGAGCGGCAGGCGGCCGCCGTCGGCGTAGATGGTCTGGCCGGTGACGTAGCTGGCATCGCTGGACGCAAGGAACGCGGCGACGCCGGCAATTTCCGACGCCTCGCCGACACGCAACATCGGCGTGCGCGACAGCAGGCGGTTCTTGGCGGCCGCGTCGCTGTTCACCGATTCCAGCATGTCGGTCATGATCGAGCCCGGCCCGATGGCATTGACCCGGATGCCGTATCTGGCAAGCGACAACGCCGAGGTTTTCGTCAGCTGCGCCAGGCCGCCCTTGGAGACGCAATAGGCCATCTGCCCCGGGATCGCGAGCACGGAATTGACCGAGGACATGTTGATGATGCAGCCCGGTGCGCCGCCGCCTTCCACCGTCTCGACCATGTGACGGGCAACCGCCTGGGAACACAGGAAAGCGCCCTTCAGGTTGATCGACAGCACGCGCTCGAAATCGTCTTCCTCGAGTTCGAGGAAATCGCCGCCGATGACGACGCCAGCATTGTTAACCAGAATGTCGATGTCGCCGTAGGCGTTCAGCGTCTCGGCGACCATGTTGCGCACGTCCAGGCGCTCGGCGACATTGCAATGAATGTACATGGCCTCGCCCTGGACCTTCAGGTCTTCAACCGCGGCTTCGCCGGCATCGTCATCCACGTCGGCGATCACGACCTTGGCCCCGTCGGCGACGAAGCGCCGGGCGATGGCAAGCCCGATCCCGTTGGCTGCACCGGTTATGATGGCGACCTTGTTTTCCAAAGACACGGGAAACCTCGCGGCTGCTCGAGTTCAATACTGCCACGCTGAAAAGGCGTGGGCCGCTTCGCGGCGGCCCGACATTATGATGCAAAATCCACGCTGTCGATGGCCGTTTTGGCCCTCCAGTAGCGTCAATCGGCGTCTTACCCGTTGATTTACGCGAGAAAAACGCCCTGCGACTTTCCCAACAGTCCGAACAGGCGGGGAAATCACGTTCTCCCGCCAGCGGTCCTCAGGCCGATATGCCGTGCGTTTTCAGCGCGTCGCTGATCTCGTCCAGAATGGCCGGATCGTCGATGGTGGCCGGCATCTTCCAGCTTTCGCCGTCGGCAATCTGGCGCATGGTCCCGCGCAGGATCTTGCCGGAGCGGGTCTTGGGCAACCGGTCGACGGTTATGGCGATCTTGAAGGCTGCCACCGGTCCGATCTTGTCGCGCACCAGCCTGATGAGTTCCTTCTCGATCTCCTCATGCGACTGCTCGACCCCCGCCTTCAGCACCACGAAGCCGCAAGGCAGCTGGCCCTTCAGCTTGTCGGCAATGCCGATCACTGCGCATTCGGCAACAGCCGGGTGCGTTGCCAGGACCTCTTCCATGCCACCGGTCGAAAGGCGGTGGCCGGCGACGTTGATGATGTCGTCGGTCCGCGCCATGATCGACAGATAGCCGTCATCGTCGATGACACCCGCATCCGCCGTCTTGTAGTAGCCGGGGAACTCCGCCATGTAGGCATCGAAGAAGCGTTTCTCCGCATTCCACAAGGTTGGAAATGCGCCTGGTGGCAGCGGCAGCTTGACCACGATATTGCCCAGCGTGTTGGGCCCGAGCGGATGACCGGCATCGTCCAGCACCTGCACGTCATAGCCCGGCATCGGCACGGTGGGCGAGCCGGGCTTGACCGGCAACTGCCCGAGGCCGAGCGGATTGCCGACGATGCACCAGCCGGTTTCCGTCTGCCACCAGTGATCTATCACCGGCACCTGCAGCTGGTCGATGGCCCAGTTGACCGTTTCCGGGTCGGCACGCTCACCGGCCAGAAACAGGGAGCGGAAATTGGAGAGATCGTATTTCTGGATGAACGTGCCGTTCGGGTCTTCCTTGCGGATGGCGCGGAAGGCCGTCGGCGCGGTGAAGAGCGAGACGATGTTGTGCTCCGAAATCACCCGCCAGAAGGTGCCGGCATCGGGGGTCCCCACCGGCTTGCCCTCAAAGACGATGGTCGTGCAGCCGTGCAGCAGCGGCGCGTAGCAGATGTAGGAATGCCCCACCACCCAGCCGACATCGGATGCCGCCCAGAACACTTCGCCTGGGGCAATGTCGTAGAGGTTCTTCATCGACCATTTCAGCGCCACCATGTGGCCGCCATTGTCGCGGACGACGCCCTTGGGCTGGCCGGTCGTGCCGGAGGTGTAGAGGATATAAAGCGGATCGGTGGCCTTCACCGGAACCGGCGCGATGGTGCGGCCGGCGGCCTTGGCGGCGTCTTGCAATACGCCCAGATCGAAGTCCCGGCCCTCTTTCAGCTCGGCGGTCCGTTCCTCGCGCTGGAAAATCAGGCAGCAGTCAGGCTTGTGTCTGGCAATTTCGATGGCCTGATCGATCAGCGGCTTGTAGGCGATGACCCGGCCGGGTTCGAGCCCGCAGGAGGCGGCGATGATGGCCTTGGGAGTGGCATCGTCGATCCGGGTTGCCAGCTCATTGGCGGCAAATCCACCGAAGACGACGGAATGAATGAAACCGAGACGCGCGCAGGCAAGCATGGCCATCACGGCCTGCGGGATCATGGGCATGTAGAGAATGGCCCGGTCGCCCTTCTGAAGGCCATGGTCGGCGAAGACACAGGCCATCGCCTCCACTTCCTCCAACAGTTCCGCATAGGTGTAGGTGGCGGTGCGGCCGGTGATCGGGCTGTCATAGATCAGCGCGGGCTGACCGGGCCGGCCGCGTTCCACATGCCGGTCGAGACAGTTGTAGCAGGTGTTGCATTCCCAGTCCGGGTACCACCGGCCATACTGCCCCTGGTCCGGATCGAACACTTTCTCGCCGGTGCTGACCCAGTCGATCTCGTCCGCGGCCGCCTTCCAGAAACCGAGTGGATCCGCTTTCCAGCCCTGATAGACCTCGTGATACCGGCTTGCCATGTCCTGTCCTCCCAAGCAGCAGCCAGAGGCATACGCCCCTCACATTTGCGGCATAGAGTGCTGTAAGGGAACCTGAAAAGGCAAGCCTCCCTCCATAGTCAATTCGGCTTGCGGGACTTTACGTAATCCTTCTGGCGTGATTGTCTGCCGGACCTGTCCGATTGTCCCACAGCTTATCCGGCCCATGACTCCCATTTCAGATCCCTGGTTCTATGCGGCGGCAATTCCGGCCGTATTTTTCGTCGGCCTGTCCAAAGGCGGTTTCGGTGGAACTTTCGCCATGCTCGGTGTACCGATCATGGCGCTGATGATATCGCCGCTGCAGGCTGCCGGCATCATGCTTCCGATCCTGATCGTCATGGATGTGGTTGCCCTGATCGCCTATCGCGGCCGCGCCGACTGGAAGTGCCTCACGATCCTTGTGCCGGCCGCCGTCATCGGCATCGGCATCGGCTGGGCAACGGCCGCTTATGTCAACGATGCCTTCGTGCTCTTCCTGATCGGGATCATGTCGCTTGCCTTTGTCGCCGACTATGTCTTCAAGCAGCGCAAGAAGACCTCCGCCAGCGGCCACAACATCCCAAAGGGCACCTTCTGGGGCACAGTCGCAGGCTTCACAAGCTTCATCAGCCACACCGGCGGTCCGCCCTTCCAGATGTACATGCTGCCGCTGCGCCTGGCGCCGGTGCTTTTTGCCGGCACGGCTGTGATCTTCTTTGCGACTGTCAATGCCATCAAGCTGCTGCCCTATTTCCTGCTTGGCCAGTTCGACGCCACCAACCTTTCCACCTCCGTTATGCTGTTCCCTGTTGCCCTTGTCGCGACGCTTGTCGGCGTCTGGCTGGTGCGGATCGTCAAGGCGGAGATGTTCTACGCCATCATCTACATCTTCATGGGTCTGATCGGTGCAAAGCTGACCTGGGACGGGCTGTTGGGTCTTCTGGCGTGACGCATTCGGGTTAGTGCCAGCCGCAAGGATGAATTGCGAAGTCGCCGGCTTGGGGTAACGTGTCCTTGCGGCCCGGAGAGGCCGATCGAGGGAGGAAGATCATGGACGCCGCAGCAAGCCCGTTCACGCAGGGTCTCGACAAGAACACGGCCAATTTTGCAGCGCTCAGTCCGCTCAGCTTTTTGGCGCGCGCGGCCGATGTCTTTCCGGACACGATCGCGATCGTTCATGGTCGCCAGCGCACAGACTATCGCAGCTTCTACCGCCGCGCGCGCCAGCTTGCCTCGGCGCTGTCGGGCCTCGGCATCGGCAAGAACGATACGGTCAGTGTGATGCTGTCCAATGTGCCGCCGATGCTGGAAGCCCATTACGGCGTGCCGATGGCAGGGGCCGTGCTGCATTCCATGAATACGCGGCTGGACGCCGCCATCATTGCCTTCCAGCTCGATCATGCCGATTGCAAGGTTCTGATCACGGACCGCGAATATGCCCCCGTCATCAAGGAAGCGCTGGCACTCGCGACCGTCAACCCGCTGGTGATCGACTATTCCGATCCGGAATTTCCCCAGGACGGCGCGCGTCTCGGCACGCTCGACTACGAAGCCTTCCTGCAGTCCGGCGATCCGGAATTCGCCTGGGCTCTGCCGGCGGACGAATGGGACGCGATCTCGCTCAACTACACCTCCGGCACCACCGGCAATCCCAAGGGTGTCGTCTATCATCACCGCGGCGCCTACCTGCTGGCCCAGGCGAACGTCATCACCGCGTCCATGGCCAAGCATCCGGTCTATCTGTGGACCCTGCCGATGTTCCACTGCAACGGCTGGTGTTTCCCCTGGTCGCTGTCGCTGGTCGCCGGCACGCATGTGTGCCTGCGCTGGGTCCGGCCGAAGACCATGTGGGACCTGATCGCAGACGAGGGCGTCACACATCTTTGCGGCGCACCGATCATCATGTCGACGCTGCTGAATGCGGCGCCCGACCAGAAACGCGAACTCGACCGGGAGGTGGAATTCTTCACGGCCGCCGCCCCGCCACCGGAGAGCGTGCTCGCCGCCATGAAGACCGCCGGCTTCAACGTCACCCATCTTTACGGCCTCACGGAAGTCTATGGTCCCGCCGTCGTCAACGACTGGAAGCGGGAATGGAACGAGCTTGCCGCCGAGGAGCAGGCGCGCAAGAAAGCCCGCCAGGGCGTGCGCTACGTCGCCCTGGAAGCGCTGACCGTGCTGGACCCGGAGACGCTGGAGCCGGTGCCGGCGGATGGCGAAACGCTGGGGGAAGTCATGTTCCGCGGCAATGTGGTGATGAAGGGATATCTGAAAAACCCGGACGCGACGGACAAGGCCTTCAAGGGCGGCTGGTTCCATTCCGGCGACCTCGGCGTCCTACATCCGGACGGCTATGTCCAGCTCAAGGACCGCTCCAAGGACATCATCATCTCGGGAGGTGAGAACATTTCCTCCATCGAGGTGGAGGAAGTCCTCTACAAGCATCCGGACGTCCAGGCCGCCGCCGTCGTCGCCAGGCCCGATGAGAAGTGGGGCGAGACGCCCTGCGCCTTCGTCGAACTGCGGCAGGGCGCGAAAACAAGCGAAGCGGATCTCGTCGCCTTCTGCCGTCAGCACCTGGCCGGGTTCAAGTCGCCGCGCACGATCGTCTTCTGCGACCTGCCCAAGACCTCGACCGGCAAGATCCAGAAATTCGAACTGAGGGAACTGGCGAAGGCGCTGTGAGGGTGCAGATGAGGCGTCGGCAAGGGGAACTCTACAACCCGTTTCTGCCGTCCACTCGTCCGGCTTCGCGACCTTACTCCTCATCCTGAGGAGGACCGAAAGGTCCGTCTCGAAGGATGGGCCGCTTGCTCCAGAGTGCGCCGCCCATCCTTCGAGACGCCGCTTGCGCGGCTCCTCAGGATGAGGGGGAGAGGAAACATTACAAGGTCCCCACACCTCTCACTCCCCTAAAAACAAAACGCCGCGCTGGTGCGCGGCGTCTTAAAATTCTTGGCTCAGGGCCTGTCTAGTGGAGTGTCGCGTCCTGTCGTAGCCGCGCTATCTCGTCCTTGATCTTTAGCTTTTGTCGTTTCATGTCAGCCAATTTCAGAGAGTCTGTACTCGGATGCAACTGAGCGTCTTCAATCTTGCGTTCCATTTCCGCGTGACGGCGCTCAAGTTCTGCGAGATGCGACTGCATTGACATGGAAAAACCTCCTGTCTGTTGGCTCAACCCTGTCATCGTGCCACAGACTTTCCGCCCTTGTCGATTGCTGAATCCGCATAGCGGAGGCGTTTCGCCGTCAAATTATGCATTCTCGCTGCTATCCTTACGAAACCCTGAAGAAACGTGGCGTCTTAACCGCCTCGAAACTAACCATTTTTCCCCATGAAAGATTTGCCAGTTCACATTTTTTCCACCTGGGTCAATTTCCCGCGCCCCGGCACCGGCCCTGGGGTCTGGAGCCGGATCCGGGCGGCAGCCGAAAACCGGCCACGGCCTTGCCAAAGATGCTATCTTGCCCGGCGGCGGCAAATTGGATTAGGACTGGGTCCTGTTTCGGGGAATATTGATGGCGCAGATGGATAGTGACGCATTGCGTATGCAGCTGGCGCAGCTGCGTCAGGAACACCGCGATCTGGATGTGGCCGTGGAAGCGCTGGCGGCAACCTCGAACCATGATGTTCTGCAGCTTCAGCGACTGAAGAAGAAGAAACTGATGATCAAGGACCGGATCGCAGTGCTTGAAGATCAGCTGTTCCCTGACATCATCGCCTGAGACCTTCCGCATCTGGAAGGGACGCCGTCTGAAAATCGCAATTTCCCGCTAATTTTTCGCCGATTCGCGCTTGCGATGCGCCGCGCCCTGCCTATACTCCGCGGCTCTTCTGAGGCCGCCGGAACCTGGAGCACGAAATGGCACAAGCGGACGTCGCGATCATCATGGGCAGTCAATCGGACTGGCCGACAATGAAACATGCGGCGGAGACGCTCGACCAGCTTGGCGTGTCCTATGAGGCCCGCATCATCTCGGCGCACCGCACGCCCGACCGCATGTACGACTTCGCCAGGGGCGCCAAGGCCGAAGGCTTCAAGATCATCATCGCCGGCGCCGGAGGCGCGGCTCATCTTCCCGGCATGACGGCTTCCCTGACACCGCTTCCCGTCTTCGGCGTTCCGGTGGAAAGCAAGGCGCTCTCCGGTGAGGACAGCCTTCTGTCGATCGTGCAGATGCCGGCCGGCATCCCCGTCGGCACGCTGGCGATCGGCAAGGCAGGCGCGACCAATGCAGCCCTGCTGGCAGCCGCCGTCCTTGCCCTGCACGACCCGGCGGTCGAGACCGCACTCGACACGTTCCGCAAGGAGCGCACCGCCGCTGTGGCCGAAACGCCGTCTGACGCTTGATCGGACCTTCGCAAGGCAGGAGACACAGTATGAGCGCCACGATCCGTTTGAGCCCAGGCGATACCATCGGCATTCTCGGCGGTGGCCAGCTTGGCCGCATGCTGGCACAGTCCGCCGCCAGCCTCGGCCTCAAGGCCCATATCTTTTGTCCGGATCCGAACAGCCCGGCTTTCGATGTCAGCGCCACCTTCACGGTCGCCCCTTACGAAGACATCGACGCACTGGACCGTTTCGCCGCCTCCGTTTCCGTCGTCACCTATGAATTCGAGAACGTTCCCGGCCCGGCCGCAGCCCATCTCGACGCGAAGGTTCCGGTCCAACCTGGTGTGCGGGCGCTGGAGGTCTCCCAGGACCGGCTCTTCGAAAAACGGTTTCTCTCCGATGCAGGCGTCGCCATCGCGGATTTCGCCGACATCGGTTCGCAGGACGATCTTGATGCCGCAATTGCCCGTTTCGGCGGCAAGGGCGTCTTGAAGACCCGCCGGTTCGGCTATGACGGCAAGGGCCAGCTGATGATCCGCAAGCCCGAAGACGCCGACGGCGCCTTTGAAAAGCTTGGTGCCGTGCCGATGGTGCTTGAGGCTCTGATCCCCTTCGACTGCGAGGTTTCCGTGATCGTGGCCCGCGACGTCGACGGCGCCATAGCCTGCTACGACATCGCCCGCAATCACCATGAACATCACATCCTGAAGACCTCGACGGTACCTGCCGGCGTTTCACAGGCGACCGCGGATGCGGCCCGCGCCATGGGCGAGAAGATCGCCGCCGGCCTTGAGTATGTCGGTGTCATGGGCGTGGAAATGTTCCTGGTGCGCGACGGGGCCGGCGAGAAGCTGCTCGTCAACGAGATCGCGCCCCGGGTGCACAATTCCGGTCACTGGACCCAGGATGCCTGCCTCACCTCCCAATTCGACCAGCATATCCGCGCGGTGGCCGGCTGGCCGCTCGGTTCGTCAGAGCGGCATTCCGATGCCGTGATGGAAAACCTGATCGGCTTTGACGCCGACAGCTGGGAAGCGGTTTTAAGGGAACCGGCTGCCCGGCTGCATCTTTACGGCAAGGCGGAAACCCGTGAAGGCCGCAAGATGGGGCACGTCAACCGGATCTCGAAGAAATCCGCCTGATCCGCGTTTACCAAGAGAGCATTGCAATGAGCGGTGACGGGCCTACCCCGTCACCAGACCCAGCTTTTCCCTTTTGGCAAAGCGCAGGTTCGCCAGCAGCGCAACGGAGGCAAGCCCCCCGGCCAGCCCGCACCAGACGCCCACCCCGCCCCAACCGGCCACGAAGCCCAGGCCCAGCGACAGGCTGATGCCGACCACCCAGTAGCCGAACAGCGCATAGAACAGCGGAATGGTGGTGTCGCCGAGGCCGCGCAGGTTGTTGACGCCGATGATCTGGCCGCCATCGGCAAGCTGGAACAGCGCGGCGACCGTCAGGAACGACACGCCATAGGCCAGGACCTCTTCCGTTTGCGGGTCGTCGAGATCGAGATAGAAGCCGACCAGCGTTTCCGGGATGGTCCAGAAGAGCAGTGCGAAGCAGCCCATGAAGAGCACGGTCACGCAGAGCGCGGTCCACCCCGCCCGGCCGACGCCCCGGCGATCTCCCCGCCCGGCAGCAAGGCTGACCCGCGTCATGGCGGCGACGGAAAGACCAACCGGCACCATGAAGGTGATCGACGCGATCTGCATGGCAATGCCGTGACCGGCAAGCGGCAGCGTTCCCAGCCAGCCGATCATGACCGACGCAGCCGCGAACAGCGACCCTTCCGCGATGATGGTAAGTGCGATCGGCACGCCGAGCCGCACGATCTGGAAGAAGACCGGCCAGTCGGAGCGCCAGATGCGGCCGAGAATGTTGTAGCGCCGGAGCTTCGGGTGCAGCACCGCATAGGCAAGGAGGAACAGGAACGTGACGGAGGCGCTGAAGACGGAGGCAATACCGGCACCGACCAGTTCCAGCCGCGGAAAGCCGAATTCACCGAAGATCAGCAGATAATCCAGCACCGCGTTGACGACAGCTCCGGCGATCGTTGCCCAGAGGACGACCTGCGTACGCTCCATCACGGTCAGGAAGCCGCGAACGGCCATGATCAGCAAAGCCGGCAGCATGGTCCATTGCAGGTAGAGCATATAGACGCCGGCAAGGGCGGCGAGTTTCGGGTTCTGGCCAAGCGCGATCAGGATCGGCTCGATGAAGAGCAGGACGACCCAGACCGGAATGCAGAACAGCACCGACACCCAGAACCCCATGCGCACGGTCCGGCGCAGGTCGCGCAGCTTGCGCTGGCCGCGGGCGCGGGCGGCAAGCGGAATGACCGCCTGGAGGACGCCCATGCCGAAAAACCAGACAAGCATGTAGAAATTGAAAGCCAGCACGGAAGCGGCAAGCTCTTCCGCGCCAAGACGCCCGATCATCAGGACATCGGTCGTGTTGATGGCCATCTGCGCCAGCTGCGCACCGGCCAGCGGCAGGCCAAGTGCGAGCGTCGGCCGGATGTCGCTCCGCCAAAGAGACACGGGCTGAACCGAATCGGAAGCCCTTGACGCGTGCTGCGCCATCGTTTCCTCCAACAATAGGGGCGGGGCCATGCCTTCTTGTGCGAGGGATTGTCTGGCCGGGGTGAGACAACCACCTCTACCGGTGATAACCGTCGGAGTCTACTCCCCTTCTCGCTGCCGCTTCTCCGGCCTCGAAGCGCAAAAGAGTCCAATTTCGGCGCCTTTCTTTGCGAATGAGTGTGGACAGCAGAGGATTGCTCTGGTAGAAAGCGCCCCAAAGTGAGCGACGCGTCAGCGGCGACTAGTTCTCTGTACACATGTGAATGCATGAACACCGTATGGACGGTGAGCGTTCACTGCGTGTCTAGGAAATGTCGAGGTAGATGCTGGCAAGACCTCGCTTCCATCATGGTTCTTCTGGCTGCGGATTTACCGCAGCGCATCGAAAACGGGAAAAAACGCGTGCAGGTTCTGGTTCGCGACAACAATGTCGATCAAGCGCTGAAGGCGCTCAAGAAAAAGATGCAGCGCGAAGGCATCTTCCGTGAAATGAAGCTTCGCGGTCACTTCGAAAAGCCGTCTGAAAAGAAGGCGCGTGAAAAGGCTGAAGCCATTCGCCGCGCGCGCAAGCTGGCTCGCAAGCGGGCACAGCGCGAAGGTCTGCTCCCGGGCAAGTCCGCTCGCCGCTAAGCGGCTTGAGTGAGCCTGGCGACCTGTTTCGCCATTGTCATCGAGATGCCGTAAGGCCGGCCGGAGTCACGGTCGGCTTTTTGGCGTTTTGCGGGGATAGCCGGAAAACGGCCCCCGCCAGCTTGTCGCAGCCACATTACCGCCCAATTGGAGGCAGATGAACGGCATGTCCAATCGCTCGACGTTAAGAGATCGTATCTGCCGTATGCGCAAGTTTCTGCCCCATGCAACGTTGTTCAGCCTGGCAACCTTGCTGGCCGCCTGCAACACTTCCGGCGTCTATGACGACGTGCCGACCAATGCCTCGGCCGGTTCCTCGACCAACATTGCCTCGCTGTCGGCGGTGATCGAAGCGAACCCGGGCGATGCCAGTGCCTACAGCACCCGCGGGATTGCCTATGGCCAGGCCGGCAAGCTCGACAAGGCGGTGGCGGATTTCGACCAGGCCCTGCAGCTCAACCCGCAGTCCTACCAGACCTGGGCAAACCGGGCGCTGGTTCTGCGCCGCATGGGCCGCGACCAGGAAGCGATCTCCGACTATACCCGCGCGATCAACATCAAGCCGGATTATGACGTTGCCTATGTCGGCCGCGGCAACATCTACCGCCAGCAGGGCAACTATTCCGCCGCCCTGGCCGATTTCAATTCCGTCATCACCCGTGACAGCTCCGACGCGCGTGCGTTCTACAATCGCGGCCTGATCTACCAGGCCCAGAACCAGCACCAGCGCGCCATCGAGGATTTCGCCACTGCCATCGGCCTCAACCCGAAGGCAAGCGCGCCCTACATCGCCCGCGGCATCTCCTATATTGCAGTGAACGATCCGAACGCGGCCAATGCCGACCTTTCCATGGCGGTCAATCTCGACCGGGATTCCGCCGTTGCCTGGGCCAACCGGGGCGTCGCCCTGGAAATGCTCGGCAACGCTCAGGACGCGCGCCGCAGCTATACCCGCGCCATCACGCTGGACAATTCCAACAAGATCGCCCGCGAAGGCCTCGGCCGCGTCGGCCAGGGCTAAGGCCAGCCGGCTCGGGGTGGAAACTGCCCCGGTGGCCGTCCATGAGACCGTCCATGAGACCGGGGCAGTCCGTTATTACCTTGCCAGCGAAACAGCTTCCGCCAGATACCCGACTGCATCTTCCGGCGTCATGTCGGAATTGAAAAAGTCAGTGATCACATCCGATACGGCCCCGACGACAGCGGCCGGCGCAGCATGCGTGCCGGCAAAGGTGGGGACAGCGGTCCCTTCCTCATCGTTCTGCGTGAACGAAGCGGCGGTGATCCGGGCGCAGTCATCCAAATGCGTCAGATTGACGTCCTTGCGCGCGGGAATGGCCCCTTTCGCCTGATTGAAGGCGATCTGCACGTCACGATCCATGATCGCGCTTGCCAGAACTTCCTGGGCTTCCTTGCCTTCGGCATCCGGCTGTTCGAAGAAGGATAGGGAATTCACCAGGTAGACGAAGGAATCGCCCTCTGCCTTGGGCACCGGGATACAGGCGAAATCCTCTCCGGGACGCTGTCCGGCATTGGCGAATTCCCCCTTGGCCCAGTCGCCCATGATCTGCATCGCCGCTTCGCCATTGATGACCATCGCCGAAGCCAGGTTCCAGTCCCGGCCCGGGGCGTTGGAATCGACCATGCCGCGCAGCTGGGCCATCTGTTCAAAGACCATCAGCATGGTGTCGCTGCGAAGCGCGTCTTCATCCAGGTCCACAAGCGCCTTGCGATAGAAATCCGCATCGCCAATACCCGACAACACGGCCTCGAACATATAGAGCTCCTGCCAGGCCTGACCGCCGTGGGCAAGCGGTATGATGCCGGCCGCACGGAACTTCGGTGCCAATGCATTCAGCTCTTCCCAGCTTTTCGGATATTCGGCACCGATCTTTTCAAATGCGGCTTTCGACGCCCAGATCATGTCCGTGCGATGCACGTTGGTCGGCGCACTGACATAGCGGCCGCCCACCTTTGTAAAGTCCTTGACGGCCTGCGGCAGGACCGTGTCCCAGTCCTGCGCCTCTGCAACGATATTGACATCGCCGAGCATGCCTTCTTGCGCCCAATCGATGATGTTCTGGCCGAGCATCAGCATGGCCGAGGGCGGATTTCCCGCCGCTATGCGCGCCTGCAACGCCGTCTTTGCCTGATCGCCACCGCCCCCGGCAATCGGAGCGTCGTTCCAGGCGACGCCTTCGGAAACGACCTTGTCGCGAACGGCGGCAAGGGCAGCCGCTTCACCGCCTGACGTCCAGAAATGCATGACTTCCACAGCCGGCTCCGCGAAGGCGGACGAGACTGAGACCGCAAGGCCGATAGCGGCCACTGTAATTCTACGCATGCTTGGGTGTTCCCTGTTTTGAAAGGTTTGTTGATTTGGGCTCGTCTCTTGCCTGCCCCTTCAGGCGCGGCACCTGGTTGCGTGACGGCTTGGTGAGCAGACGGACCAGCGCTGCATCGCAAGAACGCCGGCACACTTGGTGTCCTGCTTTCTGGAGGCACGGGAAGAACGAACCATGGTGTTGAACGCGTCCGCCGCGGGCGTGTGTCGGATCCCGCGAGAGACGCAGCAAACTTCCTGTGATGCCGATGACTGCGTGCGTGACGGAGCGTGAGCAGATTCGTACAGCGCGCACGTTCTCACGGCCTCCGGCAAGCAGCCGAGTGCAGATGTTTTTCTCCTATTCGAGTCTTTGGATCGTTCCAATTTGCAAAAACATAGAACTTGGAACGTTCCAAAGAGTCAAGAAGGTAATTTGAGATTATTGAAACGCGCCTGGAAACCGGAACCGACTTTTTCGCGACGTGCTCTAAACGTCAGTTGAATGCGACGGGCGCTAGTGGTTCGATTCTGACATTTGCAATCCCCTGCTGCTAGCGCTGGAGCAAATGTCAGAATCATAAGAATCACTAGATAAATATATAATTCTAGTGGAACTTTTGAATTTGACATTTGAGCATCAGCCTAGCCGCGAGCGGGACTCAAATGTCAAATTCGCTCCACTAGAACGGAAGCTCGGCGACAAACCGGTTGCGTTCGCCACCCGTCGGATGATGCAGCTCCAGGCTTTCCGCATGCAGCGCCAGTCTTGGCGAGGCCGAAAGGGCCTCACTGTCCGCATAGAACCTGTCGCCGATAATCGGATGCCCGAGCGCCAGCATGTGAACCCGCAGTTGGTGTGAGCGGCCCGTATGAGGAAAGAGCCGGACCCGGGTAGTACGTTCGCCGCGCTCCAGAACCTGCCAGCGCGTCAGCGCAGGTTTGCCGAATTCGAAGCTGACCATTTGCTTCGGCCGGTTCGGCCAATCGCAGATCAGAGGCAAGTCCACCTCGCCGCTATCGGCCGCCAGATGTCCCCAGATGTCGGCGATATAGGTCTTCGTGGTCTTGCGCCGTTCGAACTGCAGTCCGAGATGCCGGTGCGCGGACGCATTCAGCGCCAGCACCATGACACCGGACGTATCCATGTCGAGCCGGTGGACGATCCGCGCTGAGGCGTAGCTTTCCTGTGCCCGGGCCTCCAGACAATCCGAATGTTCGGCCGCCTTGCCCGGCACGCTCAACAACCCGCTCGGCTTGTCGACGACCAGCAGGTCACCGTCCGTGTGGAGCACGCTCAGGTAGGGCTCCAGAGGCGGATCATAGACGAAGATATCGGGCGCAGGCTGGTTCATGGTTCAGTCGTAAACTCCGGAACCATCCGCGGGGAAAGCCGCCCGGAAAGGCCCAATGCAAAAGGCGCGGACCTGGCCGCGCCTTTTAGGAAGCTTGTTGTGTGCCGAGGCAAGTCTGCTCCCAGCCCTTGGGTCCGGGAAGCAAAGCCTCAGACGGTCAAAATGGCCAGGACACCGGTTGCCAGGAACACGAGTGCCGGCGGGATCCAGCCGGACGCACCAAGGGCCATGCCGATGGCGGTCGAGACGAGCATGGCGATCAGCATCAGCCAGCCGAACACGGTCGCCACCGTGCCGCCGAAAGCGAACATGATCAGGCACAGGACGATGGTCAGGCACGCGATCGTGCCGATCTTGGAGATGTTGATGAACCCGGCATACGTCTGCTCGTGAGCGTCGTAGTCCATTCCGGTCGCGGTATCGTCAGACATGAGGTCCCCCAGGGAAAAATCTTTAGTCGGCAGCCTTCATACAATAAAGCCCGCCGGTTCGGCAATGCACGCAATTGCAGTTTCCGGCGGCAAAAACGCGACTTTTTGGCATGCTGCGAAAACAGAGCCCATTCAGCTGCCCTTCGCCGGCACCAGCCCGGCACCAATGCCGGTTCAGGCGGCGTGTGAAGCTCCGGAAAGTCCTGCCGAGGCCAGAACCGCGTCCTGCCGATTGCGCACGGTCATCGCATCGAAGCCTTCGATCTGTTCATTGAAGAGTTCGAAGAAATTCAGCTCCGCCTTGAGATGCAGGAAAACGCCGCCAAGGCCGATTGCCGCCCGGTCCATGAAGACAAATTCCTGCGGCACGGTTACAGGCCCAAGCTCCTTCAGTGCCGTGTGCACCCGGAAGGCTTCCTTGCGGCCATATTCGGCTGCCGAGACCCCGTCGGCGAGCGAGCGCACCCGGTCGGTCAGGAGCGGGCCGTAAATGAACCTCGCCCAGATGTTCAGGACCTCGATGACCTCTTTTTTCAGATCCTTGAAGCCCCAGCGTTCATAGGCGGCCACCACACGGTCGTTGTTCTCTTCCAGAAGACCGCGATAAAGTTCGACAACGCCCTCGACAAAGGCTTCCGGGAAGATGCGGATGCAGCCGTAATCAAGCAGATTGATGCCCGCGGGCCGGCCCTCCTGTTCGAAGACGGTGTAATTGCCGAGATGCGGATCGCCGTGAATGACGCCGACATGGCTGAAGGGATGCCACCAGGCATGGAACATGGTCCGGGCCAGCAGATTGCGTTCTTCCTGGCTGTGTTCCTTGAAGTCGAGCAGCGGACGGCCGGTGAGCCAGCCCATGGTGAGCAGGCGTTTGGTGGAAAGCTCATCGACCACCTCCGGCACTCTGATGCCGTCGAAATTACCAAGGATTTCCCGGTACATGGCGATATGCGCGGCCTCGCGTGCATAATCCAGCTCTTCCCGCA
The DNA here is from genome assembly GCF_054515675.1 of Roseibium sp. M-1. NCBI lineage: Bacteria > Pseudomonadati > Pseudomonadota > Alphaproteobacteria > Hyphomicrobiales > Stappiaceae > Roseibium > Roseibium sp. M-1. The sequence goes on along the minus strand of NZ_CM137257.1, from coordinate 4,955,169 downwards.
CCCTGGCGCTGATCTCCTTGGCAATTTCGCTTGTATCGATGGCAGGGCTCATGCGCCTGTGGAGCGAAAACAGCATCTGCAGCTGCTTCAGATCGGCTTCCACGGCCGAGGCCATATCCGGATATTGCAGCTTGCAGGCCAACACCCGTCCATCGTGGGCGGTTGCCCGGTGCACCTGGCCAAGCGAGGCGGCAGCTGAGGGCTCCCGGCCGAAGTCGGCGAAGCGTCCCTGCCAGTCGGCCCCGAGTTCGGCCCGCATGCGCCTCTTCACAAAGGCCCAGCCCATCGGCGGCGCACTCGCCTGCAACTTGGCGAGCTCGGTCGTGTATTCCGGCGGCAGCACATCGGGAATGGTCGACAGGAGCTGTGCCACCTTCATCAGCGGACCTTTCAACCCGCCAAGGGCTGCTGCCAGCTCGGCCGCGTTCTTGGCGTTGTCCAGCTCCATGCCGAAGAGCCTTGCGCCTGCGACCTTGGCGGCGATCCCGCCCATGTTGGTCCCGACCCTGGCATAGCGCCCCATGCGGGCACTGAACCGGTTGCTCTCGCGGTCTTTCGGGTCGGGCATATGCGCAGAAACTCCTCAACGGGCGGAAAACAGCAATGTCACCGAACAACATATGCAGTGCGCGGGCAGTTTCCAGCCACACCGCAGGCCAAATCGACGCAAGTCAGTCGATCAACTGCTCAAGCTCCGCGGCCAGCCCATCCCGTATCGGCACAAAACCCTTGTAGGAAAGCTGCGCCTCGTCGAGGGCCAGGAGTTGGGTCCGCAGTCCAGCGGCAAGCTCTGCCCGGTCCGGCCGCGCCTTCAGCGCTGCCAGAGGATCGTGATGCACCTTGATGGTGAAAAGGATGTCGCCCGATCCCGGAAGCCGGCGCAACGTTTGCCGTTCGACCCGCAGAAACAGCTTCGCCAGGACACTGCCATCGCCATTGATGTCGATGCGCTTGGGCTGCGGATGGTGCAGGGCCGCATCGGAATAGATCGACCAGTTGAAGCGTTCGAGGAACTGACCCGCAGCCAGATTATCGAAGACACGCGCGACCATCTGGCCGATACGGCTGCCGTTGAAACCCGGAACGCCTTCGTGAATGCCGGTCATCGACAGGCCGAACTTTTCGGCCAGAGACCAGGATGACGGAAAACACAGCGAAGCGGCCGCAAGCCTGTATCCGCCCTCGCCCGGCCGCATGAGCACCAGGTCTTCCTGCACCAGCCTGGAGGCGGTCATCAGCGCAGGCCGGTCGCCGAGAGCGACCGTACGACCACTTTCCCGCAACTCGACGGCCGTTTCCGAAACCAGATGGGTTGCGGAATGGAACCGGGAGAGATTGTCCAGGATCAGTGCAAGCACTTCGTCCTGCGCCGCGCCGGTGTCCGCCTCATGCCGGAAAACGGCGTCGCGATCGACCGCGAACAGCCTTTCCTTTTCGGTGAGATGCCGCACCAGAAAGGCGTCCGGCTCCAGCCAGACCTCTTCGCCGATCGGCTTCAGGCCGACCGTGAAGGGCTTGCTGGAACCGTCATAGGGCGTGTGCCGGAACGGGGGTGCCGGACGTGTCATTCAGACCGTTTACGCATCTTCCAGGCTTTCCAGCTCGTCGATGATCCGCTCGATCACGGAAAGACCCTTCTTCCAGAAATCCGGATCCGTCGCGCTCAGGCCGAACGGAGCCAGAAGCTCCGTGTGATGCCTCGTGCCGCCGGCCTTCAGGAGGTCGAAATACTTCTCCTGGAAACCAGTCTCCGCCTCCTCGTAGACGGCGTAGAGCGAATTCACGAGGCAGTCGCCGAAAGCGTAGGCATAGACATAGAAGGGCGAATGGATGAAGTGCGGGATATAGGTCCAGAAGGTCTCGTAGCCCTCATTCAGCCGGATCGCCGGGCCGAGGCTCTCGCCCTGCACGGACAGCCACAATTCGCCGATCTTGTCCGCCGTCAGCTCGCCGTTGCGGCGTTCCGTGTGAACCTTGCGCTCGAAGGTATAGAAGGCGATCTGCCGCACCACCGTGTTGATCATGTCTTCGGCCTTGGAGGCGAGCATGATCTTGCGGGTGCGTGGATTGTCGGCCTTGGCGAGCAGCGACTTGAAGGTCAGCATCTCGCCGAAGACGCTGGCGGTTTCCGCCAGGGTCAGCGGCGTCGGCGCCATCAGCGGGCCGTTGGGGGCGGCCAGCACCTGGTGCACGCCATGGCCGAGTTCATGCGCCAGCGTCATCACATCGCGGATCTTGCCCTGATAGTTGACCAGGACATAGGGATGCGCGCTCGGAACGGTCGGATGGGCAAAGGCGCCCGGTGCCTTGCCGGAGCGGGCCGGCGCATCGATCCAGCCCTTGTCGAAGAAGCGGCCGGCAATTTCCGCCATATCCGGCGAGAAGGCGCCGTAGGCAGACAGAACCGTGTCCTTCGCCTCCTGCCACGGGATCACGCGCGTGTCGGCATCCGGCAGCGGTGCATTCCGGTCCCAGGTGTTGAGCTGGTCCATGCCCAGCCACTTGGCCTTCAGCTTGTAATAGCGGTGCGACAGGCGCGGATAGGCATCGCGCACGGCGGCGACCAGCGCGTCGACCACGTCCCGTTCGACCCGGTTGGCCAGATGGCGGCTGTCGGCGATATCGGAAAAGTTCCGCCAGCGGTCGGAGATTTCCTTGTCCTTGGCCAGCGTATTGGTGATCAGCGTAAAGGTGCGCAGGTTTTCCTTGAAGGTTTTCGTCAGCGCTTCCGACGCCTTTTTGCGCGTCTCCGGCTTGGTATCGACAAGCAGGTTGAGCACCGGCTCGATGGACATTTCCTTGCCGTCGACCTCGAAGCCGAGCGAGGCCATCGTCTCGTCGAAGAGCCGGTTCCAGGCAGCGGCTCCGGTGACGGACTTCTCGTGAAAGAGCTGCTCGACCCGGTCCTCCAGCTGGAAGGGCTTGCCCTTGCGCAGGTCTTCGATCCACGGGCGGTAATGGCCAAACTGCGGATCTTCGAGCGCGGCTTCCACGACCGCGTCGTCGATCTTGTTCATTTCAAGTGTGAAGAACAGCAGATGTGAGCTGGCCGTGGTGATCTGTTCCTGGACGTCGCCATAGAATTTCTGCGATTCCGGCTTGATGGTGTTTTCCGAATAGACGAGACCGGCAAAGGAAATCAGCCGGCCCATGACGTCTTCCAGATCCTCGTAGGCCCGGATCGCCGTCACAAGCGCCGGAATGTTGTCTGTTGCAAGCTCCGCCAGGCGGCCCTTGTAAGAAGTCTCGAAGGTCCGCGACCGGTCGAGGATTTCCTTGAGGTCGGCGGCAACTTCCGGTGCATCCACGGCCGGGTAGAGATCTGTGAGGTCCCATTCCGGCAGGTTTCCGAGGTCGGTGGCAGCGGAAGCCTCAGGGGCGAAAACGGGATTGGGCATCTGTCTTGTCTTCTCCGGTGACCGCAGACCGGTCGGTCCGCGGCGATAAGGTGTTGATGAATTAGTAGGCCGGGGAACGCCGCCGCCGCAATCAGGCGGTGAAAACTTTTTTCCCGACCCTTGGACGATTTGTTTACCCAATTGCGACCAGAATGGTTCGAAACGAGACAAATTCGGGACGAGCGGCACCGCCAATGCAAGCAATCAGCGGCAAAATTCTTATTGTTGACGACGATCCGATCCAGCGGCGGCTGCTGCAGGAGGCCGTCAAGAAATTCGGCTACCGCTCCAAGACCGCCGAGAACGGCGCCGAGGCCGTGCGCATCATGACCGGCCCGGAGGCGAGCGAGATTGATCTGATCATCCTCGACATGGTGATGCCGGAGCTCGACGGCCTCGGCGTCCTGCGCAAGCTGCGCGCGGACAAGATCGCGACGCCGGTGATCGTGCAGACCGCTCACGGCGGTATCGATACGGTCGTCACGGTGATGAATGCCGGCGCACAGGATTTCGCGGTCAAGCCGGTGGCCCCGGAACGGCTGAATGTCTCGATCCGCAATCTTCTGAAGACGTCGGCGCTGGAAGGCGAGATCACCCGTATCCGGAGCAAGGCCTCCGGCACGCTGACCTTTTCCGACATCATCACCCATTCGCCCGCGATGGAGCGGGTGATCAATCTCGGCAAACGCGCGGCGGCCTCCAATATCCCGATCCTGATCGAGGGCGAGAGCGGCGTCGGCAAGGAAATGATCGCCAGCGCAATCCAGGGCTCCAGCGACCGCAAGTCCAAGGCGCTCGTCACCGTCAATTGCGGTGCCATCCCGGACAATCTGGTGGAATCCATCCTGTTCGGCCACGAGAAAGGCGCCTTTACCGGCGCGGTCGACAAGCACACGGGCAAGTTCCAGGAGGCCCATGGCGGCACGCTTTTCCTGGACGAGGTCGGAGAATTGCCGCAGGAAGTGCAGGTCAAGCTGCTGCGCGCCCTGCAGGAAGGCGAGATCGATCCCATCGGCGCCCGCCGTCCGGTCAAGGTCGATTTCCGGCTCATCTCGGCAACGAACCGGCGGCTGGTCGACCAGGTGAAAGAGGGCGTGTTCCGCGAGGATCTCTACTACCGACTCAACGTCTTCCCGATATGGATCCCGCCGCTGCGCGACCGGCGCGAGGACATTCCCGCCCTCACCCGGCATTTTCTGGCGCGTTTCTCCGCCGAGGAAGGCAAGCCGCAGGTGGCCGGTGTCTCGGCGGACGCTCTGGCGATGCTGCAGGAGTACAATTGGCCGGGCAATATCCGGCAGCTGGAAAATGCCGTCTTCCGGGCGGTGGTCCTGTGTGATGGCGCCGAGCTGACGGTCCACGACTTTCCTCAGGTCGCCGCGGCGACCGACCAGCCGGCTGTGGCGGTACCGGCCGGCCCCTCCACATCCGAACCCGCGCCGGTCGCCGCCCCGCAGCCGCAGATGGCCAGACCGGTCACTCCGCCGGTCGCTGCGGCGCAGCCGGGTTTCGAGCAGTCCGCTCCCTTCGGCTTCATGCGCAACCTCGACAAGGAAGGGCATGTTCGCAAGCTCGCCGATATCGAGGAGGAATTGATTCGCGCCGCCATCCATCACTATTCCGGGCGTATGACGGAAGTGGCCAAACGGCTTGGAATCGGCCGTTCCACACTCTACCGGAAACTGAAGGAATACGGCCTTGACGAGAGCGGCGCGGATGCCGCAGCCTGATTCCGGTTGAGTTTGAGGCAGATCATGGCCAAAAGCGTCGATTTGGACGATATTTTGACGCATTCTCCGGATATCCAGCGACACCGGAGGGATTTGCCACTAAGCGCTTGCGCCGTTGCCAATCTGCAACGATTATCAGCCAAGTGAAATTAGGGTAAAAACTTCTTAACCTGCAACGGCTAGGCTATATCTCCTGCTGGGGAGCACGGGATGGGTGAAAGCCCACTTAAACGGCGAGATAGAGATTGCGTAAACGGTTAGTTGATTTCGACGCCGTCGGTTGGCTGAAGCGTGCTGTCATTACGGCCAGCGCGCTTGTTGTCGTGACAGTTTGCCTGTCGGCTGCCGCCGAAGCCGAAACGCGTACGCTGAACCTTTTCAACGCGCATACCAAAGAGCGCGTTTCCATTACCTTCAAGAAAAACGGCCGTTACCTGCAGGATGGCCTGCGCAAGGCCAACCATTTCCTGCGCGATTGGCGGCGGAACGAACAGACCAAGATCGACCCTGAACTTCTTGACCTTGTCTGGGAAGTCTATCGGCAGGTCGGCGGGTCGCAGCCGATTCATGTCGTCTCCAGTTACCGGTCTCCGGCCACGAACAACATGCTGCGCAGCCGCTCGAAAGGCGTTGCCAAGAACAGCCAGCATACCCGCGGCAAGGCGATGGATTTCTTCATCCCCGGCGTAAACCTTGCAAAGCTGCGCGCGACCGGCCTGCGCATGGAAGTCGGCGGTGTCGGCTATTATCCGACCTCGGGCTCCCCCTTCGTCCATATGGACACCGGCAGCGTCCGCCATTGGCCCAAGATGAGCCGGTCGGAACTGGCCAAGGTTTTCCCGGACGGCAAGACCCTGCACATTCCGTCTGACGGCAAACCGATGAGCGGGTATTCCGTCGCGCTTGCCCAGAGCAAATCCGGTCGCTCCGGCTCATCCAAACCGACCATCGTCGCGTCGAACGATCGCAGCAGCGACAGCCGTCCGACCACGCGGGACCAGAGCCTGACGCGGCCTGGAAAACCCATCCCGGTCGTCGGCCAGGACGAAAGACCCGCCGGCAACGGCAACCTGCTGGCCAGCCTCTTCGGCAACGGCAACAGCCGCGACAATGACACCAAGCGCCCCGGCGCCGTGGGCAACGCGCCGCGGGCTGCGGTGGCAGAAGCTCCTGCGGTTGTCATCGAGAACCCGCCGGTTCCCGGCCGCAAAGTGGTCGAGACGGAGCCGGAAAAACCGGAAGAGGCACCTGTCGTGGTCGCCAGCGCCGCACCAATTTTCAAGCCGCAGTCCCCGCCGCCCGCGCCAATTGCCAACGCCGCTCCGGCTGCGAACGCGCCTGCGCCCGCACCGAATACGCTTGATTCGCAACGTGTAGCTCTCCAGTCAGGCCAGCCCGCATCGCCGAGCCAGCCGGCACTGCCGCCGCAGGAGATCGACCAGCGCTTCCTGGTCGCCCGTGCGCCTGCTCAAAAGCCCGCCCGGGGCCTCAGCGACGCCGCCAAGGTTGCGGCAGCCAATCTCGGCCTGACAAATCCCGGGGCGAACCAGGCAGATACAACGACGGACGATCCCGTGGCCGCAATCGCTGCGGCGACCGGGACCGCCATTCCCACGCCGAACCCGGCGCAACGGCCGGAAACGACCCTCGCCTATGCGTCGGCAACCGCGACACCGCCAAGTCTGAACCGCGCGTTGCGCCCGGCCGTGACGGAACCGACCGCACCAGCCTCGGCAAAGGCGGCCCCCGCGAAGCAACCGTCTGTTTCCGGCCGCATCCCGCGCGACCAGATCGTCGACCCGCTGGCCGGTTTTGCCAGCCTGCCGGACAAGTCCGAACCGGTTCTGCTGTCCGGTGCCGGCACCACCCGCCATCAGGCCTTTGCCTGGCTCAGCCATCCCAATCAGCGCCAGCTGAAGAATGTCATGACGCCCGGCAACCGCTTCGTCGCCGCCAGCTTCGAGTCCGAACCCAATGGAGGCCTCCGGACCGACCGCTTCGACGGCCCTGCCGTCGTCATTCTGCCGGTGCGCTTCGCCCGCTGACACCAGGCGAAAGAGAAACAAAAAAGAGCGGCCCCGGGGCCGCTCTTTTCGTTTCAGACATTGCGAAGACCGCTTAGCCTTCGGCCGAGACCGGACCCAGCATGCCGAGTGCCTGCAGGTAGAGATCCAGGACCGCTTCCTCTTCTTCGCGCTCATGCGGCTGCTTTTTGCGCAGGGAAACCACCTTGCGCAGGATCTTCACGTCGTAGCCGTTGCCCTTGGCTTCTGCATAGACGTCCTTGATGTCGTCGGAGATGACTTTCTTTTCTTCTTCCAGACGCTCGATGCGTTCCACGAAGGCCCGCAGCTGATCGCCTGCAACTCCACCCGGATCGGACATGTGCTTCTTACTCCTTTTAAACCAATGTCTGCCGGACGGGCCGGCCGCGCTTCAGGTCGCGCCCCGCCCCGCCAGGAATTCCCGCAGCGTGCCCTGCCAGACTCGGTGACGACCGTCAAGCGGTCCGGCGTCATGGCCGATGCGTGTTGCGTTTACCCGATTTCACCGGACCCGCATCATCAATCTTTCGGTGCACGCTTGTTGCAAAAAGCCGCTGTCCGCCTTCTCGCAAAAATCTTCGGGCCGGACCTCAGTGCTCCGGCTTGTTCTTCTCAAAGGCCGTCTGCTGTTCCGCAGTCGCCTCCGTCTGGTACTTGGCTTTCCAGTCGTCATAAGGCATCCCGTAGACGATCTCGCGGGCCGCCGGCTTGTCGAGATCCAGCCCCCTGTCGCGGGCAGCATCCTGATACCAGTTGGACAGGCAGTTGCGGCAAAATCCGGCCAGGTTCATCATGTCGATATTCTGGACATCCGTGCGGCCGCGCAGATGATCCACGAGACGCCGGAACACGGCGGCTTCCAGTTCCAGTCTTGTCTGATCGTCCATGGAAGGACCTCCTCGTCTCAATGACATCCGGCGGGTGGGTTCACTCTGCGTCGCACCGCGACTTGAAATGTTTGATCTGCCGGCAATCCGTCCGGGCCGCAATGTCCCTGATGATGGGCTCCAGCCTGTCGGCCCATTCCAGCGCTCCGGCCTCGTCCGCGATCAGGTCCTGGCGCAGCTCCAGAAGCGCGTGGGCGAGACCGCGGCCCGTTGCGTGCCGGTACATTGTGTCGTTTTTGAGAGCCCCGTCATAGGGCTCGTTGTCGCCGACGATCAGGTCCTCCTGCGCCCGCAAACCCGCCAGCATCGGTTCGACGGCGCGGGGGTCGCTGTCCCAGAGCACGGTCACGTGCCAGGGCCGGGGCACACCGCGCCAGACCGGTGTAAAGCTGTGGATCGAAATGATTGCGGGCGGCGCGGAAGCGGCAATCATGCCGTCCAGGGTGCGATCGATCAGCTCGTGATAGGGCTTGTGATAAAGCGTCGTCCTGAGATCGCGTTCGGCACGATCCACCTTCGCATTGCCGGGGACGACCGCACCGTCGGAAAGGCGCATGACAAGCGTCGGATCGTCCTCGCCGCGGTTCGGATCGATCAGGAGGCGCGAATACGTGGTGAGACAGGCGGGCGCATTCAGCCGCCGCGCCAGTTCCAGCGTAACGGCCCTTGCACCGATATCGTAGCCGATATGACGCTTGAACTGCTCGGCCGGCACGCCAAGGTCGCCGTAGCCGGGCGGCACCGTGTTGCGTGCATGATCGCACAGGAGAAGGATGCCGGAACTGAAATCGCCATTTACATATTCGGTCGGCTGAAAGCTCTCGCCGGCCTCGGCTGCTGTTTCTATCATGTCGCGCTATTCGGAAACCTGTTGGACTGCTCGTTTGCAGGCGGTCAGGTGTACGGCAAACCGGCCGGCGAACCAAGCCCCAAAACCGCAGGGCAGCCATACGTCACGCGGGGTTTTCCACGGCCTGGCCGCGGCACAAACAAAAGACCTCTGGTGTTTTTGCCAATGCCTGCGGATCGCTGTATACCCTTTATTGACAGGGAATGCGCAACAGGCGCGGGGCGGTCATGTTCCCGCCCCATTTCTGACGCCATAGGAGGGTGGGACCGTTCGTTTGGGCAATCATATCCGACCGGTCCGGGGAACAAGTTTGGGCGAAAGCTTACGGATCCCGTTAACGACGTTGACAAGACCCCCTTGGCAACGCAAAAAGCGAATGTCTGTAAAGCAGCAAAGTGAACGACTGCATATGTTTAAGGTTGGGGAAGGGTACCAGGGCAAGCCTCGGGCGCGTAGTGGCGCGCCCATGAAAACTGCCATTGCCGCTTTTCTGACCCTGCTGCTTTTCTCCGCGATCAGCACCGAAGCGAAGGCGGACTTGCGTCTTTGCAACAAGACCGACAGCCAGGTTGGCATCGCCATCGGCTACAAGGACAAGACCGACTGGGTCACCGAAGGCTGGTGGAACCTTGCGTCCAATTCCTGCGAGACCCTCGTACCAGGGTCGCTGGTGTCACGATACTATTACATCTACGCAGTTGATTACGACCAGTTCGGCGAATGGGGCGGGCGCGCTTTCATGTGCACCCGGGAAAAAGAATTCACCATTCGCGGAATTGAGGACTGCGTGGCTCGCGGCTATGAGCGGACAGGCTTTTTTGAAATCGACACGGGCGAACAGAGCAGCTGGACGGTCCAGCTGACCGAACCCGTGCAACAGGGGACTGGTGGGCGATGAGGCGTAACCGACGAGTTAAGATTCTGGCAACTCTCGGACCCTCCTCCTCAGAACAAGACATCATCGAACAATTGTATCGCTCCGGTGCGGACGTCTTCCGCATCAACATGAGCCATACGAACCATGATCGTCTGAAGATGCTGGTAGACCGCATCCGTTCTGTCGAGGTGAAGGTCGGGCGGCCGATCGGCATTCTGGCCGATCTGCAGGGACCCAAACTGCGTGTTGGGACCTTTGTCGAAGGTCCGGTGATGCTGGAAAACGGCGCCAAATTCACCCTGGATGCGGATACGTCCGGCGGCGATGTCAATCGCGTTCATCTGCCGCATCCGGAAATCCTGAAGGCGCTCGAGACTGGCCACCGCCTGTTGCTCGACGACGGCAAGATCCAGCTGAAGGTTCTCGAAGCCGGCCCGACCCGGGCCGTGACCGAAGTCATCGTCGGCGGCAAGCTGTCCGATCGCAAGGGCGTCAGCGTCCCCGATTCGGAAATCGCCACCAGCGCCATGACCGAGAAGGACCACAAGGACCTGATCGCCGCGCTGGAACAGAATGTCGACTGGGTGGCGCTCTCCTTCGTGCAGCGCCCGGACGACATCGCCGAAGTGCGCAAGATCACGCGCGGCCGCGCGGGCGTGCTGGCCAAGATCGAGAAGCCGCAGGCCATTGGCCGTCTTGACGAGATCATCGAGCTTTCTGATGCCATCATGGTCGCCCGCGGCGATCTCGGTGTCGAACTGCCGTTGGAACAGGTCCCGGGCCTGCAGAAGCGCATTACCCGTGCCTGCCGCCGCGCCGGCAAGCCTGTGGTGATCGCGACCCAGATGCTGGAATCCATGATCACCGCTCCGGTGCCAACCCGCGCCGAGGTTTCCGATGTCGCGACGGCGGTGTTCGAAGGCGCTGACGCCGTCATGCTGTCTGCCGAATCGGCTGCCGGGGAATTCCCGATCGAAGCCGTCTCCACCATGGACAAGATCGCCCAGCAGGTGGAGCAGGACAGCAACTACCGCGCCATCATCTACGCACAGCGCACCGAACCGGAAGCGACCGGCGCCGACGCGATTTCTGCGGCTGCCCGCCAGATTGCCGAAACGCTGAACCTTGCCGCGGTCGTCTGCTACACGACGTCCGGTGCAACGGGCCTGCGCGCCTCGCGCGAACGTCCGGCAAGCCCCGTCATCGTGCTCTCCCCGGTGCTCGCCACCGCGCGCCGGCTGTCGCTCGGCTGGGGCCTGCATTGCGTCGTCAGCGAGGATGCGGCCAACGAAGAAGACATGATCGACCGCGCCTGCCGGATTTCCTACAAGGAAGACTTCGCCAAGCCCGGCCAGCGCATCATCGTCACCGCCGGCGTCCCCTTCGGCACGCCCGGTTCGACCAACATGCTGCGGATTGCCTTTGTCGGCAGCGACGGCCAGGGCGGCATTTGACGATCTAATCGGTTGAAAAGGAAAGGCGGCCTCCGGGCCGCCTTTTTCATGCCAGCTGCAAGGCCTTTTCTGCGCCTGGATCGGCCATTGACGCCTCTGTGACCCTCTCGGCAAGCCGCTCCACCGCCGCCGCGATTTCTTCCCTGTGGGTGTGATGCGGCATGTGCCCGGCCCGGTCGAGCATCAAGAGCTCCGCCTGCGGCAGATCCCTCAACAGCCCTTCGCAGTGGATGGACGGCCAGACGACCGTATCGTCCGTACCGGTCACGATTAGCGCAGGACAGCCGATTTGCGGATACAGGACCGCTTGCGCACACACGGCCGCCTTCAGGCCGCAGACATCCCTCGCGTTGGACCGGAAGCTTGCCGGGCGGAAAAGCAGCGGCAGGGAAACGGCGTTTGCATAGCCGGCAGGCGCCGGATCCGGATGAAAGACATGGGCGAGCATGCCCGGCACGAGCCTTTCGCCGACCGTCAGTGTCAAGGTCCAGGTAAACAGAAAGCCGATAACGGGCAGAGCCGCCACACGGTAGTACCAGTTGACCCCGCCGGGCCAGACATGACTGACCGGCGCCAGGAAGACCAGTCCCTTGACGCGCTCAGGCGCGGCCAGCCCGAGCGCCGCCGTTACCGAGCCGCCTAGCGAATGCCCCACGATGATTGCGCTGTCGATCTGCAGCGTCTTCAACAGGCCGGCAATCAGCTTTGCCTGGCCCTCAGGCGCACCGAGACCGCTCGGATCGGGATCGGAGAAGCCGAGGCCCGGCCGGTCGACAAAAAGCAGACTGAAACGCTGCCGCAGCGGCTTCTCCAGCGCCATCCGCATGTCATAGGAATTGCCGCTGGCACCATGCAGGAACACCAGCACCGGCAGATCGTCACGGATCGCGCTTGCGGGAACGAAATGGTAGTGCAGCCGAACGCCGTCGACGACGGCAAAGGAGCCGTCGGGAGCAAATGCACGGGAGATCCGCCGGTAACGGTAGACCGAATAGAGCGCACACAGGAGGAGGACGGCAAGGAAGGCAAGGAAGGCAATCGGGAACAGGATCATAAGGCGGAGATAGCACCGTTTGCCGGCTGATCAAGGCCTTTATACAAAAGCTCGCGGGACCCGCTGAAATCAGGCGGCCTCGCCCTCTGCATCCTTTTCCAGATCCTCGATGGCCTTGGGTGCATTTTCGAGGCCGGGATTGACTTCAAGAGCCCGTCTGAAAGTCTTCAGCGCATCCTCGTTCATGCCGAGGCGGCGCTGGATGATGCCGAGACCGGAGAGCGCACCCCAGTGGCGGGGCTCCAGCGCCAGCACGCGTTCGATATCCACCAGCGACTTGCCGAAATCCTCGCGCATGTAATAGACCGTGGCGCGACGGTTCCAGCCTTCCGCATAAGAGGGTTTCAACAGCACCACAACATCCAGAAGATCGAGTGCAAGCGCGGAATCGTCGGCCTGGATTGCCTTGCCGGCGCGCGACATCAGGACATCGACGGTGTCGGACCCGGAATCCATCCAGAGCATCTGGATCTCGCGTGCGATCGGCGCGGCAGCTTCCGGCGTTTCCACTTCCGCCAGCTTTGAAAAGAGTTCGTCGAGGCGGTCCTGCTCGTCTTCAGGATCCCCCTCTTCCACCACCACCTGGCCGCCTTCCTGTGGCGGCTCGACAGGCATGACGTCAAAATCCTCGGCAGACGGCGGTTCGACGTCCGGGCCGAGATCGGGGACAGGCTGGGCGCCGGCGGTCAGAGTGCCGAGCGCGAACAGAAGGGCAAATACAAAAATCCGCATCCGTCGATTATGGATCGTCGGATGCGGCGGTCAATCCGGGAAATTGACACATCTTCGTGCGTCTGGCGTTCCACCGGCTCTTCAGCTCCGTCAAGTAGCAGGTAACTGCTTCTGACAGAACGAAGATTTTCACCGGCACGCCAGATGGCGCACGGACAAGATCAGCCCTGGCGTGCCTTGAAACGCGGGTTTTTCTTGTTGATGATGTAGACGCGGCCTTTACGGCGAACCATGCGGTTCTCGCGGTGGCGGGTCATGAGCGCTTTGAGCGAATTCTTGATCTTCATGTCACTGTCCCCCTAAAGGGCCCTGCTTCTTTAAACCAAATGAGCGCCCAAGGCGCTCACATTCTGTTGGATCGGTCTGGAAGAAGCGGCAGGTCCTGCGCCTGTCTTCAGATCAATCCCGCACCTTCGAAACATTCGACAAGTGCAATAATGGTGGGCGTGACAGGGATTGAACCTGTGACCCCTTCGATGTCAACGAAGTGCTCTCCCGCTGAGCTACACGCCCGAATTTCTCGGTCCAGCGGCGCCCCAGCGCCGTGGTGGAGTGCGATATAACGGGGATCGGCAAACTGTGCAACCCCCCTTTTTCACCGGACTGTCAAAATTTCCCCAGTCCGGAGCGCACCCGCGGAATTCCGCCATCCGGCGGTGGCCGTCAGGCCGCCAGCATCCGTTCCACTTCCTGGACAAGATCCTTCAGGTGGAACGGCTTGGACAGGACCTTGGCGTCCTTCGGTGCGTCCGATTCCGGATTGAGCGCTACGGCCGCAAAGCCGGTGATGAACATGACCTTCAGGTCCGGATCGAGTTCGGTCGCGCGGCGCGCCAGTTCGATCCCGTCCATTTCCGGCATCACGATATCGGTCAGGAGCAGGGAAAACGGCTCTTCGCGCAGGCGCTCATAGGCGCTTCTCCCATTATCGAACGACACGACATCATGGCCGGCATTTTCCAGCGCCTTCGCCAGAAAGCGGCGCATGTCATTATCATCTTCGGCAAGCAGGATACGCGGCATCGTGATCGACCAGGTCCTTTGTTCGTGTGGGCTTCATCCCTTTCTGCCGGTTATAGCTCGAATTCCACAGAATGATAGGGAGAATTGGCCAGCCCTGTCCCAGATGTGGACAGCGATCTGTTGACAAGCGGAAGCGCACCGCCACACCGGCGCAGTCCCCGGCTCGCCCAACGGAACCCGGGCTTTTTGGTCAATGCCGCAAGACCTATCCACATCGCCTCTCACGCTTTTGCGGCCGTACCTGTGGACTGCGTGTTGATTCCTTGGCACCATAGGCGACGGCCCGCACCGGGCGCCAACCGGGACACACCATTTGACGGACGACATCAAGCCTTCCCTCAATGCACCCTTTGAAGCCGATTTCAACGGCTTTCCCGCCTTTGACGTTCTGTGTCCCGCCGACCAGCGTGTTCCCTTCGTCTTCAACTCCCCCCACTCCGGCCGACAGTATTCAAAGGGATTTCTGGCTTCGTCGCGCCTGGACGAAACGGCGATCCGGCGGTCGGAAGATGCTTATGTCGACGACCTCTTTGCCCATGTGGTGCCGCTCGGCGCGCCGCTCCTGCGCGCGCATTTTCCAAGAGCCTACCTTGATGTGAACCGCGAGCCATATGAGCTCGACCCGAAGATGTTCGACGGCCGGTTGCCGACCTACGCCAATATCCGATCGATCCGGGTCGCCGGCGGGCTTGGCACGGTTGCCAGGATCGTCAGCGAGAATCACGAGATCTACCGGCACAAGCTGCCGGTGGAGGAAGCGCTGGCGCGGGTGGAGGAAATCTACAAGCCCTACCACTCGACCCTGAGGCGCCTCCTGGCCCAGACCCATGTCACCTTCGGCTATGCGGTGCTGATCGATTGCCATTCCATGCCCTCCAGCGTCAAATGCCAGACAACGGACACGCGGCCGGATTTCATCCTCGGCGACCGCTACGGCACCAGTTGCAGCAGCGATCTCACCGAATTCGCCTGTTCGATCCTGAAGAACATGGGCTACAGCGTTTCCCGCAACAAACCCTATGCGGGCGGTTTCATCACCGAACATTACGGCCGTCCGGCCAGCGGGCTGCATGCCCTGCAGATCGAGATCAACCGCGGTCTCTATATGGACGAAGCCTCCCACCAGCCCAATGTCGGTTTCGGCGATCTCTTCCACAATCTGCGCAGCTTTGCCCGGGAACTGATCTCAATGCCGGACGCAGCCCTGCCCGCGGACTCCATCGCAGCCGAATAAAAAAAAGGCCGCGCTCAAAAGAGGCGGCCCGAGTCTAGGGAGGAAACGCCCAAGGAGGGCGGTACGACACAACGTATCGCACCGCAATAAAATCGCATTGCACCGCACAAAGGTCAAGACCACCCCCCTGCCGAAACTGAACAAAGTATGAGCAGGCATTCAGGTTTTGCAGATACATTTTTTTGCAGAAGCGGTTATACAGGCGGCAAAGCGGCCTTGCGTGCTGCCCGGAAACTCAAATCCGGCGCGCGCCACGGCCAAGATACAATCCCCGACAAACCTTGAGTGGAGGTGTTGATGTCCGCAGAGCCCGTTTCCAGTTTGCATGCGTTTGCCCCTTTCCTGGACACGCTCGCGGAAGCTGCCAGCAATGCCATCATGCCGCATTTCCGGCAGGGCTTTGCCATCGACAACAAATGGGTGGACGGCTTCGATCCGGTCACGGTTGCCGACAAGAACGGTGAAACGGCCATGCGGGCGCTTATCAACGGCACCTATCCGGGCCATGGCATCCTCGGCGAGGAACACGGCCCGGAAAACCTCGATGCCGAACATGTCTGGGTCCTGGACCCGATCGACGGGACCCGGTCCTTCATCACCGGCCTGCCCACCTGGGGCACATTGATCGGGCTCAAGACCGGTGGCAAGCCAAGCCTTGGCATGATGGTCCAGCCCTATATCGGCGAGCGTTTCGGCGGCGACTGCGAAACCGCCTGGTATCACGGGCCTCTTGGAGCCAGGACGCTCCGGACACGTGCCTGTGACGCGCTGAAGGACGCCACGATCTTCACGACAACACCGGCTCTCTTCAAGAACGGGGAACGCACTGCCTTCGACCGCGTCGAGGCTTCCGTGCAGCTGTCGCGCTACGGAACCGACTGTTATGCCTATTGCATGGTGGCTGCCGGACATGGCGACGCGGTGATCGAAACCGGGCTGCAGGCCTATGACATCGTCGCCCTTGTGCCGATCATTGAGGGCGCCGGCGGTGTCGTCACCACCTGGACCGGCGGTTCGCCCGCAGATGGCGGCCAAATCGTCGCCTCCGGCGACCCGCGCCTGCACGACATCCTACTGCGGGAACTGGCTCTTTAGAGCACGTCGCGAAGAAGTGGACTCCGGTTTTTCGCA
The DNA here is from genome assembly GCF_054515675.1 of Roseibium sp. M-1. Taxonomy (NCBI): domain Bacteria; kingdom Pseudomonadati; phylum Pseudomonadota; class Alphaproteobacteria; order Hyphomicrobiales; family Stappiaceae; genus Roseibium; species Roseibium sp. M-1. Next base: position 4,938,754 of record NZ_CM137257.1, on the reverse strand, counting down.
ATAAGACATACGTCAAAAAAGAGACAAAGCGGGTCACGTGAATTCAATTGAACGCGACACGCTTTAGGGAGCATCAATCGGCAAGCGGCGGCGGCACGAAAGCTGATCGATCTTAAAGTGGTCGAGCAACTTACTTTGCTGCGGCCTGCGCCAATGCCTGCTCGGCTTCAAAACCCGGCACGAAGGCTTCGAAGGCCGCCCAGAACTGATCCCGGTAGATATCCCGTTCCATCATCAGTTCGTGGGCTGCACCGGGGATCTCCACATAAGCGGCCGCCTTTGTGCGCGCGACAAAATCCTCGATCATCGGTGTCGAGACGATGCGGTCGTTGCCCGCTGCCAGAACGAGGCAAGGCAACTTCATCGTCGGACCGGCGGAACGGGTGCGAAGCGCCATCATGGCGCGGCCCGCGGCGCTCAGCCAGCCGAGTGTCGGCGCACCGATCCCGAGTTCGGGCGCGGTTTCCAGCACCTTGTTGAACCGCTCGAACCGCACCCGGTCGGTGGTTTGCCGGTTGGTCTCGAACGGCACGAAAATCATGGCATTGCCGCCCGGCACGAAAAGGCGGCCAAAGCCGATCAGGGAAAAGAAACGGGCGACGGGAAAAGCTACCCCTTCTATCAGCCAGGAGGTTTTCGGCGCCGCCGCCTTCAAACCCGGCCGGCCGAAGAGGCCGAAGCTGAGCTTGCGCAGGACCCATTTGCCGAGGCCGGCGAGCCCCGGCGACCAGCTGCCGGAGGGAAGTCCCAGGAGCGGCGAGGTCAGGACCGCTCGGTCAAGCATGGTCCTCAGACGGTCAGCGTCCGACAGCAACACCAGGCCGCCGGTGGAATGGGCAAGCGCGAAATGAGGTCCCGGATAGGTCGCAAGCGAAACTTCTTTCAGAACGGTCCTGAGATCGAGCCTGAATTTCCGGAAGTTGGAGATGTGGCCGCGTTTCGGATTGCGCGTCAGCCGCTGCGACCCACCCTGGCCGCGCCAGTCGAAGGTGACAACCGCAAAGCCGCGCGTGCGCAGATCCGTCACTACCTCGAAATACTTCTCGATGAATTCCGCCCGGCCCTGCAGCAGCGTCACCGTGCCCTTTCGCGGGCTGCCGAGCGCCGGCCAATGGGCATAGCGGATACGAACCCCGTCGGGCGTAGTCACGAAACCAGCACGTGCCCCGGGCGGTACGGGATTGTCGGGATGATCGATCAGGATCATGCGGTCCGCATTTCTCGGCTCGGCTGGCATTCTCGTCTTCAATCGGTTTCCGGCAGGTCTGTTGCGGAGAATAATCGACAATTATGCATAACAGCTGAATTTCCAGCCTCCTAGACCTTTTACCGCACCTGCGAAATATGGCCATTTCGGCCCTGCAAACGGTTCAGGCCGGCTCCCGATGGGAACCGGCCCTGAAAAACAGTTTCGTACCAGTCAGTTCCAACGGTTATGGCCGTGACGGCGGTGACCCATCGGCTGCATGCGAACGATCTGTGCGTTGCGGCTATCGACCACCAGCCGCATCGGGAAGCCCTGCCAGCCACGTGCCTTGACGATGAACATCGGGCCACGGCGGTCAAGGATGTTGATGTCGTGGAAGCCGCGATGGCGCAGGCTGCGTCGGATCTGGCGCGGACCCATCTGCTGCTGGTGCCAGCCGTGGCCACCCTGCCAGCCGTTACGGCCGTGGCCATGACGCTGACCGACCTTGACGACCAGCTCGGCCTGCGGGGTCTGCACCTGAAGCTTGCCGGCCTGGGGCGCAGCGGATGCCGTGGTGACGAGACCGGCAGACACCAGCAGAATGGCACCGGCGATCGGGGCGGAAATCTTGGAAATCTTGGCAAACATCTTCATTCTCCTCATCTGACCGCCAGCGCCGCGCTGACGTTGATTGGAAGATGCACCGGGCCACTTGAACGCAACCGGAAGGTCCCGTTCATGTGGCGTTCAGGTTCTGGAAGCGGCAAAGCCGTCCCCCTCTTGAAATGAAAAAACCGAATTCCCAAATCATTTCCTGCAGGCGCCAATGACGGGTCTGCAACGCGGTCCGGTCCCGCCAAATCGGGGGACACAGGAACGCAGACATCAGTGAAGTATCAGTTGCTCAAGAGAGGACAGACACATGCGTCACTTCGACTTTTCTCCGCTTTACCGCTCCACGGTCGGCTTTGACCGGCTTTTCTCGATGCTGGACACAGCCGGCAGCGACGCTCCGAGCTATCCGCCCTACAACATCGAGCGCACGGGCGAAAACTCCTACCGCATCACCATGGCCGTCGCCGGGTTCGCCGAAGCCGAGCTGAGTGTCGAGGCCAAGGAACACGTCCTCACCATCAAGGGTGAGAAGACGGAAGAAGATGCCGGGCGGGAAATTCTCTATCGCGGCATTGCCTCCCGCACCTTCGAACGCCGCTTCCAGATCGCCGAACATGTCCGTGTGGAAGGCGCCAGCCTCGAAAACGGCCTGCTCCATGTTGATCTCGTCCGGGAAATCCCGGAAGCCATGAAGCCGCGCAAGATCGAAATCACCAGCGGTGGCACCAAGCAGATCGAATCGACGTCGCACTAAGCGGCCGACGATCTCTGTAGTCCGCTTTTGTCGAGGCGCCCGGGAAACCGGGCGCTTTTTTTGGTCTGGCTCTATAAAAGTCGATTGACTGATCGCGGACAGTACAGCAACCGACAGTGTCACCCCGGACGACCTACGGGAGATCCGGGGCCTACTCGTTTCCAGAGGGTTTTCTCTTCTGCAAGCGGTTCCGCGAGTGGGTCCCGGATCTGCGCTTCGCTTGTCCGGGATGACAGCAAGAGAACCGGCAAACCCACGGCCAAAGAAAAGCTAAACCGTCCCGGCCAGCACCTTCAAAAACGTCTCCACGTCTTCGTCCGCCGTCGCAAAGCTGGTGACCATGCGCACGCAGGTTTCGTCAGCTGCTGGAGCGTGATCCGGATCAAGATCCTTGGCCGGCCATTCGTAGAGCTTCGCTCCGGCCGCCTGCAAGGCCTCCACCTGGGCACGTTTCAGGATCGGGAAAAGCTCGTTTGCCTCCACCGCCCAGGCCGTGCGGCCGCCAAGCTCCCGGATGCCTTTGGCCAGCCGCGTTGCCATGCCGTTGGCGTGCGCCGCGTTGGTCAGCCAGGTATCGTCGTCGAAATAGCCCTCGAACTGGGCGGCGACGAAGCGGCTCTTGGAAAAGAGATGACCACCGCGCTTGCGGAAATATTCAAAGCCTTTCGCCGCTTCCAAATCGAAGAACACGACCGCTTCGGCACACCAGCAGCCGTTCTTGGTTGCACCGAAGGACAACACGTCGACACCGGCTTTCCAGGTCATGTCTGCGGGCGAGCAGCCGAGGGTCACCAGCGCATTGGCAAACCGGGCCCCATCCATGTGAAGCGGCACGGAGCGCTCGTCGCAAACGGCCTTGATCGCCGCAATGTCATCGAGGGTATAGACTGTGCCGCTTTCCGTCGCCTGGCTGATGGAGACGGCGGCTGCCTGACCGTGATGGACGACACCGTCCGGAAAAGCCGCCATGGCCTGGCGCAATGCCTCTGGGGTGTACTTGCCGCCCCCACCTGCGACACTCACCAGCTTGTTGCCGCCCGTCATGAATTCCGGGCAGTTGCACTCGTCCACCTGGATATGCGAATCGCGGTGGCAGAAATGCGCCCCGCCCGGTCTCGCATGGGATGCGAGCGCCAGCGAATTCGCCGCCGTGCCGGTCGCCACGAAAAAGACTGCGGTCTCGCGCTCGAAAATCTCGTTGAACCGGGCCGTGATCGTGTCTGTCAGGGGATCGGTGCCGTAGGCCGGCGCATACCCGTTATTATGGCGGGCCAGCGCCGACATCACCGCCGGAGCCGCACCCGCCCAATTATCGCTCGCGAAATTCATGATCCGGTTTAATCACTAGTTTCGCGGGCGCTCAACCGGAGAATTGTCAGTAGTACATTTCCCTCTTGCGGTAGGAGCGGCCGAGCAGCCAGTCGAGCGAAATCACGCCCGGCCCCTTCAGCACCGGCACCAGCAACAGGAAGATCCACAGGAGCCGGTCGTCGGCAATGATGGCATAGGGATCGCCGTCGAAAAGCGCGCCGATCGTCTTGGCATCGGCGCCGTGGCCGTAGATGTCGACATAGGTCATGACGCAAATGAAGACGATCATGCCGAGGCTGGCAAACCGGGTGAAGAGCCCGGCGACCACCATCACCGGCAGAACGAATTCACCCCAGGTCCCGAAGAGGACCATCAGACCGTAGGGAAAGAAGGCGATCTGGCTGCTGTCGTAGCTGACCTGCTCCATGAGCTTGGGCAGCATCTGCGCATAGGCCCCGTCCGTCGGGGTGAAGATGTTCATGAAGTTGCCGCCGATCTTGGTCATTGCCGAGTTCAGGAAGAACTGCAGCAGCACCGAGGCAAAGATCAGCCGGGCAGCCAACCCCAGGAACCAGCCGTCGGTCAGCCGTTCCAGCGCGCCAAAAACCATCGTATAGAGCCTGACGAAAAATCCGATCAGCACACCCATGAAGTCCCCCTTACAATTCCGCCCTCTGCGGCGGCAGGATTATCGGTCACATCGAAGACCGGAAAAAGCACCATTTGACAGACAGTCCGACAGACAATCGGACAGATTGAACTCTTTGCAGGCTTCCAGCGCCAGCCCGGCCGCCTCGCCGAGGCTTGCACCGCGCATCAGCGCCTCCAGGAAGATATCTCCGCCCGGCCCGAGCAGAAGAACATTCACCTCAAGATCCGGACGTGAAACCAGAACCGGCTGAGGACAGTCCGGATTGAGACCCTCGTCCGGTTCCGGTTCGAACCGGTTGAGACGTACGAGATCCCAGATGGCCCAGTTTGACGGAACGATCCGGGCTGCCGGATGCATCTCGAACCGGATGTCGCCGACCGCCTCCGGCGCGATGGCAGCAAGCGCCGCCGGATCGAGCGGCGCGGCATCGGCCGCGTGATAGGCTTGCAGCCAGGCCCATTCCAGCCGTGCCACATCTGCCAGATAAGGATAGGCTTTCAACGGCGGAAAGGTCTCGATGAAATCTGCAAAGCCACCGCCATACCAGAGCAGCACCGGCGTTTCCGGCGGATGTTCCAGCACGAAGGCGCGGGCCAGCGCCCGGAAATATTCCTCGCCAAGCAGAGCCCCGATCGCCGGAAAGGACTGGGCCAGGGCATCGCAGAGGCTGACGATCACGTTGTTGCGGTAGACGTTGAAGCGCTTGGGCGCCGCTTGCCCGTCGGGACCTGTTACGCCGGCCGGCGTATCGGCTTCCGGATTGAGCAGCGCCCGGCCGAAGTCGGCGGCAGTAAGCGTCTCGTTGGATGCCAGCCCGCGCATCTCACCCTGCCTTTTTCAGACCGGCGGACGGAGCTTCGGCGAGGATCTGTTCGGCTTCCCGGGCCTGGGCAAGCAACACGGGCCAATCGGGAACCTCATTGTCCCATTCGATCAAGGTGGGCAGAGCACCAAAGCCACGGATGACGCTTTCATAGAGCTGCCAGACTGCAGCGTCGACCGCGCGGTCATGGGCATCTATCAGGAGCAGCCTGCCTTCGTCGTCCAGGTCCGGTGCGTGACCGCCGAGATGAATTTCCCCGACCGCCTCCATCGGGAAGTCAGCGAGATAGTCTTCGGCCGAACGGGCGTGATTGGTGCAGGAGACATAGACATTGTTGACGTCGAGCAGCAGGCCGCAGCCGGTCCGCCGGGTGATTTCACGCAGGAAATCCAGCTCGCTCATGGTGCTCTGCGCAAAGGCGACATAGGTCGACGGGTTTTCCAGGAGCATCCGCCGGCCGACGGTTTCCTGAACCTCGTCGATATGGTCGCAGACCCGTTCCAGCGTTGGCCGGTCATAAGGAACCGGCAGCAGATCGTTGTAATAGGTGGTGTCGTGGCTTGACCACGCCAGGTGTTCGGAAAAAAGACCCGGCTCATAGCGCCTGTCCAGTTGAGACAGCCGCTCCAGATGGGCCTTGTCCAGCGGCCCCTCCCCGCCGATCGAGAGGCCGACGCCATGCAGGGATAGCGGATAGCGATCCCGGATCGCTTCCAGCTGCCGATGGGGCGGGCCGCCCGCGCCCATATAATTCTCGGCATGGACTTCAAAGAAACCGATATCCGCCGACGTTTCCAGAATGGCGGCGACATGGTCCGCCTTCAGCCCGGCTCCGGCGCGGGCGGGGATGGCCGCGTCGACGCGTGTCCGGGTCTGGCTGCTAGGGTCGGACGGCATGAAGGGCTCCGGTTGGCGACGGATGTGACAGGCAGGCGACTGTGCGCCTGCCCGCGCAAATTGCCGCAGTCGCGGCGAAGAAGGTTCCTGGATCAGGCCTTCGGCAGATCGCGGTCCAGTTCGGTCAGCGACCCCTTGCGGCCGTCGGGCAGTTCCATGGAAACGCAGGTGCCCTTGGGAACAAGTGTCCAGGCGTTGCCCTGATAGTCGACGGTGGAGGTCCCGGCGCAGGTCGTGCCTTCACCGGCTTTGCAGTCGTTCTGGCCTTTCAGGGACACGCCGTAGCACTTTTCCTTGGCCTGGGCCTGGGCGGGAAGGGTGGAAGACAGTCCGGCAAGGGCGGTTGCCACCGCACCTGCGACAATGGCTGCAGACATGACCTTATGCGTCATCTCGATCTCCTCTGGTCGATCCAAATCCTGTTCAATCCGGTGCCTGCGCTGGCAGCGCGGATGCCTTTTGTAGATGACCTTACCGGCGATAAATAGGAAATCAAACGCCTGTGACCGTTTTGTCAGCAATTGCACAAACTTTAACAAACGCAAGATTCTTACGAAAAACCAGCCCGTTTCGACCTTTCCGGACGATTGGATGTTTTCGCGCGAAACAATTATAATAAGGCGACGCAGAAACACTCTTGCTCGCGGCTGCGAAATCTGTCATGGTCGCGCCGCTTGGAATAGGACAGGTATGCTGTCCCAATTAACGCCAACCTCCCGGACGAGGGAGACAGAAGCGGCAAGCAGGCCGACCGCCAGACGGATCCGGGGAGGATCCGCGACGAAGCGGGACGGATCGACACGGCAGCGGAGTGTCCGCTGCGTCAATGCGGCGGTTTCAATTGATGGCCGACGCGGTTAATACAACAACAGAGCCGGGGCCAAAAGCCAGGGTTCGCCGAGCCGTATTCTTGATGGAATGCGACCCGAACGGAACCCGACGCTCCCAGCCACGGCTGCACTGGGGTTTACAGTGAGGGCGCAAATGACGAAGAGAGAGCTGACGACCAGCACAGCCATGCAAGCCGGGGACGCAGGTGTGAAAACCACTGCGACCACCACTCTTGCGGAGCGACTGCGCACGGCCGCCGAGAAAGGGCTCTACAATCCGTCGCGCGAACACGATGCCTGTGGTGTGGGCTTCATCGCCCAGATGAAGGGCGTGAAATCCCACAAGATCATTTCCGACGGTCTGCAGGTTCTGGAAAACCTCACCCATCGCGGCGCCGTAGGTGCCGACCCGCTGATGGGCGACGGCGCCGGCATGCTGGTGCAGATCCCGCATGCCTTCTTTGCCGAGGAAATGGCCAAGGCCGGAACGCCGCTCCCGGAAGCAGGCGACTATGGCGTCGGCTTCCTCTTCTTGCCGCGGGACGCCGAGCTGCGCGCCAAGTGCGAAAAGATCATCGAGCGCGTCATTGAAGAGGAAGGCAAGGAACTGATCGGCTGGCGCGACGTGCCCGTCGACAACTCCTCTCTCTCCAAGGCGCCGGACATCGCCGCCACCGAGCCGGTCTCCCGCCAGGTCTTCATCAAGAAAACCGGTGGCGACGCCGATTCCTTCGAACGCCGGCTCTATGTGCTGCGCAAAGTCATTTCCAACCGCGTGCGTGCCGAAACCGACGCGGTGACGAAGGGCTTTTATATCGTTTCAATTTCCAGCCGGACGATCGTCTACAAGGGCATGTTCCTCGCCTATCAGCTTGGCGCCTACTATTCCGATCTGAAGGACGAGCGCTTTACGTCTGCGTTGGCGCTTGTGCACCAGCGCTTTTCCACCAACACCTTCCCGTCCTGGGAACTGTCCCATCCCTACCGGATGGTTGCCCATAACGGCGAGATCAACACGCTGCGCGGCAACGTCAACTGGATGGCGGCACGTCAGGCCTCCGTCTCGTCCGCCAAGCTCGGCGACGACATCTCCAAGCTCTGGCCGATCTCCTATGAAGGCCAGTCGGACACGGCCTGTTTCGACAACGCGCTCGAGTTCCTGGTCATGGGCGGCTATTCGCTTGCCCATGCGGCGATGATGCTGATCCCGGAAGCCTGGGCCGGCAATCCGCTGATGGACGACAACCGCCGCGCCTTCTACGAATACCACGCCGCCATCATGGAGCCGTGGGACGGCCCGGCCGCTGTCGCCTTCACCGACGGCCGCCAGATCGGCGCGACGCTGGACCGCAACGGCCTGCGTCCGGCCCGCTACATCGTTACCGACGACGACTTCGTCATCATGTCCTCGGAAGTCGGCGTGCTGCCGGTGGAAGAAGAGCGCATCGTCCAGAAATGGCGCCTGCAGCCGGGCAAGATGCTGCTGATCGACCTGGAAGAAGGTCGTATCGTCTCCGACGACGAGATCAAGCGGCAGCTTTCGACCGCCAACCCCTACAAGGACTGGCTGCACCGCTCCCAGATCGTCCTGGAAGACCTTCCGGGCGTGCGCCAGCGCGCACCGGTTGCCGGCGAGAGCCTGCTCGATCGCCAGCAGGCTTTCGGCTACACCCAGGAAGACATCAAGCTTCTGATGACGCCGATGGCGACCGTCGGCCAGGAAGCCATCGGCTCCATGGGCACGGACACGCCGATCTCGGCACTCTCCGACAAATCGAAACTGCTTTACACCTATTTCAAGCAGAACTTCGCCCAGGTCACCAACCCGCCGATCGACCCGATCCGCGAGGAGCTGGTGATGAGCCTTGTCTCCTTCATCGGCCCGCGCCCGAACATCTTCGACCTGGAGGGCCTGTCGACCTCCAAGCGTCTGGAAGTGCGCCAGCCGATCCTCACCAACGAGGACCTGGAGAAGATCCGTGCCATCGGCGACATCGCCGACAACCAGTTCTCCGCCAAGACGCTGGACATCACCTATAATTCCGAAAAGGGTGCCGTCGGCATGGAAGGCGCCCTGGACGAGCTGTGCGAACGCGCCGAAAAGGCCGTTCTCGACGGCTACAACATCATTATCCTGTCCGACCGTCTGATCAGCCGCTCGCGGATCGCGATCCCGGCTCTGCTGGCAACGGCCGCCGTGCATCATCACCTGATCCGCAAGGGCCTCCGGACGTCGGTCGGCCTTGTCGTTGAAACAGGCGAAGCCCGCGAAGTGCATCATTTCTGCGTGCTGGCCGGTTATGGCGCGGAAGCAATCAACCCCTATCTCGCCTTCGAGACGCTGCTTTCCATGCATATGGAAATGGACTTCCCGGAAGAGGTTGATCAGGACGAAGTCGTCTACCGCTACATCAAGTCGATCGACAAGGGCATCCTCAAGGTCATGTCCAAGATGGGCATCTCGACCTACCAGTCCTATTGCGGCGCGCAGATCTTCGACGCGGTTGGCCTCGCCTCGGGCTTCGTCAAGAAGTACTTCTTCGGCACCGCCACCATGATCGAGGGCATCGGCCTGTCGCAGGTGTCTGAGGAAACGGTTCAGCGCCACGAGGAAGCCTTCGGCGACGTCGCCATCCTGCGCCGGTCGCTCGAGGTCGGCGGCGAATACGCCTACCGTACCCGCGGCGAAAGCCACACCTGGACGCCGGACTCGGTCGCCCTGCTGCAGCACGCCGTGCGCTCTAAGCTGCCGGACACCTACCGCGAATTTGCCCGGGAAGTGAATGAAAAGAGCGGTCGTTACGCGATCCGCGGCCTCTTCCGCATCAAGGCGGCAGAGGAAGTCGGCCGTGCGCCGATCGATCTCGACGCCGTGGAGTCTGCCGAAGCCATCGTCAAGCGCTTCGTCACCGGCGCCATGTCCTTCGGCTCCATCTCCCGCGAGGCGCACACCACGCTGGCGATCGCGATGAACCAGATCGGCGGCAAGTCGAACACCGGTGAAGGCGGCGAAGAGCCGGAGCGCTTCAACCCGCTCCCGGACGGCTCCCGGAATCCGCAGCGTTCGGCCATCAAGCAGGTCGCTTCAGGCCGTTTCGGCGTGACCACGGAATACCTGGTCAACTCCGACATGATCCAGATCAAGGTCGCGCAGGGTGCGAAGCCCGGCGAAGGCGGCCAGCTGCCGGGCCACAAGGTGGACGCGGTGATCGCCAAGGTGCGTCATTCGACCCCGGGCGTCGGCCTGATCTCGCCGCCGCCGCACCACGACATCTATTCCATCGAGGATCTGGCGCAGCTCATCTACGACCTGAAGAACGTCAATCCGGAAGCCGACATCTCCGTCAAGCTGGTGTCGGAAGTCGGCGTCGGCACGGTTGCGGCCGGCGTTGCCAAGGCGCGCGCCGACCACATCACCATTTCCGGTTATGATGGCGGCACCGGCGCTTCGCCGCTGACCTCGATCAAGCATGCGGGCAGCCCCTGGGAAATCGGCCTTGCCGAAACCCAGCAGACTCTCGTGCTGAACGGCCTGCGTTCGCGCATCGCCCTTCAGGTCGACGGCGGCATCCGCACCGGCCGGGACGTCATCGTCGGCGCTCTGCTCGGCGCGGACGAATTCGGCTTCTCCACCGCGCCGCTGATCGCGGCCGGCTGCCTGATGATGCGCAAGTGCCACCTCAACACCTGCCCGGTCGGCATCGCCACCCAGGATCCGGTCCTGCGCAAGCGCTTCAAGGGCACGCCGGAGCACGTCATCAACTACTTCTTCTTCGTCGCCGAGGAAGTGCGTGAACTGATGGCAGCCCTCGGCTTTGCCAAGCTGGAGGACATGATCGGCCGCACAGATATCCTCGACAAGAACGAGGCTATCGAGCACTGGAAGGCCAAGGGCCTCGACTTCTCGAGGATCTTCTTCCAGCCGGACGCGGCGCCCGAGGAAACCCGCTGGACCACGCGTCAGGATCACCCGATCGTCGACATTCTCGACCGCCGCCTGATCGCCGCCGCCAAGCCGGCGCTGGAGCACAAGGAACCGACGATCGTCGACGAGACCATCTGCTCGGTCGACCGCTCGGTCGGGGCCATGCTCTCCGGCGAGATCGCCAAGCGCTACGGCAACAAGGGCCTGAAACACGCCGACACCCTGAAGATCAACCTGAAGGGCACTGCCGGCCAGGCCTTCGGCGCCTTCGTCGCCCGTGGTGTCACCATCGATCTCGTGGGCGATGCCAACGACTATGTCGGCAAGGGTCTTGCCGGCGGCAAGCTGATCGTGCGCCCGCCGGAAAACACCCGCATCGTGGCCGAGAACTCCATCATCGTCGGCAACACCGTGCTTTACGGAGCGACCGAGGGCGAATGCTACTTCCGCGGTGTGGCCGGGGAACGCTTCGCCGTCCGTAACTCCGGCGCCATCGCCGTCGTTGAGGGCGTCGGCGATCACGGCTGCGAATACATGACCGGCGGCGTCGTCGTCGTCATCGGGCAGACAGGGCGCAACTTCGCGGCCGGCATGTCCGGCGGCATCGCCTATGTGCTCGACGAAGACGGCACCTTCGGCTCGCGCTGTAACCTTGCCATGGTCGACATCGAACCGGTTTCGGAAGAAGACGACCTTCTGGAAAAGCTGCACCACCATGGCGGCGACATCGAGCACAAGGGCCGTGTGGACCTTTCCTGCGACATGACCCGCCACGATGACGAGCGGCTGCGCCAGATGCTGACCAAGCATGTGGAGTATACCGGCTCGGCCAAGGCCAGGGCGATCCTTGACAACTGGGCGGCCTACCGGCCGAAATTCGTCAAGGTGATGCCGGTCGAATACCGCCGGGCGCTGCGCGAAATGGAAGAACAGCGCCTTGGAATGATCGCCGCCGAATAATCCGGCACCTGACACGAACCGGCTCTCGGCCGCCAAAAGCGGCCGATTGCAGCCGACTGGACAAGACGCACAGAGATTTGAGGAGGTCACCTTGGGCAAGGTAACCGGTTTTATGGAAATCGATCGTCAGGAACAGAAGTATCAGCCTGCTTCTGACCGCATCCGCCATTTCCGCGAATTCACCATTCCCCTGAACGACCAGGAAGTCGCCAACCAGGCGGCACGCTGCATGGATTGCGGCATCCCGTTCTGCCACGGTCCGACCGGCTGCCCGGTCAACAACCAGATCCCGGACTGGAACGACCTCGTCTATCAGGGCGACTGGGACTACGCGCTGAAGAACCTGCATTCCACCAACAACTTCCCGGAATTCACCGGCCGCATCTGTCCGGCGCCTTGCGAGGAAGCCTGCACGCTCAACCTGGAAGACATCCCGGTCAACATCAAGAGCGTCGAGCAGGCGATTGCCGACAAGGGCTGGGAACAGGGCTGGATCGTTCCGGAACCGTCTGCTACCAAGACCGGCAAGGCCGTTGCCATCATCGGTTCCGGCCCCGCAGGCATGGCGGCTGCCCAGCAGCTCGCTCGCGCCGGCCACACGGTGCACGTCTATGAGCGCGAGCCCAAGGCCGGCGGCCTGCTGCGCTACGGCATTCCCGACTTCAAGATGGAAAAGCACTATATCGACAAGCGCGTGAAGCAGATGGAAGCCGAAGGCGTCACCTTCCATTACGGCGTCAATGTCGGCGTTACCGTTTCCCTGGAAGAACTCGCCGAGCGCCATGACGCGGTCATCCTGTGCGCAGGTGCTGAACGACCGCGGGATCCGGGTGTCACCGGCATGGAAATGGAAGGCTGCCATTGGGCGATGCCGTACCTCGTCCAGCAGAACCGCCGTGTCGGCGGTGAGCCGGAAGGCAATGAAGCGCCGATCTGGGCCGGCGGCAAACATGTCGTTGTCATCGGCGGCGGCGACACCGCCTCCGACTGCGTCGGCACCGCTTTCCGCCAGGGGGCGCTCTCCGTTACCCAGCTCGACATCCGGCCGATCCCGCCGCTGAAGGAAGACAAGCTGCATGTCTGGCCCTACTGGCCGACGAAATTTCGCACCTCGTCCTCCCAGGCTGAAGGTGCCGAGCGCGAATTTTCCGCCGCCACCCTCGGCCTCGTTGGCGAGGACGGCAAGGTCATTGGCGTCAAATGCGCCCGCGTCGATGAAAAGCGCCGCCCGATCGAAGGCACCGAATTCATCCTGCGCGCCGACCTGGTGCTGGCCGCCATCGGCTTCTCCGGCCCGCTGCTCGACACCTATGTGGCCGAAGCCGGCGACAAGCTGGAACTGGACGGCCGCACCAACGTGAAGGCCAACACCGAAGATTACAGAACCAGCATGGACAAGGTCTTTGCCGCGGGCGACGTGCGCAAGGGCCAGTCGCTGGTGGTCTGGGCCATCCGCGAGGGCCGCCAGGCCGCCCGTTCGGTCGATGAATTCCTGACCGGAACCACCGACCTGCCGCGGTAAGATCGACCAATTCACGAAAACAAAAACGAAAACGCCGGCATCCGCCGGCGTTTTTTGTGGCCCGTCAGTTCAAGACACCCGTCAGTTCAAGTCCTCCGCTGACGGCTGAACGGTTACCGAGATCCGGTTTTGGGTCGGAACCCGGGTAATTTCAGGGAATGAACCTCGCAGCTCAGGCCCGGGTGGAGCGACCGTTTCCTCGATGTCGGATACGGAAACAACGACAGGCTGCGCCTCGGCCTCGGGCTGACGCGGATCGTCGACGCGCCCGGGGATCGGCGGCAGCGGTTCGCCGTTGACGAAGAAGCGGTAGGTGCGGCTGAGCGGGTTGATCGCCTCGTCCTCCTCGCCGCCGAGCAGCAGCGCTTCCGGAGACGTCGTGCGGCCCGTCAGCACGATGAAATTCGGATCGTCGTCGACGCCCTCGAAGGCCAGGCCGCCATAACCGCCCAGCACCCGCGACAGTTCCCTTTCAACGAAGAACGCCACCTTGCGATAGCCCGCCCAGGTGAAATCGATGCGGTCGTTCGTACGCAGACGCGTGTTCTTGCCGTCCACATCCGGCCCGAAGGAGGAATAGCTGCCGTCTTCGGCCAGGAAAATGTCCCAGATGTCGACATAGCGCACGCGCCGGTCTTCAGAACCGCTCTGGAAGATCGAATTCAACTGCGTGAAATCCGCATTCACCAGCTCCTCGTTGGTCGGCGGCAACCCCACCCAGACAAGCGGTTTCTTTTCCTGCCGCACCACCCGCACCAGTGCCTCAACCTTGGCTCTGTAGGTCTCCAGCCATTCCGCGGTCATGAACTCCTTCGGCGGGTCACCGGGAAAGGTCTTGCCAAGGTCCTGCCGGCCGATCATGACCACGACCGCCTTCACATCGGCACCGCGGATCTTGGCCAGAACCTGCGTCGTCCAGTCGGGCGGGTTCTCGCCGGTAAAGCCGGCTCTATCGTCGGTGATGGGCTCGACCCTGACCTGCGGCTTTTCCGCGAGCGTGAACTTGAGCCCGTCCGACACGCCGCGGGCCATGCGGTCGCCGACCACGAGGATCAGGCCGGCATTCGGGTCTTTCGGCAGGATTTCGAAATTCGGAGCTGCACCGGTCGGCCGCGCAACCCGCGGCTTTTGCGTCTGTTGCTGCGGTTTGTCGCGCCGCTCGCCGCCTCCGAAAAGGCGCTGCAGCGGCGCAAAAGGATTGAAGCCTTTGAAGGGGTTCTGCGCGACAATGATTTCCTTCGCCGGCAGATCCTGCGCCTGCGCCGCAATGCCGCCGGCCACGAGCCCGAGTGCGAAGACAACGGCAAGCGGCAGCATTGCAAGCGGCGTTCTAAAGGCTTGTTTTTGCCGGTTTCGGAAAATCACTCTCGGCTCCTGTCGGGCGCCTGGATGCGCCGGCCCAGCCCCCAGTTTAACCGTCGAGCTTCAGCCGGGCCAGCAAAACCACCGACGCGTAGCCGTCCGGGATCAATCCGCGCGAACTCTGATAGGCGCGGATGCCGCGCAGGGTCGCCGGGCCGATCTTGCCGTCCGCCGTTCCGACGGTGAACCCGCGCTGGTTCAAGAGCGCCTGCAGTTCGGCCGTTTCCGAACGGTTGAGCGGCAGGTGTTCGCGCGACCAGTCGCCATCGAGAGGACCGCCGCCGATGATCCGGTCGGCGAGATGACCGACGGCAAGAGCGTAGGCGGTGGCATTGTTGTAGCGCTTGATGACGTAGAAATTCTTCAGCATCAGGAAGGCCGGACCGCTCGCGCCTGCGGGCAGAACTAGAATGGCATTGTCCGAGGCACGCGGGAAATCGCGGCCGTTGGTTCGCTTGAGGCCCTGCCGGCTCCATTCGCCAAGGGTCAACGTCTTGTCGCCGTCGGCCATATGAAAGTCGAAGCCCCGCGGCAGCGTGACCTCGTAGCCCCAGGTCTTGCCGGTCTGCCAGCCGTGCTTTTGCAGGTAGGCAGCCGTGGACGCCAGAGCGTCGGGAATGGAAGTCCAGATGTCACGGCGCCCGTCGCCATCATAATCGGCGGCATAGGCCTTCCAGCTGGTGGGCATGAACTGGGTATGACCCATGGCCCCCGCCCATGACCCTTCCATATCCTGAAAACGCACGTGACCCGCCTGAACGATGCCAAGCGCGGTGATGAGTTCCTTTTCCCAGAATTCCGTCCGGCGCGGCGCTGCATAGGCAAGCGTTGCCAGTGCCTGGATAACGTTGTGCCGGCCCATGAAGCCGCCGTAGTTGGTTTCCATGCCCCAGATCGCCAGCACCGCCTCGCGGTCGACACCGTAACGGGCTTCGATATTGGCCAGGACCGTCGCGTATTCCGTCAGGAATTTCCGGCCCTTCTCGACCCGGTCATTCGAGACGGCGCTGTCCAGATAGTCCCAGATCGGTTTGACGAATTCGGATTGCTTGCTCATCAGCCGCAGGGTGTCGTCGTCCGGCTGCATGCCGGTGAAGACGGAATTATAGGTCTGCGCGGAAATTCCGGCCGCTTGCGCCTTGGGCCAGAAGCCGGAAACAAAGCGGTTGAAGCCGTTGTCTGCGGCCGCAGGCAGCGTTGCCGTCATGAGGCTGCCGGCCGTAATTGCCGATGCCAGCAGGCAGCGGGCCAGATTTTTCACGCGTCCGGAAAAGGGTGGTAACATCTTCACATTCGCAGCCAGCTGCGCAAGGCTTCGCATCAGGGCCTCCTTGATGCCCGTGTCCGTGTTTCTACCCCCGCCCCATGAATGGTGTTGATTTGGTTACCGTACCGTTAATGCCGGAAACGAAGTCCGGCTTCAACCGCGTTTTCCGTATAGTCGCTGCCGTCCTGGGAACTGTCAAAGCGCCGATGGGTGTAATCGGTCGTCAGGGCGATGTTTTTCGTCAGCGCGAAAGTGAGCCCGCCGAAGCCGGTCAGGGTCCTCTCCTCGATGGAAACGCCTTCATAGGTGCGGTAGCTGTAGCCGACACCGGTTTCGGCGACCAGACGGTCGGAGAAGGCGTGGGCCAGGCGAAGATCGCCGGAATAGATGATCGAACCGCTGGCGTTGTCGATGTCGGTCGCTTCGAAGCTGGTCCCGAGACCGGCGGTAACCGTGGTCAGGCGGCTCGGCGACCAGACCAGGGACGCATCGACGACAAGACCAGAGAGATCCTCCAGGCGGCTGTCCTCGATATTTTCGATCCGCCAGCCCGCACCAAGCTCTCCGGTGACCTTCGGTCCCGAGGCAATGGTGACGCCGCCCTTGACCTGATAACCGTTGGCGTTGCGTTTCTCGCAAAGCGCATCACTGCAGGTATCGTCATAACGCCTGAGCAGCAAAGAGCCTTCGACGAACGGTGACAGGATGCTGCCCGTATTGCCGTCCAGCCTGAGGCTGGCGGAATAGAGCGTGTTGTCACGGCCGCTTTCCGAGACCGTTTCGGAGGAATAAAGGTTGTGATCCGCACCGACGGATGCGGTTGCAGCAAGAATGCCGACCCGCCGAGTGGCGCTCACGTTGCCGGAAAGCAGCTGGTTTGTGTCGGTCGAGCCGGAAGATTCCGCACTGCCGTCATCTTCCTGGCTGTAGGTGTAGGAGACACTGGTGGTGACCTGGGTTGCCTCGCTGATGTCCAGCCGCAGATTGCCGGCCGCAAAGACGTCGCCTTCGTTGTCGTCCGTATCTCCCGGGTAGCCGGTGTAGGATCCTCTGAAGGCAAGGTCCAACTCATGCCTGGACCAGTCGGACGTCAGCGACAGGTCCGGCGAAAGACGGTAGAACGAACCGGCGCTTCCGCTTGACGACTGGGAGCGGTTGTCCGTGTAGCCGGATGTCGCCGTGAGCTGGGGCGTAAACGTGAACGAACCGAGCCGGATGCCTTCCGCAGCATCGAAGGTGGTGTCGCCGGCGAAAACACTGTCGTCGATTGCGCTGTCGCCGAGCGGCACGGCCCTGTCGACGGCGGCAATTCTGTCGGCGAAGGGACGCACCGGCGTTACCCTTCCGGCAGTTCCCAGCCCCGAAGACCCGGTCTCGGCCGTTGCGGAATTCAGCGATGGCCTCAAGGAAAAAACATTTGATTGTGCCGGATTTTGTTCCGCCGGAGCGGCTGCGGCGTCAACGGCCGTCTCCGAATCGCTTGCACCGAGCGGCGCATCCGAACCGCGCAGATCGGACAGCGTGGTTTGCGCGGCCGCGGGAACGGCCTGCACCAAGGCAAAGCAGAGGATCGGGAGCAGGAAACTGCGCATGGAGTCCGGGACCAGTCGACGTCGTGTTCAGGTCCAAACTGACGAAGGATGGTTAATGCTTCGTTTCTTTTTGCAAAATGACAAGTTACACAAAGTGACTGCAGGACCAGCCATATAATGCATTTAAAAGATCACGGCTTCTTGATCCTTACCGGAGACTGGCATAGAGCTAGGCGGTCAAACACAAAAAAGTATTAAGTATGACCAGTCTGTTGCGCGACCCCGTTTCCGATGAGACCCATGATATGGCAACCCAGTGTCTCGTCTCCGCCGAACGGACCCTTGAAACGGAAATCGCTGGCCTCAGCGCAGTGCGGACCGCACTGAAAAATGGCTTGGCCGCTCCGTTTCAGCAAACATGCGAACTCATTCAGAAGAGCCCGGGCCGTGTGATTGTCACCGGCATCGGCAAGAGCGGCCACATCGGCACCAAGATCGCCGCCAGCCTTGCCTCCACCGGCACACCCGCCTTTTTCGTTCATGCCAGTGAAGCCAGTCATGGCGATCTCGGCATGATCACCGAGAACGATGTCGTCATCGCCCTGTCCTGGTCCGGCGAGACCCAGGAACTGGCCGGCATCGTCTCCTATACCCGCCGCTTCAAGGTCAAACTCGTCGCGATCACCTCGCGCAAGGACAGCACCCTTGGCCGCGCCGCCGATGTCGTCATGGCTTTGCCGGCAGTGACCGAAGCCTGCCCGCACGGATTGGCTCCGACGACTTCCGCCCTGATCCAGCTGGCAATCGGCGACGCACTTGCCGTGGCGCTTCTGGAAGGGCGCGGGTTCACCGCTCAGGATTTCCGTGTCTTTCATCCCGGCGGCCGCCTTGGTGCCAGCCTGAAGACCGCAAAGGACATCATGCACTCGGGTGACCGTTTGCCGCTCGTTTCGGCCAACACACCGATGAGCGAAGGCATCGTCCTGATGACCCAGCGCGGCTTCGGCGTCCTTGGCGTCACCGACGAATTGCGTCAGCTGATCGGCATCATCACCGACGGTGACCTTCGCCGCCACGTATCCTCCAATCTGCTGGAGAAGACCGCAGGCGAAATCATGACCCGTTCACCCAAGAGCATCACACCGGAAACGCTCTCCGCGACGATCCTGGAACTGGTGAACAGTCTTTCGATTACATCCGTATTCGTGATCGAGGACGGCCGGCCGGTCGGCATCGTCCACCTGCACGACTTGCTTCGCATCGGCGCTGCTTGAGTCATTTCCCGGCTGTAAATCCGGCGCCCTGCCCTATTGCAGGGCGTTGCGCGATGCCAAAAATGTTCTTTCCTGCACCCTGATGGCCATCCATTAGGATTTGATTAGCCATAACCCTCTTACACTGCCCCAAAGTTTTCCCGGCTTGAAAGCCGCAAACCCTGGTGTGTGTACAGAATGGATCTGGCGACATTAATCGGCATTGTGGGCGCCTTCGGCATCGTCCTGGCCGCTATTTTTCTGGGCGGCAGCTTCACGCAGTTCGTCGACGTCCCGTCGGTCCTGATCGTGTTCGGCGGCGGCTTTGCAGCCACGCTCATTCGTTTTCAGCTTTCCGACATCATCGCCGCCTTCGTGACCGGATCCAAAGTCGCACTTGCCGGCAAGAGCGCCAGCCCACGCGACCTGATCACGGAAATCACCAACCTTGGCGAAATCGTCCGCAAATCCGGTCCCCTGGGCCTTGAGAACGTCGATGTTTCCGATCCCGTTCTCGCCAAGGGCGTCCAGTACATTGCAGATGGCTACGAGCTGGAATTCATCAAGGAATCGATGGAGCGCGAACGCGACCTGCAACTGTCCCGGCTCTCGGAAGGCAGACGCGTCTTCAAGGCTCTCGGCGATTCCGCACCGGCCTTCGGCATGATCGGGACGCTGGTCGGCCTGGTGCAGATGCTGGCCAACATGGACGATCCGGCCGCCATCGGTCCGTCGATGGCCGTCGCCCTTCTGACGACGCTTTACGGCGCACTCATTTCCAACTGTCTGTGTCTGCCGCTTTGCGACAAGCTGGACGCGAAATTCGATGTCGACGATCTCAACCAGACCCTGATCATCGACGGGGTTTGCCAGATCCGCGAATCCAAGAGCCCGGCCTTGATCAAGGAAATGCTGATCGCCTATCTGCCGGACAAGCTGAAGGCTGAATTGGCGGACGCGGCTTAAGACAGGTTACGGAACCGGGACATGGCGAGAAAAAAACCACAAAACAGTGGGGCTCCGGAATGGCTGGTGACATTCGCCGACCTGATGTCCCTGCTTGTGTGTTTCTTCGTTCTGATCATCTCCTTCTCCATTCAGGACAAGGAAAAGCTGCAGGTCGTCGCCGGTTCGATGCGCGAGGCCTTCGGCGTCAAGGACACGTCGCGCAAGACCGGGATTATCGAGGTCGAGGGGATTCCGATCCGCGACTACATGAAGGACATCAGCCAGGTCGATCAGGAACTGGATTCCGACTTTTCCCAGGAGCGCCACGAGAAGCGGCGCAAGCAGGGACCGGAGGCCAATACGCATGACACCCTGGAAGCCGATATCGAAAAGCCCCGCCAGTTCGCGACAGCTGCCGCCTCTCTCCGGCAAGCCTGGCAGGAAATGCCGGAAATCACGGAAATCTCCAGCAACATCATCCTTGAAGAGACCGAGGATGGGCTCAACATCATGCTGGTCGACCAGGATGGCCGCTCGATGTTCCGCGAGGGCTCGAAATATCCATATGAGACGACCCGCCGTCTGATCGCCAAAATGGCACCCGTTCTGGCCCAGATGCCGAACCGCATCGAGATCACCGGCCACACCACGGCGGGACGCCAGTCGATCGATCCGAGCTATACGGGATGGGATCTTTCCAGCGAGCGCGCCAACACCGCCCGTCAGATCCTTGCCGAATACGGCGTTCCGGAGAACCAGTTCTTTGCGGTGGTCGGCAAGGCCGATACCGAGCCGCTTTTCCCGAACGATCCCTATCTTGCCGCCAACCGGCGCGTCGGCATCCTCCTGAAGGCGGAAGAACCGCCGTTGCCCCTCGGCCATAAGCCCTGAGGCAAGCGAAGGCGCCGGCTCTTCCGGACAACATGCAAAAGGCCAGCAGTGTCGCTGCTGGCCTTCTTGTTTTCCCGGAACCCTGTGCTCCGGCAGGTCTACGACGGCTTGCCGGCACTCACCCGGCCCGGGAGACCACCAGCCGGGCACCGTCGATGGCATCGACCCGAACCTTGGTTCCGGCCGGCAGATCCGGCCCGGTGATGCGCCAGATCGTATCGTCAATGGACAGGTTCCCGGCGCCTTCGTTCAAGGGCGCGGCGAGCGTGAACTCACGGCCGATATAGCGGCTGCCACGCTGGTTCAGGCCCGGGTCGCCCTTTTCCGATGCCAGGCGCAGCATCATCCGCCGGCCGATCAACAGGCTGACCAGCGACAGCACCAGGAAGACGGCGACATCAACCTGCCAGGCGAAATCGAAGACCAGCGACATGACGCCGACGACCAGAGCGGAAAGTCCGAACCACAGAAAGATCGTCCCCGGCGCCAGGATCTCCAGACCCAGAAGAATGAGGCCCAGGACAAACCAGCTCCAGGGTCCGAGGGCCGCAACGGTGCTCTCGATCAGGCTCACAGATCGCCTCCCTCATTCGTCCGCGTATTGGGGATCCGTGAGGACGGCTGGCTATTGCTGCGCTTGTCGTCGCCGAAAGCTTCCTTGGCGATCTCTCCGATACCGCTCAGGGCACCGAGCATCGAAGTGGCTTCCATCGGCAGGATCAGCGTTTTCTGATTGCGGGAATTCGCCAGTTCCTTGAAGGCTTCGATGTATTTGTTGGCGACGAAATAGTTGATGGCCTGGACGTCGCCGGCGGCAATCGCGGCACTCACGAGCTGGGTCGCCTTGGCTTCTGCCTCGGCCTCGCGCTCACGTGCTTCCGCGTCGCGGAAGGCGGATTCGCGCCGGCCTTCGGCCTCCAGAATAAGCGACTGCTTCTGGCCTTCCGCCTTCAGGATTTCCGACTGCCGCTTGCCTTCCGCTTCCAGGATATAGGCGCGCTTTTCGCGCTCTGCCTTCATCTGGCGTGCCATGGCGTCCACCAGGTCGCGCGGCGGATTGATGTCCTTGATCTCGATACGGGTGATCTTGATGCCCCAGGGCTCCGCCGCCGCGTCGACAACCCGGAGGATCTGGGCGTTGATCTCGTCGCGGTTGGACAGAAGATTGTCGAGATCCATCGACCCCATGACAGACCGGATATTGGTCATGGTCAGGTTCAAGATGGCGTTCTGCAAGCCGAGGACTTCATAGGCGGCACGGGCGGCATCCAGCACCTGGTAGAAGGTCACACCGTCCGCGGACACCGTTGCGTTGTCACGGGTGATGACTTCCTGGGTCGGCACGTCCAGGACCTGCTCCATCATGTTCAGCTTGTGGCCGATCTTGTCGACAAAGGGGAGAATGAAATTCAGGCCCGGCGTCAGGGTCTTGCGGTACTTGCCGAACCGTTCGACCGTATAATTGTAGCCCTGCGGAACAGTCTTGACGCCCGCGAAAAAGACCAGAATGACCAGCACCACGAGGCCGATCAGGAAAATGTCAAATCCTGCGATTGGCATGAATATCTCCCGTAATTCTTTTCAAATACTGAGGTCACTATGCGCTGAATTCCTGGGCGGTTCCAGCACCTTTGAGAGGGTTTGAACCATCCGGGATACGCACTGTGCCCGACCACTCCCCGGTGTAGGGCGGTTGTGAAACGGTCTCGTGAAATATGGAAAGCCTCGTGAAAAATTACGAGGGTTTTCAGGTAAACCGAACAAACAGCGTTGGATAGGTTCCGGCGCTGCCGTCAGATCCAGCCGCCGAGCTCACGCCGGACGACATGGGCGATCACGTCCATGCCGAGGTCGCTGTCATTGAGGCAGGGGATGTGGCTGAAATGTTCACCGCCCGCATGCTCGAAAATCTCACCGGCGTCCCCGGCGATCTCCTCCAGCGTTTCCAGGCAATCGGCGACGAAACCCGGGTTCATGACGGCAATCTTCCTGACGCCGTCCTTGGCCAGTTGTTCAACCGTCTTGTCCGTATAGGGCTGCAGCCATTCTTCCGGACCGAAGCGCGACTGAAAGGTGACGCGCAGCTTGTCGGAACTCCAACCCAGCACCTCTCGCATCAGCCGCGTCGTCTTCATGCAGTGGCAGTGATAGGGATCGCCCTTCTTGAAATACGACTGCGGAATGCCGTGATAGGAAGTCAGAACCACGTCCGGTTCGAAATCGAGGCTTTCCAGATGCCGTTCGACGGACTTGGCCAATGCCGACACATAGACCGGATCATCGTGATAGGGCGGCACGGTGCGGATGGCCGGCTGCCAGCGCATTTTCAGAAGCGTGCGGCAGACGACATCGTTGACCGTTGCCGTGGTGGTTGCCGAATATTGCGGATAGAGCGGAAAGACCAGGATGCGGTCGCAGCCCTCGTCCTTCAGTGCCTGCAGCCGGTCCGGAATCGACGGTTGGCCGTAGCGCATCGCCCAGTCGACCTTCAGGCGGCCATCCATGCCGCCGAACATTTCCACCAGCTTGTCCGACTGGCTTCGGGTGATCGTGCGCAGCGGAGATTCGTTTTTTTCGTGGTTCCAGATTTCCTGATAGGCCTTGCCGGACTTGCCGGGCCGGGTCATCAGCACGATGCCGTAGAGGATCGGGTACCAGATCGCCCGGGGCCATTCGATCACGCGCTTGTCGGAGAGGAATTCCCTCAGATAGCGGCGCATCGGCCAGTAATCCGTCGCATCCGGCGTGCCGAGATTGACCAGGAGAACGCCGACCTTGCCACTCTTGACCGAAGGGTGATCCTTCGGCAGTTGCACTTTCCTGAACTCGGCTTCCTGGTCGGCAGCGATCGGCGCGGTCGGTTGAACGGTCATCGGCGGGATAGATCCTGAACTCTCTGTCTAGCTGCCGCCTTACATAGTCCAAGCAGGCCTCGAGGCCAATGCGGCATTTATCATACGCCGGTGGCAGAGAGCAGATCACAGGTGGCAAGGAGTTTGGACTACCCAAACAACCTCATCCTGAGGAGGACCATCAGGTCCGTCTCGAAGGATGGGCACCTTGCTCCAGAACAAGCGGCCCATCCTTCGAGACAACGCTGTCGCGCTTCCTCAGGATGAGGTTAAATTTTGCTGCTCGTCACTCAGCTTTGATCTCAAAAACCTCTCACCCGTACTCCCGCTCGTCCGCGATGACCTTGCCGTCGTTGGGCAGCGCACCCAGCGTCACCAGAACAACGTCGCCTTTCAGGTGCGTAACCTCGCGCAGTGTTGCCGCGACCCTGTCCGACAGGCCGTTGCCTTTTGCCTCCGTTTCCACCGAAAGGGTCATCGCATCGGCTTCTCCGACACGGCTGACGGCAAGGCGTGCCTTGCTGACTTCGGGATGCGCGGCGACGATCTGGGCGATCTGGGCGGGATCGACGAACATGCCTTTGACCTTGGTGCGCTGGTCCGCCCGGCCCATCCAGCCGGCGAGACGCATGTTGGTGCGCCCGCACGGCGACTGGCCCGGAATGATCCGTGAAAGGTCGCCGGTCGCAAAGCGGATCAGCGGATAGAGGCTGTTGAAATTGGTGACG
This sequence comes from Roseibium sp. M-1, assembly GCF_054515675.1. Classification (NCBI taxonomy): domain Bacteria; kingdom Pseudomonadati; phylum Pseudomonadota; class Alphaproteobacteria; order Hyphomicrobiales; family Stappiaceae; genus Roseibium; species Roseibium sp. M-1. Next base: position 4,914,443 of record NZ_CM137257.1, on the reverse strand, counting down.
ACCAGTTCTCCGACTTCGCCGTCGGCGACCGGTTCGCCGGTACCGGGGCGGACGATCTCGACGATATAGTCCTCGTTGACCACCATGCCGTCCTTCGCCTCGCTCTCGTAGGCGATGACGCCAAGATCGGCGGTCGCATAGCACTGCCCGACACTGATACCTTGCGCTTCGTATTCCTCGCGCAGGGACGGAAACAGCGCCCCGCCGGAAACAAGAGCCTTGCGGATGGAGGAGACATCCCGCCCTTGTTCCCGGCCCCGGTCGAGGAGGACCTTGAGATAGTCCGGCGTGCCGACGAAACCGGCCGGCCGCAGCACCTCGATCGCCTCCACCTGGCTGTCGGTGTTGCCGACCCCTGCCGGGAACACCGTACAGCCGAGCGCGATCGCGCCCTGGTCAAGAATGAAACCGCCTGGCGTCAGGTGATAGGAGAAGGCGTTCAGCACCAGATCGCCCTTGCGGAAACCGGCTGCATGGAGACTGCGTGCACCGTTCCACGGGTCGAGACCCGGGGCCTGGGGTTCCCAGATCGGACCCGGCGACATGAAGACACGCGCGGCCCCCGAAAGATCACCGGCTAGGAAGCCACCGAAGGGCGGCTTTGCCCTTTGTTTTTCAAGAAGGTCCGACTTGCGCAGCACCGGCAGGCGGGCAAGTGCGGCCCTGTCGGTGACGGCAGCAAGATCCTGGCCGGCCAGATGTGCGGCCCAGCCTTCGGCCTTGGCTGCGGCATGGGCCAGCAGCTCCGGCAACCTGGCAAAAAGATCCCGTTCACGCTGAACGGCGTCCTGCCGCTCGCGCGCGTCAAACTCAGTGTCGCTCATGATCGTCTCCGCCTGTTAAGACCCCGGGCTCTGCCCCGATCAGGCCAGCCAGCGCTTCCTTCGCTTATAGTGTTTGACATTGCGGAACGACCGGCGGCCCTCGCCACCGACGCCCAGGTAGAATTCCTTGACGTCTTCGTTCTCGCGCAGCGCCTTGGCATCACCGTCCAGCACGATGCGGCCGGATTCGAGGATGTAGCCGTAGGTCGCGTATTTGAGCGCCACGTTGGTGTTCTGCTCCGCCAGCAGGAAGGACACGCCTTCGTTCTGGTTGAGCTGGCGCACGATCTCGAAAATCTCTTCCACCAGCTGCGGCGCAAGACCCATGCTGGGTTCATCAAGCAGGATCATCTTCGGCCGGCTCATCAGCGCACGTCCAATGGCGCACATCTGCTGTTCGCCGCCGGAGGTATAGCCCGCCTGGCTGTTCCGCCGCTCGCGCAAGCGCGGGAAATAATTGTAGACCATTTCCAGGTCCGCCTTCACCGCGCTGTGTCCGTCCTTGCGGGTATAGGCACCGGTAAGCAGATTCTCTTCGATGGAGAGATGTCCGAAACAATGCCGGCCTTCCATCACCTGGATGCAGCCGCGCCGGACCAGATCATTGGGCGACAGGGCCTGAACCTCTTCACCGCCGAACAGGATCTTGCCCTTGGTCACCTCTCCGCGCTCCGCACCCAGCAGGTTCGAGACCGCTTTCAGTGTCGTTGTCTTGCCCGCGCCGTTGGCTCCGAGCAAGGCCACGATCCCGCCCTGGGGCACAGTCAGCGAGACGCCCTTCAATACCAGGATCACGTGGTCGTAGATGACCTCGATATTGTTGACCGTCAGGATCGTCCGGGCAGCTTCAGAAGCGCTCTCGGGTCCTGTCTGTTCCACATCCAGCAATGCCATTCCATCATCTCCCTGGGAACTCCGCCGCGCGGGAAGGCGCGGCGGAGCGGTCTGCCTCAGCTTAGTTCGGGCAGGGTTCGGTGCGTGCCGGCCAAGGTGCGTTCTTTTCCGCATACTCGGCCGCAGCGGCTTCCAGGAGCGGGCGCACGACGTCAGTCATCGGCTCGATCCAGCCGGAGGCCTGGCGCCACTTCTTGCCGTCCCATTCCTGGATGAACACCGGATGGCTGCCGGCGTGGTCTTCGCAGGTCACCTTCATCGGATGGGCAAAGCCCTTGAGACCCAGCTCTTCCAGACGGGCTTCGTCCAGATTCAGGGCTTCGAGGCCGAGACGCATGTCCTCGCCCGTGATCACCTTCTTGCCGGTCAGTTCCTGCGCGGTCCTGATGCCTTCTGCAATGATCACCGAGTTCAGGACGCCGCGGTTGTAGAGCGTTCCGCCAATGGTTTCCGCATCGGTGGTGGACAGGCCTGCATCCACGACATGCTTCTTGATGTCATCGAGCGCCGGGAAGTCCGCGCCGACACCGGAGAAGTTCATCGCCTTGTAGCCCTTGGCGCCTTCGCCGCCGGCAGCCGCGTCATCGTCGCCGGCTGACCACCAGACACCGATGAACTTGTCCATCGGGAAGCGGATCTTGACGGCTTCCTTGACGGCGGTCGGGTTCATCGCGCCCCAGCCCCACATGACCATGTAATCCGGACGGTCGCGGCGCACGTTCAGCCACTGCGAGGACTGGTTCTGCATTTCCGCACCCGGAACCGGATACTGCAACAGTTCAAAGCCGTATTTCTCGGCCAGCTGCTCCAGAAGCGGGATCGGCTCGCGGCCGTAACCTGCGTCGAGGAAGATATAGCCGATCTTCTTGCCCTTCAGGTTGTCGAGACCACCTTCCTGCTCACCGATGTATTTGATGACGACAGAAGCGCCGTCCCAATAGGTGTCCGGCACGTTGAAGATCCAGGGGAAGGTGGAGCCGTCGGCCGCCGCCGAGAGGCCGTAGCCCATGGACAGGACCGGAATCTTGTCGACACCGGCCTTCGGGATCAGCTGCAGGGTGATACCGGTGGAATAGGGGTTATAGACCAGCGCGCCCTTGCCCTTGGTGGCTTCGTAGCACTCCACGCCCTTTTGCGCGTCGTAGCCGGTTTCGCACTCTTCCAGAGCCAGCTTGACGCCGCCAATGCCGCCGTCGCGCTCGTTGAGCATCTTCAGGTAGTCGTGCATGCCGTTGGCGATGTGGATGCCTGAGCCGGCATAGGGACCGGTCCGGTATGTCAGGAGCGGCACGTAATTGGTGTCCTGGGCCTGAACCGCGGTTGTCATGGCGCCGGTAAGACCGACCCCAAGCGCAACGGCGGTTCCAAGCGCAAGTTGCTTGATGCTTTTCATATTCTCCTCCCATGCGGCACCTGTCGGTGACCGCCGGACCGGTTGCGCCATTCCTCACCGGATCGGTCCATGTCCGGATGGCGGGTGAAAAGGCTGGCCGGCCTACCTCAGTAGGGGAACGGCCAGACCCTGAGCTTCTGCTTCGCGATCTGCCAGAGCCGGGCAAAGCCGTGCGGCTCGACGATCAGGAAGAAAATGATCAGCGCACCGACGATCATGTAGGTCGCGTGCTGCACTGTTTCCGCGGCAAGGTCGAAGCCGAGCAGCCCCGGAACGAATTTCAGGAACACCGGCAGGATCCAGATGAAGGCCGCGCCCATGAACGCACCGCCAAGACTTCCAAGCCCGCCCAGGATCACCATGAACAGGATCTGGAAAGACAGCCGGATCGAGTAGGAGGAGGGCTCAGCCGCGTTCAGCCAGAAGAACACCATCATCGCCCCCGCAACGCCGCAGATATAGGACGAGACCGCGAACGCCATCAGTTTGGTCTGCAGCGGCTTCACGCCCATCAGCTCGGCGGCGATGTCCATGTCGCGGATCATCATCCAGGCGCGGCCGATGCGCCCGCGCAGCACGTTGGCGATCAGGAAGGCGATCAGGGTGGTGATGCCGAGCACGATGAAATAGCGGGCGAGCGGGGTGGCTTCGGCGCCGGAGGCGACGATGCCGAAGACCTCACGGCGCGGCACTTCGATCGCACCCGAGGCATTGTAGTTGTAGAGCCACGGAATGCGGATGAAACACCATTCCAGGAAGAACTGTGCCGCCAGCGTGGTCACAGCCAGGTAGAGCCCTTTGATTCGCAGGCTCGGCAGTCCGAACACGGCACCGATGGCGGCCGAAAACACACCCGACAGCAGCACCATGACGATGACGTTGGCATCCGGAAAGAGCGTGGTCAGCTTGTAGGCCGCATAGGCGCCGACCCCCATGAAGGCGCCCGTGCCAAGCGACAGCTGACCGCAGAACCCCGTCAGGATGTTGAGCCCGATGGCCGCCAGCGAGAACACCAGGAACGGGATCATGATCGAGGTCAGGAAGAAGTCATTGGCCGTAAGGGGAATGACGATGAAGGCGAGCGCCAGAATGACGGCCAGGCCGACCCGGTCCTGCAGGATCGGGAACAGCGCCTGATCCGCCTTGTAGCTCGTTTTGAATTGTCCAGCTTCACGATAGAACATGGGCTCAGATCCGTTCGATGATGCGTTCGCCGAAGAGACCCTGCGGCCGGAACAGAAGGAAGATCAGGGCGATGATATAGGCGAGCCAGGATTCGATCCCGCCGCCGACCAGACCACCCCAGTAAAGCTCGCCGATCTTCTCGCCGAAGCCGATGATCAGCCCGCCGACGATCGCCCCCGGAATGGAGGTGAAACCGCCGAGGATCAGCACCGGCAAGGCCTTGAAGGCAACGATCTCCAGCGCGAAGGACACATCGGACCGCGCCCCCCACATGATGCCGGTTGCCAGCGCCACGAGGCCGGCGGCGAACCAGACGATTGCCCAGATCTGGTTGAGCGAGATACCGACGGAGAGTGCCGCCTGATGGTCGTCCGCGACGGCCCGGAGCGCCCGGCCGATGCGGGTCTTGTTGAAGAAGATCCCGAGCGCCGTCACCATCACCACCGCAATCACCGCAGCGGCAATATCGATATGCTGCAGGATGACGAGCCCGCGGTCGCCGAATTCGAAGGCTGTCGAACCGGTCGGCAGGCCGAGCTCCTCGGTGATCATCTGTTTCGGCTCGCCGCCGAAGACGAACTCGCCAAAGCCGATCAGGAAATACGTCAGACCGATGGTCGCCATCAGCAGGATGATGTCGGGCTGATTGACCAGCGGCCGCATCACCACACGCTCGACCCCGTAGGCCAGGATCCCCATCACGCCGATGGTCAGGATCAGGGCGAGGAAGGCGGGCACTCCGTTTTCGTGCAGGCCCACCAGCGTCAGACCGGCGAACACCACCATGATGCCCTGCGCGAAGTTGAAGACACCGGATGCCTTGAAGATCAGCACGAAGCCGAGCGCGATCAGAGCGTAGAGAATTCCCGCGACGAACCCTTCCCACAGGACCTGCAGGAAGAAGTCCGGCATGTCGTACATCTGCACGAAGGGATCGATGAAAATGTCGTAGAGCATGGGTCGTCCCTCCTAGTGGCTCACGCCGAGATAAGCGTCGATAACGGCCTGGCTGGCCTGCACTTCCTCAGGCGGTCCGTCGGCGATCTTCTTGCCGTAGTCGAGCACGACCACCCGGTCGGAGAGATCCATGACGACGCCCATGTCATGCTCGATGAGCGCGATCGTGGTGCCGAATTCCTGGTTCACGTCTATGATGAACCGGCTCATGTCTTCCTTCTCTTCCAGGTTCATGCCAGCCATCGGCTCATCCAGGAGAAGGAGTTCCGGTTCCATGGCCAGCGCCCGGCCGAGCTCGACCCGCTTCTGCAGCCCGTAGGGCAGGCGGCCGACCGGCGTCTTGCGGATCGCCTGGATTTCCAGGAAGTCGATGATGTCCTCGACCTTGCGGCGATGCTCGATTTCCTCGCGCTCCGCCGGTCCCCGCCACATGAGCTGCCAGAAGAAATTGCGGTGCATCTTCAAGGATCGGCCGGACATGATGTTGTCGAGTGTCGTCATGCCCTTGAAGAGCGCAACGTTCTGGAATGTGCGGGCGATGCCCTGGCTCGCAGCTTCGTAGGGCTTCATCTTGCGGCGGACCTTGCCCTGCCAGGTGATCGTGCCTTCCTGCGGGTGGTAGAAACCGTTGATGACATTGAGCATCGACGTCTTGCCGGCACCGTTCGGGCCGATGATGGCGCGGATCTCGCCCTTCTGGATGTCGAAGGAAATGTCGGTGATCGCCTTCACGCCGCCGAAGGACAGCGACACATTGTCGACCTTCAGTAGAACTTCGCGCTCCGCAACTTCAGCCGCGGCCTCCGGAGCAATGACCTTTTCCTTTACAATGGCGTTCATTCGGCGGCCTCCTGCATGCCCTTTCCGGCGTCGTGGACCGTCATGTCCCGAATTTCGACAGTCGCCTCGAGCGCACCCTTGCGGCCATCTTCGTAGGTGACTTCCGTACGCACATGCTTGGAGGTCGAGCCGTCGTAGAGTGCCTCGATCAGCGGCTCGTACCGCTCGGCGATGAAGCTGCGGCGGACCTTCTGGGTCCGGGTCAGCTCACCGTCATCCGCATCTAGTTCCTTGTGCAGGATCAGGAAGCGTTTGATCTGGGCCCCGGCCATCATTGGCTCGCGGGAAAGGTCCCGGTTCACCTGGTCCACGTGGCCCTCGATCATCGCGTAGACATCCTGGTTCGAGGCGAGCTCCTGATAGGAAGCGTAGTTGACGTTGTTGCGCTCGGCCCAGGAGCCCACGGCGGTCAGGTCGATGTTGAGGAAGACCGCCACCATGTCCTTCTCGTGACCGAAGGCGACCGCCTCCTTGATGTTGGGGAAGAACTTCAGCTTGTTCTCGATATATTTCGGCGCAAACAGCGAGCCGTCGTTGAGCTTGCCGACATCCTTGGCCCGGTCGATGATCTTCAGGTGACCGTTCTCGGCTATGATGCCGGCGTCCCCTGTATGCACCCAGCCGTCGGACGTCTTGGTGCTCGCGGTTGCTTCATCGTTCTTGAAATAGCCGACAAAGACGCCTGGCGAGCGGTACATCACCTCACCGCTCTCGGCGATCTTCAGTTCGACATCGGGCGCCGGCTTGCCGACCGTGTCGCCAAAGATCTCGCCGTCCGGCTGCAGGGTGATATAGACGCTGGCTTCCGTCTGCCCGTAGAGCTGCTTCAGGTTCAGACCGAGCGAGCGGTAGAAACGGAAGATTTCCGGCCCGATAGCCTCGCCGGCGGTATATCCGACCTTCATGCGCGTCAGGCCCATGCGGTTCTTCAGCGGTCCGTAAACGCACAACTCGCCGATCCGGTAGAGCAACCGGTCCTTTATCCCGACCTGTTCACCGTTGAGGATCTTTTCACCGACCTGGCGCGCGATCTCCATGAAATAGTCGAACATCGCCCGCTTGGCTTTGCCGGCATCCTCCATGCGCACCATGATCATGGTCAGCATGTTCTCGAAGACGCGCGGCGGGGCGAAGAAATAGCTCGGAGCGATTTCGCGCCGGTCGACATCGATCGTGTCCATGCTTTCCGGGCAGTTGACGCAGTAAGCGGCAGTAAAGGCCTGCGCCAGCGAGAAGACGTGGTCGCCGATCCAGGCCATCGGCAGGTAGGCGAGCACTTCCTCGGTCTCGTCGAGACGGTCGAAGGCGTTGCCGTTGCGCGCGGAAATGACGAGATTGTCGAAGGAGAGCATCACGCCCTTCGGCCGCCCGGTGGTGCCGGACGTATAGAGCATCACGGCAATATCAGAACCCTTGCCGCCGGCAAAACCGGCTTCCCAGTCGGCGGCGAGCGACGGCGTCCTGGCAATCAGCTCGCGGCCCTTGTCCTGGATGGCCGCGTAGGCATTCAGATGGGTGTGATCGTAATCGCGAAGGCCGCGCTGTTCGTCGTAGACGATCTCCTTGAGGCTCGGAACATCGTCCGCCATGGACAGGAGCTTGTCGACCTGCTCCTGGTCTTCCACCACCGCGAAAGTGACTTCCGCATGACCGAGCACGAAGGCCATTTCCTCGGCAACGCTGTCGGCATAGACCGGTACCGGCACCGCCCCGACGGCCTGCGCCGCGACCATGGCCCAGTAAAGCCGTGGCCGGTTGGCGCCGACGATGGCGATCTTGTCGCCGGCTTTCAGGCCAAGCGATTTCAGACCGATGGAAAATGCGCGGATTTCTTCCGACACCTCGGACCAGGTCCAGCTTTGCCAGATCCCGAAGTCCTTTTCCCGGAACGCGGTCCGGGACCCGAAGACCTTCGCATTGTGCATAAGAATCTTCGGAAAGGTGTCCTCCTCGCGCGGCGAAGCGCTGGCCGACCCTACCATGGATTGTCTCTTCCCTTTAGAAGGCGCCCCAATTGTTCGGGGTCGTTCCTATCGGGTATGAAACGCCCTGCCGCCCGTTCCTTCAACCTGTAAATTGTTAAAGGCGAACAGCCAGGTTGCCCCAAGCCCGTTACAAGCAGGCTAGGATGGCCGATTTGCAGCAATATGTTTCAATCATGTCGAATTGTTTCAATTGCGCTGCAGGTGCGAGATCGACCGCCGGGGCGAGGACCGGCTTCCGGAAGAACCGGCATCCGACTTTTCCAGGCGAACCGCAGACAGCAAGGCGATACCGGCATGCGGCCGGTCCGGCAAAGACCGCCCGGGACAAGGGCTCCCGCCCTTTCTCGCCCGCCGCATTTTGCCCAAAAATTATACCTGCTGAAAAAGTTTGCAAAACTCTGAAACCATCACTAACCTGATCTGCTTGTACGACAATGCACGGCCCTCTCACGGGCTGCCCAGTCCGAGAAACAGGAGATGTTGATGCTCTACAGCAAAATCGTTGCGGCCGCGCTCATTGCAGTCGGAACCACGGCCGCGACCGCGAGTGAGAAGACTGCCGTCCCCTTTGCTCTGGACTGGAAATTTGAAGGCCCTGCCGCCCCCTATTTTGCCGCGATAGACAACGGCCATTTTGACGAAAAGGGATTGAGCGTCGAGATCACCGCGGGCTCCGGTTCCCTGGACGCCATACCGAAAGTCGCGACAGGCGCGTTTCCGGTCGGGTTTGCCGACATCAACAGCCTGATCAAGTTTCTCGACCAGAACCCGGGCGCACCGGTCATCGCCGCGATGATGATCTATGACAAGCCGCCTTTTGCCGTCATCGGCCGCAAGTCCCTCGGCGTCGAAGGTCCGCAAGATCTTGCCGGCAAGGTTCTCGGCGCTCCGCCACCGGACGGCGCCTGGGCGCAGTTTCCGATTTTTGCGGCCGAGAACGGCCTCAACATGGATGATATCAAGGTCGAACCGGTCGGCTTCCCGACCCGTGAACCGATGCTCGCCGAAGGCAACGTGTCCGCCATCACCGGTTTTTCGTTCAGCTCCTATCTGAACCTTGTGCGCCTCGGCGTGCCCGAGGAAGACATCTCGACCATCCTGATGGCCGATCACGGTCTCGATCTCTACGGCAATGCGGTGATTGTGAATTCCGATTACGCGGCTGCAAATCCGGAAGTGATCAAGGGCTTCCTCGAGGCCGTCGCCATGGGCTGGAAGGACGCCATCGCCGATCCGGCAGCCGTCATGCCCGCCCTCCTGGCGCGCAATCCCGCCGCCGACGCGGAACTTGAACAGCGCCGCCTGCAACTGTCGATCGACGCCAACGTCGTCACCGACTACACGACGGCAAACGGTATGGGTGGCATAGACGCGGACCGCATGGCCAATGCCATCAAGCAGATCGGAACCGTCTATACGTTCCAGAACGAACCGGACGCCAGCCTCTATTTCACGGACGCCTATCTTCCCGCAGGCGGTTTCCCCCTGAAATAATATCGGCTCGGAGGCCGCCGCGCCTCCGACCGCCAAGGTTCACATGACAGCTTTGATTGAAATAAAAGGCGTGCGCCACGCCTTCCGAACGGCGTCTGGCCCCTTGCGCGTGCTGGACGGTCTCGACGTATCGGTGGAGGAAGGCGGCTTCTGTGCCGTTGTCGGACCGTCAGGCTGTGGCAAATCCACACTGACCCGGCTGATTGCCGGCCTGATGCGTCCGGACGAGGGCGAAGTCTGGCTTCACGGCGAACAGGTTCGCGGCCCGCGCTCGACCGTCGGCATGGCCTTCCAGAACCCGGTGCTGCTCGAGTGGCGCTCGATTCTGAAGAACGTCATGCTGCCGCTGGAGATCGTTCCCAACGGATTGCGGGGGAAAGCCGCGGTCGACCGGGCGCGCCATCTCCTGTCGCTCGTCGGCCTGGAAGGCTTTGAGGACAAGCGCCCCTCGGAACTGTCCGGAGGCATGCGCCAACGTGCCTCCCTCTGCCGGGCCCTGGTGCACCAGCCCGAAGTCCTGATCCTCGACGAACCTTTCGGAGCGCTCGACGCCTTCACGCGCGAGGATCTCTGGCAGACCATGCACGAGTTGAAGGCAAAAGAACCGTTCACGGGCGTTTTGATCACGCACGATCTGCGCGAGGCGATCTTTCTGGGCGATCAGGTTGTCGTGCTTTCCGGGCGTCCGGCGCGCACCCAATACCTCATGAATATCGACAGGTCGGCGCCCCCCGACCTGAACGATCTCTATACGGCAGAGGCAGCCGAACGCCTGACCATCCTGCGGCACCAGATCGAAATCGCTCAGGGCCGCGCCCCGGAAGAGGCCAAACCATGACCGGAGGGCTTAAAAAAGTAATCGTTCCGCTGATTGCGATCCTGATATTCCTGCTGCTCTGGGAGGCTCTGGTCTGGCTCAACGGGTGGCCCAACTACAAGATGGCCTCTCCCAGCGATCTGTGGCCGGCCTATACGCGGTATTGGGAACTCTTCCTGGTGATGGGCTGGCAGACGCTTTGGCGCACGGTCGCAGGCCTGTTGCTGGCTGTCGTCGTCGGCACGGCCATCGGCATGATCATGGGGTTCTCGCGCACGATGCGGGACGGGCTCTACCCCCTGCTTGTCGGTTTCAACGCCATTCCCAAGGCGACGGTGGTCCCCATCGTGGCATTGATGTTCGTCGGCGCGCACGACTTCAACACGGTGCTGATCGCCTTCATGATTTCGTTTTTCCCGATTGCCGTCTCGGTATCGATCGGGCTTTCCACCCTCGAACCGGAATACCGCGACATCCTGAGAGCCCTCGGCGCGTCGCAGACGACGATCTTCTGGAAAATCGCCCTGCCTAAAACCTTGCCTGAATTTTTCGGCGCACTGAAAGTGTCGGTGACACTCGCCTTCATCGGCACCAACCTGATGGAGATCGTCAGCCCGCATGGCCGCGGCCTCGGCGCACTTTTCGACAGCGGCAAAACGAATTCGGATTACCCTCTCATGTTCGCCGTTCTGATCGCCTTGGCCCTGCTCGGCATCGTCCTTTATTATATCGTCGTCGGGCTGGAGAAGATCTTTGCAAGCTGGGCGGAGCGGTCGCCGCACTAAGCTGTGCGAGCTAGTGGAGCGAATTTGACATTTGAGTCTCGTTCGCGGCTAGGCTGATGCTCAAATGTCAAATTCAACAGCTCCACTAGAATCATATATTTATCTAGTGGTTCTTATGATTCTGACATTTGCTCCAGCGCTAGCAGCAGGGGGATGCAAATGTCAGAATCGAACCACTGGAAACTGCCGGATGGACGAAGCTCTACCCTGAACCGGGACTGGCCGCGCTTCTGCGCACCACCAGCCAGGGCTCCAGTTGCACGCTGCCTTCGTCCGGCTGCGCCCCTTGAAGCAGGTTCAAGAGCAGCCTGGCGGCCTGTTCGCCGACCGCCCGACGGGGCTGATGAACGGTGGTCAGGGGCGGCACGAAATGACCGGCAATGTCGATATCGTCAAATCCGACCACGGAGACATCTTGTGGCACGCGAATCCCGGCTTCGCTCAAACGGGAAATGAAGCCGAAGGCCGTCCGGTCGCTGGCGCAGAAAACCGCGGTAGGCCGCTCGGGCAGGGTCATCCAGACTTCGGCTGCATTTTTTCCGGCGTCCAGCGTGTAGTCGCCTTCGAGGACCCACGCACCCGCCGGATCGATACCGGCTCCGGTCAGCGTTGCCTGAAAGCCCTGAAGCCTGTCCCGGCCCGCCCTGTGCGTGAGCAGCCCCGTGACATGGCCGATCTTTTGATGCCCCAGGCCGAGGAGATGCGAGACCGCCAGTTCGGCACCCAGCAGGTTGTCCACCACGGCAATCGGCACGGCCGGATCGTCGCTCCATTCGCCGGCGGTTACGATCGGCGGCGATTTGGGGTTCGACGCGCGGATGCGTGAGATTGAGAAATGCCCGTCCAGGATCACGATCCCGTCGCAGTTGTTCTTGCTGAAATAGTCGCTCAGGTTCGAGCGCGACATGGTGGGTTTTCTGGTATCGGCGATCAGAACTTTCAGGCTGCTTTCCGCGCAGACCGTCTCGATGCCCTGAAGGATATTCGAGAAGTGCGAATTGCCGATATCGGGAACCAGCGCAACGATTGTGCCCGTGTCCCTGCGGCGGAGATTGCGCGCAGCGTGATTGATGACATAACCGGTCTTCTCGACCGCTTCGGAGACCCGGCGGCGGGTTTCATCGGAGACCCTATCCGGCGCTGTCAGCGCACGGCTGACAGTAGCGGTGGAAACATTGGCCGCGCGGGCGACGTCCTGAACCGTCGGATTTGATCTTTTGTAATCGGACCTGGGCATTCCCGGAATGTTAGCCGATAACGATCTGACGTCGCTAATTTTTTGAGGCCCTCGGAAGGGAAGACCTATTCACCGGCAAAACCATTTCCCGCCCCTCCGTCCGCGAGAGCGGCGAGCGTCCGGTGAGAGCACCTGCAAGATGCGCCGATACGTCAAGACCGATCGGTTTTCCGGCGCGCGACCGATCCGGCCTGAAGCGTCGCAATCCGGACAGAGACCAGGATGATATCGAGGATCTCAAGGATCGGATGTAACGACACCGCAGGCTTCTCGCCGGCGGCGTCCAAGCCGATGCCCGGCTTTTCGTTCTTTGCGCTCATCGGGGTGCGTCTTCGTGAAAAGGATTGAATTTCCTCGAAGAAAACCGCTCTTGCAGGTTTTTCGCAAACGACTAATCTCGCCGGGTAGACCAACCTGAGGTTATGAGTGTCCCGTTCCAGACTTCCTCTCACCGCGCTTCGCAGTTTCGAAGCTGCCGGCCGCCACCAGAGCTTCACGCGGGCGGCGGAAGAGCTTTTCGTGTCACAGGCGGCCATCAGCCGGCAGGTGCGTGAGCTGGAAACACGGCTTGGCGTCAGACTGTTCGAGCGCATGGCCCAGGGTGTCCGGTTGACCTTTGCGGGCGCGGAACTGCTGGCGACCCTCAGCCGTGCATTCGATACCATCGAGACGAGCCTGCAGAGCCTATCGGACAACCACCGGCAAAGCGGCCTTTCGCTGTCGGTCGAGCCTGGTTTTGCAACCTGCTGGCTTCTGCCGCGCCTGTCCGGTTTTCAGGCTGCCAATCCCGAAGTCGAGATGATGGTCGAAACGGAAGACCGGTCGATCGAATTCCGGCCGCACGAACCGGTTCTGGCCATCCGTTTCTCGGCAACGCAAAGCAGCTGGAAAAACACGGAAGCCAGACGCATTCTTGACCTGACCATGATCCCGGTCTGGTCGCCTCATTTGCCGGGTGCGGATCACCCCCTGCGCAGTCCGGCAGACCTCATCCGGCTGCCTTTGCTGCACGAAATCGGTGCGCGCGACTGGCGCTTCTGGTGCTCGAAGATGGGGGTCTCCTATGATGGCCCCGACCGTGGACAGCGCTACGATCATCAGGGCCTGATCCTGCAGGCCGCCCTGAGCGGACAGGGTGTTGCTCTGGTCGACGAGATCTTCGCAAGGCCGTATCTCGACAAGGGAGAGCTGAGGACAGCCTTTGCTAGCCTGGCGGGACCTGGTGCCTACTGGCTGGTCACCCCAAGTTTTTCCGGTCTTCCGCCTGCAGGACGGATCTTTGCCGATTGGCTTGCCGGCGAACTGAGAACGGCCTGACACCCAGCTGCCCGGCTCGACCTCGACCCGCTTGGGGCATTGCGCCCGTGCCATCCCACCCGTAAGGAGTTCCGGCCCTGAAACGGGGGCGGCCCGGCAGTTTGGAGGCTGCCGGGCTGCGTGACTGACTGGAGGTCTAATTCGCAGTCAGATCTCTTTGAGCTGATTAGAACGTGCGCTGCATACGCACGCCGAACTTCAGCTCGTCGGTGTCGCCAACGGTGTCGACATCGGTGTTAGCATAACCCACATCGGCGCCCATGACGAACCCGGAAACAGGTTCCCACTGAACGGAGCCGTCAACCGCATAGCGGGTCACGTCGTTCAGGCCCTGTGCCGCGTCGATGTCGAGGTAGGAGCCGTCGAGCGCCAGACCGATCGTCGAAGTTGCCTGGATGTAGGCACCAGCCGACAGGGAGTAGGCGGTCGAGGTGTCATCGCCGTTGTAATCTGCCACACCGTCGTAGGTGGTGACGTAAGCCAGCGCGCCGTCGCCGTAGAAGCCCTGGAAGAAGATGTTCGAACCGGAGTTGATCATCGGCAGGTTGATGGTTGCGCCACCGCCGATCGCCCAGCCGAGGTTATCTTCGCCACCGGTCGCGTTGTTGTTGGCAACATCCGGGTAGACCTGGTGCAGGGCACCGGAGAGCTTGGCGGAGCCCCAGCCCTGAGAGATGCCGAGAGCTGCAACGACGTCCGGAGCACGGGTGCCGCCGTAATCGCCATATTCACGGTTGGAACGGTCTTCCAGAGCGATCGTTGCGGACAGGCCGTTGCCGAAGGCAGCGGTGTAGGCGATCTGGGTGGTGGTCACGTCCGACCAGTCACGATCGACGACACCGATGAAAGCCTGACCGGTGTTGATGTCGAAGTTCGACGTCAGACGGCCGGCGGTCAGGCCGCCCCACTGGATGTAGGCATTTTCCAGCGTGGAGGAGGACGCACCGTTGGTGTTGGTCATGTACATGGAAACGTAGGCACGCAGCGTACCGAATTCGGTCGCGGTGCGCGCATCGAGGTACACATAGCCGCGAGACAGCCAGGAATAGCCGTCGGAGTCACGGTTGCCCCATGCACCGTCGTCCAGGACGTTGTTCACAACGAACTGGGTACGGACACGGCCGCCGACGCGCAGGCAGGTTTCGGTGCCCGGGATGTAGTAGAAGCGAGCGCCATAAGCATCGCAGACACGAACGTAATCAACCGGCTCCGGAGCGACCGGAAGATCGGCAGCCTGGGCGGTGGTGGCAGCAGCAGCCGCTGCAGCGCCGAGCATCAAGCTCTTGAGTTTCATCATATTACTCCAGGTTCAAATTCAGGCGGAAGGCAAAGAGGCCATTTCAAATACTTGCGATAAACCCCTTACGCAAACCATTAGACTTCCACTATCAGAAAAATACTTAAACTGATTTGGCCGTCTCCATTCCAAAAAGACAGGTTGCGGTCCGTAGTTCAAGCAGGAAAATACCGGAAACGAACATTGGAAAACCGAGTCTCATTTTTGCAACACATTGAATAACCTACCTTTTTTACAAACTATCACTTTTTCGACTTTGCCCTTGAACTCCGGATTCCAAGCCCCCATATGGACTGCCTTTTTTATACTTTAAATACTTATCGGATATTTTCGCCGAATTTCTGCTCTTGTCTTCATGCAACATGAAAAAAGTCGTGACTACACTGTTCAGTGTAATACAATGCCAAGCAATAGAATCACTCTCCAAGAAATAGTCACTTCGTTTTTGTCTATATTTCCTTTGCTTTTTTCGTGATTTTTCCAGTTTCCCGCCCAGTGACCGCGTTCTTCTTCAAATCAACAGTCAAAACCGCAGCCGACCAGCCGCCACTCGCGCTGCGTTGCAGCAAATTTCGCTCTTCTAAAATTTTATTTGCACAAATTTTATTAGCTACTTGAATTTTGAAGTCATCGAACAAATCTATTTCAGGAAATCCGCCGCCCCACCTCGACGTCACCCGCCAACGGGGCTCACCCAGCCGTCACAGTCGCAACAGGAATCCTCCATGGCTGAATTTGATGAAGGCGAATCCTTCGAACCGCCGAACCTGATGGCACTTACAGCGGGGATCGTATCCAGATACGTGACCAACAACCCGGTAGCGAAACAGGATCTGGTCGATCTCATCCAGGACGTTCACGGTGCCCTGGAAACCGCATCGAGTGCCGGACCTACGGCTCAACGGGAACCCCTCGTTCCCGCAGTCCCTATCCGCCAGTCGGTGACAGCCGACTTCATCATCTGCCTGGAAGACGGCAAGAAGTTCAAATTTCTGACCCGCCACCTGAAGACCAAGTTCAACATGACACCTGCCGAATACCGGCGGAAATGGGGCCTCGACCCGGATTATCCGATGGTGGCTCCGGCCTACGCGCAAAAGCGTGCCGAGATGGCAAGGGAAGCAAAGCTCGGACATCGGAACCGCTAAGCCACTCTCCTGCTGCCTGGAGACCTTCGCTGCCCTTTCGGACTAAGCAAAGCTGGTTCAGCCCGTCTGTCTTTTGCACTAATGTCATCCTATGGAGGAAACACGGCAGCTTAAGACCCAGCTTGATCTGATGCAGGCGGCGCTTGACCACATCAACCAGGGCTTTTCCGTCTTCGATGCGGATCTCAAGCTGGTCGCGTGGAATCGCGGCCTTTGGGAGATGCTCGACTTCCCGCAGGAGCTGGCGCAGCGCGGCACCCATCTGGAAGCCTTTCTGCGCGTCAATGCCGAGCGCGGCGAATACGGTCCCGGCGACATCGAAGGCAAGATCCTGCGCCGTCTGGAACGGGCGAAACTGTTCGAGCCGCACTATTTCGAGCGCATCCGCCCGAACGGCCAGGTCATCGCCGTTTCCGGCACGCCGCTGCCGCAGGGCGGCTTCGTCACCACCTATTCCGATGTCACCGAAGACCGGCAGCGCCAGGAGAAGCTGGAGCGCACGGTGGAGGAACGCACCCGCGCCCTGCAGCAATCCGAAGACTGGCTGCGGCTGGTCACCGACAACATTCCGGCGCTGATCGCCTATCTTTCGCCTGGGCCCGTGTTCCGCTTCGCCAACCGCCGCTATGCGGACTGGTTCAGCCAGTCCGTGGCCTCGATCGCCGGAAGACCTGCGCCGGAGGTGGTCGGCAAGGAGCTCTTCGCCGAGCTTGAGCCCCATATCAACAGGGCTTTCGAAGGCAACGCCGTCAGTTACGAATATCAGCGCAAGCGCCCCGACGGCACTACCGCCTATATGCGCTCCACCCTCATCCCCGACATGACAAAGGACGGCCGCACGCTCGGCATCTTCGTCCTGTCGCTGGATGCCACAGATCAGAAGGCCGCAGAAGCCGCCCTGGTTCAGTCGCAGCGGATGGACGCGGTCGGAAAGCTCACTGGCGGCCTCGCCCACGACTTCAACAACCTGCTCGCCATCCTGATGGGCAATCTGCTCACCCTCAGCCGCATGGAAACACCGCTTGAGAGGCTGGACCTGGACAGCAAGCTGACACCGATGCTGCAGGCCGCCAAACGGGGCTCCGACCTGATCCAGCGCCTGCTCGCCTTTTCCCGCGGCAAGGCGGTCGATCCGCAGACTGTGTCGCTTGGCCGGGTGATCACAAGTGCGGGCCGTCTGCTGGAAGGGTCACTGCCCGCCGCGGTCAAGCTGACCTTCCGCCTGCCTGAGGAGGAAGTCGGCGCCTGCATCGACCCGACCCAGATGGAAACGGCGCTGATCAACCTTGCCTTCAATGCCCGCGATGCCATGCCGGAAGGCGGAACGCTCAGCTTTGCCCTGGACGATACGGAACTTGGTTCCCGGGAGGCCGACGAACTCGGCATTCCGGCCGGCCGTTACGGCCGGATCGTCGTCAACGACACCGGCGGCGGCATGGATGCGGAGACGCAGCTCAGGGTGTTCGAACCCTTCTTCACCACAAAGTCCTTCGGCACCGGCAGCGGCCTTGGTCTTTCCATGGTCTATGGTTTTATCCGCCAATCGGGCGGTGCGATCCACATTTCCAGTGCCCTTGGCGTCGGCACCTATCTGACACTGTACCTGCCCTACCGCAAACTGCCGGCATCCTTGCACGCCGCGCCCGAGCAGGACGGCGAAATCCCGGTGAAGCGGGGTCACGGCGAGTTGCTGCTTCTTGTGGAGGACGACCCGGACGTCGCCAACACGGTGACCGACCAGTTGCAGAGCCTGGGCTACGCGGTGCTGCGTGCGGAAAGCGCGGAGGACGCGAGAGCACTGGCTCTCGACCTGCCGGAACTGCGCGGCGTCCTCAGCGATATCATCATGCCGGGTCAGATCAACGGGCTGACGCTGGCAAGGGAAATCCGCGACAGGCGGCACGACCTCGGCATCGCCCTGATGTCCGGCTATGCCGATTGGTCCACCTTCGCCGACCAGGACCGCAGTTGCGAATTTCCAGTCTTGGCGAAACCCTTTGCAGATGATCAACTTGCCGACACTTTGCAGAAGATTCTTTCGCCCGACCCCGACCCGTCCTGACGTTCAAACCTAACCACAGGAACGCGCTTTGCAGTCTCGCTCTCACCCGGCAGCCAAACGTACGGTTTTCATCGTCGATGACGAGCCGGAGATCGGCAACCTGCTGCTTGAGGCCCTGCACCAGTTCGACATGGAAGGCAAGGTCTTCTCCACCGCCTCGCAGATGCTGACGGCGCTCGGCCTTGAGACACCGGATGCCTGCATTGTCGATCTCGGCCTGCCCGACATGGAGGGCATGGCTCTCATCAACGAGATCCGCCGCCGCTCTTCCGTGCCGATCATTGTTCTGTCGGCCCGCGGCCATTCCACCGACCGGGTGATGGGGCTTGAACTCGGCGCGGACGATTATGTGGTCAAACCTTTTGACCCGCGTGAAGTCGTCGCCAGGATCCGCTCCATCCTGCGCCGGTCCACTGACCAGACACCGGCCAGGCCCACCGTCGACAACGCCCGTTTCGAGGGCTGGACCTACCAGCCCGCTTCCCATTGCCTGATCTCCCCGGAAGGCGAGGAGACGTTCCTCTCGACCGGCGAGGCAACCCTGCTGGAAGCGCTGCTGCGCGCGCCCAAGCGCGTTCTCAGCCGAGACTATCTGCTGGAGCATGGTGGCCGCGACGAAAGCCTCGACCGGTCCATCGACGTGCGCATCTCCCGCATCCGCAAGAAGCTCAACCGCAAGGACGGCCCGGCCCACATCCGCACCATCTACGGCTCGGGCTACATGCTCGCCTGCGATGTGAAGTGGAGTTGAGGCTCGAGGGTTCCGCAAGTGGAACGTCGCTGCGCCCCGTCCGGAAAACCGGTCTGAGATGAAAAAACAAAAGCGGGAGGATTTCTCCCCCCGCTTCCATTTTTTTGCGTGTCTGCCGGTCAGAAGCTCAGGGAAATGTCCCGATGATCCGACAGGCATCCGGCGACGTTCAGCGCCATGTCCTTCGGCAACCGGTCCTGCGCCCTGAGGCCGATATTGTTCGCGACCGCAGCGTCAAAGGCTTCCAACTTCGGCAGGATCTCCTCGGCGCCTTTCTCGCGCCAGGCGAGATCCGCGTCGAGGGCTGCGATCGACTTGTCGATTTCCGCGACAGCTTCTTCCGCGTTCGGTGTACGGCTGCGCATGATCTTGCGGGCTTCGTTCAGACCTTCGCGGATATCGCCGGTGCCTTCCGCATCGCCCACCTTGGAGCGCATGTTGGAAATTGCTTCCTCTGCCGCCTTCGGTTCCAGCGACGGAATTTCCGCCTTCAGAGCCTCCAGTTCCGGCTTGAAGCTGGCAATGAGGTCCGCACCACTGAGGATCGCCTTCAGCTCGACGATCGGCTCATAGGCCTGGTCGACGGTTCGCCGGTAGGTCAGCCGCGCCTGGTCTTCAGCCTTCTGGATCTTCGCAAATGTTGCGTAGGTGTCCTTCCAATCGGCCGGGATCTGGGCGAGCAATGCATCGCGCCGCGCGGTCAGAACCTCGATCCGGGCCTGTGCCCGTTCCCCCTGCGCTGCCGTATAGATCCCCCGCTCACTGGACCGCGAGACGACGACCTCGAGTTCCTCGATACGCTCGTCGATCCGGCGCGCATCGCGCTCCAGCGCCCGCACATCGTCATGCACCGGCTTGTAGGCACCAGAAGCTCCGGCAACTGCAACCTCCGCCTCCCGGATCGCCTGCATTTGCGGCAAAGCATCCCGGGCCTTTTCGAGACCCTCTGTGACATCCTTCTGCAGGTCCGCAGGCAGATAGCTCATGTCGATGTCCTGAACCGTCTGGATCGCGGAAAGGATCCTGTTGCCATTCTGCTGGAAATCCTCATAGACGACGTTTTCCATGCAGTATTGCAGGCGCGGGTTCTTCGGCGGCGGAGCCGTTTCCGACAGGAGCGACGAGCGGTTGGGCAGATAGTTTACCAGCTGCGGATAGAGCCCGACGATGCCGAGCGCCACCAGCTGCAGGCAGATGAAGGCTATGACACCCTTGTACATGTCCAGCGTTTTGACGACCGCCGGCGCGACCCCGCGCAGATAGAACAGCGCGAAGCCGAAGGGGGGCGTCAGGAACGATGTCTGGATGTTGAGACCGATCATCACGCCAAGCCAGACCGCCGTCACGTTGGCAGACGGGTCGGCCAGCAGGATCGGCGAGACGATCGGCACCACCACGACGGCAATTTCGATGAAATCGAGGAAGAAGCCGAGGATGAAGATGACCAGCATCACGATCAGGAACTGAGCCCAGAATCCGCCGGGCAGGCCCTGGAGGAAGTTCTTCACCAGCTCTTCCCCGCCAAACGCGCGGAAGGCGGACGTCAGCATGGCCGCGCCGAGCAGGATGATGAAGACAAGTGCGGTCGTCTTCGCGGTTTCCACCATGACGCCGCGCATGGTGTCTTCGAATTTCAGTGTCCGCCAGCCGGACCACAGGATCGCGATCAGGAGCAACGACACGGCAATGAGCGCCAGCACCAGGGCGACGACGTCGTCGCTTGTCTGGATCAGCTTGATGTTGACCGCGCCATAGAAGCTGACCACCAGAGCAATGCCGAGCAAAGCCAGAATGGCGATGATTGCCGGTGTGTAGGCACCCCTTTTGCCGTCCCGCAAGCGGTAGCCGGCCATGACCATGGCACCGATGGCACCGATGGCGCCGGCCTGGTTGACGGTGGCGACACCTGCGATGATGGACCCCAGAACGAGGAAGATCAGGGCGAGCGGCGGCACCAGCGTGATCAGGACCTTCACCGCGAACTGGCGCGTGAACGTGCCTTCTTCATGCACTGCCGGTGCGGCTTTCGGGTTGAGCAACGCGAAGCCGAGAATGAACAGCATGTAGAGGCCCACCAGGACGAGACCCGGCAGGAACGCTCCCAGGAACATTTCCCCGGCGCTGGTGGAGACCACCGAATAGTCCGAGGGCATCGACAGTTCGCCGGTGCTCGACTTGTAGAGCGCTTGGCGCAGCGATCCGGCCTGATCGACCGCGCTGGCGAGCTGGTCGGCCAGGATGATGAGCACGATCGACGGCGGAATGATCTGGCCGAGCGTACCGGAGGCCGCGATCGTCCCCGTTGCCAGAGGCACCGAGTACTTGTTGCGCAGCATGGCCGGCAGCGAGATCAGGCCCATGGCGACGACGGTGGCGCCGACAATGCCGGTGGTTGCCGCCAGCAATGCGCCCACGAACACCACGGAGATACCAAGGCCACCGGGCACCGGACCGAACAGCCGCGCCATGGTGACCAGCAGGTCTTCGGCGATCTTCGACCGCTGCAGCATGATGCCCATGAAGACGAAGAGCGGAATGGCGATCAGCGTGTCGCGTTCGGCCTCCCAGTAAATTCCCCGGAAGTTGGTCACGCCCGCGCTGAGCCATTGGCCCGGCCCGCCGTGGGAGAAGTAGGCAGCCGTATCGCCGGCAAAGAGGTAACCCGTTCCGGCGGCGATGCCGATGGTCAGGATGGCCGAGCCGGGAAGCGCGAAGGCAACCGGAAAGCCGGACCCCAGCGCGATCGCCATCAGCACGACCAGAAGAAGAAGGAAGAAGAGTTCCATATCAAACAGTCTCGTCAGGCGCTATTGAACAGTATGGCTGTCATGATCCCGGCCGCCCGGTTCGCCGTGTATGTCGGCGACCGCGTCCAGGAAATAGGCCACGAACTGGATCATCATGGACACGGCGAACACGCCGAGGAAGCCGGCCATGAGATATTTGACATAGAGGCCGAAGCCGGCCTGCGTGGTCTCGTAGGTCAGGATCGGACTGTTGATGATGTTCTGCTTGCCGCCCATGCCGATGACGAGGATGACGGTGCAAAGGCTCATGCCGAGGACAACCGACCCGATGGCATTCACATACCCCTTCGCCTTGGCGGACAGCCCGGCATAGACCACGTCAACGCGCACATGCCCCTCCTCCAGCAGCGTATAGGCGCTGGCGAACAGGAACAGCGCGGCGTACCAGAAGCGCACGAGATCGGCCAGGAAGGCCTGCTCGTAGGAGAACACGAAACGGCCGATCACGATCGCCAGCTCTGCGGCAACGACCAGAAGTGCCAGCCAGGTGAAGCCGAGGGTGCGGGTGAACAATGCCAGCACGAAAGACAGCGCGATCAGCGGCATGTGCACATAGGGACCGCGGAACTGAGACTTGCCGAGATCGTCCGCCAGGGCCTGTCCGACGACGTCGGGCAGAAACCCTTCGATGCGCAGGAATGAAATGGCACTGTCGACCAGACCGACGATGAGCACCGCGAAGAAACACGCCCGGATGAGGTAGGCATTCAGGTTGCTGATGCGCACGCTGTCCTGGCGAAGCGTGTTGCCGTTCTTCATCACATAGGCAAGGGCGGCCACGACAAGCAGCGCATAGAGCCCGAGCTGCAGCCAGGACCACACGACCGGCATCGACCCGTTGGCCGCGCCGCCGAAGACCGGCGCTATGCCCGGAAGATTTTGCCAGTAGGTCAGATAGTTGTTGAGCAGAAACGCCGTCATGATCGCCAGTACGATCCAGCCGAACAGGCGGAACAAGCGGGCGCTTTCCGGCGAGGCCGAGCCGCCGGATTTCATAACAGGCGAGCCGTCTTGAACAGTGTCCAAGGCCGTCATCGTGGCTGTGCCTCTATTTTGATCTCGTCAATGCAAAGAGGGACGGGATTGCTCCCGCCCCTTTTATTCGCCGACCGTTTAGCCCGGAATGCCGAGGAAGCGGTTGCGCTTGTTGCTGTAGGCAATGTCCGAGATCGCCATGTAGCTGCCGATCTCCTGACGCGCATTGATGACGCTTTCGAAGATCTTCTTGGAGAGCTCGGAGTGATCCATAGCTTCTTCCAGAACTTCCTGGGCAGCTTCACCGAAGCTGTCGTAGATCTCGTCGGAGAACTCTTTCAGCACCACGCCGTGCTCGTTGACGAGACGGGTGAGGTACTTACCGTTGTTGGCGTTGGTTTCCGCCATGGTGTTGGAGTTCTCTTCCGCACAGGCGGCGACGATGATCTGCTGGTCGACCTTGTCGAGACCATCCCAGAAGGCCTTGTTCATGCCAAGGGCCAGCATTGCGCCCGGCTCGTGCATGCCCGGATAGTAGTAGTACTTGGCGGCTTCGTAGAACTTCATGAAGTAGTCGTTGAACGGACCCACCCACTCGGTTGCGTCGATTGCGCCGGAGACGAGGTTTTCGTAGATCTGGCCGCCCGGCAGGGACACCGGAGACGCGCCGAGCTTCGCCATGACGTCGCCGCCCTGGCCCGGAATACGCATCTTCAGACCCTTCAGGTCGTCGGCGGTTTCAATTTCCTTGTTGAACCAGCCACCCATCTGCACGCCGGTGTTGCCCATGGCGAGGTTCTTCAGGCCGAATTCGCTTGCGAGCTCGTCCCACAGTTCCTGGCCGCCGCCGTACTTGATCCAGGCGTCCATTTCGGTCTGGGTCAGGCCGAAGGGTACGGCCGTGAAGGCTGCCCAGCCCGGATGCTTGCCCTTCCAGTAATAGTCGGCGCCGATATAGGCCTGTGCGTTGCCGGAAGCGACTTCGTCGAAGGAGTCGAATGCACCGACGCGCTCGCCGGCGGCGAAATACTGAACGTTGAGGCGGCCTTCGGTCAGTTCTGCAATACGGGCTGCCAGGCGCTGTGCCGGAATGCCGAGACCCGGGAAGTCACGCGGCCAGGTGGAGACGATGACCATCTCCTTGGTGCCCTGCGCAATGGCCGGAGCAGCAAGCATGGAACCAGCTGCGACACCCGTAGCGCCAATACCAGCCTTTTTGATAAACGAACGACGATCCATTAGTTTCCTCCCTAAACGGACCCGATTTCGGACCGGGTACACACTTGCACCGATCTCGACGTATGTCTAGTTGACCGGAGGTCCGATAAGCTATTCGTGGTTCTGCGCAGCTTCTCAGTAGTTCTACCGAGAACTGCGCAAGAGAAAGTCAGTTCGCGGCGCTGATGCGCAACAAGAGGGCACCTTCCGTGACGTTCAAGACCAAATTGCTGCTCATCACGATACTGCCCCTGATCGCGGTGTCCCTCCTGATCGGCGGCGCCACCTACTATCAGTCCCGCGAGTTGATCAACGCCCAGACACAAGCGGTAGAACAGCGCATCCTGTCTGCCAAGCGCCAGGAGATCCGCAACTATGTCAGCCTCGCACTGACCTCCATCGAGCAGATCTACCGCGAGGAACCGGGCGGGCGCGAGGCCGCGCAGGAACAGGTCAAGGATATCCTGCAGCACCTGACCTTCGATTATGACGGCTATTTCTTCGCCTATACGCTCGACGGCACGAATCTCGTCCATCCGAAGCTGCCGCAACTTGTCGGCGGCAACTGGTGGGACCTGCAGGACGCCAACGGCGACTATGTGATCCGCAACCTGATCGAGGCGGCCAGGCATGGCGGCGGCTTCCATCAATATGTCTGGCACAAGCCCTCCACCGGCACCGTGGAGGAAAAGCTCGGCTACGCCATCCTGCTCGAAAAGTGGGGCTGGATGCTTGGCACGGGCCTTTATACCGACGACATCGCCCGCGAGATCACCGGCATCCGGACCGATTTCGCGCGCTCCATCCGCCAGACCCTGTTCGTGATCTTCATGATCACCCTGGCGGCAATCATTATTGCCGGTTCGCTGATCGCGGGCGTCCGCTTTTCCGAACAGCGCTTTGCCGACAGCAAGCTGAAGGAACTCACAAACCGGATCTTCCAGGTGCAGGAACAGGAGCGCAAGCGCGTCTCCACCGAGTTGCACGACAGTATCTCGCAGTTGCTCGTGTCCGTGCGCTACGGCGTGGAAATGATCCACAGCGAGGCCAACCGCGACCCGGACCTGCAGGTTCAGGCCGCCAAATGCCTGAAGACGCTCGACGGCACCATTGCCGAGGTCCGGCGGATCTCGCGGGACCTGCGCCCCAGCGTTCTCGACGACATGGGCCTGGCGGCGGCCCTCGGCAGCCTCGGCAAGGAATTCCAGAACCAGTCGGGCATCACGGTCAATGTCTCGGCGGAACAATGCCACAGCCGCCTGTCGGAAGGTGCCAAGACCGCGCTTTACCGGGTGGTGCAGGAATGCATGACCAACGTGGCCCGCCACGCGCATGCCAGCGAGGTGACCATTTCACTGAAAGTCGGCGGCCAGAACCTGGTGCTTTCGGTCGAGGACAACGGCGTCGGTCTGCCGCGGCCGTTGCCAAAATCCGGGGGGCTCGGCTTCCGCAACATGCGCGAACGGATTGAAACCTATGGCGGCCGGTTAACCCTGAGCCGCAGATCTCCCGGTGGAACCCGGATCAAGGTTCAGATGCCACTCGACAATACGGCGGCAAAAGCGGCATGATGAAAATATGACCATGCATTCACCTTCTCCCCGCACCTTCACCAAACCGATCCGCGTCCTGCTTGCGGACGACCACGAATTGGTCCGGGACGGCATTCGCGCCCGATTGCAGAAGGTACCGGCCCTTGAGGTCGTCGGCGAAGCCACCAACGGCCGCGATGCGCTCACCCTTGCGCGTGAGCTGCGTCCGGACGTCCTGTTGATGGACGTCTCCATGCCGGTGATGAACGGACTGGAAGCAGCGACCGAGATCCGCAAGACGCTGCCGGGCGTCGCGGTGCTGATCCTTTCGGTCTATGACAATCCGGAATATGTACGCGGCGTCGTCCAGGCAGGTGCGCGTGGCTATATCCTGAAGGACATTTCGGCGGCGGAAATGATCACCGCCATCACCAGCGTTGCCAATGGCGGCTACTACTTCTCCTCCGCGGTCGGACCGACGCTTGTCGGCGCCGGCATGTCCGCGCCGGTCGAAGATCCCTACGGCCTGACCGACCGGGAGCGCCAGGTCCTGACTGCCATTGCCAGAGGCCAGCCCAACAAGGAGGTCGCCAAGGACCTCGGCATCAGCGTGCGCACCGTCGAATCCCACCGGTTGAACCTGCGCGAGAAGGTCGGCACCAAGAATGCTGCTCAACTCTACAAGGTTGCGCAGGATCTGGGATTGCTGGACTGAGCTTTGACGTCTATTTTGTGATCACATTCCAGTTCGAGACCCGTTTCTCCCAGTCTACAGGCATAAGATGTCCAAACCGCTCGTCCTCGTCACCGCAGATGTGAAGACCATCGAGGGCTATAACTGGCACGCAGCCACCTCCACCTATCTTCAGGCCGTCCTGAAGGGTTCCGACGCCATCCCGATGATCCTGCCCTCGCTCGGCGCGGATCTCGATCTCGACGCCGCACTCGACCAGGTCGACGGCGTGCTGGCGACCGGCTCCCGCTCCAACGTCAATCCGGAGCTTTACGGCGAGAACCCGACGGAAGAAAACGGCCCGTACGATCCAGCCCGTGATTCCACCACGTTGCCGCTATTGAAACGCGCTGTGGAACGCGGCATCCCGGTCTTTGCCATCTGCCGCGGCATGCAGGAACTGAACGTCGCCATGGGCGGCACCCTGCACACCGAAATCCAGACGATGGCAGGCCGGAGCGATCACCGGGCCCCGACGTCCGAACAGCAGGACGAGCGCTTCCGCATCGCGCATCCGGTCGAGGTCGCCTCTGGCGGCTGCCTTGCCGCGGTCCTGGGTGACGAGCCTTTCGAGGTCAATTCGCTGCACCGCCAGGCCGTCGGCGTACTCGGCAACGGCATGACGGCGGAAGCCGAAGCCGAGGACGGCACCATCGAGGCAGCCTCGGTGAAGGACAGCGCCGGCTATGTGCTGGCGACCCAGTGGCATCCCGAATACTGGGTGACCACGGACGGGCCATCCAAAAAACTCTTCGCCGCCTTCGGCGACGCGGTCAGGGCTTACCGGGTGAAGCGGCTGGGGCTTTAGACCAGCCCCCACCTTGAGCCCACTGTCGCGAGCAGAAGTGTCAATCCAAGCAGGAACACCACGCTCGCGCCGGTGATCTCGATGATCCGGTGAACCCTGCCTGCCATCGGGCTGCCTTCGCCGAAGAGCCTTATGGCAAGATCCTTCGCCCCGACGGCGAGCCCTGCCAGCAGGGACACCGTGATCCCCGTGCCGACGGCCATGACCAGTGTCGAGGCGACCCCGGCCAGGATCATGCCCTGGGAAAGGGCAAACACCAGAACGATCAATGCGCCGGTGCAGGGCCTCAGGCCCACGGCAAGCACGATGGATCCGGCGCGCGCCAGCGTGATCCGGCCTTGCATCATGTCCGGTGTCGGCGCATGAGCATGACCGCATGTGGAGCAAACCCCGTCCGCACCGATCTCATGATGATGGGAATGATCGTGGTGATGGTGGTGGCCATGATCGTGGCCGTGATGGTGGTGGCCGTGACCATGATGACCTTGAGGCGCCCCCGCCACGGCCAGCTCGCTACCGCTGAAGCGCAAGGCAAGCGCAGCCGCAAACGGGCGCACGGCTTTCTGCCAGAGAAGCCAGCCGCCAAGTCCGGTGATCAGCACATATGACCCGACCTCCAGCCAGAAAGCCGTATCCTGAATGACGATGCTGGTAAGATTGAAGAGGACCGCGAGCCCGCCGACAAGAACGATCGCCGTGACCGCCTGGGCGAAGGCGGATGCAAAGGAAAGCACGATGCCCTTCTTCAGCGTTTCGTTGTTGGCAACCACATAGGACGTGATGATCGCCTTGCCGTGTCCGGGGCCCGCCGCATGGAAGATCCCGTAGGCGAAGGAGAGACCGATCAGGAGCCAGGCCGCGTTCGGATTGGCGCGGAAGGACCTAAGGCTGCCGACAAGCGCCTGATAGAATTCCTTCTGCTTGACTGCGATGATCCCGAGGATGCGCTTGACCGGGTTCGCGGAAGTCTCCGCCACCTCCGTCGAAGTGGATGTCTCGACTGCACCAGTGTCAGCGTCCGCAATGGCAGGGGCCTGAGAAGCCGGACCGGTGTCTTCGGCCGTGACCATGGTGCTCGTGCCGGCAGAAGTTTCCACGTCGGCTGCAGGAACACTTTCCGGTACTGCCGGTGCCGGTGCTGGTGCCGCCGCAAGAGCCGCACCGCAGGCGACAATCATCTGGTTGATCTGGCTCGCCGCGGCCGATTGAAGTTCCGGCGGCAAATCGCGCTGGTCCGCACCGATCTGTGCCAGTGCATAGGCCGCAGCCGCGTCCAGCGGCGGAGGCTCCTTGCGCGTTACACGGCATTCGCCCGGCGCATTGACGAGACCGACAGCCCCGTCTTCTTTGCCGAAGCGGAAATCGACATAATATGTCGGGTCGTAGACATCGAGCGTAATCACATTGGCCGCGTCACTCGGCTCCTTCAACGGCAGCAGGAAATGCAGCTGCAGAAGCTTCGCGGTTTCCGGCAGGGAGCCGCCGTTCAAGCGCACGTCTTCTTCCATGGCCGCGAAGTCTTCCGGCTTCATCACCCAATAGTCCTTCAGCGGCACGTCGACCACTTCAAGCCAATAGTCCGTCGGCGCGTTGAAATCGAACTCCACACGGGTGTTGTCGCCAAATGTGAAATAACCGAAATCCGCCATGCTCTCGACATTGACCTTGGCGAGCTCGCTCAGTTCCTCTCTTGAATAGATACCGTCCCCGTTTGTGTCGAAGCCCTGGATCGCGAAAGCGGAGAAGGCTTCGTCGAACCGGAATATCTGCTGCAGGGCAACGGCGTTGCCGGCATCGTCGAACACCAGCCTGGAGCGCGCCTCGACAAAGACATGGGGGTGGGCGGCGGCACCGGTGAGGGCAGCCAGCAGCAGCACCAATGCAAGCATTGCGTGGCTTGCGGCAGCCGCAAGCCCCCGGATCGATGAGGCGGAAAGTTTGAGCACGAAATCACCCGCAAGGTCAGACGTAATAGGGTTACATGACACGCTGAGTCCTCCTTGACCAGAGAAGACGGCAGGATAATGGCTGGCCGGGTTTTGCGGCGCGAAAAATTCTGAGAACGATTTTCGCGTCAAATCGCTTCCAGCGGAACGTTTCAGCTCAACTCAATGTGAGAATTAGGAGAAAAAAGACATTCTTCCCGGAGAGAGGCGTAAAATATTCACAACGATAACCAAACTGCCGAGCCAGAAATGAACGCCTTGCACACATCTGTTCACCACGGTGCTGTTTTCGATCACCCGGAAACCTGCACTCACGAAAACGTCGTGTTCGTCCAGGACAAACAGACCGGACTGCGCGCAGTCATCGCGGTCCACGACACCACTCTCGGGCCGGCACTCGGTGGATGCCGTGTGTGGCCTTATAAAAACCCCCATGATGCGCTGACGGACGCCCTGCGCCTCTCCCGCGGGATGACCTACAAGAACTCCCTCGCAGGTCTGGATCTCGGCGGCGGCAAGGCCGTGATCATCGCCGATCCGCGCAAGGACAAGTCCGAAGCCCTGATGGAAGCCTTCGGCCGTCATGTGGAGCGTCTGTCCGGCACCTACATCACCGCGGAGGATGTCGGCGTTTCCCCGGACGACATGGAGGCTGTCGCCCGCCACACCGCCCATGTGCGCGGCACAAAGGCAACCGGCCTTGGCGATCCCTCGCCCTACACTGCGCTCGGCGTCTTCGAAGGCATCAGGGCGTCTGCGAAATTCGTCTTCGGCAGCGATGATCTGGAAGGCAGGACCGTCTCCGTCCAGGGCCTCGGCCATGTCGGCTATGACGTTGCCCGCCAGCTGCATTCAGCCGGTGCGAAGCTGATCGTCTCCGATATTCACGCCCCGGCCGTCCTCAAGGCAATCGAAGCTTTCGGCGCGACCGCCGTCGATCCGGCCGAAGCGCATATGGTGGAAGCGGACATCTTCGTTCCCTGCGCCCTTGGCGCAGGCCTCAATGCCCGCACCGTTCCGCAGATCCAGGCAAAGATCGTTGCCGGAGCCGCCAACAACCAGTTGCAGACCCCGGCCGACGGCGAAGCGCTGAAGAAGCGCGGCATCCTCTATGCCCCGGATTATGCGATCAACGCGGGCGGCGTCATCTCCATCGCGCTGGCGACAGCCGACAGCGGCGACAAGCTAGTGCGGGAAAAGACAGTCGCCATCGGCGAAACGCTGGCAGTTATCTTCGAACGCGCCGCACGCGAAAACGTGACGCCGGAGCGCGTTGCCGACACCATGGCGGAAGAACGTCTTGCCAAGGCCCGCAAGGCCTGAGCGACGGAATCGCAAGTAACCGGACGGCGGCACTTGAGGCCGCCGTTTTCGTTTCAGGAAAACTTGCTCTCGTTGGCGAGCTTGAACATTTGCCGCACAAGGGACTTGGCGTCCTCGACAGCGGCCTCGCCCATTTCGGCATAACAGGCCGTCACGCCCTCGTGCAGCAGGTAGAGCTTCGAGGCGAACCCCTCCTGGCCACTGAGTTCGCCAAAGAAACGCAGCAACTCGCCCTTGTGGCGCTTGACCATGGCGGCAATTTCCGCGCTGTCAGGATTGGCCGCAAGAGCCTGGCGGAACATGCATTCCTTGCCGGCCGTCATGCGCATCCAGCCACCCAGCTTGTCGAAGAGCTGCACGGCGGCCTCCAGTCCGGGCACGCTTACGCCTTCGCGCACATAGACGAGATACCGCCGGTGGCGGTATTCAAGAGCCCCGAGGACCATTGCCTCGCGGGACGGGAAATGCCGGTAGAGCGTGCGCATGCTGACACCCGCGCCGGCTCTCAGTTCCGGAACGCTCGGCTCGGCGAACCCCCGGCTCCAGAAGACCTCTTCCAGACGGGCTGCGATATGTTCCTGAGCGTTTTCCATGATTAGACTTTGGTGCCTATACCTCTGACTTTCAAGTCATTCTTTCGCCGGAACTTGGTCCACGTATTTTTACTTAAATAACCGCAGGTGGAAAATCTTGACGGCCCCGGCGCGGAAAAAAGCTTCATATAGTCATTCCTCAAGGATATCCGGCACCCGGGCAGCAGCCGGAATATTAGCTTTGGTGTTTGAAATTTATTGATTGCCGCGACCCGAGGAATACCACTCGACAAGGAAATCGACGAAAGCACGAACTTTGGCACTCAGATGCCGCCGGTGCGGATATACTGCATGAATACCGCGCATCGGCTCCTCGAAATCCTCCAGAAGAACAATGAAGTTGCCGTTTTCGATATCCTCCGAGACGAAGAAGAACGGGGTCCGCAAAAATCCGAGCCCGCAGAGCGCGGCTTCCCGCGCCGCCGCAGCACTGTTGACCTCCAGCGGTCCCTTGACAGCAACGGACAGGCGCTCGCCGTTCTTCTGGAAGGCCCAGTTCTGCTTGTAGCGGTAATTGGTATCGATGATGCAGGGACGGGAGGCGAGATCGGCCGGCACCTTCGGCGCTCCGAACCTCTCGATCACCTCCGCCGTTGCGCAGACGACCGTGCGGAAGGGTGCGATCCGCCGGGCGATGAGGCTGGAATCCTCCAGCTGCGTCACGCGTACGGCGAGGTCGAAGCCCTCTTCCACCAGATCGACGAACCGGTCCTCCAGCCTGAGATCCAGGTTGATCTCCGGATAGCGGACCAGGAAATGCATCATTGCCCTGTTGAGCAGGTCGTCGCCCATGGAGCGGGGTGCGGAAACACGCAAGCGGCCGCGCACCTCCTGGTGGCTTGACTGGACAGAGGCCTGCAGATCGTCGATCCGCTGCAGGATCTCCACCGCCTCCTTGTAATAGGCCTCGCCGACCTCCGTCATGGAGACCTGCCGCGTCGTGCGGTTCAAGAGGCGCACGCCCAGCTCGTCCTCCAGTTCGCCCACATATTTGGAAACCAGCGCCTTGGACCGGCCCATTTCGCGGGCAGCTGCGGAAAATCCGTTCGAATCGACGACTTGAATGAAGCAGCGCATCCGCGTAATCGCGTCCATCCGGTTTCCTTCCAGCTTGCGGGCACAAGCGCCCTGCTTAGCGTATTTGATATCGGCCGGTCAAAAGCTTCGCGGTATTCTCGTCGCTGCGCCGGTCACTCCCGAACGGGCTTGCGGCGGCGCCCGAGACGCGCGACGCCAAAGAGTGCGCGCATTACCAGAAGGCCGCCAAGCGCGCCGATGCCGGCGCTGGCAAAACCCGTGGGCGTCACCGGCACGGCGGGTTCGTAGTCCGAGGCGGTTGCCTGGGCAAGCTGCGGATCGAAGCCGCGGGCAAATATCAGCAGCCGTTCCAACGGCCCCGCCATTTCAAATTCGTCCTGTTGCAGCTTCAGCCGGCTGAGGCGGATTTCCGCATTCAGCATGCTGTCGCCGCGCGAGCGCACGAAGGGGTCTTCCGACGCCTTCTGCCGGGCGATCGCTTCGGCCGGGGTAAGGCCGTGACGGGCGGCATCGCGGTTGAAGTCGGCGAGAACTTCTTCCAGCGCATCGATGGCGCCGCCGAGCCTCTGCCGGTATTGCTGCGAGAATTCCGGCAGCTGCGACGTCGCCGTCCCGCTCAAGAGCATGGCAAGCAGCATCAGGATACGTGCCATCTGGACCTCCCTTACCGCGGCCAGTGCCCCAAGAGATATCTCAGTCCTGCAGACTGACGATCCCGGCTTCGGCCGCCTCAGTACCGTAAACGAGCCGGACGCCTTCCGGATCCCATTCGAGTGTCGACACAGGCCCCTGGCCCGGCCGGCGCAGCAGGACTTCCGCATTGTCGGCAAAGCGGCACATCAGGATCATGCCGTCCTGATAACCGACCGCGCAGACATCTTCCTTCGGGTGACAGGCGACCACACTCACCAGGTTGTCGCCGCGCGTTCCGAGCTGCAGCGGCGTCTGCCCCATCGGCCCGGTCTTGCCGAAGAAGGGCCACAGGATCGCGGCATTGGCGCCGGAGGTCGCAAGGTAGCGCCCCTTCACCGACCAGCTGAAGGATTTGACCTTGGCCGGATAGCCCGTCATGCGCATGTCCTGGCTGTCCGACAGGCGCCAGCCGTGCAGCGCGTTCTCCTGCATCGACGTCACGAGATATTTGCCATCGGGCGAAAAGCTGACGCCGAGATGCGCGCCCTTCCAGGAAAGTTCCACCGGCGCACCGGCTGTCCCGGCCCACCACAGCGTCGCCCCGTCATACCGGGAAACTGCAAGACGCATGCCCTTGGGCGCGAAGACAAGACCGCCAACTGCCCGGTCGTGGGCGAATTCCTTTTCCTCACCGCTGCCGAGCTTCACCCAGGCTGTGCGGCCGCTGGCAAAGGCAACCGCTCCGGAAGGGCCTGCCGCGATCAGGTCGATCCACTTGCGCGGCCGTTCCGCCACCAGTTCGGAAGATCCGTCCACACCGGTCCGATAGATGCAGCCATCGTCCCCGGACGTGATCAGAGCCGTCCGGTCGATGGCAGGCTCGGCCGCCAGCAGTCCCGCCTTGTGCGGACGGTGCTTGGTTTCTCCCGTTCCGGAAAAGATGATCTCGCCTTCGCCGGAGGCAAAATAGGCGCAGCCTTTCAGGAAACCGGCGCGGACGACATAGCCGTCCGCGTCCACTGGTGCAATTGTCGGCAAAACGTGAGGTCCTTATTGGGCGACGCAGGCCTGGAAACTGTCTTTCAGCACATCCCAGTTGAGATCGCGGCCGATAAAGACGAGACGGCTTTCGCGCTGTTCGCCGTCCTTCCAGTCACGCTGGTGATCGCCCTCGACGATCATGTGCACGCCCTGGATCACGTAGCGCTGCGGATCGCCCTTGAAGGCCAGGATCCCCTTCATGCGCAGAATGTTCGGACCCTGGACCTGGGTGACCTGATTGACCCAGGGGAAGAACATGTTCGGATCGAGGTCGCCGGCCTTCAGCGAGATGCTCTTCACCGAATGCGGATCCTCCTCATGGTGGTGATGCCCATGATCGTGCCCGTGACCGTGACCGTGATGATGGTGTCCGTGCTCATGATCGTGGTCATGTTCATGGTGGTGGTGATGATCGTGGTCGCAATCCGGGCCGCATTCGTCGGCGTGGTGGCCGTGCTCCAGGAAATGCGGGTCGAGCGACAGGATACGGTCAAGATCGAAGGCGCCGCGGTCAAGCACCTTGGCAATGTCGATGCTGCAGCGCTCGCTGCGATGCTGGACGGCGTAGGGGTTGATGGAACGGATGCGGGCCTCGACGGCGGCCAGTTCCTCGGCGGAGACGAGATCGGTCTTGTTGATCAGGATAACGTCGGCAAAGGCCACCTGGTCTTCCGCCTCTTCGGTGTCTTCCAGACGCTGCAGCACGTGGCGGGCATCGACGACGGCAACCACCGCATCGAGCTTTGCGGCGGCGCGCACGTCGTCGTCCATGAAGAAGGTCTGGGCGACCGGTGCCGGATCGGCAACGCCGGTCGTCTCCACGATGATGGCATCGAAGGAATTCTTGCGCTTCATCAGGTTCTGCACTGTGCGGATCAGGTCGCCGCGCACCGTGCAGCAGATGCAGCCGTTGTTCATTTCGAAGATTTCTTCGTCGGATTCGACCAGAAGGTCGTTGTCGATGCCAACCTCGCCGAATTCATTGACGATCACCGCGTACCGCTGGCCGTGGTTCTCGGTCAGGATGCGGTTGAGAAGGGTCGTCTTGCCGGCACCGAGATAGCCCGTAAGTACGGTGACGGGGATCTGGGCCTGGCTGTCCTGGGTCGCAGTCATTGCGCTAAATTTCCTGGCAGGGGATGGGAAGGTGCCCGCTATCCGGCGGGCCGCTTTGGCGCGAATATAAGCATAACACCGCCGCTTTGGGAGGGCGGTGGTGAAATTTCCCGTTTGCAGCCCGGCCTGTGGAAACCGGCTGGAGGGATTGGGGTGCTGTTCAGGTATTTCCCGCGCGCCCCCCGCACGTCACATCTAGGACCGGCAGATCTCCTCGCGGAGCCACGTGCAGAAGTCTCGCGGCGCCGGGCGCTGATCGCCTTCCCGGATCAGCGCAAAATACCAGTCCGGACCCTTCAACACGGTGGAGAAGGGCGCAATGAGCTTGCCTTCGTCGATCAGCGGGTGGAAGAGCGTCGGCGACAGCAAGGCAACGCCATGCCCCGCGACCGCTGCGGCCGCCATCAGTTCGAAAAGCGAGTATTTGATGCCGGTGAAGCGCAGGCCTTTCGGCATTGTCCGCTCCGCCATTGCAAACCATTTGCTCCAGTCGGGATGGCGCAGGAGATCGAACCCGGCAAGATCCTCCGGATCGGCCAGCCTGCGGCCTTCGAGCAGCGAAGGGGCCACCATCGGCGTGACATCGACCGGCGCAATCGGAAATTCATCCAGTCCGTCCCAACCTCCCCGCCCGGTCCGGATGGCGACATCGAAGGCGGGCGGTGTCCGCAGATCCGAGGAAATATCGAGTTCGATGGCCGCGCATCCCGGCACACGATAACCGGGCAGTCTCGGCGCCAGCCAGAGAGCGGCGAAAGCGGGGGGTACCGTCACCCGCAGCGGCGCTGCAGCCGCGTGAAATGCATCGAGCGCCTCGCCGATCCCATCCAGGGCCTGCCTGATCCGGATTGCCAGCGCTGCCGCTGCCGGCGTCGGCTCGACCCGTCTGCCGATACGGTTGAACAGGGGCTGACCGAGTTCCGCCTCGAGCGTGCGAATGCGCAGGCTTACAGCCGCCGGCGTAAGGGCCAGACGATCTGCCGCACCGGCAAAGCTGCCTATGCTGACGCACATTTCCAGGATGCGAAGGGATTCAAGTGAGGGACGAATGATTAGTTTCCCTTGTCAATCAGGCAAGCAATGCGCGTTTTGCGCGTGAGGCCGTCCGGTGCACAGTCAGCGCCATCGCAAAGATAGGAGCAAGGCCATGTCCTCGCAATCGAACAGTGCTGCCCACGCCGCCGGCCTCATCGACGTGTTCGCCGACACCCCGCTGAGCGGCAATCCGCTTGCAGTCGTGGAAGATGCCGACGGGCTCTCCGAGAGCCAGATGCGGCGGATCGCGAGCGAGTTCAACCAGGCGGAAACCACCTTCGTCATGCACAGCGAGCGAGCGGACCTCAAACTCCGGTCCTTCACCGCGGCTGGAGCCGAAGTCGGCGGAGCCGGCCACAATGCACTCGGTGCTTGGCTCTGGCTTGCCGAAAGCGGCAAATTCGGCACGATCTCTGCCCCGCGTCAGTTCCGGCAGGAAATCGCGGGGGAGGTACTACCGATCGAACTGCGGCCGATGGAAGGCCGCATCCACGGCCGGATGAAGCAGGCCCCGCTCAAGTTGGGGACTCAACTGAGAGACCTTGCGCCCTTGACGGCGGCACTGGGCCTCGCCCCGGAAGATGTTCTTTCAACCCCTGCGCCGCGTGTCGCGAATACAGGCGCAGGGCACCTCCTGGTACGTCTTCGCGATGCCGCGACGGTCGACCGCGCCGATCCGGCAGCAAAAGCGCTTCTGAAGGTCCTGGACACAGCCTCGGCGGAGGGGTGCTACATCTATGCAATTTCTGCTGCCGCGCCGGACCGGGCCTATGCACGGTTCTTCAACCCGACGGTCGGGCTTTGGGAAGACGCGGCAACCGGCACCGCAGCCGGCCCGCTTGCAGCCTACCTCGCAGCCGAAGGCCTGATTTCCGATCGCATCGAGATCGAACAGGGCACCAGAATGGGCCGGCGGAGCATCCTGAAGGTCGGCCTTTCCCCCGAGCCGGAAATTTCAGGCGCCGGCATCGTCGTCATGCGCGGCACATTGACGGTCTGACAGCACCTTCGCCTCCGGCGGGACGGATGCCCGTGCCCCGCCGGGTTCTACCTCGTCAGGACATGACAATTACCCGGCGCGCCTTCAGCGGCGGCGCGATTTCGCTTGCCGCTTCACTCGCAAACAGCCCCGCCCTTTCGCTATCACAGGAGGAATACCCGGTGTTCACCGCAGAACCGTTCAAGATCCAGATCGGCGACGAGGCGATTGCAGACCTGAAAGATCGCCTGGAAAAGGCACGGTGGCCCGCTGCCATCACCGGTGACTGGTCACGCGGCCAGCCGGCCGGTCTGATCCGGGAACTCGCCGACCAATGGAGGACCGCTTACGACTGGCGGACGCATGAGCGCGAGCTGAACCGGTTCCCTCACTTCATGACGGAGATCGACGGTCAGCCGATCCATTTCATGCATATCAAGTCGCCGGTGCCCGACGCATTTCCATTGATCCTCAGCCACGGCTGGCCCAGCAGCTTCATCGAATTCATCGACCTGATTGGCCCCTTGAGCGATCCGCAAGCGCACGGACTGGACCCGTCGATTGCTTTTGACCTTGTCATTCCATCTCTGCCGGGCTTCGGGTTTTCCGGTCCGATGACATCGCCGGGCTGGGACAGTGCCAAAACGGCAAAGACCTGGGATACGCTGATGAAAGGGTTGGGATACGGACGCTACGGTGCTCACGGAGGGGATGCGGGTGCTCTCGTCGGCCGCGAACTCGGCATCCTCGCACCTGAAGGTCTTGCCGGCACGCACCTTCTGCAGATCTTCGCCTTTCCCGCGGGACAACCAGGCGAGATGGAGAAACTCTCCCCCTTCGAGCTGGAGGGAATGGCGAACCTGGCCTCCTTTGAAAAATACGGCGGATACCAGGCCATCCAGTCGAAGCGCCCCGGCACACTTGCCTTTGCACTAGTCGACTCGCCACTCGGCCAGCTGGCCTGGAATGCCGAACTGTGGTTTGGTTTTGAGGGAAGTGGCGTCGATCAAGTGGACCGGGAGCGCTATCTGACCAACAACGCCATCTACTGGTTCACGGCGACCAGCGGATCTGCGGCGAACGTCTATTTCGAAGACACGCAAACAGGCGCAGGTTATCGCGAGGTGGACAACCCGACACCAACCGGCGTTGCCGTGTTCCCCAACGATTTCCGGTCTGTGCGCAACTTCGCCGAGCGTTCGAACAACATCGTTCACTGGACGGAAATGCCGCACGGCGGGCACTTCGCGGCCCTCGATGCGCCTGACTTGCTTGTCGCCGACATGCGCCGGTTTTTCACCAAGGTGATCAGTGGATAGATATAGTCGATCGCCGTCGCGAAGGACTTTAGTCATTTGACCTGCACCGGCGCGAAACGCCATCGGGACACCTTCGCCTCTTGCCTGCATCACCGTCTTTATCAAGGGAGCAACTCATGCCGAAAGTCGTTGGAATTGGTGGCGTGTTCTTCAGGTCAGCGGACCCGGCCGGGCTCGCGGAGTGGTATGAGACCCATCTCGGCATCGACAACCTGCAGAAGTCTGTGTGGCAGCAGGAGGCGGGGATGACCATCTTCGGGCCTTTCTCTGCGACCACCGATTATTTCGGGCGCGCGGAACAGCAATGGATGATCAATTTCCGGGTCGATGACCTCGACGGCTTCATCAGAAAGTTGACGGAAAGCGGCATCGCGGTGGAAACCCGGGCCGAATGGGACTCGGAAGTTGGCCGGTTTGCCCGGATCCACGATCCGGAGGGCAATCCGATCGAACTTTGGCAACCCGCGAAACCCTAATACCAACCTCAACACATAGGAACCCATCTGATGGTGCTGTTCCGGTTTGCCGGCAAGGCGCGTTGCGCAGGACGGCCTGGCTGGCCGTTCAAGCGGCGCAACGCGGTCAGATGGGTTCCTATGTGTTGAGGTTGGTATAAGGCCGGCAGAGCTGCTGGCCCATCGCTCGCCTCCCCACCGGTGAAGTGCCTCGCCCGAACGCTTTCCCCTCTTTTCAGCCTTTCCAAGGCCCTTGACGCCGCAGTACCGTCAGCCCCGACCATGCTGGCGGACCTGCGAAAACGCCGAAGAGCCCTCGGGGAGAGACCGGAATGCTGCAGACGATCAGCGGATTTGACCGCATCGGCGAGGAAAACGCCTTTGCCGTGCTGGCCCGTGCGACGGAGCTCGCCGCCCAGGGGCGCGACATCATCAATCTGGGCATCGGCCAACCGGATTTCAGGACCCCGGACAATATCGTCGAGGCAGCAGTCAAGGCCCTGCGTGACGGCCAGCACGGCTACACACCGGCCACCGGTATAGCCCCCCTGCGCGAGGCGGTGTCCGCTGACCTACTCAGGCGCCACGGCACGGAGACAAACCCGGACAATGTGCTGATCGTTCCCGGCGGCAAGGTGACCATGTTCATGGCGATCCTGATGTTCGGCGAACCGGGCGCCGAGATCCTCTATCCGGATCCCGGTTTTCCGATCTACCGCTCGATGATCGAGTTTACCGGTGCCCGGCCGGTGCCGGTGCCGATCCGCGAAGAAAACAACTTTGCCTTCTCAGCCGAGGAAACGCTGTCCCTCATCACGGACAAGACCAGGCTCCTGATCCTCAATTCGCCTGCCAATCCGACCGGCGGCGTGACACCGCGCGCCGAAATCGAAAAACTTGTCGCCGGATTGGAACGGTTCCCCGACGTCGCGGTCCTGTCCGACGAGATCTACTCGCAGATGACCTATGACGGCATGTCGCATGTCTCCCTCCTCACCTTCGAGACCCTGCATGACCGGCTGATCCTGCTTGACGGCTGGTCCAAGACCTATGCCATGACCGGCTGGCGTCTGGGCTTCTCGCTCTGGCCGGACAGCCTCATCGGCAAGGCGCGCAAGCTCGCCGTCAATGCCTGGTCCTGCGTCAACGCTCCGGCCCAGTTCGCCGCCCTGGAAGCGCTCACCGGACCGCAGACAGCCGTCAGTGAAATGGTCGCGGCCTTCGACGAAAGGCGCAAGGTGACGGTTGCTGGCCTCAACGCCATCGGCAATCTCTCCTGCCGGACGCCGCTCGGCGCGTTCTACGCCTTTCCCAATATCGAGAACACCGGCTGGAAAGCCAAGGCGCTGGCCTC
This sequence comes from Roseibium sp. M-1, assembly GCF_054515675.1. Classification (NCBI taxonomy): domain Bacteria; kingdom Pseudomonadati; phylum Pseudomonadota; class Alphaproteobacteria; order Hyphomicrobiales; family Stappiaceae; genus Roseibium; species Roseibium sp. M-1. Next base: position 4,874,552 of record NZ_CM137257.1, on the reverse strand, counting down.
GGCTCTGCTGGAGGAGGCAGGTGTTGCCGTCATAGGCGGTCCGGATTTCGGAATATTGGGCGAGGGTTACATCAGATTGTCTTACGCAAATTCGGTCGGCAACATTCGTGAGGCGTTGAAGAGGATCGACAACTTCCTCAAAGACAGCACCACGACTTGAACAATAAGCACTATTACCAATCGCAACCCCGGCACAAGGTTAACGAGATCAACTTCTTCCACGAGTCTTCCTTTGCGTATCCCTTTTATTAAACTTTTATTGTCTTCAATAAGGGACAAGCCCAAGCGAAGGCGAGACAACGGGGACACAAATGGCAGAGAGCATAGTTCTGGATCTTGAACAGTCCTTCGGTGCCTTGAACGAATGTGTTCTCGTCACCAATGCCGAAAGAACCATAATTTTCATCAATGAAGCGATGGAGAAACTGCTTCGCGGCAAGAGCCACGATATCGTTGGCTCTACGACGAAACGCTTTTTTGCGGACCCCAGTCAGTACGAACAGATGGCCGAACTTTATCAAGTCCCGACGGACCATCGGAATCGCAAGGCGTACGCAGTCGAACTCGTTCTGGAGGACGGCACCACGGCTTCCGTGGAAGTGGTCAGCGCGCCTCTCTTCGATACAGATCAATGCCTGAGCGGTCTCCTCTTTATCGCCCGTGATCAAAGCGAACGAAAGGCTCTTGAAAGCAAACTGAGCGACATTGCGCTGACGCTCGAGGACGCGCTGGATGCAATCAGCGAAGGCTTTGCAATCTTCGACAAGGAAGACCGGCTGATCATCTGCAACGATACCTACCGCGAAATTTATGCACCGTCCGCACCGTCGATGTTCCCTGGCAACCGCTTTGAGGACATTCTGCGTTTCGGCCTCAACCGGAAGCAATACGATACCGGCGGTCTGGGTGCGGAAGATTGGCTAGCAGAACGCCTCGAGCGGCATCTGGCGGCTGACGGTGCTGTTCTCGAGCAGAATCTCAGCGACGGGCGATGGATCCGGATTTCCGAAATGCGCACCCGCCGTGGTGGCATAGCCGGAATTCGAACCGACATCACGGAGCTGAAAAAGGCCAGGGCAGAGGCGGAAAACGCTTACCAGAACCTCAGCCTGATGGCCGACAGTATCGTTGCCAGCGTCATGGACGTGGACCTGGACGGCAATTGTGTCTTTATCAACAAAACCGGCTGCGCCTGGTTCAACGACGAAGCCGAAAACCTGATCGGGACCCGTCTGCGCGACCGCCTGCCTTGGAAAGAGCGCGAAAATGCGCGCGCGATGTTCATGGCCGCCCAGAAGGGAGAGAAGGTCTCAACTGAAACATGCTTCCACTTCCCGGACGGCATTACCCGTGAATGTCTTGTGGATTGCAATCCGCGCATCGACGAGGACGGCAACGTCCTCGGCATCGTCGTTCTGATTTCCGACATTACCGACCGGAAGAAAACGGAACGGACCCTGGCAGAACTCTATGCCATCACATCGACACGGGAACTCGGACACGAGGACAAGATCGCGGAAATCCTGCGCCTTGGCACCGAGCATTTCGAGGTGCCTTTCGGCATTATCAGTCATGTGATCGACGACCATTACACGGTTACCCACGCCCAGAGCCCCAACGGCGAGCTTGTTCCCGGGACCTCCTTCCCGCTGAAGGATACCTATTGCAATCTGACCCTTCGCACCGATGATGCAGTTGCCACTTCCAACGCTGCCTCTTCCACCTTCGCAAAGCATCCCTGCTACGAAATCTTCAAGCTCGAGACCTATATCGGCGCACCGCTGCTTGTGGATGGCGAGGTGCATGGCACGATCAACTTCACCGATTCCGAAATCCGCAAGCGTAACTTCACACCGTCCGACCTGCAGATCGTGCGTCAGTTCGCCGACTGGATCGGCCACGAGATAGCCCGCCAGCGCGATCATCAGGCGCTTATGAATGCCAAGATCAACCTGGAGCGCGTCGCCAGCGTCGACGACCTGACCCAGATCCTCAACCGCCGCGCCTTCCTGGAACAGGCCAACACGGAAGTGCAGCGATTCCGCCGCACCAAGCGGCCGTTCACGGCAGTCATGATGGATATCGACAAGTTCAAGCAGATCAACGATCTGCATGGTCATGCCACCGGCGACGAAGTCTTGAAGAAATTCGCCGATATTGTCGGCGGCGCCCTGCGCGCGGTCGACGTCTTCGGCCGGGTCGGCGGCGAGGAATTCTGCATGATCCTGCACAACACCACCATGGACGACGCCATGCTGGTCTGCGAGCGCCTGCGGCTGAAAATCATGCAGGAGTGTCAGCATGACGTGGTCGCGCAGACCGTTACCTGCAGCATGGGCCTTGCCTCGGCCGCCCGCGAGGATGTCGAATTCTCGACCCTGATGCAGAAGGCCGACATGGCGCTCTACGAAGCCAAGTCGACCGGCCGCAACAAATGCGTCGCCCACAAGGCGTTACAGCCGGAAAAATCTCCGGTGTTGTAACCAGGCGACCCACGGCGGAATTGAAGCGCAGCGGCGAAGGGCTTTGACGTTCGCCGCTGCCTCTCCATGAACCGGTTTCCAGGTTGCTGTCATTTCTTGCACGGGTGTCGTAACGGCACCTGTTTCTGCCGTTCTTTTGACGCTCGTTACCATTTGTGCGACAGTATTCTGAGCCACAGCGGAGCGGAACAAGTAACAAAACAATATCATTCAATGCCTGTGCGGACCCTCCGCGTGATGATACCAACGACTTGATATCAAAATATTTTAGTCGTTATCACTCAGGGAGGGACATTTGTTCAAAAAAATACTCATTCCTATTGACCTACGCCATGCGGATAAACTTGAAAAATCCGTTCAGGCGGGGGCAAACCTGGCGAAAGCCGACAATATTGCGGTTGTATTTGCAGCTGTAACTTCCAATGCGCCCGGTGCGCTTGCCCATACGCCTGAAGAGTTTCGCAACAAGCTCGCGTCCTATGCGACAGAGCAGGGCCGACTTCACGGTATCGACGCCACCGGCCACGAAGTTTTTGTTCACGACCCTGCCGTTGAACTGGAAGACGGCCTGCTGAAGGCCGTGCACGAATGCGGCGCGGACCTCGTCGTGATGGCGACCCATATCCCGCATCTGCCAGACCATATCTGGCCGTCGAACGGCGGCCGCATCGCGGCGCATGCGGATGTCTCTGTCTTTCTCGTCAGATAACAAAACAATTACACACAAGGAGCGCGCCCATGAGTGACAGCGCCAATAACCAGGGCATCCCGGGTCCGGACGGTGCCGCCAATCTCATCGATACGGAATACGAGATCGGCCAGGACAATATCGAAACCTCGGTCGGTCCGTTCGATCTCGACATCCATAATCCGGTCTTCCTGATCTCCGGCCTGACGATCGTCGCCTTCGTCTTCCTGACACTTGCCTTCCAGACCGAAGTCGGGCCGATCTTCGATGCCATGCGCAAATGGCTGACGTCGAACCTGGACTGGTTCTTCATCATCTCCGGCAACATCTTCGTTCTCGTCTGTCTCGCGCTGATCGTGACACCCCTCGGAAACGTGCGCATCGGCGGCAAGGACGCCGACCCGGACTACAGCTATTTCGGCTGGTTCGCGATGCTTTTTGCCGCCGGCATGGGCATCGGGCTGATGTTTTTCGGCGTGCTGGAGCCGGTTTATCACATGGCCTTTTCCGAGCCGGTCGGCGTGCCTTCCCCGTTCGATGCCGACGGCAATCTGATTGAGGAAAATGTCGCTGCCGCCAAGGCGATGGGCATGGCTGCCACCATCTTCCACTGGGGCCTGCACCCCTGGGCGATCTACGCTGTGGTGGCACTTGCGCTGGCGCTCTTTTCCTTCAACAAGGGCCTGCCGCTGACGATGCGCTCGGTGTTCTACCCGATCTTCGGCGAACGCACCTGGGGCTGGCCGGGACACGTCATCGACATCCTCGCCGTCTTCGCGACCCTGTTCGGCCTGGCAACCTCGCTCGGCTTCGGCGCACAGCAGGCCAACGCCGGTCTCGACTTCGTCTTCGGTATTCCAGTCAGCGTGACGGCACAGGTGGTGCTCATCATCGGCATCACGGCGGTTGCCCTGATCTCGGTGCTGCGCGGGCTCGACGGCGGCGTCAAGGTGCTGTCGGAGATCAACATGATGATCGCCGCGCTGCTGCTGGTCTTTGTCATCGCCGCCGGCCCAACGGCCACCCTGGCAACCGATTTCGTCGCCAACCTCTTTGCCTACGGCAAGGAGATCGTGCCGCTGTCCATGCCCTTCGGCCGTGAGGATGACGGCTTCCGCCAGGGCTGGACGTCCTTCTACTGGGCCTGGTGGATCTCCTGGTCGCCGTTTGTCGGCATGTTCATTGCCCGGGTCAGCCGCGGCCGCACCGTGCGCGAGTTCATTGTCTGTGTGCTCATCATCCCGACGATTGTCTCCGTGATCTGGATGACGGCCTTCGGCGGCACGGCAATCGAACAGGTCCTGACCAATCCGGACAGCAGCAAGGTGCATCAGTATGTGATTGCCAGCTACAGCCCGGAACTGTCGCTGTTCGGCATGCTCGCCGACCTGCCGATGGCCTCGATCACCTCCTTCATCGGCATCGTCCTGGTGATCGTGTTCTTCGTGACGTCGTCGGACAGCGGCTCGCTGGTGATCGACACCATCACCGCCGGCGGCAAGGTCGACGCCCCCGTGCCCCAGCGCGTCTTCTGGTGCACCTTCGAGGGCCTCGTCGCCATCGCGCTCCTGCTCGGCGGCGGCCTCGGCGCCCTGCAGGCCATGGCGGTCTCGACGGGCTTCCCCTTCACCATCGTGCTGCTGCTGGCCTGCTACGCCATCTTCAAGGGGCTGAAGGACGAGCCACGCTGAAGGACAGCACCCCACAATGAAACGGGCGGCATTTGCCGCCCGTTTTTCTTTGCAACACCTCTCTTCTCGTCATCCCGGACGCCGCGCATCGAAGATCCGGGACCGGAGAGCCGAAAGATTTGCGATCAAACGAAAAAGACCCCCGCTCCATGCTTCCCCGGTCCCGGCTCACACTTCGCTTGGCCGGGAGGACGGTGGCGAGGATATTCGTGGAAGGTGTAAGCTGAGGGCAGCCCCAGCCGCCCGTTTTACTCAGCCAGCTTCGGTGCCAGGCGCACACCCGGAGGCGGCGAGCTTTCGCGGATGCGCACTTCCGGTTCGATGACGATGGGTGTATTCGGGACCCGGTCGCCTGCGATCTGGCGCAGCAGGGTGAGGGCCGCCAGGCGGCCGATCTTGTCCGGCTGGGCCGAGACGGTCGTCAGCGCGGGCGTGCGGGCATCCGCGCCGTCGATATCGTCATAACCTGTGATCGCCATATCCGGCCCCGGTTCGATGCCGGCGCGGCGGAAGGTGGTCATCATGCCAAGCGCGACCAGATCGTTGAAGCCGACGATGGCTGTCGGCCGGCGCTCTGCCTCCATGATCTTCGGCACGGCTGCCCGTCCGTCCGCTTGGGTCATCAGCTCCGGCAGGTCCAGCTGGCCCGCAGGGTCGATGCCGGCTTCTTCCAGTGCCTTGCGCCAGCCGGCATTGCGAAAGCGCCCGGTGGAGCTTTCCCGCCGCCCGCCGACCATGGCGATGTCCTTGTGCCCCTGTTTGATGAGATGCTTGGTGATCTGGTAGGTGCCGGCCAGGTCGTCGCCGCGCACGCAGGGCGCCCAGACGCCGGGGACTTCGCGCGCCACAAGCGTCACCGGAATGCCCTGGTCCACCAGCCGGTTGATTTCCTCTGCCGAGGTGCCGACGGAGGGACACAGGATCAGGCCGTCGGCCCGGTGCTGCAGCAGCGTGTTGACGAAGGCACGCTGGCGTTTGACGTCGTCGCGATGGTTGCAGATGAAGATCATCTGCCCCTGCTCTTCGAGGACATCCTCAAGCGCGGAAAACACTTCGGCGAAATAAGGGTTCAGGATGTCGTGGACCGCGACACCGACGATCTGGCTGCGCGCGGTGCGCAGCGACGCGGCAGAGCGATTGTAGATGTAACCGATCTCTTCGGCGGTCTGCTTGACCTTCACCCGTGTCTCTTCGGCGACAAGCGGACTGTCCCGCAGCGCCAGCGACACGGTGGCCGTGGATATCCCGAGCTGGTCGGCAATATGTCCGAGAGTTAGCCTTTTGCCCGGCTTTTGCGGAAATTCCGGCTGGGAGGGAGGGGAACCGTTGTCTTCAGACATTCCTATTTCTCGATGACCGCAGCGGCAATGGCAGAGACCGTTATAGACCTCTGCCGCCGGGGTAAACAGGTTTTTTGCGTTTTCTGAGTTTCCGTCCCGCAAAGCCGGCGTCAGAGAGAGAGCATCGTGCGTTCAGGAGAACGCACCTAAGATGCTCTACCACCTTAAGATCGATCAGCTTTGGACACTCAACCGGACCCGGTTGTGCGTCCGCTGATCTAGTGGAGCGAATTTGACATTTGAGTCCCGGTCGCGGCTAGGCTGGTGCTCAAATGTCAAATTCAAAAGCTCCACTAGAATCATATATTTATCTAGTGGTTCTTATGATTCTGACATTTGCTCCGGCGCTAGCAGCAGGGGGATGCAAATGTCAGAATCGAACCACTAGCGCAAAGCCGCTGGAGCGGAGTCGTCGAACTCTTCCCTCAAGTTGACGACCACCCTGCGGTTCTGTGACTGACAGGTCAGTTTGTCGCAGTCCGTCACCGGCCGCTCCACGCCATAGCCCTTGACCCACATGCGCTTGGGGTTGACGCCGAGCTTGACGAATTCGGCCATGACGGCATCGCCCCTCTGGGTGGACAGGGTCTTTTGCGCAGCCTCGCTGCCCGGATCGTCCGCATGACCCTGGATCTTGACCAGCCACTTCTTGTTCTTCTTCAGCCACTGCGCCTGGTTCTTGATCGTGATAAGGGCCTCTTCGGAGACGACAGCCGAGCCTTCTTCAAAATAGATCCGGCGGCCGACATTGAGGATGAACTCTTCCTCCGAGCCTGACGAGATATTACCGAATCCGGCGGCCGGAGCATTTGTCACGTCCGGCGACGTCAGGCCGGCGCTGTTGCAGCCGGCAAGACCAAAGGCAAGCATGCAGGCGACAAACGCGCCCTGGCCGATCCGGCCCAATCTATTTCCCAAGGAAGCCCCCACTTCTCTTCGTGATTCAGTCTGCGGCACCGGCTTCAGCCGGCATTTGCGCCAAGATGCTCCAGAACCAGGACACCCGTCCCCTTGGGACAGCGCTGGTAGAGATCGATAACATCCTCGGGGAACATGCGGATACAGCCACTGGAGACGTCATGCCCGATGCTCCAGGGTTCCAGCGTGCTGTGCAGCCTGTACCCGAGATCGCGTCCGTCCCGGTAAAGATAAAGAGCCCTCGGGCCAAGCGGGTTTTTGGGCGATCCGCCCTCGACCATCCGCGGCAGGTCCGGCTGGCGTTGCAGCATTTCCGGTGGCGGCACCCAGCGTGGCCACAACTGCTTGCGGTCGATCCGCGCCCGGCCGAACCACTGGAAACCTTCGCGCCCCACACCGACGCCGTAACGCAGGGCGGTGTTGTTCTCCCAGACCCAGTAAAGGAAGTGGTTGTTGGTATCGACGACAACGGTGCCGGGCGGCTCGTTGCTGAAATACTTCACCATCTGGCGGTGCCAGACAGGGTCGATCTTGTTGAAGTTCGTGCGCCTGTACTGAAAGTCGCCATCGGGCTGGTAGCCGTTGAAATAGGCGTTGGCGGCTGCATTGGCATTGGCGGCGTGCGGCAGAACCAGCGTTCCGGCCACCGAAGCAGCCCCCGTCAAAAACATGCGGCGGTTCAAGTCCATCCCATACCTCCCCCAGGCGTGGCGATCCTTGCTGACCGGCGGACCCCTGCCATCGCCGGAAAGGTCCGGCAGGGCGCCAGCCGGTATTAAGACTGGAAGTCGCCAATCGCGTCAACCACCCTTGAGGGAGGTGGACAGGCAAGATGCCGGGATCAGATCTCCTTCACCCGCTCCCGGTAGAGAATATAAAGGCCGGAGGCGACGACAATGGCAGCGCCAAGCAGGGTTGTGAACGACGGCACGTCGCCGAAGACCAGGTAGCCGAGCGCGATCATCCAGACGATTTGCGTGTAGATGAAAGGCGCGAGCACCGGTGCCGGCGCGATGCGGTGCGCCATGATGAAGAGGAAATGCCCCCCGGCTCCGAAGACGCCGGTGGCAAAGAGCAGCATCCAGGTCCAGGCATCGGGCGGCGTCTGCCAGACCGTTAGTCCCGCCGGCGTCATGGCGACTGCCGCAACGATACCGGAAATGATCAGAAGCCCTGCGGAGCCGTCGGTCGCCGTCAGCTGACGCGTCAACAGCGCGTAAAAAGCATAGAAGGTCATGGCCGCGACCGAATAGATCGCCGCCCAGTGCATGCCGCCGATGCCGGGCTGCGTGACCACCAGCACCCCCAGGAAGCCAACGACGATCGCTGCCCAGCGCCGCGCGCCCGCCCATTCGCCCAGCATCGGACCGGCTAGCGCGGTGATGACGAAGGGACCGGCGAACATGATCGCCATGGTCTCGGCAAGCTGCAGATAGCGGACGGCCATGAAGTTGCAGATGGTCGTGCCGAGCAGACAGAAGGCGCGCACGAGCTGCAACCCCGGCCGTCTCGTCTTCAGGAGCGAGGGTTTTCGCCAGACCTGGAACAGAACCAGCGTCAGCAACACATGACTGACGAACCGAACCCAGACGATCTGCAGTGTCGGCAGACTGGTGGACATGTATTTCGCCGTGGCATCCAGAACGGAGAAACTGAGGCAGGCCAGAACGATGAGACCGATGCCGGCCAGAGGTGCGGCGGCCGGCGATCCGGACGGGCGTTCCTGACTGTCATGCGCCATGGAAGGCGGCCCTTTCGGTGGAGTGTCCACAAATGATGCGGACCGTGCGGCCAGCTTCGACGGCTTGACCCGGTTGAGTTGTGACCCAGGGCCCACTACCTAGGTAACAACGGTCACGGGAACGATGATGCCTGTTGCAGAAATAGACACTTGGCTGGGGCGCCTTTCCATAACGGAATATGACGGCGCAATCACCCAGATACACTGGAACGGCGCTGCGGGCAAAGAAGAAACACCTTTGCTGAAAGAAGCGGCCCGTCAGCTTCGAGCCTATCTCGCCGGCGATCTGAAGTCCTTCGACCTGCCGCTGGCCCCGAAGGGCGGCGAGCTGCACCAGGCCGTCTTCCGCGCAATGCTGGCGATCCCCTATGGCGAGACCCGCACCTATGGCGACCTTGCCAGGGAACTCGACACCTACGGCCAGCCGATCGGCCAGGCCTGCGGCGCCAACCCGATCCCCATCGTCATCCCCTGCCACCGCATACTGTCGGCCAACGGCCTCGGCGGTTATTCCGGCGCCGGTGGCACCGATACCAAGATCGCGCTGTTGAAGCTGGAAGGCGGGTATCCGTTTCTGGTTTAGGAGCGGCAGAGTGCCGAGGACGTGACAGTGCATTTCAGTTTGTCAGTCACGCGCCATCCGAATGCAGGCTGATCAGGACATCTGCAAGATGCCTTGCCGCCGGCCCCATCGTTTCATCGAGACGATGGGCAACATAGGCTTGCGCCGCGACTTCACCGTTGCGGCCAAGAGCACTCACATAAAGCCTGACCAGCCGTCCCTGTTCGAGATCGCGCTCTACCAGCCACAAAGGCAGCCGCCCCCAGCCAAGGCCGCCAAGAATGAGGTTGTACTTGGCATCTTGCGTGTTCACGCGGCAGGTCTGCGGCGAGATAACGCCAAAGTCACGTCCGGCGGATATCGGGGAAGGGTCGGTCAAGACAATCTGAAGATGGTCCGCAAGATCCAGAGCTTCCGGGGCCCTGCCACCCTTGCCTTTGGCGAGTGGATGCTCTGCGGCCACCACCGCGACCTGGACGATGGACGTCAGCGCGTCGAACTTAATACGCGGATCCCGAAAATCTTCGCCAACCATCACCGCCAGTGCACAACGCCTCTGCCTCAAAGCCTCGAGCGGGCCGCCCAGGGGCTCGACCAGAACCCGCACAGAGACCGGGGGAAAGCTGTCCCGCATTTGCGAAATTGCTGTTCCGACCTTCTGCAATGGATAGAGAGTGTCCACTGCGATCCCGAGTTCCGTTTCCACGCCCGCTGCAAATCCGCGGGCTTTGGCCCGCAGCACATCGACGCGCAGGAGAATATCTCTTGCGCTGCCAAGCAGCATTTGGCCTTGCCGGGTCAAAACCGGCCGGTGTCCGGAACGGTCGAACAATTCGACACCAAGTTGTGCTTCAAGATTGGCGATCGCGACACTCACGCCGGATTGGACCCTCGACAACGACTGTGCGGCCGCCCGGAAGCTTCCGCTGTCAGCAATGGCAACAAATGTTCGCATCTGATCGAGCGTCAGCGCATCCAGCATGATCACCTCTATTGATCGTTTTGATGCAAATTATATCACTTAGATAGAGCAGTTAAAAAAGGCATTTTGCTGGCGTTCCATAAACCGAAGCAAGGTGCAACCATGGCCAGAATACTGGTACTTTATTATTCGTCTTACGGTCACATCGAGACGATGGCGGCAGCGGTCGCCGACGGTGCTCGCCAGGCTGGCGCCACTGCCGACGTGAAACGGGTTCCTGAACTTGTCCCGGACGCTGTAGCAAGCAAATCCGGCTACAAGGTCGACCAGCAGGCACCGGTCGCCAGAGTGTCCGAGCTTGCTGACTACGATGCCATTATCATTGGTACGCCGACACGTTACGGCACGATGGCTTCCCAGATGAAGAACTTCCTCGATCAGACCGGTGGCCTTTGGTTTGAAGACAAGCTGGTCGGCAAGGTTGGCAGCGTCTTTACCTCTACAGGCAGCCAGCACGGTGGTCAGGAAACCACCATACAGTCGACACAGACTGTCCTGTTCCATCTTGGGATGATGGTCGTCGGTCTACCCTACACCTTCAAGGGACAGATGCGGATGGACGAGATCACCGGCTGTTCTCCTTATGGAGCGTCCACGCTGGCCGATGATGGCAACGGCGGTGATCGCCAACCAAGTGAAAACGAACTGGAAGGCGCCCGCTTCCAAGGGCGACACGTCGCCGGGATCGCTTTGGCCCTGGCTATTGGCCGGCAGGCGAGAGCAGCCGCATGACAGCCTCTGCCTTTACCTTGGAGCCGCCGCGCACCCGTTGGTTGGCGGTGTTTGTGATCGTCGGTGCCGGTATCGTTACGGCGTTGCAGGTCGGGAAAGCGGCCATCGCCGCCCCATTGCTGCAATCAGATCTCGGGATTGGCCTGGTGGCCATCGGCTGGTTGACGGGGATCTTTGCGGTTCTCGGGCTCGTGGGCGGTATTCCGACAGGCGCGCTTGCCGCCAGTTTCGGCGGCAGGCGACTATTGATAATCGGATTGCTGACGACAGTGTTTGGGTCGGGTCTTGGTGCGGTGGTTTCAGGTATGTCGGGGCTCTTGCTTGCCCGCGTCATCGAAGGTGCCGGCTTCCTCCTTGTAACAGTTGCAGCACCCTCGATCCTGAGCCGTGTCGCGAAATCCTCCGACCGTGATTTGGCTTTTGCCCTTTGGAGTTGCTTCATGCCTGTCGGCATGGCGATTGCGATGCTGACCGGCCCCCTGTTCGGGGATTGGCGGATGATTTGGTGGACGAGCTGCCTGCTCACCTTGATCATCTGCGTGCTTGTGCCATGGGTGGTTCCGGTCGATGACCAACGTCACCCCTGGTCGTGGCGCAAACTGCAATCCGATACGGTTTCTGTGTTTCACGCCGGGGTGCCGGTCGCTCTTGCCGGCACGTTCGCACTTTACAGTCTGATGTTTTTTTTGCTCTGTTCAGCTTCCTGCCTGTGTTGCTGATGGAGCAAATGGGTGTCTCCCACCAGACTGCCGGACTGTTGAGCGCTCTCGCTTCCGCTGTGAATGTGTCTGGAAATCTGGCGGCGGGTCTTCTGCTGTCCCGTGGCGTCAGTCGTGCAGTATTGCTCACCGGTGCCAGCGTAACCATGGGCTTGGCCAGTTTCGGCATATTTTTGCCTTTGCTGCCCGCTGCAGCGACGTTTGCTCTTTGCATGCTGTTCTCGGCCGTTGGCGGGCTGATCCCGGCGACGATCCTGTCTTCCGCGCCAATTGTCGCTCCGACGGCTGGTCAGGTTCCGGTGATCCTCGGATTGATCATACAAGGCAACAACCTGGGACAAATCCTTGGTCCGACGGCCGTCGGCACCGCAATCGAGCGTTTTGGCTGGAGTTCGGCCGCATACGCCGTTGCCGGTGCGGCCCTGGTTGCAATCGCCCTTGTGGCGGCAACTGGCAAACGCATCGACAAACACCGGCGTAATGTTGTGGTCTCGTAAAGATGACAAATGGCACTCCGGTCACGGCACCCAAAACAGGGATGCGTGCCATTGCCGTTCCGGGTGCTTTGGAGATGCTTCAAGGGCAGGCTTTGCGCTCAGGTCGATTCAAAGTCGGATTGGAGTGGAATGTGGGCTGGTGACTTTTCACCATCTCGCAGAAGCCAGCCTCAAATTGGTGTCGAGATGATGAAAGAGTTGGCCTGGACGCGTAGAGCCTTGAGGCTGTGGGGGAAAACGCAGCAAAAGAATTCCCACTTCTGCTGGCGCGATGTCGGCCGCGATCTGTAACTTTTTATTTGCGACCCCAGCCCGGCTTTCGGAGACGACCTCGCAAGCCAGGGCCGCATAGACAGCCGGCCCCAATACGTGCCTGGCTTGACGAATACCCTGGCTGCCCAGCTTCAATTCTATATGAGTATAAGCCACCGCTGCCGCCAACATCGCGGAGCGCGCAGCATATTTTGCGAATTGCGTGTCACTCTCTTTGGCGGCAGCATGAGCCGCCCATGCGAGTTGACGCAGCATTTTATTTCGCGGGCCACCATGTCCGAATTTTCGAGCGCCCATGATGGCGTCCCGGGGTCGATTGTCTCCGCACTCCTCACCTTCAAATACTGCGAGCGCCATGTCTGCACAATCGGCCGCCCAAAGAGCTGCAAGGCGAAGAAAACTTTCCGCGTCGACCGGTTTGCCCGAGCATGAAGTCTGGCTCATACGTCATCACCCCGAGGATAGTGCCGTTTCTGTTCACAATGTCCGGTGGTCTGCAATGTCAGCGGTAGCCACTTCAGCTTTTGCCGAAGAACGGCCTCGACAGGGTCGAAACCGGCGATCGGCCCGCAACAATATCGACAGCTATTGAACGTCTTTGCTATTTAAACCGCCAGTCCGCTGCAGGCCCCTTCCCTTCCCTTTGAACACCCCATCCCCCTACCCCGGCAACCGGATGACGAACAGTTTCCGCGTCGTCTCCAGAACTTCCCAGACGCCCGAAAAACCCGGCTGCAGGACAAAGCTGTCGCCCGGGCCGATGTCGCGCGTGTTGCCGTCCTTGTCGGTCAGCTTCGAACGGCCGGAGAGGATGGAGCAGAATTCCCATTCGTCATAGGAGATGCGCCAGGCGCCCGGCGTGCATTGCCAGACCCCGGTAAAAAGCGTTTCCTTGTCTGTCGCCTCGACCAGCCACGTGGTGAAGCGCGGGTCGCCGGAGAGGACCTTTTCGGAAGCCGGTGCGTCCTCTTCGGCAATGATGTCGTCGAGATTGAAGGGAAGAAAGGCGTGCATGCTTGGCTCCTGCGCAAATGCCCGGGCTCGAGCCCGGGCGAGTGATTTGCAGGATGCTAGCCGGAGCGGCATGTGCTGACCAGTATGGCCGGGACGATGCCCTACAGGACCAGGAACCCGATGAACACCATCACGGTCGCCAGGGTGCTCCAGCCCAGCAACTCGGTCAGTTGCGCCTTGCGCGAACGCGTCAGGACGCGGGCCTGTGCGGAGTTCCGCCGGCCGGTCGCCGGACGGGAAATGGCGGCGTCGGAGACATGGGCAAAGCGGCGGCGCAGATCCGCGGCGCGGCGGGCGCCGCGATCTTCGTTCAGGGAGTGCATTTTTGCGTACATATCAGCCATCCTCACAGTTTCCGGTTCGGCTGAGAGGGAGGTAGGTGTCCGGTGGGCCGGTTTCAAATGACCGATTTGTAATCTTTGTGCCGGAGAAGAGTCGCGACAGACCGTTTGCGGCATTGCCCGGCAAACTTGTTGTCACCCCGGGCGACCGAAGGGAGGCCCGTGGCTCACTCGTTTCCAGAGCGCGTTTGGTTGGGTGTCTATCGATCTTGTTCAAAAGCCCCGGCAAATTGTCCTGCGAGTAGGCCCCGGGGTCTGAGCTTCGCTTGCCCGGGGTGAAACCGCAAGCGGTCGCCGGAGCGGTGTGCTTGGCGGGGAAGTCCCCTGTTCTCACCTCGACCTGTAGACAGCGTGCCTTGCCACTGACCGTCAGGCCGCCGACAGTTCCTTATCTTTCTCCTTGGCGTCCTGCTCCTTGGCCTGCACTTCCGCAGGCTCATCGCCATCGGTGTCGAAGTCGGCTTCATGCTCGGGATCGTCGTCGACCGAAAGCGACAGGTTCTTTTCCACCTGGCGCAGCAGCTTGCGCAGCTTCTTGCGGTCCTTGTCGTCGAGACCGGACATGGCCTCGCGCTCCAGCCGCTTCCAGGCCCTGTCGACGGAAACCACCAGCTCGCGTCCGGTCTCGGTCAGATAGACCCGGGCCAGACGGCCGTCGGTATCGGAGACCTGGCGGCGCACGTAGCCCTGGCTGGACAAGCGGGTGACCATCTTGGTGACGGTGGGCGGTTGCACGCCGAGCGCCAGCGCCAGCTGGCTCATGGTGCGTCCGTCCGCGTCGGCCAGAACCTTGAGCACCAGCTCCTGCCCCGGATGCAGCCCGATCCGCATCAGATGCGCGCCGGAGCGGGCCCGCTGTGCCTTCGCGGCCTGAACCAGGCGAAAGGTTATGCTTTTCTTGTAATTGAAAGCCATGAAACCGTCCCCGTCCTCGATTAACCCGAATCACGCTCATCTCGGCGCGGCGGCACACTAGCCGGGTTATTTAACCGTCAAATGACACTGCGGTGAATGCGGGCAATTTTTCTGACCCTGCATGGGCTTGCCGCCCGTTATCCAGCTAAACAATACGGCAGACCGGATTTGGAAGCATCGCAAGAACTGACAGAGACCTGAAAACCACCCTGGAGGAGATCGGTATCGGATTGCCCGAAAAGCCGGCATCAAAGACTGTCGGCGGGCTCCATCGCCGCCTGCAGGGCGGCCGAAACATCCCGGCAATAGTCGTTATAGACGGACGAATTGCGGAAACCTTCCTCGCGCGGCCCGGACGTGACGATCTCCTTTTCGAGCGCCACCCGGCCGGGACGGGCCGCCATGACGACGACACGGTCGGAGAGATAGACGGATTCGAAGACCGAATGGGTCACGAAAAGCACCGTCCAGCCGAAGCTCTTCTGCAGCCGCAGCAGATCATTGTTGAGCTTGAACCGGGTGATTTCGTCGAGCGCTGCGAAAGGTTCGTCCATCAGCAGCACCTTCGGCCGCGTGATCAGCGCCCTTGCGATGGAGACCCGCATCTTCATGCCGCCGGAAAGTTGCCTTGGATAATGATCGGCAAACTCCTCCAGCCCGACGGTCGCCAGCGCCTCCAGCACCCGTTCCCGGGCTGCCGCACGGGCAACGCCCTTCAGCCTGAGCGGCAGCCAGACATTGGCAAAGACCGTTGACCAGGGCATCAGCGTCGATTCCTGGAACACGAACCCGAGTTCATGCTCCTGCGCACCGGTTTCCTGCGGCCAGGAGACCGATCCGGAAGTGGGTTGGGAAAGTCCGGCGACGATCCGGAGCGCACTGGACTTGCCGCAGCCGGACGGCCCCAGCAGGGAGACGAATTCGCCCTCGTGCACATCCAGCGAAAAATCCTGCAGCGCCGTCGTACCCGTGTCGAACACCTGGGTAATGCCGCTGAGCGAGACGATGACGGGAGCCTGGCCTTGCTGTGTCATGAGAACCGTTCCGCTTTTGAGTTTTCCCGACTGCGGTGTTCCTGTCAGGTCCTGACCTTCAACGCCCCGGCGAGAAAGGGAATGGCCATCGTCAGGACGGCCACGGTGACGAAGGACGCCCGAAGCGACAGCAGGTCGCCGATGAAACCGAGGATCGGCGGCCCCAACAGGAATGCTCCATAGCCAAGCGTGGCCACTGCCGCAAGAGCCGCACCCTTGGACATGTGCGGATCGCTGGCCGCGCGGGACATGGCGAGCGGAAACAGCACGGCGTAACCGAGCCCCATCACGAAGCAGCCGGCCCACACGGCCCAGATGTTCCAGCCCGTCACGAGCAGCAAGCCGCCGGCAAAGGCGACCACGCCGCTGACACGCGCCACGGGCACCGGTCCGTAGCGGGCGATGATCCTGTCACCGGAGAGCCGCATGATCACCATGGCAACGGAAAACACCGTGAACGCGGTCGGTGCGATGGCAACCGAATAGCCGAGATCGTCGATCTGGTAGAGCGCGGCCCAGTCGGTCACGGCGCCTTCGCCGAGTGCCGCGACCAGCGCCATCAACCCGACGAGAACCAGCGCACCCTTGGGCAGCGCAAAGAGCGGCGCCTTGCGGCCGTCCGTCGCCGCCTGTTCCGCCTGCGGCCAGCTCTGCCGCCAGAACCAGACCAGAAAGGGCGCCACTAGGACACCCCAGAGCGTGAAATGCAGGGCAACGCCCAGCCCGGCCTCAATCGCGAAACCGCCTGCCTGCGCCGCGGCGCCGCCGCCGAGACTGTAGAGACCGTGATAGGAAGACATGATCGGCCGTCCGATCGCCTTCTCCACCTCCGCGCCCCAGCCGTTCATACAGATATCGAGGGCACCGAAGGTAAATCCGGCCAGGAACAGGGCAATCGTCAGAACGGGCACATTGGGGGCAATGCCGACGAGCACGAAGGTCGCGACATTGGCCGTTGCCAGAAGCTTGGTCATGGGCGCCGCGCCCATCCGGTCGATCAGCATGCCCGTCAGTGGGAATGCCACCAGCGCGCCGCAGGCCATCACCAGCAGCAGGATGCCGAAGCCGCTTTCGTCCAGACCCGTGGTGTCCTTGATCTGCGGGATGCGCGATGCCCACATGCCGATGAAGGTGCCGCACATGAAGAAAACCGCCGAGACAACGCGGCGCGCGGCAATTGCTTGATCCTGAGTGGGGACTGGCATGATCTGATCTGTAACGGGGGCACAGGGCCGGAAGGGGACCGCCTTTCTGTCACGCCTAAGGCGGCAAGACAAGCTGCGAACGTTTGATCGCTTGCAAAAGAAATACGGCGAATTGAGGTCAGGCGATCAGGGAACCGGCCACGGAAATCGATCCGGCGGCACGCTCGACAGCCGCCTGATAGGCGGACGCGGCATCGGCGCGCTCCCGGCGGCCGGCAGCCGAAGCTTCGTCTCTACCGCCGCCGGCCTGCGCCGTCTCGGACGATCCGGCATCATCCTCGCCGCGGTCGGATTCTCCGAGCTGTCCCGGATCCTCGTCTTCACCGCCGGACAGTTCTTCGGTTTTCTGCTGCCGGAGTTCGGCCTGCGCCTCGGCAAGCTGTGCCTGCGCCTGCTGCGCCACTCTCATATCCTGGGACGACGGATCTGCCGGTGCCGTGGCGGCGCGGATCACGACTTGCATCTTGCGGATGGTGGCCTCCGGCGTGCGTTCCCTGGAAGTGTCGATCTGCACTTCGCCGCCTATGGCGTACCGCTTGCCGTCCGGCCCCTGCTGGTAGGTATAGCTCGGCGCACTGGCATAGGCACCGCCGACGGTGGCATGGGCCTGTTCATGGGCGCGCACTTCGCGATCGCGTTGCTTCAGCTTGTCGACCTGCTGCTCTTCCGCCTCGTTGAGGCCGTCGCCGTCCGCGTCTTCCTCGTCGCTTACCGTCTCTTCAGCCGGATCCTGCAATCCTGGCGCAGCACCGCTTTCCCCCGTGGCGTCTTCTTCCTCCGCGCCGGGATTGGCCGCATTTGCGCTGCCCGCAGTCTCCTCGTCGTCTGTCGCTCCCGGCAGCGGCTTGCGCCCATCGGCACCTGTCGGATCTTCGCTTTCCTGCAGCGCCAGCACCGCCTCGGGCGTAAGCGGCACCGCGCCGTCTGAACGGATCGCCGCGGCGCGCGGGCTGGCCAGACTGTCGCGCGCACTTTCCCCGGCCCGGCCCTGGGCAACTTCCCCCGAGCCAGGATCGCGCTCCGCCGCGACACCGCTTCCTTTCAGAACGATCGCCGGCGTGTTGGTCAGAATTGCGCCGATCATGGCGGCGATTGTCCTTGAGAGGTGTCAGCAAATTCTAAACACCGGTTAAGAAACGGCATCATATGTTCGTGAGGGTTCCGGTGGCGCCGCCTCCCTCACAGCCCTTGCCTGCCGGGCCCTGCTATGCAAATGAGAGCGGGCGGGTGCCATCAAAGACGGAACAAGACCATGCTGCCCAAGCCGTTCTGGCAAGATATGACGACGGTCGATTTCGAATCGGCCGATCATGAGGACTGGATCGCGGTCCTGCCTGTCGCCGCCATCGAGCAGCACGGCCCGCATCTGCCGCTGTCCACCGACACGACGATTGCCGAAGGCCAGATCCGCCGCGTCATCGAGCTGCTGCCCGAAAACCTCCCCGTCACGTTCCTGCCTCTTCAGACCGTCGGCAAGTCGGACGAGCACATTTCCTCGCCCGGAACACTGACGCTTTCCTGGGAGACGGTCACCCGAGCCTGGATCGAGCTTGGCGAATGTGTTGCCCGCGCCGGCATCCGCAAGCTGGTCATGATCAATTCCCACGGCGGCAACGTGCCGGTGCTCGACATCGTCGCGCGGGAGCTGCGCGTTAAGCACGAGATGTTCGTCACCGCCACCAACTGGTTGCGTTTCGGCCAGCCCGATGGTCTCTACGCCCAGGAGGAATTCGCCTACGGCATTCATGGCGGCGATATCGAGACCTCGCTGATGCTGCACCTGCGCCCCGACCTCGTGCGCATGGACCGTGCAAAGGACTTCCCGTCCGAACAACAGCGCTACCTGGAAGAGTTCAGGCACCTGCGCGGCCACGGCAAGGCGCAATACGGCTGGAAGGCCCAGGACCTCAACCCTTCCGGCGCGCTCGGCAACGCGGCGCTGGCAAGCGCTGAAAAAGGCAGACAGTCGCAGGATCACGCGGCGCGGGGCTTTATCGAGCTTCTCGAGGATGTCCACGCGTTCGACCTCAACCGGCTGTGGGCGCCGGAGCGATAAAGCAAAAGTGATAGAAAATCCCGCCGCCAAACCGGCTACCCTTTACTGGCGCGGAAGCACTCAGGAAGCGTATTCATTACCCTTCGCGAAATCTTCTTTAGTAAAATCACCTAAACAACTCGGCTGAGCGCCGCCTCTTCCTCTCGATGTTGACCTCTACCTCATAAAGCGACACAGTGTTTGGTCTAGAACAACAAAGGGCGGGCCGAATTCGGCCTGCCCCTGCATAAGCTCTAGTGGAGCGAATTTGACATTTGAGTCCCGCTCGCGGCTAGGCTGTTGCTCAAATGTCAAATTCAAAAGCTCCACTAGAAACATATATTTATCTAGTGGTTCTTATGATTCTGACATTTGCTCCAGCGCTAGCAGCAAGGGGATGCAAATGTCAGAATCGAACCACTAGGGTCCGGGAGGGGCAGTTCACGGGGACCGATGAATCTTTCGATTCGGCAATTGGCGACTTTTCGTGAAGTCATGCGCAGCGGCTCCATTTCGGAAGCGGCGCGCACGCTTGGCCGGACGCAGCCCGCGGTCAGCTCCACCATTGCCGGTCTTGAAACGGAACTGGAACTGAAACTGTTCGTGCGCGAACAGGGCCGCCTGGTGCCAACGCCGGAAGCCGAGTTCTTTCTGGAAGAAGCCGAAGCGATCCTGAAGCGTCTGGAAATTTCCAAGCGGACGCTGCGGGGCCTTGCCAACCGGGAACATGGCCAGTTGCGCATTGCAGGCATTCCCGAGGCCGTCGTCGACTTCCTGCCCAACGCCCTGTCGCAGTTCGTTGCCGACAAACCCAGCGTCAAGGTTGCGCTCGCCAGCCGGACGTCTGCCGAGATCGAGGAACTGATTGCCGCCCAGCAATTCGACATCGGCTTTGCCGAGACCCCGCGCGCACGCAATTCCTTCGACCAGATCGATTTCGACCTGGAATGCATGTGCGCAATACCGGCGACCGATCCGCTGGCCTCGAAGGAAGTGATCACGCCTGCAGAACTTGACGGCTATCCGCTGGCGCTGCTCCATTCCGAGCACCGCAGCCACAAGCAGACGTTGGCCCGGTTCCGCGACGCGGGCGTGCGCTTCAACCAGCGCTTCGAGCTGCAGACCGCCTGGCCCGGATTGCGCTTCGTGGAAGCGGGCCTCTGCGCCCTCATCTGCGACGTCATCACCGCCTACAACGCCCAGGAAAAGGGCCGGCTCGGCATGGGCCCGCCGATGATCGTCTTCCGCCCTTTCCGGCCGCGCATTCAGAACGGCCTATCCATCCTGACGCCGACCCACCGGCCCATTTCGATCGTTGCCAAGGATTTCTGCGACTTCCTGGCAGCCGAGGTGGAGACGATCCGCGCAGCGATGATCCGCCGGCCGGCGGCCTGACGGCAAAAGGCTCGACGACGGCCTGCCTTTCCGGAACGCATATCCCAGAAAATCAAAAAAAGGCGGCCCATCGGACCGCCTCGTCGGAAGCATCTGCCGTTATCGGCTTATAGAGAAGCGGGCGATGGGGCCGCACAGGTTGCTGGACTGACCTTGCGGTCAGCCGGCTGCATTCTGGAAAATTGCGCTGTTGGCAGCAACGATCGCCACCGCATTGGTGCGGTTGCGGGCGCCGAGGCGCGTAATGGCGTTGCGGATATGCGCCTTGACGGTCGCGATCGACACGTCGAGTTCGTAGGCGATCTGCTTGTTCACCTTGCCCTCGCACAGCTTCAGCATGATCTCCAGCTGGCGCGGGGTAACAAGGTCACCGAGATTCATCGGCCAGCGAATGCCGCTGAAAGGGCCGGTCTGACCGTCGGGTCCGATTGTCGGCAGGGCGAAATGAGCTGTCATCACTTGCTCCCAGGCTTTGAGTTCCATCCGTGATGAGGGGACTGTTCATCATTACCCGGCTATTGTAAAATGTTAAAAAGCTTACTGCATATTGCAAAAACTTTGCAATTCGATTTGAGAAGGGTGTCAAGTGAGCAAAAAGCTCTATTCCGGCCACACGCTGAAGCAGATCCGGGCGGATTTTGGCCTCTCCCAATCGGAACTTGCCAAGAAGATCGGGCTGTCGACCGCCTATGTGAACCAGATCGAGAACAACAACCGGCCGGTCACCGCCTCTGTGCTGCTCACCATCAACCGCATCTTCGGCGTCGATCTCTCCGCCTTCGAACAGAACGACCTCGACCGCGTGGTGCAGGACCTGCAGGAAATTTTCGCCGACAGCCAGTTCCACTCCGCCTCCGTCGGACGGCAGGAGGTGCACGAACTCGTCACCCGCGCGCCCGGCATCACCAAGGCGATCATGGATCTCTACGGCACGCTGCGCACCTATCACGACCGCGAGGCGGACGAGGACGACCTCGTCCAGCTCAGCGGCGCGGGCGAAGGCGGGCCGGGGCCGCGCAAATCGGCCTATGAGGAAGTCCGCGACTATTTCCACTACATGGACAATTACGTCGACGCCATCGACAGGGCCGCGGAAAGGCTGGCGCTGGAGATTGGTCTCTACAAGGCGCCATCGAAACTGGGCGCTCTCATCGGCTGGCTGCAGGCGCGGTTCGGCATCGAGGTGACGGAATTCCCCGGTTATCAGGGCACACTTATCCGCCAGGACGATTATTCCAGGACCATCGCCCTCTACAGTGCCATTCCCTCCTCGACCAAAAGCTTCCTGCTCGGCTCGGTGATCGCCGAACTCTGCATGCGCGAACTCATCTCGGAGGAAGTCGCAAGAGCACGTTTCAAGACCAAGTCGGCCGAAAGCATCGCGCGGCTGGCGCTCCGCAACTATTTTGCCGGCGCCCTGATCCTGCCCTACGACGAGTTCCTGAAAGCTGCCGCCGAGACACGCCACGACATCCAGCTTCTTTCAAATCGGCTGGATGCCAGCATCGAGACGGTCTGCCACCGGCTGTCGACCCTGCAGCGACCGGGGGCAAAGGGCCTGCCGTTCTATTTCGTGAAGATCGACCGGGCCGGAAATGTCGTCAAACGTCACAGCGCCACCCGCTTCCAGTTCGCCCGCTTCGGCGGCTCGTGCCCGCGCTGGAACGTTCACCAGGCGTTTGAACAGAACTCCAACAAGTTCACCTCGCAGGTCGCCCAGATGCCGGACGGAGTGCGCTATCTCTGCGTTGCCACCTCGATCACCAAGCACCAGCCCGATTACCGCAGCGGCGAACGCCGCTATGCCCTCGGCATCGGTTGCGAGGTCCGGTACGCCGATGCGCTCGTCTATGCCGACGGCATCGCCGTCGACGAGATCGCCTCGCCGGAACCCATCGGCGTCAACTGCCGCATCTGCCCGCGCGACAACTGCGACCAGCGTGCCTTCCCGGCCGTCGACAAGGACCCCTTCATCGACCCCGGCCAGCGCGGGATTATTCCGTACCGGGTGAAGGCGCTGGATTAGTTTTTTTCGGGGACGCGCTTCAAATTCTCCCTCATCCTGAGGAGCCACGTCAGTGGCGTCTCGAAGGATGGGCCGCACACTCGGGAGCAAGGAGCCCATCCTTCGAGACGGACCTCACGGTCCTCCTCAGGATGAGGAAGGTGTGTGTCGAAACCACTTTCACAGATGCCTTGAAAACGCCCCTCAAGCCGCGTTCGAAATCGCGCCCTTGCAGCTCTTCCGGATCAGGTCCGCCGCCTTTTCCGCGATCATCACGACCGGAGAAGCGGTATTGCCGGAGACGATCTTCGGCATGATCGAGGCGTCGATCACCCGGAGCCCCTCAAGCCCACGCAAACGCAGCTCCGGATCGACCACCGAGGCCTCGTCCGGCCCCATGCGGCAGGTCCCGACGGGGTGGAAGATGGTGGTGGCGATGTCGCCGACCTTTTTCAGAAGGTCCTCATCGCTGTCGACCTGCGGCCCGGGCAGGATCTCTTCCGGCTGATAGCGTTGCAGCGCCTTCGCCGTCATGATCTGCCGTGCCTGGCGCACGGACTTCACCGCGATTTCCCGGTCCCGGTCCGCCGACAGATAATTCAGCCTGATCTCCGGCTGCTTGGCGAGATCCGGCCCGGAGACATGGACCGACCCGACGCTTTCCGGCCTTAAATTGCAGACCGACATGGTGATTGCCGGGAAGGGATGCAGCGGGTCGCCGAGCTTGTCGGTCGACAGCGGCTGCACGTGATATTCAAGGTCCGGCGTTTCCATCGACGGATCGGATTTGGTGAACATGCCGAACTGGCTGGGCGCCATCGACATCGGCCCGGACTGGGTGAGTGCATATTGCAACGCGATCCGCGCCTTACCGACGAGGCTGTTCGCCATCGTGTTCAGCGTCTTCGCATTCTGTACCTTGTAGACCGTACGGATCTGCAGATGGTCCTGCAGGTTCTCGCCGACACCGGCGCTTTCGTGGTGAAGCGCGATGCCGCGGTCGGCAAGCACTTCACCGTTACCGATACCGGAAAATTCGAGGATCTTCGGCGAGTTGATCGCACCGGCTGCCAGCAGCACTTCCGCATTGGCGCGGGCAACACGTTCCGTGCCCTTGTGAACAAAACAAACGCCTGCGACACGCTTGCCGTTCAGCACCAGATGGCGGGTTTCCGCCTGGGTGATCAGCCGTAGGTTCGGCCGCTTCAGCGCCGGCCGCAGGAAGCCCTTGGCAGTGTTCCAGCGCACGCCGTTCTTCTGGTTGACCTCGAAGAAACCGCTGCCCTCGTTATTGCCATCGTTGAAGTCTGCACGCGGCTCGATACCGAATTCCCGCGCCCCTTCCTGCACCGCTTTCAGAATGTCCCAGGTCAGCTTCTGCCGTGAGACCTTCCACTCGCCACTGGCTCCGTGAAGGCTGGTCTTGCCGGCATGATGGTCTTCGGATTTGAGGAAATAGGGCAGGACATCGTCCCAGGACCAGCCGACATTGCCGAGCTGGCGCCAGTGGTCATAGTCCGCCGCCTGGCCGCGCATGTAGATCATGCCGTTGACCGATGTGCAGCCACCCAGAACCTTGCCGCGCGGATAGACGAGACTGCGGCCGTTGAGGCCCGGTTCGGACGCGGTCTTCATCATCCAGTCCGTGCGCGGATTGCCGATGCAGTAGAGATAGCCGACCGGTATATGCACCCAGTGGTAATTGTCGGAGCCACCCGCTTCCAGGAGCAACACCCGGACAGACGGGTCTTCCGTCAACCGGTTCGCCAGAACGCAGCCCGCCGTACCCGCACCGACGATGATGTAGTCGTAGGTTCCATCCAGTTCTTGCCGAGCACTCATCGTCTCTTCCGTTTCCACCCTTGTGACCGGCCATGATCTGCCGGCCTGAGCGAGCCGCCCGTTGGGCTTCAGGCCACCGCTCTAACATCTTCATTCTGATCAGGCTTTTCGCATCCCGGCAACCGGGCGACACATTACCCGGCCAACCGTAGTCGATCCTGACGTTTCGGCAACTTCCCCAAGAGGACTAGGGCCGGAACCTAGTGGTTCGATTCTGACATTTGCATCCCCCTGTTGCCAGCGCTGGAGCAAATGTCAGAATCATAAGAACCACTAGATAAATATATGATTCTAGTGGAGCTTTTGAATTTGACATTTGTGCATCAGCCTAGCCGCGAGCGGGACTCAAATGTCAAATACGCTCCACTAAGTCTTTTTCAGAGCCTGCATTTCGGCCCAGAGGGGCCGCAGGGCTTCCGTCAGTTTGCAATAGATATCGTACCGCCGGTCGTAATGCGCCTTCATGCCGGCATCCGGCAGGTAATTCCGCTTTGCGCGCGTCATCGCCGTAACGCCCGCTTCGTAGTTCGGATATAGCCCCACTCCGATTGCGGCGCCGATGGCAGCTCCCAGCGCGCCGGTTTCCCGCGCCTCGGCAACGGTGATCGGCACGCCCAGGCAATCGGCGAACATCTGCGGCCAGACCGGACTGCGGGACCCGCCCCCCGAGAGGACAGCCTTGTCGAAGGTCGAGCCGGATGCGGCCAGCACCTCCACATGGCGGCGGTGTTCGAAGAGCACGCCTTCGAAGAGAGCCCTGAGCAGATGCCCTTCCGTGTGCCAGCCGGCAAGGCCGTAGAACCCGGCGCGGAAATCCGCCCCCTGCCCGGAGCCATAGAGGAAGGGATGAAAGAAGGGATCGTCCGGCGCCGGTGTCGCCTCGGCAATACGCGCGTTGCAATAGTCGAAGGGGTCGTCGTGATGACCGCCCCGCTCCACCAGTTCGCGCACATACCATTCCAGGTTCGCGGCGGACGTGGCGCTGGATTCGATATTGACGAAGCGCCCGGGCGCGAAGCCCGACGCCATGAACACCCGGCGGTCATTGACGGCGCGGCTGGAAAAGACCTGATTGACGCTCCAGGTTCCGGCTATGAGCGAAGCTTCGCCTTCCCGGACAACGCCCGAACCCAGTGCGCTTGAGATGACGTCGAAATAGCCGCCGATGACGGGCGTGCCCTCGGCAAGTCCTGTTTCCTCCGCGACCTCTCTCGTCACCCGGCCTGCGACATCCGCCGGCTGGATCAGCCGTGGCAGCAGGCGCTTCGCATCCGCAAGCCCGTAGAGATCCAGCAGAGCGTCGTCGTAGACGCATTCGGGCAAACGTGTCAGGCCCGCACCGGACATGTCCGAAATCTCGCTGACCCGTTCGCCGGTCAGCCGGAAGGTGATGAAATCCTTGCAAAGCAGAACCGTTCCGGTGCGTTGATAGAGATCGGGCCGGTTCCGCTTGATCCAGGCAAGCAGCACCGGCGTCTGCGACGGCCACGGCTCCTGCCTGCAAAGAGCGTGAAGCTCTTCACCGCAGTCAGCCTTCAACTCCCCCGCAAGACCTGCCGCACGCGTATCGAGCGACTGGATGCCGATCAGCGGATCGCCTGTCGTGTCCAAAAGATAGAGCCCGTTGCCGTGCCCGGCACAACCAATGGCGGCGATCTGCGACGGATCGATCCGGGCTTCCGTGACACAGGTCCGGATAGCCGTCCTGGCATTTTCCCAGAGTTCGTTCAGGTCCCGCTCGACATGGCCCGGTGACGGTGTCGACGAGGTGCCGTCGAGCGCATGCATGGCGACCTGGCGTCCTTCCAGATCGAACAACACCGCCTTGATGACGGTGTTGCCGGCGTCAAGCCCGAGCAGATAGGTAGGTCTCTCAGCCACGGTTATAGATGTCCCACGCTTCGTCGCCGTCCGCTCCGTTGTGGATCATTGCCATCAGCGCCGCAACCACAGCCTTCGGATTGTCGTGCTGATAGATGTTACGGCCATAGACCATGCCCTTGGCACCCTGGCGCATCAGGGCTGCGGATTTGCTCAGGACCGTCTTGAGGTCTTCCTTGCCGCCACCGCGCACCAGCACCGGCACGCGCGCAGCCTCGACCACCCGGTGGAAATCCTCCGCCTTTTCGGTCGGGTCCGCCTTGATGATGTCGGCTCCCATTTCGCTTGCAAGCCGCACCAGCGTGACGATCTTGTCCGCATCGCCATCCACCTGATAGCCGCCGCGAATGTCATTCGGCAGCATCACCAGCGGCTCGATCATCAACGGCATGCCGTATCTGTGACAGGCGGCTCGGACACGCGAAATGTTCTCGACGCACTGGCGGAAGAGTTCCGGTTCGTCCGGAAGCATGAAAAGGTTCACCACGACGCAAGCGGCATCCATTTCCAGGGCGCCGATGATCGGCTCGTCCGCATTCTGCAGCATCGACCACATCACCCGGTGGCGCTGGTCATTGTAGGGATTGCCCATGTCGATGCGCATCACCAGCGCCGGCTTGTCCTTCTCCGGCCGGTTCTGCAGCAGGTCCGCCTGGCCATAGGCCATCTGGATCGCATCCGGCCCGGCCTTGATCAACGTGTCGACGACGCCCGCCATATCCTCCAGGCCGACCATGAAAGTCGGTTCGTTGCAGACGCCGTGGTCGATGGCGACATCCAGACAGCCGCCATTGGTGAACATCCGGTTCATGCGGGCTTTCGGGCTCAAACGCATACTTTGCTCCTGCTGAGGTCTTCGCTCCGGCGTCCGTCCAGCGTGACGCCGTGGTAGGTGGAAAGGTCTTCGGCAAGCGCGCTTTTCTGGCGCTCGCACTCTTCGGCGCTCCAGCCGAGTTCATTGGCTGCCGTCGCGGTCAGCGCGTCCAGCAGCTCCGTCGTCAACAAACCGCGGATGGCCAGTGTCGTGCGCCTCAGCACGATGTCGGCGAGGGTCACCACGCTCTCCTGCCGGGCGATAAAGGCGATTTCGGCCAGGGTGATTTCGGTCTGGGGACCGAGCGGCCTGTCATCCGACCGGCGCTGGCAAAAGGTCAACAGATCCCGGGCAGACGTGCCGTAGGTGGCGGCGAGATGCGCTGCGCGTGCAGGCGCGATGCCGAACCCGGCAACCAGATCCCGCTCCAGAATGGCGGCGGTCTTGGGAAAGTCCCGCCCCCCGCCGATGGGACGCGCCAGCGTGTCTGTCTTCCGCCGCCATTCCAGCTCGCCAAGGACTTCATCCGCCGCCTGTTCGGCAAAGGCACGGAAGGTCGTCCACTTGCCGCCGATCATGCAGATCTGCGGTATGGGCCCCTCAACACGTTTGGTGTAGTGGCCGCGGGAAATCCGGCCGGTGAAATCATGATCGCTCTTGGGCAGCGGACGGATGCCGCTGTAGCTGTAGACGACGTCCTCGGGACCGAAGTCGACCTCCGGAAACACCAGAGCTAGCGAGTTCAGGATATAGTCCTCTTCCTCCGGCTCGCAGCGCACACGCTCTGCCCGCTTCACCCGGATATCGGTCGACCCGGCAAGGACCTTGCCGAAGAACGGAAAGACGATGCAGACCCGGCCGTCGGAGTTCTCGAAATAGACCATGTGGCCGTCGAGCGCGGCTTCCAGATCCGGATTGTCGAGGATGAGATGCGAGCCCTTGGTGCCGGAGACGAGAGGTTCGTGTGCGCTTTTGCCGGCAAGCTCGTCGATGGCATCGTCGAGCCAGGCACCCGTCGCGTTGACGATGACTTTCGTCTCGATCCGCACCGTCTTGCCGCCGATACCTTCCTCAAGCGAAAACCCGCCGTCGTCCGGCTTGAGACAGGCATAGTTGAGGGCGATGCATTCCGGCGCGTCCCGTTCCACATCCCGGATGAGTTCCAGCCCAAGCCGTTCCGGGTGACTGATCCAGGCATCGAAATAGGTTGCGGAGCAACGGATCTTGCCGGTGAGTTTCGGCCAGCGCTGGCGGGTTGCCGCCGCACCGCGGAACCTGTGTTTTGGCAGCAGCCGGCGTTTGCGCGTCACCCAGTCGTAGAGCGTCAGCCCGAGCTTGATCGGCACCGCCCCCCGGCTTGAGGGAGCACCCGACAGGCCGAAAAAACTGGCCGCGCTGTTGAGAAGACCTGAAAATACCGTCCCGATCGGAATGACTGTCGGCAGCGGATGCACCAGATGCGGCGCGTTGACCAGAAGCGCATCGCGTTCGCGCAAGGATTCCTGCACCAGGTCGAATTCGCCGTTTTCCAGGTAGCGCAGCCCCCCGTGGATCATGCGCGAGGGGGCAGAGCTGCAGCCGGAACAGAAGTCGCTCCGCTCCACCAGCAGCACTTTCAGGCCCTGCAGCGCCAGCTCGCGATAGACGCCTATGCCGTTGATGCCGCCACCAACGACAACGGCATCGAAGGCGCTGTCCTGCGCGATGCGGTCCCATTTTTCCTGCCGTTGTGCGGACATGCCTTCCCTGTTCGCCGAAGTTGCCTCCGGCGCCCTTCCGGTTCGAATTGTCGTGTGCCTTAAGCGGCGAGTTCGGTCAGATGGACGGCCGCCGCGCTGGTGATCGTCCCGATTTCCTCAGGTGAAAGCCGCAGCCGTCCGGCCTTGGCATTCTCCCGCGCCTGATCCGGATCACGCGCCCCGCAGAGCGAGAAGGTGATGCCCGGCTGCTGCAACGTCCAGGCGATGACCACCTGCGCCTTGGTTGCCTCGTGCACCTCGGCGATCGGCTCTATGGCCTCCATCAATTGCGCCACCTTGCGCCGGTTTTCGACGGAAAAACGGGGGTTGTCCTTGCGCTGGTCGTCACCGTCAAAGGTTCGCTCCGGCCCGATCTTGCCGGTCAAGAGGCCGAGCGCCAGAGAGGAATAGCTGAGCACGGAAACACCTTCCCTGAGGCAGACCGGCAGAAGGGTCGCCTCGATGTCCCGTTTCACCATCGAATATTCTTCCTGGATCGCGTCGAGCTGCCCGGCCGCCACATAGGCCCTTACGTCGTCGACGGAGGTGTTGCTGGCGCCGATGGAGCGGATCTTGCCCTGGGTCTTCAGCATCTCCAGCGCTTCCATGGTCTCGGCGATCGGTGTCGTAGGGTCCTGCCAGTGGGTGATGTAATGGTCGATGTGGTCGGTGCCGAGCCGCTTCAGGCTCTGCTCGACCTCATAGACAATTGCATCCTTGCCGAGATAGCGGTGCACCGGCTTGCCATCGTAGTCGAAGAAATGGTTGCCCTTCTGCGTGTGCCAGACGAGACCGCATTTGGTCGCCAGCACCACCTTGTCGCGGCGGCCCCTGATGGCCTTGCCGACGATTTCTTCAGACAAGCCCTGGCCATAGGCGGGTGCGGTGTCGATCAGGCTGACGCCCTCGTCGATGGAGGCCTGGATGGCATTGATCGACCGGCTTTCGTCCGTGCCGCCCCACATCCAGCCGCCGATGGCCCAGGTGCCGAGCCCGATGGCCGACGCCTTGATGCCGGAGCGGCCGATTTCCCGGTTTAGCATTTCATGCAACATTCTGTTTGCCTTCCATGGTTGCCAGGACAGCGCTGGCGGTGTCCTCGTCCAGGATGAGGGAATTGAGGTAATTGCCGTTGAGCACGGCGCGGATCGGCCAGATCTTTTCCTCGCCCGAGGTAACGCCGATCACCCGCTTGAACCGGCGCAGTTCTTCCGGCGCCAGCGCCACCAGACGGGAGTTCAGCGCATAGTCGGCGACGGTCCCGTCCTGGCGCATCAGATAGGCCAGGAACTCGGCCCCGACACCGCTGCCCACCAGCATCTTGCGGTCGGAATCCGGCATCGGGTGAAGATCGTAGTAACTGGAGCCGGGCGTGACGATGGAGCCGATGCCGACCAGCGCGACGGTGGCCTTGCGCGCCAGGTCCAGCACTTCGCGGATGGAGGCGACCTCCATCAGCATGTCGCGCTGTTCCCGGCTTTCGGCAAAGAGCGGTGCATGCAGCTGCAAGGCCCTGCCACCGAGCTTTTCCGCCATGAGGCTCGCCTGATGGTTGACGTCGGTGTGGTACTTGCCCTGGACGCCGCCGGTCAACGGCACCACCGTGACGTCGAACTTCCGGTCCGTCTCGATGTTCTGCACCACCGCACCGACAGCCTTGCCGCCGGTGATGGCGATGATGTCGCCATCGCGGATCGTCTCCACCAGATGGTTGGCCGCCGCCCGGCCGACCTGCTTCAGCGTCGTATTGGGGCTGCCTTCGACCGACGAGGTCACAAGCGCCTTCGACAAGGGCGTCGTCTCTTCCAGCATGTGCTCCAGGTCTGTCAGGCGCTGGAAAGGGTTCTCGATATCGATCTTGATCATGCCCATCCGGCGGCCCTGCGTGATCAGCCGGTTCACCTTGGACGTCGACAGGTTCAGAAGATCGGAAATTTCCGACTGCTTCTTGCCTTCCAGGAAATGCAGCACGAGGACCGTGTGCATCTGGCGCATCAGCTCGATATCGTTTTTCTTGTCCGCCATGAGGTCAGCCTCTCCGTTCGTTCCGCTCAGGCGCGTTTCTTGACGAGATAGTGGTCGATGGAGACCGCGGCCAGCAGGATCGACCCGCGGATGATGTCCTGCCAGTAGACCGAGACATCGAGCAGGGCGAGCGAACTGGAGACCACCGACAACAGCACCGCCCCCAGGATCGCACCGAAGATGGTGCCCGAACCGCCCTTGAGGCTCGCCCCGCCGATGACGGCCGCGGCAATGACGTTCAGTTCCATGCCGATGCCGAAGGTCGGCTGGGCAGAACCGAAGCGTGCCATGTAGATGATGCCGGCGACGCCGCAAAGCGCCGAGCAGAGGGTCGTGGTGAAGAACACGACCCGCTTGGTACGGATGCCGGAATAGGCGGCCGCCTTCTCGTTGCTGCCGGTATAGAAGACCTTGCGGAACATGGTTGTCCGGCGCAGCAGGAAGTCGAAGCCGATCACCACCACGAAGAAGATCAGGATCACGACCGGGATCGGGCCGATGGAGCCCTGGCCGATGAACTTGAACTCCGGCGGCAGCGTGAAAAGCCCCAGCGGCCGTCCTCCGGTTCCGAGCAGGCATATGCCCCGCGCGATCACCATGATGGCCAGCGACACGATGAAATGGTGCAGCCCGACGCGGGTGACGAAAAAGCCCATGAACGCGCCAATGCCGCTGCAGGCGGCAATCGAAATCGCTGACGCCACCCAGGGATCGACCCCGTTCAGGAACAGCCAGCCGGCAATCACCATGGCAAGTGCGGTCACCGAACCGACGGAGAGATCGATGCCACCTGAAATCAGCAGGATCGTCATGCCAACGACGACGATGCCTTCCACGGCAAAGGCCATGACCATCGCCCGCATGTTCACCCAGGTCAGGAAATAGGGCGAGGCGAAGGACATCACGATAAAGAGCACGAGAATGATCGCGATGAGGCCGGTTTCGCGCATGCGCAACAGGCGCCTGATCAGCGATGCCTCGGCCGGTTTGCCTTGCGGCGTGCCCGTCAGGGAGACGGCGTCTTCCATGGTTTCCCCCACACTCAATTTAGTGTCGCCCCGGCATCACCGACGGATGCCAGATGCATGATGTGTTCTTCGGTCATCCGCTCGCCGGTGACCTCGCCGCTGATCCGTCCCTCGCGCACGACCAGCACGCGGTCACAGACCCCGATCAGCTCCGGCAGTTCGGACGAGATGACCAGGATGCCGACACCGCCGGCGGCAAGATTGCGCAGGATGCGGTGGATCTCCGCCTTGGCGCCGACATCGACGCCTCTCGTCGGCTCGTCCAGGAAGATCAGCTTCGGATTGACCGACAGCATCTTGGCGATCGCGACCTTCTGCTGATTGCCGCCGGAAAGCGACGACACCGGATCTGAAAGCGAGCCGCATTTGAGATTGAGCCGCTTGCCGAGCGCCTCGGCCTGGGCCTCTTCCTTGTGGCGGTTGATCAGGCCGAAGCTGCTGGTGACCTGCTCCGGCTTCAGCGCCGAGACATTCGCGGCAATCGCCATGTCGAGAAAGATGCCGTCGCCCTTGCGGTCTTCGGAGAGGTAGACAATGCCCTCGGCAATGCTGTCCCGGTAGCTCGTCAGCGACAGCTTGCGCCCGTTCAGGCTGACCTCCCCCGTCACGTCTCCCTCAAGGCGGCAGATGCCCTTGACGATTTCGCTGCGGCCGGCGCCAATCAGGCCGGCAATGCCAAGGATCTCGCCTTTCCTGAGCTGAAAGGAAACGTCCTTGAAGCGGCTGCGTTCGGTGAGATTGCGCACATCGAGAATGATGTCGCCGGACTTTTCACTCTCCGACTGCTTGCGCGGATAAAGTTCGTCGATGACCCGGCCGACCATCGCATTGACGACGTCGTCAGGCTGGATCTCGGCCACGTTGCGTGTGGTGATGTATTTGCCGTCCCGGAAGACGGAGACCCGGTCGCAATTGTCGAAAATCTCCACCATGCGGTGCGAAATGTAGATGATCGAGATGCCCTTGTCGGCAAGCCGGCGCATGATCTTGAAGAGGACCTGCGCTTCCTTTTCGGTCAAGGCCGCGGTCGGCTCGTCCAGGATCAGCACACGGCAATCGAGCGTCAGTGCCTTGGCGATCTCGACAAGTTGCTGGTGGGAAATGGAGAGATCGCGCACCAGGGTAGCCGGATCGATGTCGCCGAGCTGGCCGAGCACTTCACCGGCCTTTTTCTCCAGCGCCCTGTAATTCATCAGGAACTTGCGGCTGCTATTCGTGGTCGCCATGAAGATGTTTTCCGCGACCGTCACATCCGGGCAAAGCGCGATCTCCTGGTGCACGAAACCGATCCCGAGCCTCTGCGCCATGGCCGGCGAGGCAATCGTCACGGGTTCGCCGTCGAAGAAGATCTCGCCGCTGTCCGGCTGCAGGATGCCGTCGATGATGTTCATCAGGGTCGACTTGCCTGCGCCGTTCTCTCCTGCCAGCGCATGGATTTCTCCCTTCCTCAGGTCGAAATCGACGCTCTTCAGGGCATGGACCGGCCCGAAGGACTTGGAGAGGTTGGAGATCCTGAGGATCAGATCGTCGGTCATGACTGAACCGCTTTGCTCATAATTCCGGAAAAGACGGGTTGCCCGCGGCGCTGCCCTCCAAGGGCAACCCGTTAGAGAAACCGGGGCGCATTGCCCGCCCCGGCCAGACTGCATCAGCTCGGATCGCGGCCGTCCATGTAGACGTTGAGGTCGAAGCTGTCGGCATTCTCCTTGGTGATCACGGCAAACCCGTTATCGACGTAAGGGATCTGGACCGGATTGTAGCCGGAGACCTTGTAGTCGTTGAACGGATCGAACACGTCGGAATGCGCTGCCAGGAAGACGGCCATGAAGCCCATGAAGCCCTGCATGCCCTGGTTCGGATTGAGCGCCATGTGGATGTTGCCGGCCTTGATGTGTTCGAGCGTCGTCGGGGTGACGTCCGCATGCATGATCAGGACCTTGGATTCGGCTTCCAGAACCGCAGCCACCGCTCCTTCCGCGGAACCGGCCTCGGGGATCCAGAGCGCGGCAAGGTTCGGGTTCGCCTGCAGGATCGAGCCGGTCGCCCGGTAGGCGGCATTGCTGTCCTGGTTGGTCGCCTGGCGTCCGACAAGCTTCATGTTCGGGTAGTTGTTTTCCATGTAGTCGATCAGCGCGGTGACGCGCAGGTCGTGGTTGGACTGGCCCGGGTTCTCAAGCACGGCATATTCGGCGCTGTCGCCCACCTGCTTGACGATCTCTTCCGCCGCGAACTTGGCTTCGGCGAGGTTGTCGGAGGTGATATAGGCGCTGCGCTTGGAGTTCGGCGAGTCGGCCGCAAAGGTCACGATCTCGGTACCGCTGTCGATTGCCCGGTCGATCGGGTCGATGAAGGGATCGGACTGCATCGGATGCAGCAGGATGCCGGCCGGCTGCTTGACCATGTCCTGTTCGAACGACGCGATCTGCTTGGTGATGTCATAGTCCGGCGTGCCGGAGAAGACAGTTTCGCAGCCGAAGGCGGCCGCGGCCTGCTTGAAGCCCTGGTAGACCGGCACCCAGTAGGGATGGCCGGAGACCATGACATTCATGATGTAGGTTTCGCCCGGCTCGCATTTCAGGCCGTCGGCGGCGGCTGGCGCTGCCGCCACGAGTGCGGCCGTCAGCATGGTCGATGCCAGAATGCCCTTGAATTTCACAATGCTCATAGGTTCCTCCCTGGATCAACGGACAGTCCGCCGGACCCGGCTGAGCATCCAAAAGTTGATCGATTTCAAAAAGTCAAAGCACCCGCTCGCGTTCCTCTCAACGCCGACTGCCCTGACCGCTCCTCCCGGTCCTGCACCAGCCTGACAAGAACGACGGGCCACTGCAAGAAATTTCAAGCACCGGTTTTTATCCCGGCGAGATCAGGGATAGAGGCAGCCCCGGCAGAGGGTCAAACATTTTTGGTATTTATTTCTTTTTCTGAAATTTATTTCAAGCTCAGTCAGGAACGACCGCAGCGATCCTTGACCCTTCGGCAGAGCGCAACCGATTGTAATCTTGAATTTTTTCGGGCTGACTGCGCTTGCGAGCTGTTGTCTGCGTGGCAATTCCGGAACCGGAAACACCCTGGAAGATCGTCTTTCGACCAGTGCCTGAAACCGTCCGGCCGGTAGTCGATGTCAAAGAAAAGGGCAGACGAAGCGTCCTCCGTCTGCCCGAATTGGAAACGCCCGCAGGCGCCTTTTTACCGGCCTCTGGCGACCGATCAGCCGATCGTCTTGCGCCCGCCCATATAGGACTGCAAGACGTCAGGGACGGTCACCGACATGTCCTCGTTCTGATAGTTCTCGATGATCGCGATCAGCGCGCGGCCGCAGGCAAAGGCGGTCGCATCGTTGGTGTGAATGAACTCCAGAGCGCCTTCCGTCCGGCGCACACGCGTGTTGAGACGGCGCGCCTGGTAGTCGGTCATGTAGTCGGCCGTGTGGGTCTCGCGGTACTTGTCCTGCCCCGGCAGCCAGGCCTCGATGTCGGATCCCTTGGCATTCGGCTTGCCGATGTCGAAAGTGCATTTCTGCAGCTTCTGATAGGGAATGCCGATCAGTTGCATCAGCCGTTCCTGGATCGCGGCGAAAAGCAGATGCTCGTCATGGGCGGCGTCGGCGGTGGAGAAGCTTTCCAGCTCCAGCTTGTCGAACTGGTGCAGACGGATGATGCCTTCCATGTCCTTGCCGGCCGCACCCGCTTCGCTGCGGAAGGAGGTCGCATAGCCGAGATAGCGGACCGGCAGATCGGCTTCCTCGAAGATCTCGTCCGCGTGCATGGACCCCAGAACATGCTCGGCCGAGCCCTGCAGCCACAGGTCCTGGCCCTCGATCTTGTAACGCTCCTCGGTTGGCTCCAGCCGGTCCATGGCGTCATACATCGGCGTGCGGATCATGTAGGGTGGCAGCACCGGTTCGAACGGCTTCGTCGAGACCTTCAAGCCTTCTTCCGCAACGATCGACGCAATGAAGGCTTCGTCGGAAAGCTTGTCCATGACCATCGACATCAGCGCCATCTGCAACTTGACCAGATCGCCCTTGAGATAGGCAAAGCGGGCGCCGGTGACCTTGGCGGCGCGTTCCTTGTCGATCCAGCCGTGATGGAGTGCGATGTCGTAGTGGTTCTTCGGCGCGAAATCGAACTCGCGCTTCGTGCCCCACTGGCGCACGACCTGGTTTTCCTCCTCCGAATGGCCGATCGGCGTGTCGTCGGTCGGGATGTTCGGCACCTTCTTGTAGAGGGCAAGAAACTCGGCCTTCTTGCCGGCCAGTTCCTCTTCCTTCTTGTTGAGCTCGTCCCGCAGCGCGCGCGCCTTGGCAATCGTCTCCGGATCCGGCTTGCCGCCCTTCATGGAAGAGGAGAGCTTGTTGCGTTCCGCGCGCATTTCCTCGACCTGCTGAATCATCGCAACATGATCCTTGTCGAGCTGCAGAAGCAGATCCAGATCGACCGACGCCGACTTGTTCTTGATCGCCGCCCTGACAACATCGGGATTGGTGCGCAGCAGGTTCAGGTCAATCATTGCCAAACTCCTCATTCCGGCCTTCGCAAGCCACCGGGGGACAGGCTACAACCTGAAGGAACCGGTCCGAACCGCATTCTTTCGGGCAGGGTACGCTGTCGACGGAACCGCGATGGCGAGGCCACATAGTCATCTGCCGTCTCAGTAGAGCAGCGGACATACAATCGCAATCGATTGAATGTCCAAATGCTGATCGCGGATTTGAGCCGGGCATCTTCTCTGCGTTCAATGGAACGCAGGATGCTCTAGCGCGCGCTTGGGGAATTGTCGAGGCTCGTCTCCCGCCGCAGATGCAATCTGCCCCCGCTTTTCGGGCCTGCGCCGGATGGCACTCAGGTTCGTCCGGCGGGACGGATCTCCGAGAGAATCCGGACCAGCCAGTCGACAAAGACCCGGACCTTGTTGCTGAGATGCCGGTTCGGCGGATAGACGATGTAGAGCGGGATCGTATCGGCGGACCAATCCGTTAGCAGAGGCACAAGCTCGCCGCGCTCCAGCTCTTGCGTGACCATGTAGTCGGGCAGTTGCGCGATGCCATATCCGGCAAGCGCCGCCGTGACATAACTGCGCGCATCGTTGACCGCACACTGATAGCGGCCCTCAACCTGTATCTCCTCGCCGTCCCTTCGGAAGATGAACGGCATGACCCGCCCGGTCTGGGCGACGAAATAGCTGACACAGCGATGGTTTGCCTTGATGTCACCGGGCGTGTCGGGAATGCCTGCCTCGGCCACGTAGCTTGCCGCGGCGCAGGTGATCAGTCCCACTTCGCCGATACGCCGCGCGATCAGCGACTGGTCGGCCGGTTCACCACCACGCAGCGCGCAGTCGACATTCTCCGCCAGGTAGTCGACCGTCCGGTCGCCAATGCCGAGATCGATCCGGATGTCGGGATACTTGCTGTAGAATTCGCCGAGCTTCGGGATCACGAACCAGTCGGCAAAGGCACCGGACATTTCCACCCGCAGCCGGCCGCCCGGCGCGCTCTGCGCCTGTGAGAGACTTCCATCCAGCTCGTCGACTTCAGCAACGATCTGCGCCGCCCGCTCATAGTAGAGCGCCCCGTCCGTCGTCACGATCACCCGCCGCGTCGTTCGGTTGAGAAGCTTGGTCTGCAGATGCCGCTCCAGGTTCTGGATGAGATTGGTCACGGTTGCCTTCGGCATCTGCAGGGTTTCGGAGGCGCGGGTGAAATTTCCGGTCTCCACCACCCGGACAAAGGCGCGCATGGCCGAAAGCTGATCCATCCTTGGGCACTCCGCTCAAAAAACAGGCTAATTATTCGAAATTTCGAATAGTATAACCAAAAAACCACTACTTATTCCAGAGATGGAACAACAATACCTAATGCACAAGCAAGGGAGCTGATCGTATCTGCTCCTCTCCTCTCACAAACCGAAGCGAACCAAACCGATGACGGTGCAGATAAAGGACATGACGCTCGACAAGGTGGCCATCGGCCCCGTGGCGGCGCGCGTCTATCAGGGCGCCGAATATTCGAAGTCACCGCCGGTCCTGATCTATTTTCATGGCGGCGCTTTTCAAGGGCAGCTGCCACAGGAAAGCGACGTCGCCCAGCTGATCGCCGAAACCGGCGCCATCGTCGTGATGCCGGACTACACTGCGCCTCTCGGCGATGTGTTTCCGAAGCCGCTCGAAACCGGGTTCTCCGTCTTCAGTTACCTGGCGCAGAAGCGCGCCGGGCTCGGCAATCGCAAGTCGCTGCTGCTCGTCGGCGGCGTCGAAGCCGGCGGCAACATTGCCGCCGCCATCGCGCTGAAGGCGCGCGACCACTACGCCAATGAGCTGGACGGCATGATGCTCCTGTCGCCCCTGCTCGATCCCTTCATGGGCTCGGCGTCCTTCGCCAAGTCGGACGAAGCCGGCATGAAGGATATCTGGGCCGATGGCTGGAGCCATTATCTGAGCGCCGGCATCTGCCATCCCTATGCCGCGCCTTGCATGTGTTCCCGCCTCACAGGGCTTGCACCGACGCTGATCGTCACCTCCGAGGACGATCCGCTGCGGGATGAAACCCTCAATTTCTCGGACTGCCTGCAAAAGGCCGATGTCAGGGTCGACCGGCATGTCCTTGCCACTGACGCCGGCTGGCCGTCGGTCTATGGCGGCAGGACAGGCCATTCCGCGACCTGGCAAGAGAGCCTGTCCAAACAGTTTTCCGGCTTCGTCCGGTCCGTCAGCATCCAGTGAACTACAGCTAAGACCCCCGGATACCGGCCTTTGCCGCAAGGGGTTCCAAGGAGAGACCAATGACATCGAAAAGCAGACGCTGGGCCCTTGCGGGCGCCAGTCTGGCAGTTGCTGTCTCTGTTTCAGCCGCTGCCTTCGTTCTCAATCTGCCGGCAAGCACTCCGGCAACGGCCGCCGGCGACATCGTCAGCATCCCCGCCGTCCCGGTCACCGTCGCCGACGTCAAATCCCGCGAGATTACTGTCTGGGAAGAGTTTTCCGGACGCCTGGAGGCCGTCGACCGGGTTCAGATCCGATCCCGTGTCGCCGGCTCTATCCTCTCCGTCGATTTCCGCGAAGGGGCTCTGGTGGAAGCGGGCGACCTGCTCTTCACCATTGACCCTGCCCCTTATGAGGCCGCCGTCGCACAGCGGGAAGGCCAGGTGGAACTCGCCGAAACCCAGCTGAACCTTGCCAAGCTTGAGCTTGACCGTGGCTCCAGGCTGATCGAGAACCGGACGATCTCCCAGAGCGTGCTCGACCAGCGCCAGAACGCCTACGCGGAAGCGCAGGCCAATCTCCGTACCGCGAAGGCCGCCCTGAGAGCTGCC
This sequence comes from Roseibium sp. M-1, assembly GCF_054515675.1. Classification (NCBI taxonomy): domain Bacteria; kingdom Pseudomonadati; phylum Pseudomonadota; class Alphaproteobacteria; order Hyphomicrobiales; family Stappiaceae; genus Roseibium; species Roseibium sp. M-1. The sequence goes on along the minus strand of NZ_CM137257.1, from coordinate 4,835,340 downwards.
CGGCTGGAACTCGGCTACACCAAGGTGCTGGCCCCGGTCTCCGGCCGCGTCGGCAAGATCGAGATCACTGTCGGCAACCTGGTCGCGGCGGGTTCTGCCTCGCCTGCCCTGACGACCCTGGTCTCCGTCGACCCGATCTATGCCAGCTTCAACGCCAGCGAGGACCTGGTGTCCCGGGTGCTGGCAGAACTTCCCGACACGAAGAATGCCGTGCCGCCGCTGGAGATGATCCCGGTCGAGATCGAGACCTCCGCAGCCGAGGGCCATCCAGTGAAGGGCAAGCTTCAGCTCGTCGACAACCAGGTCGATGCAAGCAGCGGCACGATCGGTGTCCGGGCCGTCTTCGACAATCCGGGAGGCAGGCTGATCCCCGGTCAGTTCGTGCGCATCCGCATGGGCGAGCCGAAGCCTGAAAGCAAGATCCTGATCAGCGAACGGGCCATCGGCACCGACCAGGACAAGAAATACGTCTATGTCGTCGGTACGGATAACAAGGTTGTCTACCGCGCGGTCGATCTCGGCCGCACCGCTGAAGGCGCCCGCATCGTCAACAGCGGCCTGGAAGCGGGCGAGCGGATCGTCGTCAACGGCCTGCAGCGTATCCGCTCCGGCGCCCTGATCGACCCGCAGGTCGAAAACGACGTCGCCACGGTCAACTGAACCGGCAGGCGGAGGCCAGGCACATCGCGCTCTGGCCTCCACCACCCCTCCCCACAGTCACGTCCCTGAAGCCTGGCGGTCTTTCCGCCGGACGGGACGCATGTCGCCAATTCCGGCTGGAAGGGCCTGGATATGAATATCTCGCGTTTCTTCGTCGACCGTCCGGTCTTTGCCGGTGTGCTGTCGATCCTCATCCTGCTCGGAGGTCTCCTCGGCCTCGGATCCCTGCCGATTTCCGAATATCCGGAAGTCGTACCCCCCTCCATTGTGGTACGTGCCGCCTATCCGGGTGCAAACCCGAAGGTCATCGCCGAGACGGTGGCAACGCCGCTGGAAGAGCAGATCAACGGTGTCGAGGGCATGCTCTACATGTCCAGCCAGGCGACCTCCGACGGCGTCATGACGCTGACCGTTACCTTCGAACTCGGCACCGATCCCGACCAGGCACAGCAACTGGTCCAGAACCGCGTCTCCCAGGCAGAACCCCGTCTTCCGGAGGAAGTGCGGAGCCTAGGCGTCACGACGGTGAAGAGTTCGCCTGACCTGATGATGGTGGTGAACCTCACCTCGCCTGACAACCGCTACGACATCACCTACCTGCGCAACTACGCCGTCCTCAACATCAAGGACAGGCTTGCCCGCCTTCAGGGGGTCGGCCAGGTGCAGGTCTTCGGTTCGGGCGACTATTCCATGCGCGTCTGGGTGGACCCGCAAAAGGCGGCCAGCCACAATCTGGCGGCCAGCGACATCTCCCGCGCCATCCGCGAACAGAACGTCCAGGCCGCTGCCGGCATCATCGGCGCGTCGCCCAATGTCGACGGTGTCGATGTGCAGCTCAGCGTCAACGCACAAGGCCGCCTGCAGACGCCGGAAGAATTCGGCAACATCATCGTGCGCACCGGCGAAAACGGCGAGGTAACGCGTCTGCGCGACGTCGCCCGCATTGAGCTTGGTGCCGCCGATTATTCCCTGCGCTCGCTGCTCGACGGCAAGCCGGCCGTTGCCATTCCGGTGTTCCAGGCCCCGGGTTCCAACGCCATTGCGATTTCCGATGCGGTCGTGGAAACCATGAACGAGCTTCAGATCGCCATGCCCGACGGCGTCAAATACGAGATCGTCTACGACACCACCAAGTTCGTGCGCTCTTCCATCGAGAAGGTCGTCGACACCTTGCTGGAAGCCGTCGTGCTGGTGGTGCTGGTGGTGATCCTGTTTCTGCAGACCTGGCGCGCCTCGATCATTCCCCTGATCGCGGTTCCGGTCTCGATCATCGGCACCTTCGGCGTCATGTATGTCTTCGGCTTCTCGATCAACGCCCTCAGCCTCTTCGGTCTGGTCCTTGCCATCGGCATTGTCGTGGATGACGCCATCGTCGTTGTGGAGAATGTCGAGCGCAACATCGAGAACGGCCTCAGCCCGCGCCAGGCGACCTACAAGGCCATGAAGGAAGTCTCCGGACCGATCATCGCTATCGCCCTGGTGCTGGTCGCCGTCTTCGTCCCGCTCGCCTTCATCACCGGCCTTTCCGGCCAGTTCTACCGCCAGTTCGCGCTGACGATCGCGATCTCGACCGTAATCTCGGCGATCAACTCGCTCACGCTCTCCCCGGCGCTCGCGGCCCTTCTCCTGAAGGATCACCATGCACCGAAGGACTGGCTGACAAAGTCCATGGACTTCCTGTTCGGCTGGTTCTTCAAGGGCTTCAACAAGGCCTTCGGCGCCGGCTCCAATGCCTATGGCAGAAGCGTCGGCGGCCTCTTGTCACGCAAGAGCATCGTCATGGTCGTCTATCTGGCTCTGGCCGCGACCACCTACAGCCTCTTCACCACGGTTCCGGGCGGCTTCGTGCCGGCGCAGGACAAGCAGTACCTGATCGGCTTCGCCCAATTGCCCGACGCGGCAACGCTCGACCGCACCGAAGACGTCATCCGCCGCATGAGCGAGATCGCCCTGGAGCAGGAAGGCGTCGAGCACGCCATCGCCTTCCCGGGGCTGTCCATCAACGGCTTCACCAACTCGTCGAATGCCGGCATCGTCTTTGCGACGCTGAAGGACTTCGAGGAGCGCCAGACGCCGGAACTTTCCGGCGATGCCATCGCCATGCAGTTGAACCAGAAGTTCGGCGGCATCCAGGACGCCTTCATTGCCATGTTCTCGCCTCCGCCCGTCCAGGGCCTCGGCACGACCGGTGGCTTCAAGCTTCAGATCGAGGACCGGGCCGGTCTCGGCTACCAGGCGCTGGACGCAGCCAACAAGGCCTTCCTGGCGAAGGCCTATCAAACGCCGGAGCTGGCAGGCCTCTTCTCCAGCTTCCAGATCAACGTGCCGCAGCTCTATGCGGATCTCGACCGCACCAAGGCCGAACAGCTCGGCGTGTCGGTGACGGATGTCTTCGAGACGCTGCAGATCTATCTCGGCTCGCTCTATGTCAACGACTTCAACGCTTTCGGCCGGACCTACAGCGTGCGGGTCCAGGCGGACGCCCAATACCGGGCGCATGCGGACGATATCGGCAAGCTGAAGGTCCGCTCCGCCACCGGCCAGATGATCCCGCTCGCGGCCCTTTTGAAGGTTGATGCCACCACCGGTCCGGAACGGGCAACACGCTACAACGGGTTCCTGGCCGCCGACATCAACGGTGGTCCGGCACCGGGCTTCTCATCCGGCCAGGCCCAGGCAGCGGTGGAACGCATTGCAGCGGAAACCCTGCCGAAGGGAATCGACTTCGAATGGACGGACCTGACCTATCAGCAGATCCTGGCAGGCAGTTCCGGCTTCCTCGTCTTCCCGCTGGCACTGCTCCTGGTCTACCTGGTGCTGGCAGCCCAGTACGAAAGCCTGATGCTGCCGGTTGCGATCGTCATGATCGTGCCGATGGGTGTGCTTGCTGCCCTGACCGGGGTCTGGCTGACCCAGGGCGACAACAACATCTTCACCCAGATCGGGTTGGTGGTGCTTGTCGGGCTCTCGGCGAAAAACGCGATCCTGATCGTGGAATTTGCCCGTGAACTGGAATTCGAGGGCAGATCGCCGGTCGAGGCCGCCATCGAGTCCAGCCGGCTGCGCCTGCGCCCGATCCTGATGACCTCGATGGCCTTCATCATGGGCGTCGTGCCCCTGGTTCTCTCGACAGGAGCCGGTGCGGAAATGCGCGTTGCCATGGGCATCGCCGTCTTCTCCGGCATGATCGGCGTGACCTTCTTCGGCATCTTCATGACGCCGGTCTTCTACGTGCTGGTCCGGAAACTTTCGGGCAACCGCCCGCTGGTGCAGCACGGAACGACGGCAGAGCTGCTGGACGCATAGGACCGGCCCACCAGAAGCCGTTTCCTTCCGGTCAGAACCTCAAACGCAAGAAGCCCGCCGGTACCAACCGGCGGGCTTTTCCTTATCCCCGGGAACTACACGCTGCGCGGTCCCGGATATCATTTCAACGGCAGGAACAGGTCCACGACCGCCTCGTGTTCCGGGACTTCCGGAAAGAAGCTGAGCCTCTGACAATAGATCGGAAAGTCGCGTGTCTCCTCACCACTTTCCGGCAACCAGGTGCGATAAAGATAGAGTGCGGCAGGCTCCAGGTTATCCGTGTTGCCGACAATGTGCATGACGGCGCAACGTCCCGCCGGGATCTCGCCTGCCTTGATCTCTGCGTTCTCGTCATCGATCGGCCCGTCGGTGCCGACACACAGATCGACGCTGTAACCGGAAGGGTCTTCCGGCAGCCGCTCCGACCGCCAGACATTGAAGGTCGGATGATCTTTCGGATGCAGGTTCCGGGCTTTCCGCCAGGCAATAAAGCGCTGGATTGTAGCGCCAAGCGACGCCGGGTCTCCCCGGTGCTCCATGAGCGCGATCCTGGTGGCTGTCACAGTGCGGATGGTGACATCTTGAGCGGTATAGGTCTTCTGCATACGCTTGCTCCTGGCTAGATCGAGTGGCCCAAGGGCCGCATGCCACGGTTCCCAGTCGGGAGAAGTCCGGAACTCGGAAGGCGATTGCCCGAACCGCTGCCGGAAGGCCCGGGCAAAGGCATCCGGAGCTTCGTACCCCGCTTCCATCGCAATCTCCGTCACACGCTCGTCTTCCCTGTAGGCAAGCCGGTAGGACGCACGTTTCAGACGGGCAAGTTGCACATAACGGTAGACGGAAACACCGAAAGCCGCCGTGAACTGCCGGTGAAAATGAAATTTCGAAAAGGCTGCGGCGGCACTTATCTTTTCCAGATCCAGCTGACCATCCAGATGGCTGTCGATGTAGTCGAGGGCCCGCAGCATCCGGCCATGATAGTTCTGAAGCGCGGTCTTCACGGTTTCGTCCTGTCCCTTCCTCGTGGCCCCATCAGATAGCCCTCCGGGACAACACCTTGCTCGATCGATCTTGCGGTTCTGCTCAGGCGATCGTCTGGTACGTAACCAAGGCCTCCCGCCGGTGTTGCTGACAGGGTTTTATGTTTGATTGCGGGAGCGTGAAACCGCTGAGACCCTGACTTTTTGTTATCGGACCGGTGGCAACATAATGCGTGGTTAGGCCAGAGCCGCATGCTGGACTTCAGGTCTGCGACAATGAAATCTATTTGCCAAACAATTGAAAACACTGCCTATCTTACGAATTCACTGTGTCCCGCACCATATCCTTGTTTTAAGATCCCGCCAGCCTGTCCACCTCAGCGAGGATGCGTTTGAAGGCCTCTCCGGCCCGAAACGAGACTTTTCGCGCTCTGCAATATCCATGTATCAGACCCGTTTCCTCGAAAAACCTGGCGCAGCCTCCCGACTGTGAGATCAGGTTGCAATATGCCTCCCCCTCTGAAGTGAGCGGGTCGTATTCGGCGGCAAAAAGGGATGTCGGCGGTATGTTCGTGAAGGTTTCGGCGGCAAAAGGCGTAAACCGGATGTCTTCACGATCCTCCGGTCCGCTCCACCGCAACCGGTCGTAGACTGCGATATCCTCCGCTGCCAACAGGGGCGCATGAGCGTGACGCCGGAAACTGTCGCCCGGGCAAGGACCGGACAGCGCGGGATAGATGAGGACCTGGCCAATCAGTCCACGATCCGCCCCGATGGAATGGGCGAGGCAGGCGGCCAGATTTCCGCCAGCGGACTCGCCGATCAGGAGGACGTCCCGGCCCTCTGCTTGACGGACCCAGGCAAAGACAGTGGCGGCATCTTCAAAAGGAGCCGGATGCCTGTGTTCGGGCGCTAGGCGATAATCCACGGATATGACATCGAGTGACGTGCCTGCACAGATTTCCGCGCAGATGTCGTCGTGACTGTCCAGATCGCCGAGGATGAAACCGCCTCCGTGGAAATAAAGCGCGACCGGGCGCGCTGATGCCTCTCTGCGGCCGCTTCGATAACAACGGACAGGCACCTCGACGCCTGCATGTGTCGCGATCCGGTCCACGGAGACAACATGGGCAGGGCGTGGAGCCCGACAGTCCGCGCACATTCGATCGTAAATGCGCCGGTTCTCCTCGACGGGAAGTGCCAGGGACCGGGGTGGATAGAAAGCGTTGACCCGCTCGACAAAGGCGGCAACGTCTTCGTCGAGCAGGTGTGCGTAGTCTGTCATCCGCTGATCCGGTTTTTCAGCACTTCACCACCGGCCCCGATGAGGAAGCCTTCTGCCGGCGGCAATTCTTTAAGCAGCGGGATTGCGCAAACGAGCATCTGAGACCGGGACGCAGCGAGAAATGTCTCACAACAAGCCCTGTTCCTGCAGATAACCGGCAGCAACGTCCTCTATCGCCTTCTTTTCGACGTCGACCTCGCCGTTGAGACGCTGCATAGTGGCATCGTCAAGCTTTGTCGAAAGCGTCTCTATGAGGTCCTTCAACGCCGGATTTGCCTCAAGAACCTCCGTCCTGACGACCGGCACCAATGCGTAGTCCGGGAAAAAATGCTTGTCGTCGCCGAGCAGTCTCAGGTTCATCGCCGCAATGCGGCCGTCGGTGGCAGCGACGACCGACACATCGACATCTCCGTTTTCCAGCGCCGGAAAGACAAGACCGATTTCCATCGGCTTGATATTCGCCCGTCCCGCTTCGAAACCGTAGGTTACCTGCAGGCCGAGCAGGCCGTCTTGCCGTTTCGGAAACTCCGCCGTCGTCGCCATGATGACGGCTTCACCGCCTGCATAGGCTGCTGCAAGATCGGTCAGCGTTTCCATGCTGTCGGTTTTCGGATTGTTGGGACGCACCGCAAGCGCGTAGGTGTTGTTGGCGTTTGAGGAGGCGAGCCAGGTCAGTCCCCTGGCTTCGTCCATCTCCTTCACTGTGTTGTAGGTTTCTTCCGGCGTCAGGCGCTCGGTGATCTTGTTGAAATTGACCAGTGCGGTTCCGGTGTATTCCCAGTACAGGTCGATCTCGCCGTTTTCGAGCGCCGCACGAACGATATTCGTCCCCATGCCGTCGTTCTTCTTGACGTCGAAACCGTTCTTCTCGAGCAACTGCTTCGTCATCTCGGCAACGAGATACTGCTCGGTGAAGTCCTTGCCACCGATCGTGATTTCGGCAGCCTGCGCTTGCGCGAACCCGCATAAAACCACGGCCGCAGCCAATACAGGTCTCGTGAGTGTTCCAAAGAAGGTCATAACTTTTCCCCGTCTGTTGGTGTTTCCCGGCTTCATCGAAGCGGGTTTATTCCTCGTGGCACGATGAGGTACTGAAGCCGGGCCAGAAGGAAATCGGCGAAAACGGCCATTAGAGCCGTGGGAATGGCGCCTGCCAGCATCATCGGCAGGTCGTTGAGTGCGATCCCGGTGAAGATCAATTCCCCCCATCCGCCAGCTCCGATCAGAAACGCGAGCGGGGCGGTGCCGATATTGATGGCGAGTGCCGTGCGTATGCCGCTCAATATGACGAAAAGCGAATTGGGAAATTCGACGTGGAAGAAGATTTGCGCCGGTGTCATGCCTGCTCCGGTTGCCGCATCAAGCAGATGTGCCGGCGTCGATTTGAGCCCGGTATAGGTATTGCGGACGATCGGCAGGAGTGTTGCTGCCCACAGGCCGAAAACGGCGGGCAGGAGCCCTATCCCGAGAAGGGTCATGCTCAGCGCCAGAACCGCAAGTGTCGGTATGGTGGTCCCGAGATTGAATATCTGGAGAACGAGTTCCGACACTCGGTTAAAGACCGGCCGGGAGAGGATGATGCCGACAGACAGGCCGCTTGCCACAGCGAGACCGGCCGAGATTGCGACGAGCCTGATGTGTTGCCCGAAGAGGTAGGTAATGTCTCCCCGGTATGACAGGATCGCCTTGGGCATGTCGCTGAAGGCGAACCAGAAACCGGCACACGCAACCACCAGGAAGAAGGGAAGCAGGGTCCTCGCCCGGACCGGCGAATGGACGGCCGGCTGCTTTTCCACCCGGGATTCAGGTTCCGCCTCTAAGGATGTGTTCAAGCCCGCTTCCGTCATGCCGCGGCCTCCTGCCTTGACAGCGACCTGACGATGGCCCCGTAGGTCAGCACGCCCTGAAGTTCGCCGTTTTCGTCCAGGCAGGGAAGGACCGGCATATCGTGCGTGAACATCAGCGCGGTTGCATTCCGCAGATCATCGCTTACCGCAATGGTTGCGCGCAGCGGCTCCAGGACGTCGGAAACGATGATCTCCGCCTGTTTTACCTTCTCCCGGCTGACCATGCCCAAAGGCCTGCCGTTGCCGTCGATGACGACGGCCTTGTCCGTCCCGGTCCGGTCGATGACCGCCCGCGCCTGTACGGCATTCATCCCCGGCCGAACGGTCTCATGTGCGGACTGCATCGCGTCGCGCACATTCACGAGCAGAAGCCGTTTCAGAGCCGCGTCCGTTCCGAGAAAATCGCGGATGAAGTCATTGCGGGGTGAGGCCAGAAGATGGGCCGGCGGATCGAACTGCTCGAGTTTTCCAGCTCTGAAAATCGCGATCCGGTCGGCCATGCGCACGGCCTCGTCGAGATCGTGGGAAACGAAGATGATCGTCTTGCGGATCGTTTCCTGCATGCGCAGGAATTCGTTCTGGATCACCTCCCGGTTAATTGGATCGATGGCACCAAAGGGTTCATCCATAAGCATGACCGGCGTGTCGGCTGCCAGCGCTCGAATGACACCGACACGTTGCTGCTGCCCCCCGGAAAGCTCTCGCGGGTATCGCCTCAGAAACTGGTCGGGTTTCATTCCGACCATGTCCAGAAGCTCGCAGGCGCGCCGGCGCGACTTTGACCTGTCCCACCCAAGGAGGTCGGGAACGATACAGATATTGTCCTCGATGGTCTTGTTCGGGAAAAGGCCGATCTGCTGGATGACATAGCCGATCGAGCGGCGGAGCCTGATTGGATCGACGCCGTCGGTATCCTGGCCGTCGACGAAGACCTTCCCCCCACTCGGCGAGATCAGCCTGTTGATCATCTTCATCGTTGTGGTCTTCCCACAACCGGACGGGCCCAGGAGAACACAGATTTCTCCGGCGGGGACTTCAAGCGAAACCTTGTCGACGGCGACAATCGGCCCGCGCTCTGTCTCAAAAATTTTGGAGAGGTTTTCCAGCCGGATCATGCCGCCCCCCTTTCAACCAGCCCCTTGGAGGTCAGCTTCTTCTGCACAAGAGACAGAAACAGGTCGACACAAATCGCCAGCAGCGACACGGCAAGCGCGCCTGTCACCAGTTGCCGCGGGTCGCTCTGGCTGATGCCGCGCGCGATAAAACGGCCGAGCCCTCCTGCTCCGATATAGGCGGCGATGGCGGCGACACCGATATTCATGACAACAGCGGTGCGGATGCCGGCCATGATCATCGGGATCGCTAGCGGGATCTCCACATGGCGAAGGCGTTGGAGCGAGTTCATTCCCATGCCCTTTGCAGCTTCCCTTAGAGCCGCGTCGACATCCATCAAGGCCGCATAGGTGTTGCGGATGATAGGGAGCTGGGAATAGAGGATGATCGCGATGACCGCGGGAACATATCCGATCCCGTAGCCGATCGGCGAGAGAAGCGGGATCATGAGGCCGAACAACGCGATCGACGGCACGGTGATCATCATAGACGCCAGATAGAGAACGAGGCTCGCCGCCGGCTTCGACCGCGTGATCAGGATGCTGATCGGGACTGCCGTCAGGATCGAAATGGAAACCGCGACCGCAACGATCCAGATGTGCTGGAGGGTCCGTTCCGCAATCAGGTCCATGTTGTCATACATGTATTGCAAGATTTCCATCGGTACGGGTCCCGAATTGGTTAGAGGCTTTCGTACAGCTCCTGCGCGTTCTCATAGCTAAATCGGTAGGGTACGGAGATTTCGGCCATCCAGAGCACGGCTTCCTCACCCAGGATCATCCGGCAGGCGGTCTCGGTCGTTGCAACGCCGCCGCCGTAAAGCCTGTTGGCTATGTTGAGGACGGCTGTCTGGTGCATCGCGACACTGCCGCTTGCGCAGCCATCCTTCACCAGGATCACCCGCAGGTGCCGTGCCATCGCATCCTTGACGGTCGCGTCGATGCACGCCTCCGTCCAGACACCGGCCACGATCAGCCACTCGGTTCCGAGCTTTTTCAGATGTCCGGCAAGTTCGGGATTGCCGAAGGCGCTGGCGCTGGATTTGATCACCACAATTTCGCCGTTGACCGGCCCGACTTCGGGGCAGAGTTCGGTCAATGGATCGTCTTTTGCGCTGAAGATCGGACGGCCATCCGCCGAGATCGGAAAATGCGGAGAGTGACCGGCTGAAGACGTGTCGACAACATAGGCCGAGTGGATGACCTCCACACCGGCCTGCCGCGCTGCGGATTGCAGACGCTTGACGTTTGCCAGCATGATCTCCCAGCCGGCAACGACATACCGCTCGTCCTGGCGCTGCTCTTCCTGCAGGTCGACAAACAGGACAGCGGTCTTGTCACGCGGAAGGCGCAAGGGCCGCTTCATTCAGGACAGTCCTTCAAGCAGATCGTCTTCGTATGGGAACCTTGAAAGAAGCTCCGTTCCTGTTTCCGTTATCAGGATTTCATCCTCGAGCTTGACGCCTTCCCGGCCTCCCTTTTCGCCGATGTAACTCTCGACGCTGACGACCATTCCCGGTTCCAGGTGGCCGTCGCGGCCGTAGGTCTCGTAATCCATGGAATGGGCGATAAACGGGGTTTCGCCATGCATGCCGACGCCGTGCATGACCGACGTGTAGCGCTGGTCCACGAAACGGTCGGGGATCTTCCAGGCCCTTTCGGCGATTTCTCGGAAGGCCATGCCTGGCTTGACGATACCGATGTTGTGCTGAACCTGGTCGTAAGCCATCCGGTAAAGCATCTTCTGATAGTCGCTCGGCTTTCCGGGCCCGCAACGGAAGGTGCGGGAGAAATCCGAATAATACCCGTAACATCCGATCGTATCGGTATCGAGAGCAACAAGCTCACCTGGACGGATCTTGCGTCCGCTCGCCTCGTTGAACCAGGGGTTGGTCCGCTGACCCGAGGTCAACAATCTTGTTTCGATGAACTCCCCGCCCTGCCGGATCACCTCGTGATACATGATCGCAAAAAGATCGTTTTCCGATACACCGGGCCTGATTGCCTCACGCACCGCCGACACGGCCGCCTCGGCCCCGGCCATGGAAGCCTGCAGGCAGCGAACTTCCTCGGGTGTCTTGACAGCGCGCACGGCGAGAATCTCACCCTGGCAGTCAATGACCTCGCAGCCGCGCTTTTCCAAAGCAAGGGCATGCAGGTGGCTGCATCGATCGAGGCCGATCCTGGTCGATCCCCCGCCATGGGTTTTCAAAAGGTCGGCAATTTCATCCGCAAAGGCGCCGGCCGTTTCGTCATCGCGGTTCGAGACCGACGACCAGACCAGCTTGGAGGGTCTTGCCTCATCGACAGTGTCCAGAACCATGGACACATGATAGCTCTGCGGATACTCGAAGAGGACGATCGGTCCCTCGGCCGGCACGAAGAAATACCGCGTGGAATTTCGCAGGAAATACCCGAACATGTTCCGCGAACCGGTGGCATAGCGTTGATTGTAGGGGTCGAACAGGACGAGCGCCCCGTATCCGTCCCGAACCATCCAGTCCCGCAATCTGCGAAGACGGCCTTGCCGCAGGGCGTTCGTATCGATGAAGGAAGGTTCCGTATCCGAGAGCCACATGCCACCCGAAGCGTCGGCCGCAGCAGGATGACGCATGCGATCCTTGAAATCGACCTCTTCCGTACGGTCCGGATCAAATACGACAATGCTCATCTCGCCCTCGCAGAATTAACCACGAAAAGGAGTTTGGCTGAGGCATTCGGTCATTCTTATGCGTATTTCCGCACCTATTGTGCGGATTTCCGCAAATGCTGTACCTGCAAAGCGTTCAAGCAGCCAAGGGCGTTAGCGGACTGATGTTTGTCGCCGCACCTTGCTTGGCGGGTGTCCCGTCGCTTCCCTGAAGGCGCGCGAAAAGCTCGACATTGACGAAAAGCCGCATGCGAGGGCAACCTCCCTCACGGAAAGACTGGAATGCGCCAGCAGGTCCACGGCCCGCCTCAAACGAAGTTTCCTATAATAGGCACCAGGAGAAATCCCGACTTCGCCGGCGAAGGCACGTTCAAGCTTGTCGGGCGACACTCTCAGGCTTGCCGCAAGAACCGGCATCTGCAGACGGCTCTCGACGTGTTCTTCCATGATGGCAACTGCAGACAGGACCAGTTCATCGAGGATGCCGGTCCGCAGACGCAGCGGCATCAATCTTCGGTCCACGCTGGCACGAAGCTGGCTGTGAACAAACCATTCTGCGACACCGGAGGCAAGTTCGGCCCCGTGGTCCCTGGCGATGATCTCCAGCATCATATCCAGACATCCGACGCCACCGGCGGACGTGAACCGCTTCCTGTCGATGACAAACAGGTCCCGGCGCAAATCGATGTCGGGATAGGCTTCCTCGAAGGCGGGCTGGCTCGTCCAATGGAGCGTGCAGGCGTAACCGTCCAGGAGGCCCGCACGAGCAAGAAAAAAAGCCGCATCGGCGACCGCGCCGAGCTCGGCGCCGCTCCGCAGCCGTTTCCGGATCCAGGACACCGCGGTGGTGGCCTGGATATTTTCGGCATTTCCCCCAGTACAGACCACTATTCTGTCTGCGGCCGGATTTTCTATCGCCGCAAAGCTCGGTGTGACGGCAACCCCATTCGAGGCGACGACAGGCTCTCTGCTCGGTCCGACAACCTGCCACTGGTATAGTTCTCGACCGGATAACGTGTTGGCAGCACGCAAGGGTTCGATAACGGAACTGAAGGCCATCATCGGGAAACCGGGAAAAACGAGAACCGCGAATTGGGAGGCGATCGTGCCGGAACCTGTCGACTGTTTGGGCGGCTCACGCGGCTCGATTCTCGGTGTCATTCATCGCAACCTCGCCTGGGGATGTCGACGAAGATTAGCCAACTTTTTCGATTTCCGCACGCCCATGCTCTATCTCTGGCCGCACGTAGCATTAAGGAAATTGAGGCGCCCGGCATATGCCCCCCTTCAACCAGCCTCCATTTTGGGCCTCAAATGCGACATAGTTATCCCGATACGGCATACAAGGCGGCATGCAACACACGGGCTATTCGGGGATCTGGTTTTGTTTTACAGGATTTGATGGTTTTCTGCCCCGCTGCGTCGGGCAAAGCCCTCCTTGCGGGGACCCCGTCAGTTTCTCACCTGTCTCCGCTGATCGAATACAAAAAAAGGCCGCCCTGAAGGACGGCCTATTTGTATTTGTTTTCGGTCTCAGGATTTGCGAGTTTTTGTCCCGCTGCGTCGCGCAGAGCGCGCCCTGCAGGAGCCCTGTCAGGTCAAAATCGTCGACCCCGTAATCAAACAAAAAAACCCACCAGCGAAGCTGATGGGTTTTTATGTTTGGTTGCGGGAGCAGGATTTGAACCTGCGACCTTCAGGTTATGAGCCTGACGAGCTACCGGGCTGCTCCATCCCGCGTTGAGGTCGGAGGGGAGTTGAAGAGGTAAATTGCGATTGGCAGGCCTGGCGGCGACCTACTCTCCCACACCTTAAGATGCAGTACCATTGGCGCTGGGGAGTTTCACGGCCGAGTTCGGGATGGGATCGGGTGGGGGCTCCCCGCTAGGGCCACCAGGCCGGCGAAGCGCAATTTGCGTGAACTGGTCTATATATTTTTTTGATTTACTAGATCTGCCTTGCAAGGGAACGTTTGTTCCGAAGCGAAGCTGAGGCAAGCGCGACTGCGCGCCGGCCACGTTTGGCCGCCCCCGCGGAGCGCAGCCCTTTAGGGCGAACGCGCGTGAGCGAACCAGATGATCTTTTCAAAGCGCCGTGAGGCGCTTTTAAAAGATGAACATTGACTAATGAGAGGATCAAGCCGAACGAGCTATTAGTAAAGCTAAGCTTCATGCGTTGCCGCACTTCCACACGCTTCCTATCGACGTGGTGGTCTTCCACGGCTCTTCAGGGAGAACTGGTTTTGAGGTGGGTTTCCCGCTTAGATGCTTTCAGCGGTTATCCCGTCCGTACATAGCTACCCTGCAATGCGGCTGGCGCCACAACAGGTCCACCAGAGGTACGTCCATCCCGGTCCTCTCGTACTAGGGACAGATCCTCTCAATTCTCCTACACCCACGGCAGATAGGGACCGAACTGTCTCGCGACGTTCTGAACCCAACTCACGTACCACTTTAATTGGCGAACAGCCAAACCCTTGGGACCTGCTCCAGCCCCAGGATGTGATGAGTCGACATCGAGGTGCCAAACAATGCCGTCGATATGGACTCTTGGGCATCATCAGCCTGTTATCCCCGGCGTACCTTTTATCCGTTGAGCGATGGCCCTTCCACGAGGGACCACCGGATCACTATGGCCGTCTTTCGACTCTGCTCGACTTGTCAGTCTCGCAGTCAGGCAGGCTTATGCCATTGCACTCAACGAGCGATTTCCGACCGCTCTGAGCCCACCTTCGCGCGCCTCCGTTACCATTTGGGAGGCGACCGCCCCAGTCAAACTACCCGCCACACACGGTCCCGGATATTGTTGTACCGCGGTTAGATATCCATAACGACAAGGGTGGTATTTCAAGGGTGACTCCACAAGAGCTGGCGCTCCTGCTTCAACGTCTACCACCTATCCTACACATGTCGTCACGAATACCAGTGTGAAGCTGTAGTAAAGGTGCACGGGGTCTTTCCGTCTGACCGCAGGAACCCCGCATCTTCACGGGGAATTCAATTTCACTGAGTCTATGCTGGAGACAGCGGGGAAGTCGTTACGCCATTCGTGCAGGTCGGAACTTACCCGACAAGGAATTTCGCTACCTTAGGACCGTTATAGTTACGGCCGCCGTTTACTGGGGCTTCAATTCGGAGCTTGCACACCTCCTCTTAACCTTCCAGCACCGGGCAGGCGTCAGACCCTATACGTCGCCTTACGGCTTCGCAGAGCCCTGTGTTTTTGATAAACAGTCGCCACCCCCTGGTCTGTGCCACCCCTTCATGGTTGCCCACAAAGAGGTCTCCCTTCTCGCGAACTTACGGGAGCATTTTGCCGAGTTCCTTCAGCATAGTTCTCTCAAGCGCCTTGGTATGCTCTACCAGTCCACCTGTGTCGGTTTCGGGTACGGTTTGTACGGTGGAGCTATTTCCTGGAACACCTTCGCAGCCTCCCCAATCCAATAAGGGAAGACTACACACAGCATCCGTCACTACCACCAAGCTGCAGAATATTAACTG
>NZ_CM137257.1:3922500-4815000 GCF_054515675.1 Roseibium sp. M-1 | reverse complement strand
ATGGCCGCGCTCGATGGCCAGTACAGTGTCGAGGCCGCGCCGACATCCGATGCGTATCTATCCGGCCTCTCCGCTTCCAGCGGCGGCGCGAAGGGCGACCGTGTCCTGCGCACGGCAGCGGAATTCTCCAGCAAGCATGTCATCGACGTGAACGTGGTCACGCGCGAAGGCGACCGTGACCATATCCGCGTCCAGCCGCATATCTTCGTCAGCGCGAGCCTCGCGACCCGCAAGGACCCGGATCTCGCCGACAGCATCCCCGCCTTCAATCCGCTGAACATGTTCACGGACAACTCCGACGACGATGGTCCGGCCGCTCCAGGCGAGACCGGCACGCCGTTGCTGGCGGACTCTGTCTATGGCGCCAAGCTTGAAAGCGAAGTCAGCATCTCGCTGGCGCCCTTCCCGACCTACAGCGACGACATCGATCAGGGACGGACGCCGTCCGAGACCGAAGTGGAACTGGCAGTGCGCGACACCGCGCGCACGCTGTCCATCGATGCGGTGGAAATGGCCGCCAAGACGCTCGTCGATCCGGGCCGTTTCGATTTCAACCTCGCCATGCAACCGGACCTGGAACGGTACGCGGTGCGCATCACGCCGGAGAACGTTTCCTTCGTGTCCAAGCGCGACGAGGACATCCGGTTTGCGGGCATGGACGAAAGCATCGTTCCCGTGACGTCCGATCAGGATCTGGCCGACCTGATGATGGACAACGAAGCCACCGAAGACGAAGCCCGGGCCATCGCTTCCGCCTTTTCGGATCTCTACGGCATCGCGGCACTGACGGAAGGCCAGAGGTTGCGCATTGCCTATGCCCCCTCGCCGGATGACATGGAACGGATGCGTCCCGAACGCGTCAGCCTTTACGAAGACACTGCCCACCAGGCAACCGTCGCCCGATCCGATACAGGTGCCTATATCAAGGCCAAGGAGCCGAACACCTTCCTGGCCGACGCCTTCGAGGAAGCCGACCGGGTATCCTATGGCGGTCCGACACCGGCGATCTATGACAGCCTTTACCAGACCGCGCTGGAACAGAAGATGCCCGAGGAGATCATCAACGATCTGGTGCGCATGTTTTCCTTCGACGTCGACTTCAACGCCAAGGTCCAGCCCGGCGACACGGTGGAGTTGTTCTTCACCGAGGGCGACGACAATTCGACCCCCAAGATCCTTTATGCCGCCCTCAACACCGGCAACACGACCCGGGAATTCTACCGCTACCGCACTCCGGATGACGGCATTACCGATTTCTATGACGCCACCGGCCAGAGTGCGAAGAAATTCCTGATCCGCAAGCCGCTGAACGGCGGCACCTTCCGGTCCGGCTTCGGCATGCGCCGCCATCCGATCCACAGATACACCAAGATGCATACGGGCGTTGACTGGGCCGCTCCGCGCGGCACGCCGATCATGGCGGCGGGCAACGGCACGATCGAAAAGGCCGGCTGGAGTTCCGGCTACGGCCGCCGCATAGAGCTGCGCCACACCAACGGCTACACCACCACCTACAACCACATGAGCGGCTTTGCCAGCGGCATCCAGGAAGGGGCCCGCGTCACGCAGGGTCAGATCGTCGGCTATGTCGGCTCGACCGGCCTCTCCACCGGCCCGCACCTTCACTATGAAGTTCTGGTCAACGGCCGCTACATGGACCCGATGCGCGTGAAGCTGCCCAAGGGCCGCACGCTCAACGGCGAAATGCGCACCGCCTTCGAGGAAGAACGCTACCGCATCGACACGCTCATGGACCGGGTACGCAAGCCCTCGCGTATCGCCGCGATCAACTGACCGGCCGGCAACAGCAAAAGAAAAGCCCGCGAGACCATGTCTCGCGGGCTTTCTGTTTCAAGGATCTGAAAGGGCCCAAAGCGTGTCGCGTTCACTTGAATTCGCGTGACCCGCTTTATCTCCTTTTTGACGCACGTCTTTTTGCGAAAAACCGGAACCGACTTTTTCGCGACGTGAACTAAGCCGCGGCGCTTTCCGCGCCATCCACCTGGAAGATCAGCCGGTCGCCGCCGGCGGAGACTTCCACTGTCTGGCCGTCGAGGATCTCGCCGCCAAGCAGCTTCTCGGCCAGCGGGTCCTGTACGTCCTTCTGGATCACCCGCTTCAGCGGCCGGGCACCATAGGCCGGATCGTAGCCCTTTTGCGCCAGCCAGCCGACCGCGCCGTCGTCGAGCTTCAGCGTGATCTTGCGGTCGCTCAGAAGGGTCCGCAGGCGTTCCAGCTGGATCTTGACGATATCGGTCATCTGCGACCGCTGCAGGCGGTGGAAGAGCACGATCTCGTCAAGACGGTTGAGGAACTCGGGCCGGAAATGCGATCGCACTGCCCCCATGACCTCGTCCCGGACCGCGCCCGTATCCTGGCCCTCCGGCTGGTTGACCAGATATTCCGCGCCAAGGTTCGACGTCATGATGATCAGCGTGTTGCGGAAGTCGACCGTACGGCCCTGACCGTCGGTCAGGCGGCCATCGTCGAGCACCTGCAGGAGCACGTTGAAGACATCGCTATGCGCTTTTTCGATCTCGTCGAAGAGCACCACCTGGTAAGGCCGGCGCCGCACGGCTTCCGTGAGAGCCCCACCTTCCTCGTAGCCGACATAGCCGGGAGGCGCGCCGATCAGCCGGGCAACGGAGTGTTTCTCCATGTATTCGGACATGTCGATGCGCACCATGGCGCTGTCGTCGTCGAAGAGGAAGGCCGCGAGCGCCTTGGTCAGCTCCGTCTTGCCGACACCGGTCGGCCCCAGGAACATGAACGAACCGATCGGCCGGTTCGGATCCTGCAGGCCTGCCCTTGCGCGGCGGACGGCAGTGGAGACTGCGTGGATGGCCTCCGCCTGGCCGATGACGCGGCCCGACAGCAGGTCTTCCATCTTCAGGAGTTTCTCGCGTTCGCCTTCCAGCATCTTGTCGACCGGGATCCCGGTCCACTTGGAGACGACCTGGGCAATGTGAGACGGGGTCACCGCTTCATCGACCATGGCATCGGCATCTTCGGACGCTTCCGCGTCCGCAAGATTGCGCTCCAGATCCGGGATGACGCCGTAGGCGAGTTCGCCCGCCTTGGCGAGATCGCCTCGGCGCTGAGCGATTTCCAGGTCCGTGCGGGCCTGTTCGAGCTGTTCCTTGATCTTCTGCTCAAGGTTCAGCTTTTCCTTTTCGCCCTGCCAGCGGCTGGTCAGCGCCTGGGACTTTTCCTCCAGGTCCGTCAGCTCGCGTTCAAGCTTCACCAGACGGTCCTTGGACGCCTCGTCGCTTTCGACCTTCAGCGCCTCGCGCTCGATCTTCAGCTGGATGATCCGGCGGTCCAGTTCGTCCAGTTCCTCGGGCTTGGAATCCACCTGCATTCTGAGCCGGCTGGCGGCCTCGTCCATCAGGTCGATGGCCTTGTCCGGCAGGAAACGGTCGGTGATGTAGCGGTTGGAGAGCGAAGCCGCGGACACGATGGCGCTGTCGGTGATGCGCACACCGTGATGAAGCTCGTACTTCTCCTTGATGCCGCGCAGGATCGAAATCGTGTCCTCGACGGTCGGTTCGGTCACGAAGACCGGCTGGAAACGCCGGGCGAGCGCCGCGTCCTTCTCCACATGCTTGCGGTATTCGTCGAGCGTGGTCGCACCGACGCAGTGCAGTTCACCCCGCGCCAGGGCAGGCTTCAAGAGGTTGGACGCATCCATGGCGCCGTCCGCCTTGCCGGCACCGACCAGCGTGTGCATTTCGTCGATGAAGAGGATGATCTTGCCCGCGGCCGACTGGACCTCGGAAAGAACGCCCTTCAGGCGCTCCTCGAATTCACCGCGATATTTCGCACCGGCAATGAGCGAGCCCATGTCGAGCGCAAGCAGCTGTTTGTCCTTCAGCGATTCCGGCACGTCGCCATTGACGATCCGTAGCGCCAGGCCTTCGGCGATTGCCGTCTTGCCGACGCCGGGCTCACCTATCAGAACCGGGTTGTTCTTGGTGCGGCGCGACAGCACCTGGATCGTGCGGCGGATTTCCTCGTCGCGGCCGATCACCGGGTCGAGCTTGCCCTCGCGGGCAACCTGCGTCAGGTCCCGGGCATACTTCTTCAACGCTTCATACTGGTTTTCCGCGGTCGCGGTGTCGGCCGTCCGGCCCTGGCGCAGCTGGTTGATGGCTTCATTGAGAGCGTTCGGTGTAATGCCGTGCCGCTTCATCAGCTTGCCGGCTTCGCTCTCCGTATCCATGGCGAGCGCCAGGAGCAGCCGTTCCACGGTGACGAAACTGTCGCCGGCCTTGTCGGCGATCTTTTCCGCCTGCTCGAAGAGCCGTGCCGTCGCCTGGCCCATATAGAGCTGGCCGGAACCGCCGGAGACCTTCGGCATCTTGTCCAGAAGGCCTTCCAGATCGCCCTTCAGCGCCTTGGCCTTGCCGCCGGCGCGGTCGATCAGGCCGCTGGCCATGCCTTCCGGATCGTCCAGAAGCACTTTCAGGATATGTTCGGGCGTGAACTGCTGGTGCCCCCGCCCCAGGGCAAATGTCTGAGCGGACTGGACGAAACCGCGTGCGCGCTCGGTGTATTTTTCAAAGTTCATAAGATACCTCCTACCGTCCGCACCACCCGAAGCGTGGGAGACGACCTGGGATACGGACCCCTTCAGACGGGCATCCGCACAGTTTCCGGGAGCTGCATGCCCCCTCCACTGCACCCCTTATATAGTGTTGCATATTCACCACAAAAGCCCCTGCGGCATCTTATCTGCGCCCTTTTCGGCCCCTGCCGCAAGACGTCCGGCAGGACAAACGAAAACGGCGCCCCAAGGGACGCCGTTTACATGTTTCAGCTTTATCGAGGCTGACTATTCGCCCGCGGGTGCTTCCGCCGGAGCGTCGTCGTTGGCCTTTGCGCGGCGCGGCCGGGCAACCCTGCGGCGCGGCTTTGCCTGCTCTTCGTCGTTGCTGGCCGGTGCTGTTTCGGCACTGTCCTGTGCACCCTCGCCCTCGCAGGCCTCTGCGCCGCGGCGCGGAGCGCGGGAGCGGACGGTGCGGGGGCGGCGGCGCGGCTTGTCTTCGCCGTCGCCTTCATCCGCTCCGGCTTTCTGAGCAGAGCCGTTGACCTTGCCTTCCTGGTCGATGACAGGCATGTCGTCGATGAAGGGCTGCGGGCTGTCGGCGTCCATCATGTCGCCGTCCATGGAGGACTGGTCCTGGTGGGAACGCTCGCCGCCATTGGCATGGCCATTGCCGTTCACGGCAGCATTTTCATAGCCGTCATCGCTGTCGCCGCGGGCCGACATATGGGCCATGGGCTGCTGCTGCGGCTGCGCCGCAGCGACGATGCGCTGATAGTGCTCCGCGTGCTGGTTGTAGTTCTCGGACATCACCCGATCGCCGGATGCCTGGGCATCACGGGCCAGCTGCTGGTACTTCTCCGCTATGTGCATCGCAGTGCCGCGGATTTTCACATCAGGACCGTTGGATTCATAAGTCCGGGTTAACGGATTCGGGCCCTTGCGGCCCCGTCCGCGCATACGCTTATTGCTTTGATTTCCTGGTCTCATCCTGCCGTTTTCTCTTGCGGAACGGCGGTCAGCTCAAGACTGACCCAACATCGGAATGGCATAAACCGATACGAAATAGCTACCGAAACCAACCATGCTGGTCGCGGCTGTCATTGAAAACACACGCAACGCGCCAATGGCGAAAAGCCAACGCGATTGTCTTTTTCTTCGACAGTCCGAAACACCGGATAGTCCGATTTGCAACGGTTTCCAGAACGCTGAAAGTGCGCCGGTCCCCACGCTGCCGGATGCGTATGCCCCGCTTGAACGCTTGTCACATCTCCGGTCTCGGCAAGAGGAACCTACCCGTTTCCGCAGGGATTTCCAAGTGCTTTTTCGTAGGCCGATCAAATCGGGGATATTAGGCCTTGCGGGCGACCGCAACCCGGTCGTTTCCGGAAAGATCCTTAATGATTTCAATCGCTCCAAAGCCATGATGACGCAGCTGTTTTTTCTGTTCCTCGCCTTGATCGAAGCCGATTTCCAGGGCAATGCCGCCACCTAGGCGCAGCAGCTTGACCGCATCCGTGACTATACGGACATAGGCCGTCAGACCGTCTTCACCGCCATCGAGTGCCAAAAGCGGATCGTGCTGAATCACTTCGCGCGACAGGTCTTGCAGCACGGCCGTGCGGATATAGGGCGGGTTGCTGACCACCCAGTCGAAGCCCCCCTCCGGCCGCAGCGCGGACGTGTAGTCGCCGCGGACGGGCAGAAACCGGTCCAGGACGCCATGCAGCTCCGCATTCCGGACCGCACAATCGAGTGCTTCGGCCGAGAGATCGACGGCAACCATGCGGGCCCGGGGCAGTTCCGCCAGCAGCGTGACGGCGATGGCACCAGTGCCGGTGCCGATGTCGCAGATCGTCAGGCCGGCCTCGCGCGGCGCCTGCGCAAGCACGGCCTCGATCAGCGTCTCCGTGTCGGGTCGCGGTTCCAGCGTTGCCGGATTGAGGAGAAACAGCCGGCCGTAAAACTCCCGCGCGCCGAGAATCCGGCCGACCGGCATGCCGTCGAGCCGGCGCCGGGCATGGTCCTCCGCGACCACTGCAGCGGCCGCATCGGCATCCTCGTGCTCCCGCAGGACAAGGCCGGAGACATCAAGGCCCAGTGCGGCGCCGACCAGGAGTTTTGCATCAAGATCGGGCGTCGGCAGGCCGGCGGCGCGAAACCGGTCGCGCACGCTCCGGTAAAGCCGGCCGACGGTCATTCTCAAGCCTCTTCGGAGGCGAGCAGGTTCGCCTGATAATCCAGGATCAGGGATTCGATGACCTCGCCAAGCGATTCTCCGGAAAGGATCTGTTCGAGCTTGTAGAGGGTCAGGCCGATGCGATGGTCGGTGACCCGGCCTTGCGGGTAATTGTAGGTTCGGATGCGTTCCGACCGGTCGCCGGAGCCGACCTGCAGGCGCCGTGCCTCGGTGCGCTCACTGGCGGCACGCTCACGCTCCTCGTCATAGATGCGCGCCCGCAGCAGCTGCATGGCACGCGCCTTGTTCTTGTGCTGGGAGCGCTCGTCCTGCACCGCGACCACGATGCCGGTCGGCAGGTGGGTGATGCGCACGGCCGAATCGGTGGTGTTGACGTGCTGGCCGCCAGCGCCGGACGCGCGGTAGGTGTCGATCCTCAGATCGCTTTCCTGGACGTCGATGTCGACATCCTCTGCCTGTGGCAGCACCGCCACCGTCGCGGCCGATGTATGGATGCGCCCGCCCGATTCCGTTGCCGGCACGCGCTGCACCCGGTGCACCCCGGATTCGAATTTCAGCTTGGCAAAGACATTGTCGCCGGAAACCGACGCGATCACTTCCTTGTATCCGCCGACTTCGCCTTCGCTTGCCGACAGGATTTCCACCTTCCAGCCCTGAAGCTCGGCAAAGCGCTGGTACATGCGGAAAAGATCGCCGGCAAACAGCGCGGCTTCGTCGCCGCCAGTACCGGCGCGCACTTCCAGGATGGCGTCGTTGGCATCCGCCTCGTCTTTCGGCAGGAGGCCGATGCGCACGTCCTGGGTCAGTGCCTCGACGCGCTCTTCCAGTTCGTCGCGCTCCATTTCGGCCAGTTCGCGCATTTCCGCGTCGGACGACGGGTCGTTCAGCAACGCCTCTGCCCCGGCAAGTTCCTTCTCGACCTTGATCAGCGCGCGGATCTTGCCGACCAGAGGTTCCAGTCCGGCATATTCGCGCGAAAGCTTCACATAGGCGGACGGATCCGGATTGGAGGACATCATGTGTTCGATTTCGGCGAACCGGTCCAAAAGCGTATCGAGTTTATGACGCGCCAGCATACGCGCTGATTCTCCTGATCGTCCTGTCTTGACGGTGAGTTAAGCCTGTCGGCGCTAAAGCGCAACATCGGTTTCGGCGGCAAACCGCTTCAACACGTCCCGGATGTTGCTGTCGTCGTGTCCCGGTTCCAGCCTCGGCAGCAGCCGGGCGGACAGGCGCCCGGCGTCAAGCGTCCTGAGCATGGCCTTTACGGGACCGAGCGAGGCCGGAGACATGGAGAGGTCGCGGAAGCCGAGCCCGATCAGCGCCATCGCCTCCAGCGGCCGCCCGGCGAGTTCGCCGCACAGCGTCACCGGCACATGCTGTTTATTTGCTGCATCGATGATGGATTTCAAGGCACGCAGGAAACCGACCCCGAGCGTGTCGAACCGGTCGGCAACCCGCGTGTTGCCCCGGTCCACGGCGCAGAAGAACTGGAAGAGATCGTTCGAGCCGACGGAAACGAAGTCGACATAGGTCATCAGCTCTTCAAGCTGGAACAGGAGCGAAGGCACTTCCACCATGACACCGAGCCGGATGTTTTCCGGGGTCGCATGACCGTGCCGGCGCAGGTGCTTCACTTCCTTGTCGACCAGCGCCTTCGCCTCGAGGAATTCCTCGACCACCGCGACCATCGGGAACATCATCTTGAGATCCCGGCCCGCCGCCGCGTGCAAAAGCGCTCTGATCTGGGTGCGCAGGAGGCCTGGCCTGTCGAGACCGAGGCGCAATGCACGCCAGCCCATGGCCGGGTTTTCCTCCTGGATCGAACGCAGGTAGGGCAGGACCTTGTCGCCGCCGATATCGAGCGAGCGGAAGGTTACCGACTTGCCCTTGGCCGCATCCAGGACCTGGGTGTACTGGGCCTTCTGCTCGCGCATGCGCGGGAAGGATGACGCCACCATGAACTGCAATTCGGTGCGGAACAGACCGACGCCGGCCGCGCCCGCCTCATCCAGATGCGGCAGGTCCACCAAAAGGCCGGCGTTCATCTGCAGCGAAATATCGACGCCGTCCTTGGTGACGGACGGCTTGTTGCGCAGGCGCCGGTATTGCGCCTGGCGCCGCGCCCGGAAACGCACCTTTTCCGCATAGGCGTTTTCCAGGTCTACGGCCGGTCGCAGATGCACCTCGCCCGAATCCCCGTCGACGATGATGGCATCGCCGCCGTCGGCAAGGCTGACGATATCTTCCACCTGGCCGACCGTCGGGATGCCGAGGGCTCGCGCGACAATTGTCACGTGGCTGGTCGGCCCGCCTTCTTCCAGCACCAGGCCGCGAATACGGTCGCGACCATAGTCAAGCAGCTCCGCCGCGCCCATGTTGCGGCCGACGATGATGGCGTCCTGGGGCAGTTCGTCCTTGCCCGGGCCGTGTTCGCGGCCCATCAGCTCTCGGATCAGCCGGTGAGCGAGGTCGTCGAGATCGTGCAGGCGCTCGCGCAGGTAGGGATCGGTCTGGCGCAGCATGCGGGCGCGGGTGTCGCTCTGGACCTTTTCGACCGCCGCTTCCGCTGTCAGGCCGTTGCGGATCGCCTCTTCGATCTTGCGGATCCAGCCGCGATCGTAGGCAAACATGCGATAGGCTTCCAGAACCTCGCGGTGCTCGCCGGTCGCGGCGATCTCGCCGCTGGCCAGGAGATCGTCGATGGAAAGCCTGAGCCGGTTGATGGCGCCATCGAGGCGCATCTTTTCCCGGTCGGTGTCCTCGGCGATCAGGTTCGTGACGACGACACGCGGCTCGTGCAGAACCACATGTCCGAGGCCGACGCCTTCCGCAAGGCCGACACCGGAAGAGGTGATCGGCCGCGACATGTCGAGACCGGTGTCCTTCTGGGAGATCGCTTCCAGTTCGCCTGCGGCCACCATTTCGGCGATCACCATGGCGGTGGTCTGCAGCGCCTCGACCTCGTCTTCCAGATAGGTCCGGTGCGACTTGTTCTGCACCACGAGGACGCCGAGCGTGCGCCCGGCCCTCAGGATCGGCACGCCGAGAAAGGAATTATAGGCCTCTTCCCCGGTTTCCGGCAGATAGGCGAAGCCCGGATGGGCGCTGGCATTGGGAAGATTGAGCGGCCGCGCTTCGGCGGCGATCAGGCCGACAAGGCCCTGGCCGACGCGCAGGGACGCGCTGTGGACGGCGGCGCGGTTCAGGCCCTCGGTGGCATAAAG
The DNA here is from genome assembly GCF_054515675.1 of Roseibium sp. M-1. Lineage (NCBI taxonomy): Bacteria > Pseudomonadati > Pseudomonadota > Alphaproteobacteria > Hyphomicrobiales > Stappiaceae > Roseibium > Roseibium sp. M-1. The sequence continues at coordinate 4,805,027 of NZ_CM137257.1, read as the reverse complement.
CTCCAGGACGCCGTCGGCGCGCAGAATATAAACCGAACAGACTTCGGCGACCACGTTCGCGGCGATCAACACCACGATCTTGTCGAGTCGCTCCTGCGCCGTGATCGGCTCGGCCATGACTTCGCGAAGCCGGCGGAGCAGAAGGCGCGGTCCGGCCAGGTTGCTGCGCATCGCGCCCCCGTTGATCCCGCTTCAGTCAGACATGTTCGGCCAGACAAGCCCCGGTCCCCGCCGGAGCCTGCTTGCCGGATGAACTATCCGTCCAACCCGTATAGCGAATGGAGAGTCCGCACTGCAAGTTCCGCATATGCTGAATCGATGAGCACGGAGATCTTGATCTCGGACGTGGTGATCGCACGGATGTTGATGCCCTTGGAGGCAAGACCGCGGAAACACTGGGCCGCGATCCCCGCATGGGAGCGCATGCCGATGCCGATGACGGAGACTTTCACGACATCCCGGGCGCCTTCCAGATTCTGGAAACCGATGACGGCGCGGTTGTCTTCCAGCACCTTCTTGGCGCGCTCGAAATCGCCTTCCGGAACGGTGAAGGTGATGTCGGTGGTCTTGCCATCCGGCGAAATGTTCTGGACGATCATGTCCACGTTGATGTTGGCGTCTGCCAGCGGACCGAACACGGATTCGGCAACGCCCGGCTTGTCGGCCACGTCACGGAGGGAGATCTGGGCTTCGTCCTTGGCATAGGCAATGCCGGTGACAACCTGCTGTTCCACGAGTTCGTCCTCGTCGCAAATAAGAGTACCAATCGGAAGGCCGTTTGTACCGACCTGAGGCGCGTCCGGATCGTCGAAGCTGGAGCGCACGAATGTTCTGACGCCATGGACCATGGCCATTTCCACGGAGCGCACCTGCAGCACCTTGGCGCCGAGCGAGGCCATTTCGAGCATTTCCTCGAAGGACACGCGGTCAAGACGCTGGGCCCGGGGCACGATGCGCGGGTCGGTCGTGTAGACGCCGTCGACATCGGTATAGATATCACAGCGGTCGGCCTTGATGGCGGCGGCAATCGCCACCGCACTGGTGTCGGACCCGCCGCGGCCGAGGGTGGCGATGCGGTTGTCCGGCGCAACGCCCTGGAAACCGGCCAGCACGGCCACCTGGCCCTGTTCGATACGCTCGATCAGGAGGCTGCCGTCAATATCGCGGATGCGGGCGGCACCGTGGTTTTCGTCGGTCTTGATCGGCACCTGCCAACCCTGCCAGGAGCGGGCGTTGACACCCATGTCCTGCAGAACGATCGCCAGGAGGCCGGAAGTCACCTGTTCGCCGGACGCGACAACGGCATCGTATTCGCGGGCATCGTGCAAGGGCGAGGCTTCCCGGCAATATTCCACCAGCTTGTTGGTCTGCCCGGCCATGGCCGAAACAACCACCGCGACCTGATGTCCGGCATCCACTTCCCGTTTGACATGGCGGGCGACATTGCGGATGCGATCGAGATCGGCAACCGAAGTCCCGCCAAATTTTAAAACCAGTCGGGCCATACCACTCGTATTCTTTTAGTCGTGTCGCTTGGCGCTGAGGCACCAGAAGCTCTTGAAGATCGGCGCACATCCATACAGGCTGCGACCCCGTGCTGCAACAGGGCTTTGGGTCGGCTCACTTGACAAAAGGTCAAAGAACAACAACGACAGCTAAACTGAGATCATCCGGCTGAAGACATCCGTATCTTCGCCAGGGAAAGGACAGTCCGATGACAGGCAAGGCACACCACACCACGGGCACGATCGACAGCGAGGAAGTCGCCCGGTTCTCGGCCATGGCCGCGGAATGGTGGGATCCGACGGGCAAGTTCAAGCCTCTGCATCGCTTCAATCCGGTGCGGCTCGCCTATATCAAGCAGGAAGTCTGCGCCAGGTTCGGCCGCGACCCCAAGACGACCGATGCCTTCAAGGGACTGCGCTTCCTGGATATCGGCTGCGGCGGCGGCCTGCTCAGTGAACCGATGGCTCGCCTGGGCGCCGAGGTTGTCGGCGCCGATCCGTCCGAGACCAATATCGAGATCGCAAAGCTCCACATGCAGAGCTCGGGTCTTCAGATCGACTACCGGGCAGAGACCGCAGAGGCCCTGGCCGCCGCCGGCGAAACCTTCGACGTCGTCCTCAACATGGAGGTGGTGGAGCATGTCGCCGACGTGCCGCTGTTCCTGGAGGCAACCTCCAGCATGGTGCGCCCGGGGGGCCTGATGTTCGTCGCGACCATCAACCGCACACTGAAGGCTTACGCGCTTGCCATCGTCGGCGCCGAGTATGTGCTGCGCTGGCTGCCGAGGGGCACCCATTCCTATGAGAAGCTGGTGCGTCCGGACGAGATCGAAGGGCCGCTGCAGGCAGCCGGTCTTGCGATCGTCGACCGCAACGGCGTCAGCTACAATCCGCTCACCGACAGCTGGGCGCGCTCGCGCGATATGGATGTGAACTACATGCTCCTGGCAGAACGGGCACAGAAGAGCTGATGGCCGACCCGATCCTCTTCGTCCCGGGTTTGCTGTGCACCGAGGCCCTGTTTGCCCCGCAGATCGTTGCCTTCGCCGACCGGCCGATCATGGTCGCGAACCACCGCGAACACGACAGCATCGAGGCGATCGCCGCATCCGTCCTGAGCCAGGCACCGGAGCGGTTCTCCCTGATCGGCCTCTCGATGGGCGGGTACATTGCCATGGAGATCATGCGGGAGGCGCCGGAGCGCGTCGGCAAGCTTGCGCTTCTGGACACCAACGCCCGGCCAGACCTCGGCGACCAGAGCGAACGCCGGCAGTTCCTGATCGACCTCACTCGGAAGAAAGGCTTCGCCAAGGTTCCGCATCTTCTCTATCCGGGCTTCGTGCATGAGAAGAACGAGGACAACGAGGAGCTGAAATCCATCGTGGTTGAAATGGCGATGGACACCGGTCCCGAGGCTTTCATCCGCCAGCAGACCGCCCTGATCAACCGGGTCGACGCACGTCCCCGGCTTGGCGAAATCACCTGTCCGGCAATGGTGCTTGTGGGCGACGGCGACCGGCTGACGCCGCCGGAGATCGCGCGGGAAATTCACGGCCACATTCCCGGCAGCGAGCTTGTGGTGATCGAGGGCAGCGGACATCTGTCGACGCTCGAGGCGCCGGATGAGGTAACGGCCGCGCTCAGGACCTTTCTCAACCGCCCCTGACGATTGTTTTTTGCCGTTTCTGAAAAATTCGTAACTCGTCTTTGATCCGCGTCAAGGATATGCCTTGAAGCCAAAGTACAGTTGCGTCACTTTGGGGACTGGCCCCCTGCCGGATGTGAAGTCTGAAACCGGCGAGGCGGGAACCGAATGCGGCACGCCGGAACCGGCCGGCCGCATCACTCATACAAACAGCGGAGGATCTTTCATGCCCACGAAGCGCAATACGGGTGCCTTCGATTTCGGCTCCATGATGGCCGACTGGCCACAAATGGGCGACTGGCCGGGAATGGACAACTGGCCGATGCCCGCGTTTTCCAACTGGGCCTTTGCCGAGCGCGAAGACCGGATCGAGGCAAAGACCATCGCCAGCTTCCAGAAAATGGGCCGGACCATGTGGTCCCACGCCGAAAAGGCGTTTGACGATCATATGGATTTCGTCAGCAACCGGCTGCATCAGGATTTCGAATGCGCCAAGTCGCTGAGCCAGTGCACGGCGCCGGAAGAAACCGTGGCGACGCTGCAGGACTTCTATTCGAAGATGGCGAGCGAATACCAGGAGCATTTCGAGAAGCAGGCCGCGCTTTTCCGCGACAGCTTTGCCGAGAATGCCGCTGCCGTCGAAGAGCTCAACGAGACGGCCGTGGAAAGCGTCAGCGAACTGAGCAAGGCCGCCGAGGAAAGCAAGAGCGTTACCAGGCAGCCGGTCAAGGCAGCGGCAACGCGCCGCCGCCCGGCAGTGGCCAGCAAGCGTTAGAGCTTTCCGCCAAGGCAAAGCCGGCGCGCGAACTGCGCGGCGGCTTTTTCATGACCGTCAGTTCTTGTCTTCGGGGAGTTCCGGCAGCGGGAACACCTGGATGCCTTCATCCAGCAGCGCTTCGACATCCTTCGGTGAGGTTTCGCCGTAGATGCTGCGCTCTTCCGTTTCTCCGTAGTGGATCTTGCGGGCTTCGGCGGCAAAATTCCGGCCGACATTTTCCGAATTCTCGACGATCCGCGCCCGTACAAGGCGCAGAGCCTCGATCACGTCCTTCTGCTGCAGGTCCTGCGGCAACAGGGCTGATGGCCGCAGTCCGGAGGCTTCGGGCGTTGCCGGCGCTTCCGGCTTCGGGGCCGGCGCTACCGGTTGCAAATCAGTTTTCGTCGCCCCGGCAAGGGCCTCCTTCTTGCGCGCCGTCGATACGGCCGGCGCCATCAGGCCCTTGCGGACCTCAGCCGTACCGCAAACCGGGCAAGTGACGAGCTTCCGGTCATGCTGGGCGTCGAAATCCTCGGAATTGCGGAACCAGCCTTCGAAGGAATGCGCCCCGATGCAGACGAGCGTGTATTTGATCACGCCGGAACCTCCGCCGGTCCCTCGGCGAGATCGCAGGTAAAGTCGCGCTCGTTGGCGATGGCAGGAATGCGGCCACGGGCATCCGTGACTTTCTGCGTATCGATTTCGGCGAGCACGTATCCGGGCTCGTCATGCTCCAGTTCGGCGACGACCCCGCCCCAGGGATCGACGACAATGCTGTGGCCATAGGTCTCGCGGCCGTCTTCATGGGTTCCGCCCTGGGCGGCGGAAATCACATAGGCCCCGTTCTCGATGGCGCGGGCACGCTGCAGCACATGCCAATGCGCCCGGCCGGTCTGGCAGGTGAAGGCGGCCGGTGCGGTGAGAACCTGCGCGCCGTTGCGTGCCTGGGTCCGGAAGATCGCCGGAAAGCGGATGTCGTAACAGACGGCCATGCCCAGCTTGGCAAAGGGCAGACTTGCGACGACGGTCCGGGTACCGGGCTCGTAGGTCGCCGATTCCCGCCAGCTCTCGCCATTCGGCAGGTCGACGTCGAACATGTGGATCTTGTCATAGCTAGCAAGGACGCCGCCATCCGGACCGATCAGGAAGGCGCGGTTGGCGACCTTGCCATTGCCCGCCAGCACGGCGAGCGACCCCAGATGCAGATAAACGCCGAGTTCGCCGGCAAGCTCAACTGACCGCATCAGAAACGGGTCGGATTGCGGATGGGAAATCCGCTCAAGCAGGTCGTCGCGGCTGCGCACCAGCACATTCGACATTTCGGGCGTCTGGATAAATTGCGCACCCTCCCGGGCAGCGTCCCGGATCAGGCTTTCCGCTGTCGCGATATTGTCCGAAATCGTCTTGCCGCTGCGAAGCTGGACGCAGGCTGCCGTGAACGTGGTCATGCGACCAAAATCTCCTTCATGCCGGCCCGGTTGCGGGCCGGGCTATCGAACCAGTAAATCAGGACGCAAGCAGGGCGTCCAGTTTCCCCGAACGGTCCAGATCGTGCAGATCGTCACAGCCGCCGACATGTGTCTTGCCGACAAAGATCTGCGGAAAGGTCGAGCGCCCGTTTGCTTTTTGCACCATTTCCTTGCGCAAGCCCGGATCGAAGGTGGCGTCATGTTCGGTGTAGCTGACGCCCTTCTTGTCGAGCAGCCGCTTGGCCGCCGTGCAAAATCCGCAAAGCTGGCGCGTATAGATCACCACGTCTGCCATCAAGTCCCGTCCTTTTTCCGGCAGCGGGCACACCTATTGCGCCGCCGCTCATCAAATCCGGGCGTTATATGCGTTCGCCCGGCAAAAACTCAAGAGATTGCTGCGACGATCAGCCGTTGCCGCCCGAACGATGCGACGGGTCGACCAGCGCGAAGGTGAGCACATCGACCGACGCCGCCCCTGCCGAAGTCAGGCAATTGCAACAGGCGGTCACCGTGGAGCCGGTGGTCATCACATCATCGATCAACACCACGTGACGGCCCTGCAGAAGTCCGGCACGACTGGCATCGACGGCAAAGGCCTTGCGCACGTTCCGGCGCCGGTCCTTTGCCGGCAGCCCCACCTGACGGCGGGTGCGTTTGTGCCGTTTGAGCAGACCCGGCTCGTAGTGCCCGCCGGCAGCAACAGCGACTTCCCGGGCAAGGTCGGCCGACTGGTTGAACCGCCGCGACAGCAGCCGCATCCAGTGCAGCGGCACCGGCACGAGCAGGCTGTCGGGGGTTAGCAGCTCCTCGCCTGCGCGCGCCATCCAGCGTGCCATCGGCCGGGCCAATTCCCGCCGCGCGGAGAATTTCAAGGCATGCACCATCTGCCGTGCCGGCCCCTCGTAATAGGCGACGGCACGCAGCCGGTCGAAGACCGGCGGCGACGCGATGGCTGCCGGACTCCAGGCGTCCTCGCCGACATCATAGGCAAACGGCGTTCCGAGACGCTGGCACCAGGGGCGTTCCAGAAAGGTCATCTGCTGCCAGCAGGCGGCACACAATCCGTTGTCCGCGGAAGCGGTTCTGGCGTCGCAGCAAAGGCAGCGCTTGGGCAGGACGAGGTCGAGCGCCGTTCGTGCCACCGCCGCGGGCAAATCCTGAAACCTGATCGCGCGTGAAAACAGCTCATCCTCCATACGCCTGCCAGCCGAAGACGACCATAAGTTGCGAGTTTCGCCAAGTCGATTCCTCCGGCGACGAAACAAGCGCGACGCTTCGGACTTTGACCTGAGGCGTGCGGTATCATATGTGACCGGTTAGCATCCGACGACATCCGAGACTTCCGTGACCGCTCAGCCTGACCTCTTCGACCGCACCTTGTTCAAACGCCGGCGCCTCCGGGCCCTGGCGGCCGCGAAACCGGGCGCCGACTTCCTGTTGAAGGCAGTCTCGGAAGACCTTGCCGACAGACTGCTGCTGGTCAACCGCCGCTTTCCGGTCGCTGTCGACCTTGGCGGCCATGGCGGTCATGTGCTCACCGCGATCAAATCTTCCGGCAAGGCCGACCACCTGGTTCGTGCGGATCTCTTTGCTGCGGATCCCGGCCTTGCCCCGCCCGATTTCGTGTTCGACGATGCGCTGCTGCCGCTAGGCGATCAGTCCGTCGATCTGATCGTGTCGGCCCTCGGTCTGCAATTCGTCAACGACCTGCCGGGCTCACTGGTGCAGATCCGGCGGGCGCTCCGACCGGACGGCCTGTTTCTCGCGACCCTGCCCGGCGCCGGAACCTTGAGCGAATTGCGCGACAGCCTGACACGGGCGGAGCTTGAACTTTGCGGCGGCGCGGCGGCCAGGGTTCTGCCCTTTGCCGATACGCGCGACCTCGGCGCCCTTCTGCAGCGGGCGGGATTTGCCCTGCCCGTCACCGACCTCGACACGATCACAGTGCGCTACGACCACCTCTTCGCATTGATGGCGGATCTGAGGGCGATGGGAGCGACCTCCATTTTGAAGGACCGCAGCCGGCGGCCGCTGCCGCGCAGCGTCTTCCTGCGCGCGGCCGCGCTCTATGCCGAGAACCACGCCGACGCCGACGGACGCATCCGGGCGACATTTTCGCTGGTGACGCTTTCCGGCTGGGCGCCGCATGAGAGCCAGCAAAAGCCGCTGCGGCCGGGATCGGCCAAATCGCGGCTCGCGGACGCTTTAGGCGTTTCCGAGCAGAAGATCAGGTGAAGGTCTGGCGGGCCGCCTGACTGCGCGGATCAGCTTCCGGACAAGGCGCCGACGACTGCAGTCGATATGCCGCCGAAAATGTCCTCGCGCACCGTGGTGCCGAGTGCGAGCAGAATGCCAAGAAGGACAATACTGACGATCGCGCCGATCATGCCGTACTCAATCGCCGTCGCGCCTGACCTGTCCTTGCAGAAATCGGCAAAGGCCTTCGAAACCCACGATGCCGGTTGTGAAATTTTGAACTTTCCAGACACCGCGTTCGACCCCTGTTTGCAATCTAGATCGCATCCATCAGGTGAGGAATGAGCGGCTCATCCGCTGCCGGCATCGGATAGTCCCTTAGCCGGTTCGCCCGTACCCATTTCACGGCCTGGTTTTCCCGGCCCTGCGGTACACCTCCCCACCTGCGGCAGATGAAAAGTGGCATAAGTAGGTGAAAATCTTCATAAGTGTGGCTGGCGAAGGTGAGCGGTGCAAGACACGCTTCGTTAACCTCGATGCCCAGCTCCTCGTGCAGTTCCCGGATCAGGGTTTCTTCCGGCCGCTCTCCTGCCTCGACCTTTCCGCCGGGGAATTCCCACAATCCGGCCATGGATTTGCCCTCCGGCCGTTGCGCCAGCAGGATACGGCCGTCCACGTCGACAAGGGCACAGGCGGCTACAAGCACGATTTTTGTCATGGCTGATGTCCAATCCCGGAACGGTTGGCTAATGTCCCGTTAAGCATGTTCCCGGATGCACCCCGTCAATTCCGCGCAAGCTGCTCAGCTGCGGTAGTCGCCGTTGATGGCGACGTATTCCTTGGTCAGGTCACAGGTCCAGACGGTTGCCGTGCCGCTGCCCAGCCCCAGATCGACCCGGATGACAATGTCTTCCTGCTCCATGACGGCGGAGGTTGCCGCTTCGCTGTAATCCGGATCGCGCTCGCCCTCGACCGCGACACGCACATCGCCGAACCAGATCGCCAGCCTGTCCCGGTCCGCCGGTTCACCGGCTTTGCCGACAGCCATCACGACACGGCCCCAATTGGCGTCCTCGCCAGCGATTGCCGTCTTGACCAAAGGCGAATTGGCGATCGACAGGGCGATCCGCTTGGCGGAAGCATTGCTTTCGGCGCCTTCCACGGTCACTTCGACGAATTTGCGGGCACCTTCCCCGTCCCGAACGATCTGATGGGCGAGATCCAGCATGACGTCGCTCAGGGCGGCGCGCAGCACGTCAACGCGCGGATCGTCGAGGGACATCACCGGCTCAACGCCCTTTGCCCCTGCGGTTCCGGTCGCGAAGAGCAGGACCGTGTCGGAGGTGGAGGTGTCGCTGTCGACCGTGACCGCGTTGAAGCTGCCGCCCGTCTCGCCGCTCAGGAGCGCCTGCAGCACATCCGGCGCGATCGGGGCATCGGTGAAAATGAAAGAAAGCATGGTCGCCATGTCCGGCGCGATCATGCCAGCTCCCTTGGCCATGCCGTTGATCGATACCGTTACACCGTCAAGATCGACGCTGGACGTTGCCACCTTCGGATAGGTGTCGGTCGTCATGATCGCCTTGGCCGCATCCAGCCAGCCGGCGCTGCCCTGGGTCGCCTTCAGCTCATCGACCACGCCGGAGAACTTTTCGGCCGGAAGCGGTTCGCCGATGACACCGGTCGAGGCGAGGAAGATCTCGCCGTCCGCGCAGCCGAGCGCGCCGGAGACGATCGAGGCGGAAAGTTCGACCGCCGCCTTGCCCTTCTTGCCGGTGAAGGCATTGGCATTGCCGGAATTGACGAGCAGCGCCCGCGCCCTGCCAGCGCCAACGCGCGCCTTGCACCAGTCGACCGGGGCCGAGGAGCATTTGGACCTGGTGAAGACACCGGCCACCGCCGTGCCTTCCGGGACCGTCGCCAGCAGCACGTCGGTACGGCCCTTGTACTTGATCCCGGCCGAGGCGGTGGCGAATCGTACGCCTTCGATCTCCGGCATGTCGGGATAGGATTTAGGGGCAAGGGGGGAAACGGTCGTCGACATCGGAACAATCCCGGTCAGGAAGGATAAGGGCGCGAAAGCCCGATACATTAATCAGAAAAGGCTCTATCCAAAAGCAGGGAACAAGCCAAGTGCTTTCAGGACTTCACGCAAGTTGTCCGCAGACACGATAAACCCGGCGGCCTGGAAAGCCGCCGGGTCTTTCATTTGTGTGACCGGCAGACTTATTCGGTCTTCGTGGCGTCTTCAGCGGCAGCGCCGCCTTCAGGTGCCGGCTCTTCCGTCGCTTTCAGCAGCTTTTCGTCGAGGATCTCGACCTTGTTGGCTTCCTTCAGCTCCGCCATCTTGGCTTCGTAGCGGTCGCGGAAAAGCTTCTGGCGCAGGCCGTTCTCGACCTCCTCGAAAGCCGGCTTCGGCTGACGGCGGGTTTCTTCCAGCAGGATGACGTGCCATCCGAACTGGGTTTCCACCGGTTCCTTGGTGTAGCTGCCCGGCTCGAGGGCAAAGGCGGCCTCTTCGAACTGCGGCACCATCTGGCCCTTGGCGAAGAAACCGAGATCACCGCCGTTCGGACCGGACGGGCCCGTGGATTTTTCGCGCGCCAGCTCGGCGAAATCCGCGCCGCCGTCGAGTTCCTTGATCAGCTCTTCGGCTTCGGCCTTTTCCTTCACCAGAATGTGACGGGCGTGGATTTCCTCGGTGCCTTCGAAGGAGGCAAATTCCTCGTCATAGGCTGCCTTGACCTCTTCGTCGGTAATTGCGCCGCCGATCTTCTGGGAAAGATATGCGTTGCGCAGCGCCTGAAGCGTCAGGAAATCCATCTGCTTCTGGAAATCCGGGTCCTGGTTGAGACCGTCGTCCCGGGCAGCCTGCGCAAGCAATTCCATGTCGACCATCGCGTCCAGCAGGAGCTGGCGCCACTGTGCGGGCGGAAAACGCTTGAGCTCCTGGCCCAGTTCGCGGGCGGTGAATGCCAGATCTGCTTCCGTGATCTCCGCGTTGCCCACCTTGGCAACCACATCACCCGGCTCCTGTGCGGAGAGGGAGGCGGATCCGAGCGTCAGGGCCAGGAAAGAAACGGCAAGCGCCTGAGCCGGCCTGCGCATCGAAATTCGGAACATGAGAAGTCCTTTACGTATCGGAACGATAAACTTTACGGCCCCCGGTCTTCGAGGGCGTGGGTACATTGCGCATTCCTGCGGCGTTGACAAGCATTCAGCCCCCTCTTATCTGTCGGGCGTCCTGGCTTGCAGACCAGGAAGGCATCTTTTCGGCCGCGCTCGTCAGCCAGTGCATTGCACCTGGCGGCAACGTGGACAGCAATTGAGACGATTTCATGGGCAGGCGCCGCAATGCCAACTGGCGCCGCCTCGTAGGGAAGGACCGCCACATGGCTGGCCTTGGCGCTTTAGCACGTAAGATCTTCGGTTCGTCCAACGACCGGAAAATCAAGGCATTCCGGGCAAAGGTTGAGCAGATCAACGCCCTGGAGCCGGAAACTCAGGCCCTTTCGGACGAAGCTCTCAGAGCGCGCACCGACGACTTCCGGGCGCAGCTCAAAAACGGCGCAAGCGTCGACGACCTTCTCGTTCCAGCATTTGCGACGGTGCGCGAGGCCGCACGCCGCGCCCTCGGCCAGCGCCACTACGACGTGCAGCTGATCGGCGGCATGGTGCTGAATGCCAACCAGATCGCCGAGATGCGCACCGGTGAAGGCAAGACGCTGGTCGCCACCGCGCCGGTCTACCTGAACGCCCTGACCGGCAACGGCGTTCATGTCGTCACCGTCAACGACTATCTGGCACAGCGCGACAGCGACTGGATGGGGCAGGTCTACAAGTTTCTCGGCCTGACCGTCGGCTGCATCACCCATGGCCTGAGCGACGAGGAACGCCGCGCTGCCTATGCCGCCGATGTCACCTACGGCACCAACAACGAATTCGGCTTCGACTATCTCCGCGACAACATGAAGCATGACCGCGCCTCCATGGTTCAGCGTGGCCACGCCTATGCCATCGTCGACGAAGTGGACTCCATCCTCGTGGACGAGGCACGGACGCCGCTGATCATCTCCGGTCCGCTGGAAGACCGCTCCGAATTCTACAACACGGTCGATGCCTTCATTCCGCACCTGACCGCCGAGGACTTCGAGCTCGACGAGAAGGCCCGCTCCACCAGCTTCACCGAAGCCGGCAACGAAAAGCTTGAGCAACTGCTTGCCGAAGCCGGGCTTTTGAAGGGCGACAGCCTTTACGATGTGGAAAACGTCGCCATCGTGCACCACCTTCAGCAGGCACTGAAGGCGCACAAGCTGTTCCAGCGCGACAAGGACTACATCGTCCGTAACGACGAAGTCGTCATCATCGACGAATTCACCGGCCGCATGATGCCGGGCCGCCGTTTCTCCGAAGGCCTGCACCAGGCGCTGGAAGCCCGCGAGAAAGTCCGCATCCAGCCGGAAAACCAGACGCTCGCATCCATCACCTTCCAGAACTACTTCCGCATGTACGGCAAGCTGGCCGGCATGACCGGCACAGCCTCGACCGAGGCCGACGAATTCGCCGACATCTACAAGCTGGAAGTGGTCGAGATCCCGACAAACGTGCCGGTAAAGCGCATCGACGACGATGACGAGGTCTACCGGACCGTCCAGGAAAAATTCAACGCCATCGTCAAGCTGATCGACGATTGCAAGGAGCGCGCGCAGCCGATCCTGGTCGGCACGACCTCCATTGAAAAGTCGGAATTGCTGGCCGAAATGCTGAAGAAGCACGGCTACAAGCAGATCGACCTCAGCAATCCGGCGGCCTTTGCGGCGGCGCAGAAGAAGGACGGCGGCAAGTCGAAGGTCTTTGCGGTGCTGAACGCCCGCTACCACGAACAGGAAGCCTTCATCGTTGCGCAGGCTGGTCTGCCGGGTGCGGTCACCATTGCCACCAACATGGCCGGCCGCGGTACCGACATCCAGCTCGGCGGCAACGCCGACATGCAGATCCAGATGGAACTGGGCGACATGCCGGAAGGCGCGGAGCGCAGCGCCAAGGAAGCGCAGATCCGCACCGAGGTCGAAGAGCTGAAGAAAAAGGCGCTCGAAGCCGGCGGTCTTTACGTGATCGGCACGGAGCGCCACGAAAGCCGGCGCATCGACAACCAGTTGCGTGGCCGTTCCGGCCGCCAGGGCGACCCCGGCCATTCCAAGTTCTTCCTGTCTCTGCAGGACGACCTGATGCGGATCTTCGGCTCCGAGCGAATGGATTCCATGCTGCAGAAGCTCGGCCTTGAAGAAGGCGAAGCCATCATCCATCCGTGGATCAACAAGGCACTTGAAAAGGCCCAGCAGAAGGTCGAGGCGCGCAACTTCGACATCCGCAAGAACCTGCTCAAGTTCGACGACGTCATGAACGACCAGCGCAAGGTCGTCTTCGACCAGCGCATCGAGCTGATGGACAGCGATGCCATCCAGGATGCCGTCTCCGACATGCGTCACGACGTGATCGACGACCTCGTCGCCGCCCACATTCCCGAACGCGCCTATCCCGAGCAGTGGGACACCGAAGGCCTGCAGGAAGAAGTCCGCAAATACCTCAATCTCGACGTGCCGGTGAAGGACTGGGCGGCCGAGGAAGGCATTGCGGACGAGGAAGTCCGGGAGCGCCTGCGCAAGGCTGCCGATGAAGCCATGGCGCAGAAAGTCGCCAAATACTCGCCTGACATCATGCGTCAGGTGGAGAAGATGATCCTGCTGCAGACCCTCGACAATCTGTGGCGCGAGCACCTTGCCAACCTCGATCACCTGCGGTCCGTTATCGGCTTCCGCGGCTATGCCCAGCGCGATCCGCTGCAGGAATACAAGACCGAGGCCTTCACCCTGTTCGAAACCATGCTCGCTCAGCTGCGCCGGATGACCACTGCCCAGCTTCTGCGCGTGGAAATGGTCACCGAACAGCCGCCGCAAATGCCGGCCGAGCCGGAAATGCATGCCCATCACATCAATCCGTTGACCGGGGAAGACGAGATTGCGCTGGCGGATGCCCAGCTCGCGGTGCCGTCGGCTCAGCGCGATCCGAACAACCCCGCCACCTGGGGCAAGGTCGGCCGCAACGAGGCCTGCCCCTGCGGTTCGGGCAAGAAATTCAAGCACTGCCACGGCGTTCTCGCCTGAAGCCCTCGTGGGCGGGATCTTTCCCAACGCACTGAATTGAACGGGCGCCCGCGTCTTCGGACCGGCGCCCGTTGCATTATCGTCCCCCGCCAAGCCTTCCACCGCGTGCCCGGTCGTCCTTGTGCCGGCAGCAAGCTTGCTTTACCTTGCGTTAACTGAAGCGTTCGCGGACCAAGGGTCTCGGCAACGGGTTAAAAGCAAGAACAACCACCACTCCGCCGACAAGAGCAAGGCCGCGTATGACACGGGGGCCGTGCGGAATGAGTACGTTTCACGTCGAGATCATCAAACCCTCTCACTACGATGATGACGGTTATGTCCTGCAATGGTGGAAAGCCTGGATTCCGTCCAATTCCATGGCCTGCCTCTATGCGATTGCCCAGGATTGTGCGAGGCGGAAGGTTCTTGGCGACACCGCCATTTCGGTGAACGCCTATGACGAGATGACCATGCGCGTGCCGCTCCGGCAGATCATCGAAAGAACCCGGAATGGGGGCGGCATCGTCTGCCTTGCGGGTGTTCAGTCCAACCAGTTTCCCCGTGCGATCGAGATTGCCCGGCAACTGCGGAGCTCAAACGTCGCCGTTCTTCTCGGCGGGTTTCATGTCTCCGGCTGCCTGTCGATGCTGAAAGAACTTCCGCCCGACTTGCAGGATGCGCTGGATATGGGGATCACCCTGTTTGCCGGCGAAGCGGAAGAGCACTTTGAAGGGTTGCTGCTGGATGCCGCAACCCAACGTCTGAAACCGGTCTATAACGTCATGCACGACCTGCCGGGACTGCAACGGCAAGTGCCTCCTATCCTGCCGGAAGCGATCGTCCGGAAATACGACGGCAGGCTGTCGTCCTTCGATGCCGGGCGCGGCTGCCCTTTCCAGTGCTCCTTCTGCACCATCATCAATGTCCAGGGCAGGAAATCCCGGTGGCGCGATGCGGACGATATTGAAGAACTGATCCGGGCGAACCAGGCCCAGAACATCCATTCCTTTTTCATCACCGACGACAATTTCGCCCGCAACAAGAACTGGGAGGCGATTTTCGACCGGATTATCCTGTTGAAAGAGCGGGACGGCATCCGCATCCACTTCCTGATCCAGATCGACACGCTTGCCCATCGCCTGCCGAACTTCGTTGAAAAGGCAGCACGCGCCGGATGCACGCATGTTTTCATCGGGCTGGAAAGCATCAATCCGGAAAACCTCGCCCATATGAAAAAGGGCCAGAACCGGATCACCGAATACCGCAGGATGTTCCAGTTGTGGAAAGAGGCCGGTATCATGACCTATGCGGGCTTCATCATGGGTCTGCCGAACGACACGCCGGAAAGCATCCGCCGGGATATCGAGATCATCAAGCGGGAGCTGCCCGTCGACATGCTCGAATTCACGATGCTGACGCCGCTGCCCGGGTCGGAGGATCACCAGAAACTATATGAGAAAGGCACCTGGCTCGATCCCGATCTCAACCGCTACGACCTTGAACACACGACCTGCGAACACCCGATCATGTCCCCGGAGGTCTGGCAGAAAACCTACCGGGACATCTGGGACTGGTACTACACCGACGACCATGTCGAGACGTTGATGCGCCGCAACATAGCCTATGGCATCAAGCCGGTCCGGGTCTGGCGTCTTTGCCTGCAGATCTATGGCGCCATGCGGTTCGAGGGGGTTCATCCCCAGCAATGCGGTTATTTCCGTTTCAAGGACCCGCGCCAGCGCAGGCCCGGTTTTCCCCGCAGGCCCGCCGTTCTGCACTACCCGGCCTTCGCCATCGAGAGCCTGGTGAAATATGTGCAGTTCGGCCTTTACGGCTGGAAGATCCACCGGATGCGCAAGCGTATCCAGAAAGATCCGACGAGCCGGACCTATTCCGATCTGGCTATCCGACCCGTCGAGGACGCCGAGGGCGAGGCTCTGGAGATTTTCAACCTGAACGCCGCGTCCAGGGAAGCCGTGGCAAAGGCGAAACGGCAAAGAGAGATCATCGAAAAGACAAAGGCGGAGACCGGCGGCACGCTGGAGAAAACGCACTAGTGGAGCGAATTTGACATTTGCTCCAGCGCTAGCAGCAGGGGGATGCAAATGTCAGAATCGAACCACTAGGGCGCCATGTTCCGACGGATTTACGGGACCGGGAAAGTCATGACTGGCCTTTTGGGTTCATTTCCGGCAGTTTGCGCCGGTCAACACAAGAACCCGACTGTCCATGCAGCCCACATCCGCGACTGAAATCTACGTAAACCGGCGGGAAAGCTCCCGCCCGCAGGCACCGCTGCTGAGCGTCATCGTCCCCGTCTATAACGAGGAAGAAGTCATCCGGCACTTCCTGGAGGCGACCCGGCCCGTGCTGGAACGCACCGGACTTGCCTATGAGTATGTCTTCATCGACGACGGCAGCCGGGACCGGACCGCTGACATTTTGTCGCAGGTCTTGAGCGACGGCCTGCCGGGCAGGCTCCTCGGCCTCTCCCGGAATTTCGGCAAGGAGGCCGCTCTCTCGGCAGGTCTTGAAGCCGCAAAGGGCGATATCGCCGTCATCATCGACGCCGACCTGCAGGATCCGCCGGAATTGATCCTGCAGATGCTCGACGGCTGGCGCGCCGGATATGACGTCGTCTACGGGCTCCGGGTCGACCGCTCCTCCGACACGGTGATGAAGCGCTCGACTGCGGACATGTTCTACCGTCTGTTCAACCGGCTCGCCAATATCAACATGCCCGCCAATGCCGGCGATTTCCGTTTGATCGACCGCGCCGTCGTCGACGCGCTGCTTCGCCTGCCGGAGCGCAACCGCTTCATGAAAGGCCTCTTTGCCTGGGTCGGCTTTCCGGCGATGGCACTGCCTTACGAGCGGCCGCCGCGCAAGGCGGGAACAGGCAAGTTCAACTACTGGAAGCTCTGGAACTTTGCGCTCGACGGCCTCACCGGCTTCACCACGCTGCCCCTCCGCGTCTGGTTCTACGGCGGCGCTCTGATTTCCTTGAGCGCCTTTGCCTATGCCCTTTACCTCGTCCTGCGGGTGCTTGTCTTCGGCATCGACGTGCCCGGTTACGCCTCGCTGATGGTGGCCCTGCTGTTCTTCTCGGGCGTTCAGCTGCTGTCGATCGGCATGATCGGAGAATACGTCGCCCGGCTCTTCAACGAGGCCAAGCAGAGGCCGGTCTATATCCTGCAGGATGTGATCGAGGGAGCCGCACCGGTGGCGTCCCTTCGTGAAAAGGCGCCAGCAAAAGAAAACGCCGATGTCACCTGACGAGCGGCGGCGCAAAATGAAGACGGAGGGCGCCTCCGTCGGCAAATTCGCGGTGATCGGCGTGCTCGCAACGCTGACCCACGCCGCTGTGGCCGGTGGCCTGCTGCAATCCGGTCTGCTGCAAGCATTCCCCGCCAATATCTGCGGGTTTCTGGTTGCCTTCGGCGTCTCATTCAGCGGTCACTTCTTCTGGAGCTTCTCCCATCTGAGGCAGAAGGGAACCGCCTGGAAAAGCATGCGCCGCTTCCTGGTGATTTCGGTTTCCGGCTTTGCCCTCAATTCGACCGTGCTGACCCTGTGGCTGAAGCTGACGCCCTGGCCGGACCTGATTGGCCTGATGTTCTCCATTGCGATCGTGCCGGCCTTCTCCTTCCTGGGTGCGCGGCTGTGGGCCTTTTCGCACCGCCCTGCCGAGACCTGATCCTTCATGCACCCGACAGACCAGACCGCATCGCGCGCCGCACTCCTCTATGCAGGCCTCCTATGCCTCCTTTATGCACTGCTGCCGTCGTTGTCTTTCCCCAATCCGCCGCTTGATGTGGTGGAAGGTTTCGCCTGGGGCCGCGAACTTCAGCTCGGCTACACCAAGCATCCGCCCATGCAGGCCTGGCTCCTGGAACTTACCTACCGGCTGACGGGCGGGCTCGCGGGCGGCTATTGGCTGAGTGGACTTTCCGTCGCGCTCGGTTACCTCTTCATCTGGCAGATTGCCCGTCGCCTGACCTTCTCCGCATTGCAGGCCTTCTGGGCGCTGGTGCTGACCAGCGTCACCTTTTACTTCACCCTGCCCCTGCCGGAATTCAACCCGAACATCCTGCAGATCCCCGTCTGGACGGGCATGATGCTGCTGTTTCACCGGACGCTGGAGAAGGACCGCATCGCCGACTGGCTTCTTCTCGGCGCTCTCGCGGCCTTCGGCCTCTACACCAAGTATTTCGTCTTCCTGCTGATCGGCACCATCGGGCTCTACACGCTCCTCTTTGCCGACGCCCGCAGCCGCCTCGCGCGCCCCGGTCCCTGGCTCGCGGCCCTGGTCTGCCTGCTGCTGCTGGTGCCGCATCTGCAATGGCTGCGCGAGACGGATCTTCTGACGCTGAAATACGCTGCCAGCCGCAGCAAGCCGGCAGCATCCTTTCTCGGCCACATCACCAATCCGCTTGCCTTCCTCAGCGCCCAGATCGGCAACCATGCTGGGCTGTTCCTGGTGGTGCTCGCGGGCCTTGGCTGGACTGGGCTGAAGGCAGCCCGTGACCACCGCAGCGAAGCGGTTGAGGTCCTGCCGGCTTCCGGTGACCGGTTCCTTCTCTGGTTCGCCTTCGTGCCGCTCTGCGTCGTGCTGCTAGCCTCCACCGTCACCGGTAACGAATTCGAACACATGTGGGGCACGCCGATGTTCGTGCTCTCGGGACTTGTCGCGATACGATTCCTCGGCCTGCCGGTGCTCTGGCCGCATCAGGGCCGCGCCCTTGCCGCCGCCATCGCCATCCAGGCACTCTTTCTCGGCATTCTTTTCGGCCAGTCGGTGCTGGAGCCGCACTGGAAACACAAGCAGACGCGGCTCCATTATCCGGGCGATACGATCGCCGCTGCCCTTGCCGGGGTCTGGAAGGAGCGCATGGGCACCGACCTTGCCTATGTCGCCGGCGACATGTGGTCCGCCGCCAACGTGACCATCCATGCTCCCGGACGGCCGTCCATGTTCTACCTGCACGATCCGGTACTCAGCCCCTGGATCGACGTCGGGGATGTTCAGGAGAAGGGTCTGATGATCGTCTGGCGCGGCGGCAGCGACAGACTGCCCGGAGAAATCAGCGCCTTGTATCCGGATGCTGTTCGTGACGGCTTCTTGAGCTTTCCCTACCACTCATCCGCGGACATTCCCGAGGTGACCGTCAACTGGCTGATCGTCCCGCCGGGGGCTGTCGCCGAAACGCCGGGAAAATAACACGGATTGTCCGGAAGGTCCGTCTGGAAACCGGGCCGAAAGCCCACTACCTTGGCGCCATGATCAGTATGTCCCAAATAGACGGTATCGAAGACTGGTTGATCGACCAGGCGCTCGGTGCGCCGGATCTCGGCGTGATGTTCGGCGAAATGTGCGAGCGCCTGCGCAATTGTCACGTTCCCATCGACCGGGCGATGATCGGCTGGTCGACGCTGCATCCCCTGATCGAGGCGGAAACCGCAGTCTGGGAAAACGGCAACCAGTTGCACCGCGAACAGATCGCCCATTGGCAGGAGGAATCCGAGGACTGGCTGAACAGTCCCATCCGCGCCATCCTGCTCAGCGGCGAGCCAGTGTTGCGGCGCCGGCTGGCAAATGCCAACGCACCTTTGGAATTCCCCCTGCTCGTCCGGCTGGCCGAAAACGGCTATACCGACTATCTGGTGATCGCGACGGAGTTCGATCTGCCGACGATCAAGGACGAGATCGACACCTCGGGCATCGTCATCAGCTGGGCGACACGCGAGACAGGCGGCTTCACCGACGAGGCCCTGACTGCCATCCGCTATATCCAGAAGCGCTTCGCGCTTGCCGCCCGCGCCACGATCCAGAGCCAGATCGGCCAGACGATCGCCGAGACCTATCTCGGCAGGATCGCCGGCAACAAGGTGCTGAGCGGCCAGATCCGGCACGGCGACGGGGAAACCATCGACGCGGTGATCTTTTTCAGCGACATGCGCAACTCCACCGCGATTGCCGAATTTCTCGGGCCGGAAACCTACCTCGCCTTCCTCAACACCTATTTCAACGCCACGGCCGGCGCGGTGCTCGACAATGGCGGCGAGGTCCTGGACTTCATCGGCGACGCGGTGCTGGGCGTCTTCCCCATCGGTCCGCAAAGCCTGGACAACGCCGTGCAACAGGCCCTTGCGGCGACCGACGAAAGCCGCAGGCGGTTGCTGGCTCTCAACGCCGATCCGCAACTGGCTCATCCCCTGAAAGCCGGCATCGCCCTGTCGGTCGGTTCGGTCATGTTCGGCAATATCGGCGTACCGCACCGGCTGACCTTTTCCGTCATCGGCCAGACGGTGCATGCCGCAGCGCGGATCGAGAGCCTGACCAAGACGGTCGGCGCCGACGTGTTGGTGACCGCCGATGTCGCGCGGTTTGCCGCTGCCAGGACCGCGCCTGCCGGATCTTTCGAGCTGAACGGCTTCACCAGCCCGCAGCCCCTTTTCACTCTCAACTGACCCCACTCCCAGACAAGACCGCCCGCCGGCAAGGCCAGGCGGCCCCTTTCAGAGACGACTCGCCCATGACAGATCTGCGCCCCGACACCCCGACCCATCTGCCCTTCAGAGACCAGGAAGCTGCCCGTCCCGATGACGGCGCACCGGTGGTGTTGCTGCACGGCTTCGGCGGCGACCGCCAGACCTGGCTCAACATCCAGACCGCGCTGGCACCGAAAAAACGTTCGATTGCCTTCGACTTGCCGGGCCATGGGGAAGCGCTCGACTGGCCGCGCATCGGCAATGCCGGCATTGCGGCGAAGGCGGTGACCCAGTCACTGGAAGCGCTCGGACTGACGAAGGTGCATCTTGTCGGCCATTCCATGGGCGGCGCCGTGGCCGCACTGATCGCGCTGCGCAATCCGGATCTGGTCGCTAGCCTGACCCTTTTGGCGCCTGGCGGTTTCGGCCCCGAGATCAATCACCGGCTGCTGCGCCGCTACGCGGTTGCCACCGAGCCCGACGCCATGGAAATCCTTTTGGAACAGTTCTTCGGCTGGGAGTTCAGGCTGCCGAAATTCCTCGCCAGAACCGCGGCGGAAAGCCGCCGGCGTCCCGGTGCCGCCGCGACGCTGGAAACCATCGCCGGCGAGATCATCGACGGCGATGTGCAGAAGACGCTGCCGCGTAACGAGCTGGCCGATCTGCAAATGCCGGTCAAGGTGGTCTGGGGCACACAGGATCGTGTCCTGCCGACCCGCCAGGCCCACAAGCTGCCCGGGACCGTCGCGACGCATATTTTCGAGCGCGTCGGCCACATGGTCCACCTGGAAATCCCGAAGGAAGTGACCCGGCTCATCCTGCAAAATGCGGGGGCGCTATAGAGGCGCCCGCATTCGGTCTCCACGATCTCGCCTGCCGGCTTCCGTATCGGTGACGAAAAAAACCCGCCGGTTTTCGGCGGGGCTTTTTCGTCAAGATCACCGAACCGACCGATTGTGACAGGTGTCACTGCGGCCCCGAAGAGCCCGGATTAACGTGCAGGGGCTTCGGGACGAGAGCCAGCACGTTGGCCGCCCCTGATGGGAAGCACTCATCAACCAGAATACGGAACCCAGAACGAACCGGACATAGGAGCCTCAGATGCCCAACATGTACAAAGGGATGAAGATCGATCGCGCCGCCATGATCGCTCGCAACAAGTGGCTCATCCAATATGTCGGGCCGTTCTCGATTGCCTATAATGACGCCTACAAAAAGTACTCCGAGGTCGTCAACGCGGACAAGGCTGCCGCGGCGAAGGCGCGGGAGGAAAAAGCGGCCCTTGTGATGCTCGCCCTGACCGTTTGCGGCGGCTCGATCCTGACCGCGACGATTGGCGCAGCCGCCCTCAAGACAGGGTTGGGCCAGGCGGCCCTCAACACCCTGCATGGCCCGGTCATGGATTATATCGTCAAGAAGGACAGCATGCGCCTCTACAAGGCCGCAGAATTCGCCAGCAGCAGCGCCACGCTGCACTTCATCCTGGGATCCGCCTATGACAAGGCCTCGGCGGATCTGACGCTTCAATTCAAGACCCTCCTGACCAACGCCCCGGTTTCTGCGTCCATCGACCAGATCGTCAAGGATCCGGACAACCTCAAGACACAGCTCGAAGTCTACGTGGCGCAGCTTCACAACAAGATCATTCTTGCGGCGGACGCCATCGAGAAGAGCAGTGCGAAAAACAAGGATGAGCTGCTTGAAAAACTCAAGGAAGCGCCGTTCTTTTCAAAAATTCCCGACATTCGCAGGTCGCAGGGCAGGATGCGTGAGAATATCGAGCTGACGTTCTGGATGAACCATGTTCTGAGCCGCGACTTTCTTGTCCACAAGACGTCCTTCCACGCGCGGGACGGTCATCACACGGAATCCGAAACCTGGCAGCCGATCAACAAATCACCGAGCGACAGCAGCTACCCGAAGGCCCACAATCCGGGTACCTGGGCCTATGACCGGCACACTCAGGGTCATGGCAAAACGGAATCCTATCTCGGTTATCGCGACACGGGAGATCTCATCGATGCCAGGGTCAACGAACTCTACGAGCGCTATTTCAAGGTGAAATTCTTCGCCAACGATACCTGGCGCGATAAGAAGAAACATTACAGCGCCGCCGACCTGGACGGCCGATCCATCCGCAGGGCTGAGGCGACGATCCGCAAACTGCACGAAACCCAGGCCCTCGCCATCGCCGGAGCACGGTAACCCATGCGGTCGGCAGTGCTTGTCCGCTGCCGGAATTAAGCCTCCGGCAGCAGGTCCTCGCGCCAGGTTTCGCCGATGACCCGCCGGGCCATCATGTGCGAGCGCGGCGAATTGATGCTGTCGACGGCAATCAGCCGGTTGTTGTTGAGATAGGCGACGTAGAACTTGCTCGCGGAGGTGTCGCCGATGACCTTGGTGTCGTCATAACCTTCCGACAAACCCGCGATCTGCAGCTTGATGTCGTACTGATCGGACCAGAACCAGGGCAGCGGGTCATAGTCGACGTCCTGGCCGAGAAGGGTCTGCGCAACGGCCTTGGCCTGGTCGATGGCATTCTGCACGCTCTCCATGCGCACGGAACGCTGGTAGCGGTTGGAATAGAAGCGGGTGCAGTCGCCAGCGGCAAAGATATCCGGATCGCTGGTCTGGCCGCAACCGTCCACCAGGATGCCGTTATCGACCTCCAGACCGGCCTCGGCGGCCAGATGGTCGTTGGGCTCGGCACCGACGGCGACCAGCACCAGTTCTGCGGCAACCGTCTCGCCATTCGACAGCTTCACGCCGGTAACACTGTCACCGCCCTCGATGGCCTCAATGCCGGTGTTGAGCCTGAGATCGATACCCCGCCCCGTGTGCAGGCCGGTGAAATAGTCCGAGACGGCCTGGCTGACGACGCGCTTCATCGGCCGGTCCTGTGCCTCGATGACCGTAACTTCCTTGCCGAGTGACTTGGCGACGGCTGCCACTTCGAGGCCGATATAGCCTGCACCGATGATGGCGATCCTGCGGCTTCCTGTGAGGACATCGCGGATGACATTCACATCGGCGATGGAACGAAGCGTCACGACGCCTTTCTTGTCGGCGCCTTGCAGTTTCAGGAAGCGGGCATTGGTGCCGGTCGCCAGGACCAGTTTGCCATAGGGCAGCGTGTCGCCGTTTTCCAGTTTCAGGCGCTTGGCCGCGCGGTCGATCGCGACGACCTTGGTGTTCGGGATATGGTCGATATTGTTGGTCGTGAAGAAGGCCGGCGGGCGCAGCCACAGGCCTTCCGCGCCGATTTCGCCTGCCAGGAATTTCTTCGACAGCGGCGGGCGCTGATAGGGCGGATGAGGTTCGTCGCCGATCAGCCGCAGCGGCCCTTCAAAGCCGCCCTGGCGCAACGATTGTGCAACCTGGGCGCCTGCTTGTCCTGCTCCGATGATGACGATTTCTTCCTGCATTCCGCTCCGCCCTTTTTTAGGAACAGCCTCTCCGGCCTGTGTTTGAACAGCATGGCTAGCACGAAGAAAGGCGGTCCGCCAGAACGGCGAAACGCCGCGTCGGGACCGGCGCGGCGTTTTTCTGATGGATCGGTTGGACCGGTCGGCCTCAGGCGCTGCGCACGCCGCGCAGGAATTCGGCGACTTCCTGCCGGATGAGAGCGCCCTGCTCGCCGAGCGATTCGGCCAGGTGCTCCACCTCGGCGCCGTTCGAGCGGGCAAGTTCCGCCGCGGAGCCAACCGCCTCCATGCGGTTGACGCCTTCCTCGGACCGGGCCGAAGCGCTCGAGACGTTGTGGGAAATCGCCTGCACCGCCTCGTCCTGCTGCTGCACGGCAGAGGCGACGGCAGAGGCAAGGCCTTCCATGTCGGAGATTATGCGGTTGACGTCCTCGATCGCCTGGACAGCCTGACCGGAAGAGCCCTGGATGGCTTCGATCTGGGTGGCGATGTCTTCGGTTGCCTTCGAGGTCTGGTCGGCAAGCTGTTTGACCTCGGCAGCAACGACCGCAAAGCCCTTGCCGGCTTCGCCCGCGCGGGCGGCCTCGATGGTTGCGTTCAGTGCCAGAAGGTTGGTCTGGTTGGCGATATCGCGGATCAGGCCCATGACCTCACCGATACGGTCGGCGGCGCTGGAAAGCTCCTGCATGGTGGCCACCGTCGAGGAGGCGCTCACCACCGCCTGCTGCGCCACTTCGGTCGACTTGTTGGCCTGACCGGCAATCTCTGCGATGGACGCGGCCAGTTCCTCTGCCGAATGGGCGGCCGAAGTCACGTTCTCGGCAGCGGTGCGCACGGCATCGGCCGCCTCGCCGGACTGGTTGGCGACATCGTCAGCGGACTGTTCCATCGACTGGGAGGTCTGGCGCAGTTCGCCATTCGCCCGGTCGAGACTGTCGAGCGCGTCCGAGACAGTGCCTTCGAAACGGCCGATCAGGGCATCGAGACGGGAAACGCGTTCCTCCCGCTGCCGGTTTTCATTGTCCTGGGCGGCCGCAAGTTCGGCCCGCTCCACCGCGTTGTCGCGGAAGACCTGAACTGTGCGGCTCATGGAGGCGAGTTCGGTCTTGCCGGACATTTCCGGCAGGTCGAGATCGGTCTGGCCGCTGGCAAGCGCTTCCATCGCCGACTGCAGACGGGCAAGCGGCTTTGCAACGGACTGGCCGATCAGGATCGCAATGGCGGGCAGCAGCACCAGCAGCACCAGGATCGCCCCGCCAATGGCGTAGGCAGCAATCGAGCGGGCGCTTTCCAGCTGGCCGGCGGCTTCCTGCTGGATGGAATTGGCGGCTTCGTTGAGCTTGGCGATATGCGGAGGAACGAGTTCAAACAGGCTGCCCAGCAGCTCCTTGTGCTCGGCACGCTGGCCTTTCGCGACCTTGTAGCCGTCGAACGTCTCCTTGTACTTGACCATGTTGGCGGTCAGTTCCGCCTTGATCGCGTCAGAGATATAGACCTTCTTTAGAAGCTTTTCGAAGGCCTGGAATTCGGTTTCGAAAACTTCAGCAGCCTCGGGCGTTCCGTTTAGCGTGAATTCCTTTTCGGCCAGCTGCACCGTCAGGATCGCGCGGGCGAGCTTGTCAAAATCCGGTCCGCCACCGAATTTCATCTCTTCCGACAGGCGAAACTTGACAGCCCCGGCATACTCGGCGAGGCCCGACAGATAACCTTGCGTGACGTCATACCCGATCTTCTGCTGGGCCGCATCGAGCATCTCGAACGCGCCTCCAGCGCCTTCAAGCGTGTCTTTCACGTCTGCCACTTCGGCAGAATAGGCAGCCGCTGCGGGATTTGAGGCAACCTTCGCGATGATCTTGTCCGCTTCGGCAAGCTTCGTGCCGAAAGCCTGGAACCGGTCAGCTGAGGGTGCGCTGAGATACTGCTCTTCGATGGAACGCAGCGAGGCGGCCGTTTCGGCAAGAGTTCCGACCTGTTCGGCCAGCATCGAGCTGCTGCTCATGCGGGAAAAGGCCGAGTTCAGTTCGCCCTGGCTCCAGAAGAACACGCCGCCGATCGCCAGAAGGCCGACAATCGTGAACAGGCTCAACGCCAGAATTCTCACTTTGACCGACAAATTGGACAAGATCAGAAAAGGTGATTGAGATCCCATGGCCACCGGCGTATGTCCCTTAACACTGCTCGTTAGCGCCGTAGATTTCGCTAAAAATGCCAATTTACGGTTAACGTATGCGCAATCAGCCTGCCCGTCGCACCCATCAGTATGCCCGACCACTCTTTCCCCTGACCGCTCTTTTCATCGAGGCCACACGTGAACCTTCTTGCCAGAACCGCACCGGCGATCTTCGTCCTGCTGTGGTCGACCGGTTTTGTCGGCTCGAAACTCGGCGCGCCGTATATCGATCCGATGGTGTTCCTGACCGTCCGGTTCGCGGCGGTCCTGCCCGTTCTGGTTCTCCTGGCGCTGATCTGGTCGAAATCCTGGCCGAAGACCCCGGCAGCGATCGGCCATTGCATTTTCACCGGCATGCTGGTGCACGGCATCTATCTTGGCGGTGTCTTCTGGGCGATCAAGCAGGGCATGCCGGCAGGCGCGTCTTCCATCATTGTCGGCCTGCAGCCTGTACTGACCGCGCTGATCGCGGTCGGACTGCTCGGCGAGAGCGTTTCGCGCAAGCACTGGCTGGCGATTGCGATCGGCGGCGCCGGTCTTGCCCTCGTGCTCGGTCCCAAATTCGACATTGCCGGCACCGGCATCACGCCGGCCACCATCGCCATGGTGATTGTTGCGGTCGCCGCCATCAGCCTTGGCACCGTCTACCAGAAGCGCTTTGTGCAACAGACCGACCTGCTGGCGGCGACGGTCTGGCAATATGTCGGTGCGCTGCTGGTCACCGCTCCGCTCAGCCTCCTGGAAAGCTGGCAGATCACATGGTCGGGCGAGTTGATTTTCGCCATGGCCTGGCTCGTGCTGGTGCTGTCCGTCGGCGCGATCCTGCTTTTGATGCTGCTGATCCGCGAAGGCGCAGTCTCTCAGGTCGCGAGTCTCTTCTACCTGGTGCCGGTCGCGACCGCCGTCGAGAGCTACCTTCTCTTCGGCGAGAAACTTTCCCTGGTGCAGATCGTCGGCATGGCGCTGGTGATCAGCGCGGTTCTGACGATCCGTCAGCGATCCCGGCAAAGCTGAGCTGTTCCTGCCGGCGCCGCCAGAAGCGCCGCTGGCGGGAAATCGCGGCATTCAGTTCTCCGCCGAGAATGAAGACCAGCGCGCAGATATAGAGAAAGATCAGCGCGGTCATGATCCCTGCCAGACCGCCATAAGTGGAGACGTAATTGGCAAAGCTCGCCAGATACGCCCCGAAGACGCTGCCGGCAACGATCCACATCACCAGCGTCGCCAGAACCCCGGGCCACAGGTCCCGGAATTTCCGGCGGCCCGCTGGCAGCAGCCAGTGGGTGATGAAAAGACCGATGATCAGCAGGGAACCGGCGAGCGAGAACCGGGCAACGTTGATCGAGAGCAGAAACGCTTCCACCTGCGGCACGTATCGCTTCAGGGTCTCCATCGCGAGCGGCGCTAGGACGACCAGGAAAGTATAGGCCAGCAGGATGGCGGCCCCGACCAGGACAAGCGCCAGGGACTGCAGCCGCAGCAGGAAGATCGAGCGGTGCTCGTGCTGACGGTAGGCCCTGTTCAGGGCCGTGCGCAGCGCTTCGACGCCGTTGGAGGAAAACCAGAGCGCGGCCACGGCACCGAAGGTCAGAAGATCACCGCGGCGGACGGTCAGGACATTCTGAACCTCGCGCACCACCGGCGAGGCGACGCTTTCCGGCCAGGAATCGAACAAGAGATCCGACACCGTGTCCGCAGCTCCGGTCATGCCGAAAAAAGCCGCCAGCGAGGCAATGAAGATCAGGAGGGGAAACACTGCCAGAAGGCCCGAGAGAGCGACATGGCTGGCCATGGCGAAACCGTCGTCGCGAGCGAAGTGACCGATGGCATCCTTGAGGACGGCATAGACCACGAGAACTGTCTGTCGGGCACTCATGGCTTTTGATGTGGCCTTTGCCAATGCGTCCCGTCAAGTCCGCAAGGTATGGAAAACTGGCTGCAGCAGCGCTCAAGTTGCAAAAACCGCATTCTCCAAAAGGTCTATAAATTCCGGCTCGACAAATGCATGTGTGCGACGCAACATAGCTTCAACAAGAAGCGCTGCCGCGCAACAAATGAAAACGGAGATCGCCATGTCCCCCGCAGCCCTTTCGGCGGCCCAAACGCCGGAAAGCCTTCCCGAGCGCACGGAAGCCGCTGTCCTCACTCTCGACCGCCTGCTCGATCTTGCGGCGCAGCGCGTGCGAGCACTGGTGAGCGTGGACGGTCGAATTTCTTCCGCCCGGATGGACGCGGAGCAACGGGCGACCCACGGCCTTGCCTGGTTCGCGACTTACGTGGAGTCCCTGCGCCAGCTAGACGCCTATGCGCGGCGTCTGACCTCGGAAGGACGCTACGGCACGCTGGAGGACCGGATCGTCCAGCTCGGCTTTGCCGAATACCTTGCGCAGATCTTCGGTGGCATTCCGATGAACCAGGGTGAGATCGTCCGTCTGCCTGATCTCGGCATCTCCTTCGAGGAAGCAAAGGGATTTCACACCCCGGAAATCGCCGCCCTGATCGAAGCCGGCAGCGCCCCGGAAGTCCGGGCGGAAATCACCCGCCTGATCCGGGACCAGGCAGGCCACTCCACCTTCGGCGATCCGGGCCTCGACGAGACCATGGAGCAGATCCGCAACGAGATGCGGCGCTTTGCGGAAGACACCGTCGTGCCGAATGCCCATGAGTGGCACCTGAAGAACGAATATATCCCGCTCGATGTGATTTCGCAGATGTCCGAACTCGGCGTCTTCGGCCTGACGATCCCGGAGGAATACGGCGGACTCGGCCTCGGCAAGGAGGCCATGTGCGTCGTCTCCGAAGAGCTGTCGCGGGCCTATATCGGCGTCGGCTCTCTCGGCACACGCTCGGAAATCGCCGCCGAACTGATCCTGTGCGGTGGCACGGAAGAGCAGAAGCAGCACTGGCTGCCAAAGATCGCCTCCGGCGAGATCCTGCCGACCGCCGTCTTCACCGAGCCCAACACCGGCTCGGATCTCGCATCGCTGAAGACCCGCGCCGTCAAGAACGGGGATGTGTGGAAAGTGTCCGGCAACAAGACCTGGATCACCCATCCGGTGCGCGCCGACATCATGACGCTGCTGGCCCGTACCAATCCGGACGAGCCCGGTTACAAGGGCCTTTCCATGTTCATTGCGGAAAAGCCGCGCGGTACGGATGCCGATCCGTTCCCGGCGGAAGGCATGAGCGGCGGCGAGATCGAGGTGCTCGGCTACCGGGGCATGAAGGAATACGAGATCGCCTTCGACGGGTTCGAGGTCAAGGAAGAGAACCTCCTCGGACAGGTCGAGGGCGAAGGCTTCAAGCAGCTGATGCAGACCTTCGAGGGCGCGCGCATCCAGACGGCCGCCCGCGCGCTCGGAGTCGCCCAGTCGGCGCTCGATCTCGGTCTGCGTTATGCCGAGGAACGCATCCAGTTCGGCAAGTCGCTGATTCACTTCCCGCGCGTTGCCGACAAACTGGCGATGATGACGGCCGAACTGATGATTGCCCGCCAGCTGACCTATCATTCGTCCTGGCAGAAGGACAGTGGCAAGCGCTGCGATCTGGAAGCCGGCATGGCGAAACTGCTCGGTGCGCGCGTCGCCTGGGCGACCGCCGACAATGCGCTGCAGATCCACGGCGGCAACGGCTTTGCGCTGGAATATGCCA
Source organism: Roseibium sp. M-1 (assembly GCF_054515675.1). Taxonomy (NCBI): domain Bacteria; kingdom Pseudomonadati; phylum Pseudomonadota; class Alphaproteobacteria; order Hyphomicrobiales; family Stappiaceae; genus Roseibium; species Roseibium sp. M-1. The sequence goes on along the minus strand of NZ_CM137257.1, from coordinate 4,775,574 downwards.
TTTCCCGCGTGCTGTGCGACGCGCGCATCCTCAACATCTTCGAGGGCGCGGCGGAAATCCAGGCGCAGGTGATTGCCCGCCGGCTTCTGGAAACGTGTGGAAATGCCTGAAATTCAGGCAAACTTCATTCGTCCGGGGTTGATTGATCGGTTCCCGGACGAATAGCCCAGCGCTCCAGTTTGCCGATCAGTGCCAGCACGAAAACCACCATCACCGCCGCAAGAGCGGCAAGACCGATCTGGCCGACACCACAGGCCATGCCGATGGCCCCTGCCAACCACATGGACGCGCCGGTGGTCACGTTCCGGACCGAACCGTTGCGGGAAAAGATCAGGCCGGCGGACAGGAACGCAACACCGGCGGTTACAGCCTCCACCAGCCTCAGTGGATCAATATTGATATTGCTGGCCCCCTCGAAGGAAAGTTCGCCAAGTGACTGGCTGATGAGGAGAAAAAGGCAGGACGCGAGAGCGATCAGCATATGGGTCCTCAGACCGGCATCCTTGCCGCGGCCTTCGCGCTCAAATCCGATTATGCCGCCAAGAAGCAGGGCGGCGAACATGCGTATCATGAGGATGTCGACGGGAAGCGCCGTAAAGCTGACATCTAGTTCGGCAAATATCCGATCCGTCATATGCGCTCCCTCGTTGCGGATAGTGTCTCCCTGAAGAAAACAGCGCAACGAGGTATTCGTTCCGAAAACGACCGAACCCGCGGCAGTCGCGGGCCCGGTCACCCGGACCCGGCGTTATTCCACCGTAATCGTGATCCTCTCCGACATCACCGGCGGATTGTGCGGGATGTGGCTCCAGTCGCCCAGCACAAGTTGCAGTGTGTGCGTGCCGGCGGGCAGCTCGATCGTTGTCTCGGTCTGTCCACCGCCGAAATGCTTGTGATTGTCATCCGAAATGATCGGCTCGTTCAATGCGTCGCCCTCAAGCGTGGCATCGATGAGGAGGTGATGATGCCCGGTGTGCTCCTTCTCGGTGCCCGCCGGGGCAACGCCCATGCCGGCAAGGCCGAACTGCACCGTCACCGGGCTCTTCACCGTGTCCCCGTCCTTCAGGTTGATGAAATAAACCTTGGCACCTTCGGGCGCCGGCGTTTCGCCGGCAAAAGCAAAGGACGTGCTGAGTGCGATGCCGATTGCTGCAAGGCCGGTTGCAAGTTTCTTCATGAAATCCTCCCTTGTCGAATGCGATGCTTGTTGAATGCCCCCGACAGCCCTTTGTCATGTAGGGCTGCTGCCACCTGCAATAAAGGCTTTGAGCGGCTCGGCGACGAACCGGCTTGTTTTCCGGCTTCGTGTCGCCCCCTGATCAGGAACGGATCTTCGATTGAAGGGTTTCCATCAGGTGAACCTGCCACAGCGTGACCTCCGGCGTGGTGAAGGCAATAAGCGGAATGACCAGCAGCAGCATAAGCAGGGCGCATTGGAACAGGCTGGCGAGATCCGCAGCCACATGTTCCAGGTTGGCGCGCCGGTAAAGAACATCCACAAACGCCAGAAAGGCGGTCTGGGCCGCAATGCCGCCCACCGCGTTGGAAAAGGCCAGAGACGGGCGGACGTCCAGCGACGCTGTCACGGACACGACCGTTCCGGAAAGGGACGTCGCCGCCCCGAGCAGCACGCCGCCGACCAGGGCTTCGCCAAGGCCTGTCCGGTCGGCGATCCTGTCGGCCTGACCGGTCAGCCGTATGCCGCAAATGAGAATGACGCCTCCAGCCCCCGCGAACAACGCAAGCAGTACCCAAAGCGGCTGGTCGCCAAATCCCATATCAAAATCGTCCCCTCGGCAACCGTGAGCCGGAACCGTCAATGCGGCTTTCCGTTCACGGCAAACGGCTGCAAGCCGTCGAGGTTCCTCAATGGGAACGATCGCTTCAGTCATACGTTTACTTACCGAACGCGGCCAGAAGGCTGCAGTCAGGCAAACCGCGAGGCTGAGACGATGATGATTTATCACGGCTTTCACGACGATGCGGCTCGGCAACACGCCAGGCTGCGCGAGCGGATCTGGGACAAGGAGGCCTCCAGCTGGAAGCAACTGGCGCTGGGATTCGGTCTCAGCGGCATCCTTCTGTCGATGCTTGCGCTGGTCTTTCTCCTCACCTACTGATCCGGCCGCCTGATCCGGGTGCGATGATGCGCCGAAAAGCGCTGGCGCGCGTCGATCCCGCTCGGTCCGCCTTCAGTCCAATGAGGCCTAATGACGCCAGGGCGTCCACGGCTTTCGGCAGCCGGAGCGTCCCGACTTCCGGGCTTGTCCTGAAAGGGCAGCGCCCGGAAAACCTTCCCCGAACACACTTGCGAGGTGAAAGATGACCGTTCACGGCTCTCCCGAAAATCAGGAAAAGCAGATAGTCCTTGAGGAGACGAGCGCCAAGCAGGGGCTTGAACTCAATGAAATTCGCTACGTGCTGGCAATCGGCACCGCAGGCGCTGCCATCGCACTCGGCGTCGTCGGCATCTGGCTGATCTGAAGCGTGTCGCGTTCATTTGAATTCACGGGACCCGCTTTAACTCTTTTTGACGCACCTGACGCGCCGCCGATTACGGCACCTCACTGGGTGGTGTTGCAGGCGGCCAAGCTGGTCAGCAGAACAGCAACAAGCATGAACTTCCACATGCCGAAGTCATTCCAATTGTGCTGGAACCAAACGCAAAGCGAAGGATTCATTCCGCGGCCATTTGCGCTCTTCTCGCCAACCGCCGACGAAAAAGGAACCATGTACGTGCTCTGGCACCCCCGTGCAGCAACGGAACTTCCCGCTCGCGAAAGCGTTTCTCTTCAGAAGGCCGGCCGGTGATTTGGCGACTGGAAACTCCGGCGGCGAACCTCAGGAGGACAAGCCATGAGTGACAGGATGACGGATCAAATTGCGCGCATTCTCAAGGATGACAGCCGCAGCAAGGACGACCGGATTTTGGAACTTCTGAAACTGCGTGACGACGCCCGCGCCCTGGAGCGGGCGGCGACCGAGAGCCCGATGGGGACAGAGACCTCGAAGGATTCGGGCCTCAGGGAGGTCGACCGGGCACTGGAGCGCCTCGGCCACGGCAAGTTGACGGAAGCCGACGAGAAAAGCGCGGCAACGCTCTGAACAGCGTACGGCACGGCGGGCCGCTTGGCCCGAAACGGGCAATATGTTGAACCGGTTCGCCTGCGCGCCTATCTTTAGGGAATGAAATCCAGAGCGGGCGGAGCGATGACCACAACATTCGAAGACCTCGGTTTCGATCCCGAAATCCTCGGGCCCGAAGAAGAGCAGAAGAGAACCATCCGGCAGAAGCTGATGACGACCGCCCGCAAGGCGGCACGGCAGGTTCCGTTCGTGGAAGATGTCATTGCCGGCTATTTCTGCGCCCTGGACCCCGCGACCCCGACCAAGGTACGTGCCACGTTGCTTGCGGCGCTTGCCTACTTTGTGCTGCCGATCGATGCCATTCCTGATTTCATCCTCGGTGTCGGCTTCGGAGACGACGCCACGGTGCTGATGGCGGCGCTTGCCATGATCCGCAGCCACATGCGCGAGGATCACTATCAGGCCGCGCGCGAAAGCCTGAAGGACGGGGAACTCTAACGCCTTACCGCCGGCCTCCTCGCCGGCTCTGCCCTATGGCCCTGACCGAAGGCACTCTATTCAGGCGCCTTCATTCAGGCGCCTTCGGCTCCGGACTTTTTGGCGCTGCCTTTGCATGCCAGCAGCCGGACGTCCTTCCCGCCACCAGCCAGTAGACCGCACCGGCCAGGAACCCTGCCGCCAGCGCAACGGCGCTGCCCGGCCGCAGCCCCTCCACTGTCCCGCGCGCGGCCACTGGCTCGCCGAGCGACCAGACCAGAAACGCCACAGCCCCGGCAGCGGCAACATGGAAGATCAATCCGCGCAGGCGCACGGCTTCGGCAATCGCAATCAAAACGGCAGCCGGGACCAGCGCGGTCGCGCCAACGACGCTCGCACCGACAAGGCCGGTGCCCACCATGGCGGCGAAGGCGACCGGATCCTCATTGGGATGACCGGCACGGAAAAAGCCCCAGGCAAGGAAGACGCCGCAGGCTATGACGGCAAGAATGAAGCCGAAACAGATTTTCAGGAGCTGAACCAAAAGCTTTCCGCCGTCCAATCCGATGTCCTCCTTGATCCGGGCCGCTTGCCCCCTTACCTGAGCGATGACGCCCCGGATTGCAAGCCGGGACATCCGCATTGCAATCAGGGCCTGAAACCGGCCAACCCCGGTTAACGTATCCGACGCACCCCGTTTGGCCGGCCTTTTCTGCGCCGGCAGCCCGAAAAACACTGTTTTCGGTTGACTTTTTGCCGGTTTCGCAGGAGCTTGTGCATTGGCGTCAGGCCAAGCACATAGAGTCGCCTTGGACAGAAATTCCGAGGCTATTTGTGTAGGGACCGAGCCAATCCCTGACGCCACGTTGAAACAATATAGGAGATCGCGACCATTCGCCGTCCTTTCCGCGCCCCGCCTCCCACGAAGGAAGGTCCGCGCACAAACCACGAAATTCGCGTCCGCGAAGTCCAGTTGATTGATCATGAAGGCGCCAACCGCGGCGTCGTACTGACGGAAGAGGCGATGGACATCGCCATGGAGGCAGGCCTGGATCTTGTAGAAATCCAGCCGAATGCCAATCCGCCTGTCTGCAAGATCCTGGATTACGGCCGGTACAAGTACCAGGCGCAGAAGAAAGCCGCAGAAACCCGCAAGAAGCAGAAGACCGTCGAGATCAAGGAGATCAAGATGCGTCCGAACATCGACACGCACGACTATGACGTGAAGATGAGGAGCATGCTGCGGTTCTTCGGCGAAGGCGACAAGGTGAAGGTCACGCTCCGTTTCCGGGGCCGCGAAATGGCGCACCAGGACCTGGGCATGAACCTGCTCAACAAGGTCCGCGAAGAAACCAACGAAATCGCCAAGGTGGAATCGGCTCCGAAGCTCGAAGGCCGCCAGATGGTGATGGTTCTGGCTCCGATCAAGTAATCGGACCGACCTCAGACTTTTCCGGAAAACCCCGCTTCGGCGGGGTTTTTTGGTTTTGACGTTTAGATCCTCCTGAGGCGGACCTTACAGGAAATCCTCTCGCCGCGGCGTGAAGCAGTCGATCAGCCGTCCGGGCTCCAGGCAAACGCATCCATGCGTAAGACCGGAAGAGATGACGAAACTGTCGCCAGCGGCAACTTCTCGCGCTTCGTCGCCGAGGAAAAACCGGAACCGTCCGCTCTCGACAAATGTCGACTGGACATGGGGATGGCTGTGAAGCGCTCCCTCGGCGCCGGCCTTTTCGAAACTGAAGGCGACAACCATCAGGTCGGGATGATCAGCCAGCACCTGCCGGGTGACGTTTTCGCCCGTCTTTACCACTGCAAACTCGCTCACGGTTTCACTCCGGTTCATTCATCTAGCTGAAATACAGTCCGCCATTGATGTCGACATTGGCGCCCGTGATGAAGGCAGCCTCGTCCGAGGCCAGGAAGGCAACCAGATCGGCAATGTCCTCAGGCGTGCCCTGGCGTTTCAATGGCGTTGCCGCTTCGACGTTCCTGCGCACTTCAGGCTTGGTGAAGGTGTTGTGAAAGTCGGTGTCGATCATGCCCGGGCACAGCGCATTCACACGGACAGACGGGCCGAGTTCCTTTGCAAGTCCCCGGGTCAGCGTCATGATCGCCCCCTTTGACGTCGCATAGGCGACAGCGCCGCCTCCGCCCCCGTCCCGTCCCGCCTGGCTGGCGATGTTGACGATAGCGCCTGAAGTGAAGTGCGGCAGGCAGGCCTTGATCATCAGGAATGTGCTCGTGAGGTTGAGGTCCATGACTGCATGCCAATGTGCGAGCGACATGTCCGCAATCGTTTTTCTTGCAATCAGGCCGCCGGCGTTGTTGACGAGGATGTCGATGCCGCCAAACTCATCCAGTGTTTTTGCTGCCAGGCGATGTGCATCAGATTCGGAGTTGAGGTCGCCGTGCTGGGCAATCGCCTTGCCGCCCGCTGACTGGATCGCCTCGACAGTCTCGTCCGCCCCAGTGCTGCTGGAGAAGTAGTTGATCGCGACATTCGCTCCCGCAGCCGCGAGCCTGATGGCGCATGCGCGGCCAATATCCCGTCCGCCACCGGTGACGATGGCTGTTTTTCCTTTGAGATTCATGAGTTTTCCTTCGTATGCGGTCGCGGTCACTGAAACAGCGAGGGCAGGTACAGGGAGAAAGCCGGCACATAGGTGACGAACATCAGCGCCACTAAGAGAGCCACGTAGAACGGCCAGATCGACTTCAGGGCTTGTTCGATCGGGATCTTGCCGACTGCGCATCCGACAAAGAGGCAGGTGCCGACCGGTGGCGTACACAGCCCGAGCCCGAGATTGACCAGCATCATGATGCCGAACTGCACCGGATCCATTCCAAGGTCCCTGGCAATGGGGAGGAATATCGGTGTGCAGATCAGGATAAGCGCCGCCATGTCCATGATCATCCCGAGAAGCAGCAGCATGACATTGATCATCAGGAGAATGACTATCTTCTCCTGGGAGATGCCTAGCAGCAGATCGCTGAGTTTTTCCGGAACCTGATACAGCGCCAGCAGATAGGCGAACGAGCTGGCGAACCCGATCAGGATCATCACCATCGCGGTGGTGCGCATGGCACTTGTCACGGCGATGACGAATTTGTCCCAGTCGAGTGTCCGGTAGACGATGGCAGTCAGGGCCAGCGCATAGATCGCGCCGAAAGCACCCGACTCCGTGACCGTGAAGATGCCGGACAGAACACCGCCGACGATGATCACCGCAGTGACGAGGCCGGGAATGGCGCTGACGGCGGTCTGTGCAACGATCCGCCAACCGGGGAAAGGTTCAGAGCCGTAATTATGTTTCAGAGCAACCAGATAGGCAGCTACAGCCAGGCAAACACACATGAGAATGCCCGGGATCACGCCTGCGAGGAAGAGTTTCGACACCGAGATCCCGCCACCGGCGGCAACCACGAAGATGATCATGTTGTGGCTTGGCGGGATGACGATGCCGGCAACCGACGACGTGACGGTGACATTGACCGCATAGTCCGCCCGGTAGCCCTTTTCCTTCATCACCGGGATAAGCAGCGACCCAAGGGCCGAAATATCTGCGATCGCTGATCCGGAAATGCCGCCAAAAAGCATGCTGGAGAAGATGTTCACGGAGGCGAGCCCGCCCCGGACATGACCGACCAGCGACGAGGCGAAGCGGACAAGACGAACGGCGATGCCGCCATGCAGCATCAACTCGCCTGCAAACACAAAGAACGGAATGGCGAGCAGCGAGAATGACGCAACTCCGGAAATGGCTCTTTGAAAGGTCATCAGAAGCGGGAAGCCTTCGTAGAGGAAGGCAGCCGCCGCGGAGATACCCATTGCAAACGCCACCGGCACACCCAGCACCACGCTGAGACCGAAGACCCCGAGCAGGATTGCGAGACCCATTATGTTGTTACCTTTTCAGTGCTGTAGATCTCACCGCGCAGCAGGGACTTGAGCCGCAGCAGGACGCGGGCGCCCGCGAAGAGCAGCATCAGCAGACCGCAAGCGACCGCGGAGGCCGTGCGCACGCTTTCAGGCAGGTTGAGCATTGGAAGACGTGTCGTCCATCCGAACCGGAACAGCTCAAGACAGGCCGTCAGCATCACGCCTCCGAAAGTCGCGAGACAAAGGTCGGTGAGGAGAAGCAACCACTCGCGCGCCTTTGCGGGCAACGCATCGCGCAGGAACGTCACCCCAAGGTGCGACTGCTCCTGAATGCCGACGGCAGCACCCAGGAAGGTGATGTAGCAGATAAGCAGAAGGGCAAGTTGTTCGACCCAGGTTGGTGTCTGGTTGAGAACATACCGGCCGAACACCAGCCAGCCGAACGTTGCCACAAGGACCACCAGGGCTACGGAGGCCAGAAACACGCAAAGGCGCTTCAACAGTACCAGCGACGTTTCCAGCCGGTCCCAGAAAATCTCGGAATGCAGCATGAGCCTATCTCTGTGAGGATGTGGACCGTGCCGGAGGAGAGAGAAATGGCACGGTCCACGCGGGCTGTTACTGGGCGTTCTTGAACAGTTCGACCAGATCAGCAAGCTCGGGGTTCTGGGTCAGGAACATGTCGTAGACCGGAGCCATGGCGGCCTGGAACGCGGCCTTTTCCTCGATCTTGTTCACGGCAACGCCGCCTTCCTCGACCTTGGCCATGCTGGCGGCTTCCCGCTCCTGCCAGAGCTTGCGCTGCAGGTCGGTGCTGTTCTTGCCGGCCGTGCGGACGATTTCCTGCTGCTCGGGCGTCAGGGCATCGAAGCTCTTCTTGCTCATGCAAAGGCATTCCGGAATGATCAGGTGTTCCGTAAGCGAATAGTATTTCGCAACCTCAAAATGATTGGTCGATTCATAAGACGGCGGATTGTTTTCCGCTCCGTCCACGACGCCGGTCTTGATGGCCTGGTAGACCTCGGCGAAAGCCATCGGTGTTGCGTTGCCGCCAAGCGAGTCCACCATGCCGACGAAGAGGTCATTGTTCATGACGCGGATTTTCATGCCGGTCAGGTCATCGGGTTCACCGATCGGCTTGACCGAGGTGTAGAAAGACCGCGCACCGGCATCGTAATAGCCAAGTGCGACAAGACCCTTTGCTTCAAGCCCCTTGCTGAGCGCGGCTCCTGGTGCCCCGTCCATAATCGCGTACATATCCGGCACGCTTTTGAAGATGAAAGGCAGGGAAACGACGTTTGCCTCCGGCACCACCTGGCCCATCGGGCCGAGGCTGAAGACGCCGAAATCGATGACACCCAGACGGGTCTGCTCGATCGCGTCAGGCTGCGAGCCCAGCACGCCGCCGTGAAAGACCTTGCCGGTGATTTCGCCGTTTGTCTTTTCACTGACCTCCTTCACGAAGGCCTCCATTCCGTGAGACACGGGATAGTCGTCGACATGGATATTCCAGCCGCGCAATTCACGCGCCTCGGCAGACGTCCACATCGCCGACGCAATGACAACGGTAGCAAGTGTGGTGCCAAATTTCAGTGATTTCAAACCGGTCATGAGTTCCTCCCTGATTGACCGGCTTGACGATACGTATTTTACAAATTTTTACAAGTTGAAATTTTAAAAAAAAATTTTCTCGCCATTTTCATTTAACTGCCTGTTTTTATATGGTTTTTTCAGGAAGCCGCTCCGTTTCCGTCTTGAATGACTTGTCTAAAATTAAGATTTCAATCGATTTATTCTGCCCGGATTTTCGAAAAATGGAACCTGTCATCAGCAACGGGACAGATAACTGTCAACACGATCGCCAGTCGCGGGATATCTGCGAAAACCTTGGAAAATTGGCCTGTTCTGACAGGCAGAGGCTCCGGACTCGAGGACATCGGTCATTTACAAATAATTGACAAATTCTCCCTCTGAAGGTAGTCGTTCAGGGCGATCCTTCTGACCTGCCCGATCCTAAAGCTGCCGGAGCATTCAATGTCTGACCTCAATCCAAGCACCTTTGACAAGCTGATGAACGTAAGCTCCGCAACGCTCACGACCGTGATGTTCAAGCGAGGCTTGAAGAACATTTTCCTGCAGGGCGTAAACCGGCTTCGTCCCGGACCGAACATGGTTGGGCCGGCCGTTACGCTGAGATACATTCCCGCCCGCGAAGACCTGGACCATCTGGCTTCATTTGCAGATCGCGACAATGCACAGCGCAAAGGCGTTGAGGAATGTCCGGCCGGCGCGGTGTTCATCATCGACTCGCGCCAGGATGCATCCGCGGCATCAGCCGGATGCATCCTCGCGACACGTCTGCAGGCCCGCGGCTGCCGGGGCATTGTCACCGATGGCGGCTTCCGGGACACGCCCGATATCGCGAAGCTCGAAATGCCCGCGTATCACACCCGTCCGAGTGCACCGACCAACCTGACAAAGCATCATGCGGTTGCGGTGAATGACCCCATCGCCTGTGGCGGTGTTTCTGTTTTTCCCGGCGATATTCTTGTCGGCGACAACGAAGGCGTTGTGTGCATTCCGCGTCACCTGGCAGACGAAGTTGCCTGTGAGGCCTCGGAGATGACCGTCTTCGAAGACTTCGTGCTAGACATGGTCCGGCAGGGTGCTTCGACGTTCGGACTTTATCCGCCGACAGACCCTTCAACAAAGGACAGGTTCGACGCGTGGTGTCTGGAAAGAGGCAAATAGTGAAGACGGCGGCAAATGATGGATACATGCGTGACCGGACATTGTCGGACCGGGCCTATGAGAACATCCTTGCGAAAATCATGGATGGCGACATCCCGGTGGGCGGCAAGCTGCCGACAGAACAGGTTCTGTGCAGTGAATTTGGCATTTCGAGGCCGGTGCTGCGCCAGGCGCTGAAGCAATTGCGGGAAGACGATGTAATTGTTTCACGGCAGGGTTCAGGTTCGTTCGTCAAGAGGCGTCCAGAAGGGGCCGTACGGGATTTTGCGCCGGTCGGCTCTATTGCCGACATTCAAAGAACGTTCGAGTTTCGAGCCGCGATTGAGGGCGAGGCTGCCTTTTTCGCCGCGCAACGTCGCACCGATGCCGATCTTGCCGAGATGCTGGGCACACTGGAAGAGCTCGATCGCTGCATCCGGGAAGGCGAACTGGGCGTTGCCGCTGACGAAGCCTTTCACGTCGCGATCTGTAACGCCGCCGACAACAAGTATTTTGCGGCGGCGCGGTCTTCCATGAAGTCCAATATTCTCACCGGCATGAACCTCACGCGCAACCTGTCGCTTACAAAGCCGCAGACACGGATGAAACTCGTGCAGGCCGAGCATTACGATATCTTTGCAGCGATCAAGAAATCCGATCCTGAGACGGCGCGCCAGGCAATGCGGAGCCATGTTGAAAATGCCCGCAAGCGCATATTTGAAGGCTAACTCAACGCGCGCCGGAGTTTCGTGAAAACCGGTTATGTCCCGGTTCCTGCCTGCAATCGCTTTTGCCTGCTACTCCGCCTCGACCAGCTGACTTTGCGGTTCCATCAATTCAGTTGCGCTGGCGATACCGGTCGCGGAAAGCCCCAGGCGCGAGGCCCGACAACCGGGTGAACAGCCGCGCGAAGGACGGCGGATCGCTGTAGCCGACGGCGTAACAGAGCGTTGAAACGGGCATGTCCGACTCAATGAGGAGATTGCGCGCCCGCTCGATCCTCAGTTCCTGCAGATAGGTCTTCGGCGCCAATCCTGTGGCGGTCTTGAAACGGCGCAGGAAGGTACGACCCGGGAGACCGCCGGCTTCCGCCATCTCCTCGACCGTGACCGGACCGGCCAGACGCTTCTCCAGAAAGTGCTGCGCCTTCAGGATGGCGCCGTCGCCATGACGCAGGTCCGGCAGGAAGCGGCGGAAGCGGCGCTGGTCGTGTCGGCGGAACTCGACGATGAAATGGCGCGCGGTTTCGGCGGCAACCCGGTATCCCAGAAACCGCTCGATGAGGGCCAGCGCCAGATCCACCCAGGCCATCAGCCCGCCCGCGGTGATGAGGTCGGTGTATTCGATCAGGAGCCTGTCCGTGTCGAGCACGATCTCCGGATGCGCGCTTTTGAACCGGCCTTCCAGCCCCCAGTGCGTGGTCACCTTTCGCCCGCCGGCAAGCCCGGCGGCTGCAACGAAGAAGAGGCCGGTGCAAGCAGAACAGACAACCGAACCCGCCTCATGTTGCTTGCGCAGGAAATCCGGCAGGGAGGGTATGTCCTCCGCACGCACCGCACCGGCTGAAGGTGGCAGGATGACGGCGTCGTGCCGCCCTGTCCCGTCCTCGAAGGTCTGCAGCACCTTCACGATCAGCCTGCCGCCGCTGATCTGCGCGGCATGGGCAAGGACGTCCTGCAGCCCGAAAACCGCGGATTGAAGCGCGCAGGGGTAGGCGAGGATCGCGATGGATATCGGCTGTGTCATTTGGCTGATTTAACACAAAACTTGTCATTTACGCCACTCGAGCGATCTTGTCTTCAAAGCTAGGGTGCGGGCATTCAGTCTTGAAGGAGTTTCTGATGCTTGACCGCACTACCCACCCCACCCGGTCTCTCGGAGACCTGACGATCACCGCCCTCTCGGATGGATATCTGGACATCCCGGCCGCCTATTTTTCGAACCTTTCCTCGGCCGAGCTGGAAAAGGTGACACCGGCCGCCCGCTTCGGTGCCAACACCTGGCTGATCGAAACCGGATCGAGAAAGGTCCTCGTCGACGCCGGGTCAGGCACCTGGCTGCGGGAGCGGTTTCCGGCCAGCGGCACCCTTGACTGGCAGGATGAGGCAAAGGCCGCAGACCGCGCCGCCGTCACGGATATCATCGTCACGCATATGCATGCCGATCATATCGGCGGCCTGTCGCATGCCGGCGAAAGCCTCTTCCCGAATGCCGAGATCCATTTTCAGGCAACAGAATGGAATTTCTGGACCGATGCAGGCCTGCCGGATGCAGTACCGGAAGACAAGCGGCCGCTGATCCGGCTGATCCAGTCGCTGGCGAAGCCCGTTGCCGATCAGATACGGCTGTACGAGGGCGAGACGGATCTCGGCAGCGGCATCACCCTGCTGCCGGCGCCCGGACACACGCCGGGCCACCAGGTGGTTCATCTGGGATCCGGGAAAGGCGAGCTTCTTCTGATCGCCGACGCCATTGTTTGCGGGGAACTGCAATTCGCCAATCCCGGCGTCACCTATGCGCTCGACAGCGATCCGGGTCTCGCCGTGCAGACGCGCCGCCAGCTGTTCGAGAGGATTTCGGCAGATCGTGTTCCCTTCGCTGTGACGCATCTCCAGAACAGCGGCTTCGGCGTTCTGGATCGGCAGGGAGACGGGTTCGGGTTTTCTCAGCTGTAAGTGCCAGGGTTGGTTCGGCACCACGGCGAGAGGCATTGCCAGATCGCCAGAAAACCCGGAATTGGAACAGGCCTTAAGACCGGAAACAAATCCACCGCCGTCATCCCGGCCAAGCGGAGCGCGAGCCGGGACCGGGGAAGCACGAGAGCCGAAATATGAGAGCGTCGTGGCTCGCCGGTCCCGGATCTTCGCTCCGCTGCGTCCGGGATGACGACCTGAAAGTTTTCTAAAAACAGAAGGTCCCGGCTCGAGACCGGGACCCGCATTGGTGCACACTCAGGATCAGGCGAGGTTCACCCAGCCGTCCTTTTCCGCTGAGGCAAAGATCGCATCGAGAATCTTCATGTTCTGGACCGCGTCCGCCGCGCCATAGGGCAGCGGTGCCTCGCCGGAAATCGCCCGGCCGAAAACATCGGCCAGTTCCGCATACTGGTCAGATGGCGCGATGATCTGCGACTGCATCGAGGCGTCGCCCAGAAGCGAGCCATCGTCGAGGCGGATCTGCACTGCGTCGCCCTGGGGCGCGTTGAAGGGGATGACGATCTCCAGCCGCTTCTTCGTGCCGACGAGCTGAATGCGCTGATAGGGCGTCAGCTGGGTGGAGACAGTGAAGGTCAGGTGCCGGTTGTTGCCGAAATCGAGCAATGCGCTGGTCATGCGATCGGTGCCGAAATCCGGGTCCCGGTCGATCAGGGAGACGACGCGCTGCGGTTCGGCATCGAAGAAATAGCGGCCCGCGAGCATGGTGTAGCAGCCGATGTCGAGCAGGGCACCGCCGCCGATATCGGCCTTGTTGCGGATATTGCCGGGGTCGGCATTGAAATAGCTGAAAAAGGTCTGGATCGCCTTGAGCTCGCCCAGCTCGCCGGACCGCACGATGTCCCGGGCGCGGATCCACTGCGGGTGCGCCCGCACCATGAAGCCTTCGGCGACGAGCTTGTCCTTGGGCAGATCGAGAAGCTGTTTCGCCTCTTCCGCATTGAGACCTACCGGCTTTTCACACAGCACATGCTTGCCCGCCTGAACGGCCTGGATCGTCACCGGCACATGCATGTGGTTGGGCAGCGGATTATAGATCGCGTCGATGTCCGGATCGGCGAGCAGCTCCTCATAGGAGCCGTAGGCCTTCCCGATGCCGAGCTTGCCGGCCGCTTCCTGCGCCCGTTCCAGCCCGCGCGAGGCAATCGCATGGGCAATCCCGGTCTTCGAGCGCTGGATGCCCGGAATGACCTTTTCCAACCCGATCCTTGCGGTCGAAACGATCCCCCACCTGATAGTCTTTCCGCTCATACCGGCATCCTTTTCAAAAATCTGAGGCACGCCCATCAGATGACATAAAACGATTTAGGTCCGCAAGGGTGGAATGCCGGAGCCGAAGACAGGTTGGCATCTCACGTTCTGGCAATAAGCGCTCTGAACAAGCCAGATTCAATTAGTGAAGGCTTCATGGGATGCTTTGCCCGAATTGCTTCCAGGGTCATCCCGGGCGACCAAAGGGAGACCCGGGACCCACTCATTTCCAGAGCGCTAGTGGTTCGATTCTGACATTTGCATCCCCCTGCTGCTAGCGCTGGAGCAAATGTCACAATCATAAGAACCACTAGATAAATATATGATTCTAGTGGAGCTTTTGAATTTGATATTTGAGCATCAGCCTAGCCGCGAGCGGGACTCAAATGTCAAATTCGCTCCACTAGTTTGTCAGCAGCCGGTCGAGTAAATGCAGGATCTTCAGCAAGTTGTCTTGCGAGTAGGCCCCGGATCTGCGCTCCGCTTGTCCGGGGTGACAACCCGGCAAATTTCGACGCCCCCCTCGACCTCAGTATTTCTCCGGCACGTAGAGATGTTCCGGCAGGACCTTGCGCTCGTAGTTGGAATTGTAGCGGCGCTCGGGCAGCGTGATCGGGTCGTGCGGCACTTCCTCGTACGGGATCATCGACAGCAGGTGCGAGATGCAGTTGAGGCGGGCCTGCTTCTTGTCGTTGCCTTCGACGATGAACCAGGGGGCTTCGGGAATGTTGGTCCGTTCGAAGGTCTCTTCCTTGGCCTTGGTGTAGTCCTCCCAGCGCACCCGCGATTCCAGGTCCATCGGCGACAGCTTCCACTGTTTCAGCGGGTCGTGGATGCGCATCAGGAAGCGCAGCTGCTGTTCCTCATCGGTGATGGAGAACCAGTATTTGATGAGACGGATGCCGGACCGCACGATCATGCGCTCGAATTCAGGAACGTCATTATAGAACTGCTCCACCTGATCCGCATTGGCAAAGCCCATCACGCGCTCGACGCCCGAGCGGTTGTACCAGGAGCGGTCGAAGAGAACCATTTCGCCGGCGGCCGGCAGATGCGGCACATAGCGCTGGAAATACCACTGGGTCTTTTCGCGGTCGGTCGGGGCCGGCAGGGCGACCACACGGGCGACACGCGGGTTGAGCCGCTGGGTGATGCGCTTGATCACCCCGCCCTTGCCGGCGGCATCGCGGCCCTCGAAGATGATGACGATCTTCTCGCCCGTGTGCTGCACCCAGTCCTGCAGCTTCACCAGCTCGGATTGCAGCCGCAGCAGCTCGTGGAAATATGTGTTCCGGTCAATTCCGGACTTGTGCTTCTTGTCGGAGATGAAGGCGAGATCCTTGGCGACCAGGAAATCATCGATTTCCATCTCCAGCTCTTCATCGAGGCTGTCCGCCCATTCGGCCTCAACCCAGCTCTTTGCACTCTCTTCGCTCATCAATCGGTCCCTCTAGAAATTCCGGCGTGAAATGCTCAGGCAGTGTGAACAGCTTATCCATGTAAGTTTTTTGACAGTCGGCCCGTCTCTTCAAATTATCAAGGCCGTGTCCATACAAAGAGGCTTGTAAATGAACGAACGTTCATTTATTTCTTGAGGCAAGGGAGGACGAGATGGCAAGCAGCGCCACCGGATCGCAAAGCCGCGCCCCAGCCAAAGTCTCAAGCAGGGCCCAATCCAGGGCCCAGACAACGGCAAAGGGACAGGAGACCGCCGAGCGTGTGCGCAAGGCGGCGCTGAAGCGGTTTGCCGCCTCCGGATATGCTGCCGTCTCCATGCGCGAGATCGCCGCCGATGTCGGCGTCCAGCCGGGTGCGCTCTACAATCACTTCCCGACCAAGCAGGACATCCTGAAGGACCTGATGCTGGCCCATATGGCCGAACTCATCGCCGCCTGGGAGGCGGCCGAATTTGCCCCAGGCACCGACCCGCTGGAGCGGTTCGTGCGCTTCCATATCCGCTATCACCTGGAACGCGCCGACGAGGTCTTCATTTCCTATATGGAGCTGCGCAATCTGGAGCCGGAAAATTTCGAGGTCGTGGAGACCGAGCGCCGCCGCTACGAGGCGATCCTGACCCGCATCCTGGAAGAGGGGTCGCAGGCGGGCCAATACAGCGTGCGCGAACCGCGGGTCGCAACGCGAGCCATCATCGCCATGCTGACCGGCATTCCGAGCTGGTACCGCGAGGGCGGACGTCTTTCGAAGCTGGACATCGAAGAGCTTTATCTGGACCTGGCGCGCAAGGCCGTCGCGCCGCAATCGACCAAATCCCAAGGGGAGACCGGGTGACATGAGCATCCTGAAATCGAGCCTTTCGCCGAGAAGCGAACAGTTTGCCGCCAACAAGGCTGCTCACGAGACCGCCATGGACGTGGTCAAGGCGGCAGCGAAGACCGCTCTGGACGGCGGCGGCGAGACCGCCCGCCAGCGGCATGTCTCCCGCGGCAAGATCCTGCCGCGCGAACGCGTGTCGCGCCTGCTCGATCCGGGTTCGCCCTTTCTCGAAGTCGGCATGCTCGCCGCCCATGAAATGTATGACGGCGCGGCACCTGCAGCCGGCATGATCGCCGGCATCGGCCGGGTCGAGGGCCGCGAGGTGATGATCCTGGCGAATGATGCCACCGTCAAAGGCGGCACCTATTATCCGATGTCGGTGAAGAAGCACCTGCGGGCCCAGGAAATCGCTTCGGAAAGCAACCTGCCCTGCATCTATCTGGTCGACAGTGGCGGCGCCAACCTGCCCAATCAGGACGAGGTCTTCCCGGACCGCGACCATTTCGGCCGGATCTTCTTCAATCAGGCCAACATGTCGGCGAAGGGCATCGCCCAGATTGCCGTTGTCATGGGCTCCTGCACGGCAGGCGGCGCCTATGTGCCGGCGATGTCCGACGAAACCATCATCGTCAAGAACCAGGGCACCATCTTCCTGGCCGGTCCTCCTTTGGTGAAGGCGGCGACCGGCGAAGAAGTGACCGCCGAAGATCTCGGCGGCGGTGACGTTCACACCCGTCTTTCCGGCGTCGCCGACCACCTTGCCCGTGACGACGCCCATGCCTTGGCGCTGGCACGGCGGGCGATTGCCAGCCTCAACCGCACCAAGCCGCAGACCGTTGCCCTGCAGACACCGGAAGATCCGCTCTATGATCCGGAAGAAATCCTCGGCGTCGTTCCGGCGGATCTGAAGACCCCCTATGACATCCGCGAGGTCATTGCCCGCGTTGTTGACGGCTCCCGCTTCGACGAGTTCAAGGCCCGCTACGGCACCACGCTTGTCTGCGGCTTTGCCCATATCCACGGCATGCCCGTCGGCATCATCGCCAACAACGGCGTGCTCTTCTCCGAAAGCGCGGTCAAGGGCGCCCATTTCGTCGAGCTCTGCTCCCAGCGCAAGGTTCCGCTGGTCTTCCTGCAGAACATCACCGGCTTCATGGTCGGCCGCAAATATGAAAGCGGCGGCATCGCCAAGGACGGCGCCAAGCTGGTGACGGCGGTCGCCACCACCTCCGTTCCGAAAATCACCATGCTGGTCGGCGGCTCCTTCGGTGCCGGCAATTACGGCATGTGCGGCCGCGCCTATTCGCCCCGGTTCCTGTGGACCTGGCCGAATTCCCGCATCTCGGTGATGGGCGGTGAACAGGCGGCCGGCGTTCTTGCCACCGTCCGCCGCGAGGGCATCGAGCGCAAGGGCGGCGCCTGGTCTGCCGACGAGGAGAAGGCCTTCAAGCAGCCGATCATCGACCAGTTCGAAGAACAGGGCCATCCGCTTTATGCCACCGCCCGGCTCTGGGACGACGGCATCATAGACCCGCGCAAGACCCGCGATATTCTGGGCCTCTCCCTGTCTGCGGCGCTGAACACGCCGATCGACGACACCAGGTTCGGCCTCTTCAGGATGTGATCCCATGACCCTCGACGCGCTCAAAGCCAGATATCCCGGTGCCGAGACCTTCCGTTTCGGCGACAATCCGGACCTCTGCGCCCGGCTGATCGCCCTCGTGCGCTCCGGCAAGAAGACGGCAACCTGCGGTGCGCTCGAGGATTACGAACACGGCGATGAAGTGCTGCCCGTTCACGGCCGCCGCGATATCGCGCTCAACTGGGACGGCACCCCGGCTCTGGTGATCGAGACGCAGGAAGTCTTTGTCCTGCGCTTCTGCGACATGACGGAGGAGTTCGCGCTCGCCGAAGGCGAGAACGAGGATCTGCAGGGCTGGCGGCGCGACCATCAGCGCTATTTCGAGCGCAACGGCGTCTTCCATCCGGAAATGGATCTGGTCTGCGAGCGGTTCACGATGATTGAGGATCTCGGCGCCGAGGAGACGCCATGACCCGGATCAGGACCCATCTCGGCGACATCACACAGCTTCAGGTCGATGCCATCGTCAACGCCGCCAATTCGTCTCTCCTGGGCGGTGGCGGTGTCGATGGCGCCATCCACCGGGCGGCCGGTCCGGATCTCCTGGCCGAGTGCCGGACGCTGAAGGGCTGCGACACCGGTCAGGCGAAGATCACACGCGGGTACCGCCTGCCGGCCAGATACGTCATTCACACCGTCGGCCCGGTCTGGAAAGGCGGCAAAGGCGGAGAAGCCCAATTGCTTGCCTCCTGCTATGAGGCAAGTCTCCGGCTGGCGGCAAGCCATGAGTGCCGGACCGTCGCCTTCCCGGCGATCTCCACTGGCATCTACGGCTATCCGGCAGACCAGGCGGCGGCGATTGCAGTTGCCGCCATCCGGCGCGTGCTGGAGGCGCTGGACGGCATCGAGACCGTGACTCTCGTCGCCTTCGATGCCGCAAGCATTACCCATCTCGAAGCCGCACTCGAGGAGACATCCGATGAGGGGTGAAGTCCGGTCCATGGTGGAATGCGGCAGCGACATCGAGGCTGCGATCCGCGAACAGCATCCCGACATCCGCACCACCCAGCCGCTGACGGCGATCCTGATCGTGCTCGACGAAGGCAGCATCGACAAGGGTGACCTCCTGTCGGTCGGCGGCCTGAAAGTGCGTGTCCTCGCGACCGGAAGGCTTGCGCCCCTCGTCGACGACACGCGCAACGCCCTTACCGTTTTCAGCGATCTGCCAATTCAAAACATGCCGGACGTTGCACCGGACCGACTTGCCGACAGACCCGGCGCCCCCGTTACTCCCTGGGAGGAGATCTGAAACATGTTCAAGAAGATCCTCATTGCCAACCGCGGCGAGATTGCCTGCCGGGTGATGGCGACCGCCAGCAAGCTGGGCATCAAGACGGTTGCCGTCTATTCCGACGCCGACAGCCGCGCCAAACACGTCGCCATGGCGGACGAAGCCTACCGCATCGGCCCGGCGCCGGTGTCCGAAAGCTATCTGAAAGCCGACCGCATCATCGAGGCCTGCCGGATGAGCGGCGCCGAAGCGGTGCATCCCGGTTACGGCTTCCTGTCGGAAAACCCGGATTTCGTCGATGCGCTGGAAAAGGCCGGCATCACCTTCATCGGCCCGAGCGCGCTTTCCATCCGGGCCATGGGGCTGAAAGATGCCGCCAAGGCGCTGATGGAAAAGGCGGACGTTCCGGTCGTGCCCGGCTACCACGGCGACAACCAGGACCCGGCATTCCTCAAGGACCAGGCGGACCAGATCGGCTATCCTGTCCTCATCAAGGCCCGTGCCGGCGGTGGCGGCAAGGGCATGCGCCGGGTTGACGACCCCAAGGACTTTGCCGAGGCCCTGAAGGGCGCACAGCGCGAAGGCGAGGCCAGCTTCGGCGACGGCCGCGTGCTGATCGAGAAATACCTCACCAAACCGCGCCATATCGAGATCCAGGTCTTCGGCGACAGCCATGGCAACGCGGTGCATCTTTTTGAGCGCGACTGCTCGCTGCAGCGCCGCCACCAGAAGGTGATCGAGGAAGCTCCGGCTCCCGGCATGCCTGAAGACATGCGCGCTGCCATGGGCGAGGCCGCGGTCAAAGCCGCCAAGGCGATCAACTATTCCGGTGCCGGCACCATCGAGTTCATCGCAGATGTCTCGGAGGGCCTCCGGTCCGACCGGTTCTATTTCATGGAAATGAACACCCGCCTGCAGGTGGAACATCCGGTGACGGAGCTGATCACCGGTGAGGACCTCGTCGAATGGCAGCTGCGAGTTGCCTCCGGTGAAAAGCTGCCGAAGATGCAGGAAGATCTCGCATTCAGCGGCTGGGCGTTCGAGGCCCGCCTTTATGCCGAAGATGCGCCGAAGGGCTTTCTGCCGGCCATCGGCACGCTGGAACATCTTGCCCTGCCGGAAGCAAGCGCCCGTGTCGACAGCGGCGTGCGTTCCGGCGACGAGATCACCCCTTTCTATGATCCGATGATCGCCAAGGTGATCGTACACGGCCCGACGCGTCAGGCAGCGCTCGGCAAGCTGCTGGCGAGCCTCGAGGCAACGGAAGTCGCCGGCTGCGTCACCAATGCGGGCTTCCTGGCGGCCCTTTGCCGTCACGAAGGATTTGCGCGGGGTGATGTCGACACCGGCCTCATCGACCGCGACCTTGCCAGCCTCATCGAGGAACCGGCAATGCCGGAAGATGCTGTAGCGCTCGCAGCCCTGACCGCGCTCGGCCTGACGAAGCCTGCCGCCGGCAACGACCCGTTCGATACCCTTGCCGGCTGGCGCATCTGGAGTGCCTCGCGCCAGTTCGCGCTGCTTGAAATCGGCGGCGAACGCCGCGATGTCGAGGTGCACGCCAAGGGCAACCGGCGCTTTGCGGTTCAGCTTTCGGGCGAAGTCCGCGACTATGCGCTGATCCATGTCGACGGCGGCAGCCTCACCTATGACTGCGCCGGTCACCGGGCCCGAGCTGTCGTCGTGCAGGGCCGCAAGGGCCTGACTGTCTTCCTTGGCGGCCATGCCTATCCGGTCGGCCTGCCGGACACGCTCAGCGCCGACGAGGAAGCGGGCGGTGCGGGCGACCAGCTGATCGCGCCGATGCCGGGCCTTGTGAAAGTGCTCTCCGCCAAGGCGGGAGACGCAGTGACCAAAGACCAGCCGCTGGTGATCCTGGAAGCCATGAAGATGGAGCATACGCTGAAGGCACCGCGCGACGGTCTCATCGGCGAAGTCTTCGTCGCCGAAGGCGAACAGGTGACCGACGGCACCGTGCTGCTGGCGCTGGCGGAGGAAGCCGATGCTGCCGCATGACGCCAAGAACTACGACGATCTGACTGACCGCTTTGCCTGGGACATTCCGGCCCGCTTCAACATCGGCGTAGCCATCTGCGATGCCTGGGCCGAGCGGGAGCCGGACCGGGAAGCGCTGGTTTTCGTCGAAGAGGGCGGCGACACGGCGCGCTACACCTACGCCGACCTGCAACGGCTTTCCAATCAGCTCGCCAACCTCCTGCGCGCGCGCGGCGTCCAGCCGGGTGACCGGATCGGCGTCCTGATGCCACAGCGCCCGGAAACCGCCTATGCCCATATCGCCGCCCTGAAGCTTGGCGCGATCACCATTCCGCTGTTCGCGCTCTTCGGTGAGGAGGCGCTGGAATACCGGTTGAAGGATTCCGGCGCAAGGGCCGCGATCACGGACCTGAGCGGCGCTGCAAAGCTCGCCCCGCTTCGGGACCGCCTCCCGGACCTCACCACGGTCTTCTGCGCCGATGGAGCCGACGGCAGCGCCGAGGATCTGGCGAGCCACATGGCGGGCCACGAGGATGTTTTCGCCGCCTTCGACACCGGACCGGACGATCCCGCCATCATCATCTACACCTCCGGCACCACCGGCCAGCCCAAGGGCGCGCTGCACGGCCACCGGGTGCTGCACGGCCATCTGCCGGGCGTGGAGATGAGCCACGATCTTCTTGGCCAGCCGGGCGACCGTATCTGGACGCCGGCCGACTGGGCCTGGATCGGCGGCCTGCTCGACGTGCTGATGCCGGCGCTTTATCTCGGCGTCCCGGTGGTTGCCTGCCGCTTCAGGAAATTCACGGCCGAAGCCGCCTTCCAGCTCCTGCAGGACCAGAAGATCCGCAACACCTTCCTGCCGCCCACCGCGCTGAAAATGATGCGCCAGGAGGAGAGCCCCGAAACGCGCTGGCAGCTGAACCTCAGATCCGTCGCCTCCGGCGGCGAGACGCTCGGCGCCGAGCTGATCGACTGGGGCCGCCGCACCTTCGGCCTGACGATCAACGAATTCTACGGCCAGACCGAATGCAACATGGTCGTCTCCAGCTGCGCAAAGCTGATGGAGGCCCATCCCGGCATCATGGGCAAGGCCGTTCCCGGCCACACAGTCAGCGTCGTCAGCGACGCCGGTGAAGAGCTTCCCGTCGACACCCTCGGCAACATCGCGGTCAAACGTCCGGACCCGGTCATGTTCCTGCAGTACTGGAACAACCGGCAAGCGACGGAGAAGAAATTCGCCGGCGACTGGCTGCTGACCGGCGACACCGGCATGAAGGACGCGGACGGCTGGATCCGCTTCGTCGGCCGTGACGACGACGTCATCACCTCGTCCGGCTACCGCATCGGCCCGGGCGAGATCGAGGACTGCCTGATCAAGCATCCCGCCGTCGCCATGGCCGGCGTCGTCGGCAAACCGGACCGCCAGCGCACCGAAATCGTCAAGGCCTATATCGTCCTGAAGAGCGGGGTGGAACCTTCCGACACTCTGGCAAAAGAGATCGCCGACTTCGTCAAGACGCGCCTTGCCGCGCATGAATATCCGCGTGAAGTCGCTTTTGTCGATGCCCTGCCGATGACGACGACCGGCAAGGTCATCCGCCGCGAGCTGCGCGCCCGCGCGGAGCGGGAGGAATGAAAAGTTGAACTGCCGCTCAGTACCTCACTCTCCTTCGTCATCCCGGCCAAAGCGTAGCGAAGATCCGGGACCGGTGAGCCATTTGCATATCGGCAAGAGCCGCCAACCTATCAAAACCTCGGCGCCCCGGTCCCGGCTCGCGCTGCGCTTGGCCGGGATGACGCAGGTTATCTCCGTAGTTTCACAAAAAGCCCAAAGAGCCCGCCATGTCCGACTTCGTCACCCTCTTTGAAATGGGCCCCCGCGACGGGTTGCAGAACGAACCGCTGTTCGTGCCGACCTCGCAGAAGATCGACCTTGTCGACCGCCTGTCTGCCTGCGGTTTCCGCAAGATCGAGGTGACCAGCTTCGTCAGCCCGAAATGGGTGCCGCAGATGGCCGACGCCCAGGAGGTGATGGAAGGCATCCACCGCCTTCCGTCGGTGACCTATGCAGTGCTCACCCCCAACGTCAAAGGGTACACCGCGGCGAAGAAAGTCTCCGCCGACGAGGTCGCGATCTTCGGCTCCGCCTCCGAGGGCTTTTCGAAAAAGAACATCAATTGCTCGGTCGCTGAAAGCATCGAACGCTTCAAGCCGCTTGTCGAAAAGGCGCATGAGGACGGCATTCCGGTGCGGGGCTATGTCTCCTGCGTCACCGATTGCCCCTATGACGGCGAGACCCCGCCGGAAAAAGTTGCGGAAGTGGCAAGGATCCTTTTCGATCTTGGCTGCTACGAGATCTCGCTCGGCGATACGATCGGTGCCGGAACACCTGAAACGATCGGCCGGATGCTGGACGCCGTTCTTGCCGCGGTTCCCGCCGACAAGGTCGCGGGCCACTACCACGACACCAAGGGCCGGGCTTTGGAGAATATCGAGGTGAGCCTGGAAAAGGGCCTGCGCACCTTCGACAGCGCCGTCGGCGGCCTTGGCGGCTGTCCCTACGCGCCGGGTGCCAAGGGCAATGTCGCCACAGAAGCCGTGCTCGACCTGATGGCGAAGAAAGGCTTCGAGACCGGGATCGACCGCGACCGCCTTGCCGAAGTCGCAGCCTTTGCCAGAAGCCTCAGGAGCGTTGACGCATGAGTTTCGAGACCATTTCCATCGCCATCGACGACCGCGGTGTTGCCACGCTGACACTCGACCGGGCGGAAAAGCACAATTCGCTTTCGGCGAAGATGATCGCGGAACTGACGCAAGCCGCCGCGCAGTTCGGCGCCGACGATACGGTCCGCGTGGTTGTCCTGACGGGTGCCGGTGCCAGCTTCTGCGCCGGCGGCGATCTCGGCTGGATGCGCGAGCAATTCGAAGCCAGCCGCGAGACCCGCATGACCGAGGCACGCAAGCTCGCAATGATGCTGAAGAGCCTCAACGAATTGCCCAAGCCCCTGATCGGCCGGGTGCAGGGCCAGGCCTTCGGCGGCGGCATCGGCATGATGAGCGTCTGCGACACGGTGGTGGCGATCGACAGTGCCAAGTTCGGTCTGACGGAAGTCCGCCTTGGCCTGATCCCGGCAACGATCAGCCCCTACGTGCTCGCCCGCATGGGTGAGGGCAAGGCACGCCGCGTCTTCATGTCGGCAAGGATTTTCGGCGCCGAAGAAGCCCGCGATCTGGATCTAGTTGCGAAGGTGGTCAGCGAAGCGGACCTCGATGACACGATCGAAAGGGAAATCAAACCCTATCTCGCCGCCGCTCCCGCCGCGGTTGCCGCTTCCAAGGCGCTTGCCCGCAGTCTCGGCACGTCAATCACCGATGCCGTCATCGACGACACGATCCGCCGCCTCGCCGACACCTGGGAAACCCCGGAAGCGCAGGAGGGCATTTCAGCTTTCTTCGAGAAGCGGAAGGCCGGTTGGGTCACATCGTAAGACGGCCCGACCAAGTGGGTTTGAGCTTTTTCAGCCCGCTCTCAACAAACTCAACCTCATCCTGAGGAGGACCGGCAGGTCCGTCTCGAAGGATGGGCCGCCTGCTCCTGAGTTTGCAGCTCATCCTTCGAGACGCGCGCAAGCGCGCTCCTCAGGATGAGGAAGAACAAGTGGCAGATTTCTCTCAGTAATCCAGAGCAGTGCTCCTCAGGATGAGGGCAAGCAAGCTACAAGGTTCTAGAGCACGTCGCGAAAAAGTGGGTTCCGGTTTTTCGCAAAAAGACGTGCGTCAAAAAAGAGATAAAGCGAGTCGCGTGAATTCAAATGAACGCGACACGCTTTAGGCGTGATTACCGCTGCGGTTCCATTGCCACACCTCAATGCCCGGCGCTGCGCCTTGCGTGTTCGATCAGGGCGGCGATGCGGGCGACTTCCTTCTGTTCCGGCTGGGGCGGTTCCTTCTCCGGGCCGCCATACATGCGCTCGCGGCGTTCGCGGATCTTCTTGCGCTGATATTCGCTGATGCCTTCAGGCAGCTCCAGGCCGGCCCGGTCGATGCTGATCAGGATGCGCTGCAGATCGGGAACCAGCTCGGAGGAAATCGTGAAGGTGGCGCCGTCCTGGCGCTTGAACACAAGGGTCTTGGTGCTTTCCGCGCCGTTGAGCAACACTGCGGAGCGCGGGCCGAGGGAGCCGATGGTCGACTGGAACCAGGCCGCCCAGCCGGAGGCTTCCCACTGGCGCACGTCGATGCGCTTCAGGTCCTCGTACATCACCCGCACCCGGCGGCCAAACTGGGTGAACTCGAAGCCGTTCGAGAAAAAGCGCACCCAAGAGGTTTCCTGCCGGGCGGAGACCGTGAAGAGAACCAGAGAGAAACAGGCAGGCCCCAGGCAGAAAAGGGCCAGCAAAGCCGCAAGGCCGCCCCAATCGGCCATTCCGATAAAAGCAACGGAGAAGAACACCACACCAAGACCGAAACCGATGGCATCGAGTGTGATCACCGATGGACGGCTGATCGGCTTGACCGCACCCGATGGCGCGGCCGGCCGGGGCAAGGCAGCATAGATCCCGCCGGCGGCAACCACGCAAAGCAGGCTGCTCAGCACCGACATGAAGAAATAGCCGCCGACAATGCCGAGCACGCAAAGCGCA
This sequence comes from Roseibium sp. M-1, assembly GCF_054515675.1. NCBI lineage: Bacteria > Pseudomonadati > Pseudomonadota > Alphaproteobacteria > Hyphomicrobiales > Stappiaceae > Roseibium > Roseibium sp. M-1. The sequence goes on along the minus strand of NZ_CM137257.1, from coordinate 4,749,644 downwards.
AGTGGCAGAATTCGCCGGAGAAGTTCAAGCTTAGCTGTTTTGCCCACACCGCTCTCCATGCATGCAAACAGTGAAACCGATACGAACTGGGGAGACTTACTGATTCTTCCATTGAATCAACGTCAGGCTCCTAAATCAAGCAACCGTTCAAACTATCCAGAAACAATGTAACCAACAGGCAAACCCTGCCGGCTCAAATTTGAAGAAAATCGCAATATGCGGTGCGTTGTCAGCTCGGTCCGAACTTCAGGACGCCTTGCGTTCCCGCTCCATGAAGCTGAACATATTGCGCGTCTTGCCGAATTTCGGCTTATCGAGTTCCAGGAACTGGTGCATGATCGTGTCGATATCGGCAGGGGTGAAGGGTTTCTTCAGGAAGCCGGAAATGCCGACAAAGGCAGCGGACCGCTCCAGATAGCTCGTATCGTTGGTCGACATCATGTAGATGCCGATCTTGCTGGAAAGATTCTGGATTGATCCGGCCAGCTCGATGCCGTCGGTACCGGGCATGTGAAAATCGGTCAGCACCATCCGGAACTTGCCCGAGGCCAGGGCGCGCAAGGCCGCCTGGGCGCTGTCTGCCTCCGAGATTTCAAAGTCGAACCGGCTGCCTTCCAGGATCTTGCGTGTCAGCTTGCGCATGGTGGAGCTGTCGTCGACGATCAGGATCGGATAGGTGGTCGTCATTGTCATGTATGTGGAAACAATGTCCGCCACATCGTCGTGGGAGAACGGCTTCTGCAGGAAATGATAGGCCCCGAACTGCTGCAGCACGTTTTCGGAGCGCTGGTCCAGCGTGGCCGAGATCGCCACCGTCAGACAATCGGTTGACCTTGTCTCCTGCATCGCCGCCACAACCTCCGGACCATTGAGGCCCGGCATGTTGATGTCCAGGAAGGCAATGTCGATCTGCTTCTTCTTCAGAACTTCGAGCGCAGACCGGCCATTGTCGACATTGTCGATTTCGATATACCGCTTGGCGCGGTGGACGTTTATGCCCTTGTTGACGACTTCGCGTGCCACAACGCTGTCATCGGCCACAAGAACGCGGATCATCTTGTGAAGCAATTTCCATTACCTCTATGCACCGGCCGCTCAAGTCTTGAGGCCTTGTCGAAATTAACGAGTAATTTGACTAAACAATCGTGTATTTTCGGTTACTCAAAATTGTTGGGCAAATTACAACTTTAAATACACGAAACTCTACATAATAGTGTACTCGAACCAGCCGTTCGCCTGATCAAATACGATGTAAAGACAACAAAATCATCTCCAACTTACGTTAGAGGAATACTCTTCTCGATACTCGGATTACCTGACAGAAATTGGTCACCTGGGCTGGCGAAAGTTGGGACCGTCACCAGCCCTCGCTATTATTTCACCAACGGACCTTCGTCTTCCACGGGGTCCTCAGAGAGCCGGAATTCGGCGTGCGGCCCCAGGATCTCCCGAAGACGGCCCGAGAGGCGCATCTTGAGAACGCGTGGATTGACCACCTCCAGGAAACGATGGCCCGTTTCGTTGTCATGGCAGATGAAGGTGATCGCAAACCGCAGGTTCTTGAAGGCGAGCGGACTGACATGAAGCAACCCGGGCTTGCCGAGCTGGTCGAGCGCGAGAGCCGTGTCTGGATGATGTCCCAGAAACGCGTCCAGACGGCCCAGCTGGATCATCCGGATCAGCTGTTCCTCCGAATCGATTGCCAGGAATTTGCCCGAATCCGCACCGAGCACATAAACGGCTCCCGATCCCCTGATGTAACCGACCCGTTCCGGCGCAAAACTGTCAAGCTGCGCCTCATATGGGTGGCTATCCGCCGTATAAAGCCGCAGGGAGACCACATCGACTTGAACCGAAGTTTCAAGCTCGCTCGCCCTGTCGCCAACATTGAGAGCCCGAATATTGGTCGGGAAGAGACAGGACTGCGGGTCACCGAGGAAATTTGTTTTCGATCTTGCCAGCGGGCCATATCGCAGCGAGACGCCGAACGGCAATTGATCCAGGATTTCTTTCAGGAAAAGGTCGTACTGGATGCCGCTTCCATCGATCAGCCGGTGTGGCAACTCATTGAGGTAGAGCGTAAAATTCTCGACAGCCCGGGCGTCTGGCGTCCGCGGACCAACCAGGCCGGCGACAAGAAAGAGCAGCAAAAGAAAAATCTTGGCCAGACTGCGGATCATGCCCAATTCTGCCCTTGCGGCAGATGGGTTTCAAGCCACGAGTTTGGGGAGCCCGCTTTGAAAGCGCGGCGAGGCTATCGGACAAAACAGGAAGTGGTGCCGCTGAAGGGACTCGAACCCCCGACCCCATCATTACGAATGACGTGCTCTACCATCTGAGCTACAGCGGCGTTCTCCGGCAGGTGCCGGGCATCGCGCGGAACCGCGCGGCCACTCGAGGCAAGCCCGAGTGCGCCGCTAATTACCGGAGCTTGGCGCCAGATGCAAGTGCCTAAAACCGGTATCCACCTTTCGCGGCCTGCGCTAGAGCATCGTGCGTTCGGTAGAACGCACACAAGATGCTCTACCACCTTAAGATCGATCAGTTTTTGGACGCTCAACCGTTTCCGGCTGTGCGTCCGCTGATCTGGAGCATCGTGCGTTCGGCAGAACGCACACAAGATGCTCTACCACCTTAAGATCGATCAGCTTTTGGACGCTCAACCGTTTCCGGCTGTGCGTCCGCTGATCTAGTTGAAGAAGCGTGGTCGCGGCGTCTTTGCGGCTGCGTCCTCATCCTCTTCATCGGGCCCCGGATCGTCCGGCATGCGCGACAGGGGAAATTCTATCGGCCGGTCGAGATCGTCCTTGGCGTCAGCCTTGTTGGCCTCTTTCTCCTTGGCAGCTTTTCCGGCCCCGGGGGACTTGGTTTCGCCGGGTTTGGCGTCGACGGCCTTTGCCTCTTCCTTTGCCTTGCCCTCGCCGACCTTGCCCTCGCCGCCCTTGACAGTCCCGTTGCCGGTCTTGGGTTCTGACGATGCAGGTGGTTGTGCCTTTGCCTCTTTCCGGTGCCCGGCCGGTTCGCTCTCGGCCTTGGCAGGTTTTTCAGGTTCGCCCGGAGCGTCCGGCAGGTCCTGGAGGGCCGGGCTGAATTTCACATCGTCCGTCGTGCCCTCATAGCCCTGCTTGGCAACCGGTGCCGCAGGCTTGGGTGCGGTCTCGGCGGCGGCCGATTTGACTTCGGCCGGTTTCGTGACGGGCTCGGCTTCCAGCACCACGGCGTCATCCACATCTTCACTTTTTGAGACATCCTTTGCAGGGGCCTCTGGTGCAGCGGGGGGAGCAGCAGAGGGCAATGCCGGAGCCTCGAAGAGACTGTCTTCAAGCAATGTACCGTCATCGTCCGAGAGGCTCCCCGGCGTGCCCCATTCAAAGGCATCCAGCCGGCCGGTCACCGGCGACACGGCCTGCCATTCGGCGGAGATGACGCCATCCGCCATCCAGACCTTGTCCATCGGCGCCTGCACCGCACGGGCAAGCCAGTCGCGCATTCGGCCGCGGTCGCCGTTTTCGGCTTCTTCCAGCTCTGCCATCAGGACGTAGGCCTTGCGGGTCGGTTCGGATTGCAAAACCTTCTTCAGCTGCTTGCGCGCTTCGTCGAATTCACGCGCCTCGATCGCCGTCCGTGCAATGGCGATGGCGCCTTCAGCGGTATTGGCACGCTGCGCGCTGAGAGACTTTACCCGCTTCAGCCGGTCCACGGCGCTGTCGCCCGTGCGCACATGGGCATAGGTTTCGGCAAGATCCGGATGCGGGTTGAGCCGCCAGGTGGCTTCCAGAACCTTGGAGGCCTTGCGGATATCGCCGCGCCTTGTGGCAAGGCGAGAGGTCAGCACGGCGGCCGGCACCAGCTCAAGCGCCAGGCCGTGGGCTTCCTTGGCGAGCGAATAGGCCCGTTCCGGTTCGCCGTCCTCCAGCTTCATGGCAAGAGCGGTCAGGATGACGGCCCGCTGGCGGCGGTAGGTCTTCTTGTCGAGCATCTTGGCGGCATAGTTGCGCTCCAGCGTCTTCAGCGCCTCGTCCCAATGATGGGCAACGGCCTGGTAGCCGAGCACGGCCTTGCCGGCCCATTCCAGGCCCGGCGCGGTCTTGACGGCTTCCTCAGCATAGTGGCGGGCGGCCACCGGCTCGCGGTGACGTTCGGCCTCCACAAAAAGCCCGTGCAGGCCAAGGGCCTTGGTCGCAGGATCCTCCAGCATCGCCTCAAAGCGCTGACGGGCCTCGTCGTCCTTGCCGGCAAGCTGTGCGGTCTGTGCCAGCAGAAGTTTTGCGGCTGGTTCGTCATCCAGCAGACGGTCGGCATCGAGCGCATAGCGGCGGGCGAGCTTGGAGTTGCCGGTGCCCAGAGCAATCAGCCCCTGCGACAGGGCCGAATAGCCCTTGTCCTTGCGGCGGCGGCGGAAGAAGCGGCTGGCGATCGCCGGCGATTTCAGCACCACCCGGATCACCCAGACGGCAGCGAGGAAAATCGCCAGCACGATGCCGGCGGCAACGGCCGCGATTGCCGGGGACTGCCGCCACTCGAACGGGATCGTGTTCGGGTCTGGATCGATCCACCGGATCGAGACCATTCCCGGCAGGTCCGCAAGCCATGCAAAGCCCAGTGCGGCGAGAAACAGCACGAAGACGAAGAGGAAGACGCGGATCATGGTGCTCGCTCCCGAAGGCTGCCGGACAATGCCGGCTCTATGGTGTTCTGCCCTGTCAGCCGGCGGCCCGGCTGCGGCTTAGCTGTCTTTGGCGGCCAGCGCATTCAGCACTTCCTGCGAGGCCTTGTCGGTCAATGCGTCGGCCTCGACACGGGCCTTGGCGCGCGTTGCCCAGTCGGCCCCGACTTTCTGGCTGTCTTCCGGCAGCGCCTGATAGGCTTCCAGCGCCGCGGCCAGCCGGCCGTTCGAAACGGCAAGCTCCATCCGCTGCAGCACGGCAGCGGGCGTGTCGCCGCTGGCATCGCCACCGCCACGGATGGCAATGATCGACTTGGCACTCGACAGGAGGCTTTCCAGAACGTCGCCCTCACGCTGCGGTTCGGCAAAGGTCTGGTAGATCTTGTCGGCAACCTGAGGGAACTGCGCGATCAGGACCGAAACGGGCTCGACACCGGTCTTGGCATTGGCTTCCAGCGCGGTGAGATCGAGATCGCCCGGCAAGCCGGCCTTCACCGCGGCCAGTTCCGTTTCATAGGGGCGGCCGGAATCGACCGCCGATTTCAGCGCCGAAACGGAAAGTGCACGCGCCGCGACTTCGCGGGCCGTCGCATCCCCCATGGTCGCCTCGACAGCGGCAAGCCGCTTGGAAATGACGTCGAGTTCGGTGCGCAAGTCTTCCAGTGCTGCCGTGTTGGCAGCACCGACCGACTTGATATCCGCCGCCAGCGACGACAGCGTCTCGGTTGCCCGCGCCTGGCTGTCGGCCAGGGTCTTTAGCGAAACGTCCGAGGTCGAGACCGCCGTCTGGGCCGCCTTGGCTGTCGCTTCGGTATTGGAAAGACGGGTTTCGATTTCGCTCAGGCTGGTCTTCAGCTCCGTGAGCGAACCGCTCAGCTGCTCGGCTTCCGAGGACGTCGAGGTCGTATCGGTTTCCAGTTTGGCGATCCGTGTTTCGATCGGCGCCAGATCAACCTGGGACTGGGATTTCGCAGCGTCTTCCAGGGCTGTCAGGCGGCTTTCCAGTGGCTGGAGATCGGCCGGAGCCCCGTCGCCGCCACCGGTGGAAACGGCGGATAGATCGCTGCGCAGGCTCTCGACGTCCTTCTTCAGCGCGTCGATCGCGGGTGCCGCGTCGGCGGACGTGGCCTTTTGCACCTCGCCCTCAAGCGTGGAGACCTTGCTTTCCAGCGCCGAGAGCGCGCTGCCGGGGTTCTGGCTGGAGACCGTCTGGCTCATATCGCCAAGCTGTTTTTCCAGATCGGCGATCTTGCGCTCCGCTGCGCCGAGGGCGCTGGTGATCTGCTGGTTCGGCTCCGGATTGAGCTTGACGATACCCGCCTGATAAAGACCGAAGCCGCCGCCAAGAACGAGGATGCCGCCGATAACGGCTGCGATCAGCACGCCGAAGGCACCGACCCCTCCGCGGTCTTCCGCGGCCGGCGGATTGGAGAAGGTCGTCGAGCCGGACGGGCGCGAACTGCTTGAACTGCTCGATGTCGCGGACGAAGAGGGTTTGCTCGAAGACGAAGACGTTGAGGCCGTCGACCCGGATGTGCCGGTGGAAGACGCCGTCGAGGACTTGGGTTCCGTCCCGGCCGACTTCGCTGATGCCGCGCTCGAGGAGGAATAACCCGGCGTGCCCGAGGACGATGACGTCGAAGAGGAAGACGGTGTCGACGTGCTTCCGGGCCGGCTCGACCCATAAGAGGAGCTCGAAGAAGATGTGCTCCCGGAAGAACTCCCTGAGGAACTGCCGGTCGTCGCACCCGTGCTGCTGGAGGATGTCCCACCTGGCGAAGAGCTGCTGCCGGAGCCGGAGCTGCCGGAGCCGGAGCTGCCGGAAGCGGTCGAACCGGAGGTCGTGCTGCCTGCAGTGCCGGCCGCGTCGGATTTGGCATCCACTTTCTCGGCGGTCAGATCGATGGTGACCGGACGCTTCGGCGGGGTGCCTGAAGACGAGCTGGACCCGCTGCCCGGTTTGTCCGAAGCGCCGCTGCCACCCGAAGAAGATGTCCCGCCCGGGGATTTCTTGTCCGTCGTCATCTCATCACCTCCTGACCCCTGCCGGTCCCAAGACCTTCACTATACACACCTCTTTGCGAAGCGGTACCGCCGCAGCAAAGACTTTTGCGCAGCGCAAAAGAACGACTCCCCCGGATCTGGTTAACACTCCGCTAATGCCAGATCGAAGAGCGCCGTTTCGGTTGGCGCCGCAGCGACTTGCACCGCGAAGCCTTTAGATAGGGGTGCGGCGGCCTGCGGCGAAAGGGCATAGGCCCGCATGTGGCAAAAATTGTAGCCGGGCAAATGTGCAATCGTGAGGTCCCTGAACGCTTCCGCCGTGCGCCGGGAATAGATCAGAACGCCGTCATAGGCACCGGCTTGCAAGGCTTCCACGACAGAAAGCGGCAGGGCTGTTACCGGGTCCATCCGGTAGATGGCGACCGCATGGCAGGAGAGACCACCTGCGGCAAGACGCCCCTCCAGATCACCCGCCCTATCCTTTGCGGCGGGATAAAGTACATGGCCGGGCACGACCTGCTGCCGATTATCGAGAATCAGACCGGCAAGCGCTGCAACGTCGCCAGCGGCCGAACTGACCGTGGCAAAGCCGGCCTTGCGGCACGCTTCGGCCGTTGCGTCGCCGACGGTAAAAACCGGCAAGGACTTCAAGGCATCAACCTGGGCATGGGTGCAGAGGAGCGTGACCGCCCGGCGGCTGGAAAAGGCCAATGCGGTCACGCCTGCCAAATCGAACCTGTCCGGCAGGCAGTCGGTGGTTTGAAGGACCGGTGCTTCGTCAGCGTCATGGCCGAGCGCCCGCAACGCTTCGGCGGTACGCCGGCAATCGGGTTGGGGCCGTGTCACCAGGAAGCGCATCCGGTCTTCAAGCTCCCGGCAGGAAATCCGGTCCCATCCGCGCCTTCAGTTCTTCGCCGGCGGACCGGCCGATCTGCACGGCATCGCTCACCGGACCGCTGGTGGAAATCTCATGCACGTCGGAGCCGTCGGGCTTCAGAACGATGCCGCGGAAGCTGAGCGTCTCGCCGTCGATGGTCGCAAGCCCCCCGATGGGCGTGCGGCAGGAGCCGTCGAGAACGGCCAGGAAGGCCCGCTCCGCGTCAAGCCGGATCTGCGTCGCTGTGTCATGGATCGCGGCGAGTTTCTCAAGGGTTGCCGCGTCGTCCGCGCGGCTCTCGATGCAGATCGCGCCCTGGCCGACGGCAGGAAGAAAGGCGTCGATATCGAGGAGGCTGGTGATTTCGGCTTCGAGGCCAAGACGGCGCAGACCGGCCGCGGCCAGCAGTGTCGCGTCGACCACACCTTCTTCCAGCTTGCGCAAACGCGTCTGCAGGTTGCCGCGGTACATCACCACGTCGATGTCCGGGCGCAGGCGCTTGATCATCGCCTGGCGGCGCAGCGAGCTTGAGCCGACGACAGCGCCCTGTGGCAGGTCCATGAGCGTCTTTGCCTTCGGCGACAGGAAAGCATCGCGCACGTCTTCGCGCGGCAAAAACGCCGTTAGCGCCAGCCCATCCGGCAGCACGGTCGGCATGTCCTTGGAGGAATGCACAGCCAGGTCGATGCGACCATCCAGCAGCGCTTCCTCGATTTCCTTCGTGAACAGCCCCTTGCCGCCGACTTCCGACAGCGGCCGGTCCTGAATCTGGTCGCCGGAAGTCTTGATCACCACGATCTCGAAATCGTCTTCGGCAAGGCCATGGGCCGCCATCAGCCGGCTACGGGTCTCATGCGCCTGTGCCAGCGCCAGCGCGCTGCCCCGGGTGCCGATGCGCAAAGGATTTGATTGCAAGGTTTACCGTCCAGATGCTACGCCCGGCAGAAATGCGGGCATGTTTTTCGTTTGATGCATGTCCTAGCACAGGCAAGCACACCTAGACCAATGACCTCAGTCAAATCGAAAGACAATGCGACCAATCTGACGGTTCTGGGCATTGAAACCAGCTGCGACGAGACCGCGGCGGCGGTCGTCTGCGGGCCTTTGCAGAAACGGATCCTCTCCAGCACCATCCGCTCGCAGATCGACGAACACACCGAATTCGGCGGCGTGGTGCCCGAGATCGCGGCACGCGCACATATCGAGATCCTCGACCGCATCGTCGCCGAGGCGATGCACGAGGCGGACTGCGGCTGGGACGATATCGATGCGGTTGCCGCGACTGCGGGCCCGGGTCTGATCGGCGGTGTCATCGTCGGTTTCATGACCGCAAAAGCCATTGCGATGGCGGCCGGAAAACCCATTGTCGGCGTCAATCACCTGGAAGGCCATGCGCTGACGGCGCGGCTCACCGACGATCTGGAGTTTCCGTTTCTGCTGCTGCTCGTCTCCGGCGGCCACAGCCAGTTTTTGCTGGTGCGCGGTGTCGGCGACTATGAGCGCCTCGGCACCACTATCGACGATGCCATCGGCGAAGCTTTCGACAAGACCGCCAAGCTGCTCGGCCTGCCCTATCCCGGTGGCCCTCATGTGGAGAAAATGGCGGCAAGAGGCGATGTAACCCGCTTCAGGCTGCCGCGGCCGCTGCTCGACCGGCCGGGTCTCGACATGTCTTTCGCCGGCCTCAAGACAGCACTCCGCACCCAGGCAAAGAAGCTGGAACCGGTCAATGAGCAGACCATCGCCGATCTCTGCGCCGCCTTTCAGCGCTCGGTCTCCGACGTTCTGGCCGCCCGCACGAAATCCGCGCTCGAGCTTTTCCGCAACCGCCATCCGGATGCCGAGCCGGTGATCGTTGTCGCCGGCGGCGTTGCCGCCAACCAGGAAATCCGCTCAAGCCTGCTTGCTGCAGCGGACGCTGCCGGTGCCCGCTTCGTCGCCCCGCCGATGGCGCTTTGCACCGACAATGCGGCGATGATCGCCTGGGCGGGCATCGAACGGCTGCAATTGGGTCCCGTCGACGACCGGTCGCTGTCGCCGCGCCCGCGCTGGCCGCTGGATTCCGAGAATGCCGGAGTACTGGGCGCCGGCAAGAAGGGCGCCAAGGTCTAAATCCGGAAACTTGCTCTTTTGCAGGTCCATGGAGCCTGTTAGGAACCGGGACACTCCAACGGAAGCTGTTTTGAAAAGATGCGCGTCTACCACAAGGCCTATGTCTACCTGACCTGCGGAACGGACCTCCTGGTCTTCAACGAACCGGATACGCCCTGGCTCGGTCTGCAGGTTCCCGGCGGCACCATCGATCCCGGCGAGAGCTTCCTGCATGGCGCCATGCGGGAATTCGCAGAGGAGACAGGCCTTGAACTGGACGCCGCCTTCGACCAATTCTCAGCACAGAACATCCCTTTCGAAACGATACCGCCGGTCGGCCAGTACCGGCCGCATCCGGACCGGCCCCTTCTCGGCCGCCACATCAGGCGCAACTATCATGTCAGGCTGGGCAACCGCCCCCGGGACGAATGGGAGCACTTCGAAATGCACCCAAGCAGCGGCGGCGTGCCGATTCGCTACCGCTTTTTCTGGATCGACCTTTTCGGAGAGCGGGCGCAGGACCCTGAAAATTTCTTCGCCGCCTTCGGCGCCCCGCTCGCAAGCTTGCGCGAACGCGTGTCTCTCCTGGACAAGGCTGCCTGAAACCATTTTGATTTCAAGGATTTGACCATGAGGATTTACCACAAGGCCTATGTCTATCTCACCTGTGGCGAGGAGCTTCTCGTGTTCGAGGAGCCGGATTTTCCGGAAGTCGGGCTGCAGGTTCCTGGCGGCACGCTTGATCCCGGCGAGAGCTATCTGCAGGGCGCCAGGCGCGAATTTGCCGAGGAGACCGGACTTTCGTTGGATATCGCGCTCGAATCGTTCGCCGACCAGGACCACTTCTTCGAAAATATTCCCGATTGTCTCGACGGCCTGCATCGCCGGCGGCATTTTCACGGTCGCATTCGTGAAAAGCCCGCGACAGAATGGGAACACTTTGAAACGTCACCAAGTGCGGGCGGGCCTCCGATAAGGTTTCGCCTGCACTGGATCGACCTGTTCTCAGGGGATGCGCCGGCCGAGACCCTCTTTTTCGAAGGCTTCGGAGCGCAACTTGAAACATTACGGACGCGCGTGGAAAGGCAGATCGATGGGCGCCATTAGTTCTATCGGCGTCGTTGGCGGCGGCGCCTGGGGCACGGCTCTCGCCTTGACCGCAGCCCGGGCCGGGCGGGAGGTGCGCCTGTGGGCGCGCGATCCCGGCACCGTCTCCGACATCCGCTCCAAGCGTCAGAACCGTCGCTACCTGCCGGGTATCACCTTCGACGAGGATCTCGCCGCAACGGGCGCTCTGGAAGAAGTCGCCGACGCCGATGCCATCCTGCTGGTGACGCCCGCCCAGACGACAAGGGCGATGCTTGCGGCCCTGAAGGCAACGGGCAAGGTGCGCGGGCCGGTGGTTCTGTGCGCCAAGGGCATCGAGCAGACCTCCGGCAAGCTGCTCTCCAAGGTCCTGGGCGAGGAACTACCCGGCGTCGAACCCGGCGTCCTCTCCGGACCGAGCTTTGCCGATGATGTCGCCAGAGGCCTGCCGACCGCCGTGACCGTCGCCGCCAACTCCGCCAAGACGGCACTCAGCCTCTGCGAGGCGCTGCAGTCGCCCTGTTTCCGGCCCTATGCCTCCATCGACATCCTCGGCGCCCAGATCGGCGGGGCCCTGAAAAACGTGCTCGCGATTGCCTGCGGTGCCGTTGTCGGCCGCAAGCTCGGCGCCAGCGCCCAGGCAGCGCTGACTGCCCGCGGTTTTGCCGAACTCTCCCGCCTTGGCACCGCCATGGGTGCGCAGGGTGAGACCCTGACCGGCCTGTCCGGCCTCGGCGACCTGGTACTGACCTGCTCCTCCAGCCAGTCGCGCAACTTCTCCTTCGGCCTGCGTCTTGGTGAAGGCTTCATGGCCTCCGAGCTGATTTCAGCCGGCGGCAAGCTGGCCGAAGGCGCCTATTCGGCCCGTGTCGCGGTGAAGCTCGCCGAAAAATACGACGTCGAGGTGCCGATCTGTTCAACGGTCGCAAGGATGATCGACGAGGACCTCACCATCGACGACGCCCTCAACACCCTGATGGCCCGCCCGCTGAAATCGGAGACCGCGGGGCTTTGAGTCCAACTCTATGTGATTGAATTCTGAAGTTGCCCTGAAATGTGGCCGGTTCCCTTCCCCCTTGTGGGGAAGGGTTAGGGATGGGGGTGAACCGCGAAGCGGTAGTTCGATCGAGGTGTCAGACCCCCACCCTTATTCCCTCCCCACAAGGGGGAGGGAGACCGGAAGCAAAGTCTGCACGTTCCCGGAAAAGCCGATCAAGCGGCGGATCTCACGGAGAGTTGGGTGACGGCGAAGATTGTCCTTTCATTCCCCCATTGAGTTTGCCCCGTCCCGGCCCTAGGTTCGACGCAGATTCGATCAAACCGGGGATCCCTAATGCTTTATGCCCTGATCTGCACCGACAAGCCCGGTGCCCTGCAGACGCGTCTCGAAAACCGCGCGGACCATATCGAGTTCCTCAAAGGCCTCGGCGACAGCCTCAAGGCGGCCGGTCCGTTCCTGGACGATGACGGCAACATGACCGGGTCGCTGGTGGTGATCGAGGCCTCCAACCGGGACGAGATCCTGGCCATCTCCCAGGAAGACCCCTATGCCCGCGCCGGCCTTTTCGACAGCGTCGAGATCCGCCCGTGGAACTGGGCGATCAAGAACCCGGAGGCCAAATAAGTGCAGTACTGGCTGATCAAGTCCGAGCCGGATAAGTGGTCCTGGGAACAGCAGAAGGCCCGCGGCGACAAGGGCGAACAGTGGGACGGCATCCGCAATTACCAGGCGCGCAACAACATGCGGGCGATGGAAATCGGCGACAAGGCCTTCTTCTACCACTCCAATATCGGCAAGGAAGTTGTCGGCATCGTCGAGGTCTGCAGCGGAATTCACCCGGACAGCACCACCGACGATCCACGCTGGGAATGCGTGGACTTCAAGGCCGTCCGCGACATGCCGAAGCCCGTGACCCTGGCGGATGTTAAAGCCGAGCCGCGCCTTGCAAAGATGTCTCTGGTCACCTCCATGCGCCTGTCCGTGCAGCCTGTCACCGAAGACGAGTGGAAGGTTGTCTGCGAGATGGGTGGCCTGAAAGAGCCTGCCTGAAGAAACAGTCTGAAGCCTCTTCTGAAAGACTCCGCCTGAATGAGCCTCATCAAGGATCCGGTGGCCTTCATCCTGAAGGAAACCAAGGTTAAACCGGTGCCGCATGCAGAGGAAATATCCCTCCATGTCGCCGACGAGGCCATGGATCTGTGGCAGAAAACCGAGGACGAGTTGGGTGAACTCGGTCTTCCTCCCCCCTTCTGGGCCTTTGCCTGGGCAGGCGGGCAGGGCCTGGCGCGCTATGTGCTGGACACGCCCGAACTGGTCGCCGGCAAGCGCGTCGTCGATTTTGCCTGCGGCTCCGGCCTCGTCGGCATTGCCGCCATGAAGGCGGGCGCGGCTTCCTGCCATGCGGTCGACATCGACGCCTTCGCACTGACGGCAACCAAACTCAACGCGGCCCTCAACGGCGTCGAGATTTCGACCGAAGTCGCCGACATTACCGCAGGTGCCCCTCCCGAGGTGGATGTTGTTTTCTGCGGCGACGTCTTCTACGACAAGCCGATGGCCGACAAGGTCCTGGCCTTTCTGGACCGCCTGCTGGCGGCAGGGATCGATGTTCTGGTCGGCGACCCGGGCCGTTCCTACCTGCCGGTGGCGCGGCTCGATGAACTCGCGGCCTACAGCGTTCCGGTGGTCGGCGCGCTGGAAGACAACGAGGTCAAACGCACGCGTGTCTTCCGTCTGGCGGAAAAATAATCCGGCAACCCCTCATTTGCGGGACCCGTCTTTCGCCTTTGCGGAGGAAACATAACTTTTTCCGCGAGCCCACTTCCTCTTTTTGCAGCTTGCGATAGGTTAGCCTCTCAAATTTCCAGCGCCGCCCAGAATCGCTTGGCGTTGCCAGTTTCAGGAGTCCTTGATGCCCATCGTTAACCGCCTTGCGGATATGGCCGACGAGATCACCGCGTGGCGCAGAGACATCCACGAAAACCCGGAAATCCTCTACGAGACCGTGCGCACCGCCGGCAAGGTGGCCGAACTGCTTGAAAGTTTCGGTGTCGACGAGATCGCGACCGGCATCGGCAAGACGGGCGTTGTCGGCGTGATCAAGGGCCGCAACGGCGGCACGGGCAAGACCATCGCCCTGCGCGCCGACATGGACGCGCTGCCGATCGAGGAAATCACCGGCAAGCCCTATGCCTCCAAGGTTCCGGGCAAGATGCATGCCTGCGGCCATGACGGCCACACCGCCATGCTGCTGGGTGCGGCCAAGTATCTCGCCGAGACCCGCAATTTCGACGGCAGCGTTGTCGTTATCTTCCAGCCCGCCGAAGAGGGCGGCGCCGGCGCCAAGGCGATGATCGAGGACGGGCTGATGACCCGCTGGCCGATCGAGGAAGTCTACGGCATGCACAACTTCCCGGGCATGCCGGTCGGCGAGTTCGCCATCCGCAAGGGGCCGATCATGGCCGCGACCGACGAATTCCGCGTCACCGTCACCGGCCGCGGCGGCCACGCCGCCAAGCCGCACGACACGATCGACCCGATCGTCGTCGGTTCCCACCTCGTCACCGCGCTGCAGACGATCGCCAGCCGCAACGCCAATCCGCTCGATTCGGTGGTGGTCTCGGTCACCGTGTTCCAGGGCGGCAACGCCTTCAACGTCATCCCGCAGGATGTCCTTCTGCGCGGCACGGTGCGCACGCTCAGCCCGGAAATGCGCGATCTGGCCCAGTCCCGCATGGAAGCCATCGTCACCTCCGTCGGCGAAGCCTTCGGCGCCAAGGCGGAATTGCAGTTCATCCGCGGCTATCCGGTCACCGCCAACCATGACGAGCAGACGGATTTCGCTGCCGGCATCGCCGAGGGCATTGCCGGGATCGGCAAGGTCAACCGCGACATCGACCCGATGATGGGCGGCGAGGACTTTTCCTACATGCTGGAAGCGCGCCCCGGCGCCTTCATCTTCGCCGGCAACGGCGACAGCGCCGGCCTGCACCACCCGGCCTATGACTTCAACGACGACCTCATCCCGGTCGGCTGCTCCTACTGGGTGAAACTGGTCGAAACCGCCCTGCCCGCGGCGGCGTAGCAGACATCTCTCCGTCGTCATCCCGGACGCAGCGAAGCGGAGATCCGGGACCGGTGAGCCACTGCCGCTCCGGTCCCGGCTCGCGCTTTGCTTGGCCGGGATGACGGTGGAAAAGTTTTCGCTTAATACTGGCGCCGGCTCCCACCGGCGGTCCTCAGGTTTCGATAATGGCGCTTTCCCCGTTCAGACTTCCGTTTCTCGCGACCTATGTCGCGGTCGGGGCCATTGTCGGCGTTCTGGTGATCCATCCGCTGAACCTCATCGTCGTGTGGTGGGAACTGGCCCGTTTCTCCGAAAGCTCACCGGACCTCTTCGAATTCCTCGGCGCGCGTCTGTGGCTCGTTCTGCTGCCGCGTCACCTGGACGTTGCCATCGCCTACACCATCCTCGGTGCCATTGTCGGCCTTGCCTTCGGCATCTTCACCCGCAACTACATGCGCACATCCGAAGCCTACCGGTCTTTGCGGGAAGACCAGTCCGCGCTCATTCCGGAACTGCTGAAGAAGGGCGAAAGCCGGCGGGTCGAATTCAAGTCGTCGCTGCGCTGGGACCTGAAGGAAAACCGCACCAACCGCTCGCTGGAAAAGGTCATCGCCAAGACGCTGGCCGGCTTCTTCAACGCCGAGGGCGGCAATCTCCTCATCGGTGTCGATGACGACGGCGCGCCGCTCGGCCTCGACGGAGATCTGGCGACCCTGAAGAGCCCGGATCTCGACGCCTTCGAGCGCACCGTCAACGAGATTGTCTCCAAGATGCTCGGCGGCGATCTCTGTCCCTATCTGCACACGGTCTTCGCCAAGGTCGACGGCAAGGACGTCGCCATGGTCATCGTCAGCGCGGCTCCGCGTGCCGTCTATCTGGAGGAAAACCGGGCTTCAGTCTTCTACCTGCGCAGCGGCAATGCGACCCGGGCACTGGATGTGCGCGAGGCGGTCAACTACGCCAACAGGCGATGGTCGTGATGACGGACCTCGCCGGCTTCTTCCTGCCCGATCAGCTTCATCCCGCCGCCTCCCTGGCGCTGGTCTTCTTCAGCTTCTTTACTTCCGCCCTGACAGCCGCGGTCGGCCTCGGAGGCGGTGTCGCCCTGATCGCGATCATGGCGACAGTGATGCCGGCAAGTGCATTGGTGCCGGTGCACGGTGTCGTCCAGTTCGGCTCCAATGCCGGGCGCGCGCTGGTTCAGCTGAAGCATGTCGACTGGCTGATTGCTCTCTGGTTCGCAATCGGCGCCGTCTTCGGTGCGGCAATCGGCGGTGCAATTGCCGTCGAACTCCCCTCCGCGGTCCTCAAAGGCGGTATCGGCCTCTTCGTTCTCTGGGTGGTCTGGGGCAGGACGCCGAAATTCGGCAAGGCGCGCAAGCGCGTGATGGCGGCGGCAGGCTTTGCCTCGACATTCCTCTCCATGTTCTTTGGGGCTGCCGGCCCCATCGGCGGCGCGGTACTCTCCACACTCGGCCTGCCCCGCCACGGTTTCGTCGCCAACCAGGCGGTCACCGCACTGATCATGCACATCTTCAAGATCATCGCCTTCGGCGCCCTCGGCTTTGCCTTTGCACCCTGGGCAGGGCTGATCCTCCTGATGATCGCCAGCGGCTTCCTCGGCACCCTTGCCGGCAGCCGCCTGCTGGGCCGGATGGACGAGAAGAGCTTCAAGACCGGCTTCAAGTGGGTGATGACGGCGCTCGCGCTGAACCTCCTCTGGCAGGCCGGGCGGAGCTGGCTGGCGGGATAGGCCTCGCTGACCAGGGCTGCCTTTTACGGTTCTTGACCTTTCCCCACGGCTAGATTGAGTTCTTCGCAACTGGCTTCACCTTGAAAGCAGGCGGCCGACGCGCTAACCCATCGCGATCGGTTTTTAAAAATGCGGGATGGAACGTCCATGGCTTCACAAAATCTTCTGCTTCTGCCGGGTGACGGCATTGGCCCGGAAATCATGCAGGAAGTGAAAAAGGTCATTGCCTGGTTCAACGACAAGGGCGGCATGTCCTTCGAGACTGACGATGGCCTGGTTGGCGGCTCCGCCTATGATGCCCATGGCCAGTCGATCTCCGAGGAAGACATGGCCAAGGCCATGGCTGCCGACGCGGTCATCTTCGGCGCCGTCGGTGGTCCGAAGTGGGACAGCGTGCCCTATGAGGTGCGCCCGGAAGCCGGCCTTCTGCGCCTGCGCAAGGACATGCAGCTCTTCGCCAACCTGCGCCCGGCCATCTGCTACCCGGCCCTCGCCGATGCCTCCTCGCTGAAGCAGGACGTCATCGAAGGCCTCGACATCCTGATCGTGCGCGAGCTGACCGGTGGCGTCTATTTCGGCGAGCCGAAGGAAATCATCGACCTCGGCAACGGCCAGAAACGCGGCATCGACACCCAGGTCTACGATACCTACGAGATCGAGCGCATTTCCAGGGTCGCTTTCGAGCTTGCCCGCACCCGCGGCAACAAGGTCACGTCCATGGAAAAGCGGAACGTGATGAAGTCCGGCGTGCTGTGGAACGAGGTCGTCACCCAGACCCACAAGAACGGCTACGAGGACGTCAAGCTGGAGCACATGCTGGCCGACGCCGGCGGCATGCAGCTGGTCCGCTGGCCGAAGCAGTTCGACGTCATCGTCACCGACAACCTCTTCGGCGACATGCTGTCGGACGTCGCAGCCATGCTGACCGGATCGCTCGGCATGCTGCCGTCCGCTTCGCTCGGTGCTCCGGACGGCGTCACAGGCAAGCGCAAGGCGCTCTATGAGCCGGTCCATGGCTCTGCCCCGGACATTGCCGGCACCGGTGCCGCCAACCCGATCGCGATGATCGCCAGTTTCGGCATGGCACTGCGCTATTCCTTCGAGCTGGTGGAGGCCGCCGACAAGCTGGACAAGGCGATCGCCAACACGCTCGACAAGGGCCTGCGCACCAAGGACATCGCAGCACCTGGCCAGGCAACCGTCTCCACGGCACAAATGGGCGATGCCATCGTCGCCGAACTGGACGCTCTCAGCGCCTGATCTGAAATCGTCATTTGCAAGCAAAGCCGCCACCGGTTATCCCGGTGGCGGCTTTTCCATTTCAAGACACCGCAGTTCACATGATCGAAGAAAAACTCGCCCCCTTTCTCGGCACCTGGATCCTCGACACGGAGGAAAGCGATTTCGAGCAGGGAGAGCCGCCGAAGAGCGCCACCTTGAAGATCGAGGACCGCTTCGGCGTTGCCGCCTTCAGCATGAACCAGGTGTCCGCCGACGGTGAAGTCACCAATGACGACTTCGAAGCCGTGCCCGACGGCCCGGAAACCAGGCTTGGCAAGAGCGGCCTTGTCGATGCGATGCGGCTGGTGTTCCAGGGGGAGCGGAACCTGGTGTCGGAAGCCCGGCGCGGCGGGCTCACCATCATGAAGGCGGACCGGGAATTGTCCGAGGACGGCCGCACGCTGACCATCACCCAAACCGTCCATCTGGTAGATGTTGCCAGTTACACGAATGTGTCAGTTTACAGACGCGCACAATAGACATTGTTAAAACACCAAGTATCGCGTTAAATTTCCCCCTCCAACTTACGCGACGCAACTTAACACAACCCGTTGAAGAACAACAAAATACAAGAAAACAGGAAAACTTTTCCCGTTTTTCATTCCGAGGAAGCAAATATTTCTGCCTATTTTTGCATCAAGACAACCACTGATTTAAATCGGCATTAACTTCATTCTGGAACCCTCTGGTTGCATTCTGGAGGGTTCCATGTGGAATAAACTGTCCATCCGCTACAAGATCCCGGCCGCCATTTTCGCGGTGGCCCTGGGCGTCGGAACAGGTATCGGCCTCAGCAGCTATTTCTCTGCCGCATCCGAAATCCGGCACCTCACCGGCAACCGCCTTCAGGCGATTGCCGAGAGCCGGGTGACCGAACTGTCCGACTACCTCCGGGCCATTGAGGCCGATCTGACAATCGTCAGCCGCCTGCCCTTCACGCTGGAGGCTGCAACCGCTTTTTCCCAGGCCTATCAGGCTCTGGACGCGGACCCGGCAACAGCGCTGAAACAGGCCTATATTTCCGGCAATCCCAACCCGCTCGGACAGAAACACAAGCTGGATGCGGCTGAGACCGGAACCGGCTACGACAGCGCCCACGCCCGCTTTCACCCATGGTTCCGCGATTTCCTGACCGAACGCGGCTATTACGACATCTTCCTGTTCAACATGGCAGGAGACCTCGTCTACACGGTGTTCAAGGAAGAGGACTTTGCCACCAATTTCCGCGGCAACGGCCCCTGGACCGATACCGATCTCGGCAAGGCCTTTCGCGCAGCGGCCGACACCCCTTCGGGAAGCAACCAGTTCTTCGATTTCGACGCTTATGCGCCAAGCCACGGCGCTCCGGCCAGCTTCATCGCCAAGCGCATCGAACAGGACGGCAAGCCGATTGGTGTGCTCGCCTTTCAGATGCCGATCGACCGCATCAACCTTATCATGAGCCGCACTGCCGGCCTCGGCACCACGGGAGAGACCGTCATCGTCGGCACGGACGGACTGCTGCGCAACGACAGCCGCTTTACAGATACCAACGACATTCTCGCCACACGGATCAGTGACGAGGCCGCGACGCAGGCCTTGAGCGGCAAGCCGGTGATCTTTTCTGGTACGAGCCACAGGTCAGCGGATTTTGCCCAGGCCGGCTATCCGCTCGATTTCCTCGGCACCTCCTGGGCGGTGCTTGCCATGCAGGAAGAACAGGAGGCCATGGCCCCCCTCACAAGCCTCCGCTTCTGGATGGCCGCCGCCGGTCTCGTGCTCTTCGCTCTGGCGATTGCCGGCGGGTGCGGCCTTGCCCGGTCGATCACCCGGCCGCTCGGAGACCTGATCCGCAACATCCGCGACCTCATCGATGGCAGGCTGGACACACGGATCGACGGAACGGAACGGGCCGACGAGATCGGCGACATGAAGCGTGCCGTTTCGATCTTCCGGGACAATGCGGTGGAAGTCCGGTGCAATGCGGAGGCGGCCGCAGGCCGTCGCCAGGCCGAAGATGCCCGCCGAGCAGAGATCGACCGGCTCGTGAACACGTTCAAGGCCCGTATCTCCGAAGTTCAGGACCGGATTTCCAGCCTGAGCGCAACAATGAGCACAACCTCCGAATTGCTGGTGACCACCGCCGGCTCGGCCTCGGGCGACGCGGAAGGCGCTCTGGCTGCCTCGCGCCAGTCCGACGAAAGCGTCCAGGCCTCGGCAGTCGCCGCCGAGCAGCTCCGCATCTCGATCGAGGAAATCAACCAGCATACCAGCAAGGCGCTGGTCATCACGGAAGCCGCGGCGGAAGCTGCCCAGTCGACCGACCGGGATGTGACGGCTCTGGCAGGCGCCGCGGAACGGATCGGCGCGGTGATCAGCATGATCCGCGACATCGCCGAGCAGACCAATCTCCTGGCACTGAACGCCACCATCGAGGCTGCCCGGGCAGGCGAAGCAGGCAAGGGATTTGCCGTGGTCGCAGCCGAGGTGAAGGAACTCTCTACCCAGACGGCAAAGGCGACGGACGAGATCGCCTCGCAGGTCTCGGCCGTTCAAAGCTCCACACAGCGCGCCGTCGATGCCATCCGCTCCATCGGCAGCCAGATGGACAGTGTCCAGGAAGTGACGACCGCCATTGCTTCGGCCGTCGAGGAACAGGGAGCCGCGACAGGCGAAATCAGCAAGTCCATGTCGATGGCCGCCGACGGCAGTACCCGGGCGGCGCAGAATGTCGCCGGCCTGCAGGACTCCATCGATGCCACGCGGTCGAGCTCCGGCGAGATCGACCAACTGTCCATCGCCTTGTCCGACGTCAGCGATACGCTCAGCCAGGCCGTCAACGATTTCCTCGCCGCACAGGTCTGGCTGCAGGAGGAGACCGGCGACGAGCGGCTGGCTGCGTAAAGGCCGGCCGCCCGGCCTCCAATTGCCGCGCGACATCCCTCGCGCGGCTCTCTATAAGACCGGCAGACGGATCTGCAGGTTGAACCATGAAACAGAAAATCGGGGCGATTGCGCTCGTCGTACCGGACTATGACGCCGCCATTGCCTTCTATACCGGCAAACTGGGTTTCGACCTGATTGGCGACACGGATCTCGGCGGCGGCAAGCGCTGGGTACTGGTCGCGCCGAAAGGCAGCAGCGAAACCCGTCTTCTCCTGGCCAAGGCCGAGGGTGATGGCCAGCAAGCGGCGATCGGCAACCAGGCTGGTGGCCGGGTATTCCTGTTCTTGAACACCGACGATTTCGACCGCGACCACAAGGCCATGACAGCTGCCGGTGTCACGTTTCTCGAGACCCCGCGCACCGAAGCCTACGGCAAGGTTCCCGTTTTCGAGGACCCCTTCGGCAACAAGTGGGACCTGATCGAGCACTTCTCGAGTTAGCCGACGGTCGGAAAGGTCACTCCGGCCGCCTATGCGGCCTGCCGGAAATCCGCCAGTTGGGCTTCCATTGCCCGTTGGAAGGCGGGCCGCGCCTCGCAGCGTTTCTTGTAAGCCAGCAGCTCCGGGAACTCGCTCAGGACGTTGCTCTGGTCGAGAATGCGCAGTACGTCCGCCATCATGAGATCGCCTACAGTAAAGCGTCCTTCCAGATACTCCTTGCTGCCGAGCGCGCGTTGCAGCAGTTCCAGCCGGTCCCGCAGAAACTCCAACACCTGCGGTCGCCGTTCCTTGGCCCAGGCTTCGTCCGCATGGAAGAAGTCGATGCCGCCAAGTTCCTGCACGACGATCTCAACCGAATTCAGGGCGGCAATCAGCCAGGCGATTGCCCGCTCTCTCCCGTGCGGTTCTTTCGGCAGCAGCACCTCGCTTCTCTCTGCGATATGCAAGACGATTGCGCCGCTCTCGAACAGCATCAGGCCGTCCTCTTCGATCGCGGGAGCCTGTCCGAAGGGCTGACGGGCGAGATGTCCCGGTGAACGCTGCTCGGGCCCAAGCTCGACATGGCGAACCTCATATGGCAGTCCCGCCTCTTCCAGTGCCCACCGGATGCGGAAAGCACGCATAAGCGGGGCGGCAAAATCCGGCACCCATTTGTAGGTCGTCAACGTAATCATAGCGAAACTCCATTCTGCATCGCGATGGCGATGTTTTCGGCATAAAGCTGCTGCTTGTTGAACAGGGAGTTCCATCCGCCAATGTGGCTGTCGCGCGAGGCGACCGTCTCGAAGGGCGACTGATGGAACGATTGAAGCGTCTTTCCGTCTCTCTCGGAGAATTGGACGGTTACCAGGGTTTCCGGCGTATCGCTGTCATTTCCGACCCACTGGAAGGTGAAGACGATGCTTTTCTTGGGCTCGACCTTGCGGATGACACCCGCAAACCGGGACAATCCGTATTCCTTCGACGTCATTGCCCCCGACCAGGCATGGCCGGGTGTCAGTTTCCAGTCGAATTCGATTGTGGTGAAGGCTTCCGGGCCCCACCAGCGGATCATGTGATCGCGCTCCTGCCAGAGCCGGAATACGAGCACCAGAGGCGCATCGAACGTGCGCTCGATCAGCAATTCGTCCTGCCGCAGCTCGATCATTGTTTGTCTCCTTCCGGGTCACCCGTAGTCAGCTCCGCCAGATAATCCTCCATCCGGTCGAAGCTTCCGCTCCAGAAACGGCGGTAGCGTTCCAGCCAGCCATCAACCTCCTGCAGCGGTGCGGTCTCCAGCCGGCAGGGACGCCACTGCGCTTCCTTTCCCCTGGAAATCAGCCCCGCAGTTGCCAGAACCTTCAGGTGCCGAGACACTGCCGGCAGGGACATGTCGAAAGGTTCGGCGATCTCGTTCACGGTTGCCGCGCCTTGCGACAGCCGCGCCAGGATCGCCCGCCGGGTCGGATCGGCAAGAGCAGAGAGGGTGACACTGAGAGGATCGGAGGAGGACTGCATTATTTAGCAACTCTGTTAATTAACTTATTTGTTAAATACATCTGACAAAAAGGTGTGTCAACTCAAATCCGGCTGGAAAACAGGTGACGGCTAGATTTCCGCTGCCGAGAAGACCGCGGCCGCCCATTCCACAAAGACCCGTACACGCGGCGAGAGCTGCCGGTTCTGCGGATAGAAGGCCGCGAGCGGCAGGGAGGTTGGCGGAAAGTCCGGCAGCAATTGGACGAGGGCCCCGCTCTGCAGATCGTCGGCCAGCCGGTAGCGCGGAGCCTGGATCAGGCCGAATCCGAGCCGGGCGAGGTGATGAACCGTTTCGGCGTCATTGGCTACGATCCGGTTCGGCAGAAAAACTTCGCGAACACCCTCCCGGGTCTGAAAATCCAGCGGCATGGCCGAGCCCGTTCGAGACGACAGAAAGCCGACCATCTGATGCCCCGGCAGGTCCTCGAGCCTCCCGGGCACACCGTAGGCCGCCAGATATTCCGGGCTGGCACAAGTGACCTCGGGGATCTCCGTCAGTTTGCGCATGATCATGCCACTGTCGTCAGGCACGCCCGCCCGGATGACGCAGTCGACGCCCTCGCGCACGAGATCGACCAGACGCTCGCCTTGTCCCAGCTGCAGATCGATCTTCGGAAAGCGGGCCATGAAACCGGGCAGGTGCGGCAGGAGAAACGTGCGTGTCAGCCGCCCCGGCACATCCACGCGCAAGTGACCGGAAGGCTCGTGCCCGCGCAGGGCTCCTTCCGCCTCTTCCACATCGGCGAGGATTGCGACGCAGCGCCGGTAATAGGCTTCGCCGTCCGGTGTCGGCGACACGTGTCGGGTGGTGCGGTCCAACAGCCGGCAGCCGAGATCGCGTTCGAGGCGCTGAATCACATCGGTTGCCGTGGACCGCGGCAGGTTCAGGTCTGCTGCCGCGGCGGTGAAGCTGCCGCGTTCGACCACCCGAACAAAGAGCTGCATTGCGTCAAACCGTCCATACATTTGTTCGTATTATCCGGATTATCTTTTCAATAAAAGCGCAATTATCCGAGGTTTCCGCCTCGCTATCTTCAAGAAAAGCGAGAAGGAGACTTGAATGACACCAGACCTCAGCACGGCCATCGTCACCGGCGCGAGCAAAGGGATCGGTGCGGCCATCGCCCGCCGACTGTCCCGGGATGGGTTTCAGGTGGTGATCAACTATGGCAGCAACGCAGCCGCCGCAGCGGCTCTTGTGCAAAGCCTTGAAGATGAAGGCGGCAAGGCGATCGCAGTCCAGGGCGATGTTTCGGAACCGGCGACCCATGAACGGCTGTTTGATGCGGCCGAAAGGGCTTTCGGTCCGGTCGGCGTCCTCGTCAACAATGCCGGCACCATGCGCAACACGACCATCGCCGATGCCAGCGATGAAGCCTTCGAGCGGCAATTTGCAGTCAATCTCGGCGGTGTCTTCCGCGGCATGCGCCTGGCGGCAAACCGCATCGAGGACGGCGGCCGCATCATCAGCCTCTCTTCCAGCGTCGTCGGTCTTTATCAGCCGAATTACGGTCTTTACGCCTCCACCAAGGCGGCCGTCGAGGCCATGACGAAGGTTCTGGCAAAGGAACTCGGGAACCGCGGTATCCGCGTCAACGCAGTCGCACCCGGTCCGGTCGAGACGGACTTCTTCCTCGCCGGAAAGCCTCCTGAGCTGGTCGAGACCATCCGGCGATCGAACCCGCTCGGCCGCCTCGGCCAACCCGACGACATCGCCGCCACTGTCGCCTTTCTGGCGGGCCCCGACGGCGACTGGATCAACGGCCAGACCCTGCGCGCCAACGGCGGCATCATCTGACCTACGACAATCCCAACCAAGGAGATTTGAATGCCCTTTGCAAATTACAAGCTGCCCGAGGCTTCGCTCACGACGGCTCAGAAGGAAGACCTGATCCACAAGACAACCGAATTGATGGTCAGTTTCTTCGGCGAGATCGTCCGGCCAACCACAATGGTGCTCGTCGAAGAAATCAAGGACGGCGGCTATGGCCGTGCCGACGAGGTCTTCGTGATGCCGCCCGAGTACCGGGCCAAGGATTGACCTTTCCAGCATTCTACCCGGCCGGAAACGGCCGGGTACTGCCTTGGAGCTCGCAGCCGGTTCAAAGAACCTGCAGCGTGAGCAATGCGACAATCACATATCTTGCCGTCTTGGCGAAGGCGACCAGAAGCGTGAAGCTCCACAGAGGTTCCCTCAAGACCCCGGCCGCAAGCGTCAGGGGATCGCCGATCACCGGCATCCAGCTTAGAAGCAGGCTCCAGCGGCCATAGCGATGATACCAGCCGGTCGCTTTTTCCAGTTTTTCCGGCTTCACCGGAAACCAGGGTGCATCCGAAAAGGCCGCCGCGCCGCGTCCCAGACCCCAGTTCACCATCGAACCGAGCGTGTTGCCGAGGCTGGCGACGGCAACGAGCACGATCACCGGGTCCGTGCCGGCGGCAATCAGGCCGGAGAGGCCGAGCTCTGACCCTGCCGGGAAAAGCGTTGCCGCCAGGAAAGAGATCCCGAAAAGGCCCAGGAGACTGGCGCTCATTCAGAGGAACCGGGAGAGCGGCCGGCATCTGCTGCCTGCATCGCGGCAATCGTCCGGCGCATGAACTCCAGGAAGAGTTTCGTTTCGTCCGGCGTAAAACCTCTCAAAGCCTCGGCGTTCTGGGCAAGAGCGGACGCAATCGCCGCCTCCTCCAGCGCCCTGGCCTTTTCGGTCAGGAAGATCTCCTGCACCCGTCCGTCTTCTTCACTGGCCCGCCGGACGATCAATCCGTCCCGCTCCATGCGCGCGAGCGTATTGGCAAGTGTCGCCTGCTCGACGTCGAGCAGTTCGACCAGCTCCTTCTGCGTCCTGCCTTCCTGAGCCCACAGGGCCACAAGGGCCGGGAACTGTCCGGGCGACAGGCCGAGTGGCCTGATGCGGTGATGAAGGCCCGAGGCGAAGAGGCGGGCCATGTGGTTGGCGAGATAACCGGCGGAAGTGTCTTTTTCGAAACGCATCCCTTGCATATACGATAGATAGCAAACTATATATTAAAACATAGCTTGCTATATAAATGAGAAAGACCTGCAGAAGATCCTGAACCGGCGCGGCCTCCTGATCGGCGCGCTCGCACTTTTCACAACGAATTTTGGAGTAGCAGCAATGGCAACCGACACCTCAACGCATCAACCCGCGGTCCTGATCAACGCATTTGAAGTACCCGAAGACCGGCTTGGCGAAACAATTGCCTCCTGGGAAAAAGCCCGCGATTTCCTGAAAATCCAGCCCGGCTTCATTTCAACCCGGTTGCATCAGTCCCTCTCACCATCCGCCCGGTTCCAGCTGATCAATGTCGCGCAATGGGAAACCCCGGCAGCGTATCAGGCCGCCATCGCAGCACTCGTTGCCAGCGGCATAACGGCCGGCTTCGGGGACACGGTCTTTCACGCGTCGCTTTACCGGGTTATCCGGGAGGAGGAATGATGACGGCGCGAACTCCAAAAATCGGGCGCTGGCTCCATTGGACGGTCGCAGCCCTTGTCCTTGCCGCATTGGCAACGGGCTATGCCCTGACCAACAGCGGGATGTTTTCTCTCAACCTGCTGCGGGCGCATCTTGTGCTCGGAGCCGCCGCCGGACTTCTCGCTCTGTTTCGGGTCATCCAGTGGATCGCCAGGGGAGCTCCGGCACCTGTCTTCAAACCGCTCTCCCGGACGCAAGCCGCCGCCGCCGCTCTTGTTCATGCCGTCTTGAGACTGATCCCGCTTTTGTTGCTGGTCAGCGGCGCAGGCATGATCCTGATTTCGGGGATCCTTCCCTTCATCATATTCGGCGGTCTGACCGGTCTAACGGACCTGGCCCCCTTGCCGCCCAGGAACTTGCATCATGCGGCAGCTTTCGTGCTGGCGGTGCTCACCGGCATCCACACCCTTGCGGCTCTCTGGCACATCTTCAGGCGGCCTTCCGGCGGGCTTGCCTGAAACAGACAGGCAACCGGAACAAAAGGACCCGGCAGCCTGAAGCCGCCGGGCCCTCGCTCAAGTCCTGGGAGATCTTGAAGCTTGATTTAGTTGAGGCGCGATGCCGGGCCGAGGTCGATCAGCCGGGTTTCGCCCGGGGCGTCGTCAACACCGTCATTGTCGGTCACCAGGATCAGGCGGCCGTCTGCCGTGATCGTCAGGCCTTCCGGCTTGTCCAGGATCCAGCCCTTGCCTTCCGCCAGAGCCGGCAGGATGTCCATGGCATACTGCTTCTGAACGACCGGCAGCTCCGAGCCGTAGGCAGCCGGGGTCACGCCTTCGAGCGAGATCGTCGTGATCTGCTTGATGGCCGCGTCTTCGCCACCCTTGTTGTCGCGCTCCAGGATGGCGAACTTGCCGTTGCCCATGGAGACGATTTCGGAAAGGCCCACCCAGCCGCCGGCTGCGCTGAGCGGCTTGTCGAGCGGGTAGTGGACGAAGCCCCAGGATTTGTCGGCCGGGTTGTAGATGGCCAGTTTCACCATGCCCTTCGGATCGTCCTTCCATTCGCGCTGAACGGCAACCGCGACAAGTGTCTTGCCGTCCATTTCGAACTCGGCAACGCCTTCGAACGAGAAGCGGGCGGACTGGGCGTTCAGCTCTTCCGGCAGGGTGATTTCTTCCTGCACGGCACCATCTGCACCGACCTTCAGGAGAAGGTGCTGCAGGTCTTCCTTTTCCGGATTGCCTTCGGAAGCCAGCCAGAAGCCGCCGTCCCTGGCAATGGAAATGCCTTCCAGGTCGAGCTTGGCCTGCTTGCCGCCGTGAACGGTGACATAGGACGTGATCTGCGCCGGCTTGGATGCGATATCCAGGGTGTAGATGCGGGCATCGTCATAGAAGCTGTCGCTGATCGCATAGAGCTTGTTCGCGTCCGCCGGATCTGCGGCAAGAGCGGAAAGCGCACCCCAGCCGATCGGAGCGCCCTTTTCCGGGTCGATCACGGAGGCAACCATCGGATAGGACGGAGCTTCGGCGCCAAACTTGTAGAGGGACACCTGGGCGCGGAGCGCGTCGTCCGCGCTATCGACCTCGTTTGCGACCACGAAGAGATCGCGGCTCGGGATCGTCACGGAACCTTCCGGACCGACATGGGTCGGCAGGAACTGGACGAATTCCGGCGTGCCGCCGGTATCCTTGAAGACGCCGACGAAGTTGCCGCGTTCGGAATTCACGAAGATCAGGGTGTCTCCGCCGAATTCACCCACCGAAACGCCTTCCGGCTCGGTACCCTTCTTGGAAGCGCGCTTGGCCGGATAGTGGCCATAGGCCATGGCCAGGTGTTCCATCTGGTTGCCGCTGTCGAAGAGCACCTCGCCCTTGGTGTTCCAGATGGTAAAGCCGCGCGAGCCGCCTTCATAATCGCCTTCGTTGGCAGTGACGAAGCGCTCGTCGTCGATCCACGCAACACCGTCCGGTTCACGCAGGACATTTTCGGTCGAGCCGGAGGCATCGCTCATGCGCGCCTTGGAAACCGGAATGTTTTCTGCGGAAGCAGCACCGGCAGAAAAATGCGACACGACTTCACCTGAAGCCAGATCGACAACGGCAATGTGGTTGTTTTCCTGCAGGGTGACGACAACCTGGTTCCTGGAGTTGATGGAAACGAATTCCGGCTCCGGATCTTCCGGGGCAACCTCCGCGAGACCCGTCAGGTCGACGATGCGGACCGCATCGCAGTTTGTCGGAGCGCCGGTGTCGTCGAGGTCGAAAATGGCCAGGTGACCGGCCGGCATCTGCGGGATGACGCCGTCATTGAGCTCTTCGTCACGCTCGTTCTCGATCGCGATGGCAACGAACTTGCCGTCCGGCGAGATGGCGACGCTGTCCGGCTGGCCCTTGGCATCGCATTTGGCGGTGATGCCGAGGCCGTCGAGCGCGATGACCGCCAGATGACCGGAGGCGTTGACATAGTCTTCGGACGTGTTGACGCCGGCATAAGCGAGCGTTTCGCCGACGGCGACGGAGGTCGGTTCGCCGCCGAGCGCGGTGCGGCCGAGCGGCTGCAGGTTCAGCGGATTGGCCGCATTGACGAACACGATGGCGTCGCCCGGGCTGTCGGTGAAGACGAGGGTGCGGCCATCCTTCGAGGCGTAGATGATCTCGGCGACGGTCTCCGTTGCCGGATCGATGCCTTCAGGCAGGGTCTTGTAGACCGGGAATGTGTTGATGCGCTCGAAATATGCTGCCTGCGCCGCCGGCACGGCCCCGAGGCCGAACAGGACTGCGAGGCTGACGCCTTTCAAAAAACGCCCGCGAAGGTTCGCCATTGCACTAGCTCCCATGAATATTCGGGTTGAAGGTGCGCGCAAGCTAGTGAGCTTGATTACAGAACCGGTGACAGTTGCATGAAGGTTTCATGACACGCCCGGACAAGCATCTTGAAACGAGGCATTCCCATTCCTATATACATATGATGTGGGCAGAACCGGCGCTGCCCTCCCCTTCATTCCTCCCTGTTCTGAGCGCCTTTTGGCGCTTTCATCGGATATTCTCATGCAGATCGGATATGTGCGCTCCGCCATCGTGCTGGGGCTTTTGGCCGCTGTCGGCCCTTTTGCAATCGACCTTTACCTGCCCGCAGTCGGCGAAATCGTCAGCAGCCTTGAGACGAACGATGCGGCCGTCCACATGACCTTCACGGTCTATTTCATCGCCTTCGGCATCGCCCAGTTGATCTACGGCCCGCTTGCGGACCGGTTCGGCCGCAAGCCGCCGGTGTTTCTGGGTCTGGCGGTCTTCATTCTCGGCTCGTTCCTGTGTGCCACCGCCACCGATGTCTCGGCGCTGACGGTCGGCCGCTTCGTCCAGGCGCTTGGCGCGGCCGCGCCTATGGTGATCGTGCGCGCAGTCGTGCGCGACCTGCACACCGGCGCCGAGGCGACACGGCTGATGGCGCTGATCATGCTCGTCTTCAGTATTTCGCCGATGCTGGCGCCCCTGACGGGAAGCCTGATCATCGAATTCGGCAGCTGGCGGCTGATCTTCATCGCCCTTGGCGTCATCGCGATGGCGGCGGTGGCGCAGATGGCGCTGCTCCTGCCGGAAACACTGCCGCCGGAACGCCGCGGCAAGATCGATGCAACCGCGATGCTGCGCAGCACGGTTTACCTTCTGAAGGACGCCAAGTTCATGGGCCTGACCCTGATCGGCGGGTTTTCGCTGGCGAGCTTCTTCGTCTTCCTTGCCGCGGCACCGCTGGTCTACATGACCAGATACGGCCTGAGCCCGTTCGGCTTCAGCCTGGTCTTCGCCCTGAACGCGGTCGGCTTTTTCGCCTCTTCGCAATTCGCGGCAATGCTCGGACAGCGCTTCGGCATGGCTCGCGTCGCGCTTGTTTCGGTTACCGGCTTTGCGGCGGCAACATCGCTGCTGACCGTCCTGGTGTGGAGCGGCATCGACGACCTGCCGGTGCTGATGGCGCTGTTCTTCATCGGCAACACGTTCCTCGGCCAGGTCATCGCGCCGGTGATGGTGATGGCGTTGGAGGAGCATGGCGAACATGCCGGCATGGCCTCATCCCTCGGCGGCACCTTCCAGATGGTCGCCGGCGGCGTGATGATCCTTGTCTGCAGCCCGTTCTTCGACCGCACCGCCCTGCCGCTGGTCGGCGCGGTCGCAGCCTGCGCCCTGACAGCCTTCGTCATTGCCCTCCTGACCCTGCGGCCTGCCCGGGAGGGCAATGCGGCGGCCTGAGGTCATGCAGTCACGCTTGGCGGATGTCCGGTTGAAAATCGCCGGACGCCTGCCAAGCGGACCGGAACAGTTTGCCCCCTGGAGAGTGCTTCAGGCGGGCTCGGAAGCCGATTGGCCGATATCGTCCAGGCGTTCCTGCAGTGAAAGCCGGTCGAGCGAAGACATCGGCAGGTTCATGAAGATCGAGATCCGGTTGTTCAGCATCCGGAAGGCGTCGTTGAAGGCGACCTGCCGCTCGCTGTCATTGCCGACCGCGGCAGCCGGGTCCGGCAGACCCCAATGGGCCGACATCGGCTGACCTGGCCAGACCGGACAGGACTCCTTGGCCGCGTTGTCGCAAACCGTGAAGACAAAATCCATTTCCGGCGCACCGGCTTCGGCGAATTCCGCCCAGTCCTTGGACCGCAAGCCGTCCGTCTTGAAATTCAGCTTCTTCAGGAGCGCCAGCGCTTCCGGGCGGACAGCGCCTGCCGGGTGGGAACCGGCGGAAAACGCCCTGAACCGTCCCTGACCGTCCCGGTTCAGGATGGCTTCGGCCATGATCGACCGGGCGGAATTGCCGGTGCAGAGAAACAGCACATTATAGACACCGTCGGACATCGGTCCCTCCTCGTGGTCAGCAGTTCTTGCGGCAGGCGACGGTTTCGACGACCTGCGCACAGAGCTCAGGGTGGCCGCCGCAACAATCGGCCACCAGATAGGTCAACAGGTCCCGCGTGCCGTCCATATCCGCGAAATAGCGGATCGAGCGGCCTTCGCGCTCGTTACGCACGAGCCCGGCCTGCAGCAACACCGCCAGATTGGCGGACATCGTGTTCTGGCGGACATCCAGCGCCTGGCCGATATCCCCGGCGCTCATTCCCGCCGGCCCGGCATTGATCAGCAGCCGGAAAACCTTCAACCGCGTTTCCTGCCCAAGGGCGGCGAATGCGCTCAGTGCATCTTTTATATCCATAAATCATGATATATTGACTTATCAGACAAAAGCAAGAGCTTTCCTTCCGGCTGGCATCACCTGCCAGAAGACTGAAAGCGGCTATTCACCGGGAACGAACCGGCCTGAACCAAGGTCAGTGCATCATCACGATCGACCCCAGGCTGCTCCTGAGGGACATCCTGTCTAGGTGATCCTTCGGCTGGGCCATGAAGGCATCCAGGCGCCGCGTCAGCGACCGGAACAGGTCCGCATAGGCAAGATCGCGGGCAGGTGCGCCGCTGTCCGGCGCCCCGGGATCGGCCATCGGCCAGAGCGCGGTCATCGGGTGCCCCGGCCAGACCGGGCAGGTCTTCTCCACGTTCTGGTCGCAGAAGGTGATGAGAAAATCAGGCTCCGGCATCTGGGCGCGGATCAGGTCCTTGAGGCTCTTCGGATAGGCGCTTTCAGGATTGCAGTTCATTTTCCGCAAGAGCCGCACCACTTCCGGCCGGACTTCGCCCGCCGGCTGGGTGCCGGCGGAAAGCGCATGAAAGCGCCCGTGCCCGTTACGGTTCACGATCGCCTCGGCCATCACCGAGCGCGCACTGTTGCGGGTGCATAGAAAGAGGATGTTGTAAGCGTCGTCGGCCATGGCCGGCTCCTCCTCTCGATGTTCGGGATAGGTCAATCAAGCGCCCGTTTCCAGGCCGCGTCAACCGGCGGAAATACCAATGTCAAGGCACGCGCCTGTTCCCGAACGGCATCACTTTGCTAACTAAGCATGGAGGCACACCGGATTCCTTGTTGACTTGCGCGGATTTCCGGGCAAAAACACCGCCGTCTCAAGTTTTGACGATTGCGAGCCCCGATGACCCGGCTGAAAGCCGACATTCTGGATATGATGTCCCAGGCCCTTGCCAGCGCAGTGTTCATGCGCGGCGAGACCCGTAAGGCTGCCGCAACCGCTCTCAAACATACTACCAAGACCACCAAGACCACCGCTTGACGGTGCCGCTCATCCCGCCTCCCCGGGGATGGGAGGCGCCGGGAGCCGGCGACGCCCATCCAGACGAGGGCAGCCGGCGCAGCGGGGAGACGGACAAGGACTAGTCACAGATGGGTTTCAAGATCGCAATTGCAGGCGCAACCGGCAATGTCGGCCGCGAGATGCTGGACATTCTCGCCGAGCGCGGCTTTCCGGCGGACGAAGTCGTCGCCCTCGCTTCCCGGCGCTCTCAGGGCACCGAAGTGTCCTTCGGCGACAAGACGCTGAAGGTTCATGCCATGGAGAACTACGATTTCTCCGACACCGACATCTGCCTGATGTCCGCCGGCGGCACCGTCTCCAAGGAATGGTCGCCGAAGATCGGCGCCAAGGGCTGCATCGTCATCGACAACTCTTCCGCCTGGCGCTACGACGCGGACGTGCCGTTGGTCGTGCCGGAAGTGAATGCCGACGCCGTTGCCGGTTTCTCCAAGAAGAACATCATCGCCAACCCGAACTGCTCCACCGCGCAGCTCGTCGTGGCGCTGAAGCCGCTGCATGATCACGCCAAGATCAAGCGCGTCGTCGTTTCCACCTACCAGTCGGTCTCCGGCGGCGGCAAGGAAGCGATGGAGGAGCTGTTCAACCAGACGCGCGCCGTCTTCGTCAACGACCCGATCGAAGCGAAGAAATTCACCAAGCGCATCGCCTTCAACGTGATCCCGCACATCGATGCCTTCATGGAAGACGGCTACACCAAGGAAGAATGGAAGGTGCTGGCCGAAACCAAGAAAATGCTGGACCCGGCCATCAAGGTGACTTGCACCGCCGTCCGCGTACCGGTCTTCATCGGCCATTCGGAAAGCGTCAACATCGAGTTCGAGAACGAGATCACGGCCGAGGAAGCCCGCAACATCCTGCGCGAAGCTCCGGGCTGCCTCGTCATCGACAAGCAGGAAGACGGCGGCTACATCACGCCGTATGAAAGCGCCGGCGAAGACGCGACCTACATCTCCCGCATCCGCGAGGACGCGACGGTCGAGAACGGCCTCAACATCTGGGTCGTGTCCGACAACCTGCGCAAGGGCGCCGCACTCAATGCGGTCCAGATCGCCGAGGTTCTCATCAACCGCGGCCTGATCACCCCGAAAAAGGCAGCTGCCTGACAAGATCCCAAGCGGGCGCCTTCCGGCGCCCGTTTTATTTGCACGCCTCTCCCTCGGTCTCCCTCCTCCTGAGGAAGCGCGTCAGCCCTGTCTCGAAGGACGGGCCCCAAATCGCGAGTTTGCCGCTCAGGGTTCGCGACAGACCTGCGGCCCCAGTCAACACGAGGTTTGCTGTTGACAGGCCGGAAAAAGAACAGCACGTCTGTCACTTCCAGCCAACGCGGCTTCATCAACCGCAACAGCGTTTCAGATCCATGCCTTCTGCCTTTGACGGGTCCTTCAGCGACTTTTGCGCTCACGCTCCGGACGCCCGCTTTACCGGCTGGCTTGCAGCCCGCGCCGAACCCTTCTGGAGCGAGGCGACCGCCCATGCCTTCACACGGGCCATCGGCGACGGCAACATGCCGGATGCTGCCTATGTCCGCTATCTGATCGAGGACTACACCTTCGTCACCGATCTCGCCTCGACGCTGGGGCACCTGGTCGCCAAGGCCCCGACGATGAAGGCCAAGGCCCGGCTTTCCGCCTTCCTGGCGCTGCTGACATCGGAAGAAAACGACTACTTCCTGCGTTCCTTCGCGGCTCTGGGTGTCGCACCTGAGGTCTATGAAACCGCCGCTCAGGGACCGGTCACACGGGCCTTTTCCGGTCTGCTCTTGAGTGCCTCCGGCGAGGGCACCTATGCAGAAGGTCTTGCCTGCCTCCTCTGCGCTGAATGGTGCTACCTCACCTGGGGCCTGCGCGAGGCGCAAAAGCCGCGTCCAGAGGCCTTCTATCTGGCGGAATGGATCGACCTTCATGCCGTGCCGGGTTTTGAGGCCTTTGTCGGCTGGATCCGCGACGAGATGGACCAGATCGGTCCGCAGCTTGATCCGGATCACCAGGACCGGGTTGCAGCCCTTTTCCGGCGGATGAGCGAACTGGAATTTGCCTTTTTCGACGCGGCCTGGACAGGCACGGTGCCTGCCTCTGCCGGCGACCTCCTTCGAGTGTAAAAATGTTCCTCTTTGAAGCCGCAGCCCTTGGCGCGGCCACGCTGTGGGCCTTTACCGGGCTTCTTTCCACCGGCCCGGCGCAACATCTCGGCGCTATCGCCTTCAACACCACCCGCATGGTGCTCGTGGCGCTGATGCTGAGTGCCTGGGTGGCGCTGACCACCGGCTGGAGTTCCATCGGCGAGACGCAGGTCCTGCCGCTGATCCTGTCCGGTTTCATCGGCATCTTTCTCGGCGACACAGCCCTTTTCCTGACGCTCAACCGCATGGGCCCGCGCCGCACGGCCATGCTGTTTTCGCTCAATGCGCCGATGTCGGCGATCCTCGGATGGTTCGTTCTGGGCGAAGACCTGGCCCCGGCTCAGCTCTTCGGCATCGCCCTCACGTTTCTCGGCGTGCTGCTGGCGATCCGCTTCGGCAAGCGCAAGTCCCAGCTGCACAAATGGGAGAATATCAAGGGCCCGGTATTTATCGGTGTGCTGCTGGGCCTTGCCGCCGCACTCTCGCAATCCGTCGGCTCGCTGATTGCCCGGCCGATCATGGAGACCGGTGTCGACCCGGTCGCGGCCTCCAGCCTGCGCGTCGGCGTCGCCGCCATCGGCCTGCTCGCCTTGTCATGCCTGCCGGTGAGCTGGGTAAAGCCGGCCGGCCGCTTCACCCTTCCCGTCGTCAGCCTCATCGCCCTGTCCGGCATGCTCGGCATGGGTCTCGGCATGACGCTGATCCTGTTCGCACTCTCTGGCGGCGAAGTCGGCATCGTCGCGACACTCTCCGCCACGACCCCGGCCCTGATGCTGCCGATGATGTGGTGGCGCACGACAGAAGCTCCGGCCATCGGAGCCTGGGTCGGGGCGGCGCTGGTCATAGCCGGCAGCGCGCTGTTGTTTGCAATCTGAGCGGTCTCGAAGCTTCGGGTTGACGGTATCCGGTCTCCCGTCCGGCGCATCAGCGGTCAGGTTATCCAGCCGCTGATGCTCTGAAACCGGAAATGAATTCAGCGACCCGGGATGGATACATCGGCTCGGCGCCCGCTCGACGCGCCTGCCCGGCAAGACCTGTTGGCGCAGACCAATTCGACATTTTTACGAAAAGAGCCTGCCCCTCCAAATCGTCAGACCCGACGCGATTTCCGTCTCCCTCGGGAGCAACAGCAGTGGCCGGGCAATCGGCAAGCACTGCGAAGAACAGGCTCTTCTTACTATTTTTACCAATCAAGTCGAATAGTAAGAGCAGAGAGGACTTGGGGTGATTCGATGAAAAACTTCTTTGCTCGACTGAGCGTTACGTCCACCTTGGCAATTGTATCAGGTGGCGTGCTTGCGGTTTCGATGATGGTGGTCGGCTTTATCCTGTACCAGGTGGCCCTTGACCAGGCGCAGGAAGCCGCCCACAAGAAGCAGGAAGTGAACCTGAAGGTCGCCGCCACAATGCTTCAGGAGCGCGTGGAAGGCACGAAAGTGTCCTGGGACGCATCCGGCAATGTCACCAAAATCGAACTCGCGGAAATTCCGGTCTTCGACAGCCACGACATCATCGACTCGATCGGCCGCATGACTGGTGAGACGGCAACTGTTTTTGCCTGGGATGCGGAAACCAGGGACTTCTGGCGCAAGACGACCAACATCGTCAAGGGCGACGGCAATCGTGCCGTCGGAACGCAACTCGGCCAGAACGGCGCGGTCTACCCTGTCGTCACCAAGGGCAAGACCTTCCATGGCCAGGCAACGATCCTGGGCAAGGACTATTTCACGGTCTATCAGCCGATCTTCGGCAAATCGGGCAACGTGATCGGCATTCTCTATGCGGGCGTTGAAAAGGTCACCGTCGAAGCGGGCGTCTGGGTTCTGATGAGCCGTTATGCGATGCTCGTTCTTCCCGTGATCCTGGTCTCCGTCCTGCTGCTCGTCTTCGCGATCCGCAGGCAATTGCGGCCGGTCACCCAGCTTGCCGAGATTACCGCGCATATCGCCCGGGATGAATTGGATGCGGATGTTCCTTTCCAGGACCGCACGGACCAGATCGGCACCCTTGCCCAGGCCGTCGGCACACTGAGGACACGCGCCGTCGAGCGGCTGGAACTTGCCGACGCTCAGCGCAATTCCGAGACAGAGGCCGTCGATCGCCAGAACCGCATTCAGACCATGATCGCAGCGTTCCGGACAAGCGTTTCCAACGTTCTGAACTCGGTCAATGACACGGTTCACGGGCTCGAAGGCACCGCAAGCCGGTTGTCGGATCTGTCCAGCCAGGGCGCCGACAGTGCTGTCGAGACCCTCAATTCAGCCGATGACGCTACCTCAAGCGTCCAAACCGTCGCGAGCGCGGCGGAGGAACTGTCCGCCTCGATCGGCGAGATTTCTCGGCAGGTTGCGCAGACTACCGATGTTGTCAGCCGGGCAACCGAGGGCACGCGCATCACCAACGAAAAAGTCGAAGGCCTCGCAGCCTCCGCTTCCAAGATCGGCGAAGTGGTGACCCTGATCCAGGCCATTGCCGAGCAGACGAACCTGCTCGCACTGAACGCAACCATCGAGGCTGCCCGCGCAGGCGAAGCCGGCAAGGGCTTTGCCGTCGTTGCCGCCGAAGTGAAGGAACTGGCGACCCAGACCTCCAAGGCGACCGAGGAAATCAGCGGACAGATCACGGCCATCCAGGAAGCGACCCGCGAGTCGGTTACCGCCATTGCCGAGATCACCACTATCATGGAAGAGGTGAATTCCTACACCAACACGATTGCCTCCGCAGTGAGCGAACAGGGATCGGCAACCGGTGAAATCTCCCAGAATGCCCAGAAGGCGGCGGAGGGGACGACTTTCGTGTCATCACGCATGTCCGATCTTTCGGGAACGGTGAACCAGACGTCGCAATCTTCACAGTCGGTTCTGGACGCGTCCGCGTTGCTTGCCACACGGACAGAAGAACTGCGGCAGGAAGTGGAAACCTTCCTGAACGGCGTCGCCGCGGCCTAGAACTTCGTGCGTTCAGGAGAACGCACATTTCAGGCTCGGGCACTTTAAAGCGCGTCGCGTTCATTTGAATTCACGCGACCCGCTTTAACTCCTTTTTGACGCACGTCTTTTTGCGAAAAGCCGGAACCTAGATTTTCGCGACGTGCTCATTG
Organism: Roseibium sp. M-1; assembly: GCF_054515675.1. NCBI lineage: Bacteria > Pseudomonadati > Pseudomonadota > Alphaproteobacteria > Hyphomicrobiales > Stappiaceae > Roseibium > Roseibium sp. M-1. The sequence goes on along the minus strand of NZ_CM137257.1, from coordinate 4,712,063 downwards.
TGCGCATATCGGATTTAAAACGGAATTGGGTGCGGGATCTTCCCGCGCCATTTCTTTTTCCGGCACCAACACAGGAAAGCGCCGGGGAGGAACGGACTTAGAAGGCTGCGCCGCGCCGCCCCTTCACCCTGTAAAACCATGTTGGCCGCCGAGGGTACCCGGAGTTCCTCCTGGAGGGACATGACGTACCGTTTCCGGCAGCGAATACTTGACAACTGGCCCACCCGCTTTGCTGCACTGCAACACAACCCACAGTACCATCACAGGTTTTCCTAAGTCTTTATTTAGAAATTCTCATCAGACTTCACCTCAAGTAGTTCTTGCAGATGTCGATTGCGAATGGCTCAGATTTACATCGCAGCAGCAGATTTCAAAGACTTTACGCCGCGATTCGCGAGAATTGCGACCTTCTACCCTGCCAAACGCATCGCATTTTCAAAAATCGGGTCAAAGTCTCTGAAACCCGGCGATCTTCTGATTGTTGACTTTCAGAATCTGGATCATGTGCAACTCGGCGTCCTGAAGGAATGCGCCAAGGACCGTGCCGAATTCCTGCGCCTCGGACTGGTCGATCTCAAAAGCCGTGCGCAAGTTCTGCAGGCGCGCGAATTCGGTTTCTTCGAACTGCTCGACCGTGAGGAACGGTTCACCGCGTTGCACGGCAAGGTCCGTGAAATCCTCGGTGAGTATTCCAAGCCGGACCTGCCTGCACATCTACCGGAAAAGATCGTCAAGTCGGTCGAAGGAACCTGTGTTTCCCTGGACATGATGGCTACCGCAGCCCTGTCCGGCGAACCGCTGCCGATGCGCAGGCTTGCGGGCAGCGCCGTGGATATCAAGGCGTCGCTCGAAACGGACGGCATCGACATGTGGCTGAACGCGGTCCAGTGCCACCACAGCCACACCTATCGTCATACCATGATGGTAACCGCCCACACGATTTCCTTCGCCAAGACGCTTGACCTGACGGAAGCCGAACAGATCCTGCTGGGGCTAGGCGCCCTGGTGCATGATCTCGGCAAGGTCAGGATCCCCTTGAGCATTCTGGACAAACCGGGGAAACTGACAGTGCAGGAACGGGAGCTCATCGACAAGCACCCGCTCTTCAGCCAGGAGATCCTGCTGAGCCGCGATGAAGTACCAAAACAGGTGGTCGACATCGCCCTTCGCCACCACGAAATGCTGGATGGCTCCGGCTATCCGGATGGCTGGAGCGGTAACCAGATCTCCCGGCGTGTCAGGATGATCACCATTACCGACATCTACTCCGCCCTGACCGAGAAAAGATCCTACAAGGAGGCTCTCAGCCAGCGTCAGGCCCTGGCCATCATGTTCGACATGAAGGGCAAGCTGGATTCCGGGCTCCTGAAGAAGTTCCGCAAGATGGTGCTGAGCTCCGAATTCGGAAACATTCGCCGTTCGAAAGCCCAGCCAAGCTTCGCCTGACCGGCGATATCGCCCACCGGTCAGTTTTCCCGCGGGTTACTCCGCCGCCGTCACTGCCTCGGCCCCGATGGTCGCGAAGCGTTGGGTCTCGGTATCCATGACGCGCAATTCGCCCGAACCGATGTCGAACCAGGACCCGTGCAGCTGCAACCCGCCTTCCTGAACGGCAGCTTCGATGAACGGGAAGGTCATCAGGTTCTTCAAGGACTGGCGGATGCCGGCATATTCCATGGCAAGCTGCGGATCGTCCGCCTTGTCGATGGGCATGCAGGCCATGGCGATTGCCGCCGGCTCCAGAAGCTTGATCCAGCGGCCGATGAACTGGCCGGTTGCCATTGGTGCATTGGCGTTCTCGCGGAACGCCTTCACGCCGCCGCACTGGCCATGGCCCATGACGACGATATGCTTGACCTGCAGTCCCTTGACAGCGAATTCGATCGCCGCGCTGGTGCCGTGCTGGCCTTCGGTGTCCTCATAGGGAGGCACCAGGTTGGCAACGTTGCGCACCACGAACAATTCGCCCGGACCCACATTGAAGATGCCTTCCGGCGTGACCCGGCTGTCGCAACAGGAAACCACCATCACATCCGGCGTCTGGCCATAAACGGCCAGGCGCTCGTGCGTTTCCTTGTACCGGACGAAGCCCTTGTTGAGATAACGGCCGTAGCCTTCCATGAGGTGCGCGGGGAATGTCAAATCGGGTCTCCTGGAAACTGAGCCGACCTTTTGCCGGACCGGAATTTCGACGCTACTTAGCACCTCGTCCGCAAAAAGGAAAATCGGTCAAACGGATCCCTTTCGGCCCCGGCATACTCTAGAATTTCTCGGCCCGCAGGACTTCGCAATCGGACACCGTCACCACGCCGATATGCCGCTCGACGACGTCGAAGGCAGCCTCCAGAAGACTGTCGAGACGTTCCGGCCGGATGATGCAGATAATGGCCACCATGCCGCCTGCCCGCGAGACCTGACCTTCCCGGCTCCAGCGTCCGGACCGGCCGCTTCCCCCGAGAACCGGCAGGATGGTGTATCCGGTTACGCCTGCCCGATCGAGGGCGTCGGTGAGCCGGGTTTCCATCGGGGCCTCGATGATGATCTCGACCCGCTTGGCGCTTGTCGTCTTCATGAATTTATCCTCCGATCGCCTGGGCGGCGCTCAGATAGAGCGGAATGCCGAGCGTGAGATTGAAAGGGAACGTGATGCCGAGCGACATCGTCAGATAGATCGAGGGATTTGCTTCCGGCAGCGCCACGCGCATCGCCGCCGGCACGGCGATATAGGAAGCGGAGGCCGCCAGCGTCATGAAGAGCACCGTGCCGCCCGTCGACAGGCCGATCAGGGTGGCGGTCACCGCGCCGGCAAACGCGCCCACAATCGGCATCAGGATCCCGAACAGGATCAGTCCGGGGCGGAGCTGGTGTGCACTCGCCCTGAGGCCCCGTCCGGCCACGAGACCCATGTCGAGAAGAAACAGGCAGAGGACACCCTTGAAGGGCGAAACGATGAAGCTTTCGATGTCGGCAAGGCCTTTCGGTCCGGATACGAAGCCGATGACAAAGGAACCGACGAGCAGAACAATGGAGCCGTTGAAGAGAATTTCCCGCCACAGGCCCTGCGTCCCCCCGCCGCGATTGTCGCGCTCGCCCGGAAGGGCAAAACGGGCGGCGAGCCAGAGGGCGGACAGGATGGCCGGAGCTTCCATGGCGGCTGCAACGGCAACGAGGTATCCCTCGCCGGCAATGTTCTGGCTTTGCAGCACCGAGGTTGCCGCAACGAAGGTCACGATGGATATCGAGCCGTAGTGGCCGGCAACGGCGGCGGCATCCAGCGTTCCCAGACGCGTCATGGCCCGCAACATTCCGAACGCCGCAAACGGCAATAGAAAGGACAGGCACACGCCTGCGATGAGCGACCAGACGAGCGTCGCATCGATGCCATGCGCGCTGACGCTCACCCCTCCCTTGAAGCCGATGGCAAAAAGCAGATAGATCGACAGGGCTTTTGCAGCCGCCTCGGGAAAGGACAAGTCTGAGCGTACAAGCGCCGCCGCCACCCCCAACGCAAAAAACAGGATGATCGGCGACAGCAGGTTCTGCGCCGCCAGATGAACTACCGTTTCCACCATCTTCAATGAGCCCCCAGGAAAGTCCGCATCTTCGCTCGGAAGCATACGCACAAACACGCAACGGGCAGCGATATGGTTTGTGACCCGTAGAGATCAAGAGCTTGGGTGGAGAAAACGTATCCGTCTAGGCATTTTGGCCAAGATCATGTCGCCAGGTTCACCTCGTGCGGTGTCTTGCCGTCATCGTGATCTTCATAGGCATGCCGGATGTTTTCCGCCGGCAGCCGGTTGATGGGACCGCGCAGGGGATGCACTGGCCCATGGTCGATGCCGGGTTCCATGACCTGCAGCGCGGCGGCCCGATAGGCGGCAACGCCGTCCAGAACGTGGTTGACTGTGTGATGCGCGTCAATGAGAACCGCCGGATTGTCCTCGGACCCTCCGGAAATATTTTCGTGGCGCTCTGCGGTGTCACGCTTTTTTCTGCGGTCATAGCCGGTGCCGTCACCGTCTCTGTCCGCGGGATACTCTGTCGCATGCGCCACGACCTGGGCCGATTGCGGCCTTTCGATCGTCGCCATTCCGGCCTCCTGGCCATCAGAGAATTGCCGCCTTCTGGCGGAACCCTCCGACTGTCTCAACAAAGGGTTAACAAAGCTTTACGCAAGGTTAATCCGTTGTTTCACCAATGGCAATCGATTAGGCGGATTGGGACCTGTCGGCGAGGTGATCGACACTGACGCGGTTGCGGCCGGACGATTTGGCAATGTAGAGCGCCCTGTCGGCCCGGGCGACCGTATCTTCGGCATCGCGGTCCTCGGCCAGGGCAACCGCAAGACCGATGCTGACCGTGACCGAAATCTCCTCGGCACCGGAAACGATCGTGAGGTCCTCGATCTTTCTGCGCACCCGTTCCGCCAGGATGCACGCCCCGGCAGCATCGTTTTCCCGCAGAAGAATAATGAATTCCTCGCCCCCGAACCTGGCCGCCTTGTCCGTCGTCCTGATCTCATCAGAGATGACCTTGCCGATGGCCCGAATGACGTCGTCCCCGGCCCGGTGACCATGACGGTCGTTCACCGCCTTGAAGTGATCGGCATCGATCATCAGGATGCTGAAACGTCGCTTATGGCGCCGAAAGTTGGCCCAGGTATCGTCCAGGAACGGCTGAAAGGCGCGCCTGTTCAAAAGTCCCGACAGCGGATCCACTTCCGCAAGCGCCCTGAGGTTATGGATATCGGCCCCCAGCTGCCGGTTCCGTTCCTCGCTGGAACGAAGCTGCCGGCTGTATTCGTCCCGCAGATCCGCAAGCTTGCTGAGTGCGGACTTCTTGCTTTCCTCGACAATGCCCAAGCGGCGCAACAGGGATCGGACGGATGCGGAAACCTGAGCGAGTTCCCGGAATCCCTGTTGGCGCGGCACCGTTGTTTCAGTCTCGTCACGGCCGATCTTGTCAAGTGCATTGACGAGATCAAGCAGCGGCCTCGATACGGTTTTCGACGCCTGCCAGGCCACGATTGCCGCCAGAAAGGCAACTGCGAGACCGATCAGGAATATGTTCAGCAAAAGCTCCGAAACGTGCTGCGACACGACCTGCAGCGGTTGCTTGGCGGCGATCTTCCAGCCGAGACCCGGATAATCGCCAAGGCCCGACGTTTCCACCACCGCGACCAGCATGTCAGGATCGTTTGCCTCGAACTCACCCGCATCTTCCGGCCCCGGCGCGCCGGCAGCCTGATCTCCCAACAGGACGGTGTTGTCCCTGGCAAGCACGAAAAGCTCGAGCCCTTCCTTGCCGAGGTTGTTTTCCAGAATGTCGTGACGGGTATCTTCCGCCCAGGTCCAGCTCATATGGGCGCCGAGCACACCGACGAGAGCCCCCGTTTCATCGCGGACGGGCATGGCCGCATCGACGAAGCGGAAAGGTGCCTGGTCCGGCGACGTCCGCAGCAGGCGATCAAGCAGTTTGGCTGGATGCACGTCCTCGACCGCCGGTCCTTTCAGACCGTTCATGAACCAGGGGCGCTCGGCGACGGAAACGCCTTCAATCATGCCCTTGGTTGCCGCCACGACTGTGCCGTCGGGAGCGGCAAAGCCGATCCAGGCATATTGCGGCAAACTGGTCTGCAACTGATCGAGGATTTGCCGGATGGCGTCCGGATCGCGTGTCCAGACGGGACGAAGCAACTCCATCTCCGCCAGATTGCGCACTTCGCGGTACCGGTCGAACATCGTCTGATCGAGCCGCTGCGCCATGGTCCGGGCGATCAGGGTCAGGTCCGCGCGGCTTTCGCGGATGGTTTCGTTACGGGTGATGTAGGATGCGCCGACGGCGGCTATTGTGACCGACAGGATGCACAGCCCGGCGGCCAGGCACGCAATCTGCTGCCGAAGGCTCGTGCCGTCCCGGTACAGAAGAAAAATCCGGGAGAGTCTTTCCGCTGGCTTGAACGCCATGCCGCAATCACCACCGTATTCCAGTCATAGGCAGCAACATTTAACCACAAAAACTAAATAAATATTGAAGCAGGGCAGCATCTGCCGCAGCTACAACGCATTGAATACTAAGTAAATTTTATTCGTCCGGAAATTGAACTGCCCGCATGTCGAGCACGCGGGCAGGTTCTACATGAAAGAGGTCTTCAGGCGGCCTCAGGCGGCCTTTTCCGCCCGGCTTCCGACGATGCCGACGACATCCGCCATGATATCGGTGAGCTGGAAATCCTTCGGCGTATAGACGGCCGCGACACCCATGGCCTTCAGGCGGGCCGCGTCTTCCTCGGGGATGATGCCGCCGACAACCACCGGAATGTCGTCCGCGCCGGAGGATCGGAGCCGGTCCATGACATCGCGCACGAGCGCCAGGTGGGATCCGGAAAGGATGGAAAGGCCGATGACGTGCACGTCTTCTTCCACGGCGGCATTGACGATCTGCGCCGGGGTCAGGCGAATGCCTTCGTAGACGACCTCCATGCCGCAATCGCGCGCCCTGACTGCAATCTGCTCCGCGCCATTGGAATGGCCGTCGAGGCCCGGCTTGCCGACAAGAAATTTCAGCCTCCGGCCGAGAACCTTGGAGACGCTTTCGACGTTCCGGCGGACTTCCGCCAGATCGCCTGCCCCATCCCGGGCGGATTGACCGACGCCGGTCGGAGCGCGGTATTCGCCGAAGACCTCGCGCAGGGTCCGGCCCCATTCGCCTGTGGTCACGCCCGCCTTCGCGGCGGCAATCGACGGTTCCATGATGTTGCGGCCTTCCTGGGCAGCGGCCTTCAACTCTGCCAGGGCGGCCTCGACTGCCGCGCTGCCGCGGGCATCGCGCCAGGCCTTGATCTTTTCGACCGCCTCTTCCTCGACATCTTCGGCGACGCTCAGGATGCCGCCGTCTTCGCCGGCAGCCAGCGGCGATGGCTCGCTTTCGACCCACCTGTTGACGCCGACGACCACCTGCTCGCCCGCTTCGATGGCGGCAAGACGGGCGGAATTGGCTTCGACGAGCTGACGCTTCATGTAGCTTGAATCGATCGCGGCAACCGCGCCGCCCATGGCATCGATCCGGGCCAGCTCCTCGCGCGCTTCGGCCTTCAGCTCTTCCACCTTGCGGGTGATTTCCGCCGAGCCGTCAAAGATGTCGGCATAGTCCAGAAGATCCGTTTCATAGGCGACGATCTGCTGCATGCGAAGCGACCATTGCTGGTCGAAAGGCCGCGGCAGGCCAAGCGCCTCGTTCCAGGCCGGCAGTTGCACGGCGCGGGCGCGGGCGTTCTTTGAAAGCACCACCGCCAGCATCTCGATCAGGATGCGGTAGACGTTGTTCTCCGGCTGCGGTTCGGTAAGTCCCAGCGAGTTCACCTGGACACCATAGCGGAAGCGGCGGTAACGCTCGTCTTCGACGCCGTAGCGGTCACGGCAGATCTCGTCCCAGAGTTCGGTGAAGGCGCGCATCTTGCACATCTCCGTGATGAACCGCATGCCCGCATTGACGAAGAAGGAGATCCGGCCGACGGCTTTCGGAAAGTCCTCGTCCGGAATGGCGCCGCTCGCCTTCATGGAATCGAGGATCGCGACCGCTGTCGCCAGCGCGAAGGACAGCTCCTGTACCGGCGTCGCGCCTGCTTCCTGCAGATGGTAGGAGCAGACATTCATCGGGTTCCACTTGGGCATGTTGGAATAGGTCCAGGCGATCACGTCCGTGGTCAGCCTCAACGACGGCGCCGGCGGGAACACATAGGTGCCGCGGGAGAGATATTCCTTGATGATGTCGTTCTGAGTGGTGCCGTTGAGCAGCTTGCGGTCTGCCCCCTGCTCATCGGCCGCGGCAATATAAAGCGACAGCAGCCATGGCGCGGTCGCATTGATTGTCATGGAGGTGTTCATGCGCTCCAGGGGGATATCCCGGAACAGCGCATGCATGTCGCCGAGATGAGCCACCGGCACGCCGACCTTGCCGACCTCGCCGCGCGCCAGAAGATCGTCCGGATCGTACCCCGTCTGCGTGGGCAGATCGAAGGCGACGGAAAGGCCGGTCTGACCCTTGGCAAGATTGCCACGGTAGAGCTTGTTCGATTCTGCTGCGGTCGAGTGACCTGCATAGGTCCGGAAAATCCAGGGACGGTCTCTCTCCGGTCGGCTCTCACCCGGTCCACTCATACGATAGTCCTCCTAAGGCCTTTTGACTGCCTGTTTTTCTTTTTTCAGCAGCACTGCGTCGGCCCGTTCTCCCAAACGGTCAGCAGTGTGCAGGAGATTACGCGACTGCGAAACCCCTATGTGCAATGCAAAATATGCTTGGCATCAAAACGCAAGTTAAGCAATAGTCGTATAGAACGATGCCCGTTTTTGAACAATAGTTGCGCAAAATCGGGGATTTGTCCGATTATGCCTTGTGCAAATGCGAAATTCTAAGGCCAAATACGCCCTGGGAGGGGAAGAATGACAGCAGCAGCCGAAGCCAACGACAACCGAACGCGAGAGGACGCTCCGGTGAAAGATCTTTACGAGATCGGCGAGATCCCGCCACTCGGTCATGTCCCGAAGAACATGTATGCCTGGACAATCCGCCGCGAGCGTCACGGCCCGCCGGAAGAGGCGATGCAGCTCGAGGTCGTGCCGACCTGGGAGCTGGACAGCAACGAGGTTCTGGTTCTCGTGATGGCTGCCGGCGTCAACTACAACGGCATCTGGGCCGGTCTCGGCCAGCCGATCAGCCCCTTCGATGGCCACGGCGCCGCCTATCACATCGCCGGTTCCGATGCCTCCGGCATCGTCTGGGCCGTGGGCGACAAGGTCAAGCGCTGGAAGGTCGGTGACGAGGTCGTGGTCCACTGTAACCAGGACAATGGCGACGACGAGGAATGCAACGGCGGCGACCCGATGTTCTCTCCGTCCCAGCGCATCTGGGGCTACGAGACGCCGGACGGCTCCTTCGCCCAGTTCACCCGCGTTCAGGCCCAGCAGCTGATGCCGCGGCCAAAGCACCTGACCTGGGAAGAAAGCGCCTGCTACACGCTGACGCTGGCAACCGCCTACCGCATGCTGTTCGGCCATCACCCGCATGAGCTGAAGCCCGGACAAAACGTGCTGGTCTGGGGCGCGTCCGGCGGTCTCGGTTCCTATGCCATCCAGCTGATCACCGCGGCCGGCGCCAATGCCATCGGTGTCATTTCGGACGAGGACAAGCGCCAGTTCGTCATGGATCTCGGCGCCAAGGGCGTCATCAACCGCAAGGACTTCAACTGCTGGGGTCAGCTGCCGAAGGTCGGCTCACCCGAATATGCCGACTGGTTCGCGGAAGCCCGCAAGTTCGGCAAGGCGATCTGGGACATCACCGGCAAGGGCAACAACGTCGACATCGTCTTCGAGCATCCGGGCGAAGCGACCTTCCCGGTCTCGACCCTGGTCTGCAAGAAGGGCGGCATGGTCGTGATCTGCGCCGGCACCTCCGGGTTCAACTGCACCTTCGACGTCCGCTACATGTGGATGCACCAGAAGCGGCTGCAGGGCTCGCACTTTGCCCACCTGAAGCAGGCATCGGCAGCCAACAAGCTGATGATCGAACGCCGCATCGATCCGTACATGTCCGAAGTGTTTCCCTGGGACCAGATCCCCAAGGCCCATACCAAGATGTGGAAGAACCAGCACGCCCCCGGCAACATGTCCGTGCTTGTCTGCGCGCCGACGACCGGCCTCCGGACTTTCGAGGACGTGCTGGAAGCCTCCAACCGATAATTTCAGAGCTCCCTGAAAGGCTAATCAAAAAGCCTCATGCAGCCTTGCCAGCCCGTTCCGACGGGCTGGTTTTTTCCGCTTCAGTTGCGGTATCCAACCCATCCCCTGAAGGTGAGACCGGCATAGAAGAGTTCGACGCCGGCAAACCCGGCCTGCCGCAGAAGGTCCGCATCCTGTTCCGGAGAAAGCACCGGCAGTCTTTCCTTCATGGCCGCTTGCGCCTTTTCAGGCGAAGGGACACCGGAGGCAACAGCAAAGGCCCTGTACCTTGCAAGCCACCTGTCTCTGTCCCCTTCCCCAGTCGGGAAACTGTGATGGGCCACGACAAGTGGAGCTCCGGGTTTCAGGCGCCTGTGAACCTCCCGCAATGTCCGCAATCGTTCTTCTTCCGGCAGAAAATGGAGCGTGAGGAGGCAGGAGGCACCGTCGCAGAACCCACGCGGCGCATCGTCAATCGTGCCTTCGACAAACCTCACCCGGCTGGCCTGCGGCCCCAGCGTCTTCCGGGCCATTTCCAGCATCGGGGCGGACGGATCGACACCGAGAAACCGCCAGCCCGGCCGTAACGTGGCAAAAGCGTTCAGCTCAAGCCCGCCTCCGGCACCCAGAACCAGAATATCTGCTGTCTCCGGAACACGCTCGCTGAGGAGAAGGGCTGCCATCCTGTGCAGGTCGCGCAGCCCGGGCACGAGCCGAGCCGTCCTGTCCTGATAACCGGAGACATCTGCGGGTTCGGTAAATGCAGTCATGGGAATTCCTCTGGAATGCGGACAAATCCGGCCACCGCCACCATTACAATCATGTAACTTTATATGTTACGTGATTGACGTCCTTCAAGAGCAATCCGGTTGAGGAAAACCTGTGCGGAGGCTGTCACGCAGCCTCGAAGTCATCGCCTATGCCGCAATTCCGCTGCGATGTCGCCTCATCACCTTACCGATACGGACGAATCATGGCCTAAGAACAGGACACGCATACCGGTGGGGAGCAAATCGTTGTCGCAGATCTGGAAAAACATGACCTGGCTCAAGATGTTCGGCGCTGGTGCCCTGGCGCTTGCCGCCGCATCCTGCGTGAGCGAGCGCACACAGACCCCGCCGTTCTATGAGGACATGGCAAGGGTCGACGGCCAGGTGGATACCGCAACCGCGGCGCAGATGTTCTCCCAGTACCGTGTCAACAATGGCCTGTCGCCGGTGATTGTCGACCCGCAGCTCTCGGCCATCGCCAAGTCGCAGGCCGATGCCATGGCGGCGGCCGGCTCCGTGCAGGCTTCGCTCGCCCCGAACCAGCAGCTGGCCAGCCGCATGGCCTCGATCGGCGAACCGAGGTCGGCGGCCTCCGAAAATGTCAGCGCAGGCTATCGGACCCTTGCAGAAGCCTTTTCCGGCTGGAGGGAAAGCCCCAAGCACAATCAGGTTCTGTTGATGAAAGACGCGACGCGGTTCGGCATCGCGACCACCTATGCCCCCAATGCCAAGCACAAGGTGTTCTGGTCGCTGGTCATGGCTGGACCTAGACCCGCGCAGTAAGACCCGCGCAGTAGAACGGGCGCGAAAACGAGACGGAAGCCCGGCTTCAGTAGACCTGGTGTTCGAAATACCGCGGCGGGTAGCCGGGTTGGGAATCCCAGAAGGGCCGGATCATCACCGGCCCGACAGGAGCGACCACGACCGGCGGTGCTTCATAGACCTGAACTTCCGAATAGACAGGACCGGGCGCGGGCTCATCGGGCGGATCGCCCTTGTAGACCGGCCCGCCCTGGTAACTCGGCGCCGAATAGGTCGGATACTCCCGGTCGTAGCGCTTCACTCCGACATTGGTCCCGGCAGTTGCCATCGGCTGGCCTTGATAGGCGCCGCCGCCGCCGTAAAGCAGGTATTTGCTGGCCACCCAGCCCTTGGCATTGGCAAAAGCCGCATCGCACCAGCTGAAATCGGCCGTGCAGCCGGAGACGGTCACGTTGCCTCCTCGCGGGATGGTGATAATCACCGGGTAACCGGTTCCAGGTCCCGTGCGCATGTTCAGATCTGCAGTGGTATTGGCGATCGCCGGGCGCGATTGTGCGACGGCCGGCAGAACCGCCAGCACGGTTGCGGCCAAGGCCAGCGAAAAGCGGATCAACATGGTCTGGTCTCCGAATTAGCATCCGGCGCCGACGGCAATCAGGCAGCCGTCGTCTGCCGCACGCCGATTCTGGCGCTCGCAGCTTGCGCCCAGCTTGCGTCATTGACCTTGGAGACTGAAAATACCGTCCAGAGGACCTGACCCGGCATCGGACGAACGAAGAAACAGGTTCTCCATTCACCACCGCATCCGACGTTTCCGCCTGAAGAGATCAACTGTCCGGAAAGGCCGAATTAGTACCGCGGATAACGTGGATAATAGGGCCGGTAAGGATAGGGCTGAACGGGCCGGACCGGCTGCACCACGACGGGCGGGCCGGAATAGACCGGGTAGTCGCGCTGGTAGAGCGGAACGCCGATATAGCCGCCGGCATACGGGATCGGGCGGCCGTAATATGCACCGTTGCCGCCATAACTCAGGTACCTGCCCGATACCCAACCCTTCACATTGGCAAAGGCGGCATCGCACCAGCCGTAATCGGGGGTGCAACCGAACACTGTAACGCCGCCGCCCTGCGGTACTGTTGCAACGACGGGATAGTTCGTGCCGGGTCCGGCGCGCATGTTGAGGTTTGCGGTCGTGTAGGCAATGGCCGGTCCGGCGGCCTCGGCCGCGGCAGGCAGAACCATCATTGCAGCCGCCAGCACCAGTGAGAAGCGGGTCACCATTCTCAAAACTCCAAAACTGCGCCCTGTCTGCTTCAGATGTGGGTGCGCATCATGGCAGAAATATAGCGTTCCCCTGGTTCATCTGCCGTCATTGCGAAATGGTTCAGTCCCAACCAGGCGCGGCCTGACTGAATTTTCCTTGCACCTGGAAGAATTCGGCTGCCTGATAGCCACGATTTGGGGGAACATCTGGCATGTCACGACTTTTGAACTTTTGCACAGCCGTCCTGTTGACGGCGGCCCTGCTGCCTGCGGCGCTTCTTCCCGCAAAGGCGGCCGATTCCCACGCTGGCTACTACTACCCCGAGCCGCAATCGCACGAGGTCTATGTCTCAAGGCTGACCATCGCAGCCGATGCTGCCGAACGGTCCCGCGCGGCTTTCGTCATCGGACTTGCCTCGCAGCAGGCCAAGCAGAATTATGCGCCGGGCTACCATCTCTTCGCCAAGGGTGGTGACCTTGAAAAACTCATCATCGTCGCCACCGGAGACGGGCGTTACGACACGCTCTACCAGTTGCGGGCGCTGCTCGCCTCGCTCACTTCTCTTGCCCGTTCAACCGAACTCTTTGCCCGATCGGACCAGCCGCAAGAGCTGAATTTCCTGGATTTCTGCAAGCTGATCGGCTTCACGCAGGTGACGGTGAGCAACGGCCGGGACGTCGCCCACCAGATCGCGATCGAGTAACGCTCTATCGCTTCAGATTGCCGTTAAGCCAGCTTCGGAACTGCGACTTGGTGCCGAAAAACGCATTCCGGTCGACGTCGCCCTTCACGCCTGGAACCCGGCCTTCGGCCGTGTATTGCCAGAATACCCAGTCGTCGCGCTGCTCGTAGATGTTGTTCGGATAATTGGCAACGGATCGCAGCCAGAACTGTTCGCCGCGGAAGGCGCCCACCAGCCGGTCGCGGTGAAAATCGACCGAGGAATAGATCACCGGCCGCTTGCCGTAGTGCTGTTCCATCTCGTCCAGGAAGACCTTCATGTCCCTGAGGATCTGCGACCGCTCGGGCCGGTCGCGGCAGGTCTTGGAGTGCCCGTTCCATTCCATGTCGAGCACGATCGGCAAAGCCTGCGGATCAACGGGAACGATCTCCTTGACCCAGGAAATCTGCTCCTCGACCGGACGGCAGAAATAATAGAAATGGTAGGCACCGCGCGGAACCCCCGCCTGACGCGCAGCCACCCAGTTCTGCACGAAGCGCGGATCGACATGATCGCCGCCCTCCGTCGCCTTGATCCAGGCAAAGGCAACCCCGCCCTTCTGCGCGGCCTCCCAGTCCACATCCCCCTGCCAGCGGGAGATATCGATGCCGTGAACGGCAAAGTCCTCCGGCGTTGGATCGGGAAAGTCGTAGGACGCACAGGAGCTCAGAAAGAGAAATCCGAAAACCGAACAGAATTGCTTGACCGCGACCAGCACAACATCCTCGACAGGGTTAAGAAAGGCTTTTCATCCGCGCCCAAAATGCGCGGAATTTCCTAACGGAGCGTAGACGATTTGACGATTTCCACGCATAAACACGTACAGACTTTTGCTCCCAATTCCGATTAGGGCGGGAATACGGCAGATCAAAGACGGGCTGCGCCGTTTTCCCATGAATTGAGCCGGACTGAGGGGCGTTTCCGGCCGCCGTCACATCGGCCATCGCCTTCGAGCCGCGTTTTCCATGCCACGACGCAACCGGTGCATCAAATGGCCGGGAAGCGGCCTGAATTCGATTGCATGCAGCCGCCAAATCCTTATGACTTGGCGGACCCTTCAAACAGCCTTGGCAAAATTCCCATGACAGACCGGATCAAGCTCGTCACCTGGAACATCAATTCCGTGCGCCTGCGCATGCCGATTGTGGAGCAGTTGATCGAGCAGGTATCGCCGGATGTGATCTGCCTGCAGGAAACCAAGTGCCCGGACGCCAATTTCCCGGAAGGAGCCTTCCGCAAGGCCGGCTACACCCACATGGCGATCAACGGCCAGAAGGGCTACCACGGCGTCGCGACGCTCTCCAGGCTGCCGCTCACCAATGTCGAAAAGCGCGGCTTCTGCGCCATCGGCGACAGCCGCCACGTGGCGGTGGACGTCCCCTTCAACGGCTCCAGCCTGCGCCTGCACAATTTCTATGTGCCCGCAGGCGGCGACGAGCCGGACCGGACAATCAACCCGAAATTCGGCCACAAACTCGATTTCATGACCGAGATGCTGGACTGGCTGAAAGACGCGGAGACCGCACGGCCGGCTGTCCTCGTCGGCGATCTCAACGTTGCCCCGTACGAACACGACGTCTGGTCGCACAAGCAGCTTCTGAAAGTGGTGTCACACACCCCGGTCGAGACCGAGCTCTTCGAGAAGGTGCGCGAAAGCGGTGGCTGGCTGGATGCCATGCGCCACTTCACCCCGATGGAAGAAAAGCTCTACACCTGGTGGAGCTACCGCTCCAAGGACTGGGCCGCCGCCGACAAGGGCCGCCGCCTCGACCACGTCTGGGTGTCTCCGCCGCTGGTCCCGCACGTGAAAAGCACGACGGTCCTGCGCGATGCCCGCGGTTGGGAAAAACCGTCTGATCATGCCCCGGTGATCGCAGAATTTTCTGTCTGAGGCGGGTTTCGCAAGGGGTTTGAGCAAGGAGCCCATCCTTCGAGACGCTTGGCAAAGCCAAGCTCCTCAGGATGAGGTTTTTCCTGTTTTCGGAAAGCTCACCTCCCTTGCCACCTCATCCTGAGGAGCCGCGTCAGCGGCGTCTCGAAGGATCGGCGGCATACTCCCGGACCGCCGCGTGCAGAACGCCCTCTAAAGCCTCACAATCACCTTGCCCTGCACCCGCCGCGCGGCGATCTCCTCCAGCGCCGCGGCAATCTCCTCCAGCGGGTAGACCGCGTGGATATGTGGCTTGAGTTTGCCTGCGCGCACCCAGTCGAGCAGTTCCGCCATGTTGGCGCGGTGACCTTCCGGGTCGCGCTCCAGCGCTGCCCCCCAGAAGACGCCGCGGATGTCACAGCCCTTCAGCATGACCAGGTTGAGCGGGATCTTGGGGATATCGCCGGCCGCAAAGCCGATCACCAGGAAGCGGCCTTCCCAGGCAGTCGCCCTGAGCGCCTGCTCCGACAAGTCGCCCCCGACCGGATCATAGACAACGTCGACGCCGCGCCCGCCCGTAAGCTCCTTCAGTGTCTCTTTCAGCGGCTGGCGAGAGTAATCGACTGTCAGCTCCGCCCCGAGCGAGCGGGCAAAGGCGAGTTTTTCTTCCGAGGAAGCGCAGGCAATGACCTTTGCCCCCAGAAGATCTGCAATTTCCACGGCCGCCTGGCCGACACCGCCGGAAGCTCCGAGCACCGCGACCGTTTCGCCCGCCTGCAAAGCGGCGCGGTCGCGGTAGGCATGGAGCGTCGTTCCGTAGGTGACCGACAGTCCCGCCGCGGTCTCGAAGCCGACCTCTTCCGGCAGCCGCACGAGGTCGATCTCCCGCACCGCCACCTTTTCGCGCGCCGCGCCGCAGCGCATGTAGCCCATGACCCGGTCGCCGGCGGCAAATTCCGTGACACCCTCGCCAACCGTCTCGACGAGGCCGGCGAACTCGGCACTCGGCGAAAACGGCATCTCGGGCTTGTACTGGTATTTGCCGCGAATGATCAGCGTATCGAAGAAATTCAGCGCGCAGGCCTTTACCCGCACCACCACCTCGCCGGGACCGGCAATGGGCTCGGCAATGTCTTTAATGACGAGATCGGACGGCGGACCGTAGGAGGTGCACAGACAAGCTTTCACGGAAACCTCGTGGTTCGAAACAGACAGGCCGCCCTGGAGCGCAACTTTGCAGGAACACTAGCAACTGTGGCCCGGCGGGAGAATTGGCATTCCGGATAAACCGCGAAACTTTCGATCCTGGCCGATTTGGGCTATGAGGCCCGAAAGATCGAAATGGACAATCTGATGCGCGGTTATTTTGCAGTCGGGGCCGAGGGCCTCTCCAAACGGATGAATCTCGGCACGTTGATGCGCTCGGCCCATGCCTTCGGTGCCAGCTTCTTCTTCACGGTCGATGCGGACCAGAAACTGCGCAAGGCACCGCCGTCCGACACCTCCAAGAGCCCGGGGCACCTGCCCGTCTTCACTTGGGACAGCGTCGACACCATGGATCTGCCCAAGGGCTGCCAGCTGGTCGGCATCGAGCTGACGGACGAATCCATCGACCTACCGAGTTTCGGACACCCCTTGCAGGCGGCCTATGTGCTCGGACCCGAGCGCGGTTCGCTGTCGCCTCAGATGCTGGCGCGCTGCGATCATGTGGTGAAGATTCCGACCAAGTTCTGCATCAACGTCGCCATGGCCGGGGCGATCGTCATGTATGACCGTCACCGGGCACTCGGCCGCTATATGGAACGCTCGATCACCGCCGGTGCGCCGAAGATCGAACGGCCGAAACATGTCAGCGGCGGTCCGGTCATGCGTACGGGCCGCAAGGTTCCCGGCACCTGAACCGGGCAAAAATCAAGGAACGGAAACATCCAAATACCGCCTTGCTTTCCGCCGCGCCGGACGCTTTTCTTTGAAGGTTGCGGGAGGCGTTGCATGACGGGAATTTTGAAAACAATCGCGGGACTGGCACTGATCCTTGCACTTTTCCTGCCGGCCCAGGCGATGGCGGCAGGCAAGGTGGCCCTTGTCATCGGCAACGGCGCTTACCGGGCAATGCCTGCCCTGCGCAACCCGGCCAACGACGCCAACCTGATCGCCGCCAAACTGGACGACCTTGGTTTCGACATCGTCCGCATCATCGACGGGGACCGGCGGGACTTCTGGGACGGCCTGACGGATTTCGGCCGCAGGGCCCAGAATGCCGATGTCGCGCTGGTGTTCTATGCCGGCCACGGCGTCCAGGTGAACGGCAGCAACTGGCTGCTGCCGGTAGATGCAGAAATCGAAGCCTCGACCGACTTGCCCGCACAGGCCCTGAAGGCGGACGACCTCCTGGAAATCATGGAGGCCTCGGGGGCCCGGCTGAAGCTGGTCTTTTTCGATGCCTGCCGCAACAATCCGCTGCCCCGCTCGCTCGCCCGCGGCGCCGACAACGGCCTCGCCCGGCTCGAGGCGAACGCCGCCGGCATGATGATCGCCTTTGCCACCTCGCCGGGCAACGTTGCCCTGGACGGCTCCGGCAACAACAGCCCCTTCACCGAAGCCCTTGCCGGGCTGATCGGCACGCCGGATCTTGAGGTCCGCCACCTGATGGGCAAGGTGCGCGAGGCCGTCTATTCCTCGACCGGCGAGCGCCAGCTGCCCTGGCTCAACGAGGCCCTGATCGGCGAATTCTATTTCGGCGGCCGCAGCGGCGGCGAGACGGCCTCACCCCAGACCTCGCCTCAGCCCTCCCAGGAAACATCCTCCATGTCGATGGACGCGCCGGCAACGAGCCAGGCCTCGTTGACACCCAGCCGCGCGGAACCGGCGGCCCTGCCGGTTCCCAGCTACAGCGGTGGCACCTGCAGCGATGCGGTGGCTGCCGGCAGCCGCCTGCGGATCTGTGCCAGCTCCGTACTCGACCCGCAATACGGCAACCGCTACGGACCGGGGAACCTGTCCGACGGCAATCTTGCGACCGCCTGGGTCGAAGGGGTGACGGGTACAGGTGCAGGACAAAGAGTTCTTATCGCTTTCGACCGCCCGCGCCGCCTGGCCGGGTTCGAGGTCGTCAATGGTTACGCCAAGAACCGGGACATCTATCGCAAGAACGCGCGATTGAAGACGGTCATTCTGAGATTGTCCGACGGCAGCAGCCAGAACCTTGACCTGCCCGACGACATGCGCGCCAGCCGCTTCACTTTCGGCGCGCCGCTGGAAGCGACCTGGCTGGAACTGGAAATCGGCTCGGTCTTCGCCGGCTCCAAATATGCCGACACGGCACTCTCCGAACTTGTCCCGATCTTTGCCGATTGAAATACGACCGCCGGGTCAACGCGGTTCGATGACAAAATCGAAGGACCGGTTCGCAAAAGGCTCTCCCTGGAGCGTGAAGTGCCACCACTCGCCGGGGTAGTTCTTGAACCCTTGCTGGCGCATCAGCGCGACCAGAGATTTCCGCGCCTCCCTTGCCTGCCCGGCAACGGCCTGCGATGCCGTCCGGCTTGCCGGATCGAAACAATCGAAGGGCGTTCCGAAATCGGCCGTCTGCTCGTCACGGCGGTCGCAGACATTTTCTGCCCCGAGGACATTCGTTCCGGAAAAGGCATAGCCGAGATCAACGGTTGACCCCCGGGCATGGCTGCTCTTGGCACCGATATAGCCTTCAGCGATCAGTTGCGAGCGCGGCACATTCGGGTGATAGGCAGGATCCGTTCCCTTGCCCTGACGCACCCAGGCGACCATGGCATCGACCGCGCGCTGCGGCCGGTAGCAATCGAACACCACCAGGGTCAGTTGCGAGCGCGCTGCGGCGGCCTGAACACGGGCGAGCGCATTTGCCGCAGCCGACGTCAGGACGCATTCGCCAGCGTCATATCCGGGAAGGCGTTTGCGCATGAAATTCTGCCGGGAGGCATACCGCATGTCCTGGCGGATATCCGGTGCGACATCGCGCAGATAGACAAAACCGTCTGGCAGATCGCCTGCGCTCGCATCCATGGCACATGTGCCCAGGACCAGGAGAGCCGGCAGGATCCGTCTAATCCACATCGACGGCCTCGTCGGCCTCGATCAGTTGCCGCAGCCTGCCGAAGGCAAGCCGGATGCGGGACTTCACCGTGCCGAGCGGCAGACCGGTCTCGTCGGCAATCTCGCTGTGGGAGAGGCCGGAGAAAAAGGCCAATCGGACCACGGCCTTCTGTTCCTCGGGCAATTGGGCCAGCGCGGCGCGCACCCGCGTTTCCCTGAGGCGCGCATCCATTTCGTCCTCGACATCGGGCAGAGGCGTTGGCTGCAGGGCCGGTTCGTCGGGATCGAGTTCGGCGGTCTTCTGCCGCCGCAGCCGGTCAATGCGCCGGTTGCGGGCAACCCGGTAGAGCCAGGTACTGGCGGCGGATTTCTTCGGATCGAAAAGGTCGGCCTTGCGCCAGAGTGTCACCATGACATCCTGGACGATCTCTTCTGCCAGTGCTTCGTCCGCCCCCTGCTTCATCAGATAGCCCTTCAGGCGCGGCGCGAAATGATCGAACAGCGCGACAAAAGCCGCCTTGTCCCGCTCGGTGGCGACCCTGACGATAAGATCGGAAAAGGACTGCGCTTGCGCCAAAGACCAAAAAACTCCCTGCCGGACAGGCTCCAATCATTAGAGCGGCAAGCGCTGATTGGGAAGGGGTCAACCACCTCTGCCACACTGTTGCCGCCTTTAGCCGTGACAGCGGAAGGGAGGCGTGCGCGCCAAAACACGGAAAAAACGATTGCCGGGCTTCAACCCTTTCGTAACCCGCTTTAAGTTATCATTAAAGCAAGGTTTATATGTCAGATGGCAATTGAACAAAATTTGACGGAAACTCAAATCCAAACGGTGTGGAGATGATGAAAGCAAAATCGCTGGTTCTGGCCATCGCAGGTCTTGCCGTTTCGAGTGCAGCGGCTTTCGCACAAACCCCGACGCTTCTGAAGCAGCACAAGGACTGGGCTGCCTATTCGCTTTCGAGCGGTGGCGGCAAGGTGTGCTACGCGTTGACCAAACCGACAACGTCTCTGCCGGGCGACCGCAACCACGGCGATGTCTTCTTTTTCGTGACGACCCGGCCGGCCGAAGGTGTTTCGACCGAACCGAGTCTCCTGGTCGGCTATCCGTTCAAGGACAAGTCCTCCGTAACGGTCGATATCGACGGCAAGGGCTTCACGCTGTTCACCAACAATGACGGCGCCTGGGTGGAAAATGCGGCAACCGAGGCTCAGCTCGTAGCGGCAATGAAAGCCGGCCGCGACATGAGCGTCAGCGGCGAATCCAGCCGCGGCACCCGCACAAGCTACAAGTTCTCGCTGTCGGGCGTGACCGCGGCGATCGACGAAGCCAACAGCGCCTGCCGTTAAGCGGCGCTGTTCCTCTTCCGTTTTGGCGACTTTCCCGGCCGGGCCAGCCTGGCCCGCCGGGCATTTGCGTGGTCCCTGCTGCCCACGCATGGCTCCCCTGCGCGTCGTCAAACTTGATTTTCGGCGCTTTTTGTGGTTTTGGGAGCGCTTGAATTCAGACCTGCAGGACAGGTGCCCGGCAAGTGCGTATGCTTGTGAGACAAGACGCCTGAAGACATTGCCGGACGAGACCACGGATCACGACATGGCGATTACGCTCGACATCGCGCGGGACAATGCGAACGCGCAGACAGTTTCCGCCGCAGCAAACCAGCTTGCAGGCGAGGACAAGCCGACCCTGATCGGCCTTTCCCGCGAGGAACTTGGCGAAGCACTCGGCACCATCGGCGTGCCGCAGAAACAATGGCGCATGCGTGCCTCCCAGCTCTGGCATTGGCTCTATGTCCGCGGTGTTTCCGACTTCGCGCAGATGACCAATATCGCCAAGGACCTGCGCCAGAAGCTGGATGAGGCCTTCACCATCGCCCGGCCGGAAATCGTCACCGAGCAGATCTCTGTCGACGGCACCCGCAAGTGGCTGTTCCGCTTTCCACCGCGCGGCGCCGGCCGTCCGGTCGAGGTCGAGACCGTTTATATTCCCGAAGAAGGCCGCGGCACGCTTTGCGTTTCCTCACAGGTCGGCTGCACGCTGACCTGCACCTTCTGCCACACCGGCACCCAGAAGATGGTGCGGAACCTGACGGCCGAAGAAATCCTGTCGCAGATCCTGATTGCCCGCGACCGGCTGGGCGACTTCCCGCATGCGGACACGCCCCAGGGCGCGATCGTTCCCTCCGAAGGCCGTCTGGTGACGAACATCGTCATGATGGGCATGGGCGAACCGCTCTATAATTTCGACAACGTCAAGAAGGCGCTGCTGATCGCCTCCGATGGCGACGGCCTGTCGCTCTCCAAGCGCCGCATCACCCTGTCGACCTCGGGCGTCGTGCCGGAAATCTTCCGCACCGGCGACGAAATCGGCTGCATGCTGGCGATTTCGCTTCACGCGGTGCGCGACGACCTGCGTGATGTGCTGGTGCCGATCAACAAGAAATGGAACCTGGAAGCCCTGCTGGAAGCGTGCCGCCAGTATCCGGGCCTTTCCAACGCCAAGCGCATCACCTTCGAATATGTGATGCTGAAGGGCGTCAACGACAGCAACCAGGATGCGCTCGATCTTGTACGCCTGCTCAAGGGCATTCCGGCCAAGATCAACCTGATCCCGTTCAATCCCTGGCCGGGCACCGATTACGAATGCTCCGACTGGGAGCGGATCGAGGAATTCGCCGACATCGTCAACCGGGCGGGCTATGCCTCGCCGATCCGCACCCCGCGCGGCCGCGACATCTTCGCCGCCTGCGGCCAGCTGAAATCGGCATCCGAACGCATGCGCAAGAAGGACCGGGAAGCTCTCGCCGCGTCCTGAGCGCCTGACCGGGGACTTCCCCGGACTTCATTTTTGACGAACATGAAAACGGCGGCCGCCTGGCCGCCGTTTCTGTCTTGGCTCTTTCGCTATCCGGTGGCGCGGCCTCAGGCGGCCGCGACTTCCTGCAGGAACTCGTTCACCGCGGAATTGAGCGCCCGCAGCTTGTCCGTCGCCTGCCGCGTTGCCTGATCGACCGACTGGGCCGAGGATGCCGTGGTTTCGACGGCCGTGCTGACATTGGACATGTTGTCACTTGCTGCCCGGGTCCCTTCCGAGGCTTCCGACGCACTGCGGCTGATTTCGCCTGTGGCTGCATCCTGTTCCTGCACGGCGGCCGCGATCGAGGTGGTGTTCTCGTTCGCCTTCACCATGATCGCGGCGATGCCCTCTATGGCCGCGACCGCCTGCTCCGTCGCCGACTGGATTTCAGCGATCTGGCTGGAAATCTCCTCGGTTGCCTTGGAAGTCTGGGTCGCCAGTTCCTTCACCTCTGCCGCCACGACCGCGAACCCCTTGCCGGCCTCTCCGGCCCGGGCTGCCTCGATTGTGGCATTCAGCGCCAGGAGGTTGGTCTGCTCGGCAATCGCCTGGATAAGACCGATGACCTCGCCGATCCGCGCCGACCCGGTCGACAGCATCTCCATGGTGCGGGTGCTCGACTGGGTCTGGCTCGTCGCATCGGCGATGACCCGCGTTGTTTCCTCCACCCGCTGGCCGATTTCGGAGATCGAGGAGGAGAGTTCCTCCGTCGCCGCCGCGACCAGCTGGACATTGCCGGACGCCTGGGAAGTCGCCGCGGCCGCACTGTTGACTTCCTCCGAAGCGCCCGAGGCCACCGACATCATCGAGGTGGCATTCTGCTGCATGTCGCCCATCGCCGTATCGACAGCTCCGAGCATTTCCGAGGATTGAGCCCGGAATTCCTCGATCAGCGCTTCGATCCGGTGTTGGCGTACCATGCGCTGATGCTCTTCCTCCTTGCGCGCCTCTTCGAGCCGGGCCTGCTCGGCGACACCGTCGCGGAAACCTGCAATCGCCCCCGCGATCTCACCGATCTCGTCCTTGCGCTTCGCCTCGTCAAACTTCACGCTGACATCGCCGCCCGCCAGTTGCATGGCACTTTGAACCAGGCTGCGGATCGGATTGACGATCGAGCGGGCGGCCAGCCAGCCGATCAGCATCATCGTGCCGAAGATTGCCAGGCAGATCAGAGCGATCTGGTTTCGCAGGGCAACGACCGGCGCCAGCACTTCATCGTGGCTTTCGATCGCAACGACCGCGAGGCTTGCGCCGAAGAACTCGAGGGGAACCGCGGCAGCCAGAAAATCCGTCCCGCGAAAATTATCCAGGTTGCCGATGCCGGCCTTGCCAGCCAGCGCGGCATTGACCACATCGGCTTCAAGGCTTGCCTTCAGGATGTCGTTCTGGTCCGGCGTCTTGGCGGAATCGTTGCGGAACAGCTTGTCGGTTCCGACCAGAATTGCCTCGCCCGTTTGTCCCATCCCGGTCGAGTCACCCATCACCGAATTGATGTTGTCGATCGGCATCTGGAACACCAGAACGCCCGTGCGCTTGCCGTTGTCGTAAATCGGTGTGGACATGAAGCTCGCCGGCGCATCCGCGCTTGGCGCATAGGGCTTGAAGTCGAAGAAATGGATCTCGCCCTTGGCGCCGTTTAGTGCGCTACGGAAAGCGTTGCCGAGGTCGGTGTTCTTGTATTCGCCGTTTGCCAGGTTCGTTGCGTAATCGAGTTCCTTGAAAACGGTGTAGACCAGCGAACCGTCCTCGGCAAAGAGGAAGATGTCGTAGTAACCGCGGGTCTTCAGCATGGTGCGGAACCACGGGTGATAGCGGGCATGGGCCTGATCGTAGACGCTGTCTCCCGCACTCATGAGTGCATCCTTCTGACCGGTCGGATGCGGATTGTCGTGAATATAGGCCTTCTGCAGAATGGCCTTGTCATCGCCGTCCTGGGCAGCCCAGGCCTCCTTGTATTCCGCCAGCGCGGATATCACGAAGGGGCTCTCCGCATTGACCTTCAGATCCTGAACGATCGATTCCAGGTAATGCGACAGGTCGTTGGCTCTGGATGTTGCCATCGCTGATAGCCGCTCCTCGGCCTGCTTTTCCATGTCCGTCGAACTCGCCCAATAGGCAAGTGCCCCGACACACAGGGCGGCAAAGACCGAACAGCCAGCGATGATCGCGGGAAGCCGGAAGCTCAGTTTTGAGAAGCGGGGCTTCATGGCGCCCTCCTGAAGTAGATTCCGTTGACCAAACGGTAGGGCTTGCCGATTTACTGTTAGTTAAATTGGAAGCAATTTATTCCAAAAAAGAAACAATTGATAAAGTGGAAAACAGTAACCTTCAAACCTTCAGTAGATTTCCTTGTAATTAATCACATGCCTTTTAAACCCAAGGAACAAGAACAAAAAAATACTACTCTTGATTGGATTCTTCGCCTCGAACAAACGGAATCTTTCTTACGTTGCGTAAATTACCCTTCCACGCAAGGCAGGGAGCCGTGATTCGGACAGAGTGAAAAACTGTCCGGTCCCTGCGATTGGCGGCGGGAGCAGGGACCGGACCAATGTGCGGACCGAAGGGGAGGCAACCCTCAACATCCGCAAGGAGATCACAAACCGCCCGCAAATGACCTTGATCGCACTCGGCCGGGTCAAGGTGTTGAAGGCGAATCGTGCTATGTTCACTATTTGTTCCTATTCGCCGATCCTTGTCAAGCCACGCGGGATTTTCCGCAAAGGAACCTTTTCAACTTGGCGGAATGAATATCCCGTGATTTCAATGACCTTGGCGCCGTGCTTCGAACCGATAACGCAGGAGTGATAGGTGCTGGTTGCGGCAGCGAGGTTCGCCATAGAATATTAAGTCCCTCATGTCACAAATACGGAAGTTTGTTCACAAGGGACCGGTAAGTGCGTTTTTCCCCCATCACCTGGACGAAGCGTCTGCAGGGCGCTGCCTGGCCTCAGGTTTTGGGGAAAGGGGCCGATCAACTTGCCGACTTTCTGAAGGATGGCGGCACGGAGCGGCATGCGGCCGGGCGCATGGCGGTGTCCACCTTCATGGTCCGCATCGCCGGAGCAGCCCTTGCCTATCTGACACAGATCGTCCTTGCGCGCCTCATGGGAGCGCATGACTACGGCATCTATTCAGTTGCCTGGACCTTCGTGATCGTGCTCGGCGTAATGGCCTGCGGCGGCTTTTCCACCTCCGCCAGCCGGTTCCTGCCGCAGTACCGCCAGATACGCGATTTCGACCGTCTGCGTGGTTTCCTGCGAGCCAGCCGGCAGCTCGCCTTTTTCCTCGGCACCGCGGCGGCGGCAATCGGGATCGGCCTCATCTTCCTCTTCCGGCCGCTGATCGAGCCCTATTACGTCCAGCCGCTTGCCATCGTTCTTCTGGCACTGCCATTTTTTGCCTTCGGCCTGGTTCAGGACGGCATTGCCCGCAGCTACGACTGGCCGTCGCTGGCCATGCTGCCGACCTATATCTGGCGGCCACTGGCCATCCTGCTTCTGCTGGTCCTGGTGGTGCTGGCGGGCTTTCGGGCCGATGCGCTGACGACAAGCGCCGCCGCGGTTGCGGCCACCGCCCTTGTTGCCCTCTACCAGTATCTGCATCTGCGGCGGCGCTTGTCACCGGTCATTCCGGCTGGACCGCGAACGGTGGAACTGAAATCGTGGCTCGTCATCTCCATGCCCATGCTGATGGTGGACGGATTTCTGCAGCTGATCACCAGCGCCGACGTCATCATGGTCAGCTTCTTCCGGGACCCGGATGAAGTTGCCGTCTATTTTGCCGCCTCCAGAACCCTGGCTTTGGTCCATTTCGTCTATTTTGCCGTCCGCGCAGCCTCGGCGCACCGCTTTGCCGGTTTCATTCACAACCAGGATACCGAGGGACTTGCCAGATACATGGAAAAAGCCACCCACTGGACGTTCTGGCCCTCTCTGGCCGCCGGAGCCGGACTTTTGCTGATCGCACCGCTCCTGCTTTCCCTCTTCGGCAGCGGTTTCGAGAACGGGGTCGAACTCATCGCCTTCCTGATGATCGGCGTCCTTGCCCGCGCTTCGGTCGGCCCGGCGGATGCGCTTCTGACCATGACCGGGCACCAGAACAGCTGCGCCGGCATCTATGCCGGCACCTTTTTCCTCAATGTGGTTTTGAATCTGATCCTGATCCCGATCCTGGGCCTTGCGGGAGCTGCCATCGCCACCAGCCTTGCCATTCTTTTTGAGGCGACTGCCCTTGCGCTGGCCGCCAGGCGCAAACTCAATATCACGACATTTGTGCTGCCATTGCTTTTTGCGTCCAGGAACCGGCCGGTTGACCATTGATCTCACGACATCGGAAACGGAAGTTCTTTCCCTTGATCCCCTGAGCGGCGATATCTCCTTCGAGGCCTGGCGCGCGCTCGGCGCGGCCGCCCTAAGTCCCAATCCCTTCTTCGGGCCGGACTTCCTGCGGCCCTTTCTGGAGAACATGGGCGGGCCGAAGGTCTCAATTGTGGCGGTTCGGGAACGCAACACCGGACGCTGGCTGGCGGCCGCTCCCGTCGGCCGCAGGCGCCTGGGGCTACTGATGCCCGTCACCACGACCTGGGCAACGGAATATGCGCCGCTCGGAACGCCGCTGATCCATCCCGAGGCGTCACGTGAGACGGTCGCTGTCTTTATTGAGGCAGCCGCCTCCGGCGGGACGCTCGCCATTCCCTACCTGCCGCTCCACTCGCAGTCGGCGGCGCGGCTGACGGCGGCCGCGCCCGGCAGGACCATGGTGCTTGCAAAGGGGGAGCGCGCCAGCCATGGCGCCGACGCGAACGGGAAGGCCCAATTGGCCGCCGCCGACAGCGGCAAGCGGGGCAAGGAAATGCGCCGCCTGCTGCGACGGCTCGGCGATCACGGCAAAACCCGCTTCAAAAGCCTGGAGGGTGCGGACGTCATCCAGGGATTCGAAGCCTTCCTGCATCTGGAAGCCGGCGGCTGGAAGGGCCGCTCCGGCACGGCGCTCCTCAGCGTGCCGGAAACGGCAGCCTTCTCTCGCCAGGCAATTGCCAACCGGGCCGGGACGAACGGGGTACGCATCGATCAGCTTTGGGCCGGCAGCACTCTTGTGGCCGCCCTTGTGCTCATTTGCGACGGCGGCAAGGTCTTTTCCTGGAAGATCGCCTTCGACGAGGCCTATGCCCGCTATTCGCCGGGAGCACAGATCGCGTTGCAAACACTGAAGACAAATCTGGCGAGCCCCGGCTTTCGCGGCGCCGATTCCCTTGCCATTCCGGGCCATACCATGATCGAGCCGCTGTGGCGCGGCCGGCTGGAAACAGGAACGCTACTTCTGACCTATGGCCGCATGGAAATCCTGAACCGGGCCTTGTGCCGTACGGATCTCGATCTTGAGCAAACGTTGCGCCGCGGCGCGCGCGCGCTCAAGCGGCGCTTGACGGGCTAGGCTATTTCAGCCTTCCGCCTTCGCCAGGTCGCGCAGCTTGCGGCGGATGATCTTGCCTGTGGTGGTCATCGGCAGCGCATCGACAAAGGTGATCTCCCGCGGGTATTCATGCGCCGACAGCCGCTCGCGCACGAAGCCGCGGATATTATCCTCCAGCGCAGCGCCCGGCTCCTGGCCGTCTTTCAGCACCACATAGGCCTTGACGATCTCCGTGCGCAGGGGATCCGGCTTGCCGATGGCGGCGGCAAGGGAAATCGCCGGATGTTTCAACAGGCAGTCCTCGATCTCACCCGGTCCGATGCGGTAGCTCGCGGAGGTGATGATGTCGTCGTCGCGGCCGATGAAATGCACATAGCCGTCCTCGTCCATCAGCCCCTGATCGCCGGTCACCATCCAGTCGCCGATGAATTTCTCGGCCGTTGCCTCCGGCTTGTTCCAGTATTCCAGGAACATCACCGGATCCGGGCGCTTGATCGCGATCTGGCCGAGCGTTTCGGCAGGCTGCGGATTTCCCGCGTCGTCGATGATCGCGACCTCATGTCCCGGCGTTGCCTTGCCGATGGCCCCTGACCGGCTGACACCAAGTTCGGCGGCCGACCCCAGCACCGCGTTGCATTCGGTCTGGCCGTAGAATTCGTTGACGGGAAAGCCGAACTCGGCAGCGAACCAGTCATAGGTTTCCCGGCCCAGCGCTTCGCCGGCCGAGCCGACGCTGCGCAGGACAAGCTTGAACCGGGTCGCGGGACTGTCCACCGCGCGCAGCATCTTGAGTGCGGTCGGAGGGATGAAGGCATTGCGGATGCCCTGCTTCTCCATGAGGTGGAAGGCGAAATCCGGATCGAATTTCTTCGAGGCATTCGAGACCACCGGAACACCCAGCGCCAGAGAGGGAAACAGCGCGTTGAGCAGGCCGCCCGCCCACGCCCAGTCGGCAGGCGTCCACAGAAGATCGCCCTCCCGCCCCAGAAAGTTCTGCGACAGCTCGATCCCCGGCATATGGCCGAGCAGCACGCGGTGACCGTGCAAGACGCCTTTCGGCTGGCCGGTGGTACCGGAAGTGTAGATCATCAGCGCCGGATCGTCCGGCGTCGTCGCCAGCGTCTCGAACCGGTCGGACGCAGCCTCCTGAAGAGCGTCAAATCCATCGACGCCGCTGTCCGGCCCATCGACGGAGACGACCAGATCCAGGCCCGGCAGGCCGTCGCGGATCTCCGCCAGCTTGGCAAGGCCCGCGCTGTCCGTCACCAGGACCCTCGCACCTGAATCGGCAAGCCGGTAGCTGAGCGCGTCGAGGCCGAAAAGAGCGGCCAGCGGTACGGCGACAGCGCCGATCTTGTAGGCCGCGAGATGGGCAATGGCGGTTTCGGGGATCTGCGGCAGCAGGAGCGCGACCCGGTCACCCCGCGCAATTCCCTTGGCCAGCAGCGCATTGGCAAACCGGTTGGCCGCCCGGTTGAGGGCCAGATGGCTCCAGTCCCGATTTCCGCCATCGCCAAGCACCTGGCGGATCGCCAGCCGGTCCGGAGCTTCCGCCGCCCACCGGTCGCTGACGGCACCCGCCATGTTGTAGCGGGCTGGCAGAGACCAGGTAAAACGGGATTTCAGCGTGTCATAGTCGCTGGCAGGCTGCAGCATAGTCTGGCGTCCGGTGCTTCAAAATTGGGCAGCGGAGTTTAGGGCGGCGAATGCTGCAGCGCAATAGACCTTGCCCGAGGCAGCCGCGCGGGTCTGATTACCGGACTTTTACCCATGCCTTCGGAAGTCACCGGCCCCGGAAATCGCTCGGGCAAAGACCGAGGCGCTGCCTGAATTGCAGCGTCATGTGGGCGTGGGAGGCAAAGCCGCTGGCACAGGCAATGATGGCCAGCGTCGCGTCGGTTCCTTGCAACATCTCGCGCGCATGCCGGATACGCCGGTCGATGATATAGGCCCGGGGCGCGCGTCCCGTGGCGGCGCGAAAGGCGCGGGAGAAGAAATCCACCGAGAGGCCGAGCGCATCGGCCAGGTCCGCAACGGTCAGAGCGTCGGCATAGCGCGCTTCGATGAGCGCCTCGACCTGGTTCAAACGGCGCGGTGTCATCCATCGTCCGGCCGGATCATCAGACGCCGTGCCCGAAAGCAGTCGCATCGCCGCGCTTTCGAGATCCTGAACCAGTGCTTCCACCACAAGCGGTTCACTCTTGTCCTGCAGCAGGATTTCACGGCGCAGGCGATGTGCAGCCTTCGTGGCGGCCGGGTCAACGACGGAGCTGAACCGCTGCGCGGGTGTCTTTTCACCCGCGAGCCTTGAAAAGGCGATGCGCAGATATTCACCGCCCGTTCCGGACCTCGAATAGACATCGCATCCGGCGGGCAGATAGGCAAAGCCGTTGGGCCTTGCCTCGAACGCCTGCGACCTGTCGCTGGCAAAGGCATGATCGCCCGTCTGCGGATCGAAGGCGAAGCCGACGATCGGCCCTTCAGGCGTGTACCGCGCCTCATAGGGAGCCCGTGGCAGCAGTTCCGCCCGCCAGCCGGCTCCCTGGATCGCCTGCAAGGCAGGACCCGGCCACTTATGCCCATCAACACCTGAAATCATGCCGCACCCTAGCACTCCGCCGGCCGTGCCGCATCCCCGGCGGTTCACCACCGAAAATTTCACAGCGGATTCTTGAAAGCCTGCCTCCCCTCTTTCGCTGCATGAAAGGGCTACTTGTTTCCAGGGGAGCCCCACGATGCTGTTTACACTGAAGGACCTGAAAGACGCCGCCGAAACGGTCGGCAGGACAGTCAAGCCGACGCCCGCCTATCGCTGGCCGCTCCTGGCGAGGCGCACAGGCGCCGATGTCATCGTCAAGCACGAGAACCACACACCGACGGGCTCGTTCAAGGCGCGCGGCGGCCTTGTCTATGTCGATCGCCTGCAGCGCGGCGGCGCCTTGCCCAGGGGCCTGGTGACGGCGACCCGCGGCAATCACGGCCAGTCGGTGGCCATTGGCGCTGCCCGCGCGGGCCTTCCCGCCCGGATATTCGTTCCGGAAGGCAATTCGGCGGAAAAGAACGCGGCGATGGCGGCCTTCGGCGGCGAGGTCGTCACCGGTGGCCGAGACTTTGACGAAAGCCGGGCCATTGCAGCGGCCTTTCGCGACTCGCACGGCTATGCCTTCGTGCCGTCGTTCCATCCGGACCTTGTCACGGGTGTCGCGACCTATGCCTACGAACTCTTTCTTGATCACGCCGATATCGACGCCGTGCTCGTGCCGGTCGGGATGGGGTCCGGCATTTGCGGCCTGATCGGCGTGCGTGATCTCCTTGGCCTGAAGACGGAAATCATCGGCGTTGTTGCAGAAAATGCTCCCGCTTTCGCCGTGTCCTTTGAGGCGGGCGCACCTCGCCCAAGCGCGACCGCACGCACCTTCGCTGATGGCGTCGCCTGCCGTGACCCGCAGGCAGAGCCCCTCAAGGTCATGCTGGATGGCGCTGCCGGGATGATCCAGGTCAGCGAAGACGAGATCGCCGAAGCCGTGCGGGTCTATTTCACGGACACCCACAATATTGCCGAAGGCGCCGGCGCTGCGCCATTGGCAGCGCTGTTGCGGGAGCGGAAGCGCTTCCGCGGCAAACGCATCGCGCTGATCCTGACCGGCGGCAACATCGACCTTCCGGTCTTTGCCTGGATCCTCGCCGGCAGGACACCGGTAACCTGAAAGGTGGGCCGGTGCCTTGCAGCTTCTGACGATGAGGCTGCTTGCACGCCAATTCACCAGTTTGCCTTCGAAATAGAGCTTTAAGTATTACTTTTGACCAAAGTATTGGCACTTCATTTGCTCGAATTTTCAGAAAATGGGACGCTTCTTTAACTTCTCCACCTCATCATTGCCTCAGCAAAAAAACAGTCCGGCTGGGGACCATGTGATCCATGAAAACGTTTGGGCATTCGGTTTTAGCTCGCATCGGCGGGCTTTCCGTGAAGTTGAAAATCCTGTCGTTGAGCCTTTTGACCGCTGTTGGCCTCCTGGCAATCGGTGGTGTTTTCGGGTGGAGCCAGAAGGAAGTCGCAGGCGCGTTCGACCGGCTTGACCAGAGTGCGGAGCTGGCCCGCAGTGTCGCCAATCTCTCCGACATTGCCAACGGCATGCGCAATATCGGCAAGGGATACCTGGCCCGGCCCGACGAGAAGGACCACGAGAACTTCGACGTCAAGCTAGAGCAAGCACACCAGGTTC
This sequence comes from Roseibium sp. M-1, assembly GCF_054515675.1. Classification (NCBI taxonomy): domain Bacteria; kingdom Pseudomonadati; phylum Pseudomonadota; class Alphaproteobacteria; order Hyphomicrobiales; family Stappiaceae; genus Roseibium; species Roseibium sp. M-1. The sequence continues at coordinate 4,680,385 of NZ_CM137257.1, read as the reverse complement.
TGGAAGACATCTCGTCCAAACCGGTCGCCGCGGCCTTCAGCACGGAGATCATGGAAGTGCGTGAGACGCTCGACGGCGCGGCACTTGCCTTCACAAGCCTCAACAACGTTCAGAAGACAATCGGCTTCGATTCCGAATCCGGTCTTCGCGGCACCCTCGCAGAGACGGCGGACGGCGTGCTGACGCGCCTGAAGAAGGAAATGCGTTTCGGCGGCGGTCCCGACTTCGAGAAGCTCGTGGCCGTCATGCTCGACGTGCAGATTTCGGAAAAGAAATTCATTCTTGATCGGAACGATGTTGCACTCGGAAACTTCGAGGTCGCCTTTGGCCGCTACGAGCGCCTGATCAAAAAGGCCTACCTGCCGAACGAGATCAAGGACGACATTACCACCCAAATGGCCATCTATCGCGAAGCCTTCGATGCCTACACCGGTGCCGTCGCGGAAAAAGACAAGTCAATCGAGCTTCTTGAGACCCAGTTCGACGTCGTGCCGTTCCGCTTGGAAAAACTGAGCACGGTTGCCAGCGAAGCAGAAGCTTCCGCGAAGGCGGACCTCGTCACTGTCCGGACCTTCTCGACTATTGTTGTTGCCAGCGTGATCGGCGCCTTCCTGGTGGCCGGCCTGGTGTTCGGTGTGCTCATCGGCCGCTCTATCGCCTCGCCGCTCAACCGCCTGCGTACCGCAATGGAAGAACTGGCCTCGGGCCAGGTGGATGTCGATCTGCCGGAAGCCAGGGGCAGTGTTGAGATTGCTGCAATGGCACGCACCGTTTCCGTCTTCCAGGACAACGCGGTCGAACGCCAGCGGCTGGCAGAAGCCTCGGAACAGGAAAACGCACAGCGCGATGCCCGCGTTGCCCGTCTCGAAACGCTGATTGCCAATTTCGAGGGCACCGTCGGCCAGGCACTGGAAAGCCTCGACCGCTCGACCTCCGATCTGACGCAGACTTCGGCCGCCGTGGAAGCTGCCGCGGACGATGTTTCGCATCAGGCGGATCGTGCCAACAAGGCCGTCCGGGTTGCTGCAGAGAACGTCAATTCGGCGGCCTCGGCCAGTGAGGAACTGGCCGCGTCGATCAACGAGATCTCCAACCAGGCCTCCAATTCGACCACGGTTGCCAAGAAGGCAGTCGAGAGCGCGCAGGGCACCTCCCAGACGATGAGCCAGCTGTCGCGTGCCGCCGATCGCATCGGTGAGGTGATGGGTCTCATCCGCGACATTGCCAACCAGACCAACCTGCTGGCGCTGAACGCGACCATCGAGGCGGCACGTGCCGGTGAAGCCGGCAAGGGCTTCGCGGTTGTGGCCGCCGAAGTGAAGCAGCTCGCCGACCAGACCTCGCGGGCGACGGAAGACATTGCCAGCCAGGTCGAAGCGATCCAGATGTCGTCCAACCATGCGCTCGGCGCCATCGAGCAGGTCACCGACATCATATCGGAAATGGAAGGCCTTGCCTCTGCCGTGGCCTCGGCCGTCGTGCAGCAGGATGCGGCGGTCCAGTCCATCGCCAAGAACGTGGTCGATGCTTCGACCCGCTCGCACGAGGGTGCCGAATGCATGACCGCGGTCGGCTCGGCAACCGAACATGCCCGTGCGACCGGCGAACAGGTCGAGCAGCTGGCCACCTCGCTGTCCGAACAGGCCGCCCTGATCCGCAGCGAAATCTCCAGCTTCCTCTCCGGCGTCCGCGCCGCCTGATCGGAAGTTTTCAGCAAAGACACAAACCAGGCCCGGAAACGGGCCTGGTTTGTTTTGTCGGGTACTCCGCCAGGCGGATCTACCTCCACCCGAAACCTCTCCACCGTCATCCCGGACGCAGCGCAGCGAAGATCCGGGACCGGGGAGCCCGAACCTATCGCTTGTATCAGTGATGAGGATTGCAGGTTCGTGCCTCCCCGGCCCCGGCACGCGCTACGCTTGGCCTGGATGACGATGGAGAGGTTGGTCTTGCCTCTTCATCTGCGCGACCCGCAGAACGCTTACTTCCGCGCCAGCGGATGCGCGCTTTCGACCAGCTCTCTCAGCCGTTCGTCGAGCACATGGGTGTAGATCTGCGTTGTCGAGATATCGGCATGGCCCAGCAACTGCTGCACCACCCGCAGGTCCGCGCCGTTCTGCAGAAGATGCGAAGCAAAGGCATGGCGCAGCACGTGTGGCGAGACCTTGGAGGCATCGAGCCCGGCGGCGATGGCCAGGTCTTTCAGGTCGCGGCCGAAATGCTGACGGGTCAGGTGACCGCTGTCGCCGTGCGAGGGGAACAGCCACGGACTATTTTCAAACGCCCCTTCGGCTGCCCTCAGGCCTACATAATCCTTCATGGCGGCCTGGGCCGCGTGTGACAGCGGCACCAGCCGCTCCTTGCCGCCCTTGCCGCGGATCTCGATCAGCCGGGCGTCCCTGAGCGCCGCCGTCACCGGCAGAGCTACCAGTTCGGAAACGCGCAAGCCCGTCGCATAGAGCACCTCGATAAGCGTGTACATGCGCTGCGCCCGCAGGCGGGCGGCAGTGCTTTTTTGCGGCTTTTCAGTTTCGGCGCGCGCGGTCTCGATCAGCCGGTCCACTTCCTCCATGGACAGCACTTTCGGCAGCCCGGCACGCTTCTTCGGCGCGGAAAGCGTACGGGTCGGGTCGTCCTCGCGGCTGCCTTCGGCATAGAGGAACTTGTAGAACTGCTTCAGGGCGGAAAGCCGCCGCGCCTGCGAACTTTCGGCAAAGCCGCGCCGGGTCAGGTCGCCCAAATAGGCTCTGAGATCCTCCGGCCGTGCGTCGGCGAGCTTGCGGCGCCCGAGAAAGCCGGAAAAATCCTCCAGGTCGCGGCGGTAACCGGCCAGCGTGTTTTCCGCGGCGCCCCGTTCGGCCGCCAGCATCTCCAGGAAATTCTCAAGATCGAACCCGGTTGCCATGACCCGTCACGATGCCCGGCCTAGCGGCCGAATCCCTCCTTCTTGACCCGCACCTCGATCTCCCGCTCGCGCGGCTGGACCAGGTAGGCCAGCGAATAGATGGCACCATATCCAAGCGCGCCCAGCAGGATCAGCACGAGCAGCAGGCGCGTCAGGGTGGGCACGTCGGATCTCTCCAGGTCGGCACGTCAATGGTTCAAGCTCCGATGCCTGCCCGGCGAATCGGATTGTGGAATGTTTCCGCAAGCAGGCAGCGCTTGCAAGGCAAAGCCGCGTCAAGCCGCGGGGAGTTCTGTCCGGAACTTGCGTTCCCCAGTGTCTTTTTTTCCGAATATGCTAAAACGCCGCCATGAGAGAAAACGACAACACGCGGCCATCCGAAAGAGAGGCTGCCGGAACAGATGCGAAATCCATCGATCTTGACCGCCTGGTGCACGCCCTTGGCCGGCGTTCGATCGTTCTGGTCGGCATCATGGGCTGCGGCAAGTCGACGGTCGGCAAGCGTCTGGCACAACGGCTCGGTCTTGAATTCCTCGATGCCGATACCGAAATTGAGCGCGCAGCCAACATGAGTGTCTCCGAAATCTTTGCTGAACATGGCGAACCTTATTTCCGCAGCGGCGAGGAACGGGTGATCGCCCGGCTTTTGCGCGAAGGTCCCCAGGTTCTGGCAACTGGCGGCGGCGCTTTCATGAGCGCGGCAACCCAGGCGGAAATCGCCGAGCACGGCCTTTCCATCTGGCTCAAGGTGGATTTCGACACCGTGATGGCGCGCGTGCGCCGTCGCTCGACCAGGCCGCTGCTGCAGAACCCGGATCCGGAAGGCACCATGCGCAAGCTGATGGCTGACCGTGAACCGGTCTATTCAAAGGCGGCCCTGACAGTGACCTCCAAGGACGTTCCGCACGAAGCGGTGGTCGACCTGATCGTCGTCACCCTGGCGGATTATCTCTTCGGCAGCGACAGCGCAGACGCTTCGCGGACTTCAATGAACTGAAAAAAGCAAGACGGCATGGTAGATACGGTAGTGGCAAAGGCGTTGTTGGGGCGGGACGAGAAGATCGTCCGGGTGGATCTTGGCGCGCGCAGTTACGACATCAAGATCGGCCGCGGCCTCCTGGAAGGCGCGGGGGCTGAAATCGCCGCCGTGCTGCCGGGTGCGCGCCTGGCGGTGATCGCCGACGAGACCGTCGCAAGCCTTCACCTGAAGACCTTTTCGGAAAGCCTGAAGGCCGCCGGCCTGCAGCACACGGCAATCACGGTTCCGGCCGGCGAGAGCACCAAATGCTTCCGCCAGTTCGAGCGGCTTTGTGACGAGGTTCTGGCCGCCCGCCTTGAGCGCGGCGATGCGGTGGTTGCCCTCGGCGGCGGCGTCGTCGGCGACCTGACGGGCTTTGTCGCCTCGGCCGTGCGCCGTGGCATGACCTTCATTCAGGTGCCGACAACACTGCTGGCGCAGGTGGACAGTTCCGTCGGCGGCAAGACCGGCATCAATTCAAGACACGGCAAGAACCTGATCGGCGCGTTCCATCAGCCGGCGCTGGTGCTGGCCGACACTGCCATTCTCGACACGCTGCCGCTCCGGGATTTCCGGGCCGGCTATGCGGAAGTCGCCAAATACGGTCTTCTCGGCGATGCCGATTTCTTCACCTGGCTGGAAACCAACTGGCAGGCCGTCTTTGCCGGCGGTGCGGAGCGGGACGAGGCCGTCGCGCGCTCCTGCCAGGCCAAGGCCGATGTAGTGGCCGCCGACGAGTTTGAATCCGGCCGCCGGGCGCTGTTGAACCTCGGCCACACTTTCGGCCACGCGCTGGAAGCCGCTGTTGCCTACGAGACTGAACGGCTCGTCCATGGCGAGGGCGTCTCCATCGGCATGATGCTGGCACATGAATTCTCCGAGCGTCTCGGCCTCATTGGCGCCGATACCGTTGCCCGGGTGCACAAGCACCTGACGGATGTCGGCCTGCCGGTGACCATGCAGGAGATCCCGGGCCAGTTGCCGCCGGCCGAGACATTCCTCGACATCATCGCCCAGGACAAGAAGGTCAGCCGCGGCACGCTTACCTTCATTCTCACCCGCGGCATCGGTGAAGCCTTTGTCGAAAAGGGCGTCGACCCGGCGCTGGTGTCGGACTTTCTCAGGGAGAAACTGCAGGCATGACGGAATCGGCTCTCTGGCTGGCCATCGGCGCCATTTTTGTGCTCCTGTTCCTGTCGGGTTTCTTTTCCGGATCGGAAACCGCGCTGACCGCTGCCTCGCGGGCGCGCATCCACCAGATGGAAAAGACCGGCGACTGGCGCGCACGCGTCGCCATGGTCCTCATTGCCAATCGCGAACGGCTGATCGGCGCTCTGCTGCTCGGCAACAACCTGGTCAACATCCTGGCCTCGGCGCTCGCCACCAGCGTCTTCCTGACGCTTTTCGGCGATGCCGGCGTGGCCCTGGCCACCCTCGTCATGACTGTTCTGGTCCTGGTCTTTGCCGAGGTGCTGCCGAAGACCTGGGCGATTTCCAACCCGGAACGCTTTGCCCTGGCAGTGTCGCCACTGGTCCGTTTCGTCGTCGCTGTTTTCGGCCCGATCGTCATCGGCGTGGAATGGATCGTCCGCAACATCCTGAAGCTTGTCGGCGTCAATGTCGGCGACGACAAGTCGATCCTGTCACCGCATGAAGAACTGCGCGGCGCTGTCGACCTGCAGCATATCGAGGGCGGCCTGGAAAAGGGCGAGCGCGACCGCCTCGGCGGCCTGCTGGACCTTGCCGAACTGGAAGTCTCCGACGTCATGGTGCACCGGACCAACATGGTCGCGCTGAACCTTGACGACGATCCGGACAAGCTGGTGAATGCCGTCCTGTCCTCGCCCTACACCCGCCTGCCGCTGTGGCGCGGGGAAAGCGACAATTTCGTCGGCGTCCTCCATGCCAAGGATCTGCTGCGCGCCCTGCACGCCGCCGGCGGCGATGCGGCCAACGTCAACATTCTGGATATTGCCGCCCCGGCCTGGTTCGTGCCGGACACGACCTCGCTGCAGGATCAGCTCAACGCCTTCCTGCGCCATAAGGCTCACTTTGCCCTCGTGGTGGATGAGTATGGCGAGGTGATGGGCCTGGTGACGCTGGAGGATATCCTGGAGGAAATCGTCGGCGAGATTGCCGACGAGCACGACGTCGAGCTGGAGGGCCTGCGCCCTCAGGCCGACGGGTCGGTGATCGTCGACGGCTCCGTTCCGATCCGCGATCTCAACCGCGCCGCCGACTGGAGCCTGCCGGACGACGAGGCGACGACGATTGCCGGCCTTGTCATCCACGAAGCCCGGATGATCCCGGAAGAACGCCAGATCTTCACCTTCCACGGCTTCCGCTTCACGGTCCTGCGCCGGGAAAAGAACCGCATCACGCGGCTGAGGATCATGCCGCTGGGGCAGATTCCCGGCGTGAAATCGCCTGCTGCTGCGGCACCTGCGCAAGCAGCCCCGGTTCCGGCGAAGGTCGGAGTTTGAAGGGCTAGTCACAAACGTGGGATACCCCCACCCCTAGCCCCTCCCCACAAGGGGGAGGGGAACAAGGCTTCGCGATTTGGCTGATGCAAACAGTTCGGTTCCGGCCGATTGCATTCAGATATCGCGGCAAATTCGGAAAAATCCCCCTCCCCCTTGTGGGGAGGGGCTAGGGGTGGGGGTTCGCGGCCACGCCTCAGAAAAGTTACGTCCGAATTGGAGGCCCGTCAGACGTCCGCCACCCGGGCGGCACGCGGATCCGGTTCGCTGTCGGCGCGGATTTCGAGGGCGAGGGCGTGAACACCGCCGGCCAGTTCCTCGGCCAGAAGATCGTTGATCGCCCGGTGCCGCGCCACCCGGTTCATGCCTTCGAAGGCTGCTGAGGCGATCTGCACCCGAAAATGGGTCTCGCCGCCCTCGCGCCAGCCGCCATGACCCCGGTGTTTTTCCGATTCGTCGATGACATTCAGAAAGGACGGGGAGAAGGCTTCGGTCAGCTTTGCGGAAATCGTCTGTTTTGTGCTCATAAGGCTCACGTTGGGTGGGTATTCTCAAAGGTCAAGTCTTTCATGGCCCGACCCCGGCTGATAAAGTGTCGGGCTTGCCAGTGCCCTGGCCATCCGACGCCCGGAAATTAGCTTTGGATACCGGGACAATGCAACTCCCCGCGGGCTTGCCCGTGCTCACTCGGACTTCGATATTCTGACGCATGAAACTGGACTCCAAACTCTTCGACAGCATTCGCGTTAAGCCGGACAAGGAACGGGTCGAGCAGGACCGTCATCCGGTGTGCGACCATCCCGGCTGCGAACGGCCGGGCATGCACCGGGCGCCCAAGGGGCGCAACCGGGAGGGCCAGTATTTCCATTTCTGCGTCGACCACGTACGCGAATACAACAAGTCCTACAACTACTTCACCGGCATGGGCGACGACGACGTGCGCTCCTACCAGAAGGACAGCCTCACCGGGCACCGGCCGACTTGGAAGATGGGTGTCAACAAGCAGGCCGCAGACGGTCCGGACGGCTTCGATGCACGATCCAACATGCGTGCAAACGCGCAACGGCGTACTGAACAGATGCGCCGGCCGCGCGAAAGAAAGCTACTAACGCTTGAAAAACGTTCCCTGGATGTGCTCAATCTCCCCTACACAGCCCGTGGCGCCGAAATCAAAGCGCGCTATAAGGAGCTGGTCAAACTGAACCATCCGGATGCCAATGGCGGTGACAGGTCTTCCGAAGACCGCCTGCGGGAAATCATTCAGGCGTATAACGTTCTGAAAAAAGCCGGTTTCCTTTAGAGCCTGCAGGGTCCTGCCGGCTTTTCCCAAAGACCCTTCCCGGCCGCCCGGGATTGCGGAGGACTGATGACTGAGACGACGACTGCGGCCATGGCCATGCCGGACACTGAGGTTTCTGTAGAAGAGGTTTTCGGTTTCAAGTCCGGCCTCAAGGTTCCTGCATTTTCCGCGCCGTCCGAGCATGTGCCCGAGCGGGACAACGATTACCTGTTCGACAGAGCGACCACGCTCGCGATCCTGGCCGGTTTTGCCCATAACCGCCGCGTGATGGTGACCGGCTATCACGGCACCGGCAAATCGACCCATATCGAACAGGTCGCCGCCCGCCTGAACTGGCCGTGTATCCGCGTCAACCTCGACAGCCACATCTCCCGTATCGACCTGGTCGGCAAGGATGCCATCGTCATCAAGGACGGCCTCCAGATCACCGAATTCCGGGACGGCATCCTACCCTGGGCCTATCAGCACAATGTCGCGCTGGTCTTCGACGAATACGATGCCGGCCGTCCGGACGTGATGTTCGTGATCCAGCGTATTCTGGAATCCTCCGGCCGCCTGACCCTGCTCGACCAGAGCCGCGTCATTCGGCCGCACGCCGCCTTCCGCCTGTTCGCCACCGCCAACACGGTCGGCCTCGGCGACACCTCCGGCCTCTATCACGGCACCCAGCAGATCAACCAGGCCCAGATGGACCGCTGGTCGATCGTTACCACGCTGAACTACCTGCCGCACGACAACGAGGTCGACATCGTCCTGTCGAAGGCCAAGCACTTCCAGACCGACGAGGGCCGCAACATCGTCTCCAAGATGGTGCGTCTCGCCGACATGACCCGCAACGCCTTCATCAACGGCGACCTCTCCACCGTGATGAGCCCACGCACGGTCATCACCTGGGCGGAAAACGCGGAGATCTTCGGCGATGTCGGCTTTGCCTTCCGCCTGACCTTCCTCAACAAATGCGATGACATGGAACAGTCCCTGGTGGCAGAATTCTACCAGCGCTGCTTTGGCGAGGACTTGCCGGAATCCTCCGTCAACGTCGTCATGAGCTGAGGTTCCGAATGGCACCGCGGCCAGGTCACAATTCCCTTCCGGGCAACAAGCCCGCCCCCTCCACCGAGCCCTTCAAGCAGTCGGTGAGCGGCACCATGCGGGCGATTGCCGGCGAAGCGGAACTGGAAGTCATCTTTTCCGGTGACCGCCCGGGCCTCAGCGGCCTGTCGGCCCGCCTGCCCGAACCTTCGCGCAAGGTGAATGCGCGCGAAATCGCGGTAACGCGCGGCCTGTCGGATTCCATGGCCCTGCGCATTGCCTGCCACGACAAGGCGGTGCATGCGAAGAACATGCCCCAGGGCCCGGATGCGCGAGCAATCTTCGAGGCGGTCGAACAGGCCCGCTGCGAGGCTGTCGGTGCCCGGCGCATGCAGGGTGTCGCCGACAATCTGTCGGTGATGCTGGACGACCGGTTCCGCAAGTCCGGCGCACCGGACATTTCGTCCCGCGAGGAAGCCCCGCTTCAGGATGCCCTGTCGCTGATGGTGCGCGAACGCCTGACCGGCGCCAGGCCGCCGGAAAGTGCCAGCAAGCTCGTCGACATGTGGCGCGGCTGGATCGAGGACAAGGCCGGGGCGGATCTCGACCGGCTGGAAGCCGAGGTCGAGGACCAGAACACCTTTGCCTCGCGCCTCCGCGACGTCCTCAAATCCCTCGACATGGGCGACGAGCTTGGTGATCTCGACCAGGACATGGATCCGGACGAGAGCGAGGACCAGGGCAACAACGACGAGGCGGAAGCCGGAGAAGACAGCGAAGACGACAGCGGCGAACAGGAAGCTTCCCCGCAGGAGATGGAACTCTCCGGCGAGGAAGAGGACAGCGGCGACACGGACGCCGCCGAAGCCGACATGGAGGACTTCGCCGAACAGGACATGGCGGAGGATTCCGAAGAGCCCGGCGAGAGCGAACGCCCGGACCTGCCCTTCTCCAACCGGCCGGAGACCGACTACCGCGTCTTCACCACCCAGTTCGACGAGACGGTGACGGCGGAAGAGCTTTGCGATATGGCCGAGCTCGACCGGCTGCGCGGTTTCCTCGACAAGCAGCTGACCCATCTGCAGGGCGCGGTTGCGCGGCTCGCCAACCGGCTGCAGAGAAAGCTGATGGCGCAGCAGAACCGCGCTTGGGATTTCGACCTGGAAGAAGGCCTGCTGGACACGGCCCGCCTCACCCGCGCGGTCACAGACCCGATGGCACCGCTTGCTTTCAAGCAGGAACGCGACACCAACTTCCGCGACACGGTGGTGACGCTGCTGCTCGATAATTCCGGCTCCATGCGCGGCCGGCCGATCACGGTCGCAGCGACCTGCGCCGATATCCTGGCCCGCACGCTGGAGCGCTGCGGCGTCAAGGTCGAGATCCTCGGCTTCACCACCAAGGCCTGGAAAGGCGGCCAGTCCCGCGAGAGCTGGATCGGCGCTGGCAAACCGCCGACGCCTGGCCGTCTGAACGACCTGCGCCACATCATCTACAAGTCCGCGGATGCGCCCTGGCGGCGTGCCCGGCGCAATCTTGGCCTGATGATGCGCGAGGGGCTGCTCAAGGAAAACATCGACGGCGAAGCGCTGCTGTGGGCCCATGACCGGCTGCTGGCCCGGCCGGAACAGCGCCGCATCCTGATGATGATCTCGGACGGGGCTCCGGTCGACGACACCACCCTGTCGGTCAACCCGGGCAACTATCTGGAGCGGCACCTGCGCTACGTCATTGAGGAAATCGAGACCCGCTCGCCCGTGGAACTGATCGCCATCGGCATCGGCCACGACGTCACCCGCTACTACCGCCGCGCGGTCACCATCGTCGATGCGGAAGAACTGGCGGGTGCGATGACCGACCAGCTTGCCAACCTCTTCGACGACGAGGCCATCCTGGCCTCCCAGTCACGCGGGCGGCGCAAGCGCGCCGGCGGCCGCCGCTAGTGGTTCGATTCTGACATTTGCATCCCCCTGCTGCTAGCGCTGGAGCAAATGTCAGAATCATAAGAACCACTAGATAAATTTATGATTCTAGTGGAGCTTTTGAATTTGACATTTGAGCATCAGCCTAGCCGCGAGCGGGACTCAAATGTCAAATTCGCTCCACTAGACGGCCGGACCGGCACCATGGCGAACGCGCGGAGTGAACGGGCACCGGACAGAAGACTTGCAGTGGCAAAAATAGCGGCTGCGCTCAGCCTTGCTGTGGGCCTCTGGACGGCTCCCGTCGCCGCGCAGGCGCTTCTGAGCGAGGGGCAGCCTGTCACAACGCGCACAAAGCCCATCGAAACCTTTCAAATCGGCACCACGGCAACGCGCTTCGGCAAGCTTGTCTTTCTCGGCGGACTGGAACTGCTGGCCTCCGACCGCAAGATCGGCGGTCTGTCAGGCCTCATCAGCCTTGAGGGCGGCAGCCGCTTTCTGGCCGTGACGGACAACGGCCACTGGGTGACCGGGGAGGTCGAGCAGGCGCCGGATGGCAAGCCGCGCGACCTTGAAAATATCCGCTTCGCGCCGCTTCTGGGAGCCGATGGCAAGACCCTGAATGCCCGCTGGGGCCATGACACGGAAGCGTTGACGCTGTCCGGCTCGGGTCTTTATGTCACCGCGGAAACCCGCAACGCGATCTACCGCTTTCCCTGGCCGGTCGCGACGGGAAAGGAAAAAATGATCGGCGAGGTGGCCGTGCCGGACGCAATCCGCGACCTGCCCCGCAACACCGGCCTGGAGTCCCTCGCCGCCGCGCCGGAAGATGGCCCGCTTGCGGGCAAGCTCGTCGCGGTGGCGGAATCCTCTCCCAGCGACTTCCACGACCTCTCCGGTTTCATCATCGGCCCGGACGGGACTGAGACCTTCACCATCCGCCGGACCGACCGGTTCGACGCCACCGACGCCGCTTTTCTGCCCGGCGGTGATTTCCTGTTGATGGAACGCCGCTTCAGCCTGCGCGACCTCATCGGCCTGCGCCTGCGCCGCTTCAACGGGTCGGAGATTGCGCCCGGCGCGGTCCTGGACGGCGAGACGCTGCTGGAAGCCGGTTTCAACGACCAGATCGACAACATGGAAGCCCTTGCTGTCCACCAATCCGAAACCGGCGACACCATCCTGACGCTTCTCTCCGACAACAACCGCTCGATCCTGCAGCGGACGCTTTTTTTGCGGTTCCGGCTGGAGGAATAATTTCTTTCAACGCCATCCACGTATCCGGATCTGTCCCCTTCCCCCTTGTGGGGAAGGGCTAGGGATGGGGGTAAACGGCGAAGCCGTAACCCACACTTTGCGATGCGGCTTACCCCCACCCCCAACCCCTCCCCACAAGGGGGAGGGGAGCTTCGCCTGCACAAGCGGACTTACGCCGAGCAAGCTTCAAAACAAAAAGGCGCCCTAAGGCGCCTTAATTCAATCACATCGTCCCTAGTGGAGCGAATTTGACATTTGAGTCCCGCTCGCGGCTAGGCTGATGCTCAAATGTCAAATTCAAAAGCTCCACTAGAATTATATATTTATCTAGCGGTTCTTATGATTCTGACATTTGCTCCAGCGCTAGCAGCAGGAGGATGCAAATGTCAGAATCGAACCACTAGAGAGCCTCACGCCGCCCGTCCGTCCGGCATTGCCCGGAAGAGGCTGAGCACGATGCGGTAGGGCGCCAGCATGAGGACGGCCACCAGCATCTTCACGCAGAAGTCGCCGACGGCGAGCGAAGTCCACAGCAGGACCTGGGTCTCGTCGCTGATACCGAGGAACGGCACCGGGAAGGCAAGCGAGCTGTCTTCCATGCCGAAGAGGACATCGATGAAGCCGAAGGTGGCCGAGAAGGCGATGCCGAAGAACAGGATCGTGTCGATCACCGAGCCGATGAAGGACGAGACGATCGGCGCCTTCCACCAGGTCAGCCGGCGCATGCGGTCGAAAATGGTGACGTCCAGCAACTGGGCGACGAGGAAGGCCGTGCCGGAAGCAATCGCGATGCGCGGCGTTGCCAGCCAGATCGACAGCACGACGGCGATCACGAAACCGGCGATCACCACCTTGCGGGCGGCTGCCGGGCCGAAGCGCCGGTTGGTGAGATCGGTGACCAGAAAGGCGACCGGATAGGTGAAGGCGCCCCAGGTCAGCGTATCGGCAAGATTGACGCTGCCGACGACATGGTCGACCGGATACTGCACCAGGAAATTCGATGCGACGACGACAATGGCCATCGCCACGATCGCGATCACATGATGACCGGCGGAAAAGGCCCGGATGTCGGACATGGCTTCACCTCATAACGACGAACGCCCAATCGAGACCGATTGAGCGTTCAAAATGTCGATCCTTAAAGCCTGCAGCCTTGCGCCGCAGGACTTGCAGCTACTCAAGCGGCAGCGGCTTCAGCCTGCTTGCGCTTGACGCTGACCTTGATCTTGCGCGCTGCGTCGGACAGGTCGTCGTCGTTGGACTTCAGGAGATATGCATCCAGGCCGCCACGGTGCTCGACAGAGCGCAGGGCGTGGGCGCTGACGCGCAGCTTGAAGGTCTCGCCCAGCGTGTCGCTGATCAGGGAGACATTGCACAGGTTCGGCAGGAACCGGCGGCGGGATTTGTTGTTAGCGTGAGAGACGTTGTTGCCCGTCATCACATCTTTGCCGGAGAGTTCGCAACGGCGTGCCATGATATCACCTTTTGTTTTCGTGGCTGGGCCGTTACCTGGAACCCAGCAAGTCCAACCGGAAGCGGCGCGGACCTGAGGCCCGGCGACAACGTCTCCGGCATTTCTCGGAAAAAGTTGCTCCGCTATAAAGGCAGCGCGCGCCAACGTCAAGACATCTCCCCCGCTTTGCGGAGATTCACTGCTTTTATTTGCGCCAACCGGCCGCGTTAACCAGTGAGTTACCATAATTTTGAATGATTGGGGTCGTTCGGCGACGCAGATTCATGCTATTCTTTCCGTTGCGGAACACTCATGGCGCGGGGGCGCAGTTCGCTGCCTGACAGGCAGTCCGGAGGTTTTGAAGTGTTTGGATTGACGTCTTTCGGGCGCCTGATCGCCCTGCCGCTGCTTGCTGCGGCACTGCTGACGACGCCTGCGGAAGCCAAGAAAAGCAGCGTCAACGGCCTCTATAACATGTCGATTGCCGGCTTCAAGATCGGTCGCGGCACCCTGTCCCTCGTCATGCAGGGCAACGCCTATTCGGCCAAGGTCAGCATGGAACCGGCCGGTATCGGGACGCTCTTCACCACCGGCAAGGGCGGCGCGGAAGCGTCCGGCTGGCTGGTCGGTTCCAAGGTGGTGCCGTCCAAGTACCGCATGGCCTCGCGCTATGCCAGCTTCGACATGGCCGTGAACCTGAACCAGGGATCCGGCAGCATCCGCTCCATGGACGTGACGCCGCAACTGCGGCCCAATCCCGAACGCATCCAGGTGACCAACCGCCACACCCGCAATGCCATCGACCCCTTGAGCGCCGCATTGATGCCGGTCGGCTCGGCCCGCGACAGCCTTGGCCCCAAGGCCTGCTCGCGCAAGCTTCCGGTCTTCGACGGCTGGACCCGTTTCGACATCAAGCTCAGCTATGCAGGCACGAAGGAAGTGTCCGGCCATGGCTATGACGGCCCGGTTGTGGTCTGCAAGGCCCGCTGGGTTCCCGTTGCCGGCCATCGCCCGTCGAAGGATTCCGTCAAGGAAATGGCCCGGGCCAACATCGAGGTCTGGATCGCACCGATGGGCCGCGAAAACGTGCTGATCCCCTACCGTATCGAAGTGGATTCCTCGAGCGGCCGCCTCGTCGTGGAAGCCGCCAAGCTGAATATCGACGGCGCCGGCAGCGACCAGGCCTCCGCCGACTGAAGACTTCCCCGGCAGCCTGCCTGCTGCCGATTAAGAGGCGCAGCCTTGCAGCCGAGGCTTGCGCCCTCTTGCGTCTCTTGATACAGCCCTCCACCATACGCATCGAGGCGCGCCACGCGTGTCCGACCAGATTTCCCGGAACGGCCGCCGGTCTCCAAGGTGGCGCCGGATTGTTCAGGTAACCGAGTACATGCACAGCTATTTGGAATTCGAAAAGCCCGTTGCAGACATCGAAGGCAAGATCCAGGAACTGCGGGCGCTCGCCGGGGAAGATGGTGAAGCCGTCAACGTGGACAGCGAAATCGACCGGCTGAAAACGAAATCCTCGCAGACGCTGCAGGAACTCTATGCCAAGCTGACGCCATGGCAGAAGACCCTCGTCGCCCGCCATCCGGACCGCCCGCATGCGGTCGCCTATATCGCAGGCCTGATCGAGGACTTCACCCCGCTCGCCGGTGACCGCAAGTTCGCCGAGGACGCCGCGCTGATCGCCGGCATCGGCCGGTTCCGCGGCCAGTCCGTCGCCGTGCTCGCCCAGGAAAAGGGCCACGATACGGAAACCCGCCTGAAGCACAATTTCGGCATGGTCCGCCCGGAAGGCTACCGCAAGGCCGTGCGCGTCATGGAAATGGCCGAGCGTTTCGGCCTGCCGCTCATCAGTTTCGTCGACACCTCCGGTGCGTATCCGGGCCGCGGCGCTGAAGAGCGCGGCCAGTCCGAAGCGATTGCCCGCTCCACCGATGTCGGCCTCGGCCTTGGCACACCGTCCGTTTCCGTCGTCATCGGCGAAGGCGGTTCGGGCGGGGCGATCGCGATCGCGACCGCCAACAAGGTGCTGATGATGGAGCATGCCATCTATTCGGTGATCTCGCCGGAAGGTGCGGCCTCGATCCTCTGGCGCGACAGCGCCAAGGCCCAGGACGCTGCGACGGCCCTGAAGATCACCGCCCAGGACCTGAAGCAGCTCGGCGTGATCGACGACATCGTCAAGGAACCGGTCGGCGGCGCCCACCGGGCGCGCGAGATCGTCATCGACAATGCCGGCAAGGCCATCGAGGCGGCCCTGAAGGAGCTGGACGGCCTGTCCCCGGCCGAGCTGCGCAAGCAGCGCCGCGAGAAATTCATCTCGATCGGCAGAACTCTCAGCTAATTTGCCGGAATTACACGAAAAAAGTTCAGGGGGCCGCGTTTGAAGCGGCCCTTTTGCCATTCTGTGGCCAGAATTTGCCGTCATTCAGGCAAGGATGGGACGGGGTTCGGACCAGATTGAAAGTTTTTGTTCCTATCACCGGAATTTGGGTCGCCGGGGCAAACCGGTTTCAGTAACTTATCGTCAACCATCATTCCCTAGCCTTTGGCGGGGGCGAGGACGCAGGAAATGCGACGGCCGGTTCGGCAGAACCAGGCCAGACGCTTTCCGTCGAGTTTGGGATAGTATCATGTTGTTTCGGCGCCTTTTGACATCGTCAGCCGGCCTCCATCAGGGCGCAGGCAGCCAGCGAGGCCGCAAAGCGGCCCGGCTTGGCGCAGCGCTTCTGGCTGCGGGGATCCTGGCATCGTGCCAGGCCGACGAATTCAGCGCCGGCCCCAACAAGGCGAACGAACCGGTAAGCTCTGCGGTAAAGCGCAAGATGTCGGACCTGAACATGAGCGCCGCCTCGCCGATCATGATCCGCATCTTCAAGCAGGAGAACACGCTGGAAGTCTGGAAACAGACCCGCACCGGCAAATACAAGCTCCTGGAAGAATTCGAGATCTGCAAATGGTCTGGCGGGCTTGGACCCAAGATCAAGGAAGGCGACCGGCAGGCTCCCGAAGGGTTCTACGAAATCACGCCCGCGCTGATGAACCCCAACTCCAGCTACCATCTGGCCTTCAATCTGGGCTACCCGAACACCTATGACCGCTCGCACGGCCGCACCGGTTCGCACCTGATGGTGCACGGCGCCTGCTCGTCCCGCGGCTGCTACGCCATGACCGACGAGCAGGTCCAGGACATCTACGCCCTTGCCCGCGACAGCTTCAAAGGTGGCCAGCGCTCCTTCCAGGTGCAGGCTTTCCCCTTCCGCATGACGCCGGAAAACATGGCCATGCACCGTGACAGCGAGCATCTTGACTTCTGGAAGATGCTGAAGACGGGGTACGACCATTTCGAGGTGGCCGGCACGCCGCCGCAGGTTTCCGTCTGCGAAAAGAAATACGTTTTCGACGCGACCACGCTGGTCCAGGGCGTACCCTTCCGTGCCAGCGCCAAATGTCCGGACTACCAGGTAACCCCGGGCCTCGCCTCGGCCGTTGCCGCCAAGCAGCGCCGGGACAACGAGAAATTCCAGCAGCTGGCCGCCCGCTACGACGCGCGCGACGAACGCCAGAAGCGCTGGGACGAGCGCTCAAGCCGCATTGCCGAGACGCTTGGCACCGCAAATGCCGACAATCCGCCGGTGGAAACGGCGAAGACGGAAACGCCTGCTGCCGAGACACCAGCCTCCCAGCCGGTTGAAACCGCAACCGCGGCAGCAGAAGCGCCGGAAGCACAACAGCGTCCGGGCACCGCGGTCGAAACCGCCTTTGCCCCTCAGGAAGACACCAAGGGCAGCTCCGTCGGCGGGTTCTTCAAGCGCTGGGTTCCCTTCGGCGCAAAGGCCTCGGACGAGGGCGCCTCTGTCAGCCCGATCCAGACCGAAATCGTGCCGGCCGCCAAGCCGAACTAAGCGGGTCCTGTCTCAGGAACCATCGCGATTTTCAACCCACCACCTCATCCTGAGGAAGCGCGTTAGCGCTGTCTCGAAGGATGGGCGGCAAATACAGGTGCAAGCGGCCCATCCTTCGAGACGGACCTGACGGTCCTCCTCAGGATGAGGTCGTAATAAGGGCTGAAACCTCCCCCTGAAAATTCACTCCGGCGTCGGCAGCCCCTTCGAGACACCTTCCTGCGTGACCGCCGGATCGTAGGCCTTGCGGGAAAAGACCTGGCGCACCAGCGGATCGAAGCTCTCCAGCGGATCCATTTCATAGTCCGGATCGAAGGACGACTGGTCCCAGCGTTCGCAGAAGTCGGCGCAGGCCTGGAAATGGATGTGGTCCTTGAACGCGTCGCGGGCATTCTCGTCCCAGCCGTAGTGGCGACCGTAATAAAGCATCTGGAAGATGCCGTGATGCTCCACCACCCAGGCAACCTCGTCGCGCACGAAGGGGCGGATGACCTCGGCTGAGAACCTGTCGTGGTTCTGCGGTGCCAGTCCGTCGCCGATGTCATGCAGCAGCGCGCCGACGACCCAGTCGATATCCGCGCCGTCACGCCGTGCCCGCGTTGCCGCCTGCAGGCCGTGTTGCATGCGCGTGATCTTGTAGCCCGACAGCGTATCCTCGTTCTGCCGCTTGAGTTCCGCCAGCACTCTGTCCGCCGTCAGGGCGTGATAGGGCCGCTCGGCCTCGGCCAGGAATTCATAGTCTTCCCTGGTACCGTCTTTCATCTGGGTGAAGGAAACAGTCTTCATGGCGCACTCTCCCGTTTCCCCGACTGTGCGCGCGGCAATCCACGCCGTAAAGACAAACCGCGCCGCCTTCTTGCTGGAAGGCGACGCGGCGGCGAACATTTGAATGGCGGTGCCTACTTCGGCATCAACGCCCAGTAGTCGAAGTCGAGCACGACTTCCGGAAGGTAATTGTCCTCGTGGTCCTGGCCCGGGAAGTCGTGGCAGGGCCGGTTCTTGGTGGCGACAAGCCGCAGGCGCAGGGCGCCGACATCGCTCCGCCCCTCGATATCGGCCTTGTCCAGCACTTCCGACCAGGCATAGACGGTGTCGCCTGCTGCCAGCGGCCCAACGTGTCGCCCGCCATTGATGCCGGCGATATGGAACGCGTTGGCAAGCCCGTTGAAGGAGAGCGCCCTTGCGATGGAAATCACGTGGCCGCCATAGACCAGCCGGTGGCCGAAACGGTTATGGACTTCCGTGTGATGGTTGAAATGCACCTTGGCGGTGTTCTGATAAAGCCGCGTCGCCATCTGGTGCTCGGCCTCCTCCACCGTCATGCCGTCGACATGGTCGATCTTCTCGCCGATCTCGTAATCGGCGAACCGGTAGGGCGACCCGGCGAGGTCGTTGTCCCAGTCGGCGGTATCGAGCAGCGGCACTGCCGTGCCAAGGGATTGCGGGTCGAGGGCGGCAGGCAATTCCGGCACCACCGCTTCCGGCGCCGGATTGGCGGCAACGCGCTTGTTGACCATCACCCAGCGCACATAGTCCAGCACCTCGGTGCCGTTTGCCGTGTAGCCGGTGGAGCGCACATAGACGACGCCGGTCTTACCGTTGGAATTTTCCTTCTTGCCGATCACCTCCGAAATCGTCGAGATCGTATCGCCGGGGAAGACTGGCGCCAGGAAACGCCCGCCCGCATAGCCGAGATTGGCGACCGCGTTCAGCGAAATATCCGGCACGGTCTTGCCGAAGACGATGTGGAAGGTCAGAAGGTCGTCGACGGGCGCATGGGCATAGCCGATCTTCCGGGCAAAGGCGTCGGAGGACTGCACGGCGAAGCGGGAGCCGTAGAGGGCGGTATAGAGTGCCTGGTCGCCGCTGGTCACGGTGCGCGGCGTCGCATGGCGGATCACCTGACCCACCTTGAAGTCCTCGAAGAAATTGCCGCGATTGGTCTTGCTCACCTCTGCCTCCCGGTTCTGATTTGCCGGGGAGGATTAAGCCCGCCGCACGGCACGCAGGCAAGTCAGACGTTTTGCCGATGGGACATAACAACCGCATCTCTGCACGAGGCGACCAGTCAAGCTGGTTGGTTTTCCGCCCAAGCAAGGGTGATCGCGTTTGAATGTAGAGGCGGAATAGCCCCCAAATAACCTCTCCCGTTGGGAGAGGTCGGCGCGACGGCGCCGGGTGAGGGGGCAGACATTTGCGTGTTTCCGAGAGGTTTGTCCCCTCACCCCAACCCTCTCCCAACGGGAGAGGGAGTTGGAGCGTGCCATAGGCGATTGTTCTGCTTCCTAAGGAAGCTAGAAATTCGGGACATACACCGTATTGGCCGCGTCAGCGACGTCAGTTGGTGACCTGTGTGCCCTCGGCAGCCGGCGTGTTCTCCAGCTCGTATCCGGCGTTCGAATATTCGACGACGGAGCCGGCATAGAGCTTGGTGTTCGAGATACCGGCAATTTCCGAAGCCGCGAACCATTCGCTTGCCGCCCAGTGACCGGTGTTGCAGAAGAAGACGGTTTCCCGGTCGTCTTCGACACCCAGCTTGGCTTTCAGCGCTTCCGGGTCGAAACCGGAAGAAATCTTCGGCGAACCGTCCTTGAAGAAGGCCGTATAGGCATGGCTGATCGCGCCCGGCACGGTGCCCGGGCGAGCAGCCTGCTCGTGCTTTTCCTTGCCGGAGTAGAACTCCACCGGACGGGCATCGACCAGCAGGGCTTTTGCTTCTCCGGAGGCCACTGCGGCAACATCGGCCGTCGTTGCCAGCCATTCAGAACTGAAGCTCAGGTCAAGCTCGCTCGGAAAGGCGGATTCCACATTGGCATCCACCGGCAGGCCCGCGGCCTTCCAGGCTTCGAGACCGCCGTTGAGGATCGTCAGATCGGTGAAGCCGGTTGAT
Organism: Roseibium sp. M-1; assembly: GCF_054515675.1. NCBI lineage: Bacteria > Pseudomonadati > Pseudomonadota > Alphaproteobacteria > Hyphomicrobiales > Stappiaceae > Roseibium > Roseibium sp. M-1. The sequence continues at coordinate 4,660,220 of NZ_CM137257.1, read as the reverse complement.
TTCAACGTCCAGTAGACCCGGGCGGCCGAGCCGAAATCGGTATCGGTCTTGCCCTCGGCGAGGATCACGATCGGCGTGTCCAACTCCAGCCCGAGTTCTTCCAGCTCGGCTTCGAACTTGGTGAGGTCGATCAGGGCGCCGGGGTTCTTTTCCGGTCCGCGGAACATGCGGTATGGCGCGAACAGCGCGCCTTCGGCATGGCCCTGCTCATAGCCCGCATTGCGGATGTCGAGCAGCACCGGCTCTGCACTGTCGAGCGCTGCGGCCAGCTCATCGGCTTCCACCAGCGGGCCGAACGTTCCGGCAACGGCCGGCGTGGCAAGGCCTGCGGTCAGGGCAAGGGCAAGAACAAACTGTTTCATCGGATCGGCTTTCCGTAGCGGCAGCCCATCTGGCAGACGGACCTCCGGTTCATAGCTGACTGAATTTAAGTGCTCCCAAGTGAGGGAACGAGGGATGGCATTCCAAAGTTGGTGCGAAGTCTGACATTTTGACCCAAGCAATGCCCCGATCTTGGCAGGCGCTTGCTGATTTTCCTCAGGCGAAAGCCCGGGCAATGGCCAAGTTCTGCCAAACAGGTTCTGCCGAGAGGCACTCCCTCACGGCGCCTTCCGGACGCAGCGCAGCGAAGATCCGAGACCGGGAGCCCGGAGGCTATCGATTGATTTGGGGAAAACGCCGCGCACTGCCTCCCCGGTCCCGGCTCGCGCTTCGCTTGGCCGGATGACGACCCGAGAGGGTACCGGTGAGGCATGAAAAAGCCCGGGGCACTGCCCGGGCTCTTCGTTGATCGCGTCAATCGGGCTTATGCCGATTCCTTGTTCGCCGCGCGTTCGGCGCGCTTGCGCTCATGCGGGTCGAGGATGGCCTTGCGGAGGCGAATGGATTCCGGCGTCACTTCCACGAGCTCGTCGTCGGAGATGTAGGAAAGGGCCGCTTCCAGGGTCAGCTTCTTCGGCGTCGTCAGCTTCACTGCGTCGTCCTTGCCGGCGGCGCGCACGTTGGTGAGCTGCTTGCCTTTCAGGACGTTCACTTCAAGGTCGTTGCCGCGGGTGTGCTCGCCGATGATCATGCCCGGATACACCTTGGTGCCCGGATCGATCATCATCGGGCCGCGGTCTTCCAGGTTGAAGAGCGCGTAGGCAACCGCTTCACCGGTGCCGTTCGACAAGAGCACGCCGGTGTGGCGGCCCTGGATCGGGCCCTTGTACGGCTCGTAGCCGTGGAACAGCCGGTTGAAGATCGCCGTGCCGCGGGTATCGGACAGAAGCTCGGACTGGTAGCCAATAAGGCCGCGGGTCGGGGCGTGGAACACCAGACGGGTGCGGCCGCCGCCGGACGGCTTCATTTCCAGAAGGTCGGCCTTGCGTTCCTGCAGCTTCTGGACGACGACGCCGGAATGCTCTTCATCGACGTCGATGATGACTTCCTCGATCGGCTCCAGGCGGTTGTTCGCCTCATCATACTGATAGACGACGCGCGGACGGCCGACGCCGAGCTCGAAGCCTTCGCGGCGCATGTTCTCGATCAGGATCGCAAGCAGCAGTTCGCCGCGGCCGGAAACGACAAAGGCGTCCGGCTCGTCGGTTTCTTCCACCTTCAGGGCAACGTTGCCCTCGGCTTCCTTCATCAGGCGCTCGCGGATGACGCGGGACTGAACCTTGGAACCTTCGGTACCGGCGAGCGGACTGTCGTTGACGCGGAAGGTCATGGAGAGCGTCGGCGGATCGATCGGCTGGGCCTGCAGCGGTTCGTTGACGGACGGCGCGCAGAGCGTGTCGGCAACGGTCGCCTTGGTCAGGCCCGCAATCGCGACGATGTCGCCCGCTTCACCCTTTTCGATCGGCTGGCGTTCCAGGCCGCGGAAGGCGAGGATCTTGGAGATACGGCCGTTTTCCACCAGGCTGCCGTCACGATCAAGCGCCTTGATCGGCATGTTCGGCAGGGCGGTGCCGGAAACGATGCGGCCGGTCAGGATGCGGCCAAGGAACGGGTCGGCTTCGATGGTGGTTGCCAGGATGCGGAACTCGCCCGGCTTTGCTTCCGGCGGAGCGACCTTGTCGAGGACCATGTCGAAGAGCGGGTCCATGCCGGCCTGCGGCCCACCCGGCTCCAGCGCCATCCATTCCTGCTTGGCGGAGCCGTAAAGCACCGGGAAGTCGAGCTGGTCTTCGTTGGCGTCGAGGGCGGCGAAGAGGTCGAACACCTCGTCCAGCACTTCGTCGGCGCGCTGTTCCGGCTTGTCGATCTTGTTGATGGCGACGATCGGCTTCAGGCCGAGCTTCAGCGCCTTGCCGAGCACGAACTTGGTCTGCGGCATCGGGCCTTCGGCCGCGTCCACCAGCAGGATGACGCCGTCGACCATATGCAGGATACGCTCCACCTCGCCGCCGAAGTCGGCGTGGCCAGGCGTGTCGACGATGTTGATGCGGGTGTCTTTCCAGACCAGCGAAGTGACCTTCGCCAGAATGGTGATGCCGCGCTCGCGCTCGATGTCGTTGGAATCCATCATCCGTTCTTCGGTGCGCTGGTTGTCGCGGAACGCGCCGGACTGCTTCAAAAGAACGTCAATGAGAGTGGTTTTGCCATGGTCAACGTGCGCGATAATGGCAATATTACGAAGGTTCATAGGAGGCTCCAAAAGACAGAACGGGCCCTTTTCGGACCCGTAACCTGTCTGGAAGTTGATCAGCTTGGATCGGCAGCCCTGCCGAATTTGGCGCCTTTATACGTGGCCCGAAGGGTTTGTGCAATGCAATGTCACAAGTGCGGATTGACAGAATCGCGGCAAGGGCCATATTCGTAAGGTAACCTTACTATTTTGAGGTGAGATGGATCTTTCTTCTCCGAATGTCGGCGTCACAATGCTGATCGTGGATCTGGCACGGTTGCTCCGGCGGAATTTCGAAGCGGAATTAACCAGGGTCGATACCGGTCTGACCGCCGGGGAAGCGCGTACGCTGTTTTATGTCTGGCGCCTTCCCGGTCAGCGGCAGACCGTTCTCGCCGAAGCCATGTATGTCGAACCCATGACCCTGGTCGGATATCTCGACACACTGGAAAAGGCCGGATTGATCAAACGCTGCCCGGATCCTTGCGACAAGCGGGCAAAGCTGGTCGAGCTGACGGAGAAGGCCGACCCGCTTCTGGAAAGGATCGGGATTGCCCTTCACACCGTGCGCACCAGGGCGCTGGAGGACATCCCGGCGGACAAGAGGCCGATACTGGAACAGCTTCTGCAGACGATGAAGGACGGCCTGCTGCAGGAGGTTTCCAAGGGAAAATAGAATGACTGCCGACAGCTCGATCATGAGCGCAAGACGTACGTCGCTTCTGGGGGCCGGGCTTGTTGCCATCGGCCCCATTTCCATGGCGCTCTATACACCGGCCATGCCGGCGCTGGTGGAGGCATTCGGCACGACGGATTCCGCCGTCAAGCTGACGCTGACCGCCTATTTTGCGGGCTTTGCCGTCACCCAGCTCATCTGCGGACCGCTGACGGATGCCTTTGGCCGCAAACCGGTGACCATCGCGTTCCTGATCCTCTATCTTGTCTCCAGCTTTCTGGCGACCTTCGCACCGACGGTCGAATTCATGATTTTCGCCCGGGCGCTGCAGGGCGTGGGCGCGGCGGTCGGCATAGCTGTCTCGCGCGCCATCGTGCGCGACCAGTTCACCGGCCAGGCCTCCGCCAGGATCATGAACACCATCGCCATGATGCTGGCGCTCGGGCCCGCGATCTCGCCCACCATCGGCGGCATCGTGCTGGAACTGTTCGGCTGGAAGGAAGTCTTCTGGTGCATGGTGATCTATGGCGCCCTGCTGATGGCGGCTGTCATGGTCTTCCAGGTGGAAACCAATCCCCTGCCCGGCAAGCACCATCTGAACCCGCGCCAGCTGGCGAGAAACTACGCCACGCTGCTCAAGGACCCGCGCTTCCTGGCCCCCAGCCTGCTGATCGGCTTTGGCCTCGGCAACCTCTATGCCCTGGCGACGGTCCTGCCCTTCATTCTCATTTATGAAGTCGGCCTGACACCGTCCCAGTTCGGCGTCACCATGATACTGCAGTCCGGCTCGTTCATTGCCGGCACGGTCCTGACCGGCCGGCTATTACGCTATATCGAGGCTCAGAGGCTCGTACCCTGGGGGCTCGGGCTCTGGGCCGTTTCCTCTACGCTGATGTGCGCTGTCACCTTGATGCTCGAGCCGTCGATCCTGACAGTCATGGGACCGGTCATGCTGTTCGTGTTCGCCCTTGCGCTGGTGCTGCCGGCAAGCTTCACCGAATCCATGGCGCCGTTCCCGCATATCGCCGGGGCTGCCTCGTCGATGCTGGGCTTCCTGCAGTTCGGTGGCGGCATTGTCGCCAGTCTTGCGATCGCCGCGCTTGGAGAACCGGTAATGGGCCTTGCCTTCATCCTGCCCGGTATGCCGATCGCCGGCATCCTGCTCTATCTGGCCCTGCGCAGCCAGGCCCGGCAGACGGCCGCGGCGGAGTAGGCGGAAAGGTCCCCCCTCCTTCGGTCATCCCGGCCAAGCGCAGCGCGAGCCGGGACCGGGGAGGCACAGTGCCGACCGGTAAGTCTCATTCGGAAACACCTCGGCTCTCCGGTCCCGGATCTCCGCTTCGCTGCGTCCGGGATGACGCCGGAAGTTGTGTTTGGAACAATAAACGGGCCGGTTTCCCGGCCCGCTCTTCGTCAATCCAGCTCCTGATCAGCCCTGGCGAACCGGGTCCAGAGTGACGGCATGCAACTCGACGTCGTCACGATCCATCAGGCGGACGGTGAGTTGCTCCGTCTGCCCGTCGATGTCGACGAGGCCGAAGAACTGCAGACCCATGGACGGTGGCAGGTTGGCGCCCTGCTCGGCTGTCGGCGCCTTCACGTATTTCAGTTCCGGACCAAAGGTCATGTCGAGATCGTTCGGGCCGAAGGTGCCGGCATGGATCGGGCCGGAGACGAATTCCCAGAACGGCTTGAAGTCCTGGAACTGCGCCTTGTCCGGGTTGTAGTAATGGGCCGCGGTGTAGTGCACGTCCGCGGTCAGCCAGACGATGTTGTCGATGTCGGCGGTCTTGATGAAGCGCAGCAGGTCGGCGAATTCCAGTTCGCGGCCCTTCGGTGCACCGTGGTCGCCGTTGGCAACGGCCTCGGCACCGGCCTGTTCCTTCCAGTTGTCCCAGACGATCAGGCCGATCGGCATGTCACAGGCGATCACCTTCCAGGTGGCCCTGGAGTTGAGCAGCTCACGCTTCAGCCAGGCGAGCTGTTCGGCGCCGAGAATGCGGGAGGCTGGCGTCATCGCCTCTTCCATCGCCGGCCCGTTCGCTCCGCGATAGGAGCGAAGATCCAGGAAGAACACATCGAGCAGCGGGCCGTAGGCGATCTTGCGGTAGACACGGCCGGGCTCTGCCGGGGTGTAGCGGATCGGCGTCAGCTCGTGAAAGGCGCGGCCTGCGCGGGCAGCCAGCAGGTGGACGTTCTTTTCCGAATAGCGGTCGTCGGAAAGCAGATCCTTGGAAGACGACCAGTTGTTGACGACCTCATGGTCGTCCCACTGGAAGAAGGTCGGCACTTCGGCATTGAAGGCGCGCAGGTTCTCGTCGAGCAGATTGTATTTCCACTGGCCGCGGTATTCGTCCAGCGTCTCGGCAACCTTGGTCTTTTCCTCGATCAGGACGTTCTTCCAGACAGTGCCGTCGTTGAGCTCGACGGTTTCCTTCATCGGGCCGTCGGCATAGATCGTGTCGCCGGAGTGGATGAAGAAGTCCGGCTGGTGCTTGACCATGGTGGCATAGGTCGTCATGCCGCCGCGGTCGGTGTCGATGCCCCAGCCCTGGCCGGCGGTGTCGCCGGACCAGGCGAAGCGGATGTTGCGGCGGGAGGCCGGCGCGGTGCGGAAGCGGCCGGTCATCGGTTCGGAAATCGCGTTGACATCATTGAGGTCGGCAAAGGCGACGCGGTAGAAGATTTCCTGGTCGGACGGCAGGTTCTCAAGCAGGCGTTTGACAGCAAAGTCGCTCTCCGGCAGTGCATCGATGGGCGCCAGACGGTGCGGCGCCTCGAAGGAGCCGGTGGTGTCGACTTCGACCAGCATCTTCGCCGGGCGATCGGCCCGCGCCCAGATCATGCCGGAATTGGCATCGACGTCGCCTGACTGCAGGCCGTGGGTGATCTGCGGGCGGGAAGAGGCGCGGGAAAGGGAAGGCATCGCCAGCGGCGAGGCCAGCACAAGGCCGGTCGCGGCGGAACTTTTAAGAAAATTGCGGCGGGAAAGACGAGCAGACATTGAAATACTCCATGGCTGGGGGACCGGAGAGACGGCGCCCTTGGCAGGACCATCAGGTGCTGAAAGTCGATGACAGCGCGATGTCCGTTTGAAGACCGTTGTCCGAATTTTTCATGACGGTGTCGCCTCCGCCGCTTGACCCGCCGCACCCGACGCGCCAAACACGGGACCTACGCTCACAAGGACGCGAAAATGCCGACCCGCTCTCCCTATGAATTGCCGCGCTTCGATGGCACCAGCCAACGCCCGCATGTGATGGGGATCCTGAACGTGACGCCGGATTCCTTTTCCGATGGCGGCCGTCACAGCAAGGCCCCGGCAGCGCTTCAGCATGCCCGGGAAATGATCGCGGAAGGGGCTGATATCCTGGATCTCGGCGGCGAAAGCACCCGGCCCGGTTCGGAGCCCGTCAGCCTTGACGTCGAGTGGTCGCGGATCGAGCCGATCCTCGATCAGGTGATCGCCATGGGAACGCCCGTTTCCATCGACACCTACAAGGCGGAAATCGCACGGCGGGCCTGCAGGGCAGGTGCCGTCATCGTCAACGACGTCTGGGGCCTGCAGAAAGATCCGGCGATGGCGGATGTTGTCGCCGAAGCCGGCGCTCATGTCGTTATGATGCATAACCGTCTTGCCGCTGATCCGGAGATCGACATCATTGCGGACATCGATTGCTTCTTTGAAACCTCGATGGAGCTGGCCGCTAGGGCGGGCATTCCACGGGACAAGCAGATCCTCGATCCGGGTTTCGGCTTTGGCAAGACCATCGACCAGAATTTCATCGTCCTGAACCGCTTCGACACCCTGAAAAAGCACGGCCTGCCTTTGCTTGCGGGCGCTTCGCGCAAACGCATGGTTGGCGCGGTTCTACAGGCGGAGATGGAAGACCGGCTTTACGGCTCCGTCGCGGTGCACCTGACCGCCATGCTGAAGGGCGCCGCCATCGTCCGGGCCCACGACGTGCGTCCGCATGCCGATTGCGCGCGTATGCTGGAGGCAACCCGCCTGGAACGGAACCCGACGGCATGACCGGACAGACCGACGCCTCTACCCGCCGCTCCCCCACCGACGGCGCCCCCACCCGCTGCGCCCCCACCCGCTGCGCCTTGGGTCTCGGCTCCAATCTCGGCGATCCGAAAGCTAATCTGGACGAAGCCATCCGCCGGCTGGAAGACACCGGCGGCGTTACCCTGATCGCCCGCTCTTCCGACTACCGCACGCCGCCCTGGGGGCCGGTGCCGCAAGACGATTTCCGCAACTGCTGCGTAATGATCGACACGACCCTCTCTCCTCAGGCGCTGCTCAGACGCTGCCTGGAGGTCGAAACCGAGCTTGGCCGCGTCCGCGATGTCCGCTGGGGGCCGCGCACCATCGACGTCGACGTTCTGATCTACGGCCTGCAGAAGGTGACCGAGGCGGACCTGGAAATCCCCCATCCGCGCATGGGCGACCGCGCCTTTGTGCTGATACCGCTCGCCGAGATCTGGCCGGACGCACCGCTTGGCGATGGCAGAACGGCAATGCAGGCCCTTGAAACCTGTCCCGACCAGGCGGGCGTCGTCCGGCTGGAAGACTAGAGAACTCCCGCAAAAAGGGCATTTTGCAGACCAGCAACCTTTGCCCCGGGGAACCCACACGCAAAGTTAAGATTTGCGCGCCAAGATCCGGCCTCAGGAAGGGCCGGATTCGAAGTTATGACACTTGTCAAAAACGCTGTTAATTACCTGAGCGAGAAAGGGGCTTTGAACAAACACTCGATCAGGTTCGCGCTATGGTCGATATTAACCCCTAATGCAATCTACATTCTTTTCAGTTTCTTCTATTGCCCCTTCAGAAGCTTCTTTGTCGTTCTTCTCTCCTTGATCTGCCTGCTCGGCCTCTATGTGCATCCTTCGGTCTTCTTCGCGCTGCTGCTGCTCACCATGACGGTTGACGCACTTGTGCTGATATCGAATTTCTTTCAGATGCCGCTGCCGATGCTGATCGATTCCCTGCAGTTTGCCGGCAAGCTCGACCTCTGGAATTCGGTCCTCTATCTCGCAGCCATCTGCGTTTTGTTCGCTTCCTTCATCGCAACCTTTCTAGGGGTGGTGAAAGCGAAGCGGCACAAGACGGCAATCAATTTCGTACCCTTTCTGCTGCTTCTGGCGCTTTACGGCGGGACCGACTGGTGGGTGAATTCGCTGCCGTCGGAATTCGCGATCGCGGCCAACAGCGTTTCGGAAAGCTATGTGCCGACCGAAGACGCCGGCACCGCGTACGGCAAGCTTGAAGAGCACCTGAATGACGAGCCGAAGCGCAACGTGCTCGTCGTCGTTGTCGAAGGCCTTGGCGCTTTCACCTCGCAGGACCTGCGCGATCTCATCTGGCAGCCGCTGAAGGAAGCCGATGTGGCGGAGCGCTACGAGGTGAGCGACGGCGATGCGGTCTATTTCGGCTCGACGACAGCAGGCGAAATGCGGGAACTCTGCAATCTCAAGGCCGATTACCGGGACTTCCGCGAGCGCGATGAGGGCGCTTGCCTGCCGCTGAAAGCCGCGAAGGCCGGATACCGGACCGCTGCCTTCCACGCCTTTACCGGTGAGTTTTTCGAGCGGTTCGACTGGTACCCGAAAATCGGCTTCCAGGACCTCTATTTCATGGAGAACAGGCTCGGCTTCGACAAAGACCGGAAGCTGTCCACTTGCGGGATCGCCTTTGAAGGCTATTGCGACACGGACGCTGCGGAAGCGGTCGGCAATTTCCTGCTTGAGGGCGAGGGCGAGCGCAAATTCGCCTATTGGCTCACGCTCAATTCCCACAAACCCGTGATGCCGGGCGAAGTGCCGGCCCGGCTGAACTGCGACGACGGCGGCGGCATCTTCAATGATGTCGAACTCTGCCGCATGTCGGAGCAGTGGCTGCATGTCTCCCATCTGGTCAAGGCCATCGCCCTTGACGAGCAGCTTGCCAATACGGAAATCGTAATCGCCGGCGACCACCATCCGCCGCTTTTCTCCCGCAGCGCCCGCAAGATGTTTGTGCCCGGCCGTGTAGCCTGGCTCCACCTGAAGCCGAAACCCCGGCTCCAGTCACAGACAATGGCAGCTACCCTGCCTAACGGCACACGGTAACCTCCAGGCCTTTCTGCCCAAGGTTTTCTTCATCCCGGCGTCATTAGACCACCGGGCGTGATTGCGCTCGAAGAACGCCGCTTCAGCCCTGCCAACCTCGAAACCACCAGCCGCGCGGCAGCAATTTCGCGGACAATCGATTGCAACCGGCGGCCTCACTAGGTGTGGTGGAAAAACGCACCTATTTTCTGATTGCGATTTTTAACATTGCACCAGAGGCTGGTGTTTTCATGAAATCCGCCCGATTTCCTCGTCATAAATATCAGGTGCAGAAACCAATTTTTAAAAACTCAGATTGTATTCGACCGCAGATAAATTCAATTCTGCGTTGTGGTTTTTTAAATGACTATTTCTACCAGTCTTGAGGCCGGCGAAACTCACGGCCTGTCGCTTCACACCCCTTCCCAAACACGTACCGTTGCCACTACCGCCGACAGGAGCCCGGTTGCCTTTCCAGGTACCGTGAACTGCGTCCTATTCGCAGCCGTCGGATTGACGACGCTTTGCCTGGCACTTGTCAGGGGCGTCAATATCGATCCCGACTCCTTCACACCCTATGTGGTCATCGTGCTGACATGCATCCTGCTCAATGCCTTGTTGAGCTGGCGCAAGCCCGATAGCGAAACCCTGCGGCAGCGCCTGCATCTGCTGTTGAACGGGTTTGTGTTCATTTTCGTCACTCTCGCGCTGCTGCGAGCCTTCAACCACCTGACGATGAGCCTCGCCCTTCCTCTGGTTGACGAACAGCTGGACGGCTGGGACAAGGCACTCGGATTCGACTGGATGGCGTATTTCACCTTCGTTCAGACGCATCCATTCCTGAGCACGGTGCTGAAGGTTGCCTATGTCGCCTTCGACGGTGCCAGCCTGTTCTGCTTCATAGCGCTGACATGCATGGATAGGCCCGCCCGCGCACGCTACTTTTGCGAAATCTTCCTGATCACCGCATCAATAACCATAGCGATTGCCATGTTCTTTCCGGCTGTTGCAGCTGTCGCCTATTACTTCGGCGATATCGCCCCTATCCCGGGTTTCGACGAGGTTCCAGGTGTCGCGCACGTGGAACAGCTCCTATCGGTTAGGGAAGTGGCGGTTCCCACGATCAACCTTCTTGCCGCGGAAGGACTCGCTGCCTTTCCGTCTTTTCATACCGCTGGCGGACTTCTTTTGATCGCCGCTTTCTACCGGACCCGGCTGTTCTGGTACGTCACGGCATTTGTGGTGGTGATGCTCCCCGCGGTTCCCGTTTTCGGCGGGCATTATCTCGTCGACGTCCTGTCCGGAACGGTGCTGGCCGTTGCCGTTGCCGTGGTGAATGCCCGGCGCCCCTGTTACCAGGGGCTCTTCGGGAAGAGGAAAGCCCGGCACTGATGTCGGCACATGTCAAAGCGAGGCGCTGTCAGAACCCGTTGGGCGAGACAAACCGGTCCATGTGAAACCGGCCCATGTCCGGGCCCGGCCGATAGGCATCGCCGACGGGGCAGGCCCGGCGGGCAAGGCAGCCCGTCCGGCAGGGAGCTTCCGGAGAAGCTGCCAGGTAGTCTCGGCATTTCGGGACGTCGTATCCGCTCGTCAGCGACAAGGCCTCTACCGGGCAGGCAGGCAGGCAGGGTTTTGCGGTGCAATTCTCGCAAGGTCCCTGCCCGGGAGGTGTCGTGAGGCCGGCCAAAAGTTCCGGGACAAGAAACACCGCGCGAAATCCGGCCCAGGGTCCGAAATGCCGGTGCGCCAGAACGCCCATCGGGCTCCTGGAAAAGCCGCCGCAGTTGAGCGCCCATTGCTGGAAGGGATGGTAAGGCGGACCTTCGAAGGGGAACAGGGCCTCGAAGCCGAAAGGGTCTGCGACGGCCAGTAGCGTGCGCTTCGTGTACCGGTCGAGCGGGTCGGCCTTTCCGTCTTGGTATTCCGGACTTGCCGTCAGCACCGGCCAGATCGACGGTCCCGTGCTGCCGATCAGCAGCAGCGTTTGCGTCACGCGCCCGTCCGACAGCGCGGGAATATCGTCTTCAGCCTTCGGCACAAAGCCGCCGAGACAAAAAAAACCGGCGGCAGCGAGGGCCTCGTTCAGCGCCGCTGCCGCCGGTTCTGTCATTTCAGGGCCTCTCAGCCGAGCCGGTTGCGCTTGGCCAGCGTGCGCAGGCGCAGGGCGTTGAGCTTGATGAAGCCGGCAGCATCCTTCTGGTCATAGGCGCCCTGGTCGTCCTCGAAGGTGACCAGTTCTTCCGAATAGAGCGAATAGGGCGAGGAGCGGCCGACCAGGATGACATTGCCCTTGTAGAGCTTCAGCCGGACTGACCCGGTGACATGCTCCTGGCTCTTGTCGATCAGCGCCTGCAGCATTTCGCGCTCCGGCGAGAACCAGAAGCCGTTATAGATCAGCTCCGCATAACGCGGCATCAGCTCGTCCTTCAGGTGCGACGCGCCGCGGTCGAGCGTGATCGATTCCATGGCGCGGTGCGCGGTGAGGAGGATCGTGCCGCCCGGGGTCTCGTAGACACCGCGGCTCTTCATGCCGACGAAGCGGTTCTCGACCATGTCGAGACGGCCGATGCCGTTGTCGCGGCCATATTCGTTGAGCTTGGCAAAGAGCGTTGCCGGCGACATCTTTTCGCCGTTGAGGGAGACCGCGTCGCCCTTCTCGAAGCCGATCTCGATATAGGTCACCTCGTCCGGAGCCTCGGTCGGATCGACCGTGCGCTGATAGACATAGTTCGGCGCTTCCTCGGCCGGGTCTTCCAGGACCTTCCCTTCGGATGAGGAGTGCAGCATGTTGGCGTCGACGGAGAACGGGGCTTCGCCGCGCTTGTCCTTCGGCACAGGGATCTGGTGCTGCTCGGCGAATTCCAGAAGGTCGGTGCGGGACTTGAAGGTCCAGTCGCGCCAGGGAGCGATCACCTTGATGTCCGGGTTGAGGGCATAGGCGGAAAGCTCGAAACGGACCTGGTCGTTGCCCTTGCCGGTGGCGCCATGGGCAATCGCGTCTGCGCCGGTCTCGGCGGCGATCTCGATCAGGCGCTTGGAGATGAGCGGCCGGGCGATCGACGTGCCGAGCAGATAGACACCTTCATAGACGGCATTGGCGCGGAACATCGGGAAGACGAAATCGCGGATGAATTCCTCGCGCAGGTCGTCGACATAGATTTCCTTGATGCCAAGCATCTCGGCCTTCTTGCGCGCCGGTTCCAGCTCCTCGCCCTGGCCGAGATCGGCGGTGAAGGTCACCACCTCGCAGCCGAGTTCGGTCTGCAGCCACTTCAGGATGATGGAGGTGTCGAGGCCGCCGGAATAGGCCAGCACGACTTTCTTGATGTCACCATACGCCATGTCGGGGAAGGTCCAGTTCGTCGTTTTCGCGGGGAATACCGCTGAGGTGGAAAATTGGCCGCAATTTAGCCGGTTCTTCTCTCTGTGCAAGCCCTTCGATGCTGCCGGGCGAAGACCCGCCCTGGTATCCGGAAAAGCCCCTCTTCCGCCGGAAGAAGGCTGAGGTGAGGAGACAGAAGCGGATTGATGCGGAGAGGTTTGTCCCCTCAACCGGCGCGCCGCGCCAACCTCTTCCAACAGGAGAGGTTTCAAGGAGTTGGCCGACACCTCCTCGAAACTGGAAACGGAGGACTGCCGAAACGCAAAGCGGGATCGCCGCCTGCAGTTGAAACTTGCAATTGACCGCGAGGCAGCCGAGGGTATTAACAGAGTGTGAACAAAGCGCTAGCCGGGCTGCCCAAACAGATCGTCTGGCCAAGCCTGCCGGCACCTGGGGAGGTGGCATGGGTCTGATCGATTTCGAACTCGATGCGTATGACTACCTGACCTTCGCCATTCTGCTGGGCGGTGTCATCGCCTTCTTCTACGTGATGATTACCCTTGGAGGCCTGCCCGGCAAACTTGCCGAACAGCGCAAGCACCCGCATGCGGAATCGGTCAAGCTCGGCGGCTGGATCGGGCTATTCACGGTATTTCCCTGGTTCCATGCGCTGATGTGGGCCTATCACGACTCGATGACCGTCGACATCCGCAAGATGCCGAAGGGAGGCGAGACCGAGGGGGCTCAGGACACCGGCACCGGTGTCGAAACGCTTGAGGCAACGTCCGTTCCCAAGCCGCGGCCGGAGGCCGAGACAGAAGAGGTGCTACCGCCTGGCACGCCCCGCGACGGAGGCGCTGCATGACCGTCGCGCTGCTGATCCTCGGCGTCTATGCCATTTTCATGTGGCTGGTTTTCTACAAGTTCCGCTGGCTGAAATTCAACATCGCCTGGGGCGTCGTCACCTTCTGGGTGGGCTTCCATGTCCTCTTCCTGCTGGTGGTCTTCCTGCGCTTCTATACGCCCTACACCATCGACGGCCATGTCATCCGCCAGACGATCCAGATCGCGCCGCGCCTGCCGCATCCGACCTTGCTCGAAGAGGTTTTCGTTGCCCAGAACCAGAAGGTGAAGAAGGGCGACAAGCTCTATCAGTTCGACGCGACGCTCTATGCCGCCCAGCTGGCGGAGGCCCAGGCGAACCTCGTCAGCGCGGAGCAGAACGCCAAGATCCTGGTGGAGAATGTCGATCAGGCGCAGGATTCCCTCGATGAGGCCAACGCCAACGAGGCCTACGCGCAGCAACAGGTGACCCGTTACTCGGATCTGGTGCCCAAGGGCGGCGCCAAACAGGAGACGCTGGACGAGTGGACGTCCAAACTATCCTCCGCCAAGGCACAGGTGGCCGAAGCCGAAGCCGACGTCACAAAGGCGCAACTGGCGGTCGATGCCCAGATCGATGGCGTCAATTCGCAGGTGGCCGCTGCAAAGGCCCAGGTCGACCAGGCGCAATACTACGTCGATCAGACCACGATTTATGCACCGGAAGACGGGATCATCATCTCGCAGCAGGCGCGGCCGGGCCTGGTGGTCGGCGGGTTCCGTGTCGGGGCGATTGCCGGCTTCATCGCCGATGCCGATCCCTATTTCCTGGCAACCTTCTACCAGGAGCACCTGAAATTCGTGGAACCGGGCATGCCGGTGGAAGTCGCGCTCGACATCTATCCCGGGCAGATCTTCGAGGGCAAGGTCAAGTCCATCTGGGACGGCACCGGCCAGGGCCAGATCGTGCCCCACGGCCAGGTGCCGGAGTTTCTGTTCATGAAGCCGCAGGGCCGTTTCGCGGTCGAGATCGACCTTGACGCCGATCCGGCGCTGAAGCGCTATCCGGCCGGAGCCCATGGCGCCGCGGCGATCTATACCGGCGGCGGCGGCAATTGGGTCGCCGTGCTGCGGCGGGTCAACATGCGGCTCTATTCCTGGGTCAATTTCATTGTACCGTTCGACCTGTGAGGATCGGCATGGGGCGTCTTCAAAAAACGTTGCAATGGACGGTCCAGCTGGCGACCCTGGCAGGCGTACTGTTGCTTGCCGGCTGCATGGTCGGGCCGGATTTCGAGCGTCCGGACGCACCGGTTCTCGACAGCTGGAGCAAGGGCGCCAACCTGCCGGTCGACAACCGCACCGGCTTCACCACCCGCAGCGCCAGCTCCGTTGCCTGGTGGCATGTCTTCAAGGACGAAACCCTCAACAGCCTCATTGCCGAAGCCTACCGGCAGAATGTCGGCCTGCAGGGAGCGGGCGTGCGCGTCTACGAGGCGAGAGCCCAGTTCGGCATTGCCCGGGGCGAGCTGTTCCCGCAGGTGCAGGAGATCAACGGCAGCTCCAAGAGCATCCGCTTCAGCGCCAAGGACCCGTTCATCCGCGACCTGGAGCGTATTGGCCTTGTCAACGACCACATCACCCGGGTGCAGACCGGCTTTGACGCCGGCTGGGAGATCGACGTCTGGGGCAAGATCCGCCGCGATGTCCAGTCCGCCGACGCCAATCTGAAGGCCAGCCTTGCCTCCTATGACGATGCGCTGGTGACGCTGACCGGCGACATCGCCGCAACCTATGTCACGGTGCGCGAGCTGCAGCAGCTGATCGCTGCAGCGAAGGCCAACGCCGCCCTGCAGAAGAAGTCGCTGGACATCACCCAGCTGCGGCTGGAAAACGGCGCCGCCACCAAGCTGGACGTCAACGAGGCGACGGTCCTCTACAACAACACGCTCGCCACCATCCCGGCCTACGAGGCAGAGCTGGCCCAGGCCTATAACGCCCTCAGCGTTCTCCTGAGCGAAGCTCCCGGCGGCATGAAGGCCCGCCTCGGCACCAGGGCGAGGTTCCCGCGCGTGCCGGCGGAGGTTGCCGTCGGCGTGCCGGCGGACATGCTGCGCCGGAGGCCGGATATCCGCTATGCGGAATATGTCGCCGCCGCCCAGTCGGCCCAGATCGGCGTCGCCAAGGCGGATCTTTATCCGGCCTTTTCCATTTCCGGGGCCATCGGCGTACGCGCCGACGATTTCGCCAATCTCTTCAACAACGGCACCATGGCCGGATTCATCAATCCCGGTTTTTCCTGGAACTTTCTCAATTACGGCCGCATCCAGAACAATGTCAGGGTGCAGGACGCCAAGTTCCAGCAAGCGTTGCTCAACTACGAGAACACGGTGCTGTCAGCCTATTCGGAAGTGGAAAATGCCCTCACCGGCTTCCTGCGTTCCAAGCAGGAAGCGGTCTACCTGCGCCGGAGCGTGAATTCCGCCCGCGCGGCGGTTTCGGAAGTCGGTGCGCAATATGAGGACGGCACGGCATCCTATAACCGCGTCGTCGATGCCCAGCGAAGCCTCTATCTGGCCGAAGCCCGCCTGATCGCGGCCGATGCCAATGTGCTGACCAACCTGATCGCGGTCTACAAGGGCCTCGGCGGCGGCTGGGCACCGGACAACGTCAAGGGCCTGATATCCGACAAGACCCGCCAGCAGATGTCCGACCGCACCCGCTGGGGCGAGCTTCTGGCCAAACCTTTGGGCGACGAGGGCTGATCGACCGCCAGGATCAAACCGGCCTTGAATAGATCTTCAGTTCCAGATCGCCGCTCAGGTGTTCCTTTTGAAGGACCGGCGTCGGCACCGCGCCCATTTCCAGGTTGAGCGCGAAATCCCGCCAGGCATTGACCGTGTCGGCAAGGTCCTGCGGCGACTTGCAAGCCTCTTCCTGGGCCTGCGAGCGGCCGGAATAGCGATGCTGGCTGATATAGAGATCGATCGGGATCAGCGTATCCGCCCGGACCTCATCGGTTGCTTCATCCGGATTGTCCTCGCCGGAGCGCAGGCGACGGAGGGCGAGGTAGTGCGAGCCGATGTTCTTTTTTCCGTCGGTGTCCCTGGAAAGTTCCTCCAGCAGCGTTATCCGCGCAAGACCGGACCATTTCTGCATGCTCCGGCCGGCCTCCGTTACCAGCACCAGCCCGTCGCGGTGTAGCTCGATATGGCCTTTTCTCGGCCTGGCCCGCCACAGCATCAGCAGAAAGGCAAGGAATCCGGCGACGGCTGCGAAACTGAAGAGCGGGTCAAGCTCAAGACTCTGAAAGATGGCGACAAGAACAAAGACGACAGCCAGCGCGACGGCCGCCGGCACGCTGAGACCGGCAAGGCGGTTTTTGATCGGGTCGGGCGCAAGAACAAGGATTTCGGAAGACATCGGCTTGAGCTTCGTTCCGGAGGGGCTGGAAATGGTCGCAGGGCCTACCCGGCGGCGGCTTTCCCGATCGAAGCCTTTCCATAGCGCGCCAGGAACATGTCGACACTGTCTTCGATGATCGCTGCCACCTCGTCGCGTTCTGGAACGCGGCCGATATGTATATTCGGGAAGAAGGCGCGGGACTTGATCAGCCCCAGAAACTGGGCTGCGGCGACCGCCGTGTTGTCCACGTTCAGCTTGCCTTCGCTTGCCGCGCGCTCGACGAATTCGGTGAAGACGGAAAGCTTGGTCATGCGGCTGTCGAGATCGGCTGCAAGCTCCGGATCGCGGATCGTTTCGCTGAAGACCATGCGGGCAAGACTCATGAAGCAGGGATTGATCATGAGCTCGCCTTCCGCCCAGCCGAGGCGGACGAGCGCGTCGCGGATCGGCAAATCTGGATCGTAGGGCAGTTCCAGTGCCGAGTTGACCTGATCTGCAAGGCACTGGCCGATGTCCTTGAAAAGGACGTCCTTGCTTTCAAAATGATTGTAGACCGTGCGCTTCGACACCTGCGCGCGTTCGGAGATGCGGTCCATGCTGGCGCCAGCGTAGCCCTTTTCCTGGAACTCGGCGATCGCCGCCTGCACGATCTGCTTCTTTTTCTGATCCGACACGGACATCATTTGCTGTAATCCAGTTCCCTCTCGGCACCGTAGTGTCAAGAGAATGCAAGCCCCTCCCTTACATCCCAAAAAACGCACCCTATGTAAACTAGGGCGTTTACAGACGCACCCGCAGCGATTAAACTGCACGGTGTAGTTTACATCCTTTAGCCAGATTTGGCCAGCCAAAGGAGACGCCTCCTCATGTCAGTGACACTAACAATCAACGGGGAAACGCGTACGCTCGACGCCGATCCCGAGAGCCCGCTGCTGTGGGCCCTGCGCGACGAGCTGGGAATGACGGGGACGAAATTCGGTTGCGGCATTGCATCCTGCGGTGCCTGCACGGTTCACATGGACGGCGTCCCGATCCGGTCTTGCCAGACATTCGTCGGCGACCTTGAAGGCGCATCCATCACCACCATCGAAGGCATCGACAGCAAGGCGGCAACCGCCGTCCAGGCCGCGTGGAACGAACTGGACGTACCGCAATGCGGCTACTGCCAGTCCGGCCAGATCATGGCCGCGACCGCGCTGCTTGCCGAAACACCGAAGCCGACCGACGAGGACATCGACGCGGCCATGGACGGCAATGTCTGCCGCTGCGCCACCTATGCCCGCATCCGCAAGGCGATCCACCTTGCTTCCGACAAGATGGAGGGCTGATCCATGCTGCATCTCCTGCAACAACCGCTTGAAGCCGCCAAACCGACCCGCCGGACCTTCCTGAAGATTTCCGCAGGCACCGTGGGCGGCCTCGTTCTCGCAATGAACCTGCCGCGCTCGGCTGCCCTGGCAGCAGAGGGCGAACTCATCCAGCCCTTCGTCCATATCCGCCCGGACAACACGGTCGTGGTCCTTTCCAAGCATCTCGACAAGGGTCAGGGCGCGGCGACAGGTCTTGCCACCCTCGTCGCGGACGAGCTTGACGCTTCGTGGGATCAGGTCCGGGCCGAATTCGCCCCGTCCAATCCGCAGGTCTATGCCAACACGCTGTTCGGCGTGCAGGGAACCGGCGGCTCCACCGCCATGGCCAATTCCTTCATGCAGTACCGGGCAGCCGGTGCCGCGGCAAAGGCCATGATCGTTGCCGCCGCCGCCAGGGACTGGGGCGTTCCG
This sequence comes from Roseibium sp. M-1, assembly GCF_054515675.1. Classification (NCBI taxonomy): domain Bacteria; kingdom Pseudomonadati; phylum Pseudomonadota; class Alphaproteobacteria; order Hyphomicrobiales; family Stappiaceae; genus Roseibium; species Roseibium sp. M-1. Next base: position 4,641,504 of record NZ_CM137257.1, on the reverse strand, counting down.
GCATCCGAGATCACGGTTTCCAATGGCGTCGTCTCCCATGGGTCCGGCAAGTCCGCGACCCTGGGCGAACTGGCAGGCCTTGCTGCCGGTGAGGACGTGCCGGCCGAGCCCAAACTCAAGACGCCGGACCAGTGGGTCTATATCGGCAAGTCGTTCAAGCGCCTGGACGTTGAGAACAAGACGGTCGGCGCGCCGAAGACCTACACCATGGACGTCCAGATGGACGGTCTCCTGGTCGCAACCGTTGCGCGGTCGCCCCGCTTCGGCGGCAAGGTGAAGTCCTTCGATGCGACAGCGGCCAGGCAAGTTCCCGGCGTCGTCAACGTGCTGCAGATCCCGAACGGGGTCGCGGTGCTGGCCACCTCCACCTGGCCTGCGATCAAGGGCCGGTCACTGCTGGAGATCGAGTGGGACGACAGCGAAGCCGAGACCCGTTCCAGCGACGCCCTGACCGCCGAACTGAAGGAGCTGACCGCGAAGCCCGGCCTCAAGGTGCGTGAGGATGGCGACGTCGATGCCGCTCTGGCCTCTGCCGCCAGGGTGATCGAGGCCGACTATGAGTTCCCGTTCCTGGCGCACGGTGCCATGGAGCCGCTCGACATCGCAATGAAGTTCGATGGCGAAACGGCGGAATTCTGGTTCGGTTCGCAGATCCAGACCATCGACCACAATGTCGCTGCCACTGTGCTCGGCATTCCGTTCGAGAAAGTGAAGATCAACACCTTGTGGGCAGGCGGCTCCTTCGGCCGCCGCGCCCAGGCCGATGCCCATCCGGTCGTGGAAATCACGACCCTTGCCAAGGCCATGCAGGCCGCCGGCATGGCACCGGCTCCGGTGAAGATCGTCTGGACCCGCGAGGACGACATGGCCGGCGGTTACTACCGCCCGATGTCGGCGCATAGGATCCGCGTCGGACTTGACGACAACGGCAATGTCACCGCGTTCAAGTACAACATCGCGGCCAAGTCCATCGTCAAGGGCACACCGTTCGAAGCCATGCTGATGAAGGATGGCGTCGACCACAACATGACGGAAGGCGCGCATGACACGTCCTACGCCTTCCCGCTCATGAACATGGACCAGGCCTTCCAGGAGACCAAGGTGCCCGTGCTCTGGTGGCGCTCGGTTGGGCACACCCACACGGCCTATGTCATGGAAACCATGATGGACCGGCTGGCGAAGGAAGCCGGCAAGGATCCGGTCGCCTATCGCCTGGAAATGATGAAGGACGATCCGCGCAAGGCCGGTGTCCTGAAGCTCGCGGCCGAAAAGGCCGGCTGGGACCAGCCCTTGCCGGAAGGCCGCCATCGCGGCGTCGCCGTGCACAAGTCCTTCGGCTCCTATGTGGCGGAAGTGGCGGAAATCTCCTTCCGCGACGACGGCACGGTGAAGGTGGAGAAGGTGGTGGCAGCCGTCGACTGCGGCACCCCGGTCAACCCGGACAACATCCGGGCCCAGGTCGAGGGCGGCATCGGCTACGGCCTCGGCGCGATCCTGCGTAACCAGGTGACGCTGGTGGACGGGGTTGTCGAGGAAACCAACTTCGACACCTACGAGCCGCTTCGCTTCTCCGACATGCCGGAAGTCGAAGTGCACATCGTTGCCTCGAACGAGCACCCGACCGGCATCGGCGAACCCGGCACGCCGCCCATCGGCCCGGCCGTCGCCAACGCGATCGCCGCCGCCAAGGGCGAGTGGATCACCACCCTGCCGCTGGCGAAAGCCGGCCTGGTCTGATCACGCCCTGATAAGAACAAGAAAGGCCGCCTCCGGGCGGCCTTTTGCGTTTGGCGGCGACAATTCGCTCTTCTACACAAGGTTTGAGGAATTTCTCCGGATCGTGCCGCTTGTTCCCCTCTCCCGCCTTGCGGGGGAGATGTCTCCGCGAGGAAACAGAGGGGGGTGACAGCCTTGCAGCTTAGTTCGGCCTTGGTGATCCGATCCGGGAGGGTTCACCCCCCCCCTCTGTCCGGTTTCCGAACATCTCCCCCGCAAGGCGGGAGAGGGGTGCAAGCGGTTAGATGGACCTCCAATGGAAGCTGCCCTGCAAAGCGGAGCACGCCTCCGCACCTGGGCACCCATTTGGAATAGGGTGCTCAATCCAACTCCGGCCGCAACTTCGCAAACAGCTCCGGGCGGCCATGAACCCGGGCAATCAGCAGCCCGCCCTCCAATTGTGCGAGCACGGCGAGGGCCTTTTCTTCGACTGTAACCCGGCTCTTCGACCGTCCCCAGGAAGTCACGCTTAGCCGGTCCGTCAACCATCCTGCCGTCAGATCGAAGAAGCGCCGCGCCTCAACGGCGACTTCCTCCGGCAAACCGCCGGATTCGGCCGCCAGCACGCCGCAGAGGCACATCTGTCCGTCCTCGCCGAGTGCTCTGGCGAAGGCGTCGTGGATCTTGCCGAGGACGTCGGCCGCCTCGCCTTGTGGATCGGAGGTTTCTCCCAGCGTTACCAGAAACCTGTCCGCATAACGGCGGGCCACCTTTGCGCCGAGATCTGCCTTGGCGGGAAAGTAATAATGCACACTGGAGCTTTTCACCCCGACTTCCGCAGCGATCTCGCGAAAGCTGAAGCCGTTATAGCCGTTGCGGCGGATCATGGCTTCCGCCAGATCCAGGATCCTGGCTTCCGTTTCGCCGCCCGTTTGCTTGCCCGATTGGGTCGTCATCTGAACCTCATCATCTATCGACTGATAGATAGGCCTTGACAGCACACGCCGCAACACCAATATGCCCTTCATTGAAATCTACCTATCAGTAGATAGATAAAATGGAGACGAAAGCATGACAGACGCATTAGCCCTCATTCAGGGCGGTTCCTCGGGCATGGGACTGGCCACCGCCCATCGGCTGGCGGGGCGGGGCATTTCCCTGATCCTGACCGGACGCAGCGCGGAAAAGCTGAAAGCTGCCAAAGAGCAGATCACCCGGACCCACGCCATCGGCGTTGAAACCTGGCAGGGTGATGTCACCGATCCGGCCGATGTCGAAACGCTTGTTGGGCGGATCGACGCCATGGACCGGCCCATCGGTTACCTGGTGAACGCGGCCGGTTACTTCAGTCCGAAGGCCTTTCTCGACCACAGCGGCGACGACTATGACCGCTATCACGCCTTCAACCGGGGCACTTTCCTCATCACTCAGGCGGCCGCGCGCAAGATGGCGGCGGCAGGCAAGGGCGCCATCGTCAATATTGGCTCCATGTGGGCGCATCAGGCCGTCAAGGCGACCCCGTCTTCAGCCTATTCCATGGCCAAGGCCGGCCTCCACGCACTGACGCAACATCTGGCGATGGAACTCGGCGACAAAGGCATCCGGGTGAATACGGTCGCGCCGGCCGTGGTGGAAACGCCGATCTATGGCGCCTTCATCCCGGAGGACCAGATTGCCAGCGCCCTCCATGAAGGCTTCGACGCCTTCCACCCGATCGGCCGCATCGGCACGGCAGACGATGTCGCCGCGGCGATTTCCTTCCTGCTGTCGGAGGATGCTGGCTGGGTCACCGGCGCTATCTGGGACGTGGACGGCGGTGTGATGGCCGGGCGGAATTAGGTAACGGTCCCAATTCCAACGTCACACAATAATCTCACCATCGTCATCCCGGACGCAGCGAAGCGAAGATCCGGGACCGGTGAGCCGAAGCCTATCGAGAGCTGTCCAACCAACTGTTGCTTGTGGCTCTCCGGTCCCGGCTCGCGCTTCGCTTGGCCGGGATGACGCTGGAAAGTTTGGGATCTAGTAGGAAACCGCCGCCCCGCCGGTAGTCCCCCTACTCGGGCAGGCCTTCGACGTAATACCAGCGTCCGGCCTTTTTCCGGAAAAGGCTCATCTCCCGGTGCGTATGCAGCTTGCCGCCGGCGAGATATTTCGCTTCGAAAAGCACGGTGCCTTCGCGCTCGCTTGGGCCCCCCTTTGCCGTCTCCAGAACCGAAAGTCCGGTCCAGTGGCTCTCCGCCGCCCAACGGCCGGTCGCGACCGCATCGAAGTCCACCTGGTATTTCGGCCAGAGCGTTTCTTTCAGGTAGGGGATCTGCTGGCGCACATAGGCGCTGTAGCGCGAGCGCATCAGCGCTTCGGCGGTTTCCGGCTTTGCCTTGCCCTCCAGATAGGGACCGCAGCAAAGATCGAAATTTCTGCCGCTGCCACAGGGGCATCCGTCAGCCGCCATGTTTTCTCTCCCGTTCCGGTTCCTGAATGCTCTCTACCACTCGGCCAAGCGGGCGGCTATGGTTTGCACAACAGGGGGCTGCATGAAAATTGCCACGTTCAACATGGAATCCTTCGGCGACGACAAGCATGACAGGGACGCCCTGTCTCCGAGGCTGCATGCCCTGCGGCCGCGCATTCTGGAGCTTGAGGCGGATATCCTGTGCCTGCAGGAAGTGAATGCGCAGAAGGTGAAGGGCGAAACGGCCCGGCAGTTCCGGGCGCTCGACCTGCTTTTGGAAGGAACCCCCTACCGGGATTTCCATCGCGCCACCAGCGAGCGGCCCTCCGGCAAGGGGCCCGGCGACCGGCACAATCTGGTGATCCTCTCCCGCTATCCGATCCGCAGCTTCGACAGTCTCTACCAGAGCCACGCCCATCCGCCACTCTGGCAGCCGGCCTTCGCCAGCCCCGGCTTTGACGAACCGCAGACGATCCTCTTCGACCGGCCGGTGCTGCAGACGGAAATCGACATCGGCCGGGAAAAGCCGCTGCATCTCTTCGGCGTGCATTTGCGAGCGCCGATCGCCGCGATGATCCGCGGCTGCAAACGCTCCGACCGCACCTGGAAGACCGTTTCCGCCTGGGCGGAAGGCTATCAGCTGTCTGTGCTGAAACAGACCGCCCAGGCGCTGGAACTGCGGCTGGCGGTGGAAGCCCTTTTCGACGAGGACGAGGAGGCGCTCATCGTGCTGGCGGGCGATTTCAACGCCACCGGCGAGACCGGCACGCTGCGGCTCCTTCGCGCCGACCCGGACGACACGGGCTCCCCGCACCTTGCCGCACGCCGGCTCTACCAGCTCGACGCGGCCCTGCCGGCCGAAGAGCGCACAACCGTCATTCACAAGGGACGCGGCCAGGCGCTGGACCACATTCTCGCCAGCGCCGCAATGACCCACCGGACCACAGGCTTCAAGGTGTTCAATGCCAGTCTGCCGGACGAGGTCTATCACCCGGACAAGGATGGCTATGCCGGCTCGTTTCATGCCGCCATGCGGGCCGAGTTCGAGGTTTAGCAACCACCGTTGAGCGTTTCATTCTCCTGCGAGATCTCGTCTGGATTAAGGCAGCACAAGGACCCCACCACCTCATCCTGAGGAGGACCGCAAGGTCCGTCTCGAAGGATGGGCCGCGGGGTCAGGAGTGTGCCGCCCACCCTTCGAGACAGCGCTAACACTCTTCCTCAGGATGAGGTGTCGGGATTGTTTGGGATAGCCAGGTTCTTCAAGGCTTCAGCGATCCAATATAGCTCGCAAGATCGGCGATTTCCGTATTGCTGAGAGCCATATTCGGCATGGTCGGATGCGGATTGGCAAGGAAGGTCGCGAGCTTGACCTCCGACCAGTCCGGGTCCTTCGCCATGTCATAAAAGCTCGGCAGCGTTGCGCTGGAGGCTTTCGGCTGGTCTTCGGCCACCAGGTGGCAGGCCGCGCACCATTGCAATGCCAGCGCCTTGCCGGTCGCCGCGTCTCCCGCGAGAGCCATGCCGGATCCAGCCACGGCAAGAACAGCGGCGGCTGCCGTCAGGAGACCGCACGCGGCGGCCCGGTGCTTTTTCAAAGTTCCGGATGCAAGGGACATCAAACCTCCTCCGACCTGGACCGCAAGCAGTGCGATCTTGCACAGACCAGAATGCCGCCTATCTCCACAAAAGACCTTGCGTTGGATCAACCCTGAAAATGCAATCTCTGCGTGTTCCATGTTGCTCCTCCCGCTGGCCTCCTGCAAACTCCTGCCAAACAGACTTCCGGAGGGACCCATGAAGCATTTTCTGAAAACCCAGGCCGTTGCCGTGGCCCTCGGACTCGCGATAGGCACAGCGGGCGCCGTCCCGTCACTCGCCCAGGATACGCCGATCTATTCCCTGAGGGACCGCTTCCAGCCTGTCACCGCCCAGAACGGCATGGTGGCGAGCCAGGAGGCCGTTGCCAGCCAGGTGGGGGTCGATATCCTGAAGAGGGGCGGCAATGCAGTTGATGCTGCGATCGCCACCGGGTTTGCGCTGGCGGTCTCCCTGCCGCGCGCGGGCAATCTCGGCGGCGGCGGCTTCATGCTCATCCATCTGGCCGGCAGCGGCGAGACCAAGGCCCTCGATTACAGGGAAATGGCACCGGCCGCGGCCTTCAGGGACATGTTCCTGGGAGAGGACGGCGAACCGGACGATCAGAAATCGCGCTTTTCCGGCCTCGCTGTCGGCGTTCCGGGAACCGTCGCCGGTTTCGCCGAAGCTTTTGAAAAACACGGCAGCGGCAAGCTGACCTGGGCCGAGCTGGTCGCCCCGGCGATTGCCCTGGCCGGAGAGGGCATCAACGTAACGCCGGATCTCTCGGCCTCGCTCGTCGCATCGGCCAAACGATTGCTTGCCGATCCGGCCTCGGCCGGGATCTTCTTCAAGACAGGCGGCCTGCCCTATCTTCCCGGCGAGACCCTGAAACAGGAAGATCTTGCCAAAACGCTGCAACTGATCGCCGACAAGGGCGCGGCCGGCTTCTATACCGGTGAGATTGCCGGGAAGGTCGCCGAAAAGGTGCAGGCTGCAGGCGGCGGAATGACCGTGGAGGATCTCAGCGGCTACAAGGCCGTCTGGCGTGAACCGGTCACCGGCAGCTACCGCGGCTACGATATCGCCTCCATGCCGCCCCCCTCCTCAGGCGGCACCCATATCGTCCAGATCCTCAACATGCTGGAAAGTTATCCGCTGGAAGAATTCGGCCCCAATTCCGCCGACAGCATCCATGTGATGTCGGAAACCATGCGCCGCGCCTATGCGGACCGGTCGAAATATCTGGGCGATCCGGACTTTGTCGAGGTTCCGGTCGAGGGACTGACGTCGCCCAGTTACGCGGCCGAGCTCGTCAAGACCATTCGCATGGATGCGGCAACGCCCTCAATCGACGTCAAGCCCGGCGATCCTTTCCCTTATGAAAGCGACCAGACCACGCACTACTCCGTCGTCGACAGCCAGGGAAACGCGGTCTCCAACACCTACACGCTGAATTTCTCCTATGGTGTCGGCCTGACGGCGGACGGTACCGGTGTCCTGCTCAACAACGAGCTCGACGACTTTTCCGCCAAGCCCGGCGTCCCCAATGCCTACGGACTTGTCGGCGGCACCGCCAACGCGATTGAGGGCCGCAAGCGGCCGCTTTCCTCCATGAGCCCGACTCTGGTCTTCAAGGACGGCAAGCTGTTCCTCGCCACCGGCTCGCCCGGCGGCAGCCGCATCATCACCACGACGCTGCAGATCATCCTGAATGTCGTCGATCACGGCATGAACATTGCCGAAGCCACCGCCGCCCCGCGCATTCATAATCAATGGCTGCCCGACGAAATCCGCATCGAGGAAGGGCTGTCGCCGGACACGATCAAGCTGCTGGAAGCCCGCGGCCACAAGGTCGACGTCCAGAACGCCATGGGCTCGACCCAGTCGATCATGCTCGCTGACGGCATCCTCGCCGGCGCTTCCGACCCGCGCCGCCCGGGCGCTCTGGCTGCGGGCTATTGAGGGAAAAGCTGCAAATGAGGGCGGGCTCGTTCCCTGGTTTCGTCCCCGGGGATCGTTCCCAAGGTTCGTTCCCGGGGCTCGTTTACTGGGCCCGCCACGTCCTTCTCCTGTCATCCCCGTGAAAACGGGGACCCAGGAAACCTCATAGGCTGCCGTTTGGCACCTAATGTCCGCGCGGGGTCTCCCGGGTCTGCGCTCCCCTTTGCGCGGAATAACGGCAGAGAAGGCGGCGGTTCCCGGAAACCGCCTATTTTTCCAGCCCAATCGCCTTTTCAACCAGCCCGGCAAAACGCCGGTCGAGAGCCATGCGCTCGGCAGCGGGCATATCCGGCCAGATAATCTGGCTGCCGACAAAGGCCGCATATTCGATCCGCGCGATATCCCGGGCATCTTCTTCACCGAGGCCGCTGCTTTCATAAAGCCGCGCGATGAACCCGGTTCTGAGATCGTCCACCTCTCGGACGACCTCTCTCGCAATGTCATTTCCCTGCGCAAACTGACGAACGGCCCGCTCAAGCCCGTGATTGAGGTGGTTGGCAAGGTTTGAGAGCTTTTGGGCGCGGTCCTTGCCGGCTTCTGCCAGCGCCGCCTCGGCGACATCCAGCGTGTGCCGCTGTTTCCACGCCTCCATCAGCCCGGCGATGAAGGCGCCATGGTCGTCGAAATGGTGATAGAAGGACCCGCGCGTGCGCGACGCGGCCGCACACAGCGCGTCCACCGTCAGGCCCGGCGGGCCGTTTTTTGCCAACTGGCTGAGCCCCAGGTTCAGCCAGTCCGTCTTCTCGAACCTCTTTTTCAGCTCAGCTCACTCCGCCCAGAACACCCAGAACGACCACCGGCAGGAACAGCCAGCCCTGCGGCATATGGGCGTATTTCTGCTTCTTCAGCGGCGGCACCGCAAGCCCGAGCAGACAGAAAGAAGCCGTCAGCGCGGTGGCGGTCCAGCCGAGATCGAGGCTTTCGGCCCTGAGACCGGCAAGTGCGAACATCACCGCTGTCATCGCCAGCACGATGGTGACGATGTGCCAGCAATAGTAGGTGACGTATTTCGGCACCGGATGCAGATCCTGCGCCTTCAGCAACGGACGCGCGATGGTGCGCCCGCCGGCAAAGGTGTGAATGAGGCAGACCGCCGCCGACAGGCCGGCAGCACCCAGAAGAAGATAATTCACGCTCATGTCCAGCTCCCGTATCATTTCGATTTCCATACCATAACACATGGTATGTTACAGATTATCTGACTGCGTGCCAGTGCGGCGTGCGGTCGCGCTGCGCCACTGGCAGCCGGGACATCGGTTTAGGTTGTCGGTTCTGCACGGTGTCGGACACTCTTTCGGGTGTCATCCCCGTGAAAACGAGGCACAGGAAACTTCACGGCCAGCCGGTTTGCCCCAAAAGGTCCTCCCGGGCGCCCTGACGTCCGGGTCAGCGCTTCGCGCCGCTAGGGACGACAATCGGGGGAAACGAAGGTTTGCGCCCTATGGCCCCTTCCGCGGCAGCGGACTAAGCCCCCTTTGAACTACCGGCTGAAATTCCTGTTCCGCCCGCCGGCCACTCCACCTTTCTTTTGCTTCAGGCGATTGTGTGTTTGACAGTCCAAAATACCGGTGATACCGCTACCCAAAGCGCTTTGGAGACAAGGTTAGAGCGCTGACAACCCATCTGCCAAAACATGCACATTTGAACCACGGGAGAGGCTGCAATGCCGATCAGAACCGTCGTCTGGGGCGAAAACGTCCACGAGCATCACAACAAGATCGTCGCCGGGATTTACCCGGATGGCATGCACCAATGCATCGCCGATGCCCTGAACCTCGATCCCGAGATCACCGCCACCACCGCAACGTTGCAGGAGCCGGAACACGGCCTGACCGCGGAACGCCTTGCCGAAACCGACGTGCTGCTGTGGTGGGGCCATGCCGCCCATGGCGATGTCTCCGACGAGGTGACCGAGCGGGTCTGCGAAGCCGTCTGGTCCGGCATGGGCATCGTCTTCCTGCATTCGGCCCATTTCGCCAAGCCGTTCAAGCGGCTGATGGGAGGCCCGTGCAATCTCACCTGGCGCGAGGCCGGTGAGCGCGAGCGCCTGTGGGTCACCAGCCGCAACCACCCGATCACAAAGGGTCTGCCGGACAGTTTCGAACTGGAAATGGAGGAAATGTACGGCGAGCCCTTCGGCGTGCCGGAACCTCTGGAAACCGTCTTCATCTCCTGGTTCCAGGGCGGCGAGGTGTTCCGCTCCGGCCTCACCTACAAGCGCGGCGCCGGCAACGTCTTCTATTTCCGGCCCGGCCACGAGACCTACCCGACCTATCACAACGCCCATGTTCAGACCGTCCTGAAGAACGGCGTCAAATGGGCCTTCAACCCGATGGCCCGCCTCGCCGACCCGGTGGGAGCGCCCAACGTGCCGGTCGATGCCGCACCCGAGAAGATCGAGGAACGCGGGCCGAAGCTCCATGCAGCGGGCGAAGAAGGCTACCGCTGACGAAAGAAAGTCCGGACCGGCGGCAGGACCGCCGGTCCGCCACCCGTTTCCTGCCGTGGGAGTTTCCCCTTGAACTCTTCCCTCTCTCCCCTCCGGATCCTGATCCTTGGAACCGGCAACATGGCCCGCACCCATGCCGAGGCCTTCCAGAAGATCGACGGTGTCGAGCTTGTCGCCGGGGTCGATAACCGGCCGGAGGTGCTGGCCGGGTTCTGCGCCGATTTCGGCATCCCCGAAAGCTTCGCCAGCCTGGAGGACGCCATTGCCTGGGGCGGTTTCGATGCCGCCGCCAACGTCACTCCGGATGCCGCTCATCATGCGACGACGCTGGCGCTGCTGAACGCCGGCAAACATGTGCTATGCGAAAAGCCGCTGGCGACCAACGCGGCCGATGCCAGGGAAATGGCCGACGTTGCCGCTGCCAAGGGCCTCATCGGCATGGTCAATCTCAGCTACCGCAATGTCGCCGTCCTGCAAAAGGCGGCAGAGCTGGTGCGGTCCGGAACCATCGGCGCGCTGCGCCATTTCGAGGCGTCCTACCTGCAAAGCTGGCTGACCCAGCCCGCCTGGGGCGACTGGAAGACGGAACCGCAATGGCTGTGGCGCCTGTCGACGGAACACGGCTCCAAGGGTGTGCTCGGCGATGTCGGCATTCATATCCTGGACTTCGTCACCTTTGCCGCCAGCAGCCCGGTTTCCGAACTCTCCTGCCGCCTGAAGACCTTCGACAAGGCGGACGGCGGACGCATCGGCGTCTATACGCTCGATGCCAATGACAGCGCCACCCTGCAGGCGGAACTCCAGAACGGCGCCCTTGGCACCATCGCCGCCACCCGCTTTGCCTCCGGCCACCTCAACGACCTGCGCCTCAGGCTTTATGGCGAGAGGGGCGGGCTGGAAGTCCGGTTCGAAAACAGGGTCGAAGGTCTGCGCCTTTGTGCGGGCGAAAACCTGGAGACCGGCACCTGGACGGACATCACCGTCGATCCGGTGCCGACCGTCTACCAGCGCTTCGCTGCAGCCATTACGGACGGCCTACCTGCCGATCCGGATTTCGAACACGGTGCGAGATTGCAGGTCGCCCTCGACCTTGCCGAACGGTCCCATGTCGAGAACGGACGGTTCTTGAAGGCTTGACCAGATAAGCAAGACAGCCCTGCTTCGCCGTTGAAACCCCTGGTGAGGCAACATACTCAGCGTCACCCCGGCCGCGCGCAAGCGAAGAGCCGGGGCCTACTCTCATTGCAACTTGCTGAAGAGATCTTTCTCAGATCCGGACTAGACGCGTGCACCACGCAAACCAATGTTCCGGGAGCGAGTAGGCCCCGGATCTGCGCTTCGATTGTCCGGGGTGTCACAGCACATGAAACGCACATTGCCGCATGCAGCAACCTTCCCAAACGAGTGCTGCGACGGAACCGGCTGGTCCCGCCGCAACAAGGTTGGGTACTTGAGGCAATGCAAACAGCGGCGGCAGCCACAACTCAGACCGCCTCTCCGTCGCTCGCAACCCGACACTAGACCACTCCGCCTGACACTTCGTTCAGGCTGCCGCCGGTGTTTGCATCAATGTTTATGCGAAACGTGAAATACCGCTGCGAAACCCGCGGAAACCGGCGCTTGAAGTCTCAAAAAGAAAATGAGCCCCAAAACGAAAAAACCGGCTTTCTTTCGAAAGCCGGTTTCTCGGGCCATTCGGCCGAACTGGAGCGGGCGAAGGGATTCGAACCCTCGACCCCAACCTTGGCAACCGGACCAGATCGTTTTCGCCACACCAAGTTTTTCTACGCAATAACGCGAAAACCTACGATCAGTCAATAGCTTACATTGACTGGCGCTCCGCCGCCGGTACGCTAGAAAAACCCCTGATTTCCATTCATCTGCTTCCCCCCTGCTTCCCCGCTCATGCTGCACCTGCGTGGGGAAGCAGATTTCGCTGTCACCGCTCTCCTCGTTCGCAGCAGTCCACTGACTTCAAACGACATTTAAAGAAAAAAGGAAACCGGCAATGCCCAAACTCACCAAGAGACTTGTCGATGCGCTGCAGCAAGACCCGAAACGCGACCAATTCATATGGGACACCGAAGTCCGTGGTTTCGGGATTCGCGTCAAGCCATCGGGCACCAAGACGTTCCTGATCCAGTACCGAAACTCGGAACGACGAACTCGCCGGTTCGTCATCGGGCAGTTCGGTGTCTTGACTGTTGAAAACGCCCGCGACCTTGCCAGAAAGAAGCTGGCCGCAGTGATAGACGGTAGCGACCCTTCGGCCGAACGCCGGGCCGCGCGTGAGGGCATGACAGTCGCGGAAATCTGTGACTGGTACCTCGAAGAGGCTGAAGCTGGCCGTCTCCTCGGCCGTAACAGACGACCGATCAAAGCCTCGTCCGTGGCAGGCGATCGCAGCCGGATCGAACAGCACATCAAACCCTTGATCGGTACGCGTATCATCAGTCACTTACGGCTTGCTGACATTGAAAGACTTCAGGGCGACATCGCAGCGGGGAAAACGGCCCGTCCACCCCGCCCGGGCCGCGGCGGGCAAACGTCAGGTGGAGCCGGGGTCGCAGGAAGAGCGATCAGCACATTGCGCAGTTTACTCAATCATGCACGCCGCCTTGGACTGATCGAACAAAGCCCGGCAAACGGTGTCAGGGTAATCGCTTCGGAAAAACTCAAACGCCGACTGAGCGCAGGGGAAATTCGCCACCTCGGCAAAGTGATGATGCAGATGGAACAAGAAGGAGAACATCCGACCGGTCTTGCTGCGATCCGCGCCATGTTTCTGACCGGGTTCCGGCGAATGGAAGTCCTCGGCATGCGCAAAGACTGGATCGAGCCGGAAAACAACTGCGTTGCCTTTCCCGAAACGAAATCAGGACCGCAATTGCGGGCCATCGGAGATGCGGCCGTCGCACATCTGCTCGAAACTGCGAAATCCAATTCGACTCCATTCGTCTTTCCAGCCGATATCGGGGAAGGTCACTTCATCGGTGTCGTGCGTGTGCTTGATCGGGTATGCAGGCGGGCCGGACTGAGAGATGTGACCCCACATGTTCTAAGGCACACATTCGCAAGCATGGCCGCTTCACAGGGCTTCAGCGAATTGACGATTTCGGGCCTCCTCGGACATGCACCACGCGGTGTAACTCAGCGATATGTGCATCTCGACACTGCGCTCGTCATTGCTGCTGATCAGGTAGCGGTCGAAATTGCCCGCTTGCTGAAGGGCGGTGAAGTTTTGTCTGTTCGTGAGGTCAAGCAGATGCGTTCCAGGTCGCTGTTGCCGGCGCAGATATAAGAGTGACGTTTAGAGCAGTTGAGTACGATTGGCAGAAGGTCCGACTTTCGCCTGTCACTCCTTTTCTGTGCTGCAAGCCTCCGAAGGCAGAGGTCACAGGTTCGAATTCTTTTGGCGCACCATATTTTTCAATAACTTAGCCTAAATTCGTGAATGTTGACTTTCGAAAAGTAACCACCAAAGCGGTTATTCGACCCATTCTATGAGGATCGCTTCAGCACGGCCGGTCCCATCATTTGAGGCAATTTTTCGCAAAATGTGCTTGCTGCGAAAGCTCGCCTGGAGGATCTCTGTCTCAGTCATACCAATTCTTGCCACTATGTGGAGAATTGACCGTTGGCCCTTATCGCTCCCCTTCAGCTGTTCGCTCTTGAGGTATTTTTCAAGACAGAGCCGCTTTTTCACAATGTCGCAGCGATATGCTCCATACCCAAAGAAAGCGACGATAGCGGTGATGATCGCTGCCCAGCTTCCGGCGACCGATACGAGATTTATATACAAAGCAGGGACACACGCGGTTTCATTCATTTTTTTCGACCTCTCCCAATTTCTTCTCCGCTGCGTTTGCACCAGCGGCCCAAGTACGCAGCACCAAACCTTCTTCCGCAAAGAAGAACTCTCCACCGAGGCTTTCTCCACCATCTTCCTGAAGACGTTTTTTCATCGCGTCTTCGCCAGCAATCGCGACTTCGGCATTTGGGTAGGGAGGTTCGTCCGGAATCGTCTTCGGGAACAGAACTTCCCAATTGAACGTTCCAGCAGGGTAGGCACTTTGGATCTGATCACGTCGCGCCAAGGGGCTTTTTGAGAAGCCAACCTTTACGATCAGCTTGTCCTCTAACTCTTCCGCCGATCTACCTAGATAGGCTGAGAGGTTACCTGACAGCTTGAGAATATATAGGTGCTTTGGACCGTCGGTTTCGCCCACCCAATAAGGTTCCTTAGCGGGCTGGATCGCCCGACTTGGCTTCAGGACGTTTTGTAGGTTCTGAATACCGCTATCAATACGTCCTTTTTGCCCATAGGCCTGCACCTCATAAAGCGTAAGGCTTAGAAGTTTGTTCGCCTCGCCAGGATCAATCGGAACGCCTTGTGCTCCGATATATTCCGGATGATTGGATCTATAGGTCTTAGGGAAGAGGTGCTCGACCGGCTGCCAATCCTCTTCCGCTATACGCCAAGCCCGCGTTACCTCAACAGCATGTAGCCATTTATTTCGAGTTTCGGGATCCGCTTCCTTAGCTGCCCAGTGGTCTCCAGAGATAAATTCTGATGCATTCCCTACCTTGTGAGAAACCTCGAGAATTCCGACGACCTTGCCGCGCATCTTCTCAGGGCCTTTACCTTTCGTGACATAGATGACGACCAAGCCCCCTGCTACGAAATTTTTAAGGAAGAAGTTTCTCTTCGCTTCTGTAGCAAAACCAATGCAACCCCAATTCTTGGGATCAAATCCCCAAAATGACGTCAGCCAAACGGAGCGGCCATAAAGCAGTTCGCCTTTTATTGGCGCTATCTCATCAACATCGGACCAATCGAAAGCAAAAACCCTATCCTGCTCGGCTGCGATATCGATATCGCCCAGAGCATTCCTTATGTGTTCCAGAGCCTTGGCCGTAGGGCTTCTTGTTCCTTTTTGACAAACAATGGTCGTAAGCGCGGGCAGCCCTTTCTCGTGGCAATATTCGAGAATTTCCCCAAGGTGCTTGCCAAGACCACGGCCAGTAGGATGAGGCCACCCTATTGCTTCTGCCACCTGCTCGTATGTGGTGCGCGCACCGCTTCCTGCTCCCGCCCGTTCGACAAGATACCTGGCGATCTCCAGTGATGTTCCCTCGACCATCTGCTCTCAATCAAAACAGTGCAACCATGACTTGATTCTTGTTACACTCTCACCGAATCGTCCATTTGGGGGCAAGAGTGTTCTTCGCTCTATGTCCCACCGATCGACCAAAAAAATTCATGTCTACATCTGCAACCACCAAATCCGATCTCGATTTCGCAGCCGATCTCTTCAACGCGGCCGACAAGTTGCGCGGCAATCTTGAACCTTCTGAATACAAGCATGACCCGCT
Organism: Roseibium sp. M-1; assembly: GCF_054515675.1. Lineage (NCBI taxonomy): Bacteria > Pseudomonadati > Pseudomonadota > Alphaproteobacteria > Hyphomicrobiales > Stappiaceae > Roseibium > Roseibium sp. M-1. The sequence continues at coordinate 4,625,926 of NZ_CM137257.1, read as the reverse complement.
CGGTCTATCTTCCTGAAATACACTTCAGAGGCGTTCAAGATCCTCCACGAAAGACTGCAGGCAGATGATTACGCTGACGAGGAAGACCCTGAAGAGTACTTGGCTGAAAACGTGTTCATCACTCCTCACGGAAGGCCCTGTTGATCTGATCCATCATCGGTTTAATAAAATAGTTGAGTGCGGTCCGGTCCCTGGTCTTGATAAAAACCCCGACGGGCACCCCGGAAACCAATGTGTGATCGCCCAAAAGAGCCAGCCCGGCTTCCGGAATGGCGATGCGAACCTGTAGAAGGACTGGCCGGTCTGCTCGTTAACAACCACATTGGCGGAGACAGTCTTCAGCACTCCCTCGATTTCAGGCGTGGTGCGCTGGTTGAATGCCGAAAAGCGTTGCCTGGCTGCCTGTCCCGGATGCAACTCGTCGACAAACTGCGGTTCGATGCTCGCCTCGATTTCGTAGTTCCCGTCCTGGGGAATGATTTGTAGAACAGGATCGCCAGGACCGATGACACCACCGATTGTGAACACGCTGAGTTCATGAACGATGCCGGCAACCGGTGCCGTGATGTCGACGCGCTTGAGCTGTTCAAGTGTGGCATGAAGCTACTGAGTCATGTCGTTGACTGTTGATTTCCTGTTCGACCTGCCGCAGTTCGGTCAGCACCGTCTGTCTGAATTCCCTTTCGATCCGAAGGATCTGGATTTCGGTCTCACTGATCGCGTTCTGGATGCGAGCACTCTCCGCATCCCGTTCCGCGATCTAACCAATTATGTCCTCGCGCTGCCGCACGGGAGCCATCAGCTGGGATTTCGGTGACAATCCCTTTTCGTTCAGGGTGCGGCAAGGTGCCTGAATGAAGGTCATGGGCAGGAGAGGCGGCGTGGCTCGTTTCTCGAGCCATTTCCATTCGGGAAACGTGCGTACGCAAGGCCAGTTCGCTGAACCCGGTCCGTATCGGGAGCAGTGTGTTGCTACAGCTGACGCAGAAGTCGATGGCGCACCTGCGCCACAGCGGATGTCGCCATCGCTGACGAAAGATCGACTGAATAGTCCCAGCCGGGGAAGAACCTAAGTCTTGTCGCTTCCTCGATGTCCAGCAGGTCCACCAGAAAGTTTTCCAAAGGGGTGCCGGGAACCGCATCCTGCGGAAACAGGAAACAGGCAATGTCCACATTCGACTCTCGATCCCAGGGATAACGGAAAGGATCTACGGAGATATAGTAATAGGCAGACGGGATCGGCACGCTGACCCCGTCTCGCTCGATGGTTTCGGGGTCATCGCCAAAGACCGGACCTGCGATCGCCCAGACATGATCCTTGTCTCGAGTATCTTCGATGTTTCTGATTTTGTCTTCCAGATCGAGCCAGACCCCGGTGTTCAGACTGCCTCTTTGAGGGCTCATGTTGGTCATCAGGAACGTTTCGAGCTGAGCCAGGCGTCCGAACTGACGATTAATCGCTTCATTGGGAACCATGTGCCCGACATGATAGGATATGCCGTTCTTTTTCCCGAACGTCCTGGAAGTCAGCCTCTGACCTACTGGAATGCGTTCGTCGGCATAGTAGAGATGCGGACGGTCATATCCCACGTCCCGATCGGCACGAGCGACCCGATAGGCTGACCAAAGAGGCTGAAACCTCTTGGCACAATAGCCGGCAATGTATCCGTGATTGATGAGAACGGAGACTTCATTGTCTTCATCCTCATTTGTCGGCGCACCCTTGAACAGAAACAGATCAATCAGGTGCGCAAAATGTCGACTGCTTGGATGAACTCTGGTGTAGTCGGCCATGTATTTTCCCAACCTTTTCTCGAATTGCCTGGGAGCCGGACGAAAGAGCTAGATGTCCAGTCTCCATGCCGCCGCAAGCTCGTCATCTGCAAATCCCTGCAGGAACAGTGTCTCCGGGTGTGCGACGCCTTCGATCGTCAGTTCATTGTCTCCATCGGTCACGTCCAGCGCTCCGATGGGACGCTTGCCCAGATAGACGTCCACACGCGAAAGGCTACCGGTACTGATCGAAATCGTGAGGCTGTCATCCTGTCGACCGGTGACTTCTGCCCGCAGCCTTCTGACCGGGAGTTTCGAAAGTACGTCCACGGCAAATCTGACAAGATCCTCATTGCCGTTGAGCAGATCATTGCGCGTCATTTTGTACAGAATGTCGGGCTGAACGCCGAGGTCCTCGACGGGAGTTCCCGAGCGATCCTTCACCCGCAACGTACGGCGTATCGCGACGCGCATGTTTGCACCGTTCGGAAGGCTCTCGTAGGGCCCGTTTCGGCCGGTCAGCCGCCTCAGCAGAGAATGCGTCCAGACATTGGCACCACCTGCACCGGTGTTCCCATCCACGCCGATGACGGGCCCTATTCCGTGATCCTGGAATCCAGCGGCGAATATGTCAGTTGTTGAATAGCACTTCGCGTCCGTTATCAGAACGACAGGCCCCTGGTATCGCTGCCCGATTCCGTTTGCCCATTTAACATCGGTTATCGGGTAGGCACGTGAATAGACCGCGCCCGTCGAAACGGACTCCTCCATCGAGGCCTTCCAGGGTTTCAGATCCAGATCAGCCACAGAGGACGAGGGCGAGTTCTTTCGAACGATGTCGAGATTCAGCGACGTGTTGATGAACTGCATTCGCTCGGTCTCGATGCTCTGAGGCGTCAATAACTGCAACAGACACTCGCCGGCATAGATCAGTCCCCCGCCGTTTCCACGCACATCGACTATCAGACCGTTCTGCGGCAGAAGCTCGGTCAGCCGAACGAACTCGCCGACGAATGCATCGGCATCGTCGACGCTGAACGTGAAAATCCTAATGTGCCCGAATTCACCCTTTTCGGTTCTGACTGTTTTGGCACTGAACACTTCCGGCATGTCGGACATGACCGTATCACCCTCGCCGGGCTTTCTGCCCTTGTTCGAAGGTCGGTTCCCTTTCACCGCTTCCGAGGCTGCAATAACCTGTGGTGCAAAAAGCATCTTCTTGGCCATGCCCGCCAATTGCGCATCAATGTCGATCCCAATCGCAAACGCGGAAGCACCATGATCTTTTAACTGAGCAACCACCGAACCCGTCGGATCCGGCGAAAACACCAGCCAGTTCAAGCGGATTTCATGGTCCTTTCCATCGGAAGTCCTGAATCCGACAAGCACAAAATCCTCGTCGGGAGGAAGCGACTGGATCAGAGGACGAATAGTCATTCGTTCGATGCCGCGAGCACGTCGTGCCTCGGCGTTGGAACCGGCAAAGCGGTTGGCATTCGCAGCGACGGCCAGGTCGATCGGCGCGCCGTTCCAGGATGTGACCTCGACGCCAGGCACAAAGGGCGGCTGGCTGAATCCGGCGACCATGTGGGAAACGAGGTAGCGACGCTCGCCGCCTTCGAAATAGGCTTCCATCAGAAACGGAACATAGGCCGTCTTCTCGTTGTAGGGCGCCGGCAGAAAGTAGTTCGTGTGCAGGTCCCGGACGGAGGTGAATGTCTTCAGCATCTCCGCGTGGAACTCGAGGTCTGACATCAGATCGTTCGAGGATTCCAGTCTTTGCAGCAACAGCTTCAACGCCTGAACAGGACGAACAGCGTGCATGCTTTCCTTGAGAGGAAGATGAACGTAGTTTTGCTGAAGGAGAACGATGCCCTGCCGAACCAGCCTGATTTTCTTCTCGCCGTCGAGGAGGTCTTCGGACAGTCGGAACTCCGGCAGGGTTTCGGTCGCGGCAAGAACGGTCTTCACCGTCCCGTGCGCCTCGGCAATGAAGGCAGGAGCCTTCTTCCCGCGTCGCCCGGTCGCTCGGGTTCGGGACTGATTGAGCGAGCGCTTGAGTGTCTTCCTTGTCATCGTCTCCCCCCGGCACGGCACCTTGAATTGATCCGGCTGCAATTTCGAATTCATCGAACAGGCAGGTTGCAATGAACAAGAATGTATCCTGGCGGTGGTTTTGCAAGCATCCGTTTCACAGTGGATGCCCGAGCAGACCGGCGCCTTCGTTAGAGATGGATCCGAGCTGCGCGGATGATGAGGTGACGAGTTACCGGCGGGCGGCTTCGGAAGACCCGTCTTTCTGCCGAAATCCCGGTTGCGCTTCGACGCGGCTTCTCCGGAAAGTATCCCAGGTTGCATTCCCTTTACCTTGCGTTACTATCCTTGCCATTGCAGGTGGGGAGAATTGCAATGTTTCGTATATTCCTTTTGATCATCCCGCTTTTCGCGCTTTCAGCACAACACGTACTGGCCGAGGAGTTCATCTCGGACACATTCGAATACCAGACCCCGGATACATCCGTCTGGGACTACAAGGACATCTACTTCCGGGCAGACGATCCGCACAGCCAGTTGGCCTATGCCGACGACGACAGGCGATGCGGTCGCACCTCGTCCCGGATCACCGCCCGGGAACACAGTCATAACGATACCTGCGGCGACACATGCCAGAGAGCGGAAGTGCGCGACCGCAAACCGCACCGCCCGCAATGGGGTGACGAACGCTGGTACGGGTTTTCCTTCAAGATGTCCGGAGACACCAACCGTACGGACAGCCTGCGCACCGTTATAAACCAGTGGAAGTCACCGGCTGACGACAGTCCGTTCCTGGCTCAACGCTACGACAACGGCGTTTTCCATATCACCGTTCAGGACAACGACTCTCGGCGCACGGTGGCATGCAGCACGGGCAACCCTCATGCGATCGAAGAGCTGCAGCGCATTCTGGCGGAGATCAACCCCACAGACAGGGACGCCACTGACATCGTGGAGGCGACCAAATCGCTCGCACCGATGGCGATGCGCAATCCCGGACTGTTTTCGGTAATGAAGACCCTGTCCAGCGTCGGATCGCTGATTGCCGACGACACGGCGGAGTTGCCGCTGGCGAAACAGCTCAGCGAATACGCTCCCGAATTCAACTGCATCCAGGAACCTAAATTCCAATACACCCAAGCCGATCTCGACTGGGAACTGGGACCCTCACCGACGCTGCCCGACCCGACCGACAACTGGGTTGATATGCAATATCGCATCAAGGGCGGACGGACAGACAACCAGTCCGGACCGAAGACGCCAGGCGAAATCGAGATCTGGGCCAACGACAGGCATGTGGTCACTGTTCGGGGCAATCTCGGATACGCGCTCGGCGCAACGCTGCCCGAACGCATGACCCAGTATTTCAAGCACGGCATTTACCGCGATATGGTGCCCAATGTCGGGACGCTGGTCATGCACTTCGACGAGTATCGCCAAGGCGCAACGCGCGAAGACGTGCGCCCCTCATGTGAACGCGTCGCGGAACTCCCTTCTTCGCCCGAATTCGAAATGCGTCCGTTTCTGGCGTCGGGTACGTCGGTCGTGAAGTCGATACCATTGCCGGATCCCGCCTCTTCGGCATCCGGAACACCGGTAGGTGAACGCGACTTCGCAAAAGACCCGTTGCGGGTCGTGACCTGGAACGTGTTCAAGGGCACCGACAGCGACGTAGCCCGGCGCAAGGGAGCGCTGATTGCCGCCGGAAAGACCATCAGACCCGATGTCCTCGTCTTGGAGGAAGTCACGTCGTTGTCAGCCGCCAGAGAGATTGCACGCTTCATGGGAATGGGAGACGCGGATATCGCAATCTCGGACTGGAGTGACGACAGTGCGGAGTGGTTTGAAGCACTGGAAGTGGCCGTCATTTCCAATCTGCCGATTGTATCGGCCACCGAGTTCGAGACCTCGAGCCTGAACGGCCGGGCTCCGCAGACGCATTCCGGGCACCATGCCATTCCAGCCGCGGAAGAACTGCTCACCGTCCCCCGGGCGGTGAACAAGAACATCATCAATCTGGGATTCCGGGGCGTCCTGCGCATCGAGTTGCCCGGAGACCTCGTGGTCTACGGCGTGCACCTTAAGTCAGGTACGCCTGAGGCCTGCCGCATGTCCGAAACAGATCGGCCGAGCGAGGACATTTTCGCGCAGCTGGTTGCCGCCGGACGCATCAGCAATGCCGAACAACGGGAAAACGTCATCAGCGCAACCATCCATCTCGCCGGTCAGGACATCGCAGCCGGAAAGTCAGCGCTAATCCTCGGTGATTTCAACATTCCGCTGAACGAACCCTCGCGCACCGGTTCGGACATTGAACTGGAGGGCAACGAATGTGTGGCGCTAGCCACCTGTGAACGCCGTGCCTTCCCCGATACGTGCCAGGGCAGCGAAGGTTACGACGAAACCCACTGGATCCTGCAGAGTGGCCTGATCGACGGCATCAGATTCAGAGCGCTGACAGAAGGTCTCGGCCGGACATATGTCAGGACGGAGTTTGCGGATTCCCCGATCGACAACATCTACATCGCCGGCCCGCTGGCGTCGCAGGCAAAGGCGGCGCAAACGGTTCCGGATCCGGAATTCGCGGAGCGCGGACGGCACTTTGGTTCAGATCATGTGCCTGTCCTCACGGAAGTCATGCCAAGCGTTCAATGACCTTCGGAGGAGACGACATGGATCGCAGCTTCGGCGTCATCGATCTGGATATTGATGAAGGCGCGAAGCCGCCAGAAGGGAATGCGCTTCCACTGAGATCTGAGGAGTATCCGCATCCGGTCAACGGGCGCCGCCTTGTCGGCGTCCCGGCAAGAACCAGGCGCTCAAAAAAGCACAAATCGAAAACCGACTACGTTGCCTATCCGGATGAGGCCATCGAAGCGCTCCTGAAAATCGGCGCGACTTCACAGTCGCATCTGTCCAGCCTGTCTTCGCAACGTCTCGCCATGACCACTTTCAACCTCGGTCTCGTGACGGCTTCGATAACCTATCTGTTGGGCAAGGATCCTGCGCAGAATGCAGGCGTCATCACTCAGCAATCCGGGTATCCGTCACGGGTGATCTCTGGAAGAGTTTTGTAATCCAGTTGCTCGATTTCGGAGAGAAGGTCGTTATCTGCCGAAAAATCGCGGCTGTAGCAAGCGCTCAGGATGTCGATACCGCACTGGTGAAGCGGTGTCCCAACTCCACACAACTGTCCAAGGTAGACGATGGGTACGAGGACAAACGGAAAGTCTTCCAAAACATAACGCGTGGCCGGGTCTTTCGGACCGATCGGATCGCAGCCTGGGCGCGGCGGGTTCCGGCAATCTGAGATATAGTACTCTCGGTCACACCGAAGGATTCTGCGCAGAAATCGAAGATCGTCCGCACCTTTGACGAAGGCTGCAGCGACAGTCAGTCTTGCGCAATCGAGGACCTCAAGAAACCTGCCAACAGCAGACGTGACAATCGAATTCTGACCCCATGTCTGACCGTGCTCAATGCGTGTCAGATCGAATAGCGCAAAGCCGAGATGCGTCTGGGGATTGAGGTTGCTCAGCGTGATGGTCAGCAGATCAACTTTTTGAACGAATATGTCGCAGAACAAATCGATGCAGAGTTGGTATGCATCACAGGCGAGACGTGAATCGCTCAAGATTTGTAGACGCTTTCTTTCCTAATCTGAGGGTCGCGCGTTCGAATCGCGCCGGGGTCACCAGAATTCTCAGTGAGTTAGACACGTCGCACCGTTTCAATTGGACGATTTGAAACGGTTTTCGCTAAACGAAAGCGCCGGTTGGGGCATGATCAACCAATTCGACGGCTACATCCTGATCAATGACACTTAACTCTCCGAAGGCACACGTTTGATTGGCGCATCCTAAGAGCTACACGTCAGCAAATGTGCGTCTGAGCCAGTTCTCGGTGAAAATCAACAGGACGAGCACAGAACGAGAGTATCTGTTACGCTCAGTGCTTTTGACTCTATCCCCCCAGGGGGATAAGATCTATGCATGACAAAAGCAGCCCATTCCACTCATTCCGCCATAATCAAGCGTCTCAAACGCGCAGGAGGCCATCTGCAAAGCGTCATCGGCATGATCGAGGACGGCCAGCCTTGCCTCAACCTCGCACAGCAACTTCATGCTGTCGAAAAAGCGATTGCGGAAGCCAAGAAAACGCTGATCCGAGACCACCTTGATCATTGCCTGGGCGAAGCGGCGAAGACCTTGCCAGAAGAACAGAAACAATCAATCGCAGAGTTCAAGGCGATCACAAAGTATCTGTGAAACGCCGATGCTCAAAATTCTCTCGAACCGCACCTATCGACATCTCTTCGGCGCACAAATCATCGCCCTGATCGGCACGGGACTGGCAACTGTCGCTCTCGGGCTATTGGCCTTCGATTTTGCGGGGGCCGATGCAGGAACGGTCCTCGGCACTGCGCTCGCCATCAAGATGATTGCCTATGTCGGCGTAGCGCCAGTTGCAGCTGCCTTTGCTGAACACCTTCCCAGGCGCACGATGCTGGTCAGCCTTGATTTCGTGCGCGCCGGTATCGCGGTGCTATTACCATTCGTCACCGAGGTCTGGCAAATCTATGTACTGATCTTCCTGCTGCAGTCGACCTCAGCGGCGTTTACGCCGACGTTCCAAGCGACAATCCCCGATATTCTATCCGACGAGAAGGAATATACAAAAGCGCTGTCATTGTCGCGACTGGCCTATGATCTGGAAAGCTTGGCGAGCCCGATGCTGGCTGTTTTTTTGCTCACGCTGGTCAGCTTTCCTGCGCTGTTCGCGGGCACAGTAATCGGCTTCCTCGCATCGGCCGTTTTAATTGTCTCGGTCCTTCTCCCCAACCCAAGGCCGAGCACGCCGCGCCCTATCTTTGAACGGACCATGCGCGGGCTCCGCATCTATCTGGCTACACCCCGGTTGCGCGGTTTGCTGGCGGTCAACATGGCCGTCGCCACAACCGGTGCGATGATCGTCGTCAACACTGTGGTCATAGTGCAAGGCACGTTCGGTCTGTTGCAGCAATCGACTGCTTTAGCGTTGGCGGCATTCGGCGGCGGATCCATGGTGGCTGCGCTGACATTACCGCGCCTTCTCGAAACCATCTCGGATCGCACGGCAATGTTCACCGGCGTTGCTATTATGGTCGCCGGCCTCATCGCAGGTACTGTTGTGGCCGGCATTGCCACGCTTCTATCGCTCTGGTTCGTGATCGGAATTGGCTATTCCGCCGCGCAAACGCCATCTGGCCGTTTGCTGCGGCGCTCCTCACATCCGGAGGACCGGCCTGCATTATTCGCGACTCAATTTGCTCTATCGCACGCCTGCTGGCTCGTCACCTATCCGCTGGCAGGTTGGCTGGGTGCCGCGATTGGATTGTCCCCGACATTCGTGGTTCTTGCGTTCATCAGTATGGCGGCTTTGTTGACGGGTATGTTCCACTGGCAGACACCCGACGACGGGTATTTGCTGCATATGCACCCAGAATTGCCTAACAACCACCCTCATTGGATCTCAGAGGGAAATATTGACGGCATTCGTCATGCTCATGCATACGTTATCGATGATCTTCATCCAATTTGGCCCCCGACATCCAAACGGAGGTATTGACTAATGTAGCGAGATCTACCTTCTAAGCAACATCATATAATCTCTACATAAAACGCCTACTCAATAATTGATTTTTGAAGCTCTCGAATTCCACATTAAACGCTTGATTGAAATGCTTTAAGATGCTGCTCCTAGATTCCGACTTCTGCATTACGTAGGTGAATGAAAAATCTAGCTTTTCTTTGAGAGGGCGCACGATGCCGCCCCGGTCGGCGAACTGGGATGCTGTGAACCCGTCTACGATACTGCAGCCAAGGCCTGCATGAACGAGTTCTGCAATTGTCAACGCCCAACGGGCCTCAATGAACATTTGACGTGAAACGTTCATTGAAGAAAATAGAGAGTCAGTGCGGATACGGCTCGGCTGCCCTTCCGCTGTGGTTATAAACCGTTCTCCCTCAAAATCGAACACAGATAGTTGCGTTTTTGCGGCCAATGCGTGGCCAGGAGGGAGAATGCAAAAGGCAGGAATGGTTAGTATTGGACCGGTCGAGACCCGCGTCGTATCGACCGGCGTGGTAGCGTAGCCGACATCGTACAAGCCGGTAGCAACAAGGTCGACGATCTCATCTGAGCCGTAGGCGTGTAGCGACAGATGCGCATTATCGTGCCCATTTTCGATGAGGTTCGATACTACTTTGACTATGAACTCTGCAGCCATTGCCGGCATGGCGACTAGCCGAAGATTGCCGCCTGTTCGATTTTTTATGCGCCTAGCTGCGCGGACAACGCGTTCAAGCCCGCTATAACTCAGTTCAACCTCCGAGTAGAGGCTTATCGCATCATCCGTGGGACTGAGTTTTCCTTGTCGCCGGTCGAAGAGGGCAAAACCAAGTTCTTCTTCCAGTTGAGAGATGATCTTGGAAACGGCGGGCTGAGTAACTGATAGGAGCTTAGCTGCTTCAGTCATTGAACCGCTGAGCATCAAAGCCCGAAAAGCCTCAATTTGCCGGTGTGTAGGACGCATGTCAGGCATCTGGATTTTCCCTCTATCCTTGTAATGAGTTCAAGTTATATTTTAATGAATATTTATTCTTTGACATCATTACAAGTGTCGAAACATCCTAGTCTGGGCGTCGCATATTCAAGATCCAAAAAACCACTGCGAACCAGCCAACGCTGCAGTTCGACCATGAACACCTGAAAGGCGGCGCAAACCAGAGTGAGGGAAAAGGAAATGACACGAGTTATTGGTGCAGCACCTAAGGCGGTCCGGAATCCTAGCCGCCGCAACTTCCTGCAGGGAACGGCAGCTGCTGCGGCGGCGGGTTTGATGGCCAGTCCCTTGATTGTCACACCGGGCCGCGCCCAGGCTTCAGCTGTGCTGCGTGTGGCCGACGATGGCGGACAGACACATGAAGGGCGCAAGCAGTTTTATCTTGAGCCCTACATGCAGGAAACCGGTGTTGAAGTGCAAAACTACCTCGGCGCACGCGGCTTGGCCCGGATGAAGGCGATGGTGGATACCGAAAATCTTGAATTCGATGTCACGAATGATACCGCTACGAACTCGCTATCCGCTGCAAGAGAAGGGCTGCTAGAGACGATTGACTATACACGGCTGCATCCCGACCGCTTTGTAACGAAGGACTGGATGTGGGACCACACGGTAGCCTTCCAAAGCGTCACCGGCGGACTTGGCTACAACTCGGAAAATGTTCCCGCCGACAAGGTTCCCCAGACGTGGGCGGACTTCTTCAACACGGAGGCATTCCCTGGTCGCCGCGGGCTGTTGACCCGTCCATCGGAAACACTCGAAATAGCGCTGGTCGCGGACGGCGTGTCGCCCGACGACCTGTACCCGCTCGATCTCGACCGTGCATTCGCCTTTCTCGACAAGGTTAAAGACAGAGTTGATATCTGGGTACCAGAAACGCCTAAGACCATCGAGCATCTGATGACCGGAGAACTGGACTATTGCTACACGTTCAGTGGCCGGGTCGCGATTGCGCAAGGACAAAACTTCCCGGTTGGCTTTGCTTCTCATCTTTCGGTTCTTCAACCGCAAAACTTCTCGATCCTTAAGGGCGTTAAGAACTATGATCTGTGTATCGAGTTCATCGACTGGTGGCTGACCAACGAGGAAGCCAACGTCGCCTACTACTCCAAGTTCCTTGGGAATGGCCCGATTGACAAGCCAAGCTACGAGGCTCTTCCGAACGAAGCGAAGGCCAACCTTCCCGATTGGAGCAACCCCAACAATATCCGGATTAATCCCGCATATTGGGGTGAGAACCTTGAAGAGGTGAGTGGTCGCTTTCAACTCTGGCAGTTGAACTAAGCCATTGTCGACAGCAAGGTGAACACCTTGCTGTCTCTCATTCTTGTCGTGGGAGTCGTCATGGCATTTATCGTGCCCTTCGCCGTATTCGCGGCGCTTATTTTCGTTATTCCGCTCGTTTTTATCTTCGTTACCAGCATACAAGATGAAAACAGCGGCGCCTGGACTCTGGAGTTCTTTCAAAAGTTCTTTGAAAGCCCTGTGTATCTCCGCGTGCTATACAATACGGTTGAGCTGTCGTTTCTGTCAACGATCGTTACGCTCCTGATCGGTTATCCACTGGCTTACTACTTGGCTAAGCTATCGCCAGGAAAACGCGTCTACGCGTCGTTGTTTCTGTTGCTGCCGTTCTATACTTCGATCTTGGTCAAGAGCTTTGGATTTTCTGTGATCTTGGGCCGCAATGGAGCGATCAATACAACATTGTCGGCACTTTTGGGATTAGATGTCCATTTGCAGCTCCTGTACAACAAACTCGGTGTGGTGATCGGGATTGTGCACGACATGCTTCCCTTTTTGGTCTTCCCGATTTTGATCAGCCTGCTGGGGCAGAATCCAGCGATCCACAAAGCAGCCGAACTGATGGGAGCGAGCCGCCGCCGCATCTTTTGGACGATCATATTTCCGCTGAGCCTGCCCGGTGTGGTTGCCGGTGCGTTTTTGGTGGTGATGCGGTGCCTCGGTCAGTATGCGGTTCCGCAAATTCTTGGTGGCCGCCAGGACATGATGATGTCCAACCTAATCCACTTTCATCTGCATCATGTGCTTGACTTCAATATGGCTGCGGTTCTGGCCATCGTTTTACTTTTGCTGGCCGGCTCAGTGCTGGTTCTGCTTTCCCGCGTGCGCGGTAGTCAATTGTTTGGGGAGTCCTAAGCCATGGCCAACGTCAATATTCCTCAAGGGGATGCCCTTGGCGGCTTCCGGCCGTCGCTGCCCCTGGTCGTGTTTGCCTGGCTGATTCTGGCCTTTTTGCTTATGCCAAGCCTGATCGTCATTCCGATGTCGTTTGGCGGCGAGAACGAGCTGTACTTCCCGCCTCGCCAGTTCTCGCTTTTCCTCTACGAGCAATACTTCACCGGCACATCATGGATGCGGGCGACTTTGCAAAGCTTGATTGTGGCCGTTTTTTCGTCGGCATTGTCTTTGTTCTTCGGCGCTACGGCTGCCTACGGCATCTCGCGATCCCATTTTCCCGGGAAGAAGCTTCTGACGTTTCTGCTGCTGAGCCCGATGTTTGTGCCGCTGATCGTGGTTGCTCTTGGGATGTACATCTACTTTGCAACAATCGGTCTGCAGGGCACGACGATCGGCCTCATTGCGGCGCACACGATTTACGTGACCCCATTTGTTATCGTCATGCTGCTGACCACGTTGCGGGATGTCGATCCGGTGCTGGAGCGGGCTGCTTACACGATGGGTGCGGGCAGAATTTACACGTTCTGGACGGTGACATTGCCGCTGATGAAAAACGGCCTTGTGTCTTCCGCTCTCTTTGCGTTGCTGTTGTCGTTCGACGAACTGATCCTGGCCGTGTTCCTCACAAGCATCTCCACCAAAACGCTGCCGGTGCGCATGTATGATTCGATCGTCGTCGAGATTTCGCCTGTACTGGCGGCAATTTCGACACTGCTGACCATCATTGCGCTCGTCGTGGGGATCATCGTGGTGATGGGGCAATCCCGCAAGCTCAAAGCCGTCAGCACGTAAATCGATCAAACACACCGGTACACCGCGCTCCACACCATGCGGAGACGCTTCAGCCAATCAGGAATGACGCTGTTTCAGGAGGCAACGTGAGTAACAACAAAGTCGAGCTGGTCAATGTTTCAAAAACATATGGCAACCTTACCGCCCTTCAATCAACCAATCTTACGGTGAAGAACGGAGAGTTTGTAACCCTGCTGGGGCCAAGCGGATCCGGCAAAACGACAATCCTCAATCTTATCTCGGGCATGATCACACCCAATAGCGGGCAAGTGATTATCGATGGAATGGACCTCACCCACACTTCGCCCGGCAAGCGCGGGCTGGGAATGGTGTTCCAGCATTACGCCCTGATGCCGCACATGAACGTCTTTGAAAATGTGGCCTATCCATTGCGCGTGCGAAAGGTGGCCGCAGCAGAAATAAAGCGGCGGGTTAGCGAAGTATTGGAGACAGTCAGACTGCCCAATTTGGCGTTGCGCAAACCTTCCGAACTTTCCGGCGGCCAGCAGCAGCGTATCGCGATCGCCCGTTGCCTTGTCTATAAGCCGTCGATCATCCTGATGGACGAACCGCTTGGCGCTCTCGATAAAAAACTGCGTGAAGAAATGCAGCTAGAAATCAAGCGCCTGCACGAAGAGCTCAACATTACGGCGCTCTATGTGACACATGATCAGGAAGAGGCGCTCACCATGTCGGATCGTATTGTTCTAATGAACAAAGGGGCGATCGAGCAGTTGGGCACGCCACGGGAAATGTACTTCGAACCCAAGACGGTGTTCGCAGCCACATTCCTGGGCGACTCCAATGTCGCGCAAGGCAAGCTGACCGCAACGGCTAGCGGCTGTACCGTTCAATGTGATACCGGAGCCATTCATTCATCGCGCCCCACCCCACAAATCGGGCAAGACCAGCAGGCGATCGTCATGATCCGTCCGGAAAGCCTATCGTTGAGCAGCACCACGGCAGTGGCTGAAGCCGGCTGGAACGTTCTGAGCGGCCATCTCGTAGACAGCATCAGCTTCGGGGGAGTGCTCAAACATTACGTTCAACTTGCGGACGGGTCGACCTTCACCTGCCAAGAATTGAGCGACTCGGCCCGCCTCGTCCCCGGAAAAGGTGAGCAAGTAACCCTTCGCTGGCGCTATCAGGACACCATCGTGCTGAAGCCTGATTTGGACCAGGCCCCGGCGCCGTTTGTGCTGGCTGCCGAATAGGCCTTCCGGCCGGAGGGAGTACGGGGATGGGAAAAACAGTTCATTCCGGGAAGGACGCAGTCTCCGGCGTGATGGAAGGGATAACTCTAGCGGCGCGTATCGCTTCGATAACGATAGGGCCCATGGGGCGTTATGTCGTTGCTGACCGGGCTTATGGCGTCCCCATCATGAGGGATGCCGTCAGCGCCATCCGTGCGCTTAGTCCAATGCCTCACCTCAAGGGTATGGGCATTGCCTTCGTGCGGGATCTTGCCGTTCAGACCAGTGATATTGCTGGTGATGGAACGGCCACGGCCAGCATCTTGTTCCATGCCCTTATGCGGGAAGGGCAACGGTATCTGGCATCAGGCGTGGATGCCGGTCAATTTACAGCCATCCTTGAAGCCATTGCCGCTGAGGCCACACATGAGCTTGAACGCAACGCTAAATCGTTAGGCGATAACAGTCAGCTTGAACGGTTGGCTACAAACGCCGCCAACGGTGATAGTGTGCTCGGACGTTTGGCTGCACGGGCGGTCAGTTCGGCGGGAAACGGAATGGTGCTGGCACAGGTGGCCAACCGGAGTGAAACCACAATGGTAACCATTGAGGGTATTCGCGTGGAACTTGCACCCATATGCACCGAACTAGCAATTTCCAAGAAGGTTACGGCTGAAACGCTCTACAATCCGATATTCTACCTTTTTGATGGGGTGATTGACGACTTCGGCTCCCTTGTGCCGGTAATTGAAATGGCGTCCAAGGGCCGCCCTCTCGTCGTCGTTGCGGAAAACATTCTAGGAGCAGCCCGGGCAGGGCTCGTCTTGAACCGGAGCGAGGACGTTGCCCGGATCTTTGCTTTCAAGGCGGCAAAGCCGAGCCTCCTGTTAAAAGACCTCCTTGCGGACCTTTCGGCTGCGACGGGTGCTTCGGTATATCGCAAGGAGTTTGTTCAAACACTCGGAATTGAGGGTGCCGCAGGCACGATGGCCGACCTGCAACTGCATTTTGACCGCAACGTGCTGCTGATACAGCACCCTGGGCCGAGGCCGGTTCCATTGGAAGAGCATTGCAAAGGATTACGTACCGAATTGGTGAATACTTCAGGAGGCCATAAAGCGCTAGAGCAACGGCTAGCCAATCTTGAAGGCCGGTCTGTTGTTATCAATGTCGGTGGGCACACAGAAATCGAGGCCAAGGAAGCTCGTGACCGGATTAGCACAGCGCTTCGTGCTGTTGCCATGGTTCGCAAAAGCGGGGCGATAGTTGGAGGTGGTGTAAGTCTATTGCAAGCAATGGATGCCGTCCGCAAGCAAACGGAACTTGAGTTTCATGATCCACTCGCCCTGAAATGCATCTCCAGAGCATTGGAGGAGCCCGCAGCACAGATTATCAAGAATGCCGGCTATGACCCAGCACCAATCCTCGCACAACTGCGAAACGCTGGTTTCACTACGGTGTTCGATGTCACCAGCGGCACTCTTGAAGAATGCCATACCGTAGGGCTCTATGATTCCGCTGGCGTTGTAATTTGCGCACTCACTCAAGCCGTTAGCATGGCCGCGCTTCTGCTTAACTCGCAGGTTTTTATCACCAATAATGTGCCCCCGGTCAATTAGGCCGTGCGGCTCGCGGGGTAGATACCCCCTTAGGTGTCCCTTCGGATGATACCAGTTTCATGGAGCAAGGCTGTTTTTCCAGGGTATTGATTTATCTGAGAGACCTTGCGCGGCTAGGTGAGGGAAAAAATCTGAGGAAGTCGCGGCTCATCTGGTCGCGCTAGGGCTACTCATGACCAGCAATGGATCAGATCAATCTGACGAAAATTGTTCGTTGTCCTGGCGATTCCAAAACGCTGCTTATTGCAGATGAATGCCCGCCGTAGATGGGCAGTTTTCTCTGGCGCGGCCGCAGCTGTCGCATGATCGAATTAACAAAATCATTTCTGAACTGTTGGCTCGCCGGTGATTTCGGGATGTCCGCACACCTCCAGATATTGAGGATATTTGCGCCGCCCATATGCATGACTTGAAGTTATATCTTAATGATATTTTATTCTTTGACTTTATTTACACTAAGCCCGAAAACTAGGAAGCTCAATTCGACGAAGAAACGAGGGGCTACATACGCTGACTTAATAACAGCCCTACTCAGAGATATGTTTCGACAGGGCTGGAAAGCCAACCAAGAAGGGGATCTTCATGACGTTAAGACTTTCCGCTCCAAAGATTGCCGCTGGCGTAATTGCGGTTCTCGCTAGCGTAACAGTTGCCGCCGCTCAAGATTTGCCGACGGTACCCGAGGCCATCCAGAACGAAGGTGTTATCCGTGTCGGTGCGAAATGTGATTATCCGCCGGAGGGTTTCCTCGACAATTCCGGAACTCCTGTGGGAGTCGAGGTGGCCATGGGACATCAGATTGCCCAGTATGCCTTCGGTAACGACGCAAAGGCGGTGATCGTCTGTGTCACCAGTGCCAACCGCGTTCCGCTACTCGTTGGCGGGCAGGTGGACCTTCTGATCGCCACCATGGGCATTACCCCCGAGCGGGCCGAAGTCGTGAACTTTAGCCAGCCCTATGCCTGGGCATCCCAAGGCATGGTTGTGCGTGCTGATGATCCCTACAAGACGGTCGCGGATCTCGACGGAAAGAACGTCGTGTTTGTGAAGGGAGCCTTGGCAATTCCGTACTTCGAGGAAAACTACCCCAACATCACACGTACATTGCTCGACGGTGTTTCGGACAGCATCCAGGTTCTCCTGCAAGAACGCGTGGAAGGCTATGCCCACGATACGCCTGTGCTGATGACCCTAACAGCTCAAAACCAAAAACTGCGACTGCTTGATGAGCAATTCAAAATAACACTGCGGGCTGCGGCCGTCCGTAAGGGCGAAAGCGAATTCCTCGACTTCGTAAATGCATCACTGAGCAAGATGGCCGCTGAAGGCAAATTCCGTGAGTGGTTCGAAGCTTACTATGAAGGCGACGATATCGATGTGAAATTGAATTTCTGGGATATGTCGAAAAAGCCGACCGAATAAGTGCCGTGGGACTCCTCCCTATACCACGGCGGAGCGGACCTGCTGAACAGGTCCGCTCCCTCGATCATCGGACACTCAATTTAAAACGATTGAGTTACTGAGAGACAAGCGATCTTAAAGTGTTAGAGCATCCCCCTCGCTCTTCCGAATTGACGATGCTCTGCTACCCGGAAGAATGCACATGAACTACGACTTCAATTTTCCCTATATTTGGGGAGCGGCGCCAGATCTCCTTAGCGGCCTCTGGATGACAATCCTGATCAGCCTGATATCGATCGCTTTCTCGGTCGTCATCGGCACGGTCTGCGCAAGCGTCCGCTTGTTCAAAATCCCGCTGCTCTCACAGCTTGCTTCCGCCTATGTGCATTTTATTCGTTCCACTCCACTGCTCGTCCAACTTTTTTTCATCTATTACGGGCTGGCATCACTGGGATTGGGGTTGGACGGCTTCTGGTCCGGTGTCCTAGCTCTTTCGCTATGGGGCGGCGCCTACAATACCGAGAACATTAGAGGGGGCCTGGCTGCCGTAGACAAAGGCCTTCGGGAAGCTGCATTCTCACTCGGTTTGAGACCTATTCAGTACCTGCGGCTTGTCGCGCTGCCAATCGGCCTGCGAGTGGCCATTCCAGCCCTTCTGAACACAGCAGTCTCTGTTCTCAAGAATTCGTCCTATCTGCAGGCAATCGGTGTCGCGGAACTCACGTTCGTTGCGATGAACCGTGTTTCCATGGATTTCAGAACTCTTGAGATGTTCTTTTCGATTGGCGTGATCTATCTGGCCATCGTTCTGTTGCTTTCCGGCGGCGTTCGGCGGCTTGAAACGGTGCTGCATGCGCCGTTCCGCACCGCGTGAGGTGGACAATATGCAACTGATTATCGACAGCCTACCGCTGTTGGGACGTGGACTATTCGTTACTTTCCAACTGGCTTCGCTCACTTTGTTTTTGACCGTAATCATCTCACTCGTATTCGGCATTATGTCGGTGTCGCGCTACCGATTTCTCAGGTGGGTCGCTCTGATCTACGTCGAAGTGTTTCGCGACATACCTTTGGTTGTTAATCTGCTATTCGTCTATTTCGGCGCGCCGTTGATTGGCCTATCTCTTAGCCCCTTCACAGGCGCTTTGGTGAGCCTCACAAGCTGGGGTAGCGCAAACGGTTCTGAAATAATTAGAGGTGGCTTCAATGCCATTCCCAAGCATCAGCGCGAGAGTGCACTCGCGCTCGGATTGCGGTCCTGGGAAACGCTTTTTCTCGTGCTTGTACCGCAGATCTTACTGCCGATATTGCCGTCTTTCACGGGCCTGTTCTCTCTTCTGATACAGGCGACATCACTTGCCACTTTGGTCGGAACGGCTGAGTTCCTGCGGACCGCGAAAATCATCGTGGAACGCACCACGATGATGACCGGGGACAGCCCAGCGTTCGCTGTCTACGCATTTGTTCTCTGCGTCTATTTTGTAATCTGCTTCAGTTTGAACATGCTTACAGCCTGGATGGAGCGACGCATCGTGTCCGCCAGAACAGTGCATCATCAAACCGTAGCTGAATCCGAACCGATGGTAGAACCGATTCCAGCGGTGGAGAGAGGCTAATGAACCATTACCAATTCATCCGTGCTCGCACTATCAGGCGAAACCGGCAAACCCGCACATCTGGAGAGGTCAAATGATGACGGCACCTCTCATTCAAGTTACTTCGCTCTGCAAGCAGTTTCGTAGCGGAATTCGTGCATTGAACAACGTTGACCTGACCGTTGCGAAAGGAGAGGTCGTGGTTGTGCTTGGGCCCTCGGGCTCCGGCAAGTCCACGCTGATCCGCTGCATCAACGGACTTGAGGAAATAACCTCGGGCACGATCCGGATCGCGGGAGAGAAGGTCAACGGCCATTCCGAACGGAGCTGGCGCAAGGTGCGGCTCGAGGTAGGAATGGTATTCCAGAACTATGCGCTGTTCCCTCATCTTAACGTTCTTCACAATATCACTCTGGCACCTGTGAGGGCGGGCGTAATGAAACGCGCGGAAGCTGAAACTGAGGCTCGCCGGTTGCTTAGACTGGTGGGACTAGCCGAGAAGGAACGCTCGCCGGTTGGCGCACTCTCCGGTGGTCAGCAACAGCGTATCGCGATTTGCCGTGCGCTGGCGATGCAGCCCAAGGCGATCTTGTTCGACGAACCCACCTCCGCACTCGATCCGGAAATGGTTGGTGAGGTGCTGACTGTGATGCGCCAGTTGGCCGAAGCGGGAACGACGATGATTTGCGTCACTCATGAAATGGGTTTTGCCAAAAGCGCGGCGGACCGGATCATCTTCATGGACAAGGGGGAAATCGTTGAAGTAGCCAAGCCTGACGACTTCTTCACTGCTCCCAAGGCGGAGCGTAGCCGGCGGTTCCTCGAGTTGATCGCGAGGCCGAACGAATGACCCATCGGTGCGACACTCTTATTGTCGGTGGTGGCATGGTCGGATCGGCCATTGCCGTGGGCCTGGCACGCCTAGGCCTTAACGTCACCGTTCTCGATGGATCCGATGAAGCCGAACGGGCTGCACGGGCGAATTTCGGTCTAGTATGGGGGCAGTCGAAAGGCGATAGCCTGCCGGATTACGCACGCTGGACACGTGAAGCACTGCATCTGTGGCCGGAATTCCAGGACGATTTGCTCAACGAAACAGGCATTTCCTGCAGCTTCCTTGGAGAAGGCGGCCTTCACCTGTGTTTGAACGAAGCGGAACTGGACGATCGGCGCGCGCTGTTTGAAAGGATGCGGCGCATCGAAGGCGGAAACGCGCTCGATCTTCGAATTCTAGATCATAAGGAAACGGCTGAATTACTGCCCGGCATTGGGTCTGATGTTGTAGGTGCCGGATATTGCGGGCAGGACGGCCACGTCAGTCCGCACGCTCTCTTGCTCTCGATGCAGCGATCGATCCTCAAGTCCGGCGGAAGGATCTTGTCGAATCGCCAGGTTACCGACCTCAGCCAGAAGAGTGGAATATGGACAGTTCATTCTGGTGAGGAACGCTTCGAGTGTCCTTCGCTCGTACTGGCTGCCGGAACCGGGAACAAGGCTCTCGGTCAGTCGCTTGGGTTGGACATTCCCGTGTTTCCCCTCAAAGGACAGATTCTTGTTTCCGAGCGTGTTACCTCACGCATCGCCCTCCCCACTCACAAGGTGAGGCAGACCGAGGCAGGTACCATCCTTTTGGGTGACAGCAAGGAGCCGGAAGCCGGATCAGATGACCGGTCATCAGCATCAGTGATCCGTGAAGTCGCCCGCCGCGGCATTCAGATGTTCCCCTGGTTGTCGGAAATCAATCTCGTGCGCTCTTGGGGTGGTATCCGCTCCATGACCGAAGACAGTTTCCCCATCTACGATACTTTCCCCGGTTATCCAGGCCTTTTCGCTGCGAATTGCCACTCGGGTGTCACCCTGGCGCCAGTACATGCCATGCGCCTGGCACCGATGATCGCCGAGAGCGCCATAACCCCTCAAGTTGAAGCCATGTCTGCCCGGAGATTTCATGTTCAAGCGCATTAATGCCGCACCTGCCGGGAATGGGCAGGAAATAAGCTTTTTATGGAACGGCAGAGAACTGACCGGGCGATCTGGAGACACTGTGGCCGCGGCTTTGATCGGAGCAGGTGTCCGGTCGAGCCGGATACACCCAGTGACGGACGAGCCAAGAGCCCCCTTTTGCATGATGGGAACGTGTTTTGAGTGCCTGGTCGAAGTGGATGGCATCCCCAACCGGCAGGCATGCCAAGTCAGACTGACCGAAGGCATGCGTATCTGCACGCAGCGGGGCGCTCGCAAATGAGAAAACCAGGCACCAAACTTCATCTGGGTATTGTCGGAGCCGGCCCGGCTGGCCTCGGGGCCGCGATCGCCGCGCGTGAGGCGGGTCTTGATGTTACGGTCATTGACGATCAGCTCGAGCCCGGGGGACAGATCTGGCGCGCCGCAGGTAGCGCTGCGCCGACTCATGCGGAACGCATGGGTCCCGAATATGTGGAGGGGCGGGACCGCGTGCAGCAGTTTCTCTCCTGTGGAGCGCACTATCTGCCGCAGCATACCTTGTGGCATATCGAGATAGACGATGATGGGATTGTACTGCACTGTGCCGGACCGGACGGTTCCCGGATCGTGCGTCCTGACAGGCTTCTGCTTGCAACAGGCGCGGTGGAGCGCCCTATTCCAGTACCCGGATGGACACTCCCTGGTGTCATGACGGCCGGCGGACTGCAAATTTTGCTTAAATCCGCGCAATTGAGTTCGGATAAGGCAGTTCTGGCCGGAGCCGGTCCGCTTTTGTGGCTATTGGCGGCCCAGATGATCAAAGCCGGCACGCCGCCGCTAGCGGTTGTTGAATGCGTTGGAGCCATGGATTACCTTTCGGCGTCCTGGAAGCTGCCTTCCGCCTTAAGATATCCCGGACCCTTGAAAAAAGGTCTCGGCCTTATCACCAAGGTCCGCCAAGCCGGTGTCCCGATCCATCTGGCTGCAACAGACTTGCACATCGATGGAGATTTCCGGGCGCGGGCGCTGAGGTTCCGCGATTGGCGGGGTCGTGAGCGGTGCATAAAAGCTGAGACCGTCGGGCTGCATGGCGGGGTGGTCCCAAATCAGCAGGCAAGCCGTCTTTTGCGTCTCCCTCACACCTGGAGCACTGCGCAGCATGCATTTCTTCCCGACCGGGATCAGGAAATGCGGGTTGACAAAGACCTCTATATGGCCGGTGACGGCGCGCGCATTGGTGGTGCCGAGGTTGCCTGGCTTGAAGGGACATTTGTTGGCCGCCATATCGCGGGTCTGGAGACGTCTGGTTTGAGGCGTGCGCTTGCCCGCGCAAATTCCACGCGCCCCTTTCTCGACAGTCTCTACAGGCCCGCGAAACACCTGCGTAAACCGGCGGACACAACTGTCTTATGTCGCTGCGAAGCGGTGACTGCAGGTCGGATTCGACAGGCGGTTCGCGACGGGGCACCGGGACCAAATCAGGTGAAATTCATGCTTCGTGCCGGTATGGGGCCCTGTCAGGGACGGGTTTGCGGGCTGGCTGTTAGCGAAGTCGTCGCAGAGACCCTTGGCCAGTCCATGCAACAAACCGGCTACTTTCGGATACGTCCGCCCTTGAAGCCGATGTCTTTGGGCGTGATTGCCGCTGAGCTGGCGGATGATCCTGCTGAAGAAGACGATATTGCGACGCATGCGGCAAGGTGAATGCAATTCGAATACCTTGGCGAAGCAAATGCGTCATCCTCAAGTCTGCCTAAGATAATGAAAGAGAGAGCAGTGACAGCCCTGTTAAAGAAGCCCGTTCCTGATGTGCCAGCAATCTGCATTCAAGATCTGAGCAAATGGTTCGGAGCCTATCAGGTGCTGCATGATGTGAACCTGACGGTTGAAAACGGCGAACGCATCGTTGTTTGCGGACCGTCTGGCTCGGGCAAGTCCACCCTGATCCGTTGCATAAACGCGCTTGAGCCGCATCAGTCCGGCACGATCGAGGTTGAGGGACATCCCTTGCATGACGACATGAAGAGCATAAACGAGGTGCGGCGTGAGGTTGGCATGGTGTTCCAGCACTTCAATCTCTTTCCCCACCTGACAATTCTCGAAAACTGCACATTGGCCCCGATTTTTGTGAGGAAGATGTCGAGGAAGGACGCCGAGGCGGTGGCGATGCACTTTCTCGAGAAAGTCAAAATCCCCGAGCAAGCCCACAAATACCCCATTCAGCTCTCCGGTGGCCAACAACAGCGGGTAGCGATCGCTCGCTCACTTTGCATGCGGCCCCGTGTCATGCTGTTCGACGAGCCGACCTCTGCACTTGATCCTGAAATGATCAAGGAGGTGCTCGACACCATGGTCGCACTGGCCGGTGAAGGCATGACGATGGTCTGCGTCACACATGAAATGGGCTTTGCCCGTCAGGTGGCCGATCGGATCGTGTTCATGGATGGCGGCAGAATTGTTGAAGAGAACAACCCCGAGGATTTCTTCAAGAATTCCCGTCACGAGCGAACCAAACTGTTTCTGAGCCAAGTGCTCCACCACTAACCACTTGTCGCTGACAGCAAGTGAAAACACTCCTTGATACAGTAAAATATGAGGAAACAGCGTGACTACGATAAATCGCATCGAGACCGATCAGCGCAGCAGCCGCGTTGTCATCTTCAACGGAACTGTCTTTGTTGGTGGCATGACCGCTAAAGATCGTAGTCAGGACATCAAGGGACAAACGAGGCAGGTCCTTTCGACGGTCGATAACTATCTGTTGCAGGCCGGCACTGACAAGAGTCGGCTCTTAACTGCGCAGATCTGGCTCAAGGATATCGCCCGGGATTTCGCGGACATGAACGAAATCTGGAACGCATGGACAGCCTCCGGCGCCGCGCCGACGCGAGCCACAGCACAGTGCTTGATGGCGTCACCGGACATCCTTATCGAAATTCTTGTGACCGCCGCTCTGCCAGAGTGATAGAAAGCGAAGTTCTACTAGACCAAATCCTCAGCTTTTTGACGTTCGGCTATTCTCAGGTCCTCCCCACCAGGAAAGCGGCTTGAAACCACGCTTTCCTGGTACTTGGCCGGTGGGCATACCGGCAGCCGTGTGCGCCCACCGGCCATTTTCTCTGTGCGCCCGCGTGGCAGTTCGTTCACCGGACTTCCTTGTTTTGGTCGCTCCTGGGAACGGCCAGCCCCCTTCTCTCACCATCGAGCAGTCGAGATGCGCGGAAACCTTCCACTCACCTTCGAACTGGAGCGACAGAACTCTTGACCAAAAAGCCGAGGCAGGACGGTTTACCGAAACAAAGTTCGCCCAAACTCGGACGTTCCATCGAGATCAGGCATTTGCGGTTTGCCGCGGCGGCGGAAAGTCATGGCAGTTTCAGAAAAGCTGCCCAGGCGCTTGGCGTGAAACAGTCCACGCTTAGTCGGACAATTTCCCAGATGGAGGCTCGTTTAGGCCTTACCATCTTCGAACGAACGAGTGGAGGTGCGCGCTTGACGAAGGCAGAGGTCACAGGTCCGAATCCTGTCGGGTGCGCCAATTTTATATCATAGATACAATCACTTAACAACACTAACCCTGATGCTATTGATCCTAATTTTGGGTTACGGAAGCACCACGGAAGCGGCAGCGTGCTGGTTATAGAGTGATTTGTCGCGATTTTGGTGTGCAACGTCTCAGCCGTCACTCGAAAACCAACGGAACAGGCTTGAGATTTGTATCGCTAGTAGGCCAAGCAGAACTCGGATGTTGATTTAGCCTCCGAAATCCAAACGGTGATGTTGACACATTCAGTGAGAACTCTCTTCGACACAACATAATAAACTTTCCACAAAAAACGCCTACTCAGTAGATCATTTTTTGAATCTCTCGAATTCTACATCAAAAGCTTGACTAAAATGCTTTAAGATACTGCTCTTAGATTTCGACTTCTGCAAGTTGACGACATGCATAATCTGAAATGCTGCAGGAAAAGAAACTAGACATGGATTTCAATTCGCAAAACCTGCGTTTTTTTGACCTAATACCTCAATATAGGCGATCTGTGTGAGCGGGTCATTCAATTGTGCACTGGTATCCCGAGGTATCCCTCAGCAAAGGCCCCCAGCAGCTATTCCAGATAGGTCTGCCTACCGAGATTAGATTGGTCCCACTCTTCAAAGAGACAATTGACGAGTTCCGGCGAGCTATCGCGAACGAGCTTGGCCTCGGGGCCGTGTTCGCGGAAGGTAAGTGCGCTGGTCATTTCCTTCGGAGCTTGCAATACCTAGGTGCAATTGGAGTGCCGCCCGCACCTGCGTATCTTCCGTCCCGAACAGCTTTTTCGAAAGGACGGACAAATGAAATTCACACGCCTGCTCATGACGACGTTGCCACTGGCGGGACTGGCGATTGCCGGTGCGGTTCTATCCAAGCCACCTGTGGCGGTTTCCGCAGAGGTGTCGGCCGCACAGAGCGAACAGTTTCGCATCGCCAAGGTGACACCGGCCTACTGGCGGGTCACGATCGACAAGCCGCCGTTCAACATTTACGGACCGGATTCAATGGCGCCCCTCAATCGCGTCATCACGGCGATCGAAAGCGATCCCGCCCTGAAGGTCGTTGTATTCGACAGCGCCATCCCAGGCTTCTTCCTGACACATTACGATTTCACCGTGCCACTCGAACAGACAACGAGCTTGCCACTCGGACCGACGGGCCTTCCTCAACTACCCGACATGCTTGTCCGCCTCAGCAAGGCTCCGGTCGTTTCGATCGTGTCGATCCGTGGCCGTGCAACCGGCGTCGGCAGCGAGCTGGCGCTGGCCAGTGACATGCGCTTTGCCAGCCGTGAAAAGGCCATCCTCTCCCAGTTCGAGATCGGAGCCGGCTTCGTGCCGGGCGGGGGGCCGATGGCGCGGCTCCCGCGTCTCATCGGCCGCGGCCGCGCGCTTGAAATCCTGCTCAGCGGAAACGATATCGATGGCGAACTCGCCGAGCGCTATGGCTATGTGAACCGCGCTCTTCCCGACGCCGAGCTCGATGGCTTCGTCGACATGCTGGCGCGCCGTATCGCTTCGTTCGACAAACAGTCTATCGGCCAGATCAAGGGACTGGTGAACCAGGCAAGCCTGCCGCCCGACGATGAGATCGGCGCCGAATGGGCCGCTTTTCTGGAATCAGTTCAGCGCCCGGCGGCGCAGGAACTGATCGGGCGGTTGCTGAAGGAGGGGCTTCAGGCAAACACCGATGTCGAGGCACGCCTTGCCAAATATACCGGCGAAGCGAACGCCCAGCGGAACGCGGGGCAATGACGATGCACCCGCTACTGTCCGACGCGCTCGACGCGCATGGCGGGCTCGCCGAGTGGCGTAGCCATAAATTCCTCTCGGCGACAATCGTAACGGGCGGCGAGTTTTGGGGCATCAAGGGCATCGAGCAGGATGCGGACCCGCGCCGCACGACCGCCGACCTGCACCGTCAGTGGGGCTCGCTCGAACGCTATGGGAACCCCGACTGGACCTCGTATTTCACGCCCGACCGCATTGCGATCGAGGACGGGAGCGGAGCGATCATCGCCGAACGATCGAACCCACGCGTCGCATTCGCGGGGCATGAACCGAAGACGCCGTGGGATCCGCTGCACCGTGCCTATTTCAGCGGCTATGCTCTCTGGACTTACTTCAACGTGCCCTTTCTGCTCGCCGACCTCGATTTCAGCATCGACGATGTTCCTGCGATCGAGGACGGTGATGAAATATGGAGAGGACTGCGAGCGTCCTTTCCCGACAGGATCGCGACACACAGCACCGTACAGGACTTCTACTTCGGACCCGATGGCTTGCTGCGACGCCACGATTATCATGTCGATGTCGCCGGCGGTTTTGCGGCGGCGCATCTTGTCGCCGACTATGTCGATGTCGAGCGAATGAAGCTGCCGACTCGCCGACGCGCCTATCAGCGAAATGACGATCTCAGTGTTCGGTTCGACCCGCTCATGGTGTCGATCGACGTCGCCGAATTTACCTTCAGTTGAACCCAGCGCATGTGCATAGAGTCATGGAAACCTCCGGATTGCCATTATCATTGGGACGACGCGCGGCGCGCTTTGCCGACAAGCCCGCGAAGTGGATTTACGATCTCGCGCCAGCGCGCGACGACATGGAGGTCGAACTGGTCGATCCTCGCGACTATCCGATGCCCTTTTTCGACGAACAGAACGCTTATGTCCCCTCGGCGAACGGGGTGGCGCAGCGCTGGCAGAAAAGGGTGTCCGTTTTCGACGGCGATATCTTCGTCACCGCCGAATATAATCAGGCTACCTCCGGTATCCTGAAGAATGAGCTAGACTATGCCTATCCCGAATGGGCGCGCAAGCCGGGCGCCTCCGAGCAGCTGCGCCTGATCACGGTCGAGCTCCAGATGGCGCCTACGCGCAATGGCGGTTCCATCCAGGGCGGCGACTTCTTCGATGCGCTTCAGGGCGGCCGCGACGTCGCGAGCCTTTCCTATATCGGGTCGAACGCCGACTTGATGCTGGACGAGCTGGCCTGGTGGACCGATGCGCTGGCCGCTGCGCGCGCTGCGACGCCCGCTTTCTGATCTGATCTAGGAGATTATCGATGGTACGCAAAGGCAAGGCCATATGGCGGGGAACCGGACGCGACGGATCGGGTGAACTGTTCACCGATTCGGGCGCGCTCGATGCAACTGCCTACTCGTTCCGCACGCGTTTCGAGGGCGATAAGGGGACGAATCCGGAAGAGTTGATCGCCGCGGCGCATGCCGGGTGCTTCACCATGTCGCTCGCCTTTCAGCTTCAGGCGGCAGGCTTTACACCGGCGATGCTCACGACCGAGGCGGCGGTGAAGCTCGAGCAGGATGGACAAAGCTTCGCCATCTCACGCTCCGACCTGACGCTTCGCGCCCAAGTGCCGGGAATCGATGACGCGAAGTTTCGCGATCTCGCGCGCCAGGCCGAACTCAACTGCCCAGTCTCGAAGCTGATGCGCGCGGTGATCACGCTCGACGCGGATCTGGTTTGAGGCGGTGGGCCTCCTCGACGGCAAGGTCGCACTTATAACCGGCACTTCGGCGGGTCTCCGAACCGCCTTTTTCATGCAGTTGGGCGCAGATGCAGAATTCCTGCGTTGCAGGTGTGTGGCGCCAGCCCCATGCACCTGCAGCGAAACCGGTTGGATGACCGACTCGGTCAGGCTGTAGACGGTTTTCTGTTTCTGCGCAGGGTCCGGACTCGTCGACAGCAATCCCGCCTCGGGCAGTTTCTTCAGCTGGTTCAAGGCGATGCTTTCCTCGGAATTGTTGAACAGGTCGCGATAGTGCCGCCGATTGGAAAAAGGAGAGACCATGACAGGAATGTATCTCGAGGATTTCCAAGTAGGACAGACATTCGGTTCCGGAAGCACTACGGTGACCGAGGATGAGATCATCCGCTTCGGAAAAGAATTCGATCCGCAACCCTTCCATCTCGATCCGGCGGTAGCCAAGGACTCCTTCTTTCGCGGCTTGGTGGCAAGCGGCTGGCATACTGCAGCGCTGACCATGCGGTTATTGGTCGGCGGCGAAATGACCCCGATCAATGGCATCATTGGAGCGGGTTTCGAATCGCTTAAATGGCCTCGCCCAGTCCGCCCTGGTGACGTTCTCCATGTCGTCTCGGAAGTTCTGGAGTTGCAACCATTCAGATCCCGCCCGACGCAGGGAATGATCAAAGTGCGCAGCACAACGCTAAACCAGAACGATGAGGCGGTTCAGGAATCAGTGGGCAATCTGGTCGTTATGGCGCGGCCCGCAGGCACCCCCTGACTCGAGTCTCGAAAGCCAAACTTGCGGCATCGGCCCCGAGATGGCTCTCAACCTGATAACTCAGGTTGGTGTTGACCTTGCCCCCAGGTTTTATTCAGTTTTGAGTTCGTTTCCGGCGTTGGGTTTGCCCTGACGGGCGGGTGAAGCGGCGGGCGCTGGCACGGAGCTTTTCACGTTGCGCAGCGTCAGAGCCCGAATCGGGTTGAAGGTGGATGCAAACTCAGCCGGGGTTTGCCAAGTGAGTTGCGAGTGAGGCCGAGACCCGCATACGTCCTTTTCCAGTTGAAGTAGGTCGCCTGACTGATTCCCTCCTTGCGGCAGATCTTAACCACCGGCACACTTGGATCTCGCTGGACTTCAAGGCGAGTTGATCGAGACGGTACTGATTGACCAAGATTGGCAAGGAGCTGGAAAGATCCAACTTCCAACCGGCTGGAATACCAGCTGGCCGGGTCCGAAATGGCCACGGCATGCAACCTCATTGCTTACGCTCGAAACCCAGTGGTGATCGCCGGCCAAGGCGCGATTGCAGATGGCCCTGGCCCGGCCTTGGTAGTCTTTTGCGGGCAGATTGGCGCCCCGCTCGCTGCGACGGTAGGTGCGCACGGCATCGTACGGACGAACTTAATGCCGTATCTTTGACCTTGTCGATGTCCCGCTGGCAGTCGGCGAACGCCGGTGTGGTGGAGGTTGCGGTCATAGTCGATTGCATGTTGATTTCCTGCGTTGAGACTGAAGGCAAGGACTTCAGCACCGCCAGACTGCATGTTGGGATTTACGTTCGGGAATGCGCTGTACAAATCCTGCAAGAATGGTCTTTCCGCTTCCCGGCACTAGCGAAAGGCGGCCACGATGCGTTGCCAGAGCGTCTCGGTAGGCGCGCCGACAGGCGTTTCGATGATCACGCTTGCCGTAGCGCCATTAAACAGAGGCGTCCCATCGGGCTTGTTATCGATTTCGATTTCCACCGGGATCCTCTGGGCGAGCCTGATCCATTGAAACGAAGGCGTCGGGTTCTGAAGGAGGTTCGCCGAAGCATCCTGGCTGAAAGATATGCCGGTAGAGATGCCCGCGACCCGACCCTGCAACACTTCGCCGCCCGACATGAGCTGTATCCTGGCCTCGTCGCCGACGCTGATTCTGGGCAGCATCGTTTCGAGAAAGAATGCGTCGACCCTGAAGGAGGACGAATTGACGATCGCGAGCGCCGGCTGACCCGTGGTCGCAAAATCGCCCTTGCTCAAATTGAGGTTTGTCACCCACCCCCTGACCGGAGCCCTGATCACCGTGCGTTCAAGGTTGGTTCTGGCAACGCTTACCGCGACACCGGCCCCTTCGACGACGGCATTGGCGGCATTCAGGTCGAGTTGCGCATCCTGAAGGCCGACGGTGGATATTGCCGGACTGTCCCGCCGCGCCAGCGTTCTGTCCCGATCGAGCTGCTGTGCCTTGAGCGTAGCCAGCGCCCTGGCGCTTTTCAGGTTCGCCTCGGCCTCGGCCAGGGCATGTTCATAGTCGGTGCGATCGATCGTGAAGAGAATGTCTCCCGGCTTCACCAGGGTGTTGCGCGCAACAACCACATCGCTGATTTCTCCCGAAATTCTTGGCGCGATTTCTACGACATCCGCCCGCACATGGGCGTCGCGCGTCCAGGGATCCCGGAATACCTGGTTCCAGACGAAGATGCCGCCGCAGACTGCGAGAACAACCATGGATGCGGTGAAAAGGAGACGAATGGCAAGCATGAGAACCCCGGCATTGTGGAAGGAACCCGGTCTTAGGCCGCCCCTGAGAGGCCGGCCGGTTCCGGGTGAACGTCCGCTGATCTAAAAGTCCGGCCAGAGACCTGCGACTGCGGTGACGAGCAAGACAAAGAGCGCGAGCCTTGCAAGAGGGGGATGCAGAAAGAACGCCCACCAGCCGCGGCGCAGCATCAGTCCATCCACCACGAACCAGAGGACCCCGGCCCCGACGGCACAAATTAAAAGCGACGGCACGAGCATGCCGAGAACCGCGATTTCATGATGCATGGACCCGCTCCGCCTGCACTCGAGGGGTTGGCGACAGGTCGCCGGACCGGACAAGAATTCGGCAAAGTCCGGCACTTGCCGCAAAATGGAACACAGCGAGATATTGCCTGTCCTCGCAATCGCCCTTGCAGATCCATTCGCCAACGGCACGTACAAGATCCTGAAACACCGCATCCGACCGGATGGCCGACGAAGGATCTTCGACCGCCTTTCGAACGGTGGACACCAGAGCTCCGGCCAAGGACCCGAGCTCTGGCGGCAGATCGCCCGACGCGCCAAGCCGCCTCATGCGGTAGCACTCCTGTCCGGCAAGCCTAGCCATACGCGCCCGGTCGATCAGATGTGCGGCGTGCGGATCGTCTGCATCGAGATCGGCCCCATAGTCGCCCAGGATGTCGATCATCTGGACCGAAAAGACATGTTCGTCGATCGGCCGTACCTCCGCCGTGGCCCTCGCGAGAAGGACGCTGGTACCACGCCGCAGATGCCTTTTGAGCCAAGCCTGGTTTTCCGGAAACAGGATCGTCAGACCGGAAATAAGCGCGACTGGCGCCAGGGCGAGGCCAGCATATTCGTTGACGAGACTGATGGGGCTGTAGAGCGGCGTGTTCGACGGTTGAAGGGCGATGGCGATCATGACGGTCGAACCGATCGCCAGCGGCAATCGGGGTAAATCCCCCGCAACATAGAATATGACAAAGACGGCCGATCCGAGGAGCAGCGCGAGGACTGAAAAGCCTTCCAGGCTGGAAAGACATGCCATGAGGAGAAGTGAAATCACGGCACCGACCGAGAACCCCTGCGCGAGCAGCTTGCCCGCGTGCAGCCTCACCGGTCTCGGAATAATGCTGGGCAGGACCAGGGTGAAACCGCTCGCGATCAGCGCAAGCAGTCCGCCATCGGTCCAGCCGGTCGACAGCCACAGAGCGGCGCAGCTGAGGAAGACGATCATGGGCCGCAATCCCGTCTCGCAGGCGGCGATAAGATCCGGGTAGCGGTTTGCAACGGGCATGAACGGCGTTGGCGGCGATCCCGGGTCGGAAAGTGCGGCTTCGCTTTTCAGGAAATCGCTGACGGTACCGGCGAACATACGCAACTGGAAAAGGGCTGCCGCCTGCCGGAGCGATGCGTCGCCGAAAGTTCCGGATTGCCGGATGTGGTCGGCCAACCGCGCCGCTTCGATCGAGGACCGGACGTCCTCGACGCTTTCAGCCTCCAGCAGACAACACCGGGAACTCTCCTGCGGCTCCGATGCCCGCGCGAGAACCCTCTCCAGCCATTCACGTGCTTCTTTCAGGGCTGCGACGCGCTCTTTCGGGTCAATTTCCGATAGGGTCCGGCGCACGCCTTCGGCTTCCACTACGATGCGAGTGAGGTCTTGCGCGACGGCGATCGCTTGGCCAAGACGGTCGTTACGGCGCGAACGCTCGTACTTGCGTGCGCGCAGATCGGTGGCGATAACCGCGAGGAGAGCGATTGCTGTCTTGTGATCGCCCACATTCAGCACGGGACGCATGGCAACTGCTTCTCTACCGATCTTGAAGGCAACTTCCCGGGCAGCCCGGATGTTCTGCGCAACATCGTCTGCGGCGGAATGCGGAAAAACCACCAGAAGCACTACAAAGACGCTGGCGACGGCAATGAAGGTCTCTGTGGTGCGCGCCAGAGCAAATGTATAAACCTCACCCGCGGCGGAACCCGTATCCAGGACGATGACAAGCGTCGTCAATCCTGCGACGGCATAGGCGTAGGCGTCCGATCCGCTTTCAAGGCGCGCCCAGAAGCCAACACCGAAGAGCCAGAGGCTCAAGGCGGCGATCATCGCAACAGGTAACTGAGCGAAAAATCCGACCAGGAAAAGTGCGACGAAACAGCCCAGCAGAGTTCCACCAATGCGGGCGGCGCTGCGCCAGACTGTCGCCCCAGACTGCGGCCTGACGATCAGCGGGACGGTCAGAAGGGCCCAGAACGTGTTCTGTAGATCGAAGATAAACGCGATCGATAAGGTAAGGATCGCGGCTAATGCAACGTTGCCCGCATGAATGGCCCGCCCGGCATTTATCCAAGCCGGCAAGCGGGCGGCGAGTTGCCAGGCCGTTCGGGCGCCGGTCATATGCCGCCCTTCTGGCCGCGCACATGACAATCCAGAACCGCCCGCAGAGGCAGCGTCCTGCCGGTGAAGCGGCAAGGGTCAGCATTTACAGCCGATCCATCGGGGCATTGTCGCTCCGGCTTCAGGCGCTCCCGTCGTGTGGTGATCCTGCACTCGTGCCAATCCCAGCGGAGCGCGACCGGCAGCAGATGGCCCATTGCACAACGGGCTATGGAGCGATAATCGATATTCTCAGTCATGACGCACAGCCTCCATAGGGAAGGTCCCGCTCCTCCGAACCGGGTTTCCTCGCCAGTCCCGCCCCTCGTCGAAGATCCGCTCGGGATGGGTAAAGACCTCCAGCGCTCGGTTTCTGCCGGCTACGGCAATCGTAATTCCCGCATCCTCGGCAAGTCGGAGGGCGTGGAGCGTCGGGGCTGACACGGCCACGAGGCAGGGACAACCCACCATGGCGCATTTCTGCACCAGTTCGACAGACACACGACTCGTCATCAGGATGGCGCCCTCTCCCGGATCAATGGCCGCCCCCTCGAGCGCCCCGACAAGCTTGTCGAGAGCATTGTGTCTGCCGACATCTTCCCGCGTTGCCAGGATACCTGCGCCAGCGTGCAGAAAGCCGGCAGCATGGGTTGCGCGTGTTCTTTGATGCAGCGGCTGGCGCTCCCGCAGCGCCTCATCGGCCTGTCGGATTTCGCCGAACGACAGAAGTTGTTGAAACTGGTCGTTTCGCGGCAGCGGGCGGATCGCCTGCGCCAGGCTCTCAATGCCGCAAAGGCCGCAGCCGACCGGGCCGGCCGCATTCCGCCTGCGCTTTGCCAGCACGTCGCTGCGGTCCGGCCACAACCAGACGCGAGCTTCGATTCCATGCTCCTGATCGATGCATTCTATCGCACGGATTTCCTCTCGTGCTCGCACGATCCCTTCCGTGAGGGAAAACCCGATGGCGAAGTCCTCGATGTCCGCCGGCGTTGCCATCATCACTGCGGCGGTCGACCCGTCGAACACGAGGGCGACAGGAATTTCCTCCGGCAGGACGCGGACAATCTCCGCCATGTTCCCCGAGCGCTGTGCCAGAGCGCGACTTTCACCGGCTGTCTGAACAATCATCGCATTTGTATCCCGTCGTAATAGAGGCTCCCACGAGGGAGCTGCCGGCGGCATTGCCGGTACAACTGACTTTGGTTTCCCTATTCCCAGGGTTTAGCGCCTTGCTCCCGAGCCGGGAAAAGCCAAATACGCCCGGATTCTCGCCGTTTCGCGGGTCGGTCCGCTAGGGCTGGATCGACCGATCGGATTGTTCGACGGAAAATTCCGAGAACCGCCACAACCGATAGCCGATGCTCACAGGTGCGCATCCACCTGTGGAGTTTGCCCGACCATGGCTATCCACTTCGTCAACTGTCTTGCGATCGCCGCAAGCGGCGCGATCAGTCAATTGGGCGCTACAGGCTGACATGGTTCAGCCAGGCCATGCCCTGGGGCATCAAGCTCATCAGCGCAGCCGGCTCCTTCGCCATTGCATTCGTCAGCACCCTGCCAGTGGCGCCAGACAGGACTGTCTTCCAGGAACTTTGACGGGTCGACTTCATGATCGGCGTCTGCGGCGGTTTCACCACCTTTTCTTCCTTCAGCCTTCAGACGCTGGACCTTGCGCCCATGAGCGGGGCCTGCTTGCCGCTGTCAACATCGTTCTTACGGTCCCGCTGTGCCTGACTGCCGTAACCGTCGGCCATCTAAATGCGGACCGGCGGACGCGGGAACCCCGGCACTAGGCGGCTCGAATGATCAGCCATGCCTGGAATTGTCGACCTTTGAAATCGACTTTCGGCGGGCGTTTCAGTTTTTCAGCAACCGCATTCAGGATCATAAAACCGCACTTAAAAAAATTGGAGACCTTTTCATCAGCCAAACATCGAAGCAACCTTAGTGCAAAAGCTTTGCGATAAGCCTTTTCACTCCACCACCAGGTCAATTCTCGGTGGCAATCAACAACGTTGCATCGGCCAAAAAAACGCAGCCCTCAAACTACCGTGAATGTGACCGCAACGTTCCCTTGCGTCGCCTTCGAGTAAGGGCATATCTGATGCGCTTCCTCAATCAGCCGCTGCGCAACTTCGTTATCCACGCCGGGTATCCCGACAGCGAGGCGTGCTGTGAGGAAATATCCGCTTGTGGGCGACAGATTTAGATCCACCTCAGCGTCTATGGTCACTTCACCTATGAGCTTGATGTGCTGTTGCTTGACAAGAATGCCTATGGCGCTCTCAAAGCAAGCCGACCACCCGGCCGCAAGAAGTTGCTCCGGATTCGTGCCGGGCTTCGGAGTGCCGGGAAGGCCGAGCTTGAGATCGAGCTGACCATCGGAACTTCGGGCCACGCCGTGTTCGCGGCCGCCGCTGACATGGGTTTTCGCCGTATAGAGAACTTTGGACCGCTGATCCATATTATGCTCCGTTTGATTGCAATGTGAAAAGAGGGCGTCGGGTTGGCGACCGGCTTCCGAAGCCGTATCTTATTCGGCTGCAGCCGCTGTGGCTCCGGCCAGGACGATCGCCTGTAAGACCTCTTCCGTTGAGACGATCGCGTTCGCATAATTCGGCATATTGATCTCGAGTGCCGCGCGCATCATCTCGTCCGAATAATCGGCTACCGCATCGTTTATGACGGTCACATCATATCCGAGCTCTGCTGCATACCTTACCGTTGCCTCGATACATGTGTGTGCGATCAGGCCAATCACGATCACGCGCTGGACTCCGCGGCGCTTGAGCAGGTTGTCCAAGTCAGTATTGGCGAAGCCGCTCGAACACCAATGCTCTTGCGCTACACTCTCGCCAGCAGCAGGGACGAATTCGGCCCTGAATTCGCCGCCCCAGGTGCCATATGCAAAGCTCTTGCGATGCCAAGCGGCACGTTGGATGGGCGCGATATACTTCCAATTCTCGTAGTCACCTTCGCGATAGCGATGATGCATCGCGAAGAAAACTGGCATCTTCACTTCGCGAACTGCCCGCAGGATCTGCGCCATATGCTCGATGCAGTGGTTTGCTTCTGCAACGGCTTGGATGCGAGGCCAGATTTTGCCGCCTTCGGAGATGAAGTCGTTGTAGGGATCGATTACCAGTAGACCAGTGTTGGTTACATCGAAGGGAACGGTCAGATGGGTCATGATGGGGCTCCGGGATTCAGGCTGCCTTGGATGCATTCTGGGAAAGTGCGAACCGCTCGATGCTCGCCGCGAAAAGCGGGGTCTCGCCCTTGTTGTGGGCTACCGACATTGGCTGTCGCTGGGTCTTGAAGACTTCAAACGGAATGCCTTGGCGGTCCAGCCACGCGAGCATTTCGTCGGTTGCGAACGACTGAACCCGGTTGGTGAATTCGCAACGGTTCTTGTCCAGTGCCTTCACGCTGAGTTCCCAGGTTACATGAATGACGACGCGGCCGGTCGGGGTGAAAACGTCAGAGTCAGAGTCGAGGATCAGGTGGGTCTTCTCGCCGAGCGTCTCGGTATAGTGTTGAACCATCAGGCTGCCACCGATCGTCTCGACGTTGATCGACATCCGGGTCCCGTCCGGCGCAGTCGTGAAGCCAGCTGCGATATGAGCAGGCGAACACCCCTGATATTCCTGTTCCGGCAGGGAAAAGCACCATGCCGGGATGTCGATCTTCTCGATCGGGGCATTGATAATGGCGGTGAAGCTAGAGTCCACGATCTGATTCTCACGCATGTTCGTTCTCCTTGTTTGGTTCTCGAGTTGAGGGAAACGGCTGCGGAGCAGCTCCGCCGATTTTTGAGGTTCAGATCTGGTCTCGAAGCGACTTGAACGAGGCACGGAGTTCCGAAGTAAAAAGTTCGGGCTGCTCCCAGGCTGCAAAGTGGCCACCCTTCAGTGGGCGGTTGTAGTAGATCAGCTTCGGATACGCCCTCTCGGCCCAGCTCTGCGGAGCCTGGTAGATTTCGTCCGGAAAGGCACTGACAGCGACGGGAATCTTGATGCCGCGAGGGTCGAAGAAGCCGCCGCTCGGGCGGTGAGCATTGTCCCAGTAAAGACGCGCCGAAGAGATTGCAGTATTTGTCAGCCAATAGAGGGTAACGTTGTCGAGGACGTCGTCAGGGCTCAATCCTTCCATCTGGCCGTCGATGGATCGCGCGATCATCCGATAGCTCCGGATATCGTGGTCTAGCATCCAAGCAGCGAGTCCAATGGGCGAATCAGCGATCCCATAGAGCGTCTGCGGCCTGTTGTTCATCTCGATCGCATAGCCGAGTCCGTTCTTATAGAAGTCGTCGAGCTGGTCCCACGCCCGCCTTTCGTCGGCAGACAAGCCGACCGGCGGTGTCCCTTCGGTCAGGGACTTCGAAATCTCGGCCGGAACGGTCGCGGCCATGTTCGTGTGTATGCCGAGGAGGCCGGAAGTCTGCTGGACGGCCATGAACTCGGAGACCGAGTTACCCCAGTCTCCTCCCTGTGCAACATACTTTTTATAGCCGAGCCGATCCATGAGCACCGCCCAGGCCTTTGCGATCCGTGGCGGATTCCATCCAGCTTCGCGTGGTTTACCTGAGAAGCCATAGCCGGGCAGGGAAGGAATGACGACGTGGAACGCATCGGTCTCCGAGCCGCCATAGGCGGTAGGATCCGTAAGCGGCTTGATAATCTTCAATTGTTCAATCACGGAACCCGGCCAACCATGGGTGATGATGATCGGCAGAGCGTTCTGGTACTTCGATTTTACATGAATAAAGTGAATGTCGAGACCGTCGATCTCCGTAGTGAACTGCGGAAACGTATTGAGGCGGGCCTCGACCTTGCGCCAATCATGTTGCTTCCAGTGCTCTGCGAGCTTCCTCATTGTTTCGAGGCGCACGCCTTGGGAATCGTCTTCTACTGTTTCCTCGTCCGGCCATCGGGTGGCCGCCACCCGGCGATGGAGATCAATCAGCTGTTCATCGTTCGCCGTGAACTTGAACGGCTTAATCGCCGGATACTCGCTGGCGGCAAGCCCTTGAGAAATCATCCCCACAGCACCTGCGGTCGTAGCAAGAAGCGTTCGGCGGGTAAGCTGTGCTTGTATCTGCGACATGGCATCCTCCTGAATGATGCTGGTTTTAGCCAGGAGTAGGGTCACATCTCAGAAGAGCTGCCACTATTGCACGATAGTATGGACGACACTTTGGTATCGGTAGCAGCCGCAGTCATGGCTGCACGAGGGAACCAAGTTTATCGCAGATAGCTCTTCATGAAGTACTTCATGCCCAAATATTTTGAACAGTAATTCTGTAGAGCTATCTTTCATCAGACGAGTGCGACAGGATCTTATCCTTGTGCGTAGTTATAGATATTGCCGAAACGTGGTTTCCCCGCCTCGAAAAGTCTTAGGGCTGCTCAAATCGGATCATGCCGTGCATTACAATGTCATGTATATTTGCATCGCTAAATGCGAATGCCTCCGCGTGCATAAAGCTCTCAGCTAAGTTGAAGGTATGGACGTCAAATCCGACTGAGCGTAGAAGGTCTGGCAGCGCCTCTCCTACGAACTCATCGTGATCCACCACGGAGGGTTGTTTTGGTTTTGTCATCGCTCCCGTTTTCTGGGCTCTCGATTGGAGCCACCGGGCCATCCGTTTAAAGAGTTTTAGCTTGTCCCGGTGAGAATATTGGCACAGAGAAACCGACGGTCGCTCCGTGCACAGCATTGTTCCGTGCCCAAAGGCAACCAGCGTGACTTTCGATTATCGAACGGCTGACTGACAGTCCAATGCCCATTCCATCGGACTTGGTCGTGTAGAAGGCGTCGAAGATCCGCTCTGTGCCACTCATCCCGAAGCCGATCCCAGTATCTTCGATGATCAGTTGGACCTCTGCGTCTCTAGCTTCCGTCCTGATAAGTATGCGGCCTGGGCGCCCGGTGACGACTGATGTTGCCTCGATAGCGTTGCGAAGCAGGTTCATGATCACTTGTTGTAACTGTACGCGCGCCCCTGCAACGGAAGGGAGTGCTGCGCCAAAGTCGGTTACGACCGAAACGCGAGCTCGCTGAATCTCACTAAAGGCGAGAGCGATCACCTCTGTGGCGACCTCGTTCACGTCTATGGGTTCAATCAGCGGTGGCTTCCGACTGAAAAGTGCTCGCAGCCGTATGATGACATCGGCTGCCCGGTTTGCGTCGCGGATCATACGGCGCGAAGTGTCCTTGGCAATTTCAAGATTAGGCAGCTCGCTACTGAGAACACGAAGACAGGTATTCGCATTCGTCACAATCCCAGCGAGTGGCTGGTTTACCTCATGCGCAATTGATGCAGTCAGAACGCCAAGGCTGGATACGCGCGTAACATATGAAAGTTCTGACCGAACTTCATTCAGGGCTTCCTCGGCCTTTCGGCTTTCTGTGAAATCCTGAACCGCTCCAATCATCTCTTGCTCTCCATCCTTATTTTTCTCGCTATGAGCTAGGATACGAACATTCTTGACGGTCTGGTCTGACATGA
This sequence comes from Roseibium sp. M-1, assembly GCF_054515675.1. Lineage (NCBI taxonomy): Bacteria > Pseudomonadati > Pseudomonadota > Alphaproteobacteria > Hyphomicrobiales > Stappiaceae > Roseibium > Roseibium sp. M-1. Next base: position 4,586,332 of record NZ_CM137257.1, on the reverse strand, counting down.
TCAGTCGGATATCAAAGTTAAAGTCGCCATTACCTGCACGCGCTCGTTCGACGACGCTTTGCATGATGAGGACACTGTCGGGATCAAGACGCGAAAGCACAGTCTGAAGGGTGATCGGGCTGTCCGGATCGACGTCGAATATCCGATATGTCTCTGCGGACCAAACAACCTCCCCCGTTTCCAACAGCAAGGAAAAGCTGCCAGTTTTGCTCAACCGCTGCGCGTCAGACAGAAAGGCCTCGCTTCTTCGGAGTTGTTCCTCAGTCTTCTTGCGATCATCGATGTCGGTCAATAGCCCGTACCAGCGGATAATCTCCCCGTCGGCATTCCGAAGGGGCAGTCCTCTAAGCTGGAACCAGCGCCACACACCGTCATGGCGCAAGAAACGAGTCTCGTAGTCGTAGGGTTCACCAGTTTCAATCGAACCCATGAAGTTGTCGATGCAAATTTGCAAGTCGTCAGGGTGGGTAATCCCGTTAGTAGCCCAGTTATCAAGCTCGTCAATGGGGCGCTGGAAGTAGTCGATTATCTGCTGATTGCCACCAATAAGCTTTGCGTTCGGCGAGAAAATAGCAATCATTCCCGCGATTCCATCGACAATCAATCTCGATTCTCGTTCGCGATCCGCAAGGGCTTCTTCAGCTCGCTTGCGGTCGTCGATATCAACGTGCAAGGCATACCAGCGAACAATTTGCCCTTCGTCATCAGTCAGTGGAGAGCCCGTAACCTGAAACCAGCGATGGGTTCCATCGGCTCTTCGCAGTCGAACCTCGAGATCATATGGTTCTCTGAGTGTGACAGCACGATCGACAGCATCAATCATCCGGGGCATATCATCGGGATGGACGACATCAGTACCACGCCATTCACGAAGTTCTTCCAGTGTCCTTCCATAGTAGCGAAGCAGTGGCCCGTTGATTGCTTCAACTTCTCCAGTGATCCCAATAACGCCAATTCCGGCAGGGATACTTTCAAGGACGAGCTGTGCTTCCCGCTCGCGCACAGCTAATTCCAGCTCTGCTCGCTTCTGGTCATCGATGTCGATCAGGAGATGAAACCATCTCAGAATCGTTCCATCCACGTCGCGCAAGGGAAGTCCCAGGACATTGTGCCAACGGTAGGCTCCATCGTGGCGCAGGTGTCGGCTCTCCACGTTGTAGAAAGTGCCTGTACGATGTGCCTCCAGCTGATCTTGAATTGTCGCTTGAAGGTCGTCGGGATGTACGACGTCTATTGCCTTCCAATTCTTGAGTGCTTCCAGCGTCATGCCGAAGTATTCGAGGGCCGGATTGTTAAGCGCCTCGACGTCTCCTGTGGGCGTCGTCACCGCCACAGGAACCGGAATGCTGTCCACAATCCTCTGAAAGTCGTTTTTGTCGCCAGGAGGGCGGACATCTGCGTCAAGTTCAGTTGCGATCCCGTACCAGTTATGTTCGCCGGGGCCATTTTCTATCGGATTGCAACGAATGTGGAGCGTCCGACTGACTCCATTGGCGAGCTTGACGGGGATGTCCATTTCGAACGGTTCTCTCTGCGAAAGCATCGATCGAAACCTCGATGCGAAAGTCGCAGAGGTTGGATGTCCATCGTCTATGGGCCAGGTCCAATCATTTGCGCCACGCAGTTTGATGCCGAAATATTCTGCAAGGGCTTTATTCACAAAGTCGATAGCCCCACCGGGTCGGATGCTGAACACCATACCCGGCAAAGTGTCGAGAACTCGAACGAGCCCCGCGTCCATGGTTTTCCTTTCGAACTCAGCTGATTACTCAGCCTATGATTTCGGCAACTTGCCGTACATTATTCTAAGGTGTTGGGTGGGCCTTGTGACAAACTGTCTGCATGTCAGAATGACCCGTATCACGCCGGACCTTATGCTTTGTTAAACTTTTGCAGTCCGAAGAGGTGCGCGAGTAGATCCTTTTGATTATTGACGGCCCATTGGCCGCCAAGGCTGAAGCTCGTCTTCTGCTAGTGTATGTCTTCAAAGCTTGCGATCGTCCGTCGCACCGTTTTGAAGGATCGGAGACCACCGCTCTTTTCAGGCGATACCAAAGGCTCGTCCTTCAGCATTTTGCGGAAGAACCTCTTTGAGGCATCAAGGTCTCGCTTGGCTGTCAGCAGGAAACCCATGGAATTTCCGTGCTTGTCGATCGCCCGGTACAGATATCGCCTCTTGCCTCGGATCGGGGAGTGGGTTTTGTCGATCCGCACCGAACCGCAATGAGGGCGCCAAAACTAGCGTACCCGCCTTTCGATCATCGGCGCATAAGCCAGGACCCAACTATCCACATAGCTATGATCGACCTCGAAACTACGTTCCCGGAACATTTCCTCAAAGTCTCGCCAGCTAAGCAGAAACGTAGATACCAGGGCACCGCCTGTACGATAAGCCATGCTTCGAAATGCCTGGCTTTAGGCATCATCCTTAGACCGCAGCTTCAACTTCTCGGAAATGGCATTCAGGATTATCTGCTCACTCCACAACATCGGGAGCGCCAGTTTCACTGACGATGGTCAATGAGGCCCATTTGAGATAAGGGCAACGATTGGGTAGCTGCAGTTCGATGGTCAGCTCTTGGTGAATGCAGCGATAGGAAAAATTGTATGAAGCGCGTGGTCGCCGGCATTAAGCGCTGACCGTTGGGCAATACCATTGTGCAGTAGCGCGCCGCCGAAGCCAGTCTCATTGTTCCGCGGTACGGATCCGACAAAGGATCTCGATGCGGAAGGCCGGCGCAACACTCTCAGTATCAGGATCGTGTGCGCACCCTTTTCGCAAGGCAAGTAATCACCATCGGAGACTGGCGCAATGTTCAAATTTGTACCCGCAAATCACACACGCCGATCGTTTGGCAGCATTGCGCTCGGCGAAACGATGGCTGAAGCCTCCCAGTCGACCATTCACGTGGACCTATCTGAGACTGCTGCCGGAGCCTCACTCGAAGCAAACAAGACCTTTATGGCAGGAGACCTGCTCGCCTCGTATGTCAAAGCCGGGCCAGTGGCTGGATTACCAGTCTTGCCGGTGCAGGGCGGACGTTACGATATCAACAGCTTCGGGCGGGCCGAACCTCATTCTGCTGACTGTGGCCATCGCGTTATCGTGACGTGCCCCCAGCCTCCGAAGGCACACACTTACTAACGCCTGCAGTTCGCGTCAGCGTCGGCGTATCCATTGCTCCTGGTTAACTCAACACTTTGGAAGGACAATCAGCAATGACACTGCTTGGAGAAAAAGCTCAGCTGAAGATCGCCGAGCAATCAGATCGCTCTCTCGCCCTGTTGCGATGGTCGTTAGCTGTCATTTTCATATGGTTTGGCGCAATGAAATTCACAGCCTACGAAGCTGCTGGAATTGCCCCATTCATTGAACACAGCCCCATCATGGCTTGGTTGAGCGAGATGTTCGACGTGCAGGGAGCGAGCTATGTTGTGGGTGTACTCGAGCTGTCAACTGCGGTTGCCTTAGTTTTCGGTGCCTTCAGCCCGCTATTCTCGGCCTTGGGTGCCGCAATGTCGACGGTGACGTTCGCGATCACCCTCACATTCATGCTGAGTACGCCAGGCGTGTCAGAAGAAACCGCGGGTGGTTTCCCTGCAATCTCCGCTGTGCCTGGGCAATTCTTGCTCAAGGACCTCGTTCTTCTCGCCGCATCCGTATGCCTTCTGACAGCTTCCTTTCGACTTCGGTGGAATGGTCGATGAGCACAGCCGCCAGGCCGAGCAATATCCGTATATCGAACACTTCGATGAAATAGATCAAAAAATGGCGGCTAGTGGTGGAATGCTCCTTTCAATATCGACACTACTTTTCTGCTGGACAGGAAACATCGCTGCGCATCTAGATCGGGGACCGATAATGAAACCTCTAATTGCAATCTCTCAATCGGTGGGAATCGCCGTCGTGTTGCTTTCAACGGCGCACACTTCGCAACTCTCGGCGACGGAGGTAAAAAATCCTGGAGCCACCATCGATCGTCTGTACCGGGTCGATTGCGGTCATTCTCTGGCAAATGACGAGTCCGTATGGACGCCCGGCGAAAACAAGGGCAAGTCGATTGAGTTCTCCTCGACATGCTACCTGATCCAACATGGGAACAAATACCTCATGTGGGACACCGGGGTGCCCGAAACGGCTATCGGCGACCCGAAGGGGTGGTCAACACTTCCCAGTTTGATCGTCTATCATCTCGACAAGACGATCACCTCCCAGCTTGCCCAAATCGGATTAAAAGCCTCCGATATCGAATATGTCCTATTGTCGCACACGCACGGCGATCACATTGGAAATGTGGGGCTTTTTCCCGACGCAACCGTTGTGATGCAGCAGGCTGAATATGAGTGGATCAATTCACCTCCACCATCGGATCCGAACCTGAACACGCTTGTCCAACTTGCCCGCAAGCTGCTCGGACATCCTCGCCGCCTCGAATTGGTGATAGGAGACATAGATCTGTTTCGCGACGGTAGCGTCAGATTGCTATCGACGCCGGGGCACACTCCTGGAAGTCAGTCATTGATGGTCCATCTTGCCAATACTGGCTACGTCATACTGTCCGGAGACGTGGCGCATCTCAAGGATAATTTCGAGCGAGACATCGTTCCCGAGCTGAATGTCGACAAGCCAGAATCCATCTACTCGATGGAACGGATCAAAGAGATTATGCGCCAATACAATGCGCAGCTCTTCATCAATCACGACAAACATCAAGCGGACGAGCTCAGGCTTTTGCCGGACTATTACGACTGAGCGGAGCTCCATCAATGCGCCGAATACATTATGACTTGCTAGACGTAGTAGCCGCGCAATCCGCGCCTCTTGCCAATGATCCACGAGGAGACCATGCCTGCTGACTTACGAGTAGTAGTGTAGCTTGGCCGGAGTTCCGCCATTTAAGATCAGACGCGATACCTAAGTGTAGTGTGCTTGGCGCAAGTTTGCGGTAAGCTCATCCTGATGAAGAGTGCCACCGTTGCTACAAAGTCACTGAATGCGAGGCTCTTCCTACCACGTGTGCTGCAAATATTCGGCAAGATTTATCTGCGGACGCTACGACAAGAATTGACGAAAAAATGAACTGGGGCGATTTACAAAGTCATCAGACTATTCGCTGGGCGGTTGCCTGCGGATTGTTTGGTGCACCTCGCTCAGGCGCGTCTATAGCCTTTGCTTTGGCGGCACTCTCAATCACGGGGAACCCAGCTGGTGGAGCTACCGCACTTGCGGCCATGACAACCGCGCAACTTGTCGGAGCCTTCCCAATTAGCCGGTTGGGGCGGGGTGCGAACTCGGTTACCTTCTTCAAGGCTCTTATCATTGTTCGTACAGCAGCGCTCTTGGTGTGCGCCGCTGCATGTGGGACGGGCGCGCCGTTCGCAGTTTTCATCACAGCGGCAGTGGCCGCCGGCCTCGTGCAAGGTGCGGCTTTCGGCTATCTGCGCGACAGCGCAAACTATTTTGTGATGCAGTCACAGATGACAAGGGCCGTTGCTTTGGGAGCTTTTGCATCGGATTTCACCTTTCTCGTCACGCCGATCTTGGCGGCCAGTCTTGGATCGTTATCCGCATCATTTTCTATAGCTGCAATCGCAATACTCGGCGCGGTGCCCGCAATGATTTTGCCGGCCGCGCGAAGCAATTTAGAGCCGCAAGGGGCGAAAACCCAAACCAAGTCGCTGTCGCCTGAAGTCCTTCTGTGGCTCGGATGCGCCTGCGCCAGTGCCGCCGCGGTCAGCGGGATCGAAGTGGGCGCGGTGTCGCTCGCGATGGGGTTCAATTTGCAAGCTGGGTACGGTGCGTTATTCACCGGAACCCTTTGTGCGGCGTCGCTTGCCGCGTCCGTGGGAAACGGCCTGCTCAACAAAGCCTACTCGAAGCATCAGGTCGCGGCGATGTTCCTCTCGCTTATCATCGGTGTGGCGTTGGTACTTCAGAATTCCTTCAATTTATCGATACTCGGCTGCGCGCTTGTCGGGATATGCGCCTCATCGCTCGGCATCCATTACTCGTTGCAGCTCAACAGACTGGTGAGACAAGAGATGAGGGCTGAGGCTTTCTCCGTGCTGAAAATGTCGACCTCAGTGGGAACCATCCTAGCCGCGGCGACTATCGGCTGGACCTCTGTCATGGTCACCCTGACCGCCTCGATTTGTATGCTCATTTGCGCGCTGGCAGCAATTCTTTTGAAGGACATCGTCATTGGGCGACGGCGGACCGAGGCACAGTTTAACGGCGCGAGCGGACTAGCAACGGTTCCCGCCTTGGCAGTGGGGCGAGGAATTGAACGGAACGACTGTTGATGTCAATTTCACACGACGAAGAAGAAGTCACATCCGGGTCCAACGATGGCCAAGGGATCCTCAACTGCCTGCCAGGCCTGGTCTGGACAACGGACGGAACAGGAACTCTGCGCTATGCGAACTTGCGGTTCGCCAACTTCACTGGCCTGATGATGGAACAGGGCGGCTCCTGGCAGTTGGCAAGCTTTCTGCATCCAGACGATGCGTTACACACAAATCGGATGCAGAAGGACGCGCAACAGGGCGACGTTAAACACTTCGCTGCCCGTTTGCGGCAGCGGGACGGACAATTCAAACTCCTCAATCTCTCCACTTCACCAATAAACGGTCCGGGAGGAGGTTTGTGTTGGCTTGCGACAGAACCCCTAGAGAGGATCAACGACCAGATTGGCAACGCGGATCGTGATTTTCGCAACTTACTAGACTCGCTCTCACTCCAGGCGCTTCTGCTAGCTCCTAATCTGGAGCTCAAGTTCGCAAATCAAGCAGCCTGGCGCTGGTACGGATCGTCGCTAAGCATTCCGATGCAAGTCAGACCAGCCAACTTCAATCTTGGCAACCTGGAGGAAATTTTCCAGCAGCAGGCAGGACAAGCCCGAAATGACCCAGCTGTCGTTTCGTATCAAGCGCTCTCTGCAGATGGCACACTGCGCTGGTTGGAGGCACAGATCCTAAAAATTTGGATGCAAAACGGAGAGTTGGCCGGCTTTTGCGTACTTCAGACCGACGTTCAGGACAGTCGGGAATCCACCCACCTCTTCGGGCAGGAAATGGAGATACTCGAAATGGTCGCGCGAGGCGCACCTTCGGCAAGCGTCCTTCAACGGCTTTGCGATGTCGTCGCAGATCTGGTTCCAGACGTCGTCTGTGGTTTTCTTGAACTTTCGCTTGACCGCAAGCTCTTCCGAATGGGAGCGGCTACCAGGCTGCCTGGCGAGTTCAGTGAGATCTTCGCCGGCAAGAGCGTGATTTCGGACGACAACCCCTGCTCCACTGCCGCTCTGACAAAAAAAACTGTTGAGATCAAAAATCTGCCCGAAAGCGACCAGCGTGAGACGTCGATGGGCAAGATCATGTTGGCCAACGGTCTGAATTACTGCCAGGCAATTCCTATTCTCTCTCCGTATGGGAACACGGCCGGGATACTTGCGATTTTCCGACATCAGCAAGCAAAACTTAAACCTCGCGAGCAGCAGATAGTAGATCGAGCGAAGCATATCGCAGCTATTTCCATAGACCGGACACGTCACGAGGAAGCTCTTCTCAAGCGAGAGACGCAGGTCGAACGGAGCCAGGCGCAACTCGTTGCCGCTCAACGGATTAGTTCAACGGGCAGCTTTACATCTGATATCCAGCGGAATGAGAATATTTGGTCTGAGGAATTCTACAGAATATTCGACCTTGACCCTGATATCGAGCCAAGCATCGATGCGGTCAGGGAGCGGGTCCATCCGGAAGACCTAGACCTCTTTGACTCGGAGATAAATAAAGGGATGGCTGGTGAGGCAGCCGATTTCGTCTTCCGGATCATCAGGACAGACGCGTCCGTTAGATTCATTCGAGGACTTGCTAGGGTAACACACTACATCGGCGATCATCCGGTGTTCATGGGAACGGTACAGGACATCACCGAGACGAGGCGAGCGGAAGATGCTCTCCGACGCGGTGAGGAAGCACTTCTAAAGGCCCGGGAAGAACTCGCATACGTATCACGCGTCTTGACAATTAATGCTCTGACAGCCTCCATAGCGCACGAGGTAAGCCAACCACTTTCGGGCATACTTGCGAACGCCAATGCATGTGTCCGTCTATTGGCACTCGATCCACCGAACATCGCCTCCGCAACAGACACTGCCCGACGGACAATCCGAGACACCATGCGTGCGGCCGAAGTTATCAAGCGACTTCGGGCTATGTTCAATCGGCAGTCTCCAGCCATGGAGCAAATCGACCTCAATGAGATAGCTCGCGAGGTCATAGCACTATCGGCGCGAGAAATGCGTGAGAAATCTATCGTCCTGGAATCCAGTCTGACGGCAGAGCTACCGCCTGTCGGTGGTGATCGCATACAGCTTCAGCAGGTCATTCTGAATATGATCCTCAACGGGATCGAAGCCATGGAAGAGATCGAGGGGCGGCCTCGCCGTCTGTTCGTGCGAACTGAACTGGTGAGTGAGGAGCAGCCCTCTTTGTCAATCTCGGATGTCGGCGTCGGGATCCCCGCTGACGCTGCGCACAAATTGTTCGAACCGTTCTTCACGACAAAGCGCGACGGGATGGGTATAGGTCTCTCTATCAGCCGCTCGATCATTGAAAATTCTGGCGGTCGAATGTGGGCCTTGCCTAATGACGGACCTGGCGCGACCTTTGCTTTTTCTCTCCCTAGACTTACTAAGCCGGCGGACCGATCGACGCCGTAAAGTCCGCACCAGGCAGCCGATACCTAAGTCTGGTTTTGCAACACCTTGAAGATAGCTATTTTCTGATCGTCGCCATTTCCACCCACGGCGATGGGCTGATACAGCCACAGCGCTCCCGCATCCTCCCCACCATCGGAGCGCGCGGATCGTTCCGATCCGCTGAAGACCGACTCCACCTGCCCGGAGGCGGCCTTCGCCCGGGCTCAAGTGAACCGGGGCAGCGGGCGATACTATTGTGCCATAGGATTTAAATCTTAGGCACGGCTAGGTGATTGCCTAACAGCGACGCGAGGTAATCCGCATGAAAAAGCAAATCGAACTTAGCTTTCCCGCTCCAGGCTTAGTGCGGGCGATATTCAACAACCCGCCGATCAACCTCATCGATCCGGACACTATTGTTGAACTCTCCGCTCTGATCGAGCAACTGGAAGCTGATCCGGCCATCAAGGTCATCGTGTTCGAAAGCGCCGATCCGGACTTTTTCCTCGCCCACTACGACGTGCTCGTCGACAAAGACCGAACGGCCACAATGACCAAGGGGGCTACAGGCATGCATCCCTGGCTCGACGTCTTGGTGCGCCTCTCCAGAGCTCCTGTCGTATCGATTGCATCAATTCGCGGTCGGGCTCGTGGTGCAGGTAGCGAGTTCGCCTTGTCGTGCGACGTTCGCTTTGCGAGCGCCGAAAAGGCGATACTCGGACAATTTGAGGTCGGAGTCGGCGCAGTGCCAGGCGGCAACCCGATGGCGAGGCTGGCGGGCCTAATGGGACGCGGTCGCGCAATCGAAGTGGTGCTCGGCGCCGACGACTTCCCGGGGGCCTTGGCCGAACGATACGGGTACGTAAATCGAGCCATTCCCGATGCGTCTCTCGACGCATTCGTCGATCGCTTCGCCCGGAGGATCGCAGGATTCGACAAGGACGCACTTTCTGAGGCGAAGCGATTTATTGACGAAACATCCCTTCCTGATGACGAGCTCTTTCCACCCGCTCTCGATCAGTTCTTCATCTCGGCCAAACGCCCCGCTACGAGAGCTCGAATAGCGAAGCTTTTGGAAGCGGGATTGCAGAAACGCTCAGACATCGAGCTGAATCTTGGCCAGCGAATAGCGTCGATCGGGGTTAGCGACCTGTCAAGCGAGACTACTGCACCGGAGCAGTGACGAACAACGCCAACTCTCACATTGGATCGTGTCACCGTTGGAGCCTCTGAGATCGGGAGGCCGAGCGAGTCAGCCGACTCATGCGATCTTTACGATGCGCCATTTGACTGAGATGCAGGTCGCCATCGCACCTGTTCGGAACTAGGGAGCCAGCGATAATGAAAAGACGCCCGGATGGCATTGAGCAGTACAAACACCCGGCCGGAGGTTGGGGCGCCCTGAAGGCGGTCGCTAAGACGCTTGCGCAACAACGAATCTTTGCCCAAGGTAGCCGCACGCTGTTGAAGGCAAACCAACCCGAAGGGTTCGACTGCCCAGGCTGCGCTTGGCCGGATCCGAAACACACTTCTTCCTTCGAATTCTGCGAGAACGGTGCCAAAGCTATCGCTTGGGAATCCACCGCCAAGCGGATAGATGTCGATTTCTTCAGGCAGCATACAGTCTCGGAACTCTGGGAGTGGTCCGATCATCAACTTGAAGATGCGGGCCGATTGACACTGCCGCTACGTTATAATCCCGACACTGATCACTATGAACCGATTGCATGGGATAAGGCGTTTGCGCTGACGGCCGCCGGCCTCAACAAGCTCGACGATCCCGACAAGGCGGAATTTTACACTTCCGGACGCGCTTCCAACGAAGCTGCGTTTCTTTATCAGATTTTCGTGCGCGCCTACGGTACAAACAACTTCCCGGATTGCTCGAACATGTGCCACGAAGCTACCAGCGTTGGCTTGACCAAATCCATAGGAGTCGGCAAAGGCACCGTAACTCTCGAAGACTTCGATCACACCGACGCGATCTTCAGCTTTGGACACAACCCTGGCACCAATCATCCGCGCATGATGTCCACTCTTCATCAGGCGGCACGCCGCGGCGTTCCAATCATTGTGTTCAACCCTCTGAAAGAGCGCGCGCTAGAGCGCTTCGCCGCACCGCAAGACCCGATTGAGATGGTGACGCTTTCTTCGACCCGCATCGCGTCCGCTTATCATCAGGTACGGGTTGGCGGTGATCTCGCAGCACTCAAAGGCATCATGAAAGCCGTGTTCGCGATGGATACCGAAAGTCTGAATCGTGGAGAGTCGGGCGTGTTAGACCGCGCCTTCATATCTGACCACACGATGGGAATCGACATCCTTCAGGCTGATATCGAATCGACCACTTGGGATGAAATAGTATCTGCAAGCGGATTGTCACAAGCAGCGATCGAGAGCGCCGCTTCGGTCTACGCGCATGCAAAAAGCGCCATCGTCTGCTACGGGATGGGCATTACCCAGCACGCCCGAGGTACGTCCAATGTCCAGCAGATCGCCAATTTGCTTCTGCTGCGGGGAAACATTGGCCGCCAAGGCGCCGGAATCGCTCCAATTCGCGGTCATTCCAACGTCCAAGGCGACCGGACAGTCGGCATCACCGAGATCCCGGACACGGCGCTGTTGGAAGGCATCGAACGGGCCTTTGGGTTCCTGCCGCGTGCGAACAGGGGGCACAACGCGGTGGAGGCCATGGGGGCAGTCATTGCAGGCACCTCAAAGGCGTTAATATGTCTCGGGGGAAATCTTCCGGTCGCGATGTCTGATCACAAGGCTACTTTCGCGGGGATGCGGAAGCTCGATCTGGCAGTCCACATCGCAACAAAGCTCAATCGCTCCCACCTCCTGGTTGCTAGGACTTCGCTAATCCTCCCGTGCCTTGGTCGAACGGATCTCGATGCTCAGGCGTCGGGCCCCCAAGCTGTCACCGTCGAGGACTCCATGTCGATGGTACACGCATCGCGTGGGTTTCTGAAGCCGCCTGGCGACATGGTTAGATCTGAACCTGCGATAATCGCCGGAATTGCGAAGGCTACGCTCGGTGATCGATACGGGATCGACTGGGACGGCCTTGTTGGAGACTACGATCGCATTCGCGACAAGATCGAGATGGTCTTTCCCGATTTCTTCGACTTCAATACGCGGGTTCGCAAATCGGGTGGTTTCCGATTGGATGTTGCGGCCTCGTTCCGTCGCTGGAATACCGTCAGCCGCAAGGCCAACTTCATAGTGGCACCCGGCATCCGCGAGGATCCGGCACTTGCTTCCAACCAGGCGCTCATTCTGACGACCATCCGCAGCCACGATCAGTACAACACCACTATTTATGGCCACGATGATCGCTACCGAGGCGTTTTTGGCCGACGCGACGTAGTTTTCATGAACCCAGAGGACTTGGCCAGTCGCGAACTTGCCGACGGAGATCGAATCGAAATCCGCAGCCTTTTCGACGATGAAGAATCGCATTCGATCGGAGGCCTAACGGCAGTGGCGTATGACATCCCGAGTGGCTCGATCGCAGGCTATTACCCTGAAATGAATCCGGTCATGTCGCTATCCCATTTCGATCCGCAATCGGGCACCCCTTCTTACAAGGGGGTGCCTGTCATGGTGACACGCGCTACCGGAATTCCGATGTCAAGCTCGATAATTCAATCGTGAAATTCGAGCATGACGATCAAGAGAAATCTGCTTATTCGGGATAGGAAAACCGCGACGCCAACGCTGATTTCTGCTGAGCCGAAAAAGCTACTGGCAGGCCACTTTCCGTGTCGTACGGCAGTGCATCGTCCGAGTACGTCGCACGCGCTGCGAGCCAAGCCTGGGCGGCTTCTGGCGTCTATCGGGAGATCGTCCTCCAATCCTGAGCGATTTTCCTGAAGACAGTTGCTGAAGAGGGCGAGAGGATTGGCGGCCACCTTATAGTCAGAGCAATAGCAGAAATTGGTCTGCCGCGTGCAAGGCTCGAAGGTGAGCGTGCTCGCACTCTCGGTCAGCTTCGACTGTTCGCCGAGCAGATTCGAGATGGCCGCTTCCAGGAGCCGTGTTTTTTTGGAGCGGATCCGCCTCGCGGGCCAGTAGTCACGCGAATTCACTATCTCCTTTCGGCAGTTGGGCGCCGAAATGGAGATATTGATGTCGAATGTCCTCTAAGGCGGGATTGAACATAGGTTTCGCCGATACCTTAGTATGTTCAACACCTTCGTTCAGTATCAGCATCCCGTCGATCTCTCCAAAATGTTGCTGAAATCAGGGGCTGCTGCACGCGCCCGCGGACAGGACCTAAACAATGCCCAGGAGAAAAGATCATGAGCAACATCAATCTTGTCAACCTGACCCGTCGTTCCTTCAGCGGCGCGGCCCTCGGTTTGACCGCCGCCGAGATCCTCGGTTCTGTCATGGCTACTGCACGTGCGGATCAGACGACTCCCCCGAAACAAGGCACGCTTCCTTTGATCGCCGAAAAAACTATCAACGCTGGCGACCTCAAGATCGCCTACGCGTCGGTCGGCCCGCAGGACGGATCACCCGTTATCCTTTTTCACGGCTGGCCGTACGACATCAACAGTTTTGCAGAAGTTGTACCCATCCTGGCTGGACGGGGACACCGGGTAATCGTTCCGTTTCTGCGTGGATACGGCGGCACCACGTTTCTCTCGAAGGAGACGAAACGCAACGGACAGCAGTCAGCGCTCGCCGTCGACGCTATTAAATTGATGGACGCCCTTAAGGTCGATCGCGCCACCATAGCAGGGTTCGACTGGGGCGCACGCACCGCCGACATCGTAGCTGCGCTCTGGCCCGAACGCTGCAGGGGGCTGGTTTCGGTCAGCGGCTATCTCATCGGCAGCCAGGCGGCTGGAAAAGTTCCCCTGCCACCCTCCGCAGAACTGCAGTGGTGGTATCAGTACTATTTCGCGACCGAACGTGGCCGTCAGGGTTACGCAAAGTACACGAACGATTTTGCCAAGCTAATCTGGAAGCTCGCCTCTCCTCAGTGGAAATTCGATGATGTTACTTTCGACCGGACGGCGGCAGCCTTCGCAAATCCTGATCATGTGGAGATCGTAGTCCACAACTATAGATGGCGCCTCGGGCTGACTTTGGGAGAAAAGCAGTTCGACAAATACGAGGCAAAGCTCGCGACAAGCCCAGAAATCTCTGTCCCCACAATCACCATGGAGGGCGACGCCAATGGCGCGCCACACCCCGATTCGAAGGCCTATGCTGGCAAGTTCAACGGAAAATATGAACACCGCCTGATCTCTGGGGGCATCGGTCACAACCTTCCCCAAGAGGCGCCCGCCGCATTTGCTCAGGCGGTTATCGACGTGGATGCGTGGTCCTAGCTGAATAAGTGGATACCACAACGAAAGATTTGGCAACAATTTCCACCACACATCCTCGAAAGCTTCGTTGTCAGCGGACATTGGGTGAGAGCTTCTGGAACCGAATGAAAAAAGATTGTTGATCCCACTGACGGACGGTCACTCCCCAAGGAACCGACAACAACGGCAGACGAGATCGATCTGACAATCGCGTCCGCGGCAAACGCGCTTGAGAACGGCCCATGGCCTAGGCCACACCCAAGCGAGTGCGCAACGATGATGACCATGTTTGCCGAAGCACTGGAGCGACGCATGATCCTTTTCGCTAAGCTCTGGACCTTACAAGCGGTGGCCCCGCATTGCCGGCGAGACGGCTCGCACCGCTCGCTGTAACTCGGTCATGGTATTTCGCAGGCCTCGCCATTACCCACGAGTTCGAAAAAGAGCGCAACACGATACTTAGCTCTGGGCGGAACCTTTCCGAGCCAATTGGCCAGCGGCGAACATAATTCTTGGAACGCGGCCCTGCCAATCCTCTGGTGACAATACTGAGCGCCGCCCTGGCCACCGGGATGCAACATGCGTCATCAAGCCGTCTTCGGAAAGTCCGGTTGACGCATATCCGCGGAGAGACGAAGATACCTTGTCGCACAGTCGGTGGGCATTAGGATTCCGATCCAGTTCGTCCCGTCCCAAAGACGTAGCCCTTACCGTTGCGGTCAAGCTTCTGCTTCATGTCGATCGTGGGGCGGCCGTTGTCATCGAGTGCGACGTCAGGTCTGAGATTCTGTTATCTTGAACGGGCCTGGTTGCACGCGGCATTAGGAGAGCGGCGATCTGCACCGCCGTTCTCTATGCCTATTGGCCAAAAATCAGGCGCTGGTAGTTGCGAAGCATGTCCGCGTCCTCAACTGAGCCATGGTGATGGAGCTGCCGCCAGGAATCGTCACGTCTTACGAACCAACGTGTCGTTCGAAATGCGATCTTCAGCTCATCGTCCGCAGTAACGCAATTGCCGCGCTCCCTACCGACAAAGAGATGCCAATCTGGGCCTCCCTGACTGGTAAAGTCATGAAAGGTGACGTGGATCTTGGCAGGCCCGCTGAAGAGCTTGGAATAACCCTCCTTGATCCTTGCCGCTCCTCGCCGGATGCCGCCAATCGGGTTGTTCATGCTTGGGGTGTCGCCTGCTAACCATACGGATTCGAGGCCTCGCAGATCCCCTGCGTTAAAGGCACGGTAGAATTCGATCAGGACGTCGAGTGGGCCGCCGTCTCCAGATTTGAGCTCGACACCTTCAATCTCCGCGAGATGGGGCTTCATATCAGAGCTCGCCGATCAAAGAAGGCCGAGAAGCAACGTCGCTGCAGCCGTGGACGAGGCGGGGTTCTGGCCCGTGACCAGATGGCCATCCACGATCGCGAAGCTCTCCCAGTCGCCTGCCTTCTCGTAAAGCGCTCCGAGCGACTTGAGATCATCTTCGACCAGGAACGGGACGACCTTGGTGAGCTGTACCGCTTCCTCCTCGGAGTTAGTGAATCCGGTCACCCGCTTGCCCTTGACCAGCGGGTTTCCCTGGAACGTTACGTGGTGAAAGACTGCAGGTGCGTGGCAAACTGCTACGACAGGTTTACCGGAGCCATAGAATTCCTCGATCAGCGAGATTGATTTCCGGTCCTCGACGAGATCCCACATCGGCCCATGCCCGCCCGGATAGAAGATCGCGTCGAAATCCTTGGCATCGACGGTCGCGAGGCGCACCGTGTTCGCAAGTACGGACTGAGCGTCGTTGTCGCCCTTAAACCTGGTCATGGAGGCAGTCTGATTGCCGGGCTCGTCACTCTTCGGATCAATTGGCGGCTGCCCGCCCCGCGGTGAGGCGACGGTAACGCTGGCGCCTGCGTCCATGAAGACATAGTACGGAGCAGCAAATTCCTCCAACCAGAACCCGGTCTTCCGACCGGTATTGCCAAGCCGATCATGCGAGGTGAGAACCATCAGAATCTTGCTCATCGTTATCTCCTTGAAAATGTTGGGATGTTCGGCGTCTTTTCCGATCTGACGAACAGAGGCCAGCTCGCTGAACGGAGGCGGCGTGCGTGATCGACCAAATGAGCATGCTAAATTGACGGGTCGCATACCATTGTACGATGGTGTCGTGGAAACAGGTCGAAAACGGATGCCGATACCAACGTACAATGGATTTACGTTGGGAAACTCGCATGTTCTGCTCTGTGGGATGAGATATCGCTCTTCAGGGCAATAGTGTCGGCGCTCACTCGTGATATAGTGTTTGTACTCGATGAGTTTGCGCCCCCTTAAGGAGGCAACATATGTACCGGATGACCTCGGCGATGAACCATGTGAGTACCGAGCCTCTGAACACTCTGAGTGGACCGACGGTATTCGTGGTTGACGACGACATATCTGTGCGAGAATCTCTTGAACTCTTAATCGGTTCGGCAGGGTGGCGACCAATTGTTTTTGACTCTGCTCAGTCTTTTCTGAGCGCCAAACCAAATGCAGGACCGAGCTGCCTCATTTTGGATGTAAACATGCCGGGGCTCAATGGCCTGGATCTACAGTCCTTGATTGCGAACAGCGGGAATCGAACCCCGATTATATTTGTGTCGGGTTTCGGCGATGTCCCCATGACCGTGAAGGCCTTGAAGGGTGGCGCTCTCGATTTCCTAACGAAACCGATCGACCCGGAGACACTCATTGCCGCTATAAAGTCAGCTCTTTCAGAGAGCGAGGCACTCATCCGCGATGAGGAAGAGCTGA
Organism: Roseibium sp. M-1; assembly: GCF_054515675.1. Lineage (NCBI taxonomy): Bacteria > Pseudomonadati > Pseudomonadota > Alphaproteobacteria > Hyphomicrobiales > Stappiaceae > Roseibium > Roseibium sp. M-1. The sequence continues at coordinate 4,569,519 of NZ_CM137257.1, read as the reverse complement.
TGCGCCTTCAAGAGAGCTACGATGCCCTAACCCCGCGAGAGCGCGAAGTCATGTCAGGCGTGGTGAAGGGTCTCATGAACAAGCAGGTCGCGTTCGAGCTCGACATCAGCGAGATCACAGTTAAGGCGCACCGCGGCCAGGTAATGCGAAAAATGAGCGCTCGGTCCTTGCCGGATCTTGTAAACATGGCGGCGAAGCTGAGGATCGACAATGGTCGAGAGACCCACTAGCGTGCCTGTGGTTTATGATGGCCCCTCGCCGGAAACATTACAATCATTGCCACCAGAACAACAGCACCCATTACGAGGGTCATGTTTGCAATGCCCAGGGCGAAACCGAACGCGCTGTCGGAGTTAGATTGGCGAGTAAAATCGCCCCCACGACAGGCGGCCCCATGATCTGGCCGACTGCGAGCACCGCCGTTAGCAATCCCATTTAGCGGGCGTGGTGACTTGATCGTACTCTCCCTACCTGATTTAAGGCGAAGTGGGTGATCGCGGTGAACGGAACTCCGACCAAAATGCTGCACAGGGCGAGATCGAGTGCATCCTCCCACACGACAGGCATTGCGACGCCTGTCGACTGCACGAGATACGAACCCACGAGGCATAGGCGAGCGTCGGCGCTCTTTCGCCCGCGCGATGCCAGAAGTGAACCCGCTACGGCGGAAATGCCAAACAGCGGCCAGAAGACGGTCAGCAAAGGGGAGTCCGGTATTGCTTTCTTCGCGACGACAGGCAGGTATGTAGCAGTCACGATGTAACCGAAACCAGCGAAACCGTAGGCGACGGCGAACATGGGCATTTCGGTTCGCAGGACCCGACTCGACGTCCTGGCGCTGCCAAAATAAAATGGTTCGACGTCTCTGCTGGACTTTCGAAAAGCACGCCAGATAAGTGCGCTCATCCCTGCCGACAGGACTGCAAATGCCGTCCAGCCCCAATGCCTAGTAAAGCTCAGTGCTGTCGTTACGCTAGCTGCCAGACCCGAAATGGCAATCCCAGCTCCTGGCCCGGTGAAGATTGCGCCGCCGATTGAGCCAGGTGCCGCGGAAAGCTCCACCAAGCACCAACCCGATGTAATTGCGAAGCCGATCGCCGAGGCGACGCCGACGAGAAATCTCAAACCTATCCATGTCGATGGGAGCGGAATCGCCATCAGAGCAGTCAGTACGATTGTCAAGTAGAGAGCGGATTTGATATCATCCGTCTGCGACCACGCCTTCGGTATGAGCATCGCTGCTAGCGACCCAACGACATAGCCAACGTAATTTGCGGTTGCCAGTCTTCCCGCAAACGCGAGATCGACCGTTCCATGGTGCAGCATCATCGGCAGGATTGAAGTGAACCCAAATCGGCCGACACCCATTGTGATTGCGAGAGATGCTGAGCCTGCGAGAACGATTTTAAGTTGGTCGGTCACTCGTCGCGACATGGAGTTTCCTCCGGCGTAAGACGGTCTGATTGCTGTCCGATGTGACTTTGCAGGAAGATCCATGGGATGGTTCTTCAGTTTGGCGTCTCTGCCGTACCAAGATATGCGCTCGGATCTCCACCTTGAGCCGACGCGCTGCGGGAGGCAGTCTGCCGCGAACCTCTAGAGACGACTGATGGTCGAACCCGCCTCTAAAGTTGCCATCGCGTCCTCGAACAGCTTCATTGTAAATTCTGCTGTAGGAAGCCTTTTCACCAAACCAATGGCCTGTCCCGCCCAAAGGTTGGTGAAGTCATTGCGTCCCTCAACCTCTGCCTTCGCGCGGATGGCGGCGAGCGCCACCCCAGCAGTCGGGAACGCAGGTACCACGTCCGAAAGCGGACCCAGTTCCCGCATTAGGCGGTTCACAACGCCTCTCGCGGGCCTTCCCGTAAAGACATTCGTGATGGCAGTGCTGGCGTCGCCTGCTTGGCCGAGAGCATAGGTGTGCAGATCCGGAATTCTGGCCTCTGGAGTCAACAGATAGGCAGTCCCGATCTGAACCGCAGACGCTCCGAGCATCAATGCCGCGGCAACTCCGCGGCCATCTGCGATTCCCCCTGCAGCAATGACCGGAACCTCAACCGCGTCCACGACCTGCGGAACGAGTGCCATCGTTCCGACTTGGGTCGTCATGTCCTGCGTAAGAAAGTTCCCGCGGTGCCCGCCAGCCTCGAAACCCATTGCGATCACGGCATCAACACCGTGTCTCTCGAGCCAGACGGCCTCGGCAACAGTCGTCGCGGACGACAGCACTTTCGCCCCCGTGGCTTTTACCCGGTCGACAAGTTGCCGATCCGGAAGACCGAAATGGAAGCTCACCACCTTGGGACAGAACTCTTCGACGACTTCGCAAAATTCGCTGTCGAAGGGAGCTCGACCGAGCCCGCTGGTCATGGCTGTGGGATCAAGGCCACATTCTACGAAATAAGGCGCCAGGAGTGCTCTCCATCTCATCTGACCAACAGGATCGGCATCAGGCGTCAGGTGGCTGAAGAAATTGACATTTATTGGTTTGGCAGTTCCAGCAGTGATCTGCGAGAGGGCTTCCCGCAATTGCTGGACCGAATATTGCGCACTCGGCATCGAACCCAAACCGCCAGCTTGAGAAGCGGCAATCACCATTTCGACGGTCGTTGCTCCGGCCATCGGCGCCTGTATGACAGGAATCTCTATTCCCAGAAGGTCGAGAATTCGGCGATCATGCCACGTTCTCATCTCGGAACTCCGTTCGATGCGCTGTTCGCAAATGCTTAGTTGAACAGGCAATCCGGATCTATTGTACCTTGGTGTCCTTCATAATGTTGACCGACCCAAAGATATCGGAAACACCTTGGTACGATAGCGTCGGCACGTTATTTGGCGAGAAAGTCGCCACCAGCGCCCTACGGGGCAGCCTCTGAACTTCGACAAATACAATGCTCCAGTGCCCGTTCGCTGGCCACCGTCGTTCGAAAAAGCAAATGGAGGCAGCACGAATGAATGTGCACAAGACGGCTGTGATTACCTGTGCTTCGCAGGGCATTGGCGCCGGGCTCGACAAGACGTTCGTGGACAAAGCTGGAACGTCGTCGCGACGTCGCGGCTGATCAGCGAGACGACATCGTTCGACCGTGCGAGAAGGCCTGAGCGTATTGACGGCGATGTTGGCGATCCCAAGCTCGCGGAGCGGGTATCTCACGTAGCTGTCAAAGAGATGCTTCGCCAGAGATCCGGTGGAAGCGTCGTTACGATTACGTCGTCGCTGACCGACCACCCCATCGCCAGGGTCAAAGCAACATGCCGATGATCACCAAAGGCGGGCTGAACGCAATTACCAAGAGCTTGGTGCTGGAGTTCGCCAGCGACAACATCCGGGTAAACGCGGTATCGCCTGGTGTTGTAGACACGCAGCTCCATGCTACGGGTTCACGGGACTACTTCCGATCTTTGTCGCCCAAGGGTACCATTACGGCGGCGCAGGAAATCGTGGACAGCGTGATCTATCTCACGGAAGCGTCCAACATCCTTGGCGAAGTACGCGGTTGCTTTTCTTGATGTCGCGCTGCTCGGTGACGAGAGCCAGCTCCTGCTTCAGCCGGCGGATTTCCGCGGCTTGGTTAACTACGCCCGGATCGGGGACTAGGAGAACTTCTTCTTCCAAGCATAAAGCGAATGTGCGCTCATACCCAGGCGCTTCGAAGCCTCCGCAAGCGGATATCCCCGCTCGGTGATCTGCGCCACTGCTTACCGTTTGAACCGAAGGACCGCGAATCGAAATCGTCACTGAAATTTCTCGTGCCCATCATCGCCTCCTTGCCTCAAAATCAGGGAACAAGGCGTCTACAAATCTCAGGGCTATTCAGAAGTGTCGAAGGCTTCAAGAGAACTTTCGCTCAGTTGACGCCCGCGCGGCTTCTTGCCAGTTATTGTACGGAGGCTTTTGCAGCGACGGTGGCTTTTGCCCACCAGACCAACTCGTCGAGCGCCGTTTTGGCAGACGGCAAGAGGTTGGCCTCGATCTCCTCGATCGGTTTGTTGGCTCCAACCGGTGAAGTCGCGAAAAAGTCACCGGCGCCGATATGCACCGCGGCATGGGTCGAGACCATCTGGAGCTCCACACCAATGCCGCGGAGATGTTCGAGTGCGCGCGAACCACCCATGCTCCCGTAGGCTATTGCGGTGAACGGCTTGCGGCCCCATTCGACGTAGGCTTGGTCGAGCGCATTCTTCAGGACCCCGGTGATCGAATGATTGTATTCGGAAACGACGAAGATGTACCCGTCGTAGCGGCCCACGGTTTTCTGCCACCGGATAGCCTCGGCGCTCTCGCTGGAAGCCCATGCGTTCGACGCCACTTCATCAAAGAACGGCAGCGGATGATCTCGTAGATCGACGACTTCGACATCGATGTCGTCACGCTGCTGGGCTTGCTTCAGCATCCACTGCGCAGGCTTGTCGGCGAACCGCGTCGGGCGGGTGGAGCCGATTATGAGGGCGATTTTAGGTTTGTTTGCCATGGAAACCTCGTTGTCTGATTATTGGGACAGGATGGAACTAATTGGACGTAAGGACGTCGGCGTATGCATAAAGTCCGGGTGAGCCTCCGGTCATGATGAAGAGAACCTTGGACTGAGGTGCGATTGTCCCGCTGTCGATGTCAGACAACAGTCCCGCCAAAGTCTTGCCGCCATAGACAGGATCGACTAGGAGCCCTTCTGATCTCGCGAGAAGCTCGACAGCGTCGATCATGCTGGAAGTCGGCATGCCGTATCCTTCGCCTAGCTGCGCTCCGCTTATCCGGAGATCGCCCGCGATTACGCGAGCGTCGCTGGCAAGTCGTTCAAGGACCGCGTTCACCTTGTCCGCGGTTGCGGGAAGACACTTGTCTGCAGGCGAAAGAACTGTGTACGCGGCAATCCGCGAAGGGTGAGACCCCGAAAGAACCAGGCCAGCAGCCAACCCGGCGTGCATGCCGCTGCTGCCGTTGGGGATGATGATCTGGTCGAACGCGACACCCATTTCAGCTGATTGCTGGGCGAGTTCAAAAGCGCAATCCACGTAACCGAGGCAACCGATCGTCGTTGAGCCGCCGAGGGGTGCAAGAAAGGCTCTCCTACCAGTTTCGGCGAGCTCATCGACACGACGCTTCGCATACGTGCCAGCATCATCGCCCGGGTTCAGTATGTGAACACGGGCACCAAACAGGCGGTCGAGAAGAACATTGCCGTTCGCCTGATAAATTTCGGTCGTTCGAGGGACCATCTGGGCTAAAACGAGCTCGCAGGCGAGCCCCGTCTTGGCGCACGCTGCGGCGGCCAGTCGCGCGAAGTTGGATTGAACTCCTCCCGTCACGACGAGGGTGTCACATCCCTCCGTTTTCGCCTGCCCCAAGAGAAATTCAAGCTTGCGGAGCTTGTTGCCGCCGCCGCCAAGTTCCATGAAATCGTCTCTTTTCGCCCAGATCGATACGCCCCTACTCCGTCCCCCCAGCACATCTTCGAGGCGTGCCAGGCGGTGGATTGGCGTTGGACCTTTCAGCAGTCGCTCTCGGGGAAAGCTGCGCAAAAGATCTCGGTCGGTCATCATCGACACCCTCAAATGTTATCGTTGTTGAGCGGCCGCGTCTTGATTCGGCCCGCAACACGACAGCCCGTTTCCTGACCACTGCTAGTGCGTCACGTCGGAGACGTGGTAGCGCGGCGCCGGAACACTTCGCGACAGGTTCGGGATCAGCTTCTGGCGTGCGGCCTCGTAAGCTTTCCAGTCATTTTCATCAGGCACTGACGGCAGTGTGATAAGCTCACCCATGTCCAATCCCGCCAGAGCTGCATCGACGGTATCCTCGGGTTTCATCACGATGTCGGTCGGAAGCCGATCCAGCGACCCGCCCGAGGCATCCCAGAAAGGTGTCTCCACGGCGCCGGGAAGCACAGCCTGGATCCTGATGTTCTTGTCCGCGAACTCCTTCTGCAGCGAGAAAGTCAACGCGATTACGAATGCCTTGGTAGCCCCGTAGACTCCGTTGAGAATTTCGGGTGCGATTCCGAGCGCCGACGCCATGTTGATGATCGTGCCGTTGTCGCGAGCGGCAAACGATGGCGCCGCCGCGCATACGAGGCGCGTCAATGCCGTCACATTGACCTTGATCATCCGCTCCATTGCCTCGACGTCGGACACCAGCAGAGGTTCGACAGCGCCGACGCCTGCGTTATTGACGAGCATCGTTATCGCAGGATTGCTTCGCAGGATCCCTTCGACCTTCAGCAAATCCTCCCGCTGCGCAAGGTCGGCTCGAATTGTGGTCACCGTGCGTCCGGTCGAGCTCGAAAGGTCCTTCGCGACTTTGGCGAGGGCATCCTGGTTCCTAGCGACGAGCACAAGGTCATATCCGCGACGAGCAAGGCGGTCGGCGTAAATCGCTCCGAGGCCAGATGACGCGCCAGTGACAAGCGCGATTCCTTCCCCAATGATGGTCATTTCAAGTCTCCTGATGTTTGCGGGATAAGTTGATCTGGCCCACGACGGGATCCGGGTTGGCCGGATCCCGCTGCGAGGCTCATCAGGCCAGACTGCTAGACCGAGCGGAGTGACTTGAACGCGGCTCGCAGTTCGGAGCTGAAAAGGTCCGGCTCTTCCCATGCTGCGAAATGCCCACCCTTATCGACTTTGTTGTAGTAGATGAGGTTGTGATAGGCTTTCTCGGCCCAACTCTTTGGCGCCTGATAGATCTCGCCTGGAAAGACGGTGATGGCAGCTGGGATCTTGATATCAACGGCGTTGAAGTTGTTGGCGTTGTTCTCCCAGTAAAGCCGTGCGCCGGAGGCGGCCGTTCCGGTGAACCAATAGAGTGAGATGTCATCAAGCATTTCGTCGCGTGTGAGCGATTTCTCGGGATCGCCGCCGCTGTAGGTCCAGTCGGCGAATTTGTCGTAGTACCAGGCAGCAAGGCCGACGGGGGAATCCGTCAACGCATAGCCGAGGGTCTGGGGACGAGTGACCATTATCAGGGCATATCCCGCACCCTTGGTGTACAGCGCGTTCATCTGTTCGTAAGCCGCCTTCTCCTCCGGAGACAGCCCCGCCGGAGCGGGTTCGCCGTTTGTCAGTGACCTGGCCACATCGGGAGGCACAGTGGCAGGCATATTGATATGGATGCCGAGCAGCCCTTCCGGTGCCTGCCGAGCCATCGCGTTGGAGATCACAGCGCCCCAGTCACCACCTTGCGAAACGTAGCGGTCATAACCGAGGCGCTTCATCAGGACATGCCATGCACGTCCGATACGATCGGGACCCCACCCTGTGTCCGACGGTATCTCGGAGAAGCCGTATCCTGGCATCGAGGGCATCACAACGTGGAACGCGTCCTCCGGCGTGCCGCCGTGTGCGGTCGGATCCGTCAGCGGTCCGATGGTCTTGATCATTTCCAGGATCGAGCCCGGCCAACCGTGTGTCATAATCAGCGGCAGGGCGTTCTCGTGCTTCGACTTTACCTGAATGAAATGAATATCGAGCCCGTCGATCTTTGTCATGAACTGCGGAAACGAATTGAGCTTGTTCTCGCATTTGCGCCAATCGTAACCGGTGCCCCAGTATTCGACGAGCGGTTTGAACTTCCTGAGTTGGGCGCCCTGGGAACGATCCACGACGGTTTCCATCCCGGGCCACCGAGCCGCACGAACGCGGCGACGCAGTTCATCGACTTCCTGCTGCGGAATGGCCGCCTTGAAAGGCCGGATCGCGTCGTCAGGAGACGCTGCTCGAAGGTGTCCTGGCAGGACGCTGAGTGCAGCTGTCGCCGCCGTAGCGGCGAGAAGTTCGCGCCGGGTCGGCGCGAGTGAAATGGAGTTTGCTTCAACATCTTCTGACATGACGTGCTCCGTTGATTTGACACCTATCAGCTGTGTCTAGGGTCAGTCGGTGGCCGCTCTGGCGCTATTGCACCATGGTATCGGCGATACTTATGGATTGGCCGAAATAGGTCGGAAGCGGACACGACCGGATAATGGACAGCCGACATCGAGTTGGCTCATTCGGCTTTTGCCTCCTGCGGCGCCGAGAAGAGCGGCGTTTTCCATGACGCAGGCGATGTGTTTCACCGTCGCGATAAAGAAATCTACCTCCTGGTCCGCCCCCTTGACGCGAGAGCTATGAAACCTTCGCTTCGTTCAGCGATCCTGGTGGGAACGGCTGGATTTTCCAGGAAATGACCAGTCGCCTTCTCGGTCGAATCGATGCGATGGCTTCGGCTTAAGTTTCGGCCGCTGACCATGCATCAGCGCTTCGCTGCGCGGCCGCTGGTCATTAAGAGCATGAGAAAAGAACGGGGGGGGAACGACAACGAGCACTGAACGGACTGGTAGGGGGCGCTGAGATTGTCAGCACCCCGCGTGGCGGAGACTGCTCGCCTCCGGCAATAATATCTGCTTCTTCGAAATCAAAAAATTACTCTTCGGCAGGCTTCGATATGACGCTGTCAGGCTTCGCTGAGCTTTAGGCTGCGAGTGGTGCGATGGAGAAGTTCGACGCCTACATGCTTTACAAAAAGACCTAGCGCCCGGCTTATTGCTGCAGACGAGCGCTGCAACTTCCGAGCGGCAGTTGCCAAAGTCCCCTCCTCCACAACAGTGACAAGCATCTTCATCGCGTCAATACGATCCATTGCCCAGCTCCAGCGACGTTCTTATCCTCACATCCTTGCAGCACAATCCGAGGCAAAGCCGCCGATCGCAGCCGCTCACGACCCGATACCATTGGACAATACCCTACGGAAAATCCATCGTGCAGCCTCTAACGCATGCGCTTGGAATCACGTGCGGATGGAAAACGGTTGCAGTTAGATAACATCGGCATGCTCGATAAGCGGGGTCGCGTGATGAAAATACAGCCCGCAGCCATGCAGCGTTCCGGTCAACTTCAAGTTCGGACCATCGTCGACGGTTACCTAAGTGCCGGCATCTTCGATCAAGATCGCATGGTGGATGATTTCACCGCTCTGGTGAGTGGCAATCCGCAAGGAATCTTTCCCTTGAGGACCAACGTCTGTGACTTGGAATGGGCGGCCGACAGCCAGCGGCATCTTCCTGATCTCATTGAGTTCGAGTCCTGTGTCAACGATCTGTGGGACCAGCACGATGACGTCGTGATCAGTGCTTACGATCTGACAAAGTTCAGCGGCGACACAATCGTTGACATTCTGCGGACACACCCGGTCGTGGGCATCGGCGGCGTTCTTCGGGAGAACCCGTTCTATATCCCGCCAGCCCAATTTTTAAAGGAGTTGCATGGAAGAAATTCTGCAAAAGGGGGAGCAGTCGGCCGCTGCTGAATGAGATGCCAGAAATGGTCATGGTGGCGCCAGAGAACGAAAGGCTCCGGCGCTGCATGAACGATATCTTGAGTGAACCAGCTCTTCCGGCAGTATGGACTGGCGGGACCGCCAAGGACATCGGTGTGGTGTTGCTCGATGCATTAAGTGCGATACTCGATGCCGACTTCCTCTTTTTGAGAGTTGTCGGGCATGGGGACTACTCCGATGTACTGCTTGAACGTTATGACGAACGTTCAGTTGGGTGCGTATCGGCACTGATCGATGACTTGATCGAAACCGTAGAAACGAACGCAAGCGACTGGCCACGCTATGCCGATCTCGACTGCAGTCAGTATCCTGTTAAAGGTGCGACCGAAAAGCTCGGTATCCACGGAAGAGTCGGAGTGCTCGTCGCCGGATCAATGGCCTCATCGTTTTCTAGCGATGAGGATCGCATCGTCCTGCACATTGCCGTCAGCCAAGCGGCTATTGCAGCCGACGAGGCATTGTGGTTTCGTGCCGACACCCGCGCCTTAGCCGCTGGCGAACTACACAATGTGATTGACGCCATCCCTGAGATGGCTTGGTCGACGGAACCAGATGGCAGCGCGGATTTCTTCAAAGAGCACTTCTTGGCATATCTTGGGATCATCACAGAGAGGGCTGCGGGACGGACGGCGGCGCCACGCTCTGATGACTCTGATCTACTCCAATCCGTGTGGGAGTGGTTGCTCGCGTCAGGCGCTCTGGGAGAAACCGAGGCACGACTTATAAGATGGAACAGGCAGTCTCGATGGTGCTTGTTTCGCGCCAATCCCGTTTTGGGTGACGATGGAACGGTCAGCCGCTCCATTGTCGAGGCCTATCAAGGAAGAATCTGGGAGGAACATAATTCTTCCGGTGGCGCCTTTTTTGGCTTCGCTCTACCAGTCAACAGGTGAGCAAAGAATAACACGCCGCCTTCGGAACCAATTTCATGATCAAGATGCAAGATCCACTCGTTTCAGTCGTCGATGACGACGAGTCAGTTAGGGAGGCCCTACCCGACCTTATCCGGACTTTTGGTTTTGACGTCCGTGCATTCTCCTCTGCGGCCGAATTCCTCTTGTCCGAATGGCTGAAAAAAACGGATTGTCTTGTTCTCGACGTAGCAATGCCAGGCATGTCAGGTCCTGAACTCCAGGAAGAGCTTTTTCGAAGAGGGGAAAAGATCCCAATTGTATTCATCACTGCGCACAAGAATGAGAATGAGAGAATTCCACTTCTTCAAAGCGGCGCAGTGGACTGCTTGGTCAAGCCATTCAGCGACGTCGCATTGCAGGATGCGCTGGATCGAGCTTTGAAATAATCCGAGAGTCCTTGTCGCAAACCATTGAGCGATCATTTCCGGGAGAAAAAGAACATACCGAAGACCGGTTGCGAGGCAGCTTTGCCCCTCTCAATGGGTTGCGACCAGCTATAAACTTCTTCCAGTTCAGCGCGGAGTCCTTCGGTTAATTGCTTTGACCCGTAGTTCGGAGCGCCTGAATCTGGAGTTTTCATTTCCTCCTGGCATCAGCGCCAATAGAAAAAGACCGCCTCCTGGGGGAAGGAGGCGGTCAAGTGAGACGTTGCATTGGGGATCTTCAGCCGAGGGGCAGATACCGGCTCAAGTACGGTGCACGTCATACGCATCACTGGGGAGGAATACGATGATGCGAATGACGCAACGGTAGTTGAGGTAGGGCCGGAAGTTAATCATACCTAGGTGTAGGATGAGCGCCGCCATCGATCTGACACTGGCTCTCATCGAATACGATCTCGGCGCAGAAATTACCCGCGGCGTCGCGCAGAGGCTCGTGGTCTACTACCGGCGTACTGGTGGCCAATCGCAGTTCTCGGTGCTGCTCGATCTCGAGCCGCGCTCAATCTGCTGACTTGCGCGCGAGAGAACCTGCAATCGACACTGTCGGTCGAGGAGTTGGCCGAAGTCGCAGGCCTAAGTCCGCGTCAGTTCAGCCGGGTTTTCCACGACGAAACCGGAATGCCCCCATCCAAAATGGTTGAACAATTACGCCTTGAATTTGCGCGCACCATGCTGGAAGAAGGTCGGCACTCCTTTGACGAAGTGGCTCGAGACGCAGGTTTCGGAGACTGCGAACGCATGCGCCGCGCATTTCTATGCGTTTACGGGTACCCGGTGGCGCAAGCGTTCCCGATATGCGGATTTCACTGGATATCCGCCACTTGCGTTGATTGTCCTGACCAGACCATTGCCCACGCTGTCAATTCTGGATGATGAAAGACCTGATGATCAACAGCAAGTGCGTTTGACCTCGTACGGGAAGCACGGCGCCCCTCGGGGCGGAACCGGGTCGCCTGCCGACATTGCTCCCGCAAGAGGCAAACTCATAAACACTATCAGTCAGGGAAGGGGCATTCACATCAGTGCGATCGCGGAATGACAAAAAACGCGAGGAACGCAAGAATTGTCAGCATTGTTCCCAGGGCCAGCGTAGGCGAAACTGAAAAGGTCGCGAGCGCAGCGGTTCCAAAGCCGGCGACCACCATCTGCAGAAACCCGAGAAGGGCTGACGCGAGTCCCGCCTCACGGCCAAATGGTTGCAGCGCCAACGCGGTTCCGGCGGGGTTCAGCAATCCCATGCCCAACAGGTAGAGGACCAGACCCGCGCTGAAACCCGGCAGGTTATCGCCTTGCCACACTAGGACGCCCCCTCCCACGATGGCAAACAGCGTCCCGGCACGACAGAGTGCTGTGGCTCCAAATTTGTGAACCAGCAGCGGCACAGCCATTCCCGCGCCAAAGACCACGAAGACAGTCGCTGCAAAGAACAGACCAAGTTGCACCGGCGATAATCCCATACGCCCCAACAGGATCGACGGCGCGATGCCGAAAAAGGCATAAAGCCCGCCAAGCACCAGGGCGACAGCCAGCGCTGGCTGGATGAACCGCTGGTCTCGCCCGATAGCAATGTAGGAAGAAACAATAGTCACGAAACTCAGACGCTGTCGCAAGTGCAAAGAGCGCGTCTCACCAAGCCTGGACGAATAGATCCCAGCTATGACGATTCCTGACGCCCCAACCAGCACAAAAGTGACGCGCCAGCCAACCGTCGCGGCGAGACCACTTCCCAATAGTGGGGAAAATCCTGGAGCGGCAGCCATGGCGGTCATCGTGAGGGCGAGAGTCTTTGCCAGCGCTTCACCCTCGAAAAGATCTCGCGCAATGGCGCGCGACAACACCGTTGCCGCAGAAACACCGAGAGCCTGTATGGCGCGTCCTGCGAGCAGCAACGAAAGGTCCTGTGCCACAGCGCAAATGATACTTCCGGCAGCAAAGAGCAAAAGCCCGCTCAGAATCACAGGTTTGCGCCCTACCTGATCGGACCAGGGTCCGACGAAAAGCTGGCCAACTGCGAACGGAAATAGAAAGCAAGACAGAACGTAACCCATCGCCCGCGACCCAACACCCAGCTCAGCTGCCATATCGGGAAAGGCAGGAAGAATGATATTGGTGGAGAGTGCGCCGATGGCAGCAAGGCTTGCAAGCAGAGCAATCAATCCGCGGTTCGCCGACGAAAGTTCAAGGAAAGAGGACCCGGTCATGACATTTCCCAAAACACTGGAGGTTGGGCCGGGCAACTGCCGACCCATCCGTTTGCTTATGCAGCGCTTGATGTTGTGTAACGAGGCGCAACATTCACGTTTGACAGATGAGAGTTCATCGCCTGCCGCGCGGCTTCCCAAGCGTCCCACTGGCTCTCGTCGCTCAGGGAAGGAATTGTGGCGTACTCACCCCGATCCAATCCCACCAGTGCAGCGTCGACGAGATCGGTTGCCGACATCACCCATTCTTGCGGAAGGTTCGAGACCGGCAGGCCCGCCACGTCCCAGAATTCAGTCGCTGTTGCCCCGGGCAGGACGACTTGCAAATGGACACCAGTGCCCTCCAGTTCGGACCGGAGCTTGTGGCTGAACGACAGAAGGAAGGATTTGGTTCCGCCGTAAACGCCGTTCGCGATTTCCGGCAAAATAGCGAGAATGGAAGAGATATTGATGATCGTACCTTGTCCGCGCTCGACAAAAGCCGGCACTACGGCACGAGACAATCGCATCGGCGCGGTCACGTTGACCGCAATCATCCGTTCCATGTCGTCTGCGTCGGATTGGGCGAGCGGCGCCACTGCGCCAAAGCCGGCATTATTCACCAGATGGGTGATTGAACGATCATCAGCAAGTCGACGCTCTACAACAGCTAGATCCCCATGCTCGGTGAGATCGGCCACAAGCTTTTCAACATCGACGCCATATAGGGTTTTGAGGTTATTTGCGACGGCGCTAAGTTTCTCCGAATTGCGCGCCACCAGGATCAAGTCGTGTCCTCTGGACGCAAATCGATCTGCATAGATGGCACCGATTCCTGAAGAACCTCCGGTGATAAGCACGACGCCCTTTGACGTGGTCATTGCAATTTCCTTTCAATCGTAAAACGAGTTTGATTGAACGGATCATAGCTCTGGACATGTCTGACTTAAATGTCATATAAACAACAAAATAAGACATCCCCCAACTGAGAAGGATCAGCGACATGAGGACAGTTGGCTTCGTGACGGAGGATGGTTTCCAGGTCATGGGTCTCGCCGCCCTCTCAGCTTTCGATTTCGCGAACATGCTGGTTGGACGGGAGTTTTACCGAGTTACGGTCATGTCCGAGGCGGGCTCACAGGTGCGTTCGTCGCTGGGTTTGTGCATCCAGACAGAACCTTTGGACGCTATGCCGGACACACTAATGGTGTTGGGCAAGATGAAGCCCAAGCCGATCACGGAGACACTCAAGGCCTATCTTGCCCGCGCAGGAAAAGAGGCAAGGCGCGTTGCCGGCGTTTGCACCGGAGCCTTTGTTCTGGCTGAGGCGGGGCTGCTCGACGGGCGCACCGCCACGACCCATTGGGTCTACGCCAGGAACTTGCAGCAGGACTATCCGGACGTCCGCGTCGAAGAAGATCGGATATTCGTGAATGACGGCAATGTCTGGACCTCAGCCGGGATGAGCGCCGCCATCGATCTGACACTGGCTCTCATCGAAGACGATCTCGGCGCAGAAATTGCCCGCGGCGTCGCGCAGAGGCTCGTGGTCTACTACCGGCGTACTGGTGGCCAATCGCAGTTCTCGGTGCTGCTCGATGTCAAGCCGCGCTCGGACCGCGTTCGCAGAGCGCTGACTTACGCGCGAGAGAACCTGCAATCGACACTGTCGGTCGAGGAATTGGCCGATGTCGCAGGCCTAAGTCCGCGTCAGTTCAGCCGGGTTTTCCACGACGAAACCGGAATGCCCCCAGCCAAAATGGTGGAACAACTACGCCTTGAATTTGCCCGCACCATGCTGGAAGAAGGTCGGCACTCCTTTGACGAAGTGGCTCGAGACGCAGGCTTCGGAGACCGCGAACGCATGCGCCGCGCCTTTCTACGCGTTTACGGGCAACCGCCACAAGCCATGCGTCGCAGCCTGCGCCGTGTCTATGGTTCGGACACGCAAATTGCCGAGGCGACGATTTGATCCCCGACTGGGCAGATTAAGGGCATTACGGCCCGCAACGTGTATTTCCCAACAGACAGTCCCGCAAATCGCGTGGGCGGTGCGGCAAACGGCTCCGAAATCCCTTTGCCCTGCCGACAGACTTGAGTTGGCCGCCCCAACTCTGCACCACAGCTGCAGCCGAGCGCGTTTTAGGCTGTGAACCGATACGTGAGCAATTCCAAAAATCCGGCCGATTTCAACACTTCTTGGACAGCTTCTCTGATTTCGCTGAAACTCTCGATTTCAAATTACCTCATTATTCATCTGAGTCAGTGGCTATGAGAAGGCTATGTCATAAATCGTTGCGTAAATGTCATGTACGTCAGAATCTAAAATAGGCCTTATTGCCTCAATTGGCCGATACAAATGCCGCTTGAAACGTCTTGATCAAAACAACTCCTCCAAAAGTTACAGAATAATCATCAAAACCAAGCATTTACCGCGTTTTCACCCGCCTGCGAGAGGCCCTGATTAGACGCTCTGTTGGTGCTGGACTTCTACTTCCTGCTTCTGAGGAACTGGAGGTATTCCAACAGTTTTTGTTCTTCTTCGGCGGTCAGGTTGTGTTCGGCAAATGTGGGAACCTTCCGTCGACCAGGTTTTGCTTTCTTCGAAGAAGTGGAATACCCGGCCATCTCCATCAGCTGTTCGTAACTAATGTCGTAAACTGTTGACAAAACAAGTAATATATTCGGAGATGGCCTCTTGATCTTGTCATTCTCCATTTGTGACAGATAGGCGTTGGAGACCTCTTTGCCGGTGGCCTCTTCAACATCTTGCAACGTCAATTTCCGATCTTGGCGGGTGGACGCCAAGTACTGACCGAGCGAACGGCGGCCTGAATCTGTCTCGGATGATTTCAATCCAGGCGCTCCTAATGATCAATCTGAAACCCGCTGTAGGCTAGGGTTTTCGCTTGCCAGGTCATACAACACCTAACCCCCCCGCATTCAGCCTTGAACACCAGACCCCGGCTGACTATGGACGAACCCTGACCGAAGCAACCGCCCGCCCGCTGAGCAAGATAAGATCTCAGCGCGGCGAGCGATGCTCTACCTGGGCCAAACGGCGTAAAAAACAACCAGACTCTGGCTGCAGCTGGATAAATGATCAGTGGCAGGTCGTATCAAATATCGGGACTGAGAAGCTAGCCAGTATTTCGGGCAACCATGAGAGCTTCCGTCCACCAGAAGAGGTCGTCGAGCATATCTTTCGCAGAAGCCTCCAGATGAGGGAAATCGGAAAAGACCTTTTCCTGATTCAATAGCCCTAGAAATTCGACCATTCCGATGTGGACCGCATTCCTGAGCGGAGCAATTTGAAGTTCAATCAAGTTTAGACGAAGCTGCTCTACTGCGCGCGCTGCACCGACACCACCGTAGCCCACAAACGCTGCCGGCTTTCGGTTGAACGCCTGATAGACATGATCCAAAGCGTTTTTCAGTACCGCCGGAATGCCGTGATTATACTCTGCAGTGATGAATATGAAGCTATCGAAACCAGCGATTTTCGAAGCAAATCGTTGAGCCACTTCATTTTGGGGTAATGCATAAGTGGGTGGCACGCCTTCGTCAAAGAACGGGAGTGGATAGTCGCGGATGTCTACGATTTCGTAAGCCGCATCGCCGCGAGCGTTGGCCAATTCCAGGATCCATTTGGCTGGTTTTTCACCAAACCGTCCGTCACGCGTGCTGCCAATGATTATTGCTATTTTCGGCACCGCCATGTTTTGAATTTCCTTTCAAGTTAGACAAAAGAGAGGTCATTTCTGCTGATGGCGACTTCCGAATGCGCTCTCAGCGTTCTTGCCCGGAGTCCGGCGACCCCAATTCGGTACCAGTCATTTGCCCGACGCTCCAACACAGCTGGCCTCTGAGCGCATTGGAATTCAGGACTGAATTGGCGAGTGACGAACTGGATCGCCGCAGTCCGGTCCACGCAACACCGCCAAGCGGCATAAATCGCTTGCAGCTAGCTTTACCGACTATGGCAGCAGTAGGAAAATATGGATAATATCGAAAAAACTATTCAGGATTTTTGATATGATTGTCGCGCCTGCGCTCAGCCTTGATCAAATTCAGGTCTTGCTTGTGGTGGTCGAAACCGGAAGCTTTGCTGCGGCGGCTCGCAAGCTCAATCGCGCTACGTCGGCCATCAGCTATGCAATTGACACGCTTGAAGAGCAATTAGGTGTCGCATTGTTTGACCGGGGCACGACGCGCCGGCCAAGGCTGACTGCCGCCGGCGAAGCTGTGGTGGCGGAGGCGCGCGCGCTTGCGCATGCTGCAGACACTTTGCGCGCGCGCGTGAAGGGCCTGCAGGAAGGATTAGAAGCTGAAGTCTCCATTGTAGTCGACGAGATGGTTTGCGTGCGAGTGCTGACTGAACTCTGCAAGGCTTTTCGCGAAAATTTTCCCACGGTTCCGCTCCGGCTAAGACGATGCAGTATGCAAGGAGTCGAAAGACTGCTCAGGTCTGGCCGATCTCAAATCGGGATCGGTGGCCTGGTGCATATGGACAACACGGGCCTTACGACACATCAGCTAGATGGGGTGAACATCATTCCTGTTGCTTCCCCGGATCACCCATTGGCGCGACCAGCACTTCAAAAATCGGGTGCAGCGCGTGAGCATCTTCAGATCGTGCTCACGGAAAGTGAAGAGGCGATAGATCAGAACGCATACGGTGTCGTGTCAGGATTGCTCTGGCGCGTCGGAGACCTGACAACGAAGCGCGCAATGTTGGTTGCGGGGATTGGCTGGGGCGGTATGCCCGAACCGATGGTACGAGATGATCTGAAAGCCGGTCTGCTTTACGCACTCAAGCTGCGTGACTTCCCTGGAGGTAAATATCCAATGCAGATTGCCTATCGGAACGATGCACCACCTGGACCGGCAGGAACCTGGATGATGGAGCAGATTTGTCAAAGGTTGTGAATGGTGATGTACCGGGAGAGCAACGAAACCGATTGGCCTTATTCAGAAAAATTGAAAAATTTTGTCAAATTTATTCGGATTTACCCTTGCCGACCGTAGCGATATCTGTCGGAAGGTTATCTACAAATTTCGCGGTTTGTCCTCCACCTGACGAAAAAGAGCCACATGATGCAACAAACGGACCCTTGTTCAATCGCTGACATTTTTCCGACCAGAAACATCGTAGGGCGGACGCGGGGAAATGGTCACAACGGGATCACACGTCTTGTGAGTCCAAGTGATCTGGGGGAGACTCTAAAACCTTTCGTTTTCCTCGACCATTTTGATCTCAATCGCAACGCCTTTCCAGGCATGGACATGCATCCGCATTCAGGAATTGCGACCGTAACCTACCTGTTCGAAGGCAATGTGAGATACGAAGACACCAACGGGCAATCTGGGTTGCTTGAACAAGGAAGCGTTGAGTGGTTCAGCGCTGGTGGGGGTGCTTGGCATGGGGGTGGGGCAGGCGACAGTGAAAAAGCTCGCGGCTTTCAGCTCTGGATCGCCCTTCCTGGAGACAAAGAGCTTGCCGACCCGTTCAGCCTTTACCGGGACGAAACGGAGATCGAAACAATCGGTCCTGCCAGCGTCATCATTGGCACGTACGGAAACGCGACAAGTCCATGGGTGTCTCCGTCACCCATTAATTATTTGGCTGTGAGGCTAAAAGCCAATGAGATCTGGACATATCAGCCACCCGAGGGACACACTGTGGGATGGGCAGCAGTCAGTATCGGCAGCCTCCGCACACCCGCGCCGATAGGTGCAGGCGAGTTTGTCGTGTTCGAGCCAGGTGGTGGCGCGATTACGTTCTTGGCTTGTGAACCTACCGACTTAGTCATCGGATCAGCTGCACCTCATCCTTACGATCTTGTGCTCGGCCGATTTTCCGTTCACACGCATCCTCTCGCATTGTCAGCAGCCGAAGAGCGCATATACAGAATTCAGCAAGACTTACAAAAGGAAGGGCGTCTTTAGTACTATTGCAATCTTCACTCAAGGGGTCGTTCTCTGATTGAAGAAATGAAGCGCTCCTTATGTCGCATCGCTTTGAGATTCGATCAAATAGAACAATATTCACCTTTTTAGAACTGGGACGAGACATGGGGTAATTCCTCATTGGTCAAAGCTACTGCGGAAAAGATTTGAGTCTAATCGTGAAATCCACAGGCGACTACTCTTGCCGAAATTTGCTCTGGTTCGATGAACTCGCAGAGGAACACCCATGTCACTGCTCGACGCCCTGAAAGTTTGGCCCAAATGTAAGTTGATGAGTGGTAGAACACCTATTCACCGACTGGAACGTGTCGAGAAAGCGCTTAATCTGACCGCTGTTGGCATCAAGCTTTACGTCAAGCGCGATGATGTGATGCTATTGGGCGGTGGCGGCAACAAACTCAGAAAACTAGAATATCTTCTTGGCGACGCCCTGTCGCAACGCGCTGACACGTTGATTGCGACCGGAGGTCGTCAGTCAAATTTTGCTCGTTTGGCAGCCGCCGCAGCTGCCCGCAACGGACTGTCGTGTGAACTTGTACTCGCAAACATGGTTGAGATTTCAGATCCTGACTATGTGCATGGCGGGAACGTGTTGCTGGATCAAATCTTTGGGGCGCGAATTCATGAGCTGTCTTCGGGCGATAAAGTCGGCGGATACGTAAGTCGGCTAGTTGAAGACCTGGCCCGGTCCGGTCGATCCGCCTATGTCGCAACACTTGGCGGGTCGTCGCCAATCGGGTGTCTAGGCTATGTTGAATGCGCACTTGAAATCGAGAAGCAAGCAAGGGAGCTCGGCACTCGGTTTACTTCAATTTTGGTTCCCAATGGTAGCGCAGGCACCCATGCCGGCTTGCTAGCAGGATGGTGCGCGCTCGGGAACAGATCTGATGAAATCAGATCCTACTCGGTATTGACAGACGCCAAAGCGGCTTGCGGCTCAACCTTGGACAAGGCCAATGCCACATTGGAGATGTTGGGATACCAGCCCACACTTGTTCCAGACGACATTCACACAACCGATAGCCAGTTGGGCGCCGGCTATGGACTGCCGACGCAGTCTATGGTGGAGGCAGTGCACCTCATGGGCACACAGGAAGGCTTGTTGCTCGATCCGGTTTATAGCGGCAAGGCTTTCGCCGGAATTCTGGCCGACCTTGCGGAGGGGAAATTCAACCCGGGCGAAGAGATTTTATTTGTCATGACAGGCGGCAGTCCTGGACTTTTCGCTTATTCCCACCACTTGGTCGCACACCATTGAGATCAGCGCCGCGCGTCTAGGACACCGTTGAAGGCGATCGTCTCAGCGTGTCGCCTGACGGAGCTCTGTCTCCAGTTCGGCCACCAACGCGGCTGCCGGCATCGCGCGAGCGAGCGGAGCTCCTTGACCTGCCCATTGCGCACCGAACCCGAAATCTCCTTTTGCCTTCGCAGATGCATGCAGGGTTTTGCCGAGATCATAGGCGATTGGATAATCCGGCACGCTCTGAGCTTGGATACCTGCACCAAATTTCGTAAATTTGTTCGGGAGGCATCTGGCAGGGCGGCCGGAAATTACACTGGTCATTTCAGTGTGAAATGCGGCTTCTCCGCGAAGTGCGGTGCGATACCCATCGTCGGCGAGGCTTTCTTCGCAAAGAATGAAGGCCGTACCGAGCTGCGCGGCCGATGCCCCGAGCCGAAGTGCGGCAGCAATCCCTGCGCCGTCCATTATTCCACCTGCGGCGATTACAGGGAAACCGGTGTTGACAATGATCGAACGGGTAAGAGCCATTACACCGATGCGATCATCCGGGGCATCGGGATCGAAGACGCCGCGATGTCCACCGGCCTCCCAGCCTTGAGCCACAATCACGTCCACGCCCGAATTTGCCACTAAACGGGCTTCGGCAAGGCTTGTCGCGGAGGCAAGCAACAGAATTCCTGCTTCCCGAAGTGCCCGGATCGCGTCTTTGCGAGGAAGTCCGAAATGGAAACTAACGACCCCAGGCCGTTCTTCCAGCAGCATCGCGAGCATTTCATCGTCTTCGACAAAGCTTCTGTAGATTTCTGTCAGGCCATCGGGAGGTGCTGACCCCAAAATGCTGAATTCCGAACGAAGCCGATCTATCCACCTCGTTTCGAGTTCAGCATCCGAAACAGCAGGCCGATGACAGAATAGATTGACATTGAAAGGCAGCGCGCATTGGGCACGTATCTCGGCAATCATGGCCCTAGCGCCCGCGGTGTCGGTGGACCCGACGCCGATAGAGCCAAGCGCTCCGGCATTACTGACCGCCGCAGCCATAGACGGCGAGGAGACGCCGGCCATCGGTGCCTGGACGATTGGCAATCGGATGCCAATTCGTTCAAGGAGATGATGAGACGATGACATGAGCTTCTCCTCGCTGGTGTGCCAGGCCGATTAAGCGGACTGGGTTTCGGCAAGTTTTTTGCGGTATTGAGCAACAGGCAATCCGCCCCAGCCCCAATCCTCAAGTTCGACTTCCTGGATCACGACCCAAGTCCATTCCGGAGGCTTGCGAAGAACGTCCTGCAATACTTTGCTGATGCCGTCATAGATGGCGGCCTTTTCTTCGGCTGTGACGTGATCAACGCCGGCCTCGGTTCCTTCGCGAGTCAGTTGAACTGTTACGAAAGGCATCTCGTTTCCCTTTAAGTGAATTGGTTAGTGCCCTGCGGCTTGGCCGCCATCGACGTGAAGCGTCTCGCCTGTTACGAAACCAGCCGATTCCAGATAAAGAACCGCATTGACGATGTCGCTGATTTCACCCATCCGTCCGACCGGATGCAGCGCTGCCAGGAATTCGTGGGTCTCGGGCGCATGCATTGGCGTTTTGATGACGCCAGGCGCGACGGCATTCACCCGGATACCTCGGCCGGCATATTCCACCGCGAGACTGCGTGTTGCTGCGTCGATACCGCCTTTGGAGAGTGATGCAAGGACGGATGGAACCTTCGAAAGAGGCTGGTTCACCAGAGCGGTTGTGATACTGACAACGTGACCGCTTCCCTGTTTTTCCATTTTGTCGACCGCAGCCTGGGTTATGTGGAAGAATCCGTTGATGTTGGTCGAAACCACCTGGGCATACTGTTCGGCAGAGTATTGCGTAAATGGGCTTGCGACAAAGATGCCTGCGTTGTTTACAAGCGTGTCGATGCGGCCGAACTTTTGCACCGCTTCTTCGACAACCTGCCGACCAGTGGCAGGATCGCCAATATCGCCGGCAATCGTCAGCACATCCGGATCACTGGACGTTCTGATTGAGCGCGAGGTGGCGACGACACGGTAGTTGCGGTCCAGATAGGCACGGACCAATGCGGCTCCGATCCCTTGCGATGCACCCGTGATGACAGCGACTTTCTTTTCGGTACTCATGACAGTCCTCTTGATGTTCAAGTTTCAAACCGGTCTTTCCGGTCACCGAACATTTGGGATGGAGCAAATGGCGTTCGAATAGCCGCTGACTGGAAGTCTATCTTCCGCCGGGCGATTGAATTGCCGCGCGATCGGCATCGATGCTCAGTTTTGCAAAATGCGACTTGAGCCGCGGGACCGCAAAATCAGCAAAGGCGCGCACTTTGGGGACTTGAAGCCGGCCCTGTGGAGCGATCAGGTGCACCGGCAAAGGGGCTGCTTCTGTTTCGGGCAACAGAATTTTGAGCGAACCGTTCTCGAGCGGCTCTGCGATATGGTATGAAAACATGCGCGTGAGGCCGTGTCCGGCGACGGTGCTCGCAACTGCACCGCGAATGCTGTTGACGATCAGGCGCGGTGAAAATCTGACTGTGCGCGGGACCGCTGAGTCGTCTGCCGAAGGAAAGCTCCAGCTGTCGATGCCGAAATGAGTCATGGCGATGATCTGGTGATTGGCAATATCGCCCAGTTCTCGAATGACGGGATTGGTGTCGAGGTAGCGAGGTGCGGCGGCAATCACGCGCCGGACTTCACCGACACGGATCGCGATGAGTGTTGAATCGGCCAGATGAGCAATGCGAAGCGCCAGATCCATACCTTCGTCGATCAGATTGGCCGGACGGTCGAGAAAATGCAGCCTAACGCTGACGGCGGGGTGGATTTCCGTGAAATCGTCGACAATCGGCCGAAGAATTTCCTCTCCGGCAGCCACAGGTGCTGTGATTGTTAGCAGTCCACGTGGAGAGGAGCGCTCACCGGCAACGATAATGTCGGCTTCTTCCAGTTCCGCAAGCACACGCCGACAGGCAGCAGCATAGCGTTCGCCCGCATCGCTCAATTTCAGAGAACGTGTTGTGCGATGAAGCAACTCGGCTCCGACATGCCTTTCCAGGAAGGCAACGGCTCTGCTGACAGCTGCCGGCGACTTTCCCAGACGTCTTGCTGCTCCGGCGAAACTGCCTTCATCAAGAGCCGAGACGAAGACTTTCATTGCGTCTATTCTATCCACTTATATATCCCCCAAAACAAGTAAAAGACTTTCCAAGTCTGTCATAAAATAACCATAGATAATTCGTTAACATAATTGCACTACCTAGCTATTTTAGTTTTAACGCATCAATATAGTATGCGATGATTTGAAGTCTGGAGAGTTGGTGGAAGTACTACCCGAGTGGGCAAAGCCGGAGTTGCCGATCCACGCATTTCATCCATCTCGTCAGTTCGTCCGCAACGAATTGCGGCCCTCATCGAAGCGATCGTCGATGGCCTGAAAGACGATATCCCATCCCCAGGGCATGAGGGGTAGCATTCCAAAATCTCACTGGAAAATACCATATGGGAGGACAAGCCTGCGCTCGACGATACCAGCTTTCGCCCCCTGCAGTTCTCGGTCTAATCCACCTGCCGTAAAGCTGTCCCCCCTTCAATGTTACGAGGCAACTGTCGCGTCTGGCATTACCGTATTTCTACGGCACTGGTTTGAAATTGGGATTGGTTAGTCGTTCTGGCGGCGTGTGGTGGTGCCAAGGTGAAGTCGTCGCGCTTCAAATTGGGCAGCGAGTAACCGTGAACCACGTTGAAGCTCTTGTCATCTTGCACGCTGAGATCCATCAACTCCGCGCCTTCCCGGACCAGGGTGGATGCATCTGAAGGCATTTCGAGATCCTGCTCCGCACTGGCCACGGCGATGGCATGATCGCCGACGAAAGAAGCAATCGTGGCAAGGATGCCTAATACTTCCGGAAGGCGTACGAACGACCGCGATCAAGTTGACCTTTGCGAATTCGGCGTTTGAGTTGATTGCAAACACCGTGTTTGTCGCAATCCATCGCCAGCTTCCCCCTCCATGGCGTAATTGCCCCTTTCCGACAATTGCTGCGAAATGCAGCAGCCTGCCAATCGGCTTTCGAAATGATTGCCGCAGTGACTGTTTTGCACCGCCAACGTCATGTTCTGATGCTTAGACGGACCGCATCGCCAGAAGGTTTCCGTCGGTGAGGGTGTCAGCATTGTACCGACTATTTTGCGCCGCCGTGCAGACGACACTCCATCAACGTCGGGCCGTTTTCAGCGTGAGGAATTGCAAGGAATTGCGCAACACTGTTCCAAACTTGCGGGAAAGCGCTAAACGCTGCATGACGCATTCTTTCTAGACTGTTTCATCTTGCTTGTGCGAAAATTTTATTTCGAAAAGGTCAAATAAACGGCGATTTAGGGCACGCCCGCACCAACCCTAAATCATCCACCCACCAAAGCCTGCAGCGCTGTCTGGCGGCCTGCGCGGTGTTCATTCTCCACCGATGCTCGCATCCCGTCCATCGGCAGGGCTATGTCATAAATCGCCGCCTAAATGACATATGAGACATTGCCTCGGGACCTTACTCTGGAAACTAGATCAAATGTTAACAGGGAGAGACTTTCAAAACGACAACCGTACTTCGGGTAAACGTTGTGGAGCATGAGGTCGATGTCGATGGCGACACCCCGTTGCTTTGGGTACTACGAGACGTACTGGGACTGACCGGGACAAAATTCGGTTTCGGTATGGCAATTTTCGGCGCCTGCACCGTTCATTTCGACGGTCGGCCAACACGTTGCTGTGTCACGCCTGTCGACGGCATCGATGACGCCCAGATTACTACAATCGAGGCGATAGAGAACACCGAGGCCGGATCCAGGGTCCAGAAAGCCTGACTCGGCAAGGAAGTCGTTCAGTGCGGCTATTGCCAGTCCGGACAGATCATGTCGGCATCTGCGCTGCTGTCGGAGAGCCCCGAGCCAAGCGACGTGGAAATTGATGAGGTCATGTCGGGGAACCTTTGCCGCTGTGGCACCAATCAACGCATTCGCGATCAAACAAGAGATCTGAACTCCGATTGGGCTTATCGATCGGACAAAGGTAGATTCCGAAGTCTGACAACTGAATGTACCAGTAATTACGCGTTATATTCAGCTCTTATCGCTACTAATAAAGTTAATTTTCGTTTCGGGAAAATGACCCAACTGCAGCAAGCAAGAAAAACTGACGACAACGGAGACAGATACCTTGAAAAGGGAAATCGGGTTAAGGCATCTGAGATACGCCGCTATTGCTGCACAATTGGGAAGTTTTCGTCGCGCTGCTGAAGAGCTTTGCATTAAGCAATCTACCTTAAGTCGCTGTGTATTACAGTTGGAGGCTCGAATTGGTGTTTTGCTATTTGAAAGATCCAGCGGAGGTGTGCGACTTACGGCAGCCGGTGTTGAAATCATGCGGACCTCAAGATATTTGGTCGATACCTTCGATCACTTGCTTTTGAGCGCTGAGGAAATTGGCCAAGGCCATGCCGGTCGCGTCACGATTGGCTTTAACACCTCTCTTTCGACCGGCAAACTTCGAGCCAGCCTGATCGACTTTTGGCATCGATTTCCCAACGTCGAAATTCGAACGGTTGAAGGCTCACGTGAACGATTGCGTTCCGGACTTGCTAGCGGTGCCGTTGATGTTGCCGTGACAACCGGAACACCGCTTTCCGGTAAGGCACAATCAATGACACTATGGACGGAACGCGTTATAGCGGCGTTACCTGAATCCCATCGATTTGCCAAGCACAACGTCGTGCATTGGACAGATCTCAAGGATGACACGTTTCTGATTAGCCAAAATGATCCAGGATTGGAGTTCTCGGATATTATCCAAGCCAAATTAGCGCGGCCCGGCAAGCGACCGAATGTCATTCTTCATGAAGCTAGTCGAGAAACCATCAAAAGCTTGGTGGGAGCGGATTTCGGAATAACTCTTACAGCGGAAGCTTCTATGGGCGCAAAATATGCCGGTGTTGTCTACCGTGAAGTTTGTGATGGCAACGGTCCGAGCCGGATAAACTATGCGGCACATTGGCGACATGACAACGACAATCCGGCATTGGCCAACTTCATCGCTCTTCTGGAAGAGCGATACCCCTCACCTGCCGGTCTTGACTGACACTACGCCGCGCCTTTGCAAACCCA
The DNA here is from genome assembly GCF_054515675.1 of Roseibium sp. M-1. Classification (NCBI taxonomy): domain Bacteria; kingdom Pseudomonadati; phylum Pseudomonadota; class Alphaproteobacteria; order Hyphomicrobiales; family Stappiaceae; genus Roseibium; species Roseibium sp. M-1. Next base: position 4,543,297 of record NZ_CM137257.1, on the reverse strand, counting down.
CGATCCGTCGCAATGAACCTTTCCAGCATCGGAACGATCAGCTTTGCAGGATCCTCAACGGACTGCCCACTCTGCCTTCCAAGTATCTCGGCATAGTCCACCAGATCCCGATGCAGTTTCGCCGGCAACTCCACATTCACCTTGACCGGCTTGTCGTCCGGCAACGGCCCCAGTTTCAATTTTACCATGGTCAGCCTCCATAGGGTTCGAGCACGAGATCACGGGTGACGATTACCCGCACCGGGAACCCCGGCCGGATTGTCAGCGTTGGAGCGACCTGCAACTGGCGCTGAACGATCTGCTGCCCAGCATCGTCGATCGTGTCCTGAGCGCCTTCGCGGATCGCCTGAACCAGGCGATCGTCGTCACTTGCCGCGAGCTCCGCCCCAACGCTGAGCAGCGTCGACAGCCCGATCGCCTTGGCAAGATCCCACCAATGGTAATCGACACCGTCTTCCAGCCCGGCATGTCCAAGCGTGTCCGCTCCTGGCTGGCGTTCGAGCACGATGGAGCGGCCATTCGGAAAGATCAGCCGATTCCAGACGAGCAGCACACGGCGCTGGCCGAAGCCGACATCGTTGGAATATTCGCCGATAATACGGGTGCCCTGCGGGATGAGAAGCAGTCTCCCGGTCGGACTGTCATAGACATGCTGAGTGACCTGAGCAGTGATCTGCCCGGGCAGGTCGGAGCGGATCCCTGTAATGAGCGCGGCAGGAATGACGGACCCGGCCTGCAGCACATATGGCGATGCCGGCGCCATGACAGGATCGGGTGCCGTGGTCCGGCGGTCCACGGAGGCATTCAGGAACGCGGTATTGCTGTCTTGTGCCGCAACACCACCTGGAGCACTGCCGCCGATCGACGGCACTGCGCCGAGCCCTGCACCACCCGACGCGGCCTGTCCCGTCTGGAAAAAGACGCGGCTGGTGCGCGCCGCCTCTTCCTCGGCGAGGCGGCGCTGTTCCTGCTCATCGAGTTTGGGTGTCTGGATCGACGGCGGCACAACCGGCTGCCCGCGTTCCTGTGCCTTGAGGATCGGCCGGCCGAGATCTCCCGGCAAGGGCGGGCCGAGTACCGGGCCGGTGTAGTCGCTCGGCAGAGTGCTCAGGCCATCAGCGGTGTTGCGGTTTTCCGTCGAGAACAGTTCCTCGCCTCCTTCGCTCCGGTCCCGTGATTGAAGCGCATAGATTAAGGCACCGCCGATGCCCAGCAAGGCAATGAACCCGACCCCCGCCAGCACCTTGCGCGAAAGACGCGTGACCCGGGGCGGATCGGGTCGCAGCCGCATTGCCGCCCTAACGTCAGCATTGGTGTGTGGATCGCCACCTTCCCTTTTCTGTTCTTGATCGTTCATGCCCCCTCGCCTCTATTGCCGACCTTTGGTTGCTCTGAAGGATCACCAGCACCATGTTCCTTTGTCAGGTCATGGTGTTTTCCATTCGTTCGAACAATCCTGACTGTCTGTTGATGCTTGCCGCTGCCAAGGCGAAGTTCCGCGGCACCAAAAATCCGGTCGACGATCAGGATGTTCCTGTAGACGCGGCTGTTGACGATTTGCGGCTTTCCATCGGGTCCGAGAACGAAGATCGGCGGCATCTCCCCCTGGACGATTCCGCCCGGGAACTCGACATAGACCCGCCTGCCGTCGTCATAGACGGCGACCGGACGCCAGGGCGGAGTGTCGCCGGTCAGTCCATAGCGATAGTTCCGTGCAGAGACTGCCGGAATGCGCGGCGTTGCCGGGACGACGGGACGCTGTGAAGACGAAGGTCGGGGATAGTTCCAGGCGACCGCGGGCATATAGGAGCCCTCGCTTGCGCGCAGTTCGATCCTGTAGACCCGCCGGTCTGTGGTGACGACCAGATTGGTCTCGATGTCCGGGCGCGCCGGCTTGACGAGGATATGGACCTGGGGCTCTTCGCCGGAGCCGCTGGTCGTATCGCCGATGATCCAGCGGGCCGTGTCGCCTGCCGCGATCGGGCCGGCACCGGTCAGGGCTTCCCCCGGTTCCAGCGCAATGTCAGTGATCTTTCCGGGAGCGGTATAGACCTGATAGAGAGCGCCTTCCGACCAGGGATAGATCTGAATGGCATTGTAATAACCTTCCCGGCGCGGCTCGATGCGCGCAGCCGCATTGGCATTCTCGATCCTGCCAGCTGACGTTTTTGCCACCTTGCCTCCTTTGGCCGGGGGCCATGCCGGCGGCGTATGGAGGGGTTTTGGCCGCTCATCGCTCTCAGTCTTGGGTACCGCCGGCAGGGGCGGCACAGTCTGATCGTAGGTGATCTGCGGAGGCGTGTAGGTCGCGCAGCCCGCCAAAGCCGTTGCACAGAGAAGCAAAGCCGTGCTTGCGGAGATCCGGAAAGCCGGAAACGCGGATTTACGGAAAGCCGTCCTCATTGCCCCATCTCCCGCGACCAGTTGATGGCATTGATGTAGATGCCAAGCGGATTGGCCCGCAGCCTCTCCGCATCACGCGGTGGCTGGATCACGATGGTCAGAAACGCCGTCCAGCGTTCTGTCGCGGAAAGCTGCCCGTTCTCGTAATGCCGTTCGATCCAGGCAACGCGGAAACTGGCGGGCGAGGCCCGGATGACGCTGGAGACCTCGACCGCGATCTGCTGCTTGCCGACCCTGGCAAAGGGATCGTTTGAGCGTGCGTAATCGTTGAGGGCGAGCGCCCCGCGGTCGGTGGTGAACTCATAGGCCCGCAGCCAGTTCTGGCGGACAACAATGGCATCGGCCGGAATGCTGCGGACCTTCTCGATGAACCGCGCCAGATGAAACGCAATCTGCGGATCGGACGGTTCATAATCGGGGTTGGCGGCAGCAACCACCTGCGTCTCCCCGAGCTTGTCCACCTGCACCACCCAGGGCACGACGGTGCCGTTGACAGACTGCCAGATGAGTGCCGCGGCAAAACCACCGGAGAGGATGAGGCAACCGAAGGCCATCAGCCGCCAGTTCTTTGCCTGGACGCGAGCCGAGCCGATGCGCTCGTCCCAGACCTGGGCGGCCTTCTGGTAAGGTGTGATGGGCTCTGGGGACTTGCCGTAGTGAACGGTTGACCGTTTGAAGAGGCTCATGAGCGATCGCTTGTCTGGAGATTGATAGAAGCGCCGCCACCGTGGCTGTCACCCGAACGAACGGCATGGGCAGCAGCGGACACACCGTGGGAAAGTTGCTGGGACCGCTTCATGCGCCTTGCCCAGGCAGGCGGGCCATCGGCAGCGGGAGTTGGGGGCGTGGCCGAGGCATCAGGCGTGCCTCCGTCACCAATCGTGCCACCCGTCGCCTCGAAGGCTGTCCGGGCTCCGGATTGATGGCTCGCCTGGAAACTTTCCGCTGCCTTTGACTGCAGCCGTTTGAGCGGCGATGCCGCGGCCTGCGCCCCGGCACTTGCCACAGCGCCAAGGCCGGACGCGACACCAGAAACGCCTGACTGGCCGGCCGACCCGAGGCTGTAGGCGGTCGAGACTCCACCCGCCATCGCTGCACCGCCGCGAGCGGCAGCGGCGGTCCCGGACAAGGCGAGCGCGCCACCACGGGCCGCGAGCCCGGCGGCCCCAACTCCGGCGACGGCAGCGCCGCCAACCGCGAGGCCAGTGCCAACGGCGGATCCGGCACCCAGTTGCGGTCCGCCTGAAACGAGGCCGTTCGCGATGCCCGGGCCGAAGATCCCGAGGCCGAGCAGGGACAGGGCCGCCAAAACCACGGCCATCGCCTCGTCAATCGTGGGCGTGACACCGCCGAAGCCGGCGGTGAACTGCGCAAACAGCGTCGAGCCGATGCCGATGATGACGGCCAGCACCAGCACCTTGATGCCTGAAGATACGACGTTGCCGAGCACACGTTCGGCCAGGAAGGCCGTCTTGCCGAAGAGGCCGAACGGAATGAGCACGAAGCCTGCCAGGGTCGTCAGCTTGAACTCAATCAGCGTGACGAAGAGCTGAATGGAGAGAATGAAGAAGGCCAGGATCACCAGCGCCCAGGCAAAGAGCAGGCAGGCGATCTGAATGAAGTTCTCGAAGAAGGCGACCCAGCCCATCAGGTCGGAGATCGATTCCAGCAGCGGCCTTCCAGCAGCGAGGCCGACCTGCGCCACCTTGCCCGGGCGCAACAGATCTGTGGCGGAAAATCCGGTGCCGGAGGCCATCAGGCCGAGACCGGCAAAGCTCTCGAAAACGATCCGGGCGAGACTGTTCCAGTTGCCGATGAGATAAGCGAAGACGCCGACGAACAGCGTTTTCTTCACGAGACGGGTAACGATGTCGTCATCGGCACCCCAGGGCCAGAAGAGCGCGGCCAACGTCACATCGATGACGATGAGCGTTGTCGCGATAAAGGCCACCTCACCACCGAGCAGACCAAAGCCGCTGTCGATGTAGCTGCTGAAGACCCCAAGGAAATTATCGATGACACCCGTGCCGCCCATGGATCACCGCTCCTCGCCGCTTTGAGGAGCCCGGCCGAGAAAGCGGTCCCGGGTCTGCTGCCAGGTTGCCAGACAGTCTTTGTCGTCGAGCGCAGCCCTGCCCATCTGCTGACAGCGGCGTAGATCCGTGCGCATAGGATCGGAGGATGAGGGAGCGACCGGTGCAGACAGGACAGGCGCCGGCTCGTCCTTGCGGGACATCTCGATCAGGCTCGCGGTGATGGCGATCGCCGCAAAAACGATCGCAGCCAGCCGGGCCAGCATCTTGCCGTCCATGGGGATGTCCTCCCAAAATCAGTTGTTGAACATGCGTGCGTTGCCGGGCTGGTAGCCGGAGCCCGGCGTCAGGAAGCGCTGCCGCTGCACACGACCCTGTTCGGCGGCGGCCGTTCGTTCCGCTTCGCTCAAGGCAATCGCCCGGCCATTGGCGGCAACGACGGCAGTGAGATCTGAAAGCTGCTGGGCCTGGAGAGCCAGAAGCTGGTTACCGGCCTGGGCCGTCTGAAGCGCGCCGGTCGCCCCTTGGCTTTGTCCGATCAGCGCGGACATCTGCGCACGGTTGGTCTCGATATTACCAACGACGCCCGCCTGCACGCGCAGGGCGTCTTGAAGGCCGCCGACCGTGTTCTGCCAGCGGCTGCGCGCTCCAGAGATCAGTTGCTGCTCGGTCGCGCTCAGGTCGATGTTGCCATACTGCTGCTGGAACAGCTGATCGATCTGCTGGACGTCGAAGGCAATATTCTGAGCCTCCTGGAGAAGCTGCTGCGTCCTCTGCACCGACTGCTGGAGCTGCTGCAGCGCCGAATAAGGCAGACTGGCCAGATTGCGGGCCTGGTTGATCAGCATCTGGGCTTCGTTCTGAAGCTGGACGATCTGATTGTTGATCTGCTCCAGCGTCCGGGCCGCTGTCAGCACATTCTGGGCATAGTTCGACGGATCGAACACGACCCTCCAGGCATGGGCCGGCGGGGCAAAGGCAACGGAGCCCAATGTGGGAATGGTGAGGAGTGCGGCGGCTGCAACAAGCGCGCGGGATCGGCGGAACGTCATGACGAGGTCTCCAGGTTTGTAAGGTCGGGGATGAGATCTGCCGCCCAGGCAAGACCGCGGTGGCGCAGCCAGGCGTCGAGGAAACCTTCGCGGCCGTGGTCCGCGAGGATGCGGGAGATGGCTGACTGATCGGCCTTCGAGGAGGTTGCGCAGAGGGCCAGGGCTACTTCGGAAAGTCCCAGTTCGAAGAGCCGGTTGCCGCGACGGGACTGGCAGTAATAGTCGCGCTTGGGTGTCGCCCGCGCGAGGATCTCGATCTGGCGGTCGTTGAGACCGAAGCGGCGATAGATACCGGCAATCTGCGGCTCGATCGCCCGTTCGTTCGGCAGCAGCAGCCGCGTCGGGCAGCTCTCGATGATCGCTGGCGCGATGGCAGAGCCATCGATGTCGGACAGCGACTGTGTGGCGAAGACGACGGAGGCGTTCTTCTTGCGAAGCGTCTTCAGCCATTCCCGGAGCTGGCCCGCAAACCCCTGGTCGTTGAGTGCCAGCCAGCCTTCATCGATGATGATCAGGGTGGGCGATCCGTCGAGCCGGTCCTCGATCCGGTGGAACAGATAGGCGAGCACGGCGGGTGCCGCCCCCGTGCCGATCAGCCCCTCGGTCTCGAAGGCCTGAACGCTGGTTGACCCCAGCTGTTCGCTTTCCGCGTCGAGCAGGCGACTATGGGCACCGCCGATGCAATAGGGCCGCAGGGCCTGTTTGAGGTCGTTGGACTGGAGCAGGACGGAAAGCCCGGTGAGCGTACGTTCGTCTACCGGCGCTGAGGCGAGTGATGTCAGCGCCGTCCAGATGTGGTCCTTCACCTCCGGGTTGACGGTGACGCCTTCGCGCATGAGGATGGCGGTGATCCAGTCGGCGGACCAGGAGCGCTCGGCGGCGGCATCGATCCGGGCAAGGGGCTGCAGCGACACGCTGCCGCCTTCGGTGAGGCCGCCGCCGAGATCATGCCAGTCGCCGCCCATGGCGAGACATGCCGCGCGGATCGATCCCCCGAAATCGAAGGCAAACACCCGGGAGTTCCGGTATCGGCGGAATTGCAGCGCCATCAGCGCCAAAAGGACGGACTTGCCCGCCCCAGTCGGTCCAACAACCAGCGTATGGCCGACATCACCGACATGAAGGGAAAACCGGAACGGGGTCGAGCCTTCCGTCTTGCCGTAGAGCAAGGGAGGAGACGAAAGATGCTCGTCCCGCTCCGGCCCCGCCCACACCGCACTAGAGGGGATCATGTGGGCGAGATTGAGGGTTGAGATGGGTGGCTGGCGGACATTGGCGTAGACATGACCCGGCAGGCTGCCCAGCCAGGCGTCGACCGCATTCAGGGTCTCCGGCAGACACGTGAAATCGCGGCCCTGGATGACCTTTTCCACGAGCCGCAGCTTCTCCTCGGCGATCTTGCTGTCACTATCCCAGACAGTCACGGTTGCCGTGACATAGGCGATGGCTGCATGGTCCGCGCCAAGTTCCTGCAGCGCCAGATCGGCATCGGCCGCCTTGTTCGCGGCATCGGTGTCGACGAGCGCGGATTGCTCGTTGGTCATCACCTCCTTCAGGATCGCAGCAATGGACTTGCGTTTGGCGAACCACTGACGGCGGATCCGGGTCAGGAGTCTTGTCGCGTCCGTCTTGTCCAACGGAATCGCGCGGGTCGACCAGCGATAGGGAAAGGCCAGCCGGTTGAGGTCGTCGAGCAGACCGGGCGTCGTCGCCGTCGGAAATCCAGTGATGGTCAGGACCCGCAGATGCTTGTCCCCAAGCCGAGGCTCCAGGCCACCGGCGAGTGACTGATCCGCAAGCAGCGCATCCAGATAGACCGGTGTCTCCGGCACGAGGACCTTCTGCCGGTTGGTCGAGACCGTCGAATGCAGATAAGTCAGTGTCCCCTCATCATCGAGCCATTCGCATTCCGGCATGAAGGCGTCGATCAGCTGGAGAATCCGGTCGGTGCGATCGACGAAACCGGTCAGCACTTCCTGCGGATTGAGGCCATTGGTCTCCCGGCCTTCGAACAGCCAGCGTTCCGCACGTGCGGCTTCTTCGGCGGGCGGCAGATAGGTGAAGGTCAGAAAATAGCTTGACTCGAAATGCGCGCCGGCTTCTTCAAAACTCGCCTTGTGTTCAGCATCGACGAGTGCGGAGGCCGCATCCGGAAAGATGCTGTCGGGGTAGTGATTGGCGGCTTGGCGCTGAGCCTCTACAAAGATCGCCCATCCGGACCCGAGACGGCGGAAGGCATTGTTGAGACGGCCGGTGAAAGCGACGAGTTCGGCTGGAACGGCGCTGTCGAGATCCGGACCGCGGAACCGGGCCGTGCGCTGGAAGTTGCCGTCCTTGTTGAGCACCACGCCTTTTTCGACCAGCGCGGCCCAGGGCAGGTAATCGGCAAGGCGGCTATTGCGCGTTCGGTATTCTGCGAGGTTCATCATAAACCGGTTCCTCGTTCACACGATCAGATGCGCGGGAAAGCGCAGATGCCGGCGTCCAACTTCAGCGAAGAGCGGATCGTGCTTTGCGGCCCAGACGGCGGCGAGATGGCCAATGAGCCAGATGGCAAGTCCGACCAGCCAGAGGCGCAGGCCGAGACCGACGGCCCCTGCTAAAGTGCCGTTCAGTATCGCTATGGCACGGGGCGCGCCGCCAAGCAGGATTGGCTCGCTCAACGACCGGTGAACTGCCACGGTAAAACCCGGCACCACGTCAGACTGTTCGAAGGTCTCCACCATCAGACCAGCGCCCCGCCGCCAAAGGAGAAGAACGACAGGAAGAAGGAGCTGGCAGCGAAGGCGATGGACAGACCAAAAACGATCTGGATCAGACGCCGGAAGCCGCCGGATGTATCGCCGAAGGCCAGCGACAGGCCGGTCACGATGATGATGATCACCGCGACGATCTTGGCGACTGGACCTTCGATGGATTCCAGGATCGACTGAAGCGGCGCCTCCCAGGGCATGGAAGACCCGGCAGCGTGTGCGGCGGAAATTGACAACACGCTGACATGGGCAACAGCTACGGCCGTCGCGATGGGATGGCACAAACGAAGGATGGTTCGGATCATGATTGGTCTCCTGAGTGGGAGGAAGTTGCGGGAACGGCCGGGAAAATGCGGTAGTCGCCGTCGGGACCGAGGCTCTCCACTCGGGCGAGTTCGACAAGCCGCCGCTGAGAACCGCGGCCGGCGAGCACGGCGATCAGGTCGATCGTTTCCGCGATCAGGGCGCGTGGGACGGTAACGACGGCTTCCTGGATGAGCTGTTCGAGCCGGCGCAGGGCTCCAATGGCAGATCCAGCGTGGATCGTGCCGATGCCACCTGGATGACCCGTTCCCCAAGCCTTCAGAAGATCGAGCGCCTCGGGCCCACGCACCTCGCCGATCGGGATGCGGTCGGGGCGAAGGCGTAAGGAAGAGCGAACGAGATCGGACAGCGAGGCGACGCCGTCCCGGGTGCGCATGGCGACGAGGTTGGGTGCGGCACACTGAAGCTCGCGCGTGTCTTCTATGAGGATCACACGATCTGAGGTCTTGGCGACTTCGGCCAGTAGGGCGTTGGTCAGCGTGGTCTTGCCGGTACTCGTGCCGCCGGCGACGAGAATGTTTGCGCGTGTCACGACGCCCGAGCGGAGTGTCTCGGCTTGTGCCGGCGTCATGATCCCGGCGGCAACGTAATCCTCAAGGGTAAAGACAGCAACGGCGGGCTTGCGGATGGCGAAGGTCGGAGCGGCAACAATCGGCGGCAGAAGGCCCTCGAAGCGTTCACCCGTCTCGGGAAGCTCGGCCGAAACGCGCGGCGCACCGCTATGGACTTCCATGCCGACATGGTGCGCGACGAGGCGTACGATGCGTTCGCCGTCGGCCGGTGACAACCGCTCTCCGTTATCGGACAGGCCTTCGGAGAGACGGTCGACCCAGATGCGCCCATCCGGGTTCAGCATCACCTCGATGACAGCAGGATCTTCCAGAAGACGGGCAATCGCCGGCCCGAGTGCCGTGCGGAGCATCCGCGCGCTACGTGCGTGACCTTCCGGGTCTTGGTGTGATGGTGCCATGGGATCCCCGTTGCTGCCGGGGGCGATAGAAACGCTCCCGGACGGGGATGATTAAAAGGACCTGATATTGGAGGGGTTCAATAGCTATTTGGCAGCGGAGTAGTGTGGCGAAGAAAGACAGGGAAAGGGCGGTTAGACCAATACAAATAGCGTGGTCCGACTGCTCGGGTGAACAACTGGCAGGAACCGAAAGGGGATTGGAAGAAGAAGTATTAACTGAGCCGGGCGCTGCCTTGAAGGGAATAGGCGCCCGGAACAGGGTCCTCACGGCCCTGTCAAGAGCATGTCTGCTTAACGTGGCGCTCGCTACCGCAGATTTGCACTTTCCCAGTCGTGGACCTATTCCGGTTCGGTAAAATCGACCCGAGGCGAGAATTCGTTGAGGGTCATTTTTGCCGATCCGGCAACCGTGCAAATTATCAACTACGCCCAATGAGTAAGACCGAGAGATTGATGGCTTAATATATCTGCGAAAAGCGCAAGTAAGTATATTACAATGGGCAACCTAAAGGCCCAATTTTAGCTACAAATTGCTGCGATGCAGTACGTATTTATCGCGACCAGCCGTGACGCTATGGCTCACGCAAGTCAGCTTAACTGAGGCTACACTTGTTCGGCGAGTGGCTATGGTTCCAAATCTCCTTCCAAAAACGTCCTGCCTTCGACGTGACACAGAGTATTGGCCGCGCGAATACCGCACGGCCAATCGAAATCCAATACCTAGGCTGTGTTCATGGGACCAGGAGGAGCTTGCCTGTTGTCTTGCGGCCAGCCATGTCGGTGTGAGCAATTGCAGTTTCAGCCAGTCGATACTCACCTCCGGGGTGAATCTTGATCTTGCCTTCTGACAACCATGCAAAGAGCTGTGCAGAGCTTTTCCGGAATAAATCGGGCGTGTGTATATGATCGAAGAACACCGCGTAGCCGATCTTGATGCTTCTTGGCAGGCTCATGATGTCGAGTGGTCCCGGACCGCCAAGAACCGGGCCATACCAACAAAACGTGCCTGACCGGCGCAGTATATCAAGCGATCCCTGGAAGGTTGCCGGTCCGGAACCGTCGTAGACAACATGCACTCCCTCACCACGGGTCAGCCGCAAGGTCTCATCGACAAACTGCCCGTCGCGATCCACGATTACATGATCTGCGCCGTGCTCCTTGGCAAGGTCCGCCTTTTCCTGCGACGACACTCGTCCGATGACCGTGCCGCCCCGTAGCTTGATGATCTGTGTCAGCAACAGTCCGAGGCCGCCCGCTGCGGCGTGGACAAAGGCAACATCACCCGGCTGAACCGGATAGAAATCTGTCGCGAAATGGCTGGCGGTAATTCCCTGCATCATGACCGAAGCCGCCACGCGATCTTCAATGGAATCCGGAACAAGAACCAGGGCTGCAGTCGGGATGACAACCTTCTCTGCATAGCTGCCAGGTGCATAAACCCACGCAACTCTCTGACCGGGGTGGAAATCCTCAACGCCTGCTCCGACTTCCAATATACGGCCAGCCCCCTCGACACCGAGGATCTTAGGGTCTGGAACATCTGTCCAGGCCATCCCCTGCCGCACACCGATATCCATGAAGTTAACGCCTGCGAAGGCAACCTCTATCAAGGCCTGGCCCGGCCCGGCTACGGGGTCCGGGCGTTCGGCGAACTCGAGTTGGTCCGCTCCGCCTATGCCATTCATCACAACGGCTTTCATTTTTCATTCCTTTCTTGAACGATCGTTCCATAATTGGACAAAAAAACAGGACCTATTTCAATGCTCTCAAAGCCGTGTCCGCCAAGTTGTCCAAACTGCTTCTATCTGCGCCGGCACGGCCGGCAACCCGTATTCCTGCGATCGTTGCGATCAAAAACTCGGAAGCATTCGCCGGGTCGAGATCCGGGACGATATCGCCTTCCCGCTGACCGTCCCGAATGCGGGCTGCGATTGCGTCCTTAAGGCTCTTTGCCAAAACTGAGTTTATTTCGTTCAAGTCCGGTCGCGACGTTCCGTACTCATAAATTGAACCTACACCAAGGCAAGGGGAATTGGCCGTTTCAACGACGCGACGAAGCATTGCTTTGATGCCTTCAAGTGCGCGGGCTCCGCTTCGAAGAGCGTTGAAATGGGCGGAGCATTCGCCCATCCCATACCGGCGCACGGCTGCGCAATAGAGCTGCCATTTGTCCCCGAAGGCAGCATAAAGGCTCTGGCGCCCGATCCCCATCGCATCGACCAGCATCTGGGCCGAACTGCCCTCGAACCCGTGTTCTCGAAAGACGGCAATCGCGCCGTCAAGCGCTGCATCCGTATCAAACTCTCTAATTCTCGCCATGCACAGGACTATAGCTATACTGGAACGATCGTTCAATAAAGAATTGCACTCCGTAGAATGTCTTCTCTTTGAAACGGATCGTCCCAGTGTCCGGCACTCCTATTACCTGGCTTGGCCTAGAAAGCGGCTACATCGAGGATCGCCTGTGCGAAGGCTTCAGGCGCCTCCTGAGGCAAGTTGTGGCCGATCCCCCCGGTAATGGTGCGATGCTCGTACCTCCCGGCAAACTTCCCTGCGTATGCTGCCGGATCGGGATGCGGAGCACCGTTTGCATCACCTTCCATCGTGATTGTGGGAATGGTGATTACGGGTCCTGTGGCGAGCCTGGCTTCAAAGGTGTCGTACTGAGGTTCTCCTTCAGCAAGCCCCAACCGCCAGCGATAGTTATGAATGGTAATCGCCACGTGATCCGGATTATCGAGCGCAATGGCCGAGCGGTCGAAAGTCGCGTCATCGAATTTCCATGTCGGTGACGCCGTCTGCCAGATCAGCTTCGCGAACTGGCGAGTATGCTCTTCGTAGCCGAGACGGCCTCGCTCCGTCGCGAAGTAAAACTGGTACCACCACAAATGTTCCGCCGCCGGAGGCAGCGGCTTGCCGTTGCCTTTCTGGCTGCCTATCAGATAACCGCTGACCGACACCATCGCCTGGCAGCGTTCCGGCCAGAGGGCCGCCATGATGTTGACCGTGCGAGCGCCCCAATCAAAACCCGCAACGATCGCCTTCTCGATGCCGAGGGCGTCCATCAGTGCGATCATGTCTGCGGCAAACACGGACTGCTGCGCATTGCGCGGTGCATCCGTGGACTGAAAGCGGGTCGTTCCATACCCGCGAAGATGGGGCACAATGACCCGGTATCCTCGCGATGCGAGAATGGGCGCGACGTCGGCGAAACTATGAATATCATAAGGCCAGCCGTGAACCAGAAGGACAGCAGGTCCGTCTTCGGGTCCTGCCTCCGCATACCCGATGTCGAGAACCCCGGCCTTGATCTGCTTGAGGTTCTGGAAAGCAACGGAACCGCCGGAGACGGTTGCCCCCGCGCTTGATGCCGCCCTTGCAAGGGATGCCGCACCGAACTCGGCGGCTGCAAGTGTCAAAGCTGACATACCGAGGAACCGACGACGGCTGAAATCCAACTCGTTGGACATGATTTTCTCCATAAGGGATTTTCGTGGTGACGCTTTGCCCGCACTCAAGTTGTGCGATCCCGGGAACCTGATTGAGGCCAAATTGTTCCTTGAGCCGGGTCCGGGGCGGCAATTCGTCTGCCGCCCCTCTTGCATTCATGTCATGCGCGACGATCAATGCACGCTTGCGGCCGCAGCAAGAATGGTTTCAGCCACTTCCTTCGGCTTGCTCAGCATCACAACGTGGCTGGCCGCGACTTTCGTCACGGTCGCATTGATCCGTTTTGCCATCGTCTCCTGAAGCGAAGAAGGGATCATGTGATCGTCTTCGGCGATCACGGTCCAGGAAGGCTTGTCCCGCCACGCCGCGTGCGAGACTTTGGCACTCACGCAAGACTGTGACCACGGCCCCTGTGTGATCGCGACCAGATCGGCTTCATCGGAAGAAAGATCCTGCGCAAACTGCTTCTGAACGCCTTCCGCAGTCAGGGTAAGGTAACCACCTTCATCCTTCTGCAGATATGGCGCATACGGGGGTGGCGGCGCGTCCGCCGTCATGCTTGCGATCGACTCTCCGTTGTCCGGAGCAAAGGCCGCCACGTAGACCAGCGACTCCACTTTCGGGTCGTTGCCGGCTTCGGTGATAACCACGCCGCCCCAGCTGTGTCCGACAAGGACAACCGGGCCTTCAATTTGATCGATCACCCGCTTCGTCGCGTCGACATCGGCCTCAAGCGACGACAATGGATTTTGCACGGCCACGACGTTCAGTCCTGTGTCACGCAGGAGCGGGATCACCTTCGACCAACTCGAGCCATCCGCGAAGGCCCCGTGCACAAGCACGACGGTAGGCTCTGCTGCCTGAGAAGAGACTGTGTGAGTGGTAATTGCCGCTGCGGCGACAAGCAGTCCTGCTAGAAGGCGTTTCATCTGATTTTCCTTGGGCAAAGCAATCAGCCGTGGCCGGAGAAAAACCGGCTTCGGCGAACAAATGTCAGGCCAGATTGAGGCTGACGTTGATGTTGCCCCGCGTGGCCTTGGAATAGGGGCAGATCTGATGGGCCATTTCGATCAGGGAACGTGCCGTTTCCTGGTCAAGTCCGGGCAGACTGACGAACAGGCGCGCCTGAAGACCGAACTCGTCGCCGGCCGTTCCCAGATCGACTTCGGCGTCGATTGCAACACCGGCGGGCATCTTGATCTTCAGCTTCTGGGCCGCCCGTCCCATCGCACCTTCAAAACAGGCGGACCAGCCGGCCGCAAAGAGCTGTTCCGGATTGGTACCGGCTCCGGCGCTGCCGGGTCTGGAAAGCTTGATGTCAAGCCGGCCGTCGTCACTGCGGGACGTTCCATCCCGTCCGCCGGTCGTATGGGTTTTTGCCGTGTAGAGAATATTTTCGACGGTGAACATGTCTCTTCCTTTCGTGTTTCAGGTTTGAAGACGCAGAGTCAGCCGAATGCCGCCTGAAGCAGCGCGGCTGCCGCATTCCAGGGAGCCTGGGCCAAGGGTGTTTCCCATGCACAAGGCGCTATCAGCGTTGCTGCGACTGCGGACAGAATGACGATCAAGCGCATCTGCAGTTCCTATTAAATTATGACGATAATCATTTGCGAAATAATTACATGCTTGTCAATAAGAAACTTTGCGTGATAATCATTCTGACAAAAAGTTGATGGAGGAACCCGTGGCTGATCAGACCAATTCGCCCGCCGACGCAGTCAAATTGGCGGATTTCATGTGCTTCACGATTTATTCGACGAACCTCGCCTATTCCCGTGCCTACAAGCAGGTTCTGGAAAAACTGGGACTGACCTATCCGCAATACATCGCATTGATCGCCCTGTGGGAGGACGGCAAGTTGACGGTGAAAGGCCTGGCGGAAAAGCTCTATCTGGAACCAAGCACCATCACGCCGATGATCAAGCGGCTGGAGGCAATGGGGTACGTGAGCCGCACCAGAGATCTGGAAGATGAGAGAGTTGTTTGGGTCTCATTGACAGAAGCAGGCAGGAGCCTGCGGGAGAAAGGTTTTGGCTTCGGCAAGCAGACCGTGGCAGCCTCAGGCCTCGCACCGGACGAATTTGCCGTGCTTCAAAAGGCAGTGGCAAGACTTCGGAACAATCTCATTATGTCCGTCGAGGATGACGTCTGACATAAGCGTCGGCATCAATGAAGGCACGCTAAAGTCTGCAGCAGTGAAACACGGTTGACACAGGCTTCCAATTGCCGCCGCTGGTGATGAACTTGAGCGTCCAATTGATACCAGTTTTGAAGATATTCTACCAAAGTGCCAACTTGCTACGGTACGGTGAATACGCTTAAGCAGGTTTGCATTCCCGTCCTCAGCGCCAATTTGCGCCGCGGAAAAGGCTGCCTTCACGCTCAGGTCGCGAACCGCCTAATGAACGAAACAAGGGCGCTCTACGGATGTTCTGAAATCAAATCCTCCCTCTTTCGGGCCCAGAAAGGGCTACCACTATCGGAAAACCCTAATCTGGCTCGCCTGGAGCATCCTCCGAGATCTCCTGCCTCAGCTTCGGCCCCTTGACCAATCGTCTCCCCAGCGCAGTGACGAAAGCATCGTATCGCTCTCCCGCCTTCGCGCGCGCAGCTTGCGCTGCCGGCTCCGGTAGCGCCGGTGTTGTCGCAAGCCAGAAGCGGACAAAGATGGCGAGTGTCTCGACAGCAATCCCGAGATCCCGCTCAAGCCTGGTCATCCGCCGATCGATCTGATCAAGACGTTTGGTGATAGCCGCCTCACGCCGCTCATCTGCGTCCGGCGACAGAAAGGAGGCAATGGCAGCCTCGACGACCAATGACCGCGAGAGGTCCTGGCGCGCGGCATAGTCGGACAGCATCTTCATGACGTCGTGGTCGAGATAGGCAGAGATCTGAGCCTTTTTCTTTCGAGCCGCCATCGCCGTCACAGCTCCATGCCATCGCCAGGATCAAGCGAGACTTGTCGCGCCACACCTTGCATGACCCTGGTCATCCGGCTGTTTCGCACTGTGTCGTCTTCAGTTTCGTCCACTACGTCGATCTCGAATTCGTTTTCGCTTGGTAATTTCGCTTCGACAGGCTCAACCCTGCTGAGTTCCGGTTGGTGCCGGCGTTCGGATCCGGTTGGATCCTCGTCGACCTCGACAAACTCCGACGTTTGTCGGCTGACGTCAGAACCACATGGAAGCGGCAGGTCGCTCCAATCATCAGCCTGTCGTTGGACGAGTGCAGCTGGCTCAGGTGGTGGCAGGATGCGTTCACTGAGCCGCTTGTCCTCATAGTAGCGCGCCTTTTTCGCCCGGATCGGCGGCGTCCCTGCGACCATGACGATCTCGTCGGTCGGTGGGAGCTGCATGATCTCGCCGGGGGTCAACAACTGACGTGCTGTCTCGGACCGGGAGACCATCAGATGACCGAGCCAGGGGCTCAGCCTGTGGCCGGCATAGTTTTTCATTGCCTTCATTTCTGTCGCAGTGCCCAAAGCATCGGAAACACGTTTGGCGGTCCGCTCGTCATTCGTGGCGAAGCTGACGCGGACATGGCAATTGTCGAGGATCGAATTGTTGGGCCCGTAGGCCTTCTCGATCTGGTTCAGAGATTGCGCGATCAGGAAGCTCTTGAGGCCATAGCCGGCCATGAAGGCGAGCGCCGACTCGAAGAAATCCAGGCGGCCCAGAGCCGGAAATTCGTCGAGCATCAGAAGCAGCCGGTGCCGGCCCGAGTTTGCTCGAAGGTCTTCCGTAAGGCGGCGGCCAATCTGATTGAGGATCAGGCGGATCAGCGGCTTGGTGCGATTGATGTCAGAGGGCGGCACCACAAGGTAGAGCGTTGTGGGCAGAGCGCCATTCACCATATCATTGATCCGCCAGTCGCAACGGCGTGTCACTTGGGCAACCACAGGATCCCGGTAAAGCCCCAGGAACGACATGGCCGTCGACAACACACCTGAACGTTCGTTCTCGGATTTGTTCAGAAGCTCGCGCGCCGCACTCGCGATTACAGGGTGCGGTCCGGCTTCCCCCAGATGGGCGGTCTTCATCATCGCGGACAAGGTCGACTCGATCGGACGTTTCGGATCGGAAAGGAAAGCCGCGACACCCGCCAGTGTCTTGTCCTTCTCGGCATAGAGGACATGCAGGATCGCGCCGACGAGAAGCGCATGGGACGTCTTCTCCCAGTGGTTCCGCTTTTCGAGCGACCCTTCCGGATCCACCAGGATGTCCGCGATGTTCTGGACGTCGCGTACTTCCCATTCACCGCGGCGCACTTCAAGCAACGGATTGTAGGCAGCCGATTTCGGGTTGGTGGGATCGAACAGCAGAACCCGGCCGTGCCTGGCGCGGAAGCCGGCGGTAAGCTGCCAGTTTTCTCCTTTGATATCGTGAACGATGGCCGAGCCCGGCCAGGTCAGCAGCGAGGGGACGACCAGACCGACACCCTTACCGGAGCGGGTGGGGGCGAAGCAGAGCACGTGCTCCGATCCATCATGACGGAGATAGACCTGTTCATAGCAGCCGAGAATGACGCCGTCAGGATTGAAAAGGTTCGCCGCCCTCACCTCTTTCTTGTCGGCCCATCGAGCAGACCCGTAGGTTTCGACGCGTTTTGCTTCGCGCGCCCGCCAGACCGACATGCCTATGGCAACGGCAATGGATAGAAATCCGCCGGAAGCAGCGATGACAGCGCCGTGAAGAAAGACGTTCGGCGCATACGCATCATAGAAGTACCACCACCAGAAAAAGGCCGGCGGGTAGTAGACCGACCAACCAGACAGTTCGAACCATGGGGCTCCGAGCTGCACCTGAAAATTCAGACTCCAGGCGACGTACTGTGTGGAACTCCAAATCGATGTCGTATTGATTAGGGTGACGACAACAATTTGACCCCATAGAATTTTCGTTCCAGACACCTGTCGATCTCCCATGCGCAGGACAAATCGGATGATCGGCACGTGGATTTCAAGTAAAATTTAACGCCTCACGTATGATAGAGCGCTTTAGCGAAAAAATAAAAAATATAGAGCACTATAAAGTTTCAAATACACAATGAAATTATTTCTCCCAGTCCCCTTCAGATCACACGGAAATTGCTTTCCTCCTTTTTAAAAGCACTAAGAATCCGAAATGCAAATCTCCTTTCCAAATCCGTTGCTATCGCACCATTATTTTCCATGTCCTTTTCGACCTTCTTCTGGAGCATATCTATGCTATTTGCTGAAGAAGTCTTTGCAATTGCGAAATCTAAAAGTTCCAAAAAAACCGGCCAACAACAAAAAGACTCATATCCTATTTCGTTCATGTCTCCCTTTGCTGTGATGGAGATAGATAATATAAATTCCCGGGACACTTCGTCGATCGTAATATTAAGCAATTTACTTAGGAGTACAGTTTCGACAAGAGCCATCTGTGCCATCAGTCTAGTTCGCCTGGTTACAATCGTCTTAAGGTTCATCCCTAGTTCATTCGCGATAAGACCACCTATTCGTATGTTTGCATCGAGAGCTCTATTCCAACATTCGATTACTCGTGTTTCCAATACAGGCTCACCGCTTTCCAAATCAGCCATGATCAGCGCCGTATCAATGAGTGCTAGTTCGGTGGCGCTCCGAGCTTGGCCTAGAAAATCGTCGAGTGAACTAAAAGCGTCTGCCGCCTTCTTTTGATATTCTGTGGCTCTCTTCAAACCAAACTTGACTGGTCGAGAATCGAAAAGTTTATCACGCGCGTATTCGGTCGCCGCTATCCGGCGGGCCGTTCCCGCAAGCCAGGTTGCTTCGGCTGCAAGCAATTTTGAACTTTGACTCCTCTGAATTCCAACCTCTTTGCCGAGTACACACTCCATCGCATGAGTTTCTGCTTGGCGGGCAAAATTCACCGCGTTATCCCAAAGTCCAACTCGTAGAGCGATAGTCGCAATTGCAAGATTGAGTTCAGCCGAGTTCAAATGATCATGATCAATGAAACTCATAAGCTGAGATTCTGCGCGAACCAAATCACCCGCAGTTAGCAGATCAACTATGTTGAAAAGAGCTTGTTCATCTTCCTCCCCGAGATACAGCGATGGGCGGGCACCACGCACGACCTTTATTAGGCGCCCAGATGGGCTATGTGGATTTGCCATCATTAATCTCACCGCCATCTTGAGATGCATCCGAGATAATTTGTCGATTAAATCAAATTGTTTTCCCTCGTAAGAAACACTCAAAGTGGTCGCCACGTTTGTCTCTGTTTTAAGAGAAGCGAGTCCTTCCGCCAGACGACCGAGGTGTCGTTTATAGTGTTCGACTAATAGCTCCGCATTCAGCCCTATCGCGTTTTCGACCATGCCGCTCCATAGATCACCTATGTTACGAAGGCTCTTATCGAATGTTTCCAAATTCATACCTTGGAAAACTTTGTTCATTCTTTCCTGACGCAATGCAATAAGGATGTCCTTTTGCCTCGCGATAATTTCTTCATCTTGTTTCGCGGAGTTAATTCTTTCGCCAAGTCGGTTTAAATTGCGAAGATGTATGTCAAGTTGCTGTAAAAACATTACCCAACCCTCGTTACCACTTGCCAGCCTCCATTGAAACAAACCGTCAAGTGCGGTGCGTAATCGGAAAGACGCATCATGGCTTTTGACAAAGTTAGGCATATCTTGAAAGTTGAGGATCGGTATGAATTGAATGAGCGGTCGTACAAAACTATGATCAATTGTGTGTTTTTTTTCGGCTAAGCGAAAAACGCTCGCTGACAGAATGGACGTCGAGGCGGTGATCAGTACGAACCTATTCGCAATTCCTCGACTGCGGCAATCTTCGTTAATTTCTTCCAATCTGGCCAACGCCCGCGCATCCGCGCTCACGTTCCATGATAGATCCTTAGTTTTTTCCGAGTTCCGCTTCGTTTCAAACCTTAGCTCGGCTTCATGAAAATCCTGGAGAAGTTTCTCCCATTCGCCTATACGCTTGCTGTCCGGGCTGCGATTAACAAGCGCACGGTTTAAACCCGGTGCAAGCCGAAGTGGTCGAGCTACATCATCCTCCATCAGATGAAGTAAATTTACTGCACGATCGACTTCAGCGAGCGCGTAATCCGAAATTAGTTCAGGTAGTTTGTTGTCTAGAATATCTCGAAGTTGAGTGACCATCGCCTCCTTGCTCGACGACTCTCCCATCCCAAGTTTTGTAAGGCGTCGCGCAAGCCGCCTCACGCGCTTCGACAAGTTTTGTCGTTCATCGTCGGTCAGCGTATGTGCGGTTTCGACTATTTCGTTCCGAATCTCAGATACACGTTTTTGAAACTCGCCTGCATGTTCGTCGGTGATGTAGATTGGAAATCTGTTTTGACCTGGTAGATGCCCAGAAAATAGATACTCTGCCGTTATTACGGCAGTTGATACATTTCTCCTGTTCGATAACTTATGTTGTTCAGTTGTCGCGTGATCGTTTATCAATTTGGCCACTTGTGGCAAAGCAATTGCCTTTAGATATTCATTCCTGGCAAATGTATTGATGTAAAAATAGAATATATTTGAATCCGCAACGTAAGTGATCTGTTCTTTACCCTCATGACTCCGCGCAGTGTCGAGAACATTCATTTCCTGGATTAGGCGCAGTCGGATGACCTCACCCAAATAGTCGAGCTGATGCTGAGAAATCTGTTGCTGGGTATCTGTTCCTTGGGAATGAATCTGTGAACCGGTCATGCTGCGCTCCTGTCAGCAAGTGAGTCACGAAACTCCTCTGGGAGAGTAAATGGCTGCGCCTTTGTGTCTCCTGCGAGCATGCCGCGTGGTTGCAACGTATCCGCCAGCCGGCGAGTTTCCTCTTTCAATTGCGGGTCGAGACCGTCCATTTCTGCTGCACCCTTAATCTTATTGGCAGTCGCCGTATCCGGCTTTAATCCGAGAGACAACAGACTATCGATAAGGTACTTGGCAACATCTTCATAAGCTTTTACGCGCGTTGCATTGCGTAGCGTCGTGAAGGCGCTCTGCGCTACATTGTCTAGAAAGATACGATTGTCCGCAGCCCGAGAAATCTGCTTGCGCTCTTCGGTAGCGCCTGAATCTTCCACGCTGCAAATTAGGGCTGTGTCGAATTCAAAAACGTGATTGTTACCGGCACCCGGAAGTGCACTGCAAATGAATTGGACCAAATTTCGCAGTGGTTTGACTTTCCTCACAGAGACTGAGGTGTCCTCGCCATTCTTGCCGCAATAGTTCAAAATCATGTTTGCGGTTTTAGCATCTCGCCCCCGCAATTCATTATCGATCTGCTCAGCGCTCTTCCGGACTGCATCAAGAGCGCTCAGTAGAACAGAGTCAATGTGCTGCCCACCCCCAATAACGGCATCGAAAGTTTTCTGCGTGCGTTCAATCAAATTCTGCGCAGTTAGGACAAGGCCAAAACGCTTGTCCGGTTCGACGCCATGAACAGAGTCCAACAGACTTCGCACATGACCAAGGATTGGAAACTCTTCGATTCGAGGCATTCGCCTCTGCGATTCTACTGCTTCCACTGAAGTTAGCTGTTTGAGGATCTTTACGTACTTAGGGTTGACCGACCAAAGGCTGGACTTTCGACCGATCTCCGCTTCTTCCCGCCCAACTTCTACAAAAATATCCGGAAAGCGATCATTCAGGCCGCTCTTGATTTTGCGTAAATTTCCTAGTGATCGACCTGTCAGATCTGCCAAATCCAAATAGCTAAACTCTTCTTCAGACAAAGCCGCGCGGACGACAAGTTTTTGCACCTGCGTCAACGGCAAATCATTTGGAGTCGATTTGATGTCGCTTGGCCCCGGCTCCACACCATGCTCCTTCGGCTATCGTCGCGGATTTATCGCACGCCTATTACGTTACCTTACATTTCTTAAGGTAACGTAATATAACTAGCCGCCCGATGATGCAACGCAAAATTGCTAATTTTAACCTTCAATTTCGTGCAGCAGTCGAGTTTGGAACCGCGGATTGTGGGGATTTCGCCAAATTTGCTGCAGCAAATGCAGAAATCGCACCAACTCATCCTCAGGAGGAAGACCTCCCTTGGATTTGCAGTCACTCAGTTCTGCAAGCCACTTCTCTAATGGGCTGAACAGGCTCATTTGCTTCTCGAGCCAATAATACAATTGTTCCTGCTGCCTGCTATTGAATGGAAGCAGATTGAAAGCCAACATCAAGCGCCGCGCCCAACGGTCACCGTTACGAGCTCGAGAAAGCTGAAGTATCGGCCGTACACCTTTGATGTATTCTTCTGCCTTTAGTAAGCGAGCGGCCATTGCCGCGTTTATAAAGGTTTTCAACCGCCCGTAACATTCCGCGCCGATATAAATTTTTACCGGATCAGTCATGCCCCTCGCCGTTGGAGATGTGTGCAGAAAGTGCCGCTTTAAGCTCGCTTCTTGATACGCTTTCGCTTTAAGAAATTTCATGTGCCCCTCTTCCTCCCGAATAATCTCTTGCAGCGCATCATGGATAGCTGCTTCGACCATTCCCTCGGAGAAAATTGGATCTGTATCGTCCGCGTTCGGAGCGCTCTTGAGTCCCAGTTGCTGAACGCTGTGAATACCTAGTTCATGAGCTGCAACATAGAGAATAGAATGCAACGTCTCAGCGTTTAGTTTATTTGGTAAGCTCAACACCACACTTGCTGTGCGTATAGGTAATGGCTCGCGGATTTTTCGACGCATTGCTTTTGGGTCACGATACTGCGTAGACCCATTTACGTGAAGTTGGTCCGATGCCGGCTTAGCAAATGCAATATCAATACGTACTCCGCCAGACGGCAATAATTCACCATAAAGCTGCTCGACAAAGAAACGCGCGAGCTCAACTTCTCGCACCAGCCGTCGCAGGCAGGCAGACACAGGGTCCGTATCGTCTTGCCTAAAACTCGCTGGCGGGAGGTCGAATGGGTCGTGATCATTCTTGCAAACTTCACAGGAGCAAATTCGACCATTCCCGAACCAATACGCGAAGCGCTGTACCAAGTCCTCAAAATGCTTAGTCTGCTCATCAGTTTGCGAGGAATTGGGGACTATAGCTTGTTCCCTCACAATTCCCACAGCCGACAATATTTGGTCATTTGCTATTGTTGTAAGTTTATCATATGCCTCAAAGAGATTTTCCGTTTCGTCGATCTCCAGTAGTAGCGACCTGTAAATCATTTTTAGGCGCTCATACCCGGCAGGGCCAATGTCCTTTCCGGGAAAGAGCGCTGGGGTTTCCAAACAACAAGCAATTTTAGCGCGCAGGTAAGCTCGCACCCGAAAGTCTCGATCAGGGCCGGAGTAGTCTAGATCGAACTTTCGAACCGACACAGGAAAACTCTTCAATTACCTTCAGCTCTTCCGTCAGTTACTTCTCGAACTCCAGTCGGATCACGCCGCTGCAGTCGCTGCTTAACGAATCCCCACAATTCCTTAACAATGATTGCACCCGCAGCAGACGCTGCACCTTTGCCGACAGCAACAACAAATGTATAAAGTAAAGTACCTTCAACGAGGCCGACGTTGGCCCCGCGATCGATACTAAAAACACCTTCTTGCTTTGCTAACGCTTTGGCCTGGGTGCTTAGGCTGTCGTCCTTCTGCGCCATAATGAGAATGGCCGCGATGTGCGCTTCCATCTCCTGCTTTGAAACACGCTCGTCGACAACCACTTTGCCAATTTCTAAGCCGACCAGATCATTCGAAGCCATCAGCCACCACCCCCACTACAATAGATCAAGTAGAAGAATATCATCTGGTAAACACCTTAATTTACAATGCTAAGTCGAACAAGCCCCGGCCACTCAACTAATCCATTCACTCCGATTCTGCATTTGCTGAAGAGTGGGATAGAATATTGCGTAATAATTGCTATTAACCCGCTTTATGCGCTTTTACGTTGTACGCTTTTCAAACCGTTGATTTTCGGTTTCTGAAAAAGAATTTATTAAATACTCGAGAAAAATATATATTAAAATCAATTTTTGCAAAATTCTTACCTATTCTTCAACGCTAGTTGCAAAAGTTGCACTATGAAATACTGATTGGCTCAATGTTTACTTTCTATATACTCAAGTCGCGCTTGCGCCCGAGATTCCAGTCCACACCGCCATCGGTGCGAGTGATGCCGGAGACATGACTGCCGCGGTGTTTTTCGAGTGAGGGTGTCCAGGGTACGAGCTGGAAGCCGAGACCGTCATCGATCATGGAGAAGCGGCCGGAGGCGAGGTCGAAGCGTTGGCGGTAGGTGCCGGCGACATGGTCACCGAAAGCAGAACGGCTGAATGGCTGCCCGGTCTCGGCTGCCAGTCTCTCGCCAAGGGCACCAAGTTCGCGTCGACGTAGCGTCTCGAGAAGGCTTCGGGCGAAGGTGATACGCTGAGCCTTCCGCTCGGCAAGGCCCTCCTCAATCAGATGCTCTGCCCGGCGCTCAAGAGCGTCTCTGACCTCAGCTCCAAAACCACCCTCCGAGATCGCAACAGGTTCGCGGGCGATGT
Source organism: Roseibium sp. M-1 (assembly GCF_054515675.1). NCBI lineage: Bacteria > Pseudomonadati > Pseudomonadota > Alphaproteobacteria > Hyphomicrobiales > Stappiaceae > Roseibium > Roseibium sp. M-1. The sequence goes on along the minus strand of NZ_CM137257.1, from coordinate 4,518,842 downwards.
TCTGCCGGTCGAGCCAGGTTGCGCCTGAGGAGGTGACCTGCCGCTCGATGTCGAGATCGGAACGGACCGCAAGCGCCACACGCCGCTGTCCGCGTGTATCGTTGAATTGTCGAAGTTCAACGATTGACCCCGGTGCGCTGTCGCCGGCGGCGTCAATGGCGGGAAGTCTGATGTGGTGGGTCCGCCCGTCGACACCGTCGACGACGGCATAAGCAGATCCCCTCAGCTCATCGTCCAGACCGCGTTCGACCAGGCGGCCGATGATGGACGAGTCCAGGCTCTCTGCAGCAAGGACGTAACTTGCCGACCCACGTTCGATCCCCCGATCGGTCAACGCCCGGTGCATCCGCTTGATGATGTCGCCACGCTCGCCGAGTTCGCGCAGTGTTGCTTCCGCACCGTCGCCAATCACCCATTGACCGGGACCGACCTGATCTGCCAGGCCAAGAGCCTCCAGCTTGCGCAAACGTCCAGCCTTCAGGGCGTGATATTCATCCGGCTGCTGGGCCGGGTCATGCGCCATGTCAATGATGCCGGTTCTGCGACTGTTGCGAACAAGCTGGCGATCGAGCTGGGTCCAGCGCTCTGCCTCGACCTGGCGCTCCAGATGGTTTCGGATATCGAGGTCGGTGCGCGGTCCGAGTTGCAGTGTCGCCAGATCCTGGGCGCGGGCACGCATGCCTTCCCTAATGTAATCCCGGGAGATCACCAGGTCCTTGCCGTCGTCGGCCTTCCCACGCAGGATGATGTGGACATGGGGATTGTCCGTATTCCAGTGATCGACGCCGACCCAGTCGAGGTCTGTGTCGAGGTCCTTTTCCATCTGACACATCAGATTCCGGCTGAAAGGTCTGAGATCTGCAAGGTCCGAGGCGTCTTCCGGCGAGACGATGAAACGGAAATGATGCCGGTCGTCCTTGCAGCGTTCGGCAAATTCCATCGGATTGACAGCATCGTCTCCTGGACCGAACATCCGAGCCTTTTCCCCGTCCCGCGTCACCCCTTCCCGGCCAAGGTATTTGAGATGCGCGGAAAGTGGCGCGGATCGCGCTGAATGCCGAACGACCCGCGTCTTGATGACCACGACACGGGATCTTCCGGTTAGCAACCTATTGGCCTGAACGCTCGCCCTTTTTCCGCGTCCAAAGCGCGACTGTTTGCCGGTGCTGATCCGGCCCGAGCGCGACACATGTCCGCCAGCCTTCTGGGCAGCCGCCAGTGCTTGGGCAATAAACGGGCGGGTCCGCTGCGCCCGCGATGACCGGACGCGTCCGGGCCGGATGCGGAAATCGTGCTCATCGGACATGATGCATCTCCGCAAGGTGCAAAAATCCAAGCAAGTTCAGAACGATAAGCGTTGAGCGCAGATTGCGGATTTTGGCAGCACATTGCGAAACACAACAAAAAGACAAGCAAAAACAACCGACCGACCCAAGCGCACCTTGCGCCCTTTTATCTCGCCATCCCCCGGCCGCGTCACACGCCGCCGGCCCTAATCTGCTCAGTCCTGCGCAGATGCACTCCAGAGTGCGGGCTCCGTCGACCGCGCTCATCGAAAACCCTCACCTGAAGATCTGGAGACAAACAGAGTTTCATCCGTCTCGGAACGAGCGTACCTGTGGCCAATTTCAGCTGCACGCCGGGTTGCACTGGACCTACCGTCGTATTGCTGCCGATTTGCCGTCGCATCGGCGGTTTCACTACCCGCAAAGAGAGGTGCGTCGCGCCAATCCGACGAACAAGCGGATGTACCGCTGACGTCCAGGAGCGGATGGCCGCCGAGTGCCGGGGCGAGCAGCGCGACATAAGTCCGCGTTTCAGCAGGCAATGTTCGACAGTCTTCCAGATAGGCGTCATAGCGCGCTGGACCGGCATTGTATGCGGCAAGCATGCCAGTGATGTCGGCGTACCGGTCGAACATCTCCCGGAGATACGCCGTGCCCGCGAGGATGTTGTCGTGTGGATCAAATGTATCCGACTTGAGACCGTATCGGATGCGCAGTTCCTCCCAGGTTTCGGGCATCACCTGCATCAGCCCCATGGCGCCGGCGGCGGAGACCGCATTCGGATTGCCGTCGCTTTCCATGTCCAGGACCGCTCTGATCCAATGCGCCGGAACGCCAAAACGCTGTGAAGCTTCCGCGATGTGAGCGGCATATGGATCACCTGCCGCTCGCAACCTGAATGTCTCGGCACTTGCCGGCTCCGCATGAGCCGAAATGCAATCGAGGAACAGGCCGGTAAGGAGAAGGTAGGCAGTGTGACGCATGGCATTACCCCTGCCCGCTCGATCGGGAAGGAGGGCGGCGGTTCGGTGATTGCTCGAAGTGAGCGGGCTCGTCAGTCCAGACCGGCGTGAGCTTTGCGGTAATCGCGGTGACCGGGAGCGGCCCGAAATACCGGCCATCAAAACTGTCAGGCGCGTCCGGGTTCATGAGAAAGATTTCGCCTTCAGCAAGCAAGCCGCAACCCCGCCAGCGCGGCAGAGAACGGCCCAACCGGTCACGTTCCCGCGCTTGTCCAAACGGCTTGCCGTCTACGAAAATCGTCGCCCCCTTGCGACAGACAGCGGTGCCCGGCAGCGCGAGCACGTGCTTGATCAATGGCACACCACGCGGAAGGTATTCGCGTTGAGCGAGGAAGTCGGTGAGTTCTTTGGGCGGCGTGACGGCAACCAGATTACCGACCTCCAAACGACCTACGGATTGCGCAAAATAGAGCCCGACCGGCACACTTGCCGAGGCATTCCAGATCAGGCGCGGGCGCCAATCGACTACCACTGGCGTCAGGGTGAGCGCGGCGGACAAGGCAGTTCCCGCGAAGATAAATCTACGCCTGCGCATCATTGTGCCCGCCGCCGTTTGAGCCAGGCGTGATGCTCGGGCCGCGTATAGGGATGGGCTTCTTCTCCGACGGTCAGGCGGTTGTGAAGATGACGCCAATAGTCCGGTGAGGCATCCGCCGGCTCGATGGCGAGCGTCTCGATCGCGTCGATTGCCTGCAGCACCCGCTCAACCTTCGGCCAGCCATGGATCTTCAGAAGCAATTCCCCGCCGGGCCGCACGAAGGGCAATGTCTGGTAAGGGGCGCCGCGTCCGACCGCACTCAAGATATCGATGCGCGAGACGATGGTGCCGTAGCCGTTCGCCGCCCAACGGACGAAACAGAATATCGACCCGGGCGCGAACCCGACGATGCGGTCGCTACCGTTGAGAATATGCTCATAGGACTGGCGGCCGAAACGGATCCAGTGTTCGATCTTGCCTTTTTCCCATGTGAGTTCGACCAAGGTCATCTCCGAGGTGACGTCATCGGGCAAGGGATTGCCCATCCATCTGCGGCGCGGTTTCTCGCTCATGGCTTTTCTCCGTCGGTGATCGGGAATTCGCGCGCGAAGAGATCGCGCAGCATGTCGGCAACGGTGATGCCGCGTTGGAAGGCCACGATCTTGATCCGGGCGCGCTGATCGGGTGTCACGTCGATCGTAAGGCGGGCGGTAAAGCCGTTCGCGACTGTGGCATTTGATTTGCCCTCAGCCGACTTGATCCAACGTTCGGGATCAGCCGGCCGCGATGCAAAGCCTTGGCGGTTGGACTGCTTGCTCATGGCCCGGACCTTTCGATCCCGAGCCTGTCGATCTCCGACACCAGGGCTGCGATTTCCCTGGCACCCGACGTCACCTTGTCCGGTTCGCTCACAAGCCGGCCGGACTGCGCGGCACTCGCAAAGGCAACACGTTGGCCGACGGTTTGGACAAGCACTGGCGGATCGTTGTCGGACAGGGCTTCGGCCGTATCGCGGGCAATGACGGTCCGGGCGCCGCAGCGATTGAGAACGAAGCGCGCCGTCAACTGCAGCCGGTAGATCCGCGCTTCGTTCACGAGAGCCAACATCTCCGCCGACGCCCAGCCGTCGAGCGGCGATGGCTGCACCGGGATCAGAACCAGGTCGGCGGCGAGCAGCGCCGAGCGCATCAGGCCAGCGACGCGGGGCGGTCCGTCGATGACGACATGATCGGCGCTCTGGGCGAGATCCGGAGCTTCCCGATGCAGCGTGTCTCGGGCAAGCCCGACTACTCCGAACAGTCTCGGCAGGCCCTCCCGACTGCGAGCTTCCGACCAGTCCAGAGCCGATCCCTGCGGGTCGGCGTCGATGAGCGTGACGCGCTTGCCGCGTCTTGCCCATTCTCCCGCGAGATTGAGCGCCAGCGTCGTCTTGCCGACACCGCCCTTCTGGTTGAGCAACGCGATGATCATGTCGCTGCTCCACGACACTTTGGGGACTTATCCGTAGAGGCCCAAAACCGCGCCGGCGTTAGAAGAATTCCGAAGGAATTCTGGTTAGGAAAGTTACGGGGCGAATAACCTATTGCTTCTGCTGCCGGATTTGCCGATTTCGGTCCCCGATAGCACGAGGTTCGGGTCCCCGATGGCACGACAGTTTCGGTCCCTGATAGCACGAGTGAATTCACAGCTTTCCCCCAGATCGAATGTTGGTGCGGCGTTGACGAGATGTGCGGGAGACAGACGCCTCACCGGTCGGCGCGAAAGACAGGCGCGGTGGCGCATCTGACGCCCGCACCAATTCCAGGCGATAGCCCGGCAGAGGCTGCCGGCGGACAATGTCACGCAGGTCGTAGGTGAAGTGCTTGAGCGGTGAGAGGCTGCCGGACTTGGCGTGGAGGTGCTTGAGCGAGAAGCTCCAGCCATATTCCTGGCGGCCGCCATGTTTGCGTACGAGCCGGTAAAGCCAGCGCTCGAGACCGCCGGTCAGGCTGAAATACGCGCGGTCGATGGTCAGCACGAGGGCGTCTTCGAGAACGGTGGCGTAGAACCAGTCGGGCAGGATCAACTCGAGGCCAAGAGGACGACCACGATGGTCGGCCCTCTCCTTCCACTCATTGATCCAGGAAAAGCGATGCATGCGCCGTTCGGTCGGCTGACGGATTGAGGTCGCGACTGTCGTCGACTGCAGTCGGTCGAGAGCGGCTTTGAGCCGATCGTAATCCCTCCGGCTGACACCCCGCCCGATGAAGGTCAGGATCTCGTAAGGAGTGGCCGCCATCAGGCGCGAGGTCCGAAGACCGGCATCACGTGCCTCGACGATCTGCGAAGCGGCCCAGATCAGGATATCCGCGTCCCAGATGGTCGCCATGCCGTGCTCTGCCACCGCTTCGACACGAATGACGATTGGCCCTGCCCTGAAGTCTATCGGCTTCAAGCGCCTGGATTTGGCAAGCGAGAAGAAGGGATAGGCCATCAGATCCTGCGCATCGCGCGGGGCAAGATCTCCGGGCAGCGCCCGGAAAAGATCGAGCTGATCGTGAGGTGAAGGGGACTCGCGGTCCATCACGGCACGCCTCACCGCACGGCACGGCCGGAGCCGTCTGTCTGTTGCGCATTGTGGCGCTTGGCCGGAAGCACCTGCCCGCTCGGGTCGGAAGTCGACGTGACAGCGCCCCGATTGGCCCAGGCCTGCAGGTCCTCGAGCGAATAGACGACACGGCCACCGAGCTTGCGATAGGCAGGGCCCGTTCCATATGTGCGATGCTTTTCGAGCGTGCGGCCGGAGAGGCCGAGAAAACGCGCAGCTTCGGGGGTGCGCAGAAAGCGCGGCGGCATTCCGGCGAGCGGATCGGGCATGGTCGAACCTCCAGGGATTGGTGAGCGCCGCTGGTCAGCAGCGGCCGATGGAGGTCACGATGGCGGAGGGAAGAAGCGAAGAGGGAGTGCGAAGATGGGAGGACGAAAATCGCACCCCTTCGAACTTTCGGGCTTCCTAGCGGCGAAGCAGGTCCAGATAGCCGCCGGCAACCATGGCGAGGCCGTCCCGTACAAGCCGCATGGTCGTGTCGCGAAGGGGAGAGGTTTTCCATGGCTCTGACGCCACCCGCCTGGCGCCGAAGAGGTTTTCGGCAATTTCCCTATAGGAGGCACCGTTTGAGCGGCCATCAACCGCCCGCAACATGGATTTGAACCGAAGGCGTTTCTGCGGGGTAAGTCGGCGGTCCGCACCCATCTCTTTGCCTTCGAGGAAATCCAGGAAGCGCCCCATTGCCCTGTGCCGGGCGCGCGCACTGTGGTCCAGTGGGGAAAAAATAGTGAGCGGATATTCGGTAAAGTGAGTGTCCTGAAGCAGAAGATGGACGGATTTCAGCCCTTTTCCGAGGATGACATGCATTCCATCAGGGCTATGACGGGTGATCCCGCCGCGGAGGGTTTGAATATTGAAAAGGCTAGTTTCGTCCGTTCTGAACCCGGTTACCGCTTTTTTCAGGATAAGCTTCGACGTATCGGCAACCGGCTCCCAGTGAATGGGTTCATCCAGAGCCGTCAAATCCGGACTTGTTGCGAAACGAAATCCCCCAGCGAGCGCGGAGCAATGCGTCCATCTCGTCAGGAGACCTCCCTTCGGCTTTCAGGTCTGCAAATTCTCGCTGATAATTAGAACTTCGTCTGAGGCCCTCCCAGCAAAGGTTGGGGACACTCGAATCGTCAAAATATTCGTACGCAGCGGCTGAACGCCACTGCGAAACATCCGGCACCATCGGCAACCTCCTGAAATGCAGGAAACATGCAATTGGAGGCCGGAACCATCATAAGTTGTAGTAGGGATTGGAACCCCTTGGGTTGGGAGAACATGATGCGCGGAATGCATCGCCAAATGAGGTCAATTCCCCTCGCCTTCCGCCAGGAGCAGCCGGTAGCCGTGTTCCGTCATCCATTGCGCGCGTGCCAGATGGCTGTCGTGAATGCGCCGTGTCCGCTCGGGTTCGCGGTCCGGATCAAGGCCGAACAGGACCTGGACGGCTTCTGTCCAATCTGCACCGTCCGCCTTGGCGTCGAGGAGACGCATATAAAGCTTGAAGTGCTTTTTGTCGTAGTCGGTGAGTTGATTTGTGTCCGGTGCCTGATCGAGAAATCCCGGCTCAGTCATCGCGCGTCCCCCTTTACCTGGTACCGCCGTGAAAGCGGTGATGCCTATCTCTTTGTAACAACAATTAAGAATGGCTGTAAGGTTCGCCCAACGCATCGCGTGATGCACGCAGCGCATCGGAACGGGCGAAAAACAACGAATTCGGCCCGCAATAACCGTCGATTACTCAGAGATTTCTGCGTAAGCGTACGAATGCAACCCGAGGATCAAGCCCGCCGAAGTTCGTTTGTAGAGAATACTCCGTGGTGAAATACTCTTCAAGGCGCTGCTCTCGGATTTATGGAAATCCGAGAGGTGTTCGCGCAAAACCTGAGAGCTTTGCGGCAGGCTAAAGGCCTGTCACAGGAGGAACTTGCGCACGAGGCGGGGATTGATCGGACCTACATCAGCGCCTTGGAACGCAACATGTACAACGCCAGCATCGATGTCGTTGACAGATTGGCGCAAGTGCTCGGTGTAGAAGCCGCGCAATTGCTGAAACGAACCTCTGCTGGTTCAGAAAATTCGAAGTCCGTGCTTGACGATTAGAAATATTTGTAAACCTCGCTTCGATATGCGCTTGCTCGTCAGTACTAATTAGGCCGGACTCAACTGTGCGGCGTTGCTGTGCCTGTGCGATCACGTCCATTCTTGGACGCTAAATCGATCCGATCCCTGGCTAAAAGATGAAGTTCTTTTATTTAATCGCAGTATTGGTCCAGTTCAAACTGGTAGTCGCCAAGCTGTCCGCGCGCGGCCAGGACCGCATCGAGGCGCCAGAAACGGGGGCCACTCACGACGCGGATGTCCTTAAGCACGTCATGCTCCGTTGCGATTATTAGGGCGCGCAGCAGAACTGCTCGTGCCTGAGCACTGGATTTTGAACCCTGGAGCGAACGCGCGAGGTCAAACGGTGTTGGATCGCTCGTCTGTCGCAGCTTATCTGCCAATGCGCGATAAACAACATCGAGACCCGTGTACGACAAGTGGTTGGATGCGTATCGAATCAGCAGGTCTATGGATGCCGGCGTGCTGCCGTGATCACTCTTCACCGATGCCGCCAGTGCCTGTGCGACCGACACATCTGTTACCTCAATGATTTGGACGCCCGTTAGCGGATCTGCAGCCCGTGGCGGTGCTATCTGAACGTCGTACGCAACGCCTCTCTCCAGACCTGCGACCCAGCGGTCCGGCATAGGCGCCCAACACGCAAGGTCTACTATCTCGGAGGCATAGGTTACGACATCACGCTGGTCTTTAATGCCATCGTCAAGTCGCGCGACGAGCTGAGCCAAGCCCTGGGTGCTCAGGAAGCGGCCCTGCGCGGCTAATACGCGTGCAGCAAGAGCGGAATCGAGTGGCAAGCAGGGAAGTGAGTTGTCAGTCTTGCCAAGCGCGCAGCGCCACAAGGGAACGGTCCACTCCTCACTCAGAGGAAGGACGCGCGCGAACCTTGGCAACCACGTTGGATCAAGAAAGAAAAGATCGTCGCTCACCGCAAACAATCCAAAGCGCCGGATGATTAAATCGAGGTCCCGTTCTTCTAGTCCACCGCTGCGAGCTAGGAGCAGGAGGGGCGGGAGCGACCAAGCGTGTGTTGCGTCACCTTCCGCTGGCTGACGCTCCGAGTCTTTCGCCATCAGCCACATCATCATGCCGGCGGCGCTGCCCATGCCAGACGCCTCAGGGCCTGCCGCGAAATACTCCGCAGTTTTCATCGCCAATTCGCACCAGCCCGCTCCACATTTATCTAGACGTGGAAAGACCGCACCGTTCGGTGGCACTGTGAGTCTGGGACTTCGCGCCACGTCCTCGACGAACCGTAAGAAGGCGAGCCAGTCCGGTGATCTCACCACACCGCGTTCTGCCCGAAAGGAGACCAGCAATATTGCTGCTTCCAATGCGCGCCGTCGCTCTTCCTCATCGCGAGTCTCGCTGTAAGCCAGAGCAAGTCCGGCCAAGTATATCCGTACAGCCTGATCGGAAAGCTTTGAAAGGCCAAAGTCCGCGACCATTCGAACGTCTTCGACGTCATAAAGATCGTTGATCTCGGGACCGTTCAATAGAAAATAGCTGGCGGGGCACGACCGCCCGCGGTCGAGCAATGCAGCTTCGAGCGCGAATTGAAAGTCGCGGAACCGGTCACGCCGAATTTCCTTAGACTCACAGACGTCGATCATCTCCGAGTGCGACGAGATGAAATCCATTCGCCGTGCAGCTTCCTCAGACAACTCGGAGGCCAACCGAGCTTCCCAGTTCTCTTGATCGCCTATCGGGTGATTGACAAACCCGCCTATGCCTCCTCGCATCAAAGTCGTCCGTGCCACGATCCGCTCATCATCCCAGCGAGGTGACGCAGGCTCGAGATCGTCGACGGCGACCGCCAACTGCACTCCCGATCCCATCGCGTCCGGAAGCAAAGAAGACATCCAGGGAGGTCCAGGCCGCAACTCGATCCAGCCGTTCGGCTGAACAGCGATGTGGTACTGCAGGAAGTAGAGAAGCAAGCTGACTGTAAGAACGATGGTCGCGCTCCAGCTAAACACACGTCGAACGCGCTGCGCTAACGCGCGCCTCGATTCCGGCGCCGTTGGCGGCCCGACCGCTTCGTCTGACCACCTAAGCGCAAGATGACCGGCGCCGTACAGTGCTGGCGTTTGCATGCGCCCGCCGGCGAATAGATAGGCGAGCTGTTCAGTGCGCTCTCTTGCGAAAACAAAGAGTCGCGCCAGGTCGCACGATGCCGGTTCCAAGAACGATTTTTGCAGGGTAGCCTCGGCCGCCTCCGCAAGTGCGAAGAGCCGCTTGTCAACGAGTGCTTCGTGCAGAGCGATCGTGAACAGCCCCCTGCCGAGAGCGGGGTGCTCGTAAGCCAGTTGCTGCGACGAAGCACCCGCAATAATCAGAACATTCTCGCAACCCAAGTGATCTGACAGCGCGGTTCGAAAATCCTGCGCGACGCCGCCAGCATAGCAGAAGTCAAACACGGCCGTCACTTTGGCTGGTCGGGCAAGCATAACCAGACATGCGAGCTCACGGCCTGTGAGGTCTACACGATCAGGGTGCGCCTCATACGTACAAAACCCGGTTTTTGTATCGATTTGGTCGCCATGGCCCGACAACACAAGAATGAGTTCACAGTGACCCTGCTTATCGTTGGATCCTAAACCTCGAAACATGTCTTCCAACGATCCACGGGTAAGTTCCTCATCGTGGAGTTTTACAGGCGGATCGCAGGACAGAAGGACCGCAATTGCGCTGGCTAACGCAAAGGTTCCCTCCACAGAAAAATGCAACCGAGACCGCGAACCCATGAAGATCGGACTGGAAAAGCGGTCAGCAGCTATACTACAAACGTACTTGGGTCGATGATCAGTCGAACTGGAGGATTGGGTATGAGCGGCGGAGTTGCTTTGACCACCGCACTTGGCGTTTTTCTGGTTGGCCTTTTCGGAGGGCTGGTCGCCGAGTTGGTTCATTGGTATGGCCTAAGAACAAATCCGCGGTTTCCCGAATATCTCAAGAGCGCAATGTATTGGATTATAACAGCGCTGATGATACTTGTATCGGGGGCTTTTACTTGGTTGAATTTTGGCAGCCAAGCGCAGGCGTTGACGGCATTCCAGATCGGTCTCTTGACCCCGCTCATACTTCAGAAGGTCATTTCGGGCGCTGCCGGTGCGGAAACGGCCCGGTCGCCACGCGCCAATGTGATGGATTTTTTTCGCGGTTGAACCGCGGACGATGGCGAATGGCCGCCCGGGATATCTGACACGTGTTTATTGAAGACAATTTCGACTGTCGAAGAAGGTAGCGGTGATTGCGCAGCGTTAGATTGTGGAGCAACTGGGTCGATTGTACTTGCTAATCTACCCGCTCTAGTTGATCATATGTTGACGGATCTTCATGGAGAAGGATCGTAGGCCATGAAAAAGATTACTTTGATCGAGTCAACTGAGAACGAGCCGACAATTAAGATCAAACCGGGCGCAAGCATCGAGCAGATCGACATCAGAGTTGCCGACGAGAAGGGGCAATCGAAGCCTTTGGCGACACTTTGCGGCCATGAGACAACCTACTGCGTGGCGTTGATCGAGGAAAGCTGAAGCTTGGCGGCGTGTCATGTATTCAACGTCACGTTACAACTTCTCGATCCCCACAAAGACTGGCAGTGTCATTCTCTACAATGCGCGCACGGGCGCATCGTGTCATTTTGCGGGAAGCGACGCTGGGGATCTCGGTTTCGCTCTGTGTAATCATCCGGCAAAGATTGATCTGACCAACCTCAGGGAGACCTTGTCAGAGTCCTTGCTGAGCGGGGGGTTTGTTGTTGAACAGGGGTTCGACGAAATAAAGCAGATCCGGGAACTCTTCCTGGAGACTAAGGCCGAATCTCCAATTATCGTGACGGTTACCACGACCAACAATTGCAATCTTGGGTGTTTTTATTGCTTTCAGAAACGTAATGAGGCCAAGCTCGAGACTACCAATATCGACAAGATCGTTCGGCACGTCGAGACTATTCTTACCTCTTCCGGAAAGTCCGCGCTTCACATAGACTGGTACGGCGGCGAGCCCATGTTGAACCGATCCTTTTTGGAAGGGGCCTCGTCACGTCTCCAGGCGCTCTGCAAGGATCTCGAATGCCGCTACTCGGCATCTATCTTGACCAACGGGACGCTATGGCCGGACGATCCGCTCGCGTTCGCCCGTGCTAATAAGATAGAGCGCGTACAGATCACGTTCGATGGATTTGCGAAATCCCATAACAAGGTGCGTCGCTATCGGCGCGAGTTTTCCGGTGAGGATCAGTTTCAGAGCGCGATCAGACTGATCGGTGCCCTGAAAACGGATGTGACTGTCGATATACGCTTCAATTTGAGCGCAAAAAACAGCGCGGATTTGGTGTCCCTTGCCGAGTTCGGGATGGCGAACGGTTGGTTCGAGCCAGGCTCGAGGGCAAAGCTGCAGATCGCCAAGTTGACGCCCTATTCGAGCGAGGTTGAGTTTATTCGCAAGACAGAGCTAGCTTACGCGGAATTCGAGGCGACAAGGGACGTTGTCCGCGCCTTCGTCCCGGAGATCTATCTCGACAAGACAGCCGCATTGGATCGTTATCCACATCCGCGCCGGTCCGTCTGTGCTGCGATTGCCGAGAATTCCGTTGTAATTGGTGCCGATGGCTCGCTCTACAATTGCGGCTTGCAGGTGACCGAACCTCACCGCGCTGTCGGTCAACTCGACGCAAAGTCTACGGCACTGCAGGCCACACAAAAAGAATGGTGGGACGACTTCGATCCGACACGCAATGAAAAGTGCAGCGCCTGTTCATTTCTGCCGCTTTGCTGGGGGGCATGCCCAAAGCTCCATCTCGAGCGTGATACGGCATTGCTCGACCAACAAAGCAAGTTCTGGCGAACGATGCTGCCAAGACGATTGGCTTCATCGCTCGGGTTGCAGCTACCAGCCAATTTTGCCTTGACGGCAAAAGATCAATTCAAAGCCTCAGCGCAGGATGTCCACTAGAGTCACCGCCTTGTAGGGACTTGCAGTATGTTGGGTGTAGATTTGGTGTGGCGATGCAAGTAGACCGGTGAGTATGAGTATTGTGTAGCGATGACAGCTTTTCCAGATCGAGACGGTCAAGACAGATGATCGGAGACGGCCCCTTCCAGTCGCTCTCGCAAGAGTAACAAATGATTGTTCCGACGGATCCGCACATCGACTGGGAAGTCTCCTCGCAATTGTTGAAGTACCGAGATCGGGCGGTTGAGATTTCAATGACCCGGCGGATTGCTCCGCCGGGCCGAAAATACCCGCCTCAGAACGGGATTTCGTCCTGGTCACCGGATTCGTCACCATCGCTCCCGGTCTGCTTGGCCCGGCTCAGGAAATCGACCGTTTCGGCGATGATCTCGCAGCCGTAGCGATCGACGCCCGCCTGATCGGTCCATTTGGTGTAGTGAATGCGGCCCCGGACCAGGACCTTCATGCCCTTTTCGCAATACTGCTGGACCGTCTTGCCCAGGCCGTTGAAGCAGGTGATGCGGTGCCATTCGGTGTCCTGGACGCGGTGACCTTCTGCGTCGCGGATCACCTTGCCTTCGGAATAACGTGGGCGCGAGGTGGCAAGGGTGAAGTGGGTGATAGAGGTGCCGCCATGGGTGGTGCGGGTTTCCGGGACCTGACCGATGTTGCCGGCGAGGATGACGATGTTCTGCATGTTCAGTCTCCGTTGCTTCAACCGGAGGGACCGTCCCTCCGATGATGCCCGGCCAAGACCGTCGGGAGAGGCCTGCACGGATGCCTTGGCATCCGCCCGACCCCCAAGGCGGGACGAGGTGCGGGCAGGCGAGGTACGCGCCAACACGGGTCCCGCCGCGGGGGTTGCCGGCCGAAACCGAACGGGCTTAGGGAGTCACTCAGGAGGAGGGACAGGATCTTTCGGGAAAGCGTCTTCGGAGACACGGTGCAGAAACATCATCCCAGCTGGCAGGAACTCATCGGCAGTCCCGCCACCCACTCTCAATGCCGGTGACGGGCCACTTCGTCAGTCGGCAAATGCGCAATGACTTCCATGGTGAGAAGAGATTGCGCGAATGGTTCCGGGCTTGGGCCCCTGGCACCGGTCCTGTGGAAAAACGAGGAACCGGCTCTCAAGTCGCGGGAATGCATGAAGTTTGCGTCCGGCACGGTGACGGTACCCATCAATCCGCTCCGGCGCGGCTCCATTGGACACCGAAACGTTTGTCGACTCATAGAATTCCAAAGCCTGCCAGGTTGGCCACGATCAGGCGGACCATCACAGACCGGTTGAAGCTCGTTCTTGGTAGAGAAGGCCATATGTCCCCAGCAAGGGCGTTCGGTATTTATTACGTGCGAAGCTGGAAACGCCTCGAAGGTCTCCTGCTCAAGTTTAGTCACCGTGACAGCACATTCTCGCCGAGCGCGCTGAGATTGATCATCGCGGCGACAGCGACGATCAACCCACAGGTTCCGCAGAGAAGATTGAGTGCGACCGCGGAGTCGAGGGCGTGTTTCACCAGTCCATGGGCCAGTGCATAGCCGGCAACCGCCGCCGGTGCAGCGAACACTGCCAACGCCACCAGACGCAGAAGCAAGTTCCTGGCAAAGCCCAGTCCCGCGATCACCAGACCAACGGAGAATGCCGCGCTGCCGAGCGCCGCAAGCGCCGACATGCCGAAACCGATGCCAGCGGCATGGACATGCTGGAACACCACAATCCCGGCCATGACCGGCAGGGCGTAGACCGCGAAGTTGAAGGCGAGCATGCAGAGCATGATGGAAAGAGAGATGGCGAGCAGAATGAGCGTCATGACAGCCTCCGGCGTCGGTGATTTTTGAGGGATCACGACAGGCTGCCTATGGATACGCTCCGCCTGCGACTAAGCTGCTTCGCCGGTTTTGCAAGTCTGATCATTTGACTCCAGGACGACGTCCGGGGTCAAGGGTGTCGGAAACGAAAAGGGGGCGCTCACGCGCCGCCCCCATATTTCAGGACCGGGATGCCGAGCTTGCGGGCCTTGTCGGCGAGGTTTTCCTGAATGCCCGTTCCGGGAAAGACCAGAACCCCGATCGGGAGCGCCTCCAGCATGGCGTCATTGCGCTTGAAAGGCGCGGCCTTGGCGTGTTTGGCCCAGTCGGGGCGGAAGGCCACTTGCATCACCTTGCGATGTTCCGCCCAACGGGAGGCTATGAGTTCTGCTCCCTTGGGCGAGCCGCCATGAAGCAGCACCATCTCGGGATGCTTGGCATGGACCTGATCGAGCCTTGCCCAGATCAGCCGGTGATCGTTGAAGTCGATCCCGCCGGTAATGGCGATCCTGGGACCGGCAGGCAGCAGGATCTCGGTTTCCGCCCGGCGTTTCGCGGCCAGGAAGTCGCGGCTGTCGATCATCGCCGAAGTCAGATTGCGATGGCTGACCCGCGAGCCGTTGCGGGGGAGCCACGGTTTGCCCTGGTGCTGCTCGAAGCTCTCCGTGGCGAGATCGCGGAAGAGTTCCAGTGCGTTCCGGCGCTCGATCAGGCTCTGCCCTTCCGCCGTCAGGCGCTCAAGCTCCACGGATTTCACCTCGCTGCCGTCCTGTTCGCGCTGGAGACGCTTTTGCGCTTGTTCGTTACCATCGAGGTCCCGCTCGATCCGGGTGGTCGCGCGGTGAAAGAGGTTGACCGTTCCCCAGAGGAGTTCGCCGAGGTCGGGCTCGAGGCGTGTTTCGCCAAGCGTGGCGACCAGGGCATCGAAGATATCGGCGACGGCCGAGGCGACAACGTTGGCTTCCGGTAGAGGCCTCGGGTCGGGCTCGTCCTGGAACGGGCGCCAGCCGTAGAGCTGGAGTTCGGTGAGAGCGTGGTCGGTTGGTGAAGAGCCCTGGGCCGGTTCAAATTCCCTGTCGCGGTCTTGGTAAGGCATGTCGGGTTTCCTTTGCCGGAAGTGCCGCGCCCATCGCGGCCTTCGTGGTAGCGACTAGCCCACGGGCGGTTCGGCCGGGCACCTGAGCAAGGCGAAGGCTCCGGATGGCCAAGCCCGGCTATTTTGTCTCGCGATGCAAAGCGCGCCACCGGCGCGCGGCGGAAAATAGCCGAAGCGCGGCCATTGCCCGGTCGGTCCGCTTGTGGGCCGCCTGCCCTCTCAAGAAGGCCGGGGGCGGCCTCCCCTCAGGCAAAGGAGACCTGACAGGAATGACGGCAGCGCTGGAATTGTTCCGGACCGGTCTTTTTACCCTTCCACGGCCTCACGCAGCGAGGAACCGGCCGACGTCCTCGGGATGAAGCTGGTCCTGCAGAGCCGTCCTCAAGGCAACGGCCCCCAGATGCCGAATGTCCTCGTTGAAATCCCCCAGCAGCGGCGTCAGCGCGACCGCCTCGATCCCCTCTGCATTCGCTCTGGCAATCAGGGTGTCCCAGGCCCGGTCGCCGGCGGGATCGCGATCCCGCAGGATGTAAAGGCGCTTCAGGCCATCGGGGAACAGGATGGCACCGAGATGGCCCGCCGAGAGTGCCGCTAACGACGGCAGGCGCGGCAGGACAGTGCGAACGGACAGCACTGTTTCGATTCCCTCGCCCGCAGCAAGCACGTCTTCCGCCTTGCCGAACCGCACGCCGGACCCGAGCAGGTTCCCCATCGCCTTCCGTGGGAGATCGACGGTGGCTTTGTCCGATCCGTCCAGAGCGAGCCAGGTGCGGTGCGCGCCCGTCTGGAGGCCGGTAAGGTCGGTGACAGAGGCGATCATGGCCGGAAGACCCTCGGTCGGACCAGTCTCGTCCGGACGATAGTAGCAACGCGGATGAAAGCGCAGGGCTCCAGTTTCGTTGAAAGCCGTAATGCCGCGATTGCGTAAATACGTTTCTGCGATTGTTCCGGCAATTGGCTTCGCCATGGCAAGGAGCCGCCGCGCGGCTTCAGGCGATCCAGAAGGCACAGGCAGGCAGTTTTGTCTTCCCGCTGGAAGCACAGACTCCAATGCTGGACGCGGCAGGCTCAAAAACCGGCGTGCTTCCTCCACAACGTCCTTGAAATCGGTCAGACCGAGCGTCTCACGGATCACATCAAGCAGATCCCCGTGTTCCCCTGTCGCCGCATCGCTCCATTTGCCCGCGGGACCTCTGGCCGTCTGGTGCAAGCGGACGAACATCGACCGGCCGGGATCGCCCCGGACATCTCCGACCTGCCAGTAATTGCCCTGCCGGCGGCCGAGGGCAAGATAATGCCGGCATACCGCTTCGGCCTCACGGCCAAGGCGGTATGCCAGATCCGATGCATCTTGTCGGAACATCAGCTGGTTTCCTCTGAGGACGGAGGCATGGTCCTCGCCGTGGCGGCGGGAGGCCGAATATTCATGGGTGAGCCCCTTTTAGCAAACGGAAATGGAAACGCCCGGCGATCACAAGGGATCGGCCGGGCGCTTGATTTTCCGATGAGGTCTGGGACGGAAAAAGCCACTCCGAGGTGGCTATTCCGCGGCGATCACGACCGCCTGGTTTTCGACGGGCGCTGCGACCTCTTCGCTCGGTTCGTCATCGGCATCGGGCCCTTCGGCCGCTTGATCGACAGGCTGTCCGGGTAGCCGAAGCGGTTCCGGCAACCAGCCGGTATCGGCGAGCAGACGCTCGGCCTCACGGGCCATGTCGTCCTTTTTCAGATGATCGATGAGTTGAACCCGGTCTTCGCCGGCGCCTTCGCGAACGGCTTCCAGAATACGGGCCTTGGTGACACGGCCGAGATAGTTTTCGACCGTCGGCTCCCAGCCGGCTTCCACCATGTCGAGCCCGGTCGCCCGTGCGAGACGGTTGGCTTCAACGAGGCGCTGGTGGATGCCATATGCCGTGACAGTGCCGCCGCCATAGCGATCTGCCTTCTCGTAGAGGGCGTTGACCCCAAAGGCAGCGCAATGCGCGAAGAGTTCGGCCTGCTCGGCTCCGTCGAGCGAGACGAGCCAATCCCAGAGAGCTGTTTCGTCCGCCGGCAAGCGCGCCTCCCATGCCTTGTGGCGCTCCTCGATGGCCTGCGCCGCCGGGCACTCGCTCAACCCGGGCGCTTGCAGAGAGAAGCCTGTGTTGCGCACAGAGACTTCCATAGTCGGGTTATAGGAGATGTAGCGGGAGAAGACGTCCCGGCAGAACTTGTGCAGCACGGCCAGGAAGGCGATGGACGGGTTGTTCGCCAGCTTGTTGCGGAGCGCCAGCGTTCGCTCGGCGGTCAGCTCTGTCACCAGACGATCCGGCAGCGGCTTGATGCCATCGTCCACCTCATCCTCCGGCTGGTCCACCTCGCCGCCGACGGAAATCACGGTGTGGTGGGTAGTCAGGTTTGTCTCGTTGCCGGCATCATCTTTCTCCTCGGAAGCATCCCCGCTTTCGCACTCCTCAGTGGCCTCGTCTTCCGGACGCACGAACCCGCGTTCGACGGCGAGTTGCCCGTCATGGCGGATGCTGACGAAAACACCGGCCTGCGCGACCTCGCCGGCATCGTATTGCAAGGGCCGGTTTTCGAAGGCTTCCAGCGCTTCCTCGATCTCGCCGAGACGGACATCCACCTCATCGGGCAGTTCGTCTGCCTCCGCGTGCTCCGCTTCCAACCGGTCCTGCTCGTCCCGCAAAGCCTGGTGCGTTGCATGGTCCTCGTCGGTCAGATCCAGGAGCGTCCCCTGCAGGCGGCGCAGGCCATGGGTATGGCCGTAGGGGAAATCGGCGGAAACCTCGATCCACTTCCAGCCCTCTGCGGCCACCGTTTCCGCTTCGGCCTTCAGTTTCTCCGCAACAAGGCGTTCCAGGAGCGGAACATCCTCGACCCAGCCCCCCTGATCGTCTTCGAAGAGATCGCGCAGGACAGCGCCGCCAGCCGTCTCGTAAGCTTCCAGTCCAACGAAACGCACGCGGCGGTCGGCAGCGCGGACCGTATTTTCAGTCAGCATGCGGCGGATCTGGTAGGGTTCTTTCTGCCAGCTGTGCTGGAGTGCCTCCCAGACCTGTTCCTGACGGGCATGGTCATCGGACACCGTGAAGGCCATCAGCTGCTCAAGCGTAATGTCGTCCCCGGCATAGACCTCGAGCAGAGACGGCGAGACCGAAGTGAGCCGCAAGCGCTGCTTCACCACCTGAGCGGAGACAAAGAAAGCGGCCGCGATCTCCTCATCGCTCATGCCCTTTTCGCGCAAGGACAGGAACGCGCGGAACTGATCGAGCGGATGCAGTGGTGCGCGCTCGATGTTCTCCGCCAGCGACACTTCATCGATCAGAATGCCGTCATTGGCATCGGACACTACGCAAGGCACCGGTGCGGACTTGTTGAGACGCTTCTGTTTGACCAGAAGCTCCAGAGCCTGGAACCGCCGTCCGCCGGCCGGCACTTCGAACAGTCCGGTTTCCGCGCCCTCGCCATCGAGGACCGGCCGGACATGCAGGCTCTGGATCAGGCCGCGCCGGGCGATGGACTCGGCCAGTTCCTCGATCGACACGCCGGCTTTGATACGCCGCACGTTCGCCTGGCTGAGCTCCAGCTTGTTAAAGGGAATGTCTCGCGAGGATGCGAGGGTGATTTTCTGGTTGGCACTTGCCATGGTCTTTTCTCCGCGACGGCGCCGAGAGCCTCTCTCTCAACTCAAAAACCGTCACGAAGCAACGCGCCACTCTCTTACTCTGGGAGGGCAGCGCCGCAAAATCGGAGATCCGGAAAAGGATAGAAGCGTAAAGCCGGACACACGGAAAGCCGCATCTCCGGCTCGGCGGGAATCTGGGCCTTGGATCGGGCAGCTTCTCTGCATGTTACCATCCCGGGCCGCGCCTCCTGGCGGGTAAGCCCGGCACAGCCGGACCAGAAGAAAACAATCAGATGTCTCCCCGCGCGCGCAGACTGACCTCCTGGCCGATCCCGACGATGATGTGATCGTGCAGCATCAGGCCCAGGACCTTGCAGCCCGTCTGGATTTCCTTGGTCATCGTAATGTCGGCGCGCGAAGGTTCAGGATCGCCGGAAGGATGGTTGTGGACGAGGATCAGCGCGGTCGCGTTGAGTTCCAACCCCCGTTTCAGAACTTCGCGGGGATAGACCGGAACGTGATCGACCGTTCCGGTCGCGAGGCATTCATCCGCGATGAGCCGGTTCTTCTTGTCGAGATAAAGCACATGAAACCGCTCGACCTCGCCGCGGATGGTGAGGGCGCAATAATCCAGCACCGCCTGCCAGGATGACAGGACCGGGTTCAGGTTGAGGTGGCGCAGCAGGATCTGGCGGGCTTCATAGATGACGCCTTGCTCTTCGGCCGAGAGCGGTACGGACTGCGGTTCCAAAGCAAATGTCTTTTGATGTCGGGTCATGTCACGTCTCCCGACGGGCGGCCCGCACTCTGCCAAAGCCCTCAACCCGTCACGAGGCGTCGCGCCGCCCTCTTCCTCTGAGAGAGCGGCGCAAACCCGCAAAACCGGAAAAATGCAAATACGGAAGGCCGGAAACACGCAAAGACGCATCTCCGGCTCCGCGGAAATCAGGCTGCCTGATCGAGCAGCTTCTTTGCCTTCCCTTCCATCTCGAGCCGCGCGTCCTGGTGAGGCTTGCCCCGGGCGACCGCGGTGATGCCCTGCACGAAATCGAAGATGCTTTCCGGCGGACGGCCTTCTTCGGCAAGCATCGTGTCGATGATCTTGACTGTTGCGGCTTTCGAGAAACCTCGGTTCCGCAGGAAGCTCGCCCTGTCGCCATTGTCGCGCGCGACGATCCGCTCACGTGCCGCCTTGATGCCGTTGATGAAGGGCATCGGCGAAGAATTGGCAAAGTTTTGGAGAGCCGGTGCCGCTTCGTGGGCAAAGCGGGAGGCGGCATATTTGGAGTGACGGATGGTGATTTCCTGGAAATCCTCGACACCCCAGAGGTTCCGGTTCTGACAAACCGCTCGCAGATAGAAGCTGGCGATTCCGAGCGTCCTGGCACCGACCTCGGAGTTCCAGCAATAAAAACCCCTGAAGAAGATGTCCGGTGACCCGTCGGGCAGCTTGCCTGCCTCGATGGGATTGAGATCGTCGACCAGGAACAGAAAGATATCGCGGTCCGAGGCATAGAGCGTGGTCGTGTCCCTGGTGACATCGACGTGCGGATTGTAGATCCCGGTCGACCAGTCGAGAACGCCGGGAACTTTCCATCGGGTATCGCCCGTGCCGTTGCCCGCGATCCTCTGCACGGCTTCAGCGAGTTCAAAGTCATGGATCCTGCCGTAATCCGGACCGGTGGCGGCGCGCAGATCGACCCGGCCGTTGTCGGTTTCCAGCGTCTTGATCTGTTCAGCCCGGTTCGAGGCCAGACCGTATTGCAGGTTGATGCTGGCAAGTGCCGCAGGGAGTTGGCGAAGATAGGCCGCCGGCGCGCCCACCATGCTGGCCAGTTGCCCGAAGGACCAGTGGGTCGGGGTGACAGGCGCTTCCGCACCGGGCAAATGCAGCACCATCCGCTCGGGATTGTCGCGGTTCGCTTCGACATGGATCGCCGCGCTCTCCACGACGCGGGACCGGCTGCTCTCCGAGCGCGCGCGAACCGACCGGGTCAGGTCGTCCAGCGACAGATAGCGCTCATCGTCCGGACGCGAAAACCACTCAGACGACACGCGATCGATCAGTTCGCCGCGCGTGACGTCCACCTTGTAGCCGCCACGCGCGTTACTGCGGCCATCGAGAAACTCAACCTGGGTCATGGGGAAATATCTCCACGACGAGCACCGGAGGCTCTCCTCCAGCTTTCAACCCGTCACGGATGTCACGCCCGCACTCTCACTCTTCATAAGATCCAATTTCACCGCAGGACCCTGCCAAAACACGGCTGCGTGTCTGCGATTGGACAGACCGGTGTTCTGAACGGTCTTTCTGATTTCACTCTGCGCTACTCAGCTTCACATCGCGTCGTCGGCCACCGTTCTCCCTTACGGTTATGCCTTCTTGTCCAGAACCATGAACACCGCATTCCTGCTCATGGCGATGCATTCGGGCCGCCCGGTCCCCCAACCGAAGACATAGCACGGGACTTTTCGGTCCTAACCACTGACAAGTTTATCCGCAAAGTGTCCGCTGACGACATCGTATTGCCTCTTGTCCGCATGGAGATATATCTTTAATGCGCAAAGAAAGGACATCTCATCGACCTTGCCATCTATTTAGACAAGCCCCGGGTTGAAGCCATCAAGGAACGTCAACAGCTTTAAGGTCAGGGATGTTTTACGACCGCGGAATGATTTGTCATTCTATAGATTGCGTTCAGTTAGTGCACTTTGCGCGGAGATATTGAATTATTTCGCGCCTTCGTTGCATTTCACCCCAAGAACTAGTTTCAATAAATTTCGGATACAGCACATCATACTTTCCGGCTAACTTAGAACTAACTCGCTTATGACAATCGCATTCTGCGTGTTGGCAATTTTACATCAAAAATAAATCGACATAATATTTAGGCTTTTACCTTCATCCGTGATTCCAGAGATGGTCTACACACTACGAAAGCCGCATAACTCAGATAATTCTGCAAAAAGCTGCCGAAAACCTCTTGATTATTAGCCAACGACAAAGGGATACCCTTGCCAAGCTTATGGAAAATTTCCCATAATGGTTGCATCGAATCATTGCTGGGGGCAATTGTGGTACAATCAGGCTTACGCGCAGTGATTGCCAACGATCTTCTTGACGTCACCCAGGTGGTGCGTTCGGATTTGCGCGCGATCTTTGGTCGCGTTGTCGCCGAAACTGGACTCAGCCAAACACGGGCGGCGAAGGTTTGTTTCACCGACCAGCCAACGCTCTCAAAGGTCTTGTCGGGTCGAAGTGACAGCGTAAGTTCAGATCAACTATTGCGCTGGCTTGTACAGCTCGGATGTACAGTGGAGATCAGCGTGAAGTTTCCAACTGCTTCGACGGGCGGCGCTATCAAGGCGACGTTCAATGAATAAATTTCTCCCGCATTTAGCAGTTGCCGACGTTACCGAACGTTGGCCGATATACATGGATAATCACGCCACGACCCCTGTTGATCCCCGGGTTCTTGAGACCGCAATCCGGATGATGGCAGAGGACTTCGGGAATGCGAACGGCGTAGAAAACGTTCACGGCGAGCAAGCCGCCTACGCGGTGTTACAAGCCAAAGCTCTCGTCGCAAAGATCGTGTCAGCAGAGTGCGAAGACGTTCATTTTACATCCGGTTCTACAGAGGCAATTCAACTTGCCATCGCACATGCGATCGCCGTGCACCCTGGGCCACTGCGCATCGCGATGTCGAGCGTCGAGCACAAGGCGGTGATTGACACCGTCTTGCGAGCCGAACGAATGGGTCTTGTCGAGACGTCCTGGGTCTTGGTGGATGACAAGGCTCGGCTGGACTGGACGAGCCTAGAGGGGGTGCTCTCGCAAGGTGTCGACTTGGTCTGCATCATGGCCGCCAACAACGAAGTCGGGACAATCTACCCTGTGCGGCGGATCGCCAAGACGTGTCACGATCATGGAGCGGCCATTCTGGTAGATGCGACCCAGGCGATTGGCCGTATGGCTTTCGATATCGAGGACGAGATGTTCGACTATGTCGCCTTGAGCGGACACAAGGTATATGGGCCGAAAGGGATCGGTGCTCTCGTTGCTCCCAGGTTTGATCGGTCGGTGGTTTACGGTCTGCAGGGCGCACATAGCCCGACACCCAACGTTGCCGGAATTGTCGCTATGGGGCGAGCGTGCGAGATTATGCAGCTTGAAGGAGCTCAGGAGAGCGCGCGGCTCAGACACTTGCGCGATCAAATGCAGGAACGCCTGCTTGCCATGGTGCCAGGCGTGGTCATCAATGGTGACCTGTCCAATCGTCTTCCTCACAACCTGAATTTTTCCGTACCAGGCGCCCCGAACGACGTGGTGCTCGCAAGACTGCGAGGCAAGCTCTCGGTCTCTACAGGGTCGGCATGCAACACTGGGGCACAAGAGCCGTCGCACGTCTTGCGGGCGATGGGCTTACCGGATGCGCTGCTGGAAAGCTGCCTGAGGATCGGTCTTGGCCGATGGACTGTGATGGAAGACGTCGAGGCTGCGGTGACATTGATCGCAGATGCGGTACACGACTTGCGTGCGAGTTTCTCTGGAGCAAACCATGCTTGACCTAGCTCTGTCCGAGGGACAACCGAGCTACCGATTTTCTGGACACGAGACGTTTGCCTGCCGCTATGCTTGGCTACCCAAAGCCTACCGTGCGATCAAGGCAGATCCGCATATCTTCTTCAATGAAGACGCCGCGATGGTCGAGTTGGGTATCGGTAAGAATATGGTCCGCGCCCTGCGTTTCTGGGTGGACGCCATGGGAGTGGCGCGGCCGACTGCCGACAGGACCCACGCAATCACAGATTTGGGAGATGTGATTTTCGGAGACGATGGCTGCGACCCGTTCCTCGAAGAAACCAAGACGCTTTGGCTGCTGCACTGGACCCTTTCCTCTGCCGCCGCGCCCGCCCTGTTTGCCTGGAATTACCTCCTGGGCTCGTGGCCCTATCCGGAATTTTCCCGCTCAGAGGCGCTGACCGCGTTCCTCAGACAATCCCAACGTCTCGGCTATACCCATTCAAGTGTCACACTGAGCCAGCATCTGGATGTCTTTCTGCACACCTATCAATCTGCGCGAAGCGCGCGTGTTGGCATCGAAGACTCCCTTGACGGCCCTTTCGTTGAGTTGCGCCTTCTCCAGCAGACTGGGGAACGTCGAAGTGATACGGGACGATGGGAGCCGGTCTACGCGTTTCGACGGGAACCCAAGCCGGAGATATCGAACGATCTCTTTGCCTATGCGCTGCTGGACTATTGGGATCGCGTTGCTCCGGCGGAAAAGACGATGCTCATCAGGACTGTCGTTTCGGCACCGGGCGCGCCTGGACAGGCCTTCAAGCTTCCCGAAGAAGACGTTCGCTCGCGCCTGGAGACACTCTCTCGCGACGGAACATATGGTTTCAGCTATCGCCCCTCTGCCATCCAGGGATTGTTGACCCGCGAGTCGATGATCAAGGCGAACGCGAGAGCAGTCTATCAGAATGGGGCGATCAGACATGGTTGAACAGGCCGACACCAGAATTTCCGAGGTATTCGCCGCGCCAGGCCGGTTCCTGCGGTCTGCCCAATTGGAGAAGGACTTTCTGGACCCCGCGGCTTTGGAAGGTTACATCGTCACGCCCCCCATGGCAGACGCATTGCATCGGATGCTTGATTGTACTCGGGATGGATCGAAGCGCCGGGCTTGGCGCATCACGGGTGACTACGGGGTCGGTAAATCGAGCCTCGCCCTTGTGCTGGCACGCATTCTCTGCGACCCGAACGCGAAGGACGTGCAACGGGTCGTGAACGCCATTGGCTGGGACAGTGGAACCGCGCACAAGCACTTTCTGCCGATCCTGGTAACGGGCAGTCGAGAAGGCATCCCTACCGCAGTCGCGCGTGGCGTGCGTGAAAGCCTGGTACAGCAGGGCAGCACCGATCTGATCAACTCTCGCATTGAGGCAAGCATTGCTGTCTGTGAAACTGAGGGCACGGTGCGGGCGCTGGAACAGCTAATTGCTCAACTGGTCAAGCGCGCCACCGACCGCGGTCTTGGCGTACTGCTCGTCATCGACGAACTGGGTAAATTGCTCGAATACGCGGCGATGAACCCGGACCATGAAGACGTTTTCGCACTCCAGCGCCTTGGCGAGATGGCGTCTCGAAGTGGTGATCGGCCTTTCTTGCTCGTCGGCATTTTGCACCAGGGCTTTCAAGCATATGCCGAGCGCCTGCCCCTGACTCTCCGTCACGAGTGGGACAAGGTGGCAGGCAGGTTCGAGGAAGTGGTCTTCGACCAGCCCCTGGTTCATACCGCCGCGTTGATCGCAGGCGCGCTCGGGATCGACCAGCAAAAGCTCTCTAATGAAGTACGATCTCGGTCAAATGCCGCGCTTGAAGGTGCTGTTCAGATCGGATGGCTGGGTGGGCGTGGCCTTAACATCGATGCGGCAAGCTTTTACCCATTGCACCCATCCCTCCTCCCGGTGATGGTGCGATTCTTTTCCCAGTTCGGGCAAAGCGAGCGCTCCCTTTTCGGCTTCCTGCTTTCCAGCGAACCCATGGCTTTGCAAGCCTTTGCCGAGACAACGCCGTTGGGGTCCGGCTGGTTCGACGTCTCCCAATTCTACGATTATGTCCGCAGTTCGTTTGGACATCGTCTGTCGGCGGCGAACTACCAAAATCAGTGGCTCCGTATCGTCGCCACGATCGACGCTTGTATTGACGCGAGTCCTCTTGAACTTAAGGTGCTGAAAACCGTAGGGATCTTGAACCTCCTGGATTCGGACGATCTCTTCCCGACGCACAAGAGCGTTGTAGCCTGCTTGTCGATGTTCAGTCCCAGCAAGGTCAACGAGGCAATCGAACGCCTCGGTCGATCGGGACTGCTGTTTGAGCGCGGCGGCACCGGGGCATACCGGCTCTGGCCGACATCGAGCATCAATCTGCAGGGAGCGGTTGAAGCTGCCAGGCGAGCAGTCGGGACAATCGAGGCGGTCGGCCCTGCACTGGGCGGCCTTCTTGATGGCGAAATGGTGCTGGCCCGCCGGCACTATCTCGAGACGGGGACGATGCGCTATTTCGAGCTTCGCTACGCGGCTGTCGAGGACGTTGCCGCGGCTGCGAGCAGACCGACAGAGGCGGACGGTCTTATCATCTTGTCGCTGGCCGACCAGAAGGAACATCAAAAGATCGCGAGGGAAGCAGCCTTCGCGCCGCAGATCGCCGGCGAGCCAACGATCCTGATCGGCCTGCTTCCTCCTGTTTGGCATCTTGCCGCCTATTTGCGCGACGTTGTCATATGGCAGTGGGTCGAGGGCAATACTCCGGACCTCGCCAGTGATGATTTTGCTTCTGCGGAAGTGCAGCGTCAGATCACGCGTTGTCGTCAGGCATTGCGAGCCCAGTTCGAAGAGCTAACAAAGGTTGGCACGGGTGAACGAGTCGAGTGGGTTTATCAAGGCCAACCCTTCGAAAACGTCGGCAATCTGCCAAAAATCGTCTCGCAATTGTGCTCGGACCTCTATCCCCTGGCTCCGCGGGTGACCAATGAGTTGGTCAATCGCAACGTGTTGAGCAGCGCGGCGGCGTCAGCTCGCATGCGGTTGATCGAGGGCATGTTCGACTCCGAGGGGAAGGCTCTTCTCGGAATCGATGAACGCAAGTCGCCGCCCGAAAAGTCGATGTACTTGTCAGTCCTGCAAAAGGGCGCGTTGCATGTCGCCCAAGGCGAGGGCTTCGTGCTCCAGACCCCTCTTGCATCCCAGGATCCACTCCATCTGCGCCCCAGCCTGACTGAAATCCTCAAGCTGGTACGCAAAGGCCGCGGCTGCCGCGTTCAGATCGCTGACATTCTTGCCAGGCTGGCAGGTCGCCCCTTCGGTGTACGAAACGGCTTGGCTCCGATCTTGTTGGCTCTGGTCATCAAGGAGCATGGACATGAGCTCGCGCTCTATGAGAACGGGACGTTCCTCCCAAAGTTCGGGGCGATGGAATTTCTCCGTCTCACAAAGGCCCCGCAGACATTCGAGATCCAATATTGTAGCGTTAAGGGCGTAAGATCGGACGTTTTCGTCAGGCTCGCCAGTCTCTTTGCCACCGGCGTTGAAGGGCGCCAGCCGGTCCTGCTGGATGTTGTGACACAGCTTTGTCAGTTCGCGGCTAAACTGCCGGAATACACACGCAGGACCAAAGCTCTCTCTCCAACGACGCTCGCCGTGCGTGATGCGCTGCTCTCGGCTCGCGAACCGGCGAGCTTGCTCTTTGCCGACCTGCCCCACGCCTGCGGGCTTGCCGCATTCCAGATCGATCAGGCCGATGGCGGTTCGATCGATGATTTCATAGCGCGCTTCACCGATGCCGTTGCGGAGTTGCAGAACACTTATGGCGAACTCATCAAGCGCATCGTTAAGGCGACGAGCGAGGCGATCGGCCAGGATCCCGAGCATTTCGATCGCGTGACGCTGGCATCGCGGGCGGCTCGGGTTTCCCTGGCGGCCCGTGAACCCCGCTTGCGGGCATTTGCACTGCGACTGCGGGATCCTGCTCTGCACGACGAGGCATGGGCTGAATCTTTGGCAAGCTTCGTGGTGGCCAAGCCGCCCAGTCGTTGGCTCCCCGGCGACGAGGTCCGTTTCACCGAAGAGATTGGCGCCCTGGCGGAAATATTCGCCAGGGTCGAGAGCACGATATTTTCTTCATCGGAGGATCGTCCCGATATCGACGCCATCCGGCTGAACCTGACCAGGGGGGATGGCAGGGATCTGGTGCGGGTCCTGCACCCGGTCTCGCTCGACGAGGGAGATCAGGAAGCCTTGCAGGCGTTGGCAAAGCGGCTGCCTCGAGGCGAGACGCAGCGAATTCAGATTCTTGCGAACCTCCTGTGGGAGGAATTGGAGCGTGTTCGGCAAGTTTCGTCCGACGAAGACACTACTGCCGACGCGTCCGAGATAAGGCTACCTCATGACCACTGACTACGCTCAACAGATATCGACCGCCTTCGGCGGAAAGCCGCCACGCCACATTCTGAGCCTATCGGGTGGAAAAGACAGTGCCGCGCTCGCCATCTACTTGCGCGACCGGGTTCCAGAGATCGAATATATCTTCCACGACACCGACAAGGAGTTGCCGGAGACATATGACTATATCGGACGGCTCGAGGCCATTTTGGGCAAGCCCATCGTGCGTACGACGCCTGTCGACAGCTTTGACCATTGGCTGACCGTCTACAGGGGAATGCTGCCGTCCAACCATCGGCGGTGGTGCACCAAGATGCTGAAGCTAAAGCCGTTTGAGGCCTATGTCGGGGACGGGCCGGTCATCAATTACGTGGGCCTTCGGGCTGACGAGAATCGGTCTGGCTACATCAGCACAAAGCCGAACATTTTGGCGGTTTATCCATTCCAGGACGACGGGCTAGTGCGGTCCGATATTATGAGGATCCTGGAAGAGTCGGGCTTGGGACTTCCGCCCTACATGGATTGGGGCCGCTCCCGGTCCGGCTGCTATTTCTGCTTCTATCAGCAGAAGATCGAGTGGGTGCGGCTTCTCGAAACCCATCCCAGCTATTTCGAACTGGCACAGGCCTACGAGGAGAAGGCTGTCCAGTTCGGCGAGCAATTCTTCTGGTGCCAGAACGAGCCGCTGCGCGAACTAGCGAAACCGGAACGAGTCGCAAAGATCAAGGCTGACTGGGAAAAGGCACAGGCACGCAAGAAGGCAAACCGCAAGTCCTTGTCTCTCGTCGAGACCTTGGGGGGGCTTGAGGTTGAGGACGATAGCCACCTACGCGACGGTTGCCTGGTATGCTCGATCTAGATCGGAAACGAACGCTGCGCGAAGGGATAACCACGGTCGCGCGGACAAGTGAGGGGGGAGAGGCGGATGAATGGGCTGGGGAGCCGATGGGTTCGCTTCGTTAAGCAATACGGACCCATCTCCAGGAATGACAACATGTACGACGAACAGATCAGGCGGTCTGCTCGTCGTTACGACGTTGAACCGCTGGATTTTGTCCATCCGCTCGAAACGGATCTTTTCGCTGCGGTCTCCAAGGATGTCAGCCGGTCTTGCTCTATAGTTCTCACAGGCACCGCGGGCGACGGGAAAAGCCGACTTTGTGGGCGCCTTTGGACCGAGCTGGGCGGGGATGCAAGCGAATGGACTGCGAACGAAATCTATCAGGAGATCTCGGCGGTCGTGGGCGGTCGTGCGCGCACGGTCGGGATCATCCGTGACTTGACCGCACTGCCAGCGAACGGAATTTACGGGGCCTGGTCCGGTAAGCCGGCCTTACTTGGGGCCGTCAACCGCAGTTTTTTCGATCCCGATCCCGATTTCATTTTTGTAATAGCGGCCAATGATGGCCAACTTCTCGATACATGGCGGCGCGCTGTCGAGGTGCCATTGTCCGACGAAAGCTATGAGCTTCTTGAGGCCTGTCTGGTCGAGGGGAAACCGGCAAGCCAAGGCCAAGTGGCATTCTTCAACCTGAGCACGGTCTCGTGTGCGACGATCCTCGATTTGACACTCGAGGCGATCATCGGACATACCGGTTGGGCGGCCGCCTATGCCGAAGCTGAGGTTGACGGTTTTTTCTCGGAAGCCTGTCCCATACGCCGCAATTACGAGATTCTGTCTTCTCCGCGATTCAGATCGCGCCTCAGGCAGCTTTTTGAACTGATGGATCTCAACGAGCTTCACACACCTATTAGGCGTGTCTTACTGCTGATCGCAAACATGCTCCTGGGTCACCCGCTTGCCAAAGACAGACTGATGTCGCCTGTCGATGTCCGACCCTTGTTGCGGTCCGGCAAGGCGCATTCAGGCGATATCTTCCAGAACCTATTCGGGGCCAACCTGACCCAGCCTCGTCGTGACAGCCTGGAAATTTTCGAGTTTCTCAACCGGTTTGGCATCGGAGACGAGACAACCAACAGGATCGACAACATCCTTGTTTTCGGGCCCTCTGACGAAACGCTGAGGCCCTATTATGTCGACTTCGTCGAAAGTGCCTTTTCCCCGCAAGCCCTCGACGAGTTGTCGGCTCTGCGCAATGACTATCTTGAACGGCCCGATGGCACACAAGACGGTGAGCACCTGTTCCTGGATAGCCTGCAGGCGCAACGCCGCGCCATCTTCTTTCAAATTGATGAAGAACAGTCAGAGGAGTTGCGGCTCTGGGACCTTACCGTGTTTCGTCACGCTGGCGAATTCCTCCGGGACGTAGTCATCCCCTTGCGCCAGAACGGACGAGTGAGCCGCACCATCCTAGGTCGCTTGGTAAACGGTCTCAATCGAATATTCACCGGCATGCTGGTCACGACGGACCGCGAGCTGCTGGTCGCTGCGGGCTTGTCTGGATCGGCAGCAGGTCTCAGTCAGATACTCGTGGAGCGCATCAGCGTGGCGCCACGTCGTCACGAGCGGATCGAGCTGCGTGCTGGCAGCTTACCGACGCTGATCGTCGAAATCGACAGCGGTATCGAAGTGCGACTGGATCTTAACCTGGTCCGATACGAGTTTCTTATGCGCGTCGCCGGAGGCGCTTTGCCGGGCAGCTTCTCAAAGGAGTGCCACGAGGACATCCTTGCCTTCAAAAGCACGATCCTGTCCGCACTCGCACGATCCCGTCCGAGCCAAGACTCCAATGATCTCAGTTTCCGAATCCTCAGCCTCAACAGCGCGGGTGAGCCAGTAGACGACGTCATCGAGGTGAACTGTGCTTGAGACCCTTCCGCCGCCGCCGCGAAACGATCATCCCAACAATGACATGTGGGTTGACGAGCAGATTTGGGGCCACCGTCTTTGGGACACGACAAATCCCTGGCTGATATTTCTGGAATTGCTCGGCGTCGCTGAAGCCAAGGAGCGTGATCGGTCTTTGCTCGACGACGGTGGCACCCCGTATCCGCTTCGCTTCAAACCGGCGCAGCGGATGTATGTTCGCAATATCCTTTATAACAACGAGTCGTTATTGCGGATCGCCGATGAGGGTCTGGCCGACAACGCGGCCTGGGAGAAATGGCTGACGGCAATGGCCGACCGTGCGCAAGCCGTACCGGTGCGGGACTTTTCTTACCTACGAAAGCGCTTCAGCTCATTCTCGGATTTCGTCGCGTTGGTGTCGATGCTGCGCGGCACGACAATAGAGAATGGTTCCAACAAGCGTTGGTCCTCGCGTTTCGTGTTTCCGTTCGGCCGGCATGCGCTCTACGAGGACTTGAACGTCAGGAATAATTCGGCGTCGCGCGAATACATCAATTTTGGTCTGCCGGGCGAACTCGTCTACCAGATGCTCTGCCGTTCCCAGCTGGCGGCTGAGCTCGCTCCGGAAATCACTCAGATGTTCGATGGCGATTCCTGTGACCGGCTGCTGCAAATGCTGGAGCCGGACTATGAGGAAGACAAGTCAACTCGCGGCAACAGCTACCTCCCTTATGCCAGCCATGAGACGTTCGATGATTTGGCGCAAGATTGGCTGGCGTTGCTGCGGGGTCCCCTGCCCCGATTTGATGCCTATCCTCATTTGGCTGCACTAACGTGCCTCCATCTCCTGCGCTATCAGCTGTTGGTTGCCGCAGACTATTGTTTTGTGAGCAAACCGCATTTCATTTGCGAGGTGCTTGCCCCGCGGCGAACACCCGTCCGAGAGCTGTCTATTTCGAATTTCCAGATAAACGATACACTGCCGTCGAGGGCGGTTGACGCATATATCGATGCCATCGGCAGAAGCGACGAGTGGCGACGTCGCCAAGGCGGCGAGACTCCGTTTCCCGACTGCAGGCGGTTGCTGGTCGATAAGGTGCGCTGGCCTGCTGACGATGACTACAGCGGCCCTCCGGACGAAACGGCGTTGCTTCTTGATCTCAAACGGGCCGCTCAGGCACGACACCGGCAGCATGTAGCGGCGGTTCACAGATCCTACGGCGCGGGCTGTGGTTTGGTTTCCAGGCGTGGGACCAATCAGTTGCGATATGCTCCGACGGATGCCCTGCTGAAGTCTCTGATCCTGGCAAACGTGTCGACCCGAATGGACTACAGCGAATTTCTAGACCTGCTGTATCGGCGGTATGGGCTTGTGATCGGCGAACGAGAAGCAGTCCAGGTCCTCTCCGACGATGAATTCGATCGCAAGTCATTTCAGATGAATTCGGCGCGTTTGGAACGCCGGTTGCGAACTCTGGGCATGCTGCGCCGACTGTCGGATGCCTGCGCCTATGTCGAAAACCCGCTTTCCCTCAGGATGTGACGCCGATGGATATTCACGAACTGATTGGGAAGGTTGCATGCTCGATCCTCAAAGAGGAGTTGAGCGATGCGGCAGCAGAGGCAGGCACAGCGCGCTTTCTGCTCGATGGGCTAAGTGTCCTGCAAACTGTTGCCGTCACAAGGGCCGTGCTGGCTGACGTTTTCTTATCAGAACGCATCGAGATCAAGCTGCCCAACGTGCTCTTCGAAGGCCATGGCTTACCTGAGGACATTCTTACCGACCGGAACGCCACATTCTATCGCAGCGCCGACTGTGACAAAGCCGCCTTCCTCATTACGAATGCGACCTCTGAAGAGGGGCAGGCCGAAGACATGTCACTTCATGAGGTGACGCCCATCGGCTCTGCACAGTTGATGGAACTTTTGCCAGCATGGGTCGCGATCGCAAGCTCGGGACTGGCGCTCACCGAAGATGCGAAGACCTGGTGGGAAAGGTCTCTGGCTGGGCTTGTGCAGGTAGGTTCAACTGCACTGGAGCGATTTGCCCGGTACGTGGTATCGACACGAGAAGCCGTGATCGACGAAGGATACCCCGTCGTCGAGGCATTGGGGTATGCGCTTCCAGCCCTTCAGCTGCCGCGCGATCCCGCTGCGTTTGCCGGAATAAAGGATAGATCTCTACGTCATCCCTCGGTCTGGCGCCGCGTGTTTGTTGGTTTGCGCCGCAAGCGGCATCCCTATCTCCTCAAGCAAAATCCCAACCAAATCGTCATATCTGAGGCAGAGCTTCGCGATGCATTCGAAAAAGCACGCGATGTCATTCCTGTTATTGCGCATCCTGTCATCGAGCTCTTCATCGAAAGTCGTCCTGGCTGGAATTCCAGCTCAGAGGCCCTGGCCAACTGCCAATGGGAGCACATCAAGCCGCTATTTGAGGGCCTGGCACGAGAGAAGGCAAATCTCGGCCAGGATACACAACGGTTTTACGCAGAGGGGCCCGAAGACCTGCTTTCCAGCGAGGACGAAGAGTACCTGGAACTACTAGTCAAACGCAAAACCACAGGAACACCGGAGGACGAGGATATCTCGTTCTATGACCGCCATCGTGACGAGATAAGAGAGGATCGAAAACTCAAATCCTCTTGGGACAAGTTCATCTACGGCCGCCCCCTGGAGACGGATGACTTTCTGTCTGGCGTCGCTCTGATGATGGAAACCCTGAATGCGCGCGCGATGATCGGCGTGAAGCGGCATCTGACCATTCGGTGCGATTCTGCCACCAAGAGAGATCTCCGTGGCTTGAACACCGAAGCCGGCCTTTTCTTTTCGCTGCGCCATGCGGGACTGCAAAAGCTTTTCGGTCCAGGGGTTTCGATCGAGTTTGGCGCTCTGTTGGATTACCCGGCCGTTCTGCAGGCATGGCGAGAGAGCAAGGACAAGTCCGCCGTCAACAGGTCTGTAGCAAAGGCGGCGCTGCAGTTACGATTCCATCTGGAACTCGAGACCACCGATTTCGACGGCGGGACGACGACCGCATCAGCTCAGCTCATATGGAAATATAGACCCGACGTAATCTCCTCCCAGCTGGCGGATGACTGGGACCGCTTGAGCGATCACCCTTTTGTTGCGCTTCGATGTGGACGCGAGCCCGGAACCGCCGGTCGCCGGCCGGGGTCTATCGACCTTTCCAACGTAAAGACGCTTGTTCCCGCATATGACCGCGATCGTGGTTCCCTGGTTCCCACTTATCGGCGGGACCGGGATCTCCGCCTGACTTGGAAGGCTAACCTTGTTACAGCGCGCGAACAGAACCTCCTCAGTGAGGACTTCGCCGAGCAACTTCGGGCGACCTTCGAGCGGTTTTGCGAGAGCTATGAGGAGGCAATAGCGGAATTCCGACAGGAGGGCAGCTCAAGCCCGGCCTGCCGCGAGCAGGTAAGCCGCTACGCAGATCTGCTCGACAAAGTTCGACAGATGGCGCCGGGAGACCGGAATAAAGAGCTCCTGCTTCGTCCTCTTTTGGAAATGGGTCAGGCCCCGGTGGGCGACGGGGCTGCATCTGCCATTGTCGCTCCCTGGCATCCGATGAGGCTGGCCGCCAGCTGGCGGAAAGCGCACCTCGCCCGGCAGGTGGTACGGAGCATCATCGATCTTCCCGGCGGGCTCGAAGGGGACACGAAGTTGTTCTTTCGCGACTTGGCTGAAGACATGCGGCATATATTCTATCCAGAAGTGGTCGTGTCATGGACGGGTCGAAAACCGGAGCTTCTTTCGCTCGCCGACTCTCAGGGAGACTACTCGCTTCACGAAAAGCCGGTTCTTGGCGACTCGGGAAGCGGTGAGACCAGCGACGACGCGACGGCCGGCAGCAATTGCCTCCTGGATCTGACCCAGCGCTATCTCAAGCTGCATCCGCACGAGCGCGCGAATATGTCTCTGGTGCTCTACAATTGTGACTCGGCTCGCCTCCCCCAACAGATCGTCGATGGTCTCGGCGAACTGAATGACGACGAGGATATGCGTTGCCAAGTCATGCTGCGGCACACGGATGGGGAGCGCCTAAGGGACATTTACCGATCGATCCTGACGACCACGAGTAGTTCGCCGGAAGTATTGGCGGCTTCTGAAATCACACAGGATTTCATGGCGCGATTGCGCATCAGCGTGATTGCTGACCAAGCGCCGCCGCCCGATGCAAGGGATGGCCGCCCATACGATATCGTTTTCAGCCAGGACGTGATTTCACGACATGCATCGGTGGAGTGGTACATGGAGTCCGCCGATCCGGCTGATATCGCCACGCTCCTGCCTGCGCGGTGGTCACGGCGGCGGCCCGGAGCCATGGATGATCTGAAATCATGTGTCTACCTATGCTCACCTGTCCAAAGCCGAGAAGGCTGGGCCTATCTGTCAGCCCTGACCTCCTTCCTCAGGAGTGACGAGGCGGACAGAAACGGCAAGCGGCTGTTGCCTGTCCGCCAGCTGGATTTCCGCGACGAACGCACCGCTCGCATTTTCGAGGAGACCCACGATCTGGGTGCGTGGGTCGTCAACTTTGACGAACTTCTCGATCGGCGACAGCTACAGAACCAGAGCGTGCGGGTGATCCGCTACAAGCAGTCGTCTACCCAGGGACGCAACGTCGTCATCTCTTCTCGGGCGCCCCTGAACCTGCTTCATGCGATGGTGCGCCGACGACTGGAGGAACTCCAGCTGGATCTAACACGTGACGAACTCGATGCGCTCGCAGAACGGTTCATTGCGGACGCCAACGATATTTCCGGAGATATCGTCTTGCGGGCCGCAAAGCGCGGTGAGGCCGCGGGCGAGCTTATCGGGGTCGTATTGAGCCGGTTCCTGGCTCGTCAATCCTTGGGCTCGCAGCGCCTGGTCGGCTGGTACTTCCTCGACGACTATGCAAGTTGGTTGGGCGCGCGCGAGGAGACCCAGGCCGATATCTTGGCTCTCTCGCCAGCGCTCGATGAGACGGGTCGGCTGATCCTTCGGATCCTCGTGACCGAGGCTAAGTATGTTGACGCCGTTTCTTATGCTGCAAAGCGAAAGGAATCTGAAAAGCAGCTCCGAGACACCGTCCGGCGCATAATCGACGCGACGGCGGAGCCAAATCGTTTGGATCGGGACTCATGGCTATCCCGGCTGGGAGACCTTCTACTTGACGGAATCCAGATCCCGGCGTCGAGCGACGTACCTCTGATCGAGTGGCGGCGGCTGGTTCGCGACGGTCTCGCCAAAATCGAGATCGTCGGGTTCAGCCACGTATTCGTCCCCACGGCACTGGATTCCGCTTCGGTTACCGATTTCAGCGATGTTGGCGGAATTCCGGGAAGCAGGCAGATGGTATTCGGACGAGCCGAGCTGAAGGCCCTGCTGACCGTCTACGCCACAAACGGAAACATCGAAGATCTGCTGACCTCGATTGATCCGGTCTACGGAAAAATGCCATCGCCGCACGTGCCTTTGGACTCGAAGGCGGTCAAACCGGCGTCGCTTCGAGAAATCAACAAACAAGCGCCCGGCTCCAAAGACCAAGAGCCCGCTATTCCTGCCCGGGAAGTGTCTGAAGAGGAGGAGAAGGCGTCCCCCGTGGCGGCGGCTCCTGTCGCAACCGATCATTCCGTCGCGTCTGTCATCCATCGACATATTCATACGGGACCGGTCGAGACTGCGCCGGACGAAGAATGGCTAGCGAATACCTCGCTCATGGCGAGGAGCGCATTGCAGCAAGTCGGGCTCCAGGCAAAACTTATCGATCAAAAGCTCACCCCAAATGCCGCAATCTTGCGCTTCAGCGGCAGCGCCAAAATCACGGTCGAGCAGGTATTGAAGCGGCGCTCTGAACTCTTGACGACCCACAAGCTGGACATCATCTCGGTCCGGCCTGAGCCAGGGGCGATTGCGATCTATGTCGCCCGCTCAGAGAGGCAGGTCGTCGACATCCAGAGCCTGTGGCAGCGTTGGCATCCGACGGTCTCACCGACAGGCGCGCAGAACATTCTGGTGGGCGTGCGCGAAGATGACAACGAACTCTTTTTCTTGTCGCCCAGCCAGCGGCACGCCCCACATACGTTGATCGCTGGCAGCACGGGCTCGGGCAAGTCCGTTCTGATGCAGTCGATCATTCTCGGAATCGCGGCTACCAACGACCCTCGCCACGCAAAGATCGTGCTGATCGATCCCAAGCAGGGGGTCGACTATTTTGCGTTTGATGCGCTGCCGCATCTCGAAGGGGGGATCATCGACCAACAGGAGACAGCCGTCGATCGGCTGGAGCGTTTGGTCCTGGAGATGGACAACCGCTACCGGCTGTTCAAAGATGCACGAGCTCCCAACATCGCGTCCTATAACGCCAAGGTCGATGCCGTGGACATATTGCCGACCTACTGGGTGATCCACGACGAGTTCGCCGAGTGGATGCTCACCGATGAATATCGCGCCGCCGTGACATCGACCGTTGGACGGTTGGGGGTCAAGGCCAGAGCGGCCGGCATCCACCTTATCTTTGCCGCGCAACGACCTGATGCAAACGTGATGCCGATGCAGCTACGATCGCAGCTCGG
Source organism: Roseibium sp. M-1 (assembly GCF_054515675.1). NCBI lineage: Bacteria > Pseudomonadati > Pseudomonadota > Alphaproteobacteria > Hyphomicrobiales > Stappiaceae > Roseibium > Roseibium sp. M-1. Next base: position 4,481,592 of record NZ_CM137257.1, on the reverse strand, counting down.
CAATCGGCTCATTCTGCGCGTGGATTCCGAAGGTACGTCGGAGATTGCGCTTGGAGAGCGCGGCGCCGAGAGACTGCTTGGGAAGGGTCACATGATCATTCGCACCGAAGGTGAGCATGGCCTGATATACGTGCAGGTGCCTTTTGCTTCCGAATCCTTCATCGCAGATATGGTGGACGCACTCCAAGGTCGGTATTGCAGTGATAGCGCCGGTGGGTCCTAAAATACGACACGCCTCGGGTCTTCGGAGGGGCAGCGAGATGACAAGTCATTTAATCAATCGGCGCGCGGTTCGGGGTTGCCTTTGCGGGATTTCGCGGCTGAAGCTTCTGTAACTGCGGCAGGCTTGACGACTTCAATGGAAATCTCGGCAGCTACCGAGATTGTTGTCTCACTCATCCCGCTGATTGGGTCGGAAGCAGATGCCGCAGGTGCCGATAGCTGTTCTTCCTCCTCGCCTACGACTAGGACCACGGCAGGGGACGTGGGATGAACCCAGCCACCACTCTTTGCGACATACACACTTCCGCGCAGCCTTTTGCATTCACCGTCGGCTGGCAGTGGTTGATCTCCAAGCAGTTGAGGCCAAACTTCGGAACCACTAATCTGGCCGCGAAGGCTCTCGACCTTTGCAGCGAGTGGCCTTCGAGCTTTCTTCTCGTCGTCGGTACTCTCCGGCATTAGGTCGAGCTGATCCTGCATGTGATCCAAGAGATCCTTGCAGGCCTCCTTTAGTTTCGACACCAACGCAGGCGTGAGTCTAACGGCGTTCTTGTTTTTGAAGTGCGACACGACCACCTCCTCAGTAGTTAGCATCACGTCTTTGAGACCCTCCCGAGAATTGTACCGAATCTTGCTTTTCGCATGCCGAGAGATCGGCGGCATCACAGGGGGCCCGACCCTCAAAAGGTGGTTGCCCAGCTCGTGCTGCAGCTTCAATGAGTAGATTGGTCGCAGACGGTCCCTGTTAGACACGTCGAAGCCAGCTTCGGATAGGAACTTCGCAAGACCGCCCAACGGCACTGTCTGGAATGTATTGAAGCGCCAATCTATTCGGTACACTTCCGATCCGTCGATCATCCCCTCTGTCGATGTGTTCGCGTCCTTGTCCGCGGCGCTCGTAACGGAATTCGGATCGCCGAAGAGCAGAATCACCCCTAGATCACGATCCGGCGGACGGCCATGCGTCGAGAAGGCGAGATCACAATCTGGACTCAACACAACGACCGCGCGCCTTCTGTCGTCAGTTAGGAAGACATCGCCTAACTGGACGAATGGCACATCTGCGATAGGAGACCCATCTCCCGCTCGCGGATGTCCACCCAACGCGCCGAGATTCCTGGAAAACAGCGCGTTGTGGTAGAGCGAGGCCACTGCGACCGACGGTTCCGACGGACTGAGCGGTCCGTCCTCGAACTCCATCTTATCGACGGCGGCCTGCTGTGTGCGAAGCTCGCTTTCGAACGCGAGAGCGGTAAGGTGAGAAGAGAGTAGCCACGACAGATAGTCGCCGAGCGGTTGTCCATCAGCGTGAAGAGCGATGCGTTGAATATACGCGAAGTCCCCGATGTCCAGATCATCAATAGCGGTTGAGAGCGCTTCGGCTGCATTTCTCGCGCTTGCCTTGACTGCGGAGATGTAGTCGCCCAGCGCGGCAGAATGCTGCATTCCCCGAGCTAGCATCTCGAGATGCGCCTTGACCTTCCAATCCTCGTCTAGGTCCTGCTTTGATACAAAAGCGAAGGACGCCGCTTCGATGCGCGCATTCCTACGGAACTCGGATCGCATCGCGCGAACACCTTCAATCGTCGACATGAGCACGATCTGCTGCTGCCGATTGTGGTCACGACGTTCCTGCACCTGTCCAGCGATCTGCTCCGCTCGACTACCGTCGATCGCAGTGTCCTCTAGGTAATAGTCGATGAAGACGAGATCAAATCGCGCGATCTCAGATAGATCGTCGTCAGGACCGAACTCGATGACCTCGCATTCGCCCGCATTGCGAATGGATGCGGCTATTGCCCTCATCGTCTGTCGCCGCTCGATCATGCGTTGGGTGGTCGCTGACACGTCGCTGATCTTTGCAAACGCCAAGCCGTTCGCCATGGTCGGATCGGTTAGGGCTTCGATCGCCTCGTCAGGCGCTGCTTCCACAGCCGCGGGATTGAGGCCGCGTACCGCCAGGTCTTCGAGCACCTCCGCATCCTCTAGAAGAGCGAAAACTGCTTCTCTCTCGCTCTCTGGAATGAGATCGAATGACATTGGCTGCAGGCCATCGTCGATCAGCGCAATCGCCGCAAAGCTCGGGGCCGCGGGGCGTGCAACTGCTTGTTGGTTATTCATCAGACCCAAGCTCCAGAATGACGGAATGGATGTATCCGTTTTGATCAGCATCACCTAAAGTGAGGCTCGCCCCATGATAGGCTGCGATCTCTCGGGCGATATAAAGTCCCAGACCTCGTCCCTGTTTCTGGCGCTTCGTGGTGAAGAACGGCTCGAATACAAGCTCGCGCCGTTCTTCTGGGATGCCGGGGCCGTCATCGGTCACAGTTACGCGGCCCGCGTTGGGTTCGACCAGCACGGTGACGTGCCCTATCGCCTCCTCCTCCGCCGCCTGCACAACGCTGCGGTCATACTTGTTTTGCTGCCTTATCCAATAAACGGAATTCGAGAGCAGATTCTCAATGATCTGGACGAACATGCCTTTGACCGCCCGAACTTGTCTACGCGCATCATGTGGAACGATCTGGGTCTGGAAGACTATGTTGGACCGCGAGTTTTGCGCAGCGTAGCCGCCGACGATGTCGGCGATCCAACTACCGAGGTCAAATTCTTCCTTGGTTTGCCGCGCATTTGTTGACAGTGGATCAAGGACCTTGAGGCGCTTTTGTAAGGTGCGAAGCTGCGAATCTAGGACACGGAGTTGGGTTCCGACTGACTGCGGATTTCGTGCCGTGCGGGCACTGGCGATAGTCTTCAGCCCTCCGGCGGTTGCGCGATAGAGTTCGTGCGCGAGGATTTCGATGAGTAGACCGACGCTGGCGAGGTGCATCACGCGGTTGCGCTCCTGTTCCTGTGCTCGCGAAGCCGTCTCGACCTCGGACGCGGCCTCACGAAGGGACGCCACTGCCTCCCTGACCTGTTTGGAGAGACGACGACCTTCCGGCGTCGTCTTCAGCATCGCGAGGAGAGCTGGCATAATCTCTTCGAGACGCGCATCCTCGACCCGGAAGCGGTCGAGAGCGTCTGTCGCCTGAACGCGGTTAGCGCGCGATATCTCATCGTCGACCTGCACTACAAACCCGCGGAAATACTCCATGGTTGCCGCGAGGAGAGTGACGAATGCCTCCTTCTCAGGTGTGTCCTTGAGCCCTTCCCGATTGGACTGGTCCACGAGGTACTTGTTCCCGGCTTTCGAAATGAGAGCCCGGCCGACAATCTGCCCCCGATTCAGTTTGAAACCACTCGTCGAGAATGCATCGCGATCGAGGTCGAGCCAGTCGTCCTTTGGACCACCGTATGGATTCACACGGTAGCCATCACGATATAGCGATACGCCGCCTGCCCAGCTGGCAAGTAGTCTGCGCACGGCAGTGAGATCGCCAATGCCTTCGATCTTCTTCAGAACGCGGCGGTTGAACCAGTACACCTCGAGTCGGAAGGAGCCCATCCGCCTAAGAATATCGGCCGTCACATCGCCGGCGAGGGTCGCCACCTCCACACCTTTGAACTCAAACGGTCGCCTGCGCTTGCGCAGGCGATAGTTCATCATGCCCGAGAGTTTTGGCTGACCTTGATCGTCGAACTCTAGCTTCGCGTCGAAGACCCCATGTGCGTGATCTAGGATGAATGAAGAAAATGGGGGAATCTCGACTGCAATAGAGTTAAACCTGAGCCTAAGAGGGAGCTTGCGCCGGCTGAAGGGATCAACAAGTTTCGAGAACTGGTCTCGTGCTAGGGCTTCGAGCTTGTCGTAAGACCAATCGGAGGTGAGCGCCGTCATCCTGATTAGCGTGCCCTTTTGATTGTCCCCTTTCTCAGATCCCTCCTCGGGCAAGACTTCGATCGAGGAGATGTCCTGGTCTGCCGCATCGGCGAAGTCGTTCCAGTTGATGTTGAGCACATTCCAGTGTGTGTCTGTGGCCGTTGCGGTGATGACCTCGAGCGAATCCCCTAGGCGCATAGCGGAGAGCCGACCTAGGCCTTTTTCGCCTAAGATCACGTGCGCGACATCCTCATCCTCGTCGTCGGGACGAGCAGCCTGGGCGTCACGTTCACGTGCGCGTTGCCCCGTGCCAATCGTTAGGTAGACGTTCTCCAGCGTATGGACATCCATACCGTCGCCATCATCGTCGACGTCGATCCTATTCGCTTCCCGGAGAGCCGCCACGAACTCGCTTTTTGTGCTCGCGGTACGAAGGGCCTCGATTAGTTCTTCAGCCTCCGGAGCCTCTTCATCGACCGCGTCAATCGCAGTTTCCCGCAGATGCTTCCAGTTCCGTGGCACCGACGCCGGAGCGACGATGCCCCGCTCATTTGGTTCTCGTCGCTCACCGAGCTCACGAAGAAGCTCATCGTAAACTTCGAACGGCAGGCGGATAATCACATCGACCCGCACCTCGGGGGACTTCGCATCAAGAGAGTTCTTAACCAGCTCATAAAAGGCGATGCCATCCGAGCTGATAAGATCCGACCCCAAGTGCAAAATTGTCCGGGCAGTTACTCGAAACTTCACGTCGACAATCTCGATGTAGGCAAGCACTTCTCCCCAAACGTCAAATTTCTACAATTCCTTCTTCCACGATAGCTTATCGATAGGCAACATAACGACCATGCCTGACCCGCCAATTGTGGTCTAGCCCTAGCGTCGTCGAGTTCTTCATTAACCGCCAAATAGCGGCTCTATTTCGATGGGGAAGCCGCCAATCAGTAGGCGGAGATTAGGCGGACAACTCTGCAATCTCGACATGCTGATTGCCAGTCCACTGACACGCCCGCCCCATTCTCCTTCGACCATGGCCCGCCCTTCGAGTTCGAGACCGAACTCGCGAAAGAATTCGATCGCTCCTTCGAGATCATCGAAGACGATACCGACGTTGTCCGTCCGCTCGAGCGCCACGTTTTCGATCCCGAAGGTGTCGTTCAGACCGATGACGCCGAACCTATCCAACTGTAGCCCTGAACCACTCTGCGTTTGTCATTCTACCAGCCGCGTAAAGATAATGTGCCGCGAGCTTGCTCCGCGCTTCTTCTTCGGTCTTGCCAGAACCAGCGTTGAAGTGAACCTTGCGGGCCATATCCGTTCGCGGCCGCGCTCTCGCGGTAAAGCCCTCGCTGCCGTCTAGCTGACCTGACAAAATGTCGACATCATAGTCTTCGAACCTTGGGAACTCCGGATCGTGGGGACATGGCCTATCGACTGAACCGCCAAAGAGCCTGTAGCCACAGTCGAAAACTTCGACTACATCCCAGTGCTTCTGCTCGTCGTCCATTGGAGCGTCCGTCCGCGCCGAAAGAGCCGCACCACAGTGTGGACACCGATATTCCTGAAGCTCGGCCTGAAGACGCTCGATTTCTTCCTGCAGGTCAGAAAGGGCAGCGCCACTCGCCAGTCGCTCGATCTCGGCGCGAGGGTGCGCTGCGTAGAGATCAGGCCGCACTGCTCGCAGAATGCGTATCGCGGCTTCCAAAGCATCGACTTGGCTTGTATCGACGGCGAGCTTGTCGGCCAGCGAGGGACTGAAGTTCGACACCTCCTTCTTAGTGACGCCGTGCCACACCGGAATGATGCGGACGTCCTGATCTACCTCTCGGCTTACGAGACTGCGCAGTTCGTGCTTTGTCCAATTCCGGGAAATAAACGCCGGGCTGACGATGACGATGCCGAAGCGCGAATTCGCAATGCCTAGGTCGATCTGCTGTGAGATGCTGTCGCCGAGCTGGAGAGAAAACTCGTCGTACCAGACAGCGACACCGAGCTTGCGCAACGCCTCGGCGAGAGGACGCACAAATGTGGCCTTGTCAGGCGAAGCGTGGCTTATGAACACGTCAGGCTTTTCTGTCATGCACTCCCCCGCGAATTCGGTTCGCGTCAAGTCTCAGTATTGTCATACTGTAAGCCTCTCCCCGTTTTCACCATCCTGGTCTTCGTCTGGCATCTCGCCGATAGGTATTGTAGTTGCTGATTAGTGCCCTAACAAACGAGCATCTTCGATGCACTTCCAGACCGGGCAGGTCGCGGCAACGACGGCCAGGTGTGAATTCTGTGTCGACAAGCTTAGCCAAAGCTCGATTGACTGTATGAAGTTAGAAAGTAAGCCCCCCCTCAGGCAACCACCGCAAAACTAGGCATCGACGACCTTGACAGTTATGTTCATGCCATCGCTTGGAATGATTTCATTCCACATTGCCATCATTCTATCCCGATCCAATACTATGCAGCCATCAGACCAACTTGGATCTTTGCCTTCATGAATGAAGATGGAGTGATTGTCCGTTCCAGGAACTACAGCATCAGGGAGGTATATTCCGGGGCGCAACTCGCCCGTTACGGAGTCTTTCTTCGACTTCATACGGGTCTTCGAGCATTTTACATATGTTCCAGACGCAATCTTGACGTCTGGATCCCAGTAACATGTCTCGTTCAGAGAGACTGAGCCGGAAGAAAATTCAAGTTTTCCAGAGTCATCCCCAGTTCGTGTTATCGAAACAGTGTACGCGCTTCGTACATCAAGCCCACTAATTCCTTCTGGGTTATCAATAGATTGAAATCTTGAACCCAGAGTACCGATTCCGCCTCGAAGAACTTCCGCCACTTCATGGAACAAGACCGACCCGCCAGCCATCAAACCAGCTGACACAACGATGTCCGTTCCAAACCAGACCCAAGACGTAATCCAGTGATCAGAAGCAGGCTCCCCCAAGGTCGCCATCAAACGAACTCCAGCCAAAGCCACGAGGATGCTCAAAACGATGGCTGCGATGTTCGCAGTACGAGTCGCGTCCTTCCCAGATTTCTTGTGCGCGGGTGAAAACCGATCATCACCGTTGAGTTTACTGGCATTGAGATACACTTCGACAGATCGCTCAATCAGAACCGAGAATACGAACATGTACTGAAACCGCGACCAGAAGGATTCCTCCCATCCCTCGGCGGGCACGATCTCTGCGCCCACCCAGCTACCCAGCCACCCCAAGCCCAGGCAGCCCGCAACGACTGCCAGTCCTTGTCCAATCTTGTCCCAATGCATAGCGTCCCTCGCTGTATGCAGACCTATCGTCTGCCACTAAACGTTGACCTTCAGACTATTTTTTTGTGCCGCACCCCATACATCGCGCATCAAACCCGCTACCCGCGCGCCCTGCTACTGGCAGAAACAAAGCATCATCCAATCCTGGATGCGAGCAATTTTCTTGCTTTTTTGTTCTACCCTGGGTAGCGTGGCAGGGCTGGCGCAAGGGGGGGCAACATCTTGGCGAGACATCCGTATAAGAACATCGCAGCGATCAATTACGCTAAGAAATTTTGTGGACAGACGGGAAGTCAGGGCAACTCGTGTGGCGAGTATCTAAGCGGGGAGAACAAGTCCGATTGCGCCCATTTCTTGGCGCACTGCCTTGCTGCCGGCGGAATAAGGATCGCGAACACAAACCCGGGTACGGCTTTCTGCCCGGACGGCCTCGCTGTGCGCAATACTGACATCGAGAGCGAATTGAAACGGCTCTCGAAGGAGTACGACAACATAAAAGAGATCGATTTGTCGGATGCAATAGTTGGAGACGTCGGATTCCTTCAGGCCCACCGTCCTTGGCACGCATTCATGGTTTGCGAGGTCTGGAACATCGGAATGCCGACTTCAACGCCCAAGGTCTGGGCGCACTCTTCGGCTCGGTGCTGCGAGGAAATGAATACAGATTGGAAGCACTGGTTTTCTTCAGCTTATCGGCTGGAGGACGGATAGCGTCATTTTTTTCCGGGCATGGACTTCGAGCATGTATTGCTACCATGGGTGCTGGCAGACTAATTCGAACCATTCGCTGCTAGGACAGGTGCACAAAGCAGTCAATTACCCAAACTTCATTGGTTTCGCAGGAAATCGCCAGGCCGATGCAATCTGAGACCTGACCTACGCATGCCCGTGTCACGTTAAGACCGCACCAGCACATCGGGGAGGCGATCATGACAGCGGATCTTGAACTTTTCCGCAAGGACGAGGCCGGGAACCTTCTGTCGCTGGTCGGCAAGGTGGAAAGGACCGCCGGGGCCTACCAGCTGCGGGCGCTTGTGGTGTCTTTCAAAAGCAAATCGGTTGGCAGCGTCGTCTCGACCGACCTGGCGCTTGACCAAGGGGCCGATGTCGCGGTCGATATTCCGGATATCCTGATCCTGGATGAGGGCGGCGCGCTGCGGTTCCGCACCGCGCGCGAGATCGAGGCCCTGGCCCGGCATGATTTCGAGGCGTTGGAAAAACAGCGTCGCCGGCTGCGCCAAAGGCTCGCGGAGCCGATCAAACTTTCGCGGGATGTGACGGTTCTGGGCCTGGAAGGTCTGGCCGAGGCGTCGCTTCGGCTGTCGCCCCTGCTGGTCGATCTGCCCGACCCGGCCTTCCGCGACGACACGGTTCTGATCGCGGTGCAGGCCCGGGCGACCATCGAAGGTGAGATAGGGTTCGATCAGACCATCGGTGGCACCCAGATCGAGGCCAGCGTCGATATCGACGGACATCTGAGCTTTGAGCTGGCGATCATCTATGGTGACCTGAAGGATCTGGATCTCGCCACGCCGGCTTGGCTGCGGCTCGATGTTCCGTCCTTCCCGGGGTTCGACTTCGATTTTCCGCGCATCGAATTGCCCAAGCTGCCCGGACTGTCCTTCGACGGTCTGGATCTCTTGCCAAATCTGCTGAAATGGCCCCGGCTAGTGCCCTTCAATCTGCCAATGCTCGACGCCGGGTTGTTTCAGGACCTACCGATCGAGGCCGAGTGGGAGACAGAGCCGAAATTCACCGTCTCGAACAGTTCGGGCACGCCTCGGATCGTGGCGAGCAAGGGCGAGTTGACCGTCACCTATGGCGCGTCGATGGACCCCGATCTGACGCTGAAACTCAGCTTTGACGAATTGACGTTCAGCAAGGACGGCACGGGAGGAGACATCACCTACTCGGCTGAATCGCGCGAGATTCCGGTGCCGCAGCCCGACCCGTTCGAGGTGATGGGCCTGAAGGCGCAGATCGGGAAGTCGACGCTGCAGCTGAAGCTGGAGGATCGCGGCGGCGTTCCGCATGTCGTTGTCCTGCATTCAATCACCGGGGCCGAGGGGGTCGGGATCGTTTTGTCGGACGCGGCGAACCCTGATATCGCTTTGCACCTCGATCTGGTGATGTCCTATGCCGTCCCGCTGACAGGAACGGGTGCCGTGTCCAGCAAGGTCGAAGCGTTCGCCATCCGAGAGCCCTATCCTGTGAAGCTGGTCGAAAAGGCCGTCGAGCAGATTGGCGAATGGCTTAGCTATATCGGCCAGATCAAGATCCCCAAACCCAACCACCCCGACCTGCCGGAACTGGAAGGCCTGAAGGAGGTGCTGCGCCGAGTGGCCGAACTGGTGCGGGCCACCACGGCGTGGCTGGCCCGCCAGGCTGGCGCGACGGGCAATGCCATCGCAGGGGCCGCCGAAGCCCTGGCGGAAGTAGTGAAGGACGTTTTCGAGAAGATCTCGAAAGTAGACCCTGGCGGGAACTCGTTTCCCGCGCTGGCCTTCGAGATCCGGCTCGATCCGAAGACCTATTTGCCGGTGCAGGTGGTGGTGATGCCGGCGGGCGTTGCCCCCAATGTTGTCTACCAGACCGAGGTTCTGGGCATCCACCTGAGCCTCGATGCCGGGTTCCGGCCCGCGCTGGTCTTCGACCGGACGGGCGAGGACTGGTTTGGCCTGTGCGTCTTCCCCGACCAGACCAGCAGTCTGACGCTGGGCACCGATCTCTGGCTTGACCGAGACGATGGGCCGGACCGGTCGCTGGGCACGATCGAGGATGAAAACCCGCCCGCTGGCCGCCCGCCGCACCTGATCGGACTGAAGGCGACGGCGATCAATCAGACCGGGACGCCCAAGGCGCTGGTGCTGGCGGCGCTGCAACGCGGCAAGCTGAGGCTGTTCAAGACCTTTTCCGGGGGCGACGGCAAGGAACTGCAACTGCCCGGCGACGCCGGCGACAACCTGGCCCTGACGGTCGGTTCGCCGGGACCGTTGGAGGATGCGGGGGTCATCTTTGGCGGCGGCGGGCCCTCGGCCGGCGACGTGCTGCGGGTCAAGGAAGAGATCGACGTCGATGAGTTGAAGAAACGCGCCCTGGCCCTGATGCCGAAGAGCGAGGGCGAAAGCGGCACCGTCGGCAAGCTGGTGCAGCGCGTCAAGATCACCGAGGTCGAGCCCAGCCTCGATAACAAGGTTCTGAAGCTGGCTTTGACCGTCATGGTCGAGCTGGAGCAGGATTTCGCTCCGAGCACCAAGCTGGAGTTGACAGTCTCGCTGGATGATTTTTCCAGCAAGATATCCGGCGGCACCGAAATTATCATCAACGCCGACGCCGAACAGCACTATTCGCCCCTGGGCCTTGATCTGAGCATCAGGCCCAAGGACAAGGCCGCGTTCCAGACCAATGGTTTCTGGCCGGCCTTTCGTCTGAACCTGGCGCGCGGCGCCGAGCAGTTCGAGATGACCGACCAGACGTTGGCCACGCTGACCTACAAGCGAGTGTCGACCTCAGGGCGGGGGCTGGTGTTCCAGCTGAACACGTTCGGGGCAAACCGGGGCGGCTTTGACCTGGATGCCGAGATCCTGCCCGAGCCGGTGGAACTGGGCGGCATCAAGATGCCGTTCCGGTTCACCTCGGGTCAGATTTCGATCAAGGGGTCGAAGTTCAATTCTGCCGGTCTGGTCGGCAAGGGTCAGCTGCCGCCGGCGCTGATCGGCGAGGCCAATGCCTCGATCGCGATGCAGCTGGGGCGCGGGCAGGACGGGAATGTCGCGGTTCTGGGGGCGACGGCGCAACTGGACAAATCGGGCGATCCGATCCGCTGTCACAGCACGATGTTCGAGTTGACGATCACAAATCTCGGCTTCGATTTCGTGAACGACGGCGCCTATCACTTCTATTTCCTGTTGACCGGGTCAGCGGTGTTCAAGCCCAGCGGCGGCGCCTTTTCAGAGGGGCTGCTCAAGAACATCCGCAACGTCGAAATCAAGCTCGACAAGGCGCCGCTGGGCGGCGACAGCGCGACGCTGCTGCGGTCGCTGAGCTTTCTAGTCAAGGTGGATCCGCCCTCGCGGACCAATGTGTTCGACATCTTCACCTTCGATCTGCGCGGGATCGCGTTCTACCCGGCCTCTGACAAGTTCGATGGCGATCCGGCGATGGGGATTTCCGGCAAGGTCAACTTTTCTGACTTCGGTGATTTGCCGACCCCCCGTTTCGATTTCCACGAAATGGGGATTGCGGCCCCGAAGAACCGCAGCGTTCTGCCGCGGGTGAAGTTCGAGGGCCTGACCGTCGGGTTGAAGATGGGCGCCGTCGATCTGGAGGGTACGGCCTTTGCCGTCGACGACCGCCTGCCCAGTCTGATCCAGCCGCCGCGCGAGTCGCTGGATCTTCGAGCCAACGGTTTTCTCGCCTCGGCCAACATCTCGATGCCGGGTTGGGCGCCGATGTCGGGCGCAGTGGGGTATCTGGAACTCGACCGGGGCGACGGACCCTCTGACAAGCGCCACGCCTTCTTTGTCTACGGTCAGCTAAACAAGCAGTCCGTGCAGATCTCGACCCCATTGGGCACGATCTTCTTGCGTGAATACGGGGTGGGCATCGGCCGGCGCTTTACCCTGGCGGGGATCGCGCAGGCCGAAACGGCGCGGTCGCCGGGCGAATTGATCCACATTCTGGACGAGGTTTCGAAGTACCAGGGCAGCCTGGACAGGTTCGAGGCCTGGACGCCGACCTATGACAACAGCGACATCACCCTGGCGCTGCGGGGCATGTTCTCGGTCGCGGCGGCAAAGCCGAACAGCCCTTACGATGAGGCAGCGGAAAAGGAGCTGCCGAACCCGCTTTTGTTCGACATCGTCGCGGCTTTCCGCACCGATTTCACCTTCATGATCAATCTGCGGGCCTGGCTGACGACCAACTACAACGACTGGGTCGACACCAGCGTGCCCAACGCGTTCAGGACCAACCCGACGCTGCGCGGCTACATGTACTTCTCGGTGCCGCGCAAGGAATTCCTGGCACGGATGGTGTCGGACAAGGGCGGGCATGTGGGCAAGCGCCCAGAACTGCCTGAACCGCTGGTCAAGGCGATCCAGGCGGTCCAGTTCTCGTCCACGTTGTATATCCGTCCCGGCCTGTTCCACATGGAATTCGGCTGGCCCTACGAACTGGGCTTTGACCTGGGCAAGCGCAGCGACTCGTTCTCGCTGCGCCTGCGGGGCGGGCTGATCAACCGGATCGAGGACTTCTCGCTTTTGTACGGGATGGCTTTCCGGGCGGACGGGCATGTCCGCTTTGGCGGGTCGATCAACCTGGGATTCGTCGGCGCGTCGGCCCGGGCCGAGGCCGTGTTCGCGCTGCAGGCCAAGATCCTATCCTACATCTCGCTCAAGCGCCCGATGGACTCGATCTATTATGGCATGCTGCGGTTCGATCTGAACCTGTCGATCCGCGTCGAAGCCTGGATCCGCATTCCGCTGGTGTTCAAGACGATCACCCTGCGCATCGGGTTCTCGATCACCATCGCCGTGTCCATCGGGCTGGAGGCCGTCATCTCGTTGCAGGGCCTCGGCGGCCAGGCGCATATCACGGTCGGGGTGCGTGCCTTCGGCAAGACTCTCAGCCTGGGGCTGCGGATGAGCTTCAACAACGGGTTGCTCAACCGCGCGCGGGCACAGGTTGCGCGGTTCGAGGCGCTGGGCCTTGCCGCCGATCTGCCACCGGCCAGCGAGGACGGCCAGCGCTCGGAGCGGGTGCCGCGCCCCAACGTGTCGCGGGGCGAGACGATCCAGATCGGCGACGGACGCATCGACAACGATCTGGGGCAGATGCCGATCCCACAGCCCGCGCCGGACCCGGCCGCGCCGCCGGCGGCGTACGTGCAGTACGAAGGCTTGCAGATCGCGGCGACGGATTTCTGGGCCTTGCTGTTCCCGATCGCGTCGAAATCCGCGAGCTATATCATGCAGCTTGTCCCCCGCGACATGAGCGATCCCGGCGACACGCGGGAGAACCGGGACGCACGCTCGGGCTTCTATGCCTCGCCGGCCATCGGCGATGTCGGCGACATCTCGACGTTCAGCGCCGACCATACGCTGACCTCGTCCGACAGGGAGGTGCTGGAGGCGCTGGTGGCGCTGTCGGTCCAGGACGGGTCGGAACAACCGCCGATCGTCGGCCCGGCGATGTCGCAATTCGAAAAGGCGATTGCGTTGCCGCTGGACGAAGAGGTGACGCAGGCCAATGAGGGCGCGCCGCTTTATCTCGGCGAGTTGCTGCAGACCGTGTTCCTGAACAGGGTCGAGAGCGGAGAGGTGAAGCTGACCGAACCGACCCCGCGTTTTTACGAGGAAGAACGGATCGAACTGCCCGAGGACCAGCAGGCGGCGGCAGACGAGTTGGGACGCATTGGCCGGACACGGGCGCATCTGACCGGGCAGGAAAAACTGGAGGCCGAGATCGAAGAGCAACGCTCGGCCCTGATCTCGGAAATTGTTGAAGGCGCCGACTGGCTGGCGCGGAACATCGTTCAGAGCAGCGTGCCCGGCCGCAGGGCGCCGCTGGATCCCCGCGATTTCGGGCTGACATTCGAGGTGACCGAGGCCGATCTGGACAAACTGTTCGATCTGGACATGGCCGACAACGAGGCCCCGGCCGGCAAATTCGGCGTCAGGAAAAGCGATGCGGCGGCAATGGGCGAGGTGCATCTGTTCAACCCGCCGTCCCGCATGTTCCGCAACGCCCAGCCGCGGCTGAAGCCCACGCTGCTGGGCGCGGATGCCGACAATCGGCTGCTGGAACCCGATCAGGGGATCAGGCTAGACTGGGATCTGGAGCCCGCCTGGGGGGCGTCGCGGAGTTTCTACGACGACCCGGAGCAGCATCTGAAACACTACCGGATCACGCGTCGCATCGTCGGTTACCCCACGGGTGAAAGCTTTGGCGCGACCTTTACCCTGAAGGCCGCTACCGCAGAGGAATTCTTTGACAAGCGGGATGACGAGGGCAATCTGATCGCGCGCATGGTCCGGCAGGTTCGGCCACCGCAGCAATTCGTGGACGATCTGCGCCAGGCCGATCCTGGCGCCGACGGCAGCGCACGTCCAATCCCGAAGGCCCTGCGTGATGTCCTTTTGGGGCTGCAACCCGAGCCTGGCGTCGCCGACATGTCCGAGGCCGCCCGGGCGGTCCGGTCGCTGACGCGCACCCCCGAATTGCGGGTCGAGTACCAGATCGTGCCGGTCGATATCGCCGGAACGGCGGAATCCGCGCGCGACGGCGATTTCGGTGCGCTCTTCATCTACACACCGCCGGCGGCACCGCGACCCCGGCCCGTGGCCCCGCAAGAGGCGACGCTGCAGGTGGTCTATCCAGCGATGCCGTCGCTTGTGGCGGCAGATGCCCGGCGGCCGGATCAGGTGTCTGACAGCGAAACCGGCGCGCCGGATCTGCGGTTGATGCTGCGTGAGGCGCCCCCGATCGTGGCGCGCCCCAAGGACCAGCAGGGGCCGGCGCTGGCACCGCCCAGTTTCGACGGTGCGGCCTTCGACCTGCGGCTTTGGACGACGCAGTCCGTGCCCGCCGGGGGCTACGGCGCGGACGCCGTCAGCGAGGCCAAGACCCGCCTGGGGCAAGAACAGATCGACGCCCTGGCCACACGCGAGGTCGCAGAGGATGTGCGGCTGACGCTGTCGGCCCGCCAATCCGGCCGGGACGTGCCGCCTGATGCGATTTCCGTTGTGATCGAACGGTACGACAGCGATACGCCCGAGACCTATGACGGGGTCCTCAGCGATCCCGAGGGCCGCCTGGTGCTGTCGTCCGGCCTGGTCTCGCGCCTAGGCGCGGTGAGCTACCGGATCAGCGACGGCACGATTTCACCGAGACCCGGCCTGGTCACCCACGCTTTCCTGCGCCGGCGCCCGGACGAGACCGCGGGCGAGACCGAGCCAAGCACCTGGCGCAGCGTCAGCATGAACGTTGCGATCCTGGGGCGCGAGCATGGCCATGGCACCTCGGCGCCGCTGCCCGCCAATACGATCCTCGAGACCTTCGAGCAGCCGGTGGCGCTGGCCTTCCGGGCGCTTGGCCGGGCCGATCTGCAGGCGCGGAGCGGCCGCTTGCATGTCTACCGTCCCGCGGCCCGGGGCACACTGGCCAAATTTGCCGGGCCGGACCTCGAGACCGCGCTCGATATGGCGCCCGATCCGAGGCGGCGCACCGCGACCCGGCTGCGCTGGAACGCGCGGCCCCGCAGCCTGGCCCTGGCCGGGACGGCGCTGGACCAGACCGGCCCATCCGCCGGCGACCTCTACCGCATGGTGTCGGGGTTCCGTGTCTTCTCGCTCAACCCCGACACCTTCACCGGCGACGCGACGGATCAAGGCAGCCTATCGGAGGCCGCCGACACCGTGGCCGATCTGCGGCTGTTGCCGGTCGAGCAACGCGGATTGTCGCCCGATACCTTCGGCGACATGGCCCGGCTGGAGATGGCATTTCCATCCGAGGCCTGGCGTGACGGGTTCAATGCCCGCGAGGCTGGGACGAACCCGGAGCGCCCGGGCCGAGCGCCGTGGTTCTCGCTGGCCGAAAGCCTGCCGGTCTTTCCGCAGCCCCGTCTGCGTCGTTTGATCCTTTCGGAACTGGAGGACGGCATCGTCGCAGAACTGTTCCAGGGCGGCGCGCCAGATGTGGTCGAGCTTGTCCTGGCCCCGGAGACCGGGGCGTGGGAAGGGGCGCTCGACGCGTGGACGCTGGCCTCGGAGCACCCCGGTGCCCGTGCGAACGGCATGACCCTGACGTTGGATGCCGGCGGGGCGGGTCCGTTTAAGGTGGCGGATCTGCGCGAGGCGCTGCGCCGGTTGCGGCTGGTGCCCAAGGCGGCCCAGACCGACGCCGCGCTGGATGCAGAGCAGGCCATGCTGGCTGACCGGGACCTGCGGGCCAGGCTATCGGGCGCGCGGCTGCTGCTGGAAGGCTTCCGGTTCGAGCGTGATGCGGACAATAACCGCACCGGACCGGCCCAAAGCGTGACCAGCGAAGTCTTCACTCCGCTGGAACTGGTGCCGCGCCTGCACCCGATCCTGGCCGACACCCTGGCGCTGGTCACGCTGAACACACCCGACCCGCGGCCGGGCGAACCCGTGTTCCGGCGCTACGCCCTGGTGACGGATGCACCTGCGGCACCGCAAGCCGCGACGCTTAGCGAATATCTGGCCGAGATCCCGCAAAAGCGCGATCCGCACGGCTTTGCCGCGATGCGCATGCTGGGGCTGGCCGAAGGGTTCCAGCTGTACGACACCGACACCGGCACCTTCCTGCGGGGTGAGGAGGCGTTGCAGCACATCAACGAGGCTTATGCCCAGGTGTTGAAGGTCTATCGGATCAACAGCGCGCTTCCGCCGGCCCGTGAGGGCCTGCCCTTTGCCGACATCCTGACCATGCCCTGGGGCAATGGCCGGCTGCACTGGTTCGATGGCGGGCAGGAAGACATTCAAGAGGGCGACGCCATTCGGATGCGCGACAGCGACACGCTGGCGGCGGTGCAGATCTCACTGCGCCCGGCGCCGGATCGGCTGCGTCCGATGACCGACGCACCGCGGGTCACGTATTGGTCGTTGCGGATTCGGGGCGACTGGCTGCGTGATGCGCTGGACGCCGGTCAAATGGCTGAGCGCGGGCGACTGGACCGGTTCCGCATCAAGTGGAAAGAGGTCCTGCCCAGGGATTACCTGCTCGATCTGCGGGCGGAAGCGCACGGGATCGAAACCCTGCCGCAGATTCGCATGTCAGCCGGCCCGGATGACGTGGACCCGCCCGAGGCCCCGACGGTTCAGATCGGCTATACCGGGCCGGCTGGCCCGTTCGGCGAAGGGCAGGACGCGCCCGGCCATCATCTGCTGGCCTATCTGCGCCACGCCCGGTTGTCGGACGGGGCAAGCGGAGCGTTCCCCGACGCCGGGGCGTTCACGGTCGAGGCGATCTTCGTCAGGCCCAACGGGAATGAGACTGTGGTCGATACCGTCGAGTTCGCGTTCGAAAAGTCTGAGCTGACGCCAGGGGTGTATGGCGGCATCGAGCCCGGCATGGGCGCCTTCAAGCCGTATCCCGATGCCGATTGGGGCCAGATCCTGTGGCCGCCGGCGGGCGCAGACCCCCGCGAGCCCGTATCCGAGATGCAGCGGCTGCTGCACTATGCGATCGGGCGCTTCGATGGGCCTTACCCGGGCATTCTGACACCGACCGTCGCGGGGTCGGGCGGCGAGGCGGCCCGGATCGGGCTGGCCGGCGCGTTCTCTCGGTTCTGGCTGCGGTTCGTCGAACATACGGTGGTGCCCGAGACGTTGACAGCGCCGGCGCCAGATCCCGACGGTCCCGACGAGGCCGATATCTACTTCTCGCTGGGCACGCTTGCCGATCCGGGCACCTGGCAGCAGGCGCCGGATGCTCAGGGGCGCGTGTCGATTGTCCTGCCCGACGACGACCGGCGCGGCGGGCGGCGGGCTTTCGCGGTGCGTCCGACCGGACGGTACGACGATTGGGCCCGCGCGGCGCGCTGGCGGCTAGTGCGCGATGCCGAGCGTTGGGTGTATTCCGAGGTCGATCCAGCGAACGCCGTCCCGCAGGATCTGCACGGGGCGCTCGAACCGGGCGCGCCGCTGCGGCAGTGGGTCGGGGTGACGCTGCCTCGGACCGAACCGCTAGAGAAACCGGTGATCCTGTCGGCGCGCCGCGTGGCGCTGAACGACGGGCTGGACGGACGCGGCCGGTTCGAGATTGTCGTCGCACATCCCTCGGACATGATCCTGGCCTCGGCAAACCGAAACAACGAAGCCCTGCTGGCATTCGAGGCGATCTCGCCCGAACTGTACCGCAGTTTCGCCCATGGCACCTGGATGAAGTGGCTGACCTTGCTGGTAGGGCACAGCTCGGATCACCTGCCCCTGGCCGAGTTCGGATCGGCGGTGCTGGCAACCGAGGACGGGATCACGAACCGCGAGGTTCTGGACCGGCGATCGGCGCGCTCGCGGCTGCGGGATCTGCAGATCCAGGCGCCGGATGCCTGGCTGGGCGCCACGGCCTTTTCCTTTGCCCAGTTGCCGTACTTCTTCCGAACCCACATCCACGTGCATTTCAGCGCGGGGAACATGGTGTCCGAGCGAGCACATGTCACAATGGAAGAAGGGTTCGCCAAGCTGCACATGCCCTACAGCGAGACGCAAGGGTACGCGCACCGCGATCGGTCCGCCCCGGCCAGTTGGCATGTAGCAGAGGGCGGCAATGCCTTGGTGTTCGAACTGCCGCTGATGCGCTTTGTCGATGCAATGGCGGCCGAGGATGCCGCGCTTTGGTTCGGACAGACGGGCTGGGCCTTTGACGCCATCAAGCCGGTCGCACATCTGCCGGACCCACAGATCGGCTATCGGTTGGGGATCGAAACCTTGGCCGATGCCACGAATACCGGGGCGCAGCGCGCGACCCAGGCGCAGAGTTTCGACATCGAGATCATGCCAAAGCCGCCCGCCGAACGCCGGCCCGACGATCCGCCCCCGGATCTTGAAGCATTGGGCTTGCCCTACGTGGCGAAATACAGCAGCGGCCAGCTGCGCCTGGCCGGAGGCCTTTCGCAAGCAGAGATCGGACCCATCGTGCCAGACACCACCGGGTTCGACTGGCGTATCCGGCTGCGTGTGGCCATCGACACGCCAACGGCACCCGTGGTGCTGGCGTTGAACCCGGGCGGGGCCGAGGGGCTGCAGGACAAGGCGGCGGATCTGGCCGGGGCCGGCGCTTTCGAATTGGTCTGGCGGGCGCTTTGGCGCTTTGGCGACGACGGCCCGCCTGGCGACGAAGAGACCATGCGGGCCGCTATGATCGCTGCCTTGGCGGCGGCCGGACTGGATACCCTGGCCGCGCGTCTGGAGGGCGGCCTGCAGGCTGCCGCGGATGCGGGCACGCTGGCCGAGTTCGCGTTGGACACCGAACTGCCGGCACTGTTCTGGGATTCGGTGCCCGACGCGGTTCTGGACTACTTCCAGATCGCGGAATTGGCGAGGGATCAGGCGCTGTTGCGGATGCGGCACCCGCCCCATGCGGCCGAGATCGCGGTGGTGCGCGGCGCCCTGGCGGACCCGGACGGGTTCGACGGGACGATGCAGGACTGGCTGTTCGGTCTGGGCCGGCGCCCGGCCTTCACTGCAATGCGCGGTGCCTTGCTGCCCTTGTCCGAGATCGTCCCACATGTCCCGGCGGCGCAGGAGTAGAGCCATGTCCGACCTGAATGCGTTCCTGAAGCTGGCCGCGCCCGATTCCACGGGCCTTGGAACAATGTCGCTGTCCCTGGGCGACGACCTTCCGTTCTGCGTTCTGACCCTGCGCAGTTTCCATCCGGAAGACGACGAGGGGAACGACCTGTCGATCACCCGGCGGACCTTTGGCGTGCGGGCCACCATGCTGAGCGGCGAGCTATACGATTACGGCGATACGGGGGCCGGCAGCATCCCGGCGAGGCTGCCGACCCTGCTGCGGGTCGCGGCGCGGCCGCGTCACTACTTCGGTGGAGCCAAGATCGCGCTTTGGTTGCCGGGAGCGTCCGCGCCCGTCAGGGGAGAGATCGCCCAGTCCGACACCGCCCAAGACGTGCTGGCCGTCCCGGAGGCGTTCGAGGACCTTCGGCTCAACAATGTGGTCACCTTGCCTACCTTGCGGCTGACCGAGGGCGCGGCGCAGATATCGCTCGACCTGACCCCGGGAACCGATCTGGCCACCTTCCTTGGCTATGATCGCGACGCCGGCACGATCCTAGGCGGCGTGACGATCGCTGTGGATACCGGCTCGGTGCCAGGCAAGACATTTTGGCCGGTCACGGCGACGCCCAAGGGCATCGTCTTCGAGACCGGGGCGATGCCCGATCCGACCATAGGAATTGCATCGGACGTTGCGGCGGCGTCCCTGCGGGGCCGCCTGCGGCTGGAAGCGGATGCAAGCCGCGGCTATCGGCTGCGGCTGTTGGCGCCCGCCGAAGCCAATGGGCTGGCCGATGTGATCGGGCGATTGCAGCATGTCGTGTCGAGCCTGATCGAAACCGAAGCCTCGCAGCGCTATCGCATTGATCTGCGCGGCGAGACGCCGCCCCTGATCTGGCCGCTGGACTTTGACGACGGTCGGTTGGGCCTGACGCCCGTACCTGCCGATCCCGCCCATGCGCTGGCCGAGATCGATCCCGAACGCGTGGATCTTCGGCTGGTGACGCGGGTCGAGGGTGTTGGCGAGGGCAGCGCCCTGGCCCGGGTCGAGCTGTCGCGGGTCGCGCTGCAATCGTCGGATGAGGCCTTTGAACTGGTCGCATATGCGGGCCGCCCGGCTGCGCAGCCAAGCTATGGCCTGACCTATGCCTACGCGGGCAGCAAGGCGTGGACCAGCCGTTTTGACGGTTCGTTCGGGCACAAGCGTGTCGCGCTGCCCTTGGACCGCCTTCGCGAACGGCTGACAACGCGCTATGGCGAGGCCGGGCTCTTGGCTGACCCCGACGAGACCGCGCCCTATGTTTTTTTCGCCTTGCGGGACGGCTGGCTGCAGTATCCGCTCGACGCTCCCGATACATCGGATCCGAGCGCCCCCGGCGGCCCGGACATGCCAGCGGACGGGGTGCACGAGGCGACGGGCGCGCTGTCCGGCAGGCTGCTGTTTTCCGCCACGGCAGCGACCGGCGCCGAGGGCGGACTGCCCCGCGCGCTGGAGCTGTCCTCGACCGACGGGCTGATCGTCAAGACAACCTGGCGACAGGCGGATGCGCAAACGAAGTTGCGCAATCTCGAGGCCTTCACGCTGCACCCCTCTGGTGAGGCGGGGGCAATCTACGGGTTCCTCTTCGTCGCCGACACCAGTCCCACCGCGACCGAAGCGGTGCCCGACTGGACCCGGGGGCCGGCGGCCGTGCGCGAGGTTCCGCTTGCGTTCGACAGCGCGCCCGGCGGTGCGGTGACGTTCAAATGGGACAGCACGCGGGACGGCACCAGCAGCTGGCAGCTGGCGTTCGATCTGCCCGAAAACGACGACGCCGATGCCACCAAGGCCGAGGTCGTGGGCTGGGTCACGATGAAGAACCTGCCCCTGATCACCAACTATCCGATGACGCGCAGCGCCAAATCCGCCGGGGTGCCGTCGCGCAGCCGGGGCCTGTTTCCCCGGCGCCTGGTTGGCCAGGTGCGCCTGCGCCACGATTTCACCGGGTATGACACGCCGGAAAACGATCTGCCCGCCCTCTTCGGTCCAACCGATCAGGACACCGCCCCGGGGCACCCGTTCGGTTCCGCCCCGGTCGATCCCATCGGCCCGCGCGACGTCCAGAGTGCGTTGCTGCCGTCGCTGCACGGGGTTGAATTCAAACCCGATCCGGACAGCCCGGATTGGCAGTTCCACGCGACGCTCCGCTATGATTATCCGATTCTGGACGAATTGTTCGCCTGGTCCGACCTGCCCCCGGTCGAGCCCGAGGATGCCTTGCCCGGGCTGGCGCCAGAGACCCCAGGCGGCCCGAAAGAGCCGGTGGTTACCGCGCTGCATCCCGATCGGCTGGTATCGCTATGGCGCGATGCCGAGCAGCGCATGCAGTTGACCTGGACGCAGGACGCGGTCATGGCCCGCGGCCTGCCCGTCGATCCTGCGGAGACGCTCGACCCTCCGGATAAGACCGACATCCCGCTGACAACGCTGGCCTTTCCCTTCAGCTTCGAGCAGAGCGTTTCGGTTGCCGCGGGCCAGGCCAAGATGTTCGGCGAGTTGAAGCTGAGCGACGACCGCGGCAGCCTCGAAGCTGCGGCGGTGGGCCTCGGCGGGGTGCTTGAGCGTGAGGATGACGGGGTCACGCTGTCGGACACAACCTGGCCCAACGGCCCCGATGTGCATGTCACGGGCTACGGGATCGACCAGTTCGCGCCACCCGTGCTGGACGAGAACGGCCAGTCGGTGCCCGACCCGAATTTCTTTGCCGATGCCCGCGGCACGGCGTTTCGCACCGCGCCGGCCCGGGGGGGCACATTGCGCGAGGTGCGGCGCTATGCGCCCGACAACAAACTCGAAACCGTTCTTCTGACCACCTTGCCCGCCCCGCGCTTGTCGGACATGTCGATTGGTCGGGCCAGCACCGAAGTGGCGTTCCATGTGCGCGACATGCCCGTCGTTCCGGACGGCCCGGATTTCCGGTTTGCCGGTGTCGGGCCCGCGAAACCGCGACTTCCGAACGGCCGACAAGGCAATCCCATCGAGGGATACCGCAGCAGCACGGGACAGGCCTTCGATCGCGAGAACTTTGCCCTGGGCCTTTATGAATGGCGCTTTTTCCAGAATCGGAACGATGCTCCGTCTGCGGATCTCTCCGGTGCCTTCGATATACCCGTTGGCCCGTTCCGATTCCGGCCCCTGCGTTTGGTCGATGCCGTGTTCTTCGATCCCGGCGAGCCGGACCTTGCGCTGGATATCTCCTATGCGCGTATCCTCGGCAGCCTGTCGTTTCGGTCCGACGGAAAGCATCCGCATGAGGATTTCGCGTTCGGGGCCGACCGTATCTACGATCGGGACGATCTGTTTGTCTTTCGTCTGAACAGCTCGTCGGCCTGGGAAGGCGCAGCGGTGAGCGAACCGGCCGCCGACGGCGAATTCGGTTGGGCCAGCCGCGACCCGGACCTGTCGTTCACGCGGCGGCTGCCCGTCACGACGACAGGGGACGGGGCCCTGTTCGGCAGCGCGTCGGATGTGGAGGCCGGGTTCACCCTGCGCTTCGGCGATACCGTGAACGGTTTTGAGCCCGTCGCCGCGACCGTGCGCGCTACGCTGTTTGGCGAGGACCGCACAGTCACGGGCGGGACGGTCGAGGTTCAGGACGAAGACACGCTGGTGATCCGGTTCGATGACACAGCCGTCTGGCAGCCCGCCCTGCCGGCCAGCCTGCACAACGTGACCTTGCGGGCCACCTGTTCGGCCAGTGGCGCGGACCAGCACCTTGCCATCGACGGCGCCATCGCGCTGCGGGCCAGGGGCGACGAGGGGCCGACCCTGTTCAGCCTGGCGCGCGGGGACGTGCGGTGGCTCGACCTCGATCTGTCGGAGTACGGGTTCGAGCTGAATATCGACCACGTGGCCGGCGTTCTGAACCTGCTGGTCGATACAAAAGAGGAGCTGCTGGCGGGTACCAAACCGCTGTTCGGCCTGCCCATAGGGTTGGCGGATGGTGGGCCCGCCAGGCTGGTGATCAACTATTCCGAGGTGCTGAGCGCCGCGCCCGCCGAAGGCGGGCGCGTGTTGCATTTTCTGGCCGACCTGCGTGTTGGCGACGGCCGGACCTATCGGCTGACGCACGAGATCCTCAGCGGGGCGGGGCCGCAGGATTTCAACCAACTGCATCTGACCTGGCGGTCCGAGACATCGACCTCGCCGATCCAGTGGCCGCTGCTAGGGTCTATTGCACTGGACGGGGATCCGGACCTGGATGCCATTGCCGATGGCAATCTGACACCACCGGAGGATCCGGAATCGGGCCCCCCGAGCCGTGTCCTGACACTTGGCCCGAGGGGCGAGGTGCTGCGCCACAGCTTTGTCTTCCGGCTGACCGATTTCCTGATCGACCCCAGCGCGCTGGAGCGGGTGGAGGGGGCGTTGCTGCCCCTGGGCGGAACGCTGCGCGGGCTGGCGCAGGTGCAGCATTGGCTGACCGCAGACGGCCGGGAGAAGACTTGGTGGAGTTGCGATCACGTTGCCCTCACGACAGCGGCGGCCTTGCAGGCCGAGGCTGGCGTGTTGCCCGACGGCGTTCCGCAGGCCGAGGCAGGCGAGGCCATCTCGTTCACGCCGCGCCATTCGCACAAGAGAAGGTCGGACCAGAATTCGCCTGCGCTGCGCTATCGCGATGCGCCAGAGCACAGCGATATGGATCACCTGCCGGAAGGCGTCGCGCGGCTGACGAATGCCAACCTGTCCGGCTGGCACGATCCGGCGATGGCCCGCTTCCTGTGGGACAAGATCGACCAGAGCGCGGTCTATGTGGTGGCGGTCGCCCCGCTCTGGATGATGCTTAGAAGCGGCGACAGGGCGCAACAGATCAACCTGCCCTGGGCGTATGGGCTGCCGGACGGGGTAGATCTGCAGGTCCTGCCCGAGGCCGAGCCCGATCTCTATCGCATCCCCACGATGGAAAGTTGGGCCGCCCATGCCATGGCGGCCAATGGCGGGCGGGCCGGTATCGCACTGAGCACCCGCATGCGCGAGGCCGAACTGCTGGCGGCCCTCAGCGATCCCGACACCGCGTTGCCCGATCTGCGCCGGATGCTGCCCGCCAGCCCCGGGCTCTTCGAACCCTGGATCGACGACGCACCGGGGAATATCGAGACCGAAGCTCATCATAGGCGGGCGCCGTATTTTCTGCGCGCAATGCTGGCGCTGGCGGCCTTCTGGCAAAGCGAAAGCGACACCGCTCCGGTCATGTCGCTGGCGCCCGACGCCCAGTGGGCCTTCTGGCAACGCGAAAGCGACACCGCTCCGGTCATGTCGCCGGCGTACAAGCGGCCGACGCGTGCCGGCACCAGGGCCCGCCTTGCTGTCCTACGTGACAGCGCCGCACCTGTCACCTTCAGCCCGGCGGCTCCGATTTCGGTGGATCTGATCGTCCTGGGCCAACAGGGAGCGTATTTGTTCGCGAATTATCGTCAGGCCCGCCCGGACGGGGCCGACTGGAGCCAGTCGGTCGAACTGTACGATGCCGCGCATCGGCTGGTCGAGGATGCGCGCTATGCGCTGTTCCGAAACACCCGGGCCGGCGAAATTGCCGGGCGCAGCGTAGCGCGGCCCCGCAACCCGCTGGCGCGTTCGGGCGATCCGCTGACCCCGGTTGAGGCCGACATCGTGGCCTCTCCGGCGCTGGGCTGGCCGATGCGCCCGGCTCGGCAGCGCGCCATTCTGGCGCCGGGGTTCGAGGCGGAGCTGGCCCTGCAATCGCCCGAGGCCGGGTTCGCCGCGCGGACCCAGCGGACGCTGTGGCCGGCGACAGCCGAGGCCGTCCTGGACGACAACTGGTGGAGCGACGATACCGACGCCATCCAGTCGCTTGCCCTTCGGTTTTCGGAACATGTGGTCTTCGACCGCGGAGCGGCGCCATTCCCGTTCGATGGTCCATTCGCCCGCCACCTGGCGCCCGGCCCGGCGCGGCGACGCAGCCCCGTCGCCGAGGCCGAGTTGCCGCGGGACCGCGACGGTGTCCGATTGGCAGCGCCGATCCTGCCGCCTGTCGTCGACCGCATGGTGGTCGGGCGCCGCGCCGGGGTTCTCGACGCCAGCACGGTGTCGGCCACGATCGTGGCTCATGCCGGCAAAGCGGCGCTGGATGCGGGCTGGCCAGGCACCGGGCAGCCCGCTGGCAGCGGGCCAATCATCGGGGCTCAGATGCGCAATCCGCGCAGTCCTGTCCTGCCGCCGCATCCCGACAAGGCAGCGCTGTTCGGGCCGGGCCTGCAGGCTCCCGAGGCCCTGCGCCTGAGCCGACGCACCTTTGTCTCGCGCGCCGATCTGGGCGCCGACGGCACACTCGATGCGTTCCTGCCCCACGGGCAATTGTCGGACACGCTGCGCCTGACCGCGCTGGACCCCGTCACGGCGGCGGCCGAATCCGACTGGCGCCTGAGTCTCCTGGGGGCCGATCAGACGCTTTCGCTGCCATCCGAGCGGTGGTGGACCGGCGAAAGCAGACTGCTGTTGGCGTTCCGGGCTGCCGACTTGCAGGGAGAGCCAATACCGGAGGTGAACCTTCTGGCAGGCATCTTTGGTGCGAACGATGCCGATGGCGTGGCCGAAAGGGTCGTGGCCGAGTTGTCGATCGGATCGCAGACATGGCGCTTCCCTGCGATTACCACGCGCGAGGGCGACGGCGGCATCGAGATCACGCTGCAGATGCTTGCCAACCCCGCCGACACGGAGGGCAAGGAGAAACTGGAAACGATTAACCGAGTGCTGCGCCAGGCCAGCGCCGACACGCGATTGCAGATCGACCTGCGCTTTACCCACACCAATGGGGTCAGCCAGACCGATCAGCCGGAATTGCCGCCCGCCGGTCTGGCCGCCTTCCGGGTGCCCGTCCTGCTGGACGCTCGCGGTCCGCGCACGATCCCGGTCAGTGCCGCCTCGGTGACCTTCGGCGACCCCTCCTACGACCGTGCGCTGGGCAGCCCGACGCTGAGCAAGGACCTGCGGGCAGGGGCGGAAAGGGTGCGGATCGCCGTCGACCGCCAACAGGCCAACGCCGATACCGACCTGCACCTTGCCTTCGATTTCGTCGACGACAAGACCGGTTGGTTTCAGTCCACCGGATCCGCGCCAGCACATCACATTAAGCTGGAATTCTTGCGGATCCCGTTCGGCTTTCAGGAGGACGGAACAGGGCCGTCGCAGCAGGACCTGAACCTGTGGAACCCCGGTGTCGCGGGCAATGCCACCCGTTTGAGGGCGCGCAAGGCCTACGTTCTGCGCCTGGCCGATCTTTACGCCGACCAGCCGGACGAGGGCTTGGTGCTTGCGCCGGGCGACATGCTGCGGCTCAAGGTCCTGTATGGCCCAGAAGGTGCGCCGCTGGCTGAAGAGACTGTCGATATCCCCATCGTGGCCGGCCCCGTGATCCCGCCGGCGCCGTCGGTCTTCAGTTTCATCGAGGAAACCGGCCCCAGGCTGGACCGGGCTAGCCCCGAGGCGGGGCGCGTGCGTCTGCACGCCAGCGCCCCCTTGCCGAGCCGTGTCGAATATCCCGATCTTCTGCCCGATCTGGGCCGGGGGCACGTCCGGCGGCAGGCGCTTTTTGTCTGGCACTACGGCGCGCCAGTCACGAAGGCCGCCCGCTGGATGACACGGCAGCACCTGCTCAAGACGGACCGGTCCGGCGGCACGCAGCTACCGCACCTGTCCTGAGGCGTTTCGGGACACCCTGATCGCCTGTTCGCCGCCGGCCTCTGCCGACGAAATAGAAAGCGGTGCCCGGTGTCGCGGTTTCGGCACGAAAGGCTGAAGCGGGCCGCGCTGGCGGCCCTAGAAGGCGCCATGCTGCGCTGGTCCGAAGGTGTTGCCAGGGCCCAGTCAGACGAATTCGAGCTCGTCTCCGTTAGGCCAGTAAGGCTGTCTTTTATCCCGCGCCAAGTTCGCGCCACTCGGCCAGAGCGGCGGTGCGTGTCAGCTTGAAGGTGTCTTGTTGATTATGGAATGGCCCGCCCTTCCGAGAACATCGGGTATGATTTCTCGTCATTGAAGGAAGAGGAGCCGAGCCATGACGATTTCGATACTGGGCATCGATATTGGAAAGACTAGCTGCAGCGTTGTAGGCGTTGACGACCAAGGTGCGGTGATTGTCCGCCGAACGATGCGGCGGCAGACGCTCATTGAATTTGTCAGCAAGATGCCGACGTGCGTCGTTGCTATGGAAGCGTGTTGCGGCGCTCACCACTTTGGTCGGCTTTTCGTCGATCGAGGACATGAGGTGAGGCTCATGTCACCAGAGTATGTCCGCCCTTATGTGAAGGCGCAGAAGAACGACGTTGCAAACGCGGGCTGCATGAGGCCAAAAATCAACCAAAGGACTCCGCGCTGAAGTGGAAGAGGATAAGGTCTCAGGTCACGAACTACAGGAAGGGGAGCGGTTATGGAATGGCGAAGTCTGTGAACTCTGTGCACAACGCCTAAGATGGAGCTTGAACAGGCAGTGACATTCAACTGAGGACGCTTCGAATAAATCCTTCTATGGTCAAGAGTATAACCTCACCAAATTACGCGGACAAAGGATCAGTTCCTTCACTGAGAATCAGGAGATACCGCCGGTAACCAAACACACGTCCCCGCTTACGCCCGGTCACCTCTTCGACGATACCCAGCCGTTCCAGGTCCGCAAGTGCCGCATTTACGGTTGGCATGGTGAGCCCTGTTTGCTCGACGAGTTGCCCGGCAGTCAAAAAAGGATGTTGTTGAAGAAGGTCATGAAGACGCAAGGCCGAGCCCGCCCGATCGCTCTGCGCGGTTATTAATTCCCGATCCTCTTTGAACAACTCGACAATGCGGGTTGAAGCGTCGAACGCCTGGTTCGCCGTTTCTGTAATGCCTCGAAGGAAAAATTCGAGCCAGGCCTCCCAGGCTCCTTGCTCTCGCACCTCCTGCAGAAGACGATAGTAGTCGGACCTGTTCGATTTCAGATAGAGACTGAGGTAGAGAAGCGGCCTTTTCAGGGCCCCGTGGACGCAGAGGTAAAGCGTCACCAATAGCCGACCGATACGGCCATTACCGTCCAGAAAGGGGTGAATGGTCTCGAATTGACCATGGAGCAAGCCAGCCTTGATCAGCGCAGGCAGCTGAGATCGATCCTCATGCATAAAAACTTCAAACGCTTCGAGGCAATTGTCGACTTCATTGACCGGCGGAGGCACAAACAGCGCATTGCCCGGACGACTGCCGCCGATCCAGTTCTGAGAGCGCCGGAACTCTCCTGGGTTCTTGGTTCCTCCGCGACCGCTTTCGAGCAGGCGGGCGTGCATCTCGCGGATGAGCCGAAGCGAAAGCGGCAACTCGTCCAGCCGCTCCAAGCCGTACATCATCGCATCGACGTAATTCGAGATCTCGCGAACGTCATCAACCGGTTGGCCAGCCTGGGCGTCCGTCTCGAAGCGCAAAAGGTCGGTTAACGTCGACTGGGTCCCCTCAATCTGAGATGAGAGCACGGCCTCTTTTCGGACGTACATGTAAAGAAACAATTCCTGGCGCGGCAGAATCGTCGTGATGCCATCGAGCCGACCGAGAGCCCTTTCGGCGCTGGTCAGGTGCGGGAGGAGTGGCAGAATGTCAATTGGCGGGTTTGGAGGCAGCGGTGGAGGCACAAAGGCTCGTACCGTCTCTCCCCCGACGCTTGTCTCTACAAATCGGCCCAGCCGCGAATCTGTTGCGTGTGTCTCTGCCATCTTTTCAATATGGACGGAGCGCCTTATTTAAGCAATTGCCACTTGGCTTAAATAGAAATCATGCTAAGGTAAGTCGGCTTAATTAGCGATACGAAGGTGACAAGGGAGCTACGCACGTGAGCACGACAATGGCTTCACGAGAGCCATTTAAAATGAAGCAAGTGTGCTCAAGGAATGCGTTTGGCGAACCTGAATCAAAGGGCTGCAAGTTGCCTGCAGGTCAAAAAATTGCTGCGCTGCACACAAGGCAATATGCCTCCAGGTGCTTCCCCCCTGCTTCCCCGCTTAGGAGAAAGGGGCCGGGGAAGCAAAAAACGCCCCGAAGGGCGTTTTCTAAGCCTCAGAAATCACTGAGGAAATTTGGAGCGGGCGAAGGGATTCGAACCCTCGACCCCAACCTTGGCAAGGTTGTGCTCTACCCCTGAGCTACACCCGCATAGTGACCGGTCCGTGGCGGCGTCCGCCTCGGCGTCGGTGGCGCAGTATATGAACTATGCTGAGACGGATTGCAACACCGAAATGCAAGAATTTTTCTAAGCCGTCTTTTTGTGGATTTCCTGTGAAATCGGCGCCGGAAACCGGCAGATTTCTGCCGCTTTTTCTTAACCTCACCCCTTGTAGCGCGGTCCCAAATCGCGCTAGACAGCACGCAAGTTGAAAAATTTGCAGGAAAAATCATGCCGGCGACACGCGACGACCTCATGGCCTTTTTGAGCGACCTAGGGATAAAGGTCACGACCGTGGATCATCAGCCCGTTTTCACGGTGGCGGAGTCCGGCGACCTGCACGATCGCATTCCCGGCGGCCACACCAAGAACCTTTTCGTGAAGGACAAGAAGGGACGCCTGTTCCTGATCGTCGCCCTGCACGATGCGGAGATCGATCTGAAAAAGGTGCACCAGATCGTCGGTGCTCAGGGAAGGGTCTCCTTCGGCAACGCGGACCTGCTTATGGAAGTGCTCGGCGTCGAGCCGGGGTCGGTGACGCCCTTCTCGCTCATCAACGACCGCGAGGCGCAAAGGGTGACGCCGGTTTTCGATGCCGCGATGATGCAACACGATATCCTGAACTATCATCCGCTGAAAAACGATGCGACGACAGCGATTGCCGCAGGCGACCTTCTGAAATTCGCCAAGGCCTGCGGCCATGAAGCGCAGGTTCTGGCGGTGAGCACGGAAGCACAGACGGCCGGTCTCTAAATCGGCGCTTTCCGCGCCATAGGCGTTTGAATTTCACACGGACTGGCTCCATGTTAGGAGCCAAATCAACCTTTCAGTTTTCCCTCATGGCCGGGCTGGCAGACGCCCGGCCGGAAGTTTCGAGGCGGCATATGAGCAACGGCAATTACAGCATCGGCGGCCAGGTCGGCGGCAGTTTCGGTGGCGGCATGGGCGGCGGCTATGGCGGCGGTGGCAATGGCGGCGGCGATGCGCCCGGCGGTAATGGCGGCGACGACCTGATCTTCGACGTCACCACCCAGACCTTCATGGCCGACGTCATGGAAGCCTCGCGTCAGCAGCCGGTGCTGGTGGATTTCTGGGCGCCCTGGTGCGGCCCCTGCAAGCAGCTGACCCCGATTATCGAGGCGGCCGTCAAGGCGGCCGGCGGCACGGTGAAGCTCGCCAAGATGAATATCGACGACCATCCGGAAATCGCCGGCCAGATGGGCATCCAGTCGATCCCGGCCGTGGTTGCCTTCAAGGACGGCCAGCCGGTGGACGGTTTCATGGGCGCGCAGCCGGAAAGCCAGGTGAAGGCCTTTATCGAACGCCTCGGCGGTCCGGCACCTGTCAACGAGGCAGACGCCTTTCTGGAACAGGCAACCGAACTGCTGGTCACCAAGGACTACGCCCAGGCAGCCCAGCTTTTCGGTGCCGTCATGCAGATGGAACCGGACAATGTCACAGCCATCGCCGGTCTGGCGCAGTGTTATCTGGGCGCCGACGACCTGGAGCGGGCAAAACAGGCCCTCGACCTGGTCCCGGAAGACAAGCGTAACGATCCGGCCTTTGCGGCGGCAAAGGCCGCCATTGATCTCGCGGAACAGGCAGCCTCGCTTGGCGACCTGGCCGAACTGCAGGACCGCATCGCCAAGGATCCGCTCGATCTTCAGGCCCGCTTCGACCTCGCCCTCGGCCTCAACGGCAAGGGCGACAAGGAAGGGGCTGTCGACCAGCTGATCGAGATCGTCCGGCGCGACCGGGAGTGGAACGAGGACGGCGCCCGCAAGCAGCTGCTGCAGTTCTTCGAAGCCTGGGGCTTCAAGGAGCCCGCCAGTGCCTATGGCCGCCGCAAACTGTCTTCCGTCCTGTTTTCTTGACGATTTCCGGAAGTGACACACATTAATTCGGAAGCGCTTGTGAACAGGCGAAGCCGGTAGGCTCGCGGCCATAACGACAACAACGAAGGCACGGACATGCAGGCGGGTAATGCCATCTACGAGACCATTGCGGACCTGCCGCCGGTCCTGCCCGTGTTTCCGCTGTCCGGCGCACTTCTGCTGCCCAGAACCCAGCTGCCGCTCAACATTTTCGAGCAGCGCTATATCGACATGATCGATACGGCGCTGGCCGGAAACCGGCTGATCGGCATGGTGCAACCGTCGCCCGAGCGCAATCCTGCCGACCCGGACAATCCGGCACTGGCCAGCGTCGGTTGTGTCGGCCGCCTGACCAGCTATCAGGAAACCGGCGACGGCCGCTATCTCATCACGCTGCAGGGCATCACGCGCTTTGAACTCGGCAAGGAGCTGAAGTCCTATTCCCGGTTCCGTCAGGTGGAGTGCGACTTTGCCGCTTTCGC
This sequence comes from Roseibium sp. M-1, assembly GCF_054515675.1. Classification (NCBI taxonomy): domain Bacteria; kingdom Pseudomonadati; phylum Pseudomonadota; class Alphaproteobacteria; order Hyphomicrobiales; family Stappiaceae; genus Roseibium; species Roseibium sp. M-1. The sequence goes on along the minus strand of NZ_CM137257.1, from coordinate 4,449,563 downwards.
CAACGACCTCAAATGCGGTGAGGGCGAGGCCGACGTCGACCGCACCGGCCTTTTGAAGACCTTGCGCAACTATCTGGACGCCAACAACCTGGAAGCCGACTGGCAGAGCGTGTCGGAGGCGGAGACCGAGGTGCTGGTCAATGCGCTCTGCATGATGTGTCCCTACGGACCGCAGGAAAAACAGGCGCTGCTTGAAGCCCGTGACCTGAAGACCCGGGCCGAAACGCTGATCGCCATCACCGAAATGGATCTCGCCCGATCCCAGAATGACGGCGGCTCCACGCTGCAGTGACGCTTCTTCAATGCCTCAAAGAGATTGAAACCCATGACTGAAACAAGCGAACGCCCGGTCGACAGGAAACTCCTGGAGCTTCTCGTCTGCCCGGTGACGAAGGCGACGCTGGAATATGACCCGGCCGCCCAGGAGCTGATCTCGCGCACGGCGAAACTCGCCTATCCGATTCGCAACGGCATACCGATCATGCTGCCGGACGAGGCGCGCAAGCTGGAGGACTGAGCGGGAGCGTTGCCCCCGCCGGGCCCGTCAGACCCCGAGGCTGTAGCCGAGGCGCAGGATGAAACTCTGCAGGAACCAGATGATCAGCAGCAGCACCACCGGGGAAATGTCGACGCCGCCGAGATCCGGCAGAATGCGCCGGATCGGCCGCAGCGCCGGTTCGGTCAGGTTGTAGAGAAACCGGCCGATCGTGTTGACGACCTGATTGCTCGAATTGACGATGTTGAAGGCATAAAGCCAGGAGAAGATCGCGGCTGCGATGATGACGAGGGAATAGAGGTAGAGGGCATACCCCACCACACTCAGTAACGATCCGACTAAAGCGCTCATGTGCCATCCCATTTCGAAGCTTCGATTTGTCCCCTCATGTAGCTTCCTGAAGGCGGACCTGCAAGACGGCAGGCTTTTTAAGGCTAATTTGCCTTGGATGGCACAGGCCGCGTCGACTGCATCAGGGCGATGCGCAAATGCAACACTCCGGCAAAACCCGCTTTCCTTAGGGTTTGTGTAACCCGCACTCGTGCTATCTTCCCGCCAACGCATTTCCTTATGGATGGGTATTGATGTTCAAGCTGTTGTCGCGGGCCGCCCTGGCCGTTGCCCTTAGCGCTGTTTCCGGAGCCGCGCTGGCACAGAGCGGGGACCTGTCCGCCGAGGACGCAAACCGCCAGTTCGTGATCGATCTCGGTGTCGGCGCCATGGCGCAGCCACGCTACGAGGCGGCTGACTCCTACCTCATCTATCCCTTCCCGATCGTCGCTGTCGGCCGGTTCTACTTGCCGGGTCTCGGCCAGGTCGTGGACGGACGCCGCAAGTCGGGCGTCTTCTTCTACCCGTCGTTCAATTTCATCGGCGAGCGCAAGGCCAGCGACTCGACAGACCTCACCGGTACCAACACCGTCGACTGGGCGCTCGAACTCGGCCTCGGCGGCGGTTTCCGCACCGAGCATTTCCGCGCATTCGCGGAGCTTCGCCAGGGCATCAACGGCCATACGGGCCAGGTCGGCCAGCTCGGCATCGACGGCATTCTCTATCCGGCTGAAAAGTGGGAAGTCAGCTTCGGTCCGCGTGCAGATTTCGCCTCCGGCGAATACATGGACACCTATTTCGGCGTCAGCGCGACGGAAGCGGCCAACAGCGGCGGCCGCCTGACGCAGTACGATCCGGGTGCCGGCTTCAAGAGCGTCGGCCTTGCCGCACGCGCCAGCTACGACATCAACGACGATTTCCGCTTCCACCTTCAGGGTGGCTACAATCGCCTCATCGGCGATGCCGCCGACAGCCCGATTGCCGAGAACGGCAGCGAAAACCAGTTCAGCGTCGGCGCCGGCGTCACCTACCGTTTCGCCTTCGACCTGTTCAACTGACCGGGAGAGAGAGGCACACGCTTCTCTCGAAGCCAAGACGCGTCACCACGTCATTCCGGACGCAGCGCATGACGATCCGGGACCGGGCTACCCGATCCTGCCGATACCTCGCAATTTTCAGATCAGCTTGACGGCTCCCGGTCCCAGCGCGCGCTTCGCTTGGCCGGGATGACGATGGAGAGGTCTTTCATGCAACGCTGAACGGCCGTCTGTTCGAGGCATTCAGGCGTCTTGCCCCATCAATCGGAGCAGGGGATCAGTTCGATGCCGCGAGGCAGTTTGGTGGTCTCATCGCCGCAGGCGCCGAGAATGCGGGCCGGGTCGAGATTGTAGGCGCCGGTCAGGTCCGCGCCCACAAGGCGTGTCCGCCTGAGCAGCGCGCCATCGAAATTGACACCCTGCAGATTGGCACCCGTCAGATCCGAGCTCACCAGACGGACACCCGAGAAATCGGCGCCGGAGAAGTTCGTGCCATGGGCCTGGATGCGGTCGAGCTTGGCCTGGCGCAGGCGCGCGTCCTGGAAGTCCGCGCCGCTGAGGTCGACCCGTTCCAGATTGGCTTCGTCCATCTTTGCCCGCTTGAAGGACGCATTGTCGGCAACCGAGCGCGTCAGAAGCACATTGCGCATGTCGGCATCGTCGAACACCGCCCCGCTGGCAATGACGGTGTTCAGGTCCGCATCGCGAAGATCCGCCGCCTTGAAGAGAGTATTGGTCAAATTGGCTTTTTCCAGATCCACGGAGCGCATGTTCGCTTCCCAGAAGTCACTGCCCGCAAAATCCGCGCGTTCCGCCTCGGTTCGGCGGAAATCGGAGTTCCTGAAGTTCGCGTTGGGCAGGGCGGCTTCCTTGAGATCGACCTCGCGCAGATTGGCGTCGGCAAAGTTGCCGGTTTCCAGGGTAAGGCCCCTGAGCTCTGCGAGACGCAAATCGCAGCCGGGACAGCCACCCTTTTCCTTGATCTCTGCCATGCGCTGTTCGTCGCTGCCGGCTTGAGCGTTGCCAAGTGCCACGCCAACCAGCGCCGCTGCACCGAGACATCCTGCAAGAACGCGGCTAACCTTGTTTGTCATCGCCAATCCCTTCGCCGTTTCCCCTTAAATAGGTCGCCGATGCGGCGGTTTAAGGACATTGCCGGGTATTAGACTGTATTTATGTGAAAAGAATATTCAATCCGCCAGGCATATTGCCCCGGCCAAGACCCTGACACCACCAGATCGGCGAAAAGTCAGGGAGGGAAGAAACGGGCGGGGTCGCGAGTGCCCGCTTCTTCCATCCACTTGAGCGCTGACGACGCACTACCTGACAATCAGCGTGCCAATCCAATCGCAAAAGCCTTGCCAATTGGTTTTCGCAATCATCCACCCAAGATCTGCCACGGCAATGTATGCACAACACAAGATGCTGATTTTGTTTAGACTTTCTTCACATCTGCTGCATTGCATTCTGCAACGCTGCCTGCAAACAGGGTAAAGGAAAGATGAACGGGAGAGTGCCGGAGAAGCGTCAGGAAATCTCGCTGCGCAGATCGAGGGTCGAACACTGGCCGATGTCGTCATAATGCCGTTCGAGCCAGTCTGCCGCGGTCTTGCGGCCAAGGTCCCTGAGCTTCGTCAGGAAGGTCCACTCGGCATTCAGCTTCGAAGATGACTGCATCGGCTTCAATTCGTCCGCTGAAATCCGGTGCATGAAGACCCGGGTGTAATCGTTGCGCGACAGCTTGCCCTCTTCGATCAGGCGGGTGACGAAATCGATCGCGCGCAATTCCCTGAGCAGCGTCGAATTGAAGCTGATCTCGTTCACGCGGTTGACGATCTCGCGCGCGGTCTTCGGCACCTCGCGCCGTTCCAGCGGATTGATCTGGATGAGCACCACATCCGGCGTCTCGGTCGCGTAGAACAACGGGTAGAGCGGCGGGTTGCCCATAAAGCCGCCATCCCAGTAGGGCTCGCCATCGATTTCAACGGCCTGGAACATCTGCGGCAGGCAGGCAGAGGCCATGACTGCATCCAGCGTCACTTCCTTCTCGCTGAAGACGCGGATCTTGCCGGTGAAGACATTCGTCGCGGCGACGAACAGCTTAATCTGGCTGCAGGCGTGCACCCTGTCGAAGTCGACGATCTCATCGACGACGTCCCGCAGCGGATTGACGTTGAGCGGGTTGAATTCATACGGCGATGCGAACCGCGTCATCACGTCGAAGAAAAGGTAGCTCGGCGAATTATCAAGGCTCCACTGGCCAAGCAGAATGTCGAGCGGAGAGCGTTGCACGGGGCTGAACTGGGCCCTGCGGCTGACCGCGTGCCAGAACGCTTCCAGGCTTTCGCGCGCGCCTTTTTCGCCCCCCGCCTGCATGCCGCTGGCCATCACCACGGCATTCATGGCACCCGCGGACGTGCCGGTAATCGCGTCGATCCGCAGGCGATCGTCTTCCAGAAACTTGTCCAGCACCCCCCAGGTAAAGGCACCATGGGCGCCTCCCCCCTGCAGGGCGAGGTTGATGTTCTTTGGCTTGACCAAGTCCTTGCCTTTCAGCCGCCGATACCGGCTTTCCGTCAGCGGTTTACTGGGCTGTCCAGCCGCCGTCGATCGGCAGCACCGAGCCGGTGATGGAGGAGGCGGTGTCGGAGCACAGGAACACGGCATACCCGGCCACCTGCTCGATGGTCACGAACTGCTTCGTCGGCTGGGCCTTCAGCATGACCTCGTTCTTGACCTCTTCCTCGGTCATGTTGCGCGCCTTCATCGTGTCCGGGATCTGCGCTTCGACCAGGGGCGTCCAGACATAGCCCGGGCAGATGGCGTTGACCGTGATGCCTTCCTGCGCCACTTCCAGCGCCACCGTCTTGGTGAGGCCGGCAATGCCGTGCTTGGCCGCCACATAAGCGGACTTGTAGGGCGAAGCGACCAGTGCATGGGCCGACGCGGTGTTGATGATCCGGCCCCAGCCCTTTTTCTTCATACCCGGCAGGGTGGCGCGGATAGCGTGGAAAGCGGAGGACAGGTTGATCGCGATGATCGCGTCCCACTTGTCGACGGGGAACTCGTCGACCGGCGAGACAAACTGGATGCCCGCATTGTTGACCAGGATATCGACCGCCCCGAATTCCTTTTCAGCCAGCGCGATCATGCTGGCGATCTCGTCGCCCTTCATCATGTTGGCGGGAGAATAGAGGCAGCGCACCCCGAAATCCGCTTCGATCGACGCCCGGGTCTTTTCGATCTCGTCCGCATCGCCGAGGCCGTTGATGACAACGTTCGCACCCTTTTCCGCAAAGGCGCGGGCACACCCAAGGCCGATGCCGGACGTGGAGCCGGTGACGACGGCGGTTTTGTTGGCAAGCATTCGGGATCTCCCAAGGTCTGATGAGTGTGGGGCACACATTCGACCAGTTCCCGCCGCACTGCAACATCGGAATGATGAAAAGTGAACGAGCCGTCAGGAGGATGCGTTACAACAAAACAACCTCATCCTGAGGAGCCTGGCGACGCCAGGCGTCTCGAAGGATGGGCGGCACACTCAAGAACAAGCGGCCCATCCTTCGAGACGGCCCTGAAGGCCCTCCTCAGGATGAGGATCTGGGTGTTTCGCCGCCTCAGGATGAGGAATTCGCTGTTGAGAAGTTATTAGGCCGTGTGGACGGATTGGTCATTGGCACTCAGCGCCGGTTCATGCGCTGTGCGCCCTCAAGGGCCTTGCGCGCCTTTGTCCGGGCCGCGTCTCGTGTTTCTTCCACCTTCGAAAGATCCTCGCGCCGGAGGCCGAGCTGCGAGGCGAATTTCTCCCGGATCAGGCCGTAAAAAGTCGCATGCAGGCTGGCAAAGGCCCAGACCAGGATCAGCATCGTCCCCATCGGGAAGACCGCCGAGCGGATCTGCGCCCAAAGAACGCTGGCCGGCAGAAGTCCGTCGCTGACCCAGAGCACCCCGGCCCAGATCCCGACGAGAGCGCCCGCCAGAAGGCTCATCACCAGGGCGGCGAAGGCCATGGCCCAGCCGAGCCCGGCGGTCGCCCGCCAGCTTTCCCGGAAACTGAGCGGATCATCGACCGCGGCGGCCGGCAATACGACGGAAAATTTCTGCACAACCATCAGCGCAATGAACGGTGCCAGAAGCAGAACCACCACCCCGATCCCCGCGGTCACGGCCGCCAGAAGCACGGCGACGATCACCAGCGGGATCAGTGACAGGGTGCCGATCAGGGTGAGCACTATCTGCTTGAAAATGACACGGAAGGTACGTGCGCCAATGCTGAGCGGAAAATCGTGGGCATCGATCAGGATGCGGCGGACATAGGCAATGGCGATCGAGAAACCGACGAGCAGGTTGGCGATGGCGGCGAGCGCGCGGAGCGCACCTTCATCGGCCGCGGCCACCGGCTCGGTCATGTAGGAGACCGTCTTGAAGCCGCTTTCCGGCATCAGTGACGCTCCGATGGCGAAGTTCAGCGCCACAAGCAGAAGGATATAGGCCCAGCCGGTTTTCAGGAGCGTCCCGAAATTGTGCTGCGCCAAAGACAGCGAACGTTCCAGAACGGTGAAGAACATGACATGCCCCGGTTGGTTGCAGTGCGGACAGGATACCCGATCAGAAGAAGAGCACCACCGGAAAGGAGCCTGATCGCATCAGGCCTTGTCCGCGCACGCTTAGCTCGCTTGCCGCTCCATCGCGATCCGGTAGCCCGCCGTCAGGATCGAGATCCCCAGCACCGTGACGATGATCTGCACCAGAACGTTCAGCACCAGGATCTTCATCTGGATGAGCGCCGCCGGCAGGCCGCCGGAGAGAAGGCCGACGAGAAATTGCAGGCCTTCACCGACAGCGACGAAAGGCAGGATGAGAATGAGCGCGGCCAGGAACAACGGTACGCCCAGGCCCTTGCCGAAGTTGAGCGTTTCAGAAAAACCGAGGGGGCGCTCGACGGCTACGGCGGGCAGGCTGAGATTGAGGCGGAACAGGAAGGGTGCGACGCAGATGACTGCGACGATCCAGAGCAGCATTGTCACGGCATTATTCTTGAACACCGCCGACAACACGCCGACCACCAGGCCAGCCGGAAGAAAGACGATGACGGCGGCAAAAGACAGCAGGATCATCTGCCAGATGAAGCGGAATTCGACGGAGCCGACGCGGAAATGAAGCGGCCCGGGGCGCTCGTTCAGGAGACCGAAGCGGTGCCAGGCAACGGATATGGAGGCGGAGGACAGAAGCGCGACGATGAAGGCAACCAGCAGCAACAGGACCGTCGTGCCGGAAACGTCTTCCGGCGCTGTTGCCTCGTTAATCCTGCCACCGTTTGCCATAATGAGCAGCGACACGACGAATTGCAGCACGAACCAGCCGCCGCAGACCTTGAAGACGGTCTCCAGATTGCCGAACACAATGGAAACCGAATCCGACAGCAGCCGCTTCAACATCGCAAGTCCCCGATTTGACTTATGAACCTGCCGGCAGCGGCGGTCCTTGCCCCGCTCATAGCGGGCATTGAAGGGGATGACAACCGGGACCGGAGGTGACCCGGAAAGAGGGTCGGCGATTTGCCGCCATTGCCCTTTTTTGCCTGAGAGCCTAATCATGCGCTGGAAAGTCGGACCGATCTCCCTCATATGGGAGGCAAATGCAAAAACCGCTGGTTCCTGTCATGATCGATGATTTCGCAAAAGCCCTGCCCCGCCGTTCGTCCATTGGCGTGAAGGTCGGCAATGTGCTGGTCGGCGGCGATGCACCTATCGTGGTGCAGTCCATGACCAACACGGATACGGCAGACGCCGATGCGACCGTCGCCCAGGTCGCAGCGCTTGCCCGTGCCGGCTCCGAAATCGTCCGCATCACAGTGGACCGGGCAGAGGCTGCAGCCCAGGTGCCGCGGATCAAGGAACGGCTGGAGCGGATCGGCGTGACTGTGCCCCTCGTCGGCGACTTCCACTATATCGGCCACAAGCTTCTGACCGACTACCCGGACTGCGCCGCGGCCCTCGACAAATACCGCATCAACCCGGGTAATGTCGGCTTCAAGGCCAAGCGCGACACTCAGTTTTCGCAGATCATCGATATTGCGCTGAAGCACGACAAGGCGGTGCGGATCGGGGTCAACTGGGGCTCGCTCGACCAGGAATTGCTGACGAAGCTGATGGACGAGAACGCGGAAAGCGCCAATCCGGTTTCCGCCGCCGCCGTCATGCGCGAAGCCATCATCCAGTCGGGGCTGTTGTCGGCCGAGCGCGCCGAAGGCCTTGGCATGGGCCGCGACAAGATCATCCTCTCGGCCAAAGTCAGCCAGGTGCAGGACCTGATCGCCGTTTATGCCGATCTCGCCCGCCGCTGCGACTATGCCCTGCATCTCGGCCTCACGGAGGCCGGCATGGGCACCAAGGGCATCGTCTCTTCCGCCGCCTCCATGGGCATCCTGCTGCAGCAGGGCATCGGCGACACGATCCGCGTTTCGCTGACGCCGGAGCCCGGCGGCGACCGCACCCGCGAGGTGCAGGTGGCACAGGAACTGCTGCAGGTGATGGGCTTCCGTGCCTTTGTGCCGGTGGTCGCCGCCTGCCCCGGCTGCGGCCGAACGACGTCCACCGTCTTCCAGGAACTCGCCCAGGACATCCAGGACCATATCCGCGTGTCGATGCCCAAGTGGCGCGAGCAGTATCCGGGCGTCGAGAGCCTGAACGTCGCCGTCATGGGCTGCATCGTCAATGGCCCGGGCGAATCCAAGCACGCCGACATCGGCATCTCGCTGCCCGGCACCGGTGAAACCCCCTCGGCACCCGTCTTCATCGACGGCGAAAAGGTCACCACCCTGCGCGGCGCGGGAATTGCCGATGAATTCAAGCAGATGGTTATGGACTATATCGAAAAGCGCTATGGCACCGGCGCCAAGTCCTCCTCCTCCGACGCCGCCTGACCCTAAAGGAAATCGCAGATGATGCAGCCGGGCGCCCCCGTGCCACAGAAGAAGCCGGTTCTGGTGATCACTTCCCAGGTGGTGCGCGGCGGCATCAGCGGCCGCGGCCTCACCTTCGCGCTGGAGCGGATCGGCCACGATGTCTGGTTCCTGCCGACCATCCTGCTGCCCTGGCATCCGGGCCAGGGCAAGGGCACGCGCATCGTCCCGCCTGTCGACGGCTTCAAGGCGATCGCCGAAGACTTGGCGGCCTCACCGAAGCTTTCCGAAGTCGGCGCCGTCATCACCGGTTATCTCGGCGATGCGGAGCAGGCTGCCGCTGTTGCGGATCTCGTCAGGGCGGTCAAGTCGCAAAATCCTGAAGCACCGTACCTGTGCGACCCGGTCATGGGCGACCTGCAAGGCGAGACCGGCGCTCTCTATGTGCCCAAGGCAACCGCCCAGGCGATCCGAGACCAGCTGGTGCCACTGGCCGACATCGTCACCCCGAATGCGTTCGAGCTTGGCTGGCTGACCGGCCGCACCATCGAAAGCGAGATGCAGGCCCTTGCCGCCGCACGTGTGCTCGGTAACGAGCGTGTTCTGGTGACTTCGTCTCCGGCGCTCCGCCGCAATGCCATCGCCAATCTGCTGGCCGCTCCGCGCGGCGCGGTCGCGGCCGAACACGCCTCAATCGAAAACCCGCCGCACGGCACGGGCGACCTGATCGCCGGTCTGTTCCTCGCCAACCTGCTTGCCGGTCTCAACGACGAGGAAGCCCTCAAGCGCGCCTCCGCCTCAGTCTTCGAACTGGTGGCACGAAGCGTGCGCAAGGGTGCGGACGAGCTGCTCTTTGCCGAGGAACAGAACTCGGTGGTCAAGGCGATGGCGCTGGTCACCTCCCGCCGCGTCCTGGAAGCAAGGGCCCGTGCCTGACGGCGCGGACATCTTTGTTGCCGGGGTCGACGGCTGCCGGGCCGGCTGGATTGCAGTTATCCGCAGGCTCGGCGATCCCGCCGACCTGACACTTCAGCTCTTTTCGTCATTCACAGAGATCGTCAGCTTCGTACCGCATCTGACGATCATCGCCGTCGACATGCCGATCGGTCTTCCCGACCGGATCGGCCCCGGCGGCCGCGGTCCTGAAAAGGCTGCCCGCAAGCACTTGGGGATGCGCCAGTCCTCCGTCTTCACGGTTCCTTCGCGCCCCGCCGTCTATGAAGACGATTATCCAAGGGCCTGCGAGACTGCGCTGAGCTCATCGGACCCGCCGAAGAAGGTCTCCAAGCAGTGTTTTTTCCTCTTCCCGAAGATCCGCGAGATCGACGCTCTCATGACGCCGGAGCTGGAGACCCGCGTCCATGAAGCCCACCCGGAACTCGCCTTCTGGCGCCTGAATGGCGAAGCCGAAATGAGCCTGCCAAAAAAGGTGAAGAGCCGCGCCAACCCGGAAGGCCTCGCGCAGCGACGGAATCTCCTTGTGGCCAAAGGCCTGCCGCAAGACTTCCTCGACCAACCGCCGCCCCGCGGCTGCGGCCGCGACGATCTTCTGGACGCTGCCGCGAACAGCCTGATCGCCGGGCGGATATTTTCAGGTGAGGCGGAGACGTTTCCACGAGACTTCCGGCGGGACGAACGAGGGCTCCGGATGGCGATCTGGGCGTGAGGGCGCTCTGGCATGCCTTCAGCGTGTCACACGATACACAAAGGCTCCATTGCGCTTTTCAGGATACCGACGCACTCTTCCGCTTGGGCAACCTTTCGCGCCCATCACTTTCTTAAGGGACTAGACAAATGCGAATACATTATCTGTTGGCGGCAATTATCGCTTTCGCGGTCGCCTTTTCCGGCTCGCTCGATTTCTCTGGCTATTCCGCTGGCACACCTGTGCTCGTTGGCATCGGCGCTGCCAAGGCGCAGACGGCAGCGCGCAATACTGCGCGAAGGACTTCGCGACGCACCAGCCGCCGTGTCGCAAGGCGTCATTCCGTGGCCGGGTGTGCGCCCTACAATGCCTACTACAATTGCGGCGGCGTCTATTACCGGCCAGTCATTGAGAACGGCACGACCGTCTATGTTGTCGTAAATCCTTGATTTTAAGAGAGATCATTCCATGACCCCTTTGTCCTTTACGACGTTTATTGCCGGTTTCGCCCTGTTCTGCTCTTCCGCTCTTGCGCAGGGCCCGGTCCAGGGTGTGCTTGAAGCCTGTGAACCGGAAATCACCACCTACTGCGACCAGGTCACGCCCGGTGATGGTCGCTTGATGTCCTGCATGTACGCCCATGAGGACAAGATCAGCGACACTTGTGCGGCGTCGATTGTCGACATGGCAGATGCGCTGGACTTCCTGTTTGCCAATGTCAGCGATGCGCTTGCCCTGTGTACCGCAGATATCGAAGCCAATTGTGCGACAGTTGAATTTGGCGGCGGACGGATCCTTTCCTGCCTGAAGGAACACGCGGACAAGGTCTCATCAGACTGTCAGCCGGTTGTAGGTGCCTTCAGCGAGAAATTCGGCCTGAGCGACTAAGCCTTCTTTCGGGTGACATGAAGACAGCGTGCGGCCCATTCAGCGGCCGCGCGCCAAGTTTCCTCCTTCCCTTTCCTTTCCCCAATATCTGCTACAACGCCGCCGTTCCCTCGAGAGAACCAACAGTCAAAGCCTGCCCGGGATGAGCATTTCAACGCGCGTTCGACAGCGAAAAATCAGAGGCCAAGCCGACAAAACACTCGCCGCCTGTGCCGGCGAAATGGCCTTCGGCGCCTTTGCTCACCGGGTCGTACAAGAGCTACAACTGCCCCAAGGTCACCACTTGAGGCCAGGCCGCCTCCCGGCCGGGCTTTGCGTCGCGCCGGAGCAATTCCAGAGCGGTGCGATCTCGCAGCCCACATACTTGCAGTTGCCACTTTGTGTTACACTCTCGCCCGGAATTCCTTTGTCTCTTTTCAAAAAATGGGTGGCACAATGGCTAAGAAAAGCAAATCCGGCAAATCCGCGGAAGCACTTCAGGCAACACTCAGGCGGTTTGTAAGAACACGCGGCGCGGAATACCTGCGCGATCCGAACGTGACCTCGATCGGTGTCGGCCGGAAGAACGAAGGCAAGGAGAAGGACCGGGGAGGCGAGACGAGCCAGGACGGTGAAATCAGCATCGTCTTCACGGTCGGCAAGAAGGCATCAGGCTCTGCACTCGAGGCCCTCGATACCAAGGAATTGCCCAAGGCGATCGAGTTTGAAGGCATCACCATTCCGACCGATGTGCTGGAACGAAAATACGAGCCTTCCTACAAGCTTGTCGAAGTGGAGAACCCGAATTTTCTGAAGACGCGACTGGATCCGGTGGTGCCGGGCGCCAGTATCTCCCACATGGACGGCAGCGCGGGAACGATCGGGCTGATCGTGTTCGACGAGGAGACCGGCAGCCCCTGCGTGCTGTCAAACTGGCATGTGCTGCATGGCAATACCGGGGAGATCGGCGACCCGATCGTTCAGCCCGGGCCCCATGACGACAACAACCTCACCAACAACTTTTGCGGCGAGTTGCTGCGCAGTCACCTGGGACCCGCCGGCGATTGCGCCCTGTCGAGGCTGCGGGACCGGGGGTTCGTCCAGGAAATCCATAATCTCGGCGTGGTGCCGGACAAGCTGGCCGACGTGGACCTGGACGACACCGTCGTCAAGACCGGCCGAACCACGGGCACCACCTACGGCAAGGTCCGGCGGACGGATGTGATTGCCAAAATCGACTACGGTTTGCTGACCGGCGAAAAATCGATCGGCTGTTTTGAAATCGAACCGGATCCGGATTTCCCGGCACCGGGAAACGAGATCAGCTCGGGCGGGGATTCCGGGTCGGCCTGGATGATTGCCGACGGCAAGGCGGCGACCACCGTTTTTGCCGGACTGCATTTTGCAGGTGAATCGGGCGACAACCCGGACGAACACGCACTGGCGTGCTACCCCGTTTCCGTCCAGAACAAAATGCGGTTCACCCTGAAGCCGCCGGAAAAAACCGTTCTGGCCGGCGACATCGAAGAAGCCATCGGTTCCAGAACCGGCTTTGACGACCAGTTCCTCGGCTTTCTCGCGCCTATGCCGGAAATGTCGAGATCGATCAAGATCGACGCGGTCAATTTTAAAGGCCGCCAGACAATTCCCTACACCCACTTTTCGGTATGCCTCAGCGGCAAGCGGCGCATGCCGCGGTTTGTCGCCTGGAATATCGACGGCGCCCAGAAGGTGACCCTGGGCGACCACGCCTTCAAGCAGGACGACCGGATTGCGGCCAAGTTCCAGCTGGACAACTCCATCTATGAAGGCAACAAGCTCGACCGGGGGCATGTCGCCCGGCGCGCGGACCTCGCCTGGGGGCCTGTGCCAGAGGCAAAACAGGCAAACAGGGATTCCTTTTTCTATACCAACATCGCGCCACAGCACGAGCGGTTCAACCGGTCGAGCCTCAGCGGCTTGTGGGGGCGGCTTGAAAACCTCGTGCTCGAGGAAGCCGCGACGCAGGATATCAAGGTGTCCGTGATTGCCGGACCGGTATTCGCGGACGACGATCCGGAATATCGCGGCGTGCTGATCCCGCGCGCATTCTGGAAACTGATTGCCTATCTCGGCGAAAACGGAAACCCGGCCACGGCCTGTTTCCAGCTGTCCCAGAACGATTTCCTGAGCGATATCGAAGCCATCGACTTCGACCCCTTCCGCCTGTTCCAGATCTCCGTGGAGGAACTGAGCGAGCGAACGAAACTCGATTTCTCCTTTTACGAGGGCATGGACGTCACGCTGTCGAGGAACCTTTTGACGGAGGCACGTACCGAGGAGCTGAAGGGGCAGGTGATCCGCAAGAACATCCGGGAAATAACTTCAGCGGACCAGATCGCGATATGACCGGGCTCTTGCTCGCGACATTGCCGCCAGTGGCCGATAACCGGAAGAAGGCTCCTTCTTCCGGTCAAGGCCTGCTGACCGGCTGCGGGATATTCCCCGTTTCCCTTCCCTTTTCGCCAAAACCTGCTACAACGCCCGCCGTTCCCCAAAAGGGAGCCACCGGTCGCAGCCTACCCGGTGACGAGCGTCTCAACGGGCGTTCAACAGCGAAAACAAGGGACCACATCGTTGAAAACACTTGTCATCTGTTCCGGCGGAATGGATTCCGTCACCCTTGCGCACAAGGTTGCGCAGGAACATGAACTGATCGGCCTTCTGTCCTTTGACTATGGCCAGCGCCACAAAAAGGAGCTGGACCATGCCAAGGCCTGCGCTGATGAACTCGATACCGAGCATATCCTGATCGACATTTCCAATATCGGCCGCCAGCTGACCGGCTCGGCGCTGACCGACAATCTGGATGTGCCGGACGGGCATTATGCCGAAGAGACCATGAAGATCACCGTCGTGCCGAACCGCAATGCGATCATGCTCGCCATTGCCTACGGCATTGCCAGCGCCCGCGGTGCCGAAGCGGTGGCGACCGCTGTCCATGGCGGCGATCACTTCATCTATCCGGACTGCCGTCCGGCCTTCACGGAAAGCTTCGAGACCATGCAGCGCCACGCGCTGGAAGGCATGGGCGAGATCCGCCTCTATACGCCCTACGTCCACACCTCCAAGGCGGATATCGCCGCAGAGGGCCTGAGGCTCGGCGTCGACTACGCCAAGACCTGGTCCTGCTACAAGGGCGGCGATGTTCATTGCGGCCGCTGCGGTACCTGTGTCGAAAGGCGCGAGGCCTTTCATTTGGCCGATGGGATCGACCCGACCGAATACGCGGATGCAGAGTTCTGGAAGGCGGCGTGCAATGTTTAGGATCACCAAGGAATTCCACTTCTCCGCCAGCCACCAGATCCATGGTCTTGGCGAAGATCACCCCTGCGCCCGGTTGCATGGCCACAACTACGTGGTCGAGGTGGAGCTGATGGCCGAGGAGCTGAATCCCATCGGCTTTGTGCGCGATTACCGGGAACTCTCCGAGTTCAAGCGCTTCATCGACGACACGCTCGACCACCGGCACCTCAACGACGTGCTCGGCGACGACTGCGTGACGGCAGAAACGATGGCCCGCTACTTCTATCAGTGGTGCCGCCAGCGCTGGCCGGAAACCGCGGCCGTGCGCGTCAAGGAAACACCGAAGACCTGCGCCGAATTCCGGCCATTGATCTATCCGGGAGCGCGCGCGGCATGAGCACCGATCTGATCCGGGTCAGCGAGATATTCGGCCCCACCATCCAGGGCGAAGGTGCCCTCATTGGCCAGCCCACCGTTTTCGTGCGCACCGGCGGCTGCGACTACCGCTGCAAGTGGTGCGATACGCTGCATGCGGTCGACAGCGCCCACCGGGACGAATGGTGCCCGATGACACCGGACGCGATCCTCATGCAGGTGGAGATCCTTTCCGGCGGGCGCCCGCTGACCGTATCACTCTCCGGCGGCAATCCGGCGATCCAGCCGCTCGGCGGCCTGATCGACCTCGGCCACCGGGAAGGCTACCGCTTCGCGCTGGAAACGCAGGGCAGCGTTGCCAGGGACTGGTTCAGTCAACTGGACGTCCTGACGCTCAGCCCGAAGCCGCCGTCGTCGGGCATGGTGACCGACTGGCAGAAGCTGGCCGAATGCGTCGAGGCGGCAGGTCCTCAGACCCAGACGGTTCTCAAGGTCGTCGTCTTCGATGAAGCCGACTATGCCTATGCCCGCGATGCCGCCGAACGGTACCCGTCCCTCGCCTGCTTCCTGCAGCCCGGCAATCACACGCCCCCGGCTGCGGAAGAAGCGGACGCTGCCATCGACATGGCCGGCATCATGGAACGCATGCGTTGGCTGGTGGACAAGGTCGCCTCCGACCGCTGGTACGCCGCAACGGTCCTGCCGCAGTTGCATACGATGATCTGGGGCAATCTCAGGGGGGTTTGATCCTTAACTTTTCCACATCCTCATCCTGAGGAGCCGCGACAGCGGCGTCTCGAAGGATGGACCGCAAACTCCGAACAAGCGGCCCATCCTTCGAGACGGACCTGATGGTCCTCCTCAGGATGAGGCAGAGGGGAACAGGCGGCTCAAACGAACTTCTCTCCTGTCCCGGATCTTCGCGTCGCTCCGTCCGGGATGACGATGGAGGGGCAGATCATTCGAAATTCACCCCTCATCCTGAGGAAGGCCGAAGGCCTGTCTCGAAGGATGGGCGGCAAACTCCGAACAAGCGGCCCATGCTTCGAGACAGCGCTTTGCGCTTCCTCAGGATGAGGTCGGAATTGAGGAAACATTCATGTCCGACAAGAGCATCTACGAAAACCTGACCCAGCTCGGGTCGTCCACCGAGCTTCCCGGCGACCCGGCGAAGGCCGTCCTTGAAAAGGTGCCGAACCCGCAGGCAGGCACCGGCTATATGGTCCGTTTCGTGGCGCCGGAATTCACTTCGCTCTGCCCGATCACCGGCGCGCCGGATTTCGCACATCTGGTGATCGACTACGTGCCGCGGGATTTCCTCGTTGAAAGCAAGTCGCTGAAGCTCTTCCTCGGCTCCTTCCGCAACCACGGCGCCTTCCACGAGGACTGCACGGTCTCCATCGGCAAGCGCCTTGTCGACCTGCTCGACCCCGAGTGGCTGCGGATCGGCGGTTACTGGTATCCGCGTGGCGGCATCCCGATCGACGTCTTCTACCAGACCGGCCCGGCACCGGAAGGCGTCTGGATCCCGGAGCAGGGCGTTGCGCCCTATCGCGGACGCGGCTGACACGGCCTTAAGCGGTCTAGTGGAGCGAATTTGACATTTGCTCCAGCGCTAGCAGCAGGGGGATGCAAATGTCAGAATCGAACCACTAGCCTTGCCGGGCAGCGATGAGATCGATGCCGACGGTCGGCACTTCCGTCGCGCTGAACGGCCGCACCAGCCGGATCGGCGTTTCGTTGATATGCGTCAGCGCCCCGGACCTTGCCAGCGCATAGAGCGTCTTGAGATCGCTCCGGTCATTGTCGGTCATGGTGCTGTCGCTGCCATAGTTCATGATCGAAAACTGTTCGTGGGCGCCGAAAATCTCCACCGGCCAGGCGGTCTCTCTGACATCCGCGAAAAAATGCCGGAGGCCGAAGATGTGGCCGACCTCATGCGCCATCGTCTCGACCTGTTCCTTGCGGCTCTGCTGGAACATCCGCGGGTAGACCTTGACCTCGTGACGTCCGCCATCGGGGAAAAACGCGCTTGCAAGCGTGCAGCCGTTGTCATTGCACTTGTTGTCCGCGTTCACGACTATCTCGAAATCCCAGGCATCGTGGGCTTCCTTGAACCTGACGGGAGCAGCATCGCCCCACAGGAGAACGCCTTCCGCGAAGAGCATGCGGACATAGGTCTTGATCTCATCGGCATTTTCAAATTGCAGCAACGCGATTTCCTGGAACCGCCAGCGAAGGGTCACGTCACTCGCCCAAAGCGGAATGAATCCGTCGGTCGCATCCAGCACGATCTCCAACCGGCTCCGGTTGTTCGGCGTGCTGTATCCCTTTGTTTCCGTATCGCAGACAAAGCCCTTTTCACCGATCTTGAAGAGCCTTTCCTCAAGGAGTTTTTTCACTTCCGCCTGATCGCGGAACTTGAGGAGCTTGCCGACTTTTTTCGTCAAGACAGTTTCGTCACGTTGAGTGTAAGCAGACATCTTCACCCCCGTCGAAAATCAAAAATATCAATCAAGCATAGAGGAAATACATTAATACCAATCAAAAGTCGTGACAAGCATCTGATCGTGAGCGCTACTTGGGAGACCTAAATTCCGTCACTCCGGCATCGGCAGCGTCAATCCCGGATCCGTCTGGATCTCCTGGGTCGTCACCATCTCGAAATTCGGCGCCTTGGTGTCGTAGATCGCCTTGACGATGAAGCCGTCGCTGCGCCTGACAAAGTAAGTATAGCGGTTCTCGGTGACCATGCCCTGGCTGACGGTGATGTCGGCTGCAACCACCTCCACGGCCTCGCCGTTCACCTCTTCCTCACCGCAGGCGGCGTTACGGATCGTTGCCGCGTTTGTCTCCTTGTCGGCCCGCGCCTTGTCCGCATTCTGGCCGGTGTCCATCTCGCGGATTTTCGCCCAGGTCTTGCCGTCGTCGTCCGACTGGTAAAGCACGTTTTCGTAACCGAGCACCCAGGGCCCTGCGGGAGACGTCGGCACGGTCATGTAATGATCGGCGCTGAGATAAAGGAAATCGTTCTTGGTTTCCGGCGCTCCCTTGAACGCCGTCGTGACCGCGGTCCGAGTCGGGATCTCCTGGTCGAGCCGGAGATAGAGTTCCGTGAACCGGTCCTGACAGGGATCGGCGAACGAGACGGATGTAAAACCAAGGGTGAAGACGGCTGCGATCATCAAAGGTTTCATGCGTTCCCCCACAACAACTATTTTGGCGGCAATTGGATCGATTAACGCATAACAGGGAACACCGTTTTCCAACGGGAGGCAATCGTCTTCAGCCGGCCTGTCCGCCAGGGGCTGTGCCAAACCGGGTCAGGAGGTGCGTTTGATGGTCAGCTTCACGCTGCCCCTGTTGTTGCCGTACATCTGCCAGGCGTCGTTGGCGAAGGCATAAAGATAGCCGTCCGCCTTCGGTGTCACCTTGCACTCCTTGCCGATCAGGAAGGTCTGGTGCGGCGCGGCGTTTCCGTGTTCGTCCGTGCTTACGCCATTGGCAATCACGCCGACCAGCGCGAACCAGGGCATATCCTCTTCGCGGCGGGTCAACCAGAAATCCGTATGCTGGTTGTTGGCAAAGCGCTTGAACAGTTTCTCGACCTTGCCCCAGCCGGTCGCGACGACATGCAGGACTTCGCCGGCCTGGAAATCTCCGTCCTTCGTCCCGGCCGGACCGCATTTGATGGAGGCGTCGAGCCATTCGCCGCTCGCCGACAATTGATAGTCCTCGCCTTTTTTCAGGAAGACGGTTGTCGGGTTCCATTTCTCCAGCGCAAACACGTCGACTTTGATCTCCTCGCCAACGCCCAGCTGTCTGGACCGCCAGTAGACGGACTGGGAAAGCGGCGGATTTTTCTGGCGATCAAGCGCCGAGGCGTGAAACCTGCCGGCACATGTCGTGTCCGAGACGCAGGGCACGCTTCTCGGTCTCGATGTCAGGCGCTTGTAGATCCCGTCGATTGAATTGTGCAGGACGCCAAGGTGATCGGGGCTCACCTGCGCTCCGGCCGAATCCCGAAATTTGAGACCAGCCTTTGTGGCTTCCTCCATCATCCATTGCAGCGCTCCGTCGGAAAGCCCTGTCTGCGGATAACCGCCGCCGACATCCGAATGCGCTCCGGGAAACCAGATCTCGACGCAGTCCGTCTCCTCCGCAACGCTAGTCCAGAGCGTCGGCGAGAAGGTCACCCGGGGTTCGTCCATGGCAACGGCATGGCGCGCCGTGCGCACGATGCTGCTGAGGCTGGTATCGTGAAACGCATGCTTTTTCGCATCGTCGATCAGGTTCAGAAACCCCAGTTCGTCCGGAATTCCGAGCGATCCGACCGTATCCCAGACACCCAGGAACCGGATCGGCGTGGTGCCCCGGCCGGTCTCGCCCTCCTGTGCGTTGTGGAACCTGAGATGTTTCAGCGCCTTACGGTCTTTTTCCTCCGCCCTGTAATTGGCAAAGACCTCATCGATGACGGGCCACGGGATCTCGCCGCCCTTCGAGTGCTTCTGAAGGTCCAGCAGACCGCAGACCGAGATCAGTCCACCGAGGCTCCGGACCGTATAGGCCCCCCGGCTGAAGCCGAAAAGGTAGATGGCGTCGCCCTCGGCATAGTTCTCGGCGAGCCAGCGATAGGCGCTCTTGATGTTCCGGTCGAGACCCTTGCCGACACCGCCCCCGAACACCCTGTTTTTGAACCCGCCCTCGGTTCCGACGCCCGGATGATAATAGGCTTTCTGCGGCTGGCCGGACGTATCGCCGGTATCGAGCGCGGCGTGTAACTTGACCACATTGGTCGGCGTCGGAATGCCGTCGGTCATGTTGTCCGGTGTTGCCCAGGTTCCGTCACAGCACACGACGAGATTTGCCATTGTCACCACCCCCATGGTTTCCCTAAAGGAAACAAACCACAGGTTTCAGGCAATTTCCACTTCTACCCTGTCGGGTTCCATGTCAGCTAACTCATCAGCATCCCTTGACGCGGCGAGAAATGACCCTCAATCGGCGATCCGCTCCAGATGTTCGCCGAAATAGAGGATATTGCCGTCCGGGTCCTTTGCGCCGAACTCGCGCATGTTCCAGGGCCGGTCGCATATCGCCTCCTCGATCCCGGCACCGGCCTCGCTCACCTGCGCGTAGTAGCCGTCGATCCCGTCGACAAAACAATAGGCAGCCGCCGGATGCCTTGCAGCGCCGGAACTCAGGTGCAGTTCGACGTTGTCCCGGCAGAGGATCGCATACCGGGGCGGCTCGCCATCCGCATCCGCCCATTCGAAACGGACGTCGAACAGCAGCCTGTCGCGGTAATAGGCAACGGAAACGGCAAGATCCGTCACCGGGAAGACCGGGGCGATGTGGGCAAGGCGGGCTGGTTTGCTGTCGGGCATGGCGTCACCTCTACGAGTTGCAGATCCAAACCTGCCGGACATCTGCCTCGGTGGCAACCAGAACGGGCCCCGCAGGGCCCGACCAATCTCTCTGAATGATGAAAACCGGTAACCTCAACTCGTCACCAGGTTCCTCAGCACATAGTGCAGGATGCCGCCCGCCTTGATGTATTCCAGTTCGTCCAGCGTATCGACGCGGCAGAGGCATTCGATGGTCTTCGTCGTGCCGTCCTCGTAGGTGACGTCCACGTTCATCATCTGGCGCGGCTGGATGTCGGCGATGCCCTTGATGGTCACCCGTTCCTTGCCGGTGATGCCGTGCGACTGCCAGCTCTCGCCCTCCTTGAAGGTGAGCGGAATGACGCCCATGCCGACCAGGTTGGAGCGGTGGATGCGCTCGAAGGACTGGGCGATGACGGCGCGCACGCCAAGCAGGTTGGTGCCCTTGGCGGCCCAGTCACGCGACGAGCCGGTGCCGTATTCCTTGCCGGCGAAGATCACCAGCGGAATGCCGGCTTCCTTGTATTCCATGCAGGCGTCGTAGATCCACTCCTGCTTGCCGTCCTTCATGGTGACGCCGCCCTCGACCCCCGGAACCATCTGGTTCTTGATGCGGATATTGGCGAAGGTGCCGCGCATCATGACTTCGTGGTTGCCGCGGCGCGAGCCGTAGGAGTTGAAATCCTTCTGCGCGACCTGGTGCTCCGACAGGTACTTGCCCGCCGGGCTGTCCAGCTTGATGGACCCGGCCGGGGAGATGTGGTCGGTGGTGATGCTGTCGAGGAACAGCCCCATCACCGCCGCGTTCTCGATGTCCTGGAGCGGCTTCGGCTCCATGGTCATGCCTTCGAAATAGGGCGGGTTCTGCACATAAGTCGAGGAGACGGGCCAGGAATAGGTCAGGCCGCCCTCCACCTTGATCTCCTGCCAGTGCTCGTCGCCCTTGAAGACGTCGGAATAGCGGGTGCGGAACATCTCTTCGTTGATGGAGGAGCGGATCAGGCCGGCGATCTCTTCCGTCGTCGGCCAGATGTCCTTGAGGTACACCGGGTTGCCGTCCTGGTCTTCGCCAAGCGGATCTTCCGTGATGTTGATGTTGAGGCTGCCGGCCAGCGCATAGGCAACGACCAGCGGCGGCGAGGCCAGGTAATTGGCGCGCACATCCGGATTGACGCGGCCCTCGAAGTTGCGGTTGCCGGAAAGCACCGAGCAGGCAATCAGGTCATTGTCGTTGACGGCGGCCGAAATCGCCGGATCGAGCGGACCGGAATTGCCGATGCAGGTGGTGCAGCCATAGCCCGCCAGCGTGAAGCCGAGCGCGTCGAGGTCGTCCTGCACGCCGGCCTTGTCGAGATAATCCGTCACGACCTGCGAGCCCGGGGCCAGCGAGGTCTTCACCCAGGGTTTTACCTTCAGGCCCTTTTTGAGCGCGTTGCGGGCGACAAGTCCGGCGCCGATCAGAACGGACGGGTTGGAGGTGTTGGTGCAGGACGTGATGGCGGCGATGACGACATCACCATTGCCGATGTCATAGTCCTTGCCCTCGACGGCGACGCGCTTTGAGAGCTCACCCGCCTTCTTGAATTCGTCGGCCATCGTCTTGGCAAAGCCCGACGCGGCATCCGCGAGATTGACGCGGTCCTGCGGCCGCTTCGGACCGGAGATCGACGGCACAACGGTGGAGATGTCGAGTTCCAGCGTGTCGGTGAAGACAGGCTCCTCGCCGCCGGAGCGGTACATGCCCTGGGCCCTGGAATATTCTTCGACGAGCGCAACGCGGTCCTTGTCGCGGCCGGTGGCATGCAGATATTTCAGCGTGTCGCTGTCAACCGGGAAGAAGCCGCAGGTCGCGCCATATTCCGGCGCCATGTTGGCGATGGTGGCGGCGTCTTCGAGGCTTAGATTGTCGAGGCCGGGGCCGTAGAATTCCACGAACTTGCCGACGACGCCCTTCTTGCGCAGCATTTCGACGACGCGCAGAACGAGGTCGGTCGCGGTGATGCCCTCGTTGAGCTTGCCTGTCAGCTTGAAGCCGATGACTTCCGGGATCAGCATGGAGATCGGCTGGCCGAGCATGGCAGCCTCCGCCTCGATACCGCCGACACCCCAGCCCAGCACCGCCAGGCCGTTGACCATGGTGGTGTGACTGTCCGTGCCGACCAGCGTGTCCGGATAGGCAATGGTTTCGCCGCCTTCTTCCCGCGTCCAGACAGTCTGGGCGAGATATTCCAGGTTCACCTGGTGGCAGATGCCGGTGCCGGGCGGCACGGCGCGGAAGTTGTTGAAGGCGGACTGCCCCCAGCGCAGGAACTCGTAGCGTTCCTTGTTGCGCTCGTATTCCAGCTCGACATTCTTCCTGAACGCATCCTTGGTGCCGAAATAATCGATCATCACCGAGTGGTCGATGACGAGATCGACCGGCACCAGCGGATTGACCTTTTCCGGATCGCCGCCAAGTTTCACCGCTGCATCGCGCATGGCCGCAAGATCGACCACGGCCGGAACGCCGGTGAAGTCCTGCATCAGCACGCGGGCCGGCCGGTAGGAGATTTCATGGTCGGAGGTGCGGGTCTTCAGCCATTCGGCGCAGGCGAGGATGTCCTGCCTGGTCACCGTGCGCCCGTCTTCGAAGCGCAGCAGGTTTTCAAGGACGACCTTCAACGAGAAGGGAAGCTTGGAGACGCCCGTCAGCCCGTTCTTTTCCGCTTCGGGAATGGAAAAATAGGTGTAGGTCTTGCCGCCGGCGGTCAGCGTTTTCTTGCACTTGAAGCTGTCGAGGGACTGGGTCACGGCGTGCGTTCTCCTTCATTGTCCGTATGGCCCGGGTTGCAATCGATCCGGTGCCTGGCACTACTCTCAAAACATCCGGTCATCAGGCCAGTGGCATGATGCTCTTCCACTTTTTTGACCGATCGGCTTTCGGGCATTCAACTGATTCCGGTCGAATGTCCGCTGATCTTGTCCGCGGGATCACGTCAGAGAGCCTCTCCCTCCTTCGCCGCCGCAAATTGGTGCATCGCACCTATAGCAATCTTTGGCATTCCAAACCAGCAAAGGCCCTGCCACCTGACGGCTATTTAGGGTAATCTTTCCGCACCTTGAAGGTTCCAGTGGTTCGATTCTGACATTTGCATCCCCTTGCTGCGAGCGCTGGAGCAAATGTCAGAATCATAAGAACCACTAGATAAATATATGGTTCTAGTGGAGCTTTTGAATTTGACATTTGAGCATCAGCCTAACCGCGAGCGGGACTCAAATGTCAAATTCGCTCCACTAGGCCGGATTTTTTGATGTCATGCAGCTGCTTGAACGGCAAGCCGGCTCGATCCTTCACAGAATCTTTGGAAAGATATTGCATACCATTGTATACTGAATTAAGACCGCGCACAGCCAGCTTAATCCGGTGCGTCCGAGTAACGGCGTCCGGGAGCAAGCTTCATCTAACTTGAGGACGCCGGGACCATCATGAGCTTGTATTCAGACTACCTTAAAGAGATCGAAGCCCGCAAAGGCCAGGGCCTGCATCCCAAGCCCATCGAGGACGCTGCGCTGGTCGAGGAGATCGTCGCGCAGATCAAGGACACCGGCAACGAACACCGGGCCGACTCGCTCAACTTCTTCATCTACAACACGCTGCCCGGCACCACGAGCGCTGCCGGCGCCAAGGCGAAGTTCCTGAAGGAGATCATTCTCGGCAGCGCAGTGGTTGCGGAAATCACGCCGGCCTTTGCCTTCGAGCTGCTGTTCCACATGAAGGGCGGCCCGTCGGTCGAGGTTCTGCTCGATCTGGCTCTGGGCGACGATCAGGCGATTGCCAGGAACGCCGCCGAAGTGCTGAAGACCCAGGTCTTCCTCTATGATGCCGACACGTCGCGCCTGAAGGCCGCCTTTGACGCCGGCAACCCGATCGCCCGGGAAATCCTGGAGAGCTACGCCGCGGCCGAGTTCTTCACCAAGCTTCCGGACATCGAGGACGAGATCAAGGTCGTCACCTATGTTGCCGCCGAAGGCGACATTTCCACCGACCTTCTTTCCCCGGGCAACCAGGCCCACTCCCGCTCCGACCGTGAGCTGCACGGCAAGTGCATGATCTCCGAAGCGGCTCAGAAGGAAATCGAGGCGCTGAAGCTGCAGCACCCCGGCAAGCGCGTCATGCTGATCGCCGAAAAGGGAACGATGGGCGTCGGCTCCTCGCGCATGTCCGGCGTCAACAACGTCGCCCTGTGGACCGGCAAGCAAGCCAGCCCCTACGTGCCCTTCGTCAACATCGCCCCGGTCGTTGCCGGCACCAACGGCATTTCGCCGATCTTCCTGACGACGGTGGGCGTCACCGGCGGCATCGGCATTGACCTGAAGAACTGGGTCAAGAAACTGGGCGACGACGGCAAGCCGATCCTGAACAATGACGAAAGCCCGATCCTGGAGCAGAAATACTCCGTCGAGACGGGCACGGTGCTGACCATCAACACCAGGACCAGGAAGCTCTGCAACGACGCGGGCGACGAAGAGCTGGCCGACATTGCCTCCGCCTTCACGCCGCAGAAGGTCGAGTTCATGAAGGCCGGCGGCTCCTACGCCATCGTCTTCGGCAAGATGCTGCAGAGCTTTGCCGCCGAGACCCTCGGCGTCGAACCGGCGCCCGTTTTTGCGCCCAACAAGGAAGTTTCGCACGAAGGCCAGGGCCTGACGGCCGTTGAAAAGATCTTCAACAAGAACGCCGTCGGCGTCACCAGCGGCAAGGTCCTGCACGCGGGCTCCGACGTCCGCGTCAAGGTGAACATCGTCGGCTCCCAGGACACCACCGGCCTGATGACGGCCCAGGAACTGGAAGCGATGGCGGCGACCGTGATTTCGCCGACCGTCGACGGTGCCTACCAGTCCGGCTGCCACACGGCCTCCGTCTGGGACCTGAAGGCCCAGGCCAACATCCCGAAGCTGATGAGCTTCATGAACGGGTTCGGCCTCATCACCGCGCGCGATCCGAAGAACGTCTATCACCCGATGACGGACGTGATCCACAAGGTGCTGAACGACATCACCATCGACGACTGGGCGATCATCATCGGCGGCGACAGCCACACCCGCATGTCCAAGGGCGTTGCCTTTGGTGCGGACTCAGGCACCGTCGCGCTGGCACTGGCGACCGGCGAAGCCACCATGCCGATCCCCGAATCCGTCAAGGTGACCTTCAAGGGCACCATGAAGGACTACATGGACTTCCGCGACGTCGTCCATGCGACCCAGGCCCAGATGCTGAAGCAGTTCGGCGACAACGTCTTCCAGGGCCGCATCATTGAAGTCCATATCGGCACCCTGCTTGCCGACCAGGCCTTCACCTTCACCGACTGGACCGCGGAAATGAAGGCCAAGGCCTCCATCTGCATCTCCAACGACGACACCCTTATCGAATCCCTGGAAATCGCCAAGAGCCGCATCCAGATCATGATCGACAAGGGCATGGACAACGGCGCCAAGGTGCTGCAGGGCCTGATCGACAAGGCAAACAAGCGCATTGCCGAAATCCGCTCCGGCGAGAAGCCGGCGCTCAAGCCGGACGACAATGCGAAATATTTCGCCGAAGTCGTCGTCGATCTCGACCTGATCGACGAGCCGATGATCGCCGACCCAGACGTCAACAACGAGGACGTCTCCAAGCGCTACACCCACGACACGATCCGTCCAGTCTCCTATTACCGCAGCGAGAAGAAGGTCGACCTGGGCTTCGTCGGCTCCTGCATGGTGCACAAGGGCGACATGAAGATCGTCGCCCAGATGCTCAAGAACCTGGAAAAGACCAACGGCAAGGTCGAGTTCAAGGCCCCGCTCGTGGTCGCCGCACCGACCTACAACATCATCGACGAGCTGAAGGAAGAGGGCGACTGGAGCATCCTGCAGAAATATTCCGGCTTCGAATTCGACGACGCCGCGCCCAAGGCGACGGCCCGCACCGAATACGAAAACATCCTCTACCTGGAACGCCCGGGCTGTAACCTTTGCATGGGCAACCAGGAAAAGGCCGCAAAGGGCGATACGGTCCTGGCAACCTCCACCCGCCTCTTCAAGGGCCGCGTCGTGGAAGACAGCGCCGAGAAGAAGGGCGAGTCGCTGCTGGCGTCTACCCCGGTCGTGGTTCTCTCCGCGATCCTCGGCCGCACGCCGAGCATCGAGGAATACAAGGAAGCCGTGGAGGGGATCGACCTCACCAAGTTCGCCCCGCCGCTGCAGAAGTCCCCGGACAGCCGGTCGGTTCATTTCTAGGAGAACCTGACCCGATCCTCTGAAGGCCGACGGTGCCTGACCTTTCCTGGCTGGAAAGCCGGGAGAGGCTGGTGCCGGCGGCCTTTTGCTGTTTGTCGGCTGGCCTTGACCTGAAATCGCGGCTGTATTTCAAGGCCCGAACCCGTTGGCAGGAGCTGTCTATTGCGCGGGGTCCGGGTTGCCGCTAAGAAATCCGGCATGCGCCGGTTATTTCTTTTCAGTATATTATTTTTCCTCGCCGGCTCGCTGGTTCAACCGGGTGCCCAGGAGGCGGTCCGGACACAACTTGAAATCGGCGAATCCGGCGAAGCCTACCTGAATGCCCTGCGGCTGCGCGGCATCGAGACGGATGTTGCCTATTTCGACCCTTCCGCGCCGCCGCCGAAGCTCGACACCAAGCAAGAACCGCCCAAGCCTCAGGCCCCGACCAAGTCCGCGGACGACCCCGTGACCACCGGCACCTGGATCGCCCGCCTTGTCGTGCTGGCCGTTCTGGCCGCCATAGCCTATCTCGTTCTTCGCTACGGCGGCAGAATGGCCGTTTCGCTGCGGCGCGAGGGTGAAAACGTGGACAGCGCCCGGGCGCAGCGCAGCGGCACACCACCGGCATGGGCGGAAAAGCTGTCCTCTCTCGAGGAGATCCTGCGCATGCAGGACCGGCGGCGGGCCCTGGTGCTGCTGACGCAGAAGGTGCTTGCAACGACCGTCGCCGCACACGGCATCCTGATGCAGCGCAGCTGGACGGCACGCGACGCCCTCAGCCACATCCCGGACATGCCCGGTCAGCGCGATGTCCTGCGCCGCCTGGTGACGACCTGCGAACTGGTTCAGTTCGGTGGCCGCGATGTAAGCGAAGAGGAATTCCGCAACCATGTCGACGGCTGCCGCAGTCTGCTCGGAGCCGGAGCCCGATGAGCGAGACGGCGCACGAGACCCGCCCGCGTGGCCCAAGCCTGGAAACGGCGATCATCCTGGTGATCTGTGCCGTCGTCCTTGTCGGCGGCTGGTATGTGCTGTCGCAGCGCCAGCAGACCCTGCGCCAATCGCCCGCCGGGCTCGACGGCCTGCAGGTCTGGCTCGCCTCCAACCGGCTCAGCGCGCAGAATTTCGCCGGAGGCTGGCCGATTGACGAGACAACCGTAGGCCTGCTGATCGTCCCGCTCTATGACACGTTGCCGGAAACGGATCGCGTCGCGCCGCAGACCAAGGAAGAGCTGCTGCTGCAGCAGGACGAATTCGACCTGACCGCCAGCGTCATCAACCGCAAGGCGGAGCGGGTGACGACACTTGTGGTGCTGCCGAAATGGCGCAGCGGCATGCGCCTGACCGGCCTCGCCCACCCGGTGCTGAAGGTCGAGAAAGAACGGTTGAACAAGATTGTCCGCAAGCTGACGGGCGACAAGAGAGTGACCCTCTCCGATGCCCGGGTCCCCTTCACAGTGTTTGGCTATGACACGGAAGACGGGGAAGACCTCCGCGCCGATATCTATGCGGCCCAGACCTTCAGCAGCAACGAATGCATTCCGGTCATCGGCACCGCCGATGCCATGCTGCTCGCCGAATGCCCGCTTGACGATCTGGATGAGGATGCATTGCAAGACACCGTCCTGATCCTGTCCGATCCGGATCTAATCAACAATCACGGCCTTCGCCTTGGCGACAATGCAAGGATCGCTCTCGATTTCATCGGCGCGACCGCAGGCAAACGCACGATCATCATCGATTACAGCCGCTCCTCCTGGCTGCGGGACCCGACGACCCAGCCGGAGCGCAAACGCACCTGGGACGATCTCGCCCGCTTTTTCGGCCCGCCTTTCCTGACCCTGTGGATCGGTGCGGCGATCCTGCTGGCACTCGCGGTCTGGCGCGCCGCGCTCCGCTATGGCCCGGTTCTGTCCGAAGATCTCACGCCCGGCGCCGGCAAGGATGTGGCTGTGCGCGCCCGCGCCCGGCTGATGCGCCGATCGGGCCAGGACGGCGCCCTCACCCGCGAATATGCCAGCGCGCGCATCGCCGCCACCGCCTCGGCGCTGTTCGGCCCCGGCCATGCCCGTCACTATTCCGGCGAGGAAGCCTTCGTGACCTATGCCGAGCGGCGGCATCCGGCGCTCGCGCCGCGGCTGCGGGGCGTGCTGGACAACATCCGGAAACTGCCCGCACGGCTGACTGCCGGCGAGGCCATTCATCACATCGACCAATTGGAACTGATCTTGGAGCAGATAACCCATGACGCTTGAAGCGCTGCGCGACCGGACGGACGCCCTCAGGGCGGAGATCGGCCGGACCGTTCTCGGCCAGGACGAAATCATCGAGCTGCTCCTCGTCGCGCTGTTCGCGCGCGGCCATGTGCTCCTGGAAGGTCCTCCGGGCACCGCCAAGACCCTGCTCGCCCGCAGCTTCGCCGCTGCCCTCGATCTCGATTTCGGCCGCATCCAGTTCACACCCGACCTGATGCCCGGCGACGTGCTCGGCACGTCGATCTTCGACTTCCGCACCAACGCCTTCGTCCTGACCAAGGGACCGGTGTTCTCGCAGGTGCTGCTTGCCGACGAAATCAACCGTGCCCCGCCCAAGACCCAGGCAGCCCTTCTGCAGGCTATGAGCGAGCGCACGGTTTCCATCGACGGCACCGACCATTCCCTTGGCCGCGAGTTCATCGTCGTCGCCACCCAGAACCCGATCGAGCAGCAGGGCACCTATCCGTTGCCCGAGGCCCAGCTCGACCGCTTCCTGTTCAAGCTGGTGATCGACTTCCCGCCGGAGGCGACCGAGATGGCGATCCTGCGCCAGCACGCCGCCAAGCCCCTGGAAGCCGGTCTGGAAACCGCAGGCCTCTCCAAGGTGCTTGACGCGGCCGCGCTGGCCGAATCCCGGGCCCTTGTCGACAGCGTCATTCTGGACGACGGCATCCTGGCCTATATCCTGCGCCTCATCCGGGCGACGCGGCAGAGTTCGGAAATCGAATTCGGCGCGTCCACCCGCGCTGCCGACGCGCTTGCAAGTGCCGCACGGGCAACCGCCGCGCTCAACGGCCGCGACTTCGCGCTGCCCGACGACGTCAAGCGGCTGTTCGTGCCGACCCTGCGCCACAGGATCGTGCTCGGGCCTGCCGCGGAAATCGAGGGCCGCAGCCCGGCCCAGGTTCTTGAAAACATCCTCAACCAGATCGAGGCCCCCCGCTGATCCGGCCATCGCAAAGACTGCTCGCCGCCGGCGCGGGCGCCCTGGTTCTGTCGGTCCTTGCCCTGACCGCGGGCGGGGCCGCGCGTGACATTGCGATCGTGCCCTGGGCGGCTCTCGGCGTCCTGACTGTTCTGGACCTGGCACTCTCCTTCCGCAAAGCCAGGTCGCTCGCGGTCGAGGCACCGGCCGAGATCTTCGTCGGCGAGACCGCCAAACTGCGGCTGGAGCTCGAGCGGGCACCTTTGGACCTCAGAGCCAAGCTCGAATGGCCGGAGGGATTGCGCGGCGCGGAGGAATTTGCCTTCAGCCCCGGTCCGGAGGGGACCGCCGCCGCGGAAATCCCCGTGAAGGCCGCGCGGCGCGGCACGTGGCAGCTCGACAATATCTGGCTCATATGGACGTCCCGCCTGAAGCTTCTGGAATTCGTGCCGAAGCTCACGGTCGGCGCGGAAATCCGCGTGGTGCCGAACATTCGCCTGGTCCAGTCAGGCCAGATCACCACGACGGTTCTCTCCACGCTCTATGGCGTGAAGGAAAACAGAGCAGTCGGCGAGGGGTCGGAATTCCAGCAGCTACGCGACTTCGTGCCGGGCATGGACATCAAGACCATCGACTGGAAGCGTTCCGCCCGTCGGCGCTCGCTCGTCGCAAAGGAACTGCGCGCGGAGCGGAACCACCACGTCATCGTGGCGCTCGACAACGGCTATCTGATGCGCGAGGAGATCGGCGGCCTGCCGAAGATCGACCATGCGGTGACCGCCGCGCTCGCCACTGCCTGGGCAGCCGCCATCGGCGGCGATCTCGTCGGGTATTATTCCTATGACGTGAAGCCGCGCACCTTCACCGCGCCGACCTCGGGCCGCACCGCCTTCACGCGCTTGCGCAGCTGGACAGCGGGACTCAACTATGTCAGCCGGGAGACCAACCACACCCTGGCCCTGACGGAGCTCAATGCACGGACCCCCAAGCGCAGCCTGATCATCATCTTCACCGACTTCGTCGATACCACCTCGGCCGAACTGCTGGTGGAGAACATCGGCATCCTCGCCAAGCGCCACCTTCTGATTTTCGTTGCCTTGCGCGACCCGGACCTCGATGCCCTTGTCGACACCGCCCCGGGAGACCTCGACGGCGCCGCCAGGCTGGTCGCCGCCAACCAGGCCATCAACGAACGCCGGCTCGTCTTCGAACGGCTCAGCCGCATGGGCGTGACGATTGTCGATGCCAAGCCGGGCCATGTGACTGCCCGGCTCATTTCCGCCTATCTCGAAATCAAGGCCAGGGAGCTGATCTGATGGACAATCAGGATCTCATGCGCTCCGCGCGCTTCCGCAAGGAACGGGAGGCGGACTGGCGCCGGCTTGAATCCCTAGTTCGCGACGCAGAGAAGAAAGGCCTGCAGAAAATGGCCTTTGCCGAGACGCGCGATCTCGCCTCGCTCTACCGGCAGGCAACGACGTCGCTCGCGATTGCCCGCGAGATTTCGCTGGACAAGGCGCTTCTCGGCTATCTGGAGGCCCTCACCGCCCGTGCCTATCTGTGCGTCTATGCTCCTCAGCAACAGCTCGGCGGGCTGGTCGAGCGCTTCCTCGCGACGGGCGCGCCACGGGCCATGCGGCGGTCGTGGTTCTTCCTGCTGCTCGGCTTTCTGTGCATGGCCCTCGGTACACTGACCGGCTACCTGCTCTATTTCGAGAACAACGACTGGTTCTATGTCTTCATGCCGTCCGAAATGGCCGGCGGCCGGTCTCCGGCCGCAACAACGGAATCCCTGCGCGCCGTGATCTATCAGACGGATCCCGACCAAAGCGGGCTCGGCGCCTTTGCCACCTATCTCTTTTCGCACAACACCGGGATCGCGATCTTCGTCTTTGGTCTCGGCGTCTTCGTCTGCGCTCCGGCGGTCGTGCTGACCTTCTACAACGGCCTCATTCTGGGAGCCTTCTTTGCCCTTCATGTGGACCGGGGCCTTGGGATCGATCTCTTCGGCTGGCTCTCCATCCACGGCGTGACCGAGCTTTCCGCGATCTGCGTTGCCTGTGCGGGCGGCTTGAAGCTTGGGTCGGCGGTGCTTTTCCCGGGCAGATATTCGCGCAAGGATGCCTTGCGCCATGCCGGCCGCGATGCCGTGAAGCTGGCGATCGTCGCGGCGCTCATGCTGGTCGTGGCAGCCCTCCTGGAGGGCTTTGGCCGGCAGCTGGTGCAGGATCTCGGCATGCGCCTTCTGATCGGCTGGGGCGTCGGAGCCCTGTGGCTGAGCTGGTTCCTGCTGGGCGGCCAGAAACAGGGACGGGGACGGCGATGAGGCTCCGCTTCTGGAAGCGAAAGAAAAAAGACCGACCGTCGGCATCGATCCTGCTGCCGCCGGAAGGCGTTGCGCTGACCCTGCCGATTGCCGGCGTCGGCGTCCGTTTCGCCGCGCAGCTCACGGATATTATCCTGACCACGATTGCTGCAGTTTGCCTGCTGATCCTCATCGGGTCTTTTCAGTTGACGAGCCCTGAAACCTGGACCGCCGTTGCCGCCCTGCTCTTTTTCCTGATCCGGGTGCCTTACTACATCTGTGCGGAACTTGCCTGGAACGGCCAGACGCTCGGCAAGAAGCTGATGAAGATCAAGGTAATCTCCCATGACGGTGGCCCGCTGACGGCCCATGCCCTGGTTCTGCGCAACCTGATGAAGGAAGCTGAGATCTTCCTTCCGGCGACACTCCTGTTGACGCTGAACGCCGCGACCCCGCTGGAATCGCTTGCTTCCTTTGCCTGGATCGTAATGGCGCTGGCAATCCCGCTGATGAACCGCTACCGCCAGCGGCTTGGGGACATGATGGCCGGCACCCACGTCATTCACCTGCCCGTGCCGGTGTTGCTGGCAGATCTCGCCGAAAAGGCTCCGCTCCTCAGCCAGACGCAGCGGAAATTCGTCTTCCTGACCCATCAGCTCGACCATTACGGCGCCTTTGAACTGCAAACCCTGGAAACGCTCCTGCGCAACCAGAGCACTGTTCCGACCGGCCTTGCCGCCACGCAGAGAGAGGCGACCTTCGAGGCGATCGTGGACAAGATCCGCAAGAAGATCGGGTATGCGGATCCCGTGCCGCCCGCGGACCGGCTGAAATTCCTGCAGGCTTTCTACAATGCCCAGCGCGAACATCTGGAGCAGCGCCAGCTCTTTGGAGACCGCCGGGAAAACAAGCATTATGCTCAGTCTGATGGAGACGCGTGAGAAAAGACCGGTCTGGGGTCAGGACCTGGAGCGTTTCAAGGAGCAGTTGCCGATGACCGAAATCGCCCCCGAGACGCCGACGGAAATCCCCCTTGGCGTCGGCGCGCTTATCAGTGACAGCTTTTCGGTGCTCATCTCGCGCTTTCTTCCGATCCTGGTGATTTTTTTCCTGCCGGATTTTCTGGTCTACTGGCTCACAGTCCATCTGAACGAAAACACCACGGGTTTCACGGACGGCACCTCCTTGTTTGACGGCTCGGACAATGCCGTTGCGACCGCCCTGTCCGTGTTGTTCGGCTTCATTGTTCTGTCGCTGGAAACCGCGCTGTTCGCCCAGCTCGCCTATGACGCGAAACTCGGCCAGCCGGTCAGGTTCGGAAAATATCTGCGCACCCTGGCCGCAAATCTTCTGCCCGTTCTGGTGCTGAGTTTTGTCGTTCTCCTGCTGCTTATCCCGGCCTATCTTGCATTGCTCATTCCGGGCTTCTGGGTTCAGGCGGTCTTTATCGCGGTGGTTCCCGCCATCGTCACCGAACGGTGCGGCTTTCGGGCCCTGCGCCGCAGCGCCGAACTCACGCGAGACTACAGATGGCCGATCGCCGGGGCTCTCCTCCTGGCAGGCATCTTCTCCGGCATTGTCGACAGTGTGGCCAAATTTCTTTCCCAACTCGTCTTCAGTGCCGGCAACGCTCTGCTGGAATCCCTCGTCTATGTCAGCATTTCCGGCATCGGCTATGCCTTCCTTGGCATCCTCGCAGCGCTCGTCTACGCGCGGCTTCGCGAAATCAAGGAAGGCATCGGCATGGCCGAGATCGTGGCGGTGTTCGACTGATATCGTTGACAGGGGGCAGCGCTTTTCCTGGATGAATTGAAAGGCCTACCGAGGCCGGCCTGGTACCTGGCAATTGCTGCCAGCAGGCTCACACCTCGGTGCTTGTAGGCCGATCGCATTGGATTTATGGTGAGAATTAACAAGAAGAACGCCGGACCGAACGGCGTGGCTGGAATTCGAACTACACAATTTAAGATCTTTATTGAACCGGACGGAGCAATTTCATGACTGACGCAACCCTGGGCCAGCCCAAGGCCCCCCTCGGTGTGGGGTCCATCATCGGGGAAAGTTTTTCGATCCTCTTCGGCAAGTTTCTTCAGGTTATCATCATCGGTTTCGTGCCGACGCTGATCGGGTTCCTGATTTCCGGCGCGTTGAACGGCTTCAACGTCGCGCTCGGCATGGAGCCGCAGGATTTCTCGGGCCCCGGCGCAGTCGTCGCCACCATCCTGAGTTTCCTTATCAACATGGTGGTCTATGCCGTCACGACTGCCCTTCTTGTGCAGCTCGCTTATGACGCCAAGCTGTCGCGTCCGGTGCAAATCGGCCGGTATGTCGGCCCGGCGATCAGCGCCATCGTTCCGCTCGCGATCGTGACCATCATCGTCACCATCCTGGTCGCCATCGGCTTCGCGCTGCTGATCGTCCCGGGCCTTTGGATCTATGCCGTCTTTGCCGTGATCGCACCGGTGATTGTCATCGAGCGCGCTGGTTTCGGCGCAATGGGCCGCAGCGCAAGTCTGACCAAGGAATACCGCTGGCCGATCGTCGGCGCGATTATCCTGGCGATCATCCTGGCGATGATCATCAATATCGTCGCCCTGTTCGTCGTCGGCCTCGTCGCCACCGCGGGCACCTTCGGCCTGGTGATCGGCGTGATCCTGTTCGCGGCGATCTCGACCCTGGGCGCCGGTTACATCAGTATCCTTGTCGCCCTGATCTATGCCCGCCTGCGCGAGGTCAAGGAAGGCGTCAGCGTCGACCAGATCTCATCCGTTTTCGAGTAAGCGGATCCGAACGACCACCGAACACATCCGCTTTCCGTCAGATTGGCGGGAAGCGGTGTAGGCTTGAAAATCCTCCCGCGTTCGCAAGACCGCGGGACGTCCCGTTTCAGATCAACTGTTTCGAACCGGGGCCGCGCCGGAAGCATTCCCGCGCCTTTGACAAAAGACAAGGC
Organism: Roseibium sp. M-1; assembly: GCF_054515675.1. Taxonomy (NCBI): domain Bacteria; kingdom Pseudomonadati; phylum Pseudomonadota; class Alphaproteobacteria; order Hyphomicrobiales; family Stappiaceae; genus Roseibium; species Roseibium sp. M-1. Next base: position 4,414,559 of record NZ_CM137257.1, on the reverse strand, counting down.
GGGGAATTTTCCTTGCATCATAACTGTCCGGCCAACTAACAAGGGACTTCACCCCTGCCGCCGGAGCTCATTCCCTGAAGCTGATTGCAGAAAATCTGACCATCGACCGCGGCGGCCGCCGCGTGTTTCAGAACCTTTCCTTCACCCTGGAAAGCGGCACCGCGCTCGTCGTGACCGGTGCCAACGGCATCGGCAAATCTTCTCTCTTGCGCACGCTGGCCGGGCTGGTTCCCCTGGCAAGCGGTGCGCTGCGGGTGGAAGGTGGTGAACCAGACCGGACACCGCCGGAGCATGCGCACTATTTCGGCCATCAGAATGCAGTCAAGCAGGCGCTGACCGTTCTGGAAAACCTTGCCTTCTGGCAGAGTTTCATGGCCCCGGCCGATGTTCCGGCGTTTTCCGGTACGGCGCTGACCCCGCTTGCCGCGCTTGAGCTTCTGGGTATCGGCCACACCGCCCATCTGCCGGCAGGCTTTCTTTCCGCGGGCCAGACCCGCCGGCTGGCGCTGGCCCGCCTGATGGTGACGCCGCGGCCTCTCTGGCTGATGGACGAACCGACCTCCGCCCTCGACAAGGCGTCGGAAGCCCAGCTTCTCGGCCTGATGAACGCACATCTCAAGGCCGGCGGGCTGATCGTGACGGCGACCCACAACGAGCTTGCACTGGCACCGACCAGGCTGCTGCATCTGCAGGCCGCCGATCCGGCCGCACCCCAGGACGAGGATGACGCAGCATGAGTGGCTGGGCCGTTGCGCTGTTCCGGCGAGACCTGCGCCTTGCCGTCCGGGTGGGCGGCAGCGCGCTGGTCGGCGTCCTGTTCTTTCTGGCCGTCGTGACTGTCATCCCCTTCGGCGTCGGCCCGGATCTGAACCTCCTGGCGCGTATCGGCCCGGCGATCCTGTGGATCGGCGCCCTGCTGGCAACGCTTCTTGGTCTCGACCGACTGTTCCAGGCCGACCGCGAGGACGGCACGCTGGACCTGATGCTGATGGCGGGGCGCCCGCTGGAGCTGCTGGTGCTGATCAAATGCGCGGCTCACTGGGTGGCAACCGGCCTGCCGCTGGTCGTCGCCGCGCCTCTGCTGGGTATCTTCCTCAATCTCGACCCGGTCGCCATGGGGGCTGTCACGCTGACACTGCTCGTCGGCACTCCGGCCCTGACCCTGATCGGTGCCATCGGGGCTGCCCTCACCGTGTCGCTGCGCCGCGGCGGCCTGCTGCTCGCCGTGCTGGTGATCCCGCTTGCCATCCCGGTGCTGATCTTCGGCGTCAGTTCGGCGGATGCAGCCATTCACGACCCGGTGCCCTTCCTGACACCCTTCCTGATCCTGTGTGCTCTGTCGCTGATTGCCGCCGTGATCGGCCCGGTCGCGGCGGCAACGGCGCTCAGGTTTGCCGGTGACTGAAGCCGACTTGACCGAACTCAATGCGGCGCTGCGGCAGACTGGTGCATTGAAGCGGACGAGACACTCGATTAGAACGGTTCCATGGCATTTTGGGATTATGCAAATCCGACGCGGTTTTTGAGGCTGGTGCAGATACTGCTGCCCTGGCTTACAGGTCTTTGCGTCGCCGCCTTCGCAGCCGGGCTCTACATGAGCTTCTTCATGGCGCCGGAGGATTACCAGCAGGGCCAGACAGTCCGGATCATGTATATCCATGTGCCGGCCGCCTGGCTTTCCATGATGTGCTACTCGGTGATGGCAATATCATCCCTCGGCACGCTGGTCTGGAAGCATCCCCTTGCCGACGTTTCCGCCAAGAGCGCGGCCCCGATCGGCGCGGCCTTCACCTTCATGGCGCTGGTGACGGGCTCGCTCTGGGGCAAGCCGATGTGGGGAACCTACTGGGTTTGGGACGCCCGCCTCACCTCGGTCCTCGTGCTCCTGATCATGTATCTCGGCCTGATGACGCTGTGGCGCACCATGGAAGACCCGATCAAGGCCGGCAAGGCGGCTGCGGTGCTGACCCTGGTCGGCGCGCTCAACCTGCCGGTCATCAAGTTCTCGGTCGACTGGTGGAACACCCTGCATCAGCCGGCCAGCGTCGTGCGCATGGACGGCCCGACCATCCATCCGGACATCCTCTGGCCGCTGCTTGTCATGGCCATCGCCTTCACGCTGCTGTTCTTCGTGCTGCACCTGATGGCCATGCGCAACGAGATCCTGCGCCGGCGCGTGCGGGCCCTGCGCCAGCGGGCGGCGAGTGCCTCCCAGCCCGGACCGGCGGCCGCCACGGCCATGCTTGCGGAGTAGGTTCATGGAACTCGGCAACCACGCAGGTTTTATTCTTGCTTCCTACGGGCTCTGTTTCCTGACCGTCGTCGGCCTGATCGCCTGGGTGCGGATCGATAAGGCCCTGCAGGAGAAAGCCCTCAAGGAGCTTGCCGACCAGGGCATTTCAAGGGCCCGCCCCGAAACGTCTTCAGGCCGATCATGAGCGCATCCGAAACCGATCCCAAACCGGCAAGACGTGGTTTTCCGGTTCTTGTCCTCTTGCCGCTGGTGGTCTTTGCCGCCCTTGCGGGCCTGTTCCTGTTTCAACTGATGCTTGGCGGCAATCCGCAGGAGATTCCCTCTGCCCTCATCAACAAGCCCGCACCTCAATTCGACCTGCCGCCCGTCGAAGGCTTGACCGCGGACGGCGTGCAGGTTCCCGGCATCACCCGTGAGGACCTGATCGGCAAAGTCACCGTCGTCAATGTCTTCGCCTCCTGGTGTGTGCCATGCCGCCAGGAGCACCCGCTGCTGGAAGACCTCGCCAAGGTCGACGGCATCCAGCTTGTCGGCATCAACTACAAGGACAAGGCGGAAAACGCCCGCCGTTTTCTCGGCAGCCTCGGCAACCCCTACACCCGCATCGGCGCCGACACGGCCGGCCGCACGGCCATCGAATGGGGCGTCTACGGTGTTCCGGAAACCTTCATCGTCGATGCGGGCGGCACCATCCGCTACAAGTTCATCGGCCCGCTGGACCCCGCCAGATACCGCTCGGTCTTCCTGCCGCAGCTCGACCAGGTGAAGGCCGATCCGCGCGGCTGACTGAGCGCATCCGTGCAGGCTGGCACACGCCGTGTTGGCTCTTGCTCACATTTACGGGAAAACAGCGAAAAGCCGCCATAGTCACCGCCTCGTGACTCGCGATTGAGCCCTCATTTGCCTATCTTGGGCTCAATCAAAACAGGAACAGAGCCAAATGGTGGGATCGTATTCCCGGAAGGCCGGCAGGGCCCTCCGAACAGCGCTTGTCATATCCGCGGGAATAGCCGCCTCGGCGCTCCCCCTGGAAGGGGCCTCCGCACAGCCGGAAAAGGTCATCGAACTCTTCACCAGCCAGGGCTGTTCGTCCTGCCCGCCTGCGGACAAGCTGGCGGAACGGCTCGTCAAGGAAGACGCGGATATCCTGACCGTGCTGATGCCCGTCGACTACTGGGATTATCTCGGCTGGAAGGACACGCTTGCAAGCCCGGCCCACTCCCAGCGCCAGCGCGCCTATGCGGCGCGGCGCGGCGACCGCTCGGTCTATACGCCGCAGATGGTCGTCAATGGCGAGGAACACGTGGTCGGCAGCCGCGAGGGGGACGTGCGTGATGCGCTGACGCGCGCCGCGCCATTCACCGCCACCGTCGACCTGAAAATCTCCGACATGGTCGTGCAGGCAAAGGTGAGCGGATCCCTGCCGGCCAGTGCCAGAATGGCGACGATCTATTTCCTGGGGATCGAGGACGAAGCCCTGGTCGATATCGGCCGCGGCGAGAATGCCGGCCGCAAGATCCGCTATGTCAACGTGGTGCGCAATCTGCAACCCATGGGCATGTGGTCGGGCGGCGAGGAGACCTTCCGCATGCCCAAATCAAAACTGATGCTGAAGGGAGACGTCCGCTGCGCGGTTTTCGTGCAGCTGGAAGACCGGGACGGCCCGGGGCAGATCATCGGCGCGGCCGTGCTCGACATGGCCGGTGGCTCCTGAACCACTGCACCTGATGCCCCGCCACACCCGGCGCCGAACGTTCCGGGTGTGGCCGAAAGTCAATTCCCACCGGAAATCGCATCTCCTGGCAGCCTCGCGGGTTGTAAGCAGCAGAAAAACTGTTACCCCTTGCGCGGCCCGGCCGGACGCCGTCCCGACCACGGAATCCGCATCCCTTCCGCCGGCCACGTTCTCTGCTTTGCCAGCCTTCTGGGAAAGCTGATTGGCCCTGGGGGAACGCATGGACCTAAGTCGCAGGCTCAAGATCGCCTTTTTCAGCATCTTTGTCGGCCTTCTGGTGCTGGCTCTGAAAATCGGCGCCTATCTCCTGACCGGGTCCGTCGCGCTTTATTCCGACGCTCTGGAAACCACCGTCAATATCGCATCATCGATCGCGACCCTGGCCGCCGTCTGGTTCGCTGCCAAGCCGGCCGACAGCAATCACCCCTATGGTCATGACAAGGTTGAATATTTCGCCGCCGTACTCGTCGGCGTGATGATCGTGCTCGCCGCACTGTCGATCTTCCGCGCTGCATGGATCGGCTTCGTCCACGGCGACAGTCCGGTCTATTCGCCGGAGGGGATCAGCATGAATGTGGTGGCAGCCCTGATCAACGGGGGGTGGGCGCGCTACCTCATGCGCTATGGCAAGAGTGCCCGCTCGCCCGCTCTTGTCGCGGACGGCAAACACCTGATGACCGATGTGGTCAGCTCGGTCGGCGTTCTTGCCGGCGTCGTCCTGGTGATGCTGACCGGCTGGAAATTGCTGGACCCGGCACTGGCGGTGCTGGTCGGTCTGACGGTTCTGTGGTCCGGCTGGGGCCTCGTCAAGGAATCCGTCGGCGGCCTGATGGACGAGGCGGCGTCCGGCGAAGTGCTCGAGAAAATCCGCCTGCAGATTTCCGAACAAGGCGAGGGGGCGCTGGAAGCCCATGACCTCAGAACGCGCATGGCCGGCCGTTCGACCTTCATCGATTTCCACCTTGTGGTTCCGGGCACCATGTCCGTCGACGCCGCCCACGAAATCTGCGACCGTATAGAACAGGCGATCGCCGGGGATGTGCCCGGCGCCCGCATCACCATTCACGTCGAGCCGGAGCACAAGGCGAAACATTCCGGCATCGTCGTGCTTTGACGTTTGACCCCAGGACAAGTCCCGCATGCCCACCTGGCGGCGCTTTCGCGCTTCTTTTGCCGACCACCTGATCCTCGTCACGGGGGCACTGATCATGGTGCTGCCGGTCTATTCGCTTTTTGCCGCGACAACGCATGCATCCGGTCCCGTCAGGCCGCGGCTGGATCTCGGCGGCAGTGTTGTCGACAATTATGGCGCGTTTCTGCAGGCCGGGTTCGGCTTTTCCGGCGACGTCACCGCGCTGTCGATGTTGTGGAACTCCCTGCTGCTCGGCGCCGGATTCGCCGGGTTGAAGGTGGTGCTGTCGCTTCTGGCCGCCTATGCCCTGATCTATTTCCGCGTCCGCTATGCCAGCGCGATCTTTGCCGTGCTGCTTCTGACCTTGCTGCTGCCGCTGGAATCCAGGTTTTTGCCGACCTATGCCGTTGTGGCGGAGCTTAACCTCGTGAATACCCGCGCCGGGCTGATCCTGCCGCTGGCCGCCTCCGGCCTCGGCACGCTGTTCTTCCGCCAGTTCCTGATGACCGTTCCCGACACGCTGCTGGAATCGGCCAGGCTCGATGGTGCCGGGCCGCTGAAGTTCTTCAAGGATATCCTGCTGCCCCTGTCGCTGCCGACCGCCGCCGCCCTATTCCTGGTGCTCTTCGTCAACGGCTGGAACCAGTATCTCTGGCCCGTCATCGTGACATCCGAGGAAAGCGCCTACACGCTGGTGCGCGGCATGCAGTTTTTCGGTACCGCGAGCCCGCGCGGCGCGATGCTTGCCATCTTGGCGGTCCTGCCGCCGGCCCTGCTTGTCATATTGTTTCAACGTCATGTGGTTAAAGGCCTGTTCGACGGCTCCCACTGACCTGCCCCCGCGCCGGCACGCCGGCACAAATGTCTCTTATCCGGCCCGAAAGGCAGAATATCTCATGTCATTTGAAGCGATCCTGTTCGACTGCGACGGCGTTCTGGTCGATTCGGAAAAGATCTATGTCGACGTGGAGCGCGAGCATCTGGCCCGGATCGGCCTGAATTACGAGCTGAAGGAGTTCATGGACCGGTTCCAGGGTCTCAGCGGCGTTGATTTCTGGGCAGCGCTTGACGGCGACCACCGTGCGCTTGGCAAAGGGCCGCTTCCCGAAACCTTTGGTCCGGAGCTCGACGCGGCGACGCTGGAGCGCATCAGCAGGGAGCTGACGGAAATCGCCGGCATCAAGCAGCTTCTGGACGTTCACAGAGGCCCCCGCGCGGTCGCATCTTCCTCCCGCATGGATCGGCTGATCCACAAGCTGCAGCACACCGGACTGCACGACTACTTCGCTCCGCATATCTATTCCGGCGAGCAGGTGGAAAACGGCAAGCCCGCACCGGACCTGTTCCTGTTCACGGCGTCGAAGCTGCAGGTGGACCCGGCCCGTTCGCTCGTTATCGAGGACAGCTCCAACGGTGTCAGGGCGGGCCTGGCGGCCGGCATGACGGTGTGGGGCTTTGTCGGCGGCGGCCACAGCCACGATGGCCACGCCGAGCAACTTCTGGCTGCCGGCGCCCACAGGGTCGTCGACAGCCATGACAATCTCGCCGCGCTTCTTCTGGCTGCGAGCCCGGCGGCCTAGAGCTTTAAGATCGATCAGCTTTTGGACGCTCAACCGATTCCGGTTGTGCGTCCGCTGATCTGGAGCAGTCCGTTACCGGCCCAGGTCGTGCTCCGGATTGGCGCTGATCCTGTGGATCGACAGGTCCGCACCCCGGTGTTCCTCTTCCGGCGAAAGCCGCAGGCCCATCGACACCTTCAAAAGGCCATAGACCACCAGACCGGCACCAAGAGCGTATGCCGCGCCGAGCAGCGTGCCGATAATCTGGCTGACCGGCGAGACCCCGCCGAGACCTCCAAGTGCTTCCAGCCCGAAAATACCGGCGGCAATGCCGCCCCAGGCCCCACAGATGCCGTGCAGCGGCCAGACGCCGAGGACGTCGTCGATCTTCAGCTTGTTCTGGCAGAATTCGAAGCCGATGACGAAGATGCCGCCGGCAACGCCGCCCACCGCAAGGCTTCCGATCGGATGCATCACGTCGGACCCGGCGCAAACGGCAACAAGCCCCGCAAGCGCACCGTTATGGACAAAGCCCGGGTCGGCCCGCCCGACGAAAAGGGCAACGAGGATGCCGCCGACCATGGCCATCAGCGAGTTGATCGCAACAAGGCCGGAGACGTTTTCCAGCGAGGCGGCCGTCATCACGTTGAAGCCGAACCAGCCGACGCATAGCATCCAGGATCCCATGGCAAGCCAGGGCAGCGAAGACGGCGGGATGCCGATGGGCCGGCCGTTGCGGTCGTAGCGGCCCCTGCGGGCACCGAGCAGCAGAACCGCCCCGAGTGCGATCCAGCCACCGACTGCATGCACGACGACGGACCCGGCAAAATCGTGGAACGGGGCACCGAAGGTCGCTTCCAGCCAGCCCTGAAAGCCGTAATTGCCGTTCCAGACCAGGCCTTCGAAAAGAGGATAGACAATGCCGACCAGGGCGACCGTCGCCAGGCACTGCGGCCAGAACTTCATCCGTTCGGCAATGCCGCCGGAAATGATCGCCGGAATGGCGGCGGCGAAGGTTGTCAGGAAGAAGAATTTCACCAGGGTCAGGCCCTGCAGTTCAAAGCCCTCGCCGCCGCCTGTCAGCGTTGCGGCATTGACCAGGAAGGTGGTGCCGTAGGCAACGGCGTAACCGACGAAGAAATAGGCGACCGTCGACAAGGCGAAATCGACGAGGATTTTCACCAGCGCATTGACCTGGTTCTTCTGCCGGACGGTACCGACTTCCAGAAAGGCGAAACCGCCATGCATGGCGAAGACGAGAATGGCCCCCACGAGGACGAAAAAGACGTCCCCGCCAACCCCAGATGCATTCATTTTGACCCCCAGTTAGGCAATCTGCCGTTTGTTTATGCGCTCAGGAGCCACAAGTATTCAAACTGCGTGCCAAACGGGCAATTGTCCGAAAAAGTCGCAGATTTTAGCCAATTTCTTAAGCAGCGCCCGGATGCGCAGGCGAGCTGCCTGCAAACAGACCGCTTAATTGTTAATCATTAGGCTTTTTTTTAAGCAGCAGGACGGTGATGCACCGCGCGCATAAAAAAGAGCCCGGGGTTGCCCCCGGGCTTTCCAAGTTTGCGGTCTGAGCCAATAGACCGCCTGGGAGATTTTGGTTCAGCGCTTGCCTTAGAAGCGCTGGGACCCGGTTCCGAATTCCGGATAGGCTTCGACACCGATTTCGACCTTGTCGAGACCGAGGGCTTCTTCCTCCTCGGAAACCCGGATACCCATGGAGGCTTTCAGGACGAACCACACGGCGCCGCTCAGGACCACGGTGAAGAGACCGATGGAGATGATGCCGATCAGCTGGGTGACGTAGGAAGCGTCGGAGTTGGACAGCGGAACGATCAGCGTGCCCCAGATACCTGCCAGCAGGTGGACCGGGATGGCACCGACTACGTCGTCGATCTTCAGCTTGTCGAGCATCGGAACCGCGAAGACCACGATGGCGCCGCCGACACCGCCGACGAAGACCGAAACCCACACGCTCGGCTGCAGCGGTTCTGCAGTGATGGCGACCAGACCGGCCAGCGCACCGTTGAGGGCCATGGTCACGTCGACCTTCTTGTAGAGGATCTGCGTCAGGACAATCGCGACGACGACACCGGCAGCAGCGGCCATGTTGGTGTTGGCGAAGATGCGGGAGATGTCGGAGACGTCACCGATGGAACCCATGGCAAGCTGGGACGCACCGTTGAAGCCGAACCAGCCGAGCCACAGGATGAACGTGCCGAGGGTTGCGAGCGGCATGGAGGAACCCGGGAACGGATGGACGGAACCGTCCGCACCGTATTTGCCTTTACGGGCACCGAGGATGATCGCACCGGTCAGGGCTGCCCAGCCACCGACGGAGTGCACCAGCGTGGAACCGGCGAAGTCGGAGAATTCAGCGCCGCCAATGCCCTTGACGAAATCGCCGTTGAGCCAGCCGCCGCCCCATTCCCAGGAACCGGTGATCGGGTAGAGGAAACCGGTCAGAACGACCGTGAAGATCAGGAACGGCCACAGCTTGATGCGCTCGGCAAGCGTGCCGGAAACGATCGAGGCCGTGGTTGCGCAGAACACCATCTGGAAGAACCAGTCGGAGGCCGTGGAATAGCCGGTATCGAGCGCGTTGCCACCGACGGCGTCGAACGCGTAGGGACCGAAGGAGCCCAGGAAGCCCCCATCGACGCCGGAATACATGAGGTTGTAACCGGTGATCCAGAACATCAGACCCGCGATGGAATAGAGGGCAATGTTCTTCAGGCACTGCATGGAGACGTTCTTGGACCGCACTAGGCCGGCTTCCAGCATGGCAAAGCCGGCGGCCATCCACATGACCAGGAAGCCACCGATCAGAAACAGCAGCGTGTTGAAGATGTAGGCGACTTCCGGCGACACCGCCGGCACTTCCGGAGCAGCTGTTGCGTCCTGTGCAAGCACGGGCAGAGCCGAGAGACCCAGCAAGGCCAGCGACGTCGCGCCCTTAGCGACTAGTTTTTTCATGATACGTTTCCTTACCTAAATCACAGAGCTTCAGCGTCGGTCTCGCCGGTGCGGATGCGCACGGCCTGATCGATCGAGTGGACGAAGATCTTTCCATCCCCGATCTGGCCGGTCTTGGCGGCGCTCGAGATCACTTCGACCACTTTTTCGACGGAGGCAGCATCCACAGCGACTTCGATCTTCAGCTTCGGCAGGAAGCTGACGGCATATTCGGTGCCGCGATAGATTTCGGTGTGCCCCTTCTGGCGGCCATAGCCCTTCACTTCAGTCACCGTTAGCCCCTGGACGCCGATGCCGGTCAGGGCATCACGCACTTCGTCGAGCTTGAACGGCTTGATGATGGCCATCACTATTTTCATTGCTCGTTCCATTCCCCTTGCTTAGGCCCCTTCCCGTCGAAGAAGCTCGGCCAACCACCCCGGAACCTGCGCCCGATTGCGTCCCCCTCTGGAAGGATCTTCTCAGGTCTTCGGCAGCACCACGCAGCGTGGCTGCAGCGTGACTCCGGGCCGGTGTCGCCCCTTCCTAATCAAGGACCGTGCCAACTCCGCGATTATGCCAGGCAATCGGCGGAAACCCGGGGATTCCGCTCCGCTTGATCCCGCATTGCGGGAAGCAGCAGCGTTTCGGGTGATGGCTTTTGAGGCAGTTTTTCTGCACAAAATTTCAACAGACAGAAAATTTGAGATTAAAAAATATGCAAATATGCCAAACTTCTTGCCGTCGCATAAAATAGCGGCAGATGGGAGAGCTCAATCGTTAACGGAACATGAATAAACGCCGGCCGATGGCAGGGGGCGTGGCAGACATGCTGAAGCTGACGCAAAGGCGCGCGCCGGCCGATACTGCTGCGGCTTTTCGCCCGAAAGTCTCAGGGTTGGCGCTGACCGCGATACGTCAGGCGGAGAACCCGCCGCTCTCCAGATAAGCGGTTTCTTCCGGTGTCGACGTCCGGCCAAGAATGGCGTTACGATGCGGAAACCGGCCGAAGCGGCGGATGACGTCCAGATGGATCAGCGCATAGTGATAGGCTTCCATCTCGCCGAGAACACGGCAGAGATCAACGCATTTTTCCTGATGCGCCATGTTTTCGGAATGCTCGAACGGCAGATAGAAGAAATTCCGCACTTCCGTTGGAAAGGCCCGGTCGAAGCCGTGCGCCAGCGCATATTCGGCAATCGGCAGCGCCTTGGCATCTCCGGAAAACGCCTTCGGCGTGCCGCGGAACACGTTTCTCGGCATCTGGTCGAGCAGCAGGATGAGCGCCAGCGTGCCTTCCGCGGTTTCGGCCCAGTGATCCAGCTTGCCGGCAATGGCGTCCTCGATCGCCCCAAGAAACATCTCTCGGCAATGGCTGTCGAATTTCTCTCCGCCGGAGAACCATTTCGACGCCCCCGCCCGCCACCAGAAATCGAGCACATCGAGGGACGAGATCGGCCGGTCGGTCATGAAATTCACCTTGAGAATCGGGGAGGAACGGAGCGTCCGGGGTACCTGCCCGGATTATTTGCCCGCCGTCAAGGCGCCGCAGGCAAGCGTCTTCCAGTTGACCTGGTGCTCCAGCGTTTGCGCCTCCAGGTACCCCTCGGCCTTCAGCACCGCCATCTCCCGCTTGAAGGCATCTACCAGCTCCGGATCCGTGCCCTTGCTGAAAACGGCCCAGAGCGGGTTCGCCAGCGCTTCGACAAAGATCACCGGCTGCAACTGGCTGCCGTCATATCCTTGCTTGCAGGCACTCGCCTCCGCCAGGAAGCCCGTCAGCGGCAACACGTCGATCCGGTCGAGAAAGAGCATCTCGATGCCCTGGTGGAAATCGGTGATCGGGACGATGTTCTCGCTGCCTTCGAAGCCCAGCTGATTGAGATAGGACAGCAGGTTGCTGCCATCCTGAACACCGATGCGGACGTCAAGATCCCGCAGGTCTTCGATCCGGCTGGCCTCGATCTTCGGCTTGGTCAAAAGCTGATAGAAATACTGCCCGTAAGGAGACACTTCACCGAGCCAGATGAACTTGTCTTCCCGCTCAGGCGTGCGCGACAGGGAGAAGAACAGGACGTTCGGAACACTTTCCGCCAGCAGCATCGCCCGTTTCCACGGCAGGAATTCATAGGCACCGATGGTGACGGGCAAGGTCTTGTTCACCCGCTCAGTGACGGCCAACATGTAGGTGGAGACATATCCGTCGGGCCTGCCTTCATTGTCCCACTGCAGGGGCGCGAAACTCTGGGTGACGATTTGGATTTCGGCCGCTTGCGCCCTGCCCGGGGTGCATGGAAGAAGCAGCGCTGCCATGGCAAGCACCGCGAAATTCCAAAATCCCACTCTCATTTGCCTACCCTGTTCTGTCGCAAACGCCGCCCCGAAAGCCGCCTGAAAACCGCACAAAATCAGCAATGCGCGGTTCAGGCAGTAAAGCATGACGTTGGAGGCTTGTTGAAAGCTTTCCGGCAGGGACCATCCAGAAACCGGAGTTCCGGCTTCCGCTCATCCCTCCGCGCGGTCCTGCACCCACCTGCCTTATCTTGGCAAATCAAACTAGTTTTGAACTCCTAATCTTGTATGAATGCGTGCCTGCCGGGACAGCAAGAAATCTGCTTGCGACCGGAAACCGTGCATTTGCAGGGAGACATGCGTGACAGACGAAACGACGCTCGACCTGAAGGGTCTGAAATGCCCGCTGCCCGTCTTGAAGACGCGAAAGGCCCTCACCCGGCTGGCGAGCGGCGACCGGCTGAGAGTGCTGACCACGGACCCGATGGCCGAGATCGATATTCCGCATTTTTGCAGCGAAAACGGCCACACGCTGCTGGAGGCAGAGCGCATCGAGGGCGGTCATCGCTTCCTGCTCGCCAAGGGCGGCTGATCTCCGCCAGCGTCATCAGCCGGCGATGCGGTCGATTTCTGCCGCAAGAGTCAGATCCAGCTGACTGAGGCCGCCGACATCGTGCGTCGCGAGCGTGATGTCGACACTTCGGTAGACATTGGACCATTCCGGATGGTGGTTCATCTTCTCCGCCACCAGCGCGACCTGGGTCATGAAGCCGAAGGCTTCGCGGAAATTCTGGAAGCGGAAGGATTTCGAGATGGCGTCCCGACCTTCACACAAGTGCCAGTCCTTCAGTTGCTTCAGCCCCGCGGCGCGGTCTTCGGGTTTCAGTCGCTCAGCCATCGGATCCTCCATCAAACGCTCTGACAACCCTAATCTAGGGCCGTTACAGACCCAAGGCGATTGCATTCGCCCCGGGATGTCCCCAGGGTGGCGCTAACTGTTCGCAGGAGAATCTCGTGACCCGATCAATCCTCTTTGTCTGCCTTGGCAATATCTGCCGCTCGCCCCTGGCCGAGGGCGTCTTCCGGGCGCTGGTCGAGGAATCGGGCCTGACCGGCCGGTTCGAGATCGATTCCGCCGGAACGGGCGCCTGGCACCAGGGCAATCCACCCGATCCCCGCTCGATCGACGTTGCCGCCCGGCACGGCATCGACATCTCATTTCAGCGCGCCCGGCAGGTGGTGGCGGAGGATTTCCACCGTTTCGACACCATCGTCGCCATGGACCGGGACAATCTCTCTGCGCTCAGGTCGAAGGCCGGCACGGCACCGGCTGCAATCCGGCTTCTTCTGAACGACCCGCCCCGCGATGTGCCCGATCCCTATTACGGCGGCCCGGACGGCTTCGAGGAGGTCTACCGGATGATCAGGTCCGGCGGAGAGGCGTTGCTGTCCAGCCAGGCTTCCCGGGACGAACCGCCTTCGGCCGGCCCGGCACGTTCATAAATCCGTCTCAGTGGCTGCGTATGGGTGGCTGTCCCAGTCGATTCCCTGGCTAAAACATGAAACTCCTGTGGTGGTCCCTTGCGGCGGCGCTGATCCTCGCCGGCCTGGCGACGGTCTGGTTGCCGATCCCGACCGGCGTTCCGCTTCTGGCACTCGGCATGATCGTTATCGTCGGCACCAGCCGCAGCGCGGCCCGCATGTTGCGTAGCCGCAGGCGCAGAACGCCGCGGCTGAACCATGCTATCAGCTGGGTGGAAGACCGGTCACCGCTGAAATTCGCCCGGATCCTGAAACGGACCCGGCCGCGCAAGGACTAGAGCATCGCGCGTTCAGGAGAACGCACATAAAATGCTCTACCACTTCAAGATCGATCAGCTTTTGGACGCTCAACCGTACCCGGTTGCGCGTCCGCTGATCTGGGTCAGCGTTCGGAAAAGACCCGAAACGCGCCTCGCGTTGCTTTCCGCAGCCGCACGGCAAGCCGCTGGACGATCCGCTGCAGCCTGCGCCCCTTCACCGTGAACCATTCGTCCAGCTGCCTGTCGCTGACGAGAGGCGGTGTCCTGCGATAGAGCAGATAGTGAACGCCCAGGATCAGGAGCAGGGTGAGCCCCCAGGACATCAGCGTGTCGGACAGGAAATGTCCGCCGAAGGCGACCCGGTTGACCGAAAGGATCAGTCCCAACGGCAGGACGAAGGCCAGAACAGCCTTGCGCCAGGAGGCGGGCACCAGAAACGCGACCGCCACCAGCCACATGGCGCCCGACGCTTCGCCCGAGACGAAGGAGCAGTTGCTGTCGCAATAGTCGGTCATCTTCCAGACAGGCTGAAACGGCAGGTCGCCGCCGAATTCCTCGACGTTGCGCGGCCGGGGCCGCCCCCAGTTGTTCTTTAGGATCAGATTGACCAGGACGCCTGGTCCGAGGATCAGCGTCGACAGCAGAAACAGCGGCTGGCGCAGCGGCATCAGGGGCGGACGGCCTGGGACGAGAAGCTTGATCAGCAGCACGGCGAGCGAGACGATCGCGATCACCCGAATGAGAAACGGCCCGAGATGACGCACATCCTGCAGGAAGGCGACATTCTCGGCCGCGAAGCCGTCCTTGCCGAAATGGAACCAGCTGCTTGCCCAGGGATCGACGCCCGGAAAACTCAGGAAGAACAGCGACACGGCGCAGAGATAGATTACGGTGGCGGCCATCGGGCGGCGGACGCACCATTGGGCTGATTTGCGCAAGGCCGACTTCGCATTATGGTGATCGGAACGGGTCTGCTTCATGGCTGCTCTTTATCGCATCCGGCAAGCCTATCCAATCCCCTCCTTGCGGCTGACCGGCGCGGGAATTTGCGGAGTTCGAACCGTGCCAGACAAGTTGCCGCCCGAGCATCCCGCCCGCACGAACATCGTGTCATTGCGGCCAGACGCAAGGCCGGTGCTGGAATTCTGGTACGAATTTGCCTCCACCTACAGCTACCTTTCGGCGATGCGGATCGAGGCGCTGGCGAAAGATCAGGGCGTCGCCATCGCCTGGCGGCCTTTTCTGCTGGGACCGATCTTCAAGAAGCAGGGCTGGCAGACTTCGCCCTTCAATCTTTATCCTGCCAAGGGGCGCTACATGTGGCGCGACATGGAACGCCAATGCGAACGCTACGGCCTGCCGCTGATGTTGCCCGATCCCTTTCCGCAAGCCGGGCTTCTCGCAGCCCGTATTGCACAAGCAGGCCGGGAAGAGTCCTGGATCGGTGCGTTCACAAGGGCCGTTTTCATCGCCGAATTCGGCCAGGGGCTGGATATTTCCGATGAAGCGCTGATGGCGGATCTGCTGCTGGAAACGGGTGCGCCTGCGCGGCAGATCCTGGAAGAGGCTCATTCGCGCGAAATTAAGATCAGCCTGCGCGCCGCAGTGAGCGAAGCCGAAAAGCACGGCATCTTCGGCGCGCCCAGCTTTGTGACCCCGAACGGCGACCTGTTCTGGGGGGATGACCGTCTTGAACAGGCGCTTGAAGCCGCGAGCGCACAGCCGGAAGGCACCTAGGACTGACGCCTATTCCGCAGACCCCAGCGGCCTGACCGCCTGCTCCATTGCCTGAAAGAGCGCCGCCGGAGACAGTGGCTTGGTCAGGGTCTCCTGAAAGCCAGCCTCGCGCAGGCGCTTGTCGCCGACCGATTCCAGCGCCGCCGTCACCGCGATCAGCGGCACATTTCCAGCAGACCCAAGGGCGCGCAGCTCCATCGCGGTTTCAAGTCCGCTCATGCCGGGCATGTGCAGGTCGAGCAGCACCGCGTCGTAGCTGTCTTTCTGCACCAGGCCGATCGCCTGCTCGCCGGACCGTGCAACATCCGAGGAGATGCCGAAGGATTCCAGCAGCGCCGACAGCAGACGGCAATTGGTCTCGTTGTCGTCGACGATAAGGACATGCGCCGACAGCGGGCCGGTCAGGCCGGTCTTTCGTCCTTCTTCGACGGCCACCCCGGTGTCGGGCTGTCCCGCGAGGCCGTCGGCATCGACAGGGATCTCGACTTCGAACCGGCTGCCGCCACCCTCCGGGCTGGACAGGATCAGGCGGCCGTTCATGTCGCGCACCATCTGCTCCGTCCCCCAGAGCCCGAGCCCGGTTCCGGGGCCTGCTTCACGCCCCCGACGGCCGCGCACAAAGGGCCGGAACAAACGGGCGCGCTCTTCCAGATCGATGCCCGGTCCGCTGTCCGTCACCGATATGCGGATGCGGTCCGGGCCGGAATCGGCAAGACCGACGGAAATGCCGCCATCGCTCGTGTATTTGACCGCGTTGTCGATGAGCGTGGTGATGACGCGGCGCAGGGTTCCGGCCTTGAAGGTCCGAACCTCGCCGAGGCTTCCTGCAATCGAGACGTCGAAGTCCAGCCCCTTGGCCCTGGCAGCGACCCGGAAAAGATCCGCGACTTCGGCAACGATATCGCCGATGCGTCCGGGCGCGCCGTCTGTCGCCGCGGCGGGATCGGCGGCAGCCACCAGCTCTCCCGTCATCTGTGTCAGCGCGTCGATGGAGCGGATCAGGATGGAGAGTTGCTCCTGCTGACTGTCACTGAGCTCACCCGAGCCAATCAGCTCTGCCGTCAGGCGCATGGCCGCCAAGGGCGTTCTGAGATCGTGGGCCAGAAGCGCAAGCTCGACGCTTTTCTCGTCTTGATCTGCCATGCGGCCCACTGTCCTTACCGAAACTAAGTCTGCCCGGCCTTGCCAGACGGGCGCCAAAAAGCCAAGTTGGTCTGAATCGTGCTTACCCTGACGGTCGGCCGCTGTCCATCCAGTCCGCACCTGCGCTCCGCTCACCCCTTGTTTGAAACAGCCTTCCGGCTGCCGCTCTTCATGCTTGTACAGACCTTTTCAATCGTTGCTCCCGTTTTCGTGCTGATCGGCGTCGGCTACGTCCTGGCTAAATTTCGCGTCCTGGGCGAAACCGCCAGCGAGGCGCTTGGTCAATTCGTCTATGTGGTCGCCATTCCGGTCCTGATCTTCCGCAGCCTTATCAATGCGGACCTGAGCTCCGGCCTGCCGCTGTCCCTCTGGGCGACCTATTTTATCGGTGTCGGCTCGGCCTGGTTCATGGGAGCGCTGCTCATCCGCAAGTTTTTCGGCCGGGATGCAAGGGCCAGTGCCATCGGCGGGATATCCGCGGCCTTCGCCAACACGATCATGGTCGGGTTGCCGCTTGCCGCGGCGGTCTATGGCGATGACGGCCTGGTTCCGGTTCTCCTGATCATTTCAATCCACCTGGCGGTGATGACGGTCCTGATGGCGATCGCCATGGAACGCGCTGCCGCGGCCGACAAGGGAACCCAAAAGCCGCCGCTCGGGTCGCTGCTGAAAGGGGCTGCGAAAAGCCTGGTCCGAAATCCGCTCGTCCTCACGATCATCGCCGCTTTCCTCTGGCGGCTGACCGGGCTTCAGATCCCGGAGATCGGGATGGACGTGCTCAACCGGATCGCCGGTACGGCGCTGCCGTTGGCGCTCTTGTCGCTCGGCATGAGCCTGGTGCAATACGGCATGCGCGGCAACGTTCTGCCGGGCCTGCTCCTGAGCGTGATCAAGATCGCCGTGATGCCGGTAATCGTCTTTGTCACCGGCGCCTTCGTCTTTGACCTGCCGCCATTGTGGACGGCGGTGGCGACCCTGACCGCCAGCTGCCCGACAGGTGTCAACGCCTATATCTTCGCCAACCGCTATGGCACCGGACATGCCATGTCCGCCAACGCCATTACGATGACCACCCTCACCGCAATCGTCTCGACCAGTCTTTGGGTCTGGTTCCTGGACCAGTGGTTCGGGCTCAGCCTGCGATGAGGTGACGGGTCACAGACCGATCCGCCGGCGCAACTCGGCATGGGTCATCCCGGCCGCGCGCAGCGACCGCAGGCTGGTGTCCTGATTGGACTTGGAGAGTTTGCGGCCGTCCTCGCCCAGGATCAGCCGGTGATGCCGGTAGACCGGCGCCGGCAGGCCGAGCAGTTCCTGCAGCAGCCTGTGCACGCTGGTGGCGTGGTAAAGGTCCTGTCCCCGGATGACATCCGTGATGCCCTGGCGTGCGTCGTCGACGACGACGGAAAGATGATAGCTGGTGGGTGTTTCCTTGCGCGCCAGCACCACGTCGCCCCATGCAGCCGGATCGGCCGCGATGGCCGCTGCCGGGCCAAAAAGGGTTTCGCCCTCGGATCCGGCCTCCTGCCAGAAGAGCGGTTTGCCAAGCCGGGCCAGGGCGGCCGCCATATCGAGGCGGAGCGCAAAGGGGGCATCGCTTTCGGCCCGGTCCCTGCACTCGGCTTCTGAAAGCACGGCCCGGTCGCCGGGATAGAGCGGCGCTCCGTCCGGATCGCGCGGCCAGGCCTTGCCTTCGGCCTCTGCCGTTGCGACATGCGCCTTTATCTCGGCCCGGGTGAGATAGGCCGGATAGACCAGCCCCATGTCCTGCAGCTGCTCCAAGGCGGCGCGGTAAAACGGAAAACACTGCGACTGCCGTATGACCGGCTGATCCAGCGGGACATTTAGCCAGACAAGATCCTCGAACATGTCCCGCTCGAGCTCCGGCGTGCAGCGGGTCTGGTCGATATCCTCCACGCGCACCAGAAACCGGCCGCTGAGGGCGACGGCGGCACGGGCGTTCAGCAATGCGGAAAGGGCGTGCCCGAGATGCAGATGCCCGTTGGGCGAAGGGGCAAAGCGGAGGACGGGCTTGGTCATCTTCTGGTGAGGTATCGCTTGACGGGCCGGGACGGGATCGTTCAAACCCTACCTATCACTCCCGGGCGGCCATGCAAGTGCCTCTCGCCCGCCTCTCCCTAACGGACAGCCGGTTCGACCGATGAAGCCGATTGCCACCGACGACGACATTCAGGACGGTCTGACGGCGCTCCTCGCGGCCGATCCGAGACTGGTGCCGATTGCCGATATGGCAGGACCCATTCCCCTGAGACGCCGTAAGGCGGATTTTGAAGGGCTCGCCCATATTGTCACCGGGCAGCAGGTGTCGGTGGCGAGCGCTTCGGCGATCTTCGCAAGGCTACAAGTGCTGGTCGAACCGCTGACGGCTGAAAAGCTCGACGGGTTCTGCGACGCGGATCTTGCCAGCGCCGGTCTGTCCCGGCCGAAAATCCGGACCCTGCGCGCGGTCACCGAAGCCTGCCTTGGCGGCCTCGATCTGGCCCATCTGGCCGAAGCGCCCGCCGACGAAGCCCATGCTCGCCTCTGCGCCATCAAGGGCATCGGCCGCTGGACGGCGGACATCTTCCTGCTCTTCTGTGCCGGGCACCCGGATGTCTTCCCGAGCGGCGATCTGGCCCTGCAGATCGCGGTGCAAGACGCTCTCGGCCTGCCCGAGCGTCCCGCGCCGAAGACGCTCGACACCATCGCCGAAGCCTGGGCACCACATCGGGCCGTTGCCGCCCGCCTGTTCTGGGCCTGGTACAAGGTGCGCAAGCAGGGACGCGAGACGCTGCCGGTTTAGAGCATCGTGCGTTCAGGAAAACGCATATCAGATGCTCCTCCACTTAAAGATCGATCAGCTTTCCGCCATATCCGCCACCGCCCGCAGCAGAAGATCGATGTCCTGCGGCCGCGACAGCCGGTGATCGCCATCTGGCACCAGTGAATAGGTGACATCGTCCTGCGGCAGGGCTTCGACCAGCCGTTGCGCGTGGCTGGCCGGAACGTCCGGGTCCTCTGCCCCCTGAAGGATCGTCACCGGCACGCCGAGATGCAGCGGTTTGCCGAAGAGAAGATGCTTGCGGCCGTCCTCGATCAGTTTGCGGGTGATCACGTAAGGGTCTTCGCTATAGGCCGATGGCTGTTCCCAGCGGCCATCGGTCAGGATCGCGTTGCGGATCTCTTCCGAGAACCGCTGCTTCCACATCAGTTCCTCGGTGAAATCGACGGCGGGCGCGATCAGGACCAGGCCCTTGATCCGGCCGCTTGCCTTGCGGCTGAGAGCGAGCAGCAGCGCAATCCAGCCGCCCATGGAAGACCCGACAAGCACGGTTTCGCCGGGGCAAAAGCGGTCGAAGACGGCTTCCGCCTCCTCCAGCCAGTCCGAAACGCAGGCGTCCTCGAAGTCGCCGTCCGACAGACCATGACCGGAATAATCGAACCGAACCACCGCCCGGCCCCCCTCTTCGCCGAAACCGGTAAGCGCCTCGGCCTTGGTTCCGGACATGTCGGACTTGAAACCGGACAGCCAGAGCAGGCCCGGCTGTGCGCCCGGGACCGCCCGTACAGCGATCCGTCGGGTCTTGCCGCTTTTTCCGACAGGGATGAATTGCGGTTCGCTCGCACCCATATTAAGTCTCTCGTTCAGCTCATCGTTTTCAGACAAGCCATTTGGCACAGACATTCCGTCTTGAAAAGTTTCCCGGAGTTTCCGCGTTGGTTGCCCTGCCGCCCAAGACCACCATTCTGCAAGTGATCCCGGATCTCAATTCCGGCGGTGCCGAGCGCACGACGCTTGATGTGGCACGGGCGGTTGTCGCCGGGGGCGGCACGGCGCTGGTCGCAAGCCAGGGTGGGCAGCTGGTGGCGGAGCTGGAAGCCTATGGCGCCGAGCACATCCAACTGCCGGTCAAGGCCAAGAACCCTGTGACGCTCTGGAAGAATGCTGCGCGCCTGGCCGAAATCGTAACGGAGCGCAAGGTGAGCGTCCTGCATGCGCGCAGCCGGG
Organism: Roseibium sp. M-1; assembly: GCF_054515675.1. Lineage (NCBI taxonomy): Bacteria > Pseudomonadati > Pseudomonadota > Alphaproteobacteria > Hyphomicrobiales > Stappiaceae > Roseibium > Roseibium sp. M-1. The sequence goes on along the minus strand of NZ_CM137257.1, from coordinate 4,393,932 downwards.
CCCCGGCCTGGTCGGCACTTTGGGCGGCCCGGCGCACGAAGACACCCTTCGTCACCACCTATCACGGCACCTATAACCAGTCGAACGCGCTGAAGGCCTTTTACAATTCCGTCATGGCGCGCGGCGATGCGGTGATTGCCAATTCCCATTTCATTGCCGACCTGATTGCCGGCCGTCATGCCTTTGCCAGAGACCGGATCACCGTCATCCAGCGCGGTTCGGATCTGAAGAGCCTTCATCCGGACAATGTCAGCGCCCTGCGGCGCCAGGCGCTCAAGGACCAGTGGGGCCTCCCGGCCGGGCGGCCGGTGATCCTGAACATGGCCCGCCTGACCGCGTGGAAGGGGCAGCGGGTGCTGATCGAGGCGATGAACCTCCTGAAGGAGGCAGGCCTCGGCGACCCGATTGCCATCCTGGCCGGCGACGCCCAGGGGCGCGACGGTTATGTGGCCGACCTTAAAAAACTGATCGCCGAGCACAATCTGCAGGACCGGGTGCGGCTGGTCGGGCATTGCGCCGACGTGCCCGCTGCCCTCGCTCTGGCCGACCTTGCCATTGTCGCCTCCATCGAACCAGAGGCTTTCGGCCGGGCCGCTGTCGAAGCGCAGGCGGCCGGTGTGCCGGTCATCGTTTCCGATCTCGGCGCGGTGCCTGAAACCGTGCTCGCCCCGCCGGAAGCTGCTGAAGACCAGCGTACCGGCTGGCGTGTGCCACCCGGCGACGCGCAAGCTCTCGCAAAAGCCATCCGCAACGTGCTCACCATGAACGAGGCGGCAAAAACGAAACTGACGGACAGGGCGCTCGGCCATGTCCGTCAGAATTTTTCCGTCGAAATCATGTGCGACCGGACGCTTGAGGTCTATCTCAAGGTCCTGGGGTCTACAGACTCTCCGGCTTAAGCTGCCCGGATCTGCTCCAGGAAACGGCCGACTTCCTCTCTGAGCAGGCCCGACTGCTGCGTCAGCTCGTCGATACTGTCCTGCACCTGCCGAGTCGCGTCGCTCGCTTCCACCGAAGCTTCCTTCACCACCTGAATGCTGTCGGAGACATCGCGGGTGCCGTTGGCCGCCTGGGCGACGTTCTCCGCAACGCTCTGCGTCGTTGCACCCTGCTCTTCCATCGCGGATGCGATGGCGGTGGAGGACTGTTCCAGATCGCGGATGACATCGCCGATCTTGCCGATTGAGCCGACCGCGGTCTTGGTCTCTGCCTGGATCTCGGTCACCAGCTCGGAAATGCTCTCGGTCGCCTTGGCGGTCTCGCTGGCGAGCGCCTTCACTTCGCTGGCGACCACCGCAAAGCCCTTTCCGGCCTCGCCGGCACGGGCGGATTCGATGGTGGCATTCAGCGCCAAGAGGTTTGTCTGCTCGGCGATGTCGGAGATCATGGACACTACCTCGCCGATCCGATCGGCCATGCCTGCAAGCGCGTCCATCTGGTTCGCGGTCTGGGCGACGTCCTGGGCAGCACTGCGCGAGGCGGCGGAGGCGCGGATGACCTGCTGGTTGATCTCGCTGATGGAGGCCGTCATTTCCTCTGCGGCAGAGGCGACGACGCTGACATTTTCCGTTGTCTGCGACGAGGCAAGCGCGGCGTTCTCGGCACGCTCGCTGGTGTTGGAGGAGACGCGCGACATGGTCTGCGCGCTCTGGTCCAGGCTGGCCGCCGTGCTGGCGACGCGCTGGACGATGGCACCGACAGAGACGTCGAACTGTTTGGCGAGCCGCTCCATGAGGGAACGCTTGTCCTGCTCCGCCCGCGCGGCCTGGGCGGTCTGTTCCTCTTCCAGCTCGCGGGTGCGGATGGCATTGGTGCGGAACACCTCGACGGCCCGCGCCATGCTGCCGATCTCGCTCTTGCGGTCGGTGAACTGAACGTCGATGTCGATTTCACCGCCGGCGAGCGAACGCATGGTCCCCGTCAGCGACTTGATCGGGCCGGTGATGCTGCGCCCGATGAGCCAGCCGAGGCCGATGGCAAGTGCAAGGGCGATGGCCGAGACGGTCAGATAGGTCATGCGGGACGCGGTCTGCGCGCCGGCAAGTGCCATTTCCGCGGCCTGTTTGCCGGCATAGGCGGCTTCCGACATCGCCGACCATTCGGGAGCGATCCTGGAATAGATCTTTTCCGTCTTTTCGAGAGCGGCCTTGATTTCACCGGCTTTGGTTGCGTAGTTCTTGAAGGCGGCCTGATAGGTGTCGAGCAGTTTGGTGATTTCTCCCTGTTCACCGTCGTTGAGGCCGCTCTTGGGCAACAGGTCCGCGAACTCGGCCCTGCGCTTGTCGATGTCGCCGATATATTTCTCGGCTCCGCGCAGCATGAAGTCCTTTTCATGCCGGCGCATCATCAGCATCTTCGCCGTCAGAGCGTCGAGATTTGCGGCATCCAGCCTCTTCTCCACATCCTGCACCGCAGTGCGCAACGCACCCTGAAGGCCGCTGTTCTCGTCCAGGCCCATCTGCCGGACAGGATTACGAACTGCGCCTGATGCTCGTCCAGCACCTTGTGCAGGCTTGAGATGTTGCCCTTGACCGGCGCCGACTGGTCCTTGGCCTCGACATCGCCGAGACGGGTCTTGGCCTCGTCGAATTCCGCATTGTATTCCTCGACGAACGCCGGATCCTTCGTCAAAAGGAAGTCCTTCTGGCTGCGCCGCATGTTCTGGGCATGCGCCTGAACCTGCGACACGTAATAGTCCATCTGGGAATATTCGGCGAGATTGTCGATCTCCGTCGACACGATCTTCTGGCTGTAGAACGACGTGCCGAGAAGCACGCCGATGGCGACGATGGTAATCGCGGAAAGCGCACCCACGCGCACTGCGATGGGCAGGTCGGCTAGAAACTTCATCTGGGTCTCTTTTTTGTTTTGGGTCACTCTTTTCGAGTGCTGCACAGACTCACCAGATGAAACAAAAGCGATTAATATTCCTTTACAGAGCTTGAATTTTTGGTCAGTGTTTTTTCTAAACTACAGGTTTAAACAGGATAAAGACTCAATCAAAAAGAAAAAGATTCCGGTCTTTATTAGCCATCTAATTTGAAAAGCTGATTTGGCAACGCCTTTTGACTGCTTTCAACTCGTGCTACTCTGTTCAATCTGCATAATTGTCCAGTCAAGGACCGATGACCGTGCGCCGGATGACGATTTTTATCGTCCTCATTGGCCCGATCCTCGGATCGGGGGATATTTCTCGCGCTGAAATACGTTCCGATCTCACGGAAAAGAGTTATGTCGTCCGCGGAACCTCGGCGATGGAAGTGGCAGCCTTCATGCGCAACCGTCCGTTTCGCGGCGACTATGGCCCTGCGATCGCCAATATCCGTCCGCGCTATTCCTATACGTTCAAAACCGAAAAGAAGCAGGCTCAGTGCCGGATCACGCAATTCAGGTTTCAGATCCATTTCACCATGACGCTGCCCAAGGCGCGCAACGAGAAGGCCTTCGACAAGCGCACTCGCAGTGCCTGGCGCAGCCTGCGGTCCTTCACGAGACGGCACGAGATGGTGCATCGGCGCATCTATCTGGATTGTGCCCGCGACATGGAGCGGAAGGTCATGAAATTGCGCCCGCGCAGTTGCGGTGGCATCGACTGGCAGATCCGCCGGATTGTCAACGACGGCAAAAAGGCCTGCCGGGAAAAACACCTCGCCTTCGACCGGCGCGAACTCAAGCGCCTGACCTATCACCGCTTCTTCGAAATGGCGCGCCGGGAGCGCGACCGGCGGCGTGCAACACTGCGGCAACGGGCGGATACCGTCCGCGCCACCGGCCGGGTGCTGTTTTATGTTGGCGAATAGAGCACGTCGCGAAAAAGTGGATTCCGGTTTTTCGCAAAAAGGCGTGCGTCAAAAAAGAGATAAAGCGGGTCACGTGAATTCAATTGAACGCGACACGCTTTAGAGCATCGCGCGTTCAGGAGAACGCACATAAGATGCTCTACCACTTTAAGATCGATCAGCTTTTGGACGCTCAACCGTTTCCGGTTGTGCGCCTGCTGATCTAGGCCCGCCGAATCTCCGGCAGCTCACGCCGCCAGTGGATAGGCCTCTTCCACCAGATAGGGTCCGCCGCCGACACTGGATTTGGCCGAGAACAGCACGAACCGTCCGGCAATGAAGGGCTGGGCCTGGAAGTTGCCGCGTTCGCTCAGCCACTTGGCCACATCCTCGTTGGTCGAGGTCCTGCAGCGGGCGATCGTGACATGGGGAATGTATTTGCGCCGCTCGGCCGGCAGATGCAGCCGCTGGATGATGCGCTCCTGCTCCGCCTGCAGCTCGCCGAGCTGCGCGGTCGGCTCGACCCGGGCCCACACCGCGTGCGGTTTGCCGTTGCCGAAGGACCCAAGGCCGTTCAGGCGGATCTCCACCGGATCGCGGCGGACCCGGTCGAGCGCTTCGGCCACCTCATAGGCGGTGCGGTCGTCGATGTCGCCGATAAAGCGCAAGGTGATGTGGTAGTTTTCAGGATCGATCCAGCGGGCGCCCCGAAGGCCACCCCGGAGCATTGAAAGCATGAGTGCCGTCTGGGACGGAATCTCAAGGCCTGTAAATAGGCGCGGCATGGGTTTTCCCTCCGCTGTCGCTGATGAATCCCATCAGGAATCAACTTCATGAAAATCGCAAGACAAAAAACCAAGATATTGAGATTGCCATCGAATTCGATGTGAACAACAAAAGACGGGCCGGTTGAAGCCGGTCCCGCCTTTGCCTGAAAATGATTCTCTTAGTGCACGTCGCGAAAAAGTGGGTTCCGGTTTTTCGCAAAAGGACGTGCGTCAAAAAAGAGAGAAAGCGGGTCACGTGAATTCAATTGAACGTGACACGCTTTAGGGAAACCGTTCCGATTTCGGCATTGGCCCGGACTTACGGTGCCGGATTGCCGAAAGTCTGGTGCAACTCGTCGATTTTCTCCAGAACGTCACTGCCGAGGGTGAGCTCCGCCGCCCCGATATCCGTCTCCAGTTGCTCCATGTTCGTTGCGCCCAGGATGACCGACGTCATGAAGGAACGCGACATGGCAAAGGCGATCGCCATCTGCGAGGGATCGAGCCCGGCCTCGTTCGCAAGATCGAGGTAGGCGTCGACCGCCTCGATGGACCGCGGGTGCTCGTAGCGCTGCAGCCGGTTGAACAGCGTCTTGCGCGCGCCGGCCGGCAGGGCACCGTCCCGGTATTTGCCGGTCAGGTAGCCTTGCGCGAGTGCCGAATAACCGAGAAGGCCGACATTCTCCCGCCGGGCGATTTCCGCAAGGCCGGTCTCGAACGTCCGGTTGACCAGCGAATAGGCATTCTGGATCGAAGCGACGCGCGGCAGGCCGTGAAGTTCGGAGGCGGCGACATACCGCATGGTGCCCCAGGAGCTTTCGTTGGAAACGCCGACATGGCGGATCTTGCCGGCCTTGACGAGATCGCCAAGGACTTCCAGCGTTGACTGAATGCTGTTTTCGTCCTCAGCCTGGTCCACATCCACCCAGCGCGTCGGGTTGGAGCCGAAGCCCGAGACGTTCCGGTCCGGCCAGTGAATCTGGTACAGATCGATATAGTCGGTCTGCAGGTTCTTCAGGCTGCGGTCGACCGCAAATTCGATCTGCGCACGGGTGAGACTGGCCTTGCCGCCATTCTCGCGGAACCAGTCCATATCCGTCCTGCCGACGATCTTGGTGGCCATGACCACCTTGTTGCGCTTGCCGGTCTTCTTGAACCACGTACCGATGATGCGCTCGGTCCGCCCCTGCGTCTCCCTATTCGGCGGGATCGGATAGAGTTCGGCAGCATCGAAGAAATTGATGCCCTTTTCGAGGGCATGGTCCATCTGCATGTGACCTTCGGCTTCCGAATTCTGTTCGCCAAAGGTCATGGTTCCAAGGCAAAGGGCGCTAACCTGCACATCCGTGCGGCCGAGACGGCGGTGTTCCATCAGGCTTTCCTTCAATCAAAAAACAGGGCAAAGCGAAAGCCGGACGGCTTCCGCGCCAACAGTGTGTGGACGATCAGGACGATCGGGCTTTGGCCAAAAGCTCTTCGACTTTCGGCAGAATTCTTTCAACAATCACGGCAACGCCATCCGCATTCGGATGCATGCCGTCGTCGAGGTTGAGATCCGGATTGAGGGCGACTCCATCCAGGAAGAAGGGATAAAGCAAGGTCTCGCGGGATTTTGCAACCTCGGCATAAATCGGATCGAAGGCTTCGGCATAATCGGGACCGAGATTGCGCGGAGCCAGCATGCCGGTCAGCAGTACCTCGACGCCGCGCTCCTTCAGACGGCGGGCAATTTCATCGATATTGGCCCTTGTTGCCTCCGGCGGCAGGCCGCGAAGGGCATCGTTTGCGCCGAGTTCCACGATTGCCGCATCCGTGTCCGGGCCGATCGACCAGTCCAGCCGGGAAAGACCGCCGAAGGACGTATCGCCGGAGACGCCGGCATTGACGACCTCGACCGAATAGCCCTTTTCGCCAAGCGCCTTTTGCAATTGTTCCGGAAAGCCCGCACCCGCTGGCAACTGGAACCCGGCGGAGAGACTGTCGCCGAGAACGACGAGTTTCAGCTCGGCCGCCTGAACTGCCACAGGCAGCAGGAGCAGAAACAAAAAGGAGAGACCGGCAAGAACCTTGTTCACGCTATTCCTCTTTCGCACTGGAAGACGCGTTGCATCAGGCCCATATGGTCGCAAAACGACCTCTTGTCGAGGGCACGCATCTGTCGGGATGACGATCGTGCGCTCCTTTTTAAGGCCTGCCGATGACGAATTCGCCCGCGATCGCCCTGAATAATGTCCATCTGACCCTCGGCGAGGGCGCCGGCCGGGTGCATATCCTGAAAGGCATAGACCTCGAGATCGAAAAAGGCGCTTCCGTCGGCCTTGTGGGGCCCTCGGGCTCCGGCAAGTCGACACTGCTGATGGTCATGGCAGGCCTGGAACGGGCGGATGAAGGCGCGATCAACGTCGCGGGCGCCGAACTCGGACCGCTCTCGGAGGATCAGCTCGCCCGGTTTCGCGGCCGCAATGTCGGCATCATCTTCCAATCCTTTCACCTCGTCCCGAACATGACGGCGCTGGAAAATGTCGCCGTGCCGCTGGAACTCGCCGGCGATACCGACGCTTTCGGCAAGGCAAAGGCGGAGCTTGAAGCCGTTGGCCTCGGCCAGCGCATGCATCACTATCCGGCGCAGCTTTCCGGCGGTGAGCAGCAGCGCGTCGCCGTCGCCCGCGCACTGGTCGTCGAACCGGAAATCCTGATCGCCGACGAGCCGACCGGCAATCTCGACGAGACCACCGGCGCCCAGATCGTCGATCTGATGTTCACGGCCCAGAAAACCCGCGGCACGACGCTTGTTCTGGTGACGCACGACCCCAGTCTCGCCAATCGCTGCGACCGGGTGATCCGTGTCCGCTCCGGCGAAATAGAAGAACCGCTCACTGCCCGCCACGAAGCCGGACAAGGGGTCGGCGCATGAGCGGCTTCGTTGCCGGCAAGGGCCAGGGGAACGCGCAGGATTTCCGCCTGGCAGCCCGCTTCGCCCTCAGGGAACTTCGCGGCGGCCTTAAGGGGTTTTACATCTTCATCGCCTGCATCGCGCTCGGCGTTGCCGCCATTGCCGGTGTCACTTCGGTCTCGCGCGCCCTGACGGAGGGCATCTCGCGGGAAGGCCAGGCGATCCTCGGCGGCGATCTCGACTTCTCGCTCATTCACCGCGAAGCCGAACCCGAACAGCTGGCCTTTCTTGAGAACCTCGGCAATGTCTCCCGGGTGGCGACCTTGCGCGCCATGGCACGGAAACAGGACGGCAGCGACCAGGCATTGGTTGAATTGAAGGCCGTCGACACGCCCTATCCGCTCTACGGCGAGCTGACACTTGCCTCCGGAGAAGCGCTTGGCGAAGCCCTTGAGCGCAAAAACGGCCAATGGGGCGCCGTGGCCGACCCCTCGCTGCTCGCCCGGCTCGACCTCAAGGTCGGCGACACGATCTCGCTTGGCCGCGCCACCCTGCGCATTACCGGCACCATCGCCTCCGAACCGGACAAACTGGCCGGAGGCATGGAATTCGGCCCGCGGCTGCTCATTTCCGATGCGTCCCTGCCCGAAACGGGCCTGGTGCAGCCTGGAAGCCTGATCCGGTGGCATTACCGGGTGAAAATGACGCCCTTTCCGAGCATGGAGCAGCTTGAAGCGGTCATCGAGGACGCCAGGACATCTCAGGCGGATGCGGGCTGGCGGATTCGCTCCCGTGCCAACGCGGCACCGGGCCTCCAGCGCAGCATCGACCGCTTTGCCCAGTTTCTCACTCTGGTCGGCCTGACAGCGCTGGTCGTCGGCGGTGTCGGCGTCGCCAACGCCATCCGCGCGTTTCTGGAAACCAAGCGCGATGTCATCGCCAGCTTCAAATGCCTTGGCGCCACCGGCGGCTTCGTTTTCCGCATCTATCTGGTGCAGATGCTGGTGCTGGCGCTGATCGGCATCGCTGCCGGTCTCGTCATTGGGGCCTTGATCCCCTTTGCGGCCAGCGCGGCGCTCGCCTCCGTTCTGCCGGTCAAGCTCGTTGCCAGCATCTACCCGTCGGAGCTTGTCCTCGGCCTTATCTACGGTCTGCTGACGGCGCTGGCCTTCGCGCTGTGGCCGCTCGGCCGGGCCCATGACGTGCCCCCGACCGCCCTCTTCCGCGACATCGTCACCGGCGGAGGAAAACAGCCGCGCAAGCGCTATCTTGTCGCCACCGCCGTTACGGTTCTGACCCTTGCCGCCATAGCGGTGCTTCTTGCGCACGACACGCGCATGGCGGGCGTCTACATCGCCGCATCGGCAGGAGCCTTCTTCCTGCTGGTGCTGGTTGCCCGTGCCATCATGGCCATTGCCCGCCGCATGCCGAGCGTCCGATCCACCGAACTGCGCCTTGCCATCGCCAATATCCACCGGCCCGGCGCGCTGACGCCTTCCGTCGTGCTGTCGCTCGGGCTCGGCCTCTCCCTGCTGGTGGCGCTTGCCCTCATCGACGGGAACCTGCGCCGTGAACTGAACGCCACCATTGCCGACCGCGCGCCAAGCTTCTTCTTCATCGACATCCAGAGCACCGAGCGCGACACCTTCGAAGCGCTGCTGAAACAGGAGGCTCCAGGCGCTTCGCTGCAGAGCGTGCCCATGCTGCGCGGCCGCATCGTTCGCCTCAACGACATTGCCGCGGAGGATTTCAAGCCGGTGCAGGAAGGCTCCGGCTGGGTGCTGCGCGGCGACCGCGGCATCACCTATTCAAGCGGCCTGCCGGCCAACTCCAAGCTGGTAGAGGGGTCCTGGTGGCCTGAAAACTACACCGGCTTTCCTCTCGTATCCTTCGATGCGGAAGCCGCGACAGATCTCGGCCTGAACATCGGCGACCGGATCACCATCAACGTCCTCGGCCGGGAGCTCACCGCCGAAATCGCCAATCTGCGTGACGTGGAATGGCAGTCGCTGGCGATCAATTTCGTCATGGTGTTCTCGCCCAACACCTTCGCCGGGGCGCCGCATGCCCATCTGATGACGCTCGGCTGGGAAAATGACGTCCCCGCTGAAACCGAGCTGGCCCTTTTGAAAACCGTCTCCAATGCCCACCCGACCGTAACCGCCGTGCGCGTCAAGGACGCCATCGACCAGGTCAACGACCTGGTCGCGCAACTCGCCTGGGCGATCCGGGGGGCGAGCTCCATCACCCTGATCGCCAGTGTGCTGGTGCTGGCCGGTGCCCTGGCCGCCGGACATCGCAGCCGCATCTATGACGCGGTCATCCTGAAGACCCTGGGCGCGACCCGCACGCGGCTCATCCTTGCCTATGCACTGGAATACGCCATCCTGGGCCTCTCGACCGCCGTCTTCGCGCTCGTCGCCGGCGGCATCGCCGCCTGGTACGTGATCACGCAGATCATGGACGGTTCCTTCGTGATGATGCCCGTCACGGCCGCGGGTGCGGCCCTCGCCGCCCTGGTGCTGACCGTCGGTTTCGGTCTGGTCGGCACGTGGCGCGTGCTGGGTGAAAAACCTGCGCCGGTATTACGAAATCTGTGACAGGAATTACCTCCTGACAGGAAAGGTCACCTGGGACCGTCCTGTCAGGAAAAATTCATAAATCATGAGCAGGTTGCGTCAAACTTCAGCCCCGCGCAACTTGCATACTGAAGAGATCTTGTTTATCCGGTTCAGGTCCGGGCAAGACTGTTAAAGGGGCTCCCTGCATGTTTCAATTCTTCGATAAATCTCGTTTGAAAACCTTTGCCAAAGCAGCGGCGGTTTCCGTCATTTCTGTTGCCGCCTTCGCGTCCGCGGCCACCGCTGAAAGCCCGTTTCACACCGGTGTCTGGCAGCTGAACACTCCCGAAGGCCCGCGTGGCCTGGTTGTGAGCGACTGGCTCGTCTTCGAGGATGGCCTTCCCAAACGCTGGCTCTACCGCCGCGCCGGCACCAACGACGCCAACCAGTTCGACTTCTTCACCCGCACGATCAACGACAACGGCTACACGCCGGTGGGCATCCGGGTTTACCGCACCGGCGACGATGCGATGAAATACACGCTGGCCCCGAAGGACGCGGATCCGGTCGAGGTATCTGCCGTACGCCTTTCCATCCCGAATTTCGAAAATTCCTGCCTGTCCGTCGAAAAGAAGGGCAAGCGCTTTTACGGCAACTGGGCCGGCACGACTGGCTCCAAGCTGAAGAAGCTGAATGTCTCGAAGAACCGGCTGACCATCGACGGCGAGGCCCGCAAGGTCACCATCGAGGAAGTCAGGGTCGGTCGGATGGGCATCACCGAGGATGGCAAGCCGATCGCGTTTCTGACCGATGCCGGCGGTGACTATGCTGTGCTGCAATGGTTCAAGGACGGTGTGACAGTGGAACAGATGCGCGATCCGGAGCGTGAAATCCTGGATTTCGCTTCCGAGGAAATAGTGCGCAATCCGGGCGGCACCTGCGACAGGCAGATCGAATCGCGCCTCAAGGCGATGAAATAGTCCTTCGATCTTAAGCATGCGGAAATGAAAAGCGGTCCCAGGCAGCAAGATTACAAATTTTTCAGATAAACCGGCTTGTGCTTGGGTCCGTATTTACCCATATGTTGAGGGAGTTGTGCTACATGTACTGTTACATGAGCATTTCGATCTAGAAGGGGATTTCCACGACCATGTCGACCTTTGACCGTCAATCACAAGGCGCGTATTCCGTCGCTGGCGCACGCGCCCAGGCCGGCATCGATCAGGGCCTCCGGTCCTATATGCTTGGTGTCTACAACTACATGACCATCGGCCTTGCGCTGACCGGGTTCCTGGCGCTCGCAACCGTCATGCTGGCCACCACCACCGACCCGAACGCCGCCGTCGCCAGCCTCGGCAATGGCCGCATGCTGACCCAGCTGGGCGTCGCCATCTATGGCAGCCCGCTGAAATGGGTCGTCATGCTCGCGCCGCTTGGCATGGTGATGTGGCTGTCTTTCCGCATCCAGTCCATGAGTGCCGGTGGCGCCCGGGTCCTGTTCCTGGTCTATGCCGCTGTAATGGGCATCTCCCTGTCCTCGATCTTCCTGGTCTACACACCGGGCTCGATCGCGCAGGTCTTCTTCATTACTGCCGCCGCCTTTGGCTCCCTCAGCCTCTTCGGCTACACCACCAAGAAGGACCTGTCCGGTTGGGGCTCGTTCCTGTTCATGGGGCTGATCGGCATCGTCATCGCGTCCATCGTCAACATTTTCATGGCGTCGTCCGCCCTGCAATTCGCCATTTCCGTAATTGGCGTCCTGGTGTTCGCCGGCCTGACGGCTTACGACACCCAGCAGATCAAGGAAATGTACTATGAAGGCGACAGCGGTGAAGTCGCGACCAAGAAGTCTGTGATGGGCGCCCTGCGTCTTTACCTCGACTTCATCAACATGTTCCTCATGCTGCTGCAGCTGTTCGGCAACCGCGAATAAGCTTCCGGCATCCCGACGAAAATGCGAAAGCCCGGCTCTGCCGGGCATTTTGTTTGGTCCTACGAGGAATGCACGCGCAGGCACAGCAAGCAATCTGACGGGCACCACGTCACGATCGCACGGCTGCTCCGGTCAAACCTCGACCACGCGCAGGTGTTTCTTCTTTTCCAGCACACGCAGGACCTGGGCAAGGTCATGCCCGCGCTTCAGGATCATGCCGCCGGTCGCCACCACCGCGTAGGCCCCCTGGCGCCGGGAGAGCTTCGGATCCTTCTCGATCCGGTAGAGCGGCATCTCGGACGATCTGCGGAAAACGGAAAAGACGGCCCGGTCCTTCAAAAGGTCGATGGCATAGTCTCGCCATTCGCCATCGGCGACCATGCGTCCGTAGAGCCTGAGGATCGTATCCAGTTCGCGCCGGTTGAAGGCAACAATCGGTTTGGGAGGGGGAGCCGCTTGGCTGTGCGGCAGCGGGCCCAGGCCCGTGCCGCGCTGAAACGCGCTTTCGTCGGCTTCGCTCATTCCGCCTCCATTCCGTTCGCGGTTTCGCTGCAGACAGGGAATCGCTTGGCAACGATGCCTGTCACCTCCCTGTCATGATGCGTCTCCTTTTGCCGGAATGGCAAGCCCGCAACGTCATATTGAGCAATCCCGGCGATTTTCTCCGTATTTTTGACGGTAAATTATCTGGGGGAAACATTAAAAACGGACGCTACGGCAGTTTGCCCAGAAAGAAAGCCCAAATTTCCTTGAAATTGCCGCATTCCAGCCCTTGGCAAGCCATTTTGGGCACCCATATTCCTAACATACCTTGATGGGTATGACCGGTAGAAATCACGGAATGCATTAGCCCCCCAGCCCCCCGGGGTTTTTACAGGTCAACCAGATTTAATGAGTCAAACATCAAGGCAACTGAAGGGCCGGCTTTATGCCGGCCCTTTTCATTTGGGCCACAGGTGCCTCCTCGGCAAATCTTCCAGTCCCGCCGGAACGCAGCGTTACTTTTCAGCACACCCCACACGATTGCCCCTTTTCCAAACGGGCGCTTGATGTATCCTTTTCAGCAGGATGACTACGGACCTGATCGATCTGCGCGCGGCCCGGACCGCGGATTGCGATGCCCTTGCCGGCATTCACAGCGAAGCCTGGCTTGGCGCCTACCGGGGCGTTTTGCATGGTGTCGACCTGCAGAAAATGATCTCCCGCCGGGGCACCAGCTGGTGGCGCGGCGCGCTTGCCCGCGGTGTCGATATCAAGATCCTTTCCATTGCCGACGTGCCCGCCGGCTACGCCACCTATGGCCCCTGCCGCCTGCGCAACACAGGCATGGAGGGCGAGGTCTACGAGCTTTACCTGAAACCGGAATACCAGGGCCTCGGCTTCGGCCGGCTGCTGTTCAACAATGTGCGCGAGACGCTGGCGGCGAAAAACCTCTCCGGCGTTGCGGTCCAGGTCTTGAGCGACAATGACCCGGCCCGGGCCTTCTACAAGGCCGTCGGCGGCCGCCTGGCGGCAAAATCCTGGTACAGGCTGGGCGGCCGGCGGATGGAACTGTCCATCTATACCTGGCCCCCTGCGCGATCCTGAACCGGCACGCGCCTGATACGGCAACCGAACTGAGGGCACGATCCAGACCTAGAGCCCGTCGCGAAAAAGTGGGTTCCGGTTTTTCGCAAAAAGACGTGCGTCAAAAATGAGATAAAGCGTGTCACGTGAATTCAAATGAACGCGACACGCTTTATACCAAAAAGTGTTGATTTTGACCCATCTGACCGCCTTTGGAGGCTTTTCGGCAAGGCGCGCGTCGCAGGGCGATGCGCGGCTATCGGACAAGACGTGCAACGCAGTCCGAGGAGCCTCCAAAGGCGGCCTCCGGTGGGCCATTTCCGCCCGCCGGACATCGTTGCACCGCTTGCCCGGTCAACCAGACCGCGCTACGCGATGCGCCTCGCCGACAACCGGAAATGACCCATCTGATGGGTCAAAATCAACACTCTTTGGTATTAGAGGCTAGCCCCGGCTCACCACTGCAGCACACCCGGATTGCCCAGGATCTGCGGTTCCCGCGTGCAGTCGTAGGTCCCGGCCATGGTGTCGGCCGCCTGGCGGGCCATCTCGTTGGCGTTCTTGTTGGCCTGGGCATCGATGCGGGCGATCTGGCAGGTGCCACCGCCCGGAAGCAATTGTGTGACGATGAGAACGCTGCCTGTGGCGGCGCCGTCGTCGATGCTCGGGAACCAGCGAAGGATCGTCGCAAAGGGCGTGCCGTCGCGAAGGCGCCATTCCAGGGTTTCGTTGACGGTGTTGAAGCTCGGCAGGGTCTGGGTTGCCGCCGGTTCATCCGCGGCTGCAGGACCGAAGGAAACGAACATGCGCAGATCGCCCTCTGCGACATAGACGGGCTGGCCCTGGTAGCCCTGGCATTCCCAGGACCCGCCGAAGGTGCCTTCGTCTTCTTCCGCAGCTTCGGTCTGCGCGCAGGTCTGAAGCTGGATCTTGGTATAGGCGCTGTCGATCCCGGCGGCGAAGGCTGGTGCGGCGGCGGCAACACCGAACATGGTGAACAGACAGATATTGACCCTATTCATAGCCGGTCTCCCAGAGCATCGTGCGTTCCGGAGAATGCACATAAATGCTCTACCGCGTTAAGATCGATCAGCTTCCGGACGCTCAACCCCTTCCGGTTATGCGTCCGCTGATCTGGGGCACGTCGCGAAAAAGCAGGCTCCGGTTCTTCGCAAAAAGACGTGCGTCAAAAAAGAGATAAAGCAGGTCACGTGAATTCAAATGAACGCAACACGCTTTAGCAGGTAACTGCTCGCGGAATGAAGCCATGCTAATCAATTAGGTGCAATGCAAAAATTAAGGACTTGAACTTCTCCGGCGGGATTGCGATAGACGCTGCAACGATCAACAGGAGTTTTCTCAATGCGTATCGACGCGGTGCCGATTGGCAAGAATCCGCCGGAGGACATCAACGTCATCATCGAGGTGTCCGTTGGCGGCGAGCCGATCAAATACGAAATGGATAAGGAAGCCGGCGCGATGTATGTCGACCGCTTTCTCTATACGCCGATGCGCTATCCGGGCAATTACGGTTTCGTGCCGCACACGCTCTGTGGCGATGGTGATCCGATCGACGTGATCGTGGTCAACCAGCGCCCGATCGTGCCGGGCGCGATCATGAGCTGCCGTCCGATCGGAGTGCTCCTGATGGAAGACGAATCCGGCCAGGACGAGAAGATCCTTGCCGTGCCGTCCCGCAAGCTGAGCAAGCGCTACGACAATATCAACGACGTCACCGACCTGCCGGAAATCACCGTCGCCCAGGTGAAGCATTTCTTTGAACACTACAAGGATCTGGAACCGGGCAAGTGGGTGAAGATCACCGGCGTCGAAGGCGCGGAAGCCGCCAAGCGCCTGATCGTCGAGTCGATCGCCCGCGCCCAGAAGGAAGCCGCCGAATAAGGCCGGTCCTCCGGCAGCCGCAATGACGAGCGGCCAAGAACGCAAAGCCTCCCGTGTTCCCCGGAACGCGGGAGGCTTTCACGTTTCAGGCGTTCGATTTGAGGAACCAAGCCTGCCGGTGCTTAAAGCGTGCCGCGTTCATTTGAATTCACGCGACACGCTTTATCTCCTTTTTGGCGCACGTCTTTTTGCGAAAAACCAGAACCCACTTTTTCGCGACATGCTCTAAGGATCGCCGGTCAGAGGTCCGCTGCTGCCTCGATGCGCTCCATGTCCTGGTCCGACAGGCCAAAATGGTGGCCGATCTCGTGGATGAGCACATGGGCGACCACATCCCCCAGGGCCTCGTCCATCGCCGCCCAGTAGTCCAGGATCGGACGCCGGTAGAGCCAGATGCGGTTGGGCATCTGCCCGGTCAGGATCGCGTCGCCGCCTTCCGTCAGGCCCTGGCCCTCGAAGAGGCCGAGCAGATCGTGCGGGTCCTCGATGCCGAGCACATCCAGCACCTCGTCCGGAGCATAGTCGGACAGGCTGATCTGCAGATGGCCGCAGAGCTGCAGGAATTCGTCCGGAAGTCCGGCCAGAACCTCCGCTGCCATGGTCTCGAAGTCTTGCAGATCGGGGGCCTTGCGGTCGGACCAGCCGCTGTGGCTGATGGGCCGGATGGATGCCATTACGCTTCCTTAGATCGGCGGGCGCTCGCTTGCTGGCAGTCTTGCGCCCGAAATTGGTCGTGTCGCGAAGCCGGGACACCGTCATGCTGTCTCAAGCGGCTCCGGTTTCGGAAATCAGCTGTTGGGCAGAACGTAGGTAACCAGGAGATAAATCACCAGCCCGATCGCAAACAAAACACCAAGCCCACGGCCGATCCGCGAACCCCAGACCTCAATGCGGTCGTCCTCGTCCTTGTCGGCGGCACTCAGGTGATCCTTGGCCCTGTCGGCCATGCGCACGAAGGTCGAGCCGACAATGGTCTCGCTTTCGGCCCCCACCCTGTCGAGGGCATGAAGGGCGTCGCGGCGCTGTTTGTCCTTGGGATGTTCGGTTTTGCTCATGCACCTACACTGGCCGGATTGCCGCGCCGGTTCAACATGAAAGCGGCGAGCAGCGCACAGAGTGCCAGTCCGCCGGAGGCGACGGCGTTCCAGCCGGCGAAGGAAAGCCCCAGCATGCGCCAGCTGGCTTCCGTGCAGCTGACCACCCGTGTCGTCTTGAGAGCCTGCAGCATGTTGGCGGCAGACGTCGGCGCCGCGGAGCCACCGCCACAATCGTTGGGACCAGCCCAGAACTGCCATTCGGCACCAGCCTGGTAGATGCCGAGACCCGAGCCATAGGCAAAGACGGCGGCAATGGCGAGGAGAGCCAGCATCGCCAGTCCGTTCCGCCTCTGCGTCATCAGGATCAGCGCCAATGCAGTCAGCGGCAGTCCGACATAATAGGGAACGCGCTGCTCGAGGCAGAGCTTGCAGGGCACGTAGCCGCCGATCAGCTGGAACCCCCAGGCCGTGCCGATCACCGCAAGACCGCCCAGCAGCAGGAGCCCCGTCAAATTCCGCGCCATCCGGTCAGCAGCCATGTCACCCTCGCATTGTCAGATATACCTAAGCAGAACAAATCCGCCGACCAGCAGCACCACAAATATGGTAAACATGAGACCGAGGCGCTTCTCGATGAAATCCCGGATGGGCGGGCCGAAGAAATAGAGCAACCCGGCAACCGCGAAGAAGCGGATCCCGCGTGAGACAACGCTTGCCGCGATAAAGACCGGCAGGCTGAGCCCGAGCGCACCGGAGGCGATGGTGATCACCTTGTAAGGGAAGGGCGTCAGGCCGGCAATGAAGACGAACCACCAGCCATACTGGTGGTAGATTCCCTTGAATTCCTCGACATAGTTCATCTTGCCGTAGAAAGTCAGGATCGGCACGGCGACCTGCTCGAACAGGAACATGCCGATCAGATAGCCCGCGACACCGCCCGCGACCGACGTCAGCGTGCAGAGCAGCGCATACCACCAGGCTTTTTCCCGCCGCGCGATCACCATGGGGATCAGCAGGATGTCCGGTGGGATCGGAAATACGGAGCTTTCGACAAAGGAAACCGTTCCGAGCGCGGCAGGCGCGCGCGGTCCGGCGGCAAGGGACAGCGTCCAGTCATAAAGGCGTCTGATCATGCCGCCTCCATAGCCGGTGCACTGCGAAAAGTCATCGGGGAAAATAGGACGGTTTCGACACAAGATAGTGTCGTTCAACAATTGCCGGTTCTGGATTTTGAGGGGAACCGGCGCTCAAGGTGCGGTAGCGCAATCGAACCCGTGCTAAAGGTTTCCGAATGGGCGGTAGCGCAAGCATACATGGTGCCCCCCGCCGGAATCGAACCGGCACTCCCGAAGGAACCGGATTTTGAATCCGGCGCGTCTACCAGTTCCGCCAGGGGGGCGACCGGCACCGGAGGGGTCCGTATCATGGGCCCCAGTCCGATGCAAGCGGTTCCGTGCGCCGCTCCCCTCCTGCCGGCCCGACGCTACATGGTTGATCGTGCCGGCCGGCTAGCCGTCCCGTCCCGGCAAGCATTTTAGCGGCTTCGTTAACCAGGAATTTACTTTGGCGGGAAAATTCCTCGCATTTCTACCTATCAGGGTGCAACACTTCGAGACGCTTAAGACAAATGCAATCGCCAGCGCGCAGATTGCCCCCTCATGCGAGGAAGGGGCCGAGAATGACCTATATCGACAACAGCGAAGGCACCGCGCGGCAGCAGGCCAACGCTCACAAAGGCAACCCGGTTGCCGGCAAGCTGGGGTTTTACTCGGTTGACGGCGCGGCTGCCTTGCCGCCTGCGGCTCTCTTCTCCCTTGCCAGCCTCGACAAGGAGGCGCTCGAGTCTTCGCCGATCCATGCAGACTGGGTGCTTGAAGGATCGCCGGACGCAAGGTGCCGGAACCTTTCCCAGATCGGCGACATGTGGACGGTCGTCGATCACTGGTCCTGCACGGCGGGCAAGTTTCGCTGGCAGTATTTCTTCGATGAGACGATTCTCATCCTGGAAGGTGAAGCCTTCATCACGGATGAAAACGGCGTGAATTATCATGCGGTCCCCGGCATGACCCTGTCCTTCCCGGATGGCACGGCGGCCGTCTGGCACGTGCCCGACTATGTCCGCAAGATCGCCTTCAACCAGAAATCCGTGCCTTCCTATCTGCGGCTCTTCTGCAAGGTGGTGAACAAGATCCACCGCAAGATCTTCAGATAAGGCCTCCGGCCCTCAGGCGCCTGTCCTGCGGCGGGCAAATTTGCTTAGCCAGATAACAAAAGCGCAAAATGTGCGCATCTGTAGACAAGCGATTTCCGCTTGGCTAGAAATTTGGCATGAGCAAATCAGGACGTGAGATCGAGCTCAAGCTCGAGTTGGAGACGGGGGCCCAGGACGCGCTGAAACGCGCCGGCACCATAGAAGGGTTCACTGCCAGCCGCGGCGTGACGAAGACCCTGCAGTCGATCTATTTCGACACCCCCGACCAGGCGCTGCGCAAGGCGAAGATCTCCTTGCGTGTCAGGAAATCCGGCCGAAGCTGGCTCCAGACAGTGAAGCTTGGCACCGGCGTGATCGGCGGTCTCTCCTCACCCGTTGAAGCCGAGCACCCGGTCAAGGGACGGGCGCTCGATTTTTCCGTAATCGAAGACAGCACGGTCAGCGACAGACTTTTGGAGATCCTCGGCGACGCTCCCCTTTCCGAATGCTTCGAAACGGTGATGAAACGCACCGTCCGGAACCTCGCGCGGGAAGCGGACGGAACCCTGATCGAACTTGCCTTCGACACCGGCCACATTCTCGCCGGCAGCGGCACCCAGCCGCTCACCGAACTCGAGATGGAACTGAAGTCGGGACCGAGCCAGGCCCTTTATGAAGCGGCACGGGCTCTGTTGAAGGACGTCCCCTTCCGCTTTTCTCCCTATAGCAAGGCCGAGCGCGGCTATCGTTTTGCCGAAGGGCGGACGGAAGCGGAGCGGCAGCCGGTTTTCGCCGCTCCGGTCAAGATAGACCCCGGCCTTACCACCGAACACGCCTTCCGCGATGTGCTGCGCTCCTGCCTGACCCAGATAACCGGGAACCGGCTGGTCGTGCTTGCCAGCGACGATCCGGAAGGCCCACACCAGCTCCGGGTCGGATTGCGCCGCCTGCGCAGCGCCCTGCGCCTGTTCCGTTCCGTCCTCAATCCGGCTTCGGCGGCGCCTCTGGACGGCCTGGCACGCACCATTGCAACCGAAGCCGGGGCCTTGCGCGATCTTGATGTGCTGGTGGAGGAAATCGTCTCGCCGCTCTCCGGCAAGGCGCCTGACAGCATTTCCTTCGACGCCTTATTGGAAGATCTCAACGCCTCGCGTGATAAAGACATTCGCAAGGTGCTGGTGGATCACCTGAAATCGGCGGAAGTCAACGCATTTCTCCTTGACCTTGCCGCCTATACGGAAGGCCGGGGCTGGCTCGATCCGGAAAATTTCGGCCAGAGCGAGCTGCTCGCCAGGCCCGTCCGCGCTTTCGCCGACGAGGCTTTGGCCCACCAGTGGAAGAAGGTTCTGAAATACGGCAAGCGGCTCGACAGGCTCGACGTTCCGGAACGTCACGAAATGCGCAAGGCCATGAAGAAGATGCGCTACGGCATCGAATTCTTCGGTGGTCTTTATCCGGTCGATACCGTGAAGCCCTTCCTGAAGCGGATGAAGAAGCTGCAGGACATTTTCGGCTATCTCAACGATGTCGCCATGGCCGAACGGCTTCCGGACACCTGCAAGGTGACGGGAGAAAAGGCAGAAGAAGCGACACGGGCCATCGGCTTCGTCATCGGCTGGCACGAGGCCCAGTGCCAGACCATGTGGCAGCATGCCAGGGGCTATTGGGACGCAACGCGGGAAGTGCCGAAGTTCTGGGCGTGAGGAAGCCGCGATCTATTGTGGACGCGGATTCTTCGCGCGATCGCACCTGATTTCGAGGCATCAGATCCGAGGCGCAGAAACGTCGATTTCCCTGTCCCAGTAAGGACGTTCCAGGTCGTAGATCTTTACCAGATGATCGATCAGATATCGTGCTGCGCGCGGAAGTAACTTGCGGCTCGGAAATTGCAGGTAAAGCGGCTTGGACGGCATCTCGTACCCCGGCAACAGGCGCAATAACGCGCCATTGGCAATCAGGGAATGCGCGACGAATGTCGGCACCCGTCCAATTCCCCCTCCCGCGACAAGCGCTGCACAAAGGGCTTCGCTGTTGTTCACCTTCAGATTGCCCGTGACGGAAACCTTATCGGGACCCAGGCCGGATCTGAATTCCCAGACATCCATGTTGTCCGAATAGGAAAAGAATACACAATTGCGACTGGCAAGGTCGGCCGGTGTGTGCGGAGCGCCATGCTCGCGCACATAGTCCGGCGAGGCACATATCACACTGGCAAGCGGTGCCAGCTTGCGTGCGATCTGAGCGGAATCCGGCAGGTCGCCGGCCCGCAATGCCAGGTCGAATGTGCCGTCGATGAGAGCTGCTGCCCGGTCGTCGAGCGTCACGTCGACGCTCAGTTTCGGGTGCATGCCGAGAAATCCGGGGAGATGCGGCACAAGATGGCGACTGCCGAAAGACATCGGCGCCAAAACCCGAATTTCACCGATCGCCTCACTGCCGTAAAGGGCGGCTTCCTGTTCGGCGGTCCTGACGTGATACGCAGCATCGGCCGCGTGGGCAAAATAGCGGTTGCCTGCTTCCGTGAGCGCGAGCCTGCGGGTGCTGCGCTGCAGGAGCTGAACGCCCAGGCGCTTTTCCAGCTGCGTTACTCTGCGGCTGACCGCCGATTTGCTTAGGCCGAGGCGTTCTGCCGCTTTCGAGAAGCTGCCTTGCTCGATCACGGCCACAAAGACCTCAAAGTCGGGAATTGTTTCCATTACCCCTTATTGTTGATCCTGGATCAACACAAAGTCAATCTGAGACCTGATAGTAAACAAGTTGGCGAGCAATAAATTGTCACGAGATCAATCATGGAGGATCTCATGGCGATTAGCACATCTTGTCGGCCGCTCAGACAACAGGCGTTACCGCTGATCGTTCTTGTCGGCACCCTGGTGGGCGGGAATTTCGCGTTGGCCAAGTTCATCGTCCTGGGTGGACTTTCGCCGTTGCTCCTGTTCGCATGGCAGGTTCTGGGGGCGGGACTTTTGCTCTCCGGCACACTTGCAATCCGGCGCGTTTCGGGTCTTGCCGCACTCCGGACCCGGCCGGTGTTTTGTTACTGCATGATCAACGGGCTTCTTGGGGTATCGGCTCCGCAGGTGCTCAGCTACTTCGCCCTGCAGCAGGTTCCCGCGAGCCTGTTCACGTTGCTGATTACCCTGTCGCCGCTCTTGACCTTCTGCCTGTCGTCTCTGGCAAACCGGCGATTGCTGCCGCGGCACCGGCTTTTGGGAATTTTGATCGGCCTCGCGGGCGTCACCATCGCCACCACAAGCGGCGGGGCGCTGGAGGGAAGTGGTCTTCCCTGGATCGGAGCCGCGGTCATCACGCCGTTTTTCCTGGCGGCAAGCAATGTCTATCGCGAACGGGCAATGCCCCCGGGAACCGACCCGTCCGTCCTGGCCGCCGGCACGCTTCTGACGCAGGCCGTCTTGTTTCTGCCCGCGATGGTGTTTGCAGCAGATGCTCGGTTCGACGCGATAACAGGAAGCGACACAGTACTGGCGATTCTCTGCCTTTGTGCGGTGACCGCACTCAGCTATGTGCTGACTTTCGAGCTTTACCGGCGAACGGACGGCGTCGGTTTCAGCCAGGTCGGATACTTCGTGACACTATCCGGCATCGCTATCGGCGCTCTCGTCTTCGATGAACCAATCGGTCCCTGGTTTTCGTTCTCGGTCCTTCTGCTTTTTCTCGGCATGGCTATTTCCAACGGTCATCTCACAGGCCTTCCCGGCCGCCGTGCCGGAGAAAATCCGAAAGGAAATATCCAACCATCCCTTGCCAAAGGAGACACCGATGCAAATCACAACCCTCACCGATAACGCGAACCGGGCATTGATCGCCTCTCTCTATACTGCGGTAGACAATCTCGATGCCGAGAGCGTGGGTGCCCATCTCGCGGAAGACGTTTGCTTCCGGCTGGGCAATTTCGAAACCTTGCGCGACCGACAGGCGGTCGTCGATGCCAATGCGGCGTTTTTCGGCACGATTGCGGGCATGACGCACACGATCACGGAAATAGGCTCGGATGGCGTCACCTTATTCTGCACCGGCTCGGTTCACTACACCCGGCACGACAAAAGCGAGTTGTCAGTCCCCTTCGCGACCGTTCTGAAACTGCAAGAAGGACTGGTGACCGACTACCGCATCTATGTCGACGTTTCACCTCTCTGAACGGGGCTCATCGTCCCGGCTCGATCGCCAGAATATCCGGGAAGGAAACCGGCGCGAAGGCGCCGGTCAGCTTGAAGGTGGTGAGGTCCTCTTCACGCGAGATCAGCTGGTCCTGGCGGGCGAGCTCGGCGATCGTTTCCTTCAGCGCCTCGATCTCCCGCAGGATAAAGGCGCCGGTATCGGGTAGCATGCGCCGGGAAATCGTGAAGAACAGCGACTGGTTGCCGCCAGGATTGCCGATCACCTGGGCGAGGAAGCGCATGTTGATTTCCTTCAGAAGCGGGATCAGCGGACCATCGGGGCGGAAGCGGAACGGTTCCTTGCGGGTGATGCGGATGCGGTTGCCCGGATGCAGCTCCGCCAGATCCAGCGCCTCCAGCGCCCGGCCGTAGCGGAACATGTCCTCGCCCGAAAGCCCGAACCGCTGTTCGATCTCCTTCTGGGGGATCGGTTCGCGCAAGAGAATGAAGAGGAAGAACAGCGACGGTTCGGCGGCAAGCCGCGCTTCGGTCGCCACCGGCAGCACGCTCGCCTCTTCCGAGATGCGCCCGGCCCGGTGCAGGACATCGGCCAGCGGCACCTCCAGGATGTCGCAGATCTCCAGAAGCCGGCTCATCTTGCAATCGTGGCCGGCAAAGATCCGCTTTACGGTCGGTTCCGAGGTTCCCAATCGTCCCGCGAGATCCGCATAGGTCATGCCGCGGGCTTTCAAAACACCCTGCAGGATCTTGAATGTATCGCCGCGCATGGTCTTCCTGATCCTCAATTTCATCATTTCGTATCGTTTTTTGATACCAGATGAAGATCAATTGCGAAAGAAGTTCGATTTCTGCATCTGAAAATCCTCTCAACCGTTTCAAGAAGGACATCCCATGCAGATCCTGAAACCGCTCGCTGCCGCGCTCCTGCTCGGCCTTTCCACCCTGCCCGCCAGTGCCGGAACGCTCTGGTCAACCGAGGGCTTCGACATGCCCGAATCCGTGCTCTTCGATGCGGACAACGACCGGCTGATCGTCAGCGTCATGGTCGGCGCGCCGAATGACGCCGACGGCAACGGCCACCTGGCACTCCTGTCGCGGGACGGCACGGTGATTGACGCCAACTGGACAAAAGGCCTTGACGCTCCCAAGGGATTGGCCTTGACCGGCGGCAAGGTCTTTGCCGCCGATCTCACCCGGCTGCGCATCGTCGATGCGGCTACCGGCGACCTCCTCGCATCCCTGCCGGCGGAAGGCGCTGTCTTCCTCAATGACGTCACTACAAACGGCGATGAGGTCTTCGTCTCCGACATGATGACGGACACCATCTGGCGCTATGCGGACGGCAAACTTGAAAAGTGGCTTGAAACGCCTGAACTCAACCACCCGAACGGCCTCCTGTGGGACAATGGCCGGCTTCTCGTCGGCAGTTGGGGCAAGGGTCTGAAGAACGACTTCACCACCGAAGCCCCGGGAAGCCTTCTCAGCATTGATCCGGAAACGAAGGAAATCAGCACCGTCGCGGCCGAAATCGGCAATATCGACGGCATCGTCCGCCTGGACGGCAAGCTGGTGCTGAACGACTGGATCAACGGCAAGGCCTTCGCGGTCGGCCCGGACGGCACGGTGACCGAAGTCCTGAGCGAACCCGCGGGCCTTGCCGATATCGGTGCTGCAGGCAACGTGCTTTATCTGCCGCATATGCTGGAAGGGCGGATCGAAGCCATCACGCTGGACTGACACGATCGGTAATGGACCCGCCGCCAAGTCATGCGGCGGGTCTGGCTGCCATAAACCCGTGGCCGGCGGCGCTCATTCCCCCAACGCTAGCGACCTCACTCCACAACCAGTGGTAAGTATTTCAGAAACAACACCTTCTCCTGGCAGGAAAGGCGATCCAAAGAACTTGACTTAACGTAACCTCGCATCGCCAAATGGGGGAATTGATTGTCTGGGCCGGCATCTGGAGGTCGTCGAATTGGTCCGTGCATTGTTGGTTCTGCCGCCTCTGCCGCAACCCATGAACGCGCCCTATCTCGGGCAGCAGTATCTGGCTGCGTCGCTGCTGGAAGCCGGCCATGACGTGCAATGCCTCGATATGGCAAATCTCGAAGAGACCAGGGCGCGGTCCCTGCTGGCAGATGCCGTTGAGGCCTTCCGGCCCGATCTTATCGGCATGACGCTCTTCACCTACAATGCGCTCGCCGGATACAGGCTGGCGGCAAGTCTTGGTGGTACAGGCGCGGTTCTGATCGCCGGTGGACCGCATCCGACCGTGCTGCCGGAGGAACCGCTCGGGCACGGCTTCGACCTGTCGCTTGCCGGCGAAGGTGAACGCGCCATTGTCGTGATTGCGGAAACACTTCAAACGGGCGGCGATCTCACTGCCGTTCCGGGCCTGTACACGAAAACCGGCCGTGGCCCGCCCTATCAGGCGATCGAGGATCTCGACGCCCTGCCGTTTCCGCATCTGGCCGCGGGAACCGGCAGAGAGCGCGGCATAGCGGGCGGGATCGTTTCCAGCCGCGGCTGCCCGGCCCGCTGCACCTTCTGCGCCAATTATGTAACCGGCCGCGTCTACCGCTGGCGCAGCCCGGAAAATGTGGTCGCCGAGATGCGCGCGCTGCGGCGGAATTTCGGCCTTTCCCATTTTCCTTTCTGGGACGACGCCTTCACCGCCCGCCGCCCCCGTCTGGAAGCCCTGTGCGACGCGATCCTTGCCGAGCCGGAATTGTCCGGCATCACCTGGACCTGCATCACCCCCGGCAACATGGTGCTGCCGCGCGATCTGGAGCGGATGCGTCGTGCCGGCTGCGTTGCCATCAATTTCGGTATCGAAAGCGGCGACGCCACCGTCCTGCGTGCCATTCAGAAGGGCCAGACGCCGGAGAGAATCGTCGCCGCCGTGGAGGCGGCCAAGGCCGCCGGCATGGTCACCGTGGTCAACTTCATGTTCGGCTTTCCGGGGGAAGGCGTGACGGAGCTCGACAACACGGCTGCCCTGATGCAGCGCCTCGCCCCCATCACCGATTTCTTCAACAATTTCGGCGTGCTCGTGCCCTTCCCGGGCACCTCAATCTACGAGCGGTATCACACCGATTACGGCTTTACCGGTTGGTGGCTCGATCCGGGCCGCATCCCGGCACCGCCCGGTGAAGACCTCGGCGATGACCCGGCGCTCGCAAAGGACTTCTTCGCCTACGAACTCGCAATCGCTAACCGGATCGCGGACCTCGTTGCCTGGAAAGCCAGCCACAACGCCGCCTGGACGAACCGCCAGGCGGATGCAAGCGAGACAGGAAATTTTGCACGGAGATTTGGAACATGAAACCGAATTTGCGCCCCACCAGAATTTCGAAACATGCGGCCGAGTTCGCAGGTGCCGCCGGAAAATCCGCTGCCAAGAAGGCCGCCCAGAAAAGTAGCGGCCTTGCCTCTATGGCCCAACAGGTTGCCAGCGCCGCCGACAAGGCCGCCGGGGCCGTTTCAAAAGCGGCAGGGCCCGGCAAGGCCGGTGGCCCCACATCCGGCAACCCACCGACCTGGACAGGCGACATCAGCAAGGCGATCGCGAAGGAGGCTCAGCCGGCCGGCAGCAGCGACCAGCCAAATCAGGCGGAGACCTGGATGGCGGTCGAGCAGATGGCGTTATTCACGGGTGGGTCGTCCGGCGGAACATCCGGTGGCGGCAGTGCACCTGCCCCCTCCTTCACCGCGGCGGATCAGGCCGCCGTGATCGACGCCATAAAATCGGGCGTCAAGTTCGCCGTCGATATGTGGAAGATCTCCGCGCATTTTACCGACCTGAAGATCATGTCGCTCAGCGCCATTGGCACGCCGGGTTGTCTCGACGGCCCCTCGCTTGAACCTCATATCCGCAGCCATGCCAAGGTGCAGAGCCTGACCGGACCGGCGCGGGAGATGGCCAATGCCATCGCGGAAGGTTTCTCCGACAACTTCTTCCTGTGGCAGGACGCGGTTACCGTACCGGGCCTGCCTTGGTATCCCGCCTTTGTCGCCTATCCGGGACCTGCGGCCCCGCCGATACCGAACGTCCCCACACCGCTGATCAGTTGCGTTTCGGCCAAGATCAACAAGCTTCTGCTTGCCTCGGAGCTTGCCGACACCATCACCCAGGCCCTTCCCCAATCGCTGCGCAGCGAGACGGATTTTATCAACCGGGTCGCGGCCGGATTGGCGCTCGGGGCGTCCACCTGGCTCCCCGCGGCGCAGGTCATGCTGGTCCTCGGTTTCGGCCCGGTTCCATCCTTTGCGCCGCCCTATGTCCCGGTCGGTCCGGTGATAGGCGGCACCAATATTGCCGCCCCTGGACATCTGGCGACCGCCCCGGTTTTAAACCCGATGATCTTTTGACGCTTTCCGCGTCCCCGCATAGACGGCCCAGGCCTCCCACCGCCAGGACGCGGCATCGAGCCCCATTGCTGCCCGGGCGACGGCAGCAGGTCGATCTTGCGGCGACAGCTTTCCTAGAAGGGTGGCGTTCACCGGCGGCAGGCTCATCCAGTCGCAATAGGCTGCCTGGGTCAGTCTCTGCCGGAAGTCGCTGCGGGTCACCGTGAACCCGCGAGCGGCGAAGGCCCGCCGCACCAGGCCATCACTCAGCACAGGGGCACCATCCTCCGATGCCCGAGAAGGCGGAGCGCCAAGATCCATCTGCGCCAGCATCTGCGGCAATGCGGTCAACCACGGATCCTCCCCACCGCCAGGTTGATCCGCTTCACCGAGATAGGCCGCGGGCAAAGAGATCGCCAGGACGCCTCCGGGCGCTACATGTGCCGCCAAGTCCTCGATCACCGCTTCAAACGGCCCCAATGCCCAGACCGCTGCGCCGCAGACGACCCGATCGAAGAGCTCGCCCACCGGCATTTCGGCGCGCCAGTCCACCGGCAGACCATCCGTCCGGTCCCTGCCGATCTGCCGCATGGCTCCGGCCGCCTCCACGGCACTGACCTTGTCCTCGGGGCCGAGTTTCTCAAGGCAAGCAAGCGCAGTGCAGCCGATGCCGCCAGCAACGTCCAGCACCCGCTGACCCGGGGCAATTCCAACAGCTTCTGCAAGCTCGCGCGCAGCCACCCGGTACCGGTCATGTTTCTCGGTAAAAAGGCGGTACCGTTCTGCGGTCACCGGATTGTTCCAGAGATCCAGGGTCATGCCCCATACTCGCCGGTGTCCTCGCCGAAGCGAATGTCCAGCGACAGCCGCACCCGGCCGGCACTGCGATTGGGCAGGCTCCGGTGCGGTGTCAGGCCGGAAAACAGCAGGACATCGCCAGGCCCACATGGGACGCTGCGCCAGCGGCTTGCGGCATCGTCGATCAGTCCCTCCGCATCATGCTCGGCCAGAGGCCTTTCCCGATCCGCCACTTCCAGCGCCCCAAGCCTCCTGGAGCAGGCGACGAGCGGGATCCAGGCAATGCAGAGGCCGGGCACCTTGCAGTACCAGGCATCCTGATGCGCGGGCGTGCCTTCAGGTTCGTCCGGAAAGGTGATGCGGCAGATATCCGCCCCGGCCGGGGTCAGGAAACGGCCGCTGTGCGTTGCGACCGCCCGGTGCAAGCTTCTGTCGGCCCTGAGATTGGCGACCTCCAACGAACCCAGAACCTCTGCTTGAAAGGCCACAAGGGCGGGATCGACGGGATCGAGCCGTTTTCCGTGCATTGAGGCCGTGGCCCGTCCGTCCGTCCCGATCCAGCCACGCGTTTGCGCTGCCTGCCTGGCACGCGCCGCCACCGTCTCGACCATCTCCCGGTCGAGGACGTGCCGCAGCAACTGCGGACACGCCGGATCTGAGGAATGTCGCCTAGCGGTCATCGCCGATCCCGTCAGAAGTCTTCAAGGAAGTCAGACGATATCATGGTCCGGAACGCGCTGCGTCTCCAGGGGCGCTCCAGATCAGCGGACGCACAACCGGAAACGGTTGAGCGTCCATAAGGTGATCGATCTTGTAGTGGTAAGGCATCTTATGTGTGCTCTCCTGAACGCACGGCGCTCTACTGCCGCGCCGCCTCGATCGCGTCCGCCATGATCTCCAGACCCATATCGATTTCCTGATCCGTGATGGTCAACGGCGGAGCGATGCGGAAGACGGCGCCCATCGCAGGCAGCTTGACGATGTTCATGCTGAGGCCGCGTTCCATCGCTCCGGCTCCGATCCGGTCGGCCATCTCAAGATCCGGTTTGCGGCTGGCCCGGTCGGTGACGATCTCCAGCCCCAGCAGCAAGCCGCGTCCACGCACATCTCCGACGGCTTCAAAGCGCTGCTTCAGGCCTTCCATGCCGTCGCGCAGTCTCTTGCCTGCCGTTCTTGCCCGCTCGATCAGCCCATCCCGTTCCACCACGTCCATCACCGTCAGGCCGACGGCGGCGGGCAAGGGATCAGAGACATGGGTCGTCAGGAACACGAAGCCGCGCCGGTGCGCTTCCTCCTCGATCTTCGTGCTGGTAAGCACGGCCGAAAGCGGCAAACCGGCGCCAAGTGTCTTCGACAAGGTCAGGATATCGGGCGTCACGCCGTCGCGCTGAAAGGCGAACATGTGGCCGGTGCGGCCGATGCCGGTCTGGGCTTCGTCCAGAATCAGGAGCATGCCGCGCTCGTCGCATTTCTGCCGGAGCGCCGCCAGATAGCCTTCGGGCAGCTCAAGGATGCCACCGGAGGACAGGATCGGCTCGGCGATGAAGGCGGCGAGATTGCCGGTCGACTGGGCATCGACCAGTGCGAAAGCGTCGTCCAGCTCGGTGCGCCAGTCGAGATTTCCTTGGTCGTCCCTGAACCGCGGCCGGTAGGCGTTGGGGGCGGGGATGGCGAAGGAGCCCGCGATGGCCGGACCGTAGCCCTTCCGGGCGTGGCTGTAGGTGGCGGAAGCCGCGGCCCCTGTCATGCCGTGCCAGCTTCTGGAAAAGGCAACGATCTCGTGTTTGCCGGTGACGAGTTTTGCCAGCCGGATCGCCGCCTCGTTGCTTTCCGCGCCAGTCGACAGCAGCTGCACCTTTTCCAGACCCGGCACCAATGACCCGAGACGTTTCGACAGGTCCACGACCGGCATTGAGAGCATGCCGCTGAAGAGATGATCCAATCGGCCGATCTGCTCGCGCACCGTCCGGACGATATCCGGATGGGAGTGGCCGAGGATGGAGCTCATCTGGCCGGAGGTGAAGTCGAGGATCGGCTTGCCGGACCTGTCATAGACGTAGGCGCCTTCCGCCCGGTCGATAATGCGCCGCTCGAATTGCGGCCCATAGCGCAGGACATGAGCGTCGACGTCGGACCAGAAACCTGCCTCGGTCGTTTCGCTGAAGGAAGCGTCAAATGCCATTCTGGGATCTCCCGGCCGGACAGTTTCGCCGGCCCAGTGTGCGGATGTGTTGGGAAGATCCTAGCGACACATACACCTTCAACGAAATTCATATTCTAGATATTGAAAATCAATTAGACTGATGCCCCATGCAGGTTCTCGAAATCACCCTTCTTAGAAGCTTCATCGAGGTCGCACGCAGCCGCTCGATCAGCAGTGCCGCGCGCCTTGTCGGGCGCACGCAATCGGCCGTCAGCATGCAGATGAGCCGGCTGGAGGCAAGCGCCGGCCAGCCGCTGCTCCGCCGCATCCGCGGTGGCGTGGAACTGACCGCTGCCGGTGACCGGCTGCTGGCCCATGCGGAGAAGATCCTGAGCGCCCATGATGATGCGGTCGCGACGCTGCCTGGCAGCGGCTCCGGAACATCCAGCCTGCGCGGTCTCATCAGCTTCGGCTGTCCGGAAGATTATCTGACAGCCTTCTTCCCGGATCTCCTCAAGGGCTTTGGCGCATTGCATGGCGATGTCGAGATCGAGGTGGTGTCCGCACCGACGACCGAACTGCACCTGTTGCTGCAGCGGCGGCGGGTGGATCTGGCGCTGGTTTCCGTACCCGGTGAAGACACCTCCGCCAAAATCCTGAGGCCTGAAAGCTTCGTCTGGGTTGCCAGCGCGCCGCATCCGGACATCCTGCAAAAGGACGCCGTGCCGCTGGCGCTCTCAGCGCCCGACACGCTGGATCACCGCGCCGCCCGCACCGCCATGGACCGGGCCGGCCAACCCTACCGCATCGCCTTTGCCTCCAACGGTCTTGCCGGCCTTCTGGCGGTCGCCCGTTCGGGCCAGGCAATCAGCGTCGTCACCCGCTCCGCCGCGCCGCCCGACCTTCATATCATCGAAAACGGCCTGCCGGCTTTGCCGGACATTGGCATTACGCTGGCCTATGCATCACCGAACCCCTCCGCAGCCGCACAGGCCTTCGGAGCCTTCATCGAGGACAAACTGAAGGTTTGAGAGCCTGATTTTCAGGGCGACGGCAGGATAAAGTCCGGCACGAGGCCGGTTGCCGCGATGTCCGCTGCTGCGTCCCGACCGGCCAGAAACCCCCAGGAGGTCACCAGAGCCGAGGCAATGCCGGCGACCTGCGCCCCCAGGATGTCTGTATGCAGGCTGTCGCCGACCATCAGAACACGCGACCTCAGGATATCCGGTGCGAGCCGCGTGAAGGCAAGGTCATAGATGTTGGCGAAAGGCTTGCCGAAGAACTCCGGTTGAACGCCTGTCCGGTCCGCCAGGCGATGCGCGAAATAGCCGGGCTCGACGGAAAACCCGGCCTCGCGCGGCGCGGTGATGTCCGGATTGCCGACAAAGACCGGCCTCGGCCGGTCCAGAAGCGCAGCCTCCAGCAATTGCTGGCGCGCCTCGGTCCAGGTGGCGCTGCCGATCATCAGGACCGCATCGAAGTTCTCGTAGTCCTGCGGGTCATCGCGCAGCCGAACATGATCGAGACCTTCGAATTCCGCCGCGGAGACGCCGTCGCTGACCATCAGCGCCCATTTCCGCTTAGGTGCTCGGGCAACGGCCGCGGCCATCGCCTTCCGGCTCGTCACCACGTCTTCGGGATGGAAGTCGAAGCCGAGCCGGGTGTATTTTTCCATCAGACGCTCATGCGGAAAGCCGGCGGCGTTCGAGACAACGAGAACGCGCTTTCCCTTTGCCTGAAGCTCCGCAACGCGTTCCGGCGCCCCCGGGATCGCCGCCTCGCCGACATTCAGGACACCGAAGGCATCGAGAAAAAAGGCGTCGAATTCGTCTGCCAACGCGCCGAGATTGGCGACCGCTTTGGGAGTTCGCCCGGTCATTCCTGCTGCAGGCAGGCGGTGGCGCGCGGCTTCATAGGCAGCGAGCGCGCTTTCTGCGGTGATCGAGTTCAAATGATCGCACCCCGGACCTTGGCAGACACCCATTCGCTGATGACGACGGCAACCAGGATCACGATCAGGATCAGGCTGACCTGCGGCCAGGCCAAAACGTTGAGCGAGGCCTGCAACTGAAGGCCGATGCCACCCGCGCCGACAAGGCCGAGCACCGTGGATTCGCGGATATTGATGTCCCAGCGGAACACTGCAACCCCTGCAAAGGCGGGCAGGATCTGTGGAACGATGCCGTAGGCCATGACCTGCCAGCGGGAAGCTCCCGTCGCCGTGATGGCCTCCACCTGGCTGGTGTCGATCTCCTCGATCGCCTCATAGAGCAGCTTGGCGCAAAAGCCGATGGAGCGGATGGCAATCGCCACCACCCCGGCAAAAACCCCCGGACCGATGATCGCGATCAGGAGCAGCGCCCAGATCAACGAGTTGATGGACCGCGTCGAGACGATGATCAGAAGCGCAATCGGCCGGATAAAGACAGCAGACGGCGTCGTATTGCGGGCCGCAAGGAACGCGACCGGGATCGCGAGCACAAGCGCTATCAGCGTGCCGAGCGTCGCGATGTTGAGCGTGTCCCAGATGGGCCGGCCGAGCTGGGTGATATATTCCCAGCGCGGCGGCGTTGCCCTTGTCCAGATATCGCCGGCAATACGCGGCGCGTCCCAGACGAAGAACCAGGTCGTGGCGCCGGAAATCTGCTGCCAGCAATAGAGGAAGATGGCGACGCCGATGAGCCAGCCGAACCAGCGCACAAGGCTCTCGTTTGTTGTCCGGCGGCGCCAGGTGGCTGTCGTGCCCTGTTTGATGACCGGCATTATTGCACCCTCGCCCGAACCAGACCCGAGATATATTCGAGCGCCATGACAATACCGATGATGAGGATCAGGATCGCGGCGGCCGTATCGTATTCATAACGGTCGAAGGCTGTGTTCAGGGTCGCACCGATCCCGCCGGCACCGACAAGCCCCAGGATCGCGCTTTCGCGGAAGTTGATGTCGACCCGGTAGATGGAAAGGCCCACCAGCCGGGGCATCACCTGAGGCTGGACACCGTAGTTGATCCATTGCAGCCAGCGCGCACCGGAGGCACGGATCGCCTCCGCCTGCGACCGGTCCATTGCCTCGATATCTTCCGCCAGCAGCTTCGACAGGAAGCCGATCGTCGCAAAGGACAGCGTCAGGAACCCTGCAAGCGGCCCGAAGCCGAAGATGGCGACGAGCAGGATGGCAACAATGATCTCCTGAAGCGCCCGGCTGACCGCGACAATGGCGCGGCAGACGAAATAGACGGGAAGCGGTGCGATGTTGCGGGCAGCCCCCAGGCCGATCGGGATCGAGATCAGGATCCCGACGACCGAGGCGGCAACCGTCATCACCGCGCTTTCCAGGAGGCCTTCCCAGATATCGCCCCAGCGCGACAGGAAATCCGGCCGGGTGAAGGCAAGCACGAACTGCCAGCCGCGATCGAGCCCCTCATAGACCCGGCCCCAGTCGACATCGATCGTCAGGAAAGCCGCCACCAGATAGGCGATGAAACCGATCAGCAGCCCCCAGCGCAGCACGGGGTTGCGCACGAAATGGGGTTTGCGCCAGCCCCTGCCCAGCATGTCGTCGAGCTCGCGATGCGTGGCGACCGTCACAGCGCCGCCTCCACCGGATGGGTCGCGGGCGCTTCCTCGTCCTCGTCCTCGACCTTCTGGATCGTCGCCTCCCAGTCCTCCTCGCCGTAGATGGTGCTGAGGACATCGGTGGTCAGCTTCGCCGGAGGCCCGTCGAATTCGATGGCGCCGAAGCGCAAGCCGACGATGCGCTGCACGAACATCTGCGCCAGGGCCACGTCGTGGATGTTGATGATCGCCGCAAGACCGCGTTCGCGGCAAAGTTCGGTGATCAGCCGCATGATCTGACGGCTGGTCTTGGGGTCGAGCGAGGCGGTCGGCTCGTCCACCAGCAACAGCTTCGGGTTCTGGATCAGCGCCCGGCAGATGCCGACACGCTGACGCTGGCCGCCGGACAGCTCGTCCGCGCGCTTGTCGGCCATGTGAAGCAGCCCGACCCGGTCAAGCAGCCGGAAGGCCTCGTCGATGTCCGATTGCGGATATTTGCGCAGGAAACTGCGCCAGAAGCCGACATAGCCAAGGCGGCCGGAGAGCACGTTCTCCATCACCGTCAGCCGTTCGACCAGGGCATATTCCTGGAAGATCATGCCCATCTCGCGGCGGGCGCGGCGCAGGGCACCGGAGCCAAGCCGCGTCAGTTCCATGTCCTCCAGCCAGACTTCGCCACCGGTCGGCTCCACCAGCCGGTTGATGCAGCGGATCATCGTGGATTTGCCGGCGCCCGATGGACCGATCAGGGCGAGAACCTGGCCTTTGGGAACCTCGAGGTCGATGCCCGTCAGCGCCTGGTCGCCTGTTTTATATGTCTTGATGAGTTTCTTGAGGCGAAGCATGTCCCGTCCTGCCCGTTAGGTGGACGGCGGCGGGCGCAATGGCCCCGCCGCCGGCATCAATCATTCGCAGGCGTAGCTTACACCGTTGGCCGTATCGATCTTGCGGATGACTTCCCAGAACTCCTGGTAGGTCATTTCCAGGAACTGGCCCTCGTCCGACTTGGAGAACTCGGCCTCTAGCGTCGTGCCGTCCCAGTTGAAGTTGAAGAAGGCGTTGCGGATCTTGTCCTGCAGCTCCGGCTTCAGGTTATAGACCACGCCGAAACCGGTCGTCGGGAAGGTCTGCGACTTGTAGATCGACACCACCTGCTCCGGCTTGATGACATCGCGCTGAATCATGCGGGCCATGACCGAGTTGGCGATCGAGGCTGCAGGATAGTCCTTGTTGGCGACACCCAGGATCGAGTTGTCGTGCTTGCCGGAGAACACCGGTTCGAAGTCCGTCTCCGGCACCAGCCCGTAATCGGCCTTCAGGATCGCCGAAGGCGCCTTGAAGCCGGAATTGGAGGTCGGCGAGGTGAAGGCGAGCTGCTTGCCCTTGATGTCCTCTACCTTCTCGATGCCGGAGCCCGGATAGGTGATGATTTCCATCTCGTAGCCGAAATTGCCGTCCTTGGAGGCCATGATGGTAAAGGGCCGGAACCCGGCGCAGTTCACCGCCAACGGATTGGACCCGGTGTTGAAGCCGGCAATGTGCAGCCGGCCGGACCGCATCGCCTCGATCTGGGCGGCATTCGACTGGACCGGGAAGAAGACGACCTCCTTGCCGGTTTCAGCCTTCAGATGCTCCAGGAAATCCGACCAGGCCGTCTTGTAGACCGCAGGGTCCTCGACCGGAGTATAGGCGAAGATCAGAGTATCGGGATCGATCCACTGGGCTTCGTCCGCCGGGATATCGGCAATGAGGTCGCCGTCAGCGTCGCAGTATCTCTGGTCGAGATCGCCGCGCGGGCATTCCTGTGCCAGGGCGCCGGTCATGGAGAGCACCGAGACCATCGCAGCGCCGGCAAGTAATTCCAGGATCCGTTTCATTTTCTTTCCTCCCGTTAGAAGCAGACATTTCCTCAAATGGTTTCTCTCTGGCAGAAGCTTCTCAATGGCTTCCTGTTGCCACCAGCAGCTCAACTCCCGCTGCGGCAAGTGCAGACCGTAGATCCCCCTCCGGTTCCCGGTCCACAACAATCGAATGCAGATCCTTCAGCGTGCCGACGCTCGCCAGGCCCTTGCGGCCGAACTTCTCGCAATCGATCAGCAGATGCGACACCCTGCTCTGCCGGATCATCGCCCGTTTCACCGCCGCAAAGCCGCGCACCGATTCTGACGGGCCGTCCGCCGACAGCCCGGAGGCGCCGATCATGCAGCGGTCCACATTGTGCCGCTCCAGATAGTCGACCGTATCGGTGCCGACGGTAGCGGATTCGGACGCCAGATATTCGCCCGGGCACAGGATGACTTCCGCCTGCCCCTGGCCAAGCGTCATCGCCACCGGCAGGCTGTTGGTCACCACCGTGCAGCGCGTTCCCCGGAACGCCAGAAAGCGGGCAAATTGCAGCGTCGTGGAGCCGGAATCGATCATCACAGTCTCGCCGGCCTGTACCAGGGCGGCGGCGCACTGGCCGATCCGCTCGCGTTCTTCGACCTTGGCGCTGCTGCGCTCGTCGAGGCCCGGATAGTGCCCGTGCGACATGGCCGAGGCCCCGCCATGGGCGCGGCTGATCAGGCCTTCGCCGCTCAGTGCCTCGAAATCACGCCGGACAGTTTCCCCGGAAACGCCGAACCGTTCGGCAAGATCGTTGATGCGCACATGGGGCCTGAGCCTCAGCTCAAGCAGGATCTGCTCGCGCCGCTCGGCCTTGCGCAGCCGCGGCTTCTCCGCGCTTGCAGCATCGCCGGCAACTTGATGCTTCGACATGCAGGCTTCCCCACCCAGGCATCCACAACCGCCCGATCATTGAGGGCTTTTCCAACATTTGCAAGCCGGGATGTGGGAAATTTAACGATATCGCGCGTGCATTGCAGCATTTTGCCAGTGCAAGCCCTTCGGATTTGTGGAGTTCGCCAACACCCTTGCCGCAACACACAAACCTCAATTCACCCTTGACCCTGACACTAATGTCAGGGCGCTAGACCCGGCTCATGCGCGCAGCTGTGCGGGCATTCAAGGCTGTGAAAGGCAGAGCATGAGCAAAGAGAACGAATGGCAGGGCAAGGTCGCGATCGTCACCGGCGGCAGCTCCGGGATCGGCGAGGCAGCGGCACTGGCGCTGGCGGAACGGGGCGCGAGAGTGCTCGTCACCGGGCGCGATGCGGCACGGTTGGCCGATGTGGCGGCGAAGGCCGAGGCGATCAGAACCCTTCAGGCGGACAGTGCCGATACGGCGAGTGCCTCACGCATCGTCGCGACGGCACTTCAGGCCTGGGGGCGGCTGGATCTTGTCGTCAACAATGCCGGCGCGGGCCGGCTGCTGCCGGTCGATGCCTATGACGCGGAGACGATTGCCCTTCTTTGCGCGGTCAACATCACCGCCCCCTCGCTGCTGGTGAAGGAAGCCCGCGCGGCCCTGGCGCAAACGAAGGGCGCGATCGTCAATATCGGCACGGCTGTCTCCCGCAATGCCGCACCGCAGCTTGCCCACTATGCCGCGACCAAGGCGGCGCTGGAGCATCTGACCCGTTCCTGGGCGATGGAACTGGCCACCGACGGCATCAGGGTGAACGCGGTCTCCCCCGGTCCGGTCAAGAGCGGCGCCCTGACCGGCATGATGGGCCTGCCGGAAGAAATGGCGGCGGCCGTCGAACAGCAGGAAGCGGCCCAGATCCCGCTTGGCCGGCGCGGCCTTCCCGCCGACATCGTGCCCTGGATCCTGCGCCTTGGCGGAACCGGCAGCGACTGGCTGACAGGCCAGGTGCTGACGGTCGACGGAGGCTGGGCGCAGCGGGGCTGAGATCTATTGCGCGTCCCCGCGCCCGGGCTCCGGACCGCAGCAGCAGACACTGCATTCCGGGTCACCCCCGACAAGCGCAGCGCAGATCCGGGGCCCGTTCGCGGTTCCACTTGCCGCAGCAATTGGATCCTCCGGAAACGAGTAGGCCCCGGCTCTCCCTGCGGTCAGCCGGGGTGACGCGGAGGGGAACGGCGTCGCACTGCAGTGGCGCAAGTCTACCGGCCCGGAATGGCCGCAACACCCTTCAGCCGCCCATCACCCCTTGAATACCGCTTCAGAACCCCGACATCTGCGTCAGGGTTCCAGCACGCAGGAGACTACCGGAATGCAGGCGAAGGAAGCGGCCGAAAGGCTGGGGATCAGCCAGCGCATGCTGCGCCACTATGAAAAGGAGGGCCTGATGGAAGTCCGCCGCTCCGCCAACGGCTACCGCGTCTATTCCGAGACGGACCTGCGCCGGGCCGGGCGCATTGCCGATTTCATCGCGACCGGCTTTTCCACCCGCGAGATCCGCGCCATGGCGGCCTGTCTCTCGGACGAGGGCGCCGGACCCTGCGAAGGCGGCATAGAGCAACTCCTGCAGAAGCTCACCCATATCGACCGCCTGCGCGCCGATCTCGACACCCGCCGGGAGGCGGTTCTGGACCGTCTAGCCGGGCTTCGGGGCGCTCTTTCCAGAACGGCGTGACCCGGCTTTCCTGTCTTGTCAGTTGCTTGTTCGGCCTTCACATCATATGTGAAAAGAACTGCCCTCCGGCTCGCACCTGATCAGGGACTTGTGTTGAATGAATGTCTTGGCGCGTTTGCCGTACATTTATGATGTCGCCACATCCGACAACAACTGGACAATCGCGCTTGACCATGTCGCGGCGGCCTCGGGGTCGAAAGGGGCCTCGATCTATGCCTCCAACAACACCGATTTCGTCTTTGACCTGATGGGCCTCAACAGCCACTTCCTGCAAAAGCCCGACTGCGTTCAGACCTATTTCGAGAATTACCGCGGCTACGACGAGGATGTGATCGGCCTCGCCTTCCGCAAGCCCGCCTTCAGGAAACTCACCGACGAGGAACTCTTTCCCGCCGAAGTCCTCAGCGACGGCCGGGAGGACTTCGACTACCTGAGGCAGCATTACGGCGTCTGGCGGCGGTCGGCCTACAACATGTCCCAGCCGGGCTGGAACGCGCTTGTCGTCACCCATTTCGACAGGTCGCTGCAGCGATTGCCGCATGAGCTTGACCCCGAAACGGACCTCCTCATCCGCCACCTGAGCAAGGCGCTGGAAATCAACCGCTTCTGCTCGCAGCTTCGCCAGCGTTACCGGGCGGTTCTGGCCGCGCTGGACCATATCGACGTTGCGATCTGCATTGTGCTGCATAATGGCGAGGTCATCGCGCAGAACCGGAAGGCCCGGCAGACCTTGAGCGATCGCAACGGCATCGGCCTGACCCGTGAAAGCCGCCTGAGCCTGTCCTCCGCCGACCTGACCTCTGCCGCAAACGGCTATGTCAGGGCCTGCGCCGGTGCCGCCATCGGCCAGGACCCGTCCTTCGAACACAGCCTGCTCGCCCCCAAGCGCGACGGCGAGGATCCCTATCTTCTGGAGATTTCGCCGCTGCGGGACGGCGATGACGAGATGAACGACAGCCTGGCCGCCGCCCTGATGCTGATCATCGATCCGTCCGACCCGCCGGCGCTGACACCTGATGCTGCGGCCCGTGTCTTTTCCCTGTCCCCGGCGGAGACGGCCGTCGTTTCGCTGCTGCTTGAAGGCAAGAGCCTTCCGGAAATCGCCGAAACGCGCTCCGTCGCCGTCGACACCATCCGCAACCAGTGCCGCGCCATCCACCTGAAAATGGGTGTCCGGAACAGGGCGGAACTGGTCCGCAAGGTGATCGGGATATCGCCGCCAGTGCGGTGACCTGGCTCTGGAGCCGGACACCGCGTGGCAGCGAACCGTGTGTGCATGCCCCTCGCCTGGTCCGTACCCGCGCCGCCCGGCCGGATAGTGGCACCCCATACGTGAACCCGGCCGCCGAGCCGTTCCGTGAACTTTCTCGGAAGCACGCCTGCGGTATCGCAATGTCCCGGACAAGGCCGACCGGCCACTTTCCTGTAATAGCCACCCGGCAACCGGTCAGCCCCTTCAACTCAGTGCCGTGAACCTCGCGGCGAGGTCTTCCATGGCCCTGACATACGGCCCCGGACCATAGCTGGCGCGGGCGACGCCGACGCTGGCAACATCGCTGAGGGAGGTCAGGTCTCCCCGCATCATGACATTCACCGGCAGGGGCGTTGCCTCGACGATCCGCGCAATAAGCGCTGGCTGCGTCAGGCCGGGAATGAAGAACCCGTCGGCGCCCGCCGCCGCATAGGCTTTTGCCCGCGCTATGGCATCCGCGACAGAGCCCTCGTGACCCGCCGGATCGGACCCCAGAAAGAGGTCGGTCCTGGCATTGATGAAGAGCGGCATGTCTTCCGCGTGCGCGGCCGCGCGGATGGCAGCGATCCGTTCCGCCTGCCGCGCGATGGAATAAAGCCCCGTGCCGCCGACGATCCGGTCCTCGAAATTGACGCCGATCACGCCGGCGCGGATCACCTTCCGGGCATTTTCGCTTAGAGCCGCCGGATCTTCCGCATAGCCGCCCTCGAAATCGAGCGACAGCGGCAGGCTGGTGGAGGCGGCAATGCGCCCGGCGATCTGCAGCACGAAGTCCAGCGGGATGGCCTCGCCATCGGCATATCCGTGCGCGGCGGCAACCGACCAGCTCCCCGTCGCGACCGCCTTCGCACCCGCCTTTTCCAACGCCCGGGCCCCGCCCGCATCCCAGATATTATAGAGCACCAGGGGCGTGCCCTTCCGGTGCAGGGACCTGAAAAGATCGGCTTTCTCACGCTGTGTCATCTGCAGCTCAACTCCTTGAAAGAACAGGCTTCCCGGCCCTCCGGCCGGGCAGACCGGGTAGCGGGATCGGGCGGACCCTATCGCGGGCAAAAGGACCATGCCGCCGGAAATCGGGCGTGACCTGTGGTTTTTCGGACAGGTGGGCGGAAGACACCTCCCTTGCGGCCGCAGATGCGATTGGGGAACGCTTTACGGAAACCACGGCCGTCAACCTGGGCAAGCGCAGAACGGTCCCCGGCGTGACACGCAGGGCAATCGCAATTGAAGTTTATCCTCATTGGGTGCGTTTGACAGTTCACTACGGTGTCACCCCGGACAAGCGAAGCGCAGATCCGGGGCCTACTCTCAGAGCTACTTGCCGAAGCACGCAAGGTTTCATGAAGAAGTGACCCCCACTCCAGCTCTCTGGAAACGAGTGGGCCCCGGGTCTCGCGATGCTCGCCCGGGGTGACACCAGTGTTTTCATTTTGACTGTTCCAAATACGATTTCCCTGGGTGACAAGGGGGCAACACCGAGGCTTCTCCGGGACTGGCCCAACACGCCCGGCACCAATCACACGCTGCCAGACGCGAACACCTTCGCCAGCACCACCACTGCCTGCGGATAGGGATCGGGCGCGAGACGGCGGACGAGACAAGGCCGAGGTCGGTTTCAGCGTCAGTGGCGGTGGAGCGGCGGCAGTGGAGTATCATGAAACATCCTTTGAACCACGCTTTCGCGAAACCTGTAAAATGACAGTCATTTGCCGTCGTTTCCGATGTGTTTCGGCATTCCGATTGCTCCCGAAGGCCGTCAATCACCACATACGGATTGAACTCACAAGTTGGCCATGGAACGGCCGTTCATTTCGCATTGGACGAAGGTGTTGTGTCTCGGCCCCTCAGAAGCTCTTCAGGTGCGCACTTTTCAAAGGCAGGGAGTTACTGACAATGCGCAGATCACATATATTGGTCTGGAAGAATGAGTGACCAAAAGAGACCGGAGACTGAGGTGTCACCAAGTAAGGGCCGCGTTGAAAGACTGATTGATAGGATTGGCGCAGAGTTTCAGTCTCATCTCATTGACTTGTGGAACACTTCCACAGTCTTTGAAATTCAAGACGGCGCCGTTCAAAAGATGATCTCAAGCGAAGCACCCTTTGGTGTCATTGGGATCAAGATCCTGATGCGCAATCCGGGGGACGTAGGTCGTCTTTTTGAGCATCAATGGAATTTCAGCATCGGGATCACCGGATGTGAATTCACGCTTTTGGATGTCGATTACCAGAACGACGTTTGGATCGGTGATGCGAATTCCGCCGAATTCGCTGGGCACGAGCACATTGCCTACAAATCGGTTGAACACATGATTGCCTTTCATGGTGATGAATTCGGCGTCGGAAAAGTCTTTGTCGAAAAAATCGGCGCTCTCTGCCCCAGCCTGCTAGAAAAGCCACCATTGTTCTTTCGAATGCCGCGCAGGGCGCCACCCGCCTATCGGTACACAGCAGCACCCGAGGCCATTCGCGAGGAGGTGGGCCTATCGCTTGATGACGGCGTGGTTCTGATTGAGGCGATGATCAAAGAACACGGGATTGCCCCCTATACGATCCTTCTGTCGTTCCAGTCTGATGAAAACTTCTGGTTGGTTGACCTCCCCGAAGCGCTTGTCGACCGTTACCAGCATGGCCTGATTGATCCAAGCCTTGGTGATCACCATTCAAATCTTGAGGTAGGGGTATCCATTACAGCAGAGGCTCTGAGGAACGGGGTCCGGCAGAAGCCAAAGAGCGCTGAGCGCGATAACGGTGTCTTTTTCTCCATGTCCGGAAGAGGTTCTGCGTCAGGTTATTTGAACGGATTGAATTGACTTTACGTTGCGTGGGGTCATCTCAGTTGCTGAGGGAAGGCGCGCAATTCCCGACAACCTACTCTCTGACACGATCAAGACCTTGGCTGCACGGAGCACCAATGTCCGCTTCACTAATCGCTGCGGCCGGAACCGGAAAGCCCCCCTCGCGGCCCCAATCCAGACCAATCGCTCTACGTTACCGATTCAATACAATCCACCCCAACCCAGTTGCTGAGGCAGCAGCACCAAGACCGCCAACCCCACCCTCACCCAGCCACAAAATACGCCGCCAACCTCTCCCGGATCCGCACCAGCGGCGTTTCCCCGGCAAGGTCCGGCTCGAACGGCCGTCCCGTGATCGCCTCGTAGGCGTCGATATAGACCTTGCTCGTCTCCTCGATCAGCGCTTCGGGGATTTCCGGGATTTCGTCTTTGTAGGGGTCGCATCGGGCGTCGACCCAGGCACGGATGATGTCCTTGTCGAGGGACGGCGGGCGGGTGCCTTCGTCGAAAGCCTTCTGGTAGCCGTCCGCCAGCCAGTAGCGGGAGCTGTCTGGGGTGTGGATCTCGTCGGCCAGCACGATGTTGCCGGCCTCGTCGATGCCGAATTCGTATTTCGTGTCGACCAGGATGAAGCCCTTGTCCGCCACCATTTCCTGGCCGCGCCTGAAGAGGGCAAGCGCCGCGGTGGAAACGGTGCGCCACTGGTCTTCGGTGAGGAGACCGCGGGAAAGGATCTCTGATTCCGTCAGCGGCTCATCGTGGCCAACGTCGAAGGCCTTGGTGGTCGGGGTGATGATGGGCTCGGGAAGCTTCTGGTTGTCGCGCATCCCGTCCGGAAACGTATGCCCGTACATCGCCCGCTCGCCCTTCTTGTAGCGCGTCAGGATGGAGGTGCCGGTCGTGCCAGCCAGATAGCCGCGCACGACAATCTCCACCGGCAGGATGGTCAGCTTCCTGCCGATGACAACGGCCGGGTCCGGATAGGAGAGCACGTGGTTGGCACAGATATCGGCCGTCACCTCGAACCAGAACCGCGCCATCTGCGTCAGCACCTGCCCCTTGAACGGGATCACCGCCAGGATGCGGTCGAAGGCCGAGATCCGGTCCGTCGTGATGAGGATGCGCTTGTTGTCGGGCAGGTCATAACAATCCCGCACCTTGCCGAAATAGGGGTTGGGCAGTTCCGGAATGCGGGCATGGTCGAGGGCGCGGTTTTGCAAGGTCGAGGCTCTTTGTTGGCAAGAGAAGCAGGTGGTTCGCGTTCGCTAGCATAAAATTCCCGATATGTCGCCGGGACGGTTTGTCCGCAGCAATACAGGAACGCGAGTCTGTTGGAACCTCGGCCCACGGAACGGAATATTGATACCGGCGCGTGAACAACGGCGCATAAATATATGGGCTGAAATGAAATTTCCGGCCGCCTTGTTCCGGACACCGTTAGAGCCTATATAGAAGCATCGATCTTGCTTGATGAACTTTGTGTCTGCGCACACGGCGCCCTTACGATCTTCCCTTTCAACATCGACATAATCGCAGCAGCACGCATGTCGCGGGCCGCGCACAACTCATGACCGAATGAAAGGAAATCATCATGATCACTGGAACCGTGAAGTTCTTCAATGCCACCAAAGGCTTCGGCTTTATCCAGCCGGAAGACGGCGCAGCGGACGTTTTCGTTCATGTCACCGCCGTCGAGCGCGCCGGCATGCGGTCTCTGGTCGAAGGCCAGAAGGTCGGCTTTGAGATCGTCAAGGACAACCGCTCCGGCAAGTCTGCCGCAGAGAACCTGCAGGAAGTCTAAATCCTTCTTCCCGGTCCCTGACCACGGATGTACTGGCACGGACCGACGGAACAAGTTGAGAGGCCGGGACATGTCCCGGCCTTTTTACATTCCGTTCCATGAAAGGACTGAGTCTCATGGCCTCCCCGACCGGCCGCAACAAGCTTGGCAGCACGAAGCGGGAAACCGCTGAATCCAAAGCCGACACAACCAAGCGGATTTCGCAGGAGATCCAGCGGACCGAAACCGAAAACCGCCAGGCCAAGACGGAAAAGCTCCGGCTGGCAAGACTGGCCATGCAGGCGCTGTTACCCCTTGGTGCGGCCGGCTCCAAAGCCGGCAAGCCAAAGAAACGCGGCAAGGCCGAGACCTAACCCCGCACCCCGGGGTCGGCTAGTCCGATCCTCGACAGGCGGTCCTCCGGCAAATCCAATCAGGACAAGAATTCAGTTGTCGACCGATATCGAAGCAAACGCACCACGGGCACGGGACGAGCGGTCCTGGGTCAAGGCCCTGACGCCCTACCAAACGCCCGACCCGGCCCGAAGCGTGTTCGAAATCGCCGTGACGGCGCTGTCCTTCCTCGCGATCTGGGCTGCGGCGGCTTATGTCGTCGTCCATGTCAGCTGGTGGGGACCGCTCCTGACGATACCGGCAGCCGGGTTCCTGGTCC
Source organism: Roseibium sp. M-1 (assembly GCF_054515675.1). Lineage (NCBI taxonomy): Bacteria > Pseudomonadati > Pseudomonadota > Alphaproteobacteria > Hyphomicrobiales > Stappiaceae > Roseibium > Roseibium sp. M-1. The sequence goes on along the minus strand of NZ_CM137257.1, from coordinate 4,349,339 downwards.
GTATTTTCATCCTGCAGCACGATTGCGGCCATGGAACCCTGTTCGCCGATCGCAACCTGAACAACTGGACCGGCCGCCTACTCGGGGTGTTCACGCTGACGCCCTACGATTACTGGCGCCGCACCCATGCAGTCCATCACGCCTCGACCGGCAACCTGAACCGGCGCGGGATCGGCGATGTCGATACGCTGACGGTGCGCGAATTCCGGGCGTTATCCCCATGGAACCGCCTGCGCTACCGGCTCTATCGCCACCCGGTCGTCATGTTCGGCCTCGGCCCCGCCTGGCTGTTCGTCTGCCAGTACCGCCTGCCCTTCGGCCTGATGCGCGCGGGAGCGCAGCCGTGGCTGTCGACCCTTCTGACAAATCTTGGCATCGCCCTGCCCGCCGCGCTGCTGATCTGGCTCATCGGTCTAGGCCCGTTTCTCGTCGTGCAGATCCCCGTGACCCTGATGGCGGCGACCGTCGGCGTCTGGCTCTTTTATATCCAGCATCAGTTTGAAGACACGCATTGGGCAGAACAGGCGGACTGGAATTTCCATCACGCGGCCCTTCACGGCAGTTCGCATTACGACCTGCCCCGCCCGCTGCGCTGGATGACCGGCAATATCGGCATCCATCACGTGCATCACCTGGCAGCCAGGATCCCGTTTTACCGCCTGCCCGAAGTGCTCAGGGATTTTCCCGAATTGAAGGACGTCAACCGGATCACGTTTCAGGAGAGCCTGAAATGCGTGAAGCTCGTTCTTTGGGACGAGAGCGGGAAACGCCTGATCACCTTTCAGGAGGAGCGCTCGGACCGCCTCGCAGCCGCCGCCTGACCGGTTTCGGCAGGCTGCCTGCCTTCAAGAACCGAAGGTCTTTTCAATCAGCGACCTATTCGGATCCGAAGCCCCGCCACCAACCGGCTCCAGCAGGTCCTGGGCAGCCACACGTTCGTAAGGCTCGTTTTCGCAGCGTATCCGATATTGCGGGAAGCCGCCGCTGACCGGCACCTTGCTGGTGATCCGGTAGGTCTCGACGGACATGTTCTTCCCGCCCAAACCGTTCTTCAACCTCACGGACTGACCGACCTCGAAAAGGTGTGTTGCTGAAACGCCTTGATCTCGATCGCCGAGATAGAGGTAGCGATGTTTGGTGTTCATCACAGCGGGTGTTCCTTTGTTGTCAGGATGCAATTGAAATTGACTTGCCATCACGTTTGACGCCGGAACGAACCAGGCCACGGAGGTAGGGCGGCACAGGTGCACCCCGGTGCACCGGACCGATCTTCAGCGGCCGCCTGTTTCAGTCAGGGCAATTTCAATCGAAGGGAATTCTCTATTGCCGGATTTTCCGGTTTCCGCCTCTGTTGCCGGAAAAGTACCGGCGCACTGTTTTCATAATACATAAGCGGATCAATCTCTCTCAAATATAGCTACGCATACCCAAAAGAAAATATCAAGTTTTTAAACGGGCCAGGCCACTGAAATAAATAAAGAATACAACTGGAATTCAGCAGGAAACCCCGTGTTTTTTGGAGTTTCAGGAGGAATTTCTTGAATTCCCCGCAGATCCCTCACTCCCCGTTCACCACCAGCTGCACCCGGTCCGCCGCGACACGCGCCCTTGTCACCTGGATCGGCTTGCCTGCCATATCCAGGTTGACGCTTTCCATCACCAGCACCGGCTGGCCCAGCGCCAGGCCCAGCTGCTGGGCATCGCGGGCTTCCACCAGTTCGGCCGTCAGACGGGTTTCCTTGCGGCGGTAGTCGGTGATGCCTGCGCGGGTGAGCGCGACGGTGATCGAGCCGCTGTCGGCATAATCAGCGACGAAATTCGGCACCCTGGCCTGTTCGAACCAGCTGGTCGCCACGATCATCGGCACGCCGTCGGCGACACGCAGGGTCTCGACGCGGATGAGGAGCGTGCCGAGGGCGACTTGAAGCTGGTGGGCGAGCAGGGCGTCGGCCTCTTCCAGCGCCGAGCCGATGAGGCGGCCGGCGGGCGCACGGTCCTGGCCGGAGACGATTTCGGAAAAGCGTGTTCTCGGCCCGATCGGGTAACTGAGCGGGGCGGAGGCGACGAAGGTGCCGCGGCCCTGGTCGGCGCGTAAAATCCCTTCCGACGTGAGCGCGGCGATGGCGCGGCGCACGGTGTGGCGGTTGACGCCGAAGCGGGCGGCAAGCTCGGATTCCGGCGGCAGGCGGCTGCCCTTTTCGAACGCGCCACTGACGATTTCCGCCTTCAGCGTTTCCATGATCTGGCGCCAGACGGCAATGCCTGCGCTGCGGTCCAAAGTTGTGTGCGTCGTCATGCGCCCGTCATCAAATTTCGGTACCAAAGAGTCAACTGGATTATTTGTCTAGACAAATAGACAAATCAGGTCTAGGACAAAGGCGTTTTCTGAACACCCCTTCCGAAGGACCGCCCAACCCAAAGGCGCGCTTCATGACCGATTTTTCTTCCCTCTCCTCTCCAGAAGGCGCGGCGGCCAGCGCCGGTAGCAGTGCCAGGCAGCACGTGATGGCAACGCTGGCGGCCAGCTCGCCCGAGGCCGTCGCCGAACGCTTCGAAAGCCTGCCCGAACAGCCCTATGAGTTGGTGCGCCAGCCGGAAACCGGGCTGGTGATGGTGCGCGGCCGCATGGGCGGCACCGGCAGCCCGTTCAACCTTGGCGAGGTGACCGTCACCCGGTGCGTCGTCCGTCTTGAAAGCGGCGAGACCGGCAGCGGCTACAGCCTCGGCCGAAACAAGCAGAAGGCGCTGCAGTCGGCCGTGATCGACGCCCTGTGGCAGCAGCCCGCCATGAAGGCCCGGATCGAGGCGGAGGTGATCGCACCGCTGGCCGAGGCACAGCAGGACGCCAAGGCCACAACCCGGGAAGAGACCGAGGCCACCAAGGTCAACTTCTTCACCATGGTGCGGGGAGACAATTGATGACCACCACATCTTCATCTTCGGCAGCGACGACAGCTGCCGCCCCGCTCGCCGCCGGCTTCAAGGATCCGGTGCACGACGCCCAGAACTGCTTCCGCGCCATCATGAATGCCATGGCCAGGCCAGGCACCCTCCACACGATCGCCGCCGGCGGCATGACCCCACCGGCGCCGCTGACACCGGTGGCGAGCGCCATCGCGCTGACGCTCTTCGACTATGACACTCCCGTCTGGCTCGACAAGCAACTGGCAGGGTCCGAGGCCGTGAAAGCCTTCCTGCGCTTCCACACCGGCTGCCCGATTGTCACCGAGCCGGTCGAGGCCGCCTTCGCGCTGGTCGCAAACCCGGCCAGCCTCATCCCGCTTGCCGGCTTCAACCAGGGCTCGGCCGAATATCCGGACCGGTCGACGACCGTGATCCTGACCGGCCAGGAATTCAGGGCTTCGCAGGCGGTGACCTTGAGCGGCCCCGGCATCGAGACGACGGTTTCCTTTGCTGCCCAACCGGTGCCGCCGGTCTTCTGGGACCAGGTTTCCGCCAACAACCGCCAGTTCCCGCGCGGCATCGACCTGATCTTCGCCGGCGAGAGGGCGCTCGCCGCACTGCCGCGTTCCACCCGTATCCTGCAAACGGAGGCGTGACCCGATGTATGTAGCCGTCAAGGGTGGCGAAAAGGCCATCCGCAACGCCCACAAGCTCATGGCCAAGCGCCGCCGGGGCGATACCTCCGTCCCAGCGCTGACGCTGGAGCAGATCGCGCAGCAGCTCTCCCACTCGGTTGCAAGGGTGATGGGCGAGGGCTCGCTCTATGACGAGACGCTGGCGGCCCTTGCCATCAAGCAGGCGCGCGGCGATCTCATTGAAGCTGCCTTCCTGATGCGCGCCTACCGCACCACCCTGCCGCGCTTCGGCTATTCCAGGCCCGTCGACACGGCAAGGATGCTGGTGGAACGGCGTGTCTCGGCCACCTACAAGGATCTTCCCGGCGGCCAGGTGCTGGGCCCAACCTTCGACTACAGCCACCGCCTGCTGGATTTCGCGTTAGCAGCTGAAGACGACGGCGCGGAAATGCCCGTCGAGACTGCAGCCGTGGAAGAGACCTCCATGCCGCGCGTCACCGACCTTCTCGGCGACGAGGGCCTGATGGAGCCCGATCCCGTGACCGACGAGGACGCCCCAGTCGGCGACCTCACCCGCGAGCCGCTGGCCTTCCCGGCCGACCGGGACCTGCGCCTGCAGAACCTTGCCCGCGGCGACGAGGGCTTCTTGCTGGCGCTCGCCTATTCCACCCAGCGTGGCTATGGCCGCACCCATCCCTTTGCCGGCGAGATCCGCTACGGCGAGGTGGAAGTGGAGTTCTTTGCAGAAGAGCTCGGCTTTGCCGTCACGCTCGGCACCATCAAGGTGACAGAGTGCCAGATGGTCAACCAGTTCAAGGGCTCGGCCAAGACCGCACCAACCTTCACCCGCGGCTATGGCCTTGTCTTCGGCCAGGTGGAGCGCAAGGCCATGTCCATGGCCATGGTCGACCGCTCCATGCGCTGGCAGGAGCTGGGCGAGGAACAGAGCGCCCCGGCGCAGGACGTCGAGTTCGTCCTCTCCCATTCCGACAACATCCAGGCGACCGGCTTCGTGGAACACCTGAAGCTGCCGCATTACGTCGATTTCCAGGCCGAGCTCGGACTGGTCCGCCAGATGCGCGCCGAATGGTTTGAGCGCCGCTGCGCGGAAGAAGAAGAGGGCAGTGCTGCCCAGGAGGCCGCAGAATGAACGACACGGCGAGCATATATGAGCAGGGCGAATACAATTTCGCCTACCTCGACGAGCAGACCAAGCGCATGATCCGCCGGGCGATCCTGAAGGGCATCGCCATTCCGGGCTACCAGGTGCCGTTCGCCTCGCGCGAAATGCCGATGCCCTATGGCTGGGGCACCGGCGGGGTGCAGGTGACGGCGGCGATCCTGGGCAAGGACGATTGCCTGAAGATGATCGACCAGGGCTCCGACGACACCACCAACGCGGTCTCCCTGCGCGGCTTCTTCGAGAAGACCGCCGGTATCCGCACCACCTACGAGACGTCGGAGGCAAGCGTCATCCAGACCCGCCACCGCATCCCGGAAAAGACCCTGCGCGAAGACCAGATCATCGTCTTCCAGGTGCCGATCCCCGAACCCCTGCGCTTCCTTGAGCCGCGCGAGACCGAGACCCGCAAGATGCATGCGCTGGAAGACTACGGCCTCATGCATGTGAAGCTTTACGAGGACATCGCCAAGAACGGCCACATCGCCACGACCTACGCCTATCCAGTTAAGGTCAACGACCGCTATGTGATGGATCCCTCGCCGACGCCGAAATTCGACAATCCGAAGATCGACCGGATGGCCGCACTGCAGCTTTATGGCGCCGGCCGCGAAAAGCGCATCTATGCCATTCCGCCCTATACCAAGGTGAAAAGCCTCGATTTTGAGGACTATCCCTTCGAGGTGCAGAAATTCGACAAGCCCTGCGGCCTTTGCGGCGCGGAGAATGTCTATCTCGACGAGGTCATCCTCGACGACAAGGGCGGGCGCATGTTCGTCTGCTCCGACAGCGATTATTGCGAGGAACGCCGCGCCGAGGGCCATCTAGGCCCGATGGCGGCCGCGCACCAGTTCGGCGGCACCAAGGCAGAGGAGTTTGCCCGATGAACGCCTTTGCCGGTTCCGACCCGCTGCTGCAGGTCCACAACGTCACCCGCTACTATGGCGACCGCATCGGCTGTGCGGATGTCTCCTTTGATCTCTGGCCCGGCGAAGTGCTGGCAATCGTCGGCGAAAGCGGCTCCGGCAAGACGACGCTGCTCAACTGCCTGTCGACGCGGCTTGCACCGACGGCGGGCGCCATCGAGTACCGCATGCGCGACGGCACCATGCGCAATCTCTACCAGTTGACTGAAGCAGAGCGGCGCCTGCTGATGCGCACCGACTGGGGCTTCGTGCACCAGAATGCGGCCGACGGCCTGCGCATGAACGTCTCCGCCGGGGCCAATGTCGGCGAGCGGCTGATGGCGGTCGGCGAGCGCCACTACGGCAACATCCGCTCCACCGCCAACGACTGGCTGGGCCGGGTGGAGATCGACAGCGACCGCATCGACGACGATCCCCGCTCCTTCTCCGGTGGCATGCGCCAGCGCCTGCAGATCGCCCGGAACCTCGTCACCCGTCCGCGGTTGGTCTTCATGGACGAGCCGACAGGCGGTCTCGACGTCTCGGTTCAGGCGCGTCTTCTGGACTTGCTGCGCCGTCTGGTGGCCGATCTCGGCCTCTCCGTGGTGATCGTCACGCATGACCTCGCTGTTGCCCGGCTGCTGTCGCACCGGATCATGGTGATGCGGCACGGCAATGTCATCGAGACCGGCCTGACGGATCAGGTGCTCGACGATCCGCGCGAGCCCTATACCCAGCTCCTCGTCTCTTCCATTCTCCAGGTATGAGGTCAGATATGCCCGTACGCCTCTATCTCAACAATGTCGGCAAGTCCTTCACCATGCATCTGCAGGGTGGAGCTGTCATTCCGGTGGTCGACAAGGTCGAGTTCTCGGTCAATGCCGGCGAATGTGTCGTGCTCGGCGGCCCCTCCGGTGCAGGCAAGAGCTCGATCCTGAAGATGATCTACGGCAATTACCGCTGCGACGAGGGCCAGATCCTGGTGACCACCGGCGACGAGATCGTCAACGTCGCTGGGGCCGAGCCGCGCAAGGTTCTGGCACTGCGCGAGAACACGATCGGCTATGTCAGCCAGTTCTTGCGCACCATCCCGCGTGTCTCGGCCGAAGATGTCGTCGCCGAACCCTTGATCGCGCAGGGTGCCAGCGAGGAAGAGGGCGTGGAAACGGCCCGCGCCCTTCTGGCCCGGCTGAATGTGCCCAAACGCCTTTGGTCGCTGCCGCCAGCCACCTTCTCCGGCGGCGAGCAGCAGCGTGTCAACATCGCCCGCGGCTTCATTGCCCACTACCCGATCCTGCTTCTGGACGAGCCGACGGCCTCGCTTGACGCCGCCAACCGGGCTGTGGTGGTCCGGCTGGTGGAAGAGAAGAAGGAAAAGGGCGTTGCCATGGTCGGTATCCTGCATGACCAGGATGTGCGCGAGGAGATCGCCGACCGCATCATCGACGTCACCCGCTTCAGCGCGGACGCCGCCGCCTGATCCGGGAAAGACGGAAAGACTTGCGGGCGGACGGAAACTGTCACAGAACGGTCACCGCCCGCCTTTAGGCCATCATCGGCCACCCTTGAAAATGCGATTCTGCCCATGCGCTACGCTCTCTATTTCGCCGAACCGGCGACCGATCCCCTGATGCAGCTCGGCAATGCCTGGCTGGGAAGGGACACCTTCACCGGAGCAACGCTCTCCCAGCCAAAAGTGCCAGGTCTCGGCGCCGGGCGGTTTCAGGACCTCACCACCGATCCTCGCCGCTATGGCTTCCACGGCACGCTCAAGGCGCCGTTTTCGCTCCACGAAGACCAGAGCGAAGCAACGCTCGTTGAGGCCTGTACAGACTTTGCCCGCGAGATCGCGCCCTATGAGATCCAGAGGCTCGACGTCAATCGGCTTGGCAGGTTCCTGGCACTGACGCCGGAGGTCGAGGAACCGGCACTGCGGGCCTTCGCGTCCCTGTGCGTCCGCCGTTTCGAGCCCTTCCGCGCACCGCTTTCCGAAGCCGATATCGACCGCCGCCGCAAGGCCAATCTCAGCCCGAAGCTCGATGCCTATATGACAGCCTGGGGCTATCCTTACATCTTCGACGAATTCCGCTTCCACATGACGCTCTCCAACAAGCTGGAGAACGACGGCGAAGCGGCGCTGCTGAAAGATGCGGCCGAGGGCTTTTTTGCTGACGTGACCGGCAAGGCACGCACCTGCAGCCACTTCGCCCTTTACGTCGAGCCTGCGCGCGGCGCCCCCTTCCATGTGCATACCGTCTTTCAGCTGACCGGCAGTGTTCGACCTGAGGACGCGCTGGCACAGATCGAACGTCTCTCCCACGAGGAACACGCATGAGCACGCATCCCAAAGTCTTCAAGAACGCCACGTTGATCCTGGCGGACGAAGTATTTGACGGCTCCCTGACGGTCGACGAAAACGGCCGCATCTCCGGTATCGGCTCGCCGAGCGATGCCGACGGCCACGACTGCGAGGGCGACTATCTGCTGCCGGGGCTGGTCGAGCTGCATACCGACCACCTCGAAACCCACTATGCCCCGCGCCCCAAGGTGCGCTGGAACGCGGTCTCCGCGGTGCAGGCGCATGACGCCCAGATTGCCTGTTCCGGCATCACCACCGTCTTCGATGCCCTGCGCGTCGGCATGGATGAGGATGCGGACCTGCGCTATACCGACATGCGCACGCTGGCGGATGCCATCGAGACCGGCCAGCGGGAAAACCGCCTGCGTGCCGACCACTTCATCCACCTGCGCTGCGAGGTTTCCGCGCCGGATGTGCTCGACGCCTTCAAGGTGTTCGAAGACGACGACAGCATCCGCCTTATCTCGCTGATGGACCATACGCCCGGCCAGCGCCAGTTCGTCTCCATGGACGCCTACAAGATCTATTACCAGGGCAAGAAGGGCTTCACCGACGCGCAGATGGAGGAGTTCATTCGCAAACGCCAGGCCCGCGCCAGCAGCCTCGCCCCGGAAAACCGCCAGCAGCTCTCGGCAATTGCCCGGAAGCGGAACATCGCCATCGCCAGCCATGACGATGCGACTGTCGCCCATGTCGACGAAGCCATCGCGCTCAACACGAGGATCGCCGAATTTCCGACGACGCTGGAAGCTGCCAAGGCCTCGCATGAGGCCGGCATGGCGGTGCTGATGGGCGCGCCGAACGTGGTGCGCGGCGGGTCTCACTCGGGCAACATTTCGGCAAAAGATCTCGCCGAGGCCGGTTATCTCGACGTGCTTTCCTCCGATTACGTGCCGATCTCCCTGCTGCAGGCATCCTTCCAGTTGGCCAAGGACATCGAGGCGATCTCTCTGCCCCAGGCCGTCGCCATGGTCACCGCCACCCCGGCCAGGGCCATCGGCCTCAATGATCGCGGCGTGCTGGAAACGGGCCTCAGGGCCGATCTCATCCAGGTGAAGATGGTCGGCGATATCCCGGTGGTGCGCGGCGTCTGGCGCGAGGGCAAGCGCGTTGCCTGACGCGGCTACACCTTCACCCGCCAAGCTCGGTCCTGGACGCATGGTCCTTGTCGTCGGCCCGAGCGGCGCCGGCAAGGACACGCTGATGGAGGCGTTGCGAGACCGGCTCGCCGGCCGGGACGGCATTACCTTCGCGCGGCGGGCGATCACCCGCGACGCCGACCCCAATGCGGAAGACCACGACACGCTGAGCCGGGGCACTTTCGACCGGCTGTGCGCCGCGGGCGAGGTTGCGCTTGCCTGGGAAGCCCACGGTCTCGGCTATGTCCTGCCGACAAGCTGCGACGAGGCGATCCTGGCCGGCGGGACGGTTATCGCCAACGGGTCGCGCAAGGTGCTGAAGACGGCCGCCGACAAATACGAGACGGCTATCGTCCTGCTGATCACCGCTCCGGTCGAAATCCTCGCCGAGCGCCTGGCGGCGCGTGGCAGGGAAAGCCGGGAAGACATTCTGCAGCGCTTGCAGCGCGCCGATCTGGAGCCGGACAACGTTCCCAACCTGATCCGGATCGAGAACACCGGCACGGTGGCGGATGCCGTCAGTCAGATGATGAGCGCACTGGACCTTTGAATCGTCGCCACGCCGCTTCAGGCGAACAGTCGCGGCATTGCTCGACGCCGCTGCGCCAAAACAGCTTCGGCTGAAGGTCTCGATCCGTCCACGAACCCCTCTGATCATACCTAGAGCCGTTCTTTTCCCGGCTTTTTGCCGAATTTCAAGTTGATTGCGAAAACTACTGATGAGATCTACCGTCTGAACCAACATTTAAGGAAATTGGGGTTCAGTCGAACAACCGTTCGCAGAACGTTCAAAAATAAAAAAACCGGGGCAATGCCCCGATCGCTTGGACAATGACATCAGAGTGGGAGTGGTCTGATGGAAAAGTGGTCAGAAGACCCGAGACTTTCTTGATGACGATGAAACTGGATGATTTCAAGTCGGCCGTCATCGTCATGGCGCATCCTGACGACGAGGTCTTGTGGGCCAGTTCCATTCTGGCGTGTGCGCGCAAGGTCATTCTGTGTTACGACGAAGCGCCTCACGATGCCGAGACGACCCTGGGCCGGCAGACGGTCTTCGACAATTTTCCGCTTGAGACTGCCTTCAGCCTGAAGATCACCGAATCTCATAGCTACGGCACCACGGACTGGCGTTCGCCGGAAGAAACCAGCTACGGTCTGCATTGCGGCCGGGACAAGCAGAAATACAAGAAGAACTTCAAGAAAATCGTGAAGGCGCTCGAGGAGCACATTCAGGATGGCGACGTGGTCGTGACCCATAATCCCTGGGGCGAATACGGTCACGAGGAACATGTGCAGGTGTTCCGCGCGGTGGTTCAACTGTGGAAGCGCCGCAAGGGCGTCAGGCTTTTTGTCTCAAGCTATGCCAGCGACCGCGTGCTCTATTTCATGGAACGCAACACCCCCCGGCTCGGGCCCGCGTCCGAGTTGCTGCAGACTGACAAGGTACTGGGAAAGAAGTTGATGGAACACTATCAGGCCCACAATTGCTGGACCTGGGAGGACGGTTATCAATGGCCGGACTACGAGTGTTTCTATGAGGTCGTGGACCCGGAAGCGCCCTTGCGCTCCGACAAGCTGACCATGTCTTCCATGCCCGTCAACGTCATCTGGCTGGACGAGCAGTCGCCAACCTATTCCAACGCGGTTCGCGCCACCAAGAAACAGCTCGTCTCCAAACTCCGCGACATCAAGGAAAAGATCGCAATCTAGAGCACTTTAAGTTCGATCAGCGGACGCTCTGCCAGGTTCCCGGCAAACTGACGGCCGAACCGTCAGTTCTTCTTCTTGTTGCCGAACACCCCGCCGAGCAGCCCCGGCGGCAGACCGAAGCCTTCCTCGACCGCTTTCAGCACTTCCTCGTCCTCGACCTTGCCCTCGATCACCTTCTGCACGTCGATCTGGGTGTTGCCGCCGGTTGCCTGGTTGATGACCTTGTTGGCCTGGTCGACCAGTTCCTGCGAGGGCTCCTTCTCGCCCTGGAGGATGGAGATCAGCTCGCCGCCGGTCTGCTGCAGCTGCTTGTAGGCCGCTTCCGGATTTTCCAGGATGCCCTTGATGTCCGGATAGATGCGCGGGTCGTTCCACGAGCCTTCAATGACGATGGGAACGCCGAGACCGGCGAGCTTCTTGTCCTCGCCCTTGCGGCGCGGCTGCGGCGCCTGGCCTTCCAGCGTCGGCACGATTTTCGGCTCAACCCGCCAGGAAAGACGCTGCGCCGGCATGTCGGTGGTGCCCTTGCCGGTCATGCGCACCAGCGGTCCGACCATGGCTAGGTCCTCGGTCGTCGCAACGCCGTTCTGAATCTGGAAGCTTGCGCCGAGCGAACTGAAATCCGTCTTGGCCGATGGGTTCGCCTGCCAGCCGAGCAGGGTTTCGAGCGACAGGCCGCGCACCATCTGCGGAATGTTGATGCCGCGAATGGCACCATCGGCGAACTTGTAGTCCGCGGTTCCCTTCAGGGCCTGAACCAGAGCCTGCTCGCTGCCACCCTTGGAGGAGACATTGAGGTTGATCGCGGCCTTGCCTTCGATCCAGCTGAAATCGGCCGCATCGCGCAGAAGCGGATAGGCATCGAGATTGGCGAGTGCGAAGTTTGCCGAAACTTCCGGTACCGCAGCCGCGCCGTTCAGCGTCACTTTGCCGGTGCCGGTGCCGCCATAAAGGGCAAGGTTTTCCAGATTGGCAGTCAGGACACCGGCCTTGATGGTGGTCGAGAGCGCGCTCTGGTCGATCTTGATCTTGTCCCAGCGGATCTCCTGCGTCGTCAGCTTGAAGTCCGCGTCGATCGCGCCAAGGCCGGAAAAGTCGATCGGTGCGGTGCTCCAGCCGCCGCCTTTCTGGTCGCTATTGCCAGATCCACCCGATCCGCTAGATCCGCCGCCGGAGGAATTGCCGTTGCCGCCGCCGGACGACGAAGGGCTGCCGAGATAGGGATCGAGCACCAGTTCGCGAAGGTCCAGCCGCGCCGTGACGGAGGGCTTGTGGCCGAGCATGATCCGTCCATTGGCCTCGCCCGACGTATCGTCGAGGGTAAATCGTGTTTCCTCGAAGGAAATGGTCTCGCCCGTGACCCCGAAAATGCCCGACGCCTTGAAGCGCTTGAGACCGCCGCCGGCACCGATCGGCTGGCCCATCCAGGCCATCAATCCGCGCAGGTCCGCCGTCTCCACGCTCACTGCACCGTCCACATTGCCTGTCCTGGAGGCCCGGCCATTGAAGCCGGCGCTCACCCGGTTGCCCTTGACCGTGACGGAAACAGGTGCTGCTTCACCGGCAAGCAGCCTCGCCGTATCGCCTTCGCCGGTCAGGCTGAAGGCTTCGCCTCGCCAGGACAGCGCGCCGCTCAGGGAAACCGGATTTTCCAGCCCCTGCAAATTCACATCCATCGCAAGATTGGTAATCCGGTCGGCCTCCGGATCGCCGCCGACGGCGGAGGCAAGGCCGAGACCGGAGATTTCGCCTTGAGCGATCCGGACCGAACCGGTGATATCGAGCCCCGCAATCAGCTCCTCGCCCGAAAGGCCTACGGTCTCAAAGGCGATATCGGCGCTGAGATTGCCGCTGGCGGGAAGGTCCTGCCCGGCAAGCTTCAGAAGGTCGGCAATGGAGCCGTCCTTCAGCAGCAGGCGGCCGGAGACTTCCGGCACCAGGCCGGAAAGGTTTACATCCGCCGCACCGCCGAGTTTCAGCGCGCCAAGCGCAATGTCGAGGTCGCTCAGCGCGACCGCAGCTTCGGTGCCGGCAACCTTGGCCGCCACGGCAAAGGCGCCTGGATCAGTTGCCAGATCCTTTCCGGCGAGGGCCGCCAGCGCCTGAAGCGACGGACCGGAGGCGGCAAGCGCCAGATCCGCCTTCATTGGCGAGAGGCCACCGCTCCCGGTGACGGTAAAGGCATTGTCGCCGCTGGAAACCTTCAGATCCACCGGCACCTCTTCGCCGCCGGCAAGTCCGAGCGGGTTGGTGAGCGACCCGGCAATGGCGACCGGCAAAGTGCCATAGGTGAAGCTGGAGGTGAGGTCCACCTCGCCCGTGAGGCTCGGCGCCTGCAGATCGAGATCGAGATCGGTGATACGGACCGGCTCCGCAGTCGACTGGTCCTTGTAGGTGAGTGTGCCACCGCTGATCTTCAGGCTGTCGACACCGATACTTTTGAGATAACCGCCGGACGCATCGACCGTGCCGGTTTCACCGGCAGGCTGCGCGGACTGCGGCGCGGTTTCGGCCGTTTCGGCGGGGGCCGCATCGCCCGTCTCCGCCTGCGGAACCTCACCCAGGGATCGGCGTGGCTCCCAGCTGGTGGTGCCGTTCGGGCCGATCTCCAGATAAATATCCGGTTTCTGGAGAGCAATACCGGTAACCTGGATGTTGCCGGAGAGCAGGCCCGCCCAGGCGAGACCGAATTCGACGCGTTCGGCCTTGGCAAATTCGATACCGTCTGCACCCGCTTCGCCGGAGATGCCGATATTCTCCGCAACCAGCGAGAAACCGGGGAACAGGGCCAGCGACACCGGGCCGTCCAGGCGCACGCGCCAGCCAAGGCGCTTGTCCACCTGCTCCACCACCTGACGCTTGATTTCGTCCTTGGGCAGGAAAAACGGCACCACCAGGATGACGGTCACCAGCAGAAAAACCAGGCTGCCCAGTCCGATCAAAAGCCGACGCATGTTCCATGTCTCCCGTCGCGAATCGGCCCCAATGTAGACCATTCCCACTCAGAGAGTGCCTGCCGATTTTGACGAAAGCAGGAAAAGACGCGTCCTTTCACACTTCGAATTCGGCACGGACGCAGGGTCAGGTGAGGGCGAACATGTGATTGTCCCAGGATATCCCGGCCGGCCGGGCCAGAATTTCGGCCGGGGAAGCCGGGTCGCCGACCAGCGACAGCGCACCGTTGCCGTCGGAAATCAGGAAGCTGCCCTCATCGATCGGCGCGATGCCGCAACAATCATCGATCGCCTGGCTGCCGAGGAAAGCGCCGCTGTCTGCATTCCAGAAGAGCGTCCGGTTACCGCGCGGGGCGGAGGCGGCGATGACGTCTCCAGAGGCATTTGATGTTACCGAGCCGATATAATTCTGCAGTCCGGAGGCGATCCCACCCGGGATTTCCGACAGGACGGGTGGCTTGTCCCTCGAGAAAACACCGACAAGCGGCGGCAAATCTCCCTCCTGGCCCTCATACTGGCCCCCGACCCAGGCACGGCCTTTGGCATCCATTGCCATATGCCGCAAGGACAGCTGGTGCAGGGAAGCATCCAGCCGGTGCTCGGCCAGGAGATCTCCGGTCTCGATATCCAGAAAGACGACAGCCGGTGTCATCGTATCGAGATTGAGCTTTTCGCGGCCCTTGTCCGGATGCGTCTCGATACCGCCATTGGCGACGATCAGGCTGCGCCCGTCCGGTGTCAGCATCAGATCGTGCGGTCCGATGCCGTGGGTCCCGATCTCACCGAGCCGGCGGACCTCACGCCCGCTCATGTCATAGACACCGATGACGCCACGCGTGGTGGCATAGTCGTTTTCGACCGCATAAAGCAGCCTGCCATCGGCGGAGAAAGTGCCGTGGCCGTAGAAATGACGTCCAGGTTCACTGGTGATGACCTGGGGTGCGGCATCCTCGAAGGGCCGGACGGCGACGGCGAAGGTCCCCGGCCGCCGCGCAAAGGCGACGAAGCGGGTCTTGTCCGGGGAGACCGCAGCCCCGTGCCCCCGGCCCGGCAGAGAAATGCGCGCCAGCACCTGGCCGAGATCGTCGAATATTCCAACGCCGTAATCGCCGTTTTCCAGTTTGTAGGCACTGACGAAAAGCGGCACGCCCTCAAGCGCATCCCGGCTCAGAAGGCTTTCGGCGAGAGTCGAACGGGTGAAAGCCGGCAGGGTCGCAAGACCGCCGAGAGCTGCCAGAAAGCTGCGCCGGGACAGCGGCTTCACCGGCAATGAGAGATTTCGCCTAGTCGCCATCGAGTGAATTGAAACCTCCGGAGAGACCAAGCGCTCCGGCCAGTTCCTGTCCGACCGTTTTCTGTAACGAACTCACAGTAATTGCCAGAACCACCACCTTGTCATAGGCCTCGCCTTCCTCGAAGGTTTCGCGCAAGGGCGGATGCAGTGCGTCCAGAAGGGTCTGCGCATTTTTGAATTCGAAATCGAGTGTGCCGAAGATCCAGGTGAATTCCTCCGGTGTCAGGTCTTTCAGGTCGAGGCCTTCGATCGCGTCATGCAGCCCCAACAGCTCGCTTGAGAGATAGACCGCGCTGTTGCCGGAGCGGGAGAAGGGAAAGCGGTTGGCCCTTGCCTTCTCCCTGCTGCCTCCGAGTGCCGGTTCGATGTCCTGGTCGCGCACGATGATGAGGCCCGTCACAAGGGCATTGAATACGCTTTCCAGTGCTTCCTTGGAGGTATGGAAGCGCTCGTTGCCTGCCTCCGCGGTCAGGAGCAGCTTGCTGTAGCCGTCCGGGTCTTGCCACTCGGCGGCGATTTCCGCAGCGATTGCGGCAACATTTTCAGAAATCGCCTTGGCGTAGCTGCAGCTGAAGTCGTTGCCGGCCTGTTGGCCGAGGCGCACATTGCCTTCCTTGTCGAAGGCCACCTGCTCCAGTGCCGTCAAGCCCTGGACGGCAACGCTCTTGTTCTTCAGCGTTTCAGCGTCAAGCGCATCGGCCTCCCTGGCGGCCAGAAGCTTGCGCAACTGGCGCTGGGTGATACCGCGCGGATCCGGCAGGAAGGCAAGCCGGCTGAGCCGGTCGCTGTCCAGAACCGGACCGAAACGCAGGAACTGTACAAGCGCAAATCCGCCGACCGTTTCGGAAAAGGCCGTCTCGAACTGCCGTTCCGTCACTACATCCGGGGTTTGGCATGCTGCCTCCACGGCCCCCGGAAGCGCCGCCGCCGTATCGGCAAAGGCACCGGTGGCAGGCTGGATATAGGCTTCGATGACATTGGCAAGGTTCGGCTCGAAATCAGTGGCGGCGGCAGCTGGCTGGATCAAACCCGCCACAAGGGCCGCCAGAAGCAAACGGCGCATCAAAGGGACTCCAGAAAACGGATGAGGGACTGTCGCTCGGCGGGCTTCAGCGCAACGACCCGTTCCCGGGCCTCTCTTGCTTCGCCATCGTGCCATAGGACCGCCTCCAGAAGATTGCGTGCCCGCCCGTCATGAAGGAAGCGGGTGTGATTGTTGACCGTCTCGGTAAGGCCGATGCCCCAGAGCGGGGGCGTGCGCCACTCGCGGCCGGACGCGTCGCCCACCGGGCGACCGTCGGCAAGGCCTTCGCCCATGTCATGTAGCAGGAAATCCGAATAAGGCCAGATCAGCTGAAAACGGTGCGCCGGATTGGCGGCCGCCCGGCTGGTGACGAATTTCGGCTGGTGACAGGCGGGACAGCCGGCTTCATGGAAAACCTGCTTGCCCTTCAGAACCGCCGGGTCCTGCACATTCCGCCGGGCCGGCACGGCGAGGTTTTTCGAATAGAAGGTGACGAGGTCCATGACCGGATCCGGCGCCTCCGAGACACCGAGCCGAACTTGTTCGCCATGGGGCAGCTTGCGGCATTCCGTCTGCGCGGCGGTGCAATCGCCGTAATTGTCGGGCTTGTCCGGGCTCGAGATGCCGATATCGCCCGAAAAGGCCCCTGCGGTCTGGGCCCTGATGGTCGGGTTGGAAGCCTTCCAGCCGAAGCGGCCGATGGCCGGTTCCCCGGTGGCCGGATCGCGCACCCGGCTAACCTTGCCGGAGATGCCGTTGCCGTCGGCATCGTCCGGATCCGCCAGCGCCTCGATATCACCCGGATGAATGGCTTGAACGAGGCCCAGGCCGATCATGGGCGGGGCCACGCGCGGCGAAATCATCGTGTCCGGATGCATCGGGCCGTAGCCGAGATCCCGGATCCTGTAGACCGGCTTCTGCAGCACGGCGGTCTCTCCGCCGGCAAGCGGGACTTCGATCTCCTCCACTTCGATATCGAAGTGTCCCTCGCCGGCAAGCCCGGGCACGGCGAAGCTTTGAAACTGGCCGCCATAGGTCGGTTCCGGGACAACCAGGATCTCCTTAGCCGCCAGTGCCTGCCTCTGGGCCTCCGTCTGCGGCGGGACCGACAAACGCAGAAACAGGGAAACCGCCTCGTCGCCGTCCTGCGGCGGACGTCCGCGGCCATCCTTCAGATGGCAGCCCTGGCAGGAGCGGGCGTTATAGAGCGGGCCCAGACCGTCGGAAGCCTGGGTCGAAGAGGGCGAGGACGCCCACAGCTTCTTGAAGAGACCGTTGCCGACCTTGAAAGTGACCTGTTCTTCAAAGGTGAGATTGGCATTTGCGTGGGAATAGATATCCCGGTTGATGCGTTTGCGGGTGGTTCCGGCACCGCCCTGCATCGCCTCGAAAGGCTCGGCCTTTTCGAAGTCTGCTGCGGGCTGCAACACCCCGGCGGCCTTGACCTTGTCTTCCGGCGACAGGTCGTCCCGGTGGGACAACACATCGCCCGCACCAGCAGTGCCCGCGACAAGGCACACAGTCAAAAGAGCGCCGGCAAGGGCGCCCGGTCTGGGGACCGGTTTCATACTCGCATCCTGATTGTGATCCGCGCGCCCCAATACGCGAAAAAGCCATGAGGCGGCAATCGCCGCCTCATGAATCGTTTGGTTTATTCGAAGACCGCGCCCGGATTGTCCAGGCTGTCCGAACCTTCAAACGCAATGTCGTCGAGCTCCAGCACCTTGACGACACGTTCGATGGAAGTGGTCTGATCGACCAGCGCGTCGACGGCGGCCTGCACCACAGCGTTGCCCTCGTCGTTGCCTTCGCCGATCATCTGGTCATAGGCTTCGCCGCCTTCGGCGCGCGCCTTCATGGCCTCGAAGGCTGCCAGGGTCGCGTCGAGCTTGGTCTTCATCTCGTCGGCCAGTGCCGGGTCCTTTGCCGCGACGAGATCCGCCAGCGAAGCGCCGGAGACGGAGTTGCCGAGCGGGCTTTCATAGGACCCGAAATAGACGTTCCGGATGCCGACGACGTCGTTGTAGTGCGACATGTGGGTATTGTCGGAGAAGCAGTCATGCTCTTCTTCCGGATCGTGCAGCATCAGGCCGAGCTTGATGCGCTCGCCCGCAAGTTCACCATAGGAGAGCGAGCCCATGCCGGTCAGGATGGTCGCCAGACCGCCGGTTTCACCCTTGGCGGCCAGTTCCTCGCGCGCGGCACCGTCCGGCGCCCAGGCGGCAGCCATTTCTTCAAGATCGGCGATCAGCAGATCGGTCGCAGCCTGCAGGTACTGGACGCGGCGCTCGCAATTGCCGCCGGTGCAGTTGGCCGGATCGAAATCGGTTGCCGGACGGCTGCCAGCGCCTGCATCGGTGCCGTTGAGGTCCTGGCCCCAGAGCAGGAACTCGATGGCGTGGTAGCCGGTGGCGACGTTGGCTTCGACTTCACCGGCTTCCTGAAGCGTATCGGCCAGGAGGGCCGCCGTGATTTCGGTGGCGTCGATGGCTTCACCGCCGACTTCAAGTTTCGGGTTGGCGATCACGTTGGCGACGTAAAAGCCGTTTTCTTCAGACTCGTCCCCGTAGGAAGCGTCGACATAGTCGATGAGGCCTTCGTCGAGCGGCCAGGCATTCACCTTACCTTCCCAGTCGTCTACGATGGCATTGCCGAAACGATAGGCTTCGGTCTGCTGGTAGGGATTGCGGGCATCCTTCCAGGCTGCCCGTGCGGCCTCGAGATTGGCTTCGGTCGGCTCGGCCACCAGCTTGTCGACGGCGGCTTTCAGCGTCTTGGCGGTCGCAAGCGAGTCCGCATATTTGGCCTGGGCAATATCGCCGTAGTTGGTCAGCACGTCCGCCGGCGAAGCGGCGAGCACAGGAGTTGCGAAAAGAGCGGTCGCAGCCAAGAGGCCGAGCTTGAAAGTATTCATCGATCCATCCCGAATTTGTTGCCGCCCGCGGTGCATGAGGACCGTCAACTGGGCGAACCTTGAATGTTTTGCAGCGTGAAAAGCACGCCCTACACTCAAGGTCAAACCATTTCATGAAGCCGTAAGTCAAGTTTTAAATTCAAAAAAATCAATAGTTTAGAACAATTCCAAAAAGCTGACTTTTTTATGCCGGAATTCGAACCCACCTCAAAGTCTTAAAGCCGACATCAACTCTTTGATGGTAAACGGGAATGGTATAGCAATAGAGGAGGCCTGTCGGGGGGCCGGTCTATGGGAATGACAGGGATGCTCAGCGCACTGAAAAGTTTTGTCCGCGAATTGACCTTCGGGGACAGTGGCAAGAAGACCTTTGCAGAAGACGACAAGCGCCTGGCCGCGGCCGCGCTTCTATTTCATCTCATCGATATCGATGGCGTCATCGAGGACAGCGAAAGCTCCAAGCTGCGCGAGATCCTGCAAAAGCACTATGAGCTCTCCGACAAGGAGACAAGCGAACTCATCACCGCTGCCCGCCAGCGGGACGAGGAGGCGGTCGATCTCTACGGCTTCACCTCGGTTCTGAAACGCACCACCGATGAAGAAGAGCGCCTGGCCATTGTCGAGATGATGTGGGAAATCGTCTATGCCGACGGGCATGTCCACGAGTTTGAGGACAACACCATCTGGCGTGTCGCCGAATTGCTCGGTGTTTCCACCCGCGACCGCATGACACTGCGCCATAAGGTGGCCAAGACCGCGCCGGAAGAGGGCGAGCTGGACTGAGGTCCGGCAGAGCCCCCCGGCAGAGCCCAAGGCGTAATCAGCAATGGCATTGCATTTATGCAGGAGGAAGGGCTGACGGGACTCGATTTCCTTGCCGACCTCCCTCATATTAAGTCCATGCTTTTTCTGAACGAACCTGCCAAAAACCGCCCGAAGATCCTGATCGTCCTGCATCAGGAACATTCTTCGCCCGGCCGGGTCGGCCAGGAACTTGTGAAACGCGGCTTTTCCCTCGACATCCGCAAGCCGCGTTTCGGCGACAAGCTGCCCGAGACGATGGACCGGCATGCCGGCGCCGTGATCTTCGGCGGCCCGATGAGTGCCAATGATCCCGACCCCTTCGTCCAGAAGGAAATCGACTGGATCGGTGTGCCGCTTGCGGAACGCAAACCCTTTCTCGGCATCTGCCTCGGCGCCCAGATGATGGTCAAGCATCTGGGTGGCACGGTCTGCGGCCATCACGACAGTCTGGTGGAGATCGGTTATTACCCCTTGAAGCCGACAGAGGCCGGAAAGTCACTGATGGACTGGCCCAAAAAGGTCTACCAGTGGCACCGGGAAGGCTTCGACCTGCCCCGCGGAGCCGACCTTCTGGCATCCGGCCCGACCTATCCAAACCAGGCAATTCGCATCGGACCCTGCGCCTACGGCATCCAGTTCCACCCGGAACTCACCCACCAGATGATGGTGCGCTGGACCACCAAGGGCGCGCCGCGCATGGAACTGCCCGGCGCCCAGCAGCGCCGCGACCATTTCGCCGGCCGTTTCATCTACGATCCGGCCGTGAAGACATGGCTCGACCGGTTCCTGGATCTGTGGATCGGCACGGCCGCCGCGCCGGTGCAGCAAGGCATGCTGAAGGCGGCGGAATAAGCCGGGACTTTGGCCCAAGTCCCACTGCTGCCGACCGCTTCAGCCATATCACTTGTCAACAAACCGCAGCCTCATCCTGAGATGGACCGGCAGGTCCGTCTCGAAGGATTGGCCATTAGAGCGTGTCGCGTTTAACTGGAATTGTCTTGCATCGCTTTTTGCGTTGAAATCTCTGATTTCAGACAGCGAAAAGCGATTCCGATAAAACGCGATTTGCTCTAGCGACGGAACTCGATGCCGATCCTTCGAGACAGCGCTAACGCGCCTCCTCAGGATGAGGCAGAGTGTTTGGCGCAACTTGAGAAATCCGCGTATTGAGGATCGGCACCTCACGTCTTAACTGGTTTGAGTTTCAGGATGTTTCCGAATGACCGTTTTCATTGCCCTATTGCGCGCCGTCAATGTTGGCGGCACCGGCAAACTGCCGATGGCCGATCTGCGTGCCATGGCTCAAGAGCTCGGATTTGAGAAGGTCTCCACCTATATCCAGAGCGGCAACCTGGTTTTCAGCTCCGACTTGCCGGGAGAAGAGGTTCACGTCCGGCTGACCGAGGCACTCACCGCCTATCTTGGCAAGCCGGCAAGTGTAATCCTGCGCACATCCGCCGAATTCGAAGACCTTGATGCAAACATGCCCTTTCAGGATGCCTTGCCCAATCAGCTGCTGATAACGTTTCTGTCCGGAGAAGCCGCAGCCGACGCCCTAGACGGGCTGGTTGCACCGAGCGGAGAAGAGGCCGCCATCCGGGGCAGAGAGATCTTTGTCCACTTTCCGAATGGCATGGGAGGGTCGAAAATGAAGCTTCCGGCCTTGAAGTCCGGCACCGGCCGCAACCTCAACACGGTCCGCAAGCTGCTGGAAATGGCGCGGGAAAAGGTGGGTTAGCCGAAAAGGCCCTGACTGCAGAGGACCGAAAACCCGGACTACCTCCGAGCCAAACTTCAAAGGGAGACCCGTTTCCGCTGATGTCACCCCCGCGAAAGCGGGGGCCCAGGAAACCTCATAGCCGGTATCCAAAATTCAAGCGCCCGGGAGTCCTGGGTCCCGGGTCTGCGCTACGCTCCGCCCGGGATGACAGACAGTGCCCCCCACCGTCATTCCGGACAAGTGCAGCATCGCTGCGCGCCGATCCGGAATCCAGATGTCAGCGTGAGCGCAGCGAACACCCAAGTTGGAATAGTGACGCGCTTGCAGCGCGAAATATGTCTGGATTCCGGATCGGCGATCGGCTGCGCCTCACTTGTCCGGAATGACGGGCGGAGAGCAAACAATCTATCTGGAAGAAACCGCCCGAACGCTCACACCCGGGCGGCTTTTCACATCAGCTTTCGAACACCACCAGAAGGTCCTTGGCGTCGATCTGGGAGCCTGGCGAGACCAGGACTTCCTTGACCTTGCCGTCGCGCTCGGCATGGAGCGCGGTTTCCATCTTCATGGCTTCGATGGACACCAGCACGTCGCCGGCCTTCACGTCCTGGCCGCTCGCGATCGCGACCGTGGAGATGACGCCCGGCATCGGCGCGCCGACATGGGCGGCGTTGCCGTCCTCGGCCTTGCGCATGGTGGCAGCGCCCGTGGCGCCATGGGCGCGGTCCGGCACCTTGACGTTGCGCGGCTGGCCGTTGAGCTCGAAGAAGACCTTCTTCTCGCCCTTCTCGTCGGTCTCGCCGATCGCCTGGCAGCGGATGACCAGCGTCTTGCCGGCTTCCAGATCCACCGAGATCTCGT
The DNA here is from genome assembly GCF_054515675.1 of Roseibium sp. M-1. Classification (NCBI taxonomy): domain Bacteria; kingdom Pseudomonadati; phylum Pseudomonadota; class Alphaproteobacteria; order Hyphomicrobiales; family Stappiaceae; genus Roseibium; species Roseibium sp. M-1. The sequence goes on along the minus strand of NZ_CM137257.1, from coordinate 4,326,933 downwards.
CACCGGGCTCCAGGCCATAGAAATAGACCGGCGTCGGCAGCACGGAGGTCGGTCCATATTGCTGCTGGGCCTTGTCGAAATCGGTGAAGACCTTGGGATACATCAGATAGGAGGCAAGCTCCGTGTTGCTGATGCCGTGACCTGTCTTGTCGGAAGCAGCCTTCCGCTCCGCATCGAGATCGGCGTCCTTCAGGAGCGAGCCCGGCCGCACGGTGATCGGCGTCTCGTTCTTCAGCACCTTTTTCTGCAGCGCCGCCGGCCAGCCGCCGGGGGACTGGCCGAGATCGCCGTGCAGCATCTTCACGACGCTGTCCGGGAAGGCGACGTCCTTGGCGGGGTCCTCGACATCGGCGACCGTCAGCCCCTGGCTGACCATCATCAGCGCCATGTCACCCACCACTTTCGAGGACGGCGTTACCTTGACGATGTCGCCGAACATCTGGTTGGCGTCGGCATAGGCCTGGGCGACTTCGTGCCAGCGGGTTTCGAGGCCCAGAGAACGGGCCTGTTCCTTGAGATTGGTGAACTGGCCGCCCGGCATCTCGTGCAGATAGACTTCCGACGCCCCGAAGCGCAGGTCGCTTTCAAAGGCCCGGTACTGGGTGCGCACAGCCTCCCAGTAGAAGGAGATCTGGCGGATGGTCTTCGCATCGAGGCCGGTATCTCGCTCGGACCCGCGCAGCGCTTCCACGATGGAGCCGAGGCAGGGCTGGGACGTTAGGCCGGAAAGCGCATCCATCGCCGCGTCGACCGCGTCGGCGCCTGCTTCGACCGCCGCCAGAACGGTGGCAGCCGAAATGCCGGACGTGTCGTGGGTGTGGAAGTGGATCGGCAGATCGACTTCTTGCTTCAATGTGCGGACGAGGATCTTGGCGGCTTCCGGCTTCAGAAGGCCTGCCATGTCCTTGATGCCGAGGATGTGGGCGCCTGCGGCTTCCAGTTCCTTGGCAAGGCCGACATAGTATTTCAGGTCATATTTCGGCCGGGCGCTGTCCAGCATGTCGCCGGTGTAGCACAGCACGCCTTCGCAGAGCTTGTTCGCTTCCTGGACGGCGTCCATGGAAACGCGCATGTTATCCACCCAGTTGAGGCAGTCGAAGACGCGGAAGAGGTCGATGCCGTTTTCCGCAGCTTCCGCCACGAAATACTTGACCACATTGTCCGGATAATTGGTGTAGCCGACACCGTTGGAGCCGCGCAGCAGCATCTGCAAGAGGATGTTCGGCGCCTTCTCGCGGACCTTGTGCAGGCGCTCCCACGGGCTTTCCGTCAGGAAGCGCATGGCGACATCGAAGGTCGCTCCGCCCCAGCATTCCAGCGAGAACAGGCTCGGCAGGCCGGAGGCATAGGCATCGGCGATGTTGACGATGTCGTGGGTGCGCATGCGGGTTGCCAGCAGCGACTGGTGCGCATCGCGCATGGTCGTGTCGGTGACGAGCGTGCGCGTCTGGTTCTTCATCCAGGCCGCGAAGCCCTTCGGACCCAGTTCATCCAGAAGCTGGCGGGTACCGGACGGCTTGTCATTGCCAAAAACCGGAATGACGGGACCGGCGACATCCTGCGGTGGACGGGCACGGTTTTTCGTTTCCGGATGGCCGTTCACCGAGACGTCGGCGATATAGGTCAGCAGCTTGGTCGCCCGGTCCTTGCGGCGGGTCTGCTGGAAGAGCGCCGGGGTCTCGTCGATGAAGCGCGTGGTGTAGTTGTTGGCCTTGAAGTCCTCATGGCCGATGATGTTTTCCAGGAACACCAGGTTGGTGGCAACGCCGCGGATACGGAACTCGCGCAGGGCGCGGTCCATGCGCTTGCGGGCATCTTCCGCCGTCGGCGCCCAGGCCGTGACCTTTTCCAGCAGAGGATCGTAGAAACGGGTGATGACCGCACCGGAATAGGCCGTGCCGCCGTCAAGGCGGATGCCGAAGCCGGTGGCACCGCGATAGGCCGTGATGCGGCCATAGTCCGGAATGAAGTTCTGGTCCGGATCTTCCGTGGTGATGCGGCACTGCAGGGCATGGCCGTTGAGGCGGATCTTGTCCTGCGAGGGAACACCGCTTTCCGGCGTGCCGATCTTGTTGCCTTCGCAGATCTTGATCTGCGCCTGGACGATGTCGATGCCGGTGACTTCTTCGGTCACCGTGTGTTCCACCTGGACGCGCGGATTGACCTCGATGAAATAGATGGCGCCGGTGTCGGCATCCATCAGGAACTCGACCGTACCGGCACCACGATAGCCGACCGTCTGGCCGATCTTGAGGCCGTACTCACAGAGTTCCGCGCGCTTTTCCGGCGACAGATACGGCGCAGGCGCCCGCTCGACGACTTTCTGGTGGCGGCGCTGGATGGAGCAGTCGCGCTCGAAGAGATGCACGACGGTCTCGCCGTCGCCGAGGATCTGCACCTCCACGTGGCGGGCACGCTGGACCAGTTTTTCAAGGTAGATCTCGTCCTTACCGAAGGCGGCCTTGGCTTCGCGCTTTGCGGCCAGAACTTCCTTGGAAAGCGTCGCCTCGTCCGGAATGACGCGCATGCCGCGGCCGCCGCCACCCCAGGAGGCCTTCAGCATCACCGGGTAGCCGATCCCGGCCGCCTGGCGCTTGATTTCTTCCAGGTCGTCCGGCAGCGGGTCGGTTGCCGGCATCACCGGAACGCCAGCCTCGATGGCAAGATTGCGCGCGGCGACCTTGTTGCCCAGCCGGCGCATGGTGTCGGACTTCGGACCGATGAAGGTGATGCCCGCCGCCTCGCAGGCATCCACGAATTCAGGGCTCTCCGACAGGAGGCCGTAACCCGGGTGGATGGCATCGGCGCCGGAGAGTTTGGCGACGCGGAGGATCTCGTCGATGGAAAGATATGCCTCGATCGGGCCCAGTCCCTTGCCGACCTGGTAGGCCTCGTCCGCCTTGAACCGGTGCAGGGCCAGTTTGTCCTGTTCGGCATAGATCGCGACGGTCTTCATGCCGAGCTCGTTTGCGGCACGGAACACCCGGATCGCGATTTCGGACCGGTTAGCAACGAGAATTTTTGTTATCGCCAAACGCCCTCTCCCCCTAATTTTACGCAAGACGCGGAGCCAGTTTCGGCAAGATTTCTACTTTGGTCGGACCCGCTTGAAAAGGGGCAGACGTTATGTCCTTTTTTTAACCTGGAAAATATTTTTGCGTTTGCACCCGTAAACGCCGGAAAATCAATGCCAAATTGATTTAAGTCCCGGCAAGAGAAATATTTTCAGATCCATTGCACTGCAGCAATTCCCGAGCGGAAACCGACACGCATACCCTCTGAAAGCGACCCGGCGACCGCTGCTCCGTTTCGGCACACGCCCCCGGCCGCAAAACGATTTCCGCTGACGCAGCAAAAAATTCTCTAGAAGTCTCGCAGTGTGAAGGCACTAGATCTTGTGGGAACAAATCCGGAATCTCGTCGAGTCAGCGATTCGTCCGGGATTCGTTCCCCCTGTGTCCCAGGGTAAACGGAGCTCTCCCGCAAGGCCTTTACGCCGTTTTCCAAAAATTAATCATTGACACGGATTCGCGGCAAATCACCACGCCTTGCCGCGAACGACTCAAACCCTTGGCCAGATTCACGATTTCGTGGCATCGCCCACCCGGGAAACCACATGTCGTAGGGAACAAATCCTGAATCGCCCGGAGTCACCGATTCGGTTTCGGTTTGTTCCAGAGTCGTTCTCCACAACTTATTTGAGTGCCGGAAAAACCCGACCATCTGGCCAAAAGACTAGGGACACAGGCTCCATGCCTGTGCTAGACACGCGGCACCAGATATAGGCGCCGGTCAATCGCGCCTCGCCGAAGAAAGCTGATCACAAGCCTCCCCATGCCCCGTCCCCAGACCCTGCCGCTGCCGCCGTCGACCCGGTCCCGCACAGTGACGGCCGTGCTCGGACCGACCAATACCGGCAAGACCCATCTTGCCATCGAGCGCATGCTGGCGCAGCCCTCCGGCCTGATTGGACTGCCGCTGCGCCTTCTGGCGCGCGAGGTCTATACCCGTGTTGCAGAGCGCGCGGGCACGGAAGCGGTGGCGCTCGTCACCGGCGAGGAAAAGATCGTTCCGAAGAACCCGCGCTTCTGGGTGTCGACGGTCGAGGCGATGCCGCTGGACCTCAATACGGAATTCGTCGCCATCGACGAGGTGCAGCTTGCGGGCAATCTCGACCGCGGCCATGTCTTCACCGACCGGATCCTCAATCTGCGCGGCCGGTCCGAAACCCTGCTGCTCGGTGCGGCCACCGTGCGCCCGCTGCTGGAAAAGCTTCTCCCGGGGCTCAATGTCGTCACGCGGCCGCGTATGTCGATGCTGACTTATGCCGGATCGAAGAAGGTCTCCCGCCTGCCGGCCCGCTCGGCCATCGTCGCCTTCTCGTCCGACGAGGTCTATTCCATCGCCGAACTAATCCGCCGCCAGCGCGGCGGGGCGGCCGTGGTGCTGGGATCGCTGAGCCCGCGTACGCGAAATGCCCAGGTGGAACTCTTCCAGAACGGAGATGTCGATCACCTGGTCGCGACCGATGCCATCGGCATGGGGCTCAATCTGGATGTCCACCACATCGCCTTTGCGGGCAACCGCAAATATGACGGCTACCAGTACCGCCAGCTGACCCCGGCGGAGATGGGCCAGATCGCCGGGCGCGCCGGCCGACATACCAAGGACGGCACATTCGGGGTGACGGGCCGGGTCGATCCCTTGGACGACGATTTGATCGAAGCAATCGAAAGTCACCATTTCGCCAGCCTGAAAGTGCTGCAATGGCGCAACAGTGCGCTGGATTTTTCGTCGGCTAACGCCCTGCGCAACAGCCTTGATACCGTGCCGAAGGAAGAGGGTCTCGCAAGGGCACCCGTCAGCGACGACGTCACCGCCCTTGAACATTTGTTGCGCGATCCTGAAATATCCGGAATGGCCAGGGGCGAAAAAGCGATCGAATTGCTATGGGACGTGTGTCAGGTCCCCGACTATCGTAAGATCGCGCCGGCAAACCATGCAGAGCTGCTCAACACCATCTATACGCACCTGATGCGGGACAAAGCGATCGCGGATGACTGGTTCACGCGTCAATTGGCCTTCGCAGACCGCACGGATGGTGATATCGACACTCTCGCAAACCGGATTGCTCATATCCGGACGTGGACTTATGTCGCCAATCGTCCCGACTGGCTGGCCGATCCGGCCCACTGGCAGGGCGAGACGCGCGGCATTGAAGACAAACTATCCGACGCCCTTCACGAGCGGCTGACACAGCGCTTCGTCGATCGGCGGACAAGTGTATTGATGCGACGTTTGAGAGAGAACGCGATGCTGGAAGCAGAAATTACATCGAGCGGCGATGTGCTCGTGGAAGGTCAGCACATCGGGAATCTGCTTGGCTTCCGGTTTGCCCCCGACGCGGCGGCCGAAGGCCCGGACGGCAAGACCGTGCGCGCGGCCGCGCAAAAAGCCCTGACCACCGAAATCGAAGCCCGCGCCGAGAAGCTCGGCAAGTCGGAGAATTCCGATTTCGTGCTGACGTCCGAAGCTGTGATCCGCTGGCGCGGCGAACCGGTGGCTAAGCTTGTTGCCGGTGAAGACGTGCTGGCGCCGACAGCTCTGCTTCTGGCTGACGAACATCTGACCGGCCCGGCACGGGACAATGTCCAGACCCGGCTCGATCTCTGGGTCAAGGCCCAGATCGACACGCTATTGAAGCCGCTGATGGACCTGAAAGCGGGCGAAGGGCTGGAAGGCCTTGCCCGCGGCATCGCGTTCCGCATCATTGAAGGCCTCGGCATCCTGGAGCGCCAGGAAGCTGCCGACGAGATCCGCCAGCTGGACCAGGACATGCGCGCCGGACTACGTAAGCACGGCGTCCGTTTCGGCGCCTACACGATTTTCGTGCCCGCTCTCCTGAAACCGGCTCCGAGCCAGCTGCTGGCCCAGCTCTGGGCACTGAAGCACGGCTCGCTGGACATGCACGGGATGGCCGAGCTGCCGCAGCTCTCCGCTTCCGGCCGCACCTCCATTCCGGTCGACGAGACCATCGACAAGGCGCTTTACAAGGTCGTCGGCTTCCGCGTCTGCGGCCCGCGCGCCGTGCGTGTCGACATTCTGGAACGCCTCGCCGACCTGATCCGGCCGCTGATCGCCTGGAAACCGCTGGATGCTGAAGTGAGCCCGCCGGACGGCGCGGTCGCGACCGGCGGCGGCTTTACCGTCACCGTTGCGATGACCTCCCTGCTCGGCTGTGCAGGCGAGGATTTCTCCGCTGTCCTGAAGTCGCTCGGCTATCGCTGCGAGACGAAGGAAATCCAGCGCCCGGTCACCGCGAAGCCGGAGACCGCGGAAGGGTCTGCACCCGCTGAAGCAGCTGCACCGGCGAACACCGCCGAGGCACCGGCCGAAACCGGCGCTGAAGCACCTGCCACCGAAGATGCCGTGACCGAGACAGCTGTTACGGCTGAACCGGCTGCCGCGCCGGAAGCTATCGAGGCTGTCGCAGTCGCAGAGCCCTCTGCCGAAACTGCTGGCGAAACCGCTGTCGCGGACGCTCCGGCAGTCGAAGGCGATGCAGCAGTTGCTGCAGAAAGTGCCCCTGCAGAAGGCGAAGCTGAAACGGAAACCGTGACCATCGAAATCTGGCGCCCGGGCCGGCACGACCGCCGCCCGCGCGGCGGCCGTCCGGACCAGCGCCGCGGCGACAACCGCCGGGGTCAGCAGGGCCAGGGGCAGCATGGCCAAGGTCAACAGGACCGTGAAAACCAGGGCGACCGCCCGAAAGGTGGCCGCGGCGACCGGCGTCCGGGCAAGGGCGGCCAGAAGTTTGACGGCCGCGGCCGTGGCCCACGGGATGGCCAGAAGGGCTTTGACGGCAACCGCCGCGACAAGGCACCGAAGGACAAGCCGATCGATCCGAATTCGCCGTTTGCCGCTCTGATGGCGCTGAAGGCGAATATGGACAGCAAGGACAAGAAGTAATTACAGCGCCTGATCCCCAAGCTGCCAGCGGCAGCCTGCGCATCGACAAGTGGCTCTGGTACGCCAGGGTCACCAAATCCCGCTCCCTTGCCCAGAAACTTGCAACATCCGGCCATGTGCGGGTGAACAAGGACAAGATCGCCTCGGCCAGCAAGACCGTGAAGGCGGGCGACGTCCTGACCATTGCCCTCGACCGCAGGATCCTCGTTCTGAAGGTGGTGATGCTCGGCACCCGGCGCGGACCTTACGAGGAAGCACGCAAGCTCTACGAGGATCTGTCTCCCCCGCCTCCGCCGAAGGAAGCGCCGCCTCCGCCGGCTCCCGGCCAGCGGGAAGCCGGCAGCGGCCGCCCCACCAAGCGCGACCGGCGCAAGACGGACGCCCTTCGGGGTGAAGAGTAAAGCGCTGCGGCGCGAGATTTCAGCAAGTGCCGGAAATTCGGAAAAACTTTCTCTCCTTCGGCCGGACTGCGTCATCCGGAACGCTTGCACCGCTTTGACAAAAGCGATACCCAACAGCGCATGAGACTTTTTACGTGCGCCTTCCATTGAGAGCGGCACGAAACCGACCGCTGGACCGATGGGCTATGACGAGCCAGGTTCAGGCGCCGAATGAGGATAGCGATGACCTACGTCGTCACGGACAACTGCATCAAGTGCAAATACACCGACTGTGTCGAAGTCTGCCCGGTGGATTGTTTCTACGAGGGCGAGAATTTCCTCGTCATCAATCCGGACGAATGCATCGACTGCGGCGTCTGTGAGCCGGAATGCCCGGCCGAGGCCATCCTGCCCGATACCGAACCGGGCCTCGAAAAATGGATCGAGATCAACGCCGAATACTCGGAGAAATGGCCGAACATTACGGAGAAGAAGGATCCGTTGCCGGACGCCGAAGAGTTTGACGGCAAAGAAAACAAGTTCGAGAAGTATTTTTCTCCGAATCCGCCTGCCTGATTCGTTTTCAGGCTGGTGCGGCAGACTGACGCAAGTTGCGTACGGCCTGTCGAAAACGGCGATTTCTACATGGGTTTCAGACACCTGCCCGGGGCATTCCGGCAGGTGTGCTGTTGTGTTTTCGCACCAAGAAAGCTCAGTACTTTAATTTTCCACAAAAGTGTGGTAGGTATAGAAGTTAGTCGCCAACCACGAGAACAACCCCCAAAATGGACTTTTAGGTTTTCTGTTCCGGATTTGAAGCACCGGACAGATCAAGGTCCCGGCAGCTCATATGACTGATCAAGGTTCTAGAGTGGAAAACGACGACTGACCAGCCCTGACACGCCGCATATCAACAGGCGTTCCACTATGGATCGCCCGGCGGGGTTCGTGTCGCATAAGAACAGGGGACCGCGCCGCGGTCCGTCACCGGTCCCGCAAGCGGACCGACAACTGCGCAGGAGAGAATACGAGTATGGCAACGAACACCAAAAAGACCGCGCAGCGTCAAGGTTTCAAAACCGGCGAGTACATTGTTTATCCGGCACACGGCGTCGGCCAGATTACCGCCATTGAAGAGCAGAACGTCGCAGGTCACTCTTTGGAGTTGCTCGTCATCGTTTTTGAACAGGACAAGATGACCCTTCGTGTCCCGGTCGCCAAGATTGCGTCCGTCGGCATGCGTAAACTCGGCGATCCGGCAGCCGTCAAGAAAGCCCTCGAAACCGTTCGTGGCCGCCCGCGCGTGAAGCGCACAATGTGGAGCCGCCGTGCCCAGGAATATGAAGCCAAGATCAATTCCGGCGACCTGATCGCGATCTCCGAAGTCGTGCGCGACCTCTACCGGTCCGAAAACCAGCCGGAACAGTCCTATTCCGAACGCCAGCTCTACGAGGCCGCGCTTGACCGCATGGCCCGCGAGATTGCCGCGGTGAACAAGTGTTCCGAAACCGAAGCAGTCAAGCAGATCGAACAGAACCTCGCCAAGTCTCCGAGCCGCCTCAAAGCAGCAGCGGATGCTGCCGCGGACGAGGACGAAGACAAGGAAGAAGCCGCCTGATCCGGCGGAACATTCGTTCAGAACCAGTCAAGGGCCCGGAGCAATCCGGGCCCTTTTCATTTCCGCCCACCTGCCACCATCTGAGACACTATGGACCCGAAGAAACGGCAGAAGTCTTTGCCGTCTTGTCGTTTTTTCCCGCTTGCCCACCGGTAGCGCCCTCAGCGTCCTCGCGCTCCGTTCACGCGAAAGTGCACAAAAACTGCCCCAACGGCAGCACTAAGTGATCTAACCTGTCACCCGGTACGTAATTTCCCCGATTCCAATATCGGAGCGTCGATCATGTCCATGAGCGAAAAACGGCAGCTGGTCCAGGTCGCAATGAAAGCGCCCTACCTCACCCGTGAGGAGGAACTGGAGCTTGCGATCCGATGGCGGGACCACCGGGACGAGAAAGCCCTGGAAAAGCTGTCGCTGTCGCATATGCGGCTCGTGATTGCCGTGGCCTCCCGTTTCCGCAACTTCGGCCTGTCGCTCGGCGACCTGATCCAGGAAGGTCATGTCGGTCTCCTGGAAGCTGCCGCCCGGTTCGAGCCCGACCGGGAAGTGCGCTTTTCCACCTATGCCACCTGGTGGATCCGTGCCTCGATCCAGGACTATATCCTGCGCAACTGGTCGATCGTGCGCGGTGGCACATCGTCTTCGCAAAAGGCGCTTTTCTTCAATCTGCGCCGGCTGCGTGCAAAGCTTTCCAGCAACCAGACCCCGCTCACCGACAGCGAGCTGCATCAGAAGATCGCCGATGCCATCGGCGTGAAACAGGCCGATGTCGCCCTGATGAACGCACGCCTGTCCGGGCCGGACACCTCGCTCAACGCACCGGTGACTGACAGCGAGGGCTCCAGCGCCGACCGGCAGGATTTTCTGGTCTCCGAAGCCCCGCTTCCCGACGAGATCGTGACCGGTCAGATCGATTCAGAGCGCCGCCACCGCTGGCTGTCATCGGCGCTTGAGGTGCTCAGCGAGCGCGAACTCAGGATCGTGCGCGAGCGCCGCCTGACCGAAGACGGGGCAACGCTGGAATCCCTCGGCGAAAAGCTCGGCATTTCGAAGGAGCGGGTGCGGCAGATCGAGAGCCGGGCCATGGAAAAACTGAAATCGGCGCTGCTCGCCGCCCAGCCGGATCGGGCCGTCTACAGCTCGTGAAACGCTCCTGACCCAACAGGACGGGCTTCAGGTCCGATCTGATGGAAGGGGAACCCGGAGTACTTCGCGAAAATGTGGGTTCCGGTTTTTCGCAAAAAGCCGTGCGTCAAAAAAGAAATAAAGCGGGTCACGTGAATTCAAATGAACGCGCACGCATTAAACGCTCGCTACCGTCATCCCGGCCAAGCGCAGCGCGAGCCGGGACCGGTGCGCCGCCATCCCATTGACATGACCTGCAATTGACACCGGGAGCCCTCGGGTTCTCCGGCCGCGGATCGCCGCTTCGCTGCGTCCGGGATGACGCATGAAAAGAACCGCCTTCTTAAGACTTCAATGCGCGGCTTGCGGCCGCGCATCTGATTTCCGTAGCCCTTGTTTGCATCAATCCGGAGCCTTGCCGGTCCAGGCGGTTCTGTCGATGTCGAGATCGGCGAACTTGTCCGGATCAAAGACCGGCCGGGCAATGCCTTCGCGCAATTGCTGCTTGAAGTCTTCCAGGATCCGCTTGGCTGTCGGGAACAGCATCATCAGCGCCAGCAGGTTGACGACGGCCAGAACGCCCATCAGCGGATCGGAGAAGAAGAACACCGCCGTTGCATTGGGTGCGGTGGCTCCCAGGAAGACGACTCCCATGACCGCCACCCGCAGGACCTGCAGCGCCATCGTGCTGGAGGTCATGGAACTGAGCGCGTTTTCACCGAGATAGTAGTTGTAGATGATCGACGAGAAAGCGAACAGCAGCACAGCGCCGGTGAGGAAGTAGCTGGTCCACGCGCCGAGATGAGAGGCGAGGGATTGCTGGGTGAGCACGACGCCGTCGACACCCTCGGCGCCGGGTACATAGACGTCGCCCAGAAGAATGACCAGGGCCGTGCAGGTGCAGATGATGATGGTGTCGATGAAGACCGAGAAGGACTGGGTGATGCCCTGGCTGAGCGGATGGCGCACGTCCGCGGTGGCGGCGACGTTGGGTGCGGAGCCGAGGCCGGCCTCGTTGGAAAAGAGACCGCGGCGCAGACCCTGCGCCAGCGCGGCGCCCATGCCGCCGCCGACCACTTCCTCGAAGCCGAGTGCATTGGCGACGATGGTGTAGAGAACAGCCGGGATCTCGGTGATGTTGATGACGATGATCACCAGCGCAATGCCGATGTAACCGATTGCCATGATGGGCACGATGATATCGGCCGCCTTGGCGATGCGGTGGATGCCGCCGAAGACGATCAGGCCGGTGAGTGCGGTCAGGCCGATCCCGGTCCAAAGCCGTCCGATGCCGAGGCTTTCCTCCGCGGCGCCTGCCACCGTGTTGCCCTGGAAGGCGTTGAAGCCGAACGCGAACGAGGCCATCAGGCAGATGGCGTAAAGCACCGCCAGCCAGCGGTAGTCGCGGCCAAGGCCGTGAATGATGGTTCGCGCCGGGCCGCCGCGGTAGGTGCCGTCGCCGGCGGAGCGCTTGTAGAGCTGCGCAAGGGAACATTCGATCAGGCTGGTCGCCATGCCGACAAGGGCGATGGCCCACATCCAGAAGACGGCGCCTGGCCCGCCGAGCGTGATCGCAACGGCCACCCCGGCAATGTTGCCGCCGCCGACACGCCCGCCGACGGACAGGAGCAGCGCCTCACGGGCTGAAATCGCGTTGGGATCGCCGGACTGGTTCTTGGTGGACAGAACCCGGAACATGCGCAAAAAGAAGCGGAACTGGACAAAGCCGGTGGTGACGGTGAAGAAAACGCCGATGACCACCAGAAACGGGATGAGTGCCCATCCCCACGTCAGATCGCCGATCAGCGCAAAGAACGCCTCGATATAGTGCATGGCTCCAGCCCTCCTTAATAACCGCAGGGATTCCGTTGGGAGAGCCCTGTCGGATCTGACAGGTTAAGCTTCGCGTCTTGGCCAATGCAATAGAAAAGAGAACCTTGCGTCACCACTCTCCAGAGCTGTTTTGTTAGCCGGATGACAGCCGGAAACAAAAAAACGCGGCCCCGGGGACCGCGTTTTTGTAATTCACGTATTTCGAAAGCCTCAGGCTGCCAGAGCGCCCTGTGCCTTTTCGACCAGAGACTTGAAAGCTTCCGGCTGATGGATGGCCAGATCCGAGAGGACCTTGCGGTCGACTTCGATGCCGGCCTTGTTCAGACCGTCGATGAAGCGGCCATAGGTCAGGCCGTGCATGCGGGTTGCCGCATTGATGCGCTGGATCCAGAGCGAACGGAAGTTGCGCTTCTTGGTCTTGCGGTCGCGATAGGCGTATTGTGCTGCCTTCTCGACGGCCTGCTTGGCGACGCGGATGGTGTTCTTGCGGCGGCCATAGTAACCCTTGGCGGCTTTAATAACTTTCTTGTGGCGAGCGTGGGCGGTAACGCCCCGTTTGACGCGTGACATTTAGGTGATCTCCTTCGGGGCTGGCTTTAGGCGTAAGGCAGGAACTGCTTCACGATCTTCGCATCCTGCGGGCTCAGCGTGGTCGTGCCACGGGCCTTGCGGATGAACTTGGTCGTGCGCTTGATCATGCCGTGACGCTTGCCGGCCTGCGCGGTTTTCACCTTGCCGGTTGCGGTCACCTTGAAGCGCTTCTTGGCGCCGGATTTCGTCTTCAGCTTGGGCATTTTGCATCCTTTCCTTGGTGCATCCGCCTTGCGGCAGATACTCTTTTGTTGGTGCATTCAGAGCCGACACGGCATGCCCTTGGTTGCCGGGGAGGGTTCGCATCAGGATGCAGAAAACCAGCCCACGACGAGCCGGACGACTCTGGACCGGGCGCTTATATGGGAGCTTCCCGCCAAAAGCAACCGGAATCCCGGCATTTGCGCCCGATTTCTCGCGCTTGCAGGGATTCCGGCTGCCGACATGCTTCTGGAGGCGGGTCAGGCGGCGAGTCTTGCGGCGTTTCTGGCCTCTTCCAGCCGTTTTTCGAAGATCTCCGGCGCGGCGGTTGCCGTTCCCTGCACATGGACAAACTCGATGTCGGCGATGCCGAGAAACGACAGCACGAACTCCAGATACGGCTGGACAAAATTGGCCGCCGCAAAGGGTTCGTCCGCCAGATAGCCTTCCGCACCATAGGCGCAGACAATTATTGCGCGCCGCGTCTTCAAAAGGCCGCTGAAGCCTGCCTCACCCATGGAGAAGGTATGGCCGATCCGCATGATCTGGTCGACCCAGGCCTTGAGGGCTGCCGGGATGGAAAAATTGTAGATCGGCACGGCGAGCAGCAGCGTATCCGACGCCTGCAATTCGCTGATCAACTCATCGGACAACGCGGTGGCATCCACCATGTCCGCGGTCAAGGCATCCTGCGGTGCATAGAAGCCCTCGATCGTCTTCTGGCCGATAAAAGGGATCGACCCGTCGGCAACGCTGCGGGTCACGACCCGGCAACCGGGATGTTTTTGGCGGTAGGCCGCCTCGAAAGTATCGGCAAGGGCGGCGGAATGAGAGCCTTCAAGGCGCGAGCTGGAATTGATGCGGAGCAACTGGGTCATGAACTTGCCTCCTGTTCTGGTGACAGGTTGGATCTAGTTTCTTGCGTGATTGCGAAAAATAGGTCGCAACGCATCGAACTCGTGCGCATATTGCATGAATGGAACTCTCGACACTCAAAACCGCCCTGCTCGTCCGGGATCTCGGCAGCTTTGCCGCTGTCGCCCGGCTTCTGGATCTCGACGCGTCCAGCGTATCCCGCGTGATTGCCCAGCTGGAACAGGATGTCGGGTTCCGGCTTTTTCAGCGAAGCACGAGGAGCCTTGCACCGACCGGCGAGGGAGAACTCTATCTCAACCGTATCGCCCCGCTGGTCGAGGAACTGGAGGCCGCCGGGGACGAAGCCCGCACAAATGCGGTCTCGCCGCGCGGCACGCTCCGGATGACGGCCAGCATTTCCTTCGTGCAGGAATGTCTGATACCCGTCCTTCCGGAATTTCGCGACACATATCCGGAGATCGATATCGAGCTCCTGGCCTCCGATGCGAATCTCGATCTTACCGCGGACGGCATCGACCTTGCCGTCCGGTTCGGGTCCATGCCGCAGGGCGACTGGATCGTCGCGAAGCTGATGACCACCAGTTACCGGGTGGTCGCCTCGCCGGAATATTTAAGGAAAACCGGCCCGGTTACGCACCCGAATGATCTCGCCGAACGTGAGTGCATCCGGTTCGCCATTCCGGGGTTTCGCACCTACTGGCAGTTTCGGGAAAAGGGGAATGAAGAGCCCTTCAGCGTACCCGTCGGCGGTGCGACGGTGATCTCGAATGCCTTGTCGATCCGCTCGGCGGCGCGGCTCGGCATGGGCGTTGCCCTTTTGCCGATCATGCTGGTGCAGCGGGATCTCCGGAACGGAACCCTGGTCGATCTCTTTCCGGACCATGCCTGCGCGGCGGCATCATTCGAGACGGCGGCCTGGCTGCTCTATCCGAGCCGGTCCTATCTGCCGCAGAAGGTGCGGGTGATGATCGATTTTCTGAAGATGCACTACGGGCGGCCAGCGGACTGACCGCCCCAAATTCATTCAGGTCTGCAATCAGGCGTTCACGTCGACAACGACGCGGCCCTTGACCTGTCCTTTCAGGATATCCGCGCCAAGCTGCGGCAGGTCTGCCAGGGTTGCCGGCTGGATCATCGCCTCGAGCTTGTCCATCGGCAGGTCCTTTGCCAGCCGTTCCCACGCCTTCAGGCGGCCGTCATAGGGTTTCATGACGCTGTCGATACCAAGAAGATTGACCCCGCGCAGCAGGAACGGAATGACGGTTGCCGGCAGGTTGGCGCCGCCGGCAAGGCCGACCGCGGCAACCGAGGCGCCGTATTTCATCTGGCCGAGGATCCGCGCCAGCATCGGTCCGCCGACTGCGTCGACGCAGCCGGCCCAGGTCTCGCTTTCGAGCGGCCTTTTCACCGGTTCGGCGACATCGTCGCGCGGCACGACCCGGGACGCGCCGAGGGACTTGAGATAGTCCCAGGTGCTTTCGCGGCCGGTGACCGCGGCAACCTCATAGCCGAGATTGGCAAGGATGGCGGTTGCGACCGAACCGACGCCACCGGCGGCGCCGGTCACCAGCACCGGTCCGTTTTCCGGTTTCAAACCGTGTTCTTCCAGCGCCATCACCGCCAGCATGGCGGTAAAGCCCGCTGTGCCGATCGCCATGGCGTTGCGGGTGGAAATGCCTTCGGGCAGCGGCACCAGCCACTCGCCCTTGACCCGCGCCTTCTGGGCATAGCCGCCCCACCAGGCCTCGCCGACCCGCCAGCCGGTCAGCACCACCTTGTCGCCGGGCTTGTACCAGTCGTCGGAGCTTTCCTCGACCGTGCCGGCAAAGTCGATCCCCGGGACATGGGGATAGGTACGGACGAGCCCGCCGCCCGGCCCGAGGCAGAGCCCGTCCTTGTAGTTGAGCGTGGAATAGTCGACGGCTACGGTCACGTCGCCTTCCGGCAGCCGGGTCTCGTCGATGTCCTCGATGGCGGCAGAGGTGTTGCCGTCCGCGTCCTTGTCTACGATGAGCGCTTTGAAAGTCATGTGCCTCAATCCCGTTATCTGGTGGTCTCGGTCATTGCCCTGGCTTCCTGGCGCAGGACGTATTTCTGGATTTTGCCGGTCGCCGTCTTGGGCAGCTCGGTCAGAACGATCTTCTTGGGCCGCTTGAACCCGGCCATATGTTCTTTACAGAACGCGATCAGGCTCGCCTCGGTTTCAAGGCTGCCCTCCTTCAGCTCCACGAAGGCGCAGGGGACCTCGCCCCATTTCTCGTCCGGCAGGGCAACCACCGCCGCCAGAACCACATCCGGATGCCGGTGCAAGATGCCCTCGACCTCGACGGAAGAAATGTTTTCGCCGCCGGAGATGATCACATCCTTCAGCCGGTCACGGATCTGGATATAGCCGTTGGGATGTCGCACTGCCGCATCGCCCGATCTGAAGGCGCCGCCTGAAAACGCTTCCGCGGTTGCGTCCTGGTTCTTGTAATAGCCTTTCATGACCGTATTGCCGCGAATGACGATCTCTCCTTGCGTCTCGCCGTCAGGGGGAACCGGCTTGCCGCTGTCGCGGTCGACAACGTCGATGGTCTCTGTCATCGGGAAGCCGACCCCTTGCCAGGACTGGCGCTCGGCCTGCTCGTCAGGCGAAAGGCGGTCCCAATCCTCCTGCCACAGGCACTGGGCGACATGGCCGTAGGTTTCCGTCAGGCCATAGACCTGCATCACCTCAAATCCGAGTTCTTTGACGCTCGCCAGAACGGTGGCGGGCGGCGGCGCGCCAGCGGTCAGGATCTTCACCTTGCGCGGCAGGGATACCGTCTGCGCTTCCGGCGTGTTGATCAGCATCGACAGGACAACCGGCGCGCCGCCGAGATGCGTGATGCCGTGCTCGGCTATCAGCCTGAAGACGGCTTCCCCGGTAATCTGGCGGATCAACACGATGGTGCCTGCCATCAAGGTCATGGTCCAGGCATGGCACCAGCCATTGCAGTGAAACATGGGCACGGAATAGAGATAGACCGGATGGCGGGGCAGTTCCCAGGCAACAGGCGTTCCCATGGCCATCAGATAAGCGCCGCGGTGGTGATAGACGACACCTTTCGGCCGGCCGGACGTGCCGGAAGTGTAGTTCAGCGCCAGCGCGGCCCATTCGTCGTCCGGTCCGGCCCAGGCAAATCCCGGATCTCCCGACGTGACAAGTTCCTCATAGGTTTCAGAGCCGATCCTGTCGCCGCCCGGCCCGTCCGGATCGACGATGTCTATGGTGGCGAGGGCCTTGCCGTTCAGCTGAAGGGCGCCTTTGATGACACCGGAAAAGGCCGTGTCGGCGATCACCAGCCGGGCGTCGCCATGGTCAAGGATATAGGCGACCGTTTCCGGCTCCAGGCGGGTGTTGATGGTGTTGAGCACGGCGCCGGTCAGCGGCACTGCGTAATGCAGCTCGAACAGCTCCGGCGTGTTGGCCGCCATCACGGCGACCGTGTCCCCCTGTCCGATGCCGAGCCGTGTCAGGCTGGAGGCAACGCGCCGGACACGGTCCATCACCTCCCGCCAGGTGAAACGCCGTTCATTGTAGATGAGCGCAGTGCGATCCGGAAAGATCGCGGCGGTGCGCTCCAGAAAGGACAGCGGCGACAGCGGCACGTGGTTGGCGGACGCCCTGGCGAAGGCGTCGTAATGCTGCTTCATCCTAAGCTCCCTGATTGGAAAACGGCGTCTCCCATACGGTTGCGGTCCGCATGCCGTGCGGCGTGTCGACCTGGACCTTGGTGCCGTCGTCCCAATGGGTCATGCGCACCATGCCGATGGCGACATTGGTGCGGAAATCGGGGGAATAGACAGCGGAGCTGATGGTGCCGACCTGACGGCCACCGGCAATGATCGGCCAGAGCTCGTCACAGGGCGGCACCGGATCGCCGTCAATGGCAAGGCTGCGGATCTGCCGCACCGGGCCCTCCACCGCGACCCGCAGCAAGGCGTCGCGGCCGACACAGCCGATGGCATCCTTGGTCTGGCAGAACCGGCCGAGGCCGCATTCATGCGGCGTGTTGTTGCGGGTCATGTCGTTGCCGTAGGAAAGCAACTGGCCTTCGATGCGCTCGATCAGGTTCGGACAGCCGGCACGTACGTTAAGGTCTTCCCCTGCTGCCATGAAGGCGTCCCAGACCGGCTCGCCGAGACGGGAGTCTTCCACGTAAAGCTCAAAGCCCCCCTGCTTGGAATAGCCCGAGCGGGCGAGGACCAGCTTCTTGCCCTCGAACTCTACATAGTCGAAGTGAAAGAAACGGATTGCGCGAATGCGTTCGCCGAACACCCGGGCGACCAGGTCCTCCGCCTTCGGGCCCTGGATCGCGAGCGGCGAGACGTCCGGCTCGTCGACATCGACCTCCAGCCGATAGGCATGGGCAAGGCCCTTGATCCAGAACAGGAGATCGCTGTCGGCCACCGACACCCAGAACTTGTCCTCGGCAAGTTTTGTGGTGACCGGGTCGTTGAGCATGCCGCCGGTTTCATCGACCATGGGCGTATAATAACAGCGGCCCGCGGTCATGCCGGAGAGGTCCCGCGGCGTCAGCATCTGGGCGAGACGCGCAGCGTCAGGCCCCCACAATTCCACCTGCCGTTCGCAGGCCACATCCCACACCTGAACGTCTTTTTTCAGATGATGGTAATCCGCTTCGATACTGTCGAATACAGTGGGCAGGAGCATATGGTTATAGACCGTGTAGCCCTTGACCCCGGCCGCCTGGACACGCCTTGAGAACGGTGTCTTGCGCGTGCGGCGCGAGATGGAAATTGCGGGAACCTGCATGGCAACCTCCTTGGCCTTATGCAGCCTGCTCAGCGGCAGGGCCGGACCAGTCGATCTGGCAGATTTCGGCGCTGCGGCCGTCGAAGTCCCAGACGCGGCCATAGGCGCGCACCCTCCCTTGCGTCGCGGTTGCGACCGTGATGTCGGAACCCATCCAGTACTCGGTGTTCCTGACGACAATATCCTCGTCCGGATTGGCGCCGCGCACGGGTTCCACTTCGCCCTTGATGGCCTTGCCGACGATCAACCGGCGCTTCTTGCCTTCATTGGTATAGGAGACAGGCGCGCGTTCGGCGCCCAGGAACTCGCTGACCAGCACTTTGAAGAGGCCGGTCGTGCCCTTGGCCTGGCCGGAGAAGATCTTGAGCAGGCCCTCATAGGCAGCCTCGGACGCCCGCTCGTCGATATAGGCGGCGGCCTTCCAGTTGCCGCGCGCCATCAGGCCTGGGATTTCCAGAACCAGGCCGACATTAAGGCCGGACAGGTCCTCGCCCTCATAGTGGCCTTCGTCGATGCGGATGCCGGCCCAGGCCTGGCAGTAGCCTTCCGTCGGCGGGTGCTTGCCGAGGGAGACGACGCAGGGACAGAAGACCGTGCAGTTGCAGTTGAGGATCAGTTCGCCGCGTATGGCCCAGCCTGACATTCTTGTTTCTCCCTAGAGGTTTATGGTTGTCAGCGGCAGGCCGAGGGTAACCAGGCCAGCCAGAATGAGGAAAACGCCAAGCGGTGCGCTGAGTTTCGCGCCGATGGCGGGCAGTTTTTCAAGCGTCATCAGCACCATGGCGAGGCCCATGAAGGCGAGGTTCATGGTGCCGGCGACAAAGGCGAGCAGCATCAGGGCCCAGCAGCAGCCGAGGCAGACGGTGCCGAGCCTGAGGCCCAGATTGAAGCCGCCCCGGGTGCCCGGCTGCCAGTGGGCAAAGAAGAAGGTCAGCGGATTGCGGCAGGAGCTGAGACAGGCGTCTTTCAGCGGACTGAACTGATAGGCCCCGGCTAGCACCAGCAGCAGACCGTTGAGCCCGATCGAAGTCGACCGGCCAAACGGATCTATGAGGCCCTGTGCGGCCAGGGCGGTCTGCAGCACGGCCGCAATCGCGGCAAAGCCCAGCCAGACAACGAGGTAACCTCCGATCAGGGCGGCCAGCGGACGGCTGCCGGAGGCGGCGGCCTGAGTGAGGTCCGCATAGGTGCGGAAAGCGGGAAAGGCGGTCGGGGCCATCATCGCCAGGCTCATGAGCGCCCACATCAGGACGGCGGACCCAAGGCCTGCCTCCGCCGCCGACTGCGTGCACAACAAAAGCAACGCTGCGGGCAGGCCGGAATCCACTCCACCTGTCACGGCCGCCTGCATGGCAAGCAGCGCGCCCCAGGCCGTCAGAATACCGGCATAGAATGTCAGCCACAGGGTTCTGTGGCCGGGCAACAGCCGCTCAACCGTCTCCACCCGCTCCTCCATATCTGATGCTTCCTAGGCTGCGAGGAGATCGGACAAAAGTCAAACATTTAATTGTCAGACATTTAAACAATTCGATTGACCGATGTGACGCGCCTCATTAGCTTTGGCAGCCTGTCGAAAAGAGATCTGGAGCTGGTGTTGGCGATCGAATTCCAAACGATTCAAAGAGAAGGCCTGTCGGTCCAGATCGCCAATGCCATCCGTGATGCCATTCTGGAAGGCCGCCTTGCCGGCGAGGAGCGCCTGCCGAGTGAAGCCGAGCTGGCCGAGCGCTTCGGCGTTTCCCGCTCGACGGTGCGCGAAGCCTTGAAGCGCCTCGCAGCGCAAAACCTCATCCGCAGCGAACGCGGTTCTTCCGGCGGGGCTTTCGTCAACCGGCTGACTTGGGCGGACGCCCAGGACCACTTGATGACCACCACCCGTCTTCTTATCGGCATGAACAACATTCCGCTGGAAGACGCGATCGAGGCCCGTTTCGCTCTGGAAGCAGCGGCCCTGCCACTGGCTGCCGCCAGGCGCGGCGGCAGCGAGCTTGATGAGCTTGCCAGGGAAATCGTCCGCCAGCGCGACAAGCTTACAAGCGACGAAGACTTCTGTGCCTCGGACGTTGCCTTTCACTCGGCGATCGCGCGCGCAACAGGCAATCCGATCCTGACGTTCCAGCTCGCGGCCGCCTTCGAGGCGATGCAGCCGCTCATGAACATGCTGGTCTACCGCCTGCGCGACCGCGAGCGCATCGCCGATCTGCACGCTGCCCTGGCCGCAGCCCTCGAAGCAGGCGACGCCTCGCAGGCCTCCCGCCAGCTGGAAGCACTGGCTGCCTACACCAAGGACCTGGCGGCAGAGCGCCGCCGTCCACGCCAGGCTTAAGCCGGTCGCCACGACAGTCAGGAATTCGGCCGCTGAACGGGTCATGCCCGCGCGCAGGGGCCGGCTCTGACCGCGTCGAATGAGATGTGACGTCGCGTATGTCCGCTTTCCTCCAGAGAATCCGCGTTTCTGCAGCGGGGACGGGCAGATTCAGCCGAACGGGCAAATTCGTTGTCGCGGCGAAATAGAAAAAGCTATTTAAAATAATTACTTAAGACATAAGTAACTTTACGGCATTGCGCCCTGTCATCCTAAAGTCTAATATAGACGAAAGTCGAAGAGCGATTCATCGGCTCAAAGGGTCGGCGCCTGTCCCGGCAGGTCCGGCATCAGCTGAATGGAGCAGACCCATGAAATTCTGGAGCATCGCCGTCGTCACCCTCGTCCTCGCCGGTGTCGCCGCCACCAAGGCCACCAACCCCAGCCTTCAACTCACCGATCACACCGTCACTTCAGGTCTTCCGGTAACGACGCTGCACACGCCCGTTACGCCCTAAGGGGTTTCGGAAGCCGCCAGGTGCAGGTTTTCGCGCAGGCGCGTGCCGTCCGCGGGCCGGCATAATTGATAGTGTTCGTGAATATATCCGTCGGCGCTGGTGAAAACCCGCGCCGTTCGTGTTTAATAATAAGAACTATTCGTCACTGTTGAAAAAGTTACCTATATTTTGCTGCAATTACAATTTTTCTAGGAAATATTGATGTTTCCTGATCTATTCGCAATCGAATGAAGTAAAAAACTCAAAAAACCAACGATTTCTGCCCTTCAAAAAGACGATCTTTAATTTCAAGGGCTGGGCCAAACGCTGGATTCATAACAAAGCTCAACTCGGTTCCCATTCTCTTCATTCGATAAACCAATTGTTTTAGATCATACCCTACGTCAAAAATATACTGTCCACCATCAATTGTGTTTAACCCCAAAACACCATGATAAAGAAGAAAATCACGTATATTATCTTGCTTTTCACGTGGTATGTCAGCACTGCACATTATGTCAGTAAGATCTTCTGCAGAAATCTCGGATTTACAATCAATAAAGTGATATAATAAATCTTTTGCGACCGGATAAACGTCGCTTAGTTCACGGTCCAATTCAATCAATAGATCTTGTGAATAAGCTTTTAGACCTTTCAAATAATCGTCTTGATCAATCTTTTCTTTTCGTAAATTTACCGCAAATCCACGAGCATGGTTGAAGAATTTCAATACGTTACGAGGTCTCATTAGAGATCTATCGATGATAAAATTAGAAGACTCTTCTCCGAAAACATGGGAAGCGGAGATAAGTGACCATATTTCTGAAAATTTTGCATCTTCCGGCACTTGATCTATTTCTGATAGCAAGCGAAGGCGCAGCATTTCTCTAAGTAAATCATGATCGCTCCAATCAAGTGTAACCCTCATTTCCTTTCCATAGTCGGGAGAGTTCTGCATGAGATGTTCGTAGACATCGTTGCGAACGAAAATAATACACCGAAATGCGTGTCCTCGTCGTTGCATGTCTCTCTCGACCTTTCTCCCTGCGTCAATTAGGCAGCGAAGAGTCGTCGCATCGGCTTTGTCCACACCAACCGTAGACCAGCTTTTATCCAAATTATCAAAAAGTATTAAAACGCTTTGCTTATGATCCAAGTAGTCTTGTAAAAGGTCTTTCAATTTTCTTATGTCATGTGAGTACACAATTTCTGTAATGTCCGCGTTCGAAAGCTTAGCTGTTTCACCTTTCCCTCTTAATTTGTCATGACTTCTTGCGAGCACGCGATTGCTAAGTTGCATGACGCGCTCAGAAAAATCGCCATCAGCAATATCTTGATCTTCATGATAAACTTCATTTAAGTCTTCATAAAGACCTCTTGTGAGGTGGTTGTTTCGATGAGTTTTGTTGTCTTTTTCTAGTATTTTATAGGAGACTTCCAATAAAATTAGGTACTCCCAGAAAGCGGTTATAAGGTGTTGTTTGGATCCTTCGGCGAGTTTGTCCAAAATCTCGTCTTTTAGCTTCAATAATTCGTAGCTCTCTGGTTTTAAATCGACCACTATATTGCGTTTGTCCGACCTAATGGTGTCGCGAAGCCTAATAAAAAGTGCGGTTTTGCCAGAGCCTTTCCGTCCAACGACCAGATTGACCTCTCCTCTGGAAGACCTCAGAAATTGATCAGTTTGGAGGTAATATTTTTCCAATGTTGTCATTTCATTTTCCGCAGTCGAGTCTCCTACGGAAACGCTGGCAAGTAAATTCTGAGCTACAACGTTAGAGCTGATGCCTTCTTGCATCTTTGCGTTGATTTCCGGGCAAAAATCGGCAACAAACTCGGCGATATCCGCTTCTGTCTTATAGAGTTTTACTTCGTCGCGTACATCGAGTGGCGCTAGTTCCGAATAAGGGCATAAAAATAACAGCGGCTTCTGCATTCCATCTGCAAGTCCGGCGACGAACATAGCTCGAATATCTTGCTCGTTGTTATTGTTATCCAGTAGAGCTGCTACACCTGCGGATTTGGCGACTTGGCTTATTGCGTCAGTTGCCGAAAGGCGAATGTCTTCTGAAGAAACGAAAGAGCGAAAACGATAGCGAGCCCTTTTTATTCTGGCTATCAAGCTAGTAGATGCGGTAGTATTTTTGCTACTAGGAAGAATATAAACAGGAGATCTTCGGTCCAGTGTGTCGTTTATAGGCAACGGTTGCTTTTCAATGAAACTAGTGAGCTTGTTTCTTATGTCTTCGCTGCTGTGATAACTAGAAAATCCCAAAGTATCGAAAATGCCCACTCTCTTTGATAGCTCGAAATCACCGTCGATTTCGGCGTTCCGAATAAGGACAACGCGTTTGCGAGCGCCGATAGCAAAGCCTATTTCGTAAACGACATTAAGGTTCAGAAAGGTAATATCGGCAACAATAAAGGGAGCTTTTTCAATGTTCTCCAAAACAGGTGATATCAGCGGTTTACCTGTGATGTCGTTAAATGCCCAAGGTTCAAAGTGATACTCACAAGCATCAACAGAATTTGCCCGCTTTACACCCTCTAATATTAGGTCAGCATTTTCTGGATCGCGGCTTGAATATGCTACGAAAGAGTTTTCTTTGCTAGTCACTAACATGGTCCTTACGAGAATCACGGAACCAATTATCTGCTAAATTGAGTAATTTTGTCCACTGCACCTATCGGTTTGATGTTGATTGCCAGAACAAGCATTTCTTAATATCAAGGGCGAGGTGGAAACCTCAAAGCTTTTCCACGTAAGCTATTGTCTTACATAACTTTTGGGTCGCAATATTTTGGGCAGTTACCAAAAGCTCCGAAAATTCAATGATTTTGGAAGCTCAAATTCAAAACTTTGGAATTTTAAAAAATCTGGTGACCCCGGCGCGATTCGAACGCGCGACCCTCAGATTAGGAATCTGATGCTCTATCCTGCTGAGCTACGGGGCCCTCAATCGGCTTCGGTCGATTAGCATGATTTTTCCGCCATGGCGACCCTTAAGAATGGCGGAGCTCAAGCGCATTCCCGGATTTTGCAGGATTGTCTTGGACTTGCCGTATTCCGTGCGTAGCAAGGACATTCATGTGACCGCTTTCTTGAAGCTTGGCCGGAGACCTGGCAGCGGACGCGTCAGCGTTTGCCGTTCGGCGTCGCCCCAATGAGCGCCCGGGAGCGGGCGGTGCAGGTGATCTGCCGCGGCCTTAAAGGCGGCTGCGCGCGGTAATGGGGCAGAACGGGGAGACGGTGCAGGGTAAGCGTTTGATATTGGCTTCGTTGGCAAACGCCGGTACGGGCACGGTCCATCGTCTGGCAGCCTTGTTCGCGGCACTCCTGGCGGCAATGGCAGCTCCACTGCTGCTTTCCTCAACGGCGCAAAGCGCGGAAATGCTGGCGGCACCCGCCATGCTTGCGGCGGCAAGTGCGGCCGTCACCGCCGTTTCTTCAAAAGCCCTGCGCGTTGGGCCGAGCATCGCCACACACGTGTCTTCTCCTGCCGGGCCTGAGCCCGCGCAGCCGGATGATGTCCTGGGCGCGTGCCTCGGTCCGGAGCCTGAACTTATATCCGTGACCTATCGCCCGGCTGACGGCACCTTCGTGGATGAGAGCGGCAAGGCCTATTTTGCCAGCGATCTGCACCTGCCGGGGCAAGACCGTGTGATGGCGCTCGATGAAACCGAAAAGGCTGCGGCGCACCATTTCGCCGTGCCGCTCGGGCCGGAGAACCGCTGGGGCGAGATCCCGGCCTGGATCGTTTCGGGCACGATGGGTGCCAAAAATCTTCTGCAGGCGGAGCAGCTGGAGCGGGGGCTTGCGCTGTTCGCACCGGTTCATGCGCAAGAGGCCTGTGCCAACGCGCTTCGCCGGGCAGAAGCGGCGGCGCGGCAGGCAAGAGCCGGAGCCTGGGGCATGGCGGAGCCGAGGCTGATCTTTGCAACAGCGGCACCGGATCTGTTCGCAGGCGCCGAAGGGCGCTATGTAATTGCTCGTGGACGTGTTGTTTCCCTTGGAAAAACCCGCAGTACCCGCTATCTGAACTTCGGAAAATACTGGAAAACGGATTTCACGGTCACCCTGAACGCCTCGGACGAAGCGGCCTTCGACGCGGCCCTCGGCCGGTCCGGCCGGACGCTGGACACACTTGCAGGTGAACTTGTCGAGTTGCGCGGCTATGTCCAGGAGCAGGACGGGCCGTCGATGGCGCTCCGCTATCCGGAGCAACTGGTGGTACTGGATGAATAAGGCTCAGGACGTGGCGGTCAAATCGGCATACGGCCAATTGCGGAAGACGCATGGCGGGCAGGAAGCGGCGCATACCGCTGGACCGCGGCACAGCTGGCTGCGCAACCTTGCCGCCTGCGGTCTGTCGCTGCTTGTTGCGTCCTGCCAGCTTCTCGGCGATGGCCCCTCTGTCGGCAACGTCTCTCCAGGCACGCTGCGGCCGAACCTTGCCGCCGATATCGGTGAGCGGGAACACCCGCGGGTGGTTGCCACCTATGGCGGCGTCTACAAGGATGCCGGAGCGGAACGGGCAGTTGCCAGCGTTGTTGGCCGGCTCGTCGCCGCCTCCGAGGATCCCACCCAGAGCTACAAGATCACCATCCTGAATTCTCCGGCGATCAACGCCTTTGCATTGCCAGGGGGCTACCTCTATGTCACTCGCGGCCTGCTGGCCCTTGCCAACGACACGTCGGAAGTGGCGGCGGTCCTCGCACACGAAATGGCCCATGTCACCGCCAGCCATGCGATCAAGCGCCAGGAACGGGCGGAAGCCAAACAACTGGCCAACCGTATCCTGACGGATGTGGTGCAGGACAGCGAAGAGGCCCGCAAGGCGATCATTTCCTCGCAGCTCTCCTTTGCCCGTTTCAGCCAGGTGCAGGAACTTGAGGCGGATGCGATCGGCGTGAAGACCCTGGCCCGGGCCGGGTTCGACCCTTACGCGGCGGCCCGCTTCCTGCGATCCATGGCGGCCTTTGCCCGCTATCAGTCGGCCGACAAGTCAGGCTCCTCCGCGCCGGATTTCCTGTCCTCGCACCCCTCGACGCCTGAACGGCTGCAGATTGCCGTGCGGTCCGCCCGCCAGATCGGTGCGCCCGGTATCGGCGAGCGTGACCGCGAGCGGTATCTCAGCATGATCAACGGCATGCTATTCGGCGACGATCCGCTGGAAGGGTTCGTGCGCGGCCGCTCGTTCCTGCACAAGGCGCTTGGCATCGGCTATACGGTTCCTGCCGGATACATCCTTGAAAACACGCCCGAAGCGGTGCTGGCCAGCAACGGCGAGGGAACCGCCATTCGGTTCGACGGCGCCGATGTCAGCAGCTATTCCAGCCTTCGCGACTACATGAATTCGGGCTGGATCAACGGGCTGCTGCCGGAAAGCGTGCGCGAGACGACGATCAACGGCCTTGCTGCCGTCACCGGGTCGGCCATCACCCAGGGCTGGTCCTTCCGGATCGCCGTCGTGCGCATCGGCCGCACCGGCTACCGCTTCATCTTCGCCAGCCGGTCTCCGAACGACACGTTCGACCGGGATTTCCGGCAAACCGTCGAAAGCTTCCAGCAATTGTCGCCGACGGAACGGGCGCGGCTGCGCTCGCTCCGGATCAAGGTTGTCGAGGCGAAGTCCGGCGATACGCCGCGCATGCTCGCCATCGGCATGAGCGGTGTCGAACCTTCCCGCCGGCTCGAATTCTTCTCGATCCTCAACGACCTCAACCCGGACGAGACCATCCCGACAGGAACGGCGATCAAGCTGGTTGTGGACTGACGGCGCTCGGGACCGGCCTGGCTTTGCCTCAATGCCGTTATCACGGACGCGGCGGAGCGGAGGTCCGGGATGACGATCGAGGGGCAAGAACAAGAAGCGCGGCCCAAGGGTCGCGCTTTTCTTTTGCCCTCCGCTGTGATCCTCTGATCCGGACGAACCGGAGACCGAAGCATCCATGTCCCTGTCCCAGAAACAGCACGGTGTCCTGAAAGGCATGATCGCCGCGGTGGTGCTGGCGGCCGCGGGCCTTGGCTACGGCGCTTTTTTGGCGCCGGTGGATTGGCTGCCTGACGCGGATTTCGAAGGCAGGATGTTGCTCGCCGGCCGATGCGTGCTCACCGTCGCCTTCTGGTTGCTTGCCGCCATCGGCCTGCTTGCGCGGCATCGTTTCTTCACGCCGGCCGATATCGACGGCAGCGGCCTGACGGCTGGCACCGATAAGGCGAGGGTGCTTCAGGCCGTGCTGCAGAACACGCTGGAGCAGACAGTGCTGGCGGCGCTCACTTATCTCGCCTTCGCGCTGCTCGCCCCGGCCGCACTATTGGGCGCTCTGCCCGCCGCTGCCGTCCTCTTCTGGGTCGGGCGGGCCCTTTTCTGGCACGGCTATGCAAAAGGCGCCGCCGCGCGTGCGCTCGGCTTTGCGCTGACCTTTTATTCCACCGCACTCCTGTTCCTTGCAACTGTCGCTCTGACCGTATTCTAACCAGCGGATTCCCTCAGCATGTCCCACGCGATCATCTTCGACTGCGAATACCTGACCACGCAGGGCGCCATGAACCGGATGTGGTGCGGGCCGTTCGATCCTGATCCCAATGTCGCGCAGATCGGTGCCGTCAAGCTGTCGCTCGAGCCGGACCACGCGATCAGCGGAACTTTCCAGGTCCTGATCAAACCCAGGGACCGGTTCGGCAGCGACACGCCGCTTGATCCCTATTTCACCGAACTGACGGGCATCAGCCAGATGTCCATAGACCGGGACGGCATTTCCCTCGCCGAGGCGGTGGAACGTTTCGACGATTTCTCGCAAGGAGCGACCCTGTGGTCGTGGGGCAAGGACGAGCTGACGCTCTTCGGCACAAGCTGCTACGTGGAAGGCGTTCCGCGACTGATCCCGGCGTCAAGGTTCGGCAATGCCTGTGGGCTGCTGCTGAAAGGCGGCATGCCCTATGCGGATCTGAAGAAGACCACCAGCGGCCGCCTGGCCGACTACTACGCAATAGAAGGCGCGCAACGGCAGCAGCATGATGCACTCGACGATGCCATGTCTGTTGCCTTGACCCTGCAACACCTGCTGCGAGCGAAAAACCTCAGCGCAAGCGACTTCACCCTGCCCCTGAGTGTCGACCGTCCGGTTCCCGCCTGACCCGGCGGGAGCGACTCACTCGCACGTCCCAAAACGAATTCAATCCTCTTTTCCGGTTACCACCGCTTTCCCCGTTTCAACGGTGATGTGTCCGATATCGCGCCAGTACGTTAACTTTTATTAATGCGATTTGGCGGATTTCTGCGGACAAAAGGTTAACGACAGGTTAATCTGGCACGGTGATTGCGACGTTTCAGGCAAGGCAGGTTTGAGCGTGCCATTCTGAAACAACGAGGCGGAAAAACGTGCGTGTAACCCCTGTGACATCTGCAGGCCGTGCCAATGTGAGGCGCCAGCGTCTCTCTTCGGGAGAAGAAGAGAACCAGCGCCAGGCCGACTTCGCGTCCTATTTGCCGGTGCCGGTTCAGCCCGAGCTGGAGCGCGAGCAACGCTCCTTCTCCACGCGCTACCATCCGAACTCGATTTTCCTCGCCCACCTGATCGCCACCCGCGATGGTGAGCCCCAGACAAGGTCGCGCAGGCAAACAGAACCCCTGACCGGGATCAACTCTTACCGCGCAACAGCCGCCCTGCCGCGCCGCCGCGCCGCCGGGCACCTCCTGAAGACGGAGCGCTAGGCCGCGAGACTTCATTCAAGATCCAGAAGTACCACTGGAGACCTTCAGCCCGGGGCCCTGCCCCGGGTTTTTTTTGGAACTTGCGACGGCCCACAGCCGTTTCAAGGCAGCAACCGCCGACCCGGACCCCGCAAAAGTGTGACGCGCGTCACATTTTTCTGTTGCCGGGCACCCTATATTGAAACACAGATCCGGAGTCCTCCGGACCTCCGACAGATGGCCACGGACTGGCCCGCCACGGAGATCAAGATGCAAGTGAAACCCGTTTCCGCGCTTCGCCCCCTGCGCATCCGGCAGAAGCCGGTGCCCGATTATATTCCGAACCCGGATCTCTTCGCACAGTCGATGGGCGCCTTCGGCGTCGACCGGATGCCCGCCAATATCGCCTACGCGGAACTGCAGCGCGACCTGCACTCCGGCTCGCATGCCGAATATGCGACCCAGCTGCTGGCAAGCCGCGATTTCGGTTATGAAACGGACATGGAGCGCCGGCAGCACCTGGCACAATACGCCGCTGCCTCGGAAGACGACGACCGTTCCTATACGGTGTCGCTGTCGGCCTGACCACGCTTACGAGTTACCCCGCAACACGCAGGAAACCGGCCAGGCCGGTTTTCTGGTGTTCGATCACGTGGCAATGAAATGCCCAGTCGCCCGGATTGTCGGCGACGAGGGCAACCTCCATCGTTTCCTCTTCCAGAAGCAGCGCCGTGTCTGTGACAAGTGGCGGCAGCGTGCGCTTGTTGGAGCGCAGCAGCCGGAAGGACAGGCCGTGGAGGTGGATCGGGTGATCGTTCGGCGTCTCGTTGCGGAACCGCAGGATATAGGATCCGCCGTGACGGAGCGTTGCCAGCGGATCGAGCGGCCCTGGCCGGTCGCCGCCCCAGGCCACCCGGTTGATCGACCAGAACGTATACCCAAGCGAACCGCAGATGCTGGCCTGTGGCGCGTCTCCCTCAGGCGACCAGCCAAAGACGAAATCCAGTACCTCGGCATTGCCGAGATCCGCTTCCGGCACCGGGTTCGGCGGCAGGGGTTTCAGCTCCTTGAGGGTTCGGCCAGCACTTGCACCGCGCGGCTGGAACCTGGCCAGCACCTTGTCGCCATTCGGCTTTTGCAGAAGCAGTGTCGCCACCTCGTTTTCGCCATCCGGCACCCTGAGCGCGATATCGGCGCGCTGGCCCGGTGCCAGCACAATCCCGCTTGCCGGCAGCGGCTTTGGCAGCGGGTTGGCATCGAGCGCAATCACCTGCGCCTCGGCCCCGGCGATCGAATAGGTGCCGATCCGGGTGAGATCCGTCACGGCAAGCCGCAGGCGTACAAGACTGCCGGCCGGCAATTCATAGACGGGATCCACCAGCCAGTTCACGGTCGATACCGTGCCGAGCGTGCCGCCGCGCGCCAGATTGCGCGCCTTGTAGAAGGCAATGAACTGCCCGTCGCCACCAAGCCGGAAATCGCGGATATTAAGCGGCAGGTCCTGGTCGAAGCCGGGATCCTCCTCTTCTTCCACCACCATGACACCTGTCAGACCGCGGGCGATCTGCTCCAGCGTGTTGCAATGGGGGTGATACCAGAAGGTGCCGGCATCGGGCGGGGTGAATTCGTAGCGGAAGGACTGGCCGGCCTCGATCGGGTACTGGGTCAGATACGGCACGCCGTCCATGGCATTGGCGATCCGGAGCCCGTGCCAGTGTACGGTCGTCGCCTCGTCCAGCGCATTGGTAACGTCAATGGTGGTCTTGCGGCCCTGCCTGAACCGCAGAACGGGCGGCGCTGCATCCGGCAGGAAGCTCATCATGTTTTTGGTCGCCGCCTCCGGCAGAATGCCGTGACTGAGCCTTGAAAGGGTAAGCGCGTGGTCGGCAGCCTGTGCCTGCCGGGCCCCGAACGCACCGGCCGCAAAGGCGGTCAACGCACCGGCTCCGCCGAGCAGGACCTCCCGTCTCGAAAATCCGGGCATTTTTACCTCATCTGATATCGGCGCGTCCGCAGGCACCAGACACCCGGAGCGCCGCGATCTCAAGGTTCAAATTGACGCGGCACCGCCATCTGCGGCCGGTCAGTACCCGGCCGCGTGCCCGTCCTTGCGGGGATCCGATCCGGCGGTGAGCAACTGCCGTGCCCTGTCGATCATGATCGCCTGCGACCCGCCAATCGGGCCGGCCGCCGGCACCACCTTGTGGCCGAGTGCCTCCAGCCCGCTGCGGGTCGCAGCCGGGACGCGGCTTTCCACCTGCAGGTCGTGGCTGGCAAGGTCGAAGAACATGCGCGGACAGTCGATCGCCGCCTGAACATCCATGCCGTAATCGATGATGTTGGTGAGCAGATGTGCGTGACCGCAGGCCTGGTAATGACCGCCCATCACACCGAAGGAAAGGAACGGCGACCCGTCCTTCAGCGCCATTGCCGGAATGATCGTATGCAGCGGCCGCTTGCCGCCGTCGATGGAATTGGCATGTCCCGGCGCCACCTTGAAGGACTTGCCGCGGCAGTGCAGCAGCACACCTGTATCCGGAGCAACGATGCCGCTGCCGAAATCGCTGAAGAGCGAATTGATGAAGGAAACGGAAAGACCATCCCGGTCGACCACGGTCAGATAGACCGTGTCCGTCTGCGGTGCCAGCGCGGCTTCCGGCACCGAGGCCATGCGCTTGTCCAAAGAGACCATTGCGGCCAGCTGGCCGAGATAGTCCTCGCCGATCAGCCGGGAATGGCACACATCCATATAGCCTGGATCGGTGACGAAACGGTCGCGCACCGCATAAGCGATCCGCGCCGCCTCCATCTCCAGATGGAACCGTTCCGGTCCGAGCGGATCGAGCTTTTCAAGACCGAAGCGCTCCAGGATGCCGAGCATGATCAGCGCGATAATGCCCTGGCCATTGGGCGGCAGCTCGGCGACCGTATAGCCCTTGTAATCGCGCATCACCGGCGAGACTGCCGTGGTGTGGCAGGCGGCAAGGTCGTCCTGGGTCATCAGCCCGCCGCGGGACTGCAGCGCAGCCACGATGTCTTCGGCGATCTTGCCGTGGTAGAAGGCGTCCGCGCCGCCTTCTCCAATCATCGACAGGGTTTCGGCGATCCGCGGATATTTGAGGATCGTTCCCGCCTTCGGCGCTTCGCCGTCGATCAGATAGCGCGCGGCCGAAATCTCGTCTGAGCGCAGCTTGCCGACAACCTCGGCCCAGTCGCGGGCAACACGCGGTGCCACCGGAAAGCCGTCTCGGGCATACTGGATCGCCCGCTGCAGCAGCGATTTGAAATCCCGGGTTCCATGCGCCTTCAGCAGCGTCTCCCAAGCGCGGACGGCGCCGGGCACAGTGACCGCATGCGGCGACGTGTCGGTGATTTCGGTGACACCGAGCTCAGCCAGTTTCTGCGGCGTTGCCGCACGCGGCGCGGCACCGGAGCCGTTGAAGCCGGTCAGGCGTCCATCCGGTTCCATGACGATGGCAAAGCAGTCGCCGCCAATACCGGTCATGTGAGGTTCGACGACACACTGGACAGCGACGGCCGCAATCGCGGCATCGACCGCGTTGCCGCCCGCCTGAAGCACTTCCAGGGCCGCGCTGGTGGCCAACGGATGCGAGGTCGCAGCCGCACCTTCCCGCGCGAAGACCGGGGACCGGCCCGGTGCCTCAAAATCACGCTTCACTGAATTCCTCCCGCCCGAAACGGCATTTGTTCCTAAATGCCGCAATAGCTTCTTGGCAATGCCGCCTATTCGCCAACGCTCTGGTCTGTTAGCAAATCCACATCGCGCGCAGCACCTTAAGAAGAACTTGCGCAATGCGCAAACCCATACGCGGAACCGGCCAACCCTTGCAGGTGAGGCTCCGAGGCACGGCATCGGTTCGACCACTCGACAGGGAGGAATTCCATGACACTCGGCTTAGGACTTTCAACGGCGGAGACCATCTGTTCCGCCGCGCTGGCAAAGGCGGCGGAGCTGAAACTGAAGCCACTGACGATCGCCGTGCTCGATGCCGGCGGCCATCTGGTGCTGCTGAAGCGCCAGGACGCGTCTTCGATCCTGCGGCCGCAGATCGCCACCGGCAAGGCCACCGGCGCGCTCGCCGTCGGCACGGGCACCAGGTGGCTGAATGCCAATGCGGAAACGCGGCCGCATTTCATCAATGCACTGAACGGCGCCTCGGGCGGCGCCATCATCCCGGTTCCGGGCGGTGTTCTGGTGAGAAATAGCGAGGGCCAGACCGTCGGCGCCGTCGGCATCACCGGCGACACCTCCGACAACGACGAAGCCTGCGCTGTCGCCGGCATCGAAGCTGCGGGTCTCGTCGCCGATTGCGGGTGAGGGGTCTGGACCAGTCTTGTTTCAAAATCGGCTCCTCCCCCCAACCTCATCCTAAGGGCCGGAAGGCCCGTCTCGAAGGATCGGCGGCATTCTCCTGAGCCCGCGGCCCCTCCTTCGAGACGCGCGCAAGCGCGCTCCTCAGGATGAGGGCGTGGTTGAAGCCTATGCTGCTTTTCTAAAGCCTGAAGATTATCCCGCGTATCGAAGCCCCGGGCCTCCTCGCCGACTGCGGGTGAGGGGTCTGGACCAGTCTTGATTCAAAATCGGTTCCTCCCCCCAACCTCATCCTGAGGAGGGCCGGAAGGCCCGTCTCGATGGATCGGCGGCATTCTCCTGAACAAGCGGCCCCTCCTTCGAGACGCGCGCGAGCGCGCTCCTCAGGATGAGGACGTGGTTGAAGCCGATGCTGCTTTTCAAGGCCTGACGATTGATCCCGCGTATCGAAGCTGCGGGCCTTGACGCCGACTGCGGGTGAGGGGTCTGGACCAGTCTTGTTTCAAAATCGGCTCCTCCCCCCCGACCTCATCCTGAGGAGGGCCGGAAGGCCCGTCTCGAAGGATCGGCGGCATTCTCCTGAACAAGCGGCCCCTCCTTCGAGACGCGCGCAAGCGCGCTCCTCAGGATGAGGCTGTGGTTGAAGCAGATGCCGTTTTCAGAACCTGGCGATTGATCCCGCGAAGCAAGGCAATATACCCGGCTCAATCAGCTCCCAGGACCTTGCGGTAAACCCCCAAAGGACCTGAAGCCGATTGCAGCAGGTTGATCTGCTGCCAGCCGCGCTTGAGGACGAGCGACTGCGCCGATGCGGTCGCCGTCAGAATTTCCGGAAAACCAAGCCTGATCGCTTCCAGCTCTGCGGCTTCGATCAGCAACGTGCCGATACCCGTCCGGCGCTGATCCTGAGGCACCAGAAGCGCCGTGAGCCAAGCTCCCGGATAACGGTCCGAGCCCGGGGACGTATCCCGCAGAGAAACTGTTCCGACCGGTTGATTGTCGGCATTGAGTGCCATGAGACACCGCGGCAACCGCCCAGGAGGGTTCAGGCAGCGGTCCAGGTCGCGGCGGGCATCGCCGGGCCCGGCAAGGCCATACCAGCCGGGCCATTCCGCGCAATACCAGCGCTCGATCTCCTCCAGCACTTCCGGAACGGCGCCCAACGCAGTAAGGCGCACGGATGGCGCGGGCGCACGAGGGTCAGACATGGACGGCAAGGGCCGTCTTCAGGACTTTTCGGAGAGCTGGTTGATCTTCTTCTGCATTTCTTCCAGCTGCTTCTTCATGTCGTCGAGGTCAGAGCCGCCGCTCTTGGCGGGCTTCGCCGCCCCGGTGGCGGACGGTGCCTGCTCGCCGGAACCGGTCGGGAAGGGCATGAACATCTTCATCGCCCGCTCGAACATTTCCGTGTTGCGCTTGACCTGGTCCTCGATCGCCTCGAAGGCGGTGGCACCGAAGGCTTCGCTCATCTGCGAGCGCAGCTTTTCCTGCTCCTTGGTGAGCGAGGTCATGGAATATTCCAGGAAGCTCGGCACGAGCCCCTGCATGCTGTCGCCGTAAAAACGGATCAGCTGGCGCAGGAACGTGACCGGAAGCAGGTTCTGCCCCTTGCCTTCCTGCTCGAAAATGATCTGGGTCAACACGGAGCGGGTGATGTCCTCGCCGGACTTTGCGTCATAGACGACAAAGTCCTCTTCCCCCTTCACCATCACCGCCAGATCCTCAAGCGTGACATAGGTGCTGGTGCCCGTGTTGTAGAGCCGCCGGTTGGCGTATTTCTTGATGATTGTCGGCTCGCTGGTCTTTGCCATCCGTGAGTTCCGCCTGTCAGCCTTGTGGCTAGTTTCCCATTTGACGACAAGGCTTTCGCAGGCCTGTCATCTCCTCCGGCTATGAGACTATGCCAATCGCAACGGGTCGTGCCAGCATTTTATGTGCGCCGACGAAAGGATTATGCCGCAAATGCGAAAAGAGGTCGCCGATACGGAGTGATACGGTTGACACAAATCGCACCGCAAGTTCTAGTCCAAGCATAAACGGGGGAAACAGGTGCCGTAACGGCGCCAGCCCACTACGGCCAAAACGGCCATAAGTCCTGGAGAGTATGATGAGCGCTTTCACCGATATCGTCATTGTCAGTGCGACCCGCACGCCCGTGGGGTCCTTCAACGGCGCTTTCGCCAATACCCCGGCGCATGATCTGGGCGCCATCGTCATGAAAGCTGCCATGGCACAGGCCGGCGTTGAGGGCGGCGACGTCGACGAAGTGGTGTTCGGCCAGGTGCTGACCGCCGGCCAGGGCCAGAATCCGGCCCGTCAGGCAGCGATCAATGCCGGCATTTCCGATGCCGCCACCGCCTGGACGCTCAACCAGGTCTGCGGTTCGGGCCTGCGCACCGTTGCTATTGCGGCGCAGCAGATCCTGACCGGCGACGCCACCATCATGATGGCGGGCGGCCAGGAGAACATGTCGCTGTCGCCGCACTGCGCCCATATGCGCGCCGGCTACAAGATGGGCGACTACAAGATGATCGACACCATGATCAAGGACGGCCTCTGGGATGCCTTCAACGGCTATCACATGGGCCAGACCGCCGAGAACGTTGCCGAGAAGTGGCAGATCAACCGCGACCAGCAGGACGAATTCGCCGTTGCCTCCCAGAACAAGGCGGAAGCCGCCCAGAAGGCCGGCAAGTTCAAGGACGAGATCACCCCGGTGACCCTGCAGGAACGCAAGGGCGAGCGCGTTGTCGCCGATGACGAATATATCCGCCACGGCGCCACCCTCGACAGCGTTGCCAAGCTGCGTCCCGCCTTCACCAAGGACGGTTCCGTGACCGCTGCCAACGCCTCCGGCATCAATGACGGCGCCGCCGCCATCCTGGTGATGAGCGCCGCGGAAGCCGAAAAGCGCGGCCTCAAGCCGCTCGCCCGCATCGCTTCCTGGGCAACCGCAGGCGTCGATCCGGCGATCATGGGCTCCGGCCCGATCCCGGCCTCCCGCAAGGCGCTGGAAAAGGCCGGCTGGTCCGCTGCCGACCTTGATCTTGTGGAAGCCAACGAAGCCTTCGCCGCCCAGGCCTGCGCAGTCAACAAGGACATGGGCTGGAACCCGGACATCGTCAACGTCAACGGCGGCGCGATCGCCATCGGCCACCCGATCGGCGCTTCCGGTGCCCGTATTCTCTGCACGCTGCTGCATGAGATGAACCGCCGCGACGCCAAGAAGGGCCTCGCCACGCTGTGCATCGGCGGCGGCATGGGCGTTGCTATGTGCCTGGAGCGCTGATCGGTCGCAAGCAGATAGGATCGCGTCCGGTTGCATCCGGACGCGATTCAACCATAACTGCAAGAACGTCAAAGAGTGACAGAGCCCACAGGGCCGGAACTGGAAGTCAGGAGGAAGGGGAATGAGCAAGGTCGCATTGGTCACGGGTGGCACGCGCGGTATCGGCGAATCGATTTCGCGGGGGCTGAAGGACGCAGGCTATACCGTGGCGGCCACTTATGCCGGCAACACAGAAAAGGCCGAGGCCTTCAAGGCCGAGACCGGCATCCACGTCTACAAGTGGGACGTCTCCGACCCGGATGCCTGCGCCGCCGGCATTGCCCAGGTGGAAAGCGAACTGGGCCCGGTGGAAGTGCTCGTCAACAATGCGGGCATCACCCGCGACGGCATGTTCCACAAGATGAGCTTCGAACAGTGGCGCGAGGTGATGTCCACCAACCTCGATTCCATGTTCACCATGACCAAGCCGGTGATCAACGGCATGCGCGAGCGCAGCTCCGGCCGCATCATCAACATCTCGTCGATCAACGGCCAGAAGGGCCAGATGGGCCAGGCCAACTATTCCGCCGCCAAGGCCGGCGTGATCGGCTTCACCAAGGCCCTGGCGCAGGAAAATGCGTTCAAGGGCATCACCGTCAACTGCGTGTGCCCGGGCTACATCAACACGGACATGGTCGCGGCCATGCCGGAAAAGGTGCTGCAGTCCATCGTCTCCGGCATCCCGGTCGGCCGTCTTGGCCATCCGGAGGAAATCGCCCAGACTGTGGTCTACCTCGCCTCGGACGCCGCCGCGTTCATGACCGGCGCCGTGATGACCATCAACGGCGGCCAGTACATCGCCAACGGCTGAGGCCAAGTCACCAGCACGGAAAAGGCGCC
The DNA here is from genome assembly GCF_054515675.1 of Roseibium sp. M-1. Classification (NCBI taxonomy): domain Bacteria; kingdom Pseudomonadati; phylum Pseudomonadota; class Alphaproteobacteria; order Hyphomicrobiales; family Stappiaceae; genus Roseibium; species Roseibium sp. M-1. Next base: position 4,289,539 of record NZ_CM137257.1, on the reverse strand, counting down.
CGCTGCGGCGCCTTTTTTATTGGTGCTTCCAGGAATTCTCCGGCACCGGACCTTTGAAGAACTTCCAGATCCGGTTCATCGGATTGGGTGCCTCTTCTTCGTCAAGGCTCCGGGCATCGGTCACCTCCAGCTCGAACGCCGCGATCATGTCGACCTGGCCGTCCAGCAGCGTGATTTCCTGCCTGGTTGTCTTGAGCGACAGACGGCCCGTCAGAAGAACCGGCTCGTAGATCTGGTCCGGCCGCCAGTCTGTCTGCAGTCTGTAGCGGATCATCTGGTTCGGGTCGGGAGCCGGCACATGGCTGCACATGCCCTGTTCCGGCACCAGGTAGCCGGTGTCCACCTGATCACTGCCCGGCTCCTGAACGGGAATGACATAGCCGGTAATCGCGATTTCTTTTCCCACCAGCTCGGGATTGCCTGCCAGGGCTGCGGCTGCCCGTTTCTTGCCGATTTCCAGCCGCTGGGCCAGAAGCGTGTCGGTTGCGACGCCAGCAGCCGCGAGCTTTGCCTCCTCCTGCCGCAACCGCTGCTCGATTGCGGGACGCGCGTTTCCACCGCCATCTGCCGCGTTCAGCTGCTGACGAAGCTGCAACACGGTGCCGAGCGAGCGCAGCTGCGGTCCGCTGAGGGCGGCAAAGGGGTCCTCGAACCGAGCCGCCTTCGGGTCCTTCAGATCGTCCCAGAGGATGGGCACCGCAGCCTTCACTCCGGATGCGAGCATCAGGACCGCCAGGAAGACAATGCTCAGGCGTTTCATGGTTTCAGGCCTCCTCGCGCCCGGACTCAGGCGCAATAATGCGTCTGGCCGCAAAAAGCGCACGCTCTATCTGCCTATTCGAGCCAGAGTTCTTGACCCTGACACGTTGCATCCCCTATGTCCGGAATCAGACCGCCTGAACAGGATAACGTATAAACATGGAATTCGAACACGCCCCGAACGATCCCACCCGCAAGGAAATGTCGCCGCTTCTGAAGCTGGTGCTGGAGCTGGGACCGCTTGGCGTCTTCTTCCTTTTCAATGCCCGCGGCGAGCAGATCGCCGAGATGTTTCCGCTGCTGCAGGCGGTGGGCAAGCCGATTTTCCTGGCGACCGCCGCCTTCATGGTGGCCATCTCCCTATCGCTGGTGGTCTCGCTGTGGCTGACCAGGCGCCTGCCGATCATGCCGCTGGTCTCCGGCGCCGTCGTGCTGGTCTTCGGCGCGCTGACCCTGTGGCTGCATGACGAGCTCTTCATCAAGCTGAAGCCGACCATCGTCAACTGCCTCTTCGGTTCCGTCCTGCTCGGCGGGCTCCTGTTCGGCAAGTCCCTGCTTGGCTATGTCTTCGACAGTGCCTTCAAGCTGACCGACGAGGGCTGGCGCAAGCTGACCTTCCGCTGGGGCGTGTTCTTCTTCGTGCTGGCCGCCATCAACGAGATCGTCTGGCGCAGCTTCTCGACCGATTTCTGGGTCAGCTTCAAGGTCTTCGGCATCATGCCGATCACCCTCGTCTTCACCCTGACCCAGCTGCCCCTGATCCAGAAACACGCAATCATCGAGGATGGCAAGGACGCCTGAGGCTGGGGCGAGCTTCGGAAGTTCATTCGTCTGATCGTCGGAACTTTAGCTGTTCCCCGGTTGTCATCCCCGCACCCGCTTTCGCGGGCATAAACTCCAGCGGGGACCCGGGAAACTTCATCCCCTCAGTTCAAATCGCAGGCGCCCGGTGTCCTGGGTCCCGGTCCTCCGCTGCGCTGCGCCCGGGATGACGGCGCCCTGCTTAAAACAAGCGCTCAGTGCATGTCCCCATGCCCGAAAGAGACATCCCTGCGGGCGCCGGTGATGGAGATGGAAAAGCCGGCGATCACGTCGATCAGCGAAATCGCCATCAGGATGAAGAACAGCGACGTCGCCGCCTGCTGCAGCACCAGAAACTCCACCAGATAGGCAACGAAGACCAACACCGAGAACATGTGGTCGAGAAGGGCCGTCGTGCCGATACGGGTCGCTTTCAGGATTTCGATGAAGAGGAAGAACAGCCCGACCGTGATCAGCACGTCGCTTATCAGCAGCTCGAACGTTGCGCCGGAGACCATGGAAATGGTGATGATGGGCTGGGCCCAGAAGCCGGGCTCGTTTGCGCCCGCCGTGAACGCCAGGGCGTTGTAGATCAGCAGCGAGAACAGCGTGAAGGGAATGGCGGAGAAAAGGCGCATTGGGCAACTCCCGGAAAATCAGGCCAGGGTGAGGTGACCAGGTTAGGGCAGAGTGCGGCGAGCTGACACGATCTTGAAAGCCAATTCAAGGCAGCAAAATAGAAAAAGGCCGGCCTGTCGGAACAAGGCCAGCCTCAATCTGGTTTGCCATGCGGCGATCCACCGAAGGGTCATCCAGCGCTCAACCGAGCGCGAGGATTATGCTTCGTCCTTGGCGGTAAGGATCTGACGGCCCCGGTACATGCCGGTCTTCAGGTCAACGTGATGCGGACGGCGCAGTTCGCCCGAATCCTTGTCCTCGACGTAAGTCGGCTGCTTGAGGGCGTCCGCGGAACGGCGAAAACCGCGCTTGGAGCGCGAGGTTTTTCTCTTTGGAACGGCCATTTTGTTTTTCTCCGTGGTCCATAACAGCGCGGCCCGGACCGGGTCAGCCCGGGGCGTGGCGACACGCAGCGTGTTGGAATGCGCGGCGTTATACAGGCAACGCCGACGTTTTGCCACCCCATAGCGAAAAAATTCTTGGTCTAAATAGAACAGTCCCGATCAGGAGGCCATCCGCCGTCCCTTATTTCCCCAGAACACAATCGAAAATCGGCCCTGCGACCTTTACGCGTGCCAGGTTCGTAGCCGACAGGCGACGGTGTCCGGAGCCCGGTTTTGCCGGGTTGCGGGCGATAGGATTGGGCAGGGCGGTTGCGAGTCTGGCGGCCTCGGTGCCCGTCAGGTCCTTCGCCTTCTTGCCGAACCAGGCCTGGGCCGCAGCTTCCGCACCGAAGATGCCTTCGCCCCATTCGGCGATGTTGAGGTAGATTTCGAGGATCCGCCGCTTGGAGAGGATCGCGTCCAGCATCAGCGCCAGCGGCAGCTCAAGTCCTTTGCGGATGTAGGACCGCCCCCCCCAGAGGAACAGGTTCTTTGCCGTCTGCATGGTGATGGTGCTGGCCCCGCGCGGCTTCTCGCCATCGCTCAAGGCTTCCACCTGGTCCTGCAGCGCGTCCCATTCCACGCCATGGTTCTCACAAAAGCCGCTGTCCTCGGAGGTGATGACGGCTTTGACGAGGTTTGGCGAGATCTCCTCGAGCGGCACCCATTGCCGGTCGACCCACAGGAACTGGGCGTAGCGGGCGATCATCAGCGTCGAGATGGGCGGGACCACGGAATAGATGACGGTGAGGACCGGCGGCAACAGGACGATGACCAGAAGCAGCTGCAGGACGCGCTTGCGGATGGTGCCATAGAGCCCGCGCTTGCGTCTGGACGCGCCGCCGGAGCCGGGCCTTTCGCCAGTTGCAGGTTTAACCCTCGCCATTCAATTCCCGTTCGTTATCGACAATGAAGTCGCGGATGATCGGCACGGCATCGCGCTCCTTGGACAGGAGAAGCTGGAAGACCATGTTGGACCCGTGCAGAAACCCCAGCTCCACGGCATAAAGATAAAACTCCCACATGCGGCAGAAGGTTTCATCGTAGAGGTCTGCCGCCTTCGACCGGTTGTTTTCGAACCGCAAGCGCCAGTCTCTGATCGTGTAATAATAGTGCAGCCGCAGAATTTCCGCATCGCAGACCCATAACCCGAGCCGCTCCGTCGACGCAAAGACTTCCGACAGCGCCGGAACATAGCCCCCGGGAAAAATATACTTGCGGATGAAGGGCCCGGTCGTTCCCGGAGGGGTCATCCGGCCGATGGAATGGACGACCGCATAGCCGGCCGGCGTCAGGCACTTGCGGATCTGGCCGAAATAGTCGTCGAGGTGTCCGATGCCGACATGTTCCATCATGCCGACGGAAATGATCCGGTCGAATTGCCCCTCGAATTCCCGGTAGTCCTTCAAAACGAATTTGACACGATCCTCAAGCCCTGCCGCCCTGACGCGCTCCTCGGCGATCTTCACCTGCTCCGGCGATACGTTGAGCGAGGTCACCCTTGCGCCCGCCTGCGCCATCCGGATGGCAAGCGACCCCCAACCGCCGCCGATTTCCAGCACGTCCATGTCCGGCTTCAGATCGAGCTTGGCGACCAGATGCGTCAGCTTCGCCGCCTGCGCCTGTTCCAGCATGTCGTCTGCGGAGGTGTAATAGGCGCAGCTGTAATTAAGGCCTTCATCCAGGAACAGCCGGTAGAGATCCGTCGACAGGTCATAATGGTGCCGGGCCTGGGACTTTGCCTTTTCGACGCTGTTCTGCTGCTGGCGGCGGCGGAAAAGTTTCCAGCCCTTGCGCAGAAGCCCCTGGACCGGATTGGCGCCAAGCGGGGCTCGGTTGATGGAGAAGAGGAACATGAAGTCGTAGCAGGTCGAGCCCTCCTCCATGGTCAGCGTCCCGTCCATATAGGCTTCGCCTGCCGCCAGTTCCGGATTGAGGAACAGGGAGCGGTAGAGCTTTGTGTCATGCAGCCGGATGGTGACTGTCGGCCCATCCTCACCCGATCCGAATTCGTGCACGGACCCGGCAACGTCGATCACGCGCATGCGGCCGCGCTTGATGAAGGATCGCAAAAGGCTCGACAGCAGTCTCATTGGCAAAGTCTCCGGAATTTAATGGCTGAAAAGAATTGGACGGGCGGCTCCGGCTGTTTTTTCAAATTCGAGCCTTGACGATACAGAGAATTGGTTTCAGGGAAACCCGGACTGTAGAAATTGTTGCCGATCCGTGCCGGAGCCCGCCGTGACCCTTGATCCGAACCAGCATCTGAACGCCCAGGCAAAGTTCGTCGACGCGACGCTGGAAACGCTGCTCAGCCCACAGACCCTGGTGGATGAAACGGCGCGGCCGCCGCGCCTCATCGCCGCCATGCGCCACGGTGCGCTCAATGGCGGCAAGCGCCTGCGGCCGGTGCTGGTGCTGGAGACGGCCAAGATGTTCGGCCGGGTGGACGAGGGCGTGCTCAAGGGGGCCTGCGCCCTGGAACTGATCCATTGTTATTCGCTGGTCCATGACGACCTGCCCGCCATGGACGACGACGACTTGCGCCGCGGCCAGCCGACGGTGCACAAGGCCTATGACGAGGCCACCGCGATCCTTGCCGGCGACGCGCTCCTCACCCTCGCCTTCGACGTCATTGCCGGCGAAGCGGTGCATCCGGATGCCGCCGTCCGCCTGCGGCTGTCGCGGGAACTTGCCCGCGCCTCCGGCATCGGCGGCATGGCCGGCGGCCAGATGCTGGACCTGGAATCGGAGCACCGGGAGCGCACGGAAGCGGAGATCCGCCTGCTGCAATCGATGAAGACAGGTGCGCTGCTGCGCTATGCCTGCCGCGCGGGCGCGATCCTGGCAGATGCGCCGGATACCGATGTCAGCCGCCTGACACGCTTCGGCGAGGTCATCGGACTGGCCTTCCAGCTCGCCGACGACCTTCTGGATGTGGAAGCAAGCGCGGAAACCATGGGCAAGGCCACCGGCAAGGATGCGGAAGCCGGCAAGGCGACGCTGGTCGGGCTCTGGGGCGCGGAGAAGACACGCGCGGAACTTGGCCACCTTCTGAAGGAGGCCGAAAGCCTGCTTGCTCCCTACGGCAAACGCGCCTCAGTCCTGACCGATCTCGCGGGCTTTGTCGTCAGCCGCACCAACTGACAATCGGGACGGGCGAAAGCCGGATCAGCTGACAGAAAGGCCCTTGAGCTTGTCCGCCAGCCAGGCAAGGCCCTTGTCCTCGATGCCCATCTCTTCCAGATGGGCGGATGTGTTGATCACATATTCCGGATTGGCGCCGGACTTCCCTACCGCGCTGACGACTATGTCGAGCTGGTCTTCCAGCGGCAGGGCACCGGCATATTGTTCGTGGCCATGGTCGACCATGTAGACCAGCGCCTCGACCTTCTCGCCGCCGTCCAGCTCGATGCTGTGCCAATGTTCCTTGTAGACCATGGTCGTCTGTTCGCGGGCGCGCAGATAGGCAAGGGTTTGGGGCCAGATTTCTTCTGCGACCTGATAGGCCATGCCGCGGCAGGCACCGCCATTGTCGAGGCCGAAGACAAGACCCGGCCGTTCCTGTGTGCCGCGATGGACCCAGGAGTAGACGCACAGGGACCGATGAGCGCCCCTGAGCAGCGCCGGTGACGCGCGCAAGTGATCAAATCCCGGGTTCCACATCAAAGAACCGTAGCCAAAGACCCAAAAAACGCTCATATCGACCTGTCTTCTGTTGCCGCACATGCCGAGATAGCAAGCCGCACCGGCCGATTCAATGGCACGTCCAGCCACCCCGGCCTGTTGGCTTCGCCCGGTCCGGGCTGCCGCATGCGGCCAAACCAGAGAGTATGACGCCTTGCCAGACAACGACACTGCGACCGGTACCGAGACAGACATTGCAAACGGCTCCAAGACCAAACCGTCAAAGCCTTCCAGACGCCGCTACGGGTTCCTGGTGGCAGCGATCGTGCTGGCAATCGTTGGCTGGTCAGCCGCCTGGGCCTATGGACGTTCGGTGCTGGAAGAAGAAATCAACCGGCAGATGATCCGGCTGGAGGCGCAGGGCCTCAAGGTGACCTGCACCGATCTTGCCATTGCCGGCTACCCCTTCCGCTTCGAGGTCAGATGCGACGGTCTGCAATCGGCCGACCGCTGGGGGGCCGGCGGGTCGCTCGGAGGCATCGCGGCGGTCGCGCTCATCTATAATCCCTGGCACGTCATCCTGGAGGCCGGCTCGCCGGCTTCGCTCACGGTTCCGGTGAACGGCATTGCGGGCGACCTCACCTGGGAGACTGCCCGGGCAAGCGTCAAATTCAGCAGCACGGCCCTTGGCACACTGGTTGCGGTGATCGAAAAACCCGAGGCGGCCTTCGAAACCGAGGTGTCCGCAGGGCTCTTCGCGGCGGAAAAGACAGAGTTGCACCTGCGCGCGGTGCCGGACGCGCCGGAGACCCTGGAAGGCTTCCTGACGGTAGAGGATCTTGCCCTCAAGTCCCTGCCCGAGCTGCAGCAGACGATTTCCTTGCGCGGCCACACCCGCATCGAGGGCGGCACGGCGCTGTTGGCGGGAACGAACCTCGCCTCGCTGGTCTTCGCAAGAGGAGAAGTGCCGATTCAGCTGGTTCTGCTGGAGACAATTGTCGGCGACGGCCGCCTGGTGGCGAGTGGCGATCTGGTGCTTGCCGGCGACGGCCTCTTGACCGGGTCGCTCAAGCTCGACATCGGCAATGCGGACAAGCTGCTGCAAACGCTGAAGCCGCTCCTGCCGCGGGACGAGCGGACCTATTCGCTGCTTGAAAACATCGTGAAGAGCCTCGAGCCGGCGGCAACGGAGGTCGACGGCATCAAGACGATTACCCTGCCCGTCGCCATCGACCGTGGCCTCGTTCGAGTCGGTTTCCTGCCGGTCGGCCAGATCCCGCCGCTATTTGCTGCCGGGATCTGATGCCAGCCGGCGTCAGTCGCCGGCGATGCGGTCAATCGGGATGATATAGCTCTTGCGGTGGTCGGGCTCGGCGATCTTTTCGTAAAGCGCGACCGCCGGCGTGTTCTTGCCCGGCACGATCCAGCGCAGATGCAGCCAGCCGCGGTTCTTGCCCATGGTGGTCAGCGTCTCGATCATCTTGCGGGCGATGCCCTGGTTGCGGTGGTCCGGATGGACATAGATATCGTCCATCTGGCCGATCCTGAGGCCCGTGATGAGTTCCGGCAGGTCGAAGAAGACCGCGAAACCGATCAGCTTGTCGCCGTCGAAAGCGCCCAGAACTTCCGCAATCTTGTCGCTGAGAATGCGCTCGGCATAATAGTCGTCCGGCCGGCGGGGCGCACCGCGTTTCAGCGCCTGGGCGTTTTCGGCGATAAGCGGCGCAAGCTGATGGGCATCATCCAGCCTTAGGGCTCTGATTTGCGGTGTCGTCATGAAGTCCCCGGAAAGCAAATCGATTGAGGTGTTCTCCCCACCATGTCCCGAAAACGGTGAACGGATCAAGGACTTCAATTCCTGGCGGGCTGCGACATGACTTCGCCTGCGGCTTCCGGCCGGAACTTTCGTTTTCCGGCCTTTCGCGGACCCGCTATTCATGCCATGAGCGACAGCAGCAACGACAAACAGGCAGAGGTCATGGCGGACAGGCAAAGGTTGAGGGCGACCCTGATTGGGCTGACAGCGGTGCTGATGTGGGCAACGCTCGGGCTTTTCGGAGCCGGATCGGGCAACGTTCCCCCTTTCCTCATGAACACGCTCTGCTTCGGTTTCTCCGGAACCGCCGCCCTGGTCTGGCTTGTGGCGACCGGCCGGACAAGGCTTCTGCGCCAGCCGATCGGCGTCTGGGCCTTCGGCACCATCGGCCTCTTCGGCTTCCACTTCTTCTATTTCACCGCGATCCGCAATGCGCCGCCGGTGCAGGCGAACCTCATCAACTACACCTGGCCGCTGCTGATCGTGCTGTTCTCGGCACTTCTGCCCGGCGAGCGGCTGCGCCTTCATCACGTTATCGGTACGGTGCTCGGCCTTGCCGGTGCGGCACTGCTGATTGCCGGCGACAAGGGCCTCTCCTTTTCCGGCGGTTCAGCGCTCGGCTATGGCGCGGCTGTCGCCTCGTCGCTGTTCTGGTCCAGCTATTCGGTTCTCTCGCGCCGCCTCGGCAAGGTGCCGACCGAAGCCGTCGCCGGATTCTGCCTGATGACGGCGCTGCTCTCCGGTATCTGCCACATATTCCTGGAGGAAACGGTCTGGCCCGCCGCGCCGCTGGAATGGGCTTCGGTCCTGGCGCTTGCGGTGTTTCCGATCGGACTGGCGTTTTTTACCTGGGACATCGGTGTCAAGCGTGGCGACATCCAAGTTCTGGGCGCGGCCGCATATTCCGCGCCTCTGCTCTCCACCCTGCTGCTGATCGCCTTCGGCTTCGGCGCGCTGACGATCTCAGTCGGCATTGCCTGCCTTGCCATCACGCTCGGCGCGGTGATTGCGGCCAAGGACATGCTGTTCAGACCGTCCGCTGGAAAAGCCCGCAAGGAAACGGAACCTGCTTGAATGAAGCGCAGGCCTCCCCCCTTCGGCGAATTCCCCTTGTCGCTCCCTTCCATTAGCTTAACCGGAATTCCGTTTCGCCGAAGCTCAGGACCGTTCCATGACCGCACCTCTCAGACCCCGCCGCTCCGCCCTCTACATGCCCGGCTCCAATGCCAGGGCATTGGAAAAGGCGCGGACGCTGGATGTGGACTGCCTGCTGCTCGACCTTGAGGACGCGGTCGCCCCCGATGCCAAGGATCTGGCACGGACGCAGATCGTCGACGCGGTGACCGCAGGCGGTTATGGCGAACGCGAGGTGGTCATCCGCATCAACGGCATGGAGACCCCCTGGGGCGAGGACGATCTGGCCGCGGCGGTCAAGGCGGACCCCGATGCCATCCTGGTGCCCAAGGTGAATGCTCCGGCGGATCTGCAGCTCGTCGCCCATAAACTGTCGCTTCTCGGCGCGTCGCCCAAGCTGAAGATCTGGGCGATGATGGAAACGCCGCTGGCAATGCTGAATGCCGGCGCCATCGGCGCCTGCGGACAAGACCCTGCCGTGCGCCTTTCCTGCTTCGTCATGGGCACAAACGACCTTGCCAAGGAAACCCGTGCCAGGCTTACCCCCGGCCGCGCGGTGATGATGCCCTGGCTGATGACCTGCGTTGCCGCGGCCCGCGCCGGCGGCATCGACATCCTCGACGGGGTCTACAACGCCTTTCAGGACGAGGAAGGCTTTGCCAGTGAGTGCGCGCAAGGTGCGGAGATGGGAATGGACGGCAAGACGCTGATCCACCCGAAGCAGATCGCACCCTGCCACGCGGCCTTCAGCCCCTCGGAAGACGAGGTAAACTGGGCCCGCCGCATCAACGCGCTTTTCGACGAGCCTGAGAATGCCGGCAAGGGTGCAATCCAGGTGGACGGCAAGATGGTGGAAAGGCTACATGCTGAGATGGGCAAGCGGGTCATCGCTATTGCCGATGCCATTGCCGCCCGAACCTGAGATTTACGAGAGACCTTCATGAAACTCTACCGCTTCATCACCGGCATCGACGACAGCGAATTCTGCCACCGGGTCACCCAGGCGCTGAACAAGGGCTGGCAGCTGGCCGGTTCGCCTTCGCTCACCTATGACGCCACGCGTGGCGCGACCATCTGCGGCCAGGCGGTGACGAAGGAAGTCGAAGGCGCTGAATATTCACGCGACATCAAGCTCGGCGAATACTGAGCCGGTCCCGAGGGGCAGAAAAGGATCCACAACATCGCACGTCCGGCTCCGGCCGGGCGTGCGCTTGCAGAAAGTGCCTGCGAAGCCGATCAGTTGGTAGAGGCGGTATTCAGGGCCGAGGACCCGTTCCCGATCAGGCCGGACAGATCCGTCATGAAGGGCGTGTGGCCGGCCTCGAGATAATGGTAGACCTGCGTAACCCCGATAAGCCGTGCCATCACCGGCATCTCCGAGAGGTTGCCATCCTTCACAAGCGCGTCGACCGCCAGCAGACTTGCCAGAAAACCGTCCAGCCCAAAGCGGGTAAAATCATCGAGCATTTCCCCGCTCGTTGAATATTCGACGAACCGGTAGCGATCACTTTCACTGGCGGCGACATCTTCCTGCCACTTCCTGCCGATCGTGTATCCGATGACGCTGTCTTCGCTCAGCTCCCTTTTCGGATGCGTCCAGATGGATTGCTGAACTTCCAGAACCGGCACTGCCGAACGCACGAAGTCGACCGTATAGGATCCTTCGATTACGGGAAGGCGATAAAGTTCTCCGCTGACGTTGCCGGCGTTGAATTCCACGACACCGCGCCTGCCAGGAAAGGGCAGAACGGTCAGCTCGCATCCCAGCTGCCGATAGAGGGTTTCCAGTTTGGGAAGCAAGATTGAATTCAGGCCCGCACCGGTAACCGTCGCGATGGCACCGGGGCAATAGGAAGCTGCGGAGGCAGCAGGCGCCAGCATCCCAGTCACGACGATGAGAATTGCAAACCGGAGCATGATCGACCTCGGACGATCCGTGAAGTGGTTCTAATCGGCAAGTATTATATCCGATTTATCAGGATCTCTCAAATCCGAGCGGGAAATTGCATTAAAAACCAAAGGTTGATACAAGAAATATTACACTTAATTTTACACCAAATTCTCCACAATTACTCCTCCGGGGTTGCATTTTTGCATCAACAGTATCCAAAGAGACACTCGTACATTAGTGAGACTACTTACAATCGTCACCTTACGAGAGCCGGGTTTTCGAACGGACGAACCCGCCCGAGCAAGACACAGGGAAGTCAATTCGCCACTGTCGCAAGCTAATGCGCCCGCCGGACGAGCCAACCCGTCGCTGCGAAAGCCGCAACACAGGTTGCACCGAGCCCTGCGAGGACGCTTGCACCAAGAGTGCCAAGCTCGATTTTCCAGTCGAGCCCGAACTGCGTCACCTCGGCGAGCGCAAAGGCTGTGAGCAATGTCCAGGTCAACGCAAGAAATGTCGAGACCGGTTCGCTAAAACCGCCTGTCCCGATGCGGGTCTTCCGAAGAAGCAGCAGCGCGAGACCGAAATAGATCGCGCTCGTGACAATGAAAAAGGTTCCGAGCAGTGCGTGCATGATTTCACCTGATCTTTCTGCGGGGGTAGCGAACCGGCATTGCCGGCTCGCCTGCGGTGCACAAGGCGATCGTTTCAACCTGACTCAGGGACCCGTGCCGGATCTCCCATCAGTGATTGGCCGGGTCGGTTTCGGCGTCGAAGGCGAGCATGGCAACCTTGACGCAGGCCCAGACTGTCGGAACCAGGATCAGGAGGCTCAAGACAGCGAACGGCAACAGGGACAAGACAAGGTACCCGCCGAGCGACCAAAGGATGAGGAAAGCAAAAGTCAGGATCAGTGTATCGATGAGGACAGTTGCCGACACGGCAGCGAACACACTGCCGAAAGTGATCAAACGCGTTTGGCGTGCGATCACTGCACCTTGATGTTCAGGAAGCATGGTTTAAATCCGAAGTACATCCGAGCGTTTTGCCGAATGTTTGAAAGCGAGCCGAAACACTGTTCCACCTGTGTTTTCGTCGCCTGCTCAAGAGATATTTTTCGCCATATCGCTTTGCAATTAGACGAAAAATATTTAAGGCACGGCATCCGCCGCCGCTATTTTGCCGCTATTTAGTTAAACGCGCACGCGATTCAGAAGAATACGCCGCAGATCCATGAGACTTAACTTAGATCAAGCAAATAGATCTCTAGATTTTTCTTAAGAGCGGCTTGCATAGAGGATTTCGAGTTCCCATGTGATGTCGGCTCGCACTGCGAGCACCCTGCACGCGCTCTCAGCCCTTCCGTGCCAGGTGTCGACGGCGGCGCTTTAGGATATCTCGAATGGACCTGTTGCTTATCAAAGTGATGGGGGAGCCAGTGTGGATGTGGGGGTTGTTCCTGACCCTCGTCCTGGCATTGCTGGCGTTTGACCTCGGTGTGCTCCATCGGCGTCCGCACAAACCCACCCTGAAGGAAAGCTTGCTGCTTTCCGGCTTCTATATCGGCCTCGGCCTTCTCTTCAGCCTCTGGATCTGGCAGATGATCGGGCCCCAGGCCGCCATGTTGTACCTGACGGGTTTCGTGGTCGAAAAGAGCCTGTCACTCGACAACGTCTTCGTGATCGCCTGCATCTTTTCCTACTTTGCCATTCCGCAGGCCTATCAGCACAGGGTCCTGGTCTACGGCATTCTTGGGGTCATCGTTCTGCGCGGCATAATGATTGGCGCGGGAACCGCGGTTGTGACCCAATTCGAATGGGTGCTTTATCTCTTTGCGGCCTTTCTCGTGGCCACGGGCATAAAGATGCTCATGGGACAAGGCGAACACTATGATGTCGCGTGCAACCCGGCATTGAAGCTTCTGCGCCGATGGCTTCCTCTGAGTGACCGGCTGCATGAATGCAGGTTCTTCGTCCGCCTGGACGGCCGTCTCGTCGCAACACCTTTGTTTCTGACCCTTTGCATGGTGGAAATCGCCGACCTTATCTTTGCCGTCGATTCCATTCCCGCAATCTTCTCGATCACCACAGAACCCTATCTGGTCTACACCTCGAACATTTTCGCAATTCTCGGACTGCGCGCGCTTTACTTCGTGCTTCTCGTGATGATCGACCGTTTCGATTATCTCAAATACGCCCTGTCGCTTGTCCTGATCTTCATCGGCAGCAAGATATTCGTCGCGGATCTGTTTGGCCTGGAGAAATTCCCGCCGGCCCTTTCGCTGACTGTGACGCTCACGCTGATTGGCGGAGGAATACTCGTTTCTCTCTGGTCGTCCAGAAAGGTCAGACCAGTTGACGCTGCCAATACCCAGGCGGGGCCCGATCCGGACCCTCTGCACTGACCCGGTACCCGTACAAAACGTCCTTGCTGCTTGCCGTTTGCGCGGTTTCGCCCGCCCGGCAAGGCGTGCAGAACCGGCAAGGCATGCAGAACCGGCACTTGCCGCCGTTCGATTGAAGCGCCCTAGGCAAACTTCAAAAGAATATCCTGCAACAGGTAAAACGCTGCCCAGACGAGACCGTAGACCACGCCTGAAACCAGGACGAAGCCCGCCAGAGCGGCAACCAGACCGGCAAGTACCGCCAGGCCGTCGCGCTCCAGTATTCCAAGGGCCAGCAGCGCAAGTGCCAGGCCCGGCAACATGTTGCCAAAGGGAATGGGCAAAAAGATTATCATCGCCAGCAGGAGGCCGACGAGGCCGATGAACCGCTCACAGGTTGGCGTGGTCAACAGGGCCAGACGGGGTCTGGCGACTTTTTCAATTCTCTTCAGGAAAGGCAGGGTCGCATTGACGATTTTCTCGAAGTCCTTGCGTGCGAACGATCTCTTCGAGATAAAGGCCGGGAGCCACACGGTCCCGCGTCCATATGCCAGCTGCCATGTGATAAACAGGAGCGGTGCCCCGAACAGGGCCGAGACCCCCGGGATAGTGACCGGTAGCAGGTTGGGAACGGCAAACAGGAATATCATCGCGCCGAAGGCGCGCTGCCCACACCCTGCCAGAATATCCCCAACCGAAACGCGTTCTCGGCTGCCGTCTTCAAGCAAGTCGGCAAGTATCCGTGACAACCGGCGTCCATTTTCCGGGAACAGGATAGAGATGGGACTAAGGGACTTGTCGTTGACGTTGTCCATGTCAGGGGGCCAGGCCCGCCTCCAATTAGAGACGGCAACACATCGCCGTCACCTCCAGAGATACTGAAGGTTTGTGGCTTTTCAATTGCTGCTTTGTGGTTATGAGCCGGATTTTGCTGCAGCGCCCTTCATTTCCCGCCACCCGTTTGCTGTCTTAAGTTCCTGGAAGGCAACCCTTTTCCGCATCGAAAAAAAATTTACAGTCGGGTTGTTGTCCGTCTTGAAGTCGGTTTTGCCATCGCCATATCTCATCGCGTCAGGCTCACGAAGTCAAAGCCGGCAGTCAAAGGCCGGTTCGTCGGGCTGAGAAAGGTCACCAAGCCCACTACCATGAAACTACTGCGTCGCTCGCGTCAGCGGCATCTGCGCCATGCCCTGGCGCTCGGCCTGATCTGCCTCTTCGAGGGGCTGGTCCGGATCCTGTCTCTCGGCAGTCTCACCACCGACCTTCGGGACTGGTATCTGGAGACCGAGCTCAAGCTTCAGTCCGCCCCGCCCGATTCAGCATCGCCGCACCCTGTGCGCATCTAGGAGACGAGCGGCACGGTTGTGCATCACGCAAGCACCTGCGGCCGGACTTGCGAAGAATTTCCCTGCTCTTCCACCAGGTCTCTCAGCACCCCTGCGGCAAGCTCGAACGAGCGAACGCGGGCACTGTGATCGTGGATCATGCCCGTGATCATCAGCTCGTCCGGCTGGTAGCGGCCGACGATCCCTTTCAGTTGCTCACGGACTGTCGCAGGCGACCCGGTCGCCGAACAGGAGAGGGCAAGGTCCACCTGGGACAGCACCTGCGGCGGGATCTCGGCGCTCACATCCCTCACCGGATGGGGCAATTTGCCGGGATTGCCCAGGCGTAGCCGGGCAAAGGCCAGGATCTGCGAGGACCGCAGGAACCGCGCCTCTTCATCCGTATCGGCCACAAAGACCCCGGCGGCGATCATCGCATAGGGCTCCGGCAATGCTGCGGAGGGCCGGAAGGTGCTGCGGTAGATGTCGAGCGCTTCACCCAGCATCTGCGGCGCAAAGTGCGACGCGAAGGCGTATGGCAGGCCGAGGGCTGCAGCGAGCTGCGCCCCGTAGAGGCTGGAGCCGAGGATCCACACCGGAACATGAGTGCCTTCGCCCGGAAAGGCGCGAACGCGCGTATCCTCACGGCGATCGCCGAAATAGGCCATCAGTTCCTGAACGTCCTGCGGAAAGTTGTCCTCTCCGGCAAGGTGACGGCGCAGGGCCCTTGCCGTTGCCATGTCGGTGCCGGGCGCGCGTCCGAGCCCGAGATCGATCCGGCCCGGAAACAGCGTCGCCAGCGTGCCGAACTGTTCTGCAATCACCAGTGGCGCGTGGTTGGGCAGCATGATGCCGCCCGCACCGACGCGCATCCTTTGGGTCGCAGCGGCAACCTGGCCGATGACGACAGAGGTTGCCGCACTGGCAATGCCGGGCATGTTGTGATGCTCGGCAAGCCAGTAGCGGTGATAGCCGGCCTTTTCCGCGGCACGCGCCAGATCGGCCGCGTTGGCAAGGGCATCCGCGGCGGTTCCGCCCTCCGGCACCGGTGACAGATCGAGAAGGGAATAGCGTTGCATGGGGATCTCCGTTGCTCCCCATTTAGGAACTGCAGCCGCTGCAGCCAAGGCCTCCGCGCCGCAAGCTCCCTGCTATCGCTCCTGCGGCGGCAGAACGCGCAGGCGGTCCACAAAGGCCTTGATCTCTTCCAGGGTGAAGGGGGTGTGCACCCGATTTGTACCGGCCGGGTGATGCCCGAGACCCAGGCGCCGGTCCGGGCGCCATGCCGTTACAGGCCGGAGTGGCCGGGGCACGAAATTGCCGCCGCATTTCGGGCAGACATCGTGCAGCACGGTCTCCACACAGGTGGTGCAATAGGTGCATTCATAGGTACAGATCATGGCCTCCGGCGAACTGGGCGGCAGGTCACAGTCGCAGAGTTCGCAATTGGGGCGCAGCTCGAGCATGTCTCAACTCCCGGAAATGGTCCGCCGCTATTGATGCATGCGATCGCCTTTGGCATAAATGCCTTTATGCCCTCGTTTTATGCCAAGTCTTCCCAAACCCCGATCCGGATCGCATTTGTTCTCTTCAACCGGACAAAGCTGCTCGATGTCTGCGGCCCGCTTCAGGTTTTCAACGACGCCCGCACGACCGATGGTGCAAAGGCTTATGTCACGGACCTGGTCTCGGAGCTGGGCGGACCTGTCGTGACCGACACAGGCGTTTCCCTGGAAACAGTATCCTTTATCGACTACGCGAAAGGGCCTGCAGACACGCTGCTCGTCTCGGGCGGCGACAGCGCGCTGGAGGCTGCCCGCTCGCCGCAGATGCTGAACTTTCTCAAGGAGAATGCCGGCAAGAGCCGGCGCGTCGGCTCCATTTGCCTCGGTGCCTTCATCCTCGCCGCCGGCGGGTTTCTGGACGGACGGCGCGCGACGACCCATTGGGAGGGCTGCCGGCATCTCGCCAGAGCGCATCCGCAGGTCGATGTGCAGGAAAACGCGATCTATGCCGAAGACGGCGGCATCTGGACCTCGGCGGGTGTTACCGCCGGGATCGACATGGCACTGGCGATGGTGGAAGAAGACCTCGGCCGGACGGAAGCCCTGCGCATCGCCCGCTCGCTGGTGCTTCCGGTTCGCCGCACGGGCGGCCAGAGCCAGTTCAGCGCCGCGCTCAAGACCCAGATGAAGACCGGAGACGGCAGGTTTTCCGGTCTCGTCACGCGCATGCTGGAGGATCTCACCCAGGATCTGTCGGTGCCAAGGCTTGCGGCGATGGCCTGCATGAGTGAGCGCAATTTTTCGCGGGTCTTCACCGCCAGCTTTTCGATGAGCCCGGCAAGGTTCGTCGAGCGGCTGCGGGTCGACCATGCCTGCGAGATCCTGCAGCGCGGCGATGCGCCTCTGGCCGAACTGCCTTACCTTGCCGGCTTTTCCAATGCCGAACAGATGCGCCGGGCTTTCCAGCGCAACCGAGGCATCCCGCCCTCCGGCTATCAGACCCGCTTCGGCCCGGCAGCGGAAAGGCCTTAGCGGCTGCGGCCGGCCGTGCTAAGAGCGGCGCCTGACCGCGCTGCCGCCCTGATCAGGGGTGGCCAACCCAGCAGGTGAAAATCAAAAATGCTGTCCGGAGTTTGCATCGGCACCAACGACCTTGAAGCCGCCGCCGCGTTTTATGACGCAGTGCTAGCCACCATCGGCATGACCTGCGTCTTTGTCGAGCCGCGCGAACGCGGCTATGCGGGGCCTGACGGACGCATCACGCTGTTCGTGCTGATCCCCTATGACGACGGCAAGGCCACCTTCGGCAACGGCACCCAGGTGATGTTCCATGCGGCTGACGCCGAAGCGGTGAACGCTTTTCACGCCACCGCACTGCGCTGTGGCGGCACCGACGAAGGGGCGCCGGGACCGCGCGATTATCACCCGGACTATTACGGCGCCTATGTGCGCGATCCTGACGGAAACAAACTGAATGTCTCCGTGCCGATCAAGACGCGGACAGGCGGTTGATCTCAGCCAAATTCCCGACCGAAAACGCGCACGGCCTCCGGGATGAGCGGAGGCCGTGAAGCGTTTGGTCTGGATGTTGTCGTGCTGGCTTACGTGCGGGACCGTCCGATCAGCGCATCGAGGCTGTAGCGGCCGGCGCCGAAAGCCACGATCTGCAGCAGGCCGCCGGCGATCGAGATGTTCTTGAAGAAGTGGATGAACTGGTTCTGGTCGCCCAGCTGGTTATGAAATGCCAGCGCGGCGGCAATCGTAAAGAGCGCCATGACTGCTGCCACAAGACGGGTCTGGAAACCGGCGATCAGCGCCAGGCTGCCGAGAATTTCGACCGTCACTGCGCCCAGATAGGCGAGCGTTGCGAAGGGGAGGCCCGCCGCATCGATCCAGCCGATGGTGGCTTCCGCAGACCCCAGCTTGGAAATGCCGGACAGCAGGAACAGCGGCGCGATCAACAGACGGGCGGCCAGCGGCACAGCGCCGTCAAGGCTGCGGGTGAGTGAAGTGCCGACCGAATTCGCGGCATGAGTTACATCGAGATTTGCCATTTCAAAGTCTCCTTGAGTTCGGGCCGTTTCCTTTGTGGCCCGGTGATGAGTACAAGATAACGTTTATTCAGATAGTGATAAGTCAGAGATCTAAGACCATATTGTTCGATATTCATGAACAATATGGTCTTGCGTCTGCTTACAACCTGGCGATTCTGGAGAACTGCAGGATCGTTTCTTGGGGCGCGTGAAGGAATATCGCCTTCACGCGCCTTACCATGACGCTCAGCCGTTGCGGACGAAGCTGGCGATGATGTCGGCGGTCATCTCCGGGTGCTGATGCTGCGGTCCGTGACCGGCGCTGGGGTAGGTCACCAGGGTTACCGTCGGCAGGACTTCGTTCAGCGCGTACCAGTTCTCGACCGGGAAGATGATGTCGTGGTCGCCGCCGATATGCAGGATCGGCACACTCGTCGTCTTCAGCATGTCGAGCACTGGCGGGGCCGGAAACGCCGGATTGGCCGGGCCGCCTGCGATCCGCCTGCGGGCGAAGTCGACCGGAACGGACGCGCTGACATCGCCCTTGCGCGCTTCGATGCGGGTTTGAGACCGGCTGGCTGCCGCGCGGCTGGCCGCGGATTTCGGTTCGAAGAACAGGGCGACCACATCCTCGAAGTCATTCACCTCCTTGCCGGCAAGGTCATAGAAAAGCTGCTCGGCCGGCTTGACGAGATCGCCGGGAGGCGTTGAGCCGACCAGCACGAGACTGGTGATCTCCTGCGGATAGAGCGTCAACGCCACCTGGGCCGCCATGCCGCCGATGGACCAGCCAAGCAACGTCACATCCTTAAGGCCAAGCGCCTGGATGAGGTCGCGGGGATCGGCCGCCATCTCCAGCGGATTATAGCTGGGGGTGCCGGTCGACTGACCAAGGCCGGAATAATCGAAGGTGATGACCCGAAAACCGTTGCTTGCGAGCGCGTTCAGGAAGGCCGGATCCCAGAGGTCCAGTGTGCCTCGGAAGCGCGTCGCCAGAAGGATCGGTTTGCCTTCGCCGATGGAGCGATAAGCGAGTGTTCTGCCACCGGTCTCGATGAATTGGGTCGGGGCCGTCAGGGCGTCGTAGTCTGCTGTCTTCTCGAGCATGTCCGTCTCCTTAGCTCTTTCCGTCTGAGCCAGGGGAATTGCCCTCCCGGCCGATGACCGAAAGATGAGGTGAAACGAAGCGCAGAACCATTATCCGCCGGTGTGCGGCGCTCATACTGGCGTATGATTGTAGGGGAAGCGCCAGCGTGCGAGGACAGGATCATGACCGAAGACCCGATCGTTCACATCATCGACGACGACGCTTCCCTTCGCGAGGCCCTGGTCCGGCTGTTCCGGTCCGTCGGCCTTGAGGCAAGACCCTATGCGTCCGTTGCAGCTTTCCTGGAGGCCGGCATTGCCGACGCGCCGGGATGTCTGCTGCTCGATGTGCGTCTGCCCGGCATGAGCGGCCTCGACTTCCAGCGCCAGCTGGAAGACCTCGGCATCAGGATGCCGGCGGTGATGATGACCGGCCACGGGGACATTCCGATGTCCGTCAGTGCAATGAAGGCGGGAGCGGTCGACTTTCTGCCCAAGCCTTTCCGGGACCAGGACCTTCTGGACGCGGTGGCGCTTGCCATCGAACGCGACGGGCGCAACCGGACCGACAATCGGGAGAAAGACCATTTGCAGGTTCTGTTCGAGAGCCTGACCCGGCGCGAACGTCAGGTGATGACGCGCGTGTGCGCCGGACGCCTCAACAAACAGGTCGCAGCGGATCTCGACCTCAGCGAAATCACCGTGAAGATCCATCGTGGTACCATGATGAAAAAAATGAGAGCCAGAACCCTGGCCGACCTTGTGCGCATGGCCCAGATCCTCGGTCTGAAGGACCCATTCGTGGATGCCTCCGGATTGGCGAGGCTCGACCATCATGACCTGTGAGACGGCATGCGTGGCGGTCATCGACGACGATGAATCCCTGCGCAACGCCATATCCTCCCTGCTGCGTTCAGCCGGGATACGTGTTTCGACCTTCGCCACCGCCGACCTGTTTCTCAGCGGTGCGGTGCTTGGCGAAACCGATCTGATCATCACCGACATCCAAATGCCCGGCATGTCCGGCATCGAGCTGAAGGACCGGCTCGACAGTCTGGATTGCCGGGTGCCCGTCATCATGATCACCGCCAAAACGGAGAAGAATCTGCTTGACCGGGCCGAGGCCTCGGGAGCTTACTCCGTCTACCGGAAACCTTTTGATACCGAGGACTTACTCAACACGATCGAGCAGGCGCTGGCCGGCTGAGGAGGGATGCCGCATGCTGGAAGGAACGGTTCCCCTGTCAGATGTGCCGCGCCCTGACTTGGCGGCAACGGCCCTTCTGGACCATGCGCCGCAAAGTGTCGTGCTCTGTGATGGATCCTGGCGCATCGTTTATTGGAACCGGGCCAGCGAAGCGCTTTACGGCTGGACCGCCGCCCAGGCGCTTGGGCAGGATCTGAACGCGCTGCTTCAAAGCCGGCATGCCCAGCCGGTTCCGGCCCTGCAGAAGACATTCGCCGAGCATCGTACCTGGGATGGCGATCTGGAACGCACCACGGCTTCCGGCTGCACCCTGACCGTCGAAACCAGCTGGGCGCGGGCGCCTGCCGGCGGCGGCCTGCCGGAATGGATTGTCGAATATGGCCGCGACATCACGGCCCTCAGCGACGCCGAAATCTCCGTCCGGGCACTCACCCATCAATACACCAACGTCTTCCAGGCCATGGCTGCCTCGTTCTGGGAGCTGGATTTTACGATTGTGCGCCAGATGATCGGCGGACTGCTGCAATCCGGCGTCACGGATTTTGCCACCTACTTCCGGGATCATCCGGAGTTCATCGACGAGGCGATCTCCCGCACCACCATCCTCGACGTCAACGACGCGACCGTACGGCTATTCGGTGGAACGGACCGGGCTGCGATGATCGGCCGGAATGTTTCCCCTTTCTGGCCGCCCGAAAGCCGTCACATCTATGCCCGTTCCCTGCTGGCCGCCCTGCGGCGCGAACCGAACCTTCAGACAGAAACCCGCCTGTCGACACTTGACGGACAGCTGATCGACGCGCTGTTCACCGTCTGCTGGCCCGAAGGACACCATGGAAGAGGATCGGTCCTGGTCGGCGTCATCGACCTTACCGACCGGGTGAGGGCGGAGGAAGAACTGCGCCAGTCGGAGCTGCGGTTCCGCGACCTGTTCCAGGCCATGTCGACGGCCCTCTTCCAGCTCGACACAACCGGTTTGCTCGCCTTCTACGATTGCCTGCACGCCGACGGCGTCACCGACATGGGCGATTATCTCGACGGCCATCCGCAAGACCTGAGGCGGGCGATGGAAGGCTGCGTCATCGTCGAGGTCAATGCCGCTGCCTTGAAGGTTTTCGGGGCGGAAACGCCGGAGGATCTGATCGGCCAGACGGTCTCCCGCTTCTGGCCGCCCGCCGGAGAAGAGGCCTTCCGCGCCGTGTTGCAGCACAGCTACCTGTCGGCCAGCGCCTATGAGACCCGCGCCCGCAACTGCCGCCTCGACGGATCGGAATTCGACAGTCTTTTCATGGTCAACGCATCGCCGGTCCTGCGGGAAAAGAAAATGACACTTGTCGGCCTGGTCGATATCTCCGACGAAGTCGAGGCCAGGACCGCCCTGCAGAAGCTGCAGGCGGACTACGCCCATGCATCGCGTCTTTCCGTCCTTGGGGAACTGGCCGCCTCCATTGCCCATGAAGTCAACCAGCCGCTGGCCGCCATCGGTGCAAACGGATCTGCTGCCGGCCGCTGGCTCAAGCGGCCCGAGCCGGATCTTGGCGAACTCATGGCCATTAATGAGGCGATCGTTGCCGATGCCCGGCGCGCAGCAGATATTGTCGCCCGGATCCGGTCCATGGCCGCCAAGCGCGACAGCCGTCAGGCAAGCGCATCCGTCAACCGGATCATCAAGGAGGCGCTGAGCTTCCTGTCCCACGAGCTGCAGGCACATGGCACGAACACCCGGACCGCGCTCAAGGAGCGCCTGCCGGATGTCGTCGTCGACCGGGTGCAAATCCAGCAGGTGCTGGTCAATCTCATACTCAATGCCGCCCAGGAACTCGCCCGCAAGAACATCTCTTTCCCGCTGGTCGAAGTCACGACTTCCCATGTGGGCGACAGCGTCGTCATAAGGGTGGAAGATACCGGCCCGGGCATTCCTGCCGATATGCGGGAGCAGGTTTTCGAAAGCTTCTACACCACCAAGCAGACCGGTCTCGGCATCGGCCTCGCGATCTGCCGCAACATTGTCGAAGGCCACGGGGGCAGGATCTTCGCCGATGGCTCCCCGCTCGGCGGGGCGCGGTTCCAGGTGGAGCTGCCGGCAGGCGTCGGAGAAGCACAGGCCTGACCGGGAGGACGCTTCCGCCCTCCCCGTCATTGGCAGAAACCTGATACTCAGGCCGGCTTGGTGAAGAAGGCCAGGAGATCCGGATTGACGATCTCCGGATGGGTCGTTGCAAGTCCGTGCGGCAGGCCCTCATAAACCTTCAGGGTGCCGTTCGGCAGCAATTTGATGCTTTCCAGCGCGGACGCTCCGATCGGCACGATCTGGTCGTCGTCGCCATGCATCACCAGAACCGGGATATCGATTGCCTTCAGATCCTGGGTAAAGTCCGTCTCCGAGAAGGCCTTGATGCAGTCGTAGTGGGCTTTTGCACCGCCCATCATGCCCTGGCGCCACCAATTATCGACGATACCCTGACTGACGGACGCGCCCGGCCGGTTGAAGCCGTAGAAGGGGCCTGCCGGAATGTCGTGGAAGAACTGCGAGCGGTTGGCGAGAAAAATCTCCCGGAAGCCGTCGAAGACCTCGATCGGCAGCCCACCCGGATTGGCGCCGGTCTTCACCATCAGCGGCGGCACGGCGCCGAGCAGCACGGCCTTGAACGCGCGGGCCGTGCCGTGACGGCCAAGATAGCGGGCAACCTCGCCGCCACCGGTGCTGTGGCCGACATGGATGACGTTCTGCAGGTCCAGTGCCTCGACGAGAGCCTTCACGTCGTCGGCATAGGTGTCCATCTCGTTGCCGTGCCAGGTCTGGGTGGAGCGGCCATGGCCACGCCGGTCATGAGCCAGCACCCGGTAGCCCTTCGCCAGGAAGTACATCATCTGGGCGTCCCAGTCGTCGGCGGAAAGGGGCCAGCCGTGGTGGAACAGGATCGGCTGCGCGGTTTTCGGGCCCCAGTCCTTGTAGAAGATCTCGGTGCCGTCTGCAGTGGTAACGAATTGCTCGGTCATCTGGATGGTTTCCCTGGTGTCTTCCGCCACGGCGGGTGTCGGTTGCATTGCGATGGATACGGCCCCGCCGATCGCGGGGGCCGATGCCAGCCCTTCAAGGACAAAGCGTCGCGTGACTGATTTCATGGACATGATGTTCCCCGTTGCTGATGCAGGCGGTGCCTGCGGTGACGGTTTCAGCCTGCGGGAAAGGGGAACGGGGAACCATTGTACGTCCGGTCCGGCAGTTCATACCTCGGTATGGGCCGTTTCAGACTTGCGTGTGGGAGCGGACGGATTTGACCCTTTTTGGGCTCGAACCGGTGCATCCCTCCGGAATCCGGCTTAAGCTGAAGCCTGTAAAAGCCAAGGGAGGTAACCATGGATCACGTTTATCCCGTCACCGAAGTCTACGGCTCCTCGCCGGACTCCATCGACCAGGCCGTCCGCAACGCCATCAGCGCCGCTGGCAAGAGTATCCGCAATCTGGAATGGTTCGAGGTGACCGAAATCCGCGGCCATGTGAACTCCGACGGCGAAGTCGGGCATTTCCAGGTCGGGGTGAAGCTTGGGTTCCGGCTGGAGCGGGGTGGATCGGAGTGACACTGGCAAGAAGCGGGAAACTCTGATTGACACATGCAGGAATGCAGCTCTTGCCGGCCACCAGACAGGTTGTGCCGACGTGACAGCTTTGCGGTTCCCCATTTCGGATGTTGAGCGATTGCAGGCTCATCCGGAAGACTCGCGGTTTGGCGTTGCAGGTCAGGTCTCGGGCAGACCGGCATCGGCCATGAGTTGCATGATGCGCATGGTGGCCTCCAGCATAAGGGGGCTGGAATTCTTCATTGGCGGCGGCACGTTCTGAACTGTCGATCCCGGCCGGAGCTCAAGGCCTTTTGCCATGGCGGTGCGTGCATCGTCCGTATGGCCTAGCTGTTGAAGGGCAGCGGCAAGCAGCATGTGCGTGCGCCCGCTGCCTGGAGTGATTGCGATCGAGGATTCCAGCCAGGGTATTGCCTCTTGCGGCCGGTCCAGCAGCAGAAGAGCCCATCCGGCACCGATGCGCCAGGTCCACCGCGAGACTTGCGGCGTGTCAAAGAGTTCTGCCTTTTCGAAAGAGCCGAGCGCGTCCTCAAAACGTCCGAGCTGGAGCTGGGCAAGGCCGATGTGATAGCGGGCGATACCGTTCCAGGGGTCGAAGGTCAGCGTTCTGGCGCAGGTGACCAGGCTTTCATTGAACTCGTTCATGGCGTTCAACAGCCGGCAATAGGCCTCGTGCGTCGGAATATAGTCCGGCCGGGACTTGAGGGCGCTGTCCAGCACTGCCCGGGCGCTCGCCTGCGCGGCAGCCAGTTCACCGGGGTCGTACCAGACCATCTGAACGCCCCGGAGTTTCAGCGCGGCGAGGGCAACTTGAATTTCGACACTGTCGCTATCCTCGGCGAGCGCGCGTTCGAGCATGCGTTGCGCATCTCGAAAACGTTCCTTGGAGGTCTGGTTGATGGCGGCGGTCGCTTGTTCGATCGCGACACGTGCGCTTCCAGTCGGCAGGTCGTCAGGGCTGCGGGATGGCCCGTTCAGAAGGGCGTTGAGCGTCAGCGCCAGATCATGTCCCAACCCGGCGGCGAGGCGAAAAGGTTGCCGTTCAGCGTCGCTGCCGCCGCGGTCGATCGTCAGCGATGTCGTCCATTTGATTTCTCCGGCAATTGTATCGGTCAGGCGCGCTCTCAGCGTCCAGGCCCGGTCGTCTCCGGCAAGATCGGCTTTGACGACATAGTCGGCCGGCCGATTGGAGACAGACGGCGCGACCACCCGGATCGTGCCGATCGACGCCAGCCCATCGGTCAAGACTTCTGCGACGCGTTCGGCCATCCGTTTGGCTTGCGGATCGTCGCTGTCATTGGCGGCGACTTGGAGGGTTACCGACGGTAGGGGCCGTTCGAACAGGCGCCTTGGCAAAAGATCGAAAACGCCGGCTGCGACGACAATTGCAATCAGAAACAATGCGATCGTAGCGACAGGCCAGCCCGCGGACCACGACCGATTTCTATCTATCGCGGACTGTACCTGCGCGGACTGTACCTGCGCGGACTGGGCCGATGCGGTGTCTGAGGGGGCCGCCGGCGAAACGGATGAAGTCGATTGAGGAGACGCCGTCTCGTCCTTTACCGGTTCCGCCTCCGAAACGTCCGCGTCGAACATGTAGCCCCGGCCGGAGACGACCTTGATCAGCTGGCGGGTCTCGTCGCCGAGCGCGGACCGCAGTTCCTTCACGCATTGAAACAGACTGTCATCGCCGACATGAACGTTGGGCCAGACCGCCGTCATCAACTCGTGTTTTGAGAGAACTTTCCCGGGCGTTGCCGCAAACACGCGGAGAAGTTCGAAGGTTTTCGGCCGTAAGCGCAGCGAATGCCCCTCCGGGCTGCGCAACTCGGCACGATCCTCGTCGAGCTCGAAACCCGCGAACCGCAGCATCACACCACCATCCCCGGCCCGGTCCGCCGCCTTCCCGCATTGGCGTCGAAAATCCCCGTAGCCCCTTCAAACCACGCGGATATCAGAAAACTTTCAGAAAGTCATCATCCCCCCGTCAGGACTTCGACTGCAGGAACTGACAAGGATTAGTGCAGTTGAGGGGATTCAGGACCGCACGGGAAAGCTGAGCGGGCCTGCAGATTCGTGGCGGGGTGTTGGGTGCTTTTTTGCGGCAACGGCCAATTGGCAGTAACGGGTGCCGGAGTGGGTTCGGTTTTAGACCGTTCGCGGAAGACGTCGATCTCGCATCGGCGGCTGCGGATCGCCTTGCTGGCCTGTACGGCGTTGGTGGCACCGGTCGCGCTGCCGCTCGCCCCTGTCCCGGCACTCGCCCAGACCGTCGGCGGCGCAGGCGGCAATGGCGGCGATGCCTACGTCTTTTCAGGTGCTGTGCTTGCACCCGGCCTGGGCGGAGCACCAGGTCTTGCGGGCGATGGGTCGACGACCGGCACATATGGCCAGGACGGGGGAGACCGTTTTGGCAGCATCGGCGGCGTGGGTGGCGAGGCCGATTCCGGCGGACAGGGGGGCTCCTCCACCTTTTACCTTAACCTCGAGCCCTTTTCGGGAGAGGGCGGCGGCGGCGGCGGTGCGGGTGGTGCGGGCACGGTGATCAATGCCACCCAATCGGTCACGTCCGATATCACCGGCGGTGCTGGCGGCTACGGTGGAGACGGGCTGGCGAAAAAAGACACCTTCGGCCCCTTCATTGGAGGCGGCGGCGGCGGCGGCGGCGGGGGCAGCGGTATCGTGCTCGGATCTCAGCCGGATCAGGTGGTCACCATAGAGGCGGGCGTTACTGTCACCGGCGGACAGGGCGGGCAAGGCGGCGCGGCGGATACACAATTATTCTTTGAATCCAGCTTGTCGAACACAGCCAACGGTTATGGTGGCCAGGGCGGTTCTGGCATTTCCGCTTTCAGCTCCACGGGCACGACAATCCTGAACCAGGGCACGATCCGCGGCGGAGATGGTGGCCTTGGTGGGGTGATGAATGGCGCCATCTACACGATAGTGGGCACTGAAGGCAGCGGCGGTTACGGCGTGGCCGGGGGGAACCTCACCATTGTCAACAGCGGCATCATCGCCGGAGGCTTGACGCCCTCGGGCGGGACGAACGCCGCGATCCTGATCGACGGTGGCACCAACAGCATCACCACGCTTGCCGGCGGCACGACCGGCTCGATCGTGCTCGGCGGCGGCGTCACAGCGCTCGCGGGGGCAATTACCGGCGCGCTGACTGTCTATGCCGGCGCCACTGCTACCATTAGCGGCGCCACTTCCGACGAGGATGTCACAGGTATCACCGCGTTGACGAACAGCGGCACGGTTTCGATCGGTACGGACCGGATCCTTTCCGTGGACTCTGTCTACAATGCCGGAACGATCGACTTTGGTGGCGGCGCGACGCTGCAGAGCGCTGGCGACATCGAAAACATTATCGGCGCCACCTTCAATTTCATCGGTCCGGACGGTACCGCGACGCTCAGTTCGGGAAGCGGAAATATCTACAATGACGGCCAAATGAACGTCCTGGCCGGCGACGTCGCCGTCTCCGGAAACGTGACCAACCGCTACGACAGTACGCTGTTGCTGTCTGGCGGCAACATGTCCGGAATCGGCACGCTGCTCAACCAGAACAACGCATCGATCAGTATTTCTTCAGGCTATACGCTCGGTGTCGACACGTTGACCGTGACCGGAGGTACCTTGACCGGCGAGGGCGCGATCGACGCCTCGGCGGCGTTCAACCTGTCGTCCGGCACGATCGGTCTGACGCTGGTCGGAACGGGCGCGCTGACCAAGACCGGTAGCGATGCATTGGTGCTGACCGGCGAAAACACTTTTTCTGGCGGCACGACCATCTCGGCCGGTACGTTGCAGATCGGCGACGGCGGAACCCGCGGCGTCATGCTCGGCGTTGTGACGAACGACGGCATCCTCGCCTTCAACCGTTCGGACGACAGCACCTTCAGTGGAAGTACTTCCGGATCAGGATCGCTCAGGCAGCTCGGTTCCGGCACGCTGACGCTCAGCGGCGAGAATACCTATTCCGGCGGCACCGTGATCTCCGCCGGAACTCTTGAGATCGGCGCGGGCGGAACAAGTGGTTCCATCGCCGGTGACGTCGACAACAGCGGCACGCTCGCTTTCAACCGGTCCGACGATGTGACGTTCGGCGGGATCATCTCGGGGAGCGGTGCCGTGAGCCATCTCGGCGCCGGCACGACAACGCTCACCGGCGCGAATACCTATAGCGGCGGCACGACAATCAGCGCCGGCACGTTGCGGCTCGGCGGTGGAGGAAGTCTCGACGCCAGCGGCGACGTGACGATTGGTTCAAGCGGGACCTTCGACCTCAACGGCAACGACCAAACCGTCGGCGCGCTTTCGGGAGCGGGTATCGTGACGCTCGGCAGCGGCACGCTGACCGCCGGTAACGGCGATGCCACCTCGACCTTCTCCGGCGCCATTGGCGGTACGGGTGGACTGGTCAAGACGGGCCTCGGCACGCTGACCCTCTCTGGAAGCAACACCTTTACCGGTGGCACGTCTATTTCGGCCGGAACGCTCGCCTTCGGCAGTTCGGACGACGTCACCTTCGGCAGCGTGATCTCCGGCAGCGGCGCAGTCTCACAGGTCGGCGCCGGCACGCTGACGCTGTCCGGGACGAATACCTACAGCGGCGGGACGAGGGTCTCCAGCGGCGTGCTGGCCGCCTCGAGCGACGCCAATCTCGGCGATGCCTCTGGCGGCCTCACCCTCGATGGCGGCACGCTCCGGTTCGGCGCCGCATTCGATCTCGCCGCGACGCGCGTGGTGACGCTGGCGTCCGGTGGCATCATCGACACCAACGGCTTCGATACGACACTTGCTTCGGCGATTGTGGGCAGTGGCGGTCTATCCAAGATCGGCGAGGGCGTGTTGACGCTGACCGGAAGCAACACCTATTCCGGGGGCACGACGATTTCCGGCGGCGTGCTGGCCGCCTCGAGCGATGCCAGTCTTGGTGACGCCTCTGGTGGCCTGACCCTCGATGGCGGCACGCTCCAGTTCGGCGCCGCGTTCGACCTCGCAGAGACGCGCGCGTTCACCCTGGCATCCGATGGCAGCATCGACACCAACGGTTTCGATACGACACTGGCGCAGGTCGTTTCGGGCAGCGGCGGGCTGACCAAGACCGGCGGCGGCACGCTGACGCTCACAGGAAGCAACACCTATTCCGGCGGCACAACGATTTCCGGCGGCGTGCTGGCCACTTCGAGCGACGCCAACCTGGGCGATACCTCAGGCAGCCTCACCCTCGATGACGGCACGCTCCGCTTCGGCGCGTCGTTCGATCTCTCGGCAACACGTGCGGTCACGCTGGCCTCCGGCGGCACCATTGACATCAACGGCTTCGATACGACACTGGCGCAGGTCGTTTCGGGCAGCGGCGGTCTGACCAAATCCGGCGGCGGCACGCTGACGCTCGCAGGAAGCAACATCTATTCCGGCGGCACGACGATTTCCGGCGGTGCGCTGGCCGTAGCGAGCGATGCCAACCTGGGCGATACCTCAGGCAGCCTCACCCTCGATGACGGCACGCTCCGCTTCGGCGCGTCGTTCGATCTCTCGGCAACACGTGCGGTCACGCTGGCGTCCGCCGGCACCATCGACACCAATGGCTTCGATACCACTCTGGCGCAGGCCGTTTCGGGCAGCGGCGGTCTGACCAAGACCGGCGACGGCACGCTGACGCTCACCGGCACCAACATCTATTCCGGCGGTACGACGGTTTCTGGCGGCACGCTGGAGGTGTCGAGCGACGCCAGTCTCGGCGCCGCTTCCGGCGGACTGGCGTTCAATGGCGGCACGCTGCGCCTCGGTGCGTCGTTCGACATGGCGGAGCGGGCAGTCAGGATCGAACAGAATAGCACACTCGACACGAACGGATTTTCAACCACTCTTTCGCAGGGCATTTCCGGTTCGAGTCTCTTGACAAAAACGGGTGCTGGCACTCTGACGATCGACGGCGACAGCAGCTCCTTCGATGGCTATTTCTTCGCGCGGGGCGGAAGCATTGCCCTCACCGGTGTCATCGGTGGCGGTGCGGAGGTGGACAACGGCGCCGAGGTGACCGTCAGCGGCCCGGATGCGGCCTGGACGGCACGGAACGGACTCTATGTCGGATATATCGGAGCCGGTCGTCTGACGGTCGAGAACGGCGCCGCTGTCCACACCGATTCTTTTAATGCCGGAGGGAATTCCGGAAGCTCGGGCGAAATGCTTCTGACCGGCGAAGGGTCGCGCTGGGTCAATACAACGTATTTTCACGTCGGCAATTACTCTGGCGGCACGGGCACGCTCACCATCGCCGATCACGGTGAGCTCGTCAGCGGCGGCGGCGCCATCAACAGTGGCGTCATGATCGTCAAGGAAGGGGCACGCTTCAGTACCAGCCAGGATTTCTATATCGGCTTGTTCGGTGATGGTGCGTTAACGGTCGAGAGCGGAGGAACCGCCGACAATTCCGGACAGGATGCTCAATTGGGCAGTATCGGAACGTCCTGGAATGGGACTGCGACCGTTTCGGGAGCGGGGTCGGCCTGGACAGGCATCGGCGAACTCACGATCGGCACCGATGGCGCAGGCAGCCTGCGCGTCGAAGACGGCGGGACTGTCAACAGCACCATTGCTTTCCTGAGCACCAATACCGGATCAGGGACGGCGGTCGTCACCGGCACAGGGTCAGAGTGGCAGAACACCGGCGCCCTGTACATCGGATACAATGCCGGAGGAGGGACACTCACTATCGCCGATGGCGGGACCGTCGCCGCCGGCTCCGTGAATGTGGGTTTCTATGGCATTGGCACCCTCAACATCGGTGCGGCTGCGGGAGAAACCGCGACGGGCGCCGGCACGCTCGATGTGTCTTCAGTAAATGTCGCCGGCGGAAGCAAGATCGTCTTCAATCACACCGAAACAGACTATGAGTTCGCCTCGAACATCACCGGCGCCGGCTCGCTCGAGTTCCAGTCCGGTACCACCACTCTGTCGGGAACCAACACCTATACCGGCGCGACGACGGTCAGCGGCGGTATGCTGGTGGTCAACGGCTCGATTGCCTCCCCGTCGCTCCTGACGGTGGAGGCGGGCGCGACGATCAGCGGGACCGGAACGCTGCCCGGCATGATCATCAACGGCACCCTTTCGGCCGGCAACAGCCCGGGCACGCTGACGATCAACGGAGACCTGACCCTCGGAGCGAGTTCAATCAGCCTCTTCGAACTGACAAGCGCCGGGGTGGCTGGCGGATCGGGGAACGATCTTGTCAACGTCACCGGCAATCTGACGCTCGGCGGAGAGCTGCAGGTCACGGATGCGGTGTCCGGCTACTACCGGCTCTTCAATGTGGGCGGCACGACCTCGGGCAGTTTCGCGATCATTCCCACCGATACGGCCGTGCTGACCAACGTGGCTAACCAGGTCAATCTGCTGGTTTCAACTGGTGGTCAGGCCATTCAGTTCTGGGATGGTGCAGACACTTCGGGCAATGGTTCCGTGGACGGCGGCTCGGCCGTTTGGGATGCGTCCGCCACGAACTGGACCGGAGCACCCGGCGCTGCCGGTATCAACGACCAATGGCTCGGTGAAGTCGGCGTTTTCGCAGGGACAGCCGGAACGGTGACAGTCAGCGGACCGGTGGCTTTCGAGGGCCTGCAATTCTCCAGCGACGGTTATGTTATCTCCGGCGGCGGC
Organism: Roseibium sp. M-1; assembly: GCF_054515675.1. Classification (NCBI taxonomy): domain Bacteria; kingdom Pseudomonadati; phylum Pseudomonadota; class Alphaproteobacteria; order Hyphomicrobiales; family Stappiaceae; genus Roseibium; species Roseibium sp. M-1. Next base: position 4,257,652 of record NZ_CM137257.1, on the reverse strand, counting down.
CTGAACTTGAGCGGCGACAGCGCCGGGAATACGTCCGCGAGTTTCGTCAACGTCAATAACGGCGTGAGTGTTGAAATTTCCTCCGTGCTTACGGGCGCTTCGGGCATCGGCCTCGACAAGATCGGCGCCGGCACGCTGGTGCTGACGGGCAACAACACCTACGACGGCGTGACGACGATCGGCGGCGGGACGCTGCAACTCGGCAATGGTGGAAATTCCGGTTCGATCGCCGGCGATGTCGTCAACACCGGCACGCTCACCTTCAACCGCTCCAATAACAATACCCTCTCCGGCGATATCTCCGGAACCGGCAACCTCCAGGTGGTTGGTTCGGGGACAACGACGCTGACCGGGAACAACAGTTACACCGGCGGCACCACCATCACCTGGGGCACCTTGCAGGCGGGAAGCGCCGGAGCGCTGGTCGACGATACCGCTTACTCGGTCAACGGGGGTGGCAGGCTCGATCTCAACGGTTTCGACCTGACGGTGTCCGAACTGTCCGGAACGAGCGGATACGTCAGTCTCGGGACCGGGACCCTCACCATCAACCAGGCGACAGACACGACGCTCTCGGGCGGGATGTGGGGCGATGGCGCCCTGGTCAAGTCCGGCAGCGGCACGTTCACCCTGGATGGCTACGCCAGCCACTCCGGCGGAACGACGATCACCGGCGGGACACTGGCGCTCGGGTCTTCATTGTCCTTGTCCGGCGCTGTGACCGTAAACGACGCTACGCTGGATCTGTCACCGACGAGTTACCAGCAATTTGCGACCCTGGCCGGGAATTCTTCCGGGACGGTCCGATTGGGCTCCTACCTCCTGCAGATCGACTCCGGATCCACAGACTTCGCCGGGTCGATCGTCGATGGCGGCGGATCGGGCGGCCTCACAATCTCAGGCGGCACGCAGACCTTGTCGGGCGTCAACACCTATACCGGTGGCACGCAGATCAACAGCGGGGCGACGCTCGCGCTGAAGGACGGCGGCTCGATCGCGAACTCGGGCTATGTCGGCTTCTATTTGGACGGCACCCTGGACATTTCCCAGACAACCGATGGCGCGAGCGTCGGCGGCCTGTACGAGCCGTTCGGCTCAGCTGTCGTCGCGCTCGGCAGCAAGACGCTGACGATCACCAGCGGATCGTATTTTGCCGGGTCTATCCAGGATGGCGGCATCGGCGGGGGTACCGGGGGCAGTCTGGTGATCGCCAACGGCGCGTCGCAGCAGCTTCACGGTTACAACAGTTTTACGGGATCGACGACGATCAACGCGGGGGGCGAACTGATCCTGGCAGACGCCGGCAGTCTGGCGGCTTCAAGCGGCATCTCGACCAATGGTATCTTCGATATATCGGGGCTGACCAGCGGGGTCAGCGCATCGATCAAGACGCTGACCGGCAGCGGCGAGGTCTGGCTGGGCGGCCGGGAGATGCGCCTTTCCGGCGGCGGTTCCTTTTCGGGCACGGTCAGCGACTGCGGCAGCGGCGGATATTCCTGTTATGGGGGCGGAACCGGTGGCCGCCTGACCCTTGACAGCGGTACGCTGACGCTGAGCGGCGCTAACACCTATACCGGCGGCACGACCATCGGCAACTTCTCGATGCCTGGCGCTGCGACCTTGGTCGTGGGAAACAGCAGCGCACTGGGCACGGGAACGGTTTCGTTCAATGGAAGTGGTGTCCTGCAGGCCGGTACCGACGGACTCATTTTCAGCAACAACTTCAGCGTGGGCCCGACTGTCGGAACGTTCGACAGCAACGGCCATACCATGTCGATCAGCGGTGATATCGCCGACGGCGGCGATGCCGGTGACTTGCGCAAGACCGGGACCGGCACTCTGACCCTGTCTGGCACAAACACCTATACGGGCGAGACCCTCGTTGAAGCAGGCACACTGCTGGTCAACGGTTCGATCGCTTCGTCTTCAGGCGTCACGGTGGACACAGGAGCAACGATCGGCGGTACAGGAACGATCTCCAGAACCATCGTCAACGGCACCCTGTCGGCGGGCAACAGCCCCGGCACACTGACGGTCGACGGCAACCTGACGCTCGGTTCCACGTCCGTCAGCCTTTTCGAGCTTGGCCGGCCGGGTGTGGTTGGCGGTGCCTCAAACGACCTGGTCAACGTCACCGGCGATCTCACCCTGGGTGGGACATTGCAGACGCCCGGCGCCACGTCCGGATACTACCGCCTGTTCACGGTGGGCGGCTCGGTAAGCGGCGCATTCGACACCATGCCGACGGATGCGACCTTGCTGACAGGCGTCGCCAGCCAGGTCGATCTACTCGTCCGCAACAACGGCCAACTGCTGCAATTCTGGGACGGCACCGATACGGCCGGAAACGGTACTGTCGACGGCGGTACCGCTACTTGGACCGCAGGAGCAACCAACTGGACCGATGCCCCCGGTCAGGCGGAGATCAATGGCGATTGGCAGGGCGAGGTCGGCGTTTTCGCCGGGACCGCCGGGACCGTGACGGTCAGCGGCCCGATCGCATTTCAGGGGCTGCAATTTTCAACGGACGGGTATGTCGTAACCGGCGATGCGCTGACGCTCACCGGCGACGCCTATGGCAACACCGCAGCAAGCTTTGTCACTGCGGATGCTGGAGTGACGATCGAAGCCGTGCTTACAGGATCAGGGATCGGTCTCGACAAACTGGGCGCGGGGACACTGGTGCTGACCGGCAACAACATTTACGACGGCACCACGACGATTTCCGGTGGCACGCTTCAACTTGGTGACGGCGGTTCCTCCGGCTCTATCCAGGGCGATGTGGTCAACGACGGCATCCTGGCGTTCAACCGGGCCAACAATTTCCAGCTGAAGGCTAACATTTCGGGAACCGGTTCTGTGCAGCAGATTGGTTCCGGGGCCACGATCCTCTCGGGAAACAACAGCTATACCGGCGGTACAACAGTCTCTGCCGGTACCCTGCAAGCCGGTGCCTCAGGAGGCTTCGCTGCCAACACGACCTATGCGGTGGCGGGCGGTATCCTCGACCTCAACAGCTTCGACCTGACAATCTCCTCGCTTTCAGGAAACGGCGGAGAGATAAGGCTCGGATCTGCCGCCCTCACGGTCAGCCAGAGCGACGTAACGAGCTTCGCCGGTGCAATCACCGGCGCCGGATCGCTCAACGTTACAGGAACAGGCGTCCTTACGCTCTCCGGTTCCAACAGCTATACCGGCGGCACCACGGTCACGGCCGGTGCGCTCCGGGCAGGGGGGAACGGTGCCTTGGTCGCCGACACCGCCTATTCGGTAAACGGCGGCGCGCTCGATCTCAATGGTTTCGACCTGACCATGTCAAGCCTATCCGGAAGTGGCGGCGTTGTGTCGCTCGGCACCGCGACCCTCACCGTGGATCAGGACACGCACACAAGTTTCGCGGGCGATGTCGGCGGGTTTGGCGGTCTCGTCAAAACAGGTAGCGGCCAGCTTACGATTACCGGTTTGCTCAACATGTCTGGTGGTACGACGGTCGCAGCCGGTGTGTTGAAGGCCGGGGCGGAGGGCGCGTTCTCCTCGAACAGTGCCTTCACGGTGAACGGCGGCACGCTGGATCTTGGCGGTTTCGATGTGGCGATGGCTTCGCTGTCAGGCGCGGGAGGCGAAGTTGTTCTCGGTGACGCGCTACTGACGCTCATACAGAAAGTCGACACCACCTATGCCGGGGGCATCTCCGGAACAGGCGGACTGGCGAAATTCCGGGACGGAACACTCGTTCTCTCCGGGAACAACTCCTACTCCGGTGGTACAACGGTCTCCGCCGGTACGCTACGGGCAGGAGCAGATGGTGCCTTCGTCGACAACACCGGTTATGTGGTGAACGGCGGCACGCTCGATCTCAATGGTTTCGACCTGACGATGTCTTCGCTCTCGGGAAATGGGGGGGAGGTCGCCTTGGGCTCGGCGGGGCTGACGGTGGATCAAACCGTTACAACGGCGTTTCAGGGAGTGATATCCGGTGGCGGATCGCTGGCCAAGACCGGATCCGGCCAGCTCATTCTCTCCGGAACCAGCACTTATACTGGTCAAACCTTCGTGGATGGCGGGCTGCTGTCGGTGAATGGAGATCTATCGTCATCGTCGCTGTTGACGGTAAGGACGGGCGGAACTCTGGGCGGTTCGGGGGTTTTGCCATCAATCGTTGTCAATGGCGGAACGCTTGCTCCGGGCAATTCCATCGGTACGGTCACCGTCTCGGGCAATCTCACCTTTGGAGCAGGCTCGACCTATTTGGTGGAAGTTTCTTCCAGCGGAGCCGATCGCACCAATGTTACCGGTGTTGCGGATCTGACAGGTGCCACTGTGGCCTTGAGCTATGAAGCCGGCAGCTATATCGAGCGCAGCTACACGATCGTCAGCGCGGACGGCGGACTTGGCGGCACGACGTTTGCCGGCCTGACCGGTACGGTTCCAACGGGCTTCACCCAAAGCCTCGACTATAATTCCGGAGAGGTTTCCCTCGTACTGGATCTTGAGCTGCGCGGACCTTCCTTCAGCAATCTCAATCGTAATCAGCAAAGCGTCGCTGATGCCATCGTTACTTATTTCGACACCAATGGCGGACTTCCGGCGGAGTTTGCCGCTCTTGATGCAAATGGGTTGACTGCAGTTTCCGGTGAAATCGCGGCCGGCGCCATCAGGGCGGGGATCGAAAGCACGGATCAGTTCCTGGAAGTGGTTTCAGATCAGGCGCTTTCCGGATCCAGCAATGGGGAAACAGCGTTTGGGCAGGGCGATGTCGACCGCGTGATAGAGGCTCGCTGGCAGCTCTGGGGTTCCGCCTATGGGCGTCTGGCCGACATCGAAGGCGACGCGGATACCGGATCGCATGACGTCAGCGCCGACATATTCGGCACCGTTGGCGGCATCGGCCGGCGGTGGGACGGAACCGCCCTCGGCATGGCCCTCGGGATAGGCTCATCCAATTTCTCGCTCTCAAATGGCCTTGGCAGCGGCAGCGCCGATACGCTCAACGCCGGTGCGTTCGCGCACCAGGACATTGGCGATGCCTATCTGCTGGGGGCCGCCGCCTACGGCTACCATGCCGTGAAAACCGGCCGTGACGTTTTCGGGAACTCCCTGTCGGCCGACTTCGACGGACACTCGATCGCCGGCCGTATCGAGGCGGGATATCGCATTGCCACGTCCCTCGCCACGGTCACGCCCTTCGCGTCCTTCCAGGCGACCGGCTATCGTCTGCCGTCTTACGACGAAACCGGTAGCGGCTCCTTCGCGCTCAGTTATGAGGACGGCACCACGACCGCCCTGCAGACCTCTCTGGGGGCCAGGCTGGAACGCATCGCTCACCTTGCCGACGGTTCTGTCTTGGCCGTGCGGGGCGGTGCGGAGCTGGCGATCAATGGCGGCGGCGCGCCACGATTCAACGCCGCGTTTCAGACCCTGCCGGGAAGCAGTTTCACGATCTTGGGGGCCGAACCGGACCGTTTCTCCGCACTGCTCAACGCAGGTCTCGAATACCGGGCGCCTACGGGTTTCTTTGCCACGGCCGTCATTCACAGCGAACTATCCGGAAATCTGCAGAGCCTGTCGGGAAATGCAAGGGTCGGTTTCAACTGGTGACCCGGCGTGGCGGCAGTCTGCGCAGCAACGCGATGAGTGGGCCGCGGCGGCTCGATTGTTTAGTGCAATGCGATGAGCCGCCGGGTTCGCCAGATTCATCGCGTAACAGGAGAATTTCATGAAATACATCCCCACCATGATGCTTGTTGCGACGCTTTCGCTTGTTGCAGCCGGCTCGCTGGTTGCTCAGGAGAATGTTTCAATGTTACCGGGCGGTGCGTCCTCGCTCCAGGAGACTTATCAGGATTGGCGCCTGAATTGCCGCAGTGAAGCCGCCAGTACCATCTGTGCCGTTGAACAGGTGCAAAACCAGCAGAACGGACAGCGTCTGATGGCGATAGAAATCAGAAGAGACGGCAGCGATGCGCTTATGGGAACGCTGCTGTTGCCTTTCGGTCTGAAGCTCAACGCAGGCGTCATGTCGCAGATCGACGAGGAAGCGCTAAGCGAACCCTGGGAGTTTTCGACCTGCATGCTTGCCGGCTGCATCGTGCCGCTGAAATTCGACGCGGCGATGGTCTCCGCTCTTCGCAACGGCATTGTCCTTCACCTGAAGACTCAGTCAATCGATGCCAGGGCCGTGAACCTCACGGTCCCCCTCAAAGGCTTTTCTCTCGCCCTCGACCGCATGCAAATGCTGGTAAATTAGCAGCTCAGATTGTCATCTTCAGTGTTGGATGAATGACAGTGTTAGGCATTCTTCCAGCCCGCAAACTCGTGCCCGAGCCTTGGGTGACGCTTGTGCCGGAGCCTTTGACCAAGGGTTTTGGAGTGTACCTGTTCCGAAGCAATCGCCAGACCCGGGACATCATCGAAAACTGGAGGATGGACTACAATCTGAACCGGTCGCATACGAGTTTGACGGGCGCACCCCATTCGAATTTGCAACCCAGTCCAACAAAGATCACACCGTGAACGGAGCTTACTTATGAATGCCGCCAACCGGCGGAATTGCACCCTCGTTTCGGACGTTCAGCCATGCAAACCCTTTTTCCAGAAGCAGACCTTCAATTCGCTCCAGATTGAAAGGTGCATAAGACAAACAACCGGTTTTGACGTTCAAATGTTCAAAGGCTGCAACGTCCACCAGGCTGCTGTTGTGATAGGTCAAGCAACTTTTCCGAAGAACCAGCCGCCAACATTTACCTCAAGTTTGGATCTAAGATTGCACTCGGAACGAAACCGGAATGTCGCGACGAGCTGAGACCCCTAAAGTTTCGCCATGGTGGCGTCTTCCAGATACTGCGTGAGTTGCACTTCTTCCAGATAGGGATTTTGCTCGCGACAGCCTGCAAACGCGTCCGGATCGATATCGGCCAGGATCAGGCCGGCATGGTCGCGGGAAGCTTGCGCCAGGAGGCTTCCGTCTGGAGACGCGATGCAGGAGTGTCCCTGGTAGGTGAAGCGTTCGTCCATCCCGCAGTGATTGGCATAGGCCAGGAAAAGCTGGTTTTCAAAGGCACGTACAGGCACGACGTTTTGCGCGATGAACGAACCGCCATCGCTCCTGGGAAGTGCCGTTGGCACGAGAACGGCGTCGGCACCGCGTATAGCCAGATCCCGCACCCTTTCCGGAAATTCCACATCGAAACAAACCAGCAGCCCCAGCTTGAGGCCGCGGAACCGGATTATGGGCGGCCGCGCTCTTCCCCGGGAAAAGAGGGCTTTCTCGTATTCGCCATAAAGGTGGATCTTGTTATAACTGGCGCTTTGGCCATCCGGCGCGGCGAAAAGTGCCGAATTGAAGACGTCCTCACCCAGTTTCAGCGCCAGTCCCGCAACCAGGGCGCAGTCTGTTCGCGCGGAAAGATCCTTCAGCCAGCGAACTTCCGTTCCATCCGGTCCATCGGCGTTCGCCGGAATACCCGGTCCGGCGCCGTAGCCGGTCAGCGCCAGTTCCGGCAGGACAGTCAATTCACTTCCTTGCTTTGCCGCGTCTTCAACCGCCGCCGCAATTGCGGCCTTTCGCTCCTCAGGGACGGTCAGAGCCGCGTCGATCTGCGCAACGGCGATCCGCATCGTCATTCACCCTTGCTCCAGGCGCCCATCAGCTTTGGTAGGTCGCCGAAACGGGCGACAGTGCCGAACACGAGGACCGCGATCAGAATGAAGAACACCGAGACCGCCGCCATTGTGGGCGTATAGCCGTAGCGCAGCGCGTTGAACACCTTGATCGGGATGGTTTCCAGGGTGAAGCCTACTGTCATGTAGGCAACGATGTATTCGTTCAGCGACAGGACGAAGGCAAAGGCGAAGCCGGAAATCACATAGGGCCGGATCAGCGGAAAGATCACCGTTTTCATCAGCGTTTTATCGTCGGCGCCCATGGTCATGCCCGCTTCAATGATCTCGCGGTCGATGGTCGCAAAGCCGAGCGTGATCGTGACCAGAGGCAAGCTGACGAAGAATATTCCGTGGCTGATGACAACCGTCCAGACCTGACCGTAAAAGCCGGTCGTCGCCCAGAAACTCAACGCTCCAAGCGCGGTGATGACCGGTGGCAGGACGAAGGGCGAGAAGCCGAGCATCTGGACCAGCCGGGCCCAGGGCGCAACCCTGCGCCAAAGAAACCAGGACAATGGCAGCGCAATCGCGACGCTGATCGTGGAGGCAGCCAGGGCAACCATCACCGAGTTGGTCAGGGCGGAGCGCCAGGCGGGATCGGTCAGAACACTCAGATACCAGTCCACCGACAGGCCTTGAGGCGGAAAGGCGAGCGTCTTCTTGGCGTTGAGCGCAACGCCGGCGACGACGATCACCGGCAGGGCCAGAAAAAGCGCCACACAGGCAAAGAACAATCTTCCGGCGGCCTTGTTCATTGTTCACCGACCCCTTTCCGGCCCGAAATCATCACCGACAACCCGACCAGCAGCAGGCTGGCTATGACCAGGAACACGGCCATGGCAGCGGCAAAGGGCATGTTGGATTGGTAGATCGCCTGATCTGTCACCAGAACCGACAAGGTCCAATGCTGCGGCCGTCCGAGGATCTGGGGCAGCAGATAGGCGCCAAGCGCAAAAATGAAGACGATGATGAAGGTCGCCAGCAACGTCTTGCGCATGACCGGCAGCACGACGTTCAAAAAGGCGCGCCGCGGGGAACAGCCAAGCGTTTGTGCGGCTTCCATCAGCGACGGGTCCAATCTCGAAAATGCCGGATAAAGCACAAGAACCGTATAGGGAAACGCCTGGTAGACGAGGCCGGTCAGAACCGCGCCGAGCCCTGGCGCCCAGGCTTCCGGTTTCTCCATCAGGCCCAGCCACACGAAGAGATTGCTGAGACCGGCCGTGCGGCTCAAGAGGGTCGACCAGGCGAAGCCGATAATGACTTCGGACAGAGAAAGCACGCCAAGAAGCGCGATCAGCCAGAACACCTGGGCACGGCGGCCAAGCCGGGTGAGCATATAGGTGAAGGGAACACCGATAAGCAGGCAAAGGGCCGAAACGAGTGCGGCAAGGGCGAGCGAAAAGGAAAGAACCTCACCAAAAAACGGCGTCAGGAACCGGGCGTAATTGGCGAGTGTGAAAGAGGGTTCGTAAAATCCGCCCTGAACCCGCTTGAAGACGGAAATCGCCACCATGATGCCGAACGGGATGACAAAGAACAGCCCCAGCATGGCCGCCGGGAAGGCAATCGGCAGATAGTCGGCGAGTCTTTGAGGGGGGCTCCGTCGCATCAGCTCGCTCCATCTGCGTCGAAAACGACGCAGGCTTCGGGCGGCAAGGTGAGTGAGACCGACGATCCGACACGCAGATCGCAATGCGATTTTGGCGGCGCCAGCGCGATGATACGCTCGTTGCCCGCGTCAAGATGGATCTCGATGGTCGACCCCATCTCGCGAATGAAGACGATACCGGCTTTCACAGGTCCGCTTTCATCGGCAGTCACGATAATGTCTTCCGGCCGGATGGAAATGAGCGTCTGACCGCTGTCAGGGAGGGCAAGTCCCGGGATGTGGCCGCCGGAAAAAGCGGCACCCGCTTCAGATCCTTGCACGCGGATCAGGTTTGCCTGGCCGAGGAAGTCGGCCACGAACGGGCTGGCCGGTCTCTTATAGGCCTCGATCGGCGTCGCCATCTGCTCGACCTTGCCGTTGGACATCACGACGATCTGGTCGGACATCGACATGGCCTCGCGCTGGTCGTGGGTGACGACGATCGTGGTGATGCCGAGGCGCTGCTGCAGCTGGCGCAGCTCCACCTGCATGGCTTCCCGCAGCTTGGCGTCCAGCGCGGAAAGCGGTTCATCAAGCAGAAACAGTTGCGGCGAGACTGCAAGCGCCCGGGCGATGGCCACACGCTGGCGCTGGCCGCCGGAGAGCTGGGTGATGGCACGGTTCTCGACGCCGGGAAGCTGGACCATGTCGAGCAATTCGCGCACCCGGGCCTCGCAATCGGCGCGGCTGGTGCCGCGGATCCTGAGAGGATAGGAAATGTTCTCGCCGATGGAAAGATGCGGGAACAAGGCCAGGGACTGGAAAACCATACCCAGATTGCGCTTGTGCGCGGGCGTTTCGTTGATGCGGTCGCCCTGCAGGCGGATCTCTCCCGCAGTCGGGTCCTCAAGGCCCGCGATCATACGCAGGAGGGTTGTTTTCCCGCAGCCCGACGGGCCCAGCAGGCAGACGAACGTGCCGTCGTCTACATCGAGCGAGATGCCGTCGACAGCCGTTACCGCCCCGTAGCGTTTGGTGATGTCAATCAGTTGAAGACCGGACATATGTACTTCCTGAACCTGAACGCCGGACCGGAAACACGATTACTTCCGGCCCGGAATTGGAGCTTAGCCGACGATCAGTTCCGTCCACTTCTGGTTCAGCCAGTCGGACTTGCTGGTATAGAGATCGTATCGCGGAATGACCGGATCGATGTCCGACGAAACGGACGCGAATTCGGCGTCGGTCATATCGAGCGTGTCGCGCTTCAACGTCGGCGCGGTCCCCACTTTCAGCGACATCAGCTTCTGCATGGACGGCTGCGTCATGTAGCTGATGAATTCATGCGCTTCGTCGCTCTTGTCCGATGCACGGGACAGCGCCCAGCAACCTGAATCCAGGATGCCACCCTCTTTCGGGAAAGTGGAGCGCACCGGGAAACCATCGGCGGCAGCAAGGCCCGTCACGTCATGATAATACTGGCCCATCGGGATTTCGCCCGATTTCAAGGCCTGCTCGAATTGAGCCTCATCGCGGTACCACAGCCGGACGTTGGGTTTCAGTTCCGCCAGTTTCTCCATCACCTTCAGGATGCCTTCTTCGGTATCCAGGATTTCGGTGCCGCCGAAGAAAGTCTTGGCGGTGACCTCCAGCAGGAATGAGTTGGAGACAAGAGCCAGCAGACCAAGCTTGTCCGCGTTGACCGTATCCCACAGGAACGCCCAGCTATCAGGCGCATCCGGATAGCTCTCGGTGTTGGAAACAAGAGTGATGTACCAGGCAACGGCCCCGACACCCGCCACTCTGCCGTCCGCGTAGCTGTTGATGAACTGCGGCAGGACCTTGTCCGCGTCGGCGATCTTGGAAAGATCGAGTGGCGCCCAGAGGTCGGTCGACTGGCCCTTGAGCATGGCGACCTGAGACATCATGGAAAGATCGGCCGGGGCAGCACCCGCGCGGGCAGCTTGTTCCAGCTGAACCAGCCAGGCTTCCCCGGTCGGCTCGGCGATCGATTCAACCGCAATTCCGGTCGCGCTGGTGAACTCCGGGAAAACGTGCTTGTCGAAGCTGTCCTTGAAGTAGCCGCCATAGACGCCAACCTTCAGGGAACGGTCCTGCGCGCGCAACACGGTTGGCATTGCCAATGCAGAAGCGCCGGCGAGGCCGGCCGCCAGGACGGAACGTCTCGAGATCGTGAAGTTCATTTTGTCAGTCATTGCAATTCCCCTCTTTTGCTGACCGTTCCTGAAACGGTCAGAGACATCGCAGGCTGCCCGTTCTTGATGGGGCTCGCCTGCCGATTGAGCGCTAGCTGCCGGTTTTCAGCGCGGGGCTGAACACCATGAGCGACAGGATTTCAAACAGCATCTGTGCGCCCGCGTGAGCAGTGTTCGTGGTTGCGTCATATTGCGGGGCGACCTCCACGACATCCCCGCCGATCAGGTTCACTCCCTTGAGCGCGCGCAATATTTCCTGTGCTTCGCGCGTCGTGAGCCCGCCGATTTCCGGCGTGCCGGTTCCTGGTGCGTAGGCCGGATCGAGACTGTCGATGTCGAAGGACAGGTAGACGGCGCCTTCGCCGACTTTTGCACGCGCGAGCTCAGCGATTTTCTCACATCCGAGCCCGGAGATTTCCTCCGCATGGATCACGGTCATGCCGGTCTCCTCGGAAAACTCCCAGAGATAGTCGGAAGAACCTCTTATGCCGATCTGGATCGTGCGCTCCGGGTCGAGAACACCTTCCAGCACGGCCTGGCGAAACGGTCCGCCGTGGTGGAAACGGCTGCCGTCGAACGGGCCGGACGTGTCGCAATGGGCATCGATATGGATCATGCCGACCGGCTTGTTGCGGCCAAGCGCTCTCAGAATGGGCAGCGAAATGGAGTGGTCGCCGCCGACCGAAAGCGGCACGACCCCTGCCGCCATCAGTATTGAAATCGCTGACTCGATATCCTCATGCGATTTTTGAAGATCGAACCGGCTGCGGAAAGCGACATCGCCGATGTCCGCGGCGCTCAGGTCCGATCCGGGCATGCACTTGAGCACGTGATTGAACGGACCGACCCGCTCCATGGCGCGGATTGCCCGCGGGCCGAAACGGCAGCCGTTGCGGTTGGTGATGCCAAGATCCATGGGCACGCCGACAAGGGCAACGTCGAGGCCGGAAAAATCCGGGTTCTTCCAGTCCGTCGGCCTGTAGGGCAAGTCCAGGAAAGTTGGAAGACCGGCATAGGGAGCGACCCGCGTTCCGGCCGGATCGAACAACTTGTCCGCCACCGCCCGGAATTCGGGATCGTAGATGACGCTTTCGTTTTCGCCGCCGAATTTGGCGCGGATGGCTGCCAGTTTGTCCTTATCCATGTCGATAGTCTTTCCGTTCGAAATCATTGCCGAAGGCCGTTTGCGGAAAAGCTGCAAGGCGATCCGGGATCTGTTCAATTGTGCTGCGGCCGACATTGGCGAAGGCCAGTCTCAAATGCTGCTCCTGTCCAGGTCCGAAATAGGTACCGGGCAGCGCCAGCAGGCCGCATTCCTTTGCAAGGCGCTCCGCCACCCCGGAAGCTTTCACCCCTGGATAGGGGTGCCGCACATAAGCGAAGTAAGCGCCAATCTGATCGATCCGCCACGCCGGAAACGGCGAGAGCGCGTCACGGAAAGCTTCCGCCCTTATGGCGATCTCTGCTCCGGTCTCCAGACGCCAGTTGCGCAGATTTTCCAGGGCCCACGGAAGGGCCATTTGAGCGGGCCGCGCCGGGCAGATCTGAAGGCAGTCCAGAACCTTGCCGATCTCCTGCACGACGGCTTCGGAGGCGATCAGCGCCCCGAGCCGGTGGCCTGGAATGGCATAGCTTTTGGAGAAACTGTAAAGACTGACGGCAGTTTCGCGCCACCTGGGATCCTTGAAAAGTCCGTGCGGCGCGGCCTCATCAAGGCGGAAATCGCGATAGGTCTCATCGACGATCAGATGGATGCCATGATTGTGGGCAAGGTCCAGAAACGAGCTGATTACCTCGGGCGGATAGACCGCGCCGGTCGGGTTGTTGGGCGTTACCAGCACGATCGCCTTGACCTTGGCGTCCAGCAACGCTGCCGCATCGGCCGCCGCCGGAACAAACCCCTTCTCCGCATGCAGCGGCAGGGGCCGGGCTTCAATCCCCAGCATGTCGAGGGTCATCTTGTGATTGAAGTACCAGGGTGACGGCAAAAGGATGGCATCTCCAGCGGCCGCCAAAGCCATGACGGAGACAAAAAAGGCCTGATTGCATCCCGCGGTTATTGCGACCTCGTCAAAGGCGATCGGCGCTTGATAGACCTTCGAACATTCGGCGGCGTAGGCAGTGCGAAGGCCTTCGTCGCCGAAGATGTCGCCATACCGGGTTGCGTCCGCAGACCGGGCGGCAAAAGCGATGCGTTCAAGGAATTTCGGGGGAGGCGGATCGCCGGGAACCGCCTGACTGAGGTTCAGCGCAGGCCCAAGCCGGCCATCGTAGGCAGAGAGCCAGTTCGCCGCCTCAGGAATTGGCGGTGTGCCCGTATCGACCAGGTTCCGGTTCAACTTCGAATATGCCACGCTCGCCTCGGAACGAATGGCGCGCCTATCGATTGTGCACGCGCAAAAAATGATCATAGCGTTCGCGTAAACTTGTAAAATAGAAACTTATCAATCAAAACATTGAGAAATATCCATGTAATGGAATGCATATGCGCCCCTCTGGAGCTGACCTCCGATTGCTGCAAGTCTTTGATGCCGTGGTGCGTCACGGCGGTTTTTCCGCTGCCGAGGCGGAGCTCAACCTCAGCCAATCGACAATCTCCAACCACATGTCGGCGCTGGAGGACCGCCTGGGCCTCGTTTTGTGCCGGCGCGGGCGCGGCGGATTTCAGCTGACGGACGAAGGGCGGGCCGTTCATGAGGCCGCATTCCGGCTTAACGCCGCCCTCAATGACTTTTCGGCGGACGTCGGCACGGTCAAGGGGAAGATCAGCGGTGAGCTTCGTGTCGGCATCCTGGATGCGGTGTCCGACGATCCTCAAAACCTGCTGCCAGAAGCTCTGGCAAGATTTCGCGCGGTTGCCACCGACGTGAAGGTTGTGGTTGCGCAAGAACCTGCGCAAGATCTTCAGCAGAAGGTCCGTGAAGGAACCTATCATTGCGGGATCGGCGTCGACCTGTCGCCTGTCGACGGTCTCGATCAGATACCGTTATACACGGAAACGCATAGCTTGTATTGCGGCCGCACGCACCCCCTGTTCAGGACAGTTTCGACGGAGCTTGTTCAAGCGGAAGTTCTGGAGTTGCCGTTTGTGCAACGGGGGTACTTGCGAAACAAAACCTCCCGTCAAAACGCCTTCCGGGATGTTGCCGCAACCGTGATTCAAATTGAACCTCAGCTTCTGCTCATTCGCTCGGGTCAGTATGTGGGTTTCCTTCCTGACCATTTGGCCGAGCGTTGGTGCGAAAAAGGTGAACTGCGCCGTTTCGAGCTGCCTGATTTCACCTATTCCGCTCAGTTCTTTCTGTTCACGGCTCGGGACAACCGGAACTCCAGCCTGGTCACGGCTCTGATCCAGGCTGTCCGTAACGCATGGAAGCTGCCCTGAGTGCCCTGGCGAAGATCAAACTGGAGCACGTCGCGAAAAAGTGGGTTCCGGTTTTTCGCAAAAAGACGTGCGCCAAAAAGGAGATAAAGCGTGTCGCATGAATTCAAATGAACGCGACACGCTTTAGTTTACTCGATTTCGCGCTCCCATTTCGGACGTCCACCTGTCCTCAATCAAATTTTGAAAGCAGACGTTGCAGCTCCGTGCTGGATTTTGTGCTGAAGAAGCACATCCACAGCGGATCAGACACGTCTCCGGCAAGTGCGATCTTCTCTCCCAAATGGGTGAGGCGATGATCCAGGAATGCGCGCGAGTGTCAGGAAGACCCTTAGCTTGAGGAGAGACCTATGCTCAACCGCAGAGAATTTGGACTATCGTTGACGGCGACGGCACTTGTTGCAGCCACATCGAACGTATTTGCTCAAGGCAGTCCATCCTTCCATATCGGGTTTGAGAACACGGAAGCGCTGCTGAAGGCGGGAGGGCCTGAGCTGCCGGGTGCGATTATGAAATCGATTATCCTCTACTCGGAAGCAGCCGGACCTGCGGAAGTGCAGTTTGCAGCGGCGCGTGTCGTGAACAGGCGGACGGAATCGATTTTCCTGTCCAATCCCTTTTCCCTCGCCCAAGGAAAATCGCGTTTTCCCGGCGACAGCTTTTTCCCCGGTGACAGTTTCTTTCCCGGCGACAGTTTCTCACCAGGTGAAAATCTGATGCCGGGCCGGTCATTCGCGGCAACCAAACCCTTTGAACTCACGATCGCAAAAGTGGCGGCAGCGGATATTGTGAGGAGCAAGACCAAAACAGGCACTTTCCTGGCCGTTCTGGACAGGAGCGGAAAGCTGTCCAGCTCCGGCGTCTCATTGATCTGGAACATATGACCTGTTCCGGATCGCGGCGGGTTCTGTCGTGACAACAAGCTGGGACCCGGCACCCCCGATCAAGCCGGACTGAGGAGCCAGCGCGCTGCGCCAAAAATGGCGCTGCGCAGCTCCGTTCCAGAACTCACCATTCTGCAATTGTCGTCAGCACCCTTCGGACGACGCCTTGAAGGACAACGTGCTGGTTCTGGCCTTGCCGTTTTTGCCGACATATTTGACTTTCGCCCGCATGAAGGCAGGGATACCGCCGCCGAGCGTCTTGGTGGAAAAGCCGTAGCTGGTCGTCACCGTAACCGTGCCATTGATCCGGTTCGCATAGAACTCGCCTGTCGCGTTGTTCAACGAAAGCTTTTCCGTGCGGGTAAAGCACTTGCGGCCTTCAGGGCAGATCTGCGTATGCGACCCGCATCTGTTCTTGTTGTAGTCGTTGAAAAAATACACGTACTTCACCGGTCCCTTGGAGCCCGTCTTGATGAAGCAGCCTATCGGATGGTTGAAGGGGCATGCTTGCGGCTGACCGGTCGCGCCGCGATTGGAACTGGATTGTGCCGTCGCAAGGTCGGCGCCGAGGCCGAGAAGAAGGCAGGCTGAAAGAGCTAGCGTGTATTTCATGAAATCATCTCCTTAGTGCAGAAAGGGATGATCTAGACGAGCGAGACAGGTTCCGAATGTCCCATTTGGGGGAGCTTCTCGATCTGATGCGCTTGGGAACGTCTTCGCCTCGCCTCAGGCGCTCCTGTCGCGGTCGCCGGCTCCCTGGCTGGCGAAGGCGCTATCGGGAACAATCCGTGACACCGTCTGGTACAGCACGAACGACAACAGGCACCCAAACAACGCTGCTGAATTCATGTCCACGGCCGTCAGCAGAAGGGTCACCGCGATGCCGGCATTCAGGGAGACAATTGCCGCCGGTGCGCTGATGCCTCTGCCGCGCACGGCAGCCCAGACAACGGGCAGGAAAACAGCCAGGGAACTGAAGGCAGCGATTATCGAATTCAGGACATCCGCGAACAGCGCCGCCGACAGGCCGAGCGCCGTAAACAGCATGGCGACGGCGAGCTGAATTCTTGCAAGCGGAATGCCGGTGCGCTCCAGCCCGGTCATCAGCGGCATGACAAATGTGTCCATCGTCGACATCACCACCGCGATCAGCATCAGGTTGATCAGCCATGTCCAGGGCCTAGGCACCGATGCATGCAGGATCTGCAAGACATCGTCACCCTCAGGCCCATGAAGTCCCAGCCAGACGATGACAAGATAACAGGCAAGGCACAAAGGGGCTCCGAACAGAAAGGCACGCCGGGCGACCGACGGTTGCTGTGCGGTTGCCATTCTTTGCCAGTTGTCGACGGCCAGCACCGCGCTTGCCGGAATGAAAAGCCAGATGCCGATCAGGATCGGAAAACGGTAGGGACCGAGGTCGAAAAAAACCAGGTCGCCCGGAAGAGCCTGCCAGTTGGCCAGACCGAGCGTTGCGAGGCCGGCCAGGATCACGGCCGCCTGCGGGATATCGGTTTCCGTTGCGACCCGGTAGCCGCCTATTGCCGTATAAGCCCCGGCAAAAACCGTCGCCAAGATGACCGCGACCGTCGGCGGGACCGGAAGGATCGCGGCGAGTATGACCGACAGCGCGATCAGCTGTACGGACGCCCGCAGCAGAAAGACGAAGGCAATCGGCGCCCAGATCAACAACGGATGCTGCACCCTGTGCGTCACCACGAGGAGGTCGATCAGGCCTCTGACGCCATGTTGGCGCGACAGTCTATGGACTTTGGGCGCGACAAGGGCGCAGATCAGCAGCCCCGTGCCATAGGCAAGGGCAAGCGACAGGCCGATAACGGGGCTCGCCGCGGAAAACAGCACAAGTGCGACAAAGGTGCCGATACCGATATTGCCGCAGACAATCCCGGCCACCGTTGCGACAAGACCGGTCCGGCCGGAGTTGAACAGGTAGTCGGCCCGCGTCGCCTTTCGACTTCTCCAAAATGCATAAACAAGAGGTCCGATCAGGAGAGCGCCGACGGCAAACGCCTGAATTCCCGTGTTTGTCACCGCTGAAATATTCCTTCCGGCAGACCGGTTCGATTTTCCGGTTGAAATGCCCAGACAAAATCCAGATGAACTCTAACCGTTGTCTGACGTAACGCAGCGCACTATGATTTCCAATATATGAAAAACCATAGTTTTTGCTTGGATCTCTGCAGTGCCAGCCAGTTTGATTGAGAAATTGCCGGACGGAATTTCTTCAGGCGATGCCTGGGTCGGTAGTTCGCGTTTCTTCGAGTCCTTCGGCTTCGACAAACTAATCTATATCGATCAGTCGTTAGCCGGTTTGTCCATGTTCACGACATTTCCGGAAAGCTGGACGTCGCATTACCGGGCCTCCGGCTACGAAAAGATCGACCCGTTCTTCGCCTATTGTTGCGCAACGTCCATGCCGATGGGGACGGGTGTCGACTTTCTTTCAGACTATCCTTTCCTGTCTGCTCCCGAGCGCCGGCTTATTCATGAGGCGGGCGAAACCGGCATGCGGGCCGGCATGACATGTACTGTCCGAAAGGCCGGCGCCAGTGGCGCCGGAGGCTGGAACTTCGGGTCCAGCTTGCCGCGCACCGACATTGAAAAGATCTTTTCAGAGCATGGCGATCTTCTTCGGCTTGCGGCTTTCTTCGCACATGAAAAGCTTCAGGCCGCGCTTGAAGTCGAGCAACGGGATATCGAGCTCAGTCCACGCGAAACGGAATGCCTGCTGTGGGTTGCGCAAGGTCTTCGCAGCAAGCAGATCGCGGGAAAACTCGGACTGAAGCCTGTCACCGTTGAGCTCCATCTGAAGAACGCCCGTACCAAACTTCGGGCGTCGACCCGCGAGCAGGCAATCGCCATCGCGTTGCTCAACGGTCTTATTTCCCCGTAATCGAGAACTTCGGTTCCTCTGGTCGACACCGGCTTGTGCCAGCTCCCTTAAATGGGAGAGGCCGATAGTCGTGCTGCCTGATTTCCTGTCGCCTGAATTTCGTTTTCGGGAACAGGCATGACCACAGCTATCATTATCCTCCTCATCGGACTTGGCGGGTTCATCTACCTGCAGAACCGGCTGGCGGCCGCCAGAAATGCCGTTCGGAACGGGCGCTCGGGAATTCAGGTGCAGCTCAAGCGCAGGCATGACCTGGTGCCGGGGCTTGTAAGCGCGGTCCGCTCGGCCATTAGTCAGGAAAACCGCATCTTCGATCATCTGCTGGACGTGCGGGAGAGGGCGATTTCGGTTCGGCAGGGCAGTCTTGAAGATATCGAAGACGCCGAACGGAAACTGACCGCGGGACTAAGCACCTTTCTCGGCTACACGGAAGACCATCCCGATGTCACCTCGACAGGAAACATCCTTCAGCTGCAACAACAGCTGGAGAAAACCGAAGACCAGATCAGTGCCGCCCGCCGGCTCTACAACGGCAATGTCGACCGCTACAACACGCTCCTGGATTCCATTCCTTCCAACTGGATCGGCTCACTGCTGAAGTTCGAACGGGCGGATTTCTTCGCCCTCGACGCGGATCAACTGAAATCGGCTGAAACCGCACCGCTCATTGACCTGCCGGGAGCCGGAACATGAACGCTTCTGCAACACATTGGGACCCGATCAAGGGCGAAATTTCCATAGATACCCCCGATGTTTCGGACATTCGGGCCGGCGTCGTGCTACCGGCTCCGGTTCGGCGTTTCCTGCCGATCGGAGCGATCGCTGCACTGCTCTGGACCATGGTGCAGGCGATCTGGACCGACGCCTTTCCCTTCGTTCCGGTAGCGGTCACGACTGTCATGTTCGCACTGTTCTTCATTGCCGGAGAACTTGAGAACCGGGACGGCCGGCAGACGAAGCGAAGGGTCGAACTCGCCCGCAAGAACGGCTGGAGCTACACCGGCAAGCTGATGGAGCGCGTACGGGAATTCGGCACTGTCAGGACATCGGATGGTGCCGATCGCCGGACACATCTGGTGAAATCCGAAAGGGCCCTTGCCGTCGAGAAGCAGGTGCCGGAGCTTACCAGGCTCCAGGTCGGATCATTTGTCGGTGCGCAATTTGATGGCGAGTTCTGGGGAACAAGCAGCAAGGACGGACTGCCCTTCTGGGTCGCGATCGGAGCGATGGACATGGAGGCCGGAGTGGCGGCCAACGCGGCCTTGCGGCGGGACGCGCGCGGCGGTGCCGGCGGCTTCGGCGTATTCTTTTCCCTGCTGGGAGCCTACAGGATCGGCCGCAAAACCGGTGTTCGTGCGGTTATCCGGCCGGAAAACCTCTTCAATACCGGACCGCTGGACAGGGATATCAAGACTGAATCCATTTCCTTCAACGAGGCGTTTCATGTCTCCGGCACAGCGACGACGCCTCAAGGCGACGAACCTGAACTCGCAGTCCTGAGGATCCTGACGCCAGCCGCCCAGGTCACCCTCCTCGATCTCCGGGAGCGTTACCACACCGTCGGTTTCGTTGTGGAAGACGATGTTCTCTTCTTCATGGCCCAGGACGAGCTCGTCGGTGCAAATGCCCATCCGGACCGGATCGATATGCTTCTTGCTGGCATCCTGGCCGAGTTCGAAGCCGCAAAATTCTCCTTGAAGGAACGTGTCGAATAGGGAGAGCAGGCGTGCGCCATCGCTTTTCGCGTCAAACCCTATGGATTTTCATAGGTTTGCAGCGGCAGATTTCTGCTGCAGTCTCCCTTCGGGCGTCTGCAAAGGGAGTATTCGCACATTGGGCAGATGTGGTTCTGAGACGAGATCTGCGCATGGAAGCCAAATATCTACCGAGACCGGACGGGCCTTCGCTCTACTATCGTCATTGGCCCGTCAACATGACGCGCCGCCTCTCTTCGGCAAAGAAATCGGTATTCCTCGGCCATAGCCAGCCAACGCATTCCGGAATGCTTCAGCCCCTCGCCGCGGGATTTCGGGCCTGCGGATGGGACGTTCATTCCGGTGACATTCGGGGACACGGCAGAAGCTTCGACAGGAACTCCGCCGCCGGCCATCTGGATCCTCGAGATGGCTGGAAATCGGCTGTCGAGGATATGCGCCATCTTTTCGAGCGAAGTTTCGCCGACATACCCTGGCAGGACCGCCTGATCGTCGTGCCGAACATCACCGCCCTGCTCACGCTGGAGGTGATGAAGACCTGGCCGGACCTTGCCCAGCACATCGTCTTCATTTCACCGCCTCCCAATCAGAAGACACTGGCGCTTTTCGGAAATACCTTTGCCGAGGTTCGCATCCGGCTGAAAGGCGCGGACACTCCAGACGAGCAGATCCTGCATCATCTCTATTCCTTTCTCGGTGCTCACCTGAAGGATCGCAGACACCTTGCTGATGTCATGAGCACGGATCATCGCGTCATTCAGCAGGTTCTGGAGGACCCGCACGGCTGGCCGACACCGACACCTGCCTACTGGAAACAGATATTCGAGGGCATGCTGAGTTCATGGTTATGGCCGCGAGAAACCGTCATGAAACCGGGCACCCGGTGCCTCGTGGTTTTCGGCGGCGAAGACGCGATGCTTCGCGACGGCGGCTTCTTCCCACCTATCCAGAGGTTCCTCTCCAGGATCGGTATCGAAGATATCGCGTCCGAACGCGTTGATGGTGCCCGATCGGCGCTTTTCCTGGAAGAAGAGAAGTTCTCGATCAGCAAACGCATTCTGGACTGGGTTCAGAAAGACCGGCGCCCTGAAACAGAAATCAGCGAGGTCGGGGTTGAGGAACTTGCCTCGGACATTCTCAACCGGATCAGCGAAACCGGAGCCCGGCAGCTGGAACCCGATGAACTCGTCGAACTCTGTTACAACGCGATCGAGGATGACAGCCGCTGGACCGAAATCATCTACCGGATGATCCACGAGGCTGAGCGCTCCGGCGACGTCAACGAAGAGGAATTGCACGAGCGCATCAGCCGGCTGATGCCCCACTGGGAACGGGCATTCAATCTGAACAAGCAGGTCATGATGAGTGCCACGCTCGGCGTGCTGCTTGAAAGTGTCATCGAGCGTTTGCAAATCGGCGTTGCTCTGCTGGATCGGCAGAATGATCTACTGCATTCCAACGGTGCCTTCGAGGCCGCGCTTGCCGGCTTGTTTCCGCAAGATGCCACTGCGGAGGGACAAACATCCCCGAAGGCAAATGTCCATCAACTGCTCAAGGAGAATGAAGCTGCGGAAGTTGCGCGCGGGAATGGGGAAAGACTGATCGTTCATGACGGCAGGCCGGTCGGATTTCAGTTTTTTCCCGCCGCGCTCAAACAAACCAGCCTGCAACGGCAGGGCCCTGCCAGCTTGTTGCTGCTTCGGGTGCAGATGGGCGAAGACACGTCCGAGACCCGCAGGACACTGATTGAACTGGCCTATGGCCTGACCGGCAAGGAAGCGGAAATTGCGCTGGAAATCGCCGAGGGACGCTCCCTTGACGACATCGCGGACAAGATGGGTATCCTGGTGAGCACCGCGCGCGGGCATCTCAAAAAGAGTTTTCAGAAAATCGGTGTTCACAGCCAGTCGGAACTGGCGGCCCGGCTGATGGCCGGACCGATCGGCTGGTTGAAGTAAGTGCCTTCCTTTTCTTTGCCCATCGCAGGTCTGAACGTGCGAAGACCTGTCAGCGGCCCGCGGCATAGACGGAACAGCCCTGCTGCAAGGCTGCACGGCGGTCTGTCTGGCATTCGCAAGTGGGCGTGATGCCGGAACCGGTGACGCAGGACACGCCCTTGACGTAGCAGCCCTGTGCCCTCACGACGACCCTGTTATTGAATCGCGTTCCTCCGAATTTCGGATACCCCTTGGTCGTGCGTGCCATGGAAACGGCAAAGCGGCGGCCATGGCTGTTTCTCATCGTGCCCTGCCAGTTTGCCCAGGCCCTCGCCTCGGCCCCGGCTCTGGTCTTGTGGCCGGTGCTGAAAGCGCTCTGGGCCTTGATCGTGCAGATTGTCGCAGCCTCGGCGGACAGCGAGGGGATCATGAAGGCCGCACCCAGCGCCAACAAGAAGACCATCCTAATCATACGCATTGTATTCCCTTCCATCAGGAGAAAAAGTGATGATCGAAGAGTGGCTTGCAGGTTTGCTTAATGCCTCTCCCATTTGGGTGAGAAACTTGGCGTATCGCGCTGAAACGGCGTCTATTTGCACACGATGAAGCCGAATGCGGGGCACTCGCCGGTCTCACAGTACGCATCTATGTTGGCAGCCTTCGCGGCAGGCTTGATGTCGCCGAAACAGGCAACGTCCGGATTGCCGAACTTGAGGCAATAAGCTCTCGCCGGTGCCGCCCCGCATTCCTGGTAGAGATTGTCGGCGCCCTTGAAACAGGCCAGAACCCGGATGTCCGGCGCCCCCTGAACGAAGATCGGGTCAACAGCCAGTTTCCCGGGGCAGGGCGCTTCCGCATAGCCGTCGAGGCCAGCAAATTCGGGCAAGGGGGTTCCCCCATTTCCCTCCGGCGATGCAACGTCGTTCGCGCCGCCTGATCCCGCAGCGGCCCGGAGGCATTCGACAGGAGGGCGGGTGGAAGCGCGGGCGGCTTCGACAAATTCGGCCGGGTAAACCTCCGCGAACCGGTCCCTGGCCTGGCCGCCATTTGCCAAACCGAGTAGATCAAGCATCTCGCACTGCGATGACCCCGTATCCTGACAGCCATAACCAGCCGCACATTGCAGATGTGCAATCTCGGGTTCCTGCGCGATCACTGAGGTCGCGAGGACGGCCGTGACGAGTGTTCCAAGGAATGCGTTCAGGAGAAGGAGCTTCATTGCGTTACCGTTTCGATAGCAAACCTGTCGAATTCGAAATGGCTTTCCTTGGGTTTCGCCTTGCTCCACTGACCGCCAAGAACACTCGGTTTTCCGGAAAGGCGCAGCACGGTGATCGGATCGGTCTCGTAGACGTAGTCCCCACCGTCCTGCTTATCCGAGGCAGGCAGGTCCATTTCGATGGCTGCGGATATGGCGCGTCCGCGCCGCTTCAACCGCAGTAAGGCGCCATCTGTTGAAAGCGTTTCCAGCACCTGGCTGCCATAGGCACGACCAGCCTTGTCGCACAGGCGTTTGACGATCTTCTTGTCGAACAGGTTGACGTCGAAACGAGACTCCTCCGGCTTGCCCTCAGGATCTCCCGAGACCCGGACGAGAGAGAGGTTCAGGTAGGAGCCGCATCCTTTGGTCCCGATCCAGGCCATCGCGACGATCTGGTTATGCGGATCCTCGAAAAGCGACAGCATCACGCTTTCCCGGCCGCTTTGGACGTGCAGCTTGAACTCAAGACTGAGGTCGAAATCAACCTCGGGCAAGGCCTCATCGAGAACAAGGCGGTTCAGCGCATTCTTGTTGTCATAGATCGTTTCCCCTTCCAGGGCTGAAACGAAGAGGGTGCCGTTGCCGGTGAACTGTGCCAGGCGATCAGCCGCATTCAATGTCTGCCAAGCGCCGGCAAGGTCCGGACCGTCGAAATTTTCCTCGAAGACCACGGAGGTCGCCGGGACCCCCTCCGGTTCGGGTGTCGGTGCCGTCGGCTCTTCCCGGGTACCGGCATCCGCGACAGCCTGTTTGACGGCATCCGTAAAGCTCTCGGCGTCGTTGGCAGCGTAGTAGTTGCCGCCACCGTTTTCAGCAATGCATTGGAGAGCCTCGTTTTCTTCCTGCGTCAGATCGAAGCCGACCACATGGACGCGCGTATCGATGCCCAGGTCCCCCAGAGCCTTGGCGGCAGCACACGGGTCGCCCCCGCAGGTCTCCAGCCCATCCGAAATCAACAGCACATTTGCCGGCCGGTCGGAAACCGGCATTGCGGTAGCGGCCTGTTGAAGCGCGGCCGCAATGGGGGTCTTTCCACGCGGTGTGATCGCCTCGATGACCGGCTTCAGGAGTTCGGTGTCGAAGTTCGAGACAGGGTAGAGGATTTCCGTGTCGCCACAGTCGCCCTCCCTGCGGTGCCCATAGGCCATCAAGCCGACATTGGTCTCGGGCGGCAGGTCTCCGATCAGTCCGGCAAGCGTTTGCTTAGCAGTTGCAATCTTCGCGACACCGTCAACCTGCCCCCACATGGAGCCGGATCCGTCAAGAATGAACAGAAGATCGCTGCCATTTGCGGAAAGTCCGTTTCCGGGGAGGTCGCCCTCTTCCATTCCCGGGACGATGGTCTCGTTGCCCGATTGTCCACCTTCCGCAACCTGTGTCTGGGCTCCGCCCCCCGGCGCGTTGCCCTGAAGCGTGATTTCAGCCCCGGGATCCGTCCTGATATTCAATCCGCTTGATTGCAGGAGATCGGCCAGTGACCAATCGTTAGTCTCGGAATAGATATCGCTGATCTGCCATGAGCCGTCCTCAACGGTTACCAGCGTGTAGACATGGTTGATCGGCGTTCCGAAATTCCTGAAAGACACGCGGATCTGAGCCGCTCCACGCAGGATCGGAACTTCCGGGTCCGGTTTGATGCTCAAGTTCGAAATATTCGCGTCCTGGGCATCGTAAACGGGGTCGAACTGCAGCAGGCCCTGAAGCTCGTCCTGCACAAGACCATCGACCAGGAACTCCTTGGCGGCCGGGACATCGTTCAAAAGCGGTGTGCTGCCGTCGTTGAACCTTCTGGAATGTTCGGCGAAGAACAGGCGCACCAGGTTCTCCGCAGCACCGGTATCGGCTTGCTGTGCATGAGATGGGACCGCCGCTCCGAGGGCAATGGCGACAGGAACCACGAGCCGCAGCACGCGCGCCCGAAGAAGATGAGCAGTCATGGGAACCTCCGGGCTCATTGTTGCGGGCGGCGGATGCTGAAGTGGTCGAACTCGGCGAGCGTTTCGCCATTTCCGGCGCGGCTCCCCTGGCCAAGCAGGAAGACCGGCTTTCCGAAGGGCGCCATGCGGGCAAGCCAGTCTGTGTGCACGGTTTCAAGACCGGCAGGCTTGTCCGCCCCTCTGTCCGGAACGTTCAATGTTAGAGAGGTCCGGTAACGCAGACCTCGCCTGGAAAGCGTCAGAACGAAGCCCTCGGCAAACAGATCAGACAGGATCTGTTGGCCGAGGGGAGCCCCGGCCTTGTCGCAGATCGTGCCGATGATGGGGCCGTCGAACAGACTGTGATTGGCGGCGGTCGTGACCGGATCACCTTCCGGCATGACCGGCTGAGTGGCAACCGTTCGCAGGAACAGCGCGGGGCCGCAGCCCTTGGTCAAAACGTAGAGATGCGCCGCAATGAAATTATCCGGGCTTTCCCGAAGCCCGAGCCAGACGTCATCGTAGCCGGTCTTCGGATCGAGCTTGGCCTTGATCGAAAGATCGAAATCCCCCTCCGGCGGCAGCGCTTGAAGTTCGAAAATGTTGCTCGCAGCCGGGTTGAGGAGAGTGTTCTTGCCGCCGCTCGTGAGTGCCAGCAGAATCCCGTCCTCGATGACGAACGTGTCCTTGTCCCCATTTAGGAGTTGCCAGTGTGCGGCAAGGTCCTTGCCGTCAAACGGCTCTTCAAAGGGCAGATCGACTGCCTGGGCGAGCGTTTCCTCACCATTGTCGGCGGCAGCGAGCCTCGCTTGTTCCTCGGCCGACAAACCCGTCTGGGCCTGCAGGGAAAATGTGCTCACCAGAAAAACAGCGGTTGCCTGAAGAAACGTGCGTCCCGATTTCTCTGAAATTAGCAGCAGCTCCCGCCAGGGTGACGAAGCCCTCGTGCATCCGGCCATTTGAAAATGCTCCAACCGTGGTCGATGGCTGGAAAAGTATCGGGAGACAGAGGATCAGCCCTCCCTCAAATGGGAGAGATGCCTGAAATAAAGAGCCTCAGAGCGCCTCCCCATTCGTTGGACAGGTTTCGGCGTAATTACTTTATTCTCTACACCTGCTGGTCGGGTTGGTTTTGATCGAGAATTTGATGTGGTTGTTCCACATCTCACCGCCACAACCCGTCAGTCTCCTCCCGGCCCCTTTCAGTCATTCGCTGCGGCAATAAAAGTGCCGCTCCTCAGCCGAACATCGCCCCGAACACCCGCTCATACACCTCTTCCACCACCCGAGCTTCCTCCGGTCCCTGGCGGTAGAGGTTGCCCAGCCCCGGCGCGGCGTTGACTTCCAGCACGACGGCTTCGGCGTCCGCGCGCGGGGTCTCGGGCAGGATCAGGTCGACGGCGGCGTAGCGGAGGGACAGGGTCTTGGCTGTGAGACGGGCGAGGGTGGCAAGGTTTTCCGGAAGCGTTGCCGTGACGATGCGCGCGGTGCCGCCGACGGAGAGGTTGGCGACGGGGAGGAGCGTGACGGTCTGGCCGGCGGCAGGAACCGTCTCCAGCATCAGGCCCTGTTGCGACAATTCGAAATCGAGGCGGGGTTCCGTGGCATCGATGCGCGGGTCGGCATCGATAATTTCCGCGAGGCTGCGCACGCCGTCGCCAATTATTTGTGGAGGGCGTCGTTCGATGGCACAGAGGATGCCGCCGTCCAGCACGAGCACACGCAACTCGGTGCCCCTGACCTCTTCCTGTACCAGCATCTGGTCGTTGCGCTTGGCCAGAAGATGCAGCGCATTCTGCAGGGTGTGATAGGTGTCGACCCTCATCACGTCGCGGCCTTCGCGTCCGCAATTGGGTTTGACGAAGAGCGGGAAGCCCTGCTCCTCGGCAAAGTCCAGCACGGGGTCCGGCGGGCGTTTGCCGTCGCGGATATCTGACGAAAAGACAAGGTGCCCGGCGGGGACGGCGAAACCGGCTTCTTTCAGGAAAAAACCGGCATAGGCCTTGTCATTGGCGATTTCCGTCGCGCCAAGCGTGTTGAGATCGAAGCGCGTGCCCTTGAAGAACCAGCGCCGGCCGCCGGGGCTTTCAACGCAGCCGGCATGGCCGTGGGTGTCGCCGGCGGTCAGGCGGAAGCCCCTCTGCCCGCAGTATCTTTCAAGCAGCTCGAAGGCGATCGCCCGCTTCGCGGAGCCGGGCACCCCGCCGGAAGCAGTCAATTCTTGCCTTCGGTCTGACGCTGGTTTGCCAGGTAGTCGATCTTGAAAAGATCCGGATTGGTCGGACCGTTGGAGACGACGTTGTAGACGGCGACGGATGTGTCGTAGCCCTGCTGGTCGGTGACGGTCCACTGCTTCAGGGCAAAATCCTCGGCATCGAAAATCAGCGTCAGCGTACCGGAATTGAACTTGGTCTTGTCGAAGATGGTGACGGTGATCAGGTCCTCTTCCACCAGCACGTTGGTGACGTTGGTGTCCTTCTGCAGGTCGATATCGTCGGACAGCAGGAAGCGCAGCGGCGTCTGGCCGAGAGGCCAGATGTCCTGGGTGTTGAGCTTGCGGTCGCGCACGGAAACGGACTTGCCGTCGGCGACGATGTCCAGCACCGAGGGCTTGTTGTAGTAGAAGCGCACCTTGCCCGGGCGGGCCATGTAGAATTTGCCGTCAGACTGGCTGCCGTCCGGACCGAACTGGATGAAGTCGCCATTCATGGTCTTCACCGAGTTGAAGTAGGTGTTCAGCTTCTTGAGTGTCGTCTGCTCCTGGTCGGTCAAGGCCTGGGCCGGGGCGAGTGCCGCAACCGTGAAGGCGGCGGCAAGGCCTGCCGCCAGCAGGGGTTTGACCAGACGATGGGCGAGGCGTTTCAGCATGATGCAATGTCCCAAGTCGTTATCTCTGTGACACGGTCTCTCTGGAGCGTCAGTCCCTAGCTAGGGACCGTGTGTGGCAAAGCTTTGGCATCCCGGGCCATCATTCCATAAAAACCGGGGAAGGCGTATCAAAAGTCCTCGTCATTGCCGTTCTGCACGAGAATTTCCCGTTTTCCGGCATGGTTGGCAGAGCTGATCAGCCCCTCGTTCTCCATGCGCTCGATCAGGGAAGCGGCGCGGTTGTAGCCGATGGAAAGACGCCGCTGGACATAGGAGGTCGAGGCCTTCTTGTCCTTGAGCACGATCGCCACCGCCCGGTCGTAGAGGTCGTTGCCCTCGTCGCCGCTCGCCAGGCCGCCGCCGTCATAGGGACTGTCGCCGACGTCGTCCTCTTCCTCGGTCACGGCTTCCAGATATTGCGGCGTGCCCTGGACCTTCAGGTGCTTGACGATTTCCTCGACCTCGTCGTCCGACACGAAGGGCCCGTGCACACGCTGGATGCGGCCGCCACCGGCCATGTAGAGCATGTCGCCCATGCCGAGCAGCTGCTCGGCGCCCATTTCGCCCAGGATCGTGCGGCTGTCGATCTTCGACGTTACCTGGAAGGAAATACGGGTCGGGAAGTTCGCCTTGATGGTACCGGTGATGACGTCCACGGACGGACGCTGGGTGGCCATGATCAGATGGATGCCTGCGGCACGCGCCATCTGCGCCAGACGCTGGATCGCGCCCTCGATGTCCTTGCCGGCCACCATCATCAGATCGGCCATTTCGTCGACGATGACGACGATGTAGGGCATGGCTTCGAGCGGCAGTTCCTCTTCCTCGTAGATCGGCTGGCCTGTGTGGCGGTCGAAACCGGTCTGGACGGTGCGGGTGAAGCTCTCGCCCTTTTCCAGCGCCTGCTTGACGCGGGTGTTGTAGCCGTCGATGTTCCGGACGCCCATCTTGGACATCTTGCGGTAGCGGTCCTCCATCTCCCGGACGGCCCACTTCAGCGCGACAACGGCCTTTTTCGGGTCTGTCACCACCGGCGTCAGCAGGTGCGGAATGCCGTCGTAGATGGACAGTTCCAGCATCTTCGGGTCGATCATGATCATCTTGCACTGCTCCGGGTTCAGCCGGTAAAGCAGCGACAGGATCATGGTGTTGATCGCGACGGATTTGCCCGAGCCGGTCGTTCCCGCGACGAGCAGGTGCGGCATGCGGGCCAGATCTTCGACGACGCTTTCGCCGTTGATGGTCTTGCCCAGTCCCAGCGCCAGCTTGCACTTGGATTTCTCGAAATTCTGGGCCGCAAGAAGTTCACGCAGGTAGACGGTCTCGCGGCGGGCATTCGGCAGTTCGATGCCGATGGCGTTCTTCCCCGGGATCACGGCAACGCGGGCGGAAATCGCGCTCATGGAGCGGGCGATATCGTCGGCGAGGCCAATGACGCGGGAGGATTTGATGCCCGGCGCGGGCTCCAGCTCGTAAAGCGTGACGACCGGACCCGGGCGCACCTCGATAATCTCGCCGCGCACACCGAAATCTTCCAGAACCCCTTCCAGGATGCGGGCATTCTGTTCCAGCGCATCGGCGGAAAGACCCGGCACCTTGCCAACGGTCTTCGGCTCGGACAGAAGCCGCAACGGCGGCAGCTCGTATTCTTCCGGCGCGCCGAGGAACGACGGCTGCGCTTCCTCGATCGCCCGTTTGCTCTGTTTCGGTCGTGGTGCCTGCGGGATCACCCGGCCTGTCGCGGAAGGAGACTGTGGCTCTGGAGCGGCACGGGCAGGTTCCGGAGAAGCGATGCCGACGGGAACCGCCGGCCGGCCGGAAACCGGACCCTTGTCGATCATCAGTTCATCCGGCTCGAAGCCTTCGCCTTCTTCATCGTAAGGATCGTCGATATAGGGACCGTCGTGGTCGTCGGCGTCACCGGTGCGGCCGCGCTGGTAGAATTCATCGAGACCGTCGTCGTCGTCATGACCGGCCATCAGGCGACCGGTCAGCGCCTTGCCGATGGACTTGAACCGGCTTTGCTTGCGGGCAGCTTGGCCACCTGCCTCGTAGTCGGTCTCGTCGTCGGCATCAAAATCGCCGTCCTCGTCGTCCTCATACCAGGCCTCTTCGTCAGCCTCTGCGCGACTGCGCCTGAACCCCGTCAGGCGGCGCAGCTGCGCGCCGCCCTGCAGGGCGACATGGGCAACCTGGCCGACAAGGGCACTGGCAAAGAGGCCGAGGCGCGATTCGCCTTCCTCGTCATCAAGGCCGAGATCGTCCTCGATGGACTTGCCGTGACCGCTTGGGCCGGCGACGGGTTCGATGCGCGGGGCCGGTGCACCGACGGAACCCAGCCAGCCGGCCGCGGCCAGCAGCAGGACAACGGAGGGAACGCCGAGACCGAGGCCGCCGACAATGGTGGCGGCGCCTTCGGTCATGTTGCCGGTGATCAGCGCCGGAATGCGATGAACCGTATCACCGAAGAAGCCGCCGAGACCGGTCGGCAGCGGCCAGCTCTCGGGCAACGGCAGGGAAGCGAGGGCACCGGCGGCAAGGCTCGTGCCGGCCAGCCAGAAGAGCAGCCGCTTGCGGCCGATACCGAGGGCGTGGCCGGTCAGCAACCGCCAGCCCCACAGCACCAGCGGCACCAGGAAGACGGCGGTTGCCAGGCCGATCGTCTGCATGAGGATATCGGCGAGGATGGCACCTGGAGCACCAAGGGCATTGCGCACCGGCTCGCCGGTGGCATGGTTGAAGCTCGGGTCACTGACCGACCAGGTGGCGAGCGCCGCCGCCAGCATGGCCGCGACGGCGATGATGGCAAGGCCCGACGCGCCGACCAGATTGCGGCGGAGGAAACGTTTGAGCGGGGTTTCCGTGTCGAGAAGATCGACCGAGCCCCTGCGGCCATTGCCGCGAACCGCGCTGGCCCGCCTCATGCTTTGTCTCCCATCCAGTTTGCCAAACGGTCGAGGGCGATTTCCGCCTGCTCCAGCGGAGCGGTCAGGCTGATACGAATATAGGACCGGCCCGGGTTGCTGCCGTCGGACTGGTCGGAGGCGAGGAAACTGCCCGGCAGCACCTTGACCCCGGCATCGCGCCAGAGCGCCCTGGTCACCGAAACACCGTCACCCCAGCGGCTGACATCGAGCCAAAGGAAAAAACCCGCTTCCGGCGTGACCTTGCCGAGGATCGGTCCGAGCCGGCGTTCGGCTGCTGCGAATTTTTCGTTATAGAGGCGGCGGTTTTCCGCCACATGCGCTTCGTCCTGATAGGCGCGGACCGCCACGGCCTGGGCCGGGAGCGGCACCTGCGGCGCGGCCAGGCCGCGGAACTTGGACCATTTTTTAAGGAAAACCGGATCACCGGCGGCAAAACCGCAGCGCAGGCCGGCGAGATTGGAGCGTTTGGAAAGCGAGTTGAGCACGATGATGTTGGAAAAATCCCCGTCCATCGCCTTTGCAGCTTCCAGGATGCCGACAGGCGGCGTGTCGCGGTAGATCTCCGAATAACACTCGTCGGCGAAAATGAAGAAGTTGTAGCGGCGGGCAAGGCCGATCAGCCGCTGCCAATAGTCCATACCGGCGACGAAACCTTCCGGATTGGTCGGTGAGGCGACATAGAAGGCGACGGTTCGGGACAACAGATCCGCATCGAGGCTGTCGAGGTCGGGCAGGAAGTTGTTGCCAGCGACCGCATCAAGCAGCACCGCCTCGCAATCCGCGACATGGGCTGCGGCCGCATAGGTCTGGTAGAACGGATTGGGCAGAATCACCACCGGGTGGTCGATCCCCTTGTCCAGTTGATCGCGCGCGGCGATGGCGCCGAAGGAAAGGCCTTCGCGCGACCCGTTCAAGGGCAGAACCCCGTGATCGGCATCGATCGAGCCGCCAAGGGAATAGCGCCGGTCCAGCCACGCGGCGATGGCCGCACGAAACTCCGGCGTGCCTTCGATCGGCGGATAGCGGCGGAAACCGGCCATGTTCTCGGCCAGGACGGCAGCGGTAAAATCGGGAATTGCGTGCTGCGGCTCGCCGATCGTCATGATGATCGGATCGAGACCGGGGGTCTCGCCGGCAAGAAGCTCGGCAAGGCGTTGAAAGGGATTGGAGCCCGGCAGGGACACACCGCGCTGATAGGCTTTTTGGCTGGCCACCATGAACATTCCGGCATCGTTACGCATAACTTTGCCCCGAACCTATCCCCGCCTTGGTAAATCCCTTATTAACCAAGGGCGCCCGCGTACAATTTCCCGGTTGCGTCCACAGGCCGAACCTGTTTTCTGGAAGCCGCACAATCAGAACGGGAAATTTCATGCGGCTTGCGATTCGGCCCTGCCTTCCGATCGGACTATTTCTGGCCCTTGTTATGACATCGATGCCCGGTTTTGCCGCTGTGAGCGTCAAGCGGAAGACGGTGACCTACGAGGTCCGCGGCGCCAGCGCCTGGGAGCTGGAAAACCAGATGAGCGAGTTCGGTCCATCGCCGGGCGGCACGTCGAAAAGATACCGCGCCATGACGAATTGGCTGATCTCATGGCAATTCCGCTACAGAAACCGGGGACTGGACGGCTGCGACATGTCGGAGGTGTGGACCGACCTCAAGCTTGAGGTCGTCTATCCCCTGTGGACGGAAAAGTCTGGAGCCACTCCGGCGCTACGGTCGTCCTGGGGCGCTGCCATGCGCGCCCTGGAAGCCCGCGAACAGGCGCGATCGGAGATGGCGATCGAAACCGCGAGGAAGATTGACCGCGCGCTGACGAACATGGTTGCCATTATCAGCTGCGAGCGTTTGAAAGCCGATGCCAACAGGATCGGAAACGCCCTCGTGAAGGAACTGCAGAGCAGGAATGAGGAGGCCTTGCGCAAGGCAGATGAAATCCCGGCCTTGCGCGACTGAGCAAATTGCACCTTTGTGTAGGGTCAGCGCGGCAACGCGAGAACCTGTACGGAGGAATATGTGACACGCCTGCCTTTGACCGTCGTCTGTTTCGGCGATTCCCTGACCTGGGGCTTCAATCCCACCGACAAGTCCCGCTACGGCCATGACGTCCGCTGGACCCGGCGCCTGCAGAAGGAGCTCGGGCCGGACTTCTATGTGGTCGAGGAAGGTGTCAACGGGCGTACGACCGTTTTCGAAGACCCGGTCAAGGGCGACAAGAACGGACTTCAGCACCTGGCGACCGTGCGCAAGACGAACATGCCGATCGATATCCTGATCATCATGCTCGGCACCAACGACCTGCAGGGCCGCTTCGCCATGAATGCCGAAACGATCGCAGTTGCGATGGGCCGGCTTCTGGAATTCGCCCGCCGGCCGACCGACGACGTCGAGGGAAGGGCACCGAAAGTCCTGCTGATGTCACCTCCTCCCTTGGCGCCATTGGCAGGCACAATCTACGAGGCCCAGTTCGGCCCCAGTGCCGAGGCGGAATCCCACAAGCTTGCAGCCTGTTACAAGGCAAAGGCCGCCGAATACGGCGTTGCCTTTTTCGATACGGGTACGGTCATTTCCTCAAGCCCGGTTGACGCCGTCCATTTCGATCCGGAACCTCAGGCGGATCTGGCCAAGGCAATCGCGGAGGAGGTCCGCAGGCTATCTGTGGAGATCAGCTGAGCTCCAGCTTCTCCAGCGCCTTGCGAAGCCGGACCTTGACCGACCCGGCCGTTTCCATCTCCCCGGCCTGCCGCAGGACCGTGAGAGCCTGATGTTTCCGTTCCGGGTACCGGCACGCAAGCAGGGCAAGGGCGTAATATGCCCAGGCACGGACAAGCTTGTTCTTCGAGGCAATCGCATCATCGACAAAAGCTGAGAGCACGATTTCCGCATCCTGTGGCAGGGCAAGGTGCTCCAGGTATTGCAGCACATGCAGGCGGGCCTGCCAGTCGGTGACCTGCGCCAGGTGCGCCAGATGGTCCCGTGTCTGGGTCTCCGATAACGTCTGACCCTTGCCGTCGAAATGGTGCTTCAGCAGCCAGGTGGCGCTGCGCTGGCAATCGGGCAGGGCTGAAAGCGCAACGAGCTGATCCAGAAAGACGGGAGAAGAACACTCGCTCTCGAAGAGCTGTTCCAGAACGCCGGTGTCCCTGCCGTCCCAGCCGGAAAGAACTTCGCGCAGCGTGCCGGTCATGGCCCTACCTCAGAAATCCACCGTCAGACCCTTGATCTCCCAGTCGTCGTAGCGCGTCGGCTCCAGCCCGCCGCGGCCGTTGACTTCCTCGGGCATCTCTTTCTGGCGTGCGTCGATCTCGCGGCGGCGTTCTTCGGCTTCAAGCAAAGCACGTTGGGCAGCCGGCGGCAGATCCTCGAACTTCTTCTTCGGAACATCCGCGATCTCCGTCTTCAGGGACGGGGCTTCGCTCTGGCTGTAGGCGTTGGTCGGGCTGTCCGGCTTGTCGGTCATGGCTCTTCGGATTTTGAGAGATTACAGGTTTGTCACGTATATAGGCCAATCTTGCCAAGAATGGCAGCACTCCCCATCTTTCAGACGGAACCGGAGGCTTTCAAGGCCTCTGATAGGCCTAACGACACAGGACGAAACGGAACAGAGCTGCGATGAACTACATCCGCACGGCAATGCTTCTGGCGGCGATGACCGCCCTTTTCATGGGTATCGGCTTCATGATCGGCGGACAGTCGGGCATGTTGATTGCCCTTGCCGTTGCCGCTGCCATGAACCTCTTCAGCTACTGGAACGCCGACAAGATGGTGCTGCGCATGCACCATGCGCGCGAGGTGGATGAACGCACTGCGCCCGAGTTTTACCGCATGGTGCAACGGCTGGCACAAAATGCCGGCCTGCCGATGCCCAAGGTCTACCTGATCGACAATCCGCAGCCGAACGCCTTTGCCACCGGCCGCAATCCGGAAAATGCCGCCGTTGCGGCGACGACCGGCTTGCTCAACCTGCTGACGCAGGAAGAAATCGCCGGGGTGATGGCGCATGAGCTGGCCCATGTGAAGAACCACGACACCTTGATCATGACGATCACGGCGACCATTGCCGGTGCCATCTCCATGCTGGCGAATTTCGCGTTCTTCTTCGGCGGCAACCGCAACAATCCGCTCGGCATTGTCGGCGTCATCCTGATGATGATCGTCGCGCCGATGGCCGCAATGATCGTGCAGATGGCGATTTCCCGGACACGCGAATATGCCGCCGACCGCATGGGCGCGCAGATCTGCGGCGAACCGATGTGGCTGGCCTCGGCGCTTGCCAAGATTTCCCGCGGCGTGGAACAGATCCACAACCCGGATGCGGAAGCCAATCCGGCAACCGCGCACATGTTCATCATGAACCCGCTGTCGGGCGAGCGTATGGACAATCTCTTCTCCACCCACCCGGACACGCAGAACCGTATCAACGAACTGCGCAAGCTGTCGGACGCGGGTCTCGGCACCGGAGGCCGCGCCACCGCCGGCCGCACGGCCCCTTCCCCGTCTTCCGGTCCCTGGGGCGGCACCGCCCGCCCGTCGTCCACCGGCATGCCGCGCCACCCCAAGGGTCCCTGGGGATAAATGGCTGTAACACGTCTTTATCGATTTGAAAGCTCACAGGAGCTTGGAAAAACAGAAACATTTCCTGTTCGGTGCGTTTGACAGATCACTATGGCGTCACCCCGGACAAGCGAAGCGCAGATCCGGGGCCTACTCGCAGAGCCACTTGCCGAAACGCGCAAGGTTCCATGAAGAAGTCGCCACCACGCCAGCTCTCTGGAAGCGAGTGGGCCCCGGGTCTCGCGATGCTCGCCCGGGGTGACACCGGCGTGTTTTTTGCGGGCCTATTCCAAATGCGGTTACCGTGCCGGGAAGGGGGAGAGGGGAGCAAGCGGTAAGGTCCGGAAGAATAGTGGTTCGGACGTGGATTGAGATCAGCCCCAAAGGGTACAGGGCAGAATCCGCTTTGCCGGACAATCGCCCGGCTTTACACTGACCAGATGCGCCGCGACCGGAGGCCCGGTCTGCGGCGCTTGATTTTGATACCTGCCGGAGCAGCGAACCGGCGATGCGATTGGACCAGCGCTTGACCAAACGGGCGAACAAAAAACCGGACGCCAAAGGCAAACCGGACGCGGAAAGAACCGAAAAGCCCGGCTTTGCCGCGCGCAAAGTTGCTGCCGACATTCTAGGCAATGTGGTGCACAAGCGCCGGCCGCTTGACGGCGAGCTGGAGGCCGGCGCCGGTCATTCCGGGTTCCGGGCCCTTGCCGCCAACGACCGTGCTCTTGTTCGGGCAATCGTCGGCGCGGCCCTGAGGCATCGCGGCGAGATTGGCGAGATCCTGGAACGTCTGCTCGACCGGCCGATCCCGGAAAAGACCGGCCGTGTGCTCGATATCCTGCATGTGGCGATCGCCCAGATGCTGTTTCTGGATATTCCGGACCGCGCGGCGGTGTCGCTTGCCGTCGATCATGCAGGGCTCGACCGGCGCGCCCGTCCCTACAAGGGCCTCGTCAACGGCGTGCTACGCCGCCTCGGCCGCGAACGCGACGACGTCACCGGCGATCTCGATCCCGATCTCCTCAACACGCCCGCCTGGCTGATGGAAAGCTGGCAAGGGGCTTACGGGCCCGGGACGGCCCGGGCCATTGCCGCCGCCCACAAGCACGAGGCCGCGCTCGATCTCTCCGTCAAGGCGGACCCTGAAGGCTGGGCCGCGAAGCTTGACGGCCGGGTCGTCGGTGCCGGCAGCGTACGGCTGGTCAAAAAAGGTGCCGTCGAGGCACTGGAAGGCTTCGGCGACGGCGCCTGGTGGGTTCAGGATGTGGCGGCCGCCCTGCCGGCGCGGCTTCTGGGCGATGTCAGCGGTCTGAAAGTCGCAGACCTTTGTGCCGCGCCCGGCGGCAAGACGGCCCAGCTGGCGGCAGCCGGCGCCGACGTTACGGCGGTCGATATTTCCGGCAGCCGTCTGAAACGGCTTGAAGAAAACATGACCCGCCTTGGGCTGAGCGTGCGCACCGTTACGTCGGACCTCCGGGAATTTACGCCGATTGAGCCCTTCGACGCGATCCTTCTGGATGCGCCGTGCAGCGCCACCGGCACCATCCGCCGCCATCCGGACGTACCCTGGATCAAGCAGGCCTACGACATTGAAAAACTGTCCGAAATCCAGCGCGAGCTGCTCGACAGGGTGCTTGGCTGGGTGAAACCCGGCGGGCTCATTGTCTATTGCACCTGTTCGCTGGAGGCAGCGGAAGGGGAAGCCCAGGCCCGTGACTTCCTGGACCGGCAGGCAGACAAGGTGGAGCTGGTTCCGGTGATGGCTGAAGAGGTCGGCCGCCTTACCGAAACGGTCACCGAAGAGGGTTATCTTCGCTGTCTGCCCTGCCATGATGCCAGCCTGGGAGACGGGGCCGGCGGCATGGACGGCTTTTTCGCCGCAAGATTCCGCCGGTTTTAACGCGGCATAAACTGTTCACTTGCAATGATTCTTTAAATGAAATGCTAACCTTAATGCTTCGTTTCCTGAATTAACGACCGGAGACCTCCAATAAACGCGCAGAAACCATCGGTGTTGGGGATGGTTTGGTGAATAGTGCAAGCCTGAGTGAAAGAAGCCGGATCTGGCGGCTTTTGGCCCTGCATGTTTGGCAACGATCCCTGAAATGGATGCATGGCGGCCCCCTGTTCCGCATGCAGCCGTTTTCGGCTGTGCCGGCGCGTCTCCTGATCGCGCCGCAGGATCTGCGCACGGCCGACGCCACCAATGCGGCCGATATCTACGGCGGACGGTTTCTCTTTTCCGGTCACCTGGTGGAAACGCAGGGCAGGTCGCCCTTCGAGCTGAAAGCCGTGCACGAGGACTGGCAGCGCGAGCTGCACGGGTTCGGCTGGCTGCGCGATTTGCGCGCCTCCGACAGCCAGATTGCCCGGCAGAACGCCCGCGCTCTGGTCGACGACTGGATCCGGTATTGCGGCCGCTGGCATGACATCGGCTGGGAAGCCGACGTCGTCACCCGCCGCATCCTCTCCTGGCTCGCCCATTCGCCCTTCATCCTTCAGGACGGCGACCACGACTTCTACCGCAGTTTCGTCCGCTCGCTTGCCCGCCAGGTGCGCTACCTGCGCCAGACCATCAACGAGACCGAGGACGGCGTCGAGCGGCTGCATGCGGCGCTCGCCATGGCCTCGGCCTGCATCTCCATGGCCGGCCAGGGCCGCTTCGCCCGCCAGAGCATTCGCCGCCTCGACCAGGAACTGACCCGCCAGATCCTGCCCGACGGCGGCCATATCTCGCGCAATCCGAGGGCGCTGATCGACATCCTTGCCGACCTTTTGCCGATCCGGCAGGCCTTTGTCGCGCAGGGGCTGGAGATCCCGCCCGCCATGCTGCAATCGGTCGACAGGATGATGCCGCTGTTGCGCTTCTTCCGTCACGGCGACGGAGCGCTCGCCCATTTCAACGGCATGGGTTCCACCCCGAGCGATCTGGTCGCGACGATCCTGGCCTATGACGATGCCCGCGGTGCACCCCCGGTGAATGCGCCCCATTCCGGTTATCAGCGCCTCAACTGCGGTGCCTCGGTGGTGCTTGTGGACACCGGCCCGGCACCTGCCCTCGGTATCTCCCGGGATGCCCATGCGGGCTGCCTGTCGCTGGAATTTTCCTCCGGCAGCAACCGCATCGTCGTCAATTGCGGCGTGTCGCCGAAATCCAATCCGGCCTGGCGCCGCGTCAGCCGCTCGACGGCGGCCCATTCCACGGCGACGATCGAGGATACGTCCTCCTGCCACTTCCTGTCAGACAAGCCCTTCGGCCATATCCTCGGCGCACCCATTCTTTCCGGCCCGGCGCACGTTCCGCTGGAGCGGGAGGACGATGCCACCGGCAGCCGCATCACCGCGTCGCACGACGGCTATGCGCATGAATTCCACGTCCTGCACGAACGCGACCTGCGGCTGGCCGGTGACGGCACCGTGCTGGACGGGGTCGACACGTTCAAGGCAACCGGAGAGATCAATCCGGAACACCGCTACGCGATCCGGTTTCATCTGCATCCGGGTCTGCGCTCCTCGCTTATCCGCGGCGGCGCTGCAGTGCTGCTGGTGTGCCGGGACGGAGAGGCCTGGGAATTCGATGCGCCGGGCCTCGACCTGATGCTGGAGGAGAGCATTTACCTCTCCGACGTCTACGGCCACCGCAAGACGGAACAGATCGTCATCTCGGGCTCACTGCTGGAGACGCCCCATGTCGGCTGGCAGTTCCGCAAGACCGCCACGGCCAAGCTCAGCCGCCGCGGCACCAGCGATTTCGACGAAATGGACGAGCCGAACGAGCTCCCGCTCGAAGAATAGGCACTCTCTCAGGGCGCGGTATCTTCCGATTTGCCGGCAGACGTGATAGGGCGAGCGCGATTCT
Source organism: Roseibium sp. M-1 (assembly GCF_054515675.1). Classification (NCBI taxonomy): domain Bacteria; kingdom Pseudomonadati; phylum Pseudomonadota; class Alphaproteobacteria; order Hyphomicrobiales; family Stappiaceae; genus Roseibium; species Roseibium sp. M-1. The sequence continues at coordinate 4,217,962 of NZ_CM137257.1, read as the reverse complement.
TCCAGATCAGCGGCGGCCCGGCTGGAACCTGTTGAACCGCCAGATGCTGATCGGCCCTTAGGTGCTGGAGCATCTTATGCGCGTTCTTCAGAACGCACGATGTTCCGGACCGTCTACTTCGCGAGGCAAATCCATGGCCATTGTGTCCAAAGCCGTACCCGTTCCCGACCTTGTTCCCGTCAAACGCGCACTTCTTTCCGTCTTCGACAAGACCGGTCTTGTCGACTTTGCAAAGGCGCTTTCCGAGCGAGGTGTCGAGCTTGTCTCCACCGGCGGGTCCTACAAGGCCCTGAAGGATGCAGGGCTGACGGTTCTGGACATTTCCGAAGTCACGGACTTTCCTGAGATCATGGATGGCCGCGTCAAGACGCTGCATCCGAAGGTCCATGGCGGTCTTCTGTCGATCCGCGACGACGCCGATCACCAGGTGGCCATGCGCGATCACGGCATCGTCGGTATCGACCTCTTCTGCGGCAATCTTTATCCGTTCGAACAGGTGATTGCTTCCGGCGCCGATTACGCCACCGGCATCGAGAACATCGATATCGGCGGCCCGGCCATGACCCGCGCGGCTGCCAAGAACCACGCCTACGTGACCGTCGTCACCGATCCGGCCGACTATGAGACGGTTGTCGCCGAGCTTGATGCCAATGACGGCAAGGCACCGCTGGCGCTGCGCAAGAAGCTGGCCCTGAAGGCCTTTGCCCGCACGGCCGCCTATGACGCGGCGGTCTCCAACTGGATGGCCGATCAGCTGGACGAGGCGACGCCCGCCCACCGCGCCGTCGGCGGGCAACTGGCCGAAGTCATGCGCTACGGCGAAAACCCGCACCAGACCGCCGGGTTCTACAAGACCGGCGAAAACCGTCCGGGCGTGGCAACGGCAAAGCAGCTGCAGGGCAAGACGCTTTCCTACAACAACATCAACGACACCGATGCCGCCTTTGAGCTGGTGAGCGAGTTCGACCCGGCACGCACCAGCGCCGTCGCCATCATCAAGCACGCCAACCCCTGCGGCGTTGCTGAAGGGACCAGCCTGAAGGAAGCCTATGAACTGGCCCTGCGCTGCGACCCGGTTTCCGCCTTTGGCGGCATCGTCGCGCTCAACCAGAAGCTCGACGCCGCAGCGGCTGAGGAAATCGTCAAGATCTTCACCGAAGTGATCATCGCGCCGGATGCGGACGAAGACGCCAGGGAAATCATCGCGGCCAAGAAGAACCTGCGCCTGCTGGTGACCGGCGGCCTCGCGGATCCGCGCTCCAGGGGACTTTTCGTCAAGTCCGTCGCCGGCGGTCTTCTGGTCCAGTCCCGCGACAACGGCGTCGTCGATGATCTCGACCTGAAGGTCGTCACCAGGCGGGCGCCGAGCGCGCAGGAACTGGCCGATCTCAAGTTTGCCTTCCGCGTCGCCAAGCACGTGAAGTCCAACGCCATCGTCTATGCAAAGGACGGTGCGACGGTCGGTGTCGGTGCGGGCCAGATGAGCCGGGTGGATTCGTCCCGCATTGCCGCGCGCAAGGCTCTCGACGCGACTGAAGCAGCTGGCCTTTCCGAGCCGCTGACCAAGGGCTGCGTGGTCGCCTCCGACGCTTTCTTCCCGTTTGCGGATGGTCTTCTGTCGGCCGCCGAAGCCGGTGCGACGGCGGTCATCCAGCCGGGCGGTTCCATGCGCGACGACGATGTCATCGCCGCCGCCGACGAAGCGGGGCTTGCCATGGTCCTGACCGGCATGCGCCACTTCCGCCACTGACCTGCCCTTTGCCCGATAACCTTTTGAGGCATACCGAACCCTCCCGCAATCCGGCAATCGCGGGAGGGTATTGCTTTCCTCCTGCGGGCGTTCAGCGGGACGCGCCAAAGATTAGCGAGTTAACTTGCTGCGATTATTGTAAAAACTGACATGATAGGTTTAGAAAAAATTCACCCATTGAAGACCTTGTTAACGCCCCGAAGATAGTCTTGCGCAACCTGAGGCAGATATTCCCCTGCCATTGACTTGCGATTTGCGGAGATTACTCGGTGTTTAAGAGAGCGAAGGTCACTACAAAGCTCATCGGGGCTAGCGCGATTGCCCTGACGGCCGCCCTCGTCGTCGGCATCAGTTTCATCGGCTGGGAAGCTTCCCGGATCACGGGAGATCTCGCCCGGACGGAAGCTGCGACGGTGGCCCGTGAACAGGCACAATTCGTGCAGCGTGGCCTGGAAAAGGGTCTCAAATCCGCCCAGGCACTGGCAAGCACGCTCGGCGGAATGAAGAAAGCCGAGGCGGTCGACCGCGAGGCCTGGAATGCCGTTGTCGAGAACCTCGCGCTCACCAACAAGGATCTCTCCGGCGCCTGGGGCGTTGTCACCGAAAACCAGCTCGACGGCAAAGACGCAGAACTCAAGGGTGACGCCAAATGGGCCGAGGACGGCGAATGGCAGCCCTACTACTTCCGCAAGGCCGACGGCACGCTCGCCTACCGTCCGATCGAGAAGATTTCCATCGGCGACATGTCGGCGACCGACGAGCTCTGGTTCAACGGCGCCTATGTCTCCGGCAAGGACTACATGACCGAGCCCTATAGCTGGGAAGCTGACGGCAAGACGGTAACCGGCGTTTCCTTCTCCGTGCCGATCCGCCACAGCGGCAAGGTGATTGGTGTAGCCGGCGGCGACATCCTGCTGACCCCGCTCTCCGACGAACTGGCCAAGCAGAAGCCGCTGGACACCGGCTCCGTGCATCTTCTTTCCCAGAACGGTGTCTGGATCGCTCACGCGGATCCGGCCGTTCTTGGCAAGCCCTGGGCAGAAGGCCGCTCCGAAGCGGACCTTGCCGTTCAGGAGAAGCTTCTGGCCGCGGTAAAGGAGGGCAAGCCCTTCGAATATGACGGCTACTCCAACACGCTCGGCACCGGTGTCCATCGCATCGTCATGCCGGTGACCGTCACCGGAACCGATGCCAAGCTCGCCGTTGTCGTCAACGTTCCGCTCGACACCATGAACGCGGCTTCCAGGCAGATCACCTCGCTGATCATCGGTGTCGGTATCGTGCTGCTGATCGTGGTGGCGCTCTCGATCTACGTTGTCGGCAACACCATCGTCCGCCGGCCGCTGGAGCGGGCGGTGCACAGCATCCAGGCGCTGATAGACCGCCGCTATGACGAGCCGATCCACGACACGGATCGGCACGACGAAATCGGCGAGATCAGCAAGGCGCTGGAAGTCTTCCGCGACAAGGCCCGCCAGGCCGAGGCGCTGGCCGCCGAGCAGGAAGAGACCCAGCGCCAGCAGCTGGCGCGGGCGGAGCGGATCAGCCACCTGTCGCAGAATTTCGACCGCCAGATTTCCGAACTGACCCAGACGGTCATGAACCAGGTGCAGGATCTGAACACCGCCTCCATGACGCTGACGGCCGGCGCCGACGACACCAGCGAGAAGAGCACCGCGGTCGCCGCTGCATCCGAAGAAGCCTCCTCGAACGTCGAGACCGTCGCTTCGGCCGCCGAAGAACTGATGGCCTCGGTGGGCGAGATTTCCCGCCAGATGACCCAGTCGACGGAAATCGCCTCCCATGCCGTCGAGCAGGCCCAGTCCACGAACAACAAGATCGAAGGACTGGCCAAGGCCGCGCACCGCATCAGCGAAGTGGTCAAGCTCATCACCGACATCGCCGAACAGACCAACCTGCTTGCCCTCAACGCCACCATCGAAGCGGCACGTGCCGGAGAAGCCGGCAAGGGCTTTGCGGTGGTTGCCGCGGAAGTGAAGGAACTGGCCACGCAGACCGCCAAGGCGACAGAGGAAATCTCGCTGCAGATCCAGTCGGTGCAGACCGAAACCGCCGGCTCCGTCGAGGCCATCAAGGGCATTTCGGAAACCATCGAGCGGATGAACGAGATCTCCTCTTCCATCCAGGTCTCCGTCGAGCAGCAGGGCCTTGCCACGGACGAAATCGCCCGCAACATCCAGGAAGCCTCCAACGGCACCCAGGAAGTGGCGCAGAACATCGTCAAGGTTGCGGCGTCCGCCGACGACACCGGCAATGCCGCCCGCCAGGTCTCCGCCTCCGCCAACGTGCTGCAGCAGGAAGCCGACCGGCTGAAACAGGAAGTCGAAGGCTTCCTCGCCAACGTTCGCCAGGTCGCCTGACCCTCTATCGCAGGACTTCAAATCAAACGCGCCGGAGCATCTCCGGCGCGTTTTTGTTTGGGCGGCGCAGGAAAGCTCTTTTTATGCGGATCAAACTCACGGTCGACACGGCAAGTCCCCTTCCCCCTTGTGGGGAAGGGCTAGGGATGGGGGTACACGGCGAAGCCGTTACACATTCAGAGGAATTAGGTTACCCCCACCCCATCCCCTCCCTACAAGGGCGGGGCAATCGCATTTGGAACAGTGACAAAGAAAACACTGGTGTCACCCCGGGCGAGCAACGCGAGACCCGGGGCCCACTCGTTTCCAGAGAGCTGGAATGGTGGCAACTACTTCATGAAGCCTTGCTTGCTTCGGCAAGTGGCTTTGCGAGTAGGCCCCGGATCTGCGCTTCGCTTGTCCGGGGTGACACCGTTGTGATCTGTCAAACGCACCGATTAGAGCAAATCGCGTTTTATCGGAATCGCTTTTCGCTGTCTGAAATCAGAGATTTCAACGCAAAAAGCGATGCAAGACATTTCCAGTTAAACGCGACACGCTCTAAGGAAAAATTCTATATGCGATCGCTCTGCCCTCAAGGAGGAGGGAAGCTACGCGAAGCCGATGCCCAGCCTGTTCCAACGCAGATATTTGACTTGAGGGCAAAACTGTCATGCGAACAGTGTTCAAACGCCCCGTTCCCGCACCTTCAGCAGCAGCACCAGCCCCAGCCCGAAGAATACCAGAATGACCGACATGCCCGCTGACTGGCTGGCGGTGACGGCGGTGACGAGACCGACCGAGAGCGGGGCAAGGAAGCTGGTGACCTTGCCCGAGAGCGCCAGCAGGCCGAAATACTGGGTCATGTGATCGGCCGGGGCGAGGCGCACCAGAAGACTGCGGCAGGCGGCCTGGAGCGGTCCGGAGACGGCGCCGATGACCGCGCCAAGGCCGATGAAGACCTGTTCGGGCAGGGAGGCAAAAAGCTTGCCTTCAGGGGCAGCAGCGGTCTTGACCACGAAGAAGACCGTGGTCCGGTCGACGGAGATCATGCCGAGGCCGCAGATCATCAGGACAATCAGTGAGACCACGATGACCGGCTTGGCGCCGAAGCGGTCGTCCATCGGGCCGCCGAGCAGAAGCCCGAGCGTGCCGGTGATGGTCAGGATGATGCCGAACGTGCCGATTTCGATGGAACCCCAGTCGAGCTGACCGGCGGAATAGATACCGCCAAAGGCAAAAAGCGCGACCAGACCGTCCTTGAAGATCATGTTCGCCAGCAGAAACCGGAAGATGTTCCGGTTGGCCCGCGCCTGCGACAGACTCGCCAGAAGGGTCTTGAGGCCGGAAACGATCGCCGGCCCGAGCTTTGCCTGACGCGGTACGTCAGGCACGAAAAGGAACATCGGCAGCACGAAGATGAGATACCAGAGCACGGAGAATGGACCGGTCGCCCGATCGCCTTCCCCTGTTGCCGGATCAAGTCCGAGGATGGGTTTGAAGCCCAGCAGCGTCTCGCCGGTTTCCGGGCTTGCAGCCAGGAAGCCCAGCGCGATTACCAGGGTCACCAGGCCGCTGACATAGCCGAGTGCCCAGCCGAAACTGGACAGCCGGCCGATCTGCTCCGGCCGCACAAGGGACGGCATCATCGCGTTGTTGAAGACGGTCGCGATTTCAATGGACAGCGTGCCGATAGCAAAGGCGACAAGCGCGATGGCGATACCATGCGGGTTTCCGGGGGCCGCAAACCAGAAGGCCCAGCAGCAGATCACGAAAGGGACCGAACAGGCGAAGATCCACAGCTTGCGCCGGCCGGTCGCATCCGCAACCGACCCCAGGACCGGCGCGGCCACCGCAATGCCGAGCCCGGCCGCCGCCGTCGCAAAGCCCCAGAGCGACTGGCCTGCCGCCGGAGTAGCCGCCAGTGCGGAGGCGAAATAGGGCGCGAAGACGAACGTGGTGATCAGCGTGAAAAACGGCTGTGCCGCCCAGTCGAACAACGCCCAGGACAGGACGGCGCGGCGGTCGGTTTTCTTAGGAAGAGCGCTGGCGATGGATGTCATTCTCGATAGCCCTTCCAGGGAGCGGAAATGGGGTTGATCTGGGCTTTCCACCTCTTCGGCCTCATCCTGAGGAAGCGCGTAGCGCTGTCTCGAAGGATCGGCTGCAAACTCCCGGACTTGGGGCCCATCCTTCGAGACGGGCTTTGCCCTCCTCAGGATGAGGGAAGAGTAAGGGGCGACGGCCAGAATTGCACGAGGGCCGGCAACGGATGCCGGCCCTCGCAACTGTTTCGATCTGCTGGCCTCACGCCGTGCCGCAGATCTCCGCCAGCAGGCTGGCTGCGACGGAGAACTTCGAGACGCTGAGGCCGCCGTCGAGGATTTCGGAAACCGAGCGCTTGCGCCGGCCGACTTCCGCGTCGTGCTCCTCCAGCCAGGCAGCAAATCCGCCGGAGCGGACCGCCGCGATCGCCAGTGCCCGCTGCGCGGAGACCAGCGTTGCCCGGGCCCGGTCGAGGGCGAGACCGTCGTAGTAGTCGCGCACATCGAGATCGTTGGCGAGTTCCAGGATCGCACCGAGCTGGAAGTGATGCGCAACCTCGAAATAGGCCTTAGCCGCCGTGTCGAGATCCGCGCCGGTTTCCTCCGACACGATGACGACATCCGGAATGGCCCGCTCGGCGGGCAGCCAGGCGATGCGCCGGGCGAGCGCCTCCGGAACGCCTTGAGCAACGAAGGCGACGGTGCGTTCAGCAAGGACCGCAGCGGGTTCTTCCGGCAGAACCGTTTCCAGCCGGCCGCGCAGTGCCGCGATGCCGGTGCGGAACCGCTCGACCACCGCAGACAGGCCCTTGTCGAAGGAAACGTTGCGCTTGAACCAGACCACCCGCTCCAGCAGCAGTGACTGGATCTCGGCGTAGAGTTCCAGTTGCAGGGCGCCGTCGATCTTGGTGTCGAGCTCGTCGATCTCGGTATTGAGGTCAGTCAGATCGAAACTGTTGCGCACGGCAACGAAACCTTGCGCGATTTCAGTCGCGGTTGCATCTGTCTGGTCACGCAGACGGGTGATGAAGGTCGCCCCGCCCCGGTTGATCATGGAATTGGCCAGCATGGTGGCGATGATCTCGCGGCGCAGCCTGTGGCCGCTGATCTCGTCCTTGTAGGCCTCCGCCATCTGGTCGGGGAAATAGCGGAAGAGCTCGCGGGCGAGATAGTCGTCGTCCGGCACCGAGCTTTCCAGGAGCGCGTCATAGAGCGTGATCTTGGCATAGGCCAGCAGCACGCCGAGTTCGGCACGGGTCAGGATCTGGCCTGCTTTCCGCATTTCGTCGAGCGTCGCCTCGTCCGGCAGCTGTTCGACCACGCGGTCGAGCAGGCCCGCCTGTTCCAGCTGGCGCATCATGCGCACCTGGTAGCCGAAATCCTCCATGCCGCGCAGCTCGGTGATGGAAATGGCGAGGGTCTGCAGGTAGTTGTTCCGCAAAACCAGCTCGGCAACCTCGTCGGTCATTTCCGCCAGCAGCACGTTGCGCTCTTCAATGGTGAGCCGGCCGGATTTGACAGCCGCGCCCAGCGCAATCTTGATGTTGACCTCCATGTCCGAGGAATTCACCCCGGCGGAATTGTCGATCGCATCGGAGTTGCTGCGGCCACCCTTCTTGTTGAACTCGATACGGGCCTGTTGGGTCAGACCGAGATTGGCGCCCTCACCGATCACCTTCGCGCCGACTTCGGACGCGGTGATGCGGATCGGATCATTGGCACGGTCGCCCACATCCGCGTCGCTCTGCGACTTTGCCCGGATATAGGTGCCGATACCGCCGAACCACATCAGGTCGACATCCATCTTCAGGATGGCGGTCATGACTTCCTGCGGCGTGGCGCTGGACTTGGAAAGCTTCAGCATCGTCTGGATTTCCGCCGACAGCGGAATGGATTTCAGCTGGCGCGAGAAGATGCCGCCGCCCTTGGAAATCAGCTTCTCGTCATAGTCCTTCCACGACGAACGTCCGAGATCGAAGACGCGCTTGCGCTCCACCCAGGTCTTGGCCGGGTCCGGATCCGGGTCGAGGAAGATGTCGCGGTGGTCGAAGGCGGCCACCAGTTTCGTTGCCTTGGACAAAAGCATGCCGTTGCCGAAGACATCGCCCGACATGTCGCCGACACCGGCGGCTGTGAAGGGTTCGGTCTGGATATCGCGGTTCATCTCGCGGAAATGCCGCTTGACCGCCTCCCAGGCACCGCGGGCGGTGATGCCCATCTTCTTGTGGTCGTAGCCGGCCGATCCACCGGACGCAAATGCATCGCCCAGCCAGAAATGCCGGCTTTCCGAGATACCGTTGGCGGTGTCGGAGAAGGTTGCCGTGCCCTTGTCGGCCGCGACCACCAGATAGGGGTCGTCGCCGTCGAAGCGCTGCACCCGTTCCGGCGGCAGGATCTTGTCCTCGTCCAGATTGTCGGTGACATCGAGCAAGGCGTTTATGAAGATCTTGTAGCTTTCCGTGCCTTCCTTGAACCAGGCGTCACGGTCGCTCATCGGCGGCAGGTTCTTCGGTACGAAGCCGCCCTTGGAACCGACCGGCACGATCACCGCGTTTTTGACCTGCTGCGCCTTGACGAGGCCCAGCACCTCGGTGCGGAAATCCTGCGGCCGGTCGGACCAGCGCAGGCCGCCGCGGGCGACCATGCCGAAGCGCAGATGCACGCCTTCCACCCTGGGGCTATAGACGGAAATCTCGCGGAATGGGCGCGGCTGCGGCAGATCGTCGATCTGACGGCTGTTGATCTTGAACGCGAAGGTCGGCTTCGGCTGACCCTTCTTGTCGAGCTGGTAGAAGTTGGTTCTGAGGATCGACTCGATGACGTTCTGGAAGCGCCGCAGGATGCGGTCGTCGTCGAGGCTGGCGACATCTTCCAGCCTGGCGGTGAGTTCGCCCTCCAGACGCTCCGTGCCGCTGACGCGATCCTTTTCGGTGACATCCGGGTTGAAGCGCAGGTGGAACAGCTCCACCAGCCGCGCGGTGATCGCCGGATAGTTGTTCAGCGTCGTCCACATATAGTCTTCGGAGAAACGGATGCCGGCCTGACGCAGGTATTTCGACAGCGCACGGACCACGGCGACATCGCGCCAGGCGAGATCCGCCGTCAGCACCAGCCGGTTATAGCCGTCGTCCTCGGCCTTGCCGGTCCAGATCGCCATGAACATGCTTTCCAGCCGCGACTGCAGCTGGTCGGAAAAGGCAATGTCCTCGCCACCGCGCGATTCCAGCGTCATTTCGTGGAGATAGGACAGCGGCGCATCGGCCGGGGTGATCCGGTAGGTGCGTTCGTTGATGACCCGGAAGCCCATGTTTTCCAGAAGCGGCACGCGGGCCGACAGCGGGATGGGCGAGCCACGGTGGTAGACCTTCAGCGACAGCCGGTTGTCCTTGGACCCGGTACTGTGGTGGAAGGTGATGGTGGTCTCGTTCTTGTCCGACAGGGTTTCCAGCTTGACGATGTCGAACAGCGCCGACTGGGCGTTGTAGACCTCCTTGTAGCCGCCATGGAAGGACAGCGCATAACGGTCGGCAAGCTTGCGGGCCTGGGCCGGGGTAAACTCATGGTTCAGCGCGTCGCGCACGCTGTCGGACCAGGTGCGCACCATGTCGGCAACGGCGGCTTCCAGTTCTTCCTGGGCGGGCTTGGGCGTTTCGCCCTTGTCGCGGCCGATGATGTAATGCACCCGTGCCAGCGGGCCTTCCGGATAGGTCACGTACCAGGCGGACAGGCGTCCTTCGTAGACGGAGGCAAGGTATGTGCCGACGTTCAGCCGGACCTCGGTCGAATAACGGTCGCGCGGCACGAACACCAGGATCGAGACATAGCGGTCGAACTTGTCCGGACGGGACAGGACGCGGATACGCGGGCGCTCGTCCAGCTGCAGAATGGCGATGGCAAAGTCGTAGAGCCGATCGCGCTCGATCTGGAACAGCTCGTCGCGCGGGAAGGCCTCCAGCACGTTGCGCAACGCCCGGCCGGAATGGCTTTCGGACCCATAGCCGGCGCGGGCCAGAACGCTGGCAACCTTGCGGCGCAGGAACGGAATTGTGCTGGTCGGCTCGGTATAGGCGGTGGAGGCAAAGAGGCCGACAATGCGCAGCTCGCCGACCATGTTGCCCTCGTCGTCATAAAGCTTGGCACCGACATAATCCATGTGGACACGCCGGTGCACCGTGCTCTTGACGTTGGCCTTGGCAATGATGAGGGGTTCGGGTTTCTTCAGGAACTCGCGGATTTCCGGCGTGATCTGCACGAACTCGGCGCCGCGGCGCAGGACGCGCACATCCGGATCGGAGAGCAGTCCAAGGCCGGTGCCTTCATGCGGCGACAGCTCGCCTTCTTCAACGCCCCCCTTGAAGGTGTATTCCCGCATGCCGAGGAAGATGAAGTTGTCGTTTTCCATCCATTCCAGGAAGTGGATCGCCTCCCACAATTCGTCGCTGCTGCCGGGGATCTGCGTCGTCTTGTAGGTGTCGATGGCTTCCGCCAGGCGCTCCTGCATCGGCTTGAAGTCGGCGACAACGGAGCGGACGTCGGTCAGGACCTTGTCGAGCCGCGCCTTCAAGGCCTCCCGCGCCTCGTCCGCATCGATCCGCGTGACATGGATATGGATCAGGCTTTCCTGGCGGTCGGTGCGTTTCGGCGGCTTCTTGCGCGCTGTCGAGGAGGTGAGCTTGCCCTTGCCGTCGCGCTCGACGATGAAGATCGGGTGCAGGACCAGATGCACCTCGATCTTGCTCTCCTGCAACTCGTCCATCACCGAATCGACCAGGAAGGGCATGTTGTCGTTGACGATCTCGATGACCGTCACGCCCTTGACCTTGCTGCCCTGCGCCTTGAAGGCGGGGTCGGCGATGCTGACACGGTGCGTGCCGAGGTCGTGGGTCTGAAAATCCTGCCAGGCATCCCGGACGAAGCCGGTGAGCTCTTCGGCCGTATAGGCCACGAGGTCTTCCGCGGCCCCCCGGTCATAGAAGGCGCGGGAGAATTCGGCGAGCGCCGGATCTTCCTTTGCCAGGGTTGCTTGGACCGCGTCGATGAGTTTCAGTTTCTCGACGTCGTGTTTGTCCGGCATTTTCCATCCCCTTAGGCGATCGTATGGTTTGGCTCTGTCGCACCATTGGTTTTAGACTTAAGTTCATATTTGCGCGACATAGACGGTTTCATGACGGGAGGCGAAAATTGTCAAGTAAAGTCACGGCCTTGCAAATCGATTCAAATGTAACATTGAGTGAAAAAACGCAGGCCTATTTCGATTTGTGCCAGGAGAAGCTGGGTCTGGTGCCCAACGTGCTCAAGGCCTATGCCTTCGACGAAACGAAGCTGCGTGCCTTCACCGACATGTATAACGACCTCATGCTGGGGGAGTGTGGGCTCTCCAAGCTTGAGAGGGAGATGATTGCCGTTGCGGTATCGGCGGTCAACCGTTGTTTTTATTGCCTTACCGCCCACGGCGCAGCCGTACGCGAGCTCTCCGGCGATCCGGTGCTCGGCGAACTGATGGTGATGAACTACCGGGTGGCCGACCTCTCCGAGCGCCAGCGGGCCATGCTGGACTTTGCCGTCAAGTTGACCGAGAAGCCCGCTGAGATCCTGGAAAGCGACCGGCAGGCATTGCGCGACGCCGGTTTTTCCGACCGCGACATCTGGGACATCGCCTCGGTGACAGGCTTCTACAACATGTCGAACCGGGTGGCGGCGGCCTCCGACATGCGCCCGAATGATGAGTATCACTCAAGAGCGCGTTGAGCTCTTGCCATGCGGCGCGGCGGTGACAAGCCCGGCGATTGGGTGTATGACGCATTCGAAATTTCAAAGGAGAGGAGCGGGCAATGGCCGCGCGCGTATTTATCGATGGTGAAGCCGGTACGACGGGTCTGCAGATCCGCGAGCGTCTCGCCATGCGCCGCGACCTGGAACTGATCTCCATTCCGGACGAAAGCCGCAAGGACCCGGCTGCCCGCGCCGACTATCTCAACAAGGCCGACATTGCCATCCTCTGCCTGCCCGATGCGGCGGCCAAGGAAAGCGTTGCCCTGATCGAGAACGACACCACCCGTGTCATCGACGCCTCCAGCGCGCACCGGGTCGCCGAAGGCTGGGCCTATGGTTTTGCGGAAATGGACCCCGATCAGGGCGACATCATTGCCGCCGCGATGCGCGTTGCCAATCCGGGCTGCTGGCCGCAGGGTCTGATTGCCGCCGTCCGGCCGCTGATCGCGGCCGAACTGCTGCCTGCGGACTTCAACCTGACCTATTTCGGCATCTCCGGCTATTCCGGTGGCGGCAAGGGCATGATCGCCGATTATGAAGCTTCCGGCACCGACGCCAACGAATTTGCGCCCTACGGCCTCGGCTTCAACCACAAGCATCTGCCGGAAATGACCGAATACGGCCTGCTCGATGCAGCGCCGCTGTTCACGCCGACGGTGGGCAACTTCTACAAGGGCATGCTGACTGTGGTGCCGCTGAACCTCGCCGGCCTTGCCAAGGTGCCGACAGGGGAAGAGCTGCATGCGGCGATCGCCGATCATTTTGCCGATGCCGGCAACGGTTTCGTCGAGATCGCACCGCTGGAAGCACTCGAGCGCGCAGACAGCCTCAATCCTCAGGCCCTCAACGACACCAACAAGCTGCGTCTGCATGTCTTTGCCAATGACGCCCGGGCACAGGCCGCGCTCATCGCGGTCTACGACAATCTGGGCAAGGGCGCGTCGGGCGCCGCCGTGCAGAACCTCAATCTGATGCTCGGCGTCGACCAGACCACAAGCCTGGCCGCTTGAGACCCGCTTTCAGGAGAAAAAAATGGAAAAATTCGAGACCCTGACCGGCGTTGCCGCTCCGTTGCCGATCGTCAACATCGACACGGACATGATCATTCCGAAGCAGTTCCTGAAGACGATCAAGCGCACCGGTCTCGGCACGGCGCTGTTTCACGAAATGCGCACCAACGACGACGGTTCAGAGAATGAAAACTTCGTTCTGAACAAGGCCGCCTATCGCGATGCCAAGATCCTGGTCGCCGGTGACAATTTCGGTTGCGGCTCCTCGCGCGAACACGCGCCGTGGGCGCTGCTCGACTTCGGCATCCGCTGCGTGATCTCCACGTCCTTTGCCGACATCTTCTACAACAACTGCTTCAAGAACGGCATCCTGCCGATCCAGGTCTCGCAGGACGAGCTGGACACGCTGATGCACGCGGCCGAGCGCGGCGCCAACTTCACCCTGACGATCGACCTGGAAAACCAGGAGATCAAGGGCCTGGAGAGCGGCGACATCGCCTTCAAGATCGACCACTTCCGCAAGCATTGCCTGATCAACGGTCTCGACGACATCGGCCTCACCATGGCAAAGGCCGAGCAGATCGACTCGTTCGAAGGCAAGATGGGCGAAAGCCGCCCCTGGGTCTGAGGTTCAATGTCAGATGCATCAAAGGCCGGGTCAATCGATCCGGCTTTTTTGTTTCAAGACCTGGATGTGAGCTCTCAACAGGTTGTTCATTCGGACCAGACTGAGGTGACTGGAGTTACCAGGTCCTTTGGGTTGATACCCGGCAACTTGCCGGTTAGCGTGAGTTTACCAAACGTAATTTATTGATCGGGCCGGCTACTCAAAAGACTATACAAGTCTTGGAAATGAGGTGGGGACTTCGTGAAAAATGCAACCATACCCACCGTCAGACATATTCCGGGCCGGACCGCGTTTCTCGAAGAACATGTTGATCCGGAGCGTCCTCTGCTCATCAAGGGACTGGCGAAACACTGGCCTGCAAACCGGAGGTGGAGCCGGGAAAGCTTGCGGTCGGACCTGCATGGAAATCCCGACGTCAAGGATAGAGGCGTCTTCTTCCTCAGTCGCAAGCCGGTGCTCGAGCAGGACATCCAGGTTCCGGCCTTCCTTCAGGAAATCCTGACTTCGGATCAGATCATGAAAGATTCCGTCGCCTGGCGGTTCTGGATCAACAAGAAGCACAACCGGACGGAATTCCACTTCGACACCAATGCGGAAAACGTCATCACCGTTCAGGTGAAGGGGCGCAAGGAGTGGGTTCTCGTCTCACCCAACTCACCGCTGCCCTGCTATCCCTTCACCAATTTCGCGCTGCTGAGACCTGAAGAAAAGCTGTTGCGGAACAAGGACTATTACAAATTCGACCTGGAAGAAGGCGATCTGCTCTATGTGCCGCCGTTCTGGTATCACCGCGCGGTCGCCAGGGAAGAAGAGAACATAAACATCAACTGGACGTTCACGAAAAAGCGGACCTCCGTGGTGTCCCGCGAGTTCCGACGGGAAGTCGAGCGCTGCGAACTGCTGGACACGTTCAAACACAGCAAGTCGTCGCTGGTTCGCTCCTGCTACAAGAAGGTGATCGACGCCCTGCCCAAGGTGGGCGGGATCGGCTGGGGGCTCAAGTCGTTCATCGATTCGCCCTACAAACCTGGCCGGTTCGCCATGGTCAGGCGTTTCTTCGTTGAACTGTCGAAGATCCCGGGAACGCTGATGACGCTTCCCGCGGTGCGCGCCACGCTCCGGAAAGTCGACAAGACGTGACGAGCGTTTAAGGTCAGCATTGACCTTGCAAAGGCAGACCGGCGCCAGGCTCCGTCCGGAAATCGATCCGGCAACACCTTGTCGCGCCATCGCGCTCCACCACTTCACGTAGGCTTGAAAAGCTTTTCAGTGCCTTGCGGCGATCCGTGCGATAGTCCGGAATGATGAACGCGATTGCTTCCTACCTCCCCTGGACCGACCGGCGCGGCATGCTCAGCCCGTTGCGACTTGGCGTTTTCATAGCCCTGCTGCTGCCCGCGGCCTCCATATTCTACAGCCTAGCCTTCGGCCCCAAGCAGGCCGACCCGTTCGAACGGGAACTGCACATGGCCGGCGAGTGGACCGTGCGGCTGCTGCTGATCACTCTGGCGGTGACGCCGCTCAGGCGGATCTTCTCCTGGAACCGCATACTCGGCGTCCGCCGCATGCTGGGTGTCTCGGTGCTTTGTTATGCCCTGCTGCATCTTGGTCTTTACACGGCACAGGAGCACTGGGACCTTCTGAAGGTCGGTTCGGAAATCGTGCTGCGCTTTTATCTGACCATAGGCTTTGTCGCCCTTCTTGGCCTTGCGATACTGGGCGCAACCTCCTTCGATGCGGCGATCCGCAGGCTTGGCCGCAACTGGCAGCGGCTGCACAGCCTTGTCTATGCCGTCGGCGTGCTGGCGCTCTTCCATTTCTTCCTACAGTCGAAATCGGACGTCACCCAGGCAACGCTGATGTCGGGGTGCTTTTTCCTGCTGATGCTCTACCGGCTTGCAGTCAAGGCTGGCTTTTCGCTCGCAAATCCGCTTGTGCTTGCGGTCTGCGCGGCTTTCGGTGCGGCAGCCACCGCAGGCATCGAATATGCCTGGTACGCCATTGCCACCGGCATTCCGGCCGACCGGGTGTTTCTGGCGAATTTCGATGTTTCCCTCACCATCCGACCGGCGATCTGGGTCGGGATTGTCGGGCTCGGCGTTGCCGCGGCGGCGCTGTTGCAGCTTGTCGGCGGGCTGGTGGGTCCGAAATTGAGGGTGAAGCGGGTGTAAGACCCGACTCTCCCCGGTGTCATCCCCGCAAAAGCGTGGACCCAGGAAACTTCATAAGCTGTTTCAGGATTTAAACAATTTTCGCCCGGGAGTCCTGGGTCCCGGGTCTGCGCTCCGCCCAGGATGACACCAAGTGGACATGGCTGCGCAGTTTCTGCGCTTGTCCGGAATCACGGCTGAACGAAAATGGATGCGCTTTAAGTCTGCTTCTTGTCGTTTCGCACGCGGCGTTCGGCATTGAGCTGTTCAAGCTCGGCCATCTTGTCGCCAATGGGCTTGAGCGCCGCGACGGTGTGGCGGAAGCGGCTGACGCGCTGGTCGAGCATGCGCTGCGCCAGTTCCGGATATTCCTGGATCATGCGTTTGAAGAGGGCGCGGCGGATGCGGATGATGCGCACGGCCTCGACGGCCTCTGCCCGGCAGGGGCGCTTGTTTTCCGCCAGAAGCGCCGTTTCGCCCAGCAGCGTCCCCTGGCCGACCCGCTCGATCTCCTCGTAGCCGTCCTTGCCCTTGGTCTGCAGGCTGACCGTGCCGCTGGTGATCACAAGACCGCCGTCGGCGCGCTCGCCCTGATCGAACAGGCGCTGGCCACGGCTATAGTCCATGCTTTCGGCACTGAAGGCGAGCAGGCGGAGCTGATCGTCCTGAAAGTCCGAAAGCATCGGGATTTGTTTGAGAATCGCAATGTCTTGGGCAAGGCTCATGCCCCAGATTTACGCGAATTCCCGGTTAGGGCACAAGCTTATATCCACCGGCTTCTGTGACAAGAAGCTCGGCATTGGAGGGGTCCCGCTCGATTTTCTGCCGGAGCCGGTAGATATGGGTCTCCAGAGTGTGCGTGGTGACGCCGGAATTGTAGCCCCAGACCTCGTGCAGCAGCACGTCGCGCGTCACCGGTTTTTCACCGGCGCGGTAGAGGAATTTGAGGATCGAGGTTTCCTTTTCCGTCAGCCGCACCTTGGAACCGGCATCGTCCTGCATCACCTTGGCGGCGGGGCGGAAGGAATAACGGCCGATGGCGAAGGTCGCGTCCTCGCTCTGTTCGTGCTGGCGCAGATGCGCGCGCACACGGGCGAGCAGGACGGCAAACTTGAACGGCTTGGTGACATAGTCGTTCGCGCCGGCTTCCAGCCCCAGGATCGTGTCGCTGTCGCCGTCATGGCCGGTCAGCATGATGATCGGTGCCTTGAACCCGCCCTTGCGCAGGAGCTTGACCGCCTCCCGGCCGTCGATATCCGGCAGTCCGACATCCATCAGAAGCAAGTCGACATGTTCTTCCCGGGCCATGGCAATGCCGGTCGTCGCCGAATCCGCCTGGATCGTCTCGAACTCGTCATAGAGCGACAGCTGTTCGACCAGCGCCTCGCGCAGTTCGGTATCGTCGTCGACAATCAAAAGTGTGCGGGCGGTCATCGTTGGGGTCCTCGCCAAATGCCTCAAACCGGATCACGTCAACTTGTGAAAGGAACACAAGCCTGTTCCTGCCTTATGTGCGGGGGAAATTGTTCCCGCACAAGCACCGTTCCGTCAATTCTTCTTCACGCGGGGTTTAGGGCTGGTTTATCAAGAACTTCTGAAAAGATGCGGCGGCAGCGACGGAGACACCATGAAATCGACCGGAAAACCCGCGGGAATGCTGGAAGTTCGTGCCTGCCCCTCGGACAGGCGCAAGGGCATCCTGCGTCTCGGGCAGATCACGCTTCCGTGCGCACTTGGCCGGTCCGGCATCGTGACGCGCAAGCGTGAGGGCGATGGCGGCACACCGGCAGGCCGGTTTGCGCTGCTCTATGTCTATTACCGGCCGGACAGGGGCTTGCCGCCGCCGACCTTGCTGCCGATCGAACCGCTGACGCCCGATGCCGGCTGGTGCGACGACCCGGCCCATCCGCTCTATAACCGGCCCGTGCGCCTGCCTTTCGCCGCCGGCCACGAGAAGATGTGGCGCGACGACCGGCTCTATGATGTCGTGGTGGTGCTGGACTGCAATCTGTACCCCGCCGTGAAGGGACGCGGCAGCGCCATCTTCTTTCACATCGCCCGCGAAGGCTACAGTCCGACGGAAGGCTGTGTCGCCGTCTCGCCGGAACACATGCGATTGATTCTTCAGAAAATCGGCACCGGCGCGGACATGGTGATCCGCGCCTGAGCCCAACCCTCGGTCTGAACCTTGGCTGCGTCGCTGTCAGTCGAGCCTATCGGATTTGGCAGTTGCTTGCCTGGAAGCCGGCGTCACCCCGGGCGACCATAGGGAGACCCGGGGCCCACTCGTTTCCAGAGACCTTGTCAGCAGCCATCGACGCAATAGACAATCTTCTGCTGCGGCAAGTTGCGTCGCGAGTAGGCCCCGGATCGGCGCTTCGCTTGTCCGGGGTGACACCGTATTTCCATTTCCGATCACGGATTGGCGGCGACCTGCGGCCGGTAGATGATGAAGCTACCGCTGACCGTAACCGACGTTCTGACGCCGCTGCCGTCGGTCGAGGTCGCGGTACGCACGCCGAAATTGTTCCGTTTGACGGTCTGGTCGTCGGTCACGTTGCTTTCCAGGAAGGTGGCCATATTGCCGTTGACGCTTTCCAGAATGGCCGTATGCCGTGGTGCGCCCCGGGAAATCGTCTGCTCTTCCCAGCTGCCGTCGGGATGTTCCGTGCGGACGGTCACCCGGAACTGGTTGAACTGGAACACGTCCCCCGGACGGGCATCGGAGAGCTGGGCGACGACCCGTCCCCAGACATAGGTGCCGGCCGGTTTGATAAAGCCGACACTTTCAAAACCGTTATTGACGAGCGTCCAGCACTCGCCATTGCCTTCGACCTGACCCAGTCTCTGGGTGGCGAAACTGATCAGGCGCTGCGCCTGTTGTGCATTCACGTCGGGCATCTGCAAGATCCTTCTGTTCTGCCCCGCGACCGGAAGACTAGGGAACCCCCGCCATTCGCGCTGTAACCGGCATCACAGTCGCGTGATATTCTGTGACCGGGCCTGTCCATTCAACAGAACTGACGTGAGGGCAGCGTGAGAGCAACGCCGGCCTGCGTGACCGGTCTTTTGCATAGGTACAGGCAACCTTGTCTGCTAAGACGAGTTAAAGAAGTCACGGAGGACTAAAACGACATGCGCTGGAAAGGCCGACGCGGCAGCAGCAACATCGATGACAGGCGCATGGCGGGAGGTCCGCGCTTGCGCATGCCTTCCGGACGCAGGGCACGCAGGGGTGGCGGCCTCGGCCTCACGGGGATCCTGATCGTCCTGGGGATCGCCTGGCTGACCGGCGTCAATCCGCTGACGCTTCTCGGCCAGCTGGATGGCGGTGACGGCTATGACAGCCCGAGCACCCAGACCCAGGCACCGCGCAGTGCCGCGGACCAGGAAACGGCGGAATTCGTCTCCGTCATACTGGCGGACACGGAAAACACCTGGGGCGGCATCTTCGAAAACGGCGGCAGCCGCTATCCTGAGCCGACGCTGGTGCTCTTTTCCGGCTCGGTTTCGTCCGCCTGCGGCTATGCCAGCGCCGCCACCGGCCCGTTCTATTGCGGCGCCGACAGCAAGCTCTATATCGACCTTTCCTTCTATCAGGAACTCGCCAGCCAGCTGAATGCGCCTGGCGACTTCGCCCAGGCCTATGTGCTGGCCCACGAGGTCGGCCACCACATCCAGAACGTGCTGGGGGTCCTGCCCGAATTCCACAAGGCCCGGCGCAACATGTCGAAGGCGGAGGGAAATGCCCTCTCCGTGCGTGTGGAACTTCAGGCGGACTGTTATGCCGGCATCTGGGCCCACTATGCAGCGCGCCAGAACGGCTTCGTCGAGGAAGGCGACATCGACGAGGCACTGAATGCGGCGAGCCGTATCGGCGACGATACCCTGCAGCGCCAGTCCCAGGGCTATGTGGTGCCCGAAAGCTTCAACCACGGCACCTCGGCGCAAAGAGCGCGCTGGTTCAAGAGGGGCTTCCAGTCAGGCGATCTGGGTACATGCAACACGTTCGATGCGGCAGAGCTATAGGTGCCCGCGCAATTGACGGGTAACTCCGGCTGTCATTCGAACTCCGTTTCTTCCCTTCCGCAGCGACGCCTCGCCCCACTGGTAATTTCCGGCATTTTCCGCCATATAGAGGCAAATGTCCGTGGCAGTGCGGACCTCTTTCCTGATCCCTTTTGAAGAAGTGCAATCCGCATGGCGTCTGAAACCAGACCCTTTTTGAAGATGAACGGCCTCGGCAACGATTTCGTGGTCTGGGATGCGCGCGAACAACCGCTGCGGCTTTCCCGCGAAGCGATCGCGCATCTTGGCGACCGGGAGAAGGGCATCGGTTTCGACCAGATGATTACCGTCGAGCGCTCGTCTTTCGGCGTTGATGCCTTCATGCGCATTCATAACCGCGATGGCAGCGAAGTCTCCGCTTGCGGCAATGCCACCCGCTGCATCGGCCGCCTCTTGATGGAAGAGGCCGGCAAGGACGTCGTCACCATCGAGACCGGCGCCGGCCTGCTGCATGCCTTCGACGCCGACGGCCCGCGCCGTGTCACCGTCGACATGGGCGTGCCGTGCCTCGAGTGGCACGAAATCCCGCTGGCGGAAGAATTCGCCGACACCCGCGCCATCGAGCTGCAGATCGGCCCGATCGACGATCCGATCCTGCACACGCCGGCCGTGGTCAACATGGGCAATCCGCATGCGATCTTCTGGGTCGGCGATGTCGAGGCCTATGATCTGGAGCGGATCGGGCCGCTGCTGGAGCGCCATCCGATCTTCCCGGAATACGCCAACATTTCGCTGGCCCATGTCTTCGACACCGACCAGATCCGGGTGAAGGTGTGGGAACGCGGCGTCGGCCTGACGCTTGCCTGCGGCACCGCCGCCTGTGCCGTCGGCGTTGCCGCCGCACGGGACAACAAGACCGGCCGCAAGACCACCATTCACCTGCCGGGCGGGCCGATCGGCATCGAATGGCGCGAAAGTGATGGCCATGTGCTGATGACCGGCCTGACGGAAGTGGAATACGAGGGCGAGGTCGATCTCGACACGCTTTCCTGGCGCAAGACCGGCCAGGGCGATGCTCCGCTGGAGGCCGGAGCGGCGTTATGAGCATTGATGTCGTGACGTTCGGGTGCCGGCTCAACTCGTATGAGTCGGAGGTGATGAAGCGCGAGGCGGAAGCGGCCGGCCTCAGGGACGCCGTCCTGATCAACACTTGCGCGGTTACCGGCGAAGCGGTGCGCAAGGCGCGCCAGGCCGTGCGCAAGGCCAAGCGAGACAATCCCGATGTGCGTGTGATCGTCACCGGCTGTGCCGCCCAGACGGAGACCGAGACCTTCTCCAGCATGGAGGAAGTCGATCTCGTGCTCGGCAACACGGAAAAGCTGGAACGCAGGTCCTATCGGGACGTTGCCGCTTTCGGCATGGGCGAGAGCGAGAGGGTACGCGTCAACGACATCATGAGCGTTGAGGAAACTGCCGGTCACCTGATCGACGGGCTGACCGGCCACGCGCGCGCCTTTGTCCAGGTCCAGAACGGCTGCGACCACCGCTGCACCTTCTGTATCATCCCCTATGGCCGCGGCAATTCCCGCTCCGTCCCGATGGGTGTCATCGTCGACCAGATCCGGCGTCTTGTCGCAAACGGCTACAACGAGATCGTGCTGACCGGCGTCGACATCACCTCCTACGGCGCCGACCTGCCGGGCACACCGAAGCTCGGCACGCTTGCCGCCAAGATCCTGGCACTGGTTCCGGAGCTGAAGCGGCTGCGGCTGTCCTCCATCGACAGCATCGAGGCCGACGACGACCTGATGCGGGTGATCGCAGAAGATGAACGGCTGATGCCGCATTTCCACCTGTCCCTTCAGGCTGGCGACGACATGATCCTGAAGCGGATGAAGCGGCGGCACCTGCGCGCCGACACGATCCGCTTCTGCAACGAGGTCCGCCGGCTGCGTCCGGACGTTGTCTTCGGCGCGGACATCATTGCCGGGTTCCCGACGGAAACCGAGGAAATGTTCGAAAACTCCCTAAAGATCGTCGACGAATGCGGCCTGACCCATCTGCATGTCTTCCCGTTCTCGGCCCGTCCCGGTACCCCGGCGGCTCGCATGCCGCAATTGCCGCGAACGATCGTCAAGGAACGCGGCGCCCGCCTGCGCGCCAAGGGCGAAGAAGTGCTGGTCCGATATCTGACCGGCGAGGTCGGCAAGATCCGGCCTGTGCTGATGGAACATGAAGACATAGGCCGCACGGAGCAGTACACCCCGGTCGAGCTGGCGGGTTTCGACGCCGGAGAGATTGTCGAAACCAGAATAATCGGCCATACCGGTCGCCATCTTCTGGGCGAAGCCCTCTCCAAGGCTGCGTGAGCAAAGGGGTGCAGCCATGTTTCAACAGGCTGTCTTGAGGAATGTGTCGGGCTCACTGGAACCGGTCGAAAAACACCCTCATCCTGAGGAGCCGCGTCAGCGGCGTCTCGAAGGATGGGTGGCATGTTCGGAGCAAGCGGCCGATCCTTCGAGACGGGCTTTCAGCCCTCCTCAGGATGAGGCAGAAAGTAAGGCCTCGCCGGATCCGCTGACAGGGACCCGCGATGACGGATGAAAAATTAAAGGCGGGTTCATGAGCGAGAAAAAGCGCGGTTTTCTTGGACGTCTCTTCGGCGGCAAGGACAAGGCGGAAGACGAAGCCGCTCCGGCAACCGCAGAAAACGTGGCGGCTGCGGCCGAACCACAGGAAGATGATCCTTCCCTGGACGTTGAAATGGACGTCCGGCCGGTCGCCGCGCTGAACGAGCCGTTCGATCCTGAGCGAATGGATGTGATGGCCGCAACTCCAGAGGCCTTTACGCCACTGAAGGCACCCTTCGAGCCGCTGGATCCCATGCCGACCGACGTCGCTCTCGACCTTGAGCCGGAGGACGTCAGGGAAGAGGCAGGCGAGGCAAAGTCGGAGCCTGAGCCGGAAACTGAACCGGAAACTGAGCTGGAGTCCACAGCTTCAGCACCCGAACCCGAGGTGGCTGCGCCAGTACCAGTTCCTCCGACGCCAGTTTCTCCGGCGCCGATTGCACCGGCTCCGGTTGCGCCCGCACCAGTCGTGGAAGAACCGAAACGCTCCTGGTTCCAGCGGCTGAAGCAGGGCCTGTCACGCTCATCCGCGTCACTGACCGAGGGCATCACGTCTATCTTCACCAAGCGCAAGCTTGACGCCTCCATGCTGGAGGAGCTGGAGGATATCCTCATCCAGGCCGATCTTGGCGTCGATACGGCAATGGCGATCACCGATCGCCTTTCGGACGGTCGCTACAACAAGGAAATCTCGCCGGAGGAAGTCCGCGCCATCCTGTCGGAGGAAGTGGAAAAGGTGCTGGCACCGGTGGCAAAGCCGCTCGACCTCGACACCGGCAAGAAGCCGCATGTGGTGCTGATGGTCGGCGTCAACGGCACCGGCAAGACAACCACCATCGGCAAGCTCTCCCAAAAGCTGCGGTCCGAAGGCAAGACGGTCATGCTTGCCGCCGGTGATACGTTCCGCGCGGCGGCCGTCGAACAGCTGAAGATCTGGGGCGAACGCACCGGTGCGGATGTGATCGCCCGCGATACCGGTGCCGATGCCGCCGGCCTTGCCTATGACGCCATGAAGGAAGCACGGACGAAAGCCGTCGACGTGCTTCTGGTGGATACGGCCGGCCGCCTGCAGAACAAGGCCGAGCTGATGGACGAGCTGGTAAAGGTCATCCGGGTGATCAGGAAACACGATCCGGAGGCCCCGCACACGGTTCTCCTGACCCTCGACGCGACAACGGGCCAGAACGCGCTGAACCAGGTTGAGATCTTCGGCAAGGTCGCCGGCGTCACCGGTCTTGTCATGACCAAGCTCGACGGCACCGCCCGCGGCGGCATACTGGTAGCAATCGCCGCGAAATACGGCCTGCCGGTGCATTTCATCGGTGTCGGGGAAGGGGTCGCCGATCTCGAACCGTTCTCGGCCAAGGACTTTGCCAGCGCCATTGCCGGCCTGGCCTGAGCAGCTCAGGAAACGCTAACCCTGCGCCATCTGGCTTCGGCAAAGGAATATGCCGCGAAGATCAGCAATCCGAGCGCCAGCACGAACAGGAGGGCCTGTCCGAAGGGGAGGTCCTGAATGTAATGAAGGGCGTCCTGCGTCGTGGGCAGTTCGCCTTCGGACGTGGATGGTCCTTTGATGCCAAGCCAGACCATAGCTGCAAGCAGGGCGAATACGACGCCGCGCGCACTCAAGCCGAGCGCGGAAATAATATGTATCGCGCCCATCGGGGCCGACGACCCGTCGAAATGCCTGCTGTATTTGCCTGAATAGACCTTCCACCAGTGCGCGGCGGCGATCCCGAAAAACACCAGTGACAGCAGCCACGCGAGCAGGTTTATGCCAAGAAGCCCGGCCAAGGCGGCGATCACCTTCGGCAACGGATTGCTCCCACCCGATGTCATCAGTCCCAGAAGACCCAGTGCATAGAGCGCGAGCGCACCATAGGTAACCGCGCTGCCGAGCAGCGCCAGACGTACGACGACCCCTTTGAGATCGAGCCCATGATCGTCGGCGTCCAGGACAGCCTGAACGGAGCGCCAGACGACAAAGCCGAAAAGTCCCGCGACAAGCACGGCCACAAGCACGGTTCCAAATGGCTGGGAAAGAAGGGTGACAAGCGCTCCCTTGGTGCCCTTGCTGCTGCCGGCTCCGAAGGACGCAAGCACCGCGAAGACCCCCACGATGCTGTAAACGACGCCCCGGGAAAAATATCCGGCGCGTGCGGCACCTTGAATCCACGGGGAATGTTTCATGAAGAGGCTCTCTCCACCTTCCCGGCCAAATCAATGCCGGGCAAGCGTTTCCGAATCCTGGCCTGCTCCAGAGAGCCTGCGAAGGGGCCGCCTGCACCGATGATCAAGTGCGTCCGAAATTGTTCGCTAAAGGGGGCTCGATGCAGCGAGGTCAGCCGAGGCCGAGAAACGACAGGATTGCGATGACGACCACCACAAGTCCCACCAGATAGATGACGTTGTGCATTGCTGTCTCCTTTTGAAAAAGGAAATGGGCCGGACGCGGGGAACGGATGGGGGCGACCGTTCGGCTGCGGGCGGGCGTCCGGCCCAAGGGGCAAATATGTGGCTGTCAGAGCATGGGGGCGTTGGCTGCCATTCGGGACTGCAAGGGGCGGGCAGTCCGCAAATAAATCAGACGACGCCGATGAAGGACAGGATGGCGCCGACAACGACGACAAGACCGACCAGATAGATGATGCTGTTCATGTCTCTCTCCTTTCACTGGAAAGAGAACCCGGGAGCGGACGATTGGTTCCGCGCTCGCTGCAAAGTTATGTTTTTTTTGCCTCAAGCCGGACCGCCGGCCTGAACGCCGATGCGAGACCTTCAGTCGAAGGCTGCAATCTGCTCCTGCAGGTGTCTGGTGTCATCGCCGGCCTTCCGGCCAGCGTAGTACCAGTAGACGAGGCCTGAAACGACGCCTGCCGGAACGCAGCAAAGCGCAATAAACACGATGTCCGGATCAAGCTTCCTCAGCACAAGCGGCAGTCCGGCAAAGGCCATCAGCGCGGCGAAGCCGACATAGATGACCGGATGGCGGATGGATTTCTTCTCGCAAAAGAAGACCAACAGGGCTGACGGGATCAGGGTGTAGAGCGCGACCAGAACCAGCAGCAGGACAAAAAAGAAAACGTTCGTGTTGAAGCCCTCTTCGCTTCCTATCGTGAAATTGATAGTGAGATGGAGCGCAAGGGCCGCAACAAGGGAGCTGAGCGCAAAACCGCCGAGGATGCGTTTGCTGAACAGGCGCCGGATCAATTGCCCGGCTCCCATCCCTCCGGTGCCATCTCGAAGCCTTCGAACTGAAACCCCGGCGCCACCGTGCAGCCGACCAGCGTCCAGGCGCCGAGCGAGCGGGCCTGCTGCCAGCCGTCGCGCGGGACGATGCCCTGTGGCCGCTCGCCGGCCAGAAGATCGTTGCCGAGGGTGATCACATCCCTGGTCCTGCCGTCGGCACTGAGGGAAAGCTCAAGCGGGCTGCCCGCATACCAGTGCCAGGTTTCGACCGCATCGACCCTGTGCCAGCGCGACAGCACACCTCGCGGAAGCAGGAAGTAAATCAGCGTGGAGGCCGCCCGGCCGTCCGCATCGGTCACCTCGTCACGGAAGGTCTCGGCATAGTACCCGCCTTCCGGATGCGGCTGCATGTTCAACAGAGCAATGATTTGGTCGGCGGTCGCACCGCTTGAAACGGTCATTAAATTTCCCGGGCTCGGCAAAGGGTCGAAGGGCCGGGCAGGTCCGGTCAGGACGTTTTCGACCCGGTGCAGAAGGCGAGATCATCGATGGTTTCGCGCAAGGCGGCAACCACTTCCTCGTAAAGGACCTGCATGTCGAGCTTGTGGCCGCCGCCCTGCTGGAGCGGGATGGCTTCCGCCTGGCTGACGATCCGATGGACCACATCCTTGGCCCGCTGTTCCGCTGAACGCCCCAAATGGGCGTCGCTACTCGCAAGTGTCATGGAATGCCCCTTCCTGAACGCGATAGCGTGCATATGGGGGCAATTCCCGGCGGTTTTAAGTGTTCCGGTTGAAGAAAAGCAGCACAACTGCCGGATGATCAATCTGAGAAGCGCAGCTTCCGCTGCAAATGCGATTGAAGTGGCTGTGGCTTGCTGCGTCACCCCGGGCAAGCGTAGCGCAGAACCGGGACCCACTCGCAATGCCAACTGCTGCAGCAGATGAATTGCGCTCGGGCCTGACCACC
Organism: Roseibium sp. M-1; assembly: GCF_054515675.1. NCBI lineage: Bacteria > Pseudomonadati > Pseudomonadota > Alphaproteobacteria > Hyphomicrobiales > Stappiaceae > Roseibium > Roseibium sp. M-1. The sequence goes on along the minus strand of NZ_CM137257.1, from coordinate 4,191,448 downwards.
AATCAGGTGCTCTGGAAATGAGTAGGCCCCGGGTCTCACTTCGTTCGCCCGGGGTGACGCCGAGTTTGTTCGAACTGCGCCAGCGAATTCAATCGCGCTGCTCAGATAGAAAGTGCAATAGAGTGCTTTGTTTCACGCATTGTCCTTGCGGGTGCGGATCTCCGTGAACACCTCCGCGGCCGGCTTGCCCTCCATGCCGAGGGCGGCCGCCACGGAAGGCTCTCCTGCGCGCAGGAACGGGTTGGTTGCCTTTTCCCGGCCCATCGTGGTCGGCAGGGTCGCCTCGCCCCTGGCGCGCAACGCGGCGACTTCCTCCGCCCGCGCCTTCAGCTCGGCATTGGCCGGCTCGATGGTCAGGGAAAACCGTGCATTGGCTTCCGTGTATTCGTGGCCGCAATAGATCACCGTGTCGTCGGGCAACTGGCGCATCAGCTTGGCGAGCGACGACCACATCATCTCCTTGTCGCCCTCGAACACCCGGCCGCAACCGAGCGAAAACAGGGTGTCGCCCGTGTGGGCCATCTTGATCGACGGGATGAACCAGGAGATCTGGTCCAGGGTGTGCCCCGGCGTCGAAATCGCCTTGACCTCATAAGGTCCGCAGCGGACTTCGTCGCCGTCTTCGACCGTATTGTCCAGTTCGGAAATCTTCAGCCGGGAGCGTTCCGGACCGATCACCGTCGCCCCGGTCTTCTGCTTCAGCTCACCCAAGCCCTGGACGTGGTCCCAATGATGATGGGTGATCAGGATATGGGTCAGCGACCAGCCGGTTTTTTCCAGCGCCTCCACATAGGCGCCTGCATGGGGCACGTCGACCGCGATGGTTGTACCGCTTTCCGTGTCGTGCACCAGAACGCCGAAATTGTCGTCGAGGCAGGGGAACTGGTGGATCTCGGTGGTGTCGCTCAAGGCCATGGCGGGCTCCTCGTGAGGCAGGGCAAATTGAACCGCACAGTCGCAAAGTCCGGCGGCAAGGGCAAGGCATCAGACCTTGCACTTGGCCACCGATCCATGTTCAATCGCGGCCGTCCTTACACACCGGGCAGGCTGAATGTATCTCGACGTCGTCCATCTGCGCGCCTTTTACGATTTACCGCTCGGACAGCTGTTGCGCAGCCTGATCGGTGGACCGATCCATCGGATGTGGCCCGACCTGAAGGGCCAGACGATGCTCGGCATCGGCTATGCCGGCCCCTTCATGCGGCCCTATCTGGAGACGGTCGACAGAGCGATTGCCGCCATGCCGGCCCCGCAGGGTGCGGTGGGATGGCCGCGCGAACGTGAGGAAAACGCAAGTGTCCTGGTCGAGGACAAGGAGCTGCCCTTCTCCGACGCCTATTTCGACCGCATCATGCTGGTGCATGCGCTCGACCATTGCTCCGATCCCGCAGCGATGCTGAAGGAGGCCTGGCGCGTTCTGGCGCCCGGCGGACGCCTGATTGCCGTGGTGCCGAACCGGCGCGGCCTCTGGGCGCGCTCCGAACTCTCGCCCTTCGGTTACGGGCGCCCGTATTCGGGCAGCCAGCTGAAGGATCTGCTGAAGAACTGCCAGTTCAACGTCCTGGAGGACAAGGAAGCCCTTTTCATGCCGCCTTCGCGCGCCGGCACCATCCTGAAAGCCGCCCGCACCTGGGAAAGCATCGGCCGCAGGATCTGGCCGGTCTTCGGCGGCATCCTGATCATGGAGGCGGAAAAGGTGGTGTTCCAGAGCCTGCCGGCAGACGGCAAGAAAAGCCGCTTCCGTGTCCTGCGCCCGGTCTTCATCCCGGAAGGCGTCACCACGGGCCTGAAGCCGGTCCGCCCGGTGCACAGGACGATTGAAACGCAATAGCCTTTCACCCCCTCGGCACCGTCATTACGCACAAGTGAGGCGGAGCCGAACGCAGATCCGGGAACCAGATGTATTTCGCGCTGAAAGCGCGGCAAATCATAAAACTTGTGAGTTCGCCGCGCTCACGCTGACCTCTGGATTCCGGATCAGCGCGCAGCTAAAGCTGCGCTTGTCCGGAATGACGGCGAGATACGGTTGAGCGTATTAACGCTTCAGCAGAAACACTGCCTGTTCGGCGACGATATTCCAGACCCACCAGGGGGCGTTGACCGGGATCTTGTTGCCTCTGGCACTCAGCGCGATTGCCTTGTCGACATCGGCATCCAGTTCCCGGCAGAGCTCGACGAAATCGCGCAGCGAGCAGAAGTGGATGTTCGGCGTGTCGTACCATTCGTAAGGCAGATACTTGGTCACCGGCATGCGGCCGCGGAACAGCAGTTGTGCCCGGTTGCGCCAATGGGCGAAGTTCGGGATCGAGACGACCACCTGCTCGCCGATGCGCAGGAGCTCGCGCATGACCTTCTTCGGTTCGCGCGTTGCCTGCAGCGTCTGGCTGAGGATGACGACGTCGAAGGCGCGGTCCGGATAGTCCGACAGGTCCTGGTCGGCATCGCCCTGGATGGCGGAAAGGCCGCGGGCGACGCAGCGGTTGACGCCGTCCTGGGAGAGTTCGATGCCGCGTCCGTCGACGCGGCGCTCGCGCACCAGTAGATCCAGCAGTTCACCGTCACCGGAGCCGATATCAAGGACGCGCGCGCCTTCCGGCACCAGGGACGCCACCACCTTGTGGTCGCCGCGCACTTCGCCGGGCCGGGTTTGTCTCGGAGCAAGGTTCATGGACGTCAAACCTTCTCGCCGGGCGCCGGCAGGCCGCGCGCATGGGCGGCACCGGTCATGAAGCCGTTGATCGTCTGGAACATTTCCGGCACGTCCAGAAGGAAGCTGTCGTGGCCGCGGTCGCTCTCGATCTCGACAAAGGAAACGTTGGCGGCGGCCGCATTGAGCGCCCTGACCACGCGCCGGCTTTCCGAGGTCGGGAACAGCCAGTCGGAGGTGAAGGACATGACGCAGAAGCGGGTCTTGGTATCCTTGAAGGCATTGGCGAGCGTGCCGCCGAACTCATGCGCCAGGTCGAAATAGTCCATCGCCCGGGTGACATAGAGATACGAATTGGCATCGAACCGGTCGACGAAGGTCATGCCCTGGTGGCGCAGGTAGCTTTCGATCTGGAAATCCGCATCGAAGCCGAAGGTGACGTTCTCGCGGTCCTGCAGGTTACGGCCGAATTTCTGGTGCAGGGACTCGTCCGACATGTAGGTGACGTGGGCCGCCATGCGCGCCACGGCCAGGCCCTTTGTCGGGCGCACGCCTTCGGCAATATAACTGCCGCCGCACCAGTTGGGATCGGCCATGATTGCCTGGCGGCCGACCTCGTGAAAGGCAATGTTCTGCGACGTGTGCCGGGCAGCGGCCGCGATCGGCACGGCGGCAAAGACGCGCTCCGGATAGCTGGCCGCCCATTGCAGCACCTGCATGCCACCCATGGAGCCGCCGATCACCGCAAAGAGCGTGTCGATGCCCAGGTGATCGACCAGCCGGGCCTGCGCCCGCACCATGTCGCGGATGGTGATGACGGGAAGTTCCAGCCCATAGGCCTGACCGGTTGCCGGATTGATCGTCGCCGGACCCGTGGTGCCGAGGCAGCCGCCAAGCACATTGGCGCAGATGACGAAATAGTGGTTGGTATCGACCGGCCTGCCGGGTCCGACCATCAGCTCCCACCAGCCGGGCTTGCCGGTCACCGGGTTGGTCGAGGCGACATACTGGTCGCCTGTCAGCGCGTGGCAGACCACGATCGCGTTGGACTTGTCCGCGTTGAGCGCGCCATAGGTCTCGTAGGCGATCTGCCAGGGACCGAGCCGAACGCCGGAGTCCAGTTCCAGCGGTTCGTCCACCGGAAAGCGCACAAGCTTGCTGGAGGGCGTCACCGCCTCACTTGCCTTCAGATCTTCCTGGGGAGCTGGACGTGGTGTGTCTGCGGACATGGCTCTTTCGGGTTTGCTGTTTCCCGGGCGGGGTCTTTTGGGGCCATTCGCCCGGCGCAACCGCCCGTGCATCGGCCAGACTGGCGACCTAGCCGTGCGGGCGCGCCGGAGTCAATGTTTTCTTTTGCCTTTGGCCATTCACATGCCTATGACTATGCGCCGCCAGACACGAACCAGGCCGGAGCCAATCCATGTCGCACATACCGGACAGCGGGATGTCCCTCGACGACCTGAGAGAGCGGGTCGACGAGATCGACGCGCGCATTCACGACGCCCTGATGGAACGCGCCCGGGCAGAAGCCGGCATCCAGGCGGCCCAGCTCGCGGCAGGCGCAGGTCCCGCGCTGTTTCACCCGGAACGCGACGCCGACCAGATGCGCCAGATGGTGGAGCGTCACAAGGGCGACCTGCCGCTGTCGACCGTCGAACATCTCTGGCGCGACCTCATCTGCGCCTGCACCAGCCTGCAGGCGGACACCGCCGTTCATCTCGACGGCAGCGCCGACCTGATCGAGATGCTCGATCTGGCGCGCTTCTATTTCGGATTTTCCGTCGAGCTTGTGCCCGGTAGCGATGCCGCCGACGTCGTCGGGGCGGTGACGGCCTCCGAGGGCGATCTCGGCCTCGTCGCGCTGACCGACCGCGCCGAGCTGCCCTGGTGGCGCGGCCTCAGTGAAGCGGGCGCCCTGGTGCGGGCGCGTCTGCCGTTCGTCGTTCTGGACGAGCGGCCCGCCGATCTTCCGGCGCTGGTGCTCGCCAGGGCCGACAGCATGATCGACAACGCCGACGTTGCGGTTTATGACGCCCGCTGGTCGGATCTTCTGCCCGGGCGGCTGATGGACCTGGGCATCGAGGTGCTCAGTTTCTTCCGCTCCGCCAACGGGGTTGATGCCCTTTTGGCGATTTCGGGCGATCTGACGGAAGAGGATGTGCTGGCCGCCTGCACGGCTGCGGGCGCCTCACCGGATGTATTGAGACGTGTCGGCGGCTATGCCGCGCCCATCGACGGCAACGGCGATCCGGACGACACATTTGCTGGCGAGGACGAGGAGCCTCAGGAATGAACGAGATGACGAGCGTTTCCCCGGCCGGTGAGGCCGCTTCGAACCGTCCGCAGCCGCGCGCCGGCGTTCTGGACATCGCCCCTTATGTTCCGGGCAAGTCCAAGGGCACCCACGGCAAGACCGTGCACAAGCTGTCGTCCAACGAGACGCCGCTCGGCACCAGCGCCTCGGCCCGTGCCGCCATCGAGACGATCGCACAGAAGCTTGAGCTCTATCCGGACGGCTCCTCCGCGGAACTGCGTGCGGCTATCGGCGAAGTCTACGGCCTCAACCCGGACCGCATCATCTGCGGTGCCGGCTCCGACGAGATCCTCAGCCTGATCGCCTATGGCTACCTGAGCGAAGGCGACGAGGCGATTTACTCCGAGCACGGCTTCCTGGTCTATGACATCGCCATCCGTGCCGCCGGTGCCGTTCCGGTGATCGCACCGGAAAAGGACCTGACGACCGACGTCGACGCGATCCTTGCCAGGGTGACCGGCAAGACCCGGATGGTGTTCGTCGCCAACCCGAACAACCCGACCGGCACCTATCTGCCGTTCGAGGAGATCAAGCGCCTGCACCAGAACCTGCCGGCAAACGTGCTGCTGGTGCTGGACGCGGCCTATGCCGAATATGTCCGCCGCAACGACTATGAAAGTGGTATCGAACTGGCGGCGACCTCCGACAACGTCATCATGACGCGGACCTTCTCCAAGATTTACGGCCTCGCCAATCTTCGTCTCGGCTGGGGCTTCGGCCCGGCCCACGTCATCGATGCGCTCAACCGCATCCGCGGGCCCTTCAACGTCAACGGCATGGCCGCCGCCGCCGGCATCGCCGCCGTGCGCGACAGGGAGTTCGTGACGAAGTCCATCGAGCACAACGACACCTGGCTGGTCTGGGTGACGACCGAGCTTGAAAAGCTCGGCCTGAAGGTGACACCGAGCGTCGGCAATTTCGTGCTGGTGCATTTCCCGGATGAGGACGGCAAGCGCGCGCCCGATGCCGATGCCTATCTTCTGGAGCGCGGCTGCGTGTTGCGCATGGTCGGCAATTACGGCCTGCCCAACTCCATCCGCATGACCATCGGCTCCGAAGACGCCAACCGGACCGTGGTGAACCACCTGAAGGACTTCCTGGGACAGAAATAAGATCAAGATGACCGGTGCCCCACTTTTCGACCGCATGGCCCTGATCGGGATCGGCCTGATCGGATCCTCCCTTGCCCAGGTCGCGCGCCAGCGCGGCCTCGTCAAGGAAATCGCCATTTCCACCCGCTCCCCCGACACTCTGCGCAGGGCCGAGGAACTGGGTCTCGGCGATACCTATGCGCTCGACGCCGCCGCGGCGGTGGAGGGGGCCGATCTGGTCATCCTGTGTGTGCCGGTCGGCGCCAACGAGGCGATTGCCAAGTGGATCGCGCCGGCTCTCAAGAAAGGCGCCATCCTGACCGATGTCGGCTCCACCAAGGGCTCGGTCGTCGATCAGGTCAGCCCGCATGTGCCGGAGGGTGTGCACTTCATCCCCGGGCACCCGATCGCGGGCACCGAGCATTCGGGCCCGGACGCGGGCTTTGCGACGCTCTTCGACCAGCGCTGGTGCATCCTGACGCCGCCGGAAGGTACGGATCAGGCCGCTATCGACAGGCTCGCCGCTTTCTGGCGCGGCTGCGGCTCGGACGTCGACACCATGGACCCCAAGCACCACGACCTGGTGCTGGCCATCGTTTCGCACCTGCCGCATCTGATTGCCTACAACATCGTCGGCACGGCGGACGATCTTGAAACCGTGACCAAGTCGGAAGTGATCAAGTATTCCGCCTCCGGTTTCCGCGACTTCACGCGCCTGGCCGCCTCCGACCCCACCATGTGGCGGGACGTCTGCCTGCACAACAAGGACGCGATCCTGGAGATGCTGGCGCGGTTTTCCGAAGATCTCTCGGCACTGCAGCGGGCAATCCGCTGGGGCGACGGGCAGATGCTGTTCGATCTCTTCACCCGCACCCGCGGCATCCGCCGGTCGATCATCGAGGCCGGTCAGGAAACGGACGCACCGGACTTCGGCCGCCACGCCAAGGACACTCCGGCCCCGGCGGAGTAATCCCGGTCCGTTTCAGGTAACGCCCCACCAGCGCAGCGTCTGCTCGCAGTGGCGCATCAGCGCCGCCGTGGCCGCCTGCGCATCTCGCGCCTCCAAGGCATCGATAATGGCCAGGTGCTCGTCCATCGCCGAGACAATCCGGTCCTGCAGGAACGGTCGGGCGTTCTGGATGATGGCAATACGCACCCTGTTGGCTTCATAGGCATTGCCAAGCAGCGAATTGCCGAGGCCGTCGGCCAGGTAATTGTGCAGGGACAGGTCGACATCGATCGCCTTCGGCGGCAGATCGGCGGTGGCGTCTTTTCCGGCCGCATCGCGCATGTCCTCGTGCCGCTGCCGCAAGGCCGCAAGACCATGGAGGTTACCGGTTGAAATGCGCCGCCGCGCTCCTTCCTGATCCAGCGCCATGCGCACATCGAGGCTTTCACGGATATTCTCAGGGCTTGCCTCCATCACCTGCACGCCGCGCTTCGGCACGGTTGCAAGGAAGCCCTGGGCGCTTGCCTGCTTGACCGCCTCGCGCACCGGGGCGATCGGGTAGCCCAGAAGATCCACCAGTTGCCCCATCGACACGAACTGGCCGTGACGCAACGCCCCGCCGCGAAAGGCCGCGATCAGCGCCCCGAAGGCCTTGTCGTTCAACAGGTCGCCCTTGTTTGCGTTTGTCATTTGCCGGTTCCACGCCATTAACAAGCAAAGCCTGAAGGTCCTGCTTGAAATTCCTTATAGTCTGTCAGCTAGCATTCTTTGTAAAATGTTAGATGCAAGTTCAGGACTTTGCAATGTACAGCCTGACGATTTCCACGGTTCGCCGACGGCGGATATGCTGGATTGCACAGGTTGAAATCCGCCGGTTCCGGAGGGTTGAGCGCCACGCGCCAGCCAATTCCGAAACGGCATCGCGGTCTGTAGGAAGGCCGGTTTCGGGAGGAGACTATGGCGAATTTATCTGGCAAGCCGGGGCAGCAGGACGGCAGCCTCTACAACGAAGACCTCGCGCCGATCCCGGCGTCGAAGCGCAAGTGGGGTGCGTTCGAGATCTTCAATGTCTGGAACAACGACATCCAGAGCCTCTTCGGCTACACCCTGGCCGCATCGCTCTTCATCACCTACGGCCTCAACGGATGGGCGGTCTTCGCCGCCATCGTGCTTGCAGGCTTCTTCGTCATGGTGCTGGTGAACCTCACCGGCCGGCCGTCGGTCAAGCACGGTGTGCCTTATCCGGTCATCGCCCGCGCCTCCATGGGCGTCTACGGTGCCCGGTTCCCGGCCCTGGTGCGCGGCATCGTCGCGATCTTCTGGTACGGCGTCCAGACCTATTTCGCCTCCACCGCCGTGGCTTTGCTCCTCAACACGCTGCTCGGCATCGAAGGCGGCCCCGAGTTCCTTGGCATGACGGCAGTCGGCTGGCTGTCCTATCTCATCGTCTGCGTCTTCCAGGTCGCGCTGTTCATGAAGGGCATCGACTGGGTCGGCAAGTTCCTCAACTGGGCGGGCCCCTTTGTCTATGTCGTCATGATCGCGCTCTGCGTGGTGATCTGGTGGAAAGCCGGCAACGGCATCTTCTCCGCCCTCGGCACGATCTTCGAGGGAAGCGAGGCCACCGATCCGCGCGGACCGGTCGCCGCCTTCTTCACCGTCGTCGGCACGATGATCGCCTATTTTGCCGCCGTCGTGATCAATTTCGGCGACTTCTCGCGCTTTGTATCCGATGAAGGTGCCATGAAGCGGGGCAATTTCTGGGGTTTGCCGGTCTCCATGGCCTTCTTCTCCTTCATCGCGCTCTTCGTGACCGCGGGCACCGTCGTGCTCTTCGGCGAGAAGCTGGTGAACCCGGCCGACATCGTCGACCGCGTCGACAACGTCTTCCTGACGCTGATTGCGGCCGTCACCTTCTTCGCGGCGACCGTCGGCATCAACCTGGTCGCGAACTTCATTCCGCCGGCCTATGACATCGCCAACCTCAACCCGGAGAAGATCTCGGCCAGGACCGGTGGCATCATCACAGCGGTCATCGCCTTTTTTATCGGAGCGCTCTGGGTGACGGTCATCTCCAACATCGGCATTGCCGGTTTTGTCGACACGCTCGGCGCGTTCCTTGCCCCGCTCTATGGCATCCTGGTCGCGGATTATTACCTGGTGCGCAAACAGCAGATCGACATGGACGACCTGTTTTCGTCCAACCCGGCGGGCCGATACCACTACAACAACGGCTGGAACATGAAGGCGATCCTCGCCTTTGCCATCGCGGCACTGTTCTCGGTCGCAACGGTCTGGGTCCCGGCTCTCTCGGAGCTATCGGGCTATGGCTGGGTCATCGGTGCGGTGCTGGGCGGTGTCCTGCATCTCGGCCTGATGCGGATGCAATCGGCGGAAGCCGGGCGGGCCGCGCACTAAGCAACAAGCCCAATCGAACTTCCTCTGGCCGCTCCGTTACGACGGAGCGGTCTTTTTTTTCTTGCGAGGGCTCAAGCCTTCGCTGCGATGTCTTCCAGCACCGGCGAGGGCTGCCGTGCCTTCCGGGCTTCCTCGATCAACCGGTTGCTCGCCGTCTCGATGTCGGTGACCATGCGCTCATAGAAGACCTCCGGCGCAAGGCCCGCCTCGATCGGCGGCAGGATTTCGACGATCACCGTGCCCGGATAGACCTTCCACGAGGCGCGCGGCCAGTAAAGACCGGCATTATGGGCAATCGGCACCACGGGACATTTCAGGTCCCGGTAAAGATGGGCGATGCCGTATTTGTATTTCGGCTCGGCGCCGGCCGGCCGGCGTGTGCCTTCCGGGAAGATCAGGATCTGCCGCTTTTCGGCGATCGCCTCCTTGGCAGCCTGCATCATGGAGGCAAGAGCTTCCGAGCGCTTGCCGCGGTTGATCGGGATCTGCCGGTACTTGGCCGTGTACCAGCCAAAGATCGGGATCCAGCGCAGCTCGCGCTTCAGGATGAAGGTCGGGCTCCGGAAAAGCGGGATCAGCGCCACGGTTTCCCAGGCCGACTGGTGCTTCATGGCAGCGATGAAACCGCCATCCGGCAGGTTTTCCTTGCCCCGGACCTCGACCTTGATGCCGCCGACGACGCGCATCAACAGCTGCAGGGCGCGCGACCAGGTCGGCACCACCCACCAGCCCCAGCGTTCGGGAAGGAGCATCACCGGCGAGAACACGATCATCAGAATGAGCGTGACGAGATAGAAGAGGATCTGAAACAGGGTGGAACGCAGAAAGACCATGGCACCGTGAAAGCTACAGCACGTCGCGAAAAAGTGGGCACCTGTTTTTCGCAACAAGACGTGCGTCAGAAAGAGAGTTGAAGCGGGTCACGTCAATTCGAATAAACGCAACACGCTTTGGTCGAGACGGTTGGGCCGTCCGGCCATGACCTGACTTGTTGTCAGCTCACACCCTGAACGGTAATCCGCAGTCGGGCGAGGATATACTTCACATATTCGCGCATGAGAAGCCGCATCGTCGCCGGTTCCCGGTACCAGGCCGCAAGGTTGAGATCCTTGGAGAAGACCGGATAGGCAATAAGGTTGACATTCGGCAGGGCGCCCGCGAGCTCAACCTCGGCCCGGGGCAGGTGATAGGCGCTGGTGACGACCAGCAGCGACGAGAAGCCGTTCTTGCGCACCCAGTTGGCGGTCTCGGTCGCATTGCCTGCCGTATTGAGGGCAACCCGGTCGAGATCAACGCTCTGTTTTTCCAGCGGCATGGGGGAGGACGTGACGGCTGCAAGCTGTTCCCGCGTAGTGCCCGGGTGGACGCCGGAAATCAGCAGCCGGTTGGCCCGGCCTTCCTCCAGAAGGCGGATGGCCTCTCTGACCCGCGCATGGCCGCCGGTGAGCACGACGATGGCATCCGCGTTGGCGGTGCCCGGAACCCTGGCGGTGGCGATCCGGTGGGCGAAGAAGGCGAACTGCCCGAACAGACCGGCCACCAGCGCGACAACGACGGACACGAAAACAATCCTGAGCCCGAAGCGCTTCTTGCGCCCGGTGGTGCTCCCGGTAGCACTCCCTGGGGCGCGCCGAGGGGTTCGTCTGCCGCCCGCACGGCTTCTCGCCGCGTGGGGCAACGCGTCGTCGAGAGTGGGGTCTATGACAGTGTCAGCGTGTGTCATGGCGTGACTATGATAAGTGATTCGGCCAATTTCACGGCATTTTGCGGGAAAATCAATCAACTTTCGCCAGATGCGCCTTGACTGCGAGACCGGAGGTGAGGGCCGTCAGGATGGCCACCAGGAAGACGACACCGAAAACACCGAAATAGCCGGGCAGACTGACGGAGATGCCGCCGAAGAGCGCGGAGACCTGGTCCGTCCCGGCCTGACCGGAGCTCTGCCGGGTGAACACATCGATCAGCAGGAACGAGAGGATCGCCGCAACGCCGCCCGAAACCCCGCCCTTCATCCCCAGAACCAGGAAGTGCCGCTGGAACTCCCGCGCGATGAACCCGTCTTCCGCGCCGACGAAATGCAGCACCGAGACCACATCCTTGTTGCCGGCCATCGCCGCCTGGGTAGCGAAGACGACGCTCAGCACCATGGAACCGAGCACCAGCACCATGATGGCAAAACCGCCGACGACGACGGCCCCCGCCATGGCGGAAAGGCGCGACGTCCAGATCGAGTGATCGTCGACGCTGGCCCCGGTCACCGTCTGGGACACCATGACCCTCAGCTGGGCGAGATCCAGTTCGGCCGGATCGCCGACCGTGATCTGGATCAGGCGCGGAACGGGCAGGCCGTCCAGTTGCAGGCCTTCGCCGAGCCACGGCTCCAGCAACTGCTTGGTTTCCGCGTCGGACATGGCGCGCACGCTGTCGATGCCGGGAAACTCCTGCGCAAGCGCGACGGCCTTGTCGATCTCGCGGAGCATGTCGACACCTTCCGTCGGCCGGATCTGGATGGTGATTTCGCGCACCAGGTCGTTCTGCCAGGCATCTGCCGCATCCCAGACCACCGACACGGCGCCGACGGTCAGGCAGGCAAGGAAGCTCATGATGGCAACCACCAGCGTCAGCGCCCGCCCGGCAACCGCCTGGGGCGGCACGATAGCCGCTGCGGGGCGCAGCTTGGCATCGTCGCCCTCCGGTTCCTTCTTCGGCTTGGGCGCACTCTTCGGCGCGGGCTTGCGCTTCTTCTTCGGCCGTTCCAGGCGCCGGGGTGGCCGGACTTCGGCGGAGGCTGCCTGTTTCTTGTCGGTATCGTCGGACTGAGCCATTTGCCGCCTAATCGAATATTGAGAGGCGCCCGTCGGCCAGCACCATGCGCCGGGCGTCCACCTGTTCCAGCAGCGCGATGTCATGGGTCGCGATGATGACGGACGTGCCGAGTTTGTTCAATTCGATGAAAAGGCGCAACAGGCGCCGGGCGAGTGGCGGGTCGACGTTGCCGGTCGGCTCGTCCGCGAGCAGCACCTCCGGCCGCGTGATCAGGGCCCGCGCGATCGCCGCGCGCTGCTTCTCTCCACCTGAAAGGACCGGTGGCAGCACATGCATGCGGTCTCCCAGTCCGACCCATTTCAAGAGGTCGATGACATCGGAACGGTACTCCGCCTCTTCCTTGCCTATGACGCGCAGCGGCAAGGCGACGTTTTCATAGGTCGTCAGGTGTTCGAGCAGGCGGAAATCCTGAAACACCACGCCGATCTTGCGCCGCAATCGCGGCAGCTCCTGCTTGTCGATGACGCTGAGATCGCGGTTGAACACCTTGATCAGGCCGCGGGTCGGCCTGAGGGACATGAACAGAAGCCGGATGAGGCTGGTCTTGCCCGCGCCGGACGGGCCGGTCAGGAACTGGAACGACTGCGGCTCGATCTGAAACGTCAGATCGCGCAGGATTTCCGGTCCCATGCCGTATCTCAATCCGACATTTTCAAAGCGGATCACAAAATCACCCCTGTTCCTTCCTGTTGATGGACGCCACGCTATAGGCTGGCCATTAACGGTGCATTAATCATATAAAGGTCCATTAGAGAGCTGAAACCCCGTCATTGGATCCGACTGGCCTTTGTCCAGACTTTCCTGCCGGTTTCCGGCCCCGCGGTTCCAGCTCGAGCCCAAGAAGCATGCCATGGCGAAAGGTCTTCGCACATGAAGATCAAATGTCCGGACTGCGCAACGTCCTACGAAATCAAGGCGGAAGCGCTTGGCCCGGAGGGGCGCAGCGTGAAATGCGCCAAATGCGGCAATCGCTGGTTCGTCTCGTCCACCGAAGAGGAAGAGGGCGAGGTCGACTTCCGTCCTGCAGACGTACCTGACGAACCGGACGAGGATTTCGCCGAAGATAATCCAGAAGACGACGAGGCCCAATGGGCCGCAGACGCCGAAGACGACAACTTCCCCGCCGAGGACGATGAGGACGACGACGACGAGGAAGAGGTCAAACCCGCTCCGGCGGCTGCGCCCGGCAAGAAGGACAAGGGCAAATCCGCTGCCCAAAAAGGCGATGCCAAAGCAAGCGCCAAAGCGGCCGAGGCCGCGGCTGCGACTGACATTGAATCCTCCGCCAAGCGGCCGAAGATCATCGTCAACCCGAACAAGTTCCGCCGGGATCACATAGGCCTGGTGCTGAACTGGATTTTTCGCCGCAACTATCGCCGCATCGGCGGTGTCGCCCTGTTCGCCGCAGCGCTTGCCGGCTGTGCCGTCTTCGTTCTGATGCGCGACAACATCGTCAAGCAATCGCCGGACCTCGCCAGCCTCTTCCAGCTGGTCGGCCTGGACGTCAATCTGCGCGGGCTGGAGTTCCGCAACCTCAGGACCTTTACCGAGGTCGAGGAAGGCAAGAAGGTTCTCGTTGTCGAAGGATCGATCCGCAATCTCCTGCAGGAACGCAACACTGTCCCCGCCGTTCGTCTGTCGATCCGTAGCGCCGATCATCAGGAAGTCTACGCCTGGACGGTCGAACCCCGCACAAAATCTCTGAATGCTCTGGACGAAACCCGGTTCAGGACGATATTAGCCGACCCGCCAAAGGGCGCGTTCGACATCCAGGTTCGGTTTGTCGAGCGCGGCAAACGCCAGATAGTTCTCGAGTGACCATGAAAGCCAATATCCATACGCTGTTCGATGAAGACGCCATCGCCTTGCGCGTTGAGGCGCTTGCCGCGGAAATCTCGGAAGGCAGACCGCAGAAGCTGCTTGTCGTCGCCGTCCTGAAGGGCAGCTTCATCTTTTCCGCCGACCTCGTGCGCGCCATGCACCGCGTGGGCCTGGAACCGGAAATGGAGTTCATGCATTTATCCTCGTATGGCGCCGGCACGGAAGGCTCGGACACCATCCGGATTTTGCGCGATGTTGAAAGTGACGTTAACGACCGCGATATTATTTTGGTGGATGATATCCTGGAATCCGGTCGCACCCTGGCCTTCGCCAAGGAACGGCTTTTGAACCGGGGCGCGCGTTCGGTGAAGATCGCAGCGCTCCTCGATAAACCCGAGCGCCGCAAAGCTGCCATATCTGCCGATTATGTCGGATTTGCCTGTCCTGATAAGTTTGTCGTCGGATATGGTATGGATATGGGCCACGCCTGGAGGCAGCTGCCCTATATTGGATACGTTGTCGCCCCGGACGAGGGAGCGGCCGACGGCAACACAGGAGAGTGAGCATGGCTCGCATTCTTCTTACCGAAGACGACGAAGCTGTCCGCAGCTTCGTGAAGCGTGCTCTGGAACTGGACGGTCATTCCGTCGAGGCGGCCGAGGACGGCGGCGAAGCCGTTGAACTGCTGACCCGGGAAAAGGGCAGTTTCGACCTGCTTCTGTCCGACATCAAGATGCCCGTCATGGACGGCATCGCCCTTGCCCTGCACACGGCCCGCGACTACCCGAAAATGCCGATCCTGCTGATGACCGGCTTTGCCGACCAGCGCGAACGCGCCAACGGCCTGGAAGCCCTGGTGCACGACGTCGTCACCAAGCCGTTTTCCCTGGCCGACATCCGCAAGGCCGTGCGCGGCGCGATCTCCGGCGAAGTCCCGCAGGAAACCCGCCGCTACGCGTGACGGGACATCCGATTCCAATGCGTTCAAGACCCCGCTCCGGCGGGGTTTTTGTTTTTCTAACGCTTGTTGATAATCACGGTCGCAGGTTGAGCAAGCGGCCCATCCTTCGAGACGGGCTTTCAGCCCTCCTCAGGATGAGGTGAGGTGTGGTCGGCCACGCTTCCCTTCCTCCTCATCCTGAGGAAGCGCGGAGCGCTGTCTCGAAGGATGGGCCAATTGCTCATCACCTGGCAAAAAAGACGCACCGAAGCGCCTGCACAAACCAACGAATAACGCCGGCCTCTCTTTTGTCATCCCGGCCAAGCGCAGCGCGAGCCGGGACCGGGGAGGCATGGAAATCCCGATATTCCGAACGCACCCGAGAGACCTCGGCTCCCCGGTCCCGGATCTTCGCTTCGCTGCGTCCGGGATGACGGAATGAGAAGGTGTTCATATAAAAAAACCCCGCCGAAGCGGGGTCTCCAACTCTCCTGAAAAGCCTTACCCACCTCAATACCGCTTCAGCAGCCGCTCCAGGTAATCCAGCTCCAGCTTCGGCCGCGACGGGTCGGAGAAGCGTTTGCGGAGTTCTTCCAGAATACGGCGGGCGCGCTGGACGTCGATCTCGTCCGGGATCTTCACCCGGTTGTTGAAATCAGGGCCTTCTGTGCGACGCGGCCGGCCGAGCGGGTCCTCGTCCATGGGCGACGGGCCGTTGGGCGAGCCCGGGCCTTCGCCCTGGCCCATCATCTGCTCGGTCAGACCCTGGGCACCGCGGCGCAGCGCGTCCAGTGCATCACCCTGCTCGCCGAGCGCCTGCTGGCCCTGGCCCTGCCCGAGCGACTGCTGCGCTTCGCCCATGGATTCGCCTGCCTCGCCGAGCGCCTGGTTCTGGCCCATGCCGTTCTGGTTCAATTGTTCCATAAGCTGCTGCAGCTGCTGCGCCAGGTCGCCCTGGCCCTGCTGCAGTTGTTCAAGCATCTTCTGAAGCTGTTCCTGGGTCAGCTGCTGGCCCTGGTCCTGCTGTTGCTGCTGTCCTTGCTGCTGTTGTTGGCCGCGGCGCTGCTGCTGGTCCTGGTTGAACTTGTGCGTCTGGTCCATCAGCTGCTGCTGTTTCTGGATCATCTCACCGAGCTGATTGAGCATTTCCATCATTTCGCTGGACATGCCGTTTGGCATCATCTGCGGCCGTCCGGCCTGCAGGTTTTCCAGCATCTGCTGCATCTGGGCGAGCAGCTCCCGGGCGGCATCTCTGGAGCCGGTCCTGGCCAGCTCCTCGATCCGGTCCAGCATCTCGGCAAGGTCCTGCTCGTTCAAGGTCTGCTGGTTGCCGTCGAAAGGTTGCATGGCCTGCGGGTTCTGGCGCATCTGCTCGGCAAGCGCCTGCATGTATTCGTTCAGGGCCTCGCGAAGCTGCTGCGTCAGCTTGGCGATCTCCTCGTCGCTGGCACCTTCCTCCAGCGCCTTGCGCAAGGCTTCCTGGGCATCGCGCAGCTTGCGCTCCGCCGCCGACAGGTCGCCGTCCTCGATGGAAAGCGCCAAGTCCCAGAGCAGCGGCAGCAGGTCCTTCAGCTCCTGGTCCGTGCGGGCATCGATCAGCTGGCTGTAGGCAAAGCGCATGCCGAGATAGTCGCGCACCTTGAAGTCGAACGTGTCGGGGGCCAGCAGCAGGGCATCGAAAGCGGTGATGATCTCCGCATGGCTTTCCGCGTCGAGCGCCAGATTGCGCCGTTGCTCCACCACCGCACGGGCCAGCGGCTTGCCGAAGCGGCGCTGGGGCAGGGTAATGCGGTAGGACGGCGACAGGCCCTCCTGGCCGGCTTGGTCCCGTGCCGTCAGGAGGAGGTCGACCTCCGAACCGGCCCAGGGATGGGAGGCGAGATCGCGGATGGTTTCCGCGGTCTTGGCGGTACCCGCCCGCGGCGGCAGCGACAGCGGGAATTGCGGTGCATCGACCAGCGGCCGCGGAACCCGGTTGCCGTTGTCGGGATCCGGCAGCGGCGTGATCCGGGCTTCGGCGCCGACGACGCCATAATCGTCATTGACGAGATAGGAGAATTTCAACGCCCCGCTGAGCTGCGCCTCCGGATCGTCGGTCAGCCGGATTTCCGGCGCATCGTCCGGGCGCACGGCAAAGACATAGCTCAGCATCGGCTCTTCGCCGTTGAGCAACTCGACCACCCCGGTCGTCTC
Source organism: Roseibium sp. M-1 (assembly GCF_054515675.1). NCBI lineage: Bacteria > Pseudomonadati > Pseudomonadota > Alphaproteobacteria > Hyphomicrobiales > Stappiaceae > Roseibium > Roseibium sp. M-1. The sequence goes on along the minus strand of NZ_CM137257.1, from coordinate 4,174,249 downwards.
CAGCTTGAGCCGGCGTTCCACCGGCAGCAGCTTCTTTAGCTCCGGGTCCACGGTCTCGGCGGTCTCTTCCGGTTCGATGACGGCCGGCTCTGCATCGTCCGCGCCGGCGAAGGTCATGGAAAGATTGCGTGCACCCTGGGTCCTGACCACCAGGATCGAGCCTTCGGGCACGGAGATCGGCGCGCCGGGATCACGCAGCTGGGCGCTTTCGCCGGTCAGATAGATCGGCGGCTCGCTGGTATAAAGCGGCGGAGTAACCCAGGCATCCAGCCGGCTGGGTGCTTCCACAGTCTTGAACGGGTTCTGGAACGCGGAACCGAGCCGGCCGAGATAGTCGCCCTGCGCGGTGGAAAAACCGATGATGAGCAGACAGGCGGCAAGAACGCGCAGCGCCCAGGGGTCGCGCCGGTAGGCCTGCGGATCGGGGGCCCTGGAGCGGATGCGGTTCACGGCTTCCGCCGTGCGACGCTGGTGCAGTGCCCAGATCGCCTGGCTTTCGGAATTGCCGGTCCCGACCGACAGCTCGTCCTCGAGCGCCGTCAGCGGCCGGTGCAGCTGGCCGGAGGATTTCTCGACGCGGGAGAGCGCGTCCTCGCGCGACGGCCAGGCAAGTTTCGGCAGGTCCCTGGCTGCCCATAGCGCCAGGACGGCAAAGGCGACAATGCCGAGTGGCCCCGCCCAGGCCGGCAACACAAGCCAGAGGCCGAGCCAGGACAGACCGACAAAGAGACCGATGACGACAAGGAGAGGCAGCATCGCGCGCCACAGGCGCTCGACGAACAGCGCCCAGCGGCTATGGCGGACCAGCCGGTCCAGCCGGGCCTTGATGGCAGCCCGCCAGCCGGAAAGCTCGGAAGATATCTGACGCTCTTGCTCGTGTTCGCTGTCGCTAGGGCTCAATGGCACCTCCGGTTCTGGCACCAAGGGCTGCCGGCCATGCCGGATCGCAGCCCGCTGGACCTGCCCACCTGAGACTAAGGTGAGGCAGAACGGGCCGTCCGGCAACCTGTCGGTTCAACTAATTGTCGGCCGATTTGGTCACGAACCCTTGAGCCAGTCCGGAATCCGGTCCAGTCCGATCAGCTCCTCATAGCTGGTTCGCGGCCGGACAACGGCGAATTGATCAGCATTTACCAGCACTTCCGGCACCAGCAGACGCGAATTGTAGGTGCAGGACTGCACCGCGCCATAGGCTCCGGCGGAATAGACAGCCAGCATCTCGCCGGCGTTTACCCTGGGCATATCCCGGTTCTGGGCGAGAAAGTCACCGGTTTCGCAGACCGGACCGACGATATCGGCCTTGATTCGCTCGGCTTCCGTCGACGGTTCGCTGACAGGACGCACCTCGTGATAGGCCTCGTAGAGTGTGGGCCGGATAAGGTCGTTCATCGCTGCGTCGACGATGACAAAGGTCTTGTCGGCGCCTTCCTTCACATAGACGACCTCGGTCACCAGGATGCCGGCATTGCCGGCGATCATGCGGCCCGGCTCGAACATCACCATGCAGCCCAGCTCGCGCACATGCTTCTTGACCACCTGGGCATAGGCGTCCGGATGCGGGGGCGGGTTGTTGTCGGTGACATAGGGAATGCCGAGCCCGCCGCCGAGATCGACGTGGTCGATGCTGTGGCCCTGCGATCTGAGATCCGAGATCAGGTCACCAAGGCGTGCGAAGGCATTATCGAAGGGTTCCAGTTCGGTGATCTGCGAGCCGATATGCATGTCGATGCCGGTCACCTTGATGCCCGGCAGCGAAGCCGCTTCCGCATAGACTTCCCGGGCCCGCTGCCAGGGAATGCCGAACTTGTTCTCCGCCTTGCCCGTCGCGATCTTGGCGTGGGTCTTGGCATCGACATCCGGATTGATGCGCATGGAGACCCTTGCGGTCTTGCCCATGGCGCTTGCCACTTTCGAGAGCTGGCGCAGCTCCGGCTCGGATTCCACGTTGAAGCAGAGGATATCCTCTTCCAGCGCATAGGCCTGTTCGGCTTCGGTCTTGCCGACACCGGAAAAGACGATCTTGGAGGCGGGCACCCCGGCGGCCCGGGCGCGGCGCAATTCGCCTTCGGAGACCACATCCATGCCGGCGCCGAGCTGAGCCAGCGTCTTCAGGACGGCCTGGTTGGAATTCGCCTTCATGGCGTAACAGACGAGAGACGGGATATCGCCAAAGGCGGACGAGAACACCTGATAGTGGCGGGTCAGCGTGGCGGTGGAATAGCAGTAGAACGGCGTTCCGACCGCGCGCGCGATGTCCGCGATCGCCACGTCCTCGGCATGAAGCTCGCCGTTCCGGTAATCAAAGTGATGCAAGGCACGCCCTCATGCGGCTGGACCGGTCCTGTTTACCCCGCGAACGGAAGTCGGCTGGCCGGTCGATATCCAGGATGTTCGATTGCGCAGCGCGGCTGCGCGAAAACTCAATTGATCAGGAAGTCCAGGAAGAACGGTTTGTCGTTTTCCGGCGTTTCCGGCTGTTCCGGAACTGCGGCGAGGGCCGGATCGACGGCGCTTCCGGTCTCGGCTGCCGCCGGCGCGCCCGGGACGTCCAGACTGCCCTTGCGGCCGCACCCGGCCAGGGTCAGGCTCAGACAGAGGCCGAGCAAAGCCAGGGTTTTGAGCCGGGTTGTCATCGCCATACTGCCCTTTTGGTTCGGCTGGCCTGCGTCCGGATGGACGCAGGGCCAAATTCCTGAAGTCATGCGTGGTCTTCTCCTCGCATGACACGGCGCTTTCGGCAAGAGCTTCAGCTCTTGCCGAGCTCTTTCAGCCAGCGGCGCGCCTGCTTGCGCACATTGACCGGAGAGGTGCCACCGTAGCTGGTGCGGCTGCGCACGGACTTGTCGACGGAAAGCACCTGGAAGATTTCTCCGGTGATCTTCGGCTCGACCGCCTGCATCTCTTCCAACGAGACCTTGTGCAGTTCGACTCCCTTTTCCACGGCAAGGCCGACAATCCGGCCGGTGACGTGGTGGGCATCGCGGAAGGGCAGACCAAGCACGCGCACCAGCCAGTCGGCAAGGTCCGTTGCGGTGGAATAGCCGGAGCCTGCCGCCTTCTTCATGGTTTTGACCACCGGCTCCAGGTCCCGCACCATGCCGGTCATGGCGGCAAGCGCCAGGGAGACGCTGGCAAGGCCGTCAAACGCCTGCTCCTTGTCTTCCTGCATGTCCTTGGAATAAGCCAGCGGCAGACCCTTCATCATCACCAGCAGCGCCTGTAGCGAGCCGTAGATGCGGCCTGTCTTGGCGCGCACCAGTTCGGCCGCATCCGGGTTCTTCTTCTGCGGCATGATGGACGAGCCGGTCGAGAATTTGTCCGACAGCTTGATGAAGCCGAACTGGGCCGAACACCAGATGACGATTTCTTCCGCCAGGCGCGACAGGTGCGTGGCGGTCAGCGACGCTGCCGCCAGTGCCTCGATGACGAAGTCGCGGTCGGAGACGGCATCGAGCGAGTTCGCCGACGGGCGGTCGAAGCCGAGGGCCTTGGCCGTCATGTGGCGGTCGATCGGGAAAGACGTGCCGGCAAGGGCTGCCGCGCCGAGCGGGCATTCGTTCATGCGCTTGCGCGCATCGCGCACCCGGCCCCGGTCGCGGCCGAACATTTCCACATAGGCCAGCAGATGATGGCCGAAGGTGACCGGCTGGGCCGACTGCAAATGGGTGAAACCCGGCATGACGTCGGAGGCGTGGGTCTCCGCCTTTTCGGACAGCGCCTGCATCAGCTCACCGAGCTGGATGTCCAGCGTGTCGAGTGTATCGCGCACCCAGAGTCGGAAATCGGTCGCAACCTGGTCGTTGCGCGAGCGTGCGGTGTGAAGCCGTCCGGCCGCCGGACCGATCAGCTCGGCAAGCCGCGCCTCGATATTCATGTGAATGTCTTCAAGCGCCCGGGTGAACGTGAAGGTGCCGGCTTCGATCTCTGACAGGATTGTGTCTAGACCTTGAACGATCTTGTCGGCATCGTCCCGCGTCACAATGTCTTTTTCGGCGAGCATGCGCACATGGGCTTTCGAGCCGTCGATGTCCTGCTTATATAGCTTCCGGTCGAAGTCGATGGAGGCGTTGATCTCCTCCATGATGGCGTCCGGTCCTTCAGCGAACCGGCCTCCCCACATGCGATTGCTCATGTCCTGTCCCTTAGAAGGTCCCCCGTTCGGGGGGGTGAACGAATGACACAGCCAACCGAACCCGCAAGAACCTCACGCCGCGGCGTCTATGCCGCAGGGCTCGCAGGTGCAGTGGCCGCCGTAGCGGCTCTATACGTGATCGGCGGACCGAATGGCAATATAGGCAAGGGCCAAAGCTGTACGGCGTCGCTTGCAAGCGCCGCCGCCGCGAAGCCCTTTGCCACCGGTGAGGTGGCGGCTTTTCTGCCGGCGCAGGCACCGCTCGACCTCGCGGCGCTGACCTTCAAGGACCCGGACGGCAAGGATGTCTCACTCGCCGATTTCAAGGACCGGACGGTACTGCTCAATCTCTGGGCGACATGGTGCGCGCCCTGCCGCAAGGAAATGCCGGCCCTGGATGCACTCCAGGCCGATCTCGGCAATGAAGATTTCGAGGTGGTTGCGGTCAATCTCGACCGGGGCGGATCGGAGAAGCCGGCGGCTTTTCTGGAGGAAATCGGCGTCGGCAACCTGACGCTTTACCAGGACAGTTCCAACGGCATCCTGAAGGAATTGCGCAAGGTGGCGCGAGCAACCGGACTGCCGACCACGATCCTGATCGGCCCGGAAAGCTGCGAGATCGGCACGATGTACGGCCCGGCCGAATGGCATTCCGGCGAAGCCAAGGCGCTTGTGGAGAGTGCGCTGAATTCGGCAAAACAAAAGCCGGGCGCCTGACACCCGGCCCAAGCCACTAACAAACCGGACCCTCCAGCGTCATCCCGGCCAAGCGCAGCGCGAGCCGGGACCGGGGAGGCACAAGTTTTTGCTGTTGCTTGAGTTAATTCGACGGTCCTTTGGCTCCCCGGTCCCGGATCTCCGCTTCGCTGCGTCCGGGATGACGCTGGTGGAGTTTGTCGCACGCATAACAAAAGCCGGGAGCTTGACGCCCAGCCGCGTTGCGTCCGGAGACTTCAAATTTTCATCGTTTTTGGCCTGCGGCCCTTAGACCGTGATATCGACGGCGTTGCCGAGGCCGGGGATCTTGCGGGATTCGCGGCGATCCTCTTCCTGGGTCTCCTTGGCCTCTTCCAGCCGTGCGGCGACCTGGCGCTCCTGATCGTTCTGGTCTTTCACCGCATTGGCGGCCAGCTGGTTACGGACATTTGCAGTGTTGTATGCGGCCGAAGAGGAGGTGCTGTCGGAAACACTCGCCATAATCGGGTACTCCTTTGGCGTGTCGATGGGGCGATCCTGCGGCCGGAAAAACGTCAGCGTTCATCGAACGCCGGTCGTTCCGTTCCGCGTCGGATCGTTGGTTTCCGACCCGTCGCTAGACGCGGGTCGCCTTTGGTTCAGGCCAGGATATTGACCTGTGTGCCCAATCCGTTACCTGGGCCGTTACCTGGGCCATTTCCCGGGTTGCTTGTCTGAGCCTTGTCTTCCAGTTGTTCAGCCTGCCGGCTCAGGGCTTCTGCCCGGTTCGTGCTGAAACTGGCCTGGCGCTGCACGATCTCGGCAGCCGCTTCCGACCGCTTGGCCTTGAAGGCCTCGGTCATCTCGGCAACCTTTTGTACACGCGAGTTGCTCACGTCGGGCTGAAACGCCAGAGACGGTCCATATCCAATTGCTTCAGGCATTTTCGCTCCAATCCTTGGATACGATTTTGCTTTTCGATCATGAGACAAATAGCTGAAGCAAAAGGTAAATTGTAGAACTTACCTTTGGGCAGGATGATCAGAGTACTTACTGAATCAGGAGCTTTTGATTAAATCTTTAATGATCTCAACGGATCTGTTTGAAGAAAATCGTTTTTTGGAAGTCCGATCCCGAATACGGCGAAGCCGGCAGAGCGTGCGCCGCCTTGCTTTCGGCCCACGAATAGAGAGACCGAAACGCCGCAAATGTCCAAATGTTAAGGAAAGTGGAGCGGCAATACCGTCAGGCGGTGACATCCACCCGGCCGCCGAGGCCCGGTGGGGGAGCGGCCTGGGTAGCCTCAAGGTTCGCGGCACCCTCTTGCAGAAGCGCGACAAGGTTGGCGTCCTGCTGGGCAGCCATCTTCATTATCTCAGACTGAAGCGCCTGGGCTGTCTGAGCCTGGGTCTGAGCCACAAAGGTGTTGGCAATGCCGACGCTGTCCATCAATAACTCCTGAGGTTGCAGCCACCCTAGCCCCCTCCCCTTAATCGGCCGTTAACGATGTGCTTGCGGCAGATCGCGCAGTGCCGACCGGCGCACCTTGCCTGAAGGTGTGCGCGGCAGGTGCTCAAGCATGTGATAGACCTTCGGCCGCTTGTATTCGGCCAGATGCGCTGCCGCGTGCGCGGCCAGGCCGTCGAGGTCGAAATGGGCGGCGTCCACAGGAACGACAAAGGCAGTGATCAGGCTGACGCCGTTGTGTGCGGTCACTGCCGTCACCGCGGCCTCCTGCACCTGCGGAGCTGCGGATAGGACCCGCTCCACTTCCTCCGGCGCTACCCGGTAGCCGAACGCGTTCATCAGGTCGTCGGCCCTGCCTTCGTACCAGTAATAGCCGTCGGCATCCGCTCGCGCCCTGTCGCCTGTCAGGAACCAGTCGCCGCGAAAGGCCGCCCGGGTTTCCTCCGGCCGGTTCCAGTAACCGAGCATCAGTCCCGGCTCGTCCTTGTGAACCGCCAGAAGGCCCGCTTCACCAGGCCTTGCAAAGGCCACATCTTTTTCACCCGCGCCCGGTTCACTTTCGCTCAGGATCGCGACCTTGCGCTCCGGTTGCGGTTTGCCCGGTGAGCCCGGACGGACCGGAACCAGTGGACTGCTGGAAAGATAGGTCGAGATCTCGCTCATGCCGAGCGCCTCGTAAAGCTCCCGTCCGGTGCGGCTTTTCCAGTCCCGGTAAAGACCGGGTGCCAGTGCTTCGCCGGCTGTCAGCCCGTGGCGCAAATCCGCGAAAGATGCCGGCGAAACCTCGCCGTATTTCAGGATGCGCCTGTAGAGACTCGGCACGGCGGCAAAGAGCGTTGCCCGGGTTGCCTTCATGATCCCGGGCCAGAGGTCGGGCTCGCGAGGGCCGTCATAGACGACACTGGTCGCGCCGTTCGCCCAGGGATCCATCAACCCGGCACCGAGCGTATAGGTCCAGTTGAAGGCACCGGCATGCAGCAGCCGGTCCGATGCCCCGAGGCCGTACCAGCCCCGATCCATCGGCCGGCGGGCTTGTGCCGCCCGCTGCGCATGCAGGACGCCCTTCGGCGTGCCGCTGGTGCCGGACGTATAGATAAGGAAGGCGGGATCGTCTGCGCCGGTCTGCGCAAAGCCACCGGGTATTCCCTGCTTCAGCTGCTCGATCCCGTCGGGCCCGAGCATCAATGCGTCAGCCTTCGCTGGCAGAGAGGTGGTGCCGTCGTGCAGCACAAGCCGCGCACCGCTATCGGCCAGAATTGCCGACGCTTCCGAGGAGGTGAGCTGGGAGGAGGTTGGCACGGGCACGAAACCGCCCGCAATCGCACCAAAGAACAGCAGCGGAAAATCGCTGGAATGGCCGATCCTGAGGAGCACCCGGTCTCCGGCCGCGAGATCAAGACCGCGCAGGCCGCTCGCCACCGACAGGACAGCTTCGGTCAGCGCACCGTAGCTCCAGGTCTCCACGAGCTGTCCACCCGCGCCCACCACTTCCAGCGCCGTCTTCTCCGGGTCCGGAGCGGCGCTGGTGAGGCAGTAGCGGGCAAGGTTCATTGCGATTTAGCGGGTCGGAACCGGATGTTCGCCGCGATAGTCGTAGAAACCGCGCTGGGTCTTGCGGCCGAGCCAGCCTGCTTCGACATATTTCACCAGAAGCGGGCACGGACGGTACTTGGTGTCCGCCAGGCCTTCATAAAGCACCTGCATGATGGACAGGCACGTGTCGAGGCCGATGAAGTCTGCCAGCTGCAGCGGGCCCATCGGATGGTTGGCACCAAGACGCATGGCCTTGTCGATGGATTCCACCGAGCCGACGCCTTCATAGAGCGTGTAGATGGCTTCGTTGATCATCGGCAGCAGGATGCGGTTGACCATGAAGGCCGGGAAATCCTCGGCAACGGCAATCTGCTTGCCGAGACGGACGCAGAAGCCCTTGGAAGCTTCGAAGGTCTCGTCTTCCGTGGCGATGCCGCGCACCAGTTCCACCAGCTCCATGATCGGCACCGGATTCATGAAGTGAATGCCGATGAAACGTTCGGGGCGGTCGGTTGTGGCGGCAAGGCGCGTGATCGAGATCGAGGAGGTGTTGGTGGCGAGGATCGCTTCCGGCTTCAGGATCGGGCAGAGCTGGGAGAAGATCTTTCGCTTGACCTGCTCGTTCTCCACCGCCGATTCGATCACCAGGTCGGCATCGCGCAGAAGATCGAGATCTTCCGCCACCTTGATCCGGTCGAGTGCCGCGTCGCGTTCTTCCTCGGTGATCATGGACTTGGAGACCTGGCGGGCCAGATTGCCGTTGATCGAGGCGAGGCCCGACTCGATCCGCTCCATCGACAGGTCGCTCAGACCCACCTCGAAGCCGGCAAGCGCGCACACATGCGCAATGCCGCTGCCCATCTGACCGGCGCCAATCACGCCGACTTTCTTGATTTCGACTGCCATCCTGAAAATCCGATCTCACAAAATGTCCCGGCAAGGCGGGTTGCGGGTATTTTTGGCAAGTCTTGCGCCGAACAGCAAGAACCCCGGAGCGAAAACTGTCATTCGCCCCGGGGTCCGTGATCAATTTGCCGCAGGTCTTACTCGACGGCAGCCTTCAATTCCGGCAGCGCTTCGAAGAGATCTGCGACGAGACCGTAATCCGCGACCTGGAAGATCGGTGCTTCCTCGTCCTTGTTGATCGCGACGATCACCTTGGAATCCTTCATGCCGGCGAGGTGCTGGATGGCACCGGAGATGCCGCAGGCAATGTAGAGGTCCGGGGCGACGACCTTGCCGGTCTGGCCGACCTGCCAGTCGTTCGGGGCATAGCCCGCATCGACCGCGGCGCGCGATGCACCGACGGCAGCACCAAGCGCATCAGCCACCGGCATGATGACTTCCTGGAACTTTTCAGAAGAGCCAAGCGCACGGCCGCCGGAGATGATGATCTTGGCAGACGTCAGCTCCGGACGGTCGGACTTGGAAAGCTCCTCGCCGACGAATTCGGAAAGACCCGCACCGTCCGTACCGGCAACGGTTTCGATCGCGGCCGAACCACCTGCTTCCGCAGCCTGGAATGTCGATGTCCGTACCGTGATGACCTTTTTTGGGTCGGTCGACTTCACGGTCTGGATCGCATTGCCGGCATAGATCGGGCGCTCGAAGGTGTCGGCGTCGATGACGGCGGTCACGTCGGAGATCTGCATCACGTCGAGCAGGGCTGCAACACGCGGCAGGGTGTTCTTGCCGTTGGCGGTGGCAGCCGCCACGATCGCATCGTAAGAGCCTGCAAGGCCGACGATCAGGTCTGCGGTCGGTTCGGCCAGCTGGTGTTCCAGCGCGTCGCTTTCGGCGACCAGCACCTTGGCAACGCCGGAGAGCTTGGAGGCGGCGTCCGCAACGCTCTGGACGCCCTTGCCGGCGACCAGGACATGGACATCGCCGCCCAGGGCGACGGCTGCGCTCAGGGCTTTCGCCGTGGCATCGCTGAGAGCGCCACCGGCATGATCAGCTACAAGAAGTGTTGTCATTGTTTTCCTCCTGCGCCGTCCTTAAAGGACACCGGCTTCGTTCTTGAGTTTGTCGACCAGCTCGGCAACCGAACCGACCTTGACGCCGGCCTGGCGTGCTGCCGGCTCGGCGGTGGAGACGACGGTCAGGCGCGGGGTGGTGTCGACACCGAAATCGGCCGGGGTCTTTTCGTCGATCGGCTTTTTCTTTGCCTTCATGATGTTCGGCAGCGTCGCGTAACGCGGCTCGTTGAGGCGCAGGTCGGTGGTGACGATTGCCGGCAACTTGACCTTGATGGTCTGCAAGCCGCCGTCGACTTCACGGGTGACGTTGGCAGTGCCGTCGCCGAGATCGACCTTGGAGGCAAAGGTGCCCTGGCTCCAGCCGAGGAGGGCCGCCAACATCTGGCCGGTCTGGTTGCAGTCGTCGTCGATCGCCTGCTTGCCGAGGATCACAAGGCCCGGCTGTTCTTCGTCCACGATGGCCTTGAGGATCTTGGCAACCGCCAGCGGCTCGGTGGTGTCGTCGGTCTTGACCAGGATGCCACGGTCGGCGCCCATGGCCAGGCCCGTGCGCAGGGTTTCAGTCGCCTGCTGCGGGCCGACGGAGACGACAATCACTTCCGTTGCCTTGCCGGCTTCCTTCAGCCGCAGGGCTTCTTCGACGGAGATTTCGTCAAACGGGTTCATGGACATCTTGACGTTGGCAAGATCGACGCCAGAACCGTCCGCCTTCACACGGACCTTCACGTTGTAGTCGATGACCCGCTTGACGGGTACGAGGATCTTCATTTGGTCTCAACCTCTTGCTGGGCCGGCTTTCACCGCACCGCATTCTCCGGCTCGCCGCCAGCATGACCTAAAGTCACAAACGGCGGAATTGAGCCAATCGTGGCGCATGGCGGGGGACGGTACTGACCGGCGCGGCAGCTGTCAATTGCGGTAAAAGGTCTAAGGGTGCAATTTGCCGGGACTGGAAAAACGGGCGTCGCAATGTGAACAGTTCGGCGACGCAGCAATGCGGCGAAAACACCCCGTCAAACCCGGTTTTCGCGCCCTGAACCAAAACTGCGCGCGCCTTGTCCGGGCACGCGCAGCCTGACATGCGTCTTGCCGGAAAATCAGATCCCGGGTGTCTGCGGCGAGAATTTGTCGGAGACCGGCTCGGCAAAGACGGTCACCCAGGTGCCGATCTCGTCGCGGCAGGCCGTTCCGCGGATCGACAGATCAAGTCCGCCGAAGGTTGTCTGACGCAGATACTGCCGGCACCAGTGACCGCTCTTGCTGCGATAGGTCTTGATCGGGGTCAGGACCTCGCTCCAGTTGCCTTCCTGGCCGACAAAGACCGGCTCGCCGCTGACCTTGGTCTCAAGCGCGTTCTGGACGGACTGCGCCAGCAGTGCCCGCTCGGTTTCCATATGGGCGGCCAGCGACGAAACGGCATCGTCCATCCGCGACTGCATCCAGTAGGTCGTAAAGGCAAATGTGCCTGCGATCATCACCAGCGCTGCGGCCATCTGAACGAGATGTCCGGTCCAGCCGCTGAGCACAGGGCGATGCGGCGGCGTCTGCCGCTTGGCGAATTCCCTGTCGATCATCGCCTGGAAACGATCCATGCTGGCGTCCGGCACGGGCGAGGCGACCGATTTCTGCAGGAGAATCTGGTCCTGCGACATGGCATCCAGCATGGCTGCGCCGTCGGTGCTCCGCTCGACACGGCGGCGCAGGGCCGTACGTTCCTGTTCGGACCCTTCGCCGTCTAGGATCTTGCCGATATCCTTTGCGAGCAGGACCTGCTCGCGCTTTTCGTCGAATGTCATCACATACCCCCTGGCATGCTGCGCAACCGGACCCCCTGGGGAGCGCCGGTCTCGTCCAGCCATTCTCGCAGTTTCAGCCTGGCGCGGGCGAGACGGCTGGTCACCGTTCCGATCGGCACGCCGAGTTCCTCCGCCACATCCTTGTAGCTTCGGCCTTCGATGGCGATCTTCAGGAGGACCTCCCTGTTGTCCTCCTCAAGTTCGTCGATGAAGGCCTGAACCTTCTGCAGTTCCAGGCTGTTCACCGCAGCCTTCGCGCCGTCGTAGCTGTCTTCGAAATCCAGCATGGCCAGATCGAGGAGCCTCGCCCGGTTGGCACTGTCCCGGACCGAGTTGAAATAAAGATTTTGCAGGATGCGGAACATCCAGCTGTCGAGCCGGGTTGCCGGATCGAACTGATCGAGGGAGCGGATCGCACGTTCGCAGGTCATCTGCACCAGATCGTCTGCCTGATCCGGGTTCCGGCACAGCCTTAACGCAAAACTCCTCAGCTTTGGGAGCAGACGGATCATCTCCGTCTTTAACGAATCTTCAGGCAAGGAGTTCTCCGCACACCGCTCTCAGCGGCACAACACCTGGGCAGCACTTTTGATCCGAATATTTTTAGACTAATTTGGGGAAGAAGAAAGAATGCCCAGGTGTTGTGCAGGCAAGGGTCCGGATACCGCTCTCACACTCGCACCCACCGGCCGCAACCACTGAAGAATACGACTTGAAACCGCAACCAATGACTCACGCCCGCCAGAACACATTGCAAGGACGCCTCTCTGCGATGACCCGGTTTCTGTCGGGCATTGCGGCCGCGGCGCTGGTGTTCTCTCTTGTCTTCTTTAGCCCCTTGATTGACACGAAAGACACCATCGGCGCGGCCGCACAATCCCGCGACCACGGCGGCCGCGACAATGGTGGCCGCGGAGACCGGGGCGGCCGTGCGGGCAATGACCGGGGTGGCCGCGACAACTCTGACCGTGGAGGTCGCGATAGAGGTGGTAACGACCGGGGCGGAAATGACCGGGGTGGCGGCGGCGCCAGCAACAGCGGTGGCGGCGGTGCCTCCAGTGGCGGCAGCCCGTCCGGAAGCGAAAGCAAAAGCAGCCAGGGCGGAAGCAAAAACTCCTCGTCCGCCCCCTCCGGCAATCGTTCGGGTTCGGCTCCAAGTTCCGCCTCCAAGGCGTCTGCGCCCTCCGAAGTTGCTGAACAGCCGGCGGCCGCGACTACCGCAAGCGCTGCCACAGAAAAGCCCGCTTCTGGCGGTTTCCTAGGCAAGATTTTTGGCGAACGTCAGTTCAGCGGCGACAGTGAGCCGTCCGGAAACGCGCTGTCCGAAAGGGAAGAGCGGGAGGCGATCCAGAACGGCTGGCAGTAGATCCAAGAGGCGGGATCGGGCTTGAGAGTTTTTGAATTGCAGATCCCGGCCGGGATCGTGTTTGTGGTGTGTGGCGCGTTTGCCATATCCGGCTGTTCCCTGGTTTCTCAAGACAGCCCGGGAGCCACACCCCAGAGCCCCAAGTTAACCCAAACGACCGAAACCGGGCTGCAATCGTCCGACCAGGCCATGGCAGGCAAGAACCTTCAGGCCGCACTGGAAAATTCGCTTTCTGGCAAACCCCAGCGCTGGGAAAACCCGGCCAGCGGCGCAAGCGGCTCGGCAACACCCCTGAAAACCTGGAAGAACGACGACGGTGCGTTTTGCCGCTCCTATACGGAGAGATACCGCCTGGCATCGGGTCAATCCGTAAACCGCGAGGGCTCCGCCTGCCGGATGTCTAACGCCGTCTGGAAGATCATCTGAAAACGCCCGTGAGAGACGCTTGCGCAGGTTCGGGCAAGCGTCTCCCATTCATTCGGTCACGCTCCCTACGCCTGTGACACTGGCTTGCCTGACGGTTCAGGCGCCGCCTTGTTCAGCAACAGCGTCTTTTCGATCATCTTGCCCATCATCACCCGGGCCAGCGCTGATGGCACGAGGGACCGCATGATCCGGTTTTTCGCCCCGGGCAGGCACACGGACCTGTTCTTTTCAAAGGCGGCGAGGCTTTCCGAAACACATTGCCCGACTGGCATCGGCTTCATCGGCATCTTGTCCCGGTCGAGGCCGAACTTGTCGATGATGGCCGTATCCGTCGGCGGCACGATCATCACCGTCACGTGGATACCGGCAGGCTTGAGTTCCAGATGCAGCGACCGGGCAAGGCTCTGCACATAGGCTTTCGCGCCGGCATCGTTGGCCATGAACGGAATGCCATGCTCCGCCCCCATGGCACCGCCGAAGAGGAGGCCACCGCGGCCCCGCTCCGCCAGCCTGCGGCCAAAGTGGTGGGCGATGTCGAGATGGGACCGGGCGTTCAGCTGCAGATGATAGTGCAACCGGTCCGGCTCAAGCTCCAGGAACCTTGCCGGAAAGCCCGTGCCGGCATTCGAGATCACGGCACCGATATCGAGATCGGCAACCGCATTTGCCAACTCCGCAACGGATCCGGATTCGGAAAGGTCCAGGGCAACGCTTCGGGTCCTGATGCCGTGGTCGCGTTCAAGATCCTGGCAAAGCCCGTCGAGCAGCTGCCTGCGCCGCGCGACGAGGACGATGTTGAGACCCTTCTCGGCCAATTGCCGCGCGAATTCGGCGCCGATCCCCGATGAAGCGCCGGTCACCAGGGCCCAGGGTCCGAAGGTCTTCAACTGGCGTGTCTGCTTGCTCATGTCTGTCTCCGTTGGCGCCACCACCGGCGCATGATCGGGTTTGGGGAAAGTCTGTACCGGCGACTGGCCGTCATTCCGCGGCGGCTGCCTTTTGGTGCCGGATCCAGATGTCTTCGCCGAATTCCGGGTTCGGCGGGGTTCCGGCGAGCGCGTTGGTGTAGTTGGTCATCACCTTCAGCGCGACGCCGAGGACCACTTCCAGCGCCTGGCGCGTCGTGAACCCGGCCGCCAGGAACACCTCCGTATCCGCCCGTCCAACCGCGCCGCGGTTGGTCACCACCCTGGCCGTGAACACCCGCAGCGCTTCCAGCTTCGGGTCGGAAATTGGCCCGCCGGACCTCAGCTCGTCGACAAGACCTGCGGCAAGATCCTGCCGCCGGGCGCCCCAGCTGTGGGCGCTCATGCAGAAGTCGCAATTATGCAGGAAACTCGCCGTCATCAGCACGACGAGCCTTTGCTCCGGGCTGAGCGAGGTCTTCTCGAATTCGCCCGCGGCCGCCTGGTAGCCTTTCAGAAGGGCAGGGGCTTCGGCGAATTTCGCCATCATCGACGGCAGGAAACCGAGACGGCCGCGCATGGCCGCGATCGCCTCACGCACCTCCTTGGGAGCCGTTGTCTCGTCATGAGCCTGGAACAGGTCTGTCATCTTGTCCTCCTTCAGCTTGTGCCGGCAATGCCATGCCGGCCGGGTTTGCCACGTCACTCGGCGGATCCAGTCTGCCGGAGCCGCAGGGCCATCGGGCCGGGCCTTTAGTCCGGGTCACTGGACCGGAACACTGGATCGGACCATTTGGCGAGACAGTCTGGCCGCATCGATTGCCCGCAACGATTGGGCACGCTGTTTCGAAACCGGTCCGGCTCGATGTTCATTTTGTAGTTAGTTAACTAGCTAGATTCAATTCCTGGAAGAGTCAACCCTCGTCGCGGCCGAGGGGACGGTGGGGAAATTCGGCCAATCTTGACAGGTTGGGCAATCTTGACAGTTTGAACCGGCGATGAAATTTATAGGTAGTTAGTTGACTAGGTCACCCAGCCGCAGCCGGACAAGGCGAGGCGGAATGACCTCAGACCGTGAAATCTTTCGGACGGGGCCCGGACCGCAGAGCCGGGCGCCTTTCCGAAATGCAACAGGCCACGCCACCGCCGAACCGACCCGAGGCGACGGTGCGCGATGGGGGACGACCATGCCCAGACCCGCTTCCAACCGGAAGGCCGAGATAACCGAGGCCGCCGCCGGGACCATCTACGAAAAGGGATATACCAGGACGACGCTGGCCGATGTGGCTGAGGCAGCCGGCATTCCCGTCGGCAGCGTCTATTACTATTTCAAGACGCGCGAGGATGTCGCGAGGGGCGTGATCGCCTCCCTTGCCGATCGCTATGCGGAGATGCGCAGCAGCTGGGAGGCGTTGCCGGACCCGCGTGAACGGATCCTCGCCTTTGTCGTGATGACCGCCGGGAACAGCGAGTCTCTGAGCCGCTTCGGCTGCCCGGTCGGCTCGCTTGGAACCGAGCTTGGCAAGCAGGACCAGGCTCTGAGAGCTGAGCTCGCCGCCATCTTCGCCGGGCTCCTCGACTGGCTAACCGGTGAATTCCGGGCGCTTGGCTGTTCTGAAGGGGTCTCCCGCCAGCATGCGGTCCACGTCCTCACCGTCCTGCAGGGCGCCTCGCTCCTGACCCACCTATTCGAGGACCCGGCGGTGATCGAAGGCCAGGTGGACGACCTGACCCGCTATATCCGCGCCGTCGGCAACCCGGAACAGGCCTGAGTAACCGCTCTACTCCGTTCCCCGGTCGAACAGCGGCACGTCCCTGTGGCGGAGGAAAACGATCAGGACCGCGCCTGCGACAAGGCCGCCGAGATGCGCGATCCAGGCGACTTCGCTCTCCGGAGCCGTGACCGCGTTATAGACCTGGTAGAGCACCCAGGCGCCGAGGATCCACATGGCCGAGAGCCGCAAGGGAATGCGGCCCAATGCCAGAACCCAGATCTTGACCCGCGGATGCAGCACCAGATAGGCGGCGACGACACCGGAGACCGCCCCCGATGCCCCGATCAGCGGCACGGCGGAATCCACGTCCACCATGGCATAGGCAAGGCCGCCGGCAATGCCGCACAGGAGATAGAAGATCAGGTAGCGCAGGTGCCCCATGGCATCTTCGACATTGTCGCCGAAGACCCACAGGAACAGCATGTTGCCGATGAGATGCATGAAGCCGCCATGCAGGAAGGCATAGGTCACCAGCGACATCCAGTCCGGCTGCATCTGCAGGGCCGGCGCCAGATCGCGGATGTCGAACAGCACCACCGGAATGAGCCCGAAGGAATAGGACGAGGCCGCGACCGCCTTTTCCGTGCCCGCCTGCTGGTAGAACAGGAAGATCAGCACGTTGGCGGCGATGAGCGCGAGGTTCACATAGGGCCGTGGAACCCGCACCAGCCGGTTCTGATCATGCAGGGGAAGAAACATTCAGGACCCGGCCTCCACCCCTTCAATATGATCCGCCTGCCGCGCTCAGCGGTTTTGACCCGGAACCCAGAGAACGTCCTGGGCCCCCTTGTCGTTGAGATAACGCGAGGCGACGAAGAAATAGTCGGAAAGCCGGTTCATGTAGCGCACGGCTGCCGGGTTGATCTTTTCCCGCGCCGACAGCTCCACCATCAGCCGCTCGGCCCGGCGCGAGACCGTGCGGGCAAGATGCAGATGGGCCGCGGCCGCGCTACCGCCCGGCAGGACGAAGGAGCGCAGCGGCTTCAGATCTCCGTTGAGGGCATCGATGGCTTCTTCCAGCGCCTTCACCTGGCCGTCGGTAATGCGCAGCGGCTCGTAGCCGAGATCCTGGTCCGTCTCCGGCGTTGCCAGATCTGCGCCAAGATCGAAGAGATCGTTCTGGATGCGGCCCAGCACCGTGTCGACTTCTGCCGCGCCCTCGCCCGCCCCGTTGCCCGCACCGTTGCCAGTATGCAGCCTGATGAGGCCGACCACCGCATTGGTCTCGTCAACCGTGCCGTAGGCCTCGATCCTGAGATCGTTCTTCGGCCGCCGTTCGCCGGAGCCGAGGGCCGTCGTGCCGTCGTCGCCGGTCTTCGTATAGATCTTGTTCAGAACAACCATTCAGCCCCGTCCCCTAGCTCTACCGGATCAATCGCAGGTCCTTGACCGGAGCCTAATGCCCGGTCCCGAAAAAGTAGAGGCCGCCCATCACCAGCACAATAACCAGAAACTGCAGGCCGACGCGCCAGCGCATCAGCATCTGCGACCGGTTGGACGGCCCGGCGCGGAACATGTTCCAGATGCCGAGCAGAAGGACAAGGGCGACGGCGGCCATGCCGATGGGAACGAGCGTGTTGATAATGTCTGCCATGTTCTTTTCCTCGAGCGTTTCCAGGCGAAGTGGGAACCGGTTCGCCGTACGGAAACGCGTCAAAACAAACTCTTAGAGCATGTCGAGTGACTCAGTACAAACGAGACATGCTCTGGGTGGGCGAAAGTTCCGCCCGTTATTCTTCGCTGTCGGCCGCCCGGATGCAGAACCGGTCGAGAAGGCCGGTCGGCAGCAGGCGTTTCGCCACGGCCATGACGGTGGTCGGCACCGTCACATGATAGCGCGCTTTCGGCCGCTTCGCCTCCACCGCATGCACCAGCCGTTTGACGACGGCCTCCGGCTGCAGCTTGAAGGGGCCCGGCTCGCCGCGCTCCATGCGCACCCGGCGCTTTTCGTAGGTTTTACGGTGGCGAGAGGCCTGCAGACCTTTATCGCCGATCCACTGATCGAAATTCGCCAGCGCATTCGCCGTGAAGCGGGTGTCGATCGGCCCCGGCTCGATCAGGCTGACTTGCACCCCGGTGCCGGAAAGCTCCTGCCGCAGCGTGTCGGAATAGGCTTCAAGCGCGAATTTTGAGGCCGTATAGGCCCCGCGATATTTCAGGGCCACGAAGCCCAGAACCGACGAGCACTGCACGATGCGGCCGGACCGCCTGGCGATCATACCCGGCAGCAGCCTGTGGGTAAGATCGTGCCAGCCGATGAAATTGGCTTCAAACAGCGCCCGCAGCGCCGCCGTCGGGATGTCCTCCAGGGCGCCCGGCACCGCATAGGCGCCGTTGTTGAAGACAGCGTCGAGCCGCCCTTCCGTCCGCTCCAGCACGGTATCCGCTGTCGCCGCGATGCTCGCCGCATCCTCGTAATCCAGCAGGAAGGCCTCGAAGCCGAGCCCGGTCAGCCGGTCGACGTCCTTCTGCTGGCGGGCGGCGGCAAAAACCCGCCAGTTGCGCCCGCGCAGGATATGCGCCGCCGACGCGCCGATGCCGGACGAGCACCCCGTGATCAGGATCGAGCGTGGCGCGGCAAAGCTCTGGGGGTAATCATCCATTCAAAAAGAAGCCCGGCATAAAAACTTGAGACCGAACTCCTATCAGATTGGCTCCCCGGAAAGCAATTTCGGAACCGGCCCGGCAAAGCCCGCCGCTTCCTTGATGAAATGCGTCTTGAGGCCCGGCATGCGATCAACCAGTCCGAGGCCGAAGTCGCGCACCGCCCGCAAGACGTCATTGTCGTTGGAAAAGAGCCGGTTGAGTACGTCGGTGACGACGCCCATCTGGAACGTGTCGAACCGCCGCCAGCGCTGGTAGCGCTCCAGCACGTCATAGCCGCCAACGTCCTGGCCGAGACGGCGGGCATCGATCAGCACTTCGGCGAGCGCTGCCACGTCCTTGAAGCCGAGGTTCAGCCCCTGGCCGGCAATCGGGTGGATGCCGTGGGCGGCATCGCCGATCAGCGCAAAGCGCGGCTTGACAAAATCGCGCGCCAGCTTCAGCCCCAGCGGATAGGCCCGGCGCGGGCCTGCCAGTTCAAGCGCCCCCAGGTGATGGCCGAAGCGGCGTTCCAGCTCCAGCTCGAAGGTGAAATCGTCGGAGCGCACCAGCCGCTCTGCATCCAGCGTCTTTTCCGTCCAGACCAGCGACGAGCGGTTCTCCGGCAGCGGCAGGATAGCGAAGGGCCCGGCGGGCAGGAAATGCTCTTCCGCCCGGCCGTTATGCGGCCGCTCATGTTTCACCGTCGTCACGATGCCGGACTGGCCATAGTCCCAGTTGACCGTGCGGATACCGGCAAGATCCCTTAAGCGCGAGCGCACCCCGTCGGCGGCGACCA
Source organism: Roseibium sp. M-1 (assembly GCF_054515675.1). NCBI lineage: Bacteria > Pseudomonadati > Pseudomonadota > Alphaproteobacteria > Hyphomicrobiales > Stappiaceae > Roseibium > Roseibium sp. M-1. The sequence continues at coordinate 4,154,813 of NZ_CM137257.1, read as the reverse complement.
GCAGGCGGCTTTTCAGAACCATGCCGTCTTCCAGCGTCAGGTCCACATGGTCGGGATGGCTGCGGAAGGTTTCGGCGGTGCCGGGGGCGAAGAACTCGACGCCCAGCTTCCTGGCGGCCTCATAGAGCGCCGGCATCATCACGCCGTTCGGCATCATGTGGGCAAAAGGCTCGCCCTCGGTGGTTTCGCCGCCAAAGGTCAGGAACACCGGCCGCACCGCATCCCGCAGCTTGCTGTCGGTGACGATCATCTCGTTGATCGGCTGGGCGGCGCCGGCAATGCCCTCCCAGATGCCGAGCTGGCTCAGCATGCGCGAGGCGGCAGCGGCGATCGCCGAGGCGCGCGGGTCCCTGGCAAGGTCTGCCATGGGCTTCGGATCGACGACGGCGCAGGCAAGACCGGGATCGCCCTGTTTCAGCGCGACGGCCAGCGAAAGGCCCACATAGCCGCCGCCGGCGATCACCACATCGAACATGTCCGTATTCAGGCCCTTATTCGTGCCTGTATTCCTGTCCGGGGCGGCCTTTTTCTTCGCCATCGTCTTTACTCCTTGCCCAACCCCTGTCCCGGGCTAGCCCCAAAGACATCTTGACTTTAACGTCACCTGCCGTCCAAGAGTGCCATGGAACGACGCCTCAACCGGCACGCCCCAAACGGCACCCATCTACCAGCCGCTTAATCAACACTCGTCGGTATAACAAGGATCGCGCGGATGAACACGGCCATTGACAGCCTTCTTCAGATTCTCGACCTGGAACCGCTGGAACGCAACCTGTTCCGTGGTCGCAGCCCCCAGGTCGGCTGGCAGCGCGTTTTCGGCGGCCAGGTGATCGGCCAGGCCCTCGTCGCGGCCTCCCGCACGGTCGTCGAAGACCGGCATGTGCACTCCTTGCATGGCTATTTCCTGCGGCCGGGCGATCCCGCCGTGCCGATCATCTACGAGGTCGACCGCATCCGCGACGGCGGCAGCTTCACCACCCGCCGGGTGGTGGCGATCCAGCATGGCGAGGCGATCTTTTCCATGTCCGCCTCCTTCCAGGTGATCGAGGAAGGCCTGGAACACCAGACCGGCATGCCGGAGGTTCCGGCGCCGGAAGACCTGCCGAGCGAACAGGAGCTGAAGGAGAAGTTTCTTTCGCATGCGCCGGAAAACATCCGCCGCTACTGGGAGCGCGAACGGCCGATCGAGATGCGCCCGGTCGACATGACCCATTATTTCTCAAAAAAGCCCCTGCCGCCGCAGCAATATGTCTGGGTGCGCGCTACGGGCAAGCTGCCCGACGACGAGCGCATCCACCAGTGCGTGCTCGCCTATGCCTCCGACATGACGCTGCTCGACACGTCCCTCTTTCCCCACGGCACTTCCGTCTTTAGCCCCAAGATCCAGGCCGCCAGCCTCGACCACGCCATGTGGTTCCACCGCCCCTTCCGCACCGACGACTGGCTGCTTTACGCCACCGACAGCACGTCGAGTTCAGGCTCGCGCGGCATCAACCGGGGCTCGCTGTTCACGCGCGAGGGCGTGCTGATTGCCTCGACGGCGCAGGAGGGGTTGATCAGGGTGCGGGCTAAGGAGTGAGGCGCGTCGCCATTTCGGTCATTCGCAGGATTTCGACCTAATCTGCAAAGCTGCCGTTCGCAGCACGCTGATCCAATACCTTGAAAGGGCGGGAAGCGGAAAATCGCTGCGATCCATGCAAATGACCAAAAAGAGCCCTGACTTTCAGCGATTTGGCGTCAAAAATCAAAAAATCTGCCAAACCCGTTAGTCGTTCTCCAAATAGAGTGTTGGCTTCATTGCGGTCGTTTAGCCTCACTTGACAGCCATTCGACGCTTGTCATTCGATTTGTACCCGCATTCCGCTTGGAGTTGATCGAATTTATCAATTTCGACGACACCTAGGCTTGCAAAACCTTAGACTGCAAGAATTTGGAGTAGGTTAATATGGGCAATAGGGCGAAGCTTTCTCGCGATGGTGTCTGCAAACTGACGGGAGAACGAGGCACGTTTGTTGACTCGCATCTTTTGCCGAAAGCGCTCACTAAGGCTGAAGGCCTTGCTCCTGGTCTTGTCCAGTTCGGAAACGGTCGCAAGGAGAAGCGATCAAGCAGTTGGTACGATCAGCATCTTGTGGTCGCCGAGGGCGAAAAAATTTTGGCTCACTATGACGATTGGGCGATCAGGATTCTTCGCAAACACGCAATGGTTTGGAGCGGTTGGGGACCACGTATTTCTCTCAACGATTATGACGAGTTTCCAGGCTCGCCGTGGGGTCTCAGATCAGTTTCCGGAGACAACTGGAAAAAGTTGCGACTTTTCTTTCTCAGCTTGCTTTGGAGAGCTGCAGCTACCAGTCGGCCGGAGTTCAATGAGATCCAAATCCCTGCTGATCATCTCGAACGGCTGAGACAGATGGTACTCAACGGTGATCCGGAACCAGTAGCTTTTTATGCGATTAGCCTGACACAGATCTCGACAATCGGGATAAGGCACAACCATGCTCCGATCGCTTTCACGAAAACAATTCCTTCATTGGAAGAAGGGCAGGCAGCCATTGAAGAGCCAACGTTTCGCTTCTATTTCGATGGACTTATCATTCACTTTTCCCGGCTCAGTACCGAACAAAACCAAGCTCGGGATCTTGGGCCTCTTGTCGTTGGGGCTGAAGATACCATTACGCTATCAACTATCGAGTTTGAGCGTTCGGCACAGGCGCAGAATTTCGCTATTGTTGGTATGGAAGCGGAACTCGGACGACCGCTGTTCGAAATCCCCTATGGCCCATTTTCGCCCGAGCGCAAGATATTCTGAGATTTCAGTCCAACAGTGGTTCCAACATCACCAACGCTGACTACCAAATGGACGAACATGATCGGTGGCATTTGCCTGCTTGCAGTCTAAAAGCAGCCTTTCACGCCGTTTGTTGGATGAGCGTTTGGCCATACTTTTTTGAATTGTAGCTTTTGAAACATAGTTGTACGCCAGCCCTCTGGCATTGTGAGCTGTAAAGCTTTCGGGTAGCCTTGCTTTGCCTAAAGCGGAACATTTGAAATGGATTGGTTGAGCGGTTTCATTCTTGGATTTGCAGCTGATTTATTTCGATCAGTATTCATGCCTGCTACCACCGAGTGGCTAAACAAGTTCATCCCTTCGGCCAAAAAGAAGGCCAACGTCGAGGACAACTTGTTAATTCTGCAAATTATGGAGAAACTCAAGGCTCTTGGCAAAGATCCAAAGCTAGCCGTACATGCCCGAGATGAATCCACGAAATTTTTAAGTGTGCTCACTAACCAGCAAGAAGCTTTCGTTGATAACGCAGTTGAAGTTATCGAAAGCACCTATATGACGCAGGCTGAGATGAACGCAGAGGCATTTCGGCGCGCAGACGTCGCCAGACAACAGATGGAAAGAGCTATTATTGCACTCGAAAAGTCAGGTTGGCTGGAAGAGAAGCAGCTCTTAGCCCTGAAGGACGCACAAGAAAACTGGGAACAGTATGCAAAGTCACAAGCCGAGTTCGCTGCGGCGGAATTCGACGGTGGCTCCATGGCAACACTGATTTTTTCAAGCGAACTTGAAGCAGTCACTATTAGCAGAACAGGCGAATTGAAGCGAATGTTACAAGAGATGCGTTCACGCTACAGCGATGAAGTCGAAACTTAGAAGGGAAGTGAAGGCCAGCAAGCGGGAGAGACGTTCTATCGGATAGCTTGCAGCTATCACGAGGTAATCTTTTATGACAAGGGATCGTGCAGGTCGTTGATGTTTCGATTTATCGACCTAAGAGATGCTGCATAACCCGCACTATTGTCGTCGCTAGGAATGTTACTGCCGCCACATAACTCAAGAAGAGTGCAGACCACACGATCAAGATCTCGTGTTTCGGCCATATCTTGTCTGTATTTCCTGTGAAGTCGGCAATAAGCAGGCTGCAACCTTGCTCGGGATTTCTGGCAAGATGGTTCGCAGCATCAGCCAAATAGGTCCAGCCTATCGCCATCCGATTGTCGGAAAACGGGCAGCTGAATTGTGCACTTAAGAGAAAGTAAACAATTGCGGATACAAGTGCCAGTGGCACGATCCGCGTGAAAGTTGCACGCTGCTCAAGGCTTCTCCCCGCCATGATACTCCCAATGCCAGCCGCAACAACGATGGTCACCAAAAAGTTAACTACTTCAGGTGTCTGTCCTGCCTCGCGCCAAAGCGTGGGAGGACTTGCAACGATGCCTGCGATAATAGTCGTAACAAAAGCGGCCAAAGTTGACGCAGCAACCCAACCTGCCTTTAGCTCTTTTGTTAAGTCTTCAAGCTTCATTTTAGGGAACCAAACAAATGATGGGCCCCTTTTGGCCTAGTATTCCAACGCTTACTTCTTGGCGCTGGACAACCTTGCCGTCCTGGATTGCCATCATCTCGTATCTACCAGGAGCAAGAGATCCCTCACTCGGGTTAGTTGGATTGTTGAAGGTAATTAAAGGATTGCCACCCGCCATATACCTGGGACTAAAGCCAATAAAATAGCCGTCGACCTCGCTACCGTTCTTCATTGTCCTAACATCTACAGCAACTTCGCTATACGCAGCGGCAGTGACGACAGCTCCAGCCGATTTTTCTCTAATATAATTAGCTTTCAGCATTAAATCTTCTTCAACGTAACCAACAATATCAAGCGAGTATTGATTATTAGGCGCGGCTGCGGCCTTTTGTAATAGTGATTTATTGTGCTCCATCGTTAGCTGAAATCGGTCTGTGGGCGGGCCGCCGGCCTTGTCAAAACTTTCCGCTATGAAATCCCATTCCACAGAAATTACTTCGACAGCTTTGGCTAGCTCTGGCCAATCCGTTTCCTTGAGCTGAATAAGGGCATCCGTCGGCTGCGCTAACGGCATAACATCTTGTGCGGCAGCGCCCGCCACTAGGAGCAAACTTGTCGCTATCGCAAAGCAAAATGATCGAACGCGCTGCATCTGAATTCCCCCAACAACCGAACATTTCGAGTATATCCAAACAATTGAAAAATGGGTAGGGACTACCACACTGCCGCGACCTAGCGTTCAGATACCGGTGGCCCCTTCGCTTAACATTCACGGCTTTTAGCTTGAGCCCCATCGAACGCTACGAGTCGCCATATCTGCCGCATGAAAGACATCAACAAGCATCGTCAGTGAGTGAAATACATACTCAACGCCACAGAACACGCCATGCCACCTTCCATTCCCCCCAAACCAAGTCTCCCCGCCTCAATTTCCCGCCCTCCCCAACACCCGCACTGTAACTTTTCTCGCCTCCGAAATGCGACATAAGTCACTCCCAGACATTTCAATCGATTAGTCTTCAAACACCTTCTGGACATTTGGTTTGCACTGCAGCTAAACCCCGGGCGCGGGCGAAAGACTTGAGCCCACCGGGAAGCTTCAAAAAGACAATCAAGGAGATGTTGGCGGTTATGGACAATCACTTCGACAACTGGAAGGACCAGCAATCCGCCGCCGAGCAGATGATCCCGCTGGTGGGGCTTCTCTACCGCGACTACGGCATCAACATCCGCATCTTCGGCCGCCGCCTTTTGAACAACTCCGCCATCGAGATCCTGAAAGCGCACCGCTATGCGCTGCAGATCACCGGCCAGGAGCTGGACGTCACCAGGAGCCTTGAGATCGTCAAGGCGATGCTGGAGATGGACCTGGCCGCCTCCCGCGTTGATCTCGGCAAGCTGTGCCACCGCTTCATGGAAGAGGGCGGCGACGTCAAGAGCTTCGTCGCGCGGGAGCTGGCCAGCGTCAACACCGGCAAGGCCACCATCCTGCCGGAACCGCAGGACGTCGTTCTTTATGGCTTCGGCCGCATCGGCCGCCTGCTCGCCCGCATGCTGATTGAGCGCGTCGGCGCCGGCAACAAGATGCGCCTGCGCGCCATCGTCGTGCGCGGCGGCAAGGCGGGGGACCTGAAAAAACGCTCCAGCCTGCTGCGGCGGGACAGCGTCCACGGCGCCTTCAGCGGGTCTATTACTGTTGACGAAGAAAACAACGCCATCATCGCCAACGGCAACACCATCAAGGTGATCTATGCCAATTCGCCCGCCGAGGTGGACTACACAAAGTTTGGCATCAGGAATGCGCTGGTGGTCGACAACACCGGCATCTGGCGCGACGAGGACGGCCTTGGCAAGCACCTGAAATGCCCGGGCGCCGCGAAGGTGATCCTGACCGCGCCGGGCAAGGGCAGCATCAAGAACATCGTCTATGGCGTCAACCACGGCGACATCACGGCCGCTGACCGCATCCTGAGCGCGGCCTCCTGCACCACCAACGCCATCACGCCGGTCTTGAAGGTGATCAACGACGAGTTCGGCATCGAGAACGGCCACGTGGAAACCATCCACGCCTTCACCAACGACCAGAACCTGATCGACAACTACCACAGCGGCGACCGCCGCGGCCGTGCAGCACCGCTGAACATGGTCTTGACCAGCACGGGCGCGGCCAGCGCCGTCGCCAAGTGCCTGCCGGAAATGAAGGGCAAGCTGACCGGCAACGCGGTGCGGGTGCCGATCCCCAATGTCTCCATGGCGATCCTCAACCTCAACCTGAAGCGCGAGACGACGGCCAGGGAAATGAACGACTACCTGCGCGGCATTTCCGTCCAGTCGCCGATGCAGGACCAGATCGACTACACGGCGTCCACCGAACTGGTTTCCTCCGACCTCGTCGGCTCCACCCATGCCGGCGTGGTCGACAGCCAGGCCACCATCGTCGACGGCAACCGCCTGGTTCTCTACGTCTGGTACGACAACGAAGCCGGCTACAGCACCCAGGTCATCCGCCTGATGCAGGAAGTCGCCGGCATGAAATACCCGAGCGTTCCGGCGTAAACCGGGGCGTCAACCCGCCACTCCCTCATCCTGAGGAGGGCCGAGAGGCCCGTCTCGAAGGATGGGCCGCCTGGCTCCGGAGTGTGTGGCCGATCCTTCGAGACGCCCGGCGTTGCTGGGCTCCTCAGGATGAGGCGGAATGGGTGGAGGGGCTGATTTGGCCCTGATTTTTTGCCCTGTTCACTTCACCAGGCCAGTCATCTCCACAGCCTTGCCGCCCCAAAAACCTCATCCTGAGGAGGGCCGCCTGCCTGAAAAAACTCCCTTAAGTTTCAGGACCGTGATACGCAACTTGCATGAGCGCAACCGTCTATATCCTCAAATGCTCCAACGGCAGCTACTACACCGGAGTCACCAAAAAAGATCTCGAAAGCCGGGTGAGCGAGCATCAGCAGGGACTTTATGACGGATACACGGCTCGGCATCGGCCTGTCGAACTCGTCTTCAACTGCCATTTCGAACGCATAACCGAAGCGATTGAGTGCGAACGGCAAATAAAGGGATGGCGGCGGGAGAAGAAAGAGGCGCTGATCCGCGGCGACTTCGAGCTTCTGCCTGAATTGTCAAAGCGGGGCAGGAAGTCAAGGAAAGACTGAGCAAGTAGCCGATCCTTCGAGACGCTGCTGCGCAGCTCCTCAGGATGAGGCTGAGGTGGTGGTGAGGCTGTCCTGGTGGAACTGGTAACTCACCGCAGCGGGCTGGTGTAGCCCGGTCATCCCCACAGCCTTGCCCACCCCAAAATCCTCATCCTGAGGAGGGTCGAAAGGCCCGTCTCGAAGGATGGGCCGCTTGTTCCTGAGTGCGTGGCCGATCCTTCGAGACGCTGCTGCGCAGCTCCTCAGGATGAGGCTGAACTGGTGGTAAGGCTGTCCTGGTGTGGATCTGCATCTCACCGCAGGGGTTGGTGAACCCCGGTCAAACCCACAGCAATGCCACCCCAAAACCTCATCCTGAGGAGGGCCGAGAGGCCCGTCTCGAAGGATGGGCCGCTTGGCTCTGAGTGTGTGGCCGATCCATCGAGACGCTGCTGCGCAGCTCCTCAGGATGAGGCTGAGTTGGTGGTGGGGCTGTCCTTGAGTGGTCGCACAACTCACCGCAGCGGGCTGGTGTAGCCCGGTCATCCCCACAGCCTTGCCACCCCAAAAACCTCATCCTGAGGGGGTCGAGACGCCCGGCTTTGCCGGGCTCCCCAGGATGAGGCGGAATGGGTGGAGGGGCTGTCTTGGTCTCTGATTTTTTTCCCTGTTCACCTCACCAGGCCGGTCATCCCCACAGCCTTGCCCACACCAAAAACCTCATCCTGAGGAGGGCCGAGAGGCCCGTCTCGAAGGATGGGCCGCTTGTTCCTGAGTGCGTGGCCGATCCTTCGAGACGCCCGGCTTCGCCGGGCTCCTCAGGATGAGGCTGAGTTGGTGGTCGGGCTGTCCTTGAGTGGTCGCACAACTCACCGCAGCGGGCTGGTGAAGCCCGATACTGCCAACGGATTTTCCGTGAGGGCCTGGTGATCCGGTGTGTCGGGCAGGAGAGCACCCGAAAAAGCCTCGAACATCTTGCGCACGAAGCCTTCCGGCAGGTCCTTGGTGATGAAGACCATGCGGGTGCGGTGGTCGTCGTCCGGCCAGGCGGCGAGGGTTGCCGGCGGGTGGAAGACGTGCTGGACGCCGTGGATGACGACGGGCCGGTCCGGATCTTCCCGCAGCTGCACGATGCCCTTGACCCGAAGCAGCTTCGGCCCGTGAGCGGAGCGCAACAGATCCAGGAACATTTCCAGCGCCGAGGCCGGCACCGGCCGGTCCGTCGACAGGGTGAAGGCGCGGATCGAGTCGCTGTGGCGGTTCACGTCGTGATGATGGTGCCCGTGATCGTGCCCGTGGTGATGATCATGATGCCCATGATCATGCGGCGCCTCATAGGCTTCCGCGTTGAGCCAGGCAGCGACATCCGGGATTTTGCTTTTCGGGTCGTAGAGCCCCGCATTGAAGAGATTGTCCGGGGTCGCGTCGCCGAACTGCGCGTCCAGGCGTTTCGCCCCGGGGTTCAGACCCAGAAGCTGCTGCGTCAGCGCCTCGAAACCAGCCCGGGCGTCCGCGCTTTCCAGAAGATCGGTCTTGGTGAAGACCAACCGGTCGGCAACGGCGGCCTGCTTGCGGGCTTCTTCATGCTCGTCCAGCGTCGAGAGGCCGTTGACCGCATCGACCAGCGTGATGACGCTTTCCAGGCGGTAGCGCATCACCAGATAGGGATGCAGCATCACCGTGTGCAGGATCGGCGCCGGATCGGCAAGGCCTGTCGTCTCGACGATGACGCGGCTGAGCTTCTCGGCGCGGCCGTTGTCCAGCCGGCGCAACAGGTTTTCCAGCGTCGTCACCAGGTCGCCGCGGATGGTGCAGCACAGGCACCCGGAGGCCAGTTCGACAATGCCGTCGCCCGCCTGGTCGACAAAGAGGTGATCGAGGCCGATCTCGCCGAATTCGTTGATGATGACCGCCGTATCCGCCATCGCCGGGTCCTTCAGGATCCGGTTCAAAAGCGTGGTCTTGCCCGCGCCCAGAAAACCGGTCAGGACGGAAAGCGGAATAGGGGGCTTCGGGCCGCGTTGTGCGGTGCCTGGCGAGATGCCTAACAAAGTGCCTTCTGGGGCCGGTGTCGGCGAGGCCATGACGTGTCTCCGTTTGGTGCCGCATCAACAGCAGCTCTTGGCGAAACACATAGGCCGAGTGACGGGCCAGCGCAATCGATGCCCCCGCTTTCAAGTGTCACACCGGTTGGTTCGGACAGGAGTGGAGACTTTCATCTCAGGAGGCCGCCTGAGAGACCAAGTCACCTCTCCCATTGGGAGAGGTCGGCGGACCGCGCCGGGTGAGGGGGCAGAAGCTCGTGTGTTCCGGAGAGGTTCGCCCCTCACCCTAACCCTCTCCTATCCTTACGTTTCGGGGGGAGAGGGAGTTGACCCGTGCCCTTTTCAGCGGCTTTGGGGCCGGCAAAGACAGACCATGCGGAAAACCGCAGGTGTCACCCCGGGCGAGCATCGCGAGACCCGGGGCCTACTCGTTTCCAGAGAGGGGGAGCGGGCAGAGCGTCTTCCGCAAACGTCGCGTGCTGTCGCAAGTGGCGTTGCGAGTAGGCCCCGGATCTGCGCTGCGCTTGTCCGGGGTGACTTCGAGGGGGAGGCATGGAAGGCACGCGATCATGACGTCGCGAATATGCCGGTGCCATCAATGCGAATGCAGGTCTATCGCATTTGATTGCACCGGAAAGCGGGGTCCCCAAGTCACCTCTCCCATTGGGAGAGGTCGGCGCGGCCGCGCCGGGTGAGGGGGCAGAAGCTCGTGAGTTCCGGAGAGGTTTGTCCCCTCGCCCCAACCCTCTCCTATCCTTACGTTTCGGGGGGAGAGGGAGTTGACCCGTGCCCTTTTCAGCGGCTTTGGGGCCGGCAAAGACAGACCATGCGGAGAACCACAGTGTCACCCCGGGCGAGCATCGCGAGACCCGGGGCCTACTCGTTTCCAGAGAGATGGGACAGGGCAGAACGTCTTCCGCAAACATCGCCCACATTCGCAAGTGGCGCTGCGAGTAGGCCCCGGATCTACGCTGCGCTTGTCCGGGGTGACTTCGAGGGGGGAGGCTTCGAAGGCGCGCGATCAGGACGTCGCGAATAAGCCGCCGCCCTGAATGCGGTTAGGAGGGAGTTAGCCGGTCTGGCCGGTCACCCAGCCTCCGGAGAAAAATCAGCCCGCGTTGAGGACGGTGACTTCTTCTTCTTTTGCGAGCTCTTCGGCGTCTTTCCTGTCGAGGGCGACGATCTTGTTGTCCGCGTCTTCTTCGGCGAGATCCATCGGCGTCAGGTCCTGCACGATATCGGTCTCTTCCGGCGCGTCCGTCTCTTCGGTGTCGTCCGAAGCTTCGAGCGTGCCGGTTTCGAAGTTGTCGTCCTCGTCGTCGAACGCGTCTTCCACATCGACAACCAGGCGGACCGCTTCGGCGGCCTTGCGCAGGGTGGCGATCACCTGTTCGACGTCGACCCCGTCCTCCAGCTGATTGGCGGACAGTTCCGCAAGGCTGGCGAGGGCCCGGATAGTGGCGGTGGATCTCGGTTCAATCATCATGCGATTTCTCGATCTGTTATCCCGGCATGTCCTATGCCGCGAGGTACTCCGGAGCATCCTGGGTTCGGAAGACCGCACGCAAGATGCTCTCATATTTAAGATCGATCAGCTTGTGGCCGGTCACCTGGGTCCAGTTGAACGACCGCCGATCTGAACGCCGCACTCGCAAGTCCCGGCAGGGCACGCCATTGCCAGAAAAATGCTTACCGCAGTGTTAAGGAGCAGCGTAAATAAAAGGTTAATGCCCGTTTACGCGGCGTCCCGGCCACGGATTTAACGCTCAGTTTTACAGCTGCTTACTTGCGTGGACTTGGAGCCGGGACGGGGACGGTGAAATCGAGCCCCTTGCGGAAGATCGATCCCGGCGACGTCTGGCTGACATCGACCGCGGCGCCCGGACGCTGGTCCGGCGTTTCCTGGGCGATACTTGCAGCCGCCGCGGGGGCGGCGGCCGTGGCCGTCTGCTGAAGCTTGGCGCGGATCTCGTTTTCCGCCCGGCGCACGGGGTTGGCGACCGGCATCGGCACGTCTTCGGCCGGCAGGTCCTCACCCGCGATCACGGCTTCCGGCTCGCCCGCATCGTCGGAAACGCCGTCCGAGTCGGAGGCGCTGACGGCCGGTGTGCCCTTCGGATTGCCGAGACCGACTTCAAGCGGCCTATAGGCAATGCGGCGGGGGCCCAGCGTGCGGTCGAGGATCTTGTTCCAGTCCGGCTTGCCGTTGGAAAGCGTAAAGCCGCTGGCGTCGAGCTTGTCTTCGTCCGGCTGTTTCGCCTTGCCGAAGAACAGGAAGCCGCCCTGCTTTTCCTTTTCCATGTCGAAGCGGGCCATATAGCCCTTCGGGCCGGGGCTCTTGTTGCGGCGGCAATAGCCGTCGGCCGGCGCGCTGCCGACGGGACCGGACAGCTGGGTGATCTTCTGGCCGCCGCGCTTGCGGAAGCCGTCGTCGAAAAGCTGGCGGGCGAAGGCGGTCCTCTCCAGGCCCGAGCCCGCACCCAGAACGATGCCGATCAGCGTCTTGCCGCTGCGTGTCACGGAGGCGGCGACGTTATAGCCGGAATTGCAGATATAGCCCGTCTTCATGCCGTTGGCGCCCGGCACCCGCATCAGGAATTCCCGGTTGGCGGAGCGCAGCGTCTTCTTGCCGAAACGCAGGCCCGGATGGGCGTAGAAGTCCCGCGATTCAGGAAAGTCGCGCCGGAGCGCCATGGCAAGGATCGCCATGTCCCGCGCCGTGGTGACCTGGCTGTTGTCCGGCAGCCCGTGCGGATTGGTGAACCGGGTGTCCTTCATGCCGAGGCGGTTGGCTTCCGCGTTCATCAAGGTGATGAAACTGGCTTCCGAACCACCGACGGCTTCCCCCAGTGCCACCGCGACATCATTTGCCGACTTGATCAGGATGATCTTCAGCGCCGTATCGACGGTAAAACGCGTGCCGACCTTGAAGCCCATCTTGCTCGGCGGCTCGGCCGCCGAATTGGCCGATTGCACCACCGCGGTGTTGAGGGTGATCCGGCCTTCCCGGATCGCCTTGAAGGTGACATAGGCCGTCATCATCTTGGTGAGTGAGGCCGGGTACCATTTGCGCGTGGCGTTTTCCTGCTCGATCACGGCGCCCGAATTGGCGTCGATCAGCACATAGGCGCCGATATCCGCCCGTGCCGGGCCCGCGGACAGGCCCGCGAGGAGCGCAGTCACGGTGAGGCAGACGGCAGTCAGACGGCCAATAGGGCTTGCAAACACGGTGTCCCTCGCTTGCCGTCCCGCGCAAAACCTCTCGCCCGTTCGGCGATGGCAGGTTGTGGAACGGCAGCGCCCATAAAAACCGGATCGGACCCCCAAGGGCAAGCCCCTCTGCAAATGAGTCCCACGCCAATCTTTTTGGCAATTGCTGAATTTTTAAGCAAAGCTTACGCTGCGTTGACGGTAAGCTGCGGGAATCAGGGCACTTTTCGTGCTGGCTTTGCGAACCGGCACCGGATGGCCGCCTTGGCCCGCCTCTTGCTAAGATTGCCGAGGGCATTCTGCCCCTTGCATCCCGGCAGGACCCGGGACCAAGTTGGCCGGGACCTGAATGGCCAGTGCCAAAGGGCCCGCGCCAGATGGAATAGAATATGAGAATGACGAAACGTCTCGAGACCCTCGGGGGACGGTCACTTCATGTATGATGCTGCCAGTGCATCGGTTTCGGTTGCGGACGCAAGGCCCATGCAGCGCGTCGACGGCGCCGCGCGGGTGCGATTCGCGCTGTCCGGCGGCACGACGCGGCTGGCCGATCTCTATCAGCGCGGCTCGGCGAAGATCCGCCTGCCCAGGGTCTATGACACGCCCGCCACCGCCGTCCTCATCAACACCGCTGGTGGCCTCACCGGCGGCGACAGGCTCGACTACGACGTGGCCGCGGACGCCGGCACACACGCAATTGTGACCAGCCAGACCGCCGAGCGCGCCTATCGCAGCATCAGCGGTTCCGCAAAAGTGACGGGGCGTTTTGCGGCAGGCGCCGGTGCGACCGTGGAATGGCTGCCCCAGGAAACGATCCTGTTTGAAGCTTCCGGCCTCCGCCGGTCGCTGCAGGCAGAGCTTGAAGGCGACGCCCGGATGATGATGGTGGAATCCGTGCTCATCGGCCGCAAGGCCATGGGCGAGACGGTCCGCTCGGTCTTCTTCCGCGACAGCTGGCGCCTGCGCCGCGACGGCAGGCTGGTCTTTGCCGACGACATCCGCCTCGACGGCGATCCGGCCCGTGCCCTGAGCGGATCCGCCACCGCTTCCGGCGCCCTTGCCTTTGCAACCTTTGCCGATTGTGCTCTTGATGCCGGCGACCGCATCGATCTTGCCCGGCGTCTGGTTGCCGATCTGCCGGACGGTTCGGCAACAGCCGCGGCCAGCGCCTGGAACGGCCTGCTGGTTGCCCGTTTCGTCGCGCCGGACGGCCGCGCCCTGCGTACGGCCCTGACCCAATTTCTGACCGGATACCGCGCGGCCCCGCTGCCGCGGGTCTGGTCCTGCTGATCTGGAGGACTTCTTAGATGAACCTGACGCCGCGCGAAAAGGACAAGCTGCTCATCTCCATGGCCGCGATGGTAGCCCGCCGCCGCCTGGAGCGGGGTGTGAAGCTGAACTATCCGGAGGCCATCGCGCTGATCACCGATTTCGTGGTCGAGGGGGCTCGCGACGGGCGCAGTGTTGCCGACCTGATGGCGGCCGGGGCCAAGGTGCTCACCCGCGACCAGGTGATGGAAGGCATCGCCGAGATGATCCACGACGTGCAGGTGGAAGCGACCTTCCCGGACGGCACCAAGCTCGTCACGGTGCACGAACCGATCCGCTGACCGATTTTTGAAGGAGAGACGCATGATCCCCGGAGAACTCTTCCCCGCCGCTGGCGAGATCGAGCTGAACAGCGGCTTGGAGACCGTGACACTAGACGTTGCCAATACCGGCGACCGGCCGATCCAGGTCGGCAGCCACTATCATTTCTTCGAGACCAACGAGGGACTTTCCTTCGACCGCGACAAGGCCAGAGGCATGCGGCTCGACATCCCCTCCGGCACCGCCGTGCGGTTCGAGCCGGGCCAGACCCGCTCGGTGACCCTGGTTCCCTACCGGGGCGGCCGCACGGTCTACGGCTTTAACCAGAAGGTCATGGGCGCGCTTTGAGCGCCGGGAGAGGTACCATGTTGCGTTGCCTTGCGGGAATTGCGCTGCTTTTCGCCACGGCTGTTTCGGCGGGCGCACAGGATGTCGCCGATTGCAGCGATGCCATGACTCAGCTTGAGATGACCCAATGCGCCCATCAGGATTGGGAGAAGGCCGATATGGAGCTGAACACGGTCTACAAGGCCGCCATGGACAAGATGCGCGCGACCGACAGCGATTTGCCGGATTACCTGAAGGGTGCGGAAGACAAGCTGCGCGACGCCCAGCGCGCCTGGATCCCCTATCGCGACAACGCCTGCGACGCCTACGGGTTTCTGGCCCGGGGCGGCACCATGGAGCCGATGCTGATCTATGGCTGCCGCGCCGATCTGACCCGCCGGCGGATCGGGGAACTGCAGGAACTCATTGTGGGGTTTGGCAACTGATGCGCGCGCACCGCCTGATATCCGCCGCACTTGCCTGCCTGCTGCCGGCCCTTGCTCCGGGCGCTCCGGCCTTCGCGCAGGAAAACGTCGACTGCGGCTATCCGCTCAACAATTCGGAGCGGACATACTGCGCCGAAAAGGCTCTCGGCGAAGCCGAGGCGCGCATGAACGAAGCCCTCGACCGGTTGAGAGCAAAGCTCACCGAGATGGATGCGGACCTGCCCGAGCATCTGAAGGGTGCGCCCGCCGCGCTGGACGAGGCCCAGGCCGCCTGGAAGGCCTATGCCGACAAGGATTGCGCAGCCTACAGCTTCCCCTTCAAGGGCGGCACACAAGGCAACGAGCTTTACCGCAGCTGCCTCATCGTCCTCACCATGAAGCGCACCGAGGACCTTGATGCGACCGTCGGGGACTATGCGAATTGACCCAGCCGATTTCCGTTTCGCCTTTGGAGACAAGTGATGGCCTATAAGATGCCCCGCGCCGCCTATGCGGACATGTTCGGACCGACCACCGGCGACAGGCTGCGCCTTGCCGACACCGATCTCATCATCGAGGTGGAAAAGGACTTCACCACCTATGGCGAGGAAGTGAAATTCGGCGGCGGCAAGGTCATCCGCGACGGCATGGGCCAGTCCCAGGCACCGCGCTCGGCGGGGGCCGTCGACACGGTCATCACCAATGTGCTGATCGTCGACCACTGGGGCATCGTCAAGGCCGATGTCGGCCTCAAGGACGGCCGCATCACCGGCATCGGCAAGGCGGGCAATCCGGACGTGCAGCCGGGTGTCGACATCGTCGTCGGCCCGGGTACGGAGGCGATCGCGGGCGAGGGCAAGATCCTGACCGCCGGCGCGCTCGACGTCCACATCCACTTCATCTGCCCGCAGCAGATCGACGATGCGCTGATGTCCGGCGTTACCACCATGCTCGGCGGCGGCACGGGACCGGCGACCGGCACCAACGCCAC
Organism: Roseibium sp. M-1; assembly: GCF_054515675.1. Classification (NCBI taxonomy): domain Bacteria; kingdom Pseudomonadati; phylum Pseudomonadota; class Alphaproteobacteria; order Hyphomicrobiales; family Stappiaceae; genus Roseibium; species Roseibium sp. M-1. The sequence goes on along the minus strand of NZ_CM137257.1, from coordinate 4,138,778 downwards.
CACCTGCACGCCTGGGCCCTGGCATATCACCCGCATGCTGCAGGCGGCCGACAGTTTCCCGATGAACCTCGCCTTTGCCGGCAAGGGCAACGCCTCGCTGCCCGCAGCGCTGGAAGAACAGATCCTGGCCGGTGCTTGCGCCTTGAAGCTGCACGAGGACTGGGGCACGACGCCCGCCGCCATCGACACGTGTCTTTCGGTTGCCGACGAATACGATGTCCAGGTGATGATCCACACGGATACGCTCAACGAAAGCGGCTTTGTTGAAAACACCACCGCCGCCTTCCGCAACCGCACCATCCATGCCTTCCACACGGAAGGCGCGGGCGGCGGCCATGCACCGGACATCATCAAGGTCTGCGGCGAGATGAACGTGCTGCCGTCCTCGACCAACCCGACGCGACCCTATACGGTCAACACGCTGGAAGAGCATCTCGACATGCTCATGGTCTGCCACCACCTCGACAGCTCGATCCCCGAAGACGTCGCCTTTGCCGAAAGCCGCATCCGCAAGGAGACCATCGCGGCGGAGGACATTCTCCACGACATGGGCGCCTTTTCCATCATTGCCTCGGACAGCCAGGCCATGGGCCGGGTGGGCGAGGTGATCATCCGCACGCTGCAGACCGCTCACAAGATGAAGGTCCAGCGCGGCCGCCTATCGGAAGAAGCGGGCGAAAACGACAATTTCCGCGTCAAGCGCTACATGTCCAAGATCACCATCAACCCGGCCATCGCGCACGGCCTCGACGAGCACATCGGTTCGGTCGAGATCGGCAAGCTGGCCGATCTTGTGCTCTGGGACCCGAAATTCTTCGGTGTGAAGCCGGACATGGTGTTGAAGCTCGGCACCATTGCCGCCGCCCCGATGGGCGATCCGAACGCTTCCATCCCGACACCGCAGCCGGTACATTACCGGCCGATGTTCGGCGCCTTCGGCAAGGCCATGACCCAGAGCCGGGTCACCTTCGTTTCCCAGGCGGCCTATGACATCGGCGTGAAGAAAAAGGCCGGTCTCGACAGTCTCGTCCTGCCGGTCAAGAACACCCGCGGCGGCATCTCCAAGAAGTCCATGGTGCTCAACGACGCGACACCCGCCATCGAGGTCCATCCGGAAACCTACGAGGTCCGTGCCAATGGCGAGCTACTGACCTGCGAGCCAGCGGATGTCCTGCCGATGGCCCAGCGCTATTTCCTGTTCTAACTTCAGTCACAGAGAGTTTGGGAGAGGAAAAATATGTATAAGGTCATCGGATTTCCGCGCACCCGCGCCATGCGGGTGATCTGGTTGCTGGAGGAATTAGGCGAACCTTACGAGCTCAACCCGGCCCTGCCGCATTCGGACACGGTGAAATCCTTCACCGAGGACGGCAAGGTGCCGGTCCTGATCGCGGACGGGACTGCGCTGACTGATTCCGTCGCCATCTGCACCTATCTCGCCGACAAGTCCGGCAGGTTCACCTTTCCGGCCGGCACGCTGGAGCGGGCGAAACAGGACAGTTTCACCCAGCTCGGTGTCGATGTGCTGGAAGGCGCGCTCTGGACCGCTGCCAAGAACACCTTCATACATCCCGAAGACGTGCGTGTTCCCGCCGTGAAAGAGGTCTGCCGGATGGAGTTCGCCCGCGGCCTGAAGACCCTTGAGGGCCGGTTCGGCGATGGCCCCTTTGTCATGGGCGAAACCTTCACCATCGCCGACATCATCATCGGCCACTGCTTTTCCTGGGCAATCGCCGCCAAGTTCGAACTGCCCAAGGACGGTCCGCTCGCCGGCTATTTCAAACGCCTGAGCGGCCGGGCTGCCTTCCTTGCGATGATGGCAAAGGTCATGGAAGCCGCATGATCCGCGTTGACAAGATCCTTGCCGCCGGAACCTGGAGCGGCGAGCCGGCCGACAGGGTCACGCTCGACCTGGACAACCGCTATCGCCGCCGGGCGGTGCTGACCGGGGCAGACGGCCTGACCTTCCTTCTGGACGAACCCTCCGCCGTTCATCTGCAGCACGGCGACGGGCTGGAGCTGGACGACGGCCGTATCGTCGAGGTCCTGGCCGAGCCGGAAGAGCTTGTCGAGATCTTTGCCGAGGATGCGGCGCATCTCGTCAAGATCGCCTGGCATCTTGGCAACCGGCACCTCCCGACACAGTTGATGGGCGCAAGCCTGCGCATCCGCCGAGATCATGTGATCGAGGACATGGTTGAAAAGCTCGGCGGCCGGATCGTTCCGCTGTCTGCGCCGTTCGATCCGGAGGGCGGCGCCTATGGCCACGGCCGCACGCAAGGTCATGATCACGGCCATGCACATGGACATTCCCACGGGCATTCCCACGACCACGGACATCATCACCCCCATTCCCATGGTCATGACCACGGACATTCCCATGACTGAGGACCTGTCCCTGCCGGCGCTCTTCAGGCTGCAGACGTTCCTGTCTCCCGCATTCCCGATCGGCGCCTTCACCTACAGCCACGGCCTGGAGCAGGTGATCGATGAAGGTGCTGTTTCCAGCGCGGCGGAGCTGTCCTGCTGGCTGGAAGACATCCTGCGTTTCGGCGCCGGCCGCAGCGACGCCATCCTGTTGAAGGAAAGCTTCCGGGCCGCCAACAAAAGCGACACGCAGGCGATAAGTGAGTTGCGCGAGCTGGGCCTCGCCTTGCAGCCATCGAAGGAGCGTCACCTGGAGACGTGCGCCCTCGGCACCGCCTTCGCGGATGCCATCGCCAGGAGCTGGCTGCCGGAAACGCGGACACCGGCTGCAGATCTGTTCCGGTCGCTGGCAGCCGCAGATGACGAGCCCTGGCCCTATCCGGTGGCGCTCGGCCTCGTGGCCGCTGCACATGACCTGCCGGAGAGTGCGGTGCTGACCGCATTCCTGCATGCGTTTGCCGCCAATCTCATCTCCGTCGCCGTCCGTGTGGTGCCTCTCGGCCAGAGCGACGGCCAGAAGGTGCTGGCGGGTCTCGAACCCGTTATCTTCGAGGTCGCAAAGGAAGCGGCAGCAGCCGGCCTCGACGATCTCGGCACCTCCACCTTTCTCGCTGATATTGCCTCCATGGCCCATGAAACCCAGTATTCGAGGTTGTTCCGTTCATGAGTTCCAAAAACGGTCCCCTGCGAGTCGGCATCGGCGGCCCGGTTGGCGCCGGCAAGACCACGCTGACCGAGAAACTTTGCAAGGCCATGCGCGAGCGCTATTCGCTCGCCGTCATCACCAACGATATCTACACCAGCGAGGACGCCGAGGCGCTGATGCGGGCCCAGGCACTGACCAGCGACCGCATTCGCGGCGTCGAAACCGGCGGCTGCCCGCACACGGCGATCCGCGAGGATGCCTCCATCAACCTTGCCGCCGTCGCGGACCTCACCCGGTCGATCCCGGACCTGGACCTGATCCTGATCGAATCCGGCGGCGACAATCTCGCCGCGACCTTTTCGCCGGAACTGGCCGACCTCACGCTCTATGTTATCGACGTCGCCGCAGGCGAGGAAATCCCTCGCAAGGGCGGCCCCGGCATCACCCGCTCCGATCTGCTCATCATCAACAAGACCGACCTTGCGCCATACGTCGGTGCCAGTCTTGAGGTCATGGACCGGGACGCGAAAAAGATGCGCAAGGAAAGGCCCTTCGTCTTCGCCAACATGAGGGCGGGCGAGGGTATCGAAACCGTGGTAGAGTTCATCGTCCAGAAGGGTGGGCTGAACGGATAAGATACTTAAATGATTGCTGGCAGACAGGACGCCTGCGCGCATAACAATGCGCTCTGGTGCGATATGGTTTTGAAATCCGCTGGGGCGAAGACCGAATTTCACGGCGGTTTCTGGATCGCCCGGGAAAAGGTGCTGCCGCTTTATCCGAACATCGTCACGCTTTCCGCCAAACCTGCCGCCGACCTATATGGTGCACTAGACACGTTGCCCCAGGGGGCAGCGGTCAAGGACAGTTTCGACACGCTTGACCTGACGGCCTTCGGCTTCCGCAAGCTCTTTGCCGGCACCTGGCTGTTCCGGCCCCCCGTCAGCCAGAAGCGGCCGCCGATCAGTACCGACTGGCACAAGATCATTCATTCCGAGGGCTTGCGGAAGTGGCTAGCGGGATGGAACGGAAATGAAAGCCTGCATTCGGTCTTTCCGCCGAAGCTTTTGGAAAAGAAGACCGTCGATTTTGCTGCCGTGGTGAAGGACGGCACGATCAAGGCGGGCGGCATCTTCAACACCGGACCGAAGCTCGAGGGCAAGGAGGTCGTCGGCCTCTCCAACGTCTTCTGCCGGCGCAGCTGGCTTTACACAGCGCTCCACGGCCTGCTGGAACCCTATGCCCAGAAACCGATCTGCACTTATGAGGACGACGATAGCGTTCTGCCTGTCTACCGCCAGCTCGGTTTCGAGCCTTGCGGCCGGCTCGGGGTCTGGGTGAAGGGCTGACCACAGGCGCCACGCAACAACCGCTTGATTTTCCGGACTTTACCGACCACGCTCTTTGGCAAAACTGCGGAGGTTGCCCATGATGTTCGACGGTATCAACCTGATCGCGGTCGCCGCCGCCGCGATCGCTTCATTTGTTTTCGGTGCGCTCTGGTACACCGCTCTCGGCAAGCCCTGGATGAAGGCGGCCGGGGTCACGGAAGAGCAGACGAAGCCGGATCCGGTGCTTTTCGGCACCGCCTTCCTTTGCCAGGCGGTGCTCGCCTTCGTCTTTGCCGGGATCATCTATCATGCCGGCGAGACCACGATCCGTACCGGCATCATTTCGGCCCTGATGATCTGGGTCGGCGTCGTCATGACCACGCAGATCGTCAACCACAGATTTCAGGGCAAGCCCTGGAGCCTGACCCTGATCGACGGCGGCCACTGGCTTGGCGTGCTGCTTGTTCAGGGCATTCTGATCGGCTGGCTGAGCTGACGCGGACGTAAGGATCTACGGATAATTCCGTACAGAATTGAAGGTCTTAGGCCTTGCCATAGACCAAAGACTCGCCGACTAAAGTACCAAGTTTAGGTTCTGGACGCTTGAAGGGGTCATACGCATAATGGCCCCCGGCAAACAGGCTGCGGTGGGGGGAGTTTCCGCCGGCGGCCAAGTGTTGTTTCTGGGAGGTTTCACATGACTGAGTCCGTCTTTCCCGTTCCCGCGGACGTTGCCGCGCGGGCGCATGTCGACAATGCCAAATATCTGGAGATGTACCAGCGCTCGGTAGAAGACCCGGACGGGTTCTGGGGTGAACACGGCAAGCGCGTCGACTGGATCAAGCCCTTCACCAAGGTGAAGAACACCTCCTACGACTACCACAACGTTTCGATCAAATGGTTCGAGGACGGCACGCTCAACGTCTCTGCCAACTGCGTTGACCGGCATCTGGAAAAGCGCGGCGACCAGCCGGCGATCATCTGGGAGGGCGACGACCCGAACGAACACAAGGTCATCACCTATCGCGAGTTGCATGCAGAGGTGAACAAGTTCGCCAACGTCCTGCATGGCCAGGGTGTCAAGAAGGGCGACCGCGTCACCATCTACCTGCCGATGATCCCGGAAGCAGCCTATGCAATGCTGGCCTGCGCCCGCATCGGCGCCGTTCATTCCATCGTCTTCGGCGGATTCTCGCCGGACAGCCTTGCGCAGCGCATTGAGGACTGCGCATCCGAGTGCGTGATCACGGCGGATGAAGGCCTGCGCGGCGGACGCAAGGTGCCGCTGAAGGCCAATGTCGACAAGGCCGCTGAGAAAGCGCCGGTGAAGAGCGTCATCGTGGTGAAACGCACCGGCGGCGATATCGCCATGCAGTCCGGCCGCGACGTCTGGTATCACGAGGAAGCCGGCCGTGTTTCCGACCATTGTGAACCGGCGGAAATGAGTGCGGAAGATCCGCTCTTCATCCTCTACACCTCCGGCTCGACCGGCAAGCCGAAGGGCGTGATGCACACCTCCGGCGGCTACCTGGTCTATGCCTCCATGACCCATGAATATGTCTTCGACTACCACGAAGGCGATATCTACTGGTGCACGGCGGATGTGGGCTGGGTCACAGGTCACAGCTACATCGTCTACGGTCCGCTTGCCAACGGCGCCACGACGCTGATGTTCGAAGGTGTGCCGACCTATCCGGGGCCGGGCCGGTTCTGGGAAGTCTGCGACAAGCACAACGTCAATATCTTCTATACTGCACCGACCGCCATCCGCGCCCTGATGGGCGCAGGCGACGAGCATGTCACGAAGACCTCGCGCAAGTCTCTGCGCCTGCTCGGCTCCGTCGGCGAGCCGATCAACCCGGAAGCCTGGACCTGGTATTACAACGTCGTCGGCGACAAGCGCTGCCCGATCGTCGATACCTGGTGGCAGACGGAAACCGGCGGCATCCTCATCACGCCGCTGCCGGGCGCGACCGCGCTGAAGCCGGGTTCGGCAACGCGGCCGTTCTTCGGTATCCAGCCGGCCATCGTCGATGCGGAAGGCAAGTTCCTGGAGGGCGCGACGGAAGGCAACCTGGTGATCAAGGACAGCTGGCCCGGGCAGATGCGCACGGTCTATGGCGACCACGAACGCTTCGTGCAGACCTATTTCGCCACCTACAAGGGCCTTTACTTCACCGGTGACGGCTGCCGCCGCGATGGGGACGGCTATTACTGGATCACCGGCCGCGTCGACGACGTCATCAACGTCTCCGGCCACCGCATGGGCACGGCGGAAGTGGAAAGCGCGCTGGTCTCGCATCCGAAGGTTTCGGAAGCCGCCGTGGTTGGCTATCCGCACGACATCAAGGGGCAGGGTATCTATGCCTATGTCACGCTGATGGAAGGCGAGGAGCCGACGGACGCCTTGAAGAAGGAACTGGTCACCCATGTGCGCTCGGAAATCGGCCCGATCGCCTCGCCGGACCTGATTCAGTTTGCGCCCGGCCTGCCAAAGACCCGCTCGGGCAAGATCATGCGCCGCATCCTGCGCAAGATCGCCGAGGACAGCTTCGACAATCTCGGCGACACCTCGACACTTGCCGATCCGACGGTCGTCGACGACCTGATCGACAACCGCCAGAACCGCGATTGAGAAGAGATCGTCATTCTTGGAGTGAAAAAGCCCGCCGAACGGCGGGCTTTTTGTTTCAACCTTATTGCAACAGCTGACTCCCGTCTGACATGACTTTCGCTACATGGAGATGTAGATCGACTGGATTTTCCGGGCGATATTTGCAAAGGCGCCGATCAATTCGCTCGCGCTCGTTGCCTGGTAGTAGTTGCCTGTACTGGCGCAGGACTTCATGTTAAGCGCACCGGCAGAATTGTTATTGGAACCGAAATAGACACCAAACACCTCAATACCAGCGTCCCTCATACCTTCGCATAGTTCGCGCTGCGCAGTCGATGAATTATTGCTATAACTTTCACTTTCACTTTTTTGCTTCCATTCATTCAACGGAAAATCTTCATACTTCTTACATTTTCCGTTCCATTTCCACTCCGTACAGATTGATTGTGTTTCGACAAAATCATACCAACGGTTGTTGTCGCCGTCCGTCATGATGATGGCGAACTTGAGCACCAGGTCGTTCTCGTAAGGTTCCGGTTTGCTGTCGGACGGCCAGAGATTTGAGAAATTGGGCGACAGGCTGTTCCAGCCCCAGACCACACCAGTCTGCCCTGCCGTGCCCCCATTGGCTTCCAGATCCTCAATCGCGTCGGTCAATTCATCCCGATCCGCGGTAAGCGGGATCATCTGAGAGTCCTTGGAACAGCTATTGCTCCCGCCACCATAGAACGTATCCTTCGGTGGCGTTTTGGTTTTGGTGTAATAGTTGTAGGGATCGTCGGTGTAGCGGACGTTGTATTCATCCGACCCGTCATCATAATCCTGACGCTCCGTGACACAGACACTGCCGTCGGAATAGCCGTAATCCCCTCCCTTCACCTTGTCAGCATAGCTGCTGCCAAGATTGACGCCCTGGCTGTAGGGAACGAGCGAGATCCGCACCTTGGCGTCGTCTTCGTCTGTGCCTTCGGGAATGAGAATATCAACCAGGCCTTCCGAGGCATCGCGCAGCGTGTCCATGTCCCCGGACATGGATCCCGTGACGTCCACCACCAGAGCAAGTTCGACGTCGAAGCGGGAATAATTCACCTGGGAACTGGTGCCGAACTCGAATGTTTCCGGCCCGAGGTTCTTCTGCATATAGCCGCCGAAATCGATGAAGTAGTTGTTGAGCGTCGCTTTTGAGCTGACGGTGACGACGCCGTTTTCGGCATCGACCGTAAAATCGATATTGCTGATTGCCTCGTCGAGAAATTCCGCGCCGCTCAAGTTCGCACGAAAGGAATCCCCCAGCGCGGCGGTGATTTCCGCGTCTGTCATCACGGACGTCGACAGATCGGAAGCTACCGAGAGCGCCGCAGCATCGAGTGCGTAGGACAGTTTTTCGCGAGCATTCACTGTGCGAGCCACGTCGAAAGCAGCCCCTGAAATCACAATCATCATAATGACCATGACGCCAAAAATAGGTAATACCGAGCCTTCGCGCGCCGCACCCAGGCGCCTCAAGGTGTTTGTTAGCGAGTAGAACCCAATACTGTACATAACCGCCTCATGTTTTTGAGACTGTTACTACACAAAAGTGCCTATTTCCTTAAATGAACTCTTCGGTAAGTGTAAACAGAAGGTTAACAGCGCCCCATTATCCATGGAGTGCCGCCTTCGCACAGGATCGACATTGCTTATGAAATACTCCGGACGGAGCCTTTTATTTCGATAGATAAATCTTCTGAATTTTCCTAGCGATGTTGGCGAAGGCATTGATCAGTTCACTGGAGGATGCAGCCTGATAATAGTTTCCCGTGCTGGCACAGGACTGCATGTTCTTGGCACCCGCGGAACTGTTGCTGGTACCGAAATAGACGCCGAACACCTCGATCCCGGCCGACTTCATCGCCGCGCACAGATCGCGGGAGCGCGTTGAGCTTTTATTGCTGTAAGCTTCGGATTCTCCGGTTTCGCGCCAGGCATTCACGGCGACAGTGGTGCATTCCTTCACCGTCTTTCCGTTTTTCTTGACGTTGGTGCACTGTTCTTCCGTCTCGACATACTGATAGTAGCGATTGTTGTCGCCGTCCGTCATGATGATCGCGAACTTGAGCGTTTCAGTATCCGAATAGGCGGCCGGTTCACTCTCTGACGGCCACAGGTTGGCGTAATTCGGCGACAGCGTGTACCAGCCCCAGGCGGTGCCGGTTTGGCCCGCTGTACCGCCCGTGTTCGTCAGCGCGGCGATCGCCGGCAGCAAGGTGCTGCGGCTCTTGGTCAGCGGCACCAGCTTTGACGTCGACGAACAGCTTGTGCTGCCGCCGCCAAAGAAAGTCTGAGCTGGCGGCGGACTGGATTTCTTGTAATAGTTATAGGCATCGTCCGTCAGCATGACCTTGTAGGTCGAATAATCCTGACGCTCGGTCACGCAGGTGCCGCTGACGCTGTAGTAATCGCCGCCCCTGGCCTTCTTCGCATAGGTGCCGAGATTGACGCCCTGGCTGTAGGGAACGAGGGAAATGCGCACCTTGGCGTCGCTTTCGGCAGTGTCTTCCGGCAGCAGGATGTTGACGACCGCTTTGGAAGCGTCACGCAGCGTTTTCATGTCACTGCTGGACATGGACCCGGTCACGTCCACGACCAGGGCCAGTTCTACCTCGAACCTGGAATAGGCGACCTGGGAACTCGTTCCGAATTCGAAGACCTCGGGACCGAGGTTCTTTTGCATGTAGCCGCCGATATCGATGAAATAGTTCTTCAGGGAAGCTTTGGAAGAAACTGTCACCAGACCGTTCTCGGCGTCGACGGTGAAAGTTATGTTCTTGATCGCGTCGTCAAGAAACTCCAGGCCCTTCAGGTTGGCTTCGAAGGAAGCCGTCAGCGCCGTCTTGATCTCGGCGTCGGTCATGACAGAGGTCGACAGCTCGGCCGCGACCGACAGGGCCGCCGCATCCAGCGCGTAAGACAGCTTCTCCCGGGCATTCACAACCCTGGCGACGTCGAAAGCCGATCCGGCGATGACGACCATCATGATGATCATCACCGCGAATACCGGCAGAACGGCGCCCTGCTCCTGCGTCAGAAACCGGGCGAATAGTTTGGATTTTGAGAAAAAACGGAAGCTGTACATAGCCACCTCGTAAGAGATAGCCGGAGTATCTACATAACTTATGAAGAAAGCGTGAGTTAACTTGTGTTTTTTGGTTAAGATTCAATTAACAATCAAGTTTTCGGCACATTTTTACATCCAGACGCTGTCCAGATAAAGTAGAATTCAACGCAGGGTAGCGGCTGCCGGCATTTAAAGGATAAGGCGAGGCCCTGGAGTATCCGCTCACGATTTCCGGCACACAGGCGCCAGTCTGCTCATTGTCACGCCATGACGCGCGTCAGCAATCGCCGGGGTGATCCGAAAGATCATCTGACCGGTTGCTGCAGCATATCCTGCGACTGGTTTGAACCGCGGCCGCGTTACGGCTCCAGTTCGGTGTCCCAGTAGAGAAAGTCGAGCCAGCTATCGTGCAGATAGTTGGGCGGGAAGCCGCGACCGTTGTTGTGCAGGTCCTGGATGGTCGGCTGGAAGGGCATGTGCATCGGCCACATGTTCAGTTGCTGGCAGGACTTGTTGGATTTGCGCAGGTTGCACGGGGAGCAGGCGGTGATGACGTTGTCCCAGGTGGTGAGGCCGCCCCTGGAGCGCGGGACAAGGTGATCGAAGGTCAGCTCCTCTTTGGAGCCGCAATACTGGCACTGGAATTTGTCGCGGAGAAAGACGTTGAAGCGGGTAAAGGCTGGGAAGCGGCTGGGTTTCACGAAGCTCTTGAGCGAGACCACACTGGGTAATCGGAACTCGAAGCTCGGACTTCGGACCGCCGCATCGTATTCGGCAACGATGTTCACCCGGTCCAGAAAGACGGCCTTGACCGTGTCCTGCCAACTCCACAGGGACAGGGGATAGTAGCTCAAGGGCCGGTAATCCGCGTTGAGCACCAACGCCGGATGCGCTCCCGGCGATACCGCTATCGTCACCTTCCGCTCCTCATTCCGGGGAGCCCCCGCGCCAGGCAGACCCCGAGGCACGGTGCTCTCACGACTAACGTTGGACCAACAGGCCGCAAGCGGGTGCCAACCGAGAGCGCGTTGATCGCGTCGGACGGTCCCCTGGCCGGTCAATCGGACAGCGGAACTTGTCCTTTTGTGACGGGAGTATTGTAGGCCCGAGGTGACAGTCTTGTGAAGCCCGTCTATTTCATTTCCGGACAGAGATGTTGATAGGTCTTTTCTGGCAAAGGATTTTCCTTAAATCCATGAATCATTTGCGCAAAACCGGGCTCCTCTGCGTCATGGCAGGCAATTTGCCCGCGCAATAAAAAAGGGCGCTCGGAGGCGCCCCTGAATTTGCCCGTTTCCGGATCGAATCAGTTCGCGGTCCACTCGCGAATGTCGACGAAATGACCGGCGATCGCGGCAGCCGCAGCCATGGCCGGCGACACCAGGTGCGTGCGGCCCTTGTGACCCTGGCGGCCCTCGAAATTGCGGTTCGAGGTCGAGGCGCAGCGCTCGCCCGGCTTCAGCTTGTCGGCGTTCATGGCAAGGCACATGGAGCAGCCCGGCTCGCGCCATTCGAAGCCGGCTTCCTTGAAGATGAGGTCCAGGCCTTCTTCCTCGGCCTGTTCCTTCACCAGGCCGGAACCCGGAACCACCATGGCACTGACGCCGGCGGCCACCTTGTGATTGCCGATGACCGCAGCAGCAGCGCGCAAGTCCTCGATGCGGCCGTTGGTGCAGGAGCCGATGAAGGCCCGGTCGATCTTGATGTCGGTGATCTTCGTACCCGGAGTAAGGCCCATGTATTCCAGCGCGCGCTTCTTGGATTCGCGGCGGTTTTCATCCGTGATGTCCGCCGGATCCGGCACCACGCCTTCCACGGAGACGACATCTTCCGGCGACGAGCCCCAGGACACGATCGGCGGCAGGTTGGCAGCGTCCAGCTCGACCACCTTGTCGAAATAGGCATCTGCGTCCGTGTGCAGCGTCTTCCAGTAAGACAGCGCCATGTCCCAGGCTTCGCCCTTCGGCGCCTTCGGACGGCCGTCGATGTAGTCGAACGTGGTCTGATCCGGCGCGATCAGGCCGGCGCGGGCGCCGGCTTCGATCGACATGTTGCAGACCGTCATGCGGCCTTCCATGGAGAGCGAGCGGATGGCTTCGCCGGCATATTCGATGACGTAGCCGGTGCCGCCGGCGGTGCCGATCTTGCCGATGATCGCCAGAACGATGTCCTTTGCGGTGACACCGGCCGGGATCTTGCCCTCGACCTTCACCAGCATGTTCTTGGCTTTCTTCTGGATCAGCGTCTGGGTGGCCAGAACATGTTCCACCTCGGAAGTGCCGATGCCGTGGGCAAGCGAGCCGAACGCACCGTGGGTGGAGGTGTGGCTGTCGCCGCAGACAATGGTCATGCCGGGCAGGGTGAAGCCCTGTTCCGGACCGACGATGTGCACCACGCCCTGGCGCATGTCGAGTTCGGAGTAATATTCGATGCCGAATTCGGCCGCGTTCTTGGCAAGCGTGTCCACCTGCAGCGCGGATTCCGGATCGTCGATGCCATGGCGGCGGTCGGTGGTCGGTACGTTGTGGTCGACAACGGCCAGCGTCTTCTGCGGCTGGCGCACCTTGCGCTTGGACATGCGCAGGCCTTCGAAGGCCTGCGGGCTGGTGACTTCATGCACCAGGTGACGGTCGATATAGAGCAGGCCGGTACCGTCTGGCTGCATGTCGACCACGTGGTCGTCCCAGATCTTGTCGTAGAGCGTGCGTGCCTTGGCCATGGGTCTCTCCTCGGTCTAGCCGGGCAACGGTCAAACATCATGAAGTTTGCGGATTGCCCGGTGAAGCCCGTCGCGGCGCGTCCAGCCGCAAGGGTCTATCCTCGTTTGTCGTAGCTAGTGAATGACGCAGTGCCGCTTGAAGGTCAAGCGCCGCGAGTTGAGCTGAATTCAACTCGGATTGACCGGTAATCCGGATTTATCGGCGAATTGCAGCATCACCATCGTTATCCCGGCCAAATGAAACTTGAACCGGGACCGGGGAGGCACCGGGTTCGGGGCAGGGCCATCGCATTTGGCGAGGTCGCGCCGGCCTCTCCGAACGGGAGAGGTAAATTGGGGCTTGGCTGCGTCTTGCAAACCTATGCGATTGCGCTGCGGTTTGAGGAAGGTCTTGTTGCACCCGTCACCTGTCTTGGCTCCCCGGTCCCGGGTCTCCACTGCGCTGCGTCCAGGATGACGATGGAGGGGATGTTCCAAACCGTGGCCCAAAACAAAAAGGCGGCCCGAAGGACCGCCTTTTCGAAACATGTCTGCCGGATCGGCTTATTCTGCAGCGGTTTCCGCGGCAGCAGCAGCGGCGGCTGCAGCTTCTGCTTCCTGGGCAGCCTGCTTGGCGTCCGCGGCGGCCTGCTTGGCAGCAACCAGTTCCGAACGCACTTCTTCGTTGAGGCGCTTGGAGCGGGCATTGGTGTTTTCAACGATACGGGCGGACTTGCCGCGACGGTCGCGCAGGTAGTAGAGCTTCGCGCGGCGAACCTTACCGCGGCGAACGACTTCCACGCCTTCCAGCATCGGGGAGTAGATCGGGAAAACGCGCTCGACGCCTTCACCGTAAGAAATCTTGCGAACCGTGAAGCTCTCGTTGATGCCGCCGCCGGAACGGGCAATGCAGACGCCTTCGTAAGCCTGGGTACGGGTACGCGTACCTTCGGTGACCTTCACGTTGACGCGAACGGTGTCACCAGGGGAAAATTCCGGCAGCTTGCGCTGCGCTTCGATTTTCGCCATTTCCTCAGCATTGAGCTGCTCGATGATGTTCATGGCATATTTCCCTTTTGAATTACAAAGCGGTCAGAGCGTTTTCCGGCATGTCCGGAAACGGTTTCACCGACTTTGGGCCATGGTGTTGTCCACCGGGTTTCCTGAAGTTTCTCGGCCTTCCGGCCTTGCTTCAGGTCACAGGTCCTTCCAAGGAAAAGACACAGCTTCACCCAGCTTGGGCGGGCGTATACAGGAATTTCCGGGGATTGTCATGCGGATTCTTCAATCCACATCGTCCTCATCGGCCATATAGGCCTTCCAGAGATCCGGCCGCCGCTCGCGGGTGAGGCGTTCGGCTTCGGCCATGCGCCATTCGTGGATCTTCTGGTGGTTGCCGGAGGTCAGGACTTCCGGAATGGTGAGGCCCTCGAACTCGGCCGGCCGCGTATACTGCGGATGCTCCAGGAGGCCGCCTTCGAAGCTTTCGGTCTCGGCGCTGTCCATGTTGCCCATGACGCCTGGGATCAGCCGCACGATGGCATCGAGCAGCGTGATCGCGCCGATCTCGCCGCCGGAAAGGATGTAGTCGCCGATGGAGACCTCTTCGAGGCCGCGCGCGTCGATCACCCGCTGGTCGATGCCCTCAAAGCGGCCACAGACGATGATGGCGCCGGGTCCGTCGGCAAGCTCATGCGCGCGGGCCTGGGTGAAGGGCTTGCCGCGCGGGCTCATCAGGAGGCGAGGGCGCGGGTCGTCGGCAGGGGCCGCCGCGTCGATGGCCTTGGCCAGGATATCGGCCCGAAGCACCATGCCGGCACCGCCACCGGCGGGCGTATCGTCGACCGAGCGGTGCTTGTCGGTGGCAAAGTCGCGGATCTGGCTGGTCTCCAGCGCCCACAGGCCCTTGTCCAGCGCCCGGCCGGACAGACTCTGCCCGAGAGGTCCGGGAAACATGTCCGGATAGAGCGTCAGAATGGTTGCCTTGAACGTCATCTTGCCTGTCAGTTCTGCCGATAAGCCCTTGGGACCTGTCCCAAAACCGCTCCTTGGTTAAGAGACCGTTTACCGCTTTCCTAAAAACCTGTCGAATTCATCAGGGGTGCGCCGGAAAAGAAAGCCCTGATTAAGTCTCACCGTCTAAACTGACAAGAGCATTTCAATCGGGTCTATTGCCGTGGTCAGGTTTCCAGTTTTCCGTTTCAGGCTTCCGCGTATTGTTCAGGGTCTCGTCGACCGGGACTATCTCGATGTCTCGCTGAGCCGTGTCCTGCCGCTGATCGCTCTGATGACCTTCGGCGTCCTGGCCGGCCTCATCTTCAACACCGGTGTCGGCCATCCTTACGACAAGGTGATCCATATCGGCTTTTTCGCCCTCCTGACCCTGTCGATCCACGCGCTCTTCTGCTGCCGCCTGCGCATTTCCGCCGTTGTTGCCTTCAGCATGGGTCTTCTTGGCGAATTCGTGCAGGGTTTCCTGCCCAATCACGAAATGTCGCTGCAGGATGCGGTGGCCAACGGCATCGGCGTTGCGCTGATCGTCGCCCTGATCGCGTTGACCCGGTCCGAGGCCCGGCAGGCGGTCGCGGATGTGAAGCCGGATCTGGATCTGGGAGAAATGGGTCTGGAACCCGTACGCACCCGTTATCTTTCGGGCGAGCCTTCCGAGGGTTCCGGCGTGCCTTCGGAGAAATAGTCCTCCGGAAGATCCACCCGCACCAGACCCTCTTCAAGGGATATCTCCGGCACGAATTCCTTCGTGAAGGGCACGTAGAAGCTCCGGCCGCGCTTCGGCCGCACTTCCAGAAGATCACCGGCACCGAAATCCTGCACGGCTATCACAGCGCCGAGCGTCTGGCCGCTCTGATCGAGGACGGCCAGGCCGGTCAGGTCGGAATAGTAGAATTCGTCTTCGTCAGGTTCTGGCAGCTGGTCGCGGTCGATATAGAGATCGACGCCGTTCAGTGCTTCCGCCTGGTTGCGGTCGGTAATGCCCTTGAATTTGGTCACCACCACCGTCTTCTGCACCCGCGCCTTTTCCACTTCGAAGACCCGTTTGCCGTCCTTCGTCGTGAGACTGCCGTAGTCGGCAAAGGAAAGCGGGTCGTCGCCATAGGGCTTGACCCGCACTTCCCCGCGAATGCCGTGGGCCGCGCCGATCCTGGCCATCAGCACCTTCTGATCGTCGGAAGACGTCATCTCAAAAGGATCCCTTCAGGCGATCGAACGCGGCCACACACATCTTGTTGTTCAGCTTATTCAGCAGCAGCTTCTTCAGCCGGTGCGTCTGCAGCGGCAGCAGCTTCGGCAGCAGCAGCGGCTGCTTCTTCTTCAGCCTGACGCTTTGCTTCAACGCGTTCCTTGGCCTTCGCGCCGAGCTCTGCCTTCTTCGGGTTGTTGCGCGGCTCGCGCTTCAGCAGGCCGGCAGCGTCCAGGAAGCGGTGAACGCGGTCGGTCGGCTTTGCGCCGGCGTCCAGCCAATGCTGGATGCGCTCGACGTTCAGAACGACGCGGTTCTCGGAATCCTTCGGCAGCATCGGGTCGTAGGAACCGACCTTTTCGATGAAGCGGCCATCGCGCGGAGCGCGGATGTCGGCAATAACGATGCGGTAGTACGGACGCTTCTTGGAACCGCCACGTGCAAGGCGAATTTTCGTAGCCATTTTAGTCTCCAGTTTGTTCAGTTGCCGGCTTCAGCGGCAATGGCTTCATGGTGCCGGATCACTTCCCTGACGATGAAGTTCAGGAATTTCTCGGCAAAGTCAGGATCGAGATGGGCGTCGCTGGCAAGCTGCCGCAGCCGTTCGATCTGAAATTTTTCCCGCCCCGGATCAGCCGGCGGCAGGTCGTTCGTGGCCTTCAGCACACCCACTTTCTGGGTGCACTTGAACCGTTCTGCGAGCATGTGGACGAGCGCCGCATCGATGTTGTCGATGGAGGCACGAAGGGCTTTCAGCTCGCTCAAGGCTGCGCTTTCGCCCAGCTGACGTTCTGCTTCGCTCATCGTTTCTTGCCCTTGCCCATACCCGGGAGCCCGGGAAGTTTCGGACCGCCAAGACCGGGAAGTCCCGGCATGCCCATGCCCGGCGGCAGACCGCCGCCGAGGCCGCCAGGCAGCCCGCCCGGAAGGCCTTTCGGCAATTCCATTCCGCCCGGCAACTTGCCGGACTTGGCCATTTCCTCAAGCTGCTTCGGGTCGACATCCGGCATGCCGCCGCCCATGCCGCCCATCAGCTTGCCGAGCAGGCCCTTGCCCTTGCCCATCTTCTTCATCATGTCCGCCATCTGGCGGTGCATCTTCAGAAGCTTGTTGACGTCGGCAACGTCCATGCCGGACCCGGCGGCAATGCGCTTCTTGCGGCTTGCCTTCATCAGGTCCGGTTTCTTGCGCTCTTCCGGGGTCATCGACTGGATGATGGCGATCTGGCGCTTGAACATCTTGTCGTCGATGTTGGCCGCCTCGATCTGCTTCTTCATCTTGCCGACGCCCGGCAGCATTCCCATCATGCCGGACATGCCGCCCAGCTTTTCCATCTGCTTCAGCTGCTCGGCGAGATCTTCCAGGTCGAAGTGACCCTTCTGCATCTTCTTCGCCATCTTCGCGGCCTGTTCCGCGTCGATGGCTTCCGCCGCCTTTTCCACCAGCGAGACGATATCGCCCATGCCGAGGATGCGGTCGGCGATGCGCCGCGGATGGAAATCCTCCAGCGCGTCGGACTTTTCGCCCGTACCGATAAGCTTCACCGGCTTGCCGGTGACCGCCTGCATGGACAGCGCCGCACCGCCGCGGCCGTCACCGTCCATACGGGTCAGCGCGATACCGGTGATGCCGACGCGCTCGTCGAAGCTCTTCGCCAGGTTGACGGCGTCCTGACCGGTCAGGCTGTCGGCGACCAGCAGGATTTCATGCGGCTGGGACGCGGCCTTGACCTCGGCCATCTCCACCATCAGCGGCTCGTCGATATGCGTGCGGCCGGCGGTGTCGAGCAGCACGACGTCATAACCGCCGAGCCTGGCCGCGGACATCGTCCGCTTTGCGATCTCCACCGGACCCTGGCCGGCGACGATCGGCAGCGTGTCGATGCCGTTCTGCTCACCCAGAACCTTCAGCTGCTCCTGCGCCGCCGGACGGCGGGTGTCGAGCGAAGCCATCAGCACCTTGCGCTTGTCGCGCTGGGTCAGGCGGCGGGCGATCTTGGCCGTGGTCGTCGTCTTACCGGAGCCCTGCAGACCGACCATCATGATCGCGACCGGTGCCGGCGCATTGAGATCGATCGGCTGGGCCTCTTCGCCGAGCATCTCGACGAGCTGGTCATGAACGATCTTCACGACCATCTGGCCCGGGGTCACCGATTTGACGACCTCGGCACCGATGGCGCGGTTGCGCACCTTGTCGGTGAAGGAACGTACGATCGGCAGGGCGACGTCGGCTTCGATCAGCGCGCGGCGGATTTCGCGCAGCGCCTCGTTGACGTCGTTTTCCGACAGCGCACCGCGGCCGGTGAGCTTGTCGAAAATACCGCTTAGTCGATCGGACAGGCTTTCAAACATAAGTGGTCCTTGAATGGTCTCGTTTCGGGAAATCTCCCGAACCATATGGGCAACCGTCCTTCAAATCCAACCGGATACGGCAACGCAAAGCAGTTTGACACCCGAGGGCGCATCGCGCTGTCGGGTGGTAACCTCCGGGATCTCTTTACACCTTTACGGGTCCCGGTCGGCGGCTTGAAATGTCAGTCACTCATACGGAGTTGGCGGGTCTATGCCTGAAAGGGGCGGAAGAGTCAAGGAAGCTGGCGGATTTCCGCTTCCGACATTCCGGACAAGTGCTGCACGAGCAGCACTTGTCCGGAATGACGACGGGTGAGGAGCCTATCACTCCCGTTCCGAGGCCTCGTACATCGTCGACATCTCACAACGGCCTTCAAACCCACTCCGCTGTCATCGACCCTTGCATTTGCCTTCGCGTCAAACCATCAGCGCGTTCGTACTGATTGCAATCGAGATCAGGATCGCGGCGGTAAGCAATACAGAGGCCAGACCAAGCGAAAGACCAATGATGAGCACCAGCCCGTCGCGCTCAACGATGCCGACGCCGGCAATGAACAGCGCCGTCGCCGGAAACCAGCCGCTGAGCGGCACGGGCAGAAACAGTGCGAACGCAATCACGAAGAGCGCCAGCCCGAGCATCCGCTCATGTCTGGCCGCGAACAGACCCTCGTATCGCGGAACCAGCATGCGCTCCAGCCGGCGCGTGACGGGACGCATGCGTGCCAGCGTGCGCCTCAGCTTGGTATGATTGAGCGAAAGGCGCGCCAGCGGCCTGGGCAGTTTCACATGAGGAAAGCCGAGCACCATCTGGAACGTCGTGACGAGTACGGGAAGACCGGTAATGAGAGAGGAACCGGGCGGCAACGGCAGAAGGGTCAGCAGGGAAAACAGCACGATTGCCCAGCCGAACGAGGTCTCGCCCAGTGCGGACAGCAAATTGCCCAGCGTTAGTGTGCCGTTCCGGTGCTGGTCGCGCGATGTTCGCAGGATCGGCAGCGACAGCGAAGGTCTTCGGCGCATCTCGCCCTGCATTCAATGTTTCCGTTACAACGTCCGTGTCGCGCAGGATCTATCACTCCATCTGCATCAAATACAACACCGAGCAGGACAATGCGGTGCATTCCGCAGATTGGCAGGGCGGTTCGATGGCCGGGCAGACGGACGCCGTCAGCTCACCGTGAACGCGGCCATCATCCCGGAATCTTCATGTTCCAGGATGTGGCAGTGCGCCATATAGGGTTTGTCTTTCGTCGCCGGATATTCGAAGCGGACCTGAATATCCACCGTTCCGCCCTTCTCGATCGGCATCGTATCCTTCCACCCGGCCAGATGCGCGGATGGCGCTTTTCCGTTCACCGCGAGAATGCGGTACTGGCAGCCATGCAGGTGGACAGGATGCAGCATGGCGTCGGTGCCTTCAGAAAACTGCCAGCGCTGGTCCTTGTTCATGGCGACATCGAAGTCCACGCGTTCAATATCGAAGGATTTGCCGTTGACGGTATTCGCCGAAAGCTGAACATCGTCGGAAAGTGCCGGACCGTCGGCAATCAGTTTGGTGACCGCGGCCACGATCTCCGGATTCGCCTCGCCTGTCGCCATAAGCTTTGGCAGCCCGGCCATCATGAAGGGCTTCATTCCCTCCTTGTCGAGGTTCATGCCGAAATTGAGCGTCTGGGCCGGGTCATTGGAAAGATCCGCCAACGGCTCGAGCTGGGCGAGGAAATCCGGAAGCTTCCCTGCTCCTTCCTTGCCGTCCGGCAGAAAGGTCACCAGGGGCAGCACCTTGTCGAAGGGCGGCAGGTTCATCGCCATCTGGTCGACAGGATGGGTCACGAGATCGAAAGCATTGCCGTCTCTGGCATCGACCAGCAGTTCAAACCGTTCGCCGGCATGTACCTGGAGTTCGGTCATCTCGACCGGTTCCTGCAACAGGCCGCCATCGCTGCCGATCACGAAGAAGGACTTGTCGCCGGTCAGCGCCAGCTTGTAGCTGCGCGCATCGGACCCGTTCAGGATTCGCAATCGCAGCCAGCCTTTCGCCGTGCGGGCCTGCGGATAGACCGCACCATTGACCAGCATCGTGTCGCCGACATATCCGACCGTGATCGCGGCCAGGTTGAACCGCTGAAAAATCGAGCCGTCGGCATTAAACCGCCTGTCCTGCAGGATGACCGGGATGTCGTCGACACCCCATTCCGACGGCAGCCCGAGTGCATCGGCTTCGTCATCGTCAATGATGAAGAGACCCGCAAGCCCGCGCAGCACGAGTTCGGCAGTTGTCGGATAATAATGCGGATGGAACCAGCACGTCGACGCCACCTGATCGACCTTGATCGTTGGAGACCACGACGCGCCCGGCTTGATCACTTCCGCCGGGCCGCCGTCGTCAGCGCCTGGAATTTTCAATCCGTGCCAATGCATGGTGATCGGTTGATCGACACGGTTTTCGACATTCAACGTCACGGAATTACCGCGGCGCATCCGGATCGCCGGGCCCAGAAACGGTCCGTTGATGCCATAGGTCGGCGTCTTCAATCCGTTGACGAAGGTCATCTCCCCCGTCATCGCGGTGAGCGAAATCTCGCCTTTCGCATCGGGAAAAACCTGCTGAGGGATGGTCAGCGCAGGCCGCTCGCTTTGTGCTCTGGCAAGCGTCGTGAGGAGTCCCGGCAAAACCAGAGTACCGGCCGTTCCAGCAAGAAAAAGACGCCGGTTGATGTTCACGCGAAAGAGACTGGACGACATGGCACACCTCAGACTGTTGGAACGCTGATATGTGACCTTAGATTGCTGAATGCCCTATGGGAAGCGTCCTCGATTGCGCCGCATCCGTTCTGGACGAATGACGGGAACGGCAGCTTCCAGGCAAGAACGGTTACTCCCGCTTCGACGTTTCGTACCGTGCTGAAACCTCATAATAGTCATTGAAGCCGATCCGCTCCCGAAGATCCTTGAAGTTCATCAGGTCCTGGGTCCGTGGCTGGTCCGACTTCAACTGTTCCAACGATCTGACCATCGCCTTCATGGCACTGGCCATGAGCGTCAGCGGATAGGCGGCAATGGCGTAGCCAATCTCCTGAAGCTCCTTGTGGGAGAGATCCGGCGTCTCGCCGCCTTCGACGATATTTGCCATTTTCGGGCCAGGCAGTTCCCGGCAGATCTCCTCCATCTCGGTGACGGTCTTCGGCGCTTCGACGAAGAGAATATCCGCACCGAGTTCCTTGAACCTCGCCGCCCGTTCGATCGCTTCGGCAAGACCGTGCTCGTGGCGGGCATCGGTCCGGGCAAGGATCAGGATATCGGCACCTGCCTCCTTGGCATCCTGTGCGGCACGGATGCGGTCGAAGGCTTCCGCGCGCGAAACTACGGCCTTGCCCGGCGTGTGGCCGCAGCGTTTCGGCGCCACCTGGTCCTCGATCATCACGGCCGCCGCACCGGCCTTCGCCATGCCGGTCACCGTGCGGCGCACGTTCATGGCATTGCCGTAGCCCGTATCGCCGTCCGCCAGCAGCGGGATGCGGATGGCGTCGGCAATATTGCGCGCCTGGTCGAGCACCTCGGAATAGGACATCAGCCCCAGATCCGGCTGCCCGATCCGCGAGGCGGAGGCGGCAAAGCCGGACATGAAAGTCAGCTCGAACCCGGCCTGTTCGATCAGCTTGGCCGAAAGCGCGTCATAGCAGCACGGCATGACGTGGAGTTTTGGCTGCGCCAGCAGCTTCTTGAGATTTTCCGCCGGAGACGGCATGGGAGATCCTTCAGAATTTGAACGGCAGATAAAGCGCCAGATCGGTCCAGACGTAAAGCACGCCGACCGTCACCAGCATCAGCGCCAGGAACGGCAGCACCCCGCGCGAGACATCCGCAAGCGACGAGCGGGCGACCGACTGGATGACATAGAGATTGAGCCCGACCGGCGGCGTGATCAGCGCGCATTCGACCATCACCACCATATAGACACCGAACCAGACCGGATCGAAGCCCAGCGCCAGCGCCGCAGGCAGCAGCACGGGCGTCATGATCAGCACCATGGAAAGCGCCTCGAAGACCAGGCCCATGATCAGCAGCACGACGGAGACCACCAGAATGAAGGCGAGCGGCGTGTCGATGGTCTGGCCAATGAAGACCGAGATATCCTGCGGGATCCGGTAGAGCGTGATCGCCTTGCCGAAGACCTTGGCACCGGCAACGATCAAGAGGATTGCCACCGTCGTCACCATGGCCTCGTAGGCGGCTTCCCTGAGGCCCTGCCAGGTGAGCGAACGCAGGATGACGCCGGTGATGAGCAGCGCCACGGCAAAGCCGATGGCGGCGGCTTCCGTCGGCGTCGCGGCGCCGGTGTAGATGACGAGGATGACGACCGCGGCGAGGATAATCGACGGCAGCGCCCGCACCGTGCTCTGCCACCGCTCGGGCCAGCTGACCGCCGGCTCCGGCCGGAAACCGCCGAACCAGCGGGCATAGATCATCGAAAAGGCAATGAAAAAGACGACCAGCAGCAATCCCGGTCCGATACCACCCAGAAAGAGCGCGATCACCGATTGTTCGGTGACAAAGGCATAGACGATCATCGGGATCGACGGCGGGATGAGGATGCCGAGCGTGCCGCCTGCGGCAAGGAGGCCGTAGACGAACCGGCGCTCGTAGCCGCGATTGATCATTTCCGGAATGGCCACCGTGCCGATGGTGGCGGCCGTGGCCACGGACGACCCGGAAATCGCGGCAAAGATGGCGCAGGAAAGAATGGTCGCAACCGCCAGCCCGCCCGGCCAGTGGCCGACCCAGGCATGAACGGCGGCAAAGAGATCCCGGCCGACACCGCCCTTCAAGAGGATATTGGACATCAGCAGGAACAGCGGCACGGCCAGCAGGATGAAACCGTCAAGCGCCGACAGGATCGCCTGCGGCGCCATCAAAGGCGAGAAACCGCCCAGCAACAACAGGGCAAGCCCCATTCCGCCGAGTGCAAAGGCAACCGGAACGCGGATCAGCAGCAGCGCAAACAGGGCGGCGAGGATGAGGACCGTCGTCATTCCATCACCGCCTCTTCGCTGGCCGGCCCCTTGGGCGGCTGGCCGATCTCGATCAGCGCCTGCAGCATGAGCAGGCTGAAGCCGAAGGGGATGGCGAATTCCGCCACGGAAGTCGGCAGGTCCAGCATGGAACCGGTCGTGCGGCCGCGGACGAAGGAATCCCAGAAGATGCCGCCGCCCTTCCAGGCGACCCAGGCGCTGAAGACGGCAACAAAGGCCATCGCCAGGACGTGGCACACCCGCTTTGCACGAGGTCCGAGACGTTCGGTCAACGCATCGACGGAAATATGCCGGCCGGTCTTCAACAGCCACGGCATCGCGGTCATGCTGCCCCAGATCAGGCAGAGCTGGGAAAGTTCCGCTGCCCAGATCGTCGGAGCGATGAAGAGATAGCGCGCCGCGACCTCATAGGTGAGCATGCAGCCGGCCGCCACGAAAAGCAGCGCGGCAAGCCAGGCAAGTGCCTGAAGAAGGACATGGAACGCTTTCATGAGATCGTCGGAAACCGGCCGCTGGAGTAAAGCGGGTCCGACCGGGTGAACCGGTGCGTCCCCAGGGCTGAGAAGAAAGACCAGGAGAGAACTGCGCGGCCGGTTTCAGAACCGGCCGCGCAGCACGAGTTTCGTCAGAGAATGCTCAAAGCTTCTGTGCCGCGTCCAGAACTTCCTGTCCGAGCGCGCCGGCTTTTTCCCTGAACGTATCGTAGACCGGCTGGCTGACGGCCTTCCAGGCGGCCATTTCGTCCGCGGTCGGCGTATAGACGGTCATGCCGTTGGCAACGGCTGCCTCATAGGCCTCGGCTTCGATCGCGGACATGCGGTCGCGGACATCGGCCTCCGCCTTCAGGGCCGCGGCCTGGATGATATCCTTGTGCGCATCCGGCAAACCGTTCCAGAAGTCGGTATTGACCACCACGATGAACTCGATATCCGCATTGTTGGTGACGGTGATGGTGTCCATCACTTCCCAGAGCTTGCGAGAATCGACGCCTGAGACACCGGTCATGCCGATATCGACGGTCCCGCGCTGATAGGCGAGATATTGTTCGGAGCCCGAGATCAGCGTCGGTGCACCGCCGGCGGCGGTCACGAAATCGCCGAGCGTCTTGCCGAAGACACGCACCTTCTTGCCCTTCAGGTCATCGGGCGTCTTCACCGGCCCACCGTTCGACAGCATGATCGAACCGCCATAGGCCTGCCACCACAGCACGGTCGACCCGGTATCCTTGATGGCTTCGTCCAGCGGACCACGCACTGTGGAATCCGGCGCGGTGGCTGCACGGACCTTTTCTTCCGTGTCGAGCAGGAACGGCTGATAGAAGACGTCGACCGCCGGAATATCCCCGACATAGCGTGTCAGCGAGGCGACGCCCATCTCGATGGAGCCGCTGCCGACGGCGGCAGGAACCTCGTTGTCCTTGTAGAGCTGTGCGGAATCGTAGATCTCCACGGCGATCTCGCCGTTCGAACTCTTCTCCACCTCTTCCTTGAAGAGCTGCAGGTTCTGGCCGAGATGGCTGGAGAGCGGCAATTGCAGGGAAATACGCAAGGTGGTGTCTGCGGCCTGTGCCGTACCCGCCGACAGACCAAGTGCAACTGCGGCGCCAAGCGCCCAGGAAAGTGCTTTCATGAGATCCTCCCAGATATTATGAAGAGCAGTCTGTCAAAGGCATCGGGACCGGTCAATACGAACCGGCTCAACACCACCTTGAACACAGCTCAACAAAAGCCAGCCCCATCCCGGTGACAACCGGTTGACCCGGCCCGGCCGCCCCCCCCTGCGCTTGCATTTTGCACTGCACAGGCAGATAACAGGGGTCTTTTGAGACGCAAGACTACCTCGCTCCCCACAGACCGGGCCGGATGATCCGTCAATGAATTTTCGTGCCATTGCGTTGCCGATCGGCCGACTGCTCATCCTGATTGCCCTGCTGATGATCATTCCGGGAATAGTGGACGTCTTTGCAAAAAATCCCGACTGGCAGGTGTTCCTCATCTCCTCGCTCGTTCTCGGAACGGCCGGTGTGCTGATGAACGTGGCCTTTCACGGCGAATTGCCGCCGCGCCATTTCCGCGAGGCCATCCTCTTCGTCAATGCCGCCTGGTTTGCCTTTTCCTTTGCCGGCGCGATCCCGTTCTATTTCTCCGGCCTCGGCATCAGCTTCACCGATGCCTTCTTCGAAACCGCCTCCGGATTGACGACAACAGGTTCAACAGTTCTGACGGGGCTGGATCAGATGCCGCCTGGCATCATTCTCTGGCGCGCCTTGCTGCAATGGGTGGGCGGAATAGGTGTCGTTGCCATTGGCATCTGGCTGCTGCCCGGATTGCGTGTCGGGGGAAGCCAGCTTTTTGCGCTCGAAACGTCGGAAACTGCCAACAAGCCATACGGTCATGTCGGCCCGTTCATTTTTCGCCTGCTTGGCCTCTATGCGGGGCTCAGCCTGGCCTGCATGGCGTTGTATTACCTGTTTGGAATGACTTTTTTCGAGGCCGTCGTTCATTCGATGACAACGGTTTCAACAGGCGGATTTTCGACGTCGGACCAATCTTTCGGCCAATACCCGAATCTTGAGGTCTACTGGGTTGCGATCGTCTTCATGCTCGCCTCCAGCATACCGTTCCTCTATTTGATACGCTGCTCCGAGCGCCGCCGTTTCACCTACGATGTTCAAATCCACCTGCTGCTCGTCATCGTCGCCGTCGCCACCTTCGGTGTGTTTTTCTTCGAGCGCTTCATCAGTCACGACGCTCCGGCCCGGATGTTCACATTCGCCGCCTTCAATGTCGTGTCGGTGATCAGCACCACCGGATATGCTGCCAACGACTATCTGCAATTCGGGCCGGCGGTCATCGCAATCTTCTTCGTGCTCACGTTTTTCGGCGGATGTTCGGGATCGACGTCCGGCGGCTTCAAGATGTTCCGGATCGCCATCCTCGTAAGCCATATCCGCTGCCTGCTGCGGCGGATGATCCGCCCTCACCGGATTGTCGAAGCCAGGTACCAGGAACACACCGTGACCAATTCGGTACTGGAAGGCGTGTATGTGTTTGCGATTGTTTATGCCGGAACCTTTGCAGGATTTTCCCTGATTTACATGATGCTTGGGCTCGATCTCCTGACGGCGCTCAGCGCCTCGATCACTGCGCTGGCAAATGTGGGCCCAGGGGTTGGAGACACGATCGGCCCCTCCGGCACCTTCCAGTCGCTGCCGGATCTTGCCAAATGGTTCCTGGCGATCGAAATGATCCTGGGCCGGCTTGAAATTCTCGCCGGTATCCTGCTGCTCACGCCGGATTTCTGGCTGGACTGACTTTTTTCAAAAGAAAACCACCGCCGGCGTGACCTTACCGGCGGTGGTCTTGATCGGACGGCCTGGACTGCCGAACAATTCGAGCATCAAGTCCACGTTCAAAGGAACGAAAGACGCTCCAGGCTGCTGCGGCAGCCGACGGGGGGACGGCCGCCCGAAGCCTGAATTACGGCTGCACGGTCGCGAATTCGTCCGGATCCAGGAGGCTGTCCTGGTTCTGGTCGGCTGCGTTGAACGCGTCCTCGGTGAGGGTCGGCACGGCAGCTGCGATTTCTTCGAAGCTCACATACCCATCCCGGTCAAAGTCCACGGCTTCAAAGGTGATGCCCTGGGCAAGTGCTGCGGTGGACGCGGTCAGAGCGCCGGCCAGAAGGGCAGCGGTAAGACGTTTGGACATGGTTTGACCTCCAACTGTTTGGGTCTTGCCGGGCGCCCTGCTTTCACCTTTCAAGGCTGCCGGTGCGCCCGCTGTTCCGTCTCTTCGCCAGGCCCCTGCGACCCGACGAACCGGAACGAGGAGGACTGTGCTGGCCGATCGCGACAGCCGAAGGGCTGCTCTTGGGTTCCTTAGAGGCAATGTTGTGTCTGACTATTACGATCTGTCGCGGGCCGGACAGAATCCTGTCATTTTTGACGATTTCAGGCGGGAATACGGCTAGATCAGCCAGATAAATGCAAGTATAGTCCCTCTATTTTAAAGGAAAATTCGAACTAATTTCTGTCTAAAAGTGCCATACTACCGGTTAACGGCAAACCGAATCCTACTCTTCGGCCATTCAATCAAAATCGTTGCACGAATTGGCTTTTCTAAAAGAGATCCGGAAGGACTGCGAAATCTGTTTCGCCTGTCCGGTCAGGCATAGTCCCTGACGCCGAAGATTGCCGAGCCGACACGCACATGCGTCGCGCCGAAACCGACGGCAACGGAATAGTCGGCGGACATGCCCATGGAGAGCTGCTTGAGACCGTTGCGCTTTGCGATCTTTTCCAGAAGGGCGAAATGCTCCCCCGGCGCTTCTTCCACCGGCGGAATGCACATCAGGCCGACAATATTCAGCCCGGCGACCTCCCGGCAGTCCCTGACAAAGGCGTCCACATCCTTCGGCGCGATCCCGGCCTTCTGCGGTTCCTCTCCTGTATTGACCTGGATGAAACAGGGAAGATTCCGTCCCTGTTTTTCCATCTCGCTTTTCAGCGCCGCGGCGATCTTCGGCCGGTCCACGGTGTGGATGACATCAAATGTCGCAACCGCTTCCTTTGCCTTGTTGGATTGCAGCGGTCCGATCAGATGAAGCTCGATGCCGTCGAATTCTGAGCGAAGCTGAGGCCACTTGTGCATGGCTTCCTGGACGCGGTTCTCGCCGAAGACCCGTTGCCCCGCCGCCAGAACCGGCCGGATATCCTCGATCTCGAAGGTTTTTGAAACCGCAATCAGCGAGACAGCGCCTTCTTCGCGGCCGAATTCGGCCTCCGCGGCCCGGATGTCGGCCTGAACGGTTGCAAGGCGGTCGGCTGCGGAAGTCATGCGGGTGTTCCTTCAACTGGCGGCCCGGTCGTGGACCCGTTCCTGTCTTATGCGCGTTGGCCCATCAATCTCAAGGGGCTTTTCCGGACTTGCGAACCGGCATGGCCGAAACATGAAAGCGCGACTTGGGCCCACGTCTATTGCTTTGGGTTCACGCTTTCCTAGGTCTTTCAGAGTAGGATTCCGCAGCTGTTTGGAACCAAACCGTGGGGGCTGAGATGAACCGGACCGGTTCATTGGCGTGCCTTGTGGCACTGTTCATATGCCTGCAGGCTGCGCCGCTGCGCTGTGAGACATTCACCTTCGCAGTCGGCGAATGGCCCCCCTATATCGGTTCCCGGTCCCCCGGTCTCGGCACACACGCCCAAACCGTCAAACGTGTTCTGGAAAGAGCAGGCCATAACGTGCGGATCAACTTCCTGCCCTGGCTCAGAACGCTGGAAATGACAAGAAACGGTTCTTATCCCGCGACTTTCTCCTGGGTCTATACGTCCGAGCGAGCGGAAGATTTCTATTATTCCACCCTCTCGATCGACAAGATCCGGTATGTCCATTTCTATCGCAAGGAAACCTTTCCGAACGGCCTGCCGCCTCTCGATTTTGACGGTCTTGCGCATCGGGATCTGACGGTCGTGGCGGTGAAGAACTACTGGTACCAGAAGTCACTCGAAGACGCCGGTGTGAAGGTGCAGTTCGTCGTTACCGAGGAGCAGGCCTGGAACATGCTTCGCCACAAAAGGGCCGACGTCTATATCGAGAGCCTTGAGGTCGGCATGATCCAGAAAGAGGAATTTCTGGGCGAGGATGCCGGGATGATCGACCATTCGCAGCCGTTCCGGACCGTCCCGATGTTCATTCTCTTCAGCAAGTCGCATCCGGATGGCAAGCGCCTCAAGGAGATCTGGGAAACCCATGCGGCACAGGTGAATTAGGCCGTGCGGAACCCGGACCCGGCACTTTTGCGAAAGATTGCCAAAAACCGCTATTGAGAATTGCCGTAACGTCCACTCTTTCCTAAATTTGGTTTCTTATTTCAATTTGTCTTCTGGTTGGTCTGTTGCTTCTCGAGCGCGAAGAACATTTGCAAACCCTGGATGAGGCCCGCCTCTCCATTTCAAAGTCCGGTGGACGGCTCGTTTTTGTTGCCGGCGAAGCCGGGATCGGAAAGTCGTCCCTGATTGCCGAGTTTCTGCTTTCCCTCGGGCCTCAAACTAAAAAAGCCATCGGTCTTTGCGATCCGCTGATAACGCCGCGTCCCCTCGGCCCCATACGAGACATTGCGGCCGGTCTCCTGGGATCGGCACAAGCCCGCGACGAGGAAACCCTGCTTTTCGGGGGATTGGTGGACCATCTGACACGCTCCGGCGTCCCGGTGGTGCTTGTCATCGAGGACTTGCACTGGGCGGACGACCGCACGCTCGACTGGCTGAAATTCATCGGCCGCAGAATTGCGATGCTGCCGCTGTTGCTGATTTGCAGTTTTCGCGATGACCAGGTGGCCGGTTACCATCCCCTTCGCTCGGCGATGGGCGAAATCGGATCGGCCTGGAAAAAACAGCTAAATCTTGCACCCCTGTCCCTGAAGGCCGTCCAGACGCTCGCCGGTGATACGCCTCTGGCTCCCGAACGCCTCCTGGATATCACAGGTGGCAATCCCTTTTTCGTGACCGAACTGCTGACACAGCCGGCGGGTGGCGGCAACATTCCCCAGACAATCGGCGATGCGATCAACGCCCGTCTCTCAGGCACTTCGAGGCAAGTCATTCGGCTTTTGGAATATGCCTCCTGCTGGCCGGGTTCCTTGCCTGAGGACATTCTGCTGGCCTTGCCGCAGACCGATAGCCACGACGCCCTGAGGCAGGCGATGGACAAGGGCCTGCTGGTGGAAGGCAGCCGAAAGCTCTCCTTTCGCCACGAGATTGCGCGGCTTGCATTCTATGACCGCCTCAGCCCTTCAAGGCGGATCGAAGCCCACAGGTTCTTTCTGGATTACCTTTGCAAGCTGGATGATCAGGTTTCCAACCTCGACATGATTGTGCATCACGCCCGGGGTGCCGAGGATGAAGATCTGTTGCTGCACTATGCGCCCTTGGCTGCCGAAAACGCCGCAAAACTCGGGGCGCATCGCGAAGCCGCGCGGTTTCTGGACCATGCGCTGAAGCTGTCCGGCCGGATGGAGCTCGAGCAGGCCGCGGAAATAAACGAGCGTTGGGCCTATGAGGCCGGGTTGTCGCTTGGCATCGACGCGGACGTGATCTCAGCCCGTCTAAGGGCCGTGGAGTTGTGGCGCGAGGCAGGACAGGACGACCGGGTCGGCGAGAACCTCAGGTGGCTGTCCCGGCTTCACTGGTACCGGGGTGAAGCCAGAGAAGCCGGGAGATACATCGAAGAAGCAATCGAAACACTGGAAAACAGCGCTGCGACAGCGGACACCACCAGGGCGAAAGCCTATGCGCTGCGGGCGCAATATCACATGCTCCAGGACGAAATGACCGAGGCCGTGAAATGGGGACGGGAGGCCCTGTCGCTCGCAGAACCTCTGCGAGAGGTGGAAACCTGTGCGCACGCATTGAACACGGTCGGCTCTGCGCTGCTGTTCCGGGGAAATCCGGAAGGCGAAGACCTGTTGCGCGAGAGCTTGCGGATCTCGCTGGAGAACCGGTTCGACGAACAGGCCGCGCGTGTTTACACCAACCTCTCCGAATGCCTCATCGAAATGCGCGTGCTGGACCGGGCCGAAGAGCTGATCGACGCCGGTATCGGTTTTGACACAGCGCACGACCTGGATGCCTGGACCTATTATCTGATCGGCCGGAAGGCACAATTGCGTTTGGAACAGGGACGGTTCGACGAAGCCGTCACGATCGCACGCGGCGTGCTTCAGCAGGAGAACCAGACCTTGCTGATGCGCATGCCGGCGCAGATCGTTCTTGCCCGCTCGCTTGTCCGCCTCGGGGATGCAGGCGCCGAAGAGGCGTTGGAGGAGGCGCTCGCCTCCGCCGAAAAGATCGGCGAGCCCCAGTATCTTACCGTCCTGAAGATGACCGGGATCGAGCAGGCGGTGCTTGCGGGGACGCCTGAAACCGCGCTACCTGCCTGGAACTGGCTGCGCAGCCTGGACCCCTCGCTTTCGAGTCCCCGCAAGCGCGGTGAAGCGATGTTCTGGGCCCGGATCGCGGCCTTGCCGCCGGAAGCAGGATCGGAAACGGATCTTCCGGAGCCTTTCCGCCTCTTTCTCGACGGAAGGGCCGAAGAAGCCGGGCAGGCATTTCTAGGCGAGAGTTCCGATTATCTGGCGGCCTGGGCGCTTGCCACTACGGACAAGGCCGACTTGCAGCAGCAGGCGGACACGCTTTTGCAGCCGCTGGGGGCACTGGCCGCCCGCCGTTGGCTTCGCTCCGGGAACGGAGCATCCGGCCTTCCGGCCTTGCAGCGTGGTCCCTACACGATCGCCCGCAAACACCCCTATGGCCTCACGGCCAAGGAGCAGACGGTGCTGCGCCTTCTGGTCGAGGGCTACAGCAATGCGGCGATTGCCGAAGCAATGAGCCGGTCTCGCAGAACCGTCGAAAATCACGTCTCGTCGATCCTCTCCAAACTTCAGGCGAAAGACCGGGTGGAAGTGCTTCTGCGCTCGCAGAGCGAACCCTGGATCGTTCCTGCGTCTGCGCAATCTGGCATGGAAATTGAGTAGCCTGCACGCGAAAATTAGGTGTGCCCACCCATGATCCCTCCGGCCATCGGCCATAGTGTTTTCCTGCAGTATTGCGTTTCAGGAAATGGATCTTGTCATGTTCAAACTCATTTTGATGTCCACCAGTGCATTCGGACTTCCAGCTGCAGCAAACGCCTGTGAACTCCCCACAGAAAGACCGGCATTCACCGGCATCTAGAAGATCCCCATCTTCGGCGGCTGCCGCAGGGACTCTCTATTTCCCCCTGTGAAACCTGAATATTGCTATTTGAAAGGTAGTTGCATGGGCTTTATCGACAGGCTTTCGCCTCGCGCCACGAATGCTTTCTACAGAGCCTTGAGCAACCCGACAGACTGGGCGCATGTTGTCTGGCTCTGCATCGAAGAGGGCGTCAGGGATGCCGATTTTCTTGCCGACATTCCCTTCCATCTCAGCCACCCCGAACTGGGTGGGCGAGCTTTGGGACCGCATGAACATGATTTGATCACGCAGTGGAAGTCGTGGCGCTGGATCGTCGGCAAGATGTTGCCGGATGAAAAGGTGAAGACGGCAAAGGACCCTACGCTCACGAACTGGCTGAAGTCGCTCGATGTCAAAAAGGCGCCTTGGCACAAGGATCAGACAGCATGGTCGCATTTCAACAGACTGCTGGATTGCGAGAGGTTCCGGGTTTTCATGGCGAAAGCCAGCGAACGCGAAGGCCTCTACGAAACCACCTATCCCACGTTCAAATATCAGAGCGCGGTCCACAGCGGCTATACCGCCTATGAGCGGTCCGCGTATGTCCTGAGCTTCTGGAAGGTCGGTCAATCGAATGCGCTGACGGTATTAAAGAATGAAATGGTGCGCAGCCGGGGAAACCTGCAGGGAATAAGCGACCGATTTTTTGGAGTGGAGAGAAGTTTTTTTGTGAACATCGATCTCATTCACCGGTGGGCTGTATCCAGCACCACCAGCGATGGCCCGACGAATTATGATAATTGCATGAAATGGCTCGTGGATCTGCGCCAGAAGTCGAAATCTCAATATTCGATATTTTCCGTCTACGCTGACATGCTGGACCGCGTCTACAGAGCCAAGACCGATCCAAATCCAAAAACGGGTGGCCTGCCGTTCTAGGTTTCCCGCCTCAAAATGCCTTGAACCGCACGAGCTTGTTCTTCCTGACCGAGGGCTTCTGCAGCAACGATCCTGACTGCGGCGGCCGGGAAACTGCCGGAAAGCTTTACGAATGCGGCATTGCGAAATAAACAGGCTTCTGAACCCTCATTCGCTTCTCGCATGTTGACCGCGGACACGATTTCTGGTGACAGTCCGCCAGTCAAACCTTCAAGGAAATCCGCCGGATCGGGCGGCAAGAACAAACGGCACATTTGATGGCAACGGAACGGTACAACGCGCGCGAAGTGGAAGCGCGCTGGCAGAAGATCTGGAACGACAAGGACGTCTTCGTCACCCATAACGACGACCCCCGCGACAAGTACTATGTCCTAGAGATGTTCCCCTATCCGTCCGGCCGCATTCACATGGGCCATGTGCGCAACTATGCCATGGGCGATGTCGTTGCCCGCTACAAGCGCGCCCGGGGCTTCAACGTTCTGCATCCCATGGGCTGGGATGCCTTCGGCATGCCGGCGGAAAACGCCGCCATGCAGAACAAGGTGCATCCGAAGGACTGGACCTACGAGAACATCGCCACCATGCGCGAGCAGCTCAAGATCATGGGCCTGTCGCTGGACTGGACGCGCGAATTCGCCACCTGCGACGTCGCCTATTACACCCAGCAGCAGCGCCTGTTCCTGCAGTTCCTGGAAGCCGGCCTCGTCTACCGCAAGAACGCCAAGGTGAACTGGGACCCGGTCGACATGACGGTTCTGGCCAACGAACAGGTGATCGACGGCCGCGGCTGGCGCTCGGGCGCCCTGGTGGAGCAGCGGGAGCTGACCCAGTGGTTCTTCCGCATTTCCGACTACGCGGAAGACCTCCTGGAAGCCATCGACACGCTCGACCGCTGGCCGGACAAGGTCCGGCTGATGCAGAAGAACTGGATCGGCCGCTCCGAGGGCCTGCGCGTGCGCTTTGAATTCACGCAGGCCGCCCCGACCGGCGACACCTCGCTGGAGATCTTCACCACGCGGCCGGACACGCTCTTCGGCGCGTCCTTCATGGGCCTCTCTCCGGATCATCCGATCTCGGCAAAGCTGGCGGAAGACAATCCCGAGCTGAAAGCCTTCATCGAGGAATGCCGGCGTGTCGGCACCTCTGAAGAAGCCATTGAAAAGGCGGAGAAAAAGGGCCTCGACACCGGACTGCGCGTCAGGCACCCGCTGGATGCCTCGATCGAGCTGCCGGTCTATGTCGCCAATTTCATCCTGATGGGTTACGGCACCGGCGCCATCTTCGCCTGCCCGGCGCACGACCAGCGCGACCTGGACTTCGCCCGCAAATACGGTCTGCCCGTCAAGCCGGTCGTGCTGCCGAAGGATGCCGATCCGGCAAGCTTCGACGTCGGCACGGAGGCCTATACCGACGACGGCACCATCTTCAATTCTGACTTCCTCGACGGGCTCTCGATTGCCGATGCCAAGGATGCGGTCGCGAAGAAGCTGGAAGCCGTCAAGATCGACGGCGCGCCGCAGGCGGAACGCCAGGTGAATTTCCGCCTGCGCGACTGGGGCATCTCGCGCCAGCGCTACTGGGGCTGCCCGATCCCGGTCATCCACTGCGACGATTGCGGTGTGGTGCCGGAAAAGGATGAGAACCTGCCGGTCGAACTGCCGGAAGACATCAATTTCGACAAGCCTGGCAATCCGCTCGACCGCCATCCGACCTGGCGCGATACCTCCTGCCCGAAATGCGGCAAGGCGGCGAAGCGCGAAACCGATACGATGGACACATTCGTCGACAGCTCCTGGTATTTCGCCCGCTTCACCGCGCCGGATTGCGACCGGCCGACGGATCCGGACGCTGCCAATGGCTGGCTGCCGGTGGACCAGTATATCGGCGGCGTCGAACATGCGATCCTGCACCTGCTCTATTCCCGCTTCTTCACCCGGGCGATGCAGAAGGTCGGCGCCCTGGACCTGAAGGAGCCCTTCAAGGGTCTCTTCACGCAGGGCATGGTGACCCACGAGACCTATCGGCTCGGCGAAGGCACCAGCGGCCGCTGGATCGCACCGGCTGAGATCCGGATCGAGGATGTCGACGGCAAGCGCCGCGCGACCCTGATCGACACCGGCGAGGAAGTTGCCATCGGCTCGATCGAGAAGATGTCGAAGTCGAAGAAAAACACCATCGACCCGACCGACATCATCGACACCTACGGTGCCGACACGGCCCGCTGGTTCATGCTGTCCGACAGCCCGCCCGAGCGCGACGTCATCTGGACCGAAGACGGTGTCCAGGGCGCCTGGCGCTTCGTCCAACGCGTCTGGCGTCTGATCGGCGAGATTGCGGACAAGTTCGAACCGCGCGGCGGCAAGGCGCCTGAAGTGGACGGCAAGGCCCTCGATCTGCGCCGGGCCAGCCACAAGACGCTGCAGGCGGTCTCCGCCGACATCGAGGGTCTCGGCTTCAACCGCGCCGTTGCCCGCCTCTACGAACTCGTCAACACGATCTCCAAGGTCGTCAATGACGGTATCGACGATGCCGGGACCGAATATGCGGTGCGCGAGGCGGCCGACTTCCTGGTACAGATGATGGCACCGATGATGCCGCATCTGGCCGAGGAATGCTGGTCCGTGCTTGGCCACGACAACCTGATTTCCGAGGCCAAATGGCCCACGGCGGACGAGGCGCTGCTGTCGGATGACAGCGTCACCTATCCGATCCAGATCAACGGCAAGAAGCGCGCCGAGCTGACAATCGCAAAAGAGGCTTCCAAAGAGGAGGTCGAAGCGGCTACCTTGGCGCTCGACACCGTCCGCAAGGCGCTTGAGGGCAAGCCGCCGAAAAAGATTATCGTGGTACCGCAAAGGATCGTGAATGTCGTTGTCTGACAACCTCTTCCCGCAGAACGGCGCCGCCCGCCGCGCCGCCCTTTGCGTCCTCTTTGCAGCCGCTGTAGCGCTCAGCGGCTGCCAGGTCCGTCCGCTGTACGGCACCGGGAGCGGCGATTTCGGCACGGTTTCGTCACCGGTGGCGGCCGAACTGGCTGCAATCGACCTCGACACCATCTCCAGTCAGTTCGCCAACAACGACGCCTCCAGGGTGCTCTACAACGAACTTTCCTACCGTTTTGAGCGCGGTGCCGGCTCAGGGGCGAAGAAATACCGGCTGAAGGTGCTGATGGATGTCGGCAGCTCGGCCGTCGGCGTGGAGCGGTTTGCGGATGTGCCCGCGGCCTATACGACGACGATGAATTCCACCTTCGTTCTGAGCGACATTGCTACCGACGAAACGCTGATGACCGGCCGGGCCTTCAAGTCCGCCTCCTACGACTTCTCGAGCCAGCGTTTTGCCAATACGCGCGCCTTTCGCGATGCCCAGGAGCGGGTTGCCAAATCCGTTGCCGACGACATTGCCGCGCGTGTCGCCGGTTATTTCGCCAGCCAGTCCTGACACCTGACCGGAGCCGATCCCCGTGACTGTCCTGAAAGCCGCGGAGATCGACCGGTTCGTTGCCAATCCGCCTGACGCCGGCGGTGTCGTGCTGATTTTCGGTCCGGACACCGGCCTCGTCTCGGAACGCGCCACGCGGCTGGTGAACAAGGCCTCGGAAGGCGACAGCGATCCCTTCAACCTCATCAAGATCGATGCCTCGGATCTCGGATCGGATCCGACTCGATTGATCGACGAGGTGCTGACGGTGCCGCTCTTCGGCGGCCGCCGGATCGTCTGGGTCAAGGACGCGTCCTCGAAGAACCTCAACCCGGCCGTCGAGCCGGTCCTGAAGCTGGACGACTGGCAGACGCTGGTGGTGCTGGAAGCCGGCGACATCAAGAAGGGCGCCGGCCTCCGGAAACTGATCGAACCGCACAAACGCGCCATTGCCGTTCCCTGTTACGCCGACAACGATCGCGGCATCGACCAGCTCATCGACGAAGAAACCCGTGACGCGGGGCTGACCATCACCCGGGAAGCCCGGGCCGCGCTGCACAGCCTGCTCGGCGGCGACCGCATGGCCAGCCGGGGCGAGTTGAAGAAGCTTTGCCTCTATGCCCTCAACAAGGGCCGGATCGACAGCGAGGACATCGAGGCAATTATCGGCGATGCTTCCGCGTTTGAAATGTCCGAACTGATCGATGCCGCCGCTGCCGGAGACCTCGCCTTGCTCGACCACGGCCTGGAACGTCTGGCGGAAGCCGGCTCGAAAGCCTCGGTGATCGCCAACCAGACGCTGAAGCATTTCCAGCATTTGCATCGGATGCGAATCGATATCGATCAGGGCAAGCCCGCCCAGGCGGTCGTCGACGGTCAGCGCCCACCGATCTTCTTCACCCGCAAGGCAAAATTCACCCAGCAGCTGCGCATCTGGTCTCTGAAAGATCTTGAACGCGCCATGGGTATCTTGAGCGAAGCCACGCGCGTTTCCCGCCTCAACGACGCCCTGGGTGTGCCAGTGCTCTCCGAAGCCCTGCTGACCCTCGGACGGGCGGCAAGGGCACGCAGCCAGCGGCGGTAACGGCCCCTCCCGCTCCCGTTTTCAAGCCACCTCACACCTCATCCTGAGGAAGCGTGAACGCGCTGTCTCGAAGGATAAGCGGCAAACTCCGAACAAGGTGCCCATCCTTCGAGACGGACCTGACGGTCCTCCTCAGGATGAGGATTTCGCGTGGCAAATGCTCGCTAAAGAACAAACAAAAAGCCGGGGCGTTACCACTCCGGCTTTCAATTAGACTAAGCTATTTCAAAGACTTAACGCGTCTCGACACCGAGCTTCTTGCAGATCTCGTCGAGCTGTTCCAGCGACGTGTACTTGATCTTCAGGTCGCCCGATTCCTTGCCCGGCTTGTGACCGACGGTGACCTTCAGGCCGAGCGTGTCAGTCAGGCGCTTTTCCAGGGCCTTGGTGTCGGCATCCTTCGGTGCCTTCTCTGCCGGGGCCTTCTGGCCCATCAGCTTGGCAAGCGCTTCCGGATCCTGGGCGATCTTTTCGGTCTCGCGGACGCTGAGCCCTTTTTCAACGATCAGATCGGCAAGCGCACTCGGGTCTTCGATGGTGATCAGCGCCCGCGCGTGACCAGCCGTCAACAGGCCCTCATGCAGGTAGTCCTTCACCGAATTCGGCAACTTCAGAAGCCGCATGGTGTTGGCGACATGGCTTCGGCTCTTGCCGATGACCTTGGCGAGCTCGCCCTGGCTGTAGCTGAATTCGGCGGTGAGCTGTTCATAGCCCATCGCCTCTTCGATCGGATTGAGGTCGGCGCGCTGGACGTTCTCGATGATGGCAAGCTCGAGCGCTTCCTGGTCGGTGACGTCGCGGATGATGATTGGCGCTTCATGCAGACCGGCACGCTGCGCGGCCCGCCAGCGGCGCTCGCCGGCAATGATCTCGAAACGGTTGGGCTTGCCGGCGGCCGGGCGCACCAGGATAGGCTGAACGATGCCCTTGGCCTTCAGCGATTCGGCAAGATCCGCCAGATCCTTCTCTGTGAAGGTCTTGCGCGGGTTGCGCGGGTTCGGCTGCAGATGCTCGATCGGCACCTTGCGGCTGTCGCGAATGATCTTTTCAGGCGGAGCGGCGGCCTCCGGAGCAGAATCTCCTATCAGCGCCGCCAGACCACGGCCCAAACGCTTGTTCTTGACGTCTCTTTCCGCCATACCGCACCTTTTTCTTTTTATATTTCAATGGGATACAGCATGGCGACTGTGCCTCTTGCGCCGCCATGCGCAGATCTTGTCAATTCGGGTCCGAATCAACCGGGCCGAGGGCCTTGGCCTCAGGCCGCGACGCGGCGCAGTTCGCGCTCGCGCTGGATGATTTCCGATGCCAGACGCAGGTAAGCCTGGCTACCGGCGCATTTCAGATCGTAAAGCAGCGCCGGCTTGCCATAGGACGGCGCTTCGGAAATGCGCACGTTCCGCGGAATGATCGTCTCGTAGACCGCATCGCCCATGGTCTCGCGCACATCGGCGACAACCTGACTGGAGAGGTTGTTGCGGCTGTCATACATGGTCAGCACGATGCCGTGGATGCTGAGTTCCGGGTTCAGCGCGTTCTTGACCTGCTCGACCGTGCTCAAAAGCTGGCTGAGACCTTCCAGCGCGAAGAACTCGCACTGCAGCGGCACCAGGATGGAATGAGACGCCGACAGGGCATTGATCGTCAAAAGGTTCAAGGACGGCGGGCAGTCGACCAGCACATAGGTAAAGCCGATTTCCTGGAACAGCCGCGACCGGGTCAGGTTCTCGACAGCGCTGCGCAGGCGGAAGGCGCGGTCGCTGGTCGAGGCGATTTCCAGTTCAAGGCCGAGCAGGTCCATGGTGGACGGTGCGACCCACAGACGCTGCACCGCTGTCTCGCGGATGGCTTCGTCCAGTGCGCAGTCGCCACTGAGGACCTCATAGGTAGAGACGCCGCGGTCGCGATGCTCGATACCGAGACCGGTCGAGGCGTTGCCCTGCGGGTCGAGATCGATCACCAGCACCTTTTCGCCGATGGCCGCCAGCGCCGTGCCGAGATTGATGGCGGTGGTGGTTTTGCCCACTCCGCCCTTCTGGTTCGCAAGCGCGAGAACGCGCGGCGTTTCGGGAAGCATGCTCATTGCCACAACACCTTCCTGGGCTACTCCGGCCGGGCAGAAATATTGGAGAAAAGAAGCATCCGGCTCACAGGATCAATAAGACTGTCTTTTTCTATCATGTCGAACTGCCATCGGGCAGAGGCTTCGTTAACTTCTCGCTGAAAATCCTGACCTTTGTGGAAAACGGCCTTCGCGCCAAGCGCCGTAAACGGCTCGGCAAGCTGAAACAGCAGGTCAAGCGAGGCCAGAGCCCGGGCAGACACCGCATCCACGGTCCCGCCCTTCCACTCTTTCGCAACCGATTCGATCCGGCCCGGATGCACGGTCCCGGTGGAGCCGGTTTCGCGCAGGGCCGTTCGCAGGAAGGCCGCCTTGCGCTGGTTGCTCTCGATCATGTGGACATGGGCACCGGGCTCGTCCGCCAGCAGGATCGCGGTCACCACTCCGGGGAAGCCGCCACCGCTGCCGATATCCACCCAGACCCGGGCCTCTGGATAACTCCACTGCGTTTGCAGGCTGTCGGCCACATGCCGGGTCCAGATATCCGGGATTGTCGACGGCGCAATGAGGTTTTGTGCGTGCTGCCACTTCAGAACGAGGTCGACATAGATCTGGAGTCTATCCAACGTTTCACGTGAAACATCCCCAAACTTATGCACAACCTGTCCAGAGGTATTCAACACCACCGGGCGCCCCATCAGGCAGCTCCCCGCTGGCTCTGGCGCTTCAGGTGCGACAGGATAAGGGTCAGCGCGGCCGGCGTCATGCCGTCCATGCGCGAGGCCTGGCCGAGCGTCGCCGGTCGAATATCGATGAGTTTCTGGCGTACCTCATTGGAAAGACCGGTGATCGCTTCGTAGTCGAAACCATCGGGGATACCCAAAGCCTCGTCCCGTTTCAACGCTTCGATGTCGGCCGACTGGCGGTCGAGATAAACCGCATAGAGCGCATCGGTTGCCACCTGCTCCGCGATGCCGGGATCCACTTCTGCCAACTCCGGCCAGACTGCCGTGAGGCGTTCGAAGGTGACATCCGGATAGGACAGGAGATCGAAGGCCGAGCGGCGGATGCCATCCTGGTTCACCGGCAGACCCTTCTTCTTGGCTTCGGACGGCGTCACGCTCAGCCGCTTCAAAAGATCCCGGGTGGCCGAGATGCGCGCCATCTTGTCTTCGAACGCCAGGCGCCGCTCCTCCGAGATACAGCCGATCTCAAGCCCAAGCGGTGTCAGGCGCTGGTCCGCATTGTCTGCCCGGAGCGACAGCCGGTACTCGGCGCGTGAGGTGAACATGCGGTAAGGCTCGGTGATGCCGCGGGTAATGAGGTCGTCGATCATGACGCCGATATAGCCTTCCGAGCGGTCGACCACGAAGGGGTCCTTCCCCGAAGCCTTCAGGGCCGCGTTGAGGCCGGCGACGAGGCCTTGCGCGCCAGCCTCTTCGTAGCCTGTCGTGCCGTTGATCTGGCCGGCAAGATAGAGCCCGGGGCAACGCTTTGCTTCCAACGTCGGACGCAGCTCACGCGGGTCAACATGGTCATATTCGATCGCATAGCCCGGCTGCAGCACCACCACATCCTCAAGGCCCGGAATGGTCTTCAGGAAAGCGATCTGTGCGTCTTCCGGCAAGGACGTGGAGATCCCGTTCGGATAGACCGTGTGATCGTCCAGGCCTTCCGGCTCCAGGAAGATCTGATGACCGTCCCGGTCGCCGAAGCGAACGATCTTGTCTTCGATGGACGGGCAATAGCGCGGTCCACGTCCCTTGATCTCCCCGGAATACATGGCCGAGCGCGACAGGTTCTCGCGGATGATGCGATGGGTCTCGGGCGTCGTCCGGGTGATGTGGCAAGGAATCTGCGGCGTCTCGATCTTCGCCGTCAGGGTAGAGAACGGGATTGGGTCCTCGTCGCCCGGCTGTTCTTCCAGCCGGTCCCAATGAATGGTGCGGCCATCGAGACGCGCCGGCGTGCCCGTCTTCAGGCGGCCGAGCTCGAAGCCGATCTCCTCCAGAGACTCCGAAAGACCCAACGCCGGGGCTTCGCCGGACCGGCCTGCCGGGATCTTTCTGTCACCGATATGGATCAGCCCGCGCAGGAAAGTGCCGCTCGTCAGAACGATGGCCTTGCAGGCCACCAGCCGGCCGTCGGCGAGGTCGATACCGGAGACAATCCGGCCCTCGCCTTCGCCGTCAAACCGGATCCTGTGGGCTTCACCTTCGACAACGGTCAGGTTCGCGGTCGCAGCGATCTCCCGCTGCATGGCTTCCCGGTAGAGCTTGCGGTCTGCCTGTGCCCTCGGACCACGCACCGCCGGACCCTTGCGCCGGTTGAGCATGCGGAACTGGATGCCCCCCTGATCGGCGACCCGCCCCATCAGACCGTCGAGCGCATCGATCTCACGTACCAGATGCCCCTTCCCCAAACCACCGATGGCCGGATTGCAGGACATGACGCCGATGGTGTCGAAGCGGTGGGTAACGAGCGCGGTCCGGGCACCGGCACGGGCGGATGCCGCCGCAGCCTCACAGCCAGCGTGGCCGCCACCAATCACAACTACATCGAAGGTCAGGGTCTGATCGTTCATAGTCTCTACCGCTCACAGAGCCCGTCTGTTCAACGTCGGGCCCGGCACTATCCGGTTCGGTTTTCAAGGATCTTAAGTCCGGCCGTAGCCAGAGTATCACAGGCCGGAAAACCCGGCACCTGTTCGCGGGAGACTTATACGTGCGAGCGCCCGGAAGGTCAAAGCGGAATTCAGGCGGACAACCCTGCCATGCGATGCGCGGCGCTCAGCCCCAGCAGGAACAATCGTTCCTGATTCACGTGAAACATGTTCCGGTTCAGAACCGACCCCCGGAAGCCTTGAGATGATTCACGTGAAACAGTCATTTACCAATGCAGAAATCCCGGAAGATGACATCCAGCAGGTCTTCCACATCGATGCGTCCGGTGATCCGTCCGAGGGCATCGGCGGCCCGGCGCAGGTCCTCCGCCCGCAGCTCCGCCGGCAGATGATGTGAGCTGACGGCAGCCTGCAGTCCTGCAAGGCAGTCCTTCAGGTAATGCCGGTGCCGCTCCCGCGTCGCCAGGGGCGCCTCTCCCAGGGAAATTGTTTCTTCGGCAAAACGGGTCAGACGGTTGAAGAGCGCATTCATTCCATCGGGTGACTTGGTAGAACAAGC
The DNA here is from genome assembly GCF_054515675.1 of Roseibium sp. M-1. NCBI lineage: Bacteria > Pseudomonadati > Pseudomonadota > Alphaproteobacteria > Hyphomicrobiales > Stappiaceae > Roseibium > Roseibium sp. M-1. Next base: position 4,095,982 of record NZ_CM137257.1, on the reverse strand, counting down.
AATATCAAGGATCGTTCCGGAAGAGTCTTGTTCCGGAAGAGTCTCAAGATCGGCCTTTGTGTTAACGATCCAGACGGGCACCGAGGCGCGCAAATCTGCCGGCAGACCGGCTTCAGGATTGTCCTGTTTTATCCCACCCGGCTCAACCGCCCACAACACCAGGTCCGCTGCCCGGCCGCGTTCCTCCGCCCGCCGGATACCCTCCTTCTCGACAATGCCCTCGGTCTGGCGCAGGCCTGCCGTGTCGACCAGGGTCACAGGGTAACCTCCAAGGTCGAGATGCACCTCGATCACGTCGCGTGTCGTGCCCGCCTCTTCAGTGACGATGGCCACATCCCGTCCGGCAATGGCATTCAGCAGGCTCGACTTGCCAGCGTTGGGTGCGCCCATCAGGACGACTTGCAGGCCGGAGCGCAAGCGCTCGCCACTCCTGGAGCGGTCCAGGTGATCGGCAATCTCGGCCCGGAGGTCTGAGGCCTCGCCCCAGACCTCGTCGGCGACACTGCCCGGCACATCCTCCTCGTCGGCGAAATCGAAGTCGGCCTCGATCATCGCCCGCATGTGGATGAGCCGCCGGCGCCAGTCGTCATAGAGCTTGCCCAAGGCGCCACCCATCTGCCGCATGGCCTGCTTGCGCTGGCTCTCCGTCTCCGCGGCGATCAGGTCGGCAAGGCCTTCGACCTCGGTCAGGTCCATGCGACCGCGATCGAACGCCCGCCGCGTGAACTCCCCTGCCTCTGCCGGGCGGCACTCGTCGAAGCTGCCAAGAACCGACAGCAACCCGCTGACGACAGCCCGCCCACCATGGCACTGGAGTTCGGCGACATCTTCGCCGGTGAAACTGGCCGGGCCTTCGAAGAAGATCACCACCGCTTCATCCAGCAGATCGGCTGTCTCCGGATGCTTGAGCTTGGCCAGCATTGCCTTGCGTGGATAAGGAACCCGGCCGGCGAGTGCCTTCACGATCTCCTGCGTCTTTGGTCCGGACACCCGGATCACCGCAACACCGGACGGCACCGCGCCGCTGGAAAGCGCAAAGATCGTATCTGCCATGGAGGTCCTCTGGGCCGGTCTAAAGGTCAATCGACCGCCTCTTTATCAAGTCTCGGCGCCTGCGAAAAGCCAGCGCCACTCCGTTCCGCGGGCGAATCGAATGGAAGGGTGGGACTCGGGTCACAAGATCTGTTTCACGTGAATCAATGAAGAACTAACGGACGTCCGACCGCGCCTGGCCTCTTCCCACCCTCAGTCGTCATCCCGGCCGCAGCAAAGCGAAGAGCCGGGACCCAGGACTCCCGGGAAAGGATTGGATGTCCGAGATCCAAGAATGGAGGATGAGGTTTCCTGGGTCCCCGCTTTCGCGGAGATGACATCTGAGAGTTAGGAGACGGCGCCATATATGGGCGGTGGCTAGGCTTCCAGTCGGACCGGACCCGATTCAAACTCACGGATTCACGTGAAACATCTTTTGCAAATCCTGGTCTCTTCTCCCGGCTTCACGTGAATCCCGAAAGCCGCGAGCAAGCCGATCCCCCGACCTCACACCAGCTGCGCCGCCCAATCGGACTTCGCCAACCGGTAAAGCACATGCAGTTCGAGAGGATGGCCCGCAGGCAACTTCGGATGCAGGAAATCGGCCTCCTCGTCCCGTGTCATGCCGATCCGCGTCATGACCTTCTGCGAAGGAATGTTGGCGGGAACCGTGAAAGCAACGATCTCGTCATAGCCAATGGTTTCAAAACCGAATCGAAGCCAGGCGCGGGCAGCCTCGCTGGCATAACCTTGTCCCCAGGCCGAACGCTTCAGCCGCCAGCCGATATCGACGCACGGGGCGAAGAGCAAGTCTTCCACCTCATGGACATCGAGACCGGCAAAGCCGATGAACTCCCTCGTCGCCTTCAGTTCGATCGGTGCATAGAAGACGCCGTGTTCCTTGTAGCAATCGCGGCACATGCCGATCAGCTTCAGCGTCCTTTCACGGGTGAGCAGATCGGGGAAATACCGCATGACCTCCGGATCGGCACAAAGCTCTGCGCAAGCCTCGACGTCTTCATCCTTCCAGGTTCTCAGCAGCAGCCGCTCCGTTTCGATTTCAAAGGGATCCGACATCAGAAAGAAGCTCCGGAGCGTTTTGCTGTTTCACGTGAATCTGTTCCCGGCCGTAGCTCGCAATGCCGGTCGGTTCACTCGGATCTGCCAGTCTATTTTCTTCAAGCGATAGAAAACATGTCTTGCGACCGGATGATCGGCAGGCAAGCTCGGGTGCAGGAAATCGCCTTGCCTGTCCCGAACCATTCCGATCTTTTCCATCACCCGCTGAGACGGCAGGTTTGCCGGGATTGTAAAGGAAACGATTTCCTCCAGACCAATTGTTTCAAACCCGAATCGAAGCCATTCTGCGGCAGCTTCACCGGCGTAGCCCTGGCCCCAAGCCGAGCGCCTCAACCGCCAGCCGATTTCAACGCAAGGATCGAAGGGCAAGGGCTTCGCGTAAGAAGGCCGGTTCAAGCCGACAAAGCCGATGAATTCACCCGTCGCCCTGACCTCGACGGCAGAGAGAAAGAACCCCTCTGTCGTCAATTGAGTTCCGCTCTTCGAGATCAGGAGAGCGGATCTTTCCCGTGTCCAGACATCCGGAAAGTAGCGCATGACTTGCTGATCGGCGCACATGTCGGCAAAGGGGTCGAGATCCTCGTCCTTCCAGGATCGAAGCAAAAGGCGATCCGTCTCGAGCAAAAAGGCATCAGCCATAAATTCGGATCCGATTCAATAAAGGGGCGGATTCACGTGAAACGCAGGCGGTCGTAATGTCTTAACAAAAAGTAAAGGCGCGAACCCTTGCCGGGCCGCGCCTTTGAATAGAACCCGATCCGCCAGGGATCAAGTGTTCATGCTGTCGAAGAAATCGTCGTTCGATTTGGTCTGCTTGAGCTTGTCGAGCAGGAACTCGATCGCATCGACCGTGCCCATCGGGTTGAGGATACGGCGCAGGACGAAGGTCTTCTTGAGACGCTCGGCCGGAACCAGCAGCTCTTCCTTGCGGGTGCCGGACCGCTGGATGTCGATGGCCGGGTAGACGCGCTTGTCGGAGATCTTGCGGTCAAGGATGATTTCGGAGTTACCCGTGCCCTTGAACTCTTCGAAGATGACTTCGTCCATGCGGCTGCCGGTATCGATCAGCGCGGTGGCGATGATGGTCAGCGATCCGCCCTCTTCGATGTTACGGGCGGCACCGAAGAAGCGCTTCGGGCGCTGCAGGGCGTTGGCGTCGACACCACCGGTCAGGACCTTGCCCGAAGACGGCACCACAGTGTTGTAGGCGCGGCCGAGGCGGGTGATGGAGTCGAGCAGAATGACGACGTCACGGCCATGTTCGGTCAGGCGCTTGGCCTTCTCGATCACCATCTCGGCAACCTGGACGTGGCGGGCGGCCGGCTCGTCGAATGTGGAGGAAACCACTTCGCCGTTTACCGTGCGCTGCATGTCGGTGACTTCTTCCGGACGCTCGTCGATCAGGAGAACGATCAGATAACATTCCGGATGATTGGTGGTGATGGACTTCGCGATGTTCTGCAGAAACACGGTCTTACCGGTCCGCGGTGGCGCGGTGATCAGCGCGCGCTGGCCCTTGCCGAGCGGTGCCACCAGGTCGATGACCCGGGCGGAAAGGTCCTTGATGGTTGGATCCGGGATCTCCATCTTGAACCGCTCGTCCGGATAAAGCGGCGTCAGGTTGTCGAAGTGAACCTTGTGCCGGGCCTTTTCCGGATCTTCGAAATTGATGGTGTTGACTTTGAGGAGGGCAAAATACCGTTCGCCCTCTTTCGGGCTGCGGATCTGGCCTTCGACGGTGTCCCCTGTCCGCAGCGAAAAGCGGCGGATCTGCGAGGGCGAGACGTAAATGTCGTCCGGGCCCGGCAGATAGTTCGCATCCGGAGAGCGGAGGAAGCCGAAGCCGTCCTGAAGGACTTCAACGACGCCTTCGCCGATAATCTCCACATCCTGGGCAGCCAGGTTTTTAAGGATGGCGAACATCAGCTCCTGCTTGCGCATGGTGCTGGCGTTTTCGACTTCAAGCTCCTCGGCGGTCTGGAGCAGCTCTGTCGGTGTTTTTTCTTTTAGGTCTTTGAGTTTCATTTCCCGCATCGAGTTTGGGTCTTTTTGTCGTTGTTATGGATGGAATGGATTTGGAAGGTCGTTCTGTGCCGGATGTGATGGGTCGGCCAGAAGATATCTGAGAGACTTTTAGACGTGTCCAGATTGTACGGCGTTTGCGGAGCGACATTGAACGAACGCTGCACCGTATGAAGATGCGCGAAAGATACGTTGATTTGAATCAAAGCGCAAGCCCGGAAATCTGCCGGTTTTTTAGGCCGCTAAAGACAAATGACTGTCATAAAAGAACGGCCGCGAAGATGCGGCCGCTGTCGTTTAGAAGAAAACACCGTCCTAAAACGGTTTGACGATCACGAAAATCACGATGCCGATCATCAGCACCGTCGGAACCTCGTTGAGGATGCGGTAATAGCGCGCAGGCCGCTTGTTTTCATCCTTGGCAAAAGTCTTCACGCAGCGGCTGAGATGACCGTGCACGCCGGACATGATCAGCACCAGGGCGAACTTGGCGTGGAACCAGCCGTCTTGCCAGGCCTGAAGCTCCCAGGCCAGCCAGAGGCCGAAGACCCAGGCGGCCATCATCGCCGGATTGATAATCGCCTTCAAAAGCCGCCGTTCCATCACCTTGAAGGTTTCCGACTGCTTCGAACCAGGCTCCGCGTCGACGTGATAGACGAAGAGCCGCGGCAGGTAGAGCATGCCCGCCATCCAGGCGATGATCGAAATGACATGCAGCGCCTTGACCCACAAGAAGAGATCCATGCCTTACCCCTTCCGCACCAGCTCGACCATGCGGGCGACATTTTCCGGATCCGCATCCGGGGTCACGCCATGGCCGAGATTGAAGACGAGCGGGCCCTTGTCGAAAGTGTTCAGGATATGGGCAACGCCCTCTTCCAGCGCCTTGCCGCCGGCGACCAGCCGCATCGGGTCGAGATTGCCCTGGATCGGCACTTTCTTCTGGATGTCGAGCGCCACCTGGTCCGGAGCCGTCCAGTCGAATCCGACCGCGTCGACGCCTGTGCCTTCCACATAGGCCTGCATCCGCGCAGAGGAGGCTTTCGGAAATCCGATGATCTTTGCCTCCGGCCGTGAAGCCTTAACACCGTCGACGATCCTGCGGGTTGGCTCGATCGACCAGCGCTTGAACCCGGCTTCATCGAGAACGCCTGCCCAGGTGTCGAAAATCTGCACGGCATCCGCGCCGGCATCGAGCTGCCGGATCAGATAGCGGATCGAGGCCGTCACCAGCTGATCGATGAACTGCTGCATCAGGTCCGGATCCCGATAGGCGCCCACACGTGCCGCAATCTGATCCTGGGTGGTGTGACCGGCAACGGAATAGCAGGCAACGGTCCAGGGAGCGCCACAGAAGCCGAGCAGCGTCGTTTCCGCGGGCAGTTCAGCCCGGAGCCGCGAAACCGTCTCTATGACCGGTTTTAAGTGATCCTCTGCGCGTTCCTGATCGAGACGATCCAAAAGCGTGGCAGAGAGTGGCTCGAGGACCGGACCGCGTCCTTCTTCAAAACGAACCGGGTATCCGATGGCGTCCGGCACGACGAAGATGTCGGAAAAGAGAATGCTCGCATCAAAACCATAACGGCGGATCGGCTGGAGTGTGACCTCGGTTGCGAGATCCAGCGAATAGCAGAACTCCAGGAAGTTCGCAGCCTTGGCTCTCACTTCCCGGTATTCGGGCAGATAGCGGCCTGCCTGGCGCATCATCCAGATTGGGGGTGGCCAGAGTTTTTCTCCGGCGAGAACCCGCATCACCGCCCTGTCTTGGGATTTCATGAGGTCGCCTTTCCCACATTTCAAAACAATAAAGATTCTTATTTTGAATCTGTTTTTTTTATTTAAGCGTGGATTACCGGGATCATTTTCTATCCACAATCCTTGCCGCCTATTTTCTCGGCGGGAAAAATCCGGCCGCTTGTTAAGCGGAAATCCTCCCCAGGAGTCGATAACAGGATTTGACACGCATTTACAATCACTTGTCGGTCTGTTTACGTTTCGTTAAGAAATTGGGCGCTGGTGGACAATCTGTCGATATGTCACAGCGCTCTTGTGAATCCACATCCATGCACAACCGTTTCGGTGCCAGTTTGCGCGCGTTTAAGGATTGTTAATAAATTCGGGTGAGCGGGCATAACTTCGGGCTAGGCACGCGCCTTTTAAGACGGTACCCAATTCATCAACAGGCCTGGGGATGACAACGTGAACAAGTCGAGACACTACTTTCATCTGCATCTGGTGTCCGATTCCACCGGCGAAACGCTGATGACGGTCGCCCGTGCCGCAACCGTTCAGTACGAGAACGTGCAGGAAATCGAGCACGTCTATCCGCTCGTCCGCTCCCACAAGCAGCTCGACCGGGTAATCACCGAAATTGAGAAAGCGCCCGGCATCGTGCTCTATACGCTGGTGGATGTGGAAATCGCCGGCCGGCTGGAGCAGAAATGCCGCGAACTCGGCATTCCCTTCGTCAATATCCTCGATCCGGTCTTCGCCGTCTTCCAGTCCTATCTCAACGTGACCCAGACCCACCGCGTTGGCGGTCAGCATGAGCTGGACGCCGAATATTTCCGCCGCATGGAAGCGCTGAACTACACGATGCTGCACGATGACGGCCAGATCTGGGACGATCTTGAATCCGCCGACATCGTGCTGATCGGCATTTCGCGCACCTCCAAGACACCAACCTGCATTTATCTCGCAAACCGCGGCATCAAGGCGGCCAATGTACCGCTGGTTCCGGGCATTGCCCTGCCGGACCACGTGAAAAAACTGCAGCAGCCGATGATTGTCGGCCTCATCGCCTCGGCCGAACGCATCCAGCAGATCCGCCGCAACCGGGTGCTGTCGCTGAATTCGGAAGGCTATAACGACACTTATGTCGACAGGAAGGAGATCTCCCAGGAGATCAACATGACCCGTCGGCTGTGCACCGAGCACGGCTGGCCGCTGATCGACGTCACCAGGCGCTCCGTTGAAGAAACGGCCGCCGAAATTCTGACCCTTTTCAAAGACCACAAATCGGAGCGGGACAACCGGCAGAACCTTTGACCGGTTCGGCCCAGTCCGGGGAACTCTCATGACCATTGTACTGGCAAGCGGAAGCAGGATCCGCGCAGACTTGTTGAAAAATGCAGGCCTTTCGATCGATGTCGACCCGGCCGATGTGGATGAACGCGCCGTAGAGGCGCCGCTCTTGGAAGCCGGGTTTCCGCCGGAGGACCTTGCGAGCGTTCTTGCCGAAGCCAAGGCGAACGATGTCAGCGCCCGCCGGCCGGGCGATCTTGTGATCGGTGCCGACCAGATCCTGGCCTTCGAAGGCGAACGGCGCACCAAGCCGGAGGATATGGAAGCTGCCCGGCGGCAATTGCTCGCCTTTTCCGGCAAGACCCACGAGCTGCACTCTGCCGTGGTGATTTCAAAGGGCGGCGAGGCAATCTGGCGGCATGTTTCGACAGCCCGTCTCACCATGCGCGACCTCAGCCCGGCCTTCATCGGCCATTACCTCGCAGCGGCCGGCGAAGAGGTGCTTTCGAGCGTCGGCGCCTACCAGCTGGAAGGCCTCGGTGTGCAGCTGTTTGAAAAGATTGATGGCGACTACTTCACCATTCTCGGCCTGCCGCTCCTGCCGCTTCTCGGCGAGCTCCGCGCCCTGAAGGTGATCGAGACATGAGCGGCACCTTGAAAAAAGCAGCGATCACCGGACATCCGGTCACCCATTCGCGCTCGCCGATGGTGCATGGCTACTGGCTGAAGAAGCACGGCCTTGCCGGGGAATACGGCCGGGTCGACGTGGCCCCGGAAGAGGCTGAAGATTTTTACCGGAATTTTGCCCGCTCGGGCCTTTCGGGCGCCAATGTCACGGTGCCGCACAAGGAAGTGGCGGCAGCCAGCTGTGACTGGCTGGACGATGCCGCCAGATCCATGGGGGCCGCCAACACGTTGTGGCTGGACGCGGCCGGCAAGCTCTGCGGCGCCAACACCGACGGTCTCGGTTTTCTCGGCAACCTCGATCAACTGGCGCCGGGTTGGGACGTTTCACGTGAATCTGCGGTGGTTCTGGGCGCGGGTGGCGCGGCCCGGGCCGTGGTATGGGCGCTTTTGTCCCGGAAATTCACAACAGTGCATATTGTCAACCGAACCTTTGAAAAAGCAAAGGCAATTACCGATGCATTTGGCTCCGGAACGGTTGCCCATGGCTGGGACAATCTGGGGACAGTGCTGGAAAAAGCCGGTCTTCTGGTCAACACGACGTCCCTCGGCATGGCGGGCAAGGCGCCGCTGGAAATCGATCTCGCGCCATTGCCAACAACAGCGCTTGTGACCGATGCAGTCTATGTACCGCTGGAAACGGACCTGCTGCGCCAGGCCAGGTCCCGGGGAAACCGGGCGGTGGACGGGCTCGGCATGCTCCTGCACCAGGCCGTGCCCGGTTTCGAGCGCTGGTTCGGCGTCCGGCCGGAAGTGGACGAGGCCTTGCGCAACCTGATCCTGGAAGATCTTGGAGTGACCGCGTGATCCGCATCGGCCTTACCGGCTCCATCGGCATGGGCAAGTCGACGACGGCAAAGATGTTCGCCGCCGCGGGCGTGCCGGTGCAAGATTCCGATGCCACCGTGCACGCCCTCTATGCCGGCCGCGCCGCACCGCTGATCGAGGCGGTCTTTCCGGGTACGGTCCGGGACGGCAAGGTCGACCGGACCCTGCTCTCGCCGCATGTGCTTGGCAAGCCGGAGGCCATGAAAAGGCTTGAGTCGATTGTTCATCCCCTGGTGCGGGAGGAAGAGCAGCTCTTTCTGGAGCGCGTCCGGGCGGAGCACCGCCGCATCGTCATGCTGGATATCCCGCTGCTCTTTGAAACCGGTGGCGAACACCGGGTCGATGCCATCGTGGTGGTCACCGCCGATGGAGAGGTTCAGCGCCAGCGGGTGCTCGCCCGGCCGGGCATGACGGAGGACCGCTTCGAGGCGATCCTCGCGCGGCAGATGCCGGACGCGGAAAAACGCCGCCGCGCGCATTTCCTGATCGATACGGGATTGGGCATGGAGTCTGCAAGACGGCAGGTCCGGGCGATCCTCAAGGCGTTGGCAGCGGTGGGGTGAAGTAGTCAGTATAAACCTAATATTGACGCACAAAATAATGTCTTTGAATTCTCTGTTCTGTAGCAATTACCCAAGAACTTTGATGCATGATCTCCATTTATGTATTCGAATTTGGCGGGTATATTGTTAAGAAAAACCTCATTCCCATTTCTAGAAATAAATGTGGTCAATCCATTTTTCCATTTGAAAGTAAAAACCGAAATTTTGTTATTTTTTTTGAGATCCAAATCACACTCGCCCTCGATTTCAATTTTCTCGCTGCGCAAGAAACATTCGGGCCCAATTTCTGTTTGCCATCCACCAGCAATTGCAGAGGTGCAAATGCAACTAAGTGTAACGGCAACTACGAACGATTGAGGCAAAGACATTATTGAACCCTTTGATATTCCCGAACTTAATTGCAAAACTCGGCAAATGATTGCGCAAGAGCGCGGGAAGCCTGCGGCGGCTATTGCCTGGTTGAAATCGCCGGTCTGTTCAGAGGTCCGCAACGACCTTTTCTCGTATACCGCGCAGTTGTCGTCCAGATTACGAAAATAATGTGAAACCCAATAGTCTCTTGTATCTCGACCGGATCGACACCGGGGTTTCTTTGGAACATTCAACGGGTTAGCCGGTTCACAACAAAGGGACCCAATCGGAGCCAGCTATGATTGCCAACTTGTTTCAGCGCGTCGGCCGCGAAGAACTCCCCTTGATCTTGGCCTTGTTGTTCTCCGCGGGAGGGCTCTGGGGCTTTTTTGAACTTGCAGATGAGGTTTCCGAAGGCAGCACCAGGGAGCTGGATCGCTCGCTGCTTCTCGCTCTTCGCAGCCCCACTGATGTGACAGATCCGCTCGGCCCGGCGTGGCTTGAGGAGATGATGCGGGACTTCACGGCGCTCGGCAGCGTCGGTGTGCTGGCGATGATAACGCTGATGGTGGTGGGCTATCTGTTCGTGATCTCCAAGCCGCGGGCGGGCCTTGCGGTTTTCGCCGCGGTCAGTGGCGGCCAGGTGCTGAGTTCGGTTGTGAAACTTCTCATCGACAGGGACCGGCCGGATCTTGTGCCGCACGGTGCCCAGGTCTTCACGGCGAGTTTTCCCAGCGGCCACTCCATGATGGCGGCGGTAGTTTATCTCACGCTCGCCGTGATGATTATCCGGCTGAGCCCCTTTTGGGTGGCAAAGGTCTACATTCTCGGCTGCGCGATGCTGATCGCGGTTATCGTTGGCATCAGCCGCGTCTATCTCGGCGTGCATTGGCCGACCGATGTTCTGGCCGGCTGGACCGTGGGATCGATCTGGGCCGTATTCTGCTGGCTGGTCACCGTTGTTCTTCAACGCGCCAGGGTCCTCAGGAAAGCGCCAGATGCTGCACTCTAGCCTGTAACCGGCCCGGAACACCGGGGAAAACCTGCCCGAAGCCTTGCCTCTTCTTCACCAAGCTGCACAGTGACTGGAACAGGCAAAGGCGGCGAAGATGCGCGAAATTTCCTTCGATACGGAAACCACGGGACTTAATCCGAGAGGCGGCGACCGCCTGGTGGAAATCGGCGGGGTGGAGCTGATCAATCATATCGCCACCGGCAACTCCTATCACGTCTATATCAACCCGCAGCGCGACATGCCGGAAGAGGCTTTCCGGGTGCATGGCCTGTCGGCGGAGTTCCTGTCTGACAAGCCCCTGTTCGCGCATGTGGCAGATGAATTCCTGGAATTTGTCGGCGATGCGACGCTGGTCATTCACAACGCCGCCTTCGACATGGGCTTCATCAACATGGAGCTGGAGCGGGCCGGGCGGCGGACGATCCCGAAGACCCAGGTGCTCGACACGCTGGAGATCGCACGGCGCAAGCATCCGACAGGGCCGAACTCGCTCGACGCGCTCTGCTCGCGCTATGGCATCGACAATTCCAAGCGCATCAAGCACGGCGCGCTTCTCGATGCCGAGATCCTCGCGGAAGTCTATCTGGAGCTGATTGGCGGCCGCCAGACCGCTCTCGGCCTCCTGACCGAGGAAGACGAGACGGCCTCCGGCGGGCCTGTCTTCGAGCCGGGCGAACTCGGCACCTTCAATGCCCGTTCCCGCCCGGTTCCCCTGGAACGCCCGCTGCTGCAAACCGAGCTGGAGGCGCACAAGGCCTTTATCTCCGGCATGGGCGACAGCGCAATCTGGACGAAATACAACGGATAGCAAAAAAGCGAAGGATCCGGAAATCCTTCGCTTTTCAATCAGTTACATGGCCGGCAAGCGCTAGTGACGCCTTACAGCATCGATGGCAGGACGCGATCCGGCGGACGGTGGCCGTCCATGAAGGTCTTGATGTTGATGATGACCTTCTCGCCCATCTCGATACGGCCTTCGATGGTGGCAGAGCCCATATGCGGCAGCAGGACCACGTTTTCCAGCTTCACCAGCTTCGGATTGACAGCCGGCTCGTGCTCGAAGACGTCGAGGCCGGCACCGGCAAGTTCCCCGGCTTCGATCATGCGGATCAGGGCGTTCTCGTCGATCACCTCGCCGCGGGCCGTGTTGACCACGTAGGCATCCTTCTTCAGGAGCTTCAGCCGGCGGGCGGAGAGAAGATGGAAGGTACCGGGCGTGTGCGGGCAGTGGATCGACACCACGTCCATGCGCGCCAGCATCTGGTCGAGGCTTTCCCAGTAGGTTGCCTCCAGCTCTTCCTCGACGCTTTCGGCGAGGCGCCGGCGGTTGTGATAGTGGATCGACATGCCGAAGGCCTTGGCGCGGCGGGCGACGGCCTGGCCGATGCGGCCCATGCCGATGATGCCGAGGCGCTTGCCCCAGATGCGGTGGCCCAGCATCCAGGTCGGCGACCAGCCGGCCCAGTCGCCTGCTTCCAGCGTCTTGATGCCTGCGGCAAGGCGCCGCGGCACGGCCAGCATCAGCGCCATGGTCATGTCGGCGGTGTCTTCTGTCAGGACGCCCGGGGTGTTGGTGACGTTGATTCCCCGGTTGTTGGCACTCACCACGTCGATATTGTCGACGCCATTGCCGAAATTGGCGATCAGCTTCAGGTTCTCACCGGCCTGGGAGAGGACGGAGGAATCGATCCTGTCGGTGACGGTCGGCACCAGAACGTCGGCGGTGCGCACCGCTTCCACCAGTTCCGCCTGGCTGAAGGGCCTGTCCTGCTCGTTGAGACGCGTCTCGAACAGCTCCCGCATCCGGGTTTCGACCACGTCCGGAAGCTTCCGGGTGACCACGACGACAGGCTTCTTTTTCGCCATACCAATTGCCTTTCGCGCTGCGTTGAGGACTTGTTAACCTCAACGGTACCACCTTGACGCTGCGCGTTGCGCGAGCGGATGAGACCACCCCTTTTCCTTACCAGATGGTCCGGCAGAAACAAGGGATGGGTTTCAATCGCCGCGGTTCGCCAACCGGCCAAATCTGCCATGCTGGTTTTCGCGCAGATTTTTCGGTAGAGATTTGCCTCACGACGAAGAACATAACAATTGGACAACCGGACAATATGGCGCGTTCGATCCCGGGACCCCGGCTCTTAACTTGTGTGTTGACATTGCTTTTCGGTCTGCTGGCCCCCCTGACGCCGCTTCAGGCACAGGGAACGTCGACCGGTGCCAGCGGCTTGCCCGTGCCGCGATTCGTCAGTTTGAAGTCGGACCGCGTCAATGTGCGCATCGGTCCTTCGCGCGAACATGACATCGCGTGGACTTTCGTGACGTCGGGGCTGCCGGTGGAAATCGTCGGCGAGTTCGAGAACTGGCGCCGCATCCGCGACTGGGAAGGCAAGCAGGGCTGGGTGTTCCATTCGCTCCTCTCCGGCCGCCGCACCGCGCTGGTGACGCCCTGGGAGAAGAACGACCGCACCCCGCTCCGCGCCCGTTCCCGCTCCGATGCCGACATCGTCGCCGAGCTGGACCCGTTCGTCCTGACAACTGTCACCGAATGCGCCGGCGGCTGGTGCCGCGTCAACGGCGAGAATTACGACGGCTGGCTCGACCAGACCCGCCTTTTCGGGGTCTACCCGGACGAACTGATCGGGAACTGAGGGCTTAAGGCTGTGAGCGTGGCCTCTCTTCCAACCTCATCCTTCGAGACGGGCCTCCGGCCCTCCTCAGGATGAGGTCGAATTATTCAAAACGCCCAATAAAAAAGGCGGCCAAGCGGCCGCCTTTCGCATTTCCAGGATCCCGGAAAATCCGTCAATCCGCCGTGACTTCCTGAACCTTAAGTTCTTCAAGGCGCGGCATGGACATGATGTTGTAGCCGCTGTCGACGAAGTGGACTTCGCCTGTCACGCCGCCGGAAAGATCCGACAGGAGATAGAGGCCCGTACCGCCGATCTCGTCCAGAGACACGGTCCGGCAGAGCGGCGAGTTGCGCTTCTGGAAGTTGAACATCAGCCGGGCGTCGGAAACGCCCGAGCCTGCCAGGGTGCGCACCGGGCCGGCGGAGATGGCGTTGACGCGGATATTCTGCTCGCCGTAATCGACCGCCAGGTAGCGGACGGAGGATTCCAGGGCTGCCTTGGCAACGCCCATGACGTTGTAGTTCGGCATCACCTTGGTCGAGCCGCCATAGGTTAGCGTCACCATGGAGCCGCCATTGGTCATGAGGTCTGCCGCGCGCTTGGCGATCTCGGTAAAGGAGAAGCAGGAGATCAGCATGGTGCGGGTGAAGTTCTCCCGCGTGGTGTCGGCGTATTTGCCGCGCAGTTCCGTCTTGTCGGAGAACGCGATCGCATGCACCAGGAAGTCGATGCTGCCCCATTCCTGCCGGAGGGCGTCGAAGACGCTGTCGACGGAGGCGACGTCTTCCACGTCGCAGGGCAGCAGGATCTTGGAGCCGACGGACTCCGCCAGCGGCTTGGTGCGGCGGCCGAAGGCCTCGCCCTGGTAGGTAAAGGCAAGCTCAGCGCCATGCTCGGCAAGGGTCTTGGCAATGCCCCAGGCGATCGAATGGTCGTTGGCAACGCCCATGATCAGGCCGCGTTTGCCCTTCATCAAATCAGACATTCAAAACTCCTCAGCCGTGGTAACGCGACAGCGCCAGCGAGGCGTTGGTGCCGCCAAAACCGAAGCTGTTGGACAGGACGGTGTCGAGACCGGCATTGTCGCGGCGCTCCGTCACGATCTCGCCCGGCTTCAGGGCCGGATCGAGTTCGGCGACATTGGCCGATGCGGTGATGAAATCGTTCTGCAGCATCAAGAGGCAGTAGATCGCTTCCTGCACGCCCGTTGCACCGAGGCTGTGGCCGGTGAGCGACTTGGTGGAAGACGCCGGCGGCTGGTTCTCGCCGAAGACCCGGCGGATGGCCTCGATCTCGCCGATATCGCCGACAGGCGTGGACGTGCCGTGGGTGTTGATATAGTCGACCTTGCGATCGCCGAGGGTCGAGATGGCAAGGCGCATGCAGCGCTCTCCGCCTTCACCGGACGGCGCAACCATGTCGTAGCCGTCGGAATTGGCGGCGTAGCCGGTGACTTCGGCGTAGATCTTGGCGCCGCGTGCCTTGGCATGCTCCAGCTCTTCCAGGACGACAACACCGCCGCCGCCGGCAATGACGAAGCCGTCACGGGTCGCATCATAGGCGCGCGAAGCGGTCTGCGGCGTATCGTTGTACTTGGAGGACATGGCGCCCATGGCGTCGAAGAGGCAGGACAGCGTCCAGTCGAGTTCCTCGCCGCCGCCTGCGAACATCACGTCCTGCTTGCCGAACTGGATCTGCTCGGTGGCAGCGCCAATGCAATGGGCCGACGTGGAGCAGGCCGAGGTGATGGAATAGTTGATGCCCTTGATCTTGAACGGGGTCGCAAGGCAGGCAGAGTTGGTGGAGCTCATGCCGCGGGTCACCATGAACGGGCCCATGCGCTTGGGAGAACCCTTTTCGATGACGATCTGGTGTGCCTGGAACAGGTTCTTGGTCGAAGGACCGCCGGAGCCCATGATCAGGCCGGTACGGGTGTTGGAAACGTCGCCCTCTTCAAGGCCGCTGTCGGCGATCGCCTGCTGCATGGCAATGAAGTTGTAGGCCGCACCGTCGCCCATGAAGCGCAGCTGGCGCTTGTCGATGAGCTCGGCGACATCGACGTCCGGTTTGCCGTGAACCTGGCTGCGGAAGCCGTGCTCGGCGTAATCCGGAGCGAAGCTGATGCCGGACTTGCCTTCGCGAAGGCTGGCCAGCACTTCCTGTGCGTTCGATCCGATGGAGGAAACGATACCCAAACCGGTGACGACAACGCGTCTCATTGCGGTCTCCCTATGTCTGTCGGCTCTGCAGGTCTGAGAGGAGTTGGTTGGTGCCTGCAGGCTCTTAGATAATATGCGAACCGGCGCTTCTGATGACAAAGAAGCGCCGGCCAAACAAAATCGAGCGTGCGAAGGTCAGGACTTGGCCAGGCCCACGCGCAGGTCGGTCGCCTTGTAAATGGTCTCGCCATCGGCCTTCAGCCAGCCGTCAGCGATGCCGAGGACCAGCCGGCCTTTCATGACCCGTTTGAAGTCGATGCCGTATTCCACCAGCTTCACGTCGGGCGTGACCATGCCCTTGAACTTGATTTCACCGGTGGAAAGCGCCATCCCCTTGCCTTCCAGACCCTGCCAGCCGAGGTGGAAGCCGGTCAGCTGCCACAGGGCGTCGAGGCCGAGGCATCCGGGCATGATCGGATTGCCCTGGAAATGGCACGGGAAGAACCACAGATCCGGCTTGATGTCGAATTCCGCGCGGGCGTAACCCTTGTCGAACTCACCGCCGGTTTCGGAAATATCCGTGATCCGGTCGAACATCAGCATCGGGGGAAGAGGCAGCTGGGCATTGCCCGGGCCAAACAGCTCGCCGCGGCCGCAGGCGAGAAGTGCTTCGTAATCGTAGCTGGAGCGGCGCTCGGTCATTCAGGTTCCGTTTTTGTGGTCCGCCCCTGAATTTCAAAGGCAGGATTGATTTGTTTTCGGTTCGTTTGAGGCGCCTTCCTAACACAGGGGAACCATGACTGAAAGATGTCACTTGATCGAAGTTTCCGGGTTTTTCCGAGGTTTGGCCGGGATTTGCGCCAAATCCGGGGTCCCTGTGTCCGCCCGGTGAAAAAGCCGCCGGCGTTAAAAACTTGCATCTTGGGTGCAAGAAATGGCAGATATAGGCCAATTGCCGCAAACGCCGGGTGTTGTCCGGCGCTGCTCTTGCAACGCGGTACCTGAAAATACGGACCTGGATCGGATCGGAATGGCAAGGCTTGTGGTGCACGAAACCAGCGGAATGAAGGATGTGACGGACATGCTGCGGGTGGCAGGGCTTCGGCCGACGCGCCAGCGCGTGTCCCTTGCCGAGCTTCTCTATTCCAAGGGCGACCGCCACATCTCCGCCGAGCTGCTGCACGAAGAAGCGGTTGCCGCCGACGTGCCGGTATCGCTGGCGACGGTCTACAACACGCTGCACCAGTTCACCGAGGCGGGCCTGCTGCGCGAAGTCGCCATAGACGGCAACAAGACCTATTTCGATACGAACGTTTCCGATCACCACCACTTCTTCATCGAAGGCGAAAACCGGGTGATCGACATTCCGGGAGAAGGCGTCGGCATCGGCCGCCTGCCAGAGGCCCCGGCCGGCATGGAGATCGTGCGGGTCGATGTGGTGGTTCGGGTGCGCAAGAAGCACTGACCCCTGCCGGATAATTCCTACGCCAGACCGCTTTCCACGTAGCGCAGCTTCCATTCGTAATAGTCGGATGTCGAGCCGATTTCGCTCAAGTGGCGCTGTCCGTCCGGCTCGAAGCCAAGTTTCTTCAACAGATTGGCCGAGCGGACATTTCCCGGATCGGTGATGGCGCAAAGCGTGCGCAGCTTCAGTTCCTTTTGCACGAATTCCAGCACTGCCTGGCCCGCTTCGCGGCCAAACCCGTTGCCGCGGTGGTGTTCCAGGAAGGCAAAGCCGAGATCGGGATGCTTCAGTTCCTTGCGCACCACCAGGCCACAGACACCGATCGGTTCCGGTGCCTGCTTCGGTTCGACCACCCAAAGACCGACGCCATGGGCGGCAAAGCGCGCCAGCGATTTGTTCTTGATGTAGTTGACCGCGTCGTCCTCGGTGCGGATACCGTGGTCGGCGATGAAGCGGATATAGTCCGGCTCGTTCATCAGCCGGTGGTAAAATCCGGCATCGTTGCTGGACGGCAGCCTGAAGCGCAGCCGCTCGCTTGCCGGGAATGGCCCGAGGGGAAAGCTCACGCTGCAGTTTCCTTTTCGATCAGGGCCTTGGTTCGCAGGGCAATCTCCGGCACGGCATCGAAAGGCAGCTTTTCCGGGCTCTTGCACAGATCGTAGATCACGCAGCGCCTGCATTCGGGCTTGCGGGCCTTGCAGATATAGCGGCCATGCAGGATCAGCCAGTGATGCGCATGGAGCGCGAATTCGGCCGGCACAACCTTTTCCATCGCCTTCTCGACATCCAGCGGCGTCTTGCCCGGCGCGATGCCGATGCGGTTGCCCAGCCGGAAAAGGTGGGTGTCGACGGCGATGGTCGGATGGCCGAAGAAGATGTTCAGCACCACATTGGCGGTTTTCCGGCCGACGCCGGCCAGCGCTTCCAGCGCGTCGCGGTCCTCGGGCACCTCGCCGCCATGGTCGCGGATCAGCTGCTCGGAGAGAAGAATGACGTTCCTGGCCTTGTTCTTGTAAAGACCGATGGTCTTGATCTCCTCGCGCACCAGATCCTCGCCGAGGGCGACCATCTTTTGCGGCGTATCGGCGATCTGGAAAAGGTGCCTTGTCGCCCGGTTGACGCCGACATCCGTCGCCTGGGCGGACAGGACGACTGCCACCAGCAGGGTGAAGGCGTTGGTATAGTCCAGTTCGCCCTTCGGCTCGGGATTGTCCGCATGGAAGCGCTGGAAGATCGCGTAGCTCTCCGCCTTCGAATAGCGGGAGCGTTTCAGGACCTTGCCGGGATTGTCGACGGAAGGGGCTTTCCGGGTCGTCTTCGCCCTTGGCGATGACTTTCTGGTTCCCTTGCCGGAGGCGGGGCTCTTTGCTTGGCTCATGTTCTCTCTATAATCATGCCTCATGAGCGAGAACAATCCGAAACCCGAGCGGAATGACGAATTGCCGGACCTGGACCGGCCGTTTTTCACCGCCGTGTTGACGCCCCACCGCTCTCTCGGGCCAAAGGGCTTTCTGGTGCTGATGGCCTGTCTCGGCGTCATCAGCTTTGTCGCCGGATTTCTGTTCTGGCGCATTGGCGCTTGGCCGGTCTTCGGCTTCTTCGGCCTCGACATGGCGCTGGTCTGGTTTGCGTTCCGCGCCAATTACCGCTCCGCCCACAGCTTTGAAGAGATTTCCATCTCACGCAGCGAAATCGCCATCCGCAAGGTCGGGCCCGGCCGGCGCTATCACGAATACCGCTTCAATCCCTTCTGGGTGCGGCTGAAGATCGACCGGCTGGAGGACGAGGGCGTCGTGGGGATTTCACTTGCCAGCCGCGGCGAGACAGTCGATCTCGGCAACTTCCTCAATCCGGACGACCGGACGAGCTTTGCCGGCGCGATCGCCAATGCTCTGGCCGTCGCCAAGGCCGGCGGGGTTTGACGGACGCGGTCAGGTCCGGCTGTCCGCGGTCTCCGGCTGGATCCTGAGGGTTGCGAGCAGTGTCACCAGCGCGGCGAGCGAACTGCCGGCCGCAACATAAAGAACGGTGCGGAAATCCGCGGCGCTGGCGATGAAACCCATGGAAACGCTGCCGATCATGCCGCCGAGGAGCAGGCTGTTCATGTAGACGGCAGTCGCCCGTCCGGGCCTGTCCGGAGCAAAGCTCTGGACAAAGCTGATCGCCACTCCGGCAAAGAGGCCATAGTAAGCCCCTTCCAGCACAGCGACGGCAAGAACCTGCCAGAGAGCCGTGACCTGGGCGAAAAGAACCATGCTCACCGCCGCAAGGCATGCGGCGAGCATCAGCACCTGTCTTGTGCCGATCCGCTCGGCAAGACGGACGGAGCCGAAGATCACGAAGACTTCCAGCAGGCATTTCACCGACAGGGCAAGCCCTGGTGTCGCGCCCGGCAGACCGGTTTCCTTGACGAAGAAGAGCGGCATAACCGAGACGAACAGCGAATTGGTGACGACGAAACCGAGGCATGTGGCACCGGCCACGGCAAGGCGCCAGTTGATCGGGTCTCTGGCGCCGGATGTCTTTCGCTCCCGCATCGAGCGGAAATCCGCCGGCACAATCATGTACCACAGCAGCAGATAGCAGACGCCGATGCCGAAGGCACTGAGATAGGCGGTGGTGAACCCCGAAGTGGCGACGAGCGAGAAGGACACCGCCGGCCCGATCATCCAGGCGAGCGAAACGGTCATGCGCAACCAGGAATTATAGCGGGCAATGTCGAGCCCCTCGCGCTCCGCATAAAGACGGCCGAAGGTGAAGATCGTGGCCGGGCCGGTGTTGTTCAGACCCATCAAAGGCGCGACCAGCAGGATAAGCATCAGCAGGCTGGTGACCTGGGTCAGGACCAGCGTCACGGCCGCATAGGCACAGACGGAGATCAGCATCATGCGCCTGACGGGAAACCCATGATCGAGCCGCTCGCCCGTCCAGCGGTTGGCCGCAAGCGTCAGCGGCATGGCCAGTCCGGTATAGAGCCCGACCTGCCAGGGCGCGGCACCCAGCCCCTCGACGATGAAATAACTCATCATCGGCACCAGCGCGGAAACGCCGAGGCTGTTGAAGAACTGAAGCAACAGGATCAGCAGTGCCTGACGGGGCAGCTGCAGCAGGGACCGCATGATATTCGCCGGAAAAAAGAAACGGGCAGGAGCAACAACCTAGCCGGACTGGTCTGCGACGTCACGGGCTTTCTGAAAGAGTGTCGCTTCAGGAGCAAGCGGCTCATCCTTCGAGACGGTCCTGACGGACCTCCTCAGGATGAGGCTGGCGGGAGAGCCACCGACGGCATTTCACCACCCCGCAACTCATCCTGAGGAGCTTGGCTTTGCCAAGCGTCTCGAAGGATCGGCCACAAACACCTTGCTAGACTGTGCCTAGTCTTCCCTGCCGACACTCAGCGTCTTCAGCCGGTAAAGCGCTTCCAGCGCCTCGCGCGGGGTCATGTCGTCCGGATTGATCTCTTCCAGTGCCAGGGTCAGCGGGTCAGGTTCTGAAAAACCGGAGGGCGCGTTGGGCTTGGCCGGGGTCAGGCTGGCAAAGAGCGGCAGCTCGTCAATGAGGCTTTCCGCCGGCGAGCGCCGGTCCTGCTCTTCCAGCTGGCTCAGCACCTGTTTCGAGCGCTCGACCACGGTTGCCGGCAATCCGGCGAGCTTGGCCACCTGAATGCCGTAGGACCGGTCGGCGGCACCCGGCACGATCTCGTGCAGGAAGATGACGTCTCCCTTCCATTCCTTCACCGAGACCGTGGCGTTGGAAAGCCGCTCGAGCTTGGCCGATAGCGCCGTCAGTTCGTGATAATGGGTGGCGAAGAGGGCGCGGGAGCGGTTGACCTCGTGCAGGTGCTCGATGGTCGCCCAGGCGATCGACAGACCGTCGAAGGTTGCCGTGCCGCGGCCGATTTCATCCAGGATCACCAGAGAGCGGTCACCGGCCTGATTGAGAATGGCGGCGGTCTCGACCATTTCCACCATGAAGGTGGAGCGCCCGCGTGCCAGGTCGTCCGCTGCGCCGACGCGGGAGAACAACCGGTCGACGACGCCGATATGGGCGGAGGCCGCAGGAACGAAGGAGCCCATCTGGGCGAGGACGGCAATCAGCGCGTTCTGGCGCAGGAAGGTTGATTTACCGGCCATGTTCGGACCGGTGATCAGCCAGATATGGCCGATATCCTCGTCCGCGTCGGGACCGAGATTGGCATCGTTGGCAACGAAGCTGTCGCCGCCGGATTTCTTCAAGGCCTTTTCGACCACGGGGTGCCGGCCGCCTTGGATATCGAAGGCACGGCTGTCGTCGACTGCGGGGCGGGTGTAGTTCTCTTCCTGGGCCAGCTTGGCCAGCGCCGCCGATACATCGAGGATGCTGAGGCCGTGGGCGGCGGCCTTGATCGCTTCGCCCGCCGAGATGATGGCACCTGCCAGCCGCTCGAAGATCTCCAGTTCGATGGCAAGCGAGCGTTCGCCGGCACTGGCGATTTTCGATTCCAGATCCGCCAGCTCGGTCGTGGTGAAGCGCATCGCCCCCGCCATCGTCTGGCGGTGGATGAAGCGGCCGGGGTCCGACGTCAGCTTCTCGGTCTGGGCGGAGGGTGCCTCGATGAACCAGCCGAGCACATTGTTGTGCTTGATCTTCAGCGATCTGAGGCCCAGCTCTTCCGAATACTCCGCCTGCAGCTTCGCGATCACCTTGCGGCTTTCATCGCGCAGCGAGCGCAATTCGTCGAGATCGGCATTGTAGCCGGCCGCGATGAAGCCGCCGTCGCGTTTCAGGAGCGGCGGTTCGTCCTTGAGGGCCAGGACGAGCTCGCCGCCAAGGTCATGCGGCGCGCCCTCGAGGCTTGCCCGGGCCGCCGCAATTTCCGCCGGAATGGTGCCGGCGGTGGCGCTGGTCTGGTCGAGAACCAGGCGGGCGGCTTCCAGTCCTTGCGCTACGGCCAGGATATCGCGCGGACCGCCGCGGTTGAGCGCGATCCGAGACAGGGCGCGGGCCATGTCCGGCGCGCCCTTCAGCGTCTGGCGCAGGGCCTCGCGCATGATTTCGTTTTCGAGAAAGAAAGCGACTGCGTCGTGGCGTTGGTGGATGGCGTCGACATTGACCAGCGGTCCGGCGAGACGGCTTGCAAGCAGGCGCGAGCCTGCGCCGGTCACCGTCCGGTCGATGGTTGCCAGCAGCGACCCCTGTTTTTCGCCCGACAGCGTGCGCGACAGTTCCAGGTTCGCCCGGGTGGCCGGGTCGATCAGCATGCGCCCGGCACCGGCCTCGCGCACCGGCGGGTCCAGCGGCGGGCGTTCGCCGAGCTGGGTCTTTTCGACATAGGCGAGGATACCGGCGGCCGCCGACAGCTCTGCCCGGCTGAAGGTGCCGAAGCCGTCGAGGGTCTTCACGCCGAAATAATGCGCCAGCCGGTCGGTGGCAGTGGATGAATCGAAAAACGCCCGCGGCACCGGCGACAACGCACCGCCCGCCTGCTCGGCGATCAGGCGCAGTTCGCTTTCCTGCAGCAGATTGTCGGCGAGGATCAGCTCACGCGGGCTGACCTGCGCAAGATCGGCGGCAAGGCGCTGGTGGTCGGTCTCCGACACCTGGAAGGATCCGGTCGACATGTCGATCCAGGCAAGACCATAAACCGCATTGCCTTCCAGCGAGCCGCCCTTCAGCCGGGTCAGTGCCATCAGGAAGTTGTTCGCGCCTGCATCAAGCAGGCGTTCCTCGGTCAGGGTGCCGGGCGTGACCAGCCGCACCACATCGCGCCGGACGACGGACTTCGAGCCGCGCTTCTTGGCTTCGGCCGGATCTTCCGTCTGTTCGCAGACGGAAACCCGGTGTCCCTTGGCGATCAGCTTGTTGAGGTAATCGTCGGCCGCGTGAACCGGCACGCCGCACATCGGGATGTCCTCGCCCTGATGCTTGCCGCGCTTGGTCAGTGTGATGCCGAGCGCGGCGGAGGCGACTTCCGCATCCTTAAAAAACAGCTCGTAGAAGTCGCCCATCCGGTAGAACAGCAGGCTGTCGGGATTGGCAGCCTTGATCTCCAGGAACTGGGCCATCATCGGCGTGATCTTGGCATCCGCCGGGGCGATTTCTTGCGCGCTCTGTCCACTCATGACAGATACCTAGCAAATCGTGCGGCCCATTCCACCAAGGGCCTAAGCCATCTTGGCTTGAGGCTTCATTTTCCCGGGGATAAGGTCGGGCAACTGCCCCGTAAAGAGAGCGCCAGGAGGAAACGTCCAGATCATGTCCGCCGACAAGAAACCCACCCGAACCAATGTCAGCTTCACCGACCAGGAAGCCCTGCAGTTTCACCAGGAAGGCCGCCCCGGCAAACTGGAAATCGCGCCGACCAAGCCGATGGCGACCCAGCGCGACCTGTCGCTGGCCTATTCGCCGGGTGTGGCGGTGCCGGTCAAGGCGATCGCGGACGATCCGAGCCGCGCCTACGACTACACGACCAAGGGCAATATGGTCGCGGTGATCTCCAACGGTACGGCCATTCTCGGTCTCGGCAATCTGGGCGCCCTTGCCTCCAAACCGGTGATGGAAGGCAAATCGGTTCTCTTCAAGCGCTTTGCCGACGTCGACAGCATCGACCTCGAAGTCGAGACCCAGGATGTCGAGGAATTCATCAACTCCGTGCGCTATCTCGGCCCCTCCTTCGGCGGCATCAATCTGGAGGACATCAAGGCGCCCGACTGTTTCATCATCGAGCAGCGCCTGCGCGAACTGATGGACATCCCCGTCTTCCACGACGACCAGCATGGCACGGCGATCATTGCCGCCGCCGGCCTCATCAACGCGCTGCACCTGACGGGCCGCGACATGAAGGATGCCAAGGTGGTCTGCAACGGCGCAGGCGCGGCCGGCATTGCCTGTATCGAGCTGGTGAAAGCCATGGGCATTCCGCATCAGAACGTGACGCTTTGCGACACCAAGGGGGTGATCTACAAGGGCCGCGAAGAGGGCATGAACCAGTGGAAGTCGGCCCATGCGATCGAAACCAATGCCCGCTCGCTTTATGACGCGCTGAAGGGCGCCGACGTCTTCTTCGGCGTCTCGGCCAAGGGAGCGCTGACGCCGGATATGCTGCGGGCGATGGCGCCCAACCCGATCATCTTCGCCATGGCCAATCCGGACCCGGAAATCACGCCGGAAGAAGCCGCCGCCGTGCGCGACGACGCCATCGTTGCCACCGGCCGCTCGGACTATCCGAACCAGGTCAACAACGTGCTCGGCTTCCCGTACATCTTCCGCGGCGCGCTGGACGTCAGGGCCGTTACCATCAACGACGAGATGAAGGTTGCCTGCGCCCGGGCGCTGGCGGATCTGGCGCGCGAGGAGGTGCCGGACGAAGTCGCCGCCGCCTATCGCGGCAACCGGCCGAAATTCGGCCCGGAATATATCATTCCGGTGCCTTTCGACCCGCGCCTCATCCACACCATTCCGCCGGCGGTTGCCCAGGCGGCAATGGATTCCGGCGTCGCCCGCAAGCCGATCATCGACATGCAGGCCTACAAGAACCAGCTCACCGCCCGCCGCGATCCGGTCGCCGGCACGCTGCAGCGGATCTTCTCCAAGGTGCGCCAGCAGCCCAAGCGCGTGGTCTTCGCCGAGGGTGAGGAAGAGCCGGTGATGCGTGCCGCCGCCAGCTTCGTTTCGCAAGGCCTGGGCGAGGCGATCCTGATCGGCCGCGAGGACGAGATCCACGCCATGGCCGAGCAGGCCGGCATCGATATCGACCGGCCGGGCATCTCCATCCAGAATGCGCGGCTTTCCAACCGCAACAATGATTATGCGCAATACCTGTTCGGCCGCTTGCAACGCAAGGGCTACCTGCTGCGCGACTGCCAGCGCATGGTCAACAACGACCGCAACTACTGGGGCGCCATCATGGTGGCGCGCGGCGATGCCGATGCCATGGTCACCGGCGTCACCCGGAACTACTCCATCGCGCTCGAGACAGTCACCTCCACCATCGACCCCAAACCCGGCCACCGGGTCATCGGCGTGTCACTGGCCCTGGCCCGAGGCCGCACGGTTCTGATCGCCGACACCGCCGTCATCGATATGCCGACGTCGGAAGAACTCGCCGATATCGCGGAGGAAGCCGCCCATGTCGCCCGCAAGCTCGGCTACGAACCGCGCGTGGCAATGCTGGCCTATTCCACCTTCGGTCACCCGAAGAGCGAGCGCTCGGAAAAGGTCATCGAGGCGGTGAAGATCCTCGACCGCCGCCGCGTCGATTTCGAATATGACGGCGAAATGGCAGCCGACATCGCCCTCAACCCGGACCGTATGGCCGCCTATCCCTTCTGCCGCCTGTCCGGCCCGGCCAACGTGTTGGTGATGCCGGCATTCCACTCGGCCTCCATCTCCACCAAGATGCTGCAGGAACTCGGCGGCGCGACCGTCATCGGTCCGCTCCTGGTCGGCTTCGACAAGCCCATCCAGATCGTCCCGCTGGGCGCCAAGGACTCAGACATCGTCAACATGGCCGCCATCGCGGCGTTCAATGTGACGTGAGGAGGCATAGCACGTTTGAAATCGAGAGCGTTGTGGCTCCCCGGTCCCGGATCTCCGCTGCGCTGCGTCCGGGATGACGTTGGAAAGGAAGAAGCCCCACCCCTCCATCGTCATCCCGGGCAAGCGTAGCGCGACCCGGGACTGGGGAGCCCCAACGCCAGCTGTCTGGAGTACCTGACATTTGACCGCCTGGGTCTACATCCTCGCGTCCCGACCTTTTGAAACCCTTTACACAGGCGTAACCACGGATTTGTCCCGGCGTATTTACGAACACCGCGAAGGGCTGATTGAAGGATTTTCCAACCGCTACGGCACGAAGACGCTGGTCTGGTATGAGGTGCACGAGGAGATTGCTAACGCGATCACGCGCGAAAAACAGATCAAGCGCTGGCGCAGGCAATGGAAATTCGATCTGATCGAAAAGATGAATCCGGGTTGGGAAGATCTCTACCTCGTTCTCAATCAGTGACTTGCACCGCAGCCTCTCCATCGTCATCCCGGGCAAACGAAGTGCGACCCGGGATCGGGGAGGCAAAAAGCTATCGGGATAGCAGTTGGCTACAGCAGGGGTCGAGGCTCCCCGGTCCCGGATCTCCGCTGCGCTGCGTCCGGGATGACGAGGGTGAGGTTTTTCCGTCCGCTTGCTTCAGAACGTCCAATCTTTTTGACAAACCCCGCCCCAGCGGCGATACCTCGAAGCCATGTCGGATATCAAAGTCAAAATCTGCGGCCTCTCCACCGAGGACACCATGGCGGCGGCGCTCGATGCCGGGGCGGATATGGTCGGGTTGATGTTCTTCCCGAAGAGCCCGCGCCACGTCTCGCTGAGCAATGCGGCACGGCTTGCGGACATGGCCCGCGGCCGGGCGGAGATCGTGGCGGTCACCGTCAACATGGACCTCGACGGCCTGTCGCGCATCAACGAGCTGGTGCGGCCGGATACCTTCCAGTTTCACGGGCAGGAGCCGCCGGAAGCGCTGGCTGCGGCCAAGGTGATGCAGGGCACCAAGGCGATCAAGGCCGTATCGGTCGCGGAGCGCGCGGATCTGGAAGAGGCACAGTATTATGCCATCGTCGCCGACCGCCTGCTTCTCGACGCCAAGCCGCCCAAGGGCTCGGAGTTGCCGGGCGGCAATGGCGTTTCCTATGACTGGACGCTTCTGAAAGATCTTGACCTCAAGAAGCCCTTCATGCTTTCCGGGGGACTGGATCCGGACAATGTCACCGAGGCGATCCGGCAGAGCGGTGTCAGGGAAGTGGATGTCTCCTCCGGCGTCGAGCGGGAAAAGGGCGTCAAGGACAGTGATCTTATTCGCGCCTTCCTGGCAGCGGCCAAGGGCGTCAAGGTTCCGGTCTGAAGAACCGGGTGAAGGAGTTTTAGCGTGAACGACATGGCGAACAGCATCCGGACCGGTCCGGACGATCGCGGGCATTTTGGCATTTTCGGCGGCCGCTACGTTGCCGAGACCCTGATGCCGCTGATCCTGGACCTGGAACAGCACTACAAGGACGCCAAGAACGATCCGGAGTTCCATGCCGAGATCGAGACGCTGAACAAGCACTATACCGGCCGTCCGTCGCCGCTCTATTTCGCCGAGCGCCTGACCAACGAGCTCGGCGGCGCCAAGATCTATTTCAAGCGCGACGAGCTGAACCACACCGGCTCGCACAAGATCAACAACTGCCTCGGCCAGATCCTTCTCGCCAAGCGCATGGGCAAGACGCGCATCATCGCCGAGACCGGCGCCGGTCAGCATGGCGTCGCGACGGCAACTGTCTGCGCCCGCTTCGGCCTGCCCTGCGTCGTCTATATGGGCAAGACCGACGTCGAGCGGCAGAAGCCCAACGTCTTCCGCATGAAGCTGCTCGGCGCCGAGATCGTTCCGGTCACCGCCGGTGCCGGCACGCTGAAGGACGCCATGAACGAGGCGCTGCGCGACTGGGTGACCAATGTCGAGGACACCTACTATCTCATCGGCACTGCCGCCGGCCCGCACCCCTATCCGGAAATGGTGCGCGACTTCCAGTCGGTGATCGGCAAGGAACTGCGCGAGCAGATGATGGAGGCCGAAGGCCGCCTGCCGGACGCGCTGGTTGCCGCCGTCGGTGGCGGCTCCAACGCCATCGGCCTCTTCCATCCGTTCCTCGACGACAAGAACGTGAAGATCTACGGCGTCGAAGCCGGTGGCCGCGGCCTGGACGGTGTTGAGCACTGCGCGTCGCTCACCGCCGGCAAGCCGGGCGTTTTGCACGGCAACCGCACCTATCTCCTGCAGGACGAGGACGGCCAGATCCTGGAAGGCCATTCCATTTCCGCCGGTCTCGACTATCCGGGCATCGGTCCGGAACATTCCTGGCTGAAGGAAATCGGCCGCGTCGAATACGTGCCGATCATGGACAACGAGGCGCTCGACGCCTTCCAGATGCTGACCCGTGTCGAAGGCATCATCCCGGCGCTCGAGCCGTCCCATGCGCTTGCCCATGTGGTGAAACTGGCGCCGACCATGGACAAGGATCAGATCATTGTCATGAACCTTTGCGGTCGCGGCGACAAGGACGTCTTCACAGTCGGCCAGATGCTGGGCTTCGATCTTTAAGCGCCGGATCGGTCGGGAAATCATGAGAGCCGCGTGCCGAAAGGTGCGCGGCTTTTCTTTGGGGCCATGCCTCTCCATCGTCATCCCGGCTCGCGCTGCGCTTGGCCGGGATGACGATGGAGAGGCTTTCGAGGATGTCATCCCTGCTACCGCGAAGTTGGTTTCCTCGAATTAACCAGCTCCCTCACTTTGGAAATGCTGCAATGCAAACTTGTGCATTGTGAATCTTTTGCCGAGGATTAAATCAGGCGGGAATGAAACAGGGCCGGCCGAAGATGCCGCCCTTTGAGGAAACCCCGAAATGTCCTTCGATCTTCTGACCGGCTTTGTCCGTGACCTGCGCGCCTCCCGCCGTGTTGCCGGTGAAATTGCCCGCATGACCCATCTGTCCGACGCACAGCTGGAAGATCTCGGCATCGAGCGCAGCGAAATCACCAGCCGCGCCTTCCGCCGACACTTCAAGCAGCGCTAAGCAGCATCCCGGCAAGCGCCCTGGCTGCGCTCAGGCTGTGCGTTTCAAGGCCCTACGGCTTTGACAAACAATCGGTTTGACGGCCAGCGCCGCTTCCAGAAGCTGCTGCCGTCCGCGCGCATCCAGCCGTTCCGCCTGGCTCATGAGAGCCGGATCGGTGTGAACGGGCCGGTGCTCTGCCGGCAGCGGGCGCGGCGCGAACCCGAGATTTAGGTCCTTCACCCGGCGCCAGAGCTTTTCGGCGAAGGGTTCGGGGGCAGGTTCGAACAGGGAATGGGCCAATTGCAGCTCCTTATTGGTTAGGCGGCTTCGTTCTTCTCCTACAATAAGCGCACAGAGTGCATTTATCCAGGTGCAACCTGTGCGCATCTGACAAACCAGCCATGCGTCCTGCGCGGGTCTGACCTGCGCGGAACGATATTGCTGCAGTGCAAAAAAACCATAAGGTGCCGACCGGTCGCGGACATCAGGATTCGCGGCCGTCGGCTTTTTTGGTTTGGAAAGATGAGTACCGTGCAGGCCCTTCACATCAGCGCGCCATCGGCAGCGCCCCTTGCCACCGTGTTTCGCGGCACGGGCGGCCCGTTTCAGCGTGCCGGCCGGTCGAAGCCGATGGGCAGCGAACACATCTATCGTGCCGACGCCGCCTTCCGCGCCATCGGCCTGATCGACTACCCGAGCCGCTAAGCGCAGCCATCCTTTCCGGCGGGCCTTTGAGGCTGCCGGACGGCCATTATCTGCATCAGACAATTGACAGGGCCCGCACTGCCCCCGTACATCGCTCAGACGGGAAACGCCCCGGAGACCCCGGACGGCGCCAAAGAGGGTAGCAGTGAATGACGGAAACGCGTATCGACCGCCGTTTTAAAGCCTGTGCGGAAGCCGGCCGTCCGGCCTTGGTCACCTTTATCACCGCCGGCGATCCGGATCTGGAAACCTCCCAGGCCGTCCTCAACGCCCTTCCCGCAGCCGGTGCCGATCTGATCGAGCTCGGCATGCCCTTTTCCGATCCGATGGCCGAAGGTATTCCGATCCAGCTCGGCAACCAGCGGGCATTGGCCGGCGGCCACACGATGGACAAGACGCTGGACATGGTCCGCGCCTTCCGCCGCCAGGACCAGGACACGCCCATCGTTCTGATGGGCTATTTCAATCCGATCTATGTGCGCGATCCGAAGAAATTCGTCGAGATTGCCAAGGACGCCGGTGTCGACGGCTTCATTATCGTCGATATTCCGGCCGAAGCCGATGACGAGCTCTGCATCCCGGCGCTGGATGCCGGCCTCAACTTCATCCGTCTTGCCACGCCGACCACCGACGACAAGCGCCTGCCCGCCGTTCTGGCCAACACGTCCGGTTTCGTCTATTACGTCTCGGTGACGGGCATTACCGGTGCCAACATCGCCGATACCGGCCGGGTGACCGCTGCGGTCAACCGCATCAAGGGTCATACGGACCTGCCGGTTGCGGTCGGCTTCGGCGTCAAGACGGCGGAACAGGCCGCGGTGATCGGCAAGGATGCCGACGGCGTCGTGGTCGGTTCGGTTCTGGTCAACGCCATCCGCGAGAGCCTCGACGAGGCCGGCAAGGCGACCGACCGCACCGTGAAGGCGGTAACGGATGTTGTTGCCGATCTCGCTGCCGGATGTGCCCGGGCGCGCAGCGCCTGACAGGCGCAACGGCCGAATTGAAGGATTTCCGGCGGACCCCATATCTCCGCCCAACAGTAACGAAAACAACGGGACGCGTCTGACGTGAACTGGATCAACTCTATCGTACGTCCGAAGATCCGCGATCTTTGGAAAAAGCGCGAGGTTCCGGAGAATCTCTGGATCAAGTGCCCGGAAACCGGTGAAATGGTGTTTCACCGTGATCTGGAAGCCAATCTCTGGGTGATCCCGAGTTCCGGCCACCACATGCGCATGCCCGCACGCAAGCGCGTCGAGACGCTGTTCGATGGCGGCACCTACACCGAGGTCGACACCCCGGAAGTGCATGCCGATCCGCACAAGTTCCGTGACTCCAAGCGCTACAGCGATCGCCTGAAGGAAGCCCGGACCAAGTCCGGCGAGGACGAGGCGGTGCTCGTTGCACAGGGCAAGATCAACGGCATGCCGCTGACCGTCGCCGTCCAGAATTTCGATTTCATCGCGGGTTCCCTCGGCATGGCTGCGGGCGAGGCGATCCTCGCCGGCATGCTGAAGGCGGTCGAGGACAAGACACCTTTCGTGATGTTCGCAGCCTCCGGCGGCGCCCGCATGCAGGAAGGCATCCTGTCGCTGATGCAGATGCCGCGCACCACGGTCGGTGTGCAGATGCTGCGCGAGGCGGGCCTGCCCTATATCGTCGTGCTCACCAACCCGACGACGGGCGGCGTTTCGGCTTCCTATGCGATGCTCGGCGACGTTCATATCGCCGAACCCGGTGCCCAGATCGGCTTTGCCGGCCGCCGCGTCATCGAACAGACCGTGCGCGAGAAGCTGCCGGACGACTTCCAGACCGCGGAATACCTGCTCGACCACGGCATGGTCGACATGGTTGTCTCGCGCCTGAAGATGAAGGAAACCCTGGCCCGCATCTGCGGCATCCTGATGAAGCGCGAAGTCGAGCTGCCAAGGCTCGAGGCGCCGAAGGAACCGGCTGAAGCAGCAGCGGCTCCGGCTGAATCTTCGGAGGGACCAGCCAAGGACACCGAAGCGGCCAGCTAGGCTCTCCCGGTCACAAAAATCCGTCGCGAAAGCGGCTTCAGACGACATTTCCGGGCTGTCCGCTTGTCTGGCGGGCGGCCTTCCCGTAAAGGCGTTAGTTGAAACCTGACGGGACTGAAGGGACCCTGCGGAGGGCGCCTTGGATCAAATCACGAAAATTCTGGATCGCCTGTTGGCCCTTCATCCGAAGGAAATAGATCTTTCGCTCGGACGCATGTACCGGCTTTTGAAGGATCTCGGCCATCCCGAACAACGTTTGCCGCCGGTGCTGCATGTGGCAGGCACCAACGGCAAGGGTTCTGTCACCGCAACGCTCCGCGCAATCCTGGAAGCCTCCGGCAAGCGCTGCCACGTCTATACGTCGCCGCATCTGGTCTCCTTCAACGAACGCATCCGTCTCGGCACCGACGGCAGGTTCGTCTCCGATCCCCTGCTCTACGAGGCCCTGCACCGCTGCGAAGAAGCAAACGGCGGCGAGGAAATCACCTTCTTCGAGATCACCACGGCAGCCGCTCTCCTGCTCTATGCCGAACATCCGGCGGATTATCTGCTCCTGGAAGTGGGGCTCGGCGGGCGTCTCGACGCGACCAATGTCATCGACACGCCCCTCGTTTCGGTGATCACCAATATCTCCATGGATCACGAGAAGTTCCTCGGGGACGACCTGGCGGCCATTGCCGCCGAAAAAGCCGGCATCATCAAGCCGGGCGTGCCGGTGGTTTCCGCGGCCCAGGAACCGGACGCTCTCGACACGATTATCCGGCAGGCCGCCCGCAACAGGGCACCGCTGCAGATCTTCGGCCAGGAATTTATCGCCCAGGAAGACCAGGGCCGCATGACCTATCAGGACGAGGACGAGTTGATCGACCTGCCCTTGCCGGTTCTGGGTGGACGTCACCAGTTCGCCAATGCGGGCCTTGCCATCGCCGCGCTGAAAGCAGCGGGCCTGCTGCCGGGCGAGGCCGCAATCGCCCAGGGTCTGAAATCGGTCAACTGGCCCGGCCGGTTGCAGCCGGTCACCCACGGGGCTCTTTTCGACCTCTGCCCGGAGGGCGCGGAAATCTGGCTCGACGGGGGTCACAATCCGGGTGCCGGCATTTCGATCGCCGAATTCATGGGCGAGCAGGAGGAGCGCGCGCCGCGTCCGCTTTATCTCATCTCGGGCATGCTGACGACCAAGGACCCGATCGGCTTCTTCCGGCCGTTCCACGGTCTGGCGCGCCATGTCGGTACGGTTCCGATCAGCACCACCACCACAGCGCGGGAACCGGAAGACCTGGCCGATCTCGCCCGCTGCGCCGGTCTTGAGGCAACACCGTTTCAATCGCTGGACGCAGCGCTGGCAGATGTGGCAGCTTGTGCGCACAAGGATGGCGAACCGCCCCGGATCCTGATCTGCGGTTCCCTCTATCTCGCCGGTGAGGTTCTGGCGCGCAGTGGAATGGCGCCGGTCTGACATCCCGCCGGCTCCGCCTAAGGAGGGCGAAGATGGTCGGATTGAAATGTTTCACGCGGCGTACAATGGCGCTGATGCTGGGAGTAGCGCTCTTCGCCCTGCCGGCAAACGCCTTGACGGAACAGTACGAAACTCCGCCAGAGCAGGATCCCGCAGCCTTGATGGGTGCCGATGCACTCGGGCCCGGTTATGCTGTCCTGGCTCCGGTGCGCGGCGACGGCTTCCTGCGAATCTATCAGCTTCAGACGGATCAAGGCGTCGAACAGGTCGAAGGCGACGGCCTTCTGAAACTTCGCCTGCACGAGGTCAGGGTTCTTGTCGCGCTCGACAGCCTGAAGAACGATGCCAGCTTCGTTGATGGCCTCAAGCAGGCTGCGATGAAGCCGGTGGAATTCGTGGAAAGCACGGTCACCGACCCGGTTGGTACCGCCAAGAGCACCGTTTCCGGTGTTGGCCGCATGTTCGGTCGCCTGACCAAGGGCGTCGAAGCCGCTGTCAGCGGCAAGGGCGGGTCTCCGGCGGAACTTGCCAAGTCGATCACCGGTCAGGCCAAGGCGCGACGCGAACTCGCCGTCGATCTCGGCGCCGATCCCTACACCTTCTACAAGCCTCTATCGGAGAAGCTGGACGAGACCGCGAGTGTCACCACGGCAGGAAGCTGGACGGTCACGGCCATCACCAGCCTGCTTCCCGGCGGCATCATCGTGAATTCCGCCCGCCAGGCCGACAATTTCCGCAACCTGATCGTCGACAGCACGCCGTCGGAACTGGAGGAACGGACCGCGGCCACGCTGCGCAATGCGGGGATCTCACAGGCGACCCTCTCCCGGCTGGCCGCCAATCCCCATTACACGATCAGCGAAAAGGCGGCGATCGCCTATCAGCTGCAGGCGATGCCGGGCGTCCAGTCGCTTGACGATCTGGCCGCCAAGGCGGCGGACGCGGACAGCCGGGACCTGGCCTATTTCCAGCTCCGCCGCGTGGTGCTGATGGAAACCTATAATCGCACGGTCTCGCCGCTCGGCGACATCAAGCTGGTTTCCGGCATTCCGGTCGCGATCCGCAAGGACGGCGTTGCCGCCCTGGTCCTGCCGCTCGACCATGTCGCCTGGACGCAGACAGTCGCCCGGACCTTCTCCGCCCTGCATGAAGGCCTCGGTCAGCTTCCCTTCCCGCCAACCGGCGTCGATTTCCTCATCACCGGCGACCTCACCCCCATGGCCGCCGAACGCCTCGCCTCCTTCGGCTGGAACATCACCGGCGACTACCCGATGCCGGAAGGTCCGGTTTTCTAGTTGCCGGCATGTGTCCCACCCGGATCAGCGATACCACCAGAGGCCATGCCAGAAGACTGAGACGGGATCTAACCGGTGGGGAACGGAAGCTGTGGCGTCTCTTGCGCGAGTTGAAGACGGATGACCTGCATGCAAGGCGCCAGGCACCCATTGGGCCTTACGTAGCCGATTTCGTGATCTTCTCGCGCAAGCTTGTCATCGAAATCGATGGTGATGTGCATTCGCGAGCTGAACAGCAGAAACATGATCAGGTGCGAGACGCCTGGCTGCGTTCAGAAGGATTTGAAGTGCTCCGCTATGCGGCCTCCGAAGTCTATGAAAACGCGGAAAGCGTCTATCTGCACATCCGAAGTCACCTCGGTCTGGAAATAAGCTGAACGTTGGTCTGATGACGGCTTCGCCGTTTACCCCCATCCCTAACCCTTCCCCACAAGGGGGAAGGGAATCAGGCCGAATTTGCCGAGATTTAACCTTTGAACGGCGGTCGTGATGTTGAACGCACTTGCCAATTGTCGAGGCATAGTCCCCCTCCCCCTTGTGGGGAGGGGCTAGGGGTGGGGGTCTTCAAAGAGAAGATGAACTCGCTACGCTGATGCTGACATCCGGATTCCGGATCGGCGCGCAGAGTTGCTGCGCTTGTTCGAAATGACGGGAGTGTCGATTTTCAGCGAGTTTTGCTTCACACACACTCCAGCACCGGTCCCGCCAGTCCGCTTTCCCAGCCGAGGATCGCCCGTTTGCGGGTGAGACCCCAGTGATAGCCGCCAAGTTTGCCGCCTTTGGCGAGCACGCGGTGGCAGGGGACGACGAAGGAGAGCGGGTTGCGGCCGACGGCGGTGCCGACGGCGCGCGACGCCTTCGGGTTGCCGAGGCAGGCGGCAATGTCGGAATAGGTGGTCGCCGCGCCCATCGGGATCTTCAGAAGCGTCTGCCAGACGCGGATTTCGAAGTCCGTGCCGATCATGACGATGTTCAGCGGCTGGTCCTGTTGCCACTTCTTCGGATCGAAGACGCGCTGGGCATAGCTTGCGGTCGCCTCCTGGTTCTGGACGAAACGTGCCGCTGGCCAGCGCTCGCACATGTCGTCGAGGGCACCCTGTTCTTCACCCGGATCGGCAAAGCCGAGACCGGCAAGGCCCTTGTCGGTCGCCATCACCAGCACCTGACCGAAGGGCGAGGGATGAAATCCATAGGTTATCGCGAGCCCGGCGCCGCGGTTGCGGTAGTCGCCCGGGGTCATGGCCTCGTGTGTCACGAAGAGGTCGTGCAGCCGCCCGGACCCGGAAAGACCGACTTCGTAAGTGGCATCGAGGACGCTGGCGCTGCTGCGCAGCAGCGCCTTGGCATGGTCCAGCGTGATTGCCTGCAGGAACTGTTTCGGCGTCAGGCCGGCCCAGCGCGAAAACACCCGCTGCAGCTGGATCGGTTGCAGCCCCGCTTCCGCCGCCAACTGTTCCAGCGTCGGCTGGTCGCGCCAGTCCTCTGTGATCCGCTTCAGCGTCTGGCGCACGACGGCATAGTTTTCCGCCGCCTCCGCGCCGACGGAAATCGGCTTCGGATCGGAGGTCAGGCTCGCAAGGTCGATGGCTCTGGTCATGGCAGTCTCGTCGCGTTCTTGATCTGACCCGATCTTAGTCGCCTAACTGCATCTGAGCGACCCGATTTGCGATCCTTGTTACCTCCCAATCTCTCCGCCGCGCTTCGTCTCGGATGACAGCGGAAAGGCAAGGATGGGGATCTCCTATCCCCGCACATCCTTGAATTCGCTTGCGGAGACCGCCGGGCCCTTGCGCGTCGAGAGCAGAATGCTGGTTTCCGTGCCGGAGATGCCCTCGATCAGGCGGATGCGGTTGAGGGCGTCGTCGAAGGCGGCGAGGTCACGCGTGGCGACGTCCAGGACAAGATCCCACTTGCCGTTGGTCGAATGGATCGCCCGAACTTCCGTCATGGCGCTCAGGGAGCGGATGACGGGGACGGTGTTGTGGCCATCGACCATCACCAGCGTCACCGCGCGGATCGGCAGGTCGCGCCAGTCGTCGCGCAGGACGGCGGTAAAACCGAGAATCTCGCCGCTCTCCACCAGTTTCTCCATGCGGGAGCGTACGGTGGCGCGGGAGACTTTCAAATCACCTGCCAATTCGGAAACCGATCGGCGCCCGTCGTGGCGCAGAAGTGAGATCAGCCGCAGATCCAGATCGTCCATTTTTCCACTTCGATCAATTGAGCTTGCCAAAACGATAAATCCGGCTGCTCTTTTGATCAAGTGTCCGGATTTACTCCGCCGCGGCGTTTGCGCAAACTCTAACCCATCAGATTTCGGGCGGAGAGAGACGTGAACGTCGTCAAGAAACAGATCGCTCTGGTGGGGGCACCGGTGGATGAAGGCGCGGGCCAGCGCGGCTGCCGCATGGGCCCGGACGCCTACCGCGCGGCGGGCCTTGCAGAAGCCCTGCGCGAGTTGGGGCATTCGGTCAGCGACCATGGAAACCTGTCCCCCGCTGCCGTCGGCAACGTAACGCCTCCCAACGCTATCCTGCGCAATTACCCCGCCTATGTGGCCTGGACCCGAGCCCTGCACGACAAGGCTGCGGACCTGGGCGAAACGCCAGCCGTGCCGATCTATATGGGCGGCGACCATGCATTGGCCGCCGGCACCGTTTCAGGCCAGGCAAAGGCAGCAGCGGCGCTGGGCCGGCCGCTCTTCGTGCTCTGGCTCGACGCCCATTCCGACTTTCACACCTTCGACAGCACCGCCAGCGGCAATCTGCACGGCACGCCGCTTGCGTTCCTCTGCGGCCTTCCCGGTTTCGACAGCCTGCTCGGCGCACCGCTTGAGCACGTGTTGAACCCGGAAAACGTCGAGATCCTCGGCGTGCGCTCCATCGACGATGCCGAGCGCAGCCTGCTGGTGAGCCACGGTGTCGGCGTCAGCGACATGCGCCGCATCGACGAGGAAGGCATCGGCACGCTGCTGAGACCGTTCCTGGAGAAGGTGCGGGCCGCCAACGGCCTGCTGCATGTCAGTCTCGATGTCGACTTCCTCGATCCGGAAATCGCACCGGCGGTCGGCACGACGGTGCCGGGCGGTGCCACGTTCCGTGAAGCCCATCTGGTGATGGAGATGCTGCATGACAGCGGTCTCGTCACCTCGCTCGACCTCGTCGAACTCAATCCCTTCCTGGACGTCCGCGGAAAAACCGCGCGTCTCATGGTCGACCTGACCGGCAGCCTCTTCGGCCGCCGCGTCTTCGACCGGCCGACACGAAGCTTCTAGAGCATCCTGCGTTCGTTAGAACGCAGGATGCTCTACAAACTAGGAATCGATCAGCTTTTTAGCGGTTCAATCGGTTCCGATAGACCCGCTGCTGATCTAGAGGACAGATCAATGAAAACCGGCCCCATCAACCTGAGCCCGTCGGACCTGGCTTATGTGCCCTTCGTCAGCGTCGACAACATGATGCGCAATGTGCGTGCCGTCGGCGTCGAGACCGTCATGCGCGGCATTGCCGACTATATCGAGCAGGACTTCCTGCGCTGGGAGAACTTCGACAAGAAGCCACGCATTCCGGCTCATGCCCCCCAGGGCGTGATCGAGCTGATGCCGACCGACGACGGCGAGCTGTTCGGCTTCAAATATGTCAACGGCCATCCGGGCAACACCCGTGACGGCCTGCAGACGGTGACCGGCTTCGGCGTCCTGTCGAAACTGTCCACCGGCTATCCGGTTCTCTTGACGGAGATGACCATCCTGACGGCCCTGCGCACGGCGGCAACCTCCGCACTTGCGGCGAAATACCTGGCGCCGGAAGGCTCCACCACCATGGCCGTCATCGGCAACGGTGCCCAGTCGGACTTCCAGTCGCTCGCCTTCAAGGACATGCTCGGCATCACCGAGATCCGCGCCTATGACATCGAGCATGCGGCCAGCGTCCGGCTTGCCCGCAACCTTGCCAATTCCGGCCTCAAGGTGACCATCTGCAAGACGCCGGAAGAAGCGATCGAAGGTGCGCAGATCATCACCACGGTCACCGCGGACAAGAAGCTGGCGACGATCCTGACCGACAACATGGTCGGCTCGGGCGTCCACATCAACGCCATCGGCGGCGACTGCCCGGGCAAGACCGAACTGCACCGGGACATTCTTTTGCGGTCCGACATCTTCGTCGAATTCCCCGAGCAGACCCGCATCGAAGGCGAGTGCCAGCAGCTCGACGGCGATCATCCGGTCACCGAGCTGTGGCAGGTCTATGCCGGCAAGGCACCGGGCCGTACGTCCCGTGACCAGATCACTCTCTTCGACAGCGTCGGCTTTGCCATCGAGGACTTCGCGGCCCTGCGCTATGTGCACGACCTTCTGCCGAAGACCGGTCATTTCGAGAAGCTGGATCTTCTGGCCGATCCGGACGACCCCCGCGACCTTTACGGCATGGTGCTGCGTTCCGGCGCCAATGGCGACAACCAGGCAGCGTGATCAAAAGAAATCCCGCACCTGCCCAACTCGACCACCGCTTCGGCGGTGGTTTTTTGTTTTGGGGAATTTGAAACGATAGAGCCGCAAACAGATACGGCTGCGCCGTACACCCCCATCCCTAACCCTTCCCCACAAGGGGGAA
Organism: Roseibium sp. M-1; assembly: GCF_054515675.1. NCBI lineage: Bacteria > Pseudomonadati > Pseudomonadota > Alphaproteobacteria > Hyphomicrobiales > Stappiaceae > Roseibium > Roseibium sp. M-1. The sequence continues at coordinate 4,057,468 of NZ_CM137257.1, read as the reverse complement.
GGGGATCAGGCCGAGTTTTTGGCGAGACACTTTTAAACGGCGGTTATCGCGCCGATTGCTCTTGCCAGATTTCGGTGCGTAGTTCCCTCCCCCTTGTGGGGAAGGGTTAGGGGTGGGGGTAACTCTGCCTCAAGCCGCCGACGTCATGCCGCTCAGCGCGGCCTCGATTTCCGCGACCACTGCATCTGCGGCAGCGCCCGGGTCGTCCGCCTTGCTGATCGGGCGGCCGACGACGAGGTAGTCACTGCCGGCGGCAATGGCATCGGCGGGGGTCATCACCCGGCGCTGGTCATCGGCGGTGCTGCCCGAGGGACGGATGCCGGGGGTGACGATGACAAGTTCGCCGTCAAGCAGTTCGCGCATTCTGGTGGATTCCGTCGCCGCGCAGACGATGCCGCCCATGCCGGCCGCGCGTGCGTCCAGGGCCCGCGCCTCGACCAACTCGCCCAGCGGGCCGCGATAACCGGCATCGATCAGGTCCTGTTCGTCCATGGAAGTCAGCACGGTGACGCCGAGAAGGCAGAGATCCGGATTGCCTTCTTCCTGCAAGCCCTTCACCGCCGCGCGCATGGTCTTCGGATAGCCGTGCAGGGTCATGAAGGTCACACCCATGCGGGCAACGTTGCGCACCGCCTTTTCGATGGTGTTGTCGATGTCGTGCAGTTTGACATCGAGGAAGATCTTCTTGCCGTCCCGGGCGAGATCGCGGGCGAATTCCAGCCCGCCCGCAAATTGCAGCTCCATGCCGATCTTGTAGACCCCGACCTTGCCCTCCGTGCGCTTCACCAGCTGTTCGGCTTCCGCAAGGGTCGGAACGTCAACGGGCAGCATCAGGCGGTCGAGGGCGGATTTCGGGGCGAACTTGCTGATCGGCATGGGCGGGATCCTCTGGCTTCGGGGCAGGTGCCAGTCCATAACACCAAGGGCGGGCCTATGCCAGATCTACCCCTTGCCGTTGCGTTCGAACTCCGCGAAGGCGTCCTTGTAGGAGGGATGCCAGCGCGACAGCGGCGGCCGGTTCTCGATGATGTCGCCAATCGCCCATTCGGCCCGGCGCTTGTCGCGGGTGCTGTCAACGTCGTTGTCCGGGCAAAGGATATAGAAGTCGCCCGCTTTCATCCGCTCCAGGAAATAGTCGACGGTCTGTTCGCTGGTCCAGGCGGAGGCGGGCTTTTCCGGAATGAACTTCGCGATCATGCCGGTATAGGTGAAGCCGGGCACGAAGAGATGGACCGAGATCGGGGCGCCCGCCTCGCGCAATTCGTGCGCAAGCTGTTCGCTCAAGACCTTCACCGCCGCCTTGGTGGCGTTGTAGCCCGGATTGCCGGGCGGTGTTGTAATGCCTTGCTTGGAGCCGGTGTTGACGATCACCGCCGGGCGGCCCGCCTCGATCATGCGCGGGGCAAAGGCCTGGACGCCGCGCAGGACACCGAAGAAATTGACCTCCATCAGCCGCGTCCAATTGTCCAGCTTGTCCCAGGCGGAGGTCGGCAGGCTGATGCCGGCATTGTTCATCAGCACTGCCAGCGGACCGGTGGCAAAGGCCCTCTCGGCCAGCGCCTCGACCTGGCTAATGTCGCTGACATCGGTCGGGACGGCGAGCACGTCGACACCGACCGCGGAAACCGCGCGAACGTGCTCCACCGCCGCGTCCAGTTCCGCGCCGGGCAGATCGGCAAGGATGACGCCCAACCCTGCCTGCGCAAACCGGGTCGCGGCCACCAGCCCGACACCGCTGGCCGCCCCGGTCACAACCGCCAGACCGCCCTCTGAAATTGCCTGATCGTACATGGAGTGCCTCCCGGAAATCCGTGAATTCAAGTCTGTCGCTTCCTCACCGCAGGAGCAATCCTGCCACCCATATGCGCTGCGCCGAACCATTCCCGTCGAAACCGCTATTTTCTTAGACGGTTCAGGCTGCTACAACACCGCCGGTTCCACCAACCTACAGGGCATCAGCACATGCGCACAGCGAGTGTCTCGCGCGACACCAAGGAAACCCGCATTTCGGTCGAAATCAACCTGGACGGCACCGGCGCCTACGACGTTGCCACCGGCGTCGGCTTCTTCGACCATATGCTGGAGCAACTGTCGCGGCATTCGCTGATCGACATCAAGGTGCGGGCTGACGGCGACACGCATATCGACTTCCACCACACGGTGGAAGACACCGGCATCGCGCTCGGCCAGGCGATTTCGAAGGCGCTCGGCGACATGGCGGGCATCACCCGCTATGCCGATACCCACCTTGCCATGGACGAGGCGCTGACCCGCTGCGCGTTGGACGTTTCCGGCAGGCCGTTCCTGGTCTGGGACGTTGCCTTTGACCGCGACAAGGTCGGCGACTTCGATACGGAGCTCTTCGAGGAGTTTTTCCGCGCCTTTGCGATGAATGCCGGGATCACCCTTCATATCGCCAATCTTTACGGCTCCAATTGCCATCACATTGCAGAGACCTGCTTCAAGGCGGTGGCGCGGTCCCTGCGCAAGGCGGTCGAGATCGACCCCCGCCAGGCCAACCGCGTGCCGACAACCAAGGGCCAGCTTGGCGGCTGATTAACGAACGGATGGGCGCATGAGCACCTATGTTGTGATGGCTCCGCCGGAATTCGACGACGTGGCGGGCGATCCCCACCAGACGGACCGGCTTGAATTCGTGCCGGACACATTCTCGTACCTGGCCTTTGTTTTTTCGGTGATCTGGCTGCTGGTCAACCGTATGTGGCTGGTGCTGCTCGGTTATCTCGGCGTGACGCTGGTTGTCGAGCTGCTGGCGCTTGCAGTCAATCCGGACGCGGCGGGCGTCGTCGCGCTCGTCATCGCCATTCTCTTCGGCTTCGAGGCCCAGGCGCTGCGGCGCTGGTCGCTGGAACGCAAGGGCTGGCGTGTCGTCGGCATCGTCGATGCGGGCAACAAGGCGGAGGCCGAACTTCGTTTTCTTCACAAGGCCGCGGATCACCTCTCCCCGGCAAGACTTCAGAAAGACCGTCTGCAGCGCCCCGCAAGCCCTCCGATCGTCCCGAGGATCGGCAGCGAGCGGGTGGTGGGCCTGACCCTCGGTCCGGAGACCCGTCAATGACGATTGCGATTATCGATTACGGCTCGGGCAACTTGCGCTCGGCGGAAAAGGCGTTCGAGCGCGCGGCCCGCGCTCACGCCCATCTGCCGGACGTGATAGTCACCTCCGACCCGGACCGGGTCAGGAAGGCGGATCGGATCGTGTTGCCGGGCGTCGGTGCCTTTGCCGACTGCAAGCGCGGCCTCTGGGCCGTCGACGGCATGCCGGAGGCGCTGGAGGAGACTGTTCGCAAGCAGGGCAAGCCCTTCTTCGGCATCTGCGTCGGCATGCAGCTGATGGCAAGCCGCGGCCTGGAATTCGAAACGGTCGAAGGCCTCGGCTGGGTTGAGGGCGACGTTTCGGAAATGAAACCGGCCGATCCGGATCTGAAGATCCCGCATATGGGATGGAACACCATTGATCTGCGCCCCGAAAGCCATCCGGTCTTCAAGAGCATCGACACCGGCCCGGACGGTCTGCACGCCTATTTCGTGCATTCCTTCCACTTTGCCTGCGCCAATGACATGGACCGGCTGGCCACCTTCGACTATGCCGGCACTTTCACCGCCATGGTGGCGAAGGACAACATGATCGGCACCCAGTTCCATCCGGAAAAGAGCCAGCGGCTCGGCCTTGAGCTGATCGCCAATTTCCTGGACTGGACCCCATAAACAAAGAGCCTGGGAGGCACTGATGAGCAAAGGTTACTGGATCGCCCGCGTGGACGTGCGCGACCCCGATGGATATCCGGCCTATGTCGAGACGGCAAAGCCGGCCTTCCAGCGCTTCGGAGCGAATTTCCTCGCTCGTGGCGGCAAGACCGATGCCATCGAAGGTCCCGGCCGGGCCCGCAACGTTATCATCGAGTTTCCGAGCTTCCAGCATGCGGTCGATTGCTACAATTCGCCCGAATACCAGGAAGCGGTGAAAATCCGTCAGAAAGTTGCCGATGGCGAAATCGTCATCGTCGAAGGAATTTGAAAAGAACATGATCCTCTTTCCCGCCATCGACCTGAAGGACGGTCAGTGCGTTCGCCTGAAACTAGGCGACATGGACCAGGCAACCGTCTTCAACGACGATCCCGGCGCTCAGGCGAAAGCCTTCGAGGACCAGGGCTTTGAATGGCTGCATGTGGTCGATCTCAACGGCGCCTTCGCCGGCGAGAGCGTCAACGGCGCGGCGGTCGATGCCATCCTGGCCGCGACGAAGAACCCGGTTCAGCTCGGCGGTGGTATCCGGACGCTGGAGCATATCGAGACGTGGCTCACCAAAGGCATCAGCCGCGTGATCCTCGGCACGGTTGCGGTCCGCGATCCGGAGCTGGTGAAAGAGGCATGCAGGAAATTTCCGGGCAAGGTCGCCGTCGGCATCGACGCCAAGGGCGGCTACGTGGCGGTGGAAGGCTGGGCGGAAACGTCCGAGCTCACCGCGATTGACCTCGCCAAACGCTTTGAGGATGCCGGCGTGTCGGCGATCATCTATACGGATATCGACCGGGACGGCGTCCTCAAGGGCCTGAACATTCCTTCGACGCTGGAACTTGCCCGTGCAGTCTCCATCCCGGTGATCGCCTCCGGCGGACTTGCCTCCATCGACGACATCCACCGCCTCCTGGAACCCGACTGCGCGATCCTGGAAGGCGCGATTTCCGGCCGGGCGCTCTATGACGGCCGCCTCGACCCGAAGGAGGCCATGGAGTTGATCAAGGCCGCGCGGAGCACAGCATCATGACCCTGAAGGCCCGTGTCATCCCCTGTCTCGACGTCAAGGACGGCCGTGTCGTCAAGGGCGTCAACTTCGTGGATCTGGTCGATGCCGGCGATCCGGTGGAGGCCGCGAAGGCCTATGATGCGGCCGGGGCGGACGAGCTTTGTTTTCTCGACATCACCGCCAGCCATGAGGGCCGGGACACGATCTACGACGTCGTCCGGCGCACGGCAGAGGCCTGTTTCATGCCGGTGACCGTTGGCGGCGGTGTGCGCACGGTGGAAGATATCCGCAAGCTGCTGATTGCCGGGGCCGACAAGGTCTCGATCAACACGGCGGCCGTCACCAATCCTGATTTCGTGCGTGAAGCGGCGGAAAAGTTCGGCGCGCAGTGCATCGTCGTCTCCATCGACGCCAAGCAGGTCAACGCGCCGGGGGAGCCGGAAAAGTTCGAGATCTTCACCCATGGCGGCCGCAATGCCACCGGCATCGATGCGGTCGAGTTTGCCAGGAAGGTTGTTGAGCTTGGCGCTGGCGAGCTGCTGGTGACCTCCATGGACCGGGACGGCACCAAATCGGGCTACAACATCGCCCTGACCAGGGCGATCGCCGATGCGGTGCCGGTGCCGGTCATCGCTTCCGGCGGTGTCGGCAATCTCGATCACATGGTGGAAGGCATCCGCGATGGCCATGCGACGGCGGTGCTCGCCGCCTCGATCTTCCATTTCGGCGAATACACCATCCAGGAAGCCAAGCACTACATGAACGACGCCGGCGTGCCGATGCGTCTCGACGCATAACGCCGGGCCGGGGACCTTAGCCAAATGACCGACTTCACTTTGGAAGATCTCGACGCCATTGTTGCTGCACGTGCGAAGAGCGCGGACGAAAAGTCCTATACGCGCAAACTCGTGAACAAGGGCGTTGCCAAATGCGCCCAGAAACTGGGGGAAGAAGCGGTTGAGGCGGCGATCGCCGCCGTGCAGCAGGACCGGGAAGAGTTGACGGCCGAGGCCGCCGATGTGCTTTATCATCTGCTTGTGGTGCTCAATGTCTCCAATGTCCCCTTAAGGGATGTTATGAAGGAGCTGGCGAGCCGCACGGGTCAGACCGGACTGGAAGAAAAGGCCTCCCGGCCAAAGGACTAGGGCGAGACTCACCCGCCCTACCGGGATCCGGCACTCAGCCGCGCAGCAGGAACTGCGAAGTCATGGATCAGAAAGTCGCCACGGCCCTGGACATGGATCTGTCCCCCTACCAGGTGTTCACCGAACGCCAGTGGTCCCGTCTTCGCGCCGATACGCCGATGACGCTGGACGCCCACGAGGTGGCCCAGCTTCAGGGCCTCAACGCGCCGGTCTCCATCGAGCAGGTCGAGACGATCTATCTGCCGCTCTCCCGCCTGCTCGCCTTCTATGCGGAAGCGACCATCAGCATCTATCAGGCGACCCAGAACTTTCTCGGCACCCGCGACGGCAAGACGCCTTTCATCATCGGTGTCGCGGGATCGGTCTCCGTCGGCAAGTCGACCACCTCGCGCGTGCTGCGCGAACTGCTGGCCCGCTGGCCGGCGAGCCCCAAGGTGGACCTGATCACCACCGACGGCTTTCTTTATCCCAATGCGGTGCTGGAAGCCGAAGGCCTGATGACGAAGAAAGGCTTTCCGGAGAGCTTCGACAGGCCGCGGCTGCTGAAGTTCCTGTCCGACATCAAGGCCGGCAAGCGCTTCGTGCGGGCGCCCGTCTATTCGCATTTCTATTACGACGTCATGCCGGGCCACACGGTCACGGTCGACCGGCCGGACATCCTGATCGTCGAAGGCCTCAACGTCTTGCAGACGCGCGAACTGCCCAAGGACGGCCGCGCCGTGCCCTTCGTCTCGGACTTCTTCGATTTCTCGGTCTATATGGATGCGGACGAGGACCTGCTGCTGAAATGGTATGTCGACCGCTTCATGCGCCTGCGCGAGACCGCTTTCCGCGACCCCGGCTCCTATTTCCATAAATATTCCCGCATCACCGACGAGGAAGCGGTGGCGACCGCAAACCGGATCTGGAACGAGATCAACCTCGTCAACCTGCGCGAAAACATCCTGCCGACCCGCCCGCGCGCCGACCTCATCCTCACCAAGGATGCCAGCCACCAGATCGCGAAGGTCGCCCTGCGCCGTATCTGATGCAGTGGCCGGCCTGAGGCCTGGCGCATTCCCTCACAGGAATGCGCGCACCTTTTCCAGAACCGCGTCCGGAACCTCAAGCTGCGGCAGGTGACCGGCATGAGGCAGGGTTTCGAATGCCGACTGGGGAATGGCGGCGTGAAGAGCCCGGCCACGATCGACCGGTATCCAGGGATCGTCCTCGCCCCAAAGGATCTTTACCGGACAGCGAATTTCGCCATAGAGCGGTTCGATCTCGTTCGTAAAGGCTTCGTCCGCCTGGGCGAATTGCCGGTAGAAGCTGCCACGGCCTTCTTCCGTCAGCCAGGGCTCGGCCAGCTTCTCACGCATATCCGAGCCGAGATCGTTGACGAGTGCACCGCCGATATAGGCGTCGACGACCGCACGATGGATATGAGGCGGAAGCCCGACGAATGCGTCCACGTGTCGGCCGACATGATCGAAGAACTCCGACCCCCAGGGGCTGAGTGCGACGATGTTCATCAAGATGTATTTGTCGAAATCGCAACCATGCAACAGATGCGCCCGCAAGGTTGTCGCACCGCCGAAGTCATGCGCCAGGACCGAAGGGTTGCCGAGTTGCCAGTGGTCGAGCATTTCGGCAAAGACCCTGCCCTGAACGTCAAGAGATGTGGGTTGATCGGCCGCCTTCTCCGACTGGCCGTAGCCTGGCATGTCATACCAGTAGACCCGGAAGACCCGCGACAGCTCGGGGATGATCTTGTGCCACGACCAGGACGACCACGGCCAGCCATGGGCAAGCACCAGCGGCGGGCCGTCACCGGTCTGGCCCGCCATGACGAAACCGGCAGATGTCCGGGTTTTCTCGGAAAGGTGCCAGTCCATTGTGTCGCTCATGTTCTCCATTCCAATTCGAATGCCGGCAGGCACGGGGAGAACCGGCCGGCCGCCCTGCGCCATCAGGACGTAGTGAGCCGGGGTCCGGTCTGCAACCGGTGCCGGCAATTCCTCAGGCGTCCGGAATCCTGGCAATGACCTTGACCTCGAAATCGAAACCGGCAAGCCAGTTGACGCCGACTGCCGTCCAGTTGGGATAGGGAGCCTCGCTGAAGACCTCGTCCTTGACCTTCATCAGGGTTTCGAACTGGTTCTCCGGATCCGTATGAAAGGAGGTCAGGTCGACAATGTCCTCGAACCCGCAGCCGGCGGCCTTCAGCACGGCTCTCAGGTTTTCAAAGGCCAGGTGCACCTGGGCTTCGAAGTCCGGTTCCGGCGTGCCGTCCGTGCGGCTGCCGACCTGGCCGGAAACGAAAAGAAGATCGCCCGAACGGATGGCGGCGGAATATTTGTGGGCGTCATAGAGCGCGTGGCGGCCTTCGGGGAAGACGGGTTGGCGGATGGTCATGGGAATTCCTTGTCTGATATCTGGAATCGGCCGGAGTGCTGGCTTAACGGAGCGTATTTTTTAAGATACGCTGCGTATGTGAAATAATGACATACGCAGCGTATGTCAATTGGCATACCTTGCGTATGTGAAATCGGAAAGCGGAGATGACCGGCAAAAAACGATCCGAGATGATGGAAGAAACGCGTGCCAAGCTGATCGGTGCGGCGCGAAAAGCCTTTGCAGAACAGGGATATGCATCCGCCTCGATGGATGAGTTGACAGCGTCCGTCGGCCTGACGCGCGGCGCGCTCTATCACAATTTCGGGGACAAGAAAGGCCTGCTTCAGGCTGTCGTAGACCAGATCGACGGCGAGATATCAGCCGAAGCCCGCGCCGCCGCCAGGCGCCTTGGCGGCGATGCGTGGGACGCGCTCATGGCGGAAGGCGTCGCCTATATCGAGATGGCGCTGAAACCGGAAGTCCAGCGCATCGTACTGCTCGACGGCCCGGCGGTTCTTGGAGATCCGTCGCAATGGCCCAGCCAGAACCAGTGCCTCCTGGCAACGATCGAGGCACTCGAGGGCCTTATGGAGCAAGGAATGCTGAAGCCGGTGGATGCGGAGGCGGCGGCGCGGTTATTGAACGGTGCGGCGTTCAACGCGGCAATCTGGATCGCGGCCAGCGACAATCCGGAGGAAGACCTGAAGAAAGTGGTCGACGCCTTCAGGCTGCTGGCGGAAGGTCTCCTGAAGGCGCCGCCGGCCTAAAGACGGTGGCCGGCAGACGACAGCAAAACGCCCGCGATCCATCCAGGTCGCGGGCGCTGATTTCGCTGGCGGGATTTATGCCACAGAGCGCTTGCGGACTTCCTGCAGGAAAGTGCCGACCTGGTCGCGCAGCATGGAGGCGTTTTCCTTCAACTGCTGGGCGGAGACGTCGACCTTTTCCGCCGTGTCACGGGTGTTTTCGGCGGCCGCGGCAACGGTCTCGATATTGGTTGTCACTTCCACTGTGCTGCGAGAGGCCTCGGTGGCGTTGGAAGCGATTTCCTGCGTCGCGACGCCCTGCTCCTCTACGGAAGACGCGATGGAGGAGGCAATCTCGTTCATGTGGTTGATGATCTCGGTCACCGAGGAAATGGCGGTGGCCGCATGGCCGGTCTCTTCCTGGATCGCGGTGATCTGGCTGGAGATTTCCTCCGTTGCCTTTGACGTCTGGTTGGCGAGTTCCTTCACTTCCGCCGCGACGACCGCGAAGCCCCTGCCGGCTTCCCCGGCACGCGCTGCCTCGATGGTGGCGTTGAGTGCCAAGAGGTTGGTCTGTTCGGCAATCGCCTGGATCAGCGTCACCACCTCGCCGATGCGGCTGGCGCTTTCGGACAGGCCATGCATGCGCTGGTTGGTGGCCTGGGCCTCGCCGGCGGCACGGGCAGCGATCTCACTGGAGGACTGCACCTGGCGGCGGATTTCGTTGACGGAGGCGGAGAGTTCTTCCGCAGCTGCTGCGACGGTCTCCACGTTGTGGGACGCCTGCGAGGAGGCGTTGGACACCAGGCCGCTCTGTTCGGTGGTCTGCGCGGCAACGCCTGTCATGTCGGCAGAAGCCGCCTGCAGGTTGCGCACCGAGCCGTCGATGATATTGAGCATTTCCATGATCTGACGGTCGAAATCGCTGCTGAGATGCTGGATCTCGGCACCCTTGCGGGCCGCATCTTCCTGAGAGACGTTCTGCTGGTCTTCCAACTCGCGCCGGGCGGCTTCGTTGTGCACGAAGATTTCCATGGCGGTTGCCATCTGGCCGATTTCATCGCCCCGGTCGGTGCCTTCGATAACGATGTCGGTGTTGCCGTCAGCCAGTGTGCTCATGTTGGCGGTCAATTGAATGAGCGGGCGCACAAGGCTGCGAATGGCAATGTAGGCGATCGAACCGGCAATCAATGCCCCGGTCAGTGTCAGGGAGATGATGAGAAGCGCCTGATTCCAGAAAGCTTCCTCGAGATCGTCGATATAGACACCGGTTCCCAACATCCATTGCCAGGGTTCGAAGCCGGTCGCATAACTCCATTTTTCAATGGGCGTATCGTTGGCAGCCCGCGGCCAGAGGTACAGAAGTGTTCCACCGCCGTTCTGAGCGATTTTCACCAGTTCCGCGATGACGCGGACGCCATTCGGATCCTTCAGGCCGGAGAGGTCCTTGCCGATCATGTCCTTTTTGACATGCGAGATCGTTACCGACTTGTTGTCGAAGACGAAAATGTAGTTTTCACCACCTTCGTACCGCATTGCAGAAATTGCCTCTACGGCATTTTTCTGAGCGTCTTCGCGCGACATCGTCCCGGACTTCTCAAGCTCGTGGTACCGCGCGGCGATCATCCTCGCCGTTTGGGTAATATCCTCGATCTTTGTCAGACGTTCCTGCAGCATCGCATCTTTCAGGGAGCTGAGGGAAAACCCCGCGAGCGCGACGGTGAAAACGGCGAAGATGATGACGGGGGTCGTGATTTTCCAGCCGAGAGGCCAACGGGTGAAGGACATGTTTTTATGAATCCGTTCGAACAAGGTCCGACAAGAATTCAGCTTAATCTTTCACCAAATGCTTAAGGTTTGAATCAACTCAAAAAGAAAAATGAAAAATTAGGTTGATTTTACAATAGGTCAGGTGACTTAAATGCAACCTGGAATAGGAATATTCATTTATCTGCAGCTGAGAATCGGAACTACCTGCGGGCGCAGAAGACATCCCGGAGGCCCGGGCGGGACCAGGTGGCATTCTGCAGCTGGCCCTTGAGCACATGTCCCTGTGATTCGAAATAGAAGGTGTTGGCCCCGCCCTGGCGCTGCAGGGTGACAGCGCCATACCCCATTTCGGCAACCGTTGCCGACAGCATGTCGGGCGAGAACACCACATTCAGATCGATACCGGCAGTGCACAGGTAGTCGGCAACATTGGCCTGTGCAGTCTGCTGCTGGAAATTCGGCTGGCTATTGCCTTCGATGGCGCCGGGAGGAACGGGACCTGCCGGAAAACCGCCGCCGGGTTGGTTGTCGAAGCCGCCGCCATTCGGCGAGCCCCAGCCGGAATTATTATCGAAGCCGTTGTTGTTGCCAAAGCCGTCATTGCCCGGCAGGCCGAATGTTTCAGCAGGGCCGTTGATGACGACTTCGCGGTAGGGGGTCTTGGTGACGTAGATGCCGCGGCACTCGCCCCCGGCGCCGCGCAGGGCCCAGGCATGGGAGACAAAGGTCTGCTGCTCCAGGATCTGTCCCGGCTCGAGCCTGGCATAGGGCCGCTCGCCGCCGCGATAATCGATCCAGTGGACCTCGACGGGCTGGCGGCTGGCGTTGCGGAAGACGATCTGGCCAGGCCGGACCGCTTCGAGGGAACGCACACGGCCGAGTTCGCCGCAGGACAGATCCGAACTCGCCTCTTCCGCGCCGGTGCCGTAGGCGGCGTCGGTGACGATCTGCTGCGGCTGTGAACAGGTCGCCACGAACAGGCGGACCGGATTGGCGCTGCCTTTGAGCGAGACCTGGTAAGCGGGCAGCCCCTCGACCGAAATCGACAGCTCGGACTGACGGATCATGGCTTCCCAGAGAGGGTCGATCATCTCGATGTTGACTTCGGGCAGCGAGACTCCGGCCTCGTTATAGGCGGAAGAGCCGAAGGCGTTGTAGGTGCTTTCGAAATCGCCGGCCGTGATTCGCACCGCCTGCGGCATGCCTTCCTGCAGGCCGCCGGGGGCCTGTTGGAACGTGATCTTGGCAAACCCGGACTGGGTCGTGCAATCCGCGCGGAAATCCCGGTCGTCGGTCTGCGGTACCCCGTGCTGCAACACTGACGGCGAGCCGGGTTGCGAACCGGGCTCGGCCAGCCATTCGCGCGCCTCGTTCGCGCTCACAAGCACAGGTGAGCCGGTAACGCCGTTGTCCGCCGGCAGGGATGCGGTCTCGGTGCCGTCCGTGCCGGGTACGGAAATGGGCGTATCCACCCGGTCGAGCGGTTCCAGACCGCCATTGTCTTCCGGCGGCTTGATTTCGGTGATGGATGAATTGGAGTTCTGCGGCTGTTCACCGGTCGACGCGGTCTGGGTTTGCTGCCCTGTCTGTGAGTTGGACTGGGACTGGTTCTGGGCGGACGGCGTGTCGCCGGTCGCTTGGGTGACCGGGCCGGCCGCGGTTCCCGTACCGGTGCCGACGATCCGTGCAACCGCACCGGGCTTGCCGTCGCTGGAGACATCCACCACCAGCGTGCTGCCGGAGCAGATATTGGCGTCGCGGTGCAGGACACGGCTGTTTTCCAGCGTGACTTCCAGCTTCACCTCGCAGGGCGGCTGCTTGTTGTCGCTGCCCATCGTATCGATGACAACGCCCTTGTCGTCCCGGTTGATGATCGGCCGGTACTTCTTGTTCACGGTGATGGACCGGATGCCCGGTTCCGGCGGCTCCACATTGATGCGGATGGTTTCCGGAACCGACTGGGCGCGGACCGCCGTTCCCGCAGACAGGAACACCAGGGCGCAGGCAGCCATCAGGCCGGCTTTCAAGGCGGGAACAAAACGGACAGGGGCAGCATCAAGCCGCATGAGCGATCTCCGTGGGAGCGCGGGTTATCACCGAACGGGCATACTTAGGCAAAGTGGCGCTGTCAGGGCAACCCCGCAATGGCAGAAAGCCCCGGTTTGTCAGCGCGGCGCGCGTTTTGCCAGGATGCGCTGCAGCGTGCGGCGGTGCATGTTGAGCCGGCGGGCGGTTTCCGAGACGTTGCGGTCGCACAATTCGTAGACCCGCTGGATATGTTCCCAGCGCACCCGGTCTGCCGACATCGGGTTCTCGGGCGGCTGCGCCTTGTCGTCGTGCGAACGGGCAAGTGCTGCGACGATGTCGTCCGGATCGGCGGGCTTGGCGAGGTAGTCGATGGCGCCGAGTTTGACGGCCGTCACCGCCGTCGCGATGTTGCCGTAGCCGGTCAGAACGATCGCCCTTGCATCGGGCCGCCGGGCGCGGATCTGTTCGATGACATCAAGGCCGTTGCCGTCTTCCAGGCGCATGTCGACAATGGCGAAGGCCGGCGCGTTACGGGCGATCTTGGCGGCCGCGTCCTGAACCCCGTCCGCGGTTTCCGTTTCAAAGCCGCGCTTCTCCATGGCGCGTGCCAGGCGCTGCTGGAACGGCTTGTCGTCGTCGACGATCAGAAGGCTCATGTCCTCCGAGGTGATCTGGGCGGGGGTCTGGTCCGTCATGTGGCTCTACCGTTTTTATTCTTGCTGATGCTCTGCTGCTGCAGAAGTTTCCGCGGCATCAGGATGCATTGTTTGCGCAGTAGAGCCGTTATGGGGCGAAAATGACTGTTCGTCCACTCTGCCGTCTTCTTCGAAGACCTCACGCGGCCAGCTGACGCGGATATGGGCACCGGTATGGGGCGGGGCAAGATTGTCCAGATGCAGCTTCGCGCCGGTGCGCTCCAGCAATGTCTTGGCAATGAAGATGCCGAGACCGAGGCCCCCGCCCGTACCCCGTTGCGGCGACTTGCCGCCCCGGATCGACACATAGGGATCGCCGATCTTGCCGAGAATATCGACGGAAAAGCCCGGACCGTCGTCCCGGATGGAGATCGACAGCGTGCCCTCGTCCCAGACGGCGGCGACATCCACCCGCGACTTGGCAAAATCGACGGCATTCTCCACCAGGTTGCCGAGACCGTAGCGGATCGCCGCGTTGCGGGTGCCGACCGGCTCGGAGCCGGTGCCGTTCACGGTGGCGTGGATGGCGACACCTGTGCCCCGGTGCGGATCGATGACGTCCTCGATCAAGAGGGAGACGGGCATGCTCTGGTAGGTACGGTCCTCGTCGCTGGAGAGGCTCGTCAGCTGCCGCAGAATGGAGCGGCAGCGCTCGGCCTGGGAGTGGATCAGGGCCAGGTCCTCGGCCAAATGGCCGTTTTCGTTTTCGTCGAATTCGTCCGAAAGCTCCTTGGCGACGAGATAGATGGTGGCGAGCGGCGTGCCGAGCTCGTGCGCGGCGGCGGTCGCCAGTCCGTCCAGCGCGTTGAGATGCTGTTCGCGCGCCAGCACCAGCTCCGTCGCGGCCAGCGCATCGGCGAGCTGGCGGGCTTCCTCGGCAACGCGGAAGGCGTAGATCGCCATAAAGCCGAGAGTCGAGACCAGCGCGATCCAGATGCCGACGGAATAGACGATGGGCAGCGAAAAGTCGTCGCCCACCGGCCAGGGCAGCGGCAGGTGGAAGACGGCGAGCAGGGTGGCGCAGGTCGTTGCCAGGATGCCGAGAATGACTGTATAGCGCGCCGAAAGGCCCGTCGCCGACACCATCACCGGCGCCATCAGCAGGAAGGCGAAGGGATTGCCGAGACCGCCGGTCAGGAACAGGAGCCCGCTCATCTGCAGGATGTCATAGGCAAGCTGCAGGGTGGCCGCCCGTTCCGACAGGCGCATCGCCGAGGGCCAGCGGATCTTCAGGAAGATATTGAGCCAGGCCGACAGTGCCACCATGGCGAAGGCCGGGCCGGCGGGCATGGGGTAACCGAGGCCTACATGCACCACCAGCAGCGCGGCGGACTGGCCGCCGACGGCCAGCCAGCGCAGGCGCACCAGCGTGTCGAGTTTCAGCTGCCGGTGGGGCAGGGTGATATTGGAGGACGGTTGATCGGGCATCATGGTTTGCGAGTTATCTCCCCGGCCCCTTTTGGAGCGGAATCCCGGCCTTGGCAAGATCGTGGCACTTGTGCCGGTTGAGCGTAAATGGTAGCCAGCCGCTAACAAGGTTGTCCGGATCACGCGGGCCGGCGGCCAGCCGGAGGGAATTTAAGAACTCTTCATTTCAGATCAGCACCGCGCAACGGAATGAGACGATGACCGACACCAATGACGGCGGCGCACAGCCGCAGGCGGAAGGCACGACTGCGCCGGGCATGCATATCCTTGGCCAGTACATCAAGGACCTGTCTTTCGAAAATCCGAATGCGCCGCGCTCCCTCACCCAGGGCGATCAGCCCAAGCTCGACATCAACGTCAATGTCGGCGCACAGCAGATCGGCGAAGACCAGTTCGAGGTCATGCTCACCCTCAATGCAAAGGCAGAGCGCCCGGACATGGTGATGTTCAACGTCGAGCTGGTCTATGCCGGCCTCTTCAAGATCACCGGCGTGCCGAAGGAGCACATGCACCCCTTCGTGATGATCGAATGCCCGCGCATGATCTTCCCCTACGCGCGCAACATTCTCTCCGAAGCAACCCGCAACGGCGGCTTCCCGCCGCTGATGCTCGACCCGATCGACTTCGCCCAGCTCTACCGCCAGAACATGGCTCAGCAGGCCGCCACCCAGCAGGCCGCAGGCGAGCAGAAGCCGAACTGAGGTTTTTCAGGATAACTGGTTTTGAACCCGTGCCGGGTAACCGGCGCGGGTTTTTATGTTTGTCCAGTTTGCGGATGGACTGCCCGAGCAAGACTGTCATCAACTCATTGCGTGCATTTCATCTCTGATTCTCGCATTTAGGATGACGATGATCTTTCTCATGAGAGCGGAAATGGCGACGATAGGCTTCTTTCCGTTTTCGATAAGTCTCTGATAGAAAGCACTTAATGGCCCTTTTGCTCTCGATCCTGCCAAGGCGGCCATAAAGACGCTTTTTCGGACTTCGGGTCGCCCCCCACGCATTTTGCGGTAGCCTTTAAGCGTCCCGCTGTCTCTGGGGTGCGGCGCCAGTCCCGCGAGAGACGCGGCTTGCTTGCGGGTCAGGCTGCCTAGTTCCGGCATCGTTGCCAGCAAGGCAATGGCTGTGCGTTCCCCCACGCCAGGCAAGGAACAGCAGATCTGCTTGCGGCGTGTCAGGGTTTGTGAGGAGGCGATCAGCTTCTCGATCTCCTCGTCGATCCGGTCGATTTGCCGCTGCACACAGGCAATGACGGTCTTGAAGGATCTCGCAAGCATTTTGTTCTCACCAGGGGCCTTCAGGCGGTTGGTCTCCGCAATCTTGAAGGCCATAAGGCTGTCCCGGCGAGCGACCAGTGCGGCCAGTTCACTCAAGGCCTTGTCTTTGAGCTGGAAAAGGGGGAGCCGTTTCCAGCGTTCTTCGCCATATTGCGCAAGAGCCATGGCATCGATGGCATCGGTTTTTGCCAGCCGGCCGAACGATTTGATGAATGCCTGGACCTTCAGGGTGTCAGCCCGGTGGCAGGCAACGCCCTGGGCCATCAGCTCACTGATCAAGGGTGCCTCATGTCCGCCGGTGGGCTCGCACACAACCAGTGTGCCCGGATCAAAAGAGGCGACCAGTTTGGCGATGGCTTCAGGCTCATTGCTGACGGTCTCCAGCGCCTGGCGGGTCTGATCAAAGACAACCAAAGTGTCTTTGGAAACATCAATGCCGACCACATTGGACGGAGCACTTTCAAGAACGGTCATGTCGGTGGTACCTTGTTCGTGCTTCGGATTGTTTGCGGGCGTGTTCACAGCGGCCCATCCAACTCTCCAAGCGGGAAAAGGAAGCGACAGGGAACCTTGATGACAACGGGTGAAAACCCTATCCCGGCTCGGTCGACTGTCACTGGTCTCCCGGAATGCAGTCCGGGAGACCAACCCCACAATAACACCACTACAAACAAACAATCCCGGGCGGAGCGAGGCGCAGACCCGGGAGTCCCGGGGTTTGGCGTTTAACCTATTGCAATTTATGAAGGTTACTGAGTCCCGCTGGAGTTTATGCCGGCGATAGCGGGTGCGGGGATGACAGGGGAGAGCGCGGCCTCACCCCTCTTCCAGCAGCTCCGCCCAGCTCTTCGGGGCATCGCCGCTGAGCGGGTTTTTCGGCGACCGTTTGTAGCGGATCGTTTCCATGCGGAAGGTGCGCGCGTCGAAGAGCATCATCCGGCCGACGAGGCCTTCGCCCGTCCCGGTCAGCTCCTTCAGGACTTCCATCGCCTGCATGGCGCCGATGATGCCGGTGAGCGCCCCCAGGATCCCGGCTTCGGCGCAGGTCGGCAGCAGGCCGGCGCGGGGTTTTTGCGGGAAGAGGCAGCGATAGGTCGGGTTCTGCTCGCCAGCTTCGTTCTCCTCGAACGGCCGGAGCGTCGTGATCGAACCGTCGAATTGGCCCACTGCCGCCGTCACCAGCGGCTTCTTGGCAAAGAAGCAGGCATCTGAAACGAGATACCGCGTGTCGAAATTGTCCGAGCCGTCCACGACAAGGTCAAAGGCGGAGACGAGTGCCATGGCGTTCTGGCCTGCAATCCTTGTCGGGTACGGCTCGACCGTGACGTTCGGATTGAGCCGGGCGATCGCCTCGGCGGCGCTTGCGACCTTCGGCTCGCCAAGCTTCTCCGTGTCGTGGATCACCTGCCGCTGCAGGTTGGAGAGCGACACCGTATCGTCGTCGACAATGCCGAGCGTGCCGATGCCGGCGGCGGCAAGATATTGCAGCACCGGCGCACCGAGCCCGCCGGCCCCGATCACCAGCACCCGGGCCGCCTTCAGCTTCTGCTGGCCGGCGCCGCCGATGTCCCTGAGGACGATGTGGCGGGCGTAGCGTTCAAGTTCGGCGGCAGAGAGCATGTCAGGTCCTGTTCGGGCTGGTGTCGGCTGTAGTTGGGACGGAAAGCCGCCCGTGTTCAAGCCCTATCCAAGGATCCGGCTGACGAGCCGGGCGGTGTAATCCACCATCGGGATCACCCGGGCATAATTCAGCCGCGTCGGACCGATGACGCCCAGCACGCCGACGATGCGCTGGTTGCTGTCCCGATAAGGCGAGACCACCAGCGACGAGCCGGAGAGCGAAAAGAGATTATTCTCCGAACCGATGAAGATGCGCACGCCGTCGCCCTTTTCCGCAAGGCCCAGCAGCTGGATCAGGTCCTTCTTGGTTTCCAGATCGTCGAAGAGCAGGCGGATACGTTCCAGGTCGCCTGCCGCGTCGAGATCGGTCAGCAGGTTGGAGCGGCCGCGCACGATAAGCGTGCCGGGATCGGAAGTGGTGTCTCCTCCCCAGACCGCCAGGCCCGCGTCGATCACCTTCTGGCTGAGCTGGTCGAGCTCGGCCTGGTCCGCGTCCCGCACCTTTTCCAGCTCCCGCCGGATCTCGATGAGGGTCCGTCCCTTGATCTGGGCGTTGAGGTAATTCGACGCTTCCACCAGGGCCGAGGACGGCAGGTCTGCGGGCAGGTCGATCACCCGGTTCTCGACCGAGCCGTCTTCGCTCACCAGAACGACGAGGGCTTTCTGGGGCTCGATGCGCACGAATTCCACATGCTTCAGCCGCATGTCGGTCTTGTGGGTGAGCACGACGCCGGCGCCCATGGAAAGGCCCGACAGCATCTGGCTGGCTTCGGTCAGCACCTGCTCGGCTGACTGGGCACGCTGCGAGGCGCGGACCTGCGCATCGATGGCGCGCCGCTCGTCCTGCGTCAGGTCGCCGACTTCCAAGAGCGCGTCGACGAAGAACCGCAGGCCGATCTCCGTCGGCAGGCGGCCGGCGCTGGTATGCGGCGAATGCAGCAGGCCCAGATGCTCCAGGTCCGACATCACGTTGCGCACCGAAGCGGGCGACAAGGACATGGTAAGATTGCGGGAGACATTGCGGGATCCGACAGGCTCGCCGGTTTCCAGGTAGGTCTCGACGATGGCACGGAAGATTTCGCGGGATCTCTTGTCGAGGTCGCTGAGGCTCAAGGATGCTTCTCCGTTGGACTGACCATGCCCCATGTTAAACGGGGATTTCCTGCATGATATAGGCGCAAAAGGGGGCTTGCGTGAAGTATCACCATGCAGGGCCTTTACGCCGGACGAAATTGGGGTCTACAAGGCCTCAACGAATACGCTGGGAAACTCCGGGGGAAACTCCGGTTTCCGCGAAAGCTTCAGGTCGAAAGGGATTTGCATGCGTCCGTCCAAACGCGCCGCCGACGAGCTCCGCGCCGTCACTCTGGAACGCGGCGTTGCCAAACACGCTGAAGGCTCCTGCCTCGTGAAGTTCGGTGACACTCACGTTCTTTGCACCGCCAGCCTGGAAGAGCGGGTGCCGCCGTGGCTCCGCGGCCAGAACCGCGGCTGGGTAACGGCGGAATACGGCATGCTGCCGCGTGCCACGGGCGAGCGCATGCGCCGCGAGGCAAGCGCCGGCAAGCAGTCCGGCCGCACCCAGGAAATCCAGCGGCTCATCGGCCGCTCGCTCCGCGCGGTGGTCGACCTGCAGGCGCTGGGCGAAGCCCAGATCACCGTCGACTGCGACGTGATCCAGGCCGACGGCGGCACCCGCACGGCCTCCATCACCGGCGCCTGGGTGGCGCTGCGGGACTGCATCGAGTGGATGAAGGCCCGCGACATGGTCAAGGGCACCGTGTTGAAGGACCACATCGCGGCAATCTCCTGCGGCATCTACCAGGGAACGCCGGTGCTCGATCTCGACTATGCCGAGGACAGCACGGCCGAGACCGACGCCAATTTCGTCATCACCGGGTCCGGCGGCATCGTTGAGATCCAGGGCACGGCGGAAGGCACGCCTTTCTCCGAGGACGAGTTCGGGCAGCTGCTGGGTCTTGCCAAACAGGGCATCGGCCGCCTGGTCGACCTGCAGAAACTTTCCATCCTCTAAGGACCTTGCGCATGAGCCACCGCAAGCTGCAACCGGGCCGTCTTGTTGTCGCCAGCCACAACAAGGGCAAGATCCGCGAGATCAATGAATTGCTCGAGCCCTATGGCTTCGAGGTGGTGTCCGCCGGGGAGCTGAACCTGCCGGAGCCGGAAGAAACCGGCGTCACGTTCGAGGAAAACGCCGCTCTGAAGGCGCATGCGGCGGCCGAAGCCTCCGGCCTGCCGTCGCTTGCCGACGACAGCGGCTTCTGCGTCGCAGCCCTGGGTGGCGATCCGGGTATCTACTCTGCGCGCTGGGCGGGTCCCGAAAAGGACTTCGCCATGGCGATGCGCACCGTTGAAGAAAAGCTCCAGGCCATTGGTGCGACGTCAGACGCGCAGCGCCGCGGTTCGTTCGTGGCTGTGCTGTGCCTTGCCTGGCCGGACGGCCACGCCGAATATTTCCGCGGCGAGGTCGAAGGCCAGATCGTCTGGCCGCCGCGCGGCACGCAAGGCTTCGGCTACGATCCGGTGTTCCGGCCGGACGGGCACGAGAAGACCTTCGGCGAAATGACATCGGAAGAAAAACACGGCTGGTCGAAGGAAACGCCGGCCCTGTCGCACAGGGCGCGGGCGTTCCAGCTCTTTTCGGCAGGCTGCCTGGAGAAATAGGACATGACGTCTCAGGGGGCGGCCGAACCGGGTTTCGGCATTTATATCCACTGGCCGTTCTGCGCGGCCAAATGCCCCTATTGCGACTTCAACTCCCATGTGCGCCATCAGCCGGTGGACCAGCCCCGTTTTGCCGCGGCCTTTGAACGCGAGCTTCAGCATTTCGCCGAGCTGACCAGGGGCAAGACCGTGCAGTCGGTGTTTCTGGGTGGCGGCACGCCGTCGCTGATGGAGCCGGCCACAGTCGAACGCATCCTGAATGCCGTCTCCGACCGCTGGTCCATGGACGAGAATGCCGAGATCTCGCTGGAGGCCAATCCGTCCTCGGTGGAGGCCGAACGGTTCCGCGGCTACCGCGCCGCGGGCGTCAACCGGGTCTCGCTCGGGGTGCAGTCGCTGATCGACACGGAACTGAGGCTGCTCGGCCGCCTGCACGACGTGGACACCGCCCGCCGCGCCATCGAGACCGCACGGGCAACCTTCCCGCGCCTTTCCTTCGATCTCATCTATGCGCGTCCCAACCAGACGCTGGCCGGCTGGGAGCAGGAACTGAAGGAGGCGATCTCGCTGGCCGCCGATCACCTGTCGCTCTACCAGCTGACAATCGAGGAAGGCACGCCCTTCCACACGCTCTATCATGCCGGCAAGCTGAAGATGCCGGAGCCGGATCTCGGGGCCGAATTCTATGAACTGACCCAGGACGTGACGGCGGCGGCGGGGCTCCCGGCTTACGAGGTTTCCAACCATGCCCGCCCGGGCGCGGAATGCCGGCACAATCTCGTCTATTGGCGCTATGGCGACTATGTCGGCGTCGGCCCCGGCGCCCACGGCCGCATCAGCGTCGGTGTCAACCGGCTTGCGACCGCGACCGAACGTCATCCGGAAACCTGGCTGGAGAATGTCGAGCGCCACGGTCACAGCGCCGTCGAACAGACCGGCCTCTCCGAAGAGGAGCAGGGCGACGAATTCCTGCTGATGGGGCTGCGCCTGACGGAAGGCATCGATCTCAAGCGCTACGAGCGCTATGCCCACCGGACCATCGATCCGCGCCGTCTCGGCCTGCTTCTGGAGCACGGAATGGTGGAAGAAGTCGGGGAAAACCGCATCCGCGCGACGCGAGAAGGGTTTTTTGTGCTCGATGCGGTGGTCGCGGACCTCGCTGCCTGAGCGCATCCGGGTGCCGCACATTTTGACATAAAAATAACGCTACCAAGTTGATTTAAATGTTTTATTGCGTTTGCTGCGATGCACATTCCTTCGGCGCGAAAGTATCTTCTGCCGCGATCCCGAGCAGTTAAGCGCGTATTCACATAACAAATAGCAGTATTGCGGGCAGCATCCTGCCTAGCTATCCTGCTGCAATGCAATAGATGCTGCGCAACAACGAGCCGAAAAAAATGTTCAAAAACAATGCCAGTGGGACCGGCAGCGGTTGGTTCAACAAAGGAGAAACGACTTTGCCGTTTTACCACCTTTACGAACTGAATCACGCCGCCATGGCGCCGTTCAGGGCTTTGGCCGACATGACCCGGCTTTATTTCCAGAACCCGCTCAATCCCCTGACCCATACAAGCTACGGCCGCACGATCGCCGCGGGCTGCGAAGTTCTGGAACGCACGACGCGCCGCTACGGCAAGCCGGAATTCGGTCTCAAGGAAACGACTGTCGGCGGCGTGCGGGTGCCGGTGCGCGAGACCTGCGTCTGGAACCGCCCCTTCTGCGATCTGATCCATTTCGAGCGCGGCGTCACCAAGCATCGCAACGACCCAAAGATCCTGATCGTCGCACCGATGTCCGGCCACTATGCGACGCTCCTGCGCGGCACGGTCGAGGCGCTGATGCCGAGCGCGGATGTCTACATCACCGACTGGATCGATGCCCGCATGGTGCCGATCCAGGAAGGCAAGTTCGATCTCGACGATTATATCGATTATATCATCTCGATGCTGCATTTCCTGGGTCCGGACACCCATGTGCTCGGTGTCTGCCAGCCCTCCGTGCCGGTGCTGGCCGCCGTCGCGGTGATGGAAGACCGGGAAGACCCTTATGTGCCCTCGACCATGACGCTGATGGGCGGCCCGATCGACACCCGCGTCGCGCCGACGGCCGTCAACGATCTGGCTGTCTCCAAGGGCATCGACTGGTTCAAGAGCAACGTCGTCATGAAGGTGCCCTTCCCGCATCCGGGCTTCATGCGAGACGTCTATCCGGGCTTCCTGCAGCTCTCCGGCTTCATGAGCATGAACCTCGACCGGCACGTGACGGCCCACCGGGAATTCTTCCAGCATCTGGTGGAAGGCGACGGCGACAACGCCGAAAAGCACCGCGACTTCTATGACGAATATCTCGCCGTCATGGATCTGACCGCCGAGTTCTATCTGCAGACCGTGGAAACCGTCTTCATCGACCATTCCCTGCCCAACGGCACCATGACCCATAACGGCCGCCTGGTGGATTGCAGCAAGATTACCCGCTGCGCCCTCTTGACCGTGGAAGGCGAGAAGGACGACATCACCGGCCGTGGCCAGACCAAGGCCGCCCATGCGCTCTGCACGAGCCTCGACGGCGACATGAAGGCCCATTACGAGCAGCCTAATGTCGGCCACTACGGCGTCTTCAACGGTTCGCGCTGGCGGGCGGAAATCGCTCCGCGGGTGATGGACTTCATCCGCTCCAACCGCACGGATCTGCGCAAGAGCAGCCCGGCTCCGGTCAAGGCCGCCGCTTCGGCGCCAGCTGCAGCACCGGCCCCGAAACCGGCAGCAGTGCCTGCAGCGGCCCCGGCGATGGCTGCCGTGAACGGTACTGCCGGTTCCCTGGAAAGCATCCTGCTTGCCAAGCCGGACGGCGCCGCGGACGACCTGAAAGCGATCAGCGGCGTCGGCCCGAAGCTGGAATCGGCCCTGAACGAAGCCGGCATCTTCCACTACTGGCAGATTGCCGGCCTGACGGCAGAGCAGATCGAGGCTCTCGATTCCAAGCTCGATTTCCGCGGCCGGATTGCCAGGGACAACTGGATCGGGCAGGCGCGCGCTCTGTCCGAAACGGTGTCCTGACGCGGGCAGCGCCGGCTGACAGGGTGGTTTCGCTCAAGATGTGATTGCTGCTCTAACCGGCTGAAATCAAAAACCTATCGACCCGGCCCGCGACTTCGCGGGCCGGGTTTTCGCTGTCTGCGGTTGTGACAAAGGTCACAAATCCTTGAAGGTCAGCCCGGTAATCCCCACTTGGAATGCGTGGATGTCTCTAAATGGATAGGACAATGACAACGACCAAAAGTTGCATGATCAAACCTGCCTGGACGCCGGTGACTATCGGCCTGATGGTGCTGGGGTTCGTGGCATTCTGGCCGCTTGGCCTTGCCATGCTTGCCTATATTCTGTGGGGCGATCGCTTTGAGGGCATGCTCCGCGACGCGAAAGACCAATGGCGGGGCAGCCCGCTGAAGGGAGCCTTCGAACAGATGAACACTTCCGCCTACGCCCGCACGGGCAACGTCGCCTTCGACGACTACCGCGAACGCGAACTGAAGCGCCTCGAAGAGGAACGTGCAAAGCTCGATGCCATGCGCGCCGACTTCGACGACTTCCTGCGCGAATTGCGCCGTGCGCGCGACCAGGAAGAGTTCGACCGCTTCATGGCCAACCGGGGCCGCAGCACCGGCGGCGAACCCGCCCCGATGTAAGGGTCTCTTCCTCCCGGACCCGTCCCAAGGCGTCCCTTGGCTGGACGGCCTGACCGAAAGCGGCGCTTGCCAAAGCGCCGCTTTCGTCGTTTTGGGGCTGGATGCCGAGGGCGCTTCGCTTGAATAATTTCGCGAACCTGAGATGCCAAGAAACCCTTGGCCCTGGAGACAGTCTCATTTGAGCGACCGACCGAACCGCTTGCTCCCCTCTCCCTCCTTGAGGCAGGGCAATCGCATTTGGAATATTTCCTTACTCGGTGCGTTTGTCAGATCACTACGGTGTCACCCCGGACAAGCGAAGCGCAGATCCGGGGCCTACTCGCAGTGCCACTTGCCGAAGCACACAAGGTTTCATGAAGACGTGGCCCCCACTCCAGCTCTCTGGAAACGAGTGGGCCCCGGGTCTCGCGATGCTCGCCCGGGGTGACACCAGTGCTTTCTGTATGACTGTTCCAAATGCGATTACCCAGCCTCAAGGGGGGAGAGGGGCGCAAGTCCCAAGTCCCGGCAAAAATCAAACTCGGGAGTAATGATTTACCCGTTGACCAGGGTTTCTCTCGTTAAGCGCCGAACCTCAATCAAGAAACCCTATTCCTGCCGCCAAAATTGCCGCGATTTCCGCTGAAGGATCGCTAAAATCAGGCCAACTGATTCGTGTGGACCGCCCATGTTTTTCCGCGCCGGCAGGAAGGCCCTGCCCGACCATATCGAGATCGACACCGGCTCCCGTGCCGTGCGCATTCGCTTGCGCGCCAATCCGCGCGCGCAGCGCTATCTGTTGCGTCTGTCGGCGGACAGCTCCGGCCCGGTGCTGACCGTGCCGAAGGGTGGCGATCTGGTGCGGGCGGAGCGGTTTGCCCGCCAGCATATCGACTGGCTGATTGCCCGGCTGCAGGACCGCCCGGACCATGTCGCCTTCGAGGCTGGAGACCTCGTGCCCCTGCGCGGCGAGGATCATGTCATCGTGCCGACCGGCAAGCTGCGTGGCCTGATTACCGTTGGTCAGACGGAAGAGGGCTTTCCGGCACTCATGGTGCCGGGGGCGGAGGATCACATTCCCCGCAAGGTGACGGCCTGGCTGAAGCAGCAGGCAAAGCTGGACCTGAACGCACGGGCCGGGCTGCATGCCGGCACGATTGGCAAGAAGATTGCGGCATTAAGCATCCGCGACACCAAGAGCCGCTGGGGCTCATGTGCGGCCAACGGACGGCTGTCGTTTTCCTGGCGGCTCATCCTGGCGCCGCCTGACATCCTCGACTATGTCGCCGCACACGAAGTGGCGCATTTGAAGGAAATGAACCACTCCGCCCGCTTCTGGCGGCTGTGCGAGGACCTTGCCCCGCAGACGCCGAATGCCCGCGTCTGGCTGAAGGAAAACGGCCTGCGCCTGCACGGCTACGGCTGACCGGATTTACTTCGCCGCACCATAGCGCAGACCATCGATCAGGAGATCCATCATGCGGCCGGCATGCGCGGGGCCATCCTCGCCCTGGGCAACGCAGAGGTTGCCGATCGCCCTGAGCAGATCGTAGGCATCGACATCCCGGCGGATGGCACCGTCTGCCGCCGCACGGTCCAGAAGCGCGGCGAGCGCCGGTTCGAAATTCGCGCGAAAATAGTCCGGCAGCGCCGCATAAGCGGGATCGCCGGAATGAAGCGCCGCCGCCAGTCCCTTCTTTGCCGCCAGAAAACCGGTATAGCGCTTCAGCCAGAGGGTGAGGGCTTCGACCGGGGCCCGCTCGGCTGCCAAACTCTGCGCCGCTTGTGCGCAGGCATCAACTTCACGCCGGAACACCGCCGCCACCAGATCGGAGCGTTTGGGGAAGCGCCGGTAAAGTGTGCCGACGCCGACGCCGGCCTTTGCCGCAATGTCGCGGACCGGTGCATCGACACCGTCGGCCAGGAAAATCTCCTTGGCAGCCTCCAGAACGGCGTCTTCGTTGCGCCTTGCATCTGCGCGCAGGCGTCCACGGCTGTCGCCGGTATCTTTCTCAACTTCCGCCAATCGCACACCACTCCGGACAGACAACAGCAGAAAACCGCGTTTCCGCTTGAAAAGCGGAGCGGCGTTCCGTATATGACTTCAATAAACGGAACCATGTTCCGTTTTTAAGCGGATCGCGGTTCCAGATCGAACTATAGGCGAGCCGCATTCCCGTTGCCACCTGAATTCAGGAGCTTTCCCAGGATGCCTGCCATTAACAATCTTATCGAAACCAGCGCTCAGATACCGGTCCTCGAACCCGTCATGACGATTTCCGTCAGTCCCGTGTCCCTGCCAATGCCAGACCGGCCCATGCCTTTGGAGCTGCGCATCACAGCGCCCATGACCGGTAAGAACCTGCCGGTCATCCTTCTTTCTCACGGACATGGCCCGTCCCTCTATATTCCCTCGAAGGACGCCTATGGGCCGCTGGTCAATTTCTATGCCGAGCAGGGCTTTGCGGTGATCCAGCCGACCCATGCCAATTCCAAGGTAGCGGGCTTGCCGGCAGATGCGCCGGGCGCACCGCTTTTCTGGCGCCAGCGGATCGAGGAGATGAGCCGAATTCTGGACGGGCTGGACGAGATCGAGGCGCAGGTTTCGTTGATCGCGGGACGACTGGATCGCTCACGGATTGCCGCCGTGGGTCATTCGATGGGCGGTCACACCGTCGGCATGCTGCTCGGCACCCGCCTCACCGACCCGCAGGACCCGGCGGCTACGGACGTCAGCTTGATCGAACCACGGATCAAGGCAGGCGTGCTGCTGGCCGCACCCGGCAATGGCGGCGACAGTTTGAGCGCCTTTGCCGCCGAGAACTACTCCGCGCTGAATCCCGATTACAGCCACATGACGACACGAACCCTGGTCGTTACCGGAGACGCCGACGTGAACCCGCATCTGACGGTGCGGGGCGCTGACTGGCACGAAGACCCTTACCGCTGCAGCCCTGGTGCCGATGCGCTGCTGGTGTTGCATGGAGGCAAACATGGCCTCGGCGGGATCGCAGGCTATGACGCCAAGGAGACCGACGACGAGGATCCGGATCGCCTTGCCGTCACCCAGCGCATGAGCGCGGCCTATCTGCGTTCCGCACTCTTTGAGGGGGATTCGTCCTGGGACCTTGCCTGCAAGGCACTTGCCGGTCACGCGCACAGCCATGGGCATGTCGAAGTCAAATAACCGGATCTGAGAAGACCTGGGCCGGTTCGCCGGCCCGGTCCCCATCGCCTATTCCGCGGCCTGTTTCTCTTGCTGTCCCCGTTCTCGGGTAAAATGCTGAACAAGACCGGGCCCGAAAAGATTGACGCAGAGACCTGCCACCACCAGCACGGCAGCCGCAATTTTCCAGGGTTGCAGCGTCTCGCCGAGCACCAGCGCGGCTGACAGAAATCCGATGACAGGTACTAGCAGAGTGAAGGGCGCGACGGTTGCTGCCGGATAGCGGGCGAGCAGCGCGCTCCAGATGGAAAATCCCAGCAGTGTCGTCGGATAGACCACGTAGAGAAGTGCAGAAGCGCCGCTCCAGGTGAGGTTCTGCAGCATTGCGGCGTAAGTACCCGGTCCTTCCAGCACCAGCGACAGGATCAGGAGCGGAACGGGAGCAACAAGGCTGCCCCAGGCGACCAGCGGCAGGATCTCCACCTTGCCGATGCGTTTGGAGATGAGGTTGGCGACGGCCCAGGAACAGGCGGCCAGAACCACCAGCAGCAGCCCGGTCAGCGTTGTTTCCCCGCCGGTGTTGAGCGCAACGAGCCCGAGGCCCATGGCGGCAAGGATCGCACCGGCAATCCGGACGGGATGGCTTCGCTCGCCGAAGACCAGCGCGGCAAGCCCGATGGTGATGAAGACGTGGAGCTGCAGCACCAGCGAGGCGAGCCCGGCGGGCATGCCGAGATACATGCCGGCAAAGAGCAGCGCGAACTGGACCGCGAACATGAAGAGGCCGTAGAGCACGACCAGCCGGAGAGGTGCCTTGGGCGGTCGCAGGAAAAACACGGCGGGCACCGCCGCCAGAAGAAAACGCAGCGCGGTGAAGAGGATCGGCGGCAGTTCGTTGAGCCCGATCGCGATGACAACGAAGTTGAAGCCCCAGATCGCAACGACCAGCAGGGCCAGGGCGATGTCCCACCCCCTCACCGGCTGTGCTCCGGGCCGGCAGTGTCGGCATCAGGCCGCTTGTGGGCTTCTTCTATGATCGTCTTGTCGAGGATCCGGACCTCGCCGACCATCAGGAGCCGCATGTCCTTGACGATATAGTCGGCGAGGGCTTCGTCTGTAATGTCGTCGCCGTCGATATCCAGCCGGAAGTCCTGGCCCTGAATGCCGCCGCCATTGGAAAAGTCGATCTCGAAATCGAAGCACACGCGTTTCTCTTGAAGTGTTCCGGTCATGTCCTGTCTCCCTAGTGGAGCGAATTTGACATTTGAGTCCCGCTCGCGGCTAGGCTGACGCTCAAATGTCAAATTCAAAAGATCCACTAGAATCATATATTTAACTAGTGGTTCTTATGATTCTGACATTTGCTCCAGCGCTAGCAGCAGGGGGATGCAAATGTCAGAATCGAACCACTAGCTGGACATAACCGCATCTAAAATCTATTGTGAAATTAATTATTCATATCTTATTGAGTAGAGAAACTGAATAATGGACGATCAGGTCCTGCGCAGCTTCGTGGCCGTCTGCGAGCGGCTGAATTTCCGCGCCGCCGGTGAGGACGTGGCACGCACCCAGTCGGCCGTCAGCCAGCAGATCAAGGGCCTGGAAGCCGAACTTGGCGTTCAATTGCTGGAACGCTCAACCCGCTCCGTCTCGCTGACACCGGCGGGCGAAACCTTCTACCGCCA
Source organism: Roseibium sp. M-1 (assembly GCF_054515675.1). Lineage (NCBI taxonomy): Bacteria > Pseudomonadati > Pseudomonadota > Alphaproteobacteria > Hyphomicrobiales > Stappiaceae > Roseibium > Roseibium sp. M-1. The sequence continues at coordinate 4,028,414 of NZ_CM137257.1, read as the reverse complement.
CGCCCGCCGCATGCTTGCCTTCCGTCAGGAAGCGGTCTCCGCCACCCGAAGCGCCTCCGAGCGGCCGACACTCCGGATCGGCACGACGGACGATATCGCCGCCTATGGTCTGGTTCCGGCCCTGAGCGCCATCGAGACGGGAAGTGAACCGGGCAATGCGGCCTGCAGCCTCGATCTGGAGACCCGGGCCTCCGAGGCACTCCTCGCCAATCTCGGCAGCCGCTATGACCTGGTGATCGCGGTGTCTCCAGCCCGGACACCGAGGGGAGAGCTGGTTGGCGCCCTGCCGCTCGTCTGGCTGGGTGCGCCGCATCCGGCCGCAATCGACCCGCTACCGCTTGCCGTTTATGCGGACACATGTGCCATGCGCGAGGCGGCCATGGAAGTTCTCGATCAAGCCGGGCTGCGCTGGATGACCAAGGCCACGGTCTCGGGCCTGCTGGTGATCGAAGCCGCCGTGCGCGCCGGCATCGCCGTTGCCCCGGCCCTCGCCCCGCTCCATGCACCCGGCCTGCCGCGCGCTGACGGTTTGCCCGAGTTGCCGTCCCTTGATCTGCGGATCGTCGCCGGATCCCGTCTGGGAGAAGTTCATCTGCCTGGCGTCCTGAGGGCGCTCCGGTCGCAATTCGAAACCCGTACATCGGCACCGAGGGCATAGAACCGTCCCGGAAAGAGTTGCAATCATCTGCAAATATGCTTCGATGAACCGGGCATGAGGGGGATTGCAGAATGGCGTATTTCAGGAAATTCACGGCACGGCAGAGTCTCCTCCCGCTCCTGGCAATCCTGACTGCGATGTCAGCTGGTTCTGCGTCCGCCGACAGCTGCTGGAACCACAACGGCTCCCTGATGCGCCTGCAGGCACAGGGCAACCAGCGCTGGCTTTCCTATGAAGTGCCGAAACCGGTATTGCGCAACGCGGGCGTCCAGCGCGGCACGCTGCTCTTCAACGGCATCAAGAACGGCAACTGGTATTCCGGCACAGCGCGGGTCTTCTCCAAATACTGCCCCGGCTCGCCGCTGGAATATTTCGTCGAAGGCCCGGTCCGCGGCGACCAGCTGCAGGTGACGGTCACCGGCACCCGCGAAGTCCACGACCGCTGCCGCCCCACCGGCCGCTATTCGACGGACACGCTGGTCTTTACCTATAGCCATCAGTGTTGAGAGGGGCTTGACAGGCGTCACCCCGGGCGACCGAAGGGAGACCCGGGGCCCACTCATTTCCAGAGCGGTGGTTTGGCGCGTCGTCCGCGAAAGAACTTTCTGCTTCGACAAGCTGTCCCGCGAGTAGGCCCCGGATCTGCGCTGGGCTTGTCCGGGGTGACACCGTGGAGATGAATTCACCTATCCACCGCCGAACAGGCTCTTCAGAAGGTTGAGCGGGCCCTTGCGTTCGCCGCCATTGCCCTCTCCGCCGCCGATCGGAGCAGGCGGGATCGGCTGGTTGCCGGAGCCGACGGTGTCAATCGGGCCGGGCTTGGACGGCACCGCGACGGCAACGGGCACATCCGGGACGCCCGGCAGGTCCGCCACCGGCAGGCCCTCATGCTCGGCATCCATCACTTCTTTCCAGACGATGGCGGGCAGGCCGCCGCCGGTGGCCTTTTTTGTCGGCGAGTTGTCGTCGTTGCCGAACCAGACGGCCGTGGTCAGGTTGCCGGTGTAGCCGATGAACCAGGCGTCGCGGAAGTCCTGGCTGGTGCCGGTCTTGCCGCCGGCGGGCCGGCCGCTTTCCAGGCGGGCCTTGCGGCCGGTGCCGGTCACCAGGGTTTCCGCCATCATCACATTCATTTCGCCGACCAGCCGGCGGTCGACGACCCGTCCCTTGCCGTCGCCGGCACGCGAATAGAGCGTCTTGCCGTCGACGGTGCGGATGCGGCGGATCACATGCGGCAGCACGCCGTACCCGCCGTTCGAGAACGGCACATAGGCGCTGGCGATTTCCAGTGGCGTGACTTCCGAGGTGCCGAGTGCGAGCGAAAGGTTGCGGTTGAGATCCGAGGTGATGCCGAGTCGCGAGGCGGTGTCGGCAACCGTGCCCGCACCGACCTCATAGGCAAGCTGGGCTGCGACCGTGTTGAGCGACAGGGCGAGCGACTTCGTCAGCGTCACCGGGCCATAATAGTCCTTGGAATAGTTCTGCGGCGCCCAGTTGCCGTATTTCACCGGCTGGTCCTGGCGGATGGTCTGCGGCGACAGGCCGTTTTCCAGTGCTGCCAGATAGACGAAGGGCTTGAAGGACGAGCCCGGCTGGCGCTTGGCATAGACGGCGCGGTTGTACTGGCTCTTGGAATAATCGGCCCCGCCCACCAGCGCCTTCACGGCTCCGGCGGTGTCCAGCGTCACGATGGCGCCCTGGCGCACGCCGTAGGTGTCGCGGTTTTCCTTCAAGGCGCCGCGCAGGGCCGTTTCGGCCGCACGCTGCATCTTCGGGTCGATGGTGGTGTCGACGATGATGTCGGACTCGATCGAGCCGATATAGTGCGGCAGCACATCCATCACCCAGTCGGCGGCATAGTTTTCGCTGGCTGTGGTGTAGCGGCGCACGACCTTGGCCGGTGCGGCAAGCGCAGTCTTGGCCTCGTCGCCGGTGATGTAACCTTCCTCATGCATGGCGGTCAGCACCAGCTGGGCCCGGTCTTCGGCAAGATCGGGATTGCGCGCCGGGGAATAGCGTGAGGGCGCTTTCAGCAGACCGGCGATGGTCGCCGCCTCGGCAACGGTGAGCAGACGGGCGGACTTGCCGAAATAGCGCCTTGCGGCCGCATCGACCCCATAGGCGCCGGAGCCGAGATAGACCCGGTTGAGATACATTTCCATGATCTCGTCCTTCGAATATTCGGCCTCCAGCCAGAAGGCGAGCACCAGTTCCTGGATCTTGCGCTTGATCGTCCGGTCCTGTTCCAGGAAGAGGTTCTTGGCAAGCTGCTGGGTCAGGGTCGAGCCGCCCTGCTGCAGGCGTCCCGAAGTGAGGTTGGTGACGACAGCGCGGGCGAGGCCGATCGGATCGACGCCGAAATGGGAGTGGAAGCGGCGGTCCTCGATGGCGATCACCGCATTGGGCAGATAGGGCGGCAGCTGTTCCAGCCGCACGGCCTCGCCGCCGGTGTCGCCCCGGTTGGCGAGCAGGTCGCCGTTGCTGGCGACGATCTTGACGTTGGGCGGGCGCGCCGGCACCTGCCATTCGGAGGTCGGCGGCAGGAAGGCGGCGTAGTAGCCGATGATGCAGGCAACGCCGATCGTGCCCCAGATGCCGAGCACCATCGACCAGTAGAGACCGCGTTTGATCAGGCGGCCGAACGCGGTCGGCGACCGGGATCTCGACTTGCGCCTGGAGCGCCGGTTGGCGCCGGAGCGGCCGCCGCGGCCATTGCCGCTGCCGCCCCTGGACGGTTTGCGGCCGGACGCCGCCTGTTTGGCTGAGGATTTCTTCTGTCCGGAGGACTTGCCGGTCTTCGACTTGTTCTTCGAAGCTCCCTTGGCGCCACTCTTTGCGGAAGGCGCAGCTGGACGGTCCTGCGGGCTGAGGCGCAGGTCGAGCAGGCTGCTGCCCGAGTGTCCAAATGTCGGTTCAACACGCGGCTGGCGTTTCGCCCGAGGCGCCATTGATCCACAGTCCCCTAACTTCATACCAACCAGGGTTGGCCAATGCCGGCCAAGAGCCGGTTCCCCGGACATGATCCTAGATTGCGGCGAATTAAGGGGGCGTTAAGGCTTTGGAGTTTTGCACCGCAAGCGGTCAGGCCACTCCAACATGCCTCATCCTGAGGAAGTGCGAAGCGCTGTCTCGAAGGATGGGCCGCTTGTTCTGGAGTATGCCGCCCATCCTTCGAGACGCGCAAGCGCGCTCCTCAGGATGAGGGTCAGGAACTTGGGCGAGGCCGGTCAGATCTAGCTCGAATAGCGGCTGGCGTCGGCGCCGTAGTAGTTGACGTAGCGGGTGTTGAGTTCGGAGACCGGCATGATGATGAGAACGTCTGTCGTGCCGAACTGGTGGTCGATCACGGCGCCGTCGCCGATAAAGGCACCGAGCCGGAGGTAGCCCTTCACCAGCGGCGGCAGGGCACGCAGGGCCTCCTTGGAGTTGATCTCCTCGGCCGGCATGCGGTTCATTTCCACGTAGCGCTCGTCGACGGCCCGCACGCGCCATTCTTCCGGGGCACGGGCATTGTGGTGCAGGAAGGAGAGCTGGCCGGCAATCGCGTCCGGATTGACACCCTCGATCGAGGCACAGCCGAGCATGACGTCGATCTTGTGGCGCAGTACATAAGCCCAGATGCCGTGCCACAGCAACTCGACGGTCTTCTTGTTGCGGTAGGGTTTCAGCACGCAGGAGCGGCCGAGTTCCATGAAGCGCTTGCCGGGATTGGCGTCGATCAGCGACTGGATGTCGAATTCGCCGGCGGTGTAGAAGCCGCTGTGGCGGTCGGCGACGTCCTGGCGCAGGATGCGGTAGGTGCCGACGATCTCCGGCTTCAGGCGGCCCAGCTTGTTGCGTTTCAGCGAGGCGTGGTCGACCACCAGCAAATGGTCGCAATAGGCGTCGAACGGGTCGGCGTCGCGGCGGGTCGCCAGCGTATGGGCATCGGCGATTGCCGACATTTCCTCGTAGAAGACCTCGTAGCGCAGGCGCTGCGCCTTTTTGACTTCCTTGAAATTGCGGGCGAGCCGGACTTCCAGCGTGCCGATGCGGCCGAGGGTTTCACCGGTCTTGACCGGGGTTTGAATGGCGGGACCGAGCCGCTGGGCGTTGTTCACGGCCACACCGGGACGAAAGGCCGGTGTGAATTTCCGGACCAGTTTCCGGGGAGAAAAAAGCCCTTGCCGCATGATCGACATTCCACCCTCGTCATTTTTATGGCGCTCCGCGGAAAGGTACGCGTTACCGTAACTTCACCGCTTGCCATCGCCGGAACACAAGCTCCGAACCCGGTTGGACCGCTTCAATGTTGCCGTAGATCATACTATTCCGACAACTGGATGACACTCGGTTTTTTCCGCGCGCTCTCCACACCGAAGCATAACCCACTCCGGGAGCTTTGGGAAACTTCGCGCGCGCAAGCGTCTCAGAATGCAACCAAAAGGTGGTTTAGGTCGCCGGATGCCGTCAGCTGCGGCTGATTTCCGCCAGCGCGTCGGAGATTGCCTCGACGGAGAGAGGCTTGGTGAGATAGCCGGCCGCACCGACTTCCGTCGCCTTGTCGCGGGCGTCCTTCATCACGTCGGCGGTGACGATCAGTACCGGCACGGGAGCCCGGCCGCTGGCCGCCTCGTCTTCGCGGATCTTGGCAATCGCCTGGAACCCGTCGAGCCCGGGCATATGCAGGTCCATCAGCACCGCATCGAAGCTGCCGTCGGCTGCAGCCTCGACGGCCTTTTCGCCGTCGGCAACCATTACCGGCACATGGCCCAGCTTGCGCAGCATGGCTTCGCTCAGAAGACGGTTGATGTCGTTGTCCTCCGCCACCAGCAGCCTCAGCGGCCGGCTCGGAACCTTGTGACGCGTCGGCAGGAAACCGTTGCTCACCGGTTCGGCGCTGACGTCCCAGGCATGTTCCATGCCGTTGTCGTCGAGAAGGCCGGAGAAGATCTGGATCAGGGTCTCGATCCGTACCGGGCGGATCAGATAAGCGGCATAACCGGCCTCGCGCAGGTGATCCAGCCGCTCGCGCTCCGGCGGCGCAATCAGGACGACCGCGGGTGCGGTGCAGCCGGTCAGGCGGGCGCTCGCCAGCCAGCCGCCGCTGTCGGAAAGCGCTGCATTGTCGACGACAAGCAGGTCCGCCTGCGGCAGCGCCGCGTCCAGTTCGGCACTGCCCGGTGACAGCACCGTCACGCCGGCGGCGTGGTGCCGCAGCCGCTTGGCCAGAAGCGGGCATTCGATCTGGCTGGTGGAGACAAAGACGATCCGGCGCCCGGCGAGCGTCGCAAGCCGCGGGTCGCCATCGCCGTTGAGTTCTTCGGGGATCGGCAGGGAAACGCGGAAAAGCGCCCCGCCGCCTTCGGACGGCTGTGCGGAGATCTCACCGCCCATGAGGCCGGCCAGCCGCTGGGCGATCGCAAGGCCGAGGCCGGTGCCGCCGAATTTGCGCGCCGGACCGTGGTCCACCTGCTCGAATTCCTGGAAAAGGCGGTCGGCTTCCGCACCGTCAAAACCAATGCCGGTGTCGCGCACGTCAAGATCGAGGAAACTGCCGCCTTCCGGATTGGGCCGGCCAAACAGTTCAACGGCAACGCCGCCTTCGTCGGTGAACTTGACGCCGTTGCCGATGAGATTGAACAGGATCTGACGCACACGGGTGGCATCAAGGGTCACCTGCTCGGGCAGGCGCGGATCCAGCATGGCGCCAATTTCCAGTTGTTTGGCGTGAGCCTTCGGCGCCAGCAGCTCCACCACGCTTTCCACCAGTGCGCCGACGCGCACCGGCGAGGCGTGGATGTCCAGCTTGCCGGCTTCGACCTTGGAAAAATCGAGCACTTCGTCGATCAGCAGCAGCAGCGTTTCGCCGGAGGTCTCCAGCGCTTCGATATAGGCGCTCTGTTCCTTGGTAAGACGCGTGTCGCGCAGGAGCGCGGCCATGCCGAGCACGCCGTTGAGCGGTGTGCGGATCTCGTGGCTGACGGTCGCCAGGAAGCGCGACTTTGCCTCGTTGGAATTTTCCGCCGAATGCCGGGCAGCCAGCAGTTCCTCTTCGATCAGGCGACGTTCGGTGACATCGCGCAGCACGGTCTGCACCAGCTGGCGGTCGGTCGCCGTGTCCCGGACCGGAATATCGATGCGCGAGAACCAGCGCGGTCCCTGCGCGGTCTCAAGGCGGATATCCTCAAAGCCCATACCGGAGCCGTTGCGCTCCAGAACCCGGGCAACGCCGCCGTCCTGCACGGCGCACTCGATCTGCGGCAGCAGCATCTGGCTGCCCGGCTGCAGCGGGTGGCCGATGCCGAAAACGTCGTCGGCGGCGGAATTGACATAGGTGACGGTGCCTTCCTGGTCCCGGCGGATGACGACGTCGCCGAGGGTCGCCAGGATGCTGGCATGACGCTCGTCGGATTCGCCCAGTTCCCAGGCCCTGTCTTCCAGTTCCTCGCAGCGTGCCATCAGGCGGCGGATCTTGTCGTCCTTGACCTGCAAGGCCTGAACGGCCCGGTGCATGTCGTCCGCGAAGAGACGCCAGACAGCAAGCCCGCCGGCAAAAAAAGCAAGACCGACGGCAAAGAACCGGTTGATGCCTTCGGCGGAAACGAGGAAGAAAGCAGCGCCAAGCCCGGCAATCAGGCCCGCGACCGCCAGATGCTGCAGCGACTTTGCCGGTGTGGAAACGGGAATGTCGGTCGCGCGCCGGCCGGGACCGACTTCAGGTCCGGTCTCCGCCTCTTCTGAAACCGTCGAAGGTCCGGTCAAGATTTCGCTGTCGGGCGTGAACCGGTCCCGTGCATCGGCAAAACGGTCTGCCTGGGCATGCTCTGCTTCAGGCGCGTTTTCGGCGGCGCGTTCACTGTTCTGACTGACCAAGATCGCTACTCTCTACAAGATCCAGTTGCCTGAAGAGTGAAGCGTAAACTTTGAGAAACCGTTTCTTTATCGAATGTAATCAGTAGATCGGGGCCGGAACGCGGGCTTCAGATCCAGTCCTTCAGCACCGGATGGGTCTCGACACTGGCAATTCCATCAAGGGCGGCGATGCGGTTGCGCAGCGTCGAGAGCTCTTCAAGTGTCCGCGACCGCACCAGCAGCACCATGTCCCTGTCGCCGGAAATCGAACGGCACTGGAGAACGTCCTCGAATTTGGCAATTGCCGGCGCGACGGCGGCGCAGGTGGCGGACCCGGTCCGGATCCAGAGATAGGCTTCCACCCTCGCCGGCTCCGGATCGTCGATGCGGATGGTATAGGCGCGGATGATGCCGGCCTCTTCGAGTTTCCTGATCCGGGCCTGCACGGAAGAGCGGGCGAGACCGACGCTAGCAGCCAGCGTCTTCAGCGGCGTGCGGCTGTCGCTTTCCAGAAGCCGCAGCAATTTCCGGTCGATTGAATCCATGCGTCTCTATCGTCTGTCCGCGTCAAAACCGCAATCGCCCGCCGGCAAATGGCCGGTCCGGCCGGTCAAATGGCCGGGTGAAGCAGAAATCCTGTGCCCTTACATCGTGAAGCGACTGTCACGGAAAGAGAGTTTCATGGATTTTCACCTGGACACAAGCAGCTTCATCGCGGACCGCGCCTGGGGGGCCCGCCTCATCGGCGAACTGGACGGCGTCACCGTCAAGCTTCACTGGACCGACAGCCCCTACAAGTGGCACGTCAATGACGGACCGGAAGTGTTCGTCGTGCTCGCCGGCCTGGTCGACATGCATTACCGCGAGGGGGCGGCCGAAAAGGTCCAGCGGCTCGAACCCGGCCAGATCTTCTTTGCCGGTGACGGCGATGCCCATGTGGCCCACCCGGTCGGCGAGGCCCGTGTGCTTGTGATCGAGCGCAAGGACAGTGTCTGAAAGCAAAGACCCGGCGCGAGGGCCGGGTCTCCATCTTCGGGCCGGTTTCGGCGTGGCCTAGCCGGGAACCGCTCTAGCGCACGTCCAGGAAACCGATGATCTTGCGCACATCCTTCAGCACCGGCTCGGCGATGGCGGAAGCTTTCTCGGCACCGTCCTTGAGGATGGCGTCGATCTGGGCCTTGTCGTCCATCAGACGGCGCATCTCGTCGGTCATCGGTGCGAGCTTCGAGACGGCGAGGTCCGACAGGGCCGGCTTGAAGGCCGAGAACTGCTGACCGCCGAAGTCCGTCAGCACTTCGTCCTTGGTGGCGCCGCTGAGAGCCGCATAGATACCGACAAGGTTGTCCGCTTCCGGACGGCCTTCCAGGCCCTTGACCTCGCTCGGCAGGGCATCCGGATCGGTCTTCGCCTTCTTGATCTTCTTGGCGATGGTCTCCGCGTCGTCGGTCAGGTTGATGCGCGACAGGTCCGACGGGTCGGACTTCGACATCTTCTTGGTTCCGTCACGCAGCGACATGATCCTTGTGGCCGGGCCGGCGATCATCGGCTCGGTCATCGGGAAATAGAGATATTCCGGCAGTTCCGGCGAAGGCGTCGGGTTCGGCACGCCGATGCCCAGTTCCTTGATCCGCTCCGCGAAGTCGTTGTTGAACTTGGCGGCGATGTCGCGGGTCAGTTCCAGGTGCTGCTTCTGGTCGTCGCCGACCGGAACATGCGTGCCGCGATAGGCAAGGATGTCGGCCGCCATCAGGCTCGGATAGGCGAACAGTCCGACGGACGCGTTTTCCTTGTTCTTGCCGGCCTTTTCCTTGAACTGGGTCATGCGGTTGAGCCAGCCCATGCGTGCCACGCAATTGAAGATCCAGGCAAGTTCCGTATGTTCGCGAACCTGGCTCTGGTTGAAGATGATCGACTTCTTAGGATCGATGCCGGCGGCCATATAGGCCGCGGTCACCTCACGGGTCGCCTGGGCGAGCTCATGCGGATCCGGAAAGCCGGCGGTGATGGCATGGCTGTCGACGACACAGAAGATGGTCGGCATCTGGTCCTGCAGGGGCACCCAGCGCGAGACGGCGCCGAGATAGTTGCCGAGATGCAGGTTGCCGGTCGGCTGGACGCCGGAAAAGACACGGGGCTGGAACTCCGCCATGGAATATCCCTTTATTGGTGCGGCCGGTTGGAAGGGCGCTATGAACGTTTGGGCGCGCCGGGTTTAAGCCCGCTCATCACCGCTTGCAAGCGGGGAAACGGCGCGGGCCTGCGTTTCGCTCTCAGGTGTTGCGCCGTGTCAACGCTTTCAGCATGCCGAGGAGGTCCGAGCCGCCGCTGAGCTGGGTGAAGACGGTGAAAATGACCATCCCGGCAACAACAAGCCCGACGAGGCTCAAGGCCCGCACCGCCAGCCAGGGATCCGTCAGCCAGGGTGCCAGCAAGTCCGCCAGGAAATGGAGGCCGGCGCCCATCAAGAGGCTGGCCAGCAGCACCAGCGACAGCCGCCGCAGCAGTTTGAAATCCGGCAGGAAATGGCCGCGCCGCCACAGGACGGCGATCAGAAGCCCCGTATTGACCCAGCCGGCCAGCGTGGTCGCCAGCGCAATGCCGACATGTTTCAGCACAGGAAAGAGGGCGATCGACAGCACCACGTTCACCACCATGCCGGCGATGGCGAAATACATCGGCGTCTTGGTGTCTTCGCGGGCGAAATAACCGGGCGAGAACACCTTGTTGAGAACGAAGGCGGGCAGGCCGAAGGCGAAGGCGGTGAGCGCGGCGGCAGTGCCTTCCACGGCAGCGGCGTCAAAGCGCACACGCTGGAAAAGAACGGCAACGATTTCCTGCGGGATGACTGCAAGCGCGACCGCGGCTGGCAGTGTCAGCACCAGCGAGAATTCCAGCGCCCGGTTGAGGCTGTGCTGATAGGCGTTCATGTGCCCGGCACGCAGCTGGCGTGTCAGGCTGGGCAGCAACACAACGCCGATGGCGATGCCGATGACGCCGAGGGGCAGCTGGTAGAGCCGGTCGGCAAAATAAAGCAGCGCATTGGCGCCCTCCTGCATGGAGGCGATGATCTGGCCGACGGCAATGTTGATCTGGGTGACCCCGCCGGCGACGACCCCGGGAATGCCGAGCATGAGCAGTCGCCGGGCAGACTTGGTATAGCGCGGCCGGACGATCGGAAAGCGGAAGCCGAGCCGTTTCAGGTCGACGATCACGACGAGCAGCTGCACGATGCCGCCGACGGTGACCCCGACCGCGAGGATGATACCGAGATTGGTGTCGTCCTTGACGCCGAGAAAGAGCACGGTTCCGAGCACCGCGCTCATCACCACGTTCAGCATGACGGGGGCAAAGGCAGCGGCGGCAAAGCGCTGGTAGGTGTTGAGGATGCCGCCGATAAAGGCCAGCAGCGACATGAAGATCAGATAGGGAAAGGCGATCCGCGACATCAGCACGGTGAGGTCGAATTTGGCCGGATCCTCCACAAAGCCCGGCGCCAGCGCCCAGACCACAAACGGCATGAAGATCTGCGCGAGCGCGGTCAGCACCATGAGGCAGAAGAAAAGCGCCGAGCCGATCTCGGCGGCAAAGCGTTTGGCGCCCGCGTCACCCTCTTCCTCGACCGTGCGCCCGAACAGCGGAATGAAGGCCGAATTGAAAGCGCCTTCGGCAAACAGGCGCCGGAAAAGGTTGGGCAGCCGGAAAGCGACCACAAAGGCATCGGCGACCGGCCCGGCGCCGACGGCGGCGGCCAGCAGCACGTCGCGGACAAAGCCGAGCAGGCGGCTCAGCAGCGTGGCGCTGCCGACGGTTGCGAAATTGCGGACGAGACTCATGCCGGAAGGGCTCCGAGGAGAGGAGAGTGCACTTATGATGCCTGCCGTTGGACCTTGCGGGTCACCGGTGCTGCCGGGTCGAGTTCGACGTTTCCTTCCACGGCGTCGGAAAGACGCTCACGGATGATCTCCTGGCGGCCGATATTGGCAATTTTCTGTCCGGTGAGGTCGGTCACGTAAAAAACGTCGACCACCTTCTCGCCGAAGGTGGAGATATGGGCCGAGCCGATGTTGAGATTGAGCGTCGCGATGGAGCGCGTCAGGTCGTAGAGCAGCCCCGGCCGGTCGAGACCGGCGATTTCCAGAACCGTGTAGTCGTCCGACAGGGAATTGTTGACCAGCACTTCGGTTGCCACCTTGAAAGCCTTCATCCGGCCCTTGACGGCGCTTTTCTTGGAAACCGGCTCCGGCAGCTTCTCCTCGCCGCGCAAGGTGGTCTCGATCAGCCGCGCGATGCGTTCGCCGCGCCGTCGCTCGTCCTCGTTGTCCGGCAGTTCCCGGCCGATGAAAATGGTGTCGAGCGCGTAGCCGTCGGTGGTGGTGTCGATCTGCGCGTCGACGATATTGGCACCGGTCGTAAAGCAGGCGCCCGCAATGATCGACAGCAGCCGCGGATGGTCCGGCGCCATGATAGTGAGCTCCGTCACGCCTTCGAAGGCGCGTGGCGTCACCTGGAACGCGAGCTGCTTCTTGTCCTTGTCCGCCTTGTGCAGCAGTTCCGCATGAGCGGCCAGCCGGTCAGGTTCCGTTCTGAGCCAGTAGGCCGGGTAATGCCGCTTGAGATAGGCATTGCGGTCCTTCGCGGTCCAGTGCGCCAGCTTGGCGCCAAGCTCTTCCTTGGCCCGGTCGATCGTCTGTCTGTGGGACATCTTGGTGTGCCCGCCTGAAAGATACGGCTCGGTCGCATAGTAGAGCGTGCGCAACAGCTGGCCCTTCCAGCCGTTGAAAACGCCGGGACCGACAGCGCGGATATCGGCGACCGTCAGGATCAGGATCAGCTTCAGCCGTTCCAGAGATTGCACCGTGTGGGCGAAATCCGTGATCGTCTTGCGGTCGGAAAGGTCGCGCGACTGGGCAATGGTGCTCATGTCGAGGTGATGCTCGATCAGCCAGGCGACGGTCTCGGTCTCCGCGTCATTCAGGCCGAAGCGCGGACAAAGCTTGCGGGCAACCCTTGCCCCGGCGATGGAATGGTCTTCCGGCCGCCCCTTGGCGATGTCGTGCAGGAACATGGTGACATAGAGCAGCTTGCGGTTCTGCAGGGTCAGGATCAGGTCGGTCGCCAGAGGATGGTCGTCGCCCGAATTGCCGCGCTCGATATCGGCCAAGACGCCGATGGAGCGGATGAGGTGCTCGTCGACCGTGTAGTGGTGATACATGTTGAACTGCATCATCGCCACGACCTTGCCGAATTCCGGCACGAAACGGCCGAGAACGCCGGTTTCGTTCATCTTGCGCAGGGCCTTTTCCGGCGTGTGCCGGGAGGTCAGGATCGACAGGAACAGCCGGTTGGCTTCCGGATCATTGCGCAGGTCCGTATCGACCAGCTTCAGCGAATGCCGGATCAGCCGGGTCAGGTCCGGATGCATGTTGTATTCGTTCTTGTCCGCGATCTGGAAGACCCGCAGCAGATTGGTCGGATCGGTCTCGAAGACGGTATCGGACGTCGCATTGAGGCGGTTGTTGTCGACAACGAAACCCGTCACCCCTTCCACCGGCTTCGCGGTGCTGGAAAAACGGCCGCTGCGCAGGCGCCGCATCATGCCGGTAAGGCCCTTGCCGCGCGGCTCCTTGACATGCTCCTCTTCCAGGGCGGCGCAGATGATCCGGGTCAGGTCCCCCACATCCTTGGCCACCAGAAAGTAGTGCTTCATGAAGCGCTCGACGTCCTTCATGCCGGGATGCTGGGTGTAGCCGAGCCGGATGGCGATTTCCCGTTGCACGTCGAACGAGAGGCGTTCCTCCGGCCGGCCGGTCAGGAAATGCAGGTGGCAGCGCACGGCCCACAGGAAGTCGTCCGACTTCTTGAACCGCGCATATTCGGATCGTGTCAGGACCCCCCTCTTGACGAGGTCGGACTGGCTGTCGACGCGATAGTGGTACTTGGCGATCCAGAACAGGGTGTTGAGGTCGCGCAGGCCCCCCTTGCCTTCCTTGATGTTGGGCTCGACCAGATAGCGCGACGCACCCTGGCGCTTGTGGCGCTCGTCCCGCTCCTGCAGCTTGGCGGCGATGAATTCCGAACTGGTGCCCTCGACCACTTCCTTGTCGAAGCGGCTGACAAGTTCACTGAAAAGATCCAGGTCACCCCAGATGTACCGGGCTTCCAGGATGGCGGTGCGGATGGTCATGTCGGATCGGGCGAGCCGGATGCACTCGTCGATGTTGCGCGTGGCGTGGCCGACCTTGAAGCCGAGATCCCAGAGCATGTAGAGGATATATTCCACCACCTGCTCGCCCCAGGGCGTCTGCTTGTAGGGAAGCACGAACAAAAGGTCGATGTCGGACCCTGGCGCCAGCGTGCCGCGGCCATAGCCGCCGACGGCAGCAATTGACATGCGCTCGGCGGCGGACGGGTTCTTGATGCGGTAGACGTGATGCAGGGCGAAATCGTAGATCACGCGGATCAGCTCGTCCTGGATGAAGGAGAGCCGGCCGGCGCACAGCAGCCCGCCGCCATCCTCGTCGAGCATCTCCTGGGCCCTGCCGCGGGCGTCCTTCACAACCTGCTTGAGTTCGCCGAGAACGGCCGAGCGGATCTTCATGTCCGATCCGTCGCCGTCGCTCGCAGCGGTCAGTGCGGTCAGGCGCATCCGCAAGGCGTCGGCGTCAATCAGTCCGGCAAGGTCTTCCTGGGAAAGTTTCATACTGGTCCGGTGTTCCGTTCTCAAAGGCCCGCTTTGTTGCAGCTTATATAGGGAACGGGGTTGAAGGACACGTAAATCGTTCCGGGAGCGGCGCTAAGCGGTGTTCGAGGAGCGAGAAATCTCGTGCCTCTCCGCTGCGCCAAACCGAGATGACAACCCGGGCATCTGGTCCGGTTGTGCTAAACCCCGTCCTTCGCCGCCGCCACGCGCAGCTGGTGCAGCAGGCCGCCGAGGGACTCCTCGGAGAGACCGCCGATCTTCAGCGCCAGCTGGTTGGCGAGTTCCGTTGCCTTCGGGTCCATGCCGGCGGTGTCGATGGTGACGCGCGGATCGGAAAGCTCGGCGAGGCGCTGGATTTCCTCCGCCTCGTCCCAGATGACGTTGAAGTAGGTGATGATCCGCTGCACCAGGAACCAGGTCGGCTTGCCGCGCTTGCCGTGTTCCAGTGCCGAAAGATAGGCGCTGGAAACGGAAAGGGCCGACGCCATCTCCTTCAGCGACACGCCCCGTTTCAGTCTCAGTTCCCGGATCTTTGCGCCAAGCGGGGTCACGGTCCTACCTTTTCCTTCGAATGCGCACGTAAAGGGCGCCGGTGCCGCCATGGCTGGCATGAGCTTCCTCATAGCCGAGCACCACGGACCGGAGATCGGGCAGCGCCAGCCACTGGGGCACCATTCTGCGCAAAATACCGCGTTCGTCCATATAGGCGCGCGTCTCGTCGCCACCCTTGCCGGTGATCACCAGCACCACCTTGCAGCCGCGTGCCTGGGCATGGACAAGGAAACCGCGCAGCCGGTCATGCGCCTGGTGCTGGGTGAGGCCGTGCAGGTCGATGCGCGCATCGATGGGTTTGACGCCGCGCACGAGTTTGCGGCGATAGCGGTGTTCGAGCTGGTGCAGCGGCAGCGGAGGTGCGGACTTTTTGGCAACGGCCGGAGCCTGGATCGCGGTCGCGGTCCTGGGTGTTTTCGCGGCAGGTTCCGGGTCTGCGGCCTGCAGCTTTTCCAGCTCCGCCTTGAGTTCCTGCACCCGCTCCGGATGCATCGGTGTCAGCGTCTTGGTGACCTTGCCCCACAATTCCCGGTCTTCCGGAGAGAGAGCGCCCTTTTTTCCCCGCCGCGCCATCGCTCAGTCGGCCGCCGCTGCAATGGCGCCGGCCGGCACCAGGACAGTGAAATCCGCGGCATGGCGGATCTCGCCGGCATAAGCGCCGGCAAGGTCTCCGGATCCGGTGAAAATGTCGCCGCGGGCGGGACCCTTGATGGCGGAACCAGTGTCGTCCGCGACCATCAGCCGTGCAAAGGGGCTGCCCTTGCCGGCGGGGTCAGGTATGTCCGAAGCCACGAAAACCAGAGCGCCATAGGGCATGAAGGCCGGATCGACGGCAAGGCTGCGGCCGGCCGTCAGCGGCAGGCCCGCTGCGCCGACGGGACCGTCCTCGGGGCTGATCTCGTCGGCCTCGCGAAAAAAGATATAGGACCGGTTCTCGCGCAAAAGCGAATCGACCTGATCCGGATGGTCTTCCAGCCAATGCCGGAGACCCGACATGGTGAAGTCCTCGGGTGTGCCCTCGCCGCGCGTCACCAGGAGCTTCGCGATGCCGGTATAGGGATGGCCGGTCTTGCCGGCATAGCCGACACGCATGACCGATCCGTCGCTCAGGCGCAGCCGGGCGGAACCCTGGACATGGACGAAAAAGGCATCGACCGGGTCGGCAAGCCAGACCAGCTCAAGCTTTTCCGGATCGAGCGCGCCGTCCATGATCGCGCCGCGGTCGGGCATTTCGCTCAAAATCCCGTCCTGGCGCCGCCCATGGCTGAGGTCGGCGGGCCAGTCCTGCGGCCGGTTGCCGCCGGTGACAGGTTCAAGGCCGTCGGGTTTTTTCAAGAGCGGTACGGAATAGTCCGCCGTTTTCACCCGCGAGGCGGCAAGCTCCGGCTCGAAATAGCCGGTGACGAAGCCTTTCCGGGTGATCCGGTAGGGGCGGAAATGGGTCTCGAAAAACCGGCGCGCGTCCGGTGCGCCCTTGAGCGCCGCCTCTTCCGCGTCACGGCAAAGAAATTGCTGCTCGGGCCGGGAGAGCCGGGGCAGCAGGCCGTTTGCCTCCAGGATTTCGGGTTTCCGGCACAGGCGCAGGAAGCTTTTCAGCGCTGCCGCGTGGTCGTCGTTCTGCCAGCCTGCCAGAGCGGTGAAGGAGATTTCGTCGAACCGGTCCGGGATCTGCGGGGCTTGCGCCATGGCGGAGGCAGCTCCTGAAACAAAAAGCGGCGCGGCCACAGCCGCGCCCTTTAAAACTGCGTCAAGCCGGAAGGCCGGCCCGGGCCGCGTATACCGCTTCCCCCGCACCATGGTCAGTCGGCGGATTCGGTCGCAACCAGCTTCCAGTTCGGATCGCGGGTCGTGGTATCCCGCGCGAAAGTCCAGATATCGATCACCTCGGTCACCTTGGCCGGATCGCCGTCCACCACTTCGCCGGCCCGGTCCCGTGTCGCGGAAATCAGCTGGCTGTGGATCTTGACCGTGACCTGGGCGGTCGGGCCTTTCAGCGCCGCTTCCACGATCTCGGCCTTGTCGATGCCGACAAAGGTGGATTCGATGGTCTCGCCGCGTTTTTCACGGTCGTCGATGGCAGTGACAAAGCCTTCATAGACTTCGCGCGACAACAAGTTCTTGAGCGCCTTCTTGTCGCCGTCGGCAAAGGCCATGACGATCATTTCATAAGCCGCACGCGCGCCTTCCAGGAAGGGTTCCGGCTCGAAGCTGCGGTCGACGGAAAGGATCTGCTTCAGGGCGCTGTTGAGCGCGGAGCCTGCCGGCGCGACCTTGTCGATCACCACATTGCCGCCCGCACCCTGTGTTTCCACCGGTTCCAGCTCGTCGGTGCTCTGGTTCGGCAGGGGGATCACGTTGTCCGAGCTGTTGCCGTTCGCACGGTCACGCGGCTGTTCCGGCTTGGAATAGGGATCGAAGGGCGGGCGTTCATTGCCGGTGCGCTTGCCCAGCACGGACCGCAACCTGAACAGGATGAAAACCGCAAGGCCCAGCAGGAGGAGGTTCAAGGGGTCAAAAATCTCGTTCATCGTAACTTCCGGCTACCCTTTGTAAGGCTCAAGAGCCGCTCCCGTCCGTAAGGTGAGCACCGCCCCGCGCGCAAGGTCATGTATTTCCTATTTAGGGGGTCCTTGAACCAGCATCCAGACCCAAGAGCAAGACTGATTCTTCGTCAAGCCCGTCTTTCCGCGACTGCCTGCTCGCATTTTTGGCAGTGAATGTCTACCTTATACCCAAACAGCTTATCAGACGTTGGAGGTCCCGTGGGACTTTATATCATTGCCGCAATCCTTCTGCTGCCCCTGATCGAGATTGCGGTCTTCATCTGGGTGGGCGGTCTGATCGGCGTCCTGCCGACGGTCCTGCTGACACTGGTCACGGCCGTGGCCGGCACCTTGATGCTGCGCCAGCAGGGCCTGTCGCTGCTGATGCGCATGCAGAAGGAACTCGACGCGGGCCGCTCTCCGGGCAATGAGGTCATGCAGGGGGCAATGATCGTCCTGGCCAGCATTCTCCTGCTGATTCCGGGCTTTGTCACCGATGCCATCGGCCTGCTGCTGTTCATTCCGCCGGTGCGCGAAGCGCTTGCCCGGTTCATCATTTCCAAGTCCAACGTGGTCATCGTCGAAGGCGGTACCGGCAAGAGGCGGCCCCAGGACGGCGTGGTCGATCTCGACGAGGCCGACTGGTCGGAAAAGAAGGATGGACCGGCAGGTGGCGACAGCCAGCCGCGCTTCAGCCCCTGGCAGGACGGCTCCGGCGGTGCCAAGCCGTAACAGGCTCGTTGCGGAAACGGAAACCGGTCACCAAGTTGTGACAATTGGTGTATGCGTTCTTTTTACAAGGTATGGTTAGTCTCGCCGCGATTCGATACCGCCCGGCCGAAGCCGGGCGCCGGCCAGACATGAGCTAGAGCATCGTCCGTTCAGGAGAACGCACACAAGATGCTCTACCGCGTTAAGATCGATCAGCTTTTGGACGCTCAACCGGTGCCGGTTGTGCATCCGCTGATCCAGACACGGAACAGGCAATCGGGAATGAGCGCTGTGCGCGTCGACTGGGTGGACACCGCCAAGGGCATCTGCATCGTCTTCGTCGTGATGATGCATTCCGTGCTGGGCGTGGAAGCGGCCGCTGGCGAAACCGGCTGGATGCACGCCATCGTGGCCTTTGCTGCTCCGTTCCGCATGCCGGACTTCTTCCTGATCTCGGGTCTCTTCCTGTCGAATGTCATCGATCGCGGCTGGAAACTCTATCTCGACCGCAAGGTCGTGCATTTCGCCTATTTCTATCTGCTCTGGATGAGCATCCAGTTCGCGGTCAAGGCGCCGGTCTTTATCGACGAACTCGGCCCGCGCGGTGCGCTGGAATTTTACCTCTTCAGCTTCATCGAGCCCTTCGGCACGCTCTGGTTCATCTATATGCTGCCGATCTTCTTCGTCGTCTCCAAACTGGCCCACGACAACCGTATTCCCTGGCAACTGGTGCTCGCGATTGGCATCGTGCTGCAGATCGCGCCGATCGACACCGGCTGGCTGCTGATCGATGAATTCGCCGCCCGTTTCGTCTTCTTCTATTCCGGCTATGTCTTTGCGCCGCAGATCTTCCGGCTGGCCGGATGGGCGCGCGAGCGCATCGGCGTCAGCTTCGCCTATCTGCTCGTCTGGGGGCTGGTTAACGGCGGCCTCGTATATCTCGGCTGGTCGCAGCTGCCCGTCGTTGCCCTGGTCCTGGGGGCTACCGGCGCGGCGGCCATCATCCTCACCAGTGCGCTGATCGTGAAATCGGGCGGGCTCGGTTTCCTGAGGCACTTCGGCGAAAATTCGATCGTGATTTATCTCGCCTTCTTCTTCCCGATGGCCCTGATGCGGGTCATCCTTCTCGATATCGGTCTCCTCGACATCGGCACGATGGCGTTGGTCGTGACCGCCTTTGCCGTCGTCGCTCCGATGCTCCTGTTCTGGCTGATCCGGCGCACGGGCATCGGCTGGTTCCTGTTCCGGCGCCCCGCCTGGGCGTATCTCAGCGGGACGTTTGCAGGCAAACGCCGGACGCAGGCGGCGGAATAGTCCGGAACATGTCCTGACTTCCGCATTGGAAGCCTCTATAAGCCGGGCTGTATCCGCAGCCACGTCGAAAGCTGGCAGCGGATTTTCGTCAGATGAGAGCACGTCGCGAAAAAGTGGATTTCGATTTTCGCAATACGACATGCGTCAAGAAAGAGATAAAGCGGGTCACGTGAGTTCAAATGAACGCGACACGCTTTAAGAGAAAGCGACCGTTTCCAGATGAACCGTATCGTGGTCTGCCGTACCTGCAGGACAAGTGAGCCGGAAGGCGGCGGAGATATGCTGGAAGTGCTGAAGGCGGCCCTGCAGGAGGCGGGTCTTGCGGGCGATCTGTCTGTTGCCACGGTCGACTGCATGGGAGCCTGCGAAGAGCCGGTCTCGGTCGCGTTTCAAGGCGAGGGCCGCGCAACCTTTCTTTTTTCCGGCGTTTCTTTTCCAGTCGATATCGATGATATCATCGCGACCGGCCGGGTGTTCCTCGATGCCGAGGACGGCTGGATCGAGGACGCCCGGCCCTGCGGGCGTCTCCGCTTCTGTCTGCGGGCGCGTATCCCGGCCCTGAAACCCGGACACGGCTGACGTTTATTCGGACCTGATCATCACCGACTTTTTCAGCACGTCACCGTCGATCGCCAGTGTGCTGTGATCGTTGGCGTTCAGCGTTACCTCGACCATGGCCGCGCCTTTCGGCAGGGCGGGCACGTGGAACCAGGGCCCGTAGACCCGGGCGACCTTCTCGCCGTTGACATAGATATGCGCGTGTCCTTCACCAGGGACATCCGCCAGTCCGGCATGAGCCGGTGCGAAGGTGAAGTTTTCCGTCAGTATGTGCAGGTTCCAGCCCGAGACCGGGTCCGGTTCCAGCGAGATGTCCAGCGTCGGGGCGTTGGGTCCCGCGGGCAGCGAGACCAGCATGTCGTGGTTATGGCCGCCTGCATGCGCCTTTGTGTGCTCGGCCGGTTGTCCGGCCGCAGGATCGTTGGGTGCCGGCATGACGTGGTTCGCGGCGTGGCCGGTGCTGTGGTCGTGCCCGTCAAAGGTGACGCCGTTGCCGGCTGCAACGACAAAACCGATGCCACCGCCGAAGATCAGGCCGATGGCAAAGAGAACTAGGGAGCGTTCCATGAGTTTTCCGTTATCACATTGAAAAACCGGGGGAACAGAGGTTCCTCCCGGTTCGTTTCAGTCCGGTGACAGGATCAGGCCGTCTGGGCCGCTTCCGCCCGGGCGCCCTCGCGCTGCCAGAAATAGGCAGCGAAACAGCCGAGCAGCATCCAGGCGGCCATGCCGACCCCAAGAGCCCGGCTGGCAAAAAGCGCACCGATTTCAGTGGGCACCGGCCCGGTGAAGGCATCCGGCTCAGGCGCGCCGACGACATGGGGTGTCAGCAGGAGAATGGCGGCCGCGCCGAAGGCGAGCCAGTTGCGGCCGAAGGCAATCAGCCAAAGGCCCGCACCGGTCGTCACCACCGTCGTCCACCACCAGACCTGCCGGATACCGACATCTGCGGCGGCAACCCCCGGCACTTCCGGCGGCAGCGAGAAAGCCGGCGCGAAGTGGAAGGTCAGGAAACCTGCGAGGCCCCAGATGAGGCCGCTGCGGGCTGTGATCTTCGCATCGCGCATTTCGGCAAGTGCCATTGCCGCCAGAAGCGCGAAGGCATAGCCGGTATAAGTCAGCATGGTGAAGATGACGCTGAGCCCGTCGCGAACGGCGTCGAAGCCGCCGAGATCCTGGTGCGCACTGACGGCGGCCGCGCCGAAATGCACCAGTTCGCCGGATTCATAAAGCTCGGCATGAAGCAGCACGGGCTGCACGAAGAAAAGCTGCAGAAGAGCCGCGATAAGCCCTGCTGCAGCGCCAGCGAACAGGCCGCTGGTCAGCAATCGTGTCAGCATCTTAGTGGCAGGGGAAGCCGGTCGCATGGCGCACGTCGTGTGCCGCGTCATGCAGGGCGCCGGCCTGCACGTGTCCGGTGATGGTGATGATGCCGAGGCCCAGGATCGCGGCGAAAGCCAGCGGCAGGATCTTGGAAACGGAGAGAGTGGCTTTTGAAGTCAGAGCAGTCATGTCGTGTCCTCGTTGCTGTCACACCCGACAGCCGGGGTTGGCCTTTGCCTGGCAGGTCTCCTGGCTCGCGGGTCGCAGCGCCTGACCGCCTTCCCTGCGTCTAACGCAAGTGGCATCGATGGTCGGCACTCTCCGCATACAGTCGCGGGGGCGGCTTCGGCACCCGGCGCCCGAGTTGGGTACGCCGTATCCGAATTCCCTGTTCGTTTCCCGGCACTTTGTGCCGCTGTGGAAAACCAAGCCTTTCCATAATGGCCTATTTGCTTTGCCTGCGAAAGGTCGATTCCGACAAATTCCGTTCCGAAGCGGTCTTGCCGGAAGACGGCACTGCAAATGGCCTTGCCCGCAACCCTCGATGAGGGGGCGCCGATGGCGGTGGACGCAGCCCCGAATTTTTTCCTTTAGGACTTTTCTCAAGGGCGGGCTGCGGGCATGATCCGCGCCATGTCGACGCAAAGCTCTTCCCCCGCCCTCACCGCTGACGACCACCTCATTCTGGTCGATGGTTCCACCTTCATCTTCCGCGCCTATCACGCGCTGCCGCCGCTCACCCGCAAGCCCGACGGGCTGCCGGTCGGCGCGGTCTCCGGCTTCTGCAACATGCTGTGGAAGCTGCTGCAGGAGGGCCTCACCCCGGAAGAAGGCGACGAGCCGACCCATTTCGCGGTGATCTTCGACCATTCGGGGCAGACATTCCGCAACGAGATCTATCCGCAATACAAGGCCCACCGGCCGGAACCGCCGGAAGATCTCGTGCCGCAATTCGGTCTGATCCGCGAGGCGACACGGGCCTTTTCCGTGCATTGCATCGAACAGGAAGGCTTCGAGGCCGACGACCTCATCGCGACCTATGCCGTCCAGGCGGCCGCTCAGGGCGCACGGGTCACCATCGTTTCGGGCGACAAGGACCTGATGCAGCTGATCGGGCCGAAGGTCGGCATGATCGACACCATGAAGAACAAGATCTTCGGTGAAGCTGAGGTTTTCGAAAAATTCGGCGTCGGCCCGGACAAGGTTATCGAGGTGCAGTCGCTGGCCGGCGACAGCGTCGACAACGTGCCGGGCGTGCCGGGCATCGGCCTCAAGACCGCCGCGCTTCTGATCAACGAATTCGGCGACCTGGAATCCCTGCTCGCCAATGCCGGTTCGATCAAGCAGAACAAGCGGCGCGAGAACCTGATCGAGTTCGCCGATCAGGCACGCATCTCGAAACAACTTGTAACCCTGAAGCAGGACGTGCCGGTCAAGGTACCGGTCGGCGACCTGTCGGTGACGGAGGTCGACGGGCCGAAGGCGGTCGGCTTCCTGAAGGCCATGGGCTTTTCGACGCTGACCAAGCGCGTTGCGGAAATGACCGGCGCGGAACTGACCAATGTCGAGGCGGCCGACTTCCAGGTGCCGGGCTGGGATACGCCCGACCACAAGGGCCGCATGGTGGAGCGCGGCGGCGACAGCGCCGGCTCGGAAGCTGCCAGGACGCCGGGCGATGCCGCGCCGGGGAACGACGGCCTGATGGTGCCGCAGACCGTGGCCGATGCCCGCGTCGAGGCCATGCGCGCGATCCCGGTCGATTCCGGCGCCTACGAGACGGTGACAAGCCTCGAGCGCCTGAAGGAATGGTGCGCGGCGGCCTATGAAAAGGGCTATGTCGCCTTCGACACCGAAACCACGTCCCTCGACGCCATGCAGGCCAATCTCGTCGGCCTGTCGCTGTCGACCGAGCCGGGCAAGGCCTGCTATGTGCCGCTTGCCCATGTTGACGGCGAGGGCGATCTGCTTGGTGGCGGCGGCCTGATCGAGGGCCAGATCCCGCTGAAGGATGCTATCGAAGTCCTGAAGCCGATGCTGGAGGACCGTTCGGTCCTGAAGATCGCGCAGAACCTCAAATACGACTGGCTGGTGATGACCCGCCACGGCGTCGACATCGCGCCTTACGACGACACGATGCTGCTGTCCTATACGGTCGATGCCGGCAAGGGCGGCAACGGCATGGACGAACTTTCCGAGCGCTGGCTCGGCCACAAGCCGATCCCCTTCAAGGAAGTCTGCGGCTCGGGCAAGTCGATGATCACCTTCGACAAGGTAGCGATCGACAAGGCAACCGCCTATGCCGCCGAGGATGCCGACGTTACCCTGCGCCTGTGGCTGATCCTGAAGCCGCGGCTGGCGTCCGATCACATGGCGACCGTCTACGAGACGCTGGAACGGCCGATGGTGCCGGTGCTGGCGCGCATGGAAAAGCGCGGCATTTCCGTCGACCGGCAGATGCTGTCGCGGCTTTCCGGCGAATTCGCGCAAGGAATGGCGGCGCAGGAATCGGAGATCTACGAGCTCGCCGGCGAAAGCTTCAACATCGGCTCACCGAAGCAGCTCGGCGACATTCTCTTCGGCAAGATGGGCCTGCCCGGCGGCAAGAAGACCAAGACGGGCGCCTGGTCCACCTCGGCCCAGGTGCTGGAGGATCTGGCGGCCGAAGGCCACGAGCTGCCGTCAAAAATCGTCTCCTGGCGTCAGCTTTCCAAGCTGAAATCCACCTATTCGGACGCCCTGCCCGGCTACATCAACCCTGAGACCAAACGGGTGCACACGTCCTACGCGCTGGCGGCCACCACCACCGGCCGCCTTTCCTCGTCGGAACCAAACCTGCAGAACATCCCGGTCAGGACAGAGGAAGGCCGCAAGATCCGCAAGGCGTTCGTGTCCACCAAGGGCCACAAGCTGATCTCCGCCGACTACAGCCAGATCGAACTGCGTGTGCTGGCCCACATGGCGGACATTCCGCAGCTGAAAAAAGCCTTCGACGACGGTCTCGACATTCACGCCATGACGGCGAGCGAGATGTTCGGCACACCGATCGAAGGCATGGATCCGATGGTCCGCCGACGCGCCAAGGCGATCAATTTCGGCATCATCTACGGCATTTCCGCTTTCGGCCTTGCCAACCAGCTCGGCATTTCAAGGGGTGAGGCGGGCGACTACATCAAGACCTATTTCGAACGCTTCCCGGGTATTCGAGACTATATGGAAGCGACCAAGAAGCAGGTGCATGCCAACGGCTATGTCACCACCATCTTCGGCCGCAAGGCGCATTATCCGGAGGTGAACACCAACAACCCCAACCACCGCGCCTTCTATGAACGCGCGGCGATCAACGCCCCGATCCAGGGCTCGGCTGCCGACATCCTCCGCCGCGCCATGGTGCGGATGGAAGACAAGCTCGCCCATTCGAAGCTCGACGCGCAGATGCTGTTGCAGGTGCACGACGAACTGATCTTCGAGGTTCCGGACGAGCAGGTGGAGGCGACCATCCCGGTCATCCGGGACGTGATGGAAAACGCCTGCGACCCGGCGCTGAGGCTTTCCGTGCCGCTGCAGGTCGATGCACGTGCCGCGGACAATTGGGACGAGGCGCATTAAGGCATCGTGCGTTCAAGAGAACGCTCATGAGAGGCTCAAAAACTCCAAGACCGGCTAGCTTTGAGGCATTCACCCGGATCCGGGTGAATGCCGCGATTCCGGAGCCGCTTAAACCATCGCCAACACCCGCGAAGGGCCACCTGTGCCTCCACGATGTTTGGGCGCGCCAACGATAAGCGTAGCGCCGCTTGCAGGCAGTGCATCGAGATTGGCGATGCATTCCAGCCCCCAGCGGCCGCTTGGAAGCCAGGAATAATGCACGGCGAAATCCTGTGACATGCCGTGATCCAGCGACAGGCTGTCGACCGCGATTCCGACGGCATCGGCCTCTTCCATCAGCAACTGCGTCGCCTCGGCATGAAAGCCGGGAAAGTGCATGACGCCGTCGGCATCGGCATTGCGAAACATGTCGCTCGCCACATGCGCGGCCCAGCCCGAATTCATGGCGACACATGCGCCTTCGGGAATGTCACCGTTGGCGGAAATCCAGGCCTTCAGATCGTCGGGCGTCACCTGCGCGTCCGGATCTTCCGCCGCCTTTGCCTTGATATCGACGATGCACAATGGCGCAACGAGGTTCTCGACCGGGATTTCGGCCACCGACTGGCCGTCGGCCGAAAAATGCAAGGGTGCATCCAGATGGGTGCCGGTGTGTTCGTTGACCCGCAACTCAAACAGATTGTAGCCGTCCTTGGCGATGTCGAAGATCTTTTTCATCTCGAACTGCGAACTGCCGCCGAAGGTCGGGAAGTCGGGGTAAAGTTCGTGTGTCATATCGGCAATACGCGCGGGCGCCTGAGCCATGGCCGGCATGGTGCCGGTCAGCGCGGCAGCGGCGGCAACGCCGGACCCCGCTGCACTTGCCTTGAAGAAATCACGACGAGACAGCATACGTTGCTTGACCGAACTGATGACGCATAGATCGCACATGGAAACCCCTCCGGTTTATGGAAACCGGTCCTTCCCTTCCTTTGCGACCGGACACCAGGGCCATGGTATCAGGAATTCACCACCGGCGCACAGTCGCAGGCCGGCAACCGCCGGCCGAAGCAGCGGAGCTCATTGATTGGTCTGTCCGGAACTTGGCTTGGCATCTGTCGCCGACAGCAGTGCCGGGAGTTCGGGAAAACGTTCCTGCCCCTTTGGCACAGTGAAATTTTCAAGCGGCAGATCTTTTGCCTCTGCTAGGGGAAGTAACCTTGACATCACTGCCCTCTCACCCGGATTTCGCGAGGAAGGCCGGCGCCTGGCACAATAAATCGGCGGCATCTCTGACCGTGGAAGACACGATATCGGCGGCGGGTCGCACGTCCCTGACAAGATCGAGCGACTCGCCGGCGATCAGGGCGCGGACGGAGAAGTCGTCCGGATCGGCTGCCGCATAGGTCTTCTGAATTTTATGGGCAGCGCCCGTCAGCCCCGCCGGATCGTCCAGCCAGGGCCGGGAGAAGGCGTTCTGCACCACCCGTCCGGTGAATTCCGCCGGCCAGTCGAGCCCGCGTGCGACATCGAAGACGCTGGAACGCGCGGTGTCGTCGCCGCGCGCCTTGACCAGCGCCGCCTTGGCCGCGTCGGACCCGTTGGCTTCGTCGCTCGCCCAGAACCGGGTGCCCATCATGATCCCGTCCGCGCCAAGCAACAGGGCAGCCGCGAGGCCGCGCCCGTCGGCAAGGCCACCCGCGGCAAGAACGATCTGGTCCGGACCGGCCAGATCCCGTACGGCGGGCAGAAGGGCGGACAGTCCCCGGTCCATGCCGTGGCCGCCGCCTTCCTGGCCCTGGGCGACGATCATGTCCGTACCGGCCGCAAGGGCTTGTTCGGCTTGGTCGAGGCGCTGCACCTGCCAGATGGCTGGAATGTCCCGGGCCTTCGCTTCGGCGATGAGCGGTGCCGCGTCGCCAAAGGAGACGAAAAGCGCCGCCGGGCGATGATCGAGGATCCTGTCCAGGAGCTTTGGCTTCTTGAGAAAGCTCCAGGTGATCACGCCGATGCCGACCCGCAGGTCTCCGGCCGCAGCAAATGCAGCATCGATCCAGTCCGGATCGCCGTAACCGGCGCCAATCACGCCGAAACCGCCCGCGCGGGTAACGGCTGCGGCTAGATGGCCGTCGGAAATCCGGTCCATCGGAGCAAGCATCACCGGATGGGCAATATCGAAACGGCGGGTGAAGCGGGTGTCGAGAAGCTGGTCCATGCCTCAAGACTGGCATGGATGAAGTCTTATGAAAAATGATTGATAGCAGAAAATAATATCACTATTTTAGATATCATGGACATCGTACTCTTGAAAACCCTCGTCGCCGTTGCAGATACCGGGTCCTTTTCCGCGGCCGCGCAGGCGCTCCACTGTGTCCAGTCCAACGTGACGTCGCGTATTCGCCGCCTGGAAGAACACTTCGGCCAGAAGGTCTTTCAGCGCAACAAGACCGGGGCGCGGCTGACGGAGTTCGGTGCACAGCTGCATGGCCGTGCGGTTGATCTTCTGCATCAGTTCGCCGCCGCCGAGAGGGAGTTGCTGGAGGCTGCGGGAACCGGGGCCCCACTCAGTCTCGGCTCGATGGAGACGACGGCGGCGGTGCGCCTGCCGGGTGTGCTCAAACGCCTGAAACGCGAAAGCTCCGCACCGCTGTCGTTGACGACGGGACCAACCGCGGATCTGCTGGCGAAGGTCTGGGACAGAAAGATCGATGCCGCTTTCGTGGCAGGCCCCGTGGATGAAAGCCGCTTTCACGCGGTACGGGCCTTCTCCGAAGAGCTTGTCTGCGCGCGCCACCCCGCCGGAACCACCCGGGACCCGTTACTTGTCTTCCGACACGGCTGCAGCTATCGCGCTGCCGCCCTCGCCTGGCTCGGCAGTGCTGGCCGCAGCGACACGCAGGTGACCGAAATGGGCACGCTGGAAGGCATTCTCGGCTGCGTCGAAGCCGGGCTCGGCTTTGCTGTCGGTCCGGAAAGCGCCGTCCGGGGGTATCGCAACGCGGATCAATTGCACCTGGAACCGCTTCCCAAGCCATTCCGGGATGTGGACACCTATCTGGTGTGGCGGCTAGACCATGCGCCCGTCGATGCCCACCGGAAGCTGCTGGTGGTTCTCGGCGAAGGGCAGGCGGACCTCTCCTAGACCTTCTACAGATCCGGATTGCCTCGTACCGGTCAGGCGAAAAAAGTGCCGCTCAACCTGCGGAAGAAGCTTGCAAGCTTCCAACTTCTTCCTGAAACTCGCCTCCGCCAGCCTGTCATTCCGGCAGGCGACCGGCAATCGTGACAATGCGGCTTGACCCTGAAGGATGACCAAGAACATCGTTTCCGGCGCGCCTGGTGCCTGTGAGCCGATCCTGACCCGGACCCGCAGCCTGACGGCCGCGGGTCTTGCCATCGTGGCGGTCACCTATGGTCTCGCGCGCTATTGTTTCGGCCTGTTCCTGCCCGAGATCCGGCAGGAATTCGGGCTGTCGGCCGAGATGATCGGGCTCATTGCCGGTCTTTCCTATCTCGGTTATCTCGCCGCGACCTTCGCCGCGTCCTGGCTGTCGACCTTGTTTGACCCGAGGTTGCCCATTCTGCTCGGCGGCCTTGCCGCAGCGGCCGGCATGGCGCTGATCGCCGTCTCGACAAGCCCCCTGATGCTGGCGGCCGGCGTGTTCGTCGCCGGCACCAGCCCCGGTCTTGCCTATCCGCCATTTTCCGACGTGATCGTCCGGCAAACGGACCCCTCCCGGCAGAACGGCATCTATGCCTGGATCAATTCGGGTACCGGTTTCGGCGTTGCCCTTGCCGGTCCGCTCGCGCTTTATGCGGCCGGCGACTGGCGCCTGGCCTGGATGGCCTTCACAGGTCTTGCAGTCGCCGTGACGGCCTGGAACTACATGGCCTTGCCGCGCCGCCGCCGGGAGCCTGGTGCCGGACCGCGGCGGATGCCTCTCGGCATCCTGAAAGACCGCGCGGCCCGGGGCCTCTTCGTCTCCGCCTTTCTCTTCGGCATCGTCACCGCCGTCTACTGGACCTATGCGGTGGAGCTGCTGACGCTCCTCACCGGCAATCCGCGCGATGCCATCATGTTCTGGATCGTGCTCGGCATCGCCGGTGTGAGCGGCTGTTTTGCCGGAGGGCTCGCGGACCGCTTGGGCCTTGCGCTCGCCTACCGCCTGCTCACGATGCTGGTCGGCGCCGCGGTCGCCACGCTGCCGCTGCTCGTCGGAACACGGCTCGGCATTTATCTCTCCGCGGCCGCCTTCGGCGCGGGTTTCATCGTGCTGACGGCGCTCTACGGCATGTGGAGCATGCGGATCTTCCGGCAGGCACCGTCCGTCGGCTTCGGCTTCACCTTTTTCCTGATATCCCTCGGGCAAGGGGCAGGACCGGTCCTGAGCGGTTTTCTGATCCCGGTTGCAGGTCATTCCGCGCTGTTTTTCGCCGCCGGTCTTCTCTGCTGCGCCCTGGCAGGGTTCCATGTGCGGGAAAGGAACGGCCGGGCACCCTGACGGCGTGCCGGGGCCGGGCCCCGCTGCGTTTTGTCAATCTGCTGGCCTTTCGCGAAAATTGCAGGCATGGTTGTAGCACGTATTGATTGTTTTGATTTTGTGACTGGACCTATGACCCTTCCCCCTTCTGACGATGCCCCCAGGACCCTCGACATGGAGATCTGCCGGGCCCTTTATGAAAAAGACCCGGACCGCTTGCTGGAACTTGTGTCCGGCTGGATGGAGGCCAACCGGTTGACCCTGAGCGATGATTTCGAGATGCCGGCTTACCTGGAAGCGGTGCTTGTCCGCCGCCGGGCTTCGTTTCACGAAAACCAGGCTTCGTATGTTCTTGTGTCCTGATACCCCCGCGGCCGGAGTGGGGTGCCGGTCTCCTTTGACTTTCCCGGCCGGCAGACTGTTTGTTCTTTATATGTTCTTGCACCTGCCTGCCAGATGTGCTTGGCTTAGGCGCATCTGGAAGTAGAGGACAATGTATGGTCAGCCGCGTCACCACGGTTGCGTTTCAGGGTATCGAGGCTGTGCCGGTGGATGTGCAGGTCCATGTCGGGCCTGGCAATGTCCTCTTCAACGTCGTCGGCCTGCCGGACAAGGCGGTTGCCGAAAGCCGGGAACGGGTGCGGGCGGCGCTCTCCGCTTCCGGTCTGGCCCTGCCGGCCAAGCGTGTCACCGTCAACCTGGCGCCCGCCGATCTTCCCAAGGAAGGCTCCCACTACGATTTGCCGATCGCGCTCGGCGTGATGGCCGCCATCGGCGCGATCCCGGCGGAATTCCTGGAAGGCTACGTGGTGCTGGGTGAGCTCGGCCTCGACGGCACGCTGGCGCCGGTCAACGGCGTGCTGCCGGCCGCCATGGGCGCCAACGCTCTGGCCAAGGGCCTCATCTGCCCGCAGGCGAGCGGTGGTGAGGCCGCCTGGGCGGACAAGGACATGGACATCCTGGCGCCGCGCTCGCTCATTCAGCTGGCCAATCATTTCAAGGGCACGCAGGTGCTCAGCCGTCCGGTGGCAAAGTTGCACGGCAATGCCGGCCAGTTGCCGGACCTTGCCGAGGTGAAGGGTCAGGAAACGGCGCGCCGGGCGCTGGAAATCGCCGCCGCTGGTGGCCACAATCTCCTGATGACCGGCCCTCCGGGCTCCGGCAAATCCATGCTTGCCAGCCGTCTGCCATCGATCCTGCCGCCGCTCTCCCCGCGTGAACTTCTGGAAGTCTCGATGATCGCCTCGCTCGCCGGTGAACTGGCCGAGGGCAAACTGACCGACCGCCGCCCGTTCCGCACGCCGCATCACTCCGCCTCCATGGCGGCGCTGGTCGGTGGCGGGCTCAGGGCTCGGCCCGGCGAAGTGTCGCTTGCCCATAATGGCGTGCTCTTCCTGGACGAATTGCCGGAATTCAATCCCCAGGTGCTCGACAGCCTGCGCCAGCCGCTGGAATCCGGCGAGGCCGTGATCGCCCGCGCCAATCACCGGGTCACCTATCCTGCCCGCATCCAGCTGGTGGCGGCCATGAACCCCTGCCGCTGCGGCCATGCCGGCGAGCCGGGCCACCAGTGCCGCCGGGGCGAGCGCTGCGTTACCGATTATCAGGCAAGGGTCTCAGGGCCGCTTCTGGACCGGATCGATGTCAGGATCGAAGTTCCTGCCGTGACCGCGGCCGATCTCATCGGCCCGGCTTCAAGCGAAAGCTCCGCAGTCGTCGCCGCGCGCGTCGCGGCCGCCCGCGACATCCAGCAGCAGCGGTTTCTGGAGCTCGGCCTTGCCTGCCGCACCAACGCCCAGGCCCCGGCATCCGCGGTCGAAACCATGACCCGCCCGGACGACAAGGGCCTCGCCTTCCTGCGGGACGTAGCCGAACGCCTCGCGTTGAGCGCTCGCGGCTACCACCGCGTCCTGAAACTCGCCCGCACCCTCGCCGATCTCGACGGCCAGGACACGGTCGGCCGCATCCATCTGGCCGAGGCCCTGAGTTACCGTGGCCACGACATGTCACGCCGGGCGGCGTGAGGTCAGAACTGCGTCACCACCGTCGCCCCGACGCCCTCGAACTTGTCCATCGATGTCAGCGCCTCGATGGATTGTTCCAGGCCGATTTCCTTGCCTACCAGTTTCTCGGGGCTGAGCTTGCCGGTTTCGACCATCGCCAGCATCGCGTCGTAGCGATGGGCCTGCATGCCGTGGCTGCCGAGGATTTCCAGTTCCTGGCCGATTACCTTGGCCATCGGCACCTGCGGCGTCGCGTGGTCGGCCAGCATCAGGCCGATCTGCACGTGCCGGCCGCGGCGGCGCAGGTTCTGGATGGAATTGAAGCAGGTTGCCGGGTGGCCGAGCGCGTCGATGGAGACATGTGCCCCGCCCCGGGTGAGTTCGATGACCGCGCCAGCGACATCGGCGGTCTTAGCCGCGTTGACGGTGGCGACCGCGCCGAGGTTCCGGGCCAGCGCCAGCTTGTCCTCGGCAATATCGACTGCGATGACATTGGCACCGACAGCATTGGCGATCATGATGGCCGAGAGGCCGACCCCGCCGCAGCCATGCACCGCGACCCATTCGCCGGCTTTTGTCCGGCCCTGGTCGACGACACCGCGGAAGGAGGTCGCGAAGCGGCAGCCGAGGCTGGCGGCGGTGGCAAAGCTCATGCTATCGGGCAGCGGCACCAGGTTGAGATCGGCCTGGTGAATGCCGACAAATTCGGCAAACGAGCCCCAATGGGTGAAGCCAGGCTGGAACTGGGTGTGGCAGACCTGCTGGTGGCCGGCATGGCATTCGGGACAGGCACCACAGCCGCCGACAAAGGGCACGGTCACCCGGTCGCCCGCCTTCCAGCGGGTGACGTTCCTGCCGACGGCGACGATGGTGCCGGCGAGCTCGTGCCCGGGCACATGCGGCAGCACGATATCCGGGTCATGCCCCATCCAGCCGTGCCAGTCGCTGCGGCAGACCCCTGTCGCCCCGACTTTGAGCACCGCCCCATGCGGCTCAGGCACAGGGTCGGGCACGGTGGCAAGGTGAGGGGCCTTGGCGAAGGTCTCATAGAGCACGGCTTTCATGGCGGGGTCCTCGTTGGCTGTCCTTGAGCGAAAAAGCTACGGAAAATCGGTGAAAGAACAATGCAAAAAGTGCTTCATTCGATTAGATCTGGAGCCTATTCTTCCTTGAATTCAATTATCAGAGGCAGTTTCTTCCCTAATGATCAAGATCGACAAGGTGGATGCCGATATCCTGAACCGGCTGCAGAGCGACGGCCGGCTCTCCAATGCCCGGCTGGCGGAGCAGGTGGGTCTCAGCGAAACGCCCTGCTGGCGGCGATTGAAACGGCTGGAGGAAGACGGTGTCATCGAGGGCTATCAGGCCGTCGTCAACCGGCGTGCACTGGGCCTCGGGGTCATGGCCTTCGTCCAGCTCTCCTGTTCGCAGCATGACGAGGAGACGACGGCGGCGTTCCAGAAGGCCATCGAGGCGAGTTCCCATGTTCTCGCCTGCCACAACACCACCGGCGATGCGGATTTTTTGCTGCAGGTCGTCGCGCGGGATCTGGACGACTACAGCCGTTTCGTGGAGAAGGTGCTGCGGCGGTTGCCTGGTGTCACCGGCATCAGGTCGAGCCTGTCACTGCGTGAACTCAAATCCTCGAACCGTCTGCCGGTGCTGAACGCCAACGACCGGTTCTGACCCCCTCAAAGCCTCGACTGGACATGTGATGAGCCGTTTCTGGAGCCCGATTGTCGAAAAGCTGGTGCCCTTTACGCCGGGCGAACAGCCGAAGGACCGCAGCTTCGTCAAGCTCAACACCAACGAGAACCCGTTCGGTCCCTCGCCGATTGCCCTTGGCGCCATCAGAGCCGCGGCCGAGGACGACTTGAGGCTTTATCCGGATCCCGGTGCCGCGTCGCTGAGGGCTGCCATCGCCGGCCGGTTCGGCCTGACGCGGGACCACGTCTTTGCCGGCAACGGCTCCGACGAGATCCTGGCCCATGCCTTTCATGCCTTTTTCTGCGGCAAGGCGCCGGTGCTCTTTGCCGACATCACCTACAGCTTCTACAGGACTTACTGCGAACTCTACGAGGTCGCCTACCGCCTGATCCCGCTCGACGACGGGTTCCGGCTGGATACGACGACGTTCGCCGGCCCCTGCGGCGGCGTCGTGCTCGCCAATCCGAATGCGCCAACGGGGATCGCCGTCGATCTGGCCGCAATCGAGGCGGTGCTGAAACAGAACCCGGACTGCGTCGTGCTGGTGGACGAGGCCTATGTGGATTTCGGCGCAGAGTGTGCCATCGGTCTTGTCCCGCGATATGACAATCTTCTGGTGGTGCAGACCTTCTCCAAGTCGCGCAGCCTGGCGGGTCTGCGCGTCGGCTTTGCCGTCGGCCAGCCGCATCTGATCGAAGGCCTGCAGCGCATCAAGGACAGTTTCAATTCCTATCCGCTCGGCCGTCCGGCGCTGGCGGGCGCGGAAGCGGCCTGGAACGACGTCGCGTGGTTTGAGGAAACACGGCGGCTGGTGATGGCCGAGCGCGGCCGCCTGACCGGCAGCCTGACGGCCCTCGGCTTCGCCGTCCTGCCATCGGCCGCCAATTTTGTATTCGTTTCGCACGAGAACCTTGCGGCGGGCGACCTGCTCGCCGGTCTCAGGGCCGAGGGCATACTGGTGCGGCATTTCCGGCAGGACCGCATTGCCAACTGGCTGCGGATATCCATCGGGACAGTGGAGGAGAATGACGCCCTGCTTCGGGCATTGAGCCCGATTACCCGAAGCTGATGCCACCCCGGACGGCTCTTGAGACCTTGGCCGGAAACGGAATGCCAAACAAAAGCGACTCATCTATTCAGGGTTGAGGTCAAATTAGGTGTTCAATTTCAGTTAATTCCATTCTAGATTGTCAGATGACGTTGGGGAACAGCGTCTAGGAAAGCTATTGTTCCAAAGCCAGGCACGTGGGGGCGGCATGGATGAGGTACTTAAGCGGCGGCTTGCGTTCGCCAACAGCCTGCTATTCGAAACGC
Source organism: Roseibium sp. M-1 (assembly GCF_054515675.1). Classification (NCBI taxonomy): domain Bacteria; kingdom Pseudomonadati; phylum Pseudomonadota; class Alphaproteobacteria; order Hyphomicrobiales; family Stappiaceae; genus Roseibium; species Roseibium sp. M-1. The sequence goes on along the minus strand of NZ_CM137257.1, from coordinate 3,994,131 downwards.
CGGGAGGATTGCGCTTCACGCAGGACAGTCCGATCCTGCCAAATGTCTGGCTTGCATTTGCGACGCGGCCGCACGATCAGCACGAATTGATCCTGACATGCGCGGAGGAAGGCGGAACCGGACAGGCGGCACAAGAGATCCGGCAAATGCTGAACACCTTGCGGGAGAAGGATCCGACAACGGAAACGGGAAAGCTGACCCGCAAGGAGCCGCGTGTTTCCTACATTCCAGGCCAGATCGCCGTTCGCCTCTACTTTGATGAATTGATGCGCGTTGTCCTGCCGCTGACTCAATGGTGGCATGAAACCTACGACAGGCTGCGGGTGCTTCAGCACACCAGACCCGAAAATGCCCAGGTTGCGGACTGGAAACCCTTTCCGCAGCCGGATGACAAGGGGCAACGCCAGCAGGATCTGCTGGAAGCGCTCATGTTCATGCGGCGCGAACTGAATGGCCGGTCCCGTGCGTCGATAGAAGATCACGAACGTGAAGCGGAACTCCGGCGGCGGGAAGCTGAACGGAATGCCTCTGTTTCAGGCCGGGATGCCCGGTTGGAGTATATCCGGGATATTCCGGCGGATCTTTGCTGGCTGGTGCGCATAGCGGGTCTGACCGCAAGCTGCTTTCTGTACGGACACGATTTGCTTGATGAAAATGATGTTGTCGGCAAGGTCTTCGAAGCGGAGTTTCTGAGGCGTCAGCGTGGTTTTGGCGATCCTGACCGCATCGTGAATTCCAGAGAAAAACGTGAACTCGAGTCCGGTTCAGACCTCCCGTATGAAACCGCCTTGCAGGCACGCCGCGAGGTGGTCAGAGCTTTCATGGAACTCTATCGCAACTGGTCAAAAAAAGAGTCGGAAGCAAACGACACTTATCCAAGCGAAAAATACATCTGGCGCGTGACCAGGAACCGTCCGATCCATCTCGCCGTCAGCAAATCCGCGCTGACCGTCAAGGCGGATGCCGCCATCCGTTTGTTCAACATTTCCTGCGATCGGATCACCTGGGCCGTTGTCGACAGTGGTATCGATCCCCGCCACGATGCGTTCAAGCTGCATTCGAAGGCTTATGAGAAGGAGGTCCGCGCGAAGCTGAAGCAGGAATACGACGAGGCCATTGCCGCTGGTGAGGATCCAGGCCGGGAACCCGACGAGCTTCGTCTGGAGGACCTTACAAAAACACGGATCGTGAAAACGCTTGATTTCACACGGCTTCGGGAACTTCTCGATTTCGATATCAAGCTTTTCGAGAACGGGCAGACCGCGAAGGACCGGCACAATGAAGTGATCCTTGAAATCGCGCGGAGAATGAAGGGCGACTCTCAAGAGGACAGGCTCTCCAAGGCGATGGAACTGCTCAAGGAACTCAGGCGCCGGATCGACAATGGCAAGGACATCAACTGGCAGGATCTGGAGGACGCCATCGTCGACAACAATCCGGATGTGCCGGAAAACGACCATGGCACCCATGTCGCGGGCATTCTCGGCGCGGACTGGATCGAGGACCACGACTACGAGTGGAAAGAGGCCCTCGACAAGCGCGACCGCAAGATGAAAGGGGTCTGTCCGGACATCAATCTGATCGATGTCAGAGTGTTCCGGGACGATGGACTCACCGATGAATTCGAGCTTCTGGCAGCGCTCCAGTATCTTCGCTGGATGAACTCCCGGGCCGGCACGATGCAGGTTCACGGCGCCAATCTCAGTCTGTCGCTTATTCACGAAGTGCGCCGTTTCGCCTGCGGCCGCACGCCGATCTGCGACGAGTGCGACGAAGCCGCCGCTGCTGGCATGGTCATCGTCGCGGCGGCCGGCAACCGTGGCTTCGAGATGCGGGATTTCGAGGAAATCCGCTCATCCGACAGCTACCGGTCCGTTTCGATCACCGATCCGGGTAATGCGAACGGCGTCATCACCGTCGGAGCGACCCATCGCAAGCGGCCGCACGAATACGGCGTCAGCTATTTCTCCAGCCGGGGGCCGACAGGCGACGGCCGGTTGAAGCCGGATATTGTCGCCCCGGGCGAAAAGATCCTCGGCCCGACACCGCAGAACCGCGCCGAATACAAGGACGGAACCAGCATGGCGGCGCCCCATGTCAGCGGTGCCGCGGCCATGCTGATGGCCCGGCATACGGAGTTGATCGCACAGCCGGAAAAGATCAAGCGCATCCTCTGCGAAACGGCGACGGATCTGGGGCGTGAGCGTTATTTCCAGGGGCATGGGCTGGTCGACATCCTGCGCGCCCTGCAATCGGTATAGCAGAGTTCATCGGGAGAAGAGACGTGGCGGACCTGACCCTTCGAGCCATAAAGGCCAAACACGGTGACAGTCTCCTTCTATTCGCCGAAGGCGCCACCGTTCTGATCGACGGCGGCCCTTCAGGGGTCTACCAAAGCTTCCTGCGGGATCAGTTACTGGCGCTTCCGGGCACCAGCGGTGAACCTCCGGCGATCGATCTCCTGATGGTCAGCCATATCGATGCGGACCACATAGACGGCATTCTCGACCTGACCGACGAACTGCTTGAGGCCCGGGACGAGGAGCGCGACCCGATCGCCGACATTCGGGGTGCCTGGCACAACAGTTTTGCCGACACCATTGCCAAGGGAACAGACCAAAGCGCTTCGCAGACCCGGGGGCAAGCCGCGTCGCTGGCCGGGACACTTGAAGAACTGCCGTTTGTCGGTGCCGAAGCGCATGATTCCAAGCTTGTCCTTGCCAGTGTCGCCCAGGGCCGGCAGTTGCGGCTCGATCTGAAGGCGCTGAACATCGACATCAACCGGGGGTTCAAGGATCGCCTGGCCCTGCTTGAAGAAGCCGATGTGCCCTGGTCGCGCGGCAAGCTGAGCCTGAACGTGATCGGTCCGGCGCGGGCACAGGTCGACAAGCTGCGCAAGGAATGGGCGAAGGAGCTCAAGAAAATCCTGGCAAAGGAGGCCGATGCAAAAGCTGCCGCTCTCAGCCTGGATACCTCTGTTTCTAACCTGGCATCGATTGTCGTGGTCGCGGAAGCAGGCGGCAAAACCGCTCTTCTCACGGGAGATGCGCGGGGTGACATGATCCTTCAATGGCTGGAGCAAACCAACCGCCTGGATGCGAACGGCAAGGTCCATTTCAACATCGTGAAGCTGCCGCATCACGGCAGCGACCGGAACGTGTCGTCACAGTTTTTCGAGCGGGTAACAGCCGATCACTACGTCCTTTGCGGGGATGGCAAGCACGGCAATCCGGAGCCGAACACCCTCAGGATGCTGTTTGAGGCCCGGCCGGGCCTGAACTACACGGTGCACATGACGTATGGCCCCGAGGAAATAAAGCAGCACCGCGAATTTCAGGAGGGAACATTGATCGCCGACCTGGATACGGTACTCGCCCAAGGCGGGAGAATGGCCGTGCTGAACTTTCCGGAAAACGGGGCGACGCACATCGACATTGAAGTTTGATTGAAGGAAAGGATGTTGTCATGACCGGCCGACTGGTCCTGTGTCTCGATGGAACCTGGAACAATCCATTCATTGCAGTGGAGCGGGACGACAAGACGACGGTGATGAAACCGACAAACCCGCTGAAACTGGCACGGGCCATTCTGCCCGAAGATCCAAAAAGCGGAGCCCGCCAGATCACCTACTACGATTCCGGCGTGGGCGCGCTGGGGCTCTATCCCGGTATCAGCAACAGATTGCTGAATTTCTTCGACAGCAAGCTCGGCGGGGCGTGGGGGGCCGGCTACGAGGCCAATATCGAGCAGGCCGTGACCTTCATCAGCAACAATTACATCGAGAACGAACAAATCTTCATTTTCGGCTTCAGCCGGGGGGCGGCGCAGGTCCGTGGCCTGACGCAGTTCCTCTCCTGGCTCGGAGGCGTGACGGAAAAAAAGGATGCCTACTACATCCCGATCTTCTTCCGGCTCTATCTGACGACCCGCGGAAAGGGCGATCCGAGAACAATCGTCAATTCGAAGAAGGAAATAATCGCCGACCGGCTCCGTCCAGTCGAGATCACCTTTCTCGGGGTCTGGGATACAGTCGTGTCGCTTGGATCCCGGTTTCGTGCGCGCAGCGGGACGTCCGTGGCGGAAAGATCGTTTCACGTGCACGAAACGCCGGCCAAGTGTGTTCGGGTGGCCCTGCAGGCACTTGCGATCGATGAGAAGCGTTACGACTTCCGGCCGGAAGTGTGGAAGGGATGCGATCCGGATCAGACGCTCGAGCAGCGCTGGTTCCCGGGCGCTCATGGCAATGTCGGCGGCAGTTATGGCAACGACGGCATGGCGAATTGCGCTCTCCACTGGATCGTGGAGAAGGCAGTGGCTCTGGGTCTGGCCGTAGACGAAAAATTTCTGCGCAAGTACCGTTCCTATCCGCAGGACACGATGGGTGAGACCTATACACGGCTTTACCAGACCATCGACCGGATCAGGTTTCGGTACGAGAAGGGTATCCGCCCCCTGACCGGCTACCCTCCCGGCGCAAATCTTTCGATCGATCCTTGCGCCATAAAGCGTCTTTGCAGCAATCCGGACCGCCACCCAACGATGTCCGGTCCTTACCGTCCAAAAAATCTCGTCGAGCTCGTCCGGCGGCACAAGGACGACAAGGAAGGTTTCATCCGGAGTTTCGGACTTGATCCGGAGACATATCCCTTTCCCGACGATATCTGACCGCCGGTAAGGCCCTGCTTCCTTGCAAAGCCCGGCAGGGCTTCCCATGTCTCAAAGCGTCAATTGCAGCAGGGAGATAGGCAATGCTCGTCACCACGACCAATACCATTCAGGGCAGGGATCTGGACTACAAGGGGCTGGTAACGGGCGAGGCGATCCTCGGCGCGAATATCTTCAAGGATTTCTTTGCCGGTATCCGCGACATCGTCGGCGGACGCTCCGGCGCCTACGAGGAAGAACTCGGCAAGGCGCGCAAGATCGCCATCGACGAGATGTGCCAGCAGGCCCAGGCCATGGGCGCCAACGCGGTGATCGGCGTCGATCTCGACTATGAAACCGTCGGCCAGAACGGCTCCATGCTGATGGTCAGCGCCACCGGTACGGCCGTCGTCATCCGCTGAACGCCACCATGTCCGAAAAGGTTCGCATCGCCGCCGGCTTTGCTGAAGACCAACGGCCAGTGGCCGCGCGCCTGTTCTGGCAGGCATTTTCCGGCAAGCTCGGCCGCGTGCTGGCGCCTGAGGAAAAGGCGCTTCGTCTGATCGAACGGATCCTCGATCCTGCCTTTGCGCTCGGCGCAACCGGCCGGGACGGCCGCCTTCTGGGTCTTGCAGGTTTCAAGACAAGCGAAGGATCGCTGGCGGGTGGCGGGCTGAAGGATCTGACGGCTGTCTATGGTCCGGTCGGTGGCCTTTGGCGCGGCCTCATTCTGGATGTGCTCGAGCGCGAGACCGAGCCGGATTGCCTGCTCATGGACGGTATCTTTGTCTCCGAGGAGGCTCGCGGTCTTGGCATTGGCACCGCTTTGCTGGAGGCGACTGCAGAGGAAGCCCGGCGGCGAAGGCTCTCTCGCGTACGACTTGATGTCATCGACACCAACCCTCGCGCAAAGGCTCTTTATGAGCGCGCAGGCTTCGTTGTGGTCGGCGAGGAAAAGACCGGGTGGTTCGAACTGCTGTTCGGTTTTGCGTCTGCAACCCGGATGGAAAAGCTGGTTTAGAAAAACCAGAAGGCTAAAGCGTGTCGCGTTCATTTGAATTCACGCGAAAAGCTTTATCTCTTTTTTGACGCACGTCTTTTTGCGAAAAACCGGAATCCACTTTTTCGCGACGTGCTCTAGTGGAGCGAATTTGACATTTGAGTCCCGCTCGCGGCTAGGCTGATGCTCAAATGTCAAATTCAAAAGCTCCACTAGAATCATATATTTATCTAGTGGTTCTTATGATTCTGACATTTGCTCCAGCGCTAGCGGCAGGGGGATGCAAATGTCAGAATCGAACCACTAGCGATGCCGGGTGCATGCGACGTGACGATCAAAAAAAGCCCCGCAAACCTGTCAGGTCCGCGGGGCGGGAAGCTTACAGACCTTCGAAGAGCGCCGTGGAGAGATAGCGTTCGGCGAAGGAGGGGATGATCACGACGATGTTCTTGCCTTCCATGCCCTCGCGCTGGCCGACGCGGATGGCAGCGGTCAGCGCTGCGCCGGAAGAAATGCCGACCGGCACACCTTCGGTGCGGGCAATTTCGCGGGCCATGGCGAAAGCATCTTCGTTGGCAACGGTCTGAACCTCGTCATAGGCCGCAGTGTCGAGCACGCCCGGCACAAAACCGGCACCGATGCCCTGGATCTTGTGCGGGCCCGGCTGGCCGCCGGACAGGATCGGGCTGTCGGCCGGTTCCACAGCAACCACCTGCAGGTCCGGCTTGCGTCCCTTCAGCACCTGGGACACGCCGGTAATCGTGCCGCCCGTGCCGATGCCGGAGACGAAGACATCGACCTTGCCTGCCGTGTCGTTCCAGATTTCCTCCGCCGTGGTGTTGCGATGGATTTCCGGGTTGGCCGGGTTCTCGAACTGTTGCGGCATCACCGAACCCTCGATCTCGCCGAGAAGCTCTTCGGCGCGGGCGATGGCGCCCTTCATGCCCTTCGGGCCTTCGGTCAGTTCCAGTTCGGCGCCGAGGATCTTGAACATCTTGCGCCGTTCCACCGACATGGTTTCCGGCATCACCAGGATCAGCCGGTAGCCCTTGGCGGCGGCGACGAAAGCAAGCGCGATGCCGGTATTGCCGGAGGTCGGCTCGACCAGGGTGGTCTTGCCGGGAACGATCGTTCCGGCCTGCTCCATCGCCTCGATCATGGCAACGCCGATGCGGTCCTTGACGCTGGAGATCGGATTGAAGAATTCAAGCTTCGCCAGGAGGTTGCCCTTGACGCCATGGGCCTTGGCCAGCCGGTCCAGCCGCACCAGCGGCGTGTCGCCGATCGTGTCAGTGATGGAGGAATAGATCTTTCCGCGGCCGCTGGTCTTAATGGTCATGGCAGGTCTCCCTATGTGGCCGGACCGTCTTCCGCCGGCTTCCTTTGACTGTTCGGAGCGCTAAGATAATACGCGCTCCAGCAAGTTATAAGGGGGGCGGCATGCCTTTGCAGCACGGCCCGTAAAACCTTTTTCCAGAAAAAGCTCAGTGCGTGGAAAAGAGCAGGTCCGGCAGCGCGTCCATGCTGTCGAAGAGGATCGCCCCCGCCTCCCGCATGGCGGCGCGGTCGCAGGCGGGATCCTCCACATAGGCATAGGCGCGCATGCCGGCGGCCCTTGCTGCCATGACGCCGGGCAGGCTGTCCTCGATGACGGCGCAGTGTTCCGGTGCATGGCCCATGGTCTTCGCCGCCAGCAGAAAGACATCCGGCGCCGGCTTGCCCTTCTCGCAGTCTTGCGCGGAAAACAGCCGTCCTTTCAGCCGCGGCAAAAGGCCGGAACTGCCGAGCGTCATGTTCATCTTCTCGTACCGGCCTGACGAGCCGACGCAATAGGGCACGCCGCGCCCGTCGAGATCGTCAAGGATGGCTTCAATGCCCTCAACGGCCGGCACCCCGGCCTGGAAACTGATCAGGTCCCGGGTGCGCACCTGATCCGGCCAGTCCGACGGCAGCTTGATACCGGAAAGGTCTTCCACGAGGCGCTGCACATCCTCCAGCGTCCGTCCCATGAACTGCCGCTGGCAGTCGGGCCCCGTCATCGGGTAACCGAGTTCGGTGACGAAGGCGGCCATGTTGGCGTTGACCAGGCGCTCGGTGTCGACAAGCACACCGTCGCAATCGAAGATGACAAGGCTGGGGGACATGCTGGATCGGGTCCGTTGCTGTCAGCGGCCGGTCGAGCCGAAGCCACCGGCGCCGCGATCCGTTTCCGACAACGTCTCGACTTCCAGGATCGATGCCTGCAGCACCGGAGCGATAACCATCTGGGCGATCCGCTCGCCGCGGGCAATCGTGAAGGGCGCTTCACCGAGATTGATCAGGATGACCTTCACCTCGCCGCGGTAATCCGCGTCGATTGTGCCCGGCGTGTTGAGAACGGTGACGCCATGCTTGGCGGCAAGGCCGGACCGGGGCCGCACCTGGGCCTCGTATCCGGCGGGAAGGGCCATTGCGAGACCCGTCGGGACCAGTGCGCGCGCACCCGGTTCCAGCGTCAGTGGCACATCGACGGCGGCCAGGAGGTCGAGACCGGCGGCCAGCGCCGACTGATAGGCCGGCAGAGGCAGGTCGCTGCCATGGTCAAGGCGTTTCAGTTCCAGGGTCACTGTCATGGATAAGGTCCGGCTGTGGTCTATTCGGCGAGTGACGATATTCGCAGGCCTCTGTCAAGTTTGCCACCGCGCGAAATTCGTCTAGATCGGACACAGATCCACTTGCGGTCGCGTGCGTCTCCTGAAACACTCTGCCCCATCGGAACTTACCGGTGGTTGGGAGTTATCATCATCATGAGACGTTTGATTTTTGCATTGACCGCGGGGCTGGCGTTGTCTGTCTCGTCCGCCGCCTATGCGCAGACCGTCGGCTTTGCCGACGCCATCAAGATCCTGGCGGCAAGCTGCGGCAAGGACATCCAGGCCCATTGCCAGTCCGCTTCGCTCGCAAACAACGGCATTACGGCCTGTCTGGAGAAGAACCAGGCCAAGGTGTCGCAGAAGTGCAATGCGGACCGTGTGGTCGTCATCGGATTGATCCAGGCCCGGCTGGCCGCCCAGTCTGAAGTCGCCAAGATCTGCAATCGCGACATGGCCCAGTATTGCAAGGGCGTAAAACCCGGCGCGGGCCATATGCTGCGTTGCCTCTTGAAGGCACAGCCGTCCGTCAGCAGCAAATGCAACAGCGCGATCGACCTCGCCGGTTACCGTTAAGCCAGATCAAGGGGCAAATTCCATGAACAAGTTTCTTCTGGCCGGTAGCATTGCCGCGCTCATCGTCTCGACGACGGCAACCTTTTCCCAGACCAAACTGAGCCGCAACGAGATCATCAATTCCCTGCAGGGGGCGCAGCAGGAAGTCGACATCAGTGCCGACGCCTTGCAGAAGGCAGCCATCGAGAACATCGAGAAATACCCGGGAGCCAATTCGCCGCAGAGCCTGCCCCTGGCAGACAAGCTGGCCTCGCTGCGCCAGTTCAACGTCGAAATCACCTTCCATTTCGACTCCGCGAACATCGCGCCGGAATCCTATGAAACCGTGGGTCTGATCGCGGACGCGCTGCACACGCCCTATCTGGCAGGCCAGACCTTCTTCATCGTCGGTCATACCGACGCCAAGGGAACCCGTGAATACAATCTCGAGCTTTCCATCAAACGGGCCCAGGCCGTTCGTGAGGCACTCGTCACCACATTCCAGGTGCCCGGTGACTATCTCTTTGCCGTCGGCCTTGGCGAAGAACAGCTGCGCGACCCCGCGAAGCCGGACGCTGCGGTCAACCGGCGCGTCCAGTTGATCAACCTGGGTTACAAGTAAACTTGAGCCACTTGCCGCTTCGCGCCTGAGCGGGTGCGAGGCGGCTGAACAGTGGTATCGCGTTTTCCTGATTGTCCAATCAGAGTGAACGAGCCTTTTCCCATTTCTGGGCTTATTCCGGCGGGCGGAATGTCTATTTTCCTGAAGGAAAGACATCTGACCGAGGAGCGGCTCCATGGCGGCGCCAACCAGCATTTCGCCCGTATTTTTTGCGCATGGCGCGCCGACCCTGGCGCTTGAGGACACGGCTGCCAGCCGGTTCCTGAAAAGCTTTGCCGCCTCGCAGCCGCGGCCGAAGGCGATCGTGATCCTGTCCGCTCATTGGGAGACGGACGGGCTGAAACTGTCGGCGCCCGGCCTTTTGCGCACCTATCACGATTTCCACGGCTTCCCGGCCCCGCTCTACGATATCGCCTACCCCGCTCGCGCGGATGTGGATCATGTCGATCAAGTTGCGCAGCTCCTGGAAGCCGCCGGTCATGACGTCGAACTGGATAGCCATTGGGGACTGGACCATGGCGCCTGGGTGCCGCTGTCGCTTGCCTATCCGGATGCCGATATTCCGGTGGTCGCCATGTCCCTGCCCCATGACAGCACGCCGGCCTCTGTCCACGAGCTTGGCCGGACTCTGGCTCCGCTCAAGGACAAGGGCATCCTTTTGGCCGGCTCCGGCAGCACGACGCACAATTTGCGTGAATTCGGCCCTCAGGGGTCCTCGACACCGGCCTGGGCGGCCGATTTCGACCGCTGGCTCGACGACGGCCTCAATGCCGGATCGATCGGCTATTTCAAGGACCTGAACCGGGGTCCGCAATTCCGCCGCAACCACCCGACGGACGAGCATCTCCTGCCGCTCTTCTTTGCTTTTGGCGCAGGCGGACCGGACGCCAGGGCGCAGTTGCTGCACCGAAGCTACGAATACGGCTCCATCAGCATGAGCTACTTCCGCTTCGCGGCCTGAAAGAGCTTCAGGCCGGCAGGTAGACGGTTACCGAAAAGTCCCGCCCGGCCCCTTCCGGCCTCAGCACGGAATGCCGCCATCTGGTAACACGGCCGCCTGACAGGATTGTCTTTGTCCAGTCTGCCGCGGGCGCGATCTCAGCCGATGTCCAGATGCGCGCGAAATCCGGTGAAACCTCGTGAAGCCGGCTCAGCAGGCTGACGACATCCGCCTCTGTGGCAAAAGCCGCGGTCGAAGCGCGAAACTGTGCGGCCGCCATCCGGGCCACCTCACCCCAGTCGCAAAAGAGCCTTTTCCAGTCCGGATCCAGAAACAGCCGTGCCAGCACGTTGCCACGAACCGGGTCGCTGCGGACAAACGGGCCGACGAGATTAGCCGCGTCGCCGTTGCAGGCGACAACGTTCCACGTCCGGTCGAGCGCGTAGGCGGGATGCGGCGACAGCCGGGTCACGAGATCCGAAACGGCTCCGGGTGCCGCCTGCAGGGACGGCAGATCGAGATCGTCCGGCCGGGCGAGCGTGCGCAGGTAGAGCGCCTCCGTTCGATTCAACTCGAGCGCCCGCACAAGCCGCGCGAGCGTTTCGGGCGACATGCGGACGTCGCGCCCCTGTTCAAGCCACGTATACCAGACAACGGAAATGGCAGCCGCGTCGGCGACCTCCTCACGCCGCAGGCCGGGCGTGCGTCTGCGCCTTTCGGTCGACGAAACCGTCATCCGCTCCCGGGCCGCGCGCAGGAAAGCACCAAGTTCCTGACGCCGGATCGCGTCCGCGTCCAAGCGGGTAGAGGAGGTACCAGTATGATCCGTCATCTTTTCCCGCTCCTGCGTCTCGGCAATATCCAGGGGTCACAAACGATAAAGAGACGGATCAATGCCAACGACAAGACGTGATTTTCTTACCGCGGCGGCCGCCTCCGGTGCGGTTTTCTTAGCACAATCGGCAAACGCTCACACGGGAGAAGCTTCCATGAACGCGCTCAAGGCCATTAAGGCCATCGACTACACCGTCATTTTCGCCCGAGACATGCCGGCAATGCGCCGGTTCTACGGGGACATCCTGCAATTCCCGCTCGTGCGGGAGCTGGGGCCGCAATGGATCGAATTTGCCGTGGGTTCTCAAGTGCTGGCACTGACCGAACGGGGGCTCATCTGGAACGATACGCCGACGGCAGCCGGGCAGTTGTCGCTGCAGCTTGCCTTCCGGGTCTCGCCGGAGGAGGTCTCGGCCTGTGCTCGGGAACTGGAGGGAAAGGGGATCGAGATGGCCTTGCCCGTCACCGACCAGCCCTGGGGGCACCGGACGCTGTTCTTCCGGGACCCGGACGGCAACATCCTGGAAATCTACGCGGAAATCTGAAAGGCCGTGCTTGCGGATTCGGCTCCGGAGGACCTCAGCCCGTGAGCGCTTGCGCAGCCCGGGCAATGATGCGCCGGGCGACTTCGCCCTTGTCCAGCTCCGGCCAGTCCTCGACGCCGTCGCGGCTGACGACGCGGATGGTGTTGGCATCGCCCCCCATGATGCCCGTCGTCGGACTGACATCGTTGGCGATGATCCAGTCGGCGTTCTTGCGTTCCAGCTTGGAGCGGGCGTTGTCGATCAGGTTCTGGGTCTCGGCGGCAAAGCCGATCAGGAGGTTCGGCCTGAGCGTGTCGTGATGGCCGACGGTTGCCAGGATATCCGGGTTTTCCGTCAGCTCCAGCGCCGGCGGATTGCCGCTGCCGTCCTTCTTGATCTTCTGCGCGCCTTCCGACGCCACCCGCCAGTCGGCGACGGCGGCCGCCATGATGGCGATATCCGCCGGCAGGTTGCCTTCCACCGCCTTCAGCATGGCAGCGGCGCTTTCCACGTGAATGACATTGACATGCGCCGGATCGGGCAGGGTAACCGGGCCGGAAACCAGCGTCACCCGGGCGCCCGCCTCCCAGGCGGCGCGGGCAAGGGCATGGCCCTGCTTGCCGGAGGACCGGTTGGCGATATAGCGCACCGGATCGATCGGCTCATGGGTCGGCCCGGAGGTGATCAGAACGTGTTTGCCGGCGAGCGGCAGCGTGCCGGCCCTGATTGCCGCGTCCCGCAGCACCGCTTCGGCAGCAGCGACGATCTCCAGCGGCTCGCTCATGCGCCCGGTGCCCGCCTCGCCCCGCTCGGCCATCTCACCGGCTGCAGGGCCGCAAAAGGCAATGCCGCGAGTTTTCAAAAGCGCGCGATTGCGCTTCGTCGCGTCGTTGTCCCACATTTTCGGGTTCATGGCGGGCGCTGCCAGCACAGGCTTGTCTGTCGCCAGCAGGATGGCGGTTGCAAGGTCGTCGGCGATGCCATGGGCCATCTTGGCCATCAGGTTGGCGGTGGCCGGCGCCACGAGCACAAGATCGTGGTCCCGCGCCAGGCGGATATGGCCGACATCGTGTTCCGCCTGCCGGTCGAAAAGATCGGTATAGACGGTCTCGGCCGAAAGAGCCCCGGCGGCCAGCGGGGTGATGAATTCCTGCGCGCCCTTGGTCATCACCGGGATCACCCTTGCGCCGCGTTCCTTCAGCCGCCGGATCAGGTCCAGGGACTTGTAGGCGGCAATGCCGCCGCTGATGATCAGCACGATTTCCTTGCCGCTCAGCATTTGACAAAGCACTCCCTGAGACTTGCCGGTGAGGAGAAAAATCAGAACCCGGTGCGGAAGTCCCGCGGCGCCGGGGAGATCACCTGCGTTCCCTGGCCCGTGATCTGGTAGACGGCAAGGCCGCGCTGGTTGAGACCATTGGATTGGAAGCGGAAGAGGCCGTCAATGCCGATGAAGCCGTCGCGGTTTGTGATGATGCTCTGCTGGAAGCGCTGTTGCCCGGCGGAGCGGATCAGCCCGGCGGCCAGCGTCACGCCGTCATAGACAAGGCTGGCATTGCGCGGTGGCACAGACCCGTAGGCTGTTTGATACCGCTGCGCGAAGGCCTGAAAGCCCTTGTCCTCGGGGCCGGCAAACCAGGCACCCGCCAGCACCGGGTTGTTCTTCACCTGCGGCGAGTCCCACTGTCCGGTGCCGAGCAATTTGATATTGCCGAGATTGGCACCCTGGCTGACCAGCGTCTGCACCACCACGGACGGTACGCCGCCGCCCGCTGGCACGAACAGCGCGTCGGAGTTGGTGAGCACCGATTTCAGCGCCGCCGTCTTGGCAACGAGATCCGCCGTGTCGGAGCCCTCCAGCTTGTAACGCTGGATCGAGGCGATCCGGCCGGCGCCGCGGCCGACTTCCTGGCGGAATGCCGCCTCGACCACGGCCCCGTAGGACCCTTCCGGGATGAGCGCCGTGTAGGAGCTCTTGTTCTGGCTGTTGGCATAGCCGATGACGCGCTTGACGTCGTTCTCCGGCAGGAAGCTGAGGAGATAGACGCCTCGCGCGGCAACGGATGTATCCGTCGAAAAGGCGATCACCGGTACGCCGGTCGCCCGGGCTGCCTGGGCAGCGCCGGCAACGGCGGGGGAAAACACGGGACCCAGGATCAGCTCCGCGCCTTCGGCAATGGCCGCCTGCGCCGCCGCACGGCCGCCTTCCGCGGTGCCGCCTGTATCCTTCACCAGCAGCTGCACATCGGCGCTCGGGAAATTCTGCAGGGCGAGGGCGGCGGCGTTCTTGAAGACGGTGCCGATGGAGGCATTGCCGCTGGCGCTTGCCAGGGGCAGCAGCAGCCCGACCCGGACGCCGCCGGTCCCGATGACCTCGCCTGTCGTCTGCGGCAGCGCACTCGGCTGGATCTGGTCGCCCGGAACGGAACCGAGATTGGAGCCCATGCAGCCGCCGAGCAGTAGCGTGCTGGCGCCGGCCAGAGCCGTTTTCAGGAAAACTCGTCTGCGCTGTTGCACGTCGTCGCCCCGCAGTCCACTTGCCATATCTGTCAATCCACCCTTTGGAAAAGACTTACGTACTCGCTATGGACCTGTAAAGATTTAGTGGCGTTTCAATGGCATATCCACGCGATCATCGGTGGATTTGCCTTGCATTGGTTGTATCGAGAGGCTAGCGCAAGACAAAAGCAGGCGAGAAAGGAAGGCGACATGAGCAGGGAGACGGCCGCACCGGGCGCGGACAAAAACCGCTACAGCCTTGCCGAACATGCCTTCACCGCGCCCAATCTGGAGCCGGCGCTCTATATCGTCTCGACGCCCATCGGCAATCTCGGCGACATCACCGTCCGGGCGCTGGAAACGCTGGCCGCCGCCAGTGTGATTGCCTGCGAGGATACGCGGGTGACGGCGACGCTGACGCAACGCTTTTCCCTGAAAGCCCCGCTCCTGGCCTATCACGAGCACAACGCGGAAAAGCAGCGGCCGAAGATCCTGGAAGCGCTGGAGGATGGCCGGGCCGTGGCACTGGTCTCCGATGCCGGTACGCCACTCGTCTCCGATCCGGGTTACAGGCTGGTGCGCGATGTTGTCGCGGCAGGCTTTCGTGTCATCCCGATCCCCGGTGCATCAGCACCGCTTGCCGGTCTCGTCGCCGCTGGCCTGCCGAGCGACACCGTGCTCTTTGCCGGGTTCCTGCCGCAAAAGGGCGGGCCGAAGACCCGCCGCCTGGAAGAGCTGAAATCGATCCCGGCAACGCTTGTCTTCTTCGAATCCCCCCACCGCCTGCCCGCGACCCTTGTGCAGATGGCGGAGGTGCTGGGCGGTTACCGCGAAGCCGTCGTCGCGCGGGAGCTGACCAAGCGCTTCGAAACCTTCGAGCGCGGCAGCCTCTCAGAACTCGCGGAGCGTTTCGACGGCCAGACCGTCAAGGGCGAGATCGTCATCCTGGTGGGCCCGCCCGAAGACAAGCCGGAAGCCGACAGCTCGGATCTGGACAGCCTCTTGACCGAGGCCCTGGCCGAGATGCCCGTCAGCGCCGCCGCCAAGAAGATTTCCAAGGCGACCGGCCTCGACCGCAACGAGGTCTATAAGCGCGCGCTGGAACTGAAGGCGGACGCGGACTGATGGCGCGGGGCGGCGACGGCCTTTCCAGCGATCGCCGCCGCAAGGCCCAGACGCTTGGCCTGCACGCGGAAACCTATGCCGCCTGGTATCTGCGCCTCACCGGCTGGCGCATCCTGAAGCGCCGCTACAAGACAAGTTCCGGCGAGATCGACATCATCGCCAAGCGCCGCAAGACGGTGGCCTTCATCGAGGTCAAGGCGCGGAAAACGCGGGAAGCGGCGCTGGAGGCGGTGACGCCCGCCAGCCAGAAACGCATCTCCCGCGCCGCCAGGTTCTTTGTCACCCGGCACCCGAAGGCAGGGTTCTACACGCTCCGCTTCGACATCGTCATCATCCGCCCCTGGGCGCTGCCAGAGCGGATTGCGAATGCGTTCGAGGCGTGGGAGTAGACACGCCACTTGTTCCTCCGTCGTCATTCCGGACAAGTGAGGCGCAGCCGAACGCAGATCCGGAGTGATGGAGAGCTATCGAAGCTGGCAAGGAAGGCTCCCTCTCCCATTGGGAGAGGGATGGGGTGAGGGTGCAAAACTCTCAGAAAAGACACTAATGTCTGACCCCTCACCCGGCGCTTTGCGCCGACTTCTCCCAACGGGAGAGGTATATAGGTGCTGTCGGCTGCTTTTTACGATCAAACGTCCTTGTCCGGAATGACATTGAGGCAAAGGCAGAAGCTTCTCACCTCCCCCTCTGGACAAAGCGGACCCCGCACCGCATATCTGGACCAATCGTTCTGAAAATCCCAAAGCGCCTCGGGCGCGCCCGCCGGGAGTTGCCTCATGGCTTTGAAAGTAGCGGTCCAGATGGACCATATCTCGTCCATCAACATTGCCGGCGACAGCGCCTTTGCGATGATGCTGGAGGCAAAGGCCCGCGGGCATGAGCTTTATCATTATACGCCCGAGCGCCTGGCGATGCGCGGCGAGGAGGTCTTCTGCGCGCTGGAGCCGGTGGATGTGCGCGACGTCAAGGGCGATCATTTCACCCTCAGTGAGAAGCGGCGCATGAACATGCGCGAGATCGACGTGGTGCTGATGCGCCAGGATCCGCCTTTCGATCTCTCCTATATCGCGGCAACCCACATCCTGCAGAAGATCCATCCGGATACCCTTGTGGTGAACGACCCTGTTTCCGTGCGCAACGCGCCGGAAAAACTGTTCGTCACCGAATTTCCGGACCTGATGCCACCGACCCTGATCACTAAGGACAGGGCCGAGATCGACCTCTTCCGCGAGGAATACGGCGACATCGTCATGAAGCCGCTGTTTGGTCATGGCGGTGCGGCGGTCTTCCGCGTTACGCGCGACGATCTCAATTATGGTTCGCTCTACGATTTCTTCGCCGCCACCTTCCGCGAACCCTGGGTGATTCAGCAGTTCCTGCCGAACGTGAAACACGGCGACAAGCGCATCCTGCTGGTCGACGGCGAATTTGCCGGTGCGGTCAACCGGGTGCCGGCGGCAGGAGACCTGCGCTCCAACATGGTGCGCGGCGGCGCGCCGACCGACAGCGAACTCACCGAGCGCGAACGCGAGATCTGCGCCCGCCTCGGGCCGTCGCTGAAAGAGCAGGGCCTCATTCTGGTCGGCATCGACGTCATCGACGGCTGGCTGACGGAAATCAATGTCACCGCCCCGACCGGCATCCGTGCCATCCGCAATCTCGGCGGCCCGGATGTGGCGGCGATGGTCTGGGACGTGCTGGAAGCGAAAGTGGCAGCGAAATAAGCCGCTTGGCCCCGATGAAATGCGTTTGGGCTACCTCGGAAATCCTGCTTGACCTCAATTTAAGTTGAGGTTGTAGGGCTGTATCTCCTTCAGGAAAATCAAGGAGGTCAGCATGAGTGCAGAGACCACATCGCAGTCCATTTACCGCGTCGACAGCTTCGAGGTGCCGCTTCAATCGCGCGACGCGCTGCTGGAGCGGCTCACCATCATTCGCGGGTTCTTGCAGGATATCGAGGGCTGTCTCCAGAACCTTGTCCTTGAACAGCCAGCAAGCGCGGAAACCGCGAAATTCGTCACCTTTGTCGAGTGGCGGAATGAGGACGTGTTCCGGGCTGCAAAGATGAGGATGGCCGAGGAATACCGCAAGGCGGACTTCAACCCGCAGGCCTTCCTGAAGCAGATCGGCGCGAAGGCGGTGATGGGGAACTTTGCCGCTGTGTGAAGCCGACCCGGAACAGAGCCTTCTTCGGCGGGCACTTGCCCGCCAGGACCACCTCTCCCCCACGAGCCGCACCCTTGAGCAAATCGCGTTTTATCGGAATCGCTTTTCGCTGTCTGAAATCAGAGATTTCAACGCAAAAAGCGATGCAAGACATTTCCAGTTAAACGCGATACGCTCTAAAACCTGCGATTGCGCAAAAAAAACCTCCGCGTGGGGGCGGAGGTAAAAAAGTTTGTGCTTAGACAATGCAACAGAGGGCCTACTCGGCAGCCTCTGTCAGTAAAACCCCTGCCCCGCGGACTTCTTCCTTGATGGGGAGAAAATTTGTTTGAAGAATTTTTGTCGCTTCCGTCAAGCAGACTTTATTAATTGCAAAAACAATGATTTAGCTGATCGGTAGACGTAAAATTTTGACAAGATTTTTTATCAAACGCCCCTGAAGCAGTCTCTTCGGAAGCTGCACCGTGGCGCAACGAGGCCATCCATGAACAATTTTTTCGAAAGCCCGTTCAAGGGCATTGCGCTCGACAAACAGGTGACCAATCCGAACATCTCCGTCGGCCGCTACAGCTATTATTCCGGGTATTACCATGGGCACAGCTTTAACGAATGCGCCCGTTACCTGTCGGGCGAGGACAACGAGGACCGGCTGATTGTCGGCAGTTTCTGTTCGATCGCCACCGGCGCGGCGTTCATCATGGCGGGCAACCAGGGGCACCGGGCCGACTGGGTCAGCACGTTTCCTTTTGCCTATGAACCGGATGCACCGCAATTTGCCGGTGCCGCGAACGGTTATCTCGGCAAGGGCGACACGGTGATCGGCAACGATGTCTGGATCGGTACCGAGGCGATCATCATGCCCGGCATCAAGGTCGGCGACGGCGCGGTTATCGGCACAAGAGCGCTAGTGGAGCGAATTTGACATTTGAGTCCCGCTCGCGGCTAGGCTGATGCTCAAATGTCAAATTCAACAGCTCCACTAGAATCATATATTTATCTAGTGGTTCTTATGATTCTGACATTTGCTCCAGCGCTAGCAGCAGGGGGATGCAAATGTCAGAATCGAACCACTAGTGACAAGGGATGTCGAGCCCTATGCCATTGTCGGCGGCAATCCGGCGAAGCTGATCAGGAAGCGGTTCAGCGACGAGCGCATCGCCCTGCTTCTGGAAATGGCCTGGTGGGACTGGCGGGACGAGACGTTGTCCCGGGCCATGAAACTGCTGACAAGCGGCGATATCGAAGCGCTCTACCATTTCTGGCAGGACGAGGTCCGGGTGGCCTGAGTGGGATCTTATAAAGGATCAAGGCCGCTTCTCCCTTGCGAAGAAGCGGCCTTCCAAAGCAACCGGCAAGTGGGAATTACTCGGCGGCTTCAGTCTTGATCACGCCCCGGCGGATCTGGTCTTCCTCGATGGATTCGAACAGGGCGCGGAAATTGCCTTCGCCGAAACCTTCATCGCCCTTGCGCTGGATGAATTCGAAGAAGATCGGACCGATCACGGTCTTGGAGAAGATCTGCAGCAGGATCTTGGTCATGCCGCCATCGACGACGCCTTCGCCGTCGATGAGGATGCCATGGCGCTTCATGCGCTCGATCGGTTCGTCATGCCCGGAAACGCGGGCGCGGGAGCGCTCGTAATAGGTCTCCGGTGGGCCGGGCATGAACTTCAGGCCATTTTCCGCCAGCTGGTCGGTGCTTTCGTAGATATTGTCCGTGCCGACCGCGATGTGCTGGATGCCTTCGCCGTTATACTTCTTCAGATATTCCTCGATCTGGCTGGTGTCGTCCTTGGACTCGTTCAGGGGAATGCGGATCTTGCCGCAGGGGCTGGTGATCGCCCGGCTGACAAGGCCGGTGATGCGCCCGTCGATATCGAAGAAATGGATCTGCTTGAAGTTGAAGAGGTCGCGGTAGAAGTCCCACCACTTGTCCATGTTGCCGCGATAGACGTTGTGGGTCAGGTGGTCGAGGTAATAGAAGCCGACGCCCTTCGGCTGTGGATCGAATTCGCGCAGCCAGGTGAATTCCTTCGAATAGGCCGAGCCCTTCTCGCCGTAGGTGTCGACGAAATAGAGCAGCGATCCGCCGATGCCGACGATGGCCGGCACGTCCAGGGTCTTGTCGTCGCCTTCATAGGGCGTCGCGCCCCTGGCGACAGCGTGCTCAAAGGTTTTTTGCGCATCGACGACGCGCCAGGCCATGGACGGGGCGCAGGGACCGTGCGTGTCGACGAAGCGCATGCCGAAGCTGCCGGGCTCGGCATTCAACACATAGGTGACGTCGCTCTGGCGGTAGAGCGTGATGTTCCTGGTCCTGTGCCTGGCGACCGGCACATAGCCCATCTTGCGGAAGAGCTCGTCCAGCTTTTCCGGCTCCGGGTGCGCAAATTCGACGAATTCGAAACCGTCGGTCCCGGCCGGATTGTCCGGTGTGATCCGCGCAGGCGGTGCGTTATGCGGAAACGGTCCCATTCGGGGCTCCTCCTCGTTCGAGAAATCATTTTCCTCAGAATGCCGCCAAACCCGCGCAGGGTGTGTGCAATCCACGTGATTTCCCGTATGATGTTGCATCGAACGTGCGTGAAAATCGGGAGAGGCGCATGAGCGTTGCATTGGATGGCTATGACGTGAAGCTGCTGGCCGCATTGCAGGACAATGCCGCGCTGACCAACGCGGAGCTGGGCGAGGTGATCAGCCTCTCAGCCAGCCAGGTCTCGAGACGTCGGCAGAAGCTGGAAGAGGCCGGCGTCATCCGCCGATACCGCGCGGCCCTCGATCCGGAAGCGCTGGGGCTAACGGTGACGGCCTTTGTCGGCGTGACGCTCGGTGCGCATTCGAAGGAAAACGCGCGCAAGTTCCGAAACATGGTCAAAGCCATGCCGGAAGTGCAGGAAGCGCACACGCTGACGGGCGATGTCGACTATATGCTGAAGGTCGTGGTGCCGGATCTGAAGGCGCTCAGTGACTTCATCAATGACGACCTTCTGCCGCAGGAGGCCGTCCACCATGTCCGGTCTTCGATCGCCATGGAAACGCTGAAGGACGACAATTTGCTGCCGCTGGGTACGTCCTGAAACGGCAAATCAAAGACCGAAGAGCTTGATCAGATCCGACCAGAAATCCTTGCGCAGTCCGGGCAGGTCAGGGGCTGCATTGCCATTGACGTCGGCCAGGCAGATATCCGAATAGGCTTTTTGCGCGGAAAACAGACAGCCGGTATCGCTGTAGGAATCTGAATGGTAGATCCGGGTTCCGACAAGGGTTTTGTAGATCAGCTCTGGCCGGTCCACCCCGCCGACTGTCCTGAAAACGTAGGTCGGATACTCCTCGCCGCTCGGCAAGCCGCGATCCTGCACGGCGTGAACGGTGATCTGCGTGCCGGTGCCCTGGTGGTAATGGACAAGCTTGCCGGTCGAACTCTCCTCGGTGGCAGCCAGCGCCTCAAGATAGGCCTGCTTCAATCCGTCTTCTTCGATCTCGGCATAGGAGTCCGGCGCATCGCCCGCAGAAGAGGATCGGGCCGGAGAGGCGGCAATCATGAGTGCAGCCAAAGCAAAACCGGCAATTCGAAAGAAGTCGGTGGTCCGGTCTTTTGCCATTGGATCTCTTGCGACAGGTCGTAAATTGTACGCGACTGTAGCGCAAACTTGCGTCCGGGACAGAAAATCCCATTTGTTAGGACGATCGTGATTTCGGCCCGTCAGGGCGGCATAATTGTGGAGCAGACGATGTTTGATGCAAAATCCTTGCTGGACCAGTTTATGGGCGCTCAGGGCGGGCGGCCCGGCCCACACGACGGTGGCCGCCAGGGAGGTCGTCAGGGTGGCTCCGGGGACCTTCTCTCGCAAGGCAAGGACTTCCTCTCCTCCCAGGGTGGTGGCCTCGCGCTCGGCGGCCTTGCCGGCCTGATGCTCGGCACCAAATCCGGTCGCAAGATCGGCAAGAAGGCGGTGACCTATGGCGGTCTCGCCCTGGTCGCCGGCCTCGCCTACAAGGCCTATCAGGGCTACCAGGCAAATCAGCAGAATGCACCGCGGCCGCAATATCCGGCGGATGAGCCGATCCCGCTGGAAGCCCCGCGCGGTACTGCCTTCGATCCGTGCGAACATCCCGGCGGCGAGCACCAGTTGGCAACGGCATTGCTGACGGCCATGATCGCCGCCGCCAAGGCGGACGGCAACATCGACAGGGACGAACAGAACCGCATCTTCGCCAAGATCGACGAAGCCGGCCTCGACAGCGAAGCCAAGGCCTTCCTGATGGACGAGCTGCGGTCACCGCTCGACCTCGACAAGGTGGTTTCCAGCGCCACCTGCCAGGAGACGGCCGCCGAGATCTATGCCGCCTCCCGCCTTGCCATCGATCCGGATCATCCGGCCGAACGGGCCTATCTGCAGATGCTGGCCGCACGGCTGAACCTTGACGACGGTCTCGTCAATGAAATCGACCTCGCCGTCCGCGAAGCGCAGATGGCGGACTGAGCGGCTTCCTTGGCGGAGGCTGGGCGGTCGCCTTTGGCGAGGTCAACTCCCTCTCCCGTTGGGAGAGGTTATCGGGCTTGGGCCGGCTCGATCGCTCAGTTACGAATGTCCTGAAATCGAAAGAGGCGCTCTGCAGCTTGTCCGCTGCAGAACGCCCCTGGCAACCGGCAACCCCGCACGGCTTCGCGATGGCAAGCCGCGCGGGGCGATTTTGCACCGGCCCTGTGGGGAAGCCGGTGCCGAGAGCCGGTTATCTGACCCCGTCAGTTGGCGGTGTTTTCCGCAATCAGCTCAAGGGCACGCTGGTACAACCCGCTGCCGTCGAGGCCCTTCTCGTCCATCTCCACGATCCACTTCTCGCGCGTCGGCGCGGCAGCCTCCTTCCAGCGGGCGATCTCTTCCGCTGGGAGTTCGATCATGGCGCCGCCCTTGGCGATCGCATCATCCCGCGGCGGGGCGTCGTCGGCCTGCATCTGCCTGCCTGCGAAGGCAGAGAGCTCAAGGCCTGAATTGTTGTCGATGACCGCCTTCAGGTCATCGGGAAGCGCGTCATAGGTGGCCCGGTTCATGGCGAGCACAAAGGTCGCCGTATAAAGCGCGTCCTTGCCGAAATCCGTGTGGTTGCTGACGAGCTCGTTGATCTTCAGGGCGCCGGTCACTTCCCAGGGCACCACTGTGGCATCGATCACGCCCTTGGAAAGGGCTTCCGGCACGGCCGGCACCGGCATGCCGACCGGTGTCGCGCCAAGTGCGCTGAACATCTCGTTGGTGACGCGTGTCGGCGCGCGCAGTTTGACGCCGTTGAGATCGTCGAGCGAGTCGATCGGTTCCTTCGAGTGGATCAGTCCCGGCCCGTGCACCCAGAGCCCCAGAACCTTCATGTCCTTGAAGTCCTGGTCCAGCATGGTTTCTTCCGCCAGCTGCCAGTAGGCGCGAGAGACAGCCTCGGCATCTGTCATGATGAAGGGCAGTTCGAACACTTCGGTCCGCGGAAAGCGGCCTGGCGTATAGCCGGGCAGGGTCCAGACAATGTCGGCGACGCCGTCGATCGCCTGGTCGATCAGCTCCGGCGGCTTGCCGCCAAGCTGCATTGCGGGAAAGTGCTGGATCTCGATCCGCCCGCCGGACTCTTCCTGGATCTTCGCCATCCAGGGTTCCAGGATATTGCGCGGCACGCTCGCCTGCGCCGGCAGCATCTGGTGCAGCCGCAGGGTGACATCCGCCGCCGCTACGGGTGCGGATGCGCTTGCAAGCGTCAGGCCTGCGGCCAGAACCGCCTCCGCCGCCAGTGTTGTCAGTGTCTTGTAAGTCGCCATGATGTCCTCCCTTTCGAAGTGCCGCCTGCCGGGTTTTCCGTCTCGCCGGCGGCCTGATCGGCCGTCTCCCACCGGCCGTTGGTGATGATGTTTCGCTCTCAGGCCTGTTCCTCCGGCAGATGCACGATGAGCCCGTCCATATCGCTGCTGAGTTTCAGCTGGCAGGAAAGGCGCGAGGTGCCGCGCAGTTCGGCAGCCGCGCATTCCAGCATGTCCACTTCGCCGTCGACCCGTGCGCCGGTCTTTTGCGCCCAGGCCTCGTCCACGTAGCAATGGCAGGTCGCACACATCATGGCGCCACCGCATTCGGCAAAGATGCCGTCGACATCGTGGTTCACCGCGGTTTCCATGACGCTGGAGCCTGGTTCACCGCGAACCGTGATGCTGTTGCCGTCCGGCTGGACGAAGGTGACCTCCACCATGTAGCCTCTCCTTGATCAGTTGAGTTTGACGGGCAGGTTCAGCGGACCGCGGAAGCCGAAGCCGCTCCAGACGACATCTTCGGCCCTGTCGAGCTGCATGTTCGGAAACCGCTCGAACAGCATCGGCAGCATGATCTCGCCCACTGTCCGGCGGGAAATATGGGCACCTGCGCAGTGATGCGGGCCGCTGCCGAAGGCCTGGTGCGGTGCTTTCTTGCGAAAGACGTTGTAGGCCTCGCCGTCTTCGTAAAGGTCTTCGTCGCGATTGGCGGACGCCTGGATCGTCATCAGCGTCACGCCTTCGGGAATGTCGATGCCGTCGATCTGAAGGTCCCGTGTTACCCGCCGGGACGAAGCCTGGATCGGCGCCACCCAGCGCACACCCTCTTCAAAGGCGTCCGCCCAGGCTTCCTGGCGTTTCACTTCCTCAAGCTGGTCCGGGTTGGTGAGAAGACCGTAGATGATCGTTGCAAGCGCATCCCGGGGCTCGTTGATGCCGCCGCCGATGGCGATCTTGATATTGGCGTAGATCTGGCTTTTCGGGATCGGGTCTTTGGCGTTCAGCATCACCGAGAAGGCGGAATTGTTGGGCTCGGCTTTATGCCGGTGGATCAGGCTGTCGAAGACCGCATCCATCTCCGCATTGGCGGCATCCGAGCGTTCGAACGGTTCGTCGGCAAAGCCGAAATTGCCGGCTCCATCAATCAGCACCTGCGACCAGCGCTGCATGTCGGTATCGCTGACCTCGTCGAGACCGAGAATATGGGCAAGGATCCTAGCCGCCACCGGGCCGCACAGGCCGGTAAAGAGATCCACCGTCTCGCCGCGCGGCAGCCGGTCAAGGTAGTCAGCGGCGATCCTGCGGTAGAGCTCGGCCCAATCCGTTTTGATGACCTTGGGCGAAAAGGCGGGCTGCATCGCCATGCGCTCGCGCCGGTGTTCCTCACCATCCTTGCGCATCAGGGTGTGGGCGAGAAACGCCCGCCGCATCGGCGTTACCGGATCGTCGGAGCTGTAAAGCTCCGGATCGTCCTTCACCATTCGGGTGTGTTTGGCCTTGGTCAGAAAGATCCGGTTGGCGGCAGGCACCTTGACGATAGGTGTCTCGGCCCGCATGCGCCGGTAGATCGGATAAGGATCCCGCGTCAGCTCTGCCAGCGTCAGTTTGTCGTCGACCGGTACGACCGCCATGCGCCATCTCCTCCCAAATCCGGCAACGGGGGCAGTTAAGCTGCCTCGATAAAATCAGGCAATACGATTGATTTTATAGTTGCCATCGAATTTTTTGATTTTATGAAGGATTGCCAAGGGAGTGTGAGCAGATGACGACTGCCTTCGATCCGCTGGATGTCGATTTCCGTGCCCTGCAGGTTCTGGTCTGCGTGCACCAGCTGAGGTCGTTCACCAAGGCGGCGGAGGAGCTGGGGGTCAACCAGTCTGCTGTCAGCTACACCATCGCCAAGCTGCGCGATGTGTTTCAGGACCCGCTCTTCGTCCGCCAGTCCCGCCGCCTGCATGCGACGCAGCGCTGCGAGGACATCGTGCTCCAGGCGAAGCGTCTGACCAGCGAGTTCCGGCAACTTGCCGCCCCACCGGAGTTCGATCCCGCGACTGTCTCGCAGAAATTCACCATCGCCTGCAATTTCTATGAACGGGTTCTGATCATCCCGGAGATCGTGCACACGCTGACGCGCGAAGCGCCGAACCTGGAACTGGAAATCATCGATGCCTCCGGCATCGGTCACGAAAGGCTGCTCCGGAATGAGGCGGACCTGCTGATCGGACCGTTCGAGCGCTTTGACCCGCATTTCTACCGGCGCGATCTCTACCCGGACCGCTATGTCTGCCTGTTCGATCCATCCCATCCGAAGGCGGAAGAGCCCTTGAGCCTGCAGGATTATCTCGGCCTCGACCACGTGCTCGTCACTTATGGCGGCCAGTGGCGCTCGCGCTACCTGATCGAACTTGAGCGGATGGGAAAGGCACTGAAAGTCGCCCTGCGGGTGCCGAGCCCTGCGGGGCTGGAGCTGCTGGTGGCGGGCTCCAACCTGGTTGCGACCGTGCCGGAGCGCCTTTCCAAGGCGGTCAGCGCAGGGCTTCGGGTTGTCGAGTGTCCGGTCAGGACCACGGTCACCATCGCGCTGGTCTGGACAACGCTCAATCACCGCTCACCTGTTCATATGTGGGTGCGGGACCGGATCTACCGGCTCAACAGCACTAGCCGGAAGGAGGACTGAATGTCCGCCCGGAAACTTTGTCCCGGGCGACGGTCAGTTTGATCGATAGGATCAGTCGGCCGCTGGTCCGATATAATGCGACGACGGCCGGATCAGCTTGCCGGTTTTCTGGTGTTCCAGCACATGGGCGCACCAGCCGGGCGTGCGGCCGACTGCAAAGAGCGGCGTGAAGAGACTGCGGTCGATACCGATCGCGTCGAGCAGCACCGCGGTATAGAACTCCACGTTGGTATCGAGCGGCCGGTCGGGCTTGGCTTCCTTCAAGGCGATGAGTGCCGCCTGTTCGATCTCTTCCGCCAGCCGGACCTTGGGATTGCCGGACCCCAGCAGCCGCAGCCCCGCCTTCAGCACATCCGCGCGCGGATCGCGGGTGCGGTAGATGCGATGGCCGAAGCCCATCAGCCGTTCCCTGCGGGCAAGCGCAGCCTTGATCCAGCCGGCGGCCTTGTCGGGGCTGCCGATGGCATCGATCATGTCCAGCACCGGCCCCGGCGCGCCGCCGTGCAGCGGTCCGCTGAGCGCGCCCATGGCACCCAGCACCGCAGCTTTGAGATCCGCCTGGGTGGAGCCGATCACCCTTGCCGTGAAAGTCGATGCATTGAGGCCGTGATCGAGGATGGTCACCAGATAGCGGTTGAGCGCGGCGGCATGGGCAGCGGGCGGTGTCTCGCCTGTCAGCATGCGCAGCAAGTCCGCAGCAGTTTCCAGCGTGCTGTCCGGGGCAAGCGGCGCCTGGCCGGTCGAGATCCGGTGGGACGCGGCCAGGAACACAGGCAGCGCGCCGGAAATGGCGATGGCTGCGGGAAGGTCGCGCTGAAGCGGCAGGGCGGCAAGGCCGAGCTGCATGCGCTCATAGACGTTGAGCGCTGCCGGCGCGCGCTCCAGAAGCCGCACAACGGCAAAGGCGGCCAGCCGCGCCTGACCGAAGGCGTCTTTGAGGCTGTCGGCTTGTGGCAGATCGAAATCCTGCCAGAGATGGCGGACGGCCTCCTCAAAGGTCAGGTGCCCGGCGAGATCCTCTATCCGTTTGCCACGCAGGATCAGAATACCGCGTTCGCCGTCGACATGGCTGAGCGTGGTTGTGGCGGCAACGACGCCTTCGAGACCGGCAATCGGGTCCGGGGTCATCCGGGCGTGATTTGGCGCTTCGGTCATATGTGTCTCCTCGGTTATCGCAGACACCTAGAAACAACCAATTGCATTGATCAATATTGATAATTAAAATCAACTCATGACCACGCCGATCTACCTCTCCGCCCGTGAAGCTGCCGCCGAACTCGGCGTCCAGCCCGCAACCCTTTACGCCTATGTCAGCCGGGGACTGATTTCCTCGATTGCCGGCCCCGGCAAGCAGCGCCGCTACGACGCGGCGGATGTGCGCCGTCTCAAGGGCCGCAAGGCCGCCGACGATCATTCCGGCACACGTCCTCTGACCGGCGATCCCGTGCTGGAGACCGAGCTGACGCTGATTTCGGAAACGGGTCCGGTCTACCGGGGCCGCGCCGCAGTGGATCTTGCCAAGACCTCGACGCTCGAAACCGTCGCCACCCTGCTCTGGGCCTCGCAGGCCGATCCCTTCGCCGAAGCAGCCCCCTTGCCGGCACCGACATTGCCGGAGGGATTGGCGACGCTCGACCGGCTGATGATGGCGCTCGCCGCCTGGCCGCTGCAGGACAAGGCTGCCTTCACCCAGGCGCCCAAATTGCTGCAGGTCAAGGGCGCGGCCTTGTTGCGCTATTCCGTGGCGGCGCTCCTCAATGCCGATCCGGTTGCCGTGCCGATCCACACCCAGATCGCCGCTGCCTACGGCGTGTCGTCCCAGGCCAAGAACGTCATCAGGGCGGCGCTGGTGCTGTGTGCCGACCACGAACTGAACACCAGCGCCTTCGCCACCCGCTGCGCCGCCTCGACGCGCGCACCGCTCCACGCGGCGCTGATCTCGGGTCTCGGTGCCTTTTCCGGTCCGCGCCACGGTGCGGCCTCCGACCGGACGATTGCCTGGCTCTCGGACATCGGCCCGGAAACGGATATCGAGGCGATGCTTTCGGACAGGCTCAGCCGCGGCGATCCGCTGCCCGGCTTCGGTCATTCCATCTACAAGGTGCCGGACCCGCGCGCGGCCTGCCTGCTGGACATCCTCTTCCGCAGCGAGCCAAACCATCCCTTTGTCCAGCGTCTGCCAGGCCTCATCACCATTGCGCGGGACCTTTTCGGCGAAGCGCCGAATATCGACCTGGCTCTGGCGGCCATCCAGAAGACCTATGGCCTGCCGAAGGAGAGCGGCAAGATCATCTTCTGTGCCGGCCGCATGACCGGCTGGATCGCCCACGCGCTGGAACAGTACCGGGCGCCGGAACAGATCCGGCCCCGCGCCGCCTATGTCGGCGAGCGTCCGCAATAGGCAGGAAGAAGAAACGCACGTCTCAGCCGGGCTTGAAACGCCGGCCGGATGGGACTAGCTATGTCGAGCGCCTTGTGAAAGCGCCAGATGGAGATTGGATGTCCGAGATTGCATGAGCCGGTTCCCTTTCGTGGGAGCCGTGAAGACATGAACCGGTGCCCCGAACGGGCGCCTGATGACGTGTGTTCTTTTCATGAGACATCCAATGGCACGGAATTATTCCGCCTTCTTTCCCTCCGGCAAGCCGGAAACCAGCCCGAAACGGCAACCGACCTTTCTTGAAACCCTTGGCTGGCAGAGCTTCTTTGCACAGCAGACCAGCGCCGATGAGCTGAGCGAGACACCGCCCGTGCGTGTTGTCGAGGTCCATCGCAACGCCCTGCATGTGCTGGGGGACGGCATCGACGAGATGGTCCCGCCGGGCAGCGGCGCAACGGTCGGCGACTGGCTGCTGCTTGACGGCAAGCATCCGTCCTCCAGCCGCCTGCTGGAGCGCAAGAGCCTTCTGAAACGCCGAGCCCCGGGGACGGACCGGCAGGTCCAGCTGATCGCCGCCAACATCGACACGGCCTTCGTCGTCTCGTCCTGCAACCCGGACTTCAACATTGCCCGTCTGGAACGCTATATCGCCCTTGCATTCGATGCCGGAATTGCGCCGGTCATCCTGCTGACCAAGGCGGATCTGGCGGAAGATGCCGGGGATTATGCCAACCGGGCAGCCACGATCTCCGCTCAGGTGCCGGTTCTGACCCTCGATGCCAGAGGCGAAGAACCGGCGGCAAAACTCGCCGAGTGGTGCAAGCCCGGGCAGACCATCGCCTTTCTCGGTTCTTCCGGTGTCGGCAAGTCCACGCTGACCAATGCCCTTGCCGGCACGCAGGCAATCGCGACCCAGTCCATCCGTGAGGACGATGCCAAGGGACGGCACACGACGACGCACCGCCAATTGCACATGGTGCCCGGCGGCTGCCTCGTGCTGGATACGCCCGGCATGCGCGAACTGCAGCTGGCGGATGTCTCGTCAGGTCTCGACGATCTCTTTGCCGATCTCAGCGAACTTTCGGCCCGCTGCCGCTTCAGCGATTGCGCGCATGAAACGGAACCCGGATGCGCCGTTCAGGAGGCAATTCTGGCCGGTGAGCTCGATGTGGCGAGGCTGGCGAGATGGCGCAAATTGAAGGCCGAAGAAGCCTTCAATTCCTCCAGCCTTGCGGAACGCCGGTCGAAGGACAAGGCTTTCGGCAAGATGGTTCGCGGCATCATGAAGCAGAAGAAGTTGAAAAATCAGGGTCCTGATTAGACACATGAAACGGGCGGTTCAATCGGGCCGCCCGGTCACTTGTTCCTCGATAGGTGAGTGTTGCTCGAGAACAAGTTTCATATGAACGATGCGCTTGTCACCGCGCTGTTCCTCGTGCGTTTCGGAAAATCCAGCTCGATGGTACCAGGCTCGGTTCTGCGTCATCAGCACGTTGGTGTAGAGCCGGATTTCCGGCAGCTTCAGGTCCAACGCCCGCTGCCTTGTCCAGCCGAGCAGCGTGCGGCCGTGCCCCTTTCCCTGTTCCGCCGGATCGACAGCGATACTTTCGATAAGCAGGTGGTCAGGATTTGTGATCAGCACGAGGCTGGCGCCAAGTGTGCCGCCTGAGGACAGTACCCAGACCTCATGATCGCGGATATGCGCGGCGTAATCCGCGCTCATAGGCACCGGAATGGCATTGATGATCGGGATGTAGTGCGCGTAAGCGCGCTCGGCGAGCGCGCTCATGGCTTCAGCGTCACCGGGCCTTGCCCGGGTCAGGCCGGTGGGAGGCATGGAGTGCTGCATCCGCTGTCAGGGCCGCGATTTCATGAAGGCTTCGAAATCTGGAACACCTTCGGGCATCGTCTCCGTACGGTCGAAACAGCCGAAGGTGCCGCCGTCCTTCATGTCTTCGGCGGCCGCGATGAAAGCATGGTAGGCGAGCCGCGCGAGGCCCGCGCCGATCGAGACGCGGGCAACGCCCATGTCGCCGAGCTCCTTGCGGGTGAGATGAAAGTTCTGGCGGCCGGCAAGCACATTCATCGGCGCGTCGACGGCGCCAAGCACCACGGCAATCTGCTCCCGGTCCTTCAACTGCGGCGCATAGACACAATCTGCGCCGGCTTCGGCGAAGGCGTTGAGCCGCTTGATGGTTTCCGCCAGTTCGTACTCTGTCTGGACCGGTCCCTCGCTGCGGGCTGTCAGGACGAAGTCCGGCGCCAGCCGGTTCTTGGCATCCACCGCCGCCTTGATCCGTTCCACCGCGAGGTCCAGGTCGTAATAGGGGTGTTTCGGATCCGTGGTGTAATCCTCGATCGAGCAGCCGGCGAGACCGACCTCGATGGCGCCCTTCACGGTTTCCACCACGTCTTCCGGACTGTCGCCGAAGCCGTTTTCAAGATCGCCGTTCACCGGCAGGCTGCAGGCGCCGATGATGTCGGCGGCGTGAGCAAGCGCCCCCTCGCGCGTCACCATGCCTTCTGCATCCTTGACGCCTTGTGTCCAGGCATAACCGGCGCTGGAGGTCGCAAGGGCATCGAAGCGAAGGCCGTCCAGAATGCGAGCGGTGCCGATATCGAACGGGTTCGGCATCAGGAAGGCTTGCCCCTTCTTGTGAAGCGTCTTGAAGGCGGCACGGCGTTTGGCTGCGGTCGGCATGGCCGGATCTCCCTTTGATGGCAAGGTTTCAATATGCACGTATGACGTTCAGAATGACAATGCCGCTACACTTGAGCATCGCAGCTGTGCGGCGGTAAGATCCAGTTTAGCCAGAAACGGGGTTCCAGTCGGGAAAAAGGCCGTCGGCCGCGCCGGATCCTGACAGGCATAATCCCGGCCACGACAATTGCGTAATGAAATCAGAGCGTCACAGCCGCTGGAAGGGAATACGGCATGCCCGCAGATCCGTCACCATTCGCAGCCTTTTCCGATGTGATCGAAACGGCGGAAGAGCTCGAAGCCCATGCGGGAACGGCACCGGAAAAGGTCCGTGTCAAGGAAATCACCGCCCTGGACGACCTTTGCCGCGCGTTCATTTCACGCGCGCCTTTCTGCCTGATTGCAACGGCCGATCCGGAAGGTGTCGTCGATATCAGCCCCAAGGGCGATCCGGCGGGTTTTGTCACCGTCCTCAGCGACACGCTGCTCGCCATCCCCGACCGGCCGGGCAACCGCCGTCTCGACAGCTACCACAATCTCCTGAAAGACCCGCGCATCGGATTGATTTTCCTCATCCCTGGCAAGGAGGAAACACTCAGGGTCTCCGGCGAGGCGAGGATCGTCCGGGACGCGGACCTGCTGCAAAGGATGCCGGTGGACGGCAAGGTGCCGAAAATGGCGCTGGTGGTGCATGTCACCCGCGCCTTCATGCATTGCCCCAAGGCGATGATCCGGTCGAAGATCTGGCAGCCGGAAAGCTGGAAGAATGCCGACGATCTGGGCGATATCGGCGATGCCATGATCAAGCACGGCAAGCTGACGCAAAGCCCGGAGGCGCTTCTTGAGGAAGCCACCTCCGAGGGGTTGCTCAGGCTTTATTGATTCAGGCTCGATTGGTCAGGACCAGGCGGTCCGCGTCACTTTGGCCGCATAGCAGCCCCGGCCGGCGAAATGCAGGTGGATGTAGTCGACCTGCGGATTGTCGAAGAACTTCGCGATAAGTCCGGCGACCTCGCGGCCCTCGATCACGTCCGCGTCGATTATCTCGTGGCCCTGGTTGAAGGCACGCACCGACAGCAGGCGGCGGGCCAGCACCTCCGGAACCACACCCGGCTCCGGATGGCTTTCCTCGGCCCCTTCTGCGACGAAGATCGCATGACGGGAGCGGTAGGGTGTTTCCCCCGGCTGATGCTCGAAATTGAGAAGATAGACCTTCGTGCCTTCGGCAGCGTCGGCTAGCGATACGCGGCAGGGAAATCTGCCGTCGGAATAGTGCACCTGGATATTCTTCCGGGTGAGTTCTGCATCACTCAGGCCGGCCAGGTAGGCGAAATCGGCGGCGGGCAGGGGCTGGATCTGAAACATCGGTTGATCTCCTCGATTGCGTTGAGGTGACCATAGATCGGGCAAATGTCCCAAACGACCCGATTTGCGAGCTTAACCGGAATATGGATACGGCAGCTTAGCCGAGACCGGGTTTGCCCGCCCGCCGGGACATCCCAAGGGAGCGCGGCGCGGTTTCCGCGAAACCGAATTGCGCATAGAGCGCGTTTGCGGGGACGTCTGCGATGAGGCTGACATAGGCGGAGGATGGAAAAGCGCTTTCGATATGGGCGGTCAGCGCGGCCATGATGCGCTTGCCGAGGCCCTGGCCCTGATAGGCGGGCAGGACGGCAATATCTGTCACCTGGATGAAACAGCCGCCGTCACCGATCAGGCGGCCCATGCCGATGGCCTCGCTGCCGTCGAAAAGCATGACCGAATAGAGACTGTTCTTCAGGCCGATTTCCACGGCATCCCGGCCATAGCCGCTTAATCCGGAACTGACGCGCAGATTGAGATAAGTATCGATATCGGGGACCTGGGGCTTCAACGTGATCGTCATGCAATGTCTCGGAAATGAAAGCAGCGGCGGGAGCGGAATTGTAAAGAACCTAACCGACCATATGGGGTTTTGCGATCGAAACGGAAGCCTGCTACCTGCGCGATTTTGCATTCGGTTCAGACGTTTGGCTGCACCTGGCTCTTGCTGATCGAATGGAGCAATCTTAGGTAGGGAACGTATCAAGGGAGAGGGCTATATGATCGCACGCATGTTCTTCGCCTCCGCGCTGATCATAGCAGCGGCGCTGCCCGTGCGTGCCGGCGAGCCTCTCACCGTCTTTGCGGCTGCGAGCCTCCGGGAAGCGATGGAACAGGCCGGCGCGGCTTTCGAAAAGGAAACGGGCGGCGAGGTCGTCTTTTCCTTTGCAGGCACCGGCGCGCTGGCGCGCCAGGTCGAAGCCGGCGCTCCGGCGGATGTCTTCGTTTCCGCCGATGCCGTCTGGATGGACTATGTGCTGGAGAAAGACGCCGTGCAGCCGGACAGCGTGCGCGACATTGCCACCAATGCCATCGTGCTGATCGGCCCGAAAGACAGTGCGCCTCTGGAGCTCTCTGCTGAAACGCTTGCAACAAGGCTGGGTGGCAACCGCCTGGCCATGGCTGATCCGGAGACCGTACCGGCCGGCCGCTATGGCAAGTCGGCGCTGGAAACGATGGGGCTCTGGCAGGCTGTCTCCGGTTCGCTCGCACCGATGGAAAATGTCCGGATCGCGTTGGCGTCGGTCGCCCGCGGCGACACACCACTTGGGCTGGTCTACAAGACCGATGCCGCAGTCGAGCCCGGCGTCGCCGTCCTGTTCGAGTTTCCGGAAACGAGCCATCCGCCGATCCGCTATCTCGGCGCCCTGACTACGGCCCGAAACCATCCGGATGCCGAGGCGTTTCTGGAATTCCTCACCGGTCCGGCCTCAAGGGATATCTTGCATTCGCTTGGCTTTGTAACCGATAACGAGTGAATGGCCGCCGGGTGCGGCCCGCATCCGGAACCAACAGACTGAGCCGACGTGGATTTCTTCAATCTCCAGCCCGAGGAAACAGAGGCCCTTCTCCTGACGCTCAAGGTCGCCGCTGCCGCCCTCGCCGTGGCGTTGCCGCTCGCTGTCCTGATGGCCTTTCTGCTCGCCCGGTACCGTTTCGCCGGACACGGCCTCGTCAACGCGCTGGTGCATCTGCCTCTGGTGCTGCCGCCGGTCGTCACCGGTTATGTCCTGCTGCTGGCCTTCGGCCGCAAGGGGCCGGTCGGGGCCTTTCTGGACAATCTCTTCGGCATCAGCTTTGCCTTCAACTGGACCGGTGCGGCACTTGCGGCCGGGGTCATGGCCTTTCCGCTGATGGTGCGCCCGATCCGTCTCTCCTTTGAGGCTGTCGACCCGAAGCTCGAAGAGGCGGCCGAATCCCTCGGGGCGCACCGGCTGGTGACTTTCTTCACTGTCACCCTGCCGCTCGCCCTGCCCGGCATTCTCGGCGGCGCTATTCTGGGCTTTGCCAAGGCGATGGGCGAATTCGGTGCCACGATCACCTTCGTCTCCAACATTCCGGGCGAAACCCGCACCCTGGCGCTGGCGCTTTATACCGCCACCCAGACCCCGAGCGGTGATCTTGCCGCCTTTCGCCTGACACTGATCGCGACCGTCGTTGCCTTCGCGGCCCTGATCGCCTCGGAAGTGCTGGCGCGCCGCCTGCGTTCGCGCATGGGAGGCGGCCATGCTTGACGTCGACATCACCGGCCGTATCGGCACGCTGGATCTGGAAGCCAGGTTTACCAGCGAGGCAGGTGTCACATCCCTCTTCGGCCAGTCGGGGGCGGGCAAGACGACCCTCACCAATATGATTGCCGGTCTGATCCGGCCCGCAAGTGGACGCATCTCCGTCAACGGCACAGTCCTCTTCGACGCGGATAAGGGTATCGACCTGCCGGTTCAGGCGCGTCGCGTCGGCCATGTCTTCCAGGATGCGCGCCTCTTCCCGCATCTGAGCGTCAGGGCAAACCTCACCTACGCGCGCTGGGCGGGGCGGCGGCCGGAGACGCGTGACCTTGGCGAAGTGGTCAGGCTGCTTGGCCTTCAAGGACTGCTCGACCGCAAGCCGCGCACACTCTCGGGCGGCGAACGGCAGCGGGTCGCGATCGGCCGCGCTTTGCTTTCCGATCCGCGCCTCCTGATCATGGACGAGCCCCTGGCCAACCTCGACCAGGCGCGGCGGAACGATATTTTGCCCTATCTCGACCGGCTGTGCGTGGAGGCCGGCATACCGATCCTCTATGTCAGTCATTCCATCGAGGAGGTTGCCCGCCTCTCCAACACGCTGGTGATCCTGTCGGAAGGCCGCACGCCCGCCTTCGGGCCGGTGGCGGAAATGCTGGCCCGCACCGACCTTGGCCGCGCCACCGGCCGCCATGAGGCCAGTGCTCTTTTGGAGGGTAGGGTCACGGACTTCGATGCAAGCTGGGGTCTGACCCGCGTGGATATCGGCGGCGCGATCCTGCAGATCCCCGACAGGATCGCAGATCCGGGCGAAACGGTACGCCTTCGCATCCGGGCAAGAGACGTGGCCCTCGCGGTCAAGCCGCCGGAGGGTCTTTCGATCCGCAATGCGTTTGCCGCCACCATCACGAGCATTTCCAGCGAGACCGGGCCTTACGCGGAAATCCTGTGTTCCGTCAGTAGCCAGACGTTGCGCGCCCGCATCACCCGGGCGTCCGTGGCGGACCTCGACCTGAAGGAGGGCGGTGAGGTGACGGTGCTGATCAAGAGCGTCGCCATCGACCGGCGTCAGCGGGCCGCGGTGCAGCCGGAGGCAGTTCGAAGTGTGGAATAGGTCACGATGCGCCTTGCGCTTCACGGATGGCGCGGCGTGATTATACTGGCGCAATGATACGCAATCCCAAGCGCCGGACCTGGCGCAGGCTGAAGATCGGCATCGCAGCGGCGGCGGTCCTCGCAACGCTGGCGCTGATGTGGCTGACCGGCCATGGCAGCTTGCGCCTCACGCTTGCCGAACTGCAGACCGGAGCGAGAGCCAATCTCGCCGTCCAGACGGCGGTTCTGGAACGCCTCCTCGACAAGTTCCGCCTGCTGTCACCGCTGCTGGCACGCGGACCCGATATCGGCGCGTTGCTGACGCGCAGCGGGCTTTCCCAGGACCCGGGCATCGCGGCAATTGCAGCCGGCATGTCCGGAGCCGAGGAAGTCTGGCTGATGGATGCCGACGGCCTCGTCGTCGTCTCCAGTCAGGATGGCGTTCCGTCCGGGTCCATCGGCGGACGCGATGCGATCCGCCAGGCTTTCGATCAAGCCCTCCAGGGCCAGCTTGGCCGCCAGCTCATTCCCGGCACGCAGGAAAGGCCGTCCAACTATGTTTTCGCTTCGCCGCTGCGGCGGGGCAATGTCATTTCCGGCGTTCTTGCCGTCAGGGTGAGCCTTGAGGATGTCGAACAGGCCTGGGCTCTCAGCAAGGATCCGATCGTCGCCGTCGATGCAGACGGCCGCATCGTCGTGACTAATGTGCCGGCTTGGCGAGGCAAGCACCTCTCCGCGCTCGATGTTGGCCATAACGTCGCCGATCTGAACTTCGCCGAGCGTCTGGAACTGCTGCTGCCGGTCAGCGCGGCGCCGGACTATCACATGCAACTGACGGAAAACCTTCCGGTTCTTGAATGGCAAGTGCACACGCTGGTCGATGTGGAGGATGCCCGGCAGGGGGCCGGCTGGGCCATGCTGGTGGCCTTGCTTGTCTGCGTGATCGCCGCCGGCGGCTTGGCGATCCTGATCGCCCGGCGTGAGCAATTCGTCCGGCATGCCCGGCGCGACAAGGCGGCCGCTCTCAGGCTGGAGCGCCGGGTGCAGAGCCGGACGGCAGATCTGCGCAAGGCGAATGTGCGGCTGGAACAGGAAGTGCGCGAGCGTGAACAGGCGGAAGCGGATCTGCGTCTGGCCCAGGCCGAACTGGTGCAGGCGGCGAAGCTCGCCACGCTCGGCCGCATGTCGGCGGCCCTCAGCCACGAATACAACCAGCCGCTTGCCGCGATCAGATCCGATGCGGAAGTCGCCGGAATGCTGATCGAGCGCGGCCGCGCCGACGAGGCTCAGGCCAATCTCACCCGGATCGGTGGCATGGTTACCCGAATGGCGGAGATCGCCAAGACGCTGAAAGGGTTCACCCGCAGGTCCGGCACGGACATCAAGCCGGTGTCGCTGCGCCAGGTGATCGACGAGGCGACGCTGCTGCTGCAGCCGCAGATCAAGCAGAAGCAGGTTCGGCTGGAACTCGACCTGCCGGACGGCGACATCATCGTCAAGGGCGGACGCATTCGTCTGGAGCAGGTGGTGATCAATCTCCTGTCCAACGCGGTGGACGCAGTCAGCGGCAGCGCCTGGCCGGAAGTGCGCCTGGCGCTGGCGCGGGAAGAGACCGAGGCGGTTCTGTCGGTGAGCGACAACGGCCCGGGCATCGACGCAGAAGCGCTGCCGCAGATCTTCGATCCCTTCTTCACCACCAAGGAGGTCGGCGCGGGGCTGGGCCTCGGCCTGTCGATCGCCTACAAGATCGTCCATGACTTTTCGGGCACGCTGAAGGCGGCAAATCTCGAAGGCGGCGGTGCCGTCTTCACGATGCGTCTGCCGGTGGCCGACGAAAACATGCTCGCAGCGGAATAGAAAGGCGTTCATGGATCAGGCAACCGTCCTTCTGATCGACGACGAGGAAGACCTGCGAGGGTCGCTCAGCCAGGGCCTGGAGCTTTCCGGCCAGGAGGTCTTCGCGACCGGGACACCGGAAGAGGCGCTGGAGCGGATCAACCGCGGTTTCTACGGTGTGCTCGTCACGGACATCCGCATGCCCGGCACAGACGGTTTCCAGGTGATGAAACGCGCCTTCGAGATCGACCCGGCCATGCCTGTCGTGCTGATCACCGGCCATGGCGACGTGCCGCTGGCCGTCGAGGCGATGCGCGCCGGCGCCTATGACTTCATGGAAAAGCCCTTCTCGGTGTCCCGTCTTGCCTCGGTGGTGGAACGCGCCCTCGACAAGCGCCGGCTGGTCCTCGAAAACCGCAAGCTGCGCGAGGAACTTGCCGACCGGACAGGCCTTGAGAGCCGCCTCGTCGGCCGGACGCCTGCGATGGACCTGCTCCGCCGCAACGTGACGGCGCTGGCGGCGACCGATGCGGACGTCCTGATCCTGGGCGAAACCGGTTCGGGCAAGGAGGTGGTCGCCCGGGCGCTGCACGACGAAGGCCCGCGCAAGGACAAGCCCTTCGTCGCACTCAATTGCGGTGCCCTGCCCGCCGAAATCATCGAATCGGAACTCTTCGGCCACGAAAAGGGGGCGTTTACCGGCGCCAGCGGCCAGCGGATCGGCAAGCTGGAACATGCCCATGGCGGCACGGTGTTCCTGGACGAAATCAAATCCATGCCGCTGGAGTTGCAGGTCAAGCTGCTGCGCGTCATCGAGACCCGCACCATCGAGCGCCTCGGCTCCAACAAGGCGATCGAGCTGGATGTGCGCTTCATCGCCGCCACCAAGGAAGACCTGGAAGCCGCCGGCAAGGAAGGCCGTTTCCGGCTGGATTTGTTCTACCGGCTGAACGTCGTCAATGTCGCCATTCCGCCCCTGCGCGAGCGGCTGGAGGATATCCCGCTTCTCTTCCGGCATCTGGCGGTGGAAGCCCGGGCCCGCTACCGGCGCGAGATCCCGGATATCGACGAGGAATATCTCGCCGGTCTGATGACCCGCGACTGGCCCGGCAACGTGCGCGAATTGCGCAATGTCGCCGACCGTTTCGTGCTTGGCGTCGAACAGGTGACCGCGCCCCGCAACGGCTCCGGCTCGACCCTCTTCGATCAGGTCGCTTCCTATGAGAGGGCACTGATCGTTGCGGAACTCAAGCGCAACGACGGCGCCATCAAGCCCACCTACGAGACCCTCGGCCTCTCCCGCAAGGCGCTTTACGAAAAGATGCGCAAATACGGGCTCGGCAAGGACGAGGCGATGGTTGGCTGAGGCCGGGGACACCTCGATCCGTGCAGGTCAAACATCCTGAGGGCTTTCGGACTATTGTCCGAACCTTTTGTTTCTTTGGGCAGCCGGCCGGCTTGCAAGGAATCGCCCCGCATAACTGTCCCTTGCCGCAATGAACGTACGGAGTTCCTCGTGATAGCTGCGTGGAACGGCGTCCGCGACAGCGGGACGATCGCGGATCTCTGCCCACCAATCCGCGAGTACAACAGGCAGATCCTTTTCCAGCGTTCCATCAGCGATTTCGTCAAGCACCGGGAAACAGCGGAAGAGGGTCGCAAACACGGCATCAGCCAGACCGAACTCCGATCCCGCAAAATATCTTTCTGGTGCAAAGCGTGCGGCAACCGTTGTCAGGCAATGGGCGAGATCGGTGATCGACCCGTGGAAGGCCTTCGCGCTCAAATCTCGGTAGATCATATCCGCCACGCCTGCCAGCATGCCGTCGGCAAAAGTGATCCAGGCTTCTTGCCGTGCCCGCGCCAGCGGGTCGGACGGCAACAGGCCTTCGCCGGATAGAGTGTCCAGATAGCGGGCGATGACGGAGGAGTCGAAAAGCCAGTCGCCGGTGGAGATACGGATGACCGGTACCTTCCCACAGGGAGACACGTCGAAGAGCCAATCCGGTTTGTCGTCAAGATCGATGTCGATCCGCTTGAATGGCAGGCGGCGTTCCAGCAGCACGATAACCACCCGCTGGACGTAGGGGCACAATCTGTGCCCTACGACTTTGCAAGGAGAATGGACCCGTTCCATTCATCCGGCCATGTGAAAGATGTTGAGCTTGTTGCCATCCGGATCGCGGAAATAACCGGCATAGAAACCTTCCGCGCGGAATCCGGGTTTGCCTTCGTCGCTGCCGCCAAGTTCCAGCGCCCGGGCATGGACCCTGTCGACCTGTGCATTGCCGGTGGCCGCGAGAGCGATCATCACGCCGTTGCCGACCGAATATGGCTCACCGTTCTCCGGAATGTGGATCGAGAATGCGGGGCCGTTGGTGCCGGCGGACCAGACGATGAAATCGTCGAAAGTCATGATGCGTTCTGCCGAAAGGTCGGCAAAGAGGGCATCATAAAAAGCTGCGGAACGCGCGAGGTCCGAGGTGCCCAGAGAAGTGTAGCCGATCATGTAAGAACTCCGGTTGATCGTTTTCTGACACCCGAACGATATCGGCTTGCAATTTTTCAATCGATAGCCAGTATTGAGTAGCTATATTGCAAAAGTGAAATGAGTTTATGGATTGGAATGCGATCAAGGTATTTGCCGCCGTTTGCGAAACAGGTTCGTTGGTGAAGGCAGCTGAACGGATAGGGGTGAGTCACGCGACGGTTTTCCGGCATATGGCCGCTCTGGAGCGTCAGGTGGGCACGAAGCTGTTTGATCGCGTGAAGGGCCGCTATGTCCTTACGGACGCGGGTACCGAGATGCAGGAGATCAGCGCGGGCATCATCAGTTCGTTCGAGGAAGTCAACAGACGCATAGCCGGCCGGGACGAGGCAGCAGCCGGCACAATTCGCCTGACGGCTCCGCGAAGTTTCTCCGACACCGTACTGCCGCGATATCTCGCGGATTTCGCGCGTGTGCACCCAGCGATTTCAATCGAACTTCTGGTTTCCAACCAGGAACTCAACATGTCCGACAGAAGCGCGGACGTGGCGCTGCGTGTTGCCCAGGATCCGCCCGATCATCTCTGGGGACAGCGGATATTGAGCATCGGCTGGGCGATTTACGCCTCGCCCGGCTATCTGAAGGCCAATGAACCCCTGAACGATGCGAAAGACCTGAGCGCGCACAGGGTGCTCGGACCAGCCGGAAAACTTGCGCGCCATCCTGCGTTCGCAAAGCTTCTGGGCGTGTCCCAGCCGCTGACGCGGGTCTGCTGCGACGATCTCACGACCATGGCAAGCCTGGCTGCGCACGGGTTCGGAGTGGCGCTTCTTCCCGATGACATGCGACGTCCCGACCTTCAGCGGCTTTTTACGTATTCGCCGGCACCCTCCAACAGTCTCTGGATTCTGACGCACCCGGACCTGCGCGGTCTGCAAAAGGTTTCCCTACTGATGGGTTTTCTTGCCGGAGCCTTTCGCCGGGACCCTGTCTGGGAGTAAGGCAGAAAAATCTCCCGCCAATGTCACAAACCACCACGCCTACTCGTCAACCCTGTGTCAATCCCCTGAACCTCAATGGAAGACACACATGACAACCTCGACTGCCATCAACCACTACGGCAACATTCCGGACATCGTGAAGCGCTTCGTCGATGCCTCAGGCGAAATCGGCAATACCGGGCTTGAGCCCAAGCTGCGCCATCTGATCGACTTGCGCGCCTCGCAGATCAACCAGTGTGCCTATTGCGTGAAGATGCATACCAAGGAAGCTCTGGACGCGGGCGAAAGTCAGGAGCGGCTGCAACGG
This sequence comes from Roseibium sp. M-1, assembly GCF_054515675.1. Lineage (NCBI taxonomy): Bacteria > Pseudomonadati > Pseudomonadota > Alphaproteobacteria > Hyphomicrobiales > Stappiaceae > Roseibium > Roseibium sp. M-1. The sequence continues at coordinate 3,952,738 of NZ_CM137257.1, read as the reverse complement.
CTCACCGTCTGGCGGCATGTCAGCGACTACACGCCGGCCGAGAAGGCGGCCTTTGCCTGGACCGAGGCCTTGACCAGTCTCAACGTCGACACGAACTATGAGAAACTTCGCGGCGACCTGAGAGCGCATTTCGACGACACGCAGATCAGCGCCATGACCTCGGCGATCGCAATGATCAATCTGTGGAACCGGATGCAGGTTTCGAACCACTGACATGACCAAAGCACCAGGCACCGATATTTTCGAAACCGTGCGGCCAAGACTTCTTGGCCTTGCCTACCGCATGCTCGGCTCCATGGCGGATGCCGAGGATGCGGTTCAGGACACGTTCCTGAAATGGCAGGACGCGGACCGGTCGGCAATTGCCACCCCCGAAGCGTTCCTGACGACGGTCTGCACCAATCGCTGCCTGGACTATCTGAAAGCCGCCCACCGCAAGCGGGTCGACTATGTCGGCTCCTGGATTCCCGAGCCGCTGCAGATCGACAGCGGCTCGGATCCGGAAGCCGACCTCAACCGCGCGCAGTCACTGACGACAGCCTTTCTGTTGCTGCTGGAGCGGTTGACCCCGAAGGAACGCGCGGCCTATCTCCTTCGGGAAATCTTCGGCAAGTCCTACGAGGAGGTGGCAGCAACGCTGGGCATCAGCGAAGCTGCGTGCCGCCAGCTTGTTTCGCGGGCGAGCCGCCATGTGCAAGGCCCTGCCTCCCGCTTCGTTCCGCCCGCCGACCATCAGGACCGGATCCTGTCGTCTTTCCTGGCAGCGCTCGAAACCGGGTCGACGGAACATCTGACCGGGCTTCTTGCGGAAACCGTCCAGTTCCAGTCCGACAGCGGCGGCAAGGCAACGGCACTGTCCCGGGTCCTGCAGGGATCCGATGAGGTTGGCCGCTATATCGCCCGCATTCTCGGCCGCCTGTGGGCGGCAGGCCGGGTCGAGGTGCTCTATCTTAACGGCACGCGCGGGCTTGCGGTGTTCGATGGGAGCGAGGCCGTCAGCGCGGTTACATTCGGCTATGACGCTGAGGGCAGGATCGAACGGATTTTCAACATCCGCAATCCGGACAAGCTTGCACGTCTCTCCACCCGGCTGCGCCACGACGGTGCCAGCGGTGCGCTCTGGCACTGAAACTCCTCGGAAATTTCCAATTGTGCACGCGCGATGTGTCGAAATCGACACATCGGCTCCATTGCCATGTGTCGAGTCTGACCCATTTCTTGCGGTGAATCCGCTCTAGGTACATCTGCAACAATTTGTTAACCTGCGGAAACCGGCGCTTTTTGAAGAGCGGGCGGCACTTGGCACGGGGCTTGCCATTAGGGTGCCGACCAGCCACCGCGCTGTCCGGCCCGAATGGCCGTCATACTGAAATGTCTGGGAGGACATCCGATGAAAAAATTCGCTCTCGCCGCAGCTACCGCGGCGTCCCTTGCCCTGTCTGCAAACGCCTATGCGGCTGATTCCTGTGATGACGGTGAAATCGTCATCAAGTTCAGCCACGTGGTTGCCGATACCGGCCACCCGAAAGGCGATGCTGCCACCCTTCTGGCACAGCGTGTCAACGACGAGATGAACGGCAAGGCCTGCATGCAGGTGTTCCCGAACTCTCAGCTCTTCGACGACGACAAGGTGATGGAAGCCCTGCTGCTCGGCGACGTCCAGCTGGCAGCCCCTTCGCTCTCCAAGTTCGAAGCCTACACGCTGAAGTTCCGCCTTTTCGACCTGCCGTTCCTGTTCCAGGACCTGGAATCCGTCGAACGCTTCACCACCGGTGAAAACGGCAAGATGCTGCTGAATTCCATGACCGACTACGGCTTCATGGGTCTCGGCTACTGGAGCTCCGGTCTGAAGCAGTTCTCCGCCAACAAGCCGCTGCTGGTTCCGGATGACGCCAAGGGCTTGAAATTCCGCGTGCAGACCTCCGACGTCGCCGTCGCCATGATCGAAGCCATGGGTGCAAACGCCCAGAAGCTGGCCTTCAAGGAAGTCTACGGCGCTCTGCAGACCGGTGTTGTGGACGGTCAGGAAAATTCCTGGTCCAACATCTATACCCAGAAGTTCTTCGAAGTGCAGGACGGCATTTCCGAAACCAACCACCAGCTGCTTGCCTACCTGCTCGTCACCTCTGACGAATGGCTGAACAGCCTGGAGCCGGATGTCCGCGACCAGTTCCTGACCATCGTGGAAGAAGTCACCGCAACCGCCAACGGCAATGTTGCGGATGCGGAAGCCCAGAACCGCCAGGCGATCCTGGATGCCGGTTCCACCATCCGCGAGCTGACCCCGGAACAGCGCAAGGCCTGGGTAGATGCCATGAAGCCGGTTTGGGACAAGTTTGAAGGCGATATCGGCAAGGACCTGATCGACGCCGCCGTTTCGTCCAACAGCGCAAGCTGATCCGAGCGAAAACCAAACTTTGAAGGGCCGGATCGTCCGGCCCTTCTGCCAAGGTCCCGCGGCCATCCGGGCTTTGTCCCCGGGCGCACGCAACTATCAAGAGACCTATTCGGGGGAAACGCATGCAACGCGTCGACAATTGGGTCACGCGCTTCGAGGAAGGTGTACTCGCCTTTCTCCTGGCCGCGATGACCATCGTATCCTTCACCCAGGTGGTAGCGCGGTACGGATTTAATTCCGGCTGGACCGGCGCCCTGGAATTCACCCGCATCCTGTTCGCCTGGCTGATCCTCTTCGGCATGAGCTACGGCGTGAAGATCGGTTCGCATCTTGGGGTCGACGCCGTTATCCGGCTGCTTCCGAAGCCACTCTTCCGGGCGGCTGCCGTGTTCGGCGCCCTGTGCGGCGTTGCCTATGCATTGACGCTGCTCTGGTCCGAATGGCTGCATATCTTCGGCCTCGATACGAGGGGCGGAGCCATCGACTACTGGTCGAAGATGTACAAGATCGGCATCGGCCTCGATGACCTGCGTTATCCCGACTACATCATCGAAAATTTCGGAACCAAGGAACGCGTCCAGCGCTGGATTGCCTATCTGATCCTGCCCATAGGGCTTGCGCTCTTCCTGTTCCGCTGCATCCAGGCAGCCTGGCAGATCATCACCGGCGAACGCGAGATGATGATCGCGGCACATGAGGCCGAAGACCTCGTTGCCGAAAACAAAGACGTTCTGAAGGACTGAGGCGGGGCCATGGAAGCAGCAATTCTCTTTATCCTCGTCCTCGGCTTTCTGTTCCTGGGCGTCCCGATCTCCATTTCGCTTGGCCTGTCCAGCGTTCTGGCGATCGCCATCTTCTCCAACGACTCCATCTCGTCGGTAGCCCTGCAGCTGTTCACGGCCTCGCAGAACTACACGCTCCTGGCGATCCCGTTCTTCATCCTGGCCTCCGCCTTCATGTCGACGGGCGGCGTTGCCAAGCGCATCATCCGCTTCTCGATCGCTTCTGTCGGGTCGATCCGGGGCGGTCTCGCGATTGCCGGCGTCTTCGCCTGCATGATGTTCGCCGCGCTCTCCGGCTCCTCGCCGGCGACCGTGGTTGCCATCGGCACCATTGCCATCGCCGGCATGCGCCAGGCGGGCTACACCAAGGAATTCGCAGCCGGCGTCATCGCCAACGCGGGTACGCTTGGCATCCTCATCCCCCCCTCCATCGTGATGGTGGTCTATGCGGCGGCAACCAACGTTTCCGTCGGCCGCATGTTCCTCGCAGGGGTCGTGCCGGGACTGATTGCCGGTCTGATGCTGATGATCGCCATCTATGTCATGGCGCGCATCAAGAACCTGCCGGCACAGCCCTGGCCGGGCTTCAAGGAAATCTGGCACGCCATGACGGAAGCAGCCGTCGGCCTGTTCCTGATGGTCATCATCCTTGGCGGCATCTATGGCGGCATCTTCACGCCGACGGAAGCCGCCGCCGTCGCCGCCGTTTACGCCTGCCTCGTGGCCCTCTTCGTCTATCGCGACATGGGCCCGCTGACGGGCGTCCGCTGGGTACAGGAAAAAGACGGCCCGCTGGGTCTGGCCGGGTTCAAGTCGATCACCTATGCGATCATCGCCATGTTCGTCTGGTCCAGCCTCGCCTACGCTTTCACCGACCGCCAGGGCTTCTACGGCATCGACAGCGCCATCGTGCTGATTGCTGCCCTGATCGCCTACCCGGTTCTGCGCCACAAGCTCTCCCCGGCCGAGCTTCCGGCAACACTCGGCACCGGCGTGTCGATCTGGGGCCGCAACATCGGCCTCATCGTCTGGAAGTTCCTGCCGGCCATGTTCCACCAGGACACCAAGAAGGTGATGGTGGATGCGGCGAAGACGACGATCATGCTGATGTTCATCATCGTCAACGCGCTGCTCTTTGCACACGTCCTGACGTCGGAACGCATTCCGCAGGCGATCACGGATCTGATGGTCGGGGCCGGGTTCAACTGGTTCACTTTCCTGATCGCGGTCAACCTGCTGCTGCTGCTCGGCGGCCAGTTCATGGAGCCTTCGGGTCTCCTGCTGATCGTGGCACCGGTGGTGTTCCCGATCGGCATGGAACTCGGCGTCGACCCGATCCATCTCGGCATCATCATGGTGGTGAACATGGAAATCGGCATGATCACGCCGCCGATCGGGCTCAACCTGTTCGTGACGTCGGGGATAACGGGAATGAGTCTGGTGCAGGTGGTGCGGGCGGCAGCGCCGTTCGTTCTGATCCTGCTCCTGTTCCTGATCCTCGTCACCTACGTCCCGGCAATCTCCACCTGGCTTCCCTACAGCCTGATGGGCCCGGAAATAATCACAAACCGGTAACGGTCCGGACCATCCAGAAACTTGAAACGGCGGCTCTCGGGCCGCCGTTTTTCTGGTCCCTCTCCACTCTCCAACCTCATCCTGAGGAGGACCGAAGGTCCGTTTCGAAGGATGGGCGACACACTCTTGAGCCAAACGGCCCATCCTTCGAGACAGCGCTACGCGCTTCCTCAGGATGAGGTTGGAGTGCGGAGGTTTGCCCATAAAAAAGCCGGCTCCCGCGGGAGCCGGTTAGCAAGGTTTCTGCTTTGAAAACCGGCCTGTCTCAGACGATGCTGCCGAGCTTCATGGCAACGCTCATGTCGCCTTCCACCTGCATCTTGCCACCCATGAAGGCTGCGGTCGGGTTCAGGTCGCCGGACAGCATGTCGCCGAGATCATCGGCGGACATCTTGATGGTGCAGTCGGCATCGGCGTCGTCGTTGGAGACGTTGGAGCCTTGCAGGAAGATGACGCCGGTCTCGCCGAGGTCGAACTTGACGCTTTCGTCGATGCCGCCATCGGCCACTTTCGCGCGGACGCCTTCGGTGAGCTGTTCCAAGGACATGTTGTTTTCTCCCATCTGAATTGGGCTTTCGCCCGGTTGCCTTCTTGAAGCATGCCGTTTACGTAATCGTCAAGCAGGAAGTTGCGATTGATGCAATGACGGCCTGCCCTGAAATTCTGAAACGCGACACTATCAGAGTTGTCATTCCGGGCGAAGCGGCAGCGCAGACCAGTGACCCGGTAAACCTCATCGCCGGAAATAGGACGGCCATCGCTTGGGGGCGTCCTCCTCCTGAAACAAGTCTGCCAATCACGTCCACGGTGTCACCCGGACAAGCGAAGCGCCGATCCGGGGCCTACTCGCAGAGCCAATTATCGAAGCGCACAACGTTCTTGAAGAAGGTGTCCCCCACTTCAGCTCTCTGGAAACGAGTGGGCCCCGGGTCTCCCTCCGGTCGCCCGGGGTGACAACAGTGCGTGTTGTGCGCTTGTTTGCGAGCGCTCAGTGATTGTCCCGCGGCAGCCCCTTGGTGTGGGCAACGTCCCGGTATTTCACCGCCGGTTCCAGCACCATGCCCTTATCGAACTGGCCGATCATCGCACGCTGGATCTCCTGCCAGGGCGTCTGGCTCTCGGCGACCTTGAAACCACCAGCGGCTTCCAGGTCCGCCCTGCGCTGCGCAAGTTCCTCATCGGAAATGAGGATATCGGCTGTGCCTTTCTTCAGGTCGATGCGCACCCGGTCGCCGGTCTTCAGCAGTGCCAGCCCGCCCATGGCGGCGGCTTCCGGGGACGCGTTCAGGATCGACGGCGAGCCGGACGTTCCCGACTGGCGGCCGTCACCGATACAGGGCAGCGATGTGACGCCGCGTTTGATCAGGGCTGTGGGTGGCTGCATGTTGACCACTTCTGCACCGCCCGGATAACCGATCGGACCGGTGCCGCGGATGAAGAGCATGCAATGCTCGTCGATCTGAAGATCCGGGTTATCGATATTGTGGTGATAGTCTTCCGGTCCCTCGAAGACCACCGCCCGGCCTTCGAAGGCCTCCGGGTCGTCCGGGTTGGAGAGATAGCGGCCGCGAAACTCTTCCGAAATCACGCTTGTCTTCATGATGGCGCTGTCGAAGAGATTGCCTTTCAGGTTGATGAACCCGGCTTTCTCTTTCATCGGTGCGTCATAAGGCTTGATCACCTCCGGCAGGTCGGTGGTGGTCCCATCACAATTCTCGCCGATGGAGCGTCCGTTGGCGGTTTTCGCACCCGGATGCGGCAACTTGCCGTGGCGCATCAGTTCGGCGATGACGGCCGGGACGCCGCCCGCATGGAAATAATCCTCGCCAAGATACTCGCCGGCCGGCTGCAGGTTGACCAGCAGCGGCACGTCATGGCCGATCGCCTGCCAGTCGTCATTGTCGAGCTCGACACCGAGATGGCGGGCGATGCCGTTGAGGTGGATCGGCGCGTTGGTGGAGCCGCCGATGGCGGAGTTGACGACGATGGCGTTCTCGAAGGCTTCGCGCGTCATGATGTCGGACGGCTTCAGGTCCTCGCGCACCATGTCGACGATGCGCTTGCCGGTCTCGTAGGAAATTGCGCCGCGCTCGCGATAGGGCGCAGGGATGGCGGCCGACCCCGGAAGCTGCATGCCGAGCGCCTCGGCAAGCGAGTTCATGGTCGTCGCCGTGCCCATGGTGTTGCAATAGCCGACCGAGGGGGCGGAGGAGGCGACCAGATCCATGAAGCCGTTATAGTCGATCTCGCCGGCCGCCAGCATCTGCCGGGCCTTCCAGACTATGGTGCCGGACCCGGTGCGCTCACCCTTGTACCAGCCGTTCAGCATCGGCCCGACGGAAAGCGCGATTGCCGGAATGTTGACCGTCGCAGCCGCCATCAGGCAGGCGGGCGTGGTCTTGTCGCAGCCGATGGTGAGCACCACGCCGTCGATCGGGTAACCGTAGAGCAATTCGACGAGGCCGAGATAGGCAAGGTTGCGGTCGAGCGTTGCCGTCGGGCGCTTGCCGGTCTCCTGGATCGGGTGCACGGGGAACTCGAACGCGATACCGCCGGCGTCGCGGATGCCCTCGCGCACGCGCTTGGCCAACTCGAGATGATGCCGGTTGCAGGGTGACAGGTCCGAGCCGGTCTGGGCGATGCCGATGATCGGCTTGCCGGACTGCAACTCTTCCCGTGTGATACCGAAATTGAGGTAGCGCTCGATGTAGAGCGCGGTCATGCCGGGATTGTCCGGATTGTCGAACCAGGCGGCAGATCGCAGCTTCGGTGTCTTTGTGTCGCTCATGGCGCCTCGTCCCTCAACGCAGTCGTAGAACGCCGATAAACACCTGTTCCCGAAAACTGTAAAGACAGCCGTAGCTCAAATTGGTCTCATCATGTGAGACTTTTGCTCCTACCCCGCCTTGCGCAGCGTGTCGGCGACGGAGAAGCGCGCGAAGACCCACAGGATCGCGAGGCAGAGCGCGAAGAGCAGAGGTGCGGTTGCGAGCGGGGCAAGTGTGCTGGCCCCGGCAAGCCCGGCCAGAAGCCACAGGCTGCAAAGCAGACGCCGTGCCTGTACCGCCAGGAGCGTGCGCCGCATGGCGAGGGCCTTCAGCGCGGGGAAGGCGCCGATATCGTCCGTATTGCTGGCGGCAATCGGCGCTATGCGGGCGGCTGTGCTGCCGTCCTCCGGCGCCGAGCCGTCCCGCAGCTCCAGCGACATCCGGTCTTGAGACAGGGTCAGCACAAGCGGCGATGTGCCGGCAAAACCGCGTGCGGCCGCTTCCAGGGCGGTTTCGCCCGGTTTCGGGTCGTCGGTCAGCTCCAGTCCAAGCATGCCGGCCAGCGCCGCACGGGTATTGGCCCCGTCGCCGCTGAAGAGCCAGGGAACGAGCCCCTCCTGGCGCAGAGCCATGCCGGCGACACCGGCGTCCTGGCGCAGGGTCCCTTCCAGGCCGAGTACGCCGACCACACGGCCGCCAACGGCAACACGCAGCACGGTTTTGCCGTCTGCTTCCAGAGAGCGGGCAATGGCGTCGGCGGTGAAGCTGTCGATCCTGAGTTTCTTCAAGAGGTCCGTCGTGCCGATGCCTACGGTCTGGCCGCCAAGCAGCGCAACGACCCCAAGACCCGGTGTCGGCTCGAAGCGGTCCGGCCTTTTGAGGGTGACCTGCCACTGGCTTGCCAGTTGGCGCAGCGCCTGGGCAACCGGGTGGCTGGAGCCGGCCTCCGCGGATGCGGCCACCGCCAGCAAGGTCTTCGGCTCATTGTTGAAGGCCATGACATTGGTCACCATCAGGTCCGGGCCGGACATGACGGCCGCCTTGTCGATCAGGATGTCGCGGGCCCGGGCGATCTTGGTGAAGCTTGCCGCGGTCAGGTTCCTGGCACCGGCAGCCTCGGCGGCCCGCAGGAAGATCTTGTCGGCGAAAGCATTGATGCCGTCGATCAGCTGCGGCCAGGAGAGCAGCAGCACGGTGGCTGCCACAGGGGCTGCCAAAGCAGCATCCAGCACCCACCAGAGCGCGCCGGAGACAGTTGCCAGAGCAAGCGACCAACCGGCCGATGCGAGGCCGCTCTGGTCGCCACGCGGTGGCAGCAGCACAACGCCGAAGGCCCGCAGCGCCATCAGCAAGGCGGCAGCAAGTGCGGGCGTGTTCGCCTCTGCCGACGCCGCCGGCGCAAGCTGGAAAGCAGCCGTGATCCCGAGCAGCAGCGTGCTGACTGCGACGGTGGCAAGGGTCAGCGGACGGCCGACAGCGGTGTTGAGCGAGAACGACAGGCCAAGCAGCGAAAAAATCGCAGAAAACATGCTGAAAATTAAGGCGCTGTATGTGCCGAAAACTTCTATCGCGCTGGTATCGTGGCCGTCATGGGAAAGCGAGGCCCACGACGCCAGAGCGAGAAACGCGGTGGCGAGTGACAGGAAAAAGAACCAAAGCGCTGAAATCATGGACGGTTTCGGCATGGCCGGACGGCTTTCGTGTGTTTCAAATTCAGTGATTGGCGCTAGGCGGGAGTACTGGAGGGTGCTGTAGGATCTCCCGGGCGACAGGTTGAAAATGCGGGAGCCGGATTTTTCAGGCAATGCCGCTGAGTCACTTCAGCGGGCAAAGTGCCTCTCACCTGCACAGGACCAGTACATTTCTGCCGGGCTTTTGGGCAGTCAGACCCTTGGCGGCGAAAATATTCGCAGTAGAGTTCAAGTGCATATTCTTGAAGTCGCGTCGTATTTAAGGGGCTCGTGTTTAGTGTCCACGGGACAAAATTCATCAATGGGTGAGAAATATTGATGGGAGGGTCTGTTGGCCCTCCCTTTTACATAGAAAAAGCCAAAGTGTAAGTCGAAACGGAAATCCTTAAGACGCGTTAACCAACCTGGTTCTCTGCAAAGTCCGGAGGTTTTTATTTGGTGCGCGCGGACAGACCGGAATGGGCGGCAAATTCTGCCGCCTCGGGACTCGTTTGTGGTTATTGGACGGCGGCCATCGGAGAATCGGGACCGCCAGGCGAGTCAAGCCCGGGACTCAGGCGAATCTGAAAAAAGACTCATCTTCAAGGACTTGACGGTGCCGGAGGAGATCCGGGTTGCACCCGGATCTTGCAACAATGGTCAGGCCGTTGTCAGGTTGGCACGCGACAGCAGCTCCAGCGACGGCATGAGGTTCAAAAGCTCGCGCGTATAGGCATGCTGCGGCGTCTCGAAAAGCTGGTCGCATTCGGCGACCTCGCAGAGTTCGCCATTGCGCATGACCCCGATGTGATTGCACATCTGCCGGATAACCGCCAGGTCGTGGCTGATGAAGAGCATGGTAAGGCTCAGTTCTTCCTGCAGGTCCTTCAGAAGGTTCAGGATCTGGGCCTGGATCGACACGTCGAGCGCGGAGGTCGGCTCGTCGCAGATGAGAAAGCGAGGTCTTGTAGCAAGCGCCCGGGCGATGGAGATACGTTGGCGCTGGCCGCCCGAGAATTCGTGCGGAAATTTCTTGCCCGCAGCCACACCAAGGCCGACATGGTCGAGAAGATCGTCGACGATCTGGCGCACTTCCGCGTTGCTGGAGGCCAGTCTGTGGAACTTGATCGGCTCGGCAATGATGTCGCTGACCCGCATGCGCGCGTTCAGCGACGAATAGGGATCCTGGAAGATCATCTGCATCTGCCGGCGCATGGCAAGAACTTCGCGCCGGTTGCGCAGGGAAGTCAGCTCGGTCGTGCCGAACAGGATCGAACCGCCCGACGGTTCGTAGAGACCGGTGATGAGGCGGGCAATGGTCGACTTGCCGGAGCCGCTCTCGCCGACAAGGCCGAAGGTCTCGCCTTCCTGAATATCGAAGCTGACCTTCTTGACCGCCTGAAAATACTTCCGTTTGGAAGGGAAGATGGACCCCCTTGTTTCAAAGCGCATGTCGAGGTCGCGGATCTGCACCAGCGGGCCGGAGACTTTCTCATAGTCGCGCGATTTTCCCAACCAGTGGGTCGCAATGTCGATCTGCTTCTTGGGGGTGCCGGCCTTCTCGATGTAGTCCACCACCGGAAAGCGCCGCACCTTGATGTCTGGCCGCGGCACGGCGGAAATCAGGCTCTTCGTATAGGGATGGTTCGGCGCGCCCAGAACCTGCGTGGTCTCGCCATATTCCACCAGTTCACCATGATACATCACCGCCACATGATCGGTGATGTCGGCAATGACGCCCATATCGTGCGTGATCACCAGCATGGCGACGTTGCGCTCGCGGCAGAGCTTTTTCATCAGCTCCAGGATCTGTGCCTGGATGGAAACATCGAGCGCGGTCGTCGGCTCGTCTGCAATCACCAGCTCGGGCTCGGCGCAGAGCGCCAGGGCGATCACCACGCGCTGGCGCATGCCGCCGGAAAACTGGTGCGGATACTGCGTGATCCGCTCGCCCGCATTGGGGATGCCGACAGCTTCGATCAGTTCCACCGCACGCTTCTGTGCGGCCTTTGCGGACAGCGGCAGATGGGTGCGGATGGTCTCGACCAGCTGGCTTTCGACCGTCTGCAACGGGTCCAGCGACGTCAGCGGGTCCTGAAAGATCATGCCGATCTTGCGGCCGCGCAGTTTGCGCATGTCGCGATAGGGCAATTTGTCGATGCGCTTGCCGTGCAGGAAGACCTCGCCGCCCGCAATATGCCCGGGTTCTTGCAAAAGGCCGATCACCGCATTGCCGACCGTCGACTTGCCGGCCCCGGATTCGCCGACGACACCCAGCACCTTGCCGGCCTCGACGCTCAACGTGACGTCGTCGACGGCAACGAAGACGGACTTGCGGCCCGGAAACTCGACCCTGAGGTCCTTGATCTGAAGAACGCTCATGCCGCCTCACCTGAGTTTCGGGTTGAGGGCGTCGCGCAGCCAGTCGCCCAGGAGGTTGACGTTGAGCACCAGGAGGGCAAGGGCCACGCCCGGGAAGATCGCAATCCACCATTCGCCCGAATAGAGGAAGTCGTTGCCGACAGCGATAAGCGTACCGAGCGAGGGCTGGGTGGGCGGCATGCCGACGCCGAGGAAGGACAGTGTCGCCTCCGTCACGATGGCAAGCGCGAGGTTGATCGTCGCAATCACCAGCACCGGGCCTATGACATTCGGCAGGATATGCCGGGCCATGATGATGATTGACGGCAGGCCGATCACGCGGGCGGCCTGCACATATTCCTTGTTCTTCTCAACCATGGTCGAGCCGCGCACGGTGCGCGCATATTGCACCCAGAAGGACAGGGCCAGTGCAACGATCAGGATGTAGAAAGCGAACACTTCCCGGTCGAGATTGCCGAAAATGCCGTTGGCGATGCCGTCGATCAGAAGCGCAATCAGGATGGAGGGGAAGGTCAGCTGGACGTCGGCGATGCGCATGATGATCGCATCGACCCGCCCGCCCATGTAACCGGCGACGAGGCCGAGCGTAATGCCGATACTGGCCGCGGCAATGACGGAGCAAAAGCCGACGATCAGCGAGATCCGCATGCCGTAGAAGATGCCGGAGAGCATGTCGCGGCCCTGGTCGTCCGTGCCCAGCAGGAAACGCGGATCGGCATATTCCATCCACACAGGCGGTACGCGTGCATCCATGATCGAAATGGACGCGAGATCGAACGGGTCGTGCGGCGCGATCCAGGGCGCGAGAAAGGCCAGCAGGAACAGGATCGTCGTGCCGATCGCCGCGATCACCGTGACCTTCGACTTCAGGAACGAGTGAAACAGGTCGCTGTCCAGAATGCGGCTCATGCGTCCCGGTGTCGGCACCGGCCCGCTGCGGTCCTGGACGGCCGCCTTGGCTTCTTCGTTGGTGACGAAGGGCATGTGCGCTCTCCCTTAGGGCCGGCCGACGCGCAAGCGCGGATCGATGAAGAAATAGAGAATGTCGACGATGAAATTGATCGTCACGAACAGGAACGCGGTCAAAAGCAGATAGGCGGACATGATCGGAATGTCGACATTCTGCACCGCCTGCAGGAACATGAGGCCCATGCCCGGCCACTGGAACACGGTTTCGGTGATGGTGGCGAAGGCGATGATCGAACCGAGCTGCAGACCGGTGATGGTGATGACCGGCACCAGCGAATTCTTCAATGCATGGCGGAAATTCACCAGCCTGTCCGGCAGGCCGCGGGCGCGGGCGAACTTGATGTAGTCGGTGCGGATGACTTCCAGCATTTCGGCGCGTATGAGCCGCATGATCAGCGTCATCTGGTAAAGACCGAGCGTGATCGACGGGAGGATCAGGGCTTTCAGGCCGGACACTGTGAGGAAACCGGTGGTCCACCAGGAGCCGATCTGCACGGTTTCGCCGCGGCCGAAGCTCGGCAGCCATTGCAGCGTTACGGAAAAGAGGAAGATCAGAAGGATGCCGATGAAGAATGTCGGCAGCGATATGCCGACGAGGGACACGGAGAGGAACAGCTTGGAGACAGGCGATTCCCGGTTCAGACCCGCATAGATGCCCATCGGGATGCCGACAACCAACGCAAAGAGGGCAGAGGCAAAACTGAGTTCCAGCGTTGCCGGAATGCGCTTTGCAAAGAGTTCGGCCACCGGCTGGCGGAACTGGTAGGAGGTGCCGAAATCGAATTGCGCTGCCTTCGTAACGAAGCGCAGGAACTGCACGGGAACCGGATCATTGAGGCCAAGCCGCTCGCGCAGCGCCTCGCGCTCCTCCAGCGAGGTTTCGATACCGACCATCTGGTTGATGGGATCGCCGACAAAACGGAACATGGTGAAAGCAAGCAGCGCAACCACCAGCATGACAATCATCGCCTGCACGATGCGGCGCGTTGCAAATCCAATCATATCGGCTCTTCAAGTGTTTTTATGAAAATACGCCCCCGGCGGCGCCGGGGGCGTCAATCGCGTTGCCGTCAGATCAGTTCTTGGTCACGAAACGGAACTTGAACTGGTTGTCGGCGCGCTGGACAAGGTTGACCTTGTCGGACACGCCCCAGGCCAGGCTTTGCTGATGCAGCGGCAGGTAATAGGCGTTGTCGTGGCTGATGCGGTAGATTTCGGCGATCATCTCGTCGCGCTTATCGGTATCGTTCTCCACCAGAACCTTCGCCGTCAGCTCGTCGATCTTTTCGTCGCAGAAGCCGCCATTGTTGAACGGCGAGCCCTTGCCGGACTCGTCGCGGCAGTTCATCAGGTTGGAAAGCACGTTCCAGCTGTCGAGCGAGCCCGGTGTCCAGCCCAGCAGGTAGAACGACGTATCGTAACCGCCGGAAGCCAGGATCTTTGCAAAATACTTGGCTTTCGGCTGGGCGTTCAGGTCAACCTTCACGCCGATGCGGGCGAGCATCGCGGCGACCGCCTGGCAGATCGCCTCGTCATTGACATAGCGGTCGTTCGGGCAGTCCATACCGATGGAAAATCCATCCGCATAGCCGGCTTCCGCCAGCAGGGCCTTGGCAGCTTCCGTGTCATACGGATAGCGCTCGAATTCGCCAGACTTGGAGAAGAGCAGCGGCGAGATCATGATCGAGGTCGGCTCGGAGAGGTCCCGCATCACCTTCTTCTTGATCGCCTCGATGTCGATCGCCTGATAGAAGGCCTTGCGCACGCGCGCGTCCTTCAGCGGGTTCTTGCCCTTGACGCTGGAATAGAGCAGCTCGTCGCGCATCTGGTCCATGCCGAGGAAGATGGTCCGCAGCTCCGGCCCGGTCAGGGCAACGGTGCCGGCATTGTCGTTGATGCGTTTGATGTCCTGCACCGGGATCGGATAGACCATGTCCATCTCGCCGGAGAGCAGCGCGGCAACTCGGGTGGCGTCGGAGCCGATCGGCGTGAATTCCACCGTATCGAGGTTATGGGTCGGCGTGTCCCACCAGCCGTCGAATTTCTCGTAGACCGTTTTCACGCCGGCTTCGTGGCTGGTGATCTTGAACGGGCCTGTGCCGTTGGCGTGCAGCGCCGCATGGTTCGCCGTCGTATCGGAGGCGGAGGTGACCTTGACCGCGTCGTTCTCGGTCGTCCACTCCTTGTCCATGATGTAGAACGTATCCCACTCGTAGTGCAGGATCGGGTTCGGGCTGGAAAGGACGAAATCGACCGTATAATCGTCGACGATCTCGACCTTGGCATCGTCAGGAACGCGCGTCGTCAGGTCGGAGCCTTCGGAGCGGACGCGGTCGACGGAGAAGGCGACATCCTCGGCGGTGAAATCGCTGCCATTGTGGAACTTGACGCCCTTGCGCAGGTGAAAGCGCCAGCGGGTCGGATCAACGATTTCCCAGCTTTCGGCAAGCGCCGGTTCGATGGAAAGGTCTTCGCCGCGCCGGGTCAGGCCTTCATAGGTATTGCCGAGCGACGACAGGGTGAAGGTCTCGTTGAGGCTGTAGGGATCCAGGGCGTTGAGCGTCCCCTGGAAGGCATATTTCAGTGTTTCCGCCTGAACAGCAGACCCCGATACCGCCGCAATCAGCGTCGCGGCGACGACGACATGTTTTTTGTCCATAATCCCCTCGTTTATTCCGGTTTCCGGATTTTTCCATGGACACCCAGCTCTGCGATGACCGCACGCCCATGTTGTCAGAGTGAACTATGACACCGTAACTCTCTGTGTTCAAACCCGTTTAACTGTCTAATTGCGACATTCCGTCAATCAGGCGGTCGAGAAAGGCAGAACATCGGTCGAGTTCGGAAAGCTCGATAAATTCGTCGGGCTGGTGCGCCTGGTCGATGGAGCCGGGGCCGCAAACGACCGCCGACAGGCCATGAGTTTGAAAGAGACCGCCCTCGGTGGCATAGACCACGACGTTGCGGGCATTGTCGCCGGTCAGCCGCCGGACCGTCCGCTCAGCAAGCCCGTCCGGCTCTTCGGCGAGCCCGGGCACATAGGCCAATTCCTTGATGTCGATACGGCAGCTGGGGGCGATCGCCTGCATCGGCGGCAACACGTCCTCCTCCGCAAAGCGGCGATAGGCTGCCACCCAGTCCTCGGCCTTCTCGCCCGGCAGCAGGCGGATGTCGGTGACGAACTCGCAGTTTTGAGCGGTGATGTTATGCGCCTGCCCGCCTTCGATGACGCCGCAATGGAGGGTCGTATAGGGCGGCTCGAAGGGGCATTCCGGGTCGGCCTTTGCCTTGTTCTCGGCGGTCTTGCCGTCGAGCCAGCCGATCAGCCTTGCGGCGGCCGAAATGGCGGAGACGCCGCGATGCAGCTGGCTGGAATGCACCGGATGGCCCTGGATCCGGGTTTTCAGGATGGTGATTCCCTTGTGGCCGGTTACCACTTTCATGCGCGTAGGTTCGCCGACGATCACCATCGCCGGGCGGGGACCGGCCGCCAGCATTGCCGGAATCAGCGCACGGGCGCCATCGCAGCTGGTTTCCTCGTCATAGGAAAGGGCGATGTGCAGCGGCCGTGTCAGATTTGCATCGAGGAACTTCGGCACCTTGGCGAGGACGGTTGCGGCAAAGCCCTTCATGTCGGCCGATCCGCGTCCGTATAGCCGGCCGTCCTCCTCCCATGCGGTGAAGGGATCTCGCGACCAGGCCTGGCCCTCGACCGGGACCACATCGGTATGGGCCGACAGCACGACGCCGCCATCGGCTTCCGGGCCGATCCGGGCAAAGAGCGCCGCCTTGGTACCGGTTTCGTCCGAAACCCTCTGCGGGGCGAGGCCCCAGCCGGCGAGATAGTCCTCGACAAAGGCGATCAGGTCGAGATTGCTGCGATCCGACACGGTGTTGAAGGAGATCAGTTTCTCCAGCATGTCGCGGGGCGAATAGGTCCGGCTCACGAAAGCTCCCTTGAAAGGCTCCGGGGATTGAAACGTTGGGATCAGGCGGCGGCGCCGTCCGTCAGACGGAGGCCATTTAAGCTTTTCACGGCAAGGATTTGCAAGGGGGTCTCCTTGCCGCGTACCTTTATTTCGGCAGGTTCCGCGCCTTCGATTCGGGCACCGGCGGCGTCAACCACCGCCTGCGACACCATCAGGAAACTGCCGTGATTCTTGTTTTCCGACTCCAGCCGGCTGGCGGTGTTGACGACATCGCCGAGCGCTGTCAGCCCGCCGCGGGATCCGGAAGCGCCCGCAGCGCCGATCCGGCCAAGAATGGCCGGTCCGAGATGCAGGCCGATGCCGAGACGGATCGGGTCGCGAAACTGCGGCCCTTTCTCCGTGTTGAGCGCAGTCATCACTGCCTCGATGCGGCGGCAGGCGGCAAGCGCCTGCCGGGCGCCGGTGACAGCGTTCGTTTCCATGCCGAAGATGGCCATGATGCCGTCGCCGATGAACTTGTCGACATACCCACCCTCATCCCTGATCGCCGCGGATGCCTGGTCCAGATAGCTGTTGAGCAGATAGACGACGTCATAGGCGAGCTGGGATTCGGTGATGCCGGTGAAATTGCGCAGGTCCACGAACATCACCACCACATCCTGCTCCACACCCCAGTAATAGGCATCCTGCAGGTGATCGCCTGCAATGGCGCTGGCCTTGACCGGCACCAGCGGCTGGACGGAAACGTCATGTTCGGGACGGATCTGGCAGGCAAGGCGTATCTGCTCGCCTGCCCCGATGCGCGACAGCACGGATGTTTCGGCAACACTCGGCTTCGCCAGATGCCTGGCTCCGTCCAGCACCTTGACGCGGCAGGTGGAACAGCGGGCCCGCCCGCCGCAAACCGAGGCGATCGGTACGTTGTTCATGCGGCTGATCTCCAGGAGCGTTGCCCCCGGCTGTGCCTTGATGGCAAGGCCGCCCGGATAGGTGATGGTGAGGCTGCGGGCCTTGAGGCTAAGAAGATAACGGACGAGGATCGCGAGCAGGCTGACGGCGATCAGGCCGAAGACGACGGCCCGGAACTGATCCACAACGTCATAGACCCAGGCCTGCTGTTCCGGCGTTACCTTCAGCACGACCTCCCGCGTCAGGGCCAGCCGCCGTGCCGCCTCGATCCAGCCCCAGAGCGCCAGCACCGGCACCGCGACTGCGAAGGCCGCAGCAACGGGCATCAGACGCTTGTAGACCGGAAAAAGCCGCAGCCAGAAATGCAGGCCGATCATCGCATGGGTCCACACCACCAGCAGCAGCACGGATTGGTTCACCGCCAGGTTGGGCCAGAGAATGGTCAGCATCTGCTCATATGCCGGCGAAAAGCCGAATTCCTTGGCAGCGCCTATGGTGGTGGTGACGTGTGGGATCAGCAGCCAGGGAATGTAGAGGCCGAGGGTGAGCTGGGCGAGTTCCCAGCGGGACATTCTCAGCGTCCGCCGTTTGCTGGTCCGCCAGAGTGCCAGGAGAACATGGGTCAGCGCGGCCAGGACCAGCACCGCTTCGCCAAGCGGGCTGCGCCACACGGCGTAGTGCCAGTTCGATGCCCGGTCCATTGCCTCGAAGGAGATGATGCCGAGCGCGTGATTGGAAAAGTGGCTGAGGCAGAAGGTGAAAAGGATGAGGCCGCTCCACAGCCGCGCCCGCTGGCGCCAGTTGCCCCGGCCCAACATGCCGCGCCTGGCAGGCGCCTTCGCCTTGCCATTGGTTCCGGAGCGGTCGGCCGGGCTCTTTGCGGATGCCTCTACGCTCATGCAGTTTTGATCTCCGGTCAGGGTCCGCAGGTGCGCGCCGGTCGGGCCGCCCTCTTCCACTTCAAGCGCGCCCGGCTTGCGCGGTCAAGCGGACAGGTTCGATTGTCCGGTGCCGCCGGTTTTCCCCAGGCAGTGTTTTGCGTCCTGTAGACCTTGCATCCTGCGTCTCAGTCGGCACATTCGGGGGCAACCAGTACAATTTGGAAGAATGGCATGAAAGTCTACGGCATCAAGAATTGCGACACCGTCAAGAAAGCGCGGAAGTTCCTCGAGGAAGCTGGCATTGCGTATGAGTTTCACGACTACAAGAAGGACGGCGTCGATGCGGACAAGCTGGCGAAGTTCGTGGGGGAATTCGGGTGGGACACTGTTCTGAACAAACGCGGCACCACCTGGCGGCGACTGGACGAGGCAACGCAAGACGGCGTCACCGACCCCAGGAGCGCACTGGACGTGATGATCGACAATCCGTCTGTCATCAAACGCCCGATTGTCGAGGGCGAAGCCAAGAACTTCATCGGCTTCGATCCGGTTGCCTGGGAAATGGCGCTTGAGCTCGGTGAGCTGAAGTAGCGTTTCGGCCTGACCGGGTCTTTACCAGCTCCGGCGCGGGCCCGTATCGATGTGATAGTGGCCGGAGGAATAGTGCTTGTAGCCCCCGACTTCCGGCTGTGCCTTCAGGAAGGCGATGACGGACGACGGGTCGCCGCCGACGGAGAAATCCACTGCGCGGCAGTTGAGGTGATAGGAATCCTTCGCGCCACCCTTCCACCAGTTTTCCAGCCACCAGCGCTTGGTGGAGCTGACGGTAACATGGCCATAACGCGCGGCGACGCGGTTCAGGACCTTTTTCAGTTTGCGCGGCACGCACCAGGAACTGTCGTTGTAATCGATGGAATTGTGCGACGCGGTCATCCAGCCCATGCCGGTGACACCGGCGACGGAGCCGCAGCCTGCCAGGGAGGCGGTCAAACCAAGGAAAAGGGTCCAGGCGATGAGGTGCTGGCGCATGACGGGCAGCCTTGTCGGTTACGGATTACAAACGTGTCCCCCGCGCCAAGGCTCGTAGAATTTGATTAAAATTCTAATGAAAAACGTGGTTAATGCTGCAATCGAATCGGGTTTTGTCCGGTGGACCTTCCCGTGACCGAGGCTGGAAAATGATCCCGCGCACCGTGCCGCGCGATGTTGCAGGCATCAAAGCTTTCCCTGGCCCGCAGGCCTCCTCTCCGCATTCCTGCGGAGAGATGACCGCCAATGGCGGGAGCTAATCCGCAGGCCTGTCGGAAATTCGTGTTGCGGTGCCGCATATGCAGGTTCAAACCACCAGGGAAGCTGGTGGAGAATAGAGACTGAGAGGCCGCGATACCGGCCGGGGTCCGGCGCCTTGTGCGGGCCTCGCGCGAAAGGGTCCGGAGCCTGCCGCGACGGGCAGGCCGGGAACATCAGGCAGCGGGAAGCTCCCGCGTGATTGGAGACTGGAAGACCATGGCGAACAGCCTTTTCGTTCTGACCCTGTCCTGCGCGGACAAACCCGGGATCGTGGCGGCGGTCACGACGGAACTGGCGGATTTCGGTGCCAATATCGCCGAGAGTGACCAGTTCTGGGACCGGGTTACCAACCAGTTCTTCCTGCGCATCGCCATCCTCGCCCCCGAAGGTGTGACGGTGGAAAGCGTGCAGAAGGCGCTCGATCCGGTCATCAGCCGCTTTGACATGAAGGCAAAGCTGGTCGACACCGCCAAGCGGCCCAAGGTCATTGTCATGGTGTCGAAGTTCGACCACGCCATGCTGCATCTGCTTTACCAGATCCGCGTCGGCTGGATGGACGCCGAGGTGGTGGCGATCGTCTCCAACCACACCGACAGCCAGCGCACGGCCGAGCATGAGGGCATTCCCTATCATCACTGGGCAGTCAACAAGGAAAACAAAGGCGAGCAGGAAGAAAAGCTGCTGAAACTCGTCAAGGAAACAGGGGCGGACCTTGTGGTGCTGGCCCGCTACATGCAGGTGTTGTCCGATAACCTTTCCAAGCGGCTCTTCGGCAAGGTGATCAACATCCACCATTCCTTCCTGCCGAGCTTCAAGGGGGCCAAGCCCTATCACCAGGCCCATGCGCGCGGCGTCAAGATGATCGGCGCGACGGCCCACTACGTGACGCCGGATCTCGACGAAGGTCCGATCATCGAACAGGACGCGGAACGGGTCAGCCATGCGCTGTCAGCCGACGATTTCGTCGCCCGCGGCCGCGACATCGAATCGCGTGTGCTCGCCCGCGCCGTCAAGTACCACCTGGAGAACCGGGTGATGATCGTCGGCAACAAGACCATCGTGTTCACCCAGTAAGGTTCAGGCAACCACGGCCATTGCCGACAGGACCGGCATGCCGTCGCGTTGCAGCTCCGAATGGACCCAGTCCCGGAACAGCCGCACCTTGCGGCTGGTCCGGAGTGCCGGCGGATAGCTCAGGTACCAGCTTTCATCGTCCGCGCGGCAGGTCAGCTTGAAGGGCTGGGTCAGCTGGCCGTTTTCCAATGCCGTCTTGCAGAAATAGGGGGTCAGGATCGCGACCCCCTGACCGGCGATGGCCCGGTTGGCCTCAAGGGCCTGCGACCCCATGCGCGAACTCGGGTGGCCGCTCAGATCAACATCCTTGAGGCCGGCTTCTTCGAACCAGATCTGCCACCAGGGGTCCTGCGGATCGACCAGCGGCAGTTTCAGGATGTCCTCCGGCTTCTTCACGCCGCCGATGGTCTGGGCCAGCGCCGGGCTCAGCATGGGGGTGAAATCGGCGCGGACGATTTCATGGGCCAGCCAGTTCTTGGGCGGCGCCTTGCAAGCCGAAATAACGATATCCGAATCGTCGAATTCCGGCGTTGCATGGGGTCCGTAAGGCACGATGCGCACCCCGACATCCGGGTTCTGCATCTGGAAGTGAAACAGGCGGTTGGCCAGCCAGTTGACGGCGAAGGTCGTGTTGCTGGAGACCACCAGCTGGCCCGCATTCTTTTCTGAAACCTCCTCGAAGGCGGTGCGCAGCATGGCGAAGGCGTCGATCACGCGGGACGCCAGCTGGGCGCCGTTGTCGGTCAGCTCGATCTTCCGCGCCCGGCGCAGGAACAGCTGAAACCCGAGTTTGTCCTCCAGGATCTTGATCTGATAGCTGACGGCCGCCTGGGTCATGCCGAGTTCGTCGCCGGCCTTGGTAAAGCTGAGGTGACGGCTGACTGCCTCAAAGGCACGGATGGCGGGCAAAGGCGGCAGGTTGGCAATCATGCATAAAGCTCCCTTATGCATATCTTACGAGATTTCGTTGGTAAGGCAAGCCGAACGCGCCGATATGTAGCTCACAAGAAACTGGAGTTACAGACATGTACGAGTCCTCCGAAACAAACTGCGGCTGTGCGACTCATCACCAGACTGCGGGTTTTTCATTAACAACGCTTATCAGTTCCGTGTTTGCCCGGCTGACTTCCCGAGACCATGTCCGGCTGAGCGCGGACGACCTGCCGGACGATCTGCGCCGGGACATTGGTCTCGGCCGGTACGAGGCCGAAGGCTCGTTCGAGGAGAGATGGCAGGCAGAATTGCGGAACATGCGGCGGTGAAGGATCAGATCGCCTGCATCCGGCGCAGCCGAACGCCCTGTCCCAGTTGGAGACCTCAATGGGAGCTTGGCTGTTTGCCGGCGTTTGACCGAAACTAGCGCAGGCGTTCCAGGGCCGGCGCCAGTGCATCGAGCTGCAGGGTGCCGCCGGTGAAATACCGCATCAGCAACGCACCCATCAGCATGCAGAGCACGCTCTGCGCGTGATCGGGCCCGGTCAGTTTGCCGACCTGTTGCAACAGATGGTCGTTCGCCAGACGCATGGCCGGATCGGCTGCGATTTCTTCCCGGGTCTTGCCGCGCAGGTAATCGAAGAGAAGCGACATTTCGCTGGCAAAACCGGGTTCAAGGTCTTTCGCAAAATCGATCAGTGCGGCGGCCGCGGTTTTGTTCTCCTCCTGCTCCTCGTCGCTCGCCTGCATTGCGGACATGACGGTCTCCGTGCAGGCCAGGAACAGGCTCTTCTTGGTCGGGAAATAGTGATAAAGCGCGCTTTTTGACAGGCCGATTTCCTCGGCGACCCGGCGCATGCCAAGCCCGGAATAGCCATGTTCGGAAAAAAGAGGCGCTGCCTTCCGGGCGAGTTCCAGCCGGTAGGCGTCATGATCAATCTGTTTCGGCATTATTTCGTCCAACTGGTCGATAAACACATTGACTGGATCATTCATCGGCGTCTAGAAATCTTTTTAGTCCACTTGGACGAAAATGACGCCTTCTTCCGGAAGGGCTGCGAAAGACAAGGAGAGCGACATGGTGCAGACGGGAGGCGTTAACCGGACACATTCTGCGTCTCTGCCCCAGAAAACCATCTTCGCACTGCTGCATCTGGCAAGCCTTGCCATCTGCGCGTGGCTGCTGCTGGCTGGCGGTTGGAGCCATCTGGGCGGCCTGCTCGGCCTCGAAGTCACGATCGCAGACCCGCAGCGCGGCCTTGTCCTCCTGGTCTGCACGGCCCTTTATGTCCTGCGTCATCTGGTGACGCTTTTCTATCTTCTGGCGCGGAAGGTTGACTACTCCGAGGTATTCGGCCTGGCGGCGTTCATGGGGGTCTTCGAAATCGCATTTCTGCTGCTGGGGAGCGGTGCCTTGCGTGAGGCCGCCGTTCCCTTCGGCCTGCTGGATGGGGTCGCGCTCGGGCTGGTCCTTGCGGGCTCCTTTCTCAACACCTGGTCGGAACTGCAACGAAAATGGTGGAAGCAGGATCCGGCCAATCGCGGCCGCTGCTACACTGGCGGCCTGTTCGCCTGGTCGATGCATATCAATTATTTTGGCGACACGGTGCTCTTCACAGGCTGGGCATTCTTGACCCACAGTCTGATCGCCCTTGCCGTTCCGGGTTTCATGGCGATCTCTTTCATCTTCTTCCACATCCCGGCACTCGACGCCTATCTGGCCGAGCGCTATGGCGCGGCCTTCGAAGACTATGCGGCCCGGACACGGAAATTCGTGCCGTTTCTTTATTGATACGCCCAGGAATGGTCCGGTCCCGAGCCGAAGTTTCCTTGCCGCGGCCCCTACATCAGGAGAGCCCACGCGGTTGCCGCCAGCATTGCGATCGCCATGGCAACCGTAATCGCGCGCATCAGCGGTCCGTCGCCGATCAGTTTGAGGATCGAGACACCCACCAGCGCCCAGAGCGAATGGAACACCAGTCCGCCGAGACTGAAGCCGATAACCAGGATCAGGGCATTTTGGTGGAGGCCAAGGCCGTTGCCGGCGAGAAACGTGGAAAAGGCCACCAGGTTCATCGCCCAGGTCTTCGGACTGAGCGGATGGATCAGCACGCCTTCCCAGAAGCTCGGCAGCGCAACCTCGCCCTTCGGTTTGACGGTCAGCGAAATGATGCGCCAGGCGAGATACGCCATATAGGTCATGCTCAACGCCTTGAAGACCATGACGACGGGCCCGCCGCCGGCCATGACGGCTCCGAGCCCATAGGCGACGCTGATCGCCAGCGGCATGTAGCCGATCTGCGAGGCGAGGATCACCGGAAACGCGGTGCGATATCCCGCCGAAGCGCCGATCGCCAGGAAGGTCAGGTTGCCGGGGCCTGGGGTGCCGGTCATGACGATGACAAACACCGCAAAAGCGAAAAAGGTGGCGAGGTCCATAAGTGTCTCCGGACAAACAACGGCCGATATTGATACAATCGGTACAATTGACGGAGTCACTAAGTGTATTGAGTTATTGTATCAGTCAATGATAACATTGTTCTCATGACAATGTGGATTCCGAACATCGAGGCGGCCGGAGGGCCGATCTATCTGGCGATCGCCGATGCGCTGGAGGCCGATATCCGCACCGGGTCGCTGGCCCAGGGCGACCGGCTGCCGCCGCAGCGCGAGCTTGCCTATCAGCTCGGCGTCACGCTCGGCACGGTGACCCGGGCCTATGGCGAGGCGGAGCGCCGGCGGCTGGTCAAGGGCGAGACCGGGCGCGGGACTTATGTCGCTTCCGAAAGCCAGAAAGTGTCGCCGCTGGTGCCGCAGGAAGACGAGCCGGATGCCTGCGATCTCGCCCGGAACTTCGCCTATCCGCATCTGAACCCAAGCTTGTCCGAGGGCCTGATGCGCATGGCGCGCACCAACGGCATCGACCGGCTGAACGGCTTTGTGCCGTCCGAGGGCCTGAAGGCGCACCGGGAAACCGGTGTGCTGGTCTTCAAGGACTACGGTTTGCAGGCCGATCCGGCGCGGGTTGCCGTCACCTGCGGTGCCCAGCACGGCATCCAGGTCACCTGCCAGGCGCTGTTCCGCAGCGGCGACGCCATTGCCGTCGACCGCTTCACCTATCCCTCCATCTTCAGCTCCTTTGCCAGCCTCGGGTTGAAGCCCGTTCCGGTCCCGGCTCTGACTCGGCCGGACGGCGGCTTCGGCGCCATGGACCCGGAGGCGCTTGCCCATGCGGCCAGGGTGCACGGGGTCAAGGGCATGTTCCTGATGCCGAACATGCAGAACCCGACCACCCACACCATGTCGCTCGAGGAGCGTCAGGCTCTGGTCGATGTCGCCCGGCAATGTGACCTCAAGATCGTCGAGGACGATCCCTATACGCCCTTCCTGCCGGAAACCCTGCCGTCCTTCGGAGCGCTGGCGCCCGAGCGCACGGCTTCCATCGCCAGTATCTCGAAGGTCTGTTCGCCCGGCAGCCGTATCGGTTTTGTCCATGTGCCGGCCGCCTTCGGCGACAGCATCCGCAACAAGATCGGCGAAAGCACCTGGATGGCCTCGCCGATTACCGCTGAGCTCATTGCCGGCTGGGTGCGCGAGGGGCTTTTGTTCAAGACCATCAGGTTGAAGCGCAAGGCAAACCGGGCACGGTTCCTGAGCGCCCGCGCCGTACTGGAACCCTATTTCCTGCAAGGTGACGTCAACAAGGTCTTCGGCTGGCTGAGGCTGCCGGACGGCGTCGACCCGGATGCGCTGCAGGCAGCGCTCGGCCATCAGGGCGTCCAGGTTCTTTCCGCACGCTATTTTCAGGGCCGGGATCACGCCCCGGCCCCGTATCTGCGCCTCACCTTCGGCTCCGAACCCTCCGAGGAGCGCTTCTTCTGGGCGCTCGAGCGCATCAAGGCAACGATCGGCCAATTGGCCGATTTGCCCGATCTGACGCGTCCGGTAGGATAGGCACGCTTTGACAAAGGCCGGCTTCCGGCCGATAAGCGCCGCCAAAAGGCGTGTGCCCGAGGCGGCCAAGCGCCCGACCGATCCCACGCGCAACGAGGCAAAATGGCACTCTGGCCAGGAAAAAAACGCGAAAACAGGCCGCTTGTCTGCAATCCCGACGCCCACCCCTTCGCGGTGTTCGACGGGGTCGGCCTAGCTATTTCGGGCAAACAGATCCTGGAGGACCTGACGCTTTCGCTGGACGAGCACCGGATCGGCATCGTCGGGCTCAACGGATCCGGCAAGAGTTCCTTTGTCCGCCTGCTCAACGGCCTGCGTGCGCCCACAAGCGGCACGCTGACCCTTTTTGGCGCACCGGCAAGAGAGGCCGAAGCCGAACTGCCGCGCCATGTCGGCTTCGTCTTCCAGAACCCGGATCACCAGGCCATTTTTCCGACCGTTGAAGAAGAGATCGCCTTCGGTCTGACGCAACTGGGTTCGGGCCGGGACGAAAGCCGCAGCCGCGCCCGCGCCTTCCTGGCGCTCCACGGCTGCGAAGCACTGGCCGGCAAGCCGATCACGGAACTTTCCGAAGGTCAGAAACACCTGATCTGCATTCTGGCGGTGCTGGTCATGGAGCCGCGTCTCCTGGTGCTGGACGAACCGATGACGAGCCTCGACGCCCTGGTTACCAGGCGGATCCGCGACAAGATCCTCTCCCTACCGCAGAAGATCGTGATGGTCAGCCATGACCTGTCCCATTTCGACGGCTTTGACCGGCTGTTGTGGCTGGAGGACGGCCGGCTGCGCATGGACGGCGATCCCGGCACGGTCCGGGAGGCCTATTCCCGGGACATTGCGCTGCGGCTCGGCATGGCACCGGAGTTCGCGGCGCTATGATCCCGATCTATCTTCAGGGCAACAGCTGGGCCCACCGACTGCCCGCCGGCTTCAAGCTGCTGGTCATTGCCATTGCCGGTCTGGTCCTGTTCCAGGTCACGTCGGTCTGGGTTTATCTTCCCTGCCTCGCCGCCGTGCTCGCCGCCTATGCCTCGCTTGGCCGCAATGGCCTGGCGCAGCTGAAGCTCCTGCGCAGCTTGAGCATGCTTCTTGTGCTGCTGCTGGCTCTGCACGCCGTATCGGGCACGCTTGTCGACGGTCTCGTCATCGTGCTGCGCCTCGTGGTGATGATCCTGGCGGCGAATTTCGTCTCCATCACCACCCGTATGGACGACATGCTGGCCGCGGTCCTGCCCCTCTTCCGGCCGCTTGAGCTTTTTGGGCTCTCACCGCGCAAGCCCGCGCTCGGCGTCACGCTGGTGCTGCGTTTCGTGCCGCATCTGATGCTGATCTTCGGCCATCTGCAGGAAGCCTGGCAGGCCCGCACCGGCACCAAGAAATCCTGGCGCCTGCTGGCCCCGTTCGCGATCCAGTCTCTGAGCATGTCCGACCATGTCGCCGAAGCCTTGAAGGCGCGCGGTGGTGCCGAAGGCTTGTCAAGATAACCTAAGAAGGAAGTCGAATAGATCTGGCATTTGCCAAGAAATTGGGCTATCCCGCCAATAGAAGACGCTGCGTCGCGCCGGGAACAAGTGATAAACTCAACTTCAAGCGGCAGCATCCTTACCATCAAGAAGAAGGTGTAATCGAAATGGCTGACCGGTCTCTTGTGCACATTGCTTTCTACGCGGCCCTGATCGCGGCTCTCGGCCTGGTTCCGCCGGTGACGATTGCCTATCTCGGCGGCGTGCCGATCACGGCGCAGACACTCGGCGTCATGCTGGCGGGCGTCATGCTTGGCCCGATTCGCGGCGCGCTTGCGGTGCTTCTGTTCCTGTTCCTCGTTGCCCTCGGTGCACCGCTTCTGTCCGGCGGCCGTGGCGGCCTTGCCGTCTTCATGGGGCCGTCCGTCGGCTTTCTGATCGGCTGGCCGGTCGGTGCCCTCGTCGCCGGATGGGTGATGCGGTCGACGCGCGATCTGAACGTCGCTGTATCGGCTGCAATCTCGGCGGCCATCGGCGGCATTCTGGTGGTCTATGCCTTCGGCATCCCGGGCATCGCCATCATGGCAGATCTCTCCCTGCCGAAAGCCGCTCTCGGCAGCGCCATCTATATCCCGGGCGATCTGGTCAAGGTCGTGCTGACGGCGGTAATTGCCCAGACCATTGCCCGTGGTCTGCCGAGCGCCCTGCTCTCCAGGACGTAAGCAGCTGTCCGAGGCCTCGCGCCATGGCATTCGTCGGCGACAGCCTCGCGCACTCTGCTAAAAGATTTCCCGGCCGGGCCGCACTCGCGTGTGGCCCGGTTCGCTTTTCCTGGGCCGGGTTTGCCGAACGGGTCGGCACTATCGAAGCCGGCCTTCTGTGCCGCACGCAGCGCGGCGGGCGGGTTGTCCTGCGTCTCGCCGATCCCGCGTCTCTTCTCATCTGCTTTTTCGCCTGTGCCCGCACCGGGCGGATTGCCGTCGTCATGGACCCGGGCTGGCCTCCGGCGCAGACGGACGCCGTTCTGGCCGGGATCGCTCCGAACCTCGTTGTCGACGAACACATCTTTGCCGAGCTTTCCAACGGTGACGACCTCTCGTCTGACGGCAGCACCGGAGGGCAGGAACCTCCGGGTGAAGCGGATTTTTTCTACGCAGGCTTTACCTCCGGTTCCAGCGGCATGCCCAAGGGCTATGTGCGTTCGCACGGGTCCTGGCTGGAAAGCTTTGCCCTCTCGGAACATGTCTTCGGCATCTCGCCGCAAAGCCGCGTCGTGCTGCCGGGGCAGTTGACCCATTCGCTGCATCTATATGGTGCCGTCTGCGGGCTGGCTTCGGGACAGGAGGTGGTGCTGATGCCGCGCTTCGATCCGCGTGCCGTCCTGGCTGCCCTTGAAGACGCCCCGGAGGGCTCGGTGCTTTATGCAACGCCCACCCAACTCCATTTTCTGGCTGAAGCCGCCAGGCGCACAGGGCCGGTTGCTGCGGTCAGACAGGTGCTCGCCAGCGGCGCCAAATGGCGCGACGCGGACCGTCAGGCGATGAAAGCGGTTTTCCCCGAGGCGAAGCTTTTTGAGTTCTACGGTGCATCGGAGACCAGTTTCATCACGGTGTCCTCGGCGGAAGAGGACGGGCCGGCGGGTTCCGTCGGCCGCGCCGCTGCCGGCGTCGAGATCGTCATCGGCGATCCGCACGCCCCCGCTCCTGCCGGCAAGGCCGGGCTCATCTGGGTCCGGAGCGGTTTGCTGTTTGACCATTATCTTTGCGGCGCAGCGCCGGACACGCTTTGGAAGGATGGGTGGCTCACCGTCGGTGATCACGGGTTCCTGGACGCAGCCGGCTTCCTCGTCCTGACGGGGCGCGAAAACCGCATGGTCGTCACCTCCGGCCTCAATGTCTATCCGGAAGAGGTCGAGGCGGTGCTCATGGATCATTCCGCTGTTGCCCTCGCGGTGGTCGTCGGCCTCGCCGATGCGGTCCGTGGCCAGAGGCTGGAGGCGGCGGTGGAACTTTCCGCGTCCCTGGACAACCCGGAAATCCAGCTCCTGCGCCGGTGCCGGGAGCATCTGGCAAGCGGCAAGGTACCGAAAAAGATCCACATCCTGCAGGAGCTGCCGCTGACGGCCGGCGGCAAACCGGATATCCAGAAGATTGCAGCGGAACTGGCGGGAGGCGGGAAGAAGCGGTGACAGAGGGGCGCAAGGCCGTGATCGTGGCCGCCAGACGAACGGCCGTCTGTCCGCGTGGCGGAGCGCTTTCCACCCTTCAGGCGGATGAGCTGGCCGCTCCCGTCATGAGACAGCTTCTGGAAGACGCCGGTTTCCCGCCGCAAAGGGTTGATCGCGTTGTTCTCGGCAATGCCCTATATGGAGGCGGCAATCCCGCGCGTCTGGCAGCTTTAAGGGCAGGCCTGCCGGAAAGCGTCCCGGCGCTCACCCTCGACACACAATGCTGTTCGGGCCTCGATGCCATTCTCCTTGGCGCCAGCCTGATCGAGGCCGGTGCTGCCGATTGCGTGATCGCGGGCGGCACGGAAAGTTTCAGCCGCGCCCCGATCCGCATGAGACGGCCTTTGGCTCCGGATGAGGCGCCGGTGGCCTATGTCCGCCCCGCCTTCGCGCCGCCGCCCTTTGCCGATCCCGACATGGCGCAAGCCGCTGCGGACCTCGCCAGGGAGCGGGGCATGACACGGCAGGCACAGGCCGAGTTCGCCGTTGCATCGCATGAAAAGGCGTTGGCAGCACTGGCTCATTGGCAATCGCGCCTTGCCGGCAAGGCGGAGGGGCTGCCGGACCGGGACGGGTTCACCCGCGCCCTGTCGCTGAAAGCGGCACTGCGCGCACCCGTCCTGACCGGTGAAGAGGCGACAGGCCTCAGCGCAGCGACCATCGCTTGCGAGGCGGACGGGGCTGCGGCGGTGTTGATGATGGCGTCAGACAAATTGGCAGCCTCCGCCCGGCCCGGAGTTCTGGTCGCCGGCGGGCTCAGCATCGGCTCAGACCCGGCCATGCCCGCCTTGGCTCCGGTCAAGGTGGCGGAGGACCTTATAAGAATGTGCGGTCTTTCAAGCGGCGGTATCGCGGCGGTGGAACTGATGGAAGCCTATGCGGTGCAGGCCCGGATAACTGTGGAGGCGCTTTCCCTTGAAGCGGCGCGTCTCAATTCGCTGGGGGGAGCCCTCGCCCGGGGACATCCGATCGGAGCGTCCGGCGCAATTCTGGCGGTTCACCTCTTCGACCGGCTTGTTAGCCAGCAAACCCCT
>NZ_CM137257.1:3855000-3917500 GCF_054515675.1 Roseibium sp. M-1 | reverse complement strand
TCCCCGCTGTCTCCAGCATAGACTCAGTGAAATTGAATTCCCCGTGAAGATGCGGGGTTCCTGCGGTCAGACGGAAAGACCCCGTGCACCTTTACTACAGCTTCACACTGGTATTCGTGACGACATGTGTAGGATAGGTGGTAGACGTTGAAGCAGGAGCGCCAGCTCTTGTGGAGTCACCCTTGAAATACCACCCTTGTCGTTATGGATATCTAACCGCGGTACAACAATATCCGGGACCGTGTGTGGCGGGTAGTTTGACTGGGGCGGTCGCCTCCCAAATGGTAACGGAGGCGCGCGAAGGTGGGCTCAGAGCGGTCGGAAATCGCTCGTTGAGTGCAATGGCATAAGCCTGCCTGACTGCGAGACTGACAAGTCGAGCAGAGTCGAAAGACGGCCATAGTGATCCGGTGGTCCCTCGTGGAAGGGCCATCGCTCAACGGATAAAAGGTACGCCGGGGATAACAGGCTGATGATGCCCAAGAGTCCATATCGACGGCATTGTTTGGCACCTCGATGTCGACTCATCACATCCTGGGGCTGGAGCAGGTCCCAAGGGTTTGGCTGTTCGCCAATTAAAGTGGTACGTGAGTTGGGTTCAGAACGTCGCGAGACAGTTCGGTCCCTATCTGCCGTGGGTGTAGGAGAATTGAGAGGATCTGTCCCTAGTACGAGAGGACCGGGATGGACGTACCTCTGGTGGACCTGTTGTGGCGCCAGCCGCATTGCAGGGTAGCTATGTACGGACGGGATAACCGCTGAAAGCATCTAAGCGGGAAACCCACCTCAAAACCAGTTCTCCCTGAAGAGCCGTGGAAGACCACCACGTCGATAGGAAGCGTGTGGAAGTGCGGCAACGCATGAAGCTTAGCTTTACTAATAGCTCGTTCGGCTTGATCCTCTCATTAGTCAATGTTCATCTTTTAAAAGCGCCTCACGGCGCTTTGAAAAGATCATCTGGTTCGCTCACGCGCGTTCGCCCTAAAGGGCTGCGCTCCGCGGGGGCGGCCAAACGTGGCCGGCGCGCAGTCGCGCTTGCCTCAGCTTCGCTTCGGAACAAACGTTCCCTTGCAAGGCAGATCTAGTAAATCAAAAAAATATATAGACCAGTTCACGCAAATTGCGCTTCGCCGGCCTGGTGGCCCTAGCGGGGAGCCCCCACCCGATCCCATCCCGAACTCGGCCGTGAAACTCCCCAGCGCCAATGGTACTGCATCTTAAGGTGTGGGAGAGTAGGTCGCCGCCAGGCCTGCCAATCGCAATTTACCTCTTCAACTCCCCTCCGACCTCAACGCGGGATGGAGCAGCCCGGTAGCTCGTCAGGCTCATAACCTGAAGGTCGCAGGTTCAAATCCTGCTCCCGCAACCAAATACAAAAAGGCCGTCCTTCAGGGCGGCCTTTTTGTTTTTGCTCAGTGGAGACAGGTGAGAAACTGACGGGGGCCCCATCAAGGTGAGCGCATGCTCACCGCAGAAGGGCAAAAATGACAAATCCTGCTCAAGAAACCAAACATAAAAACCCATCAGCATCGCTGGTGGGGTTGTTTGTTTGATTACGGGGTCGACGATTTTGACCTGACAGGGCTCCTGCAAGGAGCGCTCCGCGCGACGCAGCGGGACAAAAACAATCAAATCCTGAGACCGAAAACAAACATAAAAACCCGTCAGTCCAACTGGCGGGGTTGTTTGTTTGATCAAGCGCCAGACAAACGCAAAAGCAGAACAGCAAACATGGTCGAGCCCCTTAACCCCGCGGGGAGCCGCCCGGTAGACCAGCAGCCACGGGACATGGAAAGGCTACGTTGCGAGGCTCTGCGAACAATGACGCCGACCTGCTATTGGCAAACGCGGTCGGCAACAAACACGCCTAATGCTACACCGGTCAATGTGGGATTGACAGCCATGCGGGTCGGGATGAGCCCGTTTGTTGCAAGATAGAGATTGTCGTAGCCCCAAACACGGCCGTCGTGGTCTGTAACTCCAGTGCCGTCATCCTCTGCACTCATGCGGGTGGTTCCGGTCATGTGGGCAAAACCGAACGGCATCCATTGTGGGCGGCAACCCGCGCGGTAGCGACCCAGATGCGCCGTGAGTGCGTCGCAGTCAGCGACGGCATTGGCCATCCTCGCCTGGTCTTCCTCTGTTAGCGCGACATCGAAAGTCGGCCGACTATTGTCGTCGAAAATGATCCGTTTGCCTTGGTCCGGATCAACCGGACAGATCATCTGGAGTTCCACGAGCCGGTTCGGGTCAATAGCGATGTCGGGTGACGCGGGTTCAAACGGGGATACATCGCGTAAAACCAGTGTGTACCAGTCGGTTTCGCCGGCGGGCCTTATCTGGAGCCGCGGTTCACGATCATGAACACCTGGTACGGCACACAGGAACTCGTCGAGGACAAGTTGGGCAACAAGGAGAGGGTGATAGGATAGCCAGCGTCCAAGTGCCTTCGGGCGGATATCTGACCGGTGTAAAAGCTGGGGTGTTCCGATGGCGCCTGCTGCAACGACAATGTCCTCCGCGACCACCGTTTCGTCATCGACGATAGCACCCGTTGCCCTGGTCCCGGTGGCGAGAATCTTATGGGCCGTACCGCTGGAAACCGTGACTTGTCTCTCCGTGCCGGACAAAATGTCATATGGAGCCGTGAAGGTGAGATGATCCGACGGGCCAAACCGTGCCGCGACCGGCAATGCCTCAATGGTTCGTCCCGCAGGGGACAGCACTTCGCTGAGCCTTGCGCGAATGCGTTGCTGGCGCAGTGACCGTTCAAAGCCTTCTGTCTGAACGCCAAGATAACCTTCAGCAATGTCGTAGTAGGTTTTCCACTCGGCGGTCGTCAAGGCGTCCCAAGGCACATCGCCTCGCGGACATAGGTTGGTCCAGATGATACCCTGTCCACCTCGTGCGCGCGTGACGGCCGCACCCGGCAGATGATCCCGCTCCACCGTCGTGTCAAAGAATTCCAGGTAGGATGTCGCCTCGGGCAGATAGGAGTCAGGCGCGTCCCTAAAACGCCTGGCGTTTCTGAGATGCGAGCCTGCGGGTTCGCTAAGCGCTGGCCCCTGTTCGATCATCAGCACGTCGCGACCGTTATTGGCCAACCGCCGCGCGGTGGCTGCACCAAGCGGGCCGCTGCCGATCACCAGGACGTCACAGGATTTTCCCAAAGGCCCCTCCGCATGCTGCTGCCGGCCGCCGGCTTCGCGCATTTTCAGCGCGGCGGCCAACCATAAGGTCAACCATGATGGAACGCGGTCCAGGAAACAACTCTGTTGACGTGGTCTCGGTTTTTACCGTGGGCCATGGGCACATGTGTCCGAGACGCGTGCCGGCGCGATTGCAACCGCAATCACCTGGAGATTAAGATTTGAGACAGGACTGGTGAGGTGCGCCAGTCGAACGTGTTTTGTTGATTTGTAGTGTTGGTGCCTTGGCGGCAACAAGTTCAGGGTGACTTGAAGATTTTGCAGCGACGGTCTGCAGCAGCGAGAAACGATGATGACTGAGTTTGACGTTTCCGCAGTCGGCTTTGTGGTGCTCGATACGCTCTGTGCCCATGCGAACGCGATGCCGCCCCGAGGCGGCGCGACCTTCGTCGACCGGATGACGATGACAGTTGCTGGGACTGCCGGAGCGACGGCGCTCGATTGCGCCAGATTGGGGCTGAAGGTGCAGGTCGCTTCGGAACTCGGGCGCGACCCAATGGGCGACTGGCTGATCGGAGCGATGGAGGCCGAGGGGATCGATACCTCGCTCATCACCCGTAACGAACATGTCCAGAGCCCTATGTCGATGCTCCCGATTGCGCCGGATGGGACCCGGTCCGCCTTTTTTGTGCCCGGCACGTCGCGGACATTCACGCTAGATGATGCGGGGATTGAAGCTGCCTACAACGCGCGAACAGTTCATTTGGGGTGAACCGGACTGTTGTCTTCATTCGATGGAGCGCCATCGCTTCGACTTCTGATGCGCGCGAAGGAACTTGGCTGCACGACCTGCTTTGATCTTATTCTTGCTAACGAGACGACATTGCAGCTGGTGGAGCCGTTGCTTCCGTATATCGACTACTTTGTTCCTTCAATCGAAGAAGCCGGCGCAATGGCAGGCAGCGGCTCGCCGGCTGAGATTGCTTCCTGGTTCAGGGCGCGCGGCGCAAAGAACGCCCTTGTCACGATGGCCGCTGACGGTGTCTGGGTTGATGCCAGGGACGGAGAAACCTTCCAGCTTCCGGCACACCAGATTGAGGTGGTGGACACGACAGGATGCGGCGACGGGTTCACGGCTGGCGTCATCACGGGCCTGACGTATGGCTGGAACATCCGCCGGATCGCGCGATTTGCCAACACGGTTGCCGCTCATGTCGCCTGCGGGCTCGGAAGCCAGGGCATCTTGCGTGATTTCGATTCCACGGTTGAAGCGATGAATACATGGCCGGTGAAAGCCCTGCAGTGACCGGGCCGGGGGAGCATGGAGTTCAAGACCACGGCGCGCGGTTCGCGCACAAGAAACATTGCTGTCCGCTGCGCGATCTTAATCGTCAGCTTTCCTTTTACCGCCAATACTGCGTCCATTGACGAACTTGCAACGGTCACGGCCATTGCCAGGCATCCCAAGCTGGAAACATCGCATGAAATTTTCCGCCAATCTCGGCTTTCTCTGGAATGAGCGTCCGCTACCCGAGGCGATACACGCCGCGAAGGCGGCAGGGTTTGCGGCGGTGGAGTGTCATTGGCCCTATGAGGTTCCGGCAAACGAGGTCAGGTCGGCACTTGCGGAAACGGGGCTTGCAATGCTGGGCCTGAACACACGACGCGGAAATTCAGACAAGGGGGACAATGGCTTGGCAGCCCTTTCGGGACGGGAAAGAGAGGCCAGGGAGGCAATCCTGGAGGCCGTTGAATATGCGCGGGAGATTGATGCCCGAAACATTCATGTGATGGCAGGCAAGTCGGCGGGAGAGGAAGCGCATCGCACTTTTGTCGCAAACCTCAAATTTGCCTGCGAAACAGCGGCGCCTCACGGATTGACGATCCTGATCGAACCGCTGAACAGCTACGATGCGCCCGGCTATTTTCTGTCCTCGACGGACCAGGCCATTAGCGTGATGGACGCGGTTGCAGCCGAAAACCTGAAGCTCATGTTCGATTGCTATCACGTTCAGCTGATGGAGGGAGACCTGACGCGCCGCCTGAAAAGACTGCTGCCGAGGATCGGCCACGTCCAGTTTGCCTCGGTGCCTGACCGTGGCCCGCCGGACGAGGGCGAGATTGCCTATGGACATGTCTTCGACGTGCTCAACAGGCTCGGATATACAGCACCGCTCGGTGCCGAATATAGGCCGCGTGGTCCGGTGGAAGACAGTCTGGACTGGTTGCGCCGGTACAGGTGACGGCGTTCGCCGGTGCCCCCGGTCAGATGCCGAACCGGTCCCGCATGCGGTAGACCAGCACAGACGGTGCCAGGAACCATGGCGTGCCATAGTAGAGCGGCCGGGTCGGAAAGGGGATCTGCTCGAAGGCGGACGGGGACTTTTCCAGGCCCGCCGCCTTCTGGCCGATGCGCATGCCGAGATAGCTCGCCATGCCGACGCCGGAGCCGCAATATCCGCCGGCGAAATAGAGGCCCTTGTCCTCGCCCGCGTGGGCGAGCGTGTCGAAGGTGTAGCCGACGAATCCCATCCAGCCATGCGTGATCCTGGTTTCCGTCAGCTCCGGAAAGAGCGCCGCCATGTCCCGGTGAAGCCGCAAGGCGCTCTTGCGGGGATCGGTCTCGCTTAAGGAGACACGGCCGCCGAAAAGCACGCGTTTGCGATCCGGGGACAGGCGGTAGTAATAGACCAGCTTGCGGGTGTCGGAGAGCACCCGGTCCGTCGGGAAGAGGCGATCGACCAGGTCCTTCGGCAGCTCTTCCGTTGCCAGCACATAGGACCCGATCGGGATGATGCGGCGCCGGTGCCAGGGCGAGAGTGCACCGGTATAGCCGTTGGTGGCCAGGATCACCTTGCCGGCTTTGACCAGCCCCTCAGACGTCAGTACCCTGAAACCGGATCCCGCCCGCTCAAGTGACATGACCCGGCAATGGCCCTTCACCTTCGCGCCTGCGGAAAGTGCCGCTTTCAAAAGGGACGGGTGGTAGCGCGAAACGTCTATGCTGCAGTGATGCGGATAGACGATGCCGCCGTGATAGGCATCGGTGCGGAGTTCCGAGGCCATGTCCGCCTTGGAGACCATGAAGGTATGGGTCTTCCAGACCGCGTGTCCCGCTGCGCTTTCCCTCGCCAGTTTTTCATAAAGATGCGGCTTGTGTGCACCATGGAAGCGGCCGACCTCGCGCAGGTCGAGTTCGATGCCGGGTTCCTTCGCAAGAGCGTGCATGTAGTCCAGCGAGGCCTGGCCTTCGAGGCAGAGCTGGGTCGCGAGGTCCTTGCCGTAACGGCGCGCAAGCTTGCCGAAGCCGGGTTTCAGGCTGGTGGAGAGTTGGCCGCCATTCCGGAGGCTGCAGCCCCAGCCGGGGGCTTCGGCGTCCAGAACCAGCGTGCCGAGGCCCTCGCGGGCGGTCTGCAGCGCCGCGTTGAGGCC
Organism: Roseibium sp. M-1; assembly: GCF_054515675.1. NCBI lineage: Bacteria > Pseudomonadati > Pseudomonadota > Alphaproteobacteria > Hyphomicrobiales > Stappiaceae > Roseibium > Roseibium sp. M-1. The sequence continues at coordinate 3,910,919 of NZ_CM137257.1, read as the reverse complement.
GGTGTAGCCGCCGCCGATGACCAGAACATCGACCTCTTCCGGCAGGGCGATCTCCTGAAGGGAAACCTTCGGGGCAATCTCCTGCCAGTAGGGCATCGTCTTGAAATCGTCGGCAAGTACGGTCCCGGTCATGCTGTCCTCATGCCGCGCGGGTGTCTTCCAGGATCAGGTCCGCGCCCTTTTCACCGACCATGATCGCCGGTGCATTGGTGTTGCCGGACGTGACCGTCGGAAAGATCGAAGCATCGACGACACGCAGGCCCTCGACACCATAGACCCGCAAGCGGCTGTCGACGACATTCTCGTTTCTGTCAGGCCCCATGCGGCAGGTGCTGACAGGATGGAAGACGGTCGAGCAGCGGGCCCGCACATCCTCCAGCATCTCCTCGTCGCTTTGGACGGAGGGACCCGGCGTGATTTCCTCTTCGATGACCGATTGCATCGCCGGACTTCCGGCGATCCTGCGCATCAGCTTGCTGCCCTCGATCATCTCGGTGAGGTCCCGGTTGGTGCTGAGCGAGTTCGGATGGATCTCCGGTGTGTCGAAGGGATCGCTTGAGCGCAGCCCGATATGACCGCGGCTGGTCGGGCGCGTCGGCTGGAAACCGAGCAGGAAGCCGGGGAACGGGTCTGGGTTCATCAGCGGGCGCTTTCCCTTCGGCGCCTTGGTATAGCTGACTGGCGAGAAATAGAGCTGGATGTTCGGCCGCTCGGCCTCCGGACTGCCTTTGACGAAGCCGCCGCCCTGGTTGACGCTGAGCGAGAGCGGGCCGCTTCGGGTGAGAACATAGCGCAGCCCCTGGGCGAGCTTGCCCCACCAGGGGTATAGCTGCTGGTTCAGGGTCGGGACCCTCGAGCGGTAGAGATAGTCGAGGCCGAGATGGTCCTGCAGGTTCTTTCCGACCGCAGGCGACTGGACGAGTGGCGTGATGCCCTTGGCCTGCAGCGCTGCGCCGTCGCCGATCCCGGAGAGCATCAGGATCTGCGGGGAATTGACGGCGCCAGCACTGAGGATCACCTCCCGGCGGGCCTTCACAATCTTTTCTTCGCCGCCCTGGACATAGACGACACCGGTCGCCCGGCCGTCCTCCAGGACAAGCCGTGTCGTATGGGCCCTGGTGCGGATCGACACGTTGCGGCGCTTTTTTGCGCTGGAGAGATAGGCACGGGCGGTCGACATGCGGAAGCCGTCCTTCGCCGTGATCTGGTAGAGCCCGACCCCTTCCTGGGTGGCGCCGTTGAAATCCGGATTGCGGGCAAAACCGGCTTCCTCGCAGGCAGTCAGGAAGTTCTCGCACAGCGGATGAACGTCCTTGTCCACGGACGAGACATGAACCGGCCCGTTGCCGCCGCGATAGGCGTCGGCTCCGTTGCAATTGGTTTCGCTGCGCTTGAAATAGGGCAGCACATCCTCCCAGCCCCAGCCGGGATTGCCCATGGCCTTCCAGTCCTCGAAATCCGCATGTTGGCCGCGGATATAGACCATGGCATTGATGGAGCTGGACCCGCCGAGCACCTTGCCGCGCGGCCAGTAGCCGGTGCGGCCGTTCAGGCCCTCATCGGGCTCGGTCCGGTACATCCAGTTGATATTCGAATTGTAGAAGGCCTTGCCGTAGCCGATCGGCATCCAGATCCAGAAATTGAGATCGGAGCCGCCGGCCTCCAGCAGGCACACCGTGTACTTGCCGTCCGCGGACAGCCGGTCGGCCAGAACCGCACCGGCGGACCCTGCGCCGACGATGACGAAGTCAAACTCTGACATGATTTCTCCTATTGAGCCGACTTGTCGCGCTGGATGACGACGGTCAGAAGTGCCAGCAGACCGGAGCCGACCATCAGGAAGAACGAGACGGCGTTCAGCACCGGGGTCGAGCCGACCTTGGCCATGCGGTCATACATGGTGATCGTCAGCGGCGCTTCGGAGCCGACAAGGAACAGCGTGGTGTTGAAGTTCTCGAACGAGACCAGGAAGGCAACGATACCGGCCGCGATCATGGCGGGACGCAGGAAGGGCAGAGTTATGGTGCGCAGGACACGTGCCCGGCTGGCGCCGAGATTGAAGGCGGCTTCCTCCATGGTGGCATCGAATTTCTTCAGCCTCGCCGTGATCACCAGCGAGGTGATCGTGGCGACGAACGAGAACTGGCCGAGCACGACCAGGATGATCCCGGGTCGCAGGAACTCCAGTTCGATATTGAACGCATCTTCCACGTAGTTCGCCGTGTCGCTGGCGAGCACCAGAATGGAAATGCCGAGGATCACGCCCGGGATCACCAGTGGCAGCACCATCAGGATGTAAAAGAAATTCTTGGCCGGGAATTCACCACGAACGAACAGGAATGCATTGGTGGTGCCGACCAAGACCGACAGCATCGCCACGAAGATGGCGATGACGAAGGAATAGTAGAGACCTTGCAACAGACGCCTGTCGTGGAACATGCCGAGCTTGGGCTCGGTATCGGAGAAGAACCAGTCGAGTGTGAACCCCTGCCAGGGCAGCGCCGGGAAGAGGCTGTCGTTGAAGGCAAAGGCCCCGGCCGCGATCAGCGGCGCTGCCAGGAAGACGAAGAAGGCAGCGACGTAAAGACGATATCCCAGGAGAAAGGGAGAGGACTTCTTGTTGGATAGCATGATCGTCCCCTCAGCTCTTGGCCACGGTGTTGGCAAGGGTCTGGCCGGAAAGTTTCAGGCCGAGCCAGATGACAAGCGAGGTGAAGAGCAGCAGCAGCATGCCGAAGGCAGCGCCCCCCTCCCAATTGAAGCGGGTGATGAACTGGTTGTAGATCTGTTCGGTGAACCAGCTTGAATTCTTGCCGCCGAGCAGGATCGGTGTGAGATACGAGCCGGCCGTCAGCATGAAGGTGACGATGCAGCCGGCGACGATGCCGGGCATCGCATAGGGAATGATGATCCGGCGCAGCACGGTGAAACCGTTGCCGCCGAGATTGTAGCCCGCCTCGATCATGGAATTGTCCATGCCGTCGAGGGTGGAGACCAGCGGCACGATCATGAACAGGATGACGGTGTAGACGAGGCCGATGATGACGGCGGCATCGTTATAGAGGAACTCGATCGGCTGGCCGATCAGGCCGGTCCAGAGCAGGAAGTTGGAGATGACGCCGGTCTCGCGCAGGAGCAGGATCCAGCCGAAGGACCGGATCAGGTCGGATACCCAGAGCGGGATCAGGCAGAGCAGGAACAGGCCGCCGCGGGCGCGCGGTCCGGCGATCTTGGCGATGTAGTAGGCGATCGGAAAGCCGATCAGCAGAGCCAGCGCGGTCACCAGCAACGACATGCTGCCGGTTCGCAGCAGCGTGTTCCAGTAGATCGGCTCGTGGATGAAGTCGAGATAGTTGGCGAAGCTGTATTGATAGACGCGCGGGGCGACCTTCTCCTTCAGCGACAGCACCACCATGCCGATATGCGGCAGAATGATAAGCAGCAGGATCCAGAGCGCGAAGGGCGAAAACAGCAGGATCAGCGAGAGTTTCTTGATGTCCTTGCTGTGCATCACGCTGCTCCCCCGCGTGCAAAGCACATGGCCTGGCGGGACGACCAGACGAGGCGGACGTTTTCGCCCGGTTTCAGGTCGTTGTTACCGGTCAGTGTCACGTCGGATTCCACCAGTTCCCCGCTGCCGGTGCGCACCAGAACGCGGCTGTTGGCACCGTTGAAAAGCAGGCTGTCGATGACGCCGTCCATGCGGTTGTCGCCGTCAATGTCGCTCGTGTCTGCGTCCGCCGCCCGTACCGTGCGGATGAATTCGGGGCGCACGAAAATCTCGACTTTGTCGCCGTCGCCGATTGATTGCCCGGCGCCGGCCGAGAAGCTCATGGTCAGGCCCTGATCCGTTTCGACCTTGCCGCCGGTGCTGTCGGCGGACTTGACCGTGCCGGACCAGCGGTTGCTGTCGCCGACGAAACCGGCGACGAAGGCGGTTTGCGGGCGGTGATAGAGCTCTTGCGGCGTGCCGATCTGTTCGAACTCGCCCTGGTTCATGATGGCGACGTTGTCGGACATCACCAGCGCTTCGGACTGGTCGTGCGTGATGTAGATGAAGGTGGTGTTGAACTGGTGCTGGAGCAGCTTCAGCTCGATCTTCATCGCTTCGCGCAGCTTGAGGTCAAGCGCACCGAGCGGTTCGTCGAGCAGCAGTACGTCGGGGTCGAGCACCATGCAGCGGGCAATGGCAATGCGCTGCTTCTGGCCGCCGGAAAGCTGGTGGATCTCGCGTTCGGCGACATCCGGCAGCGCGATCCGCTCCAGGACGTCGTGCACGCGGCGCTTGATCTGGTCATTGGCGACGCCGTTGCAGCGCAGGCCATAGGCAATGTTCTCGTAGACATTCATCATCGGGAACAGGGCCAGGTGCTGGAACACCATCTTGACGTTGCGCCGGTTGGGCGGCACCCCGAGCACCGACTTGCCCTTGATGCGGATGTCGCCGCCGGACGGATCCTCAAAACCGGCGATCATGCGCATCAACGTCGTCTTGCCGCAGCCGGAAGGGCCGAGGATGGAGAAGAAAGAGCCGCTCGGGATCTCGAAGGAGACGTTCTTGACGGCCCGGAAGGCGCCGAAATTCTTTGAAAGGTCCTGGCACTCCAGGTCATAGGTCGGGGTGTTCTGTTTCATGAAGGCGCCAACTGGAAAGAAGAGAAAGTTGGGGGGATACACGATCCTCGCTGTATCCCCCGATAGGTCTTATTGAAGGTTCTCTGGCAGATGCCGCCGGGAAGGGTCATCCCCGGCAGCAACGATCCCGATCAGCCGCCGGTGGCAGCCTTGATCTTTTCCAGGGTCTTGCCTTCCATGTCCTCGACACCCGCCGGGATGTTGGCGAAGAACTTGAGGTTTTCGATGTCGGCATCGGTGAAGGCCGCATTCACGGCTGCCTTCTTGTCTTCAGGCAGCAGGTCCTTGCCGCCCTTGACCGCGGCGATCGCGCCAGTGCTGCCGGACATGACGGTCACGTTTTCCGGCCGCAGCACGAAGTTGATCCACTTGTAGGCGGCATCGTCCGCCTTGCCCTTGGCCGGCAGGGCGAAGGTGTCGATCCAGGCCAGAGCGCCTTCCTTCGGCGGAACGAAGACGATGTCCGGGTTCTGGTCAAAGAGCTTGTAAGCCGTGGAATCCCAGGTTTCGGACCCGACGATTTCGCCGGACAGCATCATGGCGGAGAGGTCGTCGCCGCCCTGCCAATAGGCCTTGATGTTGTCCTTGCAGGTGATCAGCTTTTCGGCGACCTTGTCGAGGATGCCCTGGTACTTCTCAAGATCCGAATAGGCTGCAAACGGGTCTTCGCCCATGGAAAAGGCGGTGCCGAGCAGGATGGTGCGCTTCAGGCGCATCGAGGTCTTGCCCTTGTAGGCGGGATCGCAAAGGTCCGCCCAGCTCTTCAGATCCGGCGCCTTGGTCTTGTCGGCCATCAGGCCGGAAGTGCCCCACTGGTGCGGCACGGCATAGACTTCGCCTTCGATGGTGGTGTTGGCCTTCACGCCGTCCAGGAGCTTGGCTTCCATCACGCCGGTGTCGATCTTGGAAAGATCCATCGGCTTGTAGATGTCATATTCCAGCTGCGCGGCGTAGATGCGGTCGTGGCTCGGCTGTGCCAGGTCGAAGCCGGCGCCGCCGGTCGCGCGCAGCTTGGCGATCATTTCCTCGTTGTTGGAATAGGTGACCTCGACATCGATGTCCGGATATTCCGCTTCGAATTTCTGCACCAGCTCGTCGGGGGCGTAAGAACCCCAGGTCAGCAGGCGAAGGGTTTCCGCGTGGGCGGTCCCGGCGCCGGCGAGCATGGTGGCGGCCAATAGGCCTGTGAGTGTTGCTTTCAAACGCATGACTTCCTCCCTGAATACACGCTGCAATCAAACCGGAAGGAAGCCTAGGGGGGAATTGGCCTGCCAAATATATCCATTGCAGATAATTTAGCAGTCCAATTACTTCAGGCGACATTTTCGCGCGTGCAGCATTCCGGCAGGATTTTCTTCAGGATCTTCACCCCTTTTCGAATGTCCTCCGACGTACAGCTGCCGAAGCCGAGGACGAGGCCGCGCTGCGAAATGCGCCCGAGCGAGTAACGCGACAGGGGCACGGTCGTTATGCCGCTCTCGGCCGCAGTGGCGACGATCCTGGCTTCTTCGAGCCGGGGCGACAGGGTGCCTATGGCATGAAAACCGCTGCTGGTCGGCTGCAGGTCGATGTCGCCCGCAAGGCTTGCGGCTTCCGCCAGCAGCGTGTCGTGCCGGTGCTTGTAAAGCTGGCGCATGGTGCGGATATGGGTCGCGAACATGCCCTCGTCCATGAACTCGGCGACGATGGCCTGGGTGACGGTCGGAACACCTGCAAGCCAGGTCAGGCAGATACGCTCAAAGCTTTCCACCAGGCCTTCAGGGACCAGCGCAAAGCCGAGCCTCAGCGCCGGAAACAGCGATTTGGAGAAGGTGCCGACATAGACGACACGGCCATGGGTATCGATGCTTTTCAGTGTCGGCGGGGGCTGGTCGCCATAGTAGAATTCGCCGTCATAATCGTCTTCCACGATGATGGCATCGGCCTCGTTGGCGGCCTTCAGAAGCGCCAGGCGCCGGGACAGGCTCATGACATGGCCGAGCGGTTGCTGGTGCGAGGGCGTGACGAAGGCGAGCCGGAAATGCGGCGCCTTGGCCAGGCCGTCCTCGACGCAAAGCCCTTCCCCGTCCACATCGACGGGCACGGGCCGGGCGCCGATGGCTATGAAGGCGTTGCGGGCGCCAATGGCGCCGGGATTCTCGAACCAGATCGGTTCGCCCGGATTGACCAGCATGCCGCCGACCAGGGAAAAGGCGCGCTGTGCGCCGTTGGTGATGAAGATCTGCCCCGGGTCGCATTTGATGCCGCGGGAGGCATTGAGCTGCCGGGCGATCGCACGGCGCAGCGGCATGTAGCCGAAGGCCTCGCCGTAACCCGCGATCAGATCCCGGTCCTTGCGCCAGTGACGGGCGGAAAGCTTGGCCCATTGGGCCATCGGAAAGGCGTCGAGGGCGGGCAGGGCGGTGACGAAGGCCTGGGACTTGTGCGGCAGGCGCGTGCGCACGGTGAAATCCGGGATCGCGTGACGGGTGGCATGGGAAAGCCGCGGTACGACGGCAACGACATCGCTTGCCTCCGTCGACGGCTTGGGGGCCAGGCGTTCAGTGAGTGCTTCGCTGACGAAGGTTCCGGCTCCGACCCGGGCTTCCAGCAGGCCTTCGGCGATCAGCCGGTCGATGGCATCGATCACGGTGGTGCGCGAGACGCCGATCTCCTGCGACAGGGTGCGCGTGGCCGGCAGCCGGTCGCCCGGCGTCAGGGCGCCGGTCAGCAGAAGGTCGCGCAGGGCCATGTAAAGCTGGATCGAGATTTTCTTTTCGGCCGTCTTGTCGATCTTGATCGACGACAGCACCGCGCCGGCATGCCGTTTCATGGCGTTCTCCCAAATTGGTATGAGAGATTGCGCAAAACGGACCTTCTATCAAGTCCAATTCCGGATAGGGTCTGCGCCAGAGCCAATCCACTGCCTTGCGGCAGCCCTCTGGGAGCGTCCCGTCCCGGGATCCGATTAGAACATGAAAATACAATCAATAGAAACATTTACGAATGAATTCGTCTGCTTCGTGCGCGTGACGGCGGAGAACGGTGCCACCGGCTGGGGCCAGGTCGCGCCTTATTACGCCGATATCACGGCCGAAGTGGTGCACCGGCAGGTCGCGCCTTACGCGCTCGGGCAGGATGCCTTCGATATCGAGCACCTGATGGAAATCATCCCGGAGCGGGAACACAAGTTTCCGGGCTCGTATCTGCGCCGGGCCATGGGGGGGCTCGATACGGCCCTTTTCGATCTGCGCGGCAAACTGGAAGGCAAGCCGGTCTGCGAACTGCTTGGCGGTACGCCCGGCAAGGTGCGGGCCTACGGCTCGTCGATGAAACGGGATATCACCCCGAAGGACGAGGCGGCCCGGCTGAAGAAACAGCAGGACCTTTACGGCTTCGATGCCTTCAAGTTCCGCATCGGCGCCGAATGCGGCCGCGACCGCGACGAATGGCCGGGCCGGACGGAAGAGATCGTGCCGACCATGCGCAAGGCCTTTGCCGACGACACGGCCCTGCTGGTAGATGCCAATTCCTGTTATTCGCCGGAAAAGGCGATCGAAGTCGGACGGTTCCTGGAAGCCAACGGCATTTCCCATTACGAGGAGCCCTGCCCCTACTGGCACTACGACCAGACCAAGCAGGTGACGGACGCGCTCGACATCGACATCACCGGCGGCGAGCAGGATTGTTCGCTGGTCGACTGGCAACGCATGATCGACGGACGTGTCGTTGACGTGATCCAGCCGGATATCTGCTATCTCGGCGGCATGGTGCGCACCATGAAAGTGGCGCAGATGGCGCATGAGGCCGGTATCCCCTGCACCCCGCATGCGGCCAACCTGTCGCTGGTGACGCTCTTCACCATGCACCTGCTGCGGTCGATCCCGAATCCGGGCAAATATCTGGAATTCTCCATCGAGGAAGCGGACTACTATCCGTGGCAATACGACCTCTTCGTTTCCTCGCCCTATGACATCGTCGACGGCCACGCCACCGTGACCGATGCCCCTGGCTGGGGTGTCGAGATCAATCCGGAGTGGCTCGCCAAATCCACCTACAAGATCAGCTCCCGGGAAGCGTAACCGATGTTGGCGGCAACCGACCTGATTAGCGAATACAGAAACACCGGAACCCTGGCGGCGCTGCCGCTTGGCCATTTCATCGACGGGGCTTTCACACAGCCTGCCCATGGCAGGACGATGGAAAGCTTCGATCCGGGCCGGGGCGAGGCTTTTGCCCGCTTCACGGCCGGAACCGCGGAGGATGTCGACCAGGCGGTGCAGTCCTCGAAGGCGGCGTTCGAGAGCGTCTGGCGCGATATGGCGCCGGTGGAGCGGTCCCGTATCCTGCAGAAAGCCTCGCAGCTGATCCTGCAAAACCTCGATCTTCTTGCCGTCACCGAAAGCCTCGACAGCGGCAAGCCGCTGCAGGAGGCGCTGGGTGACGTGCGCGGGGCGGCGCGGACGTTCGAATATTATGCAGGTGCCTGCGACAAGCTGCAGGGCGACAGCTTTCCGCTCGGGCCCAATTATATCGGTTATGCCATCCACGAACCGGTCGGCGTCACCGCGCATATCATCCCGTGGAATTTCCCGATCTCGACGGCTGCGCGCGGGTTTGCGCCGGCCCTTGCCGCCGGCTGCACGGTTGTTGCCAAGCCTGCCGAACAGACGCCGTTCACGGCGCTGCTCCTGGCGAAGATCCTGAGCGATGCCGGGCTGCCGGACGGGGTCTGCAACGTGGTCACGGGCACAGGCGCGGAAACCGGCGCACCGCTGACGGCTCATCCGCTCGTCGATCACATCACCTTCACCGGCTCGGTGGAGACCGGCAAGCGGGTGATGAAGACGGCTGCCGACGAAATCACCCGTGTCGTGCTGGAGCTTGGCGGCAAATCTCCCGTGGTTGTGCTGGGCGACTGCGACCGGGAGCAGGCGCTGACGGGCGTGCTCGGCGCGATCTACGAGAATGCCGGGCAGATATGTTCGGCGGGCTCGCGGCTGGTGATCGAAAAATCCATCCATGAGGACTTCGTCTCCGAACTGGTGAAGCGCACGAAGTCCCTGAAGCTCGGCCATGGCCTGGACAGGCCGGATGTCGGCCCTGTCAATTCCTCCGAACAACTGGCGAAGATCGCCGGTTTTGTCGAACGCGCGCGTGCGCGTGGCGCGGACATCGTTGCAGGTGGTGCCGTTGCTCAGGATCCGGCAACCGGCAAGGGCTGGTTCTTTGAGCCGACCATCGTCAATGCGGTCTCCGCGGATGACGAGCTGGCACGGGAAGAAATCTTCGGCCCGGTGCTGACGGTGCAGGTGGCGGATGATGCCGAGCATGCGCTGGCACTGGCGAACGACTGCCAGTACGGCCTCGTTGCCGGTATCTACACCTCGGATTTCGCCAAGGCGCACCAGCTGGCGCGCAGGATCGATGCCGGCCAGATCTACATCAACGAATATTTCGCCGGTGGCATCGAGGTGCCCTTCGGCGGCAACAAGAAGTCCGGCTTCGGCCGGGAAAAGGGCCTGGAAGGCCTGAAGAGCTATTGCAAGACCAAGAGCATCGCCGCCCGGATTTCCTGAGCAGTCAATCCCATACCTCCCTAAAGCCGGTTCGTTTCATCGAACCGGCTTCTTTTTTGGGGGAAGTGGGACGTAGAGAACAAGCGGCCCATCCTTCGAGACGCTTGGCTTTGCCAAGCTCCTCAGGATGAGGTTCTAGTTTTGGAAATGCAGCGGAGCCAAACTCAAAGCCTCATCCTGAGGAGCCGCGCAGCGGCGTCTCGAAGGAGAGAGGGCACTGACTGGCAACATAACCTTTCCGCACTCTCGACCTCATCCTGAGGAAGCGCGCAAGCGCTGTCTCGAAGGATCGGCCACTTGCTCCACTCAGGCCAAAATCAGCTCTTGGAATAATTGATCGGCGTCGAACTCACCCAGAGCTCGGCCGACGTCTCGTCGCCGAGCACCTTGGAATAGTGCGGCTTGGCGGTGTCGTGGTGGATGCTGTCGCCCGGGGTCATTATGAAGACCTTGTCGCCGAGGTGATATTCGAGCGTGCCCTCAAGCAGGTAGCAGAAGACCTCGCCCTCATGCTGCATATGTTCCGAGACATGGCCCGGCGGGCGGTGAATGATGCAGGGATAGGTCAGCGCACCGGGAAAGCCTGGACCGAGCTTTTCATAAAGCCGCTTGGCCTTGCCGAGCACATAGGTCTGCCGGTTGTCCTTGGAGACATATTCCGAATAAGGCTCGGGCACCTTGATCAGCTGTTCGAGGCTTGTCTGCAGCGCGCCGGCGATCCTCTGGAACGAGGACAGCGACGGCGAGGAAATGCCGCGCTCGACCTGTGACAGAAAGCCGATGGTGAGGTTTGTGGCCTTGGCGACATCGTCCAGCGTCATGCCAAGCGCCTTGCGCCGCTGCCGGATGACGGGGCCGTAATTGGGCGTGTCCTGATCGGCTTGGGGTGTGGCTGTCGGCTCGCTCAACGTCATGGATATCCTCCCTACCGGCGCTTCCTTATAGCCTTCGCCGGGAAAGAATGCCAGCCTCGGTCAGTTGCAATAATTTATCTACACTAAAATTTTTTTTAGTGAAATTGGCCAAAAGGAAATGTCGAAAAATCAGTTATAATACAGATGTTTAATTCGATTGAAGAATTTTAGTAGGTTCTAAAAAATTAGAAAAAGTAGAAGTAATACTAAAAAAATGCCTTGCGGCGGCAATCGGTTTGGATAAGCTCCGGAGCCTCATGACATGTGCATCTGGGAGGACACACCATGAAGGCGGCAGCATTTGCCACCGTGCTGGCAATGAGCACGGCTCTGAGCGTATTCACATATGAGGCCGCAAGCGCGGTCGAACGCGGCGGCACTCTCGAATTCGCCCGTTACGACGGGTCGAAGCTTGTCGATCCGATCTATGCAGACCGCAATCCGGATATCTGGATGGTGGGCAGTCTGTTCTCGACGCTGCTGGAAAGCGATCCGGAAAGCGGTGCGATCACCGGCGCGCTGGCGGAAAGCCATGAAGTCTCCGCCGACGGCAAGACGATCACCCTGGGCTTGCGCGACGGCCTGAAATTCTCCGACGGCAGTCCGCTGACGGGTGAGGATGTGGTGTTTTCCCTGGACCGGGCGAGGAACCCGGATCTCGGGCCCTGGTCGGGTCTCTTCTCGGCGATCTCATCGGTGACGGCAGACGGCAAGACCATCACCATCTCGCTTGCCAATCCCGATCCGGCGCTGCTCTCGATGCTGGCGACGTTCAATTCGGCGATCGTCTCCAAAAAGGCCTTTGAGGCCGCTCCGGGTGCGACCGACCAGGAAAAGTCCGCGGCGCTCTTCGCCGCCGGTGGTCCCGGCGTCGGTTCCGGCCCGTTCTATCTCAGCGGCTTCGAGCAGGGGTCGTCGATGACGTTCTCCGCCAATCCGCACTACTGGAAGATGGGCGAGGACGGTAAGCCGCTGCCCTATCTGGACAAGGTGCATTTCCAGGACATTCCGGACGATGCCACCCGCATTCTCAAGCTGACGGCAGGCGAGGTCGATATCGCCGAGTTCATCCCGTTTTCGCGTGTTGCCGAGCTGGATGCGGATCCTGCGGTCAACATGTACCTGTTCCCGTCGACGCGGATCATCTATTCGCCGATCAACACTCGCGAGACCAGCGCCGACGGCTCGCCGAACCCGCTTGCCGACAAGCGCGTGCGCCAGGCTCTCAACTATGCGACCCACAAGGACGCGTTGATCCAGCTCGTCCTGCAGGGAGCCGGCAAGCCTATGTCGTCGCCGCTGATGTCGTCATCGACACCGCTGGCGGTCGACATGAACCCGCTCTACGGCTTCGACATCGAGAAAGCCAAGGCGCTGATCGCCGAGGTCGGACTTGCGCCGGGAACGGAAATCACCCTGACAACGCTGGCGGGGTCCGCGGACGACGCCACCATCTTTGCCGCCCTGCAGCAGATGTGGGCACCGCTCGGCATCAACCTCGTCGCCGAACAGGTGGACGGGCCGACACGCGGCGCCAAGAACCGCTCGGGCGAGTTCGACATCCACACCTATGGCTGGGTGGATGACGTCGCCGACCCGAGCCAGGTGACCGGCTGGCTCGGTTATTTCCCGACGCGCAAGGCGGTAGGGACCGGCTGGGACAATGCCGACTTCAATGCCCTTTACGAAGCCTCTTCCACCGAGATGGATCCGGAAAAGCGCGCCGACCAGTACCGTCAGATGCAGGAACTCTACGCGGATGCAGCTCCGCTCCTGTTCATGTACGAGACGCCGTTTGCGGTCGCCGTGTCCGGAAAGGTCTCCGGTTACTTCCAGACGCCGCTCGGTGCGAACATCTTCGAAAAGGCTTCGCTGGAACGCTAGAGCATCCTCCGTTCGGCAGAACTTCAAACAGGTTCTATTGAAGTTCTGCCGATCACGCGTTCCTCCCAAGAGCGGAAGGCCCAGACGTCCGTCCCACTGGCATCCGGGCCTTCCGAACCCTTCTCGGCAAAAGACGGCAAAACAATATGGCTGGTGTGCAATACACCCTGAACCGGCTGGTTCTGATGATCCCGACCTTCCTTCTGGTGATGATCATCATCTTTCTTCTTGTCCGCCTTCTTCCCGGCGATCCGGCCATCGCGATCGCGGGTGACAAGGCCTCCGATGCCGATATCGCCGCGATCCGCGAGAAGCTCGGCCTGACCGCCCCGCTCTGGACCCAGTTCTGGCTGTTTCTGAAGAACACGCTGCAGGGCGATCTCGGGCGGTCCATCCTGTTGCGCGCGCCGGTGCTCGACGTGATCCTGGCCAGGCTGCCGACAACGATCTTCCTGACCCTCTATGCGGTGACGCTGTCGATCCTGATCGCCGGACCGCTCGCCTTTCTGGCAGCGGTCAATCGCGGCAAATGGCAGGACAACCTTATCCGGGCCGTGTTCCAGGTCGGCCTTTCGATGCCGGTCTTCTATATCGGCCTGATCCTGCTGACGTTCCTGGCGGCACAGCTGCGGCTTTTTCCAGTCGGCGGCTATGGCGAGACCTTCGCGGACCGGCTCTATCACCTGTTCCTGCCGGCCGTCACCGTAGCGCTCTACACTTCCGCGATCCTGATGCGGAACCTGCGCTCTGCCATCATCGAAGTGCTGGATGCCGAATATGTGCAGTTCGCCCGGGCCAAGGGCCTGCCAAACCGGCTGATCCTTGGCCGGCATGTCCTGAAAAACGCGCTGATCTCGACCGTGACCTTGCTCGGCCTTTCCATCGGTCAGCTGATGAGCGGCACGCTTGTCACCGAGACGGTCTTTGCCGTGCCCGGTGTCGGCCGGTCGATGCTCGAGGCGATCTTCGCGCGCGACTATCCGCTGATCCAGGGTCTGACCCTGACCTTTGCGGTGCTGGTGTCGCTGGTCTTTCTTATGACCGACCTCTTCCAGAGCTGGCTTGACCCGAGGATGCGCCTGACATGAGCGATATCACTCTTGCCCCGGGTGCGGCCCCGATGAAAAAGCCGGGCCTGCTGAAGCAGGCCCTGTCGAAACCCGGCTTCATGACCGGTGTCGGCATCATCGGCTTTTCCACCCTGCTTGCCCTCTTTCCGGGGCTCTTTGCGCCCTACGATCCCAATCAGATCGACTATGTCGCGGTGCGCCAGGCGCCAAGCTGGGAACATCTCTTCGGCACGGACCTGCTGGGCCGGGACACCTTCTCCCGTGTCATCTGGGCCTATTCCGTCGACATGCGCATGGCGTTTTTCGCCACCGTCTTCGCCCTTGTCATCGGCGTCGTCGTCGGGGCGCTGGTCGGTTATTACCGCGGTGTCGCGGATCTCGTTTTCGGCCGCGTCGTCGATGCAGTCATCACCTTTCCGTTCCTGGTTCTGGTGATTGCGATTGTCGCGGTGCTCGGGCCGGGGCTCACCAACATGTATATCGCGATCACCTTGGTGAACTGGGTCTATTACGCCCGGCTGATGCGGGCGGAGGTGATCTCGCAAAAGGCCAACGACTATGCGTCGGCGGGCATCGTCATGGGCTATTCCGACCGGCGCATCATTTTCCGGCATCTGCTGCCGAACGCGATCACGCCGATCATCGTCTACTGGATGACCGACATGGCGCTCGCCATCCTGCTCGGCTCGTCGCTCGGCTATCTCGGCCTCGGGGCGCAGCCGCCCCAGGCCGAATGGGGTGTTCTCATCGCCGAGGGGCGCAATTTCATCACCACCGCCTGGTGGCTGAGCCTGATGCCGGGCATTGCCATCGTCATGACCGGGCTCGGCTTTTCGCTGATCGGCGACGGTCTGGCGGATCTGTTGAGGCCGCGCGGATGACCCTGACCTCTGTTCACACCCCCCTTCTGGAGGTGGAAGGCCTCTCAACCACCTTCAAGGCCGGTAGCCTGTCGATCCCTGCCGTCCGCGACGTCGGCTTCAAGCTCGGCAAGGGCGAGATCCTCGGCCTTGTCGGCGAAAGCGGATCGGGCAAGAGCGTGACGCTACGCTCGATCCTCGGCCTCACCCGGCGCTACGGCAGCACGACCGGCAAGGTTCAGTGGCGCGGCGACAATCTGGTCGAGCTGCCGGAGACAAAATTGCGGAAGATCCGCGGCGGTGAGATCGCGATGATCTTTCAGGAGCCGATGACGTCGCTCAATCCGTTGCTGACGGTGGGGCTGCAGATCGACGAGACCCTGAAGGCTCACACAAGGATGCCGGCAACCGAGCGCCGCAAGCGGGCCATCGAGATGCTGGATCTGGTCGGTATCCCGGCGGCCTCCTCACGGCTCCACGAATATCCGCACCAGTTTTCCGGTGGCATGCGCCAGCGGGTGATGATTGCGATTGCGCTTGCCGCCCGGCCGAAGCTGCTCCTGGCGGACGAACCGACCACGGCGCTCGACGTCACCATCCAGGCGCAGATCCTTGACCTGATCCTGTCGCTGGCCAAGGATTTCGACATGGGTGTCATCCTGGTGACTCACGATCTCGGTGTTGTCGCCCAGACCTGCGATCAGGTGGCGGTGATGTATGCCGGGCGGATCGTGGAGGAAGGCGCGGTGCGCTCCGTCCTGAAGACACCGCAGCATCCCTATACGGTCGGACTGATGCGCTCGGTGCCGCAGGATGTCCCGCCGCGAACGCCGCTCTATTCCATCCCGGGAACGCCGCCGAGCCTTCTGGCACTGCCCGAGGGCTGCGCCTTCGCGCCGCGCTGCCCCAACCGGACGAAAGAATGCGAAGCAACCCGGCCGGAGCTTCTTCCGACCGGAAACGGCCGGGCGCTGGCCTGTTTCAACAGGATCGAAAAACGCGATGGAGCGGCGGCATGAGCGATACGGTTCTGGAAATTCGCGATGTCAGCCTGACCTTCACGGGCAAGCGTGGCGTGCTTGACGTTGTCGCGGGGCGACCGCCGCGGGATGTCAACGCGCTGAACGGGGTTTCGCTTGAATTGCACCGGGGAGAAACCCTTGGCGTTGTCGGCGAATCCGGTTGCGGCAAGTCGACCCTCGCGCGCTGTATCGTGCGGCTCTACAAACCGAAGGACGGCGAGATTCGGTTCAACAGCGCGGACATATTCGCAGCCGGAGAGCCGCGGGACCGGAGCTACAATCGCCGGGTCCAGATGATGTTCCAGGACCCCTATTCTTCGCTCAATCCGCGCATGACCACCGGGCAGATCCTGAAAGAAGCCCTGCTGGTGCACAGGATGTGCGGCGAGGCGGAGGTCCCGGGGCGGATGGAACGCCTTATGGATCTTGTGCAGCTGCCGCACGACGCACTGGAGAAACTGCCGCATGAGTTCTCCGGCGGCCAGCGCCAGCGCATCGCTATCGCCCGGGCGCTTGCCGTTGAGCCGGAGGTGTTGATCGCCGACGAACTGGTCTCCGCGCTGGATGTCTCCGTGCAGGCGCAGATCGTCAATCTGCTGCTGGAGCTGCAGGAACGTCTCGGCCTGACGATCCTGTTCGTCGCTCATGATCTGCGCCTGGTGCGCCACGTTTCCAACCGGGTCGCCGTGATCTATCTCGGCCGGATTGTCGAGATCGGTGACAGCGAGACCCTGTTCGCAAGGCCGATGCATCCCTACAGCCAGGCGCTGCTCAGCGCCGCGCCGTCGCTGGATCCGGACGACAAGGGCAGGAAAATCCATCTGGAAGGGGAGCTGCCCTCGCCGATGGATATTCCTCCCGGCTGCCCGTTCCATGTCCGCTGCCGACACAAGACCCCGAAATGCACCACGGATTTGCCGTTGCTGCGCGCCTTCGAGGGCCGCGGCTCGGTTGCCTGTCACCATGCCGAAGAGATCGAGAATGCCTGAAACGACCCGTGCCGCGATTGCCGGCCGTCTGACCGACCTGCGGGTGGAAATGTCCACCCGAGGCCTGAACGCCCTGATCGTTCCGCGCTTCGATGCGCATCAGGGCGAATATATCGCCCCGCATGACATGCGCCTTGCCTTCGTCACCGGCTTCACCGGCTCGGCGGGTGTTGCCATCGTCACGGAGGACAGCGTGCGCCTCTTCGTCGATGGACGCTATACGGTGCAGGCGCAGAACCAGTGTCCGGCTGGACTGATCGACCGGGATCATCTCTTTGAAAATCCGCCAGAGGTCTGGCTCGGCGAGGTGGCCGGACTTGGCTGGAGCATCGGCTATGATGCCATGCTGCTGCCGCCGGCCTGGGTGACCAGGTTCGAAACCGCAGTGGCTCGTGCCGGGGCGACGCTGACGCCGGTCGATGGCAATCCGGTCGATGCCGTCTGGCACGGCCAGCCTGCCGAGCCGGCCGGCCTCATAAGCGCCTTTCCGATGCAGTTCGCGGGGGTGTCGCCGACCGAAAAGCGCTCCGGTCTGATCGCTGTTATGGAGAAGGACGGGATCGATCTGCTGGTGGACACCCAGCCCGACAACATTGCCTGGTTGCTGAATGTCCGCGGCGACGACGTTGCCTTCAATCCGATGCCGCTGTCGTTCTTCCTGCTGGAACGTGAGGGCGAGGGGCACTGGTTCGTCAACACGGGCAATTTCGAGGATGGCCTCAAAGATACGCTGCCCGGCTGGGTGACGATCCATCCGAAGGAAAGCTTCCTGGACGTGCTGAAAGACAAGGTGTCTGCCGGTCAAAAGGTGCTGGCCGATCCGGATTTTTCGCCCGCCGCGGTCAGTCAGGCCGTTGTTACGGCAAAGGCCGAGCCGGTTGCGCGCCGCAGTCCGGTGACGCTTGCCAAGGCGCACAAGAACGCCGCCGAACTGGAGGGCATCCGGGCCTGTCACATACAGGATGCGGTTGCCTGGGTGGAGTTCAGTGTCTGGCTTCAGGAGACCGTGCCGGCGCGGGCCGCAAGCGGTGACCCGGTCAGCGAATATGAGGCGGAAGAGAAGATCCTTGCCTGCCGCCAGGCGCGTCCCGGTTTTCTGTCGGAAAGCTTCCGCACGATTTCCTGTGCCGGGGGCAATGCCGCCATGTGTCACTATGCGGCCGATCCGAAGGGCTCGGCACCGATCCTTCCCTCAGCCTGTTACCTGATGGACAGCGGCGGGCAATATGAGACCGGAACCACGGACGCGACCCGATCCCATACCTTCGGCACTCTTCCGGTAGGGTATAGCGAGGCCTATACGGCCGTCTTCAAGGCGCTGGTCGCGCTGGCGACGCTGCGGTTTCCCAAGGGCACGCAGGGTCATCACATCGACGCCATCTGCCGCCGCCCGCTGTGGGATCTAGGTCTTGATTATGATCACGGCACCGGCCACGGCATCGGCCATCGCCTGTCGGTGCATGAACAGCCCCAACGGATCGGCAAGCCGCACAATCCGGTCGACCTGGCTACAGGAATGGTCATGTCCATCGAGCCCGGGCACTACAAGGCCGGACACTACGGCATCCGCATCGAGAACCTGTTCGAGATCGTCGAGGCGGATGACGGCTTCCTGGAATTTTCCAATCTGACCTGGATCCCCATCCAGACCGATGCGCTCATCACAAAGCAGTTGAGTGCTGCGGAAATCGACTGGCTGGACAGCTATCATGCCGACGTCGAGAACCGTGTCGGCCTGTATTGCACCGGCGCGGCACGGGAGTGGCTTGAAGCAGCCTGCCGGCCGCTTGGCAGATCAAGGCCCGGTGCCTGGCGGCAGGCGGTCGGAAGCTGAAGGCTGCCCGCCGGTTGCCGCTGGCGTGCGGGACATGACGCGACGAAAAGTAACTTGTCTTGCCGGACCTTTGCCTCAATGATGGGGCCCGCGTTTTCAAGAGGTAAGCCAGAGGCGGGTTCTTTTCCTCCATGTCTTTGCAGTGCACTCGACATTTTCAAGCGCTGGTCCGGCGGTTCGTTCTGGCGCCGGGGCGCTTCGGCATAATTGTGCTGACGGTGCTGGCGGCTTCCTGCGTCATGGCGCAGGCGGCGACGGACCCCTTTGTAGAACGGCGCATGGCACTGGTCGTCGGCATAGCGGCTTATGAAAATGCGCCAGAACTGACAAACACCATCAACGACGGCAAGCTGATTTCCGACACGCTGAATGCGCTCAATTTCGAAGTTTCGGAGCATTTCAATATAGGTCTTGCCGAGTTCAGGCAGTTGCTGGCGCGCTTCGCCTTCGAGGCGGAAACCGCGGATGTCGCCCTGGTTTATTTTGCGGGACACGGCATTGAAGTCGGAGGCCGCAATTTTCTCGTGCCGTCCGATGCCCAGGCAGACAACCGGCAGCAAGTGGCCGACACCTCGGTTTCCCTCGACGATATTCTGGAAGCCGTCGACAAGGCCCGGCAACTCCGGATCGTGATCCTGGATTCCTGCCGCAACGACCCTTTTGCCGAAATTGGCGCACCGGAAACCCTGACAGTCAATGCAGGTATCGCCGGACGCGGCCTTGCGCCGCCGTCCCCGGAGCGCGGCACACTCGTCGCCTATGCCGCCGAAGCCGGGGCGGTTGCGTTGGACGGGGCCGGGGACAACAGTCCATTCGCGATGGCGCTTGCCCAGACGCTCAAGGCCCAGGACCTCGAAATCGGCCTTGCCTTCCGGCAGGTGCGCGACACCGTGCTCAAGGCGACTGCGAACGCCCAGGAGCCGCACACCTACGGCTCCCTCTCCGGCAAACCCTATTTTCTCGCCGGAACGAGCCAGGAAGTGAACCGGCTCGAAGCTTCCGCCCGGCAGAACGCCTGGGGGCGGCTCGAAGTCGACCAGGAAGAACAGTTGCAGATCGCCGCCCGGGAGGGTGACAGCCGGGCGCTCAAGGGCCTAGCCTATATGCGGCTCAACCCGGCGGAGGACCGCTACGACCCCTCGCGTGCGGCCGCCTTCCTGGAAAAGGCATCCGAAGCGGGTGATCCGGAGGCAATGTTCGAGCTGGCGCGCATGTATGAGCGCGGCATCGGGGTTGACCAGGATGTCGACAAGGCACTGGAGCTGTTCCGCAGGTCCGCGGATGAAGGATTCGCCGACGCCATCAACGACCTCGGCTTTCTCTATTTCCAGGGCGGTCTCGGTGTTGTGCGGGACCCGAAGAAGGCGATCGATCTCTTTGGCCAGGCGGCGGATCTCAGGCACCCGGAGGCCATGTTCAATTATGCGGCCCTGATCGACGACGGCATCGTCGACGGCAGGCAGGCAGAAGACGCGGCCGAGTATCTCTATCGCGCCCTTAGGTCTGGCAACGAGGAAGTGCTGGGCCAGCTCTCGGACAATCCCAACATGTTCAAGGCGGCGACGCGCAGGTCCCTGCAGCGCAAGCTGTCGGAACGCTCCTTTTACACAGGCAGCATCGACGGCCAGTTCGGGCCGCAGACCCAGCGCGGCCTCCGGCAGGCCTACGGCCTCTCCGAATAGGAAGATTTTAAGGCGCTCAAGGTGCCGGCTTCATTCGTATATATGACGTAACGTAATTAAAAGTCTTGTTCTTTTACTTCGATCTCAATAAACTAAAGTTCATCAAGTTTTAGGCTTGTTCTCGCTATTTGCAATCGCTGCGGGTATTGGAATTTTTACTTATAGAATTGTTCTGTTACAGAAACCGGCTCTCGTATCGATATTTTTTATAGAAGCTTGAAGCTTGTCAGGTGATGTCGTTTTGAAATTGAATTGGGGGAAGTCATGTTGAATGGAAAACTTATAAACAGCGCTTTTGTTGCAGTCTTTCTGGGGCAGTTTGCAGGTGCCGCGATTGTTCCGGCCCACGCGGTCCCCTTTGTACCAGACTTCGCTCAGCGTGGGGACGGCAATGGCCCTTATGGCGACTTTCTTCTGGCGCAATACAATGAGTCCTCATCGCACTCTTCCGAGTACTCCGGTGATATCGACAATGAGCGGGATCCAAGTCTGGGTGCCACTTACGATTACGACGACAAGGTCACGCGAGGCGTCGTCTGGCTGATCGAAAGCGGCAGCCGGGAATGCGAAGGCTCCTTCCGTCCCGAATATCGCTTTGACTGCCTGAAGAACGTGCTGGCCCGTGCGGCCTCGACGATCGAGAGGCGCCCGAACTACCAGGAAGCCGGCAGGGAGCTGAGGTCCCTGTCCCGCAAGCTCGACAGTATCGTGACGCAGTATCAGGATACCAGCGCACCGCGCGCAACGCAGGGGCGGCGCAGCTACCGTGCAGTGTCCCAGGCCAATATTGCCAGGGCCAGCCGGGAGGCGACTGCCGCCATTGAAGAAACCGCGACGAAACTGCTGCGGTCGGCTGGAAACTCGGAAAAGCGCAAGGTTCACTATTCACAGATTGCTTCTGCCGTCGGGTCCACCAAGAGACTGCTTCGGTCCTGAGAAATACCGGGTGGGAACCGGCGTTGCTTCGGGTTCCACTCACTATATTCGGGGGCGGCCTATTCCTGAGCCGGCTGAACGGGGACGTCCTTCGGCTGCAGAACCGGTGTCCTGCCGGCATCCGGAGCCGGTTCGACAAGCTCCTTGTCGCCCACCGGTGCCGGATGCAGCACGCCATCGCAGTCGGAGAGGGAAGACGTTTCCTCATCGGTGGCATTTTCGCCCCGGTCTCCCTCTTCCGTGCCTGGCGCGACTTCGCAATCCGGTAGATCTTGCTGGGCAAGCGCCGGGGAGGCGGCAAGGGAAAGCGTTGCCGCCAGCAGAAGCGGCACGACGGAAGCGGCCCGGAGGCGCGGGCTGCTGGTCCTCAATCGTAACATCGTTTTCTCCCTAAACTGTTTCCTCAAGGAAAACGTTCGAGAAACCGATGGGTTCAAACAAAACCGCCAACCCGCGAGAACGCCGGCCACTTCGAACGAACCGGGAAAAGTTCTAGGAAGCCCTTGCAATAACGGACGTGCCCTTGCGCTGTGACTGAAGCCAGTGCGACAGATCGAGGCTGGACCGCCGGCCGAGATCCTGCCGGTGGTCGGCAAGAAAGATCTCTGCTGCCTGACGGCCCTCTTCGCGCAACTCTTCCAGGAAAGGCCAGGTGGAATCGAGTTTCGATTGGCCGCTGCGGCTGTTCATGCCCGGACTGGCGATGCGGTGGATCTTCAGATTGGCGATGGCGGCGGCGGGGCTGTTGTCGAGTTTTTTCGAGCCGCGCCCGCTGAGACCCGACAGGAAGCCACCGCTGGAAGACAGGCTGTCTCGTGCCTGATGCTGCAATTCGGCGAGCAGCCGCAACTCCTTGATCAAGGGCGCATTGAAGGAAATCTCTTTCTCGCGCGCGGCAATCTCGCGTGCATCCTGGGGCAGGCCCTGTCGCTCGACCGGACTGGTCTGAACGAGGAGCAGGTCGGCGGTCCCTGCGTCCCGCACAAGAGGCATCAGGCTGGGATTGCCGGTGTAACCGCCGTCCCAGTAGGCCTCGCCATCGATCTCGACCGCATGAAAGAGCGAGGGCAGGCAGGCGGAGGCGAGCAGCACATCCGGTGTGATGCCGGGACTTGAAAAGATCTGCGCCTCGCCGGTGCCGACATGGGTCGCCGTGACATGCAGCGGGATGGAGCCGCTGGCGATGGCCGTGCAGTCGATGGTGGTTTCGATGATCTCCCGCAAGGGATTGAAGCCGGCGGGATTGAGGTCGTATGGTGACAGGAACTGCATGCCGGCACCGAAAAACAGCGGCAGGGTTTCAAAATCGATGCCGAGCCCCCCGAGAACAGCCCGGGCCGTCGACAGGTTGAAAGGGGTGAAGCGGCTGCTTTTGGAGACCTGCCGCCAGAATCCTTCCAGCGTCGCGCGTGCCTCTTCGCGGCCACCGCGCAACAGGCCGGTCAACAGTGCCGCGGCATTCATGGCACCCGCCGAGGTCCCGGAAATCGCGCTGAACTCCAGCGTTTCTTCCTCAAGCAGCCTGTCAAGCACGCCCCAGGTAAAGGCGCCATGAGCGCCGCCACCCTGGAGCGCAAGGTTCAGCCGCGTCCTGGAAGACCTGGAATTCGACCGATTGGAAGTCTTCAGTGAAACGGTCTCAGAAACGTCTTTTCTCAAGGTCCGGTTTCCTTTCCCTGATGCTGGGCCCCGCCCCCAAACGTTTCCTCCCGATTTTGTTGGTTGCCGCGGCCGGCTTGATTCAGACAGCCTTGCCTCGGTTAACTTCAATCAAGTTATGCTGCGATGCAGCAAAGTCAATGCGGCGCGGGCAATCGTGATCGGGTGTTACAAAGGCGGGTGGGCAAGTGAAGTGGAAAAAGGACCCGCAACGTGCATCACCTTGATCTCCCTGCGGTAGTCCGGGGAGACACCAGCGTTTGCGGCGCATTCAGGTGCAGCAAAGGTGAGGTTACAGAGAAGGGGGCAGGCCGGGATCTCCCCCGGTCTGCCCCACTTTTTGGAAATTGACTGACCGTGCCACTTAGCCGTGGGCGATCATCACATGCCGGACGGCCGTGTAGTCCTCGAGCGCGTAGTGGGACATGTCCTTGCCGTAACCCGATTGTTTCAGACCGCCATGGGGCATTTCATTGACCAGCATGAAGTGGGTGTTGACCCAGGTGCAGCCATAGCGAAGCCGGGCCGAAGTCTGCATGGCGCGGGAAACGTCCTTCGTCCAGACGGAAGAGGCGAGGCCGTAGTCGCTGTCATTGGCCCAGGCAACGGCGTCGTCCACCTCGCTGAAGCGGGTGACGGAGACAACCGGGCCGAAAACCTCGCGGCGGACGATCTCGTCGGACTGCAGCGCGCCGGCGATGACAGTCGGCTGGTAATAGAAGCCGTTGCCACCGTGGACCTTGCCGCCGGTGGTCGCTTCCATATGCGGCTGTTCCAGCGCCCGTTCGACGAAGCTTGCCACCCGGTCGCGCTGGCGCAGGGAAATGAGCGGGCCGATCTCGTTTTCCGTGTCGTCATCGAGTGCAAACTTGATGTCCGAGACAGCAGAGGAGAGTTCGGCGACGAACTTGTCGTAGATCTTCGCCCCGGCATAGATGCGGCAGGCGGCGGTGCAGTCCTGTCCGGCATTGTAATAACCGAAGGCCCTGAGGCCGCCGACGACGGCGTCCAGATCCGCATCGTCGAAGACGATGACCGGGGCCTTGCCGCCAAGCTCAAGATGGGTGCGCTTCACGGTCTTGGAGGCCGCCTGCATGATCTTCTTGCCGGTCGCGACGTCGCCGGTGATGGAGATCATGTTGACCTTGGGATGGTTGATCAGCGCGTTGCCGACGCTCTCGCCCCGGCCGAGGACAACGTTGACGACGCCTTCCGGCAGCACGTCGGCGAGGATCTTCGCCAGTTTCAACGCCGTCAGCGGCGTCTGTTCGGACGGCTTGAAGATGACTGTGTTGCCGCCCGCGATGGCCGGTGCCAGTTTCCAGGCCATCATCATCAGCGGATAGTTCCAGGGCGCGATGGAGGCGACGATGCCGATGGGGTCGCGGCGGATCATGGATGTGTGCCCGGCCATATATTCACCGGCAGCGGATGCCGGAACACAGCGAACTGCCCCGGCAAAAAAGCGGTAGCAATCGACAATGGCGGGGATTTCATCGCCCTTGGCGGCGTTGATCGGCTTGCCGCAGTTGAGGGCTTCGAGGGCTGCAAAGCCGTCTGCCTCGGCCTCGATGCGGTCGGCAATCTTGAGGAGATAACCGGCACGTTCCGCCGGGGTCGTTCGTGACCACGTTTCGAAGGCCTTTTCGGCGGCGTCGACGGCGCGGGAGACCTGGTCCTGCGAGGCTTCCGGCAGCGCGACGATGGTCTCGCCGGTGCGCGGGTTGAGGATGGTTTCCTCGATCTCGGTGCCGGCCTCGAAGGCGCCGCCGATCAGCATTTGCGTGTCCATTTATGTTCTCCCTCGTTTCTTCATTTGCCCTGGCCGGCGATGCGGTCGCCGTCGCGGGTGAGATAGTAGGCGCCGAGGATCGGCAGGAAGGTCACAAGCACGACCACCATCGCGACGACGTTGGTGACGGGCCGTTGGCGCGGGCGGACCAGTTCTTCCAGCATCCAGATCGGCAGGGTGGCCTGCTGCCCGGCGGTAAAGGTGGTCACGATCACCTCGTCAAAGGACAGGGCGAAGGCGAGCATGCCGCCTGCCAGAAGGGCCGTGCCGATATTCGGCAGGATGATGTATCTAAGGGTCTGGAAGCCGTTGGCGCCGAGATCCATCGATGCTTCGATCAGCGAGGCGGACGTCCGCCGGAAGCGGGCAACCGCATTGTTGTAGACGACCACCACGCAAAAGGTGGCGTGACCCAGGATGATGGTCCACATGGAATAGGGGATGTCGCCGAGGCTGAAGGCCGAGCGCAGCGCGATGCCGGTGATGATGCCCGGAAGGGCGATGGGCAGGATCACCAAGAGCGAGATCGCCTCGCGGCCGAAGAACTGCGAGCGGGCAACCGCCGCCGCGCAGAAGCTCCCGAGCACGATGGCAATCATCGTCGAGATCGCCGCCACCTGCAGCGAGAGATAGAGCGCCTCCCAGACATCGGGCCGGCTCCACGTCACCCCGAACCATTTCAGCGTGAAGCCGGGGGGCGGCCACTGGTAGCTTTTTTCTTCCGTCGTGAAGGCATAGACGAAGATCAGCAGGATCGGCAGATGAAGGAACAGAAGCCCGCCGATCGCCGCGATCTTCAGGCCCATCGGGGCTTTGGTGTTGCGCTCAGAGGGCATCGAAGGCTCCCATCCGTTTTGCACCCCAGAGATAGAAACCCATGATCACCACCGGCACGACCGTGAAGGCGGCAGCCAGCGGAATGTTCCCGGCCGTGCCCTGATGGGCATAAACCGCCTGGCCGATGAAAAGCCGGGACGAACCGATGATCTGCGGGATGATGTAGTCGCCGAGCGTCAGCGAGAAGGTAAAGATCGACCCGGCCACGACACCCGGCAAAGCCAGCGGCAGCAGCACATGGCG
Organism: Roseibium sp. M-1; assembly: GCF_054515675.1. Taxonomy (NCBI): domain Bacteria; kingdom Pseudomonadati; phylum Pseudomonadota; class Alphaproteobacteria; order Hyphomicrobiales; family Stappiaceae; genus Roseibium; species Roseibium sp. M-1. The sequence continues at coordinate 3,885,004 of NZ_CM137257.1, read as the reverse complement.
CAGGGTCTGGGACGGCACCGCGCCCTGATCCGCTGAGGCCTCCAGAAGGCTCGCCGGAACCCGTTCCAGTGCCGCCTGCATCGGCAGGATCATGTAGGGCAGCCAGACATAGACGAAGACGAGGAAAGTGCCGATGTAGCTGACGGAGAGCGAGTTGCCGCCGATGACGGGGATCGAGAGCAGCGCGTCGAGCACCGGCATCAGGCCGACCTTCGAGAAGGCCCAGGTGAGGATGCCTTCCTTGGCGAGGATCAGCTTCCAGGCGTAGACCTTGACCAGATAGCTCGACCAAAGCGGCAGCATGACGCCGAGATAGAAGAAGGCCTTCCAGCGTCCCCTGGCATATCGCGCGGCGAAATAGGCGATCGGGAAGGCGACGATGGCGGAGGCCACGGTGACGCAGGCCGCCATCAGCACCGTTCGCACGATGATGTCGAGATTGGCCGGATGAAACAGTTCGCCATAGGTCTTGAGCGTCAGCTGATAGCGGATCAGGCCGGAGAACTCGTCGATCGAAAAGAAGCTCTGCGCCAGAAGGGCTGCGAGCGAGCCGAGATAGACGACGCCAAGCCAAAGCAAGGGCGGTCCGAGCAGAACGGCAAGCAGGACGGAAGGGCGGCGCCACAGCAGGTCGGAGAACCTGGCTAGGAGGCCGGGCCTTTGCGGAAGAATGGCGGCGGCGGAGAGGGTCGCGGTCATGCGCCGCTCCCTGATCCGGATGCCATCAGGTGCAGCGCGCCGGTATCCCAGCCGATGCCGACCTCTTCGCCCCTTGCGGGTACCGGTGCTCCGGCCGGAATAAGCACGGCAAGCTGCAAGTCGCGGAAGGCAACGGAAGCCCGGGTGACCGGGCCTGTGTAGCTGAGGCCGGTCACGGTTGCGCGGTGGGGCTCGGCAGATCCGAGCCGGATTGCCTCGGGCCTGAGGCTGGCGGTTGCCTCGCGTCCCGTCAGTTCCATGACGAGTGACGGCGGCAGTACGTTGGAGGAGCCGACGAAATCCGCAACGAAAGGCGTGTCCGGCCGTTGGTAGATGTCCTCGGGCGTGCCGACCTGCTGGATGCGCCCCTGGTTGAAGACCGCCACCCGGTCGGCCATGGAAAGCGCCTCACCCTGGTCGTGGGTGACAAAGATGAAGGTGATGCCGAGGCTCTGCTGCAGGCTCTTCAGCTCTTCCTGCATCTGTTCGCGCAGCTTCAGGTCAAGCGCACCGAGGGGTTCGTCGAGCAGCAGCACCTTCGGCTGGTTGACGAGCGCCCTGGCGAGCGCGACGCGCTGCCGCTGGCCGCCGGAAAGCGCGCTCGGTGCCCGGTCGCCATAGCCCGGCAGGCGCACAAGCTCCAGCGCCTCTTCCGCCTTGCGGTGACGTTCCTTGCGGCCCATGCCGGCAATCATCAGGCCATAGGAGACGTTGTCGCGTACGCTCATGTGCGGGAAGAGGGCATAATCCTGAAAGACGGTGTTCACGTTGCGCCGGTAGGGCGGAACACCCTCGGCGGTTTCGCCGAAGATCTCGATATGTCCGGACGTCGGCTGTTCGAAGCCGGCGATGAGGCGCAGGCTCGTGGTTTTGCCGGAGCCGGACGGCCCGAGCATGGCAAAGAACTCGCCCGCGCGCACATCGAGATCGACGGCATCGACGGCACGGACAACGCCATAGTGACGGGACACGTTCTTGAAGAGGACGGCAGATTGCATGGTCACGGATTTCCTTCGCCTGCCGGTCTGAAACCGGCAGGCGGGTCTGGTTCAAAAGGCTGACGGGGCCTGGCGGGCTCAGCGGCCGCCGATCACGCCGATATAGTCGGACACCCAGCGATAGTAGGGAACGCACTGTTCCTGGCTGGCGCAGCTGGAGACCGGCGTGGTCCAGAACTTGATCTTCTCGAAATCGTCCATGCCGTTGGTGGTGCAGCCTTCCGCCGTCTGCATGCCGCGGCCGTCGGTGCAGGCCGCCGGTACGGACGGGTTAGCGCCGAACCAGACGGAGAGATCGCTCTGCAGGTTGGAGGAAAGCGTGTGCTCCATCCACAGATAGGCGCAATTGGGATGCGCGGCATCCACATGCATCATCGTGGTGTCCGCCCAGCCGGTGGCGCCTTCCTTCGGAATGACGGAGGCGATCGGCAGGCTCTCGCCCTTCAGAAGGTTGACCTGGAACGGCCAGGACCCGGAGGCAACGATGCCTTCGTTCTTGAAGTCGTCGATCTGGATGAAGGCGTCGTGCCAGTAGCGGGAGACCAGGCCGCGCTGCTGGCGCAAGAGGTCGAGGGCCGCGTTGTACTGGTCCTGGGTGAGCTCGTAGGGGCTCTTGATGCCGAGGTCCGGCTTGTGGAACATCAGGTAGTTGGCGGCGTCCGCAATGTGGATCGGGCCGTCATAGGCCTGTACCCGGCCCTTGTTGGACTTGCCGTCGCCAAGGGTCGTCTCCTCGAAGACCACGCTCCAGGAATCCGGGGCTTCTGCAAAGGCATCCGTGTTGTACATCAGGACGTTCGGGCCCCACATGTAGGGCACACCGTAGTGAACGCCGTCGACCGTATGCCAGGGCGCATCCTTCAGGCGGTCGTCGACGGCCGACCAGCTCGGGACGAGGTCGACATTGACCGGCTGCACGCGCTTGCCGGCAATGAGGCGGAGCGAGGCGTCGCCCGAGGCGGTGACAAGGTCGAAGCCGCCTTCGTTCATCAGGGCGACCATTTCGTCCGAGGTGTTCGCCGTCTTGACGTTCACCTTGCAGCTGGTCTTCTCCTCGAAGGCGGTGACCCAGTCGAAATTCTTGTCGGTCTCGCCGCGCTCGATATAGCCGGGCCAGGCGACGATGGTGACTTCGCCCTCCGGCTGGCCGAGTTCGGTGATCATCTCCGCGGCTTGCACGTTTACGGTTTGTGCGGCCAGCAGCGATGCCACTGAGCAGCAACTCAGGAACTTCTTCATCATGATATTTTCCCCATAGACGGATGAGATGTTGGAAGGGATCTGTTTCCGCTTTTCTTATGGAGAGAAGAGTGCGCCCTTCCCGAAGCAATCGCCAATTCAAAAAATAGAAACGTTCTATCGGTTTTACCGATACCTGTTTTGACACACATTCCGCTTCAAACAGCGAAATCCGAAGGGTTTGAAATACAAGGGTGATTCAGCGATTGCGCAGCATGCGCTGGGCCTTGGCGAGTTCGATGAAATTCGCCGTCGTGGCCATTGGGGTCGATCCGCGCCGCCAGACGATACCCACCTGGACCACCGGCAGGCTGCCGCTGACATCGCGGGATTCAATCCGGTCGCCTTCCAGCGACCAGGGCCGGTAAACCAGATCCGGCAGGATGGCGATGCCGGCGCCTGTCGCGACAAGCGAACGCACGGCTTCCACCGACCTTGTCCGGAAGGCAACGGGCGGGCGGGAGCCGAGGGCGCCGAGGAGCTTGCCGGTCGCCTCCTCGATTTCGTCGACCGTCAGCATGATCAGCGGTTCGCCCATCAGGTCGGAAAGCGCGACGCTGTCCGGTGTCTCCAGCCGGTGGCCGATGGGCAACCACAGGCGATAGGGCGAGACTTCGAGGATTTCGGATTCCAGGGCCATCGTGTCGCGCAGGTTCGAGACCACCATGACGGCCACATCCAGTTCGCCGCCGATCAGCAGATGCTCCAGATAGTCGCCGCTGTCCTCGATGGCGCTGACCTCGACGCCTGGATAGGCACGGCGGAAACGGGCCAGGAGATCCGACAGGACGTAACCGGCAACCAGCGACGTGACGCCCAGATGCAGGTGTCCGGGCGAGGCATCCGGCGGTTCGACAAAGGCGCGTTTGGCATTGGAGACGCTGGCCAGGATCGAGGTGGCATGGCGCAGGAACTGGTGTCCCTTGTGGGTAATGGTGAGGCCGCGCGAATGGCGCTCGAACAACAGCACCCCGAGGTCGCTTTCCAGCTCCTTGATCGCCTCGGTCATCGAGGACTGCGAGATATTGAAGGCCTGCGCCGCCCGGGAAATGGAGCTGCGTTCCGCCGCCGCGACGAAATACTGGAGTTGCCGGATGGTGAAGGACATTCTGAGCTCGTGGGGTGGAGAGCGAAGGCGCGCTGATGGTCTACCCTCGTCTGCAGAAGTCGGTTTGTCCAATCGAAACAATGGAAGGGCCGCAAACCAGGTCCTGACAGGAGTTGGCGCACTTGCAAGGGTCTGCTCCCTCTCCCGCCGGGAGAGGGCTGGGGTGAGGGGGCAAAACTCGCCGTAATCAGGAGACGTTTGTCCCCTCACCCGGCGCGTTCGCGCCGACCTCTCCCAATAGGAGAGGTTAAAGGTGACTTGGCGAATGCACAGGATCGCAAGCGAAGCCCGGGATACGCAACGTTCAGCTGACTTCGTCCGCGACCCGGGCCTATGTCAACGCGGACCGGCGCTGCAAGGCGTAGAAAGGATCGATGCGGCTTCCGAAGCCGCGACGGCCCTTGTTCGATGGGAGGGGATTTCATGAGCATGAAACTGACATTTCTGGGTGGCGTGGGCACAGTCACCGGCTCGAAATACCTGCTCGAGGCAGACGGCAAACGCGTTCTTGTCGATTGCGGCCTGTTCCAGGGCTACAAACAGCTGCGCCTGCGCAACTGGGCGCCGCTGCCGGTTGACCCGAAGACCATCGACGCGGTGATCCTCACCCATGCGCATCTCGATCATTCCGGCTATCTGCCGCTCCTGGTGAAAAACGGCTTCAGGGGACCGGTCGTCTCGACCAGGGCGACGCGCGACCTCTGCGCGATCCTGCTTCCTGACAGCGGCTTCCTGCAGGAAAAGGATGCGGATTTTGCCAACCGGCACGGCTTTACCAAGCACCATCCGGCGTTGCCGCTTTACACCAGGGAAGACGCGGAAGTGTCGCTGAAGAGGTTCCGGCCGGTGGGGTTTGACGAGGAGCACGAAATGCTCGGCACCTTCAAGGCCTGCTTCCGCGGTGCCGGCCATATTCTCGGCGCGGCAATCGTCGAGCTGCAATGGGGCGGGACGAAGATCGTTTTTTCCGGCGATCTTGGCCGCTATGGCGATGCGACACTTCTCGACCCGGCACCGATTCGCCAGGCGGACTATCTGCTGATCGAATCCACCTATGGCAACCGGTTCCATGAAAAGCTGGATGCCGAAGACGCGCTGGCCGAGGTCATCACCCGGACGGCCGGTCGCGGCGGAACGGTCGTCATTCCTTCCTTTGCGGTCGGCAGGGCGCAGTCGCTGCTCTTTCACATCCAGCAGCTGAAGAAAGCCGGACGCATCCCGAACCTGCCCGTCTTTCTCGACAGTCCGATGGCGGTGAGCGCCTCCGATGTCTTTGCCCGCCATCTTGGCAACCACCGGCTGAGCGCGGAAGATTGCGACTGGTCCACGGATACGGCGCGCTATGTGGAGGATGTCGAAGAGTCCAAATCGATCGACCAGAGCCCGATGCCGAAAGTCATTATCTCGGCCAGTGGCATGGCAACCGGCGGCCGCGTGCTGCACCACCTCAAGCACTATGCACCTGATCACCGCAACACGATCCTCTTTGCCGGCTTCCAGGCGGGCGGCACCCGCGGTGCGGCGATCACGTCCGGAGCAAAGAGCGTCCGGATCCATGGCGGCGATGTGCCGATCAGGGCTGAGGTCGGCAACCTTCACATGCTGTCCGCCCATGCCGACGCAAACGAGATCCTGCGCTGGCTCGGTGAGTTCGAGGCTGCACCCAAGCAGACCTTCATCACCCATGGCGAACCGGATGCCGCGGACGCGCTGCGTTACCGGATCGAAAGCGAGCTCGGCTGGGAGTGCCTGGTGCCGGATTACCGGGACGAAGTGCTGCTGACCTGAAACCTCTTTTGGGTCCCGGCACAAGGCGAAAGCCCAGGCATTTGGGCTGGTTCAAAAACAGCCTGCAGTTTCACGACAATTTGCCGTTGCGTCATATTTCACTGCCTGTTTATGGTACTGCACCGGATTTGTAGGGAGTACGGGCCGTGAGGCACGCTTTGTTGATGTCGGTGCCATTGGCGCTTGCCTTTTCCACCTCCGCCTCCGCCGAGGCTATCGTGATTGGCGTCCCCGCCTGGCCATCGGCACAGGTGACCGCCCATATCATCGACGGCGTCTTGAAGGAGCGGTACGGGGTTGAGACCGAAATGCGCGAACGCGGCACCATGACGATCCTTGCCGATATCGGCCGGGGCGAGATCCAGATCCATCCCGAAGTCTGGCTGCCGAACCTCACCGCCATGGTAGAGAAGCTGAGCGAGCAGGAAAAGGTCCTGAAACTCAGTCCTAAAGGTGTCGCAGCCACACAGAACATCTGCGCCACCAGCGCGACGCTGGATCAGACCGGCATTACCGCGGTTGCCGATCTCGCCAAGCCGGAGATGGCGGCGAAGTTCGACAGTGACGGCGACGGCAAGGGGGAAATCTGGATCGGAGCACCGTCCTGGTCGTCAACCGAGATCGAGAAGATCAGGGCGCATTCCTACGGCTACGACCAGACCATGACGCTGCTGGAGATGCCGGAGGAAGTCGCCATGGCCGCCGTCGATGCCGCCGTCTCCCTCGGCAAGCCCATGGTTTTCTACTGTTACGGCCCGCATCACGTCTTCGAACTGCATCAGATCGCGAAGCTTGAGGAGCCGCCTTACGATGCCGGCCGATGGACGATTGTTACCCGGGCAGAAGACAGCGGCTGGCTGGAAAAATCCCGTGCGGACACTGCCTGGGACGCCTCCGAATTTCACATTGCCTATGCGGCTTCCCTGGAGGCGGACCGGCCGGACGTGACGGCGTTCCTGGCGGCTATCGACTTTGACCCCGCCGATGTTACGGCGATGAGTTATGCGGTCGAGGTGGAGGGCAAACCTGCTGACGAGGTGGCGAAGGACTGGCTAGCCGCGAATGCGGACCGGATCGGGGAGTGGACCAAATGACCAGGCTGGCGAATTCGTATCGCGGTGCCCTCATGGGAGCGGTCGCCGTCGCGGCGCTGGCCTTTGCAGGCCTCGCCATGGCGCAATCTTTCCAGACGCAGATCTATGATCCGGTCAACCGCAAATGGGTGGATTATACGCCACGCGCCGCCGCGAAATACTTCAACAGGCATGGCCAATCTCCGGAAGAATTCCGACGGCAGGTGGTTCAGTTCCGTACGGCCGAGAAGCCCGGCACGATCATCATCGACGGCGACCGGCACTTCCTCTATCTGGTGCAGCCCAATTTCCAGGCGATCCGCTACGGCATCGGCGTCGGAAGGGACGGGTTCGGCTGGGCCGGCATTGTCAAGGTCGGCCGCATGCAGGAATGGCCGACCTGGACACCGCCGCCTGAAATGATCGCCCGCGATCCGGCGTCTGCCCAATGGCAGAACGGCATGCCGGGCGGGCCGGACAATCCGTTGGGCGCCAGGGCGATGTATCTTTACGTCGGCAACCAGGATTCCATCTATCGCATTCACGGCACCAACGAGCCCTGGACGATCGGTCTCAACATTTCGTCCGGCTGCATCCGCCTCAACAACGAGGATGTCGCCGACCTTTACAGCCGCGTCGAGGTTGGCGCGAAAGTCATCGTGTTGATGCAGGGCGCCGCGCTTTACAAGGGCGTCTAGATTTTCGGGTGTCCAGATTGGGCAGAGGGCAGGAGATGCGTGCAATGAGATCCGTGACAGCAGCAAACCGGGGTGCCGGGCTTGCCGCAATTCTGTGCCTGTCCCTTGCGGCAGGCTGCAACACCAGCGGCTCGAACCAGGCCCCGAGTGCCGGCGATGTCCGCTCTACCAGCGAGACGGCGCCGACGGATCTTCAGCTTTTATGCGCGGCGACTGCTGCGGAAGAGCTGCAGGTGGCCGACGGCAATGTGCTGCCCGTCAGTTCCATGCGTTCCGGCGAGGCGGCCTATCAGGTCAACCTCACTTTCTCCGGCGGCCAGGCTGTCTGCGTAATCGACGAAACCGGTACCGTGCAATCGGTCACCCGGGTCTGATTTTCTGAAAACCCGTGAAGGTCTGGGGAGGCCGATCAGCCTGCCTGAAGATGCTTCAGCAGGGAGGCCTTGGCGCCCTGGATATGATCCCGGGTCAGCTTCGAGGCGAGATCCGCATCGCCCTTCTCGCAGGCGTCGAGAATGGCGAAATGTTCGCGTCCCGCCCGCTCCATGCCGTTCGACAGGACCAGCTGCGCGCGGATCTGGCGCTCGACCCGGTCGATGGCGTTGTCGGCGATCTCCTGGAAGAATTTCAGGTCGCTGGCGCTGTAAAGCGTCTCGTGGAAGTCCCGGTTGAGGTCGCCATAGGCCATGGGGTCGGTGGCAGAGGAAAAGGCCGCGCACTTGTCGCGCGCCTCCGCCAGCAGTTCCTTGGACATCCTCGGCACCGCGCTGCGGATGATTTCCGGTTCGACAAGAGCACGCAGGTCGAAGATTTCTGCCGTTTCCGTCGGCGACAGGCCAGCAACGACAGCGCCCTTGTAGCGCTGGGTCTTCACCAGTCCCTGCTCCTCCAGCCGCGAGATCGCCTCGCGCACGGGGATGCGGCTGGTGTTGAAGAGACGGGCGATTTCGTCCTGGCGCAGCGGCTCGCCTTCCTCCAGCTGGCCCTCGATAATGGCTTTCCGCAGCGCATCGAACACAATCGACGACGCTGACGCGGTCGCGGAAATATCCATCGTTTTCAGTTTCATAGGACCAGTACTCCCTGATCTCACCTTTTACGGGATGGGCCCTGAATGGTGAAGCGAAAATGATTTGGAATATTTTATATTGAATATTGGATCCAATTTGGTTTATCAATTGTCCGCCCAAGGGAAACACCCAAGGCGGAAGAGGTCAGGCCCTGTGCGGTCCGGCCGTTTCTGCAAGAGGGGAGCCGGGCACATGCAGGCAGGGCTTGGTGCCGGTGTGGCACTGGGACTCTCCGGTATTGCTGCAGGCCGGCGAGGGACTTGCCAGAGGGCCGGACTGAAAGAACCCGTGGCCCGGGAAGCCACGGAAACAAGACTTCAAACAAAGAGGGGAAATCATGATCAGGAAATTTGTGGCGATTGCCGCCCTGTCGCTTGCCGCCGCGCTGCCGGTTAAGGCCGACACGCTCGATGACGTCGTGGATCGCGGCCAGTTGAAATGCGGCGTGGTTCTGGACTTCCCGCCGATCGGCTACCGGGACGAGAACAACGAGCCGGCCGGATTCGACGTCGAATATTGCAGGGATCTCGCCGCCGCGCTTGAGGTCGAGGCGATCATTTATCCGGTTACCTGGGCCGAGCGCCTGCCGGTCATCGTGACCGGCCGTGCCGATGTGGTCTTCGGTGCCACCTCCGACAGCCTGGCCCGTGCGCGCACCGTCGGCTTTACCATTCCATACGCGATCTATTACGCACAGGGCGTGGTCAACACAGAGAGCGGGATCAAGGGCTTCGACGACATTCGCGGCAAGCGCGTCGCCGCTGCGATCGGCACCGTGCCGGAACAGGAGTGGCTGAAGATCGCCGCCGAATGGGGTGAAGAGCATCTCTATCAGGGCTACCAGTCGGAAAACGAGGTCTTCCTGGCTGTTGCCCAGGGCAAGGCGGATATCGGCCTGACCACCAACACGGCGGTAAAGCCGATCACCGAACAGTATGAAACGCTGGAACCCGGCCCGCGCATGCCCTGGACCACGGACTACACCTCCGTCGTCGGCAAGCGCGAGGACGTGACCTGGCTCAACTTCCTCAATCTCTTCGTCACCCATCAGGTGCGCTCCGGCCGCTACGACGAGCTCTGGGGCAAGTATGTCGGCGGCGACGCCCCGGAACTGCGTATCCCGGGCGTGATGTACTGAGGAAATCGCGACGGAGTGACCGGCATGGAGACCTGCCGGTCATTCGCGGCATACTCTGATGTCATCCCGGGCGACCGAAGGGAGGCCCGGGGCCCACTCGCTTCCAGAGAGGTTGAGCGGTGCTCTGGCCGTCGGAGAAAAACTCCGCAGCTTCAGCAAGTTGCCCGGCGAGTAGGCCCCGGATCTGCGCTTCGCTTGTCCGGGGTGACACCAGCGGACAAAACCTCGGCAGTGCATCTTGCTGGCGAGATTTTACGAACACGATTGCCTTGCTTCTTTCGGGTGGGGTAGCCGGAGAAAAATCGAAACATGTTCGACTACAATTTCCATTGGCGGCCGGTCATGAAGAGCCTGCCGGATCTCCTGGAAGCGGGGCTGCTGACCCTTCAGGTCGCGGCGCTTTCCATGGTGATCGGCATCGTCATCGGGCTCTGCCTTGCGCTGATCCGGCTGAAGATGAAGGGGCCGCTGCTGTGGCTGGCAACCGCCTGGGTGGAGCTGGCACGCAACACGCCGGCTCTCTTCCAGCTGTTCTTCTTCGGCTTCGGGATCGGCGCCTTCGGCATCCACCTGTCGCCCTTTGCCATCGTGCTTGCCGGTCTCAGCTTCAACTGCGCCGGTTACCTGGCGGAAAATTTCCGTGGCGGGTTCCAGGCGGTGCCCGATACCCAGCTGCGCGCGGCGCGGTCGCTCGGCATGACATCCTTCCAGGCCTATACACGCATCGTCATCCCGCAGGTGTTCCGGATCGTCTATCACCCGGTCACCAACCAGATGGTCTGGGCGGTGCTGATGTCCTCGCTCGGCATGCTGGTCGGCTTCCGCGAACTCTCCGGCGAAACGCAGTTCTTCGCCAGCAAGACCTTCCGGATCTTCGAATATTTCGCCGTCACCGCCGTGATCTACTACGCGATCGTCAAGATCATTCTCGGGGCCTCCCGACTGATGGCCTGGCGCCTGTTCCGGTATTGAGGAGGCGAGGATGAACCAGACAATCAACTTCTTCTCCGGCTTCAACATTCACGACTTCTGGTTTTTGGGGGAAGCCGCGCTCAGGACCCTCTGGATCTCGGCAGTTTCCATCAGCATCGGCACACTGCTCGGCGGGCTGTTCGGCTGGATGCTTTATGAGGGCCGGCTGACGGCGACCCTGCTGCTGGCGCCGGTGCTGGACATCTTCCGCTCCGTGCCGCTGATCATCCAGCTGGTGCTGTTCTACAACTTCGCGCCGATTGTCGGCCTGGATCTTGATCCCTTCGCCTCGGGCGTCGTCATCCTGACGATCTACTGTGCCGCCCTCGTCGCCAATGTTGCCCGGGGTGGTGTCGAGGCGGTCGGCAAGCCGATGCGGCGCGCAGCGCGGTCGCTCGGGATGAGCTACTGGCAGGACATGCGCCACGTGGTCCTTCCCATCGGCGGGCGGGCCGTCTTTCCGGCCTGGGTCGGGGTGGCGCTCGGTGTCATGAAGGATTCGGCGCTGGTTTCCGTGCTCGGCTATGTCGAGCTGCTCAAGGCCAGTCAGATCCTCATTACACGGACGCAGGAACCCTTCCTGATCCTCTCTCTCGCAGGCGCGTTCTATTTCGCGCTGTCCTTCCCGATCTCGCGCTATGCCGCAAAACTGGAAAAAAGGTGGGCCCTATGATCGAGATCCGCGGCCTTGAGAAATTTTTCGGCCCGCTTCAGGTGCTCAAGGGCATCGACCTCGACGTCGAAAAGGGCGAAGTCCTCTCCGTCATCGGCGCCTCCGGCTCCGGCAAGTCGACGCTCCTCTATTGCATCAACGGCCTGGAGCCGATCCAGAAGGGATCGGTCATGGTCGACGGCACGGATGTGCATGGCAAGGGCACCGATATCAACAAGCTGCGCCAGAAGCTCGGCATGGTGTTCCAGCAGTGGAACAGCTTTCCGCATCTGACAGCGCTGGAAAACGTTGCCTTGGCGCCAAAGATCGTCAAGGGCAAGCCGCGCGACGAAGCCCGTGCGATCGCCGAGAAGCAGCTCAAGCATGTCGGGCTCGAGGACAAGTTCGACGTCTATCCGAACAACCTCTCCGGCGGCCAGCAGCAGCGCCTCGCAATTGCCCGCGCGCTTGCGATGGAGCCAAGCTACATGCTCTTCGACGAGGCAACGTCCGCGCTCGATCCGGAACTGGTGGGCGAGGTGCTCGACACGATGCGGCTGCTGGCGGAAGAAGGCATGACGATGATTTGCGTCACCCACGAAATGGGCTTTGCCCGCGATGTGTCCGACCGTGTCGCCTTCTTCCACAAGGGGGTGATGGAGGAGATCGGGCCGCCGGCCCAGATCTTCGGCGAACCCAATTCCGAGAACACCCGAAAATTTCTTGCTAACGTGCGCTGACCCGGCGCTACAACAGATCGTCAGGCTGAGGGCCCGTGCCTGGCACGGGGAGCCAACAGGCAGGCCTGACCTATCCAGGAGTGAATGATGACGTCCAATATCTTCTCCGGCTGCATGCCCGCGCTGATGACCCCGTGCAAGGCCGACCGCACGCCCGATTATGAGGCCCTCGTCAAGAAGGGCCAGGAACTGATCGCAGCCGGCATGTCCGCCGTCGTCTATTGCGGCTCCATGGGCGACTGGCCGCTGCTGACCGACGAACAGCGCATGGAAGGCGTGGAGCGCCTGGTGAAGGCCGGCGTGCCGGTGGTCGTCGGCACCGGCGCCGTCAACACAAAGTCCGCCGTCGCTCACGCCGCCCATGCGGCCAAGGTCGGCGCCCATGGCCTGATGGTGATCCCGCGCGTTCTCTCCCGCGGCATTTCCACGATCGCGCAGCGCCATCATTTCAGTGCCATCCTGAAGGCGGCACCGAACCTGCCGGCAGTGATCTACAACAGCCCCTATTACGGCTTCGCCACCCGCGCCGATCTCTTCTTCGACCTGCGCAGCGAATTTCCGAACCTGATCGGCTTCAAGGAATTCGGCGGTCTGAATGACCTGCGCTATGCGGCCGAGAACATCACTTCCCAGGATGACGATGTAACGCTGATGGTCGGCGTCGACACCGCCGTCTTCCACGGCTTCGTCAATTGCGGCGCGACCGGCGCCATCACCGGCATCGGCAATGCCATCCCCAGGGAAGTCCTGCATCTGGTCTCGCTCTGCAAGAAGGCCGCCGCAGGTGATGCAAAGGCGCGCCGTCAGGCAAAGGAACTGGAAGAAGCGCTTGCTGTCTTGTCCAGCTTCGACGAAGGCACGGACCTGGTGCTCTACTACAAGCATCTGATGGTGCTGAACGGCGAGCCTGAATACACGCTGCATTTCAACGAGACCGACATGCTCACCGACGCGCAGCGCAACTATGTCGAAGCCCAGTACAAGCTCTTCAAGACCTGGTACGCCGACTGGTCGGCGCAAGCGGAGTAAAAGCGCGATGCGTGTCATCGACAGCCATACGGCGGGCGAGCCGACTCGCGTCGTTCTCGAAGGCGGGCCGGACCTGGGGTCCGGCACGCTGAACGAGCGGGCGGCGCGGCTGGAGGCGGAGCATCTCGATTTCTGCGCTTCCGTCGTGCTGGAACCGCGCGGCCACGACGCCATCATCGGCGCGCTTTTGGTGCCGCCATCCGATCCGGACTGCGTTGCTGGCGTGATCTATTTCAACAACCTGCAGAACCTCGGCATGTGCGGCCACGCCACAATCGGCCTCGGCGTGACGCTCGCCCATCTCGGGCAGATCGAACCGGGTCGGCACAGGATCGAGACACCTGTCGGGGTGGTCGAAATCGATCTCATCGACGCCAACACCGTGTCGGTGGTCAATATCGAAAGCTACCGGCATGCAAAGGATGTCACAGTCGATGTGGAAGGTTTCGGACCGGTCACCGGCGATGTCGCCTGGGGTGGCAACTGGTTTTTCCTCGTCAAGAACAGTCCGATTTCCCTGACGGGTGCAAATATTCGCCCGCTGACCGACCTGACGCTGAAGATCCGCGAGGCGCTGGAGACGGCGGGGGTGACCGGCAAGGATGGCGCCTGGATCGATCACATCGAGCTTTTCGGCCCGGCAGACGACCCCGCAAACCAGAGTCGCAACTTCGTGCTCTGCCCGGGTGGAGCCTATGACCGCTCGCCTTGCGGCACCGGCTGTTCGGCCAAGCTCGCCTGCCTTGCCGAGGACGGCGCGCTGGCGCCGGGTGAGGACTATCTGCAGGAAAGCGTCATCGGCAGCACCTACAAGATCAGCTACCAGCCGGGAACGGCCGGTGGCGTCATTCCCACCATCACGGGGCAGGCCTTCGTCACGTCCGATGCCAACCTGATTTTTGATCCGGCGGACCCCTACCGCGCCGGCATCCGCCTCTAACCTGAGAGCGACATCATGGATTACAAAAACTTCGTCGGTGGGCAGTGGCATGAGACCACAGCCAGCACGCCCAACGTCAACCCGTCAGATATCAGCGATATCCTCGGCCATGCCGCCAAGGGGGGCCGGGACGAGCTCGACCAAGCCATCGAGGCCGCCCATCACGCCGCGCCCGGTTGGGCGGCGTCGACGCCGCAGCAGCGATTTGATGTTCTCGATTTTGTTGGCACCGAACTGCTTGCCCGTAAGGCCGAGCTCGGCCGTCTGCTGTCGCGCGAGGAAGGCAAGACGCTGCCGGAAGGTATCGGCGAAGTCGCCCGCGCAGGCCAGATCTTCAAGTTCTTTGCCGGCGAAGCCCTGCGGCTTGCGGGTGACAGGCTTGCCTCCGTCCGCCCTGGGATCGAAGTCGATGTAACGCGGTTTCCGGTCGGTGTCGTCGGCCTGATCACGCCGTGGAACTTCCCGATCGCCATTCCCGCCTGGAAGATCGCCCCGGCACTTTGTTACGGCAATGCGGTCATCCTGAAACCGGCCGAGCTCGTTCCGGGCTGCGCGCATGCGTTGGTCGAGATCCTCTCCCGCTCCGGCCTGCCGGAAGGGGTGATGAACCTGGTGATGGGCCGGGGGTCTGAAATCGGCCCGCGCCTCATCGAAAGCCCGAAGGTGAAAGCGATTTCCTTCACCGGCTCCGTGCCGACCGGCCGCGGCATCGCGGCGGCCTGCGGCCAGCACCTGAAAAAGGTGCAGCTGGAAATGGGCGGCAAGAACCCGATGGTCGTGCTGGACGATGCGGATCTGACCATCGCCGTAGAAGCGTGCCTGAACGGCGCGTTCTTCTCCACCGGCCAGCGCTGCACGGCAAGTTCGCGTCTCGTCGTCACCGAGGGCATCCACGACCGCTTCGTCGCCGCGCTCGCCGAGCGCATGCAGGCGTTGAAAGTCGGCAACGCCCTGGAGGACGGCATCCAGATGGGTCCGGTCGTCGACGAGCGTCAGCTGCAGCAGAACCTTTCCTATGTCGATATCGCGGCAAAGGAAGGCGGCAAGGTTCAGGGCGGCGAACGGCTCAACCGTCAGACTGAAGGCTTCTACATGGCGCCCGCCCTGGTGACGGAGACCGACAATGCCATGCGCATCAACACCGAAGAGGTCTTCGGACCGGTGGCTTCCGTCATCCGGGTGAAGAATTACGAGGAAGCGTTGAACATCGCCAACGACACCGAGTTCGGTCTCAGCTCCGGCATCTGCACCACCTCGCTGAAACATGCCAGCCATTTCAAGGCCAATGCCCAGGCCGGCATGGTGATGGTCAACCTGCCGACGGCTGGCGTCGATTATCACGTGCCTTTTGGCGGCACCAAGGGCTCCAGCTTCGGCTCGCGCGAGCAGGGCCGGTACGCGGCAGAGTTCTACACTTCCGTCAAGACTGCCTACACTCTCCCCTGAACTTGGCCCCTGAACTTGGCCCCTGAACTTGGCCCCTGAACTTGGCCCCTGAAGTTGGCCCCTGAAGTTGGCCCCTGAAGTTGACCCCTGAAGCTGGGCACGAAGCAGCAAACTGCCTGCGGGGCGTTTCGCCCTGCCCCGCAGGCCTTTTTTGAAAGTTCTTGGAAATGACGGACGACAGAGTCCAGGACATCATCGTGATCGGCGCCGGTATCATCGGCATCAGCTCTGCCCTTGCCCTGCAGGCAAGGGGACAGCAGGTGCTGGTGCTCGACCGGCAGTCCGAAACACCCCGGGCCTCGGAGATGAATGCCGGGGCTTTCGCCTTTACCGACATCGTGCCGCTGGCAACGCCGGGCATCATGCGCAAGGCGCCGAAATGGCTGCTCGACCCGCTGGGCCCGCTGTCCATTCCACCCGCCTATGCCCTGAAGATCGCACCGTGGATGCTGCGCTTCTGGCGGGCGAGTTGGCCGGACAAGTATCAGGCATCGATGACTGCCCAGGCAGCGCTGATGGCGCTGTCGCAGCAGGCGCTTGCAAGGCAGGTTTCCGACACGGCCGGCGACAGCCTCATCCAGGCCGAAGGCCAGCTGCAGCTTTATGAAGGCGAGCGGGAATATCGCGCCAGCCTGCCGGGCTGGGAACTGCGCAGGAAGCATGGCATCCGCTACGAACTTCTGGAGAGCCCGGAGGCGATTGCCGCGATCCAGCCGGGCCTCGATCCGCGCTTCACCCATGCCGCCTTCACGCCCGACTGGACCAACACCTGCGATCCGGCACGCTGGCTCAAGCATCTCGCCGACGTCTTTCTGGAACGCGGCGGCAGAATGGAGCGCGCCGATGTGACCGGGCTGAAGCCTGCGACCGATGTCGTTGATGTCGAGGCAGCCGGAAACACGTGGAAGGCCCGGCAGGTCGTTGTCGCCTCCGGGGCCTGGTCGCATCATCTGGCAAGGACTGTCGGCGACCGGATCCCGCTTGAGACCGAGCGCGGTTACAACACGACGCTGCCGGAAGGCGCATTTCCGCTCAAAACCCATCTGACCTTTTCCGGTCACGGTTTCGTCGTCACCAGGATCAACGGCGGTGTCCGTGTCGGTGGTGCGGTGGAACTGGGCGGCTTGCACCTGCCGCCGAATTACAAACGCGCCGAGATCCTGCTGGACAAGGCGAAACGCTTCCTGCCGGGCTTGAAGGCAGGCGGTGGCCGTCAATGGATGGGTTTCCGCCCTTCGATGCCCGACAGCTTGCCCGTCATCGACCGCTCGCCAAGCGACCGCCGCATCGTCTATGCCTTCGGACACGGCCATCTCGGCCTGACTCAATCCGCGGGAACGGCGGAACTGGTCGCAAGTCTCGTTACCAACGCAAAGACCCCCATCGATCTTTCCGCCTTTTCCGCGCGCCGCTTCTGAAGGAGAGCAGTCATGAAAATTTCGGCCATCAACGTCTTTCAGGTCGATCTTCCCCTGAAGGAGGGGCGCTACAGCTGGTCGAACGGCAATTTCGTCGAGGTCTTCGACTCGACCGTGGTCGAGATCGTCACCGACGAAGGCCTGAAAGGCTATGCGGAATGCTGCCCGCTCGGGTCTGCCTATCTGCCGAGCTACGCCATCGGGGTGCGGGCGGGTCTTGAGGAACTTGCCCCGCACCTGATCGGCAAGGACCCGCTCAATATCGGCGAGATCAACCGCGTGATGGACGCAGCCCTGCGCGGGCACCCGTACGCCAAGGCACCCATCGACATTGCCTGCTGGGACTTGCTTGGCAAGGCGACCAGCCAGCCGCTCTATACGCTGCTCGGCGGCGCGGCGCAGGATGACGTGGTGCTCTACCGGGCGATCAGCCAGGAAGCGCCGGAAATCATGGCCAGGAAGATCGAAGGCTATGCGGCCGAGGGCTACACCAAGTTCCAGCTGAAAGTGGGCGGCAATGCCAACGATGACATCGACCGCATCCATGCGACCCGCGCTGTCCTGAAAAAATCGGACCTGCTGGTGGCCGATGCCAATACCGGCTGGACCAAACACGAGGCCGCCCGCGTCGTCGGGGCCGTCTCCGCGCTGGATGTCTATATCGAACAACCGTGCCTCACTTATGAGGAGAGCGTCTCCATCCGCAGGCGCACGGCACTGCCGTTCATCCTGGACGAGGTCATCGACGGGCCGAATACCCTCGTGCGAGGCATCGCCGAAGACGCGATGGACTGCATCAACCTGAAGATCTCCAAGGTCGGCGGCCTGACCAAGGCCAAGCTGATGCGCGATCTCTGTGTCCTCCATGGCCTGCCAATGACCATCGAAGACACCTGGGGCGGCGACATCGTCACCGCGGCGATCGCCCATCTTGCGCGGTCGACCCCTGCCGACTTCACCTTCTCGGCGACGGATTTCAACAGCTACGGCACGGTCGACATCGCCGAGGGCGCGCCAAAGCGGGTCAACGGCCGCATGACAGCTTCCGACCGGCCAGGCCTCGGCATTACTCCGATCTTCGATGCGCTGGGTGAACCGGTCGCGCGTTATTCCTGAAGCTTTTAGAAAACAAGGTGCCGCCATGCGCAGCAGCAAGACCATCCACGTGATCTCCTGCCATGCCGAGGGTGAGGTCGGTGACGTCATCGTCGGCGGCGTCGCCCCGCCGCCGGGAGATACGCTCTGGGAACAACGCAGTTTCATCGCCCAGGACCAGACCTTGCGCAATTTCGTGCTGAACGAACCGCGTGGAGGCGTCTTCCGTCATGTGAACCTGCTGGTGCCGCCGAAACATCCGGACGCGGATGCCGCCTTCATCATCATGGAGCCGGAAGATACACCGCCGATGTCCGGCTCCAATTCCATCTGCGTCTCGACCGTGCTTCTGGACGGCGGCATCGTGCCGATGACGGAACCGGTGACAGAGATGGTCTTGGAGGCGCCGGGCGGTCTGGTGCGGGTGCGGGCGGAATGCCGGGATGGCAAGGCCGAGCGCATCTTCGTCCAGAACGTCACCAGCTTTGCCGACAAGATGGCCGTGCCGCTCGAGGTCGAAGGCATCGGCACGCTCACCGTCGACACGGCCTATGGCGGCGACAGTTTCGTGGTTGTGGATGCAGCCGCGCTTGGCTTCGAGATTGTCGAGGCGGAAGCCAAGGACATCGCCCGGCTCGGAGTCCGCATCACCAATGCGGCCAACGCACAGCTCGGCTTCTCGCATCCCGAAAACGCCGGCTGGGATCACATCTCCTTCTGTGCCTTCTGCGGCCCGCTTTCAAAAACGCCAACCGGCCTGACCGGCCGCTCGGCGGTTGCCATCCAGCCGGGCAAGGTCGACCGGTCTCCGACCGGCACGGCGGTCTCCGCACGCATGGCGCTGATGGCGGCCAAGGGTCAGATGAAGACCGGCGACACGTTCGAGGCCATCTCCATCATCGGGTCTTCCTTCACCGGACGGATTGTTTCGGAGGAAAGCATCGGCGGCAGGCCGGGCATTATTCCGGAAATTTCCGGCCGAGGCTGGGTCACCGGCATTCATCAACACATGCTCGACCCGAGCGACCCCTGGCCGGGCGGCTACAGGCTCTCCGACACCTGGGGAGCGTGATCCCGGATGCTGAATTGACGTAGGGAAATTCTTCTTCCTGCGAGAGTTTTTCTTCGCGGGTTGAAGGCGTTTCCGCGGGGTCTCGCAAGGGTCGATACCGTCGCGTCACATGCCTCTGGGGAAAGGGTCGAGTAAATCGTATCTATCATCCCAATCTTCGAAACGGATCTTTTGCGGAAAGAAAAAATTACCGGTGTCAGACGGTTACGTCTTGTCGCGGGTCCTGGAATTTATTCTATTGGGTTCCAGAAATAATTTTTGGCGATCGCGGCAAGATGGAAGAGCTGGCGAAGCGAGGCGTTTGCCTCATCGGATGCGGTTTTATGGGCAAGGCCCTTCTGGAGGCCTGGCTGGCAAAAGGGTTGCCTGCAGGATCGATCTTCGTGCGCGACCCGCGTCCGTCCGACTGGCTGCAGGCTCAGGCCGGCGTCAACATCAACGAGCCGTTTCCGGAGGCACCAGCCGCCATCGTCATCGCGACGCGGCCGCAGATCGTCGAAAGGGTTCTGCCACCCCTGAAGGACTTTGGCGGCGGCAGAACCGTGATCCTGTCGATTGCCGCCAGCAAGCCGATTTCCGTGCTGGCCGCCCATTTTTCAGACAACACCCCAGTGATCCGCGCCATGCCCAACCTGCCGGCAACAGTCGGTGCTGCGGTGACGACCTTCGTCGCCAATCCCGCCACAGACGACAGTCAGAAATCCGAGGTTATGGAGCTTCTTGCTGCCTTCGGCTCGCTGGTGGAACTGCCGAACGAGGACCTGCTGCCCGTCGTTACCGCGCTTTCCGGCGCGGGGCCCGCCTATGTCTTTGCCATGGCGGAAGCCTTTGCCGCCGCCGGTGCGGAGCTTGGCCTGCCCGAAGAGCTGGCGCATGAACTTGCCATCCGTACGGTGGCCGGTGCCGGGCGCATGCTGGCGCAGCCGGACGCGGATGCCACCGGTTTCCGTGTCGCCGTGACCTCCAAGGGCGGCACCACCGAGGCCGGCATGCTGGAATTCATGGCCGATGAAAACGGCATCCAGGATCTTGCCCGCCGCACGCTGGAAGCAGCCGCCGAGCGCTGCAAGGAACTCTCCGGGCTGAAGGCGTCCGAGCAGCCCAAGACCCTGCGTATCGTCAGGGAATGATGTCTGCCGATGCTCTTATGAGGCGGATGTTCCGAAAACAATTTTTTCGCCAGCCCGGTGCGGAGTGCCGTTGACACTCAAGTCATCCGGTCCTGCCAACCAGATGCCGACTTCGTTGAAGGCAGGGTGCCAGCTGCCCGAGCGGGTCCAGTCGAGATGGACGCCGCCATCCTTGCGTGACAGGCAAACGCGGGTCAGGCAGTGCCTGCCGGCAAGGGCGTCGACGCTATCGCCGTCGTCGTCGTAGAACTGCGACTGCCAGTCCGGGCAATTCTCGGGCTGAGGATAGATCCGCCAGCTCCGCACTGTGTCCAAGGAGGGATCGGACCGCAGATTGGCAGCGGCCATCGGCAACACTGTGCCGCCGCGCACAAACAGCGGGATCGTTTCCAGCGAGACCGGCACCTCGATCACCTGGCCGCCCTCGTGCCATTTCATTCCGTCGAAGTCCCACCAGCCTTCCCTGTTGGCGGGCAGGGTCACGCGCCGTGTCCTGGCGCCTTCCTCCACCACCGTCGCAACAAGAAGATCCCGGCCGAGCAGGAAGTCGAATTCGGCCTCGCGGCTGGCCGCATCGTTCGGATGATCCAGGAACAGCGGCCGCAGCATGGGCTCGCCTTCGGTGACCGACAGATGCAGCAGGCTGTAGAGATAGGGGATCAGCTGGGCCCTGAATTTCAGCGCATCCCGGATCAGCGGCGTAATCTCGGGATACATCCAGGCTTCGTTGGCGGTGCCGTCGTCGTTCCAGGAATGGATGGTGAAGCGCGGGTGGAAAATGCCGTTCTGCACCCAGCGCAGGAACAGTTCAGGTTCCGGCTTCGGACCGGCAAAGCCGCCGACATCGTGGCCAATGTTGTAAAAGCCGGAGAGGCTGAGGCCGAGGCCCATCGGGATGTTCCAGCGCAGGGTCTCCCACGAGGTGAAATTGTCGCCGGTCCAGGTCTGCGCATAGCGCTGGGTACCGGGGCAGGCGCAGCGGGAAATCAGATAGGGACGCTTGCGCGGCTGGTGTATGCTCTGGGCTTCGTGCGAGGCCCGTGTCATCAACTGGCTGTGCAGCGGCCGGATCAGGTTGACCGGGATCGGCATGCCAAAACCGTCGCAGACAGCCTCGTCGTCCCAGACTTCATATTCGTTGTTGTCGTTCCAGGTGCAGGCAATGCCCCTGTCGAAGAGCTTTTCCTTCAGGTTATTCTGCCACCAGCGGACCGTGTCCTCGTTGGTGAAATCGAGATGGGAACCGGTACCGTCCCAGAAAGGCGATTGCTCGGGTGCGCCGGTGTCGCAGTCGCGGATAAAAAGCCCTGCCCGGTCGGCCTCGCTGTAGAGCGGGTGATCGTCGAGCAGCACCGGCTTGATATTGGCAATGAGGTGAATGCCGGCTTGCCGATATGCCGCTGTCATCGCTTCGACATCCGGAAACCTGTCCGTGTTCCAGTGAAAGACGTAGCGCTTGCCCTTGATGGCCGTATAGCCCGACGACATCTGGAAACTGTCGCAGGGCATGTCCTCTTCCGAGAGCTTGCCGAGAAAGTCCGTCAGGCGCTCCTGGGCATTTTCCGAATCCGTATAGGCCATGGTCGAGCCGGAATAGCCGAGGCCCCAGCGCGGCATGAAGGCGGTGCCGCCGGTCAGCCAGTGGTGCCGCCTGACGATTTCCAGCACACTCGGCGCCCAGCTGAAATAATAGTCGAGGTCGCCATCATCGGCCCGGAAAGCGCGGAAAGGCGGATGGTAATTGTCCTTCTCGTTGCCGAGATCGAACCAGCACGGTGCCAGCGTATCGTAGTAA
Organism: Roseibium sp. M-1; assembly: GCF_054515675.1. Taxonomy (NCBI): domain Bacteria; kingdom Pseudomonadati; phylum Pseudomonadota; class Alphaproteobacteria; order Hyphomicrobiales; family Stappiaceae; genus Roseibium; species Roseibium sp. M-1. Next base: position 3,862,904 of record NZ_CM137257.1, on the reverse strand, counting down.
AGGCCGACAGCGCCGAGCGTGCCCTTGTCGGTGATCGTGAAGGGGACGTGCTTGTAGAGCGGGTCGGTCGTGCGGGCGTCATAGCCCATGGCGTCGAGATTGCGCATCTCGAAGCGGCGGCCGGTGCGCTCCAACTGGCCGGATTTTTCTCCGAGACCGTAGTAGCGCTCGTCGGGCATCCGCCGCAGGAAATGATGATTGCGGTGATCCCTTCGCCCGATCATGTAGGCGTCCTGCGGACGGTCCCGGGCAACCTCCTGCCACGGGTCGCCGGGTGCCTTGCGGGCTTCCCAGGTCATGGCAAGCGGTGTCCTCACGGTGAGGCGGAGCTGCGCGGTTTCCAAGATGAGAGCACCGTCACCTTCCGTGAGCTCGAAGGGCGGACAGGTGAAGCCGCCAAGATCGTCCCGCGGGCGGCCGTCGAAGGGAACGTCTCGTTCCGGTGCAATGGCCCAGGTCCGGTCCAGCCGGTACTTGCGGTCCTTCAGGAGGACAACGCGGATCAGAGCCTCCTCCAGCACCTTGATCACAAGCCGGTGCCGGCCTTCGACTTCGAGCGCAATGCCGGCGCTGGAACGGCCGGCATATCGCCAGGTCTTGAGAGCTTTCATCTTACGACCCTTGGTATCCGAGGAGCAGTTGCGGCAGGAAGAGGCTGAGTTCGGGGATGTACGTGATCACTAGGAGCAGGGCGACCAGCACCGCATAGAAACCCATCATCGGCCTGATCACCTCGCCGATCTTCACCCCGCCGACCGAACAGCCGACGAAGAGTGCCGAACCGACCGGTGGTGTGCAGATGCCGATGCACAGGTTGAAGGTCATGACGACACCGAAATGCACCGGATCCATGCCGAGATCCTTCACCACCGGCAGGAAGATCGGTGTGAAGATCAGGAGAGCCGGCGTCATGTCCATGAACGTGCCGACGACGAGCAGCGCAATGTTGATGATCAGCAGCAGCACGATCGGGTTTTCGGAAAGGCCGAGCAGCAGGTCCGAGATCGAATAGGGGATGTCGGCAAAGGCCATGGCCTTGGACATGGCGATTGAGCAACCGATCATGAGAAGCACGATCGAGGTCGTTACCGCGCTGTCGAGTATTATGCGCGGCATATCCCGCCATTTGACCTCGCCATAGACGATGACGGCCAGAAACAGCGTGTAGACGACGGCGACCGCCGAGGCTTCCGTCGCGGTGAAAATGCCGCCGATGATGCCACCCATGACGATCACGATGAGGCCGAGCGGCAGCATTGCAGCCAGGGTCTTGTCGATGACTTCCCTAAGGCTCGGACGCTCCTCGACCGGGTAACCGCGGCGTTTGGCGATGATGCCTGCGACGGCCATCAGGCTGAGGCCCATCAGGATGCCGGGAATGTAACCGGCCACAAAAAGCGCGGCAATCGAGGTGCCGTTGGTGATCAGCGAATAGACGATGAAGGTGGCGCTCGGGGGAATGAGAAGTCCGGTCGGGCAGGACGCGATGTTGACCGCGGCGCTGAAGGCCGGATCGTAGCCTTCCTTGCGCTGCAGCGGCGACATCACCCCGCCGACGGCGGCGGCCGAGGCGACCGCGGAGCCTGAAATCGAGCCGAACATCATGTTGGCAATAACGTTGCAGTGGGCGAGCGCGCCGGGCAGCCGGCCGGCAAGCACCTTGGCGAATTCGATCAGGCGCAGGGCGATGCCGCCCCGGTTCATGATGTTGCCCGCCAGGATGAAGAACGGGATCGCCAGCAAGGTGAAACTGTCGAGGCCGGAAGCGACTTGCTGGGCAACGATATAGACCGACTGGTCGAAGGACATGAACAGGAGGAAGGTGGCAAAGGCCGCCAGGCCGATTGCATAGGCGATCGGTACGCCGAGGACCATGAGAAGGGCGAAGGTCCCGAACAGGACGAGGACAGACTGGATATCCATGAGGTTATTCGTTCCCGGTCAGGTGTCAGTCGAGCGGTCCGCCGATGGAGGCGGTCTCGCCCTGGTCGTTCGGGCCGCGGCCGCTGCCGAGGATGTCGGCTACGAAGGTCAGGCAGTAGAACAGCATGCAGAGCCCGGAAAACGGGATCGCGACATAGACAAGGCCCATGGGCAGGCGCAGGGCAGGCGAAACCTGGCCGGTTTCAAGCGTCCGGCCCACCAGGTCGAGGCCGCCATAGACCATGATGAGCCCGGCAAAGAGCGCGATTGCGGCAACGATGGCGAGATTGACGAGCGTGCGCAGGTTTCCTGTGGCGATCACAGGCAGGAGATCGATCGCCAGATGCCGGCGCTGGCCGAGCGTGTAGGCGCCGCCGAGCAGCGCCACCCAGATGAACAGGAACCGGGCCATTTCGTCGGTTACCGTGCTCGGGCTTTCGAGCACATAGCGCGAGATAACCTGCCAGACGACGCAGACGACCAGAACGGCAAACGCGATGGTGATGACAAGGCGCAGGATCAAGTCCACGCCCCTGGTGATGACTGTCACGATATTCCTCCCGCACCGGTCCCGACCCGAAGGAAACGTGCGTTCCTCGAGGCTCCGGCGCTTCTAGACATGCGTCATGAAATAAAATTGGTCAACCAATTTTGTAAAAAAGGTTGACTGATTTTGAAAATTGGACGAACAATTCGGCCTCCGCGGCGGATTGGCGCCAACGTGCCGCGGCACCGATCCGTTCCCCGAGGGAGTGAAATTCCGGGGGGAGCGACATTCCTGCGGCCACGGCTGCAACTGGGAGGAAATCATGTCGAAATTCGTGAAGCTCGCGGCCATCCTGGCTGCAGGCGTCGTTGCGCTGGGCTCTGCCGCTTCTGCCAAGACGCTGCGTCTCAATCACAACAACCCGGAAGATCATCCGCTGCACAAGTCGATGCAGTTCATGGCCGACCGGGTCGAGGAACTGACCAACGGCGATCTGAAGATCCGCATCTATGCGAATGCCCAGCTCGGCACGCAGCGCGAATCCATGGAGCTGATGCAGAACGGTTCGCTGGATATGGCCCGCTCCAACGCGTCGGAACTGGAGGCCTTCGAGGAATCCTACGGTGCGTTGAACCTGCCCTATATCTTCGTCAACGCCGACCATTATTACGATGTCCTGACCAGCGACATCGGCGCCGACATCCTGGCTTCGTCCGAGGACAAGGGCTTCATCGGCCTTGCCTATTACATCGAGGGCGCTCGTTCCTTCTATGCCAACAAGGCGATCCATTCCCCGGAAGACCTGAAGGGCATGAAGATCCGTGTGCAGCCGAGCCCGTCGGCCATCCGCATGGTCGAGCTGCTCGGTGCCAACCCGACGCCGATCGCCTGGGGCGAACTCTACAGCGCCCTGCAGCAGGGTGTGGTCGATGGAGCTGAAAACAACCCGATGGCCCTGACCTCCGCCCGCCATGGCGAAGTCTCCAAGTTCTTCTCCGACGACGGCCACACCATGATCCCGTCGGTGGTGATGATCTCCACCAAGAGCTGGAACGACCTCGACGATGCGCAGAAGGAAGCGGTCCGCACCGCTGCGCGCGAAAGCATGGATTTCCACCGCGAGCAGTGGGACGCCATGAGCGCGGAAGCCGTCGAGACCGCAAAGACCGAACTGGGCGTCGAATTCATCGAAGTGGAAAAAGGCCCGTTCATCGAAGCCGTCCTGCCGATGCATGAGGAAGCCGCGAAGAACTCGGCAGTCGTTGCAGACCTGATCGAGCGCATCAAGGCCGCAGCGCAGTAACGCTCACCACACCGCAGAAAGTCCTGGCCGGAGGCCGCAGATGCTCGAACGTTCAGACCTTGCCGACAATGCGCTGCAGGCGCTGCATGACGAAGACTATGACGTGCCCTTCAACACGCAGTCTCTCAACCATGCCGGCTTGATCTTTATGGGCGGGCGGGCATCGGAAAGCCTCAATGGCGATTGGACTTTCTGCGTTGATCTCCTCGATACCGGTCTCCGGCAGAAATGGTTCGCCATGCTGCCGGAGGCTCCCGAACACCGGTCCGAGCCCTGGGACTACGACCCATACATGGGCGAAACCGTGCCGGTGCCCTCCAACTGGGCGATGCTGAAAGAGAAATGGTACTTCTTCGAAGGCAGCACCTGGTACACGCGGCCGCTGGATGTCGACACGCTCGACCCTTCAAAACGCCATTTCCTGCGCTTCGGCGCGGCGGCCTATGACTGCAAGATCTTTCTCAACGGTGAGTTCCTCGGCAACCACTACGGCGCGTCGACACCGTTCTGCGTGGAATTGACGGGCAAGCTCAAGCCCGGCCGCAACTGGATCATGGCCTGCGTCAACAACACCCGCACCCGCGACCGTGTGCCGATGCGCAACACCGACTGGTTCAACTATGGCGGCCTTTACCGCGAGGTCTCGTTTTTCGAAACGCCGAAATGCCTGATCAAGGACCTCTTCGTCTATCTGGTGCCGGACGGAACCTATGCGACCCTGCGCGCCGAGGTGACAGTCGACGGACCTGCGCGAGAGCCGGTCACCCTGTCGATCCCCGGTCTCGGCATCTTGAAGGAGATCGCAATTGACGAAGATGGCCAAGGCAGCCTCGACATTCCTGCCCGGCCGAGGCTTTGGAGCCCGGAGACGCCGGTGCTCTATGACGTCACTGCCACATTCGGCGAGGACGCTGTCCGCGACCGGATCGGTTTTCGCCAGATCGAACGGCGCGGCACGGACATTCTTCTCAACGGCGAGCGCCTCTTTTTGCGCGGCATTTCTGTGCACGAGGACGATGCGGTTCACGGCAAGGTGACAAGCGAAGATGATCTCCGCCGCCGTTTTGATCATGCCCGCGAGCTCGGCTGCAATTATCTGCGTCTGGCCCACTATCCCCACCACGAGCGTGCTGCTGAGCTGGCCGACGAACTCGGCTTTCTGCTCTGGGAGGAAATCCCGGTCTATTGGGCGATCGATTTTGCCAATCCGGCCACATACCGGGATGCGGAAAACCAGCTTTGCGAACTGATCAAAAGGGATCGCAACCGCGCCAGCGTCATCATCTGGTCGGTCGGCAACGAGAATCCGGACACCGATGCGCGGCTGACCTTCATGAATGGTCTCGCCGACACCTGCAAGCAGCTGGACCCGACCCGGCTGACCTCGGCCGCCTGTCTCGTCAACCATGCCCGCAACAGGATCGAAGACCGTCTGGCCGCGCATATCGATGTCATCGGCCTCAATGAATATTACGGCTGGTATGAAGAGAATTTCGACGATCTTGCCGCCATCGGCGAGAACTCGGACCCGGACCGGCCGGTGGTGATTTCGGAAACCGGCGCCGATGGTGTCATCGGCGACAAAGGCCCGAAGACGGGCCTCTTCAGCGAAGACTATATGGCCGAAGTCTACCGCCGGCAGATCGCGACCTTGCGCGAACTTGGCTACATAAAGGGCATGTCTCCGTGGATACTCTATGATTTTCGTGTTGAACGGCGGCAAAACATCTTTCAGAACGGCTATAACCACAAGGGGCTGATCGCCGCCGACAAGAAAACCAAGAAAAAAGCATTCCATATCCTGGCCGACTATTACCGAGAGATTGCCGCTGCCAGAGAGAATGCGAGGAAGGCCTCATGACCAGCGACATTTCCAAGCGCCGGTATCAGGAAATCGCGGAGCTGCTGGCGCGCCGCATCGAGGAGGGCGGTTACAAGCCCGGCGACAAGTTTCCGACCGAGCGCCAGATTTCGCTTGAGCTCGGCATCAGCCGCTCGCTGGTGCGCGAAGCCTTTATCGTTCTGGAAATCGAGGGCTATCTCGATGTTCGCAAGGGCTCCGGCAGTTATGTCGCCGACGGCGAGAAGATCTCGCTGCATGTCCCGAAAGCCGATTTCGGCCCGTTCGAACTGCTGCAGGCACGCCAGCTCCTGGAAAGCAGCATCGCAGGCTTTGCCGCAACGACCATCACCAAGAGCGACATCGTCCAGCTGCGCGAGACCCTGGAGCTGGAGCGCAAGGCCATCGAGAACGGCGAGGAAGACTATACCGCCGACCGGCAGTTCCACCTTTTGATCGCCGAGGCGACACAGAACAGTGTTCTCCATGCCCAGGTCGAGGACCTGTGGTCGAAGCGTGAGAACAGTTCCATGTGGGCGCGGCTGCATGACCGCATCTTCGACCTCAGTTACCGGGCAAAATGGCTCGACGACCATGCGGAGATCCTGGAAGCCCTGCGCCACCGCGATGGCGAGAAAGCCCGCCAGGCCATGTGGCAGCATCTGGAAAACGTGCGTCTGACCCTGCTTGAACTCTCCGATGTCGGCGATCCGGATTTCGACGGCTACCTTTATACGCCCGCCAAGGCGGCTCTCTGACCCTTTCAATTTTCCTGTCGCGACAACAACAAGAAAGACCTTGAAGCGATGATCGAAAGCTGGCGCTGGTTCGGGCCGCAGGATCCCATCTCCCTGAGGGACATCCGCCAGACGGGCGCGCGCGGGATTGTCACCGCCCTGCACGAAATCCCGAACGGCACCTTCTGGCCGGAGGAGGAAATTTCCGCGCGCCGACGCACGATCGAGGCGGCCGGTCTGGAATGGGTCGTGACGGAAAGCATTCCGGTGCATGAGGATATCAAGACCGGGGCACCGGGCTGGGAACGCTGGGCGCAGAACTGGGCGGAAACCGCGCGGGCGCTTGCCCGTCAGGGTATCAGGACCATCTGCTATAATTTCATGCCGGTGCTCGACTGGACCCGGACGGACCTCGACTATGAGCTTGCCGACGGCGCGACGGCGCTGCGCTTCGAGTATGCCGCCTACGCCGCCTTTGATCTCTTCATCCTGAAACGGGAGGGAGCCGACGCTGACTACCAACCGGAAGACATCGCGCTGGCGGAAGCGCGGCTGGCGCAATTGACACCGGAAGGGCGCGCGCGGCTGACGGCCAATATCATCGCCGGTCTGCCGGGCTCGGAGGAAAGCTACACCCTGGAGAGTTTCCGCGACCGGCTCGCCGCCTATGCGGATGTCGGCCGGGAGGAGCTGTTTCAGAACCTGCAGAACTTCCTCGACATCGTCGTGCCGGCGGCCGAAGAGGCCGGCGCCGTGCTGGCGATCCATCCGGACGATCCCCCCCGCTCCCTGTTCGGCCTGCCGCGGATTGTCGGCTCACTGGAAGACCTGCAGCGCATCGCCGCGATGAATGTGTCGCATGCAAACGGTTTCACGGTTTGCTCCGGTTCGCTCGGGGTCAACGCCAGAAACGATATTCCGGCGATTGTGGAAGCACTCGGCGAACGGGTGCATTTTGTGCATTTGAGAGCCACAAGACGGGAAGCCGATCCGCGCAGTTTCCATGAAGACGCACATCTGGAAGGCGACATCGACATGGTCGCCATCATCCGCGCCCTGCGCCGGCTGGAGCGGCGGAGAGGAAAAACGATCCCGATGCGGCCGGATCACGGTCACCGCATCCTGAACGATCTCACCGGCTCCTCGACGCCTGGCTATCCGGCCATCGGTCGCCTGCGTGGTCTGGCGGAACTGCGCGGCGTTGCCCTCGCGGTCGACGCCTTCGAAGGGGCTGATGCCACGGGGGGCTGAATCGGAGCCCCTCTGCTTCGGCTTGACGTCGAGGCCGGTGGGATGACATGGCTTTGCCCGGCCTTCCATTCTCATCAGGTTTCCGGAAACACCCATGTCTTCTGAATTCTCCCAGACCGACCGATCGTCAGACGCGCTTGTTGAAGACGGCCAGGATGTCATCCTGATCGAGGGCCTGAGCCTCCCGGTTGAGATCGGCGTTCTCGAAAGCGAAAAGGGGCGACGCCAGACCGTCCGTTTCGATGTGGAGATCCGGACCGTGCCGGGCTACCGGAAGATCGTCTGCGAAACGGGAGCCTATGTCTCCTATGCCGACACGGTCGCCTTCATCAAGGAGAAGGCGGCTACCGGCGGTCATATCGA
>NZ_CM137257.1:0-3850000 GCF_054515675.1 Roseibium sp. M-1 | reverse complement strand
ACAAGGGATCATCTTTTTGCGCCTTTGGCGCGAAAAAGATGAACATTGATAATGAGAGTGATCAAGTGTCTTAAGGGCATTCGGTGGATGCCTTGGCGACAAGAGGCGATGAAGGACGTGATACGCTGCGATAAGCGTCGGGGAGCTGCGAATAAGCTTTGATCCGGCGATTTCCGAATGGGGCAACCCACTCCGCATGGAGTACCCGCAAGGGAGCAAACCCGGGGAACTGAAACATCTAAGTACCCGGAGGAAAGGACATCAACCGAGACTCCGCTAGTAGTGGCGAGCGAACGCGGACCAGGCCAGTGGCTTGCATTTAAGAACCGGAACCGTCTGGAAAGTCGGGCATTAGTGGGTGATAGCCCCGTACGGGTAGAAATTATGCAAGTCCTCGAGTAGGGCGGGACACGTGAAATCCTGTCTGAACGTGGGGGGACCACCCTCCAAGCCTAAGTACTCCTTGTCGACCGATAGCGAACAAGTACCGTGAGGGAAAGGTGAAAAGTACCCCGACGAGGGGAGTGAAACAGTTCCTGAAACCGGATGCCTACAAACAGTTGGAGGGCTTTAGGCCTGACAGCGTACCTTTTGTATAATGGGTCAGCGACTTAATTTAACGAGCAAGCTTAAGCCGGTAGGTGTAGGCGCAGCGAAAGCGAGTCTGAATAGGGCGTTTTAGTTCGTTGGATTAGACCCGAAACCGAGTGATCTAGCCATGGCCAGGTTGAAGGTGCGGTAACACGCACTGGAGGACCGAACCCACGCCTGTTGAAAAAGTCGGGGATGAGCTGTGGCTAGGGGTGAAAGGCCAATCAAACTCGGAAATAGCTGGTTCTCCGCGAAATCTATTTAGGTAGAGCGTCGGATGAATACTCTCGGGGGTAGAGCACTGGATGGGCTATGGGGGCTTACCGCCTTACTGATCCTAACCAAACTCCGAATACCGAGAAGTACTATCCGGCAGACACACAGTGGGTGCTAACGTCCATTGTGAAGAGGGAAACAACCCTGACCGCCAGTTAAGGTCCCTAAGTTATGGCTAAGTGGGAAAGGATGTAGAACTCCCAAAACAACCAGGATGTTGGCTTAGAAGCAGCCATCATTTAAAGAAAGCGTAACAGCTCACTGGTCTAAATAAGGGGTTCCGCGCCGAAAATGTACCGGGGCTCAAGCCATACACCGAAACTGCGGGTGCATCTTATGATGCGCGGTAGCGGAGCGTTCTGTAGGTCTGCGAAGGGATATCCGTGAGGGGTCCTGGAGATATCAGAAGTGCGAATGCTGACATGAGTAACGATAAAGCGGGTGAGAGACCCGCTCGCCGAAAGTCCAAGGGTTCCTGCGCAACGCTAATCGGCGCAGGGTTAGCCGGCCCCTAAGGCGAGGCCGAAAGGCGTAGTCGATGGGAATGCAGTTAATATTCTGCAGCTTGGTGGTAGTGACGGATGCTGTGTGTAGTCTTCCCTTATTGGATTGGGGAGGCTGCGAAGGTGTTCCAGGAAATAGCTCCACCGTACAAACCGTACCCGAAACCGACACAGGTGGACTGGTAGAGCATACCAAGGCGCTTGAGAGAACTATGCTGAAGGAACTCGGCAAAATGCTCCCGTAAGTTCGCGAGAAGGGAGACCTCTTTGTGGGCAACCATGAAGGGGTGGCACAGACCAGGGGGTGGCGACTGTTTATCAAAAACACAGGGCTCTGCGAAGCCGTAAGGCGACGTATAGGGTCTGACGCCTGCCCGGTGCTGGAAGGTTAAGAGGAGGTGTGCAAGCTCCGAATTGAAGCCCCAGTAAACGGCGGCCGTAACTATAACGGTCCTAAGGTAGCGAAATTCCTTGTCGGGTAAGTTCCGACCTGCACGAATGGCGTAACGACTTCCCCGCTGTCTCCAGCATAGACTCAGTGAAATTGAATTCCCCGTGAAGATGCGGGGTTCCTGCGGTCAGACGGAAAGACCCCGTGCACCTTTACTACAGCTTCACACTGGTATTCGTGACGACATGTGTAGGATAGGTGGTAGACGTTGAAGCAGGAGCGCCAGCTCTTGTGGAGTCACCCTTGAAATACCACCCTTGTCGTTATGGATATCTAACCGCGGTACAACAATATCCGGGACCGTGTGTGGCGGGTAGTTTGACTGGGGCGGTCGCCTCCCAAATGGTAACGGAGGCGCGCGAAGGTGGGCTCAGAGCGGTCGGAAATCGCTCGTTGAGTGCAATGGCATAAGCCTGCCTGACTGCGAGACTGACAAGTCGAGCAGAGTCGAAAGACGGCCATAGTGATCCGGTGGTCCCTCGTGGAAGGGCCATCGCTCAACGGATAAAAGGTACGCCGGGGATAACAGGCTGATGATGCCCAAGAGTCCATATCGACGGCATTGTTTGGCACCTCGATGTCGACTCATCACATCCTGGGGCTGGAGCAGGTCCCAAGGGTTTGGCTGTTCGCCAATTAAAGTGGTACGTGAGTTGGGTTCAGAACGTCGCGAGACAGTTCGGTCCCTATCTGCCGTGGGTGTAGGAGAATTGAGAGGATCTGTCCCTAGTACGAGAGGACCGGGATGGACGTACCTCTGGTGGACCTGTTGTGGCGCCAGCCGCATTGCAGGGTAGCTATGTACGGACGGGATAACCGCTGAAAGCATCTAAGCGGGAAACCCACCTCAAAACCAGTTCTCCCTGAAGAGCCGTGGAAGACCACCACGTCGATAGGAAGCGTGTGGAAGTGCGGCAACGCATGAAGCTTAGCTTTACTAATAGCTCGTTCGGCTTGATCCTCTCATTAGTCAATGTTCATCTTTTAAAAGCGCCTCACGGCGCTTTGAAAAGATCATCTGGTTCGCTCACGCGCGTTCGCCCTAAAGGGCTGCGCTCCGCGGGGGCGGCCAAACGTGGCCGGCGCGCAGTCGCGCTTGCCTCAGCTTCGCTTCGGAACAAACGTTCCCTTGCAAGGCAGATCTAGTAAATCAAAAAAATATATAGACCAGTTCACGCAAATTGCGCTTCGCCGGCCTGGTGGCCCTAGCGGGGAGCCCCCACCCGATCCCATCCCGAACTCGGCCGTGAAACTCCCCAGCGCCAATGGTACTGCATCTTAAGGTGTGGGAGAGTAGGTCGCCGCCAGGCCTGCCAATCGCAATTTACCTCTTCAACTCCCCTCCGACCTCAACGCGGGATGGAGCAGCCCGGTAGCTCGTCAGGCTCATAACCTGAAGGTCGCAGGTTCAAATCCTGCTCCCGCAACCACCGACATCAGCCCTGACTTGAAAAAGTCAGGGCTGTTTTTGTTTGTGCCTCCCGCTTCCCCACACACCGACAGGATCTGCGCCAGGTCACCATGAATGGTCACCGACAGCTGGTCGCCGGTTGGATCAGGTTCCAATACGATCCTTGTGACAAGAGACTGGATCAGATCGATCGCGTCCGCCTGGATCGTTGGTTCGTTCAGCGCATCCTCGAGCCGCTGAACCTGACGCAGATAGGCTTCATGCAGGTTGGGATGGGGTGTGAACGGGGGAGCTGATTGAGCTCTGGCTTCAATCTTTGCGACAAGTTCCTGATGTTGATGTTCCAGTTCCTGAAGTCGTGTCTTCATCGACGGAGAATAGAGCCCGTCTTCAATTGCCTTGATGATCGAATTGATTTTGGACTCGGTTGCAGCGAGGTTGGCTTCAAGAGCTGCCAGCTCTGTTCGGCTGGTGGCATTCAGGCGATTGATCTCTTTGGCGTACTCTTCGACGAACACGCTGATGAGTTCGGGAGACACCAGATTGGACTTCAGGCCCTTGAGGACTCTTGCTTCCAGCGACTGACGCTTGATGGTCTTTCCATTTGAGCAGGTGGCCTTGCCCCGGTTGCGATTTGAGCAGCCGTAGCGGTCCTTGCCCATGATCGTATAGGCGCCCTGACAGCAGCCGCAGGTCAGCAGACCTGAAAACAGAAACTTCTTCCGGTGAACCCGGTTGAGTGCATTGCCGGTCTCGTCGCGGGCCATGAGGGTCCGGTTTGATGCCTGCCGCTCCTTGACGTTCTGCCAGAGGTCGTTGTCGACGATCTGAAGGTGGGGCACTTCAACCACTTCCCATTTGTCTTTGGGATTGACGCGGGCAACACGTTTGCCGGTCACAGGATCCTTGACGTAGGAGCACCTGTTCCATTCAAGGCGCCCGACATAAAGTGCATTGTTGAGAAGACCGGTTCCACGATCCACCTGGCCGCGGATCGTCGTGTCGCGCCATGGCCGGCCATCTGGGCCGGGAACGGCTTCGGTGTTCAACGCTCTTGCCAGGCTGCGTGGACTGATGCCGGATGCATAGTCTGCGAAGATCCGGCGGACAATGTCGGCTTCGCGTGGATTGATTGTTCGTTCGCCGGCATCCGTGCTCATGTCATATCCATAGGCCTTACCGCCCGGGATCTTGCCCTGGAGGGCCTTGCCAAGTTGCCCGCGCTTGGTCTTGGTCTTCAGGTCCGAGAGAAAGAGTTCGCTCATCGTACCAAGCAAACCGATATGGAGCTGGGTGATCTCTCCGGCCTGCACCGTGTGCAGCCTGATCCCGTTGAAGGCCAACTGGTCGTAAAGCGCGGAGACATCACTCAGCCGCCTTGCGAGACGGTCCAGCCCTTCGCAAAGAACGATGTCGAATGACTTGTTTGACAGACGCTGTTCCAGCTGCCGGTAGCCGGAGCGGTTGAGGGTACTCGCCCCGCTGGTTGCCCGGTCCGAATAGACATCGACCACCTGCCAGCCCTGTGCCTTTGCCAGACGTTTGCAGACCTCGACCTGGTCCTCGATCGAGGCTTCCGATTGCAGATCCGACGAATAGCGGGCGTAAATGGCAACACGCATCACGAGGTCTCCTTTACGCGTCTTGTCTTGCGCTTCGATTTGATCAGGGAAACGTAACTGGAACTGGCTCGGGCTGAGTTCGCCAGATTGTAATGTGCTTCGGACGTTTCCATTTTTTTGTGCTGTAGAACAGCGGGAATGAGGCCAACCTTGTCGGGGCAGTCGATGGCAAGGTGGGTTGCCGCTGACCTGCGCATGTCGTGGAGCGCCATGCCCTTGCCGAACGCCTTGCCGGTCAGGTATCGAAACTTGTCGTAGATCTGGGCATCACAGAGGGGGCGTCCGCGCCAGGACACCCAGAACATGTCGTGGGGATCGGCTCTCAGGAGTTTGGGCCGGATCTCGGAGATGTAACGTTCGATATAGGGCGTCAGAAGGCCGGGCAAGGTGATGTCCTCTGACCGATGTGCCTTGGTGTCCTCGGCCGGGAGCAGGAGCGTGTATTCGTCCGCGGTCTTGAGGAAATGTCCCGAGACGCTCAAGGCCGCCAGGCTTCTGCGCCGCAGCGGGCAGAGGCTCAAGATGGCGATCAGAAGACCGTCGCGAAACTGGATCTCCAGCGCCTTGTGAGTTCTGCCCTGAAGCTCATCGGCCGTGTCCATTAGATCTAACCCGAGATCCAGAACCCGCCAGGGCGGTGCCAGTCTGTCGAACCGATCGAGCGGCCTGCCGTTTGCGGCGACCCTGTAACCGATCTGTTGAAGCCAACTCCTGTTGCAAGAGGGATCCATCAGACGGATCGCCTGAAACAGTCCCTCGACCTGGATGGCAATGGAGGTCGGCCGGTTGGTAGGAGCGAGGTCATTGACATAGGCGCGCACCCGATCCAGGGTCACTCGTTCCGCAAATGGTGCCGTCAAAGCGGCCGGGTCGTGTTCCTTGAGAAACCCGAGCCATCTGCGGTAGGAAAACGTGATCTTGCGCCGGCTGCCTTCGCTGAGGTGTGAGCCTGCGCCGAGATCCTCATCGAAAATGTCTCCGGGTTCGAACGCGCGTTCAAAGACCTTGAGGTCTTCGACTGGCCATTGCCCGATCGGTAGGTGCTTCATCTGACCGCGCTCCTTACCGTTTGCCGCGTTGTTGCCTGGTCTTCAGCGCGTCGCGTTTGCTGACGACCAGGCTGGAAAACGCCTTGCTTGCACGACGCGTCGAAAGCCCCGCATAAATCTGGGTGGTCTTTGACCATGAATGGGCCAGGAGTTGGCGGACCGTCTCGAAATCCTCCGGTCGGTCGTCCAGGTAAAGGGCTGCCGAAAAGTGCCTGAACTGGTGCGGCGTCATATAGATATCCAGACGCTCCGAAAGCACGCCGGTTATTTGCACGCTGAGCGTCGGCTGGGTTTTGCGCCCGCCGCTTCGATTGACAAACAGGGGCCCCATCGGGTCTGCGCCAAGTCTTGGCAGGATCATCTGCCTGTACCAGCGAAGACGCATTGCGACGTCTGTCGGGATCTCGTGGATCAGATCCCTCTGGCCGGTTTTGGTCTCCGCTGCGGGAATCCGCAGGCGCATTGGTCCGCGCGGCCCAGAGAGGTCGCTGAGATGGGCGCGGCTATCCATCGCAATCAGGTTCTGTGGGCGAAGGGGAGCCACAAGCAGAATATCCAGTGCGATTGCCACCTGTGCCTTTACGAAAGGAACCCGGTCGTCGCTCAAGGCACGCTTGACCTCTCCCAGGAGCTGTTCGGGCAGATGCAGCAATCGGGCCCGCATCGCCTCCCCGTCGAAGGCGCGCAGCATGGCCTTGTTCTTGTCGGTGAGATCATGGGCCGGTGCCGGCAGCCGGCTTGCCATCTTGCGTAAGGTGGCGAGCCCTTCCGGAGCCGCATCAAGGTGGTATCTGGCGACCTGAAGCAGGGTTTTTGAGAGGCTGACAGCAAAGGCGTTGGGTCTGCCCTCTGCCTTGTCGTGATAGTGCCTCAGGACCTTCTTCATTGCGTCCTGATTGACGAGATCGGCGAGCGACAAGATTGCCTCGACGGGCGTTCCGGTTTGAACAAGGACAGAAGCCGCCAGGCGGATGTGTTCCCTTTGTTGACGCAAGGTGGAGGCCTTGAGCGCTTTCTTCGGCGCCTTGTCACTGAGATCGAATGGATCCGGCACGCGACGTCCTTCCAGATAGGCTTCGACCTGTCTTTGAAAGGAGACCGGAAAGGCATCGATCGGCAGGTGCAAGCTCCGGGCCTTGAAGGAAATCGGAGAAAGCCTGATCGAAGGCCATGCCTCGGTCCGTTCGCATGCCTCGTTCCAGAGCCGCGGAACCCGCCGGGCGATGTCCTTCGGCTTTTGCTTCAAGGTTCTCGTCGTCAGCCAGGTGTGGAAGAGTTGGACCGCTTCGTCATTGACGTCCGCAGGAGCTCTCCCGGTTGACGCACACCAATTGGCAAAGCTCGCCATGCCATCGGTGAGCCGCTTGTCCATCTTGCCGTGTCTGACGAGTGGTCCCCATTCCGGATGACTGATGGCTGCTCCCCGGTATTCCGGGTCCAGCAGGCCGACTTCTTCCAGGCTCGTCCGAAACAGGCTGCGCAGGTTGGACAGTGTCTTGGCCGTCATGCCGTTCGCCAGCGGACGGATCGACCAGAATGCGGTTCGCAGTTCCTCCAGACCAGCGATGGGCTTGTGGAGAGAGAAATCAGAGAGTTCGGCAATCCGATTGACGGCAGAGATACGGTCACGCTTGAGCATGTCACTGATCGGCATGTCCTTCACTCTCTCCACTGCGCTTGCGAGCGTCACGACATCGACCGGTTTGAAGGTTGCTTGACTGGTGTTCTGCATTGTTTTGTCCCTTTGTGACATGAGGTGTAAAATCGTGACATTCGGGAACTCTATACCAAAATAGATGGAACGATTACTTGGCGTGAGTATTCCCGAATTGGTTCCAAGTCCTTGATTGTTGGGTGTTTTACTTGTGCGCTTTTGCATGCTGCCCAGGATCGGGCAGGGTCCAGTCTTCGACGCCGAGGAGCCTGTTGAACTCCGCTACTGAGACCAGCCGGGAGCCGCCGATCTTGACCGAGGGCAGGCTGCCTTCGGCGATCCAGCGGCGTACCGTGCGCTCGGTCTTGCCGAGGGCGGCGGCGATCTCGCACGCGCTGTAGTGCGTCCGGACGGGCATCAGTTGCCGTCCCCATCTGAAGGGGAGAGCAGATCGGGCAGGTCGTGGGAGGTGGTTGACGTCGAAGAGCTGAACTGGCGGCGGGCTTCAGCAATCGCCAGCAGTCGGACCAATGCCTTGAGGTCCGCCCTGTTCTTCTGAGATTTGTCTGAATGCCTTGCCGCCATGCCGGAAAAATACGAGGGCGTGGCTGGCAGCGCTAAATGGCCAAATCAACTTTGTTTTTGTTGGGCGCTTCTTGGGACGCTTCTTTGGGCAGTGCGTACCCGGCTGCGCCAGGCCTCCGGTGAAAAATCCAGGCCCACCGGTTTGCCGGCAGCGATCAGGAAATCGATCAGTCGCCCCGAGACCTCGCCGGCGCGGTCAGTGCCCGGTGCTCCCACCGACATGCCGACGGGTTTGCCGGTGAGTTCCTCATACAGACCGAGCATATCGTCCAGCCAGCTGTTGATCTGCCCATCGCCGTGGTGGCCGGGCTGTACTGTCAGCCCGCGAATTCTGGTCAGAGCTTTGATGGACCGGGTGCAGCGTTGGGACAGGTTCTGGGCGGCATGGATCGCGCCCGCCCTGTCCTCGTCAAACGCGGCCAGGGAGACCAGAAGCGCGGTCAGGGGCTGCTCATCACGGTCAGTCGGGTCGGTGAGGGCGTTCGACAGAGACCGGTCCTCGATCCCGTCAATTACATCTGCAGGATCAACGCCGAGGCGCTTGAATACCGTAGAGGCCATCGCGCGGTAGCGGGAAGGGATCGGTGTGGAGAGCTTGGCCGGGTCGATATCTTCCGGGAGCTCTTCGCCGTCTCGTCGGGCAAGCACATAGGCCTGGCACAGGAAGCGTTTAAGACCGTTCTGTAGTTTTGACACGCGGGTGGTCAGGTCTGCGCTCGGGACAAGGTTCGGACGCGCCCGGCCAAGGCCACTCCAGAAAAGAGCCTCATCAAAACGATCCCGGTGGGACAGAATCTCAGCCAGATCAACTCGAAGCGCACGTGCGATCGATGCCAAGTCCTCAGCAGAGTATGAGATCGCGCCTGAGGCCATTGTTGCTGCGAGAATCATTGTGAATGTGAGCAACATCAGGCCGTTCATGCAACGTCGATTCAATATGGAGTCAGTGAAACATCCACGGCAGTCCACAGGGCAGCGTCGGGCTTAGTTGGCTGGAAATGGCTGGACGAAATTGGGTCGTTGCAACACCTAGTTTAAATGACCGCTTTGCGGCCCCATTTCAGACGTTCGCAGGATTTCCTCCCAATCTAAAAAGCTACCGATCGTTTGGGCATTAGCGAAGGTCTACAGAGGGCGGATAGCGGGCATTTGAGCCGCTCCCCACGTTGACAAAGGTTATCAGGTCTTTGCTCGCCTGCGCTTTTTTGCCCCGCCTGCTTTGGGGGCGGCCGCTTCAATGGCCGTCTTGATTGCCTGCATGGCAAGCCGGGCCGAACGGAGTTTTTCTGTCCTGGTCTGCCGGCGTTCGGCTTCGGCGCGCTGGATCTCCTGCGAAATCCGCTTGGTTGTCTCAGCCTTGGATTCTGCGGATTCGCGCTTCGTCTAACCGAGCTTGCTGCGCTTGGATGAGGAGGACATGAAAGCCAATCCTTGTCGGTCACCGGTACGTAAAAGGCCGGGAATGGTCCCGGCCTCTTCAATCTTCCCAACGGTCCGTGCCAGTACATCCGTGGTCAAGGACCGGGATGCACGTTAGACTTCCTGCAGATTGTCTGCGGAGGATTTGCCGGAGCGGCTGTCCTTGACGATTTCAAAGCCGACTTTTTGGCCTTCGACGAGCGTGCGGATACCGGCGCGCTCGACGGCAGTGATGTGGACAAACACGTCCGACGCGCCGTCTTCAGGCTGAATAAAGCCGAAGCCCTTGGTGGAATTGAAGAATTTCACGGTTCCAGTGATCATATCGATTTCCTTTCAATCGAACATGAGAATACGCCCATGCTCACGGCATGCGCGCTTTGGGGAGTACGTCGATGTTGAAAGGGAAGATCGTAAGGGCGCCGTGTGCGCAGACACAAAGTTCATCAAGCAAGATCGATGCCTCACTTATAGACGCGAACAATGTCCGCAACAAGGCGGAAGGCAAAGAAACATCCTTGCATTCCAGATAACTCGCGCGTTTCAGATGCTCCTTGTCCTCCGGAGGAACGGCACACCTCGTCTTTAACACCGGTCAGGTGCCGGTTTGCCATGCGGTCACTGCCGGCTGACTTCCCATTCCGCGCTGCCGGGGATGCGGTCTCGTCTCAAGGGATTGCAGCAAAGTTACTTCGTCTTCATTGTCCGCCAGTTCCAGGCTCCAGACACGAAAGCCGGTAAGTTCATTGGCGCCGAAGGACGTCATCATCGCAACATCAGCGGCATCGTGTCCCCTGACCATCAGAACACGTCCGGCCCTTGGCACATTGTAGCGGGCGTCGAATGTGTACCACCTGCCATCCAGAAAGACTTCGAACCAGGCGCAGAAGTCGTCGAAGCCTGTGTCGGCGACGCCGATGTCCCCCAGATACCCGCTGGCATAGCGGGCCGGTATGCCCATTGCCCGGCACAAGCTTACCGCCAGTTGCGCAAAGTCCCGGCAAACGCCGGTCTTTTCCTTCAGCACGTTCGTGGCTGTTTTGTCCGGCCGGCCGAAGCTGTATCCGAAGGCAACATGGCTGTGAACGAAATCGCAGATCGCCTGAACCCTTGGCCATCCCTCTTTCGTTTGCCCGAATGTCTTCCAGGCGAAATCCCCCATAAGATCGGAATCGCAATAGCGGCTTGCGAATAGATAGGTCAGCGTTTCGTTGGGCAGATCCTGCAGGGCGATTTGGGATGCGGCAAGGTGAACTTCATCCGGCTGGCCGTCCACCTCCACGATGCAGTCGGACCAGAATGTGGAGACACCCGCAGGCGCAGTCAGGCGGGTAATGCGATTGCCATAGCCGTCGATGTATTCCCGGATATCGGGAACGTCGATATTCCTTACGCGATCAGAGCCGATCATTCTGCCGGCAAAATCGTTGTGAACACTCAAGGCCAGAAGCATCGGGACAGGCGCGGGGCACGTGACGGTAATCTCAAATCCTATTCGGATGAGCATGTCGATCTTCCTTGTGCGCGGGTGAATTAAGGTCCAGGCTGCAGCGCTTTCCGAGCCAGGAATAACCAACAACGGCATGCGGTGGCGACAAGGTTCCGATGACAACCGCTATTCGCATCCTCCACACTACACGATATCACTACAGCCAGCCGGTAAAGTTTGGGGTTCATCGGCTGTTGCTGCGCCCGAGAGACGGTCACGACCTGCGACTTCTCTCGTCGGCGATCGCCATCTTCCCCGAACCCCGGCTGCGCTGGCACTTCGACACCTTCGGCAATTCGGTCGCAACCGCAGAGTTTTCCGTGGCCTCGGACGTGCTCGAGTTTCGAAGTGAGCTATTGATCCGGCGGTTCTCCCACGACGATTTCCTCGCTTTGCCCGACCGGGGCAAAAGCGCTTATCCCTTCGCTTATCCAAAGGAGGATCTTATCGATCTTGCGCCGTTCATATCGCTGGAAAACCCGGAAGAATGCCCGGTACTCGACGCGTGGCTGGCAGCTGAGATCAGTTCTGCCCCGGACGAGGTTCTTGCCTTCTTGCGCCTGTTGTCCGAGACGGTCAACGACAGGCTGACCTATATCCGCCGGGAGCGGAGCGGCACGCAGAGTGCTGCTACAACGCTTAAGAAAGGGACGGGCAGTTGCCGTGATTTTGCATTCCTGTTTATGGAAGCGGCCCGCCGTTCAGGTTTCGCAGCCCGCTTTGTCACGGGGTATCTGAACGATGTCCTGGAAGACGGGCAAATGCACTCCGGCGGCGGGGCGACCCACGCATGGGCGGAGGTGTATCTGCCCGGCGAAGGCTGGGTGGAGTTCGATCCCACCAATCGTATCATCGGCAGCCCGGACCTTATCCGGGTTGCCGTCACCCGGACGCCCCGCCAGGCAATTCCCATCAGCGGAACCTACGACCCGCGTCCCGGAGCGGTCTTTTATGGAATGGATGTTGAGGTGAAGACCAGCATCGAGCCCTACGAGCCGGGCTATTCTCTTTAGAGAACAGTCTCCCCGGATATAGAAGGTGCAATTCAGTTGATCCGGCAGGCGCGCTCACAAGCAGATCCAGTTCACACGCTGAGCCGTTCACCGGTAGATGTTCGGTCTTGAGCCGGACGAAATTTCAGAACCGGCTTCCGCGGCTTCTAGAGCGTATCCGTTTTATGTTGGTTCATATCCGGCGGCAGCGAAGTAGTTTGCGCATTCCTGTGGTTTGAAGTGAGCGCAGAGGTCGCCAACGGAGTTCCACAAGGCGTCGACCGTACGCTCGGCCCTGGCGCGCAACAGCGCCTTGAGTTTCGAAAACGCCATTTCGATCGGGTTGAAGTCGGGACTGTAGGGCGGCAGATAGCGCAGCTCGGCGCCGGCGTTTTCAATGGCTTCCCGGACCCCGGCAGCCTTGTGAGCCGGGAGGTTGTCCATCACGACGATGTCGCCGCGTGACAGCGTTGGCACAAGGGCCTGCTCGACATAGGCCAGGAAAGCCAAACCGTTCATGGCACCGTCGAGGACCATCGGTGCCGTCATGCCGGTCAGGCGCAAGGCATCGGTGAAGGTCGTCGTTTTCCAGTGGCTGTGGGGCACTCCCGCTCGGCAACGTTCTCCCTTCACAGATCGCCCACGCAGCCGTGCCATCTTCGTATTCAGGCCGGTCTCGTCAATGAAGACGAGCCTGGCCGGATCAAGATCAAGTTGGCCGTCGAACCAGGCCTGACGCCGCATCATCAGGCCAGGGCGTTCCTGCTCCAATGCGTGTGCGGTCTTTTTTTGTATGTGAACCCGCGCGAGCGCAGCCAACTGCTCAACATGCTTCTACCGATCTTCAGGCCACGGTCTTCGGCAAGGCAGGCGACCATCTCGTCCAGCGTGATGTCCTTCTTGTCCTCGATCAGGCCAACGATGAACCCGTCGTGCGGATCAAGACGGGACGCGTTCTTGCGTCCCGGCTTGCGGGGCTCCGTCTCGCCCTGTCCAGCGCGCGCGATCCAGCGGATCGCACTCGAAGCGCTCACACCAAATCTTGCCGCAGCCTGCCGCGCGGAGGCTCCTTCCCGAGATGCTTGCAATACCCGATCCCGAAGATCGCAACTCAGTGCCCGACCCATCAAATCGCCCTCCAGTGATGGAAAGCTTGAATCAGACATCAAACGACATGTCACTTCACATTCGATTCATCGATAAACGGATGCGCTCTAGGAGAAGGCATTCCCCTGGTTTTTCCATCTGGTTTGTCTCTCATTTCGGAAGGAAACAAGGCGACCGGCCTCCTCGTCCCAAAGAACCAGCTTCACGCATCCAAGGCTCTGGCTCAGGGTAAGGCGCCCGACATTCCGTAACTCCGGATGTGTCTGCAGCACTGCCGGAAGCCGATAAAACGGAATCTTGGGCGAGAGATGATGAACGTGGTGAATTCCGATATTTCCTGTGAACCATCGCAGCAAAGGCGGGAGGTCGTAATGTGAGCTTCCCGAAAGGGCTGCAGTCTGAAAATTCCAGTCGCCCTCTTTTGACCAATGGGTGCCTTCGAACTGATGCTGAACGTAGAATAGCCAGACGCCCGCGCTGGCGGCCATCAGTGTAATGGGGATTTGAACCAGCAAAAACGGACCTGTTCCGACAAGCCAGATCATGAAAGCGAACGGGATCGCGATGCCGAGACTTGTGGAGAGGGTCGATATCCAGGGAGAAATTCCTTCGCGCATCAGACCATAGGGCAGGCGGTATTGGGCGACAAAGAGCCAGGCAGGTCCGAGGCCGAACATCACCAGTGGATGACGGTAAAGCCAGTAGCGCAAGCGACGCCAGCGTGAGCGTGACCTGTATTCTCGCACAGTCAAGGTATCAACGTCGCCGACACCGCGCCGGTCCAGGTTGCCCGCGGTTGCATGATGAATGGCATGCGTCCGCCGCCAGTAGTCGTAGGGTGTAAATGTCAGAACGCCGATAATGCGGCCGGTCCAGTCGTTGTGGCTACGGTGTGCAAACAGATTGCCGTGCCCGCAATCATGCTGAAGAATGAAAAGACGGACCAGAAAAGCTGCTGCCGGAACCGTCAACATCAACCCGACCCAGTAGCCATGAACGACCAAGATCGCAGTCAGCCCCCACAAGGCGATGAAGGGGATTACGGTGACCGCTATTTCGATGCTGCTGCGGACAGAGTTCTGAACCCGGAAGGGCGCAAGGGCCGCCAGCAGGGACCGGTCAGACCGGCCTGTTCGGGAACTCGTTTCAGACGGCGGATTATTGGCTCCCGGGAGAAGGGCCTGTTTTGGGGATATCGGCATATCGGACATTAAGCATCCTCCCATACTGGAGCTTTTATCTTCATCGTTTCTCCAGTGTGAATGTCCGCGGATGTCAAAAACACTGCAATCTTTTAGTTTTGAATTAGCTTTCTAAGCAATGCATGGATTATATAGGGGTTTATAAGCGCAGCTATTTCTTAGTTTCTCTGAATGTTTTTGATATGACAATAAATTTCATGCCAGAAGAGTGTCTTGAGTCAAAAATAGTCTTCGAAGGCAACGTAGATGACTATCGCAAAGCTGAGGAGTGCGAAATAGGTCGTGAAAACCTCAGATCCCATGACTTTTTTGAAAACGTAACTGGTGGGAGCCATTCTGCCCTCGATTCTGGGGCGAAGTATCCAGGCTCCTGTCGGCAGCGCCCTGTCAAATTGCTGCGGATACCTCTCTATATAATCGAATTCGCTGACATTGCGAGATTTAATTTTGAAATACTGAGAAAAAATAATAATAAAAAAATATTGCATGGATAGAAATAAATAATTTTTTCGCCCATTGATATTTTCCTAAAAAGGAATACGATATCAAAAGAATTAATTGATCGAAAATATTTGATCGCATCGCAAAGAATTTGGTTTTTTCAATAAAGTCCATGCGGAATGCGGCTGCATTTCTCAAGTGACTGAGTACTGAAGCTCTGCGGACGAGCGTCGACTGCGTCCAATTTCGTTCCTGTAAGATAGAGATGTTTTCCGGGAGCCGCCGAGTTGCGGCTTTCCTGTCAGCAAATGCAGGAAACGCTTGCCGACGGACATACGCCTTCCATGTCCGGACACTCAGACAGTGGCCATCGCGGAAGTGGCAATCGCCTGGCCAATGGCACGTGTGCAGCCAGGTTTGCATCAAAAACGGTCGACAGGCTCTCAATACAAATCGACCTCAAGGAAAGAATCGTAACATGAGCAATGAACTCAATAATCGTCCCAACGGACGCAATAATACGGTGCGGCAAGTTTCCGGCCACCGTTTTAAGGTCGGTCAGCTTGTCAGGACAATGGGCATTCGGCCGATGGTCGCAAGTAACAACACCGACGCCTTCCGTATCACGGCGTTGCTTCCGTCAGTTGGCGGACAACCGCAATACCGTATCCGCAACGAACGGGAAATGCACGAACGGGTAACGACGCAGGATATGCTCGAACCGGTTTTGGTCTCCGAAAAGGCGCAGAACAATGCCAGCCTCATTGCGAGAACTTTTGACCGCCGCTGACACCCGGCCGGTTTCTTTACCGGGTCGGGACATGATCGAGACGGACGGATACCGAAAGTCCGGGGGCAGGCAATTGGACCAAGCGGTACTTGTCTGCAGGTGCTCGGAATGCTTGCTCTCAACGAACTGAAGTTGCGGTCTGTTACCTGCGATTCACTTCAAGGAGCGTGCCGGCAGCCGTGCCTCGAGGCCATATGTGGTCGAGGTAACGGAAAACCACTCCGGGGGAGAGGCTTCCCAGCCTGCAGAAAGACAGCAGCCTGAATGGTCGCAACAGACCGAGGCATAACAGCCGAAAGAACCGAGACAAGCGAAATGCCGGGCAAGATTAGATGATCGTGCTCCGACTGGGCCGGCTGCAATTCAAGACAATCAACAAAGCGATGCGGACGTTTCTCCGCAGGAGGACTTGAAATGAATACTCCCGTATGGCTGAAACCTGCCACCATTGGCGCCTTTTTCGGCGCCGTAGCGGTTACAATTGTGGGATTTTCCTGGGGCGGCTGGGTAACCGGAGGAAATGCGGACAGGATGGCGAACAAGCTGTCGCACAACAACGTTATCGCGGCGCTCGTGCCGGTCTGCATCGACAAGTCCCACACAGACACGCAGCGGGTAGACAAGCTGGCGTCAATACGTGAATCCTCCGTCTTCCAGCGCAGGAGCGCCCTTATGGAGGCAGGTTGGGCAACTGTGCCCGGATCGGATACCGCAGACCGGGACCTTGCGGAAGCCTGTTTGGCGGCACTCAAGCTCGAAAAATCTTGATGTCATTTCGCAGGGACCTGGAGTGGGCAGGGGTGTCTAGGAGGATCTTTCCTGCCATCGATGGAAGAATAACCGTGGCCAAGGCGTCGTATTCGCCGAAGCCTTTCACGCTACAGGCGTTTTTCTGTCCTCGGCCGAGGAAACACCAATCGGATCGGGCCGCAATTCAAGCCGCCGAAAACGAAGGTATGCCGGTGTTGGATGAGCAGAAAAGCTTCAGGTAGATCTGGATCGGGGTGCACACGCGCGCCATCGAGGCGCATGAAGCACTCTGTCCAGAGACAGAAAGCCGGGCTGTATCCAACCAGCAAACCCAATTTTGGAGAACCAATCGGTCGGACAGTTCCGGTTGCATCAGCTTCTCATGAAAGGCAGCAGCATGATTTCCCAAAGCAAAGGACCGGAAAACCCGGGCCCTTGGGGACAGGAGCCGAAAGATCGCTCAGCCGATATCGACGCCTTTCTGAGGCAGGGCCGCCAGCATCTCGGTGGCATATTTCCAGGTGGTTCCCCATCGGGTCGGGGACTTCTGATCGCCGGCGCACTTGGGTTGGCCGGTTTCGGTCTATGGTCTTCCTATTACACGGTGCCCAGCGACTCCGTTGCAGTCATTCAGCGTTTCGGAAAGTTCGTCGCGGAGGTCCCGCCGGGACTTCATTTCAAATTTCCCCTCGGCATCGACACTGCGACGATCGTCCCGGTCAAGCGTCAATTGAAGCAGGAATTCGGCTTTGCGACGCCTGGTGGAAACGACCCGTATCAAAGTCCTTCCGACGGGCGGCGTGAGACCGAGATGGTCACCGGCGACCTGAATGCGGCGCTGGTCGAATGGGTGGTTCAGTATCGTATTTCGGATCCGGTCAAGTTTCTGTTCGAGGTGCGTGAGCCCGCCGCCACCCTCCGCTATGTCTCGGAATCCGTGATGCGAGAGGTCGTTGGTGACCGCACTGTCGATGAAGTTATCACGATCGGCCGGCAGGAGATTGAAAGCGAGGCGCTTTTGAAGATGCAGGCTCTCGCCACGAAATATGCCATGGGCATCAGCATCGACCAGGTGCAGCTAAAGAACATCAACCCGCCCGAACCCGTCCAGGCGTCCTTCAACGAGGTCAACCAGGCGCAGCAGGAAAAGGAGCGCCTCATCAACGAGGCGCGCCGGGAATACAACAAGGTCATTCCGCTTGCCGAAGGCGAAAAGGATCAACGTATCCGTGAAGCGGACGGCTACCGGCTAAAACGGATCAATGAAGCCGAGGGGGATGCGGCACGCTTCACGGCCCTGCTGACGGAATATCTCAAAGCACCCGATGTGACACAGCGGCGGATCTATATCGAGACCCTTCAGGATGTTTTGCCCGGCATCCAGTCGAAGATCATCGTCGATGGATCAACCAGCAGCATCCTGCCACTTCTCAATCTCGATCGCCAAAAGGAAACCAGCCAATGAAGATCATATGGGGACTTCTGGCCGGAATCGCGGCCATCGCGCTGGTCACGACTTCGACCGCCGTTTACACGGTCGGAGAAATCGAGCAGGCGATCATCACCCAGTTCGGCAAGCCCGTTGGCGAGCCCATCACCACGGCGGGGCTCAAGCTGAAAGTTCCCTTCGTCCAGGACGTCAACCGCATCGACAGCCGGGTTCTGGAATGGGATGGCAATCCGTCCGATATGCCAACGAAGGACAAGCTTTACATCTCCGTCGACCTGTTCGCCCGCTGGAAAATCACGGACCCCTTGCAATATTTTCTGCGGCTCCGCGACGAACGCAGCGCCCAGTCCCGGCTCGACGACATTCTCGGCAGCGAGACGCGCAACGCGGTTGCCAAGCACGAGCTGATCGAGATTATCCGGACAACAAAAGGGCGTACTCCCTTGCGGGACACGCTTCTGACAGACGAGGAACTTGCGCAGGATATCGGGTCGCTCGTTCCCATCCAGAAGGGTCGAGTTCTCGTTGAGCAGGAAATCTTCCAGGCTGCGGCCCAGAAGGTCCAGGTTTTCGGAATTGCGCTGCTCGACATCCGCTTCAAGCGGATAAACTACAATGAAAGTGTCCGGCCAAAGATTTACGACCGGATGGTCTCGGAACGCCGCCAGATCGCCGAACGCTTCCTCTCGGAGGGTAACGGCGAGGCTGCGCGGATCCGCGGCAACAGGGTGCGCGACCTGAACAAGATCCAATCCGAAGCCTATCGGTCCGTGGAAGAAATTCGCGGTGTGGCAGATGCATCCGCCGCCGAGATCTATGCGCAGGCCTACAACACGACACCCCGGGCCGCGGAATTCTATGAATTCACCCGCACAATGCAGGCGTACAAGGACATGATTTCCTCGGGAACGACCCTGGTCCTGTCGACAGACAGCGACCTCTTCAAGTTTCTCAAGGGAATGGAAATTTCAGAAGCAGGCGAGAACAGTGCCCGGCCGCAACTGGATGTGAACAACGCGGCGAGCAAAAAGATACCCTTCCGATAGTCCTGTTTCTGTCGTGTGCAACCGAACAAGTTCGACGGGACGATCGTCCGTGTTTGGAACCACTCCCAAAGCCATGAATATGTTGTCAGAATGAAAGTTGCTTATTTCAGATTTGTAATCGTAATTCATGGCAATAAGAAAACAAACAGAAAGCAAGGTGCATGAAATATTTATTTGAAACTCACGCTGGTTCAATAAGTATTATTGACATCAGTCGATGCCTATTTTTGAATTTTAGATTTTTTTCTCTGTTGGTTTTTGGCGTTTTTGTTTCAGTTATGCTTCCTGCAGATCTCGATGCACAAGCTCGGCTCCCGGAAAATGCCGCAGAAAGTTACAATGGCAAGGGATGGGAGTGTTTGGCGGGCTACCAGGCACAGGAAGAAGAATGCGTTGCAATTCAGCTTCCGGAAAATGCGTACCCGAACGGCAGAACCTACGGGTCGGGTTGGGACTGTCTACGCGGTTTTTTTGAAAGAAACGGAAAGTGTCAGCCCGTCACGATTCCTGAGAATGCCTATTTGAATTCATCCGGTACCGGGTGGAATTGCGTACGAGGTTATGCGGAAACCTTCGAACATACCTGTCGGCAGGTGATTGTTCCTCAAAACGCACATTTGACCGCAAGGGGCGACAATTGGGAGTGCGAATTTCCGTATCGTGCAGACAAAGGCGCATGCCTGAAGCCCGTTGCCCCGGACAACGCGCACCTCAATCATGCCGCTTACGGGAATGGGTGGCAATGCGATCGCGGATATGTCGAGACAAACGATACCTGTAGTCCAATAAACCTCCCGCAAAACGCCTACCTTACGGGCAATACATATGACGGCGGATGGGAATGCGAACGGGGCTACAAACCTCTTTCAGATGCTTGCGTCGCTGTGACCGTACCGGAAAATGCGCACCTGAACTACTCCGGCAATGATTGGGAGTGCGACCAGTCATTCCGCCAGGATGGTGCTAACTGCGTCCTGAACTAGGTCCTGTTGTTTATTCCTAGGCACTTGGACAAGCTTTCGTCGCGGGATTGCCGCGGAACAGGAATAAAATTCAACGTCTTATTGAATGATTACAGGTCGACATGTCGATCTCCAACCTCTGGAATTTGACGCGACCGCAATGAAGCGCACAGTGCTGTACTGCACTTGGAGCATGTCCCGGTTTTACCGGGCCACTCGACATGCTCCAAGTCTGTTTTCAAACGCCTTTCCGGGCGGCGATCCGGTTCCTAAACCGCTCAGAATTGCACCAGGAACCGAACTCACTGATATGCACGGAGACAGGATAAAGCCTGGTTATCCCTCTTGTGCTGCCTCCCCCCCAGTCACAGGGCACGTGCCGGTGCACGACCTGGGCGGTTCTACTTCTTTTTGCTACTTCCCAAGGAAACGGCGACGCCTTTTGTCAGCCCGGTTGTCGTCGGCTGAGCGGCTTCCGCCGCCTTCTTCACCATCTTGGGTTTCCTTATTTCTCGGTTTCCACGTTTTTGCCCTTTGGCCATTATCTTCTCCTGTTAGGTGAGCCGGATTTATCAAAACGGTTCGATGGGTTTGGCTCTTGCCCACTGAAATAGGTAAGCTTTGCAACCGGCCTAATACCCAGCGCGTGCACCAGGTGGAGCGCGAGATCGAGTTTCCAGAGGCCGGATTTCTATTTGACATCGGCTGCCGTGAGCACAATTGTTGCCCTGCGTCTGCGGGAGTAAGACTTACTGGCAGACCTTTCCATTTCAGAACGTTTACTATCGAAATGCGCAAGATACTGACTGCTGCTGGACATCTCGTCTTTTGTCATAGCCTGAAGAATTGAGACCTCTACGAATATCGAGATTTCAAACACTCCGTCATAACCGATAAATCGTATGGATCTTTTGCCAGGATCGTAGCTTCTGCTTCGATTGGGAAAGCTCAATGCCATTGGTGCAGTTCCTCCCAGGACAAGCATGTGCGAACCGAGGTGAGGGCACTCAGGCATCGAGTTCGCTGTTCAGGCCGATATCAGCATGCTCAACACCACTATCGGCCAGACTTTGCATGGGGAGCAGATATGGGATACGCAGCGGCTTCCCCCGACGGACGCATTGCTTGTAGGTTTTGGGCACCGGAGGCACTTATCCCCATCACGCCGGCCGCAAGCAAAACCCTGGCGAACCGGGGTTCTCCCATAAGAGACCCGGTATTGTCCGCGACGGAAATTTCCCGAGTTCGCAACCTGGCCACGAGAGCGGGCGTATTTTGAAAGGTTTTCTCAAGTTCGACCTCCAGACGGGGTGCCGTCATCGGACACGAGTGTCCTGCTTGCTTTCAAGTTCCGGAAACGATGCAAAGGCCATGTTCACAAGCAGTTCTTCAGGACGGGCCAGGGCATCCGTCACGGGTATGCCGAAATCGCTTTCATAGCGGGAAATCGCCGCGCTGATTTCCGGATCCGTCATGTTTTCGTGGTTGATCGTGATGCCGATTACCTTTGTATCTGCGAAGGCTTCGATCAGATCGATCTCCGAACGTGGTTCTGGCATCTCCATCTGTTCGAAATCGCAGCGATGCTTGCGGCGCGGCGCATGTTGCAGGATGACCCCGTTTGGCGCACTTCCCCTCAAGATGGAGGCTGACGTGCAAAAGGCTGGATGGCTTAATGCCCCCTGGCCCTCGATTATGATCACATCCGGCTTTTCGGCCTCGAACGCTTCCAAAATCGTCGCTTCCAATTCACCGCAACAAAACCGGGAGGGAACAGCATCCAGCGCGACGCCATAGCGGCTGCCTTGCATCAAGCCGGTTTGACCGGTGGATACCATGATTGCCCGGATTCCCCGCTCGACCAGAGCTCTCGTCAAAATGCCTGCGGTCGTTCTCTTGCCAATGGCGCAATCTGTGCCTTGAACCGCTATTCGAGGGCATGCCAGGTTCCGGACCGCGCCGCTGAACAATCTCAAATCATTATTCGACCGCGGTTTGCTGACATCGATGATTGTTGCGTTGTGCTTCGCGGCTGCAGCTACGAACTCCGGGTCGTCACTGAGAAATTCGTGGAGACCGTTGACCACGTGCATGCCATATTCCAGAGCGGCCACAACGATTTTGCGTTCCGCCGGAGACAGCATTCCCGTCGCCCGCTCCATGCCAATAATGAAATATTCCGGCTTGCGGCCGGCTCCGGCGAGAGCTTCTTCGAGATCCGCAAAAACCTGTATTTCGTTCCGCTTTCCATCCAGGATCTCACCGGCATCGCGACCCGCCTTGGTGCTGTCGATAATCGAAAGAACCCCAAACCTCTCGGAATGGCGCACGAGCCCGTTTGCCGTTTTGCCGTACGTTCGGCCAAAGTTGCCCTCGCAATAGACGATTGCGGCCGCCGGCACGGCATGTGCCGATACTGGTTTCGATGCCGAGCGAGAAACCGAGGTTCCCTTTGTAAAGGACAGGCGAAGAGCCGATCTGGTCCTGGCGGCTTTATCAAAGGGAATGACGGTCATTTAGGCTCCTCGGGTAAAAATGCGGCGCATGCCGGTCAAGGCGCGCGAAGACCACTGCCTTCATGCCAGACGAATGAACGCGCAAAGAAAGAATTTGAACAATGAGCAGGCTTGCGTCTGACTGAATACCGATCCCGTCACGCTGGGTCCAAGCACCGCGCAGAGTTCGAATTCAGAGAGTGTTTGCGTAAAAGGATCGTGCAGACAATTTCATCGCCAGCATGGCGTTTCTTCTATTTGTCAACGGGGCCGTGTGCCCGAACGATCATGTCACAGGTGCATCCTGCGCCATTTATTGTTGAATGTACAACGCCAATTACCTGTTCTGAATTTATTCGCCAAATTTACGGCAGGATTGTCTTGCTTGCTGCCTGGGTAAACGAGGTTTGCCGGGGGCTCCGATTGCGTCCATATTGGACGCCAAATCGTTCTGGAGTTCCTGCCGGTTTGCCTGGATACGGACAAGCCCGGCAATATAAAGGCACAGAATTTCTTTTCCCGTTTGCTCGATCTGAGTTTTGACAACTGACCGTATTCCTCGTCGGAGTTTCCTGGGCGAAAGTTCTCAGGTGGGTGCTCCGGAAACCCGGAATGTCGATGGACAAGGGAAGCGTCGCAGTGCTACAGGACAAATTGAAGTGCAGAAGCTTGTCAATTTGGCTTCAAAAATCGCCCCTTGTGCTGTGGTGGGCGAGGCGTCCTTTCTTCGACACTCTGGTTCGTCCCTCGTTGCAGCCGAATATTCGGCTGCCATCAACTAGCCAAACTAAAGATAAATTTACGTGCGAGTGGAATTTGTGCTCGGATAGATGGCATATTCCGGCTAGGGGAAGGCGGGGCAGTGTCAAATCAGAAAACACCGGTCAGGGATCAAGTGCCTTGGTCTGACCGGATCAATAACTCTGACGAACAGCAGGAAACGCGATACATGCATCACTTTGATGCTGATGCAGATGGTGCCGACTGACAGGACGTCGAGCGGATCGTTCTGGAACGAGACCCTGAGGCCGAGCCTGAAAGTAACTGTCAATGCTGAGAAGACCATTCGCTGCAAGAAATGTGGATTGCCACCACCGGCTACCGGTATCTCCCAAGCGGCAACAGCGAAATTCTTTAGTAGACCTGACGGTACGTTGCCGACTCGATCGTCGACCCGGCATTTCCATTTTGACGCTGATTTTTCTCTCAAAAGAGAAAATGAACTTAAGATTTGTTTGAAAATAGGGTGTTCTAAGCTGAGTATCGACTATCCTAAACTAGAGCCTGAGTTCCCAGTTCAATTGCTTGGAGGCAATATGACTACAAATACATCTTTCATACTGCCTGAGCAGGTACTTTTTGCGGTATCAAACGGCAAGAATATCGTACGAGCCTACAGAGAATATCTCGGCTACTCTCTCGAAGAATTTTCCGCCACGAGCGGTCTGGCTATTGAGGAGATCAAAAAAATTGAAGCCGGGCATCGATATGAAAAAGGCTATAGGCCACGCATCGCGCGGGCCCTGGGCTTGCCAGATCAGGTGTTCGATGATGCACAGGTTGTTTCAACGGCAGCCTAAGCAGTGGGCCTGCAAGGTTCATCCCCTCTTGTGAATACGGCAACGCTCATTAACAACCGTAGCCACTTTGTTGTGGCCACGGCTGCTTTCTGAAAAATCTATCCTCCTGGATGAGCAATGCGATTGACGACATCTCCTTTTAAATTTGTTCGATGTAGGAGACGTCCGGACGGGCGGTCACGGCTATCGAACCCATCGTCGCCATGGTCAAAAACTTCGGCGACATTGCAGTCGGGATTTCTTCTGCGGCGGAGGGACAGACCGCAGTCACCCACGATATCTCGTCTAGCATGCGATTGGCAGTACCGGGCGTCGAGCTCAGCACCTCCATCATGCAATTGGTCTCCACCAAAACCGGTGCGGTTCAACCAGCATGAAAACGCCAGCGCATCTGCGAATTTCTTTCATTGAAATCATTGTTGAATCTTAAGGTCAGCGATACCATCTCTTTAAGAAAAACTAACAATTTCAATTATATAATGTGATTTTGGTAGCGGAGGAAGGACTCGAATCCTCAACACGCGGATTATGAATCCGCAGTGCATCGAAGTTTGTACGTTAACATCAATCGCTGTTACGTAGCATACAAATCAGTGTCGGCAAATTACGGTGGTTGCGCGCTCCCGCAACCAAATACAAAAAGGCCGTCCTTCAGGGCGGCCTTTTTGTTTTTGCTCAGTGGAGACAGGTGAGAAACTGACGGGGGCCCCATCAAGGTGAGCGCATGCTCACCGCAGAAGGGCAAAAATGACAAATCCTGCTCAAGAAACCAAACATAAAAACCCATCAGCATCGCTGGTGGGGTTGTTTGTTTGATTACGGGGTCGACGATTTTGACCTGACAGGGCTCCTGCAAGGAGCGCTCCGCGCGACGCAGCGGGACAAAAACAATCAAATCCTGAGACCGAAAACAAATACAAATAGGCCGTCCATCTGGGCGGCCTTTTTGTATTCGATCAGTGGAGACAGACGCAAAAGCAGAACAGCAAGATCGGGCGAGGCGACAAAGGCACCGGTGTTCATGCCGTTGCCAATGCCGCTCTACCGAATCTGCTGTTTGACGCCGATCTGGTATCCGTTCTTGGAAAAATATTCGGGCGGTTGAAAGAAGAATTCGCAGGTTCTACTGCTCTGGATCTGATTGAACGCGACGCATTTGGCATCCTGGCTGCAGACGCGCCTGCATTCCTCATAGGAGGCGTTGGACAGGGTGTAGTCCGGTTGCCCCGAAAAGCCCTTCCCCCGTCGCCGTTTGATCTCGATGGACGAGGAGGACGACGGAATGTTCCGCGCTTCCTGTTCAAGGACATAAGTATCCGATTTCGCCTGGACGTATAGCTGACCCCTGCTGCGGGAAAAGCTCTTGGCAAAGCAGAACCTGTTCCAGCGATCATAGGTGACGGCGGAGCAATCCTTGTCCTTGTTGCAGAGGTCGATGCACTGGTCGGCGTCCAGATCCCTGGCGTTGAAAAGGTCACCTTCGGGAAGATCGAAGCTGACAAACATCGTGTATTTGTCTCTGGTGATGCTGATGGAAAGTTCTTTCGCCAGGTCTGCTGCGTCCGGCTGCGTCTCCATGGACATGGTACTGCCGGCACTCGACATGTTCATGTCGTGAACGGAGGATCCGTCGGTTTCGAGATCGAAACCGCTTCCCGGCCCGGCACTGGCAGCCGGTGTATCGAGGTCGGCGGCAGGGCCGCCGCCGCGCTGGTCCTCAAGGCCCATCGACCTGGACAAGTCGCCAAGGAATGCGTCCATTCCGGTTTCGGCGGGCGGTGCCGGTTCAGCAGTGCTGCTCATGGATTGTTGGGACAGCGCCGGGCCGGCCGGGTAAAGAACAAGCATCGTGACCGAAAGCGGAAGCAACAGGGAAATGCCGAAAGGAATGCGAACTTTCTGCAAGACCGTTTTCCAATCCCTTCCCTTCGAACTCACAAGAACCTCGCAGATATCTTTCGCCAACCAATTGCTCGCGGACAGGTTTGACCGGTTACAGGTCTTGAAGTGCCATAGCATAGGTGTGCAAATGATGAAAAGGTTGCCGCTGGAGAAAGCCGTTTGCCATCCGTTGAAATACCAGCCTGATTGACGAGATGTCCCAATGGGTTGCGCGAGGCGCCTTTGGTGTGAATACTGGCCGGAAACAGACACCTGTACCGCAGAATATTCAGAACCGGTGATTTGATGCGCCTGCCAGTTCTTGTTGCCTTTTCCTTTATCCTCGCCTGTTTCACGGCACAGGGCCTCGCCCAGACAAGTTCCCTGGCCGATCTGCAGGGCGCCGTGGCGGAAACCCGAGCGCGTGCGGACCAGGCACGTGCACGACTGGCTCGGACGGATGCTCGCCAGACTGC
This sequence comes from Roseibium sp. M-1, assembly GCF_054515675.1. NCBI lineage: Bacteria > Pseudomonadati > Pseudomonadota > Alphaproteobacteria > Hyphomicrobiales > Stappiaceae > Roseibium > Roseibium sp. M-1. Next base: position 3,823,778 of record NZ_CM137257.1, on the reverse strand, counting down.
TGCCGAGGCAGAGCTCAGGACATTGATCGTCAGGGACGCGGATACATCCGGCATCGAAAAGTCGATCCGGGAGCTTGAAAAGACGCAACCCGATCTCACCGCCATCAAGGAACGTTTTCTGAAAGAGGGAGAGCGTCACGACGACAAACTGGCGAAGCTCAAGTCGGAACTGGGCCCCTTGCAGCAGACCCCGCTCGACACGTCCAGGATCGACGCTGAAATTGCCGCTCTCAAGGACGATATCCGGGATTTCGAGGATTACCGCGCCCGGGCAATCCAGGAGCTCCGCCAGGGCTTCTATTGCAGCCAGTGCAACCGCCCTGCGTCGCAGATCGTCAAGGAAACCGGGACCAGTTTCAAACAGCATCTGAGGAACGTGAATGGCCGCGCCATTCCGATGTCGGAAAGCAAGATCGCAGAGAAGAAAAAACAGTTTGACCGGCAATTGGAGCAACTGGTTACCAAGCTGAAGGCACGCGAGGATCAACGGGACCGTCAGATCAAGGACCACAAGGAGAAAATCGCGAAGCTGCAGCAAGCGATCAACGAGGAATACGACGACTACAATGCCAGGAAGGCCGCCTTCGATGCGGATATGGCCGAAGCGAAACAGAAGCACGAGCGCGAGACGCGCGCAAAAATCGACGCGCTGAGAGACCAGGCCCGGCAGACATGGGCAACGCACCGGGCAAACATTGAAGCCAAGCAGGACGATTTGGAGGCGCTCAACGACGAAGTATACGGGCTCCAGGACGAGATCCGCGACCTGGAGCTGGAAGAATTCAAGGCAGGTCTGAAGGTGGACCATGCCGTCTTTCTGCAACGTCTGGAAATGGCTGAAAAAGCCAGGGAAATTGCGAGGGAAAAGGAACGCCTCAGGCGTGAAGTGCAGGCGGCATTCCTCGCCAGCAAGAGAGCCGAGCAACTGCGGCGGGCGCGTGCGGTGCAGGCGGCCCTGGCAAACGAGCAGGCGAGAAATTCAAGGTTCCGGCAGGCCGCATCGCAGAGCCGCTCCGGCTGGGTGCAAAGGGAGGAAGAGCCCAGACAGCCAGCGCCCAGACAACGAACACCCGGACAACAAGAACCGGAGGCGCCTTCTACTGTCAGCCGGACCGAGGCCACTCCCGTAGAGGCCGAAAAACCATCCGTTGAACCAGTGACCGGTCCCCGGCCTGCGACGAATGTTCAGCCACAGTGGGATGAGCTGGCGCAACCGGACGACCGGCCGGTCCGCGAAGACCCGGAGCCTCGCCAGTCTGCGGACGCGTCGCAAGTGTCGCAGGACCGGGAGACCCTGGATCGCCTGAGGCGTGAACAATCGGCACTGGAACGCGCGGAGAAAGCGCAAAGGGAAGCTGCTGAAAGACTGGCGCGGCTGGAAGCGGAGCGGGCTGCCACACGGCGTGCGGAAGAAGCATACCAGCAGGAACAGCTTGAGGATATTGCCGGAAACGGCCGGACCTTCGCGGCCGAAGCCGGCTGGCAGCAGGATATTTCCCATCCGGTCGATGCCATTGCAGCCATGCGCGAGAATGCCGGCCCGGACGAACCAGGCTTGCTTGACGGCATAACCCGCAGTCTCGTTGATCTTGCGACCGGCAATGAGCCGGATCCACTGCGGGCGGAAAAGAATTCGTCCCCTTGGGATACGTTCAATACCCGTGTTGCCGAAGAGGTCGAGGCAGCAAAGAAATACTATCGCAAGAAGCTCAACCAGGCCGGAGAAACGCTGGCGCTGGGGGTGATCAAGAGCAAATCCCAAGGCCTTTCGGACAAGGCAACGGAATCCTTCAGGTCCTTCCGGGAATCTCTGGGCATCGAGCGATTTGTCATTTCCCGCGCGGCGGATGTCGCGCATGAAACCGCCCTGCGCCTGAACTACGAGGCGAGGACCGGCCAAAGCTTCGATAACCTCAGCGAGTTTGAACAGAATGCCGAAAGGGTTCTTGCTGCCGGGCGCCGCTTTTCAACGCCCCGGGTCTATCTGGATAGACTTGTAAGCCGCTACGAAGCCCTGATGAATTCCGCCCAACGAACATTCCTGCCGTGGCAATATGAAGATGATTATTGATTTTTACCTATGCCGTGCAGCGCCGCTGCTGCGTTCCGGCCTTCTCTCCTGTTGTTTGCTGCTTGTCCCTGCCGGAGCGCATGCCGGGACCACTGACAATTTCGCGACGCGGATGGACGCCGCTGCAGCGCTGATTGTGACGGCGCGCGACGCCGAAGGGGCGATTGCGGCCTATCTTGCCATCCAGAAGGATCATCCGGGCGAAATCCGGCCGATCTACAATCTTGCCCGGCTCTATGTCACCGAGGAGAACTGGACGGCGGCACGGGAGTGGTTCATCCGCTATCGCGATCATCCCGATTTTCCGCAAGACAGACGCGCCGATGTGGAGGCCCAGATCGCCGGTCTTCAGGACCTGATCAACAACGACGCCGATCCGGAAAAGCGCAAGACGCGCCGGTATCTGCTCGCTCTCGAGGACGCCGGTGCGCTTCTGCAGGCGGGCGACCGGGAAGGTGCTTTTGCACAGGCGCGTATCGCCAGCACCATCGATCCCGTCCGGCCCGAAGCCTATGCCATGGCGGCCGCGATCCTGATGGATGACGGCGATTGTGAAGGTGCCACCGCCTTTCTCGACCAGGGACTGGAGCTTGCGAAAGACGACGAGGCGCGGGATCTGCTCGGCAAGGCCGCCGCCGCCTGTGAGGAGACCGCCGACTATGCCGCCCGGACGGCGGCTGCGAAGGAGGCCTTCGAAAGCGACCGGACCGCGGAAGCCGCAAAGCTCTATGAGCAGATCGCTGTAGACTTTCCGAATGATCACGACAGCGCCCTGGCCGCCGCGACGGCCTATGCCCTTGCGGGCGACTATCAAAAAAGTGCGGACTTGCTGAAGCCACTTTCCGGCTCCGGCACGCCTGCCATTGCTGACGAGGCAAAGGACAAGCTTGCCCAGCTGGCGCCCTTCCTGCGTCCGGCGGCGCCTGACACACGCGCGGTTGCCAGGGACCTGCCAGGCGCTGACATCTACGCACGCGGTGTCGATGCGCTGAACGCCGGGGACGCGGAGGATGCGCGGCTTCTGCTCGACCAGGCGATCCGGCAGATCCACTTGTCCGCCGACATGGCAGATTATTTCCTGGCGAGGGGACGGGCACGTGGACAGCTCGACGAGCTGGACGGCGCGATCGCGGATTACCGGCTGGCGAGCCTGCTGGATCCGTCGCGCAGCGAGACCCACGTGGCGCTCGCCTCCATCCTGGTCAAGGCGGACAAGATCCCGCAGGCGGTCTCTGAAATCTCCACTGCCATGCGGCTTGAAACCGCGGATGAACGTGTCGCCGGCTTGCGTGTGATGCGGGGCCGTCTCCATGAACGGGTCGAAGACTTCGACAGCGCGTTCGAAGACTACAAGGCGGCGATCGAGGCCGGAGCGGATTCCGAAGGGATCGTCAAAACCTACCATGAACGAGCCGTGTCGCTGGCTCTTCGAGGCCGTCTGGCCGACGCCCGCCAGGCCTTCGAACGCGGCAGGCAGATCGGCTCCAACGCCTCTCTGGAACGCGACTACGAAGCCTTTCGAAAAGTGACCTTTGCCGTCCTGAACAGCAAATCCGCAGGGATACGAACCGAAATCTTCGAATCCGGGGACTGGAATGGTGACTGGATCAAGGAAAAATGGAACGCCGGATATTCGGTCACGGATCTGACCTGGGGCCACGAGAAGTGGACGGTAGTGATGGCCGTGGACGAGGCGATCAAGGGCCAGCGGCTCCGGTTTTCGGAAGACTTCCCGAAGGACGAAATCAAGGCAGCCTGGGACGAGCGCCTCTTCATCGACCGGATCGTCGCCTTTGACGGCGGCTGGATGCTGCTGGCCTCGGAACGGGACTACAGCGGACAATCCTGGATACGGCGCGAAAAGCTCGACAAGGCGGAAGTGTTGTCCCGGATCAGGGAAGAAGGAGAGATTACCGAACTCGCCTTCGCGGACGGCTCCTGGATCATGGTCAATTCCCGAGGCTCCGGCCTGCGCGACCAGAAAGTCGAGACGGACACGAGCTATCCGGAAACCGCCATCAGAAACTGGACCAAAAACGGCTATGCGCTGACCAGGCTCGCCTATGGCGGCGGTGTCTGGTGGGCGGTGTTTTCGAAAGGCGATCATTTGGGTGCAAGCGAGATCTTTTCGGCCAACCTTCTGACCGGTCAGGGTGTCAACTCGCTCGAACGCAGGATCCAGGATGGCTGGGATACAGGCATGCACAATCTCTTTTTTGCGCAAGTCGTGACCGAACCGAAATGACGGAAAACCCGGTAGAGGGGCAGACAGGCCGGACGCGGACCCGGCGAAACGTGCTTGGGCTTCTCGGGGCCGGGCTGACGCTGCCGCGCGTTGCGGCAGCGGCAACGTCACCGGCGGACCTGACTTCCCGCGCGAACCGCGCCGCGGAGGCCGCAGCGGCGCTCGCCTGGCCGGAGACCGATGAGCAAGGTCACCGGCTTGCCCTGCCGTCGGCGCGTCTTTCCCCGTCCACCGTGCCGCGCCCCGTGCCGGAGCTGAAGCTGACGCCGTTGCAGGCGGGCGGGAAGGTACCGGCCCTCTCCGGGTCCAAGGGGATGCTGCTTCATTTCTGGGCACCCTGGTGCTCGCCCTGTCTTCGCGAATTGCCGTTGCTTACTGCAGGCAGCAAGGCCGCGGGCCTCACGCTTGCCGCCGTCTCGACGGACACCCGGGTGCTCTTTGTCCGCTTTTTCTGCTACCGACTGCAGATCCCGCAAAGCTCGGTGTTCGTGCTGGAAAAAAACGGTGGCGAAGACGACCTTCTGCTCGGCGGCGTCCTGCCCGCCACATTCGTTGTCGATCCGGCCGGACAGGTCCGGGCGCGCGCGATCGGCGAGGTGAACTGGCGGGCTCAGGAAAACTGGGAAGCCGTGCTGCAATGGTCCGGTTGACCGGACGCCCGGACCGGTGAGGCAGGGAGTCGGGTTCCAGATCCGGTTCTGACCGGCCGGATTTGCCGGGCACTCCCCTGAAACTTGCGCCAATTCGTGCCGGATAGCCTTCCTTTGCGGCAGCGCTGGCGAAATTTTAAGCGTGCCGTCTCTTTAGGCCTTGGGGCAATTGACAAGGCTTTCGTCTTCGGCAATCCTGAAAGTCATATAGCGGCATTCGTTTGGCCGCATGGCAATCGCGCCCCGATCTGTCGCAGGTGACATCCTGCGGGTCGGGGTTTTTTTGTGCCCGGACGCTAATGGTTTCATGCCTGCATCCGGCGGGGGAATGACATGGCCTTGAGGGAAATACCGCTCGGACTTCTGTTTTCGAAATCCGGCTCCTATGCGCTGATCGGCCAGGAAGGCTATTGGGGCGCGCGGATTGCGCTCGACGAGATCAACGCCTCCGGCCTCTTCGATTTCCGGTTTCTCCGGGTTGATGGCGATCCGAAGGGATCGGCAGAAAACTATGCGGTCGAGGCGGAGCAGATGCTGCGCGAGGCGGGCTGCCGCCACATCATCGGCACGCAGACCTCCTCCAGCCGCAAGGAAGTGCTGCCGGTCATGGAGCGAGGGCGTGGCTTGCTCTGGTACACGACCCCTTATGAGGGCTTCGAGAGCCATGACCGGGTCGTCTATACCGGTGCTTGCCCGAACCAGGGCGTCGTCCCTCTCTTCCGCCACATCGTGCCGGAATTCGGCAAACGCGCGTTTCTGCTCGGCTCCAACTATATCTGGGGCTGGGAAACCAACCGCATTGCGCGCGAGCTTTTGGCCGGATGTGACGGCGAGGTTCTGGGCGAGCGCTATGTCGCGATCGGCGACGAGAATATCGATCACCTGATTGCGGAAATCCGCGAAAAACGGCCGGACTTCATCTTCAACAACCTGATCGGCGAAAGCAGCTACGCCTTCCTCAGAGCCATGAAGGCTCTCGCTGCGTCCGACCCGGCCTTTGCCCCAGAGCGGTGCCCGATCCTGAGCTGCAACCTGACCGAGGCGGAACTGCCTGTCCTGGGAGAGGCTGCCGACGGCCTAATTTCCACTTCCACCTATTTCGAAACACTGGAAACACCGGAGAATGAAGCCTTCCTGACGCGCCTTGCGGGGCTGCGCGGTCAAGGCACGTCGATTTCTTCCATGTTTGTCGGGCCCTATGAAGCCGTCTGGCTGCTGGCCCGCGCCATTGAGGCCTGCGGCACGGAAGACCCGGATGCTGTCCTAAAGGAACTCTGCCGGGTGCCGCATCCGACGCCGCTCCGCGACATCCGCATTGATCCACAGACCCAGCATGCCTTTCTGCAGCCGCTGATCGCAGTCGTCGAAAAGGCGGACACCAGCCAGAAGCGCTCCCGCTTCCGCGTCATCGAGAAAACGCCAGGACCGATCGCACCGGATCCCTATCTGGTTCACTACGACCCTCTTGAAGGCAGCCTCGGCAAGCCGGTACGGGAGCCTGCGGCGGACAATGCCAATTCACCGAAGTTGCGGCTGGTGTCACCATGAGCACGCTTTTCCGCACCCCAAGTTTCCGCGGCTGGATTGCGACCGTGCTGCACAAGCCCCATGCGGACAGGGATGCCGTTTGCCGCCAGCTGGAAAGGCTCGGCATCGTTGTCGAGACCGCCTGGCCGGAGCTTCCCGAAGCGGCCCGGACAGCCGATCTCGTGATTTTCGATGCGGATGCGGGTCATGACGCCCAGTTCCCCTGGCCGGTCGACGAGCATCCGATGCCGATGATCGCGCTGATGGGCAGCGAAGCGCCGGGCCGCGTCGAGTGGGCCATCCGCCGCGGTGCCATCGCGCACTTGAGCAAGCCGATCTCCTCCAGTGGCGTCTACGGCGCGCTGGTCGTCGCGACGCAGACATTTGCCATGCGCCGTGCATCGGAAGAGCGCATTCAGCGCCTGGAAGCCCGTCTTGCCTGCAGGCCGCAGGTGGCGGAAGCCATTCTCCTCCTGATGCGGCACCAGGGCGGCGATGCGGAGACCGCCTACAGGCTCTTGCAGGATATGGCGATGTCCAGCCGCCAGACCATCGAAGAGGTGGCGCTCGACCTGGTGGCACGCTCGGGAGGGCAGAATGCCGGCCGACGCGAAGCCTGAGATCATGCCCGAAGCCTTGAAAAGTGCCGCGCCGGACGTGCCGAGAGGCGTGCTGCACCGTCTTCTTCAGCGCAAGCTGGCGGTTTTCGCGCTGTTGTTGATTGGCCTCATTGTCGGCGCTGCACTCTTTGCCCCGCTGGTCGCCCCCTATGATCCGGCCGAACAGTTCTTCGAAGGCCTGACGCTGGAAGGCGCGCCCCTGCCGCCGAACGCAAGCTTCTGGCTCGGCACGGATCTGCTCGGCCGCGATCTCCTGTCCCGGCTGATCTACGGGGCGCAGACGTCGCTGGTCATCGGTGTCGTTGCCAACGGCATCGCAGTCTCGGTCGGTGCCCTTGTCGGCATTCTTGCCGGCTTCTTCCGTGGCTGGGTGGAAACCCTGCTGATGCGCTTCACCGACCTGATGATGGCCTTTCCGGCCCTTCTTCTGGCGATCACGCTTGCGGCGCTCTTCCGGCCGTCGCTCTGGATCGTCGCCATGGTGATCGCGATGGTCAACTGGGTTCAGATGGCCCGTGTCGTCTATACCGAAACGCGGTCGCTGTCGGAGCGCGAGTTCATCCTGGCCGAACGGGCGATGGGCGCCGGGCTTCCGCGCATCCTCTTCCGCCACATCCTGCCGCATCTTCTGTCGACCATCGTCGTCTTCGGCACGCTCGGTATCTCGACGACGGTTCTGCTGGAGGCAACGCTCAGTTACCTCGGCATCGGCGTGCAGCCGCCAACCCCCTCCTGGGGCAACATCATCTACGAGAACCAGACCTATTTCACCTCCGCGCCCTGGCTGGTGTTCTTCCCCGGCCTTGCGATCATCGCGCTGGCGCTCGGCTTCAATCTTCTGGGTGACGCGCTTCGCGAAGTGCTCGATCCGACGCAGAAGGGGAGGCACTGACCATGGGCGGTTATGTTCTCCGGCGTGTGTTGCAGTCGCTGCTGATCCTGATCGGCATCTCGTTCCTGACCTTCGTGCTGCTCTATCTGATCCCCGCCGACCCGGCACGGCAGATCGCCGGCCGCAGCGCCTCGGCACAGACGGTTGCCAATATCCGCGAGCAGCTCGGCCTGAACCTGCCCTTCTACGAGCAGTATTTCCGTTACCTGAGTGGTCTTCTGCAGGGGGACCTCGGCCGTTCCTATCTGCAGAAGACGGAAGTTGGAACGCTGATCTGGTCGCGGTTGCCGGCAACGCTGCTTCTGATGGCCGGCGCGATCACCTGCGAGCTCATCATTGGTCTCACCATGGGGCTGATCGCGGCCCTGAAGCGCAACACGGCGACGGACACGAGCCTGATGGTGCTTTCCTTCGTCGGGGTCTCCTCGCCGCAATTCGTGATCGGCATCCTGCTGCTCTATGTCTTCTCGGTTCAGCTCGGCTGGTTCCCCATCGGCGGCTACGGCACCTTCATGCACATGGTGCTGCCCTCGCTGACCCTCGGGATCCTCGGCGCCGGCTGGTATTCGCGCATGATGCGCTCGTCGATGATCGACGTGCTGCGTCAGGATTTCATCCGCACGGCCCGGGCCAAGGGCCTGAAGCGCTGGCAGGTGCTTTTCGGCCATGCGCTGCCGAACGCACTCCTTCCCGTCATTGCCATGATCGGCATCGATATCGGCCTCTTCATGAGCGGCATCGTCGTCGTGGAAAGCGTTTTCGGCTGGCCCGGTATCGGCCAGCTCGCCTGGCAGGCCATTCAGCGTGTCGACATTCCCATCATCATGGGCGTCACGCTGGTCTCTGCTTTCGCGATCGTGCTCGGCAATTTCCTCGCCGACCTGATCGCTCCCCTGATTGATCCGAGGATCAAGTTGCGCTGACGCGCACCGCCGGGAAACCGCCAGGAGAGCGGTCCGGCACATCACCCGAAGAACCGGAGGTTGGATTATGAAGAAGACAGTACTGGCAGGGGCTGCCGCCCTTCTTGCCGCCACAGCCTTAACACAAGCACAGGCCGAGGATATCAAGCAGGGCGGATCGATGATCGTCACCTACAAGGACGACGTCTCCACGCTCGACCCGGCCATCGGTTACGACTGGCAGAACTGGTCGATGATCAAGAGCCTCTTCGACGGCCTGATGGACTATGAGCCCGGAACCACCAACCTGATGCCGGATCTTGCCGAGAGCTACGAGATTTCCGATGACGGTACGGTCTTCACCTTCAAGCTGCGCCCGGGCGTCACGTTCCACAATGGCCGCGAGCTGACCGCCGAGGACGTGAAATATTCCCTCGACCGGGTCACCAATCCGGCAACGCAAAGCCCGGGTGCCGGTTTCTTTGGGTCCATCAAGGGCTTCGACGCAGTCGCTTCCGGTGAAGCTACAAGCCTGGAAGGCGTGACGGCCGTCGATCCGCTGACCGTCAAGATCGAGTTGTCCCGCCCGGACGCGACCTTCCTGCATGTCATGGCCATCAACTTCTCCTCCGTCGTGCCGAAGGAAGAAGTGGAAAAATGGGGTGCCGATTTCGGCAAGCATCCGGTCGGCTCCGGCGCCTTCTCCCTGGAAGAATGGACCCTCGGCCAGCGGCTGGTGTTCAAGCGTAACGAAACCTACTGGCGTGCGGGTGTGCCGAAACTCGACGAGATCACCTTCGAGGTCGGTCAGGAGCCGGTTGTCGCCCTGTTGCGCCTGCAGCGTGGCGAGGCGGATATCCCCGGCGACGGCATTCCACCGGCGAAGTTCCTCGAGGTGGCGAAGGACCCGACCTACAAGGATCTCATCATCGAGGGTGGCCAGCTGCACACCGGCTATGTCACCATGAACGTCAAGATGCCGCCCTTCGACAAACTGGAAGTCCGCAAGGCCGTCAACATGGCGATCAACAAGGACCGGGTCATCCGCATCATCAACGGCCGGGCGGTTGCCGCCAACCAGCCGCTGCCGCCGACCATGCCCGGTTACGACAAGGAGTATGAGGGCTATCCCTATGATCCGGCCGCAGCCAAGGCGCTGCTGGCGGAAGCCGGTCTCGCTGACGGCTTCGAGACGGAACTCTATGTCTACAACACCGACCCGAATCCGCGCATTGCCCAGTCGATCCAGGCGGATCTTGCGGAAATCGGCATCAAGGCCGAGATCAAGGCGCTTGCCCAGGCCAACGTGATCGCGGCCGGCGGCGAGCCCGATCAAGCACCGATGATCTGGTCCGGCGGTATGGCCTGGATTGCGGACTTCCCGGATCCGTCCAATTTCTATGGCCCGATCCTCGGCTGTGCCGGCGCGGTCAAGGGCGGCTGGAACTGGTCCTGGTACTGCAACGAGGACCTCGACAGCCAGGCTACCGCCGCAGACAGCATCACCGATCCGGCCAGGAAAGCCGAGCGCGAGGACGCCTGGCGCAAGATCTTCCTGTCGGTTATGGACGATGCTGCCTGGGCACCTGTCTTCCACGAACAGCGTTTCACGATGCGGTCCGAGCGGCTGGGTGGTGCTGACGCCATCTTCGTCGACCCGGTCCACATTCCCGTCAACTACGACTACGTTTGGGCAAAAGATGTGCAGTAACTGCAAGGCCGCATATACGATCCATGCGGCACAGCATCATTTCGGCTGGGACAATTCCAATGTCCCGGCCGAGAGGGTGGCACCCGGGACGGTGATCGAATTCGAATGTCTCGACAGCTCCGCCGGCCAGCTGACACCGGACAGCACCGTCGCTGATGTGGCGACGATGGATTTCGGCAAGGTCAATCCGGTCAGCGGTCCCATCTATGTCGACGGGGCCGAGCCGGGTGATGCACTGGTGGTGAAGATCCACGAGTTCAAGCCGTCCGGTTTCGGCTGGACCGCCAACATTCCAGGCTTCGGCTTGCTCGCTGATCAGTTCAAGGATCCGGCCCTGCATCTCTGGTCCTATGACAAGGACAAGCTGGGCACGTCCGCCTTCGCCCCCTTCGGCAAGGTGCCTCTGAAGCCCTTCGCCGGCACGATCGGCGTGGCGCCTGCGGAAGCCGGCCTCCATTCCGTCGTGCCGCCCCGGCGTGTTGGCGGCAACATGGATATCCGCGACCTCGCAGCCGGGACGACGCTCTACCTGCCGGTGGAAGTCGCCGGGGCTCTCTTCTCCATCGGTGATACCCATGCGGCGCAGGGCGATGGTGAGGTGTGCGGGACGGCGATCGAAAGCCCGATGAACACGGTGATCGGACTGGATCTCATCAAGGGCGCCAATTTGAAGATGCCGCGCTTCGAGACGCCGGGTCCGGTGACCCGCCATCTCGACGAGATGGGCTACGAGGTCACCACCGGCATCGGCGAGGATCTGTTCGAGGGCGCGAAAGCAGCCGTCTCGAACATGATCGACCTGCTCTGTGCCCGCCACGGCTACAGCGCGGTCGACGCCTATATGCTGTGCTCGGTCTGCGGCGACCTGAGGATCTCGGAAATCGTCGACATGCCCAACTGGGTGGTGTCGTTCTATTTCCCCAAGGTCGTGCTGCAATAGGCCAACTCGGGCGGCGGCACCTAAGCCGCTGCCCGTCTCAAGATTTTCAAATCATTCAGGCCGGTCCGGATGACAAACCCGCAAGACACCGAAACTGCAGGCGAGGACATCGTCCTGTCTGTCCGCGACCTCCGCACCGATGTGGCGACGCCTTCAGGCAGCAAGACCGTGGTCAAGGGGCTTTCCTTCGACCTGAAGCGCGGCGAAACGCTCTGCATTGCAGGCGAATCCGGGTCGGGCAAATCGATCACGGCCCTCTCCATCATGGGCCTGTTGCCGGAACCGATGGCACGGATCGCCGGCGGTGAGGTCATGTTCGAAGGCAGGGACCTGACGACAATCGGCGAGGATGCCATGCGCCGCATCCGCGGCGGCGACATTGCCATGATCTTCCAGGAGCCGATGACGTCGCTCAATCCGGTTCTGACCGTCGGCCGTCAGCTGCGCGAGGCCATCCTGGCGCATCAGGACGTCACAAGGCGCGAAGCGGACAAAAGGGCGCTGGAGATGCTGCAGTCGGTCCGCCTGTCGGAACCGGCCAGGCGCCTGAAACAGTACCCGCACGAGCTTTCCGGCGGCATGCGCCAGCGGGTGATGATCGCCATGGCGCTCGCCTGCAATCCGAAGGTGCTGATTGCCGACGAGCCGACGACGGCGCTCGACGTCACCATCCAGGCCCAGATCCTGCAGCTGATCCGCGATCTCCAGCGCGATTTCGGCACAGCGGTCATCATGATCACCCATGACATGGGTGTCGTCGCCGAAATGGCCGACCGGGTCATTGTCATGAACCAGGGCCATATCGTCGAGCGGGGACCGGTCGCGGACGTCTTCGAGCGTCCGGCTGACACCTATACGCGCAGCCTGCTCGACGCCGTGCCGAAGCTGGGCGCTTTCACGGGCATCGATACGGCGCAGACGCCAGCCGATCAGCCCGTCCTTGAAGTGGAGGATCTTGTCGTCCGCTTCGACCTGCATGGTGGGCTGCTCAACCGGGTCACGTCCAGGGTCCATGCGGTCGAGGGTGTCTCCTTTGACCTGAAACCCGGCGAAACGCTGGGGCTGGTGGGTGAAAGCGGCTGCGGCAAGTCCACCATCGGCAAGGCCCTGATGAACCTCGTCCCGTGGGAAGGCTCGATCCGCATCGCTGGCCACCATTCAGGTACTGGTGGCGCGCAGTTGGAGCGGCGGCTGCGGCAGAACATGCAGATGATCTTCCAGGACCCCTACGCCTCTCTTGATCCACGCATGAGTGCCGGTGACATCGTCGGCGAGCCGCTTGTCATCCACGGTTTGGCGCGTGGACAGGAATTGAGGGACCGGGTTGCCGGCCTTTTCGAGCGGGTTGGCCTTCCCGCGGAGGCCATGACCCGGCATCCGCACGAATTTTCCGGCGGCCAGCGCCAGCGCATCTGCATCGCCCGGGCGCTTGCCCTGTCGCCGAAGGTGATCATTGCAGATGAAAGCGTGTCTGCCCTTGATGTCTCGGTTCAGGCGCGGGTGCTGGATCTCCTGCAGGAGCTGCAGGAGGATCTCGGTCTCTCCTACCTTTTCATTTCCCACGACATGGCGGTGGTTGAGCAGGTCTCGCACCGGATCGCGGTCATGTATCTGGGGCAGATCGTGGAGATGGGAACACGCCGGCAGGTGTTCGAAAACCCGCAGCACGATTATACGAAGCGGCTTTTGAAGGCGGTACCGATCCCCGACCCGAAGCGGCGGCGTAACGTCTTTGACGTGCCGACGGGAGAGATCCCGTCACCGGTGCTGCCGCTCGGGAAAAGCGTGCAGCGCGTCCGCTACGAGGACGTCGGCGGCCGCCATCTGGTCGCCGCCTCCTGAGCACTGTTTGGAATTGCCGAAATCAGGCGGGCGGCGCGCCGATGACGTCCGGATGAGCGTCCTTCACGGCATCAAGTGCGTCCAGCGCGGAGGCGGCGCGCAGGATCTTCGGGAATCCGGAGACATCAATGCCCCAGCGGTTGGCATTGTAGAGCTGCGGGATCAGGCAGCAATCGGCCATGGTCGGCGTTTCGCCGTGGCAGAAGGGGCCGTTGTCGTCGAGAAGGTTTTCGAAGGCGGCGAGGCCCTTGGCAATGAAATGCTGCATCCAGGCCTTCTTGGCCTCATCGCCGCCGCCGGTGATCTCGGCGACATGACCGACGATCGAAAGGTTGCAGACCGGGTGAATTTCCATGGCGATCGCGTAAGAAAGCTGACGTACCCGGTACTGGCCGTCGATATCGTTGGGAAGCAGCTGCGATCCGGGGGTCGTGGCGTGCAGATATTCGATGATGGCAAGCGACTGGGTCAGCGTCTTGCCGTCGATGACCAGCGCCGGCAGGAGGCCTTGCGGGTTGAGGGCAAGATAATCTTTTTCCAGATGGGCCCGGGTCAGCAGGTTGACCGGACGATACTCGGCTTCAAGGCCCAGAAGATTGAGCGCGATGCGGACGCGGTAGCTCGCCGAGGACCGCCAGTAATCATAAAAAACAATGTCTTTCGCCATCAAGGCCTCCCGGAAACGCAGTAGGCATTGATACACTTATTCGGCCCTCGATTGGCAAGAGCCTGTATTTTGCGTGTGACGAAGACTGATCATCAATCGCTTAAGCGGGATTGAAGCCATGCGCCATCCCTCTAGGTCACCCCGGACAAGCGCAGCGCAGATCCGGGGCCCACTCGCTGGGCCGCTTGCCGAAGCGAAGGAATGTTCCGATACCAACCCGGGTAGTATCCGCGCTCTGGAAATGAGCAGGCCCCGGGTCTCGCGACGCTCGCCCGGGGTGACGCCGAGTGTGTCGACAGGCCGTGGCGACAAGGCCGTTGCTCAGGAAAGAGCGATGTCCCCGGTCACCTCTCCCGTTGGGAGAGGTCGGCGCGGATGCGCCGGGTGAGGGGCAGGTGTTTCCGTATCTTGAGAGGTTTGTTCCCTCACCCTGACCCTCTCCCAGCGGGAGAGGGGATTAGGCATTGCCAGGAGCCAAGTTCCGTTTTTCTCAGGAAAGCCGTACGCCAGGTGCCTCAGGAAAGCACCAGTTCCCTGTCCCTCACCGATGCCTTGCGCACGGCCGGTCGAGAGCTTGCCGGCGCCTTGCCCTTCTGCGCCTTGCCGGAGACATAGACCTCGTCGATGGCGCGATCGTCACCAAGCATCTGCAGCACGAAAAGCTCTTCCGCCAGGGTCGAGGCCCGCTCCATGCGCAGGGCCATGGCGTCGGTCGCCCGGCTGTCGAGCACGACGATGTCCGCCTCGGTGCCTTCGTCCAGGGTGCCGATCTTGTCTTCCAGCCCAAGCGCGACGGCATTGCCGCGAGTGATCCAGTGGAAGGCACGGAAGGGGTGCAGTTTCTGGTCCTGGAGCTGCAGGATCTTGTAGCCCTCGTTCAGGGTCTGCAGCATGGAATAGCTGGTACCGGCGCCGATATCGGTGGCGATCGCGTTGACGATGCCCTTGGTGCGCAGGCCTTCATCGTCAAAGAGGCCACTGCCGAGGAAAAGGTTCGAGGTCGGGCAGAAGACCGGCCGGGCGCCGGTCTCGGCAAGGGCTGCGATCTCGCGCTCTTCCAGGTGGATCGAATGGCCCAGCAGCATCTTGCTGGAGAGAAGGCCGTAGCGCTGATAGACGTCGAGATAGTCGCGCGCTTCCGGATACAGCTCCAGCGTATAGGCGATCTCGTTTTTGTTTTCCGACAGATGCGTCTGCACGAAACAGTCCGGATGCTCGGCAACGAGCGCGCCGGCCATGTCCATCTGCTCCGGCGTCGAGGTGATGGCAAAGCGCGGCGTGATGGCGTAGCTGGCGCGGCCGCGGCCATGCCATTTGGCGATCAGTTCCTTGGTGTCGTCATAGCCCGATTGCGGCGTGTCGCGCAGCCCGTCCGGCGCATTGCGGTCCATCAGCACCTTGCCGCCGATCATGCGCATGTTGCGCTGCTCGGCTTCCTCGAAATAGGCCTCCGCCGAAGCCTTGTGGACAGAGCAATAGGCAACCGCGGTGGTGGTGCCGTGATCGGTCAGGAGATCGAAGAAGCGGCAGGCCATGGCCGCCGCGTGGCCCTCATCGGCAAAGCGGGTCTCTTCCGGGAAGGTGTAGGTGTTCAGCCAGTCGAGCAGCTGCGCGCCCCAGGAGGCGACGATCTGCACCTGCGGGAAATGGATATGGGTGTCGATGAAACCGGCCATCACCAGCTTCGGCCGGTGGTCGACGATTTCGGCGTCGCCGGCATCTGCAATGACATCGGCATAGGTCCCGCGGCGCAGGATGATCCCGTTTTCGATCAGGAGCGCACCGTCTTCCAGATAGTCGAAGGCCCCAAGGTCTTCCGGAGATTGCGGTTCGGCCTTGAAGGTCAGAAGGCGGCCGCGGAGCAGCAGGCGGTCAGAAGGCATCGGTAAGGTTCCGTTTGTCAGGTTTCGGGGCGGAAAATCCGCCCCGAAGAGTTTTGGTTTGAATGTCACTCGCCGGGGGTTGGCTGGACGCCTGCCGCGGGTTCCGCTTCCGGCACGATCGTCTCTTCGCGGTGGAAGATCGGATAGATGAAGAGGAAGGCGGCTGCGATCAGGTAGCCGAGGCTGACGGTCGAGAAGTCCGGCCAGTGCAACGTCGCGGAATGGATGATCCCGACGGAGGCCATGGCAAAGGCGGCGAAGGCGAACCCGCCGGCAGTGCGGAACTTGCCGTCGATGACGCTGGCAACGATGGCACCCCAGATGAGACCGGTCAGGATCGCACCCTGGCTGAGCGCCAGATGGCCCTCATAGTGCGCCCCCTGCTGCAGCAGGGCTGCGGTCAGCTGAGGATCGCCGAGCGCCAGCATGCCGGTGGCACCCGTTGCCCCGAGGGCCCCCATCAGCGAGCCCCATTTGATGATGAGGAAGCTGGAGACATGCGGCATCATCGCGATGGTGACGGCGGCCATATGGTCCGTGCGCACCGCGTGGGCGGTGTTGGTGATGAGGCTGAGAGCCACGAAGACCAGGACGGGAGCGGCCGCGGCCACCGGGATCAGGTTCGTCAGGAAGGCCAGGAAGCCGAAGAAGGCTGCCAGCGGAATGACCACGCCGACACCGAGCACGTAACCGGCATGGGCACCCATGCGCTTGTAGGCCGGGTGGCCGATATAGGCCGTGGTCGGGAAGGGCGAACCGAACAGCGCGCCGACCATCGTTCCGACGCCGTCGGTGATCTGGCAGGTCGCCACCGGATAATGGTCACCGGCGGCTTCCGCGCTTTCCACGTTGTTCATCGTTTCGATGAAGTTGTAGATCTGCACCGGCACCAGAACCAGGAACAGCTCCGGATTGTTGAAGAGGTGCTGGATGCCGGCAATCAGGTCACCGAAATAGGGGATCGGCGGATAGAAACCGACACCATCGAAGCTGATATTCGACTGCCCGGTGGCGAGTGCCACCACGGTGCCGACGAGAAGCGCCAGCAAACCCGCCGGAATGTTGAACGGCAGCCGGAAGCGGCCGACGAGACCCCAGAGAATGATGATCATCGAGGCAAAGCCGATGAACGGGTTCTCGAAGACGGTCGCCAGCGGCACGGTGCCGATGAAGACCAGCGCGATGCCACAAAGTGTGCCGAGCATGCCCGCGCGGGGCGTGACCTTCTTCAGCCACGGTCCGACAAGGGCGCCGAGACCGGCGACGATACCGCCCATGAAGCCGGCGCCGATGCCGACCTGCCAGGCAAGGACCGGATCATTGGTTGCCCAGTAGATCGGGCCGATGACGCCGAAGAGATAGACGAACATGACCGGCGTCGAGATGCCGTAGGGCAGCGCAGTCACATCGCGGCCGTGTTGCGCGGCTGCGCGTTTTGCCAGAAACACATACACAAGCACGCCCGCCAGGATGGCGATGGCCGCGCCGGGCACTATCTTGCCGTAGACGATCTCCGCCGGCATCTGGAACACGAATTGACAGATGCCCGAAAGCACCATGAGGTTCACGAGGTTGTCGGTGAACAGGGCCCAGAAGGCGCTGAAGTCCCCCCTCGAGAACAGATTGTAGTCGTACCTCCCAACCCGCATATCGGGTCTCCTTTCAGGGTAAAACAGCCGGACGGTCCCTCTCCCGCAGGACGGCCGGCCGTTGGTTTTACTGCGCGGCTTGCAGCAGCGCAGTCTCCTCCGTGCCGCCGGCAGCCCTTGCGCCCGTCGTCAGGGCGGTCAGGACTTCTGCAGCGACAAAAGCGGCAATGATTTCAGGGCGTTTGTCCCGGCTTTCCGTGGCGCCGATGGGACAGGTCAGCTGGTCGACCGACAGGCCGTTGCAGTGGCTGTTGCACCAGGAGCGCAGCTTGGCGCGCTTCGTGGCCGAGCCGATCATGCCGACATAGGCGGCATGGCCGAGTTCCAGCGCGGCCGAGGTCAAGAGGAAGTCGAGGCCATGGTCATGGGTCAGCACGATGAAGGCGCTGCCCCGGGGCGCGTTGAAGATCTCGACTTCCGGAATGGCACGCAGACGCATTTCGACCCTGGCCTGGCACTGGGCCAGCTCTTCCTTGCGCATGTCGACCAGGATGCAACGAACCGGCGCATGTTGCAGCAGATTGGCAATTGCCCGGCCGACATGACCGGCGCCCATGATGTAGACATGCGGCTGGGTATTCTCCTGCCACCGAAAGCGGTCGAGGGCGGAGGACCTGTCGGCCCGGCTCATGCGGGTCAGCGTCAGTTCCACCCGGCCGCCGCAGCACTGGCCGATTTCGGGGCCGAGCGGCAGGTCGAGATGGCTGGAAAGCGTCCCCTCGGCCAGCATGGTGCGGCCCTGGGTGATGGCAATGTGCTCCAGATGACCGCCGCCGATGGTGCCGAGAAGACTGTCCTGGCTCACGAACATCTCCGTTCCGGCTTCCCGGGGAGACGAGCCGCGGACCCGGGTCAGGGCGATCCGGACAACAGGTTTGGCGGAGCCGAAGAAGGTTTCGGCCTTTGTGGAGCACATGGTCATGACTTACTCCCGGGTTTTCAGCCGTTCGATGGCCATCAGCACCCGCTCCGGCGTTGCCGGGGCGTCGAGGCGCGGGCATACGCGGTAATCCGCGACACTGGCAACGGCCATGGAAAGCGCCTCGAAGACGGAGATGCCGAGCATGAAGGGCGGTTCGCCCACGGCCTTGGAGCGCTTGATGGTGCGTTCCCTGTTCTCCGACCATTCGGCAAGGTTCACGGTGAACCGGCGCGGCCGGTCGGAAGCGAGCGGGATCTTGTAGGTGGACGGCGCATGGGTCCGGAGGCGTCCGGCCTTGTCCCACCACAGCTCTTCCGTCGTCAGCCAGCCCATTCCTTGAATGAACGCACCTTCCACCTGGCCCTTGTCGAGGATCGGGTTCAGCGACTTGCCGACATCGTGCAGGATGTCCGTGCGTTCCACCCGGTATTCGCCGCTCAAGGTGTCGACGGAAACTTCCGAGCAGGACGCGCCATAGGCGAAGTAGTAGAACGGCCGGCCCTTGCCGGCGGCCCGGTCCCAATGGATCTTAGGCGTCTTGTAGAAGCCGGCCGCTGACAGGTGGACACGGGCCATATAGGCCTGGCGGACGAGATCGTTGAAGGAGACAAGCTCGGAGCCGATCTCCACCATGTTGTTGCGGAAGCGGATCTTCTCCGGTTCGGTGCTCCAGCGCTCGGCGGCAAAGGCGACCAGGCGTTCTTTCAGCTGCTCGGCTGCATTCAGCGCTGCCATGCCGTTGAGGTCGGAGCCGGACGAGGCGGCGGTTGCCGAGGTGTTCGGCACCTTCTCGGTCGTCGTCTTGGTGATCTTGATGCGCTCGAAATCCACCTGGAAGGCATCGGCGACGACCTGGGCGACCTTGGTGTTGAGACCCTGGCCCATTTCGGTGCCGCCATGGTTCAGGTGGATCGATCCGTCATTGTAGATGTGGATCAGTGCACCGGCCTGATTGTACCAGGTGGCTGTAAAAGAAATGCCGAACTTGACCGGTGTCAGCGCAATACCCCGCTTGATGATTGAGGAACGGGCATTGTGCTGAAGGATCGCCTCGCGGCGGGCCTTGTAGTCAGAGGAGCTTTCAAGTTCTCCGATCAGGCGCGGCAAGATGTTGTCCTCGACCTCCTGGTGATAGGGGGTGAGGATGCGGCCGTCGTTACGGTCGCCGTAGAAGTTGGCCTTGCGGATTTCCAGCGGGTCCTTGCCGAGCGCATAGGCGATCTCCTCGATCATGCGTTCTGCGGCAACGACGCCTTGCGGTCCGCCGAAACCGCGGAAGGCGGTGTTCGAGACCGTGTTGGTTTTCATCGGCCGGCTGGTAAGCCGGACATTCGGATAGAAATAGGCATTGTCCGCGTGGAACAGCGCGCGGTCCGTCACCGGGCCGGAGAGGTCCGAGGAATAGCCGCAGCGAGCCGCGAAGACCCCGTCGACCGCCTCTATCCGCCCGCTGTCGTCGAAGGCGACATCGTAGTCGACGACGAAATCATGGCGCTTGCCGGTGGCCGTCATGTCCTGGTCGCGGTCCGGGCGGATCTTGACCGGGCGGTTCCATTTCTTCGCGGCAATCGCAGCCACCGCGCAGAAGAGGTTCATCTGGCTTTCCTTGCCGCCGAAGCCGCCGCCCATGCGGCGCACATTCACCGTCACCGCATTCGACGGCACGCCGAGCACATGGGCGACCATGTGCTGCGCCTCGCTCGGATGCTGGGTGGAGCAGTGCACGACGACATCATCGTCCTCGCCCGGAATGGCAAAGGCGATCTGGCCTTCCAGATACATGTGATCCTGGCCGCCGATCTCCATCCGGCCCTTGATCCGGTTTTTCGCGGTCTCGAAGGCGGGCGCGATATCGCCGCGTTCAAGTTTGAGGGGCGCGGTTACATGCGGATAGCCGGCCTCGATGGCGCTCAGCGGGTCGAGTGCGTGCGGCAGCACCTCGTAGTCGATCCTTGCCTTCTCAGTGGCCCGGCGGGCGGCGTCGCGGCTTTCGGCGATCACGGCGAAGAGCGGCTGGCCGTGGAATTCGGTCTTGCCGACCGGGAACACCGGTTCGTCGTTCTGGCCGGTCGGGCTGATGTCGTTGTGGCCGGGAACGTCGTCTGCCGTCAGCACGCCGATGACGCCCGGAGCTGCCAGAACAGCCGAAAGGTCCATCGACTTGATCAAGGCATGGGCAACCGTCGAGGTGCCCAGATAGGCATGCAGCGTGCCCTGCGGTTCGGCGATGTCGTCGCAATATTCCGCCCGGCCGGTGACGTGCTTTTCCGCGCTGTCGTGGCGGCGGTCGGTGTGAACTCCACCGCTGATCGAGCCCTTGGCGTCTTTGATGATGTCGTGTTTCATTGGGTTCGCCTCCGGTTCAAGCAGACAGCAGGTCGGCCGGTGCTTCGGTCCGCTCGTCATGGGTCAGGAAGAAGCGCTGCAGCAGGTTGCGCGCGGCAATGGCCCGGTACCCGGCGGATGCGCGCCAATCGGAAAGCGGCGTGAAATCGGCGTCGAGCGCCTTGCCGGCGGCGAGAAACGCGGCCTCGCCCCAGGGCTGGCCGCGGAGCGCCACTTCCGCCTTGACGGCGCGCTTCGGCGTGCCCGCCATGCCCCCGAAAGCGAGGCGGCAGTCGGTGATACGGCCGTCCGCGACGGTGACGCTGAACCCGGCTGCGACCGAAGAAATATCCTCGTCCCGGCGCTTGGAGATCTTGTAGGCGGCGTGAAGCTGGCCGGGACGCGGGCGCGGGATCAGGATGCTCTCGACGAATTCGGACGGCGCGCGGTCCTGTTTGCCGTATTCGATGAAGAACTGTTCCAGCGGCAAGCTGCGCTGGGCATCGCCCTTGCGCAGCACGATCTGCGCACCGAGCGCGATCAGCACCGGCGGGGTGTCGCCAATGGGCGAACCGTTGGCGATGTTGCCGCCGATTGTGCCCATGTTGCGGACCTGGCATCCGGCGATCCGGTCCCAGTAGGCTTCCAGATGCGGGAAGACCTCGCAGATCGTTTTCTGGGCTTCCGAATAGGTGACACCGGCGCCGATCTCCAGCGCGGTGTCGCTCAAGGTGACCGATTTCAGCTCTTGAAGGTGGCTGATGAAGACGGCCGGGCCTATGGGGCGCATGAACTTAGTGACCCAGAGGCCGACATCGGTCGAGCCCGCGACGATGGTCGCCTGCGGAAACTCTTCCAGTACGGCTGCAAAGTCGGCGACATCCGCCGGCAGGATGGCGCGGTTGTCCTCGGGGCCGGTGACGACGCGCTGTCCGTCGTTGAGCGCGGTCAGGCGTTCGGTGATTGCCGCGCGTTCCGCTTCCAGAAAATCGTTGGCGGGCGTGCCGTAGCGGTTGGCAGCCATGGCGGCGGCAACGATCGGCTGGTAGCCGGTGCAGCGGCAAAGGTTGCCCTGGATCGCGCTTTCGACTTGCGCTTCGCTCGGCTCGGGATTTCCCATCCACAGCGCGTAAAGCGACATGACGAAGCCCGGGGTGCAGAAGCCGCACTGGCTGCCGTGGAAATCGACCATCGCCTGCTGGATTGGATGCAGTCCGCCCTTTTCGCCGCGCAGATGCTCGATGGTCACCACATGGCAACCGTCGAGGGAGGCAAGGAAACGGATGCAGGCGTTGACGGTCTCGTATTTGAGGACGCCCCGGACAAGCCGTCCGACGAGCACGGTGCAAGCTCCGCAATCGCCTTCCGCGCAGCCTTCCTTGGAGCCCGTCAGGCGGCGCTCCAGGCGCAGATAGTCGAGCAGCGTCTTGTCGGCGGGCACATCGGCGACGGCGACATCAGCGCCGTTCAGCAGAAACCGGATTTCCGTGCGGTAGGTCATCGCGTCCTCAGGCAAAGTCTTCTCTCAGCCGGAACGGTACGCCTCGTGATCTTCACAAAAAATCCGGTGATTCCGGAAATTCTTTCAACAGATCGTTGAAAATAGCCGTGCGATACTGTTGATCAGGGAATGCGACGAAAGTCGGTTATCCGCAGCAAGCATCCGGAATCGCACACGTATTTGACCTTAGGGAAGTGAGCCATGTCCTATCTGGAATCCTTGCGTGTCTTCACGCGCGTGGTCGAACTCGGCAGCATTACATCCGGCGGACGCGACCTGCGCCTGACCCCGGCGGTCGCCAGCAAGCGCATCAAGGAGCTGGAAAAGCATCTCGGCGTGCGGCTTTTCAACCGGACGACCAGATCGCTTACCCCGACGGAGGTCGGCAAGGTCTTCTACGATTATGCGGTGAAGGCACTGGAATCGATCGAGGACGCGGAGGCGGCCGTCGCCACCTTCTCCGATACGCCGCGCGGGGTGATCCGGGTAACGGCGCCGCTCGGCGCCGGCCGGCGCATCATAGCCCCCCTCGTACCGCGCTTTGTCGAGAAGTTTCCGGCGACGGAAGTGCACATGCGGCTGTCGGACCGGAAGGTCGACATCATGTCCGACGGGCTGGACGTTGCCTTCTTCATCGGCACGCCGCTGGATTCCAACCTGAAGCTCCGCAAGATCGCCGATTGCCCGCGGGTGCTGTGCGCGGCGCCGGACTACCTGCGAAAGCACGGCACGCCGAAAACACCGGACGATCTCCTGACCGACGAGCACAATTGCCTGCTTTTGCGCTATCCGCGCTCGCCGGAATATTTCTGGGTGCTGCAGACGCCCGCCGGGCCGCGCAAGCTGCAGGTCAAGGGCAAGATGGACACCGACCACGGCGATGTGCTCACCGACTGGGCGCTGTCCGGCCACGGCATCGTCAACAAGCCAAGGTTCGACGTTGCCCAGCATCTGGAAAGCGGCCGCCTGGTGGAGATCCTGCCGGACACCCCGCCGCCACCAACCATCTTCGGCTGCCTCTACCCCCACCGACGCCTGCAGGACCCGAAGATCCGGCATTTCGTGGACTTCGTTATTCAACACGCGGATGTGGCGGGATAGGGAGTACCCAAACCAGTCGACCTCTCCCGTCATCCCGGAAAAGTGCGGCGCAGCCGCGCGCAGATCCGGGAACCAGACATATGTCGCGCTGCAAGCACGGCCTTGATTTTTTTTGAGAGTTCGCTGCGCTCACACTGGTCCGCTGGGTTCCGGATCGGCGTGCAGCTTTCGCTGCACTTGTCCGGAATGAAGGTGGAGGGGGGAAGCTCTGGCCAATAACGCAAAGCGTCACCCCGGGCGAGCATCGCGAGACCCGGGGCCTACTCGTTTCCAGAGAGCTGACGTGAGTATTGAACCTTTCGAAAACGAATGCCCAACTCTTCTACAAGAATCGCGGCGAGTAGGCCCCGGATCTCCGCTTCGCTCCGTCCGGGGTGACGCTCTTGAAGCTTAAAGGTCTGCCCCCGAAACAAAACGCTCCCCGCGAAGGAGGAGCGTCCAATGAGTCCGTGAACCGAAATGCACCTACTGCGCAGCCGCCACCCCGAACGGCAGTTGTTTCTGCGCGTTCCTGTACCACCGGATGATCGCCTTGCGTTCGTTCTCCTCCATGAAGGAGACGTTTGCCGGCGGCATGGCGTTGGTAACGCCGGATTGGAGGTAGATCTCCTTGGCGGCGCGGACAACGTCGCTCTGTGTTTCCAGAAGCAGGCCCTTCGGCGCCCAGTGGATGCCTTCATAGAAGGGCTCGCGGGCGTGGCACATGCCGCAGCGGCCGGGCACGATTGCCATGACGTCTTCGAAGCCTTCCGCACTGGCGAAGATCTGCTCGGTCGGGGTCAGGGCACGGTTCTCGGATGCCTCGATGTCGTCCTGGTTCAACGGCATCAGGGACAGCTGGATGATGGCGACGAAGAGGATTGCGGTTGCCAGCCAGGTCCAGGTCGGCGCGGGGGCGCCCGTATGCTTGGT
Organism: Roseibium sp. M-1; assembly: GCF_054515675.1. NCBI lineage: Bacteria > Pseudomonadati > Pseudomonadota > Alphaproteobacteria > Hyphomicrobiales > Stappiaceae > Roseibium > Roseibium sp. M-1. The sequence goes on along the minus strand of NZ_CM137257.1, from coordinate 3,799,418 downwards.
GTTGAAATAGTGCCGGATGGTGACGCCCATCAGGAAGACGAGGGCTGCGATCAGCCAGTTGTAGGGCGATGCGAAGGCAAGTGGATAGTGGTTGCTCAGCATCAGGAACACGACCGGCAGGGTCAGGTAGTTGTTGTGGGTCGAGCGCAGCTTGGCGATCTTGCCGTATTTGGCATCCGGCGTGCGCCCGGCCTTCAGGTCCGCCACCACGATCTTCTGGTTCGGAATGATGATGAAGAAGACGTTTGCCGTCATGATGGTTGCGGTGAAGGCGCCGAGATGCAGCATCGTGGCCCGGCCCGTGAAGATCTCGTTATAGCCGTAGCCCATGGCGACCAGCAGCGCGAAGAGAAGCACCATCAGCAGCGTCGGGCTCTCGCCGAGCTTCGACTTGCACAGCCGGTCATAAACCAGCCAGCCGATCGTGAGTGAGCCGGCGGAGATCAGGATACCCTGCCACAGCTTCAGATCCGCCTTGGCCGGATCGATCAGGAAGAGCTCGCCGCCCACCCAGTAGACGATCATCAGGAGGGCCGCGCCGGAGAGCCAGGTGGTGTAGCTTTCCCATTTGAACCAGACCAGGTGCTCCGGCATGTTTTCCGGGGCCACCAGGAATTTGCGGATGTGATAGAAGCCGCCGCCGTGCACCTGCCACTCTTCGCCATGGGCACCCTTGGGCAGGTCGGGGGCTTTCTTCAGGCCGAGATCCAGCGCGACGAAATAGAAGGACGAGCCGATCCACGCCATCGCGGTGATGACGTGCAGCCAGCGAACCGCGAAGGCGATCCAGTCCCAAATGATGGCAATGTCCAGCATTGCGTCTCCTCCAAAAACGTTTCGCCCAAGCTAGCGCGGAAACCAATTTTCTGGTATCTCGGGATAATTCCGAGCAGTTTCAAAAATTTCCGAATAATAGAGCAGCTGATCTCGGCTAGGATAGTGACCTGATGGCGTATCTGGAAAACATTCGCACCTTTCTGCGTGTCTATGAACTCGGCAACATGTCCGCGGCCGCACGAGACTTGCGGATCTCCTCGGCCGTCGCGTCCTCGCGCGTGTCGCAGCTGGAGGAGCACCTCAATGTGCGCCTGTTCCAGCGCACCACCCGCGCGCTTTCGCCGACAGAGCATGGCAACTTGTTCTATCGCGGTGCAACAAAAATCATCGAGGCGGTGGAAGAGGCGGAAGCCGAGATCAGCAACGTCACCCGTTCGCCGCGCGGCACGCTCTTCGTCGCCGCGCCGATCGGCATGGGCCAGCGGCTGATCGCCCCTGCGATCCCGAGGTTCAAGGCCGCCAACCCGCTGATCGACATCCGACTGCGCCTGTCCGACCGCAAGGTGGACCTCACCGGCGAAGGTCTCGACGCGGCATTCTTTCTGGGTCTGCCGGAAGATTCCAACCTGAAAATCAGAAAAATCGCCGATTGCAGCCGGCTGCTCTGCGCCTCGCCGGACTATATCGCCCGCAAGGGCAGCCCGAAGACCAGCGACGAGCTCTCCGCCGGCCGTCACGACTGCCTCAACATGCGCTATCCCGGCGCGCCGGAATTCCAGTGGCCGCTGCAGACGGAACACGGCGTCAAGCGGGTGGCGGTGTCCGGCCCGTTCGAATCCGACCATGGCGACGTCCTCACCGGCTGGGCGCTGGAAGGTCACGGCATTGTGCTGAAGCCACTCTTCGAGGTGGCCGATTATCTCGCTGATGGACGGCTGGTGCCGGTTTTGGAAGGCGAACCGCCGATCCCGGTGCAGATGGCCTGCCTCTACACCCACCGCCGCCGCCAGGACCCCAAGGTGCGCCTGTTCCTGGATTTCATGGTGGCCCATATCCAGAAATCGCTGGCGGAAATGGCGGCACGTTAGGTGGCGGCCGTTTGGGCCTCTGTGCCGGTTCCAGCTGCCTCCCACCAATCGCCAAGCGCATCGATCAGCGGCACCAGCGTTCGGCCCGCATCGGTCAGATCATATTCGACACGCAGCGGGTAGCCCTCGTATTCCGTCCGCCGGACAATGCCGGCATCTTCAAGCCGGCGCAGTTCGAGCGTCAGCATCTTGTGCGAGATGGTGGGATTGTCCCGGCGCAGATCGCTGAACCGTTTTGTTCCCTCTGTCAGGTAATAGATCAGCAGCGTCGGCCATCGGCCGCTCAGGATCTGCATCACTTCCTCGATGGGGCAGCGGGAGACGAGCTGTTTCATGCGGGCTCCGTGGTAACAAAAAGGTGCGTAATTGCCTTGGTTTGGCAGCGTGTTAGGGTCCGGCATCGCTGCGCAGCGTGATCGTCAGAAATCACGGAGAACACTGTTTTGGAACCCATTCTTATCTATGGTCACCCCGCTGGAAGCTCAATGGGGCTCGTCGCCGCTTTCGAATGGCTAGAGCAGCCATACCGGCTGTGCCGCGTCGATATGCTCGGCGAAATGCGGGACCCCTCGTACAAGCGTCTCAATCCACGGGTGGAGACGCCCGTGCTGGTGACGGACCGGGGAGACTTGCTGACTGAAACGATGGCGATCGGCGCCTGGATGGAGGCAAGGGACAAAGACAGGCGCATTTCCTTTGAGGCAACATCAAGGGAAGCCGACCGGATGCACCAATTGATGGCCTTCATCAATACGGGCTTCACCAGCGCTTTCGCGCCGCTTTGGACCGTCATGGAAACCGAGGATCCCGATCCCTCGATGCAGACAGCCCTGACCGAATTCGGCCGCTCCTGGGTGATTGAGCGTCACGACAGGCTTGAGGAAATGATCGGCGGCGGCAAGTTCCTCGTCGCGGACCGTCCGACCCTTGCCGATGCCTTGCTGATCGGGGTCGCGAGGTGGCTGGATGTCCATGGCGTCGCCAGCCGCGACCGCTGGCCGAAGCTCTCCGAACTGCGGGGCAACCTTGAGGCCGACACGGCCGTGCGGTACGCCAGCGCCCTGGAAGAAGGTGGTGACGACAAGGGCACCGGAGCCTGCAAGGGACATGTCACCCTTGACGAGCTCCTGGACCGGTTCGCCAGCTAACGGACCGAAAGCTTCGGGCGCCGGCATCGCCGGCGTCCGGTACTCCTCGTGACGCAGGGCAATCCGGCAACACCTGATTGCGAAAACTTCTTTCATGAGCAGGATAGGCAGCCAGTGTCTTTTGCCTGTAACCGTTCCCTGCCAGGGAAGGGCATGAAGCCTTATAAGTCCTACATTCTCTGCACATCACCGCGCAGCGGCAGCACGCTTTTGTGCAAGCTTCTCTCGGCAACCGGTGTTGCCGGACATCCCGGCTCCTATTTCCATGAGCCGTCGCTTGCGGCGTGGCAGGACGATCTCGGCCTCGTGACGGATCCAGACGAGCCGGAAACGGGGTCGCTGCGCAAGGTCCTTGCCGAGGTGACGGAGAAGGGCACGCGCGGCACCGGCATCTTCGGCCTCCGCCTGCAGCGGCACAGCTTCGATTTCTTCATGCGTAAACTTGGCGTCCTTTATCCGGGTGTTGCGCCGGATCTGGACCGTCTCAAGGCCGCTTTCGGCGAGACCCTCTTCATTCACCTGAGACGCGAAGACAAGATCGCCCAGGCTGTGTCCTATGTCCGCGCCGAACAATCCGGCCTCTGGCACCGGGCGGCGGATGGCAGCGAACTGGAGCGGCTTTCCGCACCGCGCCCGCTGGAATACGATCCTGCGGCACTGAAAGACTGCTATGACCGCTTCACCCGTTTTGACCGGGATTGGCAGGACTGGTTCACGCGCGAAGGCATCTCACCGCTCCGGATCACCTATTCGGAACTCTCCGCCGGCCCGCAGACCACCTTGCGGCTCGTACTCGAACGTCTTGGCCTTGATGGGGTGGCGGCGGACGGCGTCGTTCCTGGCGTTGCCAAGCTGGCCGATGTACTCAGCGCCGACTGGTCGGCACGCCTGCGGCAGGATCTGGACGTTCAGATCGCGCGCTGACCCCGGACCCGCCACGGGACCCGTGCCAGGGCCCGTCCCCGGACTGAACCTTTCTGGGCCCGCGTGCGTATCGGTTCAAGGAGAGTGCCGCAGCAGCGACCCGGCTTGGCCGGTCGGGCGAATTGCTGTTAAGCTCTTGATGCATCGACGGGAACGGACGGACTTCCCGGCGAAACACGAGGGAACCAGCAGCGGATGACGCCGGAAACCATCCTTGCCGAACTGCAGTCCTGGGCCAAGGTGGCACTCAGCTACCTGACCGCGCCCTGGTTCGCCTACCAGATTGCCCTCATTGTCGTCCTTTTCGGCGTAGCCAAGGTCATCAGCCTGCGGGTCGAGCCCCGGCTGGAGGCGCGCGCGCGGGAGATCAAGGGCCATCCCGGCCTGCTGCGCGTCGTGATCGCGCTGCTCCGGCGGATCGAATGGATCCTGTTCAGCCTGTTCCTCTTTTCGGCATTGACCGTGCTGCGCTCCGTCACCTGGCCGAGCCGCAGTCATTTCATTGCCATTGCGCTTTCCCTGTCGCTCGCCTGGCTGTTCGTCTCCGTGCTCTCGCGGGTGATCCGCAACCGGCTGGTTGCCAAGACGCTGAGCTGGCTCGCCTGGATTTATGTGGCGCTGGTGATCCTCGGTTTCGACGACGAGGCGGGCACCTTCCTTGACAGCCTTGCCCTGCCGCTCGGCGAAATGCGCCTGTCGCTGCTTCTGGTGCTGAAAGCGGTGCTGCTCTTGATCGCGACCGTCTGGATCGCCGTCATCCTCGGCCGCTATTTCGAAGAGCAGGTGCAGAAATCGGACGAACTGACACCGTCGATCCGGGTGCTCATTGGCAAGGTTGCCAAGTTCGGGCTGATCCTGATCGCCGGCACCATGGCGCTCTCCTCGGTCGGTATCGATCTCTCCGCCTTCACCGTTTTCACAGGTGCTGTCGGCCTCGGCCTCGGCTTCGGCCTGCAGAAGGTGATCTCGAATTTCATCTCCGGCATCATCATCCTGCTCGACAAGTCGATCAAACCCGGCGACACGATCTCGCTGGAAGGCACCTTCGGCTGGATCCGCGAATTGCGCGCCCGTTTCGTGTCCGTCGTCACCCGCGACGGGCGCGAATACCTGATCCCGAACGAGGATTTCATCACCCATCGGGTGATCAACTGGTCTTTTTCCGACGATCTGGTGCGGCTCGACGTCAATTTTGGCGTCTCCTACGACGCCAACCCGCACGAGGTTTCGAAGCTTGCCATCGAGGCGGCGATGACGGTTGGCCGGGTCGAGGCCAACCGCCGACCGGTGTGCTGGCTCACCGGCTTCGGCGACTCATCTCTCGACTTCGTTCTGCGCTTCTGGATCCGCGACCCGCAACAGGGCCTCACCAACATTCGCGGCAAGGTGCTGCTGGCGCTCTGGGACACGTTCAAGGAAAACAACATCGGCATCCCGTATCCACACCGCGAGATCATTATGAAGAAGGAAGCAGGTGAGGTTCCAGCCGGGTTTGGCGACGTGAAACAGACGCCTGTGGTGACGGACTGACATCCAAATTCGATAGACGCTTCTCCCACACACGACCTCATCCTGAGGAGGGCCAAAGGCCCGTCTTGAAGGATGGGCCGCTTGTCCGGAGCAAGGGTCCCATCCTTCGAGACGCGAGCAGGCTCGCTCCTCAGGATGAGGTGGAACTTGCAGGAAAGCTTGCAATCGGAGCTGGGCTCGCCTCGGCTCCCCCGGTAGGTCAAGTAGCTGAACGGCGAGACGAGAAGCGGGACGTGGTAGTGGGCTTCCTCCGACATGCCGAAGCGCAGCGGCACGGTGTCGAGGAACTTCGGTTCCGGCAGGGCGATCCCTGCGGCGTCGAAATAAGCGCCGACATGGAACACTAGCTCATAGGTGCCGGTCTTGAAGTCTTCCTTGGGAAGGATCGGGCTGTCGGTGCGGCCGTCGTCGTTGGTGACGAGGCGCTTGCCTTCAACACGACCTCATCCTAAGGAGGGCCAAAGGCCCGTCTTGAAGGATGGGCCGCTTGTCCGGAGCAAGGGTCCCATCCTTCGAGACGCGAGCAGGCTCGCTCCTCAGGATGAGGTGGAACTTGCAGGAAAGCTTGCAATCGGAGCTGGGCTCGCCTCGGCTCCCCCGGTAGGTCAAGTAGCTGAACGGCGAGACGAGAAGCGGGACGTGGTAGTGGGCTTCCTCCGACATGCCGAAGCGCAGCGGCACGGTGTCGAGGAACTTCGGTTCCGGCAGGGCGATCCCTGCGGCGTCGAAATAAGCGCCGACATGGAACACTAGCTCATAGGTGCCGGTCTTGAAGTCTTCCTTGGGCAGGATCGGGCTGTCGGTGTGGCCGTCGTTGTTGGTGACGAGGCGCTTGCCTTCAACACGACCTCATCCTGAGGAGGGCCAAAGGCCAGTCTCGAAGGATAGGCCGCTTGTCCGGAGCAAAGGTCCCCTCCTTCGAGAAGCGAGCAGGCTCGCTCCTCAGGATGAGGTGGAACTTGCAGCAAAGCCTGCAATCGGAGCCGGGCTTGCCTCAGCTCCCCCGGTAGGTCGAATAGCTGAACGGCGAAACGAGAAGCGGGACGTGGTAGTGGGCTTCCTCCGACATGCCGAAGCGCAGCGGCACCGTGTCGAGGAATTTCGGTTCCGGCAGGGCGATCCCGGCGGCGTCGAAATAAGCGCCGACATGGAACACCAGTTCATAGGTGCCGGTCCTGAAGTCTTCCTTGGGAAGGATCGGGCTGTCGGTGCGGCCGTCGTCGTTGGTGACGAGGCTGCGGACATAGGTGCGGCTGTCGCCGTCGATCTCGTAAAGGTCGATCTTGATGCCCTTCCCCGGGCAGCCCTGGGCGGTGTCGAGAACATGTGTCGTCAGATAGCCGGCCATCGGGGCCTCCCCTGGAAGTCTGAAGTTGCGCGCATGATGCTGTGGGCCCCTAATTTAGGGCACCCGTCGTTCTCCGAAAGCACTTTCTAAAAAGACAAGAAAGTCATCGGCATTATCCTGATTTATAAGAAGACAACATACCAGCCGTTCTTTGAGGCATAGTCCTTGCTTGTCTCAACCGAGTGGTATCATGAGGAGGTCCGTCTTGAATCGTTATTCCCGTAACATGCGTGGCTATGGCCAGAACGCACCGGATCCGCTATGGCCGGGCGGGGCGAAGGTCGCCGTTCAGTTCGTGCTGAATTACGAGGAAGGCGGCGAGAACTGCGTTCTGCACGGGGATGCGGCCTCCGAGGCGTTCCTGTCCGATATTCCGGGCGCCGCCCAATGGCCGGGCCAGCGCCACTGGAACATGGAATCGATCTATGAATATGGCGCCCGCGCCGGCTTCTGGCGCCTGCATCGCCTGTTTACTCGCGCCAACATTCCGCTGACCATCTATGGCGTCGCGACGGCGCTCGCCCGCAGCCCGGAACAGGTCCAGGCGATGAAGGATGCTGGCTGGGAAATCGCCAGCCACGGCCTCAAATGGGTCGAGCACAAGGACATGCCGGAAGCGGAGGAGCGCGCGGCAATTGCCGAGGCGATCCGCCTGCACACCGAAGTGGTCGGCGAGCGCCCGCTTGGCTGGTACACGGGCCGCTGCTCTGTCAACACCGTCCGCCTTGTCGCCGAGGAAGGCGGATTTGCCTATGTTTCAGACACCTATGATGACGATCTGCCCTATTGGCTGGAGGTCGAAGGCCGCGAACAGCTCATCATCCCCTATACGCTCGAAGCCAACGACATGCGCTTTGCCACCGCGCCGGGCTGGACCGACGGCGAGGATTTCTTCAACTACCTGAAGAACGCCTTCGACATGCTCTATGCGGAAGGGGCGAGCGACACGCCGAAGATGATGTCGATCGGCCTGCATTGCCGTCTTGTCGGCCGTCCGGGCAAGATCATGGCCTTGCAGAAATTCATCGACCATATCCAGAAGCACGAGGGCGTCTGGTGCCCTCGCCGGATCGAGATCGCCGAACACTGGGCCAGGACCCATCCGCCGAAAAAGGGCCTGCAGCCGAGCCGGATGGAAAAGGCAGAGTTCGTGAAAACCTTCGGCGGTATCTTCGAGCATTCGCCCTGGATTGCGGAGCGCGCGTTCGACCTGGAACTCGGGCCCGCGCATGACTGCGCCGCCGGAGTTCACAACGCGCTCTGCCGCATGTTCCGCTCGGCAAGCGAGGCAGAACGTCTCGGCGTCCTGACCGCTCACCCGGATCTTGCGGGCAAGCTGGCTCAGGCGGGTCGGCTAACGGCAGAAAGCACAAATGAACAGGCGAGCGCCGGGCTCGACATGTTGACCGACGAGGAACGCGAGAGTTTCACAAAGCTCAACGATACCTATGTCGCAAAGCACGGTTTCCCGTTCATCATTGCTGTGCGCGACCATGACAAGGCCTCGATCATGGCGGCCTTCCACCGCCGGATCGACAACGACAGGGCCACAGAGTTCAGTGAAGCCTGCCGCCAGGTGGAACGCATCGCCCAGTTCCGGCTGAAGGACCTGTTGCCGTGAGCCGGACGCTTGCCCCCCTGCCTCTGACTGCCGGTGCCTTTGCGCCTTACGGCGACGTCCTGGAGGTGGCGGGCGCGCCGGACAAGATCATCAATCAGGGCATGTGCGGCCGCCACCACGACCGGGCAAAGCTGGACTTTGGCGAGGGCCGCGCCGGCATCAGCCTCTTCGACGCAAAGGCGCGGTCGTTTCCCTATTCGGTCGACATGGTCGAGCGCCATCCGCTCGGCAGCCAGGCGTTCATACCGCTCGACGGCGTGCCGATGCTTGTCATCGTCGCCGACGACGCGGACGGCAGACCGGTCAATCTCAAAGCCTTCATCAGCCAGCCGGGCCAGTCGATCAATCTCTATCGCGGCACCTGGCATGGCGTTCTGGCACCGCTCGGGCAACCCGGGCGCTATGCCGTCGTAGACCGTATCGGGGACGGAACCAATCTTGAGGAACATTGGTTTTCCGAACCCTGGACCGTGGAGGCGCCCTCATAGGACTAGCCTCCAGGACGATCCCAGCCCGCTGAACGAGGCGGAGACGTCCGACCACCTTCAGAGGAGCAACAATGTCTAATGCATCGATCGGAACGCCGGAGCAGCTCCGCGATCCCAATTTCACGCCACCCTTGTGGAAGGCGATCCCGCTTGGCATCCAGCATGTCATGGCCATGTTCGTCTCCAACGTCACGCCAGCCATTATCGTTGCCGGTGCCGCCGGCTTCGGCTTCGGCTCCAATTCGCCGGACTTTCCCGAACTTCTCTACCTGATCCAGATGTCGATGGTCTTTGCCGGGATCGCGACCCTGTTGCAGACGCTGACCCTCGGTCCGGTCGGAGCGGCACTGCCCATCGTTCAGGGCACGTCCTTCGCCTTCCTGCCGATCATGATCCCGCTCGTCGCGGGCAAGGGCGTCGACGGGCTCGGCGCGCTCTTCGGCGGGGTGATCCTTGGCGGTATCTTCCATGCCTGTCTCGGGTTCTTCATCGGCAAGATCCGCTTTGCCCTGCCGCCGCTTGTCACCGGTCTGGTCGTCACCATGATCGGTCTGGCCCTGGTCAAGGTCGGTATCCAGTATGCCGCCGGCGGGGTCCCGGCCATCGGCACGCCGGAATACGGCTCGCTGCTCAATTGGGGCGCGGCACTGCTGGTGATCGTGGTCACCCTCGGCTTCAAGTTCTTCGGCAAGGGCATGCTGTCGGTCTCGGCGGTGCTGATCGGCCTTGTCGCGGGCTATGTCTTCGCACTGGCCACCGGCATGCTGACCTTCGAGGCCGTCTCCAGTTCATGGGACCGGGCAGCTGTCTTCGCCCTGCCGCAGCCGTTCAAATACGGCTTCGAATTCTCGGCGGCCGCCGTCATCGGTTTCTGCCTGATGGCCTTCGTTTCCGCGGTCGAAACCGTCGGCGACGTCTCCGGCATCACCAAGGGCGGCGCGGGCCGTGAGGCGACCGACAAGGAAATCGCCGGTGCGACTTTCGCCGACGGTCTCGGCACGGCCGTTGCCGGTTTCTTCGGCGGCTTCCCGAACACTTCCTTCAGCCAGAATGTCGGCCTCATCGCCATGACCGGCGTCATGAGCCGCCATGTGGTGACCATCGGTGCGATCTTCCTGATCGTCTGCGGCCTCATTCCAAAGGTCGGCGCGGTCATCCGCACCGTGCCGATCGAAGTGCTTGGCGGTGGTGTCATCGTGATGTTCGGCATGGTGGTCGCTGCCGGCATCTCCATGCTCTCGGACGTCAACTGGAACCGGCGCAACATGGTGATCTTCGCCATCTCGCTCTCCATCGGCCTCGGTCTGCAGCTGGAGCCAGGCGCCCTGCAGCACATGGGCGAAACGGCGCGCATCCTGCTCACCAGCGGTCTGCTGCCGGCAGCCCTCATCGCCATCGTCCTCAACCTGGTGCTGCCGGACGAACTCTCCAATGAATCGACGGAAGAGGTTTCGGGCGGAATGGCCGGCCATGGTCATGGCTCGCTGCCGAAGGAAGAGACGGCGTAAGGTCTTGCTGCATAAAAAATCGAAAGGGTCGCGCGAGCGGCCCTTTTTGTGCCCTCTCAATCGTCATCCCGGACGCAGCGCAGCGAAGATCCGGGGCCGGCGAGCCAGGGTCTATCGGAAGAAACCAGAAAGAACCGGGGTTTTGGGCTCTCCGGCCCCGGCTCGCACTTCGTTTGGCCGGGATGACAACGGGGGGGTATTGCTAGACTGAGCAACGTCTGCCCGAGCGATTTGAAATTTCCTCCGCCCGTCATTCCGGACAAGCGAGGCGCAGCCGAACACCGATCCGGAAGCCAGACATATTTCGCGCTGAAAGCGCGTCTAATTGTTTTTGAAGGTGTTCGCTTCGCTCACGCTGATGCGCTGGGTTCCGGATCTGCGCAGCAGCTTTGCTGCGCTTGTCCGGAATGACGGGGCGGGGCAGGAGAATTTGTAACTCTTCCGCCTCACCGCCCGGCCATCAGCCGCGCCATGTCGATCATGCGCGCCGAAAAGCCCCATTCGTTGTCGTACCAGCCGAAGATGCGCACCTGATGGTCGTTGGCCTCAAGGGTCTCGGGCAGGTGCAGCACGAGCGATTCCGGCCGCGCGCGCATGTCGGTGGAGACGACGTGATCCCTGACAAAACCGATCACCGGATTGCCGGCGAAGATCGCCTGAAGCCGGTCGTTGAACGGTGTCTCGACGGGTTGGGCGAGCGTCAATGTCAGGTCGACGGCCGAAACGCTGATCGCCGGAACGCGCACCGACGCGCCGCTGACCTTGCCGGCAAGCTGTGGCAGGACCACACCGACCAGCTTGGTGGCGCTTGTCGTCGTCGGCACCATGGAGACACCACCAGCGCGGCTGCGCTCCAATGGGCCGCGCGGCGCGTCGACCATCGGCTGGCTGCCGGTGTAGCAATGGATGGTGGTCATGTGCCCGCTCTTGATGCCGATGGCATCGTCGATGCCGCGCAGGAGCGGGGCGAGCGCGTTGGTGGTGCACGAACCGTTGGAGACGATGCGGTGGCTGGCGAGCTGCTCCTCGTTGGCACCGAGCACCAGCGTGATGTCCGCCGCCTTGCAGGGGCCGGACACCAGAACGTTCTTCGCCCCTGCACGCAGTCCCCGGTCGGCGATCTCGCGCGTGTCGGCCTTGCCGGTGCATTCCATGACCACGTCGATATCGGAAAGGTCGAGGCGGGAAAGGTCGGCTTCGGCGGAAAAGACGATCTCGCGCCCGTCCACCGTCAACGTGCCCTCACCGGCAGTCACCTCACCCGGCCAGGGACCGAAGACGCTGTCATACTTGAAGAGATAGGCGCAGGTCTCCAGCGGCGCGATGTCGTTGATCCGCACCACCTCGATCCGCCGAGCTTCGGGAAGTTTCAGCACCTGACGCAAAACGGTCCGCCCGATCCGGCCGAACCCGTTGATCACAATCCGCATTCGTTTGACCTAATTCCGTCCGATGAGGACAGCGGGAAGGGCAAGGTTGCACGCCTGGATGCGGAAGGTTTCCCCTCCCGCTGGGAGAGGGGGCAAACCTTCCGGGGATACGGAACCGTCTGCCCCCTCACCCGGAGCTTCGCTCCGACCTCTCCCAAAGGGAGAGGTTAATTGCGGCAAGGCCTTTGATGCCTTTTCCTGAAATCCTCAAAAATCCACTTCGATCGCGACGCCCTTCTGGATCGCCAGATCGACCGCGGCAGACGCCACGGCAAGATCCTGAAGGCCGACGCCGGTGCCGTCGAAGAGGGTGATATCGCTCTCCGAGGTCCTGCCTGGATGCTTACCATTAATGACGGCGCCAATCTCAATTATATTGTCTTCAGAGACAATTCCGCGTGCAACAGCATGCTGGCACTCGCCGATGGTGGCCGACTGGGCGATCTCGTCGGTGAAGAGTTTCGCACGGGCAACCAGCTCCACATCGACCTCCTGCTTGCCCTTGGTGTCGGTGCCCATGCAGGCAATATGGGTGCCCGGCGTAACGTGGCCGGACATCAGGATCGGATCGAAGCTGGAGGTGATGGAAATGATGACGTCAGCCTCGGCACCCATCCGGTCGAGATCGACGGATTCATACGGCAGGCCCAGCTCCTTGGCGGTCTCTTCCAGCCGCACCAGCATTTCCGGATGCAAGTTCCAGCCGAGAACCTTTTCAAAGTCCCGCTGTTCGACGGCCGCCCGCATCTGGAAAGCGGACTGATGGCCGGCACCGATCATGCCCAGTACCTTCGCGTCCTTGCGGGCCAGATGCTTGATGGAAACGGCGGACGCAGCCGCGGTTCGCAGAGCTGTCAAAAGATTGCCGCCGACAACCGCCTTGGCGCGGCCGGTATCGGCATCGAACAGGAAGACGGTCGACTGGTGGTTGGTCAGGCCCTTGTCCATGTTGCCCGGCCAGTAGCCGCCGGATTTCAGGCCGAGCGCCAGCGAGGACCGGTCGAAGCCGGACTTGAAACCGTAAAGCGCATCCGCATGGCCGATCGCCTCACGGATGACCGGAAAATTATAGGCCGCCCCGCTCGCCATCGCGGCAAAGACGCTCTCGACCGCCTCGAAGGATTCCTTGCGGCCGATCAGCCCGGCGATTTCCTTTTCAGGAACGATGATCATGTGTGTCTCCGATCAGGTCGCCCGAAACGCATTCCGACCTCATCCTGAGGAGCTCGCTTCGCGCGCGTCTCGAAGGATAGGCCGCTTGTTCCGGAGTGTGTTGCCCGTCCTTCGAGAGGGGCCTTTGGCCCTCCTCAGGATGAGGTGTTGGTGGTTTCAGGCGCTTTCACGCCAAACCCTCCATCGTCATCCCGGACGCAGCGCAGCGGAGATCCGGGACCGGGGAGCCGAAGCCTGTCCGAATTGGAAAGGTTAGGGGCTCTCCGGTCCCGGCTCGCGCTCCGCTTGGCCGGGATGACGAAGGGGAGGCTTTAAAATGAACCCTTAGTAAGCCTTGCCGCGGGCCGAGACCGGCCACACCGTCTCGACCTTGCCGCCCCGCACGCCGACATACCAGTCGTGAACATTGGCGGTCGGGTCGCAGTGGCCCGGAACCAGCTTCAGCTTCTCGCCGACCTTCAGGACGCCGTTTGGATCGGCAATGACGCCGTGCTCGTCCGAGCACTTGACGTATTTGACGTCGGACCGGCCGTAGATGAAGGGCAGGCCGCTGTCGACGGACTGGGCTTTCAGGCCCGCGTCGCAGATCGCCTTGTCGGTCTTTGCGTGGCTCATTACCTGGGTCAGGATGAAGAAGGCATTTTCCCATTCGCCCTGGTCGATGCGCTTGCCGTCCTTATCGAGAATGCGGCCGTAATCGGCATCCATGAAGGCGTAGGACCCGCACTGCAGCTCGTTGTAGACGCCGGAATTGGACTCGAAATAGTAGGAGCCCGTGCCGCCGCCGGAGACGAGTTCCGGCTCAAGACCGGCTGCCGTCAGGGCCTCGACGGCGTCTTTGACCATGGCAATGGCGATGTCGAGCTTTTCCTCGCGGGCCTCATAGCTGTCGAGGTGCTGCATGGCGCCCTGATAGGCCTGAATGCCGGTGAACTTGAGGTTCCGGGCGGCATCGACAGCCCTGGCGATCTCGACCACGGCCTCGCTCGTCGTCACGCCGCAACGGCCGGCGCCGCAATCGATCTCGATGAAGACTTCAAGCGTGGTGCCGTGCCTGGCGGCCGCTTCCGAGAGATCGGCAACGTTGGCGAGATCATCGACGCAGACAATGGTGCGGCAGCCGTATTTCGGCAGTTGTGCCAGCCGGTCGATCTTCCTGGGGTCGCGCACCTGGTTGGAAACGAGGATGTCCTTGATGCCGCCGCGGGCGAAGACTTCGGCTTCCGAAACCTTCTGGCAGCAGACGCCGACGGCACCGCCGAGGCTTTCCTGGAGCTTCGCGACATCGACCGACTTGTGCATCTTGCCGTGCACCCGGTGACGCATGCCATGAGCCATTGCATAGTCGCCCATCTTCTTGATGTTGCGCTCCAGCGCATCGAGATCGAGCACCAGGCACGGGGTCTGGATATCGGCCTCGTCCATGCCGGGCAGGGCGGGAATGTCGAAGCCAACTTCGAGTTTTTCAAATCCGGTTTGTGCGTTCATTTTGTTGTTCTCCAAATGGCTTCATTCAGTTCCAGGGCAGCTTTCCGAGATCGACATTGCCGCCGGTGATGATCACGCCGACGCGCTTGCCGGCGAAGACGTCCCTGTTCTTCAGGATGGTCGCCAGCGGCACGGCCGAGGATGGCTCCATCACGATCTTCAGCCGTGCCCAGATGAGGCGCATGGCATCGACTATGTCCTGTTCCGAGGCGGTCAGGATGTCGGTGACGTGGTTGGACACGAAGTGCCAGGTCAGTTCCTTCAATGGCACTTTCAGACCGTCGGCGACCGTATTCGGCGCATCGTCGGCGATGATGTGTCCGGCTTTGAAGCTGCGGGCGGCATCGTCCGCCTGCTCGGGCTCGGCAGCGTAGATCTTCACATCGGGTGCGAGGTTCGACAGGGTCAGGCAGGTGCCCGAGACCATGCCGCCGCCACCGATCGGCGCGATCACCGCGTCGAGGCCGGCGACCTGCTCCAAAAGTTCCTTGGAGCACGTGCCCTGGCCGGCAATGACGCGCGGATCGTTGTATGGGTGGACGAATTCCGCGCCAGTGCGGGCCTCGACCTCGGCAAAGACCGCTTCGCGGCTGGAGGTCGACGGCTCGCATTCGGTGATGATGCCGCCGTAGCCGCGCACCGCGTCCTTTTTCGCCTGCGGCGCCGTCTTCGGCATCACCACGTGGCAGGGGATGCCCCGGCGGCCTGCGGCATAGGAGAGGCTCAGCGCGTGGTTGCCGGAGGAATGCGTCGCGACACCCGCCTTGGCGGTTTCCGCATCGAGGCCGAAGACCGCGTTGGAGGCGCCGCGCACCTTGAAGGCGCCGGCCTTCTGGAAGTTCTCGCATTTGAAGAACAGCTCGGCGCCAGAGAGCTCGTTGATGAACGAGGAGGTCAGCACCGGCGTGCAGTGAATGTACGGCTTGATGCGCTCATGGGCGACAAGCATGTCCTCGAGCGTCGGGATGTACTGGGTCAAGGCGTCGGTTTTCATGCGGCTTCCTTTGAAGAAACGGCGGCTTCGTTGCGGTAGACTTCCTGGGCAGCGGCAACGCCGGAGCCGAGTTTGATAGTGAGGCCGAGATCGGCCATGACCATTTCGGCGGTCGCCAGGCCCGATAGCATCATGACGTCGGTCAGGCTGCCGAGATGGCCGATGCGGAAGACCTTGCCCGCCACCTCGCCAAGGCCGACGCCGAACGCAACACCGTATTTCCCGGCTGCATGGGTGACGATGCTGGTGGCGTTGAAACCTTCGGGCGTGCGGATTGCGCTGACTGAGTCCGAATAGATATCCGGCGTCTGGGCGCAGAGCTCCAGGCCCCAGGCACGAACCGCGGCGCGCACGCCGTCGGCGATGCGGCGGTGGCGGGCAAAGACGTTCTCCAGTCCTTCGGCGAGCAGCATGTCGCAGCTCTGCTTCAACCCGTTCATCAGGCCGACGGCGGGCGTGTAAGGATAGGCATTGTTCGCATAGGCCTTCATCATGTCGCGGACATCGAAGAAGGTGCGCGGAAGCTTCGCGCTTTCAACCGCGGCCTGGGCCTTCGGCGACAGGGCGACGATGGCAAGGCCCGGCGGCAGCATGAAACCCTTCTGTGAGCCGGTGACGGCCGCATCGACACCCCATTCGTCCATGCGGAAATCCATGGAGGCGATGGAGCTGACGCCATCGACGAAGAGCAGGGCCGGATGCCGGGCGGCATTCAGCGCGCGGCGGACGGCGGCAATGTCGGATTTGACGCCGGTCGCGGTCTCGTTGTGGGTCGCCAGAACCGCCTTGATTTCGTGGTTGGTGTCCTTTGCGAGGATCTCTTCATAGCGGTCCGCCGGCAGTCCGGTGCCCCAGGGAGCCTCGACGACCTCGACCTTCAGTCCGTGGCGCTGGCACATGTCGATCCAGCGGTGGCTGAACATGCCATTGCGTGCGGCCAGGATCTTGTCGCCCGGGCTGAGCGTATTGGTGATCGTCGTCTCCCAGCCGCCGGTGCCGGTGGAGGGAAACAGGAAAACCTCGGCGGTTTCCGTCTTCAGCACCTTTTTGACGCCGGCCAGCGCCGGCTTCAGGATCTGCCCGAACAGGGGCGAGCGGTGGTCCAGGGTCGGCATGTCGCAGGCTCTGCGCAATGCCTCCGGCATGTTGGTGGGGCCGGGAATGAAAACAGGGTTTTGGAAGCTCATGGCCGTTTCCTCTTATGGCTTTTAAGAAACGATACCGGTGCAGGACATGGACTCGCAATTTTTTTAAAATATTTTTTCAGAATGACGAAAAGGAGAAAAATACAGTCTTGTCAGTATGTTGTATTTTTCATAGGATGAATTGATTTTTCAAAAGTCAAAAAAGAGGTATCATGACGGACGCCAGAACCGACCCTTCGGCCACTCGCCGCGCCCGCGGGCGGCCCCGCGCCTGGGACGACAAGAGCGAGCAGAACACCATCAAGTCACTCGACCGGGCAATGGCCGTCTTCGAACATTTGAGCACCCAGTCCGGTGTCTCCCTGTCGGCGCTGTCGGAGCAGATGGGCGAGTCGACCGCAACGCTCTACCGGATCCTGTTCACGCTGGAGGCGCGCGGTCTGGTGGAATTCGATGCCGCGCAGCAGCTCTGGCATATCGGCCCTGGCGCCTTCATCATCGGCGCGCGCTTTCTGCGCCGGACAAGTCTTGTGGAACGGGCGCGGCCGATCCTGCGATCCCTGATGGAGCGAACCGGCGAAACCGCCAATCTCGGCGTCGCCCAGGCGGACCAGGTGCTGTTCGTCAGCCAGGTGGAAACCCACGAAAGCATCCGGGCTTTCTTTCCGCCCGGCACCCTCTCGCCGCTGCATGCCTCCGGAATCGGCAAGGCTTTGCTTGCCTTCATGGACCGGGACCAGTGCGCCCGTATCCTTAAGCAGTCCGAAAGGGTTCGCTTCACCGAGCACACGCTCTGCGATGCGGATCAGCTGCGAACGGACCTGGAAGCGATCCGGGAACGCGGCTATTCGATTGATGGAGAGGAAAAGAACCTCGGCATGCGCTGCATCGCGGCGCCGGTCTTCAACCACTATGGCGAGGCCGTGGCGGGTCTCTCGGTCTCCGGCCCGACAAGCCGGGTGAGCCCGGAGAGGATCGAACCCTTTGCCGAAGCGGTGAAGGCGGCGGCAGCCAGCCTGACCGCCGCCCTAGGCGGGGAAGTCGCTCCAGGGCAAAGTTGATCTGCCCCCGGATCGTCCACATCAACCTCATCGCGAGGAGGCAGCCACACCCACAATCCTCATCCTGAGGAGGACCGTCAGGTCCGTCTCGAAGGATCGGCAGCACACTCTGAAAAGGGGGACGCTCACACCATATGCGCCTTCATCGTGAGGAGGCAGCCACACCTACAAGCCTCATCCTGAGGAGGACCGTCAGGTCCGTCTCGAAGGATCGGCCACTTGTTCCGGTGTGTGTCGCCGATCCTTCGAGACGCCGCTGTCGCGGCTCCTCAGGATGAGGTCATTGGGTGAAGCAAGGTCAGAAAAATCACTCCGCCGCGCGTTTGAATGCTGCTTGCGCACCTGCCTCGAACCGGGCGGCCGGTTGCAGTTTCATGTGCCGGTTGACGTCCTTGTAGAGGAGGTAGCGGAAGGGACCGGGGCCGCCGGCATAGCAGGCTTGCGGGCAGAAGGCGCGCAGCCACATGTAGTCGCCGGCCTCGACCTCGACCCAGTCCTGGTTCAGCCGGTAGACGGCCTTGCCCTCCAGCACATAGAGGCCGTGTTCCATCACGTGGGTTTCGGCAAAGGGGATCACCGCGCCCGGCTGGAAGGTGACGATGTTGACATGCATGTCGTGGCGCACGTCTTCCGGATCGACGAAACGGGTGGTGGCCCATTTCCCGTCGGTGCCGGGCATTTCCCGCGGAGCGATCTCGCTTTCGTGGGTGACGAACAGCTCCGGCCGATCCAGCCCGTCTACAGGCTCGAAGGCTTTGCGCACCCAGTGGAAGCGGACAGGAGCATCGCTGGTGTTCTTCAAGGTCCAGTCGGTTTCAGGCGGCAGGAAAGCATAGCTTCCGGCTTTGAGATCGTAGCGCCGGCCCTCGGCAGTCAGCACCGCCTCGCCCTCGACCACGAACAGAATGCCCTCTGCCGAAGGGTCGGTCTCCGGCCGGTCGGACCCGCCGCCCGGCTGAACCTCCATGATGTATTGCGAAAATGTCTCGGCAAAGCCGGAGAGCGGCCGGGACAGAACCCAGAGGCGTGTCTTGTCCCAGAAGGGCAGGCAACTGGTGACGATGTCGCGCATGGTGCCCTTCGGGATTACCGCATAGGCATCGGTGAAGGCGGCACGGTCGGTCAGGAGGGTTTCCTGACCGGGATGACCGCCGGTCGGCGCGTAATAGGTGCGGGGCTGATGGGACTGGGTCACGGGCAAGCCTTTTGTTGAAATCTGCTGAACGGACTATGGCCTTCAATCCCGGCCCGGACCATGGGGGATATGACAAGAGATCCTTTCGGAAAAACAAGATAATCACCGATTGATTTTATGGCATTGCCAGCTAATAGCTCTTGCTGAGCGGTGAGGGATGCAGCCATGGTAAGACTGACATAGATAAAAATGGCGAGATTGGCAGGGGCAGGTAAGTATTGCGAAAACATTAACGTATTTTCAGGTTCCGTTTGAAGCTGAAACTTAGATTTCGCGTTAGGTCGGAAACGCGATTTTACCTATCGTCAGGCAGAAATTTTCTCGGTTCTCCCGATCTGGAAAGGGTAATTTCATGAGAAACATCTTTGCTGTCACAGTTCTGGCATTCACGCTCTCGACTGGTGCCTTCGCCGCCGACAAGATCGTCCTCGGTTCCGGCGACAGCCTGCCCTTTGCAGGGGTCGGTGAAGGCGGCACGCCGACCGGCGTCCTCGGCGATGTCAGCCTCGTCATCCTTCAGGACATGGGCTATGACGCGTCGGCGTCCGGTCTGCCGTTTGCCCGGCTCTACAATTCCGTCCATTCCGGCGAGATCGACGGCGCCTTGGGCGTGCTGCGCACCGAGGAACGCGCAAAGGAAGCGCTCTACAGCGATCCGGTCCTGACCGAATTCAACATCCTGGCCATCAAGAAGGGCAGCGGCTTTACCTATGTTGCTCTCGCGGAGCTCAAGGGCAAGAAGATCGGCGGTCGCCGCGGTTTCGCCTATCCGGCGCTGGAAGCAGCCGGCGTTGAAATCGAGCCGACCAATGAGGATGAAAACAACATCAAGAAGGTGATTGCGGGCCGTCTGGACGCAGCGATCATTTCCTCGATTGCCTATCTTTCGCAACTGGACAAGACCGATATGCGCGCCGACATCGAGTTGCTGCCTCTGGCCGTCGGCGAAGTGCCGATCGGCATTGCGCTTGCGGACGAAAAGTTTTCTGCCGGTGACCTTGCCGCCTTCAACGAGAAACTGGCCGCCTACAAGGCCTCGGACGCCTATGCGGCGACCCTGGCGAAATACGGCATCTCCGACTACGTCAAGACCTGGCAGCTGGCGCAGTAAGCGTCAGTCACCGAGCTGCCGGTTTCGGGCGCGCATCCGGCAAATTTTTGGAGACGAGAGGCAGGATCTAGCCGCGCGTTCGCGCGGCGAAGATCCGCGCCGACATCTTCTTCGCCGGAGCGATGACCTGCTTCGGGTCGAGTTCCTTCTCCCAGTCGATATCTTTTGGACCGAGGCGTTCAAGCGCCTCGGCAAACGGGGCCGGATCCCTGGCCGCCGCTGCGACCATATCCTTCGCCTCCGCGCGCGAAACGCCGTGGCGGGCAAGGAGGAAGCTGGCGGTTTCTGCCATGATTTCCGGGTTCTCGGTCAGCGTCGCGGCAAGAGCAGGTGGGTTGGCCGAAAGGCTGGCAGCGAGGTCTTCCGCATGGCTCAGCGCGGCACCCGCGGCAATCACCATCTGTGGCAGGAAGTGCCATTCCAGCGGCCAGCAGGCCCCGTCCCGTTCTTCCAGCGGGCTCGCGGCAGCGGCAAGCCCGGCTCCCGCCGCAATCGCGATCCGGTTGAGAACAAATATGGTCTCGGCCTGCACCGGGTTGGCCTTTTGCGGCATGGTCGAGGACCCGCCGCCCGTCCCGCTGGAGATCTCGGCAATGTCGGAGCGTCCCGAAAGGATCAGGTCCCCGGCCATCTTGGCTAGACCGGACAGGACCTGCTGCAGCCAGGCGGAGAGCGCCAGCAAGGGCGTCCGGTTGACATGCCAGGAGGGACTGGCTTCCAGCCCAAGTTCCTTTGCAAGAGCGGCGGCGACGGCTGCTCCGTCAGGTGCTATCGCACTGTTGATGCCGGAGGCACCACCGAACTGCACGCGCAAAACACCTTTCCTGAGGGCGGGCAGTGCTGTCTCCGCATCGATCAGCGGATGCGCCCATTGGGCAATCCGGTAGCCGAGGGTGACCGGCGTCGACACCTGGCTGCGGGTGCGCCCGGCCAGCAGTTGGCCGGCATGGCGGTCGCTTTGTCTTTGCAGCGTGTCGATCAGCTTTTCCAGCCGTGCCGACAGGATGCCGAGGGCGGTCCTGACCTGCAGCACCATGGCCGTGTCGATGACATCCTGGCTGGTCGTGCCCCAATGCAGCCAGGCTCCTGCCTCGGCGCTGATCTGTTTGCGCAGTTCGGCCACCAATGCCGGCACCGGCACGCCTGCGGATTTCGTTCCGGTGGCAAGGCTGGAGGGAGCGATATGTGCCGTTGCCAGACTATCGGCGATCTCCTGTGCAGCCTTTGCCGGAATGATGCCGAGACGGCCCTCGACAATCGCAAGGGCACGCTCGAAGGCGATCATATGGGCAACATCGCTGCCGTCATCGAACAGACGCCTGAGTTCATCGTCTGCAAAGAGGCCGGAATAGATGGCGCTGGAGAAAAGAGAAAGGGGCATGGCTCTCGAAGATCAAGGGGTTAGCCCTGCATTGAGAGCCATGAAGGGAGGCAGGTCAAGCTGTCTTGCTCAGGCTGCCTTCAGCGGAATTTCCAGGATCTCGCGCGCCTGCTGCCAGGTTGCGACCGGGCGCTCGTATTTCTCGCAAAGCTCTGCCGCCCGCTTCACAAGCGCAGCGTTGCTGGGCGCCAGCGTGTTCCGGTCGATACGGACATTGTCCTCAAGTCCGGTGCGGGTATGGCCGCCAGAGGAGATGCACCACTCGTTCAGCGTCAATTGATGCTGGCCGATCCCGGCCGCGCACCACTCAGTGCCGGGCACCAGGCGCTCGACGGTCCGGATGTAATAGTCGAAGACATCGCGGTCGACAGGCATGGCGTTTTTCACACCCATGACGAACTGCACATAGAGCTTGTCCGGAATGCGCCCGTCCCGGTGCATCGCCGCCGCCTGGTGGATGTGGCTGAGATCGAAGGCCTCGATCTCAGGCTTGACGTGATAGGTGCGCATTTCGCTTGCCAGCCAGTCGACCAGGTCCGGCGGGTTCTCGTAGACCCGGGTCGGGAAGTTGTTCGATCCGACGGACAGCGAGGCCATATCGGGGGCAAGCGGCAGCATGCCGCCGCGTGCCTGGCCCGCGCCCGAGCGGCCGCCGGTCGAAAACTGGATGATCATGCCGGGGCAGTGCTTCTCCAGCCCTTCCTTCAGCCGGGCGAACTTCTTCGGATCGGAGGACGGCGTCTCATCGTCATTGCGCACATGGGCATGGACGATGGTCGCACCCGCCTCGAAAGCCTCCTGCGTGCTTTCCACCTGCTCGGTGACCGTGATCGGCACCGCCGGATTGTTTTCCTTCTTCGGCAGCGACCCGGTGATCGCGACGCAGATGATGCAGGGTTTGGTCATGTTTGAATTCTCATTGTTGATTGCCTGACCGATCACTCGACCTGGCGGTCTTTCAATCCAACCACCTCATCCTGAGGAAGCGCATCAGCGCTGTCTCGAAGGATGGGCCGCTTGTTCCCGAGTGTGCCGCCCATCCTTCGAGACGCCTGGCGTGCTAGGCTCCTCAGGATGAGGGAGAGGAGATGGTCGAGGTCCTCTCAAACGTCGAAAAACACCGTCTCGTCCTCGCCCTGCACCTTGATGTCGAAGCGGTAGACGGTCTGGCCGTCGCGTTCCGTCCGCTTGGCGATCAGCGTTGCGCGGCGGTTTTCCCATTCGATCAGGTTCAGGACCGGGTCCCTGGAATTGGCCTCGCCCTCGTCGTCGAAATACATGCGCGTGTTGAGGCCGATATTGATGCCGCGCGCCACGATCCAGAGGTTCAGATGCGGGGCCTGGGTGCCGGCATTGCGGCCCCGGGTCGGGCCGGGCTTGACGGTGTCGAAGCCCCATTCGCCGGTGGTGAAATCCGTGATCACCCGGCCCCAGCCGCGAAAGCCGTCCTCGACCGGTCCGCCACCTTCCGGATGGGCGTAGTTGCCGTCCGCATTGGCCTGCCAGACTTCCAGCATCACGTCCTTGATCGGCGAGCCCATGCCATCCATGACGATGCCCTCGACACGGATGCGCTCACCCTTGGCGTTGGGGCCGGCGATGTCCCAGCCGAGTTCGTGTTTGTAGATGCCGAAGCCCGCGGCGCCCGGCGCCAGACCGATGTGAACGTAGGGACCGGCCGTCTGGGAAGGCGTTTCGGCAAGATAATCGAGTTTCTGCGGCATGGGTCAGTTCCCTTCCAGACGATTTTCGAAAAGGGTCGAGCGGCGCCCGCGCAGCACGATGTCGAACTTGTAGGCGATCGTATCCAGCGGAATCGTTCCGTTGAGATCGAGTTTCGCCACAAGTTGTTCGACGGCATCGGGATCGGGAATGGTCTTCACGATCGGGCATTTGTCGATTAGCGGATCGCCCTCGAAATAGCATTGGGTGATCAGGCGCTGGCAGAAGGCCGTGCCGAAGATCGACATGTGAATATGGGCCGGCCGCCAGCTGTTGACCCAGTTGCGCCAGGGATAGGCACCCGGCTTCACCGTGCGGAAATAATAGTAGCCGTTCTCGTCGGTAAGCGTCCGGCCGCAGCCGCCGAAATTCGGGTCGATCGGCGCCAGATACGTGTCCTTCTTGTGCCGGTAGCGCCCGCCCGCATTCGCCTGCCAGATTTCCACCAGCGTGTTCGGGATCGGCCTGGCATTTTCGTCCAGCACGCGGCCATGCAGGATGATGCGCTCGCCGATCGCGCTCTCGCCCGGCTGGGCGTAATTGTAGATCAGGTCCTTGTCGAGCGGGTCAATGTCGTTGTGGCCAAACGTTGGTCCGGTGATTTCCGAGACCGAGTTCTGCAGGCTGATCAGCGAATATTGCGGCGAGCGCGAGACGGAGGTCTTGTAGTCGCGCGTATAGGCCGGCGGATGGCGCTCGCGGTCACGCTGGTAGAATTCGCCTGGTTTCAACATGGGTCTCTCCTCCTCGGGAGCAGCGGACGGGAAGCTTATTGCGCTTCCATTTCTGCATAGGTCTGTTTGGCCAGTTTCAAGGCCTGATTGGCGCGTGGAACGCCGGCATAGATGGCAACATGCTGGAAAGCCTCCAGCACATCCTCCTTGCTGGCGCCGGTTCGTGCCGTCGCGCGGATATGCATCGGAATTTCCTCGAAATTGCCAAGCGCAGCCAGAAGCGCCAGCGTCAGCATGGAACGCTCGCGCGCGCTGATGCGGTCATTCGCCCAGACATTGCCCCAGGCCGTCTCGGTGATCAGCGTCTGGAACGGTTCGTCCAGCGCCGTCTTCGCGGCTTCCGCCCGGTCGACATGATCGTCCCCGAGTACGGACCGCCTCACCTGCATGCCGGTGTCAAAACGATCAGACATGGAGGTCCTCCTTCAGGAACTTGATGAGATGGCCGGTGAAGACCTCCGGCTGCTCGACGCAAGGCAAATGGCCTGCCTTTTCAATTTCAACGTAGCGGCTGCCGGAGATCAGAGCCGTGGTGGCGCGCACGATGTCGGGCGGGCTGGCCCGGTCCTCCGCTCCCGCGATGCCAAGTACGGGCAGGCGAAGGGCGGCCGTTGTTTCCGTAAGATTGGCCGTGGCGATGGCCTCGCAGCAGCCGATATAGCCTTCCGCCGGTGTCCGGGTGAGCATGTTCCGCCAGGCGCTGCTCTCGGCCTGCTGCAGAAAGTCCTCGCAGAACCAGCGCTCGAGGATGGCGTCGGCAATGCTTTCCAGCCCGCCCTCGCGGATCTTTGCAATCCGGTCCCGCCACATTGCAGCTTCGCCCATCTTCACCGCAGTGTCGGCAAGCACCAGGCCTCGAATCCGCTCCGGCTGACGGCTTGCCAGTGCCTGGGCGATCATGCCGCCAATGGAGAGCCCGACGAAAACACACTTGTTGATCCCGATATGATCGAGAAGCTGCTGCGCATCGTCGACGAGAGCGGTCATCGCATAGGGGGACGCCGGACAGGAGGAGAGGCCATGTCCGCGCTTGTCGTAGCGGATCAGCCTGAGGCCGAAACCCGACAGCCGCTCCACCGTCTTGTCCCAGAGCCGAAGATCCGTGCCGAGTGAATTGGCGAACACGACCGCCGGGCCCATGCGGTCCCCGTCCTCGCGCCAGTGAATATCAGCAGATGGAAGCCTTGCAATCTTCATCAGTAGGGCAGCCCGACATAGTTCTGCGCAAACCAGCGCTGCGCGATTTCATTATGATGCAGGGATTCGATTTCCGCCCGCTGCATCTTCAGATCAAAGTCCGACTGGTCCGGGAACCGGTGCAACATGTTGGTGGTCGCCCAGCTGAACCGTTCCGCCTTCCAGATCCGGGCAAGGGCCTTCTCCGAATAGGTGTCGATGCCTTCGCTGTCCTTGTCCTTGTAATACCGGACCAGACCCTCATGAAGGTAGTGCACGTCGGAAGCAGCCGTGTTGAGGCCCTTGGCACCCGTCGGCGGCACGATATGGGCGGCGTCGCCGCACAGGAACAAACGCCCCCAGCGCATAGGCTCGCAGACGAAGGAGCGCAGGGGGGCGATGGACTTCTCGATGGAAGGGCCGGTCACCAGCTTGTCGGCGACAGATTCCGGCAGGCGGCGTTTCAGTTCCTCCCAGAAGGCCTCGTCGGTCCATTCGTGGATGTCATCGGTAAGGTTGCACTGAACATAGTAGCGCGACAGGTTCTCGTTGCGCATGGAGCAGAGCGCAAAGCCGCGCTTTGAATTGGCGTAGATCAGCTCGTCATGCACCGGCGGAGTTTCGGACAGGACGCCCAGCCAGCCGAAGGGATAGACCTTCTCGTATTCCTTCAGGACGGTGTCCGGAATGGTCTTGCGGCTGACGCCATGGAAACCGTCGCAGCCGGCGACAAAATCGCAGTCGATCCGCCTTGCGCTGCCATCGACGGTGAAGGTGACATAGGGACTATCCGTGTCCGCATCGCGTATCTCGACATGATCGACCTCGAAGATCGTCTCCGCGCCAATCTTTTCGCGTGCATCGTAGAGGTCACGGGTGACTTCGGTCTGGCCGTAGACGATGACGTTCTGGCCGATCAGCTTCTGGAAGTCGATCGCGAACATCTCGTTTTCATAGGAGATGCAGGTGCCGTGGTGAACGAAGCATTCCTCGTCCATCCGTTTTGCGACGCCCGCCTCGCGCATCATGTTGACGAGGCCGGTTTCCAGGATGCCGGCGCGGATGCGGCCGAGCACATAGTCCCGGGTCTTGCGCTCCAGGATGACTGTCTCGATGCCTTGGCGATGCAGAAGCTGGCCAAGCAGCAGGCCTGACGGTCCGCCGCCGACAATAACAACCTGAGTGCGCATCACTTCCTCCCTGATTGAATTCATATTGAATGATCAATTTTGGGAAGTAAAATGAGATATGAAGCTTCTTTCTTTCCAAAACGGGCAAGTGAATGATCGACCGGCGCATCAAGTTCCGCCACATCCAGTGTTTCGTTGAAATTGCCCAGGAACGCAGCCTGAAACTGGCGGCGGACAAGCTGAGCCTGACCCAGCCGGCGATCTCCAAGACGTTGAAAGAGCTGGAGGACATCATCGGTGCCAGCCTGATGACGCGCAACCGGGCGGGCATTGCCCTTACCCGCGAGGGCAAGGTGTTCCTGCATTTCGCGCAGATTTCGCTGGCGAGCCTGCAGCAGGGCCTCGACGGGGTCGAGAAGGAAGGTGATGCAAGGGCGACGCTGAAGGTCGGCGCCCTGCCGAGCGTTGCCGCCAGCTTCATGCCGCCGGTGGTGCGCGAATTTGCCGAGATGGCGCCGAATGTCATGCTGCAGATCATGGACGGCCCGCACGGCTACCTGATCGAACGGCTGAAGCTCGGAGACCTCGACCTTGTCATCGGCCGCCTCGGCCGTCCGGTCTCCATGGAAGGCGTTTCCTTCACCCAGCTCTATTCGGAACGGGTCGATCTGATCGTCCGGGCCGGCCATCCGCTCTTGGAAAAACCCGACGTCAAACGCATCGTCGAGTGGCCCGTCATCTATCCGCCGGAAGGCTCGGCGATCCGCCCGCTTGTCGAGCGTTACATGATCGCCAACGGTGTCGGCGAGATCCCGAACAAGATCGAGACCGTCTCCGGCGCCTTCGGCCGCGTTTATACACGGCGCACGGACGCGGTCTGGATCATCTCCTCCGGCGTCGTCCAGAACGAAACCGCCGACGGCCACCTGGTGCGCCTGCCTTTCGACACCGACATGACCAAGGGTCCGGTCGGCCTGATGACAAGGCCGGACAGCCAGCCGGGACCGGAGGAGCAGGTCTTCCGGCTGGCGGTGCAGGCGGTGATCGAGGAGCTGGGGCTGAGTTCTTGATGTAAATTGTTGCTAAAAGTTGACATATTGTGAGATTGTCGAGGCAAGTGATTTCGGGTTTTGCATTTGACCGAAGTCCAGGCCATGGACACCAAAGTCACCTCTCCCATGGGGAGAGGTCGGACCGCAGGTCCGGGTGAGGGGACAGACTTTTCTGAATTTTCAGGCATTTGTTCCCTCACCCCAACCCTCTCCCAATGGGAGAGGGAGCTTGGCTTCGCCAAATGTGAATGCCTTACAAATGACCGGAGGTCTGGACATGAACTTTTCGCTCGGAAAAAAGCTGGAAGACTATGTCGCCGATCAGATTGCCAATGGCCTCTACAATAATGCCAGCGAGGTCGTGCGCGACGCGTTGCGAATGCACGAAGAGCATCATCTGAAGCTTGAGAGTTTGCGCCGCGACATCAATCGGGGTCGTCAGTCGCTTGATGCCGGCAGGGTTAGCCGGGCAGGACCCGAAGACATTATTGCGAAAGCGAAGCAGCGGAAAATGTCAAAGTGACGGGTTGGCTTCTCTCGGCCGAGGCCGAGGAAGACCTCCAGGACATCTTTCTCTATTCAGAAGAGAGTTGGGGCGAGGCTCAGGCACGCGATTATCTTCTTGGTCTGTATGACCTTTTCGAGATTATTGCCAATAATCCGCAGATTGGCCGCGAGCGGCAAGAGCTGGGCCCAGGCATTCGAAGCCTTGCCCATGTCTCACATGTTATCTTCTTCCTGGATTGGCAGGGTGAGGTCGCGATTGTTCGAGTTCTGCACAAGGCACGGGACGTGGACAGCCAGTTTGAAGGCTACGATCCGAGCGGCAGTCTGAAGTAATTCCCGGTCACATCCGCGCAGCACACCCTGTCAGCGCGGCAAAATCATCGTCAAGCAGATGTACCGGAATGCCGGCGACGAGTTGCTGCTGGCGGCCCTTGGCGCAGAAGGCATTCAGGAAATCGGGTTCGGCGAGGAATTTTGCAAGGCTGCGGGTGACGCCGCCGGTCAGCACGATGCCGCCGAGCGACAGGAAGACGAGCGCAAGATCGCCGACGACCCGGCCGAGCAGGGTCACCCACTGGCGAGCGGCAAGAACGCAGAGCGTATCGGAGCCCGCATTGGCCCGGTCCGCAATGTCCGCCGGTGTCAGGTGGTCCGCAACCTGACCGGCCTCCTGGCAGTGCCATTCGTAGATTTCCCTGAGGCCACTGCCCGAAAGAGCCCGTTCGACGGACGCACGGCCCCGGCCCCGGGCGAGATAATCCCGCAGGCGCAATTCGGCTTCTGTCTCAACAGGCAATGTCGCGTGACCGCACTCGCCCGTGCCGACATGAAGGCCGTCGGAGGCCTGGAAGAGGGCGGCCGCGTTGAAGCCGGTGCCGGCGCCAACCACCAGCCGCGTCGGGTTGCTGCGAAGCTTGGCCTCGGGCACGTAGACGGGCTTGAGCCGATGGGTTTCGACCCGGTCGATCGAATAGGCAAGTGCCTCGAAATCGTTGAGGAACTGCACTTCTGCTCCGCCCAGGACAGTGCCGATGCAATCGGCGTTGAAAGTCCAGGGATGGTTGGTCATTCGGATCGCGTGTCCATCGATCGGAGCGGCGATGGCGATGACGGCGGACCCGCAGGCCGGTTGTCCGGCTTTGGCGAGATAGGTGCCGATGGCCGCTTCCGGCGTCTCGAAATCGGCATTGCGGAAGCGCGCGATGGTGTTTTCCAGCACGCGGCCGTTTTCCACCAGCGCCAGCCGCGTATTGGTGCCGCCGATATCTCCGGCAAGGCCTCTTGAGGCGCTCATAGGCGGGCTCCGGATGTGACATCGAAATAAGAAAGTTTCGAGAGATCGAAGGCAATCGGCACGATCTCTCCAGCCTCAACGGTGACATCTGCCGACAGCCGGGCGACCGCTTCCGTTCCGCCCAGATTGACGACGGCATAGGTGTCGGCTCCGGCCGGTTCGACCACATCGAGCAGGCACTCCGCGACCTGCAGGATCTTTCCGTCGATACCGCCGTTGCGGCTCGCGGCATCCGTCATGGCTTCCGGGCGCAGGCCGATGGTGACGTCCAGGGACTGGCCCACAGCAAGACCCTGCGGCCCGGGACCATAATCGAAGAGTTCCACCGGACTGCCCTGCTGCGTCGGGATCTCCAGTCGCACATGGTCGCCTTCTCGGGTCGCTTTCCCACACATCAGGTTCATGGACGGCGCCCCCATGAAATCGGCAACAAAGGCATTGACCGGCGTCTGGTAGATTTCCTTGGGCGTGCCGATCTGCTGCACCACGCCGTCCTTCATCACCACGATCCGCGTTGCCAGCGTCATCGCCTCGATCTGGTCGTGGGTGACATAGACGATGGAGGCGCCGGTGGTCTGGTGAATGCGCTTGATTTCCGTGCGCATGGTGACGCGCAGCTTCGCGTCGAGATTGGAGAGCGGTTCGTCGAAGAGGAACAGCTTTGGGTCGCGCACCAGTGCCCGACCCATGGCAACGCGCTGGCGCTGACCGCCGGACAGCTCCGCCGGGCGGCGCTGAAGCAGGTGCTCGATCTTGAGGAGGCTGGCGACCTCTGCGACCTTTTGCTTCTTTTCCGCTTCTGCGACCTTCCGGACTTCCAGGCCGAAGCCGATATTGCGTTCGACGCTCATATTCGGGAACAGAGCATAGGACTGGAAGACCATGGCAATGTCCCGGTCCGCGGGCTCATCATGGGTCCGGTCCTTGCCGGCGATGTGGATCGATCCGGAGGTGATCTCCGTCAGGCCGGAAATGCAGCTCAGCAGTGTGGACTTGCCGCAGCCGGACGGACCGACCAGCACCAGGAACTCGCCCGGGTCCATCGCGACGTTGATGTCCTTCAGCACCGGCACGTCGCCATAGGTCTTCTGCAGGTTTCTGATCGAGAGGATAGGGTCTTGCGGCATTGCGTCGGTCATTCCTTGAGGGGTCTTCATGCCGTTCAGCCCTTGACGGAGCCGGCCACGAGGCCCGAGACGATGAATTTCTGGAAGGCGATGGCGAGGAGCGCCGGCGGCAGGGTGGCCAGCACGCCCACCGAGGCGATGACGCCATAGTCGGTGACGCGGCCGGCCGAGAAATCGGCAATCGCAACCGGAAGCGTCTTGGCTGAAAGGTCGTTGGTGAAGATCAGCGCGTAGAAGAATTCGTCCCAGGCGACCAGAAACGAGAGCATCGCCGTCGCCGCAATGGCAGGAAGGGCGAGCGGCAGCACCACCTGCCGGATCGTATAGGAGGTGCTTGCCCCTTCCATGAAGGCGGCCTGTTCCACTTCCACCGGCAGCACGTCGATGTTGGATTTCATCAGCCAGGTGGCGAAGGGCAGCAGCATCGCCGTATAGACGATCACCAGCGTCACCGTGTGATTGAGAAGGCCAAGACTGCTGAAGGTCGAATAGAGCGGCAGAACATAGGTGATCGGCGGCATCATGATGGTGGCGAGAAACGCGAAGAGCAGCACCATCGACGCCCGCCGCCGGGAAAAGGCATAGGCGGCCGGGATGGCCAGCATCAAGGCAATCAGCGTTGCACCACCCGCCGTCAGGACCGAATTCCTGAGGGCATAGAGGAACCGTTCGCCATTGCCGCCCTCAAGGCTGAGAAGGGTGCCATAGCGGCTGAAGTCGAGCTCGGACGGGATCCAGTGCAGCGGCACTTCGGTGAGGTCCGTCGGCGCGCTGATGCTCATGACCGCGAGCCACAAAAGCGGGGCAGCGGTGAAGGCGGCGAGCAGCAGCGCGCTGCCATAGATGACCACTGTCTGGAGGGCGGATCTTCTCATGCCGTGCCTCCCGCAGCCTGCCGCTTGGTGGTGGCGTAGTAGAAGACGATCAGGACCGCGCTGATGCCGGCGACAAGCACCGCGTAGGAGGCACCGCTGCCGCTTCTGAGGTAATTGAAATATTCCTGGTAGACGTAGAAGCTTGCCGTTTTGGTACTGTCCGCCGGGCCGCCGCCGGTCATCACATAGATGATGTCGAAAACGCGGAAGGCCTCGATGGTCCGGAGCACCATGACCACCATAAGCGGGCCGGCAATCCACGGCAGGGTGATGGAGCGGAAGCGCTTCCATGGGCCGGCACCTTCGATGGCCGCCGCCTTGTTGAGGTCGCCCGGCACCGTCTGCAAGGCGGCAAGTGCCACATAGGCAACCAGCGGAAAATTCTTCCAGACATCCGCCAGGATCACCATGTTCATCGCCGTTGCCGGATCTCCGATCCAGCTGCGATAATCAGAGATCAGGCCGAGTTGTAAGAGCAGCGAGTTCAACGCGCCGTAGTCCGGGTGATAGATCAGCCGCCAGGCAACCGCATTGACGATGGTCGGCACCGCCCAGGGCAGAATGATCAGCGCCCGGAGCAGTGTACGGCCGCGGAACTCCTGGTTCAGGAGAACGGCGACTGCGACGCCGAGCACGCCTTCCAGCCCGACAGAGACAATCGTGAAATAGAGCGTCCGGAAGAGCGCGTCCTGGAAGTCCGGGTCGCTCAAGGCATAGATGTAGTTTTCAAACCCGATGAAATCGACCGGCTGCGGCAGGGCCGAGATCCTCGTGTCGGTGAAACTCAGCCAGAGCGTGTTGGCGAGCGGGACCAGCGTGATAAGCCCGAGCACCAGCAAGGCCGGCGCCAGAAGTGTCCATTTTTCAAGTTTCTGGCGTCGGCCAAGCATGTTCAGTCTCCTGCGGCGTCTGCTTAGCGGATGCGCTTGACGCGGTCGGCCGCAGCCTCCAGCGCTTCATCCACGCCGGTTTCACCCAAAAGCACCTGATGGATGTTCTTCTGCAGGATGTCGGAGACCTCCGTATAGGAAGGCACCAGAGGACGCGGATACATGACGGCAATGCTTTCCTTGGCCGCCGCGATCAGATCCTCCTGGCCTTCCGTCACTTTGGGCTCCGAATAGGAAGCTTTCCAGATCGGCAGGCTGAGCTTGGCATAGTCGTCCTGGATATCCTTCTGGGTCAGGAAGGAGATATAGGACCAGGCCTCATCCGCATGCGGGCTGTTGGAGGGAATGCCGAGGCCCATGGAACCGTTGACGCTCGAAGCCGTCGATTTGCCCTCGACGCCGGGAGCCGGAGCCACCTTCACCTTGCCGGCAACCTTGCTTTCCTTCGGATCGTTGGCGAGCGCATTCATGTAGGTCCAGTTGAGCGCGAAGGCGGCCTCGCCGTTGGAAAACACCCGGCGCACGTCCTCTTCGAAATATTCGCGCGAGGACGGGTTGGTGAGACCATCGTCGAGGGTTGCCTTCATGAAGGTAACGGCATCCTTGGCCCCGCCGGCGGTAAAGGCCGGCTGGCCTTCCTCGAAGAAGGCGCCGTCATTGGCGGCCGTCAGCGTGGTGAAGTCGCAGATCATGGCTTCGGACTGGGACCAGCTCCAGACCAGCGGGTATTCGACGATGCCCTTGTCCTTGATCTGTTGTGCCTGGGAAACCAGTTCGCTCCAGGTTTTGGGCGGTGCGGAAATGCCCGCCTGCTCCAGCATCTCGGCATTGTAGAAGAGGTATTTCGTGTCGAGAATCCACGGCATACCGTAGCGCTTGCCGTCATATTCGACCGTCGTCCAGGCTCCGTCGAAGATCTTGCCGGTGGCGTCCGCCGGAATGCGGCCCGTAACGTCCTGCAGGAAGCCGCGGGTTGCGAATTCGGCAGGCCAGATCACGTCGAAGAGGACAACGTCATAGCCATCGTCGCCGGCTCCGGCTGCGGCAATGATCTTGTCGTGCAGGGCTTCGTAAGGCACGAATTCCAGGTCGACCTTGATGCCGGGATTTGCCGCTTCGAATTTCGCGGTCATCGACTTGATGTCGTCCTCGCTATAGGCCGCCTGACTCATGAAAAGTGCGTTCAAGGTGGTGTCGGCCAGGGCATGCGAGGCCATGGCCAGGGTCGCGAAGGCGGACCCCATAAGAAGCTTTCCAAAACTGTTCATCTCGCCCTCCGGTTCTTGTTTAGGCGGGCCATCCTATGCCCGGATTTTTTATTTTGTCAAATTGATAGAAAAAATAAAATCTGCGACATTGGACGCATGAACGACAGCGCGCCGATCCCCGCCTCCTTCCGCACCAGCGGCACCAACCTGACCCGGGCCAAGACCCATAACCATCGTGTCGTGCTGGAGATCATCCGCACGAGGGGGCCGATCGGGCGTACGGAAATATCTGAAATCACGTCGCTTTCCCGCCAGACGGTGCAAAACATCGTCGGCGAGCTGGAGGCGGGCGGCATTGTCGAGATGCAGGCGCAAAAGGCCAAGGGCCGCGGCCATCCCGGCATGAATGTGCAGCTCAAGGCCGATCATGCCTACAGTCTCGGCTTTCATGTCGACCGGCTCTCGGTGACGGCAATCGCCTGCGATCTTCTGGGCCAGATCGTCTGGCAATCGGGCGGCGGTCTCGGGTCAGCGACACCGGAAGCCGCCAACAAGCGCATCCTGGATCTGGTACAGGATTTCCGGACGGATCACCCTGCCATGGCCGGGCGGCTCTTCGGTGTCGGCCTCGCGGCACCCGGTCCCTTCGAGATCGGGAGCGGCACCCACGCCAAGGCGGATGCCACGACCTTTTCAGACTTCGGTTCACCGGAAAACCTCGCCCGCCTGCAGGACGCGGTGAAGCTGCCGGTGGTGTTGCAGAACGATGCCTCGGCGGCCGCGCTCGGCGAACATGTCTATGGCATCGGCCGCACGTTCGGCAGCTTTGCCTTCATCCAGTTCGGCATGGGGCTCGGGGCCGGATTTGTCCTCAATGGGGCGCTTTATCCGGGCGCGTCGAAGAATGCCGGTGAAATCGGCCATGTGGTGATCGACCCGCTGGGCCCCGCATGCTCCTGCGGCAACAGCGGCTGTCTGGAGCGTTACCTCTCGCTCAACGCCCTTTGCGAACGGCTTGGCCTTGAACCGACCGCCGCAAGCTCCGTTGCCCGGATCGAAGCGCTCTTTGAGGCAGGCGATCCGGCAGTGCTTGCCTGGATTTCGGATGTCGCTCCGCTGATGCGCCAGATGATCAACATGATCGAGGTGATGCTCGACCCGGAAGCGTTAATCCTCGGGGGCATCATCCGGCCGGATTTCCTGGAAGCCCTGCTGCAAAAAGCCATGCCTCTCCCCCGCCGCCTCGACGGCTCGCCGGAGGAGACAAGGATCCGCATCGGGACCTCGGGCGCGACAGCCGTGGCGCTGGGCGCAACGGCCGCCGCCGTCGATGCCCTCTACGCACCGTCCGTGTCGCATCTCTTGTTGTGAGACGACCAAAGTAACACCCCTCATGCTGAGGAGGGCCGACAGGCCCGTCTCGAAGCATGGGCCCCTTGTTCGGAATTTGCGGCCTATCCTTCGAGACGCCGCTTTCGCGGCTCCTCAGGATGAGGTTTTGGGGTCGGCGAAGCCAACTGCTCCCCGCTCCTCCGCTAGTGGTTCGATTCTGACATTTGCATCCCTCTGCTGCTAGCGCTGGAGCAAATGTCAGAATCATAAGAACCACTAGATAAATATATGATTCTAGTGGAGCTGTTGAATTTGACATTTGAGCATCAGCCTAGCCGCGAGCGGGACTCAAATGTCAAATTCGCTCCACTAGGGGGAGAGGGGAACAAGGGGCTCAAAGGGTGACGCTACAATCCCAGCATTTTCCTGATCTGCTCCTGATCCGTTTCGCCGCCGGCGAAGTCGTCGAAGGCCTTGTCGGTAACCTCGATGATGTGGCTCTCGATGAAGGGAGCCCCTTCCGCTGCGCCCTGTTCGGGTGATTTCAGGCAGCATTCCCATTCCAGCACCGCCCAGCTGTCATAGCCGTATTGGGCGAGCTTGGAGAAGATGCCGGAGAAGTCGACCTGGCCGTCGCCGAGTGACCGGAAGCGGCCGGCGCGGCCGACCCAGCCCTGGTAGCCGGAATAGACACCCTGGCGGCCGTCCGGATTGAACTCGGCATCCTTCACGTGATAGGCGCAGATGCGCTCGTGATAGATGTCGATGAAGGCGAGGTAATCGAGCTGCTGCAGCAGGAAATGCGACGGATCGTAGTTGATCCGGCAGCGATTGTGGCCACCCAAAGCGTCCAGGAACATCTCGAAGGTCGCGCCGTCGAAGACATCTTCGCCTGGATGGATCTCGTAGCCGACATCGACGCCGTTTTCGTCATAGACGTCGAGGATCGGCTTCCAGCGTTTCGCCAGTTCCCTGAAGGCCTCGTCGATCAGCCCTGCAGGCCGCTGCGGCCAGGGATAAAGGTACGGAAAGGCGAGCGAGCCGGTAAAGCTGACGGAGGCCGTCAGCCCCAGGCGCCGGCTGGCGATGGCTGCCTTTTTCATCTGCTCCACCGCCCATTCTTGCCTCGCCCTCGGATTGCCGTGGACGGATGCCGGGGCGAAACCGTCGAAGGCAAGGTCATAGGCCGGATGCACCGCCACGAGCTGACCCTGCAGATGGGTCGAAAGCTCGGTGATTGCGACGCCGGCATCGGCGCAGATGCCCTTGATCTCGTCGCAATAGGTCTCGCTTTCCGCCGCCTTGTCGAGATCGAACAGGCGGGCGTCGAAGGTCGGGATCTGGATCCCCTTGTAGCCAAGGCCGGCCGCCCATTCGGCAATGGCGGGCAGCGAGTTGAACGGGGCCTCGTCGCCCCCGAACTGCGCCAGGAAAATCGCAGGTCCCTTGATCAGGCCGGCCATGGCTGTCTCCCTCAATCCGTATCGTTTTTTGTGGTTGCACTCATTTGCGCGGCGGGCCCTTGCGTTCGGCCGAAGCCGCCCAGAGATTGATGTCCGCCTCGCGGGTGGTCGCTTCGATCTCGGCAAGTTCCGCATCGCTGAAGTCGAGATTGGCGACCGCACCGACGCAGTCTTCCACCTGGCTAGCCCGGCTGGCACCGATCAGCGCCGTCGTCACCCGGCCCTTGCGCAGCACCCAGGCAAGCGCCATCTGCGCCAGCGTCTGACCGCGCCTTTCGGCGATGGCGTTAAGCGAGCGGATGGTTGCCAGGTTCTCATCGCTCAGGAATTGCTCCTTCAGCGACTTGCCCTGGGTGGCCCGGCTGCCTTCCGGAACGCCCTTCAGATACTTGTTTGTCAGCATGCCCTGGGCGAGCGGTGAGAAGGCGATCGAGCCGATGCCGAGATCGTCGAGCGTATCCAGAAGCCCGTCTTCCTCCACCCAGCGGTTGATCATGGAATAGCTCGGCTGGTGAATGAGGCAGGGCGTGCCCAGCTCCTTCAGGATGCTGGCGGCTTCGCGGGTCCGCTTGGAATTGTAGGACGAGATGCCGACATAAAGCGCGCGTCCGGAGCGCACGATGTGGTCGAGCGCCATCATGGTCTCTTCCAGCGGCGTTTCCGGGTCGAAGCGATGCGAATAGAAGATGTCGACATAGTCGAGACCCATCCGCTTCAAGGACTGGTCGCAGGACGCGATCAGGTATTTCCGGCTGCCCCATTCGCCGTAGGGCCCGGGCCACATTTCATAGCCTGCCTTGGACGAGATGATCATCTCGTCCCGATAAGGTGCGAAGTCGGTCCTGAGCAGCTCGCCGAAGGCGCTTTCCGCAGAGCCCGGCCTCGGGCCGTAATTGTTGGCAAGGTCGAAATGGGTGATGCCAAGGTCAAAAGCCTTGCGGGCGATCTCCTGCTTGGTCCGGTGCGGTGTGTCCTCACCGAAGTTATGCCAGAGGCCGAGCGAGATCGCCGGCAGTTTCAGGCCGGATTTCCCGCAACGGCGGTATACCATCTTTTCGTAGCGCGTTTCCGCGGCAGTCCAGGTCATTAGGTCTCCAGATCAGGCCAGAAGGCCCTGTGCTGCCTGTGGGTCCAATGCCTCGGGACGCACACAGGTGGTCTTGATGTCGATGAATTGGCCGCTCTCGCCGGAGGCGAGAATCGACGTCATCACATCGACAACATGCAGAGCAAATTCCAAAGAGCAACGGTGTGGACGATTTTCCAGGATGGCCAGCGCCATATCGGCAAGGCCCGCCGTGCGGTAATTGGCGTGACCGCGATCGTTTGGTTTGGAGAACGGATGCTTCCAGCTTTCGGATATCGTTGCGAAGCTGCCCTTGTCGGTCATGCGCACTTCGCCGCCGAAGAAGTTCGGGTCCGGCACATGCAGCGTGCCCTCGCGGCCATAGAGTTCCATGTTGGAATGGCCGTGCTGCCAGACGTCCCAGCTGGCGCAATAGGTGATCTGTGCGCCCGATTCGAACTGCATCACTGCGTGGATCGTCGTCGGGGTCTCCACCTTGATCTTGTCGCCGAAGCGCGGCTGCGAGGTGATGGTGCGGTATTCGGACCCGGACGAACTCATCGCGCAGACACGCTTGACCGGACCCAGCAGTTGCACAAGGTTGGAGACGTAATAGGGGCCGAGATCGAGGATCGGACCGCCGCCGGCCTGGAAGAAGAAGTCCGGATTCGGATGCCACATCTCCATACCCGGGCTCTGCACGAAACAGGTGCCGGAGGTGATCTTGCCGACGGCTTCGGCGTCGATCAGGTGCCGGGCAAGCTGGTGCGCACCACCGAGGAACGTGTCCGGCGCGGAGCCGACGCGCAGACCCTTTTCCTTCGCAATCGCTGCCAGGGCTTCGCCCTCTTCGAGACTGAGGACGAAGGGTTTTTCGGAATAGACGTGCTTGCCGGCTTCCAGAACCTTTTTCGAAACCTCGTAGTGAACGGCAGGCACGGTCAGGTTGACAATGATGTCGATGTCAGCGGCGGCCAGAAGACCGTCGACGGTTTCTGCCCGGAGGCCGAACTCCTCCGCCCGCGCCTTCGCCGCGTCTGCGTTGATATCCGCACAGGCCCGCACCTCGATGCCCTTGAAGAGCGGGGCGAGGCGCATGTAGGCGGCCGAAATGTTTCCGCATCCAAGGATGCCGATGCCAAGGGGCTTGCTCATGGAATGACCTCAAAACGTGCGGATGGCGTCAATGGAACGGGTTGCGAAACGGTCGTAGTCGGAGGGTTTGTCGTGCTCCATGACGAAGAGGTCGGCACCGACGCCCCTCAGCGCCGCCATGATGCCCTTCCAGTCCATGGTGCCGTGGCCGACGTCTGCCCAGCCGTCCTCGTCGGTGCATTCACCTGACGGCGCGATGTCCTTCACATGGGCCGTTGTAATGCGTTCGGAATATTTCTCGATCCAGTCGAGCGGGTCCTGATTGCCGCGCACGATCCAGGCGATATCGGCTTCCCATTCGATGGACGGGGCGGATTCCATAAGGATATCCATCGGCAGGCGGCCGTCGGCACAGGCTTCGAACTCGAAGTCGTGGTTGTGCCAGCCGAAACGCAGTCCGGCATCGCGGATCTTTGCGCCAATCGCCTCCAGCCTTTCGCCGATTGCCTGCCACATGGCGGCGTCCGGCACGCGCTGCGCGGGCGGGACGGCCGGCACGAAGATGCGCTGCATGCCGAGGGTCTTCGCGGTGGCGATCACCCTGGAAATGTCATCCTCGAACTGCTCCATCGGGAAGAAGTGGCCGGACGGCATGGTCAGGCCGTTGGCATCGAGCAGCTCGCGAAAGGCGGCCGGGTTCTCGTAATTGCCGCCGAAGCCTTCGACCTGGGTATAGCCGAGGTCTGAAAGACGCTTCAGAACCGCGTCCCAGGGCGTGAAGTCGCGTGCGGAATAGAGCTGGAAAGAAACATCCATCTGAGTTGTCCTGAAAGTGGAGAAATGCGTGGCCTAAAGCCGGTTTTCCGTGGTTTTGTCGAAAAGATTGGCGCGGGCCGGATCGAAGCCGACCGTGATGGCATCGCCGTGGCGGATACCGGCCTGGCCGTCCATGCGTACCCAGAGGGTCTGGTCGCCCGAAGTGATGCGGCTGAGCGTGTCGGAGCCGAGCGGTTCAACGAGCTCCACCTGGCCATCGAGACGGACCGGGGCATTTTCAGCCTCCGCGCCGCTGAGCATGTGTTCCGGGCGGATGCCGAACCAGGCGGGCCCGGATGCGGGTGGTCCGTTCTGGAATGCATAGCCGTTCATGGGAAAGGCCTGGGTGGCGGTCTTGAAAGTGTAGCTGTTACCGGCTTCCTGCAATTCGCCTTCGAAGAAATTCATGGTCGGCGAGCCGATGAATTCCGCGACATACTTGTTGGCCGGGCGATTGTAGATTTCGTTCGGACTGTCCAGCTGCAGGATCCGCCCGCCGCGCATGATGGCGATGCGGTCCGCCAAGGTCATCGCCTCGATCTGGTCGTGGGTGACGTAGATCATCGTATTGGACAGCTTCTGGTGCAGCTGCTTGATCTCTACGCGCAGGTCCGCCCGAAGCTTGGCGTCGAGGTTCGACAGCGGCTCGTCGAAGAGGAACACGTCCGCATCGCGCACCAGCGCCCGGCCGATGGCGGCGCGCTGGCGCTGGCCGCCGGAGAGCGCTGCCGGCTTGCGGTTGAGCAGAGGCTCGATCTGCAGGATCCTGGCGGCCCGGTTGACCCGTTCCTCGATCTCGGCCTTGGGAAGGCCCGCATTCTTCAGGCCGAAGCTGAGGTTTCCGGCAACGGTCATCTGCGGATAGAGCGCATAGGACTGGAACACCATGCCGATGCCGCGCTTGGAGGGTTCCTCCCAGGTGACATTGCGGCCGCCGATGAAGATCTGGCCGCCGGTGACGTCGAGCAGACCGGCGATGCAGTTCAAAAGGGTTGATTTCCCACAGCCGGACGAACCGAGCAGCACGAGGAACTCCCCCTGGCCGACATCGAGGTTGAGGTCTTTCAGAACGTCGAGGTTTCCGAAACTCAAGGCAAGGTTCTTGATGGAGATACTGGGTTCCATGGGTCTTTCTTCAGCCTTTGACTGCGCCTGCGGCAATGCCGCGGACGAAGAGTTTTCCGGAGATGAAATAGATGGTGAGGGGAACGAGGCCGGTCAGGATCGTCGCGGCCATGTTGACGTTGTATTCCTTCACCCCTTGCGTCGAGTTGACGATGTTGTTGAGCTGCACGGTCATCGGGTAGAGGTCCGGCTTGGTGTAGATCACACCGAAGAGGAAATCGTTCCAGATGCCGGTCACCTGCAGGATCATGGCGACGACGAAGATCGGCAGGCTCATCGGCACCATGATCTGGAAATAGATCGCCCAGAAACCCGCCCCGTCAACACGCGCAGCCTTGAACAACTCCTGCGGCACGGAGGCGAAATAGTTGCGGAAGAGCAGGGTCAGGATCGGCATGCCGAAGATGGTGTGCACGACGACGAGGCCGGTCAGGCTGCCGTAGAGGCCGACTTCACGCAGCATGATCACGATCGGATAGATCATCACCTGATAGGGGATGAACGCACCGACGATGAGGATGGTGAAGAAGGTCTCCGACCCCTTGAAGCGCCAGTTGGCAAGCGCATAGCCGTTCACCGAGGCAATCGCGATCGACAGGATCACCGAGGGGACCAGGATCTTCACCGAATTGAAGAAGCCGCGTGACAGACCATCGCAGTTAAGCCCAGTACAAGCTTCCGCCCACGCCTTTACCCAGGGCTGGAAGGTGACCTCCAGGGGCGGTGCAAAGATGTTGCCGAGCCGGATTTCCGGCATGCCCTTCAGCGAGGTGACCACCATCACATAGAGCGGCAGCAGGTAGTAGAGGCAGACGAAAATCAGCGTGCCGTAGATCAGGATGTTGCGGGTCGACAGTGCCTTGCGTGGCTTGCGGCCGGCGGGGCCCTCGACCATCCGGTTGACGGAAGGCTGCCCGTCGCCGTGGCGGAGCGCTCTGTCGGGTCCCGTTTCCGCGGGGCCGGCGTCGAATTTCATCGAGCCTTTCAGGAGATGGGGCGTCTTGGTCATTTGCGCTTGCCTCCGAATTCCAGATAGGCCCAGGGCACGACGATGATGACGACAGTGAGCAGCATCATGGTCGAGGCGGCAAAACCCTGGCCGAGGTTCTGCGACAGGAACATCGCGTCATAGACGTATTTGGCGGGGACTTCCGAGGAGATGCCCGGCCCGCCGCCTGTCTGCGCGACGACCAGGTCGTAGACCTTGATGATGCCCGAGGCGATCAGCACGATGGCGGTGATGAAGATGCCGCGCATCATCGGAATGACGATGAAGAGATAGGTCTTCCACATCGGAATGCCGTCGATCCTGGCGGCCTTCCAGATGTCCTCGTCGATGCCGCGCAGGCCCGCCAGCATCAGGCACATGATCAGTCCCGTGCCTTGCCACAAGCCGGCGATCAGGATGCCGTAGATGACGATGTCCGGATTGTAGAGCGGATCGAAGGAGAAACTCGTCCATCCGAGGCTGCGGACGACGTGCTGGATGCCGAAATCCGGATTGAGGATCCACTGCCAGGCAAGGCCGGTAACGATGAAGCTCAGCGCGAACGGATAGAGCAGGATCGTTCGGAAGGTGTCCTCGAACCGGATCTTCTGGTCGAGCAGGGCCGCGAGCACGAAGCCT
This sequence comes from Roseibium sp. M-1, assembly GCF_054515675.1. Classification (NCBI taxonomy): domain Bacteria; kingdom Pseudomonadati; phylum Pseudomonadota; class Alphaproteobacteria; order Hyphomicrobiales; family Stappiaceae; genus Roseibium; species Roseibium sp. M-1. The sequence goes on along the minus strand of NZ_CM137257.1, from coordinate 3,757,769 downwards.
ATCAGGAGCGAAAAGACGAGCGAGAAGGCACCGTAAATGGCCAGGTTCTCGATGGAGATCAGCCATTTGCTGCTGCTCCACAGCCGTTCGTACTGGGCAAGGCCGACGAACTTTTCCCGCGGCAGCAGCTTGGAATTCGTGAAGGAGTAGAGAACCGTCCAGGCGGTTCCGCCGATGAAGACCGCAACGGCGGTGACGATCATCGGGATTGCGGCCACTTTGGCGCTGAGGTTCCGATGCCACCTTGCGGGACGTGTAGCTGCGGCCATGCCGAAATTACCCTTGTCGATGTGCCGTCAGGCACTGCCGGAGCGTCCCTGCGCGCATTGCTGCGCGCAGGGCTGGAGGACGCCACCTGCGAACGCTATTCCCGAAGATCCGGTGAATTACGAACGAAGGTGGCGGGCCTGCGCGGTCTTTAGTCGGCGTTGCCGACGATCGAAGCGAACATCTTCTGTGCGTCTTCGGCCGACATGGACGGGTTGTTGAAGAACTCCACGAAGAGGTCGTTCACCTGGGTCAGGCTGTCGGCGGACATCAACTGGTCCGGAGACTGGATGACATTGCCCTGGGCGAGGATGTCGAGACCCTTCTTCATGCAGTCGTTGGCTGCGTTGAGGTCAACGTCGCCGCGCACCGGCAGCGAGCCCTTCTTCAGGTTGAATGCAACCTGGGTTTCCGGTGACAGCATGACCTTGGCGAGTTCGCCCTGGGCTTCGGTGATGGCCGCATCGTCCACCTTCGGGAAATAGAAAGCATCGCCGCCGGTCATGATGACCTCGTTGACGCCGAGGCCCGGCAGGCAGGTGTAATCTTCGCCGGCCACCTGGTTGGCCACCTGGAATTCACCCTGGGCCCAGTCGCCCATGATCTGGCCCGCGGCCTTGCCGGTGATCACCATTGTTGTGGCGTCATTCCAGTTCTGGACGTTGGAATTCTTCGCCATGTCGCGGGCGGTTGCCGCAGCTTCAAAGACCTTCGCCATTTCCTCGCCGCCCGCAAGATCGGCATCCTTCTCGCCGAAGATCTTGTTGTAGGCGTCCGGGCCGGACAGGGCGACCAGGAGAACCTGGAAGGCAAGGGTGGTCTGCCAGGGCTGCTGGCCCATGGCGAGCGGCACGATGCCCGCTTCTTCGAGCTTCGGCGCGGCGGCGGCGAATTCGTCCCAATTGGTCGGAACGGCAAGGCCGTTGTCTTCGAAGACCTTGTTGTTCAGCCACAGCCACTGCTGGGAATGGATATTGACCGGCACGCAGTAGATCTTGCCGTCAAGCGTGCAGCTGTCGAGCAGGCTCGACGGGCGGACCACTTCGGCCCAGTTGCCTTCGGTCGCGATGTCCGTGAGGTCGCGCATCAGGCCGGCCTCGACCAGTTCTTCCGCCTGACGGCCGTGGTTGAACTGGGTTGCGCCCATCGGATCGCCGCCGGTGATGCGGCTGATCATGATCGGACGAGCTGTGCCGCCGGATCCGGCGATGGCGCCATCCACCCACTTGTTGCCGGTGGCATCAAACGCCTTGGCAAATTCTGCGACCGCTGCGGCCTCCCCGCCGGAGGTCCACCAATGGGTTACTTCCAGATCCGTCGCGTTGGCGGCGGTCGCAGCACAAAGGGCGGTGGTTGCTGCAAAAACTGCGCGTAATGCTTTCATCATATCCTCCCACCGGACGCATTTGTCCGATTGTCCTAGAATGCGGCCTCCACCGCATTTTTTGTAATCGATTACATTTTGTTGTATGTTATGCATGTAATCGATTACATTCATCATTCGCGGGAAACGCTCTTGTGTCAACCCGGAATGTGGGCTCTGACGGCGCTTTGGGTGGGCGACTTGCCCAAAACCCCGGAAGCCGGCAGGAACGCCGGGGATGAAAACAGTAAGCCGGAGAAGGCCTTGGTCCAGAAAAATGCAAAGATCCGGGACGTGGCTCGCGAGGCGGGAGTTTCGACGGCAACGGTCAGCCGCGCGCTCAGCAATCCGGAACTTCTCTCGGAATCGACCCGCGAAACCGTGTTCGCCGCCATCCGCGCCACCGGTTACCGGGTCAACCGGGCGGCGCGCAACCTGCGCACCCGCCAGGCCGGCGCGGTGCTGGTGCTGGTGCCTAATCTCGGCAATCCGTTTTTCTCCCAGATCCTGGCGGGCATCAGCGAAACGCTTGGCGAAAGTGACAGTTCGGTGCTCGTCGCAGACACCAAGGACCATGCGACCAACGGCCGCCGTGTCGTCAACTATTTCCTCGATTCCCAGATCGACGGCATGATCAGCCTGGACGGCGCCCTGTCGGCGCAGGAGTTGCAGCAGTTCGAGGAAAACGGCGTATCCGGCCGCATCGTCTTTGCCTGCGAATGGGTCCACGGTTGCAGCCTGCCTTCCGTGCGCAGCGACAATGCGCGTGGCGCCCGGCTGGCGGTGCAACACCTCCATGACCTTGGTCACCGCAAGATAGCCCACATCACCGGACCGCAGGACAACGTGCTGACCCACGCCCGGCGCGAGGGCATGCTGGAAGAGCGCAGCCGGCTGGGGTTGCCCGCGCGTGAGGAATGGATCATCCGTGGCGATTTTTCGCTGAATTCGGGACGCATGGCGGGGGAACGCATTCTTGCGATGGAAGAGCGACCGACCGCCGTCTTCTGTGCGTCCGATCAGGTGGCCTTCGGCCTCATGTCCACCCTGACCGCAAATGGCCTGCGCGTTCCCGAAGACGTGTCGATCGTCGGCTTCGACGATATCGAGCTGTCGGAATTCTATGTCCCGGCCCTTACAACCATCCGTCAGGACCGCAGGGCGCTGGGCGCTCAGGCGGCAGCGCTCCTGCAGGAGAGGATCGATACGGGTGGCGCGGCCATCGGCGCAGCGCCTGAGCCGGTCATTGTGGATGTCGATCTGGTCGTGCGTGCCAGTGCGGCAGCGGTACGGACCTGACCGGTATCGGTTGCAATGGCGCGAAAAGCAACCTTCCTCACAGTAGCCTGCACGCATGCCTCTGCTGTTTCCCAGACCTGCAGCTTATTCTTGGTTGTCGATTGATGCGTCGGTTCGAAATTTTAAAAGTTTACTGTATAAGGGGCCGAAGCATACAGTTGGGTCATGTCAAAATTGCAAATGGTGGATTGTGCCTCTTTTATGAATCGGCAAATTATTCCTAACCGGCAAATATTACCTAGTTTCATTAAGGGGTATAATTGTCAGGATTGTTTATTTTTATTTCAAGAATCAAATTCTAATACATGTTTATTGTAATTTCTTCCGGTGTTTTAGTGTTTAGTTAACTTGAATGTGGCACTCTAGATAGTACAGTCAAATATTGGTGGTTAGTATGCGTGTTTTGGCCTATGGCGTCGCGGTGTCGCTATGCTCGCTTATCCTGCAAACCGTGCCGGCAGCGGCGCAATCGGACCTGAAGGTTGTCGGGACCGGTGATGGTCTTGAAATGCTTCAGGAAATCGGCGCCGGATTTGCCGAGACATATCCCCAAATCAAACTTGATATTCCGCCCAGCATCGGCTCCGGCGGAGGGATCGCCGCCGTCAGTTCGGGGGCGGAACGGATGGGTCGTGTCGCCCGGCCGCTGAAGGACAGCGAGGTCGAATACGGCCTCGTTTATTTGCCGATCGCCAAGATCCCGAGCGCGATCTTCAGCCACCCGGCAAGCGGGATCACGTCCCTGACGAGCGAGCAACTGGTGAAGCTTTATTCCGGCGAGATCACGAATTGGGCGGATGTCGGCGGAGCGGACCTGCGTGTCAAGCTGGTGCGGCGCGAGGATGCCGACAGCACGCTGCAGGTACTGAAAGCGTCGATGCCGGGCTGGCAGGATATGGAATTCTCGCCGAGGTCCAAAACGGCGCTCACCACCCAGGATGCAATTGCCAGCGCGCGCGATGTGGAAGGCGCGGTTGCCTTCGGTCCCTATTCGGCACCGCTCGAGGAAGGCCTCTCCGTCCTCCGGATCGACGGCCACCATCCGACGGACGACGGCTATCCGAGCGCGGTAACCCTGGCGCTGATCTACAAGGACGGCACCCTCGACGGCGATATGGAGGCATTCATCTCCTATGTGCAGTCAGGTCAGGCCCAGGAATTGATCCGCAACTACGGTGGTGTACCCGTCGGTAACTGAAACCCGGCAATCAATGCGGTTCGTCAACATGATACGTCACTCGTCCCTGCTCTGGCATTACACATACGGCGCCGTTTTCACGGCCGTCTGTGCTTTTGCGGGCCTGATCGGGCTTGTGGCCTATCAGCTGGAAAACAGCATGACCCGCCAGGAGACGGAGCTTTTGCGGCTCTCGCATTCCCGCCTTCTGGAAACGCTGACCGCCGACGTCCAGCTGGCCGGCGCCCGCATGGAGTTCCTCTTCCAGGACAGGCTCCGGCGCGTGACTGCGCTGTCGGAGCGGGTGGACACGGCAAAGGCCGTTGAATCGCGCAATGTCGTTGCCATGTCGGAGCTGCTCGGTCCGGCGGCGGAACTGGCGGATGTGGACGGTATCATCGTGCTTGACGAAGAGGCCCGGGTTATCGGTGCCTCTTCCTATTCCGCGGACCTGGTGACGATCGGGACCAAGATCCAGACGTTTCCCTTCTATGGCGACGTGTCGAAATCGCTCAAGGACAGCTATCCCGGCCAGCGGCTGACCTATTCTTCGGTGCTGCCACTGTCCGAGACCGGCATTTTCGTTCCCGGCGAGCATGTCAACGCGGTTTCGCAGGTCATCTTCGTGCCTGTCTTCGACGATTTCGGTTATGTGATCGGCGGTCTCATGGCACAGCGCTGGCTGCGGTCCGAGGAGCCATTGCTGGCAGACCTTTCCAGGATCAACTCCTTCGAGCTCGCGATCGTCTATGACGACAAGGTGATTTCGCGCGCAAATTTCGACGGACATCTGACGGACCTTGAACAAGCGCCCTCCGCCCCGAACATCACGTCCAACGGCGCCCGTGTCATCGAATGCGGCAACCCGGTCCCGCCGACGGAAGTCTGCGCGATGCTGCCCATCGAGGCCCTGACCGCGACCCAGGCGGAGCTGACCCGCATCGGTACGGAAGAGGAAGCCAAGCTGCTGCGCTGGCTGTTCCTGTTCGGCCTTCTCGCCCTTGTCGCCTTCGCGGCGGTCGCCTTCCTGCTGTCGCGTCAGATCACCCGGCCGCTGACGAAGATCACCAGGGTCCTATCCGGGATTGCCGCCGGGGATTTCGAAAGCCAGGTGGCAGGCACGGAGCGCCTTGATGAGGTCGGCGACATTGCCCGCTCGGTCGTCTCGCTGCAGCGGTCGGTCAAGGAGCGCGACGCTCTGCGCGCGCGCGTGCATGAAAAGAACACCATGCTGCGGTCGCAGGAAGCGCAGCTGCGCGAACAGAACATCCTCTTCGATGCGGCGCTCAACAACATGTCGCATGGCCTTTGCATGTATGATGCCGAAGGCCGCCTGATCGTTTCCAACCAGCGTTATGCCGAGCTGTTCGAACTGCAAGACGGCCAGGTCACGCCCGGCATGACGGCGGCCCAGCTTGCTGCCCTGCAGAAAGTGGAACCCGTCGAGCCGGAATTGCCGGCGACGCCGCTGGAGGCCCGGCTGAAAGCTGCCAAGGCGTCAAAGGGTGTGCAGAGCACCGAAATGGTGAAGATCCGCTCCGGCCGCATTGTCCTGACCACACGCCAGCCGCTTGCCGACGGAGGCTGGGTCGCGATTTCGGAAGACATTACCGAGCGCCAGGAAGCGCGCGACCGGCTCGCCTTCCTCGCCCGTCACGATCTTCTGACCCAGTTACCGAACCGCATCGAGTTCCGCGACCAGATGGACACGCTTTTGAACCGCCAGCAGGTCGAGGGTGGGGAATTCGCGATCCTTTGCCTCGATCTGGACGAGTTCAAGACCGTCAACGACTCCCTCGGTCACCCGATCGGTGACGAGTTGTTGCGTCAGGTGTCCGACCGGCTGCGCGACCTGATCGACGAAAGGGACCTGGTGGTCCGGCTCGGTGGCGACGAGTTCGCCATTCTTACGGGCCTGCCATCCCGGTTGAAGGATGTCGAGGAATTGGCTCAGTCGGTTATCTGGGAGCTGTCGAAACCGTTCCAGATTGCCGATCATGAAATCGTCATCGGCGTCAGCATCGGCATTGCCGTTGCGCGAGGCGACGGGACTGCAGGCGACGAATTGTTCAAGCAGGCGGACCTTGCGCTTTACCGCGCCAAGGAAGACGGACGGAACACCCACAAGTTCTTCGAAGCCGGCATGGGTGTCGCCGTTAACGACCGGCGCGAACTGATCACCGATCTCAGAAGCGCGGTCGCCAACGGCGAGCTGGAACTCTATTTCCAGCCGCAATACGCGCTGCAGGACGATCAGATTTCCGGGTTCGAGGCACTGGTGCGCTGGAACCATCCAACGCGCGGACTGGTGTCGCCGGCCGATTTCATCCCGCTTGCGGAAGACACCGGTCTCATTCTGCAGCTTGGCGAATGGGTGCTGCAGGAAGCCTGCCGGATCGCGGCCGGCTGGCCGGACCATCTCAGAATTGCGGTCAACCTGTCGCCGCGCCAATTGCGCGGCCATGCGTTCGGGCCGGTCCTCATCAACGCTCTCGTGGCGACGGGCCTGAGGGCCGACCGGCTTGAGCTGGAAGTGACGGAAAGCGTGCTTCTGACGGATTCCGACGAAGTGCTCGACGCCCTGCACCAAGCCAAGGCTCTGGGGGTGAAGGTGTCCATGGACGACTTCGGCACCGGTTATTCGTCGCTCAGCTATCTGCGCCGCTTCCCGTTCGACAAGATCAAGATCGACCAGTCCTTCGTCCGCTCCATGGCCTATTCGGACGATTCAATCTCGATCGTGAAGGCGGTCATCGAACTGGCGCGAAACCTCAACATGACGACGACGGCGGAAGGGGTGGAAACGCGGCAGTTGCTCGACATGCTGACCGAAATCGGCTGCACCGACGCCCAGGGCTATTTCCTCGGCCGGCCGATGCCGGTCGCCAAGGCGGAAGAGCTGATATTCGCAAGCTTCCCGTCGCTGACCACGGCAGCGCAATAAGCATTCCGGGCCAGAGTTGACCTTATCGGGTTGACTTTATCGGGTTGACCTTATCCGGCGCGCCGGAACAGCGAGCCGGCCAGAGCCAGCAGCCCCTTGTCTTCCTCCGCCTCATAGAACGGATCGGCGTAGAAGGTGGCGCCTGCCTGCAGGGCCAGCGCGCGCATGGCCTCCACATGGGAGGGAGCCCCCGCCGAATAGACGATGTGATCTGCGCACAGGTCGCCGACAACATCCTGTGGGCGCGCCGACATGACCGTTTCGTCGTCGCCGTCGCTCGCCGTCAGCGTGACGGGAATGCCGCGGTTCTGCAGCCAGCGAACCGCGTCGCGCATGTAGAGGCCGTCCTTGGTGCGCGCGCCTGCAACGATGCGGATCTCGCGGCCCGGCTGGCCCATTCCCGCGGCGACCGCAATCGACCAGATCGGTGCAAAGCCCGTTCCGGTCGAGGTCAGCACGATCGGTTCCGGTTGACGTCGCAGAAAGGCGTTGCCGAAGGGGCCGCGCAACTTGACGCCGTGGCCCTTGGTGATCTTGTTGCCGAGTTTCGACGAGACGACGCTGTCCGGATAGACCTTGATGTGAAAGACGATGACGTCTTCCTCGGCGTCGAGGTTCAAGGGCGTCGTCGGGCTGTAGTCGCGGGCCGGATAACCGGCGAAGGTCGCGCGCAGGTATTGGCCCGGCAGCCAGGAGACCGGCCGCTCGACGCGCACCCGAACTTCCAGATAATCGTCCTTGATGGCGCGGATCGTTTCGACGGAGCCCTTTACGGTCTTCACCAGCGGCACCGGATCGTAGGCAATTTCCGCGTCGCCCTCCAGAACCGAGATACAGCCGAGCACAGTGTTCTTCTCGCGCGTGCCCTGGTCGTCGATGTCGCCGCTGATCACCCGTACCCGGCAGGTCTCGCACTGGCCCGAGCAGCAGTCATGCGGCAGGACGAGCCGCCCGCCCAGACTCGCATCGATCAGCGTGTCGCCGACATTGGCCTTGATCTGCTTGCCGTTGATCGTAACGGTGCATGTGCTTTTCGACATTGTTCAATCCGCTTTCAAGGGCCGGGGAAGATCAGTTGAAAATCAGGCGCACGGGACGTGAATGCCGCGTGTGGCGGGTCTGGTTGTGGTCGAAGACCGACAGCCACATGTAAAGCCCGCTCTCCATGGCAAGATCCTGGCTTTGGCCGGTGTCCATGTCGCGGACAACTTCCAGTGTCCAGAACCCGTCATGCCACTCCGAGCCGCCCTGAAGGTCGGCGCGGCTGCCTTCATAGCCGCCCATGATCAAGACGCCCGGAAGAACGGTGCCGACAGGAATCTCCGCGTCCTTTTCGGGCGAATAAGGCTCGCTTTCGGCCTCGAACATCCACCATTGCGAGCCCTGGTCGTCCGACACTTCGACCGACAGATCGATCTGCCCCATGCGTGCGACAACCTGTTTGTAGTCGGTTGGCAGGCGGCGCACGCCGATCGTTCCGTGATAGTGTGTCTCGGGATCGCCGATATAGTTGTAGACATAGAAGGCCTTGCCATCGTCGGCAGCATAGCCGGCACTGTAGCGTGCCTTACCGGCGGCATGGTCTTCGGTGGGGGCAACGGGCGTCCCGAACCACATGTCGTCGACACGCCCGAGCATGCCGCCGCGCGAGGCCTTCCACTGCCAGACATCAACCAGGCTGCCGTCGGTCGTATAGTGAAGACCGCGGCCGTGGAACGCTGCCGGCTTGTCCTTTAACGGCTTCGGCCCCATGTGCGTCGCGCCGCCGCCGCCATAGACATCCGATCTGGAGAAGGCCACCGAAAACTTGTCCTCGTAATAGGCGGTCTCGTCGGACAGGTCGGCGCGGTTGTTGAGCATGTGCCAACCGTCCTCGCGCTTGACGATCGGATGCCGTTTCAGCGACCGGGTTGCATCTTCCCAGCGGAAGCCGAAGACGACCTTGTCGCCGACCTGCAGCGCCCGCACTTCGACGGCGGAAGCGCCGGTGCCGTTGAGGTTCGAGCCCTGCTGGGTCTCGACGATCACCGGCCGGGCTTCCTGCCAGACGGCATCGCTCAGATCGCCGTCCAGGACCGGCAACGCATCGGCCTGCGCGACATGAAGGTCGCTGCGCGTGCCGAAGTCGAGCGACACCGCGCCGGCGATGACGACGGCTCCGATGGCGAGTGCGATGGCGAGCGGATGGGCGGCCATGCCCGGGAAACGGCGCAGCGCCTGCGGCCGGAACAGGCGCAGCAACTGGCTCAGGCCGCCATAGCAATAGTGCAGGATCACATGGGCGAAGATATAGGTCAGCACCACCAGCGCCGCGGTGTAGTGGACCGTCACCCAGATGCCGCCATGGCCGAGATAGAGCCAGACGCCTGTTGCCGTGAGCGTCAGGACGGACGCGAACAGGAGCCAGTAGGCAATGACATTGACGGCGGCAAAGCGCAGCTTGGTGCTGGCCGGAAGCGTCAGAACGACGATTTTCTTGGAGGAAATCCGGCGCTTCAGCCGCGCCAGGGACATATAGGCCGCATAGGAAAAGATCAGCGCCAGCACGAAGACCGCCGACACATAATGCCAGGTCCAGATCTCGCCCTGCGGCAGGATCGGCTCGAAAAGTTTGGAGAACCAGGCACCTTCCGCATCGGTCGAGAGGCGCAGGCCCGTCAGCAGGCTGACAAAGATCGCTCCGACGAGGGTCCAGTGCAGCAGGATGGTGCCGATATCGCTTCTGACGGGCGGCGTCTTGTCTTCCGGGCGTTTGGCACTGGCGGTATTTTGCGGGTTCCCGGCGCGGTTTTTCGGCGATGAAGGTTTTGCGGGCAGCTCGAGTGCGTGATCAGTCACTTGGTCGGTCAACTTGTCCTCCAGGGCCGCCCGTTTGCCTTCAGGGTCTTTGCGGCGGTGATGCAACCAGCCCGCATGGAAACCCAGGGGTTGCGGCAAAAAGATAACATTTTTCAGAAAAAGTGAAGCAAAATCACCGGTCGCAACCAAGGATAAACCTATCCGGGTGCAATAACGTATGCATTGTTACATTACTCTTGGTCAACAAGAATCGGTAATCAGAATTAATGTTGATAAATATAATGTAATTTAACAAAATTTCGAAACAAAAACCTGATTCCAGACTGGAGAAGGTGAGAGAATATTTTTAAATATAGGCAAAATTGCTGGTGATTTATCAGAGAAAAATACTTTGGTCATTGTGAGATTACTGAATCTCGGTCTGGCAATTTCGTTGCCGCTCAAGGGTTGAAAAAAGAGTGGACATCTTCTTTTGCGGGTGTCCCGATTTCGTTTTCCAAAATCGGTTATCAGGTCCGATCGGGTGCGTGGTTCCGGAACTTGAGGTAGTAAAGCTGCTCCGATCGAAACGCTTGATCCAGGTCATACGTCCGCAATCGTTTGTCTCTTAACTTTGTTCCGGTTGAAGCTGCTGGCGAGCGCTCCAAATCCGGCGATGCGCCGGTTGTGCAGGCGCGAAGATCACGCCTAAGATGATCCTGTTTGCCGGGAGGCGGGTCTTGTGCCCGCCGGCATTTGCCGCTTTGGCGCATGTGTATTGAGTGGTTCCTTCCCAAGGAGGCGTTGATGCTGGTCTCCCATACGCGCATTGTCGATATCGTCGGCGACATCATCCGTCTCCAGGTCTCGGCGACAAGGGCCGAATCCGAAGGCCGCCCCTGCCTGGGCGACCTCGCCCTGGTCGACGGCGGCAATGGCGCGACGTCGCTTGCCCAGGTGATCAACATCGACCGGGACATGGTTTCGCTGCAGGTGAATTCAGGCACCAAGGGTCTCGCCAACAACGCCTCTGTCCGCTTTCTCGGAGAGCCGGCCAAAGTCACCTATTCCGACAACATTCTTGGCCGCGTCTTTGACGGTGCCGGTCATCCGATCGACCAGGGGCCGGATCTTTCCAGCGATCCGACCGTGCCGATCGGCGGGCCTTCGGCCAACCCGATGAAGCGCGTTCTCGCCTCGCGCATGATCCGCACCGACGTGCCGATGATCGACATCTTCAATTGCCTCGTGGAAAGCCAGAAGATCCCGATCTTTTCGGTTTCGGGCGAACCCTACAATCCGTTCCTGGCCCGCATCGGCATTCAGGCCGACGCGGATATTGTCGTCTTCGGCGGGCTCGGCCTCATCTTCGACGACTATGCCTTTTTCCGGAAGCAGTTCGAGGATGCGGGCGTCTTCCCGCGCACGGTGATGTTCATCAACCAGGCCTCCGACCCGGTCGTGGAGCGCCTGCAGGTGCCCGACATGGCTCTGGCGGTGGCCGAGAAATTCGCGGTCGAGGAAGGCAAGCGCGTGCTGGTGCTCCTCACCGACATGACCGCCTTTGCCGACGCCATGAAGGAAGTCTCGATTGCCATGGAACGGGTGCCGGCCAACCGCGGTTATCCGGGCGATCTCTACTCCCAGCTTGCGCGGCGCTACGAGAAGGCCTGCGACTTCAAGGGCTCGGGCTCCGTCACGATCCTCACCGTCACCACCATGCCCGGCAATGACATCACCCACCCGGTGCCGGACAACACCGGCTACATCACCGAGGGCCAGTTCTATCTGCACAGCGGCGTGCTCGACCCGTTCGGTTCGCTGTCGCGGCTAAAGCAGCACGTGATCGGCAAGGTGACCCGGGAGGATCACAACCAGATCATGAACACCATGATCCGCTTCTATTCCGGTGCCCGCGACGCCGAGCAGAAGCAGTCCATGGCCTTCGAACTGTCCGACTATGACCGCCAGCTTCTGAAATTCGGCGGCCTCTTCCGCAAGCGTTTCATGGATATCGAGGTGTCGAAGCCGCTGGAAGAGGCGCTGGACCTCTGCTGGCAGACGCTGGCCGAATGTTTCGAGCCGGAGCAGCTTCTGATGAAGCAGGGCCTTATCGACAAATATTTCCCAAAGAAGAAATCGGGCGCCGCGGATGAGGAGGCGGCCTGATGGCCAGGTTGGCGCTCAACAAATCCTCTCTGGCGAGGCAAACGTCCCAGCTTGCCGAATACAGGCGTTTTCTGCCCTCGCTGGAACTCAAGCGCCTGCAGATCATGGCCGAACGCGCCAAGGCGAAGGAAGCCGCCGCGCGGCTGGAAGCCGCATATGCCGCCAGCTTTTCGGACCTGGCGAAGACCCTGCCGATGCTGGCGAACCGGCATGTGCCGCTGGAAGGCCTGGTGACCCTGAAGGAGGCCTTGCGCGGCGAACAGAACCTCTCCGGCACCCGGTTGCCTGTGCTGGAAGATATCGAAGTCGATGTGGAACCTTATTCGCTGCTGGCCCGGCCGCATTGGGTCGACCCCTTCGTCAAGGGCATGCAGGAGCTTTTGCGCCTGAATCTGGAGAGGGATGTCGCCAGGGAGAGGATCGCAAGGCTGATCGAGGCCGAAGCCGTGATCTCGCGCCGGGTCAATCTCTTTGAAAAGGTGCTGATCCCGGAGGCCGAACGCAACATCAAGAAGATCCGCATGGCGCTGGCCGATGCGGAGCGTGATGCGGTCGTCCGGGCCAAGATTTCCAAGCGCAAGACGGCTGCCCGCGCGGCCGGGACAAAGGCGGCCGAGCTATGAGCATCGTGCCGCTGGTCAAGGTCAATCTGGTCGGGGTCCTCGCGGACAAGGAGAGCGTGCTGGAGGCCGCCCAGGAATTCGGCGCCCTGCATCTGGTTCCGCTGACGTCCGCGCAGAAGGAACTGGAAGCGGTTCCTGCCGGCCGGGGCCGGGAGGCAGCCGAAGCCCTGCGCTGGCTGGCCGACAGTCCGGCGCAGCGGCGTCCCGTCACACATCCGGACGATTTCGACCTGGAAAAGGTGGTCGCCCAGGCACTGGCAAACCGGAAGGCGCAGAAGGACTGCGAAGACCGTTTTGTCCGCCTCGACCAGCGCATCAGGGATGTCGAACCCTGGGGCGAATTCAGCTTTTCCGATCTCGCCGACCTCGGCGACTACCGCCTCTGGTTCTACGTGGTGCCCAACGGCAAACTGAAGGAGATCGACCCGGCCGGCAAGATCCTGGAAATCGTGCACAGGGACAGGTTCCGCAGCTATGCGGTGCTGCTGGCGCCGGAAGAACCCCCCGCCAATGCGATGCCGGTGCCGCGCATCCATGTCGGCGCGGAACCGCTCTCCGTCCTGAAACATCAGTACGAGGACGCGGCGGTTCAACTGGAAGAACTCGAGCTGGAACGCCAGGCATTGACGAAATGGCGCTTCGTGCTGGCGCAGAACCTGGCGCAGGCGAAAGACCGCTCTGCCCGACACCGTGTATCGCTCGAAACCGCTGACCTTGAACGGGTCTTCGTGCTGCAAGCCTGGGCGCGGCGGGATCAGAGCGAGGAAATCCGGGCCCTTGCGGACAAGCTCGGCGTCGCGCTGCTGGTAGAGGAGGTTTCTGCGGACGACAAGCCGCCGACCCTTCTGGAAAACGCACGCGCCCTGGAAGCGGGTGAGGATCTGGTCGAGTTCTACCAGACACCCGGCTACCGCGACTGGGACCCGTCTCCCATCGTCTATGTGTCCTTCGTGATCTTCTTCGGCATGATCATGACCGACGCCGGCTACGGTCTGCTGCTGCTTCTGGCGCTGTTTCTCTTCCGTGGCCGTTTCACAGGTTCTCCGCAGGCAAGGCGCCTCTTCCGCATGTCGGTTTGGCTGATGATCTCGACGACGCTCTTTGGCGTTGCCACCGGCAGCTATTTCGGCGTTGCGCCGCCTGCCGGCAGTTTGCTCGATCACCTGAAGGTGCTGCATCTGAAGGATGTCGACACCATGATGAAGATCACGCTGACGATCGGCGTCGTCCATATCGTGATCGCCAACTTGATGCGGGTGCTGCATGAGCACTCCCTGAGTGGCCGCATGCAGCCCGCGGGCTGGTGCTTGGTAGCTCTTGGCGGCCTGGCCACCTATCTCGGACAGGACACCGTCTTTGCGACCGCAGGGCCCGCCTCAATTGTTGCAGGCCTGCTGCTGGTCGGCTTTTTCGGCAGCGATCGCAAGGTCGACAGCCTCAAGGCAGGCGGTCTCAGGGTCTTTGATGGGCTGGCGGCACTGGCACGTGTGGTCAACATCTTCTCCGACGTCCTCAGCTACATGCGTCTCTTCGCTCTCGGCCTTGCCGCGGCCTCGCTGGCGGAAACCATCAATTCACTGTCCGGTCAGCTCAACCATGCTGTCCACGGCGTCGGCCTCCTGATCGCCATTGCGGTTCTCGTCATCGGCCACGGCATAAACATCGGCCTCGGCCTTATCGCCGGCTGCGTGCACGGCCTGCGGCTGAACGTCATCGAGTTTTTCAATTGGGGTTTGCGGGACGAGGGCACGCCCTTCCGTCCGTTCAAGAAAGAGGAGACACGCCTGTGAACGAATTCGTTGTGGCTCTCGGCTGGTTGGGCCTGTTCGCTCCGGTCGCGCTCGGCGCCATCGGCAGCGCCTGGGGCTGCGCGCTCGCCGGCAGCGCCGCCATCGGCGCCATGCTCGACAGCGATGGCGGTTATGGCCGTTTCATCGGCGTTTCGCTGATGCCTTCCTCCCAGGTCATCTATGGCATCGTGATCATGTTCTCGCTGCAGCGGGGAACCATCGACGCAGCCAGCGGCGCGGCCCTTTTCGGCATTGGCCTGCTCTCCGGTATCACCATGCTCTACACGGGCATCCGCCAGGGCGAGGTCCTTGCCTCGGCCATTCATGCTTCCAAGGCCAAGCCCGAGATCTTCGGCATTTCGCTGGCACCGGCCGCCGTGCTCGAAGGCTTTTCGGTCTTCGCACTGGTCTTCGCGCTGGTTCTGGCCGGCTCGATCCCGGCTTAGGAGGCGGTGATGGCCAAGCACAATGGGACACAGGACCTGGAAAACGCTGCCGGCGCCGGTGTCCAGGCGCTGATCGACCGGCTGAAAACGGAAGGCGTTGCCGCCGGCCAGGCCGAAGCCGACGCCCTTCTCACCAAGGCAAGGCAAAAGGCGGAAGAGATTGTCGCAGCGGCGCAGCAGAAGGCCGACGGCCTCGTCGCCGCCGCGAGAGCCGAGGCCGCGAAGGAGAAAGCGGCGACGAAAGACGGTCTGAAGGTCGCCGCGCGCGATCTCGTCCTGACGCTGCGCAACGAACTCGACGACCGCATCCAGCAGGAAGCCGGCCGCCTCGTGGCGACAAGCCTCGCCGACCAGGAATTCCTGAAGAAGCTGATCCTCGCCATGGCGGCCAACGCCAGGGACAACGCTTCGATCAGCGATGCCGAGCCGATGGAAATCGTGCTGCCGGAAAAAGTGGTGTCCTTCGAAGAGCTGAAACAGTCGCCGGAAGCGGTGGAGCCGGGCACGCTGACCCATTTCGTCATTGCCCTGGCGGGTCAGGCCCTGCGCGACGGCGTCACCTTCTCCACCGCACCCGGGTTCGACGGCATCAAGGTGAAGCTGACCGACCGCAACGTTGCCATCGACCTTACCGGGGAGGCGATCGCGACGCTGCTGAAACGGCACCTGCAGCCGCGCCTCAGAGCGGTCATGGAAGGGGTCCTGCGCTGACCATGAGCCGGCCGCACCAATATATCGCCTTGGTGGTCAGTCTGCCGCATCTCGGCAAACTGTTTTCGCGCAAGGACGTGCCGATCTCGGAGTTCCGGCTGAAGCAGCGTCTAGCGATGCTGGAACCGGACCATGCAAGTCTGCTGCGCGAAGTGGTGGAGATCACCGCATGGGCGGGGGTCGCCCGTTATGAGCGGGACATCGATGTCATCCGGCGGGCAAAGGCGGTCATGGCGGATCTGAACGACTATCCCGACCTGCAGCATCTGGTCGTCGCGCGCATGGAAACGCGTACGCTGATCGCGGCCCTCCGCCGCCGCCGCGATGGCCAGGAAAGCGCCGGTGATATCGAGACCTGGGGTTACGGCCGATGGTGCGGACGGATCAAGGCCAATTGGAACGACCCCGCCTTCGGGCTCGGCCATTTCATGCCCTGGGTCGGCGAAGCACATCGCCTGCTGCAGCAGGGCGACCACATCGCCATGGAACGGCTTGTCCTGACCGAGGTGTTCCGCCAGCTCGGCCACTACGGCACCTTGCATGAATTCGATTTCGAGGCCGTCGTGATCTACGCGCTGCGCTGGGTCATCGTCGAACGCTGGTCCCGGTATAACGAGGCCGATGCGCGTGCGCGCCTGGAGACGCTCGTCGCCCAGGCCCTTG
Source organism: Roseibium sp. M-1 (assembly GCF_054515675.1). Taxonomy (NCBI): domain Bacteria; kingdom Pseudomonadati; phylum Pseudomonadota; class Alphaproteobacteria; order Hyphomicrobiales; family Stappiaceae; genus Roseibium; species Roseibium sp. M-1. Next base: position 3,741,539 of record NZ_CM137257.1, on the reverse strand, counting down.
GCGATGCACCCGTGCCGGACAGGGCCGGCCCGGACCGGACACCGGACACATCCACTCTCTTTGAGGAACTCCCGACATGACGAGCCACGTCCAGCTTCCCGAGCCCACCGCGGAAATCGTCGCCGTGCAGGATGACCTCGTGACCCTGTCGCCACTCGGGGATGCGCCGCTCATCAAGAACGAGGTGGTCTATATCATTCCGCATGGGCCGGAGCGTGACGGCCGGCCGCGGGAATACCTCAAGGCGGAAGTGCTGCGGGTGCGCGGTTCATCGGCCGAGGCGCAGGTCTTTGAAAGCACGTCGGGCGTTCGCGTCGGCGACAAGGTCATCCAGAGCGGCGAAATGCTGTCTGTGGCCCTGGGGCCTGGCCTCCTCAGCACGGTCTTCGACGGACTGCAGAACCCTCTGGCGGATATCGCCGCCGAACACGGCTTCTTCCTGCCGCGCGGTGTCCTGACCAACGTGCTCGACCAGACCCGCAAATGGTCCTTCGAGCCGAAGGTGAAATCCGGCGACACGATCAAGGCGGGCGACACGCTCGGCACCGTTCCCGAGGGCCGGTTCGAGCACCGGATCATGGCACCCTTCGGCCTGACGGGCACTTGGACCGTCGACCGCATCCGCGAGGGCACTTTTACCATCAACGAGGTGGTAGCGACCTTGAAGAACGACCGGGGCGAAACGCGCGACCTGACCCTGGTGCAGCACTGGCCGGTGCGCCGGGCGCTCCCCGAAGGCCTCGTCAAGGCCGGCCGCAGCGAGCGGCTCTATCCGAGCGAGCCGCTGATTACCACGCTGCGCCTGATCGACACCTTCTTCCCGATCGCCCGTGGCGGCATGGGCTGCATACCGGGGCCCTTCGGTGCGGGCAAGACGGTGCTGCAATCGCTGATCTCGCGCTTCTCGGCGGTCAATATCGTGATCGTGGTCGCCTGCGGCGAGCGTGCGGGTGAAGTGGTGGAGACCATCACCGAATTCCCGCACCAGCCTGACCCGTCCGGTGACGGAACGCTGATGGACCGCACGGTCATCATCTGCAACACGTCCTCCATGCCGGTCGCCGCCCGCGAGGCCTCGATCTATACCGGCATCACGCTCGGCGAATATTACCGCCAGATGGGCTACGACGTGCTGCTGATCGCCGACAGCACCTCACGCTGGGCCCAGGCAATGCGTGAGACCTCGGGCCGACTGGAGGAAATCCCGGGAGAGGAAGCCTTCCCGGCCTATCTCGACAGCGCCATCAAGGGCATTTACGAGCGTGCAGGCGTGCTCAGGACCGCAAGCGGCGACACCGGCTCCCTCACCATGATCGGCACGGTCTCACCCGCCGGCGGCAATTTCGAGGAACCTGTCACCCAGTCGACCCTCGGCACGGTCAAGACCTTCCTCGGCCTCTCTTCCGAGCGCGCCTACAAGCGCTTCTACCCGGCGGTCGATCCGCTGCTTTCCTGGTCGCGCTACCACGTCCAGCTCGGCGACTGGTATGCGGCAAATATCGGCCCGGACTGGGTGCCGCGGGTGGAGGAGATGATCGAGCTTCTCCAAGATGGCGACGACATCACCCGCATGATGCAGGTGACCGGCGAGGAAGGCATCTCGACCGAGGACTTTGTCATCCAGCAGAAGGCGCTGTTTCTCGACATGGTCTACCTGCAGCAGGACGCCTTTGACGATATCGATGTCTCCGCTCCCTTGAAGCGCCAGCAGGAGACTTTCGACCTGGTCTACCGCATCGCCCGGACGGACTTCGCCTTCGAGGAAAAGGCCGCGGTCAGGAAGTTCTTCACGGAGCAGACATCGCTCTTCAAGAACCTCAACTACGCCGCCGACGGCAGCCAGGACCGCAAGGATCTCATCGAGAAAATCAAGGCCAACGTGGCGTCGGCACCGACACATGTGACGGGGTGAGGGCTGACCGGTCTGGCAGCCTGTCTGATACCTTCATCCTCATCCTGAGGAGCGCGCTCGCGCGCGTCTCGAAGGATGGGCCGCACACTCCAGCGCAAGCGGCCTATCCTTCGAGACGCCGCTGAAGCGGCTCCTCAGGATGAGGCTGATGGAAATGTGCCGCCTTTCCCTACCCCTCGAACACGCTCATTATCTCTTCCAGCGGCTTCTTGATCGTCGCCACCGCCGGAACCGTCGCGTCTTCGGCCGGGTGGCCGACGGCGAGGATCATGACGGGTTTCTCCGCGTCCGGTCGCCCGAGAATGTCGTTGAGGAATTTCATCGGGTTGGGTGTGTGGGTCAGCGTCGACAGACCCGCATGGTGCAGGGCCGTGATCAACAGGCCGGTGGCGATGCCGACGCTTTCAGGCACGTAATAGTGCTTGTAGCGGGTGCCATCGTCATAGGTGCCCCAGCGCTGTGCGAAGATGACGATCAGCCAGGGGGCGATTTCCAGATGCGGCTTTTCGGCGTTGGTTCCGATCGGCTCCAGTGCCTTGATCCATTCGTCGCCGGCACCGCCATCGTAAAAGCGGCGTTCCTCTTCCTCGGCGGCAAGGCGGATCTTGCGCTTCAGGTCCGGCTCGGAGATTGCCACGAAATGCCAGGGCTGGTGGTTGGCCCCGCTCGGGGCAGTGCCCGCGGCGCGCACGCAGGTCTCGATGAGGGACCGGTCCACCGGCTGGCCAGTGAACTGGCGCACCGTGTGGCGGGTGCGCACATCCTCGTAGAACTCTTCCGCCCGCTGCAGCATTTCGGCGTCGTTGAACTGTCTCCGGTCGGGCAGCGGCAGAGGCTGATAATCCAGGTTCGCTTTGGAAATCATCTTTTTGGATCCATTGGCATCGCCGGCCGCAGCCTTTTCAGGTTCTCGGCCGGACACTCCTCCCTATGCAGCTCGAGTATGTTTCCACTGACGGAACGGCAGGCAACCAAAAATCTCAGACCCCGGTATCACAACTTCTGTTTCCGCCGTATTTTTACCATTCGGTGCGTCCAAACCGCCTTGAACAAAAAATAACCTTGACCAGTGATGGGGCACCTTTCTAGATTTTCTTGACCAAATGGTCAGCGAAGGTGGTCGAGAAGGCAAAATGCCCCGACGCCGGACGCGACCGGATCGCCGGAACGTGCCTCATAGTGAGGCAAAGCGGATGGGAACCGCTTTCGAACCGCATCGGCGAAGGGTGACATAAATTCCAGAGAAGGGCGGAACCGATCGGGGATCTGCCCATAACCAGTAGGGGAATGGCAATGAAGGCATTGAAAAGTCTGGCGCTTGCATCCGTCTTGGGCGCAAGCCTGGTCTCCGGCGCGGCCGAGGCCGCGGACGAGCTGACGCTGCAGCTGAAATGGGTGACCCAGGGCCAGTTTGCCGGCTACTACGTGGCCAAGGACAAGGGCTTCTATGACGAGGAAGGCCTCGACGTGACGATCAAGCCGGGCGGTCCGGACATCGCGCCGCCGCAGGTGATCGCCGGCGGCGGTGCCGACGTCATCATCGACTGGATGCCGTCCGCACTTGCCTCGCGCGAAAAGGGTGTGCCGCTGGTCAACATCGCCCAGCCGTTCAAGAAGTCCGGCATGATGCTGACCTGCCGCAAGGATACCGGCATCACCTCGCCGGAAGACTTCAAGGGCAAGACCCTCGGTGTCTGGTTCTTCGGCAACGAATACCCGTTCCTGTCCTGGATGAGCCAGCTCGGCATTTCGACCGAGGGCGGCGCGGATGGCGTCACCGTCCTGAAGCAGGGCTTCAACGTTGACCCGCTGCTGCAGAAGCAGGCCGACTGCATCTCCACGATGACCTACAACGAATATTGGCAGGTGATCGACGGCGGTATTCCGGCCGAGGACCTGGTCGTCTTCAAGTATGAAGACCAAGGCGTGGCGACGCTGGAAGACGGTCTCTATGTGCTGGAATCGAGCCTGGAAGACCCGGCAATGGTCGACAAGCTGGCCCGTTTCGTGAAAGCCTCGATGAAGGGTTGGGCCTACTCGGCTGAAAACCCTGAGGAAGCTGCCGAGATCGTGCTGGAAAACGACGCCACCGGCGCCCAGACCGAAGAGCACCAGATCCGCATGGTCGGCGAGATCAACAAACTCGTTGACGGTTCCGACGGCAAGCTCGACATGGAAGCCTACCAGCGGACGGTGAAGTCGCTGCTGAGCGGCGGTTCCGACCCGGTCATCTCCAAGGAGCCGGACGCTGGCGCTACATCGACCGCGGTGACCGACAAGCTCTGATCCTTCAGACAGTATGGTAAAACCGATGAAAGGCCGTCCTGTTGGGCGGCCTTTTTTCGCAATCTAACTGTGAAACGCTTCAGGGCGCTTTGCGCACCACCAGCCAGATCATCGCGCCGATGAAGCAAAACGTGCCCAGGTTCATCAGGGTGTCGAGCGGATCTCCGATCAGCATGGGCCCGCTCCTTTCCCGGCATCCTGAATGAGCGCCCGGACAAGGCATGCCAGCAGGAGGACCGTGATGAACACGAACGGCAAGGCACCGAGTGCGATCAATGTCTTTACTGCCTGTGTCGAGCCCGACATGATCATCGCCGCGCCGAGCACACCCAGCAGGCAGCCCCAGACCAGCCGCACCCTTGGCTTGGGGTCGGGATCTCCGCCGGTCGAAAACGTGCCCAGCACAAACGCCGCGCTGACCACACTCGTCACGATAAACAGGAACGCCGCAAGCATCGTTGCCAGTGTTGTCAGTGTTGCGAAGGGCAGCCGATCTAGCAGCGCAAAAGTCACGCGCTCGACGTTGGACTGGGTCATGGCCAGGAGTTCGCCCTGGCCGTCAAGAGCTTCGTAGATGCCGATGCCACCAAAGGCACCGAACCAGATCGTGGAAAACAGGGTCGGCCCGATCAACACGCCAAGAACGAATTCCCGGATTGTGCGTCCTTTGGAAATGCGCGCCACGAAAACGCCGACAAACGGGCCCCAGGCTATCCACCAGACCATGTAGGTGAGCGTCCAGTCCTGAAACCATCTGCTGATCTCGTTGCCATAGAAGGTGTAGGTTTCCAGTCCTCGCGGGATCACTACCGAAACATAGTTTCCAATGCCGCCAATAATGGAATTCATCAGGTATTCGGATGGTCCGAGGACGATCGTGTAGACGACAAGTCCGATGGCGAGTGACATCGCGATGTTCGACAGCCGGGCCATGCCGCTGCCGAGATCAACCAACAGCGGCGGAACATAGGCGGCTATCATCAGAAGGAATACCGCACCGACAAGGGGCATCGGTGCCGATGGAACATCGAAAATGACGGCTATGCCGTCGGCCACCTGAAAGACACCCATGGCCATCGAGCCTCCGACACCGATAGCGATTGCGGTAATCGCCATGAAGTCGGAGATCCAGCCAACGGCGCTTGCCCAGGTTTCTCCCGGAAACAGGTTCTTTACCGGACCGCTGACCAGCATGGGAGCACCGCGCCGGTAGCTGAAATAGGCTATTGCCAGTGCGGTGGTTCCGTAGATTGCCCAGGCATGGATACCCCAGTTGAAATTTGCCGCCAGCAATGCCTGTTCCGCGGCAATCGGAGCCGGAAGTGCCTCCTTCGCGAAATGGAAATGTGTCAGGGGCTCCGCAACGGCCCAGAACAGAAGTCCAACCCCCATTCCCGCCGCAAACAGCATGGCAAGCCATGTCGGCGTGGAATACTCCGGCCGGTCGGTATCGGCACCCAATCTGATGTCACCGAACCTGGTGACCGTCAGTCCGAGGCAGAACAACAGCATCACGGTGACCGATAGCATCACGAACCAGCCGCGGCTGACAAAATACTGATCGACGACCGTACTGGCGACAGCAAGAAGGCTTGAGGGATCGATGACGCCCCAGAACCCGATAATGCCGCACAGGCTCAAGGATGCGGTCAGGAGCGCTTTGGATCCCTGCGTGTTTTTACCATCGCTTTTGATGTTTGGGCTCCTGATACAGCAGGTTACACCGGAAGGTTTTGGTAGATTGCCTTTTCACAACCAAGTAGAAAAATTAAGGGTTTCCGTCGAGAATGCAACACCGACCGACCTGCAGGAAACAGATCTTGAATGCGCGCTCTGTCTGAAAAAACAGACAAAAGTCAAACTGACAAGGAACACCGGAGTGAAGCGGCGGCCGGGCTGCGCAGCACTGGATCAACCGTGTTCGGTTTGCCGTCGGGTCTTGTGATACTCCTGATGTTCTGCGCCGTCATCGTTTCCTTCGGCGCGGTCCTGTTCAAGATTGTCGTGTCCGAGCAGGAAGCCGCGCAACGTGAACTGCGATCCGTTTCCCGTGTATTTGAAAATCACAAGGCGCTGCTTCTGGAGGAAATGGAGCGCTACGCCGCTTCAAACGCTGCCTACCAGAACATCGAGACCAACCGGTCGAACGACTGGATCCAGAGCCGCTTCGGCGTCGACATGGCCCTGGATTTCATGCGCGACTACACCGCACTTCTCGATCAGAGAGGCAACGTCGTGTTCGCCGCCGACCTCTACGGTAGAAAGACTGCGGACTTCTACCGGGACCAGATCGAGGCTGGCATATCGGGAACACTCCAGACGATACGTGCGCAATATGCCGCAAGCCTGGTCAAATCGGACGGCGGAGACATTCGTTTCGCCGGCAGACTGAAGGATGTCTCCGGCGTTGACGTTATCGAGATTGATGGCAGGCCTTATATCGTTGCCGCCTTTGCGATCGTGCCCGACCCCGGTGGCATCTGGATGGTGGAAGCTCCGCCGAACATCCTTGTGACAGCCTTTGAAATTGACGCAAATCATCTCAGCAATCTGCTGGCGAAACTGTCGCTCGACAACCTGACTTTCGCGAAGGACGTTCCGCAGGACATGATCGGCGTCCCGCTGAGCAACGCCGCGGACAAGACCATCGGGTATCTGGCCTGGTACCCCGTGAGCCGGGCTTCGTCGATCATCCTGTCGTCCATACCGGTGCTGATTATTGCTCTCGGCATCATCCTGACGATCGCCCTGATAACGCTGCGCCAGAATGCAAATGCGAAACGCCGGCTTGCGGAAAGGGAACAGGAAGCCCGGTATGCGGCCAATCACGACAACCTGACGGGTTTCCTCTCGCGCGGTTATTTCCACGCAACGGCGTCGAAACGGCTCAACCTCTGCAAGGCGAGGTCGAAAGGTGCCTGGGTCATCTATCTTGATGTCGACAACCTGAAACAGGTGAATGACATTCACAGCCATACGGCGGGTGACAGCCTGATCGTGACCGAGGCCGACCGCATCCGCCAGATCCTCGATCCGTTCGACCTCGTTGGCCGGGTCGGCGGCGATGAATTCCTGATCCTGACGGAACGATGGGAAACCCGCGAGCAGGTAATGGCGGAGATGCCACGCCTGTTCGAGGCACTTCGCCAGCCGGTCGATTTTGACGGCAAGCGCATCGCAACGTCGGTGAGTGCCGGCATCGCCCGGTATCCGGATCATGGCGACACCCTGCACGCGCTTATCCGGTCCTCCGATATTGCGCTTCAGCGGTGCAAGGCCGAGGACAAGAGCACCTTCAGATTCTACGACCGTCACATGGACGACAGGCTGCGCGAGCGACGCGAGATCCGGATCGAACTGGATGGGGCCCTGCGTGATCACCAGCTGGAACTGTTCTACCAGCCGATCGTCAAGGCGGACAGCGGCGAAACCGCTTTCTACGAAGCCCTGCTCCGCTGGCGTCACCCCGAACGCGGCCTGGTGTCACCCGCCATGTTCCTGCCGATAGCCCAGGATGCGGAGCTGATGCCGGAAATCGGGGCCTGGGTGCTGGAGCAGGCGCTGTGCGAAGCCGCATCCTGGACAGGCGTCGGCGTCTCCGTCAATGTGTGCACCAGCCAGATCCGAAAGGCCGGCTTTGCCGACCTGGTTGGGTCACTTTTGGCAAGATACCGCTTTCCGCCGGAGCGCCTGATCCTGGAAATCACCGAAGATCTGATGCTCGAGGAAAGTCCGGACACCCGCGAAACGTTCCTGAGACTGCGCGATCTGAATGTCGGTCTCGCGATCGACGACTTCGGCACGGGCTATTCCAGTCTCAGCTATCTGCACAAGTTCCGCTTCGACAAGATGAAGATCGACCGCAGCTTCGTCTCCCGCATTGGCCAGGATGGGGAGGCGGACCAGCTCGTCAGGTCCATGCTCAGCCTTGCAAAGGTCATGGGAATGCAGAGTGTCGGCGAGGGCGTCGAAACCGAAGCGCAACGCACCTTCCTGACCGAAGCCGGATGCGAATTCCTGCAAGGTTACCTTTTTGGCAAGCCGCAGCCCTTCTCCGGACAACGGGACTACTTGCAAGACAGTGCCGGAAACAGGGCCCGTGCCTCGGCCCGATAGGCTAGTTTCTTCCCGGAATTCCTGGTTCCTTGCACAAGGCGGGTTCATGAAAAAGGCGATCGTCCTCGGTGCGTACGGGTTCATTGGCGCGGCCTGCGTACGGGCGTTGCTGGCACGTGGATTTCATGTCACCTGTGCCGGCCGCTCCCGGGCTGCTGCCCGGCGGGCCTTCCCGGATCTCGACTGGGTCTACTGCGATTTCGGCAAGACCGGCCTGGTAGAATGGAAATCGATGCTGGCGGGAGCCGACATCGTCGTCAACGCGTCCGGCGCCCTTCAGGACGGCGCGCGCGACAGTCTTGCCGCCATCCATGAAACCGCTGTCCTCCGCATTGTCGAAGCCCTTGCGGAGACGGACACGCGGCTCATCCAGATTTCGGCCGCGGGCGTTTCCCCGAACGCTTCGACCGCCTTCTTCCGCACCAAGGCCAACGGTGATGCCATCATCATGGCGTCCGCTCTCGACTGGATCGTCCTGCGGCCGGTGCTGGTTCTGGGGCCGGAAGCCTATGGCGGTACGGCGCTGCTGCGCGCCGCAGCAGCCCTGCCGATTGCCGGTGCACGGATCTTTGCCGGCGCCAGGGTCCAGACCGTTCACGTCGATGATGTCGCCGAAGCGGTTGCCGAGTGCGCGGACGGCCTGCGTGGCAGCCGCTTTGTGGCCGACCTGACGGAAGACGGCGTGCAGACTTTTCCGGAACTGACGGCGAAGGTCCGGTCCTGGCTTGGCTATGCGCCCTGGCGCATTTGCGTGAGCGTGCCGCGCGCGCCGGTGATGCTGCTCGGCCGTCTCGCCGATGCGCTCGGCTGGCTCGGCTGGCGCTCACCCTTGCGCACAAACGCGCTCCGGCCGCTGCAATCCGGCATCACCGGGAAACCAGATGAGTGGCTGAAGCGCGGTGGGGCGCCGATGTCTCCCTTGAACGAGACCCTGCAACGGTTGCCTGCCAGTACGCAGGAGCGGTTCTTTGCGCGCCTTTATCTTGCCCTTCCGGCATCGATCGGTTGTCTGTCGCTTTTCTGGCTGCTCTCCGGCGGGATCGGGTTTTTCTCCCATGCCGAGGCTATGGCCATTTTGACCGGACGCGGCATCCCGGCCGGATTTGCGGAATTTGCCGTGACGGGAGGAGGGATTGCCGACATCGCGCTGGGGCTGGCAGTGCTCGTCCGCCGCTGGTGCAGGCCTGCCTGCCTCGGAATGATAGCGCTTTCCGCAGCTTACCTCCTTGGCGCCACCGTAATGACGCCGGATCTCTGGGCCGATCCGCTCGGTCCGATGGTCAAGGTCCTGCCCGCCATGATGCTGGCGCTTCTCGTTGCCCTGGTTCTGGAGGACCGCTGATGTGGCTTGACCTCCTGCGTTTCGCCCATGTCATCGGCGCCTGCGTGCTGCTCGGCACGGGGGCGGGTATCGCCTTCTTCATGGTGATCTCGAACCGCTCGCGCAGTCCGGTGCTGATTGCCCATGTCGCCGGCATAGTCGTGCTGGCGGATACGGTCTTCACGGCAACAGCTGCTGTCTTCCAGCCGGTCACGGGCTATCTTCTGGCACGCGAAATCGGCTGGCCGCTCCTGGAAGGCTGGGTGTTCCTGTCGCTCTGCCTCTATGTCCTTGTCGGGATCTTCTGGCTGCCGGTGGTCTGGATCCAGATCCGCCTGCGCAAACTGGCGCTCGCGGCGGCAGAAGCCGGGTCGGCGCTGCCCAAGGCCTATCACCGCCTCTACCGCATCTGGTTCGCCTGCGGCTTTCCGGCGTTCTTCGCGGTGCTCGCAATCGTCTGGCTGATGCTTGTCAGGCCCGATCTTTCGATCGGGCTATAAAAAACGCGGGCAGGGGAGGAGCCTGCCCGCGTGGTAGGTGACCGCCGGGTCGCTGCTTACTCGGCGGCTTCCTTGACGGCCATCGGGTTGTTCGGATGGGTCGTCCAGTTGGCGTAGTCCTTCTCGACCGGCTTCCTGGTGCGCGGGTCGATGCTGCCGGCGGCCATCGGCTCCAGCGTGATGCAGTCTTCCACCGGGCAGACATTGACGCACAGATTGCAGCCGACGCATTCCTCGTCGATCACCTCGAACATGCGCGCGCCATTGACCATGTTGGTGATCGCCTGGTGGGATGTGTCCTCGCAGGCAATGTGGCAGCGGCCGCACTGGATGCAGAGATCCTGGTTGATCTTGGCCTTGGCGATGTAGTTGAGGTTCAGATACTGCCAGTCGGAAACATTCGGTACGGCCATGCCGGTGAACTGGTCAACGGAGGTGTAGCCCTTCTCGTCCATCCAGTCGCTGAGGCCGGCAGTCATGTCCTCGACCACCTTGAAGCCGTAGGTCATTGCCGCGGTGCAGACCTGAACCGTGCCGGCGCCGAGGGCCATGAACTCGGCCGCATCGCGCCAGGTGGTGATACCGCCGATGCCGGAGATCGGCAGGCCGTGTGTTGCCGGGTCGCGGGCGATTTCCGCCACCATGTTCAGCGCGATCGGCTTCACCGCCGGGCCGCAATAGCCGCCATGGGCACCCTTGCCGTCAACCGATGGCGACGGCGACATGATGTCGAGATCGACGCCCACGATGGAGTTGATGGTGTTGATCAGAGAGACGGCATCCGCACCACCCGCCTTGGCGGCCTGGGCGGGCTTGCGCACGTCGGTGATGTTCGGCGTCAGCTTGACGATGCAGGGCATGCGCGAATGCTGCTTCACCCAGCGGGTGACCATCTCGATATATTCCGGCACCTGGCCGACGGCCGAGCCCATGCCGCGTTCGCTCATGCCGTGCGGGCAGCCGAAGTTCAGCTCGACGCCGTCCGCTTCGGTCTCCTCGACACGGCGGAGGATATCGATCCAGTTCTGCTCCTCGCAGGGCACCATCAGCGAGACGACGAGCGCGCGGTCCGGCCAGTCGCGTTTCACCTGCTTGATTTCGCGCAGGTTCACTTCCAGCGGCCGGTCGGTGATCAGTTCGATATTGTTGAGGCCGATCAGCTGGCGGTCCTTGCCATGGATCGCGCCGTAGCGCGGGCCGTTGACATTGACGACCGCCGGATCTTCCCCGAGCGTCTTCCAGACGACACCGCCCCAGCCGGCCTTGAAGGCCCGGACGACGTTGTATTCCTTGTCGGTTGGCGGCGCGGAGGCCAGCCAGAACGGGTTCGGCGATTTGATGCCGATGAAATTGGTACGCAAGTCAGCCATGTCGGCTCTCCCTTGAAATCCGAAACACCGGGCGCTGTCTGAAAAATCAGGCGCTCAGGGCGGTGTTGATGCTCTCGGCGGCGATCTTGCCGTCCTCGACGGCGGCAACGGTCAGGTCCTCGCCTCCAAGGACGCAGTCTCCGCCCGCCCAGACATCGGCGAGGCTCGTTCTGCGGTCCGCGCCGACCACGATCCGGCCCTTTTCCAGGGTGAGCGAACCGCCAAGGTCGGCTGCGACCAGGGTCTGGCCGACGGCCTTGAAGACCATGTCCGCGGGCAGGGTCACGATCTCGCCGGTGCCTGCAAGTGAACCATTCTGCTCTTCGGTCCGCTCCAGTTCAATCGCGGTGATCGCGCCGTTCTCGGCAACGAGTGCCTTGGGCTGGGCCCAGGTCAGGATCTTGACGCCGTTGGTCTGTGCCAGCTGCTGCTCGTAGTCGGACGCATTCATGCGTTCCTGGCCACGGCGGTAGGCGATGGTGACGTCGTCGGCGCCCAGAAGCCTGGTCTGAACGGCGATATCGACCGCCGTCATGCCGCCGCCGATGACGACGATGTTGCGGCCGACCGGCAGCTTGGAGAGGTCCTTTGCCTGGCGCAACTCGGCAATGTAGTCGACCGCGTCGATGGAGCCGTCCTTGTCCTCGCCCTCAAGGCCGAGCGCGTTGACGCCGCCAAGGCCGATGCCGAGGAACACCGCGTCATACTCGGCCCGGAGCGACGCCAGGTCGAGGTTTTCGCCGAGGCGTTGTCCGGTCTTCAGCGTGATGCCGCCGATGGAGAGGATGAATTCCACCTCGCGGGCTGCAAAATTGTCGACCGACTTGTAGGAGGCGATGCCGAATTCGTTGAGGCCGCCGGCCTTGGCGCGGGCGTCGAAGAGGGTAACCTCATGGCCGTGCACGGCGAGACGGTGCGCGCAGGAAAGGCCAGCGGGCCCGGCGCCGACGACGGCGACCTTCTTGCCGGTGGCTGGAGCGCGCGTAAACGGCGTCGCTTCATTGCTTTCCATGAAATGGTCGGTGGCGTAGCGCTGCAACTGGCCGATCTTCACCGGCTTGCCTTCGGCGACCTCGCGTACGCAGACCTGTTCGCACAGGGTCTCGGTCGGACAGACCCGGGCGCACATGCCGCCGAGAATGTTCTGGGCAAAGATCGTCTTGGCGGCCCCGGTCGGGTTGCCGGTCGAGATCTGGCGGATAAACTGCGGAATGTCGATGCTGGTCGGGCAGGCCTGCATGCAGGGCGCGTCATAGCAGAAGTAGCAGCGGTCCGCTTCGACATGGGCTTCATGCGCATCCAGCAGCGGGTGCAGGTCGCTGAAATTCTCTGCGTATACGTCCTCAGGCAAGCGCCCGGCGGCAATATCCGGGCCGGCTTTGGTCTGGGTCATGGAGATCTCCGGAAGGTTGGCGATCGTTATAAAACTCGGCCTCCTTCGTTTTATGAGGAGGCTCACATCTGCATTGGAAGAAAATTTGAACAGTTAGTCAAATTTTTTTTGGAACAATTAAAAACTTGAGGCAAAAAATCAGCAATAAAATTGCTGAAAAACAGATGCTTAGCCTGAAAAAGATGCCTGATGAAATTTACGGCATGGCATGCGGATCAGCGGTTCCGGGGCATGGAAAGCCGTTGCAGGCGTATCAGTCCAGCAAACCCTTCAGACTCGCTGCATATCGGGCAAGCAATTCCTGGGAAGGGTTTTTTGCCGGCCAGACAAGCCCGACCCCGTCGTTTGCAAGACGCGGCAAGACATGAAGGTGAAGATGCGGGACGGTTTGAAAACCTGCCGGTCTGTTCGCCTGCAGAACGGTTACGCCGTCACATTGAAAAGCCTTTTCAACGGCCTTCGCCAGCCTGTTTGCGATGCGAAACATATGCGCGGCCAGGTCTTCGTCGGCATCCATGAGCGTCTCGACATGGATCTTCGACAAAACCAGCGTATGACCGGGGTTGACGTGTCCTATGTCCATGATGACCAGAACAAGATCGTCCTCATGAACGACGTGCGCTGGTATCTGGCCGCTGACAATCCTGCAAAAAACACAGTCCGCCAATTCCGATCCTCCAAACCAGCACTGGGTGACTGGCAACTATATGTTTCCAGTGTGGGTTTCGCACTTGAAATACGCGAGGGCGATTGCTTCGCCAGTGAAGTGACTTTCAAAATCACCACACCAACATCAATTGTCTTGAACCGAAGCGGTTCGACCAATTGCATCGAAGATGCCGGCCACTGCCCATCAAATGGCACGATGGGAAAAAGGACAGACCTTCACCGGATACACTGGGACAGGTCTATCGCCCGCTAGAACCGTCGCGGCAGAGGGTCAGTGGGACCGGTGCGAAAAGTGCAGCGGAGACGTGCCGGACTGGGGAAGAAGTCTTGTTGCAAGCGCCTGGTTAAGCACCAGGAACGAGACCGTCAGGAGTGTGACCGGCCAGAAAACCGACGTCACCAGAACGCCTGCGAGCCTGCCTGGCGTGCTCAGACCGCTTTCAAGCAGCTCCGAGGACGACATGATCAGGAATACGAGCGTTACAGCGCCGTAGAGTAAGGCTCCGAAAAAGAACAGCGAAAACATACCGGTTGCCCACCTTGGTTTACTCGTTGCCGCCTCCCATTGCCCTGGAAGCCAGCAAACCATGCGATAATCACATGGTAAATTTTTGGTGTAAATGTGTCTTTTGCCGCCTTGAGGTGGCGAAAGCGCCGGCGAAGGGCTCGCATCTCCCGTACTGGGGATAACTCGGATGCCGTACGGCACAGGCTAGCGCCCGCAAGATACGCGAAAACAAGGTTTTTCGGGTCGTGTGCCCCCGTTCCTGGTTTCCCAGCGGGCGTTTTCCACTGATGACAAAAATTATTCCGGATACCAGAGCTTTGCCTTCTCCGCCCCGCGTTCGATGATCACATGGCCGTTGGCAAAGACGCGATAGGCATGGCTCCAGTCCCCGTCGGGCCATTTGATGCGCACGCTCGCCCGCTCGGCGACACCGAGGCCGAAGTGAATGAACCCCATCTGGCCGGAGGCGTGACCCGCGCCCACCTGTACGTCCTTCACAATCGTCCGGTTGCCGGTCTTGACGCTGATCTTGGCGCCGACGGCGCGCCTGTTGGCCTGGCCCGGCTGGCGGATATCGACGGCGAGCCAGTTGCCGATCTGTTTGGGCGCGTCGGCAGTGCCCTTGCCGACATTGCGGAACAGGCTGACGGGGCCCGCGCGATTGACCACGACGAGATCCACCAGTCCGTCCGCGTTGAGATCGGCGAGACCTGCGCCGCGTCCGCGCCGGTTCAGCGCAATCCCGGCCGTATCTCCGGTCTCGGTGAACTTGCCGTCCCATTGGCCCAGCAGAAGATTGTCCGGATCGTAGGCGGCAAAGTCCGGCATCGCCTCGACATTGCCCTTGGCGATGAAGAGGTCCCAGAGACCGTCATTGTTGACGTCCTGGAATTCCGAGTGCCAGCCGGTGGACGGCTTCAGGTCCGCACCGGCATAGGGACGGTGGGCGGTCACGCCGAGATCGAAGGCGACGTCCTGGTAGACCGGCACCGTCTCGTCGCTTTCAACATCCAGCTTCTGCAGCTTGGTGTCGCCCATGCTGGTCAGCGCATATTCGGGAAAGCCGTCGACATCGAGATCGACCGAGGCAATGCCCATGCCCCAGATCGTCAGGTGCTGCCAGCCGTCGGATTTGCGGTAGGGCCGGGGCGGGCGTCCAGGCGCAACCGCCCAGAGCTGTTCTTCGCCGCCGCGGTAATATTGCCGGTCGTTGGAGATCCGCAGTGCCGGTTCGCCCGACCGGTTCCAATCGGTGAAGAGCATCGACAGGCTGCAATAGCCGGGCGTGAGGCGCGATGCCTCCGGATAGCGCACACTTCCGTCGGCTGCCTCTTGCGGACGGAAGAGGAAATTGTCGTGGCAGGTGCCCCAGGGCGAGCCTGGCGCGGACCTGTCGACGTAGTTTCCGAAGGCAAGTGTGGGATAGCGCTGGTCCTGTTCGAAGGTCGCGGAGAAGGCGGTCGACCACTCCCGGCCGCCGTCGAAGGCAAGCGCCCGGTTGGCAACGTCGAAGCGGCAGCCGCCCTTGCCTTCCAGGATGATGTTCTCGCCAAGACGAAGAACAACCAGATCCAGAATGTCGTCGTTGTTGACGTCAAGCGGATAGGCGCCGAGCACATTGGTTGCCAGTTTTTCGTCGAGGCCGGTCTGAAGGGCTGAGAATTTCAGCGGGCCGGCCGTGGGGCTTTCGTTTCGGTAAAGCTGTGCCGGGTTCTTGCCACCGGCAACAAACAGGTCAGGCCGCCGGTCGCCGTCGCAATCGAAGATCGCCGTGCCGCCGCCGACGAAAAACTCCCAGGCGCCATCATAGCTGTGGTCGATGCCCGCGGCCGAGGCTTCTTCCACGAAATGAGGCACCGGGGCGATGGAAGCCTGTCTCGCGTCGTCCGCAAGCACCGGTGCTGCGAGCGCGGTTGTCACAAACAGGGTGAATAGGGAGATGCCGAAGGTCTTCATTCCGCGATCTCCAGGCTACGCAGGAAAGCTATGATGGTCTGCCGTTCGGTTTCGGGCAGGTCCGAATAGGCTTTCCGGCTTTCGGTCGCCTCGCCGCCATGGGCAAGGATCGCTTCCTCAAGCGTCGTCAAATCGCCGCGGTGACCATAGGGAGCGGTGCTGCCGATGCCCCAGAGCTCCGCGGTGATGAAGACGTCCCGGGCAACGAAGCGCTGCGCGAGCAGTTCGTTGCCGAAGGTTTCGTTGGCCGCATCCGCGATGGTGTGCCGCTTCAGATCGCCGAACAGCGGCACGAGAACCCGTCCCTGGCCGTCCCGCGGCAGCGCCTTGACCCAGTCCAGCGTGCCGAGATCGAGCGAAAGCGGCGTTGCGACATCGCTTTGACGCAGAGTGCCTGCGGTATCGAGGGGCCCCGGATCCTGAAAGACGAGGCTTTCGAGCGGCAGAGCGGGAATGTGGCATTCGGCGCATCCGATCCTGCCGAAAAGGTCCTCGCCCGTCGCGGCGGCCTGACGCCAGACATCCGGCAGGTCCTGTTTCCGCGCCGGCGCCGGCAAGGTTACCTGAAAGGCAACCAGCGCGGAGATCTGTCCCGGCGAAATTTCGGAAATATGGCCGTCCTCGTCAAAATCGACCTCGCCAGTCCAGTCCGGACCGAAGCGCTCGTCTGCCTGGATGCCGAGATGATCGTTGGTGGCATTGACGGAAAACTGGCGCAGCGACGCAAAAACGCCCTTCTGGCTGAAGGGCCGCAGGGTCAGGTCGTCGTCGATCCCTTCAAGACCGGACACATCCAGAGTTCCGTCCGGATAGGCCGTCAGGGTGCCGAACGTGACGCCTTTCGACTGCAGGCCGGTCTTCTCCGCCTTGCCGCTGGCGCGGGCTTGCGCCAGCACGTCCTTGCGCTGTTGCCGCAGGTCGCTTGTCATCTCCCGGGCGAGCAGCTCGATGAGCCCGGCCCCCTGCAGGGCGACCGAGTTGCGCTCGTTGGAGAACTGCGGATCGGTGGAATCGAAATCCGCGCTCTCGAAGCCTTCCGAGATGAAGGCATTGGCGGTAAAGGCTGCCGAGCCGCCGATGACCGGCTCGTTGTGGCAGGACGAACAGGAATTGGCATCCATGCCCGCAAGCCGCTGAAAGGCCTGTGCGGGCCTGCGGGGCGCCTTTGTCGGCACGATCGCCTGTGTTGCCGCGGGCCGCCCGGCCCCGTCCAGGGTGGTGAATTTCGCCTTGAAAAGGTCCTTGCCGATCGGTTGCAGCACCGGGATCGGGTCCTGACCCGAGGTTGCCAGGGCATTGATGTCCACGTCCTGCCGGATCGCGTTTTCGCTCCAGGGCGGCAGATCCGGACCGGCCAGTGCCGCAGGCACGGTGGCAACGGACAGGGTGAGGGCAAGCATCGAAACGGAGAGACGGGGACTACGGGTCATGCGGGCACCTCCGTGCTGTCGGGCCGCGCCGTGCGGCGCGCCGGAGCAGATGCTGTTCCGAGGAAATCCTTGTCGAGCCGTTCCATCGACTGGGCGATCAGGCCAGAGCGGATGAAGTCCTCGTTCCAGGGCATCACGTCGAGGGAGAAGTTGTTCCTCAGATCGGCGACAAGCGCCTCTTCCAGGCCTTCCCACATGCCCTTTTCCATGAAGGAGAAGGCCCGCATGGCAGCACCCGTCAGCACCACGCGCTTCGGGTCGATCATGGCCAGAACCCGGGCAAGGCCGTAGCCGAGGACGCGGCCGGCTTCGTGGAAGGCCTTGCAGGCGTCCTTGTCGCCGGACCCGGCCAATTCTATCAGGCGGGCAAGACCGGCAACACCGGCCTTGACCGTGCCCGGATCCGTGTCCTCAGGCAAGTGCGAGGCCGCCCGGACCAGGGCATAGTCGGAGAGATAGGCTTCCAGGCAACCGTGCTTGCCGCACCGGCAAAGGGCGCCGCCCGGCACATGGTTGGCATGGCCGAATTCGGCCGCCGTGCCGCTGGCGCCCGAAAAGAGCCGGTTGTTGAGATAGAGCCCCATGCCGACACCGTAATCGAGCATGATCACCGCGAAGGTGCCGCTGTAGCGGTTCGGGTCCGACCAGTGCAGCGCTTCGGTGATCATGTTGGTATCGTTGGAGATGTAGCACTCGGCGCCGAAGGCCTTGTGCAGCGGCTCCACAATCGGGATCTTGCGGCCGGCAAAGGCCGGGCTCCAGGCAACGACACCCGTCTGCGTTTCAACGACACCCTGGGCGGCGACACCGATTTCCCGCACCCGGGACGGACCGATCCCGGCTTCCAGCAGAAACTGCCGGATCGCCTCGATCAGGGCCTTGGGAAAACTGTCGGCATCTGCCTTGGCGCTTTCGAAATGATTGCGTTTGTCACACACCACTTCGCCGGCGAAATTGACCAGCGCAAGGTCGATATTGTTGACTGAAAGGCGCACACCGATCGTGTAGACGGCCTCCGGATTGAGCTTCAGGAGCGTGCGTGGCCGGCCGCGCGCCTGCGGGCCTTTCGGCTCTTCGCTCTCCAGGCTCAGGATCAACCCCTGGTCGAGAAGATCGGATGTGATGGCAGTCACGGTTGCCGGGCTGAGCCGCGTGATCTGGCCGAGATCGATCCGTGCCATCGGACCGCCGCGGCGCAGGGCTTGTAGAACAATACTTCGGTTTTGCCGCCGGATCTGATCCCGGTCCGCCTTGCGTGTCATGCTCGCTCAGCTCTTCCCTCGGTGTTTCCTCTGTCCCGGGTTTCTCCCGGTTTTTCCGCTTCCGGACAGTTCTTTTATGACCTGCGGATCGGTGTTTTGCAAAACCATGTTGACAGGAGCCGCGCTTTCCTGCAACTTTTTTTCGGGCACCAAAAAAAATAACAATAAGGTTGTCCTATCTGAATGCGCTCCAACAAGGCGCTTCGCAACAGACGCATTTCAGGTGCAACCGTTCGACGTCGGTTGCGCCAACTGGAGGAAACATCGCAATGCGTAAAATCACCACTTTGCTGGCGGGCGTTCTGCTGTCCGCAACCGCGATCAATCTCGCCAACGCCGAAGACATCGTTGTCGGCGTGAGCTGGTCCAACTTCCAGGAAGAACGCTGGAAGACCGACGAAGCCGCCATCAAGGGCGCTCTCGAAGCGGCCGGTGCGAAATACATTTCCGCGGATGCCCAGAGCTCTTCCGCAAAGCAGCTTTCCGACGTTGAAGCCCTGATCGCGCAGGGCGCGACCGCGCTGATCATCCTGGCTCAGGATTCCCAGGCGATCGGTCCGGCTGTCCAGGCTGCTGCCGACGAAGGCATTCCGGTCGTCGGCTACGACCGTCTGATCGACGATCCGCGCGCCTTCTATCTGACCTTCGACAACGTCGAAGTCGGCCGCATGCAGGCCCGCGCCGTCTTTGAAGCTGCCCCGAAGGGCAACTACGTCATGATCAAGGGCTCCCCGACCGACCCGAACGCGGACTTCCTCCGCGGCGGCCAGCAGGAAATCATCCAGGCTGCGGTTGACGCAGGCGACATCACGATCGTGGGCGAAGCCTATACCGACGGCTGGTTGCCGGCGAACGCGCAGCGCAACATGGAACAGATCCTGACTGCCAACGACAACAAGGTCGACGCGGTTGTAGCGTCCAACGACGGCACTGCCGGCGGTGTTGTCGCGGCTCTCGCAGCCCAGGGCATGGACGGTATTCCGGTTTCCGGCCAGGACGGCGACCATGCCGCTCTGAACCGCGTTGCCAAGGGCACCCAGACCGTGTCCGTGTGGAAGGACGCCCGCGATCTCGGCAAGGCTGCCGGTGAAATCGCCGTCGCTCTTGCCGGTGGCACCGACATGGGCGCCGTTGATGGCGCAGCCGCCTGGACCTCGCCGTCCGGCACAGAGCTGACCGCCAAGTTCCTGGCACCGCTCCCGGTCACCAAGGACAACCTGTCTGCCGTCGTCGACGCGGGCTGGATCTCCAAGGAAGACCTGTGCCAGGGCGTGGAAAACGGCCCGACTCCCTGTAACTAATAACAATACGCTTGAAGCGAGGCCCCGGTTACTCTTGACCGGGGCCTAATCACAGGGACAGCAGCTGAAAAAGCCGCTCCCCCGGGATGGGCCACCCGATGCGTAAGCACAATGGTCTCCAAGCAGGAGTAACCTCGATGTCCGACACCGCTCTGTCAGGGCCCAAAAGCCCGACAGCACGAAACATGTTTGCCGCATTGCAGCTGGATACAAGGCTTCTGGGCATGATCGGGGCGTTCATCGTCCTGTGCCTGGTGTTCAATGTGGTCACGGACGGCCGGTTCCTTACACCGCGCAACATCTTCAACCTGACGATCCAGACTGTCTCGGTCGCCATCATGGCAACCGGCATGGTGTTCGTGATCGTCACCCGCCATATCGACCTGTCGGTCGGTTCGGTCCTGGCGACGGTCGCCGCCATCATGGCCGTCGTCCAGACGGATGTCCTGCCGCCCCTCCTGGGGCTCGGCAATCCGGTGATCTGGATCCTCGCCATTCTGGCCGGCGTCGTCGTCGGCGTCGCGATCGGGGCGTTCCAGGGCTGGATGGTCGGTTATCTCGGCATTCCCGCCTTTATCGTTACCCTCGGCGGTTTGCTGGTCTGGCGCAACGTTGCCTGGTTCATCACCTCTGGCCAGACGATCGGGCCGCTCGACGAGACCTTCACCATGATCGGCGGTATCGGCGGCACGATGGGTGAGACCGGCTCCTGGGTCTTCGGCATTCTTGCCGTCGCGGCCGGTCTGTGGCTCCAGTTCGCCTCCCGCCGGCGCAAGTCCGCGCACGGCTTCCCGGTCAAACCGGTCTGGGCGGAAATCACCATGGGCGTGATCACGTCGGCTGCCATTCTCGGCTTCGTCTGGGTGTTGAATGCCTACGACATTCCGGAAGCCCGCCTGGAACGCATCTTCGAGGCGCGCGGCGAGACCATGCCGGAAGGCCTGGCCATGGGCTATGGCATTCCCTATTCGGTGCTGCTGCTGATCGTCGTCGCCGTCGTCATGACGGTCGTCGCCCGGCAGACCCGCCTTGGCCGCTATATCTTCGCAACCGGCGGCAACCCTGATGCTGCTGAACTGTCCGGCATCAATACCCGCTTCCTGACCGTCAAGGTGTTCGCCATCATGGGTGGCCTTGCCGCCCTTGCAGCAGCGGTTGCCGCCGCCCGTCTCGGTTTTTCGACCAACGACATCGGCACGCTCGACGAACTTCGGGTCATTGCTGCGGCAGTGATCGGCGGCACGGCGCTCGCCGGTGGCGTCGGCACAATCTACGGCGCCATTCTCGGAGCTCTGATCATGCAGTCGCTGCAGTCCGGCATGGCCATGGTCGGCGTCGACGCTCCGCTGCAGAACATCGTGGTCGGCACCGTGCTTGTGCTCGCCGTTCTGGTCGACATCATCTATCGCAAGCGCACGGGAGACTGAAGATGGACGCGCCTCTCGTAGAAATGAAAGACATGTGCATCTCCTTCGGCGGGGTGCAGGCCGTGGATCATGTCTCCGTCGATCTTTTCCCGGGTGAAGTGGTGGGCCTGCTCGGCCACAACGGCGCCGGCAAGTCGACCCTGATCAAGATCCTCTCCGGTGCCTACAAGGCCGACAGCGGCGAGATCCGCATCAACGGCAAGGAAGTGCATATCCACTCGCCGCGCGACGCGCGGGCGCAGAATATCGAGACCATCTACCAGACGCTCGCTCTGGCGGACAATCTCGATGCCGCGTCCAACCTGTTCCTCGGCCGGGAACTGACCTCGCCGCTCGGCTTTGTCGACGACGATGCCATGGAAGCGGAAACGCGCAAGATCATGGGCCGGCTCAATCCGAACTTCAAAAAGTTCCATGCGCCGGTGAAGGCCCTGTCGGGCGGCCAGCGTCAGTCGGTGGCCATTGCCCGTGCGGTCTATTTCAACGCCAAGATCCTGATCATGGACGAGCCGACCGCGGCCCTCGGGGTGCACGAGACCCAGATGGTGGCGGAACTGATCCAGGAGCTGAAGAAGCAGGGCCTCGGCATCTTCCTGATCAGCCACGACATCCATGATGTCTTCCAGCTGTGCGACCGCATCGCCGTCATGAAAAACGGCCAGCTCGTCGGTACGGCCCGTACGACGGATGTGACCGATGACGACGTCCTCGGCATGATCATCCTCGGTAAATGCCCGGCGGGAGCGATCCCGGGTCCCGGTGCCCTTGTGGACGACACCGTGGTCGGTTAAACCAGCGCGGCCCGCGGGTTTTTGCCCGCGGGTCTTCGCTCGGCTTTCCGGGGCTTAACCCTCCGGCAAATCGGTGCGAAGATCCATGCCGAACCCCCTTGAGAAAGGGACTCGGCATTCTTTTTGATCAATTTTGAGGAACGCACCTCATGTATATCGGCCTCGATATCGGCACCAGCTCCGTCAAAGCCATCCTGCTCGGCGAAGACCAGTCCCTGATCGCTTCGGCGACCGCCGCCCTGACGGTGGAACGGCCGCATTCCGGCTGGTCGGAACAGGACCCGGACAGCTGGTGGCAGGCCTGTGAGAACGTGCTTGATGCGCTGAAGGCCGAAGCGCCACAGGCCATGGTCGCGGTCAAGGGCATCGGCCTTTCCGGTCACATGCACGGGGCCACGCTTCTGGATGAGGCCGGCAAGCCGCTGCGCCCCTGCATCCTCTGGAACGACGGCCGCTCGGGTAAACAGTGCACGGCGCTGGAAAAAGCCGAACCGAGGTTCCTGACCCTTGGCGGCAACCGTGTGATGCCGGGCTTCACCGCACCCAAGCTGCAATGGGTGCGCGAGAACGAGCCTGAAATCTTCGCCAGGACCGAGATGGTGCTGCTGCCGAAAGACTATGTCCGCTTCAAGTTCACCGGCGACTTTGTGGGCGAGATGTCCGATGCCGCGGGTACCCTGTGGCTGGATGTCGCCAGGCGAGACTGGAGCGACGAGCTTCTGGCCGCGACCGGGCTCTCCCGCAAGCACATGCCGCGCCTGGTCGAGGGCTCGGAAGTGTCCGGCACGCTCAAACCCGAACTCTGTGCCCGCTGGGGTTTCGACAAGCCGCCGGTCGTCGCCGGCGGGGGCGGCGACAATGCTGCGGCAGCGTGTGGTGTCGGCGCCGTCGATCCGGGTTCGGCCTTCGTCTCGCTCGGCACCTCCGGCGTGCTTTTCGTAACCAACGACCGCTTCTCGCCCAACGTGGAAAGCGCCGTCCATGCCTTCTGCCATGCCGTGCCGGACACCTGGCACCAGATGGGCGTGATCCTGTCGGCCACCGACAGCCTCAACTGGCTTTCGAAAGTGCTGAAGAAAAGCCCCGGCGAATTGACGGGCCTGATCACAAAGGTCGACGCACCGTCGCCGGTCGCCTTCATGCCGTATCTCGGCGGCGAGCGCACGCCGCACAACGATGTCGACATCCGTGCCGGTTTCTTCGGGATTTCGCACGGCACCGACGACGCGGAGCTGGTCCATGCGGTGCTGGACGGCGTCGCCTACGCGCTGAAGGACTGCCTGGAAGCGCTCAGCGTTGCCGGCACCAGAATTGACCGGCTGCTGGCCGTCGGTGGCGGTTCGCGCTCCGAGGCCTGGCTGCAGATCATCGCCAGCCTCCTGAACGTTCCGGTCGACGTCCCGGTCGATGGCGACTTCGGCGGCTCGCTCGGCGCCGCCCGCCTCGGCCAGGCGGCCGCCACAGGTTCCATCGACGGGATCTTTTCCAAGCCGGCCCTGAAGGCCAGCATCGATCCCGTTCCCTCCCTCACCGAAAAATATGCCGAAGGCTACAGCCGCTGGCGCAACCTCTATCCGGCGCTCAAGCAGGCCGGTTTCTAAGGAGTATCACCATGAGCACTGGATTTTTCGGCGCCCTGCAGCCGATCCAATATGCCGGCCCGGAAAGCCGCGACCCGCTGACCTACCGCCACTACAACAAGGACGAAGTCGTTCTCGGCAAGCGCATGGAAGACCATCTGCGCCTCGCCGTCTGCTACTGGCATTCCTTCTGCTGGCCGGGCAACGACCCGTTCGGCGGCGAAACCTTCAACCGTTCCTGGATGGCCGCCGGCGGCGATCCGATGGAACAGGCGAAACTGAAAGCGGACGTCGCCTTCGAGATGTTCCAGATCCTCGGCATGCCGTTCTTCACCTTCCACGATCGCGACATCGCGCCGGAAGGCAAGACGCTGGCGGAAAGCAACGCCAACGTGAACGCCATTGCCGATATCTTCGAGAAAAAGATGGCAGCCACCGGTATCAAGCTGCTCTGGGGCACGGCCAACATGTTCTCCAACCGCCGCTTCATGGGCGGCGCGGCGACCAACCCGGATCCGGATGTCTTCGCCTATGCGGCCGCGCAGGTGAAGAACGCCATGGACGTCACCCATCGTCTTGGCGGCGAGAACTATGTTCTGTGGGGTGGCCGCGAGGGTTACGAGACCCTGCTCAACACCAACGTGAAACAGGAACTCGACCAGTTCGGCCGCTTCCTGCAGATGGTGGTCGAGTACAAGCACAAGATCGGCTTCAAGGGCACGATCCTGATCGAACCGAAGCCGCAGGAGCCCTCCAAGCACCAGTACGATTTCGACGTCGCGACGGTCTATGGCTTCCTCAAGGCATATGGCCTGGAAAACGACGTACGGATGAACATCGAGCAGGGCCACGCGATCCTCGCCGGTCACTCCTTCGAGCACGAGCTGCACATGGCGCGCACGCTCGGCATCTTTGGTTCCGTCGACATGAACCGCAACGACTATCAGTGCGGCTGGGACACCGACCATTTCGGCATGAACGTGCCGGAACTGGCGCTTGCCTACTACGAAATCCTGATGGCCGGCGGCTTCACCACCGGCGGCACCAATTTCGACGCCAAGCTGCGCCGCCAGTCGCTGGAGCCGGTCGATCTGATCCAGGCCCATGTCGGCTCGGCCGATGCCATTGCCCGTGGTCTGAAGGCCGCCGCCGCAATGATCGAGGATGGCCGCCTGAAGGGCTTCGTCGACGAGCGTTATGCCGGCTGGCAGAAACAGGAAAACGCAGAGATACTGAAAGGCGGCTCTTCGCTGGAGGCCCTCGCCGAACGCGTCCACGCCTCCAACCTGGAACCGCAGCCGAAATCCGGCAAGCAGGAATATCTGGAGAGCCTGGTGAACCTTTTTGTTTGATCTTTGGATCGGCGATTAACAATCGGGGAGGCCGCGGTACGCTGCGGCCTTTCCAGTTTGATCACGCCCTCAGTTCGTCATCCCGGACGCAGCGAAGCGAAGATCCGGGACCGGGGAGCCTGTGAACAGCCTTAGGCAAGTGCCTCTCCGGTCCCGGCTCGCGCTTCGCTCCGCCCGGGATGCCTTTCGGGAAGTCAGAAAGACTTCGGCTAAAACCTGTCAAACAGCATCGTGCCGTCGGGATCCGCCAGATTGTGCAGCCGGTGGGCGGCGTGGCGGGCAAAGCGCAGGGTGAGGGCCTTGCGCGTTGCCGCGGGGATCTTGTGCTCCGGCGCAGACCGCAGAATTTCCGCACCGAAACCGTCGGAGACGATCAGCCCGGCATCTTCCGGAAAGATCTCCAGCGGCACGTCCGGATGGGTCGCGAAATAAAGCCTGTCGCAATGCTGACGGTAGTCTGGCCATTTGCTGTCGGCGCGAAAATCGGCGATCGAGGATTTGACCTCGACGATCCAGAGCTCATGCTTCGGACCGAGTGCCAGCAGGTCCGCCCGCCGTGCGGAGGCGAGGGTGACTTCCGCCAGGCAGGCGAAATCCAGCTGGCGCAGGAGCCGTGCCGTGCCGCGCCAGACCTTCAGCGCGGTGTCCGATTGCCGGCCGTCCTTCAGCGGGTCGTCCAGCTGGATCCGTCCGGTACTATACTGGCTGTCCGTGTTCATTCCATTTTTGTTCCACATTTGTTCGAAAAATGCAAATGTACCTTCGCGCCCTGGTTGATATTTCGGATGATTTGCATGAACCGGTTCTGAATTGCATAATCCCCCGGACATCTTGTCAATCCGGAAGGGGGAAGCGGGTGGACATCTGCAAACGAAGCGTGTTGCTGGCCGCAGTGCTGGTTGCTGCCGCAGGACCGGCGCTGGCCGGCAAGGGAGACCTGATGTTCGGCGTTCCGCGAACCGCACCGCTGCTTCAGGGCCGGACGCTGGACTTGCGCTTTGCTGATTTCGCGCAAGGGATCTGGGTGCGCGAGACGGACCAATGCCCGGTGCCGCGGATCGATCGCGGCCTGCCTGGGTCCACAATTGCGATCTACCGCGGCCTCCTGGAAACCCCGGGCCGGATCTGCCAGGTCTATGGCGCGGAAAAAGCCGGCAAACGCACCCAGCGGGCGGCGATCAACTGCATGCTGAACGACGGCGGCGAAGCCATCGAGCTGGTCACCGTCCAGCCGAGGGGAACGGAAGGCCTGCTGGTGCAGGAAGGCGAAAAACCTCCGGTCCATTTCCGCTTCTGCGAAAAGATCGTCCCCGTCCTGCAATCGGCGAACAGCAATTGACGTCGTTCGTCCTCAATTGAACCGCTGACTGGGAGGCGACGCGGGCTTCCGGGATCATCGCGACCGCGCTTGTGTAGAAACACCTGGGCGGCAGCGAAGGTTGCGGGGCTGAATGCGCCCGGACCGAAATGCCGGTCCGGAGCTGTTTCTCATTTCGAAAGATCGACAGAAGGTGCGCCGAAACAGAACCTTTTCCTATCCGTCGTTTGCCGGAACGGCCGTGGAATCCATCCAGACCAATTCGAGAATATGCCCGTCCGGGTCGGCAATTGCCCGATTATAGAGCCAGCCGAGATCGATCGTCTCACGGACCTTGCCGTCACCGCCGGCACCTTCACCCGCAGAAATCAGCCGATCGACGTCATCCTTGTGATCCAGTGAAACGGCCAGAAGGACCTGACAGGTCTTGTGTGCGTTCGCGATTTCTCTGGTTGTGAAGGTTGAAAAATAGCCGCACGCCAGGAGCTGAAACGTTATTGTGTCTGACCAGACCATGCTTGACGCATTGTCGTCGCTGAACTGAGCGTTTCTGACGCATCCGATGGCCTCGTAAAAGGCGGTGGAGGCACTCAGATCCGTTACGGGGAGGTTTATGAAGATCATCTTGGGCAAGAGAAATTCCTTTCGTTTTCCTGAGGGTTTGAAACGGAGTTTCGGGAGTGTTCAAAGCCAGCGGGTGATGAAATGCCGGTTCGCGTGAACGTCGATCATTTCCAGGTTATCGCTCAGGCTGGTGAAACGGTGCGGCGTGTGCGCAGGCACCACGACGACAGTCCGGGGCTGGGCAACAAAGCTTCCTTGAAGGCCCCTGAATTCAACGGAGCCTGAAAGCACAAGGAAAGTTTCGGAATAGGGATGGCAGTGGAGACCCGGGCCGAGGCCCGGTTTTTTCATTCTGTTGAAGATCAGGGAGACGTCGGAGCCGATGTCGTTGCCCGGAACCTCCTCGCTGTCCGTCATGTTGCAGGTGTAGTGTTTCAAATGCGCGCTCATCGGCCTCGCCTCGGTTGGATGCTGGCAATCTACTTGCTGAATTGAAACACTCGTAGTAACAAAAATGAAATGCAGCATTCCGATCCAAGCAAGCTCAACTGGGACGACTTCCGTTTCATTCTGGCCGTGGCACGGTCCGGGTCGTTTGCTGCCGCCGCGGCGGTGCTGGGAACGAGTACGCCTACCGTCTTCCGCCGCGCCAGGGATATGGAGCAGCGCATCGGCACGCAGCTCTTCCGCCGCGACACCACCGGTGTGACCTTGACTGCCGCCGGACGGGATGCAGCAGCCCTTGCCGGAACCATGGAGCTGGAGATTGTCTCGCTGGAGGCGAGGATCGCCAATGAGGACAGGGAAGCTGTCGGAACTATCCGGCTTGCGACCGTCGACACGCTCATTGCCGGACCTCTCATGCCGGTTCTGTCGCGTTTCCGGCAGGAGTGTCCGGGCATTTGCCTCGATATCCGGTCAGGCATCGGCATGGCGGATATTCGCCAGAGACAGGTTGATGCGGCATTGCGCGCGGGCGGCGAGCCTCCGGAAAACCTCGTCGGCCGGATCCTTTGCCGGATCGCCGTCGCCCTGTATTGCGGACGCGGCCACTACGCCTCGACACTTCAAGGAGAGATTGAAAGGGAAGCTCCCGAAGACCAGGAGATCTCGAACGAGCGGGAACTCGCTGCGTTCGTTGCCCGGTCGCGGCCGCCGTTTGTCGTGCCGGGAGACGATCTGAAACACCTTGCAACGGCCCGGTGGTGTCATGACCACAAGCTGGCGGCCGAACCTGCGCTCAGAGCGAACAGCCTGCATACGCTCGAACGCGCCGTTCAGCACAATATGGGGCTTGGCCTTCTGCCCTGTTACCTTGCAGATCTTAACTCGGATCTTGTCCGCCTCAGTGCGCCAATCGAGGATTTCTCGAGCGATCTCTGGTTTTTGACGCATCCGGAGCTACGCGAAACGGCGCGGGTGCGCGCTCTCTCCGATTTTCTTTTCCTTGAATGCCGGTCCTTGAAAAACCTCTTTGAAGGACGCGCCGGCAATCCGGTATGGCGCTCTACCGGTGCAACACGCTGAAAACCGCCAAGTCCTAAATCTCCGGCCCGTTCCAGAGGTTCGATTGCGCCGCCTTTTTCGGCGTCCGGCTTTCGGAGATATGCGCGGTGAGCGGGTCGAGTTCGCATAGCGCTTCGTACTGGCTGAGGAAGATCTGGCCTGTCAGGTGCTTCAGGAAGTCGGTCTTTTTCAGCCGGTCCATCACCGGGCCCTTGACCTCCGAAAGGTGGAAGCAGACACCGCTGTCCGACAGGCGGTGGTTGATTTCCTCAAGGCTTTCCAGCGCGCTGGCATCGATTTCGTTCACCGCCGGACACATCAGGACCACATGTTCGATATTGGGCTTCTCGGCGACCAGCGCATAGATGCGGTCTTCCAGATAGCGGGAATTGGCAAAGAACAAGCTCTCGTCGACGCGGAGCGTCAGCACGCGGTCTCCGGTCACCACCTTGTGCCGGTCGACATTGCGGAAATGTTCGGTCCCCGGAACCACGCCGACGATCGCCATGTGCGGGCGGCTCGAGCGGTAAAGATAGAGCGCGATGGAGAGCAGAACCCCGCTGACGACGCCGGGTTCCACACCGAGGAACAGGGTGATCAGGATGGTTGCCGCCATGGCGGCGAAGTCGCTCTTGGAATAGATGAAGGTACGCTTGACTGCGCTGAAATCCACCAGCGACAGCACCGCAACAATGATGGTGGCGGCAAGCGTTGCCTGCGGCAGGTGGGTGAGCAGCGGCGTCAGGAAGAGGGTGGCGAGCGCGATGCCGGCGGCCGTGAAGGCGCCCGCGGCCGGGGTCGCCGCGCCAGCATCGAAATTGACGACGGAGCGGGCAAATCCTCCCGTGACCGGATAACCGCCGGAAATCGCGGAGGCGACGTTGGAGGCGCCGAGGCCGATCAGCTCCTGGTCCGGTTCGATCCGCTGGCGTTTCTTGGCGGCGAGCGTCTGGGCGACGGAAACCGATTCCACAAAACCGATCACCGAGATCAGCAGTGCTGGAACGGCGAGCGACAGCCAGAGTTCGCTGTCGAAATCTGGCAATTGCGGCATGGGCAGGCCTGAAGGGATGTCGCCGACGACACGCACGCCTTTCTCGCCGAGGTGAAACGCCGCCGAGATCGCGGTCGTCACGGCAACGGCCGCAACCGGTCCCGCCTTGGTCAGGATGTCGGCAAAAAAGGGTTTCAAGCCGAAACCGAGCAGCAGTTTCTTCAGGCCCTTGCGCACCCAGAACAGGAAGGCGGTCGCCGAGACGCCGATGATCAAGGTGATCCAGTTCACGTCGCTCAAGTGCGCCAGGATCGAGCCAAGAATGTCATAGAGCGTGTGCCCGTTCGCGTTGACGCCGAGAATGTGTTTCAGCTGGCTGGAGGCGATCAGGAGGCCGGACGCGGTGATGAAGCCGGAAATGACCGGATGGCTGAGGAGATTGGCGAGAAAGCCGAGCCGCAGGAAGCCCATGGCCATCAGCATGAGGCCGGACAGGAAGGCGAGCACGATGGCCGCGCCGAGATATTCCGGCGTTCCTTGTTTCGCCAGTTCGCCGACGGCGGATGCCGTCATCAGCGAGACGACGGCCACGGGACCGACAGCCAGCGCCCGGCTGGTGCCGAAAAGCGCATAG
Source organism: Roseibium sp. M-1 (assembly GCF_054515675.1). Taxonomy (NCBI): domain Bacteria; kingdom Pseudomonadati; phylum Pseudomonadota; class Alphaproteobacteria; order Hyphomicrobiales; family Stappiaceae; genus Roseibium; species Roseibium sp. M-1. The sequence goes on along the minus strand of NZ_CM137257.1, from coordinate 3,711,349 downwards.
GCGATCAGAGGCAGGATCGAGGCGTAAAGACCGACTTCTGGCGGCAGTCCGGCCAGCAGCGCATAGGCCAGCGACTGCGGGATCAGCATAATCGTCACGATCACGGCCGCCACCAGATCGCTGGTGGCCGTTTCCTTGTTATAGCTCTTGCCCCAGTCGAGAATGGGCAGGTAGCGCGTGAGCCGGATCATCGGACTGACCTTCTGATCTTTTTGTCAATCGGCAAGAGCAAACGCGCTGCCGCCGTAAGCGTCAACTTGCACGAGCCGCATTCCTGCTAGGAACCGCCTGATGCTTCGTCCATTGCGGTCGAAGGAGATGAGGAAGGTCCGCGATCGGTAATTCGCTGGATGATCCCGGCCATGTCGTAACCGGCAGATTTGGTCCTGGCGAGGATATCTGCGAGCGGCAGCTTGTCCGCCTGGGAGAGTGACCACAGGGTCGCCGAGCGTGTGCCTGTGCGGCAATAGGCCAGCACCGGTTTCGGCAGCGTTTCCATCAGCTTGGCGAAGGCGTCCACCTCCTCGTCGCCCACCTTGCCGGCGGCAACCGGCAGATAGCGCGCTTCCAGCCCCAGCTTCTTCGCCGCCGCCTCGATTTCCTCGAAGGACGGCTGGTCGGCACCTTCACCGTCCGGGCGGTTGCAGATAACGGCGCGAAAGCCCTGCCGGGCAAAGTCGGCAATGTCCTCCGGCCTGATTTGCGGGGCCACCGATATCTGCGCGTTGATTGCCTTCATGGGTCCATCCGCCTCCTCCGGGCGATGGGCTTTCGCCCGTGTCAGATTTGGGCCTGCCTGGCGAAACCTCCCCATGGCAGGCCTCGCTCTTTTCGTTAAAGGCCGTTCACCGGCACCTTCAGGAAGGTCTTCCCGCTTTCGTCCGCCGGCGGCAGCTTGCCCGCGCGCATGTTCACCTGCAGCGAGGGAATGATCAGCTTGGGCATGTCGAGCTGGGCATCGCGCTCGGTGCGGAACTTGACGAACTCTTCCTTGGTCTTGCCGCCACCGACATGGATGTTGTGTGCCTTTTCCGCGCCGACCGTGGTTTCCCATTGGATGTCACGGCCGTTCGGGCCGTAGTCGTGGCACATGAAGAGGCGCATGTCGTCCGGCAGGGCCAGCACCTTCTGGATGCTGTCATAGAGCGTTGCCGCATCGCCGCCCGGGAAGTCCGCGCGGGCCGAGCCACCATCCGGCATGAACAGCGTGTCGCCGACAAACGCGGCATCGCCCATCACATGTACCATGCAGGCCGGCGTATGACCGGGCGTATACATGGCAAAGGCAGTCAGCCCGCCGATCTGGTAGGTGTCGCCGTCGTGGAACAGCTTGTCGAACTGGCTCCCGTCCCGCTGGAATTCGGTACCCTCGTTGAACACCTTGCCGAAGGTTTCCTGGACGACGGTGATCCTGTCGCCGATGCCGATTTTGCCGCCCAGCTTCTGCTGGATATAGGGTGCGGCCGACAGGTGATCGGCATGCACATGCGTCTCGATCAGCCATTCCAGGGTCAGGCCTTTGTCTTGGATGAAGGCGATGATCTCGTCCGCGTGGTCATAGGTGATCCGGCCTGCGGCATAATCGATGTCCATGACGCTGTCGACAACGGCGCAGGAATTGGAGCCTGGATCCTTGACCACGTAGCTGATGGTGTTGGTTGCCGGATCGAAGAAGGCGGTCACATCCGGTTTGACGGTCATGTCGACCGGATAATTCGACGTACTCATGTTCGTTTCAGTCTCCCAAATCTTTATCGGCAAGGCCTCTTCAGGCCTTTGCCGGATGAATGCGGTAGCCGAGCAGGATCGCCCACCTCGCGGTCAGTATGCCGGCGGCAATGGCGGCGGCTGTCAGCAGCGGCTCAAGGCCAAGGCCGATCACCGGAATGAGGCCACCCGGGCAGAAGCCGCTGAGGCCCCAGCCGATGCCGAAAACCGCCGATCCGCCGATCAGCTTGAGATCAAGATCGGTCCTGGTCGGCAGGCTGAAAGCCTGTGCCAGCAAAGGCTGCTTCATCCGGAAAACCAGACGATAGCCGATGGCCGTGACAAGAAGCGCACCGCCCATCACGAAGGCAAGACTTGGGTCCCAGGTGCCGGCTATGTCAAAGAAATTCAGAACCTTGGCCGGATTACCCATGCCGGAGATGAGAATGCCGCAGCCGAAGAGCAGGCCGAAGGCAAAGGCTGAAAGAAGTCTCATGGCCTACCCTCCGATAACGTGGCGGCTGATAAAGACGGTGGCCGCGGCAGTGGCCATGAAGGTCAGCGTTGCCATGAGCGACCGGGCAGAGAGCCGCGAAAGGCCGCAAACGCCGTGGCCGCTGGTGCAGCCCGAGCCGTAAGTCGTGCCGACGCCCGTCAGGAAACCGCCGACGACAAGAAGAAGCGGCGAGGACGGCACCGTGATCTCGGGCAGGTTGCCGGTGAGGCCAAGGAGGACGAGCGGGCTGACCACCATGCCGCCGAGAAACGCCGCGCGCCAGGCCCAGTCCTGGTTCAATTGCGTCGTCAGAAAGCCGCTGGCAATGCCGTTGATCCCGGCAATGCGACCGTGCACGCCCATCAGGGCGACGGCTGCAAAGCCGATCATGGTTCCGCTAAGGAAACTCATAAGGGGTGTGAAGTCAGTCATGATGAGCTCTCGATTACGATATATTCAAATATATGAATATAAGAAAAAAGTATCAAGAGGGATTTTTTTGACAAGAGCGTTTCCGGCAGGCGAATCTGCCGGTGTGCAAGACGGTCAATCACCGCCACGCACCGGAAATCTGGCCGCTTTACACACTGTATGCTTGGCCCGATCGCCTTGCCGGGCGAGGTGCCGAAACTGGAATTGCTGCAGTTTCGCGAAAAAGCGACCGTGACGAAACGGTCAACGACCCCGGGGACCGGCCGTTGGTCTATCAGTCGAATTGACGGCAGGTGGCGGTGCGAGGGCTGGCCCGAACCCGCTGCTCAACACGACCTCGGTCCCGTCAGCCCGGGTGCGCACCGCTGCGCCCGGCAGCAGCAGGGCCGGATTGTGTGCCGGGTCAGGCGTCTCGATGTCGGTTTTCGGTCCGGAGAACTCGCCCATCGGCCGCAGGATATCCTCATGCACCACGCTGCCGAGATAAAGCGGGTGCAGCACACCGGCGTCCAGGATAGCGTACCGGCTCGGCCACAGCCGCAACACCCAGCGCCCGCTCTTGTCTCCGGCCCCGTCTCCGGCCCTGTCTCCGGTCCTGCCTTCGGGGCCGCTTCCCTGGTCTTTCCGGATCAGGACAAGCGCCGGCTGACGGCCATTCTGGCTGCGCGGCAGGATGGGCAGGGAATCGGGCGGTGTCTTGCCTTCGACGAAGCCGCCGGCCGTGCTGAGCGACCATTTCGGCGGTGTCTGCCAGCCGTTCGTCTCCGCCGCATGGACAAAGTGCTCGAGCGGACCGGCATACTGGATCACCAGCGGCTCTTCCCTGTCGCCGTTGAGCTCGATCCGCCGGGCGGGAAGCGCCTGCCAGCCGGCCGTCAGCCAGCTGGTGGCGGTGATCGCTTCCTTGTCCGAACGCGATTCATAGGTCTGCAGGGCAGTCTCGAAGTTGCCGGAGAGGTGCCAGCTGCCGAAGATGCCGAGCATGGCCACCACGATGACGGCGACCGTCGTCCTCCCGATCTTCTCGTTATGGATCGGACCGAAGACAAAGGCGAAAGCCGACACCATGGCCGTGCCGAAGAGAAGACCGGCCAGAACATCCGACATCCAGTGTGCGCCGAGATAGACGCGGGAAAAGCCGATGGCGATGACCAGCGTTGCCGTGACCGTGAAGATGGCCGCCTTTGCCCAACGGCTGAGGTCGTGCGCGATCAGGACGGCGCAGATGCCGTAGAGCACGGCGTTCAGCGTCGCATGGCCGCTCGGGAAACCGTAGGCGTCGGCGCCCGCATAAAGTTCGATCGGCCGCGAGCGGTGCAGCATCAGCTTGAAGAGCGGCACGAATAGCGCCGTTCCTGCCATAGCGATGACGAAGCCGGTGCCGCGGCGCCAGGCTTTCTTCAGGAAAAGATAGGCCGCGACAGCCAACGCGACGGCCGTCACCACCACGCCGTCGCCGAGCGAGGTGACGAACACCATGATCTTGTCACCGGCTGGCGTCCTGAGGCTGTCGAAGAGATTGAGGATCGCCAGGTCCGCCCGCACCATCGGTTCGCCTGGGGCAGCCTCGCCGACAATCCAGAAGAAGGCCGGCATAGTGATCAGGAGCAGCAGTGCGGAGGCAAGCATGCCGGCGGAACGCGGATGGGCCGGATCGAAGTTGCGGGCGATCCATTGCGACACCGGGTCCTGCCGCCGGGCGAAACGGCGGACAATCGCCGCATGGGCGTTCGGGAAGAGTGGCAGGATGATGAGGATCAGCCAGCGGCCGAGCATCACCGCCAGGAAGACGATAACGAGCAGGGCACCGAGCACCAGGGCCAGACGGCCGCTGATCTGGCCGATGGCGTCGAGTGCCGAACCCGCAATGATGCCGGGGGCGATGTGGACGACGGTCCAGGCAAAGGCGGAGGTGACATTGACCACCGTAAACCGGGTGAAATTCATGCCCGCCATGCCGGCGATACCGGGTACCACGGACTTCACGCCGGGCACGAAGCGGCCGATGAAGACACTCTTGCCGCCGTGCTGCTTGAAGAAGTTTTCGCCCCTTTCCACGATGTCCGCGTATTTGCTGAGCGGCCACATGGTCTTGATCTTGTCCTTGAAGGCCCAGCCGATCCAGTAGGAGATGGCATCGCCCGCCGTCGCACCGAGGGTGGTCCAGATGAACAGCGGCACCGGGTCCAGCTTGCCGAGACCGACCAGGGTGCCAGCGCCCACCAGCACCACGGTCGTCGGCACGAACAGGCCGACCAGGAACAGCGCCTCGCCCATGGCGGCGAGAAAGCAGATCAGGCCGGCGAGCGAAGGATTGTCTGCGATGAAGGTCAGGACGGGATCGAGAAAATCGGTCACGGACGTGGGCCGGGCTGCCTTTGAAAAAGGGTTTTAAAGATCAAGTCCCGGGCGGTTCGGCCGCCCATGTGAGTTCGGTTACCGCTTCATATAGGCGCGTGGTCGTCCTTCCAATAGCGAAAAATCGGTTTCTCCCGCCAGTCGGGGACATTGGCCGGAACATGAAGAGAGCCGATGGTTTTTTTCGCACAGCTGTTTCAAGATGCATTCAGCGCGTCTTTTTTGGAGTTCCTCATGTTCGAATCCGCCCGCCTGCCCCAGAACATGGACAAGAAAACCTTCAAGAAGCTGGAGCCGCAGCTGCGCGAAGCGCTGCTGGCCGCCCAGTTGCCAATGGTCGAAAAGCAGCCGTTTTCGACGTTGATTCTTGTAGATGGCCTTGACGGCGCGGGCAAGGGCGAGGCCGTCGCGCGCCTCTATGGCTGGATGGATGCGCGGCACCTCGTCTGCAACGCCTATGGCGACCCGTTGGACGAGGCGAAGCTGCACCCCCCGCTGTGGCGCTACTGGCGCGACCTGCCGGCCAAGGGTGACACGGCGATTGTCTTCGGCAGCTGGTATCAGACCGTCTTGAGGGACTGGATCTACAAGAAGATCGACGCGGACGCCTTCGACAAGGCCCTCATCCGTATCCGCCGTTTCGAGGAGATGCTCGCCAACGAGGACGTGCTGATCCTGAAGTTCTGGTTCGTGCTGCCCAAGGACGTTCAAAAGGAACGCCTGAAAGAGATCGAGAAGAAAAATGCGGCACGTCACGTGCTGGCCGACTGGGCGGCGTTGAAACATCACAAGAAGGCAAGCGAGGCAGGTGAGAAGATCATCCTGGAAACCAGCAAGGGCTATGCGCCCTGGTTCGTGATCCCCTCGCAGGATCCGGAATACCGGGATGCGGCGCTGGCACAGACGGTCGCCGGCGCCATGAAGTTGAAGCTGGAGGACGGCGAGCCGAGTTCGGTCGCAGCCCCGCCTGTTGTCGGCGGCATCAAGCGGGAAACGGCGGTGGACGCCATCGACCTGACGGCGAAGCTCGGCAAGGCCGAATACGAGAGCCTGCGAGACAAGTACCAGCAGAAACTGTCGGACCTGTCCGATATGAAGTCCCTCGCCAAGACCGGCGTGGTGCTGGTGTTCCAGGGCAACGATGCTGCCGGCAAGGGTGGTGCCATTCGCCGGGTGATCCGCCCGCTCGACCCGCGCATCTACAAGGTGCATCCGATTTCCGCACCGACGGACGAAGAAAAGGCCCGGCCGTATCTGTGGCGCTTCTGGCGACGCCTGCCGCGCAAGGGCCATTTCGCCATCTTCGACCGCTCCTGGTACGAGCGCGTGCTGGTGGAACGCGTCGAGGGCTTCGCCGGTCATGACGATTGGCTGCGCGCCTATAACGAGATCAACGAGTTCGAGCAGGAACTGACCGACTTCGGCTACATCGTCTGCAAGTTCTGGCTGGCGATTTCGGAGGAGGAACAGCTGCGCCGCTTCAAGGCGCACGAGGACACGGCCTACAAGCAGCACAAGATCACCGACGAGGACTGGCGCAACCGCCTCAAATGGGACCAGTACGCCATTGCCGCCGGCGACATGATCGACCGCACCTCCACCCACTACGCCCCCTGGACGCTGGTATCCTCGGAAAACAAGCACCACGCGCGGATCGAGGTTCTGAGGACGATCTGCGAGCGGTTGGAGGAGAAGCTTTGAGCATTTAAGTCATGAGATCTGCATTGCGGAAAACTCATCCTAACACCGCACGGATACGCGATTGTAGATCAGGGCCAGCTCGCAAATAACCCAGCAACCGACAAACGGCTTTGACCAATTCGTCTGCCTCAAGTTGTCCGCATTCTGTCTGAATGAGCTTTGCTGCTGCCTCTATCTCCAAATGCGAGAGATACTCGGCCTTGGTCGTGGGGGAGCTTTCTTCTGAGCGGCTCCGGATTGGCGGCTCGTCCCTTTGGCTTGAAGTGAACCAGAATGAAGTCTGGTGACAGATGCTCTTTTTGTTCGCCGCAATTTTCAACGCTGAAACCACCACGTCATGAATACGGCCGCCGGCACGATTTTTCCCGAAAGCGTAGGCAATTCGTCGAGCTACTTCATCTGAGTGAATAGGGCCTTCTTGTTCGACAATGGACGTTACGTATCCAGCCATGCGCCAGGGCTGAACTAAATGAGGCTCCGCATCAACGACGATGATTTTCGCTCTTCGGTACTTCGCAGCCGTTAGTTCAGTCTCATCGAGACCGGTGAAATCAGATACAAGTTGTTCCGGCTCTTCTGCCTTCTGCATTCCGCCTTCATTCGCACCAGCGACCTTCAGCACCGCCTCGGATGCGTCGATCGCTTTTGCCAACATTTCTTGAACACGCTGAATCTCATCCGTTCGTCGATGAAACCAATCGGTGCTCCAAATACGATGAAACTTCCAGCCGAGGCCTTCGAGAACGGCTTGACGCAAACGATCGCGTTCACGTGCCCACAGGGCTCCATGGTAAGTCGCTCCATCGCACTCAACCGCAAGAATGTATTGGCCGGGTTTGCCTGGGTGCCTTACACCAAGGTCGATCCGAAAGCCTGAGCTACCGACCTGGTAGTCAACTGGATAGCCAAGTCCCCGGATAACTTCAGCAACATCCTCTTCGAACGGGCTGTCTGGGCCGAGCCCCGTGCTGCTGGCTTCTTCGACCTGTCCAGACTTCGCGAACTCCAGAAACCTTTTCAAAATACGTGGACCATCGCGAGTTGCCTTGCGCGGATCAATGTCGCCGGGGTCGAACGAGCAGAACACATCGCAGAGCACCCTTGCACGACTGAAAAGCACGTTTAGCCGACGCTCCCCCCCCTCTCCGTTCACCGGACCGAAATGCATTGATGCCAGACGGCCGTTTGGTTCGTGCGGGCCATAGCCGACACTGATCAGGATTACGTCTCGTTCGTCTCCCTGCACGTTTTCAATGTTCTTTACAAAAACGTCCTCGGCACGCCCTTCCCGCAAAAAATCATCGAGGGTCGAGTTCGTCCTCCGCTGGACCTCCAGAACCTCCGTGATCATGTCCGCTTGGCTTTTGGAAAAAGCGACGACGCCAAGCGACAGATTGGGCGTCTGGTGTGCGTGCCTGGTAATGGCTTCCGCAATCCTTTCCGCCTCTATGATGTTTGTTCCAGCTCGTCCGTTGCCATTGCTCTTACTTGAATAGACGCCTTCAACACGATTGAAACGAAGTCCAAAATTTTCGTCCAATTGCACCGGTGACGGCGGCAACACCAGTCGGCTCTCATAGAACTCGGCATTTGAGACCTGAATGAGTGACGGGTCTCTTGAGCGATAGTGCCACTCCAGCATCGCGGACCGAAGACCACGTGCCTCGCAAGCGGTCAGAATACTCTCCAGTTCGACGGCACCGGATGTTTCCGGAATTGAGTCTTCATCTTCTTCGTCTGGGGCATTTCCAGCCAGTTTGTCGAAGAAGCTGGTAGGTGGCAGCTGCTTGCGGTCTCCCACGACTACAATTTGACCGCATCGTGCGATTGCTCCCAGCGCGTCTTCCGGACGCACCTGACTGGCCTCATCAATAACCAGAAGATCAAAGTTCAACGTGCCTGGTTTCAAGTACTGGGCGACGGAGATCGGGCTCATCAAAAAGACAGGTTTGATGCGCTGTACCATGTCGCCAGCAGCTTCCATGATCTTGCGGATAGACCGATGTCTGGTCTTCTTGGCGATTTCTGCTCGCAAGAACCCCATGGGACCAGCAGCTCCTTTGGGCATTTGTGACAAGTGCTTCGACTTGATCTGATCGGCAGTCTCAACAAATCGGCGTTTTTCAAGCGTCTGAAAAACATCAACAAACTGATGGCGGTTTAACCGTGCGAGTTCAGACAAGTCTGACACTGTCTTGAGCGCATTGTTCCATCGGGCTTCAGCGACGCCATATCGAAACTCATCGACTGCACTTGCTGCAGAGAGCTTGCCCTCATCCAAAGCTGACACAAAGGCGCTCATTCCGTTTTCATTCAACCGCGCTACTTTATGGGCAGTATCCACCCATTGAGAATAAAGCGGCATGGACTGAGCAACTTTGCTCAACGATGCTGAGAAATCTTCGAAACGGACATCATCAAAAGCAATTGATAAAAAGCGCTGCCACTGCAGTTCCTTGATGATTTCAGTGAGTTTGCTTTCAACTTCTCGAATTTCATCTTCAAGATTGATCTTGGCTTTGGCTGCGTCTTCGCGCATGTCCAAAAGCTTTCGACAGGTTTCAAGCTGGATCTCACCATCAAGACTTTTTAGGGCTTTTAGCCAGGCGGCCACGGCGACCAGTTCCGTAAACCGTGTGCGTTCGCCTCTAAAGAGCCCTCCAAGCTTTTCCTGCAGATACCCCTCGTCTTCCGCAAGGATCTTTCTTTTCTTCTGGACGGCGACCAAACTATCGAGGAGAGCAACACGCTCCCTCGCCGTCTTGGGCAGAGGGCCTTTCAACAGAGTCGCGAACTCATTGGATGTCCTGCGATAGGGGCCAAAAAGCCGTGAGAAAAATGACCCCAGCCCTGCAGCAAAACCATGTCGCATGTGTTCGACCGGAGCCGTGAAAGCGGCTTCGGAGAAGGTTTCGGAAAGAGCCTCTTGCACGTTTTTCCAATCGGCCCCGGCGACCAGGACCTCAGTCAGCCGCGTGTCATCTGCATGTGGCAAGACAGCGGTGACAAGATCGTCGTGGCCTACTGGGGCGCTCTCTGCCGAACCAAGCAACTGCCCCAGATTCCTTGCCTCTTTAAGCGTTTGCGGAGCTAAAATCGAAAGTGCCTCCGAGAGGTTTGCAGCAGTGTCTTGCAGCTGTTGCAACCCGTCGTGTGTGGCTTGAATTTTCACTTCAAGACGCTGCTGGTCTGTCGGCTGCAAGTTCAAATTTTCAACGCAGTAGAACGGGTGTTCGGCAGGTGAACCGATTTTCTCAAGCGCCGCTGCATAAGCGGAAATCAATTCAGCGAGTTCATTGACCGCCTCTTCATCCAGAGTATCCGCGTTTTCGACCGCAATTGTAGGCGCGGGAACCTTCTTTCCGAATAGGCGCGAAATCTGGGCCATAGCCGAGATCGGCGTATAGCTGCGTCCCGGGACACGGTCATGAAGGGTAGAAGCAATCCTGTTTAGGCGATTGCGGATCTCTTCCAGACTGGAGGTATCAGCGTTAGAAGGAAACGAACCCAGACCAGCATTCAGCGTTCGCCCCAGTTCATGGAGGAAAGCCTTCTTGTTCGCAAATCTCGAATGCAGTTCAAGACAAGCATCCGAAAGATTGGTCTTGACGAGACGGCTATGCACCACGTCCAAAGCAGCCATCTTTTCCGCAACGAAGAGAACACTTTTGCCGTCATGGATCGCCGATGCGATGATGTTGGTGATGGTCTGGGATTTGCCCGTTCCCGGAGGCCCTTGAACCACGAGGTTACGCCCCGCACGTACCTCCTCAATGACTTTCGTTTGAGAGGCGTCTGCGTCCACTACCTGAATTATGTCTGAAGGTTTCAGACGGCTATCAAGGGACTCGCCATAGGGAAAGAGCGGAACTTCGGTTTCGAAGCCTTCTTTGAGTACCCCGCGAAGCAGCGTGCTCTCCAACAAAGCCGCTTCAGGCCAGTTCACCGGGTCCAGATCCCGGAGCATCAGAAGTTTGGCAAAGGAAAAGAACCCGACCTGCATCCCGTCGCGATCAATTCCCCAACCTTCGCGCCCTTCTATAGCGTCATCAACTCGGTCGAAATACGCGCCGGGAGCCCATTCTGTGCTGTCGTCAATTTCCGGAAGCGTAATCCCAAAGTCGCTTTGCAGACGTTCTTGCAGTGGCAGGTTCGTGACGATGTCATCGTCGCGGACGCAGATGTCGAACGACGATCCTCGCTCGTTTCGCTTCAATTCAACAGGGATAAGTATGAGGGGTGCTTCACGCGGAACCGCCGAGCTCTTGTCTTCGAACCATTTCAAGAAACCCATTGCCAGATAGAGAATGTTGATGCCCTGCTCTTCCTCGGCAGTCTTCGCGTCAGCAAAAAGCCGAAGGAGCCTCTTCTGCAAGGCATCAGAACCGAGCGATGTCTCCAGAAAAGCGTCCTGGTATCGCCCTTCATCAAACGCTGCCTCACCGTCCACAGACAGATCCGGGCCCTCATCGGCCTCCGCATCGTTACTGCCGGTGGCCATGAACTTCATCTTGCGGCCTTTTACGCGCAGAAGCTCATAGATGTCGTCTGTCCTCTCATTGATGATGTTGAGAGCGTTCGCCCTCTTTGCTGACCGGTTGACGTGAACAAGACGATTACGGGTGCCCGTTTCAACGAGCCGTCGGCGGGCATCGGCAAGGTAATCCGAGAGGCTTTTTGAAGATTGGGTTGATGCTGTGTCGTGGATCGTCATCGCAGGTAAACGCCAATTTCGAATGTGTTTCGCCCAGCAAAAACTGAGTTTCGACTTTAAAGAGTGTTGATGAAATCGAGCTCCCCCAAAGACCCCTGAATTCATTAGGTTATTTATAGCCACAAGTTTATGGCTGTCACAATGCGTGAAAGCGCAATTATGGCGTGCAGATGTGTGTTCAAAGTGCAATGTAATCCAAGGTCCAAGGTCCAAGGTCCAAGGTCCAAGGTCCAAGGTCCAAGGTCCAAGGTCCAAGGTCCAAGGTCCAAGGTCCAAGAAGGTAATTCCGCAACTGAAACAATGCGGTCGTTGACAACTTTAGTTGCCTGGCATCCCTCTAAAAAGATCGAAATTTTCAAAAACTAAGAAATATTTTTTGATTTCTATTTATTTCTTTAAATAAAATTATTGGGTAAGGTTCTTGCGATATAAAACTTATATTTTCGAAAACTTCGTCACACCATCCCCGCCAGATACTCAATCGCCGCCTGCACACCGCCCTTGCCATGGGGAATGCCCAGCTTCTGGAAGCCGAGTTCGATGGCGGACAGCGTGCCCAGCAGCATGACGGCGTTGCAGTGGCCCATATGGGCGATGCGGATGCCCTTGCCGGAGAGCGCGCCGATGGCGCCGCCGATGGTGACGCCGCAGACCTCGGCGGTGAAGGTTCTGAGCGCGGCTGCATCACCCTCGTCGAAACGCAGCACGGTGACCGAATTGGAGCGGGCATGGGGATCGGCAATATTGAAGCCGACAGCGCCCGCTTGCCCCCAGACGGCCACGGCCCGGCGGGTCGCTTCACCCAGAAGCGCATGCCGGTGCCAGGCTTTTTCCAGGCCTTCCTCGAAGAGCAGTTCCAGCGCCTTGTGAAAGGCAAAGAGCAGATGCTCCGGCGGGGTGCCGCAATATTTGTGATAGTGCTCGGCGCCCTGGCGGAAGGTCCAGTCGGTGTAGTTGGTGCGAAGATCCGCCGTCTCGTGCGCCTTGTCCGCCTTCGGGCCGGCAGCGACGAAGGAGAGGCCGGGCGGGCACATCAGACCCTTTTGCGAACCGGTCAGGGCGACATCGACCCCCCAGGCATCCATCTCGAAGGGCATGCAGCCGAGCGAGGCGATGGTGTCGACCATGAAAAGCGCCGGGTGGTTGGCCGCGTCGATGGCCTTGCGCAGGGCCGCGATGTCGTTCCAGACACCGGAGGCCGTATCCACCTGCACCACCAGGATTGCCCGGATCTCATGCACCGTATCCTGCCTCAGACGTTCCTCCAGCTTTGCGGGATCGACACTCTCGTTGAAGGCACCGGGCAGGACCTCGACATCGACCCCCATCACGCCCGCGGCCTCGCCCCAGCCGAGGGCGAAGCGGCCGGATTCCAGCACCAGGATCTTGTCGCCACGCTTCAGCGTGTTGCAGAGCGCGGCGTCCCACGCGCCATGGCCGTTGGCGGCGTAGATATAGGCCTTGCCCTCCGTCCGGAAGAGTCGCTTGAGACCGGCGAGGCAATAGTCGGTGGTCGCCAGCAACGGTCCTTCGTAGATTTCCAGCGCCGGCCGGTGCATGGCGCGCAGGACTTCGTCCGGCACGTTGGTCGGGCCCGGGATCATCAGGAATTCTTTGCCATTGCGAAGGGTCACGGCTTGGTCCTCGTTGAAAGGCGGATTTTTGGAAAGGGCCGCAGGCAATCCGGCCGGAAGGAAGCATTTGAAAATTGCCCGCCTGCCGCCATCCGTCAAGGCCGGAACCGTATCGCGTTACGTGAACACAGGGGTTGAGCGGTTCTTCGCAAGTGCGAAAAGGCGGGTGCCGGAACAATTCTGTGGCTCTTCGAATTTGCCGGTTGTGCCTCTGGTGGGCCCTGACGGATAACGCTCTGGAAACATTCTTCTTCTCGATCCAGGATGGAAGGCCGAAGAGCCAGGCGTCTTCAAGTTGAAAAGAAAATGTCTTGTTTCCGCAAAGTAAATTCTCCAAGCTAGGGACCGTTCGGTTTCCGCGTTAGGCGCTGCAACATGATCTTCGTCGAAGAAGGACAAAGTCCGCTGATCCTCTGCCTGCCCCATGCAGGAACGGACGTGCCGAACGCTGTCGAAAAACGGCTGAACGCCACAGGCCGGCTGCAGGCGGACCTGTCCTGGCGCCTGGAGCGTGTTTTCGATTTGAACAAGGAGTTGGGCGCGACCGTTATCCGTTCCTCGATTTCCCGCTATGTCATCGATCTCGACCGGGACCCGAAGACCTCCAACCGGGAAGCGATGAACCCGGCGCGGGCGCTTTGCCCGGCGACGACACTGGACGGCAAGCGCATCTATCAGGAGGGCGAGGAGCCCGGCCCGACGGAATGCGAACAGCGGTCGCTCCTCTTCTATACCCCGTTTCACAAGGCGCTCCGCCGCCAGATCGACCGGCTGCTGCGTACCCACCGCAAGATCATCGTGCTCGACTGCCAATCGATGCGCTCCAACATCAAGGGCGTCTCGGAAAAGGGCCTGCCGCTCGTCAGCATCGGCACCAATGGCGGTACATCCTGCGATCCGGACCTGCGCAATCTCCTGGTCGGCTCGTTCAAGGGGCAGGAAGGCTATACGGTTAGCGTTGACGAGCAGACCCGCGGCGGTTTCATCACCGCCAGCTACGGCAAGCCGGACCGGGGTCTTCATGTCATGACGCTGCTGCTGGCGCAGCGCTCCTACCTGCGCCATGAATCCCCGCCGTTCGAGCCGGACAAGGCCCGCATCGCCCGGCTCAGAACCGTCTTGCAGGATGCGATGACCCGCATTGTCGACTGGACGGCGATGACCGGGCCGTCGGCTGGCGGCGCGAAGCCGGTTGCACCGGTGGACAGTGGCTCGGCCGCTGTGGAGGACGAAACGCTCTTTGAGGCGGGGTCCGATCAGGACGGGGCACCCGCGACGAACGCTGTACCAGAGGAAAAGGCACAGGAAACGGCTCAGGAACCGGCACACGCCGAGATCCTGCCGATCGACCCGATGACGCTGACACGGGTGTCGAGGTCCGAAACCGGCAAGGTCGAGGATGGACCGGTGACGCCACTGCTCGTGGCCGAATAGCCTCTTCGGTTCAGACGACGTTCTTCTCGACGATCGGGGCGTTTGCGGCGAGCCGTTCAAAGGCCAGCGGCGACAGGTCCAGGCTTTGATAGGCGCCGGTGGCGATCAGTTCGGCCAGTCCCCGGCCGACGGCGGGCGATTGCTGCAGGCCGTGACCGGAAAAGCCGAGCGCCAGGTAAAACCCGTCCATGCCCGAAACGCCGCCGACAAAGGCATTGTGGTCGAAGAGGTTCATGTCGTAGCAGCCGGCCCAGGCAGCGCCCGGCCGGATCGCCTCGAAGGCCGGCACGCGCGTTGCCAGCGTCGGCCAGACATGTTCTTCGAAGAGGGCATAGTCGACGTCGAAATCGTGGCAGTCCGGGTCCTGGGTCTCCGGCGGCGCCGAGCCGCAGATATAGCCTGTGCCCTCGGGCCGGGCATAGGTGCCGTTGGGGTCGATCAGCAGCGGAAAGCGCTCAAGTCTGTCCTTGCATTCGAAGGTGAAGACGCAGCGCTTCTTTGAGACGATCGGAACATCCAGTCCCGCCTGCCGGCAGATCTCCGCACCGCCCGAAGCTCCGGCGCAGTTGACGACAACCGGTGTCGAAATCCGGTCGCCCGAGGGCAGGGAAACACTCCAGCCGTCGCTGCCGTCCGGGGTGACGGAAGCCTTCTCGGCGATATAGTCGACCCCGAGCGAGCGGGCTTTCTTGCGGAAGGCTTGCATCAGGCCATAACCGTCGAACCAGCCTTCGCCGGTAAGGCCATGACAGCCGGCGGCAAGGTCGGAGACTTCCAGCCAGGGAAACTTCGCCTTCAGTGCGTCCTGCTCCAGAAAGCCGATATCGGCACCAAGCGCCTGCTGCAGGGCGTGGTTCTCTTTCAGGATATCCACCTTGTCGGGCGTCGCCAGGAAGAGGTAGCCGCCTTCATGCAGATCGATGGCAGGCCTGTCGCCACCGACTTCCAGTGCGGAACCAATCTCTCTCAGGAAACGGATGCCATAAAGCGAGATCTCGATGTTGACGGCGCTGGAGAACTGCTGACGGATCGACGCGGCCGAACGCGCGGAGGCGCAGATCTCGTAAGTGGGGTCTGCCTCGATGACGACGATCCGTCCGGAAAAGTCGTCGCGCATGGCCACGTGACAGGCGACCGAGGAGCCCATGACGGCTCCGCCGATGATGACGACATCCGCAGTCTGGTCCGCCATGGAGCCTCCTAAAGCACGCTTTGGCACATCAATCCGGTTTGCGGGGTGCAAACCTTGTTTTCGGGTCATAACGAGAGACGGGCGGCTGTTGCCGCCCGTGTCAGAATTCAGCTGAGCAGGTCTTAAAAGAACGCCTGCAGGCCGGTCTGCGCGCGGCCGAGGATCAGCGCATGAACGTCATGCGTGCCCTCATAGGTGTTGACCGTTTCCAGGTTCTGCGCGTGGCGCATGATGTGGTATTCCTCCTGGATGCCGTTGCCGCCGTGCATGTCACGGGACTGTCGGGCGATATCCAGCGCCTTGCCGCAGTTGTTGCGCTTGATCAGCGAGATCATTTCCGGCGCCACCTTGCCGGCATCGAACAGGCGGCCGACGCGCAGCGCTGCCTGAAGGCCGAGGGTGATTTCCGTCTGCATGTCGGCGAGTTTCTTCTGGAAGAGCTGGGTCTGTGCCAGCGGGCGGCCGAACTGTTCGCGGTCGAGGCCGTATTGACGGGCGCGGGTCCAGCAGTCTTCCGCGGCGCCCATGGCGCCCCAGGAAATGCCGTAGCGGGCGCGGTTGAGGCAACCGAACGGGCCCTTGAGGCCGGAGACATTCGGCAGCAGGGCATCTTCGCCGACTTCGACATTGTCCATGACGATCTCGCCGGTGATGGAGGCGCGCAGGGACAGCTTGCCGCCGATCTTCGGCGCGGTGAGGCCCTTCATGCCCTTGTCGAGCACAAAGCCACGAATAGCGCCGTCATGGGCTTCAGACTTTGCCCAGACCACGAAGACGTCGGCGATCGGTGCGTTGGAGATCCACATTTTCGAACCGGTCAGCTTGTAGCCGCCGTCGATCTTTTCCGCACGTGTACGCATGCCGGCCGGGTCGGAGCCGGCATCCGGCTCGGTCAGGCCGAAACAGCCGACGAATTCGCCGCTTGCCAGTTTCGGCAGGTATTTCTGCCGCTGCTCTTCCGAGCCGTAGGCATAGATCGGGTACATGACCAGCGAGGACTGCACGCTCATCATGGAGCGGTAGCCGCTGTCGATGCGCTCGATTTCGCGGGCAACGACGCCATAGGAGACATAGGATGCGCCTGCGCAGCCATATTCTTCCGGCAGGGTGACGCCGAGAAGGCCAAGCTCGCCCATTTCATTGAAGATCGAGCGGTCGGTCTTTTCTTCCCGGTAAGCCTCGATGACGCGCGGCAGCAGCTTGTCCTCGGCATAGGCACGAGCCGTGTCCTGGATCAGCTGCTCGTCCTCGTTCAGCTGGTCGCGCAGGTGAAACGGGTCCTGCCAGTCGAAGGTGCCGCCGCCGGCAGGCGAGGATTTGACGTTTGCGGGTGCGTTCATGTTTCTGATCTCCCGAAGACTGAGGGGCCCAAGCGGCATCCACCGGCCCGGCATGTGCGGCTCATTTCAGCCGCCGGTCATTCTGTTTCTTCCACTATTGCCGGGAAATCGTTTGCGGAAAAGCGAAAGCTCGTCCATCTTTCATGACGAAATGGAATGAAGTCGGAGAATGACGATGCGGCGGGCCTTCGTACCACCTGCGGATACGCTGATCGCCTTCGAGTGTGCGGCCAGGCACCTGAGTTTTACCCGTGCCGCCGAGGAACTGCACCTCACGCAAGGCGCCGTCTCCAAGCAGGTGCGCCAGCTGGAGGATCGGCTCGGCGTCGAACTGTTCCGGCGGGTGCGCCAGCGCATTGTCCTGACCGATGCCGGCCGGCTCTATCTCCATGACATCCGTGGCGCCCTGGAGCAGATGACGGCTGCCACGCGTCAGGTCATGTCATATGCGGGCAGTGCCGACGTTCTGAACCTGGCAGTTCTGCCCACCTTCGGTACCCGCTGGCTGGCGCCGAGGATTGCCGATTTCGGCCGCCGCTATCCGGATGCCGGTCTCAATCTCAGCGTCCGCCTGCAGCCTTTCGATTTCGACGAGGAACCCTTCGACGGGGCGATCCACCACGGCGATCCGGTGTGGGCGGGCGCGATTGCCGAGCGGCTTTTCGACGAGGAGGTCATTCCGGTGGCCTCCCGCGTCTTCCGCGACCGGCACGAGATCCGCAAACCCGCCGACCTTGCCCGCGTGCCGCGGCTACAGCTGGCGACACGGCCGCTTGCCTGGCGGCAATGGTTCGACCTTGCAAGGGTGGAGACCGACGCTGCCTTCCAGGGGGCAAGGTTCGAACAGTTCGTCATGATCTCCGAAGCCGCCATCCATCATGCCGGGGCAGCGCTCATTCCGCGCTTCTTCGTCGAGGCGGAACTCGCCTCCGGCCGGCTTGTCAGACTTTTTGATCTGTCTCTGTCGCAACAGACCGCCTATTACTTCGTTTACCCGGAAGGAAGGACGATGCGCCCCGTCGTTTCGGCCTTCCGCAAGTGGCTGATGGAGGAAGCGAGAACCGCCCGCACCAGCCGGGAAACCATGCTGCCGGGGTAGGCGGGGACGAGGAAAGATCGTGACAAAACAGCATCTGCGCCTGATCCTCAATGGCAAGTCCGCCGATCGCGTCGATGTACGCGACGCCGTCGAGGCGGTGCGAAACATGGGGCACGAGGTTACCGTCCGCGTTACCTACGAGCCGGGCGATATCGACCGGCTGGCGGCTGAAGCGCTCCGCGATCATCGGGACAACAGCATCGACACTCTGGTTTGCGGCGGCGGAGACGGCACAGTGCATGAGGTTGTCGATGCGGTTCTGCATGAAGTGCCGGACGGGGAAAAACCGCCCTTTGCCTTCGCCGTGCTGCCGCTTGGCACCGCCAACGACTTTGGCCGCCATATCGGGCTCGATCCAGCCGACATCCCGGGCTGTCTCCGCTTTGCCGCACGTGCCAGCGCCAAGCCGATGGATATCGGCACCGTAAACGGCTGCATCTTCGTCAACATGGCGACCGGCGGTTTCGGCACGCAGGTGACCGCACAGACCGATCCTGCGCTCAAGAAGATGCTCGGCGGAGCCGCCTATCTCTTCACCGGCCTGCAGCGCTTTACAGAACTTGCCGCCTGCGAGGCGCGGATCGAGGCGGAAGGGTTTTCCTGGGAAGGATCGTTCCTGGCACTCGCCATCGGCAACGGCCGCCGCGCCGGCGGCGGCATTCGCCTGTGTCCGCGTGCCAAACTCGACGACGGCTTTCTCGATCTTACCATCCTGCCCTTCCCGGCGTCCGGCAAGGTCATCGATCTGCTGTCGGCGCTTCTGGAAAGCGGTGTCGACGGCGCCAACGGCGGCGTCATCCAGCGCAAGTCCCAAAGCATCACCATCGAAACCTCTGAGCCGGTCCAGTTCAACCTCGACGGGGAGCCGATGAATGGACAGTCCTGGCAGATTGGGGTAAGGCAGCACCAGATCGACATGCGTCGCTAAAGGCGGGCATTTTTCCAACGAGATATCCGGTTCAAAGCCTTTTATGGACGAATATCAGCTCAAGAATTTCCTGAAATTCGCCCCGGCCAGACTGGGGCTGGCAAGGAAGAAGCACCTGCTTGTCCACATTCCCAAGAACGCCGGGATGGCGCTTCGGGAAGCTCCGGAACTGGAGGGTCGGATCGTGCTGGCCAACCGGCGCCGCCTCAAAAGCAAGGCCTACGCGAACGGCCTGCTGGAATTCATGAAATCCCGCGGATTCCATCCAGGTTACGAGCATGCCCGCCTGCGCGACATCGACCTGTCGGTCCGCGCGGGCACCGTGCCTTTTGCCGTGGTGCGCAATCCCTGGGCCAGAACCTTTTCCCGCTACAAGTTCTACCTTCAGACAGGCGGCGAGGTTCTGTCAAAACAGGAGCTGTCGCAGGAAGGCTTCGAGGCGTTTCTGGAGACGCGGCACGAGTGGGGCCCGAAGGACTACTTCTGGCACAGGGCGTCGCTGGGCTGGTATCCGCAAGTTGATTATGTGGTCGACGAAGCAGGACGGATTTCCGTCGACATTCTGCGTCAGGAGCATCTGACCGAGGAAATCGCCAAATATTTCGGAGTTTCCGGAACCTTGCAGAAAAAGAATGTCTCCCGAGGTTCCGGAGCCTCCTACAGGGAATTCTATTCAGCCAATTCGATCCGGATCGTCGCGGACTGGTATGCCGGCGACATCGAGGCCTTCGGTTTCGATTTCGACACCGCTGCTACGAAAGGCAGCTATTTCCCGTCGTCCGGAGACGCAACCTGACAATGGCCTAAACGCCAGGCTCGCCGTTTCGGTTCCAGATACTGTTTCCATCGACAACCGATTTGGTGATACCGTGCGCGTCCCGGTGGGTGCGCCCGATATCGACCGCAACATATTCGCGGCGGGCGCCGATGAAATGGTTGCGGAAGCGGGCGGTATGGGTATTGAGCTCCGGGTTGAGATAGTTCAGCTGCTTTTCCGGATCCAGGCCATCGTCCATCAGTTCTGCACAGCGCTTGGCAAAGGCTGTTTGAACGAAGCTCGGGCTGGTCGTGAAGATCGGCCTTTTCTTGTTCAGACCTTTGCCGAAGTCTCTGCCGAGGAAGACCTTCCGGCCGGGTTCATAGTGAAAAACGGACCTGTTGCCCCAATTTTTCTCCCGCGTCATCAGGCTTACCTGGGTGACCTTCCGCTTCTGCGCCGACCGGAATTCCTCTGCGCGAACCTCGCGGCTCAGCACCCAATCGTCCTCAAGGTGAAAGAACCAGTCTGCAGCCGGCTGGCTCCACAGCCACTTGACGGCTTTGGTGAAATGCGAGCTGTCGGGTTTCCGGGCGACGACGACGGGAAAAAACTCCTTGCAGATCGTTTCGCAGGCCTCAACCTCGATTTGCCCGCCCTCGAACGGATCGATGTTCACATAGAGCGACCGGACGGCAAAGTTCTTGAACAGTTTCGAAGAATAGTCTTCCAGTGTCTTCTTAAGCAGTTCAGGGCGCGCGCCGGAGATAAGCGTTACGTCTATGCTGGTTTTGTCGGGCATCGGGACCTTAAGAAATGGCGATATTGCTTAAGGGCGCAAAAGCTCGTCGGCCCCGCTAATCCGGCTCCTTATGCCAAAACCAACCGGGTTTTTCCAGTTCAATTCCATGGCGAACGAGGAGAGCGGCCTCCGCGAAAAATCGAAATCGACGTGCGCTGAACCTTTTCGGTCATCATGCGGGCCGGGATCGCTTTCAATTGGAAAACGGAGGCTTTATAAGGCGGCAAATTCGAAATCCGTTTCCACGTCGTGCCGTCGATTGTGCGGGGCTGTTGTCTCTGCTTCGTCCGTTGCGGCCGGGCGGATTGATTGATTGTCGGACGAGACGTGAACAGCTGCACAGGCAGCGAAATGGTGCAAAAAAGATGCAAAAAACAGCCCTCATCACCGGTGTGACAGGACAGGACGGTGCCTATCTTGCGCAACTGCTTCTCGACAAGGGCTATATCGTCCATGGCCTAAAGCGCAGATCGTCTTCGTTCAACACCGGCCGGATCGAAGACATCTACCAGGACCCGCACGAGGAGAACCCTCGCTTTTTCCTGCATTACGGCGACATGACGGATGCAACCAACCTGATCCGCATCGTCCAGGAAACCCAGCCGGACGAAATCTACAATCTTGCCGCCCAGAGCCATGTTCAGGTTTCCTTCGAGACGCCGGAATATACGGCCAATGCCGACGGCATCGGCACCCTCCGGCTGCTCGAAGCCATCCGGATCCTCGGGCTGGAAAAGAAAACCCGCTTCTATCAGGCCTCGACGTCCGAGCTCTATGGCCTCGTACAGGAAGTGCCGCAGCGCGAAACGACGCCCTTTTATCCGCGCAGCCCTTATGCCGCCGCAAAGCTCTATGCCTACTGGATCGTGGTCAATTACCGCGAAGCCTATGGCATGCATGCGTCGAACGGCATTCTCTTCAACCACGAAAGTCCGCTCCGGGGCGAAACCTTCGTCACCCGCAAGATCACCCGGGCCGTGGCTGCCATCAAGCTCGGCAAGCAGGAAAAGCTCTTTCTCGGCAATCTGGATGCCAAGCGCGACTGGGGCCATGCACGGGAATATGTGCGCGGTATGTGGCTGATGCTGCAGCAGGATGAGCCGGACGACTACGTGCTGGCAACCGGAGAGACCACGCCGGTGCGCACCTTCGTCGACTGGGCCTTCGCCGATGTTGACATCACGCTGGAATGGCAAGGCGAAGGCGTCGACGAAAAAGGCATCGACGCGTCGACCGGCAAGGTTCTGGTCGAGGTCGACCCGCGCTATTTCCGCCCGACCGAAGTCGATCTCCTGATCGGCGACCCGGCAAAGGCGCATCAGAAGCTCGGCTGGCGGCACGAGACGCCGGTCCGCGATCTTGTCAGCGAGATGGTCCGGCAGGATCTGCTTGTCATGCAGTCCGACGTCGTCGCGAAAGGCGCTTGAGATGGCGCGCTACGATCTCAAGGGCAAGCGCGTCTGGGTGGCAGGACACCGCGGTATGGTCGGCTCGGCGCTTGTCCGGCGCTTGGAGCGGGAAGACTGCGAGATCCTGACCGTCGGCCGCGACGAGGTCGACCTGTGCGACCAGGCCGCGACATCGTCCTGGATTGCCCGGGAAAAACCGCAGGCCGTCTTCCTGGCGGCAGCAAAAGTCGGCGGCATCCTCGCCAACAATACCCGCCCGGCGGAATTCATCTATGAAAATCTGATGGTCGAGGCGAACGTCATCCATGCCGCCCATCAGGCCGGCGTCGAAAAGCTGGTGTTTCTGGGGTCGACCTGCATCTATCCGAAAATGGCTCCGCAACCCATTTCGGAAGACAGCCTGCTGACGGGGCCGTTGGAGCCCACCAACGAGTGGTACGCGATCGCCAAGATCGCCGGCATCAAGATGTGTCAGGCCTACCGGAAACAATATGGCTGCGACTTCATCTCCGCGCAGCCGACCAATCTTTATGGCCCCGGCGACAATTACGACCTTCAATCCAGCCATGTCCTGCCAGCGCTGCTGCGCAAGGCGCATGAAGCCAAGGCTGAGGGACGCGATGTTCTGGAAGTCTGGGGCAGCGGCAAGCCCCTCCGGGAATTCCTCCACGTGGACGATCTGGCCGATGCGGTTGTTCATCTGGCGCAGACCTATTCCGGAGACCGGCCCGTCAATGTCGGCTCGGGCGAGGAAGTCAGCATCAGGGAACTCGCAGAACTGATCTGCCGGACTGTCGGCTTCGAGGGCAAGGTTGTCTTCGATGCCAGCAAGCCTGACGGAACCCCGCGCAAACTGACAGACACGACGTTCCTGACATCCCTCGGCTGGAAACGCGCGCGTTCCCTGGAAGAGGGCGTCGCTGAGACCTATGCGGCGGCGTTTGGGTGATGAATTGGGCATTGCCGGCGGTCACAGACAAAAATCTGATGAACCGCCCGGTTTGCCCTTTTTCTCCTATTGATTGGGCCGATGTCGATCTGGATGTGATAGAACGAATACACCGCGCAGGATCCGGTAAGGGCCGGCAGCCAGTCAGAGACGTTCCCATCTGCCGGGAACGACGTCTCTTGCGTCGAGATCGGGCGATCGGAACCATTGCGCAGGGGCGATAACGTGCTTGCCGCCCCCTGGGTTCAGCCACGCCCCCCACCAGCTGAACGAACTGTTGGCGACAATGTGCGAACGGCAGGCCGCCATGAGGTGCATGTCCTGGACGTCTTTCCCGTCCTGCTGGGGTTCGACGAAGGACATCGAGGGATGGGACGGTAGGTTCTCTATCGCCCATGCAATGTCGTCGGAAAAGACGAAGAAGTCGGGCTTGTTGTATTTGTCCGCCATTCGCGCCATCGCGGCGTCGTACCAATCCGGCTCGCAGGTTCCGTGGGTGGCATTGGCCTTGGGATTGGACACGTAGTCCCCCCGTCGGACATGGACAGAGACGGCTACCGTCGACGTCTTGATTTTCGACAGAACAGCAAGCCGTTGAGGCGTGAAATCCGACTTCAATGTGAAGTCGGATCTGATCACATCGGCAATGTCGTCGAAGTATTTTTCGCTTTGCCAATATCCGTTCAGGTAGGCCGGTGTTTTCAGCGCCTTGATGTGCGATTTGAACGGCAATCCGTCTTCTTCGACATCAACACAGCGCGCAGCCGGCACTAGGGCACGCACAAAGGCCAGGGACCCGTAGTTTTTTCGGATTTTCCGTTCCCATTTCCCGAGCGGTGCCGCCTTGATCTGGAACTGGTTGAGTTCGTAGTCACGGAGTTTGTACTTTTGCAAACCCGACAGATCGAGTTTGAGCCTTTGCCCGCTGGAAACCGCCAATGATCGCCCCATGGCGTATTGAAACATCTGGTTTCCAACACCGCCGATTACTTTTGCAATGATCACAGACTTCCAAGCCTCAACTCTAACGAACCGGCATCTTTTTGTAGTTCTTCAAAGTCCGTGACGTTTTTTGTAAAGGCCGCGTAACACATTGTCACGCAGACGAAAAAACCTGCGCCTCAGTGGAAATCGCCTGGATCTCTTGGAGCGGGGACCGCGACCGACGCCCTGCCAGATGTCGGAGTTCTCAGGTCCAGGCGCCGTATGGGTCACCGACAACGGAAAGATGCCGAAGGATCCAACGCCGTGATCCCAGTAGCGGTCGATCAGACAGTCAACCGGCTCGAACCAGATCTCGGCCTGCCGGACAAATCTTTCCGCAGCCCAAGGTGAAAGTGCATACGCGGAGCCCCCTAGCGGGCTCTGCAGGAAACGAACGATCTTCTGTCCAGATTCGAAAGTTTCACACACCAGTACGCTGCGGTCTTTATGCGCGGACAGCCGGAGCAAACCGTATTCTGTGACTTTTTCGGCGGCCAAAAAGCACGAAGACACAAAGCCTTGGCTTACCGCAATATCATCTTCAAGGATCAAAATCGGCTTGTTTGCTTCAAAACATGTTTGCCAGTTCAAATAGTGGCTTGCAAAGCAGCCCAGTTCACCCGGCGTCAGATCAAACCCATACCTGATTTCCGCCAGCTTCGGATCGTACCTTTTAAACAACGGGTGCGGCGTCGTCCGCCCGTCAATTGCTTCAAAAAAGCGAAACGGCAGACCCAAGGGCTCCAGGACACTCTTCATCCGCTCCCGGCGCTCTCGAGATTTCTTCAGGTTAATGACGACGATATCGAGCTGGTGTTCGGGCATACGTATCTTTCACCTAAAGCAGGAAATTACACGTTGCACATGAAGAACTGCGGACAAATTGACCTATTAGAGTTTCGTAAAGGTATAGATGCCGCATCCGTATCTCAGCTTTCCTTCGGGTTCATCTAGATCGGCATTTAGATGCAACTGGCCCTCATCGTCTACGTAATCAAAATTCTTGAGTTCAAGGCTATTCTTTATGAAGTCATATTTTGTGATGGATTTCGGGTGAAATACGCGATGCGCGTTGAAATGTACCTGGTCCGACTTGCCGATTGGAAAGCTCACATAAAGTGTCCCTTGCGGTTTCAGCAGTTTCACTATGTTCTGAAGTCCTTTGATATGGCCGTTCACGTCAATCGTATCGCCGTAGCGGCCGAGTCCGAAATGCTCGAGGGCATGAAGACAGGACACAGAATCCGTCTGAGCCTCTTCTACATCTTTCATCAGGTCAGCTTGCCGGAAAATAATGTTTTTGTGCGCGTTAGGCGGCAATGGGCGCACATCGAGAACTTCTATCTCTCGAAAAACAGCAACGTGTGCCACAAACCCGTCGATGCGGGAACCGATGTCTATGTGACGATCTGGTTTCGCTTCGTATATGTAGCGGGCAACGAGTAAATCTTGATGAAAATACTGACCGCTCGCAACGCCAGCGTTATCTTCGTAGTCATCCAAAATCGGCCATTCGCGATCTATCTTGCCGCCTTGCGCTTGCCATAGTTTTTTGTGCTGTAAGTATATTGGTCGAAGTTTCTTGTTTTTTTCGATCTCATATATTCTAAACCCGAGACGATGAAGAATTTTCTTAGTTTTCTTTCTCAGACCCATCGCGTCCTCTTAGGTTCGCTTCGAAAGCAGAATCTTCCAATAACTACAATGCTTCCCATCTCAGTCACTAGATTTCTCTAGCTTTCATGCCAATTCTTTAGCACAAATATGTCGTGTTCAACGTTCCAAGAGAGACCGTTGTCTCGTGCCCAGTCAACCAAAAAATTTCTCGTTGGATATTCAGTTGGTGTTTCGCCGTTTGGAAACAGTCTAAAATCGTCAATTGCAATCGTGATTCGTGCTTCAGAAGGCAACAAGATTGACTTGATGTGCTCTAGCTCTTTGACAATAGGTGTATCTTGTTCACCCTTTCCGGTCGAAGTGCCAGAATAGTGACCGTCAAGCCAGAAAAAGATGTCTTTTTCTCTATACCTAGGCAAAAGTTCTTGAAATACTAGACTACTGTCTCCCAAGATACATTCAACACCTTCTTCGGTTAACCATGAGTTCGCCAGATCAAATAGCGGTTTATAGACTTCGATCGTTGTAACCGTGTGACCTGCACGGCTCATCGCCTGAGCGGTCTTGCCCTTGAATGTACCAGTTTCAATAAAATGTTGTCCGGAAGATATCAGTCTGAGTAGAACGCGTTTCTTAACAAAAGTGGGAGAGGGAGCGCAATAGTCTTCTTTTGACCACTCATAGACAGGTGGGATCTCCTTTACGTTGATCGGATTTTTCTTAAGAAAGCGCCTAAGTTTTCTGCGTTGCTTCATGGTATCGATTATATTTTTCAGCATTCGGTTGAAGCATCCTAAGGTATTGGAAGTGCGACTATTTACCCCTTAAGGTAATCGGCAAGAATCTAACGGTGACAGACCGATCTAGTGAGCGTTTATAGCATGCGGACGATTTTGGCAACAAAATCTGTGTTGCAGTACTGCGCTGGTAAATTTGCCGGAGTTCAGTAAATCATTGTGATCAGTAACTGAAGTGGTTCTCCACCGACCTCTGCCGCGTCTGTTTCAGGTTCGCCATCTATCCAGGATAGATTGTGTTATGGACAGTATTAGTGCAGTGGACGAGGAACGCGATTATGCTCGTGTGATCCACCAGACAGCGTCTTCCGCCGGTGTGGCATTTGGGCTACTTGCGACGAAGATTGCTTCATCTGGATAGTTCATCATTTGGTTCCGCTGTTCATCGGTATTCTTCCAACTCCCAACGGCTATGTAGTCGTCGGGTAAGGCATTCCAGACTGTTACACGCTTAATTTGACTTAAATTGCGATAAGCAAAGCCGCTGTCGCCAAAGACATCAACACTATCGATGTCGCAAGAGAGCAAACAAACACCTAGTCCCATCGTTCCATGACCAAACGCAAGCTTGGTTGCCGAGAGTAATGTGCCGATATCGTCATGAAAGCTGCCAGACTGCATCGTCAGCGGCACGCCAATTTCCAGCGCGTAGCGTTCCAAGCCTGACACGCAAGGATTGCGGCGATCCTCAAATACGACGTAGAGCTTGAGTGAGGCCCGGTGCTCCAACTCAGCCTGGATCAATCGCCGATAAAACGCCAAAGGCGGCTGGACGTAGCCGGGATGTGGGGAAGCCGAAAAAATGTCCCCGCTTCGAATATGGATGACGAGCTGATCATCAAATTCGCCAAATTTGGTTGGAAAGGTCAGCAAAGGTTTGATGTACTGACGCAACACAGAACTGCGCATTGAGTGCCCGCAACTGAGCACGTCAAATCTCGGGCCTGAAAAGAAATCGCTTTTGAGTGAAGGACCAATCTTGGAGAGATCCCAATCGTACGGTAGCAGGGTTAAATCGTCGTATTCAACCGGTTGTTCTATCGGGATCCAGCTGAGTTTTGGAAGCTGAACGAAACGGAGGTCAAGAAGCTTGGCAAGTAACAATGCGTTGGCGATCTGGAGCAAGTTATTGCCAAATCTGCCGTAACCGATGACTGAAAGTGCGCATATTCGCTTCTGCTCCTTGCCGTGTCTAAAATATAGGGAGCTTGTGTCAATTTGTGTGGCGGACTTGGAAAAGAAACGGCGTAAAGGTTTTGGAATATAACTTTTTTTCATAACACACCGATTTGTTTAAGAGGGTTGGCGCACTGTTTAACGGCGTCCAAGAATTGTCCGTTTGGGGTTTGCGCAACCTCGCCTCCTGATGAGGCGTTTATACCCTACAAAAGGTTACCCACCGAGCCGGTCCATAGCCGAGTCGTCCGATCACAGCATCTTTGAACAATACAGATTTGAGATAATTCACGTACTTATTTTTCGAGCGAAGACATGAATTCATCGATTGACATGAGCACGCTTGGGCGCGGGTTCTTACCATTTATCAGGTCCGCCCAATATGAAAGCCTAAGCTTGTCGAAATTGTACCTGCCTGATATGGCTTTTTCCAGTTCAGTTTCCAAGCGGCTGGGTGTAAAGTCTGACCACTTTTGTAGGATGACGACAGGCAGATCTTCATAAAGGGGGTCCAGAGAGCTTGTCTTGACAACCGGTATAGTGCCGAGCAGCAGTGCTTCCCACGTACGATGACAATCAAGTCCTTTACCAAGAGGACTTAGGGTGAATGCAAAATTGGTGTTCAGCTTCCAGCTGACCTCTCTTTCCATGAAATCCGGCTGAAAATGTGTGAGCTCTCGAGGAAACTCTTCAAGGCACTCCTTACGATCACCGCGTTCTGCGGCAAAATGCCAATTAGAAAATGCCTGTTTTCGTCTTTCGGAAAGGGGGGCTGAGGCGAGAGCAATCCGGAGAAGGCGATCTTCCTGAGCCACCGGTGTGAGCTGCGCTCCCCATTTATTGCTCGCGCCACCAGGTTCAGACGATGACAATGTGTGGAAGTCAATTCCCAAAGGCAGATGCTTTAGTTTGGCGTGTTTAAAATCAAGGTTTTGCGCGTACCACGTCGACAAAAACGGATTCTCGAGAAGAGTGTGAAGAACGTTGACTGGTATATCCCGGTCGTTCACCGACAAAGTGGAATCTCCGGTCACAAGGACAAAGGGTGAGCGTATGCGTTCGAGATGCCGATCAGCGAAGCGAGGCAACATTTGCACTGTGAGATAGATTGATCCAATTCGCCCCTTCAACCGCCGCCTGAATTCCCTTGGCAATTTTCGCATACCGGAACTCGGATCGGAAACGTGCGTCTTGGTCGATTTTAGTATGCCGCGGGGCGAGATGAACTGGCAGTGCTTTTCAGAAGTCGGATTAGCGCAATAGCCAAGAATCTCTCTTACGCGCTGAAAAAACATTTCATCACCCGATCCGTCATACGACTAACACGTGACATGAATCTTTCTAACTTTCTGCTAAGAATCGATTTGTCTGGAGTATGTAGCTCGGTTCCATTTGAATTTATCCAACCACAATCAATATACAATTTTCCGCCACGAGCCCTAACTTCCGCGTTGAAAGCAACATGTTCGCAAATCTGATTTCCGTTGTCGTCTAAACCAACATATTTGCAGCCTTTAATCGCAGCAAACCGATAAAGTCCCATTCCTCCAAATGCACTTTCCACTTCTATAAATCCACCGTCTTCAGGAAGCGAAAATCTGATTGAGGTGATGAAAGTCTTAATTGCCTCATCTTTGCTCATCGATTTCGGGCGATTCCGGACTTTCTCCCAAATGTCGTATGAGCAATAATTAGGATGACGCAGCGCCCAAAGATCGTAGTAATCAAGCCTTTGATTTGCAAAAAGTCCGGCCCAATCTTCGGTGTCCTCAAAAACGTACTTTGAGATCCTATCCGCATCTATTTCCTTATTGACTCCATCCAAATCTAAAAGAAGCAAAAATGTGTCATCTGGATCCTTTGTTAATTGATCCGCGATTTCGAGTATTCGGTTGCGTAATACAGCGAGTCTGTCAGTGCGTTTGGCGTGAACTTTGCAAATATTGTCGTAATGTTCGACAAAGCAGTTCGTTCTCGCTCGAGCGAACTCGGATAGAATCCTTTTGCTTTTGTCCACTGAATCATTCTCTATAAAGATAAAACTGCTTTCATTAAAGCGTTCAGCCAACTTTTCTAAATTGTTAAGAAGAAATGGGAGGCTATGGGCGCAATCTCTGACCAAGCCTGCAATTACAATGTGTTTTTCAGACCGCTCCAACATTTCTCCTCAGTCCGTCGCTTATCATTAGGTGTTCCAACAAGTAACGTCCTTGTTAGCTAATGAAATTCCAGTAGGGGCCTCAGTTCACATGGTGGCATAGATTGTGGCCGGAGGGCAGGCGCCCCCAATGAGAGGTTAGAATTGCATTTAGTAACGGGCAATGTCGACCAACTGTTTAGCCCGCCGATAACTTCAGGCCCCGTTGCGTGAAAATTGGTAACTCGGGAGTGCAGTTGTTCATCATCGAGTCCCGCATCGTGACGAGATACCATAGATCATTGTTCGTCATGCAAGACCAAACAAAGGAAAGATGCAAGTCTATTGTAGCTGCAATACAGCGAGCCTCATAGATCGGTCCGCAGTTCGGAATGTTAGCATCTTTTTGCAACAAAATTGCTTATTAAAAACACTTCAAGATCTTCTTTGTATCGCTTTATTTTTGTGTGACCGAAAGGCGTCAATCTATAAATTTCAAAACGATGTTCCGTAAAGAAATTCCAAAAGTCTCGAAAAAAGACTCTAGTGTCGATGTTAGTGCCACCGAACTCAAATTGGATTAAGTTGATGTGTTGCATCGCCTCGCCGAATCCACTTAAAACATCCAGTTCGTGACCTTCTACATCAATTTTGCAAACATCAATTTCGGCTCGTCCCAGATCATCTCTCCAGTAGTCTTCGAACCGTAACGTTTGGACGGTGGAACTGGAGGAAAAATCAATCGAGTGGTGGTCTAGATTTCGTTTTGTGAGGCTTGCCAACCCGGAACCTGGTTTATCAAAAAACAGGGTGGCCGTTCCATTTTTCGATGACAATGCAAACGGTTCAATTGTGACCTGACGTCCTGTGAACTCTTCTCGAAGAATTTTTAAATTGGTCACAGAAGGTTCAAAGATTATCACTCTGATGTCTGGCGAAGTTTCTAGTATAGCGTTGGTATAGCTACCTTTGTTCCCCCCGATGTCTACGACAAGACTTATTTTTTTTTGGTCGGCAAGATTGAAAATTTGCCTGACTTCGGAGGCTACGGTATGGGCACCCCAACCTTTGCCTCTGTAGTATGCACAGATCTTTTCGATCTTTGATAAATGTCGCTCGGCCAGTTTGTTTAGGCGCTGGTTTTGAGGGAGCATGGGTCACCAAGACTGTTTTTTAGGTCGCTTCCCACAATGGGGCGACTCAGTAATAACACGGTTATCCTCGTGCGCCAGTCATCTTGCGCGCTGATCAACTCCTATCTCGTTATGTGGAGTGCCGTACTGATGCTCTTAAATGAGTAAGCGCCACCAGACCGCGTATGCCTTTATTGCCCAGACCCACTTCGCGACGAAGGCCTCGCTTTGCAAGGCTTTAAGTTGGAGCTTTGTTAACGCCAGCCTATCATTAAAGGATGTACCTGTGAACTAGCTGGATGTTCGCACAATCTGGCCGATAATGGAGAGTCAGTTGTTAATTGCTGGGTTTACGTCGTCCTCAAAAAATTGGCACTGGGATCGTCAGTTTCCTGCATTAAAACCGGTCTGGGACGAAGTCGAATTCGTTTTTGAAGGCGATTTCCGGACGTGTGATATTGTTTTTGTGTATGACGGGATTCAGGAAGACCTTTGTGGAAAACTGAAGGCCAAAAGATCTGCTTTTATCGCGGGTGAACCTGAAAGTGTGAAGACATACAATGGTGATTTTCTCAATCAGTTCGATTTTGTTCTGACAACAGATCGTTCCACAAATCACCCAAACGCTTCTTACGGTCAACTCGCCTTACCGTGGCATCTAGGCGCATGGAGCGCATCCCATGAACTGCTCGATAAGCCCATGCAATATGATGACTTTGTCGATTGGCGACCGGAAAAAACCAAAACCCTGTCGGTTGTGTCTTCCAATAAATCGTTCACGGAGGGACATCGAGTCCGATTGGATTTTGCGATGCGGCTCAAAAAATACTTCGGTGACGAAATAGATTTATTTGGCAGAAATATCAGGAGCTTCGGCGATAAAATGGAGGTCTTGAGAGATTATAAGTATCATGTAGCAATTGAAAACAGCGTTTTTAAGGATTATTGGAGTGAAAAGTTGGCAGATACGTTCCTGTCGTTAACCTATCCAATCTATCACGGGGCTCCGAATATATATGAATACTTTCCAAAGGGCGCATTGTCGAGAATTGATATAAATGACGCAGAGTCTGCCATACGAACAATTCGAAATATTATTGAATCGGATGTGTACGATAACTCAATGAAGTATATTGAAGAAGCGAAAGAGCGAGTGCTGAAGAAATACAATATATTTAACGCACTATCGAAAATTGCAAAGAGTATGTGTGAAGAGAATTATAGATCACGCGCAAAAGTATTGGCGTCGGAAAGGTTTTTCATTAGAAACAGGCGAAAACTCTATCGAGAGTTTAGATTGCTGACAGGTCTATAGTTCGTCGGGAACGCCATCAAAGTGAAATGATCAAATATTTATGTAAAGCCGACACGGGATCCACACCATTCAACCGGGCGCAATCAGAAATCCAAGTTCAAGTCGAAAAGGACCGCGCGCAATCAAGATGCTCTTTCAGTGGTCCGCGACGAAACGTGCCGTGAGGCGATTGGCCGTCACCCTGTCGAACTTGAACCCGCGCGACATGAGGAATTGGCAGACAGCCGGTAGCGTGGACTCCTTCGCGAGGCCGCGTTCGGGCCCGCAGTCGACACAAACATACTTGACTCGCTTCAGAGTGTTCACGGCTCCTTTGAGGATTTCCGGTTCTGCGCCCTCACCTTCGATCTTCAGAAACTTGATGTCGCTGATGTTGTTTTCGCTGCAATAGTCATCAAGCGTTGTCGTTTCGACCCGTCTGACCGCTTCGTAGCCTGAGAATTCGATTAGCGAGGAATCCGCAGTGTCGGATTTTTCATAAAAACTCAGTATTGTCTTCTCATGCCATAGGGCCAGCGGTGCACAGGTTCCTTCAGGATTGTTGAGCCTGCAGCAGCTGATTTCGTCGCGACCCGGTTCGAATGCAATATACTTGACCTTTTTGCCCAAGAGCCTGAACCCTAGGCCGATCTCGCCTATGTTGGCGCCGCAATCGATAAAAACATCACCCTCTGCTATGTCTTCCGGATCGATCAGGTAATCCGCAATAAGGTCTGTCGTCCGCCGTTCGATCCCGGACCTGTAAAATCCTACTCTTCTTTGATGAAGTATAGATATTTGAATTTTGGCTTCGTCTGTTACGACGATCTTGCCATCCCTTATCTCTGTCGTGACCTTCCATGGGTTCTTGCCATTCAAGATACGGCTGGCAGATGCATAGAGATTGAAAAGCGTTGAGAAGAGTTTTTCGTCCTTCTGGCTGAAGATATAGTTGAGAAGTCTTCTTTTCTTTTTCACTCTTCGGCTCCGCTTCAGATTGGCTCTTGTGCTTATCGATTATTCGGTATCGAGGTACACGTCGAACAAGGTCAGTCAAATCGCACAATTCGGGCTACCGGAAAGCCCTCACATCGCATCAGGGTAAGCCAAGTCTGCATATTGCGCACAGATGATGTCTTCCAAATATCGCGTCTTCAAGTGGGAGTTCGCTTCTTCTTGGAGGCGTTCGCCCACCATCCTGTTTCCAGTCAGTGACTCCACATTCCCCACCAACCCCTCCACATCCCCACAGGGCGACAACAGCCCCGTCTTGCCGTGCTCGATCAGCCAGCTCGGCCCAGGCGAGGCCGTCGCTACCACGGGGAGGCCGGCGTTCCAGCCTTCCAGGACGACGTTGCCGAGCGGTTCCTCGTCGGCGGGGCAGACGAGGATGTCGGCTGCCTTGAGGAAGGGCGAGGGATCGCGCTGCCAGCCGAGGAAGTGGACGCGACCCGAGACGTTGAGGCGTGCGGCGAGGGCCTTCATGTCGTCCATCAGTTCGCCGTCGCCGATCAGCCAGGCGTGGATGTTTTCCGGCAGACGCGCAATTGCCTCGATCATCAGGTCGAAGCGCTTGCGCGGAACGAAACGGCCAAGATGAATGAGGACGGTGGCATCCTCCGGCGTGTTGTAGTCTGCCCTGTTCACCGGTTTCAGGTCTTCGGGCAGCGGATCGACGAAATTGCTGATCACGTGGGCCCGCTCCGCCGGCCAGCCCATCTCGATGGCCTGACGGATGATCTCCGGTGTGTTGCCGATGAGGTCCTGAACGTTGCCATAGGTGTGGAAGCCGTCCGGCCAGTCGCCGAGGCGCAGGAAGGTGCGCATGTCCGGCCCGGGCTTCGGCAGCCATTTGCTGGCCGGGCTCATCCAGCCCATGGTGGCCTTTGCACCAAAATTGCGGATCTGGCGGGCGATATGCCAGCGGACGAAATGCCGCTTGATGTGCGACCGGCTGAAGGTCAGCTCGCGCACTTCGCAATGTTCGGCGAGTTCGTCGCGCCAGGGCCTGCCCGGCTTGATGAAGGCGATCTGCTGAATGCCGCGCTTTGCAAAGGCCCTGGAAAGACGCACGAAAAACCGCTCGGCGCCGCCATCGACGCCAAGATGGATATGGGCGAGTTTCTTCGGCGGCGACAAGGAATCAGTTGCCATCGATCACGTCATAATAATTATGCGCCCGGCCCATAAGGCCACGCAGGTTGCCGGAACCTTTCATCAGGCGGACGAGGCCGTAGTAGAAAAGCTTCTCGCCGCGCTTTTTTGCAAAAGGCTGCAGCACGAAGCCGACGACGGTCGCCAACAGGCCGAACAACATGCGGCGGAAGCTTTTCGGAATGAAATGCAGCGCTGCCTTCAGCCGTCCTTCGCGCAGCACGATGTTGAAGGCGCCGGAGGTCGCCGCCATGTGCATGCGGCTGAGCAGGCGGCCAGTGGTCACGCGCGAGGCCGGGATATCCTCTTCGACGAAGGCATCGTCCACCCAGATCATCTTCGCCCCCGCCGCATGGGTGCGGCGGAAGAAATCGATGTCCTCGCTGCCGAAGGTCAGGCGCTCGTCGAACCTGAGGCCCAGGCCGTCCCTGGAGATGATACGGCCACTCAGGAGCACGTTGTTGGTCGGCGCCTCGGTAATCACCGTGCCTGTCGGCCGCGGCTTCAGGAGTTGCGACTTCCACCAGTGCGGTGCCGGCTTTTCGTAGATCCGGCGCACCGGCCCATTGGCGACTTCAGCGTCATGTTCCTTGCAGGCGGTCAGAAGCTTCTCGATCCAGTCCGGCTCGGCGCGTTCGTCGTCGTCGATCAGGGCAACCCAGTCCGGATTATGCTCCAGGGCTGCATCCAGCGCCCGGTTGCGGGCAAAGGGAATGCCCCGGCGCTTTTCGTGATGAAAGAACACCGGCAGCGAGAGACGCGCCTTGACCTCAACCGCCGCGGCCCCGGTGAAATGGGGTTCGGGATCGTTTTCCACAACAACGACCTCCATGTCCGTGTTTTCGGGTTCGGTCAGGTTGTCGAGGCTTTGAAGGCACGCCTGCAGCATTTTCGGCCGCTGCGCGGTGCAAACGGCGATGACCAGTTTCTGGGTCATGAAGGGATCTCAATCGTTCCAATCGGATTGGGGCAGGGTTTGGCCCATGTCCCCGCCGCTGTCAAAGGGTTTCGGGCGTTTATAGCCTTCCCAGCACGTGAACCGCGCGCTACGTTTCCACTTCAACCCTTTGAAGGACCGTTCAAAGCGGCCGTGTTCTGGGAGGAAACACATGAAGGGACTGATGATGCACCGTCCGCTGAAAATAGCGGACATCATCACCTTTGCGGCGGACACCTATCCGCATGGAGAGATCGTCTCGGTACGAACCGAAGGCGATATTCACCGCACCACCTACAAGGAAACGGCCGGCCGCGTCGCGCAGCTCGCCCATGGTTTGAAAGCGCTTGGTATCGGGGAAGGCGACCGGGTCGCGACGCTCGCCTGGAACGGCTACCGCCATTTCGAGCTTTATTATGCCATCTCCGGCATCGGCGCGGTCTGTCACACGATCAATCCGCGCCTGTCGGCGGAACAGATGATCTATATCGTCAATCACGCTGCGGACCGGCTGCTCTTCGTCGACATCACCTTCGTGCCGATTGTCGAGAAGCTGCAGCCGCATTTCCCGGCGGATCTGCGCGTCGTCATCATGACGGACCGGGCGCATATGCCCGAGACGTCCCTGGAAGGCGCGCTCTGCTACGAAGAGCTTCTCGACGGACAGCCGGCAGGGATGGACTGGCCGGACTTCGACGAGAACCAGGCCGCAGGTCTCTGCTATACGTCCGGCACGACGGGCAATCCCAAGGGCACGCTTTATTCGCACCGCTCCACGGTGCTGCACGCCTTCAGCATGTGCGTCACCATTCCGAAAGTGCTGTTCGAGGGCTCGCGCATCCTGCCGGTCGTGCCGCTTTTTCACGTCAACGCGTGGGGCTTGCCCTACGGCGCGCCGATGTCCGGCACCAGCCTGATCTTTCCGGGTGGGGCACTCGACGGCAAGAGCATCTTCGACCTGATGGACCGGGAAAAAGTTTTCTCCGCCTGGGGGGTGCCGACCGTCTGGATCGGCCTCATGAACGAGATCCGCCAGCGGGGGCGCATTCCGGACGGCTTCGGCGACATCGTCGTCGGCGGGTCAGCCGCCTCGCGCTCGCTGATCGAGGCGTTCGAGAAGCAGGGCGTCAATGTCTGCCATGCCTGGGGCATGACGGAGATGAGCCCGCTCGGCACGCAAGGAAACCTGCCGCCGGACATGGCGGACCAGCCTCTGGACAAACGCATCGATCGCAAGCAGAGCCAGGGCCGGCGGGTCTTCGGCGTCGATCTCAAGATCGTCGACGATGCGGGCAACCGCGTGCCGCATGACGGCAAGACCCCTGGCCATCTTTATGTGCGCGGCAACACCATCACCTCGGGCTATTACGAAAACGAGGAAGCCACGCGCGCCGTCTTCGACATGGAGGGCTGGTTCTGCACGGGCGATATCGCCGCCATCAGTCAGGACGGGTTCCTGACGATCACCGACCGGTCCAAGGACCTGATCAAATCGGGCGGCGAATGGATCTCGTCGCTGGACCTGGAAAACATCGTCATGTCGCATCCGGGCGTTGCCAATTGCGCGGTCATCGCCGTTCCTGACGCCAAATGGGATGAGCGCCCGCTGCTGATCGTGCAGCCGCGCGATGATGCCCAGCCCCGGAAGGAAGAGATCCTGGGTCTTCTGGCTGATAGGGTCGCCAAATGGCAGGTGCCGGACGATGTCGTCTATGTGGATGCCCTGCCGATGACGGCGACGGGGAAGGTCTCCAAGTTGACCTTGAGAAAACAGTTCCCGGAGGCACCGCATGACGCCTGACAAGTTGTTCGGTCTTGCCGGCAAGACCGCGCTGGTGACGGGCGGCGCGACCGGCCTCGGCCGGATGGCAGCCGAAGGCCTGGTGGCAGCCGGAGCCCGGGTGCTGATCGCCAGCCGCAAGGAAGCCGCCTGTGCCGCCGCGGCGGAAGATCTGAACGCGCTCGGCTATTCCGGCAAGGCGGAAGGGTTCGCGGGCGACGTCTCAACCGAGGACGGCATCGCGGCCTTGGCGGAGGAAACCGGCAGGCGCACG
Organism: Roseibium sp. M-1; assembly: GCF_054515675.1. Taxonomy (NCBI): domain Bacteria; kingdom Pseudomonadati; phylum Pseudomonadota; class Alphaproteobacteria; order Hyphomicrobiales; family Stappiaceae; genus Roseibium; species Roseibium sp. M-1. The sequence goes on along the minus strand of NZ_CM137257.1, from coordinate 3,674,114 downwards.
GCAAGGCTCGACATCCTGATGAACAATGCCGGCACCAGCTGGGGCACGCCGCTGGGGCAGTTTCCCCATCATGCCTGGGAACGCGTGATGCGGGTCAATGTCACCGGCCTCTTTCAGTTGACCCAGAGCCTGCTGCCTCTTCTGGAAGCTGCCGCCAGCGACGACGATCCCGCACGTGTGGTCAATGTCGGCTCGGTCATGGGCGAGACGGTGCATGGAGACCGGGCCTACAGCTATGCCGCTTCCAAGGCGGCCGTGCATCACCTGACGCGGATACTCGCTAAGGAACTGGCGGAGAAGCGGATCACGGTCAATGCGCTGGCGCCCGGCCCTTTCGTCAGCAACATGACGGCTTTTGCGACGGCGGACGAGGATGTCCGGGCGCGGGTCGGGGCTCAGGTGCCGCTCGGCCGCGTCGGACGGCCGGAGGACATAGCCGCAGCGCTGCAATATCTCTGCGGCCGGGGCGGCTCCTATGTCACCGGCGCCATCCTGTCGATCAGCGGTGGCATCAATGTCGAGTCGGGTCCGGACCTCTTCCAGGAGGCCTACTGAGTGAGTGCGGGCACCCTGACACGTTCGCTCCGTGTGACGGATTTGAAGGCTCTGGTCGGACTGGAAGTCGGCGTTTCTTCCTGGATTACGGTCGACCAGGCCAGCATTGATGCCTTCGCGGAGGTGACCGGCGATCACCAATTCATCCATGTCGATCCGGCAAGAGCGACGGAAACGCCCTTCGGCGGGACGATTGCGCATGGATTTCTGACCCTGTCGCTGCTCTCGGTCATGGGTGTCGAAGCCCAGCCGAAGATCGCGGGCGCGACGATGGGCATCAATTACGGTTTCGACAAGGTGCGCTTTCTGGCGCCGGTCAAGGTGGGCAGCCGGGTGCGCGGTCGGTTTACGCTCGCCAGGCTGAGCCAGCCGAAGCCGGAAGAAGTCGATCTGACCTGGCAGGCAACGATCGAGATCGAGATCGAGGGCGGCAAGCGGCCTGCGCTTGTCGCCGACTGGCTGAACCGGTTCTATCTGGAAAGGGAGACTGACGCGGCATGCTGAAGGCGAGAACTCTTCCCAAGGCGCTGCAGGGTCTGCGGCTGCCCGCGGTCGCGGCGCCGCTCTTCATCGTCTCCTGCCCGGCGCTCGTCATTGCCCAGTGCAAGGCGGGCATCATCGGCAGCTTTCCCGCATTGAATGCGCGGGACGAAGCTGGCAGCCCCGTCATGCTGGAAGCCTGGCTGAAACAGATCACCGAGGCGCTCGACCGGCACAATCAGGATCATCCGGACCGGCCGGCGGCGCCCTTTGCGGTCAACCAGATCGTCCACCGCTCGAACGAGCGGCTGGAGCGCGACATCGAGATCTGCGCCCGCTGGAAGGTGCCCGTATGGATCACGTCGATGGGTGCGCGTGTGGAGGTCAACGAGGCCGCCCATGCCTGCGGCGGCATTGCGCTGCACGATGTCATCAACAACACCTATGCCAAGAAGGCTGTCGAAAAGGGCGCTGACGGGTTGATTGCGGTCGCCGCCGGGGCGGGCGGCCATGGTGGCCCGCAATCGCCCTTCGCGCTTGTTCGCGAGATCCGGGAGTGGTTCGACGGTCCGCTGCTGCTCGGCGGCGCTGTCTCCACCGGGGAGGCGTTGCTGGCAGCCCGTGTTCTCGGTGCCGATTTCGGCTATGTCGGTTCGCCTTTTGTGGCGACGGACGAGGCGAATGCGGACCCCGTCTACAAGGAGATGATGGTGGCCGGCGGGGCTGAGGACGTGCTGACGTCGTCACTCTTCACCGGTCATCCGGCCAATTACCTCAAAGGCTCTCTCCGGCGCGTCGGGCTCGATCCCGAACAACTGCCGGAGGACTGGGATGTCAGCGTCATGCCCGACGACAGCCCCAAGCCGAAGGCCTGGCGTGAGATCTGGGGCGCCGGGCAGGGCATCGGCGCGATCAAGTCGGTGGGGCCGGCCGCGCTGGTCGTTGACCGCATGGAACGGGAATACAGGGCGGCCGTCGAGCTGCTGCGCAATGAAATCTCTTAGGGGGGTCTGATGGATCTTGGAATGACCGACCGGGTGAAGCCGCTGATCGAGCGGGTGCGCCAGATGGTGGAAACCGAAATCGCGCCCCTCGACCACGAGTATCACGAGGAGGTCGGCCGCCACCCTTCCGGCGACCGCTTCAAGATGACGGACCGCCAAATGGAGATCCTGAACGGACTCAAGGCCAAGGCGAAAGAGCGGGGCCTCTGGAATTTCTGGCTGACGGACAGCGACAAGGGCTTTGGCCTGACGACGGTGGAATATGCCTATCTGGCGGAGGAAATGGGTAAGGTCGGCATCGCGGCGGAAGTCTTCAACTGCAATGCGCCGGACACCGGCAACATGGAGGTGCTGGAACGCTACGGCACCGACGCGCACAAGCAGCGCTGGTTGAAGCCGTTGTTGGAGGGTGACATCCGCTCCGCCTACCTGATGACGGAGCCCGACGTCGCTTCCTCGGACGCCACCAACATTGCGCTGACGGCTGTCAGGGATGGCGATCACTGGGTGCTGAACGGCGACAAGTGGTGGGCGACCGGGGCGGGCGATCCGCGCTGTGCGCTCTATATCGTCATGGCCGCGACGGACCCGGAAGCTCACAAGCACAGCCGCCATTCCATGTTCCTGGTGCCGGCAGAGGCAGACGGTATCGAGGTGCTGCGGCCGATGCATGTCTTCGGCGCAGATGACGCTCCTCACGGTCACATGCATATCCGGTTTACGAATGTGCGCGTGCCGGCGGAAGACCTGGTGCTGGGCGAGGGCCGCGGCTTCGAGGTGGCGCAGGGGCGGCTTGGCCCGGGCCGCATCCACCACTGCATGCGTGCCATCGGCCAGGCGGAAAAGGCGCTGGAGATGCTCTGCAGGCGGGCGATGACCCGTGAGGCCTTCGGCAAGCGGCTGATGGATCTCGGCGCCAATTACGACATCATCGCCAATGCGCGCATGGAAATCGAAATGGCAAGGCTGCTGTGTCTCAAGGCCGCCTGGGTGATGGACACGCAAGGCACGCGCGCCGCCCAGCCCTGGATCAGCCAGATCAAGGTGGTGGCACCGCTCACGGCACTGAAGGTGGTGGATGAGGCCATGCAGGTGCACGGCGCTGCCGGCATCAGCCAGGATTTCCCGCTAGCCGCCATGTGGACGCATCTTCGAACCCTGCGCTTCGCAGACGGTCCGGACGCTGTCCATCGCCGCCAGGTGGCGCGGACGGAGCTCCGGAAATATTCCAACGGGAAGCTGTGATGGATGAGCCTCCTCGGCTTGCCTCAGGGAATGTCGACCACAGGTCCGTCCCTCCCCACATCCTCATCCTGAGGAAGCGCGCAGCGCTGTCTCGAAGGATCGGCGGCAAACTCCGGAGCAAGCGGCCCATCCTTCGAGACGCGAGCAAGCTCGCTCCTCAGGATGAGGTGCGGAGAGTTGAGGCGGCCGGTATTAGCCAGGATTTCCCACTGGCAGCCATCTGGACGCATCTTCGAAACCTGCGCTTCGCGGACGGAGCTCAGGAAATATTCCAACGGGAAGCTGTGATGGGCCAGGGTCGCTTCGCAGCCGGGTGTCTCCTCCTTCACGACCTCATCCTGAGGAAGCGCGCAGCGCTGTCTCGAAGGATCGGCGGCAAACTCCGGAGCAAGCGGCCCATCCTTCGAGACGCGAGCAAGCTCGCTCCTCAGGATGAGGTGCGGAGAGTTGAGGCGGCCGGTATTAGCCAGGATTTCCCACTGGCAGCCATCTGGACGCATCTTCGAAACCTACGCTTCGCGGAGGGAGCTCAGGAAATATTCCAACGGGAAGCTGTGATGGGGAGGACCTCCGGACGTGCCCTACCCACCACCCTCATCCTGAGGAAGCGCGCAGCGCTGTCTCGAAGGATCGGCGGCAAACTTCGGAGCAAGTGGCCCATCCTTCGAGACGCCGCTCGCGCGGCTCCTCAGGATGAGGAAGGAGCAAGTTGCGCGACAGGTCCGAGGGGTAGGCGTGGCCGGTTGGCCAAAGGGAGTTCCCCCTCATGACCGGCAGCTCCGATCTTGACCTCACAGCCCTGACTGGCTGGCTGGAGCGGAACCTGCCCGGGTTCAAGGGCCCGCTCAGCGCGGAGAAGTTCAATCGCGGCCAGTCGAACCCGACCTTTTGCCTGACAGCAGCCTCCGGCACTTACGTCCTGCGCCGCAAGCCGCCGGGTGTGTTGCTCAAATCAGCCCACGCGGTCGACAGGGAGTTCCGGGTGCAGAAAGCGCTGGCCGGCTCGGAGGTCCCGGTTGCCCGGATGCATGTGCTTTGTGAGGACGACGGTGTCATCGGCTCGGCCTTCTACATCATGCAACGTGTCGCGGGACGCAACTTCGACGACCCCCGTGTGCCTGGTGTCGACCGGGAAACACGGACAGCGCTCTATGGCGAGATGAACCGGGTTCTGGCGGCCATCCACGCCCTGGATCTGGAGGCTCGCGGCCTTGCCGATTTCGGTCCCACCGGGAATTACTATCGCCGCCAGATCGACCGCTGGACCAAACAGTACCGGGCGAGCGAGACGGAGACCATTCCGGCGATGGATGATCTGATCGGCTGGCTGGACGCAAACGTGCCTGAAGACGACGGGCGCCGCACGCTCGTTCACGGAGACTATCGTATCGACAATCTGCTCTTTGCCGGGGACGGTCCCGCCTGCGTTGCCGTGCTCGACTGGGAACTCTCCACCATCGGTCATCCCTTTGCCGATCTCGCGGCCCTCATCATGCAGTGGCAACGGCCACCCGGCACGGAGGGGCGGGGACTGGCCGGTGTCGACCGGGCAGAGCTCGGCATACCGGAAGACCAGGCCTTCATCGACGCCTATTGCACCCGCATGGGCCTCTCGGGCATTCCCGATTTCGGCTTCTACCTCGCCTTTGCCTTCTTCCGCATGGGCGCAATCCTGCAGGGCGTCAAGAAACGGGCGCTGGACGGCAATGCTTCCAATCCGGAGCTGGGATTGAAACTGGGAGCAAGCGTGCCGGACTATGCGGCCGGCGGGCTGGAGGCAACACGGGGACCAAGCCGGTAACTGCCTGAGTCACCCCGGACAAGCGAAGCGCAGATCCGGGGCCTACTCGCCTGTCAGCTTGCAATCAGCGTAAAGGTCTTGCGTAAGAACCGTGGAGCGTCGCGGAACATTTCTTGGCCGCTCTGGAAATGAGTAGGCCCCGGCTCGTCGCTTCGCTCCGTCCGGGGTGACGCCTCACATGCATCGCAGGCTTCCGCCTACCCGTTCATCTCCCCGAATGTCCCGCCGCTTGCGGCCATTTTCCGCAACAGCGCCGGAACCTGCCAGTAATAGGCATCTTCCGTCGCATAGTCTTCGATCCGCTTGACGAGTTCCGCCGCGCCGATTGTGTCTGCGGTATGCATGGGGCCACCGCGGAAGCGGGGGAAGCCGTAACCGTTGAGGAAAACGGCGTCGATGTCGATGGGGCGGAGCGCGATGCCCTCTTCCAGGACGCGTGTGCCTTCCGCAATCATCGCCGTCATGAAGCGGCTGACGATTTCCTCCGGTGTGAAGCTGCGCGGGGTGACGCCGGCCCTGGCGCGTTCCTCATCGATGATCGCAAGTGCGTCCGGGTTGGGCCGTGGTCCCTGGTCGTCATAGATGTAGAAGCCCTGACCGGTCTTGCGGCCGAACCAGCCGTTCTCGCAAAGACGGTCCGCGATCGGGATATAGCGTTCCTCGGCCGGGCGGGTGGCGGCGCGGCGCTTGTTGGCGGCCCAGCTGATGTCGAGACCGGCAAGGTCGGCGACCTGATAGGGGCCCATGGCGAAACCGAAGCCGCGCATGGCGGTATCGATTTCTTCCGGCGAGGCGCCGTCCATCATCATGTAATCGGCGGCCTTCTTGTAGAAGGTCATGATGCGGTTGCCGATAAAGCCGTCGCAGACGCCGGAGCGCACCGCGATCTTCTTGAGTTTGCGTGCCAGCGCAAAACCGGTAGCGACCACATCTGCACCGGTCTTCTCGGCGACAACCACTTCCAGCAGCCGCATCACATGGGCGGGCGAGAAGAAATGCAGACCGATGACGTCCTGAGGACGCGAGGTCGTGGCCGCGATCTCGTTGATGTCGAGGTAAGACGTGTTCGACGCCAGCACGGCACCCGGCTTGCAGACCTTGTCGAGCGTACTGAAGATCTCCCGCTTGACGCTCATCTCCTCGAAGACCGCTTCGATGACAAGATCCACATTTGCGAAGGCCGAGAGATCCGTCGAGGTACTGAGCTTGTTCGCCAGAATGTCGTCGCGCGATTCGGCCGTCAGCTTGCCGCGCTTCACCGCGCCTTCAAGGTTTGACGTGATGGTCTGAACACCGCGGTCGAGGCCGCCCTGGTCGCGCTCGGTCAGCATGACGGGAAGGCCGGCCAGCAGGGTCGCAGTCGCGATGCCGGATCCCATCGTGCCGCCGCCGATGACGCCGACGGAGTTGATGTCACGCGCCTCTGCCGATGCTTCCGGGATCTTGGTGACGGCGCGTTCGGAGAAGAAGGCATGGATCAGGCCTGCGCGTTGCGGGCTTTTCATGCACTGCTCATAAAGACGGCGTTCTTCCTTCATGCCTTCCAGAATGGGCAGGTGGCAGGCTTCGACCGCATCGACGCATTTATGCGGCGAGAACAGCAGCGGCTGGCTCTTTGCGAGTTTTGCGCGCATCGCGTCGATGGCGGCTGCATCCGGCTCGGCGGTGAGGTCGCCGGTCCGGCGGTTTGGCAGTTCGCCGTCTTTCAGATCCTGCGCGGCGTCCAGGGCAACCGTGCGCGGATCGCCGTCTGCGATCCGGTCGATCAGGCCGTTCGCAAGGGCTTCCTCCGCCGGGACCTGCCTGCCGCTGGTTATCATGTCGAGCGCGGTGGCGATGCCGGCCAGGCGCGGAGCGCGCTGTGTGCCACCGGCGCCGGGCAGGATGCCGAGCGTGACTTCCGGCAGGCCCACCTTCGTGCCCTTCAGGGCCACACGGGCATGACAGGACATGGCGACTTCCAGTCCGCCGCCAAGCGTGGTGCCGTGCAGGACGCAGACGATGGGCTTCGTCGAGCTTTCGATGAAGTTGCAGAGTTCCGGTAGCCACGGGTCGAGCGGCGGTTTGCCGAACTCGCGGATATCGGCCCCGGCGATGAAGGTCCGGCCCCTGGCATAGAGCGCGATGACGTCGACGCCGTCCGCTCCCTGCAGGGTCTCGACGGCCTGCCACAGGCCGGAGCGCACTGCATGAGAGGCTGCGTTGACCGGAGGATTGTCCAGTGCGATCAGGCCAGTGGTTCCATTGATCTCGATGGACACGACGTCGTTTACGGCGGTCTCGCCGGCAAGCGTTTCTGTTGGCATGAAGTCCTCCCAGGGCCGCTCTCGTGTCGGCGTTTGCGGCTGGATTGTCGGTTGTCAGAAGACCTAGTCAAGCTGACCGAAGGGCGCAAGCTGTTCCGTCAGACCTTGGGCGGCGCTTTCGGGCTGAAGGCGCAGCGGTCCGGTTTCAGGTCGATAAGCGGGGTGCCGTCGAGGCAGTCAAGACCGCGAACGATCAGAGTGGGGCCATCGACGGAGACAAGCTTTGCCAGCACGGTGCCGATCGGGTTCGGGCGTACAGGCGAGCGCAGGGCAAAAGTGCCAAAGGTGCTGTCGCTGTGCGCCGGGTTCTGGATCACGAGATCCCGCCGCGCCTTGTCCAGCCAATAGAGCACTTCGACCTGGTCGTAGTCCGCGATGCCTTTCAGCGCCGGCACCCAGGGCTCAAAGATTTCGATGCGGCATTCCGGCCCGTCCTGCTTGCCCTGGCGCGGGCAGTCCTTGCGCTCCTTGAAGGGCGTGTGGATCCGGCCGATGAAATAGAGCCGGGCGTCGTCCGGCTCGGAAACCGGAACCTTGACTTCATGCGGGCGGATGTCACTCATCGTCTGGGTCCGTCTCAAATAGGCCGTTCTGATCAGGCGGAAAGCCAGCGGACAGTGCCGGAAACCTCTAGGTCGTAGCCACCGAGCGCGGCCGCCTTGTCCCGGAAATCCGCCGTGCGGGCAAAAGCAATCAATGTCTGCACCGGTTCTGTGAAATAGGACTTGCGATCGATCAAGAGATCGAAGCATTCGTCTGTAAGGGGCAGGAAATCCAGTCTGAACGGCTTTGCCATGGCTTCGATACCGAGGGCCGCTTCGGCCTCGCCCGCGGCAACCGCCGCCGCCGCGTCATTTTCCGTATGCGTGGGAGCGCCGATCGTTGCAAGGTCGGCCTCGCTGAGGCCGGCCGCGGCAAGAAGCTGCGAAAAGAGGAGAGCGGCCCCGGCGCCCGGTTGGCGCAGGGCGACACGGCGCCCCTTCAGGTCGGCAACGGAACTGATCGAACCGGAAATGTCCGGGGAAACCAGCAGGCCACGCTTGCGCCTTGCCCAACCGATCAGCACCGCATCGCGCAAACCGCGGTCTCTGACGGTAGCAATGTTCCAGCCGTCCTGCTCCGGCAGATGCAGGCCGGCGAGGGCGGCGGTGCCGGCTGCGAACTTCTCCAGCCCGTCGCCGCTGCCGTTGCACAGCATCGCCAGACCGCAGCCGGAGGCATGAATGGCCCAGTCGAGAAGAGGATCGTGCGAGCCGGCAAGCACGTTCGGGCGCATGCTCGGATTGGCGGCGGCAGGCCCTGCGATCCAGGACTGAAGTTCTCCGGCAGGAAACAGAAGCTTACCCGTGATTCGCCGGTGCGGGATCTCGTTTGCCGCGGCAAGATCATAGACCTTGCGTTCCTTGACACGCAGCAGATCGGCCACTTCCTTTGTGGTCAGAAACGCCGGAGGTGGGGTATCGGTGTCGGACAATTTGCTTCCTGTTTTTGCCGCGAAAATCTAGCGAAGATCCCCAGCCGGCACAAGGACGAGCGCAGGAACCGGTGTTGCGCGACCGGTTTCCGCTACGGTGGGTGAAACGCCGGACGACCGTGAAAAGATTGTTCGCGTGCCAGGGAATTTTTGGGCTAAACTTGGATGTCGCGGAGAATTTTTCCGCGAAACTGAGAAAAATCGAAGGAATCTATTTTTCTGAAACCGGTCTGCCGAGAGGAATTGTCTCTCCCGGCGCGACTTGCTAATGAACCTTTAATGAAGGCAAAAATGCCTCGTTCAAAGAAGCGGCAAAGGCTTCCGGGGGACACTAAAAGAAAATGGACTACTTTCTTCAGCAGCTCATCAACGGCGTGACGCTGGGGTCGATCTACGGCCTTATCGCCATCGGTTACACGATGGTCTACGGCATCATCGGTATGATCAACTTCGCCCATGGCGATATCTTCATGGTCGGCGCGTTCATCGCGCTTATCTTCATCGTTGCGCTCGGTATCACGGCTTCCCTGCCTGTCGCGCTTCTCATCCTGGCACTTGTCGGCGTCCTGATCCTGTCGATGGCCCTGACCGCGGTCTGGGGCTGGTCGGTCGAGCGGATCGCCTACCGGCCACTGCGCGGATCGTTCCGTCTGGCACCGCTGATCACCGCCATCGGCGCGTCGATCGCCCTGCAGAACTTCGTGCAGATCTCCCAGGGCGCCCGCAACAAGCCGCTGCAGCCCCTGATCTCCGGCGGTTTTACGCTGACTGACGGCGGAGCCGACGGTTCGGGCTTCATCGTGCAGCTTTCCTATACGCAGATCCTCATCATTGTGGTGACCGTCGCCCTGATGATCGGCTTCACGCTCCTCATCAGCAAGACCTCGCTCGGCCGCGCACAGCGCGCCTGCGAGCAGGACCGCAAGATGGCTTCGCTGCTCGGAGTCAACGTCGACCGGACGATCTCGCTCACCTTCGTCATGGGCGCTTCGCTCGCTTCCGTCGCCGGCCTGATGTTCCTGCTGTACTACGGCGTGATCGACTTCTATATCGGCTTCCTGGCCGGGGTGAAGGCCTTCACCGCAGCCGTTCTGGGCGGTATCGGCTCGCTGCCGGGTGCCATGCTCGGCGGACTGCTGATCGGCCTCATCGAGACCTTCTGGTCCGGTTATTTCTCGGTCGAATACAAGGACGTCGCCGCCTTCTCGATCCTTGCGATCGTGCTGATCTTCATGCCCGAAGGCCTGCTCGGCAAGCCGGAAGTGGAGAAGGTCTGATCCATGTCTGCAAAATCTGAGAACCTCTTCATGGAGTCGCTCAAGGATGCGGCGGCAGGAGGCGTGATCGCGCTCGCCCTGTTCAGTGTCCTGATCGGCATGAAAGCCGAGGTCGCCAGCGGTCTCGGCGGCCAGCTCGGCATCGAATACCGCTGGGTTGCGGTCGCCATTGCCGTGGCAATCGTCTTCGGCGGACGCCTGCTCCTCAATCTCTTCGTCTGGAAGGCCGACCGGCCCGTCACCGGGATGATCAAGGGAGCGATGCCAAGTGCGCAGCCCCTGGCGGCGCTCGGCAAGTTCGCCATGCCGGTCTTCCTTCTCGTGGCCGTGCTGCTGCCGTTTATCGTGATGTCGATCTATGGCTCGCGCGGGTCGCGCCAGTATCTCGATCTCGCCATTCTGGTGACGACCTATGTGATGCTGGGCTGGGGCCTCAACATCGTGGTTGGCCTTGCCGGCCTGCTCGACCTCGGCTACGTCGCCTTCTATGCGGTCGGTGCCTATTCCTACGCCCTGCTCGCCCAGTATTTCGGCTTCTCCTTCTGGATCTGCCTGCCGCTCGCCGGCATCCTGGCTGCGTTCTGGGGCATTATCCTGGGTTTCCCGGTGCTCAGGCTCAGGGGGGACTATCTGGCGATCGTGACCCTTGCCTTCGGGGAAATCATCCGGGTGGTTCTTCTCAACTGGTATGACTTCACCGGTGGACCGGACGGCATTTCCGGCATTCCGCGGCCGAGCTTCTTCGGCATCGAATTCGAGCGCGGACCGGGTGGCTTTGCCGACACGTTCGGGCTGGAATTCAATTCCATCCACCGCATCATCTTCCTTTATTACCTGATCCTGATCATGGCGCTGCTTACCAACTTCGTCACCATGCGGCTGCGCAAGCTGCCGGTGGGACGGGCCTGGGAAGCCCTGCGCGAGGACGAGATCGCCTGCCGCTCGCTCGGCATCAACACCACCAACACCAAGCTGACCGCTTTTGCGCTCGGCGCGATGTTCGGCGGCTTTGCCGGGTCGTTCTTCGCCACCCGCCAGGGCTTCATCTCGCCGGAGAGCTTTACCTTCATCGAGTCTGCCGTGATCCTCGCCATCGTGGTTCTCGGCGGCCTCGGCAGCCAGATCGGCGTGGTCATCGCGGCCATCGTGATGATCGGCGGGTTCGAGTTCTTCCGCGGGCTTGAGGAATACCGAATGCTGGTCTTCGGGCTCCTGATGGTCGTCATCATGGTCTGGAAGCCGCGTGGCCTCATCTCCACCCGCATGCCGTCCATCACGTTGAGCGGCAAGAAGGGCAAGGGCATCAGTGCGGATCTCGTTCAGGAGGGCCACGGATGACCTCCTGGGACAACAACCCTGTTCTGACGATCGAACACCTGACCATGCGCTTCGGCGGCCTGGTCGCGATCGACGACCTTTCCTTCAACGTCGGGCGCGGTGATATCACCGCCCTGATCGGTCCGAACGGCGCCGGCAAGACCACCGTCTTCAACTGCGTCACCGGCTTCTACAAGCCGACCGAGGGCCGGATCGTGATGAACCGTTCCAACGGCGAGCATTACCTGCTCGAACGCATGGCGGACTTCCAGATCTCGGCAAAGGCGAAGGTCGCCCGTACCTTCCAGAACATCCGCCTCTTCGGCGGCATGACGCTCCTGGAAAACCTGATGGTGGCACAGCACAATCCGCTGATGCTGGCGTCCGGCTATTCCATCGCCGGCATCTTTGGCCTGGCCACGTTCCGGCATGCGGAGAAAAAGGCGGTCGACAAAGCCCGCTACTGGCTCGACAAGACCGGTCTGATCGACCGGGCCGACGCGCCGGCCGCCGACCTGCCCTATGGCGACCAGCGCCGCCTGGAAATCGCCCGTGCCATGTGTTCCGGCCCCGAGCTCCTGTGCCTGGACGAACCGGCAGCCGGCCTCAACCCCAAGGAAAGTGGCGAGCTGAACGCGCTCCTGCAGTATATCCGCAAGGAGCACGACACCTCGATCCTGCTGATTGAACACGACATGAGCGTTGTGATGGAAATTTCGGACCATGTCGTGGTTCTGGACTACGGTGAGAAGATCTCCGACGGATCCGCGGACGAAGTGAAGAACGACCCGAAAGTGGTCGCCGCCTATCTCGGCGTGCCGGACGACGAAGTCGATGCGGTGGAAGAGGAGGTCGGCCTGTGACAACATCCGATCACCTGCTCGAAGTCAGGAACGTCGAAACCCATTACGGCAAGATCATCGCGCTTCGCGGCGTCGATCTGACCGTGGACCGGGGCGAGATCGTCTCCCTGATCGGTGCCAACGGCGCCGGCAAGTCCACCCTCATGATGACCATCTGCGGCACGCCGCAGGCCACCACCGGCCAGGTCATCTATGACGGCGAGGACATCACCCGCATGCCCACCCACGAGATCATGCGCAAGTCCATTGCGCAGTCTCCGGAAGGGCGGCGGATCTTCCCGCGCATGAGCGTGATGGAAAATCTCGTCATGGGCGCTGAAATGGCCGGCAACCAGGATCTGGAAGCCAGCCTGCAGCGCAATTTCGACCTGTTCCCGCGCCTCAAGGAACGCCGCAACCAGCGTGGCGGCACCCTGTCTGGCGGCGAGCAGCAGATGCTGGCGATCGCCCGGGCGCTGATGAGCAATCCGCGCCTCCTGCTCCTGGACGAGCCCTCCCTCGGTCTCGCGCCGATCATCGTGAAGCAGATCTTCGACGCGATCCGGGACCTCAACAAGAGCGACGGCCTGACCGTCTTCCTGGTGGAGCAGAACGCCTATCACGCGCTCAAGCTCGCCCACCGGGCCTATGTCATGGTGAACGGCAAGATCACCATGTCGGGCACCGGCAAGGAACTGCTCGCCCGCGAGGACGTGCAGGCGGCCTATCTTGAAGGCGGAAAGCACTAGGGAGCGCGCCATGGGTATTCTTTATCAGACAAATATCGGCGTTTTCCTGATCCTGCTGTGCGTCCTCGGGGGCGGTGCAGCCTGGATGACGGGACGCGCCTGTGCCAACACCTGGCGGCCGCTTTACGTGCTGTTCTGGTTCGTGTTCCTGCTGACCCTGGCGATCCGGTTCCTGACCTTCGCCCTGTTCAGCGGAACGCTCCTGTCGATACACTATCTCGTTGTGGACTATATCATTCTGCTTGCAATCGGGCTCGCGGGATGGCGGTATACCCGCACCAACCAGATGACGACACAGTATGTTTGGCTTTACGAAAAGACGAGCCCGTTCAGCTGGCGGTTGAAGTCCGGAGAGACGGACACCTATGCTGAAGGGTGATGAATTCCAGCGGTGTTTTTGACATCGATGGGGAACCGGCCGGTAAGGACGAACAATAACAGGAAACGTCCGAAGTCCGGCCAGACCGGAAGCTAGAGCTTCCAATCCAAGTGGTCCAGATAACTGGAACCAGGGGAGTTGATGATGAAAAAGTATCTTTTGGCTAGCGTTGCTGCAGTTGCCGGTATGGCTATGTCCACTGCAGCTTTTGCAGACATCGTGATCGCAACGGCAGGTCCGATGACCGGTCAGTACGCCTCCTTCGGCGAACAGATGAAGGCCGGTGCCGAGCAGGCCGTGGCGGACATCAACGCTGCCGGTGGTGTCAATGGCGAACAGCTGGTTCTGGAAGTGGGCGACGATGCCTGCGACCCGAAACAGGCCGTTGCCGTTGCCAACCAGATGGTTGGCAAGGGCGTGGTCTTCATGGCCGGCCACTTCTGCTCCGGTTCGTCCATCCCGGCTTCCGCCGTTTATGCGGAAGAAGGTATCATTCAGATTTCTCCGGCTTCCACCAACCCGAAGTTCACCGACGAGCGTCCGGGCCCGGGCACGTTCCGCGTCTGCGGCCGTGATGACCAGCAGGGTCAGGTTGCCGGTACCTATCTGGCAGAGGAATTCGGCGACAAGAACATCGCCATCGTCCATGACAAGACCGCCTACGGCAAAGGCCTCGCCGACGCCACCAAGGAAGTCATGAACGCTGCCGGCAAGAATGAAACCCTCTACGAAGCCTACACCGCCGGTGAAAAGGACTACACCGCGCTGGTCTCCAAGCTGAAGGCTGAAAACATCGACGTTCTTTATGTCGGTGGCTACCACACTGAAGCCGGCCTGATGAAGCGTCAGATGGTTGACCAGGGCATGAGCACCGTCCTGGTATCCGGCGACGCGCTCGTGACCGACGAATACTGGTCGATCACCGGCCCGGCCGGCGAAGGCACCCTGATGACCTTCTCCCCGGACCCGCGCAAGAACCCGGGCGCAGCACCGGTCGTGAAGGCGCTTGAAGACGCCGGCAAGACCGCAGAAGGCTACGCGCTCTACACCTATGCCGCCATCCAGGCATGGGCCGAAGCTGCCAAGGCTGCCGGTTCGACCGATTACGACGCCGTCGTCGGCGCTCTGGACAGCGGCAACTTCGCAACCGTTCTCGGCGACCTGTCCTTCGACGACAAGGGCGACGTCACCCTGCCGGGCTATGTCTGGTACGAGTGGAAAGACGGCAAGTACGACTACAAATAAGCCGTACGCGTTTTGAACGATGAGGCACTGCCTCCGGCCCCGCCCGGTTCCTCCGGGCGGGGTTTTGTTTTATAAGCTGAAGAAAATGGCTGTTACCGCCGCAGGTGCCCGGCCTGGCTGCTGCCGGCCGCACCGTTTGATATTAAAGTCCTGTGAAGGTTGTTCCGTTATCTGGTTCGTTGAAACAGGCGCGGTTACAAGGCCTTAACCGGAATAACCGTAGGTTCCTGCAAGGTTGTAGAAACCTCTCTCGGATACGCTTGGCAACGAGCGACACAGTATTGTTTAATACATGAATTATCGGTGTCACGAGTCACCTCGGCCGTAATTTCCATGTTCCGAGTATATAACTGCACTGCACCACGTCATGGTGCGATGGACGACGCCAGCGGGGGTATAAAAATGCAGGCACCATCTGAAGGCCTTACGCCGGGTTCCGACCTGCCGCAGATGATTCACCTCGACCTGGATATCAAGGATTTCTGTTCGGACTGGACGCATTGCGATCTGATGTCCGGCTACCTCGCCCGCATGGTCAGCCACAACCGGCTCGATTCGCTGCTCTTTTCCAATCTCTATTCGTCGGCGGTAAACGAGCTTCTGGAAGCGGTGTACCGCACCCACGGCACCAGCGGCAAACTGAACTGCGCCATCCGCCGCCAGGGAAATCTCGACCGGATCGAGCTCACCTTTCCGGCCGACGCCGAAACCTACGGCACCTATGAGGCAGCCATCGGCAAGGTCAATGGCGACAACGCGGAAACGGTCTATCTGGAGGCGCTCTTTGCCGACAGGGAGCCGGATGCCAGCCTCGGACTTCTGGAACTCGGCGTCGATTACGGCGCCAAACTTGCCATAGAGCGGCTGGACGACGGCCGTATGCGCCTGATCGCGGAACTCGCGCTTGAGGACGGTGAATGATGATCGCTGACAACATGACCCAGGGCTTTCAGTGGGCCTATAACGAAAATGACCAGGAATTTTCGTTGCGCGGCAGCCTGCGCCCTCAACGGGCGGAAGAGCTGAACAGCTGCATCGCCGCCCTGGAACAATCCGTCGCGCGCGTCAGCGGCCGCTTCTACGTGAATGTGCGCCGGCTGGTACGCATGAACAATGTCGCCTTCCACACGGTCGCCTGCAAGATTCTTGACCTGGTGCGCGGCCGCAGCGACCTGCGCGTCCATGTGACCACGTCGAGCGTCGTCGGCTGGGCGACACGGAAATTCGCGGTCCTTGAGACCATGTCCGACAAGATCACGGTCAGCGAATACGACAGCGAGTTCTATCCCGGCCAGACCTTCCTGGAAGAAGGCGGTTTCATCCCGATCCTCAGGACCCAAACCAAGCTGACCTGGCATCACGAGCGTACGCTGCTGGCAAAACACGGCCTCGAGCCCGACATGCAGGTTGCCGACATCTGCTGCGGCATCGGCGACTTTGCCGTGCTCATGCAGAAGGAATATCGCCCGTCGCGCCTGGTGGCGCTCGATCACAGCCGCTCCAGTCTCGACTATGCCCGCAAGGTCGCCGCGGATTTTGGTGTCCGCGGCATCGATTACGTCTTCGGCGATGCCTCCGACATGCTTCTGGAAAGCAACCAGTTCGATTTTGTCACCTGCCGGCATTCGCTGCAGGTGTTCGACCGGCCGGAGCTGATCCTGAAAGAGCTCCTGCGGATCTGCAAACCCGGCGGCCGGATCTATATCACCAACGAAAAGAACTCCCATTGCCTTGGCGAGCCGCGGGCAGACAGCATCCAGCGGACCTATACGGAAGTCGCGCGGCTGTGGGCGCATTTCAACATGGACATCGAGCTCGGGCCGAAAAGCCGGCGCTACCTGATGGAAGCCGGCCTGGAGGACATTCGCATGGAGTCCTTCATGGTCACCAATCTCGACGGCAACCCGCAGGACTTCGCGGACATCATCCAGTCCTGGGAAGACGTCTATGCCGGCCAGATGGCCGTTGAGCGCGGCGACAGCGAGGAACAGATCAAGGAATTCCGCAAGGGCTTCCAGGATCACATCTTCGCGGCGCTTCATCCAAAAGGATATGCAGGCTGGCCGATCTGGGTTGCCTCGGGACGGAAGCCGAAATGAGTGTGACAACCGTGACCCCGGAAATGCCGGAAAAACAGGAACCGGAGAAGATCGGCCGGTTCTCCCGGCACAGTTTCCGCGCCAAATTCATTGCGGTGGTCAGCGCCGCGGTGATCTTCGATCTGATGCTGGGCGGCGGCATCGCCATCTGGAACGTGCAGCGCCTGTCGAAGGACGCAACGGAAAAGGTCGCCTCCGGTCTGACGGGGGCGACGGAGGAATATCTGCGCACCTATATCGACACGACCGCCCTGCGCACCGATCTGCTGCTTGATCAGGTCTATTCGGAAATCGAGGCGCTCGGCGGTGCGATGCAGACCCTGATCGACAATCCGGAGACCGGCCAGTTGGTCGGGCAGACCGTGGAAAACGATCCGCGCCTCGGCGATGACCTGGTCTACAACCCGCAGGCCGGCTGGGCCCAGAACACGCCGGGCGAGTCCGTCGTCAGTGTCTGGGGCTACCTGCTTGACGACGAAGGCAATCCCCTGCCGGAAGTGGCGGACCAGATCGCCGACAGCTCCGCCTTCAACATCGTTGCCCCGGGCATGCTGAAAACCGGTTCGCCCAAGCTGCAGCTTTACTATGTCGGGCCGAAAGACCGCCCGATCATGCGCACGACGCCCTATACGGACCAGGCGCAGACCTTCGACAAGCTCTATCCCGGCCACAACGAAGCCAATTTCTGGGACTTCTTCTTCCCCGGCGTCTACGAGGGCTGGGAAGGCTGGCTGGCAGACCAGTCCTCGCGGCCGGTCCAGCGCGACATTGTCGGCACCGCGCCTTATATCGACGCGATCACCGGCGCCAAGATCGTCAGTTTCTTCTACCCGCTCTGGAACAAGGAACGGACGGAGGTTGCCGGCATGACCGCGGTCGACATCACGCTCGACCAGCTCTCCAGCCTGGTGGAAAACGTCAAGATCGCCGAAACCGGCTTCGGTTTCCTGAGTTCCTCCT
The DNA here is from genome assembly GCF_054515675.1 of Roseibium sp. M-1. Taxonomy (NCBI): domain Bacteria; kingdom Pseudomonadati; phylum Pseudomonadota; class Alphaproteobacteria; order Hyphomicrobiales; family Stappiaceae; genus Roseibium; species Roseibium sp. M-1. The sequence continues at coordinate 3,656,381 of NZ_CM137257.1, read as the reverse complement.
CCGGCAACATTCTGGCCGTCAGCGAGGCAGGCGCCGAGACGCTTGGCCTCGTCTCCGTCGGCGGCGAAGGTCAGGGCGTGACGGGTATCAACCGGTACCTGTCCCAGAGCAGCTATCCCGAAGTCGCCAATCTGCAGCTGCCGCATGACACCGGCACGGTGATCGATACGCTGACCCTTGGCGACCAGCAGCATATCAACGAGATTGACGGCAGCACTCACACGGGCGAGGGCTACATCGTCGTCCTGAAGGAACTGGCGCCGATCAACCTTTGGGACGGGGAAAAGATCGTCGCGGAGAACCTCACTCTCGGCTTCATGGTCGCGACCGACGAGATCTACGGGCCCTTGACCGAAGTGCAGAAGGAACTGTCGGACGCTACCCAGCGGATTGTCACCTGGCAGGTTGCCGCGCTGGTCGTCAGCCTTCTGATCGTGATCCTGGCCGTCTACGCCATCTCCGGCCGCATCACCAAGGGCCTGTCGCAGCTGGCGGCTGCCGCCAGAGCCCTGCAGAACAAGGACTATTCGGTCCGTGTCGAAATCCCGACGCGGGACGAGGTCGCTGCCGTGGGCCTTGCCTTCAACCGCATGGCCGCCGAAATCAGCTATCACACGGAAAACCTGGAAAACCTGGTCGAGGAACGCACCCGGAAACTGGAGACAGCGAACAGCGAGATCGTCGCGCTTAACAACCGACTGAAATCCGAGAACCTGCGCCTCGGCGCGGAACTCGACGTTGCCAAGCGCATCCAGGAAATGGTGCTGCCGCGCCGCAGCGAGCTGGAGGGCATTCCCCAGTTGGAGATTGCCGCCTTCATGGAACCGGCGGACGAGGTCGGCGGCGACTATTACGACGTCCTCTTCGACGGCAACCACATCAAGGTGGGCATCGGCGACGTGACCGGCCACGGCCTGGAGAGCGGCGTCCTGATGCTCATGGTGCAGTCGGTCGCAAGAGCCCTGCAGGAAAAGGGCGACCGGGATCCGATCGCCTTCCTCGATGTTCTCAACCGGGCGGTTTACAAGAATATCACCCGCACCAGGTCGGACAAGCACCTGACGCTGGCCTTCGTCGATTACGAGGACGGCAGGGTGACGCTTTCCGGTCAGCACGAGGAAGTGCTGATCATCCGTGCCAACGGCGAGACCGAGCGCATCGACACGATCGACCTCGGCTTCCCGGTTGGTCTGGAAGCCGACATTTCCCCGTTTGTCGCCACGCTCGATCTCGACTTCGGCCATGACGATATCCTGATCCTGCACACGGACGGAATCACGGAGGCGGAAAACGAGCAGGGCGAAATGTTCGGCCTCGACCGGTTGACGCAAAGTGCACATGAAAACCGCGAAAAACCCGCAAAGGGGATTGCCGAAGCGGTCATTAATGATGTGAAGTCGCATATCGGCGGCTACAAAGTATTTGACGACATCACGCTTGTTGTCTTGAAGCATAGGTAGGGCATGGTCGAGGATTTTGGAGAAACGGCAGCCACGAACAGCAACGAGGCAATGCGGTTTTGCGTCACGCTCATGGCAGAACCGCTGGAACTCAGCTGGCATCATTGCGGCGTCACCTCGGATTTTATCGGGGAATATTTCAGCCGGGCCTGCGGCCGGGGCATTGATCCGGTCGATGCGCGCCACAGCATCAGCTATATGCTGAACGAGATCCTGGAGAACGCGATCAAGTTCCGGCACGGCGGCGATATCGAGATTCGCAGCAGCCTGGAGGCCGATACGTTCGAAATCCAGATCCAGAACCGGATCGACCCGGCAACCGCGACCAGGTTCCAGGCGCATCTGAAGACGCTGCTGGAGCGCGAGCCCGGCGAGCTGCTGCTGGAACGGATCGAGGAGAACGCGCTGGATCCGGACTCCACCGGATCCGGGCTCGGCATCTTGACACTTATGAGCGACTACGGCGCGAGATTGGGCTGGTCTTTCGCGTCGGAGCGTGTAAGTGAAGGCGTTGAGTTGACGACCTATGCTTCGTTGCGACTTTCCTGATCGCCGAAATAATTCCGAAGGAAGACAAAAATGGAAATCAGCACGAACGATTACCGCGTTTGGACTGAAGGTTCGACGATCCACTATGAAGGAACGATGCGGCTTTCGGGTACGGACGCTTATGCGCCAATTCTCGAGATCATGAATTCCGTTCTGGGCGCCAAGCCGGAACTCATCACCATGGATCTGACCAGCCTGGAGTTTCTGAACAGCTCCGGCATCAACCTCCTGGCGAAATTTACCATCGAGATCCGCAAGCAGCCGGAAGTCGGCGTCCGGGTGCTGGGGTCCAAGTCCATTCCGTGGCAGTCGAAGTCCCTGCGCAACCTCCAGCGCCTGCATCCGGCGCTGGAACTGACGATTTCCTGAAGGCAGCAAGACCCGGGCCTGCGAGGAACGCCCTGATGCAAGCGCAATGGAAAGGCCCGCTAGTGGTTCGATTCTGACATTTGCATCCCCTTGCTGCTAGCGCTGGAGCAAATGTCAGAATCATAAGAACCACTAGATAAATATATGATTCTAGTGGAGCTTTTGAATTTGACATTTGAGCATCAGCCTAACCGCGAGCGGGACTCAAATGTCAAATTCGCTCCACTAGCGAGCGGTGCTTTGAACCGGACGGCAGGCCCTGCCGGCCGCGTGCTTGCCCGCAGGGTCATGCCGGCGCTTGTGCCGGCACTCGTTGTCTTCGTCGCCGCCTGCCAGTCGTCCAGCCAGTCTCCCCGCCTCAAGAGCGAGTATATCGGCCGCTCCACGGCCGAATTCTTCGCAGCCTACGGACCGCCCGCTGAGGTCATTGCCTACAAGCAGAAGATCAAGAGCGACAGCACGGGCCTCAATGTCCAGCAGCAGGACCCGAAGGAACTGGTCTACTACTGGACCTCCAACAACCAGAAGACCTATTCCAAGGTGCCGACGCCTGCGAAGGACACCTGCAACCTCGCCCTCCTCACCACCGCGGAAGGCAAGATCCTCCTGATCGAGGTGCAGGACGAGGGGGGCAACATCACCGCGGTCAAGGCCGCCTGCGAGGCGCAGATCAAGTAGCGGCGGATCAAGGAAACAGGGGATTCCGGCAACCCGGCGGAACGGTTATGGTCAGGGCCTGGTTTGCCCGGAGACAATCATGACCCTGACCACTGAAGCCGTCGAAATCCTGAAATCGGTCACGACGGCGACCCTCACCACGATCCTGCTGAAAAAAGGCCTGCGCAATGTCTGGATCCGCGGAGCGATGCCGCTTGACCGGTCGCTGCCACGGGTGGTCGGCCCGGCCTTCACCCTGCGATTCGTGCCCGCGCGCGAGGACCTGGCGACCCCGGCATCCTGGGCTTCTCCCATCTCCACCCGCGCGGCCATCGAGGAAATGCCGGAAGGCTGCGTCGCGGTGATCGACGCCATGGGCATTCGCGACGCGGGTGTCTTCGGCGATATCCTCTGCGCGCGCATGAAGAAGCGCAATGTGGCCGGCATGGTCACCGACGGCACGGTGCGCGACCTCACCGGCGTTCTCGCCTCCGACCTGCCGGTCTGGTGCAGCGGTGTCTCGGCGCCGCCGTCCGTTGCCGGCCTTACCTTTGTCGGCTGGCAGGAAACAATCGGCTGCGGCGGCGTCGCGGTCATCCCGGACGACATCATCGTTGCCGACGGCGACGGGGCGGTCGTTATCCCGGCTGCTTTCCTCGAGGACGTGCTGAAGGAAGCGCCGGAACAGGAGCGCATGGAGGCCTGGATTGTGGGCGAAGTCGAAGCCGGCGCCCGTCTGCCGGGGCTCTATCCCATGAACGCGGAGACCAAGGCGCGCTACGACGCCACGCGGTAAGGCAATCCGGCCGCAGCGAAGCGGAGAGCCGGGGTGGCACCCTGAAGAGAGAGGTCGCAATTCACTTGCAACAGCAGTCTTGCAAAAATCAAAGCTCCCCGGAAGGACCGGGGGCGAGGATGCGTTTGCGGTGCTTCCAGTTCTGCCGGGCCCTGCCGGGATAAGGACTGAGCGGGCGGAAGTCGGGCTGTACTGAAGTCTGCACATGCGGCATGGTTATGCCGCTCAGGCTCTGAAGTTTTTTCAAGGACATTCATCGAACGTTTAGCCCTGACGGGTCTTTTGTCAGGGGTTGCAGTGCAGGTTTTCACGCTTCAGCCGAGTGGGACGCATGGGGGAATTCACAATGGGTTTTCAACCGTTGAGCTTGAGATCCTGAACGCATGGGATTGATTGCTCAGGCTTTCAGCCGGGACCGGCTCGATGCGTCTTTCGCGACGGGCGGTTATCAGGTCGATATCGTCGAACGGCCGGGAGACTGGATGCCGGAAGACCGGCTGACCGGGTTGCGCCGGGACCTGCGTGCGATTGCCGCCGGAACGCTTTCCGCCGGAGACCTCGACTACGGTGTCTTTGGCGAGGGACGGGAGCATCTCAAGAACTCGGTCATCACGCTTGTGCGCCGGCGCAAGGACGGCAAGCCTGTAGCCTTCAATGCATTGGCGCTGATGAGCGTCAACCTGCGGCAGTCGACGGTCCGCGTTCTTCATCTCGGCCTCGTCATGGTCGATCCGAACGAACGCAGCAAGGGCCTGTCCTGGATCCTCTATGGCCTCACCTGCCTTCTTTTGTTCATGCGCGGGGGCTTGCGGCCGATCTATGTGTCCAACGTCACCCAGGTGCCTGCGGTGGTCGGCATGGTGAGCGAGACCTTTTCCGAAGTCAGTCCAGCGCCTGACGGGCGCGAGCCGCGGGACTTCCGCAAGGTGCTGATCGCCCGTGAAATCATGGCAAGCCACCGGCACGTCTTCGGCGTCGGTCCGGATGCCGATTTCGACGAGCGGCACTTCATCATCCGCAACGCCTATACGGGCGGCTCCGACAATCTGAAGAAGACTTTCGACGAAGCGCCGAAGCACAGGAGCGCCGCCTTCAACGACTGGTGCGGAGAGGTTTTGGATTATGGCCGCGGCGACGATGTCCTGCAGATCGGCCTGATCGATCTGGCCGCCGCGCAGCGCTATGCGACGCGAACCGTGCCCCGCGGATCGCTTGTTCAGATCGCAGCCCTCGGCGCGATCATCTTTGCCCGCAGGGCCTTGCTGCCGGCCATTCAGTGGTTCGACACAAAATCCGACTATGGACCGGTACGCGCACGATGAGTTTTTCCTATTTGCAGTTCACGACCCGCAACATCGGCTTCGTCACCCAGGACGAACAGGACCGGCTGCGGCAGGCCTGCGTCTTTGTCTGCGGCACTGGCGGCATGGGCGGCGCGGCGATCCAGTCCCTCATCCGCGCCGGTGTCGGCCGTCTGATCCTGGCGGATCTCGACGCCTTCGAGATCTCCAATCTCAATCGCCAGGTCTTTTCAACGCTCGATCATGTCGACCGGGACAAGGCCGAGGCGACGAAGGAGCAGTGTCTGCGGATCAATCCGGAAGCAAATATCGAAGTCCATGACGGGAGCTGGACGGAGCAGGCGGAACGCCTGGTCGGCGAAGCCGATGTCGTCATCAACGGCACGGATGATCTCGGTGCCTCCCTGCTCCTCTATCGCCTCTCGCGGCAAGCCGGGCGGCCGGTCATCGATGCCTATGCCTCGCCGTTGCCGTCGGTCTATCTGACGCGGGCGGGCCGGCCGATGCCCGAGGAGCGCCTGGGCTATCCGACCGTCGACACGGAATGGAACGCGCTCACTGAAACGCAGAGGCGGGACGCCTTCGTGGCGGAAGCGCTCCACGTGATGCTGAATTCCTCCTCGCGCCACTATATCGATCTCGATCTTGCCGGCGAGGTTGCGGCCGGCAAGCGCAGCCGCATGTCCTTCGCGCCGATGGTCGTCTGCACCGGCACGCTGATGGCCTACGAGACGCTTGGCCTCTTGCTCGGGCGGCCGACCCGGACCGACGAGCGCGGCTGGTTCTTCAATCCCTACAAGGCTCGTGTCGAGCATCCCCTGCCAGGCATTGCCGCGGCGCTGCTGCGGCCGCTGGTACGGCGCCAGTTGCTGCGGATGATGGAGGGGGACGGTGAGTGATCCGTTTCTAACGACCAATCTGACGGTCGCCGCCGCAACGGTAACGGGACTTCTGATCGTCCGGGCCCAGATCGATCCGTCAGGGACCGGCCTTGCCCGGCAGTTCCGCTTTGCGCTCCTGGTGACGGCCCTCTTCTATCTCGTGCGGGCTGCGGACTGGCTGACCGCATTTGGCCTCTTCAGGACGCTGACGATCATGGCCGCGGCCACGATCCCGCTTGCCGCTCTGATCCTCACAGAAGGGTTGCTGCGCCGCCATGCGCCGCGCCGCGTCAAGTTTTTCATTGCCGCCGGAGTGGCGGCGTTCGCAGGTCTGTCGCTCATCCTGCCGCTGACCTACAGCTTCGGCTTTCTTTATGCGCTGCTCGCCTTCCAACTGCTGTCCTTTGCGGCGGTATTCTGGTTGCTGGTGACGCGCGACAGGGCAAGCCTTTCGGATACGGAAAACATCACGGTCGACCGCTGCGCCCTGACGGTGCCGATCATCGTGCTCCTGCTCCTGTCGGACTACGGGTTCGTGGCGCTCGCCGAACTGCCCTATCTTTCGGGGCTCGGCGCGCTCACGGCCGCCTGGATGACCCTCACCCTGGAAGCGCGGTTTGCCGACATCGGCAGGTTGCTCCTTTCGATCCTGGCAATCGCCATTCTCTCTGTTCTTGCCGCCTGGCTGATCGGCCTCGAAGCAGGCCTGTCTGCGACGGATATGCTGAATGCCGCGGCCATCGCCGCCGCGCTCATGCTCGTTCTCGTGATCGGCCTGACGGCGGTCGCCATAAGGCGGGACCGGACCCAGGCGTCGCTGGTGGCAGCCCTGCAGGAAACGGGCTCTCTGGATCGGTTCTTGAATGCGCTCGAGCTGGAAGGATTGATGGCCGGATACTCCCTCCTGCGGCAAAGGGATCTTGCCGATTATGACGGCTCGGAACTTGTCCGGGTTCTTGGCGACTCTGACGGTGTAGGTCTCTCCGACCTGCCGAAGACACCGGCCGACGACACCCTTGGCGAAAGCCAGGTGCGGGAGCTGATTGCCCGCGTCGGCGGCCGGGAGGCCATGCTTGTTTCCGAGACACCGCTGGCGGTTGCCGTCGGCACGCCGACGGGAATCGCGGCCTCTTCCGGCAGTGAGCTGCGCTCGGCCTTCCGGCTGGCGCGCGTCATTGCCGAGCGGGATGCCAGGCGGGAGGAAACGCCATGAGCGTTATCGTGGAAGAAGGTAATTTCGAAGCTTTTTTCGAAGCGCCGTTCCATGCCTATGGCAAGGACAGCGCCTATGTTTCGCCGCTGAAATCGGACCTTGCGCGCTTTGTTGACCCGGGCCGCAATCCTCTTTTTTCAGCCAAGGATGACATTGCCATCTTCGCTGCCCGCCGCGATGGCCCGCCGATCGGCCGGCTGACCGCCCATGTCCACCGGGCCTCGAACAAGCACCATGGCTGGAACCGGGCCTGTTTCGGCTATTTCGACTGCGCCGACGACAGGCAAGCCGCGGCGGCCCTGCTGGGGGCGGCGGAAGACTGGGCCCGAAAGCGCGGCTTCAGCGAAATCATGGGGAATTTCAACCTGACGGCGATGCAGCAGGCCGGGGTGGTCACGGACGGATTTGACGAGATCCCCTATACCGATCTCGTCTGGAACCCGCCCCATATCCCGAAGCTCCTGGAAGAAAACGGCTACGCAGCCGAATTTCCGATGACCACCTTCGAGGTCGACCTCGCCACGACGCAGGCGCCGGAGATCGGACCGAAGCAGCAGGCGATCCTGGACGATCCGGACTTCGCCTTCGCACCGATCTCGCGCCGGAACGTGCGCGAACGCATGGAACAGTCGCGAAAGCTCCTGAATGCCGCCTTTGCGCAAAACCCGATGTTCGTGCCCGTCAGCGCGGATGAGTTTCACTTTCAGGCCAAGGATATGGCCTGGATCATCGATCCCAGGATTTCGGCCCTCCTGACCTATCGCGGCGAGCCGGTGGCAACGATCCTGTGCGTCCCCGACCTCAATCCGTTCCTGAAGAAAATCCGCTCGCGGCCCGGTCTCCTGATGCCCTGGCATTTTCTCCGGCACAAAATCTCCAACCGGCGCGCGGTGCTGATTTTCTCTGCCGTCCGGCCCGACATGCAGGGCAAGGGCGTCAATCCGGTCGTTCTGCGGCGCGTCATCCTGGCCATGAAGGAAGCGGGCTATACGACCCTCGGCAACACCTGGATCGCGGACGTCAACCCGGCCAGCCTGGCGCAGAAGGAAAAGGCCGGTGCCCGCAAGCTCCATCGCGTGCATCTCTATCGGAAGGCATTGACATGAGGCCGGCCCAACTGGCGCAAATCGCCGAAGAAGCGAACCTCGCGCCGTCCGTCCACAACACCCAGCCGACCCGTTGGCAACGGGACGGGACCGGTGCGCTGCTTCTGACACTGGCAGCCGACAGGTTGCTTGCCGTCGGCGATCCCAAGGGCCAGGACGCCAGGTTCAGCGGCGGCACGGCCCTTCGGGGCACCGTGCTGGCCCTTGCGCGGCAGGGTCTCGGCGTGAAGGGATGGGAGATCGACGGCGGCAAGGCACGCCTGGAATTTGGAGGCGAGCCCGCAGCAGCTCCGGACCTCGGTCTTCTGCAAAAACGGACCACCTGGCGCGGCGGCTTTTCAAAAACGTCCGCTGCCAACCTCGCCGACTTGACGGACATCTGCAACCGCCGGAGCGACGTGACGCTGGCGGCAGAAAGCGGCCAGATCCATCGGCTTGCCGAGCTAAATGATATGTCCAGCCTCGGCATCATGCGCAATCCGGCCTTCCGGGCGGAGCTGTGCCACTGGATGCGGTTCACCCGCAGCGATCCGCGCTGGTCGAAGGACGGGCTCTCGGCCGAAGCGCTTGCGATGTCCGGCTTCGAAGCCCGTGCCGCCCAAATCGTTCTCCGCCGTCCGGTTTTCGAAATGCTTGACCGGCTCGGCCTCGGCAAGGCGATCGTTTCCGAAGGCGCCAAGACGCGCAGCGCCACCGGACTTGCCACTTTTCACCGGCCCCGGGATGAAGACTGCTGGACCAGCGGCATGCACTTTTATGATTTCTGGATCGCCTTGACGGCGGCGGGACTGGCCGCGTGGCCGATGGCCGTGCTGGCGGATGATCCCGATGCCAACCGCGAAGTGGTTCGGCTTCTGGGTCTGCCGGAAACGGACCGGCTGATCACGGTTCTGCGGGTCGGGCCGCATCCGGGTGCCAGGCAGCCGGCAAAAGCCCGGCTGGGAGCGGCCGAACTCGTCAGAGAAGTTTGAGATATTCCAGCAAGGCGGCACGGTCTTCAGTGCTGAGCGCGGTGAATTCGTCCGCGTGACCGTCATGCGACAGGCCGTATTGGCCGGTGTCGATCTCGACCGCCATGGCCCAGGGCTCATAGCTGGCCGGGGGCAACCAGCCGCCCTGGCCGTCGTCGATACCCTGAAGGCCAGCCTTCTCAAGATCGAGTGCATGCCCGCCAACGCTGAAGCGGTCCGGCCGCGTCTCCGGATGCATCAAATGCCAGAGCGTCGGCACGCTGCCGTTATGCAGGTAGGGAGCGCTTGCCCAGATGCCGGTCAGCGGCGGAGCGACGTAGGAACTTGCGCTCTGGGCATTGATGTAGCGTCCGAAAGAGCCGGCATTGACCGCGGTTGCAACCTCCTCGTCCGTCAGCTCGATACGGCGCGGATCCGTGCCGACATCGCCTTGCCAGTTTGGAAATGAAACAAGGGCGGGCGCTGCGAGACTGTCATCGTAACGGCCATGACAGGCGCTGCAGTTTGCCGCGAAAATCTCCCGGCCCTGCTGCAGTTTCGCCCTGTCGATCGTTCCGGGGAAGGGCTGCGGCCGGTAACCGGCAGCCCAGGCGAGCACATTCTCCGCATCGCCGATATGCGCTTCGGCTGTTTCATTGGAGACGCCCATGCTCGGCACGGTGAAATAGGCAACGAGCGGTGCCATTTGGCGCAGATGGTGGGGAGTGATATCGGCTGCCACGGTCTCCCGTCGCTGATCCGTCCCGGGCGGCGCGTAGGTCGCCGTGTTCAGGAAGCTGCGCCGCCAGAGCCGTCCGCCGAGATCCGGAACAGAATTGGCGACGCTGTGCTGCACAGACGTGGTCTTGTCGATCAGGCCAAGCCGGAGCTTCAGGGCGTCGAGACCGTTGGTCGCGCCCGGAACGCCGGCGTGAAACGGCAATAGGCGGCCCGGCTTCTCCGCACGCGCCTCTATTTCCTTTTTCAAGACCGGCAGAAGCGCAAAACGCAGCGTCTGGCGCTCGGCCCAGGTCGTGTCGGGGAACAACGTCTGTACCGCTGCCAGCATGGACGTGCTGTCGCCGGCCTGATCCCTGAAGGCGGCATAGAGCGCCTCGGTATAGGCCTCCAGATTGATCGATCCGTTCGGCATGCCGAGCCAGACCCGTGAAGGATCGGGACTGCCGTCCGGCCGGTAGACGACGCTGGAATGACAGGCCGCGCAGCCCGAATTGCTGATGGTAACGGCGACCGGAAGCTGTGCATGTTCGGCAACGCCGGTGTTGAGACCGAGCGGCACCGACAGATCAGGCTGCGGCAGGGTGTCCGGCCAGTTCTCTATTGTGGACGGGCTGTGAAAGCCGAAGCGGCGAAAGAGGGCGGCAATCTCCACCTCGCCGATCTTGTCGGGATTTCCGCCTGTTTCCTGAAGTGCGAGCGCCGCCACCATCAGTTTCCAGGGTGCGGCGGAGGTCTGCAGCGTGTCGGAGGTCAGGGCGCCGAAATCGCCGAAGGCGAACAGAGCCACGCCCTTGTCCTCGTCGGAATGAAGGGTGGGCTGCAGCGCTTCAAAGCGGGAAGACCGGGTGGCAAGGTCCGCCGGATTGAGCATCCACAGGCCAACCGCGGCGGCAACGAGAAGCAGGAGGACGGCGAGAAGAATACGTTTCATACAGCTTTCAAGCCCCTCGGCACCGTCACGGGATCAGAGTTTGAGCCTCGATCGGAACGTGGTCCCTTCTGCGAGATAGCGACGAACGCATGAAATTTCCATGAACCGCTTCCAAGGTTTCAAGGGGGGCATCGGGCCCTTTGTTGCCGACCCAAAGGCAACTGGTGGCTTCTATTGCTGTTGCAGGTCGTCTGGCGAACCGGTTCTTTCCAAGAAGCTGCCGATATCGGCCGGCTGCCTGCCAAGGAACAGGTAGGCGCCAATCGCCGATACGGCCACCAGCAAAAGCAGGACCGCAAGGAGGGGCCCGCGCCGGGATTGCCTTTCTTTGGCAGGCCTGACCTCCGGTGCCGGATCCTCGGTTGGCGTCCGGGCCGACATTCGGGCCGACGTCTGGACCGTTTCCGCATCCTCGTTCTCTTCTTCCGCCGCCGTGTCCGCCTCGCAGTGAACCATCACCAGCGTGGCATTGTCGTGCTGGCCTTTTTCCAGGTAGCGGCCGTGGGCATCGATCGCCTGGATGAGTGCATTGAGGGCCTGTGGCTGACCGGCGTCGCGAAAGGCTCCGACAAGACGCCGGAGCAACTCGCTGTCGACGACTTCAATTCCGTCGCTCGCCAGAAGATAGGTGTCGCCGGGCCGGATCTCGCGCGTTGCGATCTGCCAGGTGTCGATGCCGAAGCCGATCACGGCCGAGGTGATGCTGCTGCGGCCCGGATGCAGAACGACGTCGCTCCAGGGTTTCTCGCCTGTCGCCGCGAGCAGGCCCTGTTCAAAACCGAAGGCGTGCTTTTCGTTGATGTAGTGGATTTCGTCGTCCCGGAAGCGCAGGAGATGCGAGTCGCCGACCGACAGGAAGGTCAGCGCGTTGTCCCGGAACAGCCCGGCGACGACGGTTCCGCCCATGGATTCGCCATAGCCGTTTTCCTGTTTGAGCTGCCCGAGGTTTGCGTCAACTGCAGTGAGAGCGGCCAGCATATCCTCAGGCGCAACCGTTTCGACCTTCTGCAGATGCCTGGCGAAACCGCCCACAATCACCTGGCTGGCGATATCGCCGTGACCGCCCGACCCGATCCCGTCGGAAAGAACCACCAGAGCATTGCCGTCCGACGAGTAAGTCCCGTCCTCGTTCGCATTGAGGTGGTGGCTGCCGTCTGCGGTCACCAGCGACCAGGAATCTTCCTGATACTCCCGCCCGCCCTGGGTCTGCCGGCCGCAGATCAGGAACCGCATGGATGGTCGTCCTGCATCGCGTTCATCTGCCCTCTTTCCGCCTCGCGTGACTGCCCGTCTTTCGGTCTCCTTGCTGATCCTGAACCAATTTGCATCTCTTCGCACCCCGCAATCCTTACCGAGGGGGGTAGGACGAAGGTCTACGCTCTCTGGAAGGCGGCCACCGGACCGGCCGCGCAAAGCCGCTGGTTATGCGGCGTGACGCCGAAACGGTTGTGGTAGGTGCGGATGAAGTGCGAGGCGGATTCGTAGCCGCAGGCGAGCGCGATCTCGGAAATGGAGCCTTCGGTCTGCAGCAAGAGGTTGCGGGCCCGCGTCAGCTTCTGGTCGATGGCGAAGCGTTTGGGCGAGACTTTCAGATGTTTCTGGAACAACCGCTCCAACTGGCGCGTCGAGATGCCGATCTTGCGGGCGATCTCCGAGGTCGGCAGGTAATAGGGCGCGCTTTCGTTCAGCAGGCGAATGGCCTCGGCGATATGCGGATTGCGGATTCCGTGGCGGGCCTGCAGCGAGATCTGCTGCCGGGCTGTGGCCGGGCGCACGCCGGAATAGACCATCATGTCGGCGATGGCGACGGCAAGGTCCGTGCCGTGTTTCTCGCCGATCAGGTGCAGCATCAGGTCGGCTGCCGCTGTGCCGCCGGAGGCCGTTACGAAGGTCTCGTCGGCGACGAAGACGTTCTTGCAGAGTTCGACCTCCGGAAAGTTCTCTTCGAAACTGTCGTGGAAGGACCAGTGGATGGCCGCGCGCCGGTCAGTCAGCAGCCCGGCCTTGGCAAGCACATAGGCGCCGGAACAGATCGCGCCGATCTGTGTGCCGCGGGCACGCTCCCGGCGCAGAAAGGCGAGTACCTCCGGCGTTGCCCGGTCACCGACATTCTGGCCCGACACCAGGAATAGGCTGGATCGCGGCGGCAAGGGGTCGAGCCCCTGGTCGACCAGGGTGACGGACCTGTTGGAGCAGATTGCCCGCGTCCCGTCCGGCGAAGCCAGCCGCCAGCGGTAGATTTCCTCACCCTGAAGCAGGTTGGCGATGCGCAGCGGTTCGACCGCGCAGGAAAAGGCAATGTGGGAAAAATCGTCGAGCAACAGGAAGGTGACATCGCTTGTACGGGACATGTCGCTTTTCTCCGGCCTCTGTCGCCTCTGGCCCATCAGGGGGCCGCAGGCGCTTGTATTATTTTTGTGTTGCCATTGTACACATCATGTATACAAATCAGTCAACAAAATTCGAAAGCGGAGGTTCCGATGCCCCCTGTCCGCGGCACGGCCAAATCGACGGCCTATGAAGATCTGAAACGCGCAATCCTGACACTGGAGCGCAAGCCCGGCAGCGCGTTGGAAGAGACGGAGCTGTGCGATGTCTACGGACTTTCCCGCACGCCGCTGCGCGAAGTGCTGCAGCAGCTTGCCGGCGAAGGCTACGTGACGCTGCAGCTCAACCGCGGCGCTCGCGTATCGGACATGACCCATTACACGTTACGGGATTTCTTCCTGGCGGCCCCCCTGATCTACAGCGCGGTTCTGCGCCTCGCAGCCCAGCACGCGACGGCGGCGCAGATTGCGGAACTGAAACAGGCGCAGGCCGACTTTCGTGCAGCAATGGAAAGCGGCGATGTGATTGCCCGCGCGCTCACCAACGACCGCTTCCACCGCATCACCGGTCTGATGGCCGGCAACAGCTATCTTCTCGCCAGTCTCGACCGGCTGCTGATCGATCACACCAGGATCGGCATGACGTTCTTCCGTCCGAAGTCGGGCACGAAGGAAGACCGGCTGGAGCTGGCAGGCCGTCAGCACGACGAAATGATCGGTGCCATCGAGAACGGAGACGACAACCGCGCCGCCGAACTGGCCCTGGAACACTGGGCCCTGTCGCGGGACCAGATCGAACTCTTCGTCATGCCCGCAGGCCTGGAAGCGCCGCTGGGCGTGCTGTCAAACCTGAAATCCGCATAAGGCCGATATCGCCATGACCCCCATCATGAAATTCGAGGGCATCTATACGCCTGTCGTCACGCCCTATGACGGCGCCGGAAATGTTGTCTGGGACAAACTGGAAAAGGTGATCGACCACCTCGTCGAGGCTGGCGTCCATGGACTGATTTCCGGTGGTTCGACCGGAGAGAATTACGCCCAGACCATCGAAGAGCGGCTGGAACTTGCCCGGTTCACGAAGGACAAGCTCGCTGGCCGTCTACCGCTGATCGTCGGTACCGGCACCATGCGCACCCCGGATTCCGTTACCCTTGCTGAAGGGGCGGCAAAAATGGGGGCCGCTGCCATCCTGGTGGGCTCGCCGCCCTACGCGGTGCCGACTGAGCGGGAAAACGCGCTCAACGTCCTGACAATCGACCGGGCGGCAGACTTGCCGGTTATGCTCTATAACTATCCGGGCCGCATGGGCGTCAACATGGGCGAGGAATTCCTCGACCGCGTCGGCCGCTCGCGCAATGTCTGCGCCATCAAGGAAAGTTCCGGCGACATCAACCGGGTGCATCTGCTGGCACGGGATTATCCGCATATCCAGATGTCCTGCGGCATGGACGACCAGGCGCTGGAATTTTTCGCCTGGGGTGCGCGCAGCTGGGTCTGTGCCGGCTCCAACTTCCTGCCGAAGGAACATGTTGCACTTTACCAGGCCTGTGCCGTCGAGGGCGACTTCACCAAGGGCCGGCGGATCATGTCGGCGATGTTGCCGTTGATGCGGGTGCTGGAACAGGGTGGCAAGTTCATTCAGTGCGTCAAGCATGGCGTCGAGATGACCGGGCTCTACGCTGGTCCGCCACGGCCGCCTCTGAAGGCGCTCAACAAGGACGACAAGCGCCAGTTGGATCAGGTTGTCCGGGTTCTGAAATCCACCATTCAAGACATCACTGCCCAAGACACCAAGGCAGGAGCCTGACCATGACCGACCTTCTGACGCACGAAGAATACAAGGCCGTTGCTGCAAAGCTCGACCTGCCGGGGAATGCCTTCATCGACGGCTCTTATCGTCCTGCCGCCTCCGGCAAGACCTTTAAGACGGTCAATCCCGCCACCGGAAAGGCGCTTGCAAAGGTAGCCGCCTGCGGCGCGGAGGATGTCGACTTCGCGGTGCTCAAGGCACGCGAGGCGTTCGACGACGGCCGCTGGTCGAAACTTCATCCGGGCGAACGCAAGGATATCCTGATCCGCTTCGCCAAGCTTCTGACCCGCAACCGCCGGGAACTGGCGGTGATGGAAAGCCTCGACAGCGGCAAGACGATCTATGACTGCGAGACGGTGGATGTGCCTGAAACCATCCATTGCCTGAAGTGGCACGCGGAGGCGATCGACAAGATCTACGATCAGGTTTCGCCTGCCTCCGACAATCACATTGCCATGATCGTGCGCGAACCCGTCGGCGTCGTCGGGCTGGTGCTGCCGTGGAACTTTCCGCTGCTGATGCTTGCCTGGAAGATCGGTCCGGCGCTCGCCGCCGGCTGTTCGGTCATCGTCAAGCCGGCTGAGGAAACCTCGCTGACGGCCCTGCGTGTGGCCGAACTTGCCATGGAAGCCGGCATTCCCCGCGGCGTCTTCAACGTCGTGCCGGGCACCGGCCCGGAAGTCGGAGAGCCGCTCGGCCGGCACATGGATGTCGACATGATCTCCTTTACCGGTTCGACGGAAACCGGCCGCCGCTTCCTGCGCTATGCCGCCGACAGCAACCTCAAGGAAGTCGTCCTGGAAATGGGTGGCAAGAACCCGAGCGTCGTCCTGAAGGATGCGGAAAATCTCGACCGGGTCGCCGCCCACATCGTCAATGGTGCCTTCTGGAACATGGGTGAGAACTGCTCGGCAAGTTCCCGCCTGATCGTGGAGGAGGAGATCAAGGACGCCCTGCTGGAGCGTATCCTGGCCCATGCGCGCGAATGGACCCTCGGTGATCCGCTTGATCCCGAGCACCGGGTCGGCGCGCTTGTCTCAAGTGCCCATTTCGGCAAGGTCTGCTCCTATCTCGACAAGGGCGCGAAGGTGCTGCTTGGCGGCAAGAGCCACGACGGCGCCTTTGTAGAGCCGACGATCCTGGAAACCGATCCGGGCTCCAGCCTTGCACGGGAAGAAATCTTCGGCCCGGTGCTGAGCGTCATGACCGTGCGCGGCTTCGACGAGGCGATCGCCCTTGCCAACGACACGGAGTACGGCCTCGCCGCCTCGATCTTCACCGGCAATGCGCGGAAAGCCCTGCGCGGTGCCCGGGCGATCCGCGCGGGCACGGTCACGGTCAACTGCTTTGGCGAAGGCGACATCACCACGCCCTTCGGCGGCTTCAAGCAGTCCGGCTTTGGCGGCCGCGACAACAGCCTCGCCGCCCACGACCAGTATACCCAGATCAAGACCATCTGGCTGGATCTCTCCGACGACGAGGACGAGGCCGTCGCATGACGCACCGGGCCGCCAAGACCCTGCCGAACCTGCAAGGTCCGGCGGCCTGGAACAGGATCCTGCCGCCGCAGGCGGCGCCCGGCGTGCTGAGGGAAGCAACCAGTGCCGACATAGCCATTGTCGGTGCCGGGTTTGCCGGTCTTTCCGCAGCCCGCCGGCTCCTCCAGATCGACAGCAAGTTGAAGATCGCCGTCATCGATGCGGGTCGGGTTGCGGAAGGATCGGCCGGGCGCAATTCCGGTTTCATGATCGATCTGCCGCATGAACTGACCTCGGAGGACTATGCCGGGGCAGGCGACGACCGTTCCCTTATCGCCCTCAACCGCAAGGCCATTGCCTTTGCCCGGGAAGCCGTCAGCGACTTTGGCATCGACCCGAACTATTTCGATCCCGCAGGCAAGATCAACGGCGCCGCGAGTGCCAAGGCGGAGGCGCATAACCGCAGCTACGCGGAGCACCTGACCAGTCTCGGCGAAGACTATGAGCTGCTCGACCGGCAACAGATGGCCGATCTGACCGGCAGTCATCACTATCTCGGTGGGCTCTATACGCCGGGCACCGTCATGCTGCAGCCGGCAGGTTATATCCGCGGCCTCGCAAGGGGCCTGCGGCAACAAGATGTCCGCATCTTCGAGGAAAGCCCGGTCCTGTCCTTCGCCCGCGAGGGCGCCGGCTGGAAGCTTGTCACGCCCGGGGGCTCCGTCTCGGCGGCAAAGATCATCCTCACTGTCAACGGTCATCTGGAGAGCTTCGGCTTTGAGCGCGACCGGCTGATGCAGCTTTTCCTCTTTGCCGTCATGACGCCGGAACTTGATGCAGACGCCTGCAGGAAACTCGGCGGCAAGACCCGCTGGGGCATCACGCCGTCGGACCCGATGGGCACGACGCTCCGCCGCATCGATAGAGGTCAGGGCGGCAACCGTATCGTCACCCGCACCTGCGCGGTTCTGAAACCCGACATGAACCTCTCCCCCGCAAGCGTCGCCCGGGCGGCCGCCGTCATGCAGCGCAAGTTCGACCGCCGCTTTCCGCAGCTGGCCGGCTTGAAGATGGAATACCGCTGGGCCGGCCATCTCTGCCTGTCGCTGAACGGCGTTGCCGTCATGCGGGAACTGGAAGACGATCTCTATTCCGGCTGCGTCCAGAACGGCCTCGGCACGGCACGCGGAACGCTGACGGGCATCGGTGCGGCAGAGCTTGCCCTGGGTGCGCAGAGCGACATCACCCGCCACTTCGGCGCAGAAACCCGGCCGAGAAAGCTGCCGCCCCAGCCGTTCAGAGAAATTGGCGCCAATGCCGTGCTGCGCTGGAAGGAATGGCGGGCGTCGGAAGAATGAGACCGGCAGACTTATCTGCTTGTTCTGCCTCATCCTGAGGAGGGCCGTCAGGCCCGTCTCGAAGGACGGGCTGCAGGCGCTGAAACAGGTGGCAAATCCTTCGAAAACCCTGGCTTCGCAAGGCGCCACAGGACGAGGGGAATGTGCAGGAGAGGCCTTGTTAATGCGGCTGATTTTAGAGTTCCAGGATCTTCAATAAATCCATTCGAACACATAGCCCGCGATCAGAGAACCCGTCACGGCGAGCCCCAGATAGAGCAGAAACGGCCGTAGCTTTAGAACCGGGAAGATTGCCAGCGCACCCCAGATGCTGACGACGCCGCCGGAAACCAGAAACGCCATCGCTGCTCCGGGCGACATGCCATTGTCGATCAGGCCGCGAGTAAGCGGCAGAGCTGCATAGCCGTCGATATAGGCAGGTGCGCCGACAAAGACCGCCGCCGGAATGGCCCACCAGGTTTCCTCGCCGACATAGACTGCCAGGGATCCCGGTGTCAGGGCGGCGTTCAGCGCATATTCAGCGAAGAAAGCCGGAACGAGGCAGATCAGGATCAGCCGTGTCGTCGCGGCTGCCTGCCGGGAGAATGCTTTGCGCCGGACGCCATCGCGCCAGACCCGAGGTTCGAAAGAGGCCGCGACACCGCAGCACGATGCCGTCAACTTCGCCGCAAGACCACCGGTTCGCAACGCCGACTTGCCGTTTGTGTCAGTCATGACTGCAGCCGTGATTGCGCCGCCGAAAACGCCGAGACCGAAGGCCGCGACGGTCTTGCCCACGGCAAAGGCAATGCCGAGCGTTGCCGCCGTGGTCGCCAGCATCGCCGGATCGGTGACGGGTGAAGAGAGCCAGAATGCCATGACAGGGGCAAGGGGAACACCGGCGGCGAGCAGACCGGCCATCAGCGGCAGGATCGTGACCCCGCAGACCGGTGTGATCGCGCCGACGGCAGAGGCCACGAGAACCGTGCGCAGGAGACGGCCTTCGAACGCCCGGCCGATGATCTTGTCGGCGCCGCTGGCCATGACCCACGCGGTCAGGGCAATGCCCGGAACGACCAGCGGGGCAACGTCAAACAGACCCTGGCCGGTGAACAAAACACCTTGCAGGAAGAAGTGCGGCCACGCCCAGACAAGCCCTGCAAGGAGCAACGCTCCGGCTGTGGCAGCAAACACGCGTGATCCGGATATCCTTGAAGTCGCTGCCTGCTGTCCGTCCATGAAGACCTCCCGTGATTGACGTCTTCAGACTAGGCGTGATTAAGATATATGAGAAACGAATATCTTTAATATCGGTTATTGAGAAAACAGATGAAAAGCCTCGACAGCGAACTTCTCAGGACCTTTCTGGCTGTCGCGGCTACGGGAAGTATGACGGATGGCGCGCGGCTGATCGGGCGGTCTCAGTCGGCAACCAGTCTTCAGATCATGCGCCTGGAAGAAGTGCTCGGCCGGGAGCTGTTCGAGCGGACGGGGCGCGGTGTGACGCTGACCGAAACCGGACAGCGCCTGATGCCGGTCGCCAGAGATGTGACTGAACGGCTCGATACCGTCCTGCGCGACATTACGGCCGATGGCCTGCGCGGCAGGCTTCGCCTCGGTATTCCCGACGATCATGGCCGGGCAAAGCTCGCACAGATCCTGGCCGCCTTCTCGCAGTCGCACCCCCACGTGGAGCTGGAGGTGACCTGTGCGATCAGCACCGAATTTCCGGAACTGCTTTGCAAGGGATTATTGGATCTCGCCGTCTATGAGGTTGAAACGACCGGCAGGACTGAAGAGGTGGTATTCGAGGACCCGACTTGCTGGGTCATGTCGCGTTACCGGGATCTTCTGGCGGAGGATCCGGTCCCGGTCGCCCTCTTCGACAGGGCCTGCTGGTGGCGCGACGCGGCGCTCAAGTCGATGGAGGCCCGAGGAAAACCATACCGGATTGCGTTTTCAAGCCAGAGCGTTGCGGGGGTCACGGCGGCCGTGGAGGCGGGTGTCGCGATCGGCCTCCTGGGTCGCTCCACACTGGCAGGTCACCTCAGGCTGCTCAACGCCGAGCACGGGTTCGGCCCGACGCCGGTGTCAAAGCTTGTCATCGGATCGGCTGCTGGGGCCGATCCGGATCTTGTCGTGTCCATGAAATCCGCCATACGCAAGGCATTCCGGGTCTGATTCTGTTACGGCAGGCTCAGCTTCGTCATCCGGCCGCCATCGACCGTATAGACCTGACCGGTGACGAAACCGCTTTCCTCCGCGGCCAGGAAAGCAACCAGGGCCGCGACTTCCTCCGGCCTGCCTGTCCGTCCAACAGGGTGGATCTTGCCGATGTCCCGCCGGAAGGCGTCGGGGTCCGGCGTCGCGTTGATGAAATCGAGATTGAGATCCGTATCGATCCAGCCCGGCGCAACCGCGTTGCAGCGGATGCCGTCCTTGCCATGATCGACGGCAACGGCGCGGGTGAGCCCGTGCAGGCCGGCCTTGGAGGCCGAATAGGCCGCATGCAGCGGATTGCAGCCGATGCCCTCGATGGACCCGACATTGACGATGGCACCGCGCGCAGCGCGCAGATGCGGCAGCGCGTGTTTGATCATCAGAAACGGCGTGGTCAGGTTCACCGTCAGCGAGCGCTGCCAATCGGCCGGCGACATGTCCTCGACTGCAGCTTCCTGCATCAAACCGGCATTGTTGATGAGTATGTCCAGCCGCCCGCCACGCGAGACGGCGTCGTCGATGATGCGGGCAGGGGCTTCCATGTCGGAAAAATCCGCCCGCACATGGTCGAAATCCGGATCCTCGCTGCGCTGAGCGGTAAAGACCCGGGCGCCTTCATCGCGCAAGCGATGCGCGATGGCGCGGCCGATGCCGCTGCGCCCGCCCGTCACCAAAGCGACCTTGCCTTCGAACCGTCTCATGCCACCGATTTCCCGCCATTGACCTCGACCAGCGAACCGCAGAGGTAGCGGGCGGCGTCGGACGCGAGGAACAGCACCACTTCCGCAATGTCGTCCGGCTTGGCGACCCGACCAAGCGGGACCGTCTTGCCGAGTTCGGCAATGGCTGTCGCCGGATCGAAACCGCGCTTTTCGAACCCGGTGCGCAGCATCGGTGTGTCGACCTCATTGGGGCAGACGGCATTGATGCGGATGCCCTGATGGGCATGGTCGCGGCCCATGCACTGGGTCAGCGAGGCGATTGCCGCCTTGGTCATGCAATAGACGGCATGGTTCGGACCCGGATGCACTCCCCAGCAGGAGGCGAGATTGACGATGGCACCGCCGCCGGCTTCCGCCAGCAGCGGAATGCCCGCCCGACAGATGCGGAAGGGGGCCTCGACATTGACGCCGACCGACAGCGCCCAATCCTGGTCGCTGGTTTCGGTCACGGGGCCACGCGTGATGACACCCGCGTTGTTGACGATGATGTCCAGTCCGCCGAGCGCGCCGGCCGCCATTTGGGGCAGGCTGCCTGCATAGGAAGCGTCCAGCAGGTTACCGGAAAGTCTTGCTTCCGCCTCGACCGCATCGCAATCCCGGTCGGCGGCGGCCACAAGCGCACCCTCCGCCCGCAGCATCTCCGTGATGACCTGGCCAATTCCGCCGGCAGCGCCGGTCACAAGGGCACGCTTGCCTTTGAAACGCATTCAAGTCTCCTGATCAAAAAGAAGCAATGGGCGCGCCGAAGCGGCTTTCGTCCGGCTCGACGCCGAGGCCCGGGCCTTCCGGCAGATCGATATGTCCGTCCCGGATGCGGACGCCTTCGCCGATCGAATAGGACCCGTCGATCATGGGTTCGGCCAGCCAGACGCCTTCGAGAAGTTTGGGGTTCACGGTGGCGGCGACATGGATGCAGGCCGCGGCGATGACATCGCCGCCCCAGGCATCGTCGCAGGTATGGGGCAGGGTGGCGGCCTCGCAAATGTCCCGGAACGCAGCCATCTGCTGCAGTCCGCCGATCCGGGTCACCTTCATGCCGAAGCCGTCCACCAGCCCGCGCCCCGCGGCGCGTATGATCGTCGCGAGGTCCACCCCGTTCTCGTCCATGTAGATGCCGTGATGGACCTGCGGCCGGATTTTCTCCAGATCCTCGATGCGGTTGCAGGGCTGTTCCAGGATGAAGGGGATCTCCGGGCATTCCCGGCTGACGCGCAGCGCGTCGCGCGTTGTCCAGCCGCGATTGCCGTCGACGGCAAGCCGCATGCCGGACACGGCAATCTGCTCCCAGACCTTGCGGATGGTCTCGATATCGAGTTCCACCGGCCGCCCGCCCATCTTGATCTGCAGACGCGGATAGCCTTCGGCAAGCTTTTCAGCCGCGATCCGGGCAATGTCGTCCGGGGCTCCAACGCCTGTGGCGTAGTAGGACGGGACACGATCCGAAGCGACGCCGCCGAGCAGGTCGGCAACCCGCAATCCGAGGTGTTTGCCGAGAAGGTCGTGGACTGCGATGTCGATGGCAGCCTTGGCATAGTTATGGCCGTTGAGCTGGCCATGCATGAGCCGGCCGATTGTCAGCGGCTGGATCTCCCGGCCGATCAGGGCCGGTGCGATCTGCTGCAGGGCGGCCTGTGCGCCTCGGGCATGAGCCTCGGCATAGGTCGGGCCGACGGGGCAGGTCTCGCCCCAACCGGTCAGGCCGTTGTCGGCGGTCAGTTTGACCAGCGTGGTTTCAAGGGACCAGACTTCCGCATTGGCCATCCGGTAGGGTCCGCCCTTGACCGGCAGGTCATGGCGGAAGATCTCGACCGATTTGATTTTCATGAGCCGCCTCGTTGGGCAGAAGGGATCGGAAAGGGAAAGACTTGGCGCGCACCCATGGGTGCGCGGCCGTCAATAGTCCTGGTTCAGGGCATCTGCCGCCGGTATTTCGCGCTCGCGGCGGGCGATATAGTCCAGCAAGGCCTCGTTCCTGGCCGGATCGAGCGCTGGCTCCTCATATTCCGACAGGAGCTTGCGGGCCTGTTTCAACGCGCGTTCGGTGATTTCCACCTCGCCTTCCGCCTTCCACTGCTCGATGGAGTTGTTGTCGAACATCTCCGGCATGAAGAACGCCCGCTGGAAGTTTTCCTGGGTGTGCGGATGACCGAGATAATGTCCGCCCGGACCGACATCGCGGATCGCCGCAAGGCCCTCGTCGAAATCGTCCCAGCGCGGGCCTTCCGCCATGCGGTAGATCATGGCGCACTGCTCCGCGTCGACGATGAATTTGGCGACCGAGCAGTGCATGCCGGCCTCGTTCCAGCCCGCGGCATGCCAGATGTAGTTGGCGCCTGCGTGGATGACGGCGCTCAGGGTCGTGGCACTTTCATAACCGGCCTGGGCGTCGAAGGTCTTGGCGCCGCCGAGATTACCCGATGTGCGCCAGGGCACGTTGTAGAACCGCGCCATCTGCCCGATCATGAAGTTCATCAGGCTGATTTCCGGGGTTCCCGCCATCGGTGCGCCGGACTTCATCGACACGGTCGAAAGGTAATGGCCGTAGATCGCCGGAGCTCCCCGGCGGATCACCTGGGTATAGGCGAGCGCGCTCAGGGCTTCCGCGTTGAGCTGGGCGACGGCCGGCACGACAGAGGCCGGTGTGTTGGCCCCGCCAAGAACGAAGGGAGAGCACAGCACCGGCTGATTGCGCCTGGAAAAGGCGCGCATCGCCCCCAGCATCGTCTCGTCCCAGACAAGCGGCGAGTTGCCGTTGCAATTGCCGGTCGTGACCGGATGATCCTCCAGATAGTCTTCGCCGAACAGGATCACGCACATGTCCATGACGTCTTCGGCGTTCTTCGGACTAGTCGTCATGCCCATGAAGGTCTTGTCCGAATGCTTCATCGACGAATAGGTGATGCGCAGGTGCCGGTGGCTGATCGGGTGGTCGTAGGGTTCGACGATATGATGGGCGCTGGAATGCAGCGCAGGCAGCATGTGGCTGAGCTTGTGGAAGACGGCAAGATCCGCCAGCGTCGGGTTGCGCCGCTCGTTGTTGAGGTCGCGGACATAGGGCGCACCCGTCATCGGCACGAAGATGGAGCGGTTGCCGCCGAGCGGCACGTTCTTCTCCGGATTGCGGGCATGATAGGTGAAGCTGGAAGGGATCGTCTTGATCAGCTCGCGCACAAGCCCTCTGTCGAGATAGACCCGCTCACCGACGACCTTTGCGCCTGCTTTCTTCCAGTCGGCAAGGGCGATTTGATCACGAAAGATGATGCCAACGTCTTCCAGGATGCTCATCGACGCATCATCCATGCGCCGGATCTGCTCCTCGTCCATGGGCTCGCACAGGGGCAGGTTGCGTTTCAGGCCTGGCAGCATGGCATGGTCGGGGGCGGTGCGGATGGCCCTGCGGCCGGCACGTCCGCCGCTTCGATTGCGATGGGCGACAGTCATTCTGCTCTCCGGGTATCGGTCGTTTTATCAAGAGAATGAGCGCGATTTTCCGCAGGCGCCTGCCGGAAACCGAACTGGCAACGCATTTTCCGACATTGCCGGAGAATAATCATTCTCCGGCGAATAGATCTTGCCGAGAAATGTTCCAGTAGATGAAAATATACGCGCGTAGCATTTTCCGTGCCGGTCTTGGAACTAAAATGCAGGCATAATATTGCTGCCCTGCACAATAACCAGGCGAGCGACCAACATTAATTATTTTAAATGATGAATTTCCCCTAAGGGGTGGCCGAAGCAGGGTAGTTCGTGTTTTGTTATGTGAATGTCGCAAATGAGCATTCCGGAAGCGAAAATTCCGCCGATGCTACGTTTGGGAAGCTGGCTGTCCGCAGCCACTGAACATCCAGAAGGGGAGACAGATGACAAATACCAAAGACAAAGAGATGCTTGACCGTCTTGAAAAGGCGGCCCGCTCCGGCGGGATCACCAAGCGCGACTTCATCCGCTATTCCGTCCTGGCCGGCGTGACGGCCACCACAGCTACGGGCCTGTGGTCCACCAAGGCAAAGGCGGCGCCGCAGCAGGGCGGCACGTTCCGTTGGGGCATCCATGACGGCAACACCTCCGACTCGCATGATCCGGGTACCTACGTCACCCGCATGATGATCTTCCTGGCGCATACCCACCGCAGTTACCTCACCATGATCATGGGTGACGGTTCGCTCGGTCCGGACATCGCCGACAGTTGGGAAGCCAGCGCGGATGCGTCCCAATGGACTTTCAAGCTCACCGAGAATGCCTCCTTCCACAGTGGCAAGAAGATGACGGCGGACGACGTCATCGCCTCGCTGAACCACCACCGCGGAGATGAAACGACATCTGCCGCCAAAGCGCTTTTGGCGGATGTCACCGACATCACCAAGGACGGAGATTACACTGTCGTGGTGAAGCTGTCCGGCGGCAACGCCGACTTCCCGTGGCTTCTGACCGACTATCACCTTGCGATTTGCCCGGCGACCGACGACGGCTCCATCGACTGGAAGTCCGGCGACGGCACAGGTCCCTACAAGATCGACAGCGGCGAATTCGGCGTCCAGTTCAGCCTCACGCGGCATGACGGCTGGCATCGTGAAGGTGCTTATTTCGACAAGGTCGAGATGATCACGCTGAACGATCCGAACGCCCGCCAGGCGGCGCTCGTCACCGGCGACGTCGATGCGGTCTCGCTGATCGAACTGAAGACCATGGCGCTCCTGCAGCGGAACCCGAACATCAAGATCCACAACATCCCGTCCGCAGGTGCGATCACCTTGCCGATGTTCTGTGACACGGCCCCGTTCGACAATGTCGACGTGCGCAACGCACTGAAACACTCGATCGACCGTGACGAAGTCATCCTCAAGATCGCCTACGACGCGGCGACCAAGGGCAACGACTTCCACCATTCCCCGGCCCAGCCCTACTTCCCGGAAGGGCTCGAGCAGAACAGCTACGATCCGGACAAGGCCAAGTCGCTTCTGAAGAAGGCCGGCGCAGAGGGCCTGACGGTCAATCTCTCCGTCGCCGACAGCGTCTATGCCGGTGCGGTCGACATGGCGGTTCTCTATGCCCAGCAGGCCAAGGCCTCGGGCATCACCATCAACGTCGTGCGCGAGCCCAACGACGGCTACTACTCGGATGTCTGGCTGAAGAAGCCCTTCTGCCTGGTCTCCTGGGGTGCCCGCCCGACGCCGGACGTGATGTACACGCTCGCCTACAAGGACGACGCGGCCTGGAACGAGTCCCATTGGCGCAACCCGCGCTTCAATGAACTGCTGCTGCAGGCGAAGGCGGAACTGGACGAGACGCGGCGTGCGGAAATGTACCGCGAAATGGCTGTCCTCGGACGCGACGATGGCGGTACCATCATCCCGTTCTTCAACAACTTCGTCTACGCCAACAGCGCCAAGGTCGGCACGCCGGAAAAACTGGCTCCGAGCTGGGAAAACGACGGCGCACGTGCCGCCAGCCGCTGGTGGTTTGAAGCCTGATCGAAGGATGAGGCGGCGGAGGGGTCCGCCGCCTGACAAACTGGCCTTGTCCCGATTTCGGGACAGGGCCGCAAAAATCGTCGGGCGCCTGCCAATGCAAAGCAACAAAAGCTGACAGGTATCGCCCGGTATGTGTCCGGCCGTTCCGGGGTTTGTGGGGAATTAGGAATTGGATGTGGTTTTAAGCCGGTTGTCTCCCGTTCGGGATGCGGGGTCAGAAGAGGTCGAAGATCCTCTCCTGTCCGCGCGGTCCCGGCGGCAACCGCGTGCGGATCGCGCCCGAAACCTGCTTCCCCAAAGATCCTGGCGCTGCGCCGGGTTTTCCTATTCTGGAGGGAGAAATGGGGGACATCCTACGGCTGGTCCTGAAAAGGCTGGGCTTGGGTGTGATCACGCTGTTCGTGGTCTCAATCCTGATCTTTTTTGCCGTTGAACTTCTGCCTGGCGACATTGCCCAGGCGGTTCTCGGCCAGGGGGCGACACCGGAGACGGTGGCGGCCCTGCGTACCAAACTCGGCCTCGATCAACCGGCCATCTTCCGCTATTTCACCTGGCTCGGCGGCGCCCTGACCGGTGATTTCGGCGTATCGCTCGTTTCAGGCGAGCGGGTCAGCGCCGCGATCAGCGGACGCTTCGTCAATACGCTCTTCCTGGCGACCTATGCCGCCGTCATTGCGGTGCCGATCTCCATCATCCTCGGCGTGATCGTGGCGCTGTTGCGCAACACGCTCTTCGACCGGGTCGCCAACGTCGTCACGCTGACCTCGATTTCCTCTCCGGAATTCTTTCTCGGCTACATCCTGATCCTCTATCTGGCGGTCAAGACAAACTATTTTCCGGCGATTGCAAGCCTTAGCGCCGACATGAGTTTCGGTGATCTGCTCCACCGGACGTTCCTGCCCGCACTCACCCTGGTTCTGGTGGTGACGGCGCACATGATGCGCATGACGCGCGCGGCGATCATCAACCTTCTGGCCTCGCCCTATATCGAGATGGCGCGGCTGAAGGGCGTTCCGCCCTGGAAGGTGATCGTCAAGCACGCCCTGCCGAATGCCTGGGCCCCGATCATCAACGTCGTGGCCCTCAACCTCGCCTACCTCATCACCGGTGTGGTCCTGGTGGAGGTGGTCTTTGTCTATCCCGGCATCGGCCAGCTCCTGGTGGACGCAGTTGCCAAGCGTGATTTCCCGATCGTGCAGGCCTGCTGCCTCATCTTCGCGGCGACCTTCATCCTGCTCAATCTGGCAGCGGATGTCGGCGCGATCCTGACCAATCCGCGCCTGCGGCACCCGAAGTGAGGGCAGCGACATGAGTACATTCGTCATCGGATATTACGCGCTGCTCATTGGGGCCTCGTGCCTGGCAGCCTTTTACAAGAAGCGCAATATCTTCATCCTGATCTTCTCCCTGACATTGGCGTCCTTCGTCATGGGGATCATCGGCGGCGTTCCTGCGCTGCGCTTCGTCACCACCGCCGCGGGCATCCTGGCGCTTGCCGCCGGCACGTCCTACGCCTTCCGCGAGTTCTTGATCATCATCACGCCGCAAAGCGTCGCGAAGGAACTCAGGACGGCACCTCTCACGGCCTCCTTCGGCATGTTCGTGATCTTCACCTATGCCATCGCGGGCATCTTCGCCCCGATCATCGCCCCGCACGGCGAGGCGGAGGTGATCGCATCGGCGTTCGCGCCGGCGGACGAGAACATGCTGCTTGGGGCAGATCAGCTCGGCCGGGACATGTTCAGCCGTCTTATCTACGGCGCGCGCAACTCGGTCGGCCTGGCGCTGCTCGCAACGTTGCTGGCTTTTGTCATGGGCGCGCTCGCCGGGCTTCTGGCGGCGACGAAAGGCGGCTGGTTCGACCAGTTCATGGGCCGCTTCGCCGACGTCATCATGTCGGTGCCCTCGCTGATCTTCTCGCTGCTCATGCTCAGCATCTTCGGCACCAGCCTCTTCGTGATCGTGATCGTGGTTGCCATCATCTACGCACCCCGCGTCTTCCGCCTCACACGGGCGGTGGCCGGCAACGTCGTGGTGATGGACTATATCGAGGCGGCGAAACTGCGCGGTGAAGGCACCTGGTACCTGATCCGGCGGGAAATCCTGCCCAATTCAACCGCACCGCTGATCGCCGAATTCGGTCTGGAATTCTGCTTCGTGTTCCTGCTCATCGCCGGACTTTCGTTCCTTGGTCTCGGCATCCAGCCGCCGACTGCGGACTGGGGCTCGATGGTGCGCGAGAATGCGACGCTGATTTCCTTTGGTGAAATGACACCGCTCATCCCGGCCGCCGCCATCGCGCTCCTGACGGTCGCGGTGAACTTCGTTGTCGACTGGATGCTGTTCCGGTCCTCCGGCCTGAAGGAGATGTAAGAATGGTTCCGAAAAAAGACGTTCTGCTTCGGGTCACGGACCTTCGGATCGAAGGCTATTCGGACGAAAAGTGGACCGAGATCGTTCATGGCGTCAACCTCACCCTGCACAAGGGTGAGGTCCTGGGCCTGATCGGGGAATCCGGTGCGGGCAAGTCGACCATCGGCCTGGCGTCGATGGGCTTTGCACGCGACGGCTGCCGCATCTCGGGCGGGTCGATCGAGTTCGACGGCATGGAACTGACGACGACACCCGAAAGCGACCTGAGGGCGCTGCGCGGCTCGCGCATCGCCTATGTGGCCCAGTCGGCTGCCGCGTCCTTCAATCCGGCTCACAAGATCATCGACCAGCATACGGAAGCGCCGATCCAGTACCGCATCTCGAAGCGGGTCGAGGCACAGGAAGACGCGATGCAGCTCTATGAGCGGCTGCGCCTGCCCAATCCGAGTGAGATTGGCTTCCGCTATCCGCACCAGGTCTCGGGCGGCCAGCTTCAGCGTGCCATGACCGCCATGGCCATGGCCTGCCGGCCGGACCTGATCATCTTCGACGAGCCGACGACGGCGCTGGACGTGACCACCCAGATCGAGGTGCTGGCGGCCATCCGCGATATCGTCGATCAGTTCAACACCGCCGCGATCTACATCACCCACGACCTTGCTGTGGTGGCGCAGATGGCGGACACGATCAAGGTGCTGCTGAAGGGCGAGGAAGTGGAAGAAGCGCCGACGGCGCAGATGCTCGGTTCGCCCAAGGAAGACTATACCAAGAGCCTGTGGGCCGTGCGCAGCTTCCAGCGGCCGCAAAAGCATCGGCCGAAAGGGGCCGACGCCGTGCCGATCATCTCCGTGCAGGGGATCGATGCGGCCTACGGCAAGACCAAGGTGCTGGACGATGTCTCCTTCGACATCTATCCCGGCATGACGGTTGCCGTGGTGGGGGAATCGGGCTCCGGCAAGTCGACGACGGCCCGTTGCATCACCGGCCTGCTGCCGCCGACCAAGGGCAAGATCCTGTTCAAGGGTCAGCCGCTGCCGGCCAAATACACCGACCGGTCCAAGGACCAGCTGCGCCAGGCGCAGATGATCTACCAGATGGCCGACACCGCGCTGAACCCGAAGATCAGGATCAGCGAGATCATCGGCCGGCCGGCACAATTCTATGGCGGCCTGCGCGGTGCGGAACTCAAGAGCCGGGTGGACGAACTGCTCGATCTGATCGAACTCGACCCGTCGAAATTCTACAACCGCTATCCGCCGGAGCTCTCGGGCGGCCAGAAGCAGCGCGTGGGCATCGCCCGGGCGCTGGCGGCCGATCCCGCCTTCATCATCTGCGATGAGGTGACGAGCGCGCTCGACCAGCTGGTCGCGGAAGGCATCCTGAAGCTGCTCGACCGGCTGCAGCAGGAGTTCAACCTTGCCTACATGTTCATCACTCATGACCTTGCGACGGTGCGTTCGATTGCCGACGAGGTGGTGGTGATGCAACGAGGCAAGGTGGTGGAGCAGGGACCGAAGGACGAGATGTTCACCCCGCCGCATCACCCCTATACGGACCTGCTTCTGTCCTCGGTTCCGGAGATGGACCCGAACTGGCTGACGACGCTTCTGGAAGAACGCGGCACGGACCAGATCGGAGAAGCTGCCAAGGTCTGACCTGCTGGAAGACCCGTCAAAAGCAAACACCCCCGAAGGAAAACCTTCGGGGGTGTTTGACAAACCAGCCAGTGCGCCGCGGCGCACGCACCGGGCACAGAGGAGGGTCAGCCGACCATCAGATAGCCGGACAGAACCATCGCGCCGACAAGCACAGCATAGACGCCAACCAGCGCCGGCCAGGAGCCGCTGTGTTCCTTGTATTCGCGAATGAGCTCATCACGGGTCATGGCGACCTCCTACTATGCCCAACTCTTGTGCGGGGTGATGGTTATTTAATCTGCCGGACAGATACGGGAGCGAAGTTAAGATTTCAATGAGGGAATCCAAGAATCGCACTCTTAAATTTGCATAGCTGACCTGCATTTTCCACGCTGAAAGCATGGCATATGAAGCCGCCTAAGGGGCGGAAAATCCGCAAGAAATTGAAATGACTGAAAATAAATTCGCTCCGCAGCTCTCAGACGCCCATCGCCGAGCCGGCCGGCTTTGAGGCGCGCCCGCGCTTTGCGGGGACAATCTGTCACCCGGAAGCGAGCCTGAATTGCCGTTGCCCGGCCAGGAATTGATTCCATTTCCGGCAGGATCGCCATTAGCGTGAAGCTGATTTTGCAGGACTGCCAGCTGCCAAACAAAGATACCGGCGGCTGGAATTTCGCCTGCCGCCGGTTTCCGTTCGAGTAAAGGGTTCGGGCGGATCGTCCGCCCGCCGGATCTCAGAACTCGATCGCCCGGTCGCCGTTTGCATCCTTGATGCGGGTCGGCAGGCCGATGCGGTTCAGGAGCCGCAAGAACGGATGCGGCGGCAGCTCTTCGACGTTCGCCATCTTCTTTACGTCCCACTCGCCGGTCGCGATCAGCATCGCCGCGGCAACCGGCGGCACACCGGCCGTATAGGAAATGCCCTGGCTGCCGACTTCCCGGTAGGCCTCCGCATGGTCGGCAACGTTGTAGATGAACACCTCGTGCTCCTTGCCGTCCCGGATGCCCTTGACGAAATCGCCGATGCAGGTCTTGCCCTCGTATTCCGGCGCCAGCGACGAGGGATCCGGCAGGCAGGCCTTGACCACCTTCAGCGGCACCACTTCCAGCCCCTCTGCGGTGGTCACCGGCTTTTCGGACAGGAGGCCGATATTCTTCAGGACGGTGAAGACGTTGATATAGTGCTCGCCGAACCCCATCCAGAAGCGCACGTCCGCGCCGTCCATGTTCCTGGCCAGCGAATGCACCTCGTCATGGCCGCACAGATACGCCATGCGCTTGCCGACGACGGGCAGGTCGTATTCCTTGCCGATCTCGAACATCCGGTTTTCCTGCCATTTGCCCTGCTGCCAGGAAAAGACGCTGCCGGTGAACTCGCGGAAATTGATTTCCGGATCGAAGTTGGTGGCGAAATACTGCTGGTGGCTGCCCGCGTTGATGTCGACGATGTCGACCTCGGTGACCTTGTCGAGATAGTCGTCCTTGGCAAGGCGCGCATAGGCGTTGACGACGCCCGGATCGAAACCGGCGCCGAGGATCGCGGTGACGCCCGCCTTCTCGCATTCCTGCGCGCGCTTCCACTCGTAGTTCGCATACCAGGGCGGGGTCTCGCAGATCTTGCCCGGCTCCTCGTGGATGGCCGTATCGATATAGGCAGCACCGGTCTTGAGGCAGGCGCTCAAGACGGACATGTTGAGAAAGGCCGTGCCCACATTGATGACGATCTGGGAATTCGTCTTCGCAATCAGATCCGCGGTCGCCTCGATATCGAGGGCGTTCAGTTCATGCGCCTGCAGAACGCCCGGCTGCTTCAGCGCGTTCTTCTCGTGAACCGTTGCGATGATGGCGTCGCATTTGGACTTCGTACGCGAGGCGATATGGATATCGCCGAGAACATCGTTGTTCTGAGCGCATTTATGCGCCACCACCTGAGCGACACCTCCGGCGCCGATGATGAGAACATTCTTTTTCATTTGACCCGTAAACCTTCCTTGGAACCTGGGGGTGTTTGGACGTCAAGCCTCAGGACAGACTTCTTTCGTAATCCTCGTAGCTGAATTCGCGGACGGTCGTGATCGAACCGTCCAGCTCCCGAACCGCGATCGCCGGCATCTTCACACCGTTGAACCAGTTCTTTTTGACCATAGTGTAACCGGCTGCATCCTGGATGGAGACACGGTCGCCGGTCTTGAGATCTGACGGGAAGCTGAACTCGCCGAAAATATCGCCCGCAAGGCACGACTTGCCGCAGACCATGTAGCGGTGCGGACCTTCATCCGGCGCCACCTTGGCTGTTTCGCGGTAGATCAGCAGATCGAGCATGTGCGCCTCGATGGAGGCGTCGACGATGGCAAGGTTCTTGCCGTTGAACAGCGTGTCGAGCACCGTCGTCTCCAGCGTGGTCGATCTGGTGATCGATGCTTCGCCCGGCTCCAGATAGACCTGAACGCCATAGGTTTCAGAGAACGCCTTCAACCGATCGGCGAAGAGATCGAGCGGATAGTCGTCGCCGGTGAAGTGGATGCCGCCGCCGAGGCTCACCCACTCCGCGCGTTTCAGCAGGGTGCCGAATTTTTCTTCGATATCGCCGAGCATGCGATCGAACAGCGGAAAATCCCGGTTCTCGCAGTTGTTGTGGATCATGAAGCCGCTGATCTGGTCCATGACCCTTTCCACCTTCGCAACGTCCCATTCGCCCAGACGCGAGAACGGGCGGGCGGGATCGGCAAGGTCGAAGCTGGAGGAGCTGACCTGCGGGTTGAGGCGCAGGCCGCGCACGATGCCGTCAGCCTTGCCGGCGAACCGTTCCAGCTGGCCGATAGAATTGAAGATGATCTTGTCGGCGTGGGAAATCACCTCGTCGATCTCGTAATCCGCATAGGCGACCGAATAGGCGTGGGTTTCCTTGCCGAAGCGTTCGTGACCGAGACGGACTTCGTTCAGCGACGACGAGGTCGTGCCATCCATGTAGTCGCGCATGAAATCGAACACACACCAGGTGGCAAAACACTTCAGCGCGAGCAGGGCTTTGGCCCCCGAGCGCTCCCTGACATAGGCAATCTTCTCCAGATTGCGGAGCAGGCCGGCCTTGTCGATCAGGTAGTAGGGCGTCTCGATCATGATAATCCGAATCCAGCATTGCCAGCGGCCGCAGCGGCGGCCTCAAGGTCAGTGAAATGGGCGTCAGCCCGGTTTCCCGGCGTTGAGTGACAGGCCGGAGCGTCGATGTCAAACCGCCGGCCGGCCCCTCGAAAGTCTCACCGGGCTCGCCGTCGGCGTGACGGATACCGTCTCGCAGCCGGATTCGGCAAGGAGGACGGGAAAACTTCTCTACACAGCCCCCCGGCCGCAGACACGATCATGCGCATATGGATGCACACACTTAACGCTCTCACCGGGAGAGAATCGGTTTGCCGGAACGGCCGGCCGCCAACAAGGTCCGCAGCCTGCCGGAAATCGACGGAAAGGCTTGCGGGGCAGAGATTTTCCCCGCTCGATTTCCGCGTCAGATACGCTTCATATTGACTTCAGAGCTGTCCCCCATACTGTATCTGGTATTCAGGGTCTGGTGATTCTTTTGAATTGCCGGCTAAGAGGGAAGCCGGTGCGCTTTGCCAAAGGCAAATCCGGCGCTGCCCCCGCAACTGTGAACGGCGAGCCGTCATCCAATGACCACTGGGATATCCCGGGAAGGCGGATGACAGGGCTTCGACCCGTGAGCCAGGAGACCTGCCTTGAATGAACAACGTCAGCGGACGGCGGGTCCGGGCGACGCTTGAAGGCATGTGCCTCCCACATGCTCTCTCGTGCCTCCAGCCGTCCACAATCTGGAAACTTCTTCGGGGTGCAAGAGACATGACCGTCACCGTTTACAGCAAGCCGTCCTGTGTTCAGTGCAACGCCACCTACCGCGCGCTCGACCAGCGCGGCGTCGAATACATCATCATCGATCTCAGCGAAGATGCGGATGCTTTCGAGCACGTCCAGTCCCTTGGCTACAAACAGGTGCCGGTCGTGGAAGTCAGCGGTGATCATTGGGCCGGGTTCCGCCCGGACAAGATCGCGGCTCTGAGCTAGGGCCTTGACCCGGCTCGTCTATTTTTCGAGTGCCTCGGGAAACACGCAACGGTTCATCGAAAAACTCGGAAGCCCGGCGCTCCGCATCCCGCGGAACAAGTCGGAAGCGCTTCCTGTTGTCCACGCGCCCTTCATCCTGATCCTGCCGACCTTTGCGGATGGAGAGGGACGGGGTGCAGTGCACGGCCAGGTGATCCGCTTCCTGAACGATGCGCCGACGCGATCCTTCCTGACAGGTGTCATTGCCTCCGGCAACCGCAACTTCGGGAGCTTTTTTGCCTATGCCGGAGATGTCGTGTCGAAGAAATGCTGCGTCCCGCTGCTCTACCGCTTCGAGCTTGCGGGAACCGAGACCGATCTCTACCGCGTCCAACACGGGATGACAGAATTTTGGAAACGACAGTCCTAGACCGCCCGGCAAGCACGGCGGCAAATCTCGACTATCACGCCCTCAACGCGATGCTGAACCTTTATGACGCGGATGGCAGGATACAGTTTGACGCCGACCGTCAGGCGGCGCGCCAGTATTTCCTCCAGCACGTCAACCAGAACACGGTGTTCTTTCATTCGCTGGAGGAAAAACTCGGTTATCTGGTGCGCGAGGGCTACTACGAGAACGAGGTGCTGGAGCAATACGACGCGGCCTTCGTCAAGGCGATCTTCGAAGCCGCCTATGCCCGCAAGTTCCGTTTTCCGGCCTTCCTCGGTGCCTTCAAGTACTACACCAGCTACACGCTGAAGACCTTCGACGGCAAGCGCTACCTGGAACGGTTTGAGGACCGCGTGGTGATGGTATCGCTGACGCTGGCGGCGGGTGACGAGGATCTCGCCATGCGGCTGATGGACGAGATCATATCCGGCCGGTTCCAGCCGGCGACGCCGACCTTCCTGAACGCCGGCAAGAAGCAGCGCGGCGAGCTGATCTCCTGCTTCCTGCTGCGCCTTGAAGACAACATGGAATCCATCGGCCGCGGTATCAATTCCGCGCTGCAGCTCTCCAAGCGCGGCGGTGGGGTGGCCCTGCTTCTCACCAACATCCGCGAGGCGGGGGCACCGATCAAGGGGATCGAGAACCAGTCCTCCGGTGTCATTCCGGTGATGAAGCTGCTGGAAGACAGCTTCTCCTACGCCAACCAGCTCGGCGCGCGCCAGGGCGCGGGCGCGGTCTATCTCAACGCCCACCACCCGGACATCCTGCGCTTTCTCGACACCAAGCGGGAGAACGCGGACGAGAAGATCCGCATCAAGACGCTGTCGCTTGGCGTCGTCATTCCGGACATCACCTTCGAACTCGCCAGGCAAGATGAGGACATGTACCTGTTCTCGCCGCACGACGTCGAGCGGGTCTACGGCGTGCCCTTCTCGCAAGTATCCGTGACGGAGAAATACCGCGAGATGGTCGACAACCCGCGCATCCGCAAGAAGAAGATCCGGGCGCGCAGTTTCTTCCAGACCATCGCCGAAATCCAGTTCGAGAGCGGTTATCCCTATATCCTGTTCGAGGACACGGCCAACCGTGCCAATCCGGTCGACGGGCGCATCAACATGTCGAACCTGTGCTCGGAGATCCTGCAGGTCAACGAGGCGTCAGAGTTCAACGAGGATCTTTCTTACGCTCACCTCGGTACGGACATCTCCTGCAATCTCGGTTCTCTCAACATCGCCAGGGCGATGGATGGCGGCGATCTGGGGGCGACCGTTGAAACCGCTGTCCGTGCGCTGACGGCGGTCTCGGACATGAGCGCCATCGACAGCGTACCCTCCGTGCGCCGCGGCAACGACGAAAGCCACGCCATCGGCCTCGGCCAGATGAACCTGCACGGTTATCTCGCCCGCGAACGCATCCACTACGGTTCGGAGGAAGGTGTCGACTTCACTAGCATGTATTTCTGCGCGGTCGCCTATCACTGCATCCGCGCCTCCAATGCCCTGGCGCGGGAACGCGGCAGAAGCTTCAAGGGCTTCGAGAAGAGCCGCTATGCGGACGGCAGCTTCTTCGACAAATACACCGACCGGGTGTGGGAGCCGCAGACCGAACGTGTGAAGCAGCTTTTCCAGGACGCCGGCATCGATGTTCCGACACAAGCCGACTGGCAGGCGCTGAAGGAATCCGTCATGGCCGGCGGGCTCTACAATCGCAACCTTCAGGCCGTGCCGCCGACCGGGTCGATCAGCTACATCAACAACGCCACATCCTCGATCCATCCGATCGTTTCCAGGATCGAGATCCGCAAGGAGGGCAAGATCGGCCGCGTCTATTATCCCGCCGCCTACATGACCAACGACAATCTCGACTATTACCGGGATGCCTACGAGATCGGTCCGGAAAAGATCATCGACACCTATGCGGCCGCGACCGAGCATGTCGACCAGGGCCTGTCTTTGACCCTGTTCTTCCGCGACAGCGCAACGACGCGCGACGTCAACCGCGCCCAGATCTATGCCTGGAAGAAGGGCATCAAGACCATCTACTACATCCGCCTGCGCCAGATGGCCCTTGAGGGCACGGAAGTGCAGGGCTGCGTGTCCTGTTCGCTTTGAGGAGTGAGACCCATGACCATCCATACCCCCGTCTCCGGCCTTGCACTGAAGGTGCCGAAGGCCGTCAACTGGAACCGGCTGCAGGACGACAAGGACCTGGAAATCTGGAACCGTCTGACAGTGAATTTCTGGCTGCCGGAAAAGGTGCCGCTCTCCAACGACATCCAGAGCTGGGCGACCCTGCACGAGGACGAGCAGCAGCTGACCATCCGTGTCTTCACCGGCCTGACGCTTTTGGACACCATCCAGAACACGGTGGGCGCACCGGCCCTGATGGCAGACGCCCTGACCCCGCATGAAGAGGCGGTGCTCACCAACATCGCCTTCATGGAAGCGGTGCATGCCCGCAGCTATTCGTCGGTCTTTTCCACGCTCTGCCGCACGGCGGATGTCGACGAGGCCTTCCGCTGGTCGGAGGAGAACGAGTTCCTTCAGGCAAAATCCCGGCTGATCCTGAACGAATACGACGCCGCGTCGTCGCCGCTGAAAAAGAAGATCGCCAGCGTCTTTCTGGAGAGCTTCCTGTTCTATTCCGGCTTCTACCTGCCGATGCACTGGTCTAGCCGGGCAAAACTCACCAACACGGCCGATCTCATCCGGCTGATCATCCGCGACGAGGCGGTGCACGGTTATTACATCGGCTACAAGTTCCAGCGCATGCTGGAGAAGGCAGGGGAGGCCGAGCGGCAGGAGATCAAGGATTTCGCCTTTGCCCTGATGTTCGATCTCTACGAGATCGAGAGCCGCTACACGGAAAGCCTCTATGACGGCGTCGGCCTCACCGAGGACGTCAAGCATTTCCTCCACTACAACGCCAACAAGGCCCTCATGAATCTCGGCTACGAGGCCCTGTTTCCAGACAGCGTCTGCCAGGTGAACCCGGCTATCATGGCGTCGCTTTCACCCAACGCCGACGAAAACCACGACTTCTTCTCGGGCTCCGGGTCGTCCTATGTCATCGGCAAGGCTGTTGCGACGGAAGATGAGGACTGGGATTTTTGATCCTGAACATCGTCTCTTTGGTCATGTTCGCCTTCCTCTCCACCCATTGGACTTAACCCGACGATCCTCCAAAAGAGCCCGTCGGGTGGGTAGAGCGGCAACCACTCCATCTATTCAGTCCGTGATAACGCGATATGCATTGAAGCCGTCAATCAGGTCCTCCAGATGAACCGCTTCCTGCTTCAATGGGAGCCAGAGCTTTTCGATGAAGCCGTTGTCCGTACACGGGCCGCGTCTGTAGTGCTTCTGTGACCTAGGTCCGGGAGCATAAAGACCCAGCCAGGCATTGATAAGCGATTGCATTATGATTGTCCGGCCAGAGATACGGGTAACAGACTGTTTCGAGGCTTTCAATTAACGAAACCCGTTTCAAAAACCGTTTCGGTTCTTCCAGCTGAAACGGTGCAGATTAGATAACTCATTGAAAAATCTGGTGAGCCCGGCGCGATTCGAACGCGTGACCCTCAGATTAGGAATTGGCGCGTAGCCCTGAGTGGGCTCAAGCCGAAGCGAGTGCGATAAAGCGCGCTATGAAAGGATCTTTGCTGCTTCCGTATTGCTTCCGTACGCCGGAGTGTCACCCAAACCGAAGTGGGTGTTCCTTGCTAAGTGGTTGTTTTGTTGATATGAATCTGGCGTGCCGCGCCGGGCGAAGATGAGAACTATGTCTACGCTATAGCGCTCTAATATGAGGCTTGAGAACCGGCTGGAAGCTCTTGAAAATATGACGTGTTTCGGTTGGTTCTTCTCCCATTGACCCTGCTCGCGCGCTGTGGCAGGCGAGCCGTCGGCAGTGCTGATCCGTCAGCGCGACGGGACAATGCGAGCGCAGTTGGGTGCGCGCTTGCTCGCTGAGGCTGGGCGAGAATTCGAGTCTATCGTGGTCATCGAAGGTCACGAGTGTCGAGCCGACGGCAGCATCCCATACATCAGTATGTGGTTTCTTTGAGTATCCAAGACCTGAACGCGGCGATCTTCGGTTGGATGTGGCTCGTTGCAGGATAGACGAGATAGTAGGCAAATTCATCGAGGAGGGCTGTATCTGCAAGCCGCATGAGGCGGCCCTCCTTAAGCTCCGTCTCAATCATTGCAGCGGGCAAAAGGCCTGCGCCTTGCCCACTCAGCACGGCTTTGAGGAGGAGACTTGAGTCGTCGAACGACGGACCGCGAGGCGCTGGGATGTTCTCAACGCCCTGCGCTTGGAACCAAAGATGCCAGCCCTTTCGCTCGGCATCGTGAATATGAGGCCAGTGGATCAAGTCAGTAGCGGAGGTTGGCCTGCCTCTTTCGTCCACGAGCGAGGGGGCTGCCACCGGCACGATTTCCACCACAAGGACCCGGTGGCTATGGAGCCCTGGATATCGGCCGAGACCATGACGGACGGCAACATCCACACCGTCACGGGAGAAATTCGCGAGGGCGCTGCTGGTAAGGACCCGCAGGTCAATGTCCGGGTGAGCGTCCTGAAATCGCTTTAGGCGCGGGACGAGCCACGTTGCGGCAAAGAAGGGTGTGACACTCACGGTCAGAGTCGAGTCCGCCGCGGTCGCGATGCGCTGCGTCGCCTCGACCACCTGCCTGAAGGCGTTGCGGATCGGCGGAAGGTAATTCTGCCCCGCTTCGGTTAGGAGGATGCCTCGATTGACGCGGTGAAACAACTTCGTCCCTAGATGCAATTCCAGGGTTTTGAGCATCTGGCTGACCGCGCCTGGTGTCACGCACAACTCAGCGGCAGCATTCTTCACCGACAAATGTCGGGCAGTGGCCTCAAAGGCGCGCAGTGCGTTGAGTGGAGGAAGCTTACCCGAAATCATTTAGATTTCCTAATTCGAAAGGCGGAGAATATCTAGTTTGTGCATTGAGATCATACAGGCTTTCTTAGAGAAACGCCTCTTATTCGTCAGTCAATGAATTTAGTCCACCTGACGCAAAGATAAAAGGTGATGTTGGTGAGCGCACCCACCTGCATTTGGATGAGCCAAGCCGAATCCGAGCAAGAGAGATTGACATGAACGTACTGACCGCCGCCCCTCACTACCTTGAACTCGCCGAACTTGCCGCACGCCTGAACGCGGGTACCGCATCGCCGGTGGACATAACGCACACGCTGCTCGAACGTATCTCCCGGCTAAATCGTTCGCTGAATGCCTACGCTCTCGTCACAGCGGATGATGCGCTGGCTCAGGCGAAGCTGGCGGAAGCGGAAATCAAGGATGGCCGCTATCGCGGACCGTTGCACGGCGTGCCGCTCGCGGTGAAGGACCTATGCTGGGTTGAAGGCCATCCGACCGCTGCAGGAATGTCGATACACCGGAATTTTCGTCCATCTGAAAACGCAACGGTTGTGCACCGCCTCAGGGAGGCCGGCGCTATCATCCTCGGCAAACTTCAACTGACAGAGGGTGCCTATTCGGATCATCATCCGTCCGTCATCCCGCCGAAAAACCCTTGGAACCCGGACTATTGGCCCGGCATCTCGTCGAGCGGTGCGGGTGCAGCCACGGCTGCAGGTCTCTGCTACGGCGCGGTCGCCTCCGATACCGGGGGATCGATCCGCTGGCCTTGCGCGGCAAACGGTCTTACAGGCCTGAAACCAACCTGGGGCCGCGTCAGCCGCCACGGCGTTTTCGAGCTTGCCGCGACCCTGGACCACGTCGGCCCGATGGCGCGCAGCGCGCAGGACTGCGCTCTGCTTCTGGCGGCTATCGCTGGCTATGACCCGAGAGACCCGACTGCGCTGTTTGATCCCGTGCCTGACTATGCCGGTCTGGTCGGTCAAGGTGTGGGCGCGCTGCGCGTCGGCATCGACCCTGGCTGGAACGGCAACGATGTCGATCCAGCCGTCAAGGCAGTGCTCTCCGAGGCGGAGAACGTCTTTCGCTCGATGGGTGCCACGATCGTGGAGGTCACCTGTCCCGATGTGACGCAAGCAATCACCGATTGGACTCTCAATTGCGCGGTCGAGGCAGCAGTCGCTCACGAAGCAACCTATCCGCTGCGCAAATCGGAATACGGTCCTGTGTTGGCATCGGTCGTTGAAGACGGCCGTGCACTCTCCGGTACGGACTACCAGAAAATCCTGCTGCGGCGCTTGGATCTGCGAGGCAGGATGGCCGCCTTGTTCGGCACGATCGACCTCCTGCTTACGCCGGTGCATCCCTTCGGCCCACTCAGTCTCGAGACGATACATTCTCTCGGAACGCAGCCCGACCTCATCTTTAAGCTCCAGCGCTACACCTGCCCCTTCAACATGACAGGCAATCCCACGATCACGCTGCCTGGCGGCTACACCGATACCGGACTGCCGATCGCGTTCCAGTTGGTGGCTGCGCATCTGGGTGAGCCGACATTGCTTCGCGCCGGCGTTACTTTCCAGGAGGTTACCAGCTGGCATCGCCGTCACCCGACCGCCTGACGGAGAGCCATCATGAGCAGCACATCCATCGGTTCCCGTTCCGGCATTTTCTACGGCTGGTTCGTTGTTGCCGCCGCTTTCACCGTAACCCTGCTTGGTTTCGGCAGTGCCTATACTTTCAGCGCCTTCTTCGAGCCGCTTCAAAGGGAGTTTTCGGCCTCAAGGGGCTCGACCTCGCTTGTATTTTCGCTGGCCGGGTTTCTGTATTTCAGCATTGGTGTGATCAGCGGGCCGCTCGCCGACCGGATTGGCTCACGCACCCTGGCTATCGTTGGCATGATCCTTCTCGGGACGGGACTGGCCTTGGCGGGCGCGGCTCGCAGCTTGATGGAGGTCTACCTGGCATACGGTCTTGGCGTCGGGCTCGGAGTCGGGCTGTCCTATGTGCCAGTGCTCGGCACCGTGCAGCGATGGTTTACGCGTCGTCGAGGCTTCGCATCAGGAATTGCAGTGAGCGGGATAGGTGTTGGAACGCTCGTCATGCCGCCGCTCGCTTCCTGGCTGATTGACCTTCTGGATTGGCGCGCAAGCTACATTCTGCTTGGCGGCCTTGCCGCGACGATCGGCGCCGGCATGTCCGCCCTGATCGTCGATGATCCTCGTGATCGCAGACTCGCGCCGGACGGCGATCAAATCGTGCCCCTACAGGAGCCCACCCTGCCGAAGGGCGTTTCGATTGGTCAGGCGATCCGGTCGCCGCGTTTTATCGCGCTCTATGTCGCCTGTCTGTTCTGCTCGTTCGGGGTGTTTGTTCCGTTCGCCCATCTTGTGCCATACGCCATTGATCAGGGCATTCCGCAATCTTCCGCCGTGTTGATCTTTGGAGCAATCGGTATCGGCAGCACCGCGGGACGCTTCCTTCTCGGGGGCCTGGCGGATCGGCTCGGGCGACAGGCGTCGCTATTGGTGATGTTCGTCGGCATGGCATTCGCCATGGGTGTTTGGGCACTATCCACACAGGCATGGCAACTCACCATGTTCGCGCTGATGTACGGACTGTTCTATGGAGGCTGGGTGGCGCTGCTTCCAGCCGTAGTGATGGACGATTTTGGCGGGCGAAACGTCAGCGGGATCATCGGGGTCCTTTACACCAGCGTCGCATTTGGAACGCTGGCTGGTCCGAGCGCTGCCGGCCTCGCGTTTGATCTCACCCAAAGCTACACGCTGCCCGTCCTGGCAAGCGTGTGTGCCAACGTAGCAAGTGCCTGCATTGTTGCGGTTGCATATCGTTCCAGCGTGGTCAGGAGAGGAAAACCTTCGGTCTGCCCGGATGAGTAACTAAGGCCGTATGGACCGCTGTGTCCAGCATGGGAGGGACCGCCGAGTATGCCATGAAACATGGCCGGGCCCGCGTGCTGGCCGAAACGCGTGCAGCGCAATGCAGCAGCGTTCTGCGTTCGCAAGCCAAATAGATCTGGGGTGAAATGGCCCATGCCAAACCAAATGAAATATGGCACTTGCCGGTTGAGTAGAAACCAACCACTCAACTCGAAGAGATTCGAACTTCTTCCACCGCCGTAACATCACGGTTTCTACACTTTTTCGCTCGCCTGCTATCTCCTGTTCTTTTGCATGGGCGTAGTCCGGTGGAAGTCGGTGGCCATATCGCACTATCGCCGGTATTTGGCACGCCGCGCCAGATGATGATGACAACGACAGCGACGCCATAGCCCTCTGATGCCTTCATACACAGGTGCTTGCGCTGCGCCGGCGCGGTCGGCCATCCAACGCTGGGCTCCGCAGCCGGCGCGTGTGGACTGGCGCCTTGTCGCTAATCTATAAGAGCGATGCCCTCGACCGGCTGATACCAGTCGTGACGGCGCCTCGACCAGAAGATCGACGCTGGCGGAGCGAAGTCTGGTTCACCAAAACAGCCGACGGAGACCACCAGCTTGTCTTCGATGACCTCGGCTTCCATGTAGATGATCGTTCCGCAGGCCGGGCAGAATATCTGGTCCATCCACATGCCGGCGTCCGTGATGCGCCGAAACCGGCGCCTGTCTCCTTCGTCAAAGACCACCGCCTGTCTGCTATAGAGGGCACGATAGGCAAACGCCGACCCGGTCGCTCTCTGACACTCCAGGCACGCGCAGGCGTAAACCCGCTCTGGCGCTCCCCGAACTTTCAAGCGAAAACTGCCGCAAGAGCACGTTGCGGTGCGCGTCTCAGCGATCTGCGGCTCGGTCATCGCG
Source organism: Roseibium sp. M-1 (assembly GCF_054515675.1). Classification (NCBI taxonomy): domain Bacteria; kingdom Pseudomonadati; phylum Pseudomonadota; class Alphaproteobacteria; order Hyphomicrobiales; family Stappiaceae; genus Roseibium; species Roseibium sp. M-1. The sequence continues at coordinate 3,612,822 of NZ_CM137257.1, read as the reverse complement.
AGACCATGTAGCGTGCAAGCATCGCGAAGTCGTCATCGGGGTGCCCGTTTGTTATCGCCGCCGCGAGGTAGCTATCAAACGCGTCGGTGATCATTGGGCTAAGCCCGCGTTCCGCAACGATGTGTCTCAAATGCTGGAACGCGGTATTGTGAGCTGCGATCGTTGCGAGAGTGGCCTCGTCACCCCGGTCGCGGCCGTCGCGCACCCGGCTGAGCAGGTCCGCTGCAGCGCCCTCGATCACCGGCTGGAAGAGTTTGAGAGATGCGGCGTAGTCGTTCAGAGCTATGCCCTCGGCCCGAGCGATGGCAGTCGCTTGAAGTGTGCCAAACAGCGTGCCCCACAATTGACCAAGCAAAGCACTGTCGAGCGCCGATGCGACGCCGAAGTCCTCGGCGACGAACGTGGACTTGCCGCCTAGCGCTCTAAGCACGGCCGCGTGTCTATCGTAGCTGTCGCGCGCGCCACTGTAGAGGATTTGGGTGTCCACCCCGCCGATGAAGTTGGGCGTCGCCATGATCGCTCCATCGAGATAGTCGATCCCTTCGGCCGTCGCCCATGAGCCGGTGTCGCGCGCCGTCTTCGGTGAACCGGAGGTGAGTTGCACCAGCAGCTTGCCCTTGAGGGCCGCGGTGACCTCGGGCCTCTGAAACAACGCGTCGCTTGCGATGTAGTCCAGTAAGCTGACCATGACGATATCCGCCGCTGCGACAGCAGCCTCGGGAGTGAGTTCCGGCCGCGCTCCAAGGGCCGCGAGGGCCTCGGTCTTCTCGGCAGTTCTGTTCCAGACATGCACTGGGTGGCCGGCCTCGAGCAATGTAGCGACAAGCGCCGCCCCCATTCGGCCAGCGCCGAGAAAACCTATTGTAGTCATCGTGTTTGAACTCCATCTTTAAAGGCGCCACTTGATAGGTCGACCCGAGGGACTAGGTAAACTACGCACTTTCGAGTCAGTGGTTACTTTGAAGGAAGGAGACACGGATGAAGCGCCTGCCTGACGACGACTGCGGTTTCGCGAGCGCTCTCAACGTGATCGGCGGAAAATGGAAAACGGACATACTCTGGGAGATCAACGTGGCGCCGCGCCGTTTCGGGGAGCTCAAGAGGGTTCTGGCCGGGATCAGCGAGAAAATGCTTGCACAGCAGCTTCGGGAAATGGAAGCCGACGATCTCGTCAGTCGGCAGGTTTTTCCAGGCAAGGTGCAACGAGTGGAGTACACGGCCACCGATTATGGCCGCAGCCTAAATCAGGCCGTTACGGTCATGGCGCAGTGGGGCAAGGCCCACGAAATCCGGATGGCGGAAAAGGCTGTTAGTGACGTGCGGCCGCACTTGGCGCTATCGGCTTAGCCGGGTGATGTCGTTATTGCCCGCTCGAGGGGTAACGGCTAGCGTCTTGGGGCAACGATCGCCAATTCTGGAGTTTCGGGTTGCCCTGTCCACTGCAAGGCCAATGAAACCCGCTCTGTGACGTATGAGGGGGAGCCCCGCAGTTCGCGGGCAGCGGCGATCGTCGGGAACTTTGTCGTGGGCGCCGTGGCTTCCCGGCAGATCGGCGTGACGCTGATCGTTATTTCAGCCGCTCGACCGTCGCCTCCGTGCTCAGGCCTCGACTCAACCCGAACTGGCTTCACCAAGCCACCTATCAGGCTGGTCAGAAAAGCGACGCCACCCACGAATGGCTGTCGAAAGCAAGGCAAAAGAGCGGACGTTCAAAAGGGAGGGTATCCGCGACCTCTGCGCGGGGAAAGAATGGGCAGGACGCGATTCGAACTTCTCACCGCCGATTGCCGCCGTTTCTACGCTTCTTCATTGTGGACCATTTTTCGGGCGTCTTTTGTGCGGCAATCGGCGGTGTTCGGCGTTCTTAAATAGGGCAGAGTTTTGAAAATTTGGCGCACCCGACAGGATTCGAACCTGTGACCTCTGCCTTCGGAGGGCAGCGCTCTATCCAGCTGAGCTACGGGTGCTTCGTCGCGCGAACGGGAGTTCGCGGCGGATAGAGGGGTCTGATACTAGATCCCGCCGGTCTCGGCAATGGCTTTCTGAAGATTTGGACAAGTTAGCAGGGCCTTGCCCGGGCCGGCTGGGTTGCACGAAAATCCTCTGGGACTGGGACTGGGACTGGGACTGGGACTGGGACTGGGACTGGGACTGGGACTGGGACTGGGACTGGGACTGGGACTGGGACTGGGACTGGGACTGGGACTGGGACTGGGACTGGGACTGGGACTGGGACTGGGACTGGGACTGGGACTGGGACTGGGACTGGGACTGGGACTGGGACTGGGACTGGGACTGGGACTGGGACAAATGGAGCGACAGCGGCTTCGAGTGTGCCGGGAGCCTGGTAGGTCCTTTTCGAGCCACAAGCCCTCCTGCGCCGAGCTGCCTTGTGAGCAGCCGCGGAGAGTTCTTGGTCGATGCCTTTCCTGCAAGGCCGCAGCAAAATATCCTGGCCTGAGGTGATAGGACGATGCCTTTGCTGCGTAGGAAAGGCATGAGCACCGAGCAACGAGACACCCGCCCTGCCGATCAAGCGAAAAAGCAAGCGCCTTGCCGTGCGCTTGTCCTTGTTCTTGGCGACCAGCTGACGCCGGCCCTTTCCAGCCTGAAGCGGGTGGATCCGGCAACCGGCAGGGTGCTGATGGTCGAGGTGATGCAGGAGGCGACTTATGTGCGCCATCACAAGAAGAAGATTGCCTTCCTCTTCTCCGCCATGCGCCACTTCGCGCTGGAGCTGCGCGAGGCCGGCTGGACGGTCGACTATGTGACGCTGGACGATCCCGGGAATACCGGCAGCTTCAGGGGAGAGGTCGCCCGGGCCTGTGCACGCCTCGCACCGGAACGCCTGCTGGTGACGGAGCCCGGTGAGTGGCGGGTGCTTGAGGACATGCGCACTTGGCCCGAGGTGCTCGGCCTGCCGGTGGAGATCCTCACAGACAGCCGCTTCTTCTGCCCCCTATCGGACTTCCGAGCCTGGGCAGGGGAGCGCCGGCAGTTGCGCATGGAGCATTTTTATCGCGACATGCGCCGCCGGACCGGTCTCCTGATGGACGGTGAAGCGCCCTCGGGCGGCAAGTGGAACTTCGACGCGGAGAACCGCAAGGCCGCGAAGCCGGACCTGTTTCTGCCCCAGCCGAAGCGGTTCGCACCGGACGCGATCACCCGCGAGGTGCTCGACCTCGTGGGGGAAAGATTTGACGGGCATATCGGCGATCTCGAACCCTTCTGGTTTGCCGTAACGCGGCAACAGGCGGAAGAGGCCTGCGCGCATTTTCTGGAAGGAGCGCTGGCGGAGTTCGGCACCTATCAGGACGCCATGCTGACGGGGCAGAAGTTCCTGTTTCACTCCGTCCTCTCGGCCTATCTGAATACGGGGCTGCTCGATGCCCGCACGCTTTGCCGCAAGGTCGAGACCGCCTGGCGCGCGGGACGGGTCCCCATCAACGCTGCGGAGGGGTTTGTCCGGCAGATACTGGGCTGGCGGGAATATGTGCGCGGGGTCTATTGGCTGACGATGCCGGGCTATGTGGAGAGGAATGCGCTGGGAGCGAGCCGGCCCTTGCCGGATTTCTACTGGACCGGCAAGACGCGCATGCGTTGCCTCGCGGAGGCGATCGGCCAGACGCTTGAGGAGGCCTACGCGCATCATATCCAGCGGTTGATGATCACTGGAAATTTCGCAACTCTCGCCGGTATCGAGCCCCGCCAGGTCCACGAATGGTACCTGATGGTCTATGCGGATGCCTATGAATGGGTGGAAGCACCGAACACGATCGGCATGAGCCAGTTTGCCGATGGCGGTCTGCTCGGTTCCAAGCCGTATATCTCGGGTGGCAACTACATTAATAAGATGTCTGACTATTGCGTGGCCTGCGCCTATGACGTCCGCCGCAAGACGGGTGCCGGGGCATGCCCCTTCAATGCGCTCTACTGGGATTTCCTGGCCCGCAATGCCGGGGTGCTCGGCGGCAATCCGCGGCTAGCCCAGCCTTACGCCACGTGGTCGAAAATGAACGCGGAAACGCAGCTGGCCTACAGGACCAGCGCGGCAGTCTTTCTGAAACGGCTGGAGGATGGTGAGGAGATCTGAAGGGGGATTGTGGGCCGTCCGCCTCGATTTTGCGTGCGCAAGGGAACGGCTTTCGAGCGTCACATAAAAAAAACGCGCAGCCGTTAGACTGCGCGAATAAAGTTACTGTGCACGTGGCCCCATCGACCACGGCGGCAACTCTAGCGGCATCTTTCCGGATTGTCATTACCGTAAAATATTTTATTTTTTGATTCACTGTAATGTGACTGATCGTTATTCATACTGAGTCATTTCCGCAATAATATGACCTAAAAAATTAACTCATTAAATTCAGCGTCTTAAATTTGGCAATCCGCGCAACAAATTAGCTGTTGCGCGGCTCTCATGCCATCGCCAAAAAGTTGTTATTGGCAGATCTGCTTATATTCGTTGCCGGTTTTTGCCGATTTGGCGGACACTTCCACTCGTGTAATGCCCTTTCGCACGAAGCCCAGCTCCTTTGCGGCCGCCCAGGTAACGTCGATCACGCGGCCTTTGGCGAAGGGCCCGCGGTCGTTGATCCGGACGGTGACGGACTTGCCGTTGGCAAGATTGGTGACCTTCACCAGCGTGCCGAAGGGCAGTGTCCGGTGGGCCGCGGTGAGCCCGTTGGGATTGGAGCGCTCGCCATTGGCGGTGGTGCCGCCCAGCTTGTACCAGGACGCCTTGCCGCATTGCTGATAGACACCTGCTTCTGCCGTGAGCGGCCAGGCGATGCTCATGAGCAACGCAACACATAGTCCTGCGCGCCAGGATTGACGCGTCAATTCGTTTCTCTTCATGGGTGTTCCCCAAAGGGCGGCCACGCCGCCCGGCTATCATTTGACCAAGGTTTTCCGAGACGGGACCTAGCATTCCGTAGGGGCGCCTTTAGGTCCGGGGCGTGATGAAAATGTGGCGATTTTTCAGGCAGAAGGAGGCATTCGGTTCAAATAAGTATAAAATTTTAAATATATTTTGAGACATTTCGTAAATTTCTTGTTTACTATAAAAATTCTAAGAGTTGTGGGTAGTTTTTCTGTTTCAGCTTTGAAAGCTGAATTGTGCTAGTACTTTTTACATAGGGGCGGCGCATGTGTATTTGAGTTGGCGCCATTTGAACGGCAATTTTTGAAAGGGCGGTCTGGTGCAGGTCAGCCAACGGTTCACAAGCAACCGGCTGGAGCAATCCGGTCGTGCAGACAAGAATACGCTCACGGACTTTCACACGTCTCTGCTGGAAGTGCTTCCGCATGCGGCGGCCTATGTCGCCCAGGACGGAAGCATCCTGGTGCACAACATGCACATGGTTGCCACTTGCGCCGAGCGGGGCATTTCTCCGTTGCCCGCCTCCTTGCCCGCGCTTCTGTCGGAAGGCAGCTGGCGACGCTGCGAGGCCGTGCTCTCGGCCGCATTCAGCGGCGTTCCGGCCCAGGCAAGCGGCACCATATTGCTGAGCTCGGGTGCCACCTTCTGCCACCACATGATCTGCACCTCCTTCGTCTCGCTCACCGGCGAGCGGCAGGCCGTGCTTGTCCAGTTCGACATGGAAGAGACCGGCCAGGACGAGATTTCCGGATTGCCGGGCCTCGAACTGACGGGCGGAGCAGGGGCGAAAAATCAGGGCCTGAACTTTCTCGATCATTTTCCGGACGATGTCCTCGTTTTCGATGGATCCGAAAGCGCGGCTGAAAAGGCCGCCCGGCTGCTGTCCCAGACCGGCAGCGAGTATGATGCCGGGCTGCTTGCCGAAGCGATTGGAGGCCTGGAGCCGGGCCTGCCGCAGACGCTTTACATTCCCGAACGCAGCGGCGTCGAAGCCGCCGGCCGAACGGGCGAGCGCCTGATGTGCGAAATGCGCATCGTGCCTCTGCCCGGAAACCTCGCCGACGGTGCATCGATGGCAATCATCCGCCGCAATGTGGACTGCCCGGTCGAGATTGCGGAGAACCGGCGCCTTGCCTATCTCGATCCGCTGACGGGCTTGGAAAACCGCCGTGCCTTCACCCGGGCACTAAAGCGTGAGCTGACGCGGCTTTCAGCGGACAAGGCGACCGGGCTTGCGGTGCTCTATATCGATCTCGACGAATTCAAGAAGGTCAACGATCTTGGCGGGCACGATGCGGGCGACGACATGCTGTTGCGCGTTGCCGCGTGTTTGCGGCTGACACTGGGCGAATTCGGGACCGCTGCCCGGATCGGCGGCGACGAGTTTGCCGGCATGGTGCCTGCCGCCAACGAGGAAGCCGCGCTCGACATCGCCGAAAAGATTCTCGACGGCTTCGACCGGATCCGCCTGGAAGTCGGCGACAGGGTGTTCACCATCGGCGGCTCCATCGGCGTTGCCTTTCTGGGCGGCGGGGTCGTCATTCGCGACGGGGAGGCGGCAGCCCTCCTTGGACTTGCCGACCGGGCTTGCCTGCGCGGCAAGCGGTTCGGCGGACGCTCCGTCCAGATCCATACCGTGCAATCGGCCGATTGCGAGGGCAATGGCGTCGAACTGGCCGACCTGCCGGAACCGGGCAGCTTCCGCGGCAATGAACTGACGCTTTACGCCATGCCGATCATGTGCCTGCGGCGGGAGCGGCTCTGCGGCTCGGAAGTTCTCCTGCGCCTTCAGGGCGACCGCGCTCGGTGCCTGTCGTCGAGGGCCTGGATCAGCGCGGCCGAGCGTTCCGGTTTCATTGCGCAGGTCGATGCCTGGACGCTCGACAAGGTGCTGGATGCGGCAGAGCGCAATCCGGAACGCACGATCCTGACCATGAACGTTTCGGCGGACTCGGCCCGTGATCCGAATTTCCGCGACGGGCTTTACCACCGCTTGTCCGCTAATCCGCTGCTTGCCTCGAAACTCTGCCTGGAGATTGCCGAAAAGGACTTCCTGCGCGAGCCGGCAACGGTGGAATCCTTCTTCAAGTTCGTCTCGGAATTGGGCTGCCAGACCGCCATCGACGATTTCGCCGGGCATTGGCCGGTACTGTCGCGGCTGACGAGCCTGCGTGTCGAATGGCTGAAGCTGGAATCGAGCCTCACCCAGCAGGTGGTGGAGGAGCCGGCCAAGGCGGCAATCCTCAACGGCCTTGTGCGCGCCGCCCATGAGCTCGGCATCAAGGTGATCGCCAAGCATGTGGAAACCGCCGAGGAAGCGGCGCTTTTGCGCGAACTCAACATCGAGGCGGCGCAGGGCTTCTATTTCGGCCGTCCGGTACCTTGGCCGGGCGCCTGAGAGGGATCATGTGCGGATACGAAAAGAGCGGCGAAATCGCCGCTCTTTCTTTGTGTCCTTGACGGTTCAGATGTCGAGATTGGCAACCGCCAGCGCGTTTTCCTGGATGAACTCGCGCCGCGGCTCGACCTCGTCGCCCATCAGCTTGGTGAAGATGTCGTCGGCATCGTCCGCCTCGCGCACCTTCACCTGAAGCAGCGAGCGGACATTCGGGTCGAGCGTCGTTTCCCAGAGCTGTTCCGGGTTCATCTCGCCGAGACCTTTATAGCGCTGTAGCGAAATGCCCTTCTGGCCCGAGGCATAGACCTGGGCGAGCAGGGCGCGGGGCCCACGGATTTCCGTCGCGACATCCTTGCGGCGCAGGACGGCGGCCTTGCCGTAGATCTCGCGCAGATGGCCGGCTTGGGCGGCAAGGCGGCGGGCATCGGTGGAGCCGAGCAGCGCCGCATCGATCGTCGCCGCTTCCTGGACGCCGCGCACCGTGCGCTTGAACACCAGGCTGCCGTCTTCCCGGGCTTCGCCGGTCCAGCCGCGCTCGAATTCGTCGGCCAGGATATCCATGCGCCGGGCGATATAGGCGGCGGCCTCTTCGGCCTTGGCATGGTCGTCCAGGATCTCCGGCGTCAGGGCGCCGGCAATCGCAGCCTGCTCGACGACGTCGCGGTTGTAGCGCGAATGCAGCCCGTCGAAGATGTCGGAGATGGTGCGGGCGGTCTCGGCGACGGCTCTGAGGTCCTGACCCATGCGGACTTCGCCGCTTGCCAGCGTCAGAGATGCATCGTCCAGGCCCTGGCCGATCAGGTAGTCTTCCAGCGCCTTCTGGTCCTTCAGATACTGTTCGGACTGGCCGCGCTTGACCTTATAGAGCGGCGGCTGGGCGATATAGATGTAGCCGTTCTCGATCAGCTCCGGCATCTGCCGGAAGAAGAAGGTGAGCAGCAGGGTACGGATATGCGCGCCATCGACGTCAGCATCGGTCATGATGATGATCTTGTGGTAGCGCAGCTTCTCGATGTTGAACTCTTCCTTGCCGATCCCGGTGCCGAGCGCGGTGATGAGCGTGCCGATCTCGTTCGACGACAGCATCTTGTCGAAGCGGGCCCGTTCCACGTTCAGGATCTTGCCGCGCAGCGGCAGCACGGCCTGGTTCTCGCGGTGGCGGCCCTGCTTGGCCGAGCCGCCAGCGGAATCGCCCTCCACCAGGAAGAGTTCGGCCTTGGAGGCATCGCGCTCCTGGCAGTCGGCAAGCTTGCCCGGCAGCGAAGCAATGTCGAGCGCCCCCTTGCGGCGGGTGAGCTCACGCGCCTTGCGGGCAGCTTCGCGGGCGGAAGCCGCTTCCACCACCTTGGAGACGATGGCGCGGGCCGGTGCCGGGTTTTCCTCCAGCCAGTCGCTCAGGGTCTGCGACATCAGGTTTTCCACGACCGGACGGACTTCCGAGGAGACCAGCTTGTCCTTGGTCTGGGAGGAAAACTTCGGGTCGGGCACCTTGACGGAGAGGACGCAGGTCAGGCCTTCGCGGCAGTCGTCGCCGGAAAGGTTCACCTTCTCCTTCTTCATCAGGCCGGTGGCCTCGGCATAGCCGGTGACCTGGCGCGTCAGGGCGGCGCGGAAACCGGCAAGGTGCGTGCCGCCGTCGCGCTGCGGAATGTTGTTCGTGAAGCACAGCACATGCTCGTGGTAGCTGTCGTTCCACCACATGGCCGCCTCGACGGTGATGCCGTCCTTTTCGGCGCGCATGATGATCGGCGCCTCGATCAGCGGGTGCTTGGCCCGGTCGAGATAACGCACGAAGGCTTCGAGGCCCCCTTCATAGAAGAGTTCCTCGACCCGCGGCTCCACGCCGCGCTTGTCGGTCAGGATGATGCGGACGCCGGAATTGAGGAAGGCGAGTTCCCGCAAGCGGTGTTCCAGCGTGCTGAAGTCGAACTCGGTCTTGGTGAAGGTTTCCGGCGAGGGCAGGAACGTGACCTCGGTGCCCTTCTTGCCATTGGCAGGCCCCACCACCGCAAGCGGTGCCTGGGCGTCGCCATGGGCAAAGGACATGAAATGTTCCTGGTTGTTGCGCCAGATGCGCAGGTCCAGCCGCGTGGAGAGCGCGTTCACCACCGAAACACCCACGCCGTGCAGACCGCCGGAGACCTTGTAGGAATTCTGGTCGAATTTCCCGCCCGCATGCAGCTGGGTCATGATCACTTCGGCAGCCGAGACGCCTTCTTCCGAATGCAGGTCCGTCGGGATGCCGCGACCGTTGTCGGAGACGGTCACCGAGTCGTCCGGATTGAGGGTGACCGTCACATGGTCGGCGTGACCGGCCAGCGCTTCGTCGATGGCGTTGTCGACCACTTCGTAGACCATGTGGTGCAGGCCGGAGCCGTCATCGGTATCGCCGATATACATGCCGGGCCGCTTGCGCACCGCGTCGAGGCCCTTCAGGACCTTGATGCTGTCGGCGCCGTATTCGGCGGCACCATTGGTTTCCGGGGTCGGGCTGGGCTCGGACGTGGACATGTCGCTCATGCGAATCAATCACCAATCGATTTATCGTTTCTTACCCCGTTATACGGGGTTCCGGCGGGGGTTCAACCGCGCGCCGGCCTCAGGCAAGCCAGCAAGGGGATTCTGGTGGAAAACCATAAGAATCCGGCGGATTTAAGGGTCTGATCAGCCTCTGATCAGGCGGCTCTGGTGATCCTTCACATCAAACAGCTCCGAGCCGCCGGGAAGGGCCTCGAACAAGGCCGCGTCCGTGCCCGTCATGAAGACCTGTCCGCCGAGGGAATCGAGCTTGGAAAAGAGGGCCGCGCGGCGGTTCGGATCGAGGTGGGCAGCGACTTCGTCGAGCAGCAGCACCGGTGTCATGCCGGAGACTTTCGTGGTCAGTTCGGCATGGGCCAGGATCAGTCCGATCAGCAGCGCCTTCTGTTCGCCGGTCGAGGACTGCGCCGCCGGCATCGCCTTGGCCGCGTGCTGTACGGCAAGGTCGCTGAGATGCGGACCGTTCAGCGTGCGCCCGGCGGCCCGGTCCCGCGAGCGGCCGTCGCGCAGCAGCCTTCGGTAATGGTCTTCCCGGTCGGACGCGCTGAGGCCGATCGTCTCCGCCTCGAAAGCGCCTTCCAGCGCGACGGCGGCATGGGGGAAAGGCAGATCCGTTGCGGCCTGCTCCGCGATCATGCGGCCGAGGAGGCCGACCGTCTCGCTGCGGGCGATGGAGACGGCCGTACCGAGTTCGGCCACCTGCTGTTCCAGAGCGCTGAGATATGCATCCGAACCGCCCTGGTCGAGCAGGCGGTTGCGCTGGCGCAGGGCCGTTTCGAAATCGCTGACCCGCCGGCCATGGGCCGGATCGAGAGCCAGTGTCAGCCTGTCGAGAAAACGCCGCCGGTCGGAGCCGGGGCCGGTGAAGAGCCCGTCCATCGCCGGCACCAGCCACAGGACGCGCATATAGTCGAGCAGGGTTTCCGAACCGCGCATCTCCTCCCCGTCGATGCGCACCTTGCGGCCGGGCGATCCGGCGGCAAGACCGGTGCCGATCTTCGTTTCCATACCGTCGAGGAGTATGGTGGCCGCGACGCTCCAGCTGCCGTCGCCGTCTTTGCGGGCGATATCGGCGAGGGCGGCACGGCGCAGGCCGCGTCCGGCGGTCAGGAATGACACGGCTTCCAGGATATTGGTCTTGCCGGCGCCGTTCGCGCCGACAAAGGCGACCATCCTGGCGGAAAGCGCGATTGTGAGGGAGGTGTAGTTGCGGAAGCCGGTCAGGGACAGACGGGTCAGCTGCGCCGTCCGGAATGCTGTCATCGTCCCGCTTCCGCTTTGTTATCCGTTCGTGTCCGGATCAGACCCGCATCGGCATCAGGACGAACAGGCAGTCATCGACCGTGTTGTCCTGGATGAGGGTCGGGGAACCGCTGTCGGCCAGACGGAAAAGAGCGGTGTCGCTCGAGAGCTGAGTGGCGATGTCGAGCAGGTAGCGTGAGTTGAAGCCGATTTCCAGAGGATCTGCATCGTATTCGACGGCCAGCTCTTCCGTGGCGCTGCCCGAATCCGGGTTGTTCACCGTCAGCACCATGCGGCCTTCGGACAGCGACAGTTTCACGGCGCGGCCACGTTCGGAAGAAATCGTCGACACGCGGTCGACAGCTTCCTTGAACTCGTCCCGGTCAACGCGCATTTCCTTGTCGTTGTTCTGCGGGATCACACGGCCGTAATCCGGGAAGGTGCCGTCAATCAGCTTGGACGTCAGGATCACCGAGCCTGTGGTGAGGCGGATCTTGGTGTCGGAGAGTTCGACCTGCACATTGGCATCCGGCGTTTCCAGGAGCTTCTGGATTTCGCCGACCGTCTTGCGCGGTACGATGATGCCCGGCATGCCGGCGGAACCCGACGGAGCCGGCACTTCCGCCTGGGCAAGACGGTGACCGTCAGTCGCAACGGCGCGGAACTGCATGCCTGCACCCGCATCGACGGTGTGGAGGTAAATGCCGTTCAGATAATAGCGGGTCTCCTCTGTGGAGATCGCAAACTGGGTTGCGTCGATCAGCTTGCGGATATCGCCTGCGGTCAAGGAGAAGCCGTGGCTGAAGTCGCCTGCGGTGAGATCCGGGAAATCGGTTTCCGGCAGCATCTGCAGGGTGAATTTAGACCGGCCGGCGCGGATTTCGAGCGTGGCGTTGTCGCTGGTGGTTTCCAGCACCACCTGCGAGCCTTCCGGCAGCTTGCGCACGATGTCGTAGAACATGTGCGCGGGAACGGTGGTTGCGCCCGGCATGTCGATCATGGCCGGTACGGATTCGACGATTTCGAGATCGAGGTCGGTCGCCTTTAGATTGATGGCACCGCCATCTGCCCGCAGCAAAACGTTGGACAGGATGGGTATGGTATTCCGGCGCTCTACCACCCGGTGAACATGGGTCAAGGACTTGAGGAGGTCGGTCCGCTCGAGGGTCGCTTTCATACTCTCGTTCCGTACTCATGAAACGCCTGGCTGGACTGCCGGGCTGATTGAATATTGTTGGCTCCGGTGAGGAGCGGGGGGACGACACTGCCCTTAACCGGCTCCAAAAGCAAGGGGGCGTTCCGCCGGAACGCCCCCAATTTCATGAGAATATCGGGTATTTTAACCCTATTGCCAAAGCCCTTCCGGGCTCAGGCATCCAGCATCCGCTTCAGCAGTTCCAGCTCCTGTGCGAGTGCGTAGTCAGCGCGGGCCATTTCCTCGATCTTGCGCACTGCGTGCAACACTGTGGTGTGGTCCCGGTTGCCGAAGCGGCGGCCGATTTCCGGCAGCGAACGCGGGGTCATGACCTTGGCCAGATACATGGCGATCTGGCGCGGGCGCACGATCGTCCGGGTGCGGCGGGCCGACAGAAGGTCTGCCTTGGTCACGTTGTAGTGCTTGGAGACCACCCGCTGGATGTCCTCGATCTTGACCCGGCGCGGCTCGCTGGAGCGAACCAGATCGCGCAGGGTCATTTCCGCCATCTCCTGCGTGATCGGCTGGTTGGTCAGCTGATTATGCGCAATCAGGCGGTTGAGGGCACCTTCCAGGTCGCGGCCCGAAGAAGCCACATGCCGGGCGACATAATCCAGCACGCCGTCCGGAACGTCGAACTGCGGATAGGTCTTGCGGGCCGCTTCCACGCGCGAAACCAGGATGTTGCGGCGGAGCACGAAATCCGGCTCCTGGATGCCGACCACAAGGCCACCGGAGAGACGCGAGCGGACGCGGTCGTCGAGCGTGTCGAGCTCGGAGGGAGCCCGGTCGGCGGCAACGATCACCTGGCGCGCACCGTCGATCAGTGCGTTCAGCGTATGGCAGAATTCCTGCTGCACCTGCTTGCCGTGCAGGAACTGCATGTCGTCGATCAGAAGCAGATCGATCGTGCGCAGGTTTTCCTTGAACGCGAGCGCGGACTGGGACTTCAGCGCGGCCACGAACTTGTACATGAAATGCTCTGCCGTCAGGTAAAGCACCTTGCGGCCGCCGGCGCGGGCCTTGGCTGCCACGGCCTGCATCAGGTGGGTCTTGCCCAGCCCGACGGACGCATGCAGATAGAGCGGGTTGAAGGTCACCGGGCCGCCGGCGGCAACCTGACGGGCCGCCGCAAGAGCCAGATTGTTGGACTCGCCTTCAACAAAGGTCTCGAACGTGTATTTGGGGTCCAGTGCGGCACCCTGAAGGACGTCCCGGGCGCTGTCCTGGCTGCTTTCACCGCGGCCGAGGGCAGCGGTAACAGCCTGGGCGCGGGTGACCTGAGCCGCATCGGCAAGCGCGTCGCCGCCTCTGTCGACGGCGGCCGGCTTCGGGCCCTGCGGTGCTGCGAGGCTCGGTTGGGCAACCGGGGTCTGACGCGGACGGATAGCGCCGCGCACGGTCAGCTCGATGCGGTGCACATTGTCGCATTCGCGCTGCCACAGACCCATCAGCTGGTCATTGTAGTTGTTCTGGATCCACTGCTTCAGGAACCGGGTGGGAACCGACAGACGGACCGTGCCGTCCTGATGTTCCTCAAGATCCACCCGCGCGAACCAGCTGGTGAACACATCGTCCCCCAGTTCGGCGCGGAGCTGTTTCTTGACCCGCTTCCACTGTTCGGAGCCGCCTGCCTCCTGAACCTGCATGTCATCTGCCTCCTGTACACTTGAAGAACGATCCGCCACAGCCGGTCTTCGACGCCTTGCTGCTTTTGCAGCATTATAATGTCCCTTTTGGGACGGTTATCCGTTCGGCGAAGGGACGTATCCCGTCGCTTGCCCCCGACCTGAGGCGGGGTTGCTAACTTTGTATCCAGGGCAGTCCGGCGGCTTTCCAGCCGGACCGGGTTCCGCGGTGGCCCTCCTGATCGAGGGGGCCTTCGAACCCATCAGAGATGTTAAAGCATTGCGTGTAACCGGCCCGCGTCAGGGCAATTGCTGCTGCCTGACTGCGTGCGCCGGAGCGGCACAAAAAATAGATCGGGGCGTTTTGGTCAAGTCCTTTTTTGACCAAAAAGTCGGAAAGAAAACTTGCAAAATCAGGATTAGCTCCCGACGGCGGAAAACTCTGCCATTCCACCAGCACCGGTTCCTTGCCGATCGGCCGCAGGTCCGGCAGGCCGACAAAGGACCATTCGGCTTGCGTGCGCACATCGACGAGCATCGCGGCGTCGTCGCTGGAGAGCTTGTCGAAAGCCTCCTGGACGCTCACGTTGCCTGCGTATCCATCTTCAATTTGCAAAACGGCCCCCTTCAATAGCGAAGCGCTATTGACTTAAAATAATATTCACGATGTTCGGGAAGAAATTCTAGTCTAGATCGGCGCTAAGCGCCCGGAATGCCGAATACAGGAATGTATTCATTCTCCGGTCTAAATGCCGTGTGCTTAGCTATGGTTCGATTAGACTTTTTCATTTTTGTTCCAAGCACCGATTTTTCAGTTGATCGCTGGTCTTTCCCGCCAGCCGTATTGTTAATATACAGACCGCGACCGACGGGGCAACCGCGTGTTTTTCCTTAGGGCGGAAAGCGGCGGTTTTCACCCCTTGGGGACGGGGTTTTGGGCTCCGGCGAAGGAGCGAACAAATGCGTTTTACCGCAATGACTTTTTGCTCTGACGCGGACTGTCACAAAGCAAAAACTACAATTTCAAAAAAAAATTCGGAACTGATAGCTTGACTCGTATCGAATCCGTATCGATCGCGATCCTTCGCACCTACATGTGTGCAAATCATTGAAAATTAAAACAATTCCTTGTCAGCGTAATACTTGGTAGAAATTCCAATATTGCCCGTTCAGGTTGTCGATTTTGGTCATCCACAAAATTGCGTGGCTAAAAAAAACCCGGCACTGAGGCCGGGTCTTTTTAACGGTCGTATGACGGGTCGTTTACGCGCCGAGTGCCTTGATGCGGGCATTGAGGCGGGAAACTTTCCGGGAAGCCGTATTGGCGTGCATCGTGCCTTTGCTGGCAGAGCGCATGATTTCCGGCTGTGCGGCCTTGAAGGCTTCGTTTGCAGCTGCCTGATCGCCGGAAGCAATCGCTTCCTCAACCTTGCGCAGGAAGGTGCGCACGCGGCTGCGACGGGCTTTGTTCGTGGCCGTCCGGCGGGCAATCTTGCGGGCCGCCTTCTTGGCCGATGGTGTGTTGGCCATGGGCTCAATCCTGATCGGTAATTGGGACAAATGTCCGGTGGCGATCGGGACCAAGGCGCGAGGGCGGCAAGACCCGATCAAAAAACAACGGCGGCGGAAAACCGCCACCGATTGGGCGCTGCTTATAATCGCGCTATTGGGCGACGTCAACGGCTTATCGGCGTTTGCCGGAAGTTTATTTGTTGCGGAATTGCGGTGCCCGCTTCTCGGTAAAGGCGGTCATGCCCTCTTTCTGGTCCTGAAGGGCAAAGAGCGCCTGGAATACACGCCGCTCGAAACGCACCCCTTCCGAAAGGGTCGTCTCATAGGCGCGGTCGACGCTTTCCTTGGCCATCATGACGACGGGCAGCGAGAAGTCGGCGATCTTCTCCGCCGCCTTCATGGTTTCTTCCAAAAGGTCGTCCGCGGGCACGACCCGGCTGACAAGACCGCTGCGCTCGGCTTCCTCCGCATCCATCATGCGGCCGGTCAGGACCATGTCCATGGCCTTCGACTTGCCGACGAAGCGCGTCAGGCGCTGGGTGCCGCCGGCTCCCGGAATGACACCGAGTGTAATTTCCGGCTGGCCGAATTTTGCCGTGTCCGCCGCGATGATGAAGTCGCACAGCATCGCCAGCTCGCAGCCACCGCCAAGAGCATAGCCCGCAACGGCCGCGATGATCGGCTTGCGGTTGCGCGAAACGCGATCGAAAGGCGTGATCAGGTCCGTCTGGTAGGCGGAGGAGAAATCGTGCGGCTGCATCTCCTTGATGTCCGCACCGGCGGCAAAGGCCTTTTCCGAGCCGGTGATGACGACGCAGCCGATCTTTTCGTCGGCATCGAAGCCGTCGAGCGCGCTGCCGAGTTCGTCGACCAGGGCCTTGTTCAGCGCATTCAGCGCCTTCGGCCGGTCCAGCGTGATCACTCCGACCTTGCCGCGCTTTTCGACGCGGATGTTCTCATATCCCATGTTGCCCGCTCCCAGTGGTGGGGTCCGCCAGGGACGAGAAGAAGGCCGCAAGACCCGCATCCGGTCCGGAGGATCCCTGGACATGCAATTTCTACGGGCCATGCCTAACCGACCGCGTGCGGGTCTGGCAAGCTTGTCCGAAGAGTCAGGTCTGGCAGGCCGGGCAGTGAAAGGTCGAGCGGCCCGACTGGACCAGCCGCGTCACTGTGCCCTTGCAGCCGGATGTCCGGCAAGCCTCCCCCTCGCGATCGTAAACGGCGAAGGAATGCTGGAAATAGCCGAGCGAACCGTCCGCCTGCGTGTGGTCCCGAAGCGAGGATCCGCCCGCACGGATCGCCTCTTCCAGGGTCGCCCGGATATTGTCGGCGAGTTCCTCCGCCTTGCGGGTCGGGCGCCCGGTCTTCGTCACCAGGGTGCCGGCTGCCCGCTCCGGACTGAGTCCGGTCCGCCAGAGCGCCTCGCACACATATATATTGCCGAGACCGGCAATGAGCTTCTGGTTGAGGAGGGCCGCTTTCAGCGGCGTCCTGCGTCCTGCGAAAAGCCGCGCCAGCGTTTCCCCGCTCAAATCGTTGCCGAGCGGCTCCATCCCGAGTTCGCGGAAAAAGGCGTGGGCAGCCAGGTCAGGGCGCGGGATCAGGTCCATGAAGCCGAAACGGCGCGGGTCGTTGTAAAG
Organism: Roseibium sp. M-1; assembly: GCF_054515675.1. NCBI lineage: Bacteria > Pseudomonadati > Pseudomonadota > Alphaproteobacteria > Hyphomicrobiales > Stappiaceae > Roseibium > Roseibium sp. M-1. Next base: position 3,595,787 of record NZ_CM137257.1, on the reverse strand, counting down.
AATGCGCGCGGGGTCTCCCGCCGCGGTCTGCAAGTGAAAGACCACATGGTCGTGTTTCGGGTTCTTGCTCCGCTCATGGACGAAAGCGCCCGGCGAGTGCGCCAGCCGGTCGTTTTCGACGCGAAACGAGCCCGACATGCCCAGATGCATGACCAGGACATCGCCGCTGTCGACATCGCACAGAAGATATTTCGAGCGCCGCGACAGGGCGGTCACCCGCCGTCCGGTCAGCCGGTCCGCAAACCTGTCGGGAAACGGAAAGCGCAGGTCGGCACGGTTCTGGTCGAGCTTCGTGATCAAGGCGCCTTCAAAGGTCGGGGCTAGCCCCCGCTTTACGGTCTCGACTTCCGGCAATTCGGGCATCTGGGGTCTGGTATCCGGTCTTGCGGCAGGCTATAGGCCTGCGGCATATGGCTAATCTGTCCGGTAGAGATAGCGCTTGTCAGAGGCTTGTACTATGGTCCGGCGCACTTTGAAGACATTTTGAAATGAAGAACCGCTTGAAATCCGGTGAGTGGATGCGGGCGGCGGGGTCGACCTTGGAGGCGCTTTCATGACGCAACAGGCTCATAGCCAGTCCGGCAGAACCGGCCGCGCGCCGGAAGAGATGCCGACCAGCTTCGGCTTTACGAAGGTTGCCGAAGGCCGGAAGCAGGCGCTGGTGGACGACGTCTTTCACAAGGTCGCGGACCGTTACGACCTGATGAACGACCTGATGTCCGGCGGCTTCCACCGGGTCTGGAAGGACGCCATGGTCTCGTACCTGGCGCCGCCCAAGTCGTCCACCTCCGGCTGGCGTCTTTTGGATGTTGCCGGCGGCACCGGCGATATTTCCACGCGCGTCGTCAACCGGTCGGGCGGGACCGTTCGGGCCACTGTCTGCGACATCAACGAGAGCATGCTGGGCGTCGGCCGCGACCGCGCCGAAAAGGCGGGCCTTTCCGATCTCATCACCTTCAGCCAGGGCAATGCGGAAGAGCTGCCGTTCCCGGACAAGAGCTTCGATGCCTATACGATCGCCTTCGGCATCCGCAACGTGCCGGATATCCCGAAGGCCCTGCGGGAGGCGCACCGGGTGCTGAAACGGGGCGGTCGCTTCCTGTGCCTGGAATTTTCCGAGGTCGATGTGCCGCTGCTCGACAAGGTCTATGACAGTTTCTCCTTCAACGCGATCCCGGCCATCGGCCGCTGGGTCACGGGTGACGGCGACCCTTATCAGTATCTGGTGGAATCGATCCGCAACTTCCCGAACCAGGAGCGCTTCGCCGACATGATCCGCGAAGCCGGCTTCGAGCGGGTGAATTTCCGCAACTATTCCGGCGGCATCGCCGCGCTGCATTCCGGCTGGAAACTCTGATCCATGGCCGTTCAGGTAATGCCCTTCCTCCGCCTGGTGCGGGCGGGTTTCGTGATGGCGCGCGAAGGCGTGTTCGGCCTTGTGTCCCTGCCGGACCTTCCGGCCGGGCCGCGCTTTGCCATTGCCTGCGCGCGGCTTCTGGAACGGCGCGCGGTGCGCAACAAACGCGCAGACCTGCGCCTTTCGGACGCGCTCAACAAGCTCGGACCTTCCTACGTCAAGCTCGGCCAGTTCCTGGCAACCAGGGCCGATGTGGTCGGCAAGGAAGCCGCGCGCGAATTGTCGGCGCTGCAGGACCGGCTGCCCGCCTTCGATCATGAATCAGCCCGTGCCGCCGTCGCCGAACAGCTTGGCAAGCCGGTGGAAGAAGTCTTTGCCGAGTTCGGCGAGGCTGTCGCCGCGGCCTCCATCGCTCAGGTGCATCCCGCGATCATCCGCGACAAGGATAGGTCGGAGCGCAAGGTCGCCGTCAAGGTCCTGAGGCCTGGGGTCGCCCGGCGCTTCCAGCGTGACCTGCAGAGCTATTACCTCGTCGCCCGCCTCGCCGAACGGTTCCATCCGCCGGCACGCCGCCTCAGGCCGGTGGCTGTCGTCGATACGCTCGCCCAGTCGGTCGCGATGGAAATGGATTTCCGCCTGGAAGCGGCCGCTCTTTCCGAAATGGCGGAAAACACGGCCAATGATCCGGGCTTCCGGGTCCCCTCCGTCGAATGGCTGCGCACCGCCAAGGGCGTGCTCACCATGGAATGGATCGACGGCCGCAAGATGTCGGACGTCGAGGGCCTGATCGAGGACGGTCATGACCTGGAGGCGCTCGGTGCCGCCGTGATCCAGAGCTTTCTGCGTCACACGCTCCGCGACGGCTTCTTTCATGCCGACATGCACCAGGGCAATCTCTTCGTCCAGCCGGACGGCACGCTGGTCGCGGTCGATTTTGGCATCATTGGCCGGCTCAACAAGCGCGAGCGGCGGTTCCTCGCCGAAATCCTTTTCGGCTTCATCACCCGCAACTACCGCCGGGTGGCGGAGGTGCATTTCGAGGCCGGCTATGTGCCCGCGCACCAGGATGTCGACATGTTCGCCCAGGCGATCCGCGCCATCGGCGAGCCGATCCACGGCCATGACGCCAGCGAGATTTCGATGGCGCGGCTCTTGACGCAGCTCTTCGAAGTGACCGAGCTCTTCGAGATGCACACCCAGACCCAGCTGATCATGCTGCAGAAGACCATGGTCGTGGTGGAAGGTGTCGCGCGCTCGCTCAATCCGAATCTGGACATGTGGCGGACGGCCGAGCCGGTAGTCGGCAGCTGGATCAAGGACAATCTCGGTCCGGTCGGCAAGCTGCGCGATGCCGGCGATGTTCTGGGCGCCCTGGCCAGGATCGCCAACGACCTGCCGCTTTTTGCGGACCGGATCGGCCGTATGTCGGAAGAGCTTGAGCGCATGACGCAGGGCGGCCTGCGCTTCGACGAGGAAACTTCCGAGGCGATCGGCAAGGCAGAAGCCAGACACACGAGGTCCGGCCGGGCCGCGCTCTGGGTAATCGCCGCCTGCGCGGTCGTCGCTACCTATCTGCTGTTCTAGAGTTTTCCAGGCTGGTCTTTGGCGGGGTGCCCCTGATGCCGGTTCCCGGCCTCAGTCCGCCAACGCCGCGAGCAATGTACCGCGCGCGGTCGCGATGTGGCGCTCGAGGATCCTGACGGCTTCGTCCTCCGCCCCGGTCTTCATCGCCTTCACTATGTCTGCATGGTCCTGCAGCCAGTCTTCCGTGCGCGACGGCAGAATTCCGTAGCCGGCGATGTGGATCCGGCAGGTCCGGCGCAGTTCTTCGATCATCGCAATTTGTCGCGGGCGGCGGGCCGGCGCATAGAGCGTCTCGTGAAACATCCAGTCGCTCTCGGCCCATCGGCTTGTCGTTGCATCGATGTTGGAATGGGCGAGCGCCTTGTCGATGCGCTCCAGCTCCGCCGGCGTCACCCGCCGGATGGCCTGTCGCAGGCAATCCGTTTCCAGAAGAACGCGCAGATCGTAGACTTCCTCGATCTCGGCGGCCGACAGGCGGATGACCCGGGCCCGCCGGTTGGGCACAAGATCGATCAGCCCGCGCGCGGCCAGAAGCTGCAGCGCATCGCGCACGGGGATGCGGCTGACGGCGAACCGGGCCGCAATTTCTCCCTGTTTCAATTCCACGCCGGGCCGGTGGGCTCCGCTGACAATCTCGTCTTCCAGCGCGGTCGCGATCTTTTCTGCAGACATGAAGTCTCCTCTGTAATTTGCCTATAGACCTCTTGACACCGGCGGGCAATTGAAAAATGTATAAATGTATACATTTTGGAGGTGCCTATGGGCAAAGAGCATGACTATTCGTCGCTGATCCGATGGACCGGCAACCGGGGCGAGGGCACCAGAACCTATCGCGGTTATGACCGGACCTGGGAGATCCGGACGCCGGGCAAACCGGTGGTTCACTGTTCGAACGACCCGCTTCTCGGCGGCGACCCAACCCTGCACAACCCGGAAGACCTGCTGTTATCTTCCCTGGCAAGTTGTCACATGCTCTGGTACCTGCACCTGGCCAGCAATGCAGGCATCGCGGTCTCTTCTTATGAGGATGCGCCGGTGGCCGTGGGCGAGACAGAGGCCTCGGGTGCGGGCCGTTTCCTGCGTGCCGTCCTGAAGCCCGTCATCACGGTGCCGGCGGGGACGGATCTGGCAAGGGCGGACGCCATCCATCACGAGATCCACAAGGTGTGTTACATCGCCCGGTCGGTGAGTTTTCCGGTGAGCTATGAGGCGCGCTACGTCGAAGCCTGAGCCGAAAGATCAAGCCGGCGTCACCCGCCTTAGCGTCAGGTTGATCCGGCCGCCGCTTTTGAGAAGCGTGGAGGTGCCCGCCAGCACCCGGTCGATGCCGTGGAACGCGAGCCGAGCCTCGCCGCCGAGGACGACGACGTCGCCGGATTGCAGGCGAAAGGATTTCGTCGGGTCTTTCCGGGTGAGCCCGCCGACGCGGAACGTCGCGCTGTCGCCGAGGGAAATGGACACCACCGGCGCGTCGAACATCTCCTCGTCCCGGTCCTGATGCAGGCCCATCCTGGCGCCGGGCTCATAGAAGTTGATGAGACAGGCCTCGGGTTCAGGGGGGTCCGGGGCAACCCCGGCCCAGAGGCCGAGCAACCGCTCCGGCATTGCAGGCCACGGACAGCCCGTCTCCGGATGGGTCGGCTCATAGCGGTAGCCCTTGATATCAGACACCCAGCCGAGCGGACCGCAATTGCTCATCCTGACCGAAAACGGCTTGCCCGTGCGCGGCATGACCGGCCGAAACAGGGGGGCCTCCGCGACGATTGCACGGATCTCTTCCAGAAGCGCTTCCTGGCCGGCGCGGTCGAAGTGGCCGGGCAGATAGGAAAGGCCGTGAAGGCCATTGATCGAAAGGTCCTGCATGAGGCCTTTCTAGCGAATGACTTCAGTCGCCGCCACCACATCCGCTGCAGCCAGAACCGCCACCGTCTCCGCTCCCATGGGTGCCACAGCCGGATCCGGCCCCGCAGCCGGAAGAACCGCCTCCGGTCGCCTTGATGAAAATGGCGCGCACCACGATGAAGATCACGAAGACAACCGCCAGGAAGATGATTGTGTGCTCCGTCGCCCAGTGCCAGACCATGCTGCGCAGACGTTCAATGAATGTGTCACCCTGTGGTTCGCCGTGCGCAAAGGCCAGCCCGGTGCCGAAGGCGAAGGCAGCGATGGCCAGTGCTGCGACACTCGCTTTCGACGGCAGCCGGCCGAAATGGTTGAGCGCCGTGCTCAGTCTGCCGGGCAGGGTCGGCCTGCTGATCAGCCAGACATCCCGGGTGTTGACCCGCTGGAAGTGGGGGGCCTTGCCGAAGCGGATGTCCTCCGGCGGCCAGATATCGGCCGGCGGTTCGCCGAATTCGTCCCGGTAGAGATCCAGCGTGCGAGCGTAGGCCTGCCGAAACAGCGCCGCCTGGTCCGGTCCACCCTTTGTCGGCATGTGGTGCAGCGGCTGGCCGAGCGCTTCGCGGAAGCAACCCCAGTAATGTTTGGTATAGGTCAGATGCAGGTGCCAGGCCTGATCGACCTCGTCGCTCGGCGTTACGATACCCGCCTTCAGCTGGCTGAGATAGACAAAGCGCAGATATTCCAGCACGACCCGTTCCGCATAGCGTTTCCTCCAGCCATTGTCGCGGGCAAGCCGGTGCGAAAAGCGAAAATCGGCCTCCACATCGTCGGGATGGCAGGCGGCGATCCGGGTCCAAAGCGCGGCATTCTGCATTCAGGTCCTCCCTCTCAGGCGCAGCGGGACTTTGAACCGATCGTACGTCAAAGCTCTTATCAATTCCGGAATCGGGCACCGAATTCAGCTATCGGGACTTCGGAGCAATTGACGGCATCGGGCCGATCCCGGTGTTACCCCTGTTTGTAAGAGCGTCTTGCTTGCCCGGGTGACGCCGGGATTGAAGGTGCTTTGTCGGGGAAAAGATCTTTCCAGTGCAGATCCTGAAGCCGGTAACCTTGAGGCAAGACTTTCGCGAGAATCTCCGCTCTCGCGCATTGCCGGTGGACAGATGTCTTGCAGGCAAAGTTTCATCCACCTATATAGCGGTCAAGCTTCGCGCCAAATCCCGAACCCCTGGTTCTGGTGCGTTGTCCGGGGAAACCCGGAACCCAAGTGAGAGGAGCCGGACTGACGCCTTCATGGGTCTTTCCGGTTTGCTAGAAAGAGAGGCTTAAAATGGCAAAGGTCATTGGTATCGACCTCGGCACGACCAACTCGTGCGTCGCCGTCATGGACGGCAAGGATTCCAAAGTTATCGAAAACGCAGAAGGCGCCCGCACCACCCCGTCGATGGTGGCCTTCTCCGACGACGGCGAACGTCTCGTCGGCCAGCCGGCGAAGCGCCAGGCCGTTACGAACCCCACAAACACCCTCTTCGCCGTCAAGCGCCTGATCGGTCGCCGGTATTCCGACCCGACCGTCGAGAAGGACAAGAAGCTCGTCCCGTTCGAGATCGTCAAGGCCGACAATGGCGACGCATGGGTGGAAGCCAACGGCGACAAATACTCCCCGTCTCAGGTGTCTGCCTTCATTCTGCAGAAGATGAAGGAAACCGCCGAGAGCTATCTCGGTGAAAAAGTGACCCAGGCGGTGATCACCGTTCCGGCCTACTTCAACGACGCGCAGCGCCAGGCAACCAAGGATGCCGGCAAGATCGCGGGTCTTGAAGTGCTGCGCATCATCAACGAGCCGACGGCGGCAGCGCTTGCCTACGGTCTCGACAAGAACGACGGCAAGACCATCGCGGTCTATGACCTTGGCGGCGGTACCTTCGACGTGTCCGTTCTGGAAATCGGCGACGGTGTCTTCGAAGTGAAGTCCACCAACGGCGACACCTTCCTCGGCGGTGAAGACTTCGACATGGTCCTGGTCGACTATCTGGCGGCCGAGTTCAAGAAGGACCAGGGCATCGACCTGAAGAACGACAAGCTTGCCCTGCAGCGCCTGAAGGAAGCTGCAGAAAAGGCCAAGATCGAGCTGTCCTCTTCGTCCCAGACCGAAATCAACCTGCCGTTCATCACGGCGGACGCTTCCGGTCCGAAGCACCTGACCCTGAAGCTGACCCGCGCCAAGTTTGAATCGCTGGTCGAAGACCTGGTCAAGCGCACCATCGAGCCGATGAAGGCCGCGCTTAAAGACGCAGGCCTCGCACCGGGCGAGATCGACGAAGTGGTTCTGGTCGGCGGCATGACCCGCATGCCGAAGATCCAGGAAACCGTGAAGACGTTCTTCGGCAAGGAGCCCCACAAGGGTGTGAACCCGGATGAAGTCGTGGCCATGGGCGCGGCGATCCAGGCCGGCGTTCTGCAGGGCGACGTCAAGGACGTTCTCCTGCTCGACGTCACCCCGCTGTCGCTCGGCATCGAGACCCTCGGCGGTGTCTTCACCCGTCTGATCGACCGCAATACGACGATCCCGACCAAGAAGAGCCAGGTGTTCTCGACCGCTGAAGACAATCAGACGGCCGTGACCATCCGCGTCTTCCAGGGCGAGCGTGAAATGGCGGCGGACAACAAGATCCTCGGCCAGTTCGACCTGGTCGGCCTGCCGCCCGCACCGCGCGGCGTCCCGCAGATCGAGGTTGCCTTCGACATCGACGCCAACGGCATCGTCAACGTGTCCGCCAAGGACAAGGGCACCGGCAAGGAACAGCAGATCCGCATCCAGGCCTCCGGCGGCCTCAGCGATAATGACATCGAACAGATGATCAAGGACGCTGAATCCCATGCCGACGAGGACAAGAAGCGGAAAGAACTGGTTGAAGCCAGGAACCAGGGCGAGTCGCTCGTGCACTCGACCGAGAAGTCGCTGAAGGATTATGGCGACAAGGTTTCCGGCGACGACAAGTCCGCGATCGAAACCGCGCTTGAAAGCCTCAAGTCATCGCTGGAAGGCGAGGACCTGGAAGACATCAAGGCCAAGACCCAGGCACTTGCCGAAGCGTCCATGAAGCTTGGCGAAGCCATGTATCAGGCCGCCCAGGCGGAAGCTGAAGCCCAGGAAGGCGAGGAAGAAGCCGACCCGAAGGCCAAGGCCGACGATGTCGTCGATGCGGATTTCGAAGAAGTCAAAGACGAAGACGACAAAAAATCCGCTTAACTGTAAAAAGGCAGCCAGCCGGAAACGGCTGGCTGCGGAATTCCCGGCGCCGGTTGCCTGACTGCCTGATGAAAAGGGCATAAGTGCCCGGCGCCTTCGCCGTAATTGGCGCCGGCTTTTGCCAGGGCCGCCAGCGGTGCAACAACAAGACCGGAAGATCTTGATGTCGAAACGTGATTTCTACGAGGTGCTGGGTGTTTCGCGCGATGCGGACGACAAGGTGCTGAAAAGCGCCTACCGCAAGATGGCGATGCAATTCCATCCGGACCGCAATCCGGGCGACCACGAGGCCGAAACCAAGTTCAAGGAAGTCAACGAGGCCTATGACACGCTGAAGGACGGCCAGAAACGGGCCGCCTATGACCGTTTCGGCCATGCGGCCTTCGAAAACGGCGGTTTCGGCGGCGGCGGCGGTGCGGGCGCGCACGACTTCTCCTCCACCATGTCGGACATCTTCGAGGAATTCTTCGGCATGGGTGGCGGGCGCCGCTCCGGCGGGCGCGAACGCGGGGCGGACCTGCGTTACAATCTCGATATCTCCCTGGAAGAGGCCTACACCGGCAAGACGGTGGAAATCGAAGTGCCGACCAGCGTCACTTGCGACAACTGTTCCGGTTCGGGCGCGAAGCCCGGTACCAGCCCCAGCACCTGCCGCACCTGCGGCGGTGCCGGCCGCGTGCGCGCAGCGCAAGGTTTCTTCACGCTGGAGCGCACCTGTCCGAGCTGTCAGGGCCGCGGCCAGGTCATTACCGATCCCTGCAACAGCTGTGGCGGTTCCGGCCGCAAGACCCAGGAGCGCACGCTTTCGGTCAATATTCCGGCCGGCATCGAGGACGGCACCCGGATCCGCCTTGCCGGCGAAGGCGAAGCGGGCGTCCGCGGCGGCCCGGCGGGGGATCTCTACATCTTCCTGTCGATCAAGCCGCACGAACTCTTCCAGCGCGATGGCGCTGATCTTTACTGCCGCGTGCCGATCTCCATGACAACGGCAACGCTCGGCGGCCAGTTCGACGTGCCGACGGTGGAAGGCGCCACCAGCCGGGTCAAGGTTCCCGAAGGCACCCAGACCGGCAAGCAGTTCCGCCTGCGCGGCAAGGGCATGCCCGTGATGCGCTCCAGCCAGCATGGCGACATGTATATCCAGGTCACGGTCGAGACCCCGACCAACCTGACACGGCGCCAGCGCGAGCTGCTGGCGGAGTTCGAAAAGGAATCCTCCGGCGAGAACAATCCGGAATCGGCCGGCTTTTTCTCCAAGGTGAAGGATTTCATCGACAATCTCGGTGCATAACCGGCCGAACCCGTTTCGACGCGGCATGCAGTATCTGCGCTTGCCCATAGCATCTTGTTGCAATCACTCCTATATTCGCCCCGTGGGGGAGAATGAGGTAAAATGCTGAAACGCAATGGCGGGCACCGGGAAGCCCTTCGGGAGAAACTCGAAAAGGCAAGCGCTGTCCGGGCAAAGGTCCTTGATGAAGTCAAATTCATCCGATCCTGGGCGCAAAATCCGCTAAGGACGGGGGCCGTCACGCCGTCGGGACCGGAGCTTGCCGCAAAAATGGCCTCCTACCTGACGCCGCGGCCGCATTCTCGCGTGGTTGAACTCGGACCGGGCACAGGCGTTGTCACCAGGGCTCTTCTCGACCGCGGCTTTTCCACCCAGCAGCTGAGCCTGGTGGAATATTGTTCCGATTTCTGCGAGCTTCTGGCCTTGCGCTATCCGGGCATGCGGGTGGTGCGCGGCGATGCCTATGCCTTGCGGGAGACCCTGTCTGCCGCTGGCGGTGTACTGGAAGACAGCGCGGAACGGGGCCATCAGCTGGATGGCATCGTCTCGTCGCTGCCGCTGTTGACGCGGCCGGAACCGGCACGCAAGGCCCTCCTGGACGAGGCTCTGGAGCTCTTGAAGCCGGGGGCACCTTTCATCCAGTTTTCCTATGGCCTGACGGCGCCGGTGAAGCCCGAAAGCCGGGCCGTGTCGGTGCTCAGTTCCGAATGGGTCTGGAAGAACCTGCCGCCGGCCCGTGTCTGGGTCTATCGCAAGGGGCATTGACCGGCTTCCGGCAGGGTTGCCCACAGCCTGATCTCCCATTTCCGGCAAAACCGATTACACTGACCCGTAATGAGAACCAGCCTGGCTTCTGACGGGCAGGATGGTGAAGGCGGTCAGGGAACCTGTTGATGCGAAACCCGAAAATCCTTGTTTGCTCCGGATCGAGCCGGAGCGGATCGTACAACGGCAAGCTGGCAGCGCTGGCCGCCAAGAAACTGGCGATCCTGGATGCCGGGGTGACACACCTGTCGCTGAAAGACTATCCCCTGCCGGTCTACGACGGCGATCTGGAAGGGAGCAATGGCGTTCCGGAAAACGCCAAGAAACTCAAGCGCCTGTTCCAGAGTCAGGACGGAATTTTCCTTGCCTGTCCGGAATATAATGCCGGTATCACCCCGCTTCTGAAGAACACGCTGGACTGGATCAGCCGGGTGAAGGAGGCGGGCGATCCGTTCAAGACCAGGGTCTTTGCGCTGGGCTCCGCCTCCCCCGGTTCCTTTGGCGGCATGCGCGGCCTCATCGGCATGCGCACCATCCTGGAAGTCGGTCTCGGAGCGATGGTGCTTCCGCAGATGGTCGTCGTGGCGAAAGCCGCAAGCGCCTTTGACGACAAGGGCGAACTGACTGACGAGCGGGCGGGCGGGCAGCTCGACCGGCTGGTCGAGGCGCTGCTCAGGGCGACCCGGATCGAGATGTCCCACTGACGCTTGAAGAACAATCGTAGACACCTTCTTCAGGACCCTCCTGGGCCTGCGCGGCATTGACCGCTTGGAAATGCCGGATTTGCCGCCTACATAGGGCGGCAGAAAAAGAAACCCGAGAGGACTTTATGAACGAAACGCGCGAACCGGCCCAGTGGCACGGGACGACGATCATGATGGTGCGCAAGGGTGGCAAGGTGGTGATCGCCGGCGACGGCCAGGTTTCCCTCGGCCAGACCGTGATCAAGCACACCGCCCGCAAGGTGCGGCCGCTGGCCAAGGGCGCCGTCATCGCCGGCTTTGCCGGGGCGACCGCCGATGCCTTCACCCTGTTTGAGCGTCTGGAAGCCAAGCTGGAGCAGTATCCGGGACAGCTGATGCGCGCCTGCGTGGAGCTTGCCAAGGACTGGCGCACCGACCGCTACCTGCGCCGCCTCGAAGCGATGATGCTGGTGGCCGACAAGAATGTCTCGCTGGTGCTGACCGGTACCGGGGACGTCCTGGAACCGGAAGGCGGCATCATGGGCATTGGCTCGGGCGGCAATTATGCCCTTGCCGCCGGCCGCGCGCTTTCCGACACGGACCTTGACGCGGAAACCATCGCCCGCAAGGCCATGGCGGTTGCCGCGGAAATCTGCGTCTACACCAATACCAGCGTGACGCTGGAATCGCTGGACACTGCGGACTAGGCCGCGATGATCACGTTCCGACCGGTCTCCGAGAACGATCTGCCGATGCTCCTGGACTGGATGCAGAGGCCGCATTGGCGGGAATGGTGGGGCGACCCTCAGGAAGAGGTCGGCTACGTCCGGGACATGATCGAGGGACGGGATACGACCAAGCCGTTCATCTTCCAGATGGACGGCAGGGATATGGGTTACATCCAGGTCTGGTTCGTTGGCGACCAGCAGCATACGGAATTTGCCAGGGACTATCCCTGGCTGAACGAACTTCCCTCGGACGCTGTGGGTGTCGATCTCTCGATCGCGGCACCGGAGGATCTGTCCAGGGGTCTCGGAACACAAGTATTGCAGGCGTTCATTCGCACCCTGCGTCAGGAAGGCCATCAACGGATCGTCATCGATCCCGATCCGGAAAACCTCAGGGCCGTCAAGGCCTACCGCAAGGCGGGGTTTACGGAGATTGAAGCGCTTCTGGGCCGCACCGGCGACAGCTTGCTGATGGAACTTAAAAACACGGAAGGCGTGTCTTAGAAAATGTCCGATTTTTCTCCGCGTGAGATCGTTTCAGAACTCGACCGCTACATCGTCGGCCAGAAGGACGCAAAGCGCGCGGTCGCCATTGCTCTCAGAAACCGCTGGCGCCGCCAGCAGCTCGAAGGCCAGATGCGCGAGGAGGTTCTTCCCAAGAACATCCTGATGATAGGCCCGACTGGCGTCGGCAAGACCGAAATATCCCGCCGCCTGGCAAAGCTCGCCAATGCGCCCTTCACCAAGGTGGAAGCCACCAAGTTCACCGAGGTCGGTTATGTCGGCCGCGACGTCGAACAGATCGTCCGCGATCTGGTGGAAGCCGGTATCACGCTGGTGCGCGACCAGAAGCGCGAGGCGGTAAAGGCCAAGGCGCACGTGCTTGCCGAGGAACGGGTGCTGGATGCGCTTGTCGGCAAGAATGCCAGCCCGGCCACCCGCGAGAGTTTCCGGTCCAAGTTGCGCAACGGCGAGATGGACGAAAAGGAAATCGAGGTCGAAGTGCGGGCCAATGCCCAGATGCCGAGCTTCGAGCTGCCGGGAATGCCGGGGGCCAGCGTCGGCGTCATGAATGTCTCCGACCTCCTCGGCAAGGCCTTCGGCGGCCAGACCAAGACCAAGCGCACCACGGTGCGCGACAGCTACGCGCTCCTGATCAACGAGGAATCCGACAAGCTGCTCGACGAGGACAAGGTGGTCGAGGAAGCGATCTCGCTGGTGGAAAATTCCGGCATCGTCTTTCTGGACGAGATCGACAAGATCTGCGCCCGCGAAGGCCGTGCAGGAGGTGATGTTTCCCGCGAGGGCGTGCAGCGCGACCTGCTGCCGCTGATCGAGGGCACCGTCGTCTCCACCAAGCACGGTCCGGTGAAGACCGACCACATCCTCTTCATTGCCTCCGGTGCGTTCCACGTCGCCAAGCCGTCCGATCTCCTGCCGGAGCTGCAGGGCCGTCTGCCGATCCGGGTGGAGCTGCGCGCCCTCGACAAGGACGACTTCCGGGCGATCCTGACCGAGCCGGAAGCCAGCCTCATCAAGCAGTATGTGGCCCTTCTTGAGACGGAAAAGGTGAAGCTCTCCTTCACCGAGGATGCCATCGAGGAAATCGCCTCCATTGCGGTTGATCTCAATGCCTCGGTCGAAAACATCGGCGCCCGCCGGCTGCAGACGGTAATGGAGCGGATCCTCGACGAAATCTCCTACACCGCGCCCGACCGGCCGGGCGAGGAGATCGAGATCACGGCCAAGCTTGTCCGCGACAACATCGGCGACCTTGCCAAGAACGTCGACCTGTCGAAGTTCATTCTTTAGTCGGAGAGGTTGCGAGTTCTTACCGGTTGGTTCAACAACTCACTCCCTCATCCTGAGGAGGACCTTTAGGTCCGTCTCGAAGGATGGGCAGCACACTCGGAGCAAGCGGCCCATCCTTCGAGACGCCTGGCATCGCCAGGCTCCTCAGGATGAGGCTGGGATTGTATTGCCGTTTCAGCGATGCAAAAGAGCCGACCGTTCAGGCAGGTTCGACCGTATCCCTGGCAACAACTTTGAGCTCGACCCGGTCGCGGCCGTTGTGCTTGGCGAGATAAAGCTGCTTGTCGGTGCGCCGGTAGAGCTCCCTGAAAGTCGGCGCGCCGTCGAAAATGATGCCGCCGACACTGATCGTCAGCGGATGCGGTTTGCCTTCGGGCGAGAACCGGATATTGCGGACGGCCTGCCGCAGCCGCTCGGCGAAATTGGCGACGCTGTCAGGCGGCTGCCCGGGCAGAAAAAGGGCGAATTCTTCGCCGCCGAGCCTGCCGGCCAGATCGGCCGTGCACAGGCAGCCGCGTATCGCTTCCGCAATCAGCACCAGAGCGTCGTCGCCGGCATCGTGGCCATAGCAGTCGTTTACCTGTTTGAAGTGATCGACATCGATGACAAGAAGTGCGTCGGTGCCGTAACCGCCCGCAGGATCCGTCCGTTGCAACAATCTCTCGACTTTCTCCGAAAACGCCCGCCGGTTGAGCATCTGGGTCATACTGTCGGTCGCAGCCAGTTGGGCGAGCTCCTGATGTGCGATGGATAGCAGCCGCATCCGGCTGAGAAGGTACAGGAAAATCGGCGGGGCGATCAGCAGTGGGATGATGAGATTGCTGAGTGGATTGCTGCCCCAGCGCCAGGTCCCGTCGATAAAGGAAAAGCTGTCGAGGACAAAGGCAGCCGCGATACAGCCTGCTGTCCCCAGTACGGTACAGGTATAAACGCGCGCGCGCCCTCTTGCTGACCAGTCGACTTGCACCATGCGCTCGGTGTCCGCTGTCCCGCTTGCTCCTTTCTAAAGTAGACTTTCCCGGGTCGCCGTCGAGGGGAAATGCAGGCTGTGAACGCGGCGATTTCGCCGCTTGCGGTGCGCGCGGACCGATGGCAGCATGCGCTCCATGGTAGCCATTCGTAAAAGCAACGAGGAAGGCCACCGCCGGAAATTTCTGGTCGTGGTCGACGAAACGCCCGAATGTGACCGGGCGATTGTCTATGCCGCCAAGCGCGCGGCCCGGACAGGCGGCGTGGTGACGCTGGTCTTCATCATCGCCCCGGGCGACTTCCAGCATTGGCTGGGGGTCGAGGACATCATGCGGGCCGAAGCCCAGGAGGAAGCCGAGGCTTCGCTCGCCAAGGCTGCCGAGCGGGTGCGCTCCGTTGCCCGCACCGAGCCGGAAACCGTCGTGCGAGAGGGAACCAAGGCCGAGGAGATCCTGGACCTGATCGAGGCTGATGCCGACATCGCCATCCTGATCCTGGCCGCAAGCACCGGGTCCGAAGGCCCGGGTCCGCTCGTCTCCTCCATTGCCGGCAAGTCCGCGGGAACCTTCCCGATCCCCGTGACCATCGTTCCGGGCAACCTGGACGACGATTCCATTGCAGCACTGGCGTAACCACGGGGCAGTCCTTAAAAAATCCTTCCGCTGTGCCGGTTGACCGGCGCGGATCTGCACCTATCTAGTTTTTAACTGTTCCAAACTGTAGCGAGTTACGCTAAAAGAACTCATCGGTGTTTTGCGATTTGAGGGGATGCGCGGAACACGGCCGAAAAAGGGCGCGAGAACGAAGCGCAAGGACGAAGAAAATGTTCATTCAAACGGAAGCAACGCCGAATCCGGCCACGCTGAAATTCCTGCCGGGGCGCGTCGTGCTGCCGGAAGGCACCTATGATTTCCGCTCCAAGGCGGATGCCGGCGTCTCGCCGCTCGCCGAGAAGCTGTTCGATGTGCCGGGTGTCGTCGCCGTGTTCTTCGGCCATGACTTCGTCACCGTCACCAAGGACGACACCGACTGGCAGCATATGAAGCCGGCGATCCTCGGTGTCATCATGGAACAGTTCATGTCCGGTCAGCCGGTCATGGCGACGGACGAGTCCGAAAATATCGAGGAAGGCGAGTTCTTCGAGGCAGGCGACCAGGAAACCGTCAACACGATCAAGGAACTGCTGGAGACCCGGGTCCGCCCGGCAGTCGCCCAGGACGGCGGCGACATCACCTTCAAGGGTTTCAAGGAAGGCATCGTCTACCTCTCCATGCGCGGCGCCTGCGCCGGCTGCCCGTCCTCCACGGCGACGCTCCAGCACGGCATCCAGAACCTGCTGCGCCATTTCGTGCCGGAAGTCGAGGAAGTCCGCCCGATCTGATCGGGAGTTTTCCGAAGAATTTCAAAGGCCCGGCCTAACCGCCGGGCCTTTCTTGTTTCAACTTCGCAGATCGTCATCCCGGACGCAGCGAAGCGGAGATCCGGGATGACGACGGAGAGACTGTTTTTGCGGGGGATCAATTTCCGGACCGCGACGGGCACCCGTAATATTCCCGACTCCCGTTCCTTGTGGAACGCAAGCCCCCCATTGGACTTAGGTCCAAAGCCCCGCTCGACAGAAG
Organism: Roseibium sp. M-1; assembly: GCF_054515675.1. Classification (NCBI taxonomy): domain Bacteria; kingdom Pseudomonadati; phylum Pseudomonadota; class Alphaproteobacteria; order Hyphomicrobiales; family Stappiaceae; genus Roseibium; species Roseibium sp. M-1. The sequence continues at coordinate 3,579,878 of NZ_CM137257.1, read as the reverse complement.
GACCGCTCCGGGGTAGTGGCAGGGTGGAGAAAAACCTTGAGCCAAACCGGAATGCGCGTCCTAGCCATCGACACTGCCCTTGCCAATTGCGCTGCCGCCGTCCTCGACGACGGTGTGGAAACCGCGTGCTATGAGGCCTGCGGCGAGGAGATCGGCCGTGGACATGCGGAAAAGCTGATGGACATGATCGGCGAAGTCATGGCCGAGACGTCGACGGCCTTTTCCGATCTCGACCGGGTGGCGGTCACCGTCGGACCCGGAAGTTTCACCGGCCTGCGCGTCGGGCTGGCTGTTGCCCGCGGCTTCGGGCTGGTGCTGGGCAAACCAGTCGTCGGCGTGACGACGCTCGCCGCCATCGCCCGTGCCGCCGCGCCGAAGGACGGAGGCGCGCCGTTGTTGGTCGCGCTCTCGGGCAAGGGCGACGAGGTCTATTGCCAGTTGTTCCATGCGTCGGGTGCGCCGGCCGAAGAGGCGGGTGTCCGGGCCATCGCCGGGCTGGCGGAATATCTGCCCGACGGCACGCGACTTGCCGGATCGGCCGCGGAAAAAATCTCGGAACACCTTGGCCTGCCGTCCGGCCGGATATTGTCTAGCCTCGCATTCCCCTGTATTCGGGACGTAGCCGAACTGGGGATCATCGCGGAACCGGCGAAATCATCCCCTTCACCGCTTTATTTGCGGCCGCCCGATGCGACGCCGCAAAAGAAGGGAAGGATCGAGAGGCAATGAGCTTTTGGTGGTTCTGGACCCAGCCGCCGGTAATCGAACAGGCGCTGGACGAGGATCTGCCGAAGATTGCCGAAATTCACGCGCTGTCGTTCAAGCACAAATGGAATGTCGATGAACTCAGCCGGATGATGGCACAGGACGGCACGACGTTCCTGGTGGCCCGCCGGGCGAGCCCCTATGGCACGCGCGCACCGCTCGGCTTCATGATCCTGCGTCGGGCCGCCGACGAGGCAGAGGTCATCACCATCGCCGTGCATCCGCGCCAGCGTGGCCGCGGCATCGGCAAGAAATTGATGGAAGATGCTCTCTTCCGCCTCTATGGCGAGCGCTGCAAGCACCTGTTCCTGGAAGTCGACGCGGCCAATGAATCGGCGCTGCTGCTCTATCGCGGCCTCGGTTTCAAGGAGGTCGGCACGCGCAAGGGCTATTACGGCGCCAGTGGGGGAGACGGCACGGCGCTTGTCATGCGCATCGATCTTGGTTAAGCGCTGTAGCGACGAACGGTAACCAGACAGCGGACGGCACCCATGGCTGAAGAGCGGCAATCGGCACTGGCGGATATGTGCATCGCCAAGGGCATGCGCATGACCGAGCAGCGCCGGGTCATAGCCTCGGTCATCGAGGCCGCCTCCGATGAGCACCCGGATGTGGAAGAGCTCTACCGCCGCGCCGTCGAGATCGACCCGGGCATCTCCATTTCCACCGTTTACCGCACGGTGAAGCTGTTCGAGGATGCCGGCATGATCGAACGGCACGATTTTCGCGATGGCCGCTCGCGCTATGAGACTGTTCCCGACGAACACCACGACCACCTCATCGACCTGCGCTCCGGTCAGGTGATTGAGTTCCGCAGCGAGGAAATCGAGGCCTTGCAGGATCTCATCGCCAAGAAACTGGGGTACAGACTGGTGGATCACCGTCTGGAACTCTACGGCGTTCCCTTGAATGCGCCCAAGGACAACAAAGGCGGCAAGGGCGATGGCTGAGATCAAGGGCGGTTTCATCATCCTTGTGCTGACGCTGGTCTCGCTTGTGCTGATCCCGCTTCAATGGATCGCCGTGAAACTGAAGCTGCCGGCGCAAAGAAACCTGCCCCATCTCTGGCACCGGGTCGCGACCCGCCTTGTCGGCATCAAGATCCGGCAGATCGGGACACCGGCCGCCGACCGGCCGCTGCTGATCGCCGCCAACCATGCCTCCTGGGTCGATATCACCGTGATCGGCTCGCTGATGCCGCTCTCCTTCATTGCCAAGTCGGAGGTTTCCGGCTGGCCCGTCTTCGGCCTCTTCGCCAAGCTCCAGCGCACGGTTTTCGTCAACCGCACCCGTCGGACGGAAACCGCCCAGGTGGCCGATGCCATCGCAGTGCGCATGGCGGAGGGCGACGCCATGGTTCTTTTTGCGGAAGGAACGTCGAACGACGGCAATTGCGTGCTGCCGTTCCGCTCCGCATTGCTGGGGGCGGCGACTCGTGCCGTCGGCGGGGAAGAGACACGGAAGGTCTGGGTCCAGCCGCTCTCCGTCGCCTACCAGGGTTTCTACGGCCTGCCGATGGGACGCGCACACCGGCCGCATGTGGCCTGGTACGGCGATATGGAACTTGCGGGGCACTTGTGGGGCATTTTTACCCACGGGGCATTGGACGTGGTTGTGCGCTGGGGCGAGCCGGTTCTGGTCGACCGGGATACGGACCGGAAGGCGCTCACGCGCCGGCTTGAAACGGATGTACGGGCGATGACTGTCGCCTCGCTCCTGCAAAAGCCCATTGAAAGCCAAGAAACCGTTGAAGGCGAAGAAACTGGCGAAAGCGAAGAAACTGGCGAAATCAAGCCAATCGAGTTCTTCTCAAACGCGGAAAAAACCGCTAAAGCTGGCGCCTTGATTTAGACAGGTGCTGCCCGGAGCCGGAAATTGGCTGGAACGGCAGGCGTGAAGGGCCACAAGGTCCCGCCCATCGGCACCCAACCCACGACATGCCGGCCGCCGGATAGGGCCGAGTAAAGCGCCAGGGAGCGCTGTTTGAAGCGAATGACGACCCGCATGGAACGAGAGCAGGAAACGGCTGCCACCGCCGTCGAGACGACCGGCAATGCCAAGGCAGGAAACACCCGCAAGGTGTTTGTGCGTACCTATGGCTGCCAGATGAACGTCTATGACAGCGACCGCATGACCGACGTGCTGGCACCCGAGGGCTTCGAAACGACGCAAGACATGGAGGACGCGGATCTCGTCATCCTCAACACCTGCCATATTCGTGAAAAGGCCGCCGAGAAGGTCTATTCGGAACTCGGCCGCATCCGCAAGGTCAAGGAAGAACGGGCAAAGGCAGGCAAGGACATGATGGTCGGCGTCGCCGGCTGCGTCGCCCAGGCGGAAGGCGAGGAAATCTCCCGCCGTGCACCGATCGTCGATCTTGTGGTCGGCCCGCAGAGCTATCATCAGCTGCCCTCGCTTCTTGAGAAAGCACGCGCAGGCACCAAGGTCGTCGAAACCGAGTTCGATATCGACGCGAAATTCGATCACCTGTCGGAGCGGGCCGAAAGGCCGCTGCAGAAGCGGGCGCCGTCCGCCTTCCTGACCGTTCAGGAAGGCTGCGACAAGTTTTGCACCTTCTGCGTGGTGCCCTATACCCGCGGCGCGGAGGTTTCCCGTTCGGTGGAGCAGATCGTCACCGAGGCAACGCGCATGGCGGCGTCCGGCGTGCGCGAGGTCACGCTGCTCGGCCAGAACGTCAATGCCTATCATGGGCTGGCTCAGGATGGCGAAACCTGGGGGCTCGGCCGTCTGCTGCGCCGCCTTGCGGAAATCGACGGGCTCGACCGGCTGCGCTACACCACCAGCCATCCGCGCGACATGGACGACGACCTCATCGAGGCGCACCGGGATCTCAAGAGCCTGATGCCCTACCTGCACCTGCCTGTGCAGTCCGGTTCGGACCGGATTCTGAAAGCGATGAACCGGCGGCACACGCGCGAGGACTATTTCCGTCTGCTCGACCGGATCCGCGCGGCCGTGCCGGACATCGCCCTTTCCGGCGACTTCATCGTCGGGTTCCCGGGTGAGACGGATCAGGACTTTAAGGACACGATGGATCTGATTCGCCGCGTCGGCTATGGCTCGGCCTTCTCGTTCAAATACAGCTCGCGGCCGGGAACGCCGGGCGCCACCATGGACGATCAGGTGCCCGAAGACGTCAAATCCGCCCGGCTGCTCGAGCTGCAGGCACTGGTCGCAGAACAGCAGAAAGCCTTCAATGCGTCGCGCCGCGGCATGACCTGCGACGTGCTGCTGGAGAAGACCGGCCGCGATCCCGGACAACTGGTCGGCAAGTCGCCCTGGTTGCAGCCGGTGCAAGTGGACGCGCCCGAGCATCTGATCGGATCCATACAAGCGGTGGAAATCGTTGAGATCGGGACCAATTCTCTGTTCGGACGGCTGATTGCGGGGCAAGATGAAGCTGGAAGGTCCGGCGCCATTCCGGCCCCGGCGGCCTAAAGGAGACGTCATTTGACGCGCGACAGCCACTCTTCATCCCGCAAGTCTTCGGTTCAATCAGCTGCGGCCGCTTCGGCCTCCGACATGACCCATATTGTCCTTGCCTTTGAAGACAACCGGCTGATCGGCGATCTCTTCGGCCAGTTCGACCAGAATCTCGCCCTGATCGAGCAACGGCTCGGCATCGACGCCATTGCCCGCGGCAATCAGGTCACGCTGAAGGGTTCCCAGGTCGGCTGCGCCCAGGCGCGCAACGCGCTGGAAGCGCTCTATCAACGCCTGCTGCAGGGACAGGAGATCCATCCGGGCGACGTCGATGGCGCCCTGCGCATGGCGGCGACCGCCGAGGCACAGCTGCCGCTGCCGACCCTGGAGCCCAAGTCACGTCTTGCCTTTGCCCAGATCGCAACGCGCCGCAAGACCATCGTCGCCCGCACGCCGACCCAGGACGCCTATATCCGCGCCATGGACCGCGCCGACCTGATCTTCGGCACCGGTCCGGCCGGTACCGGCAAGACCTTCCTGGCCGTTGCCTATGCCGCTGCCCTTCTGGAACGCGGCGATGTGGCCCGCCTGATCCTTTCCCGTCCCGCCGTGGAAGCCGGCGAGCGCCTTGGCTTTCTGCCGGGGGAAATGAAGGACAAGGTCGACCCGTATCTGCGCCCGATTTACGATGCGCTCTATGAAATGATGCCGGCGGAAAAGGTCGATCGCGGCCTGCAGTCGGGCATGATCGAGGTGGCGCCGCTCGCCTTCATGCGCGGCCGCACGCTCTCCAACGCCGTCGTTCTGCTTGACGAAGCGCAGAACACCACGTCGATGCAGATGAAGATGTTCCTGACCCGTCTCGGCGAAGGCTCGAAGATGATCGTCACCGGCGACCCGAGCCAGATCGACTTGCCGTCGGGCCAGAAGTCCGGCCTGCGCGAGGCCCTCGGACTGCTGACGGATATTCAGGAAGTCTCCCATATCCGCTTCAACGAGACCGATGTCGTCCGCCACGAGCTGGTCGGACGCATCGTCACGGCCTATGACAACGCCTCCCGCGAAGAGTCCGAAGCGCGTGAGCGCCGCTTTGCCGAGCGCCAGCGTCACACCGACCGTGACGGCGTGCCGCCACGCCAGCGCGAAGCCGCAGCTTCCTGAAGAGCCATGCGAGACCATGCCTGACCCCCTGCCGCACGGATTTCAGATCGACCTCTCGATCGAGGCGGGCGCATGGCCCGATGAGGATGACCTTGCGGAGCTGGCGGACCGGGCGGTTGCGGCCGCTTTTTCCGAGGCTGGCCTGCAGGTGATGGAGGGAACGGAAGTCTCCCTCCTCTTCACCGATGACGGGACGATCCAGGGGTTGAACGCCAAGTGGCGCGGCAAGGACAAGCCGACGAACGTGCTGTCCTTTCCCGGCAGTGATCCTGAAGGCGACGTCTACGGGCCGCTGCTCGGCGACATCGTCTTTGCCTACGAAACCGTCGCGGCGGAAGCCGACGACATGGGAATTGAATTTAATGATCACCTTACCCATCTGACAGTTCACGGTTTGCTTCACCTTTTCGATTACGATCACCAGGAAAGCGATGAAGCGGAATTGATGGAAAGCCTCGAGAAAGCCATCCTGGCCTCTCTGGGTATCGATGACCCTTATGCGGACCGGCCTCTTGTGGCCGATGGCGCTTGAGGGCATCATGGGGTGTGACCTCTTGATTGATGGACAATGAGCGCAGTTGAACCGCAAAGTCCGGCGGGCGGGCAAAAATCCGCAAGTACCGGGCAGTCACAGGACGGGGAAGACCCGCAACAGCCGAAGCCGCAGAAGTCTGCGGCCATACTCGATCATCTCAAACGCATGCTGCGCTTGGGGCGCCAGTCGTCGAGCCTGCGCGAGAACCTGGAAGACGAGCTTGCGCGTGAGGGGGGCGATGCTGCCTTCTCACCGGAAGAACGCATGCTTCTCGGCAACATCCTGCGTCTCAGGGAGCTGCGCGTCGATGACGTTATGATCCCGCGCGCCGATATCGACGCGGTCGAACTGGAAACCAGTCTCAGCCGGGTGATGGAGCTGTTCCAGAAAAGCGGTCATTCGCGCATGCCGGTCTACGAGGAAACCCTCGACGACCCGCGCGGCATGGTTCACATCAAGGACCTGATGGCCTATATCGCGGAGCGAGGTGCATCGGGCCGTTCTGCAACTTTTGTGGACAAGGATGCGGATGCAACCGACTTGCAACCGCTTTCTTCGGGCGTTCCCGCCCGCAATGGCCACAACATGCCGGATCTGGATCTGTCCTGCGTCGACCTGTCGGTGACGCTCAAGTCGACGGACCTTATCCGCAATCTCCTGTTCGTCCCCCCTTCCATGCCGGCAACCGACCTGATGGCGAAGATGCAGGCAGATCGTATCCAGATGGCGCTTGTCATCGACGAATATGGTGGCACCGATGGCCTGGTCTCGCTGGAAGACCTTGTCGAGGAGGTCGTCGGCGATATCGAGGACGAGCACGACGAGGACGAAGAGGCGATGCTGGCTGTTGCCGGTGACGGCGTCTGGATCGCCGATCCGCGCCTGCCGCTGGAAGATCTCGACGAAGTGCTCGGCACCCAGTTGACGGATGGCGAGATTTCCGAGGACGTCGATACGCTCGGCGGCTTGCTCTATTTCTCCGTCGGGCGCGTGCCGGTCCGTGGCGAGCTTTTGCTGGTGCCGGAAGAAGTGCCGGGCTTCGAATTCGAGGTGATGGACGCCGATCCGAGGCGCATCAAGCGGCTGAAGATCCGCCGCCGGCGCACGGAAATCCGGCAGCCGGAAATCCGCCGCAGGCCCAAGAAATCGGACAGCTCGCAAGGGGAGGCGGGAGCAGCCGAACCGTCGACCGCCGGCCCTGCTCAACCGGGCGCGCGGGAAGAGTCGGAAACGTCTCCCGGAAAGGCCGTGGTATCCAGCCGGGGCGGCTGAAACGCCGCCTCCGGGAAGGCATCGGAAACAGATTAGGCCTTGACCCGGTTCCTGTGAGCCGACAAATCTCCTGTCCGCAGGCGCAGCCAAATGCGCCGGAACTGGAGAAATCCCCTGATGCACTGGTTGTCGCAACGCCTTTCAGTCCTGCCGAACACGTTTCTTCTGGCATGGGGCTGGCAGCGCCGCCTGTTGTGTCTGCTGTGCGGGGCGCTCGCCGCCGCCGCGCTTCCCCCTTACAATGTCACGGTCCTGCTGCTGATTTCCTTTCCCGGTCTTGTCTGGCTGCTGGATGGTGCGGTCGATCCGGGGCAGGGCGGAAAGCGCAAACGGTTCAGGACAGGCTTTGCGCTCGGCTGGCTCTTCGGCTTCGGCTATTTCCTCGCAGGCCTCTGGTGGATCGGTGCGGCCTTCCTGGTCGAGGCGGAGCGTTTCGCCTGGCTGATGCCTTTTGCCGTGCTCGCCATGCCGGCGGGCCTTGCGCTCTTCACCGGTCTCGGCGTCGCTGTCGCGGCAATGCTCTGGAGTGACCAGTTCCGGCGCATTCTGCTCCTTGCGGCCTGCCTTGCGCTAACCGACTGGCTGCGCGGCCACATACTCACCGGCTTTCCCTGGAACGCCTTCGGCTATGGTCTTTCCGGCTCGCTGACCCTCTCGCAGGCGGCGAGTCTCTTCGGCATCTACGGTCTCGGTTTCCTGACGGTCGCGGTCTTTGCCGCGCCGGCTTTGCTCGCAGATTCCCGTCCCTTTCGTGCCCGTGTCAGGGCTGTTGCTTGTGCTGCGGCGGTGCTGGCCCTGACGGCCGTGTTCGGAACCGTCCGGCTCTGGCAGACAGATCTGCCGCCGGCGGAGCTGGATCTGCGCATCGTCCAGCCGTCGATCGACCAGCGGGACAAATGGCGGCCGGAGCTGCGCGACGAAATCTTCCAAACCTTTCTCGATATGACCGAGGCACCGCTCGGCGGCAATGCCCGCATCGGACAGCCGCGCCTCGTGGTCTGGCCGGAATCGGCGGTTCCCTTCCTGCTGATGCAGGAGCCGGGCGCGCTGTTCCGGATCGGCAAGGCACTTGGCGGGCGGTCGGAACTTGTGACCGGTGCAATCCGCGCAGAGAACGGTGCAAACGGCCCGGACTATTTCAACAGCGTCTTCATTGTCGGTGGCGACGGCACCCTGCGCGGCATTTACGACAAGGTTCGCCTGGTGCCCTTCGGCGAGTATGTGCCGCTGAAACCTGTGCTGGAAAAACTCGGAATATTAAATCTTGCCGGCCCTCTTGACGGCTTCAAGGCAGGGTATCAGTCGCGTGTATTGACCACCTCCGAAAGTTTTAGTTTTCTACCCATGATTTGTTACGAGGCAATTTTTCCGGGCGGCCCGGGCGCTGTTGCCGGAACTCCCACTTTTCTTCTCAACGTGACAAACGACGCCTGGTTCGGACGCACGCCCGGGCCGCACCAGCATTTCGCCCAGGCGCGCATGCGGGCGATCGAAACCGGGCTGCCGCTGATTAGGGCAGCAAATACAGGCATTTCCGCGATTGTCGATGCAAGGGGAGAGGTGGTCGAAGAGCTCGCCATCTTCGAGCGAGGCCTTATTGATGGCAAACTTCCGCAGAGAATAGGTACTCCTCTCTACGGTATTTTTGGCGATCTACCGATGCTGGTTGTTGCAATCCTTAGCGTTGTATTTGCCATATTTTGGCAATACAACCGCGATTCGCGCGTAAATTGATATTTTTTGTTTGAGTTGAGTGAAGAAAGTGTGATACAACCGTGAAATAGCCGATTGAGGGCTGCTTCATGTACAAGTGAAAGGTTGCGGGCAAACTTCGATCTTCTGAGCCTGTGGGGGGAATTCAGGGGAGCTTGTGCAAACGAAAACAAGCGGAGCCTTCCGCGAGAACAAGAAAGACCGACACAGATGCCCAGTAAGAAGTCTCCGAATCCGATCGATATTCACGTTGGCAGCCGCGTACGGCTCCGGCGCATGATGCTAGGCATGAGTCAGGAAAAGCTCGGCGAAGCCCTTGGCATCACCTTCCAGCAAATCCAGAAATACGAAAAAGGCACCAACCGTATCGGCGCCAGCCGCCTGCAGCACATCGCGACCATCTTGAAGGTCCCGGTGTCCTTCTTCTTCGAAGACGCACCCGGTACGCCTGAAGAAGCGGAAGGTTTCGGCGAAACCCAGCCGACTTCCTATGTCGTCGATTTCCTGTCATCTTCCGAAGGCCTGTCTCTGAACAAGGCTTTCGTGCGGATTGAAGACCCGAAGGTTCGCCGCCGGATCGTTGATCTTGTGCGCTCGCTTGCAGGCGACGACTGACAAAATTTCTCCCTCACGCTTGACGTGGCGAAGAACTTCTAAGATTGATGCACGCGAAGCGGCGATTTCATCGCCGCTTCTGTCATATTCATTCCCAGAAGGACGATCGCCAATGGCACGTCAGAATTACCTGTTTACCTCCGAGTCCGTTTCCGAAGGACACCCGGACAAAGTCTGCGACCGGATCTCCGATGCCGTCGTCGACGCCTATCTCAGAGAAATGCCGGAAGCGCGTGTTGCCTGTGAAACCCTGGCAACGACCAACCGCATCGTGATCGCCGGAGAAACCCGCGGTCCGGCCACCATTACCAACGATTACATCGCCCATCTTGCCCGCATGGCCGTGAAGGACATCGGCTACGAGCAGGAAGGCTTCCACTGGGAAAACTGCGATATCGCCGTTCACCTGCACGCCCAGTCCGCGCATATCGCGCAGGGCGTCGATGCGGCTGACAACAAGGACGAAGGTGCAGGCGACCAGGGCATCATGTTCGGCTACGCCTGCCGCGAGACCGAAGAGCTGATGCCGGCGCCGATCCTTTATTCCCACAAGATCCTCCGCCTGCTGGCAGAAGCCCGCAAATCCGGCAAGGAGCCGGTGCTCGGCCCGGACGCCAAGAGCCAGGTCACCGTGCGCTACGAAAACGGCGTGCCGGTTGCTGCCACCTCCATCGTGCTGTCGACCCAGCATCTCGATCCGGCCCTGACCTCCTCCGACGTCAAGGCAATCGTCGAGCCTTACATTCGCACGGCGCTGCCTGACGGCTTCATCACCGGCGAGACCGTGTGGCACGTCAACCCGACCGGCGCTTTCGTCATTGGCGGCCCGGACGGCGATGCAGGCCTGACAGGCCGCAAGATCATCGTCGACACCTATGGCGGTGCAGCTCCCCATGGCGGTGGTGCTTTCTCCGGCAAGGACCCGACCAAGGTGGACCGCTCCGCGGCTTATGCGGCGCGCTATCTCGCCAAGAACGTTGTCGCAGCAGATCTGGCCGACCGCTGCACCATCCAGCTTTCCTACGCCATCGGCGTTCCGGAGCCGCTCTCGGTCTATGTCGACCTGCATGGCACGGGCCGCTGCGACGAGGCGAAGCTGGAAAAGGCACTGCGCGATGTCATGGGCCTCAGCCCGCGCGGCATCCGCCAGCACCTGAAGCTCAACAATCCGATCTATGAGCGCACCGCCGCTTACGGCCACTTCGGCCGTGAGCCGGAGGCCGATGGCGGCTTCTCCTGGGAGAGGACCGACCTGGTTGACGCGCTCCGCCCGCTTGCGGGATAAGCGACGTACCCGCTGACCGGATAAAGATGAAGAAGCAGATCGCCGGCTCCGCTCCGGCGATCTGTCGTTTTGAAGTAGCAAGATGACCGACCGTTACGAAGGTTCCTTTTTCGGCCGCCGCAAGGGCAAGCCACTGAGCCCGCGCCGCGAGGCGCTGATGGAAAACGAATTGCCGCGCCTGTCGCTGGACCTGTCTGCGCCTGCGCCTGCGGATCTGAGAGATCTGTTCGATGCGGATGTCGACACGGTCTGCCTGGAGGTCGGTTTCGGCGGCGGCGAGCATCTGCTTCACCGGGCAAGGACCAATCCGCGCACCGGCTTCATTGGTGTCGAGCCGTTTGTCGGCAGCATGGCCAAGGCCGTTACCGCCGTTGTGGGCGAAGGCCTGCAGAATGTCCGCCTCTATGACGACGATGCCATAAATGTGCTCGACTGGCTGCCGGAGGCGAGTCTCGATCTTGCCTACCAGCTCTACCCGGACCCCTGGCCGAAGAAGCGTCACTGGAAGCGCCGCTTTATCAACGCAGAGAATCTCGACCGCTACGCCCGCGCAATCAAGCCCGGTGCCGAGTTCCGGTTTGCCTCCGATATCGACACATATGTCGACTGGACCCTGCGCCATTGCCGCGACCATGCGGCCTTTGACTGGACGGCAGAAACGTCTGCCGACTGGAAGACCCCATGGGACGGTTGGCCGGGCACCCGCTACGAGGCCAAGGCCAACCGCGAGGGCCGCATCGGCCGCTATCTGACGTTCCGCAGGGTTTAGCCGTAAAGCGTAGGCATTCGGGTCGCATTTCCGGCCTGCCGCAACTTCTTTGAGGAATTTGGCCGGGCCTCTTGCCTTTTTGACAAGTTTGGCGTTATACAGCCCGTGTTTCACCTCAAACGGCTTATCTGAGCACTTTGAGAGTGGGCCCGCCGGGGACCCGCTCTTTTTTGCTTACATAATCCGGAAACGGTCGAATTCGGGATTTCGAGCAGGATTGCCCTATGTAAACGCCAGATCAGGCATCCGATGCTCAGGATCGACCCGCCAGAGGCGCTTCGCGTCAGCCGGCGGAGATTGATCGCGTGAATAAAGTCAAGGCCGGAAGCGGCCGCATCGAGGAGCCAGGTGTGAGCGCACACGAACCGAGAATTGTGACGGAACAGGGCCTTGACGCCCGTGTTGCCGCAATTGTGGAGCCGGTCATCGAAGACCTTGGCTACCGGCTCGTGCGGACCCGGATCAGCGCCCAGAACGGCTGCACATTGCAGATCATGGCCGAGCGCCCGGACGGCACGATGACCGTCGAGGACTGCGAAACCATCAGCCGCGCCGTATCGCCGGCGCTCGATGTCGAGGACCCGATCAACCGGGCCTACCACCTTGAAGTTTCTTCTCCGGGTATCGACCGGCCGCTGGTGCGTGCCGGCGACTTCAACCGCTGGGCCGGTCACGAGCTGAAGGTCGAGATGGCCGTGATGCTGGACGGCCGCAAGCGCTTCCGTGGCAAGTTGCTCGGCGCCGGGGACGGCACCGCAAAGCTGCGCCTGCCGGATGTGCGCGAGGGAGAGGACGACACCGTTGCGCTGCCGCTGGAAAATATCGGCGAAGCCAAGCTGGTGCTGACCGACGATTTGATTACCGCAGCTCTTCAGGCCGAAAAAGCAGCGCTTGCCGCGCGCGGCGAAGACGAAGAGCTGACACAGGACAACAGGCCCAACTGAGCCTCAAGCTCAGGCGGAGAAAAGAAGAACGCGCCCGAACCGATCCTTGGCGCAAGAGGAGTGGAATATGGCAATCAGCGCGAACCGGCTGGAACTGCTGCAAATCGCTGACGCGGTCGCACGGGAGAAATCCATCGACCGGATGATCGTCATCAACGCGATGGAAGACGCAATCCAGAAGGCGGCCCGCTCCCGCTACGGCACCGAGACGGAAGTCCGTGCGGAAATCAATCCGAAGACCGGTGAGATCCGTCTGCAGCGCCTGCTTCAGGTCGTTGACAGCGTAGAAAACGTCTCCACGGAAATTGCGCTCGACGAGGCGCAGGCCCGCAACCCGGAAGCCGGTCTTGGCGATTTCATTGCTGAACCGTTGCCGCCACTCGATTTCGGCCGTATCGCCGCCCAGTCCGCAAAGCAGGTCATCGTGCAGAAAGTGCGCGAAGCCGAGCGCGACCGCCAGTATGACGAATTCAAGGACCGCGTCGGCGAAGTCATCAACGGTGTCGTCAAGCGCGCCGAATACGGCAACGTCATCGTGGATCTGGGCCGTGGTGAAGGCATCGTGCGCCGCGACGAGCTGATCCCGCGCGAAATCTTCCGCACCGGCGACCGCATCCGCGCCTATATCTACGACGTGCGCCGCGAGCAGCGCGGTCCGCAGATTTTCCTGTCGCGCACCCATCCGCAGTTCATGGCCAAGCTCTTTGCCCAGGAAGTACCGGAAATCTATGACGGCGTCATCGAGATCAAGTCGGTTGCCCGTGACCCGGGCTCGCGCGCCAAGATCGCCGTGATCTCCAAGGATAGCTCGATCGACCCGGTCGGCGCCTGCGTCGGTATGCGCGGCAGCCGCGTTCAGGCCGTTGTCGGTGAACTTCAGGGCGAGAAGATCGACATTATTCCGTGGAACGACGAAGCCGCGACGTTCATCGTCAACGCCCTGCAGCCGGCGGAAGTCGCCAAGGTCGTTCTCGACGAAGACGCCGAGCGTATTGAAGTTGTCGTCCCGGATGACCAATTGTCTCTGGCGATCGGCCGCCGCGGTCAGAACGTCCGTCTGGCGTCCCAGCTCACCGGCTGGGCCATCGACATCATGACCGAGCAGGAAGAAAGCGACCGCCGCCAGAAGGAATTCCTGGAGCGTTCGCAACTCTTCATGGAAGCCCTCAATGTCGACGAGATGGTCGGCCAGCTTCTGGCGACCGAAGGCTTTACCTCGGTTGAGGAAGTGGCCTATGTCGAGCTCGACGAAATCGCGATGATCGAAGGTTTCGACGACGACACCGCCGTCGAGATCCAGGCCCGCGCCCGCGACTATCTGGCCGAACTCGAAGCCAAGCTCGACGAGGAACGCATCGAACTCGGCGTTTCCGACGACCTGCGCTCGATTGACGGCCTGACAACGGCTATGCTGGTTGCGCTCGGCAAGGACGACATCAAGACGATGGAAGATCTCGCCGGCTGTGCCGCCGACGATCTCGTCGGCTGGACCGAACGCAAGGACGGCGAAACCAAGCGCTTCGACGGCGCTCTTACCGGGTTCGACATGTCCCGCGCGGAAGCAGAGAACATCGTTATGGCGGCCCGTCTCGCGGCCGGCTGGATCACCGAAGAGGAACTCGCGGCCCAGGCCGGGGAGTATGCCGATGAGGATGAGGAAGCCGAAGAGGTCGAAGTCGCTCAGGAAGAGCCGCATGGCGGCGCCATCCTGAACGGATAACCAAGAGGCAATCGGCTTTTGACCCGGCGCCAGGTGCGGCGGGTCGGGTGATCCGGAGGAACGGCGGCGTGCCAAGGAAGAACGAACCGACCGAACGGCAATGCGCCGTCACCCGGGAGGTTCAACCGGTCAGTTCGTTGATCCGGTTCGTCCTCGATCCCGAGGGCCAGGTGGTCCCGGATCTGAAACGGGTTCTTCCGGGCCGGGGTGTCTGGGTGAGCGCCACGAGAGAGATCGTGGCGGTTGCCGAGAAGGACCGGAAGAAAGTTTTCGGCAGGGGCTTCAAGACGGAAGTCCGTGTCGAGCCGGGACTGGCGGATCGGGTCGATGCGCTCATGGAACGGTTGGCGCTACAGGCGCTGTCCATGACGCGCAAGGCCGGTGAGCTGGTGACCGGTTTCGCAAAGGTTGAAGCGGCTCTGCGGCGGGATCCCGTCGTGGGGCTGATCCACGCCACGGACGCTGCAGAGGACGGGGTGCGGAAGCTGGCGGCGGTGGCCGCGGCAAGAGAGGAGCCGACAAACGGATGCCAATTCGTCCGTTTGTTCGATTCGGACCAATTGGATTTGGCATTGGGCCGGTCAAATGTGATACATGCTGCACTGCTTGCGGGGCAGGCGAGCGAAAATTTCCTGGCACGGGCACGTGATCTGGAGCATTTTCGCAGCTTTTCCGCGGCAAGCGGCGCTAATGGCGACGCCTGATTAAGGGCAGTTGCGCAGGACTGAAGGCAATATGAGCGATACGAAAAATCCGGGCGACAAGACAATCAGCGTTGAGCGTGGCAAGACGCTTGGCCTCAAGCGCGGCGGTGGCGATCAGGGAACTGTTCGGCAGTCCTTCTCGCACGGCCGGTCGAAAGCCGTCGTCGTGGAGAAGAAGAAGCGCCGTGTCGTGATCCCGGGACAGGAGCCGAAACCGGAAGGTCCGGCACCGACGACCCAGCGTCTCGACAGGCCCGCCGAAGCACCGCGCACCGCACCGCAGCCTGATCCGCAGGCCGCAAAGCAGGCGCGCCGCGCCGCGTCCGGCCAGCGCCCGAAAGGCAACGGCAACGTTCTGCGCACCCTGACCAAGGAAGAGGCCGCCGCCCGTATGGCTGCCCTGGAAATGGCCAAGGTACGCGACGCCGAAGAACGCAAGCAGCGCGTGGAAGACGAAAAGCGCCGGGCCGTCGAGGCCGCACAGCGTCAGGCCGAGGAAGAAGCCCAGGCCAAGGTGGAAGCCGAGGAACGCGCCAAGCGCGAAGCCGAGGAAGCACGCCTTGCCGCTGAAGCGCCGAAGCAGGAACCGGCTGCGCCTGCCGCAGAAGCCGCACCCGCTCCGGCTGCACCGGCAGCGACGTCCAGGGTGGCGCGCAAGCCTGCCCACGCCGACGGCGGCAAGCCGCCCAGCCTTGACGACATGGGCAAGCGCAAGGAGCCGGCAGCCGCCGCGCGTCCGAAGCCGGCCCGCGAAGAAGGCGAAGACGACGATCGCAACAAGGGCGTGCGCGCTGTCAAGCGGCCGAAGCAGGCACCTGCGCCGGCAGCCCGTCCGCGTGCCGGCGAAGACCGCCGCCGCTCCAAGCTGACCATTTCGGCTGCCACGGGTGGCGACGACGGCCAGCGCGCCCGCTCGCTTGCCTCCATGCGCCGCCGCCAGGAAAAGGCCAAGCGCGGCCAGCAGCAGGTGGTGCGCGAGAAGATCTCGCGTGAAGTCGTCCTGCCGGAAGCCATCACGATCCAGGAACTCGCCAACCGAATGGCCGAGCGCGCAGTGGACGTGATCAAGCTTCTGATGAAGCAGGGCCAGATGCTCAAGATCAACGACGTCATCGACGCCGACACGGCCGAGCTGATCGCCGAGGAGCTGGGCCACACGGTCAAGCGCGTCTCCGAATCCGATGTGGAAACCGGACTGTTCACCACCACAGACGAGGCCTCCACGCTGAAGCCGCGTCCGCCGGTCGTGACCATCATGGGCCATGTCGACCACGGCAAGACCTCGCTGCTCGACGCGATCCGCAAGTCCAAGGTTGTCACCGGCGAAGCTGGCGGTATCACCCAGCATATCGGCGCTTACCAGGTCGATCAGGACGGCAACAAGATCACCTTCATCGATACGCCTGGCCACGCGGCCTTCTCGCAGATGCGTGCCCGCGGTGCCAAATCGACCGATATCGTGATCCTGGTCGTGGCCGCGGACGACGGCGTCATGCCGCAGACCAAGGAAGCCGTGGCGCACGCCAAGGCTGCCGACGTGCCGATCATCGTCGCCATCAACAAGATGGACAAGCCTGGCGCCGATCCGAACCGGGTCCGCACCGAACTCCTCAGCGAGTCCCTCGTCGTGGAAGGCATGGGCGGTGACGTCATCGACGTGGAAGTCTCGGCCAAGAGCGGCCAGAACCTCGACAAGCTGCTGGAAATGATCCTGCTGCAGGCCGAAGTTCTCGAACTCCAGGCCAATCCGGACCGCACCGCGGAAGGCATCGTCATCGAAGCGCAGCTCGACAAGGGCCGCGGTCCGGTCGCGACCGTGCTGGTGCAGAAGGGGACCCTCAAGCCGGGCGACATTCTCGTCGCCGGTGCCGAGTGGGGCCGTGTCCGCGCCATGCTCGACGAGAACGGCAACCAGGTGAAGGAAGCCGGCCCGGCCAAGCCGGTCGAGGTTCTGGGTTTCCAGGGCACTCCGGAAGCCGGCGATATGGTCGCTGTGGTCGAGAACGAGGCCCGTGCCCGCGAGATCACCGACTACCGTCAGCGCCAGATCCGCGAGAAGGCCTCCGTGGTCGCCTCCGGTTCGCGCGGCTCGCTCGAGCAGATGATGAACCGCCTGCAGGAAACCGGCAAAAAGGAATTCCCGCTGGTTCTCAAGGCCGACGTGCAGGGCTCGGCGGAAGCCATCGCCCACGCGCTTACCGAACTCGGCAACGAGGAAGTCGGCGCCCGCATCCTGCTCTCCGGCGTCGGTGGCATCACCGAAAGTGACATCACGCTGGCGGCCGCCTCCAAGGCGCCGATCCTCGGCTTCAACGTGCGTGCCAACAAGCAGGCCCGTGAAGCAGCCAGCCGCGACGGTATCGAGATCCGCTACTACAACGTGATCTACGACCTCGTCGACGACATCAAGGCAGCGCTCTCCGGCATGCTGTCGCCGGAACGCCGCGAAACCTTCCTCGGCAATGCGGAGATCAAGGAAATCTTCCACATCTCCAAGGTCGGCAAGGTGGCAGGCTGTCTGGTTACCGAAGGTGTGGTCGAGCGCGGCGCCAATGTCCGCCTCATCCGCGACGACGTCGTCATCCACGAAGGCGAACTGGGCACGCTCAAGCGCTTCAAGGACGAGGTCAAGTCGGTCGAGTCCGGTCAGGAATGCGGCATGAACTTCGTGAAGTACCAGGATATGCGTCCGGGCGACGTCATCGAGTGCTTCCGCGTCGAACAGATCGCGCGTACGCTCTGATCTGATCGCCGGATCCAGTCCTTCCGGGCATGTGCGGCCAGCTGCCATGCCCGAAATTCAGACATGAGAGCGCGCGAAAGCGCGCTCTTTTCTCATTTGGCGCCAATGCGGCGCGTTACATTCGCCGGAAACCGGGCGGGCTCAGCTTAGTGTATCGGGCTGGTCTGGCCGCACGGCGGCAAGGACAATAACAATGGCAAGACATCACGGACAGGACAGCCGTGGCCCGTCCCAGCGCCAGTTGCGCGTTGGCGAAACGGTGCGCAAGGAGCTGTCCGACATTCTGACCCGCGGCGGCTTCTCCGATCCCGATCTCGACGGCGTCATCGTCACCATTCCCGAAGTGCGCATGACCCCGGACCTGCGCCTGGCGACCTGCCTGGTGATGCCGCTTGGCGGCAAGGACGCGGACAAGGTGGAAAAGGCGCTCAACCGCAGCGCCAAGTTCCTGCGCGGCCAGGTCTCGCGCCGCCTGACCATGAAATACATGCCGGACCTGCGCTTCGTGCTCGACACCCGCTTCGACGACGACGACCGCATCGGCACGCTGCTGCATTCGCCGGAAGTCTCCCGGGACCTGGCAGCGGACGAAGAGGAATAGGATTAGGCGAAGATATCGCGCGAAGATCTCTGATTTGTCATCCGTATTGTAGTGCAACGGCAGATCGGGTTCCGCGAGATCTGGCACAGGAACTTAGCCGCCGCACCTACCCACCTCATCCTGAGGAAGGCCGCTAGGCCTGTCTCGAAGGATGGGCGGCACGCTCAGGAGCAAGCGGCCCGTCTTCGAGACAGCGCTTACGCGCTTCCTCAGGGTGAGGGCGCGGCATGCGGCGATCGAAGCGAATAGATGACAAGAGGGAGAGGATCTTGCGCTCTCTCTTCAACGAACCAACAGCAGACACATGGCACGTCAGAAACAAGTCAAAAGAAAAAGAAACGCCATCAATGGCTGGCTGGTGCTGGACAAGCCCTACGGGCTGACTTCCAACGATGCCCTGGGCAAGCTGAAGCGGATCTTCTCGCCGGAGAAGGTCGGCCATGCCGGCACGCTTGATCCGCGTGCCTCGGGTCTGTTGCCGGTCGCCTTTGGAGAAGCCACCAAGACGGTGCCTTTCGTCATGGATGGCCGCAAGGTCTACCGGTTCGAAGTGACCTGGGGCGAGGAGACCAATACCGACGACACCGAGGGCGAGGTGATTGCCACCTCGCAAGTCCGTCCCGCGCCGGAAGAGATTGCCGCCGTTCTCGGCGAGTTCGTCGGCACGATCATGCAGGTGCCGCCAATCTTCTCCGCCATCAAGGTGGCCGGGGAACGCGCCTATGATCTTGCCCGCGACGGCGAGGAGGTTGTGCTGGAAGCCCGCCCGATCGACGTGCACCGGCTGAACCTTGTCGAATGTCCGGACCAAAATCGTGCCGTCTTCGAAGCCGAATGCGGCAAGGGCACCTATGTGCGCGCGCTCGCCCGCGATCTCGGCCGCCGCCTCGGTACCTGTGGTCACGTTACGGAACTGCGCCGTCTGCTGGTCGGCCCTTTCGGCGAAGAAGACATGGTCGGGCTGGACGAACTTCTGGAAGCTGCCGAAGCCTTGGAAGAAAGCGCCGGCATCGGGGATCTGGTGGCGGAGTTCGTCCTGCCGGTGCGCGATGCTATGGATGCACTGGTCGAAGTCCCGGTCTCGCTCGACGATGCGGCCAGGATCCGCAAGGGCATGGCCGTGCTGTTGCGTGGCCGCGATGCCCCGCTCAACACGGAGGTCGCCTTCGCCAGCCACGCCGACGTACCGGTCGCCATCGGCTCAATTGACAAGGGCCGGTTCCAGCCAAGCCGTGTGTTTCATCTCTGATTTCGGAAATGGCGAAAAGCTGCGAGATTCTTCTGGCTTTCCGCGGGGTTTTCTGCCATATACCGCCGCCATTGGGCACTGATGCCCAATTCGTCCGGAAGGATCCTTTGCTGAACGACATCTCGGCTCTGGAAACATCCGGATCAGGCCGGTCTCCGGCAGTTCAACGCGCCCGGCCAACGGGCCACCACTCTTTGAAAGGAAAGAGCGATGTCGATTACTGCAGAGCGCAAAGCTGAGCTCATCAAGGAATACGCCATCAAGGAAGGCGACACCGGTTCCCCGGAAGTGCAGGTTGCGATCCTCACCGAGCGCATCAACAACCTGACCGAACACTTCAAGGGTCACGGCAAGGACAACCATTCCCGCCGCGGTCTTCTGAAGATGGTTGCGCAGCGCCGGTCCCTTCTGGACTACGCGCGCGGCAAGAGCGAAGAACGCTACAAGTCGCTGATCGAGCGTCTTGGCATTCGCCGCTAAGATCCAAACTTTCAAAACGCGGTGGGCAGGAATGTCCGCCGCGTTTTTCTATTAAAGCGCGTTGCGTCCAACAAGAAAGTCTTGCATCGCTAGTTTCGTTGAAATCCTCGAATTCAGGCAGTGAAAAGCGATACAGATCAGACGAGACGTGCTCTGAAGGCGCATGGCGGCAGGGTGCCGGAGCGGTGAGTTCCGGGTCCGGCAAAAGCCAGGCGCTCAAATGACTCAAGGGCGTTTCCATTTGATGGCAAACGCACTATAGAGACCTCGTGACAAGTCATGGGGCAGGATTGCCGGCTTCTTTTTGCAAGTGATGCTGAAAGCAGCCCGTCGTCTTGCCCGTGGCCTGTCCGCCGGTAACCGGCCCATACGGGGCCGACCGGGAACGTGCCTGGTTCCAGAACGGTGCTGCGAGGAACGCAGCCGGAACCGGCAAAGCTGTAAGGACAGATAATGTTCGATATTCATCGTGTAGAAGTCGAGTGGGGCGGACGTCCGCTCGTGCTCGAAACGGGCAAGGTTGCCCGTCAGGCAGACGGTGCCGTGATGGCGACCTATGGCGAAACCAAGGTCCTGGCGACCGTCGTTTCCGCCAAGTCCCCGAAGCCGGGCCAGGACTTCTTCCCGCTCACCGTGAACTACCAGGAAAAGGCATTTGCCGCCGGTAAGATCCCGGGTGGCTACTTCAAGCGCGAAGGCCGCCCGTCCGAGCACGAAACCCTCACGTCCCGCCTGATCGACCGTCCGATCCGCCCGCTCTTCGCGGACGGCTACAAGAACGACACCCAGGTGATCATCACCGTGCTGTCGCACGATCTGGAAAACGCTCCGGACATCCTCGCGATGGTGGCCTCTTCCGCCGCGCTGACGCTCTCCGGCGTTCCGTTCATGGGCCCGATTGGCGGCGCCCGCGTCGGCTACATCAACGGCGAATATGTCCTCAACCCGCTGGTTGACGACATGCCGGAATCCCAGCTCGATCTGGTTGTCGCCGGCACCACCGACGCCGTGCTGATGGTGGAATCGGAAGCCAAGCAGCTCGACGAAGACGTCATGCTCGGCGCGGTGATGTTTGGTCACAAGGGTTTCCAGCCGGTGATCGACGCGATCATCAAGCTGGCCGAAACCGCTGCCAAGGAACCGCGCGAGCTGGTTCTGCCGGATCATTCCGACCTTTACGCCAAGATCAAGTCGATGGCTGAAGGCGACCTGGTCGAAGCTTACAAGATCACCTCCAAGACGGACCGCAAGAACGCGATCGACGCCGCCAAGGCGAAGGTCGTCGAGGCCCTGATCACCAATGCAGCCGAAGGCGAAGCCGTCGAAGGCACCGTTCTTGGCGATCAGTTCAAGAAGCTGGAAGCCTCGATCGTGCGCGGTGCGATCCTCGATACTGGCAACCGCATCGACGGCCGTGACCTGTCGACCGTCCGTGCAATTTCCTCCGAAGTCGGCTTCCTGCCGCGCGCACATGGTTCCGCCCTGTTCACCCGCGGCGAAACCCAGGGCCTGGTGGTTGCCACCCTCGGCACCGGCGAAGACGAGCAGTTCATCGACCTGCTGGAAGGCACCGTGAAGGCCCACTTCATGCTGCACTACAACTTCCCGCCCTATTCCGTCGGTGAAACCGGCCGCATGGGCTCCCCGGGACGTCGCGAAATCGGCCACGGCAAGCTTGCCTGGCGTGCGATCAACCCGATGCTGCCGGCGCATCACGAGTTTCCGTACACGCTGCGTGTCGTTTCCGAGATCACCGAATCCAACGGCTCGTCCTCCATGGCAACCGTCTGCGGCACCTCGCTGGCGCTGATGGATGCCGGTGTGCCGCTCAAGTCTCCGGTCGCCGGTATCGCCATGGGCCTGATCAAGGAAGGCGACCGTTTCGCGGTTCTGTCCGACATCCTTGGCGATGAAGATCACCTCGGCGACATGGACTTCAAGGTGGCCGGTACCGCCGAAGGCATCACCGCGCTGCAGATGGACATCAAGATCGACGGCATCACCGAAGAGATCATGAAGGTCGCGCTCGGCCAGGCCAAGGACGGCCGTATTCATATCCTCGGCGAAATGTCCAAGGCGATCACCGAAGCCCGCTCCGAGCTCGGCGAACATGCGCCGCGCATCGAAGTGATGAAGATCCCGGTCGACAAGATCCGTGAAGTCATCGGCTCCGGCGGCAAGGTCATCCGCGAAATCGTGGAAAAGACCGGCGCCAAGGTCAACATCGAGGACGACGGAACCGTCAAGATCGCATCTGCCGACGGCAAGGCGATCAAGGCTGCAGTCAACTGGATCAACTCCATTGCCGCCGAGCCGGAAGTGGGCATGATCTACGAAGGCACCGTTGTGAAGTGCGTCGATTTCGGCGCGTTCGTGAACTTCTTCGGCGCCAAGGACGGTCTGGTCCACATCTCCCAGCTGGCTCCGAAGAAAGTCGCCAAGGTCACCGACGTGATCAAGGAAGGCGACAAGGTCTGGGTCAAGCTCATGGGCTTCGACGAGCGTGGCAAGGTGCGCCTGTCCATGAAGGTTGTCGACCAGGAGACCGGCAAGGAAATCGAACGCCAGGAAAAGGCAGACGCCGAATAAGCGCGTCTTCTCTACCAACGTGGAAACGGGGACCTTGCGGTCCCCGTTTTTGTTTGCTCACCCTGCTTTTGCCGCGACCGATTTCACGCCGTTCATGCTGGCCAGGTAGCGGTTAAAGTCGGCGCCGGACATGGGCCGGGCGAAACTGTAGCCCTGGATCAGATCGCAGCCGAAGGAGTGGATCAGCTCGCATTGTTCGCGGGTTTCCGCCCCCTCGCAGACGACGTCGATGCCGAGCGAACCGGCCATGGAAATGATCGCCTGCACGAGCGCCTGCCCGTCCTGGTCCCGTTCCAGGCCCATGATGAAGGACCGGTCGATCTTCAGTGTGTCGATCGGCAGGCGTTTCAGGTAGCTGAGCGAGGAAAAGCCTGTGCCGAAATCGTCCAGCGAGATCTTGATGCCGAGCGCGCTGATCGCCTCCAGGATCTCGACCGGATTGATCCGCTGGTCGTCGAACATCACGCTTTCGGTGATTTCCAGTTGCAGGCGGGCGGGGTCCATTCCGGTCTCGTCGAGGATTTCCTTCAACCGGTCGACAAAGCCCCTGTCGCGGCATTGCCGCGGTGAAATGTTGACGCTGATGCCCTCGAGCCGCAGGCCGTTGCGATTGCAGGACTGGAAAAACGAGCAAGCCTCGCGCAGCACCCATTCGCCAAGGGGAACGATCAGGCCGCAATCCTCGGCGACCTTGATGAACTCAGTGGGCGGGATCAAGCCGAGCTTGGCATCCGTCCAGCGGGCAAGGGTTTCGCAGCTCACCACACGGCTCTCGCCGAAGTCGACGATGGGCTGGAAATTGAGGTGCAGCTCGCCTTTTTCGATCGCCTGGCGCAGGGATATTTCGACCTGTCCGGCCCGTGCAGTCTGCTCGTTCATGCGCGTGGCGAAGAAACGGTAGCTGGCACCGCTGTCGGCCTTTGCCTGCAGCATGCTGCTGTCAGCCTGAAGAAGCAACGCCTCGTCGTTATCGCCGTCGCTGGGCGACAGGGTGATGCCGAGGCTGCCAGCCAGCACGACCTCAACGTCGTTTTCCAGGCCGATGGGCGTACCGACGGTCTCGAGGATCTCGCGGGCTGTCTGTTCGATCTGCCAGCGGTCCTCCGGGTTCGACAGGATAATCGCGAATTCGTCTCCGCCCATGCGGGCGACGGTCTGGTCCGGTCCAAGCACCTCGGTCAGCCGTGTGGCGACGGTTTCGATGACCTGATCCCCGGCTTTCGGGCCGTAGCTGTCGTTGACGGTCTTGAACCGGTCCAGATCGAGGATCATCAGCGCGGTCAGTTCGCCCGCATGCTTGTTGCGCTGCAGGGTCTGGCGCAACCGGTCCATAAAAAGGCGCCGGTTCGGCAGGCCGGTCAGGATGTCGAAATTGGCATTCTTCGTCGCCAGTTCCTCCTGGCGCTTGCGTTCGCTGATATCGGTGATCGTGGCATAAAAGGCCCGCTCGCCCCGCCATTCCGTTACACGCACATGCTGTTCCAGCCAGACGATCTGGCCATCCTTGCGGATGCCCTTGACCTCGGAGGCTCTGGGAGCGCTGCTGTTTTCACGCAGGTTGTAGTAGCTGCGCAGGCGGCTGTGCTCCTCCGGAGCATAGATCACCAGGGTCGGCGCTTCCACCAGTTGCTTCGGCTGGCCGGGCTCGTAACCCAGCATCTGCAGCAGCGCGTCGTTCACATAAAGGATGCGGTGATTGGCGTGCACGAGCACGCCGTGCAGCGACCCGTCGATCATGTCCTTGAACTGGGCATCGCGATTGCGCACGGATTCGAACGCGGCCTGGAACATGGACGCCAGCTTGTTGAACTCGTAGATGAGGCCCGGCGGTGGCGGCGACACCAGCCGGTCCTGCCGCAGGCTCATGGCATAGGCAACAAGACGTCCGAGGCCGGCGCTGGTGATGCGGTTGACGATAAGCGCCGCCCCGAGCGCGAGGATGGCCGTATAAAGCAGGAACGGCGTGAACAGCTTGCTGTAGGTCTCTTCCACTTTCTGCAGGGTGTCGACGGGCTGTTTGATCACCGCCGCCAGCATGTGGCCGTCGAGATCCTGCATCAGCGGGGCATAGACGAAAAGATTGTCGCCCTTGAGCGTGTAGTTGACCTCATCCGGTGTACCGGCAAGCCTGTCCGGCAAGCTTTCTGTGGCAAGGGCACCGAGCCCGGCGACGATATGGTTGTCATGATAGAAGGCGATGTCGTTCGCACGCAGGATTTTTGCGAGAATTCCCGGAAGTGTGAAGGAATCCGTGACGGTCGTGCCACCGTAAATTCTTCCCAGTGCACGGCCCGTCTTGGGGTCGAGAACAAGCACGGAAAGGGCCGCGGTGATTTCCACCGGATCGGATGTATGGTCGGCATATGTCACCCAGATATCCGGTGGCATCGCCGCGCGGACACTTGTGGGAAGCTGGTTGCGGATGTCGATGAGGCCGAGGCTGCCGTTGACCCAGCTGTCTTCGCCGGGATGATCGATCAGCAGGATGTCGAGAACCGCGCTTGTCATGCCCTCCGAAGCACGGTCGACGATCGCCTTTGCGGCGGTCTTGTCGCTGGTCTGCAGCGCTTCGCGGATGCCCGGGTCGGCGGCAATCGCCCGGATCTGGTTTTCCAGCTGATCCAGATGCTGGGTGAAGACGAGGCGCGCGAGCGTCGCCTTGGATTTGGCGCTTCGGGCGATTTCATGTTCGGCGATCGACAGGCTGCCGAGATAGGTGATCCAGAACAGCGCGATTGCCGTTCCGATGAGCCCGAAGGCAAACAGAGCCATCACTAGCCGGCTGAACGGGATGGAGAAGTTTGCTTTCAACGCAGCGCTCCTGAACCGGCGGCCGTCATGTTACGGGCTTGCTGGACTGCTTGGCGAACTGATGAAGCACAAACATGTCTCTTGCGTTGCTTGAAGTCGGGCACGGTCGGCAGGAACCGCGAGGTCAGCCGCGGATCCGGAAACAACCGGGCTTTCTCCGGGGTTGTCGGCTTCCTGAACATTCGTGCACACTATCATGAAATCTTTGCCCTGCCGCGCAAGTGTAAGAAAAAACAACCGCGAATTTTAACGTAACTAGCATGGGTTTATCTTTTGTGAATTGAATTGACGAAATTATTGGCGATATCTAGGTAATTTAACGTGCTATTCACCATGAAAACTACGAATTTCATATGGTAATATCTTACAAGTCCAATATTTTTCCAGGAGGCCTCTTTGCGGCTTATCTGGCGTTTGCCTGTCTTGGCGAAACTGGTATATCCCCAGCGAAGATCGAATGAGGGAACCTGAATGGGTCAGATGCGCTTGGTAATCGTCGGGGCCGGTGGCCGCATGGGGCGGGCGCTGACAAAGACGGTGGCCGAAACTCCCGGTGCGGTGGTTGTTGCCGCGATTGAGCGGGAAGGCTCCGAACTGCTCGGCAAGGATGCCGGCGACCTCGCCGGAACCGGCCCTCTCGGTGTGCCTGTGACCGACGATCCGCTGACAGGCTTTGCAAGGGCGGACGGCGTCCTCGATTTCACCACGCCGAAGGCCAGCCTGTGGTTCGCGGAACTTGCCGCACAGGCTCGGATTGTGCATGTCATCGGCACGACCGGATGGGCGGACGGCGAGGATGAGCCGCTGAAGGCGGCCGCACGCCACGCACGTATCGTCAAGTCCGGCAACATGAGCCTGGGCGTCAATCTGCTGGCCAGCCTGGTGCGCCAGGCCGCCGCTGCACTCGATGCGGATTTCGATATCGAGGTCCTCGAAATGCACCACAAGCACAAGGTCGATGCACCCTCGGGGACCGCCTTGCTGCTGGGCCGCGCGGCCGCGGAAGGGCGCGGTATCGATCTGGACGCCCATTCGGTCCGCAGCCGCGACGGCATCACCGGCGCCCGCCGTCAGGGCGATATCGGCTTTGCAACGCTTCGGGGCGGATCCGTGATCGGCGAACATTCGGTGATTTTCGCGAGCGAAGGCGAACGCATCGCGTTCACGCACCACGCGGACGACCGGCAGCTCTTCGCCCGCGGAGCCGTCAAGGCCGCCCTCTGGGGCTTCGACCGCAAGCCGGGCCTCTATTCAATGGCCGACGTTCTCGGCCTCAACTCATGATGCAGCGCAGATAGCTTGGGGAGAATGGCATGGATCGCCTTCTTGTGCTCGTCCGTCACGGACAGAGCGATTGGAACTTGAAAAACCTGTTCACCGGCTGGAAGAACCCGGACCTGACCGAACAGGGCGTGGCGGAAGCCCACAAGGCTGGCGAACAGCTGCGGGACCTGAAACTGAAGTTCGACATTGCCTTCACCTCGGACCTGTCGCGGGCGCAGAAGACCCTCGACATCATCCTGGGAGAACTCGGCCAGACGGGTCTGGAAACCGTGAAGGACCAGGCCCTGAACGAGCGCGACTATGGCGATCTCACAGGCATGAACAAGGACGAGGCACGCGAGAAATTCGGCGAAGAGCAGGTCCACATCTGGCGCCGCTCCTTCGATGTGCCGCCCCCGGGCGGCGAGAGCCTGAAGATGACCGCCGAGCGCGTGCTGCCCTATTACAAGTCGGAAATCCTGCCGCGGGTGCTGAAAGGCAACCGGACAATCGTCGCCGCACACGGCAACTCCCTGCGGGCGCTCATCATGGATCTTGAAGGCCTCAGCCCTGAGGAAATCCTGAAGCGGGAGCTCGGCACCGGCACCCCCATCATCTACCGCCTCGACGAAAACGGCGGCATCGTCAGCGTCCAGGATCTGGCGGACTGATCGGGAGCTGCGCTCCTATCAAATGAAGCAATTCTCAAACCGGGGCGGAAACCGCTCCGGTTTTTGTTTTGAGGGCAAGTCGTTTTACCGGGCAGCCTTTCAGGGCAACGGCTGCACCTTTTGTCAACGGTTCCAATTCGTCCAGCTGAGTTTCCCGGAAACCTTCTCGACAAGCGTATCGATCAGGACTCTGACTTTCCTGGAGGTGTTCGCCCCGGGAGGACGAAGCACATAGAGACCAAACTCCGGTGTGGGGTAGTCGAGCAGAAATGGTACGAGCTCACCGCGCTCTATCGCGTCCTCAACGAGAAACAGGGGCGCGTGGGCTATTCCCAGCCCGGCGACTGCCCAGGCGACGGTCGTTTCCCCGTTGTCCGTGCGTAGGCGCCCCGAGGGGCGCACCGAAATCTTCTTCTTGCCGGATTGGAAGACCCAGTCCGGTGAAAGTGAAGCTGTGTAAATGAGGCATTCGTGCACCGCCAGGTCTTCAGGCGATTGCGGTGTCCCGTATCGTTGCAGATAGGCCGGGCTGGCAACGACAAGCGAGTTTATCGGTGCGATCTTGCGTGCGACATAGCTGGAGTCGCGCAGGTTGCCGATTCGGATCGCGGCGTCGAACCGTTCACCGATCAGGTCCACGACCTTATCGGAAAACGAGGCATCGACCTTGAGGCGAGGAAAACGGCACGCCAATGACGCGAGGACCGGTGCCAGATGCCTTGTCCCGAATGCCAGCGGTACCGACAGCCGCAACTCTCCAACGATTTCGTTCGAATGTTCGGAGATGGCCTGCAGCGTATCTTCATATTCGGACAGAATTTTTTCGCTTCTCGATTTGAATTCCAGGCCCGCCTCGTTAGGGGCAATGCCACGTGTGGTTCGATCAAGAAGGCGTGTGCCGAGCAGATCCTCGATGCGGGCAATCTTCCGGCTGACGACGGATTTCGAAATGTTCAATCGTGTCGCAGCCGCACTCAGACTGCCGCACTCTACGACTTCAACAAAACATTTCATGTCATCCAGCTCAATCATGCGTTCCTCTCAGAGCAACAATCTGGTGCGGAAAATGACGGTTCCGGAAATCAATCCCGACAACCAGTTTACGTCTGAAATTCTCTCATGAAATCAGGACGTACATTCAATGTCTAAAGTTCTCGTAGTGACAAGCAGCGCCCTGGGTGCCGCTTCCGTGTCCAATCAACTCACCACTCACATCGTCAACCAGCTGCGCCTCAAGGACGGCAATGCCAAGGTCATCACCCGCGATGTGGGAAACAATCCTGTACCGCATCTGACAGAGGATTCCACGATCGCCTTGCGTACTGCGGAAGCGGAAAATGACGTACAGGCGAAGGCGCAAGCGCTCTCCGACGAACTCATTGCCGAATTGAAGGCGGCCGATCTGCTCGTCATTGGAGCGCCAATGTATAACTTCGCCATTCCGTCCACGTTGAAAGCCTGGTTCGACTATGTGCTCCGCGCCGGAATAACATTCGCCTACAGCGAAGCCGGTCCAGAAGGGCTTCTGAAGGGCAAGCGCGCCATCGTCGTGCTGGCGCGTGGCGGCCTTTACAGCGAAGGTCCCGCACAGGTGATGGACGCTCAGGAGCCGCACTTGCGCACCTTGCTTGGGTTTATCGGCATCACGGATGTGACCTTTGTCCGGGCGGAGAAACTTGCCTTCGGTGCCGAAGTCCAGGAACAGGCAATCGCGTCTGCCAAGAAGCAAGTCAACGATCTGATTGAAGGATTGTATGTGGCAGCTGCCTAGCAGGTAGCACCAGCCTATAGTCTGAGGAACTTCGATACAGCTGTATTTTTGAAAGGCGACCACCCCGCTCCCTGACTTTGGTCAGGGAGCGGGGTGGGACAGGACTTGATCACTATCGACAGGTTCGAATGCAGTGATCGAACCGCCCGCGATCTGTCAGTTTTCGACGGTTTGTGCGTTGAACAAGCCGTGCTGATGACGGATCATGTCCGCGGCCCGTTCTCCGATGACCACACAGGGAGCCATCGTGTTGCCTGTCGTGATGCGCGGCATGATGGAAGCGTCGGCAAGCCGAAGGCCTTCGATGCCATAGACTTTAAGTTGGCTATCGACCACCGACATCCTGTCTCGTCCCATCTTGGCGGTGCAGGACTGGTGCCAGTAGGTGACCGCGGACCGCCGGATGAAATCAATCATTCCGGACTGGTTCCCTGACAGAGGCGCCGTCTCACTCTTCACAAGCGGAACAAAGGCTTCGCTGTTTCCTGCCTCGCGGCAGAGTTCCACCGCCGCCAAAGCCGCCGCCAGATCTTCCGGTTCGCTCAAAGAGTTCGGTTCGATCAGGATCGGATCGCGGGCATCGGGTCCTGAAAGACGAAGGCGGCCTCGGCTTTTCGGTTGCGCGAGCCCCGCAAACATCGTCCAGCCGTGCTCGGGCGTCTCCAGCTCCGCCTCTGCGGGGGAAGGCACCGCGAATTCAAGCTGGCACTGAAGGATATCCGGTTGGCTTAGGCTCGAGTTGCTCTTCCAGTAGAGCGTCGCCTCGCAACCGCCGCCACCGACTTCCTCCTGTTTACGATATGCCCAGGTACATCCGAACGCGATGTGGTCCTGATGATTGCGTCCAACGCCGGGAAGATGCTGGACGACGGGGATACCGTGAAGCCGCAATTCTTCCTCGGGACCAATGCCCGATTGCAGAAGAACCTTGGGTGTATGCACAGCGCCAATTGACAGCACCGTCTCGCAGCGCGCGCGGAATTGACGAGGTTTTCCGTCAAGCACCGCTTCGACTCCGGTCACCCTTTTGCCCTCGAACAGGAGCCGCGTAACCAACGCATTGGTCAGGACAGTCAGGTTTGGCTGGGACATCATCCGATGAGCGTAGGAACGGAATACCGACTCTCGTCTGCCTTCGCGGATCCGCAATTCAGCAATGGATGCTCCACCGTCACTTTCCATCATCTCTCCGTTGGGGGTGTCATACACGGGAACACCCATCATTCCGGCGGCGGCAAGAAGCGCCTGGGCAACCGGCTTTGGACTGTCCGGCTGGGCCACGTAGACCGGCCCCCCCGTCCCCCGGCGCAGCGGATCCGGCGTTCCGTGCCAGTCTTCGATCCGACGGTAGTAGCCGAGCACCGACTGGTAACCCCAGGCCTCGTCACCGGATTCTGCCGCGAAATGGTTCCAGTCTTCTCTGTGACCTCGCGCCCACACCATGACGTTGATGCTGGAACCACCACCAAGTCCCTTGCCCATGCTCAACGGAAGCCGCCGGCCGGCGAGACCCGGTGCAGGCTGGCCAACGAAACCCCAGTCACGCTCACTGCCAAGGTTAAGCGGCCAACGCGCCGGGTCCGAGACACTCTCGGACAGGTCATCTCCGCCGGCCTCAAGCAGCAAAACCCGGGCATTGCCGTCTTCAGCCAATCGGGCTGCGACGACCGAGCCGCTGGATCCGGCGCCGCACACGATGAAATCGAAATCAGTGTGCGGTTGTTCGAGTTGCATGGTCTTTTCCATGTGAAGGACCTCTATCGACTGTTTATTGATTGACTACGGCCGAAACCGTCCGGGCGGCCTCGTCAATCGTGTCGGCGACGACTTTCGGTTGGGTCAGGAAGAGGGCGTGGCTGGCAGAAACCTTGGTAATCTTTGCACCGATGCGTTCCGCCATGTGGATCAGCATGGCCTGGTCGAAAGCCTTGTCCTCGGTTGCGATCACTGCCCAGCTCGGTCTGGACCGCCAGGCAGCATTTTCCAGCTTCGTGCCGAACGCTGACAAATTGATGGGGACTTGTGAGTCACGCAGGAAGGCAAGGTCCGGGCCGTCGACGTCATGGGCGAAGCCGGCCTTGAATTTGTCCCGGTTCACAAATGCGAAACCGTCCTCAGCAGTGTCGAGAACGAATTCGGATGCCGGCGCGAAGCCTTCGTATTGCTGTGCGGTCGTTTCTCCGGCATCCGGCGAGAGTGCGGAAACATAGACGAGCCCGGCAACCTTCTGGTCGACGCCCGCTTCGGTAATGACCGTGCCACCCCAGGAATGTCCGACCAGAATGGTCGGGCCGTCCTGCCGCTCAAGGGCACGCCTGGTCGCTGCAACGTCATCCTCCAGGGAGGTCAGCGGGTTCTGGACGATCGTGACGCGATACCCGCGCGTCGTCAGTTCGTCATAGACGCCGCGCCACCCGGATCCGTCGGCAAAGGCGCCATGCACAAGCACGACGTTTTTGACCGGCTGCTCCATCGGGATCGGGTCCGAAGCATGCCCCTGCTTTATTCCGAAGACTGCGGCGGCGGCAGCCGCCATGAGGACGATTCTCGTTTTGATTTTCATGATCTTTCTCCGGGTGTTGAGCGATAAAATTTATCGCGATAAATTTCATATGCTGGGAGTATTGAGTGGTCAAGATAATATTTATCACGATATTGTTTTTCGCGTCCGCGCTTGTTATAGGACCAGAAAGGAGCCGCGAATGACGAAAGACCAAAAGACCAATCCGCCACCGTTGGACGATCAACTCTGCTATGCGATCTATTCGGCCGGGATCGCAATCCAGCGTGTCTACAAGCCTCTTCTCGATGAACTCGGGCTGACATATCCGCAGTACCTCGTGCTCAATGTTCTTTGGCGCGAAGACAAGCAGACCGTTGGTTCAATCGCCGAGAGGCTGGCACTGGAATCGAGCACGCTCACCCCGCTTCTGAAACGCCTCGAAGTGGCAGGCCTGTTGGGCCGGACGCGAAATCCAAACAACGAAAGACAGGTCGTCGTCGCCTTGACCGACAACGGACGTGGACTTCAGTCCCAGGCCGGCTGCCTCGGCCAGGCACTGTTGTCGGCATCGATGCAAAGTCCGGAAGACCTGGCAAAACTGAACAAGGACGTCCGCTATCTGCGCGATACGATCTATTCCCAGATCGGCGGGTGGAGCACGCCTGCCTGACCCGGTGCAGCGACGCACCTAGGCCGTCGGCACGGTTCCGCCGTCAATGACATATTCGGTACCGGTTATCGTTGCTGCACGGTCGGAGGCCAAAAAGCCAATGAGGTTCGCGACTTCCTCCGGTTTTGTCGGCCGGCCGATCGGAATGCCGCCAAGCGAATCCATGATGATCTTCTTGCCGCCCTCGTAGTCCGTGCCGGCCTGTTTCGCGAGACGTTCGGCAAGACGCACTGAAGCTTCGGTCTCAATCCAGCCAGGCGCTACCCGCAAGACGCGCACACCCTTCGGCGAGACCTCTTTCGACAAGGCCTTGCTGTAGGTCGACAGCGCCGCCTTTGCGGCTGCATAGGCGGTCGTCGATTCAGGCAGTGGCAGCTCCCTTTGGATCGACGACACATGGATGACGACGCCGCTGCCACGATCCACCATGTCAGGGACAAGATGGCGATCCAGCCGGACAGCGGAAAAGAGATTGAGATAGAGTTCGTTATGCCACTCGGCATCGGTCAGTGCCATGAAGCCGCCGCCGGGAGCAGAGGACCCGCCAAGCATATGCACGATGATGTCCACCTCTCCAAGGCGTTCCCGGACGGCGGCTCCCAGGGCATCACAGCCTTCGGCCGATGTCAGGTCTGCGGCCACGAAGTGAACGCCTTCCTCGAGCGTCTCCGGCCTGAAGCGCGCGCTGGTCATCACCTCGGCGCCGAGTTCGCGGAATTGCCTGACCGTCGCAGCTCCGGCACCACGCGTACCGGAGGTGACGAGCGCCCGCTTACCTGCAAGACTGACAAACGGGCTCATGGGACGATCTCCAGCTCAGAGATCCTGTTGTCTCTCAAGACAAAGAAATACCGCAAGTCGACCGGGCTGCCTGGGAAGTCGCCGACGACATGGCTCGTTACCACCGTGCGGCCCTCTTCTTTGCCGATCGCGAAGGGCTCGACCGTATAGGAGAACTTGCCCGACGCATCCGCCTTCCAGAGACGGATCGCCTCTCGTCCGGCGTGCACCTGCCGTTCGTCTTTCACCGCCGCGTCCTCATTGAAACACTCGGCGACAGCATCCGCGTCCCTGCTCCTGTCGGCTTCGAAATAGGCCGCGATTGGTCCAGGCAACTGCATGTCCATGTCACACCTCCGTCTCTGGTGACCTACCCGCCGGATCAACTGGCTGTCCCGGCGTTGATGACGTGGATATAAGGCTGGACATTAATTGCGATAATTAGGACAAGCAGGGATGTAACATTTCGAAAAACGGGATAATGGCACGACAAGTCCTCATCGAACTCGAAGCGGTGCTTGCCATCGCTGCTCAAGGGTCTTTCCGGGCAGCAGCGCTCGAACTCGGCCTGTCGACAACGGCGCTCAGCAACCTGATCGGCAAAGTCGAGCGGCAACTCGGCGTTCGCCTGTTCAATCGAACCACGCGCAGCGTTTCATTGACGGATGCCGGCCGAACCTTCGTCGAGCAGGTAGCGCCTGCCCTTCGCGACATACACGAAGCGATGGCAGTTGTGCGGTCGCAGCAGGACACACCCAGCGGGACATTGCGCATCAACGCCTTCGCCACCGGTGCCCGCGAAATATTGGCGCCGCTCGTGCTGGCATTCCTGCGGCGTTACCCGCAAGTGCACATCGACCTCGTCACCGAAGGCCGTATCGTCGACATCGTCGCCGAAGGGTTTGACCTGGGGTTGCGGACAGCCGACCTGGTGCCGAGTGACATGATCGCGGTGCGACTGGGAGCGCCTCGGAGTTTCGCCGTCGTCGGCTCTCCTTCCTATTTCGCGGACCACGGAAGTCCTCGCGTGCCTCCCGATCTTCTCGCTCATCAGTGTATTCGAATCCGGTTGCCCAACGGGGCCTCCTATCGCTGGCACTTCGAGAAAGAGGGAGAGACCCTGCAGATTGATGTCGAGGGGCCGGTCACTCTTGATGAGGCGACCCTTGCCCGTATCGCCGTTCTCGACGGTATCGGGATCGGCTTCTTCATGGAAGCCGACGTGCGCGACGATATCGTCTCGGGCAAGCTCACACGTGTCTTGCAGGACTGGACCCCGCCAACAACGCCGCTTTGCCTCTACTACCCGGGCCGTAAAAACCCGTCGGCAGCGTTTCGCGCGTTCGTCGAAATGGCGCGAGATCACGGCCGGGCGGTGACGCGAAACTCATGGCCAAGCTAAGGCTGCTGTTCAGCATCGGGAATTGAACGGAACTTCTGGGTTTGGCCGAATGCACGACTGGATTTTTGTAACCGGCGTATTTCAGGCGCATTTGTCACAAGGTTGAACAGCCGTATCGAGGCTGCGAAACAGCCCGGCAGCTTCAGGCGCAATTGAAAAGGGCGGCCAGTTGGCCGCCCTTTGCTCTTAGAGCACGAAGCCGTTCTGGCTGGCGATGTTCTTCAGCGGCCGTTCCGGCCGCTGGCGGACTGGCGGCTTCTGGCGCGCCGAAGTCGCTTTGATACGGTTTTTCATTGTCCAAATTTCCGCTCAGGCTAGATTTCTTCGATCTGAATTCGTCTTTCCATCCTTCAATTTTTGAAGTCCTGCCTGACCTGCCACGGCATGATCTCCTATCTTCATATTTGCAAGACTTAGCCAACCTTTTGGGCGCTGAGCGCAAAAAACTAAATCGTCCCATCTCCCTCGTCTTCCGGTCTACTGTTTCAGGACGAGTTGTCTGAACGCCTGTTGACCGTCAAATCGAGGCAGCCCAAGCTCGCAATTTCCAAAATCCTTTTGCAGGGCGAGGTTCCGTGATGACATCACCCGAACGCCTTCCGTGCGATACGATCGTATTCGCTTCCACCCAGAGAACGGGCAGTACAGCGCTGGCGACCACGCTGAGTGCATCAAACGTGACCCGGCAGACCTATGAGTGGTTCGGTCAGGGGACTTTCGACAAGACGATCCGGCATATCATGCCGGACTTTCACGCGCTCCCCGCTACAGTGGAGGACCTGAAACGCTATGTGCAGGCGATCCGCGACACCGACGCCAACTCGGGACTCCCGGTCTCCCTGATGCTACACCTGTATCAGTTTGACCTGTTGCGAGACCTCGGCGTGACCAGGCTTGAGGAACTCTTCGGCAACTGCCTCTACATCTACAATTACCGGGGTGACCTCTATTATCAAGCCGTGTCGCTTCACATCGCCATAGAAACACAGCAATGGGTCTCATCTCAGGAACGCAGGGCCGAGCCCAGCTACGACTTTGAAAAAATTGACAGGCTCGTGAACTGGATTTCGCAGGACTGCGAAAGCTGGCTGGCCTACTTCAGAGAGAACGGCATCACGCCGTTCCATGCCGCTTACGAGCGCTTCGCCGAGAACCCCCGGGCGGCGACACAGCTGCTTCTCGACTGGCTGGGCGTGCCGGGCCAGAATATCGGGTTAACCTCGCTGCAACGGCAGGCGACAGAACTGAACGCGGAATTCTATCACCGTTATCTCGTCGAGTGCGGCACCCGGAGAAATCGGCAAAATCCCTGAACAAAATTGAGAAGAAAAAGATTGTGTTCGCGGTTTCTTCGATTGGAACCAGCAGACCAGACCATCAAGTTTTCAGTGATGGGAAATCATCCTCAAGCTTGTCGGAATACCTGCCTTCGAAGGTGTGAAATCCCGCGTGACGAATTCCTGTCCGGCAATCCAGCCAGATCGTGCCATTGCATCCCCGAACCCAGCGCATGCTGAAACTCTGGTCCTCATGCATGAACAACCGACCACTTGGCGTCGGGAGGTGGCCGAAAAAGTCATAGTAATCCATACCGCTATGGGCCGGGATCAATGACATGTCGGGATATTCCGTGACGATCCCTCGTTCCACCATTGTTTCGGGAACCTTTCGACTTAAAAGTGTCAGGCCCTGGCCGCCCGCGGGGATGGAGATGAAGCCATCCTGCTGTTCGGGTTCCCAGTCCGTGTTGTCATAGTCCCGAAGCTGATGATTATAGGTCATGCTGCGCGAGACCAATTTCTCTATCGGGCTTCTTTCCTCCTCCGGCAAGACGGCGTCCACCTCGATGAGTTTTCTGAGCACGTCCCAGTTGTAGTACTTTTGTGGATAGGACGCGCTGACGAAATCTCCGCCGAATGCGATCAGGCGCCAGACCGCCTCCGGGTCAAACTCCATATCGGAATCGAGCATCAGCATGTGGCTGAATTCTTTTGCGGCGAGGAATTTGCTCATCAGGTGGTTGCGATTGATGATCAGGTTCGCCGCGCCGTAGGTTTCAAACGAGAAAGGTAGCCCGTGGTGCTGAAATTCCTGCGTCAGCGCTATGAGGGACCTGACGGTCGGAAGCTCGACCTGCCCGCGGGTCGGCATTGCAATCATGATGATGAGCGGCGTTCCTCCGTCAGCCTCGTTCGCCATTTCAAGTTCCTCTTTGGAAGGTACGACAGGAACTCCAGAGCCAGTCGGTTGACGTGCGGTCCCTCCGCAACAAAGCCTGTCTCCCAGCCGTAGTTCTATGGTGATTTTTTTGGTTGAACCAGTCGTTCCGGCCTGAGCTTTTCCGCCGACTTGAACAGAGAAAACGTCTGATTGACGTAGCCGACGACCCCATTGATTTGCTGTAAATAGGCTTCCAATTCCGGCGTGCGCTCAACCTCCACCATTTGGATTGCACGAGACTGCGGAAACACTTCAAAAAGCACATAAAACAGTGGCTCCCCACGACGGAGAGAAAGGGGAGCACTAATATCATGCCATTCGAAGGCCCATGTCAGCGTTCGCGGCCAGATGTTAATTGGAAATCGTCCCGGCACCATCAGGCCGGGAAGAGGCGTTTTCCTCAAATGCTGAAAGGGCGGAAGCTGCGACAGATAAACAGGTTCATCCGCAATGAATATGTATGGCAAACGCATCTGGAGTATCGGCCGCTCGGGAAAGCGCCATTCCTCGCGCGGATGAAGGACGAGCAGATCCGCCAGTACATCGTCTCGAACCGCGGACATCGGCCCGTCGCTGTTTACAACCGCAGGCTCACCAAAGTCCGTTTCGGTAATTTCGAGTGTCAGATCGCATGGACATTGCACCTCGAACAAACGAGCCTCAAGTCCAAGAACCGCAGGACAGGCAGAGACAGCCTTGGCGTGCGTTCGTTGAGGCGAAGAAGAAAGATATTTCAGTCTTTGCGGCGGCCTGTAGATCAGTTGAGATTCGTCCGCCGCCAACAGCCAGCCAATTGTTACCGGCCCACTTTCTTCGGCGTCACCGCCACTGACATCGATGTTGACGTTGAAGCTCAGCACGGGCGGATCGCCCTTGTTACCGCCGGAACTGCGCACTGACCCAAGGCGGAGCTGGGAGCCAGCGATTCAGGCTCTTGTCTAGATATAAGCCGGTAACTGTATTGTAGGAAACAGTCACGGGCTGTCGCGTTGACGGGTTTACGATCTCCCGAGTTTGGATTTGCGAGCCGGCATAGCCTGGTGCAAACACGGTATTTGCGTTAGGCAGCCTTGACCCTACCCCCCCTCCATAGACGGTCTCCATTACCGATCGCCGCGAGCCGGGATGCCCCGCGTAGATCGTGTCCATCGCTGGCCGTCGGAAACCGGTATGCCCTCCGTAGACGGTGTTCATCACCGGCCGTCGGAAACCCGCACGCCCCCCGTAGACCGTGGCCATTGCAGACCTGCCCTTAAAGGGCACGTAACCTGCCGGACCAGCGATGAGCGTTTCGGAATGCATTTGCCCCGGCCGACTACCCATAGAGTTGTCAGCGGACGGCCTTCGGCCTGCACCCAATTTTAGGAGATCTTGATCGACACCTGGTCTTTTTCGGTCAGCCAAAGCTTTTTCCTCAAGTACCAAATATTACGAAGAATTGTATGTGGAAACTGACATAAAGTTATAAAAGATTTCTACTTCTAGCAACTCCTTTCAGGTTTTCACCCATGTCCTCGATCACGTCGCTCCAGACACGGGGACGCTCTTGTCGGAAATACCTCATGCCGGGGTACCAATCCGACTGCATCCCTTCAAAGCAATGATACCAATGCGGAAAGGTGTCGAGCATTACCCAGGCAGGCGTACCGATTGACCCGGCAATATGGGCGACGGCACTGTCGGTCATGACAACGAAATCCAGTGATTTGACAAGCAATGCGGTTTCCGAAAAATCGAAATCGTCGCAGTCAATCACGAGATTCCCAAGATCACCTTCGATGAGTTCCCGTTGCGGCGGCCCCTTCTGCAAACTGTAAAGCTGGAGGAAAGGGAGTTCAGCAAGCGGTAAAAAGTCGGCCAGGCGAGCCGCCCTGTCCGCGTTGCCGCCATAGTCCACATTCCCCGACCAGAGCACGCCAATGCGAAGAGGAGCTCTTGCTCTTGCCAGCAATCCATCGCGCCGTTCCGCCCACGCATGGTCGCAATGAAGGCGCGCAGGCGGGTAAAGGGAAGGGTCGTTGATCCGGAGCAGATGCGGAAGCGACAACAGAGAGACTTGAAGCTCGCATCCATGCGGTCCGTCGGCATCGTCGATCCATACATCTACGCCTTCGATGGTCTGCATGAGACCTGACAATGCCGGCTGTTTCAAAAAGTGGATGATTGCGCCGGTCTTTTTCAGAGCCGGCAGGAAGCGCACGGCCCAGATGGTGTCGCCGTACCCTCCTTCGGGCAAAACCAGAATGTTCTTTCCGTAAATCGGAGATCCGTCCCAGAAGGGCAGGTTCTGGACTGCGGTCGGGCAGGCCCCCGGCCCGAAACGGCGCTCCCAGAGAGGCCAGCCCGAATGATAGTTCTTCTTCCCAAGCGCCAGCCATGAGGCCTCGATTGCAGATCCGGCATCTTCCTGATCGAGACGCAACAGCTCTTGAAATGCTGTCAATGCTTCGTCGTGCTTGCCAGCCCTGGACATCGCAACAGCAAGGACATAATCGATCTCCGGGTTGTCCGGTTGCATGCCTTTGAGACGTCTTGCTACATGCAGAGCGTCATCCGGGCGCCCCGACCGCAGATAGATCGCAGCAAGACGGTTCAATGCCACGGTGCTTGCCGGTTTTATTGCGGAGGCGCGGGCCAGACAGGCCAATGCAGCCGTTTCCCGTTCCTCCAGAAGATGCACTTCGGCCTGCAACAGCCAGGCATCCACATGGTCCGGGCAAAGCTCCAGACAGGCGTCAGCATAAGCAATTGCCGTGCTGCATTGCTCCCGGCCAAAACTTCGCAACGCCATTTCGTACAATTCATCTGCGGTCAAAAAACTGCGGTCTCGGGTCATGTGGTCCTCGCAGCCGCGTTCGGTTCAAGCAGCTCTATATATTTCGTCCATGCCGATGAAATCGATGACTTCATAACCCCTCCTGGCCATGAAAGAGGGAATTTCAGAAGTGTCTGCGAGGTTTTCTATACTCCATATTTCGACCGGAACGCTCTCGAACGGGAACGTTTCCAAGACCGCGATCTCAGCGCCTTCAACATCAAGCGAAACATAATTGATGCGGTCGATGCCGACCTC
This sequence comes from Roseibium sp. M-1, assembly GCF_054515675.1. NCBI lineage: Bacteria > Pseudomonadati > Pseudomonadota > Alphaproteobacteria > Hyphomicrobiales > Stappiaceae > Roseibium > Roseibium sp. M-1. The sequence continues at coordinate 3,540,125 of NZ_CM137257.1, read as the reverse complement.
TTCGAGTATCTCCCGAATTGATCTTACAGGAATTCTGGCGATGAATTCTTCATGGTCAGGATGCTGCCGGATTGTCTTAAGAATGTCGGGATCCATGCTGCGCAGGAGACCACTGCTTTGAGTATAGCCAGACCGGATCTCCAGAAATTCCGCGCTCGGTGCAGACGTGCCTACGGCAGCGTTGAGACAGGTGCACTTGCGAACAGACGCCGCCTGCGCAAATTTCGCCGGGGACGGCTCTATCAAGAGCCCGGTCCAGCCCAGATTTTTTTCAAAGAAGAGAGTGTTGGAGCCGGTGATGCCGTCATACCCGCCAAGCTCCAGAAACACGCCACCTTTTCGGCCCTTCAGAACCTCGTCGTTCAAGAACTTGTCCTGGCCGGACTGACTGAAATACTCCTTGTGCATGCCCAGAGCCTTTTCGACGACCCAAAGATCATGCCGCAATCCGCCGCGGCTCGGCCCGAAAACGCGATCCAGCTGATCGAGAAGGTTTTCGCGGAGGCAAGTCAACGCTTCCAGCGAATATTGGCTGCGCAACTCCGTTTCAGTCATTGATCAGTCAGGACCTGCTTTCTAGCGCATGCTTGTACCTGGATGGCTCAAATCGAGCGCACTTACCCTAGGTTAGATCAGAGCTTGACCATAGTTCAAAGAGTTTTTGGTATTGTCGAACTCCGGCCTTCAATGCACGCGACGTGAAAGTGACAAAAAGAATGAAAGAAGAAACCTCCGCGTCCGAAATAACGGATGCATTTCTGGATTGGTATGTTGAAAACCTGCACAGGCCGGATCTGGCCGACTTGAACGACTTCCTGCTGAATGCCGCCCTGTCCGCTCGCGGTTACAATAATGTCGTGAGTGGTGAGACTTTTTTCATCCGAGAAATCCTGGCCGTTTCAGCACCGAGACTGTGCATCGATATCGGAGCAAATGCGGGCCTTTACAGCCTTGAACTGCTGACTTGCACTTCCGCAGCCGTCGTCGCGTTCGAGCCACTGATGACATCCTACAAGGAGTTGGTGCAAAACACGCTTGGTTACCGGGACAGGATCAGCTGTGAAAACATGGGCGTCGGAAATATTAATGGCGAACTCACAATTCACTACGATCCGTCGGCTTCTGTTCTTGCCTCCTTCTCGGAGGAGGTGAAAAAAGTGAGTTACGTAACCAATGAGGAAAAAGCGAGAGCTAAAGTCGTCACCCTCGATTCTTATTGTCGCGCGAACGCGATCACGGAAATTGACTTGATAAAAATTGACACAAAAGGCTTTGAGACTGAGGTGTTCGAGGGAGCCACAAACGTATTTTCCAAAATCAGGCCAAGGTTCATCCAGATGGAATTCAACTGGCATCAGATGTTCCGGAGCAAAACTCTGAACGACTTTGCAGAAAAATTGCCGGATTATGATGTATTTCAGTTGCTGCCCGAGGGATGGGCGAGACGGGAGCCCAAAGATCCCTTGTCGAATTTCTACCAGTTTTCAAATTTCGTATTCGTTTTGAGAGACTGAACAACAGATCGAAGCAGACCTTTTCCGGTGAGTGACCACGATCTCAGAATGACTTGGCAAGGCAGACTTCTACCAAGGCTGCCTGGAGGAAGGGTCCATGCCCCAGATGAAGTTTCCCGGCGCTTCACTCGTGAGTAGGACCCCGTTCTGCGCTCCAATCGCCATAGGATTTCACCTCGACAATAGGTGACCCAAGGTGTGCATTGATTTCCCGTTTTAACGCAGCGCGTTTGTCGTTTGTTTGATAGATGCGCCTTGCAAGCTCCACGAAGCGTTCGCCGAAGTCCTCAACACTCTCGCATTTGCGAATGTCTTTTTCGGTCTCCCAAAGACACTCATTGAGAGTTTTCAGCCCTGCCTTCCAGGCTGTTATTCGTTCTGAGTTGGGCAGGCACTGTTCAGACACCGTGGTAAGCGATGCCAATTCAAGACGCACATATGCCAATTTGTCTTCGGCGGAAATGCGAGACGCCTTGATTTCGAGGATTGTGATTTTGTCGATGAGTTCAGCTGGCGAAATCGGTGCGTAAATCATATCGATCAAGACACATGCCCTCTTGTTGAGCGTCCGGTGCACGCGTTCCTGCAGCGCGCGCCTCTCATTCACCTCGCAGTTTTTATATACCACCCCTTCAGGAGGTCGCTGATCGGATTGGTTTTGGACCCGTCCAGACAAATCCCCGGCTGGAACCAACCGCGCATAGGATCCAGGAACGGATTGACGTCCATGACGAGAAGCGAAACAGCCCGGCAGCTTCAGGCGCAACTGAAAAGGGCGGCCAGTTGGCCGCCCTTGGTATTCAGAGCACGAAGCCGTTCTGGCTGGCGATGTTCTTCAGCGGCCGTTCCGGCCGGGCGCCGACATGGCTGATGACGCTGGCCGCACACAGGCAGCCAAGTTCGGCGGCTTCACCAAGCTTGTAGTCGCGGGCGAGGCCGAACAGGAAGCCGGAGGCAAAGAGGTCGCCGGCACCGGTCAGGTCGACGACATTGTCGACGTTCCGGGCAGCCACCTTGACTGTTTCGTCGCCGTGGATCGCCATGGCGCCTTCCTTGCCGAGGGTCAGCGCCGTCAGGGCACCGGATGCACGGGCCGCATCGATCGCGCTGTCAAGGTCCGAGGTCTCGTAAAGGGCCTTCAGCTCATGTTCGTTGGCGAACATCAGATCCACCACACCGTCGGTCAGCAGTCCCTGGAACTCGCTGCGGTAGCGGTCGACACAGAAGGAATCCGACAGGGTGATCGCAACCTTGCGGCCATGGGCGTGGGCGATTTCAGCGGCCTTCAAAAACGCCTTCTTGGCTTCTTCCGGATCCCAGAGATAGCCTTCCATGTAGGTCACGGCCGAAGCTGCCACGACGTCCTCATCGACGTCGTCCGGAGTGAATTCGGTGCAGGCGCCGAGATAGGTGTTCATGGTGCGCTCGCCGTCCGGCGTGATCAGGATCATCGAGCGGGCGGTGGGTTTCCATTCGCGCAGGCGCGGCGTGTTGAAATAGACGCCGGTGCCGTTCATGTCGTGGTAGTAGCTGTCGCCCAGTTCGTCCTCGGCCACCTTGCCGAAATAGGCCGGACGACCGCCGAGCGAGGCAATGCCGGCCGCCGTGTTGCCGGCACTGCCGCCGGACACACGCACCGTCTGGCCCATCTTGTCAAAAAGGCGCACGGCTTCATCTGTGTCGATCAGGCGCATGGAGCCCTTGACGAGGTTTTCCTGCAGCAGGAAGTCCTCTTCCACATGGGCGAAGACGTCGCAAATGGCGTTGCCGATGCAGAGCGCATCAAATCTTGTTTCAGTCATGAGTTCCTCTGGTTTTGCCAGCCTGGTTTTTTCAGGAGTGCGGGTTCGGCCTGAGGGCGCGGTTCGCCTCCGGTTCCTTGATCTTGTCGCGGAACGGGCTGGCCCTATAGACGCCGAGCATGTTCAGTTCGGCGCAGAAAAAGGCCAGTTCCTCTAGCGCAAGCGCCACTTTGGGGTCTTCCGGATGGCCTTCGATATCCGCATAGAACATGGAAGCGAAGAACTGGCCTTCGAGCTGGTAGGATTCCAGCTTCGTCATGTTGACACCGTTGGTGGCAAATCCGCCGAGCGCCTTGTAGAGCGCGGCGGCAACGTTGCGGACCCGGAAGATGAAGGTGGTGATGACCGGCTGGCCGTTATGGGCCGCCTCCATCTTTTCCCGGGAGAGAATGACAAAGCGCGTGGTGTTGTGCGCCTCGTCCTCGACATCGCGCCGCAGGATGTCTAGCCCGTAGATCTCGGCCGCCATTTCCGGCGCGAGCGCGGCAACACTCGGATCGCCAAGTTCGGCAATCTGCCGGGCGGAGCCGGCGGTGTCGCCGCCGACAACGGCCGTCAGGCCGAGTTCACGGATGACTTTTCGGCACTGGCCGAGCGCATGCACATGGCTCTGCACCTTCTTCAGGCCGTCGATGGTCGCGCCTTTTGTTGCCATCAGCTGGAACCGGATCGGCATGAAATATTCGCCGATGATGTGCAGGTTCGACTTGGGCAGCAGGTGATGGATATCGGCGACGCGGCCGGCCACCGAATTCTCGATCGGGATCATGGCCAGATCCGCCGTGCCGTCCGCCATGGCGGAGAAGCAGTCCTCGAAGGTCGCACACGGAATGGCTTCGTAGTCCGGATAGACGCTCCTGCAAGCCATATGCGAATTGGCGCCGGTTTCGCCCTGGAAAACAATTCTCTTTCTGTCGGTCATGGGTCTTTCCGCCTTGCGGCGTCTTCGGTCAGGTTTTCTGGTAGGCCGCCCGGGCCCGTTCAAGGTCCTCGGGCGTGTTCACGTCCATGGGCGCGCTTTCGATCACGGAAGCATCGATCCGCATGCCGGCTTCAAGCGCGCGCAGCTGTTCCAGTTTTTCCCGCTGTTCCAGCGGCGAGGGCGGCATCTTGACGAAATCCGCAAGGGCTTTGCGGCGATAGGCATAGATGCCGATGTGGTGGTAATGCGGGCCGTCGCCGTGGGGGGCGACGGCCCTGGTAAAGTAGAGCGCCCGGAACTGGCCGTGGCCGTTCGGGGTTGTCACCGCCTTGACGAAATTCGGATCGTCCCGGAAGTCCGGTTTGGTGAATTCGGTCATGATCGTGCCGATGGCGACCTCGGCGATGCCGAGGGGGGTAAAGGCTGCCCGAATCGCTTCCGGCGCAATAAGGGGCACATCACCCTGCACGTTGAGGATGACGTCATAGCTGCCCTGCGGATCGATGAGGCCGGCCGCCTCGAAGATGCGGTCCGATCCGGAGGCATGGTCGGTGCGCGTCATGACGGCTTCCCCGCCATGATCCTTGACCGCTTCGAAGATGTCCTTGTCATCGCAGGCAACGGCAACAGGGCCGATATCGGCGTTGCGGGCCTGTTCCAGAACCCGCACGATCATGGGCTTCCCGCAGATGTCTGCCAGAGGTTTGCGCGGCAGGCGGGTGGCCGCGAGCCGGGCGGGAATAATCACAAGTGCAGCGGTCAATCGGGTCTCCCTGGGGACGGACAGGCAGCTTGGATGCGAAAAATCGCGGCCCGCGTCCGTTTGTCGTATCAGATGCCCTTTTAAAGCTATGGACAGCAAGGTCAAAAAATTTGTAGGTTCCGGCAAAATTCGAAAAGCTGATAGGGTTCGCGGCACCACTGCGGGCCCGGACGCGTATGAGCTTGGAGCCGGAGAGAATGGATTCCTTTACGCTGAACAAGGCCGCCGGTGCGGTTCTGATGGTTCTAATACTGGTCATGGGTGTCGGCATCGTTTCCGACATCATTTTCCATCCGACGATCCCGGGAAAGCCTGGCTATGAAATCGTCGTCGCGTCTGCCGAGGACTCCACCTCGGAAGTCGGCGCGGTTCCGGAAGTTACTCCGATCTCCGAACGGCTTGTCGAAGCGTCCGCTGAAAACGGTGCCAAGGTGGCAAAGAAATGCGCCACCTGTCACGACTTCGATGCCGGCGGCAAGAACAAGACCGGCCCGCTTCTTTGGGATATCGTCGGCCGCAAGCCCGGCGGTCATGACGGTTTCGGCTATTCCTCCGCCATGATCGAATTCGGTGCTCAGAACCCGGAATGGACCTACGAAGAACTGGACCATTTCCTGGAATCGCCGAAGAACTTCATTTCCGGTACCGCGATGGCGTCCTTCGGCGGCCTGCGCAAACCGGAAGAACGGGCCGACATCATCGCCTATCTGCGCGAGCAGTCCGACGCGCCGAAGCCGCTTCCCACCGTAGAAGCAGCAGCTCCCGCTACTGAAGAAGCAGCTCCTGCTGCTGAAGAAGCGGCCCCCGCTGCTGAAGAAGCAGCCCCGGCAGCATCGGAAGAAACCCCGGCAGCATCCGAGCCCGCTCCGGCTCAATAACGCTAAGCGGCGTTACCGTCGCGACTTGCAATCTGAAGAAGCCGGGTGAAAGACCCGGCTTTTTTATTTGAATTATAAGAAAAATTAACAAATCTTACGTTACGTAGTATTGTCGCGGGCGGGCAAAGGTCGGGCAAGGACCGTATGGGCATTCAACTGACGCGCAATATGTTTTCGAAGTCGAGTGGTACGTGGGCCGCATCCATCGTCGCCGCCGTGTGCTTCCTGGCAGGTATTGCCGTGACCGCCCATGTCGGCCAACTCGTCCGCAATGAACTGATTTCACAGCACAAGCGCGAGGCGATCGCCAGCCTTTCTGAGACACGGGCACGCCTTGAAGGCGAGATCAGCCGCACCGTTGCCCATGGCCTCGGGATCCGCGCCTATGTGGCCCAGTTCGTCGAAAAGCCCTTCGACATGGAGGACTACCGGGAGATCGCGGTCGAGCTGATCGAGGAAAACCCGTCCATCCGGTCCATCGGCCTGGCGCCGAACAACATCCTGCGGGCCGTCTTTCCCCTGGAGCCGAACCAGGCCGCCATCGGCCTCAACTACCGCATGAACACCGCGCAATGGCCTGCGATCCGCGAGGCGATGCTGTCGCGTGAAGTCGTCATTGCCGGACCTCTGGAGCTGGTGCAGGGCGGCCGGGCGCTTTTGATCCGCATTCCGGTCTATCCGGCGGCCTTCCCCGGCCAGCCGATGAAGGACCGCACCTATTGGGGTGTTGCCACCCTCGTCCTCGACGAGACCGGCATGATGTCGACGGCCGGCATCAGGGATGTCATCAACGGCATCCGCATCGGCATCGTCAACAAGAGTACCGTCGGCGCCGATAACATGGTCTTCGGCAGCTCGAGCATATTCGAGAATGATCATGTCTCCTTGCCGCTGCACCTTCCCGGTGGCCTGGACTGGGAGCTGATCGGCTACCCCGAGACCGGCTGGTCGAGTGCGGGCAATCAGGTCTGGATCACACAGCTCGTCGGCAGTCTGATCTCCCTCGTCTTCGGCGCCATGGCCTTCCTCCTCATCAGCGAGGTCTACAAGGTCCGCTCGATGGCCTTGCACGATCCACTGACCGGTCTTGCGAACCGCCGCCTGCTTGAAGACCGCATGCACCAGCTGGCCGCCATGTGCGAACGCTCGGGCGCAGGATTTGAGATCTTCTATGTCGATCTCGATGCCTTCAAGCCGGTGAATGACAATTACGGCCACGCTGTCGGCGACCAGCTTCTGATCGAGATCGGCCAGCGGCTGCACAACCAGATCCGCCAGACAGACACGGTTGCGCGGGTGGGTGGTGACGAGTTCATTGTACTGACGCCGGGCAACATGCGCCGGCAAGAGAAAGACGCCTTCCTGAAACGGCTCGGCGAAAAGGTTTCCCAGGTCTTCGAGTATTCCGGCGCCCGAATCGACGTAAAGGCCAGTATCGGTACCGCAAGCTATCCGGGCGATGCGGGGTCGGTGGAGGATCTGCTTAGAGTTGCAGACGGGCGAATGTACGCTCAGAAGGCAAAGTCTAAGCAGAATTCACAGGATCTTCCTGAGAAGGGCTTTCCTCAGACAGGTTAAATTTCTGTCATCTCTAACACCGGCAGGTGACGCAGGGCCAACACGTCCCTACACTGTTTCCCGACACCCCTGATTTGGGGCCGGGAACCGAAGGGACGGAGAAGCCGATGGTGTTCACATGGCATGCAGGTAAACGGACGGCCGCGGGGCTCGTCCTGGCGGGTATGGTTGCGGTTTCGGGGCTTGGCCACGGTCCGGCACGCGCGGCAGAGCCTGAATGGCAGCATGCCGCCGCGTTGAACGGAACGCCGAAATACGGTCCGGAGGTCTCCCATTTCGACTACGTCAACCCGGATGCCCCGCAGGGCGGCACCGTTCGACTTGCCAGCAGCGGCGGTTTCGACACTTTCAATCTCCTGGCGCAGAAGGGCAACATCGCGCCGGGCATCCTGAACATCTATGAAAGCCTGATGGAGCCCTCGTTGGATGAGGAAGACATCAGCGCCCAATACGGCGTTCTTGCCGACGCGGTTCGGTTTCCGGAGGACTACTCCTGGGTCGAGTACCGTCTCAATCCCAAAGCCAAATGGCACGACGGGGAGCCGGTAACGGCGGCGGATGTGATCTGGTCGTTCGAGAAGGCGATCGAACTCGATCCGCAGCGCAAGTTCTATTTCCAGAACGTGGTCAAGACCGAGATTACCGGAGAGGGAACAGTCCGCTTCACCTTCGATGTCAGCGGGAACCGGGAGCTGCCCAAGATCATGGGCCAGCTGCAGATCCTGCCGAAGCATTGGTGGGAAGGTACGGACGCAAAAGGTGAGAAGCGGGACATCTCGCGAACCACGCTCGAGCCGCCGCTTGGCTCGGGCGCCTACCGGATCAAGGAATTTTCACCGAACCGTCAGGTCATCTACGAACGTGTCGACGATTACTGGGGCAAGGACCTGCCGATCCGTGTGGGCACGGACAATTTCCAGGAAATCCGCTACGTCGCCTTCCTGGACGATGCGGTTCAGTTCGAAGCCTTCAAGGGCGACCAGTATGATTTCCACGTCGAGCGCAGTTCCAGCCAGTGGGCCAAGCGCTACGATTTCCCTGCCATCAAGGATGGCCGGGTGGTCAAGGAGATCTTTCCGGACAGGTCGAGCGGCGTGATGCAGGGCTTCTTTCTGAACCAGCGCCGGGAGAAGTTCCAGAATCCGGACGTGCGTCAGGCACTCAACTACGCCTATGACTTCGAGACCACGAACGAGATTGTCTCGGCCAACCTCCTTAAGCGCATCAATTCCTATTTCGCAGGCACCGAGCTTGCCTCGTCCGGCCTTCCGCAAGGCAAGGAGCTTGAGATCCTGGAAGAGGTGCGCGACGAGGTGCCTCCGGAGGTCTTCACGACCGAGTTCAAGAATCCGGTCGGCGGCAATCCGCAGAATGTCCGGGCCAATTTGCGCGAGGCGGTCAAGCTGCTGCGCAAGGCCGGCTACGAGTTGAAGGACGGCAAGCTGATCGACCCGAAGACAGGCGATCAGCTCAGCGTCGAGTTCCTCTACCGCGACAAGGCCAGCGAACGCACGCTGCTGCCCTATGCCACCAACTTGGAAAGCATTGGCATCAAGCCGGTCCTGCGCCTCGTGGATTCGTCGCAATTCATCAACCGGGTCCGCAGCCGCGACTTCGATACGGTGGTGCTGGCGATCGGGCAGTCCCTGTCGCCGGGCAACGAGCAGCGGGAATATTGGGGATCGGAAGCCGCCGACAATGATAGTTCCGCAAACTACGCCGGCATCAAGAACCCGGCCATCGACAAGCTGATCGACAAGGTCATCTTTGCCGAGGACAGGGAGACGCTTGTTGCCGCGACCCATGCCCTGGACCGCGTGCTCCTGTGGAACCACTACGTGGTGCCGCAATTCTATTCCGATGAGACCCGCACGGCCCGCTGGAACCGCTTCGGCCATCCTGAAAAGATGCCGGACTACAGCACCGGTTTCCCGGCTATCTGGTGGTATGACGAGGCCCTGGCAGCCAAGACCGGAGCGATCAAATGAGCGGTCCTCTGGCGCCCACACGACGACGCATGCTGCAGCTGATGGGGGCGGGTGTGTCGCTGCCGATGATGCCGTGGCCGCTTTCCCCGGCCCTTGCGCAAGGCACAGCCGCCACGCATGGCCTTTCCGTCTTTGGCGATCTCAAATACGGGCCGGACTTCACCCATTTCGACTATGTGAACCCGGCAGCGCCCAAAGGCGGTACGTTCACCTTCCAGGCGCCTTACTGGTACTTCAACCAGAATGTCCTGACTTACAACACCTTCAATTCCTTCGTCCTGAAGGGGGACGCCCCGCCGCGCATGGAGATGTGTTTCGACACGCTGATGGTGCGGGCCTTTGACGAGCCGGATGCGGTCTACGGTCTTGTCGCCGAAACGGTCGAGGTTTCCGAAGACGGCAATGTATTCTCGTTCAACCTGCGGCCTGAAGCCAAGTTTCATGACGGCTCCAACCTGACAGCCGAAGACGTTGCCTTCTCGCTCAAGCTCATCAAGGAAGACGGTCATCCGCTCCTCAGCCAGCCTCTGGCAGCGCTTGAAGAGGTCGTCGCGATCGAGCCGTACCGGCTGACATTGCGGTTCGACGGCACGCAGGCCCGCAACCTGCCGCTGGAAGTGGCGGCCGGCTATCCGATCTTTTCCAAGCGCTACTATACCGCCTATGATTTCAGGCAATCCACGCTGACGCCGCCGCTGTGTTCAGGTCCCTACAAGGTCGGCAAACATGCGGTCGGCCGCTATGTCGAATATCACCGGGTGGAAAACTATTGGGCGAAGGACCTACCGGTGACCCGGGGGCAATTCAATTTCGCGAAAGTCCGCGTCGAGTTCTTCCGCGAGCGGCAACCGGCTTTCGAGGCCTTCAAGAAAGGCGATGTTCTCTACCGGGAGGAATTCACCTCCAAGACCTGGGCGACGGAATACAATTTTCCTGCTGTCGAGGACGGCTCGGTGGTGCGCCGGGAGCTTCCGGACGGGCGTCCCTCGGGCGCTCAGGGCTGGTTCATGAATGTGCGCCGCGACAAGTTCAAGGATCCGCGCGTGCGCGAGGCACTTGGCTATGCATTCGACTTCGAATGGTCGAACAAGAACCTCTTCTACGGTCTCTACACCCGAACGCAGTCCTTCTTCGAAAACTCCGACATGAAGGCCGAAGGCCTGCCCTCGGAAGCCGAATTGGCCCTGCTGGAACCCTTCCGCGACCAGCTGCCGGAGGCCGTCTTCGGTGAAGCGGTCGTGCAGCCCGTGAGTGACGGCTCGGGCAATGACCGCACGCTCTTGAAACGGGCGAACGAGCTTCTGACGGAAGCCGGATATACGCGCAAGGGAACGGACCTCATCGGCCCGGACGGCGCCCCACTGACGATCGAGTTCCTCAACAACACCACCGCATTCGAGCGCATCGTCAATCCGTTCATCAAGAACCTGGAGCGGCTCGGCATCAAGGCCAACCTGCGCATTGTCGATCCGGCGCAGTATGAATCGCGCCTCAACGACTATGATTTCGACATCGCCAGCCGAAGGCTCAGCCTCGGGCCGACGCTGTCGGACTCGATCCGGGAAATCTGGGGATCCAAAGCGGCCGCGACGCCAGGCACCTACAACATGTCCGGGATTGCCAGCCCGGTCGTCGATGCGCTGATCGACAAGGTGATCGAGGCCCGCTCCCGCGAGGAAATGGACACCGCCGCACGAGCCCTCGACCGGGTTCTGAGGGCCGGTCACTACTGGGTCCCGCAGTGGTTCAAGAATGTCCACACTGTCGCCATGTGGGATATCTACGGCTTTCCCGAGGAACCGCCGCGCTACTTCTTCCCCGTGGAAGAACTGTGGTGGATAGACACGGAAAAGTCTAAAAAACTCGGCAAAGGCGGGTAATCTTCCGGGATATCCTGTGGTCGATTGCAGCCCGCCGGACGCGCGGTTGCGTGAGGATTTGGCGAGGGACTGGAACGGCTGGCCCTGGCGTCGGCAAAACCAGGCTCAAGCATCGCGACACCTTCGGCCCGCTTCAGAAGGCCAGACGATAAAGGGAATGCACACACTTCATGGGCGCCTATATCCTTCGCCGTTTGCTGCTGATGATACCGACGCTGGTCGGCATCATGGCCGTCAATTTCGTGATCATCCAGTTCGCACCCGGCGGCCCGGTTGAACGGGTCATCGCCCAGCTTCAGGGGACGGATGTCTCGGCAACCTCCCGCATCGGCGGTGGCGGCGGCGATATGATGGGCGCCGGCAACGATGCCTCGGGCGGCAGCGGCGCTGCCTCGGCAGATGCCGTGACGTCGAAATACCGCGGTGCGCAAGGGCTCGATCCCGAATTCATCAAGGAACTGGAAGCCCAGTTCGGCTTCGACAAGCCGCCACTGGAGCGATTTCTGAAGATGCTCGGCGACTATGCCCGCTTCGATTTCGGCGAGAGCTATTTCCGCGACATCAAGATCATCGATCTGATCAAGGAGAAGCTGCCGGTCTCGATCTCGCTGGGGCTGTGGATGACGCTGCTTTCCTACCTCATCTCGATCCCGCTCGGCATCCGCAAGGCGGTGACGGATGGCTCCTCCTTCGATGTGTGGACATCCGCCGTCATCATCGTGGCCTATGCGATCCCCGGCTTCCTTTTCGCTGTTCTTCTGATCGTGCTCTTTGCCGGCGGGTCGTTCTGGGACATTTTCCCCTTGCGCGGTCTGGTCTCCGACAATTGGGAGCAGCTTTCCTGGCCCGAGCGGATCGCGGACTATTTCTGGCACCTGACGCTGCCGCTCCTCTCCATGGCCCTCTCCGCCTTTGCGACCACGACGCTTCTGACCAAAAACTCCTTCCTGGACGAGATCCGAAAACAATATGTCGTCACGGCACGGGCCAAGGGGCTCACCGAGCGCCAGGTGCTTTACGGTCATGTCTTCCGCAACGCCATGCTGATCGTGGTGGCGGGCTTTCCGGGGGCCTTCATTTCCTCGTTCTTTGCCGGTGCACTCCTGATCGAAACCATCTTCTCGCTCGACGGCCTTGGCCTTCTCAGCTTTGAATCGGTGATCAACCGCGATTATGCGGTCGTCTTCGCGACCGTCTATATCTTCGGCCTTCTTGGTCTCCTGGTCAGTCTTGTGTCCGACCTCACCTACACCTGGATCGATCCCCGCATCGATTTCGAAAGCCGGGAGGTCTGAGACATGGATTCCCGCTTGGCCAAGGATATGGAAACGGCCGGCTACGATGTCCTCAATCCGCTGCCCGAGGAAGCCGCGCCACCGCCCAGGAAAATGCGGTTGTCGCCAATCAATCAGCGGCGCCTTGCCAATTTCAAGGCCAACAAGCGCGGCTTCTGGTCCCTCTGGATCTTCCTCGTCCTGTTCGTGCTCGCACTGCTGGCGGAATTCCTGACCAACGACAGACCCATCCTGGTCTCCTACCAGGGCGAGTTGCTGGCGCCGGTCTTCATCGACTATCCGGAGGAAAAATTCGGCGGTTTCCTGGCCGTTACCGATTACCGCGATCCCTTTATCCAGGAAGAGATCAATGCCAACGGCTGGATGCTTTGGCCGCCGGTGCGCTACTCCTACCGGACCGTGAACACCGATATCCCGGTGCCCGCACCCGCGCCGCCCTCCTGGACGATGGACAAGGAAGAGCGCTGCGCGCGCTATCCGCTGGGCGCTGAAGATCCCAACTGTGTCACCGGCAACTGGAACTGGCTCGGCACGGACGACCAGGGCCGGGACGTGCTTGCACGGCTGGTCTACGGTTTTCGCATTTCCGTGCTCTTCGGCCTCAGCCTGACGCTGGCCTCTTCCGTCATCGGCATCGCTGCCGGTGCGGTGCAGGGCTATTATGGCGGTTGGGTCGACCTGTTTTTCCAGCGTTTCATCGAAATCTGGACGGCGGTTCCCACGCTCTACCTGATCCTGATCGTGTCTTCGTTCCTCGTGCCCGGGTTCTGGACCCTGTTCACGATCCTGCTGGCGTTCTCCTGGGTGGCGCTGGTCGGGGTTGTTCGGGCGGAATTCCTGCGCGGCCGGAATTTCGAGTATATATCGGCCGCCCGGGCGCTGGGCGTTTCCAACCCCGTCATCATGTGGCGGCACCTGCTGCCCAACGCCATGGTCGCGACGCTCACCTTCATGCCCTTCATCCTGAACGGCTCGATTTCGACCCTGACCGCGCTCGACTTCCTTGGTTTTGGCCTGCCTCCGGGCTCCGCTTCGCTCGGGGAACTTCTCGCCCAGGGCAAGAACAACCTGCAGGCTCCCTGGCTCGGCATCACCGGCTTCGTGGTGATTTCGCTCATGCTCAGCCTGCTGATCTTCATCGGCGAAGCCGTGCGCGATGCCTTCGATCCGCGCAAGAGCCTTGGGTGAGGAAAGACTGATGACAAAAGACACGCTCCTTTCCGTTGAGGATCTCTCGGTTGCCTTCACGCAGGGCGGCCAGCAGTCGCTTGCCGTCGACAGGATTTCTTTCGACATCAACAAGGGCGAGACCGTTGCGCTTGTCGGTGAAAGCGGCTCGGGCAAGTCCGTCACGGCCCTGTCGGTCCTGAAACTGCTGCCCTATCCGGCGGCGTCCCATCCGTCGGGCAAGATCCTGATGAACGGCCAGGACCTCCTCGCCGCCAGGGATGCGGACATGCGCAAGGTGCGCGGCAACGACATTTCGATGATCTTCCAGGAGCCGATGACCTCGCTCAATCCGCTGCATGTGGTGGAAAGGCAGATCGCGGAAATCCTCAAGATCCATCGCGGCATGGGCGAAACCCAGGCCCGTGCGCGGGTGCTGGAACTGCTCACCCAGGTTGGCATCCGCGACCCGGAAAAGCGTCTCAACTCCTATCCGCACCAGCTCTCCGGCGGACAGCGCCAGCGCGTCATGATCGCCATGGCACTCGCCAACGAGCCGGACCTCCTGATTGCGGACGAACCGACAACCGCGCTCGATGTCACGGTGCAGGCGCAGATCCTGCAGCTCCTGAAGGATCTCCAGAAGAAGCACGGCATGGCCATGCTCTTCATCACCCACGATCTCGGCATCGTACGCAAGTTCGCCGACCGGGTCTGCGTCATGACCGGTGGCAAGATCGTGGAACAGGGGCCGGTTGCCGACATCTTCGACCGGCCGCAGCACGCCTATACCAAGCACCTCCTGGCCGCGGAACCCAAGGGCCAGCCGCCGGCAACGGACAAGGCAAAGCCAATTGTCGTACAGGCCGACGACCTGAAGGTCTGGTTCCCGGTCAAGCGCGGCCTGCTGCGCCGCACGGTCGACCACATCAAGGCCGTCGACGGCATCGACATTGAGGTTCGCCAGGGCCAGACCCTCGGCATCGTCGGCGAAAGCGGTTCGGGCAAGACGACACTGGGCCTTGCCATCCTGCGCATGATCTCCTCCACCGGCCGGATCGCCTTTCAGGGCCAGGAAATCCAGAAGAACTCCTGGAAGGAGATGCGGCCGCTCAGACGGGACATGCAGATCGTCTTCCAGGATCCTTACGGCGCGCTCAGCCCGCGCATGTCGGTCGCCGATATCGTCGGCGAGGGCCTGCAGGTGCATTTTCCGGACCTCTCGCCGGAGGAACGCGACCGCAAGGTCGCCAAGGCGCTGGAGGAGGTCGGTCTCGACGCCGCCACCCGCCACCGCTACCCGCACGAGTTTTCCGGCGGCCAGCGTCAGCGCATATCCATCGCCAGGGCGATGGTTCTGGAGCCGAAATTCGTCATGCTGGACGAGCCGACATCCGCCCTCGACATGAGCGTCCAGGCCCAGGTGGTGGATCTCCTGCGCGATCTGCAGAAAGCCCATGGCCTCGCCTATCTCTTCATTTCCCACGACCTGAAGGTGGTGCGCGCCCTGGCCAACGAGGTCATCGTCATGCGTCAGGGCAAGGTGGTGGAGGCAGGGCCTGCCGAACAGATCTTCGACGCGCCGCAATCGGACTACACCAAGGCCCTGATGGCGGCGGCCTTCCGGCTGGAAGCGGCGTCGGAAGGCGTGGTGAGCGTTTGAACTGCGAACCGGCAAGCGGGATTGATCGGCATGGTGGAGCATCTCGGGCTGGTGGCGGTCGTGATCATGGTTGCGAGCTACGCGCTTGAAAACCGGCACCCGCTGTTCATTCTCGCTTTCTCCGCAGGCTGCCTGCTGGCGAGCGTCTATGCCTGGCTGATCGGGTCGATTCCCTTTCTGATCGCCGAAGGTTTGTGGGCGATCATTGCTTTCCGTCGCTATTGGAAAAGGCGATCCGCCTGACATGAGGCCGGCATCATTCCTCCGGGAGCTGTTCCCGGCAACGCGGGAGTGCTTCCTCTCCGTCTCCTTTCGCGCTCTTCATCTGCTCTTTGAGGTCGACATCGCGCAATAGCGGAATGAAGCCGCCAAGTTCGTCAGCCCTCAGATATGTGCTGATGAGGATCTTCGACGGCTTTTCTGAAAAGGCCAGACAGCCGTCGACGCTGACTTCCATGCTGCCCTCGATCTTCTCCCGCTCGCCCTTGCTCATGGCGGACAGCCGGGTCTGAAAAGCCCGGAAAGCCGGAATCCTGTCCTCGGGCAGCCGGTAGATCTCTATCCGCCGACCTTCCTGAAGTTCTGCGCTGAGTTCCGCCTTTTCCGCGCGTGAAGTGACCTTCACAAAGACAAGTCTTTCCTCCAGCAGCAGTCTGCCGCTGGCCTTGTCCTTGAGGGTCAGCATCATTTTGGCGCCGCCTTCCGGGATGCGGATGCTGACAGGGTAGCGGACCGCGACCCTGAGCTTGGCGGGATCGGTCTTCAGAAGATCGAAATCGGCAAGCTTGACCATGGAGGCAATCGGAACGTGACCGCAGGTGGCAAGCAGCAGGGCGGTGGCAAGGGCGAAGGCGGGGGGAAATAACCGGCGAAGAGGAAATTGCATGGAGACTGTCATCTGAAGCGGAAAGTTCGCTGGTGTTGGAAAGGCTCCGGGAGCGACTGGCAGTCCGCGCACCCGGTTGCTGAGGCGGCTCAGGAACAGGGCCGGACCGGATCCTGGCTGTGGGGGACTGCACCCGCCGGCACGTTCCTGAGATCGTAGTCCTTTTCGAGGACGATGAATTCCGGCAGCTCGGACGTCTTGATATAGGTCGAGATCAGCATGCGGCCGGTATCGGCTGCATCACGCTTGCAGCCGGTAACATCGATGGAGAGCGTGCCGCCGATGGTCTCCTGCCGGGCTTTCGGCAAGGCAAGGAACTTGGCCTGCAGCGCACGCAGCTCTTCGACCTGGCGGGTGGGAATGCGATAAACGGACACCTCTTCGTCCGCCCGCTCCGTCTGCACCCCGGCAAGGTTTTCTTTCACACCCGTCTGCTGCAGCTTGATTTCCTTTTCCTGCACCACCTTGCCCGTCTTGCGGTCCCGCATGACGACCAGCATCCGGGCGGCGCCCACCGGCACGGCCAGCCGGTCGGAATGGAGGACGGCAATGCGGAAGAGATCCGGGTCCGTCGTCGCCGGGTTGAAATCGTCGAGCCCGGCACTCATTGCCTGCGGCGAAGCCGCCGCGGCCAGGAACAAGGCAAGACAAAGGGTTTTCGCGCGCCGCGCCAGCAGCGTGCGCCGGATCTTCAGACCGAACATGGGAAAACTCCATTTTGAGTAACGGTGATTAATTATCGTAAAACAATAAAAAATGAAAGTGAAAAATTCGTGACACGCGCTTCTGTGTCGACGCAGGCCGGGAATTACGGCTGCTCGCGTTCAAAGCACGCCGCGAAAAGTAGGCATCGGCTTTTCGCAACAAGACGCGCGCCCTGAAGAGAGAAAAGCAGGTCACGTGAATTCGAGCGAACGGAGGCGCGCTTTAGGGGCGCGACGGCGAATATCCGTCGAAATCAGTTTTGATGGATGGAAGTGGGAAGGATGGGAAGGTGATAGCTCATCGCTCAATAATGATGTTTGAAACATCAAGAAAAATGTTTTATACTTGCATATTAATATAGAGGGGATAAGATTCATGATCACGGCCGCACAGATGCGCGCAGCGCGCGCGCTCGCTGGCATCGACCAGAAGACGCTTGCGGAAAGAGCGGGCGTGTCGGTGCCGACGATACAGCGCATGGAAGCAAGTGAAGGCAATGTGCGCGGTGTGATCGAAACGCTGACCAAGGTTGTCGAGGCTCTCAATGCCTGCGGTGTGGAGTTGATTGGCGAGAACCAGTCGAGCGACCGCGGTGGCCGCGGTGTGAGGCTCGCAGAGCCGGCATCATCCGGCAGCACGACGGAACGGCAGTGATTTGTCCACGGCCACCGGTCTGAACCGGGACCGGTCGAAAGAGTAGGAGGCATAGTAGCAGGTGCATACGGCGACCCCGGTCGGCGATCCGGCCACAGCGCGATATTCCAAGCCGACATTCGTCGAGCTTTTCACACCCAAACTCGTCACGGTGTTTCGCGAAGGGTATGGATGGCATCAGCTGCGTGCAGACGCCACCGCGGGGCTCACCGTCGCCATCGTGGCATTGCCGCTCTCCATGGCAATTGCGATTGCCTCGGGTGTCTCTCCCGAACGCGGTCTCTACACCGCCATTATCGGCGGTTTCCTGATTTCGGCCCTGGGCGGCAGCAGGTTCCAGATCGGCGGTCCGGCAGGAGCCTTCATCGTGCTTGTCGCGGCGACCGTGCATCGCGAGGGCCTGGACGGTCTCCTCTTGGCGACCATGATGTCGGGCGTCTTCATGCTGGTTGCCGGCTACCTTCGGCTCGGCACCTATATCAAGTTCATTCCCTATCCGGTGACGGTCGGCTTCACTGCCGGCATAGCCGTGATCATCTTTGCCAGTCAGCTCAAGGACCTGTTTGGCCTGAGCTTACCGGGAGGCGAGCCGGGTGAACTCCTGGCGAAACTGGCGGCTCTCGCCGATGCGGCGCCGACGGCAACGCCGCCGGCGGTTGCCATGGCGGCGATCACCATAGGCACGATCCTGATCTTGAAGCGCTTGCGGCCGGGGTGGCCAGGCATGCTGATCGCGGTTGCAGCCGCTTCCCTCGCCGCCGCGCTGTTTGCCCTGCCGGTGGAAACAATCGGCACCCGCTTTGGCGGTATCCCGCGCAGCCTGCCGTTGCCGTCGCTGCCGCCCATGAGCACCGAGCGTGTGATCGCCCTCCTGCCGGACGCTTTGGCGTTCGCGCTCCTGGGGTCGATTGAATCGCTGTTGTCGGCTGTTGTTGCGGACGGCATGACGGGGCGCCGCCACCGGTCCAATTGCGAACTTGTCGCCCAGGGCGTGGCGAATATCGCCTCCGCACTTTTCGGCGGGATATGCGCCACCGGCACCATCGCACGTACGGCGACCAATGTCAGGGCGGGCGCGCATGGCCCCGTCGCAGGGATGCTGCATGCGCTGTTTCTGCTGGGCTTCATGCTGGTGGCGGCACCGCTTGCAAGCTACATCCCGCTTGCCGCCCTCGCAGGCGTTCTCGCCGTGGTCGCCTGGAACATGATCGAGAAGCACGCCTTCATCGCGTTGATGCGCTCCTCGCGCGGCGATGCCCTTGTGCTGCTCATAACGTTCCTGCTTGTCATCTTCCGGGATCTTACCGAGGGGATCGTGGTCGGATTTGCGCTTGGCGCCGTGCTTTTCATCGACCGGATGTCAAAGGCGATTGCGATTGAGGCGCATGTGCCGCCTCCCAATGATGACGTGGCCGACCGGACAAACGGCAACCGTCCGGCTTATCGTGGTGAAAGTGCCAGCGACCCGCACACGGTGATCTACCGCATTTCCGGTGCATTCTTCTTCGGGGCCGCTTCCACGGTCGGGGCAGTCCTCGACAGGATCTCCGACCAGCGGCGCAATTTTGTGCTCGACTGCGCGGCAGTGCCGTTCCTCGACTCCACGGCTGCCAGCGTGATCGAGAGCGCGGTGCGGAAAGCCAAGCGTGCCGGTGTCCGCTTTTTCATAACCGGAGCGTCGCAGCAGGCGCGCCGTATGTTGATCGCCCACAATGTCCGGCCGCCGCGTGTGCGGTTCAAGGCAACGATCGATAGCGCCCTGCGGCAGATCCAGGAGGAGGAGCGGCTCGATCAGGTAATCAGGTCAGAGCAGGCAGAGCACTGAAACAGCTGACCCTTATGTTATCGGGCCTGCTTCACCCCACCCAGCAGGTGGCAAAGAAGCCGTTCGTCTCCTGGTCCTTGCCGATGGAGCGGCGGGTCTTGAAGCCGATCAGGCCGTCGGAACCTCCGACATCGTGGCCGAGACCTTCGAGGCGTTGCTGCAGGTTGCGGACAGCCCCCCGGGTGGTCTCCTTCATCGGTTTCCACTCGCCGGCAAAACCCTGGTTGTTGCCGTAGCGGTCCGCCAGATGACCGACAAAGAGCGCGTAGGTGTCGCTCTCGTTGTAGTCCTTGATGACGTAGAAATTTTCCGTCGCGATGAAGGCCGGGCCGTAGCGCCCGGCGGGAAGCAGGATATTGCCCGGCCGGTTGACCTCGTTGGCGGGAAAGGGCTTGCCGCTGACCCGTTGGACGCCTTCACGCACGAAGTCTGAAATCTTCTGCCGGTTGTCCGGTCCTTCCCGCGTGCAGGAAACATTTTCCGGCAGATGGACCTCATACCCCCAGTCCCTGTCTGCCACCCAGCCATGGGCCGAGAGGTAATGGGCGATCGAGGCCATGGTGTCGATCTCGGAGGTCCAGATATTGCGCCGGCCGTCGCCATCGAAATCGACTGCGTATTTCAAGAAGGAGGATGGCAGGAATTGCGGCTGGCCCATGGCCCCGCCCCAGGAGCTTTTCATCGCCGCGCGCGAAACATCGCCGTTCTGGAGGATCTTCAGACCCATCACCAGTTCCTGAGAAAAAAACTCCGGCCGCTGGCCCATGAAGGCCTGGGTCGCCAGAACGCGAATGGCGTCATAGGGGATCTTGGCGCCGCCATAGCCGGATTCGCGTGCCCAGATCGCCAGGATGATCCGCTTGGGGACACCGTATTTTGCCTCGATCTTCGACAGGGTGGCGGCATGTTTTTGCATCAGCGAGCGCCCGCGCGGAACCAGCGCATTGAACTGGCTGTCGCGGAAATACCGGCTTGGCGACGAGAATTCGGCCTGGAAGTTGATCTTCGGCGGTGTGCCCTTGCCGCCCGGACCGACGAGGCCCGGCAACGAGGTGTCGGGCGTCAGGCCTTTCAGTTCCCGGTCGAGGGTTGCCTGGCTGACACCAGCCTGCCGCGCCGCCGGCCCGATTTCGCTTTCCAGAAACTGCCGGAACTGGGCGTCGTACTGACCGGCCCAGGCAGGAGCCACGAGCAACGCGATTGCGGTGGATGGTACGAGTACCAGATTCAGAAAAAGTCGAAACACGGCAAGCTCCCATTTCAGGCGTGGCTCCAAAACACACCCCTCATCCTGAGGAAGCGCAACGCGCTGTCTCGAAGGATGGGCCACTTGCGCCGAACATGCCGCCCATCCTGCGAGACGGGCTTGAAAGCCCTCCTCAGGATGAGGTCGTGCAGTTGGCGTCTGACTGGCCACAAAATCCCGACGGACCATTAGCCGCGTAGTTGCCGAAGCCGATTTGGTCCCAAACCTAACACGAACCGGTCCCTGAGCCGACCACGCTCAGAGCTCTGTCCAAGCCAAATGCCGTCCGGCCTGTGTCGTGAGCCAGGCCTTGTCGAAGCGATACCAGCCGCCGCCGCGGGTCTGGTCGTGACCGCGGTCGATCGGCGCACCCATCAGATGGCACATCAACAGCGTGCCGACGGCGCCGTGACCGGCGAAGAGCACCGGGTGCTCGTCCGGAATGTGGCGCAGGGCGCTTTTGATGCCGGTGACGACCCGGTTCTGGGCGTCGATGGCCCGTTCCCAGCCGCGAATGGATGTATAGGGATCGGCGAAGAAGGCGTCGGCGGTCTTTTCGAATTCTTCCGGCGGCAGGAAACCCGTCGCGCTGCGGTCGTTTTCATGCAGGAACGGCAGGGTCCGGTGGAAGACGCTTCGGCGTGCGCAAAAGATCTTCGCGGTCTCGACAGCCTTCTTCTCCGCACTCGAAATCACCTGGGCAATGTCGGCGGCAAAGGGCAGGGCGGTTGCCTTCAGGGCCCGCTCCCGGCCGAGATCGGAAAGGCTCCAATCGGGCACGGGAATGTCCGGATCGATCCGGACTTCCGGATGGGTCAGGTAAATGCACCAGGTCATCAGGGACGGTTCTCCAGCCAGCCGGTAATGAGTTCAAAAGCAATGGAGATCGACGGCGGGATGCGGTGACCTTCCGGATGATTGCCCGCCACCATCTGCAGCACCTCGTCGCGGTGGCACCACTTGCAGTCTTCCAGTTCATCGTCCTCGATGTTGATGACGGAACTGGTCGCCGTGCCGGTGCAGCCGAGCATCAGGTTCGAGGGAAAGGGCCAAGGCTGGTTGGAAATCAGGCGCACATCGCCGACATGAATTCCGCTTTCTTCCAACGTCTCCCGCCGCACGGCCTGTTCGATGGTCTCTCCCGGCTCCATGAAACCGGCGAGTGTCGTGTAGATGCCTTCCGGCAAGCGTGAGGGACGGCCGAGCAGGGCCTTTTCGCCACTCTCGTCGGTAATCAGCATGATCACGCAAGGGTCGGTCCGTGGAAAATGCTGGCCGCCGCAGGAAGGGCAGTCGCGCCTGTATCCTGCTTCCGAAAGATTGCTCTTTTCACCGCAGCGGGAGCAGTGACGGTGGGTTCGGTGCCAGTGGATCAGGGCCCGCGCCTGCGCCAGGGCGCCCAGGTCTTCCGGCGGCAACGCGGTCTGCAGTGCCAGCGTGCGCAGGTCGATCAGTTGCAGGTCTGGCCGGTCAGCCAGATCCTCGTCCATGTGCGGCAACACGGTTGCAAAGAGGGCCTGGCCGTTTTCCTGCCTGAGGCCGAGGAAGATCATTTCCTGACGCACGGCACCAAGGGCGATGGCGCTGTCCAGATCGTGCCCCAGCTTCAATGGCTGGCCTGCCTTGAAAACCAGCGTCCGGTCGGTGGAGAGCACGATTTCCGTATCGGGCTTTTCCAGGAGGTCCTTCAGATAGGCCGTGTCGCCGCGTCGCGTCGATTGCCGGTCGAGCGTATTGCCGAGAAAACTCATCTCCATCGGCTTGAGCTCGGCGGAAGTGGCGTCCATGGTCAGGTCCTTGAAAGGCAAAAGGGCAAGGTTGCAATGGGGTGACCCTAGACCAGCCTGCGTTTGAGGGAAACCGCTTACAGGATCTGTGTCAGGTAACTTCTCGATGCAGAATGAGACGGCACTGCGCGGGGCTGCCGGCGGTGCATTCTCAGTCGCTACTGTCTTCGGCAAGCGCCTGCTGGAGCCGGTCGATCAGGGTTTCAGCCTTGTCATGGTCATAGGCAAGCGGCGGTTCCACGCCCCAGATCGGGCCCGGCCAAGCGGCATCATCGCGGAAGCGGCCGATCACATGCACATGCAATTGCGACACCTGATTGCCGAGCGCGCCGATATTGAGCTTCTCGCAATCGGAGACCTCGCGCAGAGCCCGGCTCGCCTGCGCGATCTCCCGCATCAGCTGCTGCTGGTCCGCTTCGGAAAGGTCGATGATTTCCACCAGATCCGGCTGGCGCGGGATGAGCAGCAGCCAGGGATAATTGGCGTCCTTCATCAGCCGTACAGCGCACAGCGTCAGGTCTGTGACGGAAAAACTGTCGCCCTCAAGGCGCGGATTGAGATTGAAAAATGACATGCCGGTTGATCCAGTTGAGGCAATCCAGGGAAGTCAATCAACGGCGGCTGAAGGGCAGCGCTTGGCGATTGCTTTCGGCCAGCATAGGAGTAGAGTGGCGCGGTTGTGAACTGGTTTTCGCAACCCTTCCCAATTGCCCCCCGTGAAACCGCCTGCTACCGCAAGACCCAGGGTTGTTTCCGCGAGCTCCGGTTGAAAAAGATGACCCTGGAAACAGTCCTGAGTTTCGCGCTGGTGACCAGCCTTCTGGTGATGTCGCCGGGTCCGAACGGCGTCCTGATTGCCAAGACTGTGCCGACCTCCGGCCGCTCGGCGGCCTTTGCCAATATCGGCGGTTTCGTTACCGCGTTCTTCCTGCACGGCACGCTGTCGATCCTTGGCATTTCGGTCCTTCTGGTCCATTCGGCGGAAGCCTTCTTCATCGTCAAGATGCTGGGGGCGGCCTATCTCTGCTGGATTGGGCTGAAGGCCCTGCGCGATGCAATTTCCGGCAAGACACTTGCAACGGGCGTCGCGCCGGCAAAGCGCAAACGGACTCTGGTGCGTGCCTTTGGCGAAGGGTTTCTCACCAATGCCCTCAATCCCAAGGTGTCCATGTTTTATCTTGCCGCCTTCCCGCAGTTCATCCCGGTGGGCGAGGGAGCGGTGATGGCGGCGTTTTCACTGGTCATGATCCATGCGGCGATCAACATGGTCTGGTTCGGCTCGATGATCCTGCTGCTATCGCGGATGACCCGGGCCGCCGGCAATCCGGCCTTCCAGCGCTGGCTGAAGGGGGCAACCGGCCTAATTTTCATGTGCTTCGGCCTGAAGCTCGCCAGCCTAAGACCCTGACCGGCGTCACCAGGGGCCTGATACGCCCGGTTTTCCGGCAAAGAAAAAACCGGGAACGCCCTCTTGCCAAACCCCATGCCCCTTCTGATATAAGGCCCTCGGGAGGTTGGTGGTGGACGAGCCACTCGCCAACCGGGTCAGGTCCGGAAGGAAGCAGCCCTAACGAGCCTCGGCACGGGTCGCCGTGCCAGCCTCCCACCCTATCAAAAGCTTGAAGCTTTGCTGGAAGCACCGCCGGATAACCGCGGTGCTTTTTGTTTTTGGGCGGTCAATCAATTTGACAGTTACGGCCCGGTGTCGCGGTTTGGCCCTCCGTTCTTCGTGCGACGACCGTCAAATTGAGGCGACCGCGAGACCCCGAAGCGTTGCCCCTTGCTCCACTCTCCCCCTTTGAGGGCAGGGCAATCGCATACATCTGCTGGAAGCTGCCGAGCCCCAATTTACCTCTCCCATTGGGAGAGATCGGCGCAAACGCGCCAGGTGAGGGGGCAAAGTCCAGCGGATACCCGAGAAGTCTGTTCCCTCACCCCAACCCTCTCCCAATGGGAGAGGGAGCCGACCTCGCCATGCGCGATTGCTCCGCCCTAGAGCACGTCGCGAAAAAGTGGGATCCGGTTTTTCGCAAAAAGACGTGCGTCAAAAACGAGATAAAGCGGGTCACGTGAATTCAAATGAACGCGACACGCTTTAATTGGGAGGAGGGGAGCAGGGGGCAAGCTCTGAAAAATACGTGGCTTCGCATCTCGGCTGCACCAACTTGACACCTCCGATTGACAAAGAGGTACCTTAGTACCAAAATACCAAAATGGAAAAATCAATCGAACGGGTCCAGACCGGCGTGCGTCTGGAAAAGCGGCTGCTCAAGGTGCTGAAGGGCCTGGCGGAGCATCTGGATATTAGTCTTGGCGACCTGATCGAGGGCATGACGTTGCATGCTTTCGAGAACAAGCCGCCCTTTTCCGATACGACCCTGGACAAGATTCGGCAGCTCAAGAGTGTCTACGATCTCGATCTGGGTGCGGAAGATAGCCACAGGCTGAGGGAGAAGTGAGATGAGCGACCTCAAGACCTACGAGGTTCTGACGGAAAGTTTCGAGGCGGGAACGCTGGAGGCGTCGGGCTTTAGCCATGTCGATCATATTGGCGTTGCCTGCCAGCTCCTGCAAAAACACGATTTTCTGGACGCCGCCGCCCGCTACGGCCGGGCCTTGCGCACCCTGGCGGCCGGAGCAGGCGTACCGGAGAAGTTCAACACGACCATTACGCTGTCGTTTCTCGGCATTCTGTCGGAGCGAATGGCGGACACGCCGCACGACAGCTTCGGTGAATTCCTGCAGAAAAACCCGGACCTCCTGTCCCGCGCGCTTATGAGTAGGTGGTATTCCGACGCGCGGATCACCTCGCCGGATGCCCGCACGCGGTTTCTCCTGCCGGACCGGTTTCAGGCTTGAAACGCGTCAGACCTGACGGCCATCGTGCGATCAGTGTCGGCTCAGGCGGCGGCTGTTGGCGCGCACGCGCTTGGCATAGGGGCCAACGGCCCTGCCGATAAGCTGCGTACTTTGACGATGTGAAAGGTGGAGGCGCCGTCCGAGCCAGAAATTCCGGATGAGCGCCAGGTTCATTGCCGTCAGCGCCGTATTCCAGGACACCGTACTCTCGACGAAGGCGGCGGCTTTTTCGGATACCATACGCTGCAGTTCAGGTGTGTTTCCCGGAGATCCGAACAGGGTGCTTGCCGCAAGCTGCTGGCATCTCAGGGCAATGACGTAGGGAGCCTGGAAAGCCAGGCTGATCAAGTCATTCGTGAGCTTCATGCGCATGATGTCTCCCGGGTAAGTGGCAGGTGGAATGGTCCGGCCTCACCTGGACAATGCGGTGGCTGCCGCCGGGTTCCGGGCCACCATGCTGCCGGGGGCAGAAGACGCACAGAAAAACTTTCAAAAGCCCGTCCCGTTTTGCGAAAAAATGGTTATGGTGCGGCTCATGGACGACACAGGCTTTTCGGAAAATGGCGGCGGTCAGGCGCCGGGATTGATGACAGATCACGGAGCGGCGAAACCGGCAGCGGCCGAGGGCGCCTACCGCGTTCTGGCGCGCAAGTACCGGCCCAAGACCTTCGAGGATCTCGTCGGCCAGGAGCCGATGGTGCAGACGCTGGAAAATGCGTTCGACACCGGCCGTATCGCCCAGGCCTGGATGCTGACCGGGGTGCGTGGGGTCGGCAAGACCACCACCGCCCGCATCCTTGCCCGAGGCCTCAATTATGAAGTTCCGGGTGTCGCCGACAAGCCGACGGTGAAGCTGGCCCAGGAAGGCAGCCACTGCAAGGCGATCATGGAAGGCCGTCATGTCGACGTGATCGAGATGGACGCCGCCTCCCACACCGGCATTGGCGACATTCGCGAGATCATCGACGCGGCCCGCTACCGCCCGGCGACGGCGCGTTACAAGGTCTACATCATCGACGAAGTGCACATGCTGTCGAATGCGGCCTTCAACGGTCTCCTGAAGACCCTGGAAGAGCCGCCGGAACATGTGAAGTTCATCTTCGCGACGACGGAAATCCGCAAGGTTCCGATCACCGTCCTGTCGCGCTGCCAGCGTTTCGACCTGCGCCGGATCGAACAATCCAAGCTGATCGGCCTGCTGCGCCGGATCTCGGATGCGGAAGGCATCCGGATCTCCGACGAAGCGCTGATGCTGATTGCCCGCGCGGGCGAAGGCTCTGCGCGCGATTCGCTTTCCCTGCTCGACCAGGCGATGGCGCACGGTGCCGGCGCCATCGAGGCCGACGACCTGCGCCAGATGCTCGGACTGGCCGACCGGGCGCGCGTCATCGACCTTTTCGGCCATGTCATGGCCGGCCGGATCGAGGAAGCGCTCGGTGAGTTGCAGGCGCAATACGAAGTCGGCGCAGATCCTGCCATCGTGCTGACGGATCTGGCGGATTTCACACACCTGGTCACCCGCATGAAGGTTGCGCCGAAATCGGCCGACGAGGCTTCGGTCACCGAAGCTGAACGTGCCCGTGGCCGTGATTACGCCGAGCAGCTTTCCGTCCGCCTGTTGTCGCGGGCCTGGCAGATCCTTCTGAAAGGCGTGCAGGAAGTCCAGGCGGCCTCCAAGCCGCTCGCCGCGGCCGACATGGTGCTGGTGCGCCTGGCCTATGCGGCTGACCTGCCCGACCCCGGCGACCTGATGGCGCAGATCCGAAACGGCCAGAACCCGCTTGGCGGCGCGATGCCGTCCGGTGGTGGCAGTGCGCCTTCCGGCGGCGGCGGACCTTCCGCCATGGCGGTCGGCATGAATTACAGTTCCGGCAATCCTGGCGGCAATCCCGGTGGCGGGCCGACGATGCAGGCCACCGGACGGCCGCAGCTCTCCGCCATTCAGGGAGGGAAACCGGCACCGCAGGCAGCCCCGCAAATGGCGCCGCAGCCGGATGTTCAGGCTCAACCTGCCTATAGTCTCAAAAATCTCTACGACTGCGCCGCGCTGGCATCCGAAAAGGGCGACATCCCGTTCAAGGTGAAGATCCAGCGGCAGATGCGGCTGGTGAAGTTCGAGCCGGGCAAGATCGAGATCCAGCCAACCGAGGATGCCCCGGCCGATATCGCCGGCGAGTTCGGCCGCAAGCTGACGGATTGGACGGGCCAGCGCTGGTTCGTGGTGGTCTCGCGGACGCAAGGCCGGCCGACCATCCACGAGGAGCAGGAAGCCAACCAGCAGCAGCTTCTCTCCGATGCCAAGTCCCATCCGACCGTTGCCGCCCTGCTTGCCCAGTTCCCGGGCGCCAAGGTGGTCGATGTGAAGGTCCAGGTGACAGAGGAAGACGAAGTGGCGCTGACCGACCCGATGGTCGCCGATCCGCTGCTGAACGAGGCTCTCGGCGACGACGAAGACGATTGATCGGGACGCCTTGTTCTTCTACATGCAGTCCCCGAATGGGTTTTGACGCGCCGCAGGCAGCGTCGCGGAGCGATTTTAAAGGAGAGATCCGATGGATTTCCTGAAGATGATGAAGCAGGCCAAGCAGATGCAGGAGCAGATGGGCTCGCTGCAGGAACAGATGGTCGAGATGGAAGCCCAGGGCTCGTCAGGCGCCGGCCTTGTCACCGTCACCCTCAACGGCAAGGGCGACCTGAAGGGCTTGGCCATCGATCCGTCGCTGATGAAGGAAGAGGAAAAGGAAATCCTCGAAGACCTGATCATCGCCGCCCACACGGAAGCGCGCGCCAAGATCGAACAGGCGATGCAGGAAAAGACCCAGGAACTGATGGGCGGTCTCGGCCTCCCCCCCGGCATGAAACTGCCGTTCTGATCTCATGAGTTCAGGGGTGAGGGGGCGAACCTCTCGGGTCTTCTCCGTGAGGCATTGAAGAGAACATCATGGCGCAGAAAAGTGTGGCAGGTCCGGAGATCGAGCGGTTGATCCAGCTCCTGGCAAAGCTGCCGGGTCTCGGGCCCCGTTCGGCCCGTCGCGCCGCCCTGCATCTCATCAAGAAGAAGGACCAGCTGCTGGTCCCGCTCGCCGAGGCCATGGGCGTCGCGGTGAAGGAAATCGGCATCTGCTCCACCTGCGGCACGGTCGACACCTCCGATCCCTGCACCATCTGCTCCGACCCGAAGCGCGATCCGGGCATGCTGGTGGTGGTCGAGGATGTCGCCGATCTCTGGGCGCTGGAGCGCGCAGGTGCCATCAATGCCCGCTATCACGTCCTTGGCGGCACGCTGTCGCCGCTTGATGGTATCGGCCCGGAAGACCTGAACCTTGCCTCGCTCATCGAGCGCTGCGGGTCGGAAGGTTTTTCCGAGGTCATCCTGGCGATCAATGCCACCGTCGAAGGCCAGACCACGGCCCATTACATTATGGACCAGCTTGCCCATCTCGACATCAACGTCACCCGGCTTGCCCATGGCGTGCCCGTCGGTGGTGAGCTGGATTATCTGGACGAGGGCACGCTGGCCCAGGCGCTCAGGGCGCGGACGCGGTTTTGAATACACCGCAGGCGTTAAATCCAGAATAGAAATTGCTGAAAATACACGCAATGGTATAGGATCTCCTGGCGGCCGCGCCCGGCCGGCGATTTTCCTAGGGGGGAAATACCATGGCAGATACGACCAACTGGACTCTTGCGCTTGACACCTCGACGCCGTCGCAGCCCGTGGCAACGCTCAACCTGTCCCTTGACGGAGGAGCGGCAACTCCTGTCTGGTTGAAGGGCGTTTGCTATTCGCCTTGCCCCATCAACGGTAGCAATGCAGATGGCCCGGCTATCGGCGACTGGTTCTGGGACACGTACCAGGTCGAGATTTCCCCCGGGCAGCAGATTACGATTACCGGTTGGGAAGCGCTGTGGCAGCGCGATCTGGGCAATATCCGCGCCCTCGGCGCCAATACGGTGCGCGTCTACAGCATGCTGTCGCGGCAGCTGACCAATGACGGGAAATTCCCCTCACCCTGGAATTCCGGTCAGTTGATGACCCATACGGACTTCCTGGACCAGTGCTGGAACGGCGGCAACCAGCCGCTCTATGTCCTGGCCGGCATACCGATGCCGGACGCCATGTACTGGAAAGACAAGTACGACAATACCCCGGAAAGCGAGATCACCTTCTGGACCGAGGTGCTGCAGGAAACGGTCGCGCAGCTCTCTTCCCACCCGGCTGTGCTCGGCTTCATCATCCAGAACGAACTGGACTCCGCCGTCGTCACCTGGCCCAACCCGCCCTCTGCGCCGACAAACCTGGACGAAGTCGAGTTCTGGTGGGGGCAAGTCCAGACATTCGCCGCACTGGCCAAGAACGCGATGGGAAGCAATCAGAAACTGGTCGGGATGGCCGACCATGACGCGCCGCCGATCCCGACCGATGCGCAGAGCTACATGGCGACGGTTCCGGATCTGGATTTCTGGGGCGTCAACACCTATCAGACCCAGAACTTCAACTCGATCTTCGAAAGCGGTGGCGGCCTCATCGGCTACGATTCCGTCGCGGCGGGCGCACTCAAGCCGGTACTGCTGACGGAATGGGGCATGCCGGCGACAGGTCACAAGGACCCCAGCAATGCCGGGTCGATCTATGCGGATGCTGCAACCATTCAGAACGCGGCCAATGTGATCGCCAGCGTGGCCCCGGATGCCGGCAATCATGCCCTCAACATCGGCCTCTACTATTTTGAATATTGCGACGAGTGGTGGAACCAGCCCGGCGCGCCGAATGCCTATACCTGGTGGGGCGGAACGCCCGCCGCCGGGTTCCCGAACGGCTATTGGGACCAGGACGGCTTCGGGCTCTATTCCCAGGCACGCGGCCTCAAGAATGGCCAGCCCCTGCCGAACAGCGCACCGATCTGGAACGCGCCGGCCAACGCGCCGGCAACACCGATCGATACCGTGACTGCCCGCGATGCCACAGTCGCGGCCTTGAAGGCTGCCTTTTCGGGACTTTGAACATACCGGGCTGAGGGAGAGGCGGCACCTGCTGCGGTTGGGCGTCGTCCTTCGCCTTGGATCAAGGTGCACGTCGCGCTTGAGGGAAATCCCGCTCACGCCTCGTACAGGAACGCCGCACAGAAGAGGTCGCCCGGAAAGCCGTAGATTTGCCGGCTCGAGGAGAACCCGGCTGCCTCACCCATCGCGATCCAGTCTTGCGGCGGTTCGGGGTAATCGTAGGTGCTGATATGCTGCCAGAGATGGTCGAATTCCTCGTCCGAAAGCGACCTGAAGCGCAGGCGCAGTTCCTCGTGCCATCGTCCGGTGAAATCGGCCCGGGTCTCCCCCTTGCGGCAGACAGGATCGGCGGTGACAAAAATCCCTCCCGGCTTCAGCGCTCGGCGGATAGCAGACAGCATGTCCTGTTTCTGTTCGCGTTTCAGGTGATGAATGGAAAAGCCGCACCAGATGAGGTCGGCGCTTTCACGCCGCGCAAGGACGCCCGTCACCATGTCCTCCTCGTTGAGAGAGACTTCATAGGGCACGTCCTTCATCACGGCCGCACCACATTCGAGCGCCGGACGGGAGAGGTCGATGCCCTCGTAGAGAACGACTTTCGTATCCTTCAGGATCGTGTGGGCAAGACTGCTGTCGCCGCAGGCAAGATCGAGAAAGGTGAAAGGCCGGTCGAACCTGCTGTCGATCTCCTGCCGCAACAGCCGGCCGATCTCCCGGTGCTGCATTTCGTTGTTGCGCACCAGCTTGTGGTAGATGCCCCATTCGAACTGGAACATCTTCAACGCCTCGGGTGCCAGAACCTTGCTGACGTCGGTGTCGGAATTGAAATGGAGATGCAGCATGCCGAGACCCGGGAATGATTGGGAAGACCGGCCAGTGCCGCCGGTCTGCACAGGCTAGTTTCAGTTTTAGGTGTCTACAACAGGAAGTTTAGATCAGGGTTTAAGGAAGGCAAAGGATCTGACAACCCGGAGGCAACCGGCGGACGGGCTTGCACTTGCGGACCCGTGCACTTATGTCGAAGCGGGTGTCCAAGAACCAGTTGCAGGTGCCATGTTTCAAGCCGCTGCCCGTGCCATGTCCGAAGTGTTCAAGCCGCCGTTCCGGGCGATCTTCTGGAAGATGCTCGGCTTCACGCTCGCCATTCTCGTGGTGATCTGGATCGGCCTGCAATGGCTGGTGACCCATTTCCTCGGTGTCGCTGCAACCGAATACGGCAATGACGCCGGCTGGGTCGGCTGGATCGAATGGTCGATCTCGATCCTGACCGGCATAGGCGCCGTTTTTGCGCTCGGTTTCCTCATCGCGCCGATTTCCGCGCTGTTTGCCGGTCTCTTCCAGGACGAGATCGCCGATGTTGTTGACAAGAAGGATTATCCGGGTGACCGGCCGGGCACGGCCGTCCCCTTTGCC
Source organism: Roseibium sp. M-1 (assembly GCF_054515675.1). NCBI lineage: Bacteria > Pseudomonadati > Pseudomonadota > Alphaproteobacteria > Hyphomicrobiales > Stappiaceae > Roseibium > Roseibium sp. M-1. Next base: position 3,508,296 of record NZ_CM137257.1, on the reverse strand, counting down.
CAGTCGATCGTCCAGACGATCAAGTTCACGGGCGTCGTCATTCTCGGCAACCTCTTCGCGCTTATCCTGCTGCTCGTTCCGGGCGTCAATCTTGTCGCCTTCTTCATCGTGAACGGCTATCTGCTCGGCCGGGAATTCTTCGAATTTGCCGCCATGCGCTTCCTGCCGCCGGCTGAGGCCAAAGCCTTTCGCAAGGCGAGGGGCGGCACTGTGTTTCTTGCCGGCCTCATCATTGCCTGCCTGCTCGCCGTGCCCATCCTCAACCTGGTGACGCCGATCTTCGCCACCATCTTCATGCTGCATCTCTTCAAGATGCTGGCTGCCGAGCGAATGCGGGTTGCGGGCGCCTCCTGACGCCGGAAATCGGACCACGTCACGCCAACAATCCCTTGCATATGACGCCGCAATCTGACCAAGTGCCCCTCCGTTAAGGAGGAGTCCATGCAGGACCTGCTGGTAGAGCTCGCGGAAGCCGCCGCAAGCAATCCCGACAAGGGCAATGTCGCGACCTATATTCCCGAACTCGCCGGGATCGATCCGGACCAGTTCGGCATCGCCATCGCTTTGGCCGATGGCCGGGTCTTTTCCGCCGGCGATGCGGACGTGCCCTTTTCCATCCAGTCGGTCTCCAAGATCTTTGCCCTGGCGCTCGCCCTCGGCCGTGTCGGCGATCAGCTCTGGTACCGGGTCGGCCGGGAACCTTCGGGCCTTTCCTTCGATTCGATCCTGCTGCTGGAGCGCGAGGACGGCATTCCGCGCAATCCCTTCATCAATGCCGGTGCGCTGGTGACGACCGACACCTATCTTGCAGGCTCAAGTCCGCGCGAGGCACTTGGCGAATTGCTGCGTTTCATTCGCGCCGCCTGCGACGACGACAGCATCCACATGAACGAGAAGGTCGCGAAGTCCGAGCTTGCCACCGCGCACCGCAATTTCTCCCTCGCCCACTATCTTGCCTCGCACGGCAACATGCGCTCCTCGGTCGACAAGGTGCTCGGCACCTATTGCCACCAGTGCGCGGTCGAAATGAGCTGCCGCCAGCTGGCGCTCGCCGGACGGTTCCTGGTCGACGCGCCTTATATGCCGAAGCTCGTATCCATCGAGCGCCGCCGCCGCATCAACGCGCTGATGATGACCTGCGGCCATTATGACGGTTCCGGCGATTTCGCGTTCCGGGTCGGCATGCCGGGCAAGAGCGGTGTCGGCGGCGGCATCCTGGTTATTTCCCCCGGGAGGGCATCGATCGCGGTCTGGTCGCCGGGTCTCAACCGCTACGGCAATTCCAAGCTCGGCACCGAGGCGATGGAGAGCTTTGCCCATGTGACCGGCTGGTCCGTCTTCGGCGTTCCGCACCCGTCTGACAAGCCTCACGCTTAGGTCACTGATTTCCCGGATCATATTTAAACGATTCAGAAGTGGTTTCAGTTCGCTTTGGCCTATAGGATATTTTGACCTTTGGAAGCGTTGGCGCTATTACGCCTCTAGACAACGCTTTGATTTGCTTACGTTTGCGTAAAGGTAAGCTTGCGTCGTACGGGAGAGGAATTCCATGTCGAACGCCGATCTGCGGGGCAACCGCCCGCTGTCGCCCCATCTTCAGATATACAAGCCCATTCTGACGATGGTCATGTCGATCCTGCACCGCATCACTGGCGCGGCGCTCTATTTCGGCACCGTGCTTCTGGCCTGGTGGCTGATCGCCGCGGCGGCCGGCCCCACCTATTTCGATTTCGTCAACGGCATCTACGGTTCGTTCATCGGCCGGCTGATCCTGTTCGGCTTCACCTGGGCGCTGGTGCATCACATGCTCGGCGGCCTGCGCCACTTCATCTGGGACATGGGCGCCGGCTTCGGCAAGGAAGCCCGCGAGTGGCTCGCCAAGGCCACCATCATCGGTTCCGTTTCCCTGACGCTGATCCTGTGGATCATCGGCTACGCGGTTCGCTGAAGGAGAGCGTCATGAGCGATATGCGCACCCCCTTGAACAAGGTTCGCGGTCTTGGCTCCGCCAAGGAAGGCACCGATCATTTCTGGAAGCAGCGGCTGACCGCGGTTGCCAACGTCTTCCTGATCTCCTTCTTCGTGATCCTCGTGATCTCGATGCAGGGTTCCACCCACGGTGACGTGATCGAGACCCTGAAGAACCCGCTTGTCTCGATCATCCTGCTTCTGGTGATCCTCTCCGGCGTCTACCACATGAAGCTCGGCATGCAGGTGATCATCGAAGACTACGTCCATGGCGAGGGCATCAAGTTCCTCACCCTCATGGCGAACGTCTTCTTCTGCGTCTTTATCGGTTTCGGCTGCATCTTCGCAGTTCTCAAGATTGGCTTTGGAGGCTGACCCTGATGGCCAGGACCTACGAATTTGTCGACCACACCTATGATGTCGTCGTGGTCGGCGCCGGTGGCGCGGGCCTGCGCGCAACGCTCGGCATGGCCGAGCAGGGCCTTCGAACCGCCTGCATCACCAAGGTGTTCCCGACCCGCTCCCACACCGTAGCCGCTCAGGGCGGTATCGCCGCGTCCTTGAAGAACATGACGCCGGACTGCTGGGAATGGCACATGTACGACACGGTGAAGGGCTCCGACTGGCTCGGCGACACCGACGCCATGGAATACCTCGCCCGGGAAGCGCCGAAGGCGGTCTACGAGCTGGAACACTACGGCGTTCCGTTCTCCCGCACCGAGGAAGGCAAGATCTACCAGCGCCCCTTCGGCGGCCACATGCAGAACTACGGCGAAGGCCCTCCCGTGCAGCGCACCTGCGCCGCTGCAGACCGGACCGGCCATGCCATCCTGCACACGCTCTATGGCCAGTCCCTGCGCAATAATGCCGAATTCTACATTGAGTATTTCGCGCTTGACCTGATCATGTCGGACGACGGCGTCTGCCAGGGCGTGATCGCCTGGAACCTCGACGACGGCACCATGCACCGCTTCGCGGCCAAGATGGTCGTGCTGGCGACTGGCGGTTACGGGCGGGCTTTCTTCTCGGCAACTTCCGCCCACACCTGCACCGGTGACGGCGGCGGCATGGTGGCCCGTGCGGGACTGCCGCTGCAGGATATGGAATTCGTGCAGTTCCACCCGACCGGCATCTACGGCTCCGGCTGCCTGATTACCGAAGGCGCCCGCGGCGAAGGCGGCTATCTGGTCAACTCCGAAGGCGAGCGCTTCATGGAGCGTTATGCGCCGTCGGCGAAGGACCTTGCCTCCCGCGACGTGGTCTCGCGCTGCATGACCATGGAAATCCGCGAAGGCCGCGGCGTCGGCAAGAACAAGGACCACATCTTCCTGCACCTGGATCACCTCGATCCGGCGCTGCTGGCAGAGCGTCTGCCGGGCATTTCGGAAAGCGCCCGCATCTTTGCCGGTGTGGATGTGACCAAGGATCCGATCCCGGTCCTGCCGACCGTCCACTACAACATGGGCGGCATTCCGACCAACTACTGGGGCGAAGTGCTGAATGCGGACGGCAACAACCCGAACCGCATCCAGCAGGGGCTGATGGCCGTCGGCGAAGCCGGCTGCGCCTCGGTGCACGGTGCCAACCGTCTCGGCTCCAACTCGCTGATCGACCTCGTGGTCTTCGGCCGCGCCGCGGCGATCAAGGCGGGCGAGGTGGTCGACCCGAAGGAAGCCGTGCCGACCCCGAGCGAAGCCTCCTGCGACAAGATCATGGACCGCTTCGACAAGCTCCGGAACGCGTCGGGCTCCATCCCGACCGCGGACCTGCGCGACAAGATGCAGCGCGCCATGCAGGAAGACGCCGCCGTCTTCCGCACCCAGGAAAGCCTGGAGCAGGGCTGCAAGCGCCTCTCCGAGATCTGGGGTGAACTGAAGGACCTGAAGGTCTCCGACCGCTCGCTGATCTGGAACTCCGACCTTGTCGAAACGCTGGAGCTGGAAAACCTGATGGCCAACGCCATCACCACGGTCTACGGCGCGGAAGCCCGCAAGGAAAGCCGGGGCGCCCATGCCCGCGAGGACTACAAGGACGGTCCTTTCTCCGGCCGCGACGACGAGAACTGGCGCAAGCACACGCTGTCCTGGGTCGATGACGCCGGCAACGTCAAGCTGGACTACCGTCCGGTCGTGCTCGATCCGCTGACCACCTATGAGGAAGGCGGCATCGACCCGAAGAAGATCGCGCCGAAAGCGCGCGTCTACTAAGGGGACTTCACGGTGAGCCAGGTGGCAACTCTTCTGGACACACGCAGCCCGTTCGGCACTTATCCCGCCGAACGGCTGGTCCGGGCTGCTTGGCGCCTGGCCGACCGGCACGACCTCTCCAGGGGGCTGCGCAAGCGCATCCGCTCGCTGGTGTCCAGGTTCTTCAAGGGGCCATACGACCTTGAGGCCGATGGTCTGAAGTTCCGGATCTACCCGGGCGAGAACTACGACGACCGCAAGATTCTGGCCAAGGGCCGCCTGCCGGAGCGCGAAGAGCACAGGCTGCTCGAGCCGCATCTGGGCGAAGGCAAGGTCTTTGTCGATGTCGGAGCCAATATCGGCTCCTATTCGATCTTTGCCGCCGGACGCGGAGCGGAAGTGCTGGCGATCGAGGCCAATCCGCAGACGGCGGACAAGCTGCGCTTCAACGTTGATGCCAACGGGCTTGGCGATGTGACCATCGTCAACACCGCCGTCGGCCCGCGCGACGACACGCTGCCGCTTTGGCAGGAACCGACCAATTGCGGCTTTGCCACGTTCGTGAAGGACCTGACCACCGGCGAATGGGCGGGCGACTGGTCGCCGACCTTCGTCAAGGTGCGGCCGCTGACCGCGATTGCCGACGATCACGGTCTGACGCGGATCGACGTTCTGAAAGTGGATGTGGAAGGCTTCGAGGACCGCGTGGTCCTGCCTTTCCTCAGGCACGCGGACAGGAGCCTCTGGCCCCGTGTGATCCTGCTTGAAACAAATTGCCGGCCCTACTGGACCGAGGATTGCCTTTCCGAACTGGCAAGCCGAGGCTACGCGGTGACCGGCCGGACAAATGACAACATGGTCTTTGAGCTCGCTGCCTGACCGGCGATATGGGCGAAAGACATTCAGGTCCTGGACGCGACACTCGGGACCCAACGCGGAGCAGTACGAATGGTTCAGCTGACGCTTCCCCGGAACTCCACGGTGACGGAAGGCAAGGTTTGGGAGAAGCCGGAAGGCGCCACCAACCTGCGCGAATACCGCATCTACCGCTGGAACCCGGATGACGGCCGCAACCCGCGGGTGGACACCTATTTCGTCGATGCGGACGATTGCGGGCCGATGGTGCTCGACGGTCTCATCTACATCAAGAACAAGATCGATCCGACGCTGACCTTCCGCCGCTCCTGCCGCGAAGGCATCTGCGGCTCCTGCGCCATGAACATCGACGGCACCAACACGCTGGCCTGCACCAAGGGCGCGGATGAGATCGCCGGGGACGTCGTCAAGATCTATCCCCTGCCGCACATGTCCGTGGTCAAGGACCTGGTGCCGGATCTGACGCGCTTCTACGCCCAGCACCGCTCCATCGAGCCGTGGTTGAAGACCGTTTCTCCGCCGCCGGAAAAGGAATGGCGCCAGTCCCACGAGGACCGCGTCAAGCTCGACGGTCTATACGAGTGCATCCTCTGTGCCTGCTGCTCGACCTCGTGCCCCAGCTACTGGTGGAACGGCGACCGGTACCTCGGCCCGGCCATCCTGCTGCAGGCCTACCGCTGGCTGATCGACAGCCGCGACGAGGCCACGGGCGAGCGCCTGGACAACCTGGAAGACCCGTTCCGGCTCTACCGCTGCCACACCATCATGAACTGCAGCCAAGCCTGCCCGAAGGGCCTCAACCCTGCCAAGGCAATTGCCGAGATCAAGAAGATGATGGTCGAACGCCGGGTGTAACCTGCGTATAACTGAACTATTGCGAAAGGCCGTCCTTCGGGGCGGCCTTTTTGTTTTGACTTCTCCGTCTGTCATTCCGGACAAGTGAGACGCAAGTCGAACGCAGATCCGGAAGCCAGACATGTTTCACGCGATTAGCGCGGCCTTGTATAATTTCGGTGTTCGCTTTGCTCACGCTGATCTCTGGGTTCCGGATCTGCGTGCAGCCAGGCTGCACTTGTCCGGAATGACGGCGGTGGGGAGCGCATTGAGAATGAACCTCTCACCCCTTCGCCCGGCACACCAGCAGCGAGCTGTTGCACCAGCCGCGCAGGCCCGGCAGGCGGCCGAGGGTGCGGGTGAGGGCGATCTCGGCGGGTTTCAACGGGCTCCATTCGAAGGTTTTGCCGCGCAAATGGTGGAACAGCCTGCCGTGGCGGTTGTGTTCCTCGTACCAGGGACTCAGCATCGGCAGGTAGGGCAGGCACGAGAGATAACCGATGCCGTGGATCGCTGCGATCTCCACCGCCTGTTCGATGATCGCCGACCATTCGCCAAGCGTCATGCGCACATGATGTTCAGGATAGTGGAGATGCTTCAGCTTCAGCCGGTCCAGCCGGTAGAGCTGCGGCACGACGGCGAGGATCAGCCCGCCCGGTGCCACCACCTCGCCGCACTGCCGCATCACCGATTCGATCGCCGGGCCTTGTCCGGGCAGATGTTCCAGAACGTCCAGAAGCGTAATGACATCCGGCTGCCAGGGCAGGTCGTCCCGATGCTCGGCGAGCTTGGTGGCATCAAGCACGATGTCCGGCTCGAACGCAGCCTCATAGTCGGCGCCGCAATAGTCGAAAGTGAGCCCGGTCGCGGCGAGATAGTCCTTCGAGATCGAGGTGGAGCAGCCGATGTCGAGAATGCGCGGCGGCCGGTCCAGATCATGAGCCCATTTGCGGATGACCCGGGAGACGATGTCGAATTTCACCGTGCCATAGAGATTGCGTTGTGCAGCCGTCAGCTTGCGGACCAGATAGGGTGAATGCACCGGGGAGGCAGGCTCGGCTCCGGCACTCACATCCCGTCTCTCTGTTCGATCCATAACCTGGTGCACGTTGCCTCTCCTTCGGAGTCGAGCCGGTGAATGCCGGGTTCGTAGGTGTAGGTGGTCAGGTCCGCCATCAGCACGATCAGTTCGCCGAGGATCAGTTCGACGATCTCGTCGGCGACGCTGCCCGAACCCGGAATGAAGTTTGCGGGATAGCCGTCATTGACGAGGCAGATCTGCGTCTCGCCGCCCCTCCCATCCGGCATCTGGAAAGCCCGGATCGACGGGTGAATGTGGTCGGAGGACACTTGTTCCAGATAATCGACATCGATCTCGATCCGGCGTGAACTGGCACTGGCGACGAGACAGCCGTTCCTGAGACGACCAAGCACATCCTGCGTGATGGAAAGCCGCCCGGCCGCGCCGACGACAAGGTCGCAGCCGCCAAGATCCGCGGGCGTCAGGCTGGCGGGATAGCCGCTAAGCCGGGCTTCGGCCACTTTCAGCGGGTCCACGTCAATGAGCTCCGGGATCACATCCAGTCGCCTGAGGGCCCGGGCCACGCCAAAGCCGATCCAGCCGGCGCCGAAGACCGCGGCCCGGCGCCCGGCCAGCGTGTTGCCGAGATCGCGCATCAGCCCATCGAGGCAGCGGGCGATAGTCTCACCGCAACGGGTCGCCTCCAGCCGTTTCAATTCGCTGTCGGCGCAATGCAGCACCGGGAACTTCAGCGGCGTCTGCCTGGCCCGCCACACCCCCTGCTTGGTGATCTCCACAACGCCTTCGACCAGATGCAGGTCGCCCTGGAAGGCCTCGTGCAACAGCTCGACCACATAACCGCCGACTTCCTGGATGACCAGTTTCTGGCCGGATCTGCGGCAGGCGGAAAAACTTCTCTCCAATGCCAAGGCAAGCACCTTGCGGAACTCGTCTTCCGTTTTCGGGCACGCGACCCTGTCGCCATAGATCGCCTGCCACTTCTGTCGTGTCGCCTCGCTGCCCGAGGAATAGGGAACGCCGATGATCGCATCGAACTCCATGACACCCTTCAGCGCATCGACCATGCGGCGCGTATCGTCGAAGAGATGGGCGACCATGAGATAACGGTGCCGTTCGCTTCGAACGAGGTCCAGCCGCTTCACCAGCGCGGGCAGGTATTCGGCACGCCGGGCACAGACGGGCGGAGCCTTCAGGGCCAGATTGTCTAATGAATGCATTGTCATATTTTCCAAGGGCTTTACCATTCTGGCACTGCGCCACGGCCGCGCACAAGCCCGAGTTGTGAAATAGAACGGTAAAAAACGAAGACAATTCCAATACCTTCCGCCGGAGGGAAATCAGCCTTCGTAACCTCGGAGCCAGCCCGAAATCCTCTGCACAAAATCTGCATCGTCACTGCTGAAACAATCCGGATTTCTGCCCCGGGATCTGCGCTTTGCGCCTTGATGATCGGCACGTTGACCGGGCGCACCAGTTGCCCGGTGGCAGAGGATTTTTCATGACTGATGAGACAGACCATCCCGCTTCCCGCGCCTCACAGCCCCATTGGCACCGGCCGTCAAATTCGTGCTGATCAGTGCGCTGACGATCGTCCTGCTCATCCCGAGCGTCTTCGTCTGGGTCCTTGTTGAGGAGCGGGCGGAGCGTGCCCGGGATGTCGCACGGGATATTGCCGGCTCCTGGGGCGGCGTGCAGCAGATCAACGGTCCCTATCTGGTTGTTCCCTTCAGCGAGACGGTCACGATCGGAACCGGCGAAAAGGGCAGAACCGAGGTTCAGTGGCGCAAGGCCCTGTTCCTGCCCCAGAAACTGGAGGTCACCGGCAAGGTGGGTGTCGAGGAACGCCGGAAATCCATCTATTCGCTCCCCGTCTATTCCGGCAGCTTCTCCTTAAGCGGCAATTTCGCCCCGCTGCAGGAAGGCCTGATCAGGCCGCAAAAGGGCGGCACAATAGACGTCAAGGCGGATGAGGCGGTGCTCGTGATCGGCATTGGCGACATCAGGGCCCTCAAGAGCGAAGTGGCCCTGAAACTGGCGGACGGCCGGTCGGTTGACTTCGAGCCTGGCCTCGGCCCGCTGGCCGGGCGGCAGACATCTGGTGTCGGCCATGCCGCCATTCCCTCCGGCATCGCGGCCGCCGTTCCGGCGTCTGACCTGCGCAAGGGCTTCGCCTTCAACCTGCCCATTGAACTCAACGGCTCGACGGCGCTCTATGTCGCTCCGGCTGGCCAGACGACGAAGGTTCAGCTTTCCTCCGACTGGCCGCACCCGGGTTTCACCGGTGCGTTCCTGCCCGACAATCGCGAGATTTCCGAGGCGGGCTTCGAGGCCGCCTGGAGCATTCCCTCGCTGGCCCGGGGCATTCCGAAGGTGGTGGAAGCAGACAGTCTTCCGCTGCAGGAGACGCTGCTCGGCGTGAAGTTCGTCGAACCGGTCGATTTCTACCAGACCATCGCCCGTTCACTGAAATACGCGATCTGCTTTATCAGTCTGGCCTTTCTCGCAGTCTTCGTGCTGGAACAGCGCTCCGGCTGGCAGGTGCACTGGATCCAGTACGGCCTGGTAGGGCTCGCGCTGATCGTCTTTTATGTGATGCTGCTCGCCTTTGCCGAACATGTCGGTTACGCGATTGCCTATCTTGGCGCTGCCACCGCCGCGACGGTGCTGAATGCGGTCTATATCGGCTCGTCCTTGCGCAGTCGGATGGCGGGGGCTGTAATGTTCGCGGTTCTCGCGGTCATTTTCGGTGTGCTCTACGCGCTGATGCAGGAACAGGACTACGCCCTCCTGATCGGTTCCGTCATTGCGTTCCTGGCGCTCGCCGTCACCATGTTCGCAACCCAGCGGATCGACTGGTCCGGGCAGTCGGATGACAGCGGAAAGCCGGTGGCCGAGCCGGTCTGACCTGGCTGATAGGCCGGTGGAAAGGGCTCTTCTTCCACCGGCGTATCAGCGGCTTCCCTCGACTGGCATGGGCAGTCTCTGCAAATTCCGCTTGCAATGGCGGGAAATTTGTTCCTTATTTGTTCTCATAATTTCGGAGAGACTGACATGTCCATCCTCGATCACATCGGTTTTGCTGTCAGCGATTATGCGGCGTCCAAAACCTTTTACGAAAAGGCCCTTGCTCCCCTCGGCATCAAGGTGCTGATGGAAGTCACACCGGAAATGACCGGCGGGCCGGCCTATTGCGGCTTCGGGGCCGACAAGCCGGATTTCTGGATCGGCGAGGGAGTGCCGCTGGGGGCGCCGCTGCATGTGGCGTTCTCGGCCTCGAACCGGACGCTTGTCGATGCCTTCTACGCCGCCGCGATGGCCGCGGGAGCGAAGGACAACGGTGCCCCTGGGCTGAGGCCGCACTACCACGAAAACTATTACGGCGCCTTCGTGTTCGATCCGGACGGGATGAACATCGAGGCTGTCTGCCATATACCGGAATGACGCCGGCGGGAATGTCACCGGCGCGGAATATCGGAGAACAAGATGCATAAAAGCCGGCTGGGAGAACTGGTCATCGATTGCGAGGGCGGCGACATCGACGCCCATGCTGATTTCTGGGCAAATGCCCTCGGCCGCACGGTGGAGGCGATACCAAAGAACCCGCGCTACCGCCGCCTGCTCGGCCGGGATGGCGAGATTGGCGTCCTGCTGCAGGCGACAGACCACGCCCCTCGGGTGCATCTCGACATCGAGACCGACGATCGCGACAAGGAGGTCGCCCGCCTGGAAAAACTCGGGGCGAAGGTTGTCGGGGTCTTCGACAACTGGACAGTCATGGAAGCCGTCTCCGGTCACCGCTTCTGCGTCGTCCGGGTGGACCTCTCTGAAGCGGGTGACACGGTGCGGAGTTGGGGTGGCTAGGCCACCGGCGCTTGGATCATATAATCCTATGACTGACTGAGGTCGTCGGGAACGGTCGGCCAGGTTTTCAACCAGGCCGTTTCTCCTGACCCTGATGCCTGCAACGGCTGGCGAGCAGGCCCGGCAGGCGGTTGATATCGCCCTCCAGAATGCCGGCCGCAACCGCGGCGGCTTCAAGACGGCAGGCCTGATCGCCGATCGGGTAGAGATAGTAAACCGGCTTGCCGAGCGCATGGCCACAGGCAGCTTCCATAAGCGTGTTTGCGCCGACATAACCATTGATGCCGTGCTTCTCGGCGTTCACGATAAGCACCACGTCGCCCTTGGCGATCGTGGCGAAATAGCCGCTCAGGAAGTCCCGCTTGCGCGCGATTGCCTCTTCAAGGGAGAGGGCCTCCCAGTTAAAGCCACTTTCTTCGCGCACCGGTGTTGAAACTCTGTAGCCCTCAGCCCGCAGGAAGTCAGCCATGTGCTCCATCTCCTGGAGCGCCGCCATCGAGCCGCAGATAACGATGTGCAGGGGTGCTTGGGAGTGGGCAGAAGCGTCTTTCATCACAACGGGCTCACGCGCATGTGCGGGAAAAGAAGGCGATGTTGAATTGTCATGGCAGCCGGATGCGTTACCTCTTGCGTCAACATTGGAGGACCTACCATGAAGCGCCCGCTGCCGCTTGCTCTTTTCGCCGCTGAAGTCTTCGCCCTGGCTGCTCTCGCACCTTTGTCCGCTGCACAGGCCGAAACGGCCATCCTTGCCGGAGGCTGTTTCTGGTGTGTGGAATCCGATCTGGAAGATCTTCCGGGCATACGTGATGTCGTTTCCGGTTATGCCGGCGGCAAGACCCAGAACCCCACATATGACGACTATGAACGAGGCGGCCACCGCGAAGTGGTGAAGGTCGACTTCGACGAAACCAGGATCAGCTACGACGATCTCGTCGCGATCTTCCTGCGCACAGTCGACGTGACCGATCCGGGTGGCCAGTTCTGCGATCGCGGCTATTCCTATTCCACGGCGATCTATCCGCTCGACGAGTCCCAGGCAAAACAGGCGAAGGCCGAAATCGCCAAGGCGGAAAAAGCGCTTGGAAGCAAGGTGGTGACGCCGGTGGAAGCCCCTGCTCTGTTCTGGGCGGCAGAGGAGTATCACCAGGACTATTACAAGAGCCAGGTCCGGACCCTCACCCGCTTTGGGTTCGTCACCCGGGCCGACGCCTACAAGGGGTATCGCAAGGGCTGCGGCCGGGATGCGCGAGTGAAAGCGGTCTGGGGAGCGGAAGCCTACAAGGGACTGCCCAAGGCTGGTTCGTAAAAGAAGTCCTGCCGGCGTCTGCGGGCCGCCTGCAGGCGTGGTCGCTCAAATTTCAGGCAGCTGTTTGCCGTAGCGGAACTTTGACCCTACATTCAACAGGTGGGCTTTCGTCTGAGAGGACGGTATCATGCTGAACCTGTTTGGAAGTATCAAAGCAGCAGAGCCGGAATTCATATCCGAATTGAGAGCCGTCGAGACCGAAGACCGCCTTAGGAAGCACACGGCCGACCTGCTTGAGGCCGCCGGGCTGGAGATTTGCGACACCAACACCCCCACCGAATTCGCAGCCTCCGCGACCGTTGCGATCATGAAGCTTGTTTTGCAAACGGCCGGGCGCGACTTTGACGGCCTGTCCTATGAAAACAGGTTCGTCACCGGGCTTTTCGGGTTTTTGATTGCCCACAATCTCAGCCGTCGCACCAATGCCGATCTTGGCGTGGTTCTTGGTATCGCCGGTCTGGATCTGTTTTCCCGCGAAGAGGTCGACCAGATTTACAAGCTCGGTTCGTCCTACCGGCGTCTGCGCCAGCACCGGCAAATTCATCTGACGCTCAAGGACATTATCGATCAGTTCCTGTCCCACCCGGACGACGAGACACTGGCGTTGCTGGCATCGGCCTATCAACTCTGTCTGCGACGGGACAATTGAGGCGTAAAGTTCTTGGTTTGCCAGTGACGTCCCGACGCGGTTAGACACCGGCCTCGAAGGCTTCGACAAGATCCAGAAAGGCGCGGCCGTATTTTTCCAGCTTCGATTGGCCGACACCGGAAACTGCCAGCAGCGCATCTTCACTCACCGGGCGCGCCGCGGCGATGCCGGCGAGGGTCGCATCCGGAAACACCACATAGGGGGGCACGGCCTGATCGCGGGCGATCTGGGTTCTCAGGCGGCGCAGCCGTTCGAACAGGAGCTTGTCTTCTTCGCCAAGCTCGTCGGCGATGGAGGCCGTGCGCGAGGTCCGGGTCTTCTTGAGGCCTGCCGCGCTGCGGTCCTTGCGCAGAGCAAGCCGTTCCTCGCCGCGCAAGACGCCCCGCGCCTTTTCCGTCAGCACCAGCGCGCCGAAATGGGCATGGTCCACATCGACATAACCGGCGGCCACAAGCTGGCGCGCGATCGATTGCCAGGTCTTCAGCGCCACATCCTGGCCGATGCCGAAGACGGAGAGATTGTCGTGGCCGAAGCGGGTACTCTTCTCGTTGCTCTTGCCCATGAGCACGTCGATGACATGCCCGGCGCCGAAACGTTGCCCTGTCCGGTAGATCGCCGACATCAGCTTCTGCGCTGCTTCCGTGCCGTCCCAGGTCTCCACCGGTGACAGGCACGTATCGCAATTGCCGCAGGGCTTCGGGTAGGTCTCGCCGAAATGGGCTAGAAGCGCTTGGCGGCGGCAGCCGGAGGTCTCGCAGATGCCAAGTAGGGCATTCAGCTTGGCGTTTTCCGCCCGCTTGACCTCTTCCGGTGCATCGCCTTCGGCGATCATGCGCCGGCGCTGCACCAGGTCGGCCATGCCATAGGCCATGAAGGCCTCGGAAGGGGCGCCATCCCGGCCAGCGCGCCCGGTTTCCTGGTAATAGGCCTCGACGGAGGAGGGCAGGTCCAGATGGGCAACGTACCGCACGTCCGGCTTGTCGATGCCCATGCCGAAAGCAACTGTCGCCACCAGGCAAAGGCCTTCTTCCAACAGGAACGCGTCCTGGTTGGCGGAGCGCTGCTCGGCGGGAAGCCCGGCATGATAGGGCAGGGCCTTGATGCCATTCGACGACAGCCAGTTGGCGATGTCCTCGACCTTGGCCCTGGACAGACAATAGACGATGCCGCTCTCGCCCTCGTGCTTCTTCAGGAAATCCAGAAGCTGCTGGCGCTGGTTGGTGCGCTCGACGATCTCGTAGCGGATGTTGGGGCGGTCGAAGCTGGTGGAAAAGACCTGGGCGTCTTCCAGCTGCAGCCGCGCCAGAATGTCCTTTTGCGTATGCGGATCGGCGGTGGCGGTCAGCGCCACGCGCGGCACTCCCGGATAGCGCTCACGCAGGCAGGAGAGTGAAAGATATTCCGGCCGGAAGTCATGCCCCCACTGGCTGACGCAATGGGCTTCGTCGATGGCGAAGAGCGAAATCTTCAGCGTATCGAGAAAGCGGCGGAAGCTTTCGGTGCCGAGCCGTTCGGGCGTGACGTAAAGAAGGTCCACCTCGCCCCGGCGCAATGCGCCGCGCACGGCGTCCTGTTCTTCGGGCGACAGGGTCGAATTCAGGGCCTCGGCCTTTACGCCGGCGGCGCGCAGCGCACCGACCTGATCCTTCATGAGCGCGATCAACGGCGAGACGACAATGCCGACGCCGCGCCGGCAGAGAGCCGGGATCTGGTAGCAGAGGGATTTGCCGGCACCGGTCGGAAACAGCACGACGGCATCCCGGCCATCGACCAGCGTTTCGATGACCGCCTGCTGCTTGCCGCGAAAGCTGCTGTAGCCGAAAATTTTCTGAAGCACCGCCAAGGGCTTGGGCTCGACACGCACGTCCGGGGCGACGGCTGGAGCTGCAGCAGAGTGTGCGGATAGGGCTTCTTCCGCGGCAAACGCGGGCGAAACGGACATGGGTCAGACGGTTCCTTCAGGTTTCCCGAACCATGGCTTATTCGCAGGCCAAGGGCAATCTAGAGCCCGGCCAGCGGGGCGTGAGCCTGTGGATGACTGCCGGCTGGCGGTTCTTTAGAATTCCGCGTCGGGATCTTCTGCCAGGGTCTCGGCGCAGTGAACGCGCAGTTGCTCGGTCAGAACGCCGATGTCGCCTTCGAGGCGTTCCGGCCGGATCGGCTTGCCGAAATGCACGCGGAATTTGGCGTCTTTCTTGTTGAGCAGCTCGTTGAAGACGGTCATGTCGCGCAGCTCCGTCGACACCCGCGCGAGGAAATAGAAGAGGCCTGAGTTGCGCCCGCCCATATGCATCGGGATGATCGGCGCCTTGTTCTTGCGCGCCAGTGTCAGGGCGGAGGTCATCCAGGGACGCTCGGTCAGCCGGCCTTCGTGCCAATAGGCGAGGCGACCGGAGGGAAACAGCACCACGACCCGTTCCGTCTTGAAGGCGGAAGAGGCAAGCTTGAGCGTTTCGCGGGTCTTCTCGTGGCTCTTGAAATCCGCCCGCCACTCCACCGGAATGATCATGTCGGCAAGGCGCGGGTTGATGCGGATGGCATCCCGGTTGGCGAAGATCGCCAGATCCCTGCGGCGGGACTTGATGGCATCGTAGAGCACGATGCCGTCGGCAATTCCGGTCGGATGGTTGGAGACCAGCACCACCGGGCCTTCCTGCGGCACACGGTCGAGGCCAAGCGTGGTGACGTCGAGGGTTAGAAGGTCGCTCAGGTGTGCGAACACGTCCTGCGCTTCCATGGGCGCGATCGTGTCGGCCATGTCGACGGCGGACCGGTAGCGCAGGATCTTGTGCGCGAAGGGCCTGATGATCGGCCACCAGGGGCTCGCCATCACCTGTTTGCCGCGTTCTGCGATCAGGACATCGACGATATGCGGGTCGGCAACGAGCCGTTGGGAGGCCGTCTGACGGCGCGCCGGCAAGGTGTCTGTCGTCTGGTCGGTCGTCCGCACAATGCACCTCTGCCCTTCGGGAAACTGCGTCTCTTCCCAGCATCGTTAGCGAAATCAGCCGCTTGGTGCAAATGCTCGTTGAACGCCCTTCCTGCCCGAAGGGAGTGCCAACTTGGCAAAATACCAGCGTTTGTGCGGCTTCAACTCCAAAGGGAACTGGTAAAGAGCGCAAGCGTTGTCAAGAAGCCTGCGAACCAGGCGAATGAGCGCGGCGAGGCGCGGTCGCCCCAGTAACAGAAGATATAGATGATCCTGAGCAGGACAAAAAGCACGGCCAGCCGGTCGATCCAGTCGGGGGAGCCACCCTGGCTGATGGCGACGAAAACAGCGACGGCAAAAAATGGGAAGGCTTCGAAGCCGTTCGCCTGGGCGCCCTGAGCCCGAGCCCGGAAGCCTTCACGCCAGTAGTCCGGGTCGCGCGGGCGGGAATTGTCGAACTCGCGGTTCATCTTGGCGGGCAGGACCGACAGGATCGGCAGGATAGCGGCGGCTAGGACACACCAGAGGGCGATCGGCATGAGGGCTCCTTCACGGGATCTGACGTCGGGGCCGTTACCGGTTTGCGGCGACGGCGGCGAGCGCGCCTACGCAGCGCTCCTGCGCATCTTTAACAGGGGTCGAGAAGATATCCTCATGAAATTCGGGTCTGCCCCGGCTTTGTCATAAAGTCTTCCTCTCGCAGAGGTAGTGGGAGCGCGCCGGAAGGCGAATACGAAACGTATCCTGTCCGTGAAGGATCTGTGCCCCGTGTCGAAAACCACCGTCTTGTTCGTGTGTCCGGACAACAGCCTGCTTTCGCCCCTGGCGGAAGCCTATCTGAACGCCAGCGCGAAAGGGCTGATGCGGGCCTTCTCCGCCGGTCTCGATCCGTCGCGGCCTTTGAACCGGCATGTGGCGCGGCTCTTGTCCGCGCGCGGCATCGCCGCGGAGGGACTTGCGCCGAAACCTCTCGACATTTTCCTGATGCCGCATGCCGAGGTTCCCGACAGGCTGGTCTATCTGTCGGAGCTGGAACCGGTCATCCTGCCGGCTCACTGGAAAGCGACGACCTCGAGCCACTGGTGGAGCATTGCCAACAAGCCGCCCTTTCCGGACACATTTGCCGCCTGTGCCGCCTATTTCGACCGTATCGCAGACGCAATCGACCGTTTGCTGGAACCTCCCCAAAGTGTCGGCAAGGCGATTGCAGGCAGCCTTGTCTGAACCTGGTCCATGGGTAAAAGGGCTGCACGGGGCGGAAAATCTCGGGATTTTGGATTTTCGACAAATTCTGGGCTAAGGATGCTTCCATAATGGGACGAAGGTAAGGGAATGATTCGTCATGAAGCGTGCGGGAAAGATTGCTTTGGTTGCCGGACTGGTGGTCCTGGCTGCGGGGTGTCAGCGGACTTCGGGAAACCGGAACTATGCCGAACCTCTGCCGGCGACCCCGACAACACCGGTCGGCGCCGGCAATCTGTCGCCGCTTGACCCGAACGCGGTTCCCGGAACCGGTGTCACCGACCCGAACGCGCAGTCGACGGATCTTGCCAGCAATCCTGTTACCGCGCCCGCAGGTGCCCAGGAAGTCGGCCGGACGGATCTTCTCGGCGGCTGGAAAATCTCCTCCGCTGGCGACAGCTGCATGGCCTTTATGACCCTGACAACCTGGTCCGGCGGCTATCGGGCAAATACCAGAGGTTGTGGTACTCCTGCCCTGTCCGGCATCGCCGCATGGGATCTCAACGGCAATCAGGTGGTTCTGAAGGACGGCACCGGCCTGATCGTCGCCCAGCTTTATTCCAGCGCTCCCGGGCAGTTTAACGGGCAGACCTCGACCGGATCGCCGATCTCGCTCTACCGTTAAAGTTCCTCCGTATTTTTTCTGGACACGACACGTTATAGGTGTATATTTGCATGGCTACCGGAAAGGCTGTGCAAATGTCGAAATATGAACCGTTGCGGGAACACCTTGCGCGTCTGGAAGACGTGGTCTGGGCTGCCAAGCTCAACGAAGTCGAGGAGATCCTCGGATCCTCCCTTCCCAAAAGCGCGCGGGAACACCGCACCTGGTGGGCGAATTCAGGCGGTAGCCTGGTCCATCAGAATGCCTGGCTCGACGCCGGGTGGCGGGTGGAACGCACCGACCTGATGCGTGACGTGATTGTCTTCCGCCGTCTGCGGATCGGCGGCACGATCATGGGGAGCGCGGCCCGGGCCGACCGGGCCTTGAAGAACCCCCAGAAAACCGCCGAAAAGCGCCTGAGCAAGGAAATGGCTGCCTTGCGCCAGCCCGCAACCGTGACCCTTCGCTCCGAATGGACGCCTCTCGGCGACGTGCAGAAAACGCCTTGCTCCAATTCGACGATCCCCCAGGAAGGCGGTGTGATCCGCTTCGCGACCCTGGACGGCGACGAAATTGTCACCGCCATCGTCGCAACCCTGTCCGTGCACAAGGCCTATCGCAGCCTGCGCATGGAGATGAAGGGCCTCGACAACGACACGGACAGCCGTGTTGGCCGCGATCTGGTCAAGAAGGCAGGCTTCGATCCGTCCTCTCCGATCGAGTGCGATGTCGTGAAGTCCGGCAATGCCTGGCTGCTGACGGACGGGCGCGGCCGCAAGGCCAACCTGGACGATCAGTCCGAATGTTACCTGGTTGCACAGCTGCTCTATCTCCAGGAAGCCCAGAACGGGCGCAAGACGACCCTGTTCCTGCGCTAGGTCGGGGCACGCGGTGGCGGCAAGGTGCTATATCAGCCCGCCGCCTGGTACGCCGTGAATGTAGCCCTGTCGGGAGAGGGGGCTTGCATTGAGCCCAGGCAGTTCCGCTATCCCGGTGCGCAGACGGCAGTAATTTGATTTTGGAGTGTTCTGGCTTCCTGCAGATTTCCCCCTCTGGGCAGGGCGCGGCAGAATCCTCCCGCACGGGGCAAGCCCCCTCGTGCCCGTAGCGCCCGCAGCCTACCCACCGGTTGCGGGCGTCGGATTTTCAAAGAAGCTTTATCGTCAGGTCTGACCCTCGTTGGCCAGTACGGCGGCGATGAATGTCGACTTGCCTGCGGTATATTCTTGCCAGTTTTCGGCAGGGGCGTTTTGCGAAGCCAGCTGAAGTTTCAACTGTTCGTAGGACTGCGCCAGCGTCCTGTCCCTTAAAAGGGCATCGCGAAAGCGCCGCCGGTCGAGCGGTGCCGCGCATCCGGCGAGGCAAAGGCAGAGGCGGTGCGGCATGACCGTGGGCACGCCGTTCGCGCCGCACGGGCCGAGAGGTGATCCGACGGGACGCGTCAGCTGGATTTCATCATCCCACAAGCGGGGTCCGTGATCGAAATAGCCGAGACCGTCGAGCCTACCCCTGCCTTCTTCAATCGAAATGCCCCTCCTTAAAAGAATGTCGAGATGCAGCTTTGGTTTTGCGGCAATGCCGGGAATGGCTGTGGAGCCGACATGATCGATCCGCTCAGCGAACGGGCCGAACAGGGTTTTCAGATCCGTGATCAGAATTTCCGCCTGGATATGCCAATCCGGATCATGTGGCATCAATTGAATCGCTATCGGGGAAGTCCTTAAATTTCAAACGGTTGAAATACGAAAGTGTGAAAGGGGATGGTTACCTAAGACGATATCATGACTTGCATCTGCGACGTTTTGACCTTATTCCGCCGTGCAAATATTCCTGTCCACGACCCCATGAGTTCTCATGGAGGGAGCAGCACCCTTGAAGATGGAACTGCCGGTCAACCGCGCGATGAGCGCCCGCTACGATGCCCTGATCGCATCGGGTGAGATAAAGGAAGATCCCGTGCAGCGGGAGGCGGTGCGCCAGCTCGACCTGCTCAACACGCGTCTCGCCGAGACAAGGCTTGCCTCCAAGAAAAGTTCGCTCGGCTGGCTCTTCGCCAACAAGAAGAACCAGCTCTGGGCGTCCGTGCAAGGCCTCTACATGTGGGGCGGCGTCGGCCGCGGCAAGACGATGCTGATGGACCTCTTTTACGAGGTCACGGTTATCCGCCGCAAACGCAGGGTGCATTTCCACGAATTCATGACCGAGGTGCACGAGCGCATCCACGCGCACCGTCAGGCGCACAAGCGCGGCGAGGTCAAGGGCGACGATCCGATCCCGCCGGTGGCGGCTCAGATTGCCGACGAGACCCGGCTGCTGCTTTTCGACGAATTCTCCGTGACCGATATTGCCGATGCGATGATCCTCGGGCGTCTGTTCACGCAGCTTTTCGAACTCGGGGTGATCGTGGTCGCGACGTCCAATGTGGAACCTTCGAAGCTCTACAGGGACGGGCTCAACCGCCAGCTGTTCCTGCCCTTCATCCGCATGCTGTCGGACCGCGTCGTGATCCTGCATCTCGATTCGCCGACCGATTACCGGCTGGAAAAGCTTGCCGGGGCTCCTGTCTATGTGACGCCGCTGGGACCGGAAGCGGACGCGCAGATGGATACGCTCTTTGCCAAGCTCACCCACGGCATGGACTCGCATGAAGAAGAGCTGGAGAACAAGGGCCGCAAGATCGCCGTGCCCATTGTCGCCGCAGGTGCCGCCCGCTTCACCTTCGACGATCTTTGCATGCAGCCGCTCGGGGCAAGCGACTATCTGCGTATCGCCCATGCCTATGGCACGGTTTTCATCGACCACGTACCGGTGCTTTCCAAGGCGCGGCGCAACGAGGCCAAGCGCTTCATCAACCTGATCGATACGCTTTACGACAACGGCATCAAGCTGGTGATCTCGGCCGAAGCAGAACCGACGCAGCTTTATGTCGGCGAGGACGGCACGGAAGCCTTCGAATTCGACCGCACAGCCTCAAGGTTGATCGAGATGCGCTCCGAGGCGTACCTTGCGGGAGAAAGGCGGCATACACACGCATAGGTCTGCATTCCGTATAGGAGAATTATGCAGGCGGGAAGATATGAGAAAATTTGCCCGGGATCGCGCAATAATCTTTTGGCGAGGTTGCGCGGGCGAACCAAAGGGAGTAGTGCCATCCTCGGTCATCAGAGGATGGCATAGAGTTCCATCTTACGTAAAGGGAAACTTTCGAAATGGCTCGGAACAAGATTGCCTTGATCGGCTCTGGACAAATCGGTGGCACGCTCGCGCATCTGGCAGGTTTGAAGGAACTGGGAGACATCGTTCTCTTCGACATCGCGGAAGGTGTTCCGCAGGGTAAGGCGCTTGACCTTGCCGAGTCCTCCCCGGTCGACGGTTTTGACGCCAAGCTCGCAGGTGCCAACAGCTACGAAGCCATCGAAGGCTCCGACGTCGTCATCGTGACCGCCGGTGTTCCGCGCAAGCCGGGCATGAGCCGCGACGACCTTCTGGAAATCAACCTGAAGGTCATGGAGCAGGTCGGTGCCGGCATCGCCAAGTTCGCCCCGAACGCATTCGTCATCTGCATCACCAACCCGCTCGACGCGATGGTCTGGGCCCTGCAGAAATTCTCCGGCCTGCCGAAGAACAAGGTCGTCGGCATGGCCGGCGTTCTCGACAGCGCCCGTTTCCGTTATTTCCTCGCCGACGAGTTCAACGTCTCCGTCGAAGACGTCACCGCCTTCGTGCTGGGTGGCCACGGCGACACCATGGTGCCGCTGACCCGCTACTCCACCGTTGCCGGCATTCCGCTGCCGGACCTTGTCAAGATGGGCTGGTGCACGGCCGAGCGCCTGGAAGAGATCGTCCAGCGCACCCGTGACGGCGGCGCGGAGATCGTCGGCCTCCTGAAGACCGGTTCCGCCTTCTATGCCCCGGCCTCTTCCGCAATCGCGATGGCCGAGAGCTACCTGAAGGACAAGAAGCGCGTCCTGCCGTGCGCGGCAGCCCTCGACGGCCAGTACGGCCTCAAGGACACCTATGTCGGCGTGCCGGTCGTGATCGGCGCCGGTGGTGTCGAACGCATCATCGAGATCGACCTTCAGGGCGACGAGAAGGCCAATTTCGACAAGTCCGTCGGCTCCGTCGCCGGTCTCGTCGACGCCTGCAAGAAGATCCAGCCGGCGCTCGGTTAAGCGCCTGCCAATGCATTAGCGGCCGTCCCTTGGAAACCTGGGGACGGTCCTCCGACAACGGGGGAAACACATGAACATTCATGAATACCAGGCCAAGGCCGTCCTGAAGGAATACGGTGTGCCGGTCGCCGAAGGCGTCGCCATCTTCTCCGCCGATGAAGCGGAAGCCGCCGCAAAGAGCCTGCCGGGCCCGCTCTGGGTCGTGAAGTCCCAGATCCATGCCGGCGGCCGCGGCAAGGGCAAGTTCAAGGAACTCGGCCCCGATGCCAAGGGCGGTGTGCGCCTTGCCTTCGCTTTGGACGATGTGACGACCAATGCCAAGGAAATGCTCGGCAACACCCTGGTCACCAAGCAGACCGGAGCTGCCGGCAAGGTGGTCAACCGTCTTTACATCGAAGACGGCGCCGACATCGAGCGCGAGCTTTACCTCTCCATCCTGGTGGATCGCACCGTCGGCCGTCCGGCCTTCGTCGTGTCCACCGAAGGCGGCATGGACATCGAGGCCGTTGCCGAAGAGACCCCGGAAAAGATCGTCACCCTGCCGATCGATCCGGACACCGGTGTCACCGCTGCCGATGCCGGCAAGCTTTGCGACGCGCTGGAACTCTCCGGTGAAGCCCGCGAAGACGGCATGAAGCTCTTCCCGATCCTGCACAAGGCCTTCGTCGAGAAGGACATGAGCCTTCTGGAAGTGAACCCGCTGATCGTCATGAAGAACGGCCGCCTGCGCGTCCTCGACGCCAAGGTCTCCTTCGACGGCAACGCGCTGTTCCGTCATCCGGACATCATGGAACTGCGCGACGTCACCGAAGAAGACGACAAGGAAATCGAGGCCTCCAAGTATGACCTCGCCTATGTAGCTCTCGACGGCGACATCGGCTGCATGGTCAACGGTGCCGGCCTTGCCATGGCGACCATGGACATCATCAAGCTCTACGGCGCCGAGCCGGCGAACTTCCTCGATGTCGGTGGTGGCGCGTCCAAGGAGAAGGTGACGGCGGCGTTCAAGATCATCACCTCCGATCCGAACGTGAAGGGCATCCTGGTCAACATCTTCGGCGGCATCATGCGCTGCGACGTGATCGCGGAAGGCGTGGTTGCAGCAGTCAAGGAAGTCGGCCTCAAGGTTCCGCTCGTCGTGCGCCTGGAAGGCACCAACGTGGAACTCGGCAAGACGATCATCAATGAAAGCGGTCTGAACGTGATCGCCGCCGACGATCTCGACGACGCCGCCCAGAAAATCGTGCAAGCCGTGAAGGGGGGCGCGTAAATGTCCATCCTCGTCAATAAAGACACGAAAATCATCGTTCAGGGCCTGACCGGCAAGACCGGCACGTTCCACACCGAACAGGCACTTGAATATTACGGCACCAAGATGGTTGCCGGCGTTCATCCGAAGAAGGGTGGCGAGACCTGGGGCAGCGTCGAGGGCTCTGCCCAGCTGCCGATCTATGCCTCCGTCGGCGAAGCCCGGGAAGCAACCGGCGCGGACGCTTCCGTGATCTACGTCCCACCGGCAGGCGCGGGCGCTGCGATCATCGAGGCGATCGAGGCGGAAATCCCGTTCATCGTCTGCATCACCGAGGGCATCCCGGTCGCCGACATGGTCAAGGTCAAGGCCAGGCTTGAAAAGTCCAAGTCGCGCCTGCTCGGTCCGAACTGCCCGGGCATCCTGACCCCGGAAGAGTGCAAGATCGGTATCATGCCGGGCTCCATCTTCAAGAAGGGCTCTGTCGGCGTCGTTTCCCGCTCCGGCACGCTCACCTATGAAGCCGTCTTCCAGACCACCAATGCGGGCCTCGGTCAGACGACCGCCGTCGGCATCGGTGGCGATCCGGTCAAGGGCACCGAGTTCATCGACGTCCTGGAAATGTTCCTGGCCGACGACGAGACCCAGTCGATCATCATGATCGGCGAAATCGGCGGTTCCGCGGAAGAAGACGCAGCTCAGTTCCTGAAGGACGAAGCCAAGCGCGGCCGGTCCAAGCCGATGGCGGGCTTCATTGCAGGCCGCACAGCGCCTCCGGGCCGCACCATGGGCCATGCCGGTGCCGTCATTTCCGGCGGCAAGGGCGGCGCGGAAGACAAAATCGCTGCGATGGAGGCTGCTGGCATCAAGGTGTCACCATCTCCGGCGAAGCTCGGCGAGACCCTTCTGGAAGTCCTGAAGGGCTGATTCTGCAAGAATCTTTGGCGACAGGGACCGAAACTGTTTACGTTTCCTGTCGCATGGTGAAAGGATGGGTTGCGGCGCCGATTGCGCGGCGCGACCATTTTTCGAGGGGTTGGTGCCAGCGGGCGTTCCCGGGCACCGGCCGTATAGGGAAACCGGCCGCGGGTCATTTTTGATTGGACCCGCCAAACAAAAAGGGCGGAGCGACCCTCCGCTAAAGGACATGGCACGGCAGGAAGCGAACAACGTATTCGCACTGACGTCGTTGCTTTACGGCGCCAACGCAGCCTATATCGAAGACCTCTACGCACAGTACAAGACGGATCCGAACTCGGTCGATGCCGAGTGGCAGGACTTCTTTGCTGCCTTTCAGGACGAGAAGGAAGCCGTCCTGAAGGAAGCGCGCGGGGCACCGTGGAAGCGCAAGGACTGGCCGATCGAAGCCAACGGCGATCTCGTCAATGCCTTTGACGGCAACTGGGCGCCGATCGAGCAGAAGCTCGGCGACAAGTTGAAGGAAAAGGCGGTTGCCAAGGGCGCGCCGGTATCGGACACCGAGGTGCATCAGGCCACTCGCGACTCCGTCCGCGCGCTGATGATGATCCGCGCCTACCGCATGCGCGGTCACCTGCACGCCGATCTCGACCCGCTCGGCATCGCCGGCAAGGGCGACCATGAAGAACTGCACCCGTCCTCCTATGGCTTCGTGGAAGCCGACTGGGACCGCAAGATCTTCATCGACCATGTTCTCGGCCTCGAATACGCCACCATCCGCGAGATGCTGGACATCCTGAAGCGGACCTACTGCTCGACCCTCGGTGTCGAGTTCATGCATATTTCCGATCCGGCGGCCAAGGCCTGGATCCAGGAGCGCATCGAAGGTCCGGACAAGCAGGTGGCCTTCACTAATGAAGGCAAGAAGGCGATCCTGAACAAGCTGGTCGAGTCCGAAGGCTTCGAGAAGTTCCTGGACGTCAAATACACCGGCACCAAGCGTTTCGGCCTCGACGGCGGCGAAGCGCTGATCCCGGCGCTCGAACAGATCATCAAGCGCGGCGGCCAGATGGGCCTCAAGGACATCGTGCTCGGCATGGCCCACCGCGGCCGCCTGAACGTGCTGTCCCAGGTGATGGGCAAGCCGCACCGCGCCATCTTCCACGAATTCAAGGGCGGCTCCTACGCCCCCGACGAAGTGGAAGGCTCCGGCGACGTGAAATACCACCTCGGCGCCTCTTCGGACCGGTCCTTCGACGGCAACGAGGTGCACCTGTCGCTGACGGCGAACCCCTCGCATCTGGAAATCGTCAACCCGGTGGTGCTCGGCAAGGCCCGCGCCAAGCAGGATCAGCTGGCCGCCAATGCGAATGGCAACTTCGTCGACACCACCGAGATCGATCGTGGCACCGTGCTGCCGCTGCTGCTGCATGGCGATGCGGCCTTTGCCGGCCAGGGCGTCGTGGCGGAGTGTTTCGGCCTGTCCGCGCTGCGCGGCCACCGCACCGGCGGTTCGGTCCATGTGATCATCAACAACCAGATCGGCTTCACCACCAACCCGCGTTTCTCGCGCTCCTCGCCTTATCCGTCGGATATGGCGAAGGTGATCGAAGCGCCGATCTTCCACGTCAATGCCGACGATCCGGAAGCGGTTGTCTTTGCGGCCAAAATCGCCATCGAGTTCCGCCAGACCTTCCACCGTCCGGTGGTCATCGACATGATCTGCTACCGCCGCTTCGGCCACAACGAGGGCGACGAGCCGGCGTTCACGCAGCCGATCATGTACCGCAAGATCCGCAAGCACGCGACGACGCTGCAGCTCTATTCCGAGCGCCTCGTCAAGGAAGGCGTGCTGTCGACGGACGAAGTCGAGCAGATGAAGGCCGACTGGCGCAAGCATCTGGACGACGAGTTCGATGCGGGCCAGGCCTTCAAGCCGAACAAAGCCGACTGGCTGGACGGCAAGTGGGCCGGCATGAAGCGCGCCGACGACGAGGACGATCCACGCCGCGGCGAAACCGGCCTGCCGATTGCAGAACTGAAGGACCTCGGACGGGCGCTGACCCATGTGCCGGAAGGTTTCAACATCCACCGCACCATCGCCAGGTTCATGAACCAGCGCGAGCGGATGATCGAGACAGGTGAAGGCATCGACTGGGCGACCGCGGAAGCGCTCGCCTTTGCGTCGCTCCTCAAGGAAGGCCACCCGGTGCGTCTGTCCGGCCAGGATTGCGAACGCGGGACCTTCTCCCAGCGCCATTCGGTGCTCTACGACCAGGAAGACGAAAGCCGCTACATTCCGCTCAACAACATCGCCTCCGGCCAGCAGCGCTACGAGGTCATCAACTCGATGCTGTCGGAAGAAGCGGTGCTGGGCTTCGAGTACGGCTACTCGCTGGCAGAGCCTCGTGCGCTGACCCTGTGGGAAGCCCAGTTCGGCGATTTCGCCAACGGCGCCCAGGTGGTGTTCGACCAGTTCATCTCCTCGGGCGAGCGCAAGTGGCTGCGCATGTCCGGTCTCGTCTGCCTGCTGCCGCATGGCTATGAAGGCCAGGGACCGGAACACTCTTCCGCGCGCCTTGAGCGCTTCCTGCAGCTTTGCGCGGAAGACAACATGCAGGTGGCGAACTGTTCGACCCCGTCGAACTACTTCCACATCCTGCGCCGTCAGCTGCGCCGCGACATCCGCAAGCCGCTGATCCTGATGACGCCGAAATCCCTTCTGCGCCACAAGCGCGCGGTGTCCACACTGCCGGAACTCGGACCGAATTCGTCCTTCCACCGCGTCCTGTGGGACGACTGGGGCTCTAATCTGTCCTCGGAAGGCAAGCTGGTTTCGGACGACAAGATCCGCCGCGTCGTGATGTGCTCGGGCAAGGTCTATTACGACCTGTTCGAGGAGCGCGAAAAGCGCGGCGTCAACGACGTCTACCTGATGCGCGTCGAACAGCTCTACCCGTTCCCGAAAAAGGCCCTGATGCTGGAACTCGCCCGCTTCCCGCAGGCGGAGATGGTCTGGTGCCAGGAAGAGCCCAAGAACATGGGTAGCTGGTTCTTCGTCGAACCCTATATCGAGTGGGTGCTGGAGCAGATCGATGCCAAGCACAAACGCCCGCGTTATGCCGGCCGCAATGCCATGGCCTCGACCGCGACCGGTCTGATGTCCTCGCATCTGGCGCAGCTGCAGGCGTTCCTCGAAGAGGCGCTCGGAAACTAGACGTCCCCGTTCAAGAGGGCCTGCGGGCCCTCTTCACAAAATTTGGCCAGGTAATTTTAAGAGAAGGCGACCATGGCAACCGAAATTCGCGTGCCCACGCTGGGTGAATCCGTTTCTGAAGCGACCATTGCGCAGTGGTTCAAAAAACCGGGTGACGCCGTCGCCCAGGACGAACCGCTGGTGGAGCTGGAAACCGACAAGGTGACCGTGGAAGTTCCGGCACCGGCAGCCGGAACGCTGGAAAGCATCGTGGTCAAGGAAGGCGCGACCGTCGAGGTCGGCGCTCTGCTCGGCCAGATCGCCGAAGGCGCGGGGGCAGCCGCCGCCGCACCGGCCAAGAAGGAAGCAAAATCCGACGCCAAACCCTCAGGCAAGGCAGAACTGGTCGACGTCCTGACGCCGAGCGCCGGTGAATCCGTCACCGAAGCGGAAGTCGGCGAGTGGAGCGTGAAGGTCGGCGACGTAGTCAAGGCCGACGACACGCTGGTGGAACTGGAAACCGACAAGGCAGCGCAGGAAGTTCCCGCTCCTGTCGCCGGTACCGTCGTCAAGATCGCCGCTGCAACCGGCACGACGGTCGAGCCGGGCACTCTGCTCTGCCAGATCGATCCGTCCGGTGAGGCAGCGTCTGCTGCTCCCGCCGCAGCCGCTGCTCCGGCCGCTCCGGCAAAGAGCTCCGGCTCGTCCATGCCGGCAGCTCCGTCCGCTCAGAAGATGATGGCCGAAAACAATCTCTCCGCCGATCAGGTTGCCGGTTCCGGCAAGCGCGGTCAGGTGCTGAAGGAAGACGTCATCAACGCGATCGCCTCCGGCGCGACGGCCGCCGCCGCTCCGGCACCGGCCGCCGTCGCCCGCGGCCCGGTTGCGGCCCAGGACGAAGTGCGCGAAGAACGCGTGCGCATGACCAAGCTGCGCCAGACCATCGCGCGCCGCCTGAAGGACGCCCAGAACACGGCCGCCATGCTGACCACCTATAACGAGGTGGACATGGGTCCGGTCATGGAGCTGCGCAAGCAGTACAAGGACCTGTTCGAGAAGAAGCACGGCGTCAAGCTCGGCTTCATGGGTTTCTTCACCAAGGCCGTCTGCCACGCGTTGAAGGAAATCCCGGCCGTCAACGCCGAAATCGACGGCACCGACATCATCTACAAGAACTTCTGCCACGTCGGCGTGGCTGTCGGCACCGACAAGGGCCTGGTGGTTCCGGTTGTGCGTGATGCCGACCAGATGTCGATTGCCGAAATCGAAAAGGAAATCGGCAATCTCGGCAAGAAGGCCCGGGACGGCAAACTCGGCATGGCTGACATGTCCGGCGGCACCTTCACCATCTCCAACGGTGGGGTGTATGGTTCGCTGATGTCGTCGCCGATCCTGAATGCGCCGCAGTCCGGTATTCTGGGCATGCACAAGATCCAGGAACGGCCGATGGCCGTGAACGGCCAGGTGGTGATCCGCCCTATGATGTATCTGGCGCTCTCCTACGACCACCGGATCGTCGACGGCAAGGAAGCCGTGACCTTCCTGGTGCGCGTCAAGGAAAGCCTGGAAGACCCGCAACGCCTGGTTCTGGATCTCTGATCCGGAACCGTTGACCGCCAAGCCCGGAGGATCCGGATCATGAGCCTGGAATTTCTGATTACCGCCCTGATCGTGGTTCTGATCCCTGGGACTGGCGTTGTCTACACGGTCGCCGTCGGGCTTGGGCGAGGGCGGCAGGCGTCTGTTGCTGCCGCCTTCGGCTGCACGCTCGGCATCATTCCGGCCATCCTGGCTTCCGTCGTCGGACTGGCAGCGCTGATGCATACCAGCGCCCTGGTGTTCCAGCTCGTCAAATATGCCGGTGTCGCCTATTTGCTTTACCTCGCCTGGCAGACGCTCAAGGACAGCGGTCCGATGGAGCTGAAGGCGGACAAACAGACCCGCAAAGGCTTTCTAGCCACGGCTCGAACCGGTTTTCTGATCAACATCCTCAATCCGAAGCTGACGGTGTTTTTCCTCGCCTTCCTGCCGCAATTCGTCAGCCCGGCAGCCGTCAATCCGACACTCGACATGCTGATGATGGGCGGCGTCTTCATGGCGATGACCTTTGCCGTCTTCGTTGTCTACGGCGCCTTTGCATCGCTGGTCGGCGACAAGGTGCTGAAGAGCGACCGCGTCATGGTCTGGATGCGCCGCACGGTTGCGGTGACTTTCGCCGGCTTCGGCTTGCGGCTGGCTCTGGCGGAGCAATAACCGGAACCGCAGGCAAAGTGACCGGGACGAGCTGGAGGATCTTCGAGACAATGAGCACAGTGCTGCATCGCGCCCTCGCGCTTCTTCTTGTCATCTGGACCGTGCTCTGCCTCGGTGCAGCCTCTGCTCTTGCCGCGGAGCCGCGCACCGCGTTGGTCATCGGCAACGCACAATATACCTATGGTCCGCTCTCCAATCCGGTCAACGACGCCGTTGCCATCGCCCGTGCGCTCGACAAGGCCGGGTTCAAGGTCATCCTGCAGACCGATGCCAGCCGCGAATCCATGGAACAGGCGATCGCGGCTTTCGGCGAAACGCTGAAGCAGCAGGGTGGCGTCGGGCTTTTCTATTTTGCCGGCCATGGCGTTCAGATCGAGGGCGAGAACTATCTTCTGCCTGTCGGTGCCGACGCACCGGACGAAACGGACCTGCGCCGGGAGTTGGTCGCCGTCAGCGATGCGGTCGGGGCGATGACGAAGGCTCATGACGGGCTCAACATCGTCGTGCTCGACGCCTGCCGCACCAATCCGCTGGGCGGTGAGGCGTCCGGCCTGTCGCGCATCGACAGCAATGCCAGCCTGTTCGTTTCCTATTCCACCTCGCCTGGCGCGGTCGCGCTTGATGGGGAAGGGAGCAACAGCCCCTATACCAAATATCTTGCGAACGCGATCGCGACACCGGCCCTGTCGCTGGAAGAAACCTTCAAGCAGACCCTGAAGGGTGTCT
This sequence comes from Roseibium sp. M-1, assembly GCF_054515675.1. Taxonomy (NCBI): domain Bacteria; kingdom Pseudomonadati; phylum Pseudomonadota; class Alphaproteobacteria; order Hyphomicrobiales; family Stappiaceae; genus Roseibium; species Roseibium sp. M-1. Next base: position 3,478,282 of record NZ_CM137257.1, on the reverse strand, counting down.
ACCAGGAAACCCAGGGCCAGCAGACGCCGTGGATCTCCTCGTCCTTCTTCGGTGACTTCACCTTTGTGGCAGGCAGCTCCTCGGATCCGGCCGCCAACGCGGTGAAGGTCAGTGCCCTTTCCTCCGTGGGAGCAGCGCTGCGGGACAGCGCTGCCCGGAACGGCCCGGCTCGGCATATTTCCGGGGTCTACAAGGTGGCGGGCATCAACCCCAATGGCACGGTCTATACCGGCATGCTGGCCATCACGCCCGAGGGAAGCAATGCGCGTTTCACGTGGTGGATCGGCAGCAGCGTCTTTACCGGCGTCGGCGAATTTGCCGGACGCATGCTGGTGGTCAACTGGGGGGACAAGCATCCGGTCGTCTATTCATTCCTGAACGACGAAACCCTGGACGGTGAATGGGCCGACGGCTCGGCGGCCGAGAAACTGACGATCTATGCCCGCGCCGCGGAGACCAGCCAGGAGCTTCTTCAGGGCACCTATGCGGTTGCGGGGCAGAACCCGAACGGCAGCACCTACGAGGGCAAGGTCGAGCTGTCGCAGCAGGGCCGCAAATACACGCTCGTCTGGCAGGTCGGCACGAGCAGCTATCGCGGCGTCGGCGAACTGGACGGCAATGTCCTGACGGTGGACTGGGGCGACAAGACCCCCGTCGTCTATGCCCTGACGGGGGATGGACGCCTGCAAGGGCTCTGGGCCGGAGGGCGCGGCTCGGAAGAACTGACGCGCGTCGGCGGGCAATAGGGGGGCAAGGATGACGGACACGGTTGTTCTGGTGACAGGCGGAAGCCGCGGGATCGGCGCGGCGGTCAGCCGCAAGGCCGCGGCGCTCGGCCATACGGTTCTCATCAACTATTCCCATAACCGCGAGGCCGCTGATACCCTGGCGGGCGAGATCATCCAGGCTGGGGGCAAGGCCGCCGTCCTGCAGGGCGATGTCCAGAACGAGGCCGATGTCCTTCATCTCTTCGCGGAGGCGGACCGGCTCGGCACCCTCAAGGGCCTCGTCAACAATGCGGGCGTCGTCGACTATCCGCAGCGGGTCGACGAGATGTCGATGGCCCGGCTGCAGCGGATGTTCTCCATCAACTTAATTGGTGCGTTCCTGTGTGCCCGCGAGGCGGTCAAGCGCATGTCAACCCGTCATGGCGGCGAGGGCGGGGTTATCGTCAATCTGGGATCGGCCGCGTCAAAACTCGGCTCGCCGGGACAATATGTCGACTACGCCGCCTCCAAGGGCGCGATCGACACCATGACCGTCGGCCTGGCGCTGGAAGTCGCCGACGAGGGCATCCGGGTCAATGGCGTCCGGCCCGGCATCATCGACACCAATATCCATGCTTCCGGCGGCCTGCCCGACCGGGTGGCCCAGCTCAAGTCCAAACTGCCGATGAAACGCGCCGGCACCGCCGACGAGGTGGCCGAGGCGGTTCTGTGGCTTCTCTCCGACCAGTCCAGCTATACGACCGGCGCCATTCTGGATGTCTCCGGCGGCCGGGCGATCCTTCCTTGAACCAACATCCTGTTCGAACCAGAAATGAAAGAGGCAAAGGCGACCACAATGTCCCAATATGATCTCGTCGTCATCGGAACCGGCCCGGGCGGCTATGTCTGCGCGATCAAGGCCGCGCAGCTTGGCCTGAAGACGGCCGTTGTCGAAAAACGCACTACGCTTGGCGGCACCTGCCTCAATATCGGCTGCATTCCCTCAAAAGCCCTGCTGCATGCCTCGGAAATGTTCGAGGAAGCCGGTCACGGTTTTGAAAAGATCGGCATCAAGGTGGCAAAGCCGAAGCTCGACCTGCCGGCGATGATGAAGCACAAGACCGACGTGGTCGATGCCAACGTCAATGGCGTTGCCTTCCTGATGAAAAAGAACAAGATCGACGTTCACACCGGCACCGGCAAGGTCCTGGGCCAGGGCAAGGTCGAGGTGACCGGTGAAGACGGCAAGGCGAGTGTTCTGGAGACGAAGAGCATCGTGATTGCCACCGGCTCCGACGTCATGCCGCTGCCGGGTGTCGAGATCGACGAGAAGCAGGTGGTGTCCTCCACCGGCGCGCTGGAACTGGACAAGGTCCCAGGCAAGCTGGTCGTGGTCGGCGGCGGCGTGATCGGCCTGGAACTCGGCTCGGTCTGGAACCGCCTCGGGGCTGAAGTCACCGTGGTCGAGTTCATGGACAAGATCCTGGGCCCGATGGACGGCGACGTCTCCAAGAACTTCCAGCGCATGCTGAAGAAGCAGGGCATGGAGTTCAAACTGTCCTCCAAGGTCACCGGCGTTGAAAAGAAGGGCAAGGGCCTTGCCGTCACAGTTGAACCGGCCAAGGGCGGCGATGCACAGTTAATCGAGGCCGACATTGTCCTCGTCGCCATCGGCCGTCGTCCTTATACGGAGGGCCTGGGTCTCGATGGCGCCGGTGTCGCGCTGGACGAGCGCGGCCGCGTCAAGATCGACAACCACTACAAGACCAGTGTCGACGGCATTTATGCAATCGGCGACGTCGTCATCGGTCCGATGCTTGCGCACAAGGCCGAGGATGAAGGCGTTGCGATTGCCGAAATTCTCGCCGGCCAGGCCGGTCACGTGAACTATGACGTCATCCCGGGCGTCGTCTATACGCAGCCGGAAGTGGCCTCCGTCGGCAAGACCGAGGAAGAGCTGAAGGCAGCCGGCGTCGACTACAAGTCCGGCAAGTTCGTCTTCTCCGCCAATGGCCGCGCTCGCGCCATGAACAAGACCGAAGGCTTTGCCAAGGTTCTGGCCGATGCCAAGACCGACCGGGTGCTCGGCGTTCACATCGTCGGCTTCGGCGCCGGCGAGATGATCCACGAGGCTGCCGTCCTGATGGAATTCGGCGGCTCCTCGGAAGACCTCGCCCGAACCTGCCACGCCCACCCGACCATGTCGGAAGCCGTCAAGGAAGCCGCCCTCGGCGCCTTCGCGAAGTCGATACATTCCTGAGGGATCGAAAATGCCCCGCTTCGGCGGGGCGTTTTTTGACTGATTTACCTTGGAGGCCCCTTGTTACGTCAGGTGACATCCCCGCGAAGGTGGGGACCCGGGAACCTTCATTGGTTGCTGGTGCGCGACGGCATCTGCCCGGGTGTCCTGGCTTCCGGCAAGCGCTGCGCCTGGCGGGGAAGATAGCTTGAGGGGAGATGGCCAACAGACATTTCCCCTCAGACCGGCTTTTGATGTTATGAGCCTCCGGAAAGTCTCTTAAGAAGGCGAACCGAATTGACAAAGGCCGCAGCGCATTCAGCTCCGGAACCCGTTCCGTCCCGCAGCCGGGAAATCGTCTTCGGCAGCCTGATCCTGACTGTCCTTTGCGGTCTCGTCTTCTTCTGGCCGTCGCACACGATCCCGAATGTGGACGATCTCTTCTTCGTGCCCTGGGCACAGGAATTCGCGGCGACCGGCCGGCACTGGAATTCCCTGCTGGCCGTGCAGTTTCCTGGGCTTGAGAGCTATCACCTGCAGCCGCGCCTGCATCTGATGTTCGCAGGGTTTTTATTTGCCGTCGCGGGCAAGGGCACCGCGGCGCTCGTCCTCTACGAGTTCCTCTGTTATGCGCTGACCAGCCTTGCTTTCACAATGGTCTGCCTGAGGGTGAACTTGCGGCTGGCGGCTCTCTTCACGCCGCTTCTGTTCGCACCGATGTATGTGGTGGCGGGCTTCCGCCTGGAAGTGACCGGATCGCTGATCTGGATGCTGGCGCTTTTGATATCGGCGCCGCTTCTGATCAAGGCGGTCATCGGTATCAGGTTCGGCACGGCTGCGGAAACGGCCGGCAGCATTCTCGGCAAGGCGCTTTTCGGCATCGCGCCTTTGGCCGCCCCCGCCCTCTTTGCCTGGAGCCTCGGGGCGATTGCCGTCATCGAGATATGGCGTCTTGCAGGCCGACAGGCATCAATCCTGCGGGTCCTCGCAGAGGGGCTGGTGGCGCTGGCCCTGGCGCTCGCGGTCTTCGCCGTTTCGAGCGATTTCGAGTTTTCCGAGTTTCTGGAGCAGTTCGCTTATCACGCCAGCCGGTCCACCGGAAGCGGTGTCAACGACGAGGCACTGGTGCGGGCGGCGGCCTTTGGGGCAGTTGCGGCAGTCCTGTTCTGGCGCAATGCGCGCGTCCCGGCCGCGCTCTGCCTGGCGCTGGCCACCGGCCAGGCCATCGGCGCCTTCCTTCATGACAAGGCGTTGATCCGGAACCTTGCCGCTTCCATGGTCTTCCTGGTCGCGATGGACGCGGTGTTGAGCGCGCGCTGGACCAAGCTGAAGATAACAGCCTCCCTGTTGCTGTTCCTGCTGCTCTCGGCAAATTTCGCCAGTTTCTACCTCTTCTCGAAAGAGGCCGGAAATGGCGAGGCGGTCGCCTCTGCCTACCGTCAGGATCTTGAAGACGGCAAACGTGTCTTCATCGACGAGGTCATGGCACAGCATTACCTGGACCATCAGACCGACGGTGCGCTCTCCTGGACCTGGGGCGGAACCTTCCCGAAAGGCCGGGCCACCAGCATGGACGATCTCCTGGAAGGCGACGTCTGGTATGTCAGCGAATATACGCTGCTCGGGTATCTGAAAGGCCGGCACGACGTTGCCGAGAAGGTGTGGCCGGATCCGGATTATCGCCGCGTGCCGCAGCTCCCCTGCCTCCTTGGCCGGCATTCCTGCAATCTGCCTGAAACCCGCTGGTCCATTATGCGCCTGGAGCGCAAGGACGGGGCCGTCACCGTGCAGGAGCTGGGCGAGGATGCAGCGCCGAGAGCGTTGGCCCGGAGATAGGGACTTTCCCGATCGCCGGATCAGCTATCGAAGGACGGATTTCCAAGGTTCAGGCTTCGACCAGATCATAGTGCCTGATCGTCCGGGATTCGACGAGTTCGGCTTCGGCCGGGTCGATATGCGGGCTCTTGTAGTCCTCACCGGCAAAGGCCTTCAGGGACGCCAGATCCTTCCAGACCATGACGAAGCTGAACTCGCGCGGGCTGTCAGCCCTTGCGGCTCCGGGAAGAACGGACACGATCCCCGGCGTGCCCTTCATCAGGGGAATTGCCGTCTCATGGAAGAAGCGGCTGAAGTCCGCTTCCTTGCCGGGCCGGATGACGACCTGAAAGATGCGCATGATCATCTGGAGAACCTCCCGTGTCGGTCATTCTCCAGTCTAGCACACCGGAGCACCCGTCCCCGTCAGTGCTCCTCCATGCACAGGCTATGATCGCTGAAGGCCTTCAGGACATTGCACTCCGTCACCGTATGATCGCCCGCGCAACTTGTTGCGATCCGCTTGAGTTCCGCTTCCAGTTTCTTCAGATGCGTGATGCGCTGGCGCACCGCGCTCAACTGGTCCTTGGCAATCCGGTCGGCTGCGGCGCAGGGTTTGTCCGGATGCTGGCCGAGCTCGATCAGATCGCGGATCGCCGGCATCGGCAGGCCGAGATCGCGGCAGTGGCGGATGAAGCCGAGCCGCTCCAGGTCGGACCGCCGGTAGCGCCGCTGGTTGCCCTCCGTCCGCACGGGCTCCTCCAGCAGACCCTCTTTCTCGTAGTAGCGGATGGTCGGCACCTTCACGCCGGTGCGCTTTGACAAATCGCCTATCGAAAAATCCATAAAACCCTCTTGAACCTCTAGTCGCTATAGCAATTAAAAGTCTGTTCGACCCTGAAAATCAAGATGCCTTCGAGAGGCAAGGAGCGAATTATGGGAGCCTGTTGCGGCCAGTCACACGGAACCTTCGACGGCATGTCGAAAGACTATCGCCGCCGCCTGTGGCTGGTGATTGCCTTGAACGGCGGGATGTTTGCGGTCGAGATGATTGCGGGTCAGGCGGCGGGCTCGAAAGCGCTGCAGGCCGATGCGCTCGACTTCTTCGGCGATGCGGTGACCTATGGCATCTCGCTTGCCGTCATCGGTGCGTCGCTGCGGACCCGGGCCATGGCGGCGCTCGCGAAGGGCACCAGCCTCTTCCTGATGGGCCTGTGGGTGGCGGCCTCGACCCTCTACCAGGTCTTCGTCCTCGGTGTGCCGCAGGCTGCCGTCATGGGCTCGGTCGGCTTCCTGGCGCTTGCCGTCAACCTTGCCAGCGTTCTGCTGCTGGTGCGCTACAAGGACGGCGATGCCAATGTGCGCTCCGTTTGGCTGTGTTCGCGGAACGATGCCATCGGCAACGCCGCCGTCATGCTGGCCGCCGCAGGTGTCTGGGGCACGGCGACCGCCTGGCCGGACCTGATCGTCGCCGGACTGATGGCAGGGCTGTTCCTCAGTTCCGCGGTGCAGATCCTGTCCCAGTCGCTAAAGGAATACCGGCACAAGACCGTGCACGAGGCTGCTGCGGAATAGCGCTTGAAGAGCCGGCGGGGCGCTCAGGAGATCGCGGCACCGGCTTTTCATCCACCCAGATGCACCATGGTGATTTCCGGCGGCACGCCGAAGCGGACAGGCAGGATGGAGCAGCCGAGACCGCCGGAGACGATCAGGTGCCTGGGGTCCATGGCAAGGCCCAGGTGACGGGTCAGTGTCGTGCCCTCTTGCTCGATGATGTGGCCATAGGCATAGCTCTTGCCCTTTTTCTTGGGGAACGCCGGCAGGTAGCCGAAGCAGTTGATCTGGCCTCCATGGGTATGACCGCTGAGCGTGAGACTGACCCGCGACGGCACTTCTCCGATGATGTCGGGCTCGTGCGCCATGAGCAGGACCGGCGCATCGTCGCTGACCTGGGCAAGCGTGGCGGTCAGGTCGTCCAGGCCTTTCCAGCGCCGGCGCTTCAATTGGCGATTGGGAGCAAGAGCGATCTGATCGTCGATCCCGGCCAGCCAGAAGGCCTTGCCGTCCTTTTCGATGCGCGTTGCCCTGTTCTGGTAGAGCGGAATGCCGGCATTAAGCAGGGCCTGACCGTATTTCGTCGGGCCCTGGCCTGAAAGCTGCGCATCGGCATCGTCCCACCAGTCGTGATTGCCGAGGATTGCGTGGACGCCGAGCGGCGCGCCCAATCCGCCGAAGATGTCGGCCCAGGCCTGGGGCGGGATCGGGTCGTATTGCCAGGTGTGACTGGCAACGTAGTCTCCGAGCATCAGGATGATGTCCGGTTTCAGCGCATTGGTCTGGCGGACGATGGAGCGCACCCGGTCCAGCCCCATCCAGGGATCGCAGACATGCGGGTCGGCGATCAGGGCAGCGGTCAGTTCCAGGTCCCGTGGCCAGCGCGGCGGTCTCAGGTGGTGGTGAACGATGCGCAGGCGGAAGGGCTCGATGCCGACGGCATAGGCCGGCGCGGTGACGGCGCCCAGCATGGCAATGCCAATTCCTTGCAGAAAACGGCGTCTGGAAATCATGGCGTCCCGGATCCGGTTGCGATCAGAATGTCGCTCCGTTCTGCAATCCGGTTGAGGCCGGGGCATGACAGGTTTCAGCAAATTTTGTGCAGATGTCTCTCTGCAACAAAAAAAGCCCGCTGCGCGGCAGCGGGCAATGGCTTGGAGCAATTCGACATCGGTGGGCATTCAACCGGGAAGGCTTGAATGCCCAAGGCTGATCGACCTGAAAGTGCCGGAGCATCATGATTGCATGCGTCTGCATGCCCGACACTCCGGAAGTCTGGACTATTCCGCCGGCTTATCCCCGGGGACCGGCAAGACGGTCGCTTCCGGCAGAACCGCATCGCTGATGTCGTTGGTCGCGATGGCCACATCCGTGTCGATGTCGGGAACGACGACCGTTTCGGCGACTGTCATGTTGTTATCGGCTTGCGCGGTCTTGTCCCAGGGACAGGCGCTGGCCGGCAAGACGGTTAGCGTGGTCAGGGCAAGGGCCGCCACACCGGTGTTCAAGAGACGCATGTTTTCCCTCCGTCCGGTTCACTGCATGGATCAATGCAGCATTACGTAGGGTAAGTGAAAGGGCCGTCAAGGCAAGGAAAAACCCAGGGCCGATTGTTGTCTCGGTCAAGCCGGTCTCACTTGCGTCTCAGATTATAGGTGTTTTGCGTGCGCGGTTCGGACAGATCGTTGACGACATTGACCACACGTACGTCCAGGAGATCGCCGAAGGCCTTGATGGTCAGTTGCTTGCTGCTGAGAAAGCCGATGAGCAGCACCTGGACAGCTCCATCGGAGCGCAGCTCCGCCTGAGTCCAGCCCCACTTGCAGTCGCGGGGAATGCAGGACGTAAAGGCCCGCACTCGCACGTCAACTGCATCGTTCTCGCAACGGCTTTCGATCTCAACCCTGGAAATCTCTTTGGGCTTGGCATCCGGATAGACCCAGATCCCGTCTTCCGGCAGGGGGCAGTAGACGCGCTGTGCGAGCGAGGGCGCTACGGTCAGAAGAAGAAAACCGGCAGCGAGGATCAACAGACGCATGCATGTTCTCCCGGCAGGGCAAAGACATCGGCATTGGCCAAGCCTTTCGTGGCTCGACAACCTAACCGATTGGTGAACGAGCTGCCACACCCGCGTTCCCGGTATCATGCCAGCAGAAAGTGATTCCTTTAAGACCGTCAGAGGTTTGCGAGGCAGATCCTTGAGACCGGACGATTCAGGCTGCGCCTGCCCGAGGAACGAGGTTTTCCGCGTCCGCTGATCTAGTGGTTCGATTCTGACATTTGCATCCCCTGCTGCTAGCGCTGGAGCAAATGTCAGAATCATAAGAACCACTAGATAAATATAGGATTCTAGTGGAGCTTTTGAATTTGACATTTGAGCATCAGCCTATCCGCGAGCGGGACTCAAATGTCAAATTCGCTCCACTAGCGCCGCGGGTGGGCCTTGTCGTAGGCGGCCAGCAGATGGGCGCTGTCGATCTCGGTGTAGATCTGCGTCGAAGCGAGACTCGCATGGCCGAGCAGTTCCTGGATGGTCCTGAGGTCGCCGCCGCCAGCAAGCAGGTGGGTTGCGAAGGAGTGACGCAGTGCATGTGGCGTGGCGCTGTCCGGCAGGCCGAGCGCACCGCGCAGGCGCGCCATCGCCAGCTGGATCATGCGCGGATTGAGCGGTCCGCCGCGCGCTCCCAGAAACAGCGGTCCGTCCGGCATTACCGCGTAGGGACAGAGCTTCAGGTAGAGCTCGACCGCCTCGCAGACGGCAGGCAGGATCGGCACGATCCGCTCCTTGCCGCCCTTGCCGATGATGCGCAGCGTCCGGGTCCCGGCTTTTGGCGCCATCCGGCCCGTCAGCGACAGGGCTTCGGAAATACGCAGGCCGCAGCCGTAAAGCAGGGTCAGGACGGCGGCATTGCGGGCCTCCAGCCAGGGCTCAGTCTCCATCGCCAGATCGCCGCTGGTGATATCAAGCGCATCCTTGGAGGAGACCGGTTTGGGCAGCGAACGGGCCTGTCTGAGCGGGCGCACGGCAGCGGAAGCGGCCGCATTCACCTCGCCGCGGCGTTCCAGGAACCTGAGGAACGAGCGGATACCTGCAAGGCCTCTGGCGAGCGACCGGCTCTGCACGCCGGCACGCCGCCGGTTGGCCAGAAAGCCGCGGAAATCTGCCGGCCGCAGCGCCGCTATATCCTTCACGTCCGGCGCCCCGCCAAGATGGTTTGTCAGAAACCGCAGGAACTGGCGCAGGTCCCGCTCATAGGCTAGCAGCGTCTTGTCCGAAAGCCGGCGTTCGTCGGAAAGATGATCAAGCCATTGATCCACCCGCCGGTTGAGCTCCGGGCGGGCGGTGACAAGCAGAGAATCGGATCTGGTGGACGTGGCACACATGCCGCCACACTGCCTCAAGAGCTGCAACGGATCGGTTAACGCGTGGATGGGGCCGGTCTATCCTCTCCCTGCCACCTCATCCTGAGGAAGCGCGACAGCGCTGTCTCGAAGGATCGGCGGCACACTCCGAACAAGCGGCCCATCCTTCGAGACGGGCTTATCAGCCCTCCTCAGGATGAGGTCGGGGGAGGGCCGATGCATGCCTTGAGGCTTGCTTCCGAGGCTCCAGCCGGCTCTTCCGCACTCGTTCCGGCCCGCGTCAAACCCTCCCGATCGTCATTTTGTGATGTTCGTCACACGTGTGTTGCGCAGGTCTGTTCGCATCTTCGGGTGGACTGTGCAGATTTCTGCACAGTGCCACATTTTAACCTTTGCCCAGAAACAAGTTTAAACGCTGCGTTTTCAATATCTTGACCTGTTCAGGCCAAGTTGGCACGGCCGTTGCAATTTCCTCAGCATCGGCACCGGACCAAACCCGGGTGCCCCGGAAATCGAAACGACGACAGTCCGTCAAGTCACAGTCACCAGGAGTTAAGACCATGTCCAACATCGCTTACATCACCGTCAAGGGCGCAACCCAGGGCGACATCACCTCCGACGCAACCACCGCCGACAGTGTCGGCAACCTGTGGCAGGAAGGCCATGAGGCCGAATCCCTGGTCTATGCCTTCGAGCAGAACGCCGTTGTTCCCCGCGACCCGCAGTCCGGTTCCATCATCGCCACCCGCCGCCACATGCCGACCACCTTCATGAAGCCGGTCGACAAGGCCACCCCGTTGCTGTGGCAGGCCCTGGCCACCGGTGAGAGCCTGGAAATCGAAGTTCACTTCTGGCGCACCGCCACCTCGGGCGTCCAGGAACACTACTTCACCATCAAGTTCACCGATGCGGTGCTGGTGGAAGGCAAGACGATCCTGCCGGACGTCAACGACGAAGCCAACGCTTCCCGCGGCGATGTCGACAAGTGGTCCTTCACCTACCGCAAGGCCGACTGGACCCACGAAAAGGCCGGCACGAGCGCTTCCGACGACTACCGCGCTCCGAAGACCTCGTAACCTCACCAATCCCCACCGGGCCGCATTCTGCGAGCGGCCCGCCCGGCCGGACGGGATGCCCCTCCCGACGGCCGCAACCGCCCGGCCCCACCACCGGGCGGTTGGCTTTTGGGAAATCCTTTATGGCTCTCCCGAAAGGCACACCGCTCCGCCGTCCTCCCGGCCAAGCGAAGCGCGAGCAAGGATGACGAGCTGATAAGCTGCAGCGGAAAGTAAAACGGCCCGGAAATTTCCGGGCCGTTCGTATTTCATAGGGTTGCAGATCTCAGAGAATGCTCTGGCCGGTCTTTGCCCAGTCGGCGAGGAAGGCTTCCAGGCCCTTGTCGGTCAGCGGATGCTTGACCAGTGCCTTCAGCGTTGCCGGCGGCACGGTGGCCACATCGGCACCAATGATGGCGCAGTCCTTGACGTGGTTCGGCGTACGGATGGAGGCGGCCAGGATTTCCGTCTCAAAGCCGTAATTGTCGTAGATCACGCGGATTTCGCGGATCAGCTCCAGTCCGTCGGCGTGAATGTCGTCGAGGCGGCCGATGAAGGGCGAGATGTAGGTTGCGCCAGCCTTGGCGGCGAGCAGGGCCTGGTTGGCCGAGAAGCACAAAGTGACGTTGGTCTTGGTGCCTTCCTCGGTCAGCTGCTTGCAGGCTTTCAGGCCGTCGAAGGTCAGCGGCAGCTTGACCACCACATTGTCGGCGATGGCACTGAGGATATGGGCCTCCTTGATCATCGTGTCGAAATCGGTCGCGGCCACTTCCGCCGAGACATCGCCTGCGGTGATGGCGCAGATTTCGGCGATCACTTCCTTGAAGTCCCGCCCGGACTTGGCGATCAGGGACGGGTTGGTGGTGACGCCGTCAAGAAGGCCGGTTGCTTCCAGTTCCTTGATTTCCGCCGTGTCGGCGGTGTCGACGAAGAATTTCATGCGTGTCTACTCCCTGTGGGGCGCCCTGCAGGTCGCCAGAAGCTCTGACCCGTTCCGGGTCAAAACGATTGAATGGTCAGCTGCGCCCTCTTTACCCTAGGATGAGGACGAGAAGAACCCCTGATTCTCCGGTGGATCAAAAAAATGTGGTACGTACCTCAAAAAACGGACCCCCTTGCGTCCGCCTCCCGTGCGGGCGATCACCTTGGGCGCGTCTGGCGAGTGGAACGGTCCTCGGGCAGGTCGCCCGTTGCGCCCGTAGGGAGTTGAGGTTTCGTGCTGTTCGACGATCCGGAATTCAAGGAAACGATCGCCAGCGTGCTGGTGCCGGTGGCGGTGTCCGGTGCCTATACCTACAAGGTGCCGCCGGGCCAGAGTGTCGTGCCGGGAACCATCGTCCGGGTACCGCTGGGTCCGAGAGAAGTCATTGGCGCTGTCTGGGACATTGAACCGGACGCCGCGATCAACCCGAAAAAGCTGAAGTCCATTTCCCACGTTTATGCGTCGACCCCGCCGCTCGACGCGGAGCTGCGCCGTTTCGTTGACTGGGTGGCCAACTGGACCCTCGGCGCGCCGGGCATGGTGCTGCGCATGGTGCTGCGCTCGGAAGAAGCGCTGGAACCTGAAGCCCCGGTTCCGGGCGTGCGCCGGGTGGAGGGTGCAGAGCCCGACCGCCTGACGCCGGCGCGCCAGCGCATCCTGGCAACGATGGAAGAGGGCTTCGCCTGGACGAAGAGCGGGCTCGCCCACGCGGCCGGGGTCTCGTCGTCCGTGATCGATGGCCTTTTGAAACAGGAGGTCCTGGAAACGGTGCTGATGCCGGCTTCGCCGCCGCCGCCGAAGCCGCAGCTCGATTTTGCGCAGAAAAAACTGACCAGTGCCCAGGAAGCCGCGGCCGAAGGACTGGCCGGATGCTTCGACAAAGGCGGCAGCGTCGCGCTGATCGACGGGGTCACCGGATCGGGCAAGACGGAAGTCTATTTCGAGGCCATTGCCGAAGCGCTCCGGCGGGGCAGGCAAGCGCTGGTGCTGCTGCCGGAAATCGCTCTCACCGAACAGTTCCTGCGCCGCTTCGAGCAGCGATTCGGCGTTTATCCGGCCGAATGGCACTCGCAGATTACCGTCAAGAATCGCTCCCGCGTCTGGCGCGGGGTTGCCTCCGGTGACGTGCGTGTCGTCATCGGGGCGCGCTCGTCGCTCTTCCTGCCCTTCAAGGAACTGGGGCTCATCATCGTCGACGAGGAGCACGATGCCGCCTTCAAACAGGACGACCGGGTCCCCTACAGTGCCCGCGACATGGCGGTCGTTCGCGGTCATCTCGCCGGCTTTCCCGTGGTTCTTGCCTCCGCAACGCCGTCGGTAGAAAGCGTCGTCAATGCCGAAACCGGCCGCTACCGGCTGTTCGAATTGCCCGAGCGCGCCTCTGGAGCGGACCTGCCCGATCTCAGGGCCATCGACATGCGCCACGAGGGGCCTGAGCGGGGCCGCTGGCTGGCGCCGGAGCTGGTGCATGCCATCAAGGACACTTTCGCCGAAGGCAGCCAGTCGCTCCTGTTCCTCAACCGGCGCGGCTATGCACCGCTGACCCTCTGCCGCACCTGCGGCCATCGCTTCCAGTGTGCCCATTGCAGCGCCTGGCTGGTGGAACACCGCTTCCAGAAAAAGCTCGTCTGCCATCACTGCGGCCACCAGGAACCCGTGCCGCAGGCCTGCCCGTCGTGCCAGAGCACGGACAGCCTTGTTGCCTGCGGTCCGGGCGTGGAGAGAATCGCCGAGGAGGTCTCCGACCTCTTTCCGCAGGCGCGGGTGCTGATGCTTTCCTCCGACATGATGGGCGGGCCCGAGCGGCTGAAACGCGAGATGAAGATCGTGGAAGAGGGCGGTGCCGACATCGTCATCGGCACGCAGCTTGTGGCGAAAGGTCACAATTTCCCGAAGATGAAGCTGGTCGGCGTCGTCGATGCGGATCTGGGTCTCGCCCATGGCGACCCGCGCGCGGCGGAAAAGACCTTTCAACTGCTGGCTCAGGTGACCGGCCGTGCCGGCCGTGTCACAGGCGGCGGCAAGGGGTTCCTGCAGACCTACAATGCGGACCATCCCGTGATCCGGGCACTGCTTTCCAGCGACAAGGCTGCTTTTTACCGGGCGGAGATCGACGCGCGCCGCGCTGCCGGTCTGCCGCCCTTTGGTCGCATGGCGGCAGTCATTATTTCAGGACCGGACAGGACCTTTGCCGAGGGCTATGCCCGTGCGCTCGCCCGCGCTGCGCCTGAGGAAGGTGCCGTGACGCTGCTCGGCCCGGCGGAAGCGGCGCTTGCCATGGTGCGTGGCCGCTACCGCTTCCGCCTGCTTGCCATGGCCCCGCGTCAATTCGACCTGCAGGCCTATTTGCGCCATTGGCTGGGGACCGGCCCGAAACCGACACGGGGTCTGAGACTGCAGGTCGACATCGATCCGCAGCATTTCCTCTGACAGCCTTGGTTTTCTGCACCGGCTTTCTGTCAGGCATAGCGATCGCGACCACCGCGACCTCCTCTTTAATGCTGCTCCTCCAGGTTGCTTCCGCTTGCCGGCAATGGCACCCTTGCGACCGTTTCAAAAACGGGAGGTTTGCCGATGACCTATGTTCAAGGATTTCTGGCACCGGTGAAGACGGCCAAGAAAACGGAGTATGTCGAGATCGCAGAAAAATCCTGGCTGCTTTTCAAGGAATACGGCGCTCTTCATTGCTGCGAAAACTGGGGCTTCGATGTGCCGGACGGCAAGGTGACGTCCTTTCCGATGGCGGTCAAAAAGGAGGCAGACGAAACCGTGGTCTTTTCCTGGATCGTCTGGCCCGACAAGGAAACCGCCGATGCCTGTGTCGCAACCATGGGAACGGATCCGCGCTGGGATGAGGCGATGGGGAATGCGTCCGAAGTCTTCAGCATGCAGCGGATGATTTTCGGCGGGTTCGAGACGCTCGTGAATTATTGAAACGGACTGCTCCGGACGCCGAGCGGAAACCTTCAGGCGATCCGCTCAGGGGCCGCTGCCACAAAACCGTCTAAAGGTTTATGACGATGCCGGAACGTTGATTGGCAACGCTTTTTGCGGGTCCCCCGCAAAAAACACCAAGGAATCGGCAAGAACAGTCTTTAGGTGAAGTTGCACACTGGGAAACCCTGTGCTAATTGAGGCGCGGCTTTGGGGGCAGCGGTTTAACCGTCATACCTTCTGACCTTGAAATCCTTCATTTTTTCAATGCCTTACGAACGGTCCTCGTTGGTGGGCATGAAAAACGTCAGAGAGCACGGACCTGGTGACTGACAACGTATCTCTCGTATCCGGCGTGGCACAGCGTTATGCGTCCGCCCTCCTCGACCTCTCAGAGGGCGAAGGCGTCACGGCTGACGTGGAACGGGATCTGACCGCTTTCGAAGGCATGCTTGCCGAAAGCGAGGATCTCGTCCGTCTCGTGAAAAGCCCGGTATTCAGTACGGAGGAGCAGCTTGCAGCGCTCTCCGCACTTCTCGACAAGGCAGGCATCAAGGGCCTGGCTGCAAATTTCGTGAAGCTGGCCGCCCGCAACCGGCGCCTCTTCGTTCTTCCCGACATGATCAAGGCGTTCCGCGTTCTGCTGGCACAGAAGCGGGGCGAGGAAACGGCCGAGGTTACCTCCGCGGCCGCCCTGTCCGACGACCATGTCGCTGCCCTCAAGGAAGCCCTTTCGGCAACCACGGGCAAAACCGTAAACATCGTGGCAAAGGTTGATCCTGCCCTGATCGGTGGCCTCGTGGTCAAGGTCGGCTCCCGCATGATCGACACTTCGCTGCGTACCAAGCTCAATTCACTCAAGTTCGCGATGAAAGAGGTCGGCTGATGGATATTCGGGCCGCGGAAATTTCCGCAATCCTCAAGGACCAGATCAAGAGCTTCGGCCAGGAAGCCGAAGTCTCCGAGGTCGGTCAGGTGCTCTCCGTCGGTGACGGTATCGCCCGTGTGTATGGTCTGGACAAGGTCCAGGCCGGTGAAATGGTCGAGTTCCCGGGTGGTATCAAGGGCATGGCCCTGAACCTGGAAACCGACAACGTCGGTGTCGTTATCTTCGGCTCCGACCGTGACATCAAAGAAGGCGACACCGTCAAGCGGACCGGCGCCATCGTGGAAGTCCCGGTCGGCAAGGGCCTGCTCGGCCGCGTCGTCGACCCGCTCGGCAACCCGATCGACGGCAAGGGCCCGATCGAGTTCACCGAAAAGCGCCGCGTGGACGTGAAGGCGCCGGGCATCCTGCCGCGCAAGTCCGTGCACGAGCCGATGTCGACCGGCCTCAAGGCCATCGACGCCCTGATCCCGGTCGGCCGCGGCCAGCGCGAGCTCGTCATTGGCGACCGTCAGACCGGCAAGACCGCGATCATCCTCGACACCTTCCTGAACCAGAAGCCGCTGCACGCTGGTGACGACGAAGGCGCGAAGCTCTACTGCATCTACGTCGCAGTCGGCCAGAAGCGCTCCACCGTTGCCCAGTTCGTGAAGACCCTGGAAGATGCCGGTGCACTGGAATATTCCATCGTCGTCGCCGCGACCGCTTCCGACGCTGCTCCGCTGCAGTTCCTGGCACCGTTTGCCGGCTGCGCGATGGGCGAGTTCTTCCGCGACAACTCCATGCACGCCGTGATCGGTTACGACGACCTGACCAAGCAGGCCGTGGCCTATCGTCAGATGTCCCTGCTGCTCCGCCGTCCGCCGGGACGTGAAGCATTCCCGGGCGACGTCTTCTACCTGCACTCCCGTCTGCTGGAACGCGCTGCAAAGCTGAACGAAAACCACGGCGCCGGCTCGCTGACCGCTCTCCCGGTCATCGAAACCCAGGGCAACGACGTGTCCGCGTTCATTCCGACCAACGTGATCTCGATCACCGACGGTCAGATCTTCCTGGAAACGGACCTGTTCTACCAGGGTATCCGCCCGGCCGTGAACGTCGGTCTGTCGGTGTCCCGCGTGGGCTCTTCCGCTCAGATCAAGGCGATGAAGCAGGTTGCCGGCCCGATCAAGGGCGAACTGGCGCAGTACCGCGAAATGGCGGCCTTTGCCCAGTTCGGCTCCGACCTCGACGCCACCACCCAGCGCCTCCTGAACCGCGGTGCCCGCCTGACCGAACTCCTGAAGCAGCCGCAGTTCTCGCCGCTGAAGACCCAGGAACAGGTCGCCGTGATCTACGCCGGCGTGAACGGCTACCTGGACAGCCATCCGGTGAACCGTGTCAAGGACTTCGAAGAAGGCCTGCTGCTGTTCCTGCGCGGCGAGCACCAGAGCCTGCTCGACGCCATCTGGGAGAAGAAGGCACTTGACGACGAGCTGACCGGCAAGCTGAAGGCTGCCATCGACGCGTTCGCCAAGAACTTCGCTTAAGACCACGCCGGGATAAGGAGCAGGGGCGGCCATGCCGAGCCTGAAGGACTTACGAAACCGCATCGCTTCCGTGAAGGCGACGCAGAAAATCACCAAGGCCATGCAGATGGTGGCCGCGGCGAAGCTGCGTCGTGCCCAGGAAGCTGCGGAGGCTGCCCGTCCCTATGCGGAACGCATGGGCGCGGTGCTGGCCAATCTCGCGGTGGCCTTCGAGGGGCGCGACGACGCTCCGAAGCTGATGTCCGGCACCGGCAACGATCAGGTTCACCTCCTGCTCGTTGCTACCGCCGAACGCGGTCTTTGCGGGGGCTTCAACACCAACATTGCCAAGCTTGCGCGCGAAAAGGCGCGCAGCCTGTTGAAGCAGGGCAAGACGGTCAAGATCATCTGTGTCGGCAAGAAGGGCTATGACGCCCTGAAGCGAGAGCTCGGCCAGCATATCATCAAGACGGTCGACCTGCGCAGCGTGAAGAATGTCGGCTTCAACAATGCCGCCGACATCGGACGCGAAGTTCTTGCCATGTACGACGATGGCGAGTTCGACGTCTGCACGCTGTTCTACTCGACATTCAAGTCGGTGATCGCACAGGAACCGACCGCCCAGCAGCTGATCCCGGCCCATTTCGAGGCCAGCGCAGCTGATGCGGGAGCCGGTGCGAACGCCGTCTACGAATATGAGCCGGAAGAAACCGAGATCCTTGCGGATCTTCTTCCGCGGAACATTTCCGTCCAGATTTTCCGGGCTCTCCTGGAAAACGCTGCTTCCGAACAGGGTGCGCGCATGTCCGCAATGGACAACGCTACCCGAAACGCCGGCGAAATGATCGACAAGCTGACGATCAACTACAACCGCCAGCGTCAGGCACAGATTACGACGGAACTGATTGAAATTATCTCGGGCGCGGAAGCGCTCTAAGGCATCCTGCGCCCTTCGGGGCGCAGAAAGATGCCGGTAAACTTTAATGTCGATCAACTTTCCGCTTTCGACCAGTTGAAAGCAGGTTGATCTAACCGGATCGAGACGAGGATTAGGGATATGGCTGACAAACAGGTCGGACGGATCACCCAGGTCATCGGCGCCGTTGTCGACGTCAAGTTCGATGACCACCTGCCGTTGATCCTGAACGCTCTTGAAGCAGACAACCAGGGCACGCGCCTTGTTCTCGAGGTGGCTCAGCACCTCGGTGAAAACACCGTGCGTACCATCGCGATGGACTCGACCGAAGGTCTGGTCCGCGGCCAGGAAGTGGTCGACACCGGCGGCTCCATTGCGGTGCCGGTCGGCGACGGCACGCTCGGCCGCATCATGAACGTGATCGGTGAGCCGGTTGATGAAGCTGGTGAAATCAAGCACGACACCAAGCGTGGCATCCACCAGGATGCTCCCGAATTCGTCGAACAGTCCACCGAGGCAGAAATCCTCGTGACGGGCATCAAGGTCGTCGACCTTCTTGCTCCGTACGCAAAGGGCGGCAAGATCGGCCTGTTTGGCGGCGCCGGCGTCGGCAAGACCGTTCTCATCATGGAACTGATCAACAACGTTGCCAAGGCGCACGGCGGTTACTCCGTGTTCGCAGGCGTCGGCGAGCGGACCCGTGAAGGCAACGACCTTTACTGGGAAATGATCGAATCCGGCGTGAACAAGGAAGGCGGCGGCGAAGGCTCCAAGGCAGCCCTCGTTTACGGCCAGATGAACGAGCCCCCGGGAGCCCGTGCACGTGTTGCCCTGACCGGTCTGACCGTTGCAGAACACTTCCGTGACCAGGGCCAGGACGTGCTGTTCTTCGTGGACAACATCTTCCGCTTCACCCAGGCCGGTTCCGAAGTGTCCGCACTTCTCGGCCGTATCCCGTCCGCAGTGGGCTACCAGCCGACGCTGGCCACCGACATGGGCGGCATGCAGGAACGCATCACCACCACGAACAAGGGCTCGATCACGTCCGTTCAGGCCGTGTACGTCCCGGCCGACGACTTGACCGACCCGGCACCGGCTTCGACCTTTGCCCACCTGGACGCGACCACGGTTCTTAACCGCGCCATCGCCGAAAAGGGCATCTACCCGGCAGTGGATCCGCTGGACTCCACGTCGCGCATGCTCGACGCCCGCATCATCGGTGAAGATCACTACAACACGGCCCGTGCCGTCCAGGTGACGCTGCAGCGCTACAAGGCCCTGCAGGACATCATCGCCATCCTGGGCATGGACGAACTGTCTGAAGAAGACAAGCTCACCGTGGCACGTGCCCGTAAGATCGAGCGCTTCCTGTCGCAGCCGTTCTTCGTGGCTGAAGTCTTCACCGGTTCCCCGGGCAAGCTGGTCGCTCTCGAAGACACCATCAAGGGCTTCAAGGGCCTGGTGGAAGGCGAGTACGACCACCTGCCGGAAGCCGCCTTCTACATGGTCGGCTCCATCGAGGAAGCCATCGAGAAGGCACAGCGCCTGGCTGCTGAAGCCGCCTAATCGGCGAGACCGGACCGGACGCCCCACCCGGGCGTCCGTCTTCTCATGATCGATGGCTTGCCATCAGAAATAGACTGACAAGGAAGACGCCAAATGGCTGAACTTTTCCAGTTTGAGTTGGTCTCGCCGGAGCGCCAGCTCCTCTCCGAACAGGTTGCCGAGGTCGTCGTGCCGGGCTCCGAAGGCGAGTTTGGCGTTCTGAAGAACCATGCCCCGTTCATCTCCACCATCCTGCCGGGCATCCTCAAGGTGCGCCGCGAGGCCGGTGACTGGGATGAATATTTCGTCCGCGGCGGCTTTGCCGACGTGGCTGCAGGCGGTCTGACCGTGCTTGCCGAACAGGCAGTACCGGTCGGCGAGATCAGCCGCGCGCAGCTGCAGCAGGCGATCAAGGACGCGGAAGAAGACCTGGCGGATGCCAAGGACGACGCGGCCAAGCAGAAAGCCGCTATGACGCTGGCTCAGCTTAAGGACGTCGCCGAGGCCCTCAACAAGGCCTGATGACGGGCAACTCAGCTCTGACCTTTGAAACGCGGTCTGGAAACGGGCCGCGTTTTGCTTTTCAGACCGGGAAACGATCTAAAGCGTGTCGCGTTCATTTGAACTCACGTGACTCGCTTTATGTTTTTTTTGACGCGCGTCTTTTTGCGAAAAACCGGAATCGACTTTTTCGCGACACGCTCTAGGCGCGGGCAGCTGTCTGTTCGATTGCCAGTTCGAAAAATTTGAAACCGTTGCGGCCATTCTTCTTGACCTCGTAGAGGGCAAGATCGGCGCGCTTGAATATCGCATTAGGGTCGAGGACATCGCCGGTGATCGGAGCGATGCCCACACTGACGCCAACCGAAATCAGGTGATCCATCAAGGCGAAGGGCGTGGCGAGCTTGCGCACGATACGTTCCGCAATCTCGGCGGTGCCTGCGCTTGAGGGTCCGGTGCCGGTCAGAATGATGCCGAATTCGTCGCCACCAAGGCGGGCAATGAGGTCCGAGGAGCGAACGCATTCCTTGAGCCGTTGCGAGACCTGGCGCAGCAATTCGTCACCGACATCGTGGCCGTAGTTGTCGTTGACCGGTTTGAACTTGTCGAGGTCGAGCAGCAGCAAATCGCCTGATTTGCCGCCGCCGATCACTTCGGCCAGCGCTTCATCAAGCCTGGTATTGAACAGCGTCCTGTTCGCAAGACCGGTCAGCGTGTCATGGTGGGCGGCGTGCTGGATCTCGGCCGCCGCCTGTTCGCGCAAGGTGACGTCCTCATGCGTTCCGATCCAGCCTCCCGCGGGCAACGGGGCATGCACCGCGCTGACGATCTTGCCATTCGGATGGCGGAATTTCGACCGTACAACCTCGCCGGCGGACAGGCGGATCATCAGATCCATGACATGTTCCTGCACGTCGCCTTCAAATTCGCCGCGTGACTTTTCCGCCTCGATCAGCTCGATCAGGCTGACGCCTTCATAGACGTCGCCCTCAGGCTTGCCAAAGATCTCGATATACTGCTTGTTCCAGAGGGTCAGCCGGCCACGCGCGTCGAAGACGCTGACGCCCTGGCGCATGTTGGCCAGGATCGCCTCGAGTTCCTCCGAGCGGTGACGGGCCTGGCGCTCGTTTTCCTCAAGCTGCTCCTCCATCCGCTTGCGCTCGGTGATGTCGTAGAAATTATGGATCAGGCCGCCGGACGGAAGAGGTGTGCTCCGGGTTTCGATATAGCTACCGTCCGCTGCCTGCCGCTCGAAAACCTGGGACTTTCTCAGGTCGTATTTTTTGAAACGCTCCAGGGCAAGTGCTTCGGGGTCGCCGGAGCCGTAGTCGCCCCTCTTCGCGTTCAGACGGAAGAAGTCGTAAAGGTAGGGGCGTCCGGCAATCAGTTCTTCGGGGTAGTTGAGCAGCCGGCGGAATTCTTCGTTGCTGGAGGCAAGGCGCAATGTTTCGTCGTAATGAACGATGCCGCCGGGGAAGTTGTCGAAGATGGTCTGCAGCGTATCGGCCTGCTGCTTCGTTTCCGTGATGTCGGTCAGGGATACGACGACGCCGTCGAGATCGAACTCCTGGTCCTCGTCGATGGGCATTGCGCTCAGGCGCAGCCAGCGGCCGGGGTTGCCGTCTGTCGGCATCATGCGCGCGATCACATTTTGCAGGGACAGCGGGTCCTGTGCCGCCCGCTTCAGGGGCGTCTTGCATTCGCCGACGCCTTCGATTTCGCAGTGAATTCCAAACTCGATGTCGCCAACATTGCGGCCGACAAGCTGGCCTTCCTCGAAGCCGAGAAGAGTGGTGGCAGCGGGGTTCGCGGCCTGGATTGCACCGGAATGGGTCAGGAGCAAAATGCCTTCGCTCAGGGATTCCAGCGTGGTGCGGTGAACCGCCTCGGAGTGGCGCACCACCTGTTCTGCGCGTTTGCGTTCGGTGATGTCGAAGAAGCTCGAGACCAGTCCACCGCTCGGCAGCGGAATGCCGCGAACCTCTAGCACCCTTCCGTCGGGGGTTGTGCGCTCATAAACATGCGGCTCCTGACTGTCGAACAGCTTGAACCGGCTCTCGACAAGCTTTGCCGGTTCGCCCGGCCCATAGTCACCACGATTGGCAAGATAGGTGGCGACCTCGAGTAGCGGAGCTTTTCGCTCGATGAACTCTTGCGGCAGTTTCAGGAGGTTCTGAAAGTCTTCGTTGCACACGGCCAGCCTTCGCTGGTCATCATAAAAGACGAGACCGCCCGGCAGGTTGTTGAAGACAAGCTGCATGGTCTCTGTCTGGCGCTTCGTCTCGGTGATGTCCGCAAGCGACACGACAACGGTATCCAGGCCGATGCCGCTGGCGCTGTCGGTGGCATTGGCGTCGATGCGCAGCCAGACAGGTTGAGACGCGCCCTTCCGGATCAGCTTCACGATGTGGTTGTTGATGGTGCCCGGTTTGCGGGCCGATCGCAGAAGCAGATCCGGATCCCGATCTCCGTTCTCGTGGTGGAATTTAAGGTCCAGATCCTGGACTTTCCTGCCCTTGAGATCTTCTTGTGCGAACCCCAGCAACGCGGCGGCGGCAGGGTTGTTTGCCTGGATACAGCCCGCCTGGTCCAAGACGAGAATTCCTTCACGCAATGTTTCCAATGTCGTGCGCTGGATTGCCTCGGCATGGAGCACTGCGCTTTCGGACAGCTTGCGCTCGGTAATATCCTGAAATGCACCGATCAACCGGGTCGCACGCCCGTTTTCGCTGACGGGTCTACCGACCGAGCGAACCCAGATTTCACGCCCTTTTGCCGTTACGAAGGGAAGCTCCAGGTCCCACGACGTCCCCTCTTTGATGCTCTTGTAAACAGCATCGGAAATCTGGCGGCGGCAGTCCGGCGCATAAAATGACAAGGCCACGTCGACGGTTGGCTCGAATTCGTCGTCGACTTCATGAATTTCGCGGGTTTTGGCGGTCCAGGTGACCAGATCCGATTGAACATCGTATTCCCAGCCGCCAACACCGGAAACCTGCGTGATTTCCTCAAGCAAATCACCTTTCTGGACGGCCAGTAGATGCAGATCCTCGGCCTTTTCCAGCGCGATACTGGTTTCGCGCTGCGCCTGGTGGGATTTCATCAGGCCGTGAACGACAGTCGCAAGGTTGCGCAACTGGTCGAGCTGGTTGTCATCCGGCTGCCTCGGCTTCGTGTCGAGGACACAGAGGGTGCCAAGCGGATGAACACCGTCGAGGGTCAGCGGATGGCCGGCATAGAAACGGATAAAGGGGGGGCCGGCTACAAGCTTGGTATCGCGGAAGCGGGCGTCCTGCGAGGCATCGGGAACGACGGTAAGTTCTCGCGACAGTATGGCCTGGTCGCAGAAAGTGCCGCGTCTCGGGGAACTGTCATTGGGTATGCCGTGTTTGGCCTTGAACCAGAGCTCGTCCTCGCCAACGATCGAGATGAAGGCCATCGGGCAGTCGAAGATTGCGGCAAGCGTGTTCACGACCGCATCGTATTCCGGCAGACGTTCAGACCGCAGAATCCGCAAGGCATTCAGCGCATCGAGGCGTTCCTGTTCGTTGATGCCCTGCACAAAGGTCATGATGTGCGTCGTCTCCCGAAGGATTTCTGCCCAGGCGTTGCCCCTAGTTCAGGTTGACCTTACGAGAAGAATGGCAACAAAGGATTAAACTCAGCAAGTTTAGTCGAATTGTCTACGAATACAGGATTGTTTGAACAGATCCGTTTTTGGATTTCAGCCGATTGCCGAATATCTGCAAGAATACCGATATCCTCGAAGTCAATCGGATGTATTTCTAGAAAATATGTAGAATAAGTTGCAACGTGTTGCACCGGCTCTTCTTTAAAGCACGCCGCGAAAAAGTGGGTTCCGGTTTTTCGCAAAAGGCGTGCGTCAAAAAGGAGAAAAAGCGAGTCGCGTGAATTCAAATGAACGCGACACGCTTTAAAGCACGTCGCGAAAAAGTGGGTTCCGGTTTTTCGCAAAAAGACGTGCGACTAGAAGGAGATAAAGCGGGTCACGTGAATTCAAATGAACGCGACACGCTTTAGAGGGTGTGCTCAAGCCAAAACGTCCTGAGTGAAGACGGGCGAGGTGTCCGGAGGCTTTTGCCTTCGAGCCGGCAATAAAAAACCCGGCCTGAAGACCGGGTTTCAAGTTTCGTGGGTGTCCCACGCTGTCTGCTTTTTCGCTTGAAGCAGTTCTGATCTTATGCCGCGCGGCGGAAAGACAGGCTCATGCCGCCACCGGACCGGCTGCGGCGGCGCTCTTCCGGCGGAATGTAGACGATGGCGCTGTGATCGGCGCAGTAGGAGACACCGGCTTCGACGCGCGTGTTGCACGGGAAGATGTAGTTACCGGAATCGCCCTCTGCCCATTTGCAGCAGCCCGGACGCGGAAGAGACAAGTCAGCCATTTTTCTTTCCTTTGTTCTTTAAACCAAGCGACAAAAGCGCTCGAGCATCCTCGGGAGGAGAGGATCCGAACAGCTTTCGACAGGAATCGGATGTAAGCGGCGCCCGGGACGTCATCCGTTGTCCAACCCGAGAGGGTGCTCTGCAGCAAGCGCAGGCATTACATAAGCGGCATGTCACAAAAATGCAATAGAATAGCTGACATTTCCGGATTGCACTGAGTGCATACCGGGTTAATGCGATGTTATCTTTTGGTTTTCTTGCGATAACTTACTATTCGGCAGCAATCGCTTAGCTGGATTCCTGCGGCAAACTGCCACCAGCAGCTGCCAGCGCCCCGGGCGTATCAAGGTCGAGTCTTGCCGCAGCCCCTATCTCGACTTCGGTCACGAAACCGGAATTTTCCGCAATGATATGCCGTGCGCCGACATCGCCGCTGAGGCCTTTCAGGGCTTCAAAGAAGCGGCGGTCCCAGAGGACAGGATTGCCGCGCTTGCCGTCCGCCGTTGCAGTGACGATCAGGCTGTTCGCGTCTTTCCGATAGGCGCTGATCAGTTTCCTGAGGACGTTCGCGTCGATGCCCGGCATGTCGCCGAGAAGGACGATCACGGCGTCGGTCTCAGGATCAAGCGCATTCATGCCGGACCGGATCGATCCGGCCATGCCATCCGCATAGTCGGGATTGTGGACCAGGGCGAGATCGAGATCTGCGACTTCGGCGCCGATCTTCTCAGCAAGATGACCTGTCACCAGTATGGTCTGATGAAGCGCTGCACCGGTTGCTGCCTCGGCCGCGTGGCGGATCAGGGACTTGCCGCCCAGGGTGGCGAGCAGCTTGTTGGGCCCACCCATGCGCGAGGACTTGCCGGCACCCAGAATGATGGCGGCAATTCTCGGCGCCTCGCCGGCCTCCTCACCCGGCCGTTTGACCTCGCGCGGCTGGGGCCTGGTGCCGATTTCCATCAGCAGCCCGCCAACCCCCATCGCGGTGATGTCGTCAGGATTGACGTCAAGTCCGGCGAGAAGCCGGTCCAGTACCCAGTCAAAACCGTTTTCCTTGGGCGACCGGGCACAGCCCGGGGCGCCCAGAACCGGCATCCCGTCCAGCGTGCCAAGCATCAAAAGGTTGCCCGGGTCGACTGGCATGCCGAGATGGGTGACGCTGCCGCCCGCCATGTCGAGCCCCGCCGGCAGCACGTCCTGCCGGTCAACGACAGCAGATGCTCCGAACAGGATGAGCAAGTCTGCCCCTTCCGCTACCAGTTCCTTCAAGGCCTGTGCCACGGCGTCCTGCCGGTGCGGCACCCGCTTTTCGGCGATCAGCGTCGAACCGCTCGGGCGCAGCCGGTCTTCCAGAACGCGCCGGGTCTTGTCCAGTGTGATAGGTTTCAGATGCGGCAGTTCCGTCGCCACGAGGCCGACCTTGCGGGGGCGAAACGCCGCTACGCGGACAGCGCCCCTCAAAGCCGCTTCAGCCGCAGTCACGAGCGCGCCCGGAACCGCAAACGAGATGATCTTCGCCGTTGCGACCATACGGCCGGCAAGTACCTTTTCAAAATTCGGCAGGGTGGCAAAGGTGATCGCCGGATCGATGCGGTTGGTGCGGGTCACGGCGGCCGCATCGACGACAAGCACGCCGCTTCGATCCGCGTAAAGGTTCATGCGGCCGGTAAAGGCGGTATCCGTTTCAAGGCCTTTGCCGGCAGCCGCCCGTCCAAGCCGCCCGGCTGCGTCGTCCTCGCCAATATCGCCCGGCTCAAGGCGGGCAACAATGATGTTCGCCACCCCCTGCTCGCCGAGCGCGGCACAATCCTTCTTTGTGAGCACATGCCCCTTCTTCAGGACCCGGTCTTTCAGCGAGGTCCGGTGCGCCACGATGCAGCCTTCGGCCTCGGCCGGCGGCAAGGGCCCGAATTTCATGCTGCTGCCCCAGGCACCTGGCGCAGCGCCCTGATGATGGCACCGAGCACGGCAACGGCGATTTCCTCCGGTGAGGCCGCGCCGATGTCGAGGCCGATCGGGGCATCGATACGCTCGAACAAGGCCGGGTCGAGACCGGCTTCCTGAAACCGTTCGAGGCGCTTGGCGTGGGTCTTTCGGCTGCCTAGGGCACCGACATAGAAACAGCCTGCCTTGAGGGCCTCGATCAGCGGGAAATCGTCGATCTTCGGATCGTGGGTGACGGCTGCGACCGCCGTGTAGGCATCGAGCGGTGCTTCGCTCAAGGCGTCTTCCGGCCATTCGGCCTTCAGGTTTCCACCCGGAAACCGGTCATCGGTTGCGAAGGCGGTGCGCGGGTCGATCACGGTAACATCCAGCCCGGCAATCTCCGCCATCGGCACCAGGGCCTGGCTGATATGGACGGCCCCGATGATGACGAGGCGCGGGGCCGGCAGCGAAACGTTGAGGAACGCCTCACCCGTTGCCGTCGCAACCATGCCGGACTTGCCGGATCGGAAGCGCTTGGCGAATTCTTCCGCCAGCGGATCGGCCGCATAATCGTCGGTTCCGCGCACCAGCCGCTGGGTGCCGTCGGGCATTCCGGTGACCAGGATCGCCGCACGGCGGTTGGCGCGGTCCTCGTTCAGGGTCTTGAGCAGGGCAAGGTCCATGGCAGTCAGGCGCGGTCCGTTGCCAGCTTCAGGCCGAGGCCCACCAGCAGCGATCCGCCGATCCATCGGGTCATGTCCTGAAATCTGGAGGTCCTCGTGAGGCGCTTCTTCACTTCCGAGGCAAAAAGGACCGTGACGACGTCCGCCGATGTGAAGGCGAAATTGACGATGGTGCCGAGGATCAGGAACTGGGCCCAGATCGGCAAGCCCGCCTCCGGGCTCACGAATTGCGGCAGGAAGGCGATAAAGAAGATCGCCACCTTGGGATTGAGCACCTCGACAAGGACGCTGTCGGCAAACGCGCGGCGTGCGGATTTCTGCGGCAGATCGGGAACCGGCCCGGCGGCAACGCGGGTGCGGATCATCTGGATGCCGAGATAGATCAGGTAGAGCCCGCCGATCAGCTTGAGTGCGAAATAGAGCGCCGGCACCACGGCAAAGATGGCCGACAGGCCGAAGGCAGCGGCAAGCACATGGACATAGCAGCCAAGATGGATGCCGGCGGCCGCCATGTAGCCCGCCCGCTGCCCGCGGGAAATGGTCTGGGCGGCCGTATAGAGCAGGGCCGGGCCAGGCATATAGGCAAAGACCGCGGTCGCGGCGATGAAGGCGAGAAAGGTTTCCGTTGTCATCAATTAGCCCTAGCTGACAGGTTCGACATAGACGCGGATGCGGCCGCCGCAGGAAAGGCCAACGCGCCAGGCGGTTTCGTCGGCAACGCCGAATTCCAGCGTCGTCGGTTTGCCGGTTTCGATCACGTCGATGGCCTCCGAAACGACGGCACCTTCGACACAGCCACCTGAAACAGAGCCTTCGAAATTGCCCTCGGCGTCGATCACAAGGTGAGAGCCCACCGGCCGGGGGGCGGAGCCCCAGGTCTCGATGACAGTGGCAATTGCCACAGCGCGTCCCGCTCCGCGCCAGGCCTCGGCGGTCTTCAGGACATCGGGGAGGGGGGAGGTCTCATTCATTGGCATGGGCTCGTCCCTTCAGGTCGACGCTTCAATATAGATCTTTTGCCTAGTGATGAAAGAGAGCAGAAAAGAGAAACGGCCCTTCCATGAGGAAGGGCCGCCAAAGTTTGTGCGGGGTATGCTTCTTGAGGCTTATTCAGCGGCCATGCGCAGGGCCGGAGCGGCATTCAGCACCGCGCCGTCGACATGAGCTTCGAAGGTTGCGAAGTTGCGGACAAACATTTCAACCAGCTTGGCTGCCTGAAGGTCATAAGCGTCCTTGTCGGCCCAGGTCTCGCGTGGTGTCAGGATGGTTTCGTCGACACCCGGCACGGAGACCGGCACATCGAAACCGAAATTGGCATCCGTGCGGAACTCCGCATCCTTCAGGCTGCCGTTGAGGGCGGCGGTCAGGAGAGTGCGGGTCGCCTTGATCGGCATGCGGTGGCCGGTGCCGTGGGCGCCGCCCGTCCAGCCGGTATTGACCAGCCAGCAATCGACATTGTGCTTGGCAATCAGGTCCTTCAGCAGGTTGCCGTATTCAGACGGATGGCGCGGCAGGAACGGAGCGCCGAAGCAGGTGGAGAAGGTCGCTTGCGGCTCGGTCACACCCTTTTCGGTGCCGGCCACCTTGGCGGTGTAGCCGGAAAGGAAATGATACATCGCCTGTGCCGGGGTCAGGCGCGCGATCGGCGGCATGACACCGAACGCATCTGCCGTCAGCATGATGATCGTCTTCGGCATCGGCGCGCAGCCGGTGTCGCT
This sequence comes from Roseibium sp. M-1, assembly GCF_054515675.1. NCBI lineage: Bacteria > Pseudomonadati > Pseudomonadota > Alphaproteobacteria > Hyphomicrobiales > Stappiaceae > Roseibium > Roseibium sp. M-1. The sequence continues at coordinate 3,449,543 of NZ_CM137257.1, read as the reverse complement.
GGCGTTGGAAATGAAGTGGATCGGGTAGGCCGCGCGGGTGTTTTCCGTCCTGGAGCCGTCGTCGAAATCCGGGACGCGGTTTTCGTCGAGGACGACGTTTTCCAGCACCGTGCCGAAGCGCTGCGTGGTGGAATAGATCTCCGGCTCGGCTTCGGAGGAAAGCTTGATGGTCTTGGCGTAGCAGCCGCCTTCAAAGTTGAAGACGCCGCTTTCACTCCAGCCGTGCTCGTCGTCTCCGATCAGCGTACGGGACGGATCGGCGGAGAGCGTGGTCTTGCCGGTGCCGGAGAGGCCGAAGAAGACGGCGGTGTCGCCGTTGTCGCCGACATTTGCCGAGCAGTGCATGGACATCACGCCCTTGGCCGGCAGCAGGTGGTTGAGCATGGTGAAGACGGATTTCTTCATCTCGCCCGCATAGGACGTGCCGCCGATCAGGACGATCTTGCGGGTCAGGTCGACGGCGATCACCGTTTCGGTGCGGCAGCCGTGCCGGGCCGGATCGGCCTTGAAGCTCGGCAGGTCGACGATGGTCATTTCCGGAACGAAACCGGCGAGCTCGGAGGTCTCCGGCCGCAGCAGCAGGTTGCGGATGAAGAGCGAATGCCAGGCATATTCGGTGAAGACCCGAACCGGCAGACGGTGGGTGGCGTCGGCGCCGCCGTAAAGGTCCTGGGCGAAGAGGCCCATGCCTTCGGCGTGTTTCAGGAAATCGGCCAGCAGCAGATCGAAGTTTTCCTTCGACATCTGCGCGTTGTTGTCCCACCAGACGCTGTCCCGGGTCTCGTCGTCGAGGACCACGAACTTGTCCTTGGGCGAACGGCCGGTATGGATGCCGGTTTCGGCGACCAGCGCGCCACCGGCGGCCAGTTCCGTCTCGCCGCGGGAGAGGGAATATTCATAAAGCGCAGGCTCGTTCTGGTTCCAGTAGAGCGCCTTCAGGCCTTTGAAGCCGAAGGTTTCGCAGCCAATGGAGGAATTCCTGACACCTACTTCTTGCATGTTCCCGCAGTCCTCGTGATGGGGGCTAGAGCATCCTGCGTTCAATTGAACGCAGATAAGCGCTCTATAACTTTCTCGACCTTGAGGGACATCCGGGCCGTGCCGGGACTGTCCTCGGTGCAGTTCGTCGCGTCCGGAAACGTTAAGAAAGGATAAATCCGGCCGTGAGGGCTGCGAACGTAGTGGAATGCCCATGGGGCAGCAAGACTACCAAAGGTGCTATGTCTTTGTTTAATCGATTAAAAACCGCCAATAAAATGCCGATGATTAATTTGGACATCGAACTAAAAAACGAAACTTTCGGAATGTTCGATATATGGAGCGAACCGAAAGAAAATGCGTGCATTTCGCACTTGCGAAAGAGACTCAGCGCTATTCCCTTGCACGAGTTCTATGAAATTGACGTTGAGTTGCTCTCTTGAAATCCGGTCGGCCGATCCCCACCAATTCGGCCGGCCGGGCGGTCTTTGCCACCTGCGAGCATGCCAAAGGGCGGAGTGCCTTAATTTATGCGCATTTAGCAGGCCAAAGGCTGTGTGATACATTAATGCAGAATTACCTATGCGCGCCATCGGTGCGTTGCCGGAAATGGAAAGCAAAGCATGCCGACAATTGCCCTGGTCGACGACGACCGCAACATTTTGACTTCGGTCTCGATCGCATTGGAAGCGGAAGGCTATCGCGTCCAGACCTATACCGACGGCACGTCCGCACTCGACGGCCTGCAGAGCGACCCGCCCGAACTGGCGATCTTCGATATCAAGATGCCGCGCATGGACGGCATGGAACTCCTGCGGCGCCTGCGTCAGAACTCTGACCTGCCGGTGATCTTCCTGACGTCGAAAGATGACGAGATCGACGAATTGTTCGGCCTGAAGATGGGCGCCGACGATTTCATCCGCAAACCCTTCTCCCAGCGTCTTCTGGTGGAACGCGTACGCGCCGTCCTGCGACGGGCACAGCCGAAGGACGCCTCGTCTCCACGCGACGATGCGGACAAGCTTCTGGAACGCGGCCAGCTGGTGATGGACCAGGAGCGGCACACCTGCACCTGGAACAACAAGCCGGTCACGCTGACGGTCACGGAATTCCTGATCCTTTCCGCCCTGGCACAACGTCCGGGCGTGGTGAAGAGCCGTAACGCGCTCATGGATGCGGCCTATGACGACCAGGTCTATGTGGACGACCGCACCATCGACAGCCACATCAAGCGGCTGCGCAAGAAGTTCAAGGTTGTTGACGACGACTTCGACATGATCGAAACCCTCTACGGCGTCGGCTATCGTTTCCGGGAAGCCTGAATCGGTCTTTGAACATCTCTGCAATCTGTCAGCGGCTGTTCAACCGATACCGTTTGAGCAGCCGTTGGTTTAATGTGAGCCCGTATGGCAGTTGAGAGCGAAAGCGCGGACGATCTCGTCGCTGAACCGCAGGGCGGTTCGGAGCGCTCGAAGCTGCGCCGTCTCGGCAACAAGCGCATCCGCCGGCGCCTCCTCAGCCAGCTCGGCCGCATCTTCGGCACCTATGTGCTGTCGTCGCTGACGCGGCGGATCATTGCGATCAACCTGGTCGGCCTGCTCGCCCTCGTGATCGGCATTCTCTATCTCAACCAGTTCCGTGCCGGCCTGATCGACGCACGCGTCCAGAGCCTTCTGACCCAGGGCGAGATCATTGCCGGGGCGATTGCCGCTTCTGCCACGGTCGATACGGGCACCATCACCGTCGATCCGGAGCGGCTGCTTCAACTTCAGGCGGGCGAAAGCGTCACCCCGACCCAGGAGGATCTGGAAAGTCTCGACTTTCCGATCAACCCGGAACGGGTTGGACCGGTTCTGCGCCGGCTGATCTCACCGACCAAGACCCGCGCCCGGATCTATGATCCGGAAGGCATCCTGATCCTCGACAGCCGCCACCTTTATACCAATGCCCAGATCCTGCGCTTCGACCTGCCGCCGCCGACGGCGGAGGAAGAGGGCTTCTGGGACTCAGCGTGGCAATGGCTCAAGCGCTGGTTGCGCCAGGGGGACCTGCCGATCTATCAGGAAGTCGGCGGCGGTGACGGCCGCGCCTATCCGGAGGTCGAGGCAGCCCTTGCCGGCTCGCCCGCCAGCGTGACCCGTATTTCCCAGCGCGGTGAACTGATCGTCTCCGTCTCCGTGCCGATCCAGCGTTTCCGGGCGGTCCTCGGCGCACTGTTGCTGTCGACCCAGGGCGGCGACATCGACGCGATCGTCAGGGCCGAACGCATCGCCATCATCCGCGTCTTCCTGTTCGCCGCCACCGTGACGATCCTTCTGTCGATCTTGCTTGCAGGCACGATCGCCGGTCCCGTCCGCCGCCTTGCCGCCGCAGCCGACCGGGTCCGCAGGGGGTCGAACTCGCGCGAGGAAATTCCGGACTTTTCCGACCGCCAGGACGAGATCGGCCACCTGGCCCGGGCCTTCCGCGAGATGACGCATGCCCTTTACGACAAGATCGACGCTATCGAGCAGTTTGCGGCCGACGTCGCCCATGAGCTGAAAAACCCGCTCACTTCGCTTCGCAGCGCGGTGGAAACGCTGCCGCTCGCCAAGTCCAAGAATTCGCAGGACCGGCTGATGGAGGTGATCCAGCACGACGTGCGCCGCCTCGATCGCCTGATCAGCGACATTTCCGACGCCTCCCGTCTCGACGCGGAACTGGCCCGCATCCAGGCAGAGCCCATCGATCTGGCTGAACTTCTGCGCAACATGGCGAATGCCGCCAACCAGCGCTCGGGCACCGATGAAGCCGGCGTCAAGCTGGCGGTCGCCGATGCGGCTGGCTCCAAGCCCTATCACATGCAGGGCCACGACATCCGCCTTGGCCAGGTGGTCAGCAATCTCCTGGACAATGCCCGCTCCTTCTCGCCCACTGAGGGCACCGTGCGTGTAGATCTCAGCCGCGAAGGGCGGATGATCAAGATCATGGTGGATGACGACGGCCCGGGCATCCGGGCGGAAAACACCGAGCGCATTTTCGAACGCTTCTATACCGACCGGCCCGACGGCGAGGGCTTCGGCAACAACTCCGGTCTCGGCCTCTCGATTTCGCGGCAGATCATCGAGGCCCATGGCGGCACCATCACCGCCACCAACCGGCTCGAGCCCCAGGCGGATGGGTCCAAGAAGATCGCCGGCGCCCGCTTCACCATCTATCTGCCGGCCGGACAGACCAAGTGACATACGAGCCGTCAGGTCCGGCCGTCCACGCCGATTGTGTTGTCGTCGGAACGCGCGGCATCCTGATCCGCGGCGGCTCGGGCAGCGGCAAGTCTTCGCTGGCGGACGTCCTGGTCGAAGCCGCGCATGCAAGGGGTAATCTCGGCCGGATGGTCGCGGACGACTACGTTTACCTGAAGGGCTCCGGCAACCGGCTCGTTGCCCACGTGCCGGAGACCATCAAGGGGCGGATGGAACTGCGCGGTTTCGGTCTGGTCGATACGGATTTCCTGGCGGCGGCCGAGGTGCACGTCATCGTCGAACTGACGCTTCACGACCACATCGAGCGGCTGCCCGAAACGCCCCTTGCCGAAGATTGCCTGCAAGGTGTGCGCCTGCCGGTCATTATCTGCCCGCAAACCGCGCCGGGGCATTCCTTGCGGCTGATTCGCTGGGCTTTCCGTCATCTCTTCCCGGGGACGCCCGATTATATTTGAGGCAGCGCGGACGTTTTTTACTTGCAACTGACGAAACGGTTGAAGAGAGTGCATCTGACTGATAAACGCCCGGCTCCCGACCGGTCCCGAAAGGGAACGGGACTGAGCTCACCGCACTCGATAATCAGGCCAACTGACGCATGATCGGACTTGTACTTGTGACCCATGGGCGCCTCGCCGAAGAATTCAAGGCAGCGCTGGAACATGTCGTCGGTCCCCAGGAACAGGTCGAAACCATTTCCATCGGCCCCGATGACGACATGGAACAGCGGCGCCAGGATATTCTGGCGGCGGTGGAAGCGGCCAATTCCGGCCAGGGCGTGGTGCTGTTGACGGACATGTTCGGCGGCACGCCGTCGAACCTTGCCATCTCGGTCATGGACAGCAAGTCCGTCGAAGTGGTGGCGGGCGTCAATCTGCCGATGCTTATCAAGCTGGCCAGCGTGCGCTCCGACCGCGACCTCGCGGAAGCGGTCGACGAAGCCCGCCAGGCCGGCCAGAAATACATTTCCGTTGCCAGTCAGGTGCTGTCGGGACAGAACTGACGAAGAATGACAGCCCAGACCGTGTTCGAAAAAGACCTGACCATCGTCAACCGGCGTGGCCTGCATGCCCGGGCCTCCGCCAAGCTTGTAAAACTGGTCGAAACCTTCACCGCGGACGTGCAGGTGTCGAAGGACGGGCAGACCGTCGGCGGCACCTCGATCATGGGCCTCATGATGCTCGCCGCCAGCCCCGGCTGCTGCATCCGGGTCAGCGTCTCAGGCTCCGATGCCGACGTGGCCCTGGCCGCTATCTCCGAACTGGTCGAGAGCGGCTTCGGCGAAGAAGATTGATTTTACCCACAGTCGCCGCCACGATGCCGTGACATAGTCCGCAACGGCCGATCCCCCATTTTTCCCGGCGTCGGTCACTTCCTTACCTGCAAACGGGGACCGATATGGCGAGCCATTCTCAGGACCGGTTGATCGACGCTGCGCGCAGTGCGCTCGGCCATGTGCACCAGGCCCTGGAGCTGCAATTCGCGTTCGAGCTGTGGGACGGAACGCGCATTCCGGCAGACGCCCCGGACGATGGCCTCCGGCTGGCGCTGTCCCAGACATCGCTGACACGGCTGTTGCGCAGGCCGAAGATCAAGACGGTGATCGATCTTTATGCCAACGGCGACATCGACCCCCGCGGCGGCAGCATTTTCGACTTTGCAGAAAGACGCCCGTCGCTGAAATGGCGTGAGATCCGCAAGCGCCTCAACAAGTCGCTTCTTCTGAAAAACGCCTTCACCCTGTGGCGCGGGGCCGGCAGCGCCAAGGCATCGGCCGATCCCGGGGGGCTCGATGCCGGTGAGGCGGCGGACCGCAGTTCCGGCAGCCGCAAGGACGACATCGCGTTTCATTACGACGTCTCCAATGATTTCTACCGGCTCTTTCTCGATCCCGAGATGGTCTATACCTGCGCCTATTTCACGGACTGGTCGAACGACCTTGCCACGGCCCAGAAAGACAAGCTCGACATGATCTGCCGCAAGCTGCGGCTGAAGCCGGGCGAGCGTATGCTCGATATCGGCTGCGGCTGGGGCGCGCTGATCTGCCATGCGGCGGAGCATTATGGTGTCACTGCGCTCGGCGTGACCCTTGCCGAGGAACAGCTGAAGCTGGCCGAGGAACGCATCCGGGAGCGCGGCCTTGAGGACAAGGTCTCCGTGCAGCTTGTCGACTACCACGACCTGAAGAGCGGCCAGTTCGACAAGATCTCGTCGATCGGCATGTTCGAGGCGGTCGGGCTCGACAATTACGACAATTATTTCCAGAGCGTGCACCGGCTCCTGAAGCCGCGCGGGCTTTACCTGCACCACGCCATCACCCGCCGCGGCAGAAAGGACCTGAAAGCCTTCCGCCGCAAGAAGCCGGAATACCAGGCGCTGGTACGCTATATCTTTCCGGGCGGTGAGGTCGACCATATCGGCTGGACGCTGACCAATCTGGAGGCCCACGGTTTCGAGGTGCACGATGTCGAGGCCTGGCGCGAGCACTATGCCCGCACCACGCGGCTGTGGGCCGAGAACCTGATGCAGGTGAAGGACGCGGCCATTGCCGAGATCGGCGAGCACAAGTACCGCCTCTGGCTCGCCTACCTCATCGGTGTCTCGCTCGGCTTCGAACGCGGTTCCATCAATATCTTCCAGACGGTTTCCTCCCGCCGCACCAAGGGCACGTCCGGCATGCCGCCGACGCGCGCGGATCTCTACAGATAGAACCTGGCGAGCACATGATATAAAGAATTCTTTATATCTTTATTGCGTGATTTCATTCCTGACGCTATAACGCCAGCCAACGATGTCCGGGTCCGCCGGATGTCGACCCGTGGCCGTCCGGATGCCTTCAGGGCATTCGATCGTCAAGACGGCTGCATTCAAGGCCTGACGCCGGAAGCGGCACAACAGCAGGACACTTTCATGACCGACTACATTATCAAAGACATCGGGCTCGCAGACTGGGGCCGCACCGAGATCGAAATCGCCGAACACGAAATGCCGGGCCTGATGGCCTGCCGCGCCGAATTCGGTGAAAGCAAGCCGCTGAAGGGTGCCCGCATCGCCGGCTCGCTGCACATGACCATCCAGACCGCCGTTCTGATCGAGACCTTGGTGGCTCTCGGTGCAGAAGTCCGCTGGGCATCGTGCAATATCTTCTCCACCCAGGACCAGGCAGCCGCCGCGATTGCCGCCGCCGGCATTCCGGTCTTCGCCGTCAAGGGCGAGACGCTGGAAGAATACTGGGATTACGCGGACAAGATCTTCGACTTCCCCGAAGGCGCAAACATGATCCTCGACGATGGCGGCGACGCCACGCTCTACATCCTGCTCGGCGCCCGTGTCGAAGCCGGTGAAACGAGCCTGATCGAGAATCCGAAGTCGGAAGAGGAAGAATGCCTCTTCGCGCAGATCAAGAAGCGCCTTGCCGCCAACCCGGGCTGGTTCACCAAGCAGCGCGACCTGATCCAGGGCGTCTCTGAAGAAACCACCACGGGCGTTCTGCGTCTTTATGAAATGCAGAAGAAGGGCCAGCTGCCGTTCCCGGCGATCAACGTCAACGACAGCGTCACCAAGTCCAAGTTCGACAACCGCTACGGCTGCCGTGAATCCCTCGTCGACGGCATCCGCCGCGGCACCGATGTCATGATGTCGGGCAAGGTTGCCGTGGTCTGCGGTTACGGCGATGTCGGCAAGGGCTCCGCCCAGTCGCTGGCCGGTGCCGGCGCCCGCGTCATCGTCACCGAAATCGACCCGATCTGCGCCCTGCAGGCCTCCATGGACGGCTATGAAGTCAAGACCATCGAGCAGGCGCTGCCGGAAGGCGATATCTACGTTACCGCGACCGGCAACAAGGACATCATCACCTTCGACCACATGCGTGGCATGAAGGACATGGCGATCGTCTGCAACATCGGCCACTTCGACAACGAGATCCAGGTTGCTTCCCTCAAGAACACCCAGCGCCGCCCGGTCAAGGACCAGGTCGACATGTATGTGTTCCCGGATGGCAAGCGCATGATCCTGCTCTCCCAGGGCCGCCTCGTGAACCTCGGCAACGCCACGGGCCACCCGAGCTTCGTCATGTCCGCCAGCTTCACAAACCAGGTGCTGGCGCAGATCGAACTCTTCTCCAAGGGCGACCAGTACAAGAACGAGGTCTATGTCCTGCCGAAGCACCTGGATGAAAAGGTCGCGCGCCTGCATCTGGAGAAACTCGGCGTGACGTTAACCGAATTGTCGGACGACCAATCTCAATATCTGGGGATTAATAAGTCCGGTCCGTTCAAGTCCGAACACTACAAATACTGATTTCGGAGAGGGGTACCACTAGATGTAGTGAGCGCCCCGATTCGGCTCTGTGAACAAAAAAAAGCAGGACCCTCCAATTTTAAGGGTCCTGTTAACTTTTCAATAACGGACTCTTCTGCGTGATTCTCAAAAAGGTTATGGTTTAGACGAATCAAAGGCCAGGAGGCGGATGTCTTTGATTTGCTCCCAGAAACCGGGAGCTGCGGCCCGCAAGAACAGGGCAAGGCGGCACAAGGGGATCATGGAATGCCGATAGGCGGCAGGGACGACGCGCGGCCACGCGCGGCGTGGCGAGATTGGAGTCTGAAATCGGTCAAGCTCGGTGGAACCGCGCTGGCAGGCTGGAGCCTGTCATGCGGGGCTGCGGCGGCCAGTATGCTCGCCGATACGACCGCTGCCATTTCTCCCGATAGCATGATTCTCTTTGGTGCGTTAGGCGGTATGTGTGCCTTCGCCATCACGGCCGCCGTGGCGCTCGTGCGCCTGCGCAAGCAGTCCGCCCAGCTCACCGGGACGCTGGAAAAGGAAAAGAGCGACCTCAAGTTCCGCGTCGACCGTCTGGAAGCCATGCTCAACACCGACGAGCAGCGGGTGATCGTGTGGACTGGCAACGGCGCCATGCCGCAGATCTGGGGCATCCTGCCGGAAAAATCCGGCGTGCCGCGCCCGCCTGCGCAATTGCTGGCTTTCGGCAGCTGGCTGACGGCCAAGTGTGCAGGCGATCTGGAACGCCATCTCGACATGCTGTTCCGCACCGGCGAAGCCTTTACCACCACCTTGAAGACCCGCACCGGCACCTATGTGGAAGCGCTTGGCCGCACCACAGGCGGCGCCGTTGTCCTGCGCCTGCGGGACCTCACCGGCGAACGGCAGATGCAGGCGGAACTCGCCGCCCGCAACGCCCGCATTTCCGGCGAGCTGCACATGCTGCATGCCCTGCTGGATGCAATGCCCGCGCCCGCCTGGCAGCGCGATGCGGAAGGCAATCTCATCTGGGCCAACCAGGCCTATGCGGAAGCCGTCGACATGCCGGATGCCGACAGCGCAATCAAGGAAGGCGCGACCTTCCTTGACGCCGCCGCCCGCACGGCCATGGCCGTGCAGCGCAACGAGGACGGCTGCTTCAACGCGCGTATTCCGATCGTTGCCTCCGGCGAACGCTGTGTGTTCGAGGTCACCGATGTCAACGCCAATGTCGGCGGTGCCGGCATTGCCGTCGACATCAGCGAACTGGAACAGGCGCAGAAGGAACTCGGCCGCGCCGAGGATTTCCACGGCCGTACGCTCGACCAACTGGCCGCTGCCGTCGCCATCTACAGCGCTGAACGCAAGCTGCAGTTCTATAATGCCGCCTTCCAGCAACTCTGGGATCTCGAACCGTCCTTCCTTGAAAGCCGCCCGGAAGATGGCGCTGTGCTCGATGCCCTGCGCGCCTCCCGCAAGCTGCCCGAGCAGGTCGACTACCGGGTCTGGCGCAACAAGATGCTCGACAGCTACCAGTCGCTGGAAGCACGCGAAAGCTGGTGGCACCTGCCGGACGGCCGCACGCTGCGCGTCATCGCCAATCCGCATCCGCAGGGCGGCGTCACCTATATCTACGAGAATGTCACCGAGCAGCTGGACCTTGAAAGCCGTTACAATGCGCTGACACGGGTCCAGGGCGAAACGCTCGACAATCTGTCCGAAGCCGTCGCCGTGTTCGGCTCCGATGGCCGCTTGCGCCTGTGGAATCCGGCCTTCGGCCGCATCTGGGGTCTGGAAGAAGACCAGTTGTCCGAACTGCCGCATGTCAAGGAAGTGGTCTCGGCCTGTACGCTGAACGACATCGAGCGTGAGGCCTGGGAACAGCTTGCCGGCAATGTGACCGGTCTTCTCGACAACCGCACCCAGAAGGTCAGCCGCCTGGAGCGCCACAATGGCGACGTGCTGGACTACGCCACGGTTCCGTTGCCGGACGGCGGCACGCTGGTGACATTTGTCGACGTCACCGACAGCGTCAACGTGGAGCGCGCACTTCTGGAAAAGAACGAGGCGCTGCAACAGGCCGACCAGATCAAGAACGCCTTCATCCAGCACGTTTCCTACGAACTGCGTTCGCCGCTGACGAACATCATCGGCTTCGCCCAGCTGCTGGCCGATCCGAAATTCGGCGACTTGTCCGAAAAGCAGGGCGAATATGCCGACTATATCCAGTCGTCGTCCTCTGCTCTGCTGGCCATCATCAACGACATTCTGGATCTGGCGACGCTCGACGCCGGCATCATGGAGCTGGACCTCGGCGAGGTCGATGTCGCCTCCACGGTTTCGGCCGCAGTCGAGGGCCTGAAGGACCGGATCGCCGAAGCGCGCATCAACCTGCGCACCCATGTGCCGGACGACATCGGCATGATGGTCGCCGACGAGAAGCGCCTGCGCCAGGTGCTCTTCAACCTGATCTCCAACGCCGTGCGCTATTCCGAGCCGGACGGTGTTGTCGATGTCAGCTGCAAGCGGGAAGAAGACCACGTCACCTTCATCGTTCAGGATCATGGCTACGGCATTCCGGCGGAAATCCTGACCCAGGTCTTCAACCGCTTTGTCGGCCACGACACCGGCGCCCGCCGTCAGGGCGCAGGCCTCGGCCTTGCCATCGTCAAGAGCTTCGTCGAACTGCACGGCGGCACGGTCGACATCCAGTCCGCCGAGGGCAAGGGCACCACGGTGACCTGCGTCTTCCCGGCACGGCCCGAACTGGCAGACCAGGCAGCGGCCGAGTAGGCGCCTCATGGACGACCATGCCTTGCAGACCCTGACGGGTGCTTTCCAGATAATAGAGATCGCCGACGAAGCCGGCACCAGGCAGATTGCCAATGATATTGCCATGGCGCTGCGGCCCGGCGACACGGTCTGCCTTTCCGGTGATCTCGGCGCCGGCAAGTCCACCTTCACCCGCGCCTTGATCCGGGCCTTTGCCGGCGATCCCGAACTTGAAGTGCCGAGCCCGACCTTCACCCTGGTCCAGACCTATGCGCTCGATCGCTTCGACCTCTCCCATTTCGATCTCTACCGGCTGGAAGAACCGGAAGAGCTGGAAGAGCTTGGCCTGGACGATCTTCTGGAAACCGGTGCGGCACTGATCGAGTGGCCGGAAAAGGGCGGCGAACTCCTGCCTGGAAACGCTCTCTGGATCCAGATCACGCAGCCGGACGAGGACGGTGACCGGCGCAGCTTCACCTTCGCCTCCGAAAACCCCGCCTGGCCGGACCGGATTGCCCAGACGCTGGCGACACGCGCATTCCTGCAATCGACGGATTTTGCCGGTGCCGAACGCCGGTTTCTGGCGGGCGATGCGTCCTTGCGCAGTTTCGAGACTGTCGAAGTCGGAGCGCGCCGTGCTGTCCTGATGCGCTGGCCGTTCCAGGGCACTTCTGTATCCGAAGCGGTCCGGGCCTACATGGCAAAGGTGCATCTGGCGCAAAGCAGCCGCGCCGTGGCTGCCGTCGGCTCGGAACTGCGCCGTCACGGTCTGCTTGCCCCGGAGATCCTCGCGGCGGATCTGGAAGCAGGATTTATTCTGTCTTCCGATCTCGGCCGGGAAACAATTGTCGTCGACGGCAAACCGGTTCCGGAGCGCTATCACGCCGCAGTCGACATACTGGCGAAGATGCATGGCGAGAGCTGGCCGGAGACGGTGACGCTTGAAGATGGCGATATCTACCGGGTCCCGTCCTATTCCATTGACGCTCTGGTCGCCGAAGCTTCGCTTTTCACCGACTGGTATGTGCCGGAGATGACCGGAAAACCCGCGGACGCGGGCCTGGTGCAAGAGTTCGAAACGCTCTGGCGAACGGCTCTGCGGTCGATCGGGGATGCCGAGACCGGCTGGGTGCTGCGCGATTTCCATTCCCCCAACCTGCTCTGGCAGCAAGGGGCGTCAGGCACGGACCGGATCGGCCTGATCGACTTTCAGGACACGGTGATCGGGGCGGTCGCCTATGACGTCGCGGCCCTGTGTCTGGACGCACGCACGGACATGACCGAAGCTCTGGAAACGGAGCTTTATGATGCTTATGTCTCGGCAAGGAAAATGCAGACCCCGGGCTTTGACGAAGCCGGCTTTTCACGTGCCTATGCCATCATGGCGGCACAGAGGATTACGAAGATCCTCGGCATCTTCGTGCGGCTTGCGAGGCGCGATCATAAGCCGGCTTATCTTGGCCTTTTGCCGCGCATGGAAAGCTATCTGGACCGGGTGCTTGACAGGCCCGGTCTGCCGGATTTGAAAAGCTGGTATGCTCGTTTCCGGCCCTGAGTCGCTGACCTGAGTCGCCGACCCCGGCCGGTCGCCAATTTGAGAAACGATAATGACAGACACGCGGTTCCGCCCCTCCAAAGCCATGATCCTGGCCGCCGGCCTCGGCAAGCGCATGCGTCCGCTGACGGCGACGACGCCCAAGCCCCTGATCGAAGTCAACGGCCAGGCACTGATCGACCATGGCATGGACCGGCTCGCAGCCGCCGGCGTGAAGACCTGTGTCGTCAACGTGCACTATCTCGCCGACCTGGTGGAGGTTCATGTCCGTCACCGCAAGGACATGGACATTCTTATCTCCAATGAACGCGAGCAGCTTCTGGAAACCGGCGGCGGCATCAAGAAGGCGCTGCCGCTTCTGGGGGAGGAACCGTTCTTCCAGCTCAACGCAGACACCTGCTACTGGATCGAGGGCGTCAAGCCGAACCTGGAGCACATGATCGAGGCCTGGGACGAGAGCCGCATGGACGCGCTGCTGCTCGTCGCCGAGACCGTCAAGGCGGTCGGCTATTCCGGCCGCGGCGATTTCGACATGGCGCGCGACGGCTCTCTGACGCGCCGCCTGGAAAAAGGCGTGACACCTTTCGCCTATGCCGGAGCGACGATCCTGCATCCACGCCTCTTTGAAGATACCCCGGAAGGACCGTTCTCGATGAATGTGCTCTTCGACCGGGCCATCGAGAAGGGCCGCCTGTTCGGCGTTCAGATGGAAGGCCTGTGGCTGCACATCGGCACACCGGAAGCGATCCACGCAGCAGAATATGCCGTGCGTGAGAGTGCCGCCTGAGGATGCCCGGCCACGCGCATCTCTGGTCCGTTCCTCCGTCCGTTCCCTTTCTCAAAACCCTTGTCGAGGCGCTGGTCGACGGCACGCTGAGCCCCGGCTTCCGGCCGCTGGACGATCCGCTGCTGTTGGCAGGGGCAACGCTTTACCTGCCGACGCGGCGCGCGGCGCGGCTTTTGCCGGAGCTGTTCCAGCAACGTTTTGAGGGAAAGCCCGTGCTGTTGCCGGTTATCCGGCCGGTGGGCGATGCCGACGAGGATGCACAGGGCCTCACCGGCAATGCGGATCTGGAACCGCTGCCGCCTGCCATGCCCCTGCTGGAACGTCATCTTGCGATGACGCGGCTTGTGAAAGCCTGGAAGGGCATGCTGCGCCGGGAAGCGCTCAGCCTCCGATCCGACGAACCGCTCGGCCTGCCGGCTTCCACCGCCGATGCTGCCTGGCTTGCCGCCGACCTGCTGACGCTGATGGACGAGGTGGAGACCGAGGAAGCCGACTGGTCGGAACTCTCTGGCCTGGTTCCGGAAGACCATGCCCGCTACTGGCAGATCACGCTGGACTTCCTGCAGATCGTGCAGGCCGCCTGGCCGGCGCATCTGGTCGAGCTGAAGCAGATGGACCCGAAAGCCCGGCGCTCGGCACTGATCCGCCGTGAGGCCGAGCGCCTCGCCCACACGCCGCCGCGCGGCCCCGTCATCGTCGCCGGTGTCACCGGCTCGGTGCCGGCAACGGCGGAGCTGCTGAAGGTGGTTGCCGGGCTCGAGACCGGTGTCATCGTGCTGCCGGGTCTCGACCGCTTTCTGGACGACCGCTCGTGGCTGGCGCTGGGGGAGCGTTCGCGGAAAGCTGCCGCGCCGCGCAAACCGGGTCTCAAGGACCTGGCGACACTGCCCTCCCATCCGCAATATTCCCTGAAGCAGCTTCTCGGCCGCCTTGGCGTGACCCGCACGGATGTCGCAACGCTCGGCCCGGAACCGTCCCGGGAGATGCTGCTGCGCGAAGAACTTGTCTCCGAGGCGCTGCGACCGGCCGATACCTCCGATGGCTGGACGGGGTATCTGGACAAGCGGCCTGAGACCGACAGGGCGGAAGCGCTGGCAAATGTCGCCCTCATGACCGCCCGCAACGAAGCGGATGAGGCCTTGAGCGTCGCGATCGCGCTGCGCGAGGCAATCGAGCGCGGGCAGGCCGCTGCGCTGATCTCGCCCGACCGGATGCTGACCCGCCGCGTGGCTGCCGAACTGGCGCGCTGGAACATCCAGGTCGACGACAGTGCCGGCAAGCCGCTCGACCAGACGGCCCCGGCCATCCTTGCGATCCTTGCTGCGAAACTGGCGCTGAGCGGTTGCGAGCCCATCGACCTGCTGGCGCTTTTGAAGCATCCGCTGACCCGGCTTGGTTTGCCGGTAAAGGACATCCGGTCTGCTGCCCGCGCGCTTGAGCGCGGCGTTATCCGTGGCCCAAGAGCCCGCACAGGCACGGACGGCCTGCGGCAGGCGGTCGAGGCAAGCAGGCAGGCGGCGGAAGATGCGCATACGCCGCGCTGGAAAAAGATCCACGAAGCGGACTGGGAGGTGATCGCCGGGCTTGTCGACCGGCTGGCGGCCGCGTTGAAGCCGCTGGAAGATCTTGCAGGCAACGCTGAGCCGGTCTCCGTGACCAATCTTGCCCGGCTCCATGTCGACGTGGTGGAAGCTGTCGCGACCGACGATGCAGGCTCCTTCGCCGAGCTTTATGCGGGCGAGCCCGGCGAGGCTTTGGCGCAGTTTCTGACCGGCCTTCTGGAGGCCGGGTCGAGCGGTTTGGAAATCCCGCCCGGCGAATGGCCCTCCGTGCTGCCGGCGCTGATGTCCGGTCAGGCGGTGCGGCGCAGACTGCCGGGAGACCAGCGGGTCCAGATCTTAGGTCCCATGGAAGCGCGGCTTCAGGCCTTCGACTTCGTCATCCTGGGCGGGCTCAACGAGGGCATCTGGCCGCAACGCACTCGCAACGACCCCTGGCTCAACCGGCCGATGAAACGGGACATGGGGCTGGAGCCGCCGGAACGCCGCCTCGGTGCCGCGGCCCATGATTTCGTTCAAGGGATGGGTGCTGCCCGCGTCCTGCTCTCCCGGGCAGCACGTTCCGATGGCGCGCCCACCGTCGCCTCCCGCTGGCTGCAGCGCTTGACGACCCTGGCAGGTGGCGAGTTGACGAAGGTGCTGGAACAGCGCGGCGCCATCTATTCGCGCCTTGCCTCCCAACTCGACAGGCCGGACGGACCGGTGCGGCCCGCGAGCCGGCCGCAGCCGAGGCCCGAGCTGGCGGCGCGGCCGAAGTCGCTCTCGATCACCGAGATCGAGCGGCTGATCCGCGACCCTTACGCGATCTTCGCCCGCCATGTCCTGGACCTGCAGCCGGTTGATCCCATCGGCGGCGAGCCGGGTGCAGCCGACAAGGGCAACCTCATCCACGATGCCCTGGCCGATTTCCTGCTGACCTGGACGGGTCCCTTCGACGACAACGCAGTGACGGCGCTGACGGAGATCGGCGAGGAGCTGTTCGAACCGCTCGATGCCTTCCCGGCAATCCGGGCCCTGTGGTGGCCCCGCTTCCAGAAGATAGCCGCCGGTTTCGTTGCCTATGAAGCACGGCGTGCGCCTCTGCTGGATAAACGGTTCCTGGAGATCGGTGGCGGCGTCGAGCTCAAGCTGCCCGGGTTTGATTTCCGTCTGCGCGGCCGGGCCGACCGGATCGATCTTCTGACGAATGGCGGCCTCTCGGTGATCGACTACAAGACCGGGCAGGTGCCGTCTCAAAAACAGGTCGATGCGCTGCTATCGCCTCAGTTGCCGCTGGAAGCCGCGATGATCCGGCGCTTCGGCTTCAAGGACGTGCCTGCGGATGTCCCGGTTTCCGAACTGCTTTACCTCCAGCTAAAGGGCGGCACGGAGCCGGTGATCGAGGCCCCGCGCAATCCGAAGGACACCGCGCTTGAGGATCTGGTCGAGGACGCGTGGGCGCGGCTGGAACAGCTGATTGCCCATTACGTGAAACCCGAGACGGGCTATCTCTCCCGCGCCCGGGTCATGCGCGAGCGCCAAATGGACGGTGATTACGACCATCTCGCCCGCACTCAGGAATGGGCGCTCGGATCGGAGGAACCGGCATGAGCGGTTTCCAGATCCCTGAGCTGACCCGCGAACGTCAGGACCGTGCCTCGCGGCCGAAGGCATCCGCCTGGGTGAGTGCCAATGCCGGCTCCGGCAAGACCTTCGTGTTGTCGCGCCGGGTGGTGCGGCTCTTGCTCGACGGCACCGATCCCTCCCGCATTCTGGCCCTGACCTTCACCAAGGCCGCCGCCGCCGAAATGGCGACTCGCGTTTTCAAGATCCTCGGTGAATGGGTGACCAGGGACGACGCGGCGCTTGCTGCGGAATTGCAGGACATCGAGGGCAGCGCGCCGGGTGCTGCCCGCGTCGCCATGGCAAGACGCCTTTTCGCCCGTGCGCTGGAAACCCCGGGCGGCCTGAAGATCCAGACCATCCACGGCTTCTGCGAATCCCTGCTGCACCAGTTTCCTCTGGAAGCAAATGTCGCCGGGCACTTCGCCGTTCTGGACGACAGGGTCGCGGCCGAATTGATGGCGGAATCCCGCGCCACCGTGCTTCACGCGGCCGAGATGGATCCGGAGAGTGCTTTCGGCCGCGCACTTGCCTCCATCATCGACCTGATGAGCGACGGCGGGGCGCAGAAGGCGCTGGACGAACTGATTCAGAGCCGCGACGCCTTCCGCCGCTGGACAGTGGACGCCGGTGGTCTCGACACGGCTCTTGCCGAACTTGCGCGGCTTCTGGAGGTCGACGCGTCCCAGCGGCTTGGCCAATTCGACCTGCGTTTCCGCGACGAATGCCCGTTCGATCTCAACACCTGTCTTGCCTATGGCGAAGCCTTCCGTCTGGGCGCAAAGACTGACCAAGCAAGGGCGGACGACCTGGAGGCGGCAATCCGGCTGACCGCGCCATCCGCTTTCCGCGATGCCTGGCAGGCGATCTTCCTGACGGCGAAACTTGAACCGCGCAAGTCGCTTGGCACCAAGAAGATCGTCGAGACCTTCCCGCAGATGATGGAAGCGCTCGAAGCAGAACAGCTTCGGCTGATGGCCCTCCTGGACGAACGCCGCAAGGTGGCGACCTTCGAGGGAACGTCGTCGCTGCTTCGCCTCGCCGATGCGGTGATCGGCCACTACGAGCGCGCCAAGACGGCGCGCGGCTATCTCGATTTCGAGGATCTGGTCGTCAAGACGGCAACTCTCCTGCAGAAATCCGATGCGGCCCAGTGGGTACAGTACAAGCTCGACCAGGGCCTCGACCATATCCTCGTTGACGAAGCCCAGGACACCAGCCCGCGCCAGTGGGATGTGGTCACCTCGCTCGCTTCCGAGTTCTTTGCCGGCACCGGTGCACATGAGCGGGTGCGGACGCTGTTCGCGGTGGGCGACGAGAAGCAGTCGATCTACTCATTCCAGGGGGCGGTTCCGGCCTATTTCGATGCCATGCGGCGGGAATTCAAGGACCGGGCCGAGGCCGCGGACCTGGAATTCCATTCCGTCAACCTGCAGCTCTCCTTCCGCTCGACACCGGATGTGCTCGGCGCTGTCGACAGGGTGTTCAAGGACGAAAGCGCTCATCGCGGCCTGTCGCAAAACGTCGAGGCGCCGGTCCACGAAGCGATCCGCCGCGACCCCGGCATCGTCGATCTCTGGCCGCTGGAAGCGGAAGTCGAGATCGACGAGCCGGACGACTGGCGCCAGCCGATCGATCATGTCGGCTCCGGCAGCCCGATGCTGAAATTGGCGAAGCGGATCGCGTCGGAAATTGCAGGCTGGATGCGCAAAGGGGAGGCCAATCCCGGCGACGTCATGATCCTGGTCCGCAAGCGCGGCCCTTTTGTCGAAGCACTCAACCGGGAACTGAAGGAACAGAACATCCCGGCCGCCGGCAGCGACCGGCTGGTGCTGACCGACCACATCGCCGTCAAGGATCTCGCCGCCCTCGGCCGTTTCCTGCTGCTGCCGGAAGACGACCTGTCGCTTGCCTGCGTGCTGAAGAGCCCGCTGTTTGACCTGACCGACGAGGACCTTCTGGAGGTCGCCCGCGAGACGCCGGAGCGGGTCCGTCCGGGCACGCTCTGGCAGATGCTGGTCAAGCGGTCCGATACTTCGGACAAGTGGAAGTCGGTGCGCGCAAGGCTCGAAGACTGGCGCGGGCGCGCCGATTTCGTGCCGCCTTACGAGTTCTACGCGCGGCTTCTTGGCGCCGATGGCGGCCGCCGGGCGTTCCGTGCGCGGCTTGGCGTCGAAGTGGACGATGTTCTGGATGAGTTCCTGGCGCTGACCATGGCCTATGAACAGGCCGGCACTCCGGGCCTCGAAGGGTTCCTGGCCTGGATGGCGGCGGCACCGACCGAGATCAAGCGCGAACTGACCAACACCAAGGGCATGGTCCGCATCATGACCGTGCACGGCTCCAAGGGACTGGAAGCGCGGATCGTCATCCTGGTCGATCCGGGCGCTGCGCCCGTCAGCGCAATCCACGATCCGGCTTTCCTGCCGCGCCGCAGGCTGGAAAACGACCTGCTGCCGCCGGCACTGGTCTGGCTGCCGCCAAAAGCGGACCGCACACCCTGGCATGACGAGGCCGTCGATGCCCTGCGCGAAGCCCAGGAAGAGGAATACCGGCGCCTGCTCTATGTGGCTTTGACCCGGGCCGAGGATCGGCTCATTGTCTGCGGCTGGGAACCGAAACGCGGTGCGCATGAGAACTGCTGGTATTCCATGGTCTCGCGGGCGCTGAAGCCCGAGGCACGGGAATTGTCTGCGGCCGATGGTTCGCTCAAAGCCTGGCGTTGGCAAAAGGAAGGTGGTGGAACTGCGGCTTTCTCTGCAGCGGGGCATGCCTCCGCCAGCCCCGCGAACGAAGACGAGGTATCGTTGCCGGCCTGGCTGACGACACCGGTCAAACCTCTGCCGAAGAAAAAGCGCCTGCAGCCGTCGAGAGCCTTCGAAGCGATGGAAGAAAAGGAGGGCATCGAGCCGGTGCCGGCCGTCTCGCGCCTTCAGGCGGGCAGGGATCCGGCCTCCTGGCCGCTGGAACGCGGCCGCCTGATCCACCGGCTGCTGGAGCTCCTGCCGGATCTTGCCGAGGGTGAGCGCATGGCCGCGGCGCAGACCTATCTGCGCCAGGTTCTGAAACCGGAATTCGAAGGCCGGCGGCGCTTTTTGCTGGAGGAGGTTTCGTCAATTCTGGACGCGCCGCGATTTGCAGCGCTCTTTGCACCCCATGCCCGCGCGGAGGTGCCTTTGGTCGGAACGATTCGAGCGAGCGACGGTACGGAAGTGGAGATTTCCGGCCAGATCGACCGGCTGCTGGTTGAGGAAAACCGGGTGGTGATTGTGGATTACAAGACCAATCTCCATCCACCGGCTTCAAGCGCCGACGTGCCGCTGGAATATCGCGCACAGCTTTGTGTTTACAGGGAAATGCTGAAGCAGATTTACCCCGGACGGGAGATTTCCGCGCAGCTTCTGTGGACGGCGGGGCCATCCCTGATGGAAATCCCCGCAAGCGTCCTGGAAGAAACTTTCGCAAGCTTGCGTCCTGACGGCACATCGGCTTGACGGCGGGCCTTCGGCTTCCTACGTTCTTGCCAACCGACGCGCTTACATCGGGTAGGCGTGATCCCTTGACCTACGAGATATAGTTATGGCTACCACCCAAGTTACCGATGCTTCCTTCGAAGCCGAAGTCCTGAAATCCGACGGCCCGGTCGTGGTCGACTTCTGGGCCGAATGGTGCGGCCCCTGTAAGATGATCGCCCCGGCTCTGGAGGAAATCTCCGAGGAGATGGGCGCCCAGGTGAAAATCACCAAGCTCAACATCGACGAGAACCAGGACATGGCCATGAAATACGGCGTCCGGTCCATCCCGATGCTGATCCTGTTCAAGGATGGTGAGCCGATGGCAACCCAGATCGGTGCCGCACCGAAGGGCAAGCTCTCCGACTGGATCAAGAGCGCGCTTTAATCCTTATAAGAAACGTCCTGCGGCTGTCCGGCTGCGGTTCATCCGAACGCGTCCGGCGGGTAAGCGAGAGCCTATCCGCCGATGCTCTTTGAAAAATGCCGCGACCGGTTCTATAAGCAACCGCAAACAGTCTGAGCAAACGGAACATTCATGAGCGACGAAAACAAAACCCCGGAAGAGCAGCCGGCTGAAGCCACGCCGGAAACCGCCGCTGCAGCGGAACAGCCGGAAGCTGTCGAGGCGGCCGGTGTCGATCCGATCGAAGTTCTGAAAGCCGAAAACGCCGATCTCAAGGACCGCGCCCTGCGTGTCATGGCGGAGATGGAAAACCTGCGCCGCCGCACGGAAAAGGAAGTCAAGGACGCCCGCCAGTATGCAGTCTCCGGCTTTGCCCGCGACATGCTGACGGTCTCCGACAACCTGCGCCGGGCCCTCGAAGCCCTGCCGGAAGACGACCGCAAGAACGCCGATGCGGGTGTTGCCGCCCTGATCGAGGGCGTCGAGATGATCGAGCGCGATCTCCTCAACCAGCTGGAAAAGAACGGCGTCCGCAAGTTGACCCCGGAAGGTCAGAAGTTTGACCCGAACTTCCACCAGGCCATGTTCGAAGTGCCGAACACCGAAGTGCCGAACAACACCGTGGTCCAGGTCATGCAGGCCGGCTACGTCATTGGCGACCGCGTCCTGCGCCCGGCCATGGTGGGTGTTTCCAAGGGCGGCCCGAAGGAAGTTGCCCAGGCAGCCGATGCCGGCCAGACGGTCGACAAGAGCGCCTGAGGCTCAAAACAGAGCTTTGAAAATCGAAAGCCGCTCCATGAAGATGGGGCGGCTTTTTTGCTGCATCTGCCGGAAATGTGGAGCCATCCCGGGCGACCGAAGGGAGACCCGGGACCCACTCGTTTCCAGAGAAGCGGTTTTCCGTTGCTGGCTGCGCCGGCGTTGGCGCCTCGACAGGTTGACTTGCGGGCGGACCGCGGATTTTCGCTGCGCTTGTCCGGGGCGACAGCAGGCAATTGCATAGGTTTGCAGGAAGCAGCGGGGCCCCAATTTACCTCTCCCCTGGGAGAGGTCGGCGCGACAGCACCGGGTGAGGGGACAAACGTTAGCGTGAGATGGAAAGATTTGTCTCCTAACCCCGACCTCTCCCAGCGGGAGAGGGAGCTGATCTTGCCATATGCGATAGCCCTTGAGGTGATGGGGAGTGGACGACCTCGGCGTACTCTCCCGAAAGTAGAGGCAACCCTTGACGTAGACACGGCAAACCCGGAAGACAGGCAAAGGGACAGGGAGGGCTATCATGCTGCTGCAGTTGCTGGATTATCTCGGGGTAGCGGTTTTTGCCGTGACCGGTGGCATTGTCGCCTCGCGCATGCGGCTGGACATCATCGCCTTCTTGTTTTTTGCGATGCTGACGGGGATCGGCGGAGGCACAATGCGCGACCTGCTGCTGGGCGTGCCGGTCTTCTGGGTTGAGAACGAATACTATCTGCTGGTCTGCCTGGTCGTCAGCGTGCTGGTCTGGTTCTTTGCCGACTGGATCGAGAAGCTCCACAAGCCGCTCAGATGGGCAGATGCGGTTGGTCTCGCCGCTTACGCGGTCATGGGAGCAGCCAAGGCACTGTCGGTGGGCGACACGATTCTCGTCGCAATTCTGATGGGCGTTTCAACGGCAACTTTCGGCGGCATCCTGCGAGACACGATCGCCCGGGAACCGTCCTCTATCGTAAAACCGGAACTTTATGTGAGCGCAGCTTTCGCAGGCTCCGGCAGCTTTGTCGTTCTGGTGCAGCTTGGTGTACTGCCGGTCGTCGCGGCGGTCGTTGCAGCCGCTCTTGCCCTGGTGTTGCGCGGTGGCGCCATCCAGCGCGGCTGGACACTGCCGGGCTACCGCCACCGCAAGGCCGACTGAAAGAGTACCGCCGTGTCACGATTTTGTCCCGACACCGGCGTTAGTCTCATGCATCGTGGGAATTGACGAGGTGGAGGCGGCCATGGCCGAGCACGGTACCTTTTACTGGAACGAATTGATGACCCGGGACACGTCGAAGGCGCGGGAATTCTACGGCAAGTCGCTCGGCTGGACCTTCACGGAGATGCCGATGGAAGAGGGCACCTATGTGGTGGCCAATCTCGGCGAGAAACCCGTCTGCGGCATATTTCCCATGGCCGGCCCCCGGTTTGACGGCGTGCCGGAACACTGGATGTCCTATATCGCCGTCGATAATGTCGACGAGCGCCTGGAACTGGCGGCAGCCCACGGTGGCGAAGTCATCCGGCCGCCGTTCGATGTTCCCGGCATCGGCCGGATCGCGATCCTGAAGGATGCCGGCGGCGCGGTACAGGGCTGGATGACGCCCGCGGAGATGGCCGGCTAAACTCGGTCCCGGACACTTGTACCAATAAGACCGCGCAAACGAAAAGCCGGCTCCGAGGAACCGGCTTTTTCGTGCTTCGTATTGGGACGGCGTTTTCGGAAAACGCCGCCGCTTGAAAATCAATAGACAAGCCCCGTCGTGGCCGACACGTAGTACATCAGGCCAAGTGCAATTGCCGGAAGGCTTGCCGAATAGGCAAGCGTCGTCAGCATGTCATGCTCCTTTGCAGAACGACTGTATGGTGAAAACGGGCCCGTGCGGGCCATCTGGCCGCCGGACATCCCTTTTGAACGTTGCGATTTCTCAAACGTCCCGGGTTTTCGCTTTCGAGGTTACCCCCTGCTGGACCCGGATATGGGGTTCGCCCGCCCGAGTTCCAGAGCTCAGGTTCTCAAAAAAACGTGTGCGGCGAGCGCGTAGTCGGCAAGACCCGTGCGCGGGCCGGGCAGAAACAGTGTCCGCTGACCGTAGTAGCGGCGCCCCGCCTTGTTTCCCTGGGCGAGTTCCTTCAGGTCCGCGGCCCATTCCAGCTCGGTCCGGGGCGGCTCGGAAAGATCAGTGGTGAACAGGCGCGCCTCCTGCAGCAGTTCCGTCGGCAGCTGTGCCTCCGGATCGAGCACGTCCACGTGGCAGCCGGCGGGCGGATCGAGATAGGTAAGCGCGTGGTAGGTCCCGGTGCCGCTTTCCGGGCCGGCGACACAGATCATGTCGGCGCCTTCTTGCGCCGCATAGATCTCGCTTGTCATGCCCACGTTCACGCCCTTGAGGGCAGGCAGACCGGCAATCCGCTTCTGCAGTTCGGGCGAAACGCCGGCGAGCAGAATCGAGGTGAAATTGCGCACGGTTGCATAGGCGGACACCAGCCTCGGCAGCCGTGGATCGTCGCCGATGATGAGAAGGCGGGACGTGTCTTCCCGCGACAGATAACCGGCTCCAAGAGCGTGCAAGCCGGCAATCCGCCAGGTTGTCAGGCGCATGCCGTCCAGTAGGGCGATGGGCTGGCCGCCTGAACCGGAAAAAAGGACATAAAGGTTGGAGGCGAGACCCGGCTGTTCGGGCAAGGCGAGCGTCAGCGAGCAGCCGATGTAACCGCGTTTCACGTCCCCCTGGGAGGTGAAATCGGTCCAGGCAGGCTGCATCGAAAGGCTGCCTGAAAGTCCGTTCAACCGGCTGATCGGAAGGGCGGGGCTTGCCGGAGCAACCGTGTTGGATCTGTAGGCGCGGCGCAGTGTTTCCAGGACGGCCCGGTCTTCCAGACAGGCATCGATTTCGTCGCTTGAGATGATGCGCATTTGGGCCGCCGCTTATGCGGCCGAGCGGCTGCCTGGCCCGGTCAGTCCCTTGAGGCCGCTGGCCGGCTGGTTGGTTGTCTGCATTTCGCGCAACTGATCGACTTCCTTGTGCCATTTGGCAGCTTCCCGGCGCTTCATGCGAGCTTCCTTGCGCCAGCGGCCCTGCTTGGCCCAGGCACCGAGGCCGCCGACAATGATGCCGACGCCGAGGCTGGCGAAGATCACCCAGAACAGCGGAATGTCAGGGATGGTCAGCCGGGGATCTTGCGGATCCAGCGGATTGAGCGACAGCGAGACCGTGTGCCGGTTTGCGACCGACAGGGGGATCAGGATCACCGCGATTGCAAACAAGATGAGGTTCTTGAGGAAGCGGGTCACGGTGGTCTCCCGGGTTTGGCTGATCAGGGAACGGTTTTAGATGGCAGGCGGCCGCCGACGCAATCAGTCGTCGCCGTGGTCCACACCATCGTTCAACCGTATACGCATTTCCTTGCCGGTTTTGAAGAACGGCACGAATTTTTCGTCCACTTCCACCTTCTGGCCGGTGCGCGGATTGCGGCCGACGCGGGCAGGGCGGTTCTTGACGGAAAACGCGCCGAAGCCGCGCAGTTCGACGCGGTCTCCGCGCATGAGGGCTTCGGTAACTTCGTCCAGGATGGCGTTGACGATGTTCTCAACGTCCCGCTGGTAAAGATGCGGATTCTGTTCGGCTATGTGCTGAACGAGCTCGGATTTGATCATGAAGTGCCCCCTCGCCTACGGATTATTGTCTGCCGCGTCAGAAGCCTGCCAAACGGATACGAGCCCGTCAAGCGTAAGCCCTCGTGAAATCAGCCCCTTAGCGTCAAGAATCGGGTCCAGGAGGGCCGATCCGATGCCTTTTCCGAATTCTCGTGAGACCCGGGAGGCGAAGGGGAGTTCCTCCAGATTGTCCTTTGTGGTCCAGGTGACGACCGGAAGGTCCTCCTTGACACCCTTTTCGCTCTCCAGCCAGGCGATGGCCGCGTCCTCGCCGCCGATGGCGTCGACGAGCTTGGCTTCCATGGCGTCATGGCCGGAGAAAATGCGGCCGTCCGCCAGATCGCGTGCCTTGGCCAGATCAAGCGACCGCCGTTCGGCCACCAGGGCGACGAACCAGTCGTAGGAGTCCCTGACCAGGGTTTCCAGCATCGCCCGCGCTTCGGGGGTGGCCTGCGAATAGAAGTCCGGCTCGGCTTTCAGCGGCGAGCTCTTGACCGCCTCCATTTCCACACCGACCGACTCCATCAGTTTGGCGATGTTGCCGAACTGGAAGAGGACGCCGATGGAGCCGGTGATGGAGTTGTATCTTGCGACGATGTGATCGGACGAAAGGGCCACCATGTAGCCGGCGGATGTTCCGATCGTGCGGATTTCGGCGACGACCGGCTTCTTTTCCGACAGCTTGCGCAGCGCTTCATAGAGTGCCTCTCCGCCCGTGGTGCTGCCGCCCGGCGAGTTGATGGAAAGGATCACGCCCTTGACCGCTTCGGCCTCGCCGATCTTCTCGATCATCTTCAGCGTTTTGCGGCTTTCGATGATCACGCCCTCGATAGGGATACGAGCCACATGGGCCGATCGTTTGGACAGGTCCGAAGCACCGGAGACGTAGAGCAGGCCACCGACCAGAGCGGCTGCGATCACCAGGAAGGTTGCGATCCGCCAGAAGGTCACTTTGCGCCTGAGCCGCCGTCTATCCACCAAGGCGTCGATATCAACAGACATGAATTCGGTGTCCCTGCACAAGAACGTATGAAAACCAATAACCTACATAGGGTGACCCCGGCAGGAAATGCAATCGCCTTTCAAAACAATCGCATCACAATACGGCAGTTTCAGGCAATCAGAAGCTGTTTTTGTCCTTCTTTGATGTCAGTCGCCGAGAGGCTGCGGTCCGGTGCGTCCGTGAAAGGCCGTCAGCGAGGCGCGGATGCGCCGGAGGTTCTCACTGGTGGCCGTCGCCCGGATCTGCGCGACGGTCATCGCGATCGCGTCGACGATGACCAGATGGGCATAGCGGGAGGCGGTCGGCTTGAAGATATCCGGATCTTCCGGCAAATCGACCAGAACGGGTATCTTGGAGATCAAGGCAAGACGCGATCCCTTGGGTGCAATCGCAATCGTCTTGGCGCCATAGCCTCCCGCAATCTCGGCCGCGCTGACAAGTTCCTCCGCTTCGCCGCTGGCCGAGACGCACAGAAGTACATCCTGTGGCCCGAGCGTCGCCGCCCGCATTTGCAGGAGATAACTGTCCTCCAGTGCGATGGAGGGAATGCCGAGGCGGAAGAAGCGGTTGGCAGCTTCGGTGGCCACCATCGACGACCCCCCGCCGATCCCGGCCGCCAGCAGCTGGCGGCTGCCGGCAATCGCCTGAACCGCCAGTTCCAGCTGCTCGGGATCCACCTGCTGCCGCATGACATTGGCTGTGGCATAGAGCGCGCCCAGCACCCGGTCGATGGCCGTGTCGCTGGCAGCCTGCTCGCTCGGCTGCGGCGCAGATATATATTGCAGGCTGACGGCAAGGTTCTGGGCAAGGCGCAGCTTGAACTCCCGGAACCCGTCGCAGCCCAGGGTCCGGCAGAAGCGCACCACCGTCGGTGTGCTGACGCCGCAAGCCTTGGCGAGTTCTGCAATCGTCATGTCCGAGATTTGTGCCAGATGTGCCTCGACATAGGTCGCGACCTTCTGCTCGCGCGCCGGAAAGCGGCCGTCGTGATCGCGCAGGGCGGAGATGAGATCGATGGCCGCCTGGCCACCGGAACTGTCGCCGGATGGGGTTCTGATTTTTGCCTGCACATATCTCTCCCTGGTTGCGGAATTTGTAATTAGATTACAGAAACGCGTCAATCCGGGTCGGAATATAGCCCAATCTTCCGCAAAAATGTAACTAAAAAACAAAATTAGCTTGACTGAACGCCAATTCTCCTCTGAAAATGTAATTAAGGTACATATTGGGAGTGAGGGGAATGCGGGAACGGGCTGCGAAACTCAGTGCCGGGCTGAACAGGGGTGTCGAAGCTGTCATAGCCATCCTGATGGCGCTTCTGGTGCTCGACGTCTGGCTCGGTGTGGTCGACCGGTACTTCTTTCACTGGCAGCTTCCCTGGCCGGAAATCGTTGCCCGCTATCTCATGATCTGGGCAGCGATGCTGGCGGTCTCCTCCGGCATCGCCCGGCGCGACCATATCGGTCTCACGGCGGCGATCCAGCGTTTGCCCATCCAGGTGCGCCGGAAACTGCTCGTCATCATCGATCTCTGCGTGCTGGCGCTGTTCGTCTATGTGTTCTGGTACGGGCTCGGTTTCGCCGAAAGCGGCGCCAAGCGCCAGGCCATGATCTTCGGCATCAGCCTGCAACCCTTCTATGCCGCCATTCCGGCTGCCGCCTTCCTGGCTTCGGTGCAGACCGTGCTGGCGATGATCCGCGACGGCGGCGACCACATCGACAACCCGCCCTTCCAGGAGGCCGTCGAATGATCGTCGCTGCTGTATTCATCGGGTTCATCCTGCTCGGCATGCCTATCGGCTTTGCCATCGGCGCCGCGGGTGTCATCGGTCTCATCTCCATGGGCGGCGACCAGTTCCTCGCCATCGGACCGAGCCGCATCTTCAACGGCCTCAACATTTTCCCGTTCCTTGCCATGCCCTTCTTCATCCTGGCCGGCGAGATCATGAACCAGACGGGCATCACCGGCCGCCTGGTGAAGCTGGCGCAGGTGCTGGTCGGTCATTTCCGCGGCGGGCTGGCGCATACAAACATGCTGGCTTCGGTCTTCTTTGCCGGGCTGACCGGCTCGGCAACCGCCGATGCCGCCGCCTTCGGCCGCACCCTCGTGCCGGCAATGGTCAAGGAAGGCTACAAGCGCGACTATGCCTGCGCGGTGACCGCCGCCGGCTCCATCATCGGCCCGACCATTCCGCCGTCCGGACTGATGGTGGTCTATGGCTCCCTCATGGGGGTCTCGATCGGCGGGCTCTTTGCCGCCGGCATCCTGCCCGGTCTCATCATCTGCGCCGTCTGCATGGTGGTGATCGCGCTGGGGGCGACCCGAAAC
The DNA here is from genome assembly GCF_054515675.1 of Roseibium sp. M-1. Lineage (NCBI taxonomy): Bacteria > Pseudomonadati > Pseudomonadota > Alphaproteobacteria > Hyphomicrobiales > Stappiaceae > Roseibium > Roseibium sp. M-1. The sequence continues at coordinate 3,421,149 of NZ_CM137257.1, read as the reverse complement.
AGCCTGCCCAAGGCAGAGCGCCAGGCAAACCTCAAGGAAATCTGGCAGGTCTTCGTCTCCTCGATCACGGCCCTGCTGATGCCGGTGATCATTCTCGGCGGCATTCTGGGCGGCGTCGTCACTCCGACGGAGGCTGCTTCCATCGCGGTCGCCTATGCCCTCTTCATCGGTGCCTTCGTCTACCGCACGCTCACCCTGCCGGCGCTCTACCAGATGCTGGTGCGCACGGCGCGGATCACCGGAGTGATCTTCGTCATCATCGCCTTTGCCGGCATTCTCGGCTGGTGGATGAGCTTCGAGAAGATCCCGCAGATGCTGGCCTCGACCATCCTCGGCCTCTCCGACAACCGCTTTGCCGTGATCGCCATCATCATCGGCCTGCTGCTCATCGTCGGCATGGTCATGGATATCACCGCGATCCTGATCATCCTTGCACCGGTGCTGGTGCCGCTGACCGCCCAGGTTGGGCTGGAGCCGATCCATGCGGGATCATCTTCGTGCTGGCGCTCAATATCTCGCTGATGACGCCGCCTGTCGGCGCCTGCCTGTTCGTTCTCTCATCGGTCACCGGTGAGAAGCTGGAACGGATCGCGATCAAGCTTTGGCCCTTCCTGATTGCCGAGATCGCGGTCCTGTTTCTGTTCGCCTTCTGGGAGAGCGCGGCCCTGCTCCTGCCGCGCGCTCTCGGGTTCGCCCCCTAACCATAAAACAAACAACACCTGACAGAGGAACTGGAGAAAGACATGAAATCCATCGCAAAAGGACTGGCCGTCGGCCTCGTCGCATCGCTCATGGCAGGCAGCGCACTTGCCGACAGCAAGGTTCTGAAATTCGGTCACGACAACAAGACCGACCCGTTCGAAAATCCGGCTCATGCCTGCACAGCCGTGTTCTCCAACATCGTCAACGCGGATACCAACGGCGCTGTCGAAGTGGAGGTCTTCGGCTCCAACCAGCTGGGGTCCGCGGCAGAACACGTGCAGCACGTGCGCGACGGCATCATCCAGGCGACCCTGACATCCACCGGCGCGCTCGCCAGCTACTACCCGCGCATCGACGTTCTGAACCTGCCCTTCGCCTTCGCCGACAACGCGGCCACCTATGAAGTCTTCGACAGCCCGTTCGGCGAGGCGCTTGCCGCCGATATCGAGGAAACCCTCGGCGACGTCGTCGTGCTCGGCTTCCCGGACACGGGCGGTTTCTTCGCCGTCACAAATTCCAAGCACACGATCGCCAACCTTCAGGATTTCGACGGCATCCGCATCCGCACCATGACGCTGCCCTCGCATCAGACCATCGTCCAGGCGCTCGGCGCACAGGCCTATCCGCTCTCCTGGGGCGAGGTCTATTCCGGCCTGCAGACCGGTGTGATCGATGGCCAGATGAACCCCGTGCCGATCATCTCCTTCGCCAACTTCTCCGAGGTGCAGAAGTACCTGACCCTCACCAACCATCTGTTCTCGCCCTACACCTTCATGGTCAACCGCGAGTTCTTCGAAGGACTCACCGAGGATCAGCAGAAGACCCTGCGTTACGCCGCCCAGAGCTGCGTCACCGCCAGCCGCGGTCTGTCGCGCATCATCGAAGCCTCTGACCGGGGCCTTGCCGGCCTCATGGACAAGATGGAAGTGACGGCTCTGAGCGCCGACCAGCGCGCCGCAATGGCCGCGGCCGCCCAGCCCGCATTCGAGACACATGTCGCTGAAAACCTCGACCCGAAGGCAAACGAGCTGCTCGGCATGTTCAAGGACGAAGTTCAGAAGGCAAACGGCAGCGTCTATCTGGACTGACGGCTGGCCCGTGGCCGGGAGGTTCCGGACCGGAAAACAGGCAAATCCACTGTCGTCATCCCGGACGCGGCGTAGCGGAGATCCGGGATGCCTGTCAGAGGGGCAAGAAAATGAAGCGCGGCCCGCAAGGCCGCGCTTTGTCATTGAGGTCCTGCCTTTCTTGAAACCTGGGGCGACAGGTGTCATATTAATGGCGACACATGACACAGGAGGCCTCTGATGACGGCATTTGCCGAGGCAGGAGGGCCGGTTGCCCTGGGCGGGCCGGCCGTGCAGGAAAACGAAGTCACCCGGGCCTTCCGGCTGCTGGGGGGACGCAAGATCATGAAGCGCGCGGTGAACGATTCGCTCGACGCTCATGATGTGATCGTTCAGGGCATCCCTGCGAAATCCCTGCTGCACCTCGTGGAAGGCGTGCGCGTTCTTTCCACCGGCGACGTCCTCAACAAGGCGATTGGCATCAGCCTGCGCACCCTGCAGCGCCGCAAGTCCGACGCGAAGCAGAAGGTCTTGTCGACGGAGCAGAGCAGCAGGGCCTGGCGTTTTGCCGAAATCATCGCCCAGGCGACCGAGATCATGGGAAGCCAGGAAGCTGCCGAGGCCTGGATCCTGGAGCCGGCGATCGGGCTCAACAACCGCCGGCCGATCGATCTTCTGGCGTCGGCTGCAGGCGCTGAAGCTGTCGAGACGTACCTGACGCGGCTGGAATACGGTGTCTACACGTGACGCCACTTCCGGCGCCGCTCGAACCCGGCATGCTCCGGTTCTGGCGACTCGATCAGGAACGGCATGCAGGTTCCTGGAACCTGGGCGAGGGGGCTTATCTCGTCGGCGGACGCTGGAACTCGAGGGGAGTTCGCGCAGTCTACACCTCGATTGATCCTGCGACTGCGATCATGGAAGTTGCGGTTCACAAGGGCTTCAAGGTCCTGGACACGGCGCCGCATGTGCTGACATCGGCGCGGGTCATCGACATCTCAAAGGTTCATGTCGTCTATCCGGACGACCTTCCCAACCCCAATTGGCTCGCGCCCGGAAGCCATGGACCGGGCCAGCAGACCTATGGCGACCAACTGCTGAAAGATCACGTCTTTTCCCTGGTGCCTTCAACCGTTTCCCGGCACAGCTGGAACCTGATCTTCGACGCGGACCGGGCCGCCGGGCACTATGAGGATATCGCCCAGGAGCGTTTCGCGCTCGACCCGCGTCTGCATCGATGAGCTGAGAGGTGCATTGGCGGCAGCCTCGGGTGCCGCCAACTGCGTGGTCTTGATCAGTTGATGCCGGTCAGCTGGATTTCGAAGGTCAGCGCCTTGCCTGCCAGCGGGTGATTGGCGTCAAGCACCACTTCCTCTTCGGAGACTTCGGCCACGACGACGGTCATCATCTGCCCGTTTTCCGTCTGTGCCTGCAATTGCATGCCAACCTCGACCGGAATGTTTGCCGGAATATTGGACCGGGGCACCGCCTGCCGTGCTGCTGGATTGGCCGCGCCATAGGCGTCGTCCGCCTCGATCCGGACGGTCTTTTCGTCGCCGATCTTCATGCCCGGAATGGCCCGGTCAAGGCCTGAAATGATCTGGCCGGACCCGACCGTGAATTCTAGCGGATCGCGGCCTTCGGAACTGTCGAAGATCGATCCGTCATCCAGGGTGCCCTTGTAATGAAGACGAACCGTGTCGCCGCTCTTGGCTTCGGTCATGGTGCGTTTCGCAATTCTGTCTTGGGGTGAGTTTTGAGGCCGCGTGTCACTGGCGGGTGCTCGTCGTGGAATCAAGCCTAATGGACGGGCCGCAAATGTAAAGGTTTCAGTCCCTTCGTGTGGATAGAGGCCTGTCTGATCTCAGTCCCTGAGGGGCGGCTTCAGCGGGGCGCGGCTGAGGTCGTTGACGGCGTCGGTCGCCTTGCGCAGCAGCCGCATGAACTGATCGGACTCTTTTCCGTCCAGTCCGCGCAGCATCAGGGCCTGGGCCCGCTCGACCGCTGGCGTCAGGATGCCAAGAGTGGTTTCGCCCGCTTCCGTCAGATGCAGAACCCTGGCGCGACGATCGGTGAGGCTTGTCTCCCGCGACAGGAAACCCTTCTGCACCAGCCGGTCGACCACCCCGGCAATAGTGGTGCGGTCATAGGCGATCAGCCCGGCCAGCGTCACCTGGTCGATGCCCGGATGGCCGCGCACCCTGACAAGCGCCGCATATTGTACCGGCGTGATGTCGATGCCGATCGCCTCGACTTCCGCATGGAAGATGGCCACCGCAACCTGCTGCATCCGGCGGATCAGATGGCCTGGCATGTCCTTGAGATCTGTCATGCGCCTCTCCTGGTACAAAATTAGGAAGTATGCTGATTATATTTGACAGCATGCTGATGATCAGTATACTTTGTAATTGTTCGCTGTCGAGAGAGCTCATCCTCGAAAGGCGGAACGCCTGAGTGAAAGACAGCGCCGGCAAGGCGCGGCAAGCGGCATTCACAAAGACCGGATCTTTCGCGTGGCCCCATCAAACGGCGCTCGTCGGTCCTGGAGGATCGGCGGGCACCCCACGAACCCGGACGAGGAAAGGCTGCCATCCAGGCGGGGCTCCACCGGCTGGGAGAGGAGGCGTTGTGCAATTTCATTTGAACGGCTTTCAGGCAGGCGATCCGGCGCATTTTGAGAAGACCCCGGACGAGGCGGCCCTCGCCAATACGCAGACCTTGCCTGAAGAGGTCGATGTCCTGATTGTCGGCTGCGGTCCGGCCGGCCTGACGCTGGCCGCGCAACTTGCCGCCTTTCCGGAAATCCGTACCCGCATCGTCGAGCAGAAGCCCGGTCCTCTTGAACTCGGTCAGGCGGACGGCGTCGCCTGCCGCACCATGGAAATGTTCCAGGCCTTCGGCTTTGCGGAAAAGCTGGAAAAGGAAGCTTATTGGGTCAACGAGGTGACCTTCTGGAAGCCGGATCCAGAGGCTCCTAAGAACATCGCCCGCAGCGGCCGGGTTCAGGATGTCGAGGACGGGTTCTCCGAATTTCCCCATGTGATCCTGAACCAGGCCCGGGTGCATGACTTCTACCTGGAGATCATGCGCAATGCGCCCAACCGGCTGGAACCGGCCTATTGCCGCCGTCTCGCTGGTCTGGGCATCGCCGAAGCTGCAGACATGGAGGACCATCCCGTCACCGTGACGCTGGAGCGGCTCGATGCCGGTCACGAAGGCGAAATCGAGACGGTGCGGGCGAAATATGTGGTCGGCTGCGACGGGGCGCGCAGTTCCGTGCGCAAGGCACTGGGCCGCGAGCTGAAAGGCGACAGCGCCAACCAGGCCTGGGGCGTAATGGATGTGCTCGCCGTCACCGATTTTCCTGACATTCGCCTGAAGGCGCTGGTGCAATCGGCAGGTGAGGGAAGTATCCTGATCATTCCGCGCGAGGGCGGGTATCTGGTGCGCATCTATGTGGAGATGGAAAAGCTCCGGCCGGATGAGCGCGTTGCCAGCCGCAACATCACGGTGGATCACCTGATCGCCGCTGCCGGACGCATCCTTCATCCCTATACGCTCGACGTGAAGGAGGTCGCCTGGTGGTCGGTCTATGAGATCGGCCAGCGCATTTGCGACAGGTTCGACGATGTGCCGGAAGCGGAAACCGGCACGCGTTTGCCGCGTGTCTTCATTGCCGGGGATGCCTGCCACACTCACAGCCCCAAGGCCGGGCAGGGCATGAATGTCTCCATGCAGGACACGTTCAATCTCGGCTGGAAGCTGGCCCACGTGCTGAAGGGTTTGAGCGGCCCGGAGTTGCTTGCCACTTATTCCGATGAACGCCAGGCAATTGCCCAGACCCTGATCGATTTCGACCGGGACTGGGCCAGGATGCTGAGCGCGCCCGTGAAATCGGAGACACATCCGGACGGTGTCGAGCCGGCTCAGGTGCAGGAATATTTCGTCAGGCACGGCCGTTATACCGCCGGCACGGCCTCCCGCTATCAGCCGTCCAAGCTCACCGGTGACGGCACGCATCAGCAGCTGGCAACGGGTTTCCCGATCGGCATGCGCTTTCATTCCGCCCCGGTGATCCGGCTGGCGGATGCCAGGCCGGTGCAGCTCGGCCATACGGTGAAGGCTGACGGACGCTGGCGGATCTTTGCCTTTGCCGATGGGGCCGACCCGGCTGCCGACGGTTCTGCCATCAACCGGCTCTGCACTTTCCTCCAGAACAACCCGGCTTCGCCCGTCCAGCGCCACACGGCACCCGGCGAGGATCCGGATTCAGTTATCGATGTCCGCGCCATCTTCCAGCAGCACCACCGCGACCTTGCCCTTGAAAAGATGCCGGCTTTCCTGCTTCCCGCGAAAGGCCGCTATGGCCTCCTGGACTATGAAAAGATGTTCTGCCCGGATCTGAAAACCGGTCCGGACATTTTCGATCTGCACGGCATCGACCGGGAAAAGGGCTGCCTGGTCATTGTCCGGCCCGACCAGTATGTCGCCGAAGTATTGCCGCTGGACGGGCATGAGGAGCTGTCGGCGTTCTTTGCGGACATCCTGAAGATCCGGGCCTGAACGACGCTCCCTGAGATATCCGGCCAGGACCCGAAGCATCTTGAGATCGACCAGCTTTTGGACGCTCTAGCGATCCCGGTTGTGCGTTCGCTGATCTGACCGGATTTCCGGCAGTTCCCTCGATCGGCCGCGTACGCAAAGAAGACGCCTTGCTGGTTCCCTTCCGCTCCACGTGAGGGAAGCGCGCTCAAGCCCGGACCCAATTGAAAATTTGTTCTTGGCCTGACCGCTTCGGAAGGCTGCTGCCGCTCCTTGTGCAGATGCGGAATCTATCAAAGGGTGCGCAAATCAAATTGGCAATCAAAAGTTATTTATGATAGATGTCGATTCTGACTTTGAGGAAAAACAAAATATAAAATCTGATCAATTATGTTGCTGTGTCCCCGAAAACTGGCGAAATCTTACAGAAATCAAGCAGACAAAATTTTCTGCGAAATTTTGATCTGTTCAGGATTTTCGCTGATTCAGGTTGGAGAACCGAGATATGTCTACGCTCTTGACAATAAATGTAAAGAACATGGAAAGCTCTACTGAGAGTTTGTTTTTCTTTCAGCAGCCGTCGATCTTTAATGGTGGGGGTCAGATCTACAGCAACAGCCTCTTTGCTCAGAACCTGTCCAGCTACAGTCAGACCGGCGCGATTTTGACGTTCCAGGTCAACCTTCAGTACTATGCGGCTATCCAGGAGGCACAGAGTTTGCCTCACGTCGGCCAGCAGTCCGGATATTCCTCCGTATGGCGCGCCATCGATCTTGCTCCCGCGACGGGTACCGCAAATGACTCGGTGAAGGCGAGCGTCAATCCGGTCGGTCTTTCCCAGCCTTCACCCGGACAAGGTATTCAGCCCGGGGCGTTCCGCGTCACGATGCCCTCTTTTTCACCTCCGGCCGTCTACAATGTCGGTTCCGCCGTGCAGGCCAATGGCGGCATCGTTCTTTCAAACTTCGTCGCCGCCAATCCCAATATCAACATCGACTGCAAGCCGATCCTGAAATTCTATGTCCAGAGAGGAAATTACGTGCCGGGGACGGTCATTAACTTCGCGCAGTCGAGTCCCAATTCGGCCATATGTGATTTCACAGGTGGCCACTCCGCCATCGACGTGATGCTGAACGCGAACGGTACCTGGACGACACAAATCGTTCGGTGACACAAGGCCCCGGCAGCCGCTGACCGGGGAGCAGGCCTGCACTCAATTGCCATCTGCCGACAATTCCTGCTCACACCCGGCTGGCGAGATGCAGGAATATCGAAGGCCTTGCTTGGCGCTTTCGCTCAGAACAAACAAAAAGCCCGGCATTGCTGCCGGGCTTTCGTGTTTCGGGTCTCGGAAAGACCTGAACTCTTAGTCTTCGGACTGCTGCTTCAGAGCCGCGCCCAGAATGTCGCCGAGGGAGGCGCCGCTGTCGGAAGAGCCGTACTGAGCGACAGCTTCCTTCTCTTCGGCGATTTCCAGGGCCTTGATCGACACGGTGACCCGGCGGGTCTTCTTGTCGAACTGGGTGATGCGGGCATCGAACTTGTCACCGACGGAGTACTTTTCCGGACGCTGTTCTTCGCGGTCGCGGGAAAGATCCGCACGGCGGACGAAGGCGGTCAGGTCGCTGTCTGCGATCTTGACGTCCAGGCCGCCGTCCTTGATTTCGATGACTTCACAGGTCACGACGGAGTTCTTGCGCAGCTCGCCCGCAGCGCCCGATTCCATCGGATCGCCGGAGAGCTGCTTGATGCCGAGGGAGATACGCTCCTTCTCGACGTCAACATCCAGAACGACGGCCTTGACCATGTCGCCCTTCTTGAACTCTTCGATGACCTGCTCGCCCGGACGGTTCCAGTCGAGGTCGGAGAGGTGGACCATGCCGTCCACGTCGCCGTCGAGGCCGATGAACAGGCCGAATTCGGTCTTGTTCTTGACTTCGCCTTCGACTTCGGTGCCGATCGGGAACTGCTCTGCGAAAGCATCCCACGGGTTCTGCAGGGTCTGCTTGAGGCCAAGCGAGATGCGGCGCTTCACCGGGTCGACTTCCAGGATCATCACTTCGACTTCCTGGGAAGTGGAAACGATCTTGCCCGGATGGACGTTCTTCTTCGTCCAGGACATTTCGGAAACGTGGATCAGGCCTTCGATGCCCGGCTCCAGTTCGACGAATGCGCCGTAATCGGTGATGTTGGTCACGCGGCCGGAGAACTTGGCTTCGATCGGGTACTTGGCTTCGATGCCATCCCACGGATCGGTTTCAAGCTGCTTCATGCCGAGGCTGATGCGATGCGTGTCCTGGTTGACGCGGATGATCTGCACCTTGACGGTTTGGCCAATGGAGAGAACTTCCGACGGATGGTTGATGCGGCGCCACGCGATGTCGGTGACATGCAGCAGGCCATCGATGCCGCCGAGGTCGACGAACGCACCGTAGTCGGTGATGTTCTTGACCACGCCTTCCACGGTATGACCTTCTTCCAGGCTCTGGACCAGTTCCGAACGCTGTTCGGCGCGGGTTTCTTCCAGAACGACACGGCGGGAGACCACGATGTTGCCGCGGCGCTTGTCCATCTTCAGGATCTGGAACGGCTGCGGGGTGTGCATCAGCGGGGTCACGTCGCGAACCGGACGGATATCGACCTGCGAACGCGGCAGGAAGGCAACGGCGCCGTCCAGATCGACGGTGAAACCACCCTTGACCTGGTTGAAGATCTGGCCATTGACCTTTTCGTTGGCTTCGAAAGCAACTTCCAGGCGGACCCAGCTTTCTTCGCGGCGAGCTTTTTCGCGCGACAGAACAGCTTCGCCGAGAGCGTTTTCAACGCGCTCCAGGTAAACTTCGACTTCGTCGCCGACCTTCATTTCGCCGTCGCGGCCCTTGGCGCCGAATTCCTTCAGCGGCACGCGGCCTTCGACCTTCAGGCCGACGTCGATGACGGCGAGGTCTTTTTCGATGGCAACGACGGTGCCCTTGACGACGGCACCTTCATAGAGGTCGTTCTGGACGAAAGACTCTTCGAGAAGAGCGGAAAAGTCTTCCATGGACGGATTGTAATCAGACATAAATGCTCCTGAGCGCCTTTTGGCGCGCCGCCGGCGGGTTGGTGTTGCACTCCGGATTGTCCTTCTCCCGGGATCGCGCTTTGCGCTGATCCTGCCGCTTGCGCGGGCCGGCGGGGCGAGAGGCGGAAAATCCGGTCTCGTCACAGGCCGCCCAAAAGGCGCCCTGCCGAAATTCTCTATCGTTCTTAAAAAAGAACATCCGGCCCTTCGCCGGTGCGGTTCCGGATGCACGAAGAGGGGCGCACCAAAGGTGAACCCCTGTCCTGATCATGCATTCTGGGCGCGGGACACGATATCCACGGCCGCCTGGAACGCGGTCTCTATATCCATTTCTGTCGTATCAAGCAAGACCGCATCGTCCGCCTGGCGCATCGGAGCCACAGTTCGCTTGGCGTCGCGCTCGTCCCGGCGCTTCAAGTCGTCGAGCACGGAGGCGTAGTTCGCTTCCTGCCCCTTGGAGACCATCTCGTCGGTCCGGCGGCGCGCACGGGCCTGCGGCGAGGCCGTCACGAACAGCTTCACCGTTGCATCCGGGCAGACCACCGTGCCAATGTCGCGCCCGTCGAGGACAGCGCCCGGTGGCACTTTGGCGAACCGGCGTTGCAGGTTGACCAGTTCCTCGCGGAGGCCCCCGAGCACGGCGATGCGGGATGCCGCCTCGCCGATTTCATGGGCCGAGAGAACCGACTTGTCCATCTGGGCAAGGTCCAGGTTATGCGCGATCTCGATGGCAATCGCCTCGTCGCCGAGCGGCAGGCCCTTGGCAAGCAGGGCCGCCGCCACTGCCCGGTAGGTCAGCCCGGTGTCGAGGTGCCTCAGGCCGAAATGATCGGCCAGCCGGCGCGACAGGGTGCCCTTGCCGGACGCGGCCGGTCCGTCGATAGCGATGATCATGCGGCCTCGCTGGAGGGTGCGGAGAACCGGGCGCCTAGGCCTTCGAAGAGCGACGTGAAGGTCGGGAAGCTGGTCGCGATCACCGCGCCGTCATCGACGGTCACCGGCTTGTGGGCTGCCATGCCCAGCACCAGGAACGACATGGCGATTCGGTGGTCGAGGTGGGTGACGACAGAGCCGCCGCCAATGTTGGCGGCCCCGCCGGTCACCGTCAGCGTGTCCTCGGTCTCCACGCAGGGAATGCCGTTGGCTTCCAGCCCGCGTGCAACGGCCGCCAGGCGGTCACTTTCCTTGACGCGCAATTCGTCCAGGCCCGGCATGAAGGTGTCGCCCTCGGCAAAGGCCGCGGCTACCGCCAGCACGGGATATTCGTCGATCATGGACGGCGCCCGGCCGGCAGGCACGGTGATGCCCTTCAGCTTGCTGGCCTTGACGCGCAGGTCGCCGACTTCCTCGCCGCCGGTCTCGCGCCGGTTGACGATCTCGATATCGCCGCCCATCTCGATCAGGGTGGTGATGAGGCCGGTGCGGTGCTCGTTCAAAAGCACGTTCTCGATGGTGATGTCGGAGCCCGGAATGATCAGCGCGGCGACCATCGGAAACCCGGCGGACGACGGATCGCCGGGGACGTCGATATCCTGCGGCTTCAGTTCCGGCTGGCCTTTCAGCCTGATCACCCGTTCTCCGGCCTCGTTCATCGAAACGGAGATGTCGGCGCCAAAGCCCTTCAGCATCTTCTCGGTGTGGTCGCGGGTCGGGATCGGCTCGATCACCGTCGTCTCGCCCGGGGCGTTGAGGCCGGCCAGAAGCACGGCGGATTTCACCTGGGCGGAGGGCATCGGCACGCGGTAAGTGATCGGCAGCGCCTGTTCCGGGCCGCGGATGGAGGCCGGCAGCCGGTCGCCGTCGCGGGCGATGACATTGGTGCCCATGTCGCGCAGCGGGTTCAGGACGCGGTCCATCGGCCGCTTGGAGAGCGACGCGTCGCCGACAAAGGTGGCGGCGATGTTGTGGCTGCCGAAAATGCCCATGGTCAGGCGCACGCCGGTGCCGGCATTGCCGAAGTCGATGACATGCTCGGGCTCAAGCAGGCTGCCGAGGCCGATACCGTCGACCGTGTAGCTGCCGTCTTCGCGCTTGACGATGGTCGCGCCAACGGCGCGCATGGCATCGGCGGTCGCCAGAACGTCTTCCGATTCCAGAAGACCCTTGACGGTGGTGCGGCCGACGGCAAGCGTGCCGAACATCAGCGAGCGATGGGATATGGACTTGTCGCCCGGCACGCGGATCGTGCCGGTCAGCGGGCTGCCCAGGCTGGAAGTCAGAGGCGTGGGCGCAGTATCGTGTGACATTTTCGAATGTCCGCAAATTGGATCGGTTGTCAAAAGGTGACACGTCCTATCACGCGGATGCGCCCGCGTCATCCGTCTGAAGCCGCCAAAACCGCACTTGCCGCCGTTTCCCGGCTTCGGCGAAGGCACCACGATTTCAGGCCGCTACCTTATGTCCTCGCCGTTCCCTGTCCGGATGTCCGTGATGTGGGTAACCCGGTCAGGTGCTTGAATTTTGGTGCGCAACGTGCAGAACAATAACGGCACGACTGATTTTCGTTGATTTGCCTTTGACACCGGAACGGCTTGACGCTATGGGGCCACCCACGAATTCAAGTCGGCTACATAACGAAGAAGGGTGAGCACAGTGGCAAAACCTGAACTTGGCACAAAGCGGCTGTGCCCGGGCTGCGGCGCCAAATATTACGATCTCAACCGCGACCCGATCACCTGCCCCAAATGCGGGACGATTTTCGAAGCGGTCATGACCTCCCGCTCGGCGAAGGCTGCCAAGGTGGCTGAAGTCGTCGAGGAAGACGAGGACGAGGACGACGTCGAGGCTCCGGAAATCGTAACGCTGGAAGAAGCGGACGCTGAAGCCGAAGGCGACGGCGACGACGTGCCGGACCTGGAAGACGACGATGTCGACCTCGGTGACGACGACAGCGACGACGACGATGTTTTCATCGACGACGAGGACGAGGACGAGGATTCCGTCCCCGGCATCCAGATCGAAGTAGACGAAGATCCGGATCGCTAAGCTATTGCCCGGGCAGGCTTTTTGCTCTGTCCGGGCTTTTCCACAGGCAGCGGAAAATTTCCTGATATTTTCTGCTTGATCTTGTGGGGAGGTGTGACTATAACCCGCCTCCATCGACGCCGGAACCCAAGCCGGTGCGCATATGGAACATGGGGCCATAGCTCAGTTGGGAGAGCGCTACAATGGCATTGTAGAGGTCAGGGGTTCGACTCCCCTTGGCTCCACCATTCCTTCGCAGACCTCTCTGAAAACCTGAATGTAGCCCTTAACGGGCAGCGTTTGTCTGTGCGAAATCACCATGGTTTGCCGCTGCGATTGGGGGCCATGGTCCGTTCTCCAGTCGCTGTGACGCCGAGACGGTGAAGACTTTCCGGCGTTTCAATACACCTCTCTCCATACATCATCCGGTTCCACTCTCTGAAACCCTGTCGAAGTGCTTCCCCTAGGGAATTGCATTCCGTGTCCGCAATCTCTAGGGATAAGCAGGCCTGTTGCAATTTTATGTTCTTACCGGGCCGTCGAACGAATGCAGACTGCGGAAGAAATTGATATCGACTTCTCGGGCAATGAAGCGCTTCGAAACACGCTTGCCTTTGTCGACGACCTGTTTGGTGCCGATCTTCCGTTTTCTCCCGGCATGACATTTGTCGGGGCACGGTTTTCCGGGAGTGAAAAGTGCGGTTCCGGTGATGATGGGGCAGGAATTTTCTCGGCCGGTGCCGCGGATCTGGATCCGGAGCGCGCCGTGTTTCGCTGCCTCGGCGAAGTCGCAGAGACCCTTTCCCAGTTTTCCCGTTTCAGGCCGGACGGCCTGGCCCTTCTTCCTGAAGAGGCCGCCGAATTGGACGTCGCCAGAAAGTTTGCTGCGGTCTTCGGGGAGGCCGTTGCGGCTCGAGGCTGGGTCGCCTGCCGGGAAGCGCTGGCGGGGGCGCCGGGGCTTGTTCCGGCTATCCTCTGTTTCCGTGATCTGAGAGAAACGATTGAACCTGTGCCAGCCTTCAGCACGGGCTTCGCGGCCGGGCAAACCCTTGCGGCGGCTGTACAAACTGCTACGCTTGAGTTGATAGAGCGCGATGCGGTCGCGCTATGGTGGTTTGGTGGAACGCCAGCGAGAGCGCTGGAGGCCGGTCAGGTGCCGGGCCTGCTTGAGGTCGTCTCAGCCATGCGTGCCGGACGAACGGAGCGCCAACTGGTCTTGCTCGATCTGACAAGCGAAATCGGCATTCCGGTCGTCGCCGCCGTTTCGGCCAATGAAGAAGGCAAGGACATCGCCTTCGGGTTTGCGGCGCGCCTGGAGGCCGGCGACGCGGCGCGTGCGGCGGTCCTGGAACTGGCGCAGATGGAATTCGCCAATTTGCTGGCGGCGGCAAAGCGGCAGAGGGGCATGCAGCTTTCGGAAAGCGAGGCAGAGATGCTGGAACGTTGCCGGGATCTGATCCTGCAGGACGGCCTGTTCGAGGTGGCTGCCGGTAACGGAGACCGGGGCGAAACTGAAACGGTCGTCGTAGATCTCGACACGGCGCTGGCCAAACACGGGATCGAGCGCTTTGTCGTCGATCTGACGTCGCCGCGTCTGGGTGTTCCGGTTGCGAAGGTGCTCTGTCCGGGGCTACAGACAATATCGATGGACTATCGAACGGAGCGATTCCGGTCGGCGTTGCAAAGGTTCGGACCCAGAACCGGCGCCGCATCGAGGCACCGGCCGGTCTGAACATCACTTGCCCGGGGCTGGTGAGGCAGAGCCGGGCGCTGAAACAACCGGGTTGTTACGGACCCCAAGACGCGGAAGATGGGTGGGGCGGTGAGTGGATAAAACGCTATTCGTCAGAATAATCGGTGCGCCGATGTTCAAGGTGGACGACGGGCTTTTCAGCACCTCCTCGAAGAAGGGGGATGCGTTGCTGGCCTATCTGGCCGTCAGCGGAACGACGTCCCTTACCCGCGAGGCCGCGGCGGGTCTGCTCTGGTCGGAATCGAGCGAAGCGCATGCCCGCATGTCGCTGCGCCAGGTGATCCGCTCCATTCGCGTCAAGTTCGACCGGGTGGGCTATGGCCACTTCCATGCCGACAAGCGGAGTGTCGAACTCCGGGACAACGGCATTCTCTCCGATGCCCAGCTACTTCTCGATACGATCGAACAGTCAGCCGTTCCACCCGCGACCAGCCTGCACGGCCTGCGCCATTCCCATAACATTCTCGCCGGTTGCGACGAATTCGACGCCAATTTCACCGACTGGCTGAGAGTTCAGAGGCAGCTCTGGAGCGACCGGTTCATGGAAGCGCTGTCGGGAAAATTCGCCGAGACCCGGGGTGTGCCGGGCGTCGGCGACAAATGGGCCCATGCCCTTCTGAGCTTCGATCCGTCGAACGAACCGGCCGCGCGGCATCTGATGGTTGCCCGTGCCGCGGAAGGCGACTTTACGGGAGCGATCGCGGTCTACGACGCCCTTTGGAACACGCTTGCCGACGAATTCGATACCGAGCCGAGCGAGGAAACGCAGGAGATCATTGCGGACATCAAGCTCGGCAAGCCGGTCAGCCCGCGCGTGGCAGGGGGCAGTGTTTCCGTCAAGGACATTTCCGAATGCCCGATCCTCGTGATCGCCCCGATTTCGCAGGAGGCCGCCGGTGGAACGTCGCTTGCCTATCTGGAGGGGCTTCGCTCGGAGCTGATTTCGCGCCTGGTGCGGTTCCGGGAATGGTCCGTCGTCGACTGGACGGGAAACCAGCAGGGCAGCCGCCGCCCGACATACTCCGTGCAATTGTCCGCCTGGCGGGAAGAGCGGGCGGTCGCCAATTCCCTCAACCTGCGCGACGACCGCACCGGAGCCTTCGTCTGGGGCCAGACCGTGCGCCAGGAAGAAGGTGAGCTGCCGTTTCAGCAGCAGGATTTCCTGAGGGAATTCGCCTTTGCGGTCCATATCGAATTGTCGGCCGACCAGATCCGCAAGGCCGATGTCAGCAACTCGCTGTCGCCGGGCCTCTTCGATGCCTGGAACCACGCCCAGCAGCTGATGTACAAGTGGCGCGACGCGGACGATGGCAAGGCGCTGGAACTGTTGCGGTTCATCATCGAGCGGGCGCCAAATTTCGGCCCGGCCCACAGCGCCATGGCCCAGTTCGCCAATGGCCGCCACATCGTCTGTCCCGGCCTGTTTCACCAGCGCGCCAATGCGGAATTTGCGCTCAAGCATGCGCAGACGGCAAAGACGCTCGACCCGCTGGATGCGAGGGCGCATCTGTGCCTCGGCTGGAGCCAGGCGCTGCTCGGTGCGTTCGAGGAGGCACGGGATGCCTTCACCTCGGCCATCCAGCTCAACCCGAACGATCCCTGGGTGCTGGTCTCCGGCCTGCACGGACAGGCGTTCTGCCGCAAGAACGGCACGGGGGACGTTGAAACCGAGCAGATCTTTTATCTGGACATCAGTCTTGCCCCCGAGCACTGGAGTTTTCTCGCCGGGATCCGCTATCTGTTCGGCGATTTCGAGGGCTGCCTCGCGGCCGCGCGGCGGGCGGGTGAGGGCTATTACGGCATGCGGGCCTGGACCATCTCGGCCCTGTCGGAGCTCGGCCGGCAGGACGAGGCACGAGAAGTGGCGGGCAAGCTTTATCTTGACCTGGAGCGGGACTGGTTCGGCCAGGCGCCGCCGACGCCGGAACTGGCGGGCGACTGGCTGGCGCACATGTTCCCGATCCGAAATTCCGACCTGCGCCAGCGCCTGCGGCGCTGGCTGGCGGACGCGGGCCTGTAACCCCTCTGCCGTCCGCTTGGCCGATGAACCCGAAAAGCTAAAGCGTGTCGCCTTCTTTTGAATTCACGTAGCCCGCTTCGTCTCTTATTTGATGCACGTCTTTTTGCGAAAAACCGGACTCCACTTTTTCGCGACGTGCTCTAACGGCAGACGGACACCGTATAGTCCGAAACGCGGCACAAGAAGAAATCCAGGTTGCTCAGGTGGTCGTTCGAGGGCTTGGATTCCTGGCCGTCCGTCTGTCCGCGCAGCTTGATCTTGTAGAACCTCGGAACGTCATATTCCGCGGCGGAGCCGACGCCGGCCAGTTCGTCCAGGGTGTTCTGCAGCATCTTCTTCGGCGGAAGGCGCAGTATGAATTCGTCCGCTTCGGGCTGAACCACGGTGATCTTTTTCTCGTCCTTCCATCGTGTCGGAACCAGTGCGATCGGGTCGGGACCTTCCAGCGCTGCGCGCAGCTCGCAGATCGTTTCCGGCGGCGGCGTTGCGCCGAGGGCCCAATCGCGAATGAGTTCGCCGAATTCCTTCGGCTTGATGATCTTGAAACGGCCGAAGTCGCCTTCGTGAATATCAGACATCGTCTTCTCCTCTCCTCAAATGAACGGCAACGGACTGCCGTCGCCCAGTTCCTTCTCGCTCTGGGGCAGATTGCGGTCAATCCAGCGGATCAGCTCCGGCATGCTCTGCGGAACGGGGTCCGGCCCCTTCTGCTCGAAGAAGAGCTTGGCCGCGATCTGCGGGGTCATGCCACCGGGAAGCGGCATCCGGTCAAGGCGGCCGCTGTCGTCCAGGATGCGGAAAAATGTTTCGGCAAGCAGGATGGAACCGAGCGGGCCGAGATGACGGCCTTGTCCTGGGCCGCTGTTGGCCTCGATGAGGACGTAGAGGCCGAGGGGAGGATTGGTGCAGAGGTCATCGAGCATCGCGTCGTCGAGCCGGGGCGGCAGCGGCGTTTCGCGGCTGAAAGCCTTGGTGCGCCTGCCGGCAAAAGCTCTGACAGCCGCCTCGGCTGCTCCGGCATCGGCGATCCTGGCCCGGCTTTCGTCAGGAAAGCCGGGTTTCTGGCTGGCGTCGGCAATATGCGCCCTGAGGCGATCCACACGCAGGACGGGAGCTGAAATCGTGCGCAAGAGATCGAGATAGGCGAGCGTATCGCCTGCCTGATGGAGGCCCGTCGTCAGCTTGGAATTGAGTTTCTGCATGTAGAGGGGCCCGATCAGGCTGCTTGCCTGGGTGGGGCTTGCTTCGCCATCCGCCGCCAGCGGGAAAAAATGCGACCAGCTGATGATCCAGTTGGGGTCGAGCGGGGTCTTGCTCGCATCGCCGTCGGAGTTCTGGTGCAGGACTTCCTCCAGCGGGAAGGCTGCTCCGCCGTTGCGGTCCGACATCCGGTAGAAGGGGCGGACCATGGAATGGCCGATGCGATAGGCCGCATGCACGAATTCGCTGCTGATGGGGGAGCTCTTGTCGAGCGCGAACAGGAACCGGTCCTCATTGGCGGATTTGTTGTAGTAGCCGTAGATCTCCGGATCGAGCAGCCGCCTGAGCATGTCGTTGCGCAGGATGGAGCGGTAGACGACCGTGACGACGGCGCGCGCATAGTTGAAATGCGTGTCGATGTCGCCATCCGTGTGCTGCAGTTTCGACTGCGCGACCACCAGATTGTGAAACTGGGAGAAGAGGGCTGTGAGCTGCGCGATGACCGAGTGGGCATCGTTCCTGGCATCCGCGATCAGGGCCCGCCCGCGGCGCTTGCGGTGCTGGGCATTGTAGTCGTGATGGCGGGCGATATCCCGATGCGGCTGGGTCTCCGTGGCTGCCGCACCAACGCCTGAGGCAGGGACGTTGACGGGATTGAGGCTGAGGCAGGCATCGACACCGGAAAACCTGTCGGCATAGTCGTAGCAGTGGGCGCAGACCACGGGCCCCCTGCCGTAGAGCGTTTCCAGCATCAAGGCCTCGGTGCGCATGTTCACCGGAATGTGGGCACCGTCGATATTGGGGCGCATCTCGCTGTTGATCGTCAGATCATGGGCAGCAAACTGGGCGAGATAGGTGTAACCGGCGGGAATGGCCTCGTTGTCGCCAAAAAAGCCGTAGGGCGTCTGTGCGCCCTGATAGAGCATCAGATGTGCGAGGTTCTTGAAGAGAAGATCCGTCTTCTCGATGTCCAGCCGCCCGTCGGTCTGAATGCCCGCGTAATAATCGGAAGGCCGCGGGTTTTCGCTGACAGGCAAGCCGGGGTAGGGCGAAGATTTGTTGATAGAAAGTGCTGGAAATAAATCCTGGTAGGCTGTCTCCAGCCTGAAAGTGTTTCTGGTGTTATGCATTTCCCTACCCCGCCCTACCATTCTCCCCGGAAGACTACCGCGGAGAACCTCAGGAGCATCGTGAAATGTTATTCACTTGCCAACAGACGCGATGGGGCCCGGTGCGAGGGGTGTTGTTACGTTGAACCGTCTCCGGCCTGTTCCGCGGCTCAGCAGACCGCTTGTTGTTGCCGAAGGCTCACAGAAGAGCGCCCGGTTTCAAACGTCCGGAAGCAAAGACGCCGGACAAAGCGCCTCGTAGACCTGCCATCGGATATCCCCTTCCGCGTCATGAGTCTTGGCTCTGTTGCATGTCGATGGCAATCGCGGCGCCGGCAGAATTGCCGTCAGCAACCGTGAGGGTACCATTCGTTCTTTTTCGTCTGCGACACTGGTCGCGCCGTGTCTTGAAAACCTGTTGAGAGTAAACGGTTTCCTGCGTGATCGCATCGTGATTGCTGCGGATGGTCTGCGGCCCGAAGCCAGCACGCATCGGGGTGCCCGGGAATTGCTTTCCGGCGGCCGTACGGCTGGGAGGAAAGGCCGTTCAGGCGGCGGCCTGCCCCCTTGAGCGCAGCCCCCATTTCAGCGTCACTGCCAGGCTTGCAAGGATGATCAGTCCAAGACCGGCAAACTGGGCCAGGCGGATCAGGTGGCCATAGGCAAGGGCATCGACGACCACGGCGGTCGCGGGATACAGAAACAACAGGACAGCGATCAGGGGCGTCGTCAGTTTCGGCAGGGCCTTGTAGAGCACGACATAGACGCCGCCGGTGTGAACGAGGCCAATGACCGCCAGCCAGCCCCATTGCGATGCCGAAAGATCGGTGGGCCCGAGCGGCGTGACCGCCGCCAGCAGCAACGTGCCGGTCAGGAACTGGATCGCGGCCAGTTGCGGTGCCGACAGGCCGGTCATCGCCTTGGCAACGATTGTCACGCCGGCATAGAGGCAGGCGGCGGCAAGTGTCGCCGCGAGACCGGTCAGATAGGCTCTGTCGGCAACGGGATCGATGCCGCCAAGACCCGAGGCGAGGGCGAGCCCGGCGAGGGCCAGGCCGATCCACAGCAGTGTCGCCGGCCGAAGCCTTTCGTGAAAGACAACGGCTCCCAGCAGCACCACCAGGAATGGCTGGACGTGAAAGGTGATGGTCGCGACCGCAATGCCTGTTCTTTGAATGCCGGCAAAGAACAGCACCCAGTTCCCCGCCATCAGCACACCGCTCGCAACCGCCAGAAGAATGGTCCGCATCGGGACTTGGCGCATGCGGGCGAGATCTCCACGCAAATAGCAATAGAGGACCAGCGCCAGCCCGCCGATGGCGCAGCGGTAGAACGTGACGGAGACCGGGTCCGCACCGCTTTCCAGGACGCAGAGCCCGATCGTGCCGAGCAGCGTCTGTGCCGCGATCACGCCGATCATGCCTTCGGTCTGTCTGCTCAACATGGGGCTGGTCCTGCTTACGAAGAGCGCCCGGAATGAAGCGCCTGCTTGAACGTGAGCATGCCTTCGCTTTCATTTTTCGGTCAAACAATATAGTCTGAAGAAACTATTCAGCTTTTTTGAAGAATAATGCAGCTCGACCACACCCTCCTTCGAACCTTTCTCGCCTGCGTCGACGCGATGAGCTTCTCGCGCGCCGCGGCCCAGGTGCACAAGTCGCCGGCAACCGTATCGATGCAGATCCAGCGCCTGGAGGAGCGGATCGGCAAGGCGCTATTCCTGCGCGACACGCGCAATCTGGCGCTGACGCCAGCGGGAGAGGAGCTGGAAGTCTATGCACGCCGGATCCTGCGCCTACATGACGAGGCGGTGGAAGCCTTCCGCCGTCCGGAAATGGAAGGTGCTGTCACCATCGGCGCGCCGGACGATTATATTGCCGCGATGCTGCCGGATGTCTTGCGACGGTTTGGAGCGCTGTTTCCGAGGGTGGAGCTGAACGTGGTCTGCGCCCAGTCGACGGCCTTGCTGCCCCAGGTCAAGGATGGCCGTGTGGATCTTGCCATCGTCACCCGCTCGGGCAGCATGGAGGGGCGGCCGATCCGGCAGGAGCCGATGGTCTGGATTGCCTCGAAGGACGGCCTTGCCCTGGAACGGGATCCCCTGCCTGTCGCGCTTTACGAGCCCGGCAGTCAGGCCCGCACTGTCACGCTCGCCGCCCTCGGCCTCAGCGGCTTGCGGTACCGGTCGGCCTATTCCAGTTTCAGCCACTCGGCGCTGGTCACGCTGGTGGAAGCGGGGCTGGCCGTTGCTGCCGTCGCACAGATGGCCGTGCCGCCGACGGTCAGCATCGTCGGAGAGGCGCAGGGTCTGCCGCGGATCGAGCCGCTGGACATCATCCTGGTGCGCAGCCTCTCTTCCCGCAGCGCTGCGTGCGACGCCCTGGCGGATGCCCTGCTGGAAGGGGCAGGGCTGCCCGTTTAGCTGGTAGCCTATTGCGGATGGAGAGGCGGGAGCGGTGCTCAGCCACCGTCCTTCAGGCCGTCATAGGCAGCAAGTGCCTCGGCGCCGTAGATCATCGACGGCCCGCCGCCCATATAGACCGCGACACCGATGACTTCCAGGATCTCCTCGCGGCTGGCACCGAACTTCGCCGCGGCACGTGCGTGATAGGCAAGACAGCCGTCACAGCGCGCAGTGATGCCGATTGCAAGCGCTATCAGTTCCTTGGTCTTGGGATCGAGCGCGCCCGGCGCCGTTGCCGCCTTGGCCAGTGCCCCGAAGCCCTTGGCGACCTCGGGAATGCCCTTGCGCACTGCCGCCATGCGCTCGTCCGTCTGCGCTACGAATGCATTCCAGTCGGATACGGCCATCGGATGGCTCCTCTATGTATGAACTTTCGAAAGTAACATAGGAGGACGGCTGCGACGGGTCGTTGATCTGGCGCAAGACGGTGGAGGAGAAGAGAAGAAGCGGGAAATCAAGGATCTGCAGACGGCGGTTTCGTCTACATGCCTGCGAGTTGCGCCTCGATCCCGGAGGTCATTTCGGGCGACATTGGCGGCACAGGGGTCGGGAACCAGGCTTTGATGTGGCCGTCCGGACCGATCAGGTATTTGTGGAAGTTCCAGTAGGGCCGGGCTGTTGGGCCAAGTGTCTCGATCGCCCATTTGTAGAAGGGATGGGCTGTCTGGCCCTTGACGGTCGTCTTGGATGTCATCAGGAATTCCGCGCCGTATTTGGATTCGCAGAATTTTGCGATCTCGCCGTCCGCACGCGGCTCCTGGCCGCCGAAGTCGTTCGAGGGCACGCCAATCACGACGAGGCCCTTGCCGCCATAGGTCTCGTGCAGCCGCTGCAGACCGGAGAGCTGGCCGCTGAAGCCGCATTCCGTAGCCGTATTCACCAGCAGCACCGCCTTGCCGGCAAAATCGTTCAAGGCGAGCGGTTCGCCATAGGGCATGTCGAAGGTGAACGAATGGGCGGTGACATTACCCTTGTCCTCCGCCATTGCTGGGGCAAACGGACAGGCCAAAATGGCAACGGCCGCCAGAGCGGCAGCCTTCATGGCGCTTGTGAAAAAGTGCGGCAGCGTGTCAAGCCAGGTCATGATCGGTCCTCAGCAAAGCCCGGAAGCTCGTCAATTTCGCCCATCGCCAAAACAACTGGCGATGAACGCGGCCTGGCGGCCGGGCGCAGCCTCTTGTTGCTTCTTGATTATTCCTACGCTCCAGACCGCCGGCCGGTTCACAGGCGCTGCAAAGAGCCGCCTGAACTCTAGTGGAGCGAATTTGACATTTGAGTCCCGCTCGCGGCTAGGCTGATGCTCAAATGTCAAATTCAAAAGCTCCACTAGAATCATAAATTTATCTAGTGGTTCTTATGATTCTGACATTTGCTCCAGCGCTAGCAGCGGGGGATGCAAATGTCAGAATCGAACCACTAGGGCCTCAGCTTCTGCCGGCAGGCGTGGATCTTGGCGGCGCCATGCCGTCGTCGGCTTCCTGGCCGAAAAACGTTCCGCCCATCTGTCCGCCCGCATTGCTCCGGTCAGCCATCTTCAGGATCTTCCTGGCTTCCTCTTCCGCTTCCTTGCGGCGTTTGGGGCTGAGTGCAGTCATTTCGTCGGTCATACGATCCTCCTTGTTTGATTTGGATCCAGGGATTCAACGGGTTGGGTCGGGGTATGGTTCCCAAAGTTCAATTTAATGGGTCCGCCCCCAGCCTCGGCACACGCAGACTTGAACGCCCACGGCCGTGTCTTTTCTTGATCTGCGCGGGCAAATGGCGTGGAAGACAGCGATACTTTTTCAGGAACCGGAAACGATGTCTGTCAGGTCACGTTCGAACATCACCTTCACCCGCCTTGCGGACATAGCGCCGGAGCTCCTGGTCTCCCACATGTCCGATCCGCGTGTGGGGGAGCATATGCCGCTGCTGACCGTCACCTGGGACTGGGACATGGCACAAGGGTTTATCGCCGCCAAGGAAGCCTGCTGGCAACGGGACGGCCTCGGTCATTGGGCGTTCCTGGATGAGGGGCGCTATGTGGGCTGGGGCGGTTTCCAGAAAGAGGACGAGGAATGGGATTTCGGTCTGGTGTTGACGCCCGATGCCTTTGGCCTCGGAGCCCGGATCACACGGCAGGCGCTCGATTTTGCCGCCGCCGACGAGCGGATCCCGTTCGTGACCTTTCTGCTGCCGCCTTCGCGCAGAAACCTCGGCGCCTTGAAGCGCTTGGGCGCGGCTTTCGTCACCGAGGTGGACTATGCAGGATCGCGGTTCCTGAAATACCGGCTGGAGACGCCGGGCCCACGCGACGTTTGAGACCCGCAGAGGAACGTCGCATCATCGCGGACTTAGCAGCAAAAGGGCGGGAATGCAGGCAAAGATCAACTGGCCGCAAAGCCCCAGAAGGCCTTCGGGCGTTTGAAAATGCGCGAAAAACTGATCCAGGCTGTTGCCGAACAGGGTCAGGGAGAGCGTCACCTCCAGGGTGAGCAGTGCGGCAAGGGCGAGACCACCCATCAACAGTCTGGGCATCGTGCGCGCGGGAACGTTCCAGAAGCGCAAAACCCGCCTTGCGACAAAGTAGCTGGCCGCCAGGATCAGCGGCAACTCGACGAGCACCGACCCGACAGCACCGATGCTGCGTGCCAGGACAAGCACGCGGGCGGCACCAAGAACAAACCCGATGGCAAAGACGGTTACGGCATAGACCAGGGCGGCGGGAACAACGCGGGACATGGGAGGATTTTACGGCCGCAAAAGCTGCTTGCAAACCAAGTTGAGGAGGGGTGTTCCGACCATGCATCGCCATTGCGCGCTGCAACAAAGCCGTTGCTGCCGTCTGTGGCTGAGCTATACTCTTGTCTTGCGCCTTGTTGATCCTCGGCGCTCTGGAAACGCGAGCGTGTCCGACGGGCAGCAAAGACCGGCTGGCAAGCGGCTGAATGGCCCGCTGCAACGGTAAAGGTTCAGCCGAAAGCCTCTCTGAACTTCCCGAAACAACGTGCTTCACCGTCGGCATATTAAAAGTACGGCGCATCCAGGGGGCTTGCCGGATGTTGTTCGATCTTGGGAATTTCGCACCATACGGGGCGCTTCTACTGGTGTGTGCCGTCTTCGCCCTGTTCCTAAGGGAGGCATATACGGCCGAAGTCGTTGCACTGGTCGGGACCGCCGCTGCGCTTCTTCTCGGTATGGTGTCGGTCGACGATGTTCTGAAGGCGCTCGGCAATCCGGCTCCGGCGACAATCGGCGCGATGTTCGTCATCAGTGCCGCACTGGTGCGCACAGGTGTCCTGGAGAGTGTCGCTGACTGGGTCAAAAAAGGTCTTGTCCGGTCTCCGAAAGCAACGCTCGTCCTGTTTTTCGCTTTGGCAGGAGCTGCCTCCGCCTTCATGAACAACACACCTGTGGTGATGATCCTGATCCCGGTTGTCTTCGGCATCTCGCGGGAACTCGGGCTCAGTGCCTCGCGGATGTTGATGCCGCTGTCCTTCATCGTCATTCTTGGTGGCACCTGTTCGCTGATAGGCACCTCGACCAACCTCCTGGTCGACGGCGTGGCGCGTGATCTTGGGTTTGCGCCGTTTTCCCTCTTCGAGATCGCCCCCCTCGGCATCGTGCTGGCACTCACCGGCGGCGTCTTTCTGGCGATTGCCGCACCGCGTCTTTTGCCGCATCGCCTCTCCTTGAGCGAACTCACGACCCCGCGCGAGCCGAAATCCTGGCGGATCGAACTCTTCGTTCCGTCGGGTTCGCCTCTCATCGGCAAGCCGGTGCTCGACATTCGCGACTTTCAGCGCCGCGGTGCCCGCGTTGCCGACCTGATACGCCATGACATTTCGCTGCGGCACAGGCTCAAGGACGTGCAGCTGGAGGCTGGGGACCGGGTGGTGCTGCGCACCAGCGACGCCGAAGTGATGGCCTATAGGGACCAGGCCCGGGCGGGCCTGGAAATCGCCGGTGCCGAATTGGCCGGCGCACAACGCAACATCGTCATGGAAGCGCTTGTCGGAGATGCAAAGGGACCGCTTTCGGATCTCGGCTGGCGCCGCCTCTACCGCGTTTATCCGGTGGCTGTTCACCGGCGCGGGTCGGCAGTCGACATGCGCGACAGGGAGGAAACGCTGGAGCCTGGCGATACGGTGCTTCTCGACGGCACGGCAGAGGATATCGAGCAGGCCGCCCGCGAAGAGGATCTGATCCTGCTGGCGCCCGTCACCGCACGTGCCTTCCGCACGCGCCGGGCACCTGTCGCGGTTGCCGTGCTGGTGGCCGTGGTGATTGGCGCCGCCCTGAACCTCGCCCCGATTCTGCCGCTTGCCATCATTGGCGCGGCAGTTGTTCTGGCAACCCGCTGCGTCGATCCGGACGAGGGGCTGGGAGCCATCGACGGGCGCCTGCTGCTGCTCATCGTCGCCATGCTCGTGCTTGGCACGGCACTGGAGAAAACGGGTGCCATGGCGATGATCGTCGGAGTGCTCTCGACGTATCTGGCCGGACTGCCGCCACTTGTCGCCCTTGCCGTCATCTATGCCGTCACGTCGGTGCTGACGGAAGTGGTCACCAACAACGCCGTCGCCGTGGTGATGACCCCGATCGCGGCCGGCATTGCCACCCAGCTCGGGCTCGACCCGCGTGCCTTCATCGTCGCCGTGATGTTCGGTGCCAGCGCCAGCTTCGCAACGCCCATCGGTTATCAGACCAACACCATGGTCTATAATGCCGGTGGCTACCGTTTCGGCGATTTCCTGCGTCTGGGTCTGCCGATGAACCTCGTTGCCGGGCTCGTAACGGTGTTGCTAGCGCCGTTGATCTGGCCGCTGACCCCGTGAAAGACCAGGCTTTCGGCCGCACCTGCCTTTCCTCTCTTCTGACCGAGGCCGGTCACGCCGCCCGCGTGAACTCCATGATCCAGTTTGTCTCCCAGCTTACGCCGTCATCTTCCGAAAAGGCCTGCTCCCAGCGCGGCTTCCCGCCCCGGAGCCACCGGAAACGGACCTTGATCACCCGGCCCTCAAGGCTGTCGTCGGCGAAGAATTCACCGGTTTCGCCGTCAAAACCGCCCCGGACAGGCGTGTCGAGTGCCTGGGGTGCCCTGCCGTCCAGCCACCAGATCGACCAGAGGTTTGACCCCCCATCGAAGCTGCGCAGCGCAACAGCCCGGTAGCCGCCGTCCGGCAGATCCAGGAAATTGTCCTCGACGTTGCCGAGCCCGCCGAGGATCGGACGCGTTTCCGACGTTCCATCGAAATGATCCCAGTCATCTAATCCGGAAAGCCTTTCCTTCAGCCGCCGGTGCCGGACGGTCCATCTGCCGAACATGAAGTTGAAATCATCCGCCGGTCGAGTGCCGCTCGTTGTCTGATCCATACGATCCCTGCCTTTCGAGGTTTGGTGACAGGCGATCCTATTCCGGATAACATGACAAGGAATGTCATATATTCTGGAGCCCGCATGAAATCTTCCCGGCTTCTGTCGATCCTCTTGCTGCTGCAGGCGCGCGGGCAGATGACGGCCGAGGATCTGGCAGCGGAATTCGAGGTCTCTGTGAGGACAATCCATCGGGATATCGATCAGCTTAGCTATTCCGGTGTTCCGGTCTATGCGGAACGCGGGCGTCAGGGCGGGTTTCGGCTTCTGGACGGCTACCAGACCAGACTGACCGGGCTTGATGCAGACGAGGCCGGAGCCTTACTACTCGCAGGCCTTGGACCTGCGCTTGCCGATCTCGGCTTGACGGAAGCTGCCGACCAGACGACCCGGAAAGTGCTTGCGGCGCTGCCCCAGCCTTCGCGTGAAAAGGCCGCCACTGTTGCGGACCGGTTCCTGCTCGATCCACTGGCCTGGTATCGCTCGCGGCAGGAAAGCCCGCTCGTACGCCAGGTGGCCGCGGCCGTCTGGGCGGAGCGCAAGCTGGCGCTGACCTACGAAAGCTGGAAGGGCGAGGTCGAACGCGTTGCAGACCCGCTTGCGATCGTCCTGAAGGCGGGCACCTGGTACTTGGTGGCCCGGGTGGAAACGCCCCGCGTCTATCGGATTGACGGCATCAGGGAGCTTAAGGTTCTGGACGAGGGATTTTCCCGTCCGGTGGACTTTGTCCTCAAAAGCTTCTGGGCGGACTGGATCGCGGATTTCGAGGCGCGGCTGAATCGGCAACAGGTCACCCTGCGTGTGAGCGCTGAGGGCCTGCGGCGATTGGGCGAGCAGGGGTTCGAACCGGCTGAAACCCCTGCGTTTTCCGGCCCGAACCGGCGGGCAGAGATCCGGGTCGCCATGGAGGAGGGCGCCTACACGGTTCGAGTTCTGCTGTCGCTCGGAGCGGAAGCAGAAGTGCTCGCCCCGGCTGCGCTGCGCAACGCGCTCCTCGCGGAACTTCAAAACATGCAGGGTCTCTACGCCTGACCACGTTGGGTCTGTCGAGGATCCACCAGACTTTCGTGGCGATATTGGGCGGATAGGTCGAAGTCTCAGGCATCCTTCATCCTCTCCCGGTGCTGGGCGATCGCACATGGCAAGATCGGCTCCCTCGCCCGTTGGGAGAGATAGATGGGGGCACGGCTGCCACCTTCGGCCAAATGCGATAGCCCAGCACTGGGAGAGGGGGCGTATACTCGTGGAGCGGACGCCGCTGTCTTCTTTTCAAGGTATGCTCTGCCTCGCCAAGGCAATTGAACAGCCTCTCCAGTTGACACAGAGATAGTTGCAAATGTAACTGACTGCGGAGTGGCCTCGGGAGACGGCCTGCGGATCGGCCTGGGAGACAAGAATGACCGACAAGAGCTACACCTATCAGTCGATCGCCCAAGCGGTGCTGGACCAGGGGATCGACACCATGTTCGGGCTGATGGGCGATGCCAATCTCTTCATGGTCGATCACTATGTGCGCGCCGGCAAGGCGACCTTCGTGCCGGTCTCCTACGAGGGGAGCGCGGTTCTGATGGCGCTCGCCTATTCGCATGTCTCCGGCAGGATGGGGGTTGCCACGGTCACGCACGGCCCGGCGCTGACGAACTGCGTGACGGCGCTGACGGAGGGCGCGCGCGGCCACATCCCGATGGTGCTGCTTGCAGGCGATACGCCGGTGATGAACCCTCAGAACCTGCAGAACATCGACCAGCGGGAGCTCGTCAAGGTGACGGGCGCCGGTTTCGAGCAGCTGCGCGCACCGGAAACCGCCGCCTATGACGTAGCCCATGCCTTCTACCGAGCCCGGGTCGAAAAGCGGCCGATCGTGCTCAACATGCCTGCCGACTTCATGTGGCAGGAAGTGACCCATGAAAAGAAGGTCTTCAAGGCCTTCGGCGCGCCGGCCTTTGTGCCGGAGGGTGACGATCTCGATGAAGCTGTCGGCATGATCGCCTCGGCCCGCCGCCCGGTGATCCTGGCCGGCGGCGGTGCCATCGATGCCCGTGAGAAGATCATCAGGCTGGCTGACCGGCTGGAAGCCCCGCTGGCAACGACATTGAAGGCCAAGGGCCTCTTCAACGGCCATCCCTACAACATGGACATCTTCGGCACGCTCAGCACGCCGGCCGCCTATGACATCATCGCCAAGGCCGACTGCATTGTCTGTTTCGGCGCCAGCCTGCACCACTTCACCACCGACAAGGGGGCGCTGATGAAGGGCAAGCGTGTCGTTCAGGTCAACGACACGGTGGCAGAGGTCAGCAAGAACTACCACGCCGATGCGGCGTTGGTCGCCGATGCCGGGCTGACGGCCGACAATTTCGTCTACTGGCTGGATGAAGCGGAAATTCCGCCGAGCGGCTTTACCAAAGAGCTCGACATGGCGGCGCTGACCGCCCACCCCAAAGGCAATCCGGATGATGCCAGGGAAGGCTTCGTCAACTACGTGCACGCCCTTGAACGGTTGGAAGAGGTGCTGCCGAAGAACCGGATCCTGACGACGGACGGCGGCCGCTTCATGACCGAGGTCTGGTGCCGCATCTCCGCGCCCGATCCCAGAAGCTTTCTCGTCACCGCCAATTTCGGTTCCATCGGCCTTGGCCTGCAGGAAGCGCTGGGAGCAGGCTTTGCCGCGCCCGACCGGCCCGTGGTGCTCTTCACCGGCGACGGCGGCTTCATGATGGGTGGCATCAACGAGTTCAACACGGCAGTCCGCTTGAAGCAGGACCTCATCGTCATCGTCGCCAACGACAGCGCCTATGGCGCCGAACACATCCAGTTCCTCGACCGCAAGATGGACCCGGGCCTTGCCATGTTCGACTGGCCCTCCTTCGCAGCTGTCGCCACGGCCCTCGGCGGCAAGGGCATAGAGGTCACGTCGACGGCCGCGCTGGAAGAGGCGATACAGGCGATCGAAACCCGCGACAAACCGCTCCTGATCGAACTGCGGCTTGACCCCAACGACGTCCCGCGCATGCGGATCTGATTTTCCGATTGCTGCGGGTTTCGTTCAACGATGTTTCACTGGTGTTGCCTCCTTTGAGGATGCCTTTCCCCATCCAGCATGGGTAGGCATTCGGAAGTGGAAAGGACTTGCTGAGAACATCGGAGTCACCCCGGGCGACCGCAAGGAGACCCGGGGCCCATTCGCTTTCGGAGGGGTGGCAAGGGCAGCACATCTTCAAGAAGCGTCATGTGTTTCAGCAAGCGGTTTTGCGAGTAGGCCCCGGATCTGAGCTTCGCTTGTCCGGGGTGACCCATGGAAGCGATCCAGACAAACGCGAATTGGAGCACGTCGCGAAAAGTGGATTCCGGTTTTTCGTAAAAAATACGTGCGTCAAAAAGAGTTAAAGCGGGTCACATGAATTCAAATGAACGCGACACGCTTTAGGAAGATGTCGTTCACATCGGATCCCGCGCTCTGCGAAGAAATTTGCAAACTGCCTGGCCGGACTTGCGGCTTCAGCCCCTGTCCTCCGCCAAGGTCGCTGCCACCAGGGCATTGGCATGCCCGTGGCCTAGGCCGTGTTCGGACTTCAGATAGGCGACGATTTCCATGTGCTTCTTGTCCGTCTGGGTGCGGATCAGCTGCTGCCACTCGGCAATCGGTTTGCCGTATTTCTTTTCGATCGACGGAAAATAGGACGCGGGTCCTTTCACCTTGGCATCGGCAGAAGGCTTGTCGGACATCGGAAGTCTCCTTGAGAAATGAAATCGCAGCGGCGCTTTACGGGGCCGCAGGAACACGTTTTGCGTGTGCCACGATACCGAACTCCATGACGCGGGCAAGGTATTTCAGCGGGCGTGAGATCGCGCTCGAAGGGACCGCAACCCGTTCATGCGTGTTGTCTGAATAGATCTGCATAGTGACGTAGAGGACCCTTTCCGAGGTGCCGCGAAGTCTTCGCCGGCAACAATGATAGATTGTGTGATCCGCACGACAGACGCAACGGCAGGCACACTGCACTTTGAGGCCAGCCGAGGGGGCCGATCAACGGAGAGTAAAGTGGCCGAGTCTTTTTTTCTGCCTTACGAATATGTCGACCTTCTCACCAGTCCGGGGCTTGCGACCAGCGCCGGGCCCGTCAAGCTCAACCAGTATCTGTGCAAGGACCGCGGCAATGGCGGCAATGACAGCGCGACGAGCTTTTACAAGAATTTCCGCTGGATCAAGGACAAGGACGGCATCACGCTGAACCAGCATGTCGGCGGAACCGCCATCGACCTGGCGCTGAAGGGCCAGGGTAACGACAAGGCCTTCGTCAAGATCTGGAACTTCATGTTGAAGAACAAGGATCTCCTCGACAAATACAAGGTCGAGGTCTGTGGCCGCGCCAACAAGGACGGCTCCAAGGATGTGGAGAAGACCGGCAAGATCAAGCAGATGTATTTCGACAAGATGTCCGACCAGGCCGCGCTGCAGCAGATGGTCCAGGACCGCTTCTTCGGCATGGACTGCATCGGCTTCGTCGCCAATTTCCTCATCTATACCGGCGAGTGGGACAAGTATTACGGCGTCTCTCCGAAGAATTATCCGAAGCACGTCGCCAAGATCAATATCGACGACATCAAAGATGTCAGGCCGCTCGATTTCATGGTCTGGAACGGCCATGTGGCGATCGTCGACTGGGTGTGGAAACTGATCGACGACAAGAATGCCCAGATCGACATGTGCCAGAGCTCGAGCGGTGGCCCGCAATGTAACGAATATGTCACCCTGCGCCGGACCGGCGGCAAGGGCCTGCACGGCGGCTGCGAGTTCACCATCCTCGGCGGCACCCCGAACCCGCCCGTGCGCGGTCACTTCACCATCTGGCGGCGCGAAGGGTTCTGGTACTAGTGGAGCGAATTTGACATTTGCTCCAGCGCTAGCAGCAGGGGGATGCAAATGTCAGAATCGAACCACTAGGCCGGGTCAGTCGAGCGCCGGCAACCGGTCTGGCTTTTGCGCCGTATCTTCCGGGTGATTTCCTGCGCACGGAAGGTTAGGCTCGGGCGTTCATCCGTGACCAGCAGGAACCGCAGAAGATGCCCCGCTTTCTGGCCGTCTACACCATGCAGCCCGATGCCGTCGTTCGCTTCCGTGCCTTGCCCAGGGCAGAGCAGGATGCGATCGACGAACGCGGCCTGAAACAATGGATGGCGTGGACCGAGAAAAACGCCGCCTCGATCGTCGACGGCGGCGGCATGGTCGGCAAGACCTTGCGCGTGACGGCAGACGGCATTGCCGGGACCGTCAACCCGGTCTGCGGCTATCTGGTCGTCGAGGCCGAAACCGTTGAAGCCGCCGCCCGCCTCTTCGAAGACCATCCACATTTCACGGTCTTTCCGGGCGACGGGGTCGAGATCATGCCCTTCGTGACGGGACCGGATCACGGACCCGGTGCTTAAGCGGGCCGGTGCGTCCGGCCCGCCCGTTGCATTCAAGTAAGTCCTCGTACGGTTACTCCGTGTAGCCCTGGTAGCCGGTCTCCTTGCAGTCCACCTGCACAAGACCGTGTGCCGTCTGGGTCAAGATCCAGTCCCATTCCGCCGTGGTGCTGGCATTGTTGGTCGTGCGGTAATTGCAGGCCGGCGCAACGCCGTTGTGGCAGAAGTCCTTCGCCGAGTTCGACTGACAGTCGTCGCTCGATCCCGCAGTGAGCAGGCTCTGGCAGCCGTCAGTGATGGTGAAGTTCATCGCCGAAGGCAGGCACAGGATGTTGCCGATGTTCTTGGGGATCGATGACTGCGGATCCTGTACGTTGCAACCATTCGTATTGTTTGGCGAACAGCTGTGATAGGCGGCGCCGAAGTCGGACGTCCGGATAGAAATCGATATCGAGTTGTTGATGAAACCCTCCAAGGTCAGCTTTCCCTCGACAGTTTGCGAGTCGGAAAGCGCTGAATTCGTCAGAATTGCTGAAATGGTGAAAGCAAGCGTGGAAGTTTTGGTGAGATTCATGGCGGTAACTCCGTATTTGGTCCACGGAGTAACTGTATTCATACTTGATATGCAATTTAAAGTAGATAGATTTTGGATAAAGTATTTAAAGTTCATCGAACGCCGGCTTGTGGCTGGCAGAGGTGTGTTTGGATGAAGGTTGATATTTCGTCACAGATACGAATGGCATGCGCCGGGATCGTTCAGGGCGTGTCGCTGTGCGTATCGGGGGATCGTTGATCACCCCTTGCCGGAAGCGCGGTGGAGTCCGGCAGGCAAATCACAACGCGATTCCGCCCGTCCGCCTTGGCCCGGTAGAGGGCAGCGTCCGCCCGATCAAGCAAGCTGATCAGCGAGAGCTCGCTGCCTGGTTCCCGGTAGGTGACACCGATGCTGATAGTGACGGGTGGGACACCGCTGACTTGGATGTCGGCAATGGCTTGGCGCAGACGTTCGGCAATTTCGGATGACTGTTCCGGGGTCGTGAACGGTAGCAATGCGACGAACTCCTCGCCGCCAAAACGGGCAACGATATCGCCCTGGCGCAGAATGGCGTTCAACTGTTCGGCGACCAGGGTCAGGACGCGGTCACCGACGCCATGGCCATGTTGGTCGTTTATCGACTTGAACTTATCAAGATCGGCAATGAAAAGTGCAAACCCAAGGCCTTGCCGGTCGGCCAGGGCCATTTCGCGGGTGCTGACCATGTCAAAGGCACGTCGGTTCAAAAGGCCGGTCAATGGATCGGTGGCAGCATTGACCTCCAGTTCGATGCTCAGTTTTCGGGTCGTCAGCCAAAGGAACCCGAAGGTGCGGCCGTTGGTGAAGATGATAAAGACAACAAAAGCCAGGGCATGCACAGTGCCGGCCTGCATGAAGTCGGGTGACCGTTCATGCGTCACGACCCATGCAACCCGGAACAGCAGAAAGATCGCAAAGACGGTGTAGAACAGCGCAGTAACCCGGCTCGGAAGCAGCAGGTCTGCGTGAGGCATTGTGCGCAACTGTTCAACGACCACTACGGTGCCGGCTGTCATCACCAAGCTTACGATAATGATACGGGCATCCACATTCGGATCGATATAGGTGTACCAGACGAAGAGCACGGAGTGGAGCGTCAGCAGGATGATGCCCAGGGGGAGATAACGAATTTTTTCCTGCTTGAAATCGGCAACTCCTGCCTGCGAGAGCCACATGCCGCCAACAATCAGGGTGTTGGCAACCACCACGGACAAAAAGTCGGGGATCTGGCCGCGCAGGGCAAGCAACGCAAACCCGCAAGCCTCTGTCATAAGTGCCCCGGCCCACCAACCCATACCGGGCAGCCGAACCCATGTTCGACCGACTGCATAGATGCCGATGCTGAACATGAAGGCGTTCAGGACGGCACAATAGGATAGGGTACGGATATCGAGGTCCAGCGCTGATATTCCCTTCAGTTGTCAAAGAGAGGTAGACAAGAAATATCAGTCTTTTGCTAAAAGGATACTAATCAAATCTGATTAGTCAAAGGAAAGCACTATTTCGGATGAACAGGAAAGCAGCTCCCTATTAACAAAATTGCATATTTTCATTCGAAAAATGCACAACTATAGATTTTATGTTTAGATATTTTTTATCAAAGGTGGCTTTTGTTGACGCACTGTTCTTTGGTGGCGGAGTGGCTTTACGGCTTTGCTTGCACGATGGCATCGTGGATCTTTGCTGAAAACGCAATCCTGCAGATCCCGTCCGGCCCATCCCGCGCTTTCAGGATATCCCTTACTTATGGACCTGCATCCCTCCTGCGAGATGCTCTCCACGCTCTCACCGCCACCCACCCCGTCGCCCCGGCGACCACCCCACACAGCCCCAGCTTCGTCCACCACTCCATCGTCCCCTCGATCAGCAGTGCATGTCCGGCGGTGCCGAGAATTGCGATCGACACCAGCGCGAGATGCATTCGCCGCCACGTGCGAGGGGCCAGCCTCAGGCGCCGGCGGAACGCCGCCAGCAGAGCGGCGGCGAGGAGGGGGATCAGGGCGATCATCGCCCAGAGAGAAAATGGGGTCGGTGAACGCAGGAGAAGGACATCGATGACGTCCGGCGGGCTGGTGAGATAAAGGCCGGCGATGTGGAGGAGGACGAACGTGACGAGAAGCGCTCCTGTCCAGCGATGGAGCCTGCGGCCGCGCGGGCCGCCAAGGCCGGGCAACAGGCCAGCGGCCAGAAGAGGCTGGAGGAGCATGAGGCCGAGAGCGAGAATGCCGGCAAAACCAGCGGCGATATAGACGGGCTGGCGCCATTGCAGCAACGGGCTTGCCGCAGCAAAGACGAGGGGCAGAAGGATCGCCGCGGCGACGAGCGCCCAGATCAGGCTCGGCCGGGCCCGGCCGCTCGCCTCAGGCGGCATCCCGGAAGGCTCCGTTCAAGCTGTCCCCGGCGATCCGCTCAGGCGGGCTGCAGCACAAAATGCGCCTCCAGGCTGGTGTCGCGCGCGCTTTTCATGACCGGGCGCAGAAACACCGTCTCGAAGTCGCCGCTGTCATAGGCCAGATGCCCGTGCGGCTGGCCGAAGGCGGGGACGATCTGCGGCATTTCCAGCCGGAAAACGCCGTTTGCGTCCGTCAGCGTCGCGCCATGGCTGCGCTGGTCGCGCTCGTTGCCTTCCGTCGTATGTGCCCAGATCTGGATGCGCTGGCCAGCCAGGGGCGCTCCGTCCCCAGCGCGGCGAACCGTGCCGGTCATCCAGAAGCCGCCGCCGCCGATCCTGTCGACGATCGGCGCGCCGGGCCGGTAATTGTTGGCGCCGCCCCGCATTGTCCGTGTCGGCGCGAGGCCAGAAGCCTCGGCGGGAAGTAGCAGCCGGGAAGCACCCGCCGCAACGGCCAGCCCGCAGACGGCACCGCTGGCGGTCAGAAGGGTTCGGCGGGTGATGAGCGCGGCAGTCATGGGATCTCTCCTGTCGGGCAGTCTCTGCTCGGCCGCTCGAACGGACCGGGCGCATCCGCTGACAAATCATAGCGCGTTTGCCGGCAATTTCGAGGCAGAGGCCCACGCGCGGATGACAATCCCGCTCACGCTTGCGTGAGGTGGCGGAGAAGCCCGGGTGGCGATCCGGGATCAAGCGATTGTTGATTGAATGTCATCAGCCGGAACGGGATTGTGCCCGGCATCTTGTTATGAAGTCGCTTCAAGAGGAAACGTCATGAACCACCGCAGGAGATTTCTCGGGCTTGCACTGGTCGCCGCAGCTGGCACGGCGGCAGCGCTTTATGCCGTTCCCTCGTTTGCGAAGAGCCCGCTGGCGCTGACCGGATACGATCCGGTCTCCTATTTCTCGGGTAAAGCGCCGCGGCAGGGTCAGGCCCGGTTCACCGCACAGCATAACGGCCTGACCTACCGCTTCGCGACCGCGGAAAACCGCGACGTCTTCCTGGCCGAGCCCGCGCGCTACGCGCCGCAATTCGACGGTTACTGCGCCTATGGCGTCTCGCGCGGCTACAAGGTCGGCGTCGATCCGCTTGCCTACAGGGTCGTGGAAGGCAAGCTCTATGTGAACTATTCCAAATCCGTCCAGCGCACCTGGAGCGAGGATATTCCGGGCTTCATCGCCGAGGCGAACCGGAACTGGCCTGGCCTTCAATAACAGATGCGAGAGTGACCCTTCGGGCGGAGGCGGGCGCTAAAGCCCGTCGATAGGTGTTTGAAGCGAGAAATATTCGATCATGTTGCCGTCGGGATCCCTGAACTTGAAGAGGCTGATGGGGCCTTCGTGGATGACGCCGGCGCCCGCACCTGCGAGGGCCTCGGGCGCAACCGTCTTCACATGCCGGTAGGCCGCTTCGGCGTCGCCGACCTTGATATAGGGGATGGCATTGCCGCCCAGCACCGCGTCCGGTGCGAAAGTCTGTTTTGACACCACCGCAAAGAGGCCGCCGGCAATGTCGAAACCGATAAAGGCGTCCGTCTGCACCGAGGGGGATAGGCCGAAGACTTTCCGGTAAAAGCTCTCCGAGCGTTTCATGTCAGTGGAAAGGACATAGACGCCAAGTCTTTCCAGGGGCGCCGGGTGGGTGGTCTGCATGGCTGTCTCCTCGGATTTCAGGGCGGTGCTGGATGTCAGCAAAAGAACGGCAAGAATTTTCGGCAGGTGTCTGGTGATCATTCGTTTCGGCATGTGCGGCGCTTTCCAAGTTGGGTGTCCGGGTCCTATAACGGGCCTATGCTGACAGCGTGGTGGCAGCATTGTGTCCAGGCCCTGACCCCAGGGCCAGGATCCCGGGAGAGGACTATGCGGCGCGCGGACAGGTTGTTTGAAATCATCCAGATCCTGCGCAGGGTCCGCGCTCCGGTGTCCGCACAGGCGATTGCCGGCGAACTGGAAGTGTCGAAGCGCTCGGTTTATCGGGACATTGCCACCCTCATTGCCCGGAGGGTGCCGATCCGGGGAGAGGCCGGGGTCGGTTACGTGCTTGAAGGCGGCTTCGACATGCCGCCTTTGATGCTGACTGCCGACGAGATCGACGCGGCCGTTCTGGGAGCCCTCTGGGTGTCGACGCGCGGCGAACCGAGGCTGGCCCGGGCAGCGGAAAACCTGATTGCGAAGATCGAAGCCATTGCCCCGGAACCCCTCCGCCGCAATATCACCGGCAGCGCAATGAGTGTCCGGCCTGTCGGCCCGGCGGCGGAGGACACTGTCGATGCCGGCCTGCTGCGGCAGGCCATCCTGGACGGCAGGAAAATCACGATCGGCTATTGCGGCAAGGACGGGCAGACAAGCGAGCGGATCGTCTGGCCGGTGCTTCTGGGGTATCGCGACGAAGGCCGGATCCTGGCTGCCTGGTGTGAATTGCGAGAGGGTTTCCGCTACTTCCGGACGGAGCGGATGACGTTTGCGGCGCTTCTTGAAGAGCGCTATCCCGAGAACCCCGCTTCCCTTAAAAAGCGCTGGCGGATTGCCATGGACACGGAGCGGGAACGCTATTCGCGCGGCGCATCCTAGTGGTTCGATTCTGACATTTGCATCCCCCTGCTGCTAGCGCTGGAGCAAATGTCAAATTCGCTCCACTAGGGCGCTGGTCGTTGTGCCCGGCAATTGGACGCGGCGGATCAAGGCACCGCGCATCGCATGGGACAACGGCCGCCGGCTGATTGCCCCGTCTCCGATTGAACCTTAGGATGTTTGCATGGGGCGCATTCTGGAAACCGAGCTTTATCTGCCGGTCAAAGACTATCTCTTGGCACAGGGCTACGAGGTGAAGGCCGAGGTCGGTTCCGCCGATCTTGTCGCCTGCCGGGGCGATGAAGATCCGGTGATCGTGGAGCTGAAGACCGGCTTTACGTTGAGCCTGTTTCATCAGGCGGTCGCGCGCCAGTCGATGACCGACGCGGTGTACGTGGCCGTTGCACGGGGAAAGGGACGGCAATTTCTGCAGTCGCTGAAGAAGAACCTTCAGCTCGCCCGCCGGCTCGGCCTCGGCGTCATCACCGTTCGCCTGCCGGATGGCGTGGTGGAGGTGCATCTCGACCCGGCGCCCTTCACACCGCGCAAATCGAAACCGCGCAAGGAGAGGCTGCTCCGGGAGTTTTCCCGCCGTGTCGGCGATCCGAATGTCGGCGGCTCGACAAAGACAACCCTCGTCACCGCCTACCGCCAGGACGCCATCCGCTGCGCCGAGCATCTGATTGCAAACGGCCCGAGCCGCGGTGCGGATGTCGCCAGGGCAACCGGCGTCGCCAACGCCACCCGCATGATGGCCGACGATCACTACGGCTGGTTCGAGCGTGTCGAGCGCGGTGTCTTCGCCCTGACGCCTAAGGGGCGGGCTGACCTGCCTTCGGGGAAATCGGAAGGTGGATAACTGCAGTTTTCTTGGTAATAGGTCAGGATAACGGGCTTTCCCTTATTTGCTTGGTAACTTCAGTAACGTAGCTTTTGGGATGCAAGTGCGACGCAGCAATGCTGCGTTCCAGGAAATTCCGGCAAGGATGCGAATTGCCGGTGCGGCGCCAGGGCAGCGCCGCTGCCATGGGCTGTGTGATTGCGCGGTTTGTCCGCGCGATGGGCAGTCTTCCTTAGATCCCTGGACCGAAGAGTGTGAAATTGAAGGCTGGTTTCATTTTTCTCATTTCTGCAGTGCTGTCCTTTGGTTTTTATTCTTCCGCCTTTGCGGACGGCGCAGGATTCGCTCCCCTCAAGCTTGACGGCAACCTTGTGAAATGGGGAAAGGCGGAACTCGGCACACCCGCTCAGGTGACCTACGCCTTCGTGCAGGAACCGACGGTTCTGCAGCAGGCGCGCAATTGCAAGTCGATGGACAGTCTTGCCCGCCTCGCAAGGATCAACCACCTGTCGATGGATGCAATCCGGGAACAGGTCGGGCTTGCCTTCCGGCTCTGGGAGGATGTGAGCGGCCTGTCCTTTAGGGAAGTTCAGGATACCGCCGGTGCGGATATTCTTCTGGGCACTCAATCCGTTCCAAGGGGATTTGCCTTCACGAATGTGCGCTCTCAACCGGAACCGGCCGACGGGGCGGAAGTGCATGACGTCGCGGACCGCGGGCTGAGCAAGCCTGAGCGGCAACCGGTGGATCGTGGCGGAATAACCGGTGCTTTGAAACTCGCCAGGATCACCCAGTCCGCCATTTGCCTGAACCCGGTTCACAAATGGAAAATCGGATTTGACGGAGATCTCGGAGCCTACGACCTGCGCTATACCTTCGCCCATGAAATCGGCCATGCGATCGGTCTCGATCACTATGTGCGCGAAAGTTCCATCATGCATTTCAAGTACCGGGAAAACTTCCGCGGACTGCAACCGAGCGACATTGAAGGCGTGCAGTGGCTTTATGGTTCGCGCATGGATTGAGTCTGCCATCAATCCGACACGGTTTACGCGTATGTCTCTGGTTTCTGATATTGGATAATTTATTGATTTAAAACAAGATTTTTTCCAGCTCCTGTCTCCCGAAAAGGTCCGTTTTGCTCCCTATATTCGAAGCTGTGCCTCGGA
The DNA here is from genome assembly GCF_054515675.1 of Roseibium sp. M-1. NCBI lineage: Bacteria > Pseudomonadati > Pseudomonadota > Alphaproteobacteria > Hyphomicrobiales > Stappiaceae > Roseibium > Roseibium sp. M-1. The sequence goes on along the minus strand of NZ_CM137257.1, from coordinate 3,381,956 downwards.
CAGGGCGAGCGGATCTTCGCTCTTCCGGCGCGACAACAAGGGAGAATAACATGACTAGCAAGATCGTTTTGACCGCGGTTGCGGCCCTGGCGCTGTCGCTCAGTCCTGCACTGGCGCAAGAGCCCCCTCAGCCGGAAGACGCCTCTCCAATGACCCAGGAAGTCTTGCCGGAGGCCAGTGGCGAGGCTGCCGGAATATTCGCCGAAGGCGCGACGCCTTTCCTTGCCGAGCAGAAGTCCGATCACTGGCTGACCAGCAACGTTGTCGGCCTCGAAGTCACCAATCCAGCCGGCGAAACCCTCGGCGAAGTGGCTGCGCTTGAAATTGATTCCGAAGGCAAGGTCGTCGGCGTCGTTATCGAGGCCGGTGGTTTTCTGGGCCTCGGCACCAAGCTGATCGGCGTTCCTTACGAAGCTGTCGAACATACCAGGACCGATCCCGGCGATCAGAAACTGGTGATCAAGGCTTCACAGGATCAGATCGAGGCTGCACCGGAATTTTTGACGAGGCTGCAGGTCCTTCAGGCCGAAGAGGCCGCGAAGGCCCGCCTGGAAATGGAACAGACCGCACCTCCGGCGCTGCCTGAGCCCGTCACGGGCAATTGACGTTGTCTGTTGGATAGCACCGCGTTGCCGGGCTGCAAGGCTGTGGTCCGGCCATGCCCCTCAATGAAAATCCCGGCTCGGGAACAGCCGCTTCGCCTGTTCCCTCGGGTGCATGGCCCGGGTTTTCCGGGCGTCCGATTTCAGGTGCACTGGCACGTCGTCGGCCTTGGGACCCATTTCACCCAGCACGCTGTCACTCGGGTGGCCGAGGAGGGAGAGGTCGCGGGAGCGGTCCTCGATGTGGTCGGCGATGAGATGCACCACGAGCCCCTCGCGCTCCAGCCGTCCGGTGACCTTGAGCAGCCGTCCGCCGAGCACGGCGGGGCGGAATTTTTCATACATCTTCGGCCAGACGACCACGTTGGAAACGCCGGTCTCGTCCTCCAGCGTCAGGAAAATGACGCCCGACGCGGTGCCGGGGCGCTGGCGGGTGATCACCAGCCCGCAGACGGAGACGCGCCGCGCCTCGCGGGGGGAAAGCGCGGCAAGCCGGTCATGCGGGGTCAGATGCGCGATATGCGGGCGCAGCAGTTCCATCGGGTGGGCGCGCAGGGTCAGGCGGGTCGACAGATAATCCTCCACCACCTCCTGGCCAAGATGCATGGCGGGCAGAATGACGTCCGGCTCGAAGATCGCCTCGCCGTCGATCGGATCGTTGAAAAGCGGCAAGGGCTTGGGGCTGCGGATGGTCTTCACCTGCCACAGCGCGGCGCGGCGGCTGAGGCCCATGCCGGCAAAGGCGTCGGCCTCGGCCAGCCGCTCTAGCGTTGCCGGCGCAACTCCGGTCCGGAGCCACAGCGTTTCCGTGTCCGGATAGCCGTTGCCGCGCGCCGCGACGATCCAGGCAGCGTCTTCTTCCCTCATGCCCTTGATCTGCCGAAACCCGAGGCGCAGCGCCAGCGCGCCGTCGCTGCGCCGTTCCAGCGTGTTGTCCCAGAGGCTGGTGTTGACGCAGATGGGGCGCACCTCCACCTGATGATCGCGGGCATCGCGCACGATCTGCGCCGGGGCATAAAAGCCCATCGGCTGGGAGTTCAGAAGCGCGCAGGCAAACTCGGCCGGGAAATGGCATTTCAGGTAAGCCGAGACATAGGCAAGCATGGCAAAGGCCGCCGCATGGCTTTCCGGAAAGCCGTATTCGCCGAAGCCCTCTATCTGGCTGAAGCAGTTCTGGGCAAATTCCGGTTCGTAGCCGCGGGCCAGCATGCCGGTGATGAACTTCTCCTTCAACTGCCCGATCGTGCCCATGCGCCGGAAGGTCGCCATGGACCGGCGAAGTTTATCGGCCTCCGAGGGCGTGAACCCGGCGGCGACGACCGCGATCTGCATCGCCTGCTCCTGGAAGAGCGGCACGCCGAGCGTCTTGCCGAGCACCTCCTCCAGCGCTTTTGAGGGGAAGGAGACCTTCTCCTTGCCCTGGCGGCGGTTGATATAGGGATGCACCATGCCGCCCTGGATCGGGCCGGGGCGCACGATCGCCACCTCGATGACGAGGTCGTAGAATTCACGCGGGCGCATGCGCGGCAGGAAATTCATCTGCGCCCGGCTTTCCACCTGGAAAACGCCGATCGCATCGGCCACGCAGAGCATGTCATAGGTCTTTGTGTCCGCCTGAGGCACGGAGCCGAGGGTGTATCCCCGGCCGTGATGATGATCGATCAGGTCGAAGCATTTGCGGATGCAGGTCAGCATGCCGAGGCTGAGAAGGTCGACCTTCAGGATGCCGAGGGCGTCGATGTCGTCCTTGTCCCATTCGATTACCGTGCGGTTTTCCATGGCCGCGTTCTCGATCGGGCAGAGCGCGTCGAGCCGGCCTTGCGTGATGACGAAGCCGCCGACATGCTGGCTGAGGTGGCGCGGAAAGCCGATGATCTCCCGGATCAGCTCGATGGTCAGTTGCACACGCGGGTTGGAAAGGTCGAGGCCGAGTTCCTTCACCCGTGTTTCCTCCGGCCCCTTGTTGGAGCTGCCCCAGATCTGACCGGCGAGCGCGGCCGTCACATCCGCATTCAGACCCATCACCTTGCCGACCTCGCGGATCGCCGCGCGGGTGCGGAAGTGGATCACCGTGGCGCAGAGCCCGGCGCGGTGGCGGCCGTATTTCTCGTAGACATACTGGATCACCTCCTCGCGGCGCTCATGCTCGAAATCGACATCGATGTCCGGCGGCTCGCCCCGGTGCTCGGAGATGAAGCGCTCGGAGACCATGGTGATGGTCTCCGGCCCGACATCGGTGATGCCGAGCGCGTAGCAGATGATGGAATTGGCGGCCGAGCCGCGCCCCTGGCAGAGGATGTGCTGACTGCGGGCAAAGCGGATGATGTCGTGCACGGTCAGGAAATAGGCGGCGAAGTCGAGCTTGGCGATGAGCCGCAGTTCCTTTTCCGCCATGTCCTGCGCGCGGGTGGGCACGCCGGCCGGATAGCGTCTTTCCAGACCTTCGCGGGTCAGCTGTTCCAGCCGTTCCAGCGGCGGCACGCCGCCCACGATCTCGTCCGGATATTCATAGGAAAGCTCGGAGAGATCGAAGCTGCAGCGGGTGGCGATTTCCAGCGTTCGCCGGAGCGCCGCCGGGTGGTGGCGGAAGAGCCGCGCCATGTCGCCCGGGGACTTCAGCCGCCGCTCGCCATTGGGCAGCGCCCTGGTCCCGATTTCGTCGATGCGGCAGCCTTCGCGCAGGCATGTCAGCACGTCGGCAAGCCGGCGCCTTCCGGCCTGGTGCATCAGCACGTCGCCGACGGCGACCATTGGCGCGGCAAGCGAATGGGCGGCGCGGGCGCAGAGGCGGAACCAGGCCTGATCGGTGCCGTCATAGCGGGGGGCGGCGCCCAGAAACACATGGCCGGGCGCTTCCTGGCGGAGACGGCGGACATGGTCCTTAGCTGTCGCACAAATTCCTGTCTCCACGGTCGCGCCCTGCGGCAGGGCGATCAGGATCAGTCCCTTGCAGGCGCTCAGAAGGTCGGCAAATCCGAGATGGCAATCGCCTTTCTCCGCCCGGCGCTTGCCGAGGGTAAGGAGCTGGCTGAGCCGCTCATAGGCGGCCCGGTCTGTCGGCAGCGCGATCCAGTCCAGCGGGCTGTCCTGCAGGCAGAGGCGCGCACCGACAATCAGCCGCGGCAGCTTCAGCGTCTGCGGTGCAGGCAGCGGCGGGGTCGTATTGGTTTCCTGGCGGGAGGATGTATCGATCTGCGAATGGGAACGGATCGGCACGCCTTCCTCCGTCGCCGCCCGCTTGATCTCCTTCAGCGCCGAATACGCCCGGACGACCCCGGCCAGCGAATTGCGGTCGGTGATGGCGATCGCATCGAGCCCGAGCGCGGCCGCCCGCGTCACCAATTCCTCCGGATGGGAGGCCCCGCGCAGGAAGGTGAAATTCGAGGTCACCGCCAGCTCCGCATAACGCGCCGGTTCCAGGCGAAAACTGTCAGGGTCCGGGAGAGAACTCATTGGCTGGGCTCCCGGGTCTTTCTTCCGGTGTCATCCCGGCCAAGCGTCAGCGCCGAGCCGGGACCCACTCGCCGGTCCGCTTGTCGAAGCGGAAGCGCTGTCCCCCTGCCACACCGCTCTGGAAGCAAGTGGGCCCCGGATCTCGCGATGCTCGTCCGGGGAGACACGGAGAAACAAGACCGGACTTGAGACATGGCACGGCCCTGCCGCTCGCACCCCTCTCCCCCCTTGCGGGAGAGATGTCCGGGAACCGGACAGAGGGGGGTGAAGCGCTGCCGCGGACTGCGGAGATGGCGTGTCCTGCCGAGGGGCTGCCACCCCCCTCTGTCTCCTGTCGGAGACATCTCCCCCGCAAGGGGGGAGAGGGGGAGTTTGCCGCAAGGCTCAGGGTAATTGCAGGAGCGGGAGACTGCACCAAACCTCTCCATCGTCATCCCGGCCAAGCGCAGCGCGAGCCGGGACCGGGGAGCCGGACGCCCTTGCGGCATGAATGCCCTTAAACCGGCAAATCCGGGCGCCCCGGTCCCGGATCTCCGCTGTGCTCCGTCCGGGATGACGATGGAAAGGCCGGGGGCGGTCGGAAAGGCACGGAACCTCATCAGCCGAACTCCCCTTGCACGAACCAGGCCGGGTGCTGGGGCGTGTGGAACAGCCACAGGCGCTGGCCCTGGTGGGTGGCGATGCGCCAGTAGTCGCGCAGGCCCTTGGCCCAGCTGCCGTCTTCCTCCCACCAGGCCGGGGTGATCCGTTCCGGGCCTTCCGCCTCGATGATGCTGAGCGACCGGCCGCGCCAGCGGAAGCGTTGCGGCGGCTCGAAACCGGCACCCGTAATGGGCTCGGGCGCGAACAGACGGATCGGGCGCGGCCGGTGTGCCGGCCAGGCGGCGACGGCGCGGCTGTAGGCGGCCGGCACCAGCTTGAAGCTGCGCTCGGGGATATGGCTGTCGACCGGCTGGAAGCGCAGGATGTTCTCCAGCCCCACCCGGTTGCCGAGCTGGGTGATCAGATCGTCGAGATTGTCTTTAGCAAGGCCCTCGGAGCGGTCGAGCTGGCGCAGGCCGAGCGGCTCCACCACCACCGCCTCCAGGCGGATCATGTCGATGCCGTAGCCCGCGTCGACCGAACTCACGCCGCGCTCGAAAAGGGCGAGGATGCGCTCGCCGTCGCGCATCGGCCGGGCGAGTTTCAGCTCCACCGCCTGGTTCTCCTGGTCGACCCGGCGGAAGGTCAGCTTCAGCTCCCGCGCCCCCTTCTGTGCCGTGTCGAGCCGGCGGCAGAGATGCTCCGTCAGCCGGCGGGCGGCAGCCATCACGTCGTCCAGGAGGCCGATCGGGTCGGGCAGGGTGATGCGCACGGCAAAGGCCGCTTCCTCACCAAGCGGCGAGATCTGTTCGGGCAGATCCCCCAGCGCCTGGTCGAGGCGGGAAAGCACGTCCCGGTCGAACCGGCGGGCGATGGTGGCGCGCGGCAGATTGTAGAGCTCAGAGACGGTGGCAATGCCGAGCCGTTCCAGCGCGGTGCAGGTCTGGTCGGCAAGGCGGAGGGCGGACAGCGGCAGGGCGCCGATCCGGGCCAGGGTCTCGCCGGGCGCGGCGATGCCCTCGGCAAAATGCGACAGCGCCCAGGCCATCCCCGGCGTGCCGGCAAGGCCGAGCCTTGCAGTAAGGCCGGCGCGGGCAAGGCGGGCGCGGATATCGTCCAGAAGCGGTTCCTCGCCGCCCATGAGGTGAGCCGAGCCGGTGATGTCGAGAAAAAGCCCGTCCCGCCCGTCGACCCCTACCCAGGGGCAGTAGCGGGTCGCCCAGCGGGCGAGCACCTTCAGGAACCGCTGGTCGGCGGCGGGATCCGCCGGCCGCGTCAACAGGCCGGGGCAGAAGCTGCGCGCATGCACCAGCGTCATGCCGCGGTTGAGGCCGAAGCCTTCAGCGCGCGGGCACAGGTCGTAAAGGCGTTCGGAATTGCGGTCGAACAGGCTTAAGGCAAAAGGCGCGTCGACGGGCCGGGCGCGTAAGCACCGCTCAGCCGCCAGCCTCGGAAACCACAATGACACGATGCGACGCTGCATCCCAACGCACAACCCATTCCGACAATGTTCCTATTTTGTTCTTTATAAGCGACCAGCGCCAGTGAGTCGAGTCATGGCCGTTTTGACGAGGGCCAATAGGGGAGCTGGAAGAGGTGCCGGAAGAGGCAATGGAAACGGCAGTTGAAGGACCGGCTGCACCGGCACAGCGCCAGCGGGTTTCGGCGGCATTGCTGCCCGCACCTTCCGGGATCAGCAGGACGGCGGTGGTGCCGCCGGCCTCGGCGGCGAGCTGCAGCCTCCGGCCTTCCGTCAGGCCGATGGCACCGGAAACCTCCGCCACCACCAGTCCGGCGGCGCCGGAGCGCAGCGCGGTTTCCGCGCTCGCCAGAACGGTGAGCTGGCTGTCGGCCCGGGTCAGCAGCAGCCGGCCAGGATCGCAATAGGGGGCAAGGCCTTCAGGATGCACGGTCGGGCGCCAGCGTTCGGAAATCCACACGACCGCGCCCTTGGCCGTCCCGGCGGCAATCGCCGCAAAGGCCAGTGCGCCGTCGCCGCAGACTTCGTGGGCACGGGCATGTTTCAGCGGATAGACGGAGGAGAATTTCAGGGTCATGCGGGATCGATTCAGCCTTCAACGGGAAGAAGCCTAATGGATTGGGGCCGCTTGTGGAACCGGGTTCCGCCCGGTGGCGGGCGCCAGTCCGGTGTCTGCCCGGCATCCATCCCTGAATCTGTCCCGGGGTGGGGGCGATCACCGGCACGGCTGTCCTTTGAAAAAGCCGCAGTTAAGTCATTCGAGCTTGGCAGTGGTTTCATGTGAGCCGGAGAAATTTCTCTCCGAAATCATGAGACGAGGCCAGGACGTTTCCCCTGTGCCCGGGCAGGTTGACTTGAGGCGGTCCGTGCGGTGCCGGAAAACCCCCAAAACCCGCGGAAAGACCCGCTCCTCAATCTGCCGGATGCCGGGATTTTCCGAATTTGCATCTTTCCCTCTTGCGGACGCGGTCAAGGCGTCTTTTAATGTTCATATGAGCGTCATATAACGTTCATATGAAAACAATACGAAACGCAGGCGTTATCGTTTCTGATGCCGATGAAGCCATTTCGGCATCGTGAAGAAGACCAACTGCTGATCGGGGCCATCGGCCCTGCTAGATGGGAGCAAATGAACATGGCTTATCGCAAGACCGTCGCCAGCCTCGTTGCTGCGGCCGCCCTCCTGGGCACGTCCTCCGCGTCTTATGCGGCGACCGACATCACCTGGTGGCACGCCATGGGCGGCAAGCTCGGTGAAGTTGTTGTCGAGATTTCCAACGGCTACAACGGATCGCAGGACGCCTGCCAGATCACCCCGGTCTTCAAGGGCACCTACGAAGAAACCCTGACGGCCGGCATCGCCGCCTTCCGCGCTGGCGAACAGCCGAACATCCTGCAGGTGTTCGATGCGGGCGCCGCCACCATCATCGGTGCCAAGGGTGCGGTCGTTCCGGCTCAGGACATCCTGGAAAATGCCGGCGTTGCCTTCAACATCGAAGACTACATCGACGGCGTTCGCTACTTCTATGCCGACAGCGCAGGCAAGATGATCGGCATGCCGTTCAACTCCTCGACGCCGATCCTCTACACCAACGAGGAAGCCCTCAAGAAGGCCGGCGTCGAAGCTCCGAAGACCTGGGAAGAGTTCCAGGAAATCGCTCCGAAGCTGAAGGAAGCCGGTTACGTGCCGCTTGCCCAGTCGCACCTGCCGTGGATCTTCACCGAGAACTTCATGTCTCGCCACAATCTGCAGTTCGCAACCAACAACAACGGTTACGACGGCGCGGAAGGCACCACGCTGGTCTTCGGCGAGCCGATCAAGGACCACTTCAAGGCCGTCAAGAGCTGGCTGGACGATGGCCTGTTCGGCTACTACGGCACCGGCTGGGGTGACAACCAGACCCCGTTCAACGAAGGCAAGATCGCCATGTGGCTCGGGTCTTCCGGTTCCTTCGGCGGCATTGCCGAGACGGTCGAATTCCCGTTCTCCGCAACTTACCTGCCGTACTGGAACGCAGTTGAAGGCGCTGGCACCGGCACCTTCATCGGCGGCGCGGCCCTGTTCGCCATGTCCGGCAAGGCGGACGAGGAAAACAAGTGCGTTGCCTCCTTCTTCGAATACCTGACCTCTCCGGAAGTCCAGTACAAGTGGCACAAGGACACCGGCTATGTGCCGATCACCAACGCCGCCTATGAACTGGCCAAGAAGGACGGTTACTACGAAACCACCCCGGCTGCCGAAATCGGCATCAAGCAGCTGACCCTGCCGGGCGGTGAGTGGACCAAGGGCTACCGCATGGGCTTCTACGTCCAGATCCGCGACGTGATGAACCGCGAATACGGTAAGATCATGTCCGGCGAAACCACCGTCGATGAGGCTTTTGCCACCATCGAGGCGGACGGCAACAAGCTCCTGGAGCGTTTCGCCAAGACCACCAGCAACTAAGCCTGGGCTTAGTCGCCAGACCGATAGGGGCGCCCTGGCGCCCCTATCGACCTTTGCGCGCGGCCGTATACACATACCCATTCACCCGGATGTATGCGTTTATGGTCCGGAAACGCCGACATTCAGCCGGGCAGGCTTGAATGTTTTGACCTCAAATGGTCCGGTGTCGATCCGCAGCGAAATGAGTGAAGCCTTGGGCATCCAACCAATGCCTGATGTTTCCGGCAGGTTGTTCCGCAAGGCGCAGCCGGCGCCAAACGTACCCGGTGGTCGAGAAACGAAATAATGAAAAAAGTCCAGTTTCAGTCTCCGTGGCTGCCATACCTGCTGCTTCTGCCGCAGCTCGGTATCGTGACGGTCTTCTTCCTGTGGCCGGCCGCGCAAGCGATCCAGTCTTCCTTCTACCTCGAGGACCCGTTCGGCTTTGGCTCGACCTTTGTGGGGCTCGACAATTTCAAGGACATGGTGACCTCGACCGACTACGGACGGGTCGCACGGTTCACGGCGGTCTTCACGTTCTTCGTCACCTTCCTCTCGCTTGGGCTTGCGCTTCTCCTGGCGGTCAAGGCGGACAAGGTCCTGCGCGGTGCATCCTCCTACAAGACCCTGCTCATGTGGGTCTATGCGGTCGCCCCGCCCGTTGCCGGCCTCATCGGCGTGCTTCTGTTCGACCAGCATGTCGGCCCCATCGTCGAGCTCTTCGCTCTCTTCGGCTGGAAGATGCAGATCGGCGTGAGCTATTTCGACACCAGCTTCGCCATGATCGTGACAGCGGTCTGGAAGCAGATCCCGGTGAATTTCATCTTCTTCCTGTCCGGCCTGCAGGGCATCTCCAAATCCGTCCAGGAAGCCGCCAGCATCGACTGCCGGTCGGGCTTCCGCCGGTTCTGGACGGTGACCTTCCCGCTGCTGGCGCCGACGGGCTTCTTCCTGCTCATCATCAACATCACCTACGCCTTCTTCGACACGTTCGGCATCATCGACGTCATCGTGAAGAACGAGCCCGGCAACAACCCGGTGACCCTGGTCTACAAGGTCTACCTGGACGGCTTCCGCGGCAATGACCTTGGCGGTTCGTCCGCCCAGTCCGTCATCCTGATGGCGATGGTGTTCATCCTGACAATCATCCAGTTCCGCTTGATCGAGCGGCGCGTGCATTACACCTGAGGGAGGCGGCAATGAAAAAACTTCAGATCTCCGATCATGTCATCCTTCTCCTCGGTGTCTTCTTCATGGTGACACCGGTTGTGCTGGCCTTCCTGACCAGCACCCATGACGCGATCACCATCTACAAGGAAGGCATCCAGTTCACGCCGGGCGGCAAATTCTTCGAGAATTACCAGACGGTCCTGTTCGAGGCCGGCGGTTTCACCAAGCAGGTCGACGGCTTCGTCATGCTGAAGAATTCGCTGATCCTCGGCCTCGGCTTTGCCATCGGCAAGATCGTGATTTCCATGCTGGCGGCCTATGCCATCGTCTATTTCCGCTTTCCGATGGCAACGCTCTGCTTCTGGGTGATCTTCGCGACGCTCCTGCTGCCGCTGGAAGTGCGCATCCTGCCGTCCTACGAAATCGTCCAGTCGCTCGGCATGGTGAATACGTATAGCGGCCTGATCGTGCCGCTGATCGCCTCCGCGACGGGCACCTTCTTCTTCCGCCAGTTCTTCATGTCGGTCCCGGACGAGCTTCTGGAAGCCGCCCGCATCGACGGCGCGGGACCGTGGAAATTCTTCAAGGACATCCTCGTGCCGCTGTCCCAGACGATGATCGCGGCGATCTTCATCATCATGTTCGTTTATGGCTGGAACCAGTATCTCTGGCCGACCCTGATCACCACCGACGAAAGCCTCTTCACCCTGGTGCGCGGCATCAAGCAGATCCTGCAGGTCTGGGTGGGGGCGCAGATCCCGGCATTCAACGAAGCCATGGCCCTGGCGATCCTCGCCATCGTGCCACCGGTGCTCATCGTGGTGATCTTCCAGAGCTGGTTCGTCAAAGGGCTCGTCGAGAGCGACAAGTGAGGTTTTAGGATAAATGGCAACGATTACTCTCGACACGGTCCGCAAGGTCTATGGCGGCAAGGTGGAAGCGGTCAAAGGCGTTTCCATCGATATCGCCGACGGCGAATTCATTGTACTCGTCGGCCCGTCCGGCTGCGGCAAGTCCACGCTTTTGCGCATGATTGCGGGCCTTGAGGAAATCACCACGGGTGACATCAAGATCGGCGAGCGGGTGGTCAACCGGGTCGACCCGGCCGACCGCGACATCGCCATGGTGTTCCAGAACTATGCGCTCTATCCGCATATGTCGGTCTATAACAACCTGGCCTATGGCCTTAAAAACCGTGGCATGGCCAAGTCCGAGATCGACCGCCGCGTGAAGGAAGCCGCCCGCATCCTTGAAATCGGCGACTATCTCGAGCGCAAGCCGCGTGCCCTTTCCGGTGGCCAGCGCCAGCGTGTCGCCATGGGCCGCGCCATCGTGCGCGAACCGGCCGCCTTCCTTTTCGACGAGCCGCTCTCCAACCTCGACGCCAAGCTGCGCGTGCAGATGCGTGTGGAGATCAAGCGCCTGCAGCGTTCGCTCGGCACCACCAGCGTCTATGTCACCCATGACCAGCTGGAAGCCATGACCCTGGCCGACCGTCTCGTGGTCCTGAGCGGCGGCAACATCGAGCAGATCGGCGCGCCGATCGACGTCTACGACAAGCCGGCCTCCACCTTCGTCGCCAGCTTCATCGGCTCTCCGGCGATGAACCTCATGGACGTGAAGGCGGACGAAACAGGCCTGTCGCTGGTGAAGGGCTCCGGCCTCAAGGGCGCAAATGCAAAGGGTCGCGACCGCTACACGCTCGGCATCCGGCCGGAACATCTGGACGTCGTCGGGGCGCCCGGCGAGGGCGAAGGCGTCCATCTGGAAGCCAGCGTCAATGTGCTCGAGCCAGTCGGTGCGGAAAGCTATCTCTATGCCAGCCTTGGAGAGGGCGGAACGGAAATCCTGATCCGCGTTTCCAGCCACGCCCGGCACGAGGCCGGTGAAAAGCTCTATCTGCGTGCGGCACCCGAAAACGTGCATTACTTCGACGCGGAGACCGGCCGCCGGATCGACTGAAAATTAAAGCGGGCCACGTCATTCGATTTCTCGAGGCCCGCTTTGACACTCCTTTTGACGCACGTTGCGAAAAACCGGTATCCGCTTTTTCGCGATGTGCTCCGAAATTCAGGCGAGGCGGCGTAACGAGGGCCGCCGGACCCGAACTGCCACCCCGGGCAACCGGGGTGGCATTTTTGTTTGCGGAAGTGAAAGGAGCAAGCATTCAGGCTCCGTATTCCGTAAGCAGCATCACCCACTCTCCCTCATCCTGAGGAGCCGCGAGAGCGGCGTCTCGAAGGATGGGTCACTTGCTCCGGAGAGTGCTGCCGATCCTTCGAGACAGCGCTGACGCGCTTCCTCAGGATGAGGTCTTAAAACGTTGCGGGCCTTCCAGATTAGGACCCTCCTGACGGTGCTTGTCAGGAGTGTGGCAGGAGTTGTCTGGATCTCCAGCCACCCCTCTGGCAAACACCTTGAAGACCGTTTCAGGGAGAGACTTTTGGAACCCTTCAAGAACAATATTTCACCGGACCTCGTGCGTTGCCTCGCTGGCCATCTTGAAAAACACATCAAGGGGTTCGACCGGCCTGGGTTCGAGGCGGAGATCCTTTCTTCTCTGGACGCTCTGGAGCTGAAGCAGCGCGCCAGGCTGATTGCCGATGTTGCCGGCCGGCACTTGCCGGAAAAACTCGAGGAGCGCTTTGCGGTCCTGAAGGCAGTGCTGCATCCGGCGATGGAAGTGGCTTTCGACCGGGGCAGCGACGCGCAGGGCATTCGCGGCTGGGGCATCATGCCGCTCGGCATGGTCGTCGCCGATTGCGGTCTCGATGATTTCGAGGCGTCCTTTGCGCTTTTGAAGGAAATGACCAAGCGCGCAACCGCGGAATTCGATGTGCGCGCGTTCCTGGCCAGGGACCAGGAGAGGGCGCTGGCGATCATGGCGCCCTGGGTAAAGGACGACAGCGTTCATGTGCGCCGCCTTGTCTCCGAAGGCACGCGCCCGCGCCTGCCCTGGGGGCTGCGCCTGAAGCGCCTGGTGGACGACCCGTCCCCGGTGCTGCCGCTGCTGGAAGCCCTGAAGGACGACCCGGAAGACTATGTCCGCCGCTCCGTCGCCAACCATCTCAACGACATAGCCAAAGACCATCCGGATCTGGCGGCGGAGATCGCCGCGCGCTGGCTGAAGGGGGCGGACAAGAACCGCGAGAAACTCGTCCGCCATGCCTGCCGGTCCCTGATCAAGCAGGGGCACACGCCAACACTCGAAGCCTTCGGCCTCAATCCGCCGGAAATCAAGGTCGACGGGCCACGCATCGGCACGCCCAGAGTTGCCTACGGCGACGCTCTCGGCTTCGACGTTGATCTGGTATCGACGGGCGGAAAACCTCAGGAGCTGGTGCTCGACTATCTTGTGCACTTCAAGAAGGCCAACGGTACGCTGGCGCCAAAAGTCTTCAAATGGTCGAAGCTGACGCTGGCGCCGGGCGAACGGGTTACTCTGTCACGGACGCACGCCATCCGGCCGATCACGACGCGGGTCTATTACGGCGGAACCCAGGCGGTGAGCCTCAGGATCAATGGCCGTGATTTCGGGTTTTCGGAGTTCGAGCTTCGAATGCCCGGGGCGGATTAGAGCCGATCTGAAAAGGCTCCGCGGCACCGGTCTGAGTCGGGGACGATGAGGGAAGCCAGGTGAGTCGCCGCCATTTCCGAATTATCGGCTGGAGGATCGATCTCCTTGGAAATAGACACCTAACTGCTTACAAGTGGTGGTGAAATTGACACTCAACTGAAGATAACGAGGTAATTCTATGCAACTTCAGATGCGAAGAGGGTATTGGCAATAAATACAAAGTAAAACAATATTAAAATCCTCGAGATATTTTTGAAGTAATCTTCAAATCTCTAGGGGGCGCGGCAATGTCGATCCGCAATTCGCTTGTCTGGAAACTGGTTCTTCCGATACCGGTTCTGGTCATAATAGGCATTGCTGCGGCCTGGTGGCTCATACCCCAGGCTGTTGTCGAAAACGCGCGCGAGAGCGCCACCAGGCACGGCGTGCAGTCCGCCAATCAGTTCAAGACCATTCGCGGTTATTACACCAGCAACGTGGTGGCAAAGGCCAAGGCCAGTGGAGCGCTGAAGCCTTCTATCGATCACACGAATGTTTCCGACGCGATCCCGCTTCCGGCCACGATGATCCACGATCTGAGCAAGCTGCTGGAGAACAACAGCACCAGCATCGCGCTCTACAGCGCCTATCCGTTTCCCAACAGGCAGACACGCAAGCTTGACGGGTTCCAGCAGGAAGCCTGGGATTACTTGAGGAAAAATCCCGAAGCGACCTTCTCCAAAGAGGAGATCCGGAACGGGAAGACGGTTATGCGTGTCGCCATTGCGGACACGATGAGTGCAGAAGGTTGTGTCAGCTGCCACAATGCCCATCCCCAGTCACCCAAGACAGACTGGAAGCTGGGTGAGGTTCGCGGCGTTCTGGAAGTCGATACAGATATCGGCAAGGATCTCGCCGAGGCCAGTTCTGTCACGACGAACATCATAATCGGGATGGCGGTCGTCGGAATCGGAATCCTTTGCATGGTTCTTGTGGGCGCAAAACGCATGTCTGGACCGATCAGCGACATTACCAGGTCAATGGGACGGATCGCCGAGGGAAATCTGGACGCAAACATTCCGGGCAGCGAGCGCCGGGACGAAATCGGAAAGATGGCTTCTGCGCTTGCGGTCTTCAGAAACGGTTTGCAGCAAGCCAGAGACCTCGAAACCGAAAAAGACAAGAAACACGCTGAGAAAGAGGAAGAGCGCCGCAGGCTGGAAACCTCCATCGAACTCTTTGCCGAAAAGGTCGGTGGCATTGTCGAGGCGGTCGCGCGGGCTGCCAGGCAGCAGGACGAAACTGCAAGGTCCATGGCGGCAATTTCGGACAAGACCAGTCAGCAGGCCATCTACGTTTCAACGGCGTCCGACGATGCCATGAACAACGTTCAAACCGTGGCCGCGGCGACGGAGGAAATGTCCAAGACGATCGAGGAAATCACACAGCAGGTTGCCAACGCCTCCGAAGCTTCGAAAAAGGCAGTCATCGAAGTTGGAAGTTCGAATACCCAGATGAACAAGCTTGCCGAAACCGCCAACAAGATCGGTGAAGTAATCGGCCTGATTTCGGGGATCGCCGAACAGACCAATCTCCTTGCGCTCAACGCGACGATCGAATCCGCCCGAGCGGGCGAAGCCGGTCGCGGCTTTGCGGTGGTGGCCAGCGAGGTCAAGGAACTTGCAGGGCAGACGACGCGGGCGGCAGAAGAGATTGTCCAGCAAATCGAAGACATCCAGAATGCAACAAGGCAGGCTTCGATATCGCTTGAAAATGTCAGCATGGTAATTGGAACCGTTGACGAGATTTCCTCGGCCATTGCCGGTGTCATGGCCGAGCAGGGCGACGCAACCAGGGAAATCGCCGGCAGCGTCCATCTTGCTTCGGACGGAACCCGAAAGGTGAACGAGAACATTCTCTCGGTGACTGCGGCCTCGCAAGAAGTCGGCAGCGCGTCGAACTCGTTGCTTTCCTCCGCTTCCGAACTGTCCCAGCAGGCGGCTCAGCTGCAGGCTGAGGTGAAGGCCTTCATAGAGCAGGTCCGTGCCGCGTAAGCGCGGCCCGTCCTAAAGCCGCTTCAACCGCAGCATTCCCAATATCCCGAGCGCCGGGCCGATCGCCATCAGGGCGAACATGCCCGGCCAGCCGATCAGCTCCGCGCCGAGTGGCGTCAGTTGCACGGTGAAGAAGGTGAGGGCAAAGCCGAGGGCGGTCTGGAGGCTCATCAGGCTGCCGGCCTGGTCCGGCGGGGCATAGTCGGCGACAAGGGCGGAGAACTGGGCCGAGTCCGGCAGGATCGCCGCGCCCCAGACCAGAACGCAGAAGATCGTCAGCCACACCGGGCCACCGAAGGTAAGCGCCGAGGCAATCGCCGCGGAGCCGCTGACGGCCATGGCGAGGATCGCGATATTGGCCTTGCCGACCCGATCGGCGACGATCCCGGCGACAATGCTGGCGGCTCCCCCGACAGCGATGGTGAGGAAAGTGATCAGACGGGACAGCGAGACGCTTTCCTCCGGTGCCATCTGTCCGGCAAAGGACACGGTTAGAGCCACGCCGATCCAGGCCCACATGGCATAAAGCTCCCACATGTGGCCGAGATAACCCGCATAGGCGTAACGGATCTTGCAGTTGGTCCAGGCGGTCAGGATGGCGCCGATCTTCATGCGCGGTGCCTTGGCGTGGAACGGCCCGAGCCCGGCAAAGAGGCAGAGCACGCCACCGGCGGCAGCCGCAATCGAAGCAACGGAAAGGCTCCAGCGCCAGTCCGTGCCGCCGAGAAGCGCAAGCAGATGCGGCGCCGCGGAGCCGAAGGTGAGGGCACCGACCAGTGTGCCGACCAGAAAGCCGCGATCATCCCGCCCCCAGCCGACGGCGATCTTCATGCCGACCGGATAGACACCGGCCAGCAGCACACCGGTCGCAAAGCGCGCAAGGATGGATAGGACACCACCCGGCTCGACCACGAGAAGGCTTGCATTGAAGGCCGCGGCCAGGATTGCGCTGAAGGCGAAAAACCGGCGCGGGTCGATCCGGTCCGCAAGTCCCAGAAGCGCGGAGGTCACCGCGCCGGCAACAAAGCCGATCTGCACGGCGCTGGAGAGCGCCGCCTGGGCAAAGTCGGAAATGGGAAACTCGCGCGTCAGATCCGGCAGGATGGCGGCGGACATGAACCAGAGGCTCATTCCGGCAATCTCGGCAAGCATGAGCAGGGCGAGCGAGCGCCACTTGCCCGTCATCTCAGCCGGCAAGGCCGAGGTCCTTTTGCTGCTTCTTTGTGAGCTTTCCTGCGATGATCTTGTGCGCCGCCTCGATATAGGCCTTGAGATCGTCGTCGGAAAGCGCGCCTTCCTCTTCCATCTGCACCCATTTGGCCCGGGCGAGATAGGGGGCCGGGATCAGGCCCTCCTGCTGGGTCAGCAGGGAATAGGAGATGTCGGAGCACTTGAAGCTGAAGCGCGGAAAGTCGCCTTCACCCCAGCCGGAGCAGATTGCAAAGATCTTGCCGCCGACTTTCCAGACCGAGGCATTTCCCCATTGGATGACGTTCGAGGTCGCAGGCAATTGTTTGCAGAAGGCATCAAAGTCGTCTCGGGTCATCTGAAAAGCTCGTCTTGGAAGGGCGGGTGGTTCGAGGGGAAGGAATGGAGGCGCACAGTGGCCCCTTGCTCAAAATGGTGCAAGTCGCGAGGCAATGAAAAAAACATGTCACACATGCAGGTCCCAACCCCTCTAACATATCAAGAGACCGAAGAGCGGGTTGAAAAATATGACGGCGATCAGCGTGAAAATGGAATTGATCAAGGCTGCCACGGAGGGTGACGGCAAGGCCCTCGAAAAAGTCCTGGACGGCATCCAGGATCAGGTTCATGCGCTATCCCGGCGTATTCTGGTCGATCCGGAAGATGCCCGGGAAGCAACCCAGGAAATCCTGATTCTGGTTCTGACGAAACTCTCCACCTTCAAGGGCGAGAGCAGCTTTTCGACCTGGGTCTACCGGGTCGCGGTGCGCTACCTGGTATCGACGAAGAAGATCAGGGACCGGGATCTCGGGCTGACCTTCGGCATGTTCGCAGCCGATCTTGAGGACGGGCTTGTGGCCGAGCCGCCGAAAGCGCCGGACGACGTGCTGATGCTGAACGAGCTCAGGGTCTCCTGCACCATGGCGATGCTGTTGTGCCTCACCATGGACCTGCGGCTGGCCTACGTGCTCGGCGATATCCTGGAACTCGACCATGGCGAGGCATCCAGCATCCTGGAGATCGCGCCTGCCGCCTACCGGAAACGTCTGTCCCGGGCACGCGAGGATGTCATGGCTTTCACCTCCCGTCATTGCGGCGTCGTTTCGGAGGCTGCCAAGTGCAGTTGCCTCCGCCGGCTTCCGGCAGCGGTCGCAACCGGGCGGCTGACGCCCGGCGTCTATGTGAATTCCTCTGGGGCCACTGAAAGCTACGCCGAGGTGAAACGGCGTGTCGGCACGGTGATCGACAGCCTCAAGGCTTTTGAGCTTCAGAACGCCGTTCCGCCGCAGCGATGCCCGGAAGACATCCGGGTGAAGCTGACCGAGATCCTCTCACCCGGCATCTGATCGAAAGTTCCGCCAGTATCTCAACACCTACCAACCAGCCCGGCAGCGGGCGGGACTGGCACCGCCTTGCCCGATCGAAAGGAAGAAACCCATGCCGAACACAAAAATCCGAGCCCTTATCACCGCCGGTGCAGCCCTGCTGGCGATGACCCATTCCAGCCTTGCAGAAGGAGACAGAACCATGAGTGCGGAAGAACAGAATGTCGTCGCCCTGATCGAAAAGATGACGGACTCTTTCGAAAAGGGTGACATCGATACAGTCATGCAAACCTATGAAAGCAGCCAGAGCATCGCCTTCGAGCCCGGGCAGCCGGTGTCCGACGCCGCGCAGTCGCGTGACCTCTTTCACCAGTTCCGCTCGGTGTCGCCGAAATTTACCTATTCCGGCCACGAGGTGATCGTGGAGGGGGATCTTGCCGTCCACATCGCCCCCTGGACGATGACCGGCACCGATCCGGAAGGAAAGGCGATCGCCGGTGAGGGGCTTTCCATCGCGGTGCTGCGCCGCCAGCCGGACGGCAGCTGGAAGATGGTCATTGACAATCCGCACGGCAGCCGCCTGCTGCCAGCGGCAAACTGACCGCATCCGGCCGCGCTTTGGAATGAAGGCGCGGCCGGATCCCGCCGCCGGTCCAGGCAGGCATGCGCCAGAAAAACCACCTCAGGATTTTGAGAACCTTCAGCCGCCGCCGTTTGCGCGCCAGCCGCAGGCTCCGTTGTTGCAGAAGAACATGCTCGGGGATGTCCGCCGGCCAGAACTCCCGGTGATGCGGATAAAGCGCCCGCACGGGATCGTCCCAGGGATGCGACGCCGCCTGGTGGCCGCTCCTGTCCAGGGGCAGGGAATAGGGAATGAGCATCTGCAGCTCCCTTCAGATTTGATTTCATTTTCAGGAATGATGCAGATAGTTTCATGGAGACGGGCTATTTCCATGTTTTCTAATTGAAAACGAGATTTCAAAAATGAAACGAAATATCGATTGGGAGGATCTGAGGCTCTTTCTGGCCGTCGCGAAAGCAGGTGGGCTTGCAGGTGCCGCGGAGAAGACCGGCGTCAGCCCGGCAACGCTCGGCCGGCGGGTGACTACCCTTGAAAAGAGCCTCAACCTGCGCCTGGTGGAGCGTGGGGCGCGGGGCTATCAACTCACCGCCGCGGCGCAGGATCTTTTGCGCTATCTGGAGGACATGGACCAGACCGCCCGCAGCATCGAGGCCTGGAAGGAGGGCGACCGGGTGCGCCGGCGGATCCGGATTTCCGCCGGAGACTGGACCACCCGCCTGCTGATCGACAACCTCACGGCCTTCTGGAGGCCGGATTGTTCCTGGGTGCCGGAATTCCTGGCCGATCTCAGGAACCGGGACATTGCGCGGCGCCAGATCGATATCGGCATCCGCAACAGCCGCCCCAAGCAGGCCTGGCTGGCCGGGCAGAAGGTCGGTGTCGTGCAATACGCTGCCTATCAGGCGGCAAGCCTTCCTGGAGACGTGGAACTCGGCTGGGTGGGGCTGGTCGAGGACGACGCCCATTCGCCGACGGGGCTCTGGCTGAAAGAGCATCATGGCGCAGAGGCGAGCATCACCGTCAATAAGGCCTCGCTGGCGCTGTCCCTGGTCCGCAAGGGCCAGGCCCGCATGCTGCTGCCGACCTTTGTCGGCGATGCCTTTGGGGATCTCATGCGCCTCTCGGGCCCGGTTGAGGCGATGGAGACCGAACGCTGGCTGGTCATGCACCAGGACGAGCGTCATGAGCCCTCCATTCGCCAGGCTGTCTCAGCATTGACGAAGTTCTTGAAACAGAACCCGCTTTTGGTTCCCTGACCCTGAACTATTCACAGAACATTGATGGTGGAACCGTGCGAAATCCGGGCTCCTTGAATCAATTTTAACGAAGCTCCATATTTAATTACGAAGGGAACCGGTTGGTTCCAGTCCGGATGCCTTGAAAAGGGTCCGGGCGCAAGGTCGCTTCGACAAGGACTTTGAGGATGTCACGCATGTCAGCGTTTTCTAGCCCGTTCATGCTTGGGTTCGACGACATCGAGCGCGTGCTCGATCGCGTTTCCAAGGCAGCCAATGACGGATACCCACCCTACAACATCGAACGGCTTCCGAAGACCGAAGGCCAGGGCGATGTCATCCGGATCACTCTCGCAGTGGCCGGATTCACCAGGGAGCAGCTTGAAGTCTCCGTAGAGGAGAGCCAGCTGGTGATCCGGGGCCGTCAGGTGGACGACAAGACCAGGCAGTACCTGCATCGCGGCATCGCAGCCCGTCAGTTCCAGCGGGCTTTTGTCCTGGCCGAGGGGATCGAGATCCTTGGAGCCGACCTCAAGGATGGACTGCTGTCCATCGACCTGGCCCGCCCGGAACCCGAGCGTGTCATACGAAAAATAGAAATCTCCAGCGGCGAATAGACCCTCGTCGGCTAACAGATGGAGAATACTGATGCACAAGCCCGATAGCCCGTCATGGGCAGACAAGACCAGCTGGTCCGAATTCATGTCGGTCGACGAATTGACCGAACTCGGCACGGGTGACGTTGCCTATATCAAGCCGATCAAGGCACGCGACCTCAAGGAGATGTTCCCGGACGTCCCGCCGCTGCATGACAACATGACGCTTTATGCGCTTTTGAATGCCGACGGCACGCCGATCCTTCTCGCCGACAGCCGCGAGGCGGCGGTTGCCAACGCCTTCGAGGCCGATCTGGAAATGGCCTCGCTGCACTGAGCCAAGCCTCAACGCAAGTCTTACGAAAACGCCCGGGGAAGCTGACTTCCCCGGGCGTTTCTGTTTCGGAATGCGATGACAGGAATGATACCAACCTCAACAAATTGGAGCCGATCTGACCGCGATTGGGTGGCCTGTTCCGGATCGCCGGATCGCGTAGCGCCGCTTGAACGGCCAGTCAGGCCGTCCTGCGCAACGCGCCTTGCCGGAAAACCGGAACAGCGCAATCAGATGGGCTCATATTTGTTGAGGTTGGTATAAGTGACCGGCAACCCGGACAGCCTCAGGAGACAGCCTCAGGAGAGGGCCGGTTCCCGGGCGCCTGCCCTGGTCCTTGCCATCTGGTCGCTGTCGTCTGCCGGAGGCGACTTCGGCCGGTCCGACGGGCCGGAGGACGAGGTTGCCGGCGGCTTGCGCCAGGGATTGCTCTTGAACCAGCCGGCCACATAGGCAACGGCGATCAGCGCCAGGAAGCCGAGCAGGTTTGCAAGGATCTGCGGGATCCACTCGCCGCGGCCCCAGACCATGTCGCGCAGGATGCCGGCCGCCTGGGCGATGACGAGGCTGGCCATGAAGACGGGCAGCGACTGCTGGCCGACCTTCTGGACAACGCGCACGAACCGGCCCGAGAGTTCGCCATGCCCGATGAGGCGCTTGCCGTGCTCGCCGGCGGCGACCCAGGCGAGATAGGCCAGCGCCAGGAAGTGGAGATAGCGGAAGAGGCCGAATTCTGTCTTGATCCACAGCGGCTGGATTGCGGCACGGATCTCCCGCGCAAGAGCGAAGTCCCAATGGTGCTCGCTGTAGAAGCGGAAATAGGCAAAGGGCAGCGTGATCACGAGTACCGCGGCGCACAGCACGATCAGCGACCGGTTCACCGGCGGGGCCGGTATCCAGCCGCGCATGAAGGCAAAGCCCGTGAAGAACAGCATCTGCCAGGCGAAGGGATTGAAGAACCATTCCCGGTCCGACCAGGGTTCCGCCGGCAGGCTGAGATAGTCGAACTGGGCAGCAAGCCAGAGCCCGGCCGAGAACGCGAACGCCGCCGGAACCGAGTAGCGCGCCAGCAGCATGATCGCCGGAACCAGCGCCAGGATGACGATATACATCGGCAGGATGTCGAAATAGTTCGGCACCCAGGTCAGCGTCAGCAAGCCGGGCAGCGACTGCTCGGTGTTGTCGTAAAGGTGCTGGATATTGAGCGAGGCGAGATAGTTTTCGGTCAGGTTGCAGCATTCGGTGAGGTAGCCGCTGTAATGCACGAGGGCAAGGCCGACGGCGATCACCAGGATCTGGCCGATATGGGCCCAATAGACCTGCCACATGCGGTGCACGATGCGCGCCGCGCCCATGCCCCAGCCGTGAATGTCGAAGATCTTGCCGAAGGCGATGGCCGAGGCCATTCCCGAGCAGAAGACGAAGATTTCCGTTGCGTCGGAAAAGCCGAACCGGGCGGGAATCCAGAGGGTCCACCAGTTATTGGGCAGATGGGCGACATAGATGATGAACATGCCGAGCCCGCGGAAAAAATCGAGCCGCGGGTCGCGGGGGCGTTTCGTTTGAGAGTGAGCGTTCACGTCGGTTCCAGAAGTAGGCCTGAAAGCAGGCAAGGAGAAGGCTTACCGGGCCGGGATCAGACCGAGCCGGTTGCCCTGAGTTTTTTGTCTTCCATGACCCGCTGGGCGCGATGCATTTTTTCGCAGGTGTCAAGGCGTTGCTCGGCGAACCGGTCAAGAGCGCCGCGCTTGCGGGAGCGGCTCCTAATAAGGCTTTCCGCATCGTCCGGCAATCCGGCACGAAGGGCTGCGTCAATGGTGATCCGTTCGAACACGTCGCGCTGGGCGTGCGAGCCGCCAACCGTATGGAGACTGTCTCTTGCAGTGCTCAGAAGCGAGAAGGCGGAGGCGTAGTTGCCCTTGCGGTATTGTTCCAGGCCAAGTCCCGTTGGCAGGCCCGCTTCAGTGGTGATGCCGCCGATATCGGTCTCGCTCAGGGCGCGTTGCCGGAAGCCGGTGAGCAGCCGCTCGACACCCATGCGGCGGCCGCCGTTGAGCAGTGCCAGCAGGTAATGCAGATCGGCGAAGACGTTGCAGCCGTCCTCGGCGCGCTTGTCGGAGAGAAGCGCCAGCTCGTCCCAGCGGGAACCGACATTGACGCCTTCCAGTTCCAGGCGCACCAGCAGCGAGGCGGCATTGGAAATGTCGCGGTAGTCGTCCGTCTTGTCCTTGCGGATATCGCTGTCGTAGAGCGCCAGCGCCTTGTCGGCATCGCCCTGGTCCAGATACATCAATGCCAGGTGCCACCAGACATGGTAGCCGAAATTGTTGCAATGGGACCAGCCGTCCGGATGGTTCTCCAGCCAGCCGGCGCCTTCTTCGGAGCGGCCGGTCATGTCGTGGACATGGGCAACGGCATGAAGGCCCCAGGCATCGTCGCGGGCAAACTCGAGCCCCCGGCGGCCGGTGGCTTCCGCCTGGCGATAGGCGCCGGTCTCCTCCAGCGAGAAGGCCCGGCAACCGAGCAGGTAGCCATAGGCCGGGTGGTCTTCGCTGTAGGCCGCCTGGATGCGCTCGATCGATTGGCGCATGCCGGTGGCGTCGCCGAGCACAAAGCGGATCGCATGGACGAGCTTCATGATCAGGGCATCTTCCGGCACCTTGACCAGCATTGCGTCCAGGAGGTCTGCCGAGCGTGTCGGATAGCCCTGCAGCCAGGAGCCAAGCGCGTCGATAACAGCCGTTTCCCGCGCGGTCAGCGGCGTATGCGAGGCGGAGGTGCGGGCGATTGCCAGGCATTCATTTGCCGTTCCGGTCAGTTCCCGGCGGCCCAGCAGCAGGCAGAAGAGGCCGCGGGCGGCGTGGCCGAGAGCGAAATCGGGCGCAAAGCGGAGGCAGGTTTCCAGATGCTGCGGTGTGGCCTTGCCATGCGCCAGAAAGGCCCTGACGGTCTCGTTCCAGGCGGCGAGCGCGTCCTTGTCCGAGAGTGTGAGCTCGTATCCGAATTGATCACTAAGACGCATGAGAGGCCTTTTTGTTTTCCAGGCTGAGCTTGCCGGACCCGGTCCCGCCGACTTTGGTCGCAAACGTCCAGCTGTATGATTGGTTCATGCTAAAATTTCCGCAGGTGGCTCATGAACTGCAAAACACAAAAAGGTGTTGGCATTGTGTAGAACGGCTTATGTGAGCTCCGTTGCGAAATTATGGCCGGAAATGCGAACTTGGCATTTTCTTCCCGCTGGCCGATATCTGCCTGCGCCCGAAAGATGAAACACCTTCATGGGTAAGCTTGAGACAATGACTATTGCCGTTCGAAAATCGCAGGCCGGGATTGCCGGCGTTGCCGCGGTGCTTTTGGCCTTGGTGGCGCTGGGCGCCTATGGCGAAGCCGGACCGAGACAGGCCTTGGCAACGCTGATCGGAGGCCTTGCAGGTCTTGCGCTTTATCACGCCAGTTTCGGCTTCACGGCGGCCTGGCGGCGGATCGTCACCGAAAGGCGCGGCGGCGGATTGCGCGCCCAGTTCGTTCTGATCCTTCTGACCAGCGCCGTCTCCTTTCCGTTGATCTACTGGGGGGAAACGGTCGGCTGGAAGACGAACGGTTTTGTCTTTCCCTTCGGCTATGCCGCGGCGCTTGGCGCCTTCATGTTCGGCCTCGGCATGCAGCTGGGGGGCGGGTGCGGCTCCGGTACGCTGTTCACTGCCGGCGGAGGCTCCACCCGCATGATGATTACGCTCGCCGCCTTCGTGCTCGGCTCCGTCGCCGCCACCGCGCACCTGCATCTCTGGGGGAGGCTGCCGAGCCTGAAGCCGCTCTCGCTAGTCCAGGAATTCGGCGCGATCGGCGCCTTTCTGCTGACCGCGGCAGTGCTCGGGGCCCTGACGCTGGCAACCATCGCCATCGAGCGGCGGACGCACGGCACCCTTGCGCCGCAGCGTCCGACGGAGTCGATCCTGATGGGCCCCTGGTCGCCGATGCTGGGTGCAATCATGCTGGCTCTTGTCGGCATTGCCACCTTCCTTGTCGTCGGGCGGCCCTGGGGCATTACCTCCGCGTTTGCCCTCTGGGGCGCCAAGATCTTTCAGGCGGTCGGAATTCCGGTTGCCGACTGGCCTTCCTGGCAATGGCAGAGCAGCGCGCTGGAAAATTCTGTATTGCGCGACACCACATCCGTCATGGATTTCGGGATCATCCTCGGAGCCATGGCGGCCGCCGCGCTCGCCGGCAAGTTTGCGCCGGTCTGGCATCTCAGCCGCCGCGACGTGCTGACGGCAATCGCCGGCGGGCTGTTGATGGGTTACGGGGCGCGGCTCGCCTATGGCTGCAACATCGGTGCGTATCTCGGCGGTCTGGTCTCCGGGTCGCTGCATGGCTGGCTGTGGCTGGTCTTCGGCTTTATCGGCAGCCTCGCCGGCACCCACCTGCGTTTGAAGCTGGGGATGGATTGACGGTTCCCATGCGCCTGCGGTCACTTGGCGCCATCGCCACACCTCATTGTGAGGTCTCCGTGACCCGGCCGGGGCTAAGGTGACCGCCGCCAGTCAAACTTTTTCCGGAGACCGCCATGCATCGCTTCCTTCTTTTTGTTCTGTTGAGTTTTGCCGTTGTCGCAGGTGCCCGTGCCGAAAGCCTGTCCAGCCGGCAGGGCTGGGAAGTGGTGGCAACGTCCAAGAGCTATTCCGGGCTTCTCGAGGACCTGAAAGCGGCCATCAAGGACGAAGGCATGGGGCTGATCACCCAGGCCAGCGCGTCCGACGGCGCGAAAGGGCGGGGCCTGACCATCCCGGGCAACCGGGTCATTGGGGTCTACCGCAATGACTATGCCGTACGGATGCTGGAGGCGTCGGTTGCCGCCGGTATCGAGGCTCCGATCCGCTTTTATGTGACGGAAAACAGTGACGGAACCGGGACGCTCTCCTGGAAAACGCCGAGCTTCGTCTTCGCGCCCTACATGGTGGAAGGAGGGCAGAACCTGACGGATCTTGCCGCCGAGCTGGATATCGTCTTCCGCGCGATCGCGGACAAGGCTGTGGCACCAGGGTGACACTCCTGTGCATAGCGTAATCGATTGGCAACCACGGTTAGATTTTGGGCTTGTGAAACCGCGACAGCGACCCCACACTCTTCTTATCGTCAACAAATGAAAGGAGGTGTGCCCATGTCTAATGAGTATCGGTGCGTGGCCCATGTGTCTGGGCGGAACGGAACGGTATTGGAGCAGCCTCTGGTATTGAACGGTTTCGCTGGGATCTGATCCGGACAACAAGTCACGTCGATCTCATGGGAGGGCCGCAATGCGGCCCTCTTTTGATTCCGGAGCCTTGGGTTCAGGTCTATATTTTGCGAATTTCTCCGCCGCGTAAAAAATTTTTCAGTTGTAGATTTAGTTTAGATAACTTTAAGTCGCATGACGTATGCGTAAATCTGCGGATGCGGAATATCTTAATTGGGACAGTGTCTTGAAACGCGGCGATCAGGTTGCGCCACCTGCCGATAGTTGAGTTTTCTTAATCCTTTTACGGCTAAAGCATTATTTTCCCGGCTAAATTTCTCTTGTCCATGCGGTCAAAAGTCAGAAGACTGACACGAATTTGACACGGGGCATGGACTACCTACCGCCCCAGTTCAGTCGACAATTCGGGGTGGAGTAACATGGCTTGGCATTTTCCTTTCGGTTTCGTGTTTGGCGATCATCGCTCAAATATTCTGAACGGCACAAATTGGTCCGATTTCATCATCGGCTTCGACGGCGATGACATCATTCGCGCCAAGGGCGGCAACGACACCGTTTTCGCCGGCCGGGGCAACGATCGGATCGACGCGGGCAAGGGGGATGACACGGTCTTTGCCGGCAGCGGCGACGACTGGATCCGTGGCGGCAAGGGCAATGACTATATCGATGGCGGCCGCGGCTTCGACACCGCCGCCTTCGACGGGTCGATCTTCGACTATGACATCAACCTGTGCCGCAACTGGTTCTCCACCACAGCGCTCGTTACCCGTCTCGGCAACGCCGGCCGACCGGTGGAGGTCGACTACCTCACGAATGTCGAAGCCCTGCATTTCGCCGAAGAGGACTACACGCTCTATCTCGACGGCCGCAACAACCAGGTCCTGGCGCAGGACGACGTGGCCGCAACGGATGAAGACACGGCCCTGACGCTAGCCGCGGCCGATCTTCTGGCGAACGACACGGATTTCGACGGCGACATGCTGACCGTCACGGGGGGCGATGCGGTGAGCGCGCTCGGAGCGGCGATCACATTTGCCGATGGCCAGATCGTCTATTCGCCGGCCGGCAGCTTCGACGCCCTGAAGGAGGGCGAGAGCGTCACCGACAGCTTTACCTACACCGTCGATGACGGCCGCGGCGGTGCAACGACGGCGACTGTCTTCGTCACCGTCACCGGTACCAATGATGCTCCGGCTCTGGAGCTTGTCTCCAGCACCGACTATGCCGAGAACGGAACGCAAGTCGTGGCAACAGCCACGGCGAGTGATGTCGATAGCGACGGCGTCACCTTCTCGCTCTCAGGTGTGGATGCGGAGCTCTTCACCATCGACCCTGTAAGCGGCGAAATCCGCTTCAAATCGGCTCCGGATTATGAAGTGCCGTCCGATACGGACGGCGACAATTCCTATGATCTGATCGTCACCGCGACGGACACGGAAGGTGCCGCCAGCAGCCAGGCGCTTACCGTCAATGTCACCGACGTTCAGGAAATTCCGGACGTCGACGCACGCATCAACGAGTTCCACTACGATAATGCCGGTGGGGATGTCGGCGAATTCGTCGAGATCCGCACCGCGGCGGGCGATGACGTCTCCTTCCTGCAGATCGTGCTGATGAACGGTTCCAACGGTTCGGAATATGGTCGCATCGACGTTTCCACGCTCGACAAGACCTCCGACGGAACCCACGACTATTACGTCTGGAACCTGGCGGCAAACGGCTTGCAGAACGGGGCTCCGGACGGCATCGCCCTTGTCAATGGCGGCGCCGTGCTGGAGTTCCTCAGCTATGAGGGCACCTTTGAAGCCTCCATCGGCGGCCAGCTTGTCACCTCGACCGATATCGGCGTCGAGGAAAGCGGCAGCACGGAAGTGGGCTTCTCGCTCCAGCGCAACGAGGACGGCAGCTGGAACGAGGCTTCCGCCGAAACCAAAGGCGCTGCAAACGAGGCGCCTGGTGTTGAGCTCAACGCCCGCATCAACGAATTCCACTACGACAATGCCGGTGGTGATGTCGGCGAGTTCGTCGAAATCCGCGTCAATGCCGGCGCCGATGTTTCGGAGCTGGACGTACGGCTGATCAACGGCAACGGGGGGGCCGCGTACAATCTGGCCGCAGTTTCCACTCTGACCATGACGACCGACGGCACCTACGACTATTACGTCTGGGATCTTCCGGCGAACGGCATGCAGAACGGGGCACCGGACGGCATCGCGCTGGTCAATGCCGGTGAGGTGGTGGGGTTCCTGTCCTATGAGGGCGCGATCACAACGGTCATCGAAGGCGTGGAGGTGACGTCCACCGATGTCGGCGTTGCCGAGGATGGCGACACGGCCATCGGCGATTCCCTCCAGCGAAACGGCGACGGTTCCTGGAACGCAGCCGCACCGGAAACGAAGGGCGCGGATAACAGCGGCGGTTCCGTGCCGCTGACCGAGGCCCGGATCAACGAGCTGCACTACGACAACGCCGGCGTCGATGTTGGCGAGTTCGTCGAGATTCGGGTCAATGCAAATGCCGACGTTTCCGGCCTTCAGGTTCAGTTGATCAACGGCAACGACGGCGCTTCCTATTCGAGCATCGATCTGGCGGCACTGAACCATACGAGCGACGGGACCTACGATTACTATGTCTGGGAGCCTGCGAGCATCCAGAACGGCTCTCCGGATGGCGTCGCACTCGTCAACGGCAACAACGTGGTCGAGTTCCTCTCTTATGAAGGCAGCTTCGACGCGGAGATTGCGGGGACGACGGTCACCTCCACCGATATCGGAGTTGGCGAGACGAATTCCACGGAAGTGGGCTTCTCTCTCCAGCGCAACGAGGACGGCAGCTGGAACAACCCGGCTGCAGAGACAAAGGGCGCAGCCAATAGCGGCGGCGGCGGCACCGATCCGACAGCCCACTTCATCTCCGAAATCCAGGGCTCCGGTTCGGCCAGCCTGCTTGTCGGCAATTATGTGCTGGTCTCGGCAGTGGTCACCTATACCACAGGCAACGGCTTCTTCCTGCAGGAAGAGGATGTGGATGCCGACGGCAACGCCCTGACCTCGGAAGGTATTTTCGTCTTTACCGGCGGCGCGCCCACCGTAATTGCCGGCGACGTCGTCGATGTGGCGGGCACGGTCGAGGAGTTCTTCGGCCTTACCCAGCTTGGCGGCGTCACCGGCATCACCAAGACCGGCACGACCACCCTGCCGACGGCCGCATCCATCCAGCTCTCGCAGATTTCAAAGAACTTCGAGCAATACGAGGGCATGCGTATCTCGGTGACGAGCGGTGTTACGGACGAGCGGCTCACCATCATCGAGAACTTCAATTTCGACCGCTACGGCGAGATCACCGTCAGCGCCGGGACCCAGACACAGGCGACCCAGCTCTATGACGCCCAGACCCAGGCGGACGAGATTGCGGCTCATGTGGAAGCCAACACCAACAACCGGATCGTCATCTCCGACGGTGTCTCGATCCAGAACCCGGACAGCTATGCCTATGTCGCCAACACCACGGCGGGGGACGATGGCGACGGCATTTTGAGTGCGGGCGACGACTTCACCGCCGGCGGCCCGACGTTGCGTCTCGGCGCGGAGCTGAACTCCGCCATCGAAGGTGTGCTGACCTACGACTTCGGCGAATACAAGATCCTGGTCGACGGCACGCTCGATATTGACGAGGCGACCAATTCCGGTGCCCGGCAGCAGACGCCGGACGATGTCGGCGGCGAAATCCAGGTGGCGAGCTTCAACGTGTTGAACTTCTTCACCACCTTCTCCGGCGGCACCGGCCCGAATGGCGATCTCGATCCGCGCGGGGCCGATAACCAGGCGGAGTTCGACCGCCAGACCGCCAAGATCGTCGACGCGATGATCAAGACCGGCGCCGAAGTCTTCGCCCTGCAGGAGATCGAAAACAACGGCTTTGACGATGCATCCGCCATCGCCGCGCTGGTCGATGCCCTCAACGCCAAGGCCCTGGCCGACGGTACGGGTGCTGTCTACGACTATGTCAATCCGCTGGGTGGTGACGGGTATCTCGGCACCGATGCCATCATGACCGGCATGATCTACGACACTACCAAGCTGTCCCTGATTCACGCAGACGCGCTCACCTTCGCGGAGAGCTCTTCCTCGGACACCTGGGCCATCGCCGAATTCCTGAACGGCTATGTTTCCTCCAGCGACCAGCTCGGCAACTTCCAGCGCAACCGGCCAACCACCGTCGCGACCTTCCAGGACGAGAATGGCGAAGTGTTCACGCTCGCCTCCAACCACTTCAAGTCAAAGGGCGACAGCGGCCTTGTGGATCTGGCCGAAGGCGTCCAGTCGGCACTCGACAACGGATCCGTTCCCGCAGGCGAAGTCGCGGCCGTCCAGGCGGCGCTCGCCGGCCTTCTGGCGGATCCGAACTATGATCAGGGCAACGGCCAGGGTTTCTGGAACCAGGTGCGTGCGGACGCAGCGTCCGAGCTCACCGCCTGGCTCGACAGCACCTACAAGGATGCCTTGTCGGGCCTCGGCATTGACGATGCGGACTATCTGCTGATGGGCGATTTCAATGCCTATGCCGAGGAAGATCCGGTCCAGGCCGTACGCGACGGTGCCGGATACACGGATCTTGTCGACCTGTTCATCGGCCAGGACGAGGCCTACAGCTATGTCTTCGACGGCCAGCAGGGCACGCTCGACCAGGCACTGGCAACGGGCAGCCTGGCTTCCCAGGTGACCGGCCTCACCGAATGGCACATCAATGCCGACGAGCCGGATCTGCTCAACTACGACCAGAGCTTCACGGATGCGGGCTTCTACAATGAGGACCCCTTCGCCGCCTCCGACCACGACCCGGTCATTCTCGGCCTCAATCTGGGCGCCAGCCAGGACACCGTGCTTGCCTGATCAATCGGCATCAGCATGAAGAAAACGGCGGCTTCGGCCGCCGTTTTGCTTCACTCTCTTCCGTCATCCCGGCCAAGCGCAGCGCGAGCCGGGACCGGGGAGCCCAGGTGTTGAGTGGTTTGAAACAACCTCGAAACACTCCGGCACCCCGGTCCCGGATCTCCGCTGTGCTGCGTCCGGGATGACGCAGGAGAGTTAGGTGATCTCGGCAGAGCTCCCGAACATAGGTTCGGCTGTGCCGTTGCCCTCCACCAAATCCCTCCCCACAAAAGGAGAGAACCTGGCCGGAAAAGCCTCATCGGTTGCAAATGCTGAAGTTTCTCTGCATCGCTCGACTGAATTTCGGGCAACGCTTCTATTCTGGATCGCAGCTGGTCCCCTTCCCCCTTGTGGGGAAGGGTTAGGGATGGGGGTACACGGCGACGCCGTAGTACGGCTTCGAGGATCAAACATTGGGCAAACGCGAGTTGTCCGCATCTGCTTCCAGAAGCAGTCAGATCAACCCGACCGACTTGCGCACGTCTTCGTCGCGCAACGAGCAGTCGACGCCGCGATAGGCGTCGCCCGCCCTGGTGCAGAGCCATGAGATGGCTTCGCCGACCCACGCGGCCGGAATATGGACGGATGGGTCCAGCTGGCTGACCGGGTTGATGCCGGAGGTCTTGATGTCGACCTGCATCTGGGTGGCCACGGTGCCCGGGCTGAGGCCGACGACGCGCACGCCCTTGTCGCCGAATTCCTTGTCGGCGCATCGGGTCAGCGACAGGGCCGCTGCCTTGGAGGCGCAATAATGGCTCCAGCCTTCCAGCGCGCCGACGGCGGCGCCCGAGCTGATGTTGACGATGGTGCCGGCGCCCTTCGACAGCATGTGCGGCGCGGCGGCACGGATGCCGTAATAGACACCCTTTACATTGATATCGATGACCTCGCCCCAGGCCTCGGGGTCGCTATCCTCGATGCGGTCGATCGGCTCGATGACGCCGGCATTGTTGACCAGGATGTCAAGGCCGCCGAAGGTCTCCACCGCAAACTGCACGGCCTTGACCACTTCCTCAAAGGCAGCGACATTGCAGGTGACGGCTGCCGCTTCTCCGCCGCCGGCCCTGATTTCGCCGGCGATGCGCTCGATGTCGGAGCTGGAGCGGGCCGCCAGAACCACCTTGGCGCCGTACTTGGCAAGGCTGCGCGCGGCTGCTTCGCCGATGCCACGGCTTGCACCGGTCACGACAGCAACTTGTCCCGTCAAATCAAACATGTAACGTTCCCGTTCTGATAGGGTCCTGATGGCCCTATTTGGTTGTGAGCGGACCTTAGTTCGGGCGGGCTTGAGAATAAACAGCTTGTTTGCAGCAAGCTCGTGCGGCACTTGCACGAATGACCTTGTTTCCAGCCGGCACGGCCGGACAAAGGCAGAGGAACGGTGAATGGCGGAAACAAAACGGAATCTGCAGTCCCGATTGCGTCGCCTCTACTATGGCAATGCCACCAGCTCCCGCATCTTCCGTTATGTTCTCCTTGCCTTCGACCTGATCACGATCGGCTATTTCATCGTTTCGTCGGTGCTGGATCCGGCACGGCACCACCACGAACTGGACTTCATCATCGCCGCCGTCCTGGCGCTCGACTATGTCGCCAGGCTGATCGCCGCCGTCCGGCCCGCCCGCTATGTCTTCAGCTTCACGTCGCTGGCCGATGTCGTCGTCGTCGCCTCGCTGATCGCGCCGGCCTTCCTGGAAAACTTCGCGTTCCTGCGTGTCGTGCGCATGCTGCGTCTGATGCGCTCCTATCACCTCCTCAAGGAGCTGCGCGATGCATCGAGCTGGTTCCGGCGCAACGAGGAGATCTTCCAGTCGACGATCAATCTCATGGTGTTCATCTTCGTCGTCACGGCTATCGTGTTCGTGGTCGAGGACGACCGCAATCCGAACATCAACAATTACCTCGACGCGCTCTATTTCACCGTCACCACGCTGACCACGACCGGCTTCGGCGACATCACCATGACCGACAGCATTGGCCGGCTGCTCACTGTCCTGATCATGATCTTCGGTGTGGCGCTGTTCCTGCGGCTGGTGCAGACGATCTTCCGTCCGAGCAAGGTTAACCTGCCGTGCCCCGACTGCGGCCTCAGCCGCCACGACCCCGACGCGGTCCACTGCAAGCATTGCGGCCGGGTGCTCAACATCCCGACGGAAGGTGCGTGGGATTAGGGTCTTCGATCCGGCATCTCGCCGATTTGTGAAAACCGGCTGCTGGACAAATGCCGCCCGAAAGCCATCCTTACTCGCGGAGCGGGGCAATTGTCTTTATCCGCGCAAGGAGCACTTCATGCCGGCGGCGATACTTTCTCTTCTGACACGAAAAACTGCCGTGAACGCGGCCCTTGGCCTTGGAGCGCTGGCGAGCGCATTCGCGTTCGCCGCAACCGCCTATGGGCCGTCTGCGAAAGCCGCGGCAACTGCGAGCTGTGGCGAGGAGATGCCGTGCGAGGTCCAGGACGGGGAATATTACATCCACCTGCCGTCAAACCCTCCGGCCGACAAGCCGCTCGGCGCGATCTTCTTCCTGCACGGTCATCGCGGCAAGGCGATCAACGAGATCCGCAACAAGAGCTTCCGCGACATGGCGGACGAACTCGGCGTTGCCTTTGTCGCCGTTCAGGGCAGGGAGGGACGCTGGTCCTTCCCGACCTCGCCGCGCAGTCTGCGCGACGAGCCCGCTTTCTTCGAAGGTGTCCTCAAGGATCTCACCGACCGTTTCGGCATCGACCGCAACCGCACCATGCTCTCCGGGTTCTCCTCCGGCGGGTTCATGACCTGGTACACGGCCTGCGAGGATTCGCAGCTCTTTGCCGGCTATGCGCCGATCGCCGGCGCCTTCTGGGAGCCGCTGCCCCAATCATGCCCGGCTGAGACGCCCTATCTCTTCCATGTGCATGGCACGACCGACACCGTGGTGCCGCTGGAAGGCCGCTGGCTTGGCGGCGGCAGATGGAAACAGGGCGACGTCTTCAAGAGCTTCGACGTCTGGCGCCGTCAGACCGGCCTCGCCGACACCAAGCCGCAGACCTACACGGAAGACGATCTCTCCTGCGAGACCTGGCAGCCGCAACAAGGCTTCCTGGAACTCTGCCTCCACACCGGCGGCCACAGCGTCCGCGCCATCTGGATCGAACGCGCCTGGAAGGAGCTGGCTGAAATGAAGGGGTGGAGTTGAGGTGGGTGAGAACTGTGTAGGAATCGGCCTCTCGGCTGCGCCGGTACCCCCACCCCGACCCTCCCCACAAGGGGGAGGGGGCCTTGCCGACAAAGCCGCTTGTGTGAATAGGACAGAAATACCCTTGCGCGGTCGGAACTCGGAACCGGAAAAATCGCGCCATCACAGCCCGCAGCGGGTTCCCTTCCCCCTTGTGGGGAAGGGTTAGGGATGGGGGTGAACGGCGAAGCCGTTATGGGCCGAGACCCGAATAGACCAGCCGGTCCCAGCCTCTTTCTAACGACAATGTGAGTTGGCTTGTCCGCACACCGGTGCCGCCCCCATTGACGCCGATTGTCCGCCGTGGCCTTTACCGGGAAAGAATTCTTGAAAAGGTGAGCCTTGTCAGACCCCGTTGCCGCGCCCGGCGCTCTTGCCGGCCTTGTTGTCCTTGACCTTTCCCGCATCCTTGCCGGTCCGACTTGCACCCAGATCCTGGGCGATCTCGGGGCGGAGGTGATCAAGATCGAGCGGCCGGGGCGGGGAGACGATACCCGCGGCTGGGGACCGCCTTTCCTGCAGGATGCCGAGGGCAACGAGACGGCGGAAAGCGCCTATTACCTCTCCTCCAACCGCAACAAGGCGTCCGTCGCTGTCGATCTGGCGAGCGACGAGGGGCAGAGGCTGATCGCGGATCTGGCTGAAAAAGCCGACATCCTGGTGGAAAATTTCAAGGTCGGCGACCTGAAGCGCCGCGGGCTTGACTATGAGACGCTGAAAGCCCGCAATCCGAAGCTCATCTATTGCTCCATCACCGGCTTTGGCCAGACGGGCCCCTACGCTCACCGGGCAGGCTACGATTTCCTCATCCAGGGCATGGGAGGGATCATGTCGCTGACCGGCTTCCCGGACGAGGAAGGCGGCACGGAGACGAAATGCGGCACCGGCATCGCCGATGTCATGTGCGGCATGTATGCCACCGTCTCGATCCTCGCGGCGCTCAACCATCGCAACACCACCGGCGAAGGCCAGCATATCGACATCTCGCTTCTGGATGCCCAGGTCTCCTGGCTGATCAACCAGGGTGTTGCCTATCTCGCCTCCGGCAAGGTGCCGGGCCGGCTCGGCAACGGCCACCCGACCATCGTTCCTTACGAAACCTTCCCGGGTTCCGACAGCTCCTTCATCCTGGCCGTCGGCAACGACAGCCAGTTTCAAAAATTCTGCGCGGTTGCCGGAGCGCCGGAGCTGGCAACGGATCCGCGCTTTGCCAGGAATGCCGACCGGGTGCGCAACCGCACGGAGCTGATCCCGATCCTGCGCCGCCTCACCATCGAGAAGACCGCCGCCGTCTGGATCGCCGAGCTTGAGACTGCCGGCGTTCCCTGCGGCCCGGTCAACGATCTGCAACAGGTCTTCGCCGACCCGCAGATCCTCGCCCGGCAAATGCGCATCACGCTGCCGCATCCTTCAAGCGGAACGGTGGATCTCATCGGTTCGCCGATCAATCTGGAAAAGTCGCCCGTCACCTACCGTGCCGCACCGCCGCTTGTGGGCGCGGACACGGTGGATGTGCTGACCCGCCATCTCGGCCTTGAGGCGGCAACGCTCGAAGATCTTGCCGCGCGGGGCATTCTCGACCTTGGACCAATCTCGCCAAAACCGGCCACAACAGGACACAGCAGCAAATGACCACCGGTGCCGATATCATCGCGGGCAAACTTCATGCGGCGGGCTGCCGCCACGCCTTCGGTATTCCGGGCGGCGAGGTTCTGGCGCTGATGCAGGCGCTGGACGAGGCGGGGCTCAAATTCGTGCTGGTGAAGCATGAAAATGCCGGTGGATTCATGGCCGAGGGCGGCTGGCACGCGGACGGCGCGCCTGGGGTTCTGCTGGCAACGCTGGGTCCGGGCGCCACCAATGCCGTCAACGTGGTTGCCAATGCGTGGCAGGACCGTGTGCCGCTGATATTCCTCACCGGCTGCGTCGACCAGGCCGAGGCCGAAAGCTACACCCATCAGGTCTTCGATCACCAGCAGCTCCTGCGCCCCATCGTCAAGGCCAGCTTCTCCGCCCGCCTCGGCGCGCTCGACGTGATGATGGAAAAGGCGCTGGCAATTGCCCTCGACGGCCAGCCGGGCCCGGTTCATATCGACGTGCCGATCCGCGTTGCCGAGGCCGGGACAAAGGAAGCCTGGAGCAGCAGCTTCCAGTCTTCGCCCGTCGCAAGCGCCCCTGCTGCCGGGACGGACCTTGCCACCGCACTCCAGCTCTTTGCAAAGGCTGAACGGCCGATCGCCCTTGCCGGCGTCGATGCCGTCAACGAAAACGCATCCGCCGCCATCACCAGCTTCTGCGAGACGTTCCGGATACCGCTTGTCACCAGCTACAAGGGCAAGGGTCTCCTCGACGAAAACCACAAGCTGGCTCTGGGTGGTGCGGGGCTCTCGCCCAAGGCGGACGGTCACCTGCTGCCGCTGATCAACCAGAGCGACTGCATCCTTTTGCTTGGCTACGACCCGATCGAGATGCGCGTCAACTGGCGCAACCCGTGGGCAGAAGATGCGCCGGTCATCGATGTGACGCCGGTGCTCAGAACCCATGGCATGCACTCGGTCAGCACCACGCTGCGCTGCGCCGTCAAACCGGCGCTTGATCTCCTCAGCGAAGCGCGCGAACAGGCCAAACCCTCCTGGCCCGGGGGGGAACCGGAAAAGATCCGCGCCGAGCTCGACGCTGCCTTCGCGCCTGAGAAATCAGGCTGGGGCCCGGGCACGGTCTTCCACACCTTGCGCGAAGTGATGCCGGCCGACACGGTCGCGACCGCCGACAGCGGCGCGCACCGCATTCTCGTCAGCCAGATCTGGCGCTGCCCGATGCCGCG
This sequence comes from Roseibium sp. M-1, assembly GCF_054515675.1. Taxonomy (NCBI): domain Bacteria; kingdom Pseudomonadati; phylum Pseudomonadota; class Alphaproteobacteria; order Hyphomicrobiales; family Stappiaceae; genus Roseibium; species Roseibium sp. M-1. The sequence goes on along the minus strand of NZ_CM137257.1, from coordinate 3,345,169 downwards.
CCAGATGCTGCAATCCTCCGCGCTCTGCACCATGGGCTGCGCCGTGCCGCTCGCCATGGGCCACCGGGTGGTGGAGGGGCAGTCTCCCGTCATCGCCTTTGTCGGTGATGCAGGCCTTGAAATGTGCCTCGGCGAACTCTCGACCCTGCGCGACCTGAAGATCCCGGTCATCATCTGCGTCCTTGTCGACACCAGCCTTGCCCTGATCGAACTCAAACAGCGCTCCAGCCAGCGCCCGAATGTCGGTGTCGATTTCGGCGAAACGGATTTCCCGGCCGTCGCCCGCGCCTATGGCGGCCATGGCCTGTGGGTGGAAGACGCGGCAACGCTCCGCTCGGAAGCCGAGGCCGCCTTGCGGCGGGACGGATTCACGCTGCTGGCCTGCCGGATCGAGCGGCGGGCCTATGACGGGGCATTTTAGGGGGCGGATTGACAGTGCATTGCGAAGACGGATTGCGCCCTTCTTCCCCTGCAATTCAATCGAAGAAAACACGCCACAAACACTGGTGTCACCCCGGGCGAACGAAGTGAGACCCGGGGCCTACTCGTTTGCAGAGAGAAGGAACAAGGACACCCCTTGAAGACGCATTGTACGCTTTGGCAAGCGGATCTGTGAGTGGGTCCCGGCTCGCGCTGCACTTGGCCGGGATGACGCAGATGGTGACGTCTTTCACCTCGGTTTTGACGAGGAAATTCAAACGCAATTGCCTTGCCCACCGAGTGGAACAAGTGGCTCGGTTCGTTTGTAGATCTCGGATCTAGTTTCACCCGGCACCCGCAGGCCCCTTCCCGTGAAGGTTTACTCACCCCCACGGGAAGCTTTCTCATTCAGGCCACGGCCGCGGGGTCCAGGAAACCACCGGACTGCCTGTTCCAGAGCTGGGCATAAACCCCGCCCTTTTGCAGCAATGTCTGGTGAGTGCCCTCTTCGATGATCCGGCCCTGATCCATGATGATCAGCCGGTCCATCGCGGCGATGGTCGACAGGCGATGGGCAATGGCAATCACCGTTTTGCCCTTCATCAAATCGAACAGGCTTTCCTGAATGGCGGCCTCGACTTCGGAATCGAGCGCCGACGTCGCCTCGTCCAGAACCAGGATCGGTGCGTCTTTCAGAAGCACCCGGGCAATGGCAATCCGCTGGCGCTGGCCGCCGGACAGTTTGACGCCCCGCTCGCCGACATGCGCGTCAAGTCCGCACCGTCCCCTGAAATCCTTAAGATCCGGGATGAAGGACATGGCGTGGGCCTTTTCCGCTGCCTGCATGGCTTCGTCGCGGCTTGCGCCGGACCGGCCGTAGACGATGTTGTCCAGCACGGACCGGTGCAGCAGCGAGGTGTCCTGGGTCACCATGCCGATCTGTGCCCTGAGGCTATCCTGCGTGACGGCTCCAATGTCCTGGCCATCGATCAGGATGCGTCCGCCTTCAAGGTCGTAGAAGCGCAGCAACAGGTTGACCAGGGTCGATTTGCCGGCACCGGATCGTCCGACCAGCCCTACTTTCTCGCCGGGTGCGATCCGCAGGGACAGGTCCTCGATAACGCCCTTGTCCTGTCCATAGTGGAACCGGATCCCGTCGAAGACGATCTCGCCTTTGGAGACTTCCAGCGGCCTGGCGCTCGCGCGATCCACCAGCGTGTGGGGTTGGGAGATCGTTTGCATGCCTTCCTGAACAGTCCCGACATTTTCGAAGATGTCTGTCGTAATCCACATGATCCAGGCGGACATGTTGACGATGCGCACCGACAAGGTGATGGCCAGTGTCAGCGATCCGACGGTGACGAGGCCGCTCTGCCACAGGCCGATCCCGAGCGCGCTCAAGGACGCGATGAAGAACCCGTTGACGATCCAGAGCAGTATGACCATCAGCGACAGCGGCCGGAGGATTTCGTAGAACTTCCTCGTATGGTCCTCCAGCGACTCGCGGGTATAGGCTTCCTCTTTCCGGCCCGCGGCAAACAGCTTGACGGTCAGGATGTTGGTGTAGCTGTCGACGATCCGTCCGGTCAGGCTTGACCGCGCCTCTGACATGATCGCCGAGCGCTCCTTGATCTTGGGAACGAAATAGCTCAGCAGCGCGACGTAAATGATGAGCCAGCCGGCAAGCGGCAGGATCAGCCAGGCATCGACGCCGAGAAACAGATATATGGCCGCCGCGACATAGATCAGCACGAACCAGATCGCATCGATCAGGGACACGACGGAGCCGCGCAAGGACGGTCCCGTCTGTATGATCTTGTTGGCGATCCGGCCGGCGAAATCGTTGTTGAAGTAGGACAGGGACTGCCCGAGCACGTGTTTGTGCGTCTGCCAGCGAATGAGGTTGGTCATGGCAGGCTCGATGATCTGGAACTTGATCATCGTGTGGCCAGCGCCGAAGAGCGGGCGCAGCAGCACGACCACCACCAGCATCCAGATCAGTTCGCCGCCGTGTTCGGCGAGCAGCCGATCGGGGCTGGTCGTGTTCAGATAATCGATGATCCGTCCCAGATAATCGAAGAGGGCAACCTCGATGATCGAAACGACAAAGCCGAACGCCATCAGCCAGGCAAGCGGCTTCCAGATCTGGCGGACAAAATGCCAGTAAAACGCGCTCAAGTCGGAAGGCGGCGGCGTTCCGTCATGGTGCTTGAAGGGAGAAACAATGTTTTCAAGATAAGAGAAGACCGTGTTCATCGGTCCGGTGCTCCGTTTTGAGGTAGAGATTCAGGAAAGGAATCGTACCGGCACGGAGACACTCTTTGAGACAAACGGGTCGCGGGCGGTACGGATGAAATGCTGATACCGACACGGGAACCGAACTTGGTCTGCGTGCCGGTCTAGTTTAGACCGGAATGGCGCATTGGGATCTCTCGGGTTGTGATTGCTCTGAAACTGAAAGCGGCCGCACGCGCTAAAATGCGCTTGTAGACCGGCATCACCCTAGCGGCAGTTTGGGGGAGATCAAGCTGAAAGTGGCAGGGGACAGGCGAGCATTCTATGCACGTGTGAATTGTGCCACACCTTTCGGAGCAGTGTGAGCAAACACTGCTTTCGAACGTGCCGGACCTTGCTGGCGGTAAGCATGAGCCTCAGCAACGGGTCGTGCGAGAAAGTCGCCAGGGCCGGTCCCTTCAAGGCCGGCCTTCCGGCAATCGCCCGGCCGCATGGTCGCCGCCGGGCAATATGGCTCAGACAATGTCGGCCATCAGGCCGCATTCAGCTCGCCAACGCCGCAAACCCATCCAGGACGAGGTTCGTCTTCTTTTGGATTTCGATGTTCAGGGCGTTGTCGTTGTAGATGTTGCAGGCCGGTTCCATCGCGATCAGCGCCGGGCGCCAGTAGATGAACCCTTCGGCAACGGGCGACTCGTAGCTGCAGCAGATCGGCAGGCCATCGCCCCAGAAGGTGTTGTCGATCCTGTAGACGCGGTCGATCATCGTGCGGGTGTATTCGTAACGCCTTGCGATGACCTTCTGCTGTTCCTCGCTGCGCTGGTCGAGTGGCAGGTGGTGCAGGAACTGCCCGGGGCCGAAGACCTTTTCGCAAAAGGCCGTGTAGTCGAAGGTGAAGTCCTGGTGGGCGTGCCAGAAGACGTCCAGCGTCTTCGACAGCGAGTGCAGGTTCTTGCCGTCGATGACCTCGAGCGAATAGTACATCTTCAGGCTGGTGAGAGCGCCCGCGAGATACTCCATATCGAAATACTCGCGGCTGTCTTCGCTCTGCTGGACCCGCCAGATGATCTTGTCGTAGTCGGCGGCATCGTTGATATGGGCCAGGGCCTCAAGGATGCGCTCGTCCGAAATGCGGTAGTTCGGCCGCCGGGCTGCCTCGAACTGACGCCTTGACATCTCCAGCGTGCGTTCGATCTGGTCCTCGGAAAAGTATTTTTTACCATTGGTTTTCGACATAATGAGTACTCCCTCTGAAAATCAAAGAAGGTTGCAAGATTGCCTGATTGTTGACGTGCAATTTTCGCGTCGTTCGTTGCCTGAATTAAGTAAAATTGGCGACTGAGCGACGGTGAGGGGAGAGTAGCACAAATTTCTGCAAGCGCGAGTGTGTGCGCCGACGTTTCGCGGAAGAATTGGGCTTAATAGCGGTTCGATAACGCCCGGGTCACGTTTAGCTCACGCAGAGGCGACGTGCCGAGGGCGACGATCCTGTGGAGTGTCTGGGACGAACCGGTTTTCTGTCCGTACCCCGCCAAGAGCTGATTGATCTCAAGGTGCTCTAGTCTTGCCCATCATCCCAGGCCTTGAGCTGGTCGACGGCGCGTCGGGGGCCAAGGGTCAGACGGTAGAAGTCGAACAAGCCCGGACGCACCGAAGCGAAGAAATAATTGAAGTGCAGCGGAAAGAAGCGGAAGCGCAGGCGGCGGAAGTCCGCTTTTGTCATTCTGTCCGGAATGCACACGCTGAACCGCCTGGGTTCCTCCAACTTGCCGCATGAAGCTGCAGGCCGGGCATACCGCGCAACGGGCGGGGTGCGGCCACCGCAGAGCGGGTCATGGGGCCCGTAAAGATCCGTCCAGTCGACCCTGGCACGCGCAACCGTCGCCATCGCTTCGCCAAAGCCGTGTTCCGCCCCGTAGCCGCCGAGGCAGTCGAAGGCCGGGCCGAGCGTGACGAAGGCAAATCCGCCGGGGCGCTGTCCGATGTCCGGCTGTCGGCGGAGCACGGCGGCCATGATGTAGATCGCCACGAACGTGCCGCAGCTGTGTGAGACAAACACCAACTCCTCGTCTTCATCCGCCTCGGCGGCCATGGCAACGATCTGCCCGGCGCATTCCTCGATCCGGGCGATCATCTCGTCGTGGTCGTTCCGGGCAAGCAGCGCCATGAAATGCCAGCTGTTGACGAGGTAGCGAAAGTAGGTTTTCGGTTCCAGCCAGGTCATCAGCAGATAGATGGCCAGCAGCCAGACGCCGCTGCCTGCAAGGATGGACGACCAGGCCAGGAGGCCGGCATGGTCCTGCGGGGCAGCCGCTGCAACGCCGCGAAGGATGGAAGGCGCGAGCAGAACCGGCGGCAACAGGCTGGCCGCCAGATAAAGCAGGAGGCCGACCGCCGGATAGAGACAGAATACTCCGTGAAACAGGTTGCTTCTCAAGGCGGTGCCATAACCGCCGGCCCGCGCATAAAGCCAGAAAGAGCGGATCGCATCCAGCACGGTCCGGGGCCAGGACCGTTCGAAATCAGCCCTGATCACATCCCGCCAGCCAAGTTGCACGAACCGCGTGCGGGTGGCCGTCTCCGGCCAATCCACCCAACCGCTCCAATTTGCGGCAAAGCTGCCGGGCACGCGGGCCTGGTTGAGCTCGGACAGCGAGCCCTTTACCTTGCGGATGATCAGGAACTTCTCGAATTCGGATCGGATGAGACGAAAACTTTGGTGTTCCGGACGCAGGTCATAGCCAGGAAAATAGAAGACCAGCCGCTTCAATTTCACTGCTATGTCGCTCTCCCCTGACCAGATCCTTGTCAGTTTGCAGCTTGAGGGAACCCAAGGTCCACCCCCCTATTCCGGTTTCCCCGCATACTTCAACTGCAGATGGCTTGAGACCGCAGGCGGGAGCCCGGTCGACGCGTGATCCTGTTCCGGCTTTGTAAGAGCCCCTACCGCAGCCCCTCGTTGATGCTGTTCAGCACCCGGCTGCCGGGGCAGAGCTCGTCCTTGCCGAGGCTGTTCAACGGTTTGGTGGCGAGGTTCAGCGTCTGGTTGAGGTCCTGGCTGTCGGGCTCCAGATAAAAGAGGCCGGTGAGCACCTTGCCGTCGCGGTGGGCGGCCTGCAGGGTCATCAGGGCGTCTTCCCGGCTGTCGGCCCGCTGGTCCTTGCGCGCCTTGTGCAGGTGGAGGATCGAGCCGTCGTGCAGCGTCACCGCCTGGCTGGTGCCTTCCTTGTATTGCGTGCGGATTTCCTCGTGCATCGGCACGAAGTCGACCGGCATGGCGTCAAGATGTTCGCGCGTTGCGGCATAGCTCTTGGTGGAACCGGGATTGTTGGCGAAAGTGACGCAGGGCGAGACGATATCGATGAAGGCAAAGCCTCTGTGTGCCATGGCGGCACGGACCAGCGGCACCAGCTGTTCCTTGTCGCCGGAGAAACTGCGGGCGACGAAACTTGCCCCCTGCAGCACCGCGAGGCTGGCTAGGTCGATGCCTTCAAAGAGGTTCTTCACCCCGGACTTGCCGACGGAACCGAGGTCGGCCGTCGCGCTGTCCTGGCCTTTGGTCAGGCCATAACAGCCGTTGTTGGCGACGATATAGGTCATGTTGACGTTCCTCCGGATCAGGTGAAGGAACTGGCCCATGCCGATGGAGGCAGTGTCGCCGTCGCCGGAAACACCGAGATAAATCAGATCCCGGTTGGCAACGCTGGCCCCGGTCGCGACGGAGGGCATGCGCCCGTGTACGGAATTGAAACCGTGGCTGCGTCCCAGGAAATAGGTGGGCATCTTGGAAGAACAGCCGATCCCGGAGAGTTTCGCGATCCTGTGCGGGGGCAGGGCGGAGAGGAAACAGGCGTACCGGATCGCAGCTGAAATGCTGTCATGGCCGCAGCCCGCACACAGCGTCGAGACCGCGCCGTCATAATCGGCGACCGTATAGCCCAGCTCATTCTTCTGCAGATTGGGATGCTGGAATTTCGGCTTGTAATAGGACATCAGGCGGTCTCCGGATGCAGCTTGACGATGTCGGCACTGGCGGCGTTGAGCGCCTTGCGGATCTGCTGGGCAATCGTGCGCGCGGTGATCGGCGTGCCGGAATAGTTCAGAACCGAGGTCAGCTTGTCAGGCGCGATCTGGCACTCGTTCATGATGAGCTGGCGCATCTGGCCGTCGCGGTTCTGCTCGATCACGAAAACCTGGTCGTGTTCGTGCACGAAGGCATCCAGGCTCTTGTGGAAGGGGAAGGCGCGAATGCGCATGACGTCGATCGGGTAACCTTCCTCGGCCAGGATCTCGACAGCTTCATAAGAGGGAGAGGCAGAGGTGCCGAAGAAGAGCGCGCCGAGCTTGCGCTTGGTCTTCGGATTCTTCACCGGGATCGGGTCATGGACCTTGGGCTTGGGGACGAAGGATTTCGCGGTCTCGAACTTGCGCAACAGCCGGTCGACATTCTGCACATAGTCCTCGCCCTTTTCGGAATAGACAGCCATCTCGTTCTTGGAGGAGCCGCGGGTGAAGAAAGCGCCCTTGTCCGGATGCGCCCCGGGCAGGGTGCGGTAGCAGATGCCGTCGCCGTCGACATCGCGGTAGCGTCCCCAGATTTCCGCCTGGTCCAGCGCATCGGCATCCAGAACCTTGCCGCGGTTCATCTCGTAGCTGTCGTCCCATTCCAGCGGCGGCGACATCCAGTCGTTCATGCCAAGATCCAGATCCGACATCATGATCACCGGCGTCTGCAGCTGTTCGGCTAGATCGAAGGCCTGGACGGTCATGTCGAAGCACTCGCGCGGCGTTGCCGGAAAAAGCAGCACATGCTTGGTGTCGCCATGGCTGGCATAGGCGGCGGCCAGAATGTCGGACTGCTGGCTGCGGGTCGGCATGCCGGTCGAGGGGCCGGAGCGCTGCACGTCGATCAGGACGACGGGAACCTCGGCGAAATAGGCCAGACCCAGAAACTCGCTCATCAGGGAAAGCCCCGGACCGGAAGTCGCGGTGAAAGCCCGTGCGCCGTTCCAGCCGGCGCCAACCACCATGCCCATCGCCGCCAGCTCGTCTTCGGCCTGCAGGATCGCGAAGTTCCGCTTGCCCGTGCCGGGGTCGATCCGCATCCGTTCGGCATATTTCGAAAAGGCATCGACAACGGAAGTCGACGGCGTGATCGGATACCAGGCGGCAACCGTTGCCCCGCCATAGATCGCGCCGAGCGCAGCGGCCGTGTTGCCGTTCATCAGGATGTGCTGGCTTTCTCGGATATGCGGTGCGTCGTTGACGCCCTGCTCCAGCCGGATCGGCAGCGGGCAGGTGAAATTTTCCTGGGCGAACTGATAGCCCATCTCCAGCGCATGAATATTCGGTGAGATCAGCTTTTCCTTGCCCTTGAACTGGTCGTTCAGAAGATCCTTCAGGATCGGGAAGCTGACATCCAGCAGGGCTGCCAGCGCGCCTACATAGACGACGTTCTTCAGGAGCTGCTGCAGCCGCGCGACCTTGAATTCACGCATGCATAGCGCGGTCAGCGGAATGCCGAAATAGCTGATGTCGTCGCGCTTCAGCTGAGGCGCCAGCGGCCGCGTGGAATCGTAGACGAAATAGCCGCCGGGCTCGACGCTGGCGATGTCGTCGGCCATGGTCTGCGGATTGACGCAGAGCATCAGGTCGACGCCGCCGCGGCGGCCGAGATAGCCCTTGGAGCTGACGCGGACCTCGTACCAGGTCGGCAGGCCCTGGATGTTTGAGGGAAAGATGTTGCGCGGGCTTACCGGAATGCCCATCCGGAAGATCGCCTTGGCGAAGAGGTGGTTGGCGGAGGCCGAGCCGGTGCCGTTCACATTGGCGAACTTGACCACGAAATCGTTGATGCCTTGGATCTGTTTCATTTGACCTGCACCAGGTTGGGCGTCGCCTTGGCCATGTTGTAGAAGAACATCTGCATGTCCCAGGCGGCCGTCGGACAGCGCTCGGCGCACAGGCCACAGTGCAGGCACATGTCCTCGTCCTTCACCATCACCCGTCCGGTCGGCAGCGTGCCGGAGACGTAAAGGTCCTGGTCGAGGTTTTCCGCCGGCACCAGCAGCCTGGCGCGCAGCTCCGGTTCGGGCGCGTTGCCGGTAAAGGTGATGCAGCTTGTCGGACAGATGTCGGAACAGGCATCGCATTCGATGCAGTTGACGTCGGTGAAGACCGTCTGCGCATCGCAGTTGAGGCAGCGCTCGGCCTCGATGAAGGCGGTTTCCGGGTCGAAGCCGAGTTCAACCTCCACCAGCCGGTCGCTGAGGGATTTCTTGAGGTCCTCCAGAGGCACGACCTTGCGGTGGTCGGTCACGGGAATGGAATCGTAGCTCCATTCGTGAATGCCCATCTTCTGCCCGACAAGCGTCACATGGGGCGGCGGCCGTTTGGAAAGGTCCTTGCCCTGGCAATAAAGGTCGATCGAAACCGCTGCCTTGTGGCCATGAGCAACGGCTGTGATGATGTTCGACGGACCAAAGGCAGAGTCGCCGCCGAAGAACACTTCCTTGCGGGTGGACTGGAAGGTTTCGTCGTCGTTGATGATCGGCGTGCCCCAGCTGGTGAAGCGGATGCCGGTTTCCTTCTCGATCCAGGGAAAGGCGTTTTCCTGGCCGATCGCGATCAGGACGTCGTCGCAGGGAACGAAGACGGGTTCGTCGCCTGTCGGCACCAGCTCGCGGCGGCCATCGCCGCCATAGACCGCCGTCACGGTGTCGAAGGTCATGCCTGCAAGCTTGCCGTCCTCGATCACGAATTCGCGCGGCACATGGTTGTCGAGGATCGGGATGCCCTCGTGCATGGCGTCTTCCTTTTCCCAGGGCGACGCCTTCATGTCGGCAAAGGGACTGCGCACGATGACCTTCACCTCCTCGCCGCCGAGCCGGCGGGAAGTGCGGCAGCAATCCATGGCGGTGTTACCGCCGCCCAGCACGATCACGCGCTTGCCGATCTCCTTGATGTGCTCGAAGGCGACACCGGCCAGCCAGTTGATGCCGATATGGATGTTGGCGTCCGCTTCCTTGCGGCCGGGCAGCTTGGGCAGATCGCGCCCACGTGGCGCACCCGAGCCGACGAAGATCGCGTCGTAGCCCTTGGTCAGCATCGCGGCCATGCTGTCGACATAGGTGTCGAAGACGGTCGTGATGCCCATGTCGAGGATGTAGCCGATCTCCTCTTCCAGCACGCTTTCCGGCAGCCGGAACGAAGGGATCTGGCTGCGCATGAAGCCGCCGCCCTTGGCCTGCTGGTCGTAGAGGTGGATTTCGTAGCCGAGCGGTGCCAGATCCCGGGCGACCGTCAGTGAGGCAGGCCCGGCACCGATCAGGGCGATCTTCTTGCCGTTCGGCGTGCCGGCCTTGGGCAGCATGCCGGCGACCTCGTCCTTGAAATCGGCTGCGACGCGCTTCAGCCGGCAGATCGCCACCGGTTCCTTCTCGACGCGGCCACGCCGGCAGGCCGGCTCGCAGGGCCTGTCGCAGGTACGGCCGAGGACACCTGGAAAGACATTGCTCTCCCAGTTGATCAGATAGGCATCCGTATAGCGTTGCTGGGCGATCAGGCGGATATAGGCAGGCACCGGCGTGTGTGCCGGGCAGGCATATTGGCAGTCGACGACCTTATGGAAATATTCCGGGTTCGTCGCGTCTGTTGCTTGCATGTCCTTGTCCTCTCCCCTCAAGGTCAATGCATCTTTGCCGAATTAAAGCTCGCTGAAATCGCTTGTGTAAAGGTTGCAATGCGTGGCTGTGACGGATTTGTGACCGGCCGGGTGATGGCATTTCCCGTTCACCTGTCCAGGCAAGGGCCTGCTCCGGAATAGGTCCCGTTCCATGCCGCACCGCGCTGGCAGATCATACGCCGGAGGGATGATGCGCGCTGTTTCTCCTAGACATTCCTCCCTTCCTCATTATGCTGCACCCGCGAAAAGAACGGCCGGTGCGGGAACAACGGCCGCGGGAGGAAACTGAAATGATCATCTGCCGGACCAGGGCGGAGATGCGCAGTGCCGTGCGTGGCTGGAAGCGGGCAGGCGCGAGCGTCGGTGTGGTGCCGACCATGGGTTATCTGCACGAAGGCCATCTGGGGCTTGTCCGCCTGGCGCGGCAAAAGGCCGATCGCGTGGTCACCACCATCTTCGTCAACCCCACCCAGTTCGGCCCCAACGAAGACCTTGCCACCTACCCCCGCGACGAGGCCCGCGACCTGGCATTGCTGGAAGCCGAGGGCGTCGATGCGGTGTTCGCGCCGGATGTCGCCGAGATGTATGGCGCGGGCGGCGATACCTATGTCGAGGTGCCAGGGCTCTCCGCCATTCTGCAGGGCGCGCTGCGGCCGGGTCATTTCAGAGGCGTTGCGACGGTCGTCACCAAGCTCTTCAACATCGTCACGCCCGACATCGCCGTCTTTGGTGAGAAAGACTATCAGCAGATCACGATGATCAGGCAGATGGTCCGGGATCTCGACATGCCGCTGGAGATCGTGCCCCACCCGACGGTGCGAGAAGCCGACGGGCTTGCCATGTCCTCGCGCAACGTGCGCCTGACGCCCGAACACCGGGCGGAAGCCGTTCAGCTCAGCCGGTCCCTGGGCGTTGCGGAGGAACTGGCGAAATCGGCACCGGCGATTGCTGACCTTGATGCCGCCATCCGCGACACGCTGGCCAAAGCGCCCTCCGGCAAGGTGGAGAGCGTCGATATCCGCGACGCGGAAACGCTGGCCGGGCTATCCGGCAAGCTGGACCGTCCGGCCGTGGTGCTTCTGGCGGTGCGTTTCGGCACCGTTCTCCTGATCGACCAGCGCGTGATTGCACCCACCGCCTGAACGCAATCCATCTGAGGCACCTGTCTCACATCACTTTCCGAAAGGACGCCGCATGAGCAGCCAGAAACCGGTCCGCCGCATCACCGCGCCCCAGATTACCGCGAAGAAGAGCGGCGAACCCATCGTATCGCTGACCTCCTATCACGCCCACACGGCGGCGATCGTCGACAGATACGCTGACTTCATTCTGGTCGGCGACAGCCTCGGCATGGTCATGCATGGCATGGAATCCACCGTCGGCGTCTCGCTGGAACTGATGATCATGCATGGCAAGGCCGTGGTACGCGGCACCAGCCGGGCGCTGGTCGTCGTCGACATGCCCTTCGGCACTTACGAGGAAAGCCCGTCCATCGCCTTCAGGAATGCAGCCTGGGTGATGAAGGAAACCCAGTGCGGCGCGGTGAAGCTGGAAGGCGGCGTGCGCATGGCCGAAACCATCCGCTTCCTTACCGAGCGCGGCATACCCGTGATGGCCCATATCGGCCTGACGCCGCAATCGGTCCATGTCATGGGCGGCTTCAAGACGCAGGGCCGCAACGAAAGCGACTGGGAACAGCATTTCGAGGACGCCAGGGCGGTGACCGAGGCGGGTGCCTTCGCGGTGGTGCTGGAAGGCATGGTCGAACCGCTGGCGGCCCAGATCACGAAGGAAATTCCGATCCCGACCATCGGCATCGGCGCCTCAGCCGAGTGCGACGGCCAGATCCTGGTGCTGGAGGACATGCTCGGCCTCAACCCGGCACCGCCGAAATTCGTCAAGGTCTACGGCAATCTCGGCGGCCAGATCGAGGCGGCGGTGAAGGCCTATGCCGACGAAGTCAAGGACCGCAGCTTCCCTGGCGATGGTCAGGTTTACCGGTAGAGAGGTTGACCCAGACATCGCCCCAACCGTCATTCCGGACAAGCGAGGCGAAGCCGAACGCAGATCCGGGATGACGGCTGAGCAAAGGTGTGATCAGGGTTTCCTGAACGCGCGAGGAAGAATAAATAAACGCCCGATTTCCGGCTGCACATTCGTCGGATCGCGCGTAGTCTCGCTGAATGCTGATGATACGACCCAGTTTCGACACGCTCTATGAAGCGCTCCTCAACCGAGATCCGTCCTATGACGGCCGCGTCTTCGTCTGCGTGGCCTCCACCGGTATCTTCTGCCGGCTGACCTGTCCGGCGCGCAAGCCCAAGCGCGAAAACTGCACCTTCCACGACACCGTCTCGGAATGTTTCGACGCGGGTTTCCGTCCCTGCAAGCGCTGCCGGCCGACAACGCCGGAGGCAAGCGCCGACCCGGTGGTGAAACCCTTGGTCGAGGCACTGGAAAAGCGCCCCGGCTACCGCTGGGGCGAGCCGGATCTGGTGCGCATGGGCCTGGACCCCTCCACCGTGCGCCGCGCCTTCAAGCGCCATTTCGGCATGACTTTCCTGGAAATGGCCCGCCAGCGCCGTCTGCAGGAGGGTTTCTCGACACTGGCCGACGGCGGCAAGGTCATCGACGCGCAGCTGACCGCAGGCTTCGAGTCTCCAAGTGCTTTCCGCGAGGCCTTTGCCAGGATACTCGGCCAGGCGCCGGGAGCGTTTTCGCAAAAGCCGCTGCTCTTCGCCGACTGGGTGGCCTCGCCGCTCGGCCCGCTGATTGCGGTCGCCGACAAGACCCAGCTTCACTTGCTGGAGTTTCTCGACCGCAAGGCCTTCCCGGCCGAATTCAGGAAACTGCAGGCGAGCGCCAAGGGCGAGATCGGCTTTGGCCGCACCGCCGTCACCGACCAGATCCAGGAGGAGCTGGACCGGTTCTTTGGCGGCACCAGCGCAGCCTTTTCAACGCGGCTCGCCCTGCATGGCTCACCTTTCACCTGCGACGTCTGGCGCGAGCTTTTGACCATTCCGGCGGGCGAGACCCGCAGCTATACCCAGATCGCCGAGGCGATCGGCAAACCCGCGGCGGTGCGGGCCGTCGCCCGGGCCAATGGTGCCAACCAGCTGGCGCTGATCGTGCCCTGCCACCGGGTCATCGGTGCGGACGGGTCGCTCACCGGTTATGGCGGCGGCCTTTGGCGCAAACAGCGGCTGATCGAACTGGAACGCGGCTACCGGGCCAAGCCGGCGGCGTGACCGCCGGCTGGAAATTGCCGGACTGCTTTACTCCCGGTTCGGCACGTGGATCGTGCCGTTGGCCGCGTTGTAGCCCCAACAGGAGGGATAGCGGCGCTGCCAGCTGATCGTGCCCTGCGGATCGTAGGAAAGCACCAGGCCTTCGTAGCTGTCCATCTGGCCGGACGGATAGCTCTGCCGGTTGCTGGCCTGGATCTCCGTCGGGGCAACCACATAGCAGCCGGTCAGCCGGGCAAAGTCGCGGATGAACTCATGGCCGTTGCCGCTTGTGGCTCCAACGGCCACCAGAGCCGCATGGTCGCCGTGAGAAGAGGTATGCGGCCCGGCGATGCGCGCCACCAGGCAGCCGCGAAACCAGATCTTGAAGACCTTGCCGCGAACGCTGGCCCAGGGGGCCATGGTGTTCTTGTTGAGCCCGGTGCCGATCTGGAACGAGCCGGGAAACCCGTGCGCCGTCAATATGAGATTGTCGATCCGCCCGCCCGTGGCATTGCCGGCGGCGGCGACCACCCGGTCGACCATCTGCTGCTGCGTGTCGCTGGTCTGCACGGTTCGTGTAACGTCCATGGTGTAGTTCACGGCCGCCCGGCTGTCGTTGAGACACATAGACGGCGAAGTAATCGTGATCATCGACCTGTCCTTTCCAAGTCGCGTTGCACATGTCCAGCCCGCACTTCGCACCGGTCCCCGCCGCAGGCCTGGGGCAGGCCGCGAAAGGCCCCGGTTGCAGCCGGTCGATGGCGTTCATCGCGGCCGTCCGTTCTTGGGGAAAAGCCTATGACTGGAAAGAGCGTCAGCCAGTGATGTCGGTCACAAACGGGCCGTCGGAACGAGGCGCGCAGGACAGATCGCCGAAATTCTTCCAATTCGCTGGTGACCTTGCCGCAATTCCTGTTATGACGCGGCGAACCGGGGCCGCCGACGGAGGAGCGCCGGAAACGGGAGGGCCTATGAGCATTTTGCTGGTGCATGCCGGCGGTACGATCGGCATGGCGGCGACAGGCGCCGGCTTTGCGCCGCGCCGGGGCGTTGTCGAGGATGCGGTCGTTGCCTTGCAGGCGGAAGGCCGGCTTGCCGCGTCGATCGACATTGACGTGCTGGAGCCGTTGATCGACAGCGCCAATGCGACGCCGGAAGACTGGAACCGCATTGCCCGCGTAATTCACGCCAGCCAGGGCAACTATGGCGGTGTTGTCGTGACCCATGGCACCGACACGCTGGCCTATACCGCCGCCGCACTCTGTTTTGCGCTGGAAGGCTTGACCATTCCCGTTGTCCTGACCGGCGCGATGCTGCCGCTGACGGTCGAGGGCAATGACGGGGTGCGCAACATCATCGATGCCTTTGCGCTTGTGCAGGTAGCAGCTCCGGGCGTCTGGGTGCAGTTTGCCGGCAAGAAGCTGCATGGCGGCCGCGTGCGCAAATCCCATTCGCGCGCCTTCGACGGCTTCAACGCCGATCCCAGCGACATCCCGCCGCTTCAACAGGCTGCCGCACCGCGCCTGCATGAAGTCGGGGTGCCCGCCATCGGCATCCTTGCCATGGCGCCTGGCATGCCGGCCTCCCTGCTGCAGCACGCGGCGGAGACCTGCGACGGGCTGGTGCTGCGCTGTTTCGGCTCCGGCACGGCGCCGGACACCGACGGCCTGAAGATCGCGCTTGAAATTGCCCAGGCACGCCGGATCCCGGTCGTCGGCGTCAGCCAGTGCCCGGAAGGCGGCATGGCGCTCGGTACTTACGCGGCGGCGAGGATCCTGCTCGACCACGACGTCGTCGACGGCCGCGACATGACCGTCGAGGCGGCCTACGCCAAGCTCGCCCACACGCTTGCCTATTCCGATGATCCCGCGCGGCGTCGGGAGCGGCTGGAAGCGTGCCTATGCGGTGAATTCACGCCCTAGTGTGGTGAATTTGAAATACGCTTCACTGGTGCAGCAACCGCGGTAGCGTATTTCAAATTCGAAAACCACACTAGAAACATATATTTGCTAGTCACCCTCTTTGAATCTGAAGTTCGTTCAGAACATGCCGAAAAATGAGACGAACTTCAGATTCGGGTGACTAGAGGGCCGCCGCCTATTCGTACGGCAGTTGCTGCCGCTTATTTTGCCGCATCCCTGAAGCGTTTTCGGACTACCCTGACCGCAGCTTGGAAAAGCGCGGGATTGAAGGACAGATGACATGAGCGAAAAGACACTTGGCATGACGCTGACGGAGTTCTCGGATCTCGATCCCGATCTGTCCGCGCTCGTTCTCCATATCCTGGAAGCCTGCAAGGAAATTGCGGCCGAGGTCCGCCATGGTGCGTTCCAGCGCGGCCGGGGCAGCACCAACAAGCAGAACATTCACGGCGATACGCAGAAGCATCTCGATATCATCGCCAATGACATCTTCACGGCCCATTGCAGGACCAGCGCCCGCGTCGCCGCGCTTGTTTCGGAAGAAGAGGACGAGGTCATCTGGCTGAAGAGCCCGGAAGCGGGCGACTTCGTCGTCTGCTTCGATCCGCTCGACGGCTCGTCCAACATCGAGGTCGGCATGTGCGTCGGCACGATCTTCTCCGTTTTCCGTCTGCACGAAGCAATTGATCCGGCCGCCTTGCAGCAGGAACTGAGCGGCCGCGACCAGGTCTTCGCCGGGTATGCTCTTTACGGCCCGGCGACGGAACTGGTGGTCTCGGACGGCAAGCAGGTCGACGGCTATTGTCTTGAACCGGACGACGGCACCTTCCGGCTGATCCACCCGGAGATCCGGATCGACCCCCGTTCCAGGGAAGTCGCCATCAACGCTTCGCGCAGGCCGCTCTGGCCGGAGCCGATCACCCGCTATATCGACCAGTGTTTCTCGCCCGGCGAGAAAGGCCTTGCCAAAAGTAACATGCGCTGGACGGCGTCCATGGTGGCCGACATCCACCGCATCTTGATGCGCGGCGGTATCTTCCTCTACCCGGAAGACGCCCAGAGCAGCGGCCGCCTGCGTCTCGTCTATGAACTGAACCCAATCGCCTTCCTGATCGAAACCGCCGGCGGCAAGGCCACCGACGGCCGCCACGACATCCTGTCGCTCGACATCGACGACTTCCACCAGCGCAACGGCGCTGTGCTGGGAGCGCGGGAGGACGTGGAGGAGATCCGGCGGATGTTCGGGGAGGGATGAGGCTTGAGCGCCGTGCGCTGAAGCGCGCGAATCTGGAAAACTGGCGGAGGAGCGAAGACAAAGTCCGAGCCGTGAGCTCATGCAGCCGGAGGCGGTAGCGCAAGAATGGAAATGGCGGACAGAGAGGGATTCGAACCCTCGATACGGTTGCCCGTATACACGCGTTCCAGGCGTGCGCCTTCAACCACTCGGCCACCTGTCCGTCGCAAGCGTCACCCGCTTGAGTGGGGCGCAATATACCCATGGCGTGATCAAGCGCAAGCACCTGAAGACATTTTTTTTATTCCGCTCGCCAACTGTGGATGACAGGGCCGTTTCCGGCCTGAAAACGGCGTGATTTCAACCTCATGCCAGGTGAAAGGTGGCAGGGAAACGCCCTGGGCGTCGCGGTGAGGCAACAGGCCGGGGCCGGAATGGGTGGGGCAAGGGAACTTTAAGTGCGACCCGAACGTTGACCGCTTGTCTGAAATGGGGCGAAAAGGTCACAAAAATGTGTTGCGCATCAATTCTTGTACATTTTCGGCGTGCTATTACCCTAAGGAATGCTCAACCTCCGGCGGCTATCCTGTTTCAAAGCCCGGCCGGAAGCGGGCAGATACATATAAAATACAAGGCTTAAGACAAAGCGATGATTACTGTTGTCAAATTTTTATTCCGTATTCTGGGGTACGGCTTTCTGGCCGTCGCGATTATCGCGGGCATTGCCGACGCGAGTTCCTCGATCGCGCTTTCCCAATTGCACCTTGCTCCCATGGGACAGGTCTGGATGGATCTGTCGCCGCTGAGCTTCGAGGCGGCAGGTGTGTTTCTCACCGACCATGTCCATCCGCTGCTCTGGGGAACCCTGCAGCAGAGCGTGATGACCTGGCCCGTCTGGGCCGTCTTTGCCCCGCTCGGGCTGCTGCTTCTCTGGCTCGGCGCCAAGCGCCGCCGGCAGCAGGCGCAATTCGCCTGACGGGACGCGGGCAGGCTGAAGAACGGACACTTCGGAACACCACTGCGTGATAGGATGCCAAGCCTTTCCTGCCAGCCCTTGGAAAGTCCGGCCGGCTGCGCCACATTACGCGGGTAAACATGCCGGGCAGGCCAAAGGGATCGACCCGCCCGGTCATTGCGGAGACCTGCCATGTCCTTCATGACCATGCTGACCAAGAAATTCTCGCTGCCGGCCAGGGACGAGGCCTTGCCTGGACGAGCAGACGCGATCCGCCCGGCGGAACCGCATTTCGTCAGCGGCCGGCCGCTGACCGGTCCCTATCCGGACACGGTGCGGACAGTGCTCTTCGGCATGGGCTGCTTCTGGGGGGCCGAGCGCCTGTTCTGGCAGCTGCCCGGGGTCTATGTCACCTCCGTCGGCTATGCCGGGGGGCATACGCCCAACCCGACCTATCATGAGACTTGCACGGGCCGCACAGGACACACCGAAGCAGTGCTCGTGGCATACGACCCGGCCGAAATATCCTTCTCCGATCTCCTGAAGGTGTTCTGGGAAAATCATGACCCGACCCAGGGAATGCGCCAGGGCAACGACACCGGCACCCAGTACCGCTCGGCGATCTATGCGAAGTCGGCGGAGGATCTTGCCGAGGCCGAACAGTCCAAGGTGGCCTATCAGGCTGCGCTGAAGGCAGGCGGCCATCCGGCGTCGATCACGACGGAAATCCGCCAGCTCGAAGAATTCTTTTTTGCCGAGGACTACCACCAGCAATATCTCGCCAAGAACCCCGCCGGCTATTGCGGCATCGGCGGAACCGGCATCGCCTGCCCGGTCGGGCTCGGACAAAGCGCCTGAGAGACCTGTGACGGTTTTCAGGCATGCTTCCGGGACGGATTTTCGCCCCGGATCTGGACAGGATCAGCGATCCGCGCAGGTTTCCATGCCTG
Source organism: Roseibium sp. M-1 (assembly GCF_054515675.1). Classification (NCBI taxonomy): domain Bacteria; kingdom Pseudomonadati; phylum Pseudomonadota; class Alphaproteobacteria; order Hyphomicrobiales; family Stappiaceae; genus Roseibium; species Roseibium sp. M-1. The sequence goes on along the minus strand of NZ_CM137257.1, from coordinate 3,326,542 downwards.
CGCCAACGGTTTGAAGTGCAAGGCCTTTCCGTTGCGGCAAATGCTTCCACTTGCAGTGTGATACGCAGTGCAATCAGGAATAAGGCTTTGTTTTTCAACGGTCTAAGTGACGCGTTTCAATCTTTGTTAAATCCGCTGTGTCATTGTTAACCCTATGCGCTCCCGCACAGAGGTTGGACCCCCACAGAGGTTGGACACGGTGACCGGCTCCCAGAAACTGTTTGCGACAGCCTATTTCCTGGCATGCGTCCTTGTGATGCTGCTGGCTGCGTTGTTGCCGCAAGGAGCAGGGCCTGTCGCGGTCTTCGCAAGTCCCTACGGCAAATCCGCGGTCGAGGTGATTGCCGCGGCCGGCGGACGGATCGTCAGCGCCGGTGACCATGACTTCGTTGCGGTCACAATGGCCAGGGATGAGGATTTCATCGCCAGGCTCTATGCGTCGGGAGCAGGATTTGTGGCGTCTTCCACCGCGGCCGCAGCCTGCGCGCGCTGGAACGGCGTTTCTCTGGAGAAGGCAATATGAAGACTGAAGCAGCACAACTCTCCGCGCTGGACATGTTCCGCGAGAGGTTTTCCAGGATGGTGATCCACTTTACCTGGTTCAATGTGTTTCTGGTCATGGGAACCGCCTGGTGGGTGGGGCACGTGTCGCTGGTGGCCGTTTGCGGCGGCGCGCTGCTGCTGGGTGTTGCCGCGACGGCGGCCTGGGTGAAGTTCGGGGCAGGAATTGAGACACGCCTTGCAAGTGCCATGTCCCTTGCGGGTCTTGTGGCCCTCTTCGTAGCCTCCCTTTCGGTGCCGGCAGGTGAGACGAGCTATCAGCTGGATGGGCACATGTACTTCTTCGCCGTGTTGGCAATTCTTGCTGCCTGGGTCGACTGGCGTGCGCTTGCCGCCTATGCGGCCGTGGTCGCCGTGCACCATCTGGCGCTGAATTTCGTCCTGCCCTGGGCCGTCTTTCCAAACGGAGCCGATCTTGGCCGTGTCGTTTTCCACGCGCTGATCGTGGTTGTCGAGGTTGGTGTCCTTTGGTGGATGACCGACTGCATTGCCCGTGCCTTCGCGATGTCGGATGCCGCCTTGCACGATGCAGAGAGCGCGCGCGAGAAAGCCCTGGCGCTGCAGGAGCGCTCCCGGGAGCAGGACGAGATCGAACGCGGCAAGCAGGCCGCCGTCGGCGACCGGATTGCCGCCTTCCGGCGCGATATTTCCGCCAAGCTCGACGGGGTCGGCGTGAAGGCCCGCGAAATGCGAGCCTCCGCCCAGGAGCTGGGATCCGTGGCCGAGGCGACGACCGGTCAGGCAGCTTCCGTCTCGGACGCCTCCGCGACCGCCTCTTCCAATGTGCAGATGGTGGCTTCGGCCGCCGAGGAACTGTCCTCGTCCATCGCCGAGATTTCCCGGCAGGTGGAACAGACAACCGGCATCGTCAACAAGGCGACGGAAAATGCCCAGACCAGCAACCGCAAGGTTGCAAGCCTTGCCGAGGCCGCGAGCCGCATCGGAGAGGTGGTGACGCTCATTCAGGCGATCGCCGAACAGACCAACCTTCTGGCGCTCAACGCCACCATCGAAGCCGCCCGCGCCGGGGAAGCCGGCAGGGGCTTTGCGGTCGTGGCGGCGGAAGTCAAGGAACTGGCTACCCAGACCTCCAAGGCGACCGAGGAAATCGGTGCGCAGATCTCTGCCATCCAGGCAGAGACCAAGGGCGCGGTCGAATCCATTGGTGCGATCGCCGCCATCATGGACGAGGTCAACAGCTACACCGCCGCCATTGCCGCCGCTGTCGGCGAGCAGGGGGCGGCGACCCAGGAAATTTCACGCAATGTCGCCGAAGCCGCAAACGGCACCGGCCGGGTCGCGGCCAATATCGGCGGTGTGCGCGAATCGGTCGAACACACCGGACGGTCGGTCGGATCCATGATCGGTGCCGCCGAGACGCTGGACCGGGAAACCGCCGACATGCGCCAGGCCATCGACATCTTCCTCAAGGACGTTGCCGCCTGATCGAAAGCCGGCGTGGCACTCTGGCAAGTTTCAAAAGGCCGGTGGTTTTCCGCCGGTCTTTTGCCATTCAAATCCTGCTCTCCGCTTGACCTGATGTCGCATGGATGCCATGAGCCGCCCATGAGAGGCCACCGGCGCGGACGAAAACGCGGCACACTGGCGTCCTGATTACCCGAACCGGAACCCTGCGCCCGATGCCTGACCGCGCGTTACAGCCTGGATCGATCCTGCTTCTGGATCTTCTGAAGAAGCGGTCCGCGCTCTGTTTCAGGGCTCCGAGCGAGATTATCTCCTGCACGCGCCTGGAAGACGTCCGGCCCTGTCTGCGGCGACTGGAACACGCCCAGGCGGCAGGGCGTCACGCAGCCGGATATCTCGCCTATGAGCTCGGCTTTGCGTTTGAGGAAAAGCTCAGCCAGCGTTTTGAGGAAACCGGCGAACCCTTGCTCTGGTTCGGTCTTTACGATCCGCCACGGGAAATGTCTCTTGACGATGCGCGGGCGCTGCTGGCGGATGCAAGCGACGGGCAGGCGGCAGCCTTCGGCAAGCCGGGTTTCGACATGGACCGGGATAGCTATGACGCTGCCTTTGCCAAGGTACAGGATCATCTGGCCAAGGGTGACATCTACCAGGTCAACCTGACCATGCGGGCAAGGTTCGGCCATGACGGGCCGCCGGAGCAGCTGTTCCTGGATCTTCTGCGCCGTCAGCCGGTCGAATTCGCCGCCTTCCTGCGCCTGGAAGACCGTACGATCCTGTCGCTGTCGCCGGAGCTATTCCTGCAGCGCGAAGGCACGTTGCTGCGCACCAAGCCGATGAAGGGAACCGCACCGCGTGGCAGAAACGCTGCAGAGGACGGCACAATTGCGCGCATTCTCGCGAGCGATCCGAAGCAGCGCTCCGAGAACACGATGATCGTCGACCTGATGCGCAACGACTTGTCGCGTATTGCGGAGACCGGAACGGTCAGGGTGACGAAGCTCTGCGAGGTGGAGCGCTACCGCAGTCTCCATCAGATGACCTCCACCGTGGAGGGGGATGTGCCGCTATCCGTCGGCTTTGCCGAGGTGATCGAAAACCTTTTTCCATGCGGCTCGATCACAGGTGCCCCGAAGCTGAGCGCCATGCAGATCGCGAACGATCTGGAGACCGGCCCGCGCGGTGTCTATACAGGCTCGATCGGTTATCTGGCGCCCAGTGGTGACTTCCGCTTCAACGTTGCCATCAGAACGCTGGTCCTGCGGCAGGACGGCAGCGGCGAGGCGGGCACAGGCTCCGGTGTCGTCTTCGACAGCGGCGCGGCGCCCGAATATGACGAATGCGCGCTGAAACTGAAATTCCTGACCGAGGCGACGCCGGACTTCGAGCTGATCGAGACGCTGGCCTTCGATCCGGGGGAAGGCTACCTGCTGCTGGAGCGCCATCTGCAGCGCCTGCAGATGTCGGCGGCCTATTTCGGTTTTGCCTTCTTGGAAGAACGGGTGCGGATGGCGCTCGCAGAGCGGGCCTCCGGCTTTGCCGCACCGATGCGGGTGCGCCTGCTCTTGGATGCCGGTGGCGGCCTGTCGATCACTGCGACGGACCTTGCCCCGGTGGATCAGGGCACGGTGTTCAACCTGGTTCTGGCCAGCGAGACGACCAGTTCCGCCGACCGGTTCCTCTATCACAAGACCACCAACCGCGCCTTTTACGACGACACACGCATGCGCTATCAGGCCGAGACCGGCTGCCAGGAGGTCTTGTTCCTGAACGAACATGGCTATCTGACCGAAGGCAGCTACATGACGCTCTTCGTCAAGCGGCAGGGCCGGTTGCTGACGCCCGCACTTCGCCATGGCCTGTTGCCCGGCACGCTCCGGGCGGGCCTGCTCGAACGCGGCCTTGCGGTGGAAGCGGACCTGACGCCGACGGATTTGCAGACAGCGGACGAGATCTATGTCGGCAACTCGGTGCGTGGACTGGTACGGGCGCGGCTGCTGGCCGGGCGCGGGGCGTTGCAACAGGACATGCAGGCGCAGGGCGGGTCAGAGGCGCAGCGCAGGACCGGGTGAAGACACCAGCAGGTGGTCAGGCCAGGTTTTCTGCCGTACTTCGCTTCGCGTGACGTGAGAACGTAAGCTTCGCCCGGCATCAGAACGGGATGCTCAGGCGGAGCGAGCCGCTGTTCGTGGCAAGCTTGTCTGAAAAGTTGCCTTCGTATTCGACACGAAGATCGAAGCCTGATGTGCTGGAAACTTCCAGACCTGCCCCGATCGATGCAAAAAGATCTTCGTGATCGAGCGACGTCCTGAAGGATCCCGTACCCGTGGGAGCCGCTGCGAAACGGGCACTCGTTTCCCAGCTGTCATCCGACAGGAAGGTCATGCCGACACGTCCGAAAAGGCGCAGGCCGGTTCCGTCCTTTGAGGTGTAGCGGCTGCCGATCTCGAGGGAAGGGGAGGCGGCGAAGATCCAGTCTCCGGAACCGTCATATTTCAGCCCGTAGACTCCCGTTTCCTGATGTGCGCCGACATGGGTGTAGACGGCGTCCAGATCGACATAGGGCTTGGCATAGAAACTGGAGGCGGCGAAAGTCCGGGCGATCCTTGCACGAACGCCACCGGTGAAAATATCGGGCGAGCTTGAAAGTGTCTCCGAGATCCCGGGAAGAGAGGTCCTGCGGTTGATGTCGTAGGTGCCGTAACCACCGGACAAAGCTCCGGCCAGCGTCCAGTTCCCGATTTCATGCTTGAGGCTGAGGCCGAGGAAGCCGTTGGTTCCCTTGCCGCTGACGCTGCCAGACGATTGGCTCAACCAGCTCTGCGCTATGGCGGCCGCCCCGCCGACAAACCAGCCCGGCGCAACTTCCCCCTGAGCGCCCATCGAATAGGTCAGCGCATCGACGCCATAGCTTGGGGAACGGCCGATCGCATTTCGATGTCCGGTTCCGGCCGCGGCGCGGGCCCAGTAACAGGACCCTTCCGACAGGAGAGCGTTGTCACCCTCAAAAACGGGGCAGCTCATGAGACTGTTGCTGAAGCTGAGCGACTGGAAGCCCTGTTCGACAGCAGGTGCAAGGCTGGTCTGCGGAAGCAGTTCGCTCAATTGCGCCGCGTAGCTGGCCGAAGAATTGTCCACCTGGTTGGCCAGGACACCGAACAATGCACCGAATGCGTCGTTGCCGCCTGCATCCCAGATCTGTTGCAGGTTCCCGGCAAGTTCACTCTGGTCGGAATTGAGCTTCACCTTGTCCGTTGGTGTGAAATCGGCGGAATTGATCGAGAAGTAATGATCCGGTCCTATATTGCTTACTTCATAGTCGAAAATCAGAGAAGCCTGAGGCGTCAGCGTGCCCGTAGACGTCCCGCTCACGGTCAGGAAGCGGGTTTGCACGTTTGGCAGCAGGCTGATCGCCTGGATCCCGAGCGTTCCGGACAGCACCGCGTTGCCGCGGACGTCCAGAAGGTCGGACTGTGCGTTGCTGAGGTCGATATCGGCGACCAATGTGCCCAGGGCGGACTGCTGGAAATCTCCGGTCACGACGGTCGTTCCCGCACTGCTTTCCCGGTTGAGGAGGAAGCGGCCGTTGTTGACGACATTTGCACCGTAGAAATAACCGCCGGCGAGTGTGCTGGGCGAGTTGTTGGTAACCGTGCCTGCCGTATTCCCGTCGTCGTTGCTCAACAGGACGTCGCCGGAAAGGGACGCAGTGTCATTGACCGTCACATTGAGGAGCGCGCCGTCGGCACTCGTTCCCGAGCCGTTGAAATGGACCGCATAGTTCTCCTCGTAATCGATGCCGGTTCGATAGGCGCCAGACTGCACCACGGCATCGCCATTGAGGACAAGGGCATTGTCGTTTCCGCCGGCTACACGGATTGCGGCTGCGTGGTTGTCATATCCGCCGGTCACCGTTCCGCCGTTGTTGACGGCAATATCGATCTGGCCGTTTCCGTCGGGTCCCTGGCTTTGGGCGAATATGCCGATCCCACGTTCACCGGTTGACGAGACGGCATTGGTAACGGTCAGAGCAACGTCTCCACCGCTCCCGGAACTGTCTGAAGCCGTCACGCCGGCAAAAGCACCGTTTCCGGTGCCGCCGAAACCGCCACCGCCGCCGATGGACTGTGCGAGGATACCGATGGATTCGGGATTGTAGGTATAGACCGGGGCATTGATGTTCAGCGTGACCGTTCCGCCGTCGCCACTTGCCCCGTCCGAGACTTCGCTGCCCGCACCGGTTCGCAAGGTCAGCAGGCCACCGGTCGGATCGCCGCCAAGACCGCCGCCGCCACCGATGGACTGCGCGATGATGCCGTGCGCACCATTGCCCTTGGTGACAATGCCCGCGCCGCCGGTAAGATCGAGTGTGATATCGCCGCCGTCGCCGGCCGCCCCACCCTTGCCGCCGATCGCAAGATCGAGATTGTTCTGGACGCTCCCCACGACACCAAGACCGCCGCCTCCGCCGATCGACTGCAGAAGAATGCCTGAAGCGCGACTGCCTAAGGTGGAAATGCTGGCGTCGAAATCCAGATCGATCTCGCCGCCGTCGCCCGCAACGCCCCCCTTGCCGCCGATGGAAGCGCTGATTTCTCCGCTGCGTATGGCTGTCCCTTCGCTGCTGCTGCCGACACCGCCCGTGCCGCCGCCGCCGCCGATGGATTGCGCCACGAAGCCGAACGCGTCGTCTCCGGCTGTGGTGATGGTAATGCTGCTGCTTTCAGAGGTTTGAACCTGACCGCCATTGCCGCCGGCACCACCCGTACCGCCGCCGTCGCCCCCGATGGCCATCGTGCCCGTCTGGCTGTCCGACCCGTCGCCGCCCTGACCGCCGCCGCCGCCGATGGACTGCAACAACATGCCGAAAGCGCCGTATCCGTAGGTGCTGATGGAATTGGCGTTACTGCCGTCGATCCAGATCTCGGCCTGACCGCCATCGCCGCCCGTGCCGCCGCGGCCGCCGACGCTGATTTCGACATTCGCCGTGATCGTGCTTCCTGCGGCAACGGACGATCCGCCCTGGCCACCGCCGCCGCCGATCGATTGCAACACCACTCCGTCGGCCCAATCACCGTAAGTCGTTATCCGGCCGGCGTGATAATATTGTACGGGATCTCCAGCACCGCCGCTTCCGCCTTTGCCGCCGACGTCCACGGTCAGCTGGTAGGTGGTGCCGGCGTCCGTCAGACGGCTGATATCGTCTTCCAGGTTGCCGATAAGGTCGAGGATCTTGTGCGAGGACGCGTCGTTGCCGAGCGATCCGCCGATACCGCCGCCGCCGCCGATCGACTGAAGCACGACACCATCCGCGTCGCCGCCGAACGTCTCGATGACACCGCGTTGTTCGACATAGACAACACCACCGCTGCCTCCGTCGCCGCCGATGGCGCCAATACCGACATCAAGCCGCCCGGTATAGCCGTTCACATCGGCTGCGACATAGAGCGTGCCGCCCTGGGAATTCCCCCCGCCGCCGCCAATCGATTGCGCGACGAGACCCTTTGAACCGGACCCCTGGGTCTGGATCGTGTAGCCGGCATAGTTATAGACGTCGACTTCGCCGCCAAAACCACCAGAACCGCCTTGCCCGCCGAGATCTATCTGGGCCTTGACGCTTGCGACGCCGCCTTGTGAATACGCGTTGCTGTTGCCAATGCCACCATTGCCGCCGCCACCGCCGATGGATTGAGCAAGAACGCCGTGGGCGCCGTCGCTGACGGTCAGAAGGGTTCCGGCCGGCGCAGCCGATGTCAGTCGCGATGCGCTTGTATCCGTTGAGTTGGTGCCAGCACGTTCCGTCCCGAGCGCGACAGTGACGTCGTTGCCGTTGCCGCCGCTCGAGGTGTTGAAATCATAGTTGTTGTTGATGTCGTGCATGATATTGCCGGTTCCGCCTCCCAAGGCGGTTCCGGCCGTCACTTCGACCGTGTCCTTGTCTCCCAAAGTCGTCGTCAGGACCGAGGCATCGCCGCCGGATCCTCCGCCCCCGCCGATCGACTGGGCCATGATACCGTGCGCAGCATCGCCGATTGTCGTGACGGCACTGTTCTGGTCGAGCTTCACCCTGACACGTCCGCCATAGCCCCCATTGCCTCCGTTCCCGCCAACTGCCGCCTGGAAATTGAAGGCGACCGGGACATCCGTTCCGGTCGGGGCGGCAACCAGAAGGTCTTTTGCCGAAACGGCGCCGCCGGAGCCACCGCCTCCGCCAATCGATTGGGCGAGAACGCCGATCGAATTGTTGGGCGCGCTGCTGTCCGTCGACTGGGCGGCGAGACCCGTAACGATGCTGCTGCCGGAAAGGTCGACAGTCACCGAACTGCCGTTGCCGCCGTCGCCGCCACTGCCGCCGAGGATCAGTGCAGCATTAAAGCCGATCGTTGCATCGAAGTAGCTAGCACTGCCGCCTGTGCCGCCGCCGCCCCCAATCGATTGTGCGATCAGGCCCGCAGACTGCGCACCTGCCGTCGAGATAGACAGGCTGTTCTGACGAATGGAGACGTCGCCGCCCGCTCCACCAGCACCCCCCATGCCACCGGTCTGAAACGCAATGAACGAATTGACGCTGTAGTTCTTGTCGCTGCCGCCGTTGCCGCCGCCGCCGCCAACCGATTGCGCGATCATGCCGGGCGCAAAATCGCCGTAGGTGAAGACGTTGGCATTGCCGTCGTCTTCGGAAGCGTCGAGATCCGGGAGATCGGCAATGTCGCAGCTTACGGTGTTGTTCACGCAGACGGTGCCGCCCGAACCGCCCCCGGATGCCGCGCCGCCAACGCCGATGGAGACGATGTTCGAAAGCGTTTGCGAACTGCCGCCGTTACCGCCGCCGCCGCCGATGGATTGATAGATCGCGCCCGCGGACCAGTCGCCCGATGTCAGCAGCGTACCGATGTTGGAGATTGCGACAGTGCCGCCGTCACCTCCGGCTGATCCCGTGCCGCCGACGCCGGCAATGCCGGACGCGTCGCCGCCCGAACCGCCACCACCGCCGATGGACTGGACAATTGTCGCGACCGCAGCCTCGCCGCTGGTCGTCACCGTTCCGGTGTTCGACAGTCCTGCAGCGCCGCCGTCGGACTTGGTTGAACCGGCCGCATTGCCGCCGACACTGACGAAACCGGAGGCAGACCCCGCAGCACCGCCGCCACCGCCGATTGACTGGACGACAATGCCCAGTCCGTTGAAACCCTGCGTCGAGATGGCGGCGTTTGAGTTCACCGTGGCGGTGCCTGCGGCGCCGCCACCGGCGCCGTCTCCGCCGAGGCTCACGAGGGTGGACGTATTCACGCCGCCGGCACCGCCGCTGCCGGCGATCGATTGCGCGACCACTCCGAAAGCGTGATCACCAGTCGTCATTATGGACACGGCATCGCCTTGATCGATGGAGACAAGCACGTCACCCGCGTTGCCGCCGTTACCGCCATTTCCGGACTGCCCGCCGAGGACACTGACGAAGTCGCTGCCGGTGCCGCCACCCCCGCCGACGGAATGCGCGATGATCGCGGAAGAATAGTCGCCTGTCGTCTGAATGGCAGGAGCATGAAGATCGAAATCGTCAATGGTGACCGTTACGCTGCCGGCATCGCCACCGAACCCGCCGCCGCCCCCGGTTCCGGCAAGGGCCGTCCCGTCGCCGCCGTCGCCTGCGTTGCCGCCAATGCTCTGGGCGACGATGCCGAAGATGTTGTCGCCCCTTGTGGACACGCTTCCACTTTCGGAAAGAGTGACCGTAACCGCGCCCGCCTGTCCGCCGTCTCCTCCGGACTTGTCTTCCGAGGGACCGGTTCCGCCATCGCCGCCCGCACTCCTGGCGAGGATCGCCGCGCCGGGCTCGTAGACGGATCCGCTCACATCGAGCAGAAGCGCATTATTGTTTTCAATTGTCACGGCACCACCGGCACCGCCGTTGCCGCCGTTGTCGCTGTTGTCCGTGGACGCGGAACCGTTGCCGCCAAGGCTGTACCCGGCCAGAGCGAAGAGGCCGGTTCCTTCGGTTGCGGTGGCGTACCAATAGATGGATCCGGCCGTGTCGTTCGATATTTCGACTGTGCCACCGGACCCCGCATTGCCGTTCCTCTGGCCGCCGTTGCCACCAAAGGAACTTGCGACAAACCCGCCGCCGGTGCCCGCACCAGTAAAACGGTTCGAGCTCGATCCGATCAGGAACGGAAAGTCGGAAGCAATGTCCAGATGTATCGAGCCTCCGTCGCCGCCGTCGCCGCCAAGCTGATCGTCGACGACGAAGTTGTTCTGGGCGCCACCCAGACCGCCACGGCTTTCAAGGCCATAGAGCGTGAAGCCATAGATCGAACTGCCGGAGACCGAATAGCTGAAAGCGTCGCTGTATCCGGAATACATGGAAACCGAAATATCGCCCCCGTGTCCGCCGGTGCCGCCATTCGAATTGTTGTCGCCGTTGTCCTGATCGCCTTCGCCGCCATAGGACAAGGCCGATACGCCATAGGTCGGCGCCGCAATCAGCGTATCCGCCTGGTCGACATTGATGATAAATCCGGAGTCGTTGTAGATCGTGATGTCGCCGCCATTTTTGGCAGCGCCGCTGTCCACGCCGTCGTCGCCCTCCGTCCTCAGGTACCATGCTGAGAAACTCGTGTAGTCGCTGTGCGAATAGGGCACATTCATCTGCTGCGTGGCGTAGTTCGTTATGGAAATGTCCTTGCCGTCTCCATCTGTCTGGGTTCCGACGTTTTCGTAATAGATCCCAACGGCTGAATTCGATCCCAGGAACGTGCAAGTGACGGACTCACTGCTCTCGACACAGTCGTCGGCATATGCGGCTTGAAGGTTCATCAGGCAGGTAACGGAGACAGTTGTTAACAGGAGCGCCTTTCGCCTTAAAATTGAAGCGTTCGCCGTGCTTTCCCGGTCCTGCTTTCCAAAAATGCTTTGCATGACAATTTCCTTTAGCAAGACCCCGGAAGCGATTGCTTTCTGTCCGCGGCGGCAGGGAGAAGGTTGATGGCCGAAGCTGTTCTGACGGCTGCAGGGATACAGAACCCGGCATCTTTCGGGAGACCGTGCGGTTGTGATCTGGAAGGCTTCAGGCGGTCGGGATGAAGACAGGCTTGCCCGCACACGCCAGCGTGGCCCCACCGGTCTGGCCGGGACGTAAGGCTGGAAATATCGGGCGAGGCGCCAGGATGTGTTCCTGGCGGATAGGCGGCCGCAACCGCGGTGATTGCCAAACCGGGATATCGGGTCGAAGAGGCCATTTTCCGTAAATCCCCCAATGCAGCATCGTCGTGCCCACGACTGCAAACATTGGCGTGATTACAATTGTCTCACTGCCCGGATTCCACCCATCAATACTAATCAATTCTGACGGATTCTAACGAGACTTGCTTCCTTTCGGTGACACCTGCCCAAAAAACGGGCGACCCTCTTCGCTGCCACAAATCTGTTACTTGAACGGCCCAGGCCGATCGGCCATCACAGGTTGATGATCGATCTGAAGACAATGCTCCTTCTGGAATTCGCGACAACGGCCTTCATGGCCGTGGCGTGGATGCTTGTCTGGATCATCTGGCGGCAGATCTTTGAGCTGAAGGTGATTGCGGCCGGTTTCATCGCGGTCGCCGCGGGTCTTTTTCTCTATCTGCAGCGCGGGCCTGACCCGTCGCTTGTCCGCATCGTTACCGACAACATGGTCATCAAGTTCGGCCTGGTGCTGTGGGCGGATGGTCTCGCGCGATTTCTCGGACAGCGAAGCCTGCTACGGATCGGCCTTGTCTGCCTGGCCGCCCAGTTTCTCTCCTGGACCTGGGCAGTCTTTTCTTTTCCCTCGGACCTGGCCTTCCGCATTCACGCCTCGACCGCGTTCACCGTCGTCATGATGAGCCTGATGATCCGCACGCTCGTTATCGACCGGAGCCAGCCCCGGTTTCTGCGCTGGATCACCATTGCACTGCTGGCGGAATATGTCGGGGCGAGCCTCCTGCAAAGTGCGCTCGTCTATCTCCATCCGGCGACGGTCGCCAACAGCCGGGTGCTCAGCGACATCAACGCCTGGTACTTCTTCCAGGGCCACATGTTCATCGTCGGCTTCTTCATCTGCCTGGTCTTCATGGTGGGCATGCGATTGTCGATGGATCTGCGCGACCGCAACGGCGCACTCGCCCGGGAAGTGTCCCTGCGCCGCCGGCTGGAAGGGGAATTGTCTGCCAGTCTGGAAGGGGAAAAGACCGCCCGCCAGGAACAGCGCCAGCTCATGCGCATGGTCAGCCATGAATTCCGCACCCCGCTGGCAGCAATCCGATATGCCAGCGACATGCTGTCGGTGATGCTGGAAAACCCCTCCGAGGCAATCGCCAAGCGGCTGCGCGGCATCGACCAGGCCGTCTCCAGGATGACCATGCTGATCGACCGGTTCCTGGCCGGTGAACGGCAACTGGAGGGGGTTCTCAATCTCGAACGGATCGATCTTCCCGAGCTCGTCAAAGACGTGCAACGGCATTTCGATCATGCCGGTCTCAGAGACCGCCTGCATTACAGCAGCATCGCCCATCTGCCGGATTTCCGGGCGGATCTGGAAATGCTGCGCACCGTGGTCCTCAACCTGATCGACAATGCGCTCAAATATTCCGCCGGGGACAGCGTGGTCGATGTTTCGGTACATGTGCGCGACGACCTGCTGGTCATCGAGGTTTCGGACCGGGGCATCGGCGTGCCCCAGGAGGAACTCGACCGGATCGGCGACCGCTTCTACCGGGCGTCGAACACCAGCGGCACCGGCGGCAGCGGCCTCGGGCTTCACACCTGCAGGCAACTGGTGCGCTATCATTTGGGACACATGGAGCTGCGCCAACGTGACGGCGGTGGCACGATTGCCAGCGTTTATCTGCCCGGTGCCGGGCAAAAGACAGATGAATCGGTAAACTTGCGGGAGGAGGAACCGGTATGAGCAGGATCCTGATCGTGGAGGACGAAAGTGCCCTGCGCGCCGACCTGGTGGACTATATGAGCCTCAACCGCTTTGACGTTGCCGGCGCCGGCAGCGCCGCAGAGATGTGGCAGACGCTTGCGGAGAACGGGCTTCCCGATGTGCTGGTTCTCGATATCACGCTGCCCGACGGCAACGGCTTCGATCTCGCCGAGCAGCTGCGGGAAAAACACGACACCTGCGGCATCATCATGCTGACCGCCCATGGCGATACGGAGAGCCGGGTGCGGGGGTTCGACAGCGGCGCCGATATCTATCTGGTCAAGCACACCAGCCTCCGGGAAATCCTGGCCGCGGTCCAGAGCCTGTTGCGCAGGCTGCCGAGCGGCTCCGGTGAAGGGGGCGGCGGGCCCGAATGGGTTCTCGACAGTGTCTCCTGGAAGCTGCGGCCGCCGGAAGGCATGGCCATCAAGCTGACCGCAACGGAAAAGACTTTCCTCGAGGCGCTTGTGGTCAAGTCCGGCGCGACCTGCACAAGGGAGGACCTTGCCCGCCAGCTGGCCAGCCGCCAGACCCAGTTCGACAACCGGCATCTCGATGCGGTCGTCAGCCGTCTTAGGCGCAAGATCCAGGACCAGACCGGCGTGGAGCCGCCGATCAAATCGGTCTACGGCGTCGGCTATTCGTTCAGCGCGGTGTGCAAGGTGGACAGCTAGAGCATCGTGCGTTCGGGAGAACGCACGATGCTCTACCACTATAAGATCGATCAGCTTTTGGACGCCCAACCGTTTCCGGTTGTGCGTCCGCTGATCTGGAGCATCGTGCGTTCGAGAGAGCGCACCTAAGATGCTCTACCACTATAAGATCGATCAGCTTTTGGACGCCCAACCGTTTCCGGTTGTGCGTCCGCTGATCTGGAGCATCGTGCGTTCGGGAGAGCGCACCTAAGATGCACTACCACTTCAAGATCGATCAGCTTTTGGATGCTCAACCGTTTCCGGTTGTGCGTCCGCTGATTTAGCCCCGGCAGGCTTGCGTCTCGTCCTAAGGGGTCTTCGACGAATAGTAGTAGGCAATGGCCTGTGCGCGGGTCTTGACCGAAAGCTTGTCGTAGATGTTGGAGAGATGAAACTTCACCGTGTTGGTGGAAATCTCCAGCTGTTTCGACAGGTCCCGGTTAGACAGGCCCTTGGAAAGCGCTTCCAGGATTGCCCGCTCCTTCTGCGACAGGCTGTGGATCGGGTCCTGCTGCATGGTGCGCACGTCGATGAACGGAAACACCATTTTTCCGGCCGCCACTTCGGCACAGGTTTGCAGCAAGCTTTCTACGGGCCCGGAGCGGGGCACGAAACCGGCGGCGCCCGCCTGCATCGCAAGGCGTGGCAGCTCGGCGATATTGTCGCCATAGACGACCAGTTTCGGGGCGGAGGCCTGTTCGCGCAGCACCTCGATCAATTTCGCCGCGCCCAGCACCGGCAGGTTCCAGTCGAGCACACCGACGGTCACGGGCACGCGCATGACGGTGCCCAGAAACCCTTCCGCCGTTGCCGAGGTCGCCACCAGCGAGAAGCGCGGGTCCCGGTCGAAGATCTCCGACATGGCCGACAGGACCAGCGGGTTGCTGTCGGCGAGCATGATTTCGATCGGTTTCATGACGAAACAGGCCTCATTCCGGCGTTGATTGTCAAAAACTACCCATCTGGGTAGGTAGCCTTGAAGACATCCTATCAGATTCCCGACATACGGGTAGGTAAAACCCCACCCAATTAGATACCCAAAAGCAGTAGCAAGTTACGTTGTGTCAAGTGGTCCGTTTCGGATTTTCTGATGCTCAGGAAAGAGGCAGGGCGGCTGCTCCGCTGCCCTCGATCCTCAAGACCGAAGTTCCAGACGAGGACCCAGACCGATGACAGCCCAGATCTTCCCGCCGCTCACCATCCCCGAAACGCTGGCAGCCGGCCCCGGTCCCGGCAACACCGATGCGCGTGTGCTGGCAGCCTTTGCCGGCGCGGGCGTCGCCGATCATATGCAGGGCGACGTCCTGCGCGGCATGATCGAGTGCAAGCACATGCTGCGTTCCATCTGGGGTACCAGGAACACCTACACCTTCGCGGTCGCCGGCACCGGCTTCAGCGCCCTCGATGCGATGTTTTCAGCAGTGATGCCGGGAGACACGGTCGTCGCTTTCACCAACGGTACGTTTTCGGGCATCGACGCGCTGACGCTTCGGATCAAGGCTGCAACGCGGGAAGAACTCGCCGCCGATGCCCTGAACCCCCAGGCCGCCGGTGTCACCGTGGTGGAGGTGCCGCACGGCGAGGCGGTTACGGGCGCGGTCGTCAATGCAGCCCTTGCCGCCCGGAAGCCGAAATGGGCCTTCATGGCCCATTGGGAGACCGGCTCCGGCTGCATCAACGACATTCGCGGCTTTTCGGAAGCCTGTGAGCGTCACGGTGTCCTGGGGCTGGTCGATGCAGTCTCTTCGCTTGGCGTCGAAGACTTCTCGATCGACGACTATCCGGGTGTCGCCGGCTGGGCCTCCTGCCCGCAAAAGGGCCTGTGCTGCCTGCCGCTCACCTACGCCCCGGTCAGCTTCACCGATGCCTATATCGCCTCGCTGAAGGCATCAGGTGCTTATACTTATGTGCACAATCCAATCTTCGAGGCCCGCCACTGGGGCATCGTCGACGGACAGGACGTCGAGAAGGGCACCTACCACCGCACCCATTCGGGTTATGCGGTCGCCGCCTTCCATGAAGCCCTGCGCCTGACGCTGGAGGAAGGCATTGCCCGCCGCGCCGCCGCTTATGCGCATCACGAAGCCGCCCTGCGCCAAGCGGTGATTGCCCTCGGCTGTAAAGTTACGTCCGACATGACCAGCCTGGTGGTGCTGAACCTGCCGAAGGAACTGGCTGGCCGTGAGATGGAACTGGTGCAGGCCTGCCGCGCGAACGGCTTCGGGATCTGGCCGACCCTGTCGGCCCCCGTGCAGATCCGCATCGGCATTCTCAACCAGCTGAACCCGGCAGCGATCCGGGAGATTGTCCGCCGCTTCGCCGAAGCGATGCAGGCGCTCGGAGGGAAGGCGGACCCGGCAGCCGCCGCAGCCTGTCTCGACGATCACTACGCAGGAGCCGTTGCAGCCGAATAACGCGAATAACAACACGGCCGAATGGGGCGGCCCTTTTGGGAGGAAAGCATGGATATTCACGAATATCAGGCCAAGGAAATCCTGTCGGGTTTCGGCGTCGAGGTGCCCCCGGGCGCGCTCGCCTACAGCCCCGAACAGGCCGCTTACCGGGCGCGTGAACTGGGCGGCGACCACTGGGTGGTGAAGGCGCAGGTGCATACCGGTGGCCGCGGCAAGGCGGGCGGCGTCAAGCTGTGCGCAAGCGACAGCGAGATCTTCGACGTCAGCGAGGGAATGTTCGGCAGCAAGCTGGTGACGCACCAGACCGGTCCGGAAGGCAAGGGGGTCTACAGGGTCTATGTGGAATCCGCCGTCCAGATCGAACGCGAGATCTATCTCGGCTTCGTACTCGACCGCTCCAGCCAGCGGGTGATGATCGTTGCTTCCGCCGAAGGCGGCATGGAGATCGAGGAAATCTCTGCGCAAAAGCCTGAAAGCATCGTTCGGGCGACGGTAGAACCGGCCGTTGGCCTGCGCGATTTCCAGGCCCGCGAGATCGCCTTTGCCCTGAAGCTGGAACCGGCGCTTGTGCAGCAGATGGTCCGAACACTCCAGGGCTGCTACCGCGCTTTTACAGAACTTGACGCCACCATGGTCGAGATCAACCCGCTTGTGGTGACGGGTGACGGCCGCATCCTGGCGCTCGATGCCAAGATGAGTTTTGACGACAACGCCCTCTTCCGCCATCCGCAGGTCAGTGAGCTGCGCGACAAAAGCCAGGAAAACCCGCGCGAAAGCCGCGCCGCCGACAGGGGGCTCTCCTATGTCGGTCTCGACGGCAACATCGGCTGCATCGTCAACGGCGCGGGCCTCGCCATGGCGACCATGGACACGATCATGCTGTCGGGTGGCGCCCCGGCCAACTTTCTCGATATCGGCGGCGGCGCTTCGCCCGAACGTGTCGCCAAGGCGTTCCGCCTAGTGCTGAGCGACAGCAAGGTGCAGGCGGTGCTGGTCAATATCTTCGCCGGCATCAACCGCTGCGACTGGGTCGCCGAAGGTGTGGTGCAGGCTCTGCGCGAATTGCAGATCGACATTCCCGTGGTGGTCCGCCTCGCGGGCACCAATGTGGAGGAAGGGCAGAAGATCCTGGCCCAGTCGGGGCTGCCCGTCATCCGCGCCTCCAACCTGATGGAAGCCGCCCAGAGGGTGGTCGGCGCCTGGAAAAACGATCTGGCACAAGCAACCGAGGTGAGGGCCGCGTTATGAGCATTCTTCTGGACCGCAATTCCCGTGTCATCGTCCAGGGCATCACCGGGCGGATCGCGCAGTTTCACACCAGGGAAATGACCCGCTACGGCACCAACGTGGTCGGCGGCGTCGTCCCGGGCAAGGGCGGCGAGACTGTCGACGGCATTCCGGTGTTCGACACCGTAAAGCAGGCGGTGGCCGCCACCGGCGCAGACACCAGCCTCGTCTTCGTGCCGCCTCCCTTTGCCGCCGACGGCATCATGGAAGCTGCGGATGCGGGCATCCGCTACTGTGTCTGCATCACCGACGGCATTCCCGCACAGGACATGATCCGGGTCAAACGCTACATGTACCGCTATCCCAAGGAGCGGCGCATGGTGCTGACCGGGCCGAACTGCGCCGGCACGATCTCGCCGGGCAAGGCGCTGCTCGGCATCATGCCGGGGCATATCTACCTGCCCGGACATGTCGGCATCGTCAGCCGCTCCGGTACGCTCGGTTATGAAGCCGCGGCACAGCTGAAGGAGCGCGGCATCGGCGTCTCCACCAGTGTCGGCATCGGCGGCGATCCGATCAATGGGTCGTCCTTCCGCGATATCCTGGCCGAGTTCGAGGCGGACGATGACACCCATATCATCGCCATGATCGGCGAGATCGGCGGGCCGCAGGAGGCGGAAGCAGCTGATTTCATCCGCAGCCACGTCACCAAGCCGGTGGTTGCCTATGTGGCGGGCCTGACGGCGCCCAAGGGACGCACCATGGGCCACGCGGGCGCGATCATCTCCGCCTTCGGCGAAAGCGCGTCGGAGAAGGTCGAGATCCTCAACGCCGCCGGCGTCATCGTCGCCGAGAACCCGGCCGTCATCGGCGAGACCATCGCCAATGTGTGGAAGAGGGCCGCGTAATGGTGAAACCCTCCGTCTTCGTCACCCGGCGCTGGCCCGCGGCCGTCGAGGCACAGCTTGCGGAAAGCTACAATGCCGTCTTCAACACCAGCGACAGGCCCCTAGGGCCTGCCGATCTGCGCGAAGCCCTCAAGGCCCACGATGCGGTGCTGCCGACGGTGACCGACAGGCTGGGTGCCGAGGTGCTGGAGAAATCGGGCGCAAAGGCACGCATCCTTGCCAATTACGGCGTCGGCTACAGCCACATCTGCGAAGCTTCCGCGCGGAACCTGGGTCTGACCGTCACCAACACGCCGGACGTTCTTTCCGAATGCACGGCGGATCTTGCCATGACGCTGCTGCTGATGGCCGCCCGCCGAGCCGGCGACGGCGAACGCGAGCTGCGGGCGGGCAAATGGCAGGGCTGGCGGCCAACGCATCTGATCGGCACCAAGGTCAGCGGCAAGACGCTCGGCATCATCGGCTTCGGCCGCATCGGCCGGGAAATGGCGCGCCGGGCCCATTTCGGCTTCGGCATGAAGATCGTCGTCCACAATCGCAGCCGGGTGGATCCCGCGGTTCTGGCGGAATTCGGCGCGGTGCAGGCCTCTTCCATCGATGATCTGCTGCCGGAGTGCGATTTCGTCTCGCTGCACTGTCCGGGCGGCGTCGGCAACCGGCATCTGATCGATGCGCGGCGGCTGGACCTGATGAAACCGGATGCCTTCCTCATCAACACCGCCCGCGGCGAGGTGGTCGACGAAGCGGCGCTGGTGCAGGCGCTGATCTTCGAGACGATCGGCGGGGCTGCCCTCGATGTCTTCGACGGTGAACCGAAGGTCAATCCGGCGCTCCTGCACTGCGACAATGTGGTGCTGCTGCCGCATCTGGGCAGCGCCACCCGCGAGGCGCGCGAGGCCATGGGCTTCCGTGTTCTCGACAATCTCGGCGACTTCTTCGCCGGCCGCGATCCGCGCGACCGGGTGATCTGAACCGCATCAATGACATTGGCTGGTCAGCCGGCCCCGATATTCTGGAGACCCGACATGAGCTTTCATTCCGTCGAGCAGGCACCCGCGCGCCTCAACCGCAGCGAACTCGCCGTTCCCGGCAGCCAGCCGGAGATGTTCGAGAAGGCGGCTGCTTCCGCTGCCGACGTCATCTTCCTCGATCTGGAGGACGCCGTCGCGCCGGACGAAAAGGACCAGGCGCGCAAGAACATCATTCAGGCCCTCAACGACATTGACTGGCACGGCAAGACCATGTCGGTGCGCATCAACGGGCTCGACACCCATTACATGTACCGCGACGTGGTGGATGTGGTCGAACAGGCAGGCGCGCATCTCGACCTGCTCATGATCCCCAAGGTCGGCACGGCGGCGGATGTCTATGCGCTCGACATGCTGGTGACGCAGATCGAGACGGCCAGGGGTTACCAGAAACGCATCGGATTCGAGCACATTATCGAGACCGCGCTCGGCATGCAGAATGTCCACGCCATCGCCTCGGCCTCAAAGCGCAACGAAAGCCTGCATTTCGGCGTTGCCGACTACGCCGCCAGCACGAGGGCGCGCACCACGATCATCGGCGGTGTCAATCCGGACTATGCGGTCCTGACCGATCCGGCCGGAGACGGAGCCCGCGAAACCCATTGGGGCGACATGTGGCACTACGCGCTCGCCCGCATGGTGGTCGCCGCCCGCGCCAACGGCCTGCGGCCGGTCGACGGGCCTTTTGGCGACTTCAAGGACCCGGACGGCTACCGCGCCGCCGCCCGCCGCGCCGCGGTTCTGGGCTGCGAAGGCAAATGGGCCATTCATCCGAGCCAGATCGCACTGGCAAACGAGGTCATGAGCCCGTCGGATGCCGAAGTCACCAAGGCGCAGCGCATCCTGGAAGCGATGGCCGCTGCCGCCGAGGCCGGCAAGGGCGCTGTGTCGCTCGACGGCCGTCTGATCGACTATGCCTCGATCCGCCAGGCCGAAGTGCTTGTGGCCAAGGCCGGACAGATCTCCAACGGTGTTGCCGCGCTGGCCTGAGGGCGGTGAGGGCTGGAAAAGAGGGCGTTTGATCGGACCCGGTGGAGCGCTCGAACACTGTCTGTCAGTTGCTCTCCTGGGTCGTTTGGAGCGGCTTAGTTGAGTTCACGGGTGCTTTCGCCGGAACTGTCTTCCTGTTCCTTGAGGGTTATTTCCTCAAAAGCTTCCTGAAACCGTTCCACGACCCAATCCGGCGTATTGAGGCTAAAGGCGAAGTTCAATTGAACGGTGTCCGCAAGAAACACGGTCTCATATTCGGTGGGATCGACGCCTGCCTCGGCAGCGAGCCTTTCAAAATTCTCCCACTGGATCGGAATGAAATCAATTCGGTCGGCCGCCAGCATCTTGATATTGAAAATACCCTGGCTGTTTACTGTCGTGTTCGCTTCCGGTATCCCGTGCCGCTTGGCAATAAGGGCGCTTGCGCTGTCGATGATTACGCCAACCTTGTATTTATGGAGGTCTTCAGACTTCTGAATTCTGAAGTTTCTTTCTTTTTTGCCAATGAAGTAGGATTCGAACTTCAGGATCGGGCCTGCCCACTTGAATAGCCTTTCTCTTTCAGGCGTGCGGCTCGTCGAGAAAAGGACCGTGTTCGGTTCATGCTGTGCCTGCAGGTAGGCCCGCGCCCATGGGAGAACAACGATATCTTCGCGGCCCTGTTTCGATCCGACTTTCCGCAAGATTTGGACCAGAAGATCGACTGTTTGCCCCTTCGCCACACCGTCATCCACGTAGTGATACGGTCGCCACTCCTCGGTCAGTAGTTTGAGGTTCGGGAAGGCTTCAGCCTGAGCTGCGGGTGGAATGAATGCCGGGGCGGTGAACATTATCAGGCAGGCAACAACGACCGCTTCCAATAGATTGGCCAAGTTGTTCGCAAACCCTTTCGGGGTTTTTTGATCTGCCATATTCAAATTCCGTCCCGCTGCGCTTTGCAGGCCTGAAGCCGGGGCACGAACAAATTGCTTCAGGAGTTAGAAAAGTAAAAATAGATTATTATTTGCAAAATAATGAAGCGTAAACTGAATATGCGTGACTGGGTAAATTTATGTCTTGATACGATTTATAGCTGCAGAAAATATGGATATCAATATCAGTAGTTTTCTACAAATTTACTATCTGAAGTTGCTAAAAGCCCCGCCGAACTCGCAATTGTGATCGATGTTGCCCTCCGGAAACCCGGTTTGGACAAATATCAACTGCAACAAGAACCAAACGCTGTGGGCACAGTTCGCACAGCGGTGGTGAGCGAACTACGCCTGCTCACTCCACGGTTCCACCGACAGCTCAGGCCACAAGGCCTGCATCCGTGCGGCCTTTTCCGCGTAGGTCTCCGGGTTGGGCTGGGAATAATTCGGCACCAGCCGCATGGCGAAGAGATTGGCGAGGCCGAAAGGGGCATGCAGCGCCATCCCTCCCTCCGCCTTCAGTCTTGCGGCGACGGCGTGCGTGCGGGCCGCATAAGTCGTGAGCGCGTCCATGGAGCAGTCGAGCGGCCGGTAGGGGCGGCCGAAGCGTTGCTGATACCAGAGGTGTACACGGGCCTGATTTCTGACTTCCAGCAGCGGTGCAAGGCGGGGCAGGGCGGCGTTGACCTTCTTGATAATCGCGTCCTCGGCTTCGTAGGAGAGGTCGGTGCCGTCGAAATAGATGACATCGAAATCCTTGATGCCATGCATCAGCGGCCGTCCCGTCAGCGCGTTCCAGGCGGTCTGGTAGAGACCTCCCGACACAAGCCAGGCATCGGGCAGACCGAGATCGCGTATCGCCGTCAGGATTTCCATGACATGCGGCGCGGACCGCAGGATATTTTCCAGGCGGGCGAGGCGGGTTTCTTCCGGAACCGCATAGGGATCACCGAGTGGCAAGTCGCTGTCCTGAAAGGTCGTTTCGATGCTCATCTGCAGCTCCTCGTCCAAGGGGGCAAGTTACCCGATTCTGATCGTGCCGGAACCAGCAGCAGGCACGCAGAAAACCTTGACTCGGCGGCGGCCAGCGCCATCTCCTTGAGGTGACTTCGTTCTTTCAGGATTTTTTAGATGAGCAGCTTCTCGAACAAACTGGCCCGCGCGGTCCTCTTCGGATTTGCATCGGTCCTTGTCACGACAGGTCCAGCCGCCGCCCGGCCCAATTCCAACGCGATGACATGCGCCCAGGTTCAGTCGATGATCAACCAGAACGGCGCCGTGGTTTTGAGCACCGGGCAGTATACGTTCGACCGCTATGTGTCGAACACGAATTTTTGCCAGCATGGCCAGATAACACGCTGGGACTATGTACCGACAAAGGACGCAAGAAAGTGCAGGGTCTCCCGCTGCATCGATCCACAGCCGTGGAGGTTCGACTGAGGCACGCCGAGGGATCACCTTCTGGAAATCATTGAAGACTGAATGGCTGGAGCTTGTAATGTTTGGCAACTGCAACAGGAGATGGCTTCGGACGAGGGGTGCTGCGCTGGTCACAGCCGGGTGCCTTCTTGCCGGGGCCAGCGTGACGGTGCAGGCGCAGGAAGCTCGTCCGGACACACGCCGGATGACTTGCAGCCAGGCCCAGGACCTTGTGCGCCAGCGCGGCACGATTGTGCTGACAACCGGACCGTCCACCTTTGACCGCTTCGTCGCCAACGGCCGCTATTGCGAGCCGAGGAACGCGCAGGTGCGGGCAAAATTCGCACCGACCAAGGACAATCCCCAATGCTCTGTCGGCTACCGGTGTTACCAGAACCGCGGACAAAGGTGAGAGCATCGATACTCCAAAGCGCTGCGGTGGCGGGACTTTGTCAAAAAACATTTTGCTCTTTTCCGGGCTTTGCAGGATCCGGGGGCATTAACCTGTTGCAATTCCGGGCTTCTTCACAATTATGAAACCGGGATTGCCTAATTCTGGAAATCACTGCCCTTTAATACATGGATTGGCCTGAGTTCTCAGGAAAGGTCTTGCGATGATCGGGAATAATACTGAGACACAGCTATCGATTGCAGGGCGGACGTCGCTCGCGGGCCTGGGTTTTTGCGCCCTGCTTTGGGCCGCCATGCCGGCGGAAGCCCAGACCCGGCGGCAGCCGGACACCACGCAGTTGACCTGTGCCCAGACCCACGACCTGATCCGCCGGTTCGGCGGCATCAACCTGAAGACCGGGCCCCACAAGTTCGACCGCTATGTGGTGAGCCGGAACCATTGTTTTGCAGGCCAGGCGGTTCGCACCACCCACGTACCGACGACCGACAGTCCAAGATGCTCGGTTCAGGTCTGCGTCGAGCCCAGCCAGAACAACCGCTAAACGAAAACGGCCGCGCGGAATTTCCGTGCGGCCGTTTTCCAGCACATCTCAAGATCGATCAGCTTTTGGACGCTCAACCGATTCCGGTTGTGCGTCCGCCGATCTTGAGCCGCTTCAATCCTATCCGCGCAGCGTGCCGCCGGTTGCCTTCTCGACGCTGGCGATGATCTTCTTCGCGACCGCGTCGATTTCTTCGTCGGTCAGGGTCTTCTGGCGCGGCTGCAGCGTCACGTCGATGGCGACCGACTTCTGGCCTTCCGGTACCCCCTGGCCCTCATAGATGTCGAACAGCGTAACGTCCTCGATCAGGGTCTTCTCCGCACCGCGGGCAGCTTTCAGGAGGGCCTCCGCGGAGACATCCTTGCCGACAAGGAAGGCAAAGTCGCGCTGGACCGGCATCAGGCCGCTGACGTTGAACGCACCCTTGGAGCGGCCACCCTTGCCCTTCGGTTCGGGCAGTGCATCGAGATAGATCTCGAACGCCACCAGCGGTCCTTCGATATCGAGCGCTGCCAGCGTGCGCGGATGAACTTCGCCGAAGACGGCAAGCGTGTTCTTCGGGCCCAGCTTCAGGCAGCCGGAGCGGCCCGGATGGAAGGTTGCCGGAGCATCTGCCATCACCATCAGCTTGTCGACCGGCGCGCCGATGGCGGCCAGTGCCGCTTCGGCGTCCGCCTTGGCGTCGAAGACGTCCACGATCCTGGATGTGCCCGACCAATGACGGCCGGCGCCGGCGAGCTTTGCCGTGCCGCGGCGCACACCGGCGGCGACCATCTTCTGGCCCTCCGGCGTATCGTTCTCGAACACCTGTCCGATTTCGAAGAGGGCAACGTCGCCGTGGCCGCGGTCGGCATTGCGCTGTGCGGCGGCAAGCAGACCCGGCAGCAGGCTTGGCCGCATGTCGGTCATCTCGCTGGAGATCGGGTTGGCTAGCTCCAGTGCGGCACTGCCGCCACCGAAAAGCGCCGCCTGATCCTTCGCGATGAACGACCAGGTGACCGCTTCGTTGAAACCACGGGTGGCAAGCGCCCGCCGGGCCTTGCCGCGGCGGATCTGGCCGGTGGTCAGGACCTTCTGGCCGACAGTGCCGGTGGGCGGCAGCGGCGTGAATGGCACCCGTTCCAGACCGATGATCCGCACGACTTCTTCCACGAGGTCAGCCTTGCCCTCAATGTCCGGCCGCCAGCTGGGAGCTGCGACCTTCACTGTCTCGCCGGATCCGGAGATCCAGAAGCCGAGCGCCTTCAGCGTGACATTGGCTTCCGCCGGCAGAATATCGACACCGGAGAGGCGCTTGATCTCGGAGTAGGGGAAATTGATGATGTTGCTGCTGTCCGGCACCTCGCCGGCCTGGATCGCTTCGGACGGTTCGCCGCCGCACAGGTCCAGCACCATGCGGGTGGCATATTCCAGCCCCGGCATCATGTAGTTCGGGTCGACGCCGCGCTCGAACCGGTAGCGCGCATCGGTGTTCACGCCAAGCTTGCGGCCGGTTGAGGCAATGCCGTCTTCGTCCCAGAGAGCGGACTCGATCAGGACGTTGACGGTGTCCTCGGTGCAGCCGGACGGCTCGCCGCCGAGAATGCCGCCAAGGCTTTCCACACCGTTGTCGTCGGAAATGACGCAGATCGTCTCGTCGAGCTCATAGCTCTTGCCATTGAGGCCATCGATCGTCTCGCCCTTTTTGCCGCGGCGGACGACGAGATTGCCGTGCACCTTGTCGGCATCGAAGACGTGCAGCGGCCGGCCCTGGTCGAAAGTGATGTAGTTGGTCATGTCGACGAGGGCATTGATCGGGCGAAGGCCGATGGCCGTCAGCCTGTCCTGCAGCCATTTCGGCGACGGGCCGTTCTTGACGCCCTTGACGAGACGCAGGCCGAAGGCCTTGCACATCGGCTTGGTGTCGCCGAAATCGAGCGTCACCGTGACCGGGCAGGGGAAGCTGCCGCGGATCTGTTCGTGGCTGCGTTCCTTCAGCTTGCCGAGGCCGGCGGCCGCGAGGTCGCGGGCAATGCCGTAGACACCGGTGCAGTCCGGACGGTTCGGCGTGAGGCCGATCTCGATCACCGGCTCGTCGAGGCCCGCCCACTTGGCGTATGACATGCCAACGGGCGCATCTTCCGGCAGGTCGATGATGCCGTCATGCTCTTCGGACAGTTCCAGTTCGCGCTCCGAGCACATCATGCCGAAGCTTTCGACGTCCCGGATCTTTCCGACCGAGAGCGTGACATTGAGGCCAGGGACATAGTCGCCCGGCTTGCCGAGCACGCCGACGAGACCGGCGCGGGCATTGGGAGCGCCGCAAACGACCTGCACCGGGTCGCCTTCGCCCGTGTCGACCTTCAGAACCCGCAGGCGGTCCGCATTCGGATGCTGCTCGGCTTCCAGAACCCTGGCGATCCGGAACGGCTTCAAGCGGTCGGCCTGGTTGGTGACCTCCTCGACTTCAAGCCCGATCAGGGTGAGACGGTCTACGATCTCCTCCAGGCTGGCGTCGGTTTCCAGATGCTCCTTGAGCCAGGAAAGGGTGAATTTCATTGTTCAAGTCTCTTCAAACGGGGTGCGGCACGCGAAGACCGCGAAACGGGTCGAAAGGTGTCAGTTGCCAAGGCGGTCCACTTCCGGGAGGATCGTTGCCGCGCCGTAGTTTTGGGCAAAGCGGCGGCCGATCTCGGAAAAGTCCTGCGTCCAGCCACGCACCATCTGCGGTGTGATCTGCTGCTTGGTGGCGATTGCCTGGGCAGCCTCCGTCTCTATGCGGTCGCGCAGGATGCCAAACTCGATCTGGGCGGCATACTCGGCCCGGTATTTGCCGAGCCAGCCCATGGCAACGATCACCACCATTACCAGAAGCGCAGCCGTGCTGGTGAGGCCCGCCCACTTGGCGGTGCCGCCGATGCGCCGGTCGCTGGCGATCAGGACGATCGAGGCGATCGTCAGAAACGCCACGATATAGATCGCCTGCAGGAAGCTCTGGTATTTCTCTGCCGAACTCGCTTCATGACCGGCCCGCAGCCGTGTGATGCGGTCGCGCAGGTAAAGCAGCGCGTCGGCCTCTGTGCCGAGCTTGTCCTTGAAATAGGTGTCGCAGAACCGCAGCCGGCCCCGTTCCTCGATCTTTTCCGCGCAGGCTTCGAGGAAAGAAGTCGGCGTTGCAACACGCGTGTCCTGGTCAGCCGTCTGGGCTGCCGCGGGAAGAACGGCAGCTATCAGCAGAACGGTCGTGACGACGATGCGGATCATGAATGACATGGATGAACGCCCCCAAATCAGGCGG
This sequence comes from Roseibium sp. M-1, assembly GCF_054515675.1. Classification (NCBI taxonomy): domain Bacteria; kingdom Pseudomonadati; phylum Pseudomonadota; class Alphaproteobacteria; order Hyphomicrobiales; family Stappiaceae; genus Roseibium; species Roseibium sp. M-1. The sequence continues at coordinate 3,299,789 of NZ_CM137257.1, read as the reverse complement.
TTAACTGGACAGGCCGCCGAACAGCGTCGGCAGGTCGAGCGGGCGGAAGCCGTAGTGCTGGATCCAGCGGACATCGGCGTCGAAGAAAGCGCGCAAGTCGGGCATGCCGTATTTCAGCATGGCGATGCGGTCGATGCCCATGCCCCAGGCAAAGCCCTGGTAGACATCCGGGTCGAGGCCGCAATTGCGGATGACGTTCGGATGGACCATGCCGCAGCCAAGGATCTCCAGCCAGTCCTCGCCCTGGCCGATCTTCACCTCGCCACCGGAGCGGTCGCACTGGATGTCGACTTCCATGGACGGCTCGGTGAAGGGGAAGAAGCTCGGGCGGAAGCGCATCTTGATGTCGTCGACTTCGAAGAAGGCCTTGCAGAACTCGCGCAGCACCCATTTCAGATGGCCGAAATGGCTGCCCTTGTCGATGACGAGGCCTTCCACCTGGTGGAACATCGGCGTGTGGGTCTGGTCGCTGTCGCAGCGATAGGTTCGGCCCGGAATGATGACGCGGATCGGCGGTTCCTGCTCACGCATGGTGCGGATCTGCACCGGCGAGGTATGAGTGCGCAGCAGTAGCCGTTCGCCGTCTTCTTTCGGATTGAAGAAGAACGTGTCGTGCATCTCGCGCGCCGGATGGCCTTCGGGGAAGTTCAGCGCGGTGAAGTTCAGCTCATCTGTTTCGATATCCGGACCTTCGGCGACGGAAAAACCCATGTCGGCAAAAATCGCCGTCAACTCGTCGACAACCTGGCTGACCGGGTGGATCCGGCCGGTTTCCGTCGGCGAGGCGCGCAGCGGCAGGGTGATGTCGACCTTCTCGCTGGCAAGGCGAGCTTCAAGGGCCGCCTCCGCCAGCACGTCCTTGCGGGCGGAGATGGCGTCGGTGATCTTGGCCTTGAGGCCGTTGAGGGCCGGGCCCATCACCTGGCGTTCTTCCGGGGTCATCTTGCCGAGCGTCTTCATCTGCTCGGAGATCGATCCCTTCTTGCCAAGCGCGCCGACGCGGATCTCTTCCAGGGCGGCTTCGGTCCCGGCGCCTTCGATTGCGGCCAGAAGATCGGATTCAAGTGTGTCGAGATTGGACATGCGTACTCGGTCGTCGGTTCGCGCGCGGCGCGCGCTTCAAGTCGAAACAGAAAGTCGGGGTCTTTTAGCGAATAATGACGCCGATTGCCACGGCCAGATATGCATTATTGCGTGAGAACCCGGAGACGGGAAAAGTGCCGGGAATAAAGCGCGTTAGCGCGTAAATCGCCCGCAGGCTGGGCCCTGCAGCTCGATGAGGCGCACGGCATCGACATCAAGCCGGCAGGTGTCATGGCCTGGGCAGGAGAGGCAGAGATATGCGGCGCGGTTACTCATGGGCCGCCAATGTAGCGAAAGGCCGGGGGAAGGCAAGCGGAAATGGGGGAGACGTTTTCAGGCATTCTTACCCTCATCCTGAGGAGGACCTTCAGGTCCGTCTCGAAGGATGGGCCGCTTGTTCTAAGCGTGCCGCCCATCCTGCGAGACAGCGCTGACGCGCTTCCTCAGGATGAGGAGGAATTTTCGGGCACGATCGCTCGCGACCCCACTGTCATGTATGGACAAGCGCAGCTATGCTAGACTTGTCCGGAATGAACGGAAGTGGGGCAAGGCCTCAATCCACCACCACATCCGCCCCCTTCGGTCTCCCGATCGAGGCCTGCAGCTCCTTGCGCAGCCAGTCGCCGAAAGCCTTCTTGGCCTTGGTCTGCGGAGCATTCCTGCCGCTGATCAGCCAGTAGGCGCTGCCCGTCGCCGGGCGCTCGGGGAAGGGGGCGATGACCTGGCCGGATTTGACGGCGTAGACGGCAAGCGTTTCCCAGGCGAGAAAGACGCCCTGGCCGGCAATGGCTGCGTCGAGGCACAGCGAGCCGTCGGAGAAGGTCGGGCCATCCTGCAGGATGCTTTCGTCGAGACCGAAAAGATCGAGCCAGGTCTTCCAGGTGAACATCTGTCCCGGATCGCGGATGATCGGCAGTTTGCCGATGTCTTTCGGCTCCCCGACCTGTCTGGCCAGCGCCGGGCTCATGACCGGAAACACCCGTTGTTGTAGCAATTGCTCGGCCTTGACGCCGGGATAGGGCCCCTTGCCGACGCGGATGCAGAGGTCGACATCGCTTGTGTCCGGATCGACAAGATCGACAGTTGCCTCCACCCGGACGCGAATGCCCGGATGGGCCTTGCTGAAATCCTTCAGGTGCCAGACAAGCCACTTGCCGGCAAAGACGGGCGCGACCGAAATCGTGAGCGCATCCTCGCGGCCGCGCTGGGTGGTGGCAATTGCAGTCGCCAGAGACGACATCGCGCTGGTCAGATGCGGCTGCATCGCCAGCATATGCGCGGTTGGCAGCAGCATCCGGTTCTGCCGCTCGAAAAGCTGCACGCCTAGCTGGGCCTCGGTCTTCTGCACCTGCTGGCTGACGGCGCCGACAGTGACGCCGAGCGCGTCCGCTGCCGCTTTTGCCGAACCGAGGCGCATGACGGCTTCCACGGCCCTCAGGCCCGAGAGATGGATCTGGTTGAGGTTTTTCATTTTAGAAAAGCTAAATCGAAACGCAGAAGAAGTCGATTTTTTTCTGAGGCGCAGGCACGTATATAGGGAGCATAGCTAAATTCATTACAAAGGAATTTGGCCATGCAAAAAACAACAATAAGGAAAGTGAAACTCATGATGAAACTGTTTATGCGCCGCCAGCTCACCGCTCGTCCGGCTTCCGCTTACGACCGCACCGACCCGCTGTCCCATCCGGCAATCGTGCGCATGTCCCAGCGCGAACTCGCCGACCTGCCGCTCAACCGGCGCTAAGGCTAACGACCGGCTGAAACGCCGGTCACAAGATCCTCTGATCGACCCTCCCTGATGGAGCGGCCGATTGGACCAAACGAGAAAACCAGAAAACGGCGCCAGGGCGGACAGCCCGGCGCCGTTTCTGTTTTAAGGGGGTCCGCTTTCTGTCTCAGACAGCAACCGGCAGCCTGTCCGCATATTGCGCGACGCCGTTGCCGAAGGACCAGTTCTCCATTTTTGTCTCAATCAGATTGATGAAGATGTCTTCCGGCCGGATGCCAACCTCACGCGCCAGGCCCCGGGCGATGCGGTTGAAGAGAGCCTTCTTCTTCTCCGCCGTGCGGGTGTCGCTGACCGTCAGCTGGATGATGATCAGATCGTCGGAGCGGGCGATATTCAGATAGTGGCGCCCGAACAGGAAGTCTGACCGGCCGTGTTCGGTGATCATCATGAACTTGTCGTCCATCGGCACGTCGAAGGTCTCGCGCATCGCCTGGTAAATCTCGTCGAGAATGGCAGTCTTCTGGGCATCCGTCCGGGTGCCCTTCAGAATGGAAACGTTTGTCAGCGGCATCGTGCTCTCCATCGGCTGGTCGGCCCAGCCAGTTCGTATCGTTGACCCAAATTACCTCTCCCATTGGGCGAGGTCGGACCGTAGGTCCGGGTGAGGGGGCAGACCTTTCGATCAACAAGCGGCGCCTGAACCCCTCACCCCAGCCCTCTCCCCATGGGAGAGGGGGCTAACCTGCATTGTGGGTTGGTGAAACAAACCTAATGGCTCGGGATTAATTAGAAAAACAAATCTTTGATATTTCAAAAATCAGAAATTATAATGGCCGAATGACCGATCTCGACATGGACCTTCTGCGCGCCTTCGTGCGCGTCGCCGAAACCGGCAGCTTCACCCGCGCGGGCCAGATGACCGGTGCGAGCCAGTCCGGCGTCAGTTTGAAAATCAAGAAACTGGAGGAAAGGCTCGGCGATGTCCTGCTTAGCCGTTCGCCGCGCTCGGTACGGCTGACGAGCTTCGGTGCCCGTTTTCTAAGCGACGCCCGAAGCCTGATCGACCTGCACGACCGGGTTGCCGCGCGCGTCTCCGGACCTGAAGTGCAAAAGCGCCTCCTTTTCGGCATTTCGGATCACGCCGCCGGCGGCCGCCTGCCCGCTATCGTCGCCGGCCTCAGCCGTGCACTTCCCGAGCATCGCCTGCATGTCTCCGTCGGCTATTCCGACACGCTCTACAACGACTTCAAGGCCGGTCTGTACAGCGCTGTGATGGTCCGCTCGGAGGATGTTGACGGCACCGGCCAGGTCGCCTTCGAGGAGGACCTGACCTGGGTCGCTGCGCGTAATTTCACCTGGAAGACCGGCGCTCCCTTTCCGTTGGTGGCGCTTTCGGAGAGCTGCGCCTTGCGGCGCCTGGCGACGGAAACCCTGAAAGAGGCGGGGATCCCTTACGAGGATGCCTTCACGGGCACCGGCGTCGGGGCCATCCAGGCCGCCGTCTCCGCCGGCCTCGGCATCGGCTGCCTCGACCGGCGCAATATTCCGGACGGCTGCCGGGAGGTTGGAGATCTCTTTAAGCTACCGGATTTACCGAAGACGAAGATGACGCTTTTCTGCCGCGAAAAGCCGACGATCGGCTCGGCAATCCTGAGAGCGTTTCAGGAAACGCTTTAGTAGCCTTGGAACAGAAAATCGGTTGCCCCGGTAATGCTGTCACGGCGATCAGCCAGCGAGCACACAACATCACCGAGTTCCCGCACCGGGACGGCAGCCAGATGCTGTGTCAACATCACAAAGTTCTGGCCATTAATGGCAAAACCGGGTTCAATCGCGAAATATGGGCTGAGAGGTCGCTGGTCGGAACCAGAGGTGCAACGACCCGCGAGTTGAAGCCGCCGAGCATATTGGCCTGAAGCTCTAGCGCGAGCGTTGTTGAATTCTCAAGACGGTGAACGTCGAATCTTGCCATCAGAACTGCCGGTGCGGTCCGAAGGGAAGGCCATGTTCCTCGACAAAAGCATTTGCAGCCTCAATCGCAGCCGCGTTCTCCAGGCGCCACAGCCGTTCCCGCTCGGCACGAATGGCCTGGCTCAGCCCTTCTTCGGCGGCCTTGTTGAGGTCGACCTTGAGGTCGCCGGCTTGTTTTGCCAGCCTTGGATCGACTGAAACTGTGACTGTTGTCCTGGGTGCCATACTGCTCTCCACCAACCGGAACGAGATTACATTGGCGGACGAAATAGGCAAGGGAGGGAACGGATAGGACGTGAGGTCACAGACCTCTAAAAACCTCTCAGCGCGTCATCCCGGACGCAGCGAAGCGGAGATCCGGGACCGGGGAACCGGGGCAGACGAAGTAAATTCCAATGAAAGCAAGTCTTTTGCCTCCCCGGTCCCGGCTCGCGCTTCGCTTGGCCGGGATGACGATGGAGGGCTCCTGACAATGAAGAAGCGCCTCAGGCCTTCTTCACAAACTCGGTCAGAATGACGATCCGCTGGTCGTTCACCCGGCCTTCGATCTGGGTCGGGTTGTCCGCGACGAGGCTGATGTTGCGCACGGCGGTGCCGCGCTTGGCGGTGAAATTGGCGCCCTTGACCTTGAGATCCTTGATCAGGGTCACCGTGTCGCCGGCGGCAAGGACGGCGCCGTGGGTGTCCTTGTGGACGACGCCGCCGTCTTCGGCGGTTGCCGAGGGAGCCAGTCCCGCCTTTGCCCAGGCAAGGGTCTCGTCATCCAGATAGAGCATGTCGAGGAGGTCGCGGGCCCAGCTTTCGTTCGGCATCTTCGTCAGCAGTCGATAGGCTGTCACCTGAACCGGAGGAACCTGGCTCCACGCGGCCTCGTTGAGGCAAAGCCAGTGCTTGGGGTCGACCTCCGACTGACCGCCGATCTGGTCGGCGCAGGTGGAACAGGCGAAGATCGCCATTGCCTCAGAGCCGTCCCCGTCAAGGCCGACGTCGAACGGCTGCAGGGCCTCGGTGGAACCGCACATTTCGCAGGCGTTGGAGGCGCGGTCGCGGAGGGTCTGTTCGAGGCTCATGGCGGTTCCTTGTTATTTGTCGTGCAGAACTCGGCCGCGTCTGCCCGCTCGACGGCCCTTCGGGCCTTACACTCGCGTGCGTTCGAGGCTCACAATGGTCCACTGGGCCTTCACTTCAGGCAGAGCCTGACCGCGGTCTGCCTGTTCGACGGTGCTGCGCACCTTACACTCACAGGCGTTCGCTTCTTCGATCGATCCACTGGATCGATCGATCACATTCCATGTGAGCGCGTCTGCCCGCTCGACGGCACTTCGTGCCTTGCACTCGCGTGCGTTCGCAGCTCGCAAAGGTCCACCAGACCTTTGCGTCAGGCAAAGCCTGACTGCAACTGCCCGCTCGACGGCGCTTTGCGCCTTACCCTCGCGTGCGTTCGCCTCTTCGATTGATCCACTGGATCAATCGATCACGCGAAGCGTGACCGAGGCTCACTCATCCATCTTCAGGGCCTGGATGAAGGCTTCCTGCGGGATTTCGACCTTGCCGAACTGGCGCATCTTCTTTTTGCCGGCCTTCTGCTTTTCCAACAGTTTCCGTTTACGCGTGGCATCGCCGCCGTAGCACTTGGCGGTCACGTCCTTGCGCAGGGCCGAGATCGTCTCGCGGGCGATCACGCGGCCGCCGATGGCCGCCTGGATCGGGATCTTGAACATGTGCCGCGGGATCAGCTCCTTCAGCTTCTCGCACATGGCGCGGCCGCGGCGTTCCGCCTGGCTGCGGTGCACGAGAACCGACAGCGCGTCGACCGGTTCCTCGTTGACGAGGATCGACATCTTGACGAGGTCGCCGGCGCGGTAGTCCGAAAGCTGGTAGTCGAAGGAGGCGTAGCCCTTGGAGATCGACTTCAGCCGGTCGTAGAAGTCGAAGACGACTTCGTTGAGCGGCAGGTCATAGGCGACGAGTGCACGCGAACCGACATAGGACAGATCCACCTGGACGCCGCGCCGCTCCTGGCACAGTTTCAGGATGCCGCCGAGGTAGTCGTCCGGCGTCATGATGGTGGCGCGGATCCACGGCTCGCGGATTTCACTGATCTTGACGACGTCCGGCATGTCGGCCGGATTGTGCAGCTCCACGTCGGACCCGTCCGTGAGGCTCATCTGGTAGACCACCGACGGTGCGGTCGCGATGAGGTCGAGGTCGAATTCGCGGTAGAGCCGCTCCTGGATGATTTCCAGGTGCAGAAGTCCGAGGAAACCGCAGCGGAAGCCGAAGCCGAGCGCGGCCGACGTTTCCATTTCATAGGAGAAGGACGCATCGTTGAGGCGCAGCTTGCCCATGGCAGCGCGCAGGTCCTCAAAGTCGTTGGCATCGACCGGGAAGAGACCGCAGAAGACGACCGGCTGGGCCGGCTTGAAGCCCGGCAGGGCCTTCGTGCAGGGCTTCTTTTCCAGGGTGATCGTATCGCCGACGCGGGTGTCGGCCACTTCCTTGATGGAGCCGGTGATGACGCCGATTTCGCCGGCCTTCAGCTCGTCCACCTGCAGGAACTTCGGCGTCATGACGCCGACTCGGTCGACGTCATAGGCAGCGCCCGTGCCCATCATCTTGATGCGCTGGCCCCTCTTGAGGGAGCCATCGATGATGCGCACCAGAACCATGACGCCGAGATAGGTGTCGTACCAGCTGTCGACGAGCATCGCCTTCAACGTGTCGTTCGGGTCGCCTTCCGGCGCCGGCAGTCTGGCGACGATCGCTTCCAGCACGTCGTCGACACCAAGACCGGTCTTGGCGGAGATCATGCAGGCTTCCGAAGCATCGATGCCGATCACGTCCTCGATCTGTTCCTTGATGCGGTCCGGTTCGGCCGCGGGCAGGTCGATCTTGTTGAGGACGGTGACGATCTCGTGGTCGTTGTCGATCGCCTGGTAGACGTTGGCGAGCGTCTGCGCTTCCACGCCCTGCGAGGCATCGACCACCAGCAGCGAACCTTCACAGGCCGCCAGCGAGCGGGACACTTCATAGGCGAAGTCGACATGGCCCGGGGTGTCGATGAGGTTCAGCGTATATTGCTGGCCGTCCTTGGCATTGTAGATCAGGCGCACGGTCTGGGCCTTGATCGTGATGCCGCGCTCGCGCTCGATATCCATGCTATCGAGGACCTGCTCGGTCATTTCGCGGTCGGTCAGCGTGCCGGTCATCTGGATCAGGCGGTCGGCGAGGGTCGACTTGCCGTGATCGATATGGGCCACGATGGAAAAGTTGCGGATGTTGGAAAGCTTCTGCGTCGTCATGGCCGCCCGTTTATCACCGAGCCGCCTGTTCGCAAAGGGATTTGATGCGTCCATGCACCGGGATCGGCGGGTTTTTCGTCTTTGTTCGCCCGTTGGAAGCAGGCGAGTTGCAAAATCGGCCTGCATGGAGGCGGGCCGGGGTTCCGATCGCGCCCTGTCGAGGTGCATTTTCGCCAAAAGGGCGAGGCCGGCCAGCCCACCAGCTGCGAAAGGCCTTCAAGGCGGTTACCGCCTGTGTTAGCAATTGTTTAGACCATTTGGACAACGCTTTCTCAGGGACCTCAATGAAGATCCGCAACGCCGAGCCCGGCGACATTCCTGCTTTGCTTGCCATTTATAATCAGGCCGTCCGCGAAACCACGGCCGCCTGGACCAATATCGAGGAAACCCTCGACGACCGCCTGACCTGGTACGAGGGCCGTATCCGTGACGGACTGCCGGTTCTGGTCGCGTTGAGCGATGCTGGGGACGTGCAGGGCTTTGCCAGTTTCGGTCCTTTCCGGCCGCGCGAAGGCTACCGGCTGACGGCGGAGCATTCCGTCTATGTCGATCCGGGAGTTCACGGCCGGGGCATCGGTGCTCTGCTTTTGAGCGAACTGATTGGCATTGCCAAGGTCAGCGGCCTGCATCTGCTCGTCGGTGTCGTCGATGGCGAAAACGCGGCCTCTATCGCCCTCCACCGGAAACTCGGCTTCGAAGTGACCGGCCGCCTGCCGGAAGCCGGCACCAAATTCGGCCGCTGGCTGGACCTGGTGCTGCTGACGAAGGTTCTGGGCACGATGGAAGCGCCGGAGAGGTAGGTTTTTCGCGACGAGGCACGCCCCCCCAAAAAAGTGTCATCTCCGCACCCGCTTTCGCGCGCATAAACTCCAGCAGAAACCCAGGTTTCTTCATCGACTGCTGTTGCGCGCAAACCCAACCGCCCGGGAAACCTGGGTCCCGGGTCTTCGCTTCGCTCAGGCTGGGGAGACAAGAGGGGGAAAGCTCTAATTCGCGGTCAGTACCTCGCGGCAGTCATTGGGCAGCGCTGCCAGGGCCATCGGGCGTTTCTTGACCACCTTCGGTTTCTCACCCGGTTTCGGCGGGTTTTTCGGCACCCAGGGTTCGTCCGACAGCCAGTAGGTCAGGTCCGATCCGCAGCCGTCGCCGGGAGGCGGCGGGTTCTGGTTTTCGCAGCCGGCGCTGCCGGCCGGGCAGGAAAGCCGGACATGGAAATGATAATGATGCCCCCACCAGGGCCGCACCTTGCGCAGCCAGGACCGGTCAGAACCCCGCTCGAAATCGCATAGGGCCTTCTTGATGGTCGGATTGACGAAGATGCGGGCAACGCGGTTGTCGGATGCCGCACGCCGGATCAGCCTTGCATGGGTGTCTGTCCATTTCCTCGGATCGACCCGTCTGTCGGCACCCTTGACGTCCATGGGTCCGATCAGCATGGAGATCGCGGAAATGTCTTCGCGTTCCTGACTGGAGAGGCGCCGGCCGGGCATTTCCGTCAGCCAGATATCCGCGTCGAGGCCGATCTGGTGGCTGGCGTGGCCGGATGTCATCGGCCCGCCGCGTGGTTGGGCAAGATCGCCGACCAGGAGACCGTTCCAGCCCACTTTCGGCGCGTCGTTGGCGAGGTCCTCGAGATAGTCGATCAGGGCCGGATGGCCCCAGTTGCGGTTCCGTGACAGCCGCATCACCTGCCAGGTCTTGCCGTCGACCGGCAGCGAAGCGCCGCCCGCAAGACAGCCCTTGGCATAGGAACCAATCGAACGGGCCTTCAGGTTTGCCGGGCCGTTTGCTGCCCCGAAGTAATCCTTGGCCGGCTGGTCGCTGCGAAGAACGAGCCTCGGCCTTTCGGCAGCGTAGCCTTCCGGCACGGCACGCTTTTTCTCAGGAACGGGAACCCCGGCAATAAGCTCGACGCTTGGTGTGTAGGTCTCGTCGGCCGGTGGTGTCGCAACGGTGGAGGTGGAGGAGGGCTTGGAGACGGGGACCGGTGCGCCTGCCGCCCGAACTTCGGACGAAAGGAAGCCGGTTAGCGGCAGCGCGGCAAATGCTGCCAGCACTGCAAACCGTCGCGCCCGTGTCATGCCGCCGCCGGTCGCGGTGGTCTTCCCCGTCTTCACACTCCCTAAAGTCACAACGGAACCTCATGTGCCTGTCGCAATGCCCGGGCCGGCGAAGTCGGCAAACGGTCCGCTGACAGCGGCTCAATTCGCGCCGGCCGGCTCAGTCTTCAGGCAGCATGCACCAAATCGGCCGGTTCCGCATCCGTTTCCGGGCTTTGAAGGTGAGCTGTCAACATGTCTGCGAAGGCATCGAGGAACACCGTGTTGTCGCGGATCACCCGGTCGGCGGCACCGTTGAGGGCGATGATGTTGCCCGGACGGGCATTGTCCGGGTCTTCCGCATCGGCGGGAAGATCGGCTTCCAGGCGGTGATAGGTGACGTTCGGCAGCGCGGCGAAAAGATGCTCGGCCGCGTAATCCGCGGTCTGGACCTGACCGTCGGCCAGGATCGACAGCAGCGGCACGCCCTTCGACATCTGCATCCAGCCGAGCGCGCCCCAGCCGACGGCGTCCTTGTAGGGGAACGGCCGGCCTTGCGCGCGGCCGGTGCCGAGCGACAGGATGACGATCTCGTCCTCCTGCCAGCCGAGCTTGAGAGCTTCGAGATAGGAAGGAATGGTCGGGTTCTTCATGAAGACACCACCGTCGATCAGGGCCTCTTCGCGCCGGCGGGTCAGGTTCTCCACGCGGGCCGGTTCGAAATAGGCCGGCAGGGCGGTGGTCGCACGGACTGCCTGCCAGAAGTAATAATCATCCGGCCGGCTGCCGTTTTCCTCAAGACCATTGGTCATGAAGACGGCCTTGCGCTGTTCGATGTCATAGGCGGTCAGCACGAGTTTTGTCTGGCCGCTCGCCATCGAGGTCCAGCCGAACCGCTCCTTCAGGAGCTTTTCCAGCGGACGGGCGTCATAACTCTCGTCGAAGAGGCCGAGCGGATTGGTCACGGCCCGTGCCAGCCGTCCCGTGATGGACGGTTTGAAGATCTCCCGCGACTCGCGTTCAAAGAAGGTCCTGAGTTCGGCGATGGTTGCGGCTGCCTCATGGGCGCTGCCACCCGGACGCGGGGCGCTGAGGCCGGCTGCTGTCAATCCGCCGGAGGACGTTCCGGCCATCAGATCGAAGATCTTGTAGAAGGGGGTGGTCACACCGCGCTGGCTGAGCCGGCTTTCAAGGGTTTCCAGCAGGCGCACCGGAATGAGGCCGCGCACGCCGCCGCCGTCAATGGAAAGTATGAAACGCTTTTTCTGGGCCATGATCGCTCCCCGAAATGGTCGAAAGGAAGGGGCTGCGCCTTTCCGCCACCGCGGGAGACGCTTTTTGTTTCCTCAAGAATGTTGTCATCAAATGCGACACTGCAATGGCAAAGCGACCGGGAGAGGCCGATTTTTCGAAATTGGCGAGCAATCGGTTAAAGACGAAGTTGCAATCTGCACGTCTCACGGCAAAGCCTGTGTCTTGGCCCTTTATCCGGGTACAGCTTTCGGACTAGGATCGCTCCGATTTCAACCCCACAGGAACTTCCATGAATATCGATCTGCTTCGCCGCCTTTGCGAAACCCCTGGCGTCCCGGGTCACGAGCACCGGGTGCGCGACCTCATCACGGCCGAGATCAAGGACCTTTTCGACGAGGTCACCGTCGACCCGATGGGCTCGTTGCTCTGCCGGCGCGACAGCCGCAAGGCACCGAAAAAGGGCGCGCCGAAAAAGGGCGCGCCGAAAAAGGTGATGCTGCTCTGCCACATGGACGAGATCGGCTTTCTTGTCTCCCACGTCACCGACAGGGGCTTCGTGCATGTGCAACCGGTCGGCGGTTTCGATGCGCGCAACCTCTTTTCGCGCCGCGTTCTCGTCTCCACCGACGAGGGCGATTTCAAGGGTGTGATGAACCCGGGCGGCAAGCCGATCCACATTTCGTCGCCAGAAGAGCGCAAGAAGATCCCGGAACCGAAGGACTTCGTCATCGATCTGGGCCTTGGCGAGAAGACCAAGGACATCGTCAAGGTCGGCGACATGGTCACCATGGACGAACCGCTGATCGAGATCGGCGACAAGGTCGTCTCCAAGGCGCTCGACAACCGCATTGCCTGCTGGCTCGGCATCGAGGCGATCAAGGGCCTCGGCAAGGCCAAGCATGAATGCGAGATCCATGTCGCCTTCACCTGCCAGGAAGAAGTCGGCCTGCGCGGTGCCCGCACCGCATCCTTCGCGATTGCCCCCGATATCGGCCTCGGCATCGACACGACGCTTGCCTGCGACACGCCGGGCGTCCCGGAAGAAGACCGCACCACCGTCCAGGGCAAGGGCTTCGGTCTGCATGTGAAGGATTCCAGCTTCATTGCCGACCGTGACCTGGTGAAGGAAATCGAGGCGATCGCGGTGAAGGAAAAGATCCCCTTCCAGCGCACCATGCTCGCCGCCGGTGGCCAGGACGGCGCTGCCGCCCAGCAGGCCGCGGCCGGAGCCAAGGCGATCGGCATCGTCGTCGGCACCCGCTACATCCACACGGTCACCGAGATGATCCACAAGGACGATCTCCAGGCCGCGCTGGACATCATGGTCGCCTATCTGAAGAAGGCTTGAGGCTGGAGTTGTTTGCGACCAAGAGAAGTTAGTCTTCTCTTGGTTCATTCCGGATCGGAACAGATAAATATTTCAGGCTCTCGTGTTCTTTTTCTTCGGAGTATGACCTTGGGTATGTTCGACTACATCCAATGTGAAATGCACCTACCGGTAAGAGAGCTTGCCCACTTTCGCCTCACCGATTTTCAAACCAAGGATCTTGAGTGCGAGTTGCACCTCTACAAAATTCGTAAAGACGGGAGATTGGTAAGAATTTCCAGAACTCAGGAAATTGAAATTCCGGCTTCAGCCGAAGAAAAAAGCGTCTTCAGAAGAGTATTTTCTTTCTTGGTGTCGAATAAGAAGACCAAATCGCGGCAGAGCAATAAAGTCGAGCGACTGATTGAGGTGCCTGTAGACTTCAAGGGCTATATCGATTTCTATGACTACTACATCGGGAAGAGAGTCTCGTTCAGAGCCACTCTCAAGGACGGTGTGGTCACAGACTTGGTGTCGTTAGACGAAAAGGGATCATACCAGTAGTAGCCGGCAAAAAGGCGGTCTGGATATCCACCGCACACATCTGATCAACAAAAGCATTCACAGCGCCAGGGATGAGATCAATTTGCAAGGTGGCTGCGTGGGACTTCAGGCCACAAGTCCCAGCACGTTCGACACCTGCTCGCCGGTCCCGGCATAAAGCTCGCTCACCGAGGCGCTCTGGTAGCTGAAGGAACCGCCGTTGAAATCGCCCTCGATGGCCGAGGCGCTGGCGGAGCGTACGGAGAGGCCGGTCTCGCTGTTGTAGGACACCCGTTCGAAGGAAACGAACTGGGCCGAGATCGTCTCACCGCCGATTTCCGCTTCGATCGTGGTCGTGGAGATCGTCGCACCCTCATAGGCGACATTGCCCTGGGGACCTGTGTCCCCTTCGCCAAGGGCGGCCTTCAGTTTGCCGGCGGTCTTCTGGTAGTCCTCGACGGTCGCAAGCGCACCATCCTTTGTTTCGTCGTCTTCACCCTTGCCCTTTTCGACCGCGTCCTGAAGGGCGGCGATCACGACCGCGTCTTCCTCGGCCTTCTTGCTGGCCGCTTCCAGTACGCTGACGGCTGGTGTCTTGGCCGGGCTGTTGCCGTCGATCCCGTCGTCGGGACCCTGTTTGCCGCCCCGGGCACCGCCACCTGAAAAGGACGCCGAGAACAGGCTCGTGCTCTGGGTGGTGGTCTCGACGGAAATCTGCATGGCCTCGGATCCTGGCGTTTGCGAACCTTTCTGGTTCTGCATAGGTGCTGAAAGCATCCGGCAAAACCGTTAACAGGCCATTAACCATCCGAGAGAGGGCTCAGTCTTTCCGCGTGGCAGCGAAAGCCTTCTCAAGGAACCGTCCGCCCAGGACCATGCCGCGTTCGTCGATGGAATGGCCGAGACCGGACAGAAGATGCATCTGCGCCGAAACACCGGCAGCGGTCAGGGCCGCGCGCGCTGCCTCCGCATGATAGTCGGGAACGACATCGTCTTCGCTGCCGTGGACGATCAGCACCGGACTTGCCGTGGTGATGCCGGCGAGCCTGTCAGCGCCCGGCAAAAGACCGGAATAACCGACCAATGCGGCTGGCGGCACCTTCCGGCGCAGACCGCACTGGAAGGTCATCATGGCACCCTGGCTGAAACCGACGAGTGCGAGCGACTGCTCGTTCAAAGAAAGCCGCGCGAGCTCATCGTTGATGAACCGATCCAATATCGGCTGGGCTGCCTCAGCGCCGATCCGGTATTCGTTTGGCGAGCGCTCATCAAGCGCAAACCACTGCCGCCCGCCAAGGGCTTCGAAGGGCAGGTGCTCCGGTGCATCGGGGGCGATGAAGGCGGCATCGAGAAGCTGGCCCTGCCAGGCCCGGCCGAGATCTATGAGGTCGGCACCATCGGCGCCATAGCCATGCAGGATCACGACGAGCTGGCGCGCGGGACCACCAGAGGCAGGGGCTAAACGGGGGCCATCGAGGGAAGAGGTCATCGGCTGGCTGGCTCTTTATTCCGCCGGGTTTTCCTGGTCGCCCAGGCTGGATGCAGTTTGCAGCGGTTCCCGCCGGCGGAGGAAGGGCAGGGCGATTGCGAGGGACGCAAGGATCAGGAACCCGGCCAGCGCAAAGGGGGCGCCGGGGAAGCTGATCGTTGCATCGGGTCCTGAAAAAGCGGCAAAGACCTGGGTCATCACGAAGGGGCTGACCACCATGGACAGGCCCGCCGCGCTGGCGATGAGACCCTGCAATTCGCCCTGCGCATTGTCCTCGATGCGATTGGACATGAGTGCGGTAAAGGCCGGTGTCGCCAGCGCACCGAGCGCGGCGAAGCAGATCATTGCATAGGCCACGGTTCCGGAGGTCGCGAACGCCAGTCCGGCAAAGGCCAAAAGGTTAGCGGCAAGGCCGATCAGCAGCGTCCGTTCCGGCCCGATCTTCGGCTCCAGAACACGGATGAGATACCCCTGCACAACGGCGAAGCCGATGCCGACACAGGCAAGCGACAGGCCGATATCCGCTGGCGACCAGCCGAAGACTTCCTCCGAATAGTAGCTCCAGACGGCGGGATAGACGTAATGGGCGATGTCGAACAGGAAGACGGCCAGCAGCAGCGTGCGAACTTGCGGATGAGCGGCAAGCTGCTTGAGCGCGCCGAACGGATTGGCGCGTTTCCACTCGAAGGTGCGGCGGATTTCCGGCTTCAGGGTTTCCGGCAGCACGAAATAGCCGAAGAGGAAGTTGACAAAGGAAAGAGCAGCGGCGGCGTAGAAGGGAGCTCGCGGCCCATATTCACCGAGAAAGCCGCCGATCATGGGACCGAGCACGAAGCCGACGCCGAAGCCTGCGCCCACAAGGCCGAAATTCTTGGCCCGTTCCTCCTTGGAGGAGACATCGGCGATATAAGCGGAGGCTGCGGAAAAGGTCGCGCCGGAGATGCCCGACAGGGTGCGGCCAATGAACAGCACAGCCAGATGCCAGGAGAGTGCCATAAGCAGGTAGTCGAGGGCCATCGCGAACATCGACACGAGCAATATGGGCCGCCGGCCGAACCTGTCCGACAGGTTGCCGAGCGTCGGGCCGAAGGCGAACTGCATCAGCGCATAGACCACCGTCAGCGCGCCGCCCCAGCGGGCCGCGTCGCTGACGGGCAGGGAAGTGAGCTCGGTCAGGAGCGACGGCATCACCGGCATCATCAGGCCGATGCCCATGGAATTGAGCGTCAGAGTGACAAGAATGAAGCCAAGCGCGCTGCGCTTGCTGAGGCCGGACCGCACGTATTCTACCCGATGAATGGTTGACTTCCGCCGGTAACCGGCCCGGCCTTAATAACCGAACTATTCGGCCGCGACCAGTGCGGGCTGCTCCCAATGTCCCTTTTCGATATCGGCAATCTGCTTGTCGATCTGGGCGATCACAAAGCGCGAGAACGGTCCGAGATGGACATAGAGCGCCAACATCATCATCACGGGCTTGATCGCCCTGAAATTGGTGAAGGCGGTGAAGATCAGGGTTTTCCAGAACGGGCCGCGATAGGTGGTGTTGGTGAAGGTCATCGCCAGGATCAGGCGGCCGAACATCTTGATGTCGTGGAAAAATCCTGCGCCGAAAATGGATCCGTTGGCACCGTTCATGTCGAGCATGGACGCCACTTTCTGCACCCGGCCGAAATAGGCTTCCGGGCTGAACACCCGCTCGATCACGGTCTTGAAGTCGGCAAGGATCTGTTCGCGCGGCCTTACGGTGGTGAAGTTCAATCCGGCCGTGCACTGGTCGCCATCTGCCGTGTCGGGATCGTCGGTGCCGAAATCCGCATGCAGGCGGCCTTCCTTGGCAAGCCGGCGCGTCAGCTGCGTGTTGGGCAGGGCGTAGAGAAGACCGGTCATGGCGACCGGGATCGCCGATTCCTCGATCAGGGCAGAGATTTCGTCGGCAACCTTGTCGCTTTCCTCGTCGAAGCCGACGATGAAACCGGCCAGCACGAAGATGCCGGCGTCGTAGATCTTGTGAACGCTCTTGGCGATGTCGCGACGGGTGTTCTGCTTCTTGCGGGTGGCGACCAGCACATCCGGGTCCGGGCTTTCGATGCCGATAAAGACCGAGAAAAAACTGGCCTCTTGCATCATCTTCAGCAAGGCTTCGTCGTCGGCAAGGTTGAGCGAGGCTTCGGTCGACATTTCGAACGGATAGCTGCGCTTCTTCTGCCAGGCGGCGAGTTCGGGCAGGAAGCCCTTCACCGCCTTCTTGTTGCCGATCAGGTTGTCGTCGACGAAGTCGACATGGCCGCGATAGCCAAGTTCATAAAGACGGTCGAGTTCGGCCAGCATCTGTTCGTTGGTCTTGGTGCGCGGCACCCGGCCGTAAAGTTCAATGATGTCGCAGAATTCGCAGGTGAAAGGGCAGCCGCGCGAATATTGCACGCCGATCTGGACATAATCCTTGAAGTTCAGGAGGTCGAAGCGCGGGATCGGGCTGGATGTGACATCCGCCTTGAACTTTTCCGCCGTGAAGCGGCCGTTGCGTACGCCTTCCTGCCAGGCTTCGACGAAAGTCTCCAGAATGCCTTCCGCTTCGCCCAGAACCAGGAAATCGGCGGCTTCATAGACTTCAGGCGAGGAGGTCGCGTCGGGGCCGCCGACGACGACCGGAATGCCCTTGTCCTGCGCCCGGCGGATCACGGCGAGGCAGTCCGCCTGTTGCGGCAGCATGCCTCCGGTCATGATCATGTCAGCCCAGGCGAGATCCTCGCCGGTGAGCGTGCCGGTGTTGCGGTCGATCAGCCTGACGTTCCAGTCTGCCGGCAGCATGGCGGCGACGGTGATGAGGCCGAGCGGCGGGGCCGGATATTTGGCGCCGACCAGTTCGCAGGTTGCCCCGTAATTCCAGAATGATCCGGAATTGAACCGCGGGTAAACCAGCAGAACGTTACATGTCGACATTCACGGACCCTCCTCACGGACGCCTTGCCACTGGCGACAACCTAGCAACTTTCCGTGCCGGCACAACCGCCTTGATAGGTATGACCTGATAGATTCCGTGCCGTGCCAAATCCCTCATCCTGAGGAAGACCGTCAGGTCCGTCTCGAAGGATGGGCCGCTTGCGTCGGAATATGCCGCCCATCCTTCGAGACAGGCCTTTGGCCTTCCTCAGGATGAGGCTGCCGGCTCTTGCAAGTTCACTCCCTGAGCAGCATTTCAGCCGGGGATGGTGTCAGGCTTGCGCACATGGAAAATAAGTCCATGTACTTCCTTGCCCAGCTCCTGGCGCAATACGACAGGTTTTTCCCTCTCGTAGACAAGACCGGCGCTTTCGGTGCAGCGCCTGAGATAGCCAGGCGTGTGGGCATAGCGGCCGGTCGGGTCGACGCGGTAGTCCGGACCCGAGGGATCTGCCAGATGTTCGACGCTGGCAACCAGGATGCCGCCGGGCTTCATTGCTGCATAAAGTGCCGTCATGAAGGGGTGCAGGTCGCCGATGTAGCAGAGCGTATCGACACAGACGCCGAGATCGAATTTTGCCGGCAGGTCGGAGGTGAGAAAACCCACCAGCTCTCCTTCGACCAGAAAGTCGAAGACGTTCAAGGCGGCCGCCTTGCGCAACATGCCGGGGGAAAGATCAATGCCCGTCAGCCGCACGCAATGCTCCCGGATCAGCGGGCCGCACAGGCCGGTGCCGCAGCCGAGATCGACGACGTCCCGAAACTTCTCCGTCCGACCGGCGGCGAGCTCCGCCACGTCGGCGGCGACCAGTTCCGGGGCGCGATAGCCGAGATTTTTCAAGACCTCGTCGAAGCTGTCCGAAAAGCTGTCGAAATGGGTTTTGACGTAGTCTTCCGGCGCATGGTCCATGTTGTCGCCGCGCACCGCTGCCAACTGGTAGCGGGCAACCGTGTTGTCCGGATCGGCGGTGACGAGGCTTTCCAGATGCGCGATCGCCCGGTCCTTGCGGCCGAGCGCGCAAAGGACACGCGCATGCCAGATCTTGTCGGACCACACATCCGCGCCGAATTCCAGGCAGCGTTCCAGCGCGTCTGCAGCCTCGTCCCGGCGTCCGGCCAGCATGAGCGACAGGCCGTAATTGTGCCAGGCATTCGGATTGTCCGGATCGAGCCGCACCACTTCCCTCAGGATCGGCAACAGGTCGTCATTGTTGGCGGCCCCTTCCAGCATCACGGTGATGTTGCTCCAGGCGTCCTCGTGGCGCGGTTCGATCTCCACCGCGTGCACATAGGCCTTGAGCGCCTCGTCGGAGTGGCCCGACAGCTTCAGGATGTTGCCGAGATTGTTGTAGGCCGAGGCATTGCGGCCGTTCTGCTCCAGCGACTTGCGGATCAGGATCACGGCGTTTTCCGCCTTGCCGGCATCGAAATGAAGAAGTCCCAGGAAGTGGAGCCCGTCGGCATGGTCGGGGTCGGCGGTCAGCACGTCCTTGTAGGCCGCGAGTGCCGCCTCCAGATTGCCGCTGCGATGCGCAGCGATACCTTCCTGCAGCCTGGCGTCCAGTTCCATGGAATGCTCCGCAATGAATTGGGCACAAAAAAGGGCGGTCGAACCGCCCTTGTTCCCGGCAATGACCTTGAAAGTGACCTTACAGGACTTTCAGGTCTTCAGCCACCATCTGGCCGCGGCGCCACTCAAGATCGAAAGCCACGAGCTGGCCTTCCTTCAGAGTGTCGATGCCGGAGCGGCGGAGAGCCACGATGTCGACGAGGATGTCTTCCCCGTCCTGGGGTTCGATCGTGCCGATACCACGGCTTTTGTCGAACCATTTCACGTTTCCATGCAGCATGGAGTCTTCTTTCCAATTATCGCATCAAGTCATACGACGGCACGCATAGCCGTCTTTTTCAACGTCTTGATGACAGTTGTGTCATTAAGCCTAAAGTACTCGTCGGACTCCAACCGGAACTAATCATCGTTGCACGCAGTCAAGTTTGACCGTATCGCTTTGAAACGCAGAACCGATTAAGTTGGGGTCCGTTTGCCCGGCTAATTTCAGCGGGCTTTACAATAGTCTCATCTAGTATGGTGACTTATTCGTTAATTTCAAGACCGTGGGCTTCGATCGAGCACGCCGGAAATGACATATCTGAGGATATCGACCACTTGCTGCGGCGTCTCGGCGACGCCGAGCGCAGCTGCGTCAACTTCCTTCAGCGGATGGGTAAGCGACGGATCGTGCAGGACGATGAGCGACTTGCCGAGCGCTGCGGCATAGCCGGCATCGAAGGCGGCGTTCCACTGCTTGTACTTGTCGCCGAAGCGGACCACGACGATGTCGGCCTTTTCGATCAGGGACCTTGTCCGGATCGCGTTCACCTTGGCGCCCTTGTGGTCATACCAGAACTTGTTGTGTTCACCGCCGAGAATGACGGCACCGCAATCGTCGCTGGTATCGTGATCGGTGACGGGTGCGGAGAAATCGACAGGAAGGGACAGTGCCTGCACCCCCTTCATGATGGTTTCCCGCCAGTCCGTATGGATCTCCCCGGACAGGTAAACGCGCCAGTTGCTCATGATTTCCACCCACTCAAGCTTATGATTTATCGGACAAATTGATTTGCCAACCTGTCCTGAAGCTGGGGCCTGGGAGCGAAGGCGTCAACCCCTGGGGGGAAATGGCGAGGGGAAAGGGGGATGAGGTTACTGACCTGAGAAGCAGCCAGGGCAGCACTCGCAATGTCACCCCGGCCGCAGCGAAGCGGAGAGCCGGGGCCTACTCTCAGTTCGGCTTGCGCAAAAACGGATTGCTTCTGATGGCGGCTGATCCATACCACCGCTCTGGAAATGAGTAGGCCCCGGGTCTCGCGATGCTCGCCCGGGGTGACGCTGTGCAATGGCTTAGGCTATCGGGATCTCAAGCGGCAGGAAAAAACTCAAACTGTCTCACGCAAGGCCTTCAACGCGACCCGGTAATCGGGATAGCGGAAGGCATAGCCGAGTTCGTCCTTGATCCGCCGGTTGGAGACGCGCTTGTTCTCGCCATAGAAGGACCGCGCCATCGGCGACAGCTCGGCTGTATCGAACGGGATCTCCGGCGGAGCTTCAACGCCAAGGAGACCGGCGGCAAAAGCGACGACATCCTGCGGTGGGCAGGGCTCGTCGTCAGTGACGTTGAAGATTCGCGTCGAGGGGTGTTGCATCGCCGCGTTCAAGGCTCCGGCAATATCGGCAACATGGATGCGGTTGAACACCTGCCCGGGTTTTACCAGGCGCCGGGCCGTGCCTTTCCTGAAGTTTTCAAATGCATTGCGGCCGGGGCCATAGATGCCGGAAAGCCGGAAGATCTGCACCGGCAGATCGTTCTTTCCGGCAAACTCCAGCCAGTCCTGTTCGGCCAGGACCCGCTGGACCGAGCGTTTCGAGACCGGCTTGCAGGCCGTTTCCTCGTCCACCCAGGCGCCATCATGATCGCCATAGACCCCGACGGTGGAAAGATAGCCGATCCAGTTCGGCCGGCCGGCCACAATGTCATCGGCGTGCTGGGTAAGGACCGGATCACCGGCCTCGTTCGGGGCAATGGAAATCAGCACATGGGTCGCGTCTGCCAGTGCAGCTTCGATCCCTGCACCTCTGGTCTCGCCGTCGAAGAGAAACGGCTCGACACCCATTTCGCGCAACGCCTCCGCCTTTTCGGGAGAGCGCGTCGTGCCGCCGATCCAGTCGAAGCGGCCACGCACTTCGTTGATGAAAGCCTTGGAGGAAAAACCGACGCCGAAAACAAACAGACGCATGCGTATCAAAGCTCCAGATGTTTGCGGCGGATTTCATAAAGCGCGACACCTGTGGCGACCGCCAGATTGAGACTGTCGGCCTGGCCGACCTGCGGAATGCGAATGAGAGTACGGCATGCGGCCGCCATATCGTCCTCAAGCCCCTTCTGCTCGTTGCCCATCACAAGCAGGACAGGCGCCGCATAGTCCGGGGTGCGGTAGTCGACGGAGCCCTTGAGGTGGGTGGCGGCAACGGTGCCGGGCCATTTGCCGGCGAGCGCCTTGAACTCGTCCTTGGAGAGCTTTGCCAGCGGCACGTGAAAGAGCGACCCCATGGTGGCGCGCACCGCTTCCACGGCAAATGGATCGGTGCAGTCGCCCACCAGCATGACACCGGCACCACCGACCGCGTCGACGGTGCGGATGATGGTGCCGAGATTGCCCGGATCACGCACCCGGTCCAATGCGACCCAGAGCGTGGCGCCCGTCGGGTCGATGTCCCTGGGTCCGAGAAGCTGCTGCTCGTAGACCCCGACGACCATCTGCGGATTGTCCTTGCGGGTCATCGCGGACATGACGGCAGTCGAAACCTCCAGGATCAGCGCGCCGCGCGCCTTGGCGGTGGCGGCAGCTTTCTGGGCGACAGGATTGTCGCGGGCTTCCGGACCGATGGCGAGATATCGCACGCCCCAGCCGGCTTCGAGCGCATCTGTTGCCAGTTTCAGACCCTCGGCAACGAAGAGGCCCGTCTGGCTGCGGTGCTTGCGCTGTGCAACGAGGCCCTTGATTTCCTTGACGATCGGATTGGAATGGCTGGTGACCTGCTTGACGGCACCCTGGCGTTTCTCGCTCATCGGCTGCTCCAACGGGAAAAGAGCGAGGTGGAGAGGGCGCGTTTGCCGTCTTCCTCACGAATGACGAGTTCTCCGGACTCCAGCAGACCGCCTTCCGTATCCAGCGTTTCGGCCATCAGTTCGTGGATGGAGACGAAACTGGAGCGGATCGCATAGGCGGTCAGGATCATGAACAGGGCGTCGCCCGCCAGAAGCTGCTTCAGGTCCATCAGCATGCCGGGCAGGCTGGTATAGATGTCCCAGACCTCGCCCTTGGGACCGCGGCCGTATTTCGGCGGGTCGAGGATGATGCCGTCATATGTATTGCCGCGCCGGACTTCCCGGGCGACGAATTTGGAGGCGTCTTCGCAGATCCAGCGGATCGGCAGGTCGTCGAGGCCGGACATTTCCTGATTCTCGCGCGCATAGCCGATCGCCTTCTTGGAGGCGTCGACATGGGTCACCTGCGCGCCTTCGGTTGCCGGCAGCAGCGAGGCAAGACCTGTGTAGCCGAAGAGGTTCAGGATCTTCAGCGGCTTTTCCGGTGCGCGCTGGCGCTCCGCGCGGACCTTGCCGTTGACCCAGTCCCAGTGGGCGGCCTGTTCGGGGAAGACGCCGACATGGCGGAAGGACATGAAGCGGCCGTTATAGCGCACCGGGCCATAGGTCATCGGCCAGGTTTCCGGCACATTGCCGGAAAATTTCCAGCGGCCGGGACCTTCCTCTTCCGTATCGCCGGAAAAGACCGCATCTGCCCGGTTCCACACGCTTTCCTTCTGCCGCCGCGCACCCATGGCCTGCGGTTCCGGGCGCACGATGGTGAAGCGGCCATAGCGCTCCAGCTTCTCGCCCGCACCCATGTCCAGCAGCCGGTAGTCCTGCCAACCCTTCGTTTCCAGGATCACCGGCCAGTTCTGAACCGGAGCTTTGCCGCGCGGGGCATAGGAGAGGGCGCTGGTCTGATCCGCCACGATGGTCACTCGTTGTCTTTAGATGGAAAGTCATCCCGCCATATTCGTCTGGCGGTCGAAGGTCAACGCTTAGCGTCGAAGCTTAAAAAAGAAAAGGGCGGGAAGCCGAAGCGTCCCGCCCTCGTTTCTGGACAGACCTGACCTTAAGCTGCGGCGACCTCTGCGAGGAACTGTTCGACTTCGCGCTTCAGCTCGTGGGTCTTCTGGGTCAGTTCGCCGGAGGCCGACAGCACCATGTCCGCGGAGGACGAGGTCTGGTCGACCGCCTGAGACAGCTGGGTCATGGAGGCGGACACCGCTCCGGTACCCTCGGCAGCACGCTGGACGTTCTGCGAGATTTCAGCAGTCGCCGCACCCTGCTGCTCGACGGCGGAGGCAATCGCGGTGGTGTAGGAATTGACCTCCGTCATGGTCTCGGCGATCTCGCCGATCGCAACGACGGAGTCCTTGGTCGCGTTCTGGATCTCGGTGATCTGGCTGGAGATCTCTTCCGTCGCCTTGGAGGTCTGGGTGGCCAGTTCCTTGACTTCTGCGGCGACGACCGCGAAGCCCTTGCCGGCTTCACCCGCACGTGCGGCCTCGATCGTGGCGTTCAGCGCCAGCAGGTTGGTCTGCTCGGCAATGGCCTGGATGAGTGTGACGACCTCGCCGATCTTGGTCGCGGCTTCCGCCAGACCTTCGACCTTCTGGTTGGTGATACGGGTGCCGGTGGTGGCGCGGTCGACGATTTCGGTCGTCTGGGCAACCTGGCGCGAGATTTCACCGATGGAAGCCGCCAGTTCTTCCGCCGCGCTGGCGACGGTCTGAACGTTGTTGGTGGTCTCGTTGGACGAAGCCTGCGTCTCGCTGGCATAGCCGGCGCTGTCGCGGGCGATCTCGGTGAGAGCCTGCGCCGTGGTGTCGAGGCTGCCGGCGGTCGATTCCACGGATCCGAGGGCCTCTTCCGCCTTGGAGCGGAACGTCTGGATCATCGCGTCGATACGCTCCTGGCGTTCCTGGCGGGCGGATTCCTCGCGGGCGTTCTGCTCCTGCAGATGGGTCCGCTCCACGGCATTGTCGCGGAACACCTGAACGGTGCGGCTCATCTCGCCGATTTCGTCGCCGCGGTCGATGCCCGGAATGTCGACTTCGTTGTCGCCATTTGCCAGCCGGTCCATGACACCGGTGATGGTGCGGATCGGACGGGTGATCGCCAGGTTCAGCACAACCGCGAGGCCGACGCCGCCGAGGATGGCAAACAGGATCGTCACGGCAATCTGAGCCTTGGCGCCAGTTGCTGCACCGTTGGCGGCCTTTGACTGGTCGTCGGAGATTTCGGTGATATTGGCGCTGACTTCACGGGTCAGGCCGTCCAGCAATGCCCGCTTGGCGATCAGGTTCGCCTTAGCGCTCAGCATTTGCTGATAGGAACTGTTGAGCGTTGCGACCGAGTCCGGGATCGCCTTGATGGCATCGGCGGCGGAGGGCAGGATCGTCGCATATTTGACCATGTCCTTCTCAAGCGCCTCCAGGCCGGCAATGCGTGCTTCCACGGCCGTCTGGTCGTTAACGCCGTATGCGCCGAAGAGCAGCAGCGTTTCCGCACGCGCCGCCAGCGAAAGCTCGTTAAGCGCGGTTGCCTTGTCCGCGATGGTGCGCACCGTTGCCAGGCGGGTCGAGGCCGTCAGGGCATCGGTCTTCGCCTTGGAGACGACCGGAGAGGCCTGACCCAGGATCTCCAGCGTGAGGTCGTTCATGCCCTTGATGTTCGTGCCGACGGCGAGACGGGCGTCATAAGCTTCGGAGAAGCCGAGGTCCTTGGTGAGGTTCTCCACCGCCGCTTTCAGCTTGTTGGACTGGGCGGCCAGTTTGCTGACGGTCTTGCTGTCGATGCCCTCGATCTGCATGTATTTCATCTGCTTGGTCGAGGCGACCAGATCCCGTGAGATGTCGATGGCCTTGGTAAGCGCCTCACCATCCAGATTGCCGCTGCCTTGCAGGTATAGCATGTGAATCTGGACAACTTCGTCCTTCAACTGAAAGACGGCAAGCTGAAGGTGGTTGGCATCGTCGAGCCGGCTGTTGGCAGAAAACACTTCCGCGCTGATCTTCTTTTCTTCCGTCAGAACAGCGTCACTGATCGTGTGGGCAAGGGCCTCCAGGTCGGTCGTGCTTTTTTGCAGCGACGCCAGGCTGTTTGCCTGCTGGGTCATCTGCTCGGTGACTTCGCCGAAGGTTGTCGCAAACTCGTTAACAGCGGTCACGGCTCCGGCAACCTGCTCTTCCGAGGCGGCGTCCCCTGCAACTTCGGTTGCGAGATTGTCGAGCTCGGTTTTCAGGTTGGCGATTTCTTGCTGGACGGCTTTGCTGAGATCGTCAGTGGGATTGTTCAGATAGTCTTCACGTTGCAGCGAAGTTGCCTGGACCTGACCGGCAGCCTTCGCAGCCGTGTCCGCGACAACAAAGCGCGAGGAAAGCGAATGAATGGCAAGGAAGCCAACCCCGCCGACCACGGCCGTCAGCAGCAGAACTGCCAGAAAACCGCCACCGACCTTGTAGCCGAACCTGAGGTCGGTCAGCACTTTCAGAACTTTTTTCATATGATCCCCGCACAGCCGGAAGAACTGCATTGTCGTTTCGTCAGTATTGCGGAGGCCAGTGAACATTAGGTAAATCGCGGGATTTATCTTCAGGTACTATTTAGCTGCGCGAGAATCGTAGACATATCAAAAGATTAGGAAGCGGTACTCCTGCGCCGGAACCGTGTCGTAATTTCAGGTTGCGAATCTTTTTTATACGTGCTGTCCGCCATTGATGTGTATTTCCGCTCCGCTGACGTAAGAAGATTTTGTGGAGCACAAGTAATAGATCGTGTCCGCAACTTCGTTCGGCAGGCCCAGGCGGCGCAGAGGAATATCCTCGATCAGTTTTTCTGTGCCTGGCGACAGGATAGAGGTATCGATTTCTCCAGGTGCAATGGCATTGACGCGGATGCCGTGCGGCCCGAAGTCGGCGGCCATCTCGCGGGTGAGGGCAGCAAGCGCTGCCTTCGAGGTTGCATAGGCGGTGCCTGCGAACGGATGAACCCGCATGCCGGCGATGGAGGTCACATTGACGACGGATCCGGCCGCACGTTTCAATTCCTGAAACAGGCCCCGGCCGAGCAGGATCGGCGCAAAGAAATTGACCTGGAACACCGTCCGCCATTCGTGCATGGGAGTGTTGAGCGAATCCAGCCGTTCCTTCTCCGGTCCCTTGGGGCTGATACCGGCATTGTTGACCAGCGCATGCAGCCGCGATCCGTTCGGCTCCAGCCGCTTGCGGATTTCCTGTACGGCAAAGCCCAGGTTTTCCGGATCGGAAAGATCCACCTGGATGTGATCCTCCGGTCCCATCGGCCAGGGGCATTTGTCGGAAAATGCTTGCCTGGAACAGGTGATCACCCGCCAGTTCTCCGCGGAGAACCGTTTTACCGTGGCGTGGCCGATCCCCCGGCTGGCCCCCGTCAGCACGATTGTCGGACGGTCGTCAGAGAGTGCCATGCCGCTCATTTGTGTTCCTTAGCCGGGCCATTGGAGTCGTGAAAAAGTTGACTCTTGTAGTCGAGTTTCGCTATTGCGCTGGAATTCGTCAACGCCGATATGCTTCTAATTGAGGACGCTCGCCGGATCCTACAATGATCATATGCTCCTGTAACGTTCTGTCTGACAAGCAGCTCCGCGAGGCCGCGGAGGAAATGCGTGCGGACCCGAACGGCAAGGTGCCGACGCCGGGCGCTGTCTTCCGGCATCTGGGCTGCCGGCCACGCTGCGGCGGTTGTTTCCCGTCCGTCATTGACATTATTCACCAAAAGAGTTCTGAAGACGGAGCGCAAACCGAAACGGCACCTGCGCCCGTGAAGCAGGCGGTCAGCGGGTAACATTCTTGGATTTGATTGGGAGAGGGCCATGAAAGGCGAACCGAAAGTCATCGATTACCTCAACAAGGCCCTGAAACACGAACTGACCGCCGTCAACCAGTACTGGGTCCACGCGCGGCTGCTAGCCGACTGGGGTTTCGGCAAGCTCGCAGCCAAGGAGCTTGAAGAAGCCGACGAGGAACGCCAGCACGCCCAGGACCTGATGGACCGGATCATCTTCCTGGAAGGCCTGCCCAATCTGCAGACCCTCGACCCTCTGCGCATCGGGCAGTCCGTGAAGGAATGCATCGAGGGCGACCTTGCAGCCGAATATGTCGCCCGCGCCCTCTATCACGAGGCCCGGGAAGTCTGCCGCGAACTCGGCGACTACGTATCCATGGCGCTGTTTGAAAAACTGCTGGGCGACGAGGAAAGCCATATCGACTTCCTGGAAACCCAGCTGGACCTGATCGAGCGCATCGGCATCGACAATTATTCGCTTCTGCAGGCGAAATCCGCGGATATGGCGGAGTAGGCTTCAAATCCGGCAATCGGGTAATGACGTCCTCTCGCAAGCGGTTCGTCTGTCCATGCGAACCGCTGCTTCTTACCCGCACCCGTTCCCTGTTCCACTTCCATCCAGGTAGTGCACCTTGCCGCCGGCGGCCTCTGAATCGTCCTCGTCGTGGGTGACGAGCAGCACCGGCAGGCTTTTCTGCCGGGCTGCTTCGAAGACCAGTGCGCGAATGTCCGCCCGCCGGGCTCTGTCGAGGCTCGAAAAAGGCTCGTCCAGAAGCAGTGCCTTCGGCTCGGCCAGGAGCGTGCGCATCAGCGCGACACGGGTCTGCTGTCCGCCGGAAAGCGTCGCCGGATCTCGGCTGCCGAAACCGGCAAGTCCTGCGTCTTCTAGCGCCTGTTCCGCCATTCCGCGCCGCAGCGACCTCTTGCCGATCTCCGGCGGGATCGCGAAAATGAGGTTCTGCAGCACCGACATGTGCGGGAAGAGCAGCGGCGTTTGAAACATCAGGCCGATGTGACGGTCCTGGGCTGGCAATCCGGTCAGATCGCAGCCGTCCAGCAACACGCGTCCGTCGGCGTCGAAATCGGGCCGCAGGAACCCGGCGATGAAATCGAGCAGGCTCGACTTGCCGCTGCCGCTTTCGCCCATGATCGTCAAAACTGTGCCGGGCGCAATCCGGCAGTCGATTTCGACCAGCGGCATGCCTCCAAGGCACAAGCGGACATTCTCGAGAACGAGACCGGGCAATTCGGAAGAAACGGACATTCCTGGCCTCATCTTTCCAGCCGCAATGCCGCCCGGTTGCGGAAGGCAACGGCGGGAACGAGTGCGGCCAGTGTGAAACCGGCCAGCGGCACAAGCAATTGTAATAGCGCATAGAGTGCCGCAAGCTGGCGGTTGCCGCCGCTGGCAAGCGCAACGCTTTCCGTCGTGACGGTGGCGATGCGGCCGGCACCGATCATGAGTGTCGGCAGATACTGGCCGACGGACACCGCCGCCGTTACGGCGAAGGTGACGAGAACCGGACGCAGCAGCAGCGGCAGACGGATCTGCCAGAAGATTCGCAAGCGTGAGGCGCCAAGAGACGCGCCCGCCTTGGCATAACGGGGGTCGAGCCGGTTCCACGGATCGCTGAGTGCGAGCACCGCGTAGGGTACGACGAAAACCAGATGCACGCACAGAACCGACAGGAACGTACCGCTGAGATCCAGCAGCAGAAACAGGATCTGCAGTCCAAACAGGAACCCGACCTGGGGCACGAGCAGTGGCAGGAAGATCAGGGCTTTCAACCGCCGTTCGGTGTTTTTGCCGCGGTGACTGCGGGCTTCCAGCAGCCAAAGGGTCAATGCGGTTGAAAGCACCGCTGCTGAGCCCGCAAGCGCCAGCGTCGCGGTCATGAGCGGCGTGCTCATGGCGAGCGTTTCCGTCACCTGCATCAGGTCCCATTTTTGCGGCAGGGCCGCCGGAAACCACCAGGAGCGGGCCGAGGTCCAGAGGGCGAGTAATCCGAGAGAAAGCACCATGCCGGCGATGATCGTCAGCATCGGCAGGACACTTGTGGCCCTGAAGATGCCTTCTTGCCGGAAGCGGCGTCCCCTGACAAAGCCGCCCAGCAGGACGCCATAAGCAACACGCTCCAGAATGAGATAAAGACAGAGTGCCACCGCGCTGACCAAAAGCTGCAGCAGAG
The DNA here is from genome assembly GCF_054515675.1 of Roseibium sp. M-1. Classification (NCBI taxonomy): domain Bacteria; kingdom Pseudomonadati; phylum Pseudomonadota; class Alphaproteobacteria; order Hyphomicrobiales; family Stappiaceae; genus Roseibium; species Roseibium sp. M-1. The sequence continues at coordinate 3,270,465 of NZ_CM137257.1, read as the reverse complement.
CACCGGCCGAGGCCATCAGCCGTCCTGTGAGGTCCGGATCGTTCATCCAGGTGACCAGTCGCGGCGCGAGCGGGGCAGGGGTCGTGGGGCCCAGGATCTGGGCGACATCGACCACGGAGGTCGCATAGGCGATGACCGCCAGCATCGGCAGGCGGATCAGCGGGTAGATCTGCGGCAGCACGACCAGAAAGAAGGTCGCCATGCGGCCATACCCGAGGCTGCTGCCGGCCTTGGCAAAGTCCGTGAGGTTTGGCCGGTTGAGTGCGGCAAGCACCATCAGAAACAGGAACGGCACCTCCTTGGCGACAAGGCCGAGGGTCATGGCTATGCCGAGGGGATCGTTCAGGATCAGAATATCCGGCGGGCGCGTCCAGCCGGTTGCCCAGGGCGAGAAAAGCCGCACCAGAAAACCGGAGGGCGCGATCAGGAAGGCAAGCCCGATGGCGGCTGCCGCATGGGGCACGGAGAGAAGCGGCGACAGGAAGCGGGTCAGGCGCCGGAATGTCGCCGTTCCCGCCCAGCCGGCGGTGAAGAGAAGCACGATGGCCAGCGACAGCAGAGAGGCGGCAAGGCCTGTGCCGAAGCTGAGGGCAACCGAGGTCGCCAGCCCGGGACTTGCGAAAAGCTGCCGGACCGGACCGAGCGAGAAGGCGTCTCGCCCAATGGCCGGCAGGTAGCCGAAGGCGGGAAGGATCGTGCCGGCGAGACCTGCGAGGACAGGACCTGCCAGCAGCATTGTCACCAGGACAGTGGGAAGATCCGGAAGGCTTCTGTGCCGTATGCGCAAGGCCCGGTGCTCACTCGGCGCCGTAGCGGGCAATCCAGGCTTTTTCCAGCGCGCTGACCCAGCTTGGATGCGGCTCGGGCAGAACGGGCCCCAGCTCTTCCGGCGTCAGGGTTGCGGGTCCGAGATCCACCTCGTCGAACCAGGTTTTTTGCTGCGCCGGCAGCCCGGCAACATTCAACACCGTCGGATCGCCCCATATTTCCGGATCCTGCTTGCGCGCCTGCGCATTTGGCGACAGCAGGAAGTTGGCTAAGACCTTCGCCCCGGCCTTGGCGGAACTGTTGAAGGGAATGGCGACGAAGTGGGTGTTGCCGATGGTGCCGCCGTCCAGCACGAAGCTGCGGGCTGTCTCGGGCAGCTCGCCGTTTGCGATCGCGGCGGAAGCGTCGGAGGGGTTGAAGGTGAATGCAATATCCAGTTCGCCGTCAGCCAGCAGCTGGCGCATATGGGCAGCATCCTTCGGATAGGCCTTGCCCTGGCGCCAGAGCGCTCCCCGAAGATCGTCAAGCCAGGCAAAGAGTGGTGCGGTGACGTCTTCGAAACTTGCCTCGTCAACCGGCTTCGACAGCACGGAGGGATCTTTCACGGTGTTGATGAGGGCCTGTTTCAGGAAGGTGGTGCCGTAGAAATTCGGCGGCTGCGGATAGGCGATCCGGCCGGGATGCGCCTTGGCGTAGGCGAGTAGATCATCGAGGGTCGCAGGCGGCGTTCCAAGGCGGGTGCTGTCGTGGATGAAGACCAGCTTGGCCATGCCCCAGGGGCTTTCTTGGCCGTCCGTCGGCACGGTGAAATCTATCCTGACGGTGGGTTTGTTTTCCACGTCCACATATTGCCAGTTCGGCAGGGTCTCGGCCCAGCCAGGTTCCGCCAGAAGGCCCTGGGTCTTCATGGCGGCGAAATTCTCGCCGTTGACCCAGATGAGGTCGACTGCACCGCCGGAGGTCTTGCCGACGGACTTTCCCGCCAGGACCTGCGAGACGACGGAGGCCGTGTCGCTGACCTTCACCTGAAGGACGCGCACCCCGAAGTCCCGCTCCGCCTCTCGCGAAGCCCAGTCGATATAGGCATTGATGCGCGGTTCGCCGCCCCAGGCGTGAAAATAGACGGTCTCGCCCTTCGCATCGTCCAGCACCTTCTGCCAGGCGGCGTCCGTGGTGGTGTCCTGCGCCCCGGCGGCAATCGGTAGAGCTGCGGTGGCGAGTAGGCCGAGCGCGGCGGCAAGGATGCGTCTCATGTGTTTTCCCCTGTTGCGGATCTGTCCGGTTTCCGTTCCCTCGCCCGTGCCACGGCGCACGGTCAAGACAAGGCTTTGTGAACGCGGTCCCCTGAAGCAGGATCAAACCGGCGGGATCAAACTGGCCGGATCAAACAGGAAGTATATGCGTATCCTTGATTTCCTCCATCACCGCGTAGGTGTGGGTCTCGCGCACCCCGGGCAGGGCCAGAACCACGTCGGAGAGGAAGGCGCGATAGGCTTCCATGTCCTTGACCCGGCTTTTCATGAGATAATCGAAACCGCCGGCCACCATGTGGCATTCCAGGATATCGGGTGAGCGTTCCACCGCGATCTTGAAGGCTTCGAAAATCTCCGGAGAGGTGCGCTCCAGCCGGATCTCGACAAAGACCAGAAGGCCCCGGTCGACCTTCTTCGGATCGAGGCTGGCGGAGAAATGTTCGATGTAGCCTTCGCGAACCAGACGCTTCATGCGTTCGGCCGTTGCGGTCGCTGACAGGTTTACTCTTTCCGCGAGGTCCGTGTTGGTTATGCGGCCGTCTTCCTGAAGCACTTTCAGGATGCGCCGGTCGATTGCATCAAGCACAGTGAATTTCTCTCCGGTTTCAAGTTTGGCAAAGGAATACACGGAAGTTTGAATTAAAAATAGCGAAAATCGGCCCTCAAATTCAGATATTTTGGCGAAATCTAATGACCCGGCCCTGCGCGGCCCCTTTGGGAGGTTCTCATGACCGCAACGTCTGCAGCCATGAAGACAATCGATACGTCCGAACTCGAGCCGTTCCGTGCGGCCTATGCCCCTGATGACAAGCCGCTTGTCGAAGCGCTCCTGAAGGAGGCCGCGACCGATCCCGTCGTTGAAAAGCTGATCGACCAGCGCGCCCGCGGTTATATCGAGGACATGCGCTCCGTCCAGGTGGGTCTTGGCGGCGTCGAAGATTTCATGCGCGAGTTCGGCCTGACCACCCGCGAAGGCCTCGCCATGATGGTGCTCGCCGAAGCCCTGCTGCGCGTGCCGGATGCCAAGACCGCCGACAAGCTGATCGAGGACAAGCTTGCCGCTGCCCGTTTCGACGATCCGTCCGGTCCGAAATCCGACACCTGGCTGGTCTCCGCCTCTTCCTGGGCGCTGGGCGTTACCTCCCGCCTGCTGCACCCGGGCGACACGCCGCAGTCGATCCTCTCCAGCCTCGTCAAGCGCCTCGGAATGCCGACCGTTCGCGTTGCCACCCGCAAGGCCATGCGCCTGCTCGGCCACCAGTTCGTGCTGGGTGAAACCATCCAGAAGGCGCTCGACCGGGCCAAGACCCAGGAAGCCAAGGGCTACCGCTATTCCTATGACATGCTGGGCGAAGGTGCCCGCACGCAGAAGGATGCGGAGCGTTATTTCAAGTCCTACGCCAAGGCGATCGAAGCCATCGGCAAGGCCGCCGGCGACAAGCCGCTGCCGAACCGCCCGGGCATCTCGGTCAAGCTCTCCGCGCTGCATCCGCGCTACCAGGCCGTCAATGGCGATCGCGTGCGTGACGAACTGCTGCCGAAGCTGCGTGAGTTGGCCCAGATGGCCAAGGACCGCAACCTCAACTTCACGGTCGACGCGGAAGAAGCCGATCGCCTGGAAATCTCCCTCGACATCATCGCCGCCATGCTCACCGATCCGGTCACCGAGGGCTGGGACGGCTTCGGTCTCGCGGTCCAGGCCTATCAGAAGCGCGGCGTCCACGTGATCGACTGGCTTGTGAACGCCGCCCGCAAGTCCAAGCGCAAGCTGATGGTGCGCCTCGTGAAGGGCGCTTACTGGGACACGGAAATCAAGCATGCCCAGGAAGGTGGCGCCGAAGGCTATCCGGTCTTCTCCCGCAAGGCGGCCACGGATCTGTCGTATCTGTGCTGCGCCAAGCGCATGCTGGCAGCGCGCGACGTGCTCTACCCGCAATTTGCGACCCACAACGCGCTGACTGTCGCCCAGATCATCGAACTCGCCGGCGGCAAGGCAGAGGGCTACGAGTTCCAGCGCCTGCACGGCATGGGCGAGAGCCTCTATAAATCTGTCGTCGAGCGCGACGGCTTCCCCTGCCGCATCTACGCACCCGTCGGCGGCCACAAGGACCTCTTGGCTTATCTCGTCCGCCGCCTTCTGGAAAACGGCGCCAACTCGTCCTTCGTCACAATCGTCGGCGATGCCTCAGTGCCGGTTGAAAAGATGCTGAAGCGGCCGAAGGAAATCCTCGACAACGGCCACCACGCCGCCAACCGCTCGATCCCGATGCCGAAGGACCTTTATGGCGACAGCCGCCGCAACTCGGACGGCGTCGAATTCGGTTGCGCAGCGGAGCGCAACCTCCTGACCACCGGCATGGCCAAGACGACGGCACCCTTTACCGAAGCCGGTCCGCTTGGCGCAGGGCTGAAGCCGGCAGGCGATGCAAATCCCGTTTTTTCGCCGATAGACGGGTCCACCAAGGTCGGCACGGTGCGCTTTGCCGACAAGGAAACGGCACGCCTGGCGGTCGAGAACGCACAGAGGGGCTTCGAGGCCTGGTCGCGCAAGCCGGTGGAAGAGCGAGCCGCCGCGATCGACAAGGTCGGCGACCTTTTGGAAGAAAACCGCGACCGGCTGATGACCATCCTGTCGCTGGAAGCCGGCAAGTGCCTCACCGACGGCATCGCCGAAATCCGTGAGGCCGTCGACTTCTGCCGCTACTACGCCGCCGAAGCGCGCAATCTCTTTGGCGAAGGCCGGTTGATGCCCGGGCCGACAGGCGAAGAAAACCGCTACCGCTATCGCGGCCGCGGCGTCTTCGTCTGCATTTCGCCGTGGAACTTTCCGCTGGCGATCTTCCTCGGCCAGATCAGTGCCGCCCTGATGGCAGGCAACGCCGTCGTCGCCAAACCGGCCGAGCAGACGCCGCTGATCGCCTATGAGACCGCCAGGCTGATGTATCAGGCCGGAATTCCGCAGGATGCCTTCTACCTGATCCCGGGCGAAGGCGATGTCGGCGCGGCACTCACCTCCCACCCGGCGGTTGCCGGTGTTGCCTTCACCGGCTCCACCGAAACCGCCTGGGCCATCAATGGGACGCTGGCAGCCAAGCGCGGCCCGATCGTTCCGCTGATCGCAGAGACCGGCGGCATCAATGCCATGATCGTCGATGCGACGGCGCTGCCGGAACAGGTTTGCGACGACGTCATGATGTCCGCTTTCCGCTCCGCCGGTCAGCGTTGCTCGGCCCTGCGCCTGCTTTATGTGCAGGAGGATGTCGCCGATCATCTCTTGGACATGCTGGAAGGCGCGGCGAAGGAGCTTGCCCTCGGCGACCCGCGCCTGCCGTCGACCGATATCGGCCCGGTCATCGACGAGGAAGCCCGCGACAACATCCTCTCCCATGTCGACGACATGAAGGAGAGCCAGAAGCTGCGTTATGCGGGCAAGACGCCGCAAGGCAAGCTCGCCAACGGCTCTTGGGTCGCGCCGCACATCATCGAGCTGGACAAGGCAGAAGCGCTCACCCGTGAGGTCTTCGGCCCGGTCCTGCACGTCGTCCGCTACAAGGCGGGCGACCTCGACAAGGTGCTGACCCAGATCGCCGGCACCGGCTACGGCCTGACGCTCGGCGTTCACAGCCGCATCGATGCCACGGTGAAGCGTGTGGTCGACCGGCTCTCCGTCGGCAACGTCTATGTCAACCGCAACACCATCGGCGCGGTGGTCGGCACCCAGCCCTTCGGCGGCTCCGGCCTTTCCGGCACCGGCCCCAAGGCCGGTGGCCCGGCCTACCTGACGCGGTTTGCGCTGGAACAGGTGGTGTCGATCAACACCGCGGCCGCCGGCGGCAACGCCAGCCTGGTGGCGGCGTCGGACGATTGATTTCCAAGTCGCGGTTCGTGAAGGCGTTTGGAGTTCAAACTTTTGCCACGAGTTCAGACTTGTTCCCTTCCCCCTTGTGGGGAAGGGTTAGGGATGGGGGTGAACCGCGAAGCGGTAATATTGGCTTTCGATGATACCCCCACCCCTAGCCCCTCCCCACAAGGGGGAGGGGGACTATGCTGTGAAAAGTTGAAGGGCTGACCTTAACTCCCCCTTGGCTTCGCCCTTCGCGTCGCCTCGGCCACCGTCGGGTCGTCCGGCCACGGGTGCCTCGGATAGCGCCCCTTCATGTCCGCCTTCACATCGGTCCAGGAGCCTTTCCAGAAGCCGGGGAGATCCTTCGTGATCTGGATCGGCCGCTGCGCCGGGGAGAGCAGTTCCAGGATCAGCGGCAGCTTTCCGTTGCAAACGCTCGGATGGTCCTTGAGGCCGAAGAGTTCCTGCACGCGGATCGACAGCGTCGGGCCGGCGGCAGCGCCGTAGTCGATCGGCACCTTGCTGCCCGTCGGAGCGGTGAAGTGGGACGGGGCGAGGTCGTCTAGCCTGGCGTTCACGTCGTAAGGCAGCAGGGATGACAACGCGTTGCCGAGGATGGCTGCGTCGATGGCGTTGAGGCTGGTCGCATCGCCAAGATAGGGCTGCAGCCAGCTTTCGAGCGTTTCGGTAAGCGCGGCGTCGGAGAGATCCGGCAGGTCTTCCGAGCCGTTCTCCCGTGCATAGGCGACCCGCTTCCGCAGGCGCTCCTGATCCTTGCTCCATGGCAGGCGGGTAATGCCGCGCCGGCGTATCTCGGTGATCAGGGCCCTTTCCACGGCTTCCGGATCGGCGGACTGGATCTGCACCGATTTCAGTTCGACCGCCTTGTAGCGCGTCACGCGCCGTGCCTTCAACGTGCCTTCGCCGGTGAGCTGCACTTCGTCTTCCGTGACGATGTCGGCAGCAAAAAGGTCCTCGATATCCGCCTTGGAAATCGGCGCGCAGAGCTGGATGCGGCCGCTGGCGGCCTTGCCCTGAATATCGGCGACCGTCAGGAAAGCTTCCCGCGCGAGGCCGTGTTCGGCTTCCAGTTCTGCTCCGCGTCCATTGGCGAGGCGGAAACGGCCGGTCTGGCCGCGTTGCTGCGCGACCCGGTCCGGATAGGCAAGCGCCAGCAGCAGGCCGGCGCTTTCGGTCTCCAAGTCGCGCCCTGATCCGCCGGCCTGTTTCCGCCAGCGTTCGGCCAGCATCCGGCCATCTTTTGCCCGCTGGCTCTTGTCGTGCCGCAGGGATTGAAGGCGGGCGCGCAGATCCTGGTCGCGGCCGCCGAGGCCGGGTTCGGAGAGAAGGAGGGCGATAAGGGCAGCCGTATAGCCGAGGCCTTTGGCGGAGCCTTCGATCAGCATATGCGCCAGCCTCGGATGCAGCGGCAACCTGGCGAGGGCCTTGCCATCCTCAGTCAGGCGGCCGCTGCCGTCGAGCGCATGAAGGTCGGTCAAAAGGGACTTGGCCTCGGACCACGCGGCCTGCGGCGGAGGATCGGCGAAGGTGAGTTCGGCGGTATCGAAGGTGCCCCAGGCAGCGAGATCAAGGACAAGACCGGTGAGATCGGCTTCGAGGATTTCCGGCGCCTCGGCCTGCGGCAGGGCGGCGGTCTGGGCTTCGTCCCACAGACGGTAGCAGGCTCCGGGCTCGGTCCGGCCGGCACGGCCGCGGCGCTGGTCGGCGGAGGCGCGGGAGACGCGCACGGTTTCCAGACGCGTCAGACCTGTCTGCGGTTCATATCTCGGCACGCGCGCCAGTCCGCTGTCGATGACGACGCGGACACCCTCGATGGTGAGAGAGGTCTGGGCGATGGCGCTGGCCAGCACGATTTTGCGGGTTCCTGGCTCCGCAGGCCGGATGGCGGCATCCTGGGCCTTGGCATCAAGCCCGCCAAAAAGCGGCGCCACCTGGCAATTGCCGGGCAATTTGCCGTCCAGCATCTCCGACGTGCGGCGAATCTCGCCCTGACCGGGCAGGAAAACGAGCACTGAACCGGTTTCTTCCGCAATCGCCTGGCGGATGGCCCTGACGATCTGCGGCTCGATGCGTTCGGTCGGAGTGCGGCCGAGATAGCGCGTCTCGACCGGGAAACTGCGACCCTTGCTTTCGATAACTGGCGCGTCACCCAGCAGCTTCGAGATCCCGGCCGCGTCCAGCGTCGCGGACATCAGCAACAGACGCAGATCCTCTCGCAGAGCGGATTGCACGTCGAGGGCAAGTGCGAGGCCCAGGTCGCCGTCGAGCGAACGCTCGTGGAATTCGTCGAAGAGGACAGCGGCGACACCGGTCAGTTCCGGGTCGTCCAGAATGAGGCGGGTGAAGACCCCCTCGGTGATGACTTCGATCCGTGTCTTGGCGCTGACTTTCGTCTCCATGCGCACCCGGTAACCGACAGTCTCGCCCGGCTGTTCGCCGAGTTCGCTCGCCATCCGCCGTGCGGCTGCCCGTGCTGCCAGGCGCCGGGGTTCCAGCACGAGGATCCTGCCGTCGCCCCGCCAGCTCGCATTCAGGAGCGCCAGCGGCACACGGGTCGTCTTGCCGGCGCCGGGTTCCGCGACAAGCACCGCGTTCGTGTTGTTCTCGAGCACCTGCAGCAGTTGCGGCAGGACACCGTCGATCGGCAGCGGTGTCCCGAAGGCGGGGACGTAGGGCATCGCGGACCGCGTCAGCCTGCGTTGATTGCGGGCCAGTGCCGGCCCTGCATGTCGACGGCAAAGGCCTCCGGCGCGCGGGCATAGGAAGCAAGGCCTTCCAGGGCCGGGTCCGGATGGCGGACGATGAAGGTCGGGATCTTTGCCATCAGCGCTTCATGCGGGGCCTTCGCCTCGAAAGCCGCACGGAACCCGCCATCGGTCAGGAAACGGCTGATCCTGGGCGTTACGCCACCGGTGAGATAGACGCCGCCACGCGCCAGAACGGTCAGGGCGAAATCGCCGGCGACACGGCCGAGCGCGCGGGCGAAAACCTCTAGCGTCGTCACCGCAACGGGGTCGTTGGCTTCTGCTGCGGTGGTGATGTCTGCGGCTGTCGTGAAGGTTCGCTCCGCCTTCATGGAGGCGGCAACGCCGCGAGCGAGCCGGGGCAGGCCGGTGCCGCTGAGGATCTGTTCGGCGCCGAGGCGGCCGCCGACCAGCTCGATATGCGGCCAGATGGCGACATCTTCCGCTGACACGGGGCCGAGTTCCACATGGCCGCCTTCGCCAGGTACCGGGATCCAGGTGTCGGAGGCATAGATCATCGCGGCAGCGCCAAGGCCTGTTCCGGGGCCAAGTACGAACTTGGCGCTCGCGGTGCGGATCGCGCCGCCGCCGATCTGTTCTATGTCGCCGCCGCTATAGCCGGGAAGGGCCAGCGCCTGGGCCTCGAAATCGTTGAGAACGATGACTTCCTCAAGGCCGAGATCGGCGATCATTTTCAACGGTTCGATCACCCAAGCCGCATTGGTGAGCGGGATCCGGTCGCCGGTGACAGGGCCGGCAACGGCAATGATCGCGGTGCGGGGCCTGGGGTCGGTCGCAGGCAGGACGACCTCGCGAATGGCGGAGGAGATATCCGGATGGTCTGCGGTCGCCGTCTTGCCGCACATGCGGGTCGGCGCTTCGGCGTTGTCGACCAGTGCAAAGCGGGCGTTGGTGCCGCCGATGTCGGCCACCAGAACCGGATAGGCAAAGGATTTGGGGCTGCTTGAAAAACTCATGAGGAAACGGCGCCAACTTCTGGGGTCGCGGAGGTGGTCTTGAGGCCCTGCAGGCGGGCGGAGCGCAGCAGGATATCTGCGGTCGACGGATTGAGCGCCATCGGCATGTCATAGACAAGGGCAAGCCGCATCAGCGCCTTGACGTCGACATCGTGCGGCATCGGCGACAGGGGATCGACGAAGAAGAAGAGACCCTGCAGCCTGCCCTCGCAGATCATGGCGCCGATCTGCTGGTCACCGCCGAGCGGCCCGCTTTTCAGCCGCGTGATGTTGAGTTGCGGGCAGGCTTCCAGAATACGGCCGCCTGTGGTGCCGGTGCTGACGAGATCGAAGGCGGCCAGCTTGTCCATGTGGCGCATCGCGAATTCGACCATGGCGTCTTTCTTGGCGTCATGCGCGACGAGCGCAAGGGTAGGCGTGGCGGGCATCGGTCATCCTCTAAGTCCGCGGAAAGTCAATCTGGATCGATTGAATATCCGAAAGCCGGCCGATTCCAAAGTGCCGCGCAGCAGGCCTTTCGTGCGGGACACGGTTTGCTTGGGTGCGAAGCGGAGACGGCGGGACGTGTTTAGCCGTTCAAAGCGCTTTAGGCAAAGGAAGATGAAGGGAAGCGGCAGGGAAGTTGTGCCTCAGCGGAAACCGGGAACCAGACGGACAAAGAAAAAGCCGCGTTCCGGTCCGGAACGCGGCAGTCTGATTGGAGAACGGAGATGTGCGCCTAGTCGAACAGATTGCAGCGGATCGGTTCGCGCCCGGAGGCTTTCTGGAAATAGGCATCGGGTTCCGGCATGTGCAGGCCGGCGATTTCCATGACCAGCTTCATGCGGATGGCATCTGCGAAGCCTTCCTGGCTGCGGACAGGGATCGCGAAGGAGCCCGGGCCGCCGATCACGCAATCCTCGTAGTAATGATCGAGGTTCAGCATGGCCTGCCAGGTGTTCTTGTTCGATTTCATCATCAGCGGCAGGCCGTTGATGGTCACGCCTGCGGCAATCATGCGATCGCGCATGGCGGTGACGGATCCGCCCTGGTTGTTCGGGCCGTCGCCGGAAATGTCGATCACCTGGCGCAGGCCCTGATACTGGTTGTTCTGGACCAGGAAGACGGACTTTTCGAGTGCCGAGGCGATGGAGGTGCGCTGCACCTGGCGGAGCGGCGCTTCTGCAATCTTGGAAGCGAAATGGGCGGCTGAGCCCGCATCCTGGATCACCATCCACTCGGCGACGATGAAGTGCTCGTCCACTCCGCCCCATTCCATATAGGTAACGGCGACACGGCCGATCGGGCCGACTTGAATGGCATCGAGGAATTCCTGGGAGGTGAGGGCGGCCACATAACCAGCGCGCTGCACTTCCTGTTCTTCCGTATCCATTGACTGGGAGATGTCGACAGCCAGGACAAGCTCAACGTCAACTTCGTTGGCAGGGTCGTAGCTGAATTGCGACGATGCCAGCAACGCTCGGTAATCCCGGGCTGCGGCAGGGGCGGCGGTCAAGGTGGCCGCGCAGATGAGAGACAGTAAACCCGCAACTGTCAGTGCACAGTGTTTTTTTGTTATGTCGAGACGCATGGTCGTTCTCCTTATTTCAGCCTTCCGGCTGTGGTGCCACGTCTCCCCTGTTTATTTTGTTATTGGATTCCTTATCTTTTCGTTTCTCGTGATTCCTAACAAGGCATTGGCTGAATGCCTTGCATGTGCTTGGAAATTTACTTAGCAAGCTACATGCCAAACGTAACGGAATAATCTTTGCCGACAAAGTGAATGTGCACGGAGTGCGTATAATATCCACAGATGGTGTCTATGTTCCGGAAATGCTAGGCAAATTCTTCTCCATGCGGGTCTGGGTAGCGGCTTACGTAAACGTAAGATCGTGATTTGTAAGACGAATCCTTCGGAAAATTTCGCATGAAATTTTTCGTGAAGCCTGGCCGGAAATAGCCTGGCAGGCAGGCATTCGGCCCTGTTGCACAAAAAGGCATGGCCAAAAACTGGGCAGCCGGTAGACGCCGGTCGGGCCAAATTTCGTCTGCGGGAACAGGGGCGAGCCGTCCGGAAAGGGCGCGTTCACGAAACTGCTTTTTCCGATGCTAGGAATAAATTGCCGAACAAATAGGCAATTTTTGCCGGTTTTGCATAAACCGGAATCGCCGCAAGGCAGAAATTGCCGACGATCAGAAGTGGTCACCGGTCCGGTTTGCTGCCCAGAAATGCATCATACCGCCAGAATATCAGCAGTTTTTTTAGTTGACGGCAGCCACGAGGCTGGTCATGATCTGAAGAAATTCTCACTAGGTGAATAATTTTTCGGAAGACGCTCTCGGGCGCTCCGGGAAGGAAAGCCCCGAAAGAGGGCGAGGCAGTGCCGGCTGCCGGCGGTTCTCCGCAGGTCCGGCCAGAGGGAAGGTTCCGACGCGATATGCATGCGCGCGACGATGACTGGGGATCCTACATGGCGATCCGTGCGGCATGGCTCTCCTTTGTTGGCGGCCGCACGCAGGGAGAAATTGCCTCCCAGCTCGGTGTGTCTCCTGCAAAGGTACACCGGCTTATTGCCCATGCCCAGCGCGAAGGCTTCGTCAAGTTCCAGGTCGACGGCCGTCCGATGGAGTGCCTGCAACTGGAAAAGGAACTGACCCAGCATTTCCAGCTGACCAACTGTATCATCGCGCCGGATCTCGGTGGCGGCGATGACGACAGTGCCTTGAGGGCGGTCGCGGTGTCGGCCTCCCAATTCCTGTCGGGTCTCCTGAGCGGTCAGAACGTCACCCGCCTCGGCGTCGGCATGGGCCGCACGCTGACGGCGGCGGTGGAGGCCCTGCCGAAGATCGCGCGTCCGGACCTTGAAATCATGTCGATCTGCGGCTCGCTGACCCGCACGCTCGCCGCCAACCCCTACGACATCGTGCAGAAGATGCAGGAACGCACCGGTGGCATCGGCTATTATCTGCCGGTCCCCTATTTCGCCGAGAATCAGGACGAAAAGGCGATGTTCCTGACCCAGCGCAGCGTGCAGGACCTGATGGAGCGCGCGCGCCAGTCGGAAGCCTTCCTCATCGGCATCGGCTCGGTGGAGAACGAGGGTCACCTCGTGCAGCGGGGCATGATTTCCAAGAAGGAACAGGAAGATTTGCTGTCGGGAGGCGCCGTCTGTGATTTGATGGGCCGCTTCCTGACGATCGAAGGCAAGCTGGCACCCGATCCGCTCGGCGATTGCGCCGTCGGACTGCATTTCGACGAAGTGCGCGGGCGCCGAGTGATTGCGCTGGTGGGCGGGGAGAGCAAGGTGGATGCCACGCTTGCGGCCCTGCGCACCGGTGTCATTACCGACCTTGTGAGCGACGAGACCCTTGCGAGGGCTCTGAGCGCACGGGCCGGATTGCAGCTGGCACAGTCCGCATAACGCGGCTGGGTCTCGAGGGGAAATGGGCCGGCCAAAAGGCAGGCCCCCGCATGTCGGAGGACATAAACGTGAAAAAGCTTCTTACCATCGGCACTGCGCTTGCCGGACTGGCCTTTTCTGTCGCGGGCGCACTGGCAGCTGAAATTCAGCCGGCAGTGCTTTACGACCTGGGCGGCCGTTTCGACAAGTCGTTCAACGAAGCCGCCTACAACGGCGCCCAGAAGTTCAAGGAAGACACGGGCGTCGAATACCGCGATTTCGAAATCCAGAACGACAGCCAGCGCGAACAGGCCCTGCGCAACTTCGCAAAGCGCGGCATGAACCCGATCGTCGCAATCGGCTTCTCCCAGGCCAACGCGGTCGAAAAGGTTGCCAAGGAATTCCCGGACACCCAGTTCGCCATCGTCGACATGGTCGTCGATCTGCCGAACGTGCGGTCCATCCTCTTCAAGGAGCATGAAGGCTCCTACGTCGTCGGCATGCTGGCCGCGATGTCCTCCGAAACCGGCAAGGTCGGCTTCGTCGGCGGCATGGACATTCCGCTCATCCGCAAGTTCGCCTGCGGCTACAAGCAGGGCGTCATGGCCACCAACCCGAACGCGGAAGTGTTCGAAAACATGACCGGCACCACCGGCGCTGCCTGGAACGACCCGGTCAAGGGTGGCGAGCTTGCCAAGTCCCAGTTCGACCGCGGCGCTGACGTCGTCTATCACGCAGCTGGCGGCACCGGCATCGGCGTCCTGCAGGCAGCTGCCGACGCCGGCAAGCTCGGCATCGGTGTCGACAGCAACCAGAACGGCCTGCATCCGGGTTCCGTCCTGACCTCCATGCTGAAGCGCGTCGACATCGCCGTCTACCAGGCGTTCGAAGATGCACAGAACGACAGCTGGTCCTCCGGCTTCGAAGTCCTCGGCCTCAAGGAAGGCGGCGTTGACTGGGCGCTCGACGACAACAATGCCGAACTCGTCAGCGACGAGATGAAAGCCAAGGTCGAAGAAGCGACCCAGAAGATCATCTCCGGCGAGATCGAAGTCCACGACTTCATGGCCGACCAGGCCTGCCCGATGTAAGGCAGTCGTACTGGGCCCCGCGCGCCAGCGCGGGGCCTGGCTTTAATTTAATGTTCTTGCGCCCAGCCAGTCTTGGGGGACCGGATGTTCCGTTTCACATCAGGGGTCGCTGCCGCGGCCTGCGCCGTCGTCATGACCGCGACGGCAAGCCTGGCCGAACCGGCCATCGTCTATTCCGTCGGTGGCAAGTTCGACGGCTCCTTCAACGAGAGCGCCTTTTCCGGCGTCAAGCGGTTCCAGGAGACGGCAGGCGAGCCGGTGCGCGAATTCGAACTTGAGCGCGATGCCCAGAGCCTGCAGGCTTTGCGCAATTTTGCTGCCAAGGGCAATTCGCCGGTCGTTGCCATCGGCTTCAACCAGGCCAATGCGCTCGCACAGGTGGCGCCGGACTTTCCGGAAACCGACTTTGCTATCGTCGACATGGTCGTCGATCAACCGAATGTGCGCTCCTATGTCTTCAAGGAACAGGAAGGCGCCTATATCGGCGGCGTGCTTGCCGCCATGGCCACCAGAAGCGGAACCATCGGTTTTGTCGGCGGCATGGACATTCCGATCATTCACCGTTTCCTGTGCGGCTATAAGCAGGGTGCTCAGTCCGTCAATCCGGACATCAAGGTGCTTTTCAACATGACCGGCGACACCCCGGCCGCTTTTGCCAATCCGGTGCGCGGCGGCGAGCTGGCGCGCGGCCAGATCAAGCAGGGTGCGGACGTGGTCATCCAGGCTGCAGGCGGCACCGGTCTTGGCGTGCTTCAGGCTGCCGCTGATGCCGGCGTTCTGGGCATGGGCACGGACAGCAACCAGAACGGCCTGCATCCCGGCAAGGTGCTGACCTCGATCCGCAAACGTGTCGACAATGCTGTCTTTGACAGTTTCCTGTCGGCCAAGGACGGCAGCTTCACGCCCGGCATCCAGGTTCTGGGCGTCGCCGACGGCGGCATGGACTGGGTGCTCGATGACAACAACAAGGATCTGATCACGCCGGACATGAAAGCCGCGGCGGACGCGGCGGTGGCCGGTATTTCGGACGGAACCATCAAGGTTCACGATGTCGTCACCGAAGGCGCGTGTCCTTTCTGAGGGGAAAGGCACGGCCGGAAGCGGCGAAGGGGCAACAACAATGACAAAGAAAAACAGTCACGCCTGGGGGACGGCATGAGCGATACGCCGGCAATCGAACTGCGCAGCATCAACAAGCGCTTCGGACCCGTACACGCCAACAAGGATATCGACCTTGTGGTGAAGAAGGGCTCCATCCACGGCATCATCGGCGAGAATGGCGCGGGCAAGTCCACGCTGATGTCCATTCTCTACGGCTTCTACCACGCCGACGACGGCGACATCCTGGTGAACGGCAAGAAAGTCACCATCTCCGATTCCAAGCACGCCATCGGCATGGGCATCGGCATGGTGCATCAGCACTTCATGCTGGTCGATAATTTCTCGGTCCTGGAAAACGTGGTGCTCGGCGCCGAGGACAGCGCACTGCTCGCCGGTGGCCTCAGCCGCGCCCGCGTGGAATTGAAGCGCCTGGAAGAGGAATACGAGCTGCGCGTCGATCCGGACGCCCTGATCCAGGACTTGCCCGTGGGCCTGCAGCAGCGCGTGGAAATCCTGAAGGCGCTCTATCGCAGCGCCGAGGTGCTGATCCTGGACGAACCGACCGGTGTCCTCACCCCGGCCGAGGCCGACCACCTCTTCAAGATCCTCGACGTGCTGAAGAACGAGGGCAAGACGGTTCTCCTGATCACCCACAAGCTGCGCGAGATCATGAAGGCGACGGACACCGTGTCCGTCATGCGCCGCGGCGAAATGGTGGCGACCCGCGAAACGGCCAAGACCTCCATGGAAGAGCTTGCCGAGCTGATGGTCGGTCGCAGCGTACTCCTTCGTGTTGACAAGAAGCCGGCGGAGCCCAAGGCGCCCGTCATGGAAGTCGAAAACCTGACGGTGACCGACAGCCGCGGCGTCAAGGTCGTCAAGGATGTCTCCTTCCAGGTCCGCGCCGGCGAGATCGTCGGCATTGCCGGCGTCTCCGGCAACGGCCAGTCGGAGCTCCTGGAAACCCTCTCCGGCATCCGCCGGGCAACCAGGGGCACGCTGAAGATCAACGGCGAGACTATTGATCTGGGCACCAGCACTCTGGACGCCGCCGACATGCGGGCCAAGAACATGGGCCACGTGCCGGAAGACCGGCACCGCATGGGGCTCATCAACAGCTTTGCCGAATATGAGAATTCCATTCTCGGCTATCACCGCGACCCGGCCTATTCGAAGGGCCTTCTGATGGACCTCGGCGCCATCAGGAAGAACGCGGTCGCCGAGATCGAGAAATACGACATCCGTCCGCCCAACCCGATGCTGAAGACCGCCAACTTCTCCGGCGGCAACCAGCAGAAGATCGTGCTCGCCCGCGAGATCGAGCGCGATCCGGAAGTGCTGCTGGTGGGCCAGCCGACCCGCGGTGTCGATATCGGTGCCATCGAATTCATCCACCGCCGCATCGTCGAGCTGCGCGACGCGGGCAAGGGCATCCTGCTTGTCTCGGTGGAACTCGACGAGATCCGGGCACTCTCTGACCGTGTACTCGTGATGTTCGACGGCAGGATCGTCGGCGAACGCGGTGCCGATGCGGAGGAAGGCGAACTCGGCCTCTTGATGGCCGGCGTGGAAGACAACAAGAACGCCGTTGAAGGAGTCGCCCTATGAGTGCCGGTCAGCTCCCCCGCTGGGTCGATTACGGCCTGATCCCGTTCCTGAACCTGGCAGCAGCCTTTCTGGTTTCGGGCCTGGTCGTGGTCCTGATCGGCGAGAACCCGCTCGATGCCGTGCAGATCCTGCTCTGGGGCTCGCTCGGTTATGCCGAGGGCTTCGGTTTCACGCTGTTCTACGCCACCAACTTCATCTTCACGGGGCTTGCCGTTGCGGTGGCCTTCCATGCGGGGCTCTTCAATATTGGCGGCGAGGGGCAGGCCTATGTCGGCGGCCTCGGTGTTGCCATCGCCTGTCTGGCGCTGGACCAGTACGTGCCCTGGTACATAACGCTGCCTTTCGCGATCATCGGCTCGGCACTGGCCGGGGCGGCTTGGGCGTTCATCCCGGCGTGGCTGCAGGCCAAGCGCGGCAGCCATGTCGTCATCACCACCATCATGTTCAATTACATCTCCTTCTCGCTGATGGTGTATCTGCTCAACAATGCGCTGAAGAAGCCGGGCTCGATGCAGCCGGAAACGCGCACCTTCGAAGATGGCGGCCGCATTCCCTTTCTGAACGACCTCTTTCCCTCGCTCGGCTTCGGCTATGCACCGGTCAACCTGTCCCTGATGGTGGCGCTCGCTGCCTGTATTCTCGTCTGGCTGCTGATCTGGCGCACCAAGCTCGGCTACGAGATCCGCTCCTTCGGCGCCAATGCGACCGCGGCCATCTATGCCGGTATTTCTCCGGTGCGCATCATCATCGTCACCATGCTCATTTCCGGCGGTCTCGCCGGCATGATGGCAATCAACGAGATCATGGGATCGCAGCACCGCCTGCTGATCGACTTCGTCACGGGCTACGGCTTCGTCGGCATCGCGGTCGCCCTCATGGGCCGCGCCCATCCGGTCGGCATCATCCTGGCCTCGATCCTCTTCGGCATGCTCTACCAGGGCGGCGCCGAGCTCTCGTTCGAAATGCCGAACATCACCCGCGACATGATCATCGTCATCCAGGGTCTGGTGATCCTCTTTGCCGGTGCGCTTGAGCACATGTTCCGGCCCGCCATCGTCCGATTGTTCACGCCCTCCAGGGCCCTGACCACGAAGGAGGCATGATCATGTTCGAGACCATCATCCTGATCCTGGACTCCACCTTGCGCGTGTCCACCCCGCTGCTGCTGGCCTGCCTTGCCGGTCTTTATTCCGAACGCTCCGGCGTCGTCGATATCGGCCTGGAAGGCAAGATGCTGGGCGCCGCCTTCGGCGCCGGTGCGGTGGCTTACCTCACCGCCAATGCCTGGCTGGGCCTGCTTGCCGGTATCGGCGTTTCCGTCGCTCTCGGCTTGCTGCACGGCTTTGCCTCGATCACCAACCGCGGCAACCAGATCGTCTCGGGCGTTGCCATCAACTTTCTGGCGGCGGGCCTGACGGCGCTTCTGGGGCAGACCTGGTTCCGGGAAGGCGGCCGCACGCCGGCACTGCCCGAAGGTGGCCGGTTTTCGGAAATCGTCTGGCCCTTCGCGGACCAGCTGCGCAGCGTGCCTTTCCTTGGCCCCATCTATTCGGAGCTTCTCTCCGGTCACAAGATCCTGGTCTATGTCGCGTTTCTTGCCGTTCCGCTGACCTGGTGGGTGCTCTTCCGCAGCCGCTTCGGCCTCAGGCTGCGGGCCGTCGGCGAAAACCCGGCCGCGGTCGATACGGCAGGTATCTCCGTCACCTGGCTGCGCTACCGCGCCGTTATCGCCTGCGGGGTGCTTTGCGGCATTGCCGGGTCCTATCTCTCCATTGCCGCGGGATCGGGCTTCG
Source organism: Roseibium sp. M-1 (assembly GCF_054515675.1). Taxonomy (NCBI): domain Bacteria; kingdom Pseudomonadati; phylum Pseudomonadota; class Alphaproteobacteria; order Hyphomicrobiales; family Stappiaceae; genus Roseibium; species Roseibium sp. M-1. The sequence goes on along the minus strand of NZ_CM137257.1, from coordinate 3,251,885 downwards.
GTGTCAACATGACCGCAGGCCAGGGCTTCATGGCGCTCGCTGCGCTCATTTTCGCCAAGTGGAAACCGCTCAACGCCATGTTCGCCTGCCTGCTTTTCGGCTTCCTCGATGCCGCCGGCACGCGACTGCAGGGTGTTTCCTTCCCCGTTATCGGTGAAGTGCCGCTGCAGGTCTTCCAGGCGATGCCCTATGTGCTGACCGTGATCCTGCTCGCCGGCTTCATCGGCAAGGCGATCCCGCCCAAGGCCTCCGGCATTCCCTATCTCAAGGAGCGCTCATGAGCGATCTGGACGCCCTGTTTCAAGCCGCCAAGGCGGTCCGCGAAAAGGCCTACGCCCCCTATTCCAACTTTCTGGTCGGGGCGGCCTTCCGCACGCCGGATGGCACCGTCTTTACCGGCTGCAATGTCGAGAACGCCTCCTATCCGGTGAGCGTTTGTGCCGAAGGCGGGGCGGTCAGCGCCATGATCGCCGCCGGCTACCGCGAAATCGCAGAGGCGGTGGTCATCGGCGATGCGTCGCTGTGTACGCCCTGCGGCATCTGCCGCCAGCGGCTGAAGGAATTCGGCACGGACGATCTTGTCGTCCATGTCGCGGATCTCAACGGCATCCGGCGCAGCTTCACCATGGATGAGCTGCTGCCGGCTGCCTTCGAACTGGAATACAGAACAAAATAAGAGGACTGACCCACATGAGTGGTTTCGGCCGTGAATGCGCGGATATCGTCCGCGCTGCCCGTGAGGGCTCGTACAAGATTGGCATGATCCTCGGCTCCGGCCTCGGCGCACTCGCCGAGGAGGTTGAGGATGCCGTGCGCATTCCCTATTCCCACCTGACCGAGTTTCCGGTCTCCACCGTGACCTCCCATTCCAGCGAGCTGGTGGCCGGCACGCTGGCCGGTGTGCCGGTGGTGATCCTCTCGGGCCGGGCGCACTATTATGAAGGCGGCGATCCGACCGTCATGCGCACCCCTGTGGAAACGCTGAAGGAGCTCGGCTGCGAAATCCTGCTGGCGACCAATGCCGCAGGCTCCCTGCGCGAGGAAGTGGCGCCGGGCTCGCCGATGCTGATTTCCGATCACATCAACTGGTCCGGCAAGAACCCCTTGATCGGCGAGGAAGACGAGCGCCGCTTTCTCGACATGAGCGCGGCCTATGATCCGGACCTGCGCGCAGCCATGAAGAAGGTCGCAGCTGAAACCGGCGATCCGGTTGCCGAAGGCGTCTATATGTGGTTCTCCGGCCCGTCTTTCGAAACGCCGGCGGAAATCCGCATGGCAAAACTCCTGGGCGCGGATGCGGTCGGCATGTCGACGGTTCCGGAGGTCATCATGGCACGGTTCCTCGGAATGCGCGTCGCGGCCATGTCGATCATAACCAACTACGGCGCGGGCATGCAGGCTCATGGCCTGTCTCACGACGAAACCAAGTCCGTCGCCCTTCTGGGCATAGAGCGCATGAAGGAGCTGGTGCGGGCCTTTGTGAAGGAGATCGGCGAATGAGCGACATGATCGAAATTGCCATACGTGCCCTTGGACTGGTCGACCTGACCAATCTCAACGACGATTGCACGGCTGCGGACATCACCAAGCTGACCGGCCGCACCGTTACCTCCCACGGTTCCGTTGCCGCGGTCTGTGTCTGGCCGCGTTTCGTTGCCCAGGCGGCGCAGGAACTGAAGGGCACGGGCGTCAAGGTGGCGACCGTGGTCAATTTCCCGTCCGGCGGTGAGGACACCGGGGCCGTTGTCGCCGAGACGATGCAGGCACTGGCGGACGGAGCCGACGAGATCGACCTGGTGATGCCCTACCGGGCCTTCTGTGAAGGCCGCAAGGGCTTCGCCGAGGAACAGATCATCCGCGTCAAGGCAGCGATCCCGGAACCGGCGATCCTGAAGGTCATCCTGGAAACCGGCGAGATCAAGGACCCGCTCCTGATCCATGCCGCCTCCAATCTCGCAATCGCTGCCGGGGCGGATTTCATCAAGACCTCGACCGGCAAGGTTCCCGTCAACGCGACCCTGCAGGCTGCCGAAATCATGCTGACCGCCATCGAGGAAGCCCGGCGGGACAATGCCGAGCGTGTCATCGGCTTCAAGCCGGCCGGCGGCATCAAGACTGCTGAGGACGCGGCTGCCTACCTGGCGCTTGCCGACAAGATCCTGGGCCAGAACTGGGTCTCGGCGCACACGTTCCGCTTCGGCGCCAGCGGTCTGCTCGATGCCCTGATCTCCGTGATCGAAGGCCAGGAAATCGTCGACCATTCGCATCACGGTTATTGAGACGGCTTCAAGAAGGACAAAAAATGCTGCCGCAAGAACTCATCCGGAAGAAACGCGACGGCGGAACGCTGGACGCGGCGGAGATCCAATTCTTCGTCAAGGGGCTCGCCGACGGTTCTGTCACCGAAGGCCAGGTTTCCGCGCTCGCCATGGCGATCTTCTTCAAGGGCCTGACCGTTGACGAACGTGTCGCGCTGACGCTCGCCATGCGCGACAGCGGCGACGTGATGGACTGGTCCGGCATCGACGCACCGATCCTCGACAAGCACTCCACCGGCGGTGTCGGCGACAACGTCTCGCTCATGCTGGCCCCGGCGCTCGCGGCCTGCGGCGCTGCCGTGCCGATGATCTCCGGCCGCGGCCTCGGCCATACCGGCGGCACGCTGGACAAGTTCGACAGCATCCCGGGCTACAAGACCCAGCCGGACAATGCCCTCTTCAAGAAGGTGGTCAAGGAGATCGGCTGCGCCATCATCGGCCAGACCGGCAACCTCGCCCCGGCCGACAAGCGCTTCTATGCCATCCGCGACGTGACGGGGACCGTGGAAAGCATAGACCTCATCACCGCCTCGATCCTGTCGAAGAAACTGGCGGCCGGCCTTCAGGGCCTGGTGCTGGATGTCAAATGGGGCACAGGTGCTTTCATGGCCTCGCTGGACGAAGCCAGGGCCCTGGCCGAGAGCCTGGTGCTGGTCGCCAACGGTGCCGGCCTCAAGACGACGGCTCTCCTGACCGACATGAACGAGCCGCTGGCCTCGGCCGCCGGCAATGCTGTCGAGATGCAAAACGCCGTCGATTTCCTCAAAGGCACTGCCATCGACAACCGACTGTGGGATGTGACTGTGGCCCAGGGGGGCGAACTTCTGGCATCTGGCGGCATCGCGGCCACCGCTGAAGCCGGTTGCGAGATGATGCGGGAGGCCTTCCAGAGCGGCAAGGCGGCGGAGAAATTCGCCCAGATGGTCCACGCCCTCGGCGGTCCGGCCGACTTCATGGAAAAGGCGGAAGTCTATCTGGCGAAAGCGCCGGTGGAAGCGCCGGTTTATGCGGAGCGGGACGGTGTCGTCACCGGCATCGATGCCCGTGCAGTCGGTGTCGCCGTCGTCGCCCTCGGTGGTGGCCGCCGTGCTGCGGCCGACGTTATCGATCCCTCCGTCGGTCTCACCAGTCTGGCCGGTGTCGGCAACACGGTGGATGCGGACGCGCCGCTGGCGATCGTCCACGCGAAGTCCGAAGCCGATGCCGAGGAAGCGGCAATCGCCGTCCGCAAGGCCTACACCATCGGCGCGGCGGCGGATGTCATCGACCGGCCGAGCGTCGTCGAGCGTATTGCTCCCTGACAGAAAGACGCGCCGGGCGAATGGTTGCCCGGCGCCCTCCGGCCGCCTGGGCCGGCAATGATAATCTGAGGAGATGCCCATGCCTCGTGCAATCCTGTGCGTTCTGGACAGTTTCGGCATTGGCGGCGCCGCGGATGCGGCCGAGTTCGGCGATGCCGGGTCTGACACCCTGGGCCATATCGCGGCCCGCTGCGCCGCAGGCGAAGGCGACAGGGACGGCCTGCGGTCCGGCCCCTTGGCCGTTCCCAACATGGACCGTCTTGGCCTTGGGGCTGCCGGGCGCCTGTCCACCGGAAAACCTGTGCCGGGGCTTGAGTTTTCCGGTGAACCGGAAGGGCTCTGGGGCTATGCGGCGGAAGTCTCCAATGGCAAGGACACCCCGTCCGGCCACTGGGAGATTGCCGGTGTGCCGGTGCGCTTCGACTGGGGTTATTTCCCGGAAAAGATCCCCACCTTCCCGGAAGACCTGATTGCGAAAATCTCCAGGAAGGCTGGCCTAACCGGTATCCTCGCCAACAAGCACGCATCCGGTACGGAAATCATCGCCGAGCTCGGCGAGGAGCATGTGAAGACCGGCAAGCCGATCTTCTATACATCTGCTGACTCGGTGATCCAGATCGCCGCGCATGAAGAGCATTACGGCCTGGAAAAGCTTTACGAGCTTTGCGAAATCGCGCGCGAATTTGCCGACCCTTACAATATCGGCCGCGTCATTGCCCGGCCCTTTACCGGCGAGAGCGCGGAGACGTTCGAGCGCACCGCCAACCGGCGCGACTATTCCGTGCTGCCACCGGAGCCGACCCTGCTCGACCGCCTGACGGCAGCAGGCCGCACCGTCTACGGCATCGGCAAGATATCCGACATCTTTGCCCATCAGGGTGTGTCGAAGGTCCTGAAAGGCGCCGGCAACGACCAGCTCTTCGACAAGACGCTGGAGGCGATGGACCAGGCACAGGATGGCGACATGATCTTCGCCAACTTCATCGACTTCGATTCCCTTTACGGCCACCGCCGTGATGTGCCCGGCTATGCCGCGGCGCTGGAGCATTTTGACCGGCGCCTGCCGGAGATGGTCGGCCGCATGAAGGAAGGCGATCTCCTGATCCTCACCGCCGATCACGGCTGCGATCCGACCTGGCGCGGCACCGACCATACCCGCGAGCACGTGCCGATGATCGCGACAGGCCCCGGCATTGCCGGCAGGAGCGTCGGCGGCCTCAAGACATACGCCGATATCGGCGAAAGCATCGCCGATCATCTCGGCATCGAAGAGGGTCCGAACGGCACCAGCTTTCTTTGACAGGCAGCCGATATCGACAAAGCAGTGAATCGGGCACAATAGTCGCTGGCGCGTTCGTTCATCGGGGCGGACGGTGCCGGTATCAGGAAATTACGGGGACCCGCGGGACATGAGCGAGGCCATCACGGTTCCGAAGGCGGAACTGCATTGCCATATCGAGGGGGCGGCGCCGCCGACCCTGGTCAAGCGTCTGGCCGAAAAGCGCGGCGAGGACGTCTCGAGCGTGCTCGACGGCAACGGCAAATATGTCTGGTCCGACTTCACCACGTTCCTGAAGGCCTATGACGTCGCCAGTTCCGTTTTCCGGACCCCGGCCGACTATGCGCTCCTCGCCGAGACCTATTTCCGCATGCTGGCGGCGGAAGGGGCCATCTATGGCGAGATTTTCATCTCGCCGGACCACGCCCAGGCGGCGGGTCTCTCCTACCGTTCCTATGTCGAGGGCCTGGCTGCAGGCATCGAACGCGCCAAGACGGATACGGCCATCGAAGGCCGCATGATCGCCATCGGCGTGCGCCATTTCGGCTCCGCATCCGTCGAACGCGTCATCAAGGAAGTCATCGGCAATCCGCATCCGATGGTCACCGGCTTCGGCCTTGCCGGCGACGAACGCTCCGGCCATCCGGCGAACTTCTCCAAGGCCTTCCGTATGGCGGCCGAGGCCGGTCTTGGGACAACGGCCCATGCGGGCGAATTCGGCGGCCCGGACAGCGTCGTAGCCGCGCTGGAATTCCTGCGCGTCAAGCGGCTCGGCCACGGCGTGCGCGCCATCGAGGACAAGGACCTGATCAGGCGGCTGGTGGACGAGGAGATCGTGCTGGAAGTCTGTCCGGGCTCGAACATCGCCCTCGGCGTCTACACGCACTTGCGGTTCCACCCGGTCAACATGCTGCGCAAGGAAGGCGTAAAGATCACGCTGAACTCCGACGATCCGCCCTTCTTCGGCACCACGCTCGGCAAGGAATATGCGTCCGTGGCGGAAACCTTCCGCTGGACCTTCGAGGACCAGATGGACGTCACCCGCACGGCGATCGAGGCCGCCTTCTGCGACGAGCCGACCCGGAAGAGATTGCTTGTCCGGCTGGACAGCGCGAAGCAGACACCGGTGGGTGGCGCATAGGCTTTCGCCCACCATCATCCTCCACAGGAACCGCGGCGCCGTGAAACGTTCCGAAACGCGGATACAGGTGCCGCAGGGGTGGCAATTGCTCTTACCACTTTAAGATCGATCAGCGTTTGAACGCTCAATCGATTCCGGTTGAGCGTCCACGGATCTAGCTTGCATTGAAGGCGGGCTTTCGGTTTTCGCTGTCGCTCAACTTGCCGCGCCAGGCATTTTTGACCGGGGCGTCGATGAACCTGTGACAGACGGCTGCCAGGGTGATCGAAATCCCCGCAATGCAGACGAAGGCGACGGGCGCGGGCAACATGTCCCGGAGGAAAAACGCGAAGCCGTAATGCCAAAGGTAGATCGAATAGGAGATGGTTCCGATATAGACCAGAACTCTGTTGGAAAAAATGCTCTTCGAAACGTTCTCATGATCGGACGTCAACGCCGATATCAGCGAGAACGTGAACATTTCAGCCAGCAAAGGGAAGATCACAAGGAAGGGAAGGAAGTCCCACGAGGGAAACACAATTACGAACAGTGTTCCGTATAGGCCGATCTTGGATACGGTTTCTATTGATTTCTGCGACGGTTTCCATGGGCAGACAGCTAGTGCACTTCCGAGAATGAGCCCGCTCAGGCGCGTGTCGAACCTGTAATAGGTCAAGGTCCAGTCGTGATAGAGAACGACGTCCAGCGCGCGCCACAGCGTTGCAGCCACAAACAGGCAAAGCAGCAGCTTGAAGAGATCGCTGTCACTCAGCCGTCTGGAAAACAGAAGCAGCACAGGCGCAATCAGATAGAAGTGCTGCTCGACCGCGAGAGACCATGTGTGTTTCAGATATTCCGGAATTCCCCAAATGGCATGGCCATAGTCGGAAATATACAAAACACTGAAGATCACGTCTTTCGTCAGATCGAGCTCTGGTGCGAGTACGAGGAATAGAAGATACGTAAATGCCATCACAATAACGAGTGGAGGCATGAGGCGCGTTAGCCGGTTTACATAGAACCTCTTGAAATCCAGCGTTCCGGTTGCAATCAGCTCCTTGCGGATGATGGATGTGATTAGGTATCCGCTTAAGACAATAAAGATGTCGACTCCAATCCAGCCGCCCGCGGTAACGTTAAACCTTGCGTGAAAGGAAACTACGCTGAGCGCGGCGAGCGCCCGGAGGCCGTCCAATGCGGGATTATACTTCACGGAAGCTCGCCAGAAAATTGATTACGCTTCAATTTTCTCGATGGGAGTTAAGATTCTGTTGCCTTCGGTATCCTCAGGTGCCTTGCGCATTCCTTCCGGCGAAGTCTTGTGCCGGTAACGTCCGGTGCGCTTTGCCGGCACGGCCCCCGATCATCCGCACTGCGGATGATCTTCAGATTCAAATTTGCGTGTTTGCCTCCGGCAAACAACGCGGGGTTCACGTCCGGCGGACTCCTTCTTTGTCGGGCCGCTCACCCATAGCCCCGCTATGGGCTTCACGACCCTCCGCGCAGTCCTCTCGCCGGACGACAAACAGATTGCTTCAAGCTAATCGTGAAACGCTCTAGATATCCCCGCCCGTCTCGTCGACTTCCGTGCGCGGATCGAGGCTGACAGTCTCCGGCGTGGTGATCTGCGCCGTCGCCACGGCCATGACGAAGCCGGACTTTGCTTCCGGCGCGACCGCGGCACGCACCCGCATGCGCCAGAGGGCGAAGAGCATCATGGAGAGATGCGCGGCAGCCGTTACCTGGAAGAGCGCGCCCGGATAGGTGTAGGTCATCAGCACGGACGCCAGCAGCGGTCCGAGCATGGTGCCGGCACCGAAGATGAGCAAAAGGCCGCCGCTGATCCTGAGGAAATCTCCCGGTTCCGCGTGGTCGCTCGCATGGGCGACGATGACCGGATACATGGAATAGACCACGCCGCCGAAACCGGCGATGAGCAGGATGGTGAGTGTCGGATCGACACCACCGAAGAACGAAAGGCTCGACCCGAAGGCCATGGCGGTCAGCGCAAGACCGACGAGCACAAGACGCCGGTCGAGGCGGTCGGACAGCATGCCGACAGGGATCTGCACCGCCGCGCCGGTCAGGAGTGCAAGGCTCATCATGATGGCGATGTCCGGCACGTCCAGTCCGATCCTTCGGCCATAGACTGCGCCAAGCGTGCCGAAGGTGCCGTTGGATATGCCGACCATGAAGACGGCGACGACGGCGATCGGCGAGTTGTTCCAGAGTTTCTTCGGATTGAGCTTTGCCTGGGTGAGCGGCTGCGGCGAGGCTGCCGTCGACAGCGCCGTCGGCAGCAGCGACAGCGAATAGATGATCGAGCCAACCACGAAGAAGACGTAGCCGCTCGGGTCGCCAAGCGTCAGCAGCATCTGCCCGGCCGTGGTCGCGCCAAGGTTGATCATGGTGTAGATGCCGAAGATCCTGCCCCGGTTCTCGCTGGTCGAACGCTCGTTGAGCCAGCTTTCCACGATCATCGCGGCACCGGAAAAGCAGAACCCGGTGATCGCCCTCAAGACGATCCAGACGACGGCGTCCTGGAACAGGAGGTTGAGCAGCACGGTGATGCCCGCCAGGGAAGCGAGGGCGCCGAAGGTGCGGACATGCCCCACCCGCTTCACTATGACGGGAACCGCCAGGCAGCCGCTGACATAACCGGCCGCCCAGCCCGTGCCCAGCAGGCCGAGCGATGCGTCGGAAAAACCGTTCGCGAGACCGGCCAGCGGCAGCAGCAGGCCGTGCAGGCCGCCGGCGAGCAGAAGAAGGCCGGAGCCTATGAGAAGAGCGGCGATTGAGACGACGGCTGACATGAAACTTCCAGGCGGACGGTTGAAAGATCTGGTTGGCTATGTGCGGATGATGAACAATGACGAACCGATTTGACAAGGTTATGGTGGACGGATAGGCGGGGACAGTTTGTTTTCACCCAATCCTTTCAGTCCCGACACCACGGATCCGGCAGCTTTTCATGAGCGACACCTCCTCCTCGTTGACCCTGTTCCAGCCGCAACATGTCCGGGAAACCTCGGAGCGGCTGCTGGCGCTGGCAATAGCCGGAAAACTTGCCCATGTGGCCGTGGTTCCGGAAAAACTGGAAACGGCGCTGGCAACCGTCCTGGAAACCGCCCGGGAAAACTATCCGGATTTTCAGATCCCGCCCTACGGTTTCTGGCGCGATGTGGAGACCGGCGGCATCGACCGCTGGGGCGCACTCGCCAATGCGCGCGGTTTCGAAACCGCCGAGGAAATGCTGGAGGCGGCGGCTGACCTGGCAATCCTCGGGGTCTTCATGACGACGCGCCATCCGGACGGCTGGGTGTTCGAAGACCGGATGACCGGCAGCGAGGTGACCGGGCGACAGGCTTCGGTGCTTGCCGCCTTTCACATGTTCGCCTCCGGATCCTTTTCAGCGGAAATGACGGACCCCTACCGGGTCGACGCGGAAACTCTTGTCCAGTTTGACGGCAAGGAACTTGCTGAAGGGCTGCAATGGCACGGCGAGGGCGATGCCGCGCTTGTCGCAGCCATGCAGCGGCACCTGAAGCGCTTCGGCGAAGCGCTGGCCCTCAGGCCGGATCTCTTTTCCGACGGCGATGTCACCCGCCCGGGTTTGCTGGCCGTGCGCATGGCGCGGGAGAGCGACGGGAAAGTCGACGCGGTCAAGCTGCTCGATCACCTTCTGGAGACCTTCGCACCCGTCTGGGACGGCGGAGCCGCCGAAGGCGATCTGAGCTACGGCGACAGCTTCACCCATTCCGGTCTGCCGGATGGGGAGGGCGCCGAAATCGTGCCGTTCCATTTGGCGGCCCAGGACATGGTCTACGCTCTTCTGGAGCCGTTCGCTTGGGCCGGGTTTGAGGTCGCCGGCCTGGAAGCCCTTTTACCTCCCGCCGACGTCGTCCACGCGGCGCTGTTCCAGGAATGCGGTGCCTTGACAATCCTTGACGCCGGCGCGGCTCTTGCCGAGCCTGAAGCACGAGACAGAATGATCGAGATCCGGGCTGCGGCATCGGCCCTGACCGGCCGTCTGGCCGACCGGCTGCGGGCTGAGTTGAAGGTCCCGGCAGAGCAATTGCCGCTGACCTGCATTCTGGAAGCGGGCACGGTCCGGGCGGGGGCCCTGGTCCTGAGCCGCCAGGGTGAAAAGGCGAAAAAACTCGGGCAATTCGTCAACCCGGGGTCTGTTTTTTGGTTGCCGTTCGGGGCATAGGTCCAGAACATCGGAAATTTGAAAACGAGCCCGGAACGACGGGCCATTGAAAGAGAGGCAGACATGTCCGGAGCCACCGTCATCAGCCATCCGCTGGTTCAGCACAAACTCAGCATCATGCGCGACAAGGGAACGTCCACCCAGGGCTTCCGGCGGCTCCTGCGGGAAATCTCCACGCTGCTGTGCTACGAGGTCACCCGCGACCTGCCGCTCGTCTACCAGACCATCGAGACACCGCTCGCCGAAATGCAGGCGCCGACGCTTGCCGGCAAGAAGCTGGTCTTCGCCTCCGTGCTGCGTGCCGGCAACGGCCTTCTTGAAGGCATGCTCGACCTGGTGCCCTCCGCGCGTGTCGCCCATATCGGCCTTTATCGCGATCCGACGACGCTGCAGCCGGTCGAATACTACTTCAAGGCGCCGGAAGACCTGAACGAGCGCCTGGTGATCGTCGTCGATCCGATGCTGGCGACCGCCAACTCGGCGATAGCCGCCGTGCAGAAGCTGAAGGAACGCGGTGCCAACAACATCCGTTTCCTCTGCCTGCTGGCAGCTCCCGAAGGTGTCGCCAACTTCAACGGAAACCACCCGGACGTGCCGGTCTTTACGGCTTCCATCGACGAGAAACTGAACGAGAAGGGCTATATCGTTCCCGGCCTCGGCGACGCCGGCGACCGCATGTACGGCACCAAGTAATCTCAACAAACTGCAGCCCGCTGAAGCCTCTGGAGTCCTCGGCGAACACTCAAACCTCATCCTGAGGAGGACCGATAGGTCCGTCTCGAAGGATGGGCCGCACACTCGTGAACAAGCGGCCGATCCTTCGAGACAGCGCTGACGCGCTTCCTCAGGATGAGGTCCTTGGGTGTTGCAGGGCGAAAAGAAAATCCCGATTGGCGACTTTTTGACGAATTCGCTCTACCCTTTTCAGCAAGTTGGGGGAGGGTGGCATGATCACGGTTTTTGGGTCAATCAATCTGGATCTTGTGGTCGCGGTGCCACGCTTGCCGACAGCCGGCGAAACGGTCAGCGGCCGCGATCACCAGACGTTTCCCGGCGGCAAAGGTGCCAATCAGGCGCTGGCCGCCAAAAGGGCCGGGGCCGATGTAAAGCTGGTCGGGGCTGTCGGACAGGACGGCTTTGCGGAACTGGCGCTGCAGAACCTGCACGACGCCGGTGTTGATCTGTCGGGCGTACGCAAGGTTGGCGGCTCCACGGGACTTGCCTTTATCGGCATCGACCCGGCCGGCGAGAACCAGATCATCGTTGCGAGCGGCACCAATGCCCGGGTCGAGGCTGGCTGGCTGGCAGGTGGTCTGGGGGCAGGCGACACGCTGATGCTCCAGGGCGAGGTTCCCTATGCCACGGGAACCGAAGCCGCCATTCTGGCTCGGCAGGCCGACGGCTTCGTATTCTGGAATCCCGCGCCTGTCCCCGAAGGTGATCTGCGCACGTGTTTCGAGGTGGCGTCAACTGTGGTGGTCAATGTCAGCGAAGCCGCCGCCATCGGCGCCCGTCTCGGAATTGCCGGCGATCCGGAATCCTTTGCGGACCGGCTGGCAACCTCCTTTCGCTCGATTGTCGTCACGCTCGGCGCTGACGGCGTCCTCGCCCGTTCGGACAAGACCCGGTTCCGCTTTCCGTCCCCCCGCATTGATGCCGTCGACACCACCGGTGCCGGGGATGCCTTCTGCGGAGCGCTGGCGGCGGCGCTCGACAGGTCCGTTTCGTTCGAGCGGGCGGTCAAGGAGGGCGTGGCCGCGGGCGCCCTGGCCTGCACGGTCACCGGCGCCCAGTCCAGCGCGCCACATCGTGAGGAAATCAGCCGCCTGGCGGATCAAATTGCTTGAAGCTTCGGATTTTCCGGCCGGTTTTACAGCCCGCTAAGAAAACTGTGCTATCCGGGATCTCCACCTTCTTCACGGATCAGGCATGTCTCGGTTCATCGTCGTCTTAGTTGCCCTGATGATTGTCGGCCCTCTCGTTCCCTTGATCGTCGAGCGCGGACGGGGACTTTCCGACGGCGGTGCGGAGCTGGAGGTTGCGCGCAGCGAAACCGATGCGGAGACGGGCAAACGAACCTATCGGGTCGCCCGCAACCGGCAGGGACATTTCGTTGCCGATGCCTATCTCAACGGCCGGTCCGTCGACATGCTGGTCGATACCGGCGCCACGGTAACGGCGCTGCCGGAATCCCTCGCCGAGGACATCGGTATCTTTTTGAAACCTGCAGACTACAAATATCCCATCCAGACCGCCAACGGCACGGTCTATGGGGCAAGGGCCGACATCGATGATCTTCGTCTCGGTTCAATCCGGCTGCGCAATGTGGACGCGCTTGTGCTGAAGGACCAGAGTCTCTCCGAACCACTGCTCGGCATGTCCGCGCTGAACCAGCTGCAACGGTTTGACATCAGCGGCAGCACGCTAGTACTGGTGCAGTGACCCGGTAATCCTGCAGGGCCGTACCCGCAGCCCATTTTCATCTCAATGCGTTGAGAGGCATTTATGTTTCCCAAACCCCTCCCGAGTTTGACGCCGAACACCTTTGAATACGAATCCCTGCCCATGGTGAAGCCGACGGGTTTTCGGGAATACGACGCTCGCTGGCTGTTCGAGGCCGAAATCAACCTGATGGGGATGCAGGCGCTTGGGCTCGGCATAGGCACGCTCATGCGTGAGCGCGGCGTGCGGCCGGACATCGTTGTCGGTCACGATTTCCGCAGCTATTCCTCGACCATCAAGATGGCGGTCGTCAACGGCCTGATGGCCGCGGGCATCAATGTGCACGATATCGGCCTCGCCCTGTCGCCGATGGCCTATTTTGCCCAGTTCGCCCTTGATGTGCCGGCGGTCGCGATGATCACCGCGTCTCACAACGACAATGGCTGGACCGGCGTGAAAATGGGCATCGACCGGCCGCTGACCTTTGGCCCGGACGAAATGAGCCGGTTGAAGGAGATCGTTCTGGAGGCAGCTTTCAGCATGAAGGGGGGCGGCAGCTACCGTTTTGTCGAGGGCTTTCCGGAAATCTATTTCAAGGATTTGACGGACCGGCCGAAGTTGAAGCGGCCGATCAAGGTGGTTGCCGCCTGCGGTAATGGCACGGCGGGAGCCTTCGCCCCGCGTATCCTGGAGGCCCTCGGCGCCGAGGTAATCCCGCTCGACGCGGAACTCGACCACACCTTCCCGCGCTACAATCCCAACCCGGAAGACATGAAGATGCTTCATGCGCTGCGGGACAAGGTTCTGGAAACCGGCGCGGAGGTCGGCCTCGGGTTCGATGGCGACGGCGACCGCTGCGGTGTCGTCGACAACGAAGGCGAGGAGATCTTCGCCGACAAGGTCGGCGTCATGCTGGCGCGCGACATTTCCGCCCTGCATCCGGGCTGCCAGTTTGTCGTCGACGTCAAATCGACCGGGCTCTACCACACCGATCCGGTGCTTGCGGCCAACGGCGCGAAGACCGACTATTTCAAGACCGGTCACTCCTATATCAAGCGCCGTGTCCGCGATCTCGATGCCATCGTCGGCTTCGAGAAGTCCGGCCACTATTTCTTCAACCGGCCCATCGGGCGCGGCTATGACGATGGTCTCGTCTCGGCGATCGCGATCCTCGACATGCTCGACCGCAATCCGGACAAGAGCATGGCGGACCTGCGCCGCGCATTGCCCAAGACCTGGGGCTCGCCGACCATGTCGCCCAAATGCGCCGACGAGACCAAATACGATGTCGTCGACCGGGTCGTGGCGAGGTTCCAGGACATGAAGGCCAAGGGCGAGACGGTTGCCGGCCAGGCGATCACCGATCTCATTACCGTCAACGGCGTGCGCGTCGTCAGCGAGGACGGCACCTGGGGTCTTGTCCGCGCTTCTTCCAACAAGCCGGAACTGGTCGTCGTCGTGGAAAGCCCGGTCTCCGAGGAGCGCCTGCACGCCATGTTCAAGGCCGTTGACGGTGTCCTGCGCGAGAACGGCGAAGTCGGTGCCTACAATCAGACGATCTGAATACTTGACGCTGTTCTGAAAAGCGGCGGATAGTTCCGCCGCTTCTGCTCCCCTCTTCCGCCCGCCCGGGCCTTTCTGCGGAGACATTCATGATCCAGGAATTTGGCACACTTCCCGATGGAACTGCCATTCAGGAAATCGTGCTGAAAAAAGGCGTCCTGGAAACCTCGATCCTGACCCTCGGCGCGATCATCCGCGACCTGAAGGTGGACGGGGAAAGTGTCGTGCTCGGCTTCGACGACCTTCAGAGCTACCTCGATCATTCGCCCGCCTTCGGCATCATCGCCGGGCGGTGCGCCAACCGCATTGCCGGCGGACACCTGGCGATCGACGGCAAAGAGTACCACCTCGATATCAATGAACGCGGCCGCCATCACCTTCACGGTGGTACGGGCGGCTTCGGCCACCGGGTCTGGCAGGTCGAACAGCAAGACAAGGCAAGCGTGCTACTGAAACTGGTCTCCGAGGATGGCGACATGGGCTATCCGGGCCGGGTGGAAGTGCTGGCGCGCTATACGCTGACGGGCACCGGGGGGCTGCGCCTCAAGATGACGGCGACCACGGACAAGACCACACCGGTCAATCTGACCCAGCATGCCTATTTCAACCTCGACGGCAGCGACACCATTCTAGACCACACGCTGGAAATCGCGGCCGAGAGTTACCTGCCGGTCGATGACGACCTGATCCCGACAGGCGAGATCCGCAAGGTCGCCTGGACGCCCTATGACTTCCGCGACGGCCGCAAGCTGCGCCGCAAGGCCGGGGAAGAGGCCGTGGTCTACGACCACAATTTCTGCCTGGCCGACGCGCCGCGTGAGACGGTTGAATTTGCCGCCGCGCTGGAGGATGGTGCAGGTGAGCGGCGCATGGAAGTGTGGACCAGCGAGCCGGGCCTGCAGCTCTTCGATGCACCCATGATGGCGGTTCCGGTGCCCGGTCTCGGCGGCAAGCGCTACGGTTCCCATGGCGGTCTCTGCCTGGAAGCACAGCGTTGGCCCGACAGTGTTCATCACGACGGGTTCACGCGGGTTTTGTTACAGCCCTCAGAGACTTATAGTCACGTTACGGAATTCCGTTTTTCCTGATTTCAGGTACATTGGTCTTGTCGTGTAAGGCACAAAGGGGACTTGGGGGCATCTCGTGAAGACGGTTTTTTCGGACATCCAGCTCGCCCACGCGCCGGCACAGGAAATCTCGGATGGGGAGCTGAAGCCGGCCGTCGAGATTCCCAGTCGTGCGGAAATCGTGCTGAAGACCGTCCGGGAACGTCAGGTCGGCGAGGTCGTTGCGCCCGAGGAATTTCCGGTCCGCCCGCTGCACCGGGTCCACGCCCCGGACTACGTGTCCTTTCTGGAGGGGTTCTGGGAAAAATGGACAGCGGCGGGCCGCAGCCGCGAGGCCTTTCCGTTCGTCTGGCCGATCCGCAGCCTGCGCCAGGATGTGGAGGTGGACCATATCGACGGGCTGCTCGGCCGGTATTCCATGGATGCGGGAACGCCGCTCGGCCAGCACACCTACCGCGCGGCGCGAGCCTCTGCCGACACGGCGCTCACCGCCGCCAAAATGATCCTTGACGGCGAGACGTCGGTCTTCGGTCTCTGCCGGCCGCCGGGGCATCACGCCGGCTACGATTTCTTCGGCGGCTATTGTTTCTTCAACAATGCCGCGGTCGCTGCCCAGTACCTCAGGGACTACGGTCTGCACCGGATAGCGATCCTCGACGTGGACTATCACCACGGCAACGGCACCCAGGCGCTGTTCTATGACCGGCCGGACATCCTGTTCCTGTCGATCCACGCGGATCCCAGGAGCGAATACCCCTATTTCCTGGGGTTTGCCGACGAGACCGGTGAACATGCCGGAACCGGCTTCACCCGCAACTGGCCGCTGCCGCTCGGCACCGACTGGGAAGGCTACAGCCCTGCGCTGGAGGAAGCCTGCCGCTGGCTGCTGGTCTACAGGCCGGAGGCGATGATCGTCTCGCTCGGCATGGACTGCTACGAGCATGACCCGATATCCGGATTCCGCTTCAAGAGCGAGGACTTCACCCGTCTCGGCCAGCGGCTGAAGCGGGTCGGCGTCCCGACAATCTTCCTGATGGAAGGCGGCTACGCGGTCGATGCGCTCGGTACAAACTGCGTCAACGTGCTGGAAGGGTTCGAGGGCTAGGCGGAATTGGCCGGGCAGAGTATGCGGCCCATCCTTCGAGACGGCCTGGCGGCCTCCTCAGGATGAGGTCGCGGGGTATGACAGGCTATGCAAAAAGTTGTACCTCATCCTGAGGAGGACCGTTAGGTCCGTCTCGAAGGATGGGCCCCTCGCTCAAACCTCAGCGTGAACACCCAATAGCCCAAGCCGCTCGAGTTCTGACCTCAAGCCGTCCGCATCCTTGAAATGATGCGCAGCCATGCCGACCTGGCGGGCGGCTTCGACGTTCTTTTCGCTGTCGTCGATAAAGAGGCAGGCTCCGGCATCCAGGCCGTTGCGATCGAGCAGGACCTGATAGATGCGCGGGTCCGGCTTGATCAGCTTTTCTGCCGCCGACACGACGATGTCCCGGAAGCTGGTTTTCAGAAATGGAAACCTTGCCTGTGCCTCGGCGAATTTCTCGTCGGAGAAATTGGTGATGGCATAAAGCGGGGTGCCCTGGGCCTTGAGCTCGGCAAGGAGCGCCGGCGTCCCTTCGATCTCGCCCGGAACCATATCGTGCCAGCGCTCCGAATAGGCCTTGATAAGCTCCGCCTTGTCCGGGTGCTGCAGCGTCAGTGTGGCGACGGCCTCTTCCCAGGGGCGGCCGAGGTCCTGTTGCAGGTTCCAGTTCATATTGCAGACGGTTTCCAGAAACCGGTGCCGTTCCGCCGCATCGGGAATTAGTCGAACATAGAGATATTCAGGATTCCATTCGATCAGGACATTACCTATATCGAAGACGACGGTCGTGATAGAATTGCGCATTGGGCCGGTCCGGATTGTCTGACGGAAAGTGTTTACGGGGCAATGTAGAATTTTACGAGTTTCATCAGAAGGTTATGTCCGCATTATGGCACTTTTCCCGATCCCGGCCCGTAGAGCATTCCAGGCAACGGTTTCCTGGCTGCTGAAGGCTGCCCTTCTGATCACGTTGTCCGCAACGGCACAGGCACAGAACGGCGAAAGCCTGCCGGACCGGTTGCGCCTTGGCGTCGTCGTTGCCGGAGATGACGGTGCCCGTGACCGGGTCGAGCCGTTCCGCCTGGCCATTGAGGAGATCGCGGATCTGCCGGTCGACCTGTTCCTGATGGAGACGATGGCCGATGCGGTCGAGGCGATTGCAGCGGGGCGCATCGACTATGTCCGCCTGTCGCCCTCCGCCTACGCTGCGACCCATCAGCTTTGTGCCTGCGTCGAGCCTCTGGTCACAGCGGCACCGGACGATTTTCCCGCGCGGTTCTATGCGGTTCTGATTGCCCGCCGGGGAGCGGAGAAACTCACGCTTGCGGAACTCAAGGGGACGCGCCTTGCCGTTGGTGGCACGCATGCGGTTACGGGTTACAGGGTACCGATCGCCAATCTCGCAGCGGACGGCGTCGATGCACGCACCCATTTCAGCGCATTGGTGGAAGTGCAGGACCTGCTGGAGGGCGTGCGTGCCGTGCTTGATGGCCGGGTCCAGGCAACGCTCGGCTGGTCGACGCTGGCAGGCGAAGCCAAGAACGGGTACACCGCCGGCACGCTCAACGACTATTATGTCTCTGGCGGCCGAAGTTTCAACGACCTCGAAATCGTCTGGCGGTCGCTGCCCATTCCCTATTCGGCGCACAGCTTGCGCAAGGATCTGCCCGACGATCTCAAGCGGCGCCTGCGGGCCGGGCTGATGGATCTGCGCCGCGAAGCGCCGGATGCCTATCTTGCCATCGAACCGGATCTTCCCGGCGGTTTCGAGCCGGTGGTCCATGCGGATTTCCGGCCTGTTCTGCGCACCTACGAGGACGAGTTTGCCGCACTGCTGGACCCGTCACGGCAATAACATGCCGCAAGCATCCTCACGCCGATACCGTTTCCCGGATCAGCAGGGCGGCGCTGTGGCGGCGGATCATTTCTTCCTCGTTTGTCGGGATGACCAGCACGCTGACCTTTGACCCGCTGGCGGAGATGTCTTCGGCCGCGGCCTGGTTTCCGTCCTGGTCGATCGACAGACCGAGCCAATCCAGCTCTTCACAAACCTTCCTGCGCACCAGCGCGGAGTTCTCGCCGATGCCGCCTGTGAAGACGACCGTGTCAAGACCGCCCAGAACGGCCGCCATCGCGCCAAGCTCACGGCGGATGCGGAAGACGAAATACTCGATGGCCTCGGCTGCGCGCGGATCGTCGCTTTCGCTCAAGGTGCGCATGTCCTGGCTTATGCCCGAGAGACCCTTGAGCCCGGAGGACTTGTAAAGCAGGTCCGACACCTCGTCCGGAGAGAGGCCTTTCGTCGTCAGGAGATAGAGCACGACACCGGGGTCGAGCTGGCCGCAGCGCGTGCCCATGGGCAGGCCGTCGAGAGCGGTGAAGCCCATGGTCGAGCCGATGCTCTGACCGTCGCGGATCGCACACATGGAAGCGCCGTTGCCGAGATGGGCAACGACCACGCGCCCCGCATAGGCTTCCGGCCGGGACTGCTTCAGGTAGCTGCTGATATATTCGTAGGAAAGACCGTGAAAGCCGTAGCGGCGTACACCTTCCTCATAAAGGGACCGCGGCAGAGCGAATGTATCATTCACCCAGGGATGGCTGCGGTGAAAGGCCGTGTCGAAACAGGCGACCTGCAGTGCTTCGGGAAAAGCTTCGCGCGCGGCTCTGATGCCCGCGAGATTATGCGGCTGGTGCAGCGGCGCAAGGGGCTCCAGGCCTTTAAGATCTTCCATTACCTCCTCGGTAATTCCGAGTGGCGCCGTATGGGCGATGCCGCCATGGACGACACGGTGACCGACTGCGTCGACTGCGTGTCCATCCAGCTCCTGTTCCAGCACCGGCAGGATGGCAGCCAGCGCAGAGGCATGGCACTGGCCTTCTGCTGTTGTCAGCAACCTGTCGATCCCTGTGTCCGTGACCATCGAAGCCAGAGCGATGCGCGGCTCCGCTCCGAGGCCGGAAATCTGACCCTTCAACTGCTCCGAAGCGCCGGAAAAGAGGGTGAACTTGATCGACGAAGAGCCGGAGTTGAGAACGAGAATGACGGGCCCCACGCTTATTCCTCCCCGTTCCGGTCGAGCAGCGCCACCGGTGTGCCGGTTGTCTGCCAGTGCATGTAAAGCAGAGCGAGGGCGCAGGAGGCAAGGCGTGCGCGGCCGTCATCGGCACGGCTGGTCAGCATCACCGGAACCTTGGCGCCGATCACAAGGCCGGCGGCTTCCGCATGGGCGATGAAGGTCAGTTCCTTGGCCAGCATGTTACCGGACTCCAGATTGGGTACGATCAGCACCTCCGCATGACCGGCCACCAGCGAGGTGATGCCCTTGGTACGCGCCGCCTGGACGTCGATGGCGTTGTCCATGGCAAGCGGACCGTCGACGACCGCGCCCGTGATCTGGCCGCGCTCGGCCATCTTGGAAAGCACCGCCGCGTCGAGGCTGGAGGGGATCGCCGGGTTCACCGTTTCGATGGCGGATAGAACGCCCACCCGGGGCGTTTCAAGACCAAGGGCCAGCGCCGCGTCGATGGCGTTCTGGGTGATGTCGACCTTGGTGTTGAGGTCCGGAGAGATGTTGATCGCCGCGTCCGAAATCAGCACGGGCGTTTTCCGGCCCGGAATGTCCATGACGAAGACATGGCTGATCCGGCGCTTTGTCCGAAGGCCGCCGTCGCGCTTGACCACGTGGTGCAGCAGGTGATCGGTGTGCAGATGCCCTTTCATGACCGCCTTGACCCGGCCTTCGTGCACAAG
Organism: Roseibium sp. M-1; assembly: GCF_054515675.1. Lineage (NCBI taxonomy): Bacteria > Pseudomonadati > Pseudomonadota > Alphaproteobacteria > Hyphomicrobiales > Stappiaceae > Roseibium > Roseibium sp. M-1. Next base: position 3,231,741 of record NZ_CM137257.1, on the reverse strand, counting down.
GGCAACGGCACGGCCCGCGGCCTCCATCTCGTCCTCGATGTCGATCAGCTCATAGGAACCGATGTCTTCGCCAAGCTCCCTTGCGGCGGCCTCGATCCGCTCGCGCGCGCCGATCAGGATCGGCTGGATCAGGCCTTCTCGCGCAGCCATCAGCGCTCCTTCGAGCGAATTCGGGTCGTCCGGCGCGGCAACCGCGGTCGGCAGGGCGGGCAAGGTCTTGGCCCGCTGGATCATGCTGTTGAAATGCCGGTGACGCTGCACCAGCAGGGCCGGAATGTTGCTGGCATCGAATTCTATGGTCTCGACCGGCGCCACGACTTCCGCCACGCCCTCGACCAGACGGGTTCCGTCGCCGCGGGTGACCGTCATGTCGAAGGTCACGACATTGTCCGGCTTCTTGGCGGTGGCGGTGACCTTCACATGCAGCTTGTCGCCGACGGCAGCGCCCGCCAGAAAGCGGAAGGACTGGGACCTGTAGACCGTTCCTGGGCCCGGAAGGATATTACCGAGCACCGCGGAGGCAAGGCAGCCGACCCACATGGCCGGCGCGACCGGTTTGTCGATATGGCCGTCGCCTGTCCAGTCGGTATCGGGCAGGTGGATCGGATTGTGATTGCCGGAGGCATGGGCAAAGACCAGGAGGTCGTTGGACGAGCATTCGCGGACGATTTCAGCGCTATCGCCTACCTGGATCTGATCATAGGTCTTGTTGGTCGCCATCTGTCGGGTATTCCCATACTGAAAAATTTTGCAGCGCAGCATTCAGGCGGAGAATAGAGATATTATGCGACATAAGGAATAAGGGAGAGGGCTTAGGACGCCAAACCATGAGTGAGCCAGACCGGACAGGGGACACCTGGCGCATGCTCATGCCTGGCGGTCTTCCAAGCGGAAGTGGCTTGGAGGCAGATGAACCGGTTCAGCAGTTTGTGCAGTCGACGGTGTCGGTCAACCGGGGCCGGAGGTAATAGGTGTCGCTCAAGGTGATCTCGCTTTCCCGGCTGAAGAAATCCGTGAACACACCGGCGAACGGTGGCGTGTAGTCCAGGGAAACCTTGCCCAGAACGATCGACGTGTTGGGATTTGCGACATTGTCCGGGATCGTGACCGGTGGCTTGGAGCCCTTGGCCCAGGGTTTGGAACCCTTGGAATCGTAGCTCCAGTCGACGCTGGCATCTCCGTCCTCGTCGAAGGAAATGCTTGCAATGGTCGTCACCAGATCGGTGGCGGGGTAGGGCGCCATGATTTTCTCGCCCAGATCCATAACGGCCTTGAGTTCGGTCGTCGTCACGGTCTGGGCCTGGGCGACAAGGTCGGTGACGGCGTTGGCGATACGGCTCACCTTCCTGTCTTCGTTCATGGCGCCGGTAACTTCCGCCATTCCGATGAGAAGCAGGAGCATGAAAGGAAGGATGAGCGCAAATTCGGTTGCTGCAACAGCTCTCGCATCCCGCCGGAATGCGGCAAGCCGGCGCCACAGTTTCCCTGACGGACGCAAGGGTCTAGTTCCAGGGTTCATTTCGAAACACCATTGTCGAGGTCAGGTGACGTTCCCCATTCTTGTCCGCTGGATCGAAATTGAAAATGGAGGTCATCATCGGCCACTTGTAGATGACATTCACGACAACAATCTCGCTGGCATCTCCAATGTCGTAATTGGTTTCGTCCTTGAGATTACCGTCTTCGTCGTAGAGAACGTCCGTGGAATTTGCAGAAGCAAAATCGGGGACGGCGGTGATATCGACATAAATCCGGTCGATATTGCACATGAAGGACGGCATGTAGTCGCAAACTTGCTGCTTGAACTGTTCCTGGCTCAATTTGCCATGCGCCTGGCCGGTTCTGATCAGGCGCGCGGAACCGACAACCGCATTGTCCAGCATCCGGTTGGCGAAATGCACAAGACCGACCTCGATTATCCCGAAGGCCAGCGTGAAGAAGGGGAGCGCTACGAGGGCGAACTCGACGGCGGTCACGCCACCGCGGTCTTCGGCCAGAGACCGGCCATTTCTGCCTTTCAAGCAAAAAAGACTACGCAGCTTCCGGATCATTCCTTGCACACTCCGTGCTCAACCACGCCTATTGAACGCCCGCAGCTTCAAGCGAGAGGCTGTTCCTGGAGGTCGCCTGTTCGGCGGTTGCCTTGAAGGCGGGATCGGAATCGCCAAGTCGCAGCGTCGGCTCGCAACTGGGGCTGCAGGACAGGGTCGTCCGTTCCGCCTTGCGATAGACCGACACCACATCGTCTTCCGACGCCCGCACCGTAATCACTTCATCCACGATCGGCTTGTTGTTCGCATCCAGGATGACCAGATTGGTCGTTCCGTAGCTCTTGCCGGTGATGACGACCGTGTTCTGGTCGAACATGGCGACATCTGCAATGAAGGGATTGCCGACGATGACAGCCGAAGCACCTTCCGCGATGCGGAAGATCTTGGCGCGGTCGACAGTTACCATTACCGGACCGTCCTGCGCCGCTGCTGCGCCTGCGTGAAGCGCCAGCACAAGCACGCCGGTCCATTTGAGTATGTTCGTGAACATGCCTATGGGTACTCCATATATATCTGTTCTTGCGACAGCATGCAGCAAACGTGGTGAACGATCTGCTAACGCAGGGGCTCAAGAAGTGTAAACCGGCGCTTCTTTGGTGTTTTTGATGATAAATGCGTTCCGAGCGTATTCGGATTGTATGCATTGCTGGGAATACGAGCGGGACCTCATGGCGCCCTGTCTTGGCGGGTGGGATTATCTAGACTTTCACGCGGGAAATTAATCAATACTGAATGATAGAACAGTACTGATAAGAGAGAATTACAGTCAGGGGAAAATCGGTCGAGGAAATATACTTATTTATTGAGATTTATTTTAAAGTTTTTGTGAGGTATTAATCATTTTTTATCTATACCTATTGTTAACTATAGTGATATTTGTCAGGATTTTTTTGATGGCGGATGGTAAATTTAACTGCTTGGAAAGCTCTCTGCCCTAGGGTGATCACATGTTCGAACGGACAAAAGAAGATCCGGCGGACTTTGAAGCTGTCAACTCAGTGGTACTTGGAGCAAACACATGAAGTCTCTTATCAATCGTTTCGCCAAAGACGAATCCGGCGCAACCGCAATCGAATACGGCCTGATCGCTGGCCTCCTGTCCATCGTCATCCTGACCGCGTTGTCGCTGACCGGTACTTCGCTGAAGAGCGTCTTCACGAAGATCCAGACGACGCTGAGCACCGCTGCTACTGCAAGCTAATGGTGGGCAGAGGCGCGAACGCTAAGTTCTAACGCTTACAGAAAACGGGCAGCTTGCTGCCTGTTTTTTGTTATCTGCAATCCAATTTGTCTGCGAACCGTTAACTCTCGGCAGTTAAGTTCGCTGACAGCGGGTCTCGCGGGCGGTCGTATGCCTGCAGAATGCCCGATGACTTTGGCAAGGGTCAGCCATCGGGACGCCGGACTTATCGGCCCGAAGGTTCCCGGGCCCATAGAATAAAGAGGGATGTCCGATGGTTGAGGCTGCACTCCTTGTGATCTTTCCCATGCTCGTCGCTTTCGGCGGCGCTTCGGACCTTCTGACGATGACGATCCAGAACCGGGTCTCCCTGCTCCTGGTGGCAGGCTTTGCGCTTGTTGCGATCGGAACGGGCCTGCCGCTGTCGGATTGGGGCACGCATCTCCTGGGGTTCCTTCCGGTCTTCGTCGTCGGCTTCACCTTTTTTGCCTTCGGCTGGATGGGCGGAGGTGACGTGAAGTTCATCAGCGCGATTTCGCTCTGGATCGGCCTGACCCCGGAACTCGGTCATTTCATGATTCTTGTCTCTCTTTACGGGGCCGTGCTGACACTCGGCATTATGTCGATGCGGCAAATGGTGGGTTTCCCGCATATACTGGCGCGCCAGGAGTGGTTCGACAGGCTTCACGACAACCGCAGCGGCATTCCCTACGGCATTGCGATCGCCGTTGCCGGCCTGCAGGTCTATCCGTCGACCGCCTGGTTCAAGCTGATCGGCCAGTCTCTCTAAGCTTGAAATTTCAAATCGCGTAAGGGCAGGTGCCATGGTGCGCCTGCTTTTCATGTCGATGACGGCATGATTTGGTTCTACATTTTTCAAATTGCAGTGGTATTTAGAAAGCGTTCAGTAAAGTTAACAGATATTAACCAAAAACATCTACACCTGGTTAACCATGTTTTGACCAATTACCCCTCATCCTAGGAAAGAACGGCGCATGCGCCCCTAGGAATATTGGGTCTTGGTCATGAAATTCGCTCGAATCTTCGTACTGGCAATCGCAGTCGCAGCAGGCATCATCGCCTTCAGAATGGTGATGATGTCGGGCGGTACGCCTGCGCCTGCTGTGGTGGAAACACCTGTCGTTGAGCAGAAAAGCCAGGTTCTTGTCGCAAAAAACGACATCAATCTCGGTGGAAAGCTATCCAAGGACGACCTCTCCTGGGCCAATTGGCCGGCGGACTCCATCCCATTCGGATCGGTGACACGCGAGGCAAGTCCGACCGCCGACGAAGAATTTGATGGGCGAATCGCACGCGCCCCGATCTTTGCCGGCGAACCAATCCGGCCTGAACGCCTGATCAACACCGACAAGGGCTTCATGTCGGCCATCCTGCCCAAGGGCAAGCGGGCGATCGCGGTGAGCGTGGAAGCCGAGACAACCGCAGGCGGGTTCATCCTGCCGGGTGACAAGGTCGACCTCATCCTGACCCGCAAGTCCGACAATGGCGCGCGCAGCGAGACGTTCCTGGAAAACATCCGGGTGCTCGCCATCGATGCCACCACGGCCGGGGAACAGGATCAAAAGAACCTGAGCCCGAAGCGGACGGCAACCCTGGAACTGACACTGGCGCAGTCGGAACTCGTCGCCCAGTCCCAGCAGGTCGGCACGATCGCGCTGGCTCTCAGGAGCGCGCAGGATTCCGCTGATGATGCGGAAGCGGATAACAGCCGCCGGCGCGGTGTGAACTTCGTCAAATATGGCGTGACCAGCCAGGCAGGTACGCAATGACACCGGTTGACAAAAGAACGTCCAGCGCGAGGGGCGCGATGAGAAACTTTCTTAAGAAGATGGCAGTTGCGACCTGTCTCACGGGCGCACTGCTCGGGCTTACCGGTCCAGCCGTCCTGGCGGAAGAAAACTTCCCCAGCCAGGTCCATGTGGCGGCGGGCGAACGGGCAACCGATCGCATCCTGAATGTCGGTATCGGCCGGTCGGTGGTTATCAACCTCGCCGAAGATGCCGCCGACGTCCTGGTCTCTAACCCGGAAATCGCGGATGCGGTCCTCAGAACACCGCGGCGGATCTTCGTCATCGGCAACACCGCAGGGCAGTCACGGCTGGTTCTCTTCAGCCGCAGCGGCCGCGAACTGGCAAGTTTCGACGTCCGGGTCGAAAAGGATACGTCCGATCTGACCCGCATCATTCGCAAGCTGATTCCAGGAACGCAGATTTCGGCCGAATCGGTCAATGGCAACGTGATCCTGAGCGGGACGGCGAAGAGTGCGATCGAGGCACAGCAGGCAGGTGACATTGCCGCGAAGTTCCAGGGTGCGGCCGGCGCGACCGAAATCGTCAACCTGATCTCCGTCGAAGGCAAGGATCAGGTACACCTGAAGGTGAATGTCGCCGAAGTCGAGCGCTCCGTCATCAAGCAGCTTGGTGTCAAGCTCGGCGCGTCGATCGGCACAGGCAACTTCACGCCCGGCTACCTTCAGGCACCTGAACTCACGGTGAACCCCAATATCGTCAACCAGACTGTTGCCCAGCTTTCTTTCCTGAGCGGCACCACGTCGATCACGGCAGAGATCGAGGCGCTTCAGCGCGAGGGTGTGGTCCGGACGCTGGCGGAGCCGACGCTGACCGCTATTTCGGGCGAGAATGCAAGCTTCCTGGCCGGTGGTGAATTTCCGATCCCCGTTGCTCAGCAGGATGGTGAAGTCACGATCGAATTCAAGAAATTCGGTGTCGGGCTCGACTTTACCCCGGTTGTCATGTCCGGCGGGCGGATCAGCCTGCGGATCAAGACCGAGGTCAGCGAGCTCAGCAACGACGGTGCGATTGCCTTTGGCGGGATCTCGATCTCGGCACTCAAGGTGCGCCGGGCCGAATCGACCGTGGAACTGCCTTCAGGCGGTACGCTGGTCATGGCAGGCCTTCTTAAGGAATCCTATCAGCAGGCTGTCGACGGTGTGCCCGGTCTGATGCAGATCCCGATCCTTGGCGCGCTCTTCAAAAGCCGTGACTTCCTGAAGCAGCAGTCGGAACTGGTTGTCTTCGTGACGCCCTATGTCGTGCAGCCGGTTGCAGTGAGCAAACTGCAGCGCCCGGACAAGAACCTGATGCCGCCGAACGATGCGGAAACCATTTTCCTGAACCGGCTCAACAAGATCTACAACCCCGCAGGTGCCGTGGCCGAGGGCACGTATCACGGCCAGGTCGGGTTCATCTACAAGTGAGGACGGACGGATGATTAGCAAGAGAACAGTCCGGCTGGCGACCGTTTCCAAATCCGCCCTCGCCCTGGCGGGATGTCTCGCGGTGCTGGGTTGCCAGAACCAGAACCAGACGTCGAGCCAGTTGCTTGCCTCGAACGATTACCGCCTCCAGCACCCGATCGTGGTGACGGAGGAACCCGAAACGCTGGACCTGCCGATCGGCCGCAACACGCGTCGGCTCCATGGTCCGGTGGAGGACACGATCACCGCTTTTGCGGCCGACAGCCGCCGCCGGGGCGACGGGTCGGTCGAAATCCTGGTGCCGTCGGGTGGCGCCAACGAAGCGGCGGTGCATTCCGTAACACCGGAAATCCGGGAAGCATTGCAACGTGGCGGCCTCGCGCGCACCCGCATCAGCACACGCACCTACGCGGTGCAGGACGCCAGTGCCGACGCGCCGATCCGGCTGTCCTTTGCCCGGATGCAGGCGACCGCCGGTGAATGCGGGGACTGGCCCCGAAATATCGGCGGCGGGTTCGGCCCCAACGTCAATTACGAGAATTTTGGCTGCGCGACACAGGCGAACCTTGCCGTGATGGTCGAAAACCCGTCCGACCTTTTGACCCCGCGTGCCTCCACGCCGGCAGATCAGATGCGCCGCGCGACGGTGTTCGAAAAGTATCGCAAGGGTGAGATTACCGCTGCCGAATTCAAGGAAGGGGTCGGGACAGAGGTCTCAGACAACTAGGTGAGAGCATGAGTGCCAATTCGGAACTGAAAGACATGTCAGGCTACATGGATCCTTATTCGGAACCTGCTGAGCATCAATATGCGGGCAGCGAAGAAAACGTTCATATCGGATCCATTCCGCGCATCACTGTGCATGCCTTCTGCCTGACCGACGCGACCATGCGCATCGCGGAAGCCGCGATGGAAGACCGCCGCATGGCAAAGGCCCACCTCAAGATCGACATGGGCGGGATTCCGGCGGCCATCGAGACTTTCGAGCAGGCGCCGACACCCAACCTGATCATCGTCGAGACCTCTGGCCGGCGGGAAGACCTCCTGACCAGTCTCGATCACCTCGCCGAGTATTGCGATGCCGGCACAAAGGTGATCGTCATTGGCGACGTCAACGATGTGATGCTCTACCGCGAGCTGATCACCCGCGGCGTCAGCGAATACCTGATCACGCCCGTCAGCGTTTTCCAGCTGATCGGCTCCGTCAGCAACCTTTACACCGATCCGGATGCGGAACCGCTCGGGCGGACCATCGCCTTCTTCGGCGTCAAGGGCGGCTGCGGTGCGTCGACGATCGCCCATAACGGCGCCTGGGCGCTGGCCCGCAGCTTCCAGAGCGAGGTCGTGGTGAGCGACCTGGATCTGGCCTTCGGCACGGCCGGCCTGGATTTCAACCAGGATCCGCTTCAGGGCGTCTTTGAAGCCATTTCGTCGCCCGAACGCCTGGACGAAACCTACCTCGACCGGATTCTCTCCAGGTGCAATGAGCATCTGAGCCTGCTGGCTGCTCCGGCAACGCTCGAACGCACATATGACCAGAGCGAAAAATCCTTCGAGCTCCTGACGGATACAATGCGCGCCAGCGTTCCGCATGTGGTGCTGGACGTCCCACACGCCTGGAATGCCTGGGTCAAGAACACGCTCATGAATGTTGACGAGATCGTTCTGGTGGCCGAACCGGATCTGGCCAATTTGCGCAATGCCAAGAACGCCGTCGATATTCTGAAGCAGATGCGGCCGAACGACAGGCCGCCGCATCTGGTCATGAACAAGGTGAATGTGCCCAAGCGCCCGGAAATCAAGCCGGATGAATTTGCCGGCGCCCTCGGCCTGACGGTCCAGGCAGCCATTCCGTTCGAGCCGCAGCTTTTCGGCACGGCGGCCAACAACGGACAGATGATTGGCGAGGTTGATGGCAAGCACGCGATCGCGCGCATGTTGGACAATCTGGCACAGTCCGTGTCCGGCAAGGCGGCGCCGGCCAAAAGCGCACGTCCGGGCCTTGGCGGGCTCTTGTCGAAACTGAAGCGGAAGGCCGGCTGACCGGCCCGAGAGCGGAGCAGATAGTTCGTTATGTTCGGAAGACGTGGCAGTTCATCGTCTGGATCCCAGACCCTTCGGCCGGGCGGTGTTCCCGGGTTGCAGGACATGCCTGAGCCGGCGGCACCGGCTGCCCGGCAGGAACAACCTGTGCCGCAAAAGAGCCAGAGCGAACCCGCGCCCAAGCCAAAAGCCCCACCTGCGCCTCCTCCTGCACCGGAACCGCAGGCAGCCCCCGCTCAGCGGAAGAAGAACAGCGAATACTACGAGACCAAGGCCCAGATCTTCAACGCGCTGGTTGAAGCCATCGATCTGTCTCAGCTCGCCCGCCTTGATGCGGAAGACGCGCGCGATGAAATCCGCGACGTCGTCAACGACATCATCGCGCTGAAAAATGTGGTCATGTCCATCTCCGAGCAGGAAGACCTGCTGGAGGACATCTGCAACGACGTGCTCGGTTACGGTCCGCTCGAGCCGCTGCTGGCGCGCGACGACATCGCCGACATCATGGTCAACGGCGCCCACACGGTCTATATCGAAACCTCCGGCAAGGTGGAACAGACCGGCGTCACATTCCGCGACAACGCGCAGCTGATGAACATCTGCCAGCGTATCGTGAGCCAGGTTGGCCGCCGCGTTGACGATTCAAGCCCGATCTGCGACGCCCGTCTTCCCGACGGCTCTCGTGTCAACGTGATCGCGCCGCCGCTGGCCATTGACGGCCCGGCACTCACCATTCGTAAGTTCAAACGCGACAAGCTGACCCTCGACCAGCTGACGAAGTTCGGATCCATCACGCCGGAAGGGGCGCAGATCCTTCAGATCATCGGCCGTTCGCGCTGTAACGTCCTGATTTCCGGCGGTACCGGTTCCGGCAAGACGACGCTGTTGAACTGTCTGACCGCCTATATCGAATCCACCGAACGCATCATCACCTGCGAAGACTCGGCTGAATTGCAGCTGCAGCAGCCACATGTGGTTCGTCTGGAAACGCGTCCGCCGAACCTGGAAGGCGAGGGCGAGATCACGATGCGCGATCTCGTCAAGAACTGTCTGCGTATGCGTCCTGAACGCATCATCGTCGGCGAAGTGCGCGGCCCGGAGGCCTTCGACCTCCTCCAGGCCATGAACACCGGTCACGATGGATCCATGGGCACGCTTCACGCCAACTCGCCGCGCGAAGCCCTGTCGCGTCTGGAATCCATGATCACCATGGGCGGTTTCTCGCTTCCCTCCAGAACCTTGCGCGAAATGATCGTCTCGTCGATCGACGTCGTGGTTCAGGCTGCCCGTCTACGCGACGGCTCGCGCCGCATCACGCATGTGACGGAAGTGATGGGCATGGAAGGCGACATCATCACCACCCAGGACGTCTTCGTCTACGAAATGATCGGTGAGGATCCGAACGGCAAGATTATCGGCCGCCATCGCTCCACCGGCATCGGCCGGCCGAAATTCTGGGAGCGCGCCCGCTATTTCGGCGAGGAAGCCCGTCTCGCCGCGGCTCTCGATGCCGCGGAAGCGCCCGAATATATCAGGGATTGAGGATTTCATGTCCGGCTTTGAAGCATTTCTCACTCCTCAGGTCACCGGACTGGCCGTCGCCCTTCTGGTGATGCTGGCCGTCGGTGGCATCATCTACAGTATCTTTCAGCCCTCGCTCTCGGGCAACAAGCGGCGGGACCAGCGCGTGCAGGCGGTTTCTGCGCGCCCGCAAAGCGAAAACCAGCGCAAGGCAATGCGCGACGTCGACCGTCGCAAGCGCTCGATTCAGGATCAGCTGAAGGAATTCGAGGAACGGCAGAAAGCCAAGCAGAACAGGCAGAAAAACGTCTCGCTCAAGGTCAAGATGGAGCAGGCCGGGCTGGAGTGGGAGATGAAGCATTTCATCATCTTCAGTGTCATCTGCGGCATCGTTTGCTTCTTTGTCGGCCTCGTGGTCAGCAACGGCAACATGCTCATCGCCGCCGGTCTCTGCTTTGCCGGCTGTTTCGGTGTGCCGCGCTGGTATGTCGGCAGCAAGCGCAAGCGCCGTTTCAATGCGTTTCTCAACGAGCTGCCCAACGGCGTCGACATCATCGTGCGCGGTGTGAAAGCCGGCCTGCCGCTCGGCGACTGCATCAAGGTCGTCGCCCGCGAGGCGCGTGAACCGGTCGCAACCGAATTCCGCAAGATCACCGAGACCCAGGTCATGGGCATCTCCCTTGCTGAAGCGGTTGCCAAATTACCGGACCGCATGCCGCTTGCCGAGGCGAACTTTTTTGCCATCGTGATCGCCATCCAGCAAAAATCAGGCGGTGGTCTTGCCGAAGCTCTTGGCAACCTTTCGAAGGTTCTGCGCGGCCGCAAGGCCATGAAGGGCAAGATCAAGGCGCTCAGCGCGGAAGCGAAATCCTCCGCCGGCATCATCGGTTCGATGCCCTTTGCCGTTGGCGGGATCATGTACCTGATTGCGCCCGACTATATCAGCCTGCTGTTCACCACGACGACCGGAAACATCATCATCGCCGGCTGTCTGTTCTGGATGTTCATCGGCGTAATGGTCATGCGCAACATGATCAACTTCGATTTCTAGGAGGCGGACCGTTGAACCTCGAAACGCTCGCATCCACTCAGTTTCTGGCGGCACTCCTGGCGATGGTGGCGGTCACCGGCACCATCTTCTCACTGGTGATGCCGCTGCTGTCGCGCGATACGCTGAAATCTCGCATGAAGACAGTGGCGCTGGAACGCGACAAGCTGCGTGCCCGGGAAAGAGCGCGCCTGCAGACGAGCCAGGCCGACGCGCGCGCCTCGCTGCGCAATCAGCCGAAGGCGCAGATGAAGAGTTTCGTCGACCGGTTGAACCTGAAGGAAGCCCTGTCTGACGAAACCACACTCGATCAGCTGCGCATGGCGGGCTATCGCGGCTCCGCACCGCTCTATTACTATCTGACTGCGCGCATCGCGCTGCCGGGCATCATTTTCGTGGTTGCGGCGTTTTATGCGTTCGTGGTCGTACCCTACGACTTGCCGACCTTTTCCAAGATCGGCATCTGTCTCGGCCTGGCGGGCGTTGGCGCCTTCATTCCCAACATCTACCTCAAGAACAAAGTCGACAAGCGCAAGCTGACGATCCAGCGCGCCTGGCCGGATGCACTCGACCTGATGCTGATCTGCGTTGAATCCGGCATGTCCATCGAGGGTGCGTTTCAGCGTGTTGCCGAGGAAATTGGTGTCCAGTCCGTCGAATTGGCGGAAGAACTGTCCCTGACCACCGCCGAACTCTCCTACCTGAGCGAGCGGCGCACCGCCTACGAGAACCTTGCCAAGCGCACCGGCGTCGACGGCGTCAAGAACGTGATGATGGCGCTGATCCAGGCCGAACGTTACGGCACGCCGGTCGGCACCGCCATCCGGACCATGGCCGACGACACTCGAGACCAGCGCATGCAAATGGCCGAGCAAAAGGCCGCTTCCCTGCCGCCGAAGCTGACCGTGCCGATGATCCTGTTCTTCCTGCCGGTCCTGTTCTTCATCATCATGAGCCCGGCCATCATGCAGGTGATCGAAATCTTCGGCGGACCATAGACCTCCGGGAAGGCTCTAAATCACAAAAAAAGCCGGGCAATACCCGGCGTTTTTGCGTGTGGGCCCCGGCGTGTTGAGGGGGGCGAGGCTCAGGAAGAGCCGGCCGGGATTACTCTTCTTGGCTGGTGCAAGGAGCGGGAAATACCCGGCCATCGAAAAGCTTGCGCGCCGTGCGCATGACACCGGCACCGGAGACATTTCCCGAAGCGTCCTGTTCGATCAGGACCTCCGCAGCGCCGCTCGGATGCTCGATCTTGAAGACGCCGTCACCGGGCAGTAGTGCGCAGTCCGCTGCCGGGCCGGTCGCAAGCGTGCAGGCAGTGGCAGCCGTGACGGCGCCAAAGACACCGATGGACGCGTGGCAGCGATGCGGGATCAGGCTGCGAGTCGAGACCGTGCCACCATTGATCGGTGGCGACACCAGGGTCATCTTCGGGACGGATTTGTCGCTGACATCTCCTAGGTTCATCATCGGTCCGGCATTTAGGCGGATGGCCTCGATCCGGGCTTTCAGCGCCTCGTTGCCGTCGATCTCCTCACGGCTTTCGCTTCCCGTCAGTCCGAAATCCGAAGCGCGCAGGATCACGCAGGGCATGCCGTTGTCGATCAGGGTCACCTCGACCCCGTCGATCGTATCGATCTCGTTGCCGGTCGGCAGCAGAGCACCGCACATGGCCCCGGCAATGTTCTGGAAGAACAGCGGAACCGGCGCATGCCGGCCCGGTACGCCTGCAATCGACGTTGATCCTGCATAGCTGACCCGCCCGCCGGGTGTTGTCACCCGCGCAAGTGCCGTCTCGCCGGAATTCACCATGTGGATGCGTACCGGCGTCTCACCGTCTTCTGCTTCCACCAGTCCGCGCTCAATCGCAAATGGCGCAACGGCGGCCAGGATGTTGCCACAGGCCTGCGCGTCGGTGACGACGGCACGATCGACAAAGACCTGCAGGAAGAGATAGTCGATATCCGCGTCGGGGCGCACCGACCTGCCGACGACCGCCGCCTTGGACGTCAGGGGATCGGCCCCGCCGATCCCGTCGATCTGGACCGGATCGGGAGAACCCATGATCCGCAGCAACAGGCGGTCACGCTCCGCCGGATCGGCAGGCAGGTCCTCGGCGAGAAAGAACGCGCCCTTGGATGTGCCGCCGCGCATCCAGAGGCAGGGGATGCTGCCGTCATCGAGGGTATCAGACATATTTCAGGCCTTTCTCTGCAAGGCGCGGACGCATGTCATAGATATCGAGCCCGAGTTCGCCCGCAGCAAGCCGTTTTCGCTTGGCCTCTTCTGCGGCAACACGTTTTTCAGCTGCGGCAAGAACCCGTCCGGCATCTTCCCGGCGCACGACGCAGACGCCATCGTCGTCGGCGACGATTATGTCGCCAGCGTCAATCTGTTGCCCAGCGCAGACAATGGGCACGTTCACCGAGCCGAGCGTCTCCTTGACTGTCCCTTGAGCGGAGATCGCTTTCGACCAGACAGGGAACCCCATCTCCGTCAGGTCGGCGATGTCGCGCACGCCGGCGTCGATGACAAGCCCGTTGCAGCCCCGGGCCATTGCCGAGGTCGCCAGGAGGTCGCCGAAATAGCCGTTGTCGCAGGGGCTGGTGGGAGCAAGCACCAGAAGATCGCCGTCGCGGAGCTGCTCGATCGCCACATGCAGCATCCAGTTGTCTCCCGGTGGAGCGGAAATGGTAACGGCGGAGCCGGCGATGCGGGCCCCCCGGTAGATCGGACGCATGTAACTGGCAAGACAACCTGTCCGGCCCTGGACCTCGTGCACGGTCGCAACACCTGCCGCGCCGAGGGCCCTGATCACGGCGCAGTCGGCGCGCTCGATATTGGTGCGGACAATAGCCATGACAAAGTCCTATTTTCTGACCGGCGGTGTGCCGTGGGTGTGGAAGGTTTCGATGGTCTTCAGGCCCCAGGCCTGGCCCTTCCTGCGATCCGCCTCCGTCCAGCAGACCGGTTCCCAATCGGGCGCGAGAATCAGCCGGGCGCCGGCATTGGCAAGCTCGACCCGGTTGCCGGCCGGTTCCCAGACATAGAGGAAGAAGGTGCCCTGGATCGCATGCTTGTGCGGTCCGGTTTCGATATGGACACCGTTCTGCAGGAAGATGTCCGCCGCCCGCAGGATGTCCTCGCGCTGGTCGGTCGCATAGGTGACGTGATGCAGCCGCCCGGCGCCGCCGCCATGCTCTTCCGTGCAGGCAAGATCGTAGGTCTTGTTGTTGACCGTGAACCAGCAGCCACCGATCCGGCCATTGTCGAGCTGGATGTATTCTGTCACCCGGCTGCCGAGACAGGTCTCCATGAACCGGCGGAACTCGCTGACGTCTTCCGACAGGAGATTGAGGTGATCGAGCCTGCGGGGCGCCGCGCCGGTAAAGGCGGAGGCCGTGTTCTTCAGTGCCGCCTTCTCCGCATCCTCACGCGGCTTGAACCATTTGGTGTCGTAGTAGATCTCGAAGACATGGCCGAACGGATCCTCGAAACGAAACGCACGGCCGTGGCCGAGGTCTCCCGGTACCCAGCCATGCACCTTGTAGCCGGAGACTTCGATGGCACGAACCCGTCGGTTGAGCGCTTCCGGCGAGCTGGCCCGGTAGGCGACATGACCAATGCCGGTGGTGGCATGCCGGGTGAGCTTCAGCGAATGAAACTCGTAGTCGTCCCAGGCCCGGAGGTAGGCGGATGTTTCGTCCTCGCCGGAAAGCGTCAGTCCGTAGACCTGGGTGAAGAACGCGAGGCTTTCCTCGTAGCGGTCGGTGTACATTTCGACATGACCGAGATGGGCGATGTCTTGGCAATGATCCGGCATTGCAGTCCTCCACGTGTCGGGGCTTCGCCGGTTTGCCCGGCATTATTGGTCGATGGGGCCGTCAGAGTTCGTCGACGGTGCGCGGAAAGATCGACTGGAAACCTTCCGCATATTTGCAGTCCCGGCCACCGGACTGGCCGCCGGAATTGCGCTTGAAATGGTTGGCGCGGTTGATCGCGACACGTGTGTAATAGTCCCAGAGATGTTCCTGGCCTTCCATGCATTCGATCGCCGCCCGTTTCTTCTCCCAGACGGGGGTGATGTCCAGGAACGTGTCCGGCTTCCAGCCTATCTGCTCGGTCTGGTGCGGCTCGAAGAGATAGAGTTGCGGCGCACCGAGCACCTTTTCGCCCGGCTTATGTCCCCAGGCCTGGGCGATCATCCGGCATTCCAGTGCGACCTGGGTCGCATACATGTGGTCGGTGTTGTAGGGATCGTATTGCGAGTGGCTGAGCATGAAGTGCGGCTGCACCTTGCGGATCACGTCCACAACACGGGTCTTGTCGTCCCGTGTCAGCTCCAGCGGATAGTCGCCGAGATCAAGACAGACGAGGTCATGCACGCCGAGCTTTTCGGCGGCGGTTTCCGCTTCCTTGCGCCGCACGTCCTTGACGCGGTCCAGCGTCATGCCCTCCTGCTTCCAGAGTTTTGCGCTTTCTCCGCGCTCGCCGAAGGAAAGGCAGAGCACGGTGACGTCGTAGCCGAGCGCGCCATGAAGCGCGATCGCACCGCCGCAGCGCCAGACGAAGTCGGCCGCATGGGCGCTGATGACAAGAGCGGTCTTGGAGGCTGGCATTTCCGGTTTCCTGTAACTGTTGCTTGGCCGGATTTTCCTTTCTTCGCAGGCTGAGCGCCAATTCAAAGGGCGGTGGCAGTTCATAAGTTTTAGCTATAAGGACTTCCGTCACCGCGTCTCGGCAGGCAATCTGCGAAGCAGGGGTGCTGCAGCTGGTGGCGCGAAAAATGCTGCCGGCAACGGGCTGGAAAGAGGAAAGCGTTGGAATTCAATCTTCGTCACCTGCGCGTGTTTCTGTCTGCGTCGCGGAACTCGTCCATCACCAAGGCCGCGGAGGAAAGCCGTCTGTCGCAACCGGCGGTGACCCAGGCGATCAACAAGCTGGAAGACTTGCTGGAAACGGTACTCTTCCAGCGCTCCGCCCACGGCGTTTTCGTCTCCCAGGTCGGCAAGGTATTCGGACGCCGGGTTGAAAGAGCACTTGGCCTGATCGATGCCAGTTTTCTGGCGACAGCCCCCCGCCTGCAGGTGACCGCTACGGTGGCCCAGCTCCGGGCATTCGTCGCCGTCTGCGACTGCGCCAACTTCACCCTGGCCGCCCGGCGGCTCGGTATTGCCCAGCCGACCGTGCATCGGGCCGTCAGCCAGTTGGAAAAGGAAGCACTCAAACCCCTGCTGGAGCGCACGTCCAACGGTATCGTTCCCAGCCGCGCAGGGCAGGGGCTTGCCCGCGCCGCCGACCTGATGTTCGCCGAACTTTCCCAGGCCGCAATGGAAATGTCGGAGCTGAAGGGGCGGGAAAGTGGCCGTATTGTCATCGGAGCACTGCCTTTGTCACGCGCCTACATCCTGCCGTCGGTGGTCGCCGCGTTCCGCAAGGACTGGCCGCGTATCGAATTGCAGGTGCTCGACGGACCTTATGACGAATTGATCCGGGAGTTGCGACGCGGTGCCGTCGATTTCCTCGTCGGCGCCCTGCGCAATCCGCTGCCGATCGAGGATGTGGAACAGAGCGCGCTCTTCAACGACAGCCTGACGGTGATGGCCCGCAAGGACCACCCTCTAGCCGGCAGGAAAGGCCTAACCGTGGAGGACTTGAGGTCCTGTCCCTGGATCGTTGCTGCCCGAGGCACACCGACCCGCGGTCATTTCGACCGCCTGTTCACGGAAAACGGTGGCCAGTTGCCGGAAAGTGTCGTTGAAAGCGGCTCGATGATCTTTGCCCGTGAACTCCTGGCCCTGAGCGATCATCTTGCCTGCGTCTCCAGTCTCCAGGCAGAGCGGGAAATCGCGGCTGGCCGCATTGTCGCCCTTCCGTTCCGATTGCCCGATACCTCACGTCCCATAGGCATCACCACACGCACCGGCTGGGAACCGACCGCAAGCCAGAAGGCACTTCTGGCGCTGCTGCACCGCTATGAGCACTGAAAACAAAGGCGAAATTCTAGCAAAGCTAGCGATTTTCCTTGACTGCTATAGCAAAAACTGATGGCAGCGGGGCTGCTTTCAAATGGAGTACGGACCTCTCAGATGAGAAGGAAGGAGCGATCGGGAACCCATTGCGGTTCCGGTAACGCCCAACGGGAGGATCCGTCCATGAAAATGTCCAAGGCACTTGCCAGGGCCGCGCTGGCGCTCGGCCTTTTCTCCACCACAGCACAGGCAGGCGAGCTGAAATTCGCCAATTTCATGCCGCCGGCCAATCCGTATCAGGCGGGTGCCTTCGAGCCTTTCGCCGAGAAGCTGGCCGCCGCGACCGACAACGAGATTACCGTGCACATCTATGCCGGCGGCGAGCTTGGCCCGGGCCCGGTTGAACAATTCGCCCGCGCCGTTGACGGCGTCGCCGACTTTGCCGTCGGCCTGCCCGGCTATACTGCCTCCCAGTTCCCGGTGACGCTCCTGACCGAACTGCTCGGTGTCATTGACGAGGAAACCGGCACTGCCGTCATCTGGAAGAACATCGATCTCTTCAAACCCGAATTCAAACGCGCGGTGCTGGTGAGCCTCTGGTCCAACGCGGACAATGTGCTCTACACCCGCGAAAAGGCAGTGCGCACACCTGACGACGTCAAGGGCCTGAAGATCCGTGTTCCCTCGCGCAATGCCGGCCTGCTGGTCGAGGCCTGGGGCGCGACACCGGTTTCGATGCCCGTTCCGGAAATCTACAACGCCCTGCAGACCGGCGTTATCGATGGCGCGCTGATCGACGGCACGGGCACCAAGGCCTTCAAGCTCGGAGAAGTCGCCAAGTATCTCACAGTCGGATTCGACACGACGATTTCACCCTTTTTCATCGTCATGAACCGCGACAGCTTCGCCTCCTTGAGCGACGAGCAAAAGGCAGCCGTCGAGGAGATCGGCAAGGAGATCTCCGTGACCGCGAATGCGGTTCAGCTCGCTGCCGCCCACAAAGGTATTGACGCCTTTGCCGAAATGGACGGGAAGGAAGTGATCCGCCTTTCTGATGAAGCAGCTGCCGCCTTCAACGCACTTGCGGACGAGGCCCGTGCCAAGGCCATCGAGGAGGCCACCGCCAGCGGGATTGCAGCCGGCGATGTCGTCAACGCCCTTCAGATGCAGTGACGGCAATGTCTCCCCTATCCAAAAAGGCCTGGCCGGCGCTTGTCGACCGGGCCACCCTGGCCCTCGCCGCATTGGCCGGCGTGTTCCTGCTTTTCCTGGTCGCCCTGGTCTTTGTCGCAGTGCTGCTACGCTACGTGGCGAACAGCCCGATCCTCGGCATCAACGAAATCGTGCAACTCGTCGCGGTGGCCGTCGTCATGCTGGCGCTGCCCTGGTGCACGGATCGGAACGGGCATGTGCGCGCTGATGTCTTTGACGGGGCCATCGGCCGTCATGGCCGCTTTGCCGGTGACATCTTTTCCAGATGCCTCAGTGCCTTCGTTCTGTCCGTACTGGTCTACCGCTCCTGGCTGAAGCTGCTCGATGCGCGCGAGTTCGAGGATGTCACCAACATGCTCTCCCTGCCGATCTGGCCCTTCTACGGCATGATGGTAGCCGGTATCGGTCTTTGCGTTCTCGTGCTGGTCCTCCAGATCGCCGTCATTCTGATGACGGGTGAGGAAATGAAATGACGGATCTGACGCTCGGTATCCTGGCCTTCGCCGCCCTCTTCGGCCTCATGATCTTCCGCATGCCGGTGGCGCTCGCCATGCTGGCGGTCGGCTTTTTCGGCATGGCGCTCCAGGGCGGCTTCCGCACGGCAGGGGCAGTTCTGGTGACCGAAACCTATTCCTCGGTTACCAACTATTCGCTGGTCGTGGTGCCGATGTTCGTGCTGCTCGGCAATGTCGCCTCCGCGGCAGGCTTCAGCCGCGGGCTTTACGATGCCGCCTATGCCTGGGTCGGCCGGTTCCGGGGCGGTCTGGCATCGGCTTCCGTGCTCGGCTGCGCTGCCTTTTCCGCCGTCAGCGGGTCTTCTGTCGCGACCGCCGTCACCATCGGCAAGGTTGCCCTGCCGGAAATGCGCCGGCTTGGCTATGCCGATGGTCTGTCGACCGGTTCGATTGCTGCCGGCGGCACTCTTGGCTTTCTTATCCCGCCGTCCACCGGCTTCGTGCTCTATGCCATCCTGACGGAGGAATCGATCGGCCGCCTGTTCATGGCGGGCATCCTGCCCGGCCTGCTTATGACCACGCTCTTCATCGCCGCTGTCTGGTTGACTGTCTTGAGAAAGCCCGAAGCCGGACGTCCGGGCGATCCGATGGCCTTTTCCGGCCGTCTGCGCATCCTTGGAGCCGCACTGCCGCTGATAGCGGTGATGCTGCTTTCCATCGGCGGGATCTATGCCGGGATCTTTACGCCCGTCGAAGCCTCCGCGATCGGTGCGGGCCTCGTCATACTGATCGCGTTCGCGAACGGTGCCCTGACCCTGAAGACCTTCACAAGTGCCGTGCTGGAAACGGTACAGACCTCGGCGATGCTCTACATGATCGTCATCGGCGCCAACGTGCTCAATCCGCTGCTTGCCGTCACCAAGCTGCCGGTCGCCTTCTCCGATCTCCTGACCGTGCTCGGTTTCGGACCCTATGGGACGCTGCTCCTGATCCTGATGTGCTACGTGGTGCTCGGCATGTTCCTGGATGGCCTTGCCATGCTGGTGATCACCCTGCCGATCTTCTTTCCCATCGTACTGCAGCAGGGCTTCGATCCGATCTGGTTCGGTGTCGTCGCGGTGATCGTCATCGAGATGGGCATGATCACGCCGCCCGTCGGCCTCAATGTCTTTGTCATCCGCTCCGTCGCCCGCGACGTGCCGATGGCGACGATCTTCAAGGGCGTAGCCCCGTTTCTGCTGGCGATGATCCTCTGCCTTGCATTGATCGTTCTTTTTCCGCAGATAGCATTGCTTCTGCCCAACAGCATGTTCGGGTGAGGGATCGAGAAGCTCCGGTTCAAGCGCGGCAACAGCCGTGTTCAGTCATCTCAACTTCGGGACGTGCCGGAAAATTGTCGCGGGGCCGGCAGGTAACGACTGCCCCGCGCCCTGCCTGTTTACGCGCCGAAAGCGCCGTCGATCGTATGCATGGCACCGGTGACGAAACCAGCTTCCGGACCAGCCAGCCAGGAAACCATGCCGGCGACTTCTTCCGGCCGTCCATGGCGCTTGATGGCCATGAAACTGTGCATCAGGTCCTTCATCGGGCCGTCTTCCGGGTTTGCGTCCGTGTCGATCGGGCCGGGCTGGACAATGTTGATGGTGATCCCGCGCGGTCCAAAGTCGCGCGCCAGCCCGCGCGCCAGTCCCTGCAGGGCGGATTTGCTGAGCGCATAGGATGCCATGCCCGCGACGGGCATGCGGTCGCCGTTGACCGAACCGATTATAATGATGCGCCCGCCTTCCGGCATCAGCCGTGCCGCTTCAACCGAGGCGTGGTACGGCGCATGAACGTTGATCTTGAGCAGCCGGTCGACTGCGTCGGCATCCTGCTCCAGCGCGTCCCCGAAGAGAATAATGCCGGCATTGACCACGAGCACGTCGAGAGGACCGGCCTCGCGTACCCGTGCAATCACCGCATCGCGGTCCGCGCTGTCCGTCTGGACGGCGGTGCTTCCCGTGTCTTTGGCAAGCTGCTCCGCCGCGTCGCGGGAGCCGGCATAGGTGAAGGTGACATGAGCGCCGTCATTCGCGAAGCGCTGCACGATGGCCGCGCCAATGCCCCGGCTGCCGCCGAGGACCAGGACGGATTTATCTTTGAAGTTCGACATCGGACATTCCTTGCTGATTAATGTAATAGTCGCTACATAATATGCGAAAGGACACATTCAAGGATTTTTGTAGTGGCCACTAAAAATAAATCTCGACCGCGCGGACGGCCCCGCAGTTTCGATCCCGAAGAGGCGATTGCTGTCGCGCAGGAGCTCTTTCACAAGAAAGGCTATGACGCGGTCAGCGTATCGGACGTAACCGACGAACTCGGCATCAAGCCGCCCAGCTTCTATTCCGCCTTCGGCAACAAGGGCGGGCTTTTTACGCGCGTGTTGGAAAGATATGCAGTCACCGGCGCTATCCCGATCTGCGACCTGCTGCGTGCGGACCGCCCTGTTGCGGAAGGATTGGCGGCCGTTCTGGACGAGGCTGCCCGGCGATACGCCGCCGATCCCGATGCGGCCGGCTGCATGGTCCTTGAAGGTCTGCGCAGCAACGATCCGGAGGCGCGCGCTGCCGCCCATGGCTACCACGCGAATGCGGAAGAGGTGATCTACCGGTTCATCGCCGAACGGCATCCGCACGAGGCAAGACACCTGGCCGATTTCATGAGCACGACAATGACCGGGCTCTCGGCCATGTCGCGAAACGGCTACTCCCTCGACCGTCTTCTGGCCTCGGCCCGGCTCGCAAGCCTGGCAATCGCGCAGACCCTTTCCGAATGATCCGTCACCCGTGTTCAAGAGGGCTCGGGGTTGCAAGGCCGTTCCGTCCAAGGGGCGCGAATACGGATTCCGGTCGTCGTACTACCGAGACACACAACAAGAGAGGGCGGATTTAGTTCAGGTAATCAAGGGTCTACAAAGATTTTGAACATTGACGTTAGGGAATCCTCTGCTAATGTCAGCGACAGGTACTTTGAGGAGCCATGAATAGCGGCTCGGCAGAAGTATAGATTAAAAAATTGCACCGGTAATACTTAACTAAAATTCGCGCAGTTGAGCCTCCCTGAAATCAAATAAACCCTTGGTGTTTGTTGAGGTGATGCATGACAATGAAAATTGTTAAATTGAAAATCAAGGTTCCTCCGAACGTTCAGGTCGTCACGGAATTGGTTCCGGCTGGCAGCAATACGACGCTGCATATGTCGCCCGGCAAAACCGTCTCTACAAAAACCACGATGGAAATGGACCTCACGACGCACAAGTCTGCCGAATGGCTGCGCAAGAAGAGCGTCAGCGCCAATGATTGCGTCAATTGCTGCTGCGTTCGGGGCTGAGCCGTCCGATTTCCTCAGGCAGAGCCGGTGACCCTGATGAAACGCGAGGCGCGCGCGGAGCACACTTGCGACTGCTGCTCGCGGACGGGTGCAATCTGCGTTGCAGCTATTGCCATTTCCATGCCGATCTGGCGCGGCAGGTATCTGAGGACGGAGGCACGCGTACCGCAAGCCGGGTGATGTCCACGGCAACGGTCGAGCGGTCATTGCGCGAATTTGCGTCCGAGGCGCGCCGGCGCGGGTTGGCACGGTTCGATCTCAGCCTTTACGGCGGCGAGCCGCTCGTCAATCCGAAGGCGCTCCAGGTTGCCTTCGCGGTCGTTGAGGAACTGCGCAACGACGGCTTCCAGATCACGCCGATCGTCAACACCAACGCGACCCTTATGACCGACGCATGGGCTGAAAGCTTTTCCCAAGCGGGTGCCAGGGCGCATATCAGTCTCGACGGCTTCGATGCGGAGACAAACGCCGAGCGGGTTCTCCCCAATGGCAAAGGCAGTTTCGCCGCGGTCTGCCGGGGTCTCGATGCGCTGAAAACGGCCAACGTTCCGATCCAGTTCAATGTCGTGGTGACGGAAACCAATTGCGACGCGCTTGAGCAGGTCGTCGAACTGGCACGATCCTACGGCGTCGAACAGATCTTTCTTGCCCAGCCTGATGACACGGATGGTTGCCTGGTTCTGCCCCCTGAAAGAAGCCTCTCGGCCTTGCTGCAGGCGAGGACGGTTGCGTGGCGCCATGGCATCCGTGCGATCGGTCCCTGGGCTGTCGGTACAAGAAACGGCACGAGCGTTGCCGGCCTGCCTTTGAACGTGATTGTGCGGGTCAACGGCCAGGCTTTCCTGCCCCATTTCCCGGCTAGTCCCGCACCGGGCGTCGCCGAACTTGCAAGGCCCGAGACCATTGCCCGTCTGGAAGTGGAATGGGCGTCGGTTCTCCAGTCCTGTGAAGGATGTCCCATCGAAGAAGGCTGTCAGGGATACATGAAGATGATGACGCGCTATCATTCCGGCGAGGCCGCAGTCGCGGACGCAGAATGCGCCCTTGCCCGTTCGGCAGCGATGCAGCTTTCCGAGTCCGAACAGACGATGCTTCAGACGTCGTTGCTGCTCTCGGTCAGCCAAGGAGACGGTGAAGACTACCTGCTCACGCATCCCTGGCTGACCGGTGAACCCATCGAAGTGTCCGAAGGCACGGTCGATCTCCTCGACCACTTCCTCCCCGGATCGACGCCGGATTTTGCGACCTCGCTCTTCGCCGGTGAAGAGCTTCGGGAGACACTCGATACGCTTCTCCACTACGGGCTCCTGCGTCCGGCCAATGAAAACGACGACCAGCGATTTCTCGAGAGCCTGGTTCTGCCGCATGGCGACGTGACCGCCTTCGCAGGCCTGCTCGCCGGCGTCACGGGCCCGTCCGAGCTGGATCTCCTGAGCGCGCTGCAGCCGCACCTGATGGCGGCGGTCGACCGGTTGCCGGCCCGCTTCAAGCCGCTGGTCGATCGCTGCCGCATCGCAATCCTGCCCGGCCGGGCGCGTCTTGCGGAGGTGACCGGCCTCTCGCCGGATGCGGACGAACTCGACTGGATAGCAGGAACCGTGATCGGGTCCGTTGTGGTGCTGAACGGCGAGGCCTGCCGCGCCATTCTCGCGCAAGGGGGACGGGCCAGGCTGCAGGCCTTCGAACAGCAGCTGGCCCACGAACTGATGCATCTCATGCTGCGGCGACGCGGGTTGCGCCTGCCGGTCTGGCTGGAGGAAGGGTTCTGCGAACTTCTGTCAGGCGCGACCCTTGACGAGGCAAGACTTGCCGAAACGCTCGCCCATGCCGGCCAGTTCCGGGAGTTCGTCCTTGCCTGCATGGAGCCTTCGGGAGCGTCCGGCTGGACACCCGAAACGGCACTCGTCCGTTTTTCGACCGAGCCTGTCGATGACAACCCGGGCTATGCGCTCGCACATGACTTCGTCAGATATCTTTCCGAGGCCGTGGGGACGGACGAGCTCCTTGATGCCCTGTCGGACCGCGGTCTTCGCGCTCGCTTGCAGCCGTTTCCATTGTCGCCCGGTGATGCTGGAATCCTGGGGGAAGATCTTCCCTCAATACTCGCTCGCTGGGCCAGGGACCTGAAGTCTCGCTTCCCGGCCCCGGTCGCCTTCTCGCAGCCGATCCGCATTGTTCCTTCCGGAGATCACTTCCTGATCTACAACCGGATCGTTGGCGGTTACGTCTGGCTGGACGGCGCTAACGAGGCTCTTGTCGCGCCGCTTGCCAACCGCAATCTCGACGTGGCGGATGTTGCGCCCTTTCTGCAAACGCATCCGCTCCGCGACGAACTGCTTGCCAGATGGAATGCGGGACACCTTTCAAAACCGAAGGGCTTCCATCTCCGCCTGACGGTCGAGGGTGGCTGCAACATGAGCTGTTCCTATTGCTACGAGGGCGAGAAGAAGCGTCAGGCGATGACAGTGGAAACAGCCGATCAAGCGATCGCCGCCTGGCGCGATCTCCTGGAGCCGCGCGACCTGCCCGGATCATCCATTCGGCTCTTCGGCGGCGAACCCTTCATGAACTGGCCCTTGATGAAGCATGTCTTCGATACCGCGGCCAAAGGCCTGCCGGAGGGCAGCATTCTCTGGATGGTCAATACCAACGGCACGCTTCTTCGTCCCGAGCATGTCGAGGTCCTGAGCCGGTTCGGAAGAAACATGCTCATTCATCTGAGCCTTGACGGGGTCGGTACGGCGAACGACCGGGAAAGGGTCTTCAACAACGGCCGCGGAACCTTTGCCCATGTGGACCGGGCGGCGCGCATGCTGCTTGCCGCCAAAGTGCCGCTCAACTTCTCGGTCGTCCTGACACCGGCCAGTGCCGACGGACTTGAGGATCTGGTCACCTATGCCGCAGGTCTGCGTGACGCACATCCGGGCGCTCCGATCAGCGTCAGCATCAAGTCGGTAATCGGCACAGGTGTCCCACACGAGGATGCCCTGAAAATGGCCGCGGCCTTGCCCCGTGCATTCGACCTCGGCGAGGAACTGGACCTGGACGTCGGCGGCGAAGCCATGCGCGCCGCACACCTGCTCTTCGGCGACTGGAACCCGACGGGTCATTTCTGCGGAATTGGCGGGCGGGAACTTTATGTAACCCCGGAAGGCCGCCTGATGGCCTGTCACGCGCTGCAGGGAAGCGACTATGCGGACCTGAGTGCCGTTGCCGCCGAACACCGTATTCCCGTCCCCGAGCATATTGCCACCAGACATGCCGGCAATGTGGACGGGTGCAGCGGCTGCGAAGTGGAAGGGCTATGCGGCGGTGGCTGCATGGCGCAGGGCCAGATGACCACAGGCTCGCTTTCATCCAAGTCGGCCGATTATTTCTGCATGATGATGAAACAGTCCTTCCGGAGGGAGGTCGCCAGGGGACCGGCAAGGTTTTCGCAAGGGTGACATTGCTCGCTTATAAGACTAAGGCCGGGATCTGCGTGATGCAGCATCACGGGGATGCCGCACCTTGCATGACCTGTCTCAAGACCCGGCTGGTTGAAGCGGGATATGCCCCGAAGGGACCGTTCGAGGTCGAGGACGATCCGGCAGTTCGGGGGATCATGGAGACCGCACAGCGTCCCGAATGCCATGGGTTTGCTCCCGTCGTCCGGTTCGAGGAAGCCGGCGCAATTGTGCACCGTCTCTTGCCGGTTCCGGCCTGTCCCGATTGTGCTGATCGGCAAGCCGGACTTCGTCGCAACACCACGCGTGCCACTTTGCCTGCGGACTGGCTGCTGGACCCGTTGCTCGGCATCGGGTCCTGGTTCCAGAAGGTCGAGCAGGGGGAGGGGGAGGGTGCGCTCTGCCACTCGGTGTCAGGGCAGGTTCATACCCCTGGAAACCGGCACGGGATCAACGCCCGAGGCCAGGGATTGTCCATGGAACGCGCCCTCCTCGGTCATTTCGGCGAGACGGTGGAACGCTATGCCGCGTTCCGCCCGGATCCGGGTCGGGTGATCGAAGCGGATAGGCCCGGAACAGACGAGACGACCCTGTCAGGCGCAGATCTGTTCGGCTATTCGCCCCGCCAGAGAGAGAGCGCGAACTATGTCGACTTGCGTGAAGGACAACGCATCGGCTGGATCCGCGGAAACAGGCTGACCGGTGGCGAGAGTGTCTGGGTGCCGGCTGCCGCTGTCTATCTCAGCCGGGAATGGAACCTGGATGAGCCCCGCTTCTGCGGATCCGTATCCAATGGCATCGCCGCCCATCGCACGCTGGAAGCGGCGACGGATCATGCGGCTTTCGAGCTCTTCGAGCGCTACTGGATGACCCGGTCCTGGCACTGCCAGGATTTCGGCACGCGCATCTTTGAACGTGAATTGCCCGACAGGTGCGGGACGATGCTCGAATGTATTCGTGAAGCCGGGATCTCGCTTCACCTGGCATGCGTTACCCCTTCAGGGATGCCGCCGATGGTTCTCGCGGTGCTGTCGGCTCCCCGGGCGCCCTGGTACATGATCGGCGCCGGCGCGGACGCGACCTTGGGCAGTGCTGCGGAAGCCGCCCTGACGGAAGCTTGCAGCGGTTGGATGGCTCTTGTCCTTCGTCCCGAGGCTCTGCTGCGCAGGCCCCGCTTGCGCCAGCTGGAAGAAAGCCGGGGTCATCACCGCTTTCATGCCGGGTTGGAAAGATCGCAGCGTGTTCTTCGGGCAATCATGGCAGGAACGCGGGAGCTACCGGATCGGGTGAACAGGGATCTGCCGCCAGAGGAAGCCAAAAGAGCGGTGGCCCGGGTCCTGGGGGACGGCGCTGCCGTCGTGGACATGACACCGGTCGACTGCGCATTGTGCGGATTTCATGTTGTCCGGGTTCTTGCGCCGCATCTGCCGATCTATTCCTTCGGCAGGATTGGGACACCTGAAGTGTTCCTGGCCGAACACGAGCTCCCGCCAGCTCCCATGCCGCATCCCTATCGCTAGTCCCGCAATCTTTTATGGCCTGCAGTGGAGCCCTCTGTGTCCATTCCTTTCTCGTGTCTCTCGTGCCAAGCTCCACCGGAACCTGGAGCCCCCGAATGAAAAGCATACTTGCCGAAATCGACATCGAGACCGGAACCGAGACCGTCCATTTCGAAACGGATCTTCATCTGGAAGCTCCCAACTGGACGCCGGATGGAACGGCCCTGATCGTCAATGGTGGCGGTCGTCTATACCGGGTGCGGCTTGACAGCCCGGCGCTGGAGGAGATCGATACGGGGTTCGCAACCAGCCTCAATAACGACCATGGCCTGTCGCCGGACGGAAAGCTCCTCGCGATCAGCGACAAGAGCGAACTGGGCGCGAGCTGCATCTACATCCTTCCCGCGGCTGGCGGGGTCCCAGAAAGGGTTACCACCGAAATCCCGTCCTACTGGCATGGCTGGTCGCCGGACGGCAAACAGCTTGCCTATGTCGGCAAGCGGCCGGAGACAGACGGCAGCTTTCAGGTGTTCACGATAGATGTCGATGGAACCGGCGAAAGGCAACTGACCCGGGACTTCGACCATTGTGACGGGCCGGATTATTCACCGGACGGTCTTTGGATCTGGTTCAACGGCGAGCGCGCCGGATCGGTACAGCTCTGGCGTATGCGGACCGACGGCAGCGATCTGGAGCAAATGACGAACGACGAGCGGGTCAACTGGTTTCCGCATCCTTCGCCGGATGGACGCCATGTTGCCTATCTGGCCTATGAGCCCGGTACGACAGGGCATCCGGCTGACAGGAATGTCGAGCTGCGGCTGCTTCCAGCAGCAGGTGGGACACCGAGGGTCTTGCTGAGGCTCTTCGGCGGCCAGGGCACGCTCAATGTGCCGTCCTGGGCACCGGACAGCCGGCGCTTTGCCTTCATGCGATACGCCAGTTAATAGCCCGGCGTTCTGCTACCTGCGGAATGGTGCGCGAAAAACCGAAAAACGCATTCGCGCTGGCAATCAGTATCGCGAAAGCTGCAGGCTTCTCACGAACAGCAATTGTCCATGTGAAGGTTGCGAAAAAGGTCTCGATGGCATGCCGAGGCCCGCAAACACCACCTGTCGCCCGTCATTGCAAGACGGCGACTGGCCCGGTGCTTCACCCCTGCCGCTTCTGGATCATGTGGCGCAGGTAGTCGATGTTGGCCTTGGCCTGCTGCGGGTCGATTTCCGCCTGGGCTACCTGGATGGCCTCGTCGTATTTGCCCTGGATGCCGAGGACGAGGGCCAGGTTCTGGCGCACACGGCTGTCGGCGCCGGGGAGGGAGGCCGCCTTGCGAAGCGTGTATTCGGCATCCGGCAGCTCGTTGGAGAGCAGATAGGAAAGGCCGAGATTGTTGAGGAGGCTCGGGTCGTCCGGAGCGATCAGAAGGGCCTGCTTGTAAAGGCTCCGCGCTTTCAGGTGGTCGCCGGTCTGGTCGTAGATCGCAGCTTCCGCGGACATCAGCCGCCAGTCGGGCGTATCGGGACGCTGGGCGCGCTGCAGCACGTTCAGGGCTTCTTCGAAACGGCCGTTCATCGCCAGAACCTTGCCATAGGCCGAAGCGATTTCCCGGTCCTGCGGATGCGCGATGACGCCGGACCGCAGCACCGCCATGGCCTGAGGCATCTGACCGTTCTGGCTGAGCGCATCGGCATAGCCAAGGATCGCGCCACGGTTCTTGCGGTCGCTCTCATAGGATTTCGACCACCTGGAGACCTGGGCGATCGCATGAGAGGAGCCGGGTGTCGTGTAGCCGGACGCGGGAGAATGGCTGCCGGTAGCGCCTTTGTTGGAGGAGCAGCCCGCCAGGAGGACAACCGCCGTCATGGCCATCAGCGTCGTCGCCAGGCGAGTGCGACGGTGAAGGGAACCGGTTCTGGGCGAAGTCATGTCCAACATCCTTGTTGTCGGCGAAAGTCCTGTGTCCCCTACAGAAGTAGATAATTAACCCTAATGGTTGGTTAAGCGGCTTTGCGATTTGCGAGAAGCGGTGCACCACGCAGCGCTCCAGCTTGCGTCTCACAGCGCCTCGGCTTACCTCTTTGGTAGCGATCCCACCTCAAACGGAGTTCTTCCCGTGCGCGCCAGCCTTGTTCGCAAAAGCGAAGTTGCCAGTTCCACCCCGATCCATGCCGTCACCGAAGCGGGCTTGCCTGCGCTTCTGGCGGACCTGGGTGAACTTGCGAAAAACTGGTGCACTGTCAATGGCTTCACGGGCAAAGCGGCGACCTTCCAGCTTGTGCCCGACACGGGAGGCAGCGGCGCCGCGGTGCTCTTCGGTGTCGAGGAGGGAGGCCTGTCCCATCCGCTGGCGCTCGGCGGATTGGTGAACGCACTGCCGGAGGGCGACTATCACCTGGCGGATGCCTTCCCGGATCCGGAGCAAGCGGCGCTCGGCTTCGCGCTGTCCACATATCAGTTCGACCGCTATCTCAAGAATGGCGGCAAGACCCGCCGGCTGGCGGTCGGCGATGCGGTCGATCTTGACCGGCTCGGCGCGGTCCTGGACGGTGTCCAGCTGGCGCGCGATCTCGTCAACATCCCTGCGAACGACCTCGGGCCCGCGGAACTTGCCCAAGCGGTGACTGCCCTCTTCAAGAAGCATGACGGCACCGGCCGGATCGTCATCGGCGAAGACTTGCTGGAGTTGAACTTCCCGATGGTGCATGCGGTCGGCAAGGCCAGCACGCGGGCGCCGCGCATTGCCGATTTCACCTGGGGCGACGTGAGCCACCCGAAGGTCACGCTTGTCGGCAAGGGCGTCATCTTCGACACCGGTGGCCTTAACCTGAAACCGGGCTCTTCCATGGCCCTGATGAAGAAGGACATGGGCGGAGCCGCCAACGTGCTCGGCCTTGCGTCCATGATCATGGCGTCGAAGCTGCCCGTGCGCCTGCGCGTCATTATCCCTTGCGTTGAAAACGCGGTCGCCGGCAACGCCTTCCGGCCGGGCGACATTCTGCAGAGCCGCAAGGGCCTGACGGTCGAAATCGGCAACACGGATGCGGAAGGCCGTTTGATTCTCGCCGACGCGCTGGCCCTTGCCGACGAGGAAACTCCGGAACTTCTGATCGACATGGCGACCCTGACGGGTGCGGCCCGTGTCGCTCTCGGGCCGGACCTGCCGCCCTTCTACACCGACGACGAGGAACTGGCCGAGGATATCAACGTCATGTCCGAGGCCGCCAGCGACCCGCTCTGGCGGATGCCGCTGTGGAAGCCCTACCTCAAATATCTCGACAGCAAGGTTGCCGACATCAACCACATCAACACCAGCGGCGCCGGTTTTGCCGGGTCCATCACCGCAGCGCTGTTCCTGTCGCGATTCGTGGAGAATGCCGGCAGCTGGGCCCATTTCGACATCTTCGCCTGGACCCCGATCGAGAAGCCCGGAAAACCCATGGGCGGCGAGGCCCAGGGCATCCGCTGCCTGTTCGACCTTCTCACGGACCGCTACGGAAAAAAATAACGGCTCCGAAACGTTTTTGTGGTTCGATGGTCCTTCAACGGGATGTGATTCTGGAGAAACATGGCCATCGAACTGCGCGCCTCCCAGGCGCTGAAGCTGATGCATGAGGTCAACCTGGCGCTGGTGCGCGATAGCGAACAGGATCTGTCCGCGCGCCAGTTGACCATTCTCCTGACCGTTTATCTGGAGCCGCCACCGCACACGGTGCGCGGTCTTGCCGCGAAGCTCAACGTCACCAAACCGGCCATCACCCGCGCGCTTGACACGCTGGGCAGTCTGCGGCTTCTCTCACGCAAGCGCGACGACGCCGACAAACGCAACGTGATCATCACGCGCACGGTGGAAGGCGCGCTCTATCTGGAGCAGCTCGGGGATCTCGTGGTCGAAAAGGCCAGGGAACTGCCGCGCTGAACCTCTTCTCCTGTCCGGTACCAAGCTGAATCATGACTCAAGTCTTTGACCGCCGCCGCCATCCGGTCCGTGCCGACCTCGCCGCCATCGACTATGAGGGCAGAGTAGAGGCACCCCGCTTTGCCGAGGGCGAGGTGTTCCAGGTGACCGCCGACCGGCTGGCGATCTCGCCGGAGCCGCGCCGCGACCGGCCGATCGATACCGAAGCGCTTTGCGGCGAGTGGGTCACGGTCTATGAGCAGACGCCTGAAGGCTGGGCCTGGGGGCAGCTCGACACGGACGGCTATGTCGGCTGGTTTTCCTCCGACGGGCTCGGCCCGGTCACGGCGGCAACGCACCGGGTGCGGGCGCTCCGAACCTACCGCTATCCGGTTGCGGACCTGAAATTCCCGCCGCTCGGGCTGCTCTCCATCGGCTCGAAGGTGACGGTGGTGGGCGAGGCGGTCACGCGGGGACTTGTCTATGCGCTCCTCAGCGACGGGTCGGCCGTCGTTGCCAGGCATCTGGTGCCGCTCGACGCCGTCGAGACGGACTGGGTGGCGGTCGCCGAGGAATTTCTCGGCACGCCCTATCTCTGGGGCGGCCGTTCCAGCCTCGGCCTCGACTGTTCGGGACTTGTCCAGCTCGCTGCCCAGGCCGGCGGCCATGACATCGTGCGCGACAGCGACATGCAGGAAGCGGAAGCCGGCGAGGAAATCGCGCATGACGATCCGTCTTCTCTCATCCGGGGTGACCTGATCTTCTGGAAGGGCCATGTCGGCATCGTCACCGGTCCGAACATGCTGCTGCACGCCAACGGTTTCACGATGTCGGTCGCCTACGAGCCGCTCGACAGCGCCATCGCCCGCATTGCGGCGACGGAATGGGGCCAGATCACGAAGGCACGGCGGTTGCCGGCAGTGCTAGCTGATTGATTGAAGCGTCACCCCGGACAAGCGAAGCGCAGAGCCGGGGCCCACTCGCAGGTCAGCTTGTTAGGGCGGCCAATGTTCTGAAAGACTGCAGTTACAGATCAATTCTCTGGAAACGAGTAGGCCCCGGGTCTCGCGTTGCTCGCCCGGGGTGACATCGTCGTTTGTGGTGGCGTTTCGTGTAACGCACCGCCCCCAATCACCCTGGGAATGTCTGCACACCGATGGATTCCAGCGCGCCGGACTTGGGGTTCTTCAAAAGGCACAGCTGGCTTTCGGTTCCCTGAATGAAACAGACCATCGGTCGGTCTTCGCTTCGGGCCCGTTCGTAAGTCTCACGAGTCACGCCCTCTTCCACATAGAACGGAAACTCGCCGGCATCGGGGCCGTCCGCGCCCTGTGCCCATGCGGGCAGTTTGGCGGCGCTTGAAATGTCGGCATAGCCGCTGATCCAGTCGAGAAGCGCGGCCTGCATGTCGGTAAGGGTCGCAACATCGTAGAAGCCGAAGAGTTCGTTCGGATCGAAAGAGGCCTGATATTCGACGCCGCCATTCTGGTTGAAGATCGCGAGCGACACTTCGGCGGCGCTGCAGTCGCCCTGCGCGGAGGCTTCGACAGAGTAGGTGTCGAGCCAGACCGCCTCGACCGATTGGGTGCAGTCTTCGGCTATGGCCGGGAGGCTGAGAGCGACGAGCGCGATGCCAGCGCCGATCAGCTTAAGTGTCTTTGAATAAAGAAAATTCCGGAACGCCATGACAGTCTCCAACGCGACTCGGATCGAGCCGCCGGGAATGTAGGTTTCCGCTGGTCTCCCCGCAATAGGACTGAAAGGGTTTACCCCTTCGGCGTCAATGCCAGTTGCGGTTCGGCCCGGGTGACCTCCTCCGGGGAGCCCTGGATCTCTCCAAGTTCCAGATCCTCGATCTTGCGGCTGCGCTTGGAGATCTTGTCGGAGGAAATCAGGATCTGGTCGATATCCTTGTTGGCCTGGGCGAAATGCGCCTGCAGCTTGCCCACACGGTCGTTGAGGCGGCTGACATCGGAAATCAGGTGCCCGACCTCGGCCTGGATCAGATGTGCCTGCTCGCGCATCTTGGCATCGCGCAGCACCGACTGGATCACCTGGATCGACAGCATCAGGAGCGACGGCGACACGATCACCACCCGGGTCCGGTGCGCCTTCTGGATCAGGTCCTCGAAGCTTTCGTTGAGTTCGGCAAAGACACTTTCGGAGGGCACGAACAGGAAAGCCGTGTCCTGGGTCTCGCCCGGCAGCAGGTATTTCTCGCCGATATCCTGGATATGCTTGGTGAAGTCGCGGCGAAACTGGGCCTGCGCATATTTCAGCTGATCGTCCGTTTCCGCTTTGCGCAGGAGATTGAAGGCCTCCAGCGGAAACTTAGCATCAATCGCCAGTGGCGGTGCGCCGTTCGGCATATGGATCAGGCAGTCCGGGCGGCTGTTGTTGGAAAGCGTCGCCTGGAAGGAATAGGTGCTTGGCGCCATCTGGTCCTGGACGATCGCTTCCATCCGCCCCTGACCGAAGGCGCCGCGGGTCTGCTTGTTGGAAAGGATCGCCTGCAACTGGCCGACCTGGCCGGAAAGGTCCGTGATCGTGCGCTGAGCCCGGTCGATGACGGCGAGGCGCTCATGCAGGTGGCGCAAGCCATCCTGGGTTCGCTTGCTGGTATCGGCCATGGACAGGTTCAGCTTGTGTCCCATGCCGTCGAGGCGTTCGTTGACGGCGCGCATCATGTCCGACTGGCGCGAGCCAAAGACCTCGGCCATGGTCTGCATTCGCCCGGTCATCTCGCCCTGGCTCTTGAGCAATTGCGACAAGTGGCTTTCCAGCTCGTGGATGCGCTCGGTGGCGGCCGTATCCGCCTCCGCCCGCAGGCGGATCTCGCGGATGGTCTTCAGCCCCAGCCAGAAAATCAGCGCCAGCAGCATCAGGCCGCCGGCAATCGCAGCTTCCAGAACCGTCACCGGACGGCCACTCAACTCAAACAGGATCTCGTTCATGAAACAAACATAGAACGATTCGGGGCGAAGGCCCATCCGCGTGCAGGGCAAGAGGCGTTGAAAACGGGAGGGGACCGCGCGATTTCCGCGTTGACCGGCGCTTCACGATTTTCTATGTCAGGCGCATGACAATACGCCCGATCATCACCATTCCCGACCCGGTCCTGCGCGAGGTCTGCGCGCCGATCGAGACCGTCGACGACACCGTCCGCAAGCTCGCCGACGACATGCTGGAAACCATGTACGATGCGCCCGGCATCGGCCTTGCCGCCAGCCAGATCGGGATACTGCAGTGCATCTTCGTGCTGGATGTAGCCAAGGAAGAAGCTCCAAAGGAGCCGATGGTCTTCATCAACCCGAAGATCGTCTGGTCGAGCGAGGATATCTCGATCTATCAGGAAGGCTGCCTGTCGATCCCCGACTACTTCGAGGACGTCGAGCGCCCGGCCGAGGTGACGGTGCAGTTCCTCAACCGCGAAGGCGCGGAACAGGAGATCAAGGCCGACGGCCTCCTGGCAACCTGCATTCAGCACGAGCTTGACCATCTCAACGGGAAGCTGTTCATTGACTATATCTCGAAGCTGAAACGCGACCGGGTGGTCAAGAAGTTCACCAAGCAGGCAAAGCTCGCCGGAAAGCTCTGATCCGGATCCGCCTGCCTGAAACCGTTATGGGGGCGGCACATTTGGATCAGGTCCTGTTCCTGAAGCTTTTCGCCGCGCTCTTTGCGATCATGAACCCGATCGCCAACCTGCCGGTCTTCCTGTCGCTGACAGCCGGCAAGGGGCCGGGCTTCGAGCGCAAGGTCGCTCTTACCGTGTTGATCGGCCTTGCCGCCGGATCCGCGATCATCGGCCTGACCGGTGACATGCTGCTGAAGGTTTTCGGCATCAGTGTCGACGCTTTCCGCCTCGCCGGCGGTTTCCTGATCCTCCTGATCGCGCTCAATCTCATCTCCGGTGAAAAGAGCAAGGCCCATCACGGCACCGACGAAGAGCAGGAGCACCATGCCGAGCAGGACAATCCGGCGATCTATCCCCTGACCATACCGATCCTTCTGGGCCCGGGCTCGATCTCGACCATGATCATCTATCGCGGCCAGGTAACCAATCTCTCGACGGAAATTGCCTATATCGCCGCCATTGCGGCTGCCATCATCGTCCTAGCGGGCACGTTCTTCGCCGCACCGTTCCTGGCGCGCTTCCTCGGCCAGACGGCAACCAGCGTCATGAGCCGCATCATGGGCATGATCCTGGCGGCGATCGCGATGGAAATGATGGTCGACAGCCTGAAGGTGCTGTGGCCGGGCCTGGCTTAGGGCAGGAGCTAGCTACCCTGAAACCTCATCCTGAGGAGGGCCGACAGGTCCGTCTCGAAGCAACCATGTTTATGAGATTGATTTTTGGCTCCAGTCCTTACCGTCTCGGACCATAGCGTTGAGGATGGTGATGAGTTTACGGACGCAGGCGATGATTGCCTTTTTCTTGCTGGCGCCACCTTTGGTGAGGCGCTGGTAGAAGGTTTTGATGATCGGGTTGAAGCGGACTGCGGACAGGCTTGCCATGAAGAGAGCCCGCCGCACGCTGGCACGGCCGCCTGCAATCCTGCTTTGACCGCGCATGGTACCGCTTTGCCGGATGAAGGGGGCAACGCCGACGAGGGCGGCAATGGCACGGCGCGAGACCTGGCCCAGTTCGGGCATGAAAGCCAGGAGCGAGACAGCCGCGCCCGGCCCGATGCCGGGAACGCCCTGCAGTTGCTCGTAGCGCCGGAGCAGGTCAGCCTTTTCGCGAATGCAGCTCCGGATCATGCGGTCCAGATCAGCGATTGCGGCTTTGTTTGCTTGTTGCAGCCTGTGAAGCAACTGCAGCAGAGCGGGATCGTCATTGAGGCCGATCTGATTGGAAAGGCGGGTCCTTTCGGCCACCAGCGTCTCTCTCACGGTGGCGTATTGCGCCAGTTTGGCTTCCGCCTCGTCGGGCTGGGGAGCTGCCGGCGGATCGAACACCTGCGCGAAACGGGCCAGAACGGCCGCGTCCTGCGGATCGGTCTTGGCCAGAATGCCCGCAGCCTTGGCAAAGTCCCGGACACGGCGCGGGTTGACCACGCAAACGTGCAGCCCGCACCTCTGAAGCTCCCGGGCTGCTTTGCGCTCGTAGCCGCCGGTCGCTTCCATCACCACGCGTTCGACGGCAAAGGGCGACAACAACGCGACAAGCTCTGCCCATCCGGCAGGGTCGTTGCCAAAGCGCTCTCGCGTATCTCCCGGGAGCACATGCACATCCAGCGTCGCTTTCGATACATCAATGCCAACAAAGTAAACTGTCTCGTCCATCTGTCCCTGCCTTATCTACGCACTCTTGTGCGAGCAACCATTCGGGATAAGTTGGAAAGCGGACCGGGAGCCTTGCTTCGAACGGACTGCGAGGTGCCGAGGATGGTACGGTCTCCGGCCCGCTTGGGAGAGCCCTCAAAGGCTCTCCCAAGTCAACTTCTACCAAAGTCCGAACAGATAAGGATGGGCCGCTTGTTCCGGAGTACGTGGCCCATCCTTCGAGACGCGAGCGAGCTCGCTCCTCAGGATGAGGTTCGAGTGGTGGAGGAGCCCCAGCTACCGCAAACACGGCCACCGCCCCCTTGCAACGCCCGGCCCGAAGCGCAATAAGGGCGCAGATTGTCAAAACCCCTCAGGAGCCTCATGTCCCTTCGCGTCATCTTCATGGGCACCCCGGATTTCTCGGTGCCGACCCTGATGGAAATCGTCGGCCAGGGCCACGATGTGGTTGCCTGTTATTCCCAGCCGCCGCGCCCGGCCGGCCGTGGCATGGACCTGAAGAAGTCGCCGGTGCACGAGGCAGCCGAATCCTTCGGCATTCCGGTCTTCACGCCGCTGAGCCTCAAGGGTGCCGACGAACAGGAAGCCTTTGCAGCGCTTCAGGCTGATGTCGCCGTTGTCGTCGCCTATGGGCTGTTGCTGCCGAAGGCCATTCTCGAAGCGCCGCAATATGGCTGCCTGAACCTCCATGCCTCCATGCTGCCGCGCTGGCGCGGTGCTGCGCCGATCAACCGGGCGATCATGGCGGGCGACAAGGAGACCGCCGTCCAGGTGATGCGCATGGAGGAAGGGCTCGATACCGGCCCGGTCTGCATGTCGGAGACGCTGGCGATATCCGAGAACATGACCGCCGGCGACCTGCACGACCGCCTGTCCTCGCTTGGCGGCGACCTCATGGTGCGTGCGCTGGCCGCGCTGTCGCGCGGCGCGCTCGGCGAACAGACCCAGGCGGAAGACGGTATCACCTATGCGGCGAAACTTTCCAAGCAGGAAACCCGCATCGACTGGACGAAGCCGGCCGGCGAGGTCCACAACCACATTCGAGGCCTCTCCCCGTTCCCGGGTGCCTGGTGCGAGATGCCGCTTGGCGGCAAGCCGGAGCGGGTCAAGATCCTGCGCAGTGCTCTCGCCGAAGGCGCGGGGATACCGGGCACTGTTCTTATGACGGAGGAGGCTCCCGTCATCGCCTGCGGCACAGGTGCCGTGCGCCTGGAGCAAGTGCAGCGGGCCGGCAAGAAGCCCATGAGCGTCGCGGATTTCCTGCGCGGCGTCTCGCTTTCTGACGGCACCAAACTGGACTAAGCTCCAGTTTCAGGAGACCTTTCATGAGTCAAACCGCTGAAGCCCCCAATCTCACGATCCGCAATGTCACCCCGGATGACGAGACCGCTGTCCGCGATCTGGTGACCGCCGCCTTTCCGTCCGACATGGAGGAGAGGCTGGTGCATACGCTGCGCCATTGCGGCGCGCTTGTGCTGGAACAGGTTGCCGTTGACAAAAACGGGAGGATCGTCGGCCATGTCGCCTTTAGCCGGGTGACGCCTGCAGCCGTCGGTCCCGGACAGGGAATGCAGATCGCCTGTCTTGCGCCCGTCTCGGTCTGGCCCGACCGGCAGAAATCCGGTATCGGTTCGGCGCTGATCCGGGCGTCGCTGGAAAAGCTGAAGGATCTGGGCGAGGATCTGGTGCTGGTGCTTGGGCCCCCCGCCTATTATCCGCGCTTCGGCTTCGACCCGGTGCTGGCCCGCAAGGTCCAGGCACCTTACGCCGGCGATGCCTTCATGGCGCTGGCGCTGACCGAAGCCGGCTCCCGAGATCTGCCGATCGAAGTGGCTTTTGCCACGCCCTTCCAGGAATTCGAATAGATCCTCAGATGCCACGCTACAAGCTGACGGTGGAATATGACGGCCGGCCTTTCTGCGGCTGGCAACGCCAGGCGAACGGCCCGTCCGTTCAGGCCGTGATCGAACGCGCTATCAAGGCGTTTTCCGGCGAGGAGGTCAGCATCGGCGGAGCCGGGCGCACAGATACCGGCGTCCATGCGACGGGCCAGGTCTGCCACGCGGATCTCTCGAAATCCTGGCCGGTCAGGACCGTTATGGGCGCGCTCAATTTTTACTGCCTGCCGGACCCTGTGGTGATCCTGGATGCGGAAGAAATGCACGAAGGCTTCGACGCCCGCTTCTCCGCCATCCGCCGTGCATACCGCTACCGCATCCACAACCGCGTGCCGCCGCTGACCCACCAGCGCGGCCTTGCCTGGCACGTGAAACCGGATCTCGACGAAAAGGCGATGCACGAAGCCGCCCAGGAGTTCGTCGGCCACCACGACTTCACCACCTTCCGCCACACCCGCTGCCAGGCGAAAAGCCCGGAAAAGACGCTGGAGGAATTCCGTGTCTACCGCGAAGGCGAGTTCGTCATTGCCGAATGCGCCTCGCGTTCCTTCCTGCACAACCAGGTCCGCTCGATGGTCGGTTCCTTGCGTCTTGTCGGTGAGGGCAAATGGGGCGGGGGAGACATCACCAAGGCCCTTCAAGCCCGCGACCGTGCTGCCTGCGGTCCGGTCGCCCCGGCGGATGGCCTCTACCTCACCCGCGTCGATTACCGCTCGGTGGAAAAGGACCGGGAGCTGATGCTGGACTGGCAGTCCCGCAAGGCGGCGATGGACGTGGAAGACGAGGGCGAAGCCTAAATAACTCCCGCTCCCCGGTCCCGGATCTCCCTTCGGTCGTCCGGGATGAGGGCGGGAAGGTGGTGCTCTGGCTTGGCCCCTTACTCCGCTTCTTCCGGCAACACCACGCACTTCTTGTACAAATGCCATGTCGTGTGCCCGAGGATCGGCAGCGTCACGACGAGGCCGAGGAAGGCCGGGGCCATGGAGACGATGAGGACGGCGGTGACGACGAAGGCCCAGCCGATCATCGGGATCGGCGAGGTTGCGACGGCGCGCACGCTGGTGATCATGGCGGTGATGAAGTCGCGGTCCTCTTCCAGCAGCAGCGGGAAGGAGACAACCGTCAACGAGAACAGGATCAGCGACAGGATCGCCCCGACCACGTGTCCGACGGCCAGGAACATCAGGCCTTCCGGTGTCGAGACAATCTCGTTCAGGAACTCGCCGAACGAGGCGAAGGAGCGGAACCCCAGGAAAAGCGCCAGCAGCAGCCGCACCTGATACATCCACATGATCTGGATGAAAAGCACGACGAAGGCCATCCAGGAGAGTTCCCGGCCTTTCTGGTCCCACATGGTGCCGAGGATTTTGCCCCAGGACAGCGGTTCGCCGGTTTGCAACCGGCGGCTGATTTCATAGAGCCCGACGGCGGCGAAAGGGCCGATCAGTACGAAGCCGGCAGCCGCCGGATAGGAAAGGTAGCTCATGTTGAGCGCCGCCGCGCTCAGGATCACGAAGAGACCGCCCAGGGCAAAGACTGCGCCAATGACGATACCGTAAAGGGGGGCTCTGCGGAAATCGGCGAGGCCCAATGCCAGCGCGTCGATGACGTCGTTGATGGTGATTGCCCGGACCTTCGGCATGGGCCTCAATCCGTTGTTCGCCGGTGCTCCGCTGCCGCCCGGGGTCGAGATATTGTCGCTCATCAGGCAGCTTCCTCCCAAAAGCCCGAAATGCCCGCGCGCCTTCCGCGGACAAGACAATCTTAGGCATGGAAACACGACGCGCTCAATCGGGAGAAGGGCTTATGCGGGCACCCTTTTTGTGAGGAACAGGAAGGGATGACACCTATTTCAGCATGAAATGAGCAGTTTTTACCGAGCAAGTGGCCCACCCTTCGAGACAGCACTTCGTGCTTCCTCAGGATGAGGTGGAACAAGAACTGCGGCTGCAACAAACACAATCAACCTCATCCTGAGGAGGCCGTAAGGCCGTCTCGAAGGATGGGCCGCTTGTTCAAAACCCGAAGCATTTCTCCCACCGTTCGAATAACAGGAGATATGCCCTCATAGTGAATTCACTCCGCCGCCGGTTTCTTGCTCGTGTCCACGGCAGCAGCTGCTGCTGCGGCGGCGGCCGTGACGGTTTCCTTCTGCTTGTCGTCCAGCTTGGCGTTTTCCGGAATGTTCACACGCACCTCCTTGCGGGCGAACTGGATGCCGTTCTCGTCGAACTCTTTCTGGACACGCTTGTAGATCTCCTTGCGCACGCCGAATTGCTTGCCGGGCTTGGTGGTGTACTTGCCGCGCACAACGATGCCGACATCGTCGACATCGGCGACGCCCTGGCCTTTGAACGGCGCCAGAATGTCGTCCTTGAACTCCTCCATCTCCATGATTTCGTTGCCGATCTTCTTGAAGAGCTTGCGCACCTTTTCCACGTCCGTATCGAAGGGAACGGTGAATTTCAGCTTCATGATCACCCAGTCGCGGGAGAGGTTGGTAAGTTTCTTGATCTCACCATAGGGCACCACATGCACCGCGCCGCGTGTGCCGCGCAATTGCAGCGAACGGATGGAGATCTTCTCGATCGAGCCCTGTGTACCGCCTGCGTCGATGAACTCGCTCATGCGGAAGGCGTCGTCCATCAGGAAGAAGACACCGGAGACGACGTCCCTGACCAGGGTTTGCGCACCGAAGCCGACGGCGAGGCCGACGACCCCGGCACCTGCCAGAAGCGGTGTGATGTTGATGCCGAGCTGGCTGAGCGCCAGCAGCGTCGTAAGAACAAGTATGGTGATCTGCACCACCATTCGGATGAGCGGCAGGATGGTCGCCAGCCGCGACTTGCCGGCACCGCCCATTTCCGATTCCTCGTCTTCGTTCGACGGCGGCGGCGCATCCTTGGCAAGCTGGTGCGCGACCCAGAGATTGGTAATTTCCCAGGCGAGATAGCCCGCGGCCAGGATCAGGAGGAACACCACCGTGTGGCGCGCGACGGCAGAGCCGTCATCCGCACCGAGCGCCAGCAGGTTCAATCCGTAGATCCGGCCGACCGAAAGTACCAGAAAGGCCAGCAATGCGACGCGGGCAATGCGGACATAGCTGTGCCGCGTCTGCAGATGCGCGGCTTCCGCGACAGGTCCCTCGCCGCGCATCGGCGGCACGATATGCGAGACGATGCCGCGCACCATCGTGTCGAGGAAGGGCGCGAAGACGACCAGGGCGATGACCCCGAGCGAACGTCCTGCGGTGAGCGCGGTGATGCCCATGCTGGCGGTCACCGTCACGAGAAGCCAGTTGAACGCGATGAAAAGCATGGAAAAATAGGGCCAGAACCGGGCCATGCGTTCCAGGCCGCTCGTGGGTTCGTTCTCGTCGCCCAGGATGATGCTGGTGAGGCCGTGACGGGCTTTCCAGATGACGAGGATGATCCAGAGATTGACACCGAAACCGATGAAGAAGCGGAAGGTTTCGGCAACTGCGCTTTCGCCGGCCTCAACCATTGTTTTGCTGAGGAAAAAGGAGGCGCCGATGAAAATGAAGAGGCTGGTGAAGCTGCGATAAAGCGACTTGGCTGTTGCATTGTCGGCGGTCACCAGCCGCAATTCGCGCCGGTGCGGCGCGAGGGCAAAGCGCAGCAGGGCCGCCACCAGCCGCGGCAGGAACACCATCCAGTAGACCGCCTGGAAGGAGAAGGCGCGTGTGACCGGGTCGAAGATGGCGACCTTGCCGACGAGAAAGGCAACCACGGCGAACACCACCAGCCCGCCGAGGTCCAGTCCGGCCCTTAAGGAGACGAGCTTGACCGTTTCGAAGAGGCTCTTTGGATGGTGGGCCTGGATGCTGTCGCGCCGCGACGAGAACAGGCGGTTGAACAGAAACTCCGCCGCAAAACCGGCGGCAAGGATCAGTGCAATGCCTCCGGCAAGGATATGCACCGGTTCGGCGATGTTGCCGGTGAGGAGCGCGCCGATGCTGGAGACAATAGCTGTGGCAAGTGCCGGCAGGTTCTTGAAGTTTTCGACGACCATGGCCCCTAAGCGATCGGCCCCGGTCTGCAGCTTATCGAGAATTGCTGCTTCCTCTTCGGCCGCCGTCTGCGGCTGACCCCGTTCCGATGCGGATGTCTGGAGCAGCGTCATGAGTTCGCTCAAGGCCTTGACCTGCTCCGGGTCGAGATCGGAGACCAGTTTTTCCATCGCGGCGGGCTGCAGTTCGGGCGGCAGGGAAGAGGCTTTGTCCTGAGCGCCGGCGGTCAGCGGCAGGAAGCTGGAGAGGGCAAGAAAAAGGATGGTCGCACAGGCGGTTAGTTTTTTATTCCAGGCACCGGTCATTGGCGAGCCCCCTCATCTGCGTTGATCCCTCGTGCCAACCATAGACACGCCGGACGTGTAAAATCCATCAAAATTACCCGGCGTAATCAGAGACTTCGCTTCGGCGAAGGGCACTGTCGTCGTCGTTGCAAGCCAGGGGAAGGGGAGAGGGCGAATGACAAAGCTTGATCCGGCCCGCTTATGCGTCTACCTCCATGCCAGACCTTTTTGACCGAGCACCTCTTGATGACCACGCCGCAAAGAAGCGCGAATATTTCCCCTGGACCCGTTTGGGCCCTTTTAAGCCCGATCGGCCGCATCGGCCGGGAACCCTATTGGCTGTGTTTTGTTCTCAGCTGGATCATCTTCGCTATCCCGATCCGGATCTGGTGGCTGTCCATGCCCGAAACGCCGGCACCGGAATCCTTGATCGCTGGCGAGTATATCGGCACCAATCCCCTGTTTCCGATCCTGTTCCTCGTCCTGCAGTGGATCGAGCTGGCCGTGGTGATCAAGCGCCTGCAGGATATCGGGCAAAGCGGCTTCCTGGCCTTGCTGA
Organism: Roseibium sp. M-1; assembly: GCF_054515675.1. Lineage (NCBI taxonomy): Bacteria > Pseudomonadati > Pseudomonadota > Alphaproteobacteria > Hyphomicrobiales > Stappiaceae > Roseibium > Roseibium sp. M-1. The sequence continues at coordinate 3,188,749 of NZ_CM137257.1, read as the reverse complement.
TGTTCGTGCCGCTGATCAATATCATCATGCTCATCATCCTCGGAGTCGTGCCCGGGCAGGCTGTGCCCAACCGCCACGGACCGTTGTCGAACAGCTACTGGCGCAAAGCCTGATTAGCCGATCCCCGCCTGCCGCCGGTCCAGCCCGGTTTGAAGGGCAACCAGACCCGAAGAGAAATCCAATGACGTCACCCGCTGTCCGCATCGCCCAGGATCTGATCCGCTGCCCTTCCGTGACCCCCGCCGAGGCCGGTGCACTGGCTACACTGGAAAGCCTGCTGTCGGACGCGGGGTTTGCCGTCTCGCGGGTGACCTTCCAGGACGAGGGCACGCCGGACGTCGAGAACCTCTTTGCCACGATCGGCAGCGGCCACCCGCATTTTGTTTTTGCCGGACACACGGATGTTGTTCCGGCCGGCGCGGAGAGCGACTGGAGCCATGCCCCCTTCGAAGGCGCGATCGCGGACGGTTATCTCTTCGGCCGTGGCGCAGCCGACATGAAAGGCGGCATCGCCTCCTTTGCCGCCGCGGCGCTGGACTTCGTCGCGGAGAAGGGGGCGGGTTTCGGCGGTGCCATCTCCTTTCTGATCACGGGTGACGAGGAGGGACCGGCCGTCAACGGCACCGTCAAACTGCTGCAGTGGGCCGAAGCACAGGGGCATCGCTTCGATGCCTGCATCGTCGGCGAGCCGACCAATCCGGACGCCCTTGGAGATGTCATCAAGGTCGGCCGGCGCGGGTCGCTCTCCGGCATCGTCACCGTGCGCGGCGTCCAGGGCCATGCGGCCTATCCGCATCTGGCCGACAATCCGATCCCCGGCCTTGTCCGCCTGATGGCAGCGCTCGACGCACTGGAACTCGACAAGGGCAACGACCGGTTCCAGCCGTCCAATCTCGAATTCGTGTCGGTCGACACCGGCAATCCGGCCTTCAACGTCATACCGGCGCGCTGCGAAGCCCGTTTCAACATCCGCTATAACGACGAATGGACGCTGGAAAGCCTCAAGGCCAGGATCACCGATGTGCTCAACACCGTCGATCTCGGCGGTCTCGGCCTCGACATCGAGTTCCGGCGCGATGCCAGCGAATCCTTCCTGACGAAAGACGAGGTCCTGATCCGTTCGCTTGGCGAGGCTGTCGCGGCAGAAACGGGCAGGACACCGGAGCTGTCGACCGGTGGGGGCACGTCCGACGCACGGTTTATCAAGAACTACTGTCCGGTGGTGGAATTCGGCCTCGTCGGCAAGACAATGCACAAGGTAGATGAATGTGTCGCGGTTGCCGATCTTGACCGGCTGGCGGCAATCTACAAAAAATTCCTGGAAAGCTACTTTTCTGGAGCGGCGTGACTTTGATCAGGTTTGGCGAAATCCGCGCGGCATGGGACGGTTCCTTGCTGCTTCTGCGCAACCGTCCCGAGGGTATGGCGCTGTTCGACCAGTCGATCCCCGGGTTTTGGCGTTCATTCAGCGTCGTCATGCTGCTGATCCCCGCTTACCTCGCAGGAGGTCTGGCGGAACGGAAGTTCATGTTCGCGGCGAACGAATATCATCCGGACATGTTTCCCGATGGCGCTTTCTGGTTCGCTCAAATGTTCGGCCTGGCGGCCGACTGGCTGACACTGCCGCTGCTCCTGGCCGCACTTGCGATCCCGCTCGGCGTTTCGCACCGGTATGTACCGTTCGTCGTGGCGCGCAACTGGACGAGCCTGCTTGCGTCGACACCCTACCTCATCATCTACACGCTCTACATTCTCGGTATTTTTGGTGCCGAGTTGACCTTGTTTTTGTCGCTGCTCCTGTTGCCGGTGCTTATCTGGTACAGCTACCTGGTCACCCGGATAGCCCTTCAGGCCGGCCTTGGGATCACCATCGGCATCGTTGTTCTGGACGTGGTGCTGTCGCTGTTCATCGACGAAGCCGTCGGCCATCTCTGGGGCTGACACCTCCCTCAAATGCAAAAAGCCCCCGGCCTTGCGACCGGGGGCTTTTTGCTGACCGTGAACGCTCTAGTGGTTCGATTCTGACATTTGCATCCCCCTGCTGCTAGCGCTGGAGCAAATGTCAGAATCATAAGAACCACTAGATAAATATATGATTCTAGTGGAGCTTTTGAATTTGACATTTGAGCATCAGCCTAGCCGCGAGCGGGACTCAAATGTCAAGTTCGCTCCACTAGTCGCGCAGCAGTTCGTTGATGCCCGTCTTGGAGCGGGTCTTTTCGTCGACGGTCTTCACGATCACCGCACAATAAAGGTTCGGGGCGGGTTCGCCATTGCCCATCTTGCTGGAGGTCGGCATGGAGCCGGCGACAACAACGGAATAGGGCGGCACTTCGCCATAGGTGATCTCGCCTGTCATGCGGTTGACGATGCGGGTCGACTGGCCGATGAAGACACCCATGCCGAGCACGGAGCCCTCGCGAACGATGCAGCCTTCCACGACTTCCGAGCGTGCGCCGATGAAGCAATTGTCCTCGATGATCACCGGGCCGGCCTGAAGCGGTTCAAGCACTCCGCCGATGCCGACGCCGCCGGACAGATGCACGTTCTTGCCGATCTGCGCACAGGAGCCGACGGTGGCCCAGGTGTCGACCATCGTGCCTTCGTCCACATAGGCGCCGAGATTGACGAAGGACGGCATCAGCACCACGCCCTTGCCGATAAAGGCCGAGCGGCGGACGATGCAGTTGGGCACGGCGCGGAAACCGGCAGATTCGAAATCCATGCCACGCCAGCCGTCGAATTTCGACGGCACCTTGTCCCACCAGGTGGCATCGCCGGCGCCGCCCTTGATGACGTCCATCGGGTTGAGGCGGAAAGACAGGAGCACGGCCTTCTTGGCCCACTGGTTCACTGTCCAGTCGCCGCCGCCCTTCTTTTCCGCAACGCGCAGCCTGCCGCGGTCGAGCAGGTTCAGCGTTTCCTCGACCGCGTCCCGGATCTCGCCGGTGGTCGTCGTGTCGATGGCCGCACGGTCTACGAAGGCGGCGTCGATGATCTTGGCGAGGGAGGCGAGATCGTGGGTCATCAGGCAGAAGGTCTCCGGGCGTTAACTTGTCTGGCGCGGACCTAAGCCGCCCGGCAAGGTGCTGTCAAGCACGGGAGGGTCCGCAGCTGTCCTGAAGCCGTCAAGGGGGCGGCGTTTCCCGGCCCCGAAACGGCAGGCATGTCTGTGGGTTTGAATCGGGAGACTTGAGAAAAAATAAAAGATCGGTTGCAGTCTCGGCAGTTTAATGCGGTGCCCGAACGGGTAGGATGAAATCCGTTCAAGATATTTAATGTGAGTGCCGTCCTGTGGAATTGTGGATCCCGATCACCATTGCCGCCGCCTTCTGCCAGAACCTGCGCACGGCGCTGCAGAAGCACCTGAAGGGCAGGCTGGGCACGACGGGAGCGACTTTCATCCGCTTCTTCTACGGCGTGCCTTTCGCGCTTGCCTATGCCACGGTGCTGCATCTGGTTTTCGCCTATCCGCTGCCCGCACCCAATGCCACGCTGCTGATTGCCGGGGCTCTCGGCGGTCTGGCGCAGATCCTCGGCACCTTCCTGCTGATCCATCTGTTCTCGTTCCGCAATTTCGCGGTCGGCACCGCCTATTCCAAGACCGAACCGATCCAGGCGGCCCTTTTCGGTTTCATCATCCTCGGCGAGCACATTTCGGCGGCCGCGGGTTTCTTCATTCTGGTCGGTATCGCCGGCGTGGTCGTCATCTCTCTGGCGCGCGTGCCGCTAACGCTTGCCGCAATTCGCACCTCGCTGGTGGGCCGGCCGGCACTGATCGGGCTCGCATCGGCGGCGTTCTTTGGCGCCTCCGCCGTCGCCTACCGTACCGCCTCGCTGTCGCTGGAAGGAACAGGCGTGCCGATGCAGGCCGCCGCCGCCCTGGTCTATGCGACCCTCTTCCAGACACTTGTCATGGCCGCCTACATGACCGTCCGCGAACCGGACCAGCTGCGTGCCAGCCTGCGGGCGTGGCGTCCCGCCGTTCTTGTGGGGGCCGCCGGTGTCGCCGGGTCCATCGGCTGGTTCACCGCCATGACCCTTGAGAACGTTGCCTATGTCAGGGCGCTTGCCCAGGTCGAACTGGTCTTCACCTTCCTCGCCTCCTGGCTGGTGTTCAAGGAAGCCATCGCCCGCTCGGAAATCTTCGGCTGCGTTCTGATTGTTGCCGCGGTGGTGGGCGTGATCCTGCTCAGGTGACGAGCGTCCTCTGCGGCAAGATCAGGGAGAATTTTTCCGCCCCGCATTTTGCCGTAGAGGCAGTGCAAAAACTTACCTTTAGGCATTTGTTTCGTTTTTAACGATATTCTGAATTTAAATCGAAGACTTCCCGGCCATACTGCTGAAAGTGCAGTGGAGGTCTCGCCCTAACGGAATGCGATGTCGAAAACTTTTCTTTCCCGAATTGGCGTCGGCCAGCTGCTGACGCGGCCAAGCCTGGCCAGTGTAGCTGCCGTCGGCATTGCCTTTGCCGTTACCGTTGCCGCGGGTATTTTTGCCGAAATGCAGAACCGGTCTGTGCATATGCAGAGTGCACGCGCGGATGTCGGCGAGGAACTCGGCCTTGTCCGGGCCCGGCTTGAGGGCAACATCAACAGCAATCTGCAGCTTGTGCGCGGTCTGGTGGCACTGATCGCCGTCCAGTCGGATATCGACCAGGACCAGTTCGGCCGCATTGCCAGCAGCCTCGTCGGCAAACACTCGCAGCTGCGCAACATTGCCGGTGCGCCCGACCTTGTCGTCAGCCTGATGTATCCGATGGAAGGCAACGAGAAGGCCATCGGGCTCGATTACCGGACGAACGAACAGCAGCGGGACGCAGCAATGCGCGCGGTCGAATCCGGCGAGATGATCCTGGCCGGACCCGTCAACCTGCTGCAGGGCGGCATCGGTTTCATCGGCCGCTTTCCGGTCTTCACGCACAACGAGGACGGGTCGGAACGTCTCTGGGGTCTCATCGCGGCGGTCGTCGATGCCGACCGTCTTTATGCCGACAGCGGCCTTCTGGACCCGGCTCTGCCGATCGAGATCGCGATCTCCGGGCGCGACGCGAATGTGAACGACAGGACCGTCTTCTTCGGCGACGAGAGCATCCTGGATCAAAACCCGGTCGTTTCGGAAGTGAGCATGCCGTCCGGACGCTGGCGGATCGCGGCGATCCCGCGCGGCGGCTGGTCCACAACTCCCGAGAATGCGTGGCAGGTTCGCCTTCTCATCCTGGCGGGGGCGGCGCTTGTCCTTTTGCCGATCTTCATCGCCGGTCAGCTCTACGATCAACGCCGCGGTCATATCCGTGAGCTGAGACGCCGTCAGCACCAGATGGAACGCCTGTCGCAGCGCCTCAAGCTTGCACTCGACACGTCGGAGATCGGGATCTGGGAACTCAATCTCGATACGGGCACGCTGACCTGGGACAGCCGCATGCTCGAGCTTTACGATGTGCCGAAGGATCGCGACCACACCAAATACGACGTCTGGTCCGAGACCCTGCATCCGGACGACCGGGTGCGTGCCGAGAAGGAATACTGGGACGCGATCGCAGCCGGCGGCATGTATCATTCCGACTTCCGTGTCATTCTGCAGGACGGTTCCACGCGCTGGATACGGGCCATCGGCGCCGTCCACACCAACCAGCGCGGCCAGCGCTACGTGCTCGGTGTCAACTGGGACGTTTCGGCGGATATCCAGCTGAAGACCCGGCTGATGAAGGCAAAGCAGAGCGCGGAGGACCGCAACCGCGATCTGGAAGTCGCGCGTTCGCTGATGGAGCATCACTCCCTGCATGACAGCCTGACCGGCCTGCCGAACCGCCGTTTCCTGGATCAGGCGCTGCTGGACGAACACGCGCCGCACAAGCCGACGGCCCTGCTGCATATCGATCTGGACCGCTTCAAGCATATCAACGACACACTTGGCCATGCGGCAGGCGATGCCATGCTCATCCACGCCGCCGCCGTCCTGAAGGCAAATGCCTCGGGTAGCGATTTTGTCGCCCGCATCGGCGGAGACGAGTTCGTCATCGCCGTCACCACGCCTGCGGACGAGAAGAAACTGGCGATGCTCGCCGGCCGCATCATCGAGGAAATGCGCCAGCCGGTGCCTTACGAGAACCATCAGTGCCGCATCGGTGTCAGCATCGGCATCGCCATGGCCGATACCACGCTTGCCGATTATGGCCGGCACCTGCTTGTCGATGCGGATCTGGCGCTTTACCGGGCCAAGAGCAACGGCCGCAACCGGTTCGAATTCTTCTCCGACACGCTGAAATCGGAAATCGTCCGCAACAAGCAGGTTGCCGACGATATTCTGAGCGGTCTGGAGAGGCAGGAATTCCTGCCCTACTTCCAGCCCCAGTTCTGCGCCAGGACGCTGGCGATCACCGGGGTCGAGGCGCTGGCCCGCTGGAACCATCCGAGCGAGGGCATCCTGACGCCGGACGTCTTCCTGAGGACTGCGGACGAGCTCAATGTCGTGCCGCTGATCGACCGCGTCATCCTGGAACAGACTCTGTGGCAGGCAACCCGCTGGAAGTCGGCCGGGATCGAGATCCCGAAAATGTCGGTCAACGTGTCTGCCGGCCGGTTGAATGACGCCAACCTGATGCAGAGCCTCGACGGGTTGGCCTTCGAGCCGGGCACGCTCTCCTTCGAGCTCCTGGAATCGATCTTCCTGGACGACAAGAACGATCTTATCGCCACGAATTTCGAGCATTTGAGGGACATGGGCATCGATATCGAGATCGACGATTTCGGTACCGGTTACGCGTCCATCGTCAGCCTCATCCACCTGCGCCCGAAACGCCTGAAGATCGACCGCCAGCTTATCCTGCCGATCACCCACTCCGAAGGCCAGCAGCGCCTAGTCGCGTCGATCATCGAAATCGGCCAGTCCCTCGGCATCAAGGTCGTCGCCGAAGGCGTCGAGACCATGGAACACGCCAGGATCCTGCGCGACCTCGGCTGCGACGCCCTCCAGGGCTACGCCTTCGCCGCCCCGATGCCCTCCGACCGGCTTATCGAGTTCGTCCGCGAGGAACGGTGGCGCAAGGCGTCGTGAGGGGGAGGGGAACCTCTTACGCGTTGACCCGGTTTGTGCACGGCCTGATTGATCTGTCTCTCCTGCAATTGTCAATTGCCAGTCCGCCATGGCGGGAGACACGATTGACTGACAAAATCTCACTCAACGTGCGCTACCGTGACATCGGGCAACAGTCGTCAACTTTCAGACCGGCTTCAAGGACACCCCAGCGTGTTAGACGTGCCTTCTGAACCGTCATCCAGGCATTCCCCCGGAGGACTATCAGGTCCTTCTGCGCCAAAAACGACGTCGACACCCGGCTCGCCGAGCCCTCCTCCCGAACCGGTGTTTGACTGGCAGGCACTCACCGTTGCCAGGATTAAGATCAGCGCGCTGAAGATGCGAATGGGCGACATGATGCTTTCCACTTACTTGAAATGAGTCTCGCGACACGCTGGCGTATGTGCACCAGCACGTCCTGAAGTTTGATACCACGTCCCTCAGCGCCCGACGCTGCCTTTTCCGAAGCAGTATCAGGCGCAAGGAACTTTTGACTTACTTGTAACCCAGGTTGATCAACTGAACGCGCCGGTTGACCGCAGCGTCCGGCTTCGCGGGGTCGCGCAGCTGTTCTTCGCCAAGGCCGACGGCAAAGAGATGATCGCCAGGCACCCGGAATGTGGTGACGAGTGCCTCGCGAACGGCCTGGGCCCGTTTGATGGAAAGCTCGAGATTGTATTCACGCGTTCCCTTGGCGTCGGTATGACCGACGATGAAGAAGGTCTGGCCCGCCAGATAGGGCGTGTGCAGCGCGTCCGCGATCAGACCCACGGTTTCATAGGATTCCGGCGCGATGTTCGCGGAGTCGAAATGGAACGTGATTTCGACGTTGAACTGGCGCAGCGAGGCCAGCTTGTCTGCCAGGGGCAGGCTCTGCGGCGAATTGGCTCCCGGGTATTTCTCGATGTTCTCGATGGCTGCCTTCTGCAAGGCGTCGGCACTGATGTCGACTTCCTGCTGCGCCCCCTGCAGGGAATTGATGATTTCGTTGCGGCTCAGTTTGGTCTGGGAAAAGGCTGCCGTCGTCGAGACGATGAGCGCGGCAATGCTACCGGCCAGAAGAAACTTGTTCATGGAATTTGCCCCTTGATCCTGGCTTAACGGTAACCGGCGAGGTCGATCGCGCTGTTGCATTTGCTGCTGACGGACGGCTGTGCCTTCAAGAGGCAACGCAGCATATGGCCCGCGCCGGGTTTGACGCCCTTGCAATACTGGGCCATGTCGCGATTGCAGATCTTGGCGACTTCAGACTGGGCAGCCAGCCGGGCCTGGATCAGGCCAACGACGACCGCGCGGTCGGCATTACATTTCTGCGATACCTTGGACTGGTTCTTGTCCAGGCAGGTCATGATGCCGTTGTTTGCCAGCGAAGCGGACTGGCAATGGGCCTGGATGTCCTTGCCGCAGCTTGCCGCCAGGATCTTGATGGCGTCGGCAAAGCCGACGGTCTGCGCGAATGTGGCGGATACCGACAGCAACAAGATACTTGCCGCGATAGTTAACCTTCTGAATTTCATGATAATTACCCCCATTTTAGTTCGAGTATCGACGACGCACTTTGGACGGGCGGGCGACCAAACAGGATCACTCGCCCTCACGATGATCAATCCTTACTGAACGAGTTCTATTTCGCTCGGTTGCCAGGACTTGTCGAAGAAGCCAGGAAGCGGGCTGTAGAAGCGCAGGATGGTGAACCAGCCCTTGTCCGGGTCGGTCTGGACCCAGTTACCGCGCTCAACACCCTCCGGCTGTTCGGGACCGAAATAGACCACCGTGCTGCCGTCCTCGGCCGCGACCGCTGCCGGGCTCGGATAGGACTGGCTGCCGGCCCGCGGATATTTCTGCGGCGTCTGCAGCATCGACCGGGTCTGGTTGTCGTAGAGCGTGAAGGACCAGAAGGCGGCGGCCGGAATGCCTTTCGGCAACGTCACCTTGTAGGTCTTGGACCCATCGAATGGGTTGCCTCCGGCATCGGCGAAACTCATCAGATACTGAGAGCCGACTTCAGGAATGCGCATGATCATGCCGGGGCTGTCGAGCGTATAAGCGTAGTAGAAGGCCGTCCGGCTGTCGAGCGTGCGGGCCCCCGTCGGCGGGAAGGGCTTGAACACGCCGTCTTCAAAAAGCGGCGGCGGCGTCTCAAAGAAGGCTCCGCCTTCGAACAACATGTTGCCCCAGTTCGATTCCTTGTAATAGGCCCATTCTGGGTGCTTCATGGCAAATTGCCACTGCAGCGCCCGTCCGAATGCCTGGCCCGCCTGGGCTGCATCCGCAAGGATCTTCTTCATCCGCTCGTCCGGAGCAAATTCCTTGCCATGCACGATGCCGATGGCGGCAAGCTGCCCGGCAAGCTCGACATCATAGCTCGTCGCAGGCTCGTTCTGGACATTCTCGTTGAGCATGTCGAAGAAGCCTGCGTCGCTCGGCGGAATGGTGTTGAACGAAAGTCCGCTGCCCTCGACGAACTTCATCTCCGGAATTTTCGGCTCGCCGGCCAGCCGCACCTTGCCTTCGAGCGCTTCGGCAATCGGCGTGCCGTAACTGCCGGGCACATAGGGGTACATCTTCAGGTTCTGTTTGATGTTGTCGACCGCAGGCTTCGGATCGTCGCCATTCGAGATAAAGGCCCGCATTGCATAAAGAACGGTGTTGGTCCTGGAGTGGGAGACGAAATAGCCGCCTTGAGGCAGAGGGCCGTCATAGTCCGGGCCGACGACCAGATACTTTCCGCCGAGGCCACGATCCGGTCCAGGCTTGCCCACATCGGTAACCCACTGGAACCACATGTCGTTGATGGCGCCGAGACCATCGGTCGGCTGGTCGATCACCACCGGACCGTCGGACAGATCGATATAGGCCAGGTAATAGACCGTGTCGGCATTCGCCGTCAGGAACAGCGACGCGGAATCCATCAGGTCGGAGAAGATGATGACGTCACCGCTCCCCAGGCCGGCGCTTTCCAGCCCCTTCTTGATGGCGAGCGCTGAGGCGCCGCGGAAACTGTTGTTGTAGGCGTTGAGGGCACGGGTGAAATCGATGGTGTCGAAGACCGTCTCGGCCGTCTTGTCGGTCGGCACACCCTTGTTGAATTCCAGCGTGCCGATGCGGGTTTCGACGGAGTCCGGCGCCGAGAGGGATTTGACGACTTCAGCGGAAACATCCGCCTGTGCTGTGCCGGAAAAACATACTGAGGCTGAGGTCATCAGCGCCGCTGCGACACCGATCATACTATAGTGATAACTGGAACTCATTCTACTCTCCATTCGAAAGTCAATATTGTTTATTGAAGATGTTTGGCAGTTTTCCTCTTTTCAAATTTAATCAAGATATTTCAGAAAGAATTTTATCCTGATTATATTGTGAATTGGTTTTGCCACCTCTTCATCTGTCATGGTCTACTTCACTACAGCTTCGATTTTCGGGAATTGATATTTACCATCCAGAACCGATTCTTCCGGCTCATACATCCGGACGCCGTAATTCCAGCCTTCCATGACCGGCAGGCAATTGACCCGCCCATCCTCGCATCCGCCGAAATTGATGGTGATGGAGCCATCGTCGTTCTTCTTTGCGTTTACGCTGTTGAAATTGTAGGCGTCCTCGGGGTTTTTCTGGAAATAGCCTTCCTTGTTGTAGAGGCTGACCGACCAGAAGGCGCGAACAGGGACGTCTTTTGCAGTCAGCGTATATTCACCGACGGGCAGGTCCGGGTTGATGTTGAGGTAAAAGGCGTGTTTCTCGGGCAGCCCGCCGAAACCGACAGCTGTGCCGATGAGATGGCCGATTGGATTGGTATCTTCCTTGGACCCGAACCAGCCGTGCGAATTCGGGACGCCCTTGCCGAGGGCAAGCAGGCCTTCAAGCGTTGCCTTGTAGCTGGCCATGTCGTAGTCGGGCACGACGAAAGGCTTGCTCGACTTGGCTTCGATCTTGATCCCGTCCTGCAAATCATGGACTTTTTTGATGTCTTCTTCCGAGTTCGAGTCGACAAGCGTTCGCATGACGATCCAGACATGGTCTGAACCGAATTCCTGTTTCGTCAGCTCGTGAACTCCAGAATCGAGATAGACTGCGTTGATATAATTGGCCTGGTTGACGACCATTACCGATCTGTAGCGAGACGCCGCGTCGGGCAGTGTGAGCGTTGCTCCTTCACTGATATCCACGACGATGAAACTGTAGAGCGTGTCGCGGTTCATCCGGATGGTCGTCTGCTTGTCGATGGGCGTCGGCTCACGGATATTGAGCACCTTGTTCACGCCGCCAGCGTTTTTCTGATAAACCCCGAATTGCATTGCGGTTTCGACTTCGATGAAGTTCAGCGCATCGACGTGAATGCCTTCTGCATGTGCCTGGGCGCCACACACCGTGAATGCACCCACTACGGCCACTCTAAGAATTGAACTCATGAAAATGCCCTCTTATTAGAGCTTCATTCAAATGTTTGTTGTCCGGAAAAATCTGACCAATGTTCGTGTCGCCAGCCCGGTCAGGCACTACCGCCACATGACCCGTCTTGCAGTTCTGCGCCCGGTTCGGCGTGCAACTCCCGCATAAGACAAGGGAGTGAGGGGCGCGCCAATCAGGTCAATGAAGAGCGATGCCCATGAGCCGGAGACCTCTGACGGTCCATCAAGAATTTCCACCTCGTAAACGAGGTCGCTGCCTTCCAGCGTTGGGTTCTTGAGCACCAGTGTTACCTCGACCGCCTCTCCGCCATTGTCAGCGGTCAACACCGCATTGGGCGGGTCCTGCTTGAAGCTGTCGTCACCGGTTGCCCAGTGATCTACGAACTCCTTCGTCGTCACACGGCCAACGATGCGTTCCGGCCGGTCGGTAAAGTACAAGGTATTCGCACTTGTGCCCGTAAGGGTCAGCTTGCCGCCGGACAATTTGGCTCCGCTACTACTTTGCACAAAAAGCAGTTCAGCTTCTTCGTCGGCGGCGATAGCTGGGGCCATCGTCGAACTTGCGGCAACAAATCCTGTTGCCAGAATGGCTTCACGCCTGTTCAGCTTCCCAATACCCAAGTTTCATTCCTCCTCACGTCATGCCAGAGGATCAAACGTGCGCCGCTTTTCAATCCCGACGCTGTCAACCGCTCGAAATCTGGACGATCAAAAATGGATGCCGAGGCTCATGAAGGGACCGTGGAGTGTCCCTTCGTAGTCGAAGGTGTTTGATCCGGAGCCGGACTCGTAGTTGGTGTAAATGGCCCTGTAGCCAAGTGCGGTGGAAACCCTGTCATTCCAATTATGGCTGGCGGCAAGAAAGCCCTGTGCAGTGAGTTGGGACCCGACACCGAAGCCGCCGATATCGGTCAGTCCGTTGATCTGCCAGTGGTCGTTGATCTCGTATTGAAGCGCCAATCCAAACACCGGATCTATCCAGTCTTCCGTCCGGTCGCGGTTGACGCTCACCGGAAAGGTTCCGGATTGCAAAGTCGTCTCTGAAGACAGCTGCTGGTAACGCACACCCGCCGTGACGCTGAGATCAAGTGCGTTGATATTCAGGGGAAGTTCGTATCCACCGATGGCAGAGAGGATCAGGAGTTGCTGATCGTATTTCAGCGTCGGAGAATTGGCGACATTCAACGTAACTTTATCGGATAGCGTCGCCCAGACGATATCTCCCAGGAACATCCAGTCGCCCTTGCGGACCAGAATGTCGCCCATGACCGCACCATCGAGGTTTTCCAGAATATCGGAAAAGGAGACATCGAAATCGGCCTTGGGCAGATTGCCTGTGCCTAGCGATCCTTCAAGTGCAGTCGCCCAGAGATAAAGCGTTGTTTGGACTTCCCATTTGTCGCCCGACGCGACCTCAGATGATTGCGTTGATACAATTGGCACCGCGACATCCGCGGCATGCGCCTCAAGCGAACTGCAGTAGACAATGATTGTGAAAAGAGCAGCTCTTGTTCGATTTTTTCGCATTAGCTGCGCTCCCTACAATTTGATTTAAATCGATTGAAATGATTGGTCCAGCGCCAGCCTTGTTAGGTTGTTCTGACAAACGCATTTCTACCGTAGCGACTATTACCCAGCGTCACCTCTACATCAATAGAAAAGCTGATAAAAGTCATACTTATTTGTTTCCGCTTTTCGGCGAGAAAGCCGCGTTTAATGCACCTGCTCCAGAACAACTGCTACTTCAGGGACGGGACAGGCCAGGACTGCAAAAGTGTCGACGTTTTCAAGGCGATTGCCTGCCCCCTTGCGAAGCCATCAGCGATGTCCAAACCTGCCTGCAAGCTACACCGGCTTCGCCCTTACGTATCGTCATTTCGCGACACGAACCCAGTATTTTTGACAGCCTGTTGGCGAAGTTAATTCCTGCGTTGATTTCGAAACTGCGATGGCGTCATACCGGTCCATTGCCGGAAGGAACGCGAGAAATTGGATGCGTCCTGGAACCCGAGTTCCAGAGCGATGTCGTGAATTTTCAGCTCGGAATTCCCGAACAGGTGCAGGGTTTTCTCAAAGCGAACCTGGGAGAGCAATTCGGAATAATCCTGTCCGATGGCCGCCAGTTTCCTTTGCAAGGTGCGTTGGTTCATACCCAGCGCAGATGCGACCTGCACGAGACTGCATTGCCCTTCGGGCAGAAAAGTCGCAATCACTTGCCGTAGAGAGCCCAGGAACTCGGTACTCGGTGTCGTCTCTCCGAGTTCTTGACACTCGGGTGCGGTCAAGCCAGCACGGTTCCATTGGCGCAGCGGTGCAGAAAGGAGCTCAGCGGAAAAAGAAATCCCGCTAAATTTCGATCTGCGAATTTCCGGCTCGCCAAACTCCTGGCGCAGGGCAGCACTTTTCTCGAGATCGTTCAGCAAAAGAATTTCTGGTTGCCAGTCGGACCCGGCAGCGAGCCTGATCAAATCTCGCATCAAAAGCAGTGCACAGTCGCGGGCGTAGCGGCTGCCGGCCTCGGTTTCCTGCAAATAGGCATGCAGGAAAAAGGCAAGATTTTCACCGTCACGCCTCCACCAGAGCCGTTCTGCTGAACTGTAGAGAGAAAACGTCGAGTAGAACTTGCCCAAGGCGTCATGCAAAGAAAGCGAGCGGCGCAGGCTTCGGCCAAAAGCCCCCAGACTCTCGACCCCGAGCTTCTTTCCGACCAGGACCCCGAAGTCGTCCCGACCAAGTCTTTCCGCCCCGCGTGCAAGATATCGGTGCGCCAAATGCATCGGAACGAACGCCTCACCGTCCCGGCGGACGACGGCAGGTACCAGCTCGTTTTCCATACCCTGATCCACTGCGACACCCGCAGCATCCAGAAACTCGACGAACGGTAAATAGGCACTGCCACGCACCAACGGCACCGGGGTCATTCTGCACCTCACACAAGACGGCACCCAATAGATTACGGAGCGTTTACATCAGACACAAGACGATACAATCTTGAATTGATCCGGTTGACTGAGGAGAGAAGAACACACCCCGACACCCCATTCAAAATCGTATCAAACGACTAATCGGGATTTGGACAACAACTGTGTTGGCGTTCGGGGCCCGCATATTCAGCGAACCAAGGGATGAAGGTTCAAAAATGTGCACCATCAAAAGGCGCACTCGCGAGGGATAGGTTATCTGTCGATTGACAGCGTTTGCGGTTCCACCAGCCTGAACCCGCCTGTGCCTTCCCGGCGCTGTTCTAACGGGTGACTATCAAGAGCGGCCAGCCGCCCGGCATCAAGGCCGTCCCGGGCGTCGAAGTCCATGGAACACGCCAGAAACCTGCGCGACCTCGGCTGCGACGCCCTCCAGGACTACGCCTTCGCCGCCCCGATGCCCTCCGAGTGGCTGATCGAGTTCGTCCGCGAGGAACGGTGGCGCGAGGCGTCGTGTGGGGGAAGGGCGTTCCGTTCGCGTTGGCGGTACATTGATTGCCTGGCGTTTCCAAGGCGGACCTTTGCAGGATTTCGGCCTGATCCTGAACCTACCGTTCGTCGCGGGGCGAGCGAAGGTCTATTGAGGGCGGGAAGTGGACGTTAGCTGCGGTGATCACCAATGGCCAAAATGGGGCCGGAAGGAGACTTTCGGCTGCTGGGCACCAAATCTGTTATGCAGACATTCACCCACCGCTGAAATGCCGGCGCTCCCAGCTCAAACCAAACGTGTTCATTGTCCGAATGCAAACTCCTTATGTGTCATCAAATTTGCCCCCCAAGAGGTGCTCGTGTCATCCAAAAGCACTTTTCTTTGAGATGACTTGTCACTCCAAGAGGTAAGATGTGACCCTACTCTTCTGTTCCCCTCCACTAAACTGTGGGTCGATGTCGATCGCAAGCGGAAGCTAATCCAGTCATTGATCAAATAAGCTGCAAGATTGACTTCCGAGCGTTCAGAAGCAGCTCCACGAGTTTGTCTTTCAGTTTGTCAAACCGGTGAGATGGCACGGGAATGGAAACGGCATAGATCAAGCCCATCGGGTCCTTGAAGGCAAAACCGGCGGCGGATATGCCGTCCGTGTGCTCGCCGAGATCCCAGCCAATTCCGGTTTTCCGGACATCTTCTATTTCCTTCAGGAACTCCGACAGCGGCTTTGGGTTCTGGCTTTCGGATTTGAACTCCGGCGCTGCGATCGCAACCAGCACATCGTCCTCCATCAGGGCAAGCGCCGCCTTGCCGTTGGCCGTGTCTGTCATGGGGAAAACTTCACCCACGGCGGAAACAGTGCGCAATCGATGCGAGCCGATGACCTGGTCGACAAAAACCATGTGATCCTCGCGAAAGACCGCCAGATCGACCGTCTCCTTTGTCTCCTTGGAGAGTTTCGTCAGTATCGGCCGAACCAGTTCAGCCACGTTGATCCTCCCGGCCGCGGCCAGGGACTGGATTTCCGGGCCCAGTCGCAGTCCTCCTTCTGCAGCGCTGGCCATCACGAGGCGCTCCGCGATCAGTGCATTTACGATCCGCTGTACCGTAGAGCGGGGCAGATGTACGCGGTCCGCAATTTGTCCGAGGCTCAGTCCGGAATTGTCTATCTTGAGAATACGCAGGATTTCGGCCGCCCGAGAAATGACCTGGATGCCCTGATTTGATTGCGTTTTTCTTTCGATATTCATGATGTCCGCTGCCATCGCCCACCCGCTTTCCCTGTCGTAGCGTCCAATTCTGCTTGGTGTTGATCAGGGCATATAGGCAAAGAAACACTATCTGTCGAGAAATTGCTTGACCGTATTATGATACAATCGTACCGTAAAGCAATACAGCAATCACTGACCTTCGGGAGGAACACATATGTCAGTGACGATTCGCGGGATCGAGTTTCAGGGCAACCTGGACAACGACATGGGCGTGGAGTTCTACAATCTCTCACACCGCTACGGCTTCCAGTGTCCCAACTGGCCCTATTTCCAGGACGTCCAGATTGACCGGAAGCATTACATGGCGAAGTCTGGAGTCCTGTCGCAGACCATCACCACCACCATGCATGTCACGACTCATATCGATGCACCGGCGCATGTGGTGCAGGGCACGCCGTTCATCGACGAGGTGCCGCTGCCGCATTTTTTCGGCTCCGGCCTTGTTGTGTCGATCCCGAAAAAGAAGTGGGAGCAGATCACCGGCGACGATCTCGAAAAGGCCTGCGGCCATGCCATCCGCAAGAACGATGTACTGATCATCAACACCGGCTGGCATAAGCAATATGAAGACGGCGACTATTTCGCCTATTGCCCGGGGCTGGTCCCGTCGGCCGCCGACTGGATCGTCGAAAAGGGCGTCAAAGTGGTCGGGCACGACACCCAGGCCAACGACCATCCGCTAGCAACGGCCATCGGTCCTCAGCGCAACGGCCCGATCCTGCCCCATCTCGAAGCCGAATACAGGGAATGGTCCGGTGGTCGCGGCTGGGAAGAGGATTTCCCGGAATGGGAACCGGTGCACCAGAAGCTGTTCAGCAACGGCATTCTCGGCATCGAGAATGCCGGCGGTGATCTCGACGCCGTCACGGGAAAGCGCTGTACCTTCGCCTTCTTCCCGTGGAACTGGGATCGCGGCGATGGCTGCATCATCCGCCTCGTGGCGATGATCGACAAGGGCCAGCAATACCGGATCGAGGCCGGCGCGAGTTTCTGACCTGACGGTGCCGGACGTTTCGGCGTCCGGCACCGCATGCGGGAATCTGGGAGGACGCCGATGCATGTCAAACGTTTTAGGGACGCCAAACCCTATGAGGCACCGAACCACCGGGCGGTGGTCGGTTTGCGGCTCCAGGGATTTGAGCCTGGCGGCCCCGAGAACCAGTGGGTCGGCCTCAGCCAGTTTCTGCCCGGCGGCGGCGCCGGACCGGATTCGACCCCATTCGAAAAAGTCTATGTCGTTCTTGAGGGTGAAATGACCGTCGAGACGGACGGAACGGAAACCGTCCTGAAGAAATACGACAGCTGCACGATCGCGCCGGGCGAGGTGAGAACCATTGAGAACCGCTCGAACCACACCTGCACCCTGCTGGTCGTCATTCCCTATCCGCCGGAGGCAGTTCGATGAGCGACAGTTGGAGCAACCCACTTGGCCTGTTCGACGTGGCCGGCAAAGTCGCCTTGATCACAGGGGCCTCCGGAGCGTTCGGCGCCGTGGCCGCCAGGGCGCTGGCGGGCGCGGGCTGCAAGCTGGTACTGGCGGCCGGCAACGCCGACGCCCTGGCTGAGGTCCAGGACGCGTGCGAAGGGCTGGGCGCGGACGTAGCTGCCCTTGCCATCCGCCCGAACGACGAAGGCGCCTGCGACCGGTTGGTCGCGCTTGCCGCGGAGCGGTTCGGCGCTCTCGACATCCTGGTCGTGGCATCGGGCATGAACAAGGTTGCCAAAATCGACGCGCTGACCCCAGGCGATTTCGAAAATGTCATGGATGCCAATGTCACCCAGTCGTGGCTGCTGGCGCGGGCCGCGACCAAACAGATGAAGACCCAGGCGAGCGGCGGAAAGATCGTACTGGTCTCCTCCGCCCGCGGCCTGCTTGGACATCCCGCCGGCTACACCGCCTATTGCGCCTCCAAGGCCGCGGTCGACGGCATCACCAAGGCGCTTGGCTGCGAACTCGGTGAGGACGGGATCACGGTCAATGCCATCGCCCCGACCGTGTTCCGCTCGCCGCTGACCGCCTGGATGTTCGAAGAGGACGACAAGGCGCGCGGCTTCCGCGACGGCTTCCTGGCCCGCGTTCCTAAAGGACGCCTCGGCGAACCGGAGGACCTGATCGGGCCGCTGCTGTTCCTGAGTTCCAGGGCGTCGGATTTCTACACCGGGCATATTCTTTATGCCGACGGCGGCTACACGGCGGGCTAGGCGATGGCGGACACACAGATCATCGCCGTTCTCGGCGCCGGCCTCATGGGACACGGCATTGCCCTGACCTTTGCCCGGGCCGGACATAAGGTCCGCGTGTATGACCCTTATCCGGCGGGGCTTGAGATCCTGCAGGACCGGGTACGCTCCAGCCTTGAGGCCATGGGCGTTACCGGCCCCGCCATCGAGGAAACGTTGGCCCGGATTGCAACGGAGCCTAAGCTTTCTCGGGCTGTCGCCGGCACGGACATCGTCTTTGAGGCGGCCCCCGAAAAACCCGAGCTGAAGCGGTCTCTGTTCAAGGAAGTCGAACAGCACGCGCCGGCAACGGCGATCCTGGCGTCCAACACCTCCGTCATTCCGATCACCACCATCATGTCGGATCTTGCGGACAGGACCCGGGCGCTCGGGACCCACTGGTGGAACCCGCCGCACATGATCCCGCTGGTGGAGGTCATCCGCACCGAATGGACATTGAAACCAGCCATCGACAAGGCCGTGGCGTTGTTGGAAAGCGTCGGCAAAACGCCGGTGCGGGTGGAAAAGGACGTTGCCGGTTTCATCGGCAACCGCCTGCAGCACGCCATGTGGCGCGAGGCTATCTACCTCGTCGAAAGCGGTGTCTGCACCGCGGAAGCGGTGGACCAGGTGGTCAATGCCAGTTTCGGCCGGCGCCTGTCGGTTCTGGGGCCGCTCGCCAATGCCGATCTGGTCGGCACGGACCTCACCCTTGATATTCACGAAAACGTTCTGGCCGATCTGGACAACCGGCCAGCCCCTTCACCCTATCTGCGCGGCCTTGTGGAGGCAGGGAAGCTCGGAATGAAAACAGGCGAAGGGTTCATGAGCTGGACGCCGGAGGAAGCGGATGCTGTCCGCCAGCGCGTCGCGGCTCATCTGCGGAGGCTCGAAACGATCCTGAAGGACTAGAAGGCCGCCGTATCAAGCGCATCTGGGAGGAGAAAAGATGACGCAATTTCGGAAGACAAACGGTATTTCCCGCCGCCTGTTCCTGGCCGGCGCATCGGCCGGATTGGCCGCGCCCGCAATCCTGACCCGCACGCGCGCCTATGCTGCCGACCCGGTCATCAAGATCGGCCACGTCAGCCCGCGCACCGGACCGCTTGCCGGCTTCGCCGAAGCGGATGACTATGTGCTGGAAGGCATCAGGCAAGCCCTTGCCGGCGGCATTGAAAACAACGGCAAGACCTATCAGGTCGAGATCATCTCGAAGGACAGCCAGTCGAATCCGAACCGGGCCGCGGAAGTTGCCTCCGAGCTGCTGCTCGGGGACGAGGTCGACATCATCGTTGCCGCGTCCACTCCGGACACCACCAACCCTGTGTCCGACCAGGCGGAACTCAACGAAGTTCCGTGCATCACCACCGATTGCCCCTGGCAACCCTTTTTCTTCGGCCGCAACGGCGATCCGCAGACCGGCTTCGACTACACCTACCACTTCTTCTGGGGTCTTGAGGACGTCATCAATGCCTTCCTGGATCTCTGGCAGAGAAGCGGTGTGCAGAAAAAGGTTGGCGGCCTGTTCCCGAACGACGCCGACGGCAACGCCTGGGGAGACGAGATCCACGGCTTCCCACCAGCCCTTGCCGGGCAGGGCTTTCAACTGACGAACCCGGGCCGCTATCAACCGCTGACGGATGATTTCTCGTCCCAGATTTCAGCCTTCAAGGAAGCCGGTTGCGACATCATCACGGGCAACATGATCCCGCCGGATTTCGCGACCTTCTGGGCCCAGTGCGCCCAGCAGGGTTTTGCGCCCAAAGTTGTCACCATCGGCAAGGCACTCTTGTTCCCGTCGGTGATCGAGTCTCTTGGCGACCGCGGCGACGGCCTGACATCCGAGATCTGGTGGTCCCCCGACCACCCGTTCTCGTCGTCGCTGACCGGCGTGTCGGCGAAGGAACTGGCGGACGGCTACATGGCCGCCTCCGGCCGGCCGTGGACCCAGCCGATCGGCTTCAAACACGCGCTGTTCGAGGTCACGACGGACGTGATCCGGCGCAGCGCCGATCTCGACGATCCGGGTGCGATCCTCGATGCCATCAAGGGCACGAAACTGTCCACGGTGGTCGGCCCGGTGGACTGGAGCAACGGACCGGTGCGGAACGTGACCAAGACGCCCCTTGTCGCCGGCCAGTGGCAGAAAGGGTCAAACGGGTTCGATCTGGTGATCACCGCAAACCGCAGCGCGCCGTTCATCGCCACCACCGGCGAGTTGAAACTCCTGTCCTGACCCGGGTCCGGCGCACGGTCATTCACCTGTGCGCCGCCAACAGACACGAAGGTCTTCATGACTGCTGTTCTCGAACTCAAGGGCGTTTCCAAAGCCTATGGCGCGGTCACCGTGGCCGATGGCCTGAGCTACCGGCTGAGTGACGGCGAGGCGCTTGGCGTGATTGGACCGAACGGGGCCGGAAAAACCTCGATGTTCAACCTGATCACCGGCACAATCCGCGCCGACAGCGGCCAGATCCTGCTTAAAGGTGAGGACATCACCCGCCAGTCGGCGGCGCGGCGCTGTCGAAGCGGTATCGCCCGGTCGTTTCAGGTGCCGCAACCCTTCGCCGGTATGAGCGTTTTTGAAAACACCCTGGTGGCGGCGATCCACGGCACGGCCGGATCGCTCGCCGAGGCGAACGCCCATTGTCTTGAGATTCTGGAGCTCACGGGGCTGATCGACAAGGCCAACGAGCCTGCAGGCAAACTGACCCTGCTCGGACGCAAGCGCCTGGAACTGGCGCGTGCGCTCTGCGCACGCCCCGACATCCTGCTTCTGGACGAGATCGCCGGCGGTCTGACCGAAAAGGAATGCCACGAGCTTGTGGCCACCATCAACACCATCCGCAAGACCGGCCTCTCGATCATCTGGATCGAGCATATCGTTCATGCGCTCCTGTCCGTCGTCGACCGGCTGATCGTCATCGACTTCGGCCGCAAGATCGCCGATGGCGATCCGAAGGAGACCATGGCCAGCCAGGCTGTGCAAGAGATTTACATGGGAGTGGATGCCGATGCTTGACGCCCTGCTCTCCACAAAGGCGCTGGAAGCCCATTACGGCGATTTCCAGGCCCTCTTCGGGATTTCAATCGACGTTCTGCCGGAGGAAGTCGTTGCGATCATCGGGGCCAACGGGGCCGGCAAGACCACCTTGATGCGGTCGATCACGGGACTGATCCGGACAAAGCCGGAGATGGTAATCTGGAAGGGTGAGCCCGTCGGCGCGCTCAGGGCCGACCAGGTGGCCCATCTCGGCATCGCGATGGTGCCGGAGGGACGGCAGCTGTTCCAATCCCTGTCGGTGGAGGAAAATCTCATCATCGGCGGTCAGATGGGCCGCAAGGGACCCTGGTCGCTGAAGACCGTCCAGGACCTGTTCCCGATCCTGAAAGAACGCCGTCATGTGCCGGCCACGGCGCTCTCCGGCGGCCAGCAGCAGATGGTCGCCATCGGCCGCGCGCTGATGTCCAATCCGGACATTCTGCTTTTTGACGAAATCAGCCTCGGGCTCGCGCCGATCATCATCAAGTCCATCTATGAGGCGCTGCCCGCCATCATCGGCGAAGGCATGAGCGCGATCATCGTGGAACAGGACATTGCCAAGGCGGTGAGCGTATCAAACCGGGTCTACTGCCTTCAGGAAGGCCGGGTCTCGTTGCAGGGCCGGCCGGACGAGCTGAGCCGCGAAGCCATCAGCGCCGCCTATTTCGGAGTATAAGATGGACTGGATCAACGCAATCCTACAGGGAATTCTTCTGGGCGGGCTCTACGCACTCTTCGCCGCCGGCCTGTCGCTGATCTTCGGCGTGATGCGGTTGGTGAACATTGCCCATGGCGACTTCATCGTGCTCGCGGCCTTTCTCGGCCTGACCATTACGACGACACTCGGCCTGTCGCCACTGCTTGCCCTTTCGCTCGTCGTTCCGGTCATGGCCGGGATCGGCTATGGGCTGCAGCGTCTCATCCTGAACCAGACCCTTGGCGACGATATTCTGCCGCCGCTTCTGGTCACGTTCGGCCTCTCCGTCATCATCCAGAACGGCCTTCTGGAGATCTACAGCGCCGACCCGCAAAAAATCAGCGCCGGCGCACTGGAAACCGCCAGCCTCGCCCTGCCCGGCGACCTCAATATCGGCCTCCTGCCACTGTTGATTTTTGCTGTGGCGGTCGCCGTGATCGCCGGCCTGCAATGGGTCTTCTACCGCTCCGCGCTTGGGCGCGCCTTCCGCGCGGTCTCCGACAAGCAGGACATTGCCCAGCTCATGGGCCTCAACAAGGCCCATATCTTCGGGCTCGCCATGGCCCTGTCGCTGGCGGTGGTCGGCCTGGCAGGCGTCTTTCTCGGCATCCGTACCAGCTTCGATCCCTCGATCGGCCCCGGCCGCCTGATCTTCGGCTTCGAGGCGGTGATCATCGGCGGTCTCGGTAATCTCTGGGGCACGCTGATCGGCGGCATCATCCTCGGGGTCAGCCAGAATATCGGCGCCCAGATCAATCCGGGCTGGCAGCTGCTGGCCGGTCACATCGCCTTCCTCATCGTCCTTGCCGTCCGCCCGCGCGGCCTCTTTCCGAGGATCGACTGATGACGACGTTGCCGAACACCTATTCCATTTCCCGCTCCTCGACGGCGAGCCGGATCGCGGCTGTCGCGGGCACGCTGGTGCTGGTCCTTCTGATCGCGGCACCGTGGTGGGCGGGCCGGGCCGACATGCGGCTTTTCAGCGAGCTGTTCCTCTACCTGTCGCTCGCCTGCCTCTGGAACCTCCTGGCCGGCTATGCCGGGCTCGTCTCCGTCGGCCAGCAGGCTTTTGTCGGCTTCGGCGGCTACATGCTGTTCACATTGGCGATCTTTGCCGGTCTTTCTCCTTTGGTCGCGATCCCGCTCGCCGGGTTCCTTGGTGCTCTCGTCGCCGTGCCGGTCGCCCTTTTGATCTTCCGACTGCGCGGAGCATACTTTGCCATCGGTACCTGGGTGATCGCCGAGGTGTTCCGGCTGTCCTTTGCGCAGATTACCGCGCTGGGAGGCGGCTCCGGAACCAGCCTGCCCGTCGCCATTGTCCGGGACATGGCCTCCAGCCGCGACCTGCGCGAGGCAACCACCTACTGGCTGGCGCTCACCATGGCCGTGATCGTCCTTGCGGTGATCTATCTGTTGCTGCGATCCCGAAGCGGGCTGGCTCTGACCGCGATCCGCGACAGCGAGCTGGCATCGCAAAGTTTCGGCATCGACCTCTGGCGCAACAAGTTCGTCGTTTACGTCCTCACCGCCGGCCTGACGGCGATGACTGGAGCCCTGATCTTCCTCCAGAAGCTCCGGATCTCGCCGGATGCCGCCTTCAGCGTCAACGACTGGACGGCCTTCGTGATCTTCATTGTCGTGATCGGCGGCATCGGCACCCTTGAAGGCCCGATCATCGGCGTGATCGTGTTCTTCCTGCTGCGTGAAACACTCTCGGATCTCGGTACGACCTATTTGCTGATCCTCGGCGTTGTGGCGATCGCTGTAATGCTGAAAGCGCCAAAGGGGCTCTGGGGAACGCTCAAGGAACGGACCGGATTGGAGCTGTTCCCGCTGGCACGGCGGGTCGTGAAGAAGAAATTCTAACATCGGGAGGCGGCCATGGCCCGCACACGCAACAAGACCATCATCACCTGCGCGGTCACAGGGGCCATTCATACGCCAACAATGTCGGATGCTCTGCCCTATACCTACGAAGACATCGCCCGCCAGGCGATAGATGCAGCTGAGGCCGGCGCCTCGATCCTGCATCTGCATGCCCGCAACAACGAGACCGGCGCTCCCTCGGTCGATCCGAACGATTTCGCCCCGTTTCTGCCGCGTATCAAACAGGCAAGTGACGCGGTCATCAATATCTCGACCGGCGGTTCGCTGACCTTGTCGATCCAGGATCGGATCCGGCCGGCTGCCACCTTCAGTGCCGAAATGTGCTCCATGAACATGGGCAGCATGAATTTCTCGTTCCATCCGCTGGCCAAGCGCTACGACAGCTGGAAATTCGATTGGGAAAAGGACTATGTCGCCAAGTCCGACGGCAACATTTTCCGCAACACCTTCAGGGATATTCGCGAAGCCGCCGAAACCCTTGCGCCGCATGACATCAAGTTCGAGCACGAATGCTACGATGTCGGCCACCTCTACAATCTGAAATTCTGCATGGAGGCCGGGCTGTTCAAAGCACCGGTCTTTATCCAATTCGTCATGGGCATCCTGGGCGGGGTCGGGGCGGATATCGACAATCTGGTCTTCATGAAAAAGACGGCCGACAAGCTTTTCGGCGACACCTACCGCTGGTCGGTCTTGGCAGCCGGCAATGCCCAGATCCCGCTGGCAACAACTGCCAGCCAGATGGGCGGCAATGTCCGGGTCGGTCTTGAGGACAGCCTCTTCATCAGCAGGGGACAACTGGCGGAGTCAAATTCGCAGCAGGTCGCCAAGGTCCGCCGGATTGTAGAAGAGCTCGGCAGCGAAGTCGCAACGCCCGACGAAGCCAGGGAAATCCTTGATCTGAAGGGGGCCGACCGGGTGTCGTTTTAAGACCGGGACGATCAGTTGCCCTTTTATAAAGTGTTCTAAATGCTGTCAGGTCACTTGACGCACTTTTATGGCATTCTGGAGATCCTGGCAGCACCTCTGCTTGCCACTCTTTTCAATCATTTGTTCAGTTTGAATGAAAGGCTGCTCATAGGGGTAAGCCGAAAAATGATGATAGTCCGAATTGGGGCCGCTTAGCCGACATCTGGCGGCCTCTCTTCTTCGCAAATGCACCGAATGGCGGCGTTGGCAGGCTGCATCGCAGCACCCTATTATCAGGAGAATGACCGGTTCGGGCCGCAAAGGTGACACATTGGGACGTTCGGTCATCGCGAAACAAGGATGGCCCGGAAATCGTTGACATTCGTCAGGGTCGGGCCGGAGATGACCTGATCGCCAAGCGCGGCAAAGAAGGAATGGCTGTCGTTCTGGTCGAGTGCAGCCTGCATCGAAATCCCCAGTGCCCGGGCACGGGCAGGTGTCGTTTCGTCGATCACGGCACCGGCGACCTCCGCTGCACCGTCGACACCGTCGGTGTCACAGGCGATGGCCGAGATGCCCTTGGCGCCGTCCAGCGCGCAGGCGAGGGCGAGGCAGAATTCGGCATTCGGTCCTCCGGTTCCCCGGCCACGCCTCGAGACCGTGCATTCACCTCCCGAAAGCAGCAAGGACATTTCGCCGGGAGCGAGGGCGGCGAGTTCTTCGAGTGCCGTCCTGGCGTGATCAGCCGCAACGTCGCGCGCCTCGCCTTCAATCGCATCACCGAGCACCCTGACCCGTATGCCCAGCCGGGCCGCATGTTGCCTTGCCGCGTCGAGCGACATGGCCGGTGCGGCGATCATGACATTTTCCACCCGCGACAATTCGGGCGCAGCCGAAGGCCACGTACCCGCCGGGCCGGCAAGAACGGCCTGCATCGACGCGGTCAGCCCGATCGACCAGTACGCGGCAATCTTCCTTGCGTCTTCAGGGGACGTTTCATCGGCAACCGTCGGGCCGGAGGCGATCATTGCCGGATCGTCTCCTGGAACATCCGAGATGATCAGGGACAGCATGCGCGCAGGCCAGGCCGCGGCGGCGAGGCTGCCTCCCTTGGCACGGGAGAGGTGCTTGCGCAGGGTGTTCATCTGCGAGATCGGAGCGCCCGAGGCGAGCAACGAACGGGTCAGATCCTGCTCTTCTTCAAGGGTAATATCGCCAGCCGGAGAGGTGAGGAGGGCGGAGCCTCCGCCCGAAATCAGAGCTAGGACCAAATCATCCTCTCCGCAAGTTTCGAGAAGCTGAAGCAGACGCCGCGTTCCGGCTAGCCCGCGACGATCCGGGACCGGGTGCGAGGCGCATACGACTTCTATTCCCTCAAGATGCCGGGCGTATCCGTCACGGGTCAGGATCAGGCCTTCACAGGGCCCCCAGACCGCCTCGACGGCCTCGCCCATCCTGGCAGATGCCTTGCCGGCGCCAACGACGACGACGCGTCCTTCCGGACGCGGCGGCAACGCTGAAGGTACGACGCGCAACGGGTCCGCAGCCGCGACAGCAACATCGAAAAGCTCCTTCAGGACGGTGCCGTGCCGGCCGCCTTCGGGACGTGCAGCCGGACCCCTGTCAGGAAAGTGCATCGGCGACCGCCTTGCCGCAGGTTATCGTGTCCGCCGACCCGCCCAGGTCGCGGGTTCTGAGCGCCTGTTCGGCCAAGACCCGTTCGATTGCGGCAACGATGTCCGACGCGGCTTCGCTGTGGCCCAGGTGGTCCAGCATCATGGCGCCGGCCCAGATCTGCCCAATCGGATTTGCAATGCCCTTGCCCGCGATATCGGGAGCCGAGCCGTGGACAGGCTCGAACAGCGAGGGAAACGTGCGCTCCGGATTGATGTTCCCGGACGGAGCGATGCCGATGGTTCCGGTGCATGCCGGGCCAAGATCGGAGAGGATGTCGCCGAACAGGTTGGAGGCAACCACCACGTCGAACCTGTCGGGGTTCAGCACGAAATGTGCCGTCAGGATATCGATGTGATACTTGTCGACATCGACATCTGGAAAGGCCTTGGCTATCTCCGCAACCCGCTCGTCCCAATAGGGCATGGTGATCGAGATGCCGTTTGACTTGGTGGCCGAGGTCAGCCTCCTGCGCGGACGCTTCGCGGCCAGTTCAAAAGCGTATTTCAGCACCCGGTCCACACCGATCCGGCTCATGACGGTCTCCTGCAGGACCACCTCGCGCGGGGTATCGGCAAACATCTTGCCCCCGATCGAGGAATATTCGCCTTCGGTGTTTTCGCGCACGATCCACATGTCGATGTCGCCGGGTGCACGCCCCGCCAACGGGCAGGGCACGCCGGGCATGAGGCGGGCGGGACGCAGGCTGATATACTGGTCGAACTGGCGGCGGAACTGGATCAGCGATCCCCAGAGCGATACGTGGTCCGGAACGGTGTCGGGCCACCCCACCGCGCCGAAGAACAAGGCGTCGTGGGTTTCGATCCGGGATTTCCAGTCGTCGGGCATCATCTGCCCGTGCTTCGCGTAATAGTCACAGGACGCGAAGTCGAATTCGTCGAAATCCATGCCGATGCCGTGCCGTTTGGCGGCGGCTTCGAGAACGCGGAGCCCCTCCGGAACGACTTCCTTGCCGATGCCATCTCCAGGGATAACTGCGATTTTCAAGTGATTGTTCATGGCGCTTCCTAGTCGTTGCGGCCGCGGATTGCAGCGATGACTGCGTCGGTGACCATGCGCGTGGTGGCCTTGCCGCCAAGATCGGGGGTGTGCAGCGAGGGATCGGCGGTGACGGTTTCAACTGCTCGCATCAGCCGTTCGGCTGCCGGTTTTTCGTTGAGGTGCTCCAGCATCATCGCGGCCGTCCAGAAAGTCGCCACCGGGTTGGCGACGCCCTTGCCGGTGATGTCGAAGGCACTGCCGTGGATCGGCTCGAACATCGATGGCGTGTCCCGTTCGGGGTTGAGATTCGCTGTGGGCGCGACCCCGATCGAGCCGGAAAGAGCGGCGGCAAGATCGGAAAGGATATCGGCGTGCAGGTTGGTCGCGACGATCGTGTCCAGCGAGGACGGGTTCATCACCATGCGTACGGTCATGGCGTCCACCAGCATCTTGTCCCAGGTTACGTCCGGAAATTGTCGTGCGATTTCGGCAGCGATCTCGTCCCAGAGCACCATGCCATGCCGTTGCGCGTTGGATTTCGTCACCACGGTCAGCAGCTTGCGGGGACGGCTTTGCGCCAGCCGGAAGGCAAAGCGCATGATACGCTCAATACCGGCACGGGTGAAAATCGAGACATCGGTTGCGACTTCCAGCGGCAGGCCCGGGTGGGACCGGCCACCCTGTCCCGCATACTCGCCTTCCGAATTCTCGCGAACGATGACCCAGTCGAGCTCTCCACCGTTCACATGGCGCAGGGGCGACCGGATGCCGGGCAGGACACGGGTCGGGCGGACATTTGCGTACTGGTCGAGCGGCTGGCAGATCGACAGGCGCAGTCCCCAGAGGGTCAGGTGATCGGACACGTCGGGTGCGCCGACCGCACCGAAGAGGATCGCGTCGAAGGCTCGCAACAGATTGGCGCCGTCCTTGGGCATGAATTCGCCCGTGCGCTTGTAGCGATCGGTCGACCAGTCGAAGTTCTCGACCTCGAATTCGAAGCTGCCTTCCCGGCCGGCCAGCGCCTCCAGCACCTCCAGGCAGGCATCGACGACTTCCACGCCTATCCCGTCGCCGCCGATGGCGGCGATCTTGTGCGTTCTCTTGCTCATGATTTACTCCAGTTCAGAAAAGCAGTCCGGCGGGCATGCGCAACAGCAGCACGTTCGCCATAAGCCACCAGAAGCCCGTACAGATCGCGATGCCGGCGGCAGACCAGATCAGCCAGACACGAACCGCCGGACGGTCGTAGTCCGCGATCGCCATGATCAGTCCGAAGGCAACGAGGCTGGTGGCCAGGAAGCCGATCCCGGGCATCGCAATGACCCACACCATCATCACTGCGCCGAGTGCCGTCCTGCGGCGGGTGCCGCCGTCAAAGGCCGGGTTTGCACTTGCCGGGGCTGCCGGACGGCGGATGTGCTGGACGATCAGCATTGCGGAAAAGACCATCAGGGCGACGGAGATGGTTTTCGGAAACACCGAGCCCAAGGGCGACATGCTGCCAGCAACGGTGTAGATCCACACGCCGAGCGCGATGAAGAGGGCGGCGATGACCATTGAGGGCAGGTTGCGGGTCTTTCCTTCGGGCTCGATCCCCGCACCGGTGTCCTCCACCACGGTACCGGCTGCCTTGAGCTGGCGACGGCGTTTTGCCTTCCATTCCGACCAGATCGGGAAAAGGAGTGTCAGGAGCGCGACGCAGATGATGCCGATGCTGATCGGCCGCCCGAAGAACATTTCGGGAATGCGGCCGGATGCATTGCCGATGAGCCAGGTCTGCACGAAGCCCTGTTCGGCGATCGAGCCGAGTACCAGGCCGAGCACGATCGGCGAAGGCTGGAAGCCGTAGCGGTTCAGGATCCAGGCGAGAATCCCGAGCGCGACCATGAGCTGCGAGTCCTCCACGTTGGAATGGATCGCAAAGGAGCCGATGATCGTCAGGAGAGCGACGGTCGGAGCAAGGACGGTCTTGGGCAACTTGATGATGGAATTGTAGGCGTAGCGTCCGATCAGAAGTCCCATCGGCAGCATCAGCACCGTGGCGATCAGCAGTCCCCAGATGAAGGTGTAGACCACGGGTGCGTCGGTGGTGAACAGTGTCGGGCCTATCTTGATCCCCTGGACCAGGAGAGCGCCCAGGATAATCGCATCCGGCGGTGTTCCAGGAATGCCGAGGACCAGTGTCGGGATAAAGCCGCCTCCGACGGTCGCGTTGTTGGCAGCCTCCGTCGCAATGACACCGTCTGGGTTGCCCTTGCCGAAGCTTTCAGGCTCGCGCGAGGAGCGGCGGGCCTCGGAATAGGATACGAGACCTGCAATCGAACCGCCTGCGCCCGGCAGGATGCCGATGACGGTACCGATGATGGAGGAGCGCAGGATATTTACCTTGCTCGCGATCGCCCTGCGCGTGCCTTCCATCAGCCTGAGGCCGCCGGTGACTGAGGGTTTCAGGTGCGGGTCCGCGGTCGCGACGAGATCGAGGATCACCGGCACGCAATAAAGGCCGATGATGGCAGAGGTCAGATCGATCCCCGACAGGAAGCGCTGCATCCCCATGGTGTAGCGAACGTCTCCGCCGACAACGGCAACGCCGACCATCGACAGGAACAGGCCGATACAGGCGCCGATCAGCCCCTTTATCGTATTGCCGACCGACAGGGCCGCAATGAGGGTCAGTCCGAAGACTGCCAGCCAGAAATATTCCGTGGGCCCGAAGGCAAGCGCGACCTTGGCGAGTGGCGGTGCCAGCATCAGGAGCGCAAGCGCTCCGATAATGCCGCCGGCAACCGACGCGATGGTTGCCAGCGAAATTGCAAGCCCGCCATCGCCGCGCTTGGCCATGGGAAAGCCGTCGAACGTCGTCGCGATCGCCGAAGGTGTTCCGGGCGTATTCACAAGGATTGCGGCAAAGGCTCCGCCGTAGATGGCGCCCGTGTAGATCGCACCGAGGGCAATCAGGCCCGCGGCGGGATCCATCGTGAATGTGAAGGGGACAAGCACGGCCACCGCCATGGTCGCCGAGAGTCCGGGCAGCGCGCCGATCACCGTTCCGAGGACCACGCCGACAAGCGCGAGCATCAGGTTGAACGGCGTCAGGGCGTCCAGAAGGTAGCCGAGAATGTCCATCTTCGCATGCCGTTACTGAATGATACCCAGCGCTTTCGCGCCCTCGGTATATTCCTCGACCCGTTTGGCGACGAAGTCATCCATCTTGTCATAGCCAATGTCGGTCAGAACGAAGCCGCCGTCTTCCATCTTCTTGACGAAATCCGGCTGCGAATTGATCTGTGACACGATGTCGGAAATGCGCTGGCGCAGATCTTCTGGGGTCGACGCCGGAACCGCAACGCCGCGGTAGGCTCCGCCGACGATGTCATAGCCAAGTTCCTTGAAAGTCGGCACGTCGGGGAAGGCGGGCAGGCGCTCTTCCGCCGCGACCGCAAGCATCCTGAGCGCATCGCCCTGGCTGATACCGGAAGTCGCATAGTTGAAACCTGCCATCGTCGAGCCGCCAAGAACCGCGGTGATGGAGGGGCCTGTTCCTGAGAAAGGAACATATGTCGTCACCACGTCAGCCTGACTGTTGAAGCGGATCGCGGCGAGATTGTTCGACGAATTGGAGCCCGACCCCGCAAAGGTGACGAGGCCCGGATTGGCCTTGGCGTATTCGATCAGCTCGCCAAGCGTGTTGAACTGGCTTTCCGCGCGCACGAAGATGGCGTCCGGTGTGTAATGGAAATAGTGCACCGGCGTCAGGTCCTCGGTTGCATATCCCACCGAACCGGCAAGCGGCTGAAGCACGGTATGCGGCATGTTGATGCCCATGATGGTGTAGCCGTCGCCGGGCAGAGAATTCAGCTGGGACCAGGCCTGCGCACCGCCCGCGCCGGGCTGATACTGGATGACGACCTGCTGGCCGGTCACGTTCTCCCATTCGGACTGCTGGAACCGGGCCGAGATGTCGGATTCCCCGCCTGCATTGAACGGGATAATGTAGGTCATCGGCTTGTTCGGGAAATCCGCCGGCGACTGGGCGACAGCGGAGCCCGCCGCCCCCAGCAACGCGACAAGAATGGTTGCGACTGTTTTCTTCATGGTTTCCTCCTCTTGGAATGCCGCGCGCGGCACGGCGGAATTTGAAGCAGCACGCCGCACTGGCCGTGGCCTGCAGACACGATCTGCTTCCATCCCGGGAGCAACGGTCGGCTGCGCCCAGGGTCCGGTCACTCCTCACAGACCGGCAAGAAGAGCCTAGACTGCTGCGTTGGAATAATTAAATTCAGATTTTGCACTTCATTATTGCGTAGAGGTAATCAATGAACGAGGGCGATCTGGGATTTTTCGTGCTGCTCGCAAGGCACGAAAGCTTCGTTGAGACGGCTCGGGAAATCGGGGTGACTGCATCGGCTGTAAGCCGCAGGCTTGCCCGGCTCGAGGAGAGGCTGGGCGTTCGCCTCATGAACCGCACGACGCGCAGGGTCAGCCTTACAGGCGAGGGGGAGGTTTATTTCCGCAAGGCGGTTCGCTTGCTGGGCGAGATAGAGGAACTGGAAAACAGCCTCCGCGTGGGACGGGAGCGCCCCAGTGGTCTGCTGCGCATCAACGCCACCTTCGGTTTCAGCCGGGCCTATATTGCGCCGACCGTTGCGGAATTCTCGGACCGGTATCCCGACGTCGACGTCCAGCTGGTGGTGACCGATGCGCCGATGAACATCATCGAGCAGGGCTTCGATCTGAACATCCGGTTCGGCAATCCGCCGACAAGCAACCTGATCCAGCGTCTTCTGCAAAGGAACCGGCGCTTCATGTGTGCCTCGACCTCTTACCTGGAAACGCATGGGGAACCGAAAGTATTGAAGGACCTGAAGGATCACGAATGCATCGTGCTCAGACAGGAGCATGACATCTACGATATCTGGAGGTTCGACGACCTGGGAGGAGAAGCCGCTTCGGCGCGCGTGAACGGCAGGCTGAGTTCGAACGACGGCGAAATTGCGCGCGAATGGATGCTGGCAGGCCATGGCATCATGCTTCGGTCCGAGTGGGATATTGCGAGCCACGTTCGGGAAGGACGTCTACGGGTCGTTCTGCCGGACTATTTCCAGACAGCGAACATTTCGGCCATCTATCCGGAGCGTCACAACCTGACCGCAAAGGTGCGCCTCTTCGTCGACGCGCTTGCCGAGCGGTTGCAAAAGGCCAATGCAGCCGAACCGTTCCAGATCTCCGGTCATCATCTCAATCGCGGGCGGTAGGCATCGCGTTGAATGCGACAACCTGCTACTAATGCAGAAATCGCATGGATTGGAAGGAAGGTCGGCCTATGGACCTGGCGCTGCTTGAGGACTTTCTCGAACTGGCGCGCGAAATGAATTTTTCACGCGCGGCCGAAAAACGGAACCTGACCCAACCCGCATTCAGCCGCCGCATCCGCGCACTCGAGAGCGCCATCCAGACCCCCCTTGTCGTTCGCACCACGCGGCAGGTCGCTCTGACGCCGGCAGGCAAGGCGTTCCAGTCCCGGGCGGAAGCAATCGTCAGACTGCTTTCCGACGCCCGTCTGGAAGCTCTGGAAGCTGCGGGGCAGGCGCAGCGCTTCCTCAATCTCGCTGCCACTCATGCCTTGTCTTACACATTCGTACCCCGCTGGCTGATGCAGGTGGCGGGACCCGGCGAAGTCGGCACGCTCAACATGGTTTCGGACACACATCGACAATGCATCCGGCTGATGGAAAGCGGTGATGTCAATTTCTTCATTTGTCACAGAGGACCGGTTGGTCCTGCGGTTTTGCCGGAGAGGCAATTCACCTACCATACCATCGGAAGAGACTGTCTCGTCCCGCTCTGTGCGCCGGATTCCGGCGAGCACCCAATCTGGAGCCTGGAAGCCGGACTGCCGGACATCCCGTTCATTTCCTACGCTGCGGCCTCAGGGCTGCACACCATCCTGGAATCCTACTGGGCGGTCCATGGGCGCCCACCCTTTCGCGTCGCCATGAGTTCCGTTCTCGCTTCCGCCAATCTTGAAATGGCAAAGGAAGGTCAGGGCGTCGCCTTCCTTCCGCTTTCGCTTGCAGAGCCGGAACTCTCCCGTGGCAGTCTCGTGCGGTCGGGCGGGCAAGACCGGGACATCGAGGTTGAAGTCGTTATCTACCGGCCACGTTCGCGCCTGTCTGCTCACAGCGAAGCGTTCTGGCAGAAGGCGGTGAATGCCGACGGCATCTGATTTATGTCATTTATGCATAATTATACCCGGAAACGGCATTGGCCGGCTGAAGCTGTCTTCGTCTAGTTTCCCCGTCAACGCCCACGCTTGCAGCAACACAGGAAAACGCCAATGCGCATTGTCGATATCTGCGAGGTCACAAAACCGATCTCCTCGCCAATCCGGAACGCCTATATCGATTTCAGCAAGATGACGGCAAGTCTTGTGGCCGTTGTGACCGATGTCGTCCGGGACGGGCATCGGGTCGTGGGCTACGGCTTCAACTCCAACGGCCGTTACGGGCAGGGAGGGCTCATCCGCGAACGGTTTCGCGACCGCGTGCTTGAAGCCGAACCCGCGTCGCTTTTGAACGACGAAGGAACGAACCTGGATGCCCACCGGATCTGGGCGGCTATGATGCAGAACGAAAAGCCGGGCGGGCACGGAGAGCGCTCTGTCGCGGTCGGCACGATCGACATGGCTGTGTGGGACGCGATCGCGAAGATCGAGGGCAAGCCGCTGTTCCGCCTGCTCGCCGAGCGAAAGGGCCTCGAGGCCAACCCGCGCGTTTTCGTCTATGCCGCCGGCGGATACTATTATCCCGGCAAGGACGACAGTGCCCTGCGCAAGGAGATGCGCGGTTATCTCGACCGCGGCTACAACGTGGTCAAAATGAAGATCGGCGGGGCGACGCTGGCAGAAGACCAGCGCCGGATCGAAGCAGTGCTGGCTGAAATCGACGGCGAGGCCCGGCTTGCCGTGGACGCAAATGGGCGGTTTGATCTTGAAACCGCCATCGCCTACGCAAAGATGCTGCGGCAATATCCGCTGTTCTGGTACGAGGAAATCGGCGACCCTCTCGACTATCAGCTTCAGGCCGCGATGCCGGAATTCTATCCTGGTCCCATGGCAACGGGAGAAAACCTGTTCTCGCACCAGGATGCCCGCAATCTGATCCGCTACGGCGGGATGCGTCCGGACCGGGACTGGCTCCAGTTCGACTGCGCCCTTTCCTACGGCCTTGTGGAATATCTGCGCACCCTCGATGTGCTCGATGAGCTTGGCTGGTCCCCGTCGCGCTGCATACCCCACGGTGGACACCAGATGTCGCTCAACATCGCGGCAGGGTTGGGGCTTGGGGGCAATGAGAGTTACCCGGATCTGTTCCAGCCCTATGGAGGGTTTCCGGATGGCGTTGCGGTTTCAGATGGCCATATCGTGATGCCCGAACTGCCGGGCATCGGGTTTGAGGGCAAGTCGGACCTGATAAAGGTGATGCACAACCTGGCACGTTAAGTTTGCTCGACTGCAGCCTGGAGCAGTCTTCAGGCTCGGTTTGACAATGCCGCAATCACATTGAATGGCAAGCCCTCGCTACCGGTTGGTTACTTTCAACGGAGGCCTTGCGGATAGTCGTGAAGAATGTCCGCTCTCAAGATTATGAGCAAAAGGCCGAAATGACAAAAATGGGCGCGCAAATCCGCTGGTTGGCGGCAGTCTGCACGTAGGAAATTGCCATGTTGTGCGCGGTCCCGCAGTGTGCGGGGCCGCACGTTTTCAAATCTCAGTATGTTCCGCTAGCTCCAGGGCATCTTCGATATCCACGCCCAGATACCTGACCGTGTTTTCGATCTTGGTATGCCCCAAAAGGATTTGTACGGCTCGAAGATTGCCGGTCGCCTTGTAGATCATCGCGGCCTTGGTGCGCCGAAGCGAGTGGGTGCCGTAGTCTTCACGGCGTAGTCCGATCGCGGTCACCCATTCGTCCACCAGGCGGGCATACTGGCGAGTGCTCAAATGATCGGTGTGGTCAACTCTGCTGGGGAAGACATAGTCGTCGATCGATCCGCCGCGCCGTTCGAGCCACGCGAGCAAACTCGCCCTCACATCTGGAGTTATTTCGAATTGAACTGGTCGGCCGGTCTTTTGCTGAACGACCATCGCTCGGGATCGGATTTCGGTTCCAGTGACGAGCGTTCAAATCTTCATCTTCACGAGATCGCAGCCGCGCAGCTTGCTGTCGATCGCAAGATCAAACAACGCACGATCTCTCATGCGCCCTTCCCGATCGAGAAAGAAGCGGATTGCCCAGATCTGACGTTGTTTCAACGGCTTCTTGACGCCGACCTTTCGACCGGCATTCCATGCCGGGCGCCCCAATGCATTCGGATCAAATTGTGCAGTACCCATTTCTGTTCTCCTTTGACCAACGTTGGTCATCTGGAGAACACTTGAGTTCAACGTGGGGGCCGTGAGGGGGCAGGCCGCTAATCATTTGAAAAAGTCAAATAC
Organism: Roseibium sp. M-1; assembly: GCF_054515675.1. Taxonomy (NCBI): domain Bacteria; kingdom Pseudomonadati; phylum Pseudomonadota; class Alphaproteobacteria; order Hyphomicrobiales; family Stappiaceae; genus Roseibium; species Roseibium sp. M-1. Next base: position 3,152,655 of record NZ_CM137257.1, on the reverse strand, counting down.
GGCCACGTCCAAATCCGGATGCTCCGTATCCTGATAGCGAAAAGTGCCGGAAAGTGCGGGTGCGTTTCCTCACCCGCCCCTTTCCGACGCCAATCGCAAATACCGCTTATTCCTTCAACTCTATGACCGTCAAGTTGCCATTGACCCGGTCCGCCGAAAACTCGATTTCCTGGCCTTCCTGGACCTTCTCCAGCATGGCGTCATCGGCCATGCGGAAGACCATGGTCATTGCGGGCATGTCGAGGTTCTTGAGTTCCTCGTGAATGATGGTGACCTTCTTGCCCTTCAGGTCGATCTTCTTCACGGTACCCTTGGTGTATTCCGTGGCAAAGGCAGCGGTCGAAAGAGCGGTGCCGAGAGCACCTGCAAGGATGAGACCGATAAGCTTGTTCATTCCATTCTCCTGTTTTTGAGAGTGATTTCGATCATTTGTGTCCGGCATGGCCGGCATGACCGGCATGCGGGTCGCTGGTTGCCGCCCCACCCGATGCCGGCGGGACCGCTTCGGAAGAAGGCACTGCGCGGCTGGCTTCCGGCAGGTCGCCGGTCCATTCCCAGGCCTGGGTTCCGGGCGGGTTTTCGTACCAGCCGGGATCGCTGTAATCGCCGGCTGAAATGCCTTCGCGGACCTTCACGACGGAAAACATGCCGCCCATTTCGAGCGGGCCAAAAGGCCCCCAGCCGGCCATCATCGGCACGGTGTTGTCGGGCAATGGCATGGACATTTCCGCCATTTCCGCCATGCCGTTGCTGCCCATGGGCATGTATTCGGGCTGCAACAGCCGGATCTTGCGGGTCAACGCAGACTTGTCCGCACCGATGAAGGTCGGCACGTCATGGCCCATGGCGTTCATCGTGTGGTGCGACTTGTGGCAGTGGATCGCCCAGTCGCCAAGATGCACCGCATCAAACTCGTAGGCACGCATCGCTCCGACCGGGATGTCGATGGTGACCTCCGGCCAGCGGGCTTCCGGACGCACCCAGCCGCCGTCGGTGCAGGTGACCTCGAAGTCATAACCGTGCATGTGGATCGGGTGATTGGTCATGGTGAGGTTGCCCACACGCACCCGCACCCGGTCGTTCTTCGACACCACAAGCGGATCGATGTCGGGGAAGATCCGGCTGTTCCAGGTCCACAGGTTGAAATCGGTCATGGTCATGACCTTCGGCACGTAGGAGCCCGGATCGATGTCGAAGGCGTTGAGCATGATCAGGAAGTCGCGATCGACCGGCATGAAGGACGGATCCTTCGGGTGCACGATGAAAAAGCCCATCATGCCCATCGCCATCTGGACCATCTCGTCCGCATGCGGGTGGTACATGAAGGTGCCGGACTTCACGAGATCAAACTCGTAAACGAAGGTTTTACCCGGCGGGATGCCGGGATGCGACAGGCCGCCGACACCATCCATGCCGGAAGGCAGAATGATCCCGTGCCAGTGGACCGAGGTATGCTCGGGGAGCTTGTTGGTGACATAGATCCGGACACGATCGCCTTCGACCGCCTCGATGGTCGGTCCGATGGATTGGCCGTTATATCCCCAGAGATAGGCGGTCATGCCGTCCGCCAGTTCCCGCTCCACCGGTTCGGCAACCAGGTGAAATTCCTTCACGCCGTTGTTCATCCGGAAGGGCAGCGTCCAGCCGTTCAGCGTGACGACGGGATTGTAGGGCGTTCCCGTCGCCGGCGCTTTCGGCGCCTGTGTCGACGGCCCGTCCATGAGGGCGGCTTCCGGCAACCCCACGTTGGATGTCTTTGCCCACGCGGCGGTGGACACGAGTGCGGCACCGCCTGCACCCGCCCCCAGAAGCTGACGTCTGTTCATCATCGTCATGATCCTTTCGTGTGGCATCATCAGTGGCCGCCGCCTCCGGCTTCGGCGGTTCTCACGGGCGCCGAGCCACCAGCGTCCCCGTCCATCCCGCCGCCGAAAATGGCCGCCGCCAGATCCGCATCGGCAAGCCAGAAGTTCTTCCGCGCATTGACGGCCAGAAGCTGGGTGTCGATACGCGCCCTTGTGTCCGCAAGCAGATCGAAGGTGTTGGTGATCATGCCGTTGTAGGTGAGCAGGCTTTCCTCCTCGACCGACTTGCGCAGCGGAAGGACGGCATCGCGATAATGCCGGGCAATCTCGTGCGAGGACTTGTAGGCCGTGTAGGCCGAGCGGGCCTCCGAACGGATGTTCACGGCCTTTTCGGCAAGCTTGTTTGCCGCCTGCATGTAGGCGTATTCCGCCTTGCGCTGTCTTGCCTTGCCGCTGTCGAAGATCGGGATCGCAAATTCCAGCTCGATCTGCGGCGTGACGATGGTCTTGGACTTGGATTTCTCCTCGAGTTCTGCTCCATGGAGCTCGTACTCGGTCTCGACCTCCCGCTCCGCCTCTACGCCTGCGATGAGTTCCAGATCGGTGACGTATCTGGTTGCCTCCGTCAGGCGGTAGCTTTTGGCGACGGCCTCGAGCTCAAGCTTTGCAACCTGGAGGTCGATCCGGTTGCGCAGGGCATCGGCCTCGATCGACGGATTGCCGCGCGGCGCTTTCGGCAGGCCCGGCAGGCTGTCGGGTACGAAATACTGTACATCCTGCCCCCACAGCCCCATCAGGCGCGTCAACCGCTCCTTTGCCAGGGCCGCAGCCAGCCGTGCTTCCGCCTTCTGGCCGGTCAGTTCGGCATAGAAAGCATGTTCACGCGCCTGACCGGCCTTGGGCATGGCACCGGTCTCGCCCAGTTTCTGGGCAAGCTGCGATGCCGCATCCGCCGCGACCTGCGCCTGGTTGAGATAGGCGACCGTCTCGAAGGCGGCCACCGCGTCGATCCAGGCTCGTCTGGTTTCCGCGGCGAGGGAAAGCGTGTCGCTGATCGCAATGGCCTGCGCCTGGCGGAACCTGGTATCCGCGATGTCGACCCGCTGTTTTTGCGTCGCAAGCGACAGCAGGTTGGCGACAATCGTGCTTTCAATCGTGCGCAGTCCGCCGATCTCGGGATGGGCAAGGCCGAGAAAGCCGACGGAAACGACCGGGTTTTCCAGCATTGTCTCTTGCCACGCCTCCGCAGCGCTCATGCCGAGTGCCGCGTAGGATGCCTGAAGGCCGCGATTGTTGAGAAGGGCAACCTGGACCGCGGTATCCGCACCGATCGTCTTCTTGTGCACCATTGCGCGGACACGGTCGGAGACCACCCTGGCCTGGTCCGCGTTCTCGATCCAGACGGTTTCCTTGTTGCCCGTTCGTGTGGCGGCTCCGGAAGAAACCGTCAGGAAACCGGGTTGCCTTTCGGAATAGGAGGCAACCTGATCCGGGGAAACACATCCGGCCAGCAAAACGGCAGATGCGGCAACAAGGAGCGACTTCACTGCAAGTGTCTTCACGACCCACCTCCGTGACCGGAGGCCTGATCGTCATTGAGTTTGCGCCAGGAGCCCGGTTCTACCGGGCCGCGCGCTGTATAACCTGCGGTCACAGAAGACGGATAAATGGCATGGATGGCCGTGCCCGGATCTTCCGGGCCCGGGCCGGCGGAAAGGCTCGGCAGGGATGCTGTCGATGCGCAGCCCCCGACCAATAGCGGCGAGAGCGCTGCAATAACGCTTAGCTTCATTGAAACTCACTGATCTCGATTGTGCAAATGTCGCCGTGGAAAACGGCGCATGACTTGCCCGGATAGAAACGGGTCGAGATCAGCGTCTGGGAGGGCGCTCTACGCTGTAATCGGAAGCGCCGGAAAGCGAACCGGCCGATGGCTGATAGGGCGGCAGCATTCCCCAACCGGAGAAGACCGGCACCTGCAGGACCGCCAGATCGAGAAAACAGAAGGACGGACAACAGGTCTCGGTAGAGGTTTTTCCGCTCTTCTTCGCCATGGCGGCGGGGCAGTCAGCCAACTGGCCGCTCGTGACGGCGTGATGCTGGACATGGTGCATGTGCCCCATGGACTGTGCGGCCTGGTGCGACACCAGTTGATCGGCGGCAACCCGAGCATGCGCATCTGCTCCCGGAAGAACGGTTCCGAGAAGAAAGATGCCTGCAATGATTATCTGAAGCAGGTTGCGCACGGACCACCTAACCGGGAAACAGATATTCTGTAACGAGGGCACCGGAAGGCGGCAACTGAAATGTCCGTGATAGGCGCATTTAACCACCATTGCAGTGACCCTGCGTCATATGGAGCTTGGCAACCGATGTTCCAAGACTTGGTCGTCGATCATTTCGCAGATGGCCGGTTCATGAGGCGGCGGCAGCCGCTGACGGCGAGCCCTGTGAGGCTCACCGTCCCGGCAATTAACAATCTTCTTGTCAGCTTCATCATCCGAGGATCATTCGCCCATGGTCATATAGGGCTGCGGTTCATCGGATGAATTCTTGCCAAGCGCGAAGACCGTATACCTGGCTTCCGGATCGTAGCCCATGCCGAGCGAGCCCTGGGGCATGCCCGGCACGGCGATGCCGCGAATGTCCGGCCGTTCCGTCATCATCTTCCGGATCGCTTCCAGCGGCACGTGCCCTTCGATGATGTATTTGCGGTCCTTGCCGATGACTGCCGTATGACACGCCTGCATATCATCGGGCACACCCGCCTGCTGCTTGATCCCGGAGAGGTCTTCCATGTCCTCTATGACAACATGGAAGCCGGATTCCCTGGCGGCATCTGTCCAGATTTCGCAGCATCCGCACCAGGGCGACTTGTAGACCGTGATCGTGTTGTCCTCGTCGGCAAAGGCAGCCGGTGAAAGCGACAGGACGCTTCCGAGCATGAGAAGCGCAAGACCCTGCTTAATCATTGTTCCGGTCCTTTCCCGCATGTGCATCGTACGTCTTGCCTGCAAGCCGGTGCATGAAAAGATGCATGACCAAGCAGGCTAGCATCGGAGCTGCCAGGAGCAGCGTCTGCAGCGGGGACTGCCCGGCCGGCGCGCCGGCAATCAGCACACCGGTCGCACCAAGCATGACAGCGCAGCAGGCCAGCATGAAAAGAACGTGTCCGTTCAAACGCATGCGGGGTGACACTCCGGACGTTCCGCCCTGCCGCATCGAAGATCTCGACACGGATCTGGCGGTCAGAAAATCATGTGAGCTCATTGAGCATTCACCTTCCGTTTCAGGGTGAACGGTCGCTGCCCTGCAGATGCTGAAGCGCGCAAATATTCCCGTTCACCGGTTCCAACAAATGTCTATTGAAGAGCGCAATGAGGCGCTCCGGAGCGAAGGCTCAGACGTTTCTCGGAGGTCGGAGGTGCGGAACCGGCGTGCCGCCGGAATAGGCAGGCTGAGGGGCGATCTCAAGCGCCGCACTGTCCTGGAACTGCAGGATCACGAAGTCCACATGAAGGGACACGCAATCCGCGCTGCAGCCGGAAATCTTCAAGGCTGCTCCGGGTTTACCGGAAGTCTCGCAGCATTTGACGTGATGTGTGGGGAAAGATTGCGCTTCATCGGAGACATCAACCGGAGCCATCTGATCTTCGGCGACGATTGCGACTTCGACATCGCCGTAGGCGGCGGCCGTATGGACCCCCGCGAACAGGATAATCAGCAATGTCGCTACAATCTTGCGCATGTACTCTGGATACCTCACACACCACCGCAAAGCCACAACTGAAATTGGACAGAACAGCGCAGGCAGGTGCGATCCCGGCTGAAGAAAGCGCGGGTGCGCCGTGACAGGCACAGGCGTTGCGCACGCATCAGCCTGTTCAAGCGGACCGCATCCCGGCACCATGTCCTCATTCGTCCCTTTCGAGCAGATAGGTTGCGATCGCCTGCCGGTCTTCTTCCGTCAGGAAGGCCGTTCCGTCGCGGACAACTTCGCCCATGGATCCCCCGAAGACATCGCCGTTGGGCATGATCCCTGTCTTGAGGGCGTATTGAAGCGTGCTGACAGTCCACCCCTCCCGTTTCAACGAAGTGCTCGTAATGGGCGGGGATTTTCCTCCGTCCGGCAGTCCTTGCGCGCCGTGCAGGGCCAGTTCGGCCTGAGTGGCGCCCAGAAGGTTGCGAGGCGTATGACAGGCCCCGCAATGGGCGGGACCTTCCACGATGAACTTGCCCCGGTTCCAGAGCTCATCCTTGTCCGGCTCCGGCATGAAGGGTTCCGGTTCGTGATAGAGCGCCCGCCAGACCTTCAGGCCTGCCCTCAGGTTGAACGGTGGCATCATATCGTGCGGCTTCGAGGCTTCGTCGACGGGAGGCACGGTCTTGAAGGCTGCCCAGAGATCCGCGATGTCCTGATCACTGAAGGTGCTGTAGAACGTGTAGGGAAACGACGGATAATAAGGCGTTCCCTCCGGCGAGACACCCTGGCGCAATGCCCTGGCAAAATCTCCGATGGTCCAGTTGCCGATGCCGTGTTCAGGATCCGTGGTCAGGTTCGGGGAATAAAAGGTGCCGAATTCGGTCGGCAGTCGCACGCCACCGGCAAGCGGCTTGCCACCCCCGCTCACGTCGGTGTGGCAAGCAATGCAGCCCGACATCCTGGCAAGGTACGCACCCCGTCCCGCATCTCCGGCAAGATTTCCGATTTCCTCAGGTTTGCCTATCGGCCAGAAATGCAGCGCAGCGAAGACCGCTCCCGCTAACGCGGGACCGGCCGTCGCAACAATGATCCATTGGAACATTGCCTATTTCTTCTCGACCCGGAACTTGGAGTGACACGCCGAGCAAGTTTGAACCAGCATGTTGAAGACGCCGTCTGCAGGCATCCGGGCGATCATCTCCGGGTCGGCCATATGTCCCGCATCGCCCATCATCATCGGTGCCCCCCCCATCATGCCCCCTCCAGACATCATGGAATTGCCGCCCATCATGCTTCCCTGGTCCATGCCGGCAGAGTTGCCGGAATGGGCAAGACCGTTGTCTGCGGCTTGCTCGAGACCGGTCGCGAAAAGCTGCAACTGGCCAGCCAGAGCCGTGAACTGCTCCCATTCGGTCCAGATCTCGTGCTTGGCCTCGGAGGGCCCGTCCGTGCTGTGTTCGGGGAAGAGCGTGGTCATGGCTTCGCCCGAATGGGACCGGATCACCTCCGCGCCATTGCGCACGGCATTTGCATCATACGCCGTTTCACCGCGCATCATCGCCGACAGGGACTTGATTACCTCCCCCATCTCTCCCATGGCGTCCATGCGTTCCTTGACAACGCCCGACGCACCGCCGTGGGCATAAGCAACAACAGCACCTGTCAGCAGGAGCGTGCCTGCGACCGTCAAAACCTTAAATTTCATCGATCTATTCCTGTATCCATTTACCGGCGGTTCGCCCGCCGAAAGCAGCGATTTCAAAGGGACAGGAAGGTCGGTCGCGGAGGAGGAGTTTCTATCTTTGCAACGCGCGAGATGGCCGTCGCAGGGGATGTGCCGAGGGGGTCATCCAGAAAATCCGGAACTATCAGGCGATCGTCCGGTGTCAGGGCAAGCAGGTTGGCGCCGCAATGGACGGTTTCATTCTCCGCCACGAGCCGGTCCGTATTTGCTTCCGCATGATCGTGCACATGACTGCCGTCGACGGCAGCTTCATGGGTATGTTCGTGAGGTGGGCTGGCAAGGGTGTGGCTGAACGATCCGCCGGCAACAATGAAAGCCACCGCAAGGATGGTGTTCAAAACTGCTGCAAGGAAGGTACGCCGTTTCATCAACAATGGCCTATTGGATCCCGTTGGTCCTTTGTAACACCCGAATATAGGCAACAATCTGTTCAACCTGCCTGTCGGTCAAGCCTTCGACGGGCGGCATGTTGCCAAACGGCCAGTGGTGAGCGCGCACGCCCTGCCTGACTGCAAGAAAAAACGAACCGTCTGCGTGGTGCGACGGCTCGTAAATCCTGTAGATCAGGGGCGGTGCGATCCCTTCCTGCCCCGCGGCTTTGCGGCCGTGGCAGGCTGCACAATAATCGTTGAAAACCCGTTCGCCTTCGCTTGCCGCACCATTGAGCAGCGGAACGCTCACCTGAACCATGACAGCTCCGGATGCCGGTTTTTCCGGTTCCTGGCGGAACAGGAGGAAATATCCCGCGATCACGAGAACCGCGATGACGGCAACGCGCAAGCCCCTGTTCCGGCTCATCGCACGCGTTCGCCCGCGAGGTCCTCAAGGATCGGGCATTCGGGCCTGTGGTCTCCGGAACACGCTTTCGCGAGGTCGGCGAGCGTTGTCCGCATCGCCTGAAGCTGCGCGATCTTTTCATCGATCCTGTGCAAGTGGTGTTCCGCGATGCTCTTCACCTGACTGCTTTCACGCCTGTCGTCGTTGTAAAGCGTCATCAGCGTGCGGCATTCCTCGATACTGAAACCGAGCGCCCTTGCCCGCCCGAGAAAAGCGAGCCGGTCGAGGTCCTTGTCCTGGAAGGCCCGGTAACCATTGCCTGTTCGCAGCGGCCTGATGAGGCCGATATCCTCATAGTAGCGAATGGTCTTCGCGGGGAGCCCGGACTGACGGGAGACTTCTCCGATATTCATGACAAACCTCCTATTCCGCCGGCACGGCAGCCGTGTTCGGCGCGACGGAAACATGCGGTTTCGTTTCATCCATGGCCGGCCGGATGCGACGCAGCCGCAGGGCGTTGGTCAGAACGAAGACCGAGGACAGCGCCATGGCACCTGCCGCTAGGACCGGCGAAAGCAGCATTCCGAATGCAGGATAAAGTGCGCCTGCGGCAACGGGAATCAAGGCGGTGTTGTAGGCAAAGGCCCAGAAAAGGTTCTCCTTGATGTTGCGCATGGTCCTGCGGGAAACCTCGTGGGCATTCACGACACCGCGCAGGTCGCCCGACATCAGCACCACATCGGCGGATTCGATGGCCACATCCGTGCCGGTACCGATCGCGATCCCGACATCGGCATGTGCCAGTGCCGGGGCATCGTTGATCCCGTCGCCAACGAAGGCAATCCGGCCGCTTTTTCCCTTGAGTTCGTTCAAGGCGGCAACCTTGCCATCGGGCAACACGCCGGCGATGACGGTATCGATGCCGGTTTCCGCAGCAATCGCCTCGGCGGTCTCCCGCTTGTCGCCGGTAATCATCGCAACCTGCAGGCCCTGGGCATGGAGCGCTGCAATGGCGGCGCGGCTCGAAGCCTTTACCGGATCGGCGACACCGATGACAGCGGCGATCTTTCCGTCGATGGCCGCAAAGAGTGCCGTCCGGCCACGTCTGGCCAGCCGGGTTTCCTCGCTTGCAAGAGACTCGATCGCAATCCCTTCCCGGGCCATCAGCCGGTCTGCTCCAACCAGAATCCTCTGACCTCCGACCAGAGCGCTGACGCCATGCCCCGTGATCGAGGAGAACGCGTCGACGTCAGGCCGATCCAGCCCTTCATTGGCTGCAGCCCGTACGATGGCTTCGGCAACGGGATGCTCCGAGCGTTCCTCGACCGCGGCAATCCGCGAGAGAACGAAGGATCGCTCGTATCCCTCCGCAAGCACCAGATCAGTGAGTTCAGGCCGGCCTTCGGTAACGGTGCCGGTCTTGTCCAGCGCGACGATGCCGACTTGCGCAAGCTGCTGGAGTGCGTCCCCCTTGCGGAAGAGAACACCCATTTCCGCAGCCCTGCCTGTGCCCACCATGATGGAGGTCGGGGTCGCCAGACCCATGGCGCAGGGACACGCGATGATCAGCACCGATACACCGGCAACAAGCGCCAGCGTGAGGGCGGGATCAGGACCGAAGACAAGCCACACGAGGATCGTGAGCGCGGCAACAGCCATGACCGCCGGCACGAACCACAACGTGATGCGGTCAACCAGCCCCTGGATCGGCAGCTTGGCGCCCTGTGCCTCCTCGACCATACGGATGATCTGGGAAAGGGTCGTATCCGCCCCGACGCGCGTTGCCTTGAACTGAAGCCCGCCGGCACCGTTGACCGTACCGCCGGTCACCGCACTTCCCGAGGACTTCGCAACCGGGATCGGTTCGCCGGTGATCATGCTCTCGTCGACATGAGACGATCCTTCAACCACTTCACCATCGACGGCGATGCGCTCGCCGGGGCGAACCACCACCACGTCACCTATGGCAAGCGTCTCGATCGGAACTTCTGTCATCTCGTTGCCGCGCAGTACCCGGGCCGTCTTTACCTGCAGGCCAAGCAACTTCTGAATGGCCGCTCCTGTGCGCCCCTTTGCGCGCGCTTCAAGAAAACGCCCGAGCAGGATCAGAACGACGATCACCGCCGCTGCCTCGAAATAGACGGCACGCACCTCGTCCGGCACGAATTGCGGCAGGAACGTCGCGACGACGGAGTAGAGAAAGGCTGCCCCCGTGCCAACCGCCACAAGGCTGTTCATGTCCGGCGCGCCTTTCAACAGCGCAGGAATGCCCTTCGTATAAAAGGCACGGCCGGGACCGAAGAGAACAATGCTTGTCAGCACGAATTGCAGGACCCAGCTTGCCTCCTGACCGATGGAGGCCGCGATCAGATGATGAAGCGACGGGATCAGATGGCCGCCCATCTCGATCAGAAACACCGGCAGGGCGAAGGCGGCGGCAATCGCCATTTTCCGGGCGAGCTCGCGTGCCTCTTCCGCCTTGCGCTCGCTCCGGTCCTGTGCGGCACCCGCCTCCGCGACGCGCGCCGGGTAGCCGATCTCCGCGCTGGCTTTCATAAGGTCCTGAACAGACGTGATACCTTCCGCATAGACAACGGTTGCCGTTTCGGCTGCCAGGTTCACGCTGACGCTCAGCACACCGGGCACGGCTTCTAGCGCCTTGTCGACACGGCCCACACACGACGCGCATGACATGGATTCAATGTTGAGGGCGACCGTCTGCGTCCGCGCCGGATAACCGAGATCCTCTAGCTTGGCCACGGCCGCCGCAACGTTTTCCGGCGCGGATGAAAACCGGGCGCTCTCCGTTGCCAGGTTGACGGCAACGTCGCCGAGACCTTCGACGGAAGCCAGGCCGCGTTCAACGCGACTCACGCAGGATGCACAGGTCATTCCCTGTACCGACAGGGTGAATTTCGGATGGACGGACATGGGTCCAACTCCAGCATGAATTAATCGATGTCCCTCAGATGGAGTTTCCAGTCACTGGAAGGTCAAGGCCGCGTCAAAACTTTTTTCAAGACGTTTTTTTCGCTTGACCTTCCTGTAACTGGAACGAGGAAACCGTCGGAATTCAACCAACGGAGCCTATCATGAAATTCAGCGTTCCTGACATGAACTGCGGCCACTGCGCCGCATCTATTGAAAAGGCGGTCAAAACCGTCGATGCCTCGGCGGACGTCGCCTGCGATCTGCAAAATCGCCTCATCGACATCGGCACGTCTGCAGAGGAGGAGGCGATCGCGACCGCGATCCGCAAGGCAGGTTACGATATCCACGCGCTCAAGGCCTGGGGTTAACTACACAGAGAGCCTTCCGGCAGCGCGCCGCGGTCTTGGAAAAGACATGAAGCCCGGAAGGCTCTCCTCTCCGTCCCAGACGTATCGAAACGAGGTTCGGAAGTTTGTTCTGATTGGATGTCATTTGGCCAATAGGAGGCATCGACGCCCTGATTGTTACGCAGCATAAACCGGGTCCCGGCATAATGTTCATGCCAAACGTTGAACTGATCAGGTTTCCGGCAGTAAAGCTGCAACCGGTCGAGAATTTAAGAGATAACGAAGCTTGCAACCATCCGGTGGCCGTGGCGTTTGCACCCTAGTTAAACGGGGAGTGGTTGCCATGAATTACCCGCGCTTTTTCGCGATGATCATTACCTCAACGCTGGTGATGTTCGCGTTGATGTATTTCAATACCTACCTATTCGAACACGTTTTCTGGTCCGAGACGAGAGCATACATGGCGGTGGTTATGGGCGCTGCGATGGCGATCGTGATGCTTGGCTTTATGTTTTCCATGTATCCCAGCCGGAATTTGAACCTTGCGATATTCACCGGTGCAGCAGTGCTGTTTGCCGGCTCGCTGTGGCTGGTGAGAAGCCAGGTCACCGTTGAGGACCGCAGCTTCATGAGCGCCATGATCCCACATCATTCCATAGCGATCATGACTTCATCCCGCGCAAACATTTCGGACGCCCGGGTCAAAAAGCTCTCCGATGAGATCGTCTATGCCCAGGACAAGGAAATCGCCGAAATGCGCTATCTCATTGCTGATATCGAAGAGGCGGGGGAAAGAAGGGAAACGGCTTCCGGCAAAAAGGCAAATCTTGTCAGTGCGGAAGAAGCTCTTAGCACCGAAGCAATCGAAACGGTCGATCCGGAATTCCTGACCACCGACGAAGTGAATTCGGTTTTCCCGAGCAATTCGATCTGTACCTTCACATACACGAAGACAAGCCCCCCTGTGCTTGTCTTGAGCGGTGAAGACGCTCTTTTGAAAATCAGTGGTGACCTCGTCGCCCTTTCCGTCGATCAGGCCGCCGGGGATGGAAAGCTCATGGTCTCTACTCCAGGAATTTCGATTCCTCTCTCCCCTGTGGAGGGCGGAAACCTTGACAGTGCTGCAGTCGAAGAAAGGCAAATGACGGATCTGGTGATGGAACTGGACGAAAGCCTTACTGCAGGCTTTCGCGGTTTTTTCGGCTGCAACAGCTGACATCAATGCTTCTCACCGGGTTGACCAAGACCGTCGCGGCCTCTGCAAATGTCTCCCGCGGCATTGAACACATCCTCGTCGAAATCGGCACATCTGCAGAAGAAGAGGCGATCGCGCACGCGATCCGCAAGGCAGGACACCAGAGGTGGTCTAAGCCAAAGAAAATGTGACGACGAAAACGGCGGCGTAAAGCGAACCATATCCGCTTTAGCTAAGCCGCCAAACTGTCTCACCAGGTGGGACCACCTCCATCAGCCTAGACGCCATGGTTCTGATCGCCTTGGTATTTTCAATTGGCAGCAGGATGCGGCAATCGTCCTCTATGCCATCGCCGGGATCGCAGTGGCTTTTGCGTTCGCGAAAACCCTTCTGCACGACAATCCGCCCGGCCCTCCCGGGCACTCCGCTTGAGCAGAGACAGCGGGAGAGCGGCGGTAATTGCCCAGTTATAAGATCGGGCAAGCGCGCTGCCAACTTGTCGGCGGCTGTCAGCCGGACCTCACCGCGGCCAAGATCGCCTCCACACTTCTCTCGCTACTTGACGCGGAAGTCCGCACTGACAAACCAACACCGTCTCTTGATATTTCGACAAAGACAAGAGCCACGGGCTTTGAACGGGCTCAAGTCCGAGGCCTCACTCGTGAGGAGCATGACCTGAGGCAATCGCCAGGTGGTGTTCCTGGTGATGTGCGCCAAGCGTCATCACGCCGAAAAAGCCGAGCCCGGAAAGCATCTTCAGGTCCGAGGGCTTGCCGGCGCGCACGATCATGACGGCTCCGTCCGGCGTGGTTTCTGGCTGGTAGCGAAAACTGCGAACACCGCTCATTGTCGCGGCATGGGCACTGACCATGCGGCGGATGGAGTCGCGAACACCGTCATCTCCGGAAAGGAGAAATCGATACCCGTCCTCGACCGGTGTGGTTTGTACCTTTGCAAACAACGTGACATTGCTCATGTCGATCAGATGGCTGCGCAAGGCGTCAATATCGACTGCCGACCAGTCCGTCCGCGAATCCGCGTCGAGCAGTGCGACGATTTCCTGTATGGCGGCAAATGCCGACTGGCCCGCCTGCTGTGGTGCGAGGCCAGCCTGCGCAGCGCCGGCATCATCCATTGCAAGCGCCTGGCCGGAATGCATGTGATGGCTGTTGGTCTGCGCCTCTGTTTCTGTCGCCAGAGCAAATGTCGCAATGGAAGCAGCGAAAACGAATCTGATCATAATAATTCCTTTCCCGATTTGAAGCACAAGCTTGCAGCGATCACCGCAATGACGACATGATAGCCATCATGTCCGATGAAATTTCCTCGCTGTTCGAAACAAACCGGGGCCGGAACCGCCGGCTAAACGCCGGCAGCTATCTGTTTCACCAGGATTCCCCTGTAAGGAGCCTCTTTCTCGTCACCATGGGAGAAGTGCAGCTTATCCGCCATCAGGAAGGTGGCGCGGCTCTTGTGCTGCAGAGAGCCGGGCCGGGCGATATTCTGGCCGAAGCATCTGTCTTTGCTTCCGTCTATCACTGCGATGCGGTCGCGCGCACCGACGCCTTCGTCCGGGGCATTTCCAAGAGCATTTTTCTGATGCAGTTCCGTCGTGATCCGGATCTGGCCGAAACATGGGCAGCGCGGCTCGCCCGGGAAATTCAGCACACCCGGCTGCGCAGCGAGATTCTTTCTTTGAGAACGGTGGCGGAGAGACTGGACGCGTGGTTGGCGTGGCATGGAGACCTGCCGCCGAAAGGCGAATGGAACCAGATCGCCAAACAGATCGCAGTTAGCCCAGAGGCGCTTTATCGGGAAATGGGAGTACGGCGCGAGAAATAGTAAGATCGTACGCATTTTTTTGAGGCAGGCTGCGATGTCGGATGTCCGCTTTTAAGACGGTCTTCGAACACAATGAACGTCCGGATAGGGGCCGCATAGCTGCCAGTCCTGAGAAGAAGGTCGACAGTCCGCTTTGGAGGATTTTGACTAGTGACGGCAGTTTTTGGATATCCGTCATTCGGCTTCTGCGCCCTGGAAAGGCCACGAGCCCGGTCTGCGGCCATCAGGGGCGGTGTTGTCAGAACGGGAAGTGTGACATTCCTGAATAGACCAACCGTGACATTCTAGCTTGGCGCTTACAGGCGGGATTTGCATAACGTAGAATATGGAACCCTTCAAACGTACAAAGCCTTGGTTTAAGACAAGCCAATGTCTAGTCTGTTTAAATTTGACATTTTTGTCATTACCAATTTTTGGTTGAGTTGATTGATGGCATGCGTAAAATATAGTTCTTAATGTGTAAGTAGAAATTTGGGGGTTGGGAATGTATAAGAAAAGAAGTGTTTTGGCTCTGGTTTTTGCCTCTGTATTACTTGGGGTAGGAGTGGCGCCGTCTCTTGCCTGCGAAGGAAAGATTAAGAAAATCGAAGATGTAGGTGATCTTGGGCAAGTATCAGATTCACAAGTGATGACGGTTTGCTTGATTGGGGAAGGCACGGAAATCGAAGTTATTAATGGCGGTGGGTCAACGCATGTTAAGAACGCGAACAGTGTGGGAAAGACGTGTGAGTTTGTTCAAACCACTGGCGGTCAAATTACAACCGTAGAGGTCGTAAAAGGTTACGGCAAAACAGGTATAGTGGTCGTCGAATACCACTACTGATCGTAGCGCTGATTGAGAGACTTTGAGTAGCAGTCCGAAAAGAGCTTTCAATTAGGGGTCTTGAATTTCCACCTTGCCGGGAAAGATAGGCCATGCTCCAAAAAGTTTTCAACTCGGCCGCTTGGCTAACCTTGGGGCCGAGTTTTCGTGACGTGAAAATCCAAAACGCGGCATAATGGTAAGGTTTTTGACTATCGGTTGACGTGCTCTGAAGCGCCCATTCAACCGATCTTGAAAGTTGCTACCTCCGCGTCCGGCAAATACGAGGCGGTTTCTACTTACATCGCAAGTTTCTGCGGATTTTCCCAACGTAGCAATTTGCCCTGGATAACACGAAAAAGTTGCTACCTTGAAATTGCGCGGCGGTTGAATTCATTGCTCATTTTTCAAATGACGCAAATCGCGCGACGGGTTTTCGTGGTTCGGCGCGCCAAGTGAAGTTGCGCGGCCCGTTTCCATTTACTCCGCCCAAATCGGCAGAAAATCGCCAAAAACCGTTTGATCCCACTTAATCCCGGAAACGCCCTTTGGGCCATGTGTTCTTGCGCGTTACAGTTGCCGTTCGTTTTGATTGCAGCGAAAGCCCGGTTTGAGCCCAACCTCCACATTACTACTGGTCTAGAAATGTCCGCTTCGTGTTCATTTGCTATTCAAAACAGGTGAGGCACCAAACGTAGGTAATCGCGTACGAAAGTGCCTACGATAGATTCTTTAAGTAAGTGGCTCGCGTGATTTCCAGATCTTGCACTGTGATGCTACCTACGCCTGGAAGAAGCTCTCGCAGCGTCTCAATAATCGTTCTGTTCAGCTTCTTTCGAGTCGCTTCATCGCGACCCTCCATCAATAGGAGGGTGGCGTGAACAAAAGTCTGTGGGTCAGTGCCAATACGAAAATATGCCACCGCCTACGCTCGAACTTTTATGTCGGAGGCTTCAAAAACTGCATTTTCGGAAAGTTTCGTGAACAACTTCTCGCAGACTAATTGCATATCATAGTTTCGCTCGAGCCCCTCGGAAAACTCAATCGCGAGATGGGGCATATGGGATCCTTTCCTGGCCACCAAAACGTCAAAGCTTCGACTAGACTGCGCGCACCGCGGTTCTTTCTGATCAGCACTTTGAGCTGCGGAACATTCAGATTTCTTCGCCCTTATCGACGTGTTCAATCAATCATGCAAGCGGACACTCACTTGATCTATGACGACGGCAGCAATGTCCCGCACAGTGAGGCCTTGGCAAGAGCGCAGACAACGCAGCCGCAGCGAATGGCCGGTTTGACCGGCCGCACCACAGCGGCCTGGAGCCGGACTAACGACCACGCCGGGCCGAATGCTACTTTGCCCTCTGTAAAAGGCCTTCGCGGATGATCTTGATTTCATCTTCGAGGTGAGCGCCGCGGTAAACAAAGGAAGTTTCGTGCCGGGCGTATTGTCCATTGCGATCCGCGCTGAGCCAGTTGAAAGATCCTGCGCAGAGAAGATCTTTGTCCACGGTCACGATCTTGCTGTGCAGTTTAGGGACCCTGTGCATCGCGACGCCAATTTCTGAAAGCTTGCCCTCAACAGCTTCCATCTGGCTGACCCCGCCCGCTGCAGGGCCGGTATTTAGCAATGGGTCGGCAAAGACCTCAATTTCTGCCCCACGCTGGCGTGCGGTTGCCATAGCGTCCAGTAGACCGGTCCGTTCAATCGTTCCGGCAACGACCCAGGGGCTGACGATCATGTATCTACGACCATCGCTTCTCAGTGCATCCAGCAAGAATACGTCGTGCTCTGCCGCCTGCTGGAGCATTTCGATCCTTGCCTCGCCCCGTGTCAGGTCTTCGCGGGGTTCCATGGCGAAATCCAACGCCTTGCCTTTGGCGGCCAAGAATTCGGACAGCAATGCGCGGGGGGAACCGCTGCGGGCCGTGGCGAGGACGTCCAGGTCGCCGACGACGAGGCAGCTGTCCTTGGCGCGCGATACGGTCACGTTCAACATGCTGGGCGAGGCGTCGATGAAACCGCCATCTGCGTGCTTGGAGTAAACCGGTGAGAAGATCACCACGGGCCGTTCAGCGCCCTGCAACGCGTGCACGGTGCCGATGGTCATGCCGTCTCGGCCCGACACGGTGATGCCGCGCGCGGTGCAGGCGTCACGGATTGCGCGCACTTGCTGGCCGAAAGGGGTGACGACCCCGACAATCTGCTCCAGCGGGCGACCGTAGCGGCCTTCGAGCAAGGCACGGCTGTCCTCCAGCCACGCGGCGATGGTGCGCGCCTCGACAGGGTTGGCGCGGCTTCCGCCACTCGTGAAGGCACGACCTTCGACATGCAAATAGCCAAGCGCAGGAAGCGGAGCATCCGCCGGTGACAGGCCGCGCATCGGGCGCAGTTTGCCTTTGTAGCACAGCGCATTGCTAAACCCGATGATCTCGTCATGGCAGCGGCGATGTTCGAACAGGAAGAGCCCGCGGTCCAGCTCGGGCCAAGGTGAGATCTTGCAAGCCTGTTGCGCGAGGCGCATTGCGCTGCCACGGGTCGAGCGTATACCGCTGGCGTTGACCTGGTCCGGCACCTCCTCACCGTCGATCAATCCGCTGTCTTTCAGATTGCCAACATCGACGGGTCCGGGCACGGCAGAGATAGGCTCGATCTGCTGCGTGTCGCCGATGACCAGCGTGCGCTTGGCCAAGGCGAAAGAGGCACCCGCAACCTCTGGCAAGACCTGCCCGGCCTCGTCAACGATCAGCAGGTCGATGAAGTTGTATAGGCTATCACTCGCGAACTTGCCGCCTTGGAACCGGCTGCAGGACAGCTTCGACGGCAGGCTGGCAAAGGTGGCCACGGCGCAGGGTGTAAGCATCATCCGTCGCTTCCAGCGCGGCTCGACAGCCTTTCGCCCGGTCTTTTCGTGCGAAGCCGCAATGGTCGCCAGATTTGCCTCCATCGCCATGAGCCACCGCCCTTCCCAATAGTGGGTAGCGAGCAAGAATAGGTCGAAACGTGTCCCGATGTCCGCGCGGCGTTCCAGCTCGCTCAGATCCTCTGGGTCTCCGAAGCTCTCCGCGGCCTTGCGCCACGCCAATTCGCTGACCTTGGCTTGTTCCTGCAGGCTTTCGGCGCGAGAAAGGCTCTGCTCGGCGATAGAAAGGGCTTGCTTGCGGTCTATCAGAGCGTCCATGACGCGCGTTTCGATATCCTCGACGCGGGTAACGTCCTGGAACACGTCCAGGTTCTCTCCGATGGCCAGTCGCGCCCTCAACACGCGCTTGCGCTTGATCGAAGGCAAGAACCCGAACATGCCGGTGAGCCAGGACTCGGAGGCGAGATAATGGGTGAGAGCCGCGTGCGCGGCCGCCAGACGATCAGCCTCTGTGCGGCTGGCGTGGACTGTATTTGCGCGTCGGGCCTGCTCTGCATCGGGGTCTTCGCCGAGTTCCGCCAAAAGGGCGGCAGCGCAGGATCTGCGGCGGTCCAATGCCGTGTCAAGGTCACGGAGTTTACTAACTTCTTCGGTCAACCGTGTCCGCAACTCTGCGACAAACCAGGTGGCGTCCTTCCCGTCAGAATCGGGGAAAGCCTTTCCCGCCGCCTCCAGCCAAGCGGCCTTGGCGCGTTCGACGTAGGCTACGGACTCGCATTCCGCCTGAAAGGCCTCCGTCTGGTAGCGCTGCGCGGCCTCCATGCGCCGGGAATGCGACGGCAGGAACATTCCGAAGCTCTTGATGTCCGGCAACCAGCGCGCGGCGAACACACCTTCGCCCGCTGCGAATTCTTTGCCGAAGGCGTCAATGATGTTGGTAACCGCCTGGTTGTTCGACGACGCTGCCACGATGACCGGCGGGTCACCTCCGTCGAGCGCGGCTTTCACCCAGAGCCCGGCGACTGCCGAAACAGCATGGTTGTCTTGCCGGTCCCCGGCGGGCCGTTCACCGCGATCACCTCGCCGGGTTTCGCGGCATCGAGCCATGCCAAGACTTGCCGTTGGTGCTCGGCCAACGGGAAATGCGGGTTCGAATGTCCAAGGCGCCGGGCGAATTCCTGCTCGATAAGACAATCCGGCGCCTCATCTGACAAGCGAGGCAGGGCAATTTGGTGCAGAAGCGGCGTATCTGGTTCTTCGGCCAGCAGACTGTCGTAAAGATCAAGCATACCGCGCACCGTTGCATCGGCGCCCTCAGACACTTCGATGAAACCACTCCCCGTAGGCAAATATTCGGTTTCGTCTGAAGGCCAACCCGGCGACAGGGCGTCCACCATCAGGCGGCAATGCTGGCGGTAGTCCTGCCAGCCGTCTGGGGTCGTCATTTCCGGCAGGGGTGTCGTCGCTAGGAATTCGTCAAGCGCTTCTACCGATCCTAGAGCAAAGGCACCCCGCGGCAACGGTGTCAGCAGATCTCGCGCTATGGCATTGCGCGTCGGTAAGATTCTTCCCGCCCGGTCTACGAAGCCTTCGGTGACAACCGGGGCTACTATCTCCGGCATGCCATCGGCACGCGACGCGGCATGTGAGGTCCTTCGGGCGGTTACCAAGGGCCAGAACCGAACCGAGACTGTCCCAGCGCCCTCGTTTCCACGAAACAGCGTCTGAACCAGCTGCTTTGGCAAGCAGCCTGTCTTGAGCGCGCCCTTCGGGAGCTCAATGAAGCGTTTTCGATCTGCCTGCCGAAAGGTCCCTTCGCCGAGTGCACCATCTGCTAGTGATGTCCGCCAATACCGAAGGACGTTGGAAAGTGATGTGGACATTAAATGGACGCCTCGGAACCATCACAGATGAAAACTGAGCAAGCGCCATAGTTCGCCCACTGTTTTCCTGATTAGTGTGCTTTTGATAAAAGGAACACAAGTGCCGGTCTGTCCGGCGAACCACGGTTCCGCACCGTATCCGCCAAAATTGTCCCTAAGAAGTTTGGTCGTCAAGTCGACGGGGTGCCAATTTCTGGTTGCGGCGGGCTGAGCTGCAGCGATGGCGACTATTCCAAGGTCCGCAATGGGCCGAAAGTTACTGCAGAAATTGTCCTAACGAATGTCGGTTTAGGTGAGGGAGTTCCAGGAACCTGCGCGATCTCGGCTGCGACGTCCTCCAGGGCTACACCTTCGCCGCCCCGATGCCCTAGACATACTGATCGAATTCGTCCGCGAGGAAAGGTTGTGCCAGGCGGCGTGAGGGGAGGCGTCCGGTGGTTGGTCTGGACGCACCCCCATCCTGTTCAGGAGCGAAGAGACTGTTCTTGCGACTGATCGCCTGTCACCCGGGTTAGGACCGGGCCCCGGCAAGGACAGGTCACTTCATTGCCTCCTGCCTGACGAGGATGACCGTTCCTGCCGGGTCGCAGGTCCAGTGACCCACCACGTCGGTCAACGGCTCCAGTTCGTCGCGCCTCGGGCTGCCCAGTGTTTTCAGCGCCGCACCGGGATCGTCGTCGAACATTTCGATCCATACGTCGGTCTGGCTTTGGTGCGGGACGCGGTCGATCCAGAGCGTCATGGCGCCGAAGGCGAAGCCCGTGCTCTCCTTGAGTTCGCGCGTCACTTTCAGTCCGACCTTGTCACGATAGAAGGCGACTGTTTCGTCCCACTTATAGATCGGCACCTTGATCGCGATGTTCTTGCCCGGTTCCATTTCCAGATACTCCCAACATTTAGCGGTTACTTGTAAAATCCGTCCCTGAGGTTGATGCCGTGTTCGAGCCAGACCTTCATTGCGCAAAGCATTCCCGTCCAGCCTTCGCAATTGTTCAAACAGGACTTCAGACCCGTCTCGCTTTCAGGCCATCCGTATTCGTTGATCCGCACGAGCGTTCGGCCGTCTTCGAGCGCCTGAAAGGTCATGGTTACGGTTGTCCAGGTGGACGCATCGCCGTCAGCTTCCCACTGCAGCACGATCCGCTCGTTCGGGACGACGTCCTGCACCAGGACGGGGAACGCACCAGGAAAGTCGTGAAAGTCCCAGGTGACTTCCGCGCCCGGCTCGATCCGGCCGCGCGCGCCGCCGGTGGTGAAGAACGCCGACAGCCGTTCAGGATTGACGACGGCCTCGAACACATCGGCAACCGGCTTTGATATCCGGCCGGCAACGGTGAATTTCAGATCCATGGCGTGAGGCTCCTTGCTCTGTGAGGGTATTATGTTATAGAATTATAACATGTCAACAGAAGATCACTATGACGCGCTTTTCAAGGCGCTCGGACACAGCGTTCGCAGGCAGATGCTCGACCTTTTGAAAGATGGTCCGAAAACCACCGGGCACCTGTGTGAGTGCCTGCCGCAGATCGACCGTTGCACCGTCATGCAGCATCTCTCGGTCCTTGAGAAAGCGGGCTTGATTGTGGTCGAGCGGCGGGGCAGGGAACGGTGGAACCATCTCGATGCCCTGCCCATTCACGAGGTTCACGAGCGCTGGATCGGCCCCTATGCCGCGCATGCCGTGCAGATGCTGGCCAATCTGAAGCGGAATGTTGAGGGAATGCCGGGCGGGGAGAGTGTGCCGGAGGAGGAGGAGGGGCTGGACGGAGTGAAAGGCTCATAGGCCGCCGGTTGTCTCTCATATCCGCGCATATGACGGGTTTTGAGCCCGGAGCAGGTCTGCCCGTTTCCGGCAGCCGTTGACTTCACGGGGCTGTCCGGCGTTCGCTCACGGAAAATTCCGAAAATCAAAGTCGAGACGTTACCACTGCAAGGCTTGACTCCAATTCGCAATTGTCACATAATTCTGTTATGACAGAAATTACCGATAAATCCGACCCGTCCGCACGGGAGAAATTCATCCTCTATTGGGGGGACATGGGCAGCCAGTGGTCCGTCAACCGGTCGGTCGCCCAGATCCATGCGCTTCTGTTCCTGAGCAGGGAACCGATGAATGCGGAGCAGATTTCCGAGGAGCTCGGGATCGCGCGTTCCAATGTCTCCAACTCGCTGAAGGAACTGGTCGGCTGGAAGCTGATCCAGCGGGTGCCGGTCGCCGGTGACCGTCGGGAGCACTTCGTCGCCGAGACCGATGTCTGGGAAATGGCGCTGCTGATTGCCAGGGGCCGCAAGGAGCGGGAGATCGATCCGGCGATCCGCGCCATCGACATCTGCGTGCGCCAGGCGGAGGACGAGAAGACCCTCGATCCCGTCGTCCTGAAGCGGATGCAGGAGATGCACCAGTTTCTGCAGACGGCCGACCGCTGGTCGGGCCAGATGATGGCCCTGCCGAAATCGAAACTCGCCACCTTGATGAAGATGGGCGACAAGGTGCTGTCGCTCCTGAAGCTTGGCGGCAAGAAATCGGACTGAGGCCAGGAGGGCCGAACCTGGCTGGCCCGGGCTGGCCCTGGCTGGCTCGGTGGACCCCGGCAGGCCTCTGGCCTGATGGCGATGCGGCTGGGGTGGCAGGCTCTGGAGCGGTGGGGAGCTCCCCAGGGCAGTCTCCACGGGAAGCCGGTGCTCTCTCGCGGAAACGGGTCTGCGGGAACCGGTAATCCGGCAGGTCAGGTCCAAAATTTTTTGATTAGTTATTTCTCTTTATACAGAAATAACGGATTATACAGGAGGAAGTGCAAATGTTGAGCGATGGCGCCCTGCAGCTTCGGCCCGCATTGGCCGACCGCCGCTTTCGCGATCTCCTCGGCGAGGCCGCCTGGAACACGCTGCCCGCATCCGTCCGCCGCAGGTTCGGCAAGCGTCTCAGCGGTGGGGCGAGTGTCGTCTATCAGGGTCGTGTCGTGTCGATGCGCATGAATGTCGCCGGTCGGGTTCTGGCGCAGCTCGCCCGGATCGTCGGCGGGCCGCTGCCGCATGACTTAAGCTCTCTGGGGCAGTCGGCCGTCGTCTCGGTCACCGAGGACATCGCAGGCGAGGGCCAGTTCTGGATCCGCCAGTATGGCCGCGCCTCCGGCTTTCCGCAGGTCATACACAGCTCCAAGCGCTTCGACGGCCCCACCGGCATCGAGGAATATATCGGTGCCGGCATCGGTATCGCGTTGAAGGTTGGCGCCGACGACAATGGCATCACCTTCCAGAGCGACCACTATTTCCTGCAGGCCGGTCCCTGGCGGTTGCGGCTGCCGGCCTGGCTGCGGCCGGGCAGGCTGACGATCACCCATCGCGACCTCGGCGCAAACCGGTTCCTCTTTTCCCTTTCCCTCAAGAGCCGCTTCTTCGGCGAACTGGTTCACCAGGATGCGCTCTTTCAAGACAGCGAGGACTGACCCATGACCAATATTGGCCCGGTATCTTGGGGGCCGGACACTTTAGGCACGGAAATGACGGGACTGGACAGTCCCGTCCTCTGGACGCTGATTTCCATCCAGATCTTCATGGGGGCCTTCGACACGCTCGTGCATCACGAAGGCAGCGAGCGGCTGGCCTGGCGCGCCTCCCAGAAAACGGAACTGCGGCTGCATGGCGTGCGCAACTTCTTCTACGCCGTCATCTTCCTGTGTTTCGGCTGGCTGGTGCCGCACGGCGCTTTCACCGTCACGCTGGCGGCGATCCTGCTTGCGGAAGTTCTGATCACCCTGTGGGATTTCGTCGAGGAAGACCTGACGCGCAAGCTGCCCTGGACGGAGCGGATCAACCATACACTGCTGGCACTGAACTACGGTGCGATCCTTGCCCTGGCCGCGCCCTATCTCTGGACCTGGTCCTTCCTGCCGACGGCGCTTGTGCCCGTCAACTACGGCTGGTGGAGCGCGCTCGCAACGGTCTCGGCCATCGGCGTCGGTCTCTTCAGCGCTCGCGACCTCCTGGCGGCTGCCCGCAGCGAGCGCCTTGGGCGGGGCGATCCGGCAATGCTTGTGGCAGGCCTGCCGCCGCGCCGGCATGTTCTGGTGACCGGCGGCACCGGGTTCATCGGCAGCCGGCTGGTGGAGGCGCTGGTCAGGGCCGGTCACTTCGTGACGGTGCTGACCCGCAATCCGCACCATGCGGAAGAACTCGCCCACCCCGTCCGCGTGATCTCCAGCCTCGACCAGATCCATGCCGCCGACCGGATCGATGCCATCGTCAACCTCGCCGGTGAACCGATCGCCAACGGCCTTTGGACCGCGCGCAAGCGCACCCGCATCGTCGGCTCCCGCGTTGCCATGACCGAGGCCCTGGAGGCTCTGGTCAAGCGTCTGGAAAACAGGCCCACCTGCCTCGTCATTGGGTCGGCCATCGGCTGGTACGGCCTGCGCGGCGACGAGATATTGAACGAAGAGGCGGGTCCGGCTCCGGCTTTCGTGCACGAGGTCTGCGACACCTGGGAAAAGGCCGCGATGAAGATCGCCAGCGAAAACACTCGCGTCGTGTGCCTCAGGATCGGGCTGGTCTTCGGCGTCGAGGGCGGCATGCTTGCCCGGTTGCTGACACCGTTCGAATTCGGTGGCGGCGGCGTGATGGGCTCCGGCGGTCAATGGATGTCCTGGATCGAACGGGACGACCTCATCCGCGTCATTGCCCGCGCAATCGCCGATGACAGCCTGGAAGGCCCCGTCAATGCCACCGCTCCAGAGCCCGCCCGAAACGCCGACCTCACTCGTGCACTGGCAGCTGCCCTGCATCGTCCCGCGGTGCTGCGCATCCCCGCGTGGTTCCTGTCAAAGGCACTCGGCGACATGGGCCGGGAAACGATGCTGGGCAGCCAGCGCGTGGTTCCGGCAAAGCTGACAGCCGCCGGCTTCACCTTCCGGCATCCCGAACTGGCGCCGATGCTGCGGCAGATCACGGGCGCGAAAAACGCCTCTGCCAAAGAAGCCGGGCGGTCATCCGTGCATCCGGTTGAAGAAGGGTGATGTGACCGCGGTCGTCAGGACAGAGGCGGCCGGGGTCACCCGGTCAGTAATTCGCGCGGGTGGCCCTCGTCCGGATAACGCATGAGGGCGGCAACCCGGCCGATATCCGGACCATGAACCCGGTCGCGGCCCCGGAGCTTCGCTTCATAGAGCGAAGCATCGGCCTGGAGCATCAGGTCGTCGAGGGTCGCAATTGTCTCGCCGGAGGTGGCCACGCCGATGCTGACCGTCAGGGATATCGGCCCCTTGGGATAAGTGATTTCAAGCTGCGAAACGGCCTGCCTGAGCCGTTCCGCCACCCGGTAGGCATCTTCGCTGCTGAGGTCGGGCAGAAGGGCGGCAAATTCCTCTCCGCCAATGCGCCCGAACAGGTCGACATTCCTCAATTGGCTCTGCACCAGATTGGAAAATGCCTGCAGCGCCGCATCTCCTCCCGGATGTCCGAAACGGTCGTTGACCGACTTGAAGTGATCAAGGTCGAACAACAGCAGAGTGGCGGGCTTCCCTGTCCGCGATCCGGCGGCAAGCACCCCCTCGGCGCGCGCGGCAAAGGCTCGGCGGTTGTTCGCTTTGGTCAGGACGTCGCAGTCGGCCTCGTATTTCAGCGAGCGGACAAGCTGTTCCCAATGGAAGCCGATGCCGATCATGCCACCGAGAAACAGCACCAGCAGGTAGAAATAGAGCGAGCCTGCCATGAGGTTGCCGATTTCGGGCAACCGCTCCGGCAGCGGATGAACCAGCGCATAAACCGCGCGGGCCAGATGAACGATGCCGGAGATCGCGAAGATAGCGGCGAGGCCTGTCCGCAGGCGCCCGTGGAACCGTGCCTGCCGCCGGAATTCCCAGGCGACCGCCAGTGCCAGGAAGCCGATTTCGACCGAAGCAAATGCGAGGCGGTTGCTCATGCTTTGCCGGATCTCCGGAACCTGGAGGGCCAGCAGCAGCAGCGCGGCCGGGCCCAGCACCACGGCAATGCTGACGGTCCGGCGCGATTGCAGGCGCGCCGCCGCCCAGGAGACGCCTGTCCCCAGCACCAGGAGGGCAAGGGCAAGATCGATCGAGGCCCAGTCCGGGATGCGGTCGCGGAGCAGCATCAAGGCAAAGGTGACGCTGCGCATGAAGAGGCTCATGCTCCACCAGAAGAGGCCGTATTCGGAACGCTTCTGCAACCAGATGACAAGGAGAGCTGTGCCGATGAGGATGCATCCCGTCCCCAGGATCAGCAGCAAGGTCAAGACATCCAGGTTCATCGTGGGGGCCCGTGTCGGTTCGATCCGGAGCAGACGAGTGGCGTCGGATCCGTTCGTCCATCCTGACAAAGGCCCGTTAGTGCTCTGTTAAAATTGGCGATGAAGTTGGTTTTCCTGGCGCTAGGGTCGCATCATTTGTACCGGCGGCCTCCGGTGTGAGATGCGTCGCATAGGGCGTTGCCGCCTGAGGCAAGGGCATGGCCGTGCCGGTGGTGTCAGGCCGCTCATGGCCGCGCCAGAGGCGGTAGAGGGTGGCCAGAACGGTGAGGGCCTGCACGAAGCCGACGAAGAGAAAGATGCCCGTGGGGCCGAAGATCTGCAGCGCAAAGGCGCTGAGAGCGGGGCCGAGCACGATGCCACCGTTGAAGACCAGCACCAGCGTTCCGCTGGCCGCGACGATCTGGGACGGCCGCAAATGGTCGTTCGCATGGGCGACGCAGAGCGAGTAGATCGGCAGCACGAGGCCGCCGAGACCGGCGACGCCGGCAATGACAATCAGGGACGGTGCGTCCGTGCGCGTGAGATAGGTCAGTGCGAGGCACAGCGGCAGGGCAAGCCCGGCGCAGCCGAGGATCACAAGCCTCCGGTCGATCCGGTCGGAGAGCCTGCCGATCGGAAACTGCGCCGCCACGCTGCCGATGGTGCAGGCCCCGACCAGCGCCCCGACGGCACCGGGATCGAGGCCGACCGCAGTGCCGTAAAGCGCCAGGCCGATATACAGCGCGCCCTGGCTGATGCCGTTGAGAAAACTGCCGCTCAATCCCATCGGAGAGATCCGGAACAGTTCCCGCAGCGACACGCGTTCGGTGACCTCGAACAGTGGTGCGTCGCGCGCCACCAGCAGCAGGGGCACCAGGGCCAGCGAGATCAGGATGGAGACCAGCACAAGAAGCTGCGGCCCGTCGGGGCTGGAAAGATTGAGCAGCGCCTGCCCGGCGGCAATGCCGCCGCTCTGGATGATGAAATAGACCGACAGAAGGCTGGCGCGGTTGTGGTTCGAGGCCTGGCCGTTGAGCCAGCTTTCCGCGACCACATAAAGGCCGGCGAAGTAGAAGCCGGAGAGGGCCCGCATGGCGCTCCAGCTCCAGGGATCGCTGGTGATGAGATGAACGAGCGAGGCAGTGCTGGCAATCGAAGCCAGGGCGGCGAAGCTGCGCGCGTGACCGGAGGCAATCACCAGCCGGGGGGCATAGATGCAGCCGAGCAATGCCCCCAGCGGATAGGCCGACTGCATCAGGCCGATGGAAGCTTCGTCAAACCCGAGCGCCGCCCCGCGCAGGGTCAGGAGCGTTGCCAGCAGCCCGTTGCTCACCATCAGGAACGCCATGCCGAGAAACAGCGTCAGGGTTCCCCTTGTGTCGGTGGTCATGCGAGCGGTTCCGGTTGGTCGAGGGTGCTTCCGAAGGGAGGCGGGACGATGCAAAGCGCGGCGAACGGCGTCCACCTAACCCGCATTCTCTATATGGTTCCAGTCAGCACAACGCCGGGGAGCGACGCCGGCCTACGTGAACGCGACAGAGCCGGTGCCGGAAAAGGAGGGGTCTGATTGCTGCGCAGCCACCACCACAGCTGTCTTGTCAGTCGAATTCGTTCCTGCCGGCCCGCCGATAGTTGACGAAGGAATTTGCGCTCATCACGACGAAATAATTGTCCATATCGATAAGCACATAGCCTTCTTCGAAAAGGTCGCGGGTCAGGCTGACGATATCCTCGGGATAGAGCCTCTTTTTGCCGAGCAGATCACGCAGGAGCTTTTGAGGCAGCCTGTAACGGCCGGATTTTTTCCCGCCGAATTCCAGACCGTAGAGCTCTGCCAGTTTTTGTGCTGCTTCAGAGGTGTTCATTGCTGTCGGTCTGTTATAATATTTTGTCTATAGGCAAAAAATATCATCATATCTCATTCTTTTCAAGTTAGAGAGGTGGCGGTAGGTGGCGGAAGAAGCGGCAGCCTTGCTGGACGAGAAGGATCTCTCGGAACAGCTTCTGGACGCGGTCGGAGCTTCGGACGCGGACAAGATTACGGAAATTCTGGATCCGCTTTCCCACAGCGAGGCGTTGCGGGAAGTCCTGTTCCTGTCTGCCGATGACCGGGACAAGGTCCTGGAAATTGTCCCGATAGAGCTGGCTGCGCAGCTCATCGGCGAAGCGCCCAATGACATGGCTGTCGATCTGGTGGAGCGCCTGGAGCCGGACCGTGCCGCCATCATCCTTGAGGAACTGGATTCCGACATTCAGGCGGATGTTATCGGTGAACTCGACGAACAGGACGCCGAGGCCATCCTGTCGGAGATGGACGCCCAAGACGCTGCGGATGTCCGCCGGCTGGCAACATACGAAGACGGCACAGCCGGCGGATTGATGATGTCGGAAGTCTTCTGCTTCAACGTCAATGAAACCGTCGGCAAGATCTTGCGCCATGTGGCGACGGCAGATGACGATTTTGAAAGATACCGGGGCCAGCATCCCTACATTATCGATGAGGACCGGCGCCCGGTCGGTGTTGTCTCGCTTCGCAGTCTCCTGACCGCGAAACGCTCGCAGCTCCTCTCCGACATCATGGTCGAGCCGCAGACGGTTCCGGTCGACATGCTGCTGGAGGATCTGGAAGATATTTTCGAAGAGCATCCCTTTCTGGGTATTCCCGTTGTGGACGCCGACGGAATTCTTGTGGGAGTGGTTTCAAGGACGGCGGTCGCGGATGCGGTGCTTGAGCGCGCCGAGACGGAGAGCCTGAAGCGCCAGGGGGTCGTCGGCGACGAGTTGCGTTCGATGCCCCTGTGGATTCGATCCCGCCGGCGTCTGGCGTGGCTCTCGGCAAATATCGTTCTGAACATTCTCGCGGCGAGCGTCATTTCCGCTTACGAAGAGACCCTTGCCGCCGTCATTGCCCTCGCGGTTTTTCTGCCGATGGTGTCGGACATGAGCGGCTGCTCGGGCAACCAGGCGGTCGGCGTCACCATGCGGGAGCTCAGCCTTGGGCTTGTCCGGCCGGTCGATGCCTTCTGGGTCTGGATCAAGGAGATTTCGGTCGGAGCAATCAACGGTGTTGCCCTGGGTGTGATGATCGGCCTGGTCGCCTGGCTTTGGAAAGGCAATCCGGCTCTGGGGCTCGTCATTGGCGGCGCTCTTTCTCTCAACACGATGCTGGCGGTCTCGATCGGTGGAATTGTCCCGTTGCTTCTCAAGCGCCTGGGACAGGATCCGGCTGCCGCAAGTGGACCGTTGCTGACCACCATCACGGACATGGCGGGCTTTTTCTTCGTGCTGAGCTTTGCAACCATGTTGATGCCATGGCTGATTTGAATAAATTAATTCATCAGTTAAAATGGAGCGTGCAGAAGGCGGGTGAGGTATCTTGTTTTATATTTGGTGTAATGATTAAATAATTTAAAATAATATTGCCATGAATTTTTTAGTACGAAATTTTACTTATATATGTGTTCGGAATGTTTAACTTGCCGGAGGGTTTGTCCGACTGACCCAAATGAAGGCCAGGTGCTGATTTGTCGCTGATCAGCTCTAGATAGCAAGGAAGTCGCATCGCAAGTTCAAACTGCAATGGATCTGAAGAAAGGAAGCATCATGAAAATTGCCATGCTTGCCCGGAATGCAAATCTCTATTCCCACAAGCGGCTCAAGACAGCCGCCGAGGAACGCGGTCACGAACTTGATGTTATCGACACCTTGAGATGCTACATGAACATCGCTTCGCGACGGCCCGAAGTCTATTACAACGGCGCTAAACTCACCGGGTATGACGCGGTCATTCCGAGGATCGGTGCGTCCGTTACCTTCTATGGCATGGCCGTTCTGCGGCAGTTCGAGATGATGGGTGTCTTTCCCTTGAACGAATCCGTCGCCATCGGCCGCTCCCGCGACAAGCTGAGGTCGATGCAACTCCTCGCCCGCGACGGCATCGGCCTTCCGGTAACAACCTTCGCCCATGATCCGAAGCAGACCGAGGAAGTGCTGAAACTTGCCGGCGGGGCGCCCATCGTCATCAAACTGCTCGAAGGAACGCAAGGCATCGGCGTCGTCCTCGCCGATACAGACAGATCGGCAAAGTCTGTTGTCGAGGCGTTCCGGGGCGCAGGCGTCAACATTCTCATGCAGGAATTCATCAAGGAAGCCGGCGGCACAGACATTCGAGCCATCGTCATCGGCGGCAAGGTGGTCGCGGCGATGAAGCGAACCGGCGCGGAAGGGGAATTCCGCTCCAACCTCCACCGCGGCGGCTCCGCTCAGGTGGTCAGACTGTCGGCCGAAGAGCGGGCGACCGCCGTCCGCGCAGCCAAGAGCCTCGGTCTCAACGCCTGCGGCGTCGACATGCTGCGCGCAAACCATGGCCCGGTGATCATGGAGGTTAATTCCTCCCCGGGCCTTGAAGGCGTGGAGAATGCGACCGGTCTCGATATCGCGGGCAAGATGATCGAGTACCTGGAGAAGAACGCCAAGGCCGGTGCGACCAAAACAAAGGGCAAGGGCTAGGTCAGCGGACGCCCAACCGGCATCGGTTGAGCGTCCAAAAGCTGATCGATCTTAAAGTGGTAGAGCATCTTGTGTGCGTTCACTTGAACGCACGATGCTTCAGATCAGCGGACGCCCAACCGGCGTCGGTTGAGCGTCCAAAAGCTGATCGATCTTAAAGTGGTAGAGCATCTTGTGTGCGTTCACTTGAACGCACGATGCTTCAGATCAGCGGACGCCCAACCGGCATCGGTTGAGCGTCCAAAAGCTGATCGATCTTGAAGTGGTAGAGCATCTTGTGTGCGTTCACTTGAACGCACGATGCTCTAGGGATTGAGAACGA
Organism: Roseibium sp. M-1; assembly: GCF_054515675.1. Taxonomy (NCBI): domain Bacteria; kingdom Pseudomonadati; phylum Pseudomonadota; class Alphaproteobacteria; order Hyphomicrobiales; family Stappiaceae; genus Roseibium; species Roseibium sp. M-1. The sequence goes on along the minus strand of NZ_CM137257.1, from coordinate 3,121,690 downwards.
TCACCTTGGTCTGGCCGCCGTTGCAGGTATAGCAGCAGCTGGAACAGCGATTGCGGTTCTTGTAGCCGACACCCCAATAGAGGTTGGAGCGGTTGCGCACCCAGGCGCCGTAACAGACCCTTTCGCCGCGCTGGCAGGAAATGCTGATGGTCTTCACCGCATAGTCGTCGAGCACATAGATCTTGTTGTTGCCGGGCCAGACATGACCGCGTCTGGTGTCGGAATAAAGTTCCACGTCGACGATGTTGGAATGGTGGCTTTCAAACCGCCAAAGCAGTGTTTCTGCCGACGCAGGCCGGGTGGCCGCGGTTGTAAAAATGATTGTGAACGCCAGCAAAACGGCGCCAAGAAGCCCCTTGCGCATAATACTTCTCCCCCAAGAAGTGATTGAGAGCCTGATGACCACGCAATGTGCTCACCGCGTGAGAGGAAGTTTGGGGCTTTTTGTACGCGAAAATCAAGCGCCCTTGGACCCGCGCCGGTTCACGCGTATCCGTCGGAATGTCCAGGGCCGTCGCGATTTCCGGCTGATCGGGGGAGTGCTATTGGAGTTTCGCGGTCATGACCTTGAGGCCTGCCAGCCCGAAGCCGATCGAAAAGGCTGCCTCGAACCACCGGCGCAGCTTCAGGTATCCTCTGTTGAACACCGGAACGGAAAACAGCAGCGCATAGGCATGGAAGAGAACAAAGCTCTGCACCCCCACCACTGCAACAACGAGAGCAAGCTGCAGCGGCGATGCGGAGGCAGGGACCCCGATTGAATAAAGGGACCCGAAGAACAGGATCGCTTTTGGATTGGTGAGGTGCAGCGCCAGTCCTTTCAGATAGAGCGTTCTGTACGAACCCTGCATCTGTTTCGGTTTCACGCCTTTTGCCGCGAGAGCCGACCTGGCGGATTTCCAGGCGAGAAACAGGAGATATCCGGCACCGAAATACCGGAGGATTTCCAGCACCCAGACATTGGCCGCCATCACCGCGCTCAAGCCTGCTGCAGCCGCAATCGACCAGATCAGGGAACCGGTGGTAATGCCGCTGGCGAGCGAAAGCCCGGCCTTGCGTCCCGCCCCCATGGAGGTCCCGGCCAGAGCCAGGGTCGCCGGTCCCGGGCTGACGGTGGCAATCAGCGCGGCCAGCAGAATGAGCGGCAAGTTAACGTCCTGAATCACAACGAGCTTCTCCCAATCGAGGATGTCATGATTGGATGTGATACCTGTTTTTTCAAGCGGTTTCCTGCAGCCAGTCGCGGAAGGCGGCGACCGGACGGGTGAGGGTGCGGGCCGGAGAGCGCACGAACCAGTAGCCTGTGTCGAGTTCAACCAGCTTCCAGTCCGGCATGACGAGATGGCCCGCGGCCAGCTCCTGTGACACGAAACGGCGGTCGATCACGATCGCTCCCATGCCGGCAATCGCCGCCTGGATGGCAAGGTCACGGCTCTGCAGCACGGTGCCGGATTTGGTTTCCGGATGGGCGAGGTCCGCCTCCTGCAGCCAGCGCACCCAGTCGCCGCGCCGCGAGGCGCTGTGCAGAAGGCGCAGGCCTGTCAGGACGGTGGGATCGGCGGCATCCTTGCCCCGCAGCAGGCCCGGGGCTAGCGCAACGGCCAGATGTTCCTTCCACAGAAGCCTGCTTTCCACGCCCGGCCAGTTGCCGGTGCCGAGGCGTATGGCGCAGTCGTAATTCTCACGGTCGAGATCGACCATCCGGGTGGAAGCGGAGAGCAGCAGTTCCACATCCGGCTGGTTCGCCTGGAAATCCGGCAGGCGCGGGATCAGCCAGCGCGTGGCGAAGGTCGAGACGGTGCTGATCCTGAGTTCCGTGCGCCCGCGCCGGCGGAAGCTGTCGACGGCGTCTTCGATCCGGTCGAAGGCATCGCCGAGGCTGAGCGCCAGGCGCTGGCCTTCCTCGGTCAGGGTCAGCCCGCGCCCGTCGCGGTTGACCAGCGTCGCACCCAGCTCGTTTTCCAGCTTGCGCATCAGGTGGGAAAGCGCTGACGGCGACACGCCGAGCTTCTCCGCCGCCAGCGACGCGCGGCCGTGTCGGGCCAGCAGGGAAAAGGCATGAAGCGCGCGCAGGGACGCCATCGCAGGTCTCCGGGACAGTTGAATATTCTTCAATAATGAAGCGCGGAGGTTCTGTCGAGACCACAGACGAAACGTCATGCTTTGCCGGCGGAACTTTTGGTGTGAGCTTCGCTTATGGCGGCCACGGCCCTTCCGAAATCCGCTCGAACGATGATCGCGTCAGACCGCAACTCGGCCGCTTGTTCCCCGCTCCCCCCTTTTGGGGTAGGGCAATCGTATTTGGAGTATATCCAATTCGGTGCGTATGACAGATGACCTCTTCAGTGTCACCCCGGACAAGCGAAGCGCAGATCCGGGGCCTACTCTCAGAGCCACTTGTCCAAACGCACAAGGTTTCATGAAGAAGTGGCTACCACTCCAGCTCTCTGGAAGCGAGTAGGCCCCGGGTCTCGCGATGCTCGCCCGGGGTGACACCCGTGTTTTCTGCAGGCCTCTTTCAAATCCGATTGCCCTGCCCTCAAAGGAGAGAGGGGAGTAAGTCGAGAGCCGATTGCGTCCCGAACCTGCAAGATTAAGAAATTTCCGGATTTAAGCCGCTCGAGGCTTCCCTTCGGGCAGATACCAAACGCCAGACCCTAACCCAAGGCGCCCAGCACAGCCTTCAGGAACCCGGTCAGGTCGTCGGTGACGAAGTCGACATAGGGGGTCGGCTCGTCTTCCAGGTCCCACGCTTCACGGAACACTTCGCGAGTCCCGGACGGGATGATCAGCGTCGTGCACATGCCGAGCTGGTGCGGCACCTGAAGGTTTCGGGACAGGTCCTCGAACATGGCCGCGCGGGCCGGTGCGATGCCAGTGCGCTCAAGGAACTTGTCGTAGGTCTCGCGGTTGGGTTTCGGAATGAGATCGGCGGAGACGATGTCGAAGATATCCTCGAAATGGTTCGAAATGCCGAGGGCCGCCGCGGTGCGTTCCGCGTGCGGACGGTCGCCGTTGGTGAAGATGAACTTGCGGCCCGGCAATGCCTCGATGGCATTGCCAAGATCCGGGTTCGGCGCCAGACCCGAATAATCGATATCGTGGACGAAATGCAGGTAATCGTCCGGATCGATGTTGTGGGTCGTCATCAGGCCGCGCAGCGTCGTGCCGTATTCGCGGTAGAGTTCCTTCTGCCGCGCCATCGCCTCGTCGCGGCCAAGATCCATAAGCTTCTGCAGGTAACGCGCAATCTGTTCGTCGATCTGGGCGAACAGGTCGCATTCATGCGGATAAAGCGTGTTGTCGAGGTCGAAGACCCAGGCTTCGACGCCCTTGAACAGGCGCAGGTCGCTCTTGTGCGCGTGGGGCCCTTCACCGGGCAGGGGGCGTTTTCCGGTCACGGGCGGATCAGGGTCCCGGCGCCACCGTCGGTGAAAAGCTCCAGGAGCACGGCATGGGGCACCTTGCCGTTCAGGATGACGACGCCTTCGACACCGCGCTCCAGAGCCTCGATGCAGGTCTCGACCTTCGGGATCATGCCGCCGGAGATCGTGCCGTCGGCGATCAGTTCATGCGCCTTGGCAACGGTCAGCTGCTTGATCAGGTTGCCTTCCTTGTCCAGCACGCCCGGGACGTCGGTCAGGAACAGCAGCCGTGTGGCATTCAGCGCGCCGGCAATGGCGCCTGCTGCCGTGTCGGCATTGATGTTATAGGTTTCGCCGTCTTCTCCCGGGGCGACGGGGGCGACAACCGGAATGATGTCTTCCTTCAGGACGAGCTTCAGGACGGTCGGGTCGACCTTGTCCGGTTCGCCTACGAAACCGAGATCCAGAACGCTCTCGATATTGCTGTCCGGATCGACGACGGTACGGGTCAGCTTGCGGGCGGTCACAAGGTTGCCGTCCTTGCCGCACAGGCCCACGGCCCGGCCGCCTTCAGCGTTGATCAGCTGCACGATTTCCTTGTTGATCGAGCCAGCCAGCACCATTTCGACCACTTCCACGGTCGCCTTGTCGGTGACGCGCAAGCCGCCCTTGAACTCGCTGACGATGTTGAGCCGCTGAAGCATCTTGCCGATCTGCGGCCCGCCGCCATGAACCACCACCGGATTGACGCCGGACTGGCGCAGCAGCGTGATGTCGCGCGCAAAGGCCTGGCCGAGTTCCGGATCGCCCATGGCATGGCCGCCATATTTCACGACAACGGTCTTGTCGTCATAGCGCTGCATATAGGGCAGGGCATGGGCGATGATATTGGCGCGGGTGGCGGTGTCGGGCGTGGTCATGGATGCTTGAAATCTCTGCGTGGCTGAGAAGGGTCTCGCGAAAGACCCCTGCTATAGCGGGTTTCCCCTGCCTTCACAATGACAAGCGTGGAGTGAGTCAAGGAACGCAGATCTCATCGACGTCGTTCTGCAAAGTTCAGCTACTGTGCGATAGATCTGTTGTTTGTTGCGGAGCTTTGCCACACCCCGCACTCTCAACTTCATGGTAGAGCTAGTGCATTTGGAGGATATCCTTGTTCGGTGCGTTTGACAGATCACAACGGTGTCACCCCGGACGAGCGAAGCGCAGATCCGGGGCCTACTCGCAGAGCCACTTGCCAAAACAAGCAAGGTTTCATGAAGACGTGGCCCCCACTCCAGCTCTCTGGAAACGAGTGGGCCCCGGGTCTCGCGATGCTCGCCCGGGGTGACACCAGTGTTTTCTGAATGACTATTTCAAATGCGATCGCCCTGCTCCGCATGGTAGGAGAGGGAAGCAAGCTGCAAGGTCGTTAATGTCTGCGGCTCAAGACCGCCTACTGCGTTGCCAGCAGGTAAAGTTCGGCGCGGAGCTCGTCGACGCCTTTGTCCTTTTCCGACGAGGTCGCAAGGATCTCCGGATAGGCGGCAACGCGCTTCTTCAGGATTTCCTTGGTCTCGTCGATCAGCCGTGTGAGCTGGGTCGGCTTGATCTTGTCCGACTTGGTCAGCACCACCTGATAGACGACGGCGGCCTTGTCGAGCAGTTCCATGGCTTCCAGATCGTTCTTCTTGATGCCGTGGCGGGCATCGATCAGGAGGATCACGCGGCGCAGGTTCGGACGTCCGCGCAAGTAGGAGAACACCAGCTTCGTCCACGCCTCGACCAGCTCCTTCGGTGCCTGGGCATAGCCGTAGCCGGGCATGTCGACGATGGTCAGCGGCGTTTCCGGCGCGATGAAGAAGTTCAGCATCTGCGTGCGCCCGGGCGTTGCCGACGTGCGCGCAAGGCCCTTGCGGCCGGTCAGCGCGTTGATGAGGCTCGACTTGCCGACGTTGGAGCGCCCGGCAAAGGCGATCTCCGTGCCGGTGGCTTCGGGCAGGTTGGCCATGTCTGTGACGCTGGTCAGAAAGTCCCAGGGCCGGCAGAACATCAGCCGGCCGGCCTCCAGGGCTTCGTTGGTATAGGTTTGATCGTCGCTCATGAGCGCCTTCTACCCTGCCTTTCTGGCGGCGTCGAGCACGTCCTTGCCGTCGTCGGTCCCGGCAGCGGCCTCCAGTGCGGCGATGTCGCCGCCGCGGATGGCATCGAGGTGCCGGGAGATCTTCTCCACGGGCCAGTCCCACCAGGCGATTTCCAGAAGGCGCTCTATCGTGGCCTCGTCGAAGCGCAGCTTCACCACGCGGCCCGGATTGCCGACGACGACCGCATAGGGCGGCACGTCGGAGGCGACCACCGCATGCGCGCCGATGATGGCACCTGAGCAGATGGTGACGCCGGGCAGGATGGTGGCATTGGTCCCGAACCAGACGTCATGGCCGACGACGGTGTCGCCCTTCAGATGATCGAAGATCGTCGCCGGATCGAAGCCCTGCTCCCACCCGTTGGCGAAGATGTTGAAGGGATAGGTCGAGAACCCCGTCATGGCGTGGTTGGCCCCGCTCATGATGAAGGTCGTTCCCTGCGCCAGCGCGCAGAAACGGCCGATCTTCAATTTGTCGCCGACGAAGTCGAAATGATAGCGCACGTTGCGGGTCTCGAACTCCGCTGCGTGGGTCTCGTCATTGTAATAGGTGTAGTCGCCGATCTCGATGGTCGGGCGGGTGACGACGTTCTTCAGGAAAACCGTGTGTGGTTCGCCGTGAAAGGGATGAAGCGTGTCGGGGGACGGTCCGTGCATGGAGCCTCCAGTAAAAGCAAGACAAGGGAAGAGGGAAAACGCGTTCCTTGACGCGGTCGACCTGCCGGTTGGCGCTTCGCCTTGCGGGAAAGGTCTTGCCTTAGTGGATCATTGGTCCGTGCACTCCTTTTAAGAACGGGATTGGCACCGCAAGCCGGGCCTTCGAAGCCGGAATGAAACATGGCCCGCGCGGCGAGGTCAAGCCAGGTGTTTTGCCATACTCGGTTTTGAAAACCGCTGTGTCTTTCCAGAAACAGCAACTGGAACGTTTTGAATGCCGGCCGGAGAGGAAAACACCAGCGGTTTTTGCCGGTTTTTGCTGTGCGCACCGTCACAGGGTTCCTGCGGTTCCCGTCGTTATCTTGCTGCCATCGGACAGGGTTCCTGTCTCCACGCAGAGGAGAGACGACGATGCCACACATGCAATGGAATGCTTTCAAAAGGGAAGTCGAAGCGCTGCAGGATATCTACCGGCAGGACAACACATGGGTTGGCTGGTGGCGTCATGCCTCCTGGAACAACGCCTGTGTCATGCCTGCCTATATCCGGGCTGCTTTCCGGCTTTACGAGGCCACGGCAAGAAACGAACTTGAAATCGTCGTTCTGGGCGGCACCAGCATCCGCATGGCGCGGGACCTGATCTTCGCCTTCGGGATCACCGGCCTGAACGGCATCCAGGATGCCCCGACGGTGGTTGCAGCCCGCGCAGCGGAAGCCGATCGCAACGCGCCGCGACCGACGGTGGACCGGAACGGCGTGCCGCTTCCTGCGCCTGCAAATCCGGACAATCGCATCGTCCCGGTAAACGGCGTCGGCAGCATCCTCAGCGAGGACCGCTGGACACCGATCCTGAACGACGCGCTGATCGTCGGTTCGGCGACCGCCCAGCATGATTTCGTGATCGCACTTGACCGTTACGAGCAGGGCATCTGGCGCGAATGTGAAGCCACGCTGAAGCCGGAACTGGCGCGGATGCGCACCCGCTATGCGGCGCGGTTTGGCGGCAATCCGCCTGAATCCTTTCTGAAAAGCACCGACGAATACAGGCAGATGGTCTGGCAGAAGTTCTTCAACTGGAACCTGAAGATGTTCTGGGACACGAACCACAACGTACCGCGTGTCCTCACGCGCGAATTGCTCGGTCTGTCCATGTTCGGTTACGAGGTCAAGCTGGGCGACAAGCAGATCGGGTTCCGCCCGAACCCGAATGCGCCGGACCCGACCTTTACGGCCTATGTCAACGGATTGCGCAACATGCGTTTCCAGGACAACACGGCACGGTCGCGGATCATGCAATCGCTGTCGATGTTTCTTCTCGGCAACAACCACGACATCGGCTTCTCGGCGGACCGGAATGCCGTTCGGGGTATGCCGATTGTGGGAGGGCAGCCGATACGCCTCGTGTAACTTTCTCCAGGCATCAGACGCCGGAATTAGAAAAGGCCCCGCCGGATGGCGGGGCCTTTCTCGTTTTTGCTGCAGGCGGATGCAGCGTCAGTTCTTGTCGTTGGCGGCCGGCTTCTTCTTCTTGAAGAGGGAGCCGAGATTGTCCCACAGTTCCACCTTGGCGCCCTGGCGCCGCATGATCACATACTGCTGCGTCACCGACAGGGTGTTGTTCCATGCCCAGTAGATCACGAGACCGGCCGGGAACGACGCCAGCATGAAGGTGAAGATCACCGGCATCCAGGTGAAGATCATCTGCTGGGTCGGATCGGGCGGAGCCGGGTTCATCTTCATCTGGATGAACATGGTGATGCCCATGACCAGCGGCCAGACGCCGAGCACCAGCAGCGAACCGATGATCGGAAGGCTGGTCGGATCGTAGGGAAGCAGGCCGAACAGGTTGAACAGGTTCGTCGGATCCGGCGCGGACAGATCCTGGATCCAGCCGAAGAACGGCGCGTGGCGCATTTCGATGGTGACGTAAAGCACCTTGTAGAGGGCGAAGAACACCGGGATCTGGACAAGGATCGGCAGACAGCCGGCCAGCGGGTTGATCTTCTCCTTCTTGTAGAGCTCCATCAGCGCCTGCTGCTGCTTCTGCCGGTCGTCGGCATATTTCTCGCGGATTTCCGTCATCTGCGGCTGCACGAGCTTCATCTTGCTCATGGAGACGTAGGACTTGTTGGCCAGCGGGAAGAAGATCAGCTTGACGATAACGGTCACAAGCAGGATGGCGATGCCGAAATTGCCGGTCAGATGGAAGAACCAGTCGATACCGAAGAACATCGGCTTGGTGAGGAAATAGAACCAGCCCCAGTCGATGAGGAGTTCGAACCGCTTGATGCCGAGCGCTTCCTCATAACCGTCGAGGAGCTTGGTTTCCTTGGCACCGGCAAAGAGATAGGAACTCGTCTCGCCGGTCGCTCCGGCGGCGATGGTCACCGAATCCAGGAGATAGTCCGTCTGGTAATAGCCGGTCTCAGCCGAGTACTTGAAGCTCGGCTGAAAGGCTTCGCCGGGCAGCGGGATCAGCGTTGCCGCCCAGTACTTGTCGGTCATGCCGAGCCAGCCCTGGTCGACCTTTGCCGGGCGGACGCCGCCGTCCTCGGCCAGATCGGAATAGCCGATCTCCGTCAGGCCTTCCTCGCCGAAGACGCCGATGAGGCCTTCATGCAGGATGTAGATGCTCTGGCTTTCGGGAAGGTTGCGGCGGGCGACGAGGCCGTAGGGGTAGAGCGTGAGGTCCTTGTCCGTCGCGTTCACGACCGACTGCTCGATCGTGAACATGTAGTTCTCGTCGACCGAATAAGTCCGCTTGAAAGTCAGGCCCGCGCCGTTGTCCCAGCTCAGGGTCAGCGGTGTCGACGGGGTCAGCTTCGCGTCGCCATCGGCGGTCCAGACCGTGGCGGGGCCTGGAAGAGCGACGTCCGAGCCCGGATCGGGAGCCCAGCCGTATTCGGCATAATAGGGCTGCGGTGCCGTGGACGGAGAGAACAGCACGACGGTCGGGCTGCTCTTCTTGACGGTCTCGTGGTAGTCCTTCAGCCGCAGGTCGTCGAGCCGGCCACCGGTCAGGTTGACCGAGCCTTCCAGGTGAGGCGTGTCGATGACGACGCGCTTGGTGGCGGCAAGGGCAGCCTCGCGGTTGGCGAACGTGGTCTGCTGACCGGCCGCCGGGGCGGTGGCGTCGGCGCCCTGTGTTCCGGGGCCCTGTGTTCCGGGACCCTGGGTGGTCGGCTGCGGAGCGGACGGATTGGCGCCGCCGGTGGCTGTCTGTCCACTCATTTCCTGCTGAGCCTGGATTTCGGCCTGCTTGCGCTGCAGTTCCGGTCCGGCAACAAAAGTCTGCCACCCTATCAGAATGATCACCGACAGGACGACGGCAAGAATCATGTTGCGATTATCAGACATCAACTGGAATTACCCCTGTTTTCTGCGCGATGCCGCGTGCCTCTTCTGGCCCGGCCTGCGTGGCTTGCCCCGTCCGCGCGGCGTTTGCGGATCCAGCACCTCGCCAAGGCCAGACTTAAGGTCTGCAACGAGTTTTTGAAAGGGAAGAGTGAGGGCGGTGTCGCGGGCAACCAGGACGAAATCCGCCTTTTGCGGCACATCCTCAGGCATGAGTTCGGCCACGGCGGCGCGAAGCCGCCGCTTGATGCGGCTGCGGATGACCGAATTGCCGGTTTTCTTGGTGACCGTATATCCGACCCGCGGCGCGTCGTCGCTGTCGCGGTTCAAGCCCTGAACGACAAAAGCGCGCCGGCCCAGCCGGCCGCCTTTGGCGACCGCCAGGAATTCGGAGCGCTTTTTCAAAGTGTCCATAGCGGCGGATTGGTGTTGGCAGACGCCGCCAACCCGGCGCGCTGCGGGCTGGTCGCCTATCAGGCGCTGAGGCTCTTGCGGCCCTTCGCGCGGCGGCGAGCAAGCACCTGACGGCCATTTTTGGTGGCCATACGTGCGCGGAAGCCGTGGCGGCGCTTGCGGACAAGACGGCTCGGTTGATACGTACGCTTCATTGTTCTTCCCCGCGCGGCTTAATGCGCGGCCCTTGTTCATTTTTAAATTCTTTGGAGGAAGCACCCGAAGCGCTTCAAAGAGCGCGGCTCCTTAAGCCTGGGTCCGAATGCATGTCCCGATCGGCGCGCTTATAAGGGCCATGCTTCGCCAAGTCAACTTTACGAGGCCAAGATTCTGCGTTTTCCTCTCGATCACACACTGGTGAAGCGAAAATGGCCGGGCGTCACTTATCAGTGAAGCACGGTTCTTTTTACGAGGTTTAAGGTACACCTGCCTATCAGTTGAGAAAAACCCGGGCCTCGGCCTTTCAAAATGAACAGCTGATGGAAACGCTCATGCAGGGTGAAGAGGCCGAGAAGATGACGCCGCCGAGGGACAGGGAGCCGGCTGCCGGGGAAGGGGATACCCGCTCATTCACACACATCTTGCGCAAGTGGGGGCCCCTGGCGGTGCTGCTGGCGCTGATGGGCCTGGGATTCGCCTTCGGGCTGCACCGGCAATTGTCGCTTTCCAACCTGATCATGCAGCGCCAGGATCTTGCTGCCTTCGTCGATCAGAATCTGGCGCTCGCTCTTCTTGCCTATCTCGCCACCTATGCGGTTGCGGTCGCACTGTCCTTTCCGGGAGCCTCGTTCCTGACCATTGCCGGCGGTTTTCTGTTCGGCTGGCTGGCCGGCGGCGTGGTGACCGTCGCCGGTGCGACAATCGGCGCCTGCGCGGTTTTTCTTGTGGCGCGGTCCTCCTTCGGCGAGATCCTGACAAACCGTGCCGGTCCGTTTCTTGCCCGTCTGGCGGAGGGTTTTCGCGAAGATGCCTTTCATTATCTTCTCTTCCTGCGGCTGACGCCGGTGTTTCCCTTCTGGCTGGTCAATATCGCCCCGGCCATCTTCAGGATGCCGCTCTTTCCCTACGCACTTGCGACCTTCGCCGGCATCATCCCGGGCACCTTTGCCTACACCTTCATCGGCAGCGGGCTCGACAGCGTAATCGCGGCGCAGGAGGCAGCACACCCCGGCTGTGCCGCCGCTGGCAGCTGCCACATCGACGTTGCCGCCCTGGTGACACCGCAGCTCATTGCCGCCTTTTTCGTTCTCGGGATCGCCAGCCTCATTCCGGTCGTTCTGAAACGGCTCCGTGCCCGCTAAACTGCCGCCGTCCCATGCCGAATCGGAGCTCTCCATGGCCAAACTGCTGACCCCGGACATCTGTGTGATCGGCGCCGGTTCCGCCGGCCTGTCCGTCGCCGCGGCTGCCGCCGCCTTCGGTGTCGATGTGGTGCTGATAGAAAAGGGCCTGATGGGCGGCGACTGCCTCAACTTCGGCTGTGTCCCTTCCAAGGCCTTGCTGGCGGCGGCCAAGGCTGCCCGGTCCGGCAGCGCGGCAGATCGCTTCGGTATCCGTTTTGAAGGCCCGCAGATCGACTTTGCCAAGGCGAACGATCATGTGCGCCAGGTGATAGCGGCCATCGAGCCGCACGATTCGCAGGAGCGGTTCGAAGGACTGGGCGTCACTGTCCTGCGCGGGGAGGCCGAATTCACCGGGGCGGACACCGTCACGATGGGCGGCACGGAGATCAGGGCCAGGCGCTTCGTCGTTGCAACGGGTTCCTCGCCGCTCGTGCCGCCGGTCCCGGGCCTGGACCAGGTGCCGTTCCTCACCAACGAGAGCCTGTTCGAGCTGCGCGACCGCCCGGAGCATCTGGCCATCATCGGCGGAGGTCCGATCGGCCTGGAAATGGCGCAGGCCCATCGCCGGCTGGGTTCCAGGGTGACGGTCTTCGAAGCCCAGGCCGCGCTCGGCAAGGACGATCCGGACCTGGCCGGGATCGTGCTGGAGCAGCTTCGCGGCGAGGGCATCGAGATCCTGGAGAACACGGCGGTTGAGGGTGTCGCCGCCTCGGGCGACGGTGTCACTGTCTCGGCAAGGGGACCGGATGGCAACGCTCTTGAGATCCCGGCTTCCCACCTTCTGGTGGCAACCGGCCGGGCGGCGAATGTCGAAGGGCTGGGGCTCGACAGGGCTGGAATCGATCATGACCGCAAGGGCATCAGGGTGGACAAGGGACTGAGGACGTCCAACCGGCGCGTCTATGCCATCGGCGATGTCGCCGGTGGTCTGCAGTTCACCCATGTCGCCGGTTATCAGGCGGGCCTCGTCATCCGCTCGATCCTGTTCCGCCTGCCGGTTTCCATGAACAGCGACATTGTGCCCTGGGTTTCCTACACTGCGCCGGAGCTGGGTCATGTCGGCTTGAGCGAAGCCGCGGCGCGCGCGCGCTACGGCGACAGGGTCAAGGTGCTGAGCGCGGATTATGCCGGCAACGACAGGGCCCAGGCCGAGGCAAAGACGATCGGAAGGCTCAAGCTGATCGCCGGTCCGCGTGGCCGCCTTCTCGGTGCCGGTATCGCCGGAGCGGAGGCCGGCGAAATCGTCAATCTTCTGTCGCTGGCGATTTCCAAAAGCATGACGATGAAAGACCTTGCCGGTTTCATCGCGCCCTATCCCACACTTGGAGAGCTGGTGCGCCGTGCGGCAATTTCTTACTATGCGGAAGCTCCCAAAAATGCTTGGGTGCGCCGGGTGATCGCATTGCTGCGCCTTTTCGGCTGAGCTGTCGCCCATTGCCGGCATGAGGGGCCGGCGCGAGACGGAATGCGCCGGGCAGGCTTTAAAGAGCGCGGTCCGGCACTTTGGGAAGACGCAACATGAAGCATGAGGGCGCGCCGCAAGGCGCCGCTGTTCCGCCGGAAGAAGAGACCGCAGGCGGCCGGTCCGGGGATGGCTTTGGCCGCTACCGTTTTGGCGGCCTCTCCGGCAAGCTGTTGCTCATGACCGTTGTCTTCGTGATGCTGGCCGAAATCCTGATCTACGTGCCGTCGATCGCCAATTTCCGCAACACCTGGCTTATGGACCGCCTGACGACGGCTGGCGTTGCCGCCTCGGTACTGGCGGAAACCAACACGATTGCCCCCAGGCTGCAGGAAGAGCTGCTGCGCACCACCGGTGCCCTGGCGATTTCCCTCGACGAAGGCTCGCGCCGCAGCCTGATCGCCATGAGCAACGTGCCCTCCGAGATGGATTTCGTCGTCGACATGAGGGAGGTCACGCCCTGGTCGGCAATCCTGAACAGTTTCGAGATCCTGACCTATCGCGGCGATGGCGCCATCCGTGTGATCGGTGTTGGCCTGATGGGCCATACCGAACATGTCGACGTGGTTCTGCCTGTGGCGCTTCTGCAAAAGGACATGCTCGCCTTTTCCGGCCGCATCCTTGCCCTGTCGCTGGTCATTTCGGTGATTACCGCCAGCCTTGTCTATGTGACGCTACGAGCGCTCTTCATCCGGCCGCTGCGCCGGCTGACCCGGTCCATGGAACGGTTCGCCGAAAGCCCGGAGGATTCGTCGCTCATCATGTCTGTCTCCGGCCGCCGCGACGAGCTCGGCGACGCGGAGATCCGCCTTGCGACCATGGAGGAGGCCCTGTCGCGGGCGCTGCACCAGAAACAGCGCCTTGCCGATCTCGGCCTTGCCGTTTCCAAGATCAACCACGACCTGCGCAATCTCCTGGCCTCGGCGCAACTGTTCCTGGAGCGCCTGGAACATGTGCCCGATCCGACAGTCAAGCGCCTGGCGCCGAAGATCCTGGCAACCCTCGACCGTGCCGTCGGCTACACCCAGGCGGTGATGTCCTACGGCAAGGCCCAGGAACGGGCACCGCAGCGCCGGCTGCTGGCGCTGCGCCGTGTGGGGGACGACGTCGCCGACGTTCTGGCGCTGGCCGACCGCGGCACCATCACCTTCGACAACAAGGTGCCGGCGGAATTCGAGATCGACGCCGATCCGGAACAGATCTTCCGCGTGCTGCTCAATCTGGTGCGCAACGCGTTGCAGGCGCTCGAAACTGAAAAGGACGAGACGCTGGTGCGCCGCATCACGCTGGAAGCCGAGCGCGAGGGACAATGCGTCCGCGTGCGCGTCACCGACACCGGCCCGGGCATTCCGGACAATATCAAGAAGGCCCTTTTCAAGGCGTTCCACAGCGGCTCCAAGAACGGCGGCATCGGCCTTGGCCTTGCCATCGTCGCCGAATTGCTGCGCGCCCACGGTGGCAGCATCCGCCTCGACGAGACCCGCTCGGGCACTTGCTTCTGCCTGGAGGTGCCGGACCGCAAATCGTGACCCGGCTTCAACCCGGGGTTCCGTTATGCACGGCTAAGTCTCAAGGATTTCTGCGGCTTTCGGAACAATGTGACAATTCCTTGAAAAAAAGTTCAAAAAGGTTCTTGCAATCCCCTCGGGACCGCAGTAGGTAAGCGCCCTGTCCGGGGCACACTACGACGCCCCGCAGCGCCGAGACGGTCTTCAGGGAAACCCCAGGATGACACGATCTTCGCACATAAGCACCGGTAGCTCAGCTGGATAGAGCACCAGACTACGAATCTGGGGGTCGGGAGTTCGAATCTTCCCCGGTGCGCCAATCTTCTCAATGACTTAGCCTGTGGATGAATTTCGTCGAAACTTGGTGGCGTCCAAGTGGCGTCCAACCTCAATACGAGCCCGTCCAAGCGTTCGATTGGTCACTCTCGGCCCACGTCTCCGCCGTGTTGTTGTTGTTGTTGTCATTCCGGCGGTGCGGCAAGTGCCGCGACTTGTCACATGCTGTTATCGCGATCGCGGAGGGGCGTTGGTAGCGGAGGACCGCTACCGTCGATCCGCCCATCGATGCGAAGCGCGTTATCGGCTGCGTTTTTTCTCGCTTCAATTGGCAGTGTAGATAGGTCCTTGGCATGTCTCGTTTGGGGCGGTCTGCGGACTGACTGCTCCTGGGATGAGTAGAAGAATAGCTGACGTACCGCAAACAGAGCGGCACTGGAGGCCATATGTGTCGTCCTTTTTGGTAATGACATGGACGCATACGTAAGCAGGTTGATGTGAAAAGCGGGTGCGGGAAACACAACAGGATCGGACTATTCGCAACGGGAATGAATGGGCCTATACTCACCCTATGGACAAAAGATTCACGGATAGCCAGGTTCTGGGAGAGTTGGGGGAGACTGCGGTCAAGAAGATCGTACTCGAAACCGGCTTTATTTATGAAAACAGAGGAAGGTTTGAGGCTGGAACCGATGGCTTGATTGAGCTGCGCGATCGGAGAAACGGTGCGCCGCTAGGAAAGCTGTTGGGTGTGCAGGTTAAGTCGTCGGCTGATGGCAAATATGTGCGGGAGACGGATCAGCAGTTTGAATATGTGATTAAGGCCGCCGACCTTGCATATTGGCGCAAATACAACATCCCGGTCATCATCGCCCGCAAAGGCGCTGACAAAAATGCCCAATAGACAATCCAAGGTGCGCTACGGGAACACGGCAAACTGGTCTTGTGCATCACGTTGAAAGAGCTATGTGACCTCCTGCGTGGGTGGGACGCTGGAGAAGACCCGAACAACCTGATGGTCGCGAAACTGGACGAACTGCTGATGACGATCGCGCGCTGATATTGATCTGTTGAATAAGATCTGGCCTTCGGCTTTCGCGTGAAGTCTGCAAAGCGCCAGCATTGAGGGCAATGCAAGCTCCAGAAGATCATCCTGAAACTCACATTTCGGGCCCTCGGAAGAGTCCGTTTTTGAAACCCAACCAACGCAGCTTTATCGTCAGAATTGAGAGCGCACTGTTCAAGGGCTCATAATACTGAAGCCACTGATGAACCCTTGGAGTTGGCGGATGGCGGCTTTGAATATCAGAGCAGCCATCTCATTTGTTTAAGAGATTGGCTGTTCCCGCATATAAGCCAATGCCTTGTCGAGTGTCGGAACCGTCGCCTCGGGCGTAAAATCTGGCAACGGTTTGCGACCGGTTCCACGATCGACCCAGATGCAGCGAAATTTCATTTCTCGCGCAGCAACCAGATCTAGGTGTGGACTTGCGCAAATGTGGAGAACTTCCTCAGGTGAAACCCCAAGCGACTTGTGGGCAAATTCGAAAATTTTGTTTGAGGGCTTGTAGGCACCGGCCTGTTCCGCCGTGATAACACGATCAATATGACCATCTAGCTGGGCAACGTTGCCGGCGATGATGTCATCATCGGTGTTCGAAATGAAACAGAGATTGAAACCCATTTCCTTGAGTCCGTGGAGTGCGCCGGGCACCTCGGGGAAGGGAGGCATCTTCGATATGCTTTCCGTCAGGATCTCAATGTCGCCGGGACCGTATCTGAGGCCCAGTTCCTTCATGGCAAGTTGCAGAGCGGTTCCGGCAACGTCCCGGAATTTCCGGTGGGGCGGTGTCTGTTCCAGTGAGTGTTCATATCTGTCGTAGACCGAAATCAGCGTTTTGACGTCGACCTTGGTTTTGTCCTGTCTCTGAAGGATGTTTTCGACGGCCGCGACAAGGCCCTCGTCCCACTGGATTAGGGTTCCGTAACAGTCGAACGTCAGCCATTTTGGCCTTTTGCCTGAATTCTGCATGATCGTCTCCGGGATCTCTGAGGCGTCCGGCCGGAGCGGGCCGGACGCCAGGTTGATTGAAATGCGTGAGTTCGTCCTGACCGTGGACAGCGTATCGCAGGATCGTCTAGAAACGGGGCATGACGGCTCCTTCGGATGCTGGCGCGACGTGTTCGGAATAGAACTTGAGATAGCCGCGGGAGACACGGGGTTCCGGAGCGACATAACCCTCGAAGCGCCTTGCGATTTCTTCCGGGCTTACGTCCAGATCGAGTGTTCGTTCAGCGAGGTTGACGGAGATCTTGTCATTGTCACGTACCACCGCGATCGGTCCACCCCTGGCAGCTTCCGGCGTGACGTATCCGATCGCCGGTCCGTGTGTCGCACCAGAGAACCGGCCGTCCGTCACGAGAGCGCAAGTTTCGCCGAGGCCCGCCCCCATCACGGCCGAAGTCGCGCCGAGCATTTCGCGCATGCCCGGTCCACCCTTGGTGCCTTCGTTGCGGATCACGATACAGGTGCCGTGTCCAATCCTGCCGCCGCGAATTGCCTCGATTGCGGCTTCTTCGTCTTCGAAGACCCTGGCCGTCAGGGTCACATCCCACATCGACTTGGCAACACCGGATGCTTTCACGACCGCGCCTCCAGGGGCGAGTGAACCTTTAAGAATATAAAGCGAACCTTCGTTTTCGACCGGGTTCGTTTCGGAGTGGATGCAGTCGCTGTTCGAAATCTCGGCCTTGGCAACAATCTCACCGGCTGTCTGGCCCGATACGGTCATCGCATCAGCATGAATGCGGCTGCCGAGGGCCTTCATCACTGCCGGTACGCCACCGGAAGTTCCGAGTTCCGTAACGCCCCATGGGCCGGAAGGGGCAAGTTTCACGAGCGTCGGTGTCGTGCGGCTCAATTCGTCCCAGGTGTCGAACGACAGGTCGATACCGGCCTCCTGTGCCATGGCAATCATGTGCAGCACCATATTGGTGGAGCCACCGACAGCCATGCCGACGCGCATGGCATTTTTAAATGCTTCTTTGGTCAGAATCTTGGACGGACGAATGTCTTCGCGGAGCAAGTCCATGATCCGCATGCCAGTGTATTTTGCCGCCCGGAGCTGATAGTTGCTGCCCGCCGGAAGCGTACCAGAGTGGGGTAGTGCAAGACCCAGTGCTTCGGTGTAGATACCGGCGGTATTCCCCGATGTGGCCGTGTCGCACGCCCCGGCGAACGGGAAGTGGTGATCTTCAAGACCTTTGAGATCCTCGCGTGATACCTTGCCAAGGATATGTTCGCCCACAGCGTCATAGACGGTTTCAAGGAAAACCTTCTTGCCCTTGTAGATGCCGGCTTCCGTTGGGCCGCCATAGATCAGGATTGCCGGAATATCGAGACGGGCGGCGGCCATGACCATGCCGGGCATGACCTTGTCGCCGGAACCGATCAGCACCATGGCATCCAACCGATGCCCTTCCACCATGAGTTCGATCATGTCCGCGACAACATCGCGGCTGGGAAGAACATAGCGCATACCGACGGAAGCGAAGGTCTCGCTGTCGGTAACATGGAAGGTGTTGAATTCGCACGGCGTTCCACCCGCCATCCGGATCCCGGCCTTGACCGCGTCCGCTACTTGCCGCAGATGGGCGTTTTCCGGCGAAAAGTCCTGATAGGTGTTGACCACTGCAATCATCGGCCGTTCGAACTCTTCGTCGATCAATCCGGCTCCCTTGGCCCAAGCCCTTTGCAGGGAGCGTTCCGTGCCCTGGAATTGCTTCTTGCTGCGCATGTTTCTTCCTCACAAGTAAGATTGTTGATTGTTGACAATTTGGTCAAGCGCCTGTTTGACCGGGCTTGCCAACGCTGGCCGGTTTTCCGCTTACCGCCCGTCAGCCGACGGACAGGTATTTGTGTTTGAGATCGTCGTTGCTGTTGAGGTCGTCGAAATCGCCGTGGTAACGAACCTCGCCGGTCTCGATGATGTAGACCTTGTCCGCAATCGCTTCCGAAAAGGCGAGGTTCTGCTCTGAAAACAGCAGCGTCAGACCCATGTTCTTCAGCACATTGATCTGCTTCGACAGGGCGCTGACCACGGCAGGCGCCAGTCCTTCAACGGGCTCGTCGAGCAGCAGAAGGGACGGATTGCCCATGAGAGTTCTGCCGATCGACAGCATTTGCTGTTCGCCACCGGAGAGATATGCACCAACGCGCTTGTCGAGTTTCTTGAGCATCGGAAAGAGCTCGTAGATTGCTTCGATCGACCAGCTGGCGGCAGCCTGGGAGGCTGCGGGTTTAATGCCGACTTCCAGGTTCTGCCGGACGGTGAGATCAGGAAAAATGATCCTTTCCTCAGGCACATAGCCCAGACCGAGACGCGCAATATCCACCGAGCTCCTGCCTGCGAGCTCCTCGCCATTGAAGCGCACGGATCCCCGTGTCGGCTTCAGGACGCCCATGATCGATTTCAGGGTCGTGGTCTTGCCCGCACCGTTCCGTCCGAGCAGGCAGACGGTGGTCCGGTCCTCTATATCGAGCGTAATTCCGAACAGGACATGGCTCGTGCCGTAATGGGCTTCCAGATCCCGAACTTGAAGGGTTGGCATCACACTTCCTCCCCGAGATAGACTTTGCGGACCGTTTCGTCGGCGCGGATGGTTTCCGGCGAACCGGTCACCAGGAACTGGCCCCGGTGGAGAAGACTGATCCGCTCCGCATGATTGAAGACGACACCCATATCGTGCTCGGTGAAGAGAACGCTGACCTTGAGCTCCTCGTTGAGCCGGTCGACCAGGTCCATGGTTTCGCCGGTTTCCCGGACGGACATGCCTGCGGTCGGCTCGTCGAGCAGCAGCAGTTTGGGCTGGCCGGCAACCGCAATCGCGAGCTCAAGCTTCTTCTTGTCACCTTGCGAAAGTTCTCCGGCATTGACGGCAGAACGGTCGAGCAGGCCACAAAGAGTGAGAACTTCCGCCGTCCGGTCGCTGCCGAGGGTGGCGGCGGACCTGAGGAGGTGCAGTGTTTTTCCGGCATGAGCGTGAACCGCGGTGCGGACATTTTCCCACACACTCATGCCCGTGAAGACATTGCTGACCTGAAACGCCCTGGAGACACCTGCCTTGACGATGCGGTGGGGCGACCAGGACGTGATGTCCGAACCGTTATAGACGATTGCCCCTGCATCGGCCGTGTAATAGCCGGTCAGCAGATTGAAGAAGGTGCTCTTGCCGGCGCCGTTCGGCCCGATGATTGCGGATTTTTCTCCGTGTTTGAGGTCAAGCGTGACGCCCTGGGTGACATGAATGCCGCCGAAGGACTTTCTGAGATCACGTACATCGAGGATCAGGCCGGTCATCCTTGGTGTCCCCTTTCGCTGGAGGAGGAATTTTGCCGGTTCTCCACACGCTCCTGCGACTCAACGAGCCTCTGCGGCAGAAGGCTGAGCAGGCCGCCGGGCAGGAACAGCACCAGAAGCAGAATGACGGTGCCGATGGCGAGCGGCCAGAACTCCGTGTATTTGGTGACGAAAGCATGCAGGAAGGTGAACACGCTGCTGCCGAGCAGCGGTCCGAGGAAATAGCCGGCTCCGCCGATCAGCGCGGCGAAAACAGCTTCCCCGGATTTCTGCCAGCCGAGCAGGCTCGGTGCCACACTTCGGCTGAACGGCCCCCAAAGCCCGCCGGCAAAGCCTGCGAATGCGCCTGCAATGACAAAGTTTAGCCATTGGTGGAACTTGACATTGATGCCGAGGAAGGCCGCCCGGCGCTGGTTGTCGCGCAACGCCCGCAAGGTGAAACCGAACGGCGACCTCGTGATGGCGTACATCAGAAGGGCGGCGGCGGCGACAGCTGCGAAGGTGAAATAGTAATAGGCGTCCGTCGCCAGCAGCTCCTCCGGCGGCCGCAGCCCCTGAATGCCGTCGTCACCATTGGTGAAGGAATACCATTGGAAGACGATGTAATAGAGGAGTTCGCCGAACGAGAGGGTCAGGATGGCAAAGTAGATGCCGGTCAACCTGACGCAGAACCAGCCGACAACGGCGGCAACGAGCCCCGCGGCAGCGGGTGCGGCGAAGAGCGCCAGCAGAAACACACCCCAGCCAATGTCGCCGGTTGCTGCCAGCGGCGTGCGGATGAGGATCGCGGTCGTATAGGCGCCGACACCGAAAAACGCGGCATGTCCGAACGAGATCTGGCCCATGTAACCAAAGATGAGATTGAAGCTCATGGCAAAGAGCCCGAGGATCAGGATCTCGTTGATCACGTGCAGCCAGAATTCGCTGAGTAGGATCGGCGCCAGGCCGAAAGCTGCCAGCAGGCAGGCCGCCAGCACCCATGAGATGGTGGAGAAGCGGGTGGCTGGTGCAGCGGTGAGAAAGAGTGTCTGGTTCATACCCGCAACTCCGTTCCAAAGAGGCCCCAGGGCCGGAAGATCAAGGTCGCGATCACGAACAGGAACACTGTCGCCAGAGCGCCGTCGGGCCAGAGCAGAATAACAAACGAGTAGGTGATGCCGATTAAAAGGGCAGCGACGAAGGTTCCGAAGATGCTGCCGAAACCGCCAACGACCACGACGGCGAAACACTGGACGATGAGATCCATATCCGCTCCGAGTGCGAGCGGCGTCAGGGGCAGTGTGACCGCACCGGCGAGGCCTGCGAGGCCGACGCCGATGCCGAACACGACCATGTAGATGGTCGAGATGCGGATGCCGAGCGCTTCAACCATTTCGCGGCTGTGCACCGCGGCGCGCACGATATGGCCGAGACGGGTTCTGGTCATGAAGAGATGAAGGCCGGCCAGCACAAGAAGGCCGGCAACGATAATCACGAAGTAATAGGCGTTCACGAAGGAACCCGCGATCTGGACCGGTGGCAGGCCCAGGAAGACCGACCGGTCCTGGACACCCCAGACCAGCTTGATGAGGTCGCCGAAAATCAGGACTAGGGCAAAGGTCAGCAGAAGCTGTTCGGGCACCGCCCGCTGGTACATTTTCTGAACCAGGGTCTTTTCGAGCGCGAAGCCGAGCAGCGTGAGCGCGCCGACGCTGGCGAGGACGACAGGTATCATCCAGGCCGGGTTGGCCCCGGCAGCCGGCGCGAACGCCGTCAAGACCGTGTAGCCGATATATCCGCCCAGCAACCAGAAGGTCGCGTGCGCGAAGTTGAGAATATTCATCACCCCGAAGATGAGAGAGAGCCCGGATGCCACGAGAAAAAGAAGCATTCCTCGTGACAATCCGGCCATGAGCTGCGGGAAGATGAAATCGAAACCGAAATCCATCTTGAGTGTTCCGTCTGGAATTTTCTAGAAAGCCCGCCAACGGCGCGGCGGGCTGGCACATTGTGACCGAGGCTGCTTCAGCCGCGCTGTTTGCGGCCCTGCGATACTTCCTCGCATGAACCCCAGACCTCTTCTGCGGCGACTTCGATCATCGCGCCCCGCTTGTAGATCGGGAAATCGAACTCCGGGTCGTCATAGACCTGGCCGATATAGGTCGGAACATTGAGCTGATTGTCGCATGTCCGGAAGGTACGTTCTCCACGGCCTGTCTTGAGAGTTGCACCCGTAAGCGCTTTTTTGATTGCTTCCGTCTCTATGGAGCCCGCCTTTTCCACGGCTTGTTCCAGGCCGTAGACGACATCGAAATTCATGCACGCCATATCGGTCGGATAAGCGTTTTCCGCCTTGCGGTACATTTCGATGTATTTTTGCATGACCGGTTCGTCCAGATGGGCGAAGAAGGCGCAGCGGGAAACCCCAACGAGACCGCGGGGCAGCGTGTCTTTTTGCTGCTGGAGTTCGACAGTCGTGATCTGGCCGCCGACAACGGACGTGACATGCAGCATCCCCATAGCCTGCCCCTGTTCCATGAACGTGCGCGCGTCCTTGCCCGCGATTGCCGGAAACACGAAATCCGGTTTCTGTGCCATGATGCCGGAAATGTAGGCGCCGAGATCGGTTTCACCCAGTTTGAACCAGAGTTCGCGCTGCAGCCCGGCTTCCGGATACCGGGTTTTCAGGCCATCGACGAAACCGGCCTGCGTGCCGCGTCCCCATTCATAGTCCTGACCGATGGTGACGTAATTTTTCCAACCGTTCTCCTTAGCCAGCTTCTCAACAGCGATCACAATTGCCGAGGCCATCATCCGGGTGTTCGGGCCGAACTGGAATGTGTACGGGCTGAAATTTTCACCGTTGATCGTTGCCGAATTGGAGATCGATGCAAGTTGCAGAACTTTTGCCTCGTAGGTGATCTCCTGCAGTGCCAGTGCGCAGGCGCTGGAATAAGTGCCGATAATGGCGCCGACCTTTTCATCGAGAATGATGGACCGACCTTCGCGGGTTGTCACATCCGGTTTGGTCTGCGTATCCCTGTAGTGGATCCTGATAGGATGTTTGCCGAGTAGGCCTCCTCGGGCGTTGATGTCGGCAACTGCGATGTTGATGGATTTGATGGCGCTTTCGGCCCAATTGGCGCCCGCGCCGGTGCTCGGCAGCAAAACGCCGAGATTGTAGTCTTCTCCGGCGGCTGCGCTGACCATGCGCGGTGCCAGGGTCATGGTGCCGGCGGCCAGCGATGTCACCAGGAATTTGCGGCGGTCGATGCTGCCGAGAATTCCATCCCACTTCTGATCTGTAATTTTTGCCATTGCTCTTCCCCTCTCGGCCTGTCCGCACCTCGAAGCGGCTGCGGTGGCTTCATCATAGAAAGATCATTAAAAGATAATTGTCAACAATCAATGATTATCTATCTATGCATACATCAGCGTGTGACATGAAAAAGGCTCTTAAATTTAAGTGCTTAACCGCTCCGTTTTAATCCGGAACGGTGCGTTCGGGGGGGCGGTTATGCGGCGAGAAATCGATGCGGGAGACCGGGCAATCAGTTATTCCCGGACTTTTCCTCCATCTTTTGGAGGTGTTTGACCAACGCCTGACCTTCTTTTTCATTGTGGGCGCGGGCAAGCAGCTCAGCCCGTTTTCGGTCGCCAGCAAGGATCGCATCCACCATCGGCTGGTGTTGCTCGACCAATGCGAACTGGTCGGGGAGCAATGCGTCCGAAGTCACTATGTATCGCTGAACCTGGCGGGAAATCAGATTGTACTGTTCTTCCAGGCGTGTGTGCCCGCTAAGGCGAATGACCATCAGGTGCAGATTGAAATCGGCCAGGGCCGCGGCCTTTTTGTCCCGTTTTTCACAGGCCCGGCGGATTTCCTCCATTCCCTTGCTCAGACGGTTCTTGCCGCGGTGCGCAATCGCGTCTGCGGCCAGTCCGGCGGCAAGCGCCTCCAAAGCACTTCTGAGGGTATAGAGCTCCCACGCGTCTTTCGCTGTTAGGGGTGCAACTTCCCACCCCGTATAGGGAACTTGAATCACGAGGCCTTCCGAAACGAGCTGGCGAAGCGCAGACCTGATGGTTCCCCGCGACAGTTCGTATTGTTCGGAAAGACCGATCTCGGTAAGTCGTTCACCGGGAGCAATCTGCCCCTCTACGATACGCCGGCGGATCGCACTGGCAGCCTGGTTGTCCAGGGTGGTGCGCTGAATTTCTGCAGCTCCCGACATGTCTTTGCCTGCTCTGTTATTGCCAATTGTCAACAATTATGTTTCACCTGCCACAAATCCGTCCGTCCCTCAAGCCAAATCTGGCTTGGTGTTTTTCCGGAGGCAGTCCATGACAGTGACAAGAGCAACGCAGGTCCTAACGCGCGCCGGCGTTCCATTTGAGCTACTTTTTTACGAGTATGATCCTTCTGCAGCTGAAATAGGCCGGCAGGCGGCGGAGGCATTGGGAATCGACCCTTCCCGTCTGCTCAAATCCCTGATGCTGGAGGCTGCCGGTAAAGCCCTGATTGCGGTCATTCCTACGGACAGACAACTAGATCTGAAGGCACTTGCCGGTGCGCTCAAGACGAAGACTTGCAAACTGATGCCCAAACCGGCTGCGGAGCGGATAAGCGGATACCTGATCGGGGGTATCAGCCCGATCGGCCAAAAGCGGAAACTGACAACGGTCATCGACAGAAGCGTTGCTGGTTATGACTGGATTGTCCTGAACGGCGGCAGGCGCGGCCTTCAAATTAAGGTATCCCCCCACGCTATCGCCGAAATATGCGAGGCGCGATTTGAGGATATTACTGGCTAGTTGCAGCCAGTTTTGATGGTACCTTACGCCTGTCGAGCTCCTCATAAGATTGGCGTCATTTTTTGCAGACCGGTACGCGTTGCGCTTGTAACACCCGATTGACGCTTAGTTGATTTAATGACCGCTCTTAGCCAAGGTGGATGACGCGTTGGATGACCGTTTAGGGGGTGCTTTGCTGCCATGCCGGCGGGCGTTTGCCCGACATCTGGGAGCATCACAACGAAACGGACATTTCGGTCCAGATCAGCAGGTTAATACTGCCACTGGATCGCAACCATTCTTCACAGGTCGACTATTTGCGATACGCTTTGGATAGGCGAAGGTGCCAAGAAAATTCCGAGCGATTGTGCTGGACAGTGTGATGTCGGCCAATCGCTTTTTGTTTGCATACACTAATCGGAAGCTTGGCGTCTCCTTTCCTACTTCCAAAAAAGATGAGCTCTTCAAAGATCCGCGTAACCGAGTGGATCGGATGCCTGTCTTTTTTACGAAAGCTGGTCCGGTCCAGCACAGCTCACCAAAGAAATAGGCGGCATTCGCAATACTGGCCGTGCGAAAAGGATAGGTGATGCTGAAAGTTGCAGCGGAAACTGACCGTCGGAATTCGGAAGTTGGAGACCCGTGTGCGCCTGCCCCAGTTCACTCGGCGCATTCGCTGGTAACCGAAAGGGGAGTTGAAACTATTCGAGGGCCGGGGATCCGGCGAAGGTGCAGATTTTCAACTGCACGAATTCTGTTCGCGTGTGCAGCCTGTCCGCTCATTTTCATGTTCACTGAACTGTGCGTCCTAAGCTTGGACTACCTACCCTGCTGCAACGATAGCAAGCTCCTCGCGTGGATGATGTTTTCCGCTACCACTACGTTCCTGATCGCGCTGGGAATTTATGTAATGGACCTGATCTGATCCTCCACGAAACCTTTCTCCCCAGAGCTGCTGTATGAGCTCCAACTTGCCCCCGGAACGCACATCTCCGGGGGTATTTCTTTTAAGCGTGACGTTTGATCAGGAACGCATTTCGCGACTTATCTTTCAGTCATTTTCGCAAGTTTACTTTGAGTGATGGGTGAGATCCCATGCGTGTTTTGTCAAATGCAATCAATACGGTAATATTACTGCGGTATGCGTAATTTTATTCAGTCTTGACACAGTGAGAACGTCATCGTAGCCTAACCAAAGTGCAAAGATGCACTAAAAATTGGAAGCGAGTTTGCTGAACGTCCGTTGAGCAACCGCTTCCATTTTTTTGCGGTAACTGACGTTCAGTCCCTTTCAAAAACCAAGGGAACGGCAGTTATGAGAACAACAGCAATCAAAATCGGGCTTCTAGCCACCGTCTGCCTGGCCTCGGCCGCGCATGCGGAGATCAAGATCGGGGCCATCTACGATCTCACCGGCGGGTTGAACATTTACGGCATTCAGCAGAACAATGCTCTGAAGCTTGCCGTCGATAATATCAACGCGAATGGTGGTCTCCTCGGTGAGCAGGTGGAGGTTGTCAGCTACGACGCGCAGTCCGAGCTCTCGAAATACACTCAGTACGTCAACACGGCGATCTTGAAGGACCAGATTGACGCATTGTTCGCGGGCCTAACCAGTTCGTCCAGAGAGGCGATCCGGCCAATCGTTCGCAAGGCAAACATTCCGTATTTCTATGCCTCCCTCTACGAAGGCGGCGCTTGCGACAAGCAGACCTTCGTAACCGGAACTTCCGCATCCCAACAGTTGTCAGTCCTGATCGAATGGGGCATCCGCAAATATGGTCCCAAGATCTACATCATGGCACCGGATTATAATTTCGGCACCATCTCCGCACATTGGGTGCACGAATTCGCAAAACAAAACGGCGGCGAAGTGGTCGGCGAGGATTTCCTGGCCCTGACCGTCACGGATTATGCACCGACCATTCAGAAAATTCAGGCGGCAAAGCCCGATTTCGTCGTCGCGCTCCCCGTCGGGGCGAACCAGACCGGCTTTCTCGAGCAGTTTGCGGCCGCCGGCCTGAAGGATCAGATCGGCGTTGTTTCGACAAATTACGGCTCCGGCAACCAGCAGGTGGTCGTCTCGCCGTCCGCAGGCGAAGGGCTGATCGCGAGCCAGGGCTATTTTCAGCAGGTTGAAAATCCTGCGAACGCCAAATTCGTAGAGATGTGGCAGGCGGCCTATGGCGACGACACGCCGATCGTCTCCGGCGCAGTGGATACCTGGAACGCCGTCAACCTATGGGCACAGGCTGTCGTCATGGCGGGTACGACCGACGCTGACGAAGTCATCAAAGCTCTGGAAAGCGGCATCGTGTTCGATTCCCCGACAGGTCCGGTAAAACTGTCTCCCGGATCCCATCACCTGATCCAGAACATCTTCGTCGCCGAAGGCGACGACAACCACGGGTTCAGGATCGTCGACGACTTCGCGAATATCAAGCCGTCCTACGAGGATTTGAAATGCGATCTGATCGAAAACCCGGACGTGGCCGAACACTTCACTCCTGAACAGAACTAATCCCAGAAAGGTGCGCCCCGTCCGCGGGGTGCACCGGCTGAAGGGGGATCCCATGGAATTCGATTACCTGGCGACAGTTCTGCTGTCGTCGCTCGCCAGCGCATCCATTCTGCTTATTGCCACGATCGGCCTTGCCGTCGTCTTCGGACTGATGGGGGTCATCAACCTGGCCCATGGCGAGTTTCTGATGATCGGCGCTTATGCGGCGCTGACTGCGACGCAGGCGGGCGTACCGTTTCTTCTGTCGATTCCGATCGCGGTCGCAGTGACCATGGCGATCGGTGCGATTGTCGAGCTTCTCGTCATCAACCGGCTCTATGGCCGGATTTTCGATACGATGCTCGCGACCTGGGGCATCAGCATCGCCTTCTACCAGCTTGCGGTTCTGATTTTCGGCACGGTCACGCCAGGGATAGGCATGCCGCAATACACCGTCAGCATCGGCGACTATACGCTGGCGGGATACTCGCTGCTGATGATCCTTGTGGCGGTGCTCATGGCGGCCTTCGTCTATGTCCTGATGACCCGCACAGTCTACGGCATGAAGGCTCGGGCCTCCATTCAAGAGCCCGAAATGGCCCGCGCCGTCGGTATTGAATCCTCACGCGTCAACACGATGACATTCTCGCTGGGTTGCGGACTGGCCGGGTTCGCGGGTGCTGTCCTCCTGCCAATCGTTCCGGCAACGCCCTCCATGGGGTTTGCCTTTGTCATTAAGGCCTTCCTGACGGTTGTTGTCGCAGGTCCAGTCACACTCACCGGCAGCGTTCTCACGGCGATTGGTCTCGGGGGCGGAGCCTCCTTCACAGCCAGCTTCCTGACATCGGTTGCCGGCGACGTCTTCTTTTTCCTTTCAACCGCCGCTCTGCTCTGGCTTTTCCCGCTCGGGATCACTGCAGGCTGGCGCCGCAAGATGTGAGCTGGTCGGATGAACCTTTTGCAAACACTCAACGACAAGGCCGGGATTGTCCTTCCGGCATTGGCTCTGCTCGGCGGGTTGGTCCTGGCAGGGAATATCGACCCCTATCTTGCCTATGTCGCGACCTCTTGGATCATTTTTGGTCTGCTCGGTCTCAGTCTCGACGTTGCCTGGGGCAGGGGTGGGTTTCTGAGCCTGGCGCAGACCGCGTTTTACGGACTGGGCGGTTATGCCGGCAGCATTGCCGCCATCAACCTCTCGCCAATTCTGGGTGCCAGCGTTTTCTGGAGCCTACCCCTTGGCGCGGTCACGGGAGCGGCAATAGCCGGCGGGTTGGGCATGATCGTCTTCTTCGCGCGGATGGGACCGCTTCAAAGCACCATCTTGTCCTATACGTTTACGCTTCTTCTCTGGTCCCTCTCGCAGTCCTTCAAGACCCGCGTCGGCGAAGCGGTCGTCGGTGGCGACAACGGCATGTCGGGAGTTCCCGGCATCGTCCTCGGTTTTGGTCCGGATGCAACTGCTTTGGAGCCGGCCGGGGCGCTCATGTTCACGATGATTGTTGCCGCGGCCGCCTATTTCGTTACAAGACAGCTGATGGCCGGAACATTCGGCCGGGTGATCGACTGCATCAGGCTGGACATCCAAAAAGCCGAGTTGCTGGGATACGATGTGCGCCGGTATCAGGTGCTGAATTTCGCCCTGGCCGGAGCGTTGGCGGGGTTGGCTGGTGCGCTCTTCGGTGCCTGGTCGAACTATCTCAACCCTTCAATATTTTCCGTCCAGGAAGCTCTGCTGGTGCCGATCTATGTCCTGGTCGGTGGGCTGGGAACGCTTGCGGGTCCGTTCGTTGGCGCGTTGGCGATCGGAGGTTTGTCCTTCTGGCTCGGCGGCGGGGCCGTCGGCGGACAGACGACGCTCATCCTCGGCATCATTCTGGTACTGCTGGTGCTCTTTCTGAAGAACGGGATCCTGGGTGCCCTGCAACAGGCTTTACGGGCGATGCTGCCCGATCCGAACGAGGCCGCCCGGAATGCAGGGGCCGTTTCCATCGACACCGGCGATCTGGAAGCCATCCTCTTGGATGCCGAAGATCAGGCGGGAAAGGCGAAACCGCTGCGTGCGCTCGATCTCCTGAAGAGGTTCGGCGGTGTGGTACCGGTGAACGAAGTGTCTCTCACGTTCGAACCGGGGCGTCCCTATTCCCTCATCGGGCCGAACGGGGCGGGCAAAAGTTCTTTCCTGAAGACCTGCGTCGGCATCTACCGTCCGGATGGCGGCACCGTGAAGCTTGGCGAGGCCGAAATTACCAAGGCTGCCATCTTCACGCGTGTTCACGCCGGGATGGGCGTGAAGAACCAGAAACCGCAGGTGTTTTCAGAGCTTAGCGTAAAGGACAATCTCTGGATCGCAGCCTATTCGCGCGTAAGAGACAAGGCCCGCGCGCAGGAGGTTTCCGGCACCGTCCTTAACATGCTCGGCCTGGCGGAACAGGCAAATGTCGCGGCATCAGCACTTTCGCACGGTCAGCAGCAATGGCTCGATATCGGCATGGTCCTGTGCCTTGCCCCACGCGTCGTGCTGCTGGACGAACCCGCTGCAGGAATGACCAAGGAGGAGACACGGGAGCTCTCCCGGCTAGTGCGCATCCTAGCGAAGTTCACCACGGTCATCGTCGTCGAGCACGACATGGAATTCGTTCGCACACTCGAGGGTCATGTGACGGTGCTGCACCAGGGCCGGGTGTTCGCGGACGGTTGCATCAACGAATTGCGCCGCGACGAAAGGGTGCTCGATATCTATCTCGGGAGGCGGGAGCATGTTTAGGATCAACAATGCGACCGGCGGTTACGGGAAGACCGTCATCATTCGCGATGTCAGTCTCCATGTCGGAGAAGGGGAAATTGTCGCTCTCCTCGGCCGAAACGGAACCGGCAAGTCGACCCTCATGCGGTATGCGACCGGACTGATCCCGGCGATGGCCGGGGAGACGGAAATCGACGGCAAAAAGGCCCCGGCCTCAACCGCCAGACGGGTGAAGCTCGGGCTTGGATATGTGCCTCAGGGCCGCTTCGTGTTTCCCCGCATGACCGTATTCGAAAACATTGCGGTTGCCGCGGCGAGCAACGGCCATGACGGCAAGGCCTCGGTTGAAACGGCGCTGACGGATTTTCCGATGCTGAAGCCCAAGCTCAAGGATCTTGCCGGCGGTCTCTCGGGTGGTCAGCAGCAAATATTGGCACTTGCACGCGCCCTTGCTGTACAGCCGAAGATCTTGCTCCTCGATGAGCCGACGGAAGGGGTCCAGCCCTCCATCATCGACGAAATGGCCGGGGTCCTCAAACGTCTGAACCGGGAACGGGGCATTTCAATTCTGGTGGCCGAACAGGACCTCGACTTCTGCCTGTCCATCGCCGGAAGAGCCTACGTGATGGAAAAGGGCGCTGTGCGCCTGGAAACCGATCGCGACAGCCTGAAATCAGATACGGCACTTCAGCACGAACTTCTGGGAGTTTGAAATGGCTGACACGTCTAATCTCACCGCCGACCAATTGGCGCGGATCGAAGCGACGCTGACGCGCATCCGCGCTGGACTGGCCGCTTTCAGGAAAACCTGCGGGCAAGAGCCTGCCACGACCTTTAACGCGGAGGCTTTCAATGACAGGCATTCCTGACAGTCTTTCAGGACAGGCCGCTGCTCTCGCAAGCGGATCGATCACGCCGGTTGCTCTTGCCGAGCGGGCGCTCACCCGGGCTGAATGCACGGCGGACCTCAATGCATTCGTCGCCCTCGATCCCGCAATCGTTCTGGACCAGGCGAGGGCGGCGGCCGAACGCTGGCAGGCCGGAAAGCCGCAGAGCCCTATCGACGGCATTCCCGTTGCCGTCAAGGACAACTACCTCACGCGGGATTATCCGACGACTGCCTGCTCGAATGCGCGTCCTCTGGAGCCGGCGGGGCAGGACGCGACCATCGTCGCGCGGCTCCGGCAGGCAGGTGCCGTCATTTTCGGCAAGACCAACATGCACGAATGGGCTTACGGCGCGACCAACAGCACCTCTTCCTTCGGCCCAACCCGAAATCCGCTCGATCCAGACCGGATCACGGGCGGGAGCAGCGGCGGCTCCGCGGCAGCAGTCGCCGCAGGGGTCGTCGCTGCAGCCTTGGGAAGCGATACGGGCGGGTCTGTCCGTATCCCTTCTGCAGCCTGCGGCATCTACGGGTTCAAGCCAAGCTACGGCAGGGCTTCCCGAGACGGGGTCCTGGCACTCAGTTGGTCGCTGGATGCACCGGGGCCATTGACGCGGGCACTTGCCGATATCCCGCTGCTGTTACCCTATTTCTTCGGCCAAGACCCTGCAGATACATCCACGGCACATGCGAAGGCATACGGATCCATCCCTAGTGTCGAAGCACCGAGGATAATCCGTTTGCGTGGAAAGGGACTGGAATGTTCAGCCGAAGTGGACCGGGCGATTTCGGGTGCGCTACTGGCCGGACCATCGCGTGTTGCCGACTTCGAACTCGGCTCTGTCTCGAGCTATTTCGCTGCGTGGGAGGCGATCCTGCATTGTGAGGCGACTGCCTATCATGCCGGTCGGCCGCTTGACGGGTATTCGCCTGTAACAGCTGCCCACCTCATGGCAGGGGAACGGATCACGGCGGTGGAATTCCTGCACGCACAGTCGATCCGGGCGCATCTTCTCAAAACTCTGCTGGACGAGATTCCACCTTGGGACGCTCTGGTTCTCCCGACCTTGCCGGTGATCGCACCCATGCAAGGCGAGGACTGGCAGCAGTTCGGAGACCGGCGGGTGACAACGCAGGACAGCATGACCTGGTTCTGTTGGCTTGGAAATCTCGCCGGATTACCATGCGTAACGATACCTGTTCCAAACCCTGGCGGAGGAATGCCCGTCGGCCTGATGTTGATGGGCA
Source organism: Roseibium sp. M-1 (assembly GCF_054515675.1). Taxonomy (NCBI): domain Bacteria; kingdom Pseudomonadati; phylum Pseudomonadota; class Alphaproteobacteria; order Hyphomicrobiales; family Stappiaceae; genus Roseibium; species Roseibium sp. M-1. The sequence continues at coordinate 3,089,637 of NZ_CM137257.1, read as the reverse complement.
AGCCTGGAGGCGATGAGGCGCTTCTGGCGGTTGCGGCATATATGGAGGAGCAGGTCAGGGAGCTTGAAGCCGTTGAGTGACGAAGCGATCAGGATAGGTGTCCTGTTTTCCCAGTCCGGCCCGATGGCCGTCTCGGAGAATGCCCATATCCGGGGCATCTTGCTGGCATGCGAGGAAATCAATGCAGCCGGCGGGATAGCCGGACGGAACCTGGATCCGCTCATCCTAGATCCTGCAGGCTCCGACGACCGCTATGCGGATCTCGCCGCAGAGCTACTCGTCAAGCACCAGGTGAATGTCATCTTCGGCGCTTGCCTCTCGACCAGCCGCAAGGCGATTGTCCCGGTGGTCGAACGGTTCAACGGCGTCTTGTTCTATCCTTCGGTCTACGAGGGGTTCGAATATTCTCCAAACGTGATCTATGGCGGCGCTGTCCCGAACCAGGTCGTCATTCCGCTGCTCGAATATATCTTTCACAATCTGGGGCGCCGGATCGCACTGATCGGGTCCGACACGCTTTATGCGCGCGAGGTCAACCGGATCGTGAACGAGTTCTTGTCCGAAAGCGGCGGGCAGGTCGTGCTGGAAAAGTACCTGCCATTCTCCACCAATCTGGATACCTTTGCCGCCCTGTTCGAGCAGCTTGGCGCGGACGGTGCCGACGCGGTGATCTCGACAGTCGTCGGCGAGGACAGCGTCGTCTTCTACAATGCGCTTCACGCCGCCGGCATCCCTGGGTCGGATCTGCCGATCGCCTCGCTGACAACCACAGAGTCCGAACTTGCCAGGATCGATCCGTCAGCCCGTCCCGGCCACATATCGGTCGCACCCTATTTCTCGACCCTGGAGACAGTTGCAAACCGGAAATTCCGGGAAGCCTTTTCGGCAAGATTTGGGAGCGATATCATTCCCGGTGTCTATAGCGAGGTTTGCTATTCTCAGGTTCATCTCTTCGCAAATGCGGTAAGACAATGCGGCAGCGACGAGACGGACTTGTTGCTTCCCGCGCTTTCAGGCGCCGTGTTCAAGAGCCCGGGAGGAGATCTGTTCCTCGATATCGAAACCAATCACCTGACCTTCCGGCCGCTGATTGGCAGAGCCCGGAATAACGGCGAATTCGACATTGTCTTCAAGGGCAAGAACGTCTTTCCTGATCCCTATCTGGTTGCCTACGACCGGACAGTAACGGGACGCATGGCCTAATGACCGATGGCTTGCCGCACAGGAACGAGAACCTTCTTCGCCGCCTCCGGCGGATGCGGGTTCTTGTCATCCATCCTGATGACGGGGAACGCACCAGCTTCCTTGCACATCTGCGGCGCATCGGGTGCCAGGCTGAGTGCATCTGGCCCGCACCGCCGGTTCTTCCCGACAGGTTCGATGTGGTTGTCTTCCTGATCAACCGTATTCACGACAAGGGGGCCCTGAGCTGGATGACGACGGATGACGAATTCGCCCGGATCGCGATCATCTCCTTTGAAACCCCAGAAATTCTGGAGGAGCTCGGACGGTTGAACGTTCACGGGGTACTGACCAAACCAATCCGGATTTTTGGCGTGCTCGCTGCCTTGACCACAGCGATCAGCCTCGCCCGGCACGAGACACGTTTGAAGAAACGCGTAAAGTCGCTCGACGAAACGCTGAAAGCCCGGCGGAAAATCGAGGCGGCGGTTGAAATTCTCGCCAAGAACCGCTCAATAAGCGAGGAAGAGGCCTATCGCCGGATCCGCGAGAAATCGATGAACTCCAAGGAAAGTATCGCCGTCATCGCTGAGGCGATCATTGCAGCGAGCGATCTCTAATGGCACACGCAAAGCAATCGTTTGCCGGGCAGAGCCATACTCTATGTGCTGCGAGTGTTCCACGTCTCGATTTGTCCACGCAGACCCGCGAAAAGTCCTGAATAGCATTGCAAACCTTCGGCATAGGCTTCCTTCAAGGTCTCCTCAGGCCGGATGACCTGGTCATAGGCCGGTGCTGTGACGATGCTCTCCAGCGGCATGCGGCTGAGGCACGCCATTCCGAGCTTTGCTGCCCCGAAAGCTGCCCCGAAGTCCCCATCCGCAGGAACGAGAAGATCAATCCCGGTTATGTTGGCGATGATCTGTAGCCATTGCCTGCTGCGGGTGCCGCCACCGACGACAAAGGCTTCCGAGATCTGTGTTCCGGCTGCTTCCAGCGCATTTTTGCAGTCTGCGAAGGCATAGCCGATACCCTCCAGGACCGCCTGCACCAGATCCGTCAGGCCCGCATTCATGGACAGGTTGGTGAACGTTCCCGCAGCGTAGGGAAAATTGTGAGGGGTACGCTCGCCCGACAGATAGGGGAGGAAAAGAACGGGGGAGGGACGCTCGATCCTGTCCGGCAACAGGCCGGTCAGGTCCGGCGCCGTCCGGCCGGTGATGTTTCCAAGCCAGGTCAGGCTGTCCGCCGCCGACAGGACCACTCCCATATGGTGCCAGGTCTTCGGAATGGCGTGGCAGAAGGTGTGCACGGCCGCATCCGTATTGGGCGAATAGTTGTCGCAAGCCGCAAAGAGCACGCCCGATGTGCCGAGGCTCAGAAAACCGGTTCCGGGCCGGTGGATGCCGAGACCGCAGGCCGTCGCGGCGTTGTCACCACCGCCCCCGGCAACCGGAACCTGGCCTGTGCCCCAGTCTGCGGCAAGTTCGGACCGCAGCAGGCCGGATTGCTCAGTGCCTTCCACCAGCCGTGGCATCGCGTCGATATCGAGGTTGGTCGCGTCGAGCAGAGCAGGAGACCATCGCCTGTTGGCGACATCCAGCCAAAGCGTGCCGGCAGCATCTGACATTTCCGCAACATGCTCGCCAGTGAGCCAGAGCCGGATGAAATCCTTTGGCACGAGGATCTTGGTTGTCCGGCGGAATACATCAGGCTCGAATTTTTCAACCCAGCGGACCTTTGGTGCGGTGAAGCCGGGCATGACGATGTTGCCGCCGATATTCCGGAAGGGGGCGGCGGCTTCAAGTTCCGCACATTCGATATGCGAGCGGCTGTCGTTCCAAAGAATGCAGGGTCTCAACACCCGGTCGGCTTCATCGAGAAAAACCGCCCCGTGCATCTGGCCGGAAAGGCCAATGGATTTGAGCGCGGAAAATTGGGTGCCGTAATCGTGCTTCAGCGCCAGGATCACTTTCCTGCAGGCATCGATCCAATCCTCCGGATTTTGTTCCGACCAGCCTGGATGCGGTCTGCTGACGCTGAGGGGAGAGGAGCGGGTTCCGACGACATCGAAGGTGTCTGAAAGCAAAACGCCTTTGACACCCGATGTGCCGATATCAAGTCCCAAATGCATCTGGATTGCGCCGCCCGGTCAAAGTTGAATTTGTATCTTTACATCTTCCGGTCTTTGTTCAACAGCCCGGTCAAAGGCCTCGATGCTGCGCTCGAACGGATAGGTCGCCGAGATGAGAGGCTTCAGGTCGACCTTGCCGGAGGCAATCAGGTTGATCGCTCTGTCATAGATATTCGCATAGCGGAAGACGGTCTCTACGCGCAGTTCCTTGGTCTGCAGACCGACAATATCCATGGGCACGGGATCGACCGGCATACCGACCAGGACAATTGTTCCACCTGGTCGGGCGAGGTTCGAGACATCAAGAACCGCAGGAGCCGAACCGGAACATTCAAACACCACATCGGCGCCCCAGCCGTCAGTCAAGCGCTTGACCCCCGCCCTGGCGGTATCGGTCCGCAAGTTGAGTGTCTCGATGCCATCGTAGCGTGCGATGATATCCAGTTTCGGCTGAGCGAAATCCGTCACCAATACCTTTGCACAACCACCGGCAAGGGCGGCAAGGGCAGTCATCATGCCAATCGGGCCTGCGCCGGAGACGACAGCAATGTCACCCGGCTGTATCCTGGCCCTCAATGCGGACTGCATGCCGATGGCAAACGGTTCGACCATCGCCGCCTCCGCAAACGAGACGCTGTCGGGAAGGCGGTAGGTGAAGGCGGCTGGATGGATGACTTCCGGCATCAGGCAGCCATGGATGGGCGGCGTGGCCCAGAAACGAACCTCCGGATCCACATTGTAAATGCCGAGCTTGCTCGCGCGCGAGGCCGGATCCGGAATGCCCGGCTCCATGCAAACCCGGTCGCCGGCATTGAGGTGCGTCACGTTACGGCCGACTTCCAGCACCACACCCGACGCCTCGTGTCCGAGCACCATGGGTTCATGCACCTCGAAATGTCCGATCTTGCCATGCGTGTAGTAGTGAATGTCCGACCCGCAAACGCCGACGGTGTGGATCTTGACCCTGACATCGTCCGGCTTCAGCTCGTTGGCAAGGTCGATGTCCCTCAGGCTTAGACGCCCCTTTTCCTCTAGAACCAGTGCACGCATTACAGAACTCCCGGATCAAGAACGATTTTCAGCGATTTCGAACCGTCATTGGCAAGATCGATGCCTTCCTTGAACTTCTCCAGCGGCAGCCAATGAGTAATGATCTCGTCAACCGGCACACGTCCTTCCTCCAGCATACGGATTGCCGTCGGATAGGTGTCCGGACTCAGATGAGCGCCATGAATATTGAGTTCCTTGCTGTCACCGATGATCGTCCAGTCGACCGTGACCGGATCCTTGAACACAGAGAATTCGACGAAGGTACCGAGCTTTCGGATCGCATGCAGGCCCTGTTCCACTGACTTCGGTGCGCCCGTGGCCTCGATATAGACATCGCAGCCATAGCCGTCCGTCATGTCGCGGATGGCATCGACCACATTGATCCTGGACGGGTTCATCGTGATGTCGGCGCCGCAGCGTTTGGCGAGTTCCAGCCGATCGTTATTGAGATCGAGAGCAATGAGTTTCGCCGGGTTCTTCATGCGTGCGGCGGCGACCATGCCAAGACCCAGCGCGCCGCAACCGGCGATCACCACGACATCGTTCAGCTTGATGTTGCCCCGGTTGACCGCGTGAATAGAGCAGGCCAGCGGCTCGACAAAGACACCGTCCCGCGGTTCGAGGGAGTCCGGCAGGCGGTAGTTCCGCGACTTTTCCGGGAAGATCATGTATTCCGCCCAGGCGCCCTGAGTCACCCGGTGAAAGCCGTAAAGATCATGGGGCTGGCACATCCAATAGGAACCCTCACGGCAATAGCGGCATTCTTCGCAAGGGACGATCTGTTCTGAAACGGCAAAGTCACCGACCTTCAGGCCATGATGGGCTTCCGCCCCACTGCCAAGCGCCACGACCTGGCCAACGAATTCGTGGCCGGGAATGACATTGGTTTCCGCATAGGGTTTGCGGTTTTCATCGCCCCAGAACATAGGTGCGCCGGAATAACATTTGGCGTCGCCGACGCAAATGCCGGCTGCATGCACCTTGACGAGCACTTCCCTGGGGCCGGGCACTGGCACCCGCCGCGTTTCAAGACGGTAGTCTCCCGGTCCGTAACAGACGACGGCGCGCATCTCGGTTGGGATCTGTGTCATGATTTTCCCTTCCTAAAGGGTGGTGTAGCCGCCATCGGCCACGACGATGGATCCGGTCATGTAGCTGGACGCCTCCGAAGCGAGGAACAGGACGATGGACGCCACCTCTTCCGGTTGGCCGACCCTGCGCATGGGTGTCTGCTGCAGCCAGACATTCGCCATTTCGGGGTTTTCCTCCATGCCAAAGCGGGTCATAGGTGTTTCGATGTAGCCGGGGGCCACCGCGTTGACGCGCACGCCGCGAGGAGCCCATTCCGCCGCCAGACACTTGGTCAGGTGATGCACCGCGGCCTTGGAGGTGTTGTAGTAACTCTGGTTCTGAGGGATGTTGGAGATGAAGCCGGATATGGAGCCGACATTGACGATGCTCCCTCTGCCGGCCTCCAGCATGCGTTTCCCGAAAGACCGGCAACACCATTTCGTCCCGTTCACATTGACGTTCATAACGTCGAGGAACAACTCGTCTGAGACCGCTTCGGCGGCAACGCCCGCGCGTGAGATCCCGGCATTGACGACAAGAATGTCGAGAGCGCCAAGTTCGGCTGCCAATGCTTCGACCGCGGCAGAATCCGTCACATCCAGCGACCGGCTTTCCACTGAATGCCCAGCCCGCTTCAGCCCGGTGACTGCATCTTTCAATAAGTCCTTACCCCGGGCTGCAAGGATTACATGAGCTCCCGCTTCGGCAAGCGCCTCAGCGCAGGCCAGCCCAATGCCCTGCGAAGCGCCGGTGATCAGCGCGCGTTTGCCGTTAAGTTTGAATTTCTCCAGAACCGACATCAGCTTGCCCTCACCCGAATGCCGTCGGCTGTATCGAAATAAAGCGTGTGTGCGTCCTGAAGTTCAAACCGCAATTCGCTGCCGATTTCCGGCCGGAATTTTTTGTCGGCGCGAATAATCGTTCGCGCCTTGCCAAGATCAAGCACAACATAGGTGGCTTCGCCCGTGGGCTCGACCTCGAAGACCTTTCCCTTGAAACGCCCGTTCTCTGCAAGGACGGCGTCTTCCGCACGGAACCCCAGCGTCAGGTGGCCGTCGACAGGCGCGCTCAGATTGGAAACACCTTCAGCAACGAAGGAGCCTCCTTCCGAGATCCCGCTGATAAAATTCATTGGTGGTGAGCCGATGAATCCGGCCACGAATTGATTGTCCGGGTCGTCGTAGATCTCATCCGGAGTGCCGACCTGCTGGATTTCGCCGTGAGAGAGCAGCACAACACGATCCGCAAGCGTCATTGCCTCGATCTGGTCATGGGTCACATAGATCATGGTGACGCCTAGCGAGCGCTGGAGGTGCTTGATCTCAGCGCGCATGGCGACCCGGAGCTTTGCGTCGAGGTTGGACAGGGGCTCGTCGAGCAAAAAGACCTCCGGATCGCGGACGAGTGCTCGGGCCAGAGCGACACGCTGGCGCTGACCTCCGGAGAGGTCGCGCGGATACCGCTTCAGATACGGCAGGAGATCCACCTTCTCCGCGGCTTCCTCGACCTGTTTGCGGCGGCTTTCCCGGTCGACACGGGCAACTTTCAACGGGTAGCCGATATTGTCGAATACCGTCATGTGCGGATAGAGGGCGTAGTTCTGGAACACCATCGCGACATTTCGCTCGCGCGGATGCACATGGGTGACGTCCCTGTCGTCCATCAAAAGCGTGCCGGAGGAGATGGTTTCCAGTCCCGCGATCATGCGCATGGTCGTGGATTTGCCACAGCCAGAAGGCCCGAGCAAAACGAGGAATTCGCCGTCCTCGATCCGCAGGTTCATTTCCTTCAGAACTGTCAGAGAACCGTATGATTTTGTGACGTCTTTTAGAATGACGGAACTCATTAGCTAGCCCTTTCTGATAATCCACTGCCCGAGGAGGACCGACAGGGCGGTCGCGATCCACAGGGGCAGGGCGTATTCCAGGAACCGCATCCACAGCAGTTCGATTGCGATAAACAGGACCACGGAGATGAAGACGCGGTCGAAGAGGTTGGTTCTGATCGGGAGGAAACCCTCGTTTTTCTCGCTCATCGTTTCATCCTTTCACCGCACCGAAGGTCAGGCCCGCCACGATGTGGCGCTGCACCATTGCCAGCACCAGCGCGGCTGGCAGCAATGTCAAAATGGCGACCGCTGCGAGCTGACCCCAATTGGTGCCGGTTACGGTCACGAATTCGGCGAGGCCGGTGGTGATTGTGCGGGCGTTGACGGATGTCAGCGTCGAGGCAAAGAGGTATTCGTTCCAGGCAAAGACCCAGGTGAGAATTGCAGTGACGGCAAGCCCTGGTCGGGCCAGAGGGAAAATTACTGTCCAGAGCACGTAGAAGGTCGAAGCGCCGTCCACATAGGCAGCTTCGTCAAGTTCCTTCGGAATGCCGTCGACCATGCCCTGCAGTAGCCAGAAGGCGAAGGGGAGGTTGAAGACGCAGTAAAGCAGAATCAGACCGATGCGCGTGTCGAAGAGGCTCCAGTCCCCGATCACGAAGACGGTCGTGTAAAGCAGGAACAACGGCAGAAGGAACACCGCCGGCGGAGCCATGCGGTTCGTCAGCACCCAGAAGAAGATGTTGTCCTTGCCGGGGAGCTTGTAGCGCGACATGGCATAGGCGGCGAGAAGCGCCAATACCGAAACCAGCACCGCGTTGGAGCTCGCGACGATGAGCGAGTTCACCATGTATTTCCGGAACACCGGATTGCCGAGTACAAGCGCGTAGTTCTCCCAGGTGATCTTCGAAAAATCGAGGAAAAAGCTCGGCGCGCCGAAGAGATCCACCCGTTGCTTCACTGACACCAGGAACATCCACCAGACCGGGATAAGTGTCAGCAGCGACATGCAGATCCAGAAGGCAACCGTCACCAGGCGGGATTGGAAGAAGCCGGTTCTCATTTGTTGTTCTCCTTCATGCCGGTCATGGCGACGTAGAGCAGCCAGCACAGAACGATGGTCATGTAGAGGGTGAGGACGGACATGGCCGAGCCGTAGCCGTAGTCGGTCTTTGGGAAGACGATCTTCCAGATGTAGAGGCCGATGAAACGGGTCTCGGCGCCAGGACCCCCACCGGTCAGCATCCAAACCTCATCGACGGTTCGCAGGGCGTCCATCAACCGGATGAAAATGGTCGTCAGCAGAACGGGTTTTAAGAATGGAAGCGTGATGTCCCAGAAGATCCGCCACTCGCGCGCACCGTCAATGCGAGCCTGTTCCAGCGGTTCCTCCGGAACATTGGAGAGGCCGGCGAGTAGCGTCAGCGTTACGAGCGGTGTCCAGTGCCAAATGTCCATCACGACGACAGTCGCAAAGGCTTGGTCGGGAAAGCGCGACAGGATGTAATTGACGTCGAACCACTGACCGAGGAAATGCGGGATCGGGCCGAGACCGGGAACGGTCATGAGCCGCCAGGTGGCTCCGACCGCGATCGGCGCAATCATCAGCGGCAGTGTGTGAACGGTGCGGAAGAAGCCTTTCAGCGGAAAGCTGCGCATCAGCATCTTTGCCAGAAAGAAGCCGACAATCAGCTGGCTGATCACGACGAAGAAAGTGAACTTGAGTGTCAGCCAGATAGATTTCAGGAAGGCCTCGTCAAAGACCAGGCGCCGGAAGTTGTTGACGCCAGCAAACTGTGGGTCCGGGTTGAGCGCGAAGGTGTTCCAGTCGAAGAACGAAACAACAAGCACATAGATGAACGGCACAAACCCGGTAATGAAGAGGATGAAGAGGGTTGGTGCCAGCAGCAGCCACCCGGTTGTCGTGTTCCGCATCGGTATCACCAGTTGGAAAGAAAGGTCCGGCGAGGTCTCTCGACCCCGCCGGCAGCGCAGTCATGGGGAGGAAACTATTGTCCGTAACCGAGCTGTTTGAGTTCAGCGTCTGCCGCTGCGGCTGCCTTGTCCAGAGCCTCTTCCGGGCTCATTGAGCCGATGATGGCTTCGTAAATAAACGGCGCGACCGCTTCTCTTACCTGGGCGTGGAACGGATACTCCGGTGCGCCCTTGAAGAGGTAGCCCTTGTCCTTCATCAGCGTGTAGTAGCCGTCGGCCTTCGCATCTTGAGCCTGGACCTTCGGATCATCGTAGGTTGCCTGGTGCACAACACGAGAGCCCGCGACTGCCCAATCCGCTTGAACCGACGGCTGACCGATATACTGGAGCCACAAGATCGCAGCTTCCTTGTTCCGGGACGAATGCGGAATGCCGAATGCGCCACCGTCGTAGTAGCCGATGTAACCTTTGCCGGCTTCGGCTTCTTCCATGACGCCGTCAGCCACGGGGGGCAACGTCACACCCACCTTGCCGACAACAGAGGATTTGTTGGGGTCCGTCGCGATCCAGGCAGCGTTTTCACCATAGACCCAGCCCTGGGCTGCACGTCCTGCGGCGAAACTCGAGGCGACTTCGTCCCAGGTCGATGAGGTTGCTTCAGGCGGTGCATAATCCAGAAGACCAACCCAGAAAGCGAGGGCCTCCTTGGCTTTGTCCGAATTCATCGATCCGCCTTTTTCGACCGAAGCGGCACCCTTTTCCAGGTTGACGCCCCAATCGTAGAGCCCGAAAGTCGGAGCGATCGATTCAAAGAACTCGTAGAACGAGGCGACGTGACCGGAAGCGGCCTGGACGGTCGTGCCCCAGAGCTGGTCGTTCGGATCGAGTTCGGAGAAGTATTCTGCGTTGTCGCGCCACTGGTCGAACGTCACCGCCGGGCCGAGATCGTAGCCGTATTTTTCCTTGAAGGCCTTCTGGTGCGCCGGATCTTCGAAAAGGTCCTTGCGGTAGAGGTAAACCTTGACGAAGGCTTCCATCGGGATACCGAAAATATCGCCGTTTTCACCACGGAAATTGTCGATAAAGGTGGTGAAATCCGCGAAGTCGAAGTCCGGGGCCTTCAGAGCAGGGTTTTCATCGAGGGCTGCCGTGATGTCGACGAGAAAACCGCGGGCAAGGTACGAATAGATAATGTCCTGTTCGATATAGACGAAGTCATAGATCCCGGAATTGGCCTCCATGTCCTTGATGGCCTTGTCAAACATCTGATCCCAGGATGTCGTTTCCAGTTCGACGTTGATGCCCGTGGCTTCTGTGAATGCGGGTGCCAGGACGTCGCGAACGTAATTTGACGGTGGGGTGCTTTCGGTCACGCCGCGAATGGTGACCCCTTTCAGGTCGGCAGCAGCGTCGGACCAGAAATCGGCTTTTGCCGGCGCAACGAGCGCAAAGGCGACTGCCGTACTGACGAGCAGTTTCTTGATCATTTCATCCTCCCAGTTGCCCCCGGGAACGGCCGGGAGCGCTCAAATCTTAGGTAGGCCATCGCCAACCTGGTTCGAATTTACAAATGTAATTTTTATTTTGCAAGTGTTTTTTACATTTGTATGTACAAGAGATCAAATGTGTGGTGAAAGAAATGAACCCCGCCAGCTTAAGGGCGAGGAGCTGCTGCGAACTGGAGGAAGGAATGCCGGCGGAAAAAAGAGAAGACGACGAAGCGTTTCTCTGCGAGGTGTGTTGGCACTATTTCGTCAATGAACTCACCCAGGCGGACGTTGCCAGGTTGCTTGGCGTCACGCGCCTGCGCGTCAATCAGGCGATCAGCCAGGCCAAGGCCACCGGTATCGTACGGATCGAGATCACTTCCCCGTTTCTCGCACGGCACGAATTGCAAGAAGCGCTGCAAAGGCGATTTGGCCTGACGGGAGCAAGTGTCGTGCCCGCAAACCGAGCCGAGTATGATGCCCATATTGCCGTTGGAGCCGCACTTGCCAGCTACATGGTGGAACGTCTCAAGGAAGATTCCTGGAACTCAGTTGGCGTTTCATGGGGCGCCACGCTCCAGAACGCGATTTTGAAGCTGCCGAAAATGGAGCTGCCTGAGCTCGATATCATATCGATGATCGGCGGGACCACGACCGGCAGCTCGTTTAATGCGTTCAGCGTTGCTTCCGGGTTTGCAGAAAAACTCGGTGCCAACTATTCGCTTTTTGCCGCGCCGCTCTACCTGTCCGAGCGGTCCGATGTTCAAAACTTTTTTGCGCAAGAAGTGTTCGAAGACCACCTGACCAAACTTGAGCGACTGGACGCGGCAATCCTCGTTGCCGGCGACGTGTCATCACGCTCCTATCTGGTTTCTTCTGCCCTTCCATCCGACGTTTCCATTGCCGACCTTGAAGCCTGCGGAGCCGTCGGTGACGTTCTAGGCCGATTTCTAGACAAGGACGGGAATGTCGTAGAGCACAATCTCAATCAACGAACAGTGGGACTGGATCTCGATGACTTGAAAAAGGTTCCGGAGATTATCCTTGCTGCAGCAGGCCCCTATAAGGTGCCCATTATTCGGGCGGCAATCCGGCGCGGCATCGTCAACACCCTGATCACCGACGATGTGACGGCAGAACTGTTGCTCAAGGAAACTCCGTAATGCCAGGAGTGCCTCAAGCCATTATTTTCGATTTCGACGGTGTTGTGGCTAACAGCGAAGTCATTGCATTGAAGGAACTCCAGGGCTGTCTGCAAGACCTCGGCCTTTATGTTGCGCAAGGCGAAATGATTGGCCGGTTCCTGGGATCTTCCTTTGAGGACATCGCCAAATATGTCGAACGGGAAGTGGGACCCGTCGATGTCGAAGAGTTTAGGAACTCCTGGTACAAAAGGTTGTTCAGCCGCTATGAAGACGAATTGAAGATCATGCCCGAGGCGGAGGACCTGTTTGCGCATCTGCAAGATCGCGGAATCCCGTTCTGCATCGCGTCAGGCGGTTCCTATCGCCGGCTCAATTTTGCCTTGAGCCTGATCGGGTTGTCGGAAGTCTTCAACGGTCGGGCCTTTAGCGCGGATTCAGTTTCCAAAGGCAAGCCCGAGCCAGATGTCTTCCTCTTTGCCGCGGAAAAAATGGGAGTGGAAGCCCGTGACTGTCTTGTGGTCGAAGACGCAATAGCCGGCGTACAGGCTGCCAAAAAAGCTGAGATGGACGCTGTTGGCTACGTCGGCGGCAGTCATCTCAACGATTGCCGTGAAGAGCATGCAAGCCGACTGGAGGCCGCCGGCGCCACCACGACGATCACGCGACTCATGGACGTACTGGAGTTGGTCGTAGCCAGGCCCTAGCCGACAGACATCGGGCAATCGGCATCCTTTGTAGTTGCAGCGTTTTGCCATCGGTGAGAGACGTTTAACAAATCAGGTTTGTACCCCTTTTGCGTTCACCGGTTCCTTTGGGGTAGCTGTGGACGCGATCTCTCTATTTCATTGAAATCATAGCTGAAACAGGAGCGTACTGCTGGCATTTATGGTGCCAGCTGCAGGAAATTTGTGGACTTGGCCGAGGCTTGTCAATTTAGCTAATTTACATATGTAATTTTTTATTTACAAAATTATAGAAGATTGATTGGAGACCAAGCGCTCCATTCCCGACTGTGAGGGACAGGCAATGAAGAGACTTCTGAAAGCGTTGAACGATCTGAGTTTCCAATCAAAGGTGATCGGGGGCTTTGGCGCTGTTCTGCTGTTGACCGTTGCTGTCTGAGCGGCAGGAGTTTTTGCGATAAGTTTCCTGATCGACCGTATGTCCCTTGCCAATCAGGTGGCGGCAGTCACCGAAAATCTCGAAGATCTTTCCGATGCGCGCGAGCGCTACCTATCCGGCAAGGACGATGCTACGGCGCAGGAAACCGTCGCCAAAATCCAGACGCTAAAAGATGGGCTCGTCTCACTTGGCGAGAGGACGAATGGAACGCCTGACGATGCAGCGCAAGTGCAACAAGCGCTCGCGGCCGTCGGTACTTTCGCCGAAGTCTTCCAGGAGATCAGAGACCTTCTGGCCAGGTCCATTACCGAGGAACGCATCCTGAGCCAGTCTGTCGAAGACATCAGGACAACCATGAACGAGATCGATGCGGAAGCGGATCGACTAAAACAGGATGCTGGCCGGGGTGCATTGTTCGCGCGCGGGACGCGGGCGAACGTCGACCAGATCTCTCGCAACGCGGCTGAACTTCAGGAAGAGGTGCAAACCATCCAGCAGTACATCTCGCAATCGGTCAAGGACTACAAGCCGGCTGAGCTGAAGGAACTGCTGGTGCTGACGCGCGGGATGACGGCGCGGGCCAGAAAGCTCAAGGATGTTACGCTCGACGAAATTTCTCCTCAGGACGTGAACAACTTGCTCCTGAAGATTGCCGACCTGTCGGCGCAGATGGGCAGGTTGCTGAAACAAAGCGACATTCGAGAGATCTACATCGCGCGAAACAGCATCGAAAAGGCTCTGAAAGACATTACGGACATCACCACGGCAACACGGGTCAAGTCCTATGAAGCAGTCGACCGTGTGGTCGTCGAACTCCAGGACGCAGAAGATCGCCTGCTGCATTTGAGCCGAATTTCCGACGCCACAGGCCAGATGCGAACGCTCGCTGTTGCGGCGGGCTCGGACATCATCGGGTTTTTTAGCGGCTTCGAAGCGCGATCCCGAAACGTTATCCTTGACCGGTTTGACGCCCTTGCAACCAATATTGAAAACCTCAAGGCGCTTTCGCAGGACTTTGGTGCAATCTCGCTGAAAACCGACATTGCCGGTGTGAGCCTTGCAAAACTTCGACAGACCTTCTCGTCCATGGAGGCGGTTTCGAATGACCTGACGACAAAGAAGGCGCAACTGGCGGTGTTCTCGGGCAACGTGCGTTCGCTCGTCCAAAACCTTTCCACGGAACAATCTGAACGGGCGCGCCTGGCGGGATGGAGCGCCTATGTGGCGATTGGTACTTGCCTTGTGGTCGCAGTCATTCTGGGAGGGCTCCTCGCGTTCGGTCTTACGATCGCGATCTCAAAGCCAATTCGAATGATCACTTCCGTGATGAACCGGCTTGCCGGTGGAGAGACGGATCTGGAGATCCCAGGGACGGACCGGGGCGACGAGATAGGTGCAATGAACCGAAGCGTCAAGGTTTTCAAGGACAACGCTGTTGAACGATTGCGGCTTCAGGCCGAAAGCGAGACGGAGTTTCAGAACCGTGTGCAGAGGCAGCAGAAGGTTGAGGCGTTGATCAGCGAGTTTGAAGCCGCGGCGGAGGATGTTCTGTCCGCAGTTGCAATGACCGCGCATCAACTGGACCACACGGCAAATGAGCTCAATGTCTCAGCGCGCGATAGTGCTGCTCAGTCCGTAGACGCCCTGGACAGAGTGACCGAAGCTTCGCAGAACGTTCAAACGGTCGCTGTGGCCGCAGAAGAATTGTCCGCGTCGATCTCGGAGATTTCCCGGCAAGTCAGCAAGACCTTGTCCGTAGTCGAACAGGCCAATGACAGGACGATTTCGACCAACGCGAAAATCGAGTCGCTGGCCGAGTCTGCTTCCAAGATCGGTGAAGTCATTTCGCTCATTAAGGAAATCGCCGAACAGACAGATCTGCTTGCACTCAATGCCACTATCGAAGCCGCGCGGGCAGGAGAGGCAGGCAAGGGGTTCAATGTTGTCGCTGCGGAGGTCAAGGGTCTTGCGCAACAGACAGCCAAGGCGACCGAGGAGATCACCCGGCAGATCTCAATGATCCAGGCATCCACCAGGGAGTCGGTAGATGCTATTTTTGAGATCACCCAGATCATGGGCGAGGTGAACCAGTTTACCTCCGCGATTGCCTCCGCGGTCGAGCAGCAAGGTGCAGCGACACAGGAAATCTCGCACAACGCAGGGTCAGCTGCAGAGCGGACAGTGTCGATCTCAAATGCAATGTCCACCGTTTCCAGCACGGTCGAACAAACCAGTTCTGCCGCCGAACTGGTGCTGACGACCGCGTCGGAGCTGAACTCGAATACCGTGAGACTCAAAGACCGGGTCGCAAACTTCCTTGCTGAAGTCTCCCATGCATAGGATCTGATAGACGACTGCGGATGCAGACAATTGGGGGCACGGAACAAAAACTCCCAGCCTCACTGGCAGAAAGTATTTGCAGCGGCGGGTCCTCGCCACAAGTACCGAATAAGGACTCTACCGCATTTTACAAAAGTATTTTTAATTTTACAAAAGTTACATTTCTGATAGTATTAATTTGCACCTCGTTCAGAAGTGCAGCGTAGAAATTCTATTCAATCGAAATACTGGACGCGCCAATGCTACGTTGCGTGCTAAAAGTAATCTTTGTCCTGTTTTGGATTATTCTGCATCCATTCGGATGTTTGATTGTCCCAGAGGCTATTTTCTGCGTTCTTGGTGGAGAGGTGAAGCTTTTTAGGGGGATAGTACTGGTTTTTTTGATTTCTTGGTCGAGTATTGTTTATTTGATTATGCTGTTCCTTGTTTTCGAAGATTGCCTTTTTGCGACGCGGCAAACACGTTCTTGTCAAAGCGGAAAATCACCGGGCCCACTTGCAACTGAAAGGACAGGGTCTAAAAAAGCGCAGATAATGCAAAGTGAGTTTCTCGCCAATGACTGTGGAACACGTCAGCGAGGTTCGAACAAAAAAAGGGTAGGGATCGGCCTGCCGGGATGCGTTAGGGTCGATAGGGCTTTTCAGCTCTCCTGCATATCAAAACATATGTAAAAAGATTTTCACATATGTTTTGATATGTAGTAAACTCAATCTGATTGAAGCAGATGGGTGCTCAATCGATATCTCCCCATACCGGCAGAATGCCGTCACACTTATCCCTGGCCGGAAGGCCAGGGATTTTTTCTGCATGACATTCCCGAAGCAGCGCCCTTTGTCCCAGTTGAAAGCCGGGGGTATCGAAACAGTCGCCTGCCGGCGGGATACAAGTTGGATCTAAATCACCAGAGCAGGAAGAAACTCTTGTTTGCGTATTTCAGGCGAGAACGTATTCGCCGATTTTCTCATCATATTCCATGTTACTCAAGGAGCCGGAGCATCGGGCGAACCTGATGCAGTTCAAAGACGTGTCGTGGGAGCTAGCAAAGCGAATGCCTTGAAAGTTCGCCGAACGGAATTCAGTTACCGTGCAGCGAACGCCGGCGTCCCTCCTAAATTAGTCATTCAAAAAGTTTGCAACGAATGACAGCTCACGTGCGGCGCTTGTAGCGAGGTGAGCGATCAAAATTGCGGTGCTAGGCGGGTGTTTTGTTTCCAGGCGATTTCAGTCATCTGAAGGGCTCATAAGATAGACCTAGACCAGTTTTCCCACATTCAGACGACAATTTACGACTGCTTTCCGGTTTCAGAAGTGATTGCCAACAGGGTCTCAGTTCCTGACTTTCGTCGGCAAAAAAGAGGCCGCGGCTAAAGAGCCGCGGCAAGTTGGGGAGGTTAGGCCCGCTGCATCAACCGGGTAGGAAGCTTGAAAGTTTCCTATTTTCCTTGTGCGAGGGCTGCTGCCTGTGCCTTTTGCGCTGCCCGGTGGCTGAGGCGCGTGTAGTACTGGTCGAGACCAACAGCAAACATCAGAACCATGCCCTTGATCACCAGTTGCCAGTAGTCCTGAACATTCAGCAGGATCATGCCATTGCTCAGGACACCAATGACAAATATCCCGAACACGACGCCGGTGAAGCGGCCTTCACCTCCCGATATGCTGATGCCTCCCAGAACGACCGC
Organism: Roseibium sp. M-1; assembly: GCF_054515675.1. NCBI lineage: Bacteria > Pseudomonadati > Pseudomonadota > Alphaproteobacteria > Hyphomicrobiales > Stappiaceae > Roseibium > Roseibium sp. M-1. Next base: position 3,072,664 of record NZ_CM137257.1, on the reverse strand, counting down.
GGTGATCACGTCCATTTCAAAGCCAGTCGCGACATTGGGTTGGGCAGAGTTAAGCCGCGACAGCATGATGATGCCGGCGACCGCCGAGAAAATCCCAGCAATGACATAAGTGACAATCAGATTGAGCTTTACCGAAATGCCGGAGAGGCGCGCGGCTTCCATGTTGCCTCCGATTGCATAGATAAAGCGGCCGTATCTTGTGCGGTTGAGGATCAGCCAGCCTATCGCGATGACAGCGAACATGATGATGACGGGAACCGGCACGAAACCGACCATACCGCGACCGAGAAAGCTGAACTCCTTTGGAAAACCGAAGACAGGCAAACCACCAGTGAGGATATAGGCAACGCCGCGGACCGCTGTCAGCATCGCTAGAGTGGCGATCAAGGGCGGGATGGAGAAGAGCGCAACGGCAGTGCCGTTGATGAGGCCGACCCCGGCTCCGACAACCAGTCCGAGGGCTCCCGCGGAATAAACATCGAGCCCGAGTGCCGTCATGGCTATGGCAACGACGACGCCGACGAGAGCGATCGTCGAGCCGACGGATAGGTCGATGCCGCCGGTGAGCACCACAAGGGTCATCCCGACCGAGGCAATGCCAAGCATTGCGACCTGCCTGAAGACGTTCGTGAGGTTCTGCTGCGTGAGAAAGACTTCGGAGAAGATCGAGAAGAAAATCACCAGTCCGACCAGAACGACGGCCATTCCGTATCTGGTGACGAAACCTTGAATATTGATCATGTTTCCTACCTTCGGTACCGGCAAGGGCATTTCTTCTTTTGTCTCGGTTATTTGCATTTTGGTGCCTCTTACTGTGCGGCGAGATCCAGAACACGCTCCTGGGAAAACGCGTCTCTTTCGAGTTCTCCGGTGATGCGTCCGCGCGCCATGACAAGGATCCGGTCCGAAACGCCGATGAGTTCCGGCATGTCGGAAGAGATCATGATGATGGACAGTCCCTGGGCGGTCAGTTCCCGCATGAGTCCGTAGATTTCCTGCTTTGCACCGACATCGATGCCGCGTGTGGGTTCATCCAGAATAAGGATGCGGGCATTTGTCAGCAGCCACTTGGCCAGGACCACCTTCTGCTGGTTGCCGCCGCTCAGGAGCCGGACAGCCTTTTCCATGGTCGGAGTGCGGATTCCGAGTCTATCGACACTCGTCTGTACCGCGGTATCTTCCCGGCGGGAGCTGATGAGCCCGAGGTTCTGATAGTCAGGAAGCGACGCCAACGTTGCGTTTTCCCTGACGCTCATCGACAACAGCAAACCCTGCTGCTTCCTGTCTTCGGGTATGAGCGCGACGCCCCGATGGGTGGCATGCTTCGGCGAGCGCGGCGCGTACCTGGACTGACCGATCCACATTTCGCCGGACTTGATGTCGTCGGCGCCGAAGATCGCCCGGGCGACTTCGGTTCTGCCGGCTCCGACCAGTCCTCCGAAGCCGAGGATTTCCCCTTCATATGCGGTAAAGGAAACATCCCAGAACTTCTGTCCCGACAGGTTCTTCACATCCAGGATCGGTGAGCCGCGCCTGGTGTGGTTCTTCTGAATGGTTTCGTTGATCTCACGCCCGACCATCGCGGAGATGAGTTGGGCACGAGTTGTCTCCTGGGTGCCGACCGTCTGGATGTAGCGTCCATCCCGAAGAACTGTGATCTTGTTGGTGAGTTCGAAAATCTCTTCCATGCGGTGAGAGATGTAAATGATCGTGATCCCTCTGCTCTTCAGGCGCTCGATCAGCCTGTAGAGTTGAGCGACTTCCTTGGAGGACAGGGGCGCTGTCGGCTCGTCCATCACCAGGATTTTCACATTCTTCGATACGACCTTGGCGATCTCCACCATCTGCTGGTAGGCAACGGTCAGTTCGCTGACCTGTGCGGTCGGATCGATGTCCATGCCCAGGCTGTCAAGTATTTCCTTGGCCGCGCGATTGGTTGCCGAGGGGCGCGTGAACAGGCCGAAAGCGTGTTCGCAGCCAAGGAAGATATTGTCGGCAACGGTCATAAACGGAACGAGGTTGAGTTCCTGGTAGATGACGCCGATCCCCAGGTCGATGGCCTGTCTCGGGTCGAGAGAGGTGAATTCTCGTCCATCGATGACCAACTTGCCTTCGTCAGGCTCGATCGCACCGGCCAATACTTTGATCAGCGTGGATTTTCCGGCGCCGTTCTCACCCATGAGACCGTGCACCTCACCCTTTTCCACTTTCAGATGCACGCCTTCCAGCGCGTTCACCCCGGGGTAGTATTTCGAAATACCCCGCATTTCCAAAATCGTCGTCGACATAGCACTGCTCCACGCCCGGCCGGGTCCGCCCCGGCCAGGCGTCTTGAGTTCCTTATTCTTCGCCGGTGTAGTTCTTCACGGGAATGACCTGCCGGTATTCGAGCTCCTCGCCATTGATCAGCTTCATGGCGAAGTCTACGTCCAGAATTCCGTTCTCATAAGGAACATTGTCCACGCTGGCACGGAACGCGGTATCGGATTCGATTTTTTCGCGCGCTTCAGGGGTGGCATCGACACCACCGATGAACATGTTGGTCGTGTCCGTGCCGGCGGATTCGACCGCGGCCAAGGCACCGAGCGCGGACGCGTCGTTGATGCTTACAATGACGTTGAGATCGGGATTGGCTTGCAAAACCGATTCCGTGACGGCCATGGCTTCCGCGGTGTTGATGGCTGCCTGGTCGGCAACGACTTTGGCGTTCGGCGCGTTTTCCTTGATGCCGGCGACGATGCCTTCCTTGCGGGCGATCATCTGCGGGATCCGGTCGTTGTTCAGCACCAGGACGTTGGCTTCGCCACCAAGCTTTTCGGCAATCCACTTGCCGGCTTCGACACCGATGGTGTAGCCCATGTCGTACTCGTCAGCAGAGGCCCAAATATCGGCGACGGGTGTCTCCATCGACTGCGCGATTACCTTGACACCAGCGTTCCGCGCATCGGTCAGAACACCTTCGGTTGACGCGGGATCCAAAGAGGCAACGATGATTGCCTTGCAGCCGATGGTGATGAAGTTTTCAAGAGCGGCGATCTGTTTCGTGTTGTCGTTCGCCGGGTCGTTCACAACCAATTCGGCCCCGACTTCCGCTGCACGCTCCTTTGCACCGTTCACCAGATTTACCCAATAGGGGTTGGTGAGATCAAAGGTGCTTACGCAGATTTTCGGCTCTTCGGCTTTTACGCCGGTTGCGAGCATCATCGCTCCGGCAAATACCAGAGTTTTCAAAGAGTTTTTCAACATTTCTCCTCCCGTTGAGACGGTCGTAATTGGAACCGGCACAAGCCCAGTTCCAGGGTTCCTCCACAAGTGGCCCATTTCGTGGACCTATTCGACGGACTGCAATTTCCTCCTTGCAGCACCGTGAATTCTATGTAAGTAATAATTTTGTTCACTTAAAACTCGACTTGAATGAATGTCAAGCGCTTTGTGAAATGAAATAGTGGAGGAGTTGGCCGGAATGGAATTCGACTACATAGTCGTGGGAGCAGGGTCAGCGGGGTGCGTGCTTGCCGCCCGGCTGAGTGAAGATCCGGGAGTGAATGTCCTGCTCGTTGAAGCTGGGCAGCAAGACCGGCATCCGCTCGTCCACATGCCGGCCGGCTTTGCGGACCTGATTGGCGAGAAAACCACCTGGGGCTGGTCGACGGCGCCGCAGGAACATCTCGACGACACTGTCTATTGGTATCCGCAGGGCAAGATCCTCGGCGGAGGCTCCTCGATCAACGCGCAAGTCTATACGCGCGGAAACAGACGCGACTACGACGGCTGGAAGCAGCGACATGGTTGTGTCGAATGGGGTTACGAGGACGTGCTTCCCTATTTCAGGAAAGCGGAAGACAACGAGGTTTTATTTGACGAATTCCACGGGATGGACGGCCCGCTCGGTGTCTCCGACCCGATCAATCCGCTCCCCATTTCCAAAGCTTTTATCCGGGCGGCCCAGCAGGCCGGTATCCGCTACAACAGGGATTTCAACGGGCTGCATCAGCAGGGCATGGGGCTCTACCAGACGACGACGCGCAACGCCCGCAGGTCCTCCACGGCGTCCTCCTATCTCAAACAGGCGCGGGGCAGGAGCAATCTCGAGGTCAGGACAAGCTTCCTCACTCGCAGGATCCTGATCGAGAACAAAAAGGCAGTAGGCATCGAGATCGCCGGCCGCAGCGGCCGTCCGGAACAGATCCGCTGCCGGCGCGAGGTCATCCTCAGCGCCGGAGCAATCGGGTCGCCACGCATGCTGATGCTGTCTGGCATTGGCGATGGCGACGATCTGCAGAAGCTGGATATTCCGGTGAAGTGCCATCTTCCCGGCGTCGGTAGAAACTTTCACGACCACTTCGATCTTTACATTGTGTGCGAATGCAATGGCGACCTGACCTATGACAAGCATAATCGGCTGTACAAGAAGCTGGTCGCCGGCCTGCAATATGTTTTCTTCAAGACCGGTCCTGTGACCTCGAACCTGTGCGAAGCAGGCGGGTTCTGGACAGTTTCCGGACAGGAGGACTATCCGGAAATCCAGTTCCACCTGATGCTCGGGTCGGGCATCAATTCGGGCGCAGACAAACTCAGGAACTGCGGATTGACGCTCAACACCGCAGTGATGCGTCCGAAAGCGCGAGGCAGTGTCCGGCTGATCTCAAATCAGGTAGAGGACGCTCCGATAATCGATCCGAACTTCTGGGGACATCCGGACGACATAGATGCGTCCATCGCCGGGTTCCGTCTGGGAAGAAAGATCCTCGAACAATCCGCGATTTCCCGCTTCCTCAAAAGAGAACACCTGCCCGGACCAAAGGTGGAGACGGACGACGACATCGCGCGTCTGGCAGGGACTTTTTCAAAAACCGATTACCACCCGGTCGGCACCTGCCGGATGGGAGGCGACAGGGACAGCGTCGTGTCTCAGGCGAGCCTGAAGGTTCGCGGTCTGGAGGGGCTACGGGTCTGCGACAGCTCCGTGATGCCCGAAGTTATATCCTCCAACACGAATGCCGCCACGATCATGATTGCCGAAAAAGGCGCAGACCTGATCAAGTCGGATACAGCCGGCTGATTTCTTCCCCGTTTCGAAAAGGATAAAAAATGACCAGCATCCGCTTGCCGAATGTCAACGGCAACCTGTTCGATTACCAGCTCCGCGGACATACCTGTGAAAAGCCGGATCATGTGCCCGTCTTCAATCGGGTTGCCTACGCTGCAGCCCACGTTGTTGCGGATCCCGGTAAAAGGAAAACGGGTGACCGGGCGGCCCCGATCGACTTCGAGGCAACGCTCGCATTCCGCAAGCACCTCTGGTCGCTCGGTTTCGGTATCGCGGAAGTGATGGATACGGCACAGCGCGGTATGGGGCTCGGCTGGGAAGATGCGAAAATCATCATCTCGAACACGGTCGCGGCATCAAAGTTGACCGGAAATGCGCCGGTTGCCTGCGGTGTCGGAACCGATCATCTGCGTGAAGCGCCGGAAACATTGAGCGAGGTTCTAAAAGCCTACGAGGAACAGCTGGATTATGTTGCGGGGCAGGGGGCGACGCCAATCATCATGGCCAGCCGGGCCTTGCGCCACATTGCAACGTCAGCGAACGATTATCTGTTTGTGTACGAACGCCTTCTCGCCAATTGTCCGCAACAGGTGATTTTGCACTGGCTTGGGGCGGCTTTCGATCCGATGCTTGAGGGCTATTGGGGCAGCCCCGACATCGGCCAAGCGAATGAGACTGTCCTGAGCCTGATTTCACGGCACGAGAGCAAGGTCGACGGCATAAAGATCTCGTTGCTCGACAAGGATCATGAAATTGCCTTCCGGCGACGGTTGCCCGGCAGCGTCAGACTCTATACCGGCGACGATTTCAATTATCCGGATCTGATCCATGGCGACGAATTGGGCTATTCCGATGCGCTTCTGGGCGTTCTGGATCCGATTGCCCCCGTTGCCTCCCGGGCGCTGGAACATCTCGCAAGGGGCGAAGATGAAACATATTTCCAGCTGATGAACCCAACCCTGCCGCTCGCTCGCAAGATTTTTGAAGCGCCAACGCAATACTATAAGGCCGGCGTTGTATTCCTGGCGTGGTTGAACGGCCAGCAGGCCCATTTCGATATGCTGGACGGTTTCCAGACTACGCGGAGCGTCGTCCATTTCAGCGAAGTGTTCCAGTTGGCGGATCAAGCCGATCTCTTCACTGACCCGGACCTGGCGGCAGCCCGCATGAAAGCCTATCTCAACGTAAATTTTGCACAGGTCGCCTAAGGAAACGTGCGAACCGTAGAGTACGCAAAAGTTGCTCAAACAAGGGAGCAATAACCTACTTGTGAGCGCTCGGTCGTATTCGACTGGGCGCTCTCAGACCGAGTAGTAGAGTCGAAAAGTCCCGAGCGTCCCGAAGGTCAGACGGCCAATTTCCACCCCGGATCCGCTTATCCGCGAAATCGTGACGTTTCCCAATCACCACGTCTTTCTTCAGCTGGCTGATACGTTGCTACGCAGCGACAAGCGTACTCAGAGTGAAGTCGATAATGTGTTTCTTCCTTTCGACTAGGAAACTGTCCCCGGCGATCAAAGGGTCGAATACGGTTGCAAGGGTATGCCGGTGGGCGATTGCGAAGTAGCACATGCCGACAATGTCGAAGTAAAAGTGCATGGGATTCGGCGTGTTGTGCTGAAAGGCACCTGTCTCCTTGCCTCTACGGAAGATATCGTCGATGAGAAGCAGCAGGGGGCGTTGCAGTTCTTCGATATGCGGGATCTGTTTCACAAACTCGCCACCGTTCAGGTTCTCCTGGTTCAGAAGTCCCATGAACTCCGGATTCTCGATGTAGTAGTCAAAGGTAAAATTAATGAAGCGCTCAATTGCATCGACCGGTTCCAGGTGGCTGAGCCTCAGCTGCATTTCTGAGGAGCGAATGGACTGGTAGGCATATTCGAGTGTCGCCAGATAGAGCGATTCCTTGCTGTCGAAATAGTGGTAGAGCATCCTGTGCGAGAGGCCCGCATCCTTGATGATGTCGACCACTCGGGCGCCATCGAGGCCTGCCCGTCCGAAATGGACCATTGCAGATCTCAGGATCTTGTTTCTGCTTTCCAATGGATTTCGTCGTTTTATTTTTTCTTCTTCGCGCGCCATATTGATTGCCAAATACCTGTGAACAATTTTTCCAACTTAATTATACATTTTTGTGTAATCAAGAATCAAACAGTGATTTCCCGAGATTCTATTTTCTGCAGGCTCTATTCGCACTTCTGTCATGGAGCCACGCCTGAAACTACGTTCCTGTGTCCACTTTGTCGTCCCGGTTTAGAGCCTTCGGTGTCAAGGCCATATATGCGTGGAGATGCCTCCTAAGTGTCGCGGAAGAACGAGTGATATTCGCCTAGATCAGGCTCGGCAATTGTTGGCAAGTAAATTAAAAAATTTCCCTCTAGATGCATCTCTCAAAAATTATCGCAATGAGTGTTCTTGCTTGCAGAAGACTTTCGTAAATTATTGTCGAATATAACAAAAGAATTAACTCACTGTAGAGTTACATCGAATGATCGGTTAGACTGATCGAGTGATTTCAATGAGCCTAGGAGTGCTGAATGTTCGGGTTTCCCGGCAAGTTGCCGATCCAAGTTTTCACGCAGGTACTAACTAGCGATGGGACTTTGGGCAGAAGCTGTGTGCGACAATGGGCATTGCTTTTCCTGGCTGCTTGTTGGCCCGTTCAAGTGCACGGGGCCGGAGGACCGGTCTTCGAACCAGTCTCACAGTTACAAGCGCCCGAGCTACAGATCGCTTGTGGTCCACTCCCTGACGAGTTCCGGGATAGCGCCGGCCGAAGGCTGGGCAGAACCGACTATCTGAACACAGTTCAAGACTTGTTCGCCGGTATAGGCGTGTCGGCCAGACTCGTGTCCGTTCCGTGGGAACGGGCCAAGGTAGGCCTCAAGGACGGCTTATACCAGGGGCTGTGCGCCTGTTCGAAAGCCAGAGCTATTGAAAACGGGCTCCATTTTTCAGACCGACTGGCACAGGCTTCAGTTCGAATTTTAACGTCCGAGAAGGGCTTTACAAAGGTCAAAGCCTTCCCGCAGCGGAAACTCCTTGTTGCCGGACTTGCCGTTGGGGCGGTGCTGCAGGACACCGCCTTTGTGGAAAGAATGGAACTGATTGGCGCTGACTACATACTTCCTCTGGACAGCAACGAATCCGCTATGAAGATGCTGCATCTGGGGCGCCTCGATGCGGTTATTGCATATGGCTCTGGCTTTGAAAGTCCAGAACTTCAAGGCATCAAGGCAAGATCCCTTTTCCTCCAGGAGGTGTGGAGAGATGATTTTCATGTTTGCCTGTCGAAAGCGGCAGGCATTGCCGATATGAGTTTTTTTGAGAATTTCAGTCTCAGAAAGGCCGCTGACATGCGCGGAGACTGGCAGCAAAAAAGTCTCCGGTAAGGTCGCAGGACCTCTGCTCCGCGGCGGCCTAGCAGGACGCAGCCTTGTTCGGGGCAAGCCGGATGCCTCATGAGTTTTAAGTGATCGGGTTCACCAGTATACACCGGAAATCGTTCAGATTATTTCGCGTCGGACCGGTGATGACTTCACCCGTCGAGCCCTCAAAAAATCCGCCCGCGTCATTATCCTCAAGAAAATCCGCCGGATTTCTGGCGAGCGCAACGGCTTCTATGAGCGTTTCGGGTGTAACAATTGCTCCTGCAACATCGAGCCCCTTCGAATTCATTGCTCCGTCGGCGCCGTCGCTATCACAGGCAATAGCATAAAACCTGCTGTCGCCATTGAATGCCATCGCCAGAGCCAGCGCATATTCGCGATTCGGGCCACCCTGGCCGCTTCCCCGAATGGATACAGTGAGCTCGCCTCCTGACAGAATTGCAACCGGCCGGCCGTGGCTGGCAGCCTCCTGGCCGATTAAGGCATGCGCACGGGCTACCTCACGAGCCTCTCCCTCAATGCTGTCTCCCAGATCGACAACGTAGTATCCCTTGGCTTCCAAGCGTTTCCGTGTGAACCCAAGCATCATTCCTGGGGTTGCGATGAACGTGAATGAAGCGTTTTCGAAAGTCGTGGGGTGACTGTCCTTTTGGTCACGGATTTGCCGCTCAAGCAACCTCACAGCTGTGTCGGAGGGTTTCAGTTCGTATTTTCTCAGGATGCGTAGCGCGTCGTAAGAAGAGGATGCGTCCGCGATCGTAGGACCGGAGGCAACGACATGCGGATCGTCGCCAGGTACGTCCGAAATTGCCAGCGTCACGATGCGAGCAGGTGCGGCCGCCTGGGCGAGTTTGCCGCCCTTGATAGCGGAAAGGTGTTTTCTGACGCAGTTGATTTCCTGAATGGATGCCCCGCTTGCCAGGAGCTGCCGATTGAGCTGGATCTTGTCTTCCAGCGAAATTCCGGGGGCCGGTAAGCAGAGGAGGGAGGAACCGCCGCCCGACAGCAGGCAGATCACGAGATCGGCGGCAGAACCAGAGCGCGCAATCGCGAGCATTTCTTCCGATGCCCTGACACTAGCCCCGTCAGGCACAGGATGCGCTGCCTCGTAAACCCTCAGTCGGCTGGTTGGCTGGCCATATCCGTATCGTGTGACGACTGCCCCTGAATAATCCCAGGACCAGGCCTTTTCGAAGGCGGCGGCCATAGATGCGGCCGCCTTGCCCGCCCCGATCACAAGCGTACGCCCGGCGGGTTTCTCGGGCAGATGCGCAGGCAGGCAATTGTCGGGCTGCATTTGCGCCAGCGATTCCAGAAACAACTCGGTGAGAAACTGCGTCGGTTCGCCGGAATATGAGTGTGCGACGTCCATGTATGTCTTTCGTTCGTAGAGATCAGATAGCAGCTGCTGTTGCTGGAGTAGCAAGATCCGCGAATACGATGTCCGGCATCAAGCAGACAGTGTCGAAGACTGGCATGAAATCCATCTGGTCGAGCACATCCCTTTGCAGGTCGAGCCCAGGGGCGATTTCGACGAGTGTGAGACCGGCTGCTGTAAGTTTGAAGACTGCGCGGTCCGTGACATAGGTGACGTCCTGGCCGCGGCGAAGCGCTTCGCGGCCGCTGAAGGTGATGCCTGCAACCTTGCCGACCGCCTTCCTTATCTGCCCCTCGCAGTTCACGATAACCTGTCCAGCCCGGTAGTCGAGTGTCATTCCCTTCGTTGTCAGCGTGCCGCAGAAGATGACCGATTTTGCGCCCTGTGAAATGTCGATGAAGCCGCCAGGCCCGCTGATCGACGCGCCTATATGCGAAACATTCACATTCCCATCGGCATCGAATTCCGCCATTCCCAGAAAGGTCTGGTCGAGCCCGCCGCCTGAATAGAAATCAAACTGTTCGGAGGAAGAGACGATTGCCATGGGATTTCTGGCGATGCCGAAAAGATCGCCTTCCATCAGCGTACCGTTGTGAATTCCCTGCTCGATGGTCGCCCAGTACCTCAGATCCGCATGTTTCTGGCTGGTTATGCCTGCAACGTCGGCAGAGACACCAAATCCGAAATTGACGATTGCGTCCTTGCGCATCTCGAGCGCGGCCCGATTGGCGATAATGTGGCGGGCGATGTCCTTGTTCGCCTGCAAGCCGTTTGAGGCGGTGGCCTTCTGCAGTCCCGCTAGGCTCAGGTCGTAACTGCCATGGTAGGTTTGCGGCTGGTCGGGAACGACGTGCACGAAGTCGACTAGGCTGCCCGGCACGGCCACCTCGCGAGCCTTGAGTTGACTGTTCTTCCGCATCTCTCGAACTTGCGCAAAAACCTTTCCACCCGAATTCCGCGCCGCGAGCGCAATGTTGTAGATATCGAGATCCGCAGCTTCTTCCGTCGTGCAGATATTACCGAATTCGTCTGCGAAGGTTCCCCGGATTACGCCGATATCAACCGGAAATGGCAGGTAACGCAGATAATCTTCTTCTCCAATCTGCATGTGTTCCACGATGTCGGCTTGCGCTCGCGCATTACATTTGCCGCCTTCCTGGTGCGGATCGACAAACGTTCCCAGCCCGACCTTTGTGATCAGTCCGGGGCGTTTGGCGCCGATCTCACGCATGAGATGAACGATGACCCCGCTTGGAAGACTGTAAGCTTCAATCTTGTTGTCCCTAGCGAGCCGAAGCATTGCTGGAGACCAGGTCCAATGCCCGCCGATCACCCGTTTGGTCATGCCTTCATGGGCAAAGTGATTGGTGCCTGAATCCTTCTTGTTTCCAAGGCCAAGCGCATGGACGAGCGTGAGCCCACAGGGAGCTTGGCGCTCCAGAAAGGCAGTTTCGAAGGCCGCCAGAATTTTATCTGGCTCCAACAATCCTCCGCCTGAACCGGTCGTGGCGATGACCGCATCGTTCCTGATGTTCGAAATCTCTTTAAGCAGCTGAGCGTTGTCGACGAAACGAGCTGTCATGGTTTTGCCTTTGGTTGGGCGCCTTGCCGCCGGGGTGCGATTGAAGTTGCAATTTCGCTCTAAGAGCCTTAAGTAATAAAATTGTATAATTAAATGTGAGTATGATTGCAACAATCCTGTTGGACCGTTGCACTAACCGGAGGACGAGTTTTGGACTACTGGGTGAAGGGCGTGCCCGCTGATGTGCTGCACAACAGGCAATTTATCGACGGCAAATGGACGGGGGAAAACGGCAAGCGGATCGTTCGCGAAAGCCCGTCACATGGCATTCCCGTAAGTTCCATTCAGGCAGGAACGAAGGAGGATGTGGAACGGGCGGTGATCGCCGCACGCAAGGCGTTTGACGCTGGCGGATGGTCTGGATTACCGGCAGCGTGCCGCGCCGCCCTGCTGAGGCGCACGGCCGGCGGGATCGCGAAAAAGCGTGAGGAGCTTGCCTATTGGGAGACGCTTGAAACGGGCAAGCCCTACCGGCAATCTCTGAACGAGATCGACGGATCGGTCGAACTTTGGAACTACGCTGCCGGCCAGGCACAGACGCTTCATGGGGAAACGTTCAACAATCTCGGGGAGGGCAGTCTCGGCCTAGTACTCCGCGAACCGCTCGGTGTCGTCGGTCTGATAACCCCCTGGAATTTCCCGCTATTCATTCTTTCCGAGCGACTGCCTTTCATCCTTGCATCTGGCAACAGTGTTGTCGTCAAGCCGAGTGAATTCACCTCTACAACGACGCTGATGACCGCAAAGATCCTTCAGAATGCGGGTCTTCCAGACGGTGTCGTGAACGTCGTGACCGGGTTGGGAGATCCCGTTGGCTCAACACTGCTTGAGCATCCTGATGTCGAGATGATTTCCTTCACCGGATCGACGCGCGTCGGTCAGTTGGCCATGCAGGCCGCGTCGCGCAACATCAAGAAACTCAGTCTCGAACTCGGCGGCAAGAACCCGGTCGTCGTCTTGCCCGACGCTGATCTCGACAAGGCCGCAGACGGCATTGTCTACGGTATTTGCTTCAATGCGGGCCAATGCTGCGTCTCCGGCAGCCGGCTGATCGTGCACAGAAGCATCCGGGACGACCTCTTGGCACGCATCGAATCTCTGTTGCGCAAGATACGGGTTGGGGATCCCTTCGATCCGGAGACGCACATGGGGCCGATCGTCAATCCTGCGCAAAAGTCGCGGATCCTTGACCTGATAGCATCAGGCAAGAACGAGGGGGCAAGCTTGGTCTGCGGCGGGGAGACCGGCGGGGCCCGGCTCGGCCACTTTATTGAACCGACAGTTTTCCGTGACGTCCGGGAAGGAATGCGGATCGCTTCGGAGGAGATCTTCGGTCCGGTCCTGTCGGTGTTCTCCTACGAGGAGGATTGTGAGGCGCTGCGGCTTGCGAATGCCACCGAATACGGCCTTTCCGCAACCGTCTGGACCAGCGGTCTGCAGTCGGCAGCACTTTTCATGAGAAAGCTGAAAGCGGGACGTGTCTGGGTCAATACCACCATAACCGGCGGGCCGGAGATGCCTATCGGCGGATTCAAGCAGTCAGGTCTTGGACGCGAAACCGGATTGGTGGGGGTTGCAGAATATACTGAAACCAAGTCCGTCATCGTCGACCTGGGCAATCGTACACCCTGGGTTTGAGCGGCGGTTGTCCGTATCCCTCAACGACTATCCAAACGCAGCAGTCTGCCTCGGACCAGGCGCAAGTCGCCGGTTCCGGCGATGCCGCAACGCAATACAAGTGAAACAGCAAATGGTTTGACATTTTTCTAGGATTAAGTAACTCTACAGTGAGTTACATAGTCTCTGAAGTGCCGGCCACTGCTTTGAAAGGGCCAGAAAATGGGGAAAAGTGCAATTGTGACCGGCGCCGGCCGAGGCATCGGTCGTTCCATCGCGATCGCGTTGTCCGAACGCGGCTTTGATCTGCTGCTGAACTCAGTGGAAGACAATGACGAACTTCGGGACGTCGTCTCGCTTGCAGCCGGCAACGGCGTCGCGGCAGTCCCCCATGTTGCGGACGTTTCGGATCTGGACAGTCATCAGGGCATTCTAGCTGCTGCCGAAAACGCGTTCGGCGTTCCGACAACGCTGGTGAACAACGCGGGGGTCTCGGTCCTGTCGCGAGGAGACCTTCTCGATGTGTCAGTGGAGAGCTATGACCGCTGCCAATCGGTGAACACGCGCGGAGCTTTCTTCCTCACGCAGACCTGGGCGAAAAGGGTGCTCGCGGTGGAAGAGCGCGAAGACCTGCATTACTCCGTCGTCAACATCAGCTCGATCAATGCGGAGTTCGCCTCTGTTTCCCGAGGTGAATATTGCATTTCAAAAGCCGGAACCGCGATGATATCGAAACTATTCGCAGTCCGTCTGGGTGAGGAAGGAATTGCGACCTACGACATCCGTCCAGGAATTATCGAGACGCCGATGACGTCCTCGGTGACGTCCGAATATCAGCAGCGTATCAAACGCGGTCTGACCTTGATGCCTAGAATGGGCGGCTCTGGCGAAGTTGCCGAAGTAGTTGCCGTTCTTGCCGACGGCCAGTTTCCCTACTGCACCGGTCAGGCCGTCATGGTCGACGGCGGCATGCATGTTCAAAGATTTTGAGCCCGCATTCGCATGACACGCTCAACGAAGGATTTTTCGCCGAGGCACTGTCTTGACCGCTTCTCATTCAATACCGCGACGATCGGCAACAATCAGGAACAACCACTGCATGACTGGGAAATCGCCCAGTTGACTGACGCCTGCGCCGAAAAGGGGTTTTCCGCGATCACTCTCTGGCGAAACGATTTGCGTGGTGGCGTTCGAAAGGTCGTCGATGCAGTAAATGCTGCGGGATTGAAGGTTTCCGGACTATGCCGGTCGCCTTTCCTGATTGGCCCACTGGCTTCCGACAGAGAGCTGACCGATCAGGAATTCCGAGCATCCATCGAAAACGCCGCTTCCATTGGAGCTCCCTCACTTACTGTCTGCGTCGGAGGCGTAATCACGGGGACGAAGGGGATGTCGTATTCCTTCTCGGTCCTTGAGGAGCAACTCTCCACCGCAGCCGAATTTGCTTCGGAAATGGGTATAAGGCTGGCATTGGAACCGCTTCATCCGATGTATGCGGGCAGCAGGTCCTGCATTGTGACTACGCAAGATGCCATTTCACTTATCGCAAAAATCGATCATCACGCACTTTCACTGGCCATCGATGTCTATCATGTGTGGTGGGATCAGAAGCTTGCGCAAAGCATCACTGGTATCGCACCGGAAAAGATCGAAGCCTTTCATCTTTGCGACTGGCTGCCAGATACACGCGATATGCTGCTTGATCGCGGTATGATGGGGGACGGTGTGGCAGACATCCGCAACCTCAGAAACATTCTCTACGAGCACGGTTTCTGCGGATACGAGGAAGTCGAGATCTTCTCATCGCGAAACTGGTGGCAGCAGGATCCTAACACCGTGCTGGAGACCTGCGTCGACCGCTTTCTGAGCTGCTGCTGAAACGCAGCTGCTATTTCCAGTGAGCCTTGATCATGTCCGCCGCCTTTTCGGCGATCATGATCGTTGGCGCGTTGGTGTTGCCGCTGACAAGCGTCGGCATGACGGAACTGTCGCAAACCCGCAGACCGTTCATCGCATGGACCAAAAGGTCGGGGCCGACGACTGACATGCCGTTGTCCGAGCCCATGCTGCAAGTACCAACAGGGTGATATCCGGTTCTGCCGTTCCTCCGGCAATATGCCTCCAGCTCCGCATCGTTCTCAAGGTCGCCAAGGCCCGAGATCTGCTTCTTGATCTCCGGGGCGATTGAAGGCATCTGCATGATCCGGGCCATTGTCCGGAGTCCTTGGGCGGTTACGGCAAGGTCATGGGGATTCTGGAAAAACGCGGGATCCAGATGAATGCCGTCTTCGGGCTCCCGGCTCATCAGCTTCACATGTCCCCGGCTTTTGGGGCGCACGTAGTAGCAGTTCAGGGTTATTCCGGCTTCGGTACCCGTGTCACCGATGCCTTCCTCTACACCGGCACCCGCCAGAAAATGGATCTGGATATCCGGAAGGTCAGAAGAACCGTCGAGTGCAAAAAACGCGCCTGCCTCGACAATATTAGACGCCGCCGGTCCCTGCCGGAACAACAGGTACTGCATACCTGCCAGCGCCTTGGCATGTAGCTTCTTGTATCGGTCGTAACTCACGGGACTGCGGAGCTGATAGACCACGTCAACGTTGACGTGGTCCTGAAGGTTCGCCCCGACACGGGCGTTTGCGAGTTGAACGTCAATTCCGAGTGCCTTCAGGTCCTCGGCCGGGCCGACGCCCGACAGCATCAGTAATCTCGGGCTGTTGATCGCTCCGGCGGACAGAATGATTTCCTTCGAGGCGGTCGCCTGATGGAGCTTTCCACCGCGTTCAAACACAACGGTTTCAGCGCGGTTGTCTCGGATATTGATTTTCCTGCAAACAGCGTGGGTGATCACCGTCAGATTCCTGCGGGATCTTGCTGTCTTCAGAAAAGCTTTTGCGGTGGAACTGCGGACACCGTTCCAGGTCGTCGTCTGATAAAATCCGCTGCCGGTCTGACGCTCGCCGTTAAAGTCCGGGTTGAAAGGCAGTCCCGCTTCCTGGCAGGCCTGCACGAACTTGCGCGAAATCCGGATGGGAGAGCCGGAGGAAACACCCAGTTCGCCTCGGGTGCCGTGAAAGCGGTTCGAGAACGTGTCGTTTTTTTCCGAACCCACGAAATAGGGCAGGATGTCTTCATAACTCCAGCCATGGCATCCGAACTCGCTCGCCCAACGGTCGTAGTCAGAGGCATGGCCGCGGATATAGACCTGCGCGTTGATCGCGCTTCCACCGCCAAGGACCCTGCCTTGGGCAAGGGGGATTGTCCGATTACCGCAACTCTCCTGCGCGACGGTTTCATAACCCCAGGTCAACCGGCCGCGCGCCACCTTGTAGAAGCCTCCGGGCATGTGAATAAAGGGATCCCAGTCGCTCGGGCCTGCCTCGAGCAACAAGACACTGAATCCCGGATTTTCGGTCAAACGCGCAGCCAGGACGCAACCCG
Organism: Roseibium sp. M-1; assembly: GCF_054515675.1. Classification (NCBI taxonomy): domain Bacteria; kingdom Pseudomonadati; phylum Pseudomonadota; class Alphaproteobacteria; order Hyphomicrobiales; family Stappiaceae; genus Roseibium; species Roseibium sp. M-1. The sequence continues at coordinate 3,056,204 of NZ_CM137257.1, read as the reverse complement.
CTGATCCGCCTCCGACAATGACAAAATCGAATGTACCGGTATTCAGATTGCCCTGATCGCTCGACATCATTTTTCCTCCTCCATACGCAGTAAGTTCCCAAATGCCGGGATTGACAACCGGACCAGATTGTTACTTAAATAACTCACTGGTGAGTTACTTACAACAAGGGTTGTTCGATGTCAGAAAAAATGCAGCTTCCGGCGGGCCGGTATCACTATGAAGAGGTCGCGGTTGGAAACTGGTTTGAAACCGGAAGACTGGTCGTGACCGAAAGTCACATCGTCCAGTTCGCTGGACTGTCGGGTGACTTTTTCGATGTGCATATGGACGACCAGTTCGCAATCGACGACGGTTTCGAAGGCCGTGTCGCCCACGGACTGCTCGGTTTGATCTTAACCGACGGTTTGAAAAACCGGGCCAAGACCCAATTGGCGGCGATCGCATCGCTCGGCTGGAACAACTGGGCCTTCCGCAAACCCATTTATATCGGCACCAGCATTCAAGCGCGTGTGGAAATCGTTAGCAAGCGCCTGACTTCCAAGGGCGATCGCGGCATCGTTGGTCTCGGCTTCTCGCTTCGTGACGCTGCCGGCGAAGTGCTGCAGGAGGGCGACAACCTTCTCCTGATGCGAGTTTGACGATGTCGGTCGAGCAGGAAGAACGGTTGTCGCTTACCCAGTTGGGAGAAACGGATCTTTTCGTATCCGAAATCGGGTTCGGGACTGCTCCTCTGGGCAATCGGTTCAAGGCTATCTCCGCTAACGATGCGCGAGATATTTGCGAGCTTTTACCGCAGCTCGCTGTCAGTTATGTCGACACGGCTCCCATGTACGGCCAGGGCTTGGCAGAGCACCGCGTGGGAGAGTTTTTGAGAGGGCAGCACCGGCCCGACTATATTGTTTCGACAAAGGTCGGCCGGTTGCTCGAGCCGCAGAACGAGATATCGAACTCGCTGCCGGACCATGTCGATCCGCTGCCCTTCAACATTCGTTTCGACTACAGCTACGAAGGCGCAGTCCGGTCGATAGAGGACAGTCTCCAACGCCTTGGCACGAACTATATCGACATAGCGCTGATCCATGATTGTGACGTGGTAACCCATGGCAGAAATCAACCTGCCGTTTTCATGCAGGCCGCAGAAGGGGCCTTTCGAGCGTTGCGCGATCTGAAGAAAGCCGGTGTTGTCGGCGCGGTCGGACTGGGCGTGAACGAATGGAGGGTCTGCGACGCGTTGCTGAATTTCGGTGAGGTCGATTGTTTTCTGCTTGCACGAGAATTCTCGTTGCTCGGATCCAGATCCGTTGAGCCTTTTCTCAATCGATGCCTGGCGAGAAGCGTTTCCCTGATAGCCGGCGGTGTCTTCAACGGAGGTATTCTGGCAACCGGAGCCAAGTCGAACGCGGTTTACAACTACCGGCCGGCGGAACCGGCGGTGCTGGAGCGGGTCAAAGCTATTCAGCTTGTCTGCGAAAAGTTCGCGACACCTTTGGCCGCAGTGGCCATACAATACGTCACCAGGCACCCGGCTGTCGCCAGTGCCGTCGTAGGGGCAAGCAGGGCAAAGCAGCTTTCGGAAACTGTAGCGCTGGCCAAAGTTGATATCCCGGTAGAACTCTGGAAGTGCTTATATGATAAAAACCTGATTCAGGTGAGCATGGATCATATGCTGTCGTCCTGAAGTTTCGGAGCCGGTCAACGAGGTTGCAGAGTGTCTGCAACGATGTGTGGCTTGGGTAGATCGAGAAGATTTGAGACATGAGTACCGGAACCGAGAAGCTTACAGCCCCATCATCCCGTCGGACGCAGAAGACCGCGACGTCGGCGACGCCAACAATCGTTGCCCGGAAAAAATCGAAAAAGCAGATCCGAAACGCGGAAGCGGCAACCAATGACCTGATCGCCGTGGCCGAACAGGTCTTTGCCGATCACGGTTTCAGCGCCGCCAAAGTGGACGAGATCGCTGACAAGGCGGGTCTCAACAAGAAGATGATCTACCACTATTTCGGTTCAAAGGAAGGGCTCTACATAGCGGTTCTGGAGAACGCCTATCATGGCATCCGCCACATGGAAGAGGAGATGTCTCTTCTGGATCTCGAGCCTGTGGACGCGATAGAAAAATTCATTGAGGCGACCTGGCAGTATTTCATCGAGCATCCGAGTTTTCTTGCGCTGATCAACCAGGAAAACCTGATGAAGGCAAGATACCTACAGAAGTCATCCCTGGTTCGCAGAGAAACTGGTCAGCTTTTCAAGACGATGGATACGATTTTGAAGCGGGGAGCAGCGCAAGGGATCTTCCGAAACGATGTCGATGTCGTCCAGCTCAATCACGCCATTGCGGGTATGGGATATTATTATCTGAACAACAGGTTCACGAACACCGTCATCTACAACTACGACCATATGAAGCCGGAGGCCCTGGACGCCAGACGCAGGCTGATGAAGGAAATGGTGCTCGGATATCTGAAAGCCGGAACCACTGCCAGCTAAAGGACTTTTCTCTAATTTGCATGCGCCGCAGGTCTGTCTGCGGCGCATTTTTTATGCTGGCTACCGGGCCCTCAAGTTCGTCAGAGCGCCGCAACACCTTCGAGAAAGCTATTGACCTCGTCTCTGAGTCTGTGAGTGTCGTCGCTCAGGCGAGTGGAGGCGGAAAGGACTTCACCAGCTGAGCCGTTGGTCTTATCGACCGCTCCAGAGAGTTCTCTCACGTCGTCGAGGACATGGTTTGTCGAGTTTGCCGCCGTCAAGACGTTCTTGGAGATTTCTTCCGTGGCGGCCGTCTGCTGGGTGACGGCCGATGCGATCGCAGAGGTGTGGGCCTCGATTTCTTCCATGATTTTCGTGATTTCCTCGATAGCTAGAACAGAGTCCGATGTCGCTCCCTGGATCGAAGTGATTTGTTCGCTGATGTCTTCGGTTGCCCTGGCCGTCTGGTTTGCCAACCCTTTCACCTCCGCTGCAACGACAGCAAACCCTTTTCCAGCTTCGCCGGCGCGGGCCGCCTCGATCGTAGCATTGAGCGCCAGCAGGTTTGTCTGTTCGGCGATATCCTGGATAAGACGTACGACCTCTCCGATGCGGGTGGCCGTTGCTGCAAGCTCTTCGATCTTACAGTTGGTACGTTCCGTACGTTCTCCGGCCTGTTGTACAATTTCCGAAGTACGCGACACCTGACGGCTGATTTCATTTATCGATGCGGCCAGTTCCTCCGAAGCGCTGGCGACGGTCTGGACGCTTTGGGTCGTGTCTTCCGTCATTCCGAGCGTCTTGATCGCCCGTTCTGAACTGTTGTTTGCGACAGTTGTCAGCGAATGCGCCGTGCTATCCAGCGCGGATGCGGTGCTTTCCACTGAGGTCAGTACTTCCAGGGCGGCGGGCCGGAAGGTTTCAATAAGGCGTTCCATTTTCTGCTGGCGATCATGGCGAGCAAGCTCCTCAGCCTGCTGACTTACTTGCAGAGCCTGCTTTTCCTCCGCGTTCTCCTTGAAGACCCGCAGCGTGTCGCTCATATCGCCGACTTCGTCCCGCCGGCCCGCATAGGGGATCGCAACCGCCACGTTACCGCCTGCGAGTTCCGACATCACCGATGTCAGGTGACGGATGGGCCGGGTGATTACGTGCGTGAGAATGAAAGCGACACAAACGCCGGCCAGCGCCGTCAACAGGATCGAGACGTAGATGACATAGTCAGCCAGTGTCTTGGCTTTCCTGGCAACCGCAGCTTCTTCGTCAACCGCGGTAATGACCGCCGATCTGATCGACGCCGAGGTTCCGGCGAGGATCTGTTTCTTCGCCTGAAATTCGGTCCGGCTTGCCACCAGCGCGTCGAACGAATTCCGGAAACGCTCGATTTCTTCCTTCAGCACGCTCTCGTCCACATCTGTCATGCCAGCGGAAGGTGCCTGTGCGGCAAGGTTTCCAACGGCGGTGTGGAGCGCCTCGATTTGCCGGTAGGTATTCTCACGGCCAAGGCTTTCCTCCCCCATGACAAAGTAGAAAGCATTGGCCTTGGCCTCGGCCGACAGGGTTTGCAGTTGCGCGGCAGTATCGGCAAGCCTGGACACCAGAATGAACTGACTTTGGGCGTTCTCAATCGTATCCTGGGCAGCCTCGACACTCGAGGCAACCAGCTTTTCGAGGTCTTCGATGGCGGACGTCATGGAGATAAGGGCATTCTTGAGAGAGGAAAGATTGTTTCTGGTTCCCTCGGTCTGGTCCGCTATCTTGGAGATGTCTTTTGCCAGATCGTGAAGCTGCGCAAGCTTCCTGGGGCTCACGCCGTCGAGGCTCTTGTATTTGAGTTTTTTGGAAAGGTTCAGCGTTTCGGACATATTGGCCTTGACGGACACTGTTTTGGAAACATCCCGGTAACTTGCATTCAGCTCTTCGTTGACGAGGCCGAGTTGTTTCTTAATGGCTGAAGTGATGGCGTTGGCTTCCCGGGCCTTTTCCATCTTGAGGCGGCTCGACTGTAGGACGAGGGTGGATTTGGTTTTCTGATCTTCGGCGGCTGTGCCGATACCCCCCGCGACACCGTTCAGCGCGTCCGAAGCACGAACGATCTTGTTTATCTCCGCATCCTCGCTTGCGACCGCCCGGACAATTTCCGAAAAGGACGTCCTGTACTCGGCAACACTTTTGTCCGTTGCCGCTCCGCTCGTGCCGTCCGACACATCGGCCGCCGACTTGATCCGTTCCGACAGGCTGGAAATCTCTTCAAGAGCTTCGTCCGCCTCGGGTTTTGTCCTCGCGCTGAGGAATGCATCCTGTGCGGACATGACATCCTGCAGCTTCGCGAGCACCTGGGAGGATCGTTCGGTCGCGGAAATACGGCCGCCAAGGACTGTTGTTGCGATGAGCCCGGCCGCTCCTACTGCAATAGTGAGCATCAGAATGAGGGCGAGTCCGCCGCCGAGTTTGAAGCCAAATTTCATGTTTTCGAAAAAGCGTATCAAGCCTTGCATTGTGAGCGCACCTGGTTCGTTGAGGACTTAAATAACAATATTATTACTTATTTGAAAAAATGATTAACATTGAAAGTTGGGATGCGTGTAACTAGTTGCGAGCTTGCTGTCCGGCACGAAACTGCCTCGCCTAGCAGATGGTTGGGTGAGGTAGCCAAAGGTCTTGCGAGTCTGTCGAAGGATACGGCCGGTCAAGCCAAAAATGACGTAATCCAGCGCATTTCGGCCAATATGAATGCCGAGAAAAAGTGCACGTCTGCGAGCGATTAAAGCGTTGCCGGTTGACCGGAGACACGGTCTGACGCTGCGCCGGCGTGGCGTTCGGAGACCGTCCAAAGAGCCAAGTCAGCGGCAATGGCCGCACTGCGTTGGGCAATCCATCGCCGCTGAACACTCAACGCTGACGGAAACTATCGCGAAACTTGTGCGATGAAGTGTTCAAAGCAAGTGTTGAGCGTGCCCACTTCGCTGTCAACGTTGTTGGCCGCATCCATGACGGTCCCAGCAGATGCCAGAGTTTTTTCGACGCCTGCATTGAGTTTGTCGATCGTCGTCGCAACGACACCCGTCCCGCTTAGAACCTCAGAGACACTCTTGTGTATTTCATATGTGGCGACGGTTTGCTGCTCCACAGAGCTGGAAATGAATTCGGTGTGCTCCGTAATGGCTTGCATCGTTTCTGTAATGTATCCGATTGCTGCGACAGATTCTTTCGTGGTGGCCTGTATTTCGCCGACCTGCGAGGCAATGCTCTCCGTTGCCCTGGCTGTTTGTTCAGCAAGGGACTTGACCTCGCTGGCAACGACAGCAAAGCCTTTTCCGGCTTCACCTGCCCGTGCAGCTTCGATGGTCGCGTTCAGAGCGAGAAGATTGGTCTGTTCTGCGATCTCCGAAATGAGGCCGACCACGTTGCCGATTTCATCCGCGACGACCGCCAACCGGTCGACGCGCTTGTTGGTATCGATGGCATGTCTGTTGGCCTCTGAAACAACTTCGATGGTTCTGAGGACCTGATTGCCGATTTCCTCGAAAGATGCCGAGAGTTCGGCCGCGCTGCCGGCGATCAACCCAATGTTTTCCTTCGATTGATCGGTGGCGGTAACCGTCTGCTTGGCATTGGCGGTGCTCTCATAGGCTATGTCGTTCAACGATTGAGCCGACTGGCGCATGGCCTCGGTCTGCCGTCTGACACTTTGCAGCTTTTCGCGGGTCTCCAGCCGGAAGGACTCTATCAACTGGGTAACCCGTTCTCGTTCTTTTTCCTCCTGGGCGAAGATCATCTGTTGCTCCTCGTTCAGCCGGTTCTTTTCGCAGGTGTTATTCCGAAATACCCCGACGGCTCTTGCCATGTCGCCGATTTCGTCGGATCTACGGTACTCCTGCAGCGAGAAGTCGACATTTCCCTCCGCCAATAACCCCATCAGTCCGGTTATGCGGTTTATAGGTCGAACCAATTTCTGAACAAGATAGAGGATTGCCGCCCCGACAAACAGCAATGTCGTTGCGCAAATCAGCAGGATTTCCCAGGTCAAGTTGCTCGTTTTGGCAATGACTTCGTCCCGGTTCATCAGCACCAACGCATACCAGTCCAGCTCGGTTAAGGAGGAATAGGCAGCAATCACGTCTTCGTCGCCGAAGCTTGCGGTAAAATGACCTGCGGTCGCGCCATCCGGGATACTTGCAAATTCGGCGAAATCGGCGCTCCCGTCCTTAAGCGAAATCCCGTCAGCCGAGAGCAACAAAGCCGTGCAGGTTTGGCCGAAGTTGATGGGCGCGAATTTCTCATCCACGAGCACCGCCGGATCGAAGACGGCAACAACTGAGGCGATCATATCACCACTCCTGTTCAGGATCGGTTGGCAAATCAGGATGACTTCCGCTGTCACCTCAGGTTGGCCGGACTTGAACGACGCGGAGAGGAAAGGCCGCTCGATCCCGTCTCTCGCCTTCTGTAGCACCGGCGTACCGTCCGGGCTGTACAGTGAAATCTGATTGAGATAGGCGTAGCTTTTCAGGAATTTTTCAAAGTTCTTTCCGGCGGCGGTTCTGGCTGCCTCCGCTGAAAAAGTACTGCCGGCAGCTTTGGCAAGCAGTTCATCTGCCGCCCACGCTTCCGTGTCTGCAATACGGGAGCGGATCCAGTCGTTGCCGGCGGAAGCCAGTAGCCTTGCGGTCTGTTCGAACTGCGCGATTGTTGCGTCTTGCAGGGAGGATGACGCTCTGTAGATCGCCAAACTTGACATAGCGGTCATGCAAATAACAAGTATTCCCATGCAGGGTAGTAAAAATTTGCCGCGAAGTTTCATTTCTGTTGGCTTTCATTAATCGTTATGAGGTCGATGCGGCCAATTTTCCTTGGGCTTAATTTTAAACTGGTTAATCTTTTTATGTATTTAAAAGTAAATGATTACAAAAATTTCAATTGTTAATAATATTTACTAAATTTCAAACTTCGAATTATTTCTGATGCTCTACGTATCGTTGCGGAATTCTAATTCTGAGAGGCTCTTAATCTAATGTTAAGCTTCTGTATATCTTCGAAGGAAGCGGGTTTTGAGAAACAGGTGACACGGCTGGGATAACCCGTGAGGATTGGATGATGTCCCGGCAATCTTCCGGAGATGACACACACATGCGTTGACATGTTGGCCTTGAGTGCCTGTTCGGCCAGATCCCATCCGGATGTGCCGTTCTCCAGTTGAAGGTCTGTGCACACAAGATCAAACGGAGCATTTTCCGCCAGTGCCTTTCGGGCACTGTCAAAGCTTGCGGCAAGCGTCGTGGAGAAGGACAGCTGTTCCAGATCTCTGCCGATGCTTTTCAGTATGTGACTGTCATCGTCGATGACAAGTGCGCGCATAACCCTATCATTCGTCCACCGCTCAGTTACCGGAGGAGAGCAGATTGGAAGGGAAATCTGGACGCTCGTGCCTTTGCCCAACTGGCTCTTAATCTTAATGTCACCGCCGGTCTGTTTGATAAATCCGTAGACCATGGAAAGTCCGAGGCCGGTACCTTCACCATCATCCCGGGACGTGAAGAACGGCTCCATCGCTTGTGTCAAAGTCACCTCGTCCATTCCCGAGCCATTATCGGCGACGGTGATCGAGGCACTTGCCGGCATGTCGACGTGAACCTTGACCCTGATTTCACCGGTCTCCGAAATCGCCTGGTTCGCATTCAAGCAAAGATTAAATATTGCACTTTCAAGTTGGCCGGGATCCGCTTTCACGTAGACTGGCTCTCTACCGCAGTCGGTTTCAAGTTGAACCCCGTCCTTTAGTCCAATGCTGATGAGGTCGAGCACGCCTTCTACGAGGCTGTTGAGTTCAACAATTTCCGGAACAAGTTGCTGCTTTTTAGCGAATGCCAGCAGACGCTGTGTAAGGGATGTTCCGATTTCCACCGCATTGGCAATCCGCGTCCGGACACAGGCGGCATTTTGCGCGTCATCGCGCGTTTCCAACAGATGGAGATTGGTTGATATGGACGACAGGATATTTCCGAAATCATGTGCAACTTCGCCCGTCACCTTTCCAAGTGCCTCGATGCGGCGGATTTGGTTCAGCCGTTCGTCGACTTTCCGGCTTTCGGTAATATCCGTTAGAAGCCAGACCCGTCCGTTTTCAGGCAGCTGGTTTGCCCTGAGGGTCAGGACCTGACCATCGCCACTTCGCAACTCAGCGGAGCCTTGGAAGTGCACGTCGAGATCTGTGTCCGGCTCTCGCAAGATGCCGTAGGTTCGAAGTGCATCGCATATTGTACCTCTTGCGAATAAATCGCCATCGTTCCCCAACACCTGACTGAATTTCTGGTTGAGATAGCGAATTTTCCCTGTCTCATCGGTTACCGCGACACCATCGCTCATGTTGTTGAATACTTTTTCCAGGAGCGCATTTCGCTGATGAAGTTGGGAATTGGATCGATCGAGGCGCAGCGCGTTTGCCCGGAAGGTCCGGAACGATCTGAAGAGATCTCCAATTTCATCCCGCTTGCGAAAGCTGCGTGGCAATGTGGACTTCCGGTCCCCTTCTGCCAGACGCTTCATAGCGGAGGCCACACGGCTGATATTGCCTGTGACATATGAGGCGACATGAAATGCTGAACAAGCAGCAAGCACAATGCTGACGACACCAAGAATGAGTATTGTCGATTTTGCGAAATTAATCGCAGCAACAGTCTCTTTCCGGCGTAAGCTAAGATGTTCTTCCGCTTCCCTCGCGAACGTACCGGTGAGATCGGTAATTGCATTGGCATTCTGACGGATTAAAAACAGGGCGTTCTTGGCAACCAATGTCAATTTTAGTTCTTGGCTTCTTAGTGAAAAAATTCCACCCACCCCTTCAGAGCTTGTCCGAATATCCTGAAGAAGAAGTTCTTGCTCGGCAGTCAATCTGGAAGCTCTTATTTCACGGATTCGCTTGTTGTAGCTTCGTTTAATTTCGCCAAGATCTAGATGATTTCTGGAATATCCAGCGGATATTGAAGTATTGGCAATGAATTGCAGAGAAATCCAATTCAGTCTAATGTTTCTATCTACATTGGAATCTTCGATTTTATTAGAAATTCGGTCACGTAGGGCAGTCGTCACAGTGTTCACCCTGACAACATTCTCTTGAGCCATCTCAAGTGTGATCGCAACTTCGATCAACTCGCGTATCGACTGCCGCATGGCAATCATAGCATCGGAAAAGACCGTCGAAATCACTGTTTCGGAGGATGGTGCCTGGGAGGCGGATTTCCAACGATCGATGGATTCCGAAATTGCCGCAACGAGGACTTCACCTTCCTGTCTAATTCGTTCGACAGATCCAAAATTCAGTAGAAAGGGGGCTGAAGAAGCCATGTCTGCCGAACGAGTGGACAGCCTGATGGCGGTTGCAACACCTGCAAGAGTTTGACTGTGTAGATTTTCCAGTTCGTGGTCAGTTTCGTCTAGCGTCAGCCACGCGACACCACCGACCAGCATCGTAGACAAGGCGAGCAATGCCAAAGCAACCCAGAGTCTTGAGCGAATGGAAATCGCGTCTAGCCTGTATTGCCGCGTCACGAACACTGCTTCGTTTCCGCTACAAAAATATATCCTGCATTGCGACGTGTTTGAAGGTGGCGCGGTTTTGACGGTGCCTTCTCGATCTTTCTCCTAATCCTCAATATGAGAACGTCGATTGTGCGATCGAGAAAACGATCCAAATCTGATCCAAGCGTCTGAAGAAGTTCGGGTCGCGTAATCACGTGATTTGGATTGCTCACAAAGAATTCGAGAATACGAAACTCAGCATTTGTGAGAGGTATTTTCTCTCCTGTGGTGCGCGACAATTCGCACTTTTCCAGGTCTAAAAAAAAATCACCAAAACCTATGGAATGAGACGGTGGTACTGGTAATCTAGGTTCTGTTGCTTTCGAAATATCATAACGTCTTAATACTGCCCGGATTCTCGCGACAAGCTCTCGAGGATTATAAGGTTTCATGATGTAGTCGTCAGCGCCGGCCTCCAGGCCAACAATCTTGTCTAGATCGTCACCGACGCCAGTCAACATCACAATCGGCAAGTCGTGAGTAATCCGGATTTGCTGAGCGAGCGCGAGCCCGGATTCCCCGCGCAATTTGAGATCGATTACCGCAAGAGCTAGGTTGCCTTGTGACAAAGACTCCGCGAAGTCGCTGCCGCCTTCAAAGGCGGCTGCTTCGAACCCATTATCGGTCATCAAGTCTATAAGAGAGGCTCGAATCTCTGCATCGTCGTCGATTATGGCGATTTTCGGTTTCTTCTCCACTAATCTCCCCCTACCAATGAAACAACACTTGCCGACAGCTGCAAGACTCTTGCTGCATAGTTGAGCAAACGTTATTGCCGGACCTTAGAGTCAATTTGCAGGCAACGGCTAATCAACTTACCATAGGTCAGATTTTCCTACTCGCAACATGGATACCGCGAGATTGGCACTTACTTTACAGCGTTCCTCCATTTGTGGAGTTTTAGATGTTTGAAATTGAAAGGTCTCGGTCTTTAAAATTTCAATTGTAAATACCAGTTTAAATATTTGTAATATTTTGAATATATTTGATATAAATCTTTCGATTTTTAGTATTTAAAATACAATATCCGAAGAAATTCTTATTCTTGCCTGTTATCAAGATGACGGCTGCCACCTCAATGGTGAGAAGTGGTAGTGGTCGACGGAATGGGAGGAAAGTATGTCATCGCTCAGGAAAGGAATACTTCTTGCAATTGTTGTCACTGCGGGGTTAGCAAGTTCGGCATCGGCGGGTGAGTTGAACGTTGTTTGCAGCACAGAGCAGCCATGGTGCGATCTGATGGCGAACGCTTTCGAGAAAGAATATCCCGATACGAAAGTGCTGATGGTGCGAAAGAGCACAGGAGAAACACTTGCGCAAATTCGTGCAGAGGCGGGGAATCCAAAGATTGATGTCTGGTGGGGTGGTACTGGCGACCCACATCTGATCGCAGCGGAAGAGGGGTTGCTGCAGCCTTCCGGCGTTGACACGAGCCAACTGCTTGGCTGGGCGCAGAACATGAGCGAGATATCCGGCGGAAATACCGTCGGCATTTATGCGGGTGCTCTCGGTATCGGTTACAATTCCGACATCTTCGAGAGCAAAGGCATTAAACCTCCCGCTTGCTGGAAAGACCTTGTGGATCCTGTCTACGCCGGTGAAATTCAGGTCGCAAATCCAAACAGTTCCGGAACAGCCTACACCGAATTGGCAACTTTCGTTCAGCTATTCGGTGAGGACGAGGCATTCCGGTTGCTGGCGGAAATCGGCAAGAATGTGAATTCGTATACCAAATCCGGTTCGGCACCTTCCAAAGCTGCTGCGCGAGGTGAGACCGGCATCACGATTTCCTTTATGCATGGCATGGTCGCATTGGCAAACGAAGGTTTTCCGCTCAAGATTGTAGCCCCGTGTGAAGGTACCGGCTACGAGGTCGGCGCAGTCAGCATTATCAAAGATGCCAAGAACTTCGAAGAAGCTCGAAAGTGGGTGGAATTTGCCTTGCGCCCGGAAGTTCAGTCACGTTCAGCAGAGGCGGGAGAATTTCAAGTTCCCTCCAACTCCAATGCCGAAGTATCGGAAAATTCTCCCGAATTGTCTCTTATCAAGCTGATCGATTACGACTTTGCGACATACGGATCGAGCGAAACCCGCAAGCGTTTGCTGGCGCGATGGGATGAGGAAGTGAAGCCGGCGGCCAATTGATGCGGCTTCTCTGAGTAGGCGGGCGGAGCGTGCGGCGGAAGCCCCGCCCGTCGAAACTCAAACGATAAACTCTGGAAAACCTAAAATGGAACGGACGGTAACACTGTGGGTGGTGGCCGGCTTGGCAGGCTTTTGCCTGCTGCCCTGGTACATGACAGATAAAGGGATGTTCTCTGGAGCATTGCTAACTGGACCTCTTGCCGGGGATTATGCCTCGGGTATCGTGAGCGCTTTTTTCGACGGACACTGGTGGCTTCTTCCGCCCCTCGTGCTTTTGGCGATCGTGATGCCGGTTCAGTGCATGCCTCTGCATGATGTTGGAAAAGCTAAGATAGTCGCTACTTTGTCCGGTTCAGCCCTGTTTGTGTTCGCGCTGCAGGGGCTTGCTCTCACGCGCTATGGTCCGGTCTTTCTGAATGGTCTTTTCGATAGTCTTCCCGCTCAAACGGGACAAGCCGGCATGGGGGCGGGTGCTGCCATATTCGCACTTTCCGCGCTAATCGTGCTTACGACGTCCATCTCCCAGGTGAGTAAGGGGCGAGGAGATGCCTTCATCACATCGATGATCGGCCTGATTGTGGCTCTTGTCCTTGTCTTCGTCTTTTATCCGGTGCTCCATATTCTCGTTCGAGCATTTCAGCTTCCAGAAGGTGGATATTCGCTTGTCGTCTTTGTCAGCGAATTTTTTTCCGTCGATCTCTGGAGCCTTGCGTGCTTGACGGGGACGGATCCCTGCGGGGTTGCAATCAATTCTATTTTTCTGGCAACGGCTACGGGCATCGGCACAACGGTGCTTGGCTTGTCATTCGCGCTGGTTTTTACGAGAACGGACTTTCCCGCAAAAAAACTTCTGCGTGTCCTTACAATTATCCCCATTATCACGCCTCCTTTTGTGATCGGGCTGGCGCTCATCTTGCTTTTTGGACGGACTGGAACAGTAACCGAATTCGTCGCGGACTGGACGGGAATGGAAAGATCGCGCTGGCTTTACGGTTTCTGGGGAGTTTATTTCGCCCAAGTGCTGTCCTTCACGCCGATTGCCTTCCTTGTTCTCATCGGTGTCGTGGAAGGTGTCTGTCCGTCGATGGAAGAAGCTTCCCAGACTCTTGACGCTGACCGTTGGCAGACTTTCCGGTATGTATCTTTGCCACTAATGCGACCAGGTCTTGCCAACGCATTTCTTCTTGGTTTCATCGAAAGTCTCGCGGACTTCGGCAACCCTCTTGTTTTGGGCGGCAATTTCGACGTTCTTTCTACCGACATCTATTATGCGATTGTGGGCTCGGTTGCAGACCCTGCAAAAGCCGCTGTACTGGCCTTCACCTTGCTCCTGCTGACACTCTGCGCGTTTCTCGCGCAGCGGACCTGGCTCGGCAAGAAATCCTATGCGACCGTGACCGGCAAAGCGGATTCCGGCCGCCACGCAGGCCTTAGTCCGCTGGTCAAAAGCTTTTGCTACGGTCTTACCTTACCTTGGGCGGCTCTGACAGCGGTTGTCTATTCCATGATCGTTTTCGGCAGCTTCGTGAAACTCTGGGGGTACGACCACAGCTTTACTCTCGAACACTATGTGCGGGCCTTTAGGATTGAGCTCGATCAAGGTATTCGCTTTGCCGGAGCAGCCTGGGACAGCTATTTCACAACGCTGACCATTTCTACCGTCGCAGCACCCTTAACGGCCTTAATAGGTCTAGCAACTGCGTATCTTCTTGTCCGACAGCGCTTTGTCGGCAAGAGCGTGTTCGAGTTCGGGACAATGCTCAGCTTCGCCATTCCAGGCACGGTGATCGGTGTCAGCTACATCATGGCATTCAACTTTCCTCCGATCGAACTGACCGGGACTAGCATCATACTGATCATCGTCTTTGTGTTCCGCAACATGCCCGTGGGTGTACGGGGCGGTGTGGCGGCAATGTCGCAGCTCGACAAGAGCCTGGATGAGGCGTCGATCATGTTGGGCGCGAATAGCTTCACGACTGTCAAACGGGTGATTGCACCACTGCTCGGTCCGGCATTGCTGGCCGCGCTAACCTACAGCTTCGTCCGAGCGATAACCTCGGTCAGCGCCGTCATCTTTTTGGTCAGCGCCAAACACAACATGGCGACTTCTTTCATCGTTGGGCGCGTCGAGGCCGGCGAGTTCGGTTTCGCGATCGCCTATTCGACTGTCCTGATCATTACAATGCTCGCGGCGATACTCTTGCTTCAGCTTGTAGTCGGCCAGCGCCGGCTGCGCCGCACGAACCGCGTGGAAGGCGCTGTGGTTGCATGAATATCTCGGAGTGGAAAATGGACAACGTGGTCAAGGGAACCGTGGAGTTCCGCAATGTCGTCAAGAGATATGGTCCGGTTGTCGCGTTGAAAGAACTGTCCTTGAAGATCGATGCTGGCAAACTCGTAACACTGCTCGGGCCAAGCGGCTGCGGAAAGACTACCACCTTACGCTTAATTGCGGGATTGGAGGGGGCATCTGAGGGAACGATCCTGATCGGAGGAAAAGATGTAACGCATCTTAGCGCCACTTACCGCAAGGTTTCGATGGTGTTCCAGTCGTATGCGCTGTTCCCTCATATGACCGTCGTTGAAAATGTCGCCTACGGACTAACCGTCAAGGGAATGCCTCGCAAGCAAGCTAATGAGAAAGCGGAGTGTGGCCTGTCGATGGTCGGGCTAGAGGGGTTCGGAAGGCGGTTGCCAAGTGAGCTTTCGGGCGGACAACAGCAACGAGTGGCGGTGGCCCGGGCCATCGTGCTCGAACCTGAAGTGCTGCTGCTGGATGAACCGCTGTCCAATCTCGACGCAAAGCTGCGTCGGCATGTTCGCGAGGAAATCCGCCAGATCCAGCAAGATCTCGGCCTAACGGCTGTCTATGTAACGCACGATCAGGAAGAGGCGATGGCCGTTTCAGATCGGATTGTCGTGATGAACAATGCCGAAATCGCACAGAGCGGGACACCTTGGGACCTCTATGAAAAGCCAACTTCAGCATTCATTGCTGACTTTATTGGCGATGCCAATTTGGTGCCTTGCGAAGTTGTCAGGCAAGAAGCGGGAGCCTCAATAGTACGATTAGGCGACCGGCAAATTTCCGTTTCCCACTGTAACGGACTTGGCGATGAGGTAAAAATCGCAGTAAAGCCGCATCAAATTAGTATTTGTAGAAAGAACTCAGAGAATGGTTTTGCAGCCGAAGTGACCTCTGCAGCCTATCTGGGTAACATGATCCAGTACACGGTTGAAGGATCAATTGGGAGCCTGTTCATTACTTCGAGTGTCACCGAAACGCCTATTTCAGTTGGAGAAGCTGTGTTCGTTAGCTTTGAACCAAGAGACGTGCGATTGGTTTCGTGATCTCACATTTGCGTAAACCTCAGAAAAGAAAATATTTGGTTCAATAGACCGAAGTTTGTTCCCAGGAATATTGGCCATCTGGGAGCTCGCCATAAACTCGCGCAGAATATTTTCTTTTAGCCGATAACAGCCTGATTGCGTAGCCAACAACTTGCAAGACTGTAGCCATTGCAGGTTCATGGGCGCATCAGGCTGTTTAGGTCCGGGCCAGTCACCTCCGACAGCAGCAGCTAACTTCCCCTAGTCTGCTGTGGCCCGGACCCAACCAAATTTAACTTGATCCCGGAAAGGTTGCGAAAATCTCTAGCTCGACAACAGCACGGCAGAATGTTCGTAATTCGGACACTCCGGATGCAGCACGTTTTTGAAACATTCCTGACCCAACTATCGAGTAGCGCCGACAAGCAAGACTTTTGCGAAGCGATGATCATCGCGGTTCGCGAATTTGAAATAAATCTATTCGCATACATCTATTATTCCGACGGAAAACGCGCCGAGCCGCACATCATCACCAACTACCCGCAAGATTGGGCCGCCCGCTATCGGGAGCGGAACTATCACAGGATCGATCCGGTCGTACTGAAGATGGAAACGCAGCCCGGGACTTTCTCATGGCCATTCGGCGATCATTCCCCGGGATTGACCGCAGAAGTGGCAGTCGTTCTCAAGGAGGCCGGAGACTATGGAATAGGCCGCGGCCTTACAATTCCTATTCACGACCGTTTCCAGAAAAAGGCGGCAGTGACCTTTGCTGCCGCTGCCGAAGACGTTCGCTTTGAAAAGACCGTGCAGCACCACCGGCAAGCTCTCCAGCTGATGGCGACCTGCTTTCACATCCACGCCCGAAGGCTCCTGTCTCGAGCCGAGACTGTCGACGGCATCGTGCTGACAAAGCGGGAACTGGAATGCCTTCAGTGGGCAATGCGCGGAAAGTCCGCCGGGGATACGGCCGAAATCCTCGGCATCAAGCGGCGCACCGTTGTCTTTCATCTCGAAAACGTGCGCAGGAAGTTCAAGGTCCGCACGGTCGCTCAGGCAATCACCATCGTGGCCGCTTCCAGGTCGGATCTGATCTGAAAGCGAAATGCAACCTGTAATGGTTGTCAGGATGATTACTCGCATCAACTCGCTCCAATGGCGTCCTCAGCAATTGGAGAAGATGATGATATTACTCATTTCAAAGCACTGGTACCGTGAATTCGCCGGTGAGATTCAGGACATGCACTTGCTGCGCCATCGCGTGTTCAACGATCGGCTCCAGTGGGACGTGCCTGCCAAAGGCGGTTTTGAAATCGATACCTACGATGCCGACTGCCCCGACTACCTTGTCATGAAAAACGACAAGGGGCGTGTCTCGGGCTGTGTCCGCTTTCTACCAACAACCGGCCCGACAATGCTGCGCGATACGTTTCCCGCCCTGCTTGACGGCACCGCAGTCCCTGAGGACGCCTCGATCCTGGAAAGTAGCCGGTTTGCCCTCGATCTCGACAGCGGAGCTCAAAAGACCCGCCATGGCATCGCCGTCGACACCTACAAGCTCTTTGCAGCCATGCTCGAATATGCCATCGCCCGAAACGCCGGCCGCATCGTGACAGTCACAGATACCCGAATGGAACGGATCCTGCGCAAGGCCGGCTGGCCGCTCGAGAGACTGGGCTCACCCCAACAGATCGGCAACACAATGGCGCTCGCCGGCTTCGTCGAAGTCTCTTTGGATATTCTGGAAAACATGCGCGAGAGGGGAGACTTCCACCAGCCCGTCCTCTGGGCGCCGGTTCTCTACCTCAAACCGGACAGCTGAAAGAAACCGACAGGCCGGTCTCCCAATCATGTGCTTCCCTCCCTCGGGACCCGGGATAGGCATTTGGCACGACAGAGAAAACTACGCCGCTTGTAATACGCTGACGAAAAACGGCTGGGCCTGGGAATACCTGCGGAGAAATCAGGACTTCCAGGAGGATTTCCATCGCATTTTTATCCTAGCCAACGAGACCTCGGACGGGCCGGAGCAACATCTACAACTCCCCGGGCACCTGCCAATGCACTGGGGGGCCTTTTTTCGCGACATCACTTAATGCGGATGCCAACGTTTTCTGGCACCCGCATCTCTTCTCCCGTGTGCTTCCCGTAAAAGCAGCAGCGGCACAGGTGGGGGTAGGGCCAGAGCCTGTCTCAGGGGAGGGGCAACTGGACTTCAGAGCGTTGCCCTGTGACGTGACCGTCCTTCAGACCGGTCAGGACGAGTATCAAGTTCTCCTGGAACAAGCGGGGCGAAGCCTTCAGCTGGTGGTAAATGCAACAGACATGTCCGTACCGCTCTCCCTGCAGACCAACGCGCTGTGGCCGAGGCATCTGGCTGTAGGACGCCTAACCTCTCTGGAAGCCCTGAATGCGCTCCTCCAAACAGGAAAATTTCCGCCCCGCCTCTTTCCCCCTCATCCCCGCGCAAAACGCCTTGCGGTCATCCTGCAAGCCCTGGATGGAGCTCTCGCCGGCGCAACCCACCGGGACATCGCACTCGCATTATTTGGTGCAGAAAGAGTAGATCGCGACTGGTCGGATCCCGGCGAGCATCTTCGCGATCAGGTTCGCCGTGCAATCCGGCGGGGCCGCTATCTCATGACCAAAGGATACCTGGACTTGCTGCGTTGATGTTTGGGGGCTCACCCGGCCGGCTGGGAGAGGTCCTTATAGCCGGAAGTCAGGAGCCAGTTTGCCCGTTGCAAATGGGTTTCGACGGAAAGCTTCGCACCATCAGCATCGGCAAGAGGATCGAGGCCGAGAACGTCTCTGGCCATCTCTTCCGTGCTCGCGCCGTCCGAAGCAAATGTGAGCAGTTGCATATAGGTCGTGAAATGCTCGGTGTCGTAGGCGGTGAGGGTGGTGGAGGAAACGGAGATCTGAGAGCAATCTGTCGAGGATGCCAAAGGCGCGTACCTGCTCTTTACTGATCGATCCAGCTCAACAACCAGAAACTGAATCCCGTAGGAAATATTCAATTTTGCAGAGTATACTCCGTGGTGAAATGCTCTGCAAGGGAGTGGCCTCTCATGCATGGAGCTACGAACCGTTTTTGCCCGAAACTTGCGCTACTACCGGAAGAAAAAAGGCTTATCGCAAGAAACGTTGGCGCATGAGGCCGATATCGACAGGACATATGTCAGCGCTCTGGAGCGCGGCAACTATGCTGCCAGCATCGATATGATTGAAAAGCTCGCGTCCGTGCTCGAAATCGATCCTTCAACGCTACTTTGCCGAGAGCAAAACTAAAGCTGCAGAGCTTCCAGCGCCGAATTAACTCGATCTGCATAGACAATGTTAAAGGCACCCGTGCGCCCGCAGGCGTACACCGGGCGCTCGTGAACCGAGCCTGGCCTGAAACCAGTCTCGTCCAGCCGGCTTCGCTCCCTGGCGTGGCATTTGGGGCGGCCTGAATTCTTGGAAAGTCAAAGTTTATCGAGCGTCCGCTTTGCGGTTTCGCGTTTCGGTCGTACAGCGGATCACGGCGTAGAGCAGGAAGTGGTCAATCATTGAGGAGGAAAACCGGCGCGACCCACCGGGAAATCGCACTCGCATTGTTGGTCGAGGAAAGAGCAGATCGGGACTGGACGGAGCCCGGCGATCACCTGCGCGACCAGATCCGCGGTACAATCCGGCGATGCCGATATCCCGTGACGGAAGGGTGCCTGGATTTGCTGCGCTAGGTGACTTGTAAAGAATCCTCAGCCGGCCGGCCGGAAGAGTTCCTTGTAGCCGGAAGTCAGGATCCAGGTTGCCCGCTGCAAATGCGCCTCGACGGACCGTGTTGCACCATCTGCGTCGGCAACGGCAGGATCGGCAAGAGGGTCGAGACCGAGTACGTCCCTGGCCATTTCCTTCGTGCTCACGCCGTCCGAAGCAAATGTGAGCAGTTGCATATAGGTCGTGAAATGCGCGGCGTCATAGGCGGTAAGGGTGGAGGACTTGGAAGGAAGGCCGAGCTGCAAGTCGCACTGCGAATTCGGATTTTTCATGCGATGACAACCTAGAGGGAGTTTCGGTCTATCTGAACAAACTATCCCAAAATGGGATAATCCGAAACTGGGATTATTTGGTGATCCGGTCATTTCCCGACCGGTTCATTCCATGCCAAAAACCCTGAGAACTAAGCGCCACATCTTGTTGTTGGAACAGTTGGTTCAACTGCGGAAGGCTGCAGGTCTCACGCAAGAACAATTGGCTTCCAAGCTCGGCAAACCACAATCCTTCGTCGCGAAATACGAAGGAGGGGAGAGACGGCTGGACCTGGTGGAGTTTCTGGACGTTGCCGAAGCGATCGGATCCGACCCAATTCACATTCTGAAAAAGCTAACAAAATGCGAATGACGCCTACGCACCTGTCGGCGCGCACCGGGCGCTCGTGAACCGAACCTGGTTTGAGACCAGTCTCGGCCAGTCGGCTTCACTCCCTGGCGGCAAGTTTGTTGGACCTGAATTCTTAGGAAGCCAACGCATCAACTTCACACCCTTGGATCTGGCATCGGCGTTCAGTTCCTGAAACGCCATTTCACAAATGGCCTCTTGACCAAGATCGCCTCAAGCATGAGCTGGCGTGCAAATCGAAACTGCGAAAAGAACGGACAATAGAAACCGGGCTCTCTTAGCGTCCCCTGAAATTCAACTCTGAAAATCGAATAGAAAAAACTAAAAGTGGTGTTTCTTGTCAGCTGCATGTCGCATGTGAAAAACCGAAAAGCAGCGGCACGCTGAGGGTCGGTTCTTCATGAGTACAGGAAATCCGACAAACTTACCTCACAGCTTCGTTCATGAATAAGTTGGTCGATTGCCAAATTTCGCACCCGGGCCGTTGCCTTCATCTGAGAGAAACTCGATGCCCGCAAGGAGCGGGCCATGCAGCCGGTAGCAGGTGGGGTGAAAGGGGTAATTGCATCAGCGGATGATGCATAGGAAGATATTCTATAAATCGCAAAATTGTGATATAGTGATTTATAGAAAAGGTTTCTATAAATCATGCAATGGAATTGGCAACAGTCTGATTGGCCCTCATTTAGCTATGATAATGCGAAGCTGGAAGAGCTCGAAACACAATTTTTGAAGCAATCCGGTGTCGTTGTTGGCGCGCTCAAACATATTGGGCAGAACGCAAAAGACGATCTCATCATCGATCTGATCAGCACTGAAGCCGTCAAAACGTCAGAAATCGAAGGTGATTTCCTGAACCGAGATTCCGTTCAAGCATCGATCAGGCGAAACTTCGGACTGGAGGCAGGCGGCAAACGTCCAACGCCTGCAGAACAGGGCATCGCCGAGATGATGACCATACTTTACAAAACTTATGCCGAGGATCTATCGGACAAGATGCTATTCCAGTGGCATAAGATGCTGACCAGCGGACGAAGAGATTTGAACGACATCGGTCGCTACCGTACCCACATCGAGCCAATGCAAATTGTTTCCGGCCCAGAGTATGCCGCCAAGGTCCATTTTGAAGCGCCTCCCTCCGCACAGGTTAAAAGCGAAATGGATCGCTTTATCGAGTGGTTTAACCACAGCACGTCTATGCCCCCACTCACACGCGCCAGCATCGCGCATCTGTATTTCGAGTGCATTCATCCATTCGAGGACGGCAACGGACGCATTGGTCGCGCCATCGCTGAAAAAGCACTGTCTCAAAACCTTGGGCAACCAACGCTGCTAGCGCTCTCCCACGCGATTCAATCCAAAAAGAAGGACTATTACTCGAACCTGGAGCAAGCGAACAAAGGGCTTCAGATCGACGAGTGGATCACCTATTTCGCAGAAACGATCCTTGCCGCCCAAGCGTATTCGCTTCGCCTTATTGAGTTTCTGATCGCCAAGACAAAACTCTATGATCGCTTGCACGGATCGTTAAATAAACGGCAGGAAGAGGCAATAGAGCGGATGTTCCGGGAAGGCCCCGAGGGCTTTAAAGGTGGTTTGAGTGCTGACAATTACATGGCTATTACAGGTGCTACTCGGCCGACAACAACACGTGATCTTGCTGACCTCGTTCAAAAAAGTGCGCTTATCAAAACGGGTGAGCGTCGGTATACGCGATATTGGCTGAAAATTTTCGAGAGCTATGCCGAATGAAGGTTGAAAAAATCGTAGCCGCTTATTCTCCAGCACGTTGATGCGGGCAAATTGGCTTGACGTACTTGAATGAGAGAGCGTCGGTTTTGATCGAGGGGCAGCGGTTTTGGCACTTCAACTCGTTCTGCATCAATAATGCCAGCACCTGATGGCTACAGCGGAAGGCCGAAAGGCAACGGCACTCTGTGGGGCGGCTCTTTGTGAGAGCAAGGACCATGTGGTTTCGGGGAAGGGCGGCAACGCCTGGCGAAAAATCTTAGATGCAATCTCGTCTTTTGTTGAATTGCGGCTCTCTTTTGGTGGGAATTTTGGACTAAATAAAGACTGGAACTGAATTCTGCCTGATTTACTCTTGAAGCCTATTGTGTATTTTCATGCAAGCCTAATACGGAAGGAATCATTTCAAGATGGCCGAAGAAAACAGTTCCGACGCAAACCTTATTGATCTTACGGCAGACATCGTTTCAGCCTATGTCGGCAACAACACCGTCGCGTCTGCAGACCTGCCTGGCCTCATCAACGAAGTTTATGGAGCTTTGCAGAAGACGGTAGCCGGTTCCGTCGAGCCAGAACCCGAGCCGCTGAAGCCGGCCGTTCCGGTCAAGAAGTCCGTCACCCCGGATTTCATCATCTGCCTGGAAGACGGAAAGAAGTTCAAATCCCTGAAACGGCACCTGCGCACCCATTACAATGTGACGCCGGAAGAATACCGCGAAAAGTGGGGACTTGATGCCGACTATCCGATGGTCGCTCCCAACTACGCGGCAGCCCGGTCTGAACTTGCAAAGAAAATGGGCCTCGGACAGCAGAGAAAACAGAGCAAGTCCAAAAAGTAACACCTCGCAGCCACTCCGCGAGGCCCAATTCGTTCCGTGGCGCAGTTCTCAAGGAGAGCTGCGCCGTTGGCATTTCTGAGTGGCTTCTGAACTTTTTCGCGACCGCGCTTTCCTCGCGCGCCGGGTGCTCATGAACCGAGCCCATGTCGCTGTGCTCCGGCTTGTCTCGACCATTCGGTGTCGCCCCCTGTCGCAGGTCCGAAGCTGTCGCTCCGGAAAGCGGACGCCGGCTTTTGGCCGGCGAAGTTTATTGCTTTTTCTTTTCCCTTCCGGTGGGGGCGGTCAGCCCTTTTAGCCCCGAGCGGTCACGCCGCAACGGCTTCGGACCTTTGGCGTCCATGTATTCAATTTTCTCCTACCGAAGCCATTGCGCCGCGCCCTGAAAGCTCGGGGCTGACGGGCCTTCTGCCGCCCCCACCTCGGGGGAAAAGCGGCGGAATGGAGGGTTTGAGACATGAACGGGAATAGCCAACCGGCACCGAAACCAGCCGATGCGCACGGACCACGGATCTATGTGGCCTGTCTGGCCGCCTACAATAACGGCTGCCTGCACGGGGAGTGGATCGGCGCCGATCAGGACGCAGAAGACATCAGGGCGGAAATCTCCGAGATGCTGAAAACCTCGCCAATTGATCAGGCCGAGGAATGGGCCATCCACGATTACGAAGGCTTCGAAGGGGCGGAGATCGCCGAATACACAAGCATCGAAACCGTCGCGAAACTCGCGGAGTTCATCACCGAACGCGGTGCCCTCGGCGGCAAGCTGTTGCAGCACTTTTGCGGGGATCTGGAAGACGCGGAAGAGGCCTTCGACAATTACGCCGGTTGCTATCGCTCGCTCGCCGACTACGCGCAGGACATCGTCGAAGAAACCACAGACATCCCCGACCGGCTCGCCAACTATATCGATTACCAGGCTATCGCCCGCGACATGGAGCTCGGCGGCGAAGTCTTCACACTCGAACTCGGCTTCGAAGACGTCCACGTCTTCTGGAACCGCTGAGCCCGGATCCCATTCTTTGCCAATCGCAATCACCGGACCGGTCACACACAACCGGTCCGACCCAATCCGATTTTCACACAAGCAATTCCCGGTGAGAGCACCGGCCCGCCTCAGGGAGCAACTCCAATGGAACTTGCACATATTCCGCTTAGCGACTTGAAAGTATCGCCGCTCAACATGCGCCATGCGAAAAAAGCGCCCGACATCTCCGACATCCTGCCCTCGATCCGCGCCAGAGGCGTGCAGCAACCGCTGCTCGTGCGCAAGAACGACAGCGGCTACGAAATCGTCGCCGGAAGACGGCGGTTCCACTGCCTCAAGAAGATCGAAAAGGAAGGTGGCGACGTCGCGCCGGTTCCCTGCGCCATCATGGCCGAAGACGACGACGCCACAGCGCTCGAAGCCTCACTGATCGAAAACGTCGCCCGCCTCGCGCCCGATGAAATGACACGCTTCGAAACCTTCGCCCGGCTGCAGGCCGAAGGACGGAACGTCCAAGAAATTTCCACGATCTTCGGCGTCACCGAGATCATGGTCAAACGCTCGCTCGCCCTCGGCTCGCTCCTGCCCGAAATCCGGAAGGCCTACCGCGAAGGCGACATCGATCCCGAAACCATCCGGCACCTGACCCTCGCAACCGAAAAACAGCAAGCCGACTGGCTGAAACTTTTCGACGATCCTGAGCAGCGCGAACCGCGTGGCAGCCGCCTCAAACAATGGCTCTTCGGCAGCGAACTCAAACTCGAAGCAGCCCTCTTCTCCCCCGACGCCTATTCCGGGGAGATCGTAACCGATCTCTTCGGCGACAGTGGCTACTTTTCCGACGCAGATCTCTTCTGGCAGCTGCAGAACAAGGCCATCGCCGAGCGCTGCGAAGCCCTCAAATCAGACGGCTGGCAGGAAACTGTCTTGCTCGAACCGGGTGCATATTTCCAGCGCTGGGATCACGTGGAAACCGAAAAGCAGGACGGCGGCCGGATTTATGTGGAAGTCAGACCCAACGGCGAGGTGACCTTCCACGAAGGTTACCTCACCCGCAAGGAACACGAGCGGCGCCTCAAAAACCTCGATCCTGCGAGCGAGGAAGACAGCGAGACGTCCGCCGTTCGTCCCGAGCTCACCGCCGTCGCACAGAACTATATCGAACTTCACCGCCATGCCGCTGTGCGCCTTGCTTTGCTGCGCGCACCGCAACTGGCATTGCGCGCCATCGCCGCCCACGCCATCTGCGGATCGGACCTCTGGCAGGTCCGCCCGGAACCGCAAAAAGCCGACCGGGAAACAACCGCTGAAAGTCTTGCAAACTCAAAGGCACAAGCAGCATTCGACAGCGAGCGAAGCCAAGTCCTGGCTCTGCTGGGTTTCACTGAGGAGAGCAAATCGCTCGCGCGTCCCTACGGCACCGATACCCGCATCGGAGCGCTCCTCGCCAAACTGATTGCCCTCTCCGACGACGAAATCCTGCGCGTCCTGACCTTCGTCATGGCTGAAACCCTGAGCGCCGGTTCCAGCATCACCGAGCAGATCGGCAATCATCTGGCGGTGGATATGGCCAAGCTCTGGGAGCCGGAAGACGCCTTCTTCGACCTTCTGCGCGACAAGTCGGCCCTCCACGAAATCCTCGTCGAAACCGGCGGCAGGGAGGTCGCAAATGCCAAAATCGGCGCAACGGCAAAAGTCCATAAACAGGCGATCCGGGACAGCCTGAACACACGGAAAGACGATGGCGAAAACCCCAGCTGGCTGCCGCGCTACCTCAAATTCCCCTTCGCGGCCTACACCAATGCCGGAGCTGGACGGCTTGGCGACATGGCGGATCGTGCCAAAAAGCATTCCGGCTGAAGAGGAAAGGCGGGGGGCGAAGCTTTCACCAAACCAGAAGCTTCGCACCTCGCCGCGCGGTTCATCATCCGTCCAAAATGCCCCCCGCGCCGATCCGGCGCGGGCTTTGTTTGATGATCGGTTCCATGGGATCACCATGAGGATTTCCAGTGATCTGAACTGCCGACCAGCTGAGATTACAGACGGCGAGAGGCCCCTTGAAGTT
Organism: Roseibium sp. M-1; assembly: GCF_054515675.1. Lineage (NCBI taxonomy): Bacteria > Pseudomonadati > Pseudomonadota > Alphaproteobacteria > Hyphomicrobiales > Stappiaceae > Roseibium > Roseibium sp. M-1. Next base: position 3,030,660 of record NZ_CM137257.1, on the reverse strand, counting down.
CATCGCAGACGGTGCGGGCAGCGACGCGAGATACTGGATTATCCGCTGACTTTAGCGGTCTGGTTCCAGCCGCAATCGAAGGGCGGGATCGCTTGAACCGGAATTGCTGGCCCGGGCTCCCACCCTGTCACTGTGCACACTGAGGAGCCAGCATAAGGCTAATGTCGAGCTCCTTGCGGCAATCGAAATCCGTATCACTTCCCCCCGTATCCGTTGCCCGGCCTGGCCATTTCCGCACCCCGGCGCACTCCTTGCCTCAAGACCTCTCCCCTCCGGCTTTGCTTGTTGGACCTATGGCGAACGGTGCCCGGGCGAAACTGCCGCTTTGCGGTTTTTTCCCCGTCCACTTCTTCGAGCGGACTTCCTCGCGCATGGGGCTGACGCCCCCAAAAAACCGCTCTCCGGCAGTCCTCCGCTTTGCTGCGGCCCTTGCGGGTTCGCCCGGTCCCCGCCCGCCATTTCCGGTCCCGCGTCAGCCGAGGGGAGAGGCCCCGAGGCGGCAGAAACCAGGAGATGAAGAAAATGGCACAGGCACTTGGATATGTAACGAAGACGGAAAACGGCACTTTCGAAGGCACGCTCTCCATGATGAGCCTTAAAAAGCGCATCAGCATCAAGCCGAACGAGGCCAAGGAAAGCGACGGCCAGCCCGACTTCCGGATCTTCACAGAGGATCGTATCGAAATCGGCGGCGGCTGGAACCGGACCGGCAAAGTCAGCGGAAAATCCTATATCTCCCTGACCTTCGCAGCCCCCGAATTCGGACCGCAGCGGATCTTCGCCAATCTCGGCCGGGCGGCAGGCGAAGCAAACGAAAACCTCATGGCGATCCTCTGGAACCCGGCCTGAGGCAAACAAAAGCCCCCGCGCCAGGCGGCGCGGGGGCAACTTTTTGAAATACCGCTTCGCAGGTCCGCGCGATCGCTCCGGCTTCTTCCCCGGCGAAAACCGGCCCCACAAGTTTTCGCCGGTGCTCAAGTGGCTCCGCTTCGCCGATCTTGGCGGTCCCCGGAGCAGCCTTCCGTCCTTTGGCACCCCTGCCGACGGACACGCCGCTCCGGCGTCCAACGACAGGAGCGGCCATGAGCGATCACACTCCCCATGAAGTCGACGGCGGTCCCTTCCTCACTACGAGGGAAGCGGCGCGCTTCTTGAAGCTGAAACCCAATACGCTGGAAAAGATGCGCGTCTACGGCGGCGGGCCGATCTACCGCAAACACGGTCGCCACGTGCGCTATCACATCGACGATCTCAACGACTGGTCGAACCTCAGAAAGAAGGATTCGACCTCGGATGTCTGAGCAATTTCTGACCGTCGTCGATCTGGTCTTTTATCCCGAATTCCGCAATGACCGGCTGCGCTTCGGCGCACCGCGACAGCGCCTCACGCTCGACAAAAGACGCGCGCTTGCCGTCTTCAGACCCGGAGCACTCTTCGGCTACCTGCGCTGGACGGCCAATGAATTCGGGACGCAAATCTGGAGCCTTGCGGTCGGCAGGACGGCCAGACCGGGAGAGCCAATCACCCGTCTTCAAGGCGTCAGACCAGGTGCCGAAATCCTGCTGCAGTTGAGTGGTGCGGCGCGTGTAAAGCGCATCCTGAAGCATCTCGATGCCCTCGAAACAAGCGGCTTCGCGCTTCCGGAAATCTCGCCCGCCTACTACCGGCATCTCCACAATCGCAGCCTGACGGGCTTCGGGTTCCGTCCCTATTCCATCGGTCAGCAAAGAGCTGTCCAGGCATCAGACAGGGTGCGCGGATGAGAGCGCCAGTACTTGTTGCGATGGCAGCCTGCCTGTTTGCAATGGGAAACGCCGGCACGAATATCCTGCCGCTGAAGCTCGTCTATAACGGCTCGGCAAGCGCACCGACCGGCTTCTACCGGGTCGACCAGATGCCTGCCCGGCGCGGAGATTATGTGCTGATCGAACCACCTGAGTGGCTCAAAAACCTCATCGAAGTGCGCCGCTATCTTCCCCCCGGCATTCCCCTGATCAAGCAAATCGCAGCCACAAAGGGCGATTTGGTCTGCCGCTGGAACAACAGGATTTTCATCAACGGGGTCCTGGCCGCCAACGCAAAAACAAAAGGCAAAAACGGCTGGCAATTGCCCCGCTGGCAAGGCTGTCACCAATTGCAGGATCATCAGATTTTCGTGCTGCAGCCGCATCCGGAGTCATTCGACAGCCGGTATTTTGGCATCGTCGACCGCTCCCGGATTGTCGGGCGTGCGACACGTCTGAACCTCCCGATATGGCAATAAGGGCGAAGGGCCTGGCCGGGCTTTGTGGCTCAAAGCAGTTGAATTGGATGAAGGCGGCGGATGGCAAGATAAAAGGGGAGGGTGCAAGACACCTTCAGCACCGGTCTGCACATCAGGTTTCACCTGCACCAGGCGGCAGGCCTCAGGTGCAGGTGAAACAGGTCAAGCTTCTGAAATCTCAAAAGAAGACCGGGTGCAAGCTAGCAGATCGCCCTTGCTTCGTTCAATTGGCTCCAGGCTTCCAACAGACATGACCAGAAACAGGGACAAGGACAAGGACAAGGATGACCGCTTCCGGCCGAAGCCGGGGCGCATTCGAAGCCAGGGCGGCACCAAGAGCAAAAGCTTCCTCAACAAGGTGCTGCATCAGGTGTCCGCTGAACGGGCAACGGGAACAGGTTCCAATCGATCGGGCGACTTCACAGGCAGGAGGATCGGGCGCGGCAACGACTGGCTGAACCGGCATCGCGCCGGTCACAGGTTCGGTCCCGCCTCCCGCCGTGTCGTCATCAAGTCCCGGATCGTCAAACTGGCAAGCCGGGGAGGGGGCCGTGGAGGGAGCAGTTTAGGAGCCGCGCGCGCGCATCTCAAATATCTTCAGCGCGATGGCGTCTCCAGGGAACACGAGCCGGGACAGCTTTATGACGCGGCCAGTGACGAGGCGGATGGCGGCACGTTCCTTCATCGCAGTGAGGGCGACCGGCACCAGTTCCGCTTCATCGTCTCGCCCGAAGACGCGATCGAGCTTGAGGATCTCAAACCCTTCGTGCGCGACCTGATGCGGACCATGGAACAGGATCTCGGCACCAGGCTCGATTGGGTGGCCGTCGATCATTTCAACACCGCCCAGCCTCACTCCCATATTCTGCTGCGTGGCAAGGACGATCAGGGCCAGGATCTTGTGATCGCCCGGGACTATATAGGCCATGGCATGCGCCAGCGCGCCAGCGAACTCCTGACGCTGGAACTCGGGCCCCAAACCCAACAGGACCTCCATCGCAAGCTTGAGCGGCAGGTCGATCAGGACCGCTTCACCGATCTCGACCGGCGCCTCCTCCGCCAGGCCGAAGACGGAGTGCTGGAACTGCGCACCGAAACAAGCCCAAGCGAAAAGCGCAGGCAACAAACGCTGCAAACCGCACGTCTTCGGGTCCTGGAGCAGCGCGGCCTCGCACATGAACTCGCTCCAGGCCGGTGGCAGCTCTCTCCGCATCTTGAAACGACGTTGCGCCGGGCTGGGGAGCGTGGCGATATCATCAAGACCATGCATCGCGGTCTGAAAGCGGCCGGCCTCAAAGCCTCTGGACTTGATGTGGGGGCTGCCGATTATGCCATCTTCGATCCGGCCGATCCGCGCGCCAAAAAAGTCACTGGCCGGATTGTCGACCGCGGCCTGCACGATGAGCTCAACGACGGGCATTACATTCTGGTCGACGGGGCGGACGGCCGTGTGCATCACATAGCCCTCGATCCACGCCAGGATATGGAGGATCTTCCCCTTGGAGCTCTGGTCGAAGTCGAACCTGCAGGCCGCGGCCTGCAGAAAGCGGATCGCACCATTGCCGAAGTCGCCAGAGAGAATGCGGGACTCTACTCGCAAGACCTGCACCGGCACCACGACAGCACTGCATCTCCGGAATATCTCAAGGCACACACAAGGCGGCTTGAAGCGCTGAGGCGCCAGGATATTGTCCAGCGCCATTCGGACGGCTCCTGGGACATTCCGGAGAAATTCGAGGAACGAATTGCCGGTGCCGCCTTGAGTGCAGCCCGCTTTCCGGCGCGCATCACGACACTCTGCTATCTCTCGCTCGACGCTCAAGTCAGTGCGGAAGGAGCGACATGGCTTGACCGGCAACTGACCGAGGCAGGTCCGCTCCCATTGAGAAGCGGGCGCTTCGGCGATCTGACACGCTCCGCCCTGGCGCGCCGGCAGGAGGAGCTGATTGACCAGGGCCTGGCGGAAAGGCAGGGCGAGGGGATCCGCTACCGGCGAAATCTTCTGCAATTCCTGCGGCAAAGAGAGCTCCAGGCTACTGGGGCAAATCTTTCGAAGGAAATGGGCCTGGCATTTACCGGGACGCCGGACGGCGCGCATTTTGAAGGCGTCTACAAACGCTCGGTCAAACTGGCGAGCGGCCGGTTCGCGATCCTGGAGAAATCGAAAGAGTTCACGCTGGTGCCCTGGCGGCCGGCCCTGGAGCGGCAGCTCGGCAAGACGGTGTCCGGGCGCCTCAGCGGATCGGGCATCTCCTTCGATGTCTCCCGCAAACGCGGGCTCGGGCTCTGATCAAGTGAATGCGAGTCAGTCTCCGTCGGCAATTGTCAGCCGCTGATTATTCCTGATCTCCCGAATGCGGCCTGGATCGACGCCGGTCTCTTCGGCGATCTCCGGCCAGCGCAGCACCGCCGCATGGACTTCGGCAAGGATCTCCTTGGCACGCCCGCGCTTCATCGAGGCGAGCCGGGCGCAGGCCTCGAAATCCTTCATGGTAAAGCCGTCGCGCTTGCCGTTCAGCGTCATCTGGTGGGAACTCGTCCAGTCGCCCTGCGGATTGTAGCTGTAGGTCATGTCATAGGCCGGCGACAGCGACCAGTGTCCTGTGCGGTCCATCAGGAAGGCGATGTTCTTGACATGGTCGTCCTGGTTCCGGGCGACGATATTGAAAGCCATGCGCCGGAATTGTTCTTCGACCGCTTCGATCGAAAGACCGAGCCTGCGGATCGTCTGCAGCGCTTGCTCATAGGAATAGGCGCCGGCGCGCTTGAAGTCGAAATGCGCCATGGCGCAAAGCGACTGCATATGCAGTTTGCTTCCCGTCTCCGTCCGGTCAAAGCGCTTAGTCATGAAGTGGCTGCGCCCGCCTTCCTCCAGGAGCCGGCAGTCGCTCATCTGAATGCCCGCCTCCTTGGCCATCCGGTAATAGGCATATTCGATCAGGCCGAAGCCGGCCGGATCGTCGAGTTCCTTGTCCCGGTTGCCGGAGACCCCGTCGAACTTCAAGAGCCAGTAGCTGAACCCGTCGCCGGCCGCGACCTGGCCGGAGCGGACCTCGTGGGTCCTTTCGTTCCAGGCGATGATGGCCTTGGCGCGCGCCCCGCCCGCGGACGTGCCGACACGCAAGATGTCCCGCAGGGTCTCCTCCCGCTCGTCCGGTAGGAACGAGCCTTGCAGATTGTTGCGCCGTGTCAGGATCTCGCTGGCAAGATCGACCAGGGCCGCGACATCGACTTCCACCGATTGGTCGAGCGCCGGGCCACGGGCCGGCTGATACTCAAGTGCGCCCATGCCCCGGGTTCCCGTGTAACAAAGCCGCTCCACCGGATCGAATGTTTCCGGTGACCGGCCCTGGCGGGCGAGCCAGGCATTGATCAGCGCATTTCCGAAATCGTCCGGCAAGGAATCCGCCAGGAGGCCGGGCAATCCGTGATAGGTCGGACGCGGCAGGGCGGGAAAGCTGTAGATCCGGTTTGAAAGCGGCATCGTCAGCGGGGCGATCTCGATACCGCTCGAACGGAAGGCCGGATCGTATTCGAAATTGCCGACTGACCCTTCCGCGTCCCAGCTGACCGCGCCGATATCCCGGCCCCAAAGCCTGACCACCGCCGTCGTCATGTCTCATCTCCCCAGGACCAGGAGGACTTTTCTTCTGTCTCTTCCTGCGGCGAGGAGGCACGCTTGCGGGTCTTGCCCTGCAGCCTTGCTTGCTGGATGGGGCTGAGCGCCGGTGCCGGTACCAAAGCATCGAAATTCTGCAACAGGCCATGCGCGCGCAGGACCCGGATCAGGTTCGTGGCCTGGACAGGCTCTCCATCCTCGAGCCGGATCAGCGTTCGTTTGGAGATGCCCGCTTCCTCGGCAAGCGCCTCCTGTGTCTGGTCGCGGTTGAGGCGATAGCGGGATAGCCGGTTGCCAAGTTCCTTCAGGACGGCTTCGTCGGAACTATCCTGGGAAATCTGCATAAGTGCCAACTTTGTCGTTTAGGATGCCGAATTCGATATTAAGATGACACATATGGCATTTTAATGAAAGGCTAGTTTTTGAAGGTAAAATGCCAAATTTGGCATCCAAAGACTAAAATCAAGAGAAAAGTGACTTAAATGTCATTTAGGTGAAGGGTGTGGCGGTGGAATCGCAAGTCGCCTCCCGAATAATACGACAAAATCATCACGCACCAATCCCAAGCGACGCCGGCACCGGGCTCTCATCGAAATCTTCCTGGACGTTTCTGGCGCACATTTCTCCAGCCTTCTTGACGCTGCCTCCCTTGGACCATCCTGGGGTCGATCTCATTGATTGAAAACCGGAAATCCGACGATCTTCAGCCCGACTTCAACGGACGGCGAAAGATCCATGACCCCCACCAGACTTCTTCTCGGCCAGATAACGATCGTCATTGCGATCGTCATCGGAACCGTTTGGGGAGCAACACAATGGGCCGCAGTCGCGCTTGAAAACCAGCCGCGCCTCGGACCCCCATGGTTCGAGATAGCCGGATGGAAGATCTACCTGCCCTGGCGTCTCTTCGAGTGGTGGTACGCCTATGAGGCTTACGCGCCGGACATCTTCCACAGAGCCGGATTGATCGCAGCCTCCGGAGGCATCGCCGGTGTCGCAGTCGCAATTGCCGGATCGCTCTGGCGCGCGCGCCAGAACCAGTTGGTCACGACCTATGGCTCCGCCCGCTGGGCAACCCGGACCGAAATCGCCAAATCCCGGCTTGCCGACGACAAGGGGGTCTTTCTCGGAAAGCTCAAGGACCGGTATCTGCGCCATGACGGTCCGGAACATGTCATGTGTTTTGCCCCGACCCGCTCCGGCAAGGGCGTCGGCCTCGTCATTCCGACGCTGCTCACCTGGCCGCACTCGGCCGTCATTCACGATATCAAGGGTGAAAACTGGCAGCTCACGTCCGGATGGCGGTCGCGCTTTTCCCATTGCCTGTTCTTCAATCCGACCGATCCGGCGAGCGCCAAATACAATCCTCTCCTGGAAGTCCGGAAAGGCCCGAGCGAAGTCCGAGACGCCCAGAATATCGCGGACATTCTCGTCGATCCGGAAGGCGCGCTGGAGCGGCGGAACCACTGGGAGAAAACAAGCCACTCCCTCCTCGTCGGCGTCATCCTGCATGTCCTTTATGCCGAAGAGCACAAGACCCTGGCGCAGGTCGCAACTGTCCTCTCCGATCCCAAACGTTCCTTCGAACACACCCTGCGTCTCATGATGCGCACCAACCATCTCGGCACGGATAAGGCCCCGAAGGTTCATCCGGTCGTCGCCGAAGCCGCGCGGGAGCTCCTTAACAAGTCCGAAAACGAACGCTCCGGCGTGCTCTCTACCGCTATGTCCTTCCTCGGCCTCTACCGGGACCCGACCATCGCCGAGACCACCAGTGCCTGCGAGTGGCGGATCGCCGATCTCAAGGACGGCAATCATCCTGTTTCTCTCTATCTGGTCATTCCGCCGTCCGATATCTCGCGCACCAAGCCGCTCGTCCGGCTGATCCTCAACCAGATCGGCCGCCGCCTCACCGAACGCCTCGAGGACGGTGCGAGCAAATCCCGTCAGCATCAGATCCTGATGATGCTGGACGAGTTCCCGGCTCTCGGACGGCTCGACTTTTTCGAAAACGCCCTTGCCTTCATGGCCGGCTACGGCGTGCGCAGCTTCCTGATCGCCCAGTCCCTCAACCAGATTTCCAAGGCGTATGGCGAGAACAATTCCATTCTCGACAATTGCCATCTTCGTATCGCCTTTGCCACCAATGACGAGCGCACCGCCAAGCGGATCTCGGACTCTCTTGGCACGGCAACGGAACTGCGCGCGCAGCGGAACTATGCCGGCCACCGCCTCGCGCCCTGGCTCGCCCATGTCATGGTCTCGCGGCAGGAAACCGCGCGTGCCCTCATGACACCCGGCGAAATCATGCAGCTGCCGGCAGACCAGGAGATCGTCATGATCTCCGGCCATCCGCCGATCCGGGCCCAGAAACTCCGCTACTTCGAAGATGAAAACCTTTCGGGCCGGGTGCTGCCCCCGCCTGGCCTGAAGGCGGACGGTCCTTATCGGGACCGTCCGCCACCCAGACCTGACGACTGGTCGGGTGCTGTTCGAATGAACACGGCTGCAACCGCCGATCCGCAGGAGCACGAGACATTCGGTTTTGGTGAAGACGACGGCGGACTGAAGCGCCAGCCGGAGCTGGGGGAAGAAAATCCTGCCGAAATCGAGCCGGACCAAGCCCCGGATGCCGGTCTCCTGGAAGACGATTTCGACGAAAGCGCAGCAACGCGTCTCAAGGACGTCAACCGCGATACCGCCGCCATTCGCCGTGCCCACGCGATGGACCAGTCCGACGACGATCTGATGCCCAGGTTCTGAAGGAAAACCGATGAAACCCCGCTTGAATGTCCATATCGCGCACGAGATCTCCGAACGGGTCGAAATCGCCGCAAAACGTCCGGGTGTCACCAAGGCCGCAATCGTCGAAGCAGCGCTTCTGGGGTTTTTCTCCAAGGAACTCGACGACCAGCGCGACGGCGCCCTGATCCGCAGGCTCGACCGGATGAGCCGGCACCATGACCGGCTCGAACGCAATCTTTCCATCACGACCGAGACGCTTGCGCTCTTCATCCGCTTCTTTTTGACCGTCACGCCGCCGTTGCCGAATGCCGATCAGGAGGCAGCCCGGGCGCTCGGCAAGGAACGTTTTGAATATTTTACCAGGCAGCTCGCGCGGCGCATCGCAGGCGGAAAAAACATGATCCGCGATGTCCTCGAAGAGGTCAGCGCGGACGAAAGCGAATTCTTCACTGAGGCCGAGATCGAAGCGCTGCGGAATGTCCGCGGTGACCAGTACAAAAAACCGGAAGACGTAAACCCGCCAAGCATAAACCGGGAGAGTGGTGATGAGTGAGCAGCTTGACGCCACAGTCCGCCGCCGTCGCCGGGCCATGCTTGAAACGGCGCTGGGAGCGAAGATCGCCGAGGCGCTTGCCGACGATCTGACGATCGAAGTCATGGTCAATCCGGATGGACGGCTTTGGCTCGATCGGCACGGCAACGGCCGGATTTCAACCGGTCTAACGATTGTGCCCGCAGAAACCGAACGCATCATTCGCCTGGTCGCCAGCCATATCGGCGCGGAATGTCATGCGAACGCACCAATTGTTTCCGCGGAATTGCCAGAAACAGGCGAGCGCTTCGAAGGTCTGCTTCCGCCTGTGGTGACAGGTCCCTGTTTTTCGATCCGCAAACCGGCAAGGGTTCTCTACCGCCTCAGCGACTATGTCGCTTCGCAAATCGTCACCCCGCTTCAAGCCGCCGCTCTCATCGAAGCTGTCGAGACGCGGCAAAACATCGTGGTCGTCGGTGGCACAGGCTCCGGCAAGACAACCCTCGTCAATGCGCTCCTGGCCGAGGTTGCAGGTGGCGGCGACCGGGTGATCATCATCGAGGATACGCGCGAGCTTCATTGCGCGGCTGAGGACTGCGTGACCCTGCGCACCAAGCCAGGTGTTGCCTCGCTTGCGGATCTCGTCCGCTCAACCCTACGCCTGCGCCCCGATCGCATCGTCATCGGCGAGGTACGCGGACCGGAAGCCCTCGACATGCTGAAAGCCTGGAACACCGGACACCCGGGCGGGATCACGACGCTCCACGCCAATTCGGGTCAGGCCGGTCTCTACCGGCTGGAGCAACTCATCCAGGAAGCCGTCATCACCGTGCCGCGGCGCCTGATCGCCGAGGCGATCGACATCGTCGTCTTTCTGAAGGGAAGAGGACCGGGACGACGGGTCGAGACGGTCGCAGCCCTCAAGGGCCTCGATGCGAACGGCGACTATCGCCTGGCCCCCCTGACGCCTTCGCCACCCAATCCAACCGTCTGACCAAGGAACCCTCAATGACTCGATCGATCATGCCGCTTCACCGGTTTGCCAGGCTCGCTGCAATGCCGGCCATTGTTCTCTCTCTGACCAGCCGGGCTTACGCCGCCGGGTCCGGCATGCCCTGGGAAGCCCCTCTCACCCAGATCCTGGAATCCATCGAAGGTCCTGTCGCACGCATCGTCGCGGTGATGATCATCGTCATCACCGGCCTGTCGCTTGCCTTCGGTGAAGCTTCCGGCGGGTTCCGCCGCCTGATCCAGATCGTGTTCGGTCTCTCAATCGCCTTCGCCGCCACGTCCTTCTTCCTGTCCTTTTTCTCCTTCGCGGGCGGAGCGCTCATCTGATGGCCGTAGAAGGTTTTGAAATCCCGCTCCACCGCGCCTTGACCGAGCCGATCCTGATGGGCGGCGTGCCGCGGAACGTTGCGATCGCCAATGGCACTCTGGCAGCCGCGCTCGGACTTGGGCTTCAGCTTTGGAGCGCCGGCACCGCCGTCTGGCTGATCGGGCACGTGATCGCGGTCCTCGCCGCCCGCAAGGACCCCGCCTTCATGGAAGTCCTTACCCGCCATATCCGCCACAAAGGATATCTTTCATGTTGAACCTTGCCGAATACCGCAAGAAGCCGGCCTGCCTTGCGGACTATTTGCCCTGGGGTTGCCTCGTCGCACCTGGCATCGTCCTGAACAAGGACGGATCCTTGCAGCGTTCGGTGCGGTTTCGCGGACCGGATCTTGAAAGCGCAACAGAGGCCGAACTCGTCGCGGTCACAGCCCGGCTCAATAACCTGTTGAGACGGTTCGGATCGGGCTGGGCCCTCTTCTTCGAGGCCGACCGGCACGAAGCAGCACGCTATCCTCTTTCGAAATTTCCCGATCCCCTGTCGGCTTTGGTCGATGAGGAACGCAGAGCCGCGTTCGAAGAGGCCGACGCCCTCTTTGAGAGTTCATACATCCTCACCTACACCTGGCTCCCGCCGGCGGAGACCGTCAATCGTGCAGAACGCTATCTGGTCGAACAAGCAGGTCATGGTAAGGAAGGAGACTATCAGGGCCACCTCAAAAGCTTCCTCAGTCGCACAGACCGGGCGATCGATCTCCTGCAGCAGATCATGCCCGAAGCAATCCCGCTTTCGGATGCCGAAACCCTGACCTACCTGCATAACTGCATCTCGGTTCGCCGGCATCCTGTTTCAGTGCCCGAAATCCCGGCCTACCTCGATGCGGTGCTGGCCGATACGCCCCTTGTCGGTGGGCTCTCCCCGAAACTCGGCGGCAGGCATCTCAGAACCCTCACCGCTCTCGGATTTCCGGGCGCGACCACGCCCGGCATTCTCGACGACCTCAATCACCTCGGCTTTTCCTACCGCTGGATGACGCGGTTCATACCGCTCGACAAACCGGCCGCCGAAAGGATGATCCGGAGATACCGCCGCCAATGGTTCGCCAAACGAAAATCCATAACCGCGATCATCAAGGAGGTCATGACCAACGAACAATCGGTTCTGGTCGATACCGACGCGGACAACAAGGCGGCGGACGCCGATGCTGCCCTTCAGGAAGTCGGCGCGGATCTCGTCTCCTATGGCTATGTCACGACGACATTTGTCGTCAGCGACGAAGACGAATACCAGGCCGATCAAAAACTTCGGGCCGCACAGCGCGTCATGGACGGCCGGGGCTTTGCGACAATCGAGGAAAGCCTCAACGCGGTCGAAGCCTGGCTCTCCTCGCTGCCCGGGCATGTCTATGCGAACGTCCGCGCTGCCCCGGTCAACACGCTCAACCTGGTTCACATGATGCCGCTCTCGGCAAGCTGGGCCGGCTCGGAACGCAACGATCATCTGAACGGTCCGCCGCTCCTGACCGTTCGCACCAATGGCACGACACCCTTTCGCCTCAACACGCATGTCGGCGACGTCGGGCATACCATCGTTGTCGGGCCGACCGGCGCCGGCAAGTCGGTGCTGCTGTCGCTGATCGCCCTGCAGTTCCGGCGCTATCCGAATGCGCAGGTTACGATCTTCGACAAGGGCGGATCGGCACGGGCAAGCGTGCTCGGCATGGGCGGCGCCTATTTCGATCTTGGGCGCGGCGAGGGCCAACAGAAATACGATCTCGCCTTCCAGCCGCTCGTGAATGTCGACCTTATCTCCGAGCGTTCTTTCGCCCAGGAATGGGTTCTCGGATTGCTCGCCCAGGAACAGGTCCCGGTCTCGCCGGAGATCAAGGATGCGGTCTGGTCCGCGCTTTCAAACCTGGGCGCAGCGCCGCAGCATGAACGCACACTGACGGGTCTAGTGACGCTTCTGCAGAGCAGCGAGCTGCGCCAGGCGCTCCTTCCCTATACGCTCGAAGGACCCTATGGCCGATTGCTCGATGCCGACCGGGACCGGTTGAAACTTGGATCGGTTCAGTGCTTCGAAATGGAAGAACTGATGCAGAGCGATGGCGCGGTTCTTCCCGTGCTCACCTATCTCTTTCATCGGCTGGAACAAACCTTCGACGGATCGCCGGCGCTCCTGATCCTCGATGAAGCCTGGCTGTTTTTGGATCACGTCGCATTCGCAGCACGCATACGCGAATGGTTGAAGACACTCAGAAAGCGCAATGTCGCGGTCGTTTTTGCAACGCAGGGCCTATCGGATATTGCGAGTTCGTCAATCGCTGCCGCGATCATCGAAAGCTGCCCAAGCCGCATATTTCTACCCAACGACCGCGCGGTCGAACCCCAGGCAAAAGCGATCTACGAAGCTTTCGGACTGAACGGCCGCCAGATCGACATCATCGCGAGAGCAACGCCGAAACGCGACTACTACTACCAGTCCCGCCGCGGCAACCGGCTCTTTGAACTCAATCCGGGACCACTTGCGCTCGCATTTCTCGCCGCCTCCGGCAGGCAGGATCACCTGCTGATGGATGAGCTTCTTGATTTGCATGGCGAAGCGGCATTTGCCGAAGCCTGGCTGCGTCATCGCGGGCTCGAATGGGCCGCGGACCTCTTGGCAAATAATTCCACCAATCAGAAAACAATGGAGACCTTTGATGACGCGTAGTTTTCTCATCGGCGTACTTGCCGCAACAATTGCAATTCTGCCTGGGCAAACCGCGGCCTGGCGGGTGGTCTACGATCCATGGAACCATGCGGAAAACGTTCTGTCGGCCGCCCGAGCGCTTGAGGAAGTCAACAATCAGGTCCTGCAGCTTTCGAACGAAGCGCAGATGCTGATCAATCAGACGAAGAACCTCGCCAATCTTCCGCTCTCGATCGCCGGCGAACTCCAGGGATCACTCAATCAGGTGGACCGTCTCATCCAGGACGCGCAGGGGATCGCATACCAGCTTTCGGAGATCGACAGCACCTACCGGCAGTTTTTCCCCGATCAATATGAAAGCGGCGTTTCAACATCCAAGATCCTGCAGGATGCCCGGGCGACCTGGAACCTGGCACGCGAAGGCTTCCGGCACGCACTTGAAGTCCAGGCGAGCGTCGTCGGTGAAATCAGGTCCGATGCTGCGGCGCTTGACCGTTTGATCAGCGAAAGCCAAGGGGCGGTTGGCAATCTCCAGGCCGTTCAGGCAGGCAATCAATTGACCGCCCTTGCCGCAAAACAATCGATGCAACTCCAGAGCCTTCTTGCGGCATCCGCACGCGCCGAAGCCCTGTCCGAGGCCGACGCCCTTGCGGCCCGCGAGCGTGGCCAGGCCCGCTTCAAACAGTTCATGGGGAGCGGGTCCGCGTACTCACCGCACTGACGGAAACCCAGGCTGAGAATGGCGTCCACCCGGGCGGCTGCGAGCCGGCCGCGCGGCACGGGTAGCTGCGTTTCAATCCACAAACGAAGGAGATGGAAATGGACGATTTGAATGTAATCGACCGGTTCACCGAAACCTTCGTCACCTATATCGAGTCTGGCTTCGGGCTGCTGGAGCCCGACGTCGCCTACCTGACGACTGTCCTGATCGGGATCGACGTCACGCTGGCAGGGTTGTTCTGGGCCTTTTCCGAGGATAGGTCGCTGTTGCCGTCCCTGATCCGCAAGGTCCTCTATGTCGGCGCGTTTGCCTTCCTCCTGAACAACTTTGCAAGCCTCTCCTCAATCGTCTTTGAAAGTTTTGCCGGGCTCGGATTGCAGGCAACGGGATCTCCGATCAGCGCTGCAGACCTGATGCGGCCGGGTTTTGTTGCGGCTGCCGGATATGATGCGGCACTACCGCTTCTGGAAGAAGTGTCGACCCTCATCGGCCCGATCGCCTTCTTCGAGAATTTCGTCACGATCGTCGTCCTGATGCTTGCCTGGATCGTGGTGCTGATTGCCTTTTTCATCCTCGCTATCCAGCTCTTCATAACGATCCTGGAGTTCAAGCTGACAACGCTTGCCGGCTTCGTTCTGGTTCCCTTCGCGCTCTGGAACAAATCGGCTTTTCTCGCCGAACGGGTGCTCGGCAATGTGATTGCCGCCGGCATCAAACTGATGGTGCTCGCCATCATCGTCGGCATCGGCTCGACGCTGTTTGGTGAGTTCACCTCGTCTTTTGCGGGAGGCGCCATCACGCTGGCGCAAGCAGCCTCAACGGTTCTGGGCGCTCTCTCGATCTTCATGCTCAGCATCTTTGGAACCGGTATTGCTGCCGGTCTGGTGTCCGGCGCCCCGCAATTGGGGGCAGGAGCCATCGCCGGTTCGGCGGCGGGACTGGCCCTCGGCGGAGCGGCAACCGGTGGTCTTGCTCTGGGAGGAGCCCGAACTGTCGCAGCCGGCGGTGTTCGTTCGACGCGCGCTGCTGCAGCGCTCGCTGGCGGCGCATCAGCCTCCTACCAACTGGCTCAGGCCACTTCCGGAACGACCGGCACTGCAGGCGTTGCGTCAGGGCTGGCAGGTGTTGCTCAGGCAGGGGCGGGTGCTGTTGCTCAAGGTGCCCGCAACCTGGCTTCTGATGCGACGAGCGGCATCCGGGCATCCTTTGAGAGCGGCGAACGCGCGGCGTTTTCCGCAACGGGTGGAACCAGCACAGCAAGTGCTCCAGGCAATCAGGGGGAACTGGCAGCCGCTGGTACGCCGTCCTGGGCACATCGCCTGCGCCGGGAACAGCGGCTGCGGGAAGGCGTGACGATTGCTGCCCACACCTTGCGCGACGGAGACCGGCCGGTTTCCGGCGACGCCCCCAAACTCGATCCCAACGACTGAAAGGCACGCGATGTTCTTCAAGCGAGCAATGCTTTCCTATGGCAAGACACCGGAGGCGGAAACGCCTTATCACAAGGCTGCGCAGGTCTGGGACGAGCGGATCGGTTCGGCCCGTGTTCAGGCACGGAACTGGCGCTTGATGGCATTTGGGTGCCTGGCCCTGGCGGGCGCACTTTCAGCCGGAGTGGTCTGGCAGGCCGGCCGGAGCACGATCACCCCATATGTTGTCGAGGTCGATCGGCTGGGTGAGGTGAGGGAGGTCGGCCCGGCCCTTGAAGCCTATTCACCCTCCGATGCCCAGATCGCCTGGCACCTCGCCCGCTTCATTGAAAATGTGCGTTCGCTGTCGGTCGATCCGATCGTCGTCCGGCAAAACTGGCTGGATGCATACAACTATACGACCGCGGAAGCGGCCAAGACGCTGAGTGAGTTTGCGCGCAGGAACGACCCCTTCGGCAGGATAGGCAAAAGATCCGTCACCATCGAGGTGACAAGCGTCGTGCGGTCTTCGCCAGAGAGCTTCGATATTCGCTGGCTGGAGGAAGCTTTCGAGAGCGGCGCGCACGAGCGTTCCACCCGCCACCGTGCAGTCCTGACAGTCATTCTCAAACCACCTCGCACCGAAATGGCCCTGCGCAAGAACCCGCTCGGAATTTACGTCCGCGCTGTGAACTGGAGCCAGGAACTCACCCCCAATGAAGAAAAGCGAGAAGAAAGATGAAAAGACTGATCGTCCTTTTGACCTCGGTGAGCCTGGCTGCCTGCGCGCAGAAAGATCTGCCCCCGGAGATCGACTTCGATACCGCCGCCTTCCAACCCGCGAGCCTTTCGGTCGAGTCTCCTGGACCGGTAACGATCGTTGAAAAGCCGAAACTCCTGCCGCTGCCGGGTCAGCTCAAAAGAACGCCAGGGCCGGGTGGCGAAAAGAAGGACGAGGGGCTGCCGGAAGACCGCATCGCTGCCGCAAATCAGGCTGCCAAGATCGAACCCTCAAGGGATGGATATATCAATGCGATCCAGGTCTACCCTTACGTCGAAGGCGCGCTTTATCAGCTTTATACGGCTCCGGCGCAACTCAGCGACATTGCGCTTCAGACGGGTGAACAGATTGTTGCGGTTTCTGCCGGAGACACCGTCCGTTGGGTAATCGGGGACACGGTGAGCGGAACCGGCGAGAATGCGCGTGCGCACGTTCTGGTAAAACCGATCAAGGAAGGGTTGAAAACCAATCTGGTGATCATCACGGATCGCCGCACCTATCACCTGGAGCTCACCAGCGACACAGACACCTATATGGCCTCCGTTTCCTGGCACTATCCGAGGGACGAGCTCATTGCACTCCAACGCGGCAACAGTGAAGCGCAATCGGCAGCGGAAATTGTCGCCGATCGCGGCCTGCGTCTGGACCAGTTGAAGTTCCGCTATCGATTGAGCGGTGATACTCCACCCTGGCGGCCGGTGCGCGTCTTCGACGACACCAATAAGGTCTATATCCAGTTTCCGGAAAGGCTCGACCAGGGCGATGCACCGCCCCTTTTTGTCGTCGGGCCAAACGGCGAAAACCAGCTCGTCAATTACCGGGTGACCGGCAACTACTACATCGTCGACCGGCTCTTTGCGGCTGCCGAATTGCGCCTCGGGACCAAACCGCAGCAAATTGTTCGGATCACTCGGGCTGACAGCCGTCCTTCCGGAAAACGCAATATTTTTGGTTTCTTTTCTCGTAGTGGGGGGAGTTCCAAATGAGTTCGGAAAAAATGAGTTCCGCGCCGAAGGTGGACCCGGAAGACCTTGCATTGCGTGCAAGGCCCCGACCCGTCAAGCAGGTCAACCGGCGGCTCCTGTTTCTGCTTTCGGGAACGGGCCTGGTGCTGCTCTCAAGTGCAGTGTTCATAGCTCTGGATCCGCCCCAGATATTCGATCGCATGAAGACCGGGAACGAGCTTTACCGGACCGAAAACCATCCAAAACCCAATGGCCTTGAGCAACTGCCCAAAAGCTACGGCGAGCTCGCGCCGAAGATTGAACTCGGACCGCCTTTGCCGGGGGATCTTGGGGCCGGGATCGTGCGGGCCGAGCGGGATCTCGGCGTTGCACCGGCGCCGGCTTCGCCATTCCGTCCCGACGCGGAGGCCGATGCTGCGCGCGCCGAGAGAATTCGACTGGCGCGGCTGGCACAGCAGGGAAGGGAGTCCGGTGTCTTTTTCCAGCTCAACACGAGGGTTTCTGGCTCTGAAGGGATTCAGGGCCGCGGAAGCACTGCAGTCGGCCAACCGGTATCGACTGGCACCGACGGGCCGCAGTCGACTTCTGCTTCGCTCCTCCAGGCCGGGATTCCAATTGGTTCCTTCGAAACGGAAACCGATCCGGATCAGAACGGCCAGCGTCGCAAGCAGGCGTTTTTGAATGCCGAAGTCAGCGACGAGATCCATAGCAGACACCTCCTACAGGATCCGGTATCGCCGTACCAGCTCATGGCGGGAACGATCATCTCCGCGAGCCTGATCACCGGCCTGAACTCCGATTTACCCGGCAAGGTCATCGCGCAGGTCACAAACAACGTCTACGACACCGCAACAGGCCTGCATTTGCTCGTGCCGCAAGGATCCCGCCTTTTCGGCACCTATGACAGTCAGGTCTCGTTCGGCCAGGATCGGGCTTTGATCGTTTGGCAACGTCTGATCATGCCGAATGGGTCTTCGGTCGTGCTCGATAATCTGCCGGCAACGGATCCCGCAGGCTATGCCGGCCTTGAAGATAAGGTCGACTATCACACCTGGCGGCTCTTGAAAGGGATTGCATTGTCGACGCTGCTTGGTGTCGGCACGGAGCTGACCTTCGGTGAGGAAGAGAGCGAGTTGGCTGAAGCGCTCAGAAGCTCAGTCCAGGAAAATGCCAATCAGGCAGGTCAAAGCCTAACAACGCGAAACCTCAACATTCAGCCGACCATTACCATACGTCCGGGTTGGCCACTCAGGGTCATCGTGCACAAGGACATTACTTTGAGGCCATACGGGGAGATAGGAACCTCGCGATGACCCTGAAATTGGGAAAGCTTCCCGATCGGCAAGGAGCAAAGATCACATTCACCGCAGACGCAGAGCTGAAAGCGGCGCTGACCGACTATGCCGAAATCTACCGCCAAACCTATGGGCAGAAGGAAAGTATTCCCGACCTGATCCCCTTCATGCTGGCTTCGTTTATGGAGGCAGACACGGGGTTCAGACGGGCACGAAAGCGGCTTGCCGAAAGGCAGCCGCCGGCTATTCACAACCGAACTCAGGAGACTTGAAAATGGCGACAATCGGCAGCTTCACCGCCAACAAGGACGGCTATACGGGTACAATCCGAACGCTCACCGTGAATGTCAAAGCCAGCTTCGTGGTGAACGAACAAAAGACTTCGGAGAGTGCCCCGCATTATCGGATCTATGCCGGCCGGTCTGAGCTCGGCGCTGCCTGGAAAGCGAAGACGACTGGAGATCATCCAAGGGATTATCTGAGTGTATTGCTTGACGATCCGAGCTTTCCCAACCCTATCCGGGCAGCCCTTTTCGACGACGAAGATGTCGCGTTCTTGGTGTGGAACCGGCGAGAGGGATAGGGACTTTGCCCAGGACTTAATGGGAGTGTTGCGTTTGATTTGATGCAATGATCTGTGCCGATTCCGCGCTCTCGACGACTTTCTGAAACTCCGCAAGCAGTTCCGGAAAAGAGCGGGCAAGAAATCGCACGATGCGGGCGTTGTCGATCAGACGCTTCACATATCCGGTGGCGATGACGAGATCGAGATGATCCTGCCCATAGGTTTCTTCCAAAAGCCGGAACTCACGATCGAGTTTTTCCGACTCTTGTTCCATCATGTCTTTCACCGGCAATAGAAGTCACTTTTTTGCTTTCGTTGGGAGTCTGTCGCCGTAAGGCGATGGGACAATTGATGCGATCTCGGGATTATAAAGTAATAAAGAGAGTGTTTATTGCCTAAAATTAAAAATTTCTATTTTTCGGAATATTAAAGTGCAGTAAAGGGCTGGGGATTTATCTCGATTTAGGGTTTTCTTAGTCGTTTGGCGCTGAATCGAGCTATTTCAAGGGCTGCTTCATAAGTCATGTCTTCGCGTTCAATAAGATAATCAAGTATATTGACGAACTCTTCAGCGGCTTGTTGCGGTAGAGTCTCGTGCGGGAGTTGTTCCCAGAACACCGACACAACGGCATGCACGAAACCGCGGTATTGGGAGAGTGTATCGACGGCTGGTTGGATGTCGGCAGCGAGTGCATGGGTACCATGCCCTGTGAGAAGCCAATGGAGATTAATTTGATGAACATGCGCAATGGTCTGGAGAACTGATATGCTTGGTTCGACATTCCCTCTTTCATAGTTTGCGTACGTCCCAGCAACAATTCCCAGAGATTGCGCGAAATCATCGCGTGAAAACGCGCCCCTCACTTGTATAAGCCTCTGAGCAACTTCTGTTTTTGGCTTAGCAGGTCGTGCCATACAAATAAACACAAAAACTGAATTTATAGCTTGAATAAATCCAGAATATGTGTAAACTCCATGCTGTCGGCCGAACTTTTTAGCCGATTCTTGTTACAAGCTCTCGGAAGCGGCTCGCACCAACGAACCGCTTCCGAAAGACAATGGCTATCCCGAAAGCAAATCGACAGCTAACCGCGCCGGTTCAGAATACCTAACGATCACCCCTTTTTAGCAAAAATGAGATCCTAAACGCTACAGAAAACGAAGTGTCCTCCGATCTAGCCGGCCGCTATAACCCCCGTCTCGTGAAACACGATTTAATTCTCTTTGTCTCCTAGCAAGCAGAGTTCGTTAATAGTTAAGAGGAAAAACTAGATCAGTGTTTGGAAAGGAAATTTTATGTAGTGTAATGTTTTTCAAATATAAAAATAGTATTTTGAGATACTCGTATTTTATATTCCTAGAATAGGATGTGGTAGTTGCCGGAGTGAAAAATCATCCGACAACAGTGATAGATTTCAGATTTATAGAATTCGTCTGATTAAAATCTATTTTAGAAAGTATTAGGGCATAAATGACGTTAGCAGTTATCTACACTCGAGTATCCAGTGCAACTCAAGTGATGAAGGGCGACGGCCTAGCCTCTCAGGAGCACCGCTGCCGTGAGTTTGCTGCCTACAAAAATTATGAAGTAGCTGAAGTGTTTCGGGATGAAGGTGTTTCCGGCGGCGATGTAAATCGGCCCGGTTTTAAAAGTATGATGATTTGGCTAAATACGCATCGGTCGATGCTGCCCGTTGTCTTGATTGACGATGTTTCACGTTTAGCTCGTGACACAGAGGTTCATCGAAAACTACGCAATGCCTTAGGAGCTGTAGGCGCTAGGTTGGAAAGTCCATCCATCGAATTCGGCGAAGACGCAGACAGTATGTTGTTTGAAAACATTGTTGCCAGTATGGCTCAGCACTTTCGCCAAAAGAATGGTGAACAGGTTCGCCACCGCATGAAGGCTCGACTCATGAATGGATACTTCACCTTTTGGGCTCCTACAGGATATCGATACGCACGTGTGAAAGCTCATAGTGGCAAATTTTTAGTTCGAGACGACCCAGATGCTGCAGTAATTGAAACGGCGCTATGTGGTTTTGCAACAGGCAGATTTCAAACTCAGTCTGATGTGAAACGGTTCCTCGAATCTCACTCGATCTTTGCCCGCAATTCCAGAGGAGAGATTCATCCGCAGCGGATAAAAAACTTACTCACAAACAAGATTTATGCGGGCTATTACGAATATGAGCCTTGGGGGGTGCCGCTGACGAAAGGGAAGCATGAAGCACTTATTACATGGGACGCTTTTCAACGTATCCAGGCCCGGCTTCGCGAAAGTGCGTATGCTCCAGTATGCGTAGACACTGAGAAGGAGTTTCCGCTGAAAGGTCATGTAGTTTGCCATAGATGTACGCAACCCTTAACGGTCTACCGAGCAAAGGGGCGCAGTAGACACTATTTTTACTACGAATGTTTTAATAATGACTGTGATGAGAAACGTAAATCTATCAAAAAGGACGTAATTGAAAAGGAGTTCGAAGAGATTATTAAGAAAATTCGCTCTCAGGAAAATTTTTTGTTGAGGGATGTTTCTAGTAATAAGAAAGTGAACATAAAAAGTCTTGCCTCAAAATTCAGTTACATTTGGCAAGAGGATGAGAAATTTCAGTCCGACGACGAGAGTTTGGCTGTAAGTCCTAAGAAAAAACTTTGCGAGACGGGTTGCGGGAAAGTATTCAAAGAATGGGAAGTTGTTTCACAAGATATGGAAGAAAGGGAATATTTAGAAAATTGGAAGCATATATATCTACAATCACAGTTATTAATTGCGGTATCTGGAGGTGTCTGGAGGGTGTGGGAGTTAGCGTCTTTATCACTCCGTGGCGAAATACTTAGAAAAGTTTTTGCGAAACCCTTGCGTTACGCTCGAAATATCGGATTTTGTGATATGGAACTTACCAGTGGATTTAAGTTTATAGCCGCATACAATGACAATCAATGTGAGGCTTGAAGATAGTATTGCCGAAGTTAAGTTCGGAGGAAATTCAAAATAATTTTTGTGATATTAACTTAAGAAAAGAAAGGAATAGTCATATGTAGAATTGAATTTAACGTAAACTCCTAAAAAACTTAGTGGTCCCAAGTTGGCGAATATGTTCACGCCATCTAAATTTGGAGAAGTTGCGAGAGTTGAAAATTTTCCTGCGAGATCAGTTTTTATAGATTTAATATTTAGGGGGGGGCTATGAGGGCGCATCTGGAACAACAATTTGCATTCTCTGTTCGAGAAAATCTTGTTTCAGGAAGTCTTCTGGCACTCGATCACTCATATTAGCTGCGAAAGACAGCACGGAACCTTAGCCAGTCCCGTACCCGGTTCGGTCAGGCATTGCGACCGGATAGTCCAATGAACTCCCCTCGAAGCAACGCCTGACTAAAGAGCTTCCCGCCTACTCAAACGTCCGCAGAAAGGCGATGACATTGGCGATGTCTTCGTCCTTGCGCAGGCCCGCGAAGGACATTTTCGTCTTGGGGACCAAGTCCTTTGGCTTGTGCAGATAGGCGGTGAGGGTTTCGTCGTCCCAGACGAGGCCGCCTGCGGCCAGCTCCACCATGTTTTCGGAGTATTTGAAGCCCTCGACCTGGGCGGCGGGGGCGCCGACGATGCCGTTGAGGGACGGGCCGACCTTGTTCTTGGCTCCCTCGCCAACCGCGTGGCAGGCAGCGCACTTCTTGAAGACCTTTTCTCCGGTGGCGGCATCGCCGTCGGCCAGCGCAGGGTGAACTGCCAGCAGACCGGCAAGGGTGGCGAGGCAGGTGAATGTCATTCGCATGGGTTTTCCTTTCCTTTGCGTCGAAACCCGGCCGCTGGAGCGGAGCGGGAACGGCCCGAGGCATTGCGGCCGAGGGGGCCGGGCGAAACTGCGTTCGCCCGGCTTTGCCGGTCCGTCCCTGGCCTCATTGTCGGACGGCCGGTGTCCGGAGCCTGTCCCGCTTGTCTGAGCCACGGGGCATGCTCCAGGTCTTCGGATGACGCGTTTCCGGATGGCGAACCGGTTCTCCTTTCGCCAGGAAACGCTCAAGTCTCAGCCTGTAGGGGATGAGATAACCGTCCGGGCACATCCTCTCCTTGACAACCGTCAAGCGGCGCCCACACCAGTTGCCGGGCTATTCGGCCGCGACAGGCTGGCGGGCCAGATGACACTGTGCCCAAAGCGAATGCAGCGCACAGACAAGCCGGTCGACATCGCCGGGTGTGTGAACCGGCGAGGGTGTGATCCTCAGCCGTTCCGTCCCCTTGGGCACGGTCGGGTAATTGATCGGCTGGATATAGATGCCGAAGTCCTCCAGGAGCGTATCCGACAGGAACTTGCACTTGGCCGGATTGCCGACGATGACCGGGATGATGTGGCTCGGATTGTCCACATGCGGGATGCCGAGGGTGTCGAGCCGCCGCCGCACCTGGGCAACGATCGCCTGGTGTGCCTCGCGTTCCACGTTGCTTTGCTTCAGGTGCCGGATGGAGGCGGTCGCTGCCGCCGCAATGGCCGGCGGCAGGGCGGTGGTAAAGATGAAGCCGCTGGCAAAGCTTCGGACGAAATCGCAGAGCTCCGCGGAAGCTGCGATATAGCCGCCAACAACGCCGAAGGCCTTGCCGAGCGTGCCCTCGATGACGGTCAGGCGGTCCATGAGGCCCTCGCGTTCGGCAATGCCGCCGCCGCGCGGGCCGTAGAGGCCGACGGCATGGACTTCGTCCAGATAGGTCATGGCGCGATAGCGGTCGGCAAGATCGCAGATTTCGGCGATCGGGGCGATGTCACCGTCCATGGAATAGACGCTTTCAAAGGCGATCAGCTTCGGCTTCGACGGGTCCGCGGCCTGGAGTTTGGCTTCCAGGTCCTGAACGTCGTTGTGCTTCCAGATCACCTTCTCGGCACGCGAATGACGGATGCCCTCGATCATCGACGCATGGTTCAGGCTGTCGGAAAAGACGATGCACCCCGGTATCTGCGAGGCAAGGGTGCCGAGCGCCGCCCAGTTCGAGACATAGCCGGAGGTGAAGACGAGCGCGGCTTCCTTGCCATGGAGTTCCGCCAGTTCGGCTTCCAGGAGCACATGGTCGTGGGTGGTGCCGGAAATGTTGCGGGTCCCCCCGGCGCCTGCGCCGCAGCGGTCGATCGCCGCATGCATGGCGGCAACCACCTTCGGGTGCTGGCCCATGCCGAGATAATCGTTTGAGCACCAGATGGCGACGTCCTTCGTGCCGTTGCCGTTTGTCCAGCGGGCTTCGGGAAAGTTGCCGCGCTTGCGCTGCAGGTCGATGAAAACCCGATAGTTTCCGGCCTGTTTCAGCTCCGACAGGCGGCTTTTGAAAAAGGCTTGATAGTCCATGACATCCCCGCTTTCTCACGTATCGGGACGAACTTAGGAGGCGGAGACGGAGGCCTGAATGACAATAGTCAAGAAGAGGCGGAAAGCGGTGATGACCAGACCTTTCTATTGTGCAAGGTTACGGGGACGCTGTAGAGGTTTCTCGTAAAACCTGATCAGGAAGAGATGCATGCCGACCGATCGCCAGAGGAAAATCGCGCAGAACTCGCTGCTGCTTAAGAGCTTTCCGCAGGAGATCCGCGAGATGGTGCTGAGCCTGTCAAGCTGGCGGACCTATGACCGCGGCGAGACCCTGTTCCTGCAGGGTGAAACGGCGCAGGCGATCCACATCGTCATGGACGGCTGGGTGAAACTCTACCGCATTGCGCCCAATGGCGGCGAGGCGGTGGTGAATGTCTTTGCCAAGGGCGAGAGTTTCGGCGAGGCGGTCGCTTTCCGCGGGCTTGCCTATCCGGTTTCGGCGGAAGCGGTCACCAATTGCGAGGTTATGCGCATTCCAAGCACTGCCATCCTCGAGGCCATGCGCAAGGATCCGGAGATTGCGGTTTCCGTTGTTGCCTCCACCTTCATCCACCTGCATTCGCTGGTCTCCCAGCTGGAGCAGCTCAAGGCGCAGACAGGCCCGCAGCGCGTCGCCGAGTTCCTGCTGGAGCTGTGCGAACAGGAAAGCGGCAATTGCGAGGTGACGCTTCCCTACGACAAGTTTCTGATCGCCGGCCGTCTCGGCATGAAGCCGGAAAGCCTGTCGCGGTCCTTTGCGCGGCTGAAGTCCGTCGGCGTTCAGATCAACCGCAACCATGCGGAAATCGAGGATATCGAACGGCTCAGGGCCTTCTCCGAAGAGGACCCGGTCGAAGCGTGGCACAAGGGCTGACCATGAAGCTTGAAACCGCACTCGCCGCCATCGACGACGCCAACGCAGCCGATCCGAACCGGGAGGAGGGGGTGCCGGCGGCTCTGCTTTACGGCCGGCGGATGAGTGAAGAACTGGCACGCTTTTTCCCGCAAGCGGGCGATCCGCTGAAGATCGCTGCAAGGGGTCAGCATATCGAACGCTGGACTTCGCCGCGCGGCTCCTATCCGGAGGGCAAGGCCGGCTACCATGCCTGGCGCCGGGACCTGGCGAAACATCATGCGGACCGCGTCGGCGGCATCATGGCGGCGGCAGGGTATTCAGAGGCAGAGATCGAGGCGGCAGCCCGAATGCTGCGCAAGGAAGGCATCAAGCGGGATGCGGACGTGCAGGCGCTGGAAGATGTCATCTGCTTCGTCTTCCTGAAGTGGTATTTTGCGCCCTTCGCCGCCAAGCACGAGGATGCCAAGGTACTGGACATCGTTCAGAAGACGGCCCGCAAGATGTCGGACGAAGGTCGCGCCCGCGTTCTGGCCGAATTCGACCTGCCTGAACCGCTCGCTGCCGCCTTCAGACTGTGATTGCCGGTACCAGATAAAGGCAAAGCAGCAGCAGGCAATAGAGCCCGATCACCCAGCTGAAGCCCGACAGCCATGCCGGCGCCTGCCAGAGACCAAGAAAGCGCGACAGGATAATCCGCGCCTTGGCCCAGGCCAGAAACAGCAGCAGACCGCCAAAGAGGCTGCGGCTGAAAAGATCCGCGCTGACCGACGTGACCAGAACGGTGGCGATGCTGAGGCCCATCAGGGCGAGCCAGGCACAGACAAGCGGTCTGGATGTCATCTGCCCTTACCCCAGCACATAGATCACCGGAAAAAGCAGCACCCAGACAAGGTCGACCATGTGCCAGAAGGCGGCCCCGGTCTCGATGTTGCGCGGGGCGTCCTTCCAGGCAACGATGCCCAGCAGAAAAATCCCGGCCGCGACATGGGTGGCGTGAAACCCGGTGAGAAGATAGTAGAAGGTGAAGAAGGGATGCGTCTCCGTGGAGATGCCTTCCGCCGCCTTCGCTGCATATTCCTGAAACTTGATCGCCAGAAAAGCGCCGCCAAGGAGCATGGCCCCGATCAGGTGCCAGCGGGCTGCGGCACGCTTTGATCTCAGTCGTAAAGCGAGACTCCTGGCTGCCAGAAATCCGCTGGTGATGAGGATGACGGTGTTGATGCCGGCGAGCGCCGGATCGAGCTGGGCACGTGCTGCCGCAAATCCCGACGGATCGGAAATCCTGACGCTCATGAAGGCGGCAAGGCCGGCGCCGAAGACCAGGAGCTCGCTGACGATCAGCACCCACATCATCAACTCGCCGGGCAGGTTGTCCAGCATGCCGGTATCGGGTTTCGGGGCGGAAGCGTGCACGGCCGGTTCTATCCCCCGACGATCTGGCGGTAGATCTGGGGCAGGGCTCGGGTCAGGTGATCCGGATGCGGGATCACCGCAAAGCCGCCCTGGCCGAAGAGCCGCGGGAACCAGGATTTCGCCGACTTGTCGATGGTGACGCCAAAGACCGATTGTCCTGCGCGCCGGGCTTCCCGGACGGCCATCCTGGTGTCCTCGATGCCGTGGCGGCCTTCGTAATGATCGAGATCGTTCGGCTTGCCGTCCGTGATCACCAGAAGCAGCTTGCGCTTGCGCGACTGGGCCGCAAGGTCACGGGAAACATGGCGGATGGCAGCTCCCAGCCTTGTGTAGAAACCGGGCCGCAAGCTGCCGATCCTTTGTTCGACATGTTGGCTCATCGGTTCGCCGAAGCCCTTGCAGGCCTGAAGATAGACGCGATGGCGCTTGAGCGACGAAAACGCATTGATCGCAAAGTCGTCGCCGCAGGCGTTGAGGCCCCAGGCCAACGCGGTCAGCGCCTCGCGTTCGATATCAATCACGGCCCGGCCGGTGACGGCACTTTCGGTGGAACGGGACACGTCGAGCAGGATCGAGACCGCCAGGTCTCTCGCCTCCGGCCGTGTCTGCAGCCAGATCCGCTCCGAGCCGGCACCGCCGGCGAAACGCTCGGCCTCGGAACGCACGACGGCGTCGAGATCAAGCGCATCGCCGTCCAGATGGCCGCGCGTCGTCACGCGGCCGGGCCGCAGAGCCTCGAATTGTTTCTTCACAGCATGGATGCGGCACGCAGTGCGCTCGTCCCAGGCGGCCGTGCCTTTTTCCGGATCGGCTTCGGCAAGGCTGGTCAGCACACAGACATGGTCCGGCAGGTATTTGCCGCTGCGCGCATCCCATTCGGGATAAAGATGCTTTCCGGAAAGACGCTCCCGGTCGACATCCTCCGGCGCAAGGTCCAGATGCAGTTTCAGTCGCGTGGCCGGAGCCTTGGAGATCTGGCCGAGACCGATTTCCTCCTGGTCCTCGGCAGCCTTCTTGGCACTGTCATGGTCGTCGTCATCGACACGGCGGTTAAGATTGAGGAATTCCGCCCAGCTGAGGATCGCCTCGAACTTGTGCAGGATCAGGCTGTCCTTGCGCTCCGCCTGATCGGCCTTGCGGCGGCGGGCACGGACCGTTTTGCCGGCGGCTTCTTCCGGTGTGCCTTCCGTTTCCCGGCTTTCGACTTCATCGCCTGCGGAAAAGACGACTTCGCGCAGATCCGGCCAGAGCGGAACGGGTCGGAAGGGGCGGTAGCCGCGCGGAGCGGTCACATCGGAGAACGCCCCGCGGTCGATAAGCTCCAGCATCTCCTGGGCTTCGCTCGTCAACTGGGCCGGGTCGCCCAGCCTGAAGCGGATAATCCGCTCCAGACTGTCTTCGCTCGTGGGCAACTTGGCAGACGGGCGTTGCAGAAGCGCCTGTTGGCAGAGCGCGGTATAAAGCTCGCGCAGGCCCGGCGCTTGGGTCAGCGTTTCGCGGACCATTGCGCTGGTGACCTGCAAGGCCCGGAGATCCGCAGCAAACGGATCAGGTTCGGCACAATGCACAGGAGCGTGGGCCGCCAGCGCCGTCAGCCACACATAGAGCGCCGCATTGGCTTCACGGAAGGGAAAAACCGCGAGGCTTGCGGGCAGCCGCAGAACCTCGCCGTCGAAACTTGCCCGCGCCACGGCCTCGGCTTCGGTGCCGAGGCGCCTCAGAAAACCGAGGCGGTGGCGCGAGACTTCCTCGCTGACCGGTCGAAGCTCCACGCCGTGAGCTCCTCCCAGTCCTCGGAAAAGGACAGCAAGCCGCCCGCCGACCTCATTGAGGCCGACCGCAGCTCCATGATGCACCTCGGGTGCATCGAGGCGGCTTGCAAACGCGTGCCACAGTTTCCCGATTGTTTCTTCGGGTTCCCATGGCTCGAAGTCGATCTTGCCCATCGGTCTGGCCTCACCCAAACACGGCCGTGACAAGATCAAGGAGCCCGCGTTTCACGTCGTCATCGTCGCTCAGCGGCTCGATCATCGCCGCTTCGATGGCCCGTTCGATCGGCATGCCCTGCGCAATCAGCGTTGCCGCGTAGACGACGAGACGGGTCGAGACGCCTTCTTCCAGATCCTGGCCCTTGAGCGCGCGCAGCTTGCCGGCCAGGCGGACCAGGGATGCGGTGCGTTCGCGGTCGAGCCCGCTTTCCTCGCAGACGACCTCCGTCTCGAGGTCTGCCGGCGGGAAATCGAATTCGAGCGACAGGAAACGCTGGCGGGTCGAAGGCTTCAGGGTCTTCAGGATGTTCTGGTATCCCGGGTTATAGGAGGCGACCAGCATGAAGCCGGGGGCCGCGACAAGTTCCTCGCCGGTCCGGTCGATCGGCAGCGTCCGGCGGTCGTCGGTCAGGGGATGCAGCACCACCGTCACGTCCTTGCGGGCTTCCACCACCTCGTCGAGATAGCAGATCGCGCCCTCGCGGACGGCCCGGGTCAGCGGCCCGTCGACCCAGACCGTTTCGCCGCCCTTCAGGAGGTAACGTCCGATCAGGTCCGCGGCAGCGAGGTCGTCATGGCAGGCAACGGTATAGAGCTTGCGGCCGAGCCTTGCCGCCATATGGGCAACGAAGCGGGTCTTGCCGCAGCCGGTCGGTCCTTTCAGGAGGACCGGCAGGCCGTTTCTGTGCGCGGCTTCGAAGACATCGCATTCGTCGCCTTGCGAGAGGTAGAAGGGGGCGGCTGCCGCCCCCTTCGCCATGGAGACACTGGCTTCCATATCCATCACTCCGCCGGTGCACCGGCTGCTTCACCCGGCTGGATGACTTCGCGCCGGGGAACGGAGATCGCGTAGATGAACAGGAACGCGCCGAGAACGAAGGCGGCACCTGCGCCGAAACGCATCCAGTAGAACAGGGCCAGTTGGTCCTGGACGTCCATGAAATACTCGCCCATCACCCGTTGCAGGTGCGTCTGCACGGTGCCGGCGAAAGTCAGGACGAATGTCATGAAGGACATGCCGCCGGCCATCAGCCAGAAGGAGACCATGTTGAGCACCTGATTGTAGGGATCGCGTCCGCGCAGCAGCGGCATGGCGTAGCTGATGATGGCCAGGTTCAGCGATACATAGGCGCCGAAGAAGGCCAGGTGCCCATGCGCTGCCGTGATCTGCGTGCCGTGGGTGTAGTAGTTCACGCCATGCAGGGTGTGCAGGAAGCCCCAGACGCCGGCGCCGAAGAAGGCGAGCGTGGCGCAGCCGAGCGACCACAGCAGCGCGGCCTTGTTGGGATGGTCCCGCCGGCCTTTCCAGACCATGACGAAAGCGAAGGCCATCATCGCAAAGAAGGGAACGACTTCGAGCGAGGAGAAGATCGAACCGATCCACTGCCAGTAGCCGGGGGTGCCGATCCAGTAGTAGTGGTGGCCGGTACCGAGGATGCCGGAGAAGAGCGCGGCGGCGACGATGACATAGAGCCATTTCTCGATGACTTCGCGGTCGACACCCGTCAGCTTCAGCATCAGGTAGGCGAGGATGGACGCCATGATCAGCTCCCAGACGCCTTCCACCCACAGGTGCACGATGTTCCACCAGTACTGCTTGTCCAGTGCCAGGTTGCTGGGATTGTAGAAGCTGAACAGGAACAGCAGCGCCAGGCCCCAGAGGCCAAGCAGGAGGATGTTGGTGATCGCGGTCTTCTTGCCCTTCAGCACCGTCATGGTGATGTTGTAGAGGAACATGAGCGCGGCAACGACGATACCGACCTTGACCCATTTGGGCTGTTCGATGAACTCGCGGCCTTCCTTGCCGAGCAGCCAGTTGCCTTCAAAGAAGTTGAAGACATAGGTGAGCACCACGCCGAGCGTGCCGAGCACTAGGATGGCAAGCTGCAGATAGGCGAGCCTGGGCGAATGCAGCTCCCGTTCCGCTTCCTCCGGAACGAGGAAATAGGCGGCACCGAAGAAGCCGAGCAGCAGCCAGACGATCAGGCTGTTGGTGTGCAGCATCCTGACGATGTTGAAGGGAAGCAGCTCCGACAGGAAATTCGGTGCCACGTAGATGTAACCTGCCAGCAGACCGCCCAGAACCTGGACGGCGAACAGGGCGAGCGCCACGGCGAAATACGCCAGCGCGACCTTTTGGGATTGATATTTCATCTTGGGTTTCCTTAGCGTTCAAGATCAACCGGCGTCGTTGGGCGGCCAGTTCTGGGTGTTGATCTTGTTTGTCCAGATCAGGAAATTGGCGAGGTCGCGGATTTCCTCGTCCGTCAGATGGAACTGCGGCATCTGCCGGCGGCCTTCGATGCCGGTCGGCTGGGCTTCCATCCAGCCCTTCAGCGTATCGAATGCTGCTTCCGGATCGTCGATGACGCCCCAGCGGGTCATCACGTTGCCGACTTCAGGCGCGAAATAGGCGCCTTCGCCCAGGATCGTGTGACAGTTGATGCAGGCCTTGTCCTCCCAGACACGCTTGCCCGCCGCCACGCTGTCGGTCAGCGTGCTGGCATCGGTCGACGTGCCGGTGATGTAGAGGTGGCTGTGCGCCGACAGCCCCACAAAGATGATGATGAAGAAGAGTGACCCGCCATAGAATATGTTCCGGGCCATGCTTTTGGTCATGACTTCGCGCATGGCGACCGACCCCCTTTGTAGCCGTTGATGGTGGCTGAACATTCGGGGAGCGGCAGGGCGGAATCCTTAACAAAAGTCAACTGCCCGGAAATTTAGGATTGCTCAGGCGAGTGCTGCCAACCGGGTCTCGGGAAAAGCCTTCAAGACGTCATCGATCGCGATCCGGTCCATCACGCAAAATCCGGTCGACAACGCGTCGGCAAGGGCTGCTGACGGAGCTGTTACGCCGGCTAAGTTCCAGCGGGGCGCTGCGCCGGACGGGTCGAGTATGTGGCTGTCCGTTGCCTTCGGACCGATCAGGGTTCCCCTGGGCGAAGACACCGCAAGGGCTTTGTCGTGCAACTCCGTCTCGCCGATAATCCTGCCATCGGGCAGGGCGATCCCGGCACGCCACGCTTTACCGTCCGGACGTCTCCCGAGAGCTTGGATCTCGCCCATATCGACAAGAACGTCGTCAAATCCATGTCGCTTCAACATGGCAGCGACACGGTCCGCCGCATGGCCCTGGGCGATGCCGTTGAAGGTGAGTGCCATGCCGGGGCGGGCAAGGCGGATAGCCTCCCTGGAGACTTCGACATCCCGCCAGCCGATCAGTGCGCGCGCAGCGGTGACATCGCCGCCGGTCGCGACCGCTTGCCACAGGGGCTGTACCGTCGGATCGAATGCACCGCTTGTTGCCGCATGGGCGTCACCGGCCAGGCGGAAGAGCGCGAGGACATCCGGATCCGGCCTGGCCCAAAGGCCGGTGCGGTTGAGGCGGACAAGGCCGGAATCGGCATGGAGCGAGAACCGGGCTTCCACCCGGGCAAGCACACGCTCCACCTTGTGGAACAGCCGGCGCGCGGTGTCGGGATCCGTGCCGGTCAGCAGAATGCGTGCGGCGGACCCCATGGCCCGCCCTCGCCATTCGATCGTCTCGGTCGCCCGCACCGGCGAGACGAGGGTGGCGGCAGCGGCGATGGTCAGGAAACGGCGGCGGTCGATCATCAGACCTCTCCCTTGGGTGCGGCCACTGACGAAACGGGCGAGGCTGTGCGTACCCGCCGTTTCAGGATGGTGCAGGTCTCGGGATCGTTGAAGATCACCTGGCAGCGCAGACAAAGCACACATTCGTTGGGGTTGATCCGCCCGATAGGATCGATCGCGCCGACGGTGCATTTTGTCTCGCACAGCCGGCACTCGCGGCCGCATTGCGACCGTCGGTGCAGCCAGTCGAAGATCTTCAGCTTGGCGGGAATGGCGAGCGCGGCGCCGAGGGGGCAGATATAGCGGCAGTAGAACCGTTCGATGAAAAGTCCGGCCGCGAGGATCGCCAGCACAAAGACGACGAAGGGCCAGGCGCGGATCATTCGGAGCGAAATCGCCGTTTTGAAAGGCTCGATTTCCGCCAGCACCAGCGCGTCGTGCATCGAATAAAAGGACAAAGCCAGGATCGCCATGAAAGCCGTGTACTTGATCATCCACAGCCGCTCGTGCAGTGCCTGAGGCACGGTGATCTGTCTGATCCCGAGGCGCCGGGCGGCAAAGTTCAACAGCTCCTGCAGCGCGCCGAAGGGGCAGAGCCAGCCGCAATAGACCCCGCGCCCCCAGAAGAGCAGGCCAAGGGCGACGAACGACCAGAGCAGGAAGATCACCGGCTCGATCAGGAAGGTCTCCCAGCGAAACCCGGTCAGGAGGGAATGGAGGAAGGCGACGACCTGCACGACGGACAGCTGGCCGTTGAGCCCCCAGCCAAGCACGAAGAGTGTTACGGACAGGAATCCGATCCGCAGGCCAAGCCACAGTTTCTTCCGGCGGACGATGCTCTCCTGAAAGATGAACACCAGTGCCAGGGCGGCAAGCAGTGCGCAGACAAAAACGGCTGCCGGTTTTTTCGTTCGCCAGATTTCGCGCCAGAGCGGTTCTGCCTCCGGCGGAGGCGCCAGGCGGAACCGGTCCGGCAGTTCATAATCCGTGCCGATAGTCATGGCGACAGGTCCATCCGACGCGGCGGGGCGTTCGGCGGTCACTTCGACGCGGAAGGGTTTCGTTGGGTCGATTTCGGGCCCGAGCCGGAAGACGCTCATCTCCTTCAGGTCAGGCGCGCCGTCGATGGCAAGCTTCTTGACGAAGAGATAATCGGCTTCCGCCGGGGCGACACGCGTTTCGCCCTGGACGATCGCCAGCCGGTCGAACCGGCCACTGCGGCGCCAATCGGTGCCGCGATGTGACTGCAGGCCACCGGTCAAGATGGTGAGCGCGCTGTCGCCTGGCCCGAGCTTGCCCATGACCCTTGTATAAAGCTGCTGGCCGAGCAGGTTGCGTCCGACCGCCGGCGGATCGATGAGCCCCGCATAAAGATCGAGGAAGCTGCCCGGCCCAGGCGTCACCGGCACCTTGGCCCCCTTCAAGGCTTCGGCCGCCTCGTCCATCGTTACGTGCGCCTGCGCCAGGGCGCCCATCTCCAGAAGTGCATCCCAGCCGGCCGGTTCATAGGCGAGGCGGTCAATGCCGCCGCTTGCGATCAGTCCGCGGGCAAGGGCGAGAGTACGTGCTGTCCTGAGGATGCCGTCACGGATGACACCGGTCGAGACCGTGGCGCGCGCGATCACATCCGGCAGGTCGGCCTGAGGCTCCAGCACCGACTGGCGTTCCGCCGCCAGGTTCACCCCCCGGTAACCATCGACGTAGCGGGCGATGTCCTCGTCTGAGATGCCGAGCGTCAGCACCGGCTCGTTGTGCTGCATCAGCCGCGCACCGGCGATGGTGGCATCAGGGTTGATCGCGACAAGCACGTCGAGCGGCCGCCCGGAATAGCCGATCGATCCGGCGATCTCCCAGGTCGATCCGATATGGCCGATCACCTGCCCGTCACGCAGGACCGTCCAGGACGGCACGCCGGTTTCCTGGCGCTCGAGCGAGAGGGGATCGCTGCTGCCCAACAGCTCGGCTGCAAGCTGCGCATCGGGGGCTGCCGGGGTGATGACCTCGCCGCTGAGACCTGTCGCCAGAGAGGAGCTGGCGGCGAGCAGCAAGCCAAGAAACAGAAGAGAAAAAAAGCGCATTTGGCAGGTCCCGAACCGATCTCCGGGAGGGTGCCGCGACGTCCTGTTTTGCACCTTAACAAAAGTCAAGGAGGCCGCCGGTCGCGCCGTGCATCTTCAGCATCGCCTCACCAGCTCAACGGAGAATTCCGCAATGAATAGCCAGAAGTCCCCAGTCAGGTACGCGCTTCTAGCCAGCGCGGCCATGGCTCTTGCTCTTGTCTCAGGCAGCGCCTGGGCACAGGACAAGCCTGCCGGTCACGGCGATACGCCAGCCGCCGCATACGAGCCCAGCTTGACGACGCTTGGTTCGATAAAGGTCGAGATTCCGGGCCGCAAGGCTGGCGACCCCGTGATCACGGACGAAGAATTCCAGCAGGGTTCGAGGATCTATTTCGAACGCTGCGCCGGCTGCCATGGCGTGCTGCGCAAGGGGGCAACCGGCAAACCGCTGACGCCCGACATCACCCGTGACCTCGGCTATGAGCATCTGAAGGACTTCATCACCTACGGCTCGCCCGCGGGCATGCCCAACTGGGGGACTTCCGGAGAACTCACGGACGCCGAAATCGACCTGATGGCGCGTTACGTGCTGCTCGATCCGCCGGCTCCGCCGGAATTCGGCATGCCGGAAATGAAGAACTCCTGGAAGATCCTGGTGAAGCCGGAGGATCGTCCGACCAGCCAGATGAATTCGCTCGATCTGGACAACCTGATGTCCGTGACGCTCCGCGATGCCGGCCAGATCGCCCTGATCGATGCGGGCACCTACGAGATCAAGGAAGTGATCGACACCGGCTATGCGGTGCATATCAGCCGTATTTCGGCTTCCGGCCGCTATCTGTTCGTGATTGGCCGCGACGCCAAGGTCAACATGATCGATCTGTGGATGGAACATCCCGCGACCGTCGCCGAAATCAAGGTCGGGTCCGAAGCCCGTTCGATCGAGACTTCGAAGTTCGAAGGCTGGGAAGACAAGTACGCGATCGCCGGGTCCTACTGGCCGCCGCAATACGTGATCATGGACGGGGAAACGCTCGAGCCGCTGAAAATCGTCTCGACCCGCGGCAACGTCTATGACGATCAGACCTACCACCCCGAGCCCCGTGTCGCATCGATCGTGGCTTCGCATTACAAGCCCGAGTTCATCGTCAACGTGAAGGAAACCGGCAAGATCCTGCTGGTGGACTACACCGACCTGAAGAACCTCAAGACCACCGAGATCGAAGCCGAACGCTTCCTGCATGACGGCGGGTTCGACAGCACCAAGCGCTACTTCCTCGTGGCCGCAAACGCCCGCGGCAAGATCGCGGTCGTCGATACCAAGGAAGACAAGCTTGTCGGTCTGGTCGAATCCGGCGGCCAGACCCCGCATCCGGGCCGCGGTGCCAACTTCGTGCATCCGGCATTCGGTCCGGTCTGGGCAACGTCGCACCTCGGCGACGATTCCGTCGCCCTGATCGGGACAGATCCGGAAGGACATCCGGATCATGCCTGGAAGCTGGTCGACAGCTTCTACGCACTGGGCGGCGGGTCGCTGTTCATCAAGACCCACCCGGAATCGACGCATCTCTATGTCGATGCCCCGCTGAACCCGGAAGCGGAAGTCTCCGGCTCGGTCGCAGTGTTCGATATCTCCAAGATGACGGGCGATACCGAGGAAGACCCGGAATACATGACCCTGCCGATCGCCGAATGGGCCGGTAGCCCCGAAGGTCAGCCACGCGTCGTGCAGCCCGAGTTCAACAAGGAAGGTACGGAAGTCTGGTTCTCGGTCTGGAACGGCAAGGAGCAGGAAAGCGCCATCGTCGTCGTCGATGACAAGACGCTGGAGCTGAAGACCGTGATCAAGGACCCGCGCCTGATCACGCCGACAGGCAAGTTCAACGTCTACAACACGCGCGCCGACGTCTACTGACGTCCCGCCGGGAGGGGCGGACCGCTGCCCCTCCCGTTTACGCCTCCACCTACCCAGCCGGCGCAGGAGCCCAAGATGAAAAAGCCAGGTAAGGTCTGTCTGATCGGTGCGGGGCCCGGTGATCCGGAGCTTCTGACGCTCAAGGCCATGCGCATGCTGCAGGAAGCGGACGCGGTCGTCTTCGACCGGCTGGTCTCGCCCGAAATCCTGGCTCTCGCGCCTGAAGGCGCGCTGAAGGTTCCGGTCGGAAAATCTCCAGACAATCACCCCGTTCCGCAGGAAAGGATCAACGAAATCCTCGAAGACCTTGCCCTGGAAGGCATGACCGTCGCCCGTCTCAAGGGCGGCGATCCGCTCATCTTCGGGCGCGGTTCGGAAGAGGCGGAGCATCTTGCTGCCCGCGGGATCCCCGTCGAATATGCGCCCGGCATAACGGCAGCGCAGGGGGCCGCCGCCGCCACCGGCGTGCCGCTGACCCATCGCGGTCTGGCCACCGGCGTTCGTTATGTCACCGGTCACCGCCAGGCCAACGGTACGCTGGATCTCGACTGGAAGAGCCTTGCCAGCGAGGAAACCACCCTGGTCGTCTACATGGGCGTCGCCAACATGGGGCAGATCGCCCTGCGGCTGGTGGCCGAGGGGCTCAGCGAAACGACGCCCGTGCTTGCCATCGCCAACGCGACGACACCGCGCGAAAAGAGGCTCTATTCGCATCTCGGCACGGTGGCCCTCGATGTGCGCGATGCCGGCCTGAAGGCACCCGTTCTTTTTGTCATCGGCAAGGTCGTGACCCTGAGCGCCGAGTGGCCGGCACATGACATTGAAACCCTGGTTGCAACGGCCGGCAGCGAGGCTGCCGGAAGGCGGGTCCATGCTTAAGACCCTGCTGACCTTTGCCTTCTGCCTGTTGGTGATCACGAGCCTCGCCGTTGCGGAGGAAAGCGGTTCTGCGGCCCTCGTCAACCTGGTGCGCCAGGATTGCGGCTCCTGCCACGGCATGACGCTGAAGGGAGGGCTCGGACCGGACATCCGGCCGGACGCGCTCAGTCACTACGACATCGACACCCTGTCGCTGGTGGTTCTGGACGGCATTCCGGAAACGGCAATGCCGCCCTGGCGGCCGATCCTGTCGGAGGCCGACGCCAAACGGATTGCTGAATATCTTCTCAAGGGAGACATGAAATGAAGTGGCTTTGCGGGGTCGCGCTGGCGGCCATGCTGACGGGCGCGGCTCAGGCGCAGACCGTTGTCGCCACCGGCGACCTCGGCCTCGTCGTCGAACGCGCCTCGGGTTCGTTGCTCCTGGTTGATCAGTCCGAGCGGGCAGCACTGACACGGATCGTCGGGCTGGGCGATCTCTCCCATGCCAGCCTGGTCTATTCGCCGGACGAACGCTTTGCCTATGTCTTTGGCCGGGACGGCGGCCTCACCAAGGTGGACCTGATCGAAAAGACCATTTCCAAACGCGTGGTCCAGTCGGGCAACGCCATCGGTGGCGCCATTTCCGACGACGGCACGCTGGTGGCCGTTTCCAACTACGAGCCGGGTGGGGTGCTTATTTTCGATGCAGAGACTCTGGAGATGGTCGCCGATATACCGACCGGATCGAAGACCATCGGGCTCGTCGATGCACCTGGCCGCCGGTTCGTCTTCACCCTGTGGGATACGGGCGAGACCTGGATCGCCGACCTTTCCGGAGCGACACCGAAGCTTACCAAAATCCCGGACATGGGCCGCAATCCCTATGACGCTCTCATCACCGGCGACGGCCGTCTCTATATAACCGGCCTCTTTGGCGAGGACGGCCTGACGGCGCTCGATCTCTGGGACGAGACGCCGAAGCCGATCCGGGTGCTGCCGGAATACGGCCGCGGTGAAGCGGACCTGCCGGTCTACAAGATGCCGCATCTGGAAGGCTGGGCGAAGGCCGGCAACGAGTTTGTCCTGCCGGCGGTCGGCCATCACGAGGTCCTTTGGATCGACGGCGAAACGCTGGCTGAGACCGGACGCACGCAGACGCACGGGCAGCCCGTCTTCGCCATGGCCCGCCCCGACGGGCGCCAGGTCTGGGTGAATTTCGCCCATCCGCTCAACGACACCATCCAGGTGATCGACACGGTGACGAAGCAGGTCGTGCACGAGTTCAAGCCGGGACCGGCGGTCCTGCACATGGAATTCACCCCGCGCGGCAACGAGGTCTGGGTCTCCGTCCGGGATGCCGGCAAGGTGATGGTCTACGACACGCGGACCTTCGAGAAGAAAGCCGAGATCGACGCGGACAGCCCCTCCGGCATCTTCTTTACCGCCCGTGCGCACAGGACGGGGTTGTGAGCCATGACGAGCCTCATCGACCCGCTTGATCTTGCCCTGCTCGACAACTGGCAACGGGATTTTCCGCTGGCAGAAAGGCCTTTCGCGGAAATCGGCACCGCCCTGAAGTGCCCGGAAGATGAAGTCATTAACCGGTACGAACGGATGTTCGCTGCCGGACGGATCACCCGCATCGGCGCCACCTGCACACCGAACACCGTTTCCGCCAGTACACTCGCGGCAATGTCGGTGCCCCCGGCGCGGATCGAGACGGTCGCGGCTCTCGTCG
The DNA here is from genome assembly GCF_054515675.1 of Roseibium sp. M-1. NCBI lineage: Bacteria > Pseudomonadati > Pseudomonadota > Alphaproteobacteria > Hyphomicrobiales > Stappiaceae > Roseibium > Roseibium sp. M-1. Next base: position 2,991,972 of record NZ_CM137257.1, on the reverse strand, counting down.
GCGCGCAACCGGGCATCAACCATTCCTATCTGCGCGAGAACCCCTGGAACCTCTGGTTCGTCGCCACCGGACCGGACCGCGCCCATGTGGATGACGTGCTCGACGCTATCCGGACGGAGACGGGACTTGCCGTCCTCGATCTTCCGATCCTGCGGCCCTTCAACATCGATCTCGGCTTCAGACTGAACGGCAGGTTGGACCGGCCAATAGCGCCCCGGACGGTCCGGCTGGAGCAACTGCGGGAGGGAGACGATGCCCTCCTGCAGTCTCTAGCCACGGGTCTGCCGCTTGTCTCACGCCCGTATTTGCGGATCGCGGAAGATCTTGGGCGAAGCGAAGGCGAGGTGTTGCAACGGCTCACCGTCCTGCAGGAGGCCGGGATCATTGCGCGCCTTGGCGTAATCGTACGTCACCGGGCGCTCGGCTGGCGCTCCAACGCCATGGTTGTTTGGGACATCGAGCCGGAACGGATCTCTGCTGCCGGGCTTGCACTGGCAGCCTTTCCGGGTGTCACGCTCTGTTATGAGCGCCGTCCCGCTCCCGGCATCTGGCCTTACCGGCTCTATTGCATGATCCACGGTCAGAGCCGTCAGATGGCACTGGAAGTGCTTGAGAAGGCGTCCCGGCTGCCGGAAGTCAATGGTGCCGGTTACGAGGTGCTCTTCTCCAGCCGCTGCTTCAAGCAGACCGGCGCGCTGATCGCGAGGCAGGGAGCAGCCGCATGACCCACGAGCTTTCCGAGCTGGACCGGACCCTGATCAACCGCCTGCAGGACGATCTGCCGCTGGTGCCGCATCCCTTCGCCCCGCTGGCAGAGGAGCTGGGTCTCAGTGAACAGGACGTGGTGGACCGCATCAGAACCCTTCGTGACGACGGTTTGCTGACGCGTTTCGGGCCCTTCTTCGATGCCGAGGCTCTGGGCGGTGCCTTCTGTCTCTGTGCGATGGCCGTCCCCGCGGAGCGTTTCGAGGACGTCTTAACCAAAGTCAATGCCTACCCGGAAGTCGCGCATAACTATGAACGGGACCACAGGCTGAACATGTGGTTCGTGCTGGCAACCGAAAGCCAGGCCGCCATTGCCGCGACCGCAGCGGCAATCGAGCGTGACACGGGCCTCACCGTTCTCCTGTTTCCGAAGGAACGCGAATTTTTCATAGGTTTCCGGGTGACCGCATGAGCTTGGACCCAAAGGACAGAACGATCGTCGAGGCGACCCAGGCGGGCCTGCCGCTGGTGCCCGCGCCCTTTGCCGTCGTCGCGGAAAATCTAGGGCTTTCGGAAGCGGAGCTGATCGATCGGCTGAAACGTCTGAAGGAAGACGGCATCATCCGCCGGATCGGAGCTGCCCCCAACCACTACCGCCTCGGCATGACCGCCAACGGCATGACGGTCTGGAACGTTGTCGACGCGAAAGTTGACGCGCTTGGCGAAAAGGTCGGCGCGCTCTCCTTCGTTACCCACTGCTACCGCCGCCCGCGGGCACTGCCGGACTGGCCCTACAACCTCTTTGCCATGGTGCATGGCGAGAACCGCGAGGAAGTCATGGCCAAGCGCACCGAAATCGCGGCGCTGCTGGGCGATGCCGCTCAAGCCGGCGACATCCTGTTTTCCACCCGCATCCTGAAAAAGACCGGCATGCGCCTGCGCGGCAAGGAGGCCTGAAAGATGTTCCGTCTGTCGGAATATATGCACCAGATCGTGGAGCCGACCCCCGTGCGCGTCCGGCAAGGCAACGGACCGGTCAAGCCCGTGGTGATCTGGAACCTGACCCGGCGCTGCAACCTCAAATGCCGCCACTGTTATACGGTTTCGGCCGATGTCGATTTTCCGGGTGAACTCAGCCACGAGCAGGCGATGGCCACGCTGGAGGATCTCGGCCGCTTTCGCATTCCCGCGCTGATCCTTTCCGGTGGCGAGCCGCTGGACAGCAAGGACCTTTTCGAGATCGCCGCCCGCGCCCGCAGCCTCGTCCGCATGCTGGCCCTGTCGACAAACGGCACCAAGGTCCACGGCGCTGCGGCGGATCGCGTCGCCGAGATCGGATTCGACTATGTCGGCATCTCCATCGACGGCATCGGTGCCACCAACGACTGGTTCCGGGGTGTCGAAGGCGCTTATCTGAATGCCCTGCACGGCGTGCGCGAATGCAAGGCGCGCGGCATCAAGGTCGGGCTTCGCTTCACCCTGACCGAGGGCAACCATCAAAGCTTGGCCGACCTCCTGCGTCTGTGCGACGACGAAGGCGTCGACAAGTTCTACCTCTCGCATCTTGTCTATGCCGGCCGCGGCGACAAGCACCGCGGCGAGGATGCCGAGCACAAGCGCTCCCGCTGGGCGATGGACCTGCTGCTCGACCGCGCCTGGCAGGGCGTCAGCGGCGGCCGGCCGCTCGATATCGTCACCGGCAACAACGATGCGGACGCGGTCTATTTCCTGGACTGGGTGCGGGAAAATTTTGGAGACGGCAAGGCGGAGCACGTCCGGACGCACCTGGCCGCCTGGGGCGGCAATTCCTCCGGTCTGGGCGTTGCCAATATCGACACGCTCGGCAATGTGCATCCGGACACCTACTGGTCGAACTACACCATCGGCAGCGTCAAGACCGCGGCGTTCTCTGACCTTTGGACCGGCGCCGATCCGATGCTGGCGCAGCTCCGGACACGTCCGCGGCCGCTGAAGGGAAGGTGCGGTGCCTGTGCGTTCAAGGATGTCTGCGGCGGCAACACCCGCATCCGCGCCTTGCAGCTGACCGGCGATCCCTGGGCGGAAGATCCGGCCTGCTATCTCAACGACGACGACATCGGGCTCACCGGCTCCGCAGGCGACCGCCTCGCCGTGACCCCGTTCCGAGGAAAACGCCATGATCCGGCTCACCGCTTCGCTTAGCACCCTTCTGCTGGCGACGACGCTCTCCTTTGCAGGACCGGCGGAGGACTATGCCGCCAATTGCCACGAATGCCACGGGGCAGGCCGCCTCGGCGGCCACGGCCCTGCGCTGATCCCCGAAACCCTCGGCCGCATGCGCGGTCCGGACCTGGGGGCTGTCATCCGGAACGGCCGCAAGGCAACGCAGATGCCCGGTTTCGCCGATGTCCTGAGCGCGGACCAGATCGACGCACTCGCCGCCTTTCTGAAGGAACCCCTGAACGAAGTGCCGGACTGGAAGGAAGCGGATATCGCCGAGAGCCTTGTGGTCAATGAGGACTATGAAGCAGCCGGCAAGCCGCTCTGGTCCTCCGATCCGATGAATATCACCCTGGTCGTCGAAACCGGTGATCATCATGTCAGCGTTCTCGACGGCGACACGTTCGAGACCCTGGACAGATTCGCGACCCCCTTCGCCGTCCACGGCGGACCCAAATTCTCGCCGGACGGACGCTATGTCTTCATCATGTCGCGCGACGGCTGGGTGCAGAAATACGATCTCTATGCCCTCCAGGAAGTCGGGCGCATCCGCGCCGGCCTCAACAGCCGCAACATCGCCATGAGCCATGACGGCAAATGGTTGGCGGTTGCCAATTACTTGCCGATGACGCTGACGATCCTGTCGACCGAAGACCTGTCTGTCGCCAAGGTCATGGATGTCAAGGCAAAGGACGGGAGCGCGAGCCGTGTCTCCGCCGTCTATCAGGCGCCCAACCGCAAGAGCTTCATTCTTGCCCTGAAGGACGCTCCGGAAATCTGGGAAGTCGCTACCGATCCCGATGCGGAGCCGGTCTATGAGGGCTTCGTGCACAGCCGCGAGAAAGGCATGGTCGAGGCGCTGCCGTCGTCTCAAGGGCTGTTCGCCCGCCGCCGGATCAAAACTGCCGAGCCGCTCGACGACTTCTTCTTCGACGACGATTACCGCCACCTGATCGGTGCCTCGCGCGATGGCGAACGCGGCGTCGTCGTCAACCTGACGGTCGGCCGGGAAATTGCCGAACTGCCCCTCCAGGGCATGCCGCATCTCGGCTCTGGCATCAGCTGGGAGCGGGAGGGCCGCCGGGTCATGGCGACGCCTTATCTGAAGGAAGGCAAGCTCTCGATCATCGACACGGACACCTGGAAAGAGATCACCACCATCAGGACGGACGGACCGGGCTTCTTCCTGCGTAGCCATGAGAATACGCCCTATTTCTGGGCCGATGTCTTCTTTGGTCCGAACAAGGACGAGATCCACGTCATCGACAAGCAGAGCCTGAAGATTATCAGGACGCTGAAGCCTGTCGTGGGCGCAACTGTCGCCCATGTCGAATTCACGAAGGACGGCCGCCATGCCCTCGTCTCGGTCTGGGAGGAGGACGGCGCGGTGATCGTCTATGACGCAAAAACCCTGGAAGAGGTCAGGCGCATGCCCATGCGCAAACCGTCGGGAAAATACAATGTCTGGAACAAGATCACCTTCTCGGAAGGAACAAGCCATTGAGGCTGTCCTGGTCGCGCATGGACAGCCGTCGCAGCCGGAAGCAGGCGAGGCGCATCTGCGGCTACTGGCGCAAAAAGTCCGTGAGTTCCTGCCCGGCTGGACAGTCCGCTCTGCCACACTGGCGGAAAGGAACAGTCTCGAGCGGTGCCTGGATCTGGCAGGGCCCCAGCCGCTTGTTTTTCCGATTTTCATGGCTGAAGGCTGGTTCACGCAAAAGGCCCTTGCAGGAAGGTTGAAAGGCACCAGAGCCAGGCAGATGACGGCTCTTGGCGTCCATCCCGAGCTGCCACGGCTGACCGCCGGCTACCTGAAGGAGCTCGCGGCAAGAACCCGTTGGGATGCTTTCGGTTATGAGGTGCTGCTGGCCGCTCACGGATCAGCAACGGGAGCATCGACCGCACAATGCACCTTGCGCTTTGCGGTCGGGCTGGCCGAAGACCTGACGGATGCCCGGATACGTATCGGTTTTCTGGAGGAAGCGCCGTTCCTTGCAGATGCAGCGGCCCGTTGTGGCCTGAAGACGATCCTGCTGCCGCTTTTTGCCGGCAACGGTCATCACGTGACGGAGGACATTCCACAGGCGCTCGATCAGGCCGGTTTCGAAGGCTTGCGCCTGGCACCGCTGATCGAGACGCCGTTCATGCCGAAGCTTATTGCCTCTGCGCTCGACGGCGCCAACCGGAAGGATCTGGCTGCATGACCGGCACACAAACCGGCTGGTCGGTGCGAAAACTGGCGATCCTGTTTTACCCGTTCACGGCGGCAGCCGTCGCCATCAACCTCTTCATGCTTGCCCTTATGGGACAGGCAATCGGCCTGCCGGCCCTCTCGCCTGTTGCCTGCCTCTGGCTGTGCCTGCCGCTCGGCGTGCCCGCGACCTGGTTCGTCGCCAGATGGGTGCGCCGCCTGATGGACGAGGCCGACGGAAATCTTTGAGCGGCGGAAAATTGCGGGCAAAGCTTTGATTGAACGCCGCACCTGAATGGTCCGTACCAGAAGCTTGTGAAGCCCTCATCCTGAGGAGGTCCGAAAGGACCGTCTCGAAGGATAGGCGGCGTATTCCAGAACAAGCGGCCGATCCTTCGAGACGCCTGGCGTGCCAGGCTCCTCAGGATGAGGTCGAGGAGGTGGATAAGATCGTAGGAGGAGGGGTTTGCGGAGACCAGCCCAGCCTATCCCAGCCAGCCTGTCGTTCCATCCATGCGAACCAGGAAAGCGCGCGTCTGGGCGAAACCGGAAAGCGCTTTCGCAAGCCCGTCCTCGCCGCACACAAGCGCAGCGGTGGAAAGCCCGTCGGCCAGCGCCGCAGTCGGGGCAATGACGCTGGCGCCCAGGAGACAACCTTCCACCGGCAGGCCGGTTCTGGGATCGAGAATATGCGACCGGCGGCCTGCTGGGTCGAAGGTCGTGCCGAGCCGGGCGGAACTTGCCACCGCGGCATCGTTCAATCTGATCTTCACGGCCGCCTCCGGCCGGCCGGGATCCGGTCTTAGCGTCACCGGCCAGCCCGAACCGGTGGAAAATTCATCTTGGGGACTGCCACGAGCAGCGATTTCGCCAAGATCGACCACCATGTCCGTGCAGCCGTTTGCAGCGAGAAAAGCCGTGATCCGGTCGGTGACAAAGCCTTGCGCGATGCCGTTGAAGGTCATCGCCATGCCGGGCCGGCGAAAACGGATTTCCGCCGGCTCGATCGAGACATGCCCGAAGCCGGTGGAACTGCGCGCGGCCTCGAAGTCTGTGCCGGTGTCACCCGTCGCCAGGCGGGCATAGTGCGCCCAGAGCGGCTGCACCGTCGGATCGAAAGCGCCTTCCGTCGCCGCATGGATCCTTGCACACAGGCCAAGAAGGTCGACCAGTTCCAGCGACGGCGCATCAAGCCGTCCGTCCGCATTCAGCCGGACCAGTTCGCTCTCCGGGATGTAAAGACTGAAGATCGCTTCCAGCCGGCGGATTTCCGCTTCGATCCGGCCGAAGAGCTTCTGCGCTTTGCCGGCATCCTCGTGCAGCAGATTGATCTCCGCCCTTGCGCCGAGCGCAATGCCACGCCAGCGGTGCAGGCTAGCCTGGCCCTGCGCCAGAGCTCTGCCGGGAGGCACTGCCAATCCTGCTGCTCCGGCTGCGCAGATCCGCAGGAAACGCCGGCGGCTGACCGGCTTTGAGGTATTGCTGGAGAGCTTCATTGCGGCACCTCCTGCGTGGCGGCGGAAACATCGACGGAGTTGAGAACATAATCCGCAGGAATGTCCTTGAAACGCACAACCTTGCCGCCGTTTTCCGACACAAAGCCCCTTGCCCCGGCTTCGCTGCCGAAGGGGATGGCCTCCGGTGCGCCCATGCCGCCCGCCTGCCGGCTGCCGGTCACGAACCAGGCCGCATCCGCATCGATCCAGTTGTCGATGCCCGGCTGATTCCAGCTTTCCGCCTTCCCCATGTCGTTGACATAGATCGCGGCGATGTCCTTCGTTTCTTCCGGGGAAAGCGTGAACGCGACCGCGTCGCGGACCTGGGTGAACCAGAGCGGATTGGCAAAACCGGTCAGGTGGATCTGCGCCTTGGGGCCGTCATGCTCCAGCACGGTCATCTGGCAATAGTATCCCGCAGCTTCTGGCGTCATGGCAATTGCAGCCGGTTTGGTAACCTGGGGCTCGCCCTGGCAGGCTGCCAGAAGCGTGACGGCGAAGAGGGCAATGAGCGCGTTTTTCATGGCGCAATCCTTCTGACAAGCAGGGCCGAGCCCGCCATTGCCAGGCCGGCAAAGGCGATGAGGGAGCCAAGGGCGAGCATCGGATCGAAGGGAAGCGTTTCCGCGACACCGGCCATTCCACCGACCAGATCGCTGGCGCCGAGGGCTGCCAGGTTGAACAGGCGGAAGGCGTCGGCGGGGTTGAGCAGGATCGCGTAGGGAAAGACCTCGGCGGCAAAGACACCGCTTGGATTGGCGACGAGCGCTCCAAGCAGCGCGAGGTCATAGAGCACCACCAGGAACAGCCAGGCAGCAATCGCGGCGGCCGCGGCTGTGCGGGACTGGCGTGTCCGTGCGCTCAGCATGTAACCGGTTGCCAGGAAGCAGATCCCGAGCAGGATCGATGTCGCGATCAGGCGGACGAAATCCGTAAGGCCAGTCAGCGATCCGGACCCGGTCGCGACCAGAAGTCCAGCCGTCAGGCCGTAGCCGGCAACGAGCGCGAAGGACAGCACCAGCGTGTGACCGATCGCCTTGCCGATGAGGAATTCGAAACGGGAGATCGGGCAGGAAAGGGTCATCAGCAGCGTGCCCCGTTCCACCTCGCCGCAGATGGCATCGAAGGCGAGCAGCAGCGCGATCAAGGGAACAAGATAGACCGACAGGCTCGCCAGTGAAGCGACGGTGATGGTCAGCCGGTCGACACCGAGCGTGCCGGCGGGAGCCGAGCCAAGCAGGGCGAGAGCGAGCGAGAACACCGCCAGGATGATTGCCGCGAGCAGGATCCAGCGATTGCGGATGCCGATGCGGATTTCCTGGCCCGCGATGGTGAGAATTCTGGAAAACATTGCTCAAGCCTCCCTGTTCGCGGTGTTGGAAAAGTGCCGGTAGACGTCGTCGAGGCTTGGTGCATGGACATCGACATCCTCCACCAGGCTGCCGAGGGCGCTGATGGCCGACAGTCGCCGGACCTTGTCAGCGGCGCTGCAGTCGAACTCCACGGAGCGCCCGTTCATGCGCCCGCCACCGAGGCTTTCGCAGACCTGTGCAAGGTCCTCCGGCCGCGTCCAGACTTTCAGCCTGATCGGCAGGCCTGCCTGAGCCCTTAGCCGGCTCAGGATGTCGTCGGCAACGAGTTTGCCCTTGGAGAGGATCAGGATCCGGTCCGTCCGGGCCTCAAGTTCCATTAGGGCATGGGAAGACTGCAGTACTGTCGTGCCCTGACCGGCAATCTCGCCGATCAGATCGTAGACGTTCTGCCTTGAGATGGGATCGAGCCCGGTCGTCGGTTCATCCAGCAGGATCAGCCTTGGCCTCCCGATCAAGGCCTGGGCGAGACCCAGACGCTGGCGCATGCCCTTGGAATAGGTGCCGACCCGCCGTTTGGCCGCATCGGCAAGGCCGACCCGGTCGAGCAATGGCAACGCACTGGCGGGTCTTTCTCCCTTCAGCCTTGCATAGAAAGTCAGCACCTCCTTGCCGGTGAGCGAAGCCGGGAAAGCAACGGATTCCGGCAGGTAAGCCGTGCCGGCGCGGGCAGCGTGGCTGCCGGGAGCAGCTCCCAGCACCGAGACGTCGCCGCGGTCGCGTTTCAGAAATCCCAGCACGATCTTGAACAGCGTCGTCTTGCCAGCGCCATTGTGGCCGAGCAGGGCGACCCGTTCGCCCGGATTGAGCGAAAAGGAGACATCGTCGACAGCCTTGAGGCCCGAAAAGGTCTTGCTGATGGCTTTGAGGGCGAGGGTCGGCGAATTGAAATTAGCTTCGGTCATCCTTGAACCCCCGAATTAGGAAACGCCCGTGCCGGCGGATGCATCAGCGGGGCGGTGTCGACAATGCCGCCGGGCAGCAGCGCCGGAAATTGCGACTGGGTCCAGCGCAGCAGCTGCACGGCCGGAGACCCGACCAGTAGCTTGGCGGAAGGCTGGGTCCAGAGAACCTGGTCGATCATGTCGTTGGGCCGGTAGGACGTATCGGCGATGCCGTCGCCGTTCATGTCGAAAGCCGGATGGTCGCTCCAGTAATTGCCGCGTCCGCCGGTGCTCCAGTCGAGCTGGCGGCTGCCGACATATTTGACCTGTGTCCTGTTGCCGATAAAGGCATTGCCCTCAAAGGCGTTGTTCGCGGACCCGGCCGTGAAATGGATGCCGATGGGGCAGCCCTCGAACCGGTTGCCGCTCACGTTGTTCTTGTTGGCGTTGTACATGAAAAGGCACTTCTCGCCGCCGCCTTCCACCTGGTTGCCGCTGATCTCGGCCTGGTTGGCATAGTTCAGCATCAGGCCGTGATTGCGGTCGCCGATGGAGACATTGCCGCGCACCTTCAGCCGGTTGGAGAACATCAGCGCGTAGCCGATGTCGTTGCCGACCGAGACGTTCCCTTCGATGACCCCGTTGTTGCCGTGCATGTAGTGGACCGCGAAGCGCAGGTTCTCGAAGTGATTGGCGCGGAACGTGTCCTTGTGGCTGGCGTTGACGAAGATGCCGTCGCGGCCGAAGCGGATGGTGTTGTGTTCGGCCAGAAGATCCGGTGCGTTCCAGACATAGATGCCGTTGCCGCGTTCATTCATACGCAGGTCCTGGCGGCCCTCGATCAGGTTGTTGGAGACAATTGCGTTCCTGGCACCGTGCACATCGACGCCGGTCAGGTTGTCGAGAATGCGGTTGTTGCGAACGATTGCCCGATGCGCCTTCTTGGTCAGCTTGACGCCCGCGTCGAGGGTTTCCTGTGAGAGGCCGGAGCCGGTCAATTCAAGGCCCTCGATCACCGCGTCGGTTGCTTCCACCGTGATGACGCTGCCGCTGCCGCCGCCGGTGATGCGAGCCTTGCCTGCGCCATCCAGCGTCAGCGGCTTGTCCAGGACGACGGGGCCTTCATGGTCGCCGGGCGCAAGCCGGAGGACATCCCCGGCCTGCGTTCTTGCAAGGATTTCGGCAAGCGCGCCCTTTTCGGCCGGCACCTGCCATTCCTTGGCGGCCAGCGGTCCTGAGACCGCAAGGCTGACAAGAATCGCGGTGGAAAGACCGGACAGGTTGAAAAGGGCGCGGTGCATGGTTCAGGCGTTCCTCGGTTCCACGAACATCCGGCCGCGCATTTCCATGTGGAGTGCGTGGCAGAACCACTGGCAATAGAACCAGTGCACACCCGGACGCTCGGCAATGAAGGTCACCGACGCGGTCGCCTGCGGCCCGACCTCCATCGCAATGCCGTAGTTCGACAGGCAGAAGCCGTGGGTCAGATCGTCGATGTCGTCGATATTGGTGACGTAGATCGTCACCTCGTCGCCCTGTTTCACCGTGAACTTTTCCAGGCTGAAGGTCGGCGCGACGGAGTGCATGTAGACACGCACCTTGTTGCCGTCGCGGATGACATCCTCGGCATATTCCAGGTCAACACCGTCGGCCTCGGCTTGCTTCTTGGCGTCGTCGAAAGACGGGTGGTTGCGATCCCAGACGGTCGCCGGGTTCACCTTCGACGCGTGCACGATGATGCTGTCGTGGGGCTCGGCGAAGGTCGGGCCGTCATGAACCACCTTCATGTTGTCCGTGGAGATGTCGATGAGTTGTTCGTTTTCCGGTTTCAGCGGCCCGACATTCAGGAACCGGTCCTTGGAAAACTTGTTCATCGACACGAGCCACTTGCCGTCGGCCTCGTTGGTTTCGCCCATGGAGGTAGAGTTGTGGCCCGGCTGGTAATGCACGTCGACCTTGGAGATGATGGGGTCGACGTCCTCGCCTGCATAGGCGCGAATTGCCTTGTCGATGTTCCACTTCACAACCTGGCTGTCCAGGAACAGGGTCGTGAAGGCATTGCCCTTGCCGTCGTAGGCGGTGTGAAGGGGGCCGAGGCCGAGCTGCGGTTCTCCGACGACGGCGGAACGCGGATCGGCATTCTCGTTGAACAGCGCATCCAGCTTGGTGACATCGATGATCGAGACGGTCGGCGACAGTTTGCCGTTGATGACGACGTGCTTTCCGTCCGGCGCAGTGTTGCAGCCGTGCGGGCTGTTCGGGATCGGGATGTAGCGGGTGAACTGGGAGTTGGCTTCCTTGCGGCCGTCAACGACGGGCACACCGTTGAGCTCCTGGTAGTTGCCGGCAGCAACCGCTTCCTCGATCGCCTTGATGTTGAAGACGACGCAGTGGTCCAGTTCGCTCTCGGTCATTTCGGCAAGTGTCATGCCCATTTCCGAGTTGTAGCTCGTTGAGAAGGCGTATTTGCCCTGGTAGTCGGCGTCGGTGTTGTCGAGGTTGCCCGAGACGATCACCTGCCAGGCAACCTTCATCTCGTCGCCGTCGATTGCGGTGAAGATGCAGGAATATTGTGACGGGTCGTCAAGGATCTTGCCGTCGTTGACGAGCGGGGCCTCATGTTCGCCATTCGCGAAGATATATCCCGTGCGCGGGTATTTCTGCGGCCGCATGCCGTGGATGTCGTGCGCGTTCGGGATCTCGATGATCTTGTCGCATTTCATCGTCGTGCAGTCGATGCGGGCTACGCGGGTGTTGGCCTTGTCGTTGGCGAAGATGTAGCGCCCGTCATAGGTCCCGTCCGTGAAGGACATGTGCGGGTGGTGCAGGTCGCCATTGTCATAGGTGACCTTGCCCTGGGCAGCGAGAAACGCCTTGGTTTCCGGAAGAAGGCCTTCGGTCAGGATCTTCAGCGACTCGTTGGTCTGGCCCCATCCGGTCGCCGAGCAGCGGTTGAATACCGGTACCCGCATCAGTTCACGCATGGAAGGGAAGCCGAGGATGCGCAATTCTCCGGACTGGCCGGACGACCAGAAACCGTAATATTCGTCGAGTTCACCGGGGGCGAGTTCAAACTTCTGCCCGCCTTCCTGGGCAAAGGCAGCGTCGGCGTTGCTTAGCGCCACGGCGCCCATGCCGGCAACGATGGCGGTCTTTGCGGACCCGCCCAACAGGTCCCGGCGTGATACACCCCGTTTCTCTTCAAATTCCTTCATGGCGGATCTCCTTAGGTTGCCTATTGAAGGTTACTTGGCCGGTGCCGGCGTTTCCGCAGTGGCTTTGGTTTCCGGCTTCGCGAGCCCGGTCTGCACCTCGAACCGCCGTCTTTTCGCGAGCTTCTTGATGCAAACGGGACATTTCTGATCGTGCTGATAAAGAACCTGGCAATGCAGGCAGTTCAGGCACTCGTTGGGATTGATGTGACCTTCCGGATGGATGGCCTGGACCATGCATTCCTTGGCGCAGCGGTTGCAGGGATTGCCGCATTCCCGGTAGCGCTTCAGCCAGTCGAACATCCTGAGCCGTGCCGGGATGGCAAGCGCGGCGCCGAGCGGGCACAGATACCGGCAGTAGAAGCGCTCGATGAAGAGCCCTGCTGCCAGAAGTGCCACAGCGAAGAGAACGAAGGGCCAGGCGCGCTGGAACTTCAGGATGATCGCGGTCTTGAACGGTTCGACTTCGGCATAGTGTTCGGCAATGTCGAGCGAATAGAGGGACAGGCCGAAGAGACCCAGGAAGATGATGTATTTCACCGGCCAGAGGCGTTCATGGAGACCCCAGGGCACTTCGATCTGCGGAATGCGGCAGAGTTTGGCGATCCGGTTGGTCAGCTCCTGCAGTGCTCCGAAGGGGCAGAGCCAGCCGCAATAGGCACCGCGTCCCCAGAAGAGCAGGGCAGCGGCAACCGAGAACCACAGCAGGAACACCAGCGGGTCCATCAGGAAGGCGTCCCAGCTGAAATCGCTGGTCAGGGCCGAGAAGAAGGCCAGCACGTTGACGACAGAGAGCTGCGCATTTTCCATCCAGCCGAGCCACACCAGAGTGAAGGTGAGGAAGCCGATGCGGAACCAGAAGGTGAAGCGCTCGTTTTTGGTCACCTGCATTTGGAAGAAGAACACCAGCGTCAGCACCGCGACCGCCATGCCAAGAATGATGACGTCCACCTTGCGGTCGTTCCAGATCCGCCGCCAGAGCGCCTGGACACCTTCATCCTTGCCGGCCGAAACAGTGTCGCTCGAGCCCGAGGCAACAACAGGCACAGTCGGTGCAGTTGTCTTAAGGTAGGCGTCTGGCAGACGGTAACCGAGGTCGAAGGTCAGGAAGACCTTGTCGATGGGGCCGACAGGCCGCTGCACCAGAAGCTGCAGGCGGAAATCCTTTGCCGGATCGAAGCCTGAATCGGCCGGTATGATGAAGAGGTCCATCTCCGTAAAGGCCGGGGCACCGGCCGCCGCGATCGTTCCGACACGCGTCTGCTGGCGGTCGTGGAAACGCACCGAGATGTCGTCCTGGATCAGCTGGATCCGGTCGAAGATGCCGCCGCGCACATAGCCCGAGCCCTTGAAGGAGTAGCGGCCGCGGCCCGTCACAAGAAGAGCATGTTCGCCGTCCTTGAGCCGCTTCGTCAGGTTGGCATATTCCGCGTCGCCCAGGAGCGACAGGCCGATGGAAGGCACGTCCGCGAGGGCGAGATAAAGGTCGATGAACGTATCGGTTTCCGGCCCTGCTTCCGGGCGTTTCAGTGCCCTTGGATCGCCCTGCCGCCGGAAGGCTTCGTTGATTTGTGCGACATCAAGGGAAAGGCGCCGCACCGAACCATCACCGGTCAGGGTTGACCAGTCGCTGATTTCCCTCTTCTCAGGATCAATCTCCTTTTGAGGGCCCTGGTCGGCGATGTCTGGGGCAAGGCCACCCAGCCCAAGGGCGCGCGCAACCTTGAGGCCGGAGCGGATGATGGAATCGTCGATCACCATGATGGTCACGGTGGCGCCGGAGATGATGTCGAGGTCGTGAGCCGAACCGCCGCTGGCGGCTTCCGCCTTCAGATCGAGCCCCGCATAACCTTCGGTCACGGCGCGGATCTTCGCATCCGGAATGCCGATCAGGACAATGGGTTCGGAGTGCTTGACCAGCCGGACACCGGTGATGACCGCGTTCTTGTCGACGCCGACCAGTGTGTGGATCGGCTTGCCGGAATAGCCGGTGGTGGAGACGAAATCGGAGGTGAGATAGACCCAGCCCAGGGTTTCGCCGTCCTTCAGCGCGGGCACGACCGGCACATCGCCATTCAGCGGGCCGAATATGTCGGCGCCGGGGACCAGATCCGCCGGCTGCACCTTTTCCAGAAAACCGCCGACCAGAGCTTCCGCCGCTTGCACACGCGGCATCGCTGCCAGCACCGCAAGCATCAAAAGGCTCAAAAGGCTGAACCGGAAAATGTGACGGGGACGACCCACAGGCAACGCTCCAGAAAATCGTGTTGTTTCTCTTGGGGAGCAGTTGTGGGGCAACTGGGCACCGGACGCTTTGACGATAGTCAAGCAAGCGGAAGTGTTTTGCGTTCCGGGCCTAGCGGTCGCGCCGGAGGTGGGAGCAGCACGATTTGACCACACTCATCAGGTCGTCTTCCCGGACGCAGCGAAGCGAAGATCCGGGACCGGAGAGCCGGGGCCCAGCAACTGAAAGCAAGCACATAGCAGGTCCTGTGCTACCCAGCTCGCGCTGCGCTTGGCCGGAATGACTGCGGTGAGGTTGATTCATCGATCATCTGGTCCGCCACTTTATAGGGCGAGGCGATCTATTTCCGCTGTCTGGGCTGGGTAAGGATCGGATAATAAACCCAGGAATAGAGCCCGAAGGCCAGGATCCAGAGACCGCCCGACAGCAGCATGGTTTCGAAATAGCCGCAGACCGGGATGGCGAAGGCACGCACCAGCGCCGCGGCGATCAGGGCGGCATAGGCCGCCACGATCGGCCTGGAAACGATAAGCGGTCGCCCCGCATGGCCGAGCGATGCCCGTGTCATCATCGCAAGTGTCATGCTGCCGATGGCACCCGCTGCCAGCAGATGCAGTGCCGCAGTCTCCTGCCAGAAGCCAGTCAGCAAGGTCAGGCCGTAGAGCAGGTAAGCGGTTCCGAGCAGCAGGAACGCCACATGCAGGATCCAGAGGATCGGATCGTTGCGGGTTGCAAAGCCCCGCCAGCCGGCAAGACGCAAGAGCGTGACAATGCCGGCCGCCAGGCAAATCCAGCCGAGCACGGCTTCGGGCACATAGGGCAGGCATCCGAGCGCGGCCAGAAGAGTTAGAAGGATGCCGGACCTGTCCAGCCAGGGGCGCGAACGGGGCAGGGCATCTTCGATCCCCTTCCGGAGCAGCGCGTTGCGAGTGAAGGCGGGAACGACACGCCCGCCGATGACGGCAATCATCGCGGCGCTGGTGAATATGCCGAGCCGGACACCGGCCTCGGCGTTGCCGCCCGTCCAGCCGATCCAGTCGAGATGCATCATCAGGTTTCCGGCAAAGAGCGCTGTCAGAAGCGCCAGAAAGACCATGTTTCGCGCCTGCGACTTCTGCGCCAGACGCCCCAGAACGGCTGTAGAGAGAACCGGTACGAAGGCGAGATCGACCGCCGCGACGAGGAGAGGATCTAGAGCGGCGGAAAACCAGACCGCCAGCCGTCCGGCCAGCCAGATCAGGCCGCTGAAGGTGACAAAGGCAGCACCCGTATCCTTCGTTCCGGTCCAGCTCGGTACCGCCGTCACGAAGAAACCTGCCATCACGGCGACCGCATAGCCGAACAGCATTTCATGCGCGTGCCAGAGCTGTGGCGCCATGGCGATAGGAATCGTTGTCAAACCTCTACCTGCAGCCTGAGCAGCAAGCCACGCCGTCCAGACGGACATCGCCAGCACCGAGAAAAGCCCGGCGGAGAGAAAGAAGAACCGGAACCCGGCGGTGAAGACCGTCGGCACCCGGAACGGTGTTCCCTGGTCCTTTGAGGGAATGCTTGCTGTCATGGTGATGCCCCCTGCAGGAAACGGGATATGCGTGACGGCCAGGAATATCCCGGGCCGGTATAGGGGCATGGTCACAGGGTTGAAATCCGGATGTCTTGACTATCGTCAAGTTGCTGCGCAGCTGAGAGGTGAAGACCTGCATAGCTTTTGGAGATCTGCGTCTCACCGCCACGTCATCCCGGACGCAGCGAAGCGGAGATCCGGGACCGGAGGGCCCCTGATTTCCTTTTGGGCTCCCCGGTCCCGGCTCGCGCTGCGCTTGGCCGGGATGACGAAAGTGGCGTTTGGGAAGGCTGGAGTTCTACCGGCCCTCTTCGGTAACTTTCGCCAGCGCGACAAGATGTCCTGAGCATCTCGACGCCAGACTTGAAAGGAAGAGAAGGCTTTCCGCGTGATCGCGCAGCTCCTGGGCGGAAAGCGGGCTGGTGGCGATCTGCACAAGATCCGTCAGGAAAGAGATGCCCGAGGCAAGTCGCTGGTAATCGGCCGAGATTTCGCGCGACAGGTCGGCATGGGTCTTCAGCCGGTGCCAGGCCTCGATTGCCCGGATCGTCCTGTCGAGCTCGCTCTTGCAGCCGCAGGGCATGTCGAGGCCGGCCAGTTCCCGGTGGATCTGTTCCAGCAGGTGATCGCCCTCGAGTACCGTGGGACGTCCGGTGTCTGTCAGATCGGCAGCGCTGTCTTCTTCCATCCCGCATCTCCTGCAAGATAAGCGTTGCTGAGCGGCCCGGGCAGATCCAGGGCCTCCAGCTTCGCCTCGAATTCGTGGCTGTCCATGCCGCCGTCGAGAAAGCTTCGGAACAGCCGGGCGACTGTGACCATGTCCGTCGTGTGGGGTGAGAGGCGAAGCCGGCGGATACCCGAAGCCGCCAGGTGTCCGCCGGTCAGTCCCGCCACGTGACAGGTGTCGGACAGCGTCTGGATGCCGTTGGCGGCCAGGAAGCGGCGTCCGTCCAGCGTTTCCACCAGCATGCCATCTGGATCCTGGTCACAGACGAACTGGCACGAGTCCTTGCGCAGCCCGTGTGCCCGGGCGTGATAGCAGCGCGAGGAGAGCGCCAGCGGCAGCCGGCCAAAGGCAAAGAGTTCGATCTCCACCTCCGGCACCAGCGCTGCAATTTTCTGGATCGAGGCAAGCGGCAGCTCAACCGGCGGGCACCAGGCGTCAGCCCCGCGAGCAGCCAGCAGGGCAAGGCTCGCCTCGTTGTAGATATTCAGGAACGGCCCGGCCGTGAAGGCCCGGCCGGCGCGGGCAGGCAGCATCGACATGTCGTTGATTTCTATTGGCAGGTCATAACCCACCTGCTGGCGTAGGATCTCCCGCTCGCGCTTGTTGACCGGTTGGGCAAGCGTCGACAGCACCACTTTCTTTCCCGCAGCCGTCAGCCGGTCGAAAACCTCCGGCCAGACCGGATCGGTGAAGGGCATGCGCTTGCCGCACACGACCTCACCGAGATAGGCGACGTCGATATCCGCCTCGTCCGCGATGCGGGTGTAGAAGTCGAGCAGCCTCTCCGCCGGCCAGTTGAAGAGGCAGGGGCCGAGGGAAAGGTCAATCCGGGGCACGTCCGTCATGGTCACCGCCAGGTCTTTTTGTAGGAACCGGCGGTCTCTTTGCCGCCTTCGGAAAAGGCTTTCAGCGCCGCGATGGCCGGTGTCGGGTCACCGCCGCCGGAAAGACTGTCGACGGCCTTGCGGAAGGCGCTGACGACACCCGCGATATAGGCCTTGCCGCGCTGGCGGCCTTCGATCTTCAAGGCGGTTACCCCCGCCCTGGAAAGATCGCCAAGCAGTTCGAACGCGTTGAGGCTGACGGGATCTTCGAACAGGTACCCGGTCTTGCCTTCTGCAGAGAACTGCCCCTTGCAGAGCGTTGGATACCCGGCGGCCTGTCCGGCCTCGAAAGTGTCGATGGTGAAACCGCCGAGCCGGGCAAGCAGCTTGCCCGAGGCGTCCTGGTGGTAGTCGACATGGTCGGGCGGCGAGCAGACGCCGGTGAGGTTCGGTGACTTGCCTGTGGCATAGGAGGAGAGCGAACAGCGCCCCTCCGTCATCACGCAGAGCCCGCCGAAGACGAAGACCTCCGTCTCCACATCGATCTCCCGGTTCAGCGCCGCGATCTCGGGCACCGACAGCACACGTGGCAGGACCACCCGTTTGACGCCGAAGGTCTCGGCGTAAAACCGGATTGCCTCGGGCGTGTTGGCGGCCGCCTGGACGGAAAGATGAAGCCTGAGGTCCGGATGCCTGTTTGCGGCATGATCGAGGACGGCAAGGTCGGCGGCGATGATGGCATCGGCACCGCAGCGGGCTGCCGTATCGGCGGCCGCGGTCCACAGGGTGACGTCGCCTGCCCGGGCGAAGGTGTTGATGGCGACAAGAACCTTCGATCCCTTGCGATGGGCATGGGAGATGGCCTCGGCGAGCTCCTCGGGGGTAAAGTTCAGACCCGGAAAATTCCGCGCGTTGGTCTCGTTGGCAAACCCGCAATAAATGGCGTCGGCACCGGCGTCCGCTGCTGCACGCAATGCGGCAGGCGTTCCAGCAGGGCAAACCAGTTCCATCGGTCGCGGCCCGGTCATGACAGGTGCCGGTTGGTGTTGGCAGAGGAGGCGGATTTCTGCGCATAGGCCCGCACCTGCCCCAGAAACCGGTCGCTCAGCGCATTCACCCAGCCGGCCGACTTTCCGCTGAGGCCGAAGAATTCGCCCGGTGTCAGATCGGCTTCTTCCAGTGTGTTGCGCAGGGCCAGCACATGTTCCGTCCGTCCTTCGATGCGAAGATCCCGGCTGAAGAACAGGGCGTCGCCATCGTAGGTGCCGTCCAGAAGACCCAGGAGAACGAGGAACGGCGCCCGCACCACCGCAGCAGCGTTGTCGATCCGGTTCTTGTCGCAGATCCGCACGCGCGACTTCGCCGGGTCGAGGGAGAGCAGGAACGCATGCGGCATGTCGTCCGGCACGATGGCGATCGGCACCCGGACGACGTCCCCGAGCCGGCGGATAAGATCCGGCCGACGCGCGACAAGCCGCCTTGTCAGTGTCGACAGCAGTGCTTCCATCGGTGGTTTCGGCAGCGGCGCAATGAGCGTGGAAACGAGGGGCGGCAGGGTGTCGGAAGAGGGCTGTGGTTGCATCCGGGTCTCACTTTCTGTGGCCGGACCCTAGTCCGGATGCCCCTGCCACCAACTTGACAAAGGTCAAGGCGGCTGGCAGCCGTTCTGACGATATCCCGGACATCCTGAAGCGCGTTGCAAGGCGCGTTGACCTCTCGAAGCAAATGAGAAGTCCATGACCGGCCGCGATCTTCCGCCTTTCCCCGACCTGTGCAGGTTTCTTGATTTTCTGGAGAAAGAGGGCGAACTGCAGGCCCTGCAGTCACCGGTCGATCTGCACCTTGAGGCAACAGCCCTGCATCGCAAGGTGATCGGCAAGGCCGGTCCGGCTGTGCTCCTCACCAATCCCGTCCGGGCGGGCAGGGGCGGTTTTGCCGCACCTCTCCTCGTCAATCTTTTCGGAACGGCGAAGCGCGTCGCCAACGGATTGGGGCTCCATCCCGAAAGCCTGCCGGATCTCGGAATTTTTCTGGCATCGCTGCGCAGCCCGCAGCCGCCAGCGTCCTGGCGGGACGCCCGCAAACTGTTTCCGGTGGCAAGGGCTGGCCTCAATGCCCGGCCGAAGACCGCAGGCCCTTCAAGGGAGCTTTGCCGCGTCGATCCGGATCTGACGCAATTGCCTGTCCAGACCTGCTGGCCCGGCGATGCGGGGCCGTTGATCACCTGGGGCATGGTGGTCACCCGCGCACCGGGCACGGACGACCCGAAGAGCTACAATCTCGGCATCTACCGCATCCAGGTGCAGGGCCGCGACCGGGCAATCCTGCGCTGGCTGCCGTTTCGCGGCGGCGCCCAGCATCACCGGCAATGGATCAGGGCGGGTGGAAAGATGCCGGTTGCCGTCGTCATCGGCTGCGATCCGGCAACCCTGCTCGCCTCCGTCATTCCGGCGCCGGGAAATGTCAGCGAACTTGCCCTGGCGGGCATCTTCAACGGCGCTCCGGTAAGGCTTCAACCCTGCGACAGCATCGACCTGCACGTTCCGGCGAGTGCCGAAATCGTCCTGGAAGGCGAAGTACGGCCGGGTGAAACCGCGCTGGAAGGCCCCTTCGGCGATCATACGGGCTACTATAACGAGGCCGCTTCCTATCCGGTCTTCCAGCTGACGGGCATGAAGATGCGCCGGGACGCGGTTTACCTCTCCACCTTCACCGGCCGGGCTCCCGACGAGCCGTCGGTGATCGGCGAGGCCATGCAGGATCTTTTCCGTCCGCTGCTGCGCCAGGCCATCCCGGAAATCCTTGATGTCCATCTGCCGCCTGCGACCTGCTCCTACCGG
Organism: Roseibium sp. M-1; assembly: GCF_054515675.1. Lineage (NCBI taxonomy): Bacteria > Pseudomonadati > Pseudomonadota > Alphaproteobacteria > Hyphomicrobiales > Stappiaceae > Roseibium > Roseibium sp. M-1. The sequence continues at coordinate 2,971,715 of NZ_CM137257.1, read as the reverse complement.
GTGGCGGTGCTGAAGATCGACAAGTCCTATCCCGGGCAGGCGCGCCGCGCAATGATGGGCTTCTGGTCGCTGCTGCCGCAATTCTCCATGACCAAGTATGTGATTGCCGTCGACGCCGATATCGATATCCGCAGCTGGGACGACGTCATGTGGGCGGTCGCCACCCGGTCCGATCCGGAGCGCGATCTCCTGATCTTGAACAATACACCGGTCGACCAGCTCGATTTTGCCAGCCCGCGCGAAGGTCTCGGCGGCAAGCTCGGCATTGATGCGACGATCAAGATCGGTGCGGAAACGGCACGCACCTTCGCTGAGAAACTGACCATGCCCTCCGGCGTGGAGGAAAGGGCCGGCAGACTTTGGGCACAGCTGCAACCGGCCGGGATGCTGGAGCCCCTGGCATGACCCGGCCGCAGCGTCTCGTCCTCGGCATTTCGGGAGCCTCCGGCGCGGCAATAGCGCTGGACCTGCTACGCCTCGCAAAGCCCCTTGGCATCGAGACCTTCGTGACGGTGACCAAGGGGGCGGAACTGACCATCCGCCATGAGCTTTGGGAGGGTGCGCGCAGCGAGATCCAGGACCTGGTGACCGCGGAATATGCAGTCGGGGATATTGCGGCGCCGATTGCCAGCGGCACCTTTCCCGTGGACGCGATGATCGTCGCCCCCTGTTCCATGCGCTGCCTTGCCTCCATTGCCTACGGGACCGGCGAGGGGCTGTTGGTCCGCGCGGCAGATGTTGCGCTCAAGGAACGCCGCTGCCTCGTCCTGCTGGCACGGGAAACGCCCCTTCACGAGGGCCATCTGGAAGCCATGCTCAAGGTGACAAGGATGGGGGCCGTCGTCTCGCCGCCCGTGCCGCCCTTTTATACCGGCTTCTCGAACCTTGAGGACATGACACGCCAGATCGCCGCCCGCGCGCTGGCAACGGCAGGCTTCGATACCGGGGACAATCTGCACCAGTGGCAGGGCCTGGCAGAACCCTGAGCCTCAAACCGAAACCGGTGTTCCGTGGTCGCAGACTGCCTTGGCTCCGCCTTGCAATTGAAATTCATTCGCAAAAACTGCTGCTGCTTGACGAAAGTCAAAACAGGGCAGCCGGCCTCTCGATAAACATGAGCATGTTGCTCCAGTTTAAGAGGCTTCCCCCTTGAAACCAGCTTTGAAAATCATTGCCCCGTCGGTCAAACGCACCGCTTGGCGAATGCTGGGGTTCCTGGCTCTCGGCCTTGGCGGCCTTGGCGCGGTGCTGCCGGTTCTGCCGACGACGCCGTTCGTTCTTCTGGCTGCCTTTGCCTTCGGCAAGAGCTCTCCCGGCCTGCAAAAGCGGCTGGAAGACAGCCGGATGTTCGGCAAGGCCATCAAGGACTGGCGTGCCAATGGCGCTATCGCCCTGCGCTTCAAGCTGCTGGCGATCGCGATGATGACCGGCGTCCTTTGGCTCAGCGTCGCCCTGTCCGTTCCCGTTGCCGTGCTGGGGGTGCAACTAGTCTGCATGACTGGCGCGACGGTTTTCCTTTTGCGCCGACCGGGCGCCGTCCGATCCATCCAGGTGCGGCAAATGCCGACCGAGGCAACCGGCGACGTCCGGCTTGCCCGGGTTTGCACCGTCCGTTCTTCATCTGCCCAAAGAGAGGTCTGAGATGTCAGACAGTGTTTTGCACGCCTCCACGAATGCGCAAGGGTTTGCTGAGACAAGGCCCAAGCCGGAAGCGGCGGCGCTCACCCTTGCGGCGGCCGTGCCCGGCCGGGCCTATCATGTCACCTCGCTCGGCACTTCAAGACAGTCTCAACTGGAACTCCTCTCGACAGGTCTTGCGCCTGACACGGTACTTCAGCTTCTGCGGGGGGCTGGGCAACGCCCGCGCATCGTAGCCTATGGCGAGAACCGAGCTGCAATAGGCGCGGACCTTGCCTGCGATGTCTGCCTGCAGCCCTGCGGCACGAATTGCGGATGTCCACGTCCGGTGGAGGCAAACTGATGGGATGCTCCAGTTGCGCCGCGCCCGGCTGTGCCAAACGGGATCTTCTGCCCTGCGCGCCCGCCCGCTACCGGGTGTTCCTGCTCGGTCCGGCAAATTCCGGCAAATCGACCCTCTTCAACATGCTGACCGGCGCAAGGCAATTGATCGGCAACTGGCCGGGCGTCACCGTCGATCGCAAGAGCGGCACGGCGGATATAAGAGGGCTGGCGGTCGAGTTCGTCGACCTTCCCGGTGTTTCCAGCCTGTCGGCACCGCAGGCCGAACGGATCGACGAACGGGTCGCCCGTGACGCCCTGATCAACATGCCGCATGACGCGCTGGTCGTCGCCGTCGACCTTTCCGCCCCCCATCGGGGCCTTTCCATGCTGCTGCAGGCGAAGGGCAACGGCGTGCCGGTGGTCGCTGTTCTGACCAAGGCCGACTGCTGGACCGCGCTTGCGGTCGATGCCGCCGCGCGCATCCTCACCGAAGAAACTGGCGTTCCCGTGGTTCCGGTTTCCGGCCGCACCCTTGCCGGTCTCGATCAGTTGCATGCGCAGCTCGCGGCCGCCTTGCAGCTTAGGGCAGACGGCGGGTCATCGGCGGTTAAAACGGCGCTTCCCGCCAATGCGGCCAGCGCTCTGGAGAAGATGCGCCAGGCGCTGGAGGGACGGCCGGCCTATGAAGACGCCAACACCGTCGCCGCTTCCCGCCGTCTGATGGAACGGGACTGGCTGACGGAACGGCGCGCCGGCAAGGATCTGCTCGAGATCCGGGACAGGCTTATCGAGAAGGCCGGTCTGGTTGACGGCGTTCCGGTCGATCAGTATCTGGCGGACGCGCCTTTGGCACAGGCAACCGCTCTGGTTCGCCAGATCGACATGCCGCCGCCGGTTGGACGCAGGTTTCTCTCCGACCGCTTCGACCGTATCGCCTTGTCGCCCTGGTTCGGTCCGGCGCTGTTCCTGGGCGTGATGTATCTCCTCTTCTTCCTGACGATCAACTTCTCCGGCGTCTTCATCGACCTCTTCGACGGTCTCGGTCAGGCGGCCTTTGTCGAGACGCCCGCGCTTCTGTTTCATTGGCTTGGCCTATCCGGCAGTGTCGCGGATGTCACCGTCGGGGCGACGGGCACCGGCATCCAGACGGTCGGTACCTTCGTTCCCGTGGTCGGCTTCCTGTTCCTGTGCCAGATCTTTCTGGAGGAGAGCGGCTACATGACGCGAGCCGCGGTCGTCGCCGACCGGCTGATGCGCCGTCTCGGTCTTTCCGGCCGCGCCTTCCTGCCACTGGTACTGGGTTTCGGCTGCACCATCCCGGCGGTTCTGGCGACCCGCACCCTCGACACGCGCGCCGAGCGGATCCTGACGTCCATGATGGCGCCCTTCATGTCCTGCGGCGCCCGCCTGCCGGTCTACGCGCTCTTTGCAGCCGCCTTTTTCCCGGTGGGTGGCCAGAACGTCGTCTTCGCGCTTTATCTCATCGGCATTGCCGCAGCCCTCTTCACCGGCTGGATGCTGGCGCCGAGGCTGACGCTGAAGCAGCCGCGCCCACTGGCGATCGAGTTGCCGGTCTACCAGATGCCGCCGCTCTCCCGCGTCCTGCGCCTCTGCTGGGCCCGCATCCGCCAGTTCGTTTCCGAGGCCGGCAAGACCATCGTCATCGTCGTGGCACTGCTGTCTTTCCTGAATTCCGTCGGGCCGGACGGCAGCTTCGGCAACGAAACCGGCGGAACCTCCGTTCTTGCGCTCACTGCGCGGCAGGTGACACCGGTTCTCGAACCGATGGGCGTCAGTCAGGACAACTGGCCCGCCGCCGTCGGGCTAGTCACCGGCATGTTCGCCAAGGAAACCGTGGTCGGTACGCTGCAGTCGCTTTATGCCTCGGGTGAAGATGCGGCCGACGGCGCACCGCGTCCTCTCGAGACGGCCACGGATGCGTTGCTGGCACTTGGCGGTTCACTGGCAGGGCTCGCGGCGGCCGCACTGGATCCGCTTGGGCTTGATATCGGCGACATTTCAACCTTCGAGGTCGCCGCAGCCGAACAAGATGTTTCTGCCTCTGTCTTTGCCGAAATGAGCCGCAACTTCGGCAACGGTACGGCCGCATTCGCCTATATGCTGGCGGTGCTCCTCTATATTCCCTGTGTTGCGACGCTCTCGGCCATCGCCCGCGAAATCGGCACCTGGTGGGCCGCCTTCGCCGCCGGCTGGACGACCCTCGTCGCCTATGCGGGTGCCACAATCGCCTTCCAGGCCGGCACCTTCCTGCAGCATCCGGGTTCGTCGTCCTTCTGGCTGGCGGCGATGATGGGATTAGTGGGGCTGGTCTTCGCAGCCTCCAGGCACCTCGGAAAGCCCAGGAATCAGCAGGCGATGCCTTTCAACGCCACCATCGGCCAAGGCTGACTATCGGAAGATCTAATGCTCTACGACCGGCCATGAAATTGGCCGGTCTGCACATATGAGCGCGCTGAAAAGAAATTGGGGGCACCACTATGCAGGGGCGGGCCTATGCAGGACTACAGTGATTTTTGAGAAGAGTGGCGGATAGAGAATTCGCTGACCTTCGACCCGATCCCTTTCCACTTCAGGGCAGAGCCCTTCGGCTTATAAGCGTGGTGGGACGCTAGCCCCGGTACTGCTGCACCGTGCCTTGGTCCAGACCAGAGGGGACGGACGATGTTGATATTCCAACTTTTGCGTAGGTGAAATACGCGAAAGTTAGAAGCTCTCGACATTTGAAGTGAAGAATTATAACTTTCCCGCAGGTGAGACACGCGAAAGTTAGAAAATTGCTCTATCTCGTCGGCGAAAACCTTGACAAAACCCGTGCCCACTATCAGGCCGAAACCGGCAAGATCGTGCAGCTCATGCGCGGTATCTATGTCGATGCCGACACCGATGCCGACACCGATGTGCTCAGGCATGCGATCCGGATCGCCCGCTATCTCTATCCGCGTGCCTATCTCTCTGCCGCCAGCGCCATCCTGCTCGCGCCGACGCGTGATGGCCGGCTCTTTATCAGCGGGCCGCGAAACCAGCGCACCCGGATCAGGACCCTGGAAATAATCCAAAATGTTGCACCCGACCACCCGGCTGTTGCCAGCGCCACCATCGCTGATGGGCTAGGAGAGTTTCGAACCAACGTCTCGTCCATTCGTCAGCGCTTTCTCGAAGCCTTCCGGCTACGCAGCGAACACGCTGCCTCAATCGATGAAGCAATGCGCGCCGACATCGCGCAGCGGCTGGTAGCCGAGTATAGTGATCCTAAAGCAGCCGCTGATGCACTCTGGGCGCTCGCTCGTGAAAACAAATGGTATCGCGAAGGGGAACTGGCCGAACGCTATCTGCTCCATACACCAGCTGAGATTGCGGTTCGCAATGAGGCGGCACTCAAATTCACCGTCGCCTGGCATGGGACCCACATCGGGCATCTCTCGTATGACGGCTTTGAATGGCGCTGGAAGCCAGACAAGGGGTTCGACCTGCCGTTGATCCAACAGCGCGTTCCCGGCAAGCTGCCGCCCTTCATTCTATCTCTTTTGCCCGAAGGGTGGCTGGAGCGTGTCCTTAAGGAGAGTGACGAGCGCGGCGTTCTGCGCTCGGGCAAACGCTACATGTCAAATATCACGATCAGCACAAAGGCTGCCGAACTTGACGCCTTGCCCGCAGATGTTCTGGTCAGTCGTCTAAACGACTTCAAAACCGGCGGCGTCTTCACCGGTACCTATGCCGGACCAAGCCGCGGTGACATCGAGCAGAGCTTCGAAGAAAAGCTCGCGCGCCTTTACGCCTGCGCCGACACACCGCGGCTGTCCGGTGTGCAGATCAAGGCGCCGATGTTCCTCAAAGAAGACGGTAAACTTATTCCGAGTACCGGCCTGCCTTTTACGCACATACTCAAGCCTGCCGGAACTAGCGGCTTTCAGGGGCTGCCGGTGATCGAGTTTCTCGCTATGACGCTTGGCCGCCATGCCAGTCTCGACGCGCCGCCAACGGCGTTGACCGCTATGCCGGACGGCATGCCGCCGGCGTTGATTGTCGAGCGCTTCGATATTCGCACTTCAAAAGATGACACGCGGCGTCTCGCGCTCGAAGATTTGTGCTCGGTTCTCGATCTTCCCCCCGAAGCCAAATATGACGGCACCATTGAGCGTATCGCCCGCGCCGTCAGACCGCTCTCGACCAATCCCGAAGCCGATCTGGTGCTGGTGCTTAAGCGCGCATTGTTCGCCTGGCTCATTGCGGATGGAGACATGCACCTCAAAAATCTCGCGCTGCTCAAGATCGCGCAGCCGGGCGCAGGTAGCTTTGAGACCGTGGGGCTCGCGCTGCTCTATGATGCCGTCACCACGGTCGTCTTTCCTGGCCTTGAACATGACCGAATGGCCCTGAAGATAAACGGCAAGGATAATCGCCTGCGCCGCGCTGACTTCCTTAAAATGGCAGCGACGGCTGGCCTGACTGCCACGGCAGCCACCGAGGCGATCGAAGAGTTGCTTTCAGGACTGCGTGCGGGCCTTGACACAGTCAGCATCCCAGATGTCGCGGGCATAGACGATGACATAGCAGGTAAGGCCGAGCGGATGCTCGCAATTTGTCGAGAGCGCGTCGGCGAATTCGAATGAAGTTGGACCTGTGACAACAAGGAGTTCAACCTTGTTAAATCATGAAAGTTGGGCTCCCTCATGACGGGGGGAGACTGAATATCCGATTCCTTACCCGATAATACCCGATTTACTCAATCGTTTTATCGACAAGGAAGAAGGGCCTGTCCCTGGCCTATGAGAAGAGCATCGCGTCTTCGGAACGCGACAAACTTCTGCTCGCTGAAAAGCGCCAAAATGCGGGAGACAAGAAGGTGACCTTCGAGGAAATATTCGAACCAGCCTTCGACGTTCTCGCAAACCCCTCAAAGATTTGGCAATTAGGCAATCCGAGTTGTGAAAACTGGTCCTGAGGCTGACCTTTGCGGTCCATCTGGCATGGTGCCCGGAATCGGGGGTTCAAAACCCGAAAACCACATTGCCGTTCAAGTTGTTAGGAGAAGATATATGCCCCTATTGAGCGAATGGCGGAGAGAGGGGGATTCGAACCCCCGGAACGCTTGCGCGCTCAACGGTTTTCGAGACCGCCCCGTTCAACCACTCCGGCACCTCTCCGCGGTACTTGCGATAACGGGTCTCAAGTGGCGCGGAACATAGACACAGTCTTCGCTGGCTGCAAGCCCGGATTTGCAGGAAATTTTCAGGTTGTGGATTAGGCTGTTTCAGACAGGAGTTCCGCAGGAAAACATTAGAGTTTCAGCCGGATTTTCCTCATGACTGGTACATTCGGGATGGCGGTCCGCGGTCCGTCAGGCGTGACGGCAGGTGTCCCTGCAAGGGGTGCGCGAAGTCGGCCCGGGTGACAGGAGGTCCTTGTGGGTAACCGCAAACGGTCGTCGGAACGAGACCGGGCAACGGGGCGGTCGGCCGAGTCCCTGCAGGCCCGGAGACAGTCCGTTTGACCGCTAGGACCGCGCCAGTGAGCGTCGGGCAACACGGCGTTCCGGATGAGAGAGCTGTCTTGAGAACGGTCGGAAAAGAACCTAAGACGACCGAGAGACCGACACGGGACTGGCCAGAGACCGATGCGAGAGCCGGCACGAGACCGGTGGGCCTTCCGCCAACAGATTCAAAAAAACCGGCACTTTTCCCTCTTTCTATCGGGATTTCCGTTTGACAACGGGCTTTGTCCGACTATATTGCGCGGGCTCGAAAAGGTTCGCTTTTTCGGGATTTGATTGTCGTTCAAGGCCTGCCGGGCTTTAAAGCTTCACGCGCAACCCGACACAAAGACTTGTCAATCAGGCTTCAAAGGCCTGGAGGGACAGGCGCCTCGGTTCGACCCGAAAACAGCCAGAGGGCAGGTTTAACACCCGCTTTCGGCGTGTCAAAAACGAAAAGAAGGACGTGCGAGACATGTTCGCAGTGATCAAGACCGGTGGCAAGCAGTACACTGTTGCCGCCGACGACCTCCTGAAGGTCGAAAAACTCGAAGCCGAAGCCGGCAGCACCATCACCTTTGAAGAGGTTCTGATGGTCGGCAACGGCACCGACACCACCGTCGGCGCTCCGCTTGTGGAAGGCGCAACCGTGGTTGCGGAAGTGGTCGAACAGGGCCGCAACCGCAAGGTCATCATTTTCAAGAAGCGCCGGCGTCAGAATTCCCGCCGCCGCAACGGCCACCGTCAGTCTTTCACCCTCGTCAAGGTGACCGATATCCTGACCGGTGGTGCAAAGCCGGCCAAGAAGGCAGCGCCGAAGAAGGCAGCGCCGAAGGCCGAGGAAACTGCTGAAGCCGCACCAGCTGCTGCAGCAGAAGGCGACGACCTGAAGAAGCTTGACGGCGCCGGTCCGGCCGCTGTGAAGAAGCTGAACGAGGCGGGCATCACCACCTTCGCTCAGGTCGCAGCCATGACTGCTGAAGACGTCGCACGCGTTGAAGAAGAAACCGGCCTGAAGGGCAAGTTCGAACGCGGCAACTGGGTTGAACAGGCAAAGGAACTGGCTGGCAACTAAGCCGCCGCTCCCGAACCGTTAAGAAGTATTCGAAGAACGAGGAGTTCTCACGATGGCACATAAAAAGGCAGGCGGCTCGTCCCGCAACGGCCGCGACTCAGCCGGCCGCCGTCTCGGCATCAAGAAATTCGGCGGGGAAGCTGTGATTCCCGGCAACATCATCGCACGTCAGCGTGGCACCACCTGGCATCCGGGTACCGGCGTTGGTATGGGCAAGGACCATACCATCTTCGCGACCGTGGAAGGCAAGGTAGAGTTCCAGGCGAAAGCCAACAAGCGAACCTACATTAACGTGCTCCCGGTAGCGGAAGCAGCGGAGTAAAGCCGACGTGAAGTTTCGAAACGCCGGCGTCCCGTAAGACCCCGGCAATTCGAGACAGGTCAGCAATCCGACCGGTCAAAATTGAAGGGGGAGATGGGGCGCCATCTCTCCCTTGATTTGTTTTGGCTGGAGGAAAAGATGGTTGTTGAAAGTGACGGTTTATTAGACGAGAGCAGTCTGGTTGCGGCCCCGTTGCCGCAGGAAGCGGTCCGTGTGCGGCTCGACAAGCCGCGGCTGGACGATTTGGCCGACCTGGTGTTTCTGGCCAACAACAAATCCGTGGCGGCGAACCTTGCCACCATGCCTCATCCCTTCTCCCTCGACGACGGCAAGGCGCTGGTCACAAAGGCTTCGCTCATTCTGCCGAGCACGGCCTGTTTCGCCATCCGCCTGAAGAGCACCGGTCGGCTGATCGGGATCGCGCGTTATGCCAACGTGGAGCCGGGCGGCCCGATCCATGTCGGCTACTGGCTGGGCCAGCCCTTCTGGGGCCAGGGCCTTGCGACCGAAGCCGTGCATGCGCTGGTCGACCACGCCTTTACCTATAACGACATCGCCGAGCTGCAGGGCTCGTGCCGCGTCACCAATCCGGCCTCGCGCCGGGTGCTGGTCAAATCCGGGTTCCAGTATCGCGATCAGAGCATGATCCGCTCGCTTGCGGCGGGCGGCTCCGTGCCGATTGAACGCTACACGCTGGAACGCGCTGTCTGGAAGTCGCTCAAAGGGTGGGGGCAAGGACGATGAACACGTTACCTGAATTGAAGACGCGGCGCCTGGTTCTGCGGCCGATCGCCATGACGGATGCCGATGCCATGGTGCAGCTGGCAGGCCGCGATTTCGAGGTAGCCCGCTGGCTGACCTCCTTCGCCTGGCCCTATGAGGAGGGGACGGCGGAGACCTTCCTGAAGACGGTTGTCGGCAAGGACCCGTTCGAAACGGAAGCGCTTTTTGCCATCACACTCGGCGGAGTGTTCATTGGTGTCGTGGCCATCCAGCCGCCTGGCGATCTGGATGACCTGGCCGATCTGCCAACTATCGGCTACTGGCTCGGCCGCGCCTTCCAAGGGCACGGCTATGCCAGCGAGGCAGTGGAAGCGGCGCTCGACTGGGCTTTCGAGGCTTTCGGCACCAATGCCATCGCTGCGCGGGCCTTCGAGGACAATTTCCGCTCCCGCGGCCTCTTACGCAAGATGGGTTTCAAGCCCTATGCAATGACCGAGCGGTTCTCCAAGACGCTCGACCGGCGGGTTTCCAACGTGATCGTCCGTCTGGAGCGGGCCGACTTCGAGGCGCGGAAGGAAGCGGCATGACTACGCCCGTCATCGAAACGGGCCGGCTGGTTCTCCGGGCCCCGCGCCTGGAGGATCTGGACCGTTGCGCGGAGCTACTGGGCGACTACGAAGTTGCCAAGATGCTGTCGCGGGTGCCTCACCCCTACGACCTGGATGAAGGCCGGAAAAAGCTGCAGAACTCGATTGCGCGCTGGACCGACTGGCGGCAGACGGACGACCTGGCCTTCCAGATCGACCTTGAAGGCCGGTTGATCGGCGGCTTCGGCTTCAAAAAGTTGCGGCAGACCCCCGAGATCGGCTATTGGCTGGGGCGGCCCTATTGGGGCAAGGGATATATGAGCGAAGCAGCGCAGGCGGCGGTCGCCTGGCTCTTCGGCAATACGGATCACCAATTGATCGCCTGCGAAGCCATGACGGAAAATCCGGCATCGCTGAGCGTTGCGAAGAAGATCGGGTTCCGCGAGGTTGGGGAAGTGGGCTGCGCGAGCCTGTCGCGCGGCGGCACCGTGCCCGCCATCCGCACGGAATTGACACGAACAGAGTTTCTGAACGGCCATTGATCAGGGGATCGGGCCTGAGACGGAACGAAAGAGAACAAGAAAATGAAATTCCTGGATCAGGCCAAGATCTATGTACGCTCCGGCAATGGCGGCGCTGGCAGCGTGTCGTTCCGGCGCGAGAAATTCATCGAATATGGCGGCCCGGACGGCGGTGACGGCGGCAAGGGCGGCGATGTCATCATCGAATGCGTCGACGGTCTCAACACGCTGATCGACTACCGCTACAAGCAGCATTTCAAGGCCGAGACCGGCATTCACGGCATGGGCCGCAACCGGACCGGTGCCCATGGCGGCGATGTGGTGCTGAAGGTGCCGGTCGGTACGCAGATCTTCGAGGAAGACAACGAGACGCTGATCGCCGACCTGACGGAGCTCGGCCAGAAGGTGCTGCTTTTAAAAGGCGGCAATGGCGGCTTCGGCAATGCGCACTTCAAGTCCTCGGTCAACCAGGCGCCGCGTCGGGCCAATCCCGGTCTGGAAGGCCAGGAAAAATGGATCTGGCTGCGGCTGAAGCTGATCGCCGATGCCGGTCTCGTCGGCCTGCCGAATGCCGGCAAGTCGACGTTCCTGGCGACGGTTTCGGCGGCAAAGCCCAAGATCGCCGACTATCCCTTCACCACGCTCCATCCCAATCTCGGCATCGTCCAGATCGATGGCCGCAGCTTCGCGATGGCTGACATTCCGGGGCTGATCGAAGGCGCGCATGAAGGCACCGGTCTCGGCGACCGCTTCCTCGGCCATGTGGAGCGCACGCGCGTGCTCCTGCATCTGGTCGATGGCTCCGGCCAGGAAGACCCGGGCGAGGCCTACAGGGTGGTGCGCGGCGAGCTGGAAGCCTATGGTGGCGGACTCACCGACAAGCCGGAAATCGTGGCGCTTTCCAAGTGCGATGCACTCACCGAAGAGCTGATCGAGGAAAAGGCGGCAAGCCTGGAAGCGGCCTGCGGCCAGAAACCCCTGATCTTCTCCTCCGCCAGCGGTCTCAATGTCGACCGGGCGCTGCGCATGATCATCCGTGCCATCGACCGCGACAAGGAAGAAGCCGCCAACCAGGTGCCGTCCCCCGAACAGGAAGGCTGGCATCCCTGATGTCACGCTCCTTGAAGTCCTACAGCCGCATCGTCGTCAAGATCGGTTCGGCGCTCCTGGTCGAGCAGGGCGTCCTGAAACGCGCGTGGCTGGATGCGCTCGTCTCCGACGTCGTCTCGCTCGCGGAGGCCGGTGCGGAAATGCTGATCGTTTCCTCTGGCTCGATCGCGCTCGGCCGGGGCATCCTGGGACTGCCAAAGGGACCGCTGAAGCTTGAGGAAAGCCAGGCGGCGGCCGCCGCCGGCCAGATCTCGCTCGCCCAGGCCTATGCCGACGCGCTCGGCGCACACGGGAGAAAGGCGGGGCAGATCCTTTTGACCTTAGGCGATACAGAAGAGCGCCGGCGCTATCTCAATGCGCGCGCCACCATCGGAACGCTGTTGAAGATGGGGGCGGTGCCGATCATCAATGAGAACGATTCCGTCGCCACCTCCGAAATCCGCTATGGCGACAATGATCGCCTGGCGGCGCGGGTCGCGACGATGGCCAGCGCCGACTGCCTTGTGCTGCTCTCCGATATCGACGGCCTTTATACGGCGCCGCCGCAACAGAACCCGGATGCGGTGTTCCTGCCGGAAGTGCCCCGGATCACGCCGGAAATCGAATCCATGGCCGGCAGCGCCGGGTCTGAACTGTCGCGCGGGGGCATGAAGACCAAGATCGATGCCGGCAAGATCGCGACGGCTGCCGGAACCTCGATGGTGATCACCTCCGGCAAAGAGCTCAACCCGCTGCGGCGTCTCGATGAGGGCGCGCGCGGCACCTGGTTCCCGGCCTTGGCGACACCGGCCAGCGCCCGCAAGGCCTGGATCGGCGGCCATCTGGAACCGCGCGGCGAGATCCGGCTGGACGAGGGCGCCGTCAGGGCGATGAAGTCAGGCAAGAGCCTGCTGCCGGCAGGTGTCACGTCGGTCAGCGGATCCTTCATGCGCGGCGACGCGGTCATGCTGGTCGGCCCGGAAGGCCGCATCATCGGCCGGGGTCTGATCGCCTATGACGCCGACGAGGCGCAGCTGATTGCCGGGCGCAACAGCCGCGAGATCGAGGCGATTGTCGGGTATCAGGGCCGGGCGGAAATGATCCACCGGGACGACCTGGTGCTGGAACTGTCCGCGCTCGACTGACGGCGTCGATCTTGAGGGTGTCTTTTTGGACGGAACGGGCTAAAAAGCTGAAGTAAAGCGCGGTTTAAGGCCGCAAGTGAGGAGTTGCTGACTATGCTGGACGTTGTCGAGGCAAAGACGACCGTGGACCTGATGGCTGAGATCGGGCAGCGCGCCCGTGCCGCCGGCCGGATCCTCGCCATCGCCCCAGCAGAGCAGAAGAACCGGGCCCTTACCGAGATGGCCAAGGCCGTGCGCGCGGCAACGCCGGAAATCCTGGCGGGCAATGCCAGGGACGTTGAGGCGATGAAGGCGAACGGCCAGACCGCCGCCTTTCTCGACCGCGGCACGCTCACCGACGAACGCATCGAGGCGATTGCCCGGGCGCTTGAGGATATCGTCGCCCTCGATGATCCCGTCGGCAGCGTGATGGCCGCCTGGGACCGGCCGAACGGCCTGAAGATCGAGCGCGTTCGCACGCCGCTCGGTATCATCGGCGTCATCTATGAAAGCCGGCCCAATGTGACGGCGGATGCCGGCGCGCTGTGCCTGAAGGCCGGCAATGCGGTGGTCCTGCGCGGTGGTTCCGACACCATTCATTCCAACCGCGCTATTCATGCCGCCTTGCAGACCGGGCTCATCGCAGCCGGCTTGCCGGAGGACGCAATCCAGATCGTGCCGGTGACCGACCGTACCGCCGTCGGCGAGATGCTGCGCGGACTTGGCGGCAATCTCGATGTCATCGTGCCGCGCGGCGGCCGCAGCCTGGTCGAGCGGGTGCAGACCGAAGCCCGTGTACCGGTCTTCGCTCATCTGGAAGGCCTCGTGCATATCTTCGTCGACAAGGCGGCAGACCTGGAAAAATCTATCGAAATCGTCGTCAATTCCAAGCTGCGCCGCACCGGCATTTGCGGTGCGCTGGAAACGCTGCTGGTGCATGAAGCCGTCGTCCATTCGCACATGCCGGTCATCGTCAAGGCGCTGCAGGACAAGGGCTGCGAGATCCGCGGCGACGCCGTCGTGCGCGAAATCTGCGAGAACATCGTTCCGGCAAGCGAGGACGACTGGTCGACCGAATATCTCGACAAGATCCTGTCGGTGAAGGTGGTGAAGGATCTGGACGCGGCGATGGACCATATCGCCACTTACGGCTCTAACCATACGGACTGCATCCTGACGGAAGACCAGGCGGTTGCGGACCGGTTCCAGAGCGAAGTGGATTCTGCGATCGTCCTGCACAATGCCTCGACCCAGTTCGCCGATGGCGGCGAGTTCGGCATGGGGGCGGAGATCGGCATTGCCACCGGCCGCATGCATGCGCGCGGACCGGTGGGCGTCGAGCAGCTGACCAGCTTCAAGTACAAGGTGCACGGCACCGGCCAGACGCGTCCCTGAGCCTGTCCGAAGAGCATGATCGCATGAGATTGACGGCATGAGCCCATTGAGTCTTGGCGCCGGGCTGGACCGGGACTGGCTGAAGCTGCCCCACTCTGAAGCCGGCAACCGGATCGGCATCTTCGGCGGCTCCTTCAACCCGCCCCATTCGGGGCATCGGCTGGTGGCAGCGACGGTCCTGAAGCGGCTCGGGCTCGATCAGGTCTGGTGGCTGGTGACGCCCGGAAATCCGCTCAAGAGCCATTCGGATCTGGCGCCGCTGGAAATGCGCCTGCACATGACCGCCGCCCTGGCGGATCATCCGCGCATGAAGGTGACGGCGTTCGAACAGGTTCTGGGCACGCCCTATACGGCCAGGACGCTGGTCGCGCTGAAGGCGATGCGCCCGTCAGTGCGATTCGTTTGGGTCATGGGGGCTGACAATTTAGCCGGCTTCCACCGCTGGCAGGATTGGCGCGCCATTGTCGGCTCGGTCCCGGTCGCCATTGTCGACCGGCCCGGAGCCTCGCTCTCGACGCTGTCGGCACCCATGGCGAAAGCGTTTGAAAAATATAGGCTTCCGGAAGAAGACGCGGCGCTTTTGCCCGATATCGAAGCGCCCGTTTGGACGTTTTTGCACACGCCGCTGGACCGGACATCGTCCACTGACCTGCGGCGAATTAACAACAGGGTAAAGACAGGATTTCCCAAGAAACCCGGCTTGTCTTGAAAATGCCAAACGGGAAGCGGTATTATTAAGACGGTCGCGACGAGCGCGGCCGAGGTACGGTCAACCGGTTCTGTATCCAAAACGGGTGACGTGCGAAATCGAACGGTTCAGTTCGTGACGACGTTGGGCACAGGACGGCATACACGGCGAAAGGCACAACACCTGACCATGACCTTTGAAAGTGAGCGGACGAACCTGTCCTCTCCTATGCAGGCTACCGGAGGCGCAGACCTCACGGCAGACCTCCTCGATGCGGTCCTCACCAGTCTTGACGATTCCAAAGCTGAGGACGTGGTTACTCTCGAAATCTCAGGCAAGAGTTCGCTGGCCGATTACATGGTAATCGTGTCCGGGCGCTCCCATCGTCATGTGGGTGCGATTGCGGACCATTTGCTGAGGGACCTGAAGACAGCCGGTGCCGGATCGGCAACGGTCGAAGGCCTCAGCGTCTGCGATTGGGTGCTCATCGACGCGGGCGATGTGATTGTTCACATCTTCCGTCCGGAAGTTCGCGGCTTCTACAATCTGGAAAAGATGTGGGCGCCCGAAGAGGAACCTGCACCGCATTATATCGGCTGAACCGGCATTGAGGCCTCAGACAACGGGCCTCGGCCGCCGGACGGCAGGTATCGGCAGATATTTCACCGGATAAGGATCCGGCGGGGTTTTATGCGCTTTACGCTTTCCTGCATTGGCAAGATGAAGGCCGGTGCGGACAAGGATCTTTTCGACCGCTACCTCGACCGGGCCCGCAAGACGGGCAAGGGCCTTGGTATTACCGGGGTCAATCTTCACGAAATGCCGGAAAGCCGCGCTCCGCGGCCGGACGACCGCAAGGCCGAGGAAGCCCGGACGCTGCTCCAGGCACTGGCCGGCGGTGCCCGCCTGGTCGTGCTCGACGAGAACGGCCGTCACCTGACCAGTCCCGCCTTTTCCGGTCAGCTTGAGCGCTGGAAGGACAAGGGCGTGCCGGAGGTTGTCTTTGCCATCGGTGGTCCCGACGGGCACGGACCCGAGGCGCTGGCGCGTGCCGACCTGAAGCTTGCGCTCGGCGCCATGACCTGGCCACATCAGATCGCCCGCATCCTGCTGGCGGAACAGATCTACCGGGCCATGACCATCCAGTCCGGACATCCCTATCACAGGGTGTGACCGAACCCATCCTCATGCGTTCCACCGAAAGCCCTTCGGTAGAATGCCATTGTTTTGAGCCTATGAGATTTCGACCCTTCCGCCGGTCCCGGCGCGAGGTTTCTTCAAATAAGAAAATGATATTGGGAGAAACAGGTGATTCCGACCCTCGAAACCGAACGGCTCGTGCTGCGCCCGATGACCATGGACGACTGGCCTGCCTATGAAAGGCTGATGGCGTCCGAGCGGGCCCGCTTTATGGACGGGCCGCATGCGCAATTCGCCGCCTGGGGCATTTTCTGCCACGACATTGCTCTTTGGCATCTTGGCGGCCACGGGGCGTTGATGATCGAGGACCGGGTGAACGGCGCCTGTGTCGGCCAGGTCGGCATCAACCACGGACCGCTCTTTCCCGAATACGAGATCGGCTGGTTCGTCTACGAGGAAGCCGAGGGCAGGGGATATGCGTTCGAGGCAGCGAAGGCGCTACGGGACTGGGGACGGGATGTGCGCCGCCTGCCGACGCTCGTGAGCTATATCGATCCGGACAATCACCGCTCGATCAGCGTCGCTGAACGATTGGGTGCAAGACTTGACCCGGATGCCCCGCGCAATGCCTCCAGCGATCTTGTCTACCGGCATTTCGGGTGAGGAAGGCACCGCAGTGCTCCTTGATAGTGTGGCGCCGCGGACACCCTAACCAAAAATTAACGTTTGGATCGGCGGAAAAAGGCGTACCTGCCTGTATCTCGCCGCATTCGGCGCGTAGGGGTCGACGATTACCGGATCAAAGGTTACGCGATAGACGGTGGGAGCAGGCGTCGACGCACCGGTGCGGATGATCGGCAGGGGGGCAACCGGTTCCGGTTGATTTTCCGAAAAGTCGATCGTTTTGAAGACGATAAAGCAACTCTTCCGGGGGAACGTCCTCCGGACGCTTTATGGTAAACGGTTCGTTAACGCTGACTGTGTATCGCTGAAAAGATAACCTTTTGGGAGCTTAGGCAGGTTGAACCCGGGTCGCGTCAGGACAGCGTATTCTGGACTTGAGAGGCGGAAACTGTTGCGCCCGCTCTTGAGCGGACTGGCTGCGACCGCTCTTCTCCTCCCGCTGCAGACCTATGCCACCGAGAGCGTCGACGAGACGGTTCAGGCAAAGCCTGAACTGTCGCCGGAAGTCAGCGCCGCGATCGAACGCAAGAAGGAGCGCGAACAGGAACTGGCGTCGCTCTCGCGAGATATCGAGGTATCGACCGACCGCCAGGCCGCAATCGCCCGCGAGATCCGCGCCCTCGACCGGGACCGTGAAACGCTGAATGCCAAGATCATCAGCACCTCGGACACGATCAAGGGGCTGGAAACGCAGCTGAGCGATACCGAGCGCCGCCTGCGCGCGCTTGGCGAGAACGAGGATGCCGTGCGTCTGTCGCTGATCTCGCGCCGGGACATTCTCTCCGAGGTGCTGGGAGCCCTGCAGCGAATCGGCCGCCGTCCGCCGCCGGCCCTTGCCGTACGCCCCAGCGATGCCCTGTCGGCGGTACGCAGTGCGATTCTCCTGAACGCGGTGATGCCCGAGCTGAAGGTGGAAACCGAGGCTCTCGCCGCCGACCTTGAGGAATTGCAGCGGCTGAAGACGGTGATCGCGGAGGAAAAAAACCGCCTTCGAGGCGATGCGATGCGATTGGCTGAGGAAAAGTCGCGGCTGGAGCTTCTTCTCAGCGCAAAAAGGCAGGAACATCAGAAATCGGTCAAAGACCTTCAGGACGAGAAGGACCGGGCCGAGGAGCTGGCGTCGAAGGCCGGCTCGCTGCAGGAACTGATCGCGACGCTGGAAGCGGAAATCGACAGCGCCCGGGACGCGGCCGAAAAGTCGCGCCAGGCATCTCTTGACGCCAGGAAGAACCCTTCGCGCAAGTTTGATCCGTTCTCTGATCCCGGGCGTCTGGCGCCGGCCATAACCTTCGAGGAAGCCAAGGGCCAGCTGCCGCAACCGGTCGCCGGTACGTTGTTGAAGGACTTTGGCCAGGACGACGAATTCGGCTCTGTGACGGAAGGACAATCTATCGCCACAAGGCCGGGCTCTAATGTCACCTCGCCCGCGGACGGCTGGGTGGTGTATTCAGGGCCGTTCCGCTCGTTCGGACAGCTCTTGATCCTCAATACCGGCGACGGCTACCATGTGCTGCTGGCCGGAATGGACAGGATCGATGCAGAGTTGGGACAGTTTGTTTTGACCGGGGAACCGGTCGGTGTGATGGGCGCAACCCAGTGGGCAAGTGCGTCGACGTTCGGTTTGGGCTCGACCCAGCCGATCCTTTATGTTGAATTTCGGAAAGACGGCCGTGCGGTCGACCCCACTCCCTGGTGGGCACGCACAGAAGAAGAAAAGGCTCGCGGATGATACGGAAAGCTTCCTTGCTGCTGGTGGGCGCGCTCATGGGTGCAGCAGCGATCACGACTCTGTCCCAGATGCCGATCAACGTTTCCGTGGCAGCCAATGCCGCGGCAACGGATACATACCGGCAACTCAACCTCTTCGGTGACGTGTTCGAGCGCGTTCGGTCGGACTATGTTGAAGTGCCGGACGATGCCCAGCTGATCGAAAGCGCCATCAACGGCATGCTGACGTCGCTGGATCCGCATTCCAGCTACATGTCTCCGAAAAGCTTCCGTGACATGCAGGTGCAGACCCGTGGCGAATTCGGCGGCCTCGGCATCGAGGTCACCATGGAAGAAGGCCTCGTCAAGGTTGTCTCCCCGATCGACGACACCCCGGCCGCCAAGGCCGGCGTCATGGCGGGCGACTACATCACCTATATCGATGGCGAGCAGGTCCAGGGACTGACCCTCAACGAAGCCGTTGAAAAGATGCGCGGCCCGGTCAACACCGACATTGTCGTGACGGTCCGCCGCAAGGGTCGCGTCGAGCCGTTCGACATCACCATCACACGCGACATCATCCGTATCCGTTCGGTGCGCTGGCGTGAGGAAGACGATGTCGGCTATATCCGCGTCACCCAGTTCAATGAACAGACCTTCGACGGCCTGAAGGATGGCATCGAGGAAATGTCCGCTGAAATCGGCGCCGACAAGCTCAAGGGCTTCATCGTCGACCTGCGCAACAACCCGGGCGGTCTGCTGGATCAGGCGATTGCCGTTTCCGACGCCTTCCTCGATCGCGGCGAAATCGTCTCGACCCGCGGACGTGAAGCCGATGAAACCCAGCGTTACAACGCCCGTGCCGGCGACCTGACCAACGGCAAGCCGGTCATCGTGCTGGTCAACGGCGGCTCTGCCTCCGCATCCGAAATCGTGGCCGGCGCGCTGCAGGATCATCGCCGCGCGACCATTCTCGGCACGCGGTCCTTCGGCAAGGGGTCGGTCCAGACCATCATTCCGCTTGGAGCCAACGGCGCGATCCGTCTGACGACGGCCCGCTACTACACGCCGTCCGGCACCTCCATCCAGGCCAAGGGCATCGTGCCGGATATCGAATCCCTGCAGAACCTGCCGGAAGAGCTGGTTGGCCGGGTCGATACCAAGGGCGAAGCCGGTCTGCGCGGCCACCTGGAAAACGGTGAAGGCGAAGAGGAAAGCGGCAGCCAGGCCTATGTGCCGGCTGATCCGAAGGAAGACACCCAGCTGAACCTGGCGCTCGACCTTCTGCGCGGCACCCAGGTCAACAGCGCCTTCCCGCCGGTCTCCGACAGCGCGGCGGTCAAGAACTAAGCATTCGAAGCGCGCCGGAACCCGGCGCGCTTCTCTCCGTATTCGTTCTGCGTATATTAAAAACACTCCCACCGGCAGCTGCCGGTTCAAAGGCTCAGGACGGTATGTCGAGCGAAGATCTCACAGCCCCTCTAGGTATGGGAAAACGGCGGCTGATCAAGCTGCCGTTCGGTCTTATCGGGGTCGGCATTCTCTGCGTCATCCTAACGACCGCACTGGTCTGGATCATGGTGGTGGACGATCCGCTCGGCGGGGAGCCTGTCGCCGTGTTGCCGCTCGACGCCATCGTCGAAGGCGTGACCTCGCAGGACATCGAAGTCGTGGAGATCCGTCCCGGCATCAATGGCGATCTCGGACCGAACCTGCGCCCGGAAAGCAGCCGCGATCTGCTCGGGCCACGTTACGAGACGGTGATGCGTCCCGACGGCCTGGGTCCCGAAGCTCCCGTTACCAGCCTTTCCATCAATCCGGACAGCCGTGTCAGCGAACGCTCGGATTACGGCTTCCTGCCCAAGATCAGCGATGCAGGGGTGCGGCCGCTCGACGCCTATTCCCGGCCGATCGTCAGCCAGTTCACCTCGATCCCGAAGATCGCCGTGATCGTAAACGGTCTCGGTCTCAGCGAGACCGGAACCCAGAACGCGATCAGCAGTCTGCCGCCGGAAGTCACGTTTGCGCTGGCGCCCTATGGCGAAGGCCTGGATCTGTGGATGCAGCAGGCGCGCACGAAGGGGCATGAGCTGCTCCTGCAGATGCCGCTGGAGCCGTTCGACTTTCCCGACAACGATCCGGGCCCGCACACGCTCCTCGTCAGCCTGAGGCCGGCCGAGATGGTCGACCGCATCGGTTATCTCCTGACGCGCGCCACCAACTATGTCGGCGTGATCCCGGAAATGGGGGCAAGGTTCACCTCCACGAAGCCCTCCATGGAATTCTTGCTGGAGAAGCTGAAATCCCGTGGCCTGATGTTCGCCGACAACGGCACTTCCTCGCGCTCGATCGCACACGAAGTCGCAGCGGACAAGCGCATTCCCTTCAGCGGCGTCGATGTGGTGCTGGACGAAATCCCGCGTGAGGACGATATCAATGCCAAGCTGCTGCAGCTGGAAAGTGTCGCCCGCGCCCGCGGTGTGGCCGTGGCCGCAGGATCTGCCTTGCCGGTGACTGTACGCCAGCTTGAAAAATGGGTACAGGATCTGGAAGAGCGCGGTCTGCAGCTGGTGCCCATCAGCGCCACGATCGACCGGTAATTTTCAAGTATTGAGTTAAGGTGTTGTCGTGACGAAGCTTGAACTCGGGCCGGGTTTCCCGGTGCCCTCGGCAGGACTACCCTATCGCCCGTGCGTCGGTATCATGCTGATCAACAAGGATGGCCAGGTCTGGATCGGCAGCCGCGACGACGGCATTCAGTCTTCCCAATACGAGTATTCGTGGCAGATGCCGCAAGGCGGGATCGACAAGGGCGAGACGCCGGAAAGCGCCGCCCGGCGGGAGCTTTACGAGGAAACCTCCATCAGGTCCGTCACGCTTCTGGAGGAAGCTCCGGAATGGTTCGCCTACGACTATCCGGAAGAAATCGTGCGTGCGTCGCGCAAGGGCAAGTATCGCGGCCAGGCACAGCGCTGGGTCGCCTACCGGTTTGACGGTCCGGAAGACGAGATCGACATTCTGACGCCGCCGGACGGCCACACGGCCGAATTCAGCTCCTGGCGCTGGGAGGATGCCGCCCGCTTGCCGGAGCTGATCGTGCCTTTCAAGCGCCCGGTCTATGAGCGTGTCGTCGCCGCCTTCTCGCATCTGACCGCCTGACCGGAGACGGTGCCACCGTCCTCAAAGCGTCCCCATTGACGTTCCGTTTGTCGTTTTTCAAACAGACAGGATGCAGACGCGCGGCTACCATCCGGCCCAGACTGCATCTCCGGCACTGCTTCGCCGAAGCTGGACTGCAAGGAAAGATGCAAAAGGACGAGAGAGCGCGGACGCGAAATCCATAGCGCTCTCAAAAGATTGGGAGGAAAACCAATGTCTTTCGGCAAGGGGCTGTCACGCAAGCCTTCCCAGCCAAAAGGGCGCCAGGTGGAAGACACGGCTCTGGGCGAAGTTCGCGACCTCCTGGGGGAGGAGCCACGGCGCCGGGACCTGCTCATCGAGCATCTGCACAAGATCCAGGATGCCTATGGCTGCCTCGAGGCGCGGCACTTGCGCGCGCTTGCGGATGAAATGCGGCTGTCGCAGGCGGAAGTCTATGAGGTCGCCAGCTTCTATCACCATTTCGACATCGTGCGCGAAAGCGAGGCACGGCCTGCTGCATTGACCGTCCGCGTCTGCGACAGCATCGCCTGCTCCTTGAAAGGCGCCGACGCGCTGGCGGCGGTGCTCGAAACCGGCGTCGATCCGGCAAAGGTCAGGATCCAGAAGGTGCCCTGTATCGGCCGCTGTGCCGGGGCTCCGGCCGTCCAGGTCGGCAAGCGCGCCATCGACAATGCCAGCGAAGTCTCTGTCCGTGCGGCCCTCTTTGAAGGCAAAACCGACCCCGACATGCCAGCCTATACGGCACTGGAGGCTTACCGCGCTGAAGGCGGTTACAAGCTTCTGGACCGCGTGCGCGCCGGCGAACTGGACGCGGCGGCCATTGCCGACAAGGCGCTTGAAGCAGGCCTGCGCGGTCTTGGCGGCGCCGGGTTTCCGACCGGAACCAAGTGGAAGATCGTCAACGACCTGCCGGGCCCGAAATACCTCACCATCAACGGCGATGAGGGCGAACCCGGCACTTTCAAGGACCGCTATCACCTGGAGCGCGATCCGCACCGGCTGCTGGAAGGCGCGCTGATCGCCGCCCATGCCATTTCCGCCGACCGCATCTATCTTTACATGCGCGACGAATATCCGGCGGTGCTTGAGATCCTGCGCAAGGAAATCGCCGCGCTGCGGAACACCGGCATCATCACGACAATCGACATCGAGCTGCGCCGCGGCGCAGGCGCCTACATCTGCGGCGAAGAGAGCGCGATGATCGAATCGATCGAGGGCAAGCGCGGCTTGCCGCGCCACCGGCCGCCCTTCATTGCCCAGGTCGGCCTCTTCGGCCGTCCGACGCTGAACCACAATGTCGAGACGCTGTTCTGGATCCGCGACATCGTCGAGAAGGGCCCGGAATGGTTCGCGTCCCAGGGCCGGCGCGACAAGAAGGGCTTCCGCTCCTTCTCGGTCTCCGGCCGGGTGAAGGAGCCGGGGGTCAAACTGGCACCTGCCGGCATCACCATGAACGAGCTTCTTGAAGAATTCTGCGGTGGCATGGAAGACGGGCATGTCTTCAAGGGCTATCTGCCGGGCGGGGCTTCTGGCGGCATTCTGCCGGCGTCGCTTGCCGACGAGCCGCTCGACTTCGGCACGCTCGACAAACACGGCTGCTTCATCGGCAGCCACGCCATCGTCGTTTTCTCGGACCAGGATGACATGCGCGACGCGGCGCTGAACCTGATGCGCTTTTTTGAACACGAGAGCTGCGGCCAGTGCACACCCTGCCGCTCCGGCACGGAAAAGATGGCGCATCTGCTCGCCGAAGGCGACTGGGACGCGACCAAGATCGGCGATCTCGATGCGGTGATGCGCTCCGCTTCCATCTGCGGTCTCGGCCAGGCTGCCAGCAACCCGGTTGCCTCTGTGCTGAAATTCTTCCCGGAGGAGTTCTCCAAATGAGCCAGGTCACCTTTTCCCTCGACGGCAAGACGGTCACGGCCGGCAAGGACGAAACCATCTGGCAGGTGGCCAAGCGCGAAGGCGTCGCCATTCCGCATCTCTGCCACAAGGATGCGCCGGGCTACCGCTCCGACGGCAACTGCCGCGCCTGCATGGTCGATATCGAAGGTGAGCGCGTGCTTGCCGCTTCCTGTATCCGTACCCCGTCCGAAGGCATGGTGGTGAAAACCGCCACGGAGCGCGCTTCCAAGGCCCGCGAGATGGTGTTCGAGCTGCTTGCCTCCGACCAGCCTTCCCGCGACCACCATCCGGACCCTGAGAGCGATTTCTGGAAATGGTCTGACCGGATCGGCGTCTCCTCGAGCCGCTTTGCACCCTGCGCCAAGCCTGCACAGGACATTTCCCATCCGGCGATTGCGGTCAACCTCGACGCCTGCATCGCCTGTAACCTGTGCGAACGCGCCTGCCGCGAAGTGCAGGTGAACGACGTCATCGGCATGGCCGACCGCGGCTCTCACACGGTGCCGGTCTTCGACCTTGCCGACCCGATGGGCCTTTCCACCTGCGTTGCCTGCGGTGAATGCGTCTCCGCTTGCCCGACCGGGGCGCTGATGGAAAAGAGCCTCCTGGATGCCAGTGCCAGCAAGCGCGAGGTCTTTGCCGAGGAAACCGTCGACAGCGTCTGCCCCTTCTGCGGCGTCGGCTGCCTGACCTCCGTTTCGGTGAAGGACGGCAAGATCGTTTCCGTCGAGGGACGCGACGGACCCGCCAACGAGAACCGGCTCTGCGTCAAGGGGCGCTTCGGCTTCGACTATGTCTCCAGCCCTGAGCGCCTGACAAAGCCGCTGATCCGCCGCGACGATGCACCCAAGCGCGGCGATATCGCCATGACGCTTGGCAACCATCTCGACTATTTCCGCGAAGCCACCTGGGAAGAAGCGCTCGACCGTGCGGCGGGCGGCCTGAAGGCCGTCTATGACGCCAAGGGCGGCCGCGGCATTGCCGGCTTCGGCTCCGCCAAGGGCTCCAACGAAGAGGCCTATCTTTTCCAGAAGCTGATCCGCCAGGGCTTCCAGACCAACAATGTCGACCATTGCACCCGGCTCTGCCACGCTTCGTCCGTTGCGGCGCTCATGGAAGGCATCGGCTCCGGCGCGGTGACGGCGCCCTTCAATGCGGCGGAAGATGCCGACTGCATGATCGTCATCGGCGCCCGGCCGGCGCAGAACCATCCGGTCGCGGCGACCTATATCAAGCAGGCGGCCAAGAAAGGCACCAAGCTGATCGTCATGGATCCGCGCGGCCAGGACCTGATGCGCTACGCCGAATACGGCCTCAAGTTCAAGCCGGGCACCGACGTCGCCATGCTGAACGCCATCCTCAACGTGATCATCACCGAGGAGCTCTACGACAGCCAGTATATTGCGGCCCATGTCGACGGCTTTGAGGCGCTGAAGCAAAAGATCGTCGACTTCACGCCGGAAGCGATGGAGCCGGTCTGCGGCATCGATGCGCAAACCCTGCGTGAAGTGGCAAGGCTCTATGCCACCAGTCAGAAGTCGATCATCTTCTGGGGTATGGGCGTGTCGCAGCATGTGCACGGTACCGACAATGTCCGCTGCCTCATCGCCATGGCGCTCACCACCGGTCAGATCGGCCGGCCGGGAACGGGCCTGCATCCGCTTCGCGGGCAGAACAACGTGCAGGGCGCGTCCGACGCCGGTCTCATCCCGATGGTGTTTCCGGACTACCGCTCGGTCGAGAACCCGGACATTCGCGCCGAATACGAGGATGCCTGGGGCCGGACGCTCGATCCGGTGCGCGGCCTGACGGTCGTCGAGATCATGGACGATATTCTGGACGGCGGCATCGAGGCGATGTTCGTCCAGGGCGAAAACCCTGCCATGTCCGACCCGGACCAGAACCATGCCCGCAAGGCGCTGGCGAGCCTCAAGCACCTTGTCGTTCAGGACATCTTCCTGACCGAAACCGCCTGGCATGCGGACGTGATCCTGCCTGCTTCCGCCCATGCGGAAAAGCTCGGCACCTACACCAACACCAACCGCCAGGTTCAGATCGGCCGTCCTTGCGTGCCGATGCCGGGTGAAGCGCGTGCCGACTGGCAGATCCTCATCCAGTTCGCTAACCGTCTGGGCCTGAACTGGACCTATGACGGGGTGCCGGCGATCTATGAGGAAATGTGCTCGCACATGAACTCCCTCAAGAACATCTCCTGGGAGCGGCTGGAGCGTGAGGGCACTGTCACCTATCCGGCAGACGCTCCCGACAAGCCGGGCAACGAGATCCTGTTCGGCCAGTCCTTCCCGACAAGCGATGGCCGCGGCCGCATCGTGCCGACGGACCTCGTGCCGCCGGACGAATTGCCCGACGACGATTTCCCGCTGGTGCTGACGACCGGCCGCATGCTGGAGCACTGGCACACCGGCGCCATGACGCGGCGGGCGGCGGTGCTCGATGCCATCGAGCCGGAAGCGGTCGTCTCCATGAACCCGCGTGACATCGAGCGCTCGGGCTTCGATGTCGGCCAGCAGGTGCGCGTGGAAACCCGGCGGGGAGCAATCACACTGACGCTCCGGGCCGATCGCGACGTCTCGCAGGGCATGCTCTTCATCCCGTTCTGCTTCTCGGAAGCCCCGGCCAATTTTCTCACCAACCCGCAACTGGACCCGTTCGGCAAGATCCCCGAATTCAAGTTCTGCGCGGCGAGGATCGGCTCCGCGGAACAGCGGCACGCGGCGGAGTAGAGCAGCGGAAAATGACTGGGGCGATCTCTGACCACAGCCCTAACCTCGTTGTGGGTGAAAATACAATGTCCCTCGGCTCAATCATATGAGGCGAGGGACGGCATTCGAAGCGGTTATATGTACGATCCTACGAAGAGAGCTTATTCGGCGATATCCGAGAACGCCTGCAACTCTACATCGATTATGACGCGATCTGTCGCTTGATTGCACCGAGGCAGAAATCGCCGGGCAGCGGCTGATTTACTGCTGCGCAGAAGGTATTATTCAATATGATGCCATCTCCACGGCACTTAAAACCAGCTTCGCGCGCGTTCCGATTATCCGGCGCACTGTATTCAGGATAGGGTGATAGACGCCGCTTTCTTCCAGTTCCTCCAGCAAGGTATCTGCCTTTTTCCCGATTTCTCCGGCCATATGGGCAAGCTCTCTGACCAGTAGTTGTTGTGCGGCTTTCGTGGTCGGTACAAGGGTGAGCCAGTGTTCTAGAAGGATCGTATCTGGCAGCGAACGCCCGCCGATCTGCATGGCCATCTTCTTTGCAAGACGCGGATAAGCGGCAGTGCAGACGACATCATAGACCGGCGCAAGATCGGGCGTACCATTCCGGTAAAGAAGCGCGTAGTTTTTGGCATGTGCATCGGCATTGCCGACGAGGTAATGGAAGATCAGCATTCTCTGGAAGGTCAGCCGATCCGCTGCCGGACGCTGCGTGCATTCCTGTATCAGCGCCTGAGAGTGGGAAACGCCCGGTCCGCCTTCCTCTTCATATTTGAGTTCAGGCGGCACGCCGAGCGCCTGACAGAAATCTTCCTGATGGAGCTTCCTGATCGAGCCGTCCTTTTCAACGTGGCGGTCATAGCGCTCCACAAGGATAAAATCGGTTTTCCCTGCCGAGGATTTCGAAACGGATGGCGCATCCAATCCCATCCGCCCAGCCAGCATCATGCAGAACAGCTCGTTTTCGACTGTTCCGTCCAACCCCTCGATAAAGGGCTTTAGGATATGAGTTGTCGGCCCGCCGTCTTTCTGTAGCGAGATTTGACCTTCCTGCACACACACAGCCAGCTTGTCCTGCGCTCCTGCAAGGGACATGCGCACGCCTTCTTCACCGCCCAGAAGCGGACGTAGCCGCAAGAGGTCAAGAACTTTGACGAGTTGTTTTTCATCAAGCTGTACTATCTCGCAAGGATTGAATACAGGCAAACTCCGGCCTTGCGGTAGAAGGGAGAGTGCTCCCGCACATTCCCCACCGATGATCTCCAGAAGCCCGAAGGCATTTTCACGGGAGACACCAAGTGCGGAAGTAAGGCGCTGGCGTGCGCGCTCATCGGGCAGCAGTCCTGAAAAGAATGGGCGCGCTACTGCGTCAGCAAACGCTTCCTCGCGGAGCGGCATGGAAACGGAAATGGCGACCTTGCCTTCGGCGAGATAATCAGGGGCATAGGCAAAGGAAAGTTGGCCGCTCTCGTCCTGTTCAAGGAGGCCGATTTTCTCTTCCCGCAAATAGACATCCAGGGCTCGGCTCATGCATCACTCCCTCGGCCTGTCACGCGGACCGACAAGCCAAGCGTTTGCATCACGGTAAAAGCAAGCCCGATGTGACAGCCTTCCTTGCCGTGCTCCAATTCCCGGACAAAACGCACACCAACACCGGATAGTCCCGCAAGCTGTTCTTGCGTGAGCCTCTGGCGCTTTCGCTCGGTGCGGATGAGTTGTCCGAGCTGATTTTGATCTTTGACGATACTCATAATCATCCCTTTCGGGATGATTTTATCACACTTCTATATCTGTTGCAGAGAAAGGTACCGAACGGGACGATTTTAGGAAGAGTGGTATCAGGAAAGGCAAAATAAGCCCGAACGGGATGATGAACGTGAAAAGCTACGACGTGGAAATTTAACACCGAACGTCGGGTCGCAAGACCACCAAGGACATCTCGTGAAGATGCCTGACTTGGGTGGCGCCTCGACAGACCCGCTCAGGTTAATGGATTATTTGATCTATGAACCCAATACGGCGGCCGTACTCGACAAGGGAGGAGTTGTCATGAACGTTCCTTAGTCGGCGAACGATGCGTTCATTAGCTAATCGTTGCATTCAGACGAAGGCGACAAAGTTACTGTGTCGAAAAGACATAAGGGCATGATGCGGCTGTTTCCATGATCAATGCGAAGATTGAAACGCGGCGTCGCGAGGATGGGGCGAAGGCGTTTCTGCATGCTTAGGTGCGGGGTTCTTCCCGGCGAAAGGGTAACAAATACTGGTCTTGGTTTTATGCGTCAGGAGGATCGACTGGGAGTGAAGCGATCGATGAGGATCCGAAGAAAAATCTGTCGACGGACGGTTCCGATCCTAAACGGTGATAAAGGGGAAGTAGCATTTTTTGCATGCTACAGTTTGTAATAAAGGATGCCCGAACCCCGAAAGTCCTGTGAGACCAAGGGGTTCGGGTTGAAGTTAAACTATGCACCCACATTTACATTTAGGGCTGAACCACTGACCGCCCCTTTTTTCTTCGAAGCCCTGAGCCTCAGTTCGCAACAACCTTCACTGCCAGCAGGTCCGGCAGGGTCTGCGGGGCGGCCATCGAGCCGAGGATCTGCGCCAGCGGCACCGGCTTTTGCGGGGTCAGGGTGATCTTCAGTTCACCCGGATTTTGCAGGAACTTGGAAGCCGCCTCGTTCACCATGCTGGTGAAGGCTTCGTTCTGGATCGGTGCGGTCATCTGCACGGCCTGCGCCACCAGTGCTTCCCGGAAGACGTTTTCCGGAATGCCCTGGGCTTCGGCGACATGGGCGAGGCCCTTGGCGGCAAGGCCTGCGTCCTTGAAGGTCAGGGAGGCATCGACGAACTGGGCGACAACCAGCGCCATCTGGCCCTGGTTCTCCGGGTCCTCAAAGAGGCCCTTCGGAACATTGGCCAGATGTGCGGTGAGTTCCGCCCGGCCGAGGCCTTCGATATCCACCATCATGCGTTCCAGGCGCAGGTCCAAAGTGGCTTCGTCCCAATAGAGCCGGGTCTCGTCCGACACCACGATTTCTTCCAGGCCGATTGCCGCCAGCAGGGCTTCGATCTCCGGATCCTCGATGGCACTCACCGGCATCCGCAGGCCTTCGCTCTTCATGTGGAAGCTGGTCGGCACGGGCGAGACGGTGGTGGAAACCGTCATCTCCGCCTTGCCGATCTGGGTGCGGCCCTTTTCCGGAATGGTCACGTCGAGACCTTCGATCTCATAGCCGAAGGAAAGCGGCATGAAGGCACGGGCGACGTCGAGCGGATTGTCCTCGCCAAAACTGGGGTCGGCCATCAGCGTCGAGATCATGGCACGCATGGGCGTATAGTCGGCGAACTCGATATCGCCGATCGCGCCCCAGTCGAGTTTGAGGGAGGCACCCTCCGGCAGGTCCGGCGCTTCCAGGCCGACAATCATCATCTCGCCGATGCCGTCGGAGCTGATACCGGTCATCGCCATTTCATCTATGGTGATTTCGACCGGCTCCTGCGGACCGATGGCGGGAACGCCGACCTTGATGCCGCTGACCCGGGCATCGGCGACACCCAGGGACCGGTAGAGCTGGAACACGCCTGTGATCAGCTCCTCGGGGGTGGGTTCCTTTTTGGCGAGAACATCGTCGAACAGTGCGAGAAAGTCGAAGTCTCGCTTGAGGACCGTCATCTCGTCCATGGAGACCTTGTTGACGGTGACCTCAAGCATGGCCCCGTCGCCCAGGTCCTGCGTGGACGAATAGTCGATCGCGGAGGCCGAGCCGAGCGCCACGATGGCCTCATTCGATTCCGGCACCTCCGGATCGAAAAGATCGAGCATCGCCCCCATATCCATGTCCGAATAGACGGTTTTGCCCTGGCTGGTCCGTTGCGCAACCATCCGGCCCGATGCGGGATCGATGGAATTGATGTTCTGCGTCATGCTGTCGATCGTGTATTCGCCCACATGACCGTCTTCGACATCCGCCATGCGGTAACCGTCGATTTGCGAGGTACCGGAGACAACCAGCGCTTCCTTGCCGTCCGTCTCTGCATAGGCTTCGAAGGTCAGGCCAAAATTGTCGACCTTGACCTCGTCATAGGAGGTAAGGACCAACGCCCTGGCGAAGGGCAGCCAGCGGCTCACCTGGTGCGCCGGGTCTTCCTCCGGGATTTCCGGCATGGTGAAGCTGTAATTCGCGGCAAGGATGCCCTTGAGGCGGCCGTCGATTTTCATCCGGCCCTTGCCTTCAGCCGAGCCGGTGACCACGATCTGCGCGTCGTCCGAATAGGTCCAGCTGGCGGCTTCGAAATCCCCGTCCTCATGTGAAAGGCCGGTGACGGTCATGGTGCCGCTGGAGAAGGTGAACGCATAGTCGAGATCCGTCAGTTTCGGTGGCTCGGCCTGCGTTGCCCCGTCGCTGGATCCGTCACCCGATCCGTCATTTGCAGCGCTTTCTCCCGGATCGTCTGCGGGAAAATCCTCGATGGTGCCGCTGAAGGTCATCTCGATGTCGGAGACGGTCAGCGTGTCATTGCCCTCGTTATAATCGACCGAGCCGGTTTCGATCTGGAACCCCAGAGCCTCCAGTCCGTCGACATAGGCCTCAAAGGCGGTTTCGCCGGTGTCCTGTGCAAAGGCGCTGCCGGAAACGAGCGCCAGGGCGGTGCTGAGGAAAAACAGCCTGGCACGTGTCCTGGCTGGAGTAGGGAAAGACGGGGAGTGAGGCTGCGAAAACAATGTCTTGGCTCCAAATCGGATCATCGGTATCGACCTGCTGAAATAGGGTCGGTCCCGATATAGGTGGACATCTGTGGCCAGTCCATGACTATGAACCAAACTCATGACAACGTCGAATCGGGAAATGAGATCCTGAGCCGTGTCAGGCCTGCCACTCCTGCAGGACGCTGCCGTCGGTCTCCTGCGCCAATGCAAGCGACCTGCGGGAGTGGAACTCTTCCAGCCCGGACAGCTGGCGAAACGCCCACACGGCCGTGCCGCGGACGACGGGCTCCGGATCGGAAAGCAACGTCTTTACCCGGTCCAGCAGCTCCGGCGCGCCGGAATTTCCGGCGGCGATCAGGACGTTGCGCAGGAACCGTCCCCGTCCGATGCGCTTGACGGGAGACCCGGCAAAGAGTTTCCGGAAGGCGGCATCGTCCAGGGTGAGGAGGTCGGCAAGCGGCGGGTTGATCAGGTCTTTGCGCGCAACAAGCTTTGCCTCGCTGGCGGCTTGCGCGAACTTGTTCCAGGGGCAGGCGGCCAGGCAATCGTCGCAGCCATAGATGCGGTTGCCGATCGCCTGGCGGAACTCCGACGGAACGAGGCCGGGATGCTCGATCGTCAGGTAGGAAATGCAGCGCCTTGCATCCAGTTGATAGGGCGCCGGAAAGGCATCGGTCGGGCAGGCGTCGAGACAAGCGCGGCAGGAGCCGCAATGGTCGTGTTCCGCGCCGCTTGGCGGCAACTCCAGTGTCGTGAAGATCGACCCCAGGAAAAACCAGGACCCGAGTTCGCGCGAGACCAGATTGGTGTGCTTGCCCTGCCAGCCGAGACCGGCGGCCTCTCCCAGCGGTTTTTCCATCACCGGGGCCGTGTCGACGAACACCTTCACATCGCCGCCCGCGCGTTTGATCAGGAAACTCGCCAGCTCCTTCAGCCGGCCCTTGATGATGTCGTGATAATCCCGGTGACGCGCATAGACGGAGATGCCGCCAAGGGTTCCGTCCTTCAGATGGGCGAGTGGATGATGCTCCGGCGCGTCATCTGGCCCGTAATTCATGGCCAGCATGATGACCGAGCGGACTTCGGGCCACAGGCCTTCGGGCGACGAACGCCTTTCCACCGTCTCGGCCATCCAGTCCATGGTGCCGTGGTAACCCTTGTCCAGAAAGACCTGCAAGCGTCCGCCGGCGGACGGAATGCTGCCGGCGGCGGCAATCTTGATACCGTCGAAACCGAGCGCACGCGCCTTTTCCTCAAAGGCAGTCAGCAGCTTTTGTGTCTTGGGCTCCAAGAGGTACCGTTAAAAATCCAGATCCGCATAGGTCTGTGCGGGCGGCATGCCCAGCACCTTTTCACCGAGGAGCGGACGCATGGACGGGCGCGATTTGACGCGCGCATACCAGCCCCGGATGTCTTCTTCCGCGCTCCACGGCACTTCGCCCAGATAATCGGCGCAGGAGAGGGCGGCGGCAAGGGCAAAATCGGCGAAGGTCAGACGGTCGCCGGCGACCCAGCGGCGGGAGACGACCAGATAGCCGAAGTATTTCAGATGATGGTGGATATTGGCGCGGGCAACGCGCAGCGCGGCCGAGTCCGGTTCCCCGCCTCCAGTCGATTTCGGCATGATCTGCTTGTAGATACGCTCGCGCACCAGATGGCCGATGACCTCCTGGTCGAACTTGCCGAGGCTCCATTCGACAAGGCGGCGCGTTTCCGCGCGGGCGTCCGGATGGTCCGGCATCAACCTCCGGTCTGCGACGGCATAGCCGCGGGTCTCGTCCAGATACTCCATGATCGGACCCGGACCGCAGATGGCCGGACCTTCGTTTTCCACCATCACCGGCACCGTGCCGGCGGCGTTCAGCATCAGGAGCGCCTGCGGCCGCTCCCAGGGGTTCACGATGTGCTCCTCGAAGGCAGCACCGTATTCGCTCAGGATGAGACGGATGAACCTGGACGATGGCGAGAACGGATGGTGATAAAGCGTCAGCATTTAGCGGATAAGAGCCTGAACTGTGGCAAGACTAGGTCAATGACGAAAGTTGGAACGTCGGAGTGTCGGATCTCGATTGCGGTGAGTTTGCCCCGAATATGGTTATCAAGGGTTTGACGCCACCCCACCGCTTCGTCAAATAGGCGGCGGTCCGGGGTGGCCCCTGAGTCGCCCTTCAAGTCGCGACACATACTTGGTCTGGCTGGAATTCTTCAAGCCAAATGCAGACGGGATACACAATGGACGGCCAAACGATTGTAAACGCTCTAATTTTGGGGATCGTCGAAGGGCTGACCGAATTCATTCCCGTCTCTTCCACCGGCCATATCCTGTTGCTCGGCCACTTTCTCGGCTTCGACAGCACCGGCAAGACTTTCGAGGTGCTGATCCAGCTCGGTGCCATTCTGGCGATCCTGTCGGTCTATTTCTCCCGTCTTTGGACCCTCGCGATCTCCCTGCCGAGCGATTCCTCGAGTCGGCGATTTGTCGCAGGCATCCTCATCGCCTTCCTGCCCGCCGCCGTTATCGGCGTGCTGCTGCACGGCTTCATCAAGGAAGTGCTGTTCGAGACCCCGGCGTTGATCTGCACCACGCTTCTCGTCGGCGGCATCATTCTTTTGTGGATCGACCGCCTGCCGCTGAAGCCGCGCTACACCAACGTGATGGATTATCCGCTGTCATTGTGCCTGAAAATCGGCGTCTGCCAGTGCCTGGCCATGGTGCCCGGCGTGTCGCGCTCCGGCGCCACCATTGCCGGTGCCTTGCTGATGGGCACGGACAAGCGCTCCGCGGCGGAGTTTTCCTTCTTCCTCGCCATGCCCACCATGGCCGGCGCCTTCGCCTACGATCTCTACAAGAACCGCAACGTGCTTTCGGCCGATGACGCCATGCTGATCGGCATCGGTTTCGTCGCCTCCTTCATTGCCGGTGTCTTCGTGGTTCGTGGCCTGCTCGACTTCGTCTCCCGCCACGGCTTCGCCCCCTTCGCCTGGTGGCGCATCGGCGTCGGCATCGCTGGATTCGCGGGGCTTTATTTCCTGGGGTGAGGGGCCTGAGCTAGAGTAGGCGACACCACGTTCACCTCCATCTCCGTCATCCCGGACAAGTGAGACGCAAGTCGAACGCTGATCCGGGATCCAGATATATTTCGCGCGGAAGCGCGTCCAATTCCCTTTAAGTAGTGTTCGCTCCGCTCACGCTGAAATGCTGGGTTCCGGATCGGCGCGCAGCGTTGCTGCGCTTGTCCGGAATGACGGTGCGGAGGAGGGCTGTTGGCAAGCCGGAATGCCAGAGGGGAGGAGGAGCCATCCCCGACCTCCACCTTACGCCGACCGGTCCAGTCTTGCCTGTTCGCCATAAAGCCCGGCAAGTGCCTCCAGCTCTGTCGCCAGTTCCCGGCGCAGGTTCTCAGGTCCCACCAGTTCCGCACCGGGGCCAAGCCAGCGGACCAGCGGCAGGATGCGGGCCCGGTCCGTGGAGGGAATGCTGACCATCACCTTGCCGTCGCCCGCGGGCGTAAAGATCGCGTGACGATAGTACCAGTCGGCGCTGAGGCGCTTGGCCTGGGCCGGGGTGATCAGGATTTCGGCAATCGCCTCTTCCTGCTCCCAGCGGCGCATGGCGTTGGAGAGCCAGGCGCCTCCCAGAAGGCTCTTGATCGAAAACTCCCTGTCCGGGCGGAAGAACAGCCCGCTGATCTCGAGCCCGCGCACCCGATCCGCCCGGTAGACCTTCAGCGTGTCGGTATCGACGCAGCGCCCAGCGAGATACCACAGGTCCCGGTCGAACATGACGCCATAGGGTTCGACATCATGTGCTTTAATGGTGTCGCGCACCGGATTGACGTGGTCGAAGCGCACGCGCTTGCTGTCGAGGATGCCGGCCATGAAACCGTCCAGCGCCTTCTGCCAGTCGCCCGTCGCCTCCGCCTTGGTACCGGCATGGAAGATGTCCGGCGGGATCGGTTCGATGCCGACGATGCGGTCGGCTTCCATCAACAGCCCGTGCACGGTTTTCGGCAGGGATGCGAGCAGCTTCTTTTCCGCCGAATTCAGATCTGCCGCCAGCGGTACGGTGCGGCTGGAACGCACCAGCGCCATCGCCGCCAGCAGAGCGGCGGTCTCGTTGCGGGTCAGCGCCACCGGCGGCTGGATATAGCCGCTGGCGAGGCGATAGCCGCCTTCCGCGCCGCGTTCCGCATCGACCGGCACGCCAAGCGCGATCAGCCGGTCGATGTCGCGGTAGATGGTCCTGAGCGACACCTGGAAGCGTTCGGCCAGGACGGTCGCGGGCACCAGCTTGCCGCCGGTCAACAGGAGGAGAATACCGAGCGCACGTTCAATCGGGTTCATGGGAATCGGTCCGGGACGGGTGGCTGTCGAAAAAAAATCATACCCCGTGAACAGAACGGGATCAAACATGACTCACAGCTGTCAGGATTGAATTGCCATTCTCTTCTCATGCCCGGGACAAACGGGTTGCCAACCCACGGAGAAGAGAGATGAGCCTTGAGATCGACACCGTTTTTCGCAGCCGTGCACACAGCCGCGGCCTTCTGCTTACTGCCCTTCGCGTATTTGCCGGTGAGTTCCGGCAGTATCTTCGCCGCAGGGAGACCAATCGCGCTCTTTCTCGCCTGAGCGAGAGCGAGCTGAAGGATATCGGCCTGCAGCGCACCGAAATCGGCTATCGCGAAATGCACGAAGACCGCATCAAGCTGGGGCCGCGCAATGCGTGACCCCCTTCGGCGGCTGGCAGTCCTCCCCTCTGTCAGCCGCCGGACCGGCGCGTCAGCGCCTTGATCTCCGGCTTGTTCCACGCCAGGAACATGACCAGCAGAGCCACAAGCGACGCCAGGATCACGCCGTAGAACGGCAGGTCCAGATTTAGGCCGATCAGCTCACCGCCCAGGAGCGAGATCACCCCGGCCACCAGCGTGAAGACGGCGATCGTCACCCCCATCACCCAGCCCTGTTCCTTGTCGCTGACCGCCCCGGCATAAAGGCCGAGGAAGGTCGGATAGGCGATGCCGAAGACGAAATAGAAGCAGAACACCGGGATATAGGTCAAAAGCGCGTTGGGCGCGGCAATGAAGGCTGCCGCCGACAGGGCCCAGACCGTGAAGGTGATCCCCAGGATGGCTTCCTTCGTGAACCGCTTTTGCGCCGGCACCACCAGGAAGGTGCTGGAAAAGGCGAGCGCGACGCCGATGGTCAGCATCACCATGGAGCCGCCGAGCGTGCCATAGCCGAAGCGGCTGGTGAGGTAATTGTCGACGAAGATGTAGAAACTCAAATTGGCGATGTGGAAGAAGAAGAAAACGGCCGTCAGCCGCATCACCTTCGGGTATTTCCGGATCCGCCACAAAAGCTCGAAGATCTCGGAGGGACGGAACACGAATTGCTGCCGTTCCGCGATGGCGTCCTTGCGGTCTTCGAACGCGAACACCACCAGCACGATGGCAATCGCCACCAGCACGAAGCAGGCATAGAAGGGCAGCTTGATGCTGGCAAGGCTCCCGAGGATCACCGGGTCGGAGAGAAGCCCGCCGAGCAGCGGCCCGCCGACGAGGCCGAAGCTGACGCCGGTGATGATATAGCCCATGTTGCGGTTGCGGTCCTCGTCGTCGGTCGAACCGTCGATCATCGCCGCCTGGGCAATCGGCTGGTTTCCGGCCGTCAGCCCGGTGATCGCGCGGCCCAGGATCAAGAGGACAAAGCTGTTGAGATAGAGCGCTGCAATGGTCAGCGCATAACCGCCGAGGGCGCCGAACAGGCAGATCAGAATGGCGTTCTTGCGCCCGATCACGTCCGACAGCTTGGAAATATAGGGCGCGCCGAAGAACCAGCAGAGGAAGAAGACACCGATGATGAGGCCATAGTCGAAATGGCGCATGGCCTCGGAGGTCGTCTCCGGCAGCATCGAGGCGCTCGGCTCCATCACCAGGGAATTGATGATCGGAAAGACCAGCCCCTGGCCGAGCAGATCGACAAAGACCACGAAAAGCAGCGTTACCTTGGCAAGAAATGACATCGGCGCCTCCCATCCCGGTTCGAGCCTAGGCGAAGCATCCGATAGCAGCAACGAAAAGCTGTGGCGGGGAAGGCACTTGGTCGGGAGGCGAGGCTGCCGGCAAGTGTCCACCATGTCTCCTCACACCCGTCCACCATCTCCCCGGTCTGCTCAGCGTGGTGGGGGGATCGCGCGTCATTACGGCTTGCGCCGTTCACCCCCGCCCCTAGCCCCTCCCCACAAGGGGGAGGGGGACTATGCCTTGCCTGTTGTGAGGTAGTGCCCTCTGCCCTGAACGCTGCAGACCGGATTTAGCGAGCTCAGAGTTGCCAAAACCGCAGTCGGATTCCCCTCCCCCTTGTGGGGAGGGGCTAGGGGTGGGGGTAACGGCGCAGGCCTAAGAACACCGCTGATTCCGGTAGGACAAAACAAAACGGGCCCCGCAGGGCCCGTCCGAATTCCGTCTCGCAAATGCGGCTTACGCCGTCCGGTGGGCGTCGTACTGTCCGTGTTCGCGATAGCGGTCGAGATAGGTCGGCAGCACGGCGGCGAGGGTCGCCGGCTTCACGCCGAGGCCTTCCAGGGTACGGCCGTCCTTCTTTGCAGTCTCCGAGACGACGTTGTCGGTCTTCAGAAGCTCGACCTGGTCGGCGGTGAAAGGCGCATAGGGGAAGAGCTGCAGGACCTTGCCCATGGCCGAGGCGACCGGGAAGGGAAGCGGCAGCAGCACGCGCTGGCGGCGGGTGACGGCAAGCGTCTCGTCCAGGCATTCCTTGAAGCTTTTGACTTCCGGTCCGCCGAGCTCATAGGTTGCGCCCGCATTCAGCTGGCCGTCTACGGCACGGGCAACCGCCTCGGCGACGTCGCAGACATAGACCGGCTGGAACTTGGTGTCGCCGCCGCCGAGCAGCGGCAGCACCGGCGAGAAGCGGGCCATGTCGGCGAACTTGTTGAAGAAGCCGTCTTCCGGGCCGAACACGATGGAGGGGCGCAGGATGACGCTGCCCGGCAGCGTTTCCAGGACGGCCGCTTCGCCGACAGCCTTTGAGCGGGCATAGGCGGACGTGCTTTCCGCGTTGGCGCCGATGGCGGAAATATGCGTGATCCGGTCGATGCCGGCTGCACGCGCCGCTTCGGCAATGGCACGCGGACCGAAGGCCTGCACGGCGTCGAAGCTCTGCTTGCCGGAGGGAGCGAGGATGCCGACCGCATTGACGACGGCGTCCGCGCCGATCACGGCCCGGTCGACCGACCAGCGGTAGCGCAGGTTCGCCTGAACCGGCATGATCTGGCCGACGGCGCCGAGCGGCTGCAGGTGCCAGGCAAGATCCGGCCGGCGCACTGCCGCGCGCACGCGGTAGCCGCGCCGGGCGAGGGCCTGGACGATATGGCGGCCGAGGAAACCGGAGCCGCCGAAAACCGTGACGAGTTTGCCGTTAAGTTCTGTGGACATCCGAAAAGGCCTTCTGTCGGTCCAAAAGGGTGTGGCCCTGCAATTCTGTGAGGCCGGTCTTGGCTGTTTCTTAGCCCTTTGCGGCGGGCCTGTGAAGGCCCCTCTTGGGCCCCCTGTGAAAGCCTCGGTGCACAGGAACAAAAATCGGATAAAAAAAGTGTCACAGAGCGATTGACAAGCCCCGGAACCACCCTTACAAGCCCCCCTCACAGCCCAGGTGGCGGAACTGGTAGACGCGCTAGCTTCAGGTGCTAGTGCCCGAAAGGGCGTGGAGGTTCGAGTCCTCTCCTGGGCACCAAAACATAATCTTGGATCATCCAGTTCGATCCGAGACACCAAAAAAAGCTCCGGATTTCCGGAGCTTTTTTTGTTTCTGTGGCACTCCTTAGGGTACCAAATGCCCGATGGTCGGTTCGCGGGGAACACTGCTTCCTTCGGAAAGCTGCGCTCTGGAGGTGCAGGAGGGTGGCCGCCCGGGTGGGGTTGTGCTGCCTCCATTATACAACATTCACGCGGTCAATTTATTCGTAACTTCTACATGTTATCTGCAAGGAAGTTGTAAGGGTTTTTACGGATATCTCCGAACATGACCACCGTTCTTGGTTGCATTCTTTTTCAGCATAATATTGCGCTTGTGGTTCTTGCCGCGATTGTCTGTTTGTGCGGTTCGGCCGTCACGTTGCGATTGTTGAGGCGAGGCGTGCGTGCGCGTGGAACGCAGCGTCTCGGCTGGCAGTTTCTGGCAGCGGTTGCCGGCGGTGGGGGTGTCTGGGCCACCCATTTCGTTGCAATGCTGGCGTTCGAACCCAATGCAGCCGTCTCCTTCGATCCGGTATTGACCCTGCTGTCGCTGGTGATCGCAATGGGCGGGCTCTTTGTCAGTTTCCTGCTGAGCGGGATTGGCCGCAACAAGGTTTTTGCCGGAATGGGCGGTGCGTTTGCGGGCCTTTCGTTTGCGGCCATGCATTATAGCGGAATGCTGGCCTATCGAGTTGTCGGCCTCGTGGAATGGCAGTTCGGATACATTCTGGCTTCCGTCATTATTGCGGTGATTTTCACCGCTGTTGCCGTTTCCCTCATCTGGCGCACTTACCTCGGGACGAGGCTTTACTGGGTGTCCGTAGCCTTGATGGTGACAGGTATCGTGAGTTTGCATTTCACCGGTATGACGGCGTTTCGGATTACGCCGATGTCGCAGAATTTTCCGCAGGTGGATACGCAAGCCATCATAGCGCTCGCGCTGGCCATCGCCGTTGTCGCGCTCATCGTCGTGGGAACCGGACTGACGAGCTTCCTGATTGACACGAATGCGCGGGCGATTTCCAGAAGGCAACTTCATCATGTCGCCTCGCACGACGCCCTGACCGGCCTGCCGAATCGTTCCAGTTTTCAGGCGCATCTGACCCAGCTCCTTGCCGATGGGCTTGCCGCGGACAGGAAGCTGGCCGTGATCGGCATCGATCTCAACCGGTTCAAGGAAATCAACGATACCTTCGGACATGCGGCCGGCGACGAAGTCCTGCGCATTCTTGCCCGGCGGATGGAGCAGTGCCTGAGGGACGATGAATTCATCGCCCGCCTGGGCGGAGATGAATTCGCAGCCATCAAGCCGTTCGCGAACAGAAGTGAAATCTTTGACTTCGCCGGGCGGATCGAAGGCATCTTCAGCCGCCCTCTGAAGGTCGGAGCGATGGAGAATGTCGTCGGGGCGAGCCTTGGGGCGGCGGTCTGGCCAGACGATGCAAGGAGCGCGGACGAACTCGTCAACAACGCCGATCTCGCCATGTATCATGCGAAGCACGCCTTTCTTGAGACGATCTGCTTCTACGATGCCAAGATCGGCGCATCGGTGCGCAATCGGCGGCAACTCGCGGAAGATCTGCGGCAGGCCCTTGAACGGGGCGAGCTTGAAGTCCACTACCAGGTGCAGATGTCGCTTGATCCCAAGCGAAACATCCTGGGGTATGAAGCATTGGTGCGCTGGACGCATCCCGTGATCGGGCCAATCTCGCCTGCCGAGTTCATCCCCGTCGCCGAGGAAAACGGCCTCATTGCACCGCTTGGGGCCTGGGTGCTTCATCAGGCTTGCGAGGACGCAGCCAAATGGGACCCGGAATACAAGGTTGCGGTCAACGTATCCGCTGTCCAGTTCATGGATTCGAACCTGCCCCGCCTCGTTCACGAAGCACTGGTAAAAACCGGGCTTTCGCCGCGGCGGCTGGAGCTTGAACTGACCGAAACCGCCCTTGTCAAAGACAAGGTCCGTTCCCTGCACATCATGCGCCAGATAAAGGACCTGGGTGTCGGCCTGGCGCTGGATGATTTCGGCACCGGTTACTCCTCGCTCGAAACGCTGCGGACTTTCCCGTTCGACAAGATCAAGCTCGACCGTGCATTCGTTGGGGGCATGGAACAGGATCGCCAGTCGAAGGCCATCGTCCGGGCGGTGCTGGCTC
This sequence comes from Roseibium sp. M-1, assembly GCF_054515675.1. NCBI lineage: Bacteria > Pseudomonadati > Pseudomonadota > Alphaproteobacteria > Hyphomicrobiales > Stappiaceae > Roseibium > Roseibium sp. M-1. The sequence goes on along the minus strand of NZ_CM137257.1, from coordinate 2,930,769 downwards.
TGGGGAAAAGCCTCGATATACCTGTTCTTGCTGAAGGGATCGAAACACCCGAGCAGATGTCGGCGCTGCAGCAGGAAGGGTGCGACGAAGGACAGGGTTTCCTACTGGGGCGCCCCGCGCAAGTGGACGATCTCGGCCAAAATGGCGGTCCGAAGCGAAAAGGCCGTCAGCACGATGAGCCGATTGTCAGGGAAGCGAAGGAAACCCGCCAGTCTGAACCGGTGGCACCTCCTGCTGCCGCGGCAGCAGCCATAAGCTGACAAGTTGCGGATCACCGGCTAAATCGGCGATTTTCAATTAAAACGCCCGGGCGGCTTCAGGCCGCAAGCCGGGCGCAGGGGGGTGATCCCGGTCTTCGATGGGGTATGCCTGAAGCCGTCGGCCAACGATCCCTTCAGCCTGTGAAGGCACATCGGCACGCCATCAGGTGCCGGGACTGAACATCTGGGCAGCTGAACCGGACAACTTCATGAGCAGGATGCCTGCCATGATCAGCAGCGCCGCAATCAGCCGTATTGGCGTTAACGCTTCGCCCAGCACCAGGACGCCAATCGAAAAAGCGCCTATGGCACCAATTCCGGTCCAAACCGTATAGGCAGTGCCAAGTGGGAGTGATCGCATTGAGATCGAGAGAAGGGCGAAACTCGCGATCATTGTAACGACGGTGATCGTGCTGGGCACGATGAGCGTGAACCCTGCGGACTTCTTCATGAAGAACGCCCAAATGATTTCCAGGACACCGGCAAGAACGAGATAGATCCAGGCCACGGTATGACTTTCCAATTTCGTCCCGGGCCGTCCCGGGATTTGAATGGAAAGCACGGGTCGTCCCGCACGAGGCTCAGATGGTGACGATGCGACCGCCGGTCAACAGCCTTCACACCTGCCGGTATCGCAGGCAGCGACCAGGCAGGTGGCAACGGCATGGGCGGATCTTTGATCCATCAGGCGTTTGCACCGTGTTTTGGACGGATGCTCCAGGAGGTTCCAAGCACACACGAGAGCAGGACAGCGGTGAGGAGCGCCAACGGGCTTCCCGCCACGACTAGGGCTGTGCCTGCCGCGCAAGCTATGGACGACGCAGCCTCCGCCAGCGTCGAGGCCTTCGAAGCGACCTGCCGGCGCCGGAAGGTGGTGCGCTTGGCTTGTGCGCGAAACCAGAGCTGGACCAGGATTGCACATGCCGCCGCGACCATTGCGCCGGCGAAGGCGCAAGGCTCGCCCATTCGAGCACGCGGGCAGCTTGGACATGTCGGTCGTCGTGTCGCTCGGCGAAGGCAACAAAGCTCTTCAACAGCGTGTTCTGGACGCGGAACCTGTAGCCCAGCCTATGCTGCAGTTCCACATAGCGTGCGAGATCCTGGCTCAGCATGACGCACTCCCCGGCTAGGGCTGGGTAACCCGAAGCAACATGTCGACGTCAACCTTCGCGTAATGGGCGGTGGTGTCGACCGACCGATGGCGCAGCACGGTTCCAATCATGTCCAGCATGGCGCCGGCCCGCAGCATGCTTGTAGCTGCCGAGTGCCGCAGAAGATGGGCGCCTCGGGAGGGAGCGTGGTCGATGCCGGCCCTCGCGAGCGCAAGGCTGACGATGCTCGAGACACTCGCGCTCACCAACGGCCGAAACGGTGCAACAGTCCGCAGGAAGATCTGCTCACAGGCTGCAGGCGGACGGGTGTCTCGCAGATAATCGATAATCGCGTCGCCAGCATCCTGAGGCAGCGGAAGCCGGACCTCGCGACGTCCTTTACCGTGAACGCGCAAGGTTCCCTCGCTCCAGTCAATATCGTTGAGGCGCATGCCTGAAATGTCGCTGGCGCGTAGGCCGAGTCGTGCAAGTAGCAGAAGCACCGCGCGGTCGCGGATGCCCATTGGCGTCGTTACGTCGCACGACGCAATGACCCGCTCGACTTCCGCTGTTGAGATGCAGCGCAGCAAGGCCGACAACCGCCATAGCGGAACCGTCGGGATCGCATGATCAAGGCCCGGTTGGCACAGGCCTTGGGTTGCCAAATATCTGAGGTAGCCTCGTAACGCCATCGTCATCGTCTTGAGGTTTGCCGGCGAATTGCGCTGCGCTTCCCCCAGGATCGCTTGCCGAATGAGACCGGCATCGTAGTGTCTTGGATCGGGACCCAAAGCGGGAAGCAGCCGCATCACCATCCGGCCATGGCGACCGATTGTACGCTCAGAAATGCCCCGGTGCCGTCTCAGCCAAATCTGGAATGCAAGAACTTGGTCGTCGTGGGCACGCGGCTCATCCTGCGTCAATGGCATTACGACCCCGCATTCCGCCAGAAAGCTTACGAACCGCCGCGTCCGGTTCACGTATTTGGCGGACAGGCGATCGGCTCGTCGGACGCCGGCGCAGCGGCATCGATGTCGCGCAAAGCGGCGAACCGTATCCTCGTTGATCTCCGCGACAGCGATCTTGGTGCTTTGCAGCCAATGTCCGAAGTGACGGGCCGAAGCTTCGTAGCCTGACACCGTCAAGCGGGTGTGTCCCAGGCTCGACAATCGGCTCGTGAACGCTTCCACGAACGGTCGCAAGGCGCCAGGGTCCATCAATCGCGTACATTCGAGCAGAACTTCCTTCGACTTTGACAATGTGGTCTCCTCCCGAGATAAAATGACGTCGAGAGACGACAACATTTATGCCGAGCAAGAAAGTGGATTGAGCGTAAGCGCTCATTTCCCTGCACGTTGACGCTGGCGATTTCGACGGATTGCCTTGCGACAGAGGAAGGCATCGTATCGGCTCAGACGGCCGTGGTTTTGGGGAAGTTGAAGGGCAGCAGATCGTTGATGTCGGCGTCGCTGGCGCGCTGAGGCAATTCGGTGAGGACGTGGCGCAACCACGCTAACGGCTCGACGCCGCAAGCCCGGCAGGTCAACATCAGGCTGTAGGCAACGGCGCTGGCCCTGGCTCCCTCGACAGTGTCGCTGAACAGCCAACTCTTCCTGCCGGTGCCCATCACCCGTTCATTCTGCCCATGTCGGCGAAGAGTGGGAAGTTCATTATCGTTGGCATCCCTATTTCGGTCAGAAGGTTATCGTGCGGCAGGTAGAGCAGCGGGCCACTGGTCAGTTTCTCAAAATAGAAGGACCGTCTGGCATTGTTGTCTCCGTTCCTGGCTGGATGGTGGATCCCCTCGTCTGCGCCGACATGAGAATTGGCCAGCCACAGGTTGATCTTGCAGCGCTGTCGGATCTCAAGAGGCTGGTCACGCCGTCTGCTGCTCCCGCACACTCCCAGAGCGAAAATGGAATCGCAAGGGAGAAAGTCGATGAAGCAGCACAACGCGCCCGCGCCGACTGCGGGAAGGCAGATGAGCATGATGTTCGAGCCCTGCAAGGTGGACGGGATGAACGAGGCGGAGCGGACGGAGGTCGTAACCGCGCTTGCGCAAGTTCTGATGCAGGCAGCCGGCCTCATCGTGGAGGATCTCGATGATGACCGGCGTTGAATTGATCCCCACGCAACTCCTGAAGCGCAAAGCCGTCGTTTATGTGCGGCAATCGACGCAGTCCCAGGTCATGACCAACCTGGAGAGCCAGCGGCGGCAATACGACCTCGTCAACATTGCCCGCCAGCACGGATTCATCGACGTTGAGGTTATCGATGACGATCTCGGGCGATCCGCGAGCGGGACAGTGGCGCGCCCCGGTTTTGATCGTCTGGTGGCATGGCTGTGTGCAGGCAAAGTGGGCGCTGTTTTGTGCCAGGATGCGTCAAGGCTCGCGCGAAATGGCCGTGACTGGCACCATCTTCTGGAGTTGTGCGGACTCGTTGAAGCCCGTGTCCTTGACCACGACGGCATATACAATCCCAGCCAACCCAATGATCGTCTGCTCTTGGGTATGAAAGGCAGCATCAGCGAGTTCGAGCTCGGCGTGCTCAGGACGCGGATGCTGGATGCCGCCAGGTCGAAGGCGCGCCGGGGCGAACTACGCTTATCAGTCCCATTCGGTTACATCTGGCACCGCGAAGCGGGTCTGGGGCTCGATCCTGATCTACGCTTGCAGGAGGTGATCCGGCTCATATTCGCCCGCTTCGGGGAGTTGGGCAGCGCGCGCCAGGTGTTGTTATCGATGACGGCTGACCAAATCCACTTCCCTCGACCTTCGGATGAGGGTCGTATGACCAGCTTTACCTGGTTGCCGATCCGCTATCGCAACGTGATATCCGTTCTCAAAAATCCGTTTTACGCAGGCGTTTATGTTTACGGGAAAAGCGAGAAACGGACCTCCATCGTCGATGGGCGCGCGCGGCGGAGCTATGGCCACCGCAAGCCGGTTGGGACCTGGGAAGTGTTTATCAAGGATCATCACGAAGGGTACATCAGCTGGGACGAATACGAACGAAACCAAAAACAGTTGGCGCTCAACAACTACGGTCGCGCCGACGGTGTGAAATCGGGCCGCGGAGGCCGAGCTTTGCTCTCAGGCATCCTTACATGTGGCCGGTGTGGCCGGCGGCTGACCGTTACCTATACAGGGAACCCGCAAAGTCGGCCGGTCTATCGCTGCGACAAGCCCAACCTGATGATGGGCTTGCCCAGGTGCATGACCTTCGGTGGGCCCCGGGCGGATGCGGCTGTTGCGCGTGAACTGCTGCGCGCGGTAGAACCCTTGGCGATCGAGGCTGCGTTTGAGGCGGAGCGGATGCACCGGGAACGACAAGATGATCAACGCCAGATCCTCGATCTGGAACTTCGGCAAGCGCGCTACGACGCCAATCTCGCCGAGCGCCGCTACGCAGCCTGTGATCCCGACAATCGTCTAATCGCCGCCCAGTTGGAGAAAAACTGGGAAATAGCGTTACGCCGTGTGCGAGATCTTGAAGCACGCAAGCCGGCCGAAAACTCATCGACCATCGAGGTTGACCCAAGCGCTTTTGCCAACATGGCGGAAAACCTGTCCGCAGCCTGGAACGCCCCCGATGTCACAATGCGTGCCCGTCAGCAGCTGCTACGGACTTTAATCGCCGACATCATCGTCGATGTCGACGATACGGTGCGCGACATTGTCCTTACGATCCACTGGCGAGGTGGCCAGCATTCAGAGTTGCGCGTTCGCAAACCCCAACCGGGAGAGCATGGTTGCGCGACAACTGACGATGCGTTGGCAGTGATGCGCAGCATGGCTGGCCGTTGGTCTGACGAGCATATCGCCGCGTCGCTTAATCGTATGGGTTTGCCTACTGGCCAGGGCAAGACGTGGACGGCGCACCGTGTCTCATCGGTTCGACGGGTTCGCGGCATCCACGCCTACCGTTCTGCCGAAAAAGGTGGCGACTGGCTCACCATGAGTGAAGCCGCAAGGGCTTTAGGCGTGACACACCACGCCGTACGGCGACTTATCAAGACCGGTATTCTTCCAGCTGTGCAGGTCGTGCCGGGCGCGCCGTATCAAATTCGCGCTGACGACCTGGCGTCGGAGTCCGTCAAAACTGCGATAGCCCGAAAGGGTCGCCCGTGTCGCAAACTCGACGCGGACACACTTCCAATGTTTACAGACACTTGAATATGGAGTGCATAATGAAACACGCGTCGCAAAGATTCTGATGTCGCGTTCCAGAAGGTTGTTGTCTATCGGCATCCTGCCGTCCTCGGTGTAGCGCGTCAGATAGTCCCATTGGTTCAGCGTATAGGAGACGGCATCGCCGAGCTTGCTGTCCGGCAAGACCTTCGGAGCGATCGCGTCGAGCCATTCCTTGAGGGCGTTCAGGACGGGGACGCTGTGCTGCTGACGAAAGCGGCAAATGCAGTGATCTCGCGTTTCCCCCTTGTTCGGCTTTTCGTTTCGCGCTTGGCCTTCAACCCGGTAGAGCTGTTCGAAGAACTTGAGCGCCTGCTCCGGCGGCCCGCCGGGTTTGTTTCTCGTCTTGAGCGCATTGACAAAGCGCCGTCTTGAATGAGCCCTGCATCCAAGGTGGGTGGCGCTCTCCAGCGTGCGCCAAGCGGAATAACCGTCGCTCATCAACAGGCCGCGATAGTCGCCGAGAAAGGCCTGCGGGTAGATCTGGCCGCGGCCCGGCTGATAGTCGAGCAGCACGATCGGCTCGTCGCTGTCCTCGCCGCTCCGATAAGCCCACATGTACGATGTGCTGGTGGCTTGCTTGTCCTTTTCCTTCAGCACCTGGACCGTCGTCTCGTCGCCATGGATGAGGGACTGCGATCTGAGCCGCAGCTTCAGCGCGTCATAGATGCGGGCGAGATGCCTCTCGCTCGAACCGATCACCCAGTGGCCGAGAGCACCACGGCTGACAGGAACGCCCGCACGCTCGAAGGTCTGAGCTAAGCGGTAGAGCGGCGTGCCATCGACGTATTTGTGAACCAGGGCGAAGGCCAGCGTCGAGGCCGTGGCGATACTGCCCGGCAACGGTTGCACGGGCATCGGCGCGGTCACGACCGGCGTGTTGATGCCGGTGCGGTCGCAATGGCGGCAAGCATATTTGAACCGCACATTCTGCAAGACCTTCGCCTTCACCTCGATATGAAGCTGCTCGGTAACCGTCTCGCCCATGCGATGCATCTGGCCATGACAGCACGGGCAGGCCTTCTAATCGTCGGGTAGGTCATATTCGACGCGCTCGCGCGGCAGGTTTTCCGGCAGCGGCTTGCGGCCGCGCTTCTTGCCTTCCGGTTTGTCCGCAGACGGCAATCCGGTGTCCGGCAGGTCAACAACAGCGCCATCTTCGCCGTCGGCTTCGTCCTCGGCTGCAACCTGCTCGGCTTCATTGAAGACCCTATCAGCACGCTTTTCGCTACGCGGCTCAAACCGATGCAGCCGAGCAAGCGCCAGCTCTTCCTCGAGTTTGACGACGCGCTGCGAGAGCGCTTCTTTCTCCGCTTTCAACGCGGCGATTTCGGCGGCATTGGCGGCCAACTGCGCCATCAGTTCTTCAACAGTCGGTTTGCCGGTTCGATTCATCGGATTCTTGAATCTGAACCGCCCGGCTGCGTCAACCGCGGAATGCGAGAACCTTCAACCAGCGACCTGGTAGTGCCGCACTGGATGGCGGACCATTGCATCGATATCGATGCCGTCGAGGATCCAGTGCAATTGTTCGCTCGTCAGCCGCACCACCGTATCCTGGCGCCGGGGCCAACGGAACTTGTCCTCGCTCAGCTGCTTGTAAGCCATGACCAGGCCGGTGCCGTCAAAATACAGGAGCTTCAAGCGGTCGGCTCGCCTGGACCGGAACACAAAAACCGTGCCGGTGAACGGGTCCTTGCGCAAAACGGACTGGACCAGGGCGCTTAGCCCATCATGTCCTTTTCAGAAGTCGACTGGCTTTGTCGCCACGAGGATACGCACCCGGCCTCTCGGCGAATGTACCATTCGCCTGTCAGCCAATGGTATCGAGGGGAAAATCATGATCCACGCCCAAGAGCGCGCACGATCCCAGCAATCCTGTCCGGGCTCACGGAAGCTTCCAGCCGGATTATGGTTCCGCCGTAAATGATCTCCACCGCGGCCAGCGGCTTCGCATCCTCTTAAACGGGCGCCGGAGACGGTTCCAGAACGGCCGGTACAAACTCCGCTCCCGGAAGATCCGGCACCACAAGTTTGCCCTCCCGCGCCAAACGCCGCCATGCCGAGAGATGGTTGGGCTTCATGCCGACACGCCGGGCGACCTCGTTCACTGTCACCTCGGGAAGATAGGTCTCCGCGACAAGCTGCCCCTTCACTTCATTGGGCCAACGGCGCATTCCCGTGTCGCGCGGCAAAATCTCATAACCGCATACGGACTCCATATGGAGCTCTCTATGGACTCCCAAACCTGCCTCCATCCCCAAATCGACAATGGGTATGGATTCCAGCATCACGACGGGAGCGAACAGGTGGGATCCAGCCGCCGCTTACATAAGGATCTCAGGGCGTTCCGTTTCAACGGCAGTTTCTGGTTCACCCGGCGCCGCGACAATCATGGCCGCAAACTCCACGTCATCTTCCGGAGCGGGCAAAACCAGCTTGCCGCGCCGTGCCAGGGTTCGCCATGCCGACAGGTGGTTCGGCTTCAGACCGGAACGGCCGGCAACTTCGTTCACCGTCACGCCTGGACGCAAGCTCTCCGCAACGATCCGCGCCTTTACATCGTCTGGCCAACGGCGCGGGGTGCCAGTCTCACGCCCGTCCGTCAGAACCTCAATCGTAGTCTCCATGGAGAAACTCCCTCTCAATCCAACATGATCAGCCGATCACAGATCTTGAGAGACAGAGCAACGTGGGGACAGAACAGCGGTTACAGAGTAGCTTAATCACCTCGAAAACTATCCAACGATTGGGGAGTAGATCAGAGGCACCTCAGAAGAAGATGAAATCATCATCCATCAATTGAGCCACAGTGGTGTTTTCGATGCGCAAGGTTCCACCACCATCCCAGGTGATAAGCGTATCCGCGCCACCGCCTACGGAGATGACGGATGTCGTTGCCACTAGCCAGTCTGTGTCCGAACCGGCGCCATCGGTCAGGCCGAAGCCGGAAATGTCTAGAATATCCGCGCTGGTGTAGTCGAACAGGTGGTCGGCGCCTTGATCTGCGAAGATAACAAAGCGATCCGCGCCGGAGCCGCCGTACAGCTTGTCGTCTCCTGCGTCGAAATAGATCAGATCGCTGCCACCGCCACCGAATATGGCGTCGTTTCCCTGTCCGGAATAGAGGCGGTCGCCCCCTGAGCCGCCCGACAATATGTCGTTGCCATCACCACCATAGAGCTTGTCGTTACCATCCGCCCCGAAAATGTTGTCCGACCCAGCCTGCCCGTAGATCAGATCGTTGCCTGAACCACCATTGATGACATCGGCACCGTCGCCGGCATTGACGATATCGTTCGACGAACCGGCATAGATCTGATCGTCACCGGCTCCACCGTAGATGCGATCGAAGCCATCCCCTCCGAAGACGGTATCGTTGCCCGACCCGGCGAAAATCAGATCCTCGCCGTCACCTCCCGACAGTATGTCGTCGCCACCGCCACCCTTGAGAATGTCATTGCCATTATCGCCACGCAAAGTATCGTTGCCTTCACGACCGTCGAGCAGATCGCTCTCGTCACCGCCTTCAAGGATGTTGTCGCCTGCGCTGCCCAGAAGCGTATCACGATAAACAGTGCCGGTGACACCTTCTATCGATGATAAGTGGTCTCCATCAGCGTCACCACCGATCGCCTGTTGCGATCCAAGATTGACGACGACGCGTGCGGTCGAGCCGCTATAGTTGACTATGTCCATGCCGCCGCCGCCATCGATGACATCTTCACCTTCGCCACCATTGAGGATATCGACCCCACCGCCACCTTCCAAGCGGTCATTACCTTCGCCGCCAATCAGCGTATCGGTGCCGGTGCCGCCAAGCAATCGGTCATTGCCCGCATCGCCGATCAGCGTGTCGGCGCCACCTCCGCCCCGCAATTCATCGCTGCCTTCACCGCCGATGAGTACGTCGTCACCACTCGCCTGCGCCGAGTTGTCCAGTACGATGCTGACGGTCGCCATTGTGCTCGCCGGATCGGACGCCACCAACCGCGCCGTAATAACGTCGTCGGCGTCTACATTCAGGCCGGAGATGCTCGCCTCATAGCGCAAACCAAGTGGTGTGACTTCAAACTCGTCCGGAAATAAGGTACGAACGACGGTCCCGTTAACAAGGATTTCGAGGTGGGCGACCTCGCTCGTCTCTACCGGCGTTCCCGACAGCAAGGCCGTCAAGGTCGAGGGTGTCACGACACGTTCGGACGAGTCATTGTCAATTCCGTCATCCAACAAGTCCAACTGGTCCAGGTTCGCATTGTTACCAAGTCCGATTGCGCGGATCTCTGCGTTCAGACCATTTTCATCCAGTAGGGTCGCAACTTCATCGGCAAAAGCCGTGCTGCCACCATTATTTGCGCCGTCCGAGATGAAGAAGATGCGGTTCTCGCCCGTCCCTGCACCCTGTAGATAGCTTATAGTTTCCTGAAGCGCTGCTTCAAAATCGGTGTTGCCGCTGGCAGTGAGACTGCGCAACGTGCCGGAAACGTCGCCACTCGCAGAGCCGGAGTACACCAGGCCGGCTGCAGAGTTGAAGGTCACGATGCCGACATCGGAGCCACCTAGACCGGCGTCGATGATCGATTGGTGCACCGCTTCGAAAGCGAGAATCGTACCATCGATAAGCTCGTCGGAGCTATTGTTTCCGTTGATGTCTCCAACGGTCTCAGCTCCCGAAAATTGAGAAGCCATCGAACTCGATACGTCAACGACATAGACAATATTGAACTCGTTGCCTTGAACCGGAACGCGGCTAATGAATCCTTCGATGTCGATCGTTCCGCTGCTGGAATCCGCGGGGAGAGTGAGAGAGATCGATAATTCCTGGTCCGTTGACGGAATCGTGGTCGTGTCGAAATCTGTCTGTACTTCGTTTTCGTCACCGATGAGAATATCGTTTCCTGCACCGCCCTGCAGAATATCGTCGCCGTCTCCTCCGATAACGGTGTCATCTCCGTCCTCGGACAGGACGACATCATTTCCTCTGAGCGCTTCGATGGTGTCGTCGAGTTGCGTGCCGACAATGACGTCGTCGTTCGATGTGCCCTCTATCGTATCGCTGGAGACACCCACTTCGAAGACAGAGAGGCCGTCTTCGTTGTTGCTCGATGTCACCAGAAACACCCGATCATTGATAACCATCGTAGTGACGTCGACTGCGTTGTCGAGATTGAGTTCTACATCGTCGAAGACCGTGTCGACGACACTAAGAGAACCATCCGATCCCAGTTCGAAATAGGAAGCAGCATCGTCGTACTGACCGACTGCGGCTACAAAGCAACGTCCGTCGAACTCGAAGACATCGAGTTCTGTGACTCCATAGAGGCCAAGCTGCGCGGTATCGGCAATATTTGTGACGTTTGTCAGAGAGCCGTCGGGACGTGCTCGGAAGATGCTGATACCAGCATCCTGAAAGCCTGCGGCGATCAAATATGTCTTTCCGTCTATTCGGACGGTCTCAAGCGCATAAACGCCATTGAGTTCGTAATTGTTGTTATCGCTGTCATAGACAGCGCCGAGATGGTTTAGATTGCCTGCCGCATCAATGGAGATGACCGCGATCGCATCCTCATCGTAACTTGCGACGTAAAGCAAGGTCGTCGTGCCGAAACTGACGGAAGCGATGGATGTGGCCCCGCCCAAACCATAGGCTGTGTCATCAGCATCATCTAAGCTGGACCGTTCGGAGAGTCGTCCATCGGCGCCAATACGGAACGATGTAATGCCGTTGTCGTCGTTGCCACCCGCCACCAGGTAGAGTGCGCCGCTGACATCAATTATTGTCATCTCACCTTCAGTGCCACTGAACTCAGTAGACGCCGAATCCACCACTTCCTGTACAAAGGCAAGAGTACCGTCCGCAGCGAGCGTGAAGATCTGAATGGCATCACCATAAAACGAATTGACGTAGACATAGGTCGCCCCCCCTATCTCCGTCGTTACGATGTTTTGCGGCGAATTCATGTTGATCGCAGCATCATCGTCAAACGATGAGATGAAGGTAAGTTGCCCTCCTGGCAGAGCTTCATAAACAACAACGCTGTTGGCATTTGACGAGGCTCCGAGAACGAAGGTTCGACCGGAGATCGTAACGGTTGTCAGACCTCGAACGCCATTAAGCAAAGATGAATCATTCAAGTTGAAGCGATTAACGAGTTCGTCATGCGTGGGCATGGATTAGCACCCTCCAAAATGTGATGGACCAATAAACAAGTTTTTATGGGTTGCAACGGTCAATGAAATAATCGATATACAACCTGACTGTATAAATGCAACCTGATTGTATAAATGCGGATTTCCCATTTGTTCTTCGGTCTCCATCGTAGGCGCGAAGTGGCGGCGGGATCAAGCTTGAGCGGCGAGCGCCGAGCGCTTGTGTTAGCGATTTCATCGACGCGGAGCGTGAGTTTGGCGCTTCGAACGCTGTTTGTGATGGGCTGGTCGGAAAGGCAGACACGCCAATTCTGTCCCTGAATCGGCGCTGAACATATCTGATCGCGGTGACGCTCATGCCGGAGCCGGGTTGTCTGGCGGCCCGCGCAGGCCATTGATCAAGTCGAGTACCCCCACGAATATCTTCCTCGGCAGCGTGGCGGCGGCCATCTGGAAGATGGCGTAGCGCCCATGACGCACAAGGCGCGCGCCGGTCTTGATCAGGCGTTCGCGCAGGCTTTTTAGGGACCACGTCTCGAATACCTCCGGCGTCGCCAACGTGCGCAGGAAGTTCGCGAGGTTGTAGGCCAGCGCATGAAGCTGAAGCCGGACAGCGTTCGCCGCGAAACGCATGCAGGAGAGCCGGGTCCACTTGATCGCGTACTTGCCTTCCTTGATGTGCTGCTCGGCTGTTCCTCTGTCATTGTAGAAGGCCGGCACCCGCTCGTTTGGCAGGCTGCGGTTGGTGACGATGAAGCCCACGCGCGGGAACAGCTCGCCTGGATGGAACTCGACCTTGGCGACCACGCGGCGCGGCTTTGACCAGCTCTTCGCCCGGTAGTGGAAGCTGGTGTAATGACGGACGATGTGGTTCGGCGGGCGGCCCGGGCAGCGCTTGCTCAGCCAGTCGACCTGGGAGTGCAGCTTCGGATTGCCCTTGATCCGGATGGCGTAATCCCAGTCTTCATCCTCAAGCAGATCAAGGAGCGCGGGAATGGCGAAGGCCGCATCGGCACGGAAGCGCCGCCGCTTGAGTGAGGGGCGGGCCGAACGGGAATAGCGCGCCAGCACCGGCTTCAGGACATCTTTCCAGCCGTCAGCGCTATGGACGTTGCCGGGCCGAAGCGCGCAGTGTTCCATATCGCCGTACTGATTGAACACGAACAAGGGATGCAGGCATTTGGAACAGAAGTGCCCGTTCCACATCGCCCCTTCCTGCTCGCCATGCACGGGGCTTTCGGAGCTATCCATGCCCAGTGTGATGAACTTCGGCGGTTGTTTGTCGTGCACCGCGTCGAACCAGCGCCCGGGCAGTTCAGCAAGAGTCGCAAGCTTGCCGGGCAGTGTCAGCATCTCTGTCTCGAACCGTCCCATGGCCGACGCCGATGCGGCACTGATCTTCACCGCCTTGCCGCCAACGACCTGCCGCATCACAGGATCAGACCGAAGCCGGTCGGCGTTGTTCACATCCTCCCAGCCTGTCAGTCGGGAAAAGACTGACTGGCGAAGGTAGCCGCCGATCTGGTGCTGACCATTCTTGCAGGTGCGCGGGTCTACGCTGGAAGATTGAGACCTTCTTCAGAACACTGAAGACCGGATTCCGTATCGAGGAGTTGCTCCTCACCACGGCTGACCGATTGGCAAACTGTATCGCGCTGTGCTGCGTTTTGGCCTGGCGTGTCTCTTGGCTAACGATGCTCGGGCGCGAGGCACCGGATGCATCTCCCGCTGCCGTATTCACCGAAATCGAGCGCCGTTTGCATGAGCGCTCAACTCCAGAAAACAAATCTATGTCTCGCGAGACTTAGAATTCTACCTCAGGGCAGTCGCACGGCTCGGTGGTTATCTCGACCGCGCCTCCGACCCGCCGCCAGGAACAACCGTCATATGGCGAGGCTTCTCTCGACTCGCAGATCTGGTCGAAGGAGCCCGCATCGCGCAACTGCCCCATCATGAACCGTGAACTTATGGGTAACAGCAAGCATCACAGGATGCTTACGTCCACTTGGTGGGCGGGTACAAAGGATGGGCGCCTTCCCAAGCCGGTAAAGCTGGGCGAGCGCATCACCGTTTGGCGGGTGGAGGATATTCGCGCGCTCTTGGAAACCGGAGCGGCTTAACGTGGCTGGCAAACGTCCGAACGGGCACCGGATCAAGGCCATCGAAGCTACGACGTTGCCGAAGCTGCTCGCGCGCTGGGCGTTGCCAAGGGCACGGTTAGGCGTTGGTAGAAAGGCGGGGGCTTCCCTGCCTCAAGGAACAACGGCCCGTCTTGATCCTTGGGCAGGATTTGAAGGCCTTTCTCGATGGACGGCGAAAGCCGAAACAAACCTGCCAAATCGACGAATGCTTCTGCATGTCCTGTAAGGCGCGAAGGCGACCGGCCTTCGACGAAGTTGAATTCAATCCCTCACGGCCACAGGCGGCAATCTGAGGGCATTATGCGAGCATTGCGCCACCGTGATGCACAAGCGGGTGGCTGATCGACCTTAAAGTGGTAGAGCATCTTATGTGCGTTCTCCTGAACGCACGATGCTCTTGTCCCGCCGGAAACACGAACCGGCGCGCCCCTGGTGCCGCCTAGGGCGACCTTGATCAGGGATGGGCTGCCCATGTCCTCGCCCAGGCGGATGGTGAAGCCGCCGCCATGCGGCCGGCGTCACGAAAGTTGTCCGCATCGTGTGGTCTCGAATCGGATGCGGCTGGGTGATGGCAAGAAACTGCACAATCCAGGCGCGCTAACCTGTCAGGTGTTTGCGCCGTACTTCGGACTGATGCTCCAGGAGGTTCCAAGTACACACAAGAGCAGAATAGCGGGGAGGAGCGCCAACGGGCTTCCCGCCACGACAAGGGCTGTGCCCGCGGCGCAGGCAATGGACGACGCTGCTTCCGCGAGCGTCGAGGCCTTCGAAGCGACCTGCCGGCGCCGGAAGGTGGTGCGTTTGGCTTGCGCGCGAAACCAGAGCTGGACTAGGATTGCACATGCCGCCGCGACCATTGCGCCGGCGAAGGTGACCACGGCACTCGAGAACGATATGAGCGCAAGGCTCAGAGAAATCGGCAGCATGATTGCTGCGATAAGCGTCAGGACCGACAGCACCTTCGCCCACAGGCGTGTAAACGCAGAAATCGGGGCTGTTGCAATGAGGTCCGGGGCATCCTCGCCGGAGATGGTCAGCCAGGCAAGGCCGCCGGCAAGCTGTCCGACTGCCATCACGACAACAGGGGCGACGATCACGGAAATCTCGTTGTTCTCGCCAAAACTAACCCAGAGCATGACAGCCGGCGGGATGAGATAGAGAACCTGCATCAACGTCTGGGAAACCAGCCAGGGATCGCGGGCGATCAACTTGAGTTCCTTGTAAACCAGCGCGCCGAGTGGCGAATAATTGCGAAAGGTTCGCTCAAGGGTGCGTCCGCGCGGGGTCTTTTCCGTGACACCGAGTGCCATCACGACGATGCTGCGAAACTGGACTGCGCCGCGCCAGGCTCCTACCGCAAAAAACGCGACCGATACTGCCAGGACCAGAAACACGGCACCGGTCTGTCTGGCGGCCGCATGGGAAAGGAACCACCAAGCTGACCCAGCATCTGGCAACTGGTTTGCCAGGAAGGCCGGATCGAAGAGCGTGAAGCGGGACATTGATCCGAAGGACAGGATCGCGACCACCTGCATGCCGATCAGAAAGGCGGCGCCGACGACCGCGGCCAGGATTTGCGCGTAGAAGCGCGTGCGCTGCGCTCCGACCGTTCGAAACAGCGCGAGTGTGATCAACACACCCAGCCCGGTTGCTGACAGCGATACCGCCAGGAGAACCGCATATCCTGCAATCCACCGCTCGCCGCCAAGCGCCACCGCAACGTTGAGGAATGGGGAAATAACCAGCGCCGACATCGCCCAACTCGTCAAAGCCATCATGACGATGCGCACAAGAAACAAGTCACGCGAGGGCGCGGGGGAAGACAGGATCAGGTCGAGGTCATCGCGGGCGTAGAACGCTCGTGTTACCGATTCCATTGCCTGTGAGAGCATCATGGTGAAGCTGAGCAGGATCGTGACCGAAATCACCGCCAGCGTGGTCTGATCGAGCACAAGCCCGGCGGTGAAATGAGGTGAAAGCACGGCATAGGCGATCAGATGCATGATCGCATAGAATAGGCCCATGCCGATCAGGGCGCGCCGCAGGCTCGTATTCCGCCAGCCTGAAAACATCCAGGCCCAGTCGCGCCAGGCGAGCCGCAATTCATGCCTTGAAAAACGTATCAGGGCGGAAGGAGCCGCGATCGCTCTCATGCCACCTTCTCGTCAAGGTAATTTGCCTTGCCTTGATGTGCTTCGCCGTCAGCGCCGCCCACGATTTCAAGGAAAATATCCTCCAGGGAATGGCCTCCGGCGCTCGCGCGTGCGCGCAACTCTTCCAGCGTTCCTTCGGCAACGAGTTCACCGCGGGCGATAATCCCGATCCGGTCAGCCATGCGCTCCGCGACCTCAAGGATATGCGTCGTCATGATGATCGACACGCCTTGCGCGACAAGGCCGCTCAGCACCTTCTTCACCTGCCGGGCGGATCCTGCATCAAGTCCGGTGAGCGGTTCATCGAGGATGATCAATCGCGGTTCATGGATCAAGGCACCGGCAAGCGCCACCTTCTGACGCATCCCTTTCGAGAACCCGCCACAGCGTTCATTGGCATGGGGCCCAAGTCCAAAGGAGTCGAGCAGAGTATCGGCCTTGAAGCGCGCGAGGTCCGGCGGCATGTTCCAGAGGCCTGCCACGAACTCGAGATATTCGAGCGGCGTCAGCTTGTCATAGACCATGGGTTCGTCGGGAACCCAGGCCAGGACCTGCTTGGCGGCAATCGGGTCCGCAAACGCGTCGATGCCGCAGATCCTGACGCTGCCCGCATCGGCCTGGAGCAATCCCGCCACCATCCGCAGCGTTGTCGTTTTGCCTGCGCCGTTCGGGCCGAGCAACGCATAGAACTCGCCATCACGCACTTGCAGGGACAGGCCGTTGACTGCCGGTTCTCTGAAGCGCTTATGAAGATCGACAATTTCGAGGGCTGCGGAACTGGAAGACGGCATATGTCTCTCGTCTCTGGGAGGTTTCGAGCAGTTTACCGGGGGGACCTTTCGCTAGTGTAAAATCCGGTCATCTGTCGCGCGTTGAAGCACCTTGAACCGAAAAGAGGTTCGAAGGACAGGTGCGGTCCGTTGTGAAACGAACCTTTCTTCTTCAAATCTTAGCCACTTGTCGCCGCGCTCACCTTGCCGCGAAGCGGGGCGGTGCCGGGGAGCCGTGAAGATGCCGGAAGCTGAGCCCGGCGCCTTGTGCCGGCGTCCCGTTCAGCGTCCCCTCCCTCAATGCGTGACCGCCTTTGAAAACAGGTTGATCACCAGAACCCCGGCAACGATCAGTCCGAGGCCGAGAATGGCGGGAAGGTCCAGGGTCTGTTTGAAGACCAGCCAGGCGACGAGCGTGATCAGCACAATGCCGGCACCGGACCAGACCGCGTAGACGATGCCGGTCGGCAGCACGCGGATCGGGTAGGAAAGCAGCCAGAAGGAGAGCGCATAGCCGACCACAGTGATCAGCGTCGGCAGGAGGCGCGTGAAATTCTCGGTTCTGGCGAGCGCGGAAGTCGCGATGACCTCGGCGACGATGGCGGCGGCAAGGATCAGGTAGGTGGCAACGGCATTGGCGGGCATTGATCGATCGTCCTGGAATGGAAGAGATTTGCGCTGAAAGTATCAACTCAGCGACGCGGCCGGGTGCGGCAAAGCGACAGGGACTTGGCTGATCAGGCCGCGTCTCCTGCCTAGTCTGAATGTCAGGGAAGTTGCCGCCAGGTGCTGGAAAAGTCAGGCATTCCGGCTGGACCGGAATTCGTGCGGGTGTCCACCGCTCTCAAGGAGCGCGCAGCTCGCGCCAGTGCTCGAGCATCTTAAGATCGATCAGCGGACGCTCAACCGGTTCCGGATGTGCGTCCGCTGATCTAGGCGTCCTTCACCCGGAAACCGGCCTCTCCTCAGAACGTGTATTTGCTTTCCAGCAGCAGGCCATAGCGATGGTAGTTCTGGTCGAGCACGACCTTTTCGCCGGTTACGACATAACGACGGTCGAAATTCGAGTGGAGCCACCAGTAGCGGCCGCCGACGCCCAACTGCCAGTTCCGCGTCAGGTCGACATTCAGCATCGCGTCGGCTTCCAGGCCGTAGCTCCAGTCGCTCTCCCAGGTTTCGGCGTTGTTGTAGCTCCACGGAACCCCGGCCACATCGACGGCCCAGCCGACACGCGAGCCGATGTCGCCTTCGGCCGTCACACCCATGCGCAGCGCGTGCCACCGGCGTTCCTGCTCGATGGTTATCGTGCCATATCTGGCCGAGTAGTCGTCGGCGAGATACTGATAGCCGACGAACCCCTTGAGCCTGACCTGATTGTTGGCAAAATTGGCAAATTGCCAGCCGCCGTCGACGACGACATAGCCGAGGGAGGTGTCGTCATAGTCGTCCATCGTGAAACCGGCATATTCCGCGTCGCCGCTGACATTGCGGCCGAGGCCGACATAGGCTCGCACGAAGGTGCCTTCGGTCACGTCCTCCAGCGTTCCGACCAGTTCCGCCGTATGCGAGGACACGTTGTCGGTGCCGGAAATGTTGAACCGCTCGTTGTCGAGATCCGTTTGCGACTGGCTGTACCAGTACCTGACACCGATGCTGCCGCGCAGGCTCGACGGCTGATAGAGTTCCGATGAGCCCGGATAGGACATGTCAGCCGCAAGAAGAGGGGTTGCCAGGCAGAATACCGCCGGCAGCGACAGAAAAAGGCTTTTCATCACTGGAGCACCGCTTATGAAATTGCCGCGCAGATTCGCGCTATGAGTGCATCAGTGTATTGCCACTTATGGTTAATGAGACGTGAAACCACGCCTCATTTCTTGCAAGGATCGGGCTGCCGTAGCGTCGCAAGCGGATATGCGGGTCGCTTGGACCTGCCTGGCAATACCGGGAAGCGGACGGTTCCTCAGATCGGGTAGCCCTGGCCCGGGTCCTCGATGGTGATCCAGCGCAGTTCCGTGAACTCGTTGATGCCGGCGGAGCCGCCAAAGCGGCCGTAGCCGGAGGCCTTGACGCCGCCAAATGGCATCTGGGCTTCGTCGAAAACCGTCGGGCCGTTGATGTGGCAGATGCCGGACTGGATTTCCCTGGCGACCTCCATTGCCCGGCGCACGTCCTGGCCGAAGACCGCGGCCGACAGGCCATATTCCGTGTCGTTGGCGATCACGATGGCATGGGCGGTGTTGCGGGCGCGGATCATCGTCGTCACCGGGCCGAAGCTTTCCTCGCCATAGATGCGCATTTCCGGTGTGACATGGTCGACGATGGTCGGCGCCATGATGGTGCCGGTTTCCGGTACGCCGCCACAAAGCACTTTCGCGCCTTTCAGGAGCGCATCTTCGATCAGCGCACGCACATGATCGACGGTGTCGCGGTCGACGACCGAGCCGATATGCACCTGGTCCGCCGGATCCCCAACCTTGAGAGCAGAAGCGCTGGCGGCGAATTTTTCGGCGAAGGCATCGGCGATTGTCTCGTCGACGACGACCTTTTCCGTCGACATGCAGATCTGGCCCTGGTTCATGAAGGCGCCGAAGCGGGCAGCGTTGACGGCGCCGTCCAGATCCGCGTCGTCCAGCACCACGAGCGCCGCCTTGCCGCCAAGTTCCAGGAGGCAAGGCTTCAGATGCCGTGCGGCGCGTTCGGCGATGATCCGGCCGACCCGTGTCGAGCCGGTGAAATTGATCCGCCGCGTCAGCGGATGATCGATCAGGGCATTCACCACATCCGGTGCATTGGCGGCATCGTGGGTGAGGATGTTGAGGACGCCCTTCGGCAGTCCGGCATCGGCAAGGACATCGCCAAGAAGCCGATGCAGGCCGGGGCATTTCTCGGACGCCTTCATCACCACCGTGTTGCCGCAGGCGATCGGCAGGGCGAAACAGCGCACGCCGAGGATCGTCGGCGCGTTCCAAGGCGCCATGCCGACGAGCACGCCAATCGGCTGGCGATACCCCATGGAAAAGGAACCCGGCTTGTCGGAGGGAATGATCTCGCCCTTGATCTGCGTGGTCGAGGCGGCCGCCTCGCGCAGGATCTTGGCCGCAAACATGTTGTTGAAACCGAGCCAGGGCGCGGTCGCGCCGGTTTCCCGGATACCGACCTCGACGAATTGCGGCGTGCGTTCCTCCAGAAGGTCGGCGGCCTTGCTCAGGATCTTGCGGCGCTCGTTCGGGCCCGTCCTGGACCATGTTGCGAAAGCAGCCTGAGCGGACTGCACGGCCTTGTCGACATCGGCTGCGGTCGCTGCCGCTGCCAGGCTTGCCCGCGTGCCGGTCACCGGATTGCGGCGCTCGAACACCGCCGCACCTGCCGCCGTCTGGTCCTCGTTGTCGATGAATAGGCCGTAGTCCATTGGAGGCTCCCGAAGGTTCGTCGTTTCAAGCCTCGTCCGGTCCCGTGAAGAGGGCCGAGTAGACGAGGGTCTGGTTGGCATGTTCGCGCATGATCGATTCCGCCCGCTGCGGATCGCGCTTCGAAATGGCGTCGTAGATCAGCCGATGCTGCATGTTGCCGAGGCGCAGGCGCATCAGGTCGTCGTCCGCCTTGTCGGCGCTGAAGACGACGGTGCCGAGCTTCAGCATGGGCAGGCTTTCCATCCGGTCGAAGGCAAAGCCGATATAGTCGTTGCCGCACTGGCGCATGATGGTTTCGTGGAAGGTGACATTGCCGTCCTGGTAGCGCGACACCTTTTCGCCGACCTCGAAGCCGCCGGTCAGCGCTTCGTCCATGGCGCGGATCACCTGGCGCAGCGTCGCATCGACCTCCCGGCTCATGCCGGCCTTGGCGAGCGTCCCTGCGGCGAGGCCTTCCAGCACGCCGCGCACCTCGTAGGCGTGCTTGATGTCACCGAGATTGAATTCCTGCACGGTGAAGCCACGCCCGTCGCGCTTCTTGATGAGGCCCTCCACTTCTAGCGCGCGCAGGGCAAGGCGGGCAGGGGTCCGCGACACGCTGAACATGTCGGCGACGCTGACCTCGCTGATCTTTTCGCCCGGCGCCAGCGAGCCGTCCATGATCATGCGGTGCAGGACCGCCAGCACACGCTTGTCGGAAGGGGCGCCTTCAATTGCCTTGGTCGTCATTTTCTAAGTCTTTTTGCATCCGTAGTGCCTCGGGGGCGTCGACCTTATCACGTGCGATTTCTCATTTATGTATCCAAAAATGTAGATTTGTCATCCTATTATTTCAAAAACTAGCGAATTTGAATTCATTATGTTGCCAATCAAGATATTTATGGATACAAAGTTGAGGTGCTCCAGAAACGCAGTGCGGGCACGACTGGGAGGAATTGCAATGCGTAAGACAATCTTTGCAGCCACCGCGCTGACCGCGGCGCTGCTGGCTTCGGTGGCCTTCGCCGCCGACCCGATCAAGATCGGCCGGGTGGTGCACCAGACCGGCCCGGCGGCCGGTGGCGATGCGGCCAGCCACACGCCGAATGTGGAGCTCTGGGTAAGCCAAGTAAACGATCGCGGTGGGCTGACCGTCGGCGGCGAACAGCGCCTGGTGGAACTCATCGAATATGACGACAAGTCCAATCCGGCCGAGATGATCAAGGCGGTGCAGCGTCTGGCGACCCAGGACGAGGTCGACTTCCTGCTGTCACCCTGGGGCACGGGCTTCAATCTTGCGGCAGCTCCCGTCTTTGCCAAGAACGGCTATCCGCAGATCTCGGTGACGAACATCACCGACGAGATCGAGGAACTGTCGGAACGCTTCCCGAACATGTTCTTCACCCTCGGCAGCACCACGGGCTTCGTGGAAGGTCTGCGCGACACGTTGAACAAGCTGCGCGACAGCGGCGCCATCGGAAACAAGGTCGCCATGGTCAACGTCGCCGACGCCTTCGGCATCGAGCTTGCCGCGGTCGCTCGCGAGGTCCTGCCGGCGGCAGGCTACGAGATCGTCTTCGACAAATCCTATCCGCTTGGAACTGCGGACCTTTCGCCGGTGGTCAAGGGCGCCAAGGCTGCGGAACCCGATGCGTTCATCGCCTTTTCCTATCCGCCAGATACCTTCGCGCTGACGGAACAGGCGATCATCGAGGATCTGGATGTCGGCGCCTTTTACACCGCCGTCGCAACGGCCTTCCCCGCCTATGCCGGAAAATTCGGTTCCAAGATCGAGGGCAATCTCGGCGCGGGCGGTGTCAATCTGGAACTGGAGCCGATGCAGGCTTATCGTTCTGCCTTTACCGAACTCCACGGCAATCCGCCGGAATACTGGGCCGCGGCCACGTACTATGCCGGTCTTCAGGTGCTGGAGCAGGCGATCGAAGGAGCCGGCAGCACCGACAGGCAGGCGGTCACCGACTTCATCAGGGCCAACAGCTTCGACACCGCAATCGGAACCGTCAGCTTCGACGAACACAATGAATCGAAGCACTACTGGACCGTGGGCCAATGGAGCGGCGGCCAGTTCAACGCAGTCGCCGGCGTCGGCGTGCCGGTCGCGGTGGAGCCGGTTGCGAAGGATGGCTGGAAGTAGGTTCCGAAAGGTAGATGCAGGCCGGAGCTTTCGGCCTGCGCTCGTCCGGGTCTGAATGTCCAAGCGCGTGTCGGATCGTGGGATGTTCCATGGCGTAAATTCTTGCTCCCCTCTCCCCCCTTGCGGGGGAGATGTCCGGGAACCGGACAGAGGGGGGTAAACCCTTACCGCGAATTCGGACCTTATGATTTGCCGATGGGCTGTCACCCCCCTCTGTCCGCAAGCGGACATCTCCCCCGCAAGGGGGGAGAGTGGTGCAAGCTGATTTGGCTGTGGGTGAAACGTGCAAGCCGGTGCAAGATCGGAAGTTCAGGGCAAAGCGCAATGAAGACCATCCCCGACAACGGAACCGCTGAATGGACATCCTGATTTCCGGCCTGCTTCTGGGCGGAACCTATGCGCTGATCGCCATGGGCCTGACGCTGCAATATGGCGTCGCCCGCATCATGAACCTTGCCAATGGCGAGGTGCTGGTGCTGGGGGCTCTGGCGTCCTTTCTGGCCTTTACGGCCGCGTCCGTCAGCCCGCTTGTCACCGTCTTCGTTGTGGCGCCGCTGGCCTTTGCAGCCAGCTGGCTGGTCTATCGCGTGCTGATGCTGCCCCTGGTTCGGCGGGCCAAACACCAGGGGCAGCTGGAGGTGGATTCGATCCTCGCCACCTTCGGCATGGGGTTCATCCTGGTCGGGATCATGGTCTTCATCTATCCCGAGCTTTTCGCCTATTCCTACCTGGCAGTGCCGGTCGATCTCGCCGGTACGACGGTTGCCGCCAACAGGCTGGTCGCCTTTTCAGGGGCTACCGTCATCGGTCTTGCGCTTTATGGCTGGCTCAACCGCTCGAATGCGGGCCTTGCAGTCCGCGCGGTTGCGGTCAGCCCTCTGGCGGCCGGTCTTGTCGGCATCAACGTGGAACGCATCAGCGCGCTCGCCTTTGCCGTCGGCGGGATGATCACGGCAATGGGCGGGGTGCTGATATCCACCTTCGTCACGCTCGACCCGTCCTTCGGGGTGATCTTCACCATGAAGGCGCTCATCATCGTCATAATGGGCGGCGTCGGCGACATCCGCGGCGCGGTGGTTGCGGCTCTTCTGCTCGGCGTCGTCGAAACGGCTGTGGCGACGCTGATCGATCCCGGCCTGACACTCGCCGCCGCCTATCTGATCTTTCTTCTCGTGCTGCTGTTCCGACCGCAGGGCTTGTTCGGGCGGAGATCCGCATGACTTCATCCTCTCTCGCCAACGGGCTGGCTGCCGGACTTGCGTTTGCCTGCGCCGCTGCCTTGCCCCTTGATGCCGACGGTTACTGGCTTTCCATAGGCGTCACCGTGCTGATGTATGCCGCGCTGTCGACGTCCTGGGCGCTGTTTTCGGGTCCGACGCATTACATCGCCCTTTCCACCGGCGCCTTTTTCGGCATCGGCGGCTATCTCGTCGGCCTCGGCATGAGCGACTACGACCAGAGCTTCTGGCTGATGGCAGCCATCGCTCCGTTCGTGGCCACGGTGCTTGCCGCCCTGATCGGCTGGGCAACGCTGCGCCTCTCCGGTGTCTATTTCGTCATCTTCACGCTGGGCCTCGCCGAGATGATCCGCAACCTCATCAGCTGGATACAGAACAACTTCCTTGGCAGCCGCGGTCTCTATGTGCTGACCGATCTGGAAGAGGTTCACATCTACTACCTGCTGCTCGCCATCACTGCGGCCGTCTTCCTGTTCGGCTGGCAGCTTGGCCGCTCACGGCTCGGCTTTGCGCTGCGCATTCTCGGCAATGACGAGGAGGTTGCCCGCCATGTCGGCATCGACACGGCGCGGACAAAAATCCTGCTATTCATGACGACGGGCTTCGTTGCCGCGCTGGTCGGGGCAATCGTCGCGCCGCGGTATTATTACATCGAGCCGAATGTGGTGTTCTCGCCAGAGCTCAGCTTCATTGTCGTCATCATGGCTCTGCTCGGCGGCACACGGTCGCTCTACGGCCCGATCCTCGGCGTCATTCCCTTCACTCTGCTCTGGGAACTGATCTCCGTCACCTTTCCGAACGCGACCACACTGGTGCTCGGGCTGGCATTCCTCCTGATCGTCTATTTCCTGCCCGGCGGCGTCACCGGGTTGCTTGGGCGCTTTCGGACGGGGAGACCGTCATGACCCCGGGCGAGCCGATCCTCCATGTCGAAAACCTGACCAAGCGCTTCGGCGGACTGGTGGCGGTCAACGATGTCAGCTTCCATGTGCGTGAGCACGAGGTCATGGGGCTGATCGGGCCGAACGGGTCGGGCAAGTCGACGACCATGAACATGATTTCCGGCGCCCTGAAGGCGACTTCCGGTTCGATCCGGCTGAAGGGCCGGGATCTCACCAGGGCAAAGCCGCATGAGACCGCACGCTTCGGCGTGTCGCGCACCTTCCAGCTCGTCCGGGTGCTGCCGGAACTGACCGTTCTGGAAAATACCCTGGCGGGGGCGGTTTTCGGCCACAAGCGCCGCTGGGGCCGGGAGGCCGAGATATTTTCCGAAGGCTTGCTGGACCGGGTGGGGCTGTCGGACAAGGCCGGCAAACCGGTCTCGGCTCTCACCTATATCGACCAGAAGCGGCTGGAGCTTGCCCGGGCGCTGGCGGGCGAGCCGGAAGTGCTGCTGCTCGACGAATGGCTTGCCGGACTCAATCCTTCGGAACTGAAGCTCGGGATCGATCTCATCGCCAGCCTGCGCGCGGAGGGGCGCACCATCATTCTGGTCGAACATGTCATGGACGCGATCCGTTCCCTTTGCGACCGGTGTCTTGTCATCAATTCCGGTGCCAGGATCGCCGAGGGCACGCCGGAAGACGTGCTTTCCGATCCGGAAGTGATCCGGGCCTATCTGGGAGACGGATGATGCTGGAGATCGATGCGCTTTCGGTCGCCTATGGCCTGCACGCTGCTCTGCAGGGTGTCACTCTTGCGACGGCGAAGGGGGAGATCGTGGTGATCCTCGGTGCCAATGGCGCCGGCAAGAGCTCGCTCCTGCGCGCAGTTGCGGGCATCAGCGAGGGCACGGTCACCGGCGGCGTCAGTCTCAACGGCGGGCCGCTCCGCAATCTGCCGACGGACCGCATCGTTGAAGCCGGCATTGCCTTCGTGCCGGAAGGGCGCGGCATCTTTGGCGATCTCACCGTCTGGGAGAACCTGATGCTCGGTGCTTACCCGGAACGCGCCAGGCAACGGCGCAAGGAAAACCTGGAAAAGGTCGTCGGGCTCTTCCCGAAGCTGGCGCAACGCCGCAACCAGGTGGCCCGGACCATGTCCGGAGGGGAACAGCAGATGGTCGCCATCGGACGGGCGATGATGTCCAGTCCGGATATCCTGATGCTGGACGAACCGTCCCTCGGTCTGTCACCGCTCCTCTGCCGGGAGCTCTTCGACAATCTCAGGCACATCCGCGAGACCGGTATCGGCGTCCTTTTGGTTGAGCAGAACGCCCGCCAGAGCCTTGCCATCGCCGACCGGGGCTACCTGATCGAGAACGGCCGCATAACCGGTACGGACAGAGCAGCGGCTTTGCTGGAAGACCCGGCGGTGCAAAAGGCGTATCTCGGAGCGGGCTAGACGCCATCGCATTCCTAAGCATTTTCACGGCTTGACCTTCCAGTGACTGGAGGCGCTAACTGCTGGTTCATCGATATCAAGCAGAGCCGTGAAAACCATGCAAGACACAGCTGTCAAACCTGAAAAAACCGAGGAAGAAGGCAAGGTCACGGACCCGGTCTGCGGTATGTCTGTCACGCTCGGCAAGGGCAAGCCGAGCCTGAAATACAAGGGCAAGGTCTACCATTTCTGCAATCCGAAGTGCCACGACAAGTTCGAGGGCGACCCTTATTTCTATCTTTCCGGCAACAACGGAAGGAAGACGGCGCTGGAAGCGGAGCGCTCCGCCGAGGGCGCGCTTTACACCTGCCCGATGCATCCGGAAATCGTCCAGGAAGGCCCCGGCACCTGCCCGATCTGCGGCATGGCGCTGGAGCCGATGAGCGGTGTCTCGGACGAACCCAATCACGAGCTGATTGATTTCACGCGGCGGCTTTGGGTGAGCGCGCTGGCGGCGATCCCGCTCTTGATCCTCACCATGGGGCCGATGCTGGGCGTGCCGGTCCGCGACTGGATCGGCGAAGGCGTCGCCATCTATCTTGAAGCGCTGCTTGCAACGCCGGTGGTGCTGTGGGCGGCTCTGCCGTTCTTCAAGCGCGGCTGGACGTCTCTGGTCACCCGCCATTTCAACATGTGGACGCTGATCATGATCGGCGTCGGCGCGGCCTATCTCTATTCCATGGTCGCCGCCTTTCTGCCGTTCCTGTTCCCCGATACGCTCAAGATGCAGAGCGGCCACATGCCGGTCTATTTCGAGGCTGCGGTGGTCATCATCGCGCTTGTTTTTGTGGGCCAGGTTCTGGAACTCAGGGCGCGGGAGCGCACCGGCGATGCCATCCGGGCTCTTTTGGGTCTGGCGCCCAAGACCGCGCGGCGCATCACGCCGGATGGCGATGAATATGATGCGCCGCTGGAGAATATCCTGGCAGGCGACCGGCTGCGCGTGCGCCCCGGCGAAGCCGTGCCGGTGGATGGCGAGGTGCTGGAGGGCGGCTCGTCCGTGGACGAGAGCCTGGTGACCGGCGAGCCGGTTCCGGTGGAGAAGAGTCCTGGCGACAGCGTTACCGGTGGCACGCTCAACAAGACCGGGTCCTTCGTAATGGAGGCCAAGCTCGTCGGGGCCGACACCATGCTGTCGAAGATCGTCGACATGGTTGCCTCGGCGCAACGTTCGCGCGCGCCGATCCAGGGGCTCGCCGACAAGGTCGCCGGTTATTTTGTCCCGACCGTCATTGGTGTAGCCGCTCTGGCGTTTATGGTCTGGCTGGTTGTCGGGCCGAGCCCGGCGCTGGTCCATGCGGTGATCGCCGCCGTCTCGGTGCTGATCATTGCCTGCCCCTGTGCGCTCGGCCTCGCTACACCGATGTCCATCATGACGGCAACCGGCCGCGGGGCGCAGGCCGGGGTTCTGGTGAAGACCGCCGAAGCGCTGGAGCGCCTTGCCTCGGTGGATACGATTGTCGTCGATAAGACCGGCACATTGACCGAAGGCAAACCGGCGGTCGACGAGATCGTGCCGGCGGACGGCGCGACAGCAAACGATCTGCTGCGTTTCGCTGGCGCTCTCGAAAAAGGCTCGGAGCACCCGCTCGCCGAAGCGATCCTGGCGGAGGTGAAGCGGCAGCAGGCCGATCTGCCTTCGGCGGAAGATTTCGAAGCCGTCACGGGCAAGGGCGTGCGGGCAATAGTGGACGGCGACACGGTGCTTTTCGGCAATGCCGGTTTTGCCGCCGACAGCGGCGCGGATCTCTCGTCCTTGAACGACCGGGCCGAAGAGCTTTCGGAACTCGGCAAGACGGTGATGTATCTGGTGAAGGGCGAGGGGGATGCTGCCCGTCTGCTCGGACTTGTTGCCGTTGCCGATCCGGTGAAGCCGAGCGCGAGGGCGGCGATCAAGGCGCTGCATGACGACAATATCAAGATCGTCATGGCAACTGGCGATGCGCCCAGGACTGCGCAAGCCGTCGCCAAGGCTCTCGGCATCGACGAGGTTCGCGCCGGCGTGCTGCCGGAGGGCAAGAAGAAGCTGATCGAGGACCTGAAAGCCGGTGGCAGCATCGTTGCCATGGCCGGTGACGGCGTCAACGATGCGCCGGCTCTTGCCGCCGCCGATGTCGGTCTTGCCATGGGAACGGGCGCGGATGTCGCCGTGGAAAGCGCCGGTCTGACGCTGTTGAAGGGCGACCTTGATGGCATCCTCAGGGCGCGGACGCTGGCGCGCGAGACCGTGCGGAACATCCGCCAGAACCTCTTCTTCGCCTTTGTCTACAACGCGGTCGGGGTGCCGGTTGCAGCCGGCATCCTCTATCCGGTCTTCGGCATTCTGCTGTCGCCCATGCTGGCGGCTGCCGCCATGAGCCTCTCCTCCGTGTCGGTCATCAGCAACGCGCTGCGCCTGCGCACGCTGAAGCTTTAGGGAGAACGCCGATGAATATCGGAACAGCGTCCGAGAAAAGCGGTCTGCCGGTCAAGACCATCCGCTATTACGAAGAAATCGGCCTCGTCCGGCCACTGCGCAGCGAAAACGGCTACCGGGAGTTCCTGGAAACCGACCTGCAGCGGCTGAAATTCCTGCAGCGGGCCCGCAGCCTCGGCTTCTCCATCGAGGAGTGCCGGGAACTGCTGTCGCTCTACGAGGACCGGAACCGGGCAAGCGCCGACGTCAAGGCGCTGACGCGGTCCAAGATCAGGGAGGTCGACCGCAAGATCGCCGAGCTGCAATCGCTGAAGCGGGTGCTGTCGGATCTGGTCAAGGCCTGCCACGGCGACGGCCGGCCGGACTGTCCGATCATTGACGACCTTGCCGGAGGGCACGAAGAAGACGAGACCCGGGACGGGAGCAGCAAGAACTGATGCGCAAGGTATTTTTGACCGTTTCCGCCATCCTCTCCCTCGCCGTGCTCGCGGTTCTGCTCTGGGGCCTTATTTCGGAGAAAAAAGACGAGAAAGCTTCGGCCGGAGCGGCGTTGGTTGCCGTCACCGTGCCGCAGCTTTCCGGCGACGCGCAGGCGGGTGCAGCGCTGTTCGCTGAAAACTGTGCCGCCTGCCATGGCGACAACGCCGCCGGTCGCGAAGGCTCCGGCCCGCCCCTGGTGCACAAGATCTATGAGCCGAACCACCATGCGGACGGCGCGTTCTTCATGGCCGCCGCACGTGGCGTGCGGGCGCATCACTGGTCCTTCGGCGACATGCCGCCGGTCGAGACGGTCGGTGAAACGGATGTGACGAAAATCGTCGCTTATGTGCGCGCGCTGCAGCGGGCGAACGGGATTAACTGAAAAGTCCAATGCAAAAGAGGTGTAGGGGATGCAGATCAAACAAGCCGGCATGGCCGTGCTTTTAGTGGGGCTCGGAGTAGGGGGCGCATTTGCCCATGGCGGCGCGAGCGGTGTCGTCAAGAAGCGCATGGATGCGATGGAAACAATTGGCGGCAATATGAAGTCGATTGCAAAAATGCTTAGAGGTGGCTCCCACGAACCCGGGAAAATCGCACTGGCAGCAAACACGATCGCCAGTCACGCAGGTGATGCACTCACCGTGCTTTTCCCGGAAGGCAGTCTCAAGACCCCGAGCGAGGCGAGCCCGGCAATCTGGACCGACTGGCCGCAATTTGAGATTCATGCTGGCGACCTTCGGACAGCTGCGTTGAAACTTAAGGACCTTGCACAGGACGGTGCGGAGAGACAGAACCTCTCTTCTGCCTTTGACGCGCTCAGCCGCACTTGCAAGTCCTGCCACAAAGCCTTTCGGGTCAAGAAGTAGCAATCTCTTTGCGTTTCAGCGCTTTTCAGCACCTATCCGGCTTGCCACGCTTGGCAGCATGTTCTACCTGACGGTCAATTCCTAGTTTACCAAACGCGTTGCGCCGGTCCGGCCACAGGAGACGATCCGTCATGACCATCCGCTATCACAAGGGTGACCTGCCCGATCTCAAGGCCTACGAGACCGCCGAGGCGGTGGCGGTCGATTCGGAGACCCTTGGCCTCAATCCCCATCGCGACCGGCTCTGTGTCGTGCAGCTGTCGCCGGGGGACGGATCGGCCGACGTCGTCCAGATCGCCAAGGGGCAGGCCGCCGCGCCAAACCTTGCCGCGCTGATGACCGATGCGTCGAAACCGAAAATATTTCACTTCGCCCGGTTTGATGTTGCTGTGCTGCAGCACTATCTGAACATTCGTGTGTCGCCCGTCTGGTGCACCAAGATTGCCTCCAAGCTGGTGCGGACCTATACGGACCGCCATGGCCTGAAGGACATCACCCGCGAACTGCTCGGCATCGAACTGTCCAAGCAGCAGCAAAGCTCGGACTGGGCGGCGGAAACCTTGAGCGAAGCACAGCTTGCATATGCAGCGTCCGACGTCCTGCATCTGCATGCGCTGAAGCAACGCCTGGAATTCATGCTTGCCCGGGAAGGCCGGGGTGACATTGCAGCCGCCTGTTTCGAGTTTCTGCCGACGCGTGCGGAGCTCGATCTGAAAGGCTGGGAAGTAGAGGATATTTTCGCCCATTCCTAGGCGGCGGGACGGTTCAGCCCGCATTCAGGAAACTGAACAATAATACGGGCGGTAGCCGGATCTTAAGATGTTTGCGCATTCTGGGGTCCTGATCCTGCGGAAAACATTCCGCCGGCATTTACCCCGGTTTTCGGAGATCCGATTGAACGTTGTCGGCGAGCATATGGGAGACCGTACTCCTACCCGGCCGCAGAGCCGCCAGCAGGGCCGGGCTCGGGGTCCGTCCCGGGGCAAGGTTCTGAGCCGGGCCCAGCGGGCGGCCCGCCGGCACAGCCTGGCGGTCCGCATTCTGCGCTGGCTGCTACCCGGGATCGGTCTCATGATCCTGGCAGGCATGGTCGGTCTCGTGGTGCTGTTCCAGATCCTCAGCGGATTTGGCGCGACCAACATGATGCTGACCAGCGAAGGCCTCGTGATGGACCATCCCGAGCTTTCCGGACACGACGGCGAGCGGTCCTACAAGGTCACCGCTACCCGCGCCATCCAGCGTCTCAGCGATCCGCGCATCATCGACCTGGAAAGGATCAGTGCCGATATCGTGCTTGGCAAGGATCAGACCGCTCAAATCGTGGCGCTGAAAGGCATCTACAACAACGCCGCGGAAACTCTGCGGCTCTACGAGGGTGTCCAGCTCGATTGGAGCGAAGGCTATCAGGTCGAGCTGAAGGATGTGGAGATCGATCTCAGCAACGGCGCCATGTCCACATCTGAGCCGGTCGAGATCCGCTCCGAACAAGGGCATGTCGCGGCTGGAAAACTCTCGTATGATAAGTCAAAAGGGCTGGTCCGTTTTTCCGACGGGATCAAGATGACCCTCAATCCGGCTTCGCAAGGAAAATAAGCGATGACCTTTTTCAAGCGCCTGTTGATCGCATCGGCCGCCGTCGTCCTGGCGGGATCTGCCCATGCCCAGACCTTTTCCGACGCCTTTGCCGGCTTCGGCTCCAACGACGGCGAACCGATTGAGATCGAGGCGAGCGAGCTGCGCGTCGAGGACGGCAACAACACGGCGACCTTTGTCGGCGATGTGGTGGTGACCCAGGGTGAAACCAGTCTGAAGACGGAGCGACTGAAGGTCTTTTATGTCGGCTCGGGCGCCAAGACCCAGGAAAGCGCCGTTCAGCAGCGTATCTCCAAGCTGGAGGCGGCCGGAGGTGTTTTCATCACCTCCAAGGACCAGACCGCGCGCGGCGATGCCGCCAGCTTTGACATGAATACGGAATTCATGGTGATGACGGGCCGCGAAGTCGTGCTCAGCCAGGGTCCGAACGTTGTGGTCGGCAACAAGCTGACGGTGAACCTGAAGACCGGCCAGGCCAATCTGACTGCGGGTGGCGGCAAGGTTGGCGGTCAGGGTGACGGCGGTCGCGTGAAAGTGCGCATTCAGCCCAACAGCGTCAACAACGGCAGCACCGGCAATTGATATTGGAACAAGGTTGCTCTCGACACTTTCCGTTGCAGAGCTTATGTGAAGCCCCGGCATGGATCGGATGGACGGCGCACCAGTGAAGAGAACATCTTCGGATTTCAACGGCCTGCACGGTGCCTATCCGGCTGCGGATGAGCATGGCGTGGACCTGTCGCAGGCGCTGGTCGTCGACGGCATCGGCAAGACCTATGGCCGCCGTCAGGTGGTGAAATATGTCAGCTTGTCCGTCAAGCCCGGCGAGGCGGTCGGCCTCCTGGGCCCGAATGGCGCCGGCAAGACCACCACCTTCTACATGATCACCGGGCTGATCCGCCCGGACCAGGGCAGGATCTCCCTGGAAGGCTTCGACATCACGCGCATGCCGATGTACCGGCGTGCCCGGCTCGGCATCGGCTACCTGCCCCAGGAAGCGTCGATCTTTCGCGGTTTGACGGTTGAGGAAAACATCCGCGCGGTTCTGGAAGTGATCGAACCGAACCGGCAGAAACGCCGCGAGGAGCTAGACGAGCTCCTGGCCGAATTCGGCCTGACGCATCTGCGCAAGTCCCCCAGTATTGCGCTTTCGGGCGGTGAGCGCCGCCGCGTGGAAATCGCCCGCGCGCTGGCGAGCCGGCCGTCCTTCATGCTGCTTGACGAACCTTTCGCCGGTATCGACCCGATCGCGGTGGGCGATATCCAGCAGCTGGTTCGCCACCTGACCCAGCGCGGCATCGGTGTTCTCATCACCGACCACAATGTGCGCGAGACGCTCGGCCTGATCGACCGGGCCTATATCATTGCCGCCGGCGAGGTTCTCACCGAAGGCCTGCCGCAGGAAATTGTGACCAATCCGGACGTGCGCCGGCTTTATCTGGGTGAACAATTTACGCTTTGATGACATGCCTGCGGCTACGTTATACACTCGGTCTGACGCGAATAAGCAAAAAGCAGACCATTTCGGTATAACAAGCGCCTGGGACATAGATGGCCATTTCGACAAAGCTGGAGATGCGACAGAGCCAGTCGCTGATCATGACGCCTCAGCTCATGCAGGCGATCAAGCTGTTGCAGATGTCCAATCTCGATCTCGTTGCCTATGTGGAAGCCGAGCTGGAGCGCAATCCTCTTCTTGAAAAGAGCGATGCCGACAGCGGGGATGCCGGTTCCGACGGCGGATCCGATGCCGCTTCAGACCCCTTCGAGAATGGCGCGGACAGCGGCTCCCGCTCCGGTGACGAGCCGGACACGAGCGACTGGATGCAGAGGGACCTGGAAACCGGGTCGGAGGCGATCGCCTCGCGCATGGACACTGATCTCGGCAATGTCTTTCCGGACGAACCAGGCGTGCCGGCCTCTCCAGATCCGGCCCTGCTCAAGGCCGGGGACAGTTACAAGAACGCCACCAGCGGCGGGGCATCGGACGACTACAATCTGGAAGCCTTTGTCGCCGACGAAGCTTCGCTGGTCACCTCGCTGGAAGAGCAGATGCATCTGGCGCTCAGTGATGAAGCGGACAAGCTTATTGCCACCCATCTGATCAATTCGCTCGACGAGAACGGCTATCTCTATGCCGACCTCGCCGAGGCGGCCGAACAGCTTGGTGTCGATATCGAGCGTCTTGAGCGGGTCCTTGCCGTTCTGCAGACCTTCGAGCCCCCCGGTGTCTTTGCGCGCAATCTGGCAGAGTGCCTGAAGCTGCAACTGATCGACAAGAACCGCTTCGATCCGGCCATGGAAGCCCTGATCGACAACATCGAGCTGCTCGCACGGCGGGAGCTTGCCGCCCTGAAGAAGATCTGCCGGGTGGACGACGAGGATCTCATCGAGATGATCTCGGAGATCCGCGCGCTTGACCCCAAACCCGGCAGCGTTTTCGGTTCGTCGCTGGTGCAACCGGTAGTGCCGGACGTTTTCGTCAGGCCCGCAAATGACGGTACCTGGGCGGTGGAGCTGAATTCCGACACGCTGCCGAAGGTGCTCGTCAATCAGACCTATTTCGCCCGGGTCATCAAGACCGCCCGCAACGAGACGGAGAAGGAATATCTCACCGAGTCTCTGCAGACGGCCAACTGGCTGGCCAAGAGCCTCGATCAGCGGGCCCGAACGATCCTGAAGGTATCGACGGAAATCGTCCGCCAGCAGGACGGCTTCCTGACTTACGGCATCGCCCATTTGCGCCCGCTGAACCTGAAGACGGTCGCCGAGGCCATCGGCATGCACGAATCGACGGTCAGCCGCGTCACCTCCAACAAGTTCATGGCAACGCCTCGCGGCATCTATGAGCTGAAATACTTCTTCTCCTCCGCGATCTCGGCGACCGTCGGCGGCGATGCCCATTCGGCGGAATCGGTCCGCCACCGGATCAAGCAGATGATCGATGCGGAGGATCCCAAGGCGATCCTGTCAGATGATACGATCGTCAAAATTCTGAAGGACGACGGCGTCGATATCGCCCGCAGGACCGTGGCAAAATACCGCGAGGCGATGAAAATCGGATCTTCCGTTCAGCGGCGGCGTGAGAAGAATTCCGGAATCTAGCGTTCACGCTGGTCTATGTGGATTGGCCTGCCTGCGCAATTTTCCAAATGTTTCCGAGATTTCCACTGAAACAATACAGGGCATTTACACGGGCCCGGGTGAACATTGTTACGCTAATTCATAATCAATTGACTCTTGGAGAACGCGCAATTATAGCACCGCCCTCGTGACGTAATCAGGGGATGGCGCTTCGGCGCTGACTGGTCCATTCTGTAAGCTTGAAACGTTCCGCGTTTCAACACCGGCTCCGCCGGTGACCTATCGGTCAATAGAAAAAGAAGAGGTCCCCATGGCTTTGCGGATTTCGGGTAAGAATGTTGATGTAGGCGATGCTTTGCGCGTCCACGTCACAGACCGAATCGAAGACGCTCTGGATAAATATTTCACAGGCGGATTCACAGGCCACGTAACGCTCAGCAGGGAGGGCACGGGCTTCAAGTCCGAGTGCAGCCTGCATTTGGACACCGGTATTGTGCTGCAGGTGTCCGCGCAGGACCAAGACCCGCGTACCAGCTTCGATCTGGCGGCGGACAAGATTGAAAAGCGGCTGCGCCGCTACAAGCGCAAGCTGAAGGATCATCACGGTCCGAACGGCCACGACCGGGAAGCCTATGAGGCGGCGTCTTACGTGCTTGCCTCCCCGGAGGAAGACGAGGAAGTGCCGGCGGATTTCAATCCGCTCGTCATTGCCGAGACTTCCGCGAAAGTTAAGACGATGACCGTCGGTATGGCGGTCATGGAGCTGGATCTGACGGAAGCGCCGGTTGTCCTGTTCAAAAATGCGGCAAACGGCGGTGTCAATGTTGTCTATCGCAGAGCCGATGGCAATATTGGCTGGATCGACCCAGCACTGGTGGCCAACGTGGCCGCCGAGTAGTGATGCGAGACAGGGCCGGCTTCCGGATGGAAGCCGGTTCCTGAAACATGTAGGCGGAAGAATGGATCTTAGTGATCTTCTGGGTAAAGATGCGGTGATCGCCGGCCTGAAGGCCAAAAGTAAGAAGCAGGCGATCCAGGAACTTGCCGCAAGGGCGGCGGAGCTGACCGGTCTTTCGGAACGGGAAATTTTCGACACGCTGCTGCAGCGCGAGCGTCTGGGATCCACCGGTGTCGGCCACGGTATCGCCATTCCTCATGGCAAGCTGATCCGCCTCGACCGTCTGGTGGGCCTCTTTGCCAAGCTCGACAAGCCGGTCGATTTCGATTCTCTCGACGACGAGCCGGTGGACCTCGTGTTCCTGCTGCTCGCCCCGGAAGGCGCCGGCGCGGATCACCTGAAAGCCCTGGCCCGGATTGCGCGCCAGTTGCGCGACAGCGCCGTGACAAAGGGCGTGCGCGCCTCCCACGACGCGGACGAGATCTACAGCCTGCTGACCCAACCGCTAACCTCGTCCAACGCCGCTTAGAGCGTTTCAGTTTTCCTGACACCAAAAGACCGGCACGCTGGCCGGTCTTTTGGTGTCTGAACAGACGCTACTTGGTAGAGATAGTCGTTTGACGGTGTTTCTCCTGACGTCACCCTGGCCGTAGCGAAGCGGAGAGCCGGGGCTACTCGTTTCCAGAGACCGTCAGGTTGCAGCAACACGTCGCCAATGTGCGAAAGTCAACGCAAGTTGTCTTGCGAGTAGGTCCCGGCTCAGCGCTACGCTTGTCCGGGACGGCACCGTGCGTGAGGCGGTTGATCCTGGCCTCAGGCTTCCGCCGGCTTTGCATCCCCTTGAACCAGCGCGGGCTGCTTGGCTGCAGCAACGCCTTGCGTCAGCGCCGGCAGAAGCAAATCGCCGAGTTCCGCAGGCGGCGACGTTTCTTCCGGAATGCGCCACAGGGTGGAGCGGATGGCCAACCGGCCAAGTGTCTGCGTTGACGTGGCAACTGCAATCACGATGGCCAGCAGCGGCCCGATGGCGACCGGGATCACCGGCCAGACGAGCGCTATCGGCTGGCTGGTCAGCCAGGCAAGACCCGCCAGGCCGAACAGGGTCTGCGGCCACAATTTGGCGAGCGCGAGAGGCACCGGCAGCCGCTCGACACCGCGCGCCTGAGCGCCCCAGCCGATCGTCTTGCCGAAGATCAATCCGCCCATGAAGAGCGTATGCGCCACCGCCATGATCGGTGCCAGCATCGCCGCATAGACGATCTCCGCCAGGACGCTCATCAGTACCCGGACCGGACCACCGAAGGCTTTGCGCAGATCGGCGCGGACAAGCACATCGGCCACAGTCGCCAGTTTGGGCGCGAACACCATGGTCAGCACGGTCACAAAGAGCAGGGCACCCGTATCGGCGCGGAAGGGCATATAATCGGTGGTGAAGCCCAGAATGGCGCAGCCCGTCATGAAGCCGATCCAGGCGGGCGAGCCCAGGAACATCAGGATGGCGAGGAGAAGCTGCATCCGGCTGACGGGTTTCAGGCCCGGCAGGGAGAGCAGGCGGCGGTATTGCAGGTTGCCCTGGCACCAGCGCAGATCCCGGCGGATGAACTCCAGCAGATGCGGCGGGTTGGCCTCGTAGCTGCCTGTCTCCAGAGGCAGCACGCGCACCTCATAGCCCGCACGGCGCATCAGCACCGCTTCCACCTGGTCGTGGGAGAGGATGGTGCCGGACAGCGGTCCCTTGCCGGGCAGCTCCGGCAGTCGGCAGTTCTGCTTGAATGGCGCGATGCGCAGGATTGCGTTATGGCCCCAATAGGGGCCGCAATCGCCCTGCCACCAGGCGCTGCCGATGGTGTAGGAACGCATGCCGAGACGCATACCGAACTGGAAGACGCGGGCAAAGGCGCTGTCTGTCGGCAGGCCGACGACGAGGCTCTGCAGGATGCCGAGCCGTGGATTGGCTTCCATCCGGCGGACAAGCCCGATGATCGCATCCGCCGACATGTAGCTGTCGGCGTCCAGCACGAGTGCAAAATCGTGTTTGTCACCCCAGCGGTCGCAGAAATCCTCGATATTTCCGGCCTTGAAGCCGCGGTTGTCCGTCCGCCTGCGGTAATGGACAGCCATCTGGCCGTCGAACCGCTGCCGGAGCCGTTCGGACATCTCCTCTTCCAGATGGGCAATCTCGTCCATGTTGGTGTCGCTGAGGACATAGAGCGTGAATTGCTGCGCCTGACCCGCGCGGATCAGGTGCGACACCATGGCGCCGAGATTGGTTTCCAGGCTGGCGGTGTCCTCGTTGCGCACGCAGGACAGAAGTGCGGTCGAACTTTGTAAGGAGCTCTTCGCATCGCCATGTTCGATCGGGCAGACCGCATCGATTGGGGATTTGGCCAGCCGCATCACGAGCAGGCCGATCACCGCGTTCCAGAAGCCGATGATGGTCCAGGGCAGTGTGACCAGAAAACAGGCCAGAATGAAGAGGTCGAGAGGCGTGTAGCCACCCGGCGACAGCGTCAGCGTCATCAGGGTGGCAAGACCGGCAAAGCTGCCTGCGACAAGCGTCAGGAAGGTAACGCGTCGTGCTGCCATGGAGGCGCCAGATCGTGCGGAAAGCGGCATGTCAAAGACCCGAAACATTTTTTTGACTTCCAATCGGAGCGATCATCGCAATAGTGCGCATGTCAAAATGTCCTAACGTTGACAAGGCAAAGGTGATGGACGCTGAGGATAGAGGATGACCGCGGAGAGACCGGTGACGCGCGACACAGGCAAAACGCAGGCGCTTTGGTACACGGGACCTCGACAATGTGAATTGGGGGCAGCTGCCTTGAATGAGCCTGGAACCGGAGAGGTTCTGATCGAGACGCTCTTTAGCGGTATCAGCCGCGGAACGGAAGGGCTTGTCTTTCGCGGCGAGGTGCCGGAAAGCGAATGGCAGCGCATGCGCGCGCCGTTCCAGGACGGCGATTTTCCGTTTCCGGTCAAATACGGCTACGCCAATGTCGGCAGGGTTCTTGACGGAGATCCCGGCCTCAAGGGGCGCCTCGTATTCTCGCTCTACCCTCATCAAAGCGTCTTCACGCTCCCTTCCAAATCCTGTGTGCCGGTTCCGGACGGTGTCTCCGCCGAAAGGGCGGTGCTGGCAGCCAACATGGAAACGGCAATTAATGCGTTATGGGACGGAAAACCATCACCCGGGGATCACATCTGCGTGGTCGGCGGTGGTGTCGTCGGCCTCTTGACCGCTTACGTTGCCGGCCGGCTCCCCGGATCACGGGTGACGCTGGTCGACATAAATCCCGCCCGGGCCGAGGTTGCCGGGGCGCTCGGCCTGTCTTTCGCCCTGCCGCAAGATGCCCCGCGGGATCAGGACCTCGTCTTTCACACGAGTGCCAGTGCCCAAGGCCTGGCAACCGCACTGGCCTGCGCCGGCGACGGCACCGCCGTCGTCGAAATGAGCTGGTACGGCGCCAATCATGTCGACGCGCCGCTCGGCGCCGACTTTCATTGCCGCCGGTTGAAACTCGTCTCCAGCCAGGTCGGCACTATCCCGCCGGAGCGCCAGGCTCGCTGGACCTATCGGCG
Source organism: Roseibium sp. M-1 (assembly GCF_054515675.1). NCBI lineage: Bacteria > Pseudomonadati > Pseudomonadota > Alphaproteobacteria > Hyphomicrobiales > Stappiaceae > Roseibium > Roseibium sp. M-1. Next base: position 2,891,928 of record NZ_CM137257.1, on the reverse strand, counting down.
CCGGCTTGAAACGGCCTTGAACCTTCTGGCAGATCCTGCGCTCGACCGCCTGATCAGTCATCGGGTGCCTTTCGGGACCCTGCCGGATCGACTTCCCGAATTGTTGAACAAGGCGGCAGATGTTCTCGCCGCTCTCGTCGTCTATGACGGTGCGACCGGCACTGTTGCCTAGATCTCTTCCATTGCCCTCAAAATTTCAGGACACAGTATGTTTGCAGTTGAAGTTCGCGACCATGTGATGATTGCCCATTCCTTCAAGGGCGAGCTGTTCGGTCCCGCCCAGGCCCTTCACGGCGCCACCTTCGTCTTCGATGCCGCTTTCCTGGCCGACAGCCTCGATGCCAACGGCGTCGTTATCGACATCGGCCGGGCGCATGAGGCGCTAAAGGAGGTGTTGCAGCCGCTGAACTACAAGAACCTCGACGAGGTGCCGGAATTTGCCGGCATCAACACCACCACCGAATTCCTGACCAAACACGTGCACGACCATCTGGCAAAGGCCGCCCGCGACAATCGCCTCGGCCGCCCGGGTGGGGAACTCGCTGCGATCAGGGTGACGATCTCCGAATCCCACGTCGCCCGCGCCTGGTACGAAGCTGCGATCTGATCCGCCGATGCCCGCTCTCGTCTTTGCCTATCCCGGCGATATCGATACGCCGACCGGCGGCTACGGCTACGACCGCCGCATCGTCGCCGGCCTGCGCGCGCTTGGCTGGAAGGTGGACCTCCTCAGCCTTGGCGAGGGGTTTCCGTTTCCCTCTTCAGCAACACTGGAGGAGGCGGAGCGTCGGCTGGCTGCCTTGCCTGAAAGAACGCTCACGCTTGTCGATGGCCTCGCCTTCGGTGCCATGGCCGGAATTGCCGGAAGGCTCGCCGGTCACCTCGATCTGGTGGCGCTCGTGCACCATCCGCTGTGCAAGGAGAACGGTCTCGACACTGAGGCGGCGGACCTCCTGCTGGCGAGCGAAAAATCCGCGCTCGGACAGGCCCGGCATGTCATCGTCACCAGCCCGGCAACAGCGGACCAGGTGACGGATCTCTTCGGTGTCACGGCAGACCGGATCACCGTGATCCTGCCCGGCACGGAAAGACCGGAACCCTATGACCGTCCAGGTTCGGACTGCGTGCGGCTGCTTTCCGTCGGCACGGTGGTTCCGCGCAAAGGCTATGACTTGCTGTTCGATGCGCTCGCGCGCTTGCGTGAGTACGGCTGGCACCTCGACATTGTCGGTGGCCTGGATGCTGATCCGGCCTGTTATGCGGCCTTGCAGCAGCAGGTGACACGCCTTGACCTGAAGGAACGCCTCACCTTCCATGGCGCAGTCTCCTCGGATCATCTTCCCGGGTTCTACCGGCAGGCAGATATCTTCGTGCTTGCCAGCCGCTACGAAGGTTATGGCATGGCTTATACGGAAGCCTTGGCTCATGGCTTGCCGGTGATCGGCAGCGGTGGTGGCGCCGTGCGGCAAACCCTGCCGGAAGGTGCGGCGATCTATTGCGGCACAGAGAATGTCGATGCACTGGAAGCCGCTCTTGCCCGCCTTATCGCCAGCAAGGACGATCGCGGCGAGCTTGCCAGGGCTGCGCAATCAGCGGCAGCGTCCCTTCCGACCTGGCAGGATGCGGCCGCTGTCTTTGCGAGAACTCTGATGGAGACGAGGAAATGAGCGGATTTGCCGCCGACTGGCTGGCCCTGCGCCATCCACTTGATCTTGCTGCCAGAAATCAAGCGGTTGAGGCAGCATTCCTCGACATCTTGCCTGCAGGGCCTGTCAGGCTGATGGACCTTGCCAGCGGTACGGGGGCGACCGTCAGGGCGCTGCAGGGCAAGCTGGATCGGCCGGTCGACTGGCTGTTGACTGACTATGACCCGGCACTGCTTGAACTGGCGGAAGAGAGGTTGAAGGGCATTGCGCAGGCCGAAATCTCGAGCGAGCGGATCGATCTGTCGGCGGATCTTGAAACACTGCCGTTCCCGAAGGTGGATGCGGTGACGACTTCGGCGTTTCTGGATCTGGTCTCCGAAAGTTTTCTGGACCGGCTGGTGGAGCAGGTCGTTTCCGCCGGGAAACCCTTCCTGGCAAGCCTGACCTATGACGGCCGCGCGGAATTTACACCGCAGCACCCTTTCGATGCCACGCTCACCAACGCCCTCAACGCGCACCAGCAGACGGACAAGGGCTTTGGGCCCGCTCTTGGACCGAATGCGGCGCAAAAGGCCATCGAGCTGTTTGAAGCGAGAGGCTATCGCGTCGTCGTTGGGACGTCCGACTGGAAGATTGCACCGTCAGCAAGCAGTTTTCTGTCGGAATTCCTGAGTGGCTGGAAGCGGGTCGGCAGGGAGTGCAATGTCGATCCGCTGCAGCTTGAAGCCTGGTGGCTGGACAGGGTGCGCAGCATCGGCACCGAGCAGCTTTCCATGACGGTCGGCCACATCGACTTTCTGGCTTGTCCTTAGAGGAGAGGGCCATAGATCCTGAGAGGGCAGCGTCTGTGCTCTATTGTTGTTTCTTGCAAAGGCGTTAGGATGAGCGCAACCGGGAGAGGAGAGGCGCGATGGGTGAGGTCAACGAGCGATACAGCCTGATAGCGCGGCTGATCCACTGGCTGACCGTGCTTCTGGTCTTCACCATGGTTCCGGCCGGCCTCGCCATGATCCGCATCGGCAGCGGTCCGCTGCAGAACCAGCTCTTCGATTTTCACCGCTCCGTCGGTGTGACGCTGATGGTGCTGACCCTGATCCGGCTCGCCTACAGGCTCACGCACAAACCGGCGCCGCTGCCGGACAGCATGCCCGGCTGGCAGAAATTTGCCGCCAAGGCGACCCACGTTTTTCTCTATGGATTTCTCCTGATCAATCCCTTCATCGGCTGGGTGGCAACCTCGGCCTACGGAGCGGCGATTTCCGTCTTCGGCCTTTTCACCATGCCGGCCATCGTCGCCAAGGACCGGGCCCTTGCCGACCAGCTTTTCCAGGTCCACATGGCGCTGGGATTGCTCTTTACTGCCGCAGTGCTCCTTCACGTTGCCGCAGCGCTCTATCATGGCATTATCCGCCGAGACGGTGTTTTGAGCCGGATGGTTTGAGCAATGGAACTAAAATGCCGCAGGGGACGGTTTGTTCTTCGGGCGGGATTGAAAGATTAATGAAGGATTAACTTAAGAAAATTTAATTCTTTTGTTTTGTAATTTTTTACCATGCCCCTTAAGTGCGGTTTATTCTTTTTTGCGGTAAAAGTCGCTTCAAAGTTCAATCAATGGTTCACGTAACCGAACGACAGACAGTGGCAAGGACGAACATGAAACAGACCATTCGGACCCTTCTGGCAAAACACGGCAATCTTCCCGTCGCGATTGAAGACGTCGCGGACGGTGCGGACCTCTACAATGCCGGCCTGTCCTCCTTTGCTTCCGTTCAGGTAATGCTGGCGCTGGAAGAGGAATTCGATGTCGAGTTTCCGGAACACCTTCTGAACCGCAAATCCTTTTCTTCCGTTGAAGCGATCGAAGCGGCACTCACCGAAATTCTCGAAGACCAGGCAGCCTGATCCATGACCGCCGCAGCCAGGATCACCGCCATCGGCCTGACCGAGCGCGCGAAGCGCGCCGCCAAGGTCGCCGCCGAATTCGCCGACAGGGTCGATATCGAAGGCCGTTTCCCGGCTGAGGGCATGGAGGCGTTGAAAGCCGAGAGGCTGATGGGCATCATGATCCGTCCGGAACTGGGCGGTGAAGGTGCGACACTGACGGAAGTCGCCGATATCTGTGCCATTCTCGGGCAGGCTTGCGCGGCCACCGCGATGACCTATGCCATGCACCAGATCCAGATCGCCAGCCTGGCGGACTATGCCGTGGGCAGTGCCTGGCATGAAGCGTTCCAGAAGCGGATCTGTGACGATCAATTGCTGATCGCCTCCGCCACCAGCGAGGCCGGCATCGGCGGGAACCTGCGCAATTCCATCTGTGCCATCGAGGTCGACGGCGACATTGCGCGCCTGACCAAGGATGCGACAGTGATCTCCTATGGCGCCCATTCGGATGCCATCATGGTCACCTCCCGCCGTCATCCGGACGCGGCCCATTCGGACCAGGTCGCGACCATTTACCTGAAGGACCAGTTCACGCTCGAGCAGACCAGCAAGTGGGACACGCTCGGCATGCGCGGCACCTGCTCCGACGGCTACATCTTCAAGGCGGAAGCGCCCGCAGAGCAGATCCTGCCGCGTCCCTTCGCCGAAATCGCGGCGCAGTCCATGCTTGCCGTATCGCATCTGCTCTGGGGCGCGCTCTGGTACGGCATTGCCGCCGACGCGGTGGCCCGCGGCCAGGCCTTCGTCAAGAACGCCGCCCGCAAGGCTCCGGGTCAGGTTCCTCCCGGCGCATTGAGGCTGGCGGAAGCCTCCAGCCTCCTGCAACTCGTCAAGGCGAATGTGGTCGCCGGCCTGAAGCAGTTCGAGGGCTGCAAAGGCGACAGCGATGCGCTCAACGCCATGAGCTTTTCCGTTGCCATGAACAACGTGAAGATCGGCACGTCCCAGACCATCCTGACGATCATCAACCACTGCATGCTGATTTGCGGGATCGCCGGCTACAAGAACGGCACGCCGTTCAGCCTTGGCCGCCATCTGCGGGACGCCCATTCGGCGCAGTTGATGATTTCCAACGACCGGATCCTTGGCAACACGTCGACGATGCTTTTGGTCAACAAACAAGACACAAGCCTGTTGGGGTGACCATGGACGCGCAAGTTTCTTTTCTCGATCAGCTGTTCGCCAAGGGCGTGCTGCATGACAGCGGCGTCGATGGGCTTTATGCCCGCAGCGGCGAATTCGAAGAGGTGATTTCCCGCTTCGAGACCTTTGCCCTGACCTATGGCCAGGACGAGATTTCCGAAGCCATGGTCTTTCCGCCGGGCATGACCATGCAGGATTTCGAGACCAGCGGCTACATGAAGAACTTCCCGCAGCTCGCGGGCACGGTTCATGCGTTCTGCGGCAACGACCGCGATCACATGGGCCTGCTGCAGTGCATGGCCGCGGGCGAAGACTGGTCCAAGGATCAGAAGCCGACCCAGGTCGCCCTGACACCCGCCGCCTGTTATCCGCTCTATCCGATCCTTTCGCGCCGCGGCCAGTTGCCGGCGGAAGGGGCTTATGTGGCGCTGCAGTCCTACTGTTTCCGGCATGAGCCGTCCAAGGATCCGGCCCGCATGCAGATGTTCCGCCAGCGCGAATATGTGCGCGTCGGCTCCGCCGAGCAGACCATGGCTTTCCGCGAGACCTGGAAACAGCGCGGCTCGGACATGATGGAACGGCTTCAGCTGCCGCATCACGTCGATGTCGCCAACGATCCTTTCTTCGGCCGGGCCGGCAAGATCATGGCGTCCGGCCAGCGCGACCAGGAACTGAAGTTCGAAATGCTGGTGCCGATCACGTCGGAAGAAAAGCCGACCGCCTGCATGAGCTTCAACTATCACATGGACAATTTCGGCAAGGCCTGGGACATCCGGCAGGCGGACGGCTCGCCGGCCCACACCGCCTGTGTCGGTTTCGGCCTGGAACGCCTGGCACTGGCGCTTTTCCGCCACCACGGCTTCGAAACGTCCAAATGGCCTGAAGGCGTCCGCGCGACGCTGTGGGGCTGAGGAACCGCAACGATATGGTTGATGCCGTCTTCGACCGCCTCAACGCGGCCACCTATCAGCGCAGCCCGCTCCATGCCCAGGAGCGGGACTGGCCCGAGACCAACTGTTATCTCGACGTCTGGATCGAGGTGCTGCCGTCGCTCGGCCTGCCGCCGGAAGCCTGTCTTGCCTATTCCATCACCCAGGATTTCGAAGGCGACCAGTTCACGTTCTTCAAGGTGCCGCTGGAGGATCTTGAGGCGCTCTACGGCCTGAAGGTGACCGAGCTTGCGATCTACGACCGGGTCGAGAGCCATGTTCTGCAGCAGATAAGCCGCGGCCGCCTGTCGCTGGTGGAAGTCGACAGCTATTTCCTGCCCGACACCCATGGCGTCGGCTATCACGAGGCCCACGGCAAGACCACAGTCGCGGTCAACCTGATGGATTTCGACAAGCGGGAGATGGAATATTTTCACGGCCTCGGCCTGCACCGACTCGAGGGCGACGATTTCGACGGCATTTTCCAGCGCGGTGCGCATCAAAAGCCGATGCCGTTCCTGCCCTATACCGAGTTCGTCAAGTTCCCGGAGGTTCTGCCGTCACCCGAGCATGTTCTGAGCGTTTCGGAAGACCTGCTGCGCCATCACCTGAAACGCCGGCCGGCGACAAACCCGGTGGCGTCCTTTGCCCGCGTCTTCCCGGCGCAGGTGGAGAAGGTCAGCGAGCGGGAATTCGGCTTCTTCCATCTCTACGCTTTCAACACGCTGCGCCAGCTCGGAGCCAACTTCGAGCTCTTCTCGTCTTATCTGGACTGGCTCGCAGGCCAGGGCAGGAGTGAATTGGCGGAAGGAGCCGATCTGGCCAGAACCATTTCCTCTACCTGCAAGATGGTGCAGTTCAAGCTGGCCCGTGCGGTGATGCGCAAGAAGTTCCAGGGGCTCGACGAGGGCCTGCTGCCCGCCGTCAATGCCTGGGATGCCCTGGTGGCGCTTCTGGAGCGCCACTATGGCTCAAGCGAGGCCAGGTTTACCCCCGTCGTCAGTGCCGCCGGGGTGTGAATGTGGATTTTCAAACCGCTGTGCACACCAATGACAGCGACACTTTCCACCTCATCCTGAGGAGGACCGCCAGGTCCGTCTCGAAGGATGGGCTGCTTGCTCCGGTGCCCTTGGCCCATCCTTCGAGACGGGCCTTTGGCCCTCCTCAGGATGAGGGAGAGATTGGTGGTGCGTATGCATTCTTCTCGCCGAACAATCTGTCGCTCGCAGACTTCCAGTCTCTCAAGGCTGGATTGAAAGGGTCCGGATGATCGATCTTTCCAGCCTGTCCTGGTCACTGGCGTTGACGGAACCGGGCGCTTTTGCAAGCGCGCTGCCGATAGGTCACCTGTGGGACCATGTTCCGGCTGAGGTCCCGGGGACGGTGGCTGGCGCGCTTGCCGCGGCCGGGCGCTATGATCTGGATCATCCCGTTCCGCTCCACGGCAAGGATGCCTGGTACGAAACCTGGTTCGATGCGGAACCGGGCACCTGCCGCCTTTGCCTCGACGGTCTGGCCACCATTGCCGAAGTCTATCTCAACGACGAACGTGTCCTTTCCAGCCGCAATATGTTCCGCCGCTACGCGGTGACGGTCACGCTTCAGGCAAAGAACGTCCTGAAGATCTGCTTCCGGGCGCTGGAGCCGGAACTTGCCGCCAAAGGTCCCCGTGCCCGCTGGAAACCGCAACTGGCGACGAGCCAGGGGCTGCGGCTTGTCCGCACCACTTTGCTCGGCCATATGCCCGGCTGGTGCCCGGAGATCCATGCCGTCGGCCCCTACCGGCCGATTCGGATCGAACGGGATGATCTACCTCGAATTTCTAGGAAGCATATCCTGGCCGATCTGGCGCCGGACGGCAGTGCTGCCCTGACGGTGTCGCTGACGCTGGAAAACTCCGAGGCCGTCCCCGTCCTGGCCTGCGCCGGCGCATCTGTGGCGATGACCCGGCAGGAAGACGGGTCTTTTGCCGCAACGCTCAGACCAGATGGCGTGAAACCCTGGATGCCGCATACGCATGGCGAGCCGGCACTTTATGATGTGATGGTACAGGCCGGTGAAGAACGTCTTTCCCTCGGCCGCACCGGGTTCCGCCGCATCGAGCCGGACGATGGCCCCGACGGCAAGGGCTTCGGTCTGAAGGTCAACGGCGTTCCGGTTTTCTGCCGTGGTGCCGTCTGGACCAATGCGGATCTCCTGACCCTTTCCTCGGACAGGGAAACCTATCGCCCGCTTCTGGAAGCTGCGCGCGATGCCGGCATGAACATGCTGCGCATCGGCGGCACCATGCTTTACGAAAGCCGCGCCTTCTTCGAGCTCTGCGACGAACTCGGCCTTCTGGTCTGGCAGGACTTCCAGTTCGCGAATTACGACTATCCGGTCAAGGACGAGGCGTTTCTGGCCGAGATCGACGCCGAGATCCGCGACCAGCTCGATGTCAGCATGGGCTCACCGTCGCTGGCGGTCCTGTGCGGCGGCAGCGAGATCTACCAGCAGGGCGCCATGATGGGGCTTGCCGAGGACCGCTGGAAGGGACCGCTCTGCGAGGAAATTCTGCCCGCTCTCGCGGCGGAGCTGCGCCCGGATGTTCCCTACGCGCCGAATTCTCCCTGCGGCGGGGCCTTGCCTTTCCTGCCGGGTGAAGGCATCGCCCACTATTACGGTGTCGGTGCCTATCTCAGGCCGCTTGAAGATGCGCGAAGGACCGAAGTCCGTTTTGCCGGCGAGTGCCTCGCCTTTTCCAACATTCCGGACCAGCAGAGCTTCGACGAGGGCCTGGCCGTGAAACCCGGTTACGATCCGCGCTGGAAGGCGCGGGTTCCGCGCGACCGTGGGGCGGGTTGGGATTTCGAGGATGTGCGCGATCATTATCTGAAGGCACTCTACGGCGTCGATCCAGCAACACTGCGCTACGGCGACCCCGACCGGTACCTCGATCTCGGACGCGCTGTCACCGGTGAGGTGATGGAGGCGACCTTTGCAGAATGGCGCCGTTCAGGCTCCTCCTGCCGGGGGGGGCTGGTCTGGACTTTCCTGGATCTGGCACTTGGAGCCGGATGGGGCCTGATCGATGCAACCGGCCGGCCAAAACCCGCTTACTACGCTCTGAAACGCGCCTTCCGGCCGCTTCAGGTCTGCCTCACCGACGAGGGGACAAACGGCCTTGCGATCCATGTGATCAACGAGCGGCCGCAGGCAAGGCCGGTCAAGCTCAGTCTCAAATGCCTGCGCGATGGCCAGGTGCCGGTCGTGTCCGGAGAAAGGCAACTGGACCTGGGCCCGAACAGCGCGCGCTCCTTCAACGCGGTCGACCTGATCGGCGCCTTCTTCGACGTGACCTATGCCTATCGCTTCGGCCCGCCCTCCCACGATGTCACCGTCGTCGAACTGCGCGATGAGACTTCCGGTGAGTTGCTGGCAGATGCCTTTCATTTCCCGCTTGGACGGACAGCGGCGCGGGTGCAGGCAAACCTGGCGGCAGATCTCATCGAGGAAGATGGACGCTGGTGGCTGGAGCTGAAAACGGACCGGCTTCTCTGCGCCCTCACGATTCGGGTGGAGGGGTTCCGTCCGGTAGAGAACGGCTTTCACCTGTCCCCGGGGGACGCGCGCAGGGTTGAGCTGCAGCCGGAAACGGGCACTGACGCCGGGCAGAGGCCCGCAGGAAGTGTCACCGCGCTGACCTTCTCCGGGACATCAACCTTCAGATAAGCGCCGCAGGCCGCTCCATCGACACGACAACATGATCGGCGGTGTCCTGCAGCATGATCTCGATCTGCTTCGGCGCCATCGGCGATTCAGAAATGACGATCAGGTCGAATTCCGGATCGAGGCCGGATTCGTTCAGAAGCTGATAGCTGCCCTTTTCCTCGCCCTGATATTTGCGGCGTCCATGGACAAGGCTGAGGAAGTCGATGTCGAGGTCGGCGAGCTTGATCGCATTCTTCAGATCCATGGCCGGACGCTGCTGTGTCAGCAGCCTTGTCGGCAGGCGGGCGCCGGCTGCATTGTTGTCCACCAGCAGCACCCGGAAATTCTTCAGGCTGGCCGCGGCGAACACCACCGACAGGGCGGCCATGGCGTGATTGCCGTCGATGCTGGTCACGGCCACCGTGCTGGCGAACCCGTCGACACGGGCACCCTGGATCTGCTTCAGGATGGTGAAGACGGATTTCCAGTAGGGCCGCATGTCCCGGTCGACTGTGCCGCCCTTGAAATCCCACAGGGACTGCAGCAGTTCTTCCGGATCCATCTCCGCCGCGCGCCCGGCATAGGGCAGCCGCGGCAGGTAGGAGACCGCAAGCGCAGCCGGATTGGCAGGCACGCCGAATGACTGTGCCGCCAATACGGGCGCTTCCCTCGGAGCCGGCATGATTGCGGCAGGTCCGGCCGCCGCATAGGCGACATCCTGCTGCGGATTGAGCAGATACCGGATTACGAGCGCGACGGTTTCGCGGCCGATGGCAAGCAGCACTCCGATCATGCCGCCAAGCACGAGACCAGCCAGCACCAGGAGTTTTTTCTTCGGCCAGACCGGTGTTTCCGGCGGAATGGCGGCCGAAATGATGCGGGCATTCGGAATGTTGATCTGCTCGATCTCGGTGATTTCCTTGGTCCGGCTGAGCAGGTTCTCGTAAAGCGTCCGGCTGGCTTCCGCCTCGATCTGCAATTCCTGCAGCTCGATCCGCGATTTCTGATCGATATTCGATTTCGCACGGACATCGTCGAGCTGGAGCTCGAGCTTGGCGACGCGGTCTTTCAGAACGTCCGCCTCGAGCCGCGCCGTGCTGGCAATCCGTCGCACTTCCGATTCGATAAGGCTCCGGATTTCCTGGGTCTGTGCGCGGGCCCGGATCAGCTCCGGATGGGACGGCAGCAACTCGGCCGACAGGTTCGCCTGGGCGCGCGCGGCGGTCGCATATTGCTGGCGCAGATTGGCGATCGTCGTTGACGTGGTCACGTCGCTCAACGCATCGACGCTGGCGCCGGATTCAATCAGGCGCTGGATCTCGGAGGCCTTGGCCTCGGCCGCGGCCATGGCCGCCCGGTCCTCCGTCAGCTGCTTGTTGAGGTCGGTCAGTTCCTGGTCGGTCAGGAGCCCGTTCTGACCCGTGGACTGCAGATTGTTCTCCGCCTTGAAGGCCTCGACCTTCGCCTCGGCCTCGCGCAGCTGGTCCCGCAGCACCTTCAAGCGGTCGCCGACCTTTTCCTCGACGGTGCGCGAGATGTTGGAGACCTGGCCCTTCTGGTCGGTGATATAGGTCTCGACAATGGCGTTGGACAAAATGGCAGACTGCACCGGCGACCCGGAATCCACCGAGACGTTGATGACGAAGGTCAGGCCTTCGCGGCCGACCTGCATCGCATCGCGCAGCGCCTCGACCGATTTGTTGGCGGCAATTTCCTGGGTTTCCGGCGAGCGGGCACCCGCTCCGCCGAAGAGGGAGGACAACAAGCCGCCGCTCGGCGCGCCGTCTCCGAATTCGGGATCTTCAGTCAGGTTGAGCTGGGTGACGACGCTGCGCAGCACCGATGTGGATTGCAGCACGGTCACCTGGCTGTCGACGACGAACGTATCCTCCAGATACCGCGCTGGAGTTCCCTTGTCCTCGAAGGGCTGACGCACGGAGGGGTCGATCAGGACCTGGGTTGTCGCGCGGTAGATCGGCTTCAGCGTCGTCGAAATCGCTGCAGCCGCAACCGCACCGATCAGGCAGCAGGCGGCGACCAGCCAGAGCCTGCGCCGCAAAACGGCGAGTAGATCCAGAATATCCTGAAATGTCGGCGCTTTCTCCGCCACTTATCCGTCCTGTCCGCGTCGTTGTCTTAAGACACTGTTAACTCTGTACATTCGGCTAAAATAGCCAAACTTGGTTAGCAACTGGCTAATGTCTTTCAAATTGACATCGTGGCATACCGACCTTTCCGTTGCCGGCTGGGCCTTGCAGCCTGTCACGCTCGATTTTAGCAATTTGATTAAGACGGGGCTAACGCTATTCGAACTGGAAAAATGAAATAACCGTAACTATTTAGCAGGTCTAACCCGTGCTTAACTGTCGACATGCTATCGCCTAGGCATAATGCCGTCACTTCCAACCGAGCCAAGATCCTGAATGATTTCGACCAACGCCGACCATTGGCAGCACCTTGACCAGACCTGGACCCAGGTGAAAACCGTGCTCGGCGGCCTGCCTATTGCGAATATCGGCATGGACGAGACGGCGCATCAGTTCGTCGCGATTGCACTTGAGGCGAGGGGCAAAAACGGTTTGCCGTTCTATTCGACCTCGGCAAACGGGCAGGTCATCGCCATGGCCGCAAAGGATGCAGAGTTCAAGAAACTGCTTCTGTGCGCCGACCAGATCCATGCCGACGGCATGCCGATGGTGCTGCTGTCGCGCCATGTTACCCAACATCCCCTGAGCGAGCGGGTCGCCACCACCGATCTTGTGCATGCGGTGGCACGCGACGCCGAAAGGGCCGGCGTCAGTTTCTATTTTCTCGGGGCGCAGGAAGCGGTCAACAAACTAGCCGTCGAGCGCATGCAGGAGCGCTATCCGAACCTCGTTTTTGCCGGCCGCCGGAACGGTTATTTCACCGCCGAGGAAGAAGAGGCGGTAGTCGATGGCATCGTCCGGGCGAAGCCGGACATCCTCTGGATCGGTCTCGGAGTGCCGGGGGAGCAGAAGTTCGTCGTCCGCAACCTGCAGAAACTGCGCGGCATCGGCGTTATCAAGACAAGCGGCGGCCTGTTTGACTTTCTGTCGGGAAAGAACAGCCGGGCGCCCGTGTGGATGCAGAATCTCGGGCTGGAATGGCTCTACCGCACCATCCTGGAGCCGCGCCGTCTGACGAAACGCTATCTCGTCACGAATCCGATCGCTGTCCGCGAAATTCTCCGCAATTCCAAATAGAGATCGTCAGCATGGCTGCACCGGGTGCGAGGCGGGTTGGTTCAGGTTTCTTCGTCGACCCTTGCGATGACATCGTCCCAGAGCGCATCGATTTCAGCTGAGAGATCCGCCGGAACAATCTCTGTCCGGCCGGCTTCGAGAACCGCCTCCGCCGCTTCCGCTGCGCCTGCATCCGTCGGGATAAGACGCACCTGTCCACCGGCAATCAGGCGCTGAAACAGCCGGTGATGGTTGAGAGCAGTCCCGTCCTGCGGCGCATTGACAACGACAGGCTTGCCTGAAGCGGCGGCTGCCAGCACGCTGGCGCGGCGCGCAGTCAGTCCGCCGGGCAGGAGATAGCAGAAGACGTCGATCTCCTCGAAAATCGCATAGAGCTCTTCTTCGCTGTCGATGAAGCCGCTGACGGCGACCCTGTCGGCGAGGCCGAGCCGGTCGGCCGCGGCGAAGAAATCCGCCTCGACCGTATCGAGGCCCTTGATGAAGGACCCGGCAAAGGCAACGAAGACGTCTTCGCCGCGCGCCTTCAGTTCGGCGGCGACGGCAAGCACCGAGGTCACCTGTTTCTGCGGGTAGATCGAACCGAACTGACCCAGGATCAGACGTCCCTTGCTCCGTTCCTCCTTAAGCCGGTTTGAGAAACTTCCCGGTTGAAGGGCTGACGGCGCCGTCAGATTGGGCGGGATCGGGATCAGGGTGCGGGCCGTTGTGGCAAGACGCGACAAGGGGCTTGCGGCGAATTCTGCGGCAATTTCCGGTGCCGAGAAGCAGATCCTGTTCGCCAGCAGCGCGACAGGTGCCAGCACGATGCGCCGTTTCCAGTCCAGGGCGGCCCATTCATGCAGGATGGCAACAACTTTCCTTCCCGTGATCCTTGCGGCAAGCGCCGCCAGAGCCGGTTCCAGGAGTTTTTTCTTCCACGCCACCACCGGAAAGTTCAGCACCAGCGTGTCGTGTCCTTTCAGCGCCGCGAGAAGGTTCGAAATCCTGAAGTCCAGCACATGCGTCCGCGCGCGCGCTTCAAGCCGCTGCGCCAGGAGCCGCGAAAACTCCTCGACGCCGCAGGTCTGGGAAGCGTTCGAGATCAGAACGAGATAGTGCTGCGAAGCCATGCCGAAAGTTGCCGGTTGCGTGGTGTCGTGCCGTCAAGGGACATCGATATAAAGAAGATCTTTAGAAGAAGTGTCCAAAAAAGTGACACGAATGACATTCGCACTTTTGAGGACGGCGAACAAAGCCCGGACAGGGCGCGCCTGCCGCTCAAGCGCATCCTCCATTGCAAGAGGCAAGACCATGCCGTCGCCGTCGGTTTCCCTCATCACGCCCAGCTATCACGCTGACCTGCAGCGCTGCGAGCTGCTGTGCGAAACTGTCGACAGGCATGTCACCGGCTTCGACACCCACTATATCGTGGTTGGTGACGAGGACGTTCCGCTGTTTGAAAAGCTGGCCGGGCCAGGGCGGCAGGTCATAGCCTCATCAAGCCTGTTGCCGCGCATGCTGCCATTGCCGAAGTGGCGCGGGCGGCGCTACTGGTGGTCTCCGCAGATCAGGTTGCCGATCTATGGCTGGCATCTCCAGCAACTGCGCAAGTTCGCAATGACCGCTGCGCAGGACAGCGACCGTGTGATCTTCGCCGACAGCGATTGTGTCTTCTGCAGGCCGACAGATATGCAGGCCCTGGTTTGCGGGGAAAAAGTGCCACATTTCCAGGTGCCTGGAGACATCAATGCCACCCGGCCCCGCCACGTGACCTGGTGGAAGAATGCGCACCGGGTTCTCGGGCTCGATGCGCCGGACCTTCCGGGGAACGATTATATCGGCCCGTTGATCGTCTGGGACCGGGACACCGTCCGCAAGATCCTGTCCAGGATCGAACGCGTCAGCGGTCTGCCGTGGTGGGTGGGTCTGGCGCGGCAGCGGCATTTTTCGGAGTATCTGACTTACGGTATCGCGGTCGCCAACGATCCGGAACTTGCCGCCCGTCATGAACTGACAAACCGGAACTATTGCCTGACCTATTGGGCCGGCCCGAAGCTCGACAAGGCAGGCCTCATCGATTTCATGAAGGATCTACAGCCCTACCAGCACGCGATCACCATCCAGTCGCATACGGCAACGCCTCTCGACGTCATTCGCGACGTTGCGTTTGGCGATACGCCAAGGGGGGCAAACGCCTAGTCAATTCCGGAGGTCCGGCACGTCGCGCTTGCGATCAGAGGGCTCAACTAGGACTTCTGGGCTGCCTTGTAGGGAGCCGGGAGAAATCCGAGCGCGGCGTAGAACCGTCCGACCGAGACCAGGAAGGGATGGCTCGCCGGCAACGCGCGGCCGGTCCGCACAAGCACCAAAAGCGACCGCCCCAGACTGAGCCCGAGACTGATCACGTTCTTGGCGAGCGCGGCGGGTGCCGGCAGGCCGTTTTTGCGATCTACCAGATAGTTGATCGAACCGGTACGGATGGAACGGGTCATCAGAAACCTGGAGGTCATCCGGCTGTCAGGCACGAACTCGCTGATTTCCGCTTCCGAGCACCACCAGGTTTTGAACCCGGCCTTGCGGCACCTGGTGAAGAAGTCCAGATCGCCGCCGCCGAGAAAATTGAACTGCAGATCGAAGAACGGCGCGCCCAGCTTGCCGAAGACGTGGCGGCGGATAAGGCAGTTGCCGGACCCGTGCAACTGGTCGATCTGGCGTGTCTCGCCGTTGATGGAAATGAAAAGCTGATGAGTGCGGATGCCTGCCGGGGCGTCGCTTTCGAACAGCCTGAAAACCGGTCCGCCGACGATATCCGCCGACCTGACCTCGGCCAGGCCCACCATCTCGCGCAGCCAGTCGGGATGGGCGATTTCGTCGTCGTCGATCATGAGGAGGTGGTCGGCGTCCGGGAAGCTTGTCAGGGCTTCGCTGAAGGCCCGGTTGATGGCGTGGCAATTGCCCTGGTTTTCTTCCAGAAACACAGCATTCGGCAACGCCTGGCGGGCAAAGAAATCCCGTGCCACCGCTGCGCCCTGAGGATTGGCAGCGTCGTTGTCGACCACCACGACCGCGAAGCGGAACTCCGCTGTCTGGGCGGCCAGGGACGCAAGTGTCCGGGCGAGCCAGTCGGGTCTGCGGAAGGTCGGTATGCAGACGACGGCGCTGATCTTCCCCTGCTCTTTCATGCCGTCCATTGCTCCGTAGAAGTCCTTCGCTGCGCCGATGCCGTTAGGGCGTGTCCTAGTGGAGCGAATTTGACATTTGAGTCCCGCTCGCGGCTAGGCTGATGCTCAAATGTCAAATTCAATAGCTCCACTAGAATCATATATTTATCTAGTGGTTCTTATGATTCTGACATTTGCTCCAGAACTAGCAGCAAGGGGATGCAAATGTCAGAATCGAACCACTAGAGAGGTCTTTAAAGGCAAGAAGTTAACGTGCGTTTGTTGCAAGCGGTCTTGCGGGAGACATCGCAGTGCGGACAGGCGCTTCGACGATGAGATGTGCAAACGCCTGCAGCCTGAGGCCGAAGATACCGATCAGCGTGGTGAACCAGATCGGCCCCACGTTGCTGAAAAACGGGCTCTCGAGGCAGGCAAAGAACAGCGAAAAGATCCAGATCCTCAGGAACAGCCGGGTCAGAAGGATGTCGTTGCCGCCTGCCAGGGCCCGGTTGGCATAGGACAGCGGCAAAAAAATCAGCCAGGTGATCGTGAGGAGAAATCCCGGAATGCCGGCGTTGATGAACTGTTCGAGATAGCCGTTGTGCGAATTCGCGGCGGTCACGGCCCAGCTGTAGAGCGAGAAGCCGCTTCGAAACAGTGCCTCTGTCTGCCAGAAGGACTGGAAGCCGTAACCGGTGAACGGGCTCTGGCCGATCACGTTGAGGGCAATGCCCCAGATCGACGTCCGGTCCGTGAAGGTCGGATCGATGCCGGCCGCGGCAAGCAGCTGCTGCACGCTGTCGGACGCGGCGGCCGAGATCAGAAGCGCATTGATCAGGGCAATGCCGCCGATCACGATCAGCGGGCGCAGCAGGGCGATCCGTTCGAACAACCAGGCCAGTACAAGTACCATCGGCATCATCGCAAAGGAGGTCTTGCTGCCCGATTTCCAGAGAAAGAGCGTTGCGAGCACCACAAGCACCGCGCCCAGGAGAACGGACTTCGATTTTGTAAGGTAAAGCCCGAAAAAGACCGCGAAGACCATGGCCGCGGCCGCGGCGTTCTTGTGCCCCATATGGCCGCGCCAGTCGCCGGCAAGGTTCTGCTCCAGCGCATCGGTCAACTGGTGAATGGCCAGATGCGGCAGGGCGACGATGCCGTAATAGGCGATACCGATGACCGCCAGCAAGCCGATGCAGACCAGATTGGTGAACTGCTCCCGGGACTTCGGCAACAGCAGGATCGCGCTGCTGCAACTCACGACCAGGATGGCAAAGACGATCCGGCGGAAGGCCGTCCCCGGATCACCGGCAAAGAGGCTGGCAAAGGAGAACCAGGCCAGCAGCACGCCGAGGAAAATGCGGGGACAAAGGAGGTAGCACCGGTTTTGCTTGCCGAGCACGGCGAAAAGCAGCAAGCCGGACATCAGCACCACGACAATCTGGTTCAGTTTGTTGGAGCTGCCGCCATAGGGAGTGGTCAGGTTGCTTGCGTTCGGGTCGGGAAACGGATTGAGACCGATCCAGAAATAGAAAAACACGCCGAGAAAGAGCGCCGCCGCCAGCAGACGGGACAGGGGTGCACCGCGCGCTCCGGCGGCGGAAACGACGCCGGGACCCTGGCCATATGGTGCAGCGGTATACATTGCGAAAAGCGTCTCATCCGATTGGTGCGGCGAATCGTATCTCAAGCAGACCGCGAACCGATTAAGCATACGCTAACCTGTCTGATAATTTAGTATTCACGCAACGGCAAGCTATGTTACGACCCATCTCAAACGCGCCTTGCGACCATCGGCGTTGCAACTTTCCTCCCGGCGCCAAGGATATGAATTCAATGGACAGACGGGACTTTTTGCTGGGAGGCCTCGGGGCCGGACTGATGTCTGCCGTCCCGCTCGATTTCGTCGCGCCGCCCGTCCGGGCAGCGACCAACGGGTCCATCCCCTACGGGGCGGCGATCCGGACCGACTTCCTGGAAAGCGATCCGCCTTACGCGGAAGCCGTCCGCAAATATTGCCAGCAGCTTGTCGGCGAGGGTGGTCTGAAATGGATTGATCTGCGTCCTTCACGCTCCACCTTCGAGTTCGACCAGCCCGACCGGCTGATCGCCTTTGCCGATGCCAACGGCATGACGATGCGCGGACACACGCTCATCTGGTACGCGGCGATGCCGGACTGGACCTCTGAAATCGACACACCGAAAGAGGCGGAATACGAGCTGATCCATCACATCGAGGTGGTTGCCGGCCGTTACCGGGGACGCATTCCGAGCTGGGACGTGGTCAACGAACCGATCTCCGAGGATCCGGACAAGGAAGGACCCTTGCGCGATTCCCTGTGGCTGCAGCAGCTCGGCGAGGGATATATCGAAATGGCGTTCCGCACGGCCGCTGCGACTGACGGAAACGCCCAGCTGGTCCTGAACGACTTCAATTTCGAAAAGACCCTGCCTGTCTGCCGCCAGCGGCGGGTGCTGATGCTCGATCTCCTCAAAAGCCTCAAGGACAGGGACGTGCCGGTTCATGCACTCGGTCTGCAGGGTCATCTGACCGGGGAAGCGGAAATCGACAAGGAAGGCCTGTCTCGTTTCGTGGAGGACGTGTCGGCACTTGGCCTCGACATCCTCGTGACCGAACTGGACGTCATCGACAACAATCTGCCGGCGAATGTCGGTGTCCGCGACCAGATCGTCGCAACGCGCGTCAACGACTATCTCACGGCGATCTGCGACGCCGTGGAGCCGAAGGCGATCCTCACCTGGGGCATATCCGACAAATACACCTGGGTTCCGATCTGGTTCTCCCGCCGCGACGGAATGCCGAACCGGCCGCTGCCGTTAGATGAAAATTATCAACCCAAGGCGATGATGCAGATCTTGCAGAAATTTACCCGAGCAGGTTCATAGTGCTTCGCCAGATCTCGTCCTACATGACCGCGAACGTGGTCTCGGCCATCTTCGGCTTTGCGCTTGTGATGCTGTTCACGCGTGTGCTCTCGCCGGAGGAATATGGCATCTATGTCGTCGGCATGGGCATCGCCACCCTGTTTTCTTCGCTGCTGTTCAACTGGATCAAGACCTCCCTGCTACGCTTCAGTTCGGAGGGTGAAAGCTTCGACATGCGCGTCACCGCGCTGGTGGCCTTTGCGGCGATCCTTTTGCTCAGCCCGGTGCTGTTCGAGATCCTCATTCTGACGACGGGCGAGCCGATCAGCTATATCACCGAGGCCTTGTGCGTCGCGATCGGTGTCGGCCTGTTCGAGTTCATGCAGGACTTGTTCCGTGCGCACCAGAAAACTGCCCTTTTCACAACGTCCATGATCCTGCGCAGCGCGCTCGCCTTTGCGCTTTCCTGCCTGTTTGTGATCGTGTTCGATCTCGGCGGAGAGGGGCTGCTGCTTGGCGTGGCGGGCGGTTACCTTCTCACGCTCTTGCTCTACCTGCCGAAGGTGTGCCAGCGGCCGCTGCACGGGTTCGATCCCGCCATTTTGAAGATGATGCTGCAATTCGGCGTGCCGATGACCATCTCAGGCGCGGCATTCACCCTGCACGCTTATTTCGACCGCATCTTGATCGTTTCCATCCTGGGCGAGGCCTCGGCCGGCGTTTACGGTGCCTCCGCCGACTTCGTACGGCAGATCATCCTCATGCTCGGTGTAGCGATCGGATCCGCGGTGGTGCCGATCGCCATCCGGCTCTATGCGAAGAGCGGCCTGGAAGCCACAAACGAGCACATGGCAAGAAGCTTCGAGCTTCTGATGACGCTTATCCTGCCCGCGACGGTCGGCATGGCGCTGACGGCCAGGCAACTGGCAACCTTCATTCTCGGCGAGGATTTCCGGGATGCTGCAACGGTGCTTATCCCGGTGCTGGTTTTCGCGTGGCTGTTCCGTTCCATCAACTACCAGTATGTGCATGTAAGCTTCCAGCTTGCCAAGAAGCCGTTTCTGATGGGCATTCAAGGGCTTGTCATCGCAACGATCAGCGTTGTCTCCATGCTGGTCTTTGTGCCCCGCTACGGACTTCCGGCGGCCGCCTTTTCCCTGGTCGTCGCGGAGGTCGTCGGTGTGGTCGCAGGGTTCGCCCTGTCCAGATACGCCTATCCCCTTCCTGTCGTGATCGGGCCGACCTTGCGGATCTGCCTGGCCACGGCCCTCATGGCGCTCCCGACCTATCTGTCGCTGCATCTTGGACTGACGAACGATTTCCTTGCGCTCGCTGTACCCGTCATGACCGGGGCGATAAGCTATGGAATCGCCGTTCTTGTTCTCAACGTCGCCGGTCTGCGCGGTGTGGTGCTGAACAGGCTGAAACCGGTCTGAAGGGCACTTGTCCGTCGGCCTTAAAAACTCCGTTAAACTAACGAGCCTACAAACACCTGAAATCACAGGAAAAGAGGAAAAGCCCTCGACGAGGGCAGGCAAGAACATGGACGTGACGGTGGAGCAGGAACGGGACGTACCAGGGCTTTCGGCAGCCCGGCCCGTGACCTATGCCAACCTTCCCGGACTGTTCACTGCCGCCGCCGGGGCACCGCGCAACCTCGCGGTTCTGTTTGTCAGCCCCTGGGGGCTGGAGGAATTCCTGACACGGAAATTCTTCAGGCATCTCGCCGAGCGGTTCTCGGCCGAAGGTATCGCCAGCCTTCGCTTTGATTTTCCCGGAACAGGCAACGCAACGGACAATCCGACCGAGGACGGTATCGAGGCCTTCGCCGCTGCGCTTGAAAGATCCGCCGAGGAGTTGAAGGCGCTGTCCGGCGTCTCCCGGATCGCGGTGGTCGGGCAGGGCCTGGGCGCAGGTCTCGCCTATCGCTACGCTGCGGCCAGCGGAGACCTTGCAGGTCTTGCCCTTCTGGCCCCGGTCTTCAAGGGCCGCGGCTATCTCAGGGAGCTGAAGCTCTGGTCGAAATTCGTCGATGACGGACTTGGCCTGCGTCCGGAGGACCGGGACAGCGACCCGGGTACGATCGCAGGCTTGGATATGCCGGAGAGGCTCGCCGCCGACCTCAAGACCTTCAATGCCACTGACCAGAAATTGCCGAAGGCGATGCCCGTCCTGATGGCTCCGCGACCGGAAATCCAGGTTGACCCTGCGGTCACCGCCGCCCTTGCCGAGGCCGGATGCGCCGTGACCGCCACGGTCTACCGGGACTTCGACACCTTGCTGTCCGGTGTCTCTCCGCCGGAACTGCCGCGGGCTTTCGGCGAGGAGGTTACCGGCTGGCTCAAGGCTCTGCCGGAGACCGGCCAGTCCGCGACGCCGCCGCGGTACCCGGGCGTCGAGCCGGTCGTGGCAGAGACCTACAGGGAAACGCCGATCCGGTTCGGGCCGATGAACCGGCTCACCGGCACCTTGTGCGAACCGGCCGGACAGGCGACCGGCGTGTCGGCGGTCATCCTTTCCACCTCCTACGACTACCAGATCGGCTGGGGTAGGACGAGTGTGCAGCTGGCGCGGCGTCTGGCTGGAGAAGGCGTTGCGACACTTCGATACGACGGTGCCGACATTGGCGACAGTCCTCCCGTTCCCGGGCGGCGGCCGCAGGTACTTTATACCGAGCCGCAGGCGGATGACGCCGAACTTGCCTTTGCCGAGCTTGAAAAGAGGGGACTTGCAGAAAACTGCATGATCATCGGGCGGTGCAGCGGCGCTTATACCGCCTTCCGGACCGCCCTTCACGGGCCTCACTGGAAGGGCTGCGTTGTCGTCAACCCCTACGGCTTTCACTGGCGGTTCATTGGCCTGCCCGGAACGCTGCAGCAATATTGGGCAAAGGCGAAAGGGCCGGGGCTCTTTAAGCGGCTGCGCGCCGGCCGGGTCCACGTGACGGCTGCCGCGGTCAATATCGCCGTCCGGGTGCTCGACCGCATTGCCAACGCGTTCGGCAGGTTTGTTCCTCAGCTACCGGGCATCGTCCAGAGAAACCGAAAGGTCTTTGGGGACTTCCGCAAGCTTGAAGGCTACGGAACGCGGCTCGCCATTGTCTATTCGGAAGGCGACGAGGCGATGGCATCCTTCCTGATCCATTTCGGTGGGCAAGCGGAAGGGCTCGCCGCATATCAGAATGCAAGGTTGCACCTCATTCCCAACGCCGATCACAACCTGACGCCGCGGCCTGCCCGGGAAAAGCTGTTCCGGATCGTCGAGGCCGAAGCCAAGGCTCTGGCAACCAGAGCATGTCGCGTTTAACTGGAAATGTCTTGCATCGCTTTTTGCGTTGAAATCTCTGATTTCAGACGGCGAAAGGCGATTCTGATAAAACGCGATTTGCTCTAAGGCGTGACCTCATCGCGGATCAGATCCACGATGCCTTCAACGCTTTCCGCATTGCGGACGCTTGGCAATTCCGGCCTTTCAACCATGATCACTGCTAACCCTAGTTTCCGGGCAGCTTCGATTTTCGGATAGGAGCGGGTCCCGCCGCTGTTCTTGGTCACCACATGCGTGATCCGGTGCTGCTCGAAAAGCCGGACCTCCTCGGCTACTGTGTGTGCCGGCCGGGCAAGGATCAGCTGCCAGTGATCCGGCAGCGGCTTCTCTGGCGCTTCGATCATGCGGGCAAGGCCGAAGATGTCGGTGCGGCCCGTGAAGCGGCCGATTTCCTTTCGCCCGATTGCCAGGAAGGCACGTGCCCCCAGCGGCAGTAAGGCCGCGGCGTCGTCCATCGATGCCACGCTGGTCCACCGGTCGCCTGCCTGAGGTTTCCAGCCGGGCCGTTCCAGCCGCACGAGCGGCAGGCCAAGCGTTGTCGTGGCGGCGGCGGCATTGCGGCTCATTTGCGCCGCGAAGGGGTGGGTGGCGTCGATGACCAGTGAAACGGAATTCTGCCGCAGATAGGTGGTGAGACCATCGACACCACCGAAACCTCCGATACGGGTGGGAACCCCAAGGTCGGGGAGGTCGCTGACAACCCCGGCAAACGAGGCTGTCAGCCGGGCATGCGGATACGCATCCGCGAGCCGGCCGGCGAGCTGCCGCGCTTCCGCCGTCCCGGCCAGGAGCAGGATATGGGGTGGATCAGCCGTCAAAACCGCATTCCCCCAGCACCTTGCCCTGCCGGTCGGTGATCAGCACCTCGACGGCGATGGGGGCCTCCCGCAGGATCTGCCGGACGGCGGCCTTCGTGCGCCGGGCAAGCGGCGCACTGAGATCGATGCCTGCCGCCAGCGCGCTGTCGAGCACTTCCTTTGCCGCATTGGCTGTCGCGGCAGCCTTGATCAGATCCGAAGAGGCGCCTGCCTCTCGCAGCAGCCCTTGCAGAAATGAAAAGTCGACGGAACTGCGCGCCGAATGCAGGTCGAGTGCGCCTTGTGCGAGCTTGGAGAACTTGGCAAAGCCGCCGGCCAGCGTCAGCTTTTCCACCGGATGGGCGCGCAGGTATTTGAGAAGCCCGCCCGCAAAGTCTCCCATGTCGAGAAAAGCCGTCTCGTCGAGATCGTAGCGGGCGCGGACGGCGTCTTCGGAACTTGCCCCCGTCGCGCCCACCACATGGGTCAGCCCGACAGCCCGGGCAACGTCGATGCCCCGGTGAATGGAAGCAATCCAGGCGGCGCAGGAAAAGGGGCGCACGATGCCGGTGGTGCCGAGCACGGAGAGACCGCCGACAATTCCGAGCCGGGGGTTCATGGTCTTCAGCGCCAGCTCGGCCCCGCCCGCGATCGACACCTCGATCTCGACATCGCCGGCGGCGCCATTGGCTTGCGCAACCTCGGCAATGGCCGTCTGCAACATCTGGCGCGGCACAGGGTTGATCGCCGGTTCGCCGGGCGGAATCGGCAGGCCCGGCCGAGTTACCGTGCCGACGCCGTCGCCTGCCTTGAAACGGACGCCGCTCCCGGCGGGCAACAGCCGGACGGTGGACGTGATCAGCGCTCCGTGGGTGACATCCGGATCGTCGCCGGCATCCTTGGTGATGGTCGCCGAGGCTTCGTTCTCCGTCAGGCTGTGCCTTGTCAGTGCGAAGGCGGTGGTCCCGCCCTTGGGCAGGGTGATCTCCACCGGGTCCGGAAAGGCACCGGTCAGGAGCGCCGAATAGGCGGCCTTGGCGGCGGCCGTTGCGCAGGCCCCCGTCGTCCAGCCCCGTCGCAGTTCCTTAGGTGCTTCGCTCGTCATGTGTCTTCTATAACTGATGAATTTCCCCTTGGCGCGCCTTTGCTGGTGCGCGCGGTGAAATGTCGTATTCCTGTCTTTTTTGATCGCCGAAGCGCTTGGCGATACCGGGCCGGACGGGTAAACAGGAACCATGATGGCCGAAGAACAGAACAACAGATTGCCAGAAGGTGTGCCTGA
The DNA here is from genome assembly GCF_054515675.1 of Roseibium sp. M-1. Lineage (NCBI taxonomy): Bacteria > Pseudomonadati > Pseudomonadota > Alphaproteobacteria > Hyphomicrobiales > Stappiaceae > Roseibium > Roseibium sp. M-1. The sequence continues at coordinate 2,867,920 of NZ_CM137257.1, read as the reverse complement.
AGGACTGCCCGCTTTCGAACCGGGCTGGGTGTGGCTGGCCGGTGCCGGGCCGGGTGATCCGGGCCTGTTGACTTTGCATGCGCTGAACGGCCTCCGTCAGGCGGACGTCGTCGTCTATGACGCGCTGGTCGACCAGAGCATTCTGGCCTGGGTGAAATCGGGCGCGGTCACCGATTATGCGGGAAAGCGCGGCGGCAAGCCGAGCCCGAAGCAGCGCGACATCACGCTGAAGCTGATCGACTATGCCCGGGAGGGCAAACGGGTGCTGCGCCTCAAGGGCGGCGATCCCTTCGTCTTCGGCCGGGGCGGCGAGGAAGCACTTGGTCTCGTCGAAGCCGGTGTGCCCTTCCGCATCATACCTGGCATTACCGCCGGCATTGGCGGGCTTGCCTATGCGGGCATCCCGGCCACCCACCGCGACTGCAACCAGGCCGTCACGTTCCTGACCGGTCATGACCAGACGGGCCTGACGCCGGACGCCATCAACTGGGACGGAATCGCCAAGGGCTCGCCTGTGATCGTCATGTATATGGCGATGAAGCATCTTGTGACGATAGCCGGCAAACTCATTGCCGGTGGACGATCTGTGGACGAGCCTGTGGGTATCGTGTGCAACGCTTCGTTAGCCGGCCAACAGGTTCTGGAAACGACGCTCGGCCGCTGCCACGTGGAAGCCGAAGCCGCAGGCATCGAGCCTCCGGCGATCGTCTGCATCGGCGAGGTGGTGCGCCTGCGCTCCGGTCTCGACTGGCTTGGCGCGCTCACCGGCAAGGTGCTTGAGGCCGATCCCCTGGGCGTGCGGGGTTCTTCCCGGTCCATCGATGCCGGCTGACGCACAAGGTGCCGCCGCCAGGGGGCTTCTGATCGCCGCACCATCTTCCGGTGCCGGCAAGACCACCGTTACCCTGGCCGTGCTTAGAGCCCTGAAAGACAAGGGCCGATCCGTCGTCTCGGCGAAATCCGGACCGGACTATATCGATCCGAAATTCCATGAAGCCGCCAGCGGCAAGCCATGCGTCAATCTCGATGCCTGGGCGATGTCCGGGAGCACGTTGCGGGGCCTCGCCGCCGGTCAGGCACGCGGGCACGACCTGCTGATCGCCGAAGGCGCGATGGGGCTGTTTGACGGCGCTGCCAACGGCACAGGATCGGCGGCCGATCTGGCGGCTGTGCTTGGCCTGCCTGTTATCCTTACCGTCGATTGCGCCAAGCAGGCCCAATCCGTCGCAGCCTTGGTGCACGGGTTCCAGAGTTTCCGTCCGGAGATCCGCATCGCGGGCGTCATCCTCAACCGCGTCGGCAGCGCCCGTCACGAAGCCATGCTGCGCACGGCCCTGCAGCCACTTGAAATCGAGGTTCTCGGGGCATTGCCACGCTCGGAAGACCTGGTCCTGCCCGAGCGGCATCTCGGCCTGGTGCAGGCAGGCGAGCATGCCGGTCTCGAGGCGTTTCTGGAGTGCGCTGCAGCCCTTTGCGCGCAGCATGTCGATCTGGAGCGGCTTGAATCACTCGCGGCTGGTTTGATTTCGCCAGGCAACGAAACCCCCGGTCTTCCATCGCCGATCGGCCAGCGCATCGCTGTCGCCCGCGACATCGCTTTTGCCTTTGCCTATCCGCATCTGCTGGATTTCTGGCAGGCTGAAGGGGCGGAGCTCTCCTTCTTTTCGCCGCTCGACGACGAAGCGCCAGCAGCGGGCGCAGATGCTATTTACCTGCCCGGCGGGTATCCGGAACTTCATGCTGGCAGGCTGGCCGCGGCAACGTCCTTCAAGTCGGCTATGCTGGCGGTGGTCGAAGCCGGAACGCTGATCTATGGTGAATGCGGGGGCTACATGACCCTCGGCGAAGGCCTGATCGACGCGGATGGGAACCGGCATCAGATGCTCGGCCTGCTGCCCCTGGAAACCTCTTTCCAAACCCGCAAGCGTCATCTCGGCTACCGCAGGATCAAGCCCCTCGGCGGTCTCCCTTGGCAGGGACAGCTATCGGCCCATGAATTCCACTATGCCTCGATTGTCTCGGAGGGTGCAGCCGAAGGGCTGTTCTCTGCCGAGGATGCGGAAGGCAATAAACTCGCGGAAATGGGCTTGCGGGTCGGCTCAGTTATGGGCTCCTTCGCCCATGTCATCGCGGGTTAAACGACTTCCAGCACCACCAGCTCGCAGAAGATCTCGTCCTTGGTGTGATAGGGGCTGCGGGTGATGTCGAGCGTCTTTAAGAGGCCCGCCTGTTCGAGCTCCTCGATCCTCGCCTTGAAGCCCTCGGCTTCAAAGGAACTCTCGCGTATCGTCAGCACGATCGAGGCACCCGGTTTGGCGACGCGGATCAGCTCGTCCAGGCCCTCCGGCCCGACATGGCCGGTGGCAAAGACCCCGGTGCTGACGATGCCGTCATAGATGTTGTCGTCGATGTCGTAGAGCGGCAGCACCATGTCGGCGAGGTTCAGCTTGCGATATGCCCCCTTGCTGCGGGCATGCTCCAGCATCACCGGCGTCAGGTCGATACCGTCGATTGTCAGGTCCCAGTTACGTTTGATCAGTTCGATGCCCGCAAGGCCAGTGCCGCAACCTGCATCCAGCACCAGCGCTTCTTTCGGCACCAGTTTCACCAGCGCTTCGGCAGCGATTTCCGGTCCGACATATCCGGTGACGATCAGCAGGTCGGTGTCGTAGGTGTCGGCCCAGTCGCTGTAGAAGTCACGGATCGCGACTGGATCGCCGCCAAGCAGGGCAGCCTGTTGCAGAAGGAAGTTTTCATCCGGCATCGTCGTCTCCTGGTCGGCGCGATTCGGCGGCACTTTAGGCGAGGGTGTCGGTCGGAAGCAATTGCCGGATTGGCGTTGACCAAAACACGCAGACCTCATCCTGAGGAGGACCGTGAGGTCCGTCTCGAAGCAACCATGTTTATGAGATTGTTTTTTGGCTCCAGTCCTTACCGTCTCGGACCATAGCGTTGAGGATGGTGATGAGTTTACGGACGCAGGCGATGATTGCCTTTTTCTTGCTGGCGCCACCTTTGGTGAGGCGCTGGTAGAAGGTTTTGATGATCGGGTTGAAGCGGACTGCGGACAGGCTTGCCATGAAGAGAGCCCGCCGCACGCTGGCACGGCCGCCTGCAATCCTGCTTTGACCGCGCATGGTACCGCTTTGCCGGATGAAGGGGGCAACGCCGACGAGGGCGGCAATGGCGCGGCGCGAGACCTGGCCCAGTTCGGGCATGAAAGCCAGGAGCGAGACAGCCGCGCCCGGCCCGATGCCGGGAACGCCCTGCAGTTGCTCGTAGCGCCGGAGCAGGTCAGCCTTTTGCCGAATGCAGGCCTGGATCAGGCGGTCCAGATCAGCGATTGCGGCTTTGTTTGCTTGTTGCAGCCTGTGAAGCAACTGCAGCAGAGCGGGATCGTCATTGAGGCCGATCTGATTGGAAAGGCGGGTCCTTTCGGCCACCAGCGTCTCTCTCACGGTGGCGTATTGCGCCAGTTTGGCTTCCGCCTCGTCGGGCTGGGGAGCTGCCGGCGGATCGAACACCTGCGCGAAACGGGCCAGAACGGCCGCGTCCTGCGGATCGGTCTTGGCCAGAATGCCCGCAGCTTTGGCAAAGTCCCGGACACGGCGCGGGTTGACCACGCAAACGTGCAGCCCGCACCTCTGAAGCTCCCGGGCTGCTTTGCGCTCGTAGCCGCCGGTCGCTTCCATCACCACGCGTTCGACGGCAAAGGGCGACAACAAGGCGACAAGCTCTGCCCATCCGGTCTGGTCGTTGCCAAAGCGCTCTCTCGTATCTCCCGGTAGCACATGCACATCCAGCGTCGCTTTCGATACATCAATGCCAACAAAGTAAACTGTCTCGTCCATCTGTCCCTGCCTTATCTACGCACTCTTGTGCGAGCAACCATTCGGGATAAGTTGGAAAGCGGACCGGGAGCCTTGCTTCGAACGGACTGCGAGGTGCCGAGGATGGTACGGTCTCCGGCCCGCTTGGGAGAGCCCTCAACGGCTCTCCCAAGTCAACTTCTACCAAAGTCCGAACAGATAAGGATGGGCCACTTGCTCCGGTGCGTGCTGCCGATCCTTCGAGACAGCGCTGGCGCGCTTCCTCAGGATGAGGTGGAATTTTTGGGAAACGTGTCTCACAGAGCCGCCTCTACACCACCCTGTAGCGCGTCTCCACCCGTTCCAGGCGGTTCTGCCGGACAAGGGCACTGAGGGCGCGGTAGATGGCTTCGTGGGTGAGGCCGAGCGAGCGGGCGATGTCCTTCCACGAAAGGCCCGGATCTCGCCAGCCGTCCGGATCGGCCGGCAACAGGCTGAGATAGGCAAGGACCCGGTCATCGGCGCGTCTGATGTTGCGCAATTCGATCTGCGAGCGAAGGCCTCGGATGGCTTGTGAATAGACGCGCAGCACGGCCAGGGAGACTTCGGGTTTTGCGAGGGCGGTGAGCACTTCCTGCTTGTCGTAAACCGCGCACCGGACATCCGTTTCGCAAATGGCGTCGCAATGGTAGCGATCGGAAAAGAGCGAGGCTTCGGCAAAAAGATCGCCTGGTCCCGCCCGCTGGACGACAAGCTCCTGCCCGCTTTCGAGCGTTCAGAGCATGACCAGCTGGCCTTCCAGGACAAAATACATCCGGCTAACAGGATCACCGGTCCGGAGGAGATGGGTCCCGGATTTCAGAAAAGGTCCGCCGGCTCAAGTCCTGCCAGTTTCAAGGCATTCCGGATGTCCACCACGCCCCTGCCAAGGTGAATTAGCCGTCATGTATATGTTCGTAATCATATGCGGCAGGGGCGGCATTTGCCACACTTGACCCACAAGCCCTATCGGCCTGGCGAGAAGCGGACACCTTCCGGTTTAGCCCACAAACAGTCCGCAAAGGACACGGACGGCAACTCCGCTTCTCGCAGCTTTCCCGAATTCTCCAAAACTCAGGCTTTTGCCTTCCGCTTCGGCCGCAGTACATGCACGTGATCGGCGTCGTAAAGCGCGCTGTCGCGGAAATCGGCGGCGGGTTTCAGCGCATGGCCGACAAAGATCAGCGCTGTGCGGGTGATCTTCGATTCGCGCACTTTCGTGGCAATCGTCGACAGGGTGCCGTGAATGAAGGCTTCGTCCGGCCAGCCGACCCGGTAGGCCACGATCACCGGGCAGTCCGCGCCATAATGGGGCGTCAGCTGGCGTTCGACTTCGCGCAGATTGCGGATCGACAGGTGAATGGCCAGCGTCGCGCCGCTTTTTCCCAGAGTGTCGAGATCCTCGTTGTTCGGCATTGCCGAGGACTTCATCGCCGTGCGGGTGACGATAATCGTCTGCGCGACTTCCGGAATGGTGAGCTCCGTCTTGAGTGCGGCGGCCGCCGCCGCAAAGGCCGGCACGCCCGGCGTGACGTCATAATCGATGCCGAGCGCATCGAGGCGCCGCATCTGTTCGGCCGTCGCGCCATAGATGGAGGGATCGCCGGAATGGACCCGGGCGACATTTTCGCCCCGCTCATGCGCTAACCTGATCTCCTCGATGATCTCGTCGAGCGTCATCGGTGCGGTGTCGATGACACGGGCGCCTTCCGGAGCCGCTGCAACGATCTGTTCCGGCACCAGCGAGCCGGCATAGAGGCAAACCGGGCAGGACTGGATCAGCTTCAGGCCGCGGACGGTGATGAGATCCGGATCGCCGGGACCGGCGCCGATGAAATGAACGGTCATGCTTTGCCTTCCGTATCTGGAGCGTTCTGGCTCACGGCCTCTGCCGCCACAAGGTCCGGCGTGGCCTCGGGCTCGGACCGCTTGGGCGAGTCGATGCGCTTGGCATAGCCGCGCGGCGTATAGACGAACGGCTTGCCGTCGCCGCGCATCACCGTGCGCGTGTTGGTGGAGCCGACCAGTACCGTCGTCAGCATGTCGACATCGTCGACGCTGAGCGCATGCAGGCTGGTGACCCGGATCGTTTCTTCCGGCCGGCCGAGATTGACACCAAGGATGACGGGTGTCGCCGCCGAGCGGTGTTCCAGCAGGATTTCGCGGGCAGCGGCGAGCTGGGTGCGGCGGCGCTTGGAAACGGGATTGTAGAAGGCAATCACGAAATCGCCTTCGGCCGCAGCCTTCAGTCGCTTCTCGATCACCTCCCATGGCGTCAGCAGGTCGGAAAGCGAGATCGCACAGAAGTCATGGCCGAGCGGCGCACCGATGCGGGCGGAGCAAGCCTGAAGCGCCGAGATGCCCGGCGCGTTGGTGACGCTGACGCGCTTGGCCGCGTCCGACACGCCGCCATATTCCTGGTTCCGGTGCAAAAGCTCGTAGACCAGCGAGCCCATGGCATAGATGCCTGCATCGCCCGAGGAGATCAGGGCGACATTCTTGCCCTTGCCGGCTTCCTCCAGCGCAAAGCGGACGCGGTCCTCTTCCTCGCCGAGCGGAAAGTTGTGGTGGGTCTTGCCGGAGATGTGCTGTTCGACGATGTCGAGATAGAGCGAATAGCCGACGACATCGGTCGCTTCGGCAAGCAGCTTGGTTGCTTCCGGCGTGCGCCAGTCATCCTTGCCGGGGCCGATGCCGATGACGGAAAGATGCCCGCGGGCACGGCCGACCGCCTCCGTGTCGATCCACTTCGGCGAACGGGCGATGGCGCAGGTGGCGTTGTCCGTCTTTTGCTTTTCCACCTTCAGCGTGCCGAAGGCACCGGCGGCGGCAAGGGCAGCGCCTTCAGAGACGCCGTAACAGCCGACTTCCTTGTAAACGACCGGAGAGGGGTTCTTCAGCCGCGGCGTTTCGCGCTGCAGCTCTTCGGCGGAAAAGACGCGTAAGGGAACGTCCAGATGGGCAGCAAGCGCGTTCATCGCCGCCTCGTCGGCCTTGAGGTCGATGGTGGCGACACAGGCGACGGCCCCCCTGGCAATGTTTGCCTCGGCCAGGTGCGTTTCGACCAGCTCGATCAGCTCGCTCGCCTCACAGCCGCGGGCACAGCCGACACCGACTGCATAGCGTTGCGGGTGATAGACCAGGCGCGTCGGACCGGCGTCCTCGGGCTGTTCGGAGGCAACCAGGCTGATGGCGGCGTCGCCCGCCTGGGCGAGCTTGGCTTCCTTCAGCCATTCCGCCCGGCCTTCAAGCCGTACCGGAGCGCCGGAGAGAAGCTCCGCCATCACAGGCTTGGCGTCTTCCGGATTGGCCAGCCGCCAACCCTTGGGCGGCGCATCGAGCGCGACGCCCAGCTTGGTGTCGCCGGCCGTGGTGATGGCCGCATGGCCGTCCAGCGCCTTGGCGAGCAGCTTTGCCAGCTCGTTGGCGCCGCGGTGTCCGCCGAGAAGCGGGACGACGCTCCTGCCGTCCTCGGAAACGGCGATGACCGGCGGCTCGCTGGTCTTGTCCGACAGGATCGGCGCCAGCGCCCGGATCAGGATGCCGCTGGCACAGAAGCCGACGATCGGATGGCCTGCCTGGAAGAGCAGGCGGATATGCTCGATCGTTTCGCTGAACTGGGTGTCGGCCGTCGGCACGCGCCCGGCCAGCCCGTGGATGCGGGCGGTGGAAAAGCGGTTGGCGATCACCTGCGCAGCGCCAAGGCCGGCCTGGTTCAGGACGAGTAGGATGGGGGAAGCGTCCACGCTTCTTCTCCCTTGTAGATGAGGATCATGGAAAAATAGGGGGCGGTTTCAGCCTCGAGGTCAATAAGGCGGTGCACCTTCTGCTCCGGCAGGCTGGCGCGCTCGACGTAACCCGCCCGCTCAAGCAGGCCCATGCTGCCAAGCAGCGCCTTCAGGCGCGCCAGATGACGGCCGACCTTCATGATGGCGACAGCCTGGGCTTCGTCGATCTTGCGGCGGATCTCATCATCCGGCAGCGGGCCGGGGATGACGGTCAGAACGTCGTTGCGGGCCGTCAGCGGCCGCCGGAGCTGCGCCGCGCAGGCCGTCAGCGAGGTCACGCCCGGCACGATCTCGATGGCGAAGCGGTCCGACAGGCGCTCGAAGAGATACATGAAGGAGCCGAAGAAGAACGGGTCGCCTTCGCAGAGCGTCACAACGTCCTCGCCGGTCTCCAGCACAGCGGCAATTTCCTCCGCAGCCTTGGCGTAGATCTCCTGGGCCGGAAACCTGTCCACCCGCATCGGTACGACGATCGGGATTTCCTTCACGCCTTCGGGGATCGCGTCTGCGGCGATGGACCGCGCGAAACTCTCGCCTGAATCGGGCGCCGGATAGGCGATCACCCGGGCCTTTGAAATCAGCCGGTGCGCCTTCAGCGTCATCAGCTCCGGATCGCCGGGGCCAAGGCCTATGCCGTAAAGCGTGCCGTTCATGGTTTCGTCAGGCTCCACTGGGTCACGGGCATCAGCGGCCGCCAGCCGGTGAGGCCACCGACGGCGCTGGCCCGGTGCACGGAGATTTTCTTCAAGTTTCCTCCAAGGGATTGATAGGCAGCCAGCAGCATCGCTTCGCTTTCCAGTGTCACCGCATTGGCAACAAGGCGCCCGCCGGGCCGGAGCGCGGCAAGGCAGGCCTCAATGAGGCCATCCGCGGTAAGCCCGCCGCCGATGAAGACAGCATCCGGCTGCGGCAGGCCGTGAAGGCCTTCGGGGGCGGTCGCGTCCGTCAGGTCCAGATGCGGCACGCCAAGGGCAATCGCGTTTTCGGCTGCCATCTGCCGGCGCTCCGCATGCGGCTCCAGGCCGATGGCCCGTGTGCGGTTCGCGGCACGAAGCCATTCGATGGCAATCGAGCCGCAGCCGGCTCCGACATCCCACAGGAGCGCACCCGGATAGGGCTGCAGCTCGCCCAGGGTCACTGCGCGGATATCTTGCTTAGTCATCTTGCCGTCGTGGCGAAAGGCGTTGTCCGGAAGTCCGGGCGACCTGGCACGGAAGCGCATGCCCGGGTCGGCAATGACATCCAGGGCAAGTGTGTGAAAGTCGGCTACCTCTGCCAACCAGCCTTCCGCTGTTCCTTCAACGCGCCGTTCTTTCTCGCCGCCGAGATGCTCCAGAACGGTCATTCTTGTGCGGCCGAAACCTTCGTCGGCAAGGAGATCCGCAATTTCCTGCGGTGCCTTTGCGTTGCTGGTCAGGGCCAGAATGCGGGCTCCGGGATAAAGGGAGCTACGCAGCAGATCGACGGAGCGGCCATGAACGGAAAGGCATTCCGTTTCCTGCAGCGGCCAGCCCATGCGTGCGGCAGCAAGCTGAAAGGCAGAGAGCGAGGGCAGCACGCGCATCCCGCCGGCGCTGAAATGCTTCAACAGCGAGGAGCCGATGCCGAACCACATCGGATCGCCTGTCGCAAGCACGGCAATCCGCTTGCCGGAAAGGCGCTTCAGGTCTTCGAAAACGGACGAGAACGGGCTCGGCCAAGTGCGTTTTTCCGCCTGGATGTCGCCCGCCAGCTCCAAATGCCGCACGCCGCCAAAAACGATCTCCGCCTGACCAAGCGCGTCAGCACCGCCGGGCGCCAGAACCCCGTCTTCGCCGATACCGACGAGGGTCAGCCAGGGAGTTTGCACCGAGGTCATTTGTCCTCCAGGCGGAAGGGCTTGATCACCGGCTTGACCACCAGATCCTGCGGCTTGCCGTCGGTGTTGGCGGAGATCTGCCTTGCCCCGCGCGAGCCGTGATGGGCGGTTGCGTCCCCATCGCCGGATGCGGCAGGGACCGAACCTCCCGGCTGGGACAGGTAACCGCGCGAGCGCAGCGGCGCCTTGCTGCTCGCCGATTTTACGCCAACTGATTTGAGGCCCCCCGACTTCAGGCCCCCCGATTTCAGGCCAGCCGGTTTCTGGTCGGTCTTTTCGTCCTTGCCTGCCATGTCACGCTTCCTCCGGCAGTCCAGCGGCAAGCGCGTTGACGGCAGCAGCCGCCATGGCCGAGCCGCCACGGCGTCCGCGAATGGCCAGATACGGCAGGCCGAACGGATTGCCGATCAGCGCGTCCTTGGATTCCGCCGCACCGACAAAGCCGACGGGAAAGCCCAGAACCAGAGCGGGTTTCGGACCGCCGGCAGCCACCATTTCCAGAAGATGGAACAGCGCCGTCGGCGCATTGCCGATCGCAACCACCGCGCCTTCCAGCCGCGCGCGCCAGAGTTCCACGGCTGCGGCCGACCGTGTCGTCCCGAGCGTTCCGGCGAGCGAAGGCACGTCCGAGCTGTTGAGGCTGCAGAAAATTTCCGTGGCTTTCGGCAGGCGCGAACGGATGATGCCGTGCGCCACCATCTCGACGTCGCAGAAAACGGGCGCGCCCTTGGAAAAGGCCACCTGTGCTGCGTCCAGAACATCCTCCGACCAGGCGAGATCCTGCGGTATATCCGTCATGCCGCAGGCATGGATCAGCCGCACCGCGACCGGTTTCAAACCTTCGGGCAGATGCGACAGATCGGCTTCCGCCCGCACGATGGAAAAGGACTGGCGATAGATCGCCGCCGGGTCCTTTTCATAGGCGTAAGGCGGGCTCATTCCCGTATCCAAGGCGGTCCTATCCCTTGCGGTTCAGCGACCTCGGCCCGTGCGGATGATCCGCATGCGGGTAGGGGTGGTGGTGGTGATCGTGGCCATGATCATGCGAATGCCCGTTGCCATGCGCGTGACTGTGGCCGTGTGCGTGATCGTGGTCATGCGTGTGATGATGGTGCCCGTGATCATGGTCGTGATGATCATGCCCATGGTGATGCCCATGCCCATGCGAGTGATCATGCCCATGGTGATGCCCGTGATCATGCCCATGACCATGATCGTGGTGATGATGATGCCCGCCCGCCTGCACCTGCTTCTCGCAGGCACCGGTGCAGAACTCCTCACAGAGCTGGCATTCGGCTTCCGCGCCGAGGCCTTCCACGTGATGGTGATGGCTTTCCTGGGCGAGGCCCACCTCTGCCTCGAAGCCGAGCACCTGTTCGCGGTACTTGCACATCTGGCAGTTCATGAGATTGGCGCCCTGCAGGATCTCCTGAACCCGGTCGGCCATGGTGTCGATCACCTGCGGGTGGTCGTTCAGGTAACCCGCCTTCAGGAATTCGATCTCCGGATGCCGCTCGGCTACCTCGTCGGTGGTGCCGTAGATTCGCTGCACCAGCACGCCGGTGAAAAGGAAATACGGGAAGACGATGACGCGCTTGTAGCCGAGCTTCGCCGCATGTTCGAGCCCCGGACCGACAAGTGGAAAGGTGACGCCGGAATAGCAGGTCTCCGCCCAGCCGAAGCCGAAGCCTTCCCACAACATGCGGGTGATCTTGGAAACGTTGGAATTGGCGTCCGGGTCCGATGCACCGCGCCCGACGACCATCAGCAGGGTCTCGTGCAGCGGCACGTCGCTGTCGGCAGCATTGATTGTCTCCTGGATACGGGCCGCGGCGGCCTTCACCATGCGCGTGTCGACGGCAAGCTCTCGGCCATAGGAGATCGTCATCTCCGGATGCATGGCCTGGTAGGTGTTCAGCACCGAGGGAATGTCATTCTTGGCATGACCGGCGGCAAAGAGCATGCCCGGCACGGCCAGCACACGGGTGCAGCCTTCCTCGCGCAGGCGGTTCAGCCCGTCATGGATCACGGGATTGGCGAATTCCAGATAGCCGTATTCCACCGGCCATTGCGGGAAGCGAGCCTTCAGGCCTTCGGCAAGCTGGGCAAACTGCTTCACGGCACCCTTGTTGCGGCTGCCATGGCCACAGACCATCAGTCCGAGTTTCTCGTTCATCGCGCTGCTTCTCCGGCGTGCTCTTCCTTGTCAGCCGAAGCATCCGGAGCACCGCCGTCCTTCTTCTGCTTCTTGTCCTTGAGTGCGATGATGCCGGCGACAAGCGCCGCACCGGCGAGTGCGGCAACACCGACCCAATGGGAATGACCGGCCAATTCGCCGAGATGGCCCCCATGGGCATAGGCGGACGAAGGCAGGAGGGCGGCGGCAAGGCCGAAAAGGACGGATCGCTGGATCATGTTTCTCCCCCAGGGCAGGTGCCGGGTCGGCAAAGGATTGGCGGCGCCGGGGAGATGAAAGCAAACACGCGCAAGGACCGGTCCTGCCGGTCCCATGCAAATGCCTTGGACAGCTCCGGCCTTGGTCCCCTGCATGGGTCAACCGCATCCGGAATCGCTTTCAGTCCCTCCGCGGGACGCCGTCAGGTGGCCGCACCTTAGGGGAGCGCCAGAGGTGGATCAAGCAGGAAAGCGACATTCTTTGGTGCAATCCGAACATGCCCTGTGCGCCTGTCGCCGCGTGCCGAAGAAAGGAGGCAAAAGGACCGGAAAAGAAGAATTGAGTTTCCCGCGGGGGTACCGTAAGAACGGCCAATCTTGGGGCAGGGGTCTTTTTAGCGTGAGGCATCTCCGGCGACAGTTTCCGGACGTGATGGCGGCAGTCAGACTGCTGCTGCTTGTGCCGTTTATTGTCTCTGCGCTTCTGCCGAAGGGCTTCATGCCCGAGGTGCAGGCGCAAGGCGGTTTCACCGTCACGCTCTGCACCACCGAGGGCCTGCGCACTGTTTCACTCGATGCCGCGGGACACGAGATTCCGCCGGCATCAGACCGGGACAGTCCCGCGGGTAAAGCTTCGCAGCACTGTGTCTTTGCCGGGATCGGTGCATTTGCCGTTCCAGACATCGTCCCGTTCGTTCCGGCAATGGAATTGGCGGCCCGTCAACCGGGTCCGGTCCTGGCGTCCGTTTGGACGCCGCACCAGGGCCCCGGCCAGCACGGCGCCCGCGCACCACCGCTCAGCGTCTGATCTTCCAAGTCCGCATCTGAATTCATGTTGAACCCGAGCTTTGCCCGGCGGCGAGAAGCCCCGCAGGCTCCGGTCTGGAGATCCCATGAGCAACCTGTCTTCGGGCGCCGCAAGTGCGTCCACACCGAGCCGTTTTTATCTCGCCGCATGGCGCTGGCATTTCTATGCCGGTCTCTATGTGGTGCCCTTCCTCATCATGCTGGCCGTAACCGGACTCGGCATGATGTATATCTCTGTTCTCGATGGCCGCGACGGCGAGAACATCAAGGTGGCCGTTGCCAATGCGCCTGTGGCCTTGAGCGAGCAGGCCGCCGCTGCGCTCGGCACCCGCGGCGATGAGGCCCGTGTCGTTGAATTTATCGGGGCAAGGACCGCAGAGGGTGCCAACGTTTTCCGCATCAGCGATGCCGGCACCAACTTCATGGTGGCGGTCGATCCCTATTCCGGATCCGTCATCGAAAGCTGGGTGCGCCGCGACGGCTGGTACGACCTATTGAACGACATCCACGGCACGCTCCTGATCGGCACGACCGGCGATCGCCTCATCGAGATCGCGGCCGGCCTGACGATCGTGCTGATCGTTACCGGCCTTTACCTGTGGTGGCCGCGCAAGGGCAGCGGGGCCGCCTTCGTGCCCGAGCTGAAGTCCAGAGGGCGTGCGCTCTGGAAAAGCCTGCATCGCATCGTCGGCGCCTATGTTGCCCTGTTCCTGCTGGTCTTTCTGGTGAGCGGCCTCTCCTGGGCCGGTATCTGGGGTGAAAAATTCGTCCAGGCCTGGAACACGTTCCCGGCGGAGAAGTGGGACAACGTGCCGCTCTCGGACGACGTCCACGCCTCGATGAACCATGGTGCCATGAAGGACGTGCCCTGGACGCTGGAACAGACGCCGATGCCGGCTTCCGGTTCGGATGCGGGCATCGAGGCGATTGCCCCGGGAACGCCGGTCAATCTCGACAGCGTCGCGGCCTTCGGCCGGCAGATCGGTTATGAGGGCCGCTTCCGCATCAACTTGCCCGGCGGCGAAACGGGTGTCTGGACCCTCAACCAGGATACCATGAGCAACGATGCGGAAAACCCGATGGGCGACCGCACGGTTCATATCGACCAGTATACGGGCCGCATCCTCGCCGATGTCGGCTTTGCCGACTATTCCCCGGTCGCCAAGGGCATGGCCGTCGGCATCGCCTTCCACGAGGGCGACATGGGGCTCTGGAATGTAGCCCTCAACACGGCTGTCTGCCTGTCGGTAATCTTCCTGTGTGTGAGCGGCCTTGTCATGTGGTGGCTGCGCCGCCCGAAGGGGTCTGTACTGCGCGTTTTTGCTCCGAAGGCACCGGAAGACCTGCCGCACTGGCGCGGAGCGATGATCCTCATGCTGGCCCTCTCGCTGATCTTCCCGCTGGTCGGCATCACGCTGCTCACCGTGCTGGCGCTGGACTTTCTGATCGTCAAGCGCGTGCCGGCCCTGCGACGGGCGTTTGGGTAACGAGAAACCAGGCGCCGCGAGGCGCCTGGTATTCCTGCAACTAACTTTGTTTGGTCATCCCGGACGCAGCGCAGCGAAGATCCGGGACCGGGGAGCCGAGGCTGTCGAATTTATGGCTTTGGGTTTGTAGCTCCCCGGTTCCGGCTCGCGCTCCGCTTGGCCGGGATGACGACGGTAAATTCCGTGTTGGCCGACAGTCTTAGGCGGATCGGATCGAGCCCTTTCCCGTCCCCTACTTATGCCGGATCACCAGAATCGTGATGTCGACATGCACCGTCTGCGTGCCGATATGAGCCTTGAGGTCGCCGAGCAGACCTTCCATCATTCGGGATGCCTTGGGACCGGTGTGGCGGCGGGCACTGTCGACCAGCCGGTCGAGCCCGTAAAGCTCACCCGCGGGGCTTTCCGCCTCCGTGACGCCGTCGGTATAAAGAAGGATGATGTCGCCCGGGCTGAAGGCCAGTTCCTTGGTCTTGATGAAGGGGGCGATATCCTCGTCGAGGCCGATGGGGAAACCGAGTTCGACCGTGTCGATGATTTCACACGCACCGTCTGTCCTGACGATAATCAGCTCCTCGTGCTGGCCGGACAGCGTCACCTTGTTCGATTCAAAATCAAGGAAGGACAGGGTCAGGTGCTTGTCGGTGCGGGTGCGCTTGATGTTGCGGCAGATGGCGGCATTCAGCGCCACCAGGAACTGCCGCGGGTCGGAAGGCCCGCGCTCCTGCAGGGCAACGGCGATGGACTGCACCATCAGCATCAGGACGCCGCTTTCCAGCCCGTGGCCGGTGACGTCGCCAATGCCGATCTTCACCTTGTCGTCCAGCTGCAACACGTCGTAATAGTCGCCGCCCACTTCATCCGCCGGCTCCATGAAGGCGGCAATTTCCAGCTCGTGAATGCCGCCGAGTTCATCCTTGGTCGGCAGCACCATCATCTGGATCTGCCGCGCCACCTCGATCTCCGCGCCGAGGCGCAGGTTTTCCGACGTCAGCTGCTTGTTCAGATGCGCAATTTCCGTGTTGGCCTGTTCCAGGTTGACATTCATCCTGTGAAAGCGGGTCGCCTGGTGCCACTGCAGTCCGGTGACCGCGGCGCCGACGGCACCGGCGCAGGCGAAATAGAGCAGGAGATAGCGGAACGACCACAGGTTCGCGGCAATCGGCTGGCTGATGGTGATCGCCTGGATGCCGCGCACGTCCCCCACCGACCAGTCCGTCTTGGGGCTTTCCAGGTGGGAGTTGTGGCAGGAAACGCAGGCTTCGCCCAGCATCACCGGCGAGGCAATCTGGATCTTTCGATTGAAGATAGAACCTTCGTAGCCGATCTCGATGTCGCCCGGATCGCGGCTTTCCCGGAAGTCGTGCAGAGCCTTCACCTCGAACGGTGTCAATTCATGCGACGCGCGATCGGCAAACGGCAGGTCGGAAACGAAGCGGTATTTCAGGTTGCGGCTGTCGCCGCCGATGACCTCGCCCAGTTCGATCGACAGCGTCGCCGGAATCGGGATGCCGCCGGGCATGTCGTGATATTCATGGGTCGGAGTGATGGCATCCGGGGCTTCCTGAACCCGTGCGATCACGTTCTGCGCATAATAGGTGCGGATCTTGCTGATCGCCTGGTCGAGATCGATCGCCTGGGACTTCAGCGAATCGTCGGAAATCGCACGCAAGTCCATCCACACGGCAACCGGAAGCATGGCGAGGCCGAGGACAACCAGAAGCAGGAACACCGCCGGGCGCTCGATCAGGGTAAGCCAGAATTGGTCGACGCGGCGGTGATTGCTTTTCTGCATGGGAAACCTGAATCTGAAAGTGGATGATCCGGCAGCAAGTCCGGAAAGGCCTTTAGAGAAATGGGGACCGGTGTCGCTATTATGACGGTTGCCCGCCGCGACGGCCACAGCGGAACGCACGATTTTACAGTCTTGTTTTCAACACGTTGAAATTGTGTAGTAAGGTCATCGAGTGTCAATGCTGAAGCGGGGCGTCATGCAAACCCATCTCGTCTTTACCGTCATTGCCAAGGACCGGCCGGGCCTGGTCGAGCGCATGGCCGACGTCATCGCCGCGACCGGCGGCAACTGGATCGAAAGCTCCATGGCGCGCCTTGGCGGCGAATTTGCCGGCATCGTGCGCATCGCCATCGAAGGCATCCGCTCCGACGAGCTTGTCGGGAAGCTGCAGGCCCTCTCCGCCGATGGCATCGACATCACCCTGCGCTCCGACCAAAGCGGTGCCGACGTGCCTCAGGGGGCGTCTGCCCATCTCGACCTCGTCTCCCAGGACCACCCGGGCATCCTGCGCGACATAACCCACGTCCTCAGCGCTAACGGTGTCAGCATCGAGCATCTGGAGACGGAAGTCGTTGCCGGCTCGATGCAGGGCGAGGCGCTCTTCAAGGCCTCGGCCGACCTTCGCCTGCCCGAAGGCCTCGACCCGGCCACCTTGAGCGACGCGCTTCAGGAGATGGCGGGAGACCTGATGGCGGATGTCAATCTGGTTGACTGACTGTTTGACGTGCGTGACTTCTGCCTGCCATGGGATCACCCGTGCGAATTGATCGCAGGTGCGACGGAAGTCAGGACAGGGCATGCTCGACCAGTTGGAATTTTCCGGAAAACTCTGGCTTTCGTCCGGCCCGGGTGGCTGGACATTCATCACGCTGCCGCAGGCCTGCGCCGACCAGATCCGCTTCTATACCGGTGAGGAGACGGGCAGGGCCAGTGGCCGCGCCTGGGGCATGATCAAGGTAAAGGCCAGCATTGGCGCCTCCAGCTGGGAAACCACCATCTGGCCCGACAAGGCCTCCGGCTCGTTCCTGCTGCCGGTCAAGGCGGCGGCGCGGAAGAAGGAAGGCATTTCGGCCGGCGACAGCGCGGATGTGGTCCTGCGGCTGCTGGTGCCGCCGGGGTTCTGACGTTAAGCCGCCAGCGCCCAATCGCTTGCATCTTCACGCGCGCCGATCAGCGCCAGGCCGTTGGCAACCGAGGTCAGCTCGTTGCCGCCGGAAATCCGCTCCTGGCCGAACCGCCCGGCGAACTGGCGCCGCACGGCCGGCACAAACGATGTGCCGCCGGTCATGAACACCCGGTCGATGTCGCTTTCGCTCAAACCCGCCTTGGCGAGTGTTTCGTCAAGGGCGAGGTCCATCTTTTTGAGGTCCGGCGCGATCCAGTCTTCGAAATCCGTGCGTTTGACGCTTGCCCTGAAATCGGACCCGAGCGGCTTGAAGACCAGCTCCGCCTCGTCCTCCGACGAGAGCAGTGCCTTGCTCTCGGACACCGCCTTATAAAGCGGATAGCCCTGGTCTTCCTCCACCAGCTCGATGAAGAGCTCGATCTTTTCCGGCTCGAGGCAGTAACGCAGCAGCTTCTTCATTTCCTTGAAGTCGTCCGAGGTCTTGAAGATCGACAGCATGTGCCAGCGGGCGAAGTTGGAAAAGAGATTGGGCGGCATCTCCAGCACCTTGCCCATACTTTTATACGCCGAGCCCTTGCCGAGCTTCGGCAGGATCACTTTGTCGATGATGCGGTAATCGAGCGTGTCGCCGGCAATGCCGATGCCCCCACGCCCCAGCGGCGTCGCTTTCAGGTGCCCAGCTTCCGTCTCGAAACGCATGATCGAATAGTCGGTGGTTCCGCCCCCCAGATCCGCGACCAGGATGGTCGTGTCCTCGCTCAGGGACTGCGCATAGTAAAAGGCCGCGCCGACCGGCTCCATGACAAAGAGAATGTCCTCGAACCCGACCTTCCGGAACGCCTTGCGATAGCGCGCCATCGCCAGCTCTTCATCCGGATTGTACCCGGCAAACTCCACCGGCCGGCCGACGACAAGACGGGTGGAGGCAGGATCGAAGGCGGCTCCTGCACGCTCAAACGCGCACTTAAGGAACGTCGCCATCAGATCCTCGAACTCAAACCGCACCCCGAAGACCCCCGTCCCCTTGAACACCCGGCTCGCCGCAAAGGTCTTCAGTGACTGAATGAACCGCACATCCCCGAAACTCTCCAGAAACTGCCGGATGGCCCATGGCCCAACTTCCGGATTGAGCGCGCAGGCTGCTCCTCGGTCAAGAAAGCTGAGCACGGTGGGGAGGGAGGTGAAGCTGTGGGTGCCGTCGGCGAAGGAGATGGGCGCCGTTGCCGCCGGCCCTTCAGCGGCAACGGCGACGGTGTTCGAAGTGCCGAAGTCGAGGCCGATGGTGGTGGGCATGGTGGAAATCCTCTTCAGGAAACATTGACCTCGGGCTTGCGGGCGCAGGTCCTGCTAAAAAGAATGTCCGGGATTTGAAGTGGCTGGAATGACTACGCGGATTTGAGGAAAAAGGCAAGGGGAATATGTTGGAAGGTGTTTTGGCAAAACACAGTGGACAGAAACGTATGGATCAAATTGATTTGCCCTTGATTGGTTCTATTTCTTTACTTTTAGCAAACATACCACTGCTTTGAATACTGCGTCGATTGCAACAAAGACTTGACGCCGCCGAATCGTTGCCAAGTTCGTTGCAGTCTGCACCGCTGGGACAGCTGGCCGATGTGTTGTTGTCTTCGTTTGTTTTATGATAAAAGATAGGTAAACCATTCCTAGAATTTCGTTAATGCAATGGATGCCCTGACAAAAGAGATTTGTAAATTTCCGGGCGTGAACAACGCAGTAGACGAAAGAAACCCGTTAAGTGGCTGACTTACGCATGCATTCAGAGCCTTTTCATAGAGGTCTCAAGCGACAAATCGCGATTACCTTCGCGCTTCTTGTCCGCGAAATGACGACCCGTTATGGCAATAAATTCGGCGGATATATCTGGGCCGTCCTCGATCCCGTTCTGCACATTATCATTTTATCGACCGTGTTTTCCGCAATTGCGAGAGTGCCGCCGCTAGGGCGGAGTTTTGCATTGTTTTTTGCAACCGGTTACGTAACTTTTTATATGTACAGATCTACCTCAGACCAGGTCAGCTCTTCGGTTGAGGCAAACAGGTCTTTACTGAATTACCCGGTAGTGCGTCCGTATGATACAATCTTGGGGAGGATCATTCTTCAAACTGCAACGCTTTTTGTAGTGAGCATATGTATTTTCGGCATTTTGTCTCTAAGAACTACGATCGAAAAAATAGATCTGGCGCCTATCCTGTTGGCCTCCGTCCTGTCGATCTGTCTAGGAGCTGGCGTCGGAGCGGCAAACATAGTCTGGTTTCATCTCAGCAGCACGTATCAGCAAGTTTGGGGAATAATAAATCGGCCGGCTTTTATCGTTTCCGGGGTTTTCTATCTGCCGGAAAGCATCCCACACCCATTCAGGGAGCTCTTGTTGTGGAATCCGCTTGTACACATCATTGGTCTTTTTAGAACAGGTTTCTATCCTACCTATCGAGCAGGCTATGTGAGTATGCCTTATATTGCTGGCCTTGCCATATTCTCGATTGTTTTTGGTCTTTTCCTTGTATGGTTATTTGACGCGAAAATACGGGAACCGAAATGATCCGCCTGGACCGCATGACAAAGAGTTTCAAACTCAAAGGGGAAACGCGCTACATAGCGAAGGATGTCTCCTTCACCGTACCGCGAGGCAACAGCATCGGGCTTCTCGGGCGCAACGGCGCCGGAAAGTCAACGCTCTTGAGGTTGATTTCCGGCACCATCAAGCCAACTTCGGGTCGAATTATCCGGCTAGCGAAAGTTTCATTTCCCTTGGGATTTCAGGGAAGTTTCAATGGATCTTTGACAGGTGAGCAGAATGTGCGGTTTGTGGCTCGAATTTATGGTCACGATACGGATGAGCTCGTCGACTATGTTCAGGACTTTGCGGAGTTGGGAAAATCCTATTATATGCCGGTCAAAAGCTATTCGTCAGGAATGAAAGCTCGGCTTGCGTTTGGAGTCAGCATGGGGATTGATTTCGATTACTATTTAGTAGATGAAATCACAGCAGTTGGAGATTCCAATTTCAAGAAGAAATGCAAACGCGTATTTGAGGATAAACTTCAGAGTTCCGATATTATTATGGTATCGCATTCCAATTCGTCACTAAAAGATTATTGTAGGACTGGAATAGTGCTTGAGGATGGTTCCTTGACGTATTTTGCCGACATCGACGATGCCATTGGTATGCATCGCGAAAATATGGCGCGCCGCTAAAAGTCAAGCGGGTGGCTTTGTTCAAAGGTTTGATGAAAAATGTCTTCAGCTGAAATTGCACCTGAGACAAAGGAAACGAACGCTCAAAAGGGTGCTGTTTTCGCTTTGCCGTCCAAGAAAGGCAAAACTGTTGCCAAATCACCACCCAAAGACGGAAAACTCGTTAACCGTTTGAAGAAGTCGGGACTGGATCCTCAAAGGCTTCTGGATCTGACACTACCCGGCTCTACCGCGAAATCTGTCACCAAAACCCGGCATCGGATGGTCCTGCTCGGGTTTTTGCTTTTTGTCGCGCTGCCTTCCGCGGTGTTTTCGATCTATATGTTTTTCTGGGCAAGTAACCAATTTCACAGCACAACTGCCTTTGCGCTACGAAGTTCCAACCAGACTGCGGCAACGGAAATTCTCGGTATGGTTTTGAACGGTGCCGGTGAATCGACCACCTCTGACAGCTATATCATAGTAGACTATCTCCAAAGCCAGTCAATTCTAAAAGATCTTCCGAAAGATCTGGACCTACAGACGATCTTTAATCGGGAGCCATCCGATTTTCTGTTCAGCATGGGATTGGATCTGCCTGTAGAAGACCGCCTCGATTATTGGAATAGAATGGTTGACGTTAGCTTCGATGCTACTTCTGGTGTGATCTACGTCGAAGTACGCTCTTTTCGTCCGGAGGATTCGGTAAACATCTCGAGTGCAATTCTCAAACGCAGCGAAATTCTGGTCAACAAGCTTTCAGAGGCAAGCAGGCGAGAGGCGGTCCGGTTCTCTGAGGAAAGTGTTGCGCGTGCGGAAGCCAGACTCAAGGTAATCCGCAAGCAGATGCTGGCCTACCGAAACGAAACCCAAGAAGTCAGCCCAGAGGAAAATGCTCGACTTGCTGCCGAAATGATAGCAGGGCTGGATCGTCAGCGCGCAAGCAAGGAAGCAGAAAAGAAAACTCTCTTGAGTTATCTGGACGAAGACTCTCCTCGCATACGAATGTTGAATGAAGAGATTGCGGCTCTTGCGGGTCAAATTTCGAGTACACGGCAACGCCTGGGATCAGGCGCGTCACCTTCAGGCACGAAGACAGAAGAGCGCAAGGACGCACTGTCGTTCCGCTTGGCCGACTATTCAGAGTTGGCGCTCGAGGAAGACTTTGCGCAGCAGCTATATGTCAGTTCCCTAGCTGGTCTTGAGAAGGCACGTCAGGAGGCCGATGGAAAGCACCTTTATCTTGCTACCTTTATTGAACCCACGTTGTCAGAAGATGCGCAGTACCCGAGCCGATTCCTCTACTCTCTGGCTGTGTTCCTGATGCTTGTGGGATTTTGGACCGTGGGAGTGCTCATGTACTATAATGTACGGGACAGAACCTGAGTGCATAGTTTTGCTTGCAGCTTATTCCGGCAGTCTAAAACTAGATGAAAATTGGTTTGGCTACATCTGGTTTGTGGAAGCTCCGCAGGGCCATCGAGTTGATGACACGCGCCAAGGCTTGCCGTTTTTGGCATTTTCATTCGGATTTAGAGGCCATTGCCGGTTGGGGACATAAGCCGACGGCCAACAGAGCGCGCAATGCCGCCAAAGCGCGTGGCATCCCCTATATCGCCTTCGAAGACGGTTTTCTTCGCTCTGTTTTTCCGGGCAACAGCGAAAAGCCGCTTTCGCTCGTCATGGATCGGACGGGCATTTACTATGATGCCAGGCAGCCGAGTGACTTGGAAGCTTGTATCAGCCGGCAGGCGTCCTCTCTGCTTCCGGTAAGGCAAATCCAAGCTGCGATGGAGTTTTTGCGGGAAAAACGGTTGTCGAAATACAACAACTCGACAATTCAGGACGTAAGCGGACTGGGGCTTCGCACGGCCAGACCGGAAGACCGGGTACTGGTCGTTGACCAGACTGCTGGGGACGCATCCATTGATGGCGCGATGGCTGACGAGAAAACCTTTACCACCATGCTGCAGGCGGCGATTACAGAGAATCCGGGTGCAGAGATCCTGTTGCGCATCCACCCGGAAACGGTGCTTGGCAGGAAGGCGGGGCACTTCAGTGAAAAGCGACTTCTTGAACTTGCAATGTTTCAGCCTGAAATAGGTCGTGCCTACGAGACCGGTCTTCTCAGGCTAACGTTCGAACCCGTCAACCCGTGGGCTCTTCTGGAAGCCTGCTCGAGGGTCTACTGCGTTTCGAGCCAGCTTGGTTTCGAGGGGCTAATGGCTGAACGAGAAGTCAATTGTTTCGGGATGCCGTATTATGGAGGCTGGGGGTTGACACGCGACAGATTACTTAAAGCGCCACAAAGAAGGAAATCCACCACGCTTGAGGCATTGTTCGCGGGTATTTATTTCGATTATTGCAGCTACTTCGATCATGGTGGAACACGGCAAGTCCTCTCCTTTTGGGAGGCTGTTGGACGATTGGCTGAAATTGGGAAGACCTAGAGCGTATCCGTTTTATGTTGGTTCATATCCGGCGGCAGCGAAGTAGTTTGCGCATTCCTGTGGTTTGAAGTGAGCGCAGAGGTCGCCAACGGAGTTCCACAAGGCGTCGACCGTACGCTCGGCCCTGGCGCGCAACAGCGCCTTGAGTTTCGAAAACGCCATTTCGATCGGGTTGAAGTCGGGACTGTAGGGCGGCAGATAGCGCAGCTCGGCGCCGGCGTTTTCAATGGCTTCCCGGACCCCGGCAGCCTTGTGAGCCGGGAGGTTGTCCATCACGACGATGTCGCCGCGTGACAGCGTTGGCACAAGGGCCTGCTCGACATAGGCCAGGAAAGCCAAACCGTTCATGGCACCGTCGAGGACCATCGGTGCCGTCATGCCGGTCAGGCGCAAGGCACCGGTGAAGGTCGTCGTTTTCCAGTGGCCGTGGGGCACTCCCGCTCGGCAACGTTCTCCCTTCACAGATCGCCCACGCAGCCGTGCCATCTTCGTATTCAGGCCGGTCTCGTCAATGAAGACGAGCCTGGCCGGATCAAGATCAAGTTGGCCGTCGAACCAGGCCTGACGCCGCATCATCAGGCCAGGGCGTTCCTGCTCCAATGCGTGTGCGGTCTTTTTTTGTATGTGAACCCGCGCGAGCGCAGCCAACTGCTCAACATGCTTCTACCGATCTTCAAGCCACGGTCTTCGGCAAGGCAGGCGACCATCTCGTCCAGCGTGATGTCCTTCTTGTCCTCGATCAGGCCAACGATGAACCCGTCGTGCGGATCAAGACGGGACGCGTTCTTGCGTCCCGGCTTGCGGGGCTCCGTCTCGCCCTGTCCAGCGCGCGCGATCCAGCGGATCGCACTGGAAGCGCTCACACCAAATCTTGCCGCAGCCTGCCGCGCGGAGGCTCCTTCCCGAGATGCTTGCAATACCCGATCCCGAAGATCGCAACTCAGTGCCCGACCCATCAAATCGCCCTCCAGTGATGGAAAGCTTGAATCAGACATCAAACGACATGTCACTTCACATTCGATTCATCGATAAACGGATGCGCTCTAGATGTTTAGTCCCAGCATGTGATGGTCGGGTTTGACGATAAAAATGCCGGGCATTGATTTCCTGACCTTAGACCCGTTCCTCGTCCGGTTTAGCGCGGAGTCCTTCGGTTGTTGCACTGAGACCCAACCTTGGATCGCCGGAGGCTGGAGTTTTCCGGCTTATTCACGGTGACGGGCTGGGATCGCCACCGGGATTATGCAGCTCGATCGGGACGTTGTACCCGATCGCTGAATGAGGCCGATCCTCATTGTACAACTCGACGACAGAACACCCACGGGACCGGTGATGAGCGCGAGCTTCTTTATCCTTGGCATCCCTGGGCGGGGCAGCAGGTTCATATCCATGAGGTAATCGAGAAGGCCGGCGTGACGGTCTTCCGTTGCAGTCTTTCCGGTCAGGCGTCGGATCGATTGCTGGAAGCTCCGGCCTGGATGTTCGACCGGACCGCGTGCACGACCTGGCATGTGACGGCAGCGCCGCATGTCAATTTCACGGCACTTCGCGCCCTAGCCGAGCTTCTCCGGGACATGGGTACCCCCTCGCATTCGTAGGAGATGGGCGCAGCATTGGTTTCTCACGACACGAATCGGGGAGAAGTCCATGCCGCGCCAGCCGAAGACATACCAATTCGATCTGTTCCCGACACCGAACGATGCCGAGATAGAGCCGACGCCGCAATGGCAGGCGCTGCCCGCCGAGACGCGTCAATCCGTGATGAGGCTGATGACCCGCCTGATCCTGAGCCACATCGACGGCGAGCGCGTCGTACAGCGGGAGGGCACGGATCATGATGCATGAGAAGATCGGGCCGCACCATCTGGAGCGCAAAGCCATCCTGTATGTCCGGCAGTCGTCTGCTCATCAGGTTCTGTACAACCGCGAGAGCAGCTCGCTTCAATATGCGATGCGTGATCGCCTGACGGCGCTCGGCTGGTCCCGCATTGAGACGATCGATGACGATCTTGGTTGTTCTGCCGCCGGCGGCGTCGCACGCGCCGGTTTCGACCGGATGGTCGCCGAGGTCTGCCTTGGCAAGATCGGCGCGGCCGCCGCGCGGGAAGTGTCTCGGTTTGCTCGCTACAGCCGCGACTGGCAGCAACTCATCGAGATGTGCCGGGTGGTCGACACGGTACTGATTGACCAGGAGACGGTCTATGCGCCGCGCCAGGGTAATGACCGTCTGCTTTTGGGGCTGAAGGGAAGCCTCAATGAGTATGAACTCGATCTCTTGCGCCAGCGTTCGCTCTCAGCCCGCTACGAGAAGGCCAAGCGCGGCGAACTCATCGTCGCAGCGCCCGTCGGCTTCGTGAAGGTTGGCGATCGTCTTGAGAAGGATCCGGATCGGCGTGTTCAGGAATCCATCACCTTGGTGTTCGACAAGGTCGCGGAACTTGGCAGCGCTCGTCAGGCTTTGATGTGGTTCCTTGAGCATGGCCTCGATTTGCCAGCCAAACGCAACAATGGTGATGTGGTCTGGCGCAGGCCTAACTAGGCGACCATCCACCGGATGATCGAGAACCAAGTCTACGGTGGCGCCTACGCTTATGGCAAGACACGGGCTGCGCCGGGATTTGGGTCAACAGCCAATCGATCGGGTATCCGCCGCAAGGCGCGCGAGGAATGGCTTGTGCTGATCCCGGATGCCCATGAGGGCTATGTCAGTTGGGAAAGAGCTGAGGCGATCCGTAAGATGGTCAGCGACAACGTACCCTCGAGCAGGCACCATGGAGCACCCAAGCATGACGATGCACTGTTGGCCGGGCTCGTTCGCTGCCGGCGCTGCGGCCGCAAGCTCACGGTGCGATACACGGCACAAAGCACAACATTCCGCGTTATTCCTGCTGGCGGGGTCTGCTCGACAATGGCGAACCGCGCTGTATCGCCTTTGGCGGACTGCGTGTTGACGACGCGATTGAGGAAGCACTGCTACGTGTCGTTGAGCCGGTGCGATCGCTGCGGCCGCTGAGGCTGAGGCGCAGGCTGCCGGTCGACGCGACCAGGTCCGGGTCGCTCTCGATCGCGATCTGCAAGCTGCCCGCTACGCTGCTGAGCGGGCCTTCCGGCAATATGACGCTTCCGATCCCGAGAACCGGTTGGTCGCTGCGGAGCTGGAATCCCGTTGGAACCAGGCGCTCATCCGTGTCGGGGAAATCGAGAGCAAGATCACCGCGCATGATACCGCGACACCGAGGCCATCACCTGTGTTGGAAACGGATTTCACGGCACTGGCGGCAGACCTTCAGGCTGTCTGGTCGGCACCGACGACGGATGCCAAGCTTAAGAAGCGGATCGTGCGCACCGTGATCCAGGAAGTGGTTGCCGATATCGACGACGATGCCTCACAGATCGTTCTCGCGATCCATTGGATTGGGGGCGCCCATACCGAATTGCGCCTGCCGAAGCGGCGGCGCGGGCAACGAAACAGTACCTCCAGCGACATAATTGCAGCCATGCGGCAACTGGTACTGATTGCCAGCGACGATGTGATCGCCGGCATTCTCAACCGGAACGGCTTGGTGACCGGGCATGGCAATCGCTGGACACGCGAGCGGGTCACCGCGCACAGATCGCATCACAAAATCCCCGTCTTCCGAGCAGCGCCGGACGGGAACGAGCCTTGGCTAAATCTGAATAAGGCGGCACGCTTGCTCGGTGTCGCACCGAAAACCCTCAGGCTGGCCGCCGAAGCTTGCGAGATCGAGGGCGTTCATCCTCTGCCGGACA
Organism: Roseibium sp. M-1; assembly: GCF_054515675.1. Taxonomy (NCBI): domain Bacteria; kingdom Pseudomonadati; phylum Pseudomonadota; class Alphaproteobacteria; order Hyphomicrobiales; family Stappiaceae; genus Roseibium; species Roseibium sp. M-1. The sequence continues at coordinate 2,841,401 of NZ_CM137257.1, read as the reverse complement.
GTCCGTGGATCTTCAGCCGAGCAGAACTGAGAAAGCCCCGAGCCCAGCAAATCGTTCGTCGCGCAAGAAAGAACCCCAAATACCCCGCGGGATCGCATTCCGATCAGCAAAACCTATTCACTTCAACGACATAGACAGATGGGTGTTATGAAACAGGATTGTAGTGTCTACCTCATCATTACCCTGACTTCGCCCGACGGTACGGTCAGCACTCTGCTTAATCGTGAGGGCGCAGCGTTCGGCGGTCTGTCATCAAGCATCGATCTGGGCGACTGGGTGTTCAGTACGAATGCCTTCAGGGGTATGGACAATCTGCAGGGCGACTGGGTCGTCGCCATAAGCGACAATGCCGGCGCCGACACCGGAGCCGTTGATGAAGTGACACTGAATTTCTATGGCGAAACCACTTACGTGGCTGACGACAACTACATCTTCACTAGCGAATACGCCGATTACGCCGGCACGTTTGGCCACTCCCAGACGTTGGCCGACACAGACGGCGGAATTGATAATGTCAATACGTCGGCACTTTCTTCGAATAATACGCTCCGCTTGTTTGGCGGTGGGACTTCTGTGATTGAAGGTGTCTCGGTGACAACCTCAGGCTCCACAATAGAGAATGCAATAACCGGTGACGGCAACGATGTCATTGTCGACAATGTTCGAAGCAATGTGTTGAATGGTATGCGCGGCAATGATGTCTTGTTTGGTGGCGACGGCAATGACGTTCTGATTGGCGGGTTCGGGAGTGACACGCTGTAAGGCGGTAGCGGTTCCGATTGGGCAGATTACCGTGACTCGAACGCGGCTGTACGGATCGCCCTCGCTGGTCGTGGTACACCGAGCGGCGGTCATGCCCAAGGAGACAGTCTGTCCAGAATCGAGAACGTTTTCGGTTCCAATTTTGGCGACACGATTTCCGGGAACGGCCTGGCAAATTATCTGCGCGGCGGGGGAGGCAGTGACACGCTGAACAGCGGTAGCGGGAACGACCATCTTCGTGGCGACGCTGGCAATGATGTTCTTATGGGGGGAGCCGGAGCCGATATATTGGATGGTGGATCGGGATCCGACTGGGTTGATTATCACGCTTCCAACGCTGCTGTGATAATTGCGCTAGCTGGCAATGCAGTGCAAAGCGGCGGCCATGCAACCAGCGACACGTTGATCAGCATCGAGAATGTGGTTGGCTCAAAATTCAACGACATCATCTCCGGCAACGGTCTCGACAACTATTTGCGGGGCGGTGACGGCAACGATGTGCTGAAGGCGGGGCAATGGGGACGATACTCTGCGCGGCGACGCCGGCAATGACGTGCTGCTTGGCGGAACCGGCGAGGACACGTTTTTTTTCACCGCCTGCAGCGGCTCGGATTCGATCCTTGATTTTCAGGACGGCTTGGATGTGATCTTCATTGCGAACTGGGTCTCCTCCTTCGCGGATTTGCCCCTCTCCATGAGCGGCGCCGACACCATAGTGGACTTCCTGGGTACAAGCATCCAACTCAACGGCATCAATTCCAGTCGGATCACCGCTGACGACTTCGCCTTCGCGTGAGGCAGAGCCAATTTATCTTTGAAGTGGCCAGTGAATATTGGCCACTTCATTGCAATCAAACAGACGCTGGAGATGGATTGAATGTATCCGGTTCAAAGTAGGAACACGGATTCTTAGTAAGTACTGAATTCATTGTGTGCACCGCTATTTTGTTGCCGATGCTCTTATGTGGTCTGCGCTCACGCAAGCCTTGCAGCAATACGCCAACTTTCCGACATCGGCCCAATAGGCTCTTTCAACTCTAGCCGATACGGTGTATACCCCCCTCGGCATTCATAGGGAATGCAAAGTAGCTGCCAAAATTTGTTCCAAGAATTGATGTAAGTTTACTGCGCATTAGTTTGAGCGCGGTGTCGTCTCACGGAGGAAGATGTGATGGTCACTCGACTTCATCCCATAGAATCGACTTTGATTTCTTCTGAAGCCACCATTCTGGAGGCGATACAGGTTCTCGACAAAAGCGCTATGCAAATCGCTGTCGCGACCGATGGCGCTGGCCGGTTGGTCGGAGTGGTGACCGACGGCGACATTCGCCGGGCTATTCTCCGCAAGATATCAATTGACGCGCCCATTTTCTCAATCATGAACGGGAATCCCGTGACTGCGCGGGCCGACGCGTCCCTAGTTGAGCTGCGTGAATTGATGAATTCGAAAACGCGGGTTCTAAGGGTGCCGGCACTGGATGAAAACGGCGTCGTTGCCGGTTTGTTCATGATTGAGGATGTTGTATCCGATAACAGCGCAAATACGCCAATTGTTATCATGGCCGGCGGCATGGGTACTCGCCTCCGACCTCATACAGAAAGCATTCCAAAGCCTATGGTGCGTCTTGGCGAAAAGCCCATTTTGGAGCGTATTATCGATGTTACGCGAAACCAAGGATATAAAAATTATTATATTTCAGTTCGTTACTTGAGCGAGAAAATTATCGATCACTTTGGTGACGGTTCCGACTGGGGCATATCGATCCAATATGTACAGGAAAAAGAGCGGCTCGGTACTGCAGGTGCATTGAGACTAATTGCAGACAAGCTCGATGAGTCGTTTCTGGTGATGAACGGTGATCTGGTAACCAATATGGACTTCAATAGCCTGAGCCATTTTCATCGGGAGACGGACTCTATTGCAACCATGTGTGTGCGCGAGCACGACATGCAAATTCCTTATGGTGTAGTTGATCAAGAAAATGGACGTTTGCGGCAGCTGAGTGAAAAGCCCGTGATGAAGAATTTTGTGAACGCAGGTATCTATATGCTTGACCCTGTTACTCTCAACTACGTTGCTCCATCAGGTTTTTTTGACATTACGACGCTATTTGAAATTCTTATCGAGGAACATCCTGAAGCGACATCTACCTTTCCAATTCGCGAATACTGGCGTGACATTGGGACGGTTGAAGATTTGAGGCGCGCATCGGAAGAAATTAAAGAGTATTGCATTTAGATTTTTCAACGATAACGATTTTACGTCATGTCTTGGTTGCAACTATGGAATTTGAAAAAACTGATAGCAGATAGTGCTGTCTGGCCTGGTGCGGTGTTCAAATCCCTGATTGGGTCCGGGGATGATTATCAGAGTATAACCGATCGTCTATTGCTCCTGCAAAATTACGCGTCATTAGACGTCCGAACCACGCTGCATGTCATAGAGTTCGCCAGGCTTGGCCTTATTCCATTCAACAATACTGTCCAATGCGGGCGCTCGGTATTGGACCGCGACTTGCCGGAGCGAAAGCGGGTGGCAGTATCCCGCGCATTTATGAACTACCTTTGGGAACGTGTCGGTCCAAATGAAGAAACTTTGACTATGGCCAGATTCCTCGCAGGATCAGACAAGTCCTCGTCACACGATAAACTCCGCGCCGCGGCGCTTTTGAATGCTGGGGGAAAAATCGATGAGGCCGCCAACCTTCTGCATATTATCAGCAAGACACAGCCAAGGTTGCTACTTCAGATTGGATATCTTGAACTAGGCGTACTGTGTTCTAGTCTAGGGCTTGTCGACAAGGGGCATGCCAAGTTATTGCTAAAAGTACGTAACAAACTGGACACGGCGAGAGGGACATTTCAAACGCTTGTGCAGACGAGCGGCGAAAGTTTCATTGCCATCGCGAATGGCCCGTCCGTAGGGGCTCCGAGTGGTAATTTCGCCGAGAAAAAGAGGCTGATAATCAGGTTCAATAATTTTCCTGACCCGCAAACAACGCCTGCGAGCATAGGCAGGCGGACAGATGTTTGGATACGGAGCCACGATACCGCTTATGTGCCGCTGCGAAAGATAGATAATCTGAAACACGTTGTTGTCTCGGGATGCGATTGCCATCATCGCTTTTCGAACGGTTTTCAACATTTTTCAAGATTGCTTTCGCTGGGAGTGAGCATCGAGGTGGTGCCAACGCCGCTTTACCATATGCTTTTTCAAGAACTGAATGCTTCGCCCAGCGTAGGGCTTATAGGGATTTCCTGGCTGCACTTCCTAGTGTCAAGAAAATTACATAATGACGAGGTATCAGGTTTTGATCTTGATTTGAATACTTCCAATAAAACTCTTTATTCTAACGGTGTGTCTAAGGGATTGCGACCCGGCAGACACAATTGGCAAGCTGAACATTGCCTATATCAACGAATAGTGGAGGCGGACCCTGTCAGATCCTAAAGTCGCGCTCGTCGGTTGTGGCAACATCGGCAAGCGGCATCTTGAAGCATTGGCGGCCCTTGAGCAAAACATCGAGGTCGACATCATCGAACCTTATGCGCCAACACGGGAGACTATCACCGCTCCCGGACATCTGTGTATTCGTTTGTTTGATGATGTTTCGAAGCTTGATGGAGAGTATGACCTAGCAGTTGTCGCAACCGCCGCAAACGGACGCCGTCAACTCCTCGAAGATCTTCTCCAAGAACGCCGGATACCAACACTGCTAATTGAAAAATTTCTTTTCACTCAAACACGGGATTATTTCCTGTTTGATCAATGCTTGGCAGCTTCCGGGACCGTCGCTTTCGTGAACTGCGGGCGCCGAGGCTTCGATAGCTACACGAAACTGAAAGAAGATGTGGGGTCCCGGAATCGGGTTTCGGTACATCTGAATGGAGCCGGCTGGAACCTGTGTTCCAATGCGATTCATTTTGTCGACATCATCGAGTTTGTTACGGGTCAGAAGTTCGTTTCGCTGGTCGGCGAAAGGGTGGATCCGGAAGTGATGCCGGCAAAGAGGGCCGGCCTGCTGGAACTGACGGGCATACTGGATGGTCGGCTAGAGGGTGGTGGCGAGGTCGTGATCGAGTGCGCCAAAGGACCGTTGATGTTGCCAACGATCACATTCGATGTTGGCGGTGAGCAGTGGGTCGTCAACGAGGCCGCAGGCAATGTGATCCAGCTGAGAGGCGGTAAGCAGATTTCAAGTACAGCGTTTGAAACGCGTCATGTGAGTCAGATGCCTTACCTCTATTCCGAACTGATTGATGGCCGCTCACGCTTGACATCCTACGCTGCATCCGCGCATCAACACATGCTTTTGTTGAATGCTCTTCGCCCGAAATTGGGCCTTTCGAACGAAAATGATGATCCATGTCCAATTTCTTAGACAATGATTCCGTTCTTCTTGTCGGAGCAGGCCCTATGGCGAGGGCTTACGCCGCAGTGTTGGAAGCCATGTCCCGGCCCTATCATATAGCCGGCAGAGGGGAGGCATCCGCCACGCAATTCGAGCAGGAGTTCAATAAGCGGCCCGGCACGGGACCGTTCGAGGTACAGCTTGCCGCGATGGGAGCCGCGCCACATACGGCCATAGTGGCGGCCAGCGCTGCCAACCTGGCACAGGTGACGCGTCAGCTCTTGACGGCTGGAACTAAGCGGTTGCTGGTTGAAAAGCCTCTGGGTTTCGATATTGAGGGCGTCGTAGAGATCGCTGCCTTGGCGGGAGCGGCGCAGGCTGAAGTTTACGTCGCATATAATCGCCGTTTTTTTGCATCCACCGAGTGCGCGGCCCAGTTTATAGATGAGGACGGTGGCCCGCTTTCGGTGAAGTTCGATTTTACAGAATCATCCCGAAGAATTGAGGCGCTCGACAAGAACCCCTTGGAACTTGATGGCTGGTTCTATGGAAACTCTTCGCATGTGATCGACCTGGCGCTTTTCCTTGGCGGCGTGCCAAAGTTTTTGCAGGCCCAGTCAATGAATGGCCTTTCCTGGCACTCGCGAGGCGGCATATTCACCGGACATGGTGAAACCGTTTCTGGCGCAGCAATGTCCTGGCATGCAAACTGGCTTGCGCCCGGGCGTTGGGGGGTTGAAGTCATGACGAGGAACCGGCGCTTGATCATGCAGCCCATAGAGCAACTGTTCGTTCAGACCCACGACAGTTTTGCTGTCACCCAGGTTAAAATCGACGATTCTCTGGATAAGAAGTTCAAACCTGGATTGTACAATCAAACACACGCTTTCCTGAACGCTCCAGACGATGCGCGGCTGCTTTCTGTTCAGAAATTCGCTGCAATCTGCCCCATCTATTCCGTGATGCGGGATGGCGGTCACTACACAATCTAAAAAAATCTAAAGGAACCTTGGAATGAGTTTATCCAAGAAGAAAGTGCTCGTGACCGGGGCGGACGGTTTCATCGGATCTCATCTGGTGGAGGCTCTGGTGCGCATGGGGGCCGAGGTCAAGGCATTCTCGCTGTACAACAGCTTTGACACGTGGGGCTGGCTGGATCACGTTACTCCAGATGTCCATCGTCAGTTTGAAGTCTTTTCCGGCGATATTCGCGACCCTAACGGTGTCGCCGACGCGGTAAACGGTGCTGATGTCGTGCTCCACTTGGCATCGCTCATCGCCATTCCCTATTCCTACCACTCGCCCGATACCTACGTTGACGTGAATATCAAGGGCACGCTCAACGTGTTGCAGGCCGCTCGTCGGTTCGGTGTCGAGCGTGTTGTGCATACCTCTACGAGCGAAGTTTATGGCACAGCCCAGTTCGTTCCGATCACTGAGGAACACCCGCTGGTCGGCCAGTCGCCATATTCAGCCTCCAAAATTGGCGCAGATCAGATAGCGCTATCGTTCTGGCGCTCATTCGGAACTCCCGTCACCGTGATCCGGCCGTTCAACACCTACGGTCCTCGGCAATCGACCCGTGCGGTCATACCTACCATCATCACCCAGATTGCGAAGGGGAACCGGACCATCCAGCTTGGCAACTTGACACCAACACGAGACTTCAGTTTTGTCACGGATACGGCCAATGGGTTCGTGTCCATGGGCGAGGGTGAGAATGTTCTTGGCGAGGTAGTCAATTTTGGATCTGGTTTCGAAGTTTCGATCCGCGAGACGGCCGAGATAATTGCCGATGCGATGGGCGCCGAAATCGAACTCGTCTCCGAAAATGAACGCCTGCGCCCCGACCTCAGCGAGGTCGAACGTTTATGGGCATCGACCGACAAGGCGCAGCGCCTGTTGAACTGGACGCCAAGTCATGGCGGACGAGACGGCTTCGTTAAAGGTATCGAAAAGACGGTCGAATGGTTCAGCGACCCTGCCAATCTGGCACGATACAAGACGGACAGGTACACAATCTGATGGAAGTGCTCCAACTTGATCTGGAACAGGCTTATCAGGCTCTAAGGGATGTGGCGGGTGGCGATAGATTCGTACCGCTCCACGCACCGCATTTCGGCGGAAAAGAATGGAGCTATGTAAAGGAATGCCTGGATACGGGCTGGGTTTCCTCGGTCGGCAGTTATGTAGACCTCTTTGAGCAGATGCTCGCGGAAATCTGCGGCGTCCAGTACGCCGTAGCAACGATGAACGGAACCGCGGCGCTGCATATTGCGCTTTTGATCGCGGGCGTTCGCCCGAACGACGAGGTCATCGTTCCGACACTGACCTTCATTGCAACGGCCAATGCCGTTCATTATTGCAGGGCAGTGCCGCATTTCGTCGACAGCGAGTGGGACACACTTGGGCTTGACAGCGGCAAGCTGGACGAGTGGCTGTCTGAAATCGGAGACTGTCGGGAAGATGGCCTCTACAACCGTCAGACCGGCCGACGGCTCGCGGCCGTCGCGCCGATGCATACCTTCGGGCATCCGGTCAAGATGCAGGAGCTAGTCGCAGTATGCCGCAAGTGGGACATTCCGATTGTTGAAGATGCGGCGGAATCGCTCGGTTCGCTCTATTTGGATAATCCGCTTGGCGGCTGGGGGCTGGTCGGAGCCGTGAGTTTCAACGGAAACAAGATTATTACAACTGGCGGCGGCGGTGCGGTTCTGACGAATGATGCCCAGATTGCGAAGCGTGCCAAGCACATTACCACGACAGCCAAGGTGCCTCATGCCTGGGCATTTGTGCATGATGAGATTGGCTACAACTACCGTTTGCCCAACATCAACGCTGCCCTTGGCTGCGCGCAACTTGAGCAGCTCCCGAGGTTCCTTGCGAGCAAGCGGCAACTCGCCATGCGGTATGCCGAGCGCCTGCAATCCGTCGAAGGTCTAAAGTTTTTCCGGGAGCCGGAGAATTGCGAGAGCAACTATTGGCTTAACGCTGTTATCCTCGACGAACCGCGCGAGCGGGACGAGTTTCTTCAATACATGAATGCCAAGGGACTTATGACCCGGCCGTGCTGGACCTTGATGTCCGAGCTCGAGCTATTCCGTCATTGTCCGGCGTCGGATTTGACGGTAGCCCGGGACATATCGGCCAGTCTCGTCAACATCCCAAGCAGCGCGTCTATTGTTTCTCAAGTCGACTAGTTCCGACAAACGCAATACCGAAGGAATTACACTATGAAATCTGTCTACATCACTGGGCAAATGCGTAGCGGAACGTCTCTGATATCCAGCTATCTCGGACAAAACAAGGGGTGCCGGATTCTAGTCGATCAGTTCCGGATTGTAACGGCATCCAAGGAAGTGATGAACGATCGTTGGAGTGACTTCGAAGCGCCGCTCAATCTCATTGATCGAATGAAATTGTTCCGATCCTTCCTCAACGTTACACTTTGGTTTGGCCGGGGCAGCGAAGACGCGAAACGAACGGCTCTGAAGCGAATAGAACCTTTCAAACGCTACATTTCCCGGGTCAGAACGATGGACAAATCTCCTCATATCCGGGATGGGGATATCGTTGATCTTCCACCATTTTCCACGCAGCTGGAGTTTTACGAGGAAATGTTGGCACATGTCCTCGATCCAGTCGAGAAACTTGGTGTCGCAGTTATGGGCAACAAAGAAACGCGAGGCGAAGAGTTCGCTAATGCTCGCGCGGCTACCGGAAAAAAGAGCATTATCATTATTAGAGATCCGAGAGCCACGTTGTTTTCGTTTGTTGAAAAGGCCCAAAAAGACCAGGCTTTCAAGGTAAAAAACGATGTTGAAGAAGTGATTGGGCTTTGGCTTCGGAGCTTCGACGAATTCACCGCGACCACTTCGGCACTAAAAATTCGCTATGAGGATTTTATCCTAGAGCACGAAAAAACTATTTCCCAAATGTCAGACTATCTGGGCCTTCCATTGCAACCCAATCTGAAGCCCGCGACGAATAACAGCTCCTACGGCGACGTTGAAAAAGGTGAACTGTCCGGAAAGGCGCTTTACAGGTGGCGTCAAGCAGGAGACACCGATTTTTCCGAAATGATCACCGAACGGCTTAAGTCGAAAATTCAGGATCTTGGATACGAATTATAGGCCAGACGGAGTCTGGATTAAAAGGAAGTTTTACTGAAATGTCGGCGTTTAAGCGTGTAATTTGCAGCGTTTGTGCTCGTGGCGGGTCCAAAGGGGTGCCGGGTAAAAATTTGCGTTTGATGTCCGGCAAACCGCTACTTGTACATTCTCTGGACCAGGCAAGAGAAACCAACCTATTCGATGTGATTGCCGTAAGCTCCGATGATGCCGATATTCTTCAATGCGCTAGGGACTGGGGGGTGGACGTTGTGGTGCAGCGACCTGACTGGATGGCGAGCGACACAGCTGCGAAACCGCCAGCAATACTGCACTGCGTGGAAACTGCGGAACTAGAAACGGGAATGAGATTTGATGCAATGGTTGATTTGGATGCAACCTCACCCCTGCGGCACCTTTCAGACATTGAGAGCGTTATGAAAATGCTGGAGACTGATTGTGACAACGTCATCAGCGTGTCTCCGAGCAGGAAATCTCCCTATTTTAACCTAGTCGAACTGCAGGAGGATGGTTTTGCCCGCTTGTCGAAGTCGCATGACACTCCCGTTGTCCGTCGGCAAGATGCTCCAAAGTGTTTCGATATCAACGGATCGGTCTATGCTTGGAGTCGATCATCCTTCTTTGAGGGGCCTAGGGCTCTTACATCGCGCACTAGACTATATGTAATGCCCGAAGAGCGCAGTGTTGATATTGACACGGAATTGGACTGGAAGATTGTAGAATATTTGATGTCATAGTTTCATTTGTTATTTCAGGGCATATCGATGTTTGTATCGCGAAAGAAAATGGTAAAGATGATTCTGGATTTTTTGTCTAAAGTCGAAAGGCAGCAGGCAAAAATAGTATTATTTATATTGAACTCAGTGTTCGGGTATCGGGTTGCGATTTGGTATTTTCAAAAATCTCATCTCCTACGGAGAACGCCCGCGCGCCGTAAGTGGTTAAGGTCCCGAGTCGTTGGCCGTCTAGGTCAAGATGGAGATCGGAATTGGAGCACGCAAATGCTCATTGTCCGTCCGGATGCCTTTGAGCTCTTGGAATTTCTATCACTAGATGATGGTTGGATAGAGCCGGAGCTATACAAGAAAATAGTTCCAGATATTCTGGCCTCGATAAATAAGCGGCCGGAAGTTGGGGTAATTGCGGTAGAAGCTCTTCTTGACAAGGGGCAATATGACTTTGCGCGGGAATTGTTCGAGGAAATCGTAAGAACGGGCCGCATCGGGCGCGGCGGCCTTCTCCGCTCCTTCTCGGCAATTATGCCAAGAGAACTTTCTGCACCGGAACTGGAAAATCTAGGCCAACTGACGTTTGACGATCTTCGCCAGCGCGAATGCAGACACCGACTGTTGGTTATGTCCGAGAGACTGCCCCCCTCAGTTGTTCGGCGGCTCGTGCGTGGCGCCGAAGAGGTCACAATGGTTTTGTATGGCGACCTATACGGTAAAATCGATTTGAAAGAAATTCGACATGCTGTTCCAAACATCAAGATCAATATAGAACATGCGAGAACCCGCGCGGATCGATTTGACGATCGCTACTACGAGATTCATAAGAGAACAGCAGAATGTGCAAAATTCATTGTGGACGCAAATATTCGCTGTCTTGAAGAATTGGCTGGATTCGGACGGCATAATTCCCTCCTCGCAAAACTGATGTCGCTGGAGTTGGCAGATACGATTTTCTTCAAATCGCTGAGAAATAACGCTGTTCTATCGGCAATAAAAGATGCCGAATTTGACGATATTATTATAGAGTTTGGAAGAAATGCGGAGCTGTATAGAGTAGTATCATCTTTACCGGGTATTTTTGCGGATTCAAGAGTGCGCGGGTGCTGTTGGTCAGATAGTAGAAAGGTAAGGGAAGGTCATATAACGAGGCTGCGTTCTGCGCATAAGTATATCTCCGATTTTAATGAGTTGATATCAGCAGGCGTTAGCGCGCATCGCCCGACAAAATACTCAAGCGAATTAAAGAGGTATTTGGAGTCTGTATCTTATCCCCGCAGGAAGGGTGGTAAGTACTTTTCAGATAGGCCTATGATTGTTTTGGCTTCTAGTCTGGACAGAGCGTATTTGAACGATGCGGCCAAAATGGCAATCGAGCTGTGCAAATCCTTCAATGTCGATATTATGTGGGGAGAAGTCTCATCGAAGTCCTTGGAAGCTGCTTTGCTGCGATGTTCGCAAGAAAAGCAAAATGCAGGTGATTTGGAGTATGGGATCCCGGGAGTAATTAACGTCGCTGCACCAGTCGCTAAGATTCCGCCTAGTATTTTTCGTGATTTTCTAGATCTTTGTGGGGGGAATATTCAGTACAGTATTCGATATCTTATTGAAAGGAATTCACAAGATCCAGCGGTATGCTCAGCACTGCTTAGTCAAGCTGATACTGGCATCCCAAGGACTCTTTTAGCGGCTATTGGCCGGATGCGAGCAGGCGCCTCAGCTATCCGCGAGCACGACTATAAGACAATGCTCATCTGCTCTGCGCGCACTGCGACGAATGCTCAACAGGCGATCCCGGCTCGCTATCATCAGATTCCGACTATTGCAGTTGAATCTCATTGCCTGAATGCCTCTTATTGTCGGTATGCGTCTATTTTTACAGACAAGGTAGCTTTGTTCAGTAAGTATTTTTCGGAAGAGTATGAACGGTATTTCGGCATTTCTCAAAACAACGCATACCCGATCGGCTCACCAAGGTTCATACGGCCCTTGAATTACGATCCGATCCAATTCAGAAGAGAGGCGCGGAACAAGCTTGAGCTTCACAATGATGATGAACCCTTGGTGTTTCTGCCGACCCAGCCGCTACCCTCGCAAAAGGCGGCCGACGCGGTGCGTAGAACTGTAAAAGCACTTCGTAGCATTCAGAGACCACTTAGACTCATCATAAAACCTCATCCGGAGGAGGGGAGCAATCGGGTAGATCTCTACCGATCCGTTATCCGGGAAGAAGATTGCCAGCATTTTGTCGAGGTTCTTGAGGGAGCGGATTTTCGTAATCTGTTGTATGCCAGCAGCATGGTTCTCGTATTTTACAGTGTGACTGCAATCGAGGCGGCAATACTCGAACGACCTGTTGCGATCATTGGATTTACGAACGAAGATTATCCGGTTCCATATCATAGTATTTTGAACGTTCCGTTCTGCGTCTCGGAAAGTGAAATTTCTTCTGCAGTTCTAGATGTTATTGAACACGGAGCTTCGTCTTTGTCCAGCGCCGCCAATTTTCGTCAGTCTCACGAATATCTGTTGGATCAAGAATATTTCTCGCGTCTTTCCGATGTTGTAAATGGTGCAATCGCGGGAGGTGCAAACTTGATCCGGTCCGAGGCCGACTTCCCAGCAACGCCGTTTGTTACGGCTCCCTTTAAGCCGTATTTTGGGCAAGGATCGAAGTCATGAGCAGCATGCAGATTGGACACCACAAGATTGGCGAGGGCTTCCCTTGCTTTGTGATTGCCGAAATTGGCGTCAATCATAACGGTGACGAACAGATGGCGCAGGCTCTGATTGACGCTGCGAAGCGGACGGGGGCCGATGCGGTCAAATTCCAGAGCTTCAACGCTGACCGGTTGGTCGAAATCAACACAGCAACCGCTGCTTATCAAAAAACAAACACCGGCAAAGGCAATCAGCACGATCTTTTGCGTGAGCTGGAGCTGAGTTTAGTAGCTCATCGACGCCTTATGGCGCACTGCAATGAAATCGACATTGTTTTCATGTCCTCCCCCTTTGATCTAGAGAGCATTGATTTTCTGGATGAGCTCGGGGTTCAAGCTTTCAAGGTGCCTTCGCCCGACTGTGTTTCAGGCCAATATCTTCGTCATATGGGCGCGAAAGGCCGGCCGGTCGTCCTCTCTACCGGCATGTGCAATATGGCGGATGTGGTATACGGCATTGAAACGCTGAAAGCAGCAGGGAGCGGGCCTATCGCCGCGCTTCACTGCACAAGCTGTTATCCAGCACCGGTCGATCAGCTCAATCTTCTGGCGATGGAAACTATGGCGCGCGTTACCGGCGCTCCGATCGGATATTCGGATCATTCCTCCGGTATTGCCATCCCTACGGCAGCAGTAGCACTTGGTGCATGCATTATCGAAAAACACATCACCTTGGACCGCAACTTGCCGGGACCGGACCATAGCGCCTCCATCGAGGAGGCGGAGTTTACAGCAATGGTCGCCGCAATCAGAGAGGTGGAAAAAGCGCGCGGTACAATCTTCAAAAGGCCGCAACCATGTGAGGAATCCGCTCGCAAACTTGCCCGGCGAAGCCTTGCGACCAAACGTGACTTGCCTGCTGGACACCGGCTCACACGGGACGACCTCATCCTTATGCGCCCCGGCGATGGCTTCAGTCCTCAGTTTGAGGATGTTTTGATCGGCCGTGTTCTATCCTCCGCAATCCCGGCGTACAATCTCGTCAAACCGGAGCATCTCAGATGACGGGGGCGTTGCCTCTTATTCTTCTTGGGGCCGGTGGCCATGCAAAAGTAATTGCAGATCTTGCCAGCGCCCAAAATCGCCCTGTTCTGGGCCATGTCTCACCCGGCGCTGCGATTGGAACGCCCGTTGGGCGAAGCAAGATGATCGGCAATGATCTGGATGACGTTTGGAATCTGTTTCCTGGTTGCGAATTTGTAGTTGCAATCGGCGATAACAAGATTCGGTGGGGTGAACTTTTGCGCTTGGAACAGGCAGGGGGCCAGATCGCGACCCTAATCCATCCGCATGCATACGTCTCGAAGGATGTGCAGGTTGGTTGCGGATCGGTCATCATGGCCGGCGCCGTGGTACAGCCTGGCACGTTTATCGGTCGTGCCTGCGTTGTCAACACCGGAGCGACGGTTGATCACGACTGCCGTATTGAGGACGGGGCATTTATCGCGCCCGGCGCAACGATTTGCGGCGCCGTTGGAGTTGGGCGCTTGAGTTTTGTGGGAGCCGGGGCAAACGTTGCTCCGAACAAAACTCTGGGGGATAGCGTGTTCATCGGCATAGGAGTGTCGGTGACCGAAGATGTTGCTGCTAATTCCAGAATAGTGGCAAAAAAGGCTTAAGCGAAGATTAGATATGGAAATACGGTTGTGGAAACCTGGCGACGAAACCGCCATTATCGAACTGTTCGAGACAGTTTTCTCGCGACCCATGTCGATCGAATATTGGAGATGGCGGTTCCTGAACCATCCTTCTGGAGGGCCTTTGGTCGCGTTGGCATGGGACGGGGACAAGCTTGCCGGTCACTATGCGGCAAGTCAGGCGCCGTTGGTGATTGACGGCCAAATAGTTCCGGCCGCCCTTTCCACGACGACAATGACGCACCCCGACTATCGCGGGCGGAGGCTCCTGGAGCGGACGGCCGAGTGTCTATACGAAGTTCTCGCGAGTCAGGGGTATCTTGGTGTCTGGGGCTTTCCTAATCAGAACGTGAATGCGTTGCGCCAGATGAAACTCGGCTGGTTCAACATCGATGATGTCCCTGCGCTAAGCTGTGAAGCCGGGTCCTTACCCGCTGATGACCCGAATGTCGTTGAAGTTGACGGTATCGACAAAAGATTTGCGGAGCTTGCTGAACGGACCTGCAGGCAGACACACATATCCGCCTTACGCACCACGGATATTCTGAAGTGGCGTGTCGATCGGAACCCGATAAATTCTTACAGGCTTTATTGTCTTACGGACGGAGATATCATTCGGGCCTACCTAATCGGAAAGACTTATCAGGATACAGAATTTGACATCGTCGAGATGAAGGCGGATGACACCCGGTCGGCGAGCTCAATCTTGCAGTCAGTCATTGGAAAGAGTATTAGCTTTGGCATCAGTCGCGTCAATGCTTGGTGCCTACATGCCGATCCTCACCGGATTGTCTACGAGAGATTGGGTTTTGCCGCGAAGGCACCGCTAACTTACTTCGGCGGCAGGGCCTTCAGGCGTCTGGGTACCGATTTTGGCGACTCGCGTATGTGGCGACTGTCTTTTTTGGATTCCGATTTATACTGAGGTTGATTTGTCAAAACGAGTGTTCTTTCTGACTGGCATAAGATCAGAATACGATATTCTGGCTCCCGTGATCGATGCCGTTGATCGTACGGAAGGATTGGAGACGTCCGTTATCGTCACAGGTGCCCATCTTGTAGAAAAATTTGGTCATTCTGTTCAGCAAATAGAGGCGGACGGCCGAGATATTATCGCACGTATTCCCTCTCTACCAGAAACAGACAGCTTGTCGAGCCGGGTTCACGGAGCGGCCAAACAAATCGCAGGAATGGCGGATCTCTTCGCGGAGAACAGACCGGATTTCTTGGTGGTGATGGGAGATCGGGAGGAATCGATAACTGGGGCGCTATCGGCCGTCTACCACAACATTCCGGTGGTTCATATCGGGGGCGGAGATCATGCGGAAGATGGCAATGTCGACAATCCGATCCGTCACGCTGTTTCAAAGTTGTCGCATCTTCATATGGTGACGACTGAATTGAGTGGCCAGCGTCTAAGGCGCATAGGCGAAGAGAACTGGCGGATACATGTAGTTGGTGCGTCAGGTCTCGATCGATTGCTGTCGACGCAGCATATGTCGCGAGAGCAACTCGAGCAGGAAATCAATGTGGCCTGGAATGGCAAGCCTTATGTTGTTGTCCTTTATCATCCGACAATCTCGGATTTCGAGGAAGCACGTATTCATATGCAGACCATCTGCGGTATCCTAGAAACATCCGGTCTAAACTTAGCCATCATGGCGCCGAATTCCGATCCTGGAAATTTCGCGATTGTATCCGAAATCGAAGCGCTTGTAGAGCGGTGCAACAGGGTCCGCAGTTTCAAGTTTCTTCCACGTAAAACATTCGTCAATCTATTGAGGCATGCGCACGCCATGGTCGGCAATTCCTCCGCTGGCATTATCGAAGCTCCAAGCCTAGGTCTGCCGGCGATTAACATTGGTGTGCGTCAGCGGGGCCGGGAGCACGCCGACAACGTCATCTTCACTGGCTACGAAGCGGCGGAGATTACGGAAGCGTTGAGAAAAGCCATGTTCGATCGGGATTTCCGGGGAAGGGTGGCTCTAAAGCGCTCGCCATATGGAGACGGTACCGCGGGAGTGAGGATTGCGAGCGTGATCAGAGAAGCGACGCTAGGTCCGGAACTGATGCACAAGAAATTCGTGATGTAGGAACAGAGTATGCTAGGAAGCAACAAAGAACCGGTTCTGGTTGTAGCGCCGCATGCAGATGATGAGACGCTTGGCGCGGGAGGATTTTTGTTACGCGCGCGGGCCGAAGGGCATCCGATCCATTGGTTAATCGTTACTAAAATCTCAGTGGATGACGGGTGGCCGGAAGAGAAGGTAGTCAGGCGAGAGCGTGAAATAGCTGAAGTGACTGGTGCTTTTGGATTTGAGAAAGTGCACCGGCTTTCCTTTCCCGCTGCAAATCTGGACCTAGTGAAAACCAGTGAATTGGTCCAATCTATTGGAGCTGTCGTCAGAGAAGTCGCTCCAGCAATGCTTTTGTTGCCACATCGCGGCGATGCGCATAGCGACCACCAGGCCGTACACGATGCGGGTATCGCCTGCGTCAAGTGGTTCCGATACCCATCGATTCGGTGGGCATTTGTTTATGAGACGCTGTCGGAAACCGACATCAGCGCAAGAAGAGACGACTCATTTAGGCCCGAGATCTTCATCGAAATTACAGACTATCTCAGCGAGAAAGTCCGAATACTCAATCTGTTTGGCGACGAAATACAGAATTTTCCATTTCCGCGAAGTGAATTGGCCATAGAAAGTCTGGCGCATATCCGCGGAGCGGCGTCCGGGTTCAAGGCTGCGGAAGCATTTATGGTGCTTAGAGCACGAATTTAGCCGTATATGTCCTACGTTGCATGCATATAACTCTGCAAGATTTTAACAACTGGACGCCCCGAAAAACCGCCGCAATGTGGAGCGCCGGCGGCAGATCTGGTTCAAGGCCCAGCCCGACCTCGACCCCGAGCGTTTGGTGTTCATCGACGAGACCGGCGTCTCCACAAAAATGGCACGGCTTCGCGGGCGCTCGGCACGCGGAGAGCGTTGTCGCGCACCGGTTCCACACGGACACTGGAAGACGACGACATTTGTTGGAGCTTTGCGCTTATCGGGCATTACAGCGCCCCTGACGCTCGGCGGAGCCATGAATGGCACCGCATTCCTGTAACCACCCGATTGTCACCGCCTGCCCGAATTGACGTAAGCGATAAAATGCCCATGGCGGCTCGGTATCCCTGTTGAGGATGACGCCGCTCCCGCATCAGCCGTTCCACCAGGGTGGCTGTGTTGACGCCGATCCGTCCGGCCCGTTCGATCAGGCTGGCCGGTGTTGTGTTGGCGTAATGCTGATGGGTCTTGGGCATATGAGCCGCGACAGTGACGTGGCCGGATCGCTGGGACCGGCGCATATGGCGTACCCCTCCGGTGAAGCTTGCTGTTACCCATAAGTTGTGCTCGGTCTGATTTACCCTATTGATCTCGAAGAATCCGCCGTGATTCATTCTCTGGCACCTTCAGGTAACAGGTAACCGGCCGATTGTGCCCGCGGCGATTGAGCCTTGACGCGGGCAATGAAGTTGGGATCTGAGACGAAGTCTTCGAGGAAGCCGTGCCAGTTTTCGGTTGAGCTTCTGGCGTCGGCCAACATGTCTTTCAATTCGTGGATGCCGTCGTCAGTAAGCGCGGTAACATAGTCGTCCTGACCCGTTTGGACGCTGACGATGCTGCCGTAGGTCAGGTTGTCATCGTTTTCAACGATGGCTTCGAGGAGCTCAAGGTCTTCACCGAGCAGCTGCGCGACACAAGCGAGCGTGGTGACATGAGTGACCGCGGCCATCAGGCTGCCTCCGCGCAGGAGACCGCCATGGGTTTCCAGTTCCAGGGAAGCAATTCGTCGAGACGGTTGATCTTGTGATCGTGGATGCGGTCGAGAACATCGGCCAGATAGGCCTGTGGATCGAGCCCGTTCATCTTGACGGTTTCGATGACCGTCATGGCACGCGCGAGTGTCTCGGCACCGGTGTCGGCGCCGGCGAATAACCAATTTTTCCGGCCGATACCCATCACCCGTTCATTCTGCCCATGTCGGCGAAGAGTGGGAAGTTCATTATCGTTGGCATCCCTATTTCGGTCAGAAGGTTATCGTGCGGCAGGTAGAGCAGCGGGCCACTGGTCAGTTTCTCAAAATAGAAGGACCGTCTGGCATTGTTGTCTCCGTTCCTGGCTGGATGGTGGATCCCCTCGTCTGCGCCGACATGAGAATTGGCCAGCCACAGGTTGATCTTGCAGCGCTGTCGGATCTCAAGAGGCTGGTCACGCCGTCTGCTGCTCCCGCACACTCCCAGAGCGAAAATGGAATCGCAAGGGAGAAAGTCGATGAAGCAGCACAACGCGCCCGCGCCGACTGCGGGAAGGCAGATGAGCATGATGTTCGAGCCCTGCAAGGTGGACGGGATGAACGAGGCGGAGCGGACGGAGGTCGTAACCGCGCTTGCGCAAGTTCTGATGCAGGCAGCCGGCCTCATCGTGGAGGATCTCGATGATGACCGGCGTTGAATTGATCCCCACGCAACTCCTGAAGCGCAAAGCCGTCGTTTATGTGCGGCAATCGACGCAGTCCCAGGTCATGACCAACCTGGAGAGCCAGCGGCGGCAATACGACCTCGTCAACATTGCCCGCCAGCACGGATTCATCGACGTTGAGGTTATCGATGACGATCTCGGGCGATCCGCGAGCGGGACAGTGGCGCGCCCCGGTTTTGATCGTCTGGTGGCATGGCTGTGTGCAGGCAAAGTGGGCGCTGTTTTGTGCCAGGATGCGTCAAGGCTCGCGCGAAATGGCCGTGACTGGCACCATCTTCTGGAGTTGTGCGGACTCGTTGAAGCCCGTGTCCTTGACCACGACGGCATATACAATCCCAGCCAACCCAATGATCGTCTGCTCTTGGGTATGAAAGGCAGCATCAGCGAGTTCGAGCTCGGCGTGCTCAGGACGCGGATGCTGGATGCCGCCAGGTCGAAGGCGCGCCGGGGCGAACTACGCTTATCAGTCCCATTCGGTTACATCTGGCACCGCGAAGCGGGTCTGGGGCTCGATCCTGATCTACGCTTGCAGGAGGTGATCCGGCTCATATTCGCCCGCTTCGGGGAGTTGGGCAGCGCGCGCCAGGTGTTGTTATCGATGACGGCTGACCAAATCCACTTCCCTCGACCTTCGGATGAGGGTCGTATGACCAGCTTTACCTGGTTGCCGATCCGCTATCGCAACGTGATATCCGTTCTCAAAAATCCGTTTTACGCAGGCGTTTATGTTTACGGGAAAAGCGAGAAACGGACCTCCATCGTCGATGGGCGCGCGCGGCGGAGCTATGGCCACCGCAAGCCGGTTGGGACCTGGGAAGTGTTTATCAAGGATCATCACGAAGGGTACATCAGCTGGGACGAATACGAACGAAACCAAAAACAGTTGGCGCTCAACAACTACGGTCGCGCCGACGGTGTGAAATCGGGCCGCGGAGGCCGAGCTTTGCTCTCAGGCATCCTTACATGTGGCCGGTGTGGCCGGCGGCTGACCGTTACCTATACAGGGAACCCGCAAAGTCGGCCGGTCTATCGCTGCGACAAGCCCAACCTGATGATGGGCTTGCCCAGGTGCATGACCTTCGGTGGGCCCCGGGCGGATGCGGCTGTTGCGCGTGAACTGCTGCGCGCGGTAGAACCCTTGGCGATCGAGGCTGCGTTTGAGGCGGAGCGGATGCACCGGGAACGACAAGATGATCAACGCCAGATCCTCGATCTGGAACTTCGGCAAGCGCGCTACGACGCCAATCTCGCCGAGCGCCGCTACGCAGCCTGTGATCCCGACAATCGTCTAATCGCCGCCCAGTTGGAGAAAAACTGGGAAATAGCGTTACGCCGTGTGCGAGATCTTGAAGCACGCAAGCCGGCCGAAAACTCATCGACCATCGAGGTTGACCCAAGCGCTTTTGCCAACATGGCGGAAAACCTGTCCGCAGCCTGGAACGCCCCCGATGTCACAATGCGTGCCCGTCAGCAGCTGCTACGGACTTTAATCGCCGACATCATCGTCGATGTCGACGATACGGTGCGCGACATTGTCCTTACGATCCACTGGCGAGGTGGCCAGCATTCAGAGTTGCGCGTTCGCAAACCCCAACCGGGAGAGCATGGTTGCGCGACAACTGACGATGCGTTGGCAGTGATGCGCAGCATGGCTGGCCGTTGGTCTGACGAGCATATCGCCGCGTCGCTTAATCGTATGGGTTTGCCTACTGGCCAGGGCAAGACGTGGACGGCGCACCGTGTCTCATCGGTTCGACGGGTTCGCGGCATCCACGCCTACCGTTCTGCCGAAAAAGGTGGCGACTGGCTCACCATGAGTGAAGCCGCAAGGGCTTTAGGCGTGACACACCACGCCGTACGGCGACTTATCAAGACCGGTATTCTTCCAGCTGTGCAGGTCGTGCCGGGCGCGCCGTATCAAATTCGCGCTGACGACCTGGCGTCGGAGTCCGTCAAAACTGCGATAGCCCGAAAGGGTCGCCCGTGTCGCAAACTCGACGCGGACACACTTCCAATGTTTACAGACACTTGAATATGGAGTGCATAATGAAACACGCGTCGCAATCGGACGCAGGGCGCGTTCAGCGGCATTGTTGTCCATCGCCACGCGGCCATCTTCAAGGAACAGGCAAAAGGCCGGCCAGCGGCTGAGGCCATAGCGGAACGCCTTGGCAAGTTCGCTCTTGCCGGGCAAGCGTGTCAGTTGCCGTTCGGCCCAGACCTTGAAGTCGTCGACCTTCGGCTTGGCTCGCGCCTGGCGCGCGGCACAGCGGACGTCGGCAGGCTGGCCCGAGATCTCGCGCTCGATGTCGTAGAGCGCGCCGATCCGGTCGAGCGCCTCGCGGGCGATCTCGGATTTGGTTGCGCTCCAATAAGGGGTCAACATTCAATGCCGATTGACAGCCATGAAGGATTTGCGCGAGAAGCGGCAGCATCTTCAGTCGTTTCTGCTACGCCAGGGCCTCATTTATCCCGGCTTGAGGCCTTGGACCAAGGTGCACGCGCGCTGGCTTGCCAACCTCATCTTTCCGCATCAAACGCAGTATCTCGTCTTGCAGGAGTACCGCCAGTCTATTGAAGAGGCAGAAACACGGCTTAAGCGTCTGGATCAACATATCGCGGAAACCACACCGTCATGGTCCATGGCACCGGTCGTTGCTACCTACCAGGCGCTACGCGGTGTCGCCTTCCTGACTGCCGTCACGTTTGTTGCGGAGATAGGCGATATCCGACGTTTTGAAACGCCGCGACAACTGATGGGTTACCTAGGGTTAGTCCCCAGCGAGCGGTCTACCGGCGATGCAGTCCGAAGAGGCAGCATTACTAAGGCCGGCAATGCGAGAGTGCGGTTTCCGGATAAACGGGACAGCGATTCCGGTAAGTCGCGGACATCTGTTTCAGTAATTCGCGGACACTTGTTCCGCAAAAGTCCGGACAGCAGGAGTGGGGTCGGTCCTCGGTTGCCTGGTTGCTGTTATGCGGGATTGTTTTCCGGGGTTTCGTTGTCCGTCAAGTGGGGCGGCGCTTTTTGCTTGCGCATGCTTTCTCCTTCCAGGCTGATCCGGTGAGCGTTGTGGATGATCCTGTCGAGGATGGCATCGGCGACGGTTGGGTCGCCGATCAGCTCGTGCCATTTGGCCACCGGCACCTGGGCGGTGATCAGTGTGGATTTCCGGCGATAGCGTTCTTCGACGATTTCGAAGAGATAGAAGCGCTGCTGGTCTGAGAGGGAATGGGTTCCCCAATCGTCGAGGATCAGCAGGTTCACCCGCACGAGCTTGTCCATGAGGCGCGGAAAGCGTCCATCTAGCCGGGCGAGCGCCAGATCTTCGAGCAGTCTGGGCATGCGCACATAAAGGACGGATTGGTCGAGGCGTGCGGCCTGGCGGCCGAAGGCGCAGGCGAGCCAACTCTTGCCGGTGCCGGTCTGTCCGGTGAGGATCAGATTTTCATGAGCCTTGAGCCACTCGCCCTGCGCGAGGGCCATGGTGTTGCGCCGGTCGAGGCCCCTGCGGCTCGCGAAGTCGACATCTTCGATGCAGGCTTCCGGAAAGCGCAGCTTGGCGGCGGTCAGCCGGTTTTTGAGGCGCTTGTCGGCGCGCATGGCCGTCTCGCGGTCGAGCATCAGACCGAGCCATTCGTCCAGGCTGAGCTCTTTTGCGGTGTCCTGTTCGGTCAGGTCCCGGTAGGCGGTTGCCATGCCGGTCAGGCCGAGAGCCTGCATCTGATCGAGGGTGGGATTGGTCAGCATTGATCGTCTTCCTTTCTTTTACTGGTAATAGGCGCTGCCGCGGATGTTCTTGTGTGCGGGCGCGGGTTTTGCCGGTTCGGCCATGGGGTCGGCCCCGTCGAGACCGGATTTGAGAATGGCGTTGACAGAGGAATAGGACAGAGCGTTGATGGTGAGCGCCCGCTCACAGGCGGCCTCCAGACGCTCTCGCCCGTAGCGCGGCGACAGCGATAAGGTGCCCATCGCGGCCCGGTATCCCTGTTGAGGATGACGCCGCTCCCGCATCAGCCGTTCCACCAGGGTGGCTGTGTTGACGCCGATCCGTCCGGCCCGTTCGACCAGGCTGGCCGGTGTTGTGTTGGCGTAATGCTGATGGGTCTTGGGCATATGAGCCGCGACAGTGACGTGGCCGGATCGCTGGGACCGGCGCACATGGCTAGCAACGCGCCGGTGCTCGTGGAAAATCTCGACCACGCGGCGCGTGAGCCGTACGTCCACCGTCCGGCCGATGAAGGAGTTCGGAACGGAATAGAAGGTCTTGTCGACCTCGACATGGTAATCGGGATGAACCTTGGCGGTCTTCCACTCGGCATATTCGAAGGGCGTATCCGGCAAGGGTTTGAGGGCCGCCTTCTCCAGCTCCTCGAACAGTTCGCGGCGGCTTTTGCCGATGTGACGCATCGGCCGGTTGTTCAGATCCTCCAGAAGCTCGGCGATCGCGGCATTCAGTTGGGCCAGCGAGAAGAAGGTCCGGTTCCGGAGCCGGGCGAGGATCCAGCGCTCCACGATCAGCACGGCGCCTTCGACCTTGGCCTTGTCCCGCGGTTTGCGGCTGCGTGCCGGCAGGATCGTGGTGTCGTAATGCTCGGCAAAAGCCTCAAACGTCGCATTCAGCGTCGGCTCGAACCACAGTGCCTTGGCAACGGCGGCCTTCAGGTTGTCGCAAACCAGGCTGTCCGTTACGCCGCCGAAAAAGGCCAGCGCCCGCATCTGGCCGTCGATCCAGTCCGGCAGTTTCTGGCTGAGACTGGCAAGGGCGAAGGTGTAGGAAGAGGCTCCCAGGACCGCAACGAAGATCTGCGCGGCATGAACCGTGCCGGTGGCCGGATCGACGATCGGTACCGTCTGGCCCGCATAGTCGGTCTGCATCACAGCACCCGCTTCGTAGCGGTTGCGGAAGGTCGCGCTCGTCTTCTTCCGGAACGCCGCGAACCGATCGCAGAACCAGGTGAAGCCATAACCATCAGGATGGGCGGTACGGTACTCCTGCCACAGCAGCGTTAGCGTCACGCCCTTGCGCTTCAGTTCCCGGGCAACCTTGGCCCAATCCGGCTCGCTCAGATCGAGCGGCGGCCGGCCGGCACGCCGGAACAAAAGCCGTTCCAGCGTCGCGTCATCTTCATGGCCCGGGGGAAGCGGCCAGCAGGAAAGCCCTGCCTCACGGGCCCGGTACAGATAGGCGGAAACCGTTGTCTTGCTGATCTTCAGCCGCTTGGACACTTCCCGCACTGAAAGACCCTGGTCAAAGGTCAGGCGCAGGATCGATCGAATGTCTTTCACTGTCGTTCTTCTCGCTTGCTTCCGTCTGGGCATGGGCTCTCTCAATGCATTGAAAAGAACCCACATTGCCAAAACGGCGCAGCCGAGATCCGACCGATAAATTCCACTCCGGGAGCTGTCCGGGAATTAGCGGAATCGCTGTCCCGGAATTACTGAAATCACTGTCCGGGATTTACCGGAAAAGGTGTCCCGTAATTACCGGAAACACTGTCCGGGAATTTCCGGAACCCGCAGCGAGAGCTCGCCGGGTTTTGATTGAAGGAGCTTGGACCTATCGATATCCGCCGCGTGTCAGTCGACCGCTAGAGCGCATCCGTTTATCGATGAATCGAATGTGAAGTGACATGTCGTTTGATGTCTGATTCAAGCTTTCCATCACTGGAGGGCGATTTGATGGGTCGGGCACTGAGTTGCGATCTTCGGGATCGGGTATTGCAAGCATCTCGGGAAGGAGCCTCCGCGCGGCAGGCTGCGGCAAGATTTGGTGTGAGCGCTTCCAGTGCGATCCGCTGGATCGCGCGCGCTGGACAGGGCGAGACGGAGCCCCGCAAGCCGGGACGCAAGAACGCGTCCCGTCTTGATCCGCACGACGGGTTCATCGTTGGCCTGATCGAGGACAAGAAGGACATCACGCTGGACGAGATGGTCGCCTGCCTTGCCGAAGACCGTGGCTTGAAGATCGGTAGAAGCATGTTGAGCAGTTGGCTGCGCTCGCGCGGGTTCACATACAAAAAAAGACCGCACACGCATTGGAGCAGGAACGCCCTGGCCTGATGATGCGGCGTCAGGCCTGGTTCGACGGCCAACTTGATCTTGATCCGGCCAGGCTCGTCTTCATTGACGAGACCGGCCTGAATACGAAGATGGCACGGCTGCGTGGGCGATCTGTGAAGGGAGAACGTTGCCGAGCGGGAGTGCCCCACGGCCACTGGAAAACGACGACCTTCACCGGTGCCTTGCGCCTGACCGGCATGACGGCACCGATGGTCCTCGACGGTGCCATGAACGGTTTGGCTTTCCTGGCCTATGTCGAGCAGGCCCTTGTGCCAACGCTGTCACGCGGCGACATCGTCGTGATGGACAACCTCCCGGCTCACAAGGCTGCCGGGGTCCGGGAAGCCATTGAAAACGCCGGCGCCGAGCTGCGCTATCTGCCGCCCTACAGTCCCGACTTCAACCCGATCGAAATGGCGTTTTCGAAACTCAAGGCGCTGTTGCGCGCCAGGGCCGAGCGTACGGTCGACGCCTTGTGGAACTCCGTTGGCGACCTCTGCGCTCACTTCAAACCACAGGAATGCGCAAACTACTTCGCTGCCGCCGGATATGAACCAACATAAAACGGATACGCTCTAGAGGTTCGCCAGGAGGGCTTGTCAAAAACGGTGCGCGACATTGCTTGGAAAGCACAGCTTCGCCTTTGCATGCGTTACCGACAGATGGTGAATGGAGGAAAGCGCCAGACACTGGTCACCACCGCCATCGCGCGCGAAATGGCGGCCTTCCTTTGGGCAATAGGCCACGAAGTTCAACCCACCGGATAAGAATGAGCGCGACGAGAGATACCGGGAATAGGGTGACGTCAAATATAAACACTGCAATCTGACAACACTCTGCGGCTGCGTAGAGCTGGAGGCAGGGCTTCGGTGGGAACCCTCGTATGAATTGTGTGGCCGATAATCTCTAAATCGACGCCCGCTGGCAGATCGAGGCAGCCCAGGACGAACAAACGGAAATGCGGTAACCAACCCGCGCATCAGAGTCTGCTCAACCGTCGTTTTAAAGCTCTGTCTCCTGCCCCACGCAGCCGCTTCATCCAAACCGGCCCCATTGCTAACAGTGGGGAACGCCGTTTATTGCAAAATTCACTTTACAATGAACATCAGAGTTCATGCGCGAAAACAGGCTCTCAAACAGGATCTTCAAATCCTACGAACAGATCCTGGCCCTGTGCTGCCAGGCTTGGAACAAACTGATCAATCAACCGTGGACCATCATGTCCATCGGGAACCGGAAATGGGCGCATGGGTCCTGATTGTTGATTTTCACGCAGAACTGAGCCGGTTAGGCGCATGCAGAAGGTGATCTCGATAGGGGAGTGACAAGCGGGAAGCCAGGCATGCGATGGACCAGTCCGTCGCATGCCTGCTGTCATGTATTGCCGGACCGCCTGCCGCTCGACGATCCGCTGAAGCCCGCGACGGCGGGGGCAGGTCCGAGGTTTGTGCCGCGGACCCGCCGGCCGGCCTCAGGTGAAGCTGAAGTCGTCCTCGGTGATGAGGGCTGTGTTGATGCCGTTGAGGCGGACGGTTGTACCGGTGAAGTCGATCAGCGTGTCGCCGCCGTCGGCGGTGATGACGAGGTCGGCGAAGCTGCTGGCGCCGCTGGCGATAAAGATCGTGTCGCTGCCGTCCTCGAAGTCCAGCACCGTGTCGGAGCCGTGGAAGGCGGCGAAGAAGAACGTGTCGCTGTCCGACCCGCCCAGCAGAACGTCGTTGCCGGCATCGCCGCGCAGTGTGTCGGTGCCGTTGCCGCCCTTCAGCACATCGTTGCCGGCGCCGCCGCGCAGGTAATTCGCAAGGCCGTTGCCGGTCAGCGCGTCGTTGTGGGCGGACCCGAACAGGTTCTCGATGTTGGTGAGCGTGTCGCCCTCCGCATGGCCGCCCGACTGGGCGCCGCTGCCGACAAGGGTAACCGTCACCCCGACGTTGGAGGCGCGATAGTCGGCCCAGTCGGAGCCCGCGCCGCCATTGAGGATATCCGCGCCGGCGCCGCCGATCAGCACGTCGTTGCCGTCGTCTCCGCGCAGCGTGTCGTCGCCGCTGCCGCTGTTCAGGGTGTCGTTGCCGTCGCCGCCCCGGATGTAGTTGTCAAGGCCGTTGCCCGACAGGACGTCGTTGTGGGAGGAGCCGAACAGGTTCTCGATGCCGCTCAGCGTGTCGCCTTCCGCGTGCCCGCCCGACTGGGCACCGCTGCCGACAAGGGCCACGTTCACCCCGGCGTTGGAGCCGCGATAGTCGGCCCAGTCGTTGCCCGCGCCGCCGTCGAGGATATCCGCACCGGCGCCGCCGATCAGCACGTCGTTGCCATTGTCGCCGCGCAGGTGATCGTCGCCGCTACCGGTGTTCAGCGTGTCGTTGCCGTCACCGCCCCGGATGTAGTTGTCAAGGCCGTTGCCCGACAGGACGTCATTGTGGGAGGAACCGAACAGGTTCTCGATGCCGGTCAGCGTGTCGCCCTCGGCGTGTCCGCCCGACTGGGCGCCGCTGCCGATCAGGGCCACCGTCACTCCGGCGTTGGACGAGCGGTAGTCGGCCCAGTCGTTGCCCGAGCCGCCATCGAGGATATCCGCGCCGGCGCCGCCGATCAGCACGTCGTTGCCGGCATCGCCGCGCAGCTGGTCGTCGCCACTGCCGCTGTTCAGCGTGTCGTTGCCATGACCGCCCCGGATGTAGTTGGCAAGGCCGTTGCCGGACAGGACGTCGTTGTATATCGAACCGAACAGGTTCTCGATGCCGGTGAGCGTATCGCCTTCCGCGTCACCTCCGGACTGCGTTCCGCTGCCCGCAAGGATCACATTCACAGCCGCGTCGGATGACCGGTAGTCGGCCCAGTCATTGCCCGAACCGCCGTCCAACGCATCAGCACCCGCACCGCCATCAAGAATGTCGTTCCCATCATCCCCGAAAAGCACGTCGTTGCCGCCAAGACCGGACAGGCTATCATTGCCCCCCTTGCCCTCGAACCGTTCGTCCGCGTCGGAACCTGAAAGCTCGTCGCCGTTGGACGAGCCTCTGATCTGCTCCACGTTCTCGAGCGTGTGGGAGAAGGCATTTCCGTTGAATGTTCCTGTTGCCGTGCCTGAAATCAGATCCACGGCGACGGCGCCCATGCCGCTCCTGTCGAAGCGGACGGTATCCGTCCCTCCACCCCCGTCAACCGTATCGTTGCCGCCGCGCAGGATGAACCGCTCGTTGCCGTCGCCGCCGTTGAAGGTGTCGTTAAAGTCCGTGCCGCGGATCTCGTTCACGCCGGACAGAGTGTCGGTACCAGTGCCCGCTCCCGTCACCGTGCCGCTGACCCGCGTCCCGTTGTTGCTTGTATAGGTAATGCCACTGCCGCTGCTCGCCCCGTCTGATCGATAGTCGGCACGGACATTGCCTGATCCGGTGTTGGTGATGGTGTCATCGCCGCTGCCGCCCACAACGCCGACCCATTGATCAGACGGGCCATTGATCGCAAAACTGTCGCCGTTAGCGGTGCCGAGGAACCCGAGGCCGCCATTCACGTAGTCGATGTCGTCGATGTTGGTGATGGTGTCGGTGCCGTTGGAGCCCTTGTTGACGGTCGCCGTGGTGGTGTTCACCTGAACGGAAATCGCCTCAGAAAGCCCCGAGTAGTCGACAAAGACGTCTGTTGCCGATGTCGTATCAATTGAGTCGTTTCCAATGCTGCCGATGACAGTGTCGAAACCACTTCCCGTCGCAATCGTATCGTTGCCTTCGCCGCCGTCGAGTTCATCGTTGCCGGCGCCACCGTCGATGATGTCGTTGCCACCCAGTCCAAGCAGCCGGTTGTTGGCGTCGTTGCCGGTTATTGTGTCGGCCAGATTGCTGCCGCGCACGCGCTCCACGCTGACCAGGGTATCGGTATCACCAAACCCGTCCGTTGCCGTTCCGGTCGCCAGGTTGACCGTAACGCCCGATGTTCCGCCGTAATTGGCATCGCGATCGTACCGGACCTCATCGAAGCCATCGCCACCGTCGAAGAAGTCGTTGCCAGCCAGGCCTCTGATTGAGTTGTTGCTGCTATCGCCGGTGATTGAGTCGGCTGAACTGGTGCCGCGAATACTGTCAATCCGTCCCGTGAAGGTGTCCGTCTCACCGTAGGGATCGGTGATGTTGCCAGCGGCCCAGTTGACGGTGATGCCGCCCCCCGACTCGTTTGAATAGTTGATCTGGGCGTAATACGAACTCGTACCGGCTGTGATGGTATCCGCGCCATCGCCTGGCGAGATGTAATAGTCACCCGCACCGAGCGTGTAGGTATCATTCTCCTCGGAGCCGGGAACGGATACCTCCGCCCCGGATGGGACGTTCGTTCCGTCGTAGTTGATGGTGTAGGCGTCGATCAGCGCATCATAGGCGGTGAAATCATCGCTCGTCTGCACGTCCTCGAAGGCCGCCGCAAGCGCTGTTGCGGAGATGGAGAGGTCCGTGATTCTCAAAAGCAGCGTGCTGCCGCTATAAATATCAAGCCGGGTAATGGTTCCGCTTGTTACGTTTTCCCCGTCGTTGAACGTGGACGTTCCGTCATATGTAAATCCAGAACCGAAGATCTCAAAAGTAAGAGTTGCACCCGTATTCTCCGTCGTTGCTGTAGTCGCGTTTCCCGAGGTCAGCTCTGAGTAAGCGAACGCATCGAGCAGCGCTTCGATATCACTGGCGGCAAACTGCGTTAGGGTTGCGACGGGCATCTAAATTCCCCCAAAATTCAATTAATATAAAGCGTAAATTTAATACTACTCCTTCCGCGAAAGTGTCAATCTTCTGATTGCCTATCAAAATTTATACATACAATTTTTTAAAAATTTTTCACTTTTCGCCGGAAAAATTACAATTATACAAATAAAGTTTAAGTATTTAAATTGAACAACTCATTATATATTTTGTTTATTAAAATATACCATCTATTTTTATTAGAATTTTGATATTGTGATATTTGTAAAATGGCTCATCGTCATATGAGCCGCTATTTTGAGCTTGAGGATTTGAAGATCCTGCTGTTTTGAGATGCTGACCATAGACGTCAGGCCTGCCACAATACTTCACCCCCTCCGCGACTATTGTTCGCGCGGAAGAAATGGCAGTTTTCCGGGCGCTTCTGTACATTCCCTAACGGAATCCTAACGGCATCTCCGCCGCGCTATTCAAGTTATTGCCTTTTGAAAGGAATTATCCATGCCAGTCCAGCTCTGGAACGGACCCATCGACGTCAACACAACCACCACCGGCGACCAAGCCAGCGCTGATATCGCCGTTCTCGCCGACGGCCGCTTCGTCGTCTGGAGGGACGATTCCACCGGCACGAGCCACATCATGCAGCGCGTCTTCAACGCCGACGGCAGCGCGGCGACGGACGAACTGGTCGCCATCGAGGATCCCAGCAACGATCTCGCCAATCCGGTCGTCACCGCCCTGCCGGTCGGCGGCTGGGCGATCGCCGCCGCCCACGTGGCCGGTGGCGGCGGGGCCATGTTCACCTTCAACACGGATGCATCGAACGCGTCGTCCTTTCTCAGCTATCCCCTTGGCACCGAGGCGAATACCCATCTCGACGGCTTCATGGTCGGTGACGAATACTGGATCATGGAAGCCGACAGCGGGACGGACAACGAGATCGACGTCTTCAACAACATCCTCAGCGGCAATGCGTACGTTACCAACAGTCTTTCCACCGCCCAGACGGACATCACCGGTACCCAGACCGATCCGGCCGGCGCCCAGATCGCCAACGGCAACGTTGTCCTCGCCTGGCGCGAGGGCGCGAATATCGAATTCCGCATCGTTACCGATACCCGCGCGGCGGTAACCCTCAGCGACACCGTCGTGACCGTCGCCGGCAGCGATGCGGCCAGTAATACCCATGGCAAGCCCCATGTGCTGGCGCTGGAAAACGGCGGCTTCCTCATCACCTGGAGCGATGACAACTCCGCCTTTCCAGGCTCCGGCTCTTACGTCTGGGGCCGGATCTACGCGCCCGATGGCAGCGCCTTCAGTGCCGCGCCCTTCCTCGTCAACGGCAACGTGACTTCCTTCCAGTTCGATCCGGTCGCCGTGCCGCTCAAATCCGACGGCTTCGCGGTGTTTTACATGTCAGTCGCTGGCGACGACTTCAGGGGTCAGTTCTTCGACAACCTCGGCAACAGGCTTGGCCAGGAGTTCCAGGTCACCGGTCATGGCGTTCTTGGAGAAACCGGCTTTGACGCCGTGGAGGCTGACGTGCTGGAGGACGGCCGCATCGTCGTCTCCTATTCCCTCTTCGGCGCCGATCTCACCACTGACGTGCGCGTGCAGATCATCGACCCGCGCGACGGCAACATCTTCGGCGACGGCGGCGACAACACCCTCTTCGGCAGCCGCAACAACGACGACATGTTCGGCGGCGACGGCGCCGACACGCTGAACGGCCTGGAGGGGCGGGATCAGCTCTTCGGCGGTACTGGCGACGATACGCTGGATGGCGAGGACGGCGAGGACAAGCTCTACGGTGACAGCGGCACCGTCACGCTGAGCGGGGGCGACGGCAACGATGTGCTGAGCGGCGGCGCCGGTTCGGACACCCTGGACGGGGGCGAGGGAACCGACTGGGCCGACTATCGCGGCTCCAACGCCGGGGTGACGGTGGCCCTTGCCGGAAGCACCGCGCCCTCGGGCGGCCACGCCGAGGGCGACACCCTCACCGGCAACAGCCTTGTGAACACGCTCAGGGGCGAGAACGGCAACGACATCCTGATCGGCGGCGCGGGGGCCGACGTCCTGGACGGCAGCACCGGCGCCGACTGGGCCGACTACCGCACCTCGAACGCCGCGGTCACCGTGGTCCTGGCCGGCATCGGCGCCCAGTCGGGTGGCCATGCGGAGGGCGACACGCTCACCAACATCGAGAATGTCTTCGGCTCCAATTTCAATGATGCCATCACGGGCAACGGCCTTGACAACAGCCTGCGGGGCGGGGCCGGCAACGATGTGCTGAAGGGCGGCAACGGGGCCGACACGCTGCGCGGCGATGCCGGCAACGACGTGCTGCTGGGCGGGGCCGGCGGCGACATCTTCTTCTTCGCCGCCTTCCACGGCTCCGACACGGTGCTGGATTTCCAGAACGGCAGCGACAGGTTCTTCATCGCAAGCGGCGCCAATAGCTTCGCCGCTCTCGCCATCACCGCCGACGGCGGCGACACCCTGATCGACTTCACAGGAACAACCATCCGCCTCAACGGCATCAACACCGCGCTGATCGATGCAGGAGACTTCATCTTCACCTGAGGCCGCCAGACAGGTCCGCGGCACCCGCCGCGGGCCCGCGCCCGGCGGCGCGCACTTCAGCGCTTCGTCGAGCGGCTGGCCACAGGACGCTTGAAATGCATCTCTTTAAAATCTTAAATTTCCAAAGTATTATTACCTAAGGTAAATTTTTGGATTTTTGATCACGCGACTGGAGTGCGACATGCCTTTTTTCATTCCAAACAACCTTGCCCAGACGTCACCGTCCGGAAATCAGAGCATTGATGGCATTTTGTGGGGATGGCATTGGGGTGCTACCAATTGGGGATATTCTTTTCCAACCAGCCCGAACGAGTATGTTCAGCCGGGGCCATTTACCCCGGAAGGACAATACTTCGGTGCGGCCTATGAATCGGTTTCAGGCTTTGAGGCCTTCAACAGCCTGCAGCAAAGTCAAATTGTTCAGGCAGTAAAAAACATTGAAACTTTCATGCCTGTGACCTTTCGCGAAAACTCGTCGCTGGGTCAGGACGCTCCCGTTGTGTTCCGGTTCGCGATCGCGGAGACGATCGACTACGGCATTGGAAACTCTCCGATCGGGCAGCCTTACAATCCACATGGCCCGGGAGGAGGGCGATCGGCAGAAGCTGCTGTCCCCGATCCGTTTCAGATGAACTGGCGGGCCACCGGCGATACTTGGTACATCGCGAATGCTTATTCGCAGCCGATTCCTGGAAGCTTCGCGAATGCGGCCGGCCTACTGCATGAGTTCGGCCACGCGCTGGGTCTCAAGCACGGACACAGAGTTTTTGACGGCAACGGAAACTATTCTCCGCAGCCGATTTACAACATGACAAACATCCAGTTCGATCAGTTCGGAAATCGATTTGCCGATCCCGTTGAGGTGGCCAAGGCGCCTGATTTGCCGCTAGACGAGAACGGGCAGGAGTTCTCCGTCATGACCTACGCGGTCTGGATTGGAGACGTACAGGCTGACAGAACCGAAGCCGAAGACATTCCACTAAGCCAAGTCGACTACCCGTGGACATATATGCTCAACGACGTGGCAGCCCTCCAGTATCTTTATGGGGCGAACTTCGGAGCGGGATCAAATCCTGGCAACACGGTCTACAGTTTCAATGCCAATGGGCAGATGACGACGACCGATACCACCGACGGGAACTCACAATCTATCGCGTCCAAGGACGGCAAGGTATTCCTGACCATATGGGATGGAAACGGCTTCGATGTCTATGACTTCAGAAACTACAGCAGCAATATGTCGATCAACCTTGCTCCGGGCGCATGGAGCACGTTCAATTCGGGTCAGCTTGCGCGTCTCGGAACCACTATCTTTGCCCGTGGCAACATTGCCAACGCATATCAGTTCAACAACGACGCCCGGTCGCTCATCGAAGCTGCGTGGGGCGGGTCCGGAAATGATACCATACTCGGCAATGCGGCCGCCAACGAGCTGCTTGGATATTCCGGCAATGACATTCTACGCGGTAATGACGGCAACGACACGCTGGACGGCGGCAGCGGCGATGACCAACTGAGTGGTAATGCCGGCGACGACCAACTGCGCGGCGGCGCAGGCGCGGATGTACTCAACGGTGGCCCGGGCAATGACTGGGCCGACTACCGCTCGTCTAACGCCGGGGTGACGGTGGCCCTTGCCGGCAGCGGAACGCAGTCCGGCGGGCATGCGCAAGGCGACACGCTTTCTGGTATCGAGAACCTGTTTGGTTCTGCTCACAACGACGTCCTGTCGGGCAACGGCCTTGCCAACCACCTCAGGGGCGAAAACGGCAACGACACGCTGAACAGCGGCGGCGACGACGATCAGCTGGACGGCGGCGCCGGCAACGATGTGCTGATCGGTGGTGCCGGCGCGGACGTCCTCGACGGCGGATCGGGAAGCGATTGGGCCGACTATCGCGGCTCCAACGCCGGCGTGACGGTGGCCCTTGCCGGCGGCGGAACGCAGTCCGGCGGGCATGCGCAAGGCGACACGCTCACCGGCATCGAGAACCTGTTCGGCTCCAACTTCAACGACGTCTTGTCGGGCAACGGCCTTGCCAACTATATCCGGGGCGGCGCCGGCAACGACACGTTGAACAGCGGCGGCGGCGACGACCAGCTACGCGGCGACGATGGCAACGACGTACTGGTCGGCGGCGCCGGCGCGGACATCCTCGACGGCGGCTCGGGCAACGACTGGGCCGACTATCGCGGTTCCAGTGCCGCGGTGGTCGTAGCCTTGGTCGGCAGTGGCGCCCAGTCGGGCGGTCATGCGGAAGGCGACACGCTCACCGGCATCGAGAACCTGTTCGGCTCCAACTTCAACGACGTCCTGTCCGGCAGCGGCCTTGCCAACTACATCCGGGGCGGGGCTGGCAACGACACCCTGAACAGCGGCAGCGGCGACGATCAGCTGCGCGGCGATGCCGGCAACGACGTGCTGATCGGCGGCGCCGGCGCGGATATCCTCGATGGCGGCTCGGGCAACGACTGGGCCGACTACCGCTCGTCCAACGCCGGAGTGACGGTGGCCCTTGTCGGCAGCGGCGCCCAGTCGGGCGGCCACGCGGAAGGCGACACGCTCACCGGCATCGAGAACCTGTTCGGTTCCTCCCACAATGACGTCCTGTCGGGCAACGGCCTTGACAACTACATCCGGGGCGGCGACGGCAACGACACGCTGAACACCGGTAGCGGCGACGATCACCTGCGCGGCGACAATGGCAACGACGTGCTGATCGGCGGCGCCGGCGCGGACATCCTCGACGGCGGCTCGGGCAACGACTGGGCCGACTACCGCGGCTCCAACGCCGGGGTGAACGTGGCCCTTGTGGGCAGCGGCGCCCAGTCGGGCGGGCACGCGGAAGGCGACACACTGAGCGGCATCGAGAACCTGTTCGGTTCCTCCCACAACGACATCCTGTCGGGCAACGGCCTTGACAACTACCTGCGGGGCGGGGCCGGCAACGACACGCTGAACAGCGGCAGCGGCGACGACACGCTGCGCGGAGACGACGGCAACGACGTGCTGATCGGCGGCGCCGGTGCGGATATCCTTAATGGCGGCGCGGGCTCCGACTGGGCCGACTATCGCGCCTCCAACGTCGGGGTGACGGTTACCCTTGTGGGCAGCGGCGCCCAGTCGGGCGGCCATGCGGAGGGCGACACGCTCACCAACATCGAGAACCTGTTCGGGTCCGCCCACAACGACGCGCTGACCGGCAACGGCCTTGCGAATTACCTGCGCGGCGGCGCCGGCAACGATGTGCTGAAGGGCGGCAACGGCACCGACACACTGCGCGGCGATGCCGGCAACGACGTTCTGCTGGGCGGGTCGGACAGCGACACGTTCTTCTTCGCCGCCTTCCACGGCTCCGACACGGTGCTGGACTTCGAGGACGGCAGCGACACGATCTTTATCGCCAGCGGCGCCAGCAGCTTCGCCGACCTCGTCATCACCGCCGACGGCGGCGACACGCTGATCGACTTCACCGGTACAACCGTCCGCCTCAACGACATCAACACCGCACTGATCGATTCAGGCGACTTTCAGTTTGCGTGACGAGCAACGCGTTAATGTATCGATTTCGGCAGCTCTTCCGACGGAGCTGTCCTTAACCACGAAAGAACAAAAGCTTTCTCAGGATGCCGATGCGCACCTGAAAACGCTTATTTTTCCTTGATGCCTCGTTAAAGCTATGATTTTCTGAAAAAGTCGGCATGTCAAATGCGACGAATTATATTTAGTAGAAGAAAATAGAAAGAAATTTTATTCAGAAACCAAATTATAATTAAAAAATAAAAGGCTTGATTTGGGAATTATTTGATGGTTGATGTATTAGTTTACCGCGGCTGGGGGTCTGAGGGGGTCGCAATCTATGGCTATGTCGTAGATGCGGACTATACTTACAAGATATCCGATCTCGACACGGACAACGTGGGGATCTCCAACGGGTTTTCTCAAGCCGGCGACGGCTTCGTGTTTCGGGCCAAGGACACCAACGGAACCAAAGACGGGCTGGTTTTCAGCGCTGGCTCTGGCACAACCCTCCTGCTCAACGATGAGAACGGCAATGAAATAGTTGACCCGCACTCATTCGGCATCTTCGGATCACAGACAGTCTTTTTCGCTTCGACGACCAGCGTTTCCGCGTCCCTTCCACCCCGCTCCCTGCTGATGACCAATGGCAGCGATGCTCCTTCAGTACTTGTGCCGGAACGGATTTCCCAGGCATTGATCGTCGGAAACAGCCTCTACGCCCTGAGCTACGACAGCGGCGACTTGTTCCGCATCGAACAAGATGGATCCTACTCGGTGATCTATGACCGCCAGGGGTCCGGTAACAACCTCAACATTGACTACATGTTCGAGTTCAATGGAGAACTCTATCTCAGGGGTGACCAGTCCCTGGTCAACGACTTCTATCGCGTGGACCCCGAGACGAATGCGATTAGTGACCTCGATATTGGCCAGAACACGGGCGGAGATTCTATTTATTTCTGGTTTGATGGAGTTGCCGAGAACCAATTTTTCTTCTGGTGGAGCGGCACCAGCGGCAGCGGCTCAACCCCGACCCACACCGAACTTTACGTAAGTGACGGCACCGCAGCGGGCACTCATCTCGTAAAGGACATCCGTCCGGGGAACAACACGTCTTATGAGGGCAGCCAAACCTCTCCCAGGACGATCGGTGACAAGCTATTTTTCGTGGCGGATTCTGGTAACGGAGACGGCGGGGAGCTCTGGGTCTCGGATGGCACTGAAGCCAGCACCTTTGCGCTCAGTGGCACCGGAACAGCTGTCGGGCCGTTGGGCTTCGGGAATTTCGTCAATTCGATCGCGCTTGGCAATGAACTGCTGTTCAGCGCCAGTACCGGCAGCGGCCTGGAAATCTTCATCACCGACGGAACGATCGACGGAACGCGTCTTCTCGTTGAGATCGCGACCGGCTCGTCCAGCACCGCGCCGGTATTCTATCTGTCCGACAACGGGCTTGCCTATTTCACAATCGGCGCCGGCCCGGACGAAGATTCCGTTTGGGTGACTGACGGAACAGCGGAAGGCACCTTTGCGGTCTCTGATTCGGACGACACCTTCTTGAGCAGCAATCCGCCAATTATGCTGAATCTGGTGGACCTGGCCGCCGACAATATTCCGGTCAGAGACATCGTCGGGACGAGCGGAAACGACATCCTACTGGGAAGCTTCCTGAGGGAAGCTCTATTCGGGGATGATGGCAACGACGTTCTTGATGGCGGGTCGGGTGCTGATGCGCTGGACGGCGGCTCGGGCAACGACTGGGCCGACTACCGGTCATCCGACGCGGCTGTGAATGTGATCCTTGCGGGCGGCGGAACGCAGTCGGGCGGGCATGCGGAAGGCGACACGCTGACCGGCATCGAGAACCTGTTCGGCTCCAGCTTCAACGACGTCCTGTCCGGCAACGGCCTTGCCAACTACATCCGGGGCGGGGCTGGCAACGACACCCTGAACAGCGGCAGTGGCGACGACCAGCTGCGCGGCGATGCCGGCAACGACGTGCTGATCGGCGGCGCCGGCGCGGATATCCTCGATGGCGGCTCGGGCAACGACTGGGCCGACTACCGCTCGTCCAACGCCGGAGTGACGGTGGCCCTGATCGGCAGCGGCGCCCAGTCGGGCGGACACGCCGAGGGCGACACGCTGACCGGCATCGAGAACCTGTTCGGTTCCTCCCACAACGACGTCCTGTCGGGCAACGGCCTTGACAACTACATCCGGGGCGGTGACGGCAACGACACGCTGAACACCGGTAGCGGCGACGATCACCTGCGCGGCGACAATGGCAACGACGTGCTGATCGGCGGCGCCGGTGCGGATATCCTCGACGGCGGCGCGGGCAACGACTGGGCCGACTACCGCGGCTCCAACGCCGGGGTGAACGTGGCCCTTGTCGGCAGCGGTGCCCAGTCGGGCGGGCACGCGGAAGGCGACACGCTGAGCGGCATCGAGAACCTGTTCGGCTCCTCCCACAACGACGTCCTGTCGGGCAACGGCCTTGACAACTACCTGCGGGGTGGGGCCGGCAACGACACGCTGAACAGCGGCAGCGGCGACGACACGCTGCGCGGAGACGACGGCAACGACGTGCTGATCGGCGGCGCCGGTGCGGATATCCTTAATGGCGGCGCGGGCTCCGACTGGGCCGACTATCGCGCCTCCAACGTCGGGGTGACGGTTACCCTTGTGGGCAGCGGCGCCCAGTCGGGCGGCCATGCGGAGGGCGACACGCTCACCAACATCGAGAACCTGTTCGGGTCCGCCCACAACGACGCGCTGACCGGCAACGGCCTTGCGAATTACCTGCGCGGCGGCGCCGGCAACGATGTGCTGAAGGGCGGCAACGGCACCGACACACTGCGCGGCGATGCCGGCAACGACGTTCTGCTGGGCGGGTCGGACAGCGACACGTTCTTCTTCGCCGCCTTCCACGGCTCCGACACGGTGCTGGACTTCGAGGACGGCAGCGACACGATCTTTATCGCCAGCGGCGCCAGCAGCTTCGCCGACCTCGTCATCACCGCCGACGGCGGCGACACGCTGATCGACTTCACCGGTACAACCGTCCGCCTCAACGGCATCAACACAGCCCTCATCACCGAGGACGACTTCAGCTTCACCTGAGGCCGGCCGGCAGGTCCGCGGCACAAACCTCGGACCTGCCCCCGCCGTCGCGGGCTTCAGCGGATCGTCGAGCGGCAGGCGGTTTGACGTTGCGATTGCCGGACCGGTGTTGTCGTCAACAAGCTGCACTGGCATTCAATCGCCATAGGGGCGGATCAAACCTGCCCCGAATTACGTTCGCCTTCAGATGCGCCGCGGTTTCAGTGAAGTCGATCAGGGTGCCCTGTAGATATGTTTTTAATAATCGGGAATGGTCAGCAAAAAACGGGATTAGCCGGGATTATCTGATTTTTGGCGGTTTTAACCGGCCATTCCCGCCAACAGCCTCACCCATCCCGCGTCAGCGGGTTCGTTCAATCCACTTTGTCAACAGGACCTAGTCCTCTGAATCAATCAGACTGACGGGTATAGTTTTTTGAGTTTGACGCGCGCGTCCTGGTTATTGAATTGCCATTCGGCAATGCATTGTTTTGTGTTGCGTGCGTCGACCCATGCGTTGACGTCGCGCGCCAGGTCTTCCTGACTGGCGATACGTTCTTTCAGACACTGTCGCGACAGGACCGATAGTTCCGCTTCGGCCATGTTGAGCCAGGATCCGTGTTTGGGCGTATGGTTCCATTCGAACTTTTCGGCGAGGCGTCTGGCCT
This sequence comes from Roseibium sp. M-1, assembly GCF_054515675.1. NCBI lineage: Bacteria > Pseudomonadati > Pseudomonadota > Alphaproteobacteria > Hyphomicrobiales > Stappiaceae > Roseibium > Roseibium sp. M-1. The sequence goes on along the minus strand of NZ_CM137257.1, from coordinate 2,801,918 downwards.
TCACCGGTTCGAAGGTGGCATAGAGTGAAGCCGGGCTGTGAGTGTTCAGATTGTCCTGAACCAGCACGATCTTTTCGGCGTCGGCAAAATGGATGTCGGCGAGTTCTGCGAGGAAGTGCGCGTAATCCGACTTGCCGCGATGGCTCGTGACCTTGACGTATCGAACCCCTTCGAGCGGTGCAAAGGCCATGAACAGATTGGCCGTTCCTGCGCGCTTGTACTCATAGTCGTGCCGGGCAATGTGTCCCGGCGTCATGGAGATCGGCAAGCGCGTCGCGCTGACCAGCTGCCTGGCCGCTTCATCCAGACAGACCAATGGCCGCTTCGGGTCACGAGGGCGCTGATAAATCGCCAGCACGTTCTCCATGTTGGCGACGAAGGCCGCGTTCTGTTTAGGCGGGATTACCCAGTAGCGGCTTCGATGAGGTTTAAGTTCGTTTTTTTAAGCGCGCGCCCGACGGTGTTGAAGTGGACAGCCTCGACGATGTTCATCTCGACCACCTTTTCGGCCAGGAGCCGGATGGTCCAGCGCGCATGACCTTCCGGCGGCTGCGAACAGGCCAGCGCGATCAGCTTCGCCTCCGCCTCGCCGTCGAAAATGCGCTGGATGGCCGGATGGGTGCGCTGCTTGCGGGCAAACACCGCATCCAGCCCTTCCATCACGAAGGCCTCGCGCACGCGGGCGACCGTAGACGGCGATGTCTCCAGACTTTGACAGATTGCGCGATCCGTCCAGCCTTCGCCGTGCGGTCCCCTGTCGGCTTTCAAAAGGATGCGAGCCTTGGAATTGGCACGCGCCGACAGTGTCTCCTTCCTGATCTTCGAAAGCAGCGCCTCGCGCTCATCCAACGTGAGCTCAACCACATATTTGATGTTTGCCAAAACATGTCTCCCGGTGCTCGAACCGGAAAAGGGAATCAGAACACACAGCAAACAGCAACTAATCAAATTGAATGATGCAATGGACTAGTCCACATTTGGCAAATTTCGAGACTTTCAAAAGGTTCATCACAGCCGGTAGTTTTAAATCTTCTTTGTTATTGCCGGCTGCATACTTCTGAACTGATGCGGTGGATGCCCCCACCCAGCGGCATCTCGTATGCCATGATGGTTTCATCGGAACCGAGCGGAGGGCACATCGTTGACGACGAACCCAATACAAGCAGGCCGGCCAAGGGACACAAGATCTGGCCATATCTGCTCAAGGGATTGAGGGTGGAACGGCCGAACCAGGTCTGGGCGTCCGACATCACGTATTGTGCGCCTCGTCCCGGATGGTCCGGGGTGCATGTGTCTGGAATGCATTGAGAAAGGAGGACTGGAAGATTGCCTTACCCCCTGCTGCAAGGGGGCATGAGCCCAAGCGGCGGTGACCTGTTGTCAACTGGCAGGGTGACGTAGCCCGCAGGTAAAGGGGATTGAGGCGAAGCCGTTACGCCGAGATGGTTCCCGAGGCTGAAGTATTGGAAGGTTGAGGAACACGAACCGGTTCACCCGCATCTGAGGGCTGGAATGTCGCCTCCGCCTACACGGCTTGACAGGCGGAATGTCGATGGAGCGCTGGACACGTATGTCAGCGGCTTTGAGTGCGAGCGTATATGTAGGCCGTTCGCAGGGCGCCATGGGGAGAATGCAGCCAGACCGTGGCATCGGCATCGACTTGCGGAACGCAAGGGAAAAGACTGCGACCGGCAGCCTCACCAATACGAAGACGTCCAGCATATGAACGAGGGAAGGCATGATGGAATGCCCACGATGCTCTGCGTCACAAGGGAGTTGACCCTGATGTCCATCATGCTGGCGGAGTTCCCGTAGTAGTCCGCGGCGGGGAAAGCCTGCCACATGGCGAAGGGGAACAGTTCAATCTGCTTGGAGTGCAAACTACCTGACCGAACGAGGTGAAGACCTTTGATAATCAGCGAAATGCAGCACAAGCTCGCAACATGGGCCGAGGCCGATCCGAACCGCCGGTTCGATCGTCTTCTTCGGCTCATTGCCGACCGGGAATGGCTTGCCGAAGCGGCCCGGATTGTTCTGGCGTCAAGCGGCGCCCGGACCCCAGGCATAGACGGAATAGATAAGCAACGGATGCAGGCCGGGTTGGATCACCATCTGACCGATCTGCGGACTGACCTGCTGAAGGGTAGCTATTGCCCGAAGCCGGTCAAGCGGATCTATATCCCGAAAGCCCCTTTTTCCAGTTCGGGGGGCAAGCTACGACCGCTGGGTATACCGACCCTGACAGACCGCATCGTCCAGCGCGCCATGCTGATGGCCATGGAGCCGATCTGGGAGAGCGACTTCCATCGCCTCTCCTATGGCTTCCGGCCGGAACGCAGCGTGCATCATGCTGTCCGCACCGTGAAGATCCAGCTTCAAGATGGCGGTGGCACGAAGGGCCGCTGGATCATCGAAGGTGATCTGGCAAGCTACTTCGACACGGTTCATCACCGGCTGCTTCTTAAATGCGTACGGCGGCGGGTGCGGGACGGACGGTTTGTCGATCTCCTCTGGCGTATTCTCAAGGCAGGTCACATTGATCGTGGCCTGTTCAGGGCTGCCAGCGAGGGTGTTCCGCAAGGTGGCGTCCTGTCACCGCTCCTGTCCAACATCATGCTCCATGAGTTCGATGTCTGGCTGGAGGCGAAATACCTGAACCGGAAAGCCCGAAAGGATCGTTGGGCATGGAACTTCGGCATACAGCAGGGACGCCCCATTACGGTTCGGGAGAACCGGCAATGGAAACCTGCGATTGCCTATTGCCGCTACGCCGATGACTTCGTCGTCATCGTCAAGGGGACGAAGGCTCATGCTGAGGAAATCCGTGAAGAGTGCCGGGTCTTTCTGGAGGGCCGCCTGAAGTTGACGCTGAATATGGAGAAAACCCATATTACGCACGTCGATGACGGGTTCGTCTTTCTGGGGCACCGGATCATTCGCAAGCGAGGGTCGAACGGACGCATGTCCGTTGTCACGACGATACCCAGGGAAAAGGCCAAGGCGTTTGCCCGCAAACTGACCGAGACCCTTTCCGGCAATCATAGTGTCAGTACGGTCGATATGATCGCCAATCTGAACCGCCAGTTGGCGGGATGGGCGGCGTTCTACAAGTTCACCGACTTCAGGGCGTATGTCTTCCGGCACATAGACCATGTCGTGTTCTGGAAAATGGCGCACTGGCTGGGGCATAAGTACCGGAGCCGTATCAAACCCTTGATGCGGAAGTGGTTCAGGGCCCCGGAAACGGGCAAGGCGAAAACCTGGCTCGTTTACGGTCGCAATGAACGAGGCGAGGCCATCGGAAAAGACCTGCAACGGCTTGTCTCAAGCCCGAAGGCTCAATTCCGGTGGCGCAATCCGGAGGGCAATCCATACATCTTCCGGAGTGAAACCCGCAGCACCGTCACTTCACGCTATCAGGATGTTGCCATGGCCATGGGCCAAGTTTGAATGGAGAGCCGTATGCGCTGAAAGGTGCACGTACGGTTCGGGGAGGAGAAGCGCAACCGCGCTTCTTACTCCACTGCCGATGCGCCGCGGATTCCTCTACCTGGGCGCGATCCGCTGCCCGTCAGTGGTTTGCTTGCAAGCCACGAGAGGGATGGACTGGTTCACCCGCAAGGTGCTGGCCTGGTGCATCTCCAGTACGCTGGACGCCGACTTCTGCGTCGAGGCGTTGAATGAAGCGATCCACAAATTCGGCGTGCTGGAAATCATGAGTACGGACCAGGGATCACAGTTCACGTCGTTTGCATGGACGGACCAGCTACGGCGGATGGGCGTGCGCATCTCCCCTCTCGTGCATGTAAACATGCACTGCCGGGCAATGGATGGACGGCAAGGGACGGTTCCTCGACAATATCTTCGTCGAGCGGCTGTGGCGCACGCCCAAATACGCGTGTGTTTATCTGCACGCTTGGGATACCGGCTCACAGACCAGGGACGGTGTCCGATAATGGATGGATTTTTATAACCGGAAACGCCCGCACTCAGCCCTTGGCGGCAAGCCGCCTGCCGTGTTCTATTGGCAGCGCAACGAACAAAACCAACCCGATCGGCAGGTGCAGAGAGTAGCCTAATTTACGCCGGAAACTGTCCAACGGACGGGGAGTAGCTCAGATGGCAATTCGAACGTGAATGCAATGGGCTCTGCTTGATCGAAACGCTCGTTGGATAGCAATGGAACCGAAGGTCTCCAGAACGCTCACTACCCTCGGTGACCTGAAGAGCGCCGGCTACCAGCTTTGTGGCCACTGCTATTGCGGTCACGCAGATATCCTCGACCTGGATCTGCTGATCGAGCGGTTCGGTGAGGACTATGTGTTCATCAACGAAACGCCGATCCTGAGAGCGCTTAGGTGCTCAGTGTGTAGACGGCCAGCGGGACAGATCACGTTGAAGCCGAAATAAGGAAGAAAATTTTGAAGCGAAACGGTGTGATTATGCCCTGGAAGCTCCTTTCGAGCAAAGTGTTGATTGCGGACCAATGGTTTCGTTTACGAGCTGATCGGTGTGAACGTCCGGATGGCCTGATTATCGATCCCTTTTACATCCAAGAGGCATCGGATTGCGTGTGCGTGCTTGCACTCACACATGACGGAAAGATTGTCGTGACCAATGAATACCGGCACGGCGCTGCATCGGTAATTCCAGGATTGCCCGGTGGCATAGTTGATCAAGAGGATGCCGGGCCTCAAGCTGCTGCTGAGCGCGAATTGCTAGAGGAAACAGGCTATCGCGGCCTCCAAGTCGAATACCTCGGCTACACCTTTGCTAACGCCGCGCGGCAAACCAACCGAGTTCATCATTTCTTGGTTAGAGATGCCGAGAAAGTGGCAGAGCAATGTCTGGATGGGGTGGAAGACATTTCGGTCACTTTGCACTCGATAGAGACAGTGACCTCTCCGGGTTTTTTAAGACAAAGCTCCAATATCGCGTGTCTATATCTAGCCCATTCACAGCTGCTTCAAATCCAACACAAAATCGATCCTGCTATAAGCGCCATGCCGGCATAGAACTGGGTGCCAAATGAAGTTGCGCGATTTGGCAAACGAAGTTGCGCGCTACACTACGCTTGGACGCCACTTGGACGCCGGCGATGTAGGCGGAAAATTATCCACATGCTAATTTATTGTGCCCGACCTGAGAGATGGGTAACAGACCGTTCCGGACACATAGGTAACACTTTCCGTTTTTCGGGAGGTGTCGATGCCGTGGCAAGAGGTGTCCAAGGTGGAGGAACGTCTTCGTTTCGTTGCCCGCCTGCTGGATGGAGAAGGCATGAGCGGGGTTTGTCGGGAGTTCGGGATCTCTCGCAAGACCGGCTACAAGATCTGGAACCGTTACCAGCGCGATGGGATGGAAGCGCTTTGCGACCGGTCGCGTCGGCCGGTGCGCTATGCCAATCAGCTACAGGAACAGGTTGAGCACCTGATCATCGCGACGCGGAAGGAGAAGCCCCATTGGGGGGCACGCAAGATCCGGGAGGTCCTGGTTCGCAAGCTGTCCGGTGACGTTCGAATTCCGGCACAAAGTACGGTTCATGCGGTTCTTGACCGGCACGGCCTTGTCAGCAGAGCCCGCATCGCGCAACTGCCCCATCATGAACCGTGAACTTATGGGTAACAGCAAGCATCACAGGATGCTTACCGATCGAGATGGCCTTTTCCAAGATCAAGGCCCTCCTGAAGAAAGCTGCCGCCAGAACCGTCGAGGATCTGTGGGCGGCCACTGCAACAGCCATAGACGCAGTCACACCCGCAGAGGCGAGAAACTACTTCACAGCTGCAGGCTATGAACCCGAGTAAGTGGGAAGTGTTCTAGTAGTGACAATTCAGTTAATATTGTTTTTGAGTAAATATTCAGACTTGAAATTTTTAATAAATTCGATGTAGTGATACTCATGTGATTGTGTCATGTTTGCGATTCCCACGTTCAGTTTGCGCACTTTAGAGCTCACTGTAAGGTTGCCCTTACTAAAGGGTAGAAAGCAGACTTGGAATTAATTTGGCTTGGAGTGAATCTATGACAAACGTGTTGATTACTGGCATTTCAGGTCAAGACGGTGCATTTCTTGCTGGCTTATTATTGCGTCAAGGCTACCAAGTATATGGGGGCATGCGTCGAGGAAGTACTTCAAAAACAAGTCGTCTTAAAGAGCTTGGTATTCGGGAAAAGATCAAATTTTGCACCCTTGAGGTGACTGAATTCGCGAATGTACAAGAAGTCTTAAATGAGATTAGGCCCGAAAGAATTTTTAACCTCGCAGCGCAAAGTTTTGTTGCTGACAGCTTCAAATTTCCACGGTATACATCGGAAGTAAACTGCAAGGGTCTGCTAAATATTCTTGAGGCGACCCGTCAAATGAAATTAGATACAAAAATATATCAAGCATCAACATCGGAGATGTTTGGAGACGTCTTGGAGAAACCACAATCCGAGCGTACTCCGTTCAACCCTCTGAGTCCTTATGCGGTTTCGAAACTTGCAGCTCATTCGCTAGTTTTAAACTATCGACAAGCTTACAATATTTTTGCGTCTTCTGGCATATTATTTAATCATGAGTCTGAGCTACGTGGCTGTGAATTTGTTACGCGAAAGATCACAAGTTGGCTTGCTAATATAAAACTATTAGACGCGAAAGCCATGCCACTAGGCAATATGGACAGCGTTCGAGACTGGGGTTACGCCCCTGAATATGTCGAAGCTATGATTAAGATGCTAGATCAAGAAAAAGCGGATGATTTCATCATTTCAACGAATACGGAATACTCGGTTCGAGACTTTCTTTTCATCGCCGCGGGAGAAATGGGCTTTGACCTATACTCTGAAGGAGAAGGTGTAGAGGAAAAATGCTTTGATCGCCGAACGGGTAAGCTTGTCGCGTATGTAGATCCGCGTTACTTCAGAGCATCTGATGTTGTTTACCTTCGTGGCGATAATACAAAAGCGAAAAAAATACTTGACTGGAAACCAACGGTTTTTACACCTGAGATTGCTCGTAGAATGGCTATCTATGACCTCAAGAAGGCCGCTATTCACTCTCGAACGTTCTAGTCCTCTGAATCAATCAGACTGACGGGTATAGTTTTTTGAGTTTGACGCGCGCGTCCTGGTTATTGAATTGCCATTCGGCAATGCATTGTTTTGTGTTGCGTGCGTCGACCCATGCGTTGACGTCGCGCGCCAGGTCTTCCTGACTGGCGATACGTTCTTTCAGACACTGTCGCGACAGGACCGATAGTTCCGCTTCGGCCATGTTGAGCCAGGATCCGTGTTTGGGCGTATGGTTCCATTCGAACTTTTCGGCGAGGCGTCTGGCCTTCACCGGTTCGAAGGTGGCATAGAGTGAAGCCGGGCTGTGAGTGTTCAGATTGTCCTGAACCAGCACGATCTTTTCGGCGTCGGCAAAATGGATGTCGGCGAGTTCTGCGAGGAAGTGCGCGTAATCCGACTTGCCGCGATGGCTCGTGACCTTGACGTATCGAACCCCTTCGAGCGGTGCAAAGGCCATGAACAGATTGGCCGTTCCTGCGCGCTTGTACTCATAGTCGTGCCGGGCAATGTGTCCTGGCGTCATGGAGATCGGCAAGCGCGTCGCGCTGACCAGCTGCCTGGCCGCTTCATCCAGACAGACCAATGGCCGCTTCGGGTCACGAGGGCGCTGATAAATCGCCAGCACGTTCTCCATGTTGGCGACGAAGGCCGCGTTCTGTTTAGGCGGGATTACCCAGTAGCGGCTTCGATGAGGTTTAAGTTCGTTTTTTTAAGCGCGCGCCCGACGGTGTTGAAGTGGACAGCCTCGACGATGTTCATCTCGACCACCTTTTCGGCCAGGAGCCGGATGGTCCAGCGCGCATGACCTTCCGGCGGCTGCGAACAGGCCAGCGCGATCAGCTTCGCCTCCGCCTCGCCGTCGAAAATGCGCTGGATGGCCGGATGGGTGCGCTGCTTGCGGGCAAACACCGCATCCAGCCCTTCCATCACGAAGGCCTCGCGCACGCGGGCGACCGTAGACGGCGATGTCTCCAGACTTTGACAGATTGCGCGATCCGTCCAGCCTTCGCCGTGCGGTCCCCTGTCGGCTTTCAAAAGGATGCGAGCCTTGGAATTGGCACGCGCCGACAGTGTCTCCTTCCTGATCTTCGAAAGCAGCGCCTCGCGCTCATCCAACGTGAGCTCAACCACATATTTGATGTTTGCCAAAACATGTCTCCCGGTGCTCGAACCGGAAAAGGGAATCAGAACACACAGCAAACAGCAACTAATCAAATTGAATGATGCAATGGACTAGAGCCCATCCACTTTACGTTGGTTCATATCCTTCGGCCGCAAAGTAGTTGGCGCATTCTTGTGGTTTGAACTGGGCGATGAGATCGCCAACAGAGTTCCACAGGGCATCGACAGTGCGCTCCGCCCTGGCGCGCAACAGCGCCTTTAGCTTCGAAAACGCCATCTCGATCGGATTAAAGTCGGGACTGTAAGGCGGCAGATAGCGCAGTTCAGCACCGGCGCTTTCAATGGCCTCCCGGACACCGGCCGCCTTGTGGGTCGGCAGGTTGTCCATCACGACGATGTCGCCGGGTGTGAGAGTAGGCACGAGGGCCTGCTCGACATAGGCCAGGAAAGCAGCGCCGTTCATGACACCGTCGAGCACCATCGGCGCCGTCATGCCGCTCAGGCGCAAGGCTCCGGTGAAGGTTGTCGTTTTCCAATGGCCATGTGGAACGCCCGCCCGGCAACGCTCTCCCGTAACCGGCCGATTGCTACCGCGGCGATTGAGTCCTGACGCGTGCAATGACATCAGGATCTGAGACGAAGTCGTCTAGGAAGCCGTGCCAGTTTTCGGTTGAGCTTCGGGCGTTCGCCAGCATGTCTATCACTCCGTATTCCCCCGCCGAAATCACGCAGGGGTGGGTTTAAACATGGGTCAGTTCTCAGTGAAAAAATCAGGCTCTACCGGGTCAGTTCTCGGTGAAAATCAACACCCTCACACCAAATCGGGTGAAGTGAAGCTGAAGATGCCGAAGTTTCCGCGTCAGACGTTCGAGACAGCGATCATCGAGCGTTACCAGCGGCCGGAATGCAGCGTCGAAAAAGCCCCGATAGTGATGTACCTGGCAGGCGCTTCCGCTCGTCGCGCACCGTTCTCACACTGCTTCAAAATTGCCAGGATCTGGCTTTCCGTAAATCTCGATTTCTTCATGTCGTTCTCCAAGCGTATCAAAGGCCGGAGGAGTCCAATTTTCAACCCATTGGGTTTTGGAGATGATTACCCGTGCACCTGGTTGATAGGCTTGCCGCGGCGATCCGTGATCCGCGCGATCCGAGGCGGGTGTCACATGCCGTAGCCCACATTTTGCGCGCCCCCATCGGCTCAGTTCTTCGTGTAAATCAACAGATCCGCCACTACGGCTTCCTCGCCAACGGCCAGCGCGTCTTACGGCTGGCATCATCCAGACTGTTGCTGGCCGCCCGGGAGCTGGAGACAGCCTTCCGTGCTGAGCCCGTGACAGCCACGGTGTGCTTCAGCACATCATTGTCCCATCTTAAAAAGACGAATATTCCTCGATTTCTTGAGGGACTACACCTAAAGCCAACACAATCCGAGGCTCGTCACTGGCTTCTCCACTTTCATGATCAATATTCAATGCTAATACTGCAGATCCAACATAATGTTTCAAAAAACGCTCAGCACGGCGTTTTCCGTCGTCTATCGAGCTAACAGGGACTTGCTCTGCAATTGTTATTCGTCGCCCTTGCTTCTGAAAAGCATAAACTACAAAAAGTAGAGAATTGGCCATTTTTTCCTCTAATCTGTTACCTAGCCAAAGCCAATCCAATCTGCCAAACGCACCATGTCCAGATTCCTGGTCGATTGTCACTGTCTGCTAGAATCGGTGCTCGGGACAGGTTTGCTAGGGAATTGGTAGGATGTTCAGCCTGCCATCGTCAAGAATGTACGTCGATGAGATAAGCCTGACCCAGTCAGCAGAATTCCAGTCATTTCAGGTGCAAAATGGGATAACAGGCCTATTGCACCGCAGCCAGTTTTTAGGTCGCGGCGGTCGTCTCTCACAATCAAAGTGTGAACGGCGTCATGGCTGAAGCCAGCGCCAAACATCCAAGAGCGACGACCATGGATAATTTTGCCGGGATTGATGTGTCATTGGAATGCTTATTCCAAGGATCCCGGTAGGGCCGATGGGTAACCATCGTCCTACCGGGATCCCTTAAATCTATTGTCCCGCTCGCAGTCCGCAATAGCCGCGCTCGCGCAGATAGGCGACGATTTCCTCGGCGACCTCTTCCGGATCCCGCCCGACATTGCGCACATGGAGCTCCGGGTTTTCCGGGGCCTCATAGGGGCTGTCGATGCCGGTGAAGTTCTTGATCTCACCCCGATCCGCCTTGGCATAAAGCCCCTTCGGGTCGCGCTTGCGGCATTCCTCGATGGGTGTATCGACAAACACCTCGATGAATTCACCTTCCCCCATCAGGTCGCGCGCCAGTTGACGCTCGGATCTGAACGGCGAGATGAACGACACCAGCGTGATCATGCCTGCATCGACAAAGAGCTTGGCGACCTCGCCCACCCGGCGGATGTTCTCCACCCGGTCGGCATCGGTGAATCCGAGATCCTTGTTGAGGCCGTGGCGGACGTTGTCGCCGTCGAGCGTATAGGTGTGACGGCCGTCGATATGGAGTTTCTTCTCCACGATGGAAGCAATGGTCGACTTGCCCGAGCCGGAGAGCCCGGTGAACCAGAGCACCGCCGGTTTCTGGCCGAGTTTTTCCGACCGGGCCTTCTTGTCGACGTCGAGCGCCTGCCAGTGAATGTTGCTCGCCCGGCGCAGCGCAAACCAGATCATGCCGGCGCCGACCGTCGCGTTCGACATGCGGTCGATGAGAATGAAGGACCCGGTGGTGTGGTTGGCCTCATAGGGGTCGAACGGAACCGAAGACGACAAGGCGAAATTGCAGAAGGCAATCTCGTTCAGCGTCAGCGTCTTGCCGGCAACGTGTTCGAAGGTGTTGACGTTGATCTTGTGTTTGATCTCTGACACCGTCGCAGTAACGGTGCGCGTACCGATCTTCAGAAGATACGGACGGCCCGGCAGCAGCGGCTCGTCGGACATCCAGATGACATGGGCCGCGAACTGGTCGGCAACGTCCGGACGGTGGGCGGTGGAGGACAACAGATCGCCGCGGGATATGTCGATCTCGTCTTCCAGCGTCAGCGTGACCGCCTCGCCCGCACGGGCCTCGCGCACTTCGCCGCCGGCGCCGACGATGGTCTTCACCTTCGAGATCTTGGCGGGACCTGCAACGACCAGTTCGTCACCAACAGCGACACGGCCGCTGGCAATGGTGCCCGAATAGCCTCGGAAATCGAGGTTCGGCCGGTTGACCCACTGAACCGGGAAGCGGAACGGTGCCTCCAGAACATGTTCGCCGACCTGGACGGTCTCCAGATGCTCCAGCAGTGTCGGACCGGCATACCAGGCCATCTTGTCGCTGCGGATGGTGACGTTGTCGCCGAAGCGGGCGGACATGGGGATCGCCTGCAGGGTCTCGAAGTCGAAACCGTTGGCAAAGGTCTCGAAGTCCTTGCGGATTTCCTCGAAGCGTTCCTGCGAGAAATTCACGAGGTCGATCTTGTTGATCGCCAGCACCACATGCCGGATGCCCAGGAGAGATGCGATGAAGGCATGGCGGCGCGTCTGCACCATCAGGCCATTGCGGGCATCGACGAGCAGCACGGCGAGATCGGCGGTGGAAGCGCCGGTCGCCATGTTTCGGGTGTACTGCTCGTGGCCAGGCGTGTCGGCGACGATGAACTTCCGCTTTTCGGTGGCGAAGAACCGGTAGGCGACGTCGATGGTGATGCCCTGCTCGCGCTCCGCCTCAAGGCCGTCGACCAGCAGCGCCAGGTCGATCTCTTCGCCGACCGTGCCGTGCTTCTTGGAATCGCGTTCGAGCGCAGCCAGCTGATCCTCGAAGATCAACTTGGTGTCGTAGAGCAGGCGGCCGATAAGCGTCGACTTGCCGTCATCGACGGAGCCGCAGGTGAGGAACCGCAGCTGGTCCTTGGTTTCCTGGGCAAGGATGTAGTCGGTGACCGCCGTTTCAGTCGCTTCCTGGATGTTGATGTCGGTCATCTTAGAAATATCCTTCGCGCTTCTTCTTTTCCATCGACGCGCTTTCGTCCTTGTCGATCAGGCGGCCCTGGCGTTCGGAGGTGCGGGCAATCAGCATTTCGCGGACGATCGCCGGCAGGGTGTCGGCATCCGATTCAATGGCGCCGGTCAGCGGGTAACAGCCGAGCGTACGGAATCGGACGGTCTTTTCCTCAATCACTTCACCCGGTTGCAGCTTCATGCGGTCGTCGTCGACCATGATCAGCATGCCGTCGCGGTTCACGACCGGGCGCTTGGCGGCAAAATAGAGCGGCACCATCGGGATATTCTCCGTCAGGATGTACTGCCAGATGTCGAGCTCGGTCCAGTTGGAGAGCGGAAACGCCCGGATGCTCTCGCCCTTGGCAACGCGAGCGTTGTAGAGGTTCCAGAGTTCCGGCCGCTGGTTCTTCGGATCCCAGCCGTGATTGGAATTGCGGAAGGAGAAGACACGCTCCTTGGCACGGGACTTTTCCTCGTCCCGGCGTGCGCCGCCGAAAGCCGCATCGAAGCCGTATTTGTTGAGGGCCTGCTTCAGCGCCTCGGTCTTCATGACGTGGGTGTGCACGGACGAGCCGTGGTCGAACGGATTGATGTTCTTCTCCAGCCCTTCCGGGTTGGTATAGACGAGCAAATCCAGACCCAGACGTTTCGCTGTTTCATCCCGGAAGGAAATCATGTCCCGGAACTTCCAGGTCGTATCGACGTGAAGAAGCGGGAACGGCGGCTTGGAGGGATAAAACGCCTTCATCGCAAGATGCAGCATGACGCCGCTGTCCTTGCCGATGGAATAAAGCATCACCGGATTGGAGAATTCCGCCGCGACTTCGCGGATGATGTGGATGCTTTCCGCTTCCAGACGTTTCAGGTTGCTGAGACGCTCGGGTGTGATCCCGTGAGATTGCATATTCATGTTCGCTTTTCCGTTAGGCCGGCGGTCCGGCCGTCTCGTTGGGTCAGCAGGCCGGAGCCCGCCTGATCAGGCGGCAGGCGCCAGGTCCGGCAAGAGGGATTTGCAGCTGACGGCCAGGAAGTGGGGATTGCGCAGGTCGTCCTTGCGGGCGTTTTCCGGCACACGGTAGGTGAAATCTTCACCGCTTGCGGCAAAAACAACCGCGCCGCCTGCGGCCCGCACGACGGCATCGCCCGCGGCAATGTCCCATTGCATGGTCGGTGCCAGCCGCGGGTAAAGATCCGCCCGGCCTTCGGCCACCCAGCACAGTTTCAGGGACGAGCCGACCGAAAGCTGTTCGGCCACCTTCAGGCGGTCGATCAAAGCGGCCGTTTCCGCCGACATGTGCGAACGGCTGGCAAGCACGCTGAGGCCGGCTTCCGGCGGAGTTCGGACATTGATCGGTGCGACATCGGTTATCGAGCCGCCCTCGATGCGGCCCTTGAACGCTGCCGGCCGATCGCCCTCTTGCGATTGCAAGAGACCGCCCCAGAAGATTTCGCCGAGCGCGGGCGCCGAGACGACCCCATAGACCGGGCGCCCATCCTCGATAAGAGCGATATTGACCGTGAACTCGCCGTTCTTCTTCAGGAATTCCTTTGTGCCGTCGAGCGGATCCACCAGAAAGTAGCGGCTGCCGGTCGCGGGCAGTTCACCGGCTTCGACGGCCTCCTCGGCCACTACCGGTACGTCCGGAAAGCGGTCGGCAAGGCCTGCAAGAATGATCTTTTCGGCTGCAGCATCCGCCTTGGTGACAGGAGAGCCGTCGTCCTTGCTCTGAACCTCGAATGGCTCGGCATAGATTTTCAGAATTTCCTCACCCGCGCGTATCGCGAGTTGATTCAAAAAATTCGCGATGTTGGCAATCATTGCGGATCAACTCAAGAGCGTTCACAGGACCTCTTCGCGCATGAAGCGCTAATGGAATAAAAGTTCAAAATCAAGGTTGGGATGCGGAATTGATCTTAGTCCGCTGAATTGCGTCTTCCACCATTGATTTTTGAAAACTATTTTGATGAGCAATGAGGGAAGTGCCAGATTACACGTCTTTGGAGGAGAAAGCATCCGGAGGGTTGTTTGATCAGTGCAGTCACAGATAGACACGTGGCACATGGGCAATCTTTCTAACGGGGCGGAGGTTTCGAAAGATCGAAGAGGTGAAGAGCGCGAAGTTTTTGTTGCCTAGGATTTGTCGACGAATTCTGCAGTCATCATCCTTTGGACAGACATCCCAATTGCATCTGTGGCACGATGAGCCGGATCGTCTGCAATGTGAGCATACCGCCGTGTTGTCATTGCAGAAGCGGGACCGAGAAGTTTGCCAACAATTGGCAAACCAAACCCAGCCTGGGTCCGATACTCGCAAGGGTGTGACGAAGGTCATGAAGCCTCACATCCTCAAGGTTTGCGGCTTCCCGAATGTGGGTCCAAGGGCTCTTGAGATCGTGCCTTGGCTGACCTGGTATGTCTCCTGAGACTACATGTCGGTCCGTGCGCTACATTGTTTCCAGGATCGCAATTGCAGAGCGTCACAGGATCATCTGCAATCGCCAGATCTGACCGTTGCGATCGGGAAATCAATGGGGTGGAGACGCTGAACTGCACCGGGTTTGCCGGAGACCCCAACTCGTGAGAAGTAGGGTCTATGACAAGCAAGACAACGAACAAATTCTCCCCTGAAGTGCGTGCCCGCGCCGTTCGGATGGTGACGGATCATGAAGCCGAGCATCCGTCGCGATGGGCCGCCGTTTCCTCAATCGCAGCCAAGTTCGGCTGCTCGGCACATACGCTCAATGAATGGGTGAAGAAGGCGGAAGTCGACAGTGGCACAAGAGCCGGTCTGCCGAGCGAAGTGGCCGAGAAGATGAAGGCCCTGGAGCGGGAGAACCGTGAACTTCGCCAGGCCAACGAGATCTTGCGCAAGGCGTCTGCATATTTCGCGCCTCCTCTCGGTGATTCCATGGTAACCACCTGCCGGGCATTGGGGCGGAGCTCGACCGCCCATTGAAGCGATGATTTCCTTCATCGATGAACACCGTCCGGTGTTTGGGGGCGAGTCGATCTGCCGACTGCTGCCGATTGCCCCGTCGACTTATTATGAGAATATCGCCAAGCGGGTGGACGTGGATCGCCTGTCGGCCCGCGCCCGCCGCGATATCGCTCTGAAGATCGAGATCCGACGTGTCTTCGAGGAGAACTTCCGGGTCTATGGCGTGCGCAAGGTCTGGCGGCAATTGCAGCGGGAGGGCTTCGATATCGCCCGATGCACCGTGGCTCGACTTATGAAGGCCGTGGGGCTTCAGGGGATCATCCGCGGCAAACCTGTCAAAACGACGGTTCCGGGCAAGTCAGCCCCCAGCCCAACCGACCGTGTGAACCGCCAGTTCAAGGCTCCGGCACCGAACAGGCTCTGGGTTTCGGATTTCACGTACGGTGCGCCTCGTCCCGGATGGTCCGGGGTGCATGTGTCTGGAATGCATTGAGAAAGGAGGACTGGAAGATTGCCTTACCCCCTGCTGCAAGGGGGCATGAGCCCAAGCGGCGGTGACCTGTTGTCAACTGGCAGGGTGACGTAGCCCGCAGGTAAAGGGGATTGAGGCGAAGCCGTTACGCCGAGATGGTTCCCGAGGCTGAAGTATTGGAAGGTTGAGGAACACGAACCGGTTCACCCGCATCTGAGGGCTGGAATGTCGCCTCCGCCTACACGGCTTGACAGGCGGAATGTCGATGGAGCGCTGGACACGTATGTCAGCGGCTTTGAGTGCGAGCGTATATGTAGGCCGTTCGCAGGGCGCCATGGGGAGAATGCAGCCAGACCGTGGCATCGGCATCGACTTGCGGAACGCAAGGGAAAAGACTGCGACCGGCAGCCTCACCAATACGAAGACGTCCAGCATATGAACGAGGGAAGGCATGATGGAATGCCCACGATGCTCTGCGTCACAAGGGAGTTGACCCTGATGTCCATCATGCTGGCGGAGTTCCCGTAGTAGTCCGCGGCGGGGAAAGCCTGCCACATGGCGAAGGGGAACAGTTCAATCTGCTTGGAGTGCAAACTACCTGACCGAACGAGGTGAAGACCTTTGATAATCAGCGAAATGCAGCACAAGCTCGCAACATGGGCCGAGGCCGATCCGAACCGCCGGTTCGATCGTCTTCTTCGGCTCATTGCCGACCGGGAATGGCTTGCCGAAGCGGCCCGGATTGTTCTGGCGTCAAGCGGCGCCCGGACCCCAGGCATAGACGGAATAGATAAGCAACGGATGCAGGCCGGGTTGGATCACCATCTGACCGATCTGCGGACTGACCTGCTGAAGGGTAGCTATTGCCCGAAGCCGGTCAAGCGGATCTATATCCCGAAAGCCCCTTTTTCCAGTTCGGGGGGCAAGCTACGACCGCTGGGTATACCGACCCTGACAGACCGCATCGTCCAGCGCGCCATGCTGATGGCCATGGAGCCGATCTGGGAGAGCGACTTCCATCGCCTCTCCTATGGCTTCCGGCCGGAACGCAGCGTGCATCATGCTGTCCGCACCGTGAAGATCCAGCTTCAAGATGGCGGTGGCACGAAGGGCCGCTGGATCATCGAAGGTGATCTGGCAAGCTACTTCGACACGGTTCATCACCGGCTGCTTCTTAAATGCGTACGGCGGCGGGTGCGGGACGGACGGTTTGTCGATCTCCTCTGGCGTATTCTCAAGGCAGGTCACATTGATCGTGGCCTGTTCAGGGCTGCCAGCGAGGGTGTTCCGCAAGGTGGCGTCCTGTCACCGCTCCTGTCCAACATCATGCTCCATGAGTTCGATGTCTGGCTGGAGGCGAAATACCTGAACCGGAAAGCCCGAAAGGATCGTTGGGCATGGAACTTCGGCATACAGCAGGGACGCCCCATTACGGTTCGGGAGAACCGGCAATGGAAACCTGCGATTGCCTATTGCCGCTACGCCGATGACTTCGTCGTCATCGTCAAGGGGACGAAGGCTCATGCTGAGGAAATCCGTGAAGAGTGCCGGGTCTTTCTGGAGGGCCGCCTGAAGTTGACGCTGAATATGGAGAAAACCCATATTACGCACGTCGATGACGGGTTCGTCTTTCTGGGGCACCGGATCATTCGCAAGCGAGGGTCGAACGGACGCATGTCCGTTGTCACGACGATACCCAGGGAAAAGGCCAAGGCGTTTGCCCGCAAACTGACCGAGACCCTTTCCGGCAATCATAGTGTCAGTACGGTCGATATGATCGCCAATCTGAACCGCCAGTTGGCGGGATGGGCGGCGTTCTACAAGTTCACCGACTTCAGGGCGTATGTCTTCCGGCACATAGACCATGTCGTGTTCTGGAAAATGGCGCACTGGCTGGGGCATAAGTACCGGAGCCGTATCAAACCCTTGATGCGGAAGTGGTTCAGGGCCCCGGAAACGGGCAAGGCGAAAACCTGGCTCGTTTACGGTCGCAATGAACGAGGCGAGGCCATCGGAAAAGACCTGCAACGGCTTGTCTCAAGCCCGAAGGCTCAATTCCGGTGGCGCAATCCGGAGGGCAATCCATACATCTTCCGGAGTGAAACCCGCAGCACCGTCACTTCACGCTATCAGGATGTTGCCATGGCCATGGGCCAAGTTTGAATGGAGAGCCGTATGCGCTGAAAGGTGCACGTACGGTTCGGGGAGGAGAAGCGCAACCGCGCTTCTTACTCCACTTGCCACCTGGCAGGGCTTCGTCTATGTCGCCTTCGTCATCGACGCATTTGCCCGGCGCATTGTCGGCTGGCGTGTCAGCCGGACGGCGCATGCCACCTTTGTCCTCGATGCCCTGGAGCAAGCTCTTCATGATCGACGACCTGCTCACGGCGGCGGTCTCATACATCATTCCGACAGGGGTGTTCAGTACGTGTCGATCAGGTATTCGGAGCGGCTGGCCGAGGCTGGCATCGAACCTTCTGTCGGAAGTGTCGGCGATAGCTACGACAATGCTCTCGCAGAAACGATCAACGGGCTTTACAAGGCCGAGGTCATTCATCGGCGTGGACCGTGGCACAGCCTCGAGGCCGTCGAGTTCGCAACACTCGGATGGGTCGACTGGTTCAACCACCGGCGCCTTCTGGAGCCCATAGGAAACATCCCTCCGGCTGAAGCCGAAGAACGATACTACGCCATGCTACACGCACCAGCCGTGGCCGCATAACTTAAGCCAAATGGTCTCCAGTAAACCCGGCGCGGTTCACGCCGCATACGGTGGAGAGTCGGTGATCGACCGTCTTGGCGGCGCTATACGGCCGTTGAAAGAATGGGAATTTACAATTCAGTCACCTACAAAATTGCACTACAAATTGCACTACAACTCTCCACGGGGGCAATTAAATAATTGAATTTATTGAATTTTATAGAAGGTTCGAATCCACTCGTCAGTATCAAACCCTGCAATTCCCAAACGTTTCTATCAAACTAATCGGTAGCGCTTGCACCTTCCATCATCCTTTGGAGAGACATACCAATTGCATCTGAGGCACGACGAGCCGGATCGTCAGCAATGTGAGCATACCGCTGTGTTGTCATTGCAGAAGCGTGGCCGAGAAGTTTGCCAACTATTGGAAGTCCAAAACCAGCCATCGCACCGATACTGGCGTGCGTATGCCGGAGGTCATGCAATCTGACATCTTCCAGTTCAGCGGCTTCCCGAATGTGGGTCCATGGCCGCTTGAGATCGTGCCTCGGCTGACCTGGAATGTCTCCTGGGATTACATGTCGGTCCGTGCGCTCCATTGTTTCCAGGATCGCAATTGCAGAGCGGTTCAGGATGACGGTTTTCCGACCGGTCTTGGAATCGGCAAGGAATAGCAATCCACGTCCGAGATCCACTTCCTTCCAGCGCAGATGAAGGATTTCCCGAACGCGGCACCCAGTCATAAGCAACAGCCGAATGGCGTTGGTGACGTGGGTTGGATAGACAATCGTCTGGTTACATTTAGGGACGTGCTTGCGTTTATCGCCAGTCACCTGAATGGACCAGGGCAGGCCCTCGGTTTCCGCCTTAACAAGCGCCTTGCCCAGCCGGGCCAGCTCTTCATCACTCAGATAGCGCTGACGACCTTGCTCCCGAAACCGCTTGATTGCACGGGTTGGATTGAAAGTTTCAGGGACATAGCCGTTCCGAGCTCCCCAACTGATGACGCTGCCCAGATAGGAGATCACCCTGTTCGCGTGATAAGGATGTTCTACGAGGCTGATGTGGATCTTGTTGAGATCCTTGGTCGTGATCTCTTCTACAGGACGCTTGCCGAGTTTGGGCATCACATGTTTCTTCAACGTCGACACATAATTTTCCAGGCTCGCAGCCTTCAGTTTCGGCCCATGTCCTTCAACGAAAAGTTCCAGCAGTTTCGAAAGCGTCAAGGCATTGCGTTTGGCATCACGTTCCGCGGCCGGATCCTCTCCAAGAGTTACGTTGGCCAGAACCTTCCTGGCAGCATCACGTGCTTCTTCTGCTGTCATGGTGCCCACATTGCCGAGCTTGACTTGGCGGCGGATGCTGCCATTGCGGTACCTGCATACAAATGTCTTGCGACCGTTGGCTCCGACCCTGATGCCGAACCCGCTAATCGTTTCATCCCAGACAAAGTAACGTTCACCTTTGGGTGCGAGGGCGTCTGCAGTGCGTTTTGAAATCTTCATGTGGCACCTTCTCGGTAAGATCTTTGCGTTTTGTCGGAACCCAAAGTGGCGTCCATATGGCGTCCAAATGCAAGCAAATTGGCGGAAACGTCGTCCAGAGTGATCAGGAAGAAAGAGTAATGTATTCAATTAGATATTAAGAATATTCGTATTTCAAGAAACTTCGGAAAACGTCAAAAAGTAATCTACGAATCTGGGGGGTCGGGAGTTCGAATCTTCCCCGGTGCGCCAATCTTCTCAATGTCCGATCCGGAGACATAGGTAACAGTTTGTACCGGAGACATGGGTTACAACCTCGTGCCGAACGGGTTGTCGATTGTCTGTAGTGTTCTCTGCTCCAGGTCGATGTATCCCAGATCATAGCTCATGAAGCTGATCAGCCAAATACCATCCTCCACTTCCTTGATCCCGAGCTTCTGACCGGCCAGCACGGTCGATACGTTGATCTTCTTGCGATGCATGCAGATCCGCCCGCAGGCGGTGACCAGGGCGTCCCTGTCATGGATGGGATAGTCCAGATCCGGCAGGCCCTGATATTGCCTTGATGAGGCTGTGTAGACTTCCGCAGGGGTCTTCATGGCAAGCGCTTCATGGGGCCGTTCGTCATTGAACTCCCTCACGAAAGCGTCGAACTTGGCCTGCTGTTGAAGGCTGTTCATGCCCGGCGGCCGGGTGGCTTCCTTCTTCAAGGTCAGGTGCATGCGCTCGTGACGGCCGTTCTGCTGGGGATGGCCGGGCTTGATACGTTCGATGCCGATCCCCAGACGGAGCCACCACACCGAGAGCTTGGATAGATTGTAAAGCCCGTTTGGTGATGCAAAGGGCAAGCCATTGTCCGTGCGGATCGCAGCGGGTAAGCCGCGCTCTTTGAACAGGGCAAGAAAGGCGTCCAGGACCGGCTTTTCCTTCGTTGAGTCAAAGGCCTCGCAGCTCAGCAGATAGCGGGATGCGTGGTCGGTGACCGTCAAAGGGTAACAGTAGAGCCGGTTGCCCAGCTTGAACTCGCCCTTGAAATCGGCGGCCCAAAGATCGTTTGGGGCAAGACCAGCCGAAAGAGGCGTGCCTGCGGCCTTGTTGGCGCGACGCCTCTTGCGGGCTCTGCTGACAAGGCCGTGCCGGTCCAGAACCGCATGAACCGTGCTCTGCGCGGGAATACGCACATCGCCGGACAGCTTCCTGACCAACACCTCCCGGATCTTGCGCGCGCCCCAGTGCGGCTTCTCCTTGCGTGTCGAGACAATCAGCCGTTCAACCTGATCCGGAAGCTGGTTGGCCTAGCGCACCGGGCGACGCGACCGGTCGCACAAGGCTTCCATCCCGTCCCGCTGATAACGGTTCCAGATCTTGTAGCCCGTCTTGCGGGATATACCGAAATCGCGACAAACCCCACTCATGCCTTCTCCATCAAGAAGACGGGCGATGAAACGAAGACGTTCCTCCACTTTGGACACCTCTTGCCACGGCATCGACACCTCCCGAAAAACGGAAAGTGTTACCTATGTGTCCGGAACGTTTTGTCACCTATGTCTCAGGTCGGGCACAATGATTTAGCTTATAGACTAATTCTCGCCAAATTTGGTGAGGTCCGAGTGACGCCCAACTCATTTCCTGTCATTTCAAGCTTCCCAACAGGCCATATTCGGTGCGGAGAGATTGTCTCGGAACGCTGGACAGCTTCCTGACTGCCTTCTTTGACACCTTTACGGCAAATCTCCCTCAACTGATCATCATACCACCGGCTGCATCGCCCCGTGGGAACTCTGGCCGGGCCAGGCGTCAGGTCAGTCCTGGTGAGTAGAGCCTCTAAGCCGTGTCGCGTTCATTTGAATTCACGTGACCCGCTTTATCTCGTTCTAGACGCACGTCTTTTTGCGAAAAACCGGATCCCACTTTTTCGCGACGTGCTCTAGCGGCTTGCCTGGCGGTGAAGCTGCTGCTGCGGACGGGGTGGCGCAATCCGCATCCAGGCTATCGAGCATCACCACAAGCGGGTCCGGTTCTTCTCAACCGGTGAGCTGGTCAATGCACTGGAACAGGAGAAGGCCCAGGAGAACCCGGTGACTTCATCGCTTCCGGTCCTTTGCCCTGCCGGATTCCCAGCGCCGAAGGTTATCTTGACCGATTTTCTGATTTGAAGGGCGGAAATGGCTGTCAACAAAGATCTCATGGAGGAAGGTGCGCAACAAACACCGCTTTGAAGGTTTACTCAAAGTTAAATTGGTCAAAATAAATGATTCTAGGCATTTTATCAGGGATTAAATTGGAGGAGATATAACAAACGCTAGTAACGCGGCGATATTGCTGCTTAAAAATTAAGCAGAGAGAAGTAGA
The DNA here is from genome assembly GCF_054515675.1 of Roseibium sp. M-1. Taxonomy (NCBI): domain Bacteria; kingdom Pseudomonadati; phylum Pseudomonadota; class Alphaproteobacteria; order Hyphomicrobiales; family Stappiaceae; genus Roseibium; species Roseibium sp. M-1. The sequence continues at coordinate 2,779,785 of NZ_CM137257.1, read as the reverse complement.
AAATGACTAAAAATACATCGCTCCAGGAGCTGGAAGCTGATTTTATTCAAAATCTCTATATTTCGGCACTCGCGAAATATGCACAGCAGGGCTCGGCGAACAACGTCGATGAACTACGCATCCTTTCGACCACTGGCTATGTTCTGGACTACAGGCAAACGTCCCTCTTGCAGAATATAGACCGCTTCGACCTTTCGGCTGCAGCGAACGGCGGCGTCGTCGTCCGAATCGATAACTACATTCTGGACCAGTCGGACGATAACCGCATCGATCTCCAGTTCTCGCAGCAGGGTCATCACCGCGTCGACCTTATGGAAACGACATCAGGAAATGTCGTTATCGATGGTGCCGGTCAACTTGAGCTTCGCGGTCTGCAGCAGGCGCCGAATTCGGCCGGGGTGACCTTCCATCTGGCAGAGAGCGCGGATTTCGACGTAACAGGAAGCCGCGGCAGCGAGACGGTAGTCGGCAACGATGCAGATACAGTCTGGAACATGGGCAGTGGTGACGACGTTGTAACCGGCGGCGGCGGTGTGGATACCTTTATTTTTGACAAGGGCCACGACAGTTTCACAATTCGGGATTTTACTGTTGGCGAGGATGTCCTGGATCTCCGGGGCTATTCCTTCTTTAACCAGGATCACCTGTTTTCCCTTGCAAGGCAGGAGGGGGAGAACGTGATTCTTCAGCTTTCAGGCAACGATGTAATCATATTTGAAAACTCAGATCTTGATGAGCTGTACGATGCCAACGTTACATATCAGACAAACACTAATTACAATAATTCTGGTATTACTTCCAAGAGTGATACTATGTTTTCACGAGAAGGGAATACTTACTTCATCGACACAGGGGTCAGCGTCGATGTCCTGAATGCCTTCATAGCCGATGCTCCGGCAGGATCCACCATCATCCTTCGCGAAGGTGTTCACCGGTTTACCGATAGTCTGGTCATCGACCGGCCCGATATCACGTTGAAAGGCGAAAGCGAGGCCGGAACGAAGCTGGTCTTCGATCTCGATCCAGAAATTTCCGTCGATGGAATTGTCGTCGGATCGCGTTCGATCCCCGAAGATGTCACCACGGTTGCCCGCGACACGTCGGAAGGTTCGAAAGTCCTGCTCCTGAAGGACGCCAGCGAAATTTCCGAAGGCGATTATCTCTATATTTCCCAGGAAAACACAGCCAGCTATCTAAGGTCGAAAGGGGATACCGAGTACGACTCCGAACAGGCAGCGAAATCGCCCTTCCGCGAAACGCTGGTCAAAGTCGTTGCCGTCGACGGAAACAAGGTCTACCTCGAAAACGAAGTCGGTCAGGAATTCGATGCCGGCAAGGCAACCGTCGGCAAGGTCGACCTGCTCGAAGGCGTGAGTGTCCAGGATCTTACGATCACCTATCACCTGAGCGACCATCTGCCGAAAAGCCTGCGGGACAATCCCAATCACAATGACTTCGAAAATGTTCTGCCGGAGTTTCTGAACGCGGCCGGAGTGCATGTACTCAGCACCTACGGTTTCGACATGAGCGGTGTTTCAGTCGTCAATGCGGCAAGCCATGGTTTCTGGATCCAGAACAGCCTGTCCCTGCGGGCGGACGATCTTTACACCAACGGCAGCTACAACAAGGGCACGGCAGGCAACGGATACGGCGTCCAGCTTTACGAAACCTTCCACAGCAGCTTTTCAAATCTTGAACTCTTCAACAACAGGCACGCCTTCCTGTTTTCATCGTGGCACGCTGAAGACAACAACACGATCCACATCTCGGAAACCAACCGCGACATCAACTTCCACGGCAGTTTCGATCATTCCAACACCGTAATCGTCGACAAGCTGGTGCTGGAATATCAGCCGGACCAGAACACCAGCGATCTGCGCGGTTACTGGACCGCGATCTCGCCGGGTGGCAAGGCCCATGTCGAGACCGACATCTATGGTGAGAACAAGATTATTCTCAACTATGTGGTGGGCCACGACGCGGACGATTACCTTTGCGCTTCCGACACGCTCTACTTCATGGCCGGTGGCGGTGGGAACGACGAACTGCACGGGAACGCTCGAGACAATTACATCCTCGGCGAGGACGGCGATGACGTGATCTATGCCGGAAATGGCTGCGACCATGTTGCCGGGGGAAACGGCAACGACACCATCATCGATGACCATGGTCATGACGTCCTCTACGGCAACGATGGTAACGACACCATTTCTTCAGGGATGGGGCAGGACTTCGTCAGTGGCGGAAGAGGCAAGGACAATATCAACTCAGGAAGCGGCAACGACGTGGTCCATGGTGGCGCGGATGCCGACACGATCGATGGAAGCGGTGGGGATGACGAACTCTTCGGTGACGAGGGGAACGACTGGATCAATGGCGGTTCAGGTAATGACCTTATCGAAGGTGGCGACGGCAACGACACGATCTACGGAAGTGCCGGTGAGGACGACCTGAGAGGCGGTGCTGGCGACGACCTGATTTCGGGCGGCTACAGCGATGATCGCCTCGACGGCGGCGACGGCAATGACATTCTGAAAGGCAATTCCGGGGCCGACTACATGTCCGGCGGCAACGGCAACGACAAGCTCTATGGCGGGGCGGCCGGAGACGAGATGTACGGCGATGCCGGTAACGACTTCCTCTACGGCGACACCGGCCATGACCGGCTGCACGGCGGATCGGGTGACGATACGCTGTGTGGTGAAGTCGGATCGGACAAGCTCTTCGGCGACAGCGGTGACGACCGTCTCTACGGCGCAACCGGTAACGACTATCTCGACGGTGGAACCGGCAACGACCGGTTGGACGGCGGCGACGACAATGACGTTCTGATCGGCGGCCTTGGCAATGACAGGCTTGTTGGCGGCGAGGGAGCCGATCAGTTCGTCTTTGCCGCCATGGCCAAAAATGAGGCCGATCGCATTCTGGATTTCCAGAGCGGTCTCGACGTGATCGATATCTCCGGAATGGGCCTCGACGGGTTGCAGGACCTGATGATCGCGACCTATGGCGATGGGGTCAAGATTTCCTTCGACAACGGGGCGTCGATTGTGCTCGACGATTTCAGGCTGGCGGATCTTCACCAGAGCGATTTTATTTTCTGAGAATGACGGCAAAACAAAACCGTGAAGGCGCCGGCAATTTGCCGGCGCCATTTCCGTCGGGTCGAACTTCAGTTCGGGAAAAGTGTGCTGGTGGCGCCGCCGAGGTTCGTCGAATAGAGCGGTCTGCGCAGTTTCAGGTCGTCTATGCGGAACTCTGCCGCCTTGTCCGGAAACCGGGCCCGATAGGGTTCTGCCCAGGCGAACCTGTCCCCCCTGTAATAGCCACCGGGGCGTGTGGGGATCGGTAGCTGCTTGTGGCCGGTCATCTGTTCGATTTCCGTCTCGTCGAACACGGACGTCATCAGGAAGCCGACAAGACGGTGGATCGCCGAATTGCAGAACCCGTAGGCATCGATGCCGTTGCTTTCCGCGATTTCCGCAATCAGGATCAACGGGGCAAGGGCATGGTTGTGATACTGGCGCGCCCGCTTGCCGCGTGCCAGTTCCAGGGGAAGCGTCCCATCTTCGTCAATTTCGCAGACGCCCAGACGGTAGCTTTCCACGCCCCAATCGAGAAAATCCTTGCGCCCGGTCACCACTCCTATCGAGGCGACGGCCAGCCCTCCCCAGTAGCGGTGGTTCTGCCGGTTCGACGCACGGTCCATGGGGTCGCCGTAGACTTCGCCGATAAGCGGCTCTGCCCGTCTTACGAACCAGTCCTGGACAAGCTTGACGTCGACGTCCATTTCGCCGGCGACAGGCATCACCTGCATCATGCCGAGGGCGAGCCCGGACAGCACCCGTGTCAACGTGAGGTAGGCCTGGCGTGTCTTCATGCTGGATAGCGCATCTGCGCGTGCCCAGTCCTGTAGCCAGGTCAACGCACACGCCGCGGCTTCAAGGTCACCTTTGGCATGGAAGCGGTTGGCCATCCGAACGACTTCGGATGCATAGCTGCGCACTGCATTCATCTTCTCCAGATAGATTTTCTGCGCCTTCGGATCGACTTTCGAATGCGTATCGTCGTCAGGGTCGTAGATGCTGCCGACATCAAGATCGATGACCGGTTCCGGACTTGGTTTCGCACAAACCAGCTCTTGTGTCCGGTACGGGCCGTCGGTGCGCACCTTGAAAGGGAAGTCGAGCATTGTTGCCTGGGTCTTCGAGGCCGTCGTCTGTCCCGCCGCGACGGAAGTCGCGTTGCCAATCGCAACGACGATTTCGCCGGCTGCCGCCCCAGCTTTGAGAGTGACCCACGAAACTGCGGCGAGGCTCACGACGAGCGCCGCGCACCGGACATTCCGGGAACGCGGTGCGTTTGCTTTATCTGGCATTTTCCGACTTTCATTCACTCTTGAAGGATTTCTGCTTTCTGGTCCCATTCGGCAGCCAGGGAGGCATTCTTCTCGAAAACGAAGCCGAACTCGTACGACCGGGCAACACGTTCCGCCGCAATCCGGTCACCGGATTGCGCAGCCTTCAGCATCCATTGCATGCCGCCCTGAAGGTCCCTCGAGACACCCATCTGTCCGTTCAGATAGATTTCGGCAATGCGCCGCAGCAAAACGGGATCGCTGTTGCCGTCAGCGGCATCCTGAAGCCAGGACAGTGTCTGAGGACCGTTGATATCGCCGAACGCTCCCTTGCCGGAGAGGTCGGCAAGCTTGAGATAGATGGGTGCCAGTTCGGATTTCAGGTCGGGAACGGTTCTCACTTGTGACAGAAGCTGTTCTATCTCGCTGAAATCCGACTTCACCTTACCCTGCGATATGAAGCGCAGAAGATAATGGGCGGCGTCGCTTTGTCCGGAAGCAGCCAGATCCCTGTAAATCTTCGCTCCCTTTTCAGGGGTGGCGTTCTCCCAGACATGCTTGATATGACCCTCCGCCAGGATCAGCAGCGGTTTTTCCTGACCGAGTTCAAGTGACTTGAGCAGAAAGGACTCCGCTTCTGCTCGTTTGATCTCGCCGAAGGCACCCTTCCAGTAGGCCAAGGCTATATCGAGTGCGGAAAAGGGATCGTCTTTTGCGATCTCGCCGGCTCTGTCAAGCCAGCGGTCCTGGTGAGGAGCGGCTTCTTCCGTTCCCATTTCGGCAAAGGCCGATGCAAGGGCCAGTGCGTCCCTGACGCTGCAAACACCTTCCTGACCGATCTCTTCAAGGGCGTCGACCGAATACCCGTTGGTGGAAAACCGTACCAGGTCGATCTTTGCCTTCACGTAACCATCGTCCGCAGCCTCTTCCAGGAGATCGATCGCTTCAAGCGTGGTCGCACGGTTCGATCCTGAAGTCAGCAGCGTGTGGGCGAGCTGGAACTGATCGCTTGCTTCATTCGCGGTCGAGGCTCTTTCAGCAAACGCTTCGACAAATACGGGGTCAAGATCCGTAATCCTGAGCTCTTCCGCGGTCTTTCTGATGATCTCGGCCCGCGCGGACGTGTCCATGCCATCTGTGAAACGGCGTACAGCCAGTTCCCGAAAGATTTTCTGATGGTTGAACGGATTGCGAAGAGTATAGGCCATGAGCTGGCCGTATCGCTCGGGGTCGGCGGAAATGGCATTCGTGCCCTTTTCATAAGCCAGAGCGAGCGTTGCAATCGCTTTCGCAGAGCCGTCATGGGCAGCCCTGCGCAACAGCATTGTGCCGCGCATCGACTGTTCCTCATCGTGCTCAATCATGCCATTCCGCAACATCTGCAGAGACAGCTCATACATGCTTTCCGAAGAACCGAGAAAGGCGGCCTTGTCCATCCAGGTTTCCGACACCTGGTGCTCGTAGGGCAGGCCTTCGCCGCAGCGGTAGAGCTTCGACAGTGTTCTCGCAGCGGCAGAATCTCCGCTTATGGCGGCGAACCGGAATAGGCGCACCGCTTTCACGTAATCGGCAGATTGACCCGGGATCAGCTCCTGCAAATAGAGGTTTGCGGCTTCACGGGCAGCACCCTCGTGCCCGAGATCGGCTGCACCCTCGAAGGCCGCAAGCGCGCGCTTGGGATCGTGAACCGGCGTATCCAGCATCAACAGCTTGCCGAGGCCGAACAGCATATCTTCCCGTTTCTCGCCCGCGGCCGCAGCTTTTTCGTAGAACTCGGCCGATCGTTCCGGTCTGAATTGATGACCGTAAGAGCCACGATAGTACTTCGCCAGCAACTCGTAGGCCTTCGGAAGCTTGGCGTCGGCCGCGCGCAGAAGGTAGTCCTCGCCAAGCTGTTCGGAGGGATTGGCGATCAGGCGCTTGATGTGGGCCTGTCCGACTTCCAGCATCGCCTTTGGACGCCCCTTTTCAGCGGCGATTTTGAACAGCTCGATCGACTTTTCCTGATGGTAGTCGAAGAAGCGGCCGAGTTTCAGGCGCCGACCGAGCAGCTCGGCAAGGACACCGTCGCCAAGTTCGGCCTGTACCCGCAACCATGCAAGGGCGACGTCATTCTGCTTGGTGATGTATTTTTCCAGCAGATAGAGGTTGCCGATCTGGGAAAGGTAGGAGCACGTGCCCTCGTTCATGATCTCCTGGATCATGCGGTTGAGCACATTCGTCAGGCGCAGCCGCTTTTCGGCATCCGTCATCGCGAATTCGGGCCTGCCGGTATTTGCGAGCGTGACCAGTCCCTGCTCGGCCTCCAGGTTGCCCGCACGCGCGGCAGCTGCATAAAGCTGGGCGGCCTTTTGAAGGTCCTGCCGGTTGGCGGGCGCTTCCGGACCGATATAGCGGGCCATCAGTGTGGCAGCCTTCACGGAACCGGCGTCGATGGCCTGTTGCAGGCTTTCGATTGCTTCCGTGCCGAAGGCGTCCTGCTGGGCATTCAGAACATTCTCCGCCTGGGCGAGGCGCAACTCCTCGACGTCGAAATCGTGCCGGTTTGCCTCAAGGTAGGCCAGGATCCGGCTGGCAGTGTCGGGATTTGCGAACAAACGATCGCTTCCCTTGCTGTATTCGCGGGCTATCTTGAAAAGATCGTCGCTCTTGCGATCAGTCTGGAGACCATCCCATTTCGCCCAGTCAGTGATCAGGGCGACCCGTTCACCTTCGCGTGCGCAAACCGTCTCGTAGTCCGCGTCCGGCGGCATGATACCGATCACGTCGACCAGATTCTCGGTTTTCGCTGCCGCAATGGAGGAGGACATGCCCGCCGCATCAAGCGCGACGACACAGGCGGCCGTCAGCACAAGCCTTCTCAAGGAACCACCGGATACTGGTCCGGGGCGGGGTGAAACCGTCATTGCGCGCCAGAGAAATTCCATTTGTCTGTCACCACGTCAACTGAACAGGGGATTAGACGGGCGGAGGGAGTAAAGCTCTCCGCCCGGGGGCAGGTCATGGTTCAAGGGAATTGTTGCTGACCAGCAGCTTGTAGTTTCCAGAGTCCTGAAAAAGAACGACGGTCGTGCCGATCTTGCGTTTCAGGCTGAATTCGTCTGCGATCGCCAGTGCGTTACCCGCCTGCTGGGCTTCGAAGCCCACGGTTGCCGCTTTCAATTGCCGGAAGGCTTCGCTGTCTGCGGAAACTTTTTCGAATGCCTTTACGGCTTTGCCGCCCAGAACAAGGGCAAGGTCGACCTCAGACGCACCGGTAGCGTTGTAGAAATAAAGACCCGCCCGGGAAGGGTTGCTGATGGGTTCGTCTTCCACAAGTACCGGATCAGTCCCTGCGGCTGCCACGATTGTATAGAACTTGCCCGCGTCGAAGCTGAAGCTGGGAGAAGCGTCGCGCATCGACAGGTCATAGGTTCCCGCGTGAACAATCTTGTAGGGGGTCAGGCCCTCCTCGCTCAGCAGATATTCCACCGAGCCGACATTCGCGACGCCGGACGCACGCTGTCCGTCGATGATGCGCACGAACGAGGAGCCAGGAGGCGGCGGGCTGTCGTAAAGCCCTTCGTCACCACCGGCACTGGCTGGCGTGAGCACCGCGAAGGTCAGCGAGAAGAAGAGGGTCGCGAGTGCCAGGGGATTTGGCTGTATGGACAGGTACTTGAACATGGTCATGCTTTCTCTCACGAGTTGGACGAGCCGTATCGACAGAGGCTGAGTGTGCCTGATAAGGCCTTTTCGCCACCGGGCTTCACCGTGATGGAGCGCAGCGGGGAAATCTGTGTCTGGGACATTTCGAAAAACAGAGAACTGAAACTGGTGACGCGTTCCGGCCGGTTGATCAGGATGTTTTCGTTCGAGCCGTCACGCTGGGAAATATCAAGAGCGAAACTGCGCACATCCGTCTCCGACAGGCTCATGGCCAGGTAATAGTCGGAGCCCGGAAGATGATCCTGCCCCGGTGCGAGCTCAGCCAGGTCGAGCGTTACAGCGCCGCCGGCTTCGATGTCGTAGTCGACTTCCGCGATCATTCTTTCGGCCCCGCAGAAACCCGCCACCGCCGGAATGATCTGGCGGAAAGTGACCTCGGGGAAGCGGGCGATCCCTGCCGTCATCGGCAACTCCCAGATCAGAAAGCGCGTTCCCTCGCTCTCCGGAAGGGCATTGTGGGTCCAGTCGATGACCGAGGAGTCCATGCCGCCGCCGCTGATGGCGTAGCTGGCGATTTCCACGTCCATGAATTCGCGCAGGAAACCGGCGAAGTTGTAGGGGTTGATCTCGTCGCTGAAGCTGGTGCCGATCAGCGCGACGGGCGTAGCGTCGTCGTCGAGCAGGGAATCCAGGTCGTTCAAGGCTTCCGTCGTCTCGTATTTGACCATGTATTCCTGGACGACGGGACCGGTGCACAAAGTGTCGACAATCTTGTGCATTCCGGCAAGGTGCAACAGCTCCGGATCGACGATCCCGGTCTCGAATTCCTTGGTGTTCAGATCGCTATAGGCATCGGTTTGTTTCAGTGCTTCGGCGACCACTCCGGCGGTTGCGCGCGATCCCCTTGGCGTCCAGTGGAAATCGCGCAGGAAGAAGAACCTTTCATCGCCTTCGGAAGCGAGCTGTTCGCGCAGCTTCAGGAAATCGACGCTGCGCAGCCCCGCTGCGATCAGGTCTTCGTTCAGCAGTCTGTAGGTCTCCGTCGCCAGCTCCCGGTCGAAATCGTATTCCTTCCACACGTCGTCCGGAACGAAGGCCGCATCCATGAAGGATTTGGGAGGAACGAAGACCAGGGTGAGGTCAATGTCCCTCTCTTTGAGAACTTCGTTCAGGCGAGCGAAATATTGAATGTTCGACCGGGAATAGAGATAGAAGTCCCTCAGGTCGGCGTTGACGCGATAGAAGGCGCCGCCATACCCCTGGACCAGCGGATGGGTGAGCCCCTGGGCAAGGCTGCGCTCCGCAAGGTCGGGGCAAGCGAATAGGTCACGCTGTTTTGCTGCCGGTCCTTGAGCATTGGCCGCGGACAAGGTTGCCAGGATTGAAAAGACGGCGGCCGGCAACAACCGTGCGGCCTTCGCCAAAATTTGAGCTTGAACCATCATTCATCTCACTTTTGCATGTGTGTGCCCGCAAATGATCCCTGCAAGGCAACCCTGCTCATGTCGCGTTATCTTTTGCCGTGCTGCACCATGCGGATACCGGAGGGAGCCCGCCCGCGAACCGGCACAGTTTCCTGTAAACGTCGCCTTCACGCCGGATCTGGATGGAGGCGGTTGCTCCTACCTGATCCCGGTACCTGTCAGGCAACTGCACCTGGATTTTCATCACGGGATCTCTCGTGTCCTGGTCCCTGACCGAATAGCGGATGTCACCAAGGCCGAGTGGCAGGAAGGAAACGCTGTTATCCCGGAAGTTGACTTTTGCGACCGCTCCCTTCGCGATTTCAAGCGCTTCACTGAAGGTGACGTAGGTGACCAGTTGCGGTGCGGCAGCCTCATCCGCGATCCAGCCGAGTGCCTTGCCCCTTTCAACCCGCGCCCCCGGCGAAGCAACCGCCTCGAAACTGGTGGTGTCGATCGGGGCATTCACGATCACGGGCCGGCCGGATGTCCCTTCGATACCGAATATCGGTTCGCCGGCGGTGATGGACTTGTCGTCGTTGACATAGACGACCGTCCCCGTCACCGGGCTCGCGACGAGCTTGTAGTCGGACGTGATCAGGCTCGAAGTTTCGGAAATCGTCAGGTGCTGATGAAGCCAAAGAAAGCCGAAGGTGACGGCAAGTATCATCACACAAAGAGCTGCACCGAACCGTCTCAGCGGTCGGTTCGTTGCCGCCAGGTCCGCTGACGCAGCGTTGGTGTAATAGGGTGGCATCTCGCCGGTTTCACGAGCAGCAACAGCAGCAAGTTGCTTCTTCATCGCGTGGTCGAAAAAGGCAGGGACCGAGACAGAGCCTTTCAGGTGCTGGTCCGCGATCAGCTTGTAAAGTCGACCGTCTGCTTCCGTGAACGCGAGCTTGGCTCCCGTCACGGAACATGGAATGTCGAGCGTACAGGACATTTCTTCGGTAACGGCGTGAAGTCTTGCCGGGCGCATCGAGCCGTTGATTTGGTCGAGGGGGGCGGCTGCGGTTTCGCCGTCCTCTCCAAGCGGCGTGACGAAAAGTGTCGTTCCCTCGACAGCCGTGATCTTGAAGACTGATTGTCCCGGGAATTCGACGAAATATCCGTGGTCACCGAGTTTCATGGCGTGGTTCCCGATCAACCTGGATCACTCCGCTGCTACTGCAGCGGGTTTGAGGGCTTCGAATATCCGCTCGAATTCACGGTTTTCCTGAACCATCATCATGCATTTGGCATTCTTGTCTTCGTCGGGATTGATGACGGTGATCGTGTCGTTGTTCTTCAACGTGAAGGTTTCCCCCTTCGACCTGCGAAGTCGCTGGTAGTTGACGATCACGTCGACTGTGCCCTTGACGACCAGCCAGATCTCGCGCTCGGCGGTCACCCGCCGGTTCGGGATGACATTTCCCGGACGGATCTTGAGTTGCGTGACGCTGTGATCCTCGTCGGTGAATTTCTGCTCGGCATCACCCCAATCGTGATTGATGACCGGCATGGAAACCGCTTCCCTCGCGCCGATGGCCTTCAGCTCGGAGACGATCTGCTTGACGTCCTGCGCGCGGCTGCGGGGCATGACGAGAACGCTGTCGACCGTGTCTACGATCATGATGTTTTCGATCCCCAGCGCCACAATCCGGCGGTCTGCGGTGGCTTTCAGAAGGCAATCGTGTGAATCGATCGTGAGAACCTTGCCCGAGGTGACGTTCGAATCCGTATCCTTCGGACTGATATCCCAGATGGCGGAAAGGGAACCGACATCGCTCCAGCCTATGTCGCTGGGCACGACCACAATCTTGTCTGAATGTTCCATCACCGCATTGTCGATCGACATTTCCGGTGCCTGGGCGAACGATTCCTTGTTCAGGTAATAGACCGGGATGTCGGATCTCAGTTCCGACTGCGATGCCGCAACGGCTTCACCGGCAGCCTGCATGATGCCCGGGGCGTAGGTCTTCATCTCCCGGATGATTGTCTTGGCGGAGAAGAGGAAGATACCCGCGTTCCAGTAGTATGTGCCCGCCGCCAGGAAACCCTGTGCCGTGGCAAGGTCCGGCTTTTCCAGAAAACCGCCTTTCGACACGCGGAAACCGACATCGCCCGAGGATGTCGAGACGGTCTTGCCACCCTTGATGTAACCGAAGCCCGTTTCCGGCGCCGTCGGTACAATTCCGAACGTGATGATGGCGCCGTCCTCGGCAAGCGGCTTGGCGAGCTGTATCTGTCTGCGGAATTCTTCGGGATTCTCGATCACGTGGTCGGCGGGAGCTGCCAGGATCAGCGATTGCGGATCGAGCTGTTCGGCTGCCACAGCCATGGCGGCGATCGCTGCAGCGGTGCCGCGCATCAACGGTTCGACGAAGATGCCGGCCGGCTTTATGCCAATCTCCTCTGACTGCTCGACGGCAAAATTGAGGACGTCGACATTCGTCATCAGCCAGGGGCTTGCGAACTCGCTATCCGGAAACCGGGCAACCGTTTCCTGAAAGAGGCTCTTTTCGCCAAAAAGCCGCAGAAACTGTTTTGGACTGTTTTTGCGCGACAACGGCCAGAGGCGGGTCCCGGAGCCGCCGATCATGATCGTAGGAATAATCTGTGCCATCTCATAACCTCATCTTCGGGGTAACTGGGCAACCAAGATTTTTAAAAGTAAATTCAGTGGCTTGTTTCGTAATTTCGCGCGCCTTCGGACCTAGGGGGCCGGGCTCACATGCCTGGAAGTGAGAAGGTGTTGAAACGCACCCGGACAGGAAGCCCGACATCTTCGGCAGAAAATTCCCTGTCGACCGGGATGCTGAGATAGACGTTGTCATCGAGTACATCCGGATTGACGATGTTCTTCAGAACCTTCTCGGGCAGATAGCCGAGCCTGATTTCGGTACCGTCCATGAAGCTGATGGCGGTGTTCGTATCCGTGCCGAGCCTGGAAATGTCCTCGAAGGAAATCTTCGCTTTCACGAAACTCGGTGCGAAACTGTCGAAGAATTTGACTGGCGATTGTCCACGGGCGACATAGTCGCCTTCCGCGGGGACCTCGCCGACAACGTCGCAATTGCACGGGCTGAAGACCGGCGTCTGTTCCTGGGTCTTGATATCGACGAAAACGTAGACCTGTTCTCCAGCCTTGAACGAGGTCTTGTCGGCGAAGGACGTCACGAACCCGCTGGAAGGTGCAGGCAGTGAGACGAGCTCGGATTCCACCGTTGCCGAATTGGCGTCGAACACGAAGATACGGTTGAACGCGGAGACGCCGAGATATGCAAGTGCAAGGAAGGCAAGGCCGAACGTCAGGGTAAACCCGAAGACCTGCTGAACGATGCCGAGCAACGAGCGGCTGCGATCGTCGTTCGCGGCCTTGTCCAGTTCCTTCTTGCGCGCTTTTGCAGAACTGTCACGGCTCATGAATTCCAGAACATCGCCGGCTTCGACGAGCTGACCGGAGATGTAGCAATCGATCATGTACCGGATCAGCGTCAACTGGCGCTGCGTGACATCGGTGAACTCGATGCCGCACCGGCCGATGTCGCGGCGGTTGTAGCGCACGATGCCGTTCATTTTCAGATTAACGGCATAGCCCTGCAGATTGAAACTCATGGTCAGATCGACCGGCTCCCCGGCCTTGAACGCCTGATCCGCATTCTGAAGCGCCACTCCCCCCACGGACCAATCGGCCGCCATGTACTTCCTGTCCTTGATGACGACCATCAGGGGCAGTTTGAAGCGGGGGTGCTGCCGCTGGACTTGGACTTCTGAAGCTACGGTACTCATGTTCAATTTCCCAGCCAGAGGTTGGTCGAAAGGTTTACGGAGCGAGGCTCGTGATCAGCGGTAGAAGGCATCGATCGCATCGCTCGTTGAAAAGATGTCCATCACGTAGGCCAGCACGGCGACATAGACGAGGATGGCCGAGGCGTGGACGAGGTTGGACGAGACAAGTTTGTAGTAGTGCCTGAACCGGCTCTCCGATCCGCCGAGCGTCGTGTTCTGCCGGGTCCATCTCTGCCGGTCCATGCGGAAGAAGATGTAGACCTTGATGAACGAGCCGAAGATCTGGTTGAAGTAGAGCAGGAACGGATAGGAGATGGAGACTTCCTTGCGAACGGTCAGGAAAGTCAGCATCACCAGATACCGGGAGATCGCCACCCAAAGCAGGTAAAGCACAAAGGCGAAGGGTGAGACGAAGATCGAGGCGAGGAACGCGATCGTCAAACCGGAGAGACACGTCCACATGCTGATGCGCTGATCCAGGACCGACCACCATGTGAAGAGGCCGACCCTATGCGGACCAAGTGCGAGCGCACGCGTGTTGGTCCGCAACATGTTCCCGAACCAGCGCGTCATCAGCACCTTGGCCGAAGCGATGAAATCGTCCACGGGCGGCTGTTCGATCGTTTCGACGACGACGTCGGGCACATAGTACATCAGGTAGCCGTTTTTCAGCAGCCAGTACCAGGACGACTTGTCGTCGCCGGTCAGCATCTTGATGCGGCCGAGGCGCCAGTGTTCGATGAAGTCCTCGTTGATATGGCGGTAGAACTCCGGCCGGCAGACGATCTGCGCCCGGAACATGGACATGCGTCCCGTCAAAGTCAGCACGCGTTTGGCAAGCCCGTTCGAACTCATCAGGATCTGCCGCTGTGCAAAGCGCAGAGAGTACCACTTGCGGAAGATGTCGCGGCCCTCGACCGTGCAGGTCTCGTCGGTCGTCAATGCGCCGATACGCGGGTTGATCAGGAATATATTGGCGCATTTCTCGACGAGGTCCGGCGGTACGATGCTGTCACCGTCAATGACCGACGCGGTGTCGTTGGGGCCTGGGTTGTAGCGCGAAATCGCTTCAAAGCCGTAGGTCAGCGCGTCGCGCTTGCCGGTGCCTGCAATGCGAACGAAATCGAGGATGAATGGCCGTTCTTCACCGAACATGCTCTGGTAAAGCTGTTCGATCAGCCTCTGGTCGCCCAGTTCTACGATGGACGCGATTACGGTCGCCCCGGCGGGAGCGCGCATGGCGGCCTCGAACGCACCGCGATAGACCTTCAACGTTGTCGGCGCGTCGATGCGAAAGCTGGTGATCAGGAAGAAGGCGTGGCCGTACCCGGCTTCCGCGGCCTTCGTCCCGGCTTCGCGGCGGATGCGCGGGAACGCAATTTTCCTGTACCAAAGGCTGCGGAGCAGATGGATAACACCCCAGGTGTAGCGCCAGATGCCAAGCAGGCCGAGCACCAGCAAAACCTGCTGCGTCTTGTGCGAAAAGGCTTCGTCCGGCAGCAGCACCACGACGATCGCGATCACGAGCATGTAGAGGACGTGGTAAATCATGCCGTCCCCCGAGAGCTCATGAGCTTTTCGGCCTGCAGATCCGCGCAAGTGAACTTGCGACCCTGTCGTTGCATTCGGTTTGAGTCCAATACACTGCCGTAACCGTCACGGTGATTTTGTTGCGTCCTACTCATCGACTTTTCCTGATCTCATCGTCACATTTTCTCAGTCAATGCGGATATGACACGTTGGATTTCAGAAATTTCACTTTTGCAAAAAGGTTTTGCAATTCCTGTGCCAATAAAAAATTGGCTAACTTGTTGAAATTTTCGCGATTTTTCTGAAAATTGAAATTCATAATATTTTTCTAATGCCTATTTTTTATCCATTGTTCCAAATTTTACTCAACGTCTATTTGTCTGATTAGAGCGAGATCGGTGTTTGTCTGGCTGGACAAACTTACACGGCAGCGTCAATCGACCTCGAAATTCAGGCTTTCGAGGGCTTGCGGGCTGTAGTCATCCAGGTATCGGATCGGCATTTCCCAGATGACCAGCTTCGGATATTCGAGTTCGCCATCTTCGAGCTTCTTCAAGTAGGCGGACATGGGATCGAACGGCCCCTTGCCTTCCTCCGCAACATTGAGGACGTCGGTCTGCAACGTGTTGCGCAGGTGGCTTTCGAAGCTCCAAAGCGTGTTGGCGCTGTAGCTGGTGCCGGCCAGCGCGACGGGAACGGGTTCTTCGTCGCTCTCGTCAAGCAGGCTGTCGACATCTCCCACCGCAGCCCGCACGAGGATCGGCTGGACAGTTTCATCCGGATAGGCCAGCGATGGCATGATCGATCCGAGTTTGACGAACTTCAGGAGATCTCCGCTGTGGCTGGTCTTCTTCTGGGGCTCCATCGTCAATTCGGCAGAGGGGAGGGTTTCCGCAAGCGTCACCGGCACAAGGTTCCTGGCAACCACCTCGGCGCCCTCGACAGTCCAGTGCGTGTCGGTCTTGAGGAAAACCTGTTCCTTTGCCTTGGCGTCCATCAGCGGAGCCCTCAACTCGGGGGTCAGGACGGAATGATCCTGAAGCTCCCCGCGAACTTCGTCATAAAGGGGGTGGTGAACCTTCGGCCAACGCAGCGAGCCGAGGTGTTCGCTGTAAATCTCAGCCTTGGTCGGGAGCAGGGCAACGACAAGCTTCGTGCCATGCTGTGCGAAAGTTTCATTCGTCGTTTCGACCGCCGCGAGGGCTGCCTTCAGGTTCTGCGGCGAGTCCTTCGTCCATGAGAACTCTTCGGTCGAATAAAGCCAGCCGTCATCGCCCACCAGGGCACCCTTCTTGGCTTCGCCGAAAAGTCCCAGCGAAACGACGTTGTAAAGGTTGATGGAAATATCGCGGAAGAAGAGTTCGTCCTTGTAGGAGTTTTCAAGATCGAGCGCGACCTTGCCTTTCAGAAACGCAGACGGTGTCCCGTCGTTGTTCTTCCAGTCGATGTCACTGAACATGGCAAAGCTGGTGGTGAAGGCGAAGCCGACGGCGAACATGCCGATCATCGAAGCGGAGATGATTTTGGAACCCGTGCTGCTCATGACGTTTGTTCCTTTGCCCGGTCAAAACTGGAAATAGAGAAAAGGGGAATCGTTGTCGGCGGTCAGTTTGACAAGCGACAGGACGCCCAGGCTCGAAACCAGCAGCCCCTGGCGGACGGAGATGAACTCCGGGCTAACGAAGGTGTCGCCCTTCGCGGGTTTTGATCCGAATTGCGACAGGTACGGTTCGAGGTAAACGATGACGATGGAGACTGCGAGCATCGCCAGCGAGAACCGTGTGATCTGCCAGGCGACGATGTCGGTCATGCCGAACCCGTTCATGCCGGCCATGCCGGAAAGCATGGCGAAGGCAGAATGAACGTTCTCGGCACGGAAGAAGACCCAGCCTATCATCACGAACACAAGTGTCATGGGCAGATAGACGATCGATCTGTTCCGTGTGCTCGAAACGCCGAAATACCTTTCGATCCCGAGCAGCAGGCCATGCCAGGCGCCCCAGATTGCGAACGTCCAGTTCGCGCCATGCCAGAGCCCGCCAAGAAACATCGTCAGGAACAGGTTTACATAGGTCCGTGCGAAACCGACGCGGTTACCCCCGAGCGGAATGTAGAGATAGTCACGTAGCCAGGCCGAGAGACTCAGGTGCCAGCGGCGCCAGAACTCCGTGATCGACCGCGAAATATAGGGGAAGTGGAAATTGCGGATGAAATGGAAGCCGAGCATCAGGCCAAGACCGATGGCCATGTCGCTGTAGCCGGAGAAGTCGAAATACAGCTGGATGGTATAGGCGGTGATGCCGAGCCAGCTTTCCGAAAGGGTCGGCGCATCAAGACCGAACATCGTGTCCGCGATCGGGGCGACGGAGTCGGCGATCAAGACCTTCTTGGCGAGCCCAAGCATGAACATGCGCGATCCTTCGCCGAACTTCTCCCAGGAATGTTCACGTTCCACGAACTGGTCCGCGAGGTCCTTGTAGCGCAGAACCGGGCCGGCAATGAGCTGCGGGAAGAGGGCGATGAACGCAGCGAAGTCAAAGAGGTTTGTCGCGGGCGGCGCATCCTTGCGGGCGACGTCGACGACATAGCTGATCGCTTGGAACACGTAGAAGGATATCCCGATCGGCAGGATGACCTGACCGAAAAGGGGCGACAGCGGTTCGCCAGCAAAGAAGGTGAGGGAGACGCTGTCGACGAAGAAATTGAAGTACTTGAAATAGAGCAGAACGGACAGGTTCCCGGCAACGCCGATGGTGCAATAGCGCTGCGCTGCCCTGGCATCCCCCTGCAGCTGCGAGGAATGGATCCGGTGGCCGACGAAATAGCTCCAGATCGTCACCAGGATCAACAGGGCGAGATAGTCGACACGCCACCAGGCGTAGAAAAAATACGACCCGGCGAGAATGATCGCTGACTTGTAACGGAACGGTGTCAGGAAATAGAGAACCAGAAAAATCGGCAGGAAGGCCAGAATGAAGAAGGCAGAGGAGAAAACCATTTTATCAATTTCTTCCGTTGATCAGGTTAGCCCTGTGTGAATGCTCAGGAATGAACAAGTCATTCGACGTATTCTTTCCAGCCCGAATTCAAAATTGCCGCCGAATACTGATGGCCGGCCGCGCTGGCGCGGGTGAGCCATTCCTTGACGCCCTCGGCATTGTCATCCCGGGCCTCCGCTCGCAAATGAGCCGCATAGCGGAACATGGCCTCAGCGCTGCCGTGTTCCGCGGCCCGGTGCAGCCAATTGATCGCGACCTGCCGCGCGTCAGGGCTGTCCTGGTAGATGAAGTGGAAAAACAGGTCGTACATGGCCCGCGCGCTGCCGTCTTCGCCGGCATCCTCGAGCCATTTCACGCCCAGATTGACGTTCTGGTCGATGCCAAATCCGGCAAGCAGCGAGCGTCCGACTTCCGCCTTGGCTTCAGTGGAATCGGCCTCGGCAGCCCGGTAGAAATAGACAAAGGCCAATTCCGGGTTGATTTCGGTGATGCCCCCGGAGGCGAAGATCCGCCCCAGTTGCAACAGCGCCGTCGTCGAGCCGGCGTCAGCTGCCTGCTGGTACCAGGCGATGGCCTTGGTCGAGTTCCGTTCGGTCCCGATCCCGTCTAGATAGGCCTTTGCGGTTCGAAGCTGGGCGCGCACGCTGCCCTGGGTCGCGGCTTCCTCGAAATATTGCAAGGCAAGGTCGAGATCCCGTTCGACATAAGCGCCCTCCGTATAGGCTTGTCCGAGTCTTACCGCGACATCGAGCGTCTGCGGGGATTTCTGGTAGATCTGCTTGAGGAGCAGGATCGCCTTTTGCGGTGCTGCCTCAATCCCCGGAGCACCTTCCGAAATTGCGAGTGCGACCTGTATCATCGGCGCGGTGTAACCTTGGGCCAGGCCGACCGAAGCGATCGAAAGGGCCTGTTCGACATTCGGCGTGCCGGCTTCAGAGCTGAGATAGATCCTGACGGCGCGCGAGACGGCGGGTCCGTAGCCGCGATCGACCAACACGTTGAGGATGTCCAGGCCGATGCCGATATTTGCCGCTTCACCGGTCGCGATATAGGTCTCGGCAATGCGCAGGTTCGTGCCCGAACTGTCGATGCCCAGCAACTGGGCTCGCTGGAGCAGCAAAAATGCTTCCCGGTCCGTTGGCGAACGCTGAAGAAGAGCGAAAGCGTAGGCCACCATCGCTTCCGGATTTTCCGTGTCGGAACCCGATTTCAGCGCGGCCATCATCTTTTCCGGCTCGCCGGCAAGTTCGTACAGCGAGGCGATGCCGATCCAGGCTTTGCCGTTACCAGCCTTGACCGCCGCTTCAAACGAGTCCCGGGCCTTCACGAATTCTTTTTCGCTGTCGCGATAGTATTCTCCCAGGACGATAAGGGCCTGAGTGGATCCTGCATCGACCGCCCTGCTCAACCAGGTGAGCGCGCGCGGTACATCCGGTGTCAACGTTCGGCGTCCGCGAAGATAGATGGTACCGAGCGTCGTCATGGCCGACGCGCTGTCCTGCGCTGCCGCGCTCTGAAGCAACGAAAGTGCTTCGTCAAGCGACTGTGCATCTTCGCGGGTCGCATTGATGAAGGACGCCAGGCGCTCAAGGGCGCGCGGTGTCGGATCGAGTTCTACGGCCTTCGTGTACCACTCCTCGGCCTTTTCAAGCGAAAGCTCTACGAACTCATTGGTGCGATAGACATCGCCCAGGCGAACCATTGCGAGTTGGTTGTCCCGCTGAGCCGCATATTGGAGCGCGCTCAACGCTTTTTTCTGCAGGTCCGTGTTACCGGTCCTGGCGAAATACTGCGAACTGGAGAGACGGCCGAGCACCAGATCGCCTAATTCGTAAGCGGCAGTGACCGATCCCAGCTCGAGAGCGTATTCAAAGAAATGGAGTGAATAGCCGAAACGCATGTCCTGAGGCAGTGTCGAGCGCAGGATCCGTCCACCGAGTTTTTCCGCATCTTCCACCGAAAGGTTCGTGCCGCTCGCCAGCAGCTTCGCCACAGTCGCGTCCATTTCGCTGGTGGAGAATTTCTGGCCGTCTCTGAGCAACTTCTCGAAGATCCGGATCTGATGGTAGAGCCCTTCGGAATGGCCTGTTTCCGCCAGCAGGCCTGCAAGCTGTTCCGCTTCCGCACGCGTGACGCCAAGCCGATCCTTTTCCGAGTAGTCGTCCAGAAGGCGCAAGGTCGCCTTTGTCGAGCCGAGCGTGACGGAGGCGACCAGTGCGTTCTTTACCTGGCCTGCGATATTCCGGTCATCAAGCTGGTTGCGGAGCGCCGAATAGATCTGGTAGCCCCCGTCTGCAGAACCCGCTGTCAAGGCTTGCGCGTAGTGCTCAATTGCCTTCTGGAGGTTTTCTTCACCGATCGTGCCATCGAGATATGCATTGCCGACCAAGATGGCCGCGCGTGCATCGTTTGACGCTTCGACGGCCAACTGGGTAAGGGCAAGCAGGCGCAGAGAGCGTGCTTCCTCGGGCGAGACAGTCGCGATCAGGTTGGCATAGGCCAGCAGCGTCTCTGGATCGCCGCCGGAGAGGAATGGTTGAAACAGTTCTCGTGCCCTGTCCGGTCCAACGAAGCCCTTGACGTTTTCCGGGTTGGAGACGAATTCCATGGCCAGTCTCAGGCCGGCATCCTTCCGGCCGGCCAGAAGGGCGTTTTCAAGTTGCTCCGTCGCTCTTGGACCCTTGTCCGGTTCCGATGTTGCAAGCAGGGCCTTGCCGTATTGAAATTCGAGCAGCGCCCGTTCCTCACCCGTCGCGGCCGCGATCGCTTCCTCGAACAAGCGTGTCCCGGTCGCGACATCGCTCACGCGCAGCGGGTTGGTCGGTGAATAGGGGAGGCCGCGAAGCAGTCTGTCGGCCAATTCAATCCTGTCTTCCGGCGACAAAGTTGCGATGTAGTCCTCGGTGATCTCAAGTTTGTTCACCTGCATCACCGGCGTGCTGCCGGCGTTCGGCTTTGCCGCAATCGTTGCAGGTGCAGCTTGAGCCAGGGCGGGAGACGCCGACGGCAGCAGGACCAGGACGCTGCAGGCTGCGAGGATTGCACAGGACCCGATCAATGCTCTCTTGCGGGAGCGGGCGTGGTGTTCCGGTTTGACTGAACGAGGTACTGACATGTTTGCGCTCATGAAGGTCTAGTGGGTCACCGGATTGACAGCGCCGGCCTGCACGCTCGTCTTGTCGCCGAGGCAGAAATCGGTAACCGGTGAGCTGTCGAACGCGGAGGCCGTCGCATGGGAGGCCAGCAGGCCCCTGTGCTGCAGTGTGCATCCCTTGTGATGGCTTATCTTCGGAAGGCAGGCCGATGCCATGGTGACCGCCTGGCCTTCGGAGCCGTATTTCAGCAACCAGAGCGACTGTTCCTTCAGATCGCCGCCGTATAGGCCCTCTCGCTGGAAGAGGAACTGGTTGTCGCTCAGTGTGACCGCGCTCAGGCCGTTGGCCTTGATGCCGATATTGTTGTCCCTGAGTTCGTTGCCTGCTGCAAAGAAACTTCCGAAGGGAATGTAGGGATCCATGTCGAAGTCGCGGGTGCGGGCGGCTTCGCCGTCTTCCAGGATCGAGATGTAGCCGTCGATCGCTGCCTCCGCGTTGCCGTTGATCCGGTTGCGGGTGATCGAGAGATCCCAGGAATTGCGTGCCTTGATGCCGGCTCGCTTGTTGTTGAAGAAGTGGTTCGAGTCGATAAGGGCACAGGGGCTCTCGAAATAGGTCAGGCCGTCCTGTTCGTTGCCGAAAGCCGTGTTTGCATAGACTGTCGTCGCCATGGAATCGCGGTCGACCATCAACCCGGAACCGGCATTGTCGAACATGAGGTTTCCGACAAGGAAGCTGTCATCGACCTCACGCGAGATGATGCCGCCGTGCTTTTTCTCGGTATCGTAGCCGGTGTTGTAGGACAGCGTCAGCCGCTGGGACCTGTCGTGAGGATCGAGGCCGTAGGTAATGTTGTTGCGATATTCGTTGCCGACGACGGCGACGTCATCCGCCTCGTAGGAATAGAAGCCGTAGAGCATGTTGTCGAAGCTGTTGTCAGCCACGATACCGAACGGCCTGCGATCCTTTCGCTTCTCGTCGATGGAATCCTTCGGACCGGAGGACAGCGAAAGGCCATAGGACTTGCCCGCGGAGTAGCCCAGCCCGACAACTCTCGAGCCGCCGATATAGGTTTCGCTGTTGCTCCACGAGAGAATGAACGGACGGAAATTCTTGCGGTTATTGTAGTCGGAGAAAGCGAAATCCTGCTTGTCTTCGTCATAAGCGCCAAGCGTTGTGTCGACGACGAACAGTTTGCCGGCATTGACGATGAAGGAGCCGTAGCTCTGGCTGAGGTAAAAGGCTTTTGCCTCCTGACCGGAAAGCACAAGGGTGGCATTCGGGCCAACCACGATCGGTGCCCGGAAGATGAAGCCGTCTTCCACCCGGTCGACCGTGCGGAAACGGCCCGAGACAGACAGATAGAGCAGCTTTTCGGCCGTAAAGACGCCCTCGGTGAGGTACAGGAATATCGGGTTGATCGTCCCCTGACGCTTGTAAAGATAGTCGCGCGCACTCATGCCGACGACTTCTTCAAAGAATTTGGACGAGAAACGGTTCAGGCGTGCAAACCGATTTAGACCAGCCACGGAAAGCCCGCTCGGCCCTGCGCGCGGCAGCAGGGGCACGATGGCTCGCACATCGTCGGCGGTAGTGTCGAGGCCAGCGATGAGGTCCGGGTAGCCGTAGTCCGGAAGCAAGGCATCCTGGTGTACGAGCCTGACCCCGGCTCCGGCGCGCAAGGTGTTTGCGTCATCGATCTGAAAAGATGGCGGTGCGACTTCGGTGCCGGCGATCCGGTCCCCCGGGGCCGAAACGTTTTCGGCCTGAACGAGTGCCATCGCGGGCGGATGGTTTCGCGACAGCAGGCCATCCTTGTCGAGATCGTGCGCCATCCATTCTGCGATTTCGCGGTAAGTGCCGACGCGCAGGCGATAATCGTCGATCTTCTTGAGACGCCGGGCGCTGTCTTCGACGTCGCCGAGGCGGGCCTCGATCCTGATCACACCGGCCAGGGCAGCTTGCGCCAAGTCATGTTGACCAATCCGCGAGGTTTCCGCTCTCGCCTCCTCGTATCTGCCAGCCATGGCAAGCGCAGTGATTTCCTCCTGGAGCACCTGGTCGGGATCAAGCCAGCCATCACTCATGGTGATCAGCTGACCGGTGTTTTCAACGTCGCCCAGCATGGCGAAAGTCTTGGCCATGGTGACCTGTACCCGGGCTGCCAGACTTGTATCCTGCGCTATCCGGGTCAGAAGCGGGCTAACGACCTCCATCTCGGCCAGCGCCTTGGGATCTTTCTCAAATTGGGCCCGGACAAACCCGTGGAGCAGGTCGGCTTGCGAGGCGGGCAAAAGATCGGACACGGTTTCCGTGAGAAGCGCCTGCAGCAGGTCCGGCTTTCGAAGGTACGACCCGAAGGCGGTCATGTTGCCGAAGGTGGTTCTCGCATCGGTACCTTCGCTCGCAAGATACTGCGCCCGTTTCAGGTCGGCAGCAGCGGCAGCCACGTCGCCATGGAGTGCGGCGGCATAAGCCTGAGCCCAGACACGGTCGGCTTCTGCAAACGGTGCCGAAGACGAAAGCAGCGCCTGGAGTGCATCCCCGTCACGACGATCGACCGCCACGCGGAGCAACTGCCTGTTCGCTGCCAGGGCAACGTCACCGTCCTGGGTAAGTGACTTGACCTGCTCCAGCAGATTCACCAGTCCCGACGCTCCGAGAGTTTCGCAAAGGTTTCTCAGCAGAGCCAGATCGCCGGCCTGCAAATCTCCGGATGGAAGGCTGGCGAGTATCTTTCTGGCCGTGGTCTCGACGGCGACATTGTAGCCGGCAACCGCCAATTCATTGGACGCGGCCTGGAGGGCAACGTTTCGCAGTTGCCTGTCCCTAATCCTGCCGGCCGCTTCCAGGGCAGGAAATCCCCGTCCCTGAGAGGACAGGATGATGCTGATCTCGTGAAGCATCGTGTCGCGCGGTGATCCGGATGGCATCTGATCAGCGGACGTCCAGAACGTCGTGAAGAGCGCCATATCCAGCTGGTTCTCACGTGCCAGCGCACGGGTCAGTCCAACGGCCAGATTGCGCGAGAAAACCTCATTGCCGTCGAAGCGCGCGACAAGGTTGATGATGAGCTCGACGCTGTTCAGCGATTTGTTGCGCAGGCCTCGCTCAAGGCTGTCGGCGAGTTCCGCAGGCTCCATTTCAGCATAGCTTGCGAAATAGGCGGGATCATAGAGATCGGAAGAGGCGAAGGAATTGCCGAAAGGTATCAGGAACCGGTGTACGAGCTCCGGCTGCGAATGAATTTCTACCATGCGTTCCGCAAGGATGAGTGCCTTTTCAGGGTGCTCGGACTTGAGAATTTCGATCGATTTTTCAATAATTTCGTCGGCCTGTTTCCGTAAATCGACTTCCCCGAGAAGTTTGGCGGCTTCGACCCGGATCAATTCGTTTGAAATGCGCAGGACGGCTTCGAACAGCCTGATGTCCTTCCCCAGCTTCTTCTCCGTGCGCGCCCGGTTGTAAAGCGCGCTGAGCGTAAATCGGGGATCCTCCAACTTGGCGAAATTTTCGTTGATCTGAACGCTGATATCGAGGATCTGCTTCTCGGTCAGATCGGTCTCGATAATCTTGTTCGACAACAGCTCGATAAGAAAACCGGCAATCATGTCCTGCGAAATACCAGCCGCGCCAAGCCTGTCTTTTGCCAGCTTGGCCTCGCTGATCATGTCGCTGAGCACCGAGCTGATCTGGGCCTGGGATCTGGCGAGGTTGTCGAGCTGTTCGTAGACCTTCAAAGCAATTTGCGCCGACTGCGTAGCCTCGTCGATGAGGTTTGTGTGCTTTGCCAGGGCAATATTCTGCGAAACGATGAGCTCCGCCTTGCGCACATCGATTTTGTCGACGATGTCGAACTCTCCGGCGGTCTCTCCAAGCGTCGAAAAGGCCTGGTCGACGATATCTGTCCGTTTCTGCTGCGCTGCAGCAGAAGTGACGGCGATGCCGGTGGACAACAGCAGGAAGAAGCACGTCGTTCCTGCAATTCTGGACACGATACGCATGGCTATGGACTTTACAAAACTCAAAAATGTTGCCGTGCAGCATATTAGCTCCAATGGAACGAAACGATAAAGTTAATAGGTGTTTAATTTGGAGCAACGTTGCGTCAATTTGTGCGGAAAATAGCAGCATTCGCATAGTCTTTGTGCAGTCGCAGCACACGCGGATCGTCAACCGGAGAGCGTGAGAGCGAATGTGCTGCGATGCAAAATATAAGAAGCCGGATATTCGCTAAAACTTTAGGATTTTCTCCAACGGGTTTGAAAGCTGCCGCTGCGTAGTGTGCGCCAAACGTTTTGGGTGCACGATGTCGCGTTGTCTTGAAAATTTCTCCCGGACCGGTTTGTGTCTCGCCTTCTGCGCGGTGGTTCTCGCAGGTGGCTTGTTGCGTCCCGCTGTTGCGCAAACCGTCCTCTCGAGCCTTGCTGCCGTGCCTCAGGTCACGCTTGCCGGTCTGGGGCAGGCGCCCGCCGCGCCTGAGATCTCCGAGGGCACGACTGGCCAGACCTGCATAACGGTCCCAGAGCCGGTCGTAACGCTCGACACCCGTTCCAAATACATACAATCGGGCGCCAAGGACACGGTCGACGGCTTCGCCAGGCGCGAGCGCGACCTTCAGATGAAACCGGTCAGGCGATTTCTGCAGATTGTTGGCGGACAAGCCTTCAGCGGCAAGCCGGAACTGGAAAATTGCGCCGCTGAAGATCTTACGCGCTGGGCAAGTGCTGGTGCGTTGACCGAGATGAAGAGTGACGACGCTCATCTGTCGCGCAGCCGCTTCATGGCCGAAATCAGCCTTACGATCGATCACCTGGACCGCAACGGCGCTTTCTCCGAAGAGCAGCGCGCGGTTATAGGCAACTGGCTGATTGGCGTGGCGCAGACAACCGTGCATTTTTTCCGGTTTGAGGCCGGCCCGAAGTCACGCCGCAACAATCACCGCTACTGGGCAGCGCTTGCAGTTGGAGCAGCCGGATATTTCGGCCGGGATCGGGGCCTCGTCGAATGGTCGCACGAAAGCGCCAGGATCGGGCTGTGCCAGGTCGATGCGAACGGTCACCTGTCGCTTGAAATCTCACGCGGCAGTCAGGCTCGCAATTACCATGTCTACGCCCTTCGTCCACTTGGTGGCCTTGCCGCCATCAGTGCGGAAAAGGGCGATGACCTGACGTCGATGTGCGATGGCGCTCTGGCGCGTTTGGCGAAAACAACACTTGCGGCTGTCGAGGATCCCGGGTCCATCGCAGCGCTCGCCGGGGCAACGCAGGCAAGACTGGTAAAGGAAAGCGATTTCGTCGCGCCATTGCGCTTGTCGGAAGGATCAACGTTGTCGCGGGCGCTGCAGAGGCTGTTAGATCCAGGTCAGGACACTGCGAAAGCAGAACTCGTTCCGGCGCTTGCGACAACCAAGGGCTAGAGTACGTCGCGAAAAAGTGGGTTCCGGTCCTTCGCAAAAAGACGTGCGTCAAAAAGAGATAAAGCGGGTCACGTGAATTCAATTGAACGCGACACGCTTCACGTCGCCTGGACCTTTTGGGTCAGAAAGTGGAAGAGCCGGGAAATTTCCCGGCTCTTCCACTTTTTCGTTGCTGTAAGCCGTGGTCATTCGGCCGGCAAGGATTGCAGATAGGCTTTTGCGGCGCTGTTGCCGCCATCGGCAGCTGCCGTGAGATAACGTCGAGCCGCGGCGATGTCCTTTGCGGTTCCCGTGCCTTCCGCCAAGGCAACACCGGTATTGAACTGGGCTTCCTGGTTGCCCGCATCTGCGGCCTTCTTGTTCCAGGCGAATGACTTTTGCGGATCCTTCGGGGTTGGGCCGCCCAGCTGATAGAAGCGGGCGAGCGCGATGGCTGCGTCCACATCGCCGCCATTCGCAACGTCGGTGAGCGTCTTCACGATCCGGTCCGTGGCAGGATTGCCGACGCTTCCGAAGGAGGCCTGATCGACAAGCAGTCGAACCGCGCCCTGTTGACCGTTTGCGGCGGCGATCCCGTAATATCGCAGTGCCTCGTCGCCAATGGAATTGCTGTTTCCGCGCAATACACGCGCGACCAGCAGGGCGGCCTTGCCGTTGCCTTCGTCCGCGGCCGAGCGGATCTGCGCGAAAACTTCACGTTTTGTCGTTTCGTTGCTGAGCGTCTCGTAGTCGGCGATGAGATCGTTGATGCGGGCGCTCGGGACGGAGAGCATGAAGGGCAGCACCGCAGCACGCTCGGTTTCGGATTCGGTCTTGCGATAAAAGCTGACGGCGACGCTTGAAGCCCTTTCGGCATTGATCTCGGCTGCGGCATTCAACCAGAAGACGCCCGCGTTGAGGTTTTTCCGGACACCGTCGCGGCCGTCGAGCGTATCCTTGGCAAGCGTCAGATATTTGCCAAGAGCCTTGGTCCGCCCCTGGCTGGCAAGCAGTTGCTTGGCCTCGTTGAGACGTCCACGGGCGGCGTAGAGCCTCGCCAGGCTGTCTTTTGCCTTGACTGAGCCAATGGAGGAGGCCTTTGCATACCAATACGACGGATCGGTATTGAGGCCGCTGCCGCGAAGCTTGCCCTGCTGGGCGAGGTCGGCGAGAAGAAGCGAAGCGCGAATGGACTTGTCTTCTTCTGCGAGCTTCGCATAACCCGGCACGACTGCGGGAATATTCCTGGGAACATAGACGCCGTCGCTATGCAGCTGCGCAAGGCGGGACAGTGACGAGCTGTACCCTGCTGCGGCGGATGCCTCAAGCGCGGCGTAGGCTTCTTTCTTTTCACCCCTGTCTTCGTGGATCTGGGCGAGTTTGCGTCCGGCGATGCCCTTGACTTCAATTGCATCCGCGTCTTCCGGCGTCGTTGCCAGCTTTTTGTCCGCGGCAACAAGCGCCTTGTTGTACTGGACTTCGGCCCATCTGTTGAGATTGTCGCGCTCTGCGCGGCTTCCGCTGTCCAGTATGGTCCGCGGGCTGGCGCAGCTCGCCAGCAGACCGGCCAGAAAGGCTGCCCCTGCAATCTTGCTCAATGGCTTAAAGGACTTACTATTCAAAACGTTATCGCCCCGATTAAAGCGCCTGAAACCCTGTCATTCTTGAGTTTTTTGTACTATCTGCCAGCTCCGGCAGGCAAGAACTGAACCTAAATTAATGAGGCTGAATTAAGTTTTGGTAACTATAGAAACATTTTTGCCGCACTTTCCGACCGCCTTAACGGGTTTTTAATGATGCTGTTTGTGGTGTCGTCCAAATTTTGAGCAAACACCCACAAATTAGGCAGAAGAACAGTGCTGATAGAAAAAATGAGCGGCGGAAGATCCGCCGCTCGAGTTCTTCAGTTTCCGAATATTCAAAGCGTCACCAGCAAAGACCGTGATAGGTCAGGTTTGCCGAAGGCTGCATCGGCACGCGGGCAAGATCGATCACCGTCAGTTCCTTGTTGGTTGCCGAAAGAGACTCTGCCAGACCCGGATACTTGTTGCCGATGACGACGATTTCGGAACGGGCCACAACATCGTCGATCGTGTCGCGCACGAGCGGGGCAATATGTGCCAGATAGTTGCGGCCACCGTTTTCGCTCTTCACGACATTGGGGTCGTAGATGTTGATCTGCTTGCCCTTGCCGAGGAAAGTTTCCACCAGTTCGACCATCGGGCTTTCGCGAAGGTCGTCGGTGTTTTCCTTGAAGGTCACACCCATGAAGCCGACGGTGTTTTTGCCGGCATTGTTGACCAGCTTCTTGGCGCGATCGATCTGCAGCAGGTTGGCGCTGTAGGCTGCATCCAGCATCGGGGTTGGGACATTGTTCAAGCGGCCGAACCCGGTCAGCGCGCGCAGATCCTTCGGCAGGCAGGAGCCGCCGAATGCAAAGCCGGGTTTCATGTAGGCCTTGGAGATATTCAGCCGCGTGTCTGCACAAAGGACTTCGAGAACGTCGTGGCTGTCGATGTCCTTGACCTTGCACAGGTTGCCGATCTCGTTTGCGAAGCTGATCTTTACCGCGTGCCAGCAGTTGTTCGCATATTTCACGATTTCGCCACTGCGCATCGGGATGACGTGCGGCATGACCGGAATATGGGCGACCAGGGATTTTAGGGCCTCGATGGAGCGTGTGTCGTCGCCATATTGACCGAAGACGATCGCACCGGGGCTGTAATAGTCGTCGATAGCGGTGCTTTCCCGCAGGAATTCAGGATAATAGGCAACGCCGAAATCCACGCCCGGCACCTTGCCGGAAGTTTCGATCAGCGCGGGCAGCACGACGTCTTCCATTGTTCCGGGAAGAATGGTGGAGCGCATGACGACGATGTGGAATTCATCCTTGTCGCGCAACACGCGGCCGATGTCTTCCGACACCTGCTTCACGTAGCTGGTATTGAGGGTACCATTCGGCAAGCTGGGTGTACCGACGCAGCAGAAGGTCATGTTCGTGGAACGGACTGCTTCCTCGATGTCGGTGGTTGCCTTCAGCATGCCCTTTTCGTGACCGGCTGCAATCAGTTCATCGAGACCAGGTTCGATGATAGGCGACTTGCCATTCGCCAGATGCGCAATCGTGTTGGCGCTGACGTCCATTGCAACGACATCGTAGCCGTCGTTGCAAAGGCAGGCCGCGGACACGCAGCCGACATACCCGGCACCAACCACGCTGATGCTGAAGGTACCTTCTTTGGACTTTGAGTCGATCATGGCAATCATTCACCTCATTCTTGAAAAGAAAATCGTTCATCTTTGAAACCGGGAAACGTGCGGTCCTGACGGTCCTTCACGCACAGGCCTCGGTTCGGGCGATCACGCGGTTAGCCGTTCCTGCAGGACGTTGGGTCCAGTCCAGGCCGCCAGCAAATTCAGGCCATCCGACAAGAGTGCTTCCGCTTCGGCTTCCGTGGCCGCTTCGACATAGCAGCGCATTTCCGGAGCGTTGCCGGAGGGGCGCAAGTGGATGATCCGCTCCCCGTCGAGCGTCACCCTTAATCCGTCGACGGTGTTGATCGAGACGAGGCTCCCGAGCGGAGCGAGGAAGTCCCGCAAGTTTTCTTTGGTTTGGGTCAGGTAGGAGATAAGGCTGGCGCTGCGTTCGGTGGCATAGTCTTCCAGCCGGTCCGCAAGGGCGGTATTCAGGCCGTAGGAGCCGGCAACTGATTCAAGATCTTCGCCCGAAGTGGCAAGTTTCTTGAGTGTTGCGAGAATCGGCACAAAACAGTCACGCGTCGGCAACGCCTCGAAATGCGCGTTCCCGCAATCGAAGCCGGATTGCAGCAGCACGCCGCCATTTGCCTCGAACCCGACAACGGCGGACTTTCCGTTCGCTGCAATGGCCTCCATTCCGGAAATCACGAAGGGAGATCCGACGCGTGTGCGGAAGGTTTCGAACGGCGTGTATTTCTCGATGCTCGAATTGGATGTGATCGGCGTAACGACTGCGTCTGCACCCAGATGCAACGCGCTGATCAATCCGAGAAGGTCTCCGCGCAAGGGGGTGCCGGTCTGATCCGCCACCAGGGGGCGGTCACCATCGCCGTCAGCCGAAACGATTGCATCGAGTTGATGCTGGGATGCCCATGCTTTCAGGAGGCTCTTGGTCTCTTGCGAGACTGCTTCGGTATCCACGGGAATGAATGTTTCGGAACGGCCGAGAGTGACCGTTTGCGCCCCGTAATGGTCCAGGATGGAGACCAGCAGATCTCTGGCAACGGTGCTGTGCTGGTAAACGCCGACGCGAAGGCCGTTAAGAGCACCGGCTTCCAGGAAAGTTCTCAGCCGTGCCTTGAAGCCGGCCATGGCCGCATCGTCCCTCGGCACGGGGACTGTCGGAGACCGCTTTACCGCAACCAGATCCGTCTTGGTGATCAGGGCGGCAAAGCGCGTGATTTCCACTTCATCGACCTTGGATATTTCACCGTCGGGACGGTAGAATTTGATGCCGTTACGGTCGGCCGGAATATGGGAGCCGGTGATCATGAGGCTGGCGCAACCACGCCTCATTGCGTGAAAGGCGAGAGCTGGTGTCGGCAAGCTGCCGCAATCGATCACACGCAAGTTGAGTTCGCTGAGGGCGCTCGCGCACAGCTGAAGGATTTCGGGACTGGAGTCTCGGAAATCCCGGCCGAGATAGACGGTGTCGAAATCCGATATCTGGTTTGTCTCCAGAAGATACCGGCCGAATGCGAGTGTATAGACCAGGGTCGTATCGCCGACGAGTTCAGTCGACAGGCCCCGCAGCCCGCTTGTTCCGAATTTGGCAACCATCCCAACACATCCCATCAAAAAAAGTAAGACATACCGATCCGCTTTTGACGGTTTAGTACTATTGACTGTGTTTAGATTTCCTGCCCTAAAGTAAGGTTGTATTTTTTTATTGATTGTTTTGCGTAACTAAAACTTAATGAAAATTTAAGTCAAAATATCTATTTTTAAAAGCACAAATTTTGTGAGTTTTGCTTCAAAAGAGAGCTTAGATTTGTCTAAAAATTTAACTGATGCGTCTTTCGTGTGCAATTTTTATCCATATCATGGAGGGCTGTTGATGGCTGCATATTCACGGTGAGCTCGGCTCGGGCGGCTTCCCGGGTTTTCAAGCCATCTTCCTTTCAAGCTTGATCGTGCCGTTCACAGCTGGGTTGGTGTTGGTGTGCCCGAGCTCTTCGAGCCGGTCGCTCAACTCGTAAATGGAGCACAGGATGTGATAGAAGGAGCTGGCAGGTGAGGGTTCATCGACGAAGCTGCCGTCCGGCAGCATTTTGTCGCGCCAGAGACCTGGAACAGACGTGACGAGGAACTGTTGCAACGCCTCGCAGGCAGTGAGCGCGGAAGCGAAGTAGCGGGATTGCTCGGCACCGGCAGACACGCTTGCAAGGGCCATCGATGCCTTGATCCACTCGGTTTGGGGCCAGAGCCTTGCCGTTCCATCCCGTTCGGAAAAATCATCGTTGAGTGCCATGATGGCGACCCTGCGGCGACCGCAGATGCCGTAAGCCTCGGCGATGTCGAACAGCCTTCTGGCCTTCAAGAGCGCGTCCGGTCGGTTGCGCAGAGTTCCCCAGCGCACGAGCAGCCAGGCCCATTCGAACTGGTGGCCCGGTTCTACGGTCCGCCCCTTGTCTTCGCTGAAAGGTTGCCAGTCGCCGTCAAAAAACTCCCGCAAGGCTCCCGTTGCCGGATCGATGAACCGCGTCAGGCATAGCTCCGCAATCTCGTCGGCAAGTTTGCCGAAGGTATAGGCATGAACACCGCCAAACTCGTTCCAAGCCAGGGCTGCCTCGAAAAGGTGCATGTGCGGGTTCGAGCACAAGGGCAGCGCACGCGGGCTGTCTTCCTCAAAGCCGGCGACGGGATGGGCGAAGTGCTGCTTCAATCTGCCAAGCAGAATTGCAGCCCGCATTTCATGAACCTCAGCCTGTTCGGGGAACGACTTGGCTAGCTGTGCCAGGGCGAACAGCGCAAAGGCCTGGTTGTAAAGGTCGAAGCTGTTGTCGATCAGCGTTCCGTCTGCCGATGCGCGCGCACCGTAAAAGCCGTCAGCCAGGAGAAAAGTCTCGTCGAAGAACTTCAGTCCATGACGCACGGCTGCTTTCCACGGCCCGTCCCAGTCGCGCGAGCCTGCTTCCGCATAACAGTAGATCTGCCGGGGTTGGACACGCGCGCGGCGTTCAATGCGGCAGGGCTGTCCGTCGAGACCGATAGCTTCGAAAAAGCCGCCCGCAACCTTGTCGGCACCGACTTCCCACCACATGGGGAGCGCCCGATCGTCCAGCCATTCGGATAGGCTCAAGCTCGCTTTTTGCAGTTCATCCGGGATCATTGACTGAACTCCACTTGCGTAAATCGCGATCCAAACACCGAATTAATAAAATCTTAAACAAACGGTAGCGCGGGTTTTGTTTGCGCTGCAATAGGAAGGCTTGCTGATAATTTGTGCTGCGCTGCAAAATTTTCGGGACTGCAGCATGAGCTGACCGACCAATATTTGTGCGTCGCGGTAAGACGCTGTTGATGCAGACCTATTTGGTTGCATGCGTTCTAGACGACGCAACACCGCGATCTGCCTTGATTTTTGCCGGCGTTTTCAGGTTCCGCTCGGCTTTTCTCGAGATTTACTTTTCGCAGGCGTTGCAGGCAGGTAGTTCTGAATTTTTTGCGCCTATTATTCGTGCATTGGGCAAGCAAATTGATGCCGGACTTGTCTGGGTTGCGATGCAAAATTTAACCTATAATTTTGATTTAAAAAGATAAATTGCCTTTATCGAGTTTTTGATATCGCAGCGCAAAATATATGCTTGTGCCAAAAAAAGTCACTTGTTACGGTCGTAAACGTGAATTTTCCATTAATGCCTAAATTGTCGTCAGTTAAAGAGTATAGTTGTCATGTATAATGTCATTTTATGGCCGCGTGAACAGAGCAGGTATACTTCAGAGAAGTTTATAGAGCTCTGGAAGCGTGGCCAGATAGAAATCGTCAAGGCCTTCGGACCGACAGACATACCTGAAAACCCTGATTGGACGGAGGATCCGTTCGAGTCCCGTATCTGGTCGGCCTATTATCAGTCGATGGGATGGGCCTATGGCGGTGAGGCGGCATTCAAGGCGGGAGAGTTCGATGAATTTCCCGCATTTATCAAGAACCTGATCCTCGATTTTGCAACGGACAACAGCGATCCAGCCAGTCCTACGCACGACCTGACCTATCACGATGGAACGAACGCCTTCCGGCTGGCCAATATTTCCTATTGGTATGAAACCTACCTGAAACCGGGAAATCCGTATGGAATTGAGTTTACGGCGGAAGAGCTCGAGACACTTTCCAACTCCATCGAGATCCAGCGAGATCAGCTGCTATATCAACTGTCCCTGACGGAAAAATGGGAGGCGAACAACCACAGGTTCTTCCATTCGATGGCGATTTCATCCTATGCCACGATTTTCGGGAATGTCGATCCTCAGTCACCGCTCTACGAGCCGGATGCCCAAACGCTTCTCAATGACGGACTCGCAATCGTCCAGGAAGCTCTCGACCAGATAATCTTCACCGAAGACGGCGTAACAGCAGAGCAGTCCTTTACCTATCACCGGCTGGCGATCGGTCTCGTCCTGGAGGCTATCGAGCGTGTTTCTTCGCAAGGGTACGAGCTCGATATCAACGTGGAGACGCTGATCGCCAAGATGCTCGATTTCGACCTGCTGACGCGCAGGCCCGAGGATGACCGCTACGATCTCTACATCAGCGAAGTCGGAGATTCCTATTTCGGCGGCATTTCGGGCTCTTACGTGATCAACCAGATCACCCAGATGGAGGAACTGCACTCCGAAGTTGCGAAATGGATCCTCAGCGATGGTTCCGAAGGTCAGCGTCCCGAAGACCTCAACTATTTCGGCGACGCAGGCTATATCGTCGTAAGGCCCGAATACATCTGGGAGAACGAGCGCGACCTTCGCCTCTTAGTAGACGCAAGTCCCGCGCTCGTGTCGCACGGTCACTACGACAATACCAACGTGCTTTTGAGCATGTTCGGCGAACGGATCCTGGTCGATTCCGGGGGGCCGTACAGTTACGACGGGCTCAATCCCTTCGGGTTCGACTTTTCCGGTGGGGGCAGTCTCAAACAAGTGTATTTCGAGACGTCGGAAGCCCATAACATCGTGTCCGTCGACGGATACAGTTCCGACAGCGACACGCTCGTCAAGACGGTCATCGACGAGGAAGGATATTCTTTCGTGTCGATGGAGCGGGAGTTCGGCTTCGTGCCGGACAGTCCGCCGCCGCCGCTGCCGGGCGGAATTACTCGGCAAGACTACTACCAGCAACTTCGAGACGCTTATGACGACATCATGCTTGAGCGCGATGTCATCCTGCTCAAGAAATCGGGAATTACCTTCGTCTTCGACGAAATGATGAATTTCGGCACCGATGTCCATGACTATACGCTCAACTGGCACTTCGATCCCGCCGCACTCGGACTGAGCCCGGACGCACAGACCGGCTTCAGCCAGAATGGCATCTTTGGCGATGCTGCCTTTGCCGGCAGCGACGGCATGGAGATCAACTATTTTAAGGGCTACGTCGGCGATTACGAGATGCAGGGCTGGGTTTCGCCCGGACTGTATGAGCTTGTCGAAGCACCGGTCATCGAGTTGAAACTAACCGGCATTCAGGAAAGCGCCTGGTTCGCTTCGGCCTTTTCCGCTTCCTTGTCCGAGTTGCCCCAACTGCAGATGGATGTACTTCTGAATGCTGCCGGCGGCTACGCGGCCTACCTGAGTTACGGCGGATACTACAACGTTATCGCCACCAACGGGCTCGGAGAGATCGAAATACGGGAGTACGAAGGGGCTTCGCAACTTGGGCATGATCATGTGCTCTTTTCCTCGCCCGAAACGGATATTGACCGGGGGACAAACCTCAACGACTGGTTCATCGGCAGCGCGCGGGACGACAACATCTACGTCTTCGATGGGGACGATCTGGTCATTGCCGGGGCCGGGAAAGATCGTGTGGTCGGTGGCCAGGGTGACGATACCACCTACGGCGGAGACGGCGATGACCTGATCTACGACCTTTACGGCGACAATTTCGTTGATGACGGAGAGGGCAACGACAGGGTCCAGACAGGCGATGGCGACGACATTGTCAACAATGGCGCCGGCGATGACCTGATCACCACAGGGGGCGGGGACGACCTCGTGAGAGCGGGAGCCGGGAAGGATCGATACCACGCCGGCGCGGGCTACGACACTTTTGTCGTCACCGGCGGCAAGGACGATTTCATTTTCGAAATTCGAGAGGATCATTTTCTCTTGTGGGACCGTAACGCCGCCGACGGAGACCTCGGGCGAAACTATCTCTACGACGTCGAGCACATCGCCTTTGCAGGGTCGGACGACAATATTTTCATCGACGATGAAACGGTAAACGAATACCGCGATAGCCCCGGCAACGACACCTTTGTTCTCGGAGGCGGCAATGACCGCATCTATGCGGGGGACGGATTCGACACCGTGATTATCCGCGGCTCCAGGGACCAGTTTTTTTTCGAGGATCGCGGCACTTATGTAGCTGTGATGGATCGTTTCATCGATGATGGCGATCTGGGACGCAACTACCTCTATGACGTGGAAAGCATCGTCTTTACGGACGACCTGCCTTTTGCATAGAAAAGGTGTGTTTGACAGGGATTTGTTCAGCCGATTAATCCGGCCGTAGATGAAAGTCCATTCCAAGGCGGAATATGAATGACCGAGAGCTTCGCTGTCATTCCGCTCTTGAAATTGCCCGCATCAAACCTGTTCGACACGAAAGTGTAACCCTTGCCTCCGGTAAAAACCGTCACCTGTGTGTGCGGAACGGTAGGTTACCTGTGTCTCAGGTCGGGGACTGAACATCACGAAACGCACACTGCAAGGCGGCTTGCTTTTCGCGCGGGCGCGGTTTGTCCGCTCTGCCGGCAATCGGTGCCGGCAGGAGGCGTTGTGTCTCTGTCTGTCAGGCGGTGTGCAGATAGAGATCGTAGTCGACGTCGGAGATGGTGCGGGCAACGCGTGCATATTCCGCCGCCTTCACGGCCGTGAATGTGCGGTGCATGTCTTCGCCGAGCGCCTCGGTCAGGAACTTCGAGCCCTTTGCAGCGCGGATGGCTTCGCCCCAGTCGCGCGGAATGGCAAGATCATCTTCGCCCTGATAGGCGTTGCCCTCCATAGCGGGGCCCGGATCTATGCGGTTGTTCAGACCATGGCGAATGCCGGCGAGGATGGTAGTCGCCACCAGATAGGGGTTTGCATCGACGCCGGACGGGCGATGTTCGATCCGCCTTGCTGCCTTGCTGCCGGCAGGCACGCGAAGGGCGACGGAGCGGTTGTTATGACCCCAGGAGGGGGAGACCGGCGCATAGGATTGCGAGGAGAAGCGGCGCCAGGAATTGGCATGCGGGGCAAAGACCAGCATGGATTCGGCCATCGTCTCGCGCAGGCCGCCGATGGCGTGGAGCAGGGTCGGCGACCAGGCCCCTTCCGTCTCTTCGATAAAGACATTCCGACCGGCATCATCGCGCAGGCTGACGTGAAAATGCATGCCGGAGCCGGCGTAGCGCTCCACCGGTTTTGCCATGAAACACGCGATCACCCCATGCGCCCGTGCCTGGGCGCGGACGATGCGCTTGAAGCGGATCAGGTCGTCCGCGGCCTGCATGACATCCTCGCGGTAATGAAGTGTCAGCTCATACTGGCCCGGGGCATATTCGGAAATCATGGTCTCGGCCTTGATGTCGGCCTTTTCGGCGCCCGCATAGATGTCCGAGAACAGCGGCAGCATGCCGTGCAGGTGATCGACGGAATAGACCTCCGTCTTGTGGCTCTGGCGTCCGTCAAGGACATCGGCGGCCGGCATCACCCGTCCATCCGGGCCGCGCTCAGTTGAAAGCAGGAAGAACTCAAGTTCAAAGGCGCCCGACGCCTGCAGGCCTTCGGCGGCAAGCGCATCGACCTGGCACTGCAGCGCATGCCGGGGATCGGAGGTCATCGGCCGACCGTCGAGCTCAAAGAGCGACATCAGGACTTCCGCGCGCGGCGGCGTGGTGTTGTGAAGACGTTTCAAGGTTCCGGGGATCGGCCATCCGCGCAGGTCGCCGTCGCCCTGATCCCAGATCAGGCCGGTCTCGTGCACGTCCTCGCCGCAGATATCGAGGCCGAGAATGGAGATCGGCATGTGCCGGCCGGAGGCATAGAGGCTGAGAAGCTCATGCCGGCGAATGATCTTGCCGCGGCCGATGCCGTTGGAATCGTGCAGGATGATGTCGATGGCCTCGATGTCCGGATGGGCTTGAAGAAACGCTTCCGCTTCGGCCGGTGAGGTCCCGTTCGGGCTTTGAGTGGTCAAGGTTCTATCCGTTGAGTTCGCTGATGACCGTGTCGAAGGCATCGATGAGACGATCGATCTGCGCCGTCTCCGTCGCCGGTGAAATCAGCATCATGTTGTGGAAGGGGGCAATCAGGCAGCCGCGATTGAGAAGACCGGCATGGATAGCCGCCTCCAGCTCCGGATGATGGGCGGATGCGGCTTCTGCACCGTTTTTCAGCGGGTCGGGATGGCAGATGAACTCGACGCGGGCTCCGACCCGCACCACCTGCCACGGCAGGCCGTGTGCCGCGATAGCCTCGCCGAGGCCCTGCGCCAGCCGGGCGGCTCCTTGCTCCATCTTGCGGTAGTTCGCCCCGGTCATCACCTCCGACAGCGTCGCGCGCAAACAGGCGAACTGCATCGGGTTGGCGGAAAGGGTCGTGCCCATGCCCGAATGGCCCGACGGCCGGTTGGCATTGACCTCAAGATAGCGCGCTGCGATGGCCTCGCTCATGCCCCAGATCGCCGTCGGCATGCCGCCGGCGATACACTTGCCGGCAACGAACATGTCTGGCTGGAGGCCATGGACGCGCGTATAGCCTCCGAGACCGGACGAGATCGTGTGCGTCTCGTCGATGATCAGCAAGGCGCCATGACGGGTCGCCAGTTCGCGCAGGCCGTCGTGAAAGCCGCTGTCCGGCAGAACCATGCAGGAATTCGTCATCACCGGCTCGGTGAGTATCGCCGCGACGTCGCCGCCGGCCAGGGCAGCCTCCACGCCATCAAGATCATTGAACTCCGCGCAGACGCCCGTGAGCGACAGATCGCTCGCCTGGCCGAGCAGACCGGGGCGTATCACCGTGCGGCCGTCAGCGAGTGTCACCATCGCGTCGTCCACGGTACCGTGATAGCAGCCGTTGAAGACCAGCACCTTCTTGCGGCCCGTGACCGCGCGTGCGACACGGAGTGCAAAGCGGTTGGCATCGGTTGCCGTGGTGGCGATCTGCCAGCGCATCGGGCCGAAGACCTCGGCGAGCAGCTCTCCTGCAGCGAGGGCATCTTCGGTCGGCAGCATATAGGTCAGGCCCTTGCCGGCCTGCGCTTTTATGGCCCGGACGACCGGTTCCGGCGAATGGCCGAACATCGAGCCCGTATCGCCGAGGCAGAAATCGTCGAGGACGTTGCCGTCGATGTCCCGGATCGTGGCACCCGAAGCCTCCGAAACGAGGACCGGGAAGGGTTGCGGCCAGTCCCGCATCCAGTGCATCGGTACACCGTCGAGATAATGGCCGGCCCCGTTTGCGAGCGCTGCCCTGGTTTTCGGACGGGCTGTCTCGAAGACCTCGTCCGCTTGCGCCTTGAACGCCACTATTCGCGTAGTCGCTATGCCCGCGATTCGATCTTCTTCCTTCAATTTCCGAAAATCCATTCGTCTATGCTCGATGCGTCCAGATGACAAAGAGCGCATGTCGGGTTCCGCTTTCGAAGCGTCAGCTTTGTCCGTCAGACAATGTGGGCTCTTTTCCTGTTCGTCAATCAGGGCAAAGCAGGATATCGGCCTGTCGCCCTTGCGTAGGCTTCGCCCCAATCTGCGACCGCAGACAGTGCTCCGTTCAGGCTGGTCCCCCAGTCGGTGAGTTCATATTCCACTTTCGGTGGAACCTCCTGGTAGACCTTGCGCGTGACGAGAAGATCGCGCTCAAGTTCCCTCAGCTGCTGTATGAGCATTTTTTCGCTGATGCCTTGCAGCCGACGGCGCAACTCGCCGAATCTGACCGGTCCCGCAGCAAGTTCCCACAGGATGCCCGCCTTCCATTTACCGCCCATAACCTCGAAGGCCGGTCCGATGCCGCAATCGTAATCCCGTTTGGACAAATCAATTTTCTCCAGCTTTTGCCGCAATTCTTACCAAAGGGTGAGTACCTTACAAATTTGTAGGTACTTGTTCCATTTACAGTGCGCTTCTAACTCTCCGGTCACAACCTCAAAAGGAGAGTTTGGATGAGCGACGTAACAATCATTGGCCTTGGACCCATGGGCTTTACCCTGGCGGACCTCATGATCAAGGCAGGTAAATCGGTCAGCATCTGGAACCGTAGCGCCGGTAAAGCGGCGGCACTGGTGGATCGCGGAGCGGTCCTTGCCGCTTCCCCGGCAGAGGCCATCGCGGCGAGCCCGGTAACGATCGTCTGTGTCTTCGATTATGATGCGGTCGACGCCGTTTTGGCCGCAGAACATGTTTCGAATGCGTTGGCGGACAGGCTCGTCATCAATCTGGGAACCGGCGGTCCGGACGATGTGAGGCGCGTTGAAGCCCATGTGCGCGGGAAGGGCGGGCGATATCTCGACGGCGCCATCCAGGCAGCGCCAAGCCAGATGGGAGAGGACAACACACCGCTGCTCGTATCGGGTGCAAAGGCAAGCTTTGAAGAGGCCTTCCCGCTCTTGAAAGTTCTTGCAGGCAATCCCGTCTACCTCGGTGAAGAACCCGAAGCTGCAGCCTACATGGACCTGGCAACGCTGTCCTATGTCTACGGGTCGTTTGCCGGCTTCCTGCACGGTGCGCTGATCGCAGAAGCATCGCAGATCGATGTGGCCACCTACGCCAGGCTGGTGAATGCCATCTCGCCGAGTTTCGGTGCCTTCTTCCAGCACGAGGGCGAGGTTATCGCCTCAGGGGATTTCCGGGTCACGGAAAGTCCGTTGAGGATCTCCGTTCCCGCCGTGCGCCGCATATTGGCAAGTTCCCGGCAACTTGGTCTCAACACGGAAATACCGGGTGTTGTGGATGGCTGGTTGCAGCGCGCCGACAAGGCCGGCCTTGCCGACGAGGAGCTGGCTGCTCTGATAAAGGTCCTGCGGACCTAGAGCCGTCGCGAAAAAGCGGGTTCCGGTTTTTCGCAAAAAGACGTGCGTCAAGAAAGAGGTAAAGCGGGTCACGTGAATTCAAATGAACGCGACACGCTGTAGCCATGGAAGAAGCCCTGGAGCATGGCTGGGCGTCAAGCCATGCTCCAGCGGGCAAGGCCAAGGGATCAAGAGGCTGCGCAAGACAACGCAAGCCGAACCCCAGATCGCTCCGTCGCTGATGTTGAAGTGCACCGGGTAATCGAATCCCTGCAAACCGGTTTGCAGGGAATGGTTTCAATCTACGGCAGATTCCGTCTTGGGCGACAAGCTCGCCAGCCGGGCCGCCTTGAGACGCGCGGTTTTGGCGTCCCGTTCCTCGGTCTCGGTCAGGCTGATTTCCCGCGCGATGCGCCTGGTTGTTTCCGCCTTGCTTTCCGCGGTTTCCCGCCGTGTCCGCATAGGGCTGTCATAGTCCTTGGACGAGGGCATCCGGTCGTCTCCATCCGATAGCTGGATGATATATGGGCGAAGATTGTTACAGACACAAAAAAGGCCGGGGTGACCCGGCCTTTCGGTTGCGCCTCTGTGCGTGCCAGTACATCCGTGGTCACGGCGCAAAGGCGCTTGAAGCATTAAGCTTCCTGAAGGTTGTCGGCGGCGGACTTGCCGGAACGGCGGTCCTGCACGACTTCGAAGCTGACCTTCTGGCCTTCGACGAGGCTCTGCATGCCGGCGCGCTCAACTGCGGAGATGTGAACGAAGACGTCGCCGCCGCCGTTGTCCGGAGAAATGAAGCCGTAGCCTTTGGTGGTGTTGAAGAACTTAACGGTTCCAACGGTCATAACGATAACCTTTCAATCGGTCATTTTAGTGGGTGCCAGCCTCGCAACGCGCGGAGCAAAGCGGTTAGGTCGACGTTGAAGGGGAAGATCGTTCAGGCCGCGGCAAGCCGCGCAGTCACAAAGTTCGTCTAGCAATATCGATGAGCGATTCATAAGTTGAAACAATGGTCAAATCAAGGCGGATCTCCAAGCTGCCCAAAAAATGTTCTCAAAATCTTGAGGCAGGTAAAGTGTCGGTTAATTTATTGCACTTTTGTGAAATGTTCGGGACCGGGCGTGAAATATTTGCGAGCGTTCCGCGCCAAATCCGAAACGTTGTTGCCAGTCTGTGCCTTGCCGCAGATCACCGCGAGTCCACCATTGTCTGGAGGTTGACGGGGTCCGGCCCGGTCCGCCCTGTGGGGACCATCATGGCATTGTTGTCACTGTCACCGTTTCGATGGTAAGACACTCGAGGGGAACATTTATAGAGAAAGTTCAGTGACATAGATGTCCCACTCTCTGGAAATTTCGCTCCTTGGAGAGCTGCGTGTCAAGGCGCTGGGCGAGGAGGTCCCCCTGCCTGCCTCCCGCAAGGCACGGGCGTTGCTGGCTTTCCTCATCGCGACGGGGCGTCCGCATCGGCGCGAGCGACTGTGTGAACTTTTCTGGGACCTGCCCGACGATCCGAAGGCCGCCTTGCGCTGGGCGCTGAGCAAACTGCGCCGGGCGGTGGATACACCCGACCGGCTCAGGATCATTGCCGACCGTGAACGCGTTCAGTTCGATGCCGAAGGGATCGGCGTCGATATCCTCCAGATCCATGCGCGCCTGCGCGACCGCAACAATCCGGCGGGTTTGACCGAGCTGGAAGAGATGGCAGGTCGGCTCGGGGACATGCTGCTCGACGGACTGGACGGGGCCGGCGACGAAGCCTTCGACGCCTGGCTGACGGCCGAGCGCGAAGACGTCCGGGTTGCCCAGGTCGACGTCTACAAACGCCTCGCGACCCATC
Source organism: Roseibium sp. M-1 (assembly GCF_054515675.1). Lineage (NCBI taxonomy): Bacteria > Pseudomonadati > Pseudomonadota > Alphaproteobacteria > Hyphomicrobiales > Stappiaceae > Roseibium > Roseibium sp. M-1. The sequence goes on along the minus strand of NZ_CM137257.1, from coordinate 2,737,443 downwards.
CGGAAACGAGCACGGTCTCCGGCCGCAAATGGCAGCGCCTGTGGCAGGAAGAGGACCCCGACGGCGCGGAAGCCTATCGGCAAACGCTTGGTCGAAGCCGGCCTGCCGAGGCCGGTCAGGTGGCGGTGGAGACTGCCGTCTCACCCCCGGCTGGCGGCCGCGACGAGATAGTCTTCCGGCCGACCGATCCTGCATATCGTATCCGCAAGGCCCGGGCCGAGGCGCTGAGAGCACAGCGGATCGGATTTTGCGAGGTCGCCGACGGCACCAAGATCGCCTATGCCAGCATCGGTTCGGGCCCGCCGATCCTGAAGGCCGCCAATTGGCTGAACCATCTCGAATTCGACTGGTCGAGCCCGATCTGGGGGCGCAGCTTTGCCGAACTTGCCCGCCAACGCACCTTCATCCGCTATGACGAACGCGGCTGCGGCCTCTCCGACTGGGACGTAAAGGATCTTGGTTTCGACGCCTTTGTGGAGGATCTGGAAGCAGTGGCCGACACGCTCGGCCTGGAGCGGTTTCCGCTGCTCGGCATTTCGCAGGGCTGCGCGGTTTCTGTCGAATACGCGGTCCGCCATCCCGAACGCGTCTCGGCGCTGATCCTGATCAGCGGCTATGCGGCCGGATGGCGCTATCTGGCAAGTCCTGAAGAACAGGCACGGCGCGAAGCGGTGCTGACACTGACGGAACTCGGCTGGGGAACGGACAACCCGGCCTACCGGCATATCTTTTCACAGACTTTCATGCCGGACGCGAGCCCTGAAACCCTGGACTGGTTCGACGAGTTCCAGCGTCTGACGACATCCCCAAGGAATGCCGCCCGCTTTCAGGACGCTTTTGGTTACATCGATGTCCGTCACCGGCTCGCCGAGGTGACGACCCCGACCATTGTCCTTCATTCCAGATACGACCAGCGCATTCCCCTCGACCTTGGCCGGGCGGTTGCCGACGGCATTCCGGGGGCTGAATTTGTGGCGCTGGAAAGCCGCAACCACATTCTGGTCGACCAGGAGCCGGCCTGGCAGGTTTGCGTGGAAGCGATTGGCGCATTCTTGAAAAAACACGGAATTTAAGACCGGAAACCGGACTCGATAGACCGAAACACAAACCCCCGGCGCGGACGCCAGGGGATTGCAGGTGCCATGAGGGCGAATGCCGGGGAGGCCGGCCGTCAGTTGGCCGATTGAGGCGCATCCCTTTCGGCCGTATCGGCCTGTGCTGCAAGCTCTGCCGGATCGGTGTTCTCGCCGCCAACTGCCCGTGCGGGGTCGACGCCCCGTGCTTCGACTTCGGCCTTTGCGGGGGCGTTAGACAGAGCTTCCCCATTTGCCTGTATCTCAGCGCCGGGTGCAGTGTCCGGTGCCGCATTGGCTTCTGGCGTGGTGGCTCCGCCATTGCGGGCATTCGGCTGAGCTGCCGGGAGGACTTCTGGCAGGTTCCCGAATTCATCGCGCAGGGTCTCGTCGATGCCGGGCGTCAGGTTGGCCTCCGGCGAGGCACTGGCCGGCGGCGCAACCGTCAGCTGCGGTGCAGTTTCGCCCTGCGGCAGAGTTTCCGGCAGATTGCCGAATTCGTCGCGCAGCCCGTCGGCCGGCACGACTGCCTTTGCCGTCAGATCGACCGGCGGCTCGGATCGCTCGGCGGTGAACGGCGATACGCAAAACTTGCGCGGACCGTCATAGGGCTGGAAGGTGTTGTCGAAGGCGCGGTAGGAGCGATAGTTGCCATAACACCATTTTTCGTGCGGGGTCTTGCCGTGGTGAGCCTTGTGACGGCGGACGATCTGCTTGCGCACGCGGACATTCGGTTGGTGGTAGCCACCATAGCCGCCGCCATTGCCATATCCATAGCCATAACCGCCCGCCGAGGCGCTTCCGGTGAGGGCGGTGGTCCCTGCGGCCGCTATCAGCGTGGCTGTCAGAGCTGTAACAAATGTTTTTCGAAACATGCCTTTTCCTTCATTCCTGGAGCGGCGATTTTTCCGCCAATATCAGCAAGTTGGGGATTGACCCGGCAGCGTGCCTGTGACGCGCGGCACTGAGAAAAGTGCCGGAAACCGGGGCTCAAAAAGCAATCCCCCGGCGCCGGGCCGGGGGATATGGGAAGGTCGCACGGGCTTCGGTGTGAAAGCCGGCTTGACCGGAGAGACTTCCTGCAGATCAGCCGCGGTAGTAAGGCGACCAGCACTGCTGACGATGACCGTGATGCGGTTTGAAGGTGTTGTCCCAGTCCCGGTAGGAGCGGTAGCGGTCGTGGCACCAGGCGACATGCTGCTTCCAGCCGATCGCGGCCGGCACCTTTATGATGATCTTCTTGTGATGGCCGTGCTTGTATCCGTAGCCATATCCGCCGGCCGAAGCTGCAGTGGTGCCGGTCAAGGCGGTGGTGATGGCCAGAACGGCGACAGCTGTGGCCGAGATCATGGATTTCCTGATCATTTCAACTTTCCTTTTCTGGGTTTGCGGTCCCGACGAAGAGGGACGGGTCTGAAGTCTTGGACCTGAAGTCTTGGGCCTGATGTCCTGGGTTTGGGGTGACCGGAAGGCCGGCGGAGCGGAAGGGGCTCTTGCCCGTCGCATTGCGTTCAGCTTCCGCCCCGTGGCGTTCACCGGATGAGGCGATCAGGTCCGTTCATCAGCCCTGGTAGTAGGGAGACCAGCACTGCTGGCGCGGACCTGCATAGGGCTGGTAGCTGTTGTCGTTGGCGCGGTAGGAATTGTAGCGGCCGTAGCACCAGTCGACGTGCTGCTGCCAGTTGCCTTTGCGGCCGTTGTCGTAGGTGCGTTCCTGCTGGTAGCCGCCATAGCCGCCGCCATGATTGTTGCCGTAGCTGTTGCCGTAATTGTTGCCGTAGCCGTAACCGCCGGCAATGGCGGAAGTGCCGAAAGCGGTCGCGGCCAGGGCGGCAGCGGCGACGGTCGTGAAAATGGCTTTCTTGAACATTTAGATCTCCTTGGTTTGGTACCGGCGGCATCTCGTCCGCCGATGACCATTACCTAAGTGAGACCAGGAACCGGGACCTGTGACGCACGACACCGTCCGGAATAAAAACAAATTAAGAAATTGAATTTAATAGCAAAATTGTTTCTGGCGGCAGTCTATTCGGCCGCCGCGATATCTTCCAGCCCTTCCCGGTCGCGGAGGATCAGCCAGCCTTCCTTCAGTTCGACCAGCTCGGCGCGCTGCCATTTGCGCAGGCACCGGTTCACGTTCTCCCGCGTGTTGCCGATCATGCCGGCAATTTCCGACTGGGAGAGCGACAGCTTGGTCAACGGCTTGTCGGCACTTCCGGGTGCCGTCACCGTGAGGCGCAGCAACAGGCGCGCCAGCCGCTCCGGCAGCCCGAGAAAGGCGATCTCCATCATGCGCTCGTCGGAACGGCGGACCCGCTGGCACAGCAGTTCGATGAGGCGGATGGAAAGTTTGGGGTCGCGCTGCAGCACTTCCAGCAGCGACCGGCGCTCCAGTACCACGAGAGTACAATTGGTCAGCGCACGCACAGCCGCAGACCGTTCGCCCCCGTCCAGCAGTGCGATTTCGCCGAAGACATCGCCTGCATGGAGTTCCGACAAGGTGACGTCGCGCGCATTCGGTGTCGGCATGCTGACCCTGACCGTGCCCTCCGCAATCGCCATCATGCTCTGGCCGGGCGTCCCCATGTCGAAGATCGTTTCGCCTGAGGAAAAGCGTTTCACATGGGCAAAGGCTGCGAGGTCCCGCCGGCTTTGCTCGTCAAGGGCTTGAAAAATAAAGCTTTGTCCCAGCAGCTTTTCCTTGTTCAATCCCTCGTCATTGGCCATGTCTCGCACTTTCCTTGGAGTTTTGCCGCCAGCACAACGGTGGCTACAACGGTCTATATGTCATACCATGAGCATATCTTATGGGATGTAGTCCCGGCCCTTGACAAGCTTATCGAGAAACGGATGTCAAAAAGTCGATTTGGAGTGACAGGTGCGCTGGCCGGGTTCATCGCCACGGCCCTGTGCCTTGTTCTGTTCGCGGTCCTCTCGCCTGCGATGGCGCAGCCGGTGCCGGGCTGCACACGGGCGGAGCTGCCCAACCCGCCGCGGGTCGTCTTTCAGTGTGCCAACGGTCTCGTGATCGAGGCGGAAGCTGCTTCCGCCTTTCGCATCGATGAAAACAGCGGCCAGATCCGGCCGGACGGGGTCGATGTGAGCGGTGAAGCGGTGCTGATCGACGTCGATCCCGGCAGCGGCCCCTTCCAGGTGCGCACGCCCCATGCCATTGCCGCCGTCCGCGGCACGGTCTATGCGGTCGATGTCTCCTCGGACCGGACCTCGGTCTTCGTGGTTCGCGGCCATGTGGCTGTGTCCCGTCCCGACGGTTCGGACGAGGTGGTGCTCGCCCCGGGTGAAGGCGTTGATGTCTCGCCGGGCGTGCCCTTTACCCCGGCAACCTGGTCGCAGGAGAGGGCCGCGGGCCTGTTGTCCCGTTTCGCCCGATGAGATCCAGGCTCTATGCTGGCCTTGCGGTGCTGGCGCTGATTTGCGGCGCGCTCTGGGCGGGATGGCTGGCCGAGATCCACGTGGCCGGCCAAGCCAGCCTCGTCGACCGGCTCGAAACGGTGCTGCTCGACTTGCGCATCCAGATAAACGGTCCGCGTGAAGCTCCGGAGACGGTTGCCATCGTCGCGATCGATGACGCCACCGTCGACGCCATCGGCCGGTATCCGGTCGACCGGACGTATCTCGCCCGGCTTGTGGACGGCATCCGGGAGGCTGGTGCGAGGGCTCTTGCCATCGACATCCTGTTGACCGGTCCGACGAACGAAGACGTCGATGCAAAACTGGCGGCCGCGATGGCCGGATTGCCGACGGTTATTGCCGCAGGCGGCCTGTTTCCACTGGAACGGGCGGCAACCGTGCTGGTGCCCGCCCCGGAGAACGAGCTGCGGCCCTATGGCCCCTTTGCAGAAGCGGCCGCTGTCGGTCTCGTCAATGTCGCCACCGACCCCGGTGGCACGCCGCGTCACATTCCCTTGATCTTCAACACGAGCGATGGATTGGCGCCGTCCTTCGGTCTGCAGGCCATCGCCAGCTATCTCGGCAAGATGCCTTCCATCACGGCGGAAGGCGTCCGCCTCGATGGAAGGCTGCAGCCGCTCGATCTGCAATGGCAGCAACCCCTCAATTATTACGGCAAGGGAAAGACCATCGAGACGGTCAGCGCACAGGCGCTCCTCTATGGGGATGAAAGGTCCAGGCTGAACGGACGCATGGTGCTCCTCGGCGTGACGGCGACGGGTGTCGGCGACCGCTTCTCGTCGCCCTTCGACCCGATCCTGCCGGGCGTTGAGGTGTTGGCGACGGGCATATCCAACCTGCTGGACGGGTCGGTTCTTTTGCGCGACAGCACGGTTCGCCGTTTCGACGCACTGGCAGCGGTTGCCATCACCCTTCTCGGTATGGTGGTGATCGCCTTTCTGCCACTCGCCACCGCGACCATCGCCTATCTGTTGCTGCTTGTCGGATGGCTGGTGGTGGCCGTGGTCTGCTTCAACAATGGCATCTGGCTGAACGGTGCCTTGCCGATTGCCGCCAGCGTGCCGCCGGTGATCGGCCTGGCGGTGATGCGGGAAGGTTTCGACTGGTTCCGCATGCGCCGTCTGGTCGCCGCACGGGAAGCGCTCAGCCGGTTCCAGGCACCGCATCTGGCGCAGCGCATTGCCGAAGACCCAGCCTTTCTTGCCGAACCGCGAGAGCAGAATGCGGCAATCCTGTTCGTCGATCTGGCCGGTTACACGGGTCTCAGCGAAAAGCTTGGCCCCGCTCGCACACGCGATGTTCTGAAGCAGTTTCACACGCTTGTCGTCAACGAGGCGGGCAGCAACAACGGCCTTGTCCTCGATTTCATGGGCGACGGAGCCATGATCGGTTTCGGCATTCCCGATCCCCGGCCGCAGGATGCCACTGACGCCTGCCTCTGCGCCTTCGATCTCGTCCGCGCGGTGCGCGTCTGGATCGCAGCCTCCGGTCTGGAAGCGGATATTCGCGAGGTCCGCGTGGGTGGTCATTTCGGCCCTGTGGTCCTGTCCCGGCTCGGCCACGAAAACCAACAGCAGATCGCCGCGACCGGCGATTGCGTAAACGTGGCCAGCCGGCTGATGGAGGTCGGCAAGTCCTTCGAGGCTTCTGTCGCACTGTCGGCGGCGTTGGTGGAAGCTGCGACCGGCGCCGGCCGGGAAACTCTGACACCGCCGCGTTTGCAGGCCGTTCCGATCCGCGGGCGCAGGCAGTCGATCGACGTTGCGCTTTGGACCGCCACGGAAGCAGTTTCACGTGTTCCCGCCGAGGCAACCGGGCACTGACCAAGCTTTTCGTGACGCAAAGCCAGAACGGGCGGAAGCGAACGCTTCCACCCATCCAGACCACCGGCCGAATGCGATTGGGGGGCCGAGTATCCGGCCGGTAGGTGTCCTTGTTACGAACAAGACTAAGATAGGATGCAGGCCGGGAAACCGCCTGTGACGCGCGGCACTCGCTGAAACAGGCCTTTTAGCAGATCCGGATGATTGGTCCGTTTTTCCGAAATCTGACGCAGCCCAGATTGCCTGCATTCGTTCGCCGCATTAGCGTGTGGCACCCTGCCGGAGATGTTGAGTCGTCCGGCCGATACACACCAACTTTCCCATAAGAGGCCTCAATGGCACAGCTGCCCAATTCCCTCGAAGCCCGCGACATCGCCTTTCAGCTTCATTCCTATGCCGATGCAAGGCGCCAGGAAGAGACCGGCGCCCTGGTGATCGACAAGGGCGAGGGCATCTATGTCGAGGATATCAATGGCAAGCGTTATATCGAGGGCATGGCGGGCCTGTGGAGTGTTGCCGTCGGCTTCGGCGAAAAGCGGCTTGTTGAAGCCGCGACCCGGCAGATGGAAAAGCTGCCCTACTACCACACCTTCACCTACAAGACCCACGGACCGTCGATCGAGCTTGCCGAGAAGCTGATCGAGATGGCCCCGGTGCCGATGTCGAAGGTCTATTTCACCAACTCCGGCTCCGAGGCCAACGACACGGCCGTCAAGCTGATCTGGTACCGCTCCAACGCGCTCGGCCAGCCGCAGCGCAAGAAGATCATCTCCCGCATGCGCGGCTACCACGGCGTCACCGTCGCCTCCGCCAGCCTCACGGGCCTGCCGAACAACCACCGCTCCTTCGACCTGCCATTGCCGCAGATCCTGCACACCACCAGCCCGCACTACCGCACCATGAAGAAGGACGGCGAAAGCGAGGCGGACTTTGCCAAACGCTGCGCGCAGGACCTGGAAGACCTGATCCTCGCCGAAGGTCCGGAAACCATTGCCGCCTTCTTCGCCGAACCGGTCATGGGCGCCGGCGGCGTCGTCGTTCCTCCTGCCGGCTATTGGGAGGCGGTGCAGCCGATCCTGAAGAAATACGACATCCTGTTTGTCGCCGACGAAGTCATCTGCGGCTTCGGCCGCACCGGCAACATGTTCGGCACCGAGACCTACAATCTGCAGCCGGACATGATGACGCTTTCGAAGGCGCTGTCCTCGTCCTACCAGCCGATCTCAGCGCTTCTCATCAACGACAAGGTCTACCAGCCGATTGCCGACGAAAGCCACAAGATCGGCGTGCTTGGCCACGGTTATACCGGCAGCGGTCATCCGGTGGCGGCGGCCGTGGCGCTGGAAAACCTCAAGATCATCGAGGAGCGTGACCTTGTCGGCCATGTCCGGGAAATCGCCCCGGCCTTCCAGAAGCGCCTTGCGGGCCTTGCCGAAAACCCGCTGGTGATCGAGACCCGCGGCATCGGTCTCATCGGGGCGGCGGAACTTCGCCATGAAGCGCTTGCGGCAACACCGGGCGCGCTTGGCGGAAAGGCCAATGCGGTCTTCCAGGAAAAGGGGCTGATCTCGCGGGCCATGCTCGACGCCATGGCCTTCTGCCCGCCGCTGATCATCACCGAGGCGCAGATCAACGAACTGTTCGACATTGCCGAAGCCGGCCTCAAGGCGGTTCAGGAGAGCCTGTGACAGCCTGGTCCATCCTCGGCACCATCTCCGGCACCTCCGCCGACGGCATCGACCTGGCGGAGATAACAACGGATGGCCAGACGATTGCGCGGTTCGGCCCGGCCGAGACATCGGCCTACAGGCCGGAAACGAAGCGGCGTGTGCTGGAAACAGCCGCGCTGAAGGGCTCCGCGCGGCAGGCCTGGCCGGAGATTGCGGCGGCGGTCACCGAGGACCATGCAGCGGCCATCGGAGTGTTCCTAGACGAACACGGACTTTCCCCCGATGCGGTTGTCTTCCACGGGCAGACGGTCTGGCATGACCCGAAGGCGGGCGAGACCGTGCAACTTGGCAATCCGCAGATGCTTGCCGATGTGCTCGGCCTGCCGGTGATCGGAGATGTCAGGCTGGCGGACATGGCAGCCGGCGGGCAGGGAGCGCCGCTGGTGCCGGTCTATCACCGTGCCCTTGCCAAGACCTTGGTCGGCGAAGACCGTGAGCCACTCTGTTTCCTCAATATCGGCGGGGTCTCCAACCTCACCTATATCGACGGCGACAGCCTGCTTGCTTTCGACATCGGACCGGGCAATGCCTTTCTGGACGACTGGGTCCGACGGCACGGTGCCGGGGACTATGATGCAGGCGGGGCAATTTCTGCCAGGGGGCAAGTGGACGAGGCCCGGCTTGAAGCCGCGTTGTCGCATCCCTTCCTGAGCGAGCCCGGCCCCAAATCCCTCGACCGCTACAGCTTTTCCGGTGCTTTTGCCGAAGGGCTCCCGCTCGAGGACGGCGCGGCGACGCTGCTTGCCTTCACCGCAAGGGCAATTGCCCTGTCGGAAAAGCTTTTGCCAAGGACACCCGGGCTCTGGCTTGTCTGCGGTGGTGGAAGGCACAATCCGGTGCTGATGCAGGCCCTGCAAGGTCTGCTTGAAGGCGACGTCGTCTCCGCCGATAACTACCGGATCGACGGCGATGCGCTGGAAGCCCAGGCAATGGCCTTTCTGGGGGCGCGGCTGAAGGCGGGGCTTCCGACGACCTTTCCGGAAACGACAGGGGCGGGCCAGCCGGTTGTTGGCGGCAGGCTGTATCTTTCAGGCACCTGAGTTCGCTGGAAACTACTCGTAATCGACGTCGACGATCGCCTGGATCTCCGGATCGTCGATGTTGGCCGCATCGACGTAGTAGGCGGGGATCGCGATCGATTTCGGGACATTCTCTCCCTGCATCGCTTCGATCAGAATCTGCGTTCCGACATACCCCATCTTGTAGGGTTGCTGGAGGATCAGGCCAGAGATTTCGCCTTTCCTGAGCGCCGCAAGAAGGACGGGCGTGAAGTCGAACCCGACATGATGAACCTTGCCTGCGAGCTTCAATTGCTTGAGTGTCAGCAAGGTGCCGAGCGTCGTCGATTCATTCGGCGTGAAGATGGCGTCGAACCCGAGCCCGCTATGAACCATCATGGAGGTGTATTCGCGGGCTTCCTCGACGGTCGCCCCGATATATTGTTCGTGCACCACCCGCAGGCCACTGTCCTGAATGGCGCTCAGGAATCCGGCTTCCCGGTCGGTCGTCGATGTCACCTCGATATGCATGCGCAGCACCGCCACCCGGCCGGTGTTGTTCATGCGCTTGACCAGTTCCCGCCCTGCCAGGGCTCCGGCCTCGAAATTGTCGGTCTTGATGATGCTTGCCGGCGATCCGCCCATGTCCCGGTCGAAATAGACGACCGGCGTTCCGGTTTCCGCCAGCCGCGGGATTTTCGACGTGACATCGGTGGTGTTCGGAGCAACCAGGATACCCCTGCAGCCTTCGTCCAGCGCCTTTTCGATGATGAGGATCTGTCCGGCTTCGTTGCGTTCCGTGTTGGGAGAGCGGACATAGGTCTGAAACTTGTGCTCCGCAGCCGCGGTCCTGGCACCGCGGATCACCTCAAGCCAGAACAAATGTTCCGCGCCGGCCGGAATGACACCGATGCAGGACGCTCCCGCGTGCAGGCACGCGGACAGGATAAAAATGCAGGTTGTAATAACGAGGCGATACATGTTCGCGCTTTCGTTTCGTCTGGAAGAAAAGATCCTGCAGTTGTTTGGTTTTGGGTTGGTGCGACCTTTCGATATTACATTCGCATTCGATGTTTTGGCCAAGTCTATTCGTTGGAACGGTCAAGAAAAATACAATTTTATTAAAGGCGGAAAGTTAAATGGGCCTTCTGACAGTGTAATTTTTCCTCAGATGGAGGGGCGAAAAGGGGCAGTTCGGTGACGCTACGGTCACTTGCGCGAACCTGCGCTTGCCGATAACCAGATGACATGAACGGATCTGAAATCTATCACCGGCTGATCGGCCTTATCGAGGAACGGGTTCTGAAGCCCGGCGACCGCCTGCGCGAGGCGGATCTGGCCGAGGAATTCGGCGTCTCGCGAACGCCGATCCGCGAGGGGCTGAAGCGGCTGGAGGCGCAAGGGCTCGCCGTGCACGAGCCCAACCGCGGCATGGTGGTGCCGACGCTGGATCACGGCCAGATCAACGAGGTCTATTTCATGCGCGAGGTGCTGGAAGGCACCGCAGCAGGCCTTGCCGCAAAGCATGCCTCCAAACCGGAAATCGAGATCCTGCAGGACCTGGTGACCGCAGACCGCCAGCGCATTGCCGACAAGGACAGTCTGGTCCGTTCCAACCGCGAATTCCACCGGCGTCTGTGCCTGGCCTCGCACAACCGCTACCTGGTCGACCAGATCGACCATCTGCGCCTGTCGCTGATCCTAATGGCGGGCACCACGCTGGATACGCCCGAGCGGCGCGAGACGGCGGTGGAAGAACATGCGGCCATCGTCAAGGCGATTGCCGGGGGCGACAGCGCTGCCGCCGAAACCGCAGCCCGCCTCCACATCGCCCACGCCCACAAGACGCGGCTGCAGCAGATCTGATCACGTGAGCAGGTTGCCGTTCACCGACAGGACCAGGTCGGCGAGGGCCGCGATGGCGATCATGGCGAAGGTCAGCACCATGCCGGTCATGCGGAATATGAGTGGTTCGGGATCCCGGCTGACGCCATATGCATGCAGCACGCGACCGGCAAGGAGTGCAGCGCCAAGCGTCCAGAGCAGCCAGGGGGCGCCACCCATCATTTCCAGCATGAGCAGGAGCAGCAGCGCAATCGGCACATATTCTGCGAAGTTGCTGTGAACCCGCATCCGCCGCAGCAGGGCGAGGTTGCCCTTGTCCCCGATGCCGATCCGCTCGGACTTTCTCACCGCGATGACGCGTGCGCTGAGAAGAAGATAAAGCAGAGCCAGGAGACCGGCGATGAAGGGCGTGACGGATACGGGCATGGCTCACTCGCAAGGTGGGGCCGACGGCAAAAGCTGCCGCCGAATCGATCAGCTTACGTTAACGCCATTTCCACGGATCAGCACTCGACGATGTTGACCGCCAGGCCGCCTTTCGAGGTCTCCTTGTACTGCTCCATCATGTCCATGCCGGTCTGGCGCATGGTCTCGATGCAGCCGTCCAGCGGCACGAAATGCGAGCCGTCGCCGCGCAGGGCCAGCGAGGCCGCCGTCACCGCCTTGACCGCGCCAAGCGCATTGCGCTCGATGCAGGGGACCTGGACAAGGCCGGCAATGGGATCGCAGGTCATGCCGAGATGGTGTTCCAGAGCGATTTCGGCCGCGTTCTCGATCTGCTCGTTGGTGCCGCCGAGCGCCGCGCAAAGGCCCGCCGCCGCCATTGCGGATGCTGATCCGACTTCGCCCTGACAGCCGACTTCGGCGCCGGAGATCGAGGCGTTGGACTTGATGATGCCGCCGATGGCCGCCGCCGTCAGCAGGAAGGTGCGCACGCCCTTGGCATCGGCACCGGGGCAATGGTCGAGGTAATAGCGGGTGACCGCCGGAATGACGCCGGCCGCACCATTGGTGGGGGCTGTCACGACACGCCCGCCGGCGGCGTTTTCCTCGTTCACTGCCATGGCATAGACGCCGAGCCAGTCGACCACGTTATGTTCGAAAGGCGGGTTCGTCCGGCCTTCGCGGATGAGCTTCTGGTAAATGTCGGCTGCGCGGCGTTTCACCTTGAGGCCGCCCGGCAGGATGCCGCTCTGCGTGATGCCGCGGTTGATGCACGAATCCATTGCCGACCACAGCCGGTCGATGCCTTCCTCGACCTCTTCCAGCGGCTTGTCGGAACATTCGTTCTGCAGCTTCATTTCGGCGATGGAAAGTTCGGCCTCCCGTCCCATCGCCAGCATCTGTTTTGCCGTCGCGAAGGGGAAGGGCACATCCTGCTTGGCGAGCTCGTTGACCGGCTCGTTGGAGGTCTTCCGCAATTCGGATTCGCTGACGACGAAACCGCCGCCGATCGAATAATAGACGAAGGTGTCGATGATCGCGCCGGATGCATCCAGTAGATGGAAGGTCATGCCGTTGGCATGCAGCGACAGCGGTGGGCCATAGTCGAAGATGACATCGCGCGCAGGATCGAAATGCAGCTCCGGCAGGCCGGCGATGACCAGCTTCTGTTCCTGCGCCAGGACCTCCAGCATCGGTTCGACCTGGTCCGGGTCGAGCGTGTCGGGACGGGCGCCCAGAAGGCCGAGGCAGACGGCCTTGTCGGTCGCATGGCCCTTGCCGGTGAAGGCGAGCGAGCCGTGCAGGGTGACGGTGATCCGCGCAGCCCGGCTTTCGGCACCTGCCAGGCCGCGCAGCCTGTCGAGGTAACGATGGACGGCGACCATGGGGCCGACAGTGTGCGAACTGGAAGGCCCGATGCCGATTTTGAAGATATCGAAGACGCTGATGAACATCTATTTGGAGACCGCTTTCGTCGGAGCGCCGGTTCTCCGGCGCCTGGATTTCAGGCTAACAGATAGCGTCATGCGCTCCTCCATTCAAACGGGCATTTTTGTGTTATTTGCGACATGCCCCCGGAACAGGCGTTTTCTTTCGCCGTTGCCGGGCGGGTGAAACGGTTCACGGAAACAGTTGTTTGCGAAATGGCGCTTTGATAGCGTGCGGCTTCCTTTCAAATGCAACTATTCCAGACAAGAGCCTCACATGACCTCGCAGCACCCGGCAGACCTGACCGATGTCCTGGCGTCCAAGAAGGACGCGTTCCAGATCCCGGAGGGCGTCATCTATCTCGACGGAAATTCGCTCGGTGTGCTGCCGAAACATGTTCCCGCACGCATCAGCGAGGTGGTGACGAAGGAATGGGGCACCAGCCTCATCCGCGCCTGGAACACGCACAGCTGGATCGACCTTCCGGCCCGCACCGGCGACCGCATCGCCCGCTTGGTCGGCGCGCCGAAGGGCTCGGTCGTGGCCTGCGACAGCACCTCGGTCAATGTCTTCAAGGTGCTGTCGGCGGCCTTGTCCTTGCGACCGGGCCGAAAGGTCATCCTGTCCGACAACGGCAACTTCCCGACCGATCTTTATGTTGCCGCGGGTCTGAAGGAGCTGCTGGCCAAGGGCCACGAGCTGAAGATCGTTGACCCCGAAGCGGTCAAGGACGCGATCACCGAAGACGTCGCTGCGGTGATGCTGACCCAGGTCGATTATCGCACCGGCCGCGTGCACGACATGGCGGATCTGACGCGTTCAGCCCATGCGGCAGGCGCAATCGCCATCTGGGACCTTGCCCATTCCGCCGGTGCCATCCCGGTCGATCTTGCCGGAACGAAAGCCGATTTCGCCGTTGGCTGCGGCTACAAGTATCTGAACGGCGGTCCGGGGGCACCGGCTTTCCTCTATGTCGCGCCGGAGCATCAGGAGAAGGTGACCTCGCCGCTGACCGGCTGGATGGGCCACGAAGCGCCATTTGCCTTCGATCTCGATTACCGCCCGGTGACGGGCATTGCCCGCATGACGGTCGGAACACCGGCGATCCTGGCGCTTTCCAGCCTCCATGCGGCGCTGGATGTCTTTGAAGATGTCGATATGGCCGATATCAGAGCCAAGTCCATTTCGCTCAGCGAACTCTTCATTGCCGAGGTGGAGGCCAGGTGCCCGGGCCTGGAGCTTGCCAGCCCGCGCGACCCGGCGGCGCGCGGCAGCCAGGTCTCCTTCCGCTTTGCCGAAGGCTATGCGGTGATGCAGGCGCTGATTGCCCGCGGCGTCATCGGCGATTTCCGCGCGCCCGACGTCATGCGCTTCGGCTTTACGCCGCTTTATCTGTCGCACCAGGATGTCATCGGTGCGGTCGATATCCTGCGCGACATTCTGGAAAGCGGGAGCTGGAACACGCCGGAGTTCAAGACCCGTGCGAAGGTGACCTGACGGGCAGCGTTACCCCGCCTTCAAAGAGCGGAAATGCGCGTCTGGGTCTGCAGCATGGATCTGAATTGGTCTTCCGCTACCGGTCTGGAATAGAGGAAGCCCTGAAAGCGGTTGCAGCCGTTTTCCGACAGCCAGGTGCGCTGACCGATCGTTTCCACACCTTCGGCGACGACGCTGGCACCGAGGGCCGAAGCGAGCGACAGGATCAGCTTGACGATGGCGCCGCCGGTTTCGATGTCGGCCATGAACATGCGGTCGATCTTGATGCCGTCGATCGGATAGTTGTGCAGGTAGGCAAGGTTCGAATAACCCGTGCCGAAATCGTCGATGACGATCCTGTAGCCGGCCTTCTTCAGCGAAGTCAGTGTGTCATAGGCATGCGGAATGTCGCCCAGAAGCACGTTCTCCGTAATTTCCAGCGAGATCTGGCCCGGATCGCAGCCCGTTTCCATCGGCAGCGTCTGCATGCGCGACAGGAAAACCGGGTCGGACAATTGCCGCGGAGACACGTTCATGGCCAGCGGCACGGCGAGGTTCCGGCGTGCCAGCTCCGCCTGCATGGAGCCGACACTGTGGCAGACCCAGGCGCCGATCTCGTTGATGAGACCGGTTTCCTCGGCAATCGGGATGAACTCATCCGGATTGATCAGGCCTTTTGAAGGGTGCTGCCAGCGGATAAGGGCTTCGGCGGCAACGACCCGGTCCGTGCGCGTGCAGGCGATCGGCTGGTAGTGAAGCAGGAACTGGCCGTCGCGAATGGCCCGTTCCAGGTCCTTCTTGATGGTCAGGTGTTCGTCGCGCAAGAGCCGCATCCTTTCGCGGAAGCGCACGCATTTGTTCTTGGGTTCCGTCTTGGCCTGGTAAAGGGCCAGATCGGCGTGCCGCATGAGCTGGTCGATGCTGGCGCCGTCCTCCGGGTAGTGGGCATAGCCTATGCTGAGCCCGACGCGGCGCGGCTTGTTTTCAAGGATCTGCGGTGTCGAGAAGGCGAGCAGCAGCGACTGGCCGAACCAGTCCGGACTGTTGAGGCCGGGTTTTTCCAGGTGGCAGATCAGGAATTCGTCGCCGCCGAGCCGCGCGACGATGTCGTCCGGTCCGGCAAGGTCCTTCAGTTTGCGGGCGACGAGTTGCAGCAGGTTGTCACCGGCTGCATGGCCGAGCGAGTCGTTGACCATCTTGAAATCGTCGAGATCGACCAGATAGAGCGTTGCCGTCTGGCTCGTGTCTTCCGCCGTACGCAGCACCTGCGCCAGCCGTTCCTTGAGATAGGTGCGGTTGGACAGGCCCGTCAACGTGTCGTGACTGGCAAGGTACTGCGCCCGCTCCTTGGTCTCGTGCAGTTCGGTGACATCGATTTCACTGACAAGATAGGCCGGCTGGCCCGTCACGGCATCGTGGCAGGCCCGGATCGTCACCTCGTGCCAGCGCGTGCCGGCGCTGGTCCTGACATTGGCCACCTGCCCGGCGGAACGTTCCTTTTCGACGCGTTCGAGCAGCCGCTGCGCCTCGCCGGGATCGACGAATTGGAGCTCGAATTCCGTTTCGATACCGATGCAGGCCGCCCTCGACGCGGTGTTGCGGTAAAGCGGGGCGCCGTTTTCGGAAAACAGCGAGATCATCACCGTGGTGTGCATCAACGCTTCGGCGCTGCGCAGCGTTTCCGGCTGCTGTTCGTGATGCGGCCGGCCTTCGCACAGAAGGGCCATGCGCCCGTCCTTCAGGCGAATGCCGCTCATGACAACCTGCAGCACCTCTGCCTTGCCCTTGGGATAGAGCGTCCAGATCTCCGAAAAGCTGACGTCGTGCTTGCTGAAATCCTGCTGGTACTGGCGCAGCCGCTGCTCGACGGAATGGGACATGTCCGCCCCCATGTCGCGGGCGCGCAGCTCTTCCAGCGTCTCCGAGCCGGTAATTTCCAGTGCCTTGCGGTTTGCCCAGATGATGTGCTTCTGATCGAAGTCGAATATCCAGATGCCCGTGTCGAGACGGTCGTAAACGGAAAAGATCAGATCCCGATCCACTCTGCCGTCCGGAATATCCATAGGCAGAGAGCCGAGTGACCCGTCTTTTTCGCGCGTCGTCTGGGATAGATCGGGCAAACGGGACAGGTTCAATCTCCACAAGAGACGAAGGTGGAAGTCAGGGGCATATCCGGGCAATTGGCAGAGACAACTGTCCGGATACCGATGTTGTATTCAGTATCGCTGCGAAAGTTTAATGATCGAGAATATACCATTCAATTCAAAATCAAGAAATCCGCTGGCAATCTTAACGAGACCTGCTGATACGTCTAAATTCCAAAGAATGAATATTTGCCCTCGATAAAATTTACAGAGAATTGAAGGGTTTGTTGCGTAGTCATCGCAACCGCTCCGGTTCTGGAAGAGTGCCGGGTACAGTCCGGAAAACTTTGCAACTTTGACTTTGCCATGGTTCTCTCCCGGCAGCCGTGCCAGCCGGACCGAACTCGGGATCTTGACGAATGACTGACCTTATCGACATCACACCGCCGGTGCGGCCGGGAATCGCGGTCTATTCGGGCGATGCACCTTACGAGGCGTCCTGGACGGTGGAGATCTCCGACGATTGCCCGGTGAATGTCGGCCAGTTTTCCATGTCCAGCCATTGCGGCGCTCACGCGGACGCGCCGCTTCACTACGACCCGGACGGCCTTGGCATCGACCAGCTCGACCTGCATGACTTCGTCGGTCCGGCAAGGCTGATCGATGCACGCGGGGCAGGAGCGCTCTGCCAGCCGGAGGACCTGGCACCTTTTCTGGAGGGCTGTCCGCCGCGTGTCCTGGTCCGGCTCGGCGAGGAGCGCGATCCCCTGGTCTGGCCGGACGGCTACCGCGCCCTGGCGCCCGACTCGATGACGCTGCTTGCCGATGCCGGCGTGAGGCTGATCGGGGTGGATGTCCCGTCTGTCGATCCGGACGGTTCGGAAAATCTGCCGAGCCACGGGATCGCCCGTTCCCGCGACATGCGGATTTTGGAAAATCTTGCTCTTTCTGCGGTGGAACCCGGTGATTATGAGTTGATTGCGCTGCCAATGAAGCTAGAAGGGCTGGACGCCGCGCCGGTGCGGGCCATTTTGCGCCCGCTCTGAAGAAGTCCGGTCAACGGACAGGCGGCAAAAGAAAAAGAAGAACGACCGTTGGGAGCGGCGAGGAGCATGAATGCTGGAGCTTGATCGGCTCGTCATGGATTTCAGCGGATTCAGGGCGGTGAATGGCTGCTCGTTCCGCGTCGGGGAAGGCAGCATCACCGGATTGATCGGCCCGAACGGGGCCGGGAAGACAACGCTTTTCAACCTGATCGCAGGCGCGTTGCAGCCGACCAGCGGCACGATCCGGTTTCTGGGTGAGGATGTCACCAGTCTGGAAAGCCACGAGCTGTTCCACAAGGGACTGGTCCGCACGTTTCAGATCCCGCACGAATTTCACAAGCTGACGGCGCTGGAAAACCTGATGATGGTGCCGCCGTCGCAGCCGGGCGAAAGCCTCTTTTCCAACTGGTTTGCATGGGGCCGGGTAAAGGCAGCCGAGGCTGAGGTGGAAAAGAAAGCCTATGAGACGCTGGCTTTCCTTGAACTGACCCATGTTGCGCATGAGCCCGCCGGCAACCTCTCCGGTGGCCAGAAGAAGCTTCTGGAACTCGGCCGCACCATGATGACCGATGCGAAGCTGGTGCTGCTGGACGAACCGGCAGCCGGCGTCAACCGCACGCTGCTGCGCAAGCTCGAGACAAAGATCGAGATCCTCAACAAGGAACGCGGCTACACCTTCATCCTGATCGAACACGACATGGAAATGATCGAGAAACTGTGCGACCCGGTCGTCTGCATGGCCGAGGGCAAGGTGCTGATCGAGGGTGATTTTCAGACAGTGCGCTCCAACCCCGAAGTCCTGGAAGCCTATCTCGGCGAGACCACGGGAGACGCCGCATGACAGCGCTTCTTTCCATGGAGGGCATCACCGGCGGTTACGGTGAGGCCGATATCCTGCAGGATGTCTCGATGCGGGTGGAGCAGGACGAGATCGTCGTCATTGTCGGCCCCAATGGTGCGGGCAAATCCACCGCCATGAAATCCGTCTTCGGTCTGCTTACCATCCGCGGCGGCAAGTTGCTGTTCGACGGCGACGACATCACCGGCTGGGCTCCCAATCGCATCGTCCAGCGCGGCATCTGCTACGTGCCGCAGGTCGACAACATCTTCCGGGAAATGTCGATCCACGAGAATCTGGAAATGGGCGGCTTCCTGAAAAAGGGAGATCTTTCCGCCGCCTATGACCGGGTCTATGACCTGTTCCCGGATCTGAAGGAACGCCGCAAGACGCTTGCCGGATCGCTTTCCGGCGGCCAGCGCCAGATGGTGGCGATGGGCCGGGCGCTGATGCTGGACCCCAAACTGCTGCTTCTGGATGAGCCGACCGCGGGCCTGTCTCCCAAATACATGGAACAGATCTTCCGGATATGCCGCGACGTGCGCGACACCGGTGTTGCCATCCTGCTGGTGGAGCAGCACGCCAAGCAGGCGCTCGCCTTTGCCGACCGGGGCTACGTGCTTGCCGCCGGCAAGAACCGCCACGAAGGCACCGGTGCCGATCTTCTTGCCGACCGCGAAGTCGCCGAAATGTTCCTGGGGGGCTGAGCGGCATGGAATTCATGGAACTCATCAATTTCTACGTCATTCCGGGCGTCGTGCTCGGGTCGATCTATGCGCTGGGTGCTGTCGGCATCACGCTGATCTTCGCCATCCTGCGCTATGCGCATCTCGCCCATGGTGATCTTGCAACCCTCGGCGCCTTCATCGCGCTTGCCTGCGTCACCGGCCTCGGTATCTCTCCCTACGTCGCCCTGCCGATCGCGATCCTGGCGACGGCTGCCGTTGCCGTCGGTGTGGACAAGGTCTTCTACGAGCATCTGCGCGAGCGGCCGAAGATCGTCACCGTGATGGCTTCGCTCGGCATCGCCCTGATGATCCGTGCCGTCGTGCAGGTCGTCTGGGGCGTCGATACGGAAACCTACAGCCGCGGCATCGTCCGTCCGCATGACTATTTCGGCCTGCGCGTCCGCGACCGGGAGCTCTATACCCTGCTCGCAATGATCCTGCTGGTCGGCGGCCTGCATCTGTTCCTGACCCGCTCCAAATGGGGCAAGGCCATGCGTGCCATGTCGGACAACCCGAACCTGGCGCTGCTGTCGGGCATCGACAACAAGAAGGTGGTGATGCTGACCTGGGTGATCGCGGGCGGACTGTGCGCCGCCTCCGGCTTCTTCCTCGGCCTCAACACCGAGCTGAAGGCCCTGATGGGCTGGCAGATGCTGCTGCCGATGTTCGCTGCCGCCATTCTGGGTGGTGTGGGACGCATCGAGGGGGCCGTGCTGGGCGGGCTCGTCGTCGGCATCGCCGAGGAGCTGTCGGTGCTGGTGATCCCGAGCGAGTACAAGGCCGCGATGGCCTTCGCCATCCTGCTCTTCATGCTGCTTGTGCGCCCGACCGGGCTGCTCAAGGGCAAGGTTCTATAAGGGAGGCGGGAACGTGGAATATCTCGGTCTTCTCAACTACGCCCTCTTCATGGCGATCTTCATCGGCATCTATGCGCTGCTGGCACTGGGTCTCAACATCCAGTGGGGTTTTGCCGGTCTCTTCAATGCCGGCATTGCCGGCTTCTTCGCCGTCGGCGCCTATACGTCGGCCGTTCTGACGACGGAATTCGACGAAGGCCGTCTTGGCGGCTTCGACCTGCACTTCGTCATCGGCTGGATCGGCGCCATGGTGGCCGCGGCGCTCGTCGCCTGGCCCATCGGCAAGATCTGTCTGCGTTTCCGCTCCGACTATCTGGCGATTGCTTCAATCGGCATTGCCGAGATCATCCGCCTGGTGATCAAGTCGGAACCGGCGCTGACCAACGGCGCGCGCGGCATCGCCGGCATTCCGCGTCCTGGCACGGAGTTTCCGGGGCTGGCTCAGGACATGGCCTATCTCGCCTCGCAGGCGGCCTATCTTGCCATCGTGCTGGTGGTTTTGGTGGCCGCCTATATCCTCGTGGAGCGCCAGTTCAACGCGCCCTGGGGCCGCATGATGCGCGCGATCCGCGACAATGAGGGCGCCGCCAAGGCCATGGGCAAGGATGTCGAATTCCGCCGCCTGCAGGCCTTCATCTTCGGCGCGGCTCTGATGGGGCTGGGCGGGGCGCTGTTTGCCCATTTCAACCGCTCGATCACGCCGGAAGCCATCGATCCGATGGTGGCGACTTTCCTCGTCTGGATCATGCTGATCCTCGGCGGCTCCGGCAACAACCGCGGCGCCATCCTGGGCGCGGCTGTCGTGTGGATCATCTGGTCCATGTCGGAAATCGCCACCGACCGCCTGCCGCCCGAATACGCCATCCAGGCGAAATATATCCGCCTGTTCCTGATCGGCCTGATGCTGCAGCTGGTGCTGCGGTTCCGGCCCGAGGGCCTGCTGCCGGAACCGCTCCGCGGCGACCGGCGGGCGAAGAAATCGGGTGCGGATCACATTTAGGTCCGTTCCCCGGGGCAGACTGCCGGTTCCGGCGAATTTGCCCCGAAAACACAAGAGTTCCGGCGAAGACCGGATTTTTGAGGAGGTACTATCATGAAAACCAGGCTTCTTACGCTTGCTGCCGGTCTGATGACCGCAACAGCGCTCGCAACCGCTCCGGCGATGGCCGACGTGAAAATCGGTCTGCTCGGCGGCATCTCCGGCCCGATCGCGGCCATGGCCCCTGCCATGATCGACTCGGCCCAGATGGCCATTGAGCAGGTCAACGAACAGGGCGGCATCGGTGCCGGTGAAAATCTGGTCGGCGTCGTCGGCGACAGCGCCTGCAACCCGCAGAACGGCACGGACGCCGCCACCAAGGCCGTCAACATCGAAGGCGTCGTCGGCATCGTCGGTCCGCATTGCTCGGGTGCCGTTCTGGCTGCCGCCGGTTCCGTCACCATTCCGGCCGGTATTACCCTGATCACGCCGTCCGGCACCTCGCCGGAAATCTCCAACCTCGAAGACAAGGGCACCGTTTTCCGCACCGTGCCGTCCGACGACTATCAGGGCCGCGCGCTTGCACGCACCCTGAAGGAACAGGGCTACGAGAAGGTCGCCGTTGCCTATCTCAACAACGACTACGGCACCGGCCTTGCCAATGCCTTCAAGGCGGAGTTCGTCGATGAACTCAGCGGCGAGATCACCCAGTTCGCAGCGCATGAGGAAGGCAAGGCCTCCTACCGCTCGAACCTTGCCGAACTCGCCAAGGGCGATGCCGACACCCTGGTCATCTTCGACTATGGCGACGGCACCGGCCTCACCATCCTGCGCCAGGCGCTGGAAAACGGCTTCTTCGAGAAGTTCGTCGGCGGTGACGGCATGAAGTCCGAAGCGGTGATCAACGAACTCGGCGTCGAAAATCTCAGCGGTTTCGTCGCGTCCTCCCCGGTCGGCGAACAGTCGCAGTCGCTCGAAGTCTTCAACGAAGCCTTCAAGGCCATCGGCGGAGACCCGGATGCGATCTTCGTGACCACCTCCTATGACGCAGCCTTCCTGCTGGCGCTTGCCATCGAGAAGGCCGGCGGCAAGAAGGAAGACGTCGCTGCCGCCATGATGGAAGTTTCCAACGGCGAAGGCGAACCGATCCTGCCGGGCGAGTGGAAGAAGGCCAAGGAGCTGATCGCAGCCGGCACGGCCATCGACTACAAGGGCGCGGCTGGCGACCACAATTTCGACGCCAAGGGCGACGTTCCGGGCACCTACGCCCTCTGGGAAGTCGGCTCCGAAGGCTTCGAAGTCCTGACCCAGATGCAGTAAGTTTTTCGCTTCGAAGAGCTTCTAAAAGAGACCGGCGGCTCGCAAGGGCCGCCGGTTTTGTTTTGAAGCGCCGCAAACACCTCCACCGTCATCCTGGACAAGCGCAGCCCCGCTGCGCGCAGATCCGGGATCCAGACGTATTTCGCGCGCCAGCGCGGCCTTGTTCCCCTTATTCAAGAAGTGTTCGCTCATGCTCACGCTGACGTGCTGGATTCCGGATCAGCGTGCAGCTCTGGCTGCACATGTCCGGAATGATGGCGAGGAAAAAACACTTTCACGTCGCTCTTACCCCCTCAGAGAAATCCCGCTATACAGCCCGCCATGCGTGATCTGGATGTTCTGGTTCTTGGCGGCGGGGCTGCCGGGCTGATGTGTGCGATTGAGGCGGCAAAGCACGGGCGATCAGTGCTCGTGGTGGACCATGCCAAAAGCCCGGCGGAGAAGATCCGGATCTCCGGGGGCGGGCGCTGCAACTTCACCAACATCCATTGTTCGCCGGCTAATTTTCTCTCGCAGAACCCTCGGTTCTGCGTCTCGGCGCTCAAGCGCTACACCCAGCACGACTTCCTGAAGCTGGTCGAAAAGCATCGCATTTCCTGGCACGAGAAAACCCTCGGACAGCTCTTCTGCGACGACAGCGCTAGGGACATCATCCGCATGCTGCTCACCGAACTGGAAGCTGCCGGCGGCAAGCTGCAGCTGGAGACGGAGATCAAGGCGGTCGGGAAGCCGGACGACCGTTTTTCCGTTGCGACCTCCAAGGGGCCTCTCCGGGCAAGGTCGCTGGTGGTCGCAACCGGTGGTCCTTCGATCCCGAAAATGGGCGCAACGGGCTTTGGCTATGAGCTGGCGAAACAGTTCGGCCTGAGCGTGATTGCGCCGCGGGCCGCGCTTGTGCCGCTGACATTCTCGGATGCCAACAGGGATCTTTGCAGCAAGCTTGCCGGTGTGTCGGTGGATGCGGTGGTCTCGTTCCAGAAGACCTCCTTCCGCGAGGGCCTGCTCTTCACCCATCGCGGCCTCTCCGGTCCGTCGATCCTGCAGATTTCCTCCTATTGGCAGGAGGGACAGCCGATCTCGGTGAACCTTTCACCTTCCAGCGACGTCTTCGAAACCCTCCGGCGGGCACGTCAGGAGAGCCCGAAACAGGACCTGAAGACGGCGCTTGGCCTGCTTCTGCCCAACCGGCTGGCGGAGGAACTGGCGCAGGCCTTTTCCCTGAAGGGGCGTCTTGCCGACCAGTCCGACAAGGTGCTGCGACGGGCGGCGGACCAGCTCAATCGCTGGCAGCTGACGCCGGTCGGCACGGAAGGTTATCGCACGGCGGAAGTGACGCTCGGCGGCGTCGACACAAAGGAACTTTCCTCCAAGACGATGGAAAGCGCTTCGGTGCCGGGGCTCTATTTCATCGGCGAGGCGGTTGACGTCACGGGCCATCTCGGCGGCTTCAATTTCCAGTGGGCGTGGTCGTCCGGGCACGCCGCCGGGCAGGTGGTCTGACGGCTCCATTCATCAATTCGTAGAAGAGCTTGCGCAGCGCAGCATTTTTTGATGATCGCTCCTCATTCATGGGTATAGTGGCTGGACTGGGCTAACCTTCAATCGGTTCCGATGCTGTCAACTTGTTCCCCCTCATCCTGAGGAAGCGCGCAAGCGCTGTCTCGAAGGATGGGCGGAAAACTCCGGAACAAGCGTCCCATCCTTCGAGACGGACCTGACGGTCCTCCTCAGGATGAGGGGAAATCGAACCGGATGACGGAAAACGGCTCATGGCAGATTGCCGGGGGGCGGAATGAAGCGCGTTACGATACACGATGTGGCCGACACGGCAGGGGTCAGCCTTGCGACGGTCGACCGCGTGCTGAACGGGCGCCCTGGCGTGCGCAAGGTGACGATCGAGAAGGTCAAACAGGCCGTCGAGACGCTGAACTATAAACCCGACGTCTTTGCCGCGGGCCTTGCCAAGAAGAGGCTCTACCGGCTGCATTTCCTGCTGCCGAACGGCCCCAACGCCTTCATGGAAGACCTCACGAGGGAAGCACTGTCGCATGCCGAGACCATGAGCGGCGACCGAATGCATGTGCATGTGGAGCCGATCGATGCCTTTGACGGCCACCGGGTGGCGGGCACGCTGGCGCTGCTCGACCGGTCGCAATGCGATGGGGTCGCGGTTGTCGCCCCGGCCTTTCCGGAGGTACAGGCTGCTATCGACCGGTTGCAGGACCGGGGCGTTCCGGTGGTGACACTCGTCTCCGATCATCCGTCGTCCACGCGCCAGCATTTCGTCGGCATCGACAACATGGCAGCGGGCCGCACGGCCGGCCGCCTTCTCGGCCGGTTCCTGCCCAGGGCGCCGGCGAAGATCGCCTTCATTGCCGGGTCCTTGGGGCTGCGCGATCACGCCGAGCGTTATGATGGCTGCCGGGAGGTGCTGGAAAGCGACTTCCCGCACCTGGAACTGCTGAAGGTGCGCGAAGGCCGGGACGACAATGCCCGCAACGCGGATCTGGTCAGGAAACTGCTTGCCGAGCACCCTGACCTTGCCGGGCTCTACAATATGGGCGCGGGCAACCGCGGCACGATTGCGGCGCTGACCGAAAGCGGAGGGGCCGACGGTGTCACCTTCATCGGTCACGAACTGACGCCCTATACCTATGATGCCTTGCGGGACGGCGTGCTTGACGCGGTCATCGCCCAGGATCCAGGCCACGAAATCCGCAGCGCGATCCGGGTCCTGAAGGCGCTCTGCGACGGTGCACCGATCATCGAGGGGCAGGAACGCATTGGCATCGACGTGTTCCTGAAGGACAATCTGCCCGAGATTTCCGAACCGATCGCTTCGACCGACCCGAATACCTGATCACACAACGACAAAACCAAGCCGTTTCCGGGGGGAAACCATTTGGAGGCCGTAAATGAGTAACGCACCTCAGAAAATCGTCAATCCGATCCTGCCGGGGTTCAATCCGGATCCGTCCATCTGCCGTGTCGGCGACGACTATTACATCGCGACCTCCACCTTCGAGTGGTATCCCGGCGTGCAGATCCATCATTCGAAGGATCTGAAGAACTGGCGGCTGGTCACCCGTCCGCTGACCCGGCCGGAACAGCTCGACATGCGCGGCAATCCGGATTCCTGCGGCATCTGGGCCCCATGCCTCACCCATGCCGACGGCAAGTTCTGGTTGGTCTATACGGATGTGAAGCGCAAGGACGGGGCCTTCAAGGACGCGCATAACTACATCGTCACGGCGCCATCGATCGAAGGTCCGTGGTCCGATCCGGTCTACACCAATTCCTCCGGCTTCGACCCGTCGCTGTTTCACGATGACGACGGCCGCAAGTGGCATCTCAACATGATCTGGGATCACCGTGTGGGCACAAATTCCTTTACCGGGATCGCGCTGCAGGAATTCGATCCGGAGGCGGGAAAACTCGTCGGGCCGATCCGCAACATCTTCAGGGGAACACCCTTGGGGCTGGTCGAAGGACCGCATCTTTATAAGCGCGACGGCTGGTACTACCTGCTGACGGCGGAAGGGGGCACGGGCTACGACCATGCCGTGACCCTGGCCCGCGCCCGGCGCATCGGGGGACCATACGAGCTTCATCCGGACACTCATCTGGTCACTTCCCGTTTCGATCCGGACAACCCGATCCAGCGCGCCGGTCATGGCGATATCGTCGAGACGCAATCGGGCGAAACCTACATGGTGCACCTGATGGGCCGGCCGCGCTTGGGTCAGAACCGCTGCCAGATGGGCCGGGAGACGGCGATCCAGAAATGCGTCTGGGGGGAGGACGGCTGGCTGCGGCTTGCCGCGGGAGGTCTTGCACCGCAGCTTGAAGTCGAAGGCCCCGCCTTGCCGCCGCATCCCTTCGAAGCGGTGCCTGCCCGGCATGACTTTGATAACGCGGAAATGCCTGCCGTCTTCCAGTGGCTGCGCACGCCCTATCCGGAGCGGCTGTTTTCGCTGAGCGCACGGCCGGGTCACCTGCGGCTCTTCGGCCGGGAGTCGCTCGGCAGCTATTTCGAACAGGCTCTCGTTGCCCGCCGGCAGACAGATTACGACTATGAGGCCGAGACGCTGGTCGACTTCCAGCCGGACAACATCCAGCAGACGGCAGGGCTCATCGCCTATTACGGCCGCTTCCAGTTCTTCTATCTGGCGGTGACCATGGACGAACATCTCGGCCGGGTTCTCACCCTGCTGTGCTGCCCGGGCGATGCACCGGAAGGTGCACTGCGGGCACCATTGGACAAACCGGTGAAGCTTCCCGGGACAGGTCCCGTCGGGCTGAAGGTGACGGTCGAGGGCATGGCACTCAGGTTCTGGTTCCAGTCAGACGGTCTCGACTGGCAGCGGATCGGCCCGGCCTTCGACGCGACGATCCTCTCGGACGAGGCGGCGGGACGTGGCGCTCACGGCAATTTCACCGGCGCCTTTGTCGGCATGCATGCCATGGACACGTCGGGCCAGGCAAAGCCCGCGGATTTCGACTTCTTCAGCTATCAGGCACTGGGCTAAGGGGAGAATTCGGCGGAAATCGGGGCACAATCGTTAAAAGTGGTCCCGTACATTCAATTTTTTGCATTGACCTTTCCGGGCGCGCACCGCATATCTAGGCCATGCGTTTGACCCAACAGACAAACTATGCCGTGCGCGCGCTGATGTACTGCGCCGTCAATCCGGACAAGCCAAGCAAGGTAGCGGATATCGCCGCCAGCTTCGACATGTCCGAGACCCATCTTTTCAAGATCATGAAAGTCCTGGTCGATGCAAATCTGATCAAGACCATTCGTGGCCGCAATGGCGGCGTCATGCTTGCCCGTCCCGCCGAGCAGATCTCGGTTGGCGAAGTGGTGCGGGCCGCGGAAGAAAGCTTCCTTCTGGCCGAATGCTTCGACAGTGGCCGCAAGGATTGCCCGCTGATCATGTCCTGCGGCTTCAACGGCCTGCTGCATGAGGCGCTGGAAGCCTTCATGGAAGTGCTGGACGGAAAGTCGATCGCCGATCTTTCCGAGGACCGTTTCGGCATGCGCGATCTCTTGAAGATCGAAACCGCCCATACGCGGATCGCTGCAAACGCTTGAGTTTTTCAGGAAGAAGTTTCGAAGGCGCCACCATCCGGTCGGCGCCTTTTTTGTATTCGGTTCTTGCGGAGAAAAGGCCGGGCTGGCTGGCCGCTGAGGGAGAGGAGAGGGCGGTTGGCTGGCCTGGCATTTGTCACCTCCGGTCGCCCGGAGGTCCTGACTACTTTGAAACCAGAGGACGCGATTTCCAGTTCCGTTTCGATCAGGCATTGCCTTGATAGGAAAACTTGAGTATGAGTGTCAAGTATAAAGTTGAGTTTGAAACTCATCTTTCGAACCCGATGTCCCAACACCCCTCTAACCGGCTGAGAAAAATACGGTTTTAGAGGGCATTCAAAGGCCAAGGACCGATTTCGCGCCATGACACCGACCGCCAACAGCCAGAAGAATCGCCTTTCCCTGGGATCCATCGGCCGCGCCCGCCAGGCGTTTGCGGCCAAACCGCCGCGCGAAGAAAAATCGGAGTTCGACACCCGCGAACTGTTCCACGGCCAGCGCCAGATCCAGATCCGCCACAACGACGAAACCTACCGCCTGTCGATCACCAAGCAAGGCAAGCTGATCCTGACGAAGTGAGGGTCTTGCCGCAGAGTGAGGCCGATCCCCTTCCCCACAAGGGCGGGCAATCGCATTTGGAATATTTCCTTATTCGGTGCGTTTGACAAATCTCCTCACCAGTGTCTCCGCGGACAAGCGAAGCGCAGATCCGGGGCCTACTCGCAGTTCCACTTGCCGAAACGTGCAAGATTTCATGAAGAAGTCGCCAGCACTCCAGCTCTCTGGAAGCGAGTGGGCCCCGGGTCTCGCGATGCTCGCCCGGGGTGACGCCAGTGTTTTCTGCAGGCCTCTTCCAAACTCGATTGTCCTCCCCACAAAGAGGAAGGGGACAGGCCCTGCCTTCGGCATTCTGCGTAATCCAATCGCCATTATTGGAAATGGAGTCCCGGCTTTCCGCTGCGCTGCGGCCGGCAGGACATCTGGAGATCGACCGGTCAGCCTCTTACGCCGCGAATATCGCCACCGGCTTGCCGACACCGCGCAGGGCGTGTTCACCCATGGCGTTGAGGCCGGTCTGCAACTCGCCTGAGAGGGCCTCGCGCACGGGTTCGGTCAGGAGGAGTTCCCGGCCGAGCGGCTTGCACAGGCTTTCCACCCGGCTGGTCTCGTTGACGGCCCGGCCGATCACCGTGAAGTCGAGCCGCTCCTCGCCGCCCACATTGCCGAAAAACACTTCTCCCCGGTGAAGACCGATGCCGATCTTCAGGGGGTGCCAGTGGGCCGGATCCGGCAGGCCTTCCGGCGGATCGAGATTGAGGTCGTCGATGGCCTTCAGCGCCGCCCGCGCGGCCTTTACTGCAGCGTTGGCGGCATCGGTCTCGCCGAGTGCCTTCTGATCGAAGACGGCCAGGACGCCATCGCCCATGAATTTCAGGATGTCGCCGCCATGGCTGAGGACCGCGTCTGAAATCCGGTCGAAATAGGCGTTGAGAATTGCGGTCACTTCCGGACCGGAGAGACGGTCGGCAAGCTGGGTAAAGCCGCGCATGTCGGACATGAACACCACCGCCTTGATCGCCTCGCCATCACCGCGCTTGATCAAGCCGTCCAGCACCCGCTGGCCGGCAATGGGGCCCAGATAGGTGTCGGCGACGTTGCGGGCGATGCGCTGCACGATGTGGCGCTCGATATGAAGAGCCAGCAGGTCGATCAGGCTGCGGATCTTGTCCTTTTCGATCGGCGGAAACCCGCCTGGCCGGCATGAGGCCAGCGTCATCGCATTGCTCTTTTCGTGTGAGGAACTGAGCGGAAGGGCGACATAGGTGGTGTAACCCTGGTCGGCGAGCTCTCGCATCAGCGGTGCGGAATTGGCGCCTTCCTCGCTTTCCAGGTCAACCTTGATGGTCTGGCCCTCGTTGATGACGTGGAAAAGCGGGTTGCGGGTAAACGCTTCGGTCTTGGGCGCATTGGCGTCCGCCGCCACTTCGTCGCAGAAACAGTCCTGGCTGTTCCAGACCCAGGAAAAGCCGATGACGCGCGGATGCAGCGTGCCGATATGCAGTGTCGCCCGGTCGATGGCGAGGCCTG
Source organism: Roseibium sp. M-1 (assembly GCF_054515675.1). Classification (NCBI taxonomy): domain Bacteria; kingdom Pseudomonadati; phylum Pseudomonadota; class Alphaproteobacteria; order Hyphomicrobiales; family Stappiaceae; genus Roseibium; species Roseibium sp. M-1. The sequence continues at coordinate 2,708,162 of NZ_CM137257.1, read as the reverse complement.
CCGCCTTGCAGCGCCACATGAACTCCTCGAACATGAGCATCACGTTGTCGATCCGCGTCGCCTCATGCAGCAGCCAGGCATGCAGCTCGTCAAACGTCAGCGAGGCCGGCGCGCAGGCCGGTCCCCGGTCGGAACGGGCCAGCAAGTAGACATGGGGCGCGTATGTGCGCGGGGCGGGATCAAGCACGGCTTTGTTCATCGGGGCTCCGGACCTTTGTCTCGGCTATATCTCGGGCGGCGAGGGACAAAGTTCAATCGCAAAAGGTCCGGGAGGGGAAGGAAAGCGGATTGAAAGGCTTGCGGGAGCAAGGGGCCCATCCTTCGAGACGCCTGGCTTTGCCAGGCTCCTCAGGATGAGGGTGTTAGAGATTGAAACGCTGCTTGAGGGTGCAGCAAACACCAACCTCATCCTGAGGAAGCGCGATAGCGCTGTCTCGAAGGATCGGCCACCAACTCCGGAAATCGAGCCTCGGGCAGCGATCTAGTGGAGCGAATTTGACATTTGAGTCCCGCTCGCGGCTAGGCTGATGCTCAAATGTCAAATTCAAAAGCTCCACTAGAATCATATATTTATCTAGTGGTTCTTATGATTCTGACATTTGCTCCAGCACTAGCAGCAGGGGGATGCAAATGTCAGAATCGAACCACTAGAACGCGGCCTCGACGCCGCCCATTTCCACGTAGACGCTCTTGATCTGGCTGTAATATTCGATCGCGGCGTGGCCGTTCTCGCGGCCGATGCCGGATTTCTTGTAGCCGCCGAAGGGCATCTCGATCGGGGTCAGGTTATAGGCGTTGATCCAGCAGGTGCCAGCCTGGAGCTGGTCGATTACCCGGTGGGCGCGCTGGATGTCCTTGGTAAAGACACCGGCGGCGAGGCCGAACTCGGTGTCGTTGGCCCGCGCGATCACTTCGTCTTCGCCTTCAAAGTCGAGCACGCTCATGACAGGGCCGAAGATCTCCTCGCGGGCAATGCGCATGTCGTCGGTGACGTCGGCAAAGACGGTCGGCTGGACGAAGTAACCATCAGGGAAGCTGTCGACAGTGGCCGCATTGCCGCCGCAGACGAGCCGCGCCCCCTCGCGCTCACCGAGCTGCATGTAATGCATGACCTTGTCGAACTGCTGCCGGGAGACGAGCGGGCCGATGTTTGTCGCCTCGTCCAGTGGATCACCGAGGACGGCGTTGCCGGTCCGCTCCGCCAGACGCGTGACAAAGGCTTCCTTGATCGCCGCATGCACGAAGACGCGGGTGCCGTTGGAACAGATCTGGCCGGTGGAATAGAAATTGGCGTTGATGGCAGCGGAGACCGCGTTCTCGATATCCGCATCCTCAAAGACGATCAGGGGTGACTTGCCGCCGAGCTCCAGCGTGGTCTTCTTCAGGTGCTCGCCCGCAAGAGCCGCCACCTTCGCGCCCGTCGGCACGGAGCCGGTCAGAGAGACTTTCGCAATCGCCGGATGAGCGACCATCTTGGCGCCGACATCGCCGAAACCCTGCAGGACGTTGAAAACGCCCGCCGGCAAGCCTGCCTCGGTGAAGGCCTCTGCCAGCTTCAGGGCGCTGAGTGGGGTCACCTCGGATGGCTTGAAGATCATGGCATTGCCGCAGACAAGCGCGGGCGCCGATTTCCAGCAGGCGATCTGGATCGGGTAGTTCCAGGCGCCGATGCCGAAGCAGATGCCGAGCGGCTCGCGTTTTGTAAACGCGAAGGAGCCGCCGAGATTGATGTGCTCTCCGGTCAAGGTCGCCGCCAGGCCGCCGAAATATTCCAGGCAGTCCGCTCCCGAGGCCGCGTCGGCAATCAGGGTCTCCTGCAGCGGCTTGCCTGTATCCAGCGTTTCCAGGATCGAAAGCTCGCGGTTCTTCTCGCGCAGGATCTCCGCCGTGCGGCGCAGCACCCGGCCGCGTTCGGCTGCAGGTGTCGCGGCCCAGATCTTCTGGCCTTCCTGAGCCGAGCGGATCGCGGCGTCGATCACGGCATCGTCGGCCGTGTGGATCCGGGCGATGACTTCGCCGGTCGCCGGATAAAGGGAATCGAAAGGCGTTCCGTTCTGGCTCTCCAGATATGAGCCGCCGACATAGTGGGACGCTTGCGGTTGGGCGCGCATGTTTTGGCTCCTGTAACTTTCGTCTCTGCCCGGTATCTGTCTGCAACCGCCAGCTTATCGCTGGCTGGCTTCCCAATTCGGGTGGATCCAGGGTTCCTGGTTGGACGCGGGCAGCGGTGTCTTGCCGAGAATATGATCCGAGGCCTTTTCCCCGACCATAATCGAGGGGGCATTCAGATTGCCATTGGTGATTTGCGGGAAGATGGAACTGTCGGCAACCCGCAGGCCTTCGACGCCGATGACCCGGCATTCCGGATCGACGACGGCCATGGGATCATCCTTGGCCCCCATGCGGCAGGTACCGCAGGGGTGATAGGCGCTCTCCACGTGCTCGCGGATGAAGCCGTTCAATTCCTCGTCGCTCTGGACCTTGTCGCCCGGCTGGATCTCCTTGCCGCGATAGGGCGAGAAGGCCTCCTGGCTGAAGATCTCGCGGGTCAGGCGGATGCAGGTACGGAAATCCTCCCAGTCGTCCTCATGTGACATGTAGTTGAAGAGGATCGAGGGTTTTGCGCGCGGGTCGCTGGACGTCAGCTTGATCCGGCCCCGCGACTTGGACCGCATCGGACCGACATGAGCCTGGAAACCGTGGCCTTCGGCCGCTGCCTGACCGTCGTAGCGCACCGCAAAGGGAAGGAAGTGATACTGGATATCGGGATATTTGACGCCCGCCCTGGAGCGGATGAAGGCGCAGCTCTCGAACTGGTTCGAGGCACCGAGCCCTTGCTTCAGGAACAGCCATTGCGCGCCGATCAGCGCCTTGGAGACGAGGTTCCAGTGCTTGTAGAGCGTGATCGGCTGGGTGCAGGCCTGCTGCAGGTAGAGTTCCAGGTGATCCTGCAGGTTGGCGCCGACGCCCGGCCGGTCGGCGACGACATCGATACCGAGGGCCGAGAGATCGGATGCCGGGCCGATGCCGGACTGCAGCAGGATCTTCGGGGAATTGATGGAGGAGGCGGCAAGTACGACTTCGCGGGCAGCCCTTGCCTCGCGAATCTCGCCACCGGTCTCGAATTCGACGCCGACCGCGCGCTTGTCCTCGATCAGGATGCGGCGCACCAGCGCGCCCTTGATCAGGGTGATGTTGCCACGCTTCAGCGCCGGACGAAGATAGGCATTGGCAGCGGACCAGCGGCGGCCCCGGTGGACCGTCATCTCCATGTCGCCGAAGCCTTCCTGGCGCTCCCCGTTATAGTCTTCGGTGACACCGTAGCCGGCCTGTTCACCCGCGCTCTTGAAGGCGTCGAACAATGGGTTCCACTTGGTGCCGCGTTGCACATGCAGCGGGCCGCTGTTGCCACGCCAGCCTTCCTGGCCGCCATGGCTGTGTTCCTGGCGTTTGTAATAGGGCAGAACATGCCGGTAGCCCCAGCCGCTGGCACCCATCTCTTCCCAGGTGTCGAAGTCGCAGGCGTGGCCCCGCACATAGACCATGCCGTTGATGGAGGACGACCCGCCGATGACCTTGCCGCGCGGTGTCGCCAGCCGGCGGCCTCCGAGATGCGGCTCAGGCTCGCTGGAATAGCCCCAGTCGTAGAGCGGCATGTTCATCGGGTAGGAGAGGGCGGCCGGCATCTGGATCAGCGGGCCGACATCGGTGCCGCCGAATTCCAGCACCAGGACCCGGTTGCGCGGGTCTTCGGAGAGCCGGTAGGCCATCGCGCAACCGGCGGAGCCGGCGCCGACGATGATGAAATCGAACTGGTCACTCATGAGGGTCTCCGCCGTAGGTCAGCTCTGGGACTTGCGTGCCAGATGCACGGCAATCTGGGTTTCCACATAATCCTCGACCATCGCGATGGCCGCGTGCCGGTCGGTGTTGCCGCTGCGCAGCGCCTGGCGGATCCAGACGCCGTCGATCATTGAGGCGGTGCCTTCGGCGATGCGGCGCGCCTCGTCCTGCGGCATGAAGGACCTGAGGTTATGGGTGAGGTTGGAGGCAAGCCGTGCCGCATAGATCGCCAGCAGGCGATTGTTGCTGTCGGTGGTGCGCGACTGGACATAGAAGGCCAGCCAGGCGGCAATCACGGCCGGCTGGAACTGGTCGACGGCAAAGTTGCCGGCAATGATGGCGCTGATGCGTTCCCGCGGGGTTTCCGCCTTGGCAAGGCCGTCGCGGATCGCCCGGCCGAGCTCGGTCAGGAGATGGCGCATGGTGGCCGCAAGAAGCTGGTCCTTGGAGCCGAAATAGTGATGCACCAGGCCGCCGGAAACACCGGCGCGCTTGGCGATCTGGGCCATGGTCACGTCGCTGTAGCCGCGCTCGTGGATGGCATCCACCGTCGCATCGATAAGGCTGCGCCGCCGCTCTTCTTCCATACCGACCTTGGGCATCTCGACCTCCTGCACTCCTTCGGTCTTATTTTTAATTGATCAATCAATCAATGAAAACTTGCAAATTTTTCTCGTGGATGTTTGGATCGAGTTTGGGCAGGCTGTGGAAGGAGGAAACGGAGGGCACTAAAACCAGACCGTCACCACACGCCCTGCAAAAAACAAGAAAAGAAAATTTTCCATAGGAGGTATGCATATGAAAGTAGCAGCGAAACTCGCTGGAGGCCTGGCGCTTGGGCTTCTGCTTACAGGTACGGCCCTGGCCAACGACCCGGAAAGCTGCAAGGCCGTCCGCTTCTCCGATGTGGGCTGGACCGACATCACGGCAACCACTGCGGCCACCTCGGTCGTTCTGGAAGCGCTCGGTTACGAGCCGGATGTGAAGATCCTCTCCGTGCCGGTGACCTACGTGTCCCTGAAGAACAAGGATATTGATATCTTCCTCGGCAACTGGATGCCGACCATGGAAGGTGACATCGCGCCGTACCGCGAAGACGGTTCCGTAGAGACTGTCCGCGCCAACCTGGAAGGTGCGAAATACACCCTTGCCGTGCCGAAGAAGACCTATGACAAGGGCCTGAAATCTTTCGCCGACATCGCCAAGTTCAAGGACGATCTCGACGGCAAGATCTACGGCATCGAGCCTGGCAACGATGGCAACCGCCTGATCATCGACATGATCGACCAGAACCAGTTCGAGCTGTCCGGCTTTGAAGTCGTGGAATCCTCCGAGCAGGGCATGCTGTCTCAGGTTGCCCGTGCGACCAAGCGGGACAAGGACATTGTCTTCCTCGGCTGGGAACCGCATCCGATGAACGCCAACTTCGACATGGCCTATCTCGAAGGCGGTGATGACGTCTTCGGCCCCAACTATGGCGGTGCGACGGTCTACACCAACGTGCGTGCAGGCTATGTCAAGGACTGCCCGAACGTTGGCAAGCTGCTGGAGAACCTGGAATTCTCCCTGCCCATGGAAAACGAAATCATGGGTGCTATCCTGATCGACGGGGAAGACCCGAACAAGGCGGCTGCCGCCTGGCTGAAGGAACACCCGGCAACATTCGAAAACTGGCTCGTTGGCGTGAAGACCATTGATGGCGGCGACAGCTTCGCAGCCGTCAAAAGTGCGCTCGGCCTCTGATCGCAGCAGCTGAAAGGACGCCGGCATTCGTGCCGGCGTCTTCGTGTCGGGATAACATGAAGAGGGGGCGCCAGCTTGGAGTGGCTGACCAAATTTAAATTGCCCATCGGACCTTGGATCGAGGACGCCTTCGACTGGCTGACGAACAACGTCGACTGGGTATTCGACGGGATCTCGCTGTTCCTTGAAAAGCTGATCGGTGGAATTCTCTGGATCCTGCAGGCGCCTCACCCCCTGATCATCGTCGTCGCCGCCGCGGCACTCGGGTATGTGGTGCATCGCAAGATCACCTTCGTGCTTTTTGTTGCCGTCTCGCTGCTGCTCATCATCAACCAGGGATACTGGGAACAGACGACTGAAACCCTTGCGCTTGTCGTGGCCTCCGCCGCGGTCTGCATGGTGATGGGGGTTCCGATCGGCGTCATGGCCGCCCACAGGCCGCGCTTCTATGCGTTTCTGCGCCCCGTTCTCGACATGATGCAGACGATCCCGACCTTCGTTTACCTGATCCCGGCCATGGTTCTTTTTGGCCTCGGCATGGTCCCGGGTCTGATCGCAACGGTAATCTTTGCTCTTCCGGCACCGATCCGGTTGACCCAGCTGGGTGTCTCCTCGACGCCGACAGCACTCATCGAAGCGGGGCAGGCTTTCGGCGCAACCAAGCGGCAGCTCCTGTGGAAGATCGAACTGCCTTTTGCGCTGCCGCAGATCATGGCGGGTCTGACCCAAACCATCATGTTGTCGCTGTCGATGGTCGTCATCGCCGGCATGGTCGGTGCCCCGGGCCTCGGCCGCGAAATCGTCCGGGCACTGAACACGGTCAATATCGCCAAGGGCTTCGAGGTCGGCATCTGCATCGTGCTGATCGCCATCGTACTCGACCGGTTCTTCCACGTCAGTGAAGGGAGCAAGCGATGAGCGAGCAACAGACATCACCGGTCGTTTCCTTCAAGGATGTCGACATCGTCTTCGGCGAAAAGCCGCAATCGGCGCTGCCGCTGATCGACGCGGGCAAGACGCGTCAGGAGATCCAGGCCGAAACCGGCCAGATCCTCGGCGTCGCCGGGGCGACCTTCGACATCCATGAAGGCGAGGTCATCGTGCTGATGGGCCTTTCCGGCTCCGGCAAATCGACGCTGCTGCGTGCAGTCAACGGTCTCAACCCGGTCATCCGGGGCGAGGTCCAGGTTCATGACGGCAACCGCTACGTCAATCCGGAAACCTGTTCGGAAAACGATCTGAGGGAGCTGCGCCGCCACCGGATCGGCATGGTGTTCCAGCAATTCGGCCTGCTTCCCTGGCGTACCGTTGCCGACAATGTCGGCTTCGGTCTGGAGCTGGCGGGCATGCCGGTCAAGGAAAGGGCCGCCAAGGTGGAGGCACAGCTCAAGCTGGTCGGTCTCACCGGCTGGGGCGAGAAATACGTGCACGAGCTCTCAGGCGGCATGCAGCAGCGTGTGGGCCTTGCCCGGGCCTTTGCCACCGACGCGCCGATCCTTCTGATGGACGAGCCTTTCTCGGCCCTCGATCCACTCATCCGCGACAAACTGCAGGACGAGTTGCTCGACCTGCAGAAGGAGTTGAACCGGACCATCATCTTCGTCAGCCACGATCTGGACGAGGCCGCAAAGATCGGCTCGCGCATCGCGATCATGGAAGGCGGACGGGTGATCCAGCTCGGCACCTCGCAGGAGATCGTCAAGACACCGGCAACGGACTACGTGGCCGAGTTCGTCAGCCACATGAACCCGCTCAACGTGCTCCGGGCCCGCGACATCATGGTGCCGCCGGGCAGCTTGCCGGGCTCGCTCGCCGGTGCCGTGACTTGCGACGCCGCGAGCTCCATCCGCGAAGTCGCAACGTTGAAGAAGTCGAGCAAGGACCCGATCGTCGTCCAGAGCGACGGCGCCATTGTCGGCGTCATCGGCGAAAAGGAACTGCTGGACTGCATGGTGTAGTCGAGCTGGCTGTTGCCGCATGCAGCTATTATGCTCTGACCTCATCCTGAGGAGCCGCGTGAGCGGCGTCTCGAAGGATAGGCCGCTTGCACCGGAATTTGCCGCCCATCCTTCGAGACGGACCTGCGGTCCTCCTCAGGATGAGGTTTTTGGTTTTGGCAGAAATAAAAAAACGGGGCCGAATGGCCCCGTTTTCACGTCTGCTACTGCCGCGCGCCGTCAGCCGGCGGGCAGAGCGAAATCTTAGAGCAGCTCGAGCTGAGCGGCCTGCTTGCCGCGGCCGCGGCGGTCGTCTTCGGCGACGAAGGAGATCTTTGCGCCTTCCACCGGCGTTCCGATGCCGGCTGCTTCAAACGCGGTGATGTGGACGAAGACGTCCTTGGAGCCGTTTTCCGGCGTGATGAAGCCGAAACCGCGGTCGTGGTTGAAGAATTTGATGGTGCCGTTCTCGCGCATGGAAGAACCTTTCCGTTGGTTGGATGCGACGCCCGTTTCCGGCCGGCGCGGATAAACGAGAAGTCAACAAGAAACGGAAAGCTTGTCATTTCAGAGCGGTGCTTGATGGAGCCCCGCCGAAGTCAGTCTAACCGGGTCTTTCGTGAGTCCCGTACAGCACGATCCGTGCCGATGGCCGGTAATGTAGGCCGCGGCGCTGGTTCCGGCAAGTACCTAGATTTTCGGCCGCGCCAAACCCTGGCCACAAACAAGCCAAATGCTGGTGCAATGGCAAAGTGACAGCATGTGACACCAGTCACAGAGCCTGACCGGGGGGCAGGGTAGTGTCGTCTCATGAACTGAGGCGGACATGTGGGCCTCACGAGACAGGAAGGACGCCGTCATGTTCAAGAAATTCGCAATCACCGCTACCGCGCTGGCTGTTGTTGCCGGTGCAACACTCGCCACGCAGACGACACCGGCACATGCCGCCAAGGGCTGGCAGGTAGGCGTCGGCATCGCCGGTGGCCTCGCAGCCGGTGCTATCATCGGTTCGGCACTGTCCCAGCCGCGCTATGTTGCCCCGCCGCCGGCCTATTACCCGGCTCCGCCGGCCTACTATCCGGCTCCGGCACCGGTGATCTACCGCCCGGCGCCGTGGACCCCGGCCTGGTACCAGTACTGCAGCGGCAAGTACCGTTCGTTCAACCCGAACACCGGCTATTTCCTGTCCTATTCGGGACAGTACCGTTTCTGTCAATAACGCCGGGCGCAATCGCCCTTACGGGCCTCCGGCACTCCCTCGCAAGGCGTTCCTCCCCCGCCTTGAGAGGGAGTTTTTCGTTGTTCAGACGCCGCCGGACAACCGCTTGGCGGCGCGCATGGTGGTTTCCAGCTGGTTGAGAAAACGCGAGCGGTCTTCCCTTGTGAAGCCGGGGCCGCTTTCGCGGATCTCGCCGATTTCACGCAAATGGGTGTTGAGATCGCGCATGGCGAGGCGCATGCCGATGCCGTCCTCGCGGAAGGGCTTGCCCGTCGGGCCGATTACGAGGGCCCCCGCCTTGACGCAGCGCGCGGCCAGGGGCACGTCGGCGGTGATCACCACGTCGCCCGTCGTTGCCCGTTCCGCGATCCAGTTGTCGGCAACGTCCGGACCTTCCGGCACCACCACCCGCTCCACCAGATCGCTTTCGGGCAGACGCATCCAGCTGTTGGAGACGAACTTGACCGGCACCTTGTGCCGCTCGCCGACCCGGAGCGCCTCGTCCTTCACCGGGCAGGCATCGGCATCTACATAAAGAACCGTCATTCCTGTCCCTTTCCATGCTGGCCGGAGAGATGTTCGGCTATGCCACCGGCCGCCCGATGGGCCATGGCAAAACAGGCCTGCAGCAGATAGCCACCCGTCGGGGCTTCCCAGTCCAGCATTTCGCCGGCGGCATAGACGCCGGGCAGTTTCTTCAGCATGAGGCGGGCATCGACTTCGTCAAGTGCGATGCCACCCGCGGACGAAATCGCCCGGTCTATGGAATAGGGGGCAGTCAACTGGACCGGAACGGCCTTGATCCGCTCCGCCAGCGCCTGCGGTTCGCCGGGCAACTCGCCCGCTTCAAACAGCAAGGCAAGTTCCACCGGGTTGAACCGCAGCACTTTTTTCAGATAAGTCGCCGCGGATTGTTTACCGCGCGGCCTGGAGAGCTTGCGTGCCAGGTCTTCGAGTGCAAATTGCGGTCGCAGATCGATGTCGAGCACCGCTTTCCCGGTTTGATTGATCCTCTCGCGCAATTCGGCGGAAAGCGCATAGACGGCGCCGCCTTCCAGGCCTTTTTCGGATATCAGCGCCTCGCCCTGTACCGTTACCCCCTCATGGCTGAGAGCGATCCGCTTCAGCGGCATTCCGGCAAAGCGCTGTTTCAGATAATCGCTCCAGGAGACCTCGAAGCCGCAATTGGCAGGCTGGAACCGGTTGATGCGGACACCATGGGCTTCGATCAGCGGCACCCAGGCAGCATCCGAGCCGAGTTTCGGCCAGCTGGCACCGCCAAGGGCCAGCAGGACGGCGCCCGGATGGAAAGATTTTTTCTCCCCTTCATCCGACGTGACCTCGATCGTGCCATCCGCCGCTACACCGCTCAGACTGTGGCGCGTCAGAAACTGGACGCCGTTCCGGTCGAGCCGCCTGAGCCAGTTGCGCAGCAGTGGTGAAGCCTTCATGGCGCGCGGAAACACCCGGCCACTGCTGCCGACAAAGGTCTCCTGCCCGAGATCGTGACACCAGGCGCGCAAAGCCTCCGGCGGGAAGTCCGCGATCAGCGGTGCCAGAAACGCTTCCGCCTCACGGTAACGCTTCAGGAAAGCGCCCAGTTCCTCGCTGTGGGTCAGGTTGAGCCCGCCGCGGCCCGCCATCAGAAACTTGCGCGCTGGCGAAGGCATTTGGTCGATCACCGTGACGGCATGACCTTTTCCGGCAAGCAGGTCGGCGGCATAAAGACCGGCCGGACCCGCGCCGGCGATCAACACCTCGGATGCACTCGCGGGGGTGAGTTCGGGCGGACTTTCAGTGTGGATGTCTGGAAGAACGTCTTGCATGCGGCCTTATAAGGCATGGCGGCGTCCAAAAACCACCATCGAATTGATAAGTCCCGACGCCAAATCCGCATTGTTTCCGCAAGTATTTGTTATCAGTCTCATGAGATCCTATTCCGGAAGTTGAGGTTTGCGAAGTTTCGCGTCACCTCCTTCGCAGGAAAGGAGCCGTGAATGGAGACCGGCACGGACCTGATTGTCGTCGCCGATCCGGACGAGAGCGTGCAGACAGGTTTTCAGCGCCTGTTCGGCAAACACATGAATGTGGTCTGCTTTCCGGAATCCGAAGCCGCTCTGTCGTTTCTGAAGAAGAACCATGGGGTTGCGGTAATCTTCTCCTGTTTCAATCTTCCCGGCCGCAGCGGCACGGCTTTTCTGAGAGCGGCGGAAACGATTGCGCCTCAGGCCGCGCGCGTAATGCTGACCCGGGAAAAATCGGCCGAATCCATCAAAAAGGCCCTGAACGAAGGCCATGCCTTCATGTACCTGGAAAAGCCCTGCCAGCCGACGGATCTGGTGGCGGCCATGGAAACGGCACTCGCTCACCACCGCCAGATCGCCAAGGACCGGATGCTTCTGGAGCGCACGCTCGCCGGGTCGGTCAAGCTGCTGATCGACATGCTGGCGCTGTTCCATCCGGAAGCCTTCCGCCGGACCGGGGCCGTGCGCAAGCAGGCGCTGAAACTGGCCAAGCATCTCGGCATGAAAAAGACCTGGGAGCTGGAGATGGCGGTGATGCTGTCCCCGCTTGGCGAGGCGCTTCTGCCCAAGCAGATCCTCGCCCGCTACCGCGCCGCCCGCAGCCTGACCGAGCAGGAACGGGACGTTCTGGAACGGGCACCGGCGCAGACGCGCGAACTCTTGAAAAACATTCCGCAGCTGGAGAAGGTATCGGAGTATCTCTACCTCTCCGCCCGCGGCTTCAACGGGTCCGGATTTCCAAAGGACGGCCCGACGGGAACGGAAATCCCGCTGATCGCCCGCATGCTCAAACTGCTGACGGATCTCTGGTATGCGAGCCCGGAGGCCGGCCCCGATGCTGCCGCCTTCGAGGCGCTCACGATCAACTGGCGCAAATACGATCCGAAGCTCCTGGAACTTGCCAAGAAAGTGCTGATGGACGACGTCCCGGAAGAACGCAAGAAGCACATCGCCCAGTGTTACATCCGATCTCTGCGGCCCGGCGACATCCTGGTCGACGACGCCCTCACCGAAAGCAGCCACGAGCTTGTGCTCTCCCGTGGCCATATGCTGACCCCGACCACCATCCGCCGGCTGGAACACTTCCACCAGACCGCCGGCGTCCGCCAGCCCATCCGTGTCGAGCGGCATCTGGTGAAGGAAGAGGTGGTGGTGGATACAGCTTAGGTCAGAGGTGGTTCGTTCCGGATTTGGCGGCTTCGCCGCTTACCCTGACTTTCGCCCAGACGGCCAGGCTCTTGCATATGCGCAACGCCCATATCAGGTGCGGTTGCAAAGCCAATTCCCTCGGGGTGACCCTCGTGCTTACCGGATGTCCTCTTTATTCGAGATTGCTTTCTTCTCCAGCAGTTCCGCCTCATAGGCCTTGGCAACGCGCAGGAACCTTGCATGGGCGTAGTTGAGGGAGAGGATCAGGCCCCACCAGCCGTATTTCCGGTATTTGCGGACGAAATAGGCCTTGAAGAAGCTGACCGGAAATTCCGTCAGAAGCCGGCTCTTCGGCAGTTTGCGGCCGCGGGCGCGCATGTCGTCCACCTGCATGCCGGAATAGCGGTTGTACTTGCCGACCTGGAAGTCGAGCGAGCGGATCGAACGGTGCGCCATGATGCCGGTGAGGTTGCCGATCCGGGCGCCTTCGTTCGGCCGGACCGTGTCGTGGACAGTGGAGTCCGAGAACCGGCCCTTGCGACGGTCATAGAGTCGGATCTGGTGGTAGCCGTAGGCCCAGTCGGCCGGGGCGGTCTCATGAGCATACATGTCGCGGATCATGATGCGCCAGCCGTCGGCTTGATTGTAGGAGCCATCGGCGAATTTCGCCCGAATCTCTGAGGCGAGGCCCGGCGTCACTTCCTCGTCGGCATCCAGATTGAGCAGCCAGTCGTTTCGGCACTGGTCTTCGCCATGGCGCTTCTGCGGGCCGTAGCCGCGCCAGTCGTGATGGACGACGCGGGCGCCAAGACTTTCGGCAACGGCAATGGTGCCGTCGCTTGAGCCGCTGTCGACGACAATGACCTCGTCCACCCAGCCGATGACGCTTTCGATCGGCCGTGCAATGCGGTCGGCCTCGTCCTTGGCGATAATGAAAGCGGAAAGCGGCAGGCGGTCGGTCATGAAGGATCCGGCAATGTTGCATACGGCCGGAACGGCACCGGCGCGACTATTTAGCCGCGCCGGGCGCTGATTTGAAGGATGAAATCAGGATTTGACGCGGGCAAAGACCGCATCGAGGCTTTGAAGCACGATCGCCTTGCCCTCGACGACGCCATCGAAGCCCGGCGCTTCCAGATCGCTCAGCTCAAGACCGGGCAGCGCCATCGTCACCGGATCGTGCCCGAGGTTGAAGGCGCACAGGATCGTCTCGCCCTGGTAGGAGCGGGTGAAGACCAGTGTCTCCCCCTCGCTGTCGAGGAAGGTCATGTCACCCTTCTTCAACGGGGCATGCGCTTGCCGCCAGGCGTAGAAGGCACGGTTGCGGTTGAGGATCGAGTTTTCGTCCTTGTCCTGCTCGAAGGCGGCCTGGCCGTAATGTTCCGGCGCGACCGGCAGCCAGGGCTCGACGTCAGAAAAGCCCGCGAAGGTATTGTCCCGCACCCACGGCATCGGCGTGCGGCAGCCGTCGCGGCCCTTGTATTCCGGCCAGAAGCGGATGCCATAGGGGTCCTGCAGCTTCTCGAAGGGCACATCCGCCTGGGTCAGGCCCAGTTCCTCGCCCTGGTAAAGGCAGGGCGTGCCGCGGATTGATGCGCAGAGCGCGGTTTCCAGCGGTGCGAAGCGGGCGAGGTTCAGGCCGTCGCCCCAGCGGCTGCCGACGCGCTTGACGTCGTGGTTGGAGAGCGCCCAGCTTGCCCAGCCCGAACCGATGCCGGCATTCATCTCTTCCACGATCCGGCGGATATAGGGCGCCGAATGCTGCGGCGTCAGCAGGTCGAAGCTGTAGGCCATGTGGATGCGCTTGCCGACTTCCGTGTAAGTAGCGGTCAGTTCCACCGCCTGGCCGTCCGCGCCGATCTCGCCGACGGAGGTCGTGCCCGGATATTCGTCCATCAGTGCCCGCAGCTTCTCCAGGAAAACGAGGTTCTCCGGCCGGGTCTTGTCGTAGAGATGGTCCTGGAAGCCATAGGGGTTGGTCGGATCGACCGTGGACGGCATTTCCGAAGCGCTGAGCGGCGGGTTGTCGCGCAATTCCGCATCATGGAAATAGAAGTTCACCGTGTCGAGGCGGAAGCCGTCGACGCCGCGATTGAGCCAGAAGCGGGCAGCGCCCAGCACAGCGTCCTGAACTTCCTCGTTATGGAAGTTGAGGTCCGGCTGGCTGGTGAGGAAGTTGTGCATGTAATACTGGCAGCGGCGGCTGTCCCACTCCCACGCCGGGCCGCCGAAGATCGACAGCCAGTTGGTCGGCACGGTGCCATCCGGTTTGGCATCAGCCCAGACGAACCAGTCGGCCTTTGCATTGTCCTTCGACGAGCGGCTTTCCTTGAACCAGGGATGCTGGTCGGAAGTGTGCGAGATGACGAGGTCGATGATGACCTTCAGCCCACGCTCATGGGCGGCGGCCAGCATGCGGTCGAAATCGGCCAGGGTGCCGAACATCGGGTCGACGTCTTCATAATTCGAGACGTCGTAGCCGAAATCGTCCATCGGCGAGGTGAAGAAGGGCGACAGCCAGATGGCGTCGACGCCAAGCGAGGCGATGTAGTCCATGCGCTCGGTGATGCCGTTCAGGTCACCGATGCCGTCGCCATTGGTGTCGTTGAACGAGCGCGGATAGATCTGGTAGATCACCGCGCCGCGCCACCAGTCCGGGTCTTTCGTAAGTGTCGTTGGCATATCAGCCTCCAGGCCCGTTTCGACTTCCTCGAACATTGCCGGTCTCCGTTCCGCACGGATCGGTCTTCTCCTGCACCTCTTTGAGTACTGCATGGAGTCCGGGCGGTCAAATGGGGTTCAAAGCGCTTTGAATGGCTATATCCGGCGGCTCCCAAGGTCAAGAGAGGGGGCTTCAAAAAATGGTGCGAATATCGGATTCGGTCAGCGGATCGTGAGAGTTGCAGCCATGGCCTATTTCGAAGCAGCGGGATGCTGCGGGCGCTGCCGGTCGAAACAGACATTAAAATCAGTCGAACCGCAGCCGAAAAGCAAAAACCGGCCCTGCAGAGCAGGACCGGTGGAGCAACTGAAAAATGTCGAAACACAAATTTGTCCGGAACGATTTTCTTGTACATGTCCAATGTGACAAGGATGTGAACAATTTTTTAACGCACGCCGGACGTGCATCTGAACCATGCTGCCTTGCAGAAATCTCTCCAATTCCATGAGCCATTATCCCTTTAGTCGATGCCAATTAAGTAGATGAAATATATATAAAAAGAAATTTGTTATTACGTTTAGGTCACTTTCTTCTTGCAAAGCAGCATGGAAGCTGGAACTGTCCAGCCACGCTAATCTTCCGTAAGGTGGAACCGCCTGTCAGTGGCGATCGCGAGCCGGGACCCCGGCGTCCATCTTGCGGGCATAACCTGGAGGAAGTGTCATGACGGCAGCCATGGTGGGTTGGGCACATTTGCCCTTCGGCAAGCATTCGGAAGAAACGGTCGAAAGCATGATCGTGAAGGTGGCGGTCGATGCCATGCACGATGCCGGCATCGCGCCGGAAGATGTCGACGAGATCTATCTCGGCCATTTCAACGCCGGTTTTTCCACCCAGGATTTCACCGCCTCGCTGGTGCTGCAGGCGGACCCCGCGCTGCGCTTCAAGCCGGCGACCCGCGTCGAGAACGCCTGTGCCACCGGCTCTGCCGCCGTGCACCAGGGCGTGCGCGCCATTGCCTCCGGCGAAGCCCGCTTCGTGCTGGTGGTCGGTGTCGAGCAGATGACGACGACGCCGGGCCCCGAAATCGGCAAGAACCTCCTGAAAGCCTCGTATCTGAAGGAAGAGGGTGACATTCCAGCCGGTTTCGCCGGTGTCTTCGGCAAGATCGCCGATGCCTATTTCCAGAAATACGGCGACCAGTCCGATGCGCTGGCGCGGATCGCTTCCAAGAACCACAAGAACGGCGTCGGCAATCCCTACGCACAGATGCGCAAGGATCTCGGCTTCGACTTCTGCCGCGCGGAAAGCGAAAAGAACCCCTTCGTCGCCGGCCCGCTGAAGCGCACCGACTGCTCGCTCGTCTCCGACGGTGCCGCAGCCCTGGTCCTGACCGACCCGGCCACCGCGCTCGGCATGAAGAAGGCCGTCGCCTTCCGCTCCATCGCCCATGTGCAGGACTTCCTGCCGATGTCCAAGCGCGACATTCTGAAGTTCGAAGGCTGCTCCAAGGCCTGGGGGCAGGCGCTCGGCGATGCCAACCTGGCGCTGGACGACCTATCCTTCGTCGAGACCCATGACTGCTTCACCATTGCCGAGCTCATCGAATATGAGGCGATGGGCCTCACCAAGGAAGGCGAAGGGGCAAAGGCCGTTCTCGAAGGCTGGACCGAAATGGGCGGCAAGCTGCCGGTCAACCCCTCCGGCGGCCTCAAGGCCAAGGGGCACCCGATCGGCGCCACCGGCGTTTCCATGCACGTGCTGACCGCCATGCAGCTTACCGGGACTGCCGGCGACATCCAGGTGAAGAACGCGGAAATCGGCGGTATCTTCAACATGGGTGGCGCGGCCGTGGCCAACTTCGTCTCCGTGCTGCAGGCGATGAAATAAATCCGGGCGCGCGGATTGTTGTTCTGACGAATGAAAGGCCGGCTCACCGGCCTTTCTTTTTGTCTATTTGAGGCCTGAAACGAGTAACTTTGATAATTTTGTCAGGGTTTATCGCCTGAATTAATCATTCAATTACCATAACCGGCGATTCTTCTGCCCAGAAAATGGCGGTGCGTGGGGCAACCGCTGATAAACGCGGGCAGATCATGACCAACCTGCAAAGTCTGAAATCCAAGATGATTGCCATCCTGGCAGTCGTATTCGTCGTTGTCGCAGCACTGAGCTTTGGCACCATCCGGAACTTGAGCGTGCTTGAAGAACAAGCCGGCAATCTGACGAAGGCGGTGGAGGTTGCGATCAACCTGGACGGCGCGGAGCTGGACGAAAAACGCAAGGCTCTGGAAGCGGAAGTAGCAAATTATCAGACCGCTGCTGCCAATGCCGACATGATGACCTATGCCAACCTGATCGTGGTGGTTCTCGCCCTTGCCGCAGCCGGGCTCTTTGTGATGCGCTCGGTCATCCTGCCGCTTGGCTCTTTCGCATCGGCCGTTGGCCAACTGGCCGAGGGCGATTACGGCGTTCATCTTGCCGAGAGCGAGCGCACCGACGAAATCGGCAAACTCGCCGCTGCCATCATGGTGTTGCGCGACGGCGCTTCGGAACGCGAACACCTGGTCGCCGCACAAAGGGAAGAAGACGAAAAGCGCATCCAGCGGCTGCGCCAGCGCGAGGACCTGACACGCTCGTTCCGCGGCAGCGTCACCGACCTGATCGTCGATGTTACAGGTACGATGACGAAGCTGGAGGAAACCGCCGGCATCCTGATCGATGTCGCCGACGACACCACGTCGCATGCGGAAGGCGCCGCTTATGCCTCCAACTCCGCACTCGGCAATGTCGAGGCCGTCGCATCGGCCGCGGAGGAGCTTTCCGTTTCGATCGAGGAGATCAACCAGCGCATCGCCTCGACGTCGGCCGTTGTCTCCGAGGCTGCGGAAACGACAAGCATCACCAACGGCAAGGTCGCAACGCTTTCAACAGCTGCCCAGGAAATCGGCGAAGTCGTGCAGCTGATCCAGACGATTGCCGAACAGACCAACCTGCTGGCCCTCAACGCCACCATCGAGGCCGCGCGTGCAGGCGAGGCCGGCAAGGGCTTTGCGGTCGTCGCCGCGGAAGTCAAGGAACTCGCCAACCAGACCGCCAAGGCAACCGAAAGCATCACCCAGCAGATCGCGGCCATCCAGGAAGCGACCACCGATGCTGCCCAGTCGATCCAGCAGATCACCGACATCATGAGCAACGTGACGTCGGAAACCTCGGCGATTGCCTCCGCGGTGACCGAGCAGAGCGCGGCAACCAGCGAAATCGCCCGCGGTGTCAACGAGGCCTCCAGCAGCACCCAGACCGCCAGCGACAGCGTCTCCGGCATGAAGGAAAACGCCGTCAGGTCCAAGGAGGCAGCCGGAGAAGTCAGCCAGGCAGTCAATCTGGTGGCCCAACGCACCCAGACGCTCACCCACCAGATCGAAGCCTTCATCAAGGACTTCGCCGCGTGATGTGACGGACGCAATACCGGAAATAAGAAAGCCGGCGATTTCGCCGGCTTTTTGCTGTTTGAACCCGATCGCTGTCGCAATTTGTCGTCATCCCGGCCGCAGCGAAGCGGAGAACGGGGCTGGAGAGCCCGGCCCCGTCGATTGAATGACGAAATGACCAGGTCATTTGCCGCCCCGGTCCCGGCTCGCGCTGCGCTTGGCCGGGATGACGATGGAAAGGTTAGGGAACTGTCCATCATGTGCAGGCAGCGAGTGAGCGGCGCCAAAGGACATCCAAAAACGGCACCCAAGATCTCAGCTGTCATTCCGGCCGCAGCGAAGCGGAGAGCCGGGACCGGGGAGCCCGGGCGGAATTGTTTCTCTACAAAAACGGCTGCACTCATTTCCTGGGTCCCCGTTTTCACAGGGATGACATCAGGAGCAAGGTGCGATCTGGAAAATTAGGTGCCTTTGGCCGATCACTCCGCCGCGCCCGCAACCGCCGAGAAAAAATCCGGGTCCGTCAGCTCCGGCGGGGAGACCGGGGCGCCGCCGCCTTCGCCGACATAGGTGTCGGCGACACCATAGATGAAGACGCCGCCCGCCTTGCGCTTGGCGATGGCGACCCGTTCGATCAGCTGATAGTCGCCGGCCTCGCAATTGGCATAGCTCGTATAAAGCGGTCTGCCGTTCTCGTTGATGCGTTCCGTGCCTGAGGAAAAGCTGCCTTCCGTGCATTTCTTCTGGCTGTCGGCGACGATCAGCGACATCAGCTCTTCTTCCGACTGGTAGCTTCCGGCCGGGAAGATATGCGCCGCAAGTGTCCTTGCGTCGTCGGCGGCGACCGCGTGGACGCCGTTGAGGTCTTCCTCGCGCTGGCCGTCCGGGATCAGTTTCAGGCCCGAGATCCCGGCGCTGCCCATCAGGTTGAAGAGCGCCTGGGTCGCCTCGACGGCGAGCTGCGGATCTGAGGCGGTGGTGGAGGGTGTGGTGGCCTGATCTTGCGTGGTTTGTGCCTGTGTCGTCGCAGCAGGTGCGCTCTGGCCGAGTCCACCCTGCGGCGCGGTGCCGGCAACATTGGCCGCACCCGGTGCAGCGCCGTAGCGCGCGACGTTCTGTTGCACGCATTTGGCAAGACGTGCCATCAGGCGGGAGGTGCCCGTCAGGCGGAATTCGTAATTGTAGGCGCCGTCATAGACATAGAGTGTCCGGCCGCGCCGGAAGCGGGTGATGATATAGCCGTTTTCCGGCATCTGCATGCGGGCGAGGTCCTTGGAGGTCGCCTTGGCGACACCCTGCTGCCAGGCACCGCCGTCGATGCGGTATTGCAGCGGAATGTCTGACCCGACATCCATGTTCCAGTGCGGCGCGGAAAAACCGATGGCCCAGTTGTAGGTTGTGTCGACCTGGACATAGAGCGTGATGCCGCTGCGATAGGCCGCCGAGGCGACGCAGGTCGAAAGGTGTCCGGTCTGGTCGTCGGTAAAGGCGCTGCCGTTCCAGCCCCCCTGGCGGAAATTCTCGACGATGGCCGCCTGGGCGTTGCCGAGGCTGCAAAGGATCCAAAGTCCGGCCGCAACCAGTGCAAGAAATGAACGCATCTTTCCCCCCGATGCCGCGGCGGAGACCCCGCCAGTCATCTGGAAAGGCTAAGCGATTTCCGTCACGGCATCAAGAAAAGGGACCGCATTCCAGCTGGGCCTGGTGCATTGGACTCAGCAGCTGAATCGCTTCCATCGACCGTATGAAGCCGATGAGGGGATCTCGAGGGTTTAATTGCGATGTTGAGCAAGACCAGTTTCGCCGGTTTAAACGATCTCGACGTCAGGCTTGCCGAATCGACGAATTTATACAATCACTGGTAGAGGTAGGTGTTGTCGTCCAGGCCGAAAGGTGCCGGTCTCTGGATGGCAAGCCAGAAGACAACCATGGGAACCGGCCGGCTGATGCATCAGCCGGGCTGGAAGTTTGAGGGTAACGGGATGTCAGCTGAATATACCGCAAAGGACCCGTCGCTTCCGCTGCTCATGCCTCAAGCAGTATTTCAACGGGAAATTTACGAGCCGGTCTCAGCCCTTGTAGACTATGTGAATGCTTTGTTTGGGAAAGGGTATTCCCCCGACACGCTACGGCAAGACCTGCTCGACATCTACGCCTTGGATTTTTATATCGCACAGGTCCACAACGGCGGGCATACCCAGTACCTCCATAATTGTTTCAAGAAGCGAGAGAGGTTTATGGAGGAGGCAGCACGGGCTGCCCGATCGATCGGACTGTCTGAAATTGCCGATCTGGTAGACCAATGTGCTGATTTCAACCGGAGGAACCCCGATTCTGCGGACAGACCGGATCGTTATGAAAATCCGGCAGAAGAATTGAAGGACCTGGACAGTGAGCTTTACGCGCTGGACTTCACGCCTGAGGAGCGGTCCGATTTTCTGAACAGTCTGCCGCCGGGGCATTGCGATCACTTGCGCGATAAATTCCGGATTGAGGCGGTGGACAAGACGTCGGCAGCCGTCGTCGCGGAAGTCGAGCGCCTGCTGCCGGAAAGAACCGATGACTATGCGGCGAAACGTGCTGCTGAGTTCGCCAGACCGTTCTACGAAAAGAAAGTGTCCAAGATCAGTGGACCGGAGCCATCGGATTACAAGAACGGCGAAATTGAAAGAAATGTCGAAAGTCTTGCCAGACGTATCGAGACTTTCCTTCAGGACCCGAAAACTGACAACCGCTCGAGTAAGCTGGCCGACGTGGTGCGGGAAAAACTTTTGGAGCCGGGGTACGGCGAGTTGTCTCGATATTCTCTGCATGTCGCAGCTTGGATCGCGCAGCACCCCGATCTGGAACTGATTCCCTCGGACGCATGGAATACCCGGATTGAGGCGATCGTGGCGTCCTCGCCCTTCACCGGTTTGGAGATGCAGCGAAGAGAGTTGGAGCGTGTGACAAGCGAACTGCCTGATGACGAACAGGTCGCAAAATCTGCAATCATCGCGATGCTTTCCAACGGCGATTGCAAGAAACCTACGTATGACTATCGCATAAACGATGCTTACCTCTGGCCGCGCTACAAAAAGGCGTACATTTTCAAGATGTCAGATAGCAAATTTTACTTTTGTATCTCTCCCGACAATCGGTTTGCCGTGCATTCAGTTGCAAAAAGCTGGAGCTTCCGTATGGCAAAGATTGCGATCCTAGCATTGCTGCAACTCGGTTTGATCCAGAAGTCAGAGCTGTGGGCATGGCCGACTTTGTATGCAGGCAGACCGTCGCCAAATTTTTTTTCCGAAAAGCGATCAGCTCTAACGTTGAGAATTTTACGCTGGTTGACGTCGTTTCCGGTCGAGGTGGTGGGAAAACGCTTTACCCACCGGGGAATTGTTCCCAACCTAGCAGCCAGGATGTGCGACTTGCATGTCCCGGAGGCCTACATGCAATGGAGCGAAGGCGCCGAGGAAACGTATCATTTCGGTTGGGGCATTCTGGAAAGCCTTGACACCGACGCGAGGCGATTGGTCTGGCGATTTCCGTTGGAGGACGAAGTCCACCAGATGGTTGCCTGTCCGGAGTTCGTCGAGTTTTCCGTCGTCGGGCAGAACCGCAAGGCAAGATACCAGGCGAGCGAGCTGTCCGACTTGAGAAGAAAACTTTCCCGGCCCGCCGATAGAAGCGGCTAAAACGAGAAGGTTTTATGGGCGGCAGACCGGTTGCAACTCGTCCCTACTGGATGGCTTCGATTGCCCGGGTGAAGCCGGTCAGGGGGATCTCGAAGGTCTGCCGGCGGTCGGCTGCAGGCGCGAAATCGATCTGCAGCTTGGTGCCGGCCTTCATGGCCTCGATCATTTCCGGTGTCGCGTCGGCCGAGATGAAGCAGCCGCGCTGGTCGCAGGTGCCGATTTCCAGTTCGCTGATCTGCTTGCCGTCGACGGCGAGCTTGACCTTGCCCGGCAGATAGAAGCCGAGCGGGGCCTGCATCTGGAACACCGGCGTGCCCTTGTTGGCCGGATAGATAACGTCGGCTTTGAACAGAAGCTGGCCGTTTTCCTTGACGCGCAGGCTCTGAGAAGTCTCGCAGATCAGCTTTTCCGCCGACCTCGACGGACCGGCGCAGCGGGTCTGCCACAACTCTTCCTGGGGAGGCTGTTGCGGCTGCTGTTCCTGGGCCTGGGCAAGCGCGGGCAGGCTTGCTGCAAGGCAGGAGATGACGGCAAGGCGCAGGGCGGACGGCAGGGGCATCAGGCTCTCCGTGATGGCAGGTTCCGATCGGCACAGACATAGACCGGTTACCGGCTGCCGTCACGCGGCGAAAAGGCCGGGCAGGCCCTTGTCCTTGGAAAAATTTTCTTCGCAATCGCGCCTTTGAAGGGTGCCGGGAATGCAAATCGGTCAAAGCGGACAAACGCAAAAAACTATTCCGCTTCGTCTTCGAGCTTTGAAATCCGGTGCCCGGCGCCGGAAACGGCCTCCCATTACATTAAGCCCATCAAACTGGGACCGGAGACCCTTTGAAATGGCGCGCCGCCTCGACACCATCGCGAAGACACTGAAAAAGCCGGAGAACCGGCTCGACGTGTTCCCTGCCTTCATGAAGGTGGCCGGTCGCCGGGTGATCGTTGCCGGTCATGGCGGTGAGGCTGCCGCGAAGGTGCGTCTGCTAGGCGAAACCAACGCCCGCATCGTCGTCGTCTCGAAGACGGCCGACACGGATCTCCGGGAAGCAATCGATCTCTTCGAGGCAGAACACATTGCCGAGGACTTCCGCAGCGAGCACCTGGCCGGTGCCGCGCTGGTCTTTTCCGCACGTGAAGACTGGGATCTCGACAAGGCGGTTGTGGATGCGGCCCGTGCGGCAGGCATTCCTGTCAATGCGGTCGACAAGCCGGAGCTTTGCGATTTTTACACCGGTGCCCTTGTGAACCGGGCACCGATTGCCGTTGCCATCACCTCCACCGGTGTCGGCCCCGTCCTGTCACGCCACATCCGTGCCCGCATCGAGGCGATGCTGCCGCGCGCAACCGGCGAACTGGCAAGGCTTGCCGAAAGCTTCCGCGATGCCGCCACCAAGGTGATCCGCGACGGCGGACTGCGCAGGGACTTCTGGGCGCGGTTCTTCTCCGGGGCCGTTGCCACCAATCTTTATGCCGGCAAGGCAGATGCTGCCCGCGCAGAGGCACAGCGGCTGCTCAACAGCATGGCGGACGGGCCGGGTTTCGTCTGGCTGGTCGGTGCCGGTCCTGGTGCCGAAGACCTGCTTACCCTGCGCGCGCAGCGCCTGTTGCAGGAAGCTGACGTCATCGTGCATGACGCTCTGGTTCCGGCCGGTGTCGTTGCCATGGGCCGCCGCGACGCGGAGCGCATTTCCGTCGGCAAGCGCAAGGGCGCGCATTCCGTGCCGCAGGCAGAGATCTGCGACCTGCTGGTCGATCTTGCGCGCGAGGGCCGCAAGGTCGTTCGCCTGAAAGCCGGCGATCCGATGATCTTCGGCCGTGCGGCAGAAGAAATGGAGGCGCTCCGCGCCGGCGGGATAGGGTTCGAAATCGTCCCCGGCGTTACCGCAGCCTTTGCCGCGGCCGCTTCCGCCCAGATCCCGCTGACCCTGCGCGGCGTCGCCTCCAACCTCGTCTTCGCAACGGGTCACAATGCCAGGTCGGAAACGCTGCCGGACTGGGCAGGTCTTGCACTCAAGGGCGCGACCGTTGCCGTCTATATGGGCCGCTCCGTCGCGGCTGCCGTTGCCGACAGGATGATCGGCGCCGGTCTCAAACCCGAAACTCCGGTGGCGGTGATCGAAAACGCCGCCCACCCGGACGAACGCCAATTTGCCGGAACCCTGGCCGACCTCGCGGTGCTGTCGAACCGCGAAGAGATCGACGGGCCGGTTCTGATCGTGATCGGCGAGGCCGTAGGCCATGCCGCAATGGACAAGGCCGAACCCCTGGCGCCGCAGATCGCCGCCCGGTTCGCCGCCGCCTGAATACGAAGAAAGTGGACGCAACCATGAAAGTCATTACCGCCAACCGCCTTCTGAACGGCGATGTCGTCTGGCTCGCCGAAAACGGCGCCTGGGTCGAGCGCATCACGCTGGCCAAGGTGTACGAGGGCAAGGACGCCGTTGCCGAGGGCCTGGCCGAGGGCGCGGAAGCCGAGAAGGCGCAGAAGGTCGTCGCCGTCTACGAGATGGACGTCACGCTCGAGGATGGCGTCATCGTTCCGGTGCGCCTGCGCGAAAAAATCCGGGCCGCCGGCCCGACCACCCATCCGGAGTTCGGCAAGCAGGCTCAGGCCGTATCGGCCTGAGACGAGACAATTGAGGGCAGGGCAGCGCCGTTGCAGGCAGCGCCCGCTGAGGAGAGCTTGGAAGATGTACCGTTACGACGAATTTGACGCGAGTTTTGTCAACCAGCGCACCGAGCAGTTCAAGGACCAGGTCCGCCGCCGCCTTGCGGGCGAGTTGACCGAAGACGAGTTCAAGCCGCTGCGGCTGATGAACGGTCTCTACCTGCAGCTCCATGCCTATATGCTGCGCGTTGCCATCCCCTATGGCACGCTGAACAGCCGCCAGATGAAGAAGCTCGCCCATATCGCCCGCACCTATGACAAGGGCTATGGCCACTTCACCACGCGCCAGAACATCCAGTTCAACTGGCCGCGCCTGGAAGATACGCCGAAGATCCTGGAAGAGCTGGCGGAAGTCGAGATGCATGCCATCCAGACCTCCGGCAACTGCATCCGCAAT
This sequence comes from Roseibium sp. M-1, assembly GCF_054515675.1. Lineage (NCBI taxonomy): Bacteria > Pseudomonadati > Pseudomonadota > Alphaproteobacteria > Hyphomicrobiales > Stappiaceae > Roseibium > Roseibium sp. M-1. The sequence continues at coordinate 2,683,415 of NZ_CM137257.1, read as the reverse complement.
GTGACTGCCGACCATTTCGCTGGCGCTGCCGCCGACGAGATCGCCGATCCGCGTCCCTATGCGGAAATCCTGCGCCAGTGGTCGTCACTGCATCCTGAATTCTCGTTCCTGCCGCGCAAGTTCAAGATCGCCATCACCGGCGCGCCGAACGACCGTGCCGCCGTCCAGGTGCATGACATCGGCTTGCAGCTGACCCGCAACGCGGATGGCGAGATCGGCTTTGTCGTCTTTGTCGGCGGCGGTCTCGGCCGCACGCCGATGATCGGCCGCAAAGTGCGCGACTTCCTGCCGGAAGAAGACCTCCTGGCCTATTCGGAAGCGATCCTGCGCGTCTACAATCGCTATGGCCGCCGTGACAACAAGTACAAGGCCCGCATCAAGATCCTGGTGCACGAAACCGGCCTGGACGAGCTGAAGGCGGATATCGAAGCCGAATTCGAAAAGATCCGCTACGGCGTCCTGCGCCTGCCGGACGAGGAAGTGCGCCGCATCGAGGCCTATTTCGCACCGCCCCCGCTGGAGGTTCGCAGCGAGACCTCTGCCGCTGTCGAGGCGCGCAAGGCAACGGATGCGGCTTTTGCCCAGTTCGTCGCCCATAACCTCAACCCGCACCGGGTGCCGGGTTACACCTCCGTGACGCTCTCCATGAAGCCGATCGGCGGCATCCCGGGCGATGCGTCGGACGACCAGATCGACGTGATCGCGGATCTCGCCGAGGAATTCGGCCATGACGAGCTGCGCATTTCCCATGAGCAGAACGTGATCCTGCCGCATGTGAAGCTGGACGACCTGCCGAAGCTGTTCGACCGCCTGGTCGCGGCGAAGATCGCGGAAGGCAATGCCGGTCTCATCACCGACATCATTGCCTGCCCGGGAATGGATTACTGCGCGCTGGCGACGGCCCGCTCCATCCCGGTCGCGCAGCGGATTTCCGAGCGCTTCGGCACGGCGGAACGCCAGGCGGAGATCGGCGAGCTGAAGATCAAGATCTCCGGCTGCATCAACGCCTGCGGCCATCACCATGTCGGCCACATCGGCATTCTCGGCCTCGAAAAGAAGGGCGAGGAATTCTACCAGGTGACGCTCGGCGGCTCGGCCAACGAAAATGCGTCCATTGGCGAAATCATCGGCCGCGGCTTCTCTTCCGAAGAAGTGGTCGATGCCATCGAAAAGCTGGTCGATACCTATCTCGGCCTGCGCGCAGGCAAAGAAGAGACCTTTCTGGACGCCTACCGGCGGGTCGGGGAGGAGCCCTTCAAGGAGGCCCTATATGGCGCTGCATGAGACATTCAGCTTAGGCGTCGACCCGGAACTGGGATTGCAGGCGGAAGTCGCCGCCCTCAATTCCCAGTTCGAGGGCGCGACCGCACATGAAATCCTCAGGGCCGCGATCCGGCACCAGTTTGCCGGCGGCATCGCCATGGTCTCCAGCTTCGGCGCGGACAGCGCGGTGCTGCTGCACATGGTTGCCCAGATCGATCCGACGACGCCGGTCCTCTTTGTCGATACGGTGAAGCTGTTCCCGGCAACGATCGCCTATCGGGATGAACTCATCGAAAAGCTCGGCCTCACCGACGTGCGCACCGAGAAGCCGTCGAAGGACGACCTTTCCAGGCAGGATCCGGTCGGAATGCTCTGGATGAGCGACACCGACACCTGCTGCCATATCCGCAAGGTTCTGCCGCTGGAGCGTGCGCTCGACGGCTTCGAGGCGTGGATTTCAGGCCGCAAGCGGTTCCAGAGTTCATCGCGCGCCAATCTCGACTATTTCGAGGCGGACGCCGGCCGCATCAAGGTCAATCCGCTGGCGGACTGGACAGCGGCCGAAATTCTGGATTATGCGAAGGCCCACGATCTGCCGCCGCATCCTCTGGTCGCGCAAGGTTATCCCTCCATCGGCTGCCTGCCCTGCACCAGCAAGGTCGCGCCGGGTGAGGATGCCCGCGCAGGCCGCTGGCGTGGCCAGGACAAGACGGAATGCGGCATCCACTGGCCGACCCATGGCAAGGAAGTTGACGGCAGCGGCATCTGACCGCTTCCCGTTTTGGATTTGTAAGGACGCGAAGAATGGCAACGATTTACATTGACGGCGACTTTGCCGAGGAAAGCTGGGTCAGGGCTGATGCGGAAACCGGTGCGTCCGTCTCGGGCGATGCACTCGTGCCGCAGACGCTTTTCCTGACGGACCCGGAAAGCTATCTCGCCCGTGATGGGCGCACGGCAGTAGTCGTCGAGGCCGGGGACGATGTCGAGGAGATCGAGGCCTTTCTCGACCGGCTGGCGCTCGTCGCCGTCGACTTCCCGAGCTTTTCCGACGGCCGCGGTTTTTCCGCAGCGCGCATCCTGCGCGAGCAGATCGGTTACAAGGGCGATATCCGCGCGACCGGCAAGTACATTCTTGACCAGGTCCCGCTCGCCCGCCGCTGCGGTGTCTCCTCCTTCGAGATCTCCAAGCCGGAAGTGCTGAAGGCGCTGAAGGCCGGCGAATGGCCGGAAGTCACGAAATATCTGCAGCCGGTTGGCACCGTCGTCGAAATCCCGGCCGGCACCCGCCCCTGGGCCCGCCGCTCGCAGCGCGACCTCGCAGTCGCCGCGGAATAATCCGACTGGAGCTGTCCGGCCGAGTGCCGGGCAGCCTTTTTCTGAAATCTATTTTTTCAGATCTCTTCGAGAATCTTTTCAGCCGCGTTGCCCGCTTGAATACCCCGGCCCTCATTGAGGTCCGGCCTCAGTCCGTCCTTGCATGTTTTTCGAAGCATTCCACCCAGGCATTTGCTTGTCTTTATCGGGCAAAGGATGTCGGGTGAGGCAGGGAATAGTAGTTCAGTGGATTGAAACATCCCGTTACAGGCTGTGAATCGCCTTGTCACAAGTCTGACTTATTATACGGCATATGGTTCGGCAGCAAAGTATCTGCCGGAAGACGGAAATCCGCACACGGGGCAAGGTGGCGGTTATCCGGAAGCGCCGGGGCGTTGCCTCATTTTTTCCTGAAATCCATTGCCGCAGGCCCGTCCGGGCCGTCAGCAGGAATGTCGTTCAATGCCCGTCAGTCGCACCCTGGAAACACTGTTCGATCTGAGGAAGCCTGTCGAGAAGACCAACAAGGTGCTTGTGGTCGGCGTCAGCTCCAAATGGTCTCTCGGCCTCGCGATCGGCGAGCACATGCACAACAGCGGCTGGCAGACCGTGTTGACGTCGCGCCGGCCCGAAAAACTTACCGCAAAGGCACCGCACCACGACATCCGGTTCCTGGACTATCCGAAGTCCATCGACGCAATCAGTGACCTGACCGACCTCACCGGCATGGTGTTCTGCCTCGCCAAGACCGATCTTTCCGACGCCGGCCAGGGCGGGCTTCTTGGGGTCAGCGAAGAAAATTTCCTGAAGACCATCAGCACCAGCTGCTACGCCTTCATCGCCCTTGTGCGCGAAGTGCAGCGCCGCAATCCCAAGCTCCGCTCTGTCGTCGCACTGACGTTCCTGGGCGGGGAGAGGGTTGTTCCGGGCTACGAGATGCTCGGGGTCGCCAAGGCGGCGCTGGAGCATTCCGTCCGTGCGCTGGCCGCAGAACTCGGCCACGAGGAAGTGCGTGTCAACGGTGTCTCGGCGGGTGCCATTCCGACAACCTCCTCACGCATGCTGCCGGATTTTCGCAAAGTGCACGAGGTCCTGTCGCGCCAGTCCTTCCTGCGGCGCGGCGTTACCGCTGAGGAAGTCGCCGGGGCGACCGCCTATCTCCTCAGCGAACAGTCCGGCGGCATGACGGGTGAGATTATGCAGGTCAATGGCGGCCTGCGGCACACGGTCGTTTAAAAGCCTTCCGGACTGAGGCCCCCTATCGGCAGGTCAATCCCGGTTCGCCTTGTTGATCTCCTGTACCCGGTCGATCTGGCTGAGCAGGATATCCACCAGTTGCGGCTCGAAATGGCGGCCGCGTTCTTCATGCATCAGGCTCAAGATGTCCTCCAGCGGCCAGGCATGCTTGTAGCAGCGCTCGCTGCCGAGGGCATCGAAGACGTCCGCGACCGCTGTGATGCGACCATAGAGATGGATATCCTCGCCGCTCTTGTCCGAAGGATAACCGCCGCCGACCCATTTCTCATGGTGGTCGCGGGCGATGATGGCACCTGCCTGCAGCACCCGGCGCCGAGAGGATTTCAGCATGTCGTAGCCGAGCGTCGTATGGGTCTTCATGATGTCCCATTCGTCAGCGGTCAACTTGCCCGGCTTGTTGAGGATCGCGTCCGGAATGCCGATCTTGCCGATGTCGTGCAGCGGCGAGGCAAATCGGATGATTTCGGCCTCTTCCTCCGAGAGCCCATATTCCAGGGCGATCAGCTTGCTGATCTCGGCAACGCGCTTGACATGGTGGCCGGTTTCGTTGGAGCGGGTCTCGATGGTTTCGCCGAGGATATAGACCATCTCGCTCTGGGTCTGTTCCAGCTCGTTGAGAAGATCAACATTCTCGAAGGCGATGGCGACGTTACGCTCGAAAAGCCCGAGCAGCGACCGGTCGAGTTCGCTGGGTTCGCCGCATTGGGCACGCAGGTAAAGCAGCCTTTCAACGCCCTCCCTGTTCCGGATCAAACCGGTGTAACTGTCCTCGGTGATCGCGCCGCTGCCGCGGGCGAGCGCCGAGGAAAGCGCTTCCTGAATCTGCCGCGAACGGACCTGCGACAGGGGCGATCCGACATGGGGCAGGAACCGGCCGAGAGCGCCGGTCACATCGAAACCCGTTGCGGACCGGCGGACCGCAAGCGCGTCGGTCTGGCAGTTCGGGTTGTCGCGGCCGGCCTGGACCAGAACGCTCAGCTGTTCGAGCACACCTTGCGTGAACAGCTCCGGTGATTGCAGCTCGAAGATCCTGGCGGAGGCCTCGATCACTGCTTCCAGGCCGCGCTTGTTGCGCTCCAGCTCGACGATATCGCGATAGGATCTCAGCGAGGCATACATCAAAGTCGACAGTTTGCGCGAGGTGAGTTCGGTCTTTTCCTTGTAGTCGTTGATGTCGTAGCGCGCGATGACATCCCGCTCCGGTGCCTGGCCGGGCTGGCCGGTGCGCAGCACGATGCGGACGGCGTTGTTGCACACCTCCTCGCGGATAAAGCGCGCCACTTCGAGCCCGGCCGTTTCGTTCTCCATTACCACGTCAAGCATGATGAGCGCAGTGTCCGGGTGCTCGACAATGGCCTGGCGGGCTTCCTGTCCCGAATAGACCGAGACGAACTGCAGGGGCCGGTCGTCAAACCGGAAACCGGACAATGCAAGCCGCGTGACCTCGTGGATAGAGTGTTCATCATCGACCAGCATGATCTTCCATGGCCGGCCGGTGTCGTCGGCATATTCCGGCTCATCCGAAAACAGGATCTTTTCGTTCGGGTTCATCATTTATTGTCCTGTGGCGGTGTCAACGGAACGGTAAGATGAACCGAAATCCCCTGACCAGGCATGCTTTCGCACACAACGGTGCCGCCAAGTTTCTTGGTGGCCAGATTATAGACGATATGCATTCCAAGACCGCTGCCGCCGCTTCCGCGCCTTGTCGTGTAGAAGGGATCGAAGATCCGGGTCAGCACCTCCGGCGAGACCCCCTTGCCGGTGTCGCTGTAATGGATATGCGCGATGCGCCCGGTACGTGTCGTGTCGATGGTGATTTCCCCGGTCTGCCCGTCCTCGAAGGCATGAATGAGCGAATTCATCACCAGGTTTGTGACGATCTGCGACAAGGCTCCGGGGAAGCTCGTCAGTACGATGTCCCGGTTGCCCGTCACTTTGATCGTGTGTGGCGTCTTCTTTGTCTGGGGCAGCAGGCTGAGCAGGATTTCCTCCAGATAGTCGACCAGTTTGAAGGTCCGCAGCTCGTCGCTGGACTGGTCGACGGCTACCTGCTTGAAGCTGCGCACAAGATCGGAGGCCCGGTGCAGGTTGGAGACGATGATCTTCGAGGATTGTCCCGACAGGTCCAGAAACTCGTCCAGGCCACGCCGCGTCAGGGCTTCGTTCGACACCAGCTTGGCAATATCTGCGACCTTTTCCTCCAGGAAGGTTGCAGCTGTCAGGCCGACGCCGATCGGCGTGTTGACCTCGTGTGCAAGGCCTGCGACCAGCCCGCCAAGGGAGGCAAGCTTCTCGGCCTGTACCAGTTCCTTTTCCGCCAGCTTCTGGTCGGTAATGTCATAATGCCAGACGATGGTCGCGGGAGAGTCCTCGAATTCGATCGGAATGGCGTCGTGCAGTCCCCACCAGGTGCTGTCGTCCACACGCCGGCGTTCCATGACGAAGCGGCTGAAGCCCTCGCCGCGGGCGACACAGGCTGCCGCCGTTTCAAGGTCGGAATCCAGCACGAAGGTCTTCTCGAAACCGTAAGTGTCGAGGTCTTCCATCGAACCTGCATGAAACAAGTCGAGAAAGCGCTGATTGGCATAGATGCGCTTGAGCGGATTGATGCGCAGGATCGATATGCCGGCAGAGGAGCTGTCCAGAATCTGCCGCAGACGTGTTTCGCTCTTGCGCAGGTCTTCCTGGATCCTGCGGCGGTCGGCAATTTCCTTTTCCAGTTCGCTGGTGCGTTCCACAACCAGCTTCTCCAACTGGTCGCGGTAACGCTCGAGCTCCAGCTGGTAATTGCGGATCTCCGTGATATCGGCGGTCGTGCCAAACATTCGCAAGGGTTCTTTGGTCTCGGAAAAGGCGACTTGCCCCTGCTGTTCCAGATAGCGGTCGCCGTCCGGTGTCCGGACCCGGTGGACGACGCGATAGGGCGCTTCCTCGCCCGGGGCCATGGAGCGCTGCATTTCCCGGGCGACCGCCTCCCGGTCGTCGGGATGGACCGCCGCCATGTAGGCTTCGGAAGACGGCGGCACCGCGCCCGGCTGGTAGCCGAGCAAACGGTATTCCTCCTCCGACCAGCGGGCGAGGCCGGTCTTCAGGTCAAGATCCCAGTTGCCGAGCCTTGCCAGCGATTGTGCTTCCCGCAGGAGCTGCTCGCTTTCCCGAAGTCCCGCTTCCGTTTCCACAAGGTCCCGGTTCAATGTGCGCTGACGGGTGAAGATGATCAGGAGAACAAGCGCAACCACGACTGACGCCACGATCATGATCTGGTACTGGGCGCGCAACAGCCATTCGTTTGTCTGGATTTCGAGGAAGGCGTCCTGAAAATCCACCCAGATCTGCTTTTCGATCCGCTCGGTAAGAAGGTAGATGCTGCGGGTATTGCCGTTGATCGTCTGGAGCGACTCGGTATCGGGTGCAAGGCCGCGTACCTGCATCAGTTCCAGGTTCTCCCGGATCAGCGGAACGATTTGATCGCTCAGGTTATCCCGGTCAGTATAACCGTTGACGACGAAACCGAGCGAGGCCTTGACGTAGTTCTTTGCCTGCCGGAGCTGGGCTTCATCGGAATTGTGCACGGCCAGCAGATAGGTTTCGAAACCGCGTTCCGTCAGCAGCGCCACCTTGAAGGTCAGGCGCATGGCGTCCGTCATACGCATGGTGGAGACGGATTCGGCAATTCTCGCAGGCGCCTGGTTGTGGGCGTAAAAGAAATACGCACCGGACGAGACCAGTGTCAGCGCAATCAATGCACCGGCAATAATATAGGATCGCCTCCGCAAATCTTACTCCATGGAGAACTCGGTAATCATCCAGATCCATTTGGGCAGGTTGACCTGATAACTTGCCAGTGACTCGTCATAATCCGGATAGATGACCCGGACGGGTCCCTTTTGATCGAAGTCGATATAGTCGCCATTGACCCTGGTCACGAGCAGGATGCGTGTGCCGAGCCACTCCTCCTTCTTGAACGTGATCTGATAGTCGTCGATGGCCCTGATGGTCAGCGAGCTTGCGTCTGCCGGTCCGAAATGGGCCACGAAATCCTTCATCCAGACGCCTGTGAAGTCTTCGTTCAGTTTTTCATAGGGGTTGAAGGCATGAACGGTCTCGGTGCCGAGGGCCTCGATGTCGCCGACCGTGATCCACTGGCCGTCGCTGCTGTCCCCTGCATTTATGACGAGGAACTTGGCGGCATTGCCGTCTTCTGCAAACGAGGGCAGCGCGGAGGCGACCAAAAGAAATCCCAAAATTGCTGCCAGCCTGATCATGGCGGTTTCCTCGCGCCCGGCTTGTTATTTGCGTCAGAATGGAGCCGGTTTCGAACTCTATATTTAAATTAATTCGTTAAGCTGAGATTTTAAAAGATGACGAAATTGGCAAGTGTCTTGGCGCATTAAGTAAAAATGCCTATGTTTGCGCTTAAAAACTCGTCTTTACGGTCTGTGCGGATGATTTTCTTTAGGAAATATGCTGGAAAACGATGTGCCGCTACCGGTCGCCGCGTTCGACGTAGAGAAATTTCGGGAAAATGTCCTCCAGTTCCGGATCGGCGCCCGTTTCTGCGTTCGCGGTGAAGAACTGGCGGTGGGCCTTCAGGTTGGCATAACCGTGCAGGAACGTCCAAAGCATGGTTTCAACACTCGTGCGGTGCACGGGGTTCTCGCAGTTCTCTGGGGCAAGGCCCTCGCTGACCTCCCGCAGGACCGCATAGGCTTCGCGGCTGGCCGGTAGAAGATCCGGGTAGACGTCGAGCTGCCTTTCGAGCGTGAACATCAGCCGGAAGAGGTCCGCGTTTTCCTCCACGAAGGCGATATAGCCGCGTGCGGAGGCAAGGATCTGGGATCGCGCATCGGTTGCCGAACGGGCCATATGCGAGCGCATCGTCGCGGCGAACCTGCGAAATCCTTCCGAGGCGATCGCTGCCTGGAGTACCGCAAGGCTGGCAAAATGATTCTTGGGCGCACCGTGGGAAACCCCCACCCGGGCGGCGCACGCCCTCAGCGACAGAGCGGCGAGGCCTTCTTCCCGCAGGATGTCGAGCCCGGCCTGAACCAGCGCTTCCTTCAGGTTACCGTGGTGATATTTCGCGTCGCTCAGAACCGGAATCTCCATAAGTAGACACTGTCAATATTTTCATTGACGTTGCCCGGCCGAAAATATAGACACTGACAACATTGCTGGGGTCGCAGTGTTGAAGGGTCATAGTATGGTGTCTAAGTGTTATGTGCGGGCTTTGCTCGTTGCAAGTCTACCGCTTGTCGCATCCACGGCTGCGGCCCAGGATCAGAGTTCACCGGATCAGACAACGCCAGATCAGAAGGCTCATGACCAGAAAGACTGGCATGTGCTTCTCGGTGCCGGTGCCTTCTTCGGCCCGGACTATCTCGGTTCCAAGGATTACGGGTTTGCACCCGGCCTCATAGCGTCCTTCGAGAAGGGGCCGTATTTCGTCAAGTTCAACGGGCTGACGGCAACCGCCAACGTGTTGCCTTTCGAGGGTTTCTATGCCGGGCCGCTCATCGGTTATGGCATGGGCCGCAAGGACGTCTCCGACAAGGTCGTCAAGAAACTGCCGGAGGTGGATGAGGAACTCTGGGTCGGCGCTGCATTTGGCGGCGGCTACAACGGACTGCTTCTGCAACGCGACGCGCTTGGGGCGGGCGTGGAAATCGCCCATGACGTGTTGGGTGACAGCGGCACGACCGCCACCTTCAGTCTTGGTTACGAGATCAACGCGTCGCAGCGTCTCGCCTTCGGTCTCGACGTCTCGACAACCTTCGCCGATGAAGCTTACGCGGACGCCTATTATTCGGTGACGGCTGCAGGCGCTGCCGCCAGCGGCCTCAAGCAATACAAGGCCGATGCAGGGTTCCGCGATGTGACGGTAGACTTCTCGTCCCGTTTCGCCGTTACCGAGAACTGGGGCGTCGGCGGATTGGTGGGAGGCTCGGTGCTGCTCGGGAGCATGGCTGAAAGCCCCATCGTGGAAGAGCGCGGCGCTCGCGAAAGCGGCCATGGCGGCCTGTTTCTCTGGTACCGGTTCTGACGGACACGCGGCAACCGGAGGCGTTGACAGGCTCCGGTTGCCATGTGGTGGTCAAAAGCCTGCAAAGCGGGCCAGAACGTAGCCGGAAAATATCAGCAGCGGGGCCAGCGTCAGGATCATGCCGATGGCCCGGCCGATGCCGTCGCCCGAGGTGACGACGGTGGCGTAGTGCAGCAGGCGTCCGGCGACGAAACCTCCGCCGACGGTCCACAGCAGCATGTGCGGCGCACCGCTGAGTTCGGCCGCGCCCATCGCCAGGAGCCCCATCGGCACCGTCTCGGTGAAATTGCCGTGTGCCCGCATGCGCCGGGTCAGCACCTGATCGCCGCCATCCAGGAACATGATGTTGGTCTTCAGACGCCTGAGGCCGACGGCAACCGTCATCGGTGCCTGGATCAAAGCGAATATGGCCACGAAGACGAGCGTGACCTGTAAGGAGAAAATCATCTCCATCGCAATTTCCTTTCCGTGAATAGAGAGAGAAAGACCGGCCATGGCAATTGCTGAACCCGGACCGGCCTTTTGATGAAGATCAGGCTTCCGGCGGAGCTTCGAAGGTGATGAGCGCTATGACGCCGCCGACCGGGTCGACGATCGTTGCCATGCGGCCGACACTCGGAACGCTCATCGGCTCCATGGCAACGGTGGCGCCGAGAGACTTCGCCTTGGCAATGCGGGCATCGACATCGTCAACCGTCACATAAGGCAGCCAGCGCGGCGTTTCCGCCTCCATCGGCGGTATGCCGCCAACCATGGTCTCGCCGTTCAGGATCGTGGTGTAAGGGCCAACGCCCACATCCATGTCCTTTGTTTCCCAGCCGAGAAGGTCCTTGTAAAAAGATTTAGCCTTGTCGCCGTCGCCGCAGTGAAGCTCCATCCAGCTGAAGGCACCATGGGTTGTCATCGCATTGCTCATCTGTCCATCCTCTTGAAAAAAAATTGCCCGGGTCGGCCCAGGTAATCGAAGGACGGACGGACTTCGGCAGATCCGACAGGGGTGGTAAAATTTTTTCCGAAGGATTTTCGAGGCCGGCTGTTTGTAGTCTCAGGCTGGAACCAGTGCAGCCAGCTTCTTGAGGATATGATCCCGTTCCACCGCGGTTCCGGCCAGCGTAAACGCTTTTTCATAGGCCTGCTGAGCCTCGTCGATCCGGACGAGTTCCGTCAGAAAGGCAGCGCGCGCCATATGAAACCCGGCATAGCGTTCGAGCGGTTCCGCAAGCCGGTCGAGCCGCACCAGAGCCTCCTCGGGGTCCTTCAGTTTCGACAGCACCACCGACCGGTTGAGCGCAACCACCGGGGAGGGGCGGATATGCTCCAGAGCGCGGTAAAGCCGGTCGAGTTCCTCCCAGTCCGTGTCGGCGTATGTCGCCGCCTGGCTGTGGGTCGCGGCGATGGCGGCTTCGATCTGCAATGGCCCCGGACGCGCCGCGCGCAAGGCGGCTTCCAGCAGGATATTGCCTTCCGCGATCAGTTTGCGGTTCCACAGCGAACGGTCCTGGAGATCCAGCGTGACCGCGCTGCCGTCGGCTGCGATCCTTGCGGCCTTTCGCGAGTGCTGGATCAGACAGAGCGCCAGAAGCCCGCGAAGTTCCGGTACTTCAGGAAAAAGCCGTACGATGAGGCGGGCCAGACGGATCGCTTCCTCGCAGAGGGTCTCGCGGATCAGGTCCGGTCCCTGCGAAGCCGAATAGCCTTCGTTGAAGACGAGATAGATGGCGTTGGCAACAGCGGCAAGCCGTTCGCCGCGTCCTGCCGCATCCGGCTCCTCATAGGGCAGTCTTGCCGCCTGCAACCGCTTCTTGGCGCGGGTGATGCGTTGTTCCATGGTCTTCGGCTGGACGAGAAAGGCGCGGGCGATTTCCTCTACCGACAGGCCGGCAACGATCTTGAGGGCAAGCGCGATCTGCTGGTCGCGGCGCAACACTGGATGGCAGCAGGTGAACAGCAGGCGAAGGACATCGTCGCGGTAGACGGACCGGTCGAGATCCTCGCTGAGCTTGTCTTCCGGATGCGGCCCGTCAAAGGCTGGTTCCAGGTCTTCGGGAGGCGAAAGAGTTTCCCTGCGCCGCTTGCGCAAGGTGTCGATGCCGGCATTGCGCCCCGCAACGATCAGCCAGGCGACCGGATCGTCGGGCAGCTGGTCGGGTGCCCAGCTATTAAGAGCTCTCAGCGACGCATCCTGGAACGCGTCCTCGGCAAGGTCGATATCGCCGAAGACGCGATTGAGGGCGGCCAGAACCCGCGGGCGGGCGGCTCTAAGATGCGTTGATAACCAGGCGCTCGGCATTCTTGAAGTCGGCTCCTTCGAAGAACTCCACAGGCCGTATCTCGATACGGCCATGGTCGAGCGGCAGGATCTTCACCGCCTCGATAGCCTCCTCCAGATTGGCGCTGTCGATCAGGTAGAAGCCCATGAACTGTTCCTTGGTCTCGGCGAAGGGCCCGTCGGTGACGACGAATTCTTCGCTTTCCCGGCTGATCGTGACGGAGGTGCCCGTCGACATCAGCTTGGTGGCGGCAGCGAACGTCCGGTTGGTCTTGGTATGTTCGTGAAAGGCGCCGTGCTTCTGCATGACGGCCGCGAGCTCGTCCGGAGAGAGCGCGTCGATGAAATCTTCGCTGGCATAAATCAAAACGGAAAACAGCATGTCATAACCTCCAGTTCCAGGGATTGGTGCCCAAGGAACGTCCGGTCGCGAGCTTACCCGACAGCGGAGCTGAAAAAAGAGAAAGTTTTGTGTGGAGCTTCCGGGCCATGCCTCCAACTCCTCCCTCATCCTGAGGAAGCGCGATAGCGCTGTCTCGAAGGATGGGCCGCTTGTCACGGAGTGCATTGCCTATCCTTCGAGACGGACCTGACGGTCCTCCTCAGGATGAGGTTTGTACGTGTCCTCAGGACGCATTCCCGATCAGGACACCCGCAGCAAGAACCAGCGAGCCGCCGAGCACGACCTGGAAGGCGGCGCGCATGAACGGTGTATCCATGAAACGGTTCTGGATCCAGGCGATCGCCCACAATTCGACAAAGACAACCAGTGCGGCAATCGTTGTGGCCGTCCAGAAATGCGGGATCAGATAGGGCAAGGCATGACCGAGACCGCCAAGTGCGGTCATGACACCGGAGGCAATGCCGCGCTTGACGGGCGAGCCGCGTCCCGAAAGGACGCCGTCGTCGTGGGCCGCTTCCGTGAAGCCCATGGAGATGCCCGCGCCGACCGAGGCGGAGAGGCCAACCAGAAAAGTCTGCCAGGTGTCCTGTGTCGCAAAGGCGGCGGCAAAGATGGGCGCCAGGGTCGAGACCGATCCGTCCATCAGACCGGCAAGGCCGGGCTGCACATAAGTCAGGATGAACTGGCGGCGCTCGGTCTGCCGTTCCTCCTCGCGCACGTCCTTCGGCGTGTGCTTGAGGCCAAGGCGCTGGGCGAGGCTCTCGTGTCCCTTTTCCGCAACCGCCAGATCGCCGAGCAGCTTGCGTGTGCCGGCGTCCGACGTGCGCTTGGCGGCTTCGACATAGAACCGGTAGGCCTGACCTTCCATGTCCTCGGCCATGGTCCGGACCTTGTCGAGGCCAAGCGGGCGCACCAGCCAGTCGGGCTTGCGCTCATAGTAGCCGCGCACATGTTCGCGCCGGATGAGGGGAATGGTGTCGCCGAAACGGGCTCGGTGCTGATCGATCAGCCGCTGCCTGTGCTCGTTCTCTTCCGCCGCCATGTCGTCGAAGACCTTGGCGGACTGGGGAAACTGCTCGCGCAGGCCCTCGGCATAGGCCTGGTAGATGCGGGCATCATCTTCCTCCGACGAGATCGCAAGGGCGAGGATTTCCTGTTCCGAAAGGGAGGAAAAATCCCGTTTTCCCAGACCGAAGAAACGACGGAGCATGACTGCCTCGAAAGCCTTTGCCGAAAATACCCTGCCGCCGGATCGCAGTGATGCTACCGGCTGACAGGATCTTCTAACCCCGCGCCCCCTGCTCCTGGCAAGAGGCTATGTCAAAGGCAAGGAAATCCGGCCGGCTGCAGATTGACGCATGCGTGTCCTGCAGCCGGCCGGTGAGACGGGGGAACTCAGCCCAGCCAGCCGTCCTTCTTCAGCGCCTGATAGGTGTCGTCGAGCGTCTTTTCAGCTGTCTTTACCAGGTAGTCGGCTTCCTCGTGGGTCAGCACCAGCGGCGGTGAGATGATCAGGCTGTCGCGGACTGCGCGCATGACCATGCCGTTGCCGAAGGAAATGTCGCGGCAGATGGTGCCGACCGTGCCGACATTTTCGAACGGCTTGTGCGGGGTTTTCTTGTTCGGCACCAGTTCCAGCGCGCCGACGAGACCGATCATGCGGGCTTCGCCGACGAGCGGATGTTCACCGAGTTTCAGCCAGCGTTCCTGAAGGTACGGCCCGATGTCATTCTTGACGCGATCCACCAGACCTTCCCGTTCGATGATCTCGAGATTGGCAAGGGCGGCGGCGGCGCAGGCCGGGTGACCGGAATAGGTATAGCCGTGATAGAACTCGCCGCCCGCCAGCATCAGACCTTCCGCGACCCGGTCGGACACCATGACACCGCCCATCGGCAGGTAGCCCGAGGTCATGCCCTTGGCAATCGGCATCAGGTCTGGCTTGATGCCGTAGTAATCGGCGCCGAACCATTCGCCCAGACGGCCGAAGCCGCAGATGACTTCATCGCAGACGAACAGGATGTCACGCTCTTCGAGGATGCGCTTGACTTCCGGCCAGTAGGTTTCCGGCGGGATGATGACGCCGCCGGCCCCCTGGATCGGCTCGGCGATGAAGGCGGCGAGCTTGTCTTCGCCGATTTCGTCGATGGCCTGTTCCAGCTTGCGGGCGACATGGATCCCGAACTCTTCCGGGCTCATCTCGTAGCCTTCACCGAACCAGTAGGGCTGGTCGATGTGGTGTACGCCCGGCACCGGCAGGTCGCCCTGGCCGTGCATGCCCTTCATGCCGCCGAGGCTGGTGCCGGCCAGCGTCGAGCCGTGATAACCGTTCCAGCGGCCGATGATGACCTTCTTGTCCGGCTTGCCCATCTTGTCCCAGTAGGTGCGGACCATGCGGAACACGGTGTCGTTGGCCTCCGAGCCGGAGGAGCAGTAGAACACCTTGTTCATGTGCGCGGGCGCGAGCTTGGCGAGTTTTTCGGAAAGCGCGATCGCCGGCGGGTGGGTCGTCTTGAAGAACGTGTTGTAATAGGACAACTCGTTCATCTGCTTGTAGACCGCATCCGAAATCTCGCGGCGGCCATGGCCGACCTGCACGCACCAAAGGCCGGCCATGCCGTCAAGGATGCGCTTGCCGTCCGAATCCGTCAGCCAGACGCCGTCCGCATGGGTGATGACCCGGCTGCCTTCCGCGTTCAGCGACTTCATGTCGGAAAATGGATGCCAATGGTGGGCGGCATCGAGTTCCTGCAGCGCCTTGGTCGGATAGATGTTGGAATGGGCCGTCATGGCAAATGCTCCAAAAGGAAAGTCAGGATAGGTCGGTCCTGGATCAGACGTTGAGCAGGAGATATTCCCGCTCCCAGGGGCTGATCACGGACATGAAGGTTTCGAATTCCTCGTATTTGATCGCCCGGTAGGTGGCGACGAACTGCTCGCCGAAGACCTCGATCATCTCGTCGGATTTTTCGAATTTGGCCAGCGCGTCGGGCAGGCTGCGCGGCAGCGACTTCGAGCGCTGCGAACAGTCGTCCGACTTGGGCGAATCCGGTTTCAAGCCGTTGACGATGCCCAGATACCCGCAGGCCAGGCTGGCGGCGATGGCCAGATACGGGTTGACGTCGGAACCGGGGACGCGGTTTTCGAGGCGCCGGGACTGGGCGTTCGAATAGGGCACGCGCAGCCCCACCGTCCGGTTGTCATAACCCCAATAGACGTTGACCGGTGCGGTCGAGGTCTTGGAGAAGCGGCGGTAGGAATTCACGAAGGGCGCCATGATGCAGCTGACCCGCGGCAGGTAGCGCTGGTGCCCAGCGATGAAGGAGAGGAACGTCGAGGTCTCGTCGCCGTTGTCGTCGGCGAAGATGTTCTTGCCGGTCGCCTTGTCGATCACCGACTGGTGGATATGCATGGCCGAGCCCGGCTGGTTGGACATGGGCTTGGACATGAAGGTCGCATACATGTCGTGACGCAGTGCCGACTCTCGGATGGTGCGCTTGAAAAGGAACACCTGGTCGGCAAGCGCCAGCGGATGGCCGTGGCGCAGGTTGATTTCCATCTGCGCCGCGCCTTCCTCGTGGATCATGGTGTCGATCTCGAGGCCCTGCTTTTCCGACAGGTCATAAATGTCGTCGATCAGGTCGTCG
Source organism: Roseibium sp. M-1 (assembly GCF_054515675.1). Lineage (NCBI taxonomy): Bacteria > Pseudomonadati > Pseudomonadota > Alphaproteobacteria > Hyphomicrobiales > Stappiaceae > Roseibium > Roseibium sp. M-1. The sequence continues at coordinate 2,667,213 of NZ_CM137257.1, read as the reverse complement.
AATTCGTTCAGCGCCGAAATCGAATAGGACTGGCGACCGACTTCCGGCCGGCCGGACCTTCCTGTCGGCGGCTCGAGCGGATAGTCCCAGTCGGTGTTGGGCTTGACCAGATAGAACTCGACTTCCGGTGCGACGACCGGCTCCCAGCCCTTGTCCTCGTAAAGCTTCAAGACGCGCTTCAGCACGTTGCGCGGCGCGGTCTCCACTGGCGCACCCTGGCGCGTGACGGCGTCATGAATGAGCTGGGCGGTCGGATCGCTTTCCCAGGGCACGGTGGTCAGGGTGCTGTAGTCCGGCCTGAAATAAAGGTCACCGTCGATGGGATTGTGCTGGAACCAGTCGTCGTCATCGGGATAGTCGCCGGAAATCGTCTGGGCGAAGATGGAGGCGGGCATTGTCATGACCGGGCCGGAAAAGAACTTCTCCACCGGCATCATCTTGCCGCGGGCAACGCCGGCAAGGTCCGGAACGATACACTCGATGTCCTGGATGTTGCGCGCGTTGAGCCAGTCACGGGCGGCTTCGACATCCGGCACGCCGCGCAGGCTGTCGATAGGGTTTGCACTTTCGCTGGCAGGCGTTTCGGCGGTCACAGAAGGCTCCACTGGTTGAAATCGGCACCGGGCGGCGGCTTGAGGGGGAGGCCGCGTCAAACCGCGGCAGGTCCGTGGGCCGGTAGACCGTTTCCGGAAGAGTGATTTTGTGATCACAAAATGACACGGCTTGCGCCACGGATCAACTGCCTCATGCGTCAGACAGGATTTCCTTGCCGAGAAGGCCCATGCCGTCGGAGATGTCGGCGGCGATTGCAGCCCGGAGGGAGGGAATGTCGTTCTTCTCAATTGCCCGGATCGCCGCCTTGTGCTGGTCTATCAGGCTGGCGGTGCCGACGCGGCCGTAGACCGTGCGCATGAAGGGAGCGAACTGCAGCCAGAGGCTGTCGATCAGCGGCAGCAGGACCTTCGAGCCGGATGCCCGGTAGATGCGGAAATGGAAAGCGTGATTGAGGCGCATATAGGCTTCCGCATCGCCGCTGCCGAGGCGCTGGTCGATGTCGTCGTCGATGGCCCTGAGGTCCTTGGCGTCGCGGGCTGTGAGGTGCGGCAGCGCCAATTCGGCCAATTCCGGCTCCAGAAGCAGTCTTGCCTTCATGACTTCATCGAACCGTCCCGGAGACATGTCCGGCACCTGGACGCGGCCATTGGGTTTGACCTCCAGGGCGTTTTCGGCCGCCAGCCGCTGAAGTACTTCCCGCACGGGCATCGGACTGACGCCGAGTTCCGCGGCAAGTCCCCGTATCGTCACGGCTTTTCCCGGAATGAAGCGCCCGGTCAGCAGGCCGGAACGGACCGCGCTGTCGACCTGCAGGCGTGTGGCGCCGCGGGTGCTGGCGGTGCCGGAAGCGGGCTTTGCGGGACCCGATTGCAATGCGGAGCGCCGTACGGCCAATCACGTTCTCCAGACAGCGGCTGCCGGGCAAAATGCGCGTACCGGCTTGACAGTGTTTTACGAAAGTGATCACATTTTTGAAACGGACGCAAACAAAAGCTGGCTGCGAGCAGGGGCGGGTCCCTGGTCACTGCCGGTCGAAAGCAGGGATTAAATGAACGAGTTCCCCCACCAGATCCTGAACCATCCTGCCGAGCATGGATGGAAGACGGAGTTCGAGGCCTTTCTGGCCGCTCACCCGGATCTGGACACACTGGAAGTCATTCTGCCGGACACCAACGGCGTGCTGCGCGGCAAGTGGCTGCCCGGCAAGGCACTGAAGAGCGTGTTTCAGGGCGGCGTCGCCTTTCCCTACTCCCTCTATGGTCTCGACGTGTGGGGCCGCGAGGTCGAATCCACCGGCATGCATCTGGAAACCGGCGACAAGGACGGCGTCTGCTGGCCGATCCCGGAAACCCTCAAGCTGGTGCCCTGGACCGAGCGCAAGACCGCCCAGGTGCTGCTCTCCATGTATGACCGGGACGGCGATCCGTTCATGGCCGATCCGCGCCATGTGCTTTCGGCCATGGTCGATCGTCTGAAGGATGAATTCGGGGTCACGGCCACCTGCGCCTTCGAGCTGGAGTTTTACCTTTTCGAGGAAAGTGACGGCGATTGGACGGAACCGCCGAAGCCGCTCTTTTCCACCCATCTCGGCCCGGCGCGCCAGAACATGTATGCGCTTTCCGATCTGGAAGCGCTGTTCCCGGTCGTCGACGACCTGCGCAAGGCCTGCGAGGCCCAGGGCATTCCGGCCGATGCCGCCGTCTCGGAAGCTGCGCCCGGCCAGTTCGAACTCAACCTGCACCACCGCAACAATCCGCTTCTGGCCGCCGACGACGTCGTGCTGCTGCGCCGCCTTGTTGCGGGCGTCGCCAGAAAGCATGAGCTGAAGGTCTCGTTCATGGCCAAGCCTTTCGTGGAATGGCCCGGCAACGGCATGCATGTCCATGTTTCCATGGAAGACGAGAAGGGCAATCTCTTTGCCGATCCGGAGACCGGCAGCGAACGGCTTGGCTATGCGATCAATGGCCTGTTGAAGACCATGCCGGAAGCGCTGCTTCTGTTCATCTCCACCTTCAACGGCTTCCGCCGCATGCAGCCGGGCTCCTATGCTCCGGCATCGATCTGCTGGGGCTTCGACAACCGCTCTGTCGCCCTGCGTGTGCCGGCCTCGACGCCGGAGGCCGCGCGCGTCGAACACCGCATCGCCGGTGCCGATGCCAATCCCTATCTGGTGCTGACGGGCGTGCTCGCCGGCATGATGGAGGGCCTGCGCCAGAAAAAGGATCCGCCTGCGCCGGTGACCGGCAACGCCTATGAAAAACGCAAGAAACGGCTGACGCCCTGGATGGACGAGGCGATCGATGCCTTCGAAGCCTCCAAGCTGATGAAACAGGCGGTCGGCAAGGAAATGCACAAGGTCCTGACGGAGATCAAACGGGAGGAACTGAACGAATTTGGGCGGGAGATTTCGTCTCTCGAGCGGCAGACATATTTGTGACGCTTCGCATGCCCAAAATCGGCGCTGGACAAAAACCGGCACCATAGCCAATCTGCGGGACAGATAAGACGTAAACAACGCGAATGTCCGTTTGCATTCAGGGACTAGGCCCGGAAAGGGTCTCCCGAAAAACTCTGAGGGGAGTTCTCAAATGACGTTGAAATCCATGTTGACCGGTGTGGCCGTTCTCAGCCTGATGGGCGGTTCCGCACTTGCCCAGGACCGGGTCGTGAATGTCTTCAACTGGTCCGACTACATCGACGAATCGATCCTGGAAGACTTCACCAAGGAAACCGGCATCAAGGTCGTTTACGACGTCTTTGACTCAAACGAGGTGCTGGAAACTAAGCTGCTGGCCGGCGGCACAGGTTACGACGTTGTGGTTCCGACCGGAACCTTCCTTGCCCGCCAGATCCAGGCCGGCGTGTTCGCACCGCTCGACAAGTCCAAGCTGTCGAACCTTGAGCACATGTGGAAGGACATCGAGGCGCGGGTCGAGAAATACGATCCGGACAACAACTACTCGATCAACTACATGTGGGGCACCACCGGCATCGGCTATAACGTCGAGAAGGTGAAGGCGGCGCTTGGTGAAAATGCACCGGTGAACAGCTGGGACCTGATCTTCAAGGAAGAGAACATCTCCAAGCTGAAAGACTGCGGCGTCTTCATGCTGGATGCACCTGCGGAAATGATGCCGGCAGCGCTGGCCTATCTCGGCTTTGACCCGGACAGCAAGGATCCGGCGGAAATCGAAAAGGCCGGTGAACTGCAGAAATCAATCCGTCCCTATATCCAGAAGTATCATTCTTCCGAATACATCAACGCCCTTGCGAACGGCGATATCTGCGTTGCCATTGGCTGGTCGGGCGATGTGCTGCAGGCACGTGACCGTGCGGCCGAAGCCGATAACGGCGTGACGGTGGAATATGCCATCCCGAAGGAAGGCGCCCAGATGTGGTTTGACCAGATGGCGATCCCGGCCGACGCCCCGCACATGGAAGAAGCACACGAGTTCCTCAACTACATCATGCGTCCGGAAGTCGCCGCCAAGGCGTCCAACTACGTCTATTACGCCAACGGCAACAAGGCCTCGCAGGCTCTGTTGAACGACGATGTGATCGGCGATACGGCGATCTATCCGGACGAAGAGACCGTTGCGAAGCTCTACACCACGACCCCCTATCCGCCGAAGGTGCAGCGTGTCGTCACCCGCATCTGGACGAACGTCAAGAGCGGACAGTAAGCACACCAAGGCGCCGGGCCCCAGCGGGCCCGGCGTTTTTTTAAGGGACGACCTCTAAGGGGTGGGGGATTGTTTTGGCAAAAAAATCGATTGGACCAGTGCGCCGGGCACATCGCCCATGGGAAGATCCCGACAAGGCGCCCTTTATCGAATTCCGCAATGTCACCAAGAAGTTCGGCGACTTCACCGCGGTCAACAATCTGTCCCTGAAAATCTATGAGCGCGAGTTCTTCGCCCTGCTCGGCGGCTCGGGCTGCGGCAAGACCACGCTGATGCGCATGCTGGCCGGCTTCGAGACACCGACCAAAGGCCAGGTCTTTCTTGACGGCCAGGACCTCGCCGGCATTCCGCCCTTCAAGCGCCCCTCCAACATGATGTTCCAGTCCTATGCGCTGTTTCCGCATATGAGCGTGGAAAAGAACATTGCCTTCGGCCTGAAGCAGGACAAGCTGCCGCAGTCGGAGATCGATGCCCGGGTGGCCGAAATGCTGCGGCTGACCAAGCTGGAACAATTCGCCAAGCGCAAGCCGCACCAGCTTTCCGGCGGCCAGCGTCAGCGCGTCGCGCTCGCCCGGTCGCTTGCCAAGCGCCCCAAGGTGCTGCTGCTGGACGAGCCCCTCGGCGCTCTCGACCGCAAGCTGCGCGAGGAAACCCAGTTCGAACTGATGAACATCCAGGATGAGCTGAAGATGACCTTCCTGATCGTCACCCACGACCAGGAAGAGGCGATGACCGTCGCCGATCGCATCGCCGTCATGGACAAGGGCGAGCTGGTGCAGGTGGCGACACCGGCCGAAATCTACGAGGCACCCAATTCGAAATTCGTCGCCGACTTCATCGGCGACATCAACCTGATCGAGGCAACGATCACCGAAAAGTCCGACATGGGCACACGGCTGCGGTCGATCAACGACGATTTCTCCATCGAGACCGACCAGGTGACGGATGCCCCCATCGGTGACCGGGTGTGGTACGCAATCCGGCCGGAAAAGGTCCGCATTGCCCTCGGGCGGCGCGAGAAGGGTGTCCCCAACCGCGTTGACGGGCTGGTCTGGGACATTGCCTATCTCGGCGACATGTCCATCATCCACGCCAAGGTCGGCGAGGGGGACCACAACACGCTGCGGGCCACCTTCGCCAACGTCTCGCGCATGGTGGAAAACCCGATCACCTGGGACGACGAAGTGGTGCTCTCCTTCGACCGGGACGCCGGCGTTATTCTCAAAGGTTAGGAGGAAACGATGTCCGAGGAACACGTTCCCGCCCAACCCAAGCGAACGCTTGGCGGCTGGCTGCTGATAGCGGTGCCGTATCTCTGGCTGCTGGTTTTCTTCCTGGCTCCGTTCCTGATCGTCTTCAAGATCTCGCTGTCGCAAGTCGCCATTTCCATTCCGCCCTATACGCCCACCTTCGACCTCGGCGAAGGCTGGCGGGGGCTGGTGGACGGCATTTCCGGCTTCTCCTTCGAGAACTATGTCTGGCTGACGGAGGACGACCTCTACTGGAAGTCCTATCTGTCGTCGGTCATCATTGCCGCGATCTCCACCCTCTTGACGCTGATCATCGGCTATCCCATCGCCTATGGCATGGCGCGAAGCCCGCAAGCGCTGCGCCCGACGCTGCTCATGCTGGTGATCCTGCCGTTCTGGACCAGCTTCCTGATCCGCGTCTATGCCTGGATCGGCATCCTGAAGAACGAGGGCTTGCTCAACCAACTGCTGCTGTCGCTCGGCATCATCAGCGAGCCGCTGACGATCCTCAACACCAATATCGCGGTCTTCATCGGCATCGTCTATTCCTATCTGCCGTTCCTGGTGCTGCCGCTCTATGCCAGCCTGGAGCGTCTTGACGGCAGCCTGCTGGAGGCGGCCGAAGACCTCGGCTGTCCGCCCTGGAAGGCGTTCTGGAAGATCACCGTGCCGCTGTCGATCCCGGGCGTGATCGCAGGCTGTTTCCTGGTCTTCATTCCGGCAGTCGGCGAATTCGTCATCCCGGATCTCCTTGGCGGATCGAACACGCTGATGATCGGCAAGACCCTCTGGAGCGAATTCTTCAACAACCGTGACTGGCCGGTCTCGTCCGCGGTCGCCGTGATCCTTCTGATGATCCTGGTGATCCCGATCGTGCTCTTTCAGAATCAGCAGCAGAAAATGGCGGAGAAGGACGGATGACGCGCGGCCCCACCTGGTTCAACATCACTTCGCTGGTGGCAGGCTTCTCGTTCCTTTACCTGCCCATCGTGCTGCTGGTGGTCTATTCCTTCAACGAAAGCCGGCTGGTGACAGTCTGGGGCGGCTTTTCCACCAAGTGGTATGTGTCGCTCCTGCATAACGACCAGCTGCTGGATGCGGCCTGGGTGACGCTGCGTGTCGCCTTTGTATCCGCCTGCATGGCGACAGTCATCGGTACGATCGCGGCGCTGGTTCTTGTGCGGTCCGGCCGGTTCGTCGGCCGTTCGCTGTTCTCCGGCATGATCTTCGCACCGCTGGTGATGCCGGAAGTGATCCTCGGCCTGTCGCTGCTGCTGCTGTTCGTTGCCATGGACACGTCCCGCGGCTTCTGGACGGTGATGCTGGCGCACACGACCTTTGCCAGCTGCTATGTGGCTGTCGTTGTCCAGTCGCGCCTCGTTGGCTTCGACAAGTCCATCGAGGAAGCGGCGGAAGATCTCGGCTGTCCGCCGGTGAAGACCTTCTTCCTGATAACCCTGCCGATCATCCTGCCCGGTGTCATCGCCGGCTGGATGCTCGCCTTCACGCTGTCGCTGGACGATCTTGTCATTGCCAGCTTCACCACCGGACCCGGTGCGACGACGCTGCCGATGAAGATCTATTCGCAGGTGCGCCTCGGCGTGACGCCGGAAATCAACGCGGTCTGTACCATCCTGGTCGGGCTGGTCACCATCGGCGTGATCGCCGCCTCCATCGTCACCAAGCGCCAGCAGGTGCAGCGCGAACGCGACGAACGCGCGGCCTTCGGCGCGGAGGGGTGATTTTATTTCTCACCCTTATCCTGAGGAGGACCGCCAGGTCCGTCTCGAAGGATGGGCCGCTTGCTCATGAGTCTGACGCCCATCCTTCGAGACAGCGCTTGCGCGCTTCCTCAGGATGAGGAGGAGTTTCGGGCGCTCGTCTGAATGGGGGCTTGTTATCAGGCCAAAAGAGATGCTCTAACCGGCCCGCGGCGGGCGGACCAGGTAGATCAGCAGCCACACCGGCACCACGATGAAGGCGCCGAGTATCATGGTCGGGATCGCCCAGTCACGGAACTCGATCAGGTAGATCCAGAGCTGCAACGGGCTGAGGCCGACCGAGCTCAAGATGTCCTCCGCGCTGACATTGACGAGGGACAGGCCCGCGCCGACCAGCAGGGAGATTGCCGCAATCTTGAAGAGGGTCGACAGGAACGGGAACACGGATGCGGTGGTCTTTCTCGGTGTTGCTTTGATCAATAGGTGGGGTCAGCAAAACGGAAACCTTGCCGAACCGCCCTGTTATTCTTGGCTTTAACAATTTACAAACCATAAACAGCTGGCAAAACCCCGTGGTTGCGCCACCAAAGCGGGTGCCGGCCAAGGTGGAGAACACCTCAAATCGATTAAGTGACGGACCGTTCATATTTTTCGCTGCGATGCGGTAAAGATCTCTTGACCGGTTCGAACCAAGCGGCGAATGTGCGCCTCACGCATCAGGATCGGCAACTGTTCGACCAAACCCGGTTGAACGGTGAAGGCTGATCGCTTCTATTGTCAGATCATCCCGCGGATCTACGGTCGCGGGATGCTCTGGTGGTCTTATACGGGAGTGAAACATGAACAAAATTTATCCGGACGCAAAGGCCGCCCTGGAGGGGCTGACCTTTGACGGCATGACGGTGATGGCCGGCGGGTTCGGCCTCTGCGGCATTCCGGAAAATCTGATCGTGGCGCTCCGGGATTCCGGAGCCAAGGACATCACCGCCATTTCCAACAATGCCGGTGTCGATGACTTTGGCCTCGGCCTTCTGCTGCAGACCCGCCAGATCAAGAAGATGGTGTCGTCCTATGTGGGCGAGAACGCCACCTTCGAAAAGCAGTACCTGAACGGCGAGCTTGAGCTGGAATTCAACCCGCAGGGCACCCTTGCCGAGCGTATCCGCGCCGGCGGCGCGGGCATTCCGGGCTTCTACACCAAGACCGGTGTCGGCACGCTGATTGCCGAAGGCAAGGAACACAAGGATTTCAACGGCGAGACCTACATCATGGAAACGGGTCTGGTCGCCGATGTCTCCCTGGTCAAGGCCTGGAAAGCCGACAAGGAAGGCAACCTGATCTACCGCAAGACCGCGCGCAACTTCAATCCAATGATGGCGACCGCCGGCAAGACCTGCGTCGTTGAAGTCGAGGAACTGGTGGAGATCGGCGAACTCGATCCGGACCAGATCCACACCGCCGGCATCTTCGTCGACCGCATCATCGTCGGCAGCCACGAAAAACGCATCGAAAAGCGCACGACGCGCGCAGCCTGAGGGAGACAACATCATGGCCTGGACTCGTGATGACATGGCAAAGCGTGCCGCGCAGGAACTGGAAGACGGCTTCTATGTGAACCTCGGCATCGGCATTCCGACCCTTGTGTCCAACTACATTCCGGACGGCGTCCACGTGACGCTGCAGTCCGAAAACGGCATGCTCGGCATGGGCCCGTTCCCGACCGACGACGAGGTCGACGCCGACCTCATCAACGCCGGCAAGCAGACCATCACCGAACTGCCGCAGACGAGCTATTTCTCCTCCGCCGACAGCTTCGGCATGATCCGCGGCGGTCACATCGACCTGTCGATCCTCGGTGCCATGGAAGTGTCCGAAGGTGGCGATCTTGCCAACTGGATGATCCCTGGCAAGATGGTCAAGGGCATGGGCGGCGCCATGGATCTGGTGGCCGGCGTCAAGCGCGTTGTGGTGATCATGGACCATACCTCCAAGGCGGGTGACCCGAAGCTCCTGAAGGAATGCTCCCTGCCGCTGACCGGCGTGAAATGCGTTGATCGGGTGATCACCAACTTCGGTGTCTTCGACGTCGCCGAAGGCGGCTTGAAAGTGGTCGAACTGGCACCGGACGTTTCTCTTGAGGAGGTCCGCGGCATGACCGAGGCAACGTTGCTGTCGTAAGATCGCCGGGAGCGCAAGATCGAAGGGTGTCCGCAGGCTCTGCGGGCACCCTTTTTTGTTGGGTCTCGACCTTTTTGATGCGGTGCAGCGAAAGATTGCTGCATTGGTGAAAAATTCCGGTTCTCAAATGTCCCGAATTGATACCCTTCTGTAAAATTGACAGGGAAAGGCGCCAATTCGTTAACGCCGCCACACCTGCCGGAGGGCTGGAAATGGAAGCGAAACGGCGCTCGTTCGACCGATACGCTGAGACATCTTTTCACCGGCTAAGAATGGGCTTTGGGTTTACGGCGGGAAGGGCCTGGCGCACGGTGCGGTCAATCGGCCTTCAAGACTTCTCTCCTATGGTGCGCCCGTAATCGCAGGGGGTGCCGCGTGCCGGGAACACCGAAGGCCATCACAAAACTGATCGAGGTCCTGCCAAGCTGGCTGCCGAGCCTGCGCGCACGGTTCGTGCTGCTGGTCGCCGGCCTGTTTCTGGTCCTGTCGGTGGTCATGATCATGGTGGCAAGCTATCTCGACCTTCGGGACGAGGAACAGCGCGTCGTCTCCGATGCCCGCGCCATCGGCGCAACTGTCAGCCGCCTGGCAGTGCCGCATCTGACCAATCACCACTACCTGATCCTGGAGCAGGAGCTGGAAAGCATCGCTTCCAGCGGCGTGGTCGAAATGGCGGAAGTGCACGATCCGGCGCGTGCGGTCACTATCGACAGCGATCCGCAAACGAGTTATTTCGACGAGACCGAGCTGCGCCCCCTGATCAAGCTGGCGCTCGGCACCGGCGACGACCAGATCAGGCAGACGCGCGATCTCGTCGAAATTGCACTGCCGGTCCGCGACATGGAAAGCGGCAGTGTGCTCGGCGTTGCCTTCGTTGCCGTGAAGCGGCTTCCCGCCAACGGCATGCTCTTTGCCATCTGGGGCCGCAACATCGTCATCACACTGGTGCTGCTGATCTTCTGCATTCCGGTCACCTTTCATTTCGCCGAGAATTTCGTCCGGCCTATCAAGGCGCTTACGCAGACGGCCCACACCGTCAGCGCCGGCAATTTCGATGCGCCGTTTCCGGTCGAGCGCTCCGACGAGATCGGCGTTCTGGCGCGCGCCTACCGCGACATGGTCGCCACCATCCGCAACAACATGGCCCGCATTCACGAGCTTGCCTTTGTCGACCCGGTGACGCGCCTGCCGAACCGGGAGTGTTTTCGCCAGCATTTCAGCTCCAACATGCTTGGCGGTGACGGCACGGCGAACCGCATGTCCGTTCTCTTCATCGATCTGGACCGCTTCAAGCGGGTCAACGACAGCTACGGCCACGATCATGGCGATGCACTGTTGAAGGAAGTCGGAGCCCGCCTGCAGCGTCTCCTGGACCGGACCGGAGAGGCTGGAGGCGGCAATACTCCAGGGGGCAAGTCACCAGGCGGTTCGGGGACTTTCGCGCCGATGGTGGCACGCCTTGGCGGCGACGAATTTGCGATCGTGCTGCCGGCAGAAACGCCCATGGCCGGAATTTACGCGCTGGCAGACCAGCTGGTGCAATGCATCGAACAGCCGCTGGAGATCAACGGCCTGACGATGACGGTCGGCGCAAGCATTGGCGTCTCCACCTATCCCGAAGACGGCGAAGACTATACGGCGATCCTGAAGAACGCCGACATCGCCATGTATGCGGCCAAACGCACCGGCGGCAACCGGGCGTGCTTCTATGACGAGATCGAGCGCGATTCCCATTCCCACGAACGTATCCGACTGGAAGCGGAGCTGAAGCGGGCACTGCTGCGGGACGAGATCAAGATCGTCTTCCAGCCGAAGATCGACTGCCGGTCGATGAAGGTGGTCGGCGCGGAAGTGCTGGCACGCTGGAACCATCCCGAACGCGGCCTGCTGTCGCCGGGCTGCTTCATAGACGTTGCCGAGGAAAGCGACCTGATCACCCGGTTGGGCGACCAGGTGCTGGACCTTGCCTGCCGGCAGGGACGCATCTGGTTCGATCAGGGCTGGCGCTTGCCCCTGGCAGTCAACGTTTCCATCCGCCAACTGGAAAAGCCCGGGTTCACCGCGCGGGTGCTTGAAATCCTCCAGGTCACCGGTTTCCCGGCCGAGTTGCTGCAGCTGGAGGTAACCGAGACCGTCGCCATGGGGGATCCTGAACGGGTGTCGGAGACGGCCAAGCCCTTGCTGGCGGCCGGCATCACTTTTGCCATCGACGATTTCGGCACCGGCTATTCCAGCCTGGCGCATCTGCAGCGCCTGCCGTTCAACACCTTCAAGATCGACCGAAGCTTCATCTCCGGCCTTGCCGGCGATCAGCACAGCCGTTTGATCGTCCAGACGATCCTGGCCATGGCAAAGAGCCTTGATTACGAGGTCGTCGCCGAAGGCGTCGAGACGGAGGAGCAGCAGATCTTCCTGACCGAAAACGGCTGCACCACGGCTCAGGGTTTCCTGTTCGCCCGGCCGATGCCTGCGGATCACTTCGACGCCTGGGCCAAGGGTTTTCTGGCAACCGCTTCTTCCGGGCCGCAGGCAACAAGGCCGGAAGACCAGGGCGGCGCGACGAACGCCGCCTGATCCCGCCTGATCCTGCCTGGTCCCGCCTGGGTCCGCTACTCTGCTGCGGCGCTTTCGCGGCGTTCCTTGAGCGGACGGATTGCCGGGAAGTCGTCGTCTGTCAGCGTTTCCTTGGAAAGCAGCAGCGCGGCCCCTTCATCAAGTTCCTTGCGGTGCTCGTTCAACAGCGCCTTGGCGCGCTGGAAAGCCGCTTCGACCCGCTGCTTGATGGCAAGATCAATCTCGCGCCGGGTGGCTTCCGAGACCTCGGCAGTATCGCCCGCCGGCTGGCCGAGGAAGTTCTGCCGCTGGGTGGCATAGGCACGATTGCCCAGGTCAGGGTCCATGCCGTACCGCATGACCATGTCCCGGGCGACCTCCGTCACTTTCTGCAGGTCGTCGGACGCGCCGGTGGAGATTTCCTTGAAGACGATTTCCTCCGCCGCCCGGCCGCCCATCAGCACCGCCATCCGGTTTTCCAGATCTTTTGCCGAGAGCAGGAACCGGTCCTCGGTCGGCCGTTGCATGGTGTACCCAAGGGCGCCGATGCCGCGCGGGATGATCGAGATCTTGTGCACCGGATCGCAGCCTTCCAGATTGGCGGCCACCAGGGCATGGCCCATTTCGTGGAAAGCGACGGTCCGGCGTTCCTTGTCCGAAAGGATGCGGCTGCGTTTCTCCAGCCCCGCGATCACCCGTTCCACCGCCTCGTTGAAGTCCTGCAAGGTTACCGCGTCCGCGTTCCGGCGGGTGGCCAGCAGGGCCGCTTCGTTGACCAGCGTCGCAAGATCCGCGCCCGAGAAGCCCGCGGTGAGCTGGGCAATCTGGTCGAGATCGGTACCGGGTGCCAGCGTGATCTTCTTCACATGGACATCGAGGATCGCCCGGCGGCCGAGCTTGTCCGGCCGGTCGACCAGCACCTGGCGGTCGAACCGGCCGGCGCGCAGGAGGGCGGGGTCCAGGATTTCCGGCCTGTTGGTTGCCGCCAGCAGGATGATGCCGCTGGAGGGGTCGAAACCGTCAAGCTCGGTCAGCAGCTGGTTGAGGGTCTGTTCCTTCTCGTCATTCGTACCCATCGGCCCGCTGGCACGGGCGCGGCCGAGCGCGTCGAGTTCGTCAATGAAGATGATCGCGGGCGCGGCCTTGCGTGCCTGCTCGAAGAGGTCACGCACGCGGGCAGCACCGACACCGACGAACATCTCGACAAACTCCGAACCGGAGATCGAGAAAAACGGCACCCCGGCCTCACCGGCAACGGCGCGTGCCAGCAGCGTCTTGCCGGTGCCCGGAGGTCCGACCAGAAGAATCCCCTTGGGGACATGCGCACCGAGACGGCCATAGGCGGACGGGTCCTTGAGGAAATCGACGATTTCCTTCAGCTCTCGCTTGGCCTCGTCCACACCGGCGACATTCTGAAAGCTGACCTTCACATCCTTTTCGACAAACACCTTCGCCTTGGATTTGCCGACGGTCATCATGCCGCCAAGACCCTGTTTCTCCGCGAAACGGCGGATGAAGAACATCCAGAGGCCAAAGAGCAGCAGCACCGGCAGCACCCAGGACAAGAGGTCCCTGATGAAGGTGCTCTGGACCACGCCGGTGAACTTCACATCGTATTTGCTGAGTTCGTCGGCCAGCGGAATGTCGACACGGGTGGTGATGAAATATTGCTTGCCGTCCTTGAGCGCTTCCTTGAACTTGCCCTCGATGGTGTTGTCCTTGACGGCGATCTCTTCGATCTTGCCGTCCTTCAGATACTGCTCGAACTGGCTGTAGGGGATCTGTTCGACTGTCCGGTAGGTTGTCCACCAGCTCTGGAACGACAGCACCAGCATCATGGCAATGAAGGCGTACCAAAGATTGATCTGGTGTTTCTTTTCCATTGAACGCTTCCCGACAACACTCTGAAGAATTCTGCCATTGGGCGGGGTCGCGGCTGACCTGTCAAGCTCAGCAGCACCGGCAATGGCAAGGGATCAGAGGCTCAGGCAGCACCTTCCGACTGGCGCTTGGAGAGCCTGGTGCGGAAGGTGGAGGCGCTGGAACGGGCAAGGTAGATCACCGGGATCAGCCCGACGAGGACGATGGCAAGCGAGGGCAGAGCGGCATCGCCGAAGGCTTCGCGCGAAGCGGCCTCGTAAACGGTGGTGGCGAGTGTCTCGAACCCGAACGGCCGTAGCAGGATGGTTGCCGGAAGCTCCTTCATGCAGTCGACAAAACTGAGCAGCGCGGCCGAGAGCAGCACGGGTTTGAGGATGGGCAGATGGATCTGCGTCAGAGCCTGGCTGGAATTGCGTCCAAGCGTGCGCGCGGCCATGTCGAGATGCGGCGTGATCCGTCCAAACCCGCCTTCAACCTGGCCATAGGAGACGGCCAGAAAGCGGACGATATAGGCATAGACGAGCCCCGTGCCGCTGCCCAGCAGAAGCAGACCGGTGTTCAGTCCGAACCAGTACTCCATGCGGGCGTCGAGGAAATTGTCAAAGCGGGCGAGGGGGATCAGGATGCCGATGGCCAGGACTGTGCCGGGGATCGCATAGCCGATCGAGGCCAGACGGACAGCGCCTTTCAAGGGGCTGCGGACATTCAGCCGCAAGGCATAGGCAAGCGCCACGGAAACGACGACGGTCAGGAGCGCCGCAACTGCTGCCAGGCTGAAGCTGTTCCAGATGGCATCGAGAAAGCCCGGCGAGAACAGGTCGTCGAGCCGGCGGCTCGCAAGGTCCGCCAACAGAAGGCTGGGGACAACAAACCCCGCGAAGATCGGTGCCAGACACAGGACTAGCGCCAAGGCAATCTGCCACCGGTTCAGGTCGAAGCGGGTTGGCGGCCTGTGCTTGGAACCACCGCCTGCGTCGAACCGCTGTTTGCGGCGTTCGAAGCGTTCCAGCCACAGCAGCGCGAACACCATCATGAGCATCGCAATGGCCAGTTGCGCCGCGCCCGACAGGCTGGAGCGGTGCAGCCAGGTGTCGTAGACGGAAAAGGTTAGCGTCTTCACGCCGAAGAAGGTGACCGCGCCGATGTCGTTGAGACATTCCATCAGTGCCAGCGAGATGCCGATAACGATCGCCGGCCGGGCGAGTGGCAGTGCCACGCGGAAGAAGAGGCCGTAGGGCGACGCACCAAGCGTGCGCGAGACGTCGAGCGTCACCGCGGACTGGATCAGGAAGCTCGCTCGCGTCGTCAGGTAGACATAGGGGTAAAGCACCGCCCCCATGACGAAGATCGCGCCGCCGAGCGAGCGGATCTCGGGAAACCAGTAGTCGCGTGAAGTCTTGAAGCCGAAGATCGCCCGGATCAGGCTCTGCACCGGGCCGGTATAGTCCAGGACCTCGACATAGGAAAAGGCGACGATATAGGTCGGGACGGCCAGCGGAACGAGCAGCGCCCAGTCGAGAATCCGGCGTCCCGGAAAATTGCACATCGTGACCAGCCACGCCGTCGCCACCCCCGTTACGCCGGTCGTGAGGCCGACGCCAAGCATGAGCAACAGCGTCGTCCGCAACGATCCCGGAAGGACCGTTGTCAACAGGTGCCCCCAAACCTCACCTGATGGCGTCAGCGCGATCCACAGGATCGCCACCAACGGCAACAGCACCAATGCGGCGATCACAAGCGCCGCGGCCTGCCAGAAACGGTCAGCGAAGGTGAGGGTGGGCGTGCGCAGCAAGGCCGGTCAATTCGTTGAGAATGGTTCGCAGGAAGCTCTATAGGCAAATGCCGGAAAATGCAAAAAACGCCGCGGGACGCGGCGCTTTTCACTTCGGAAACGGTAAAGCCTCAGGAGGCCGGGCCGTCGTCGAAGCCGACCTTGTCGACCAGCTCGCTGGCGGTCTTGCGGTTTTCGGCGATGTCGGAAAGCGGCAGGCTGTCCTTCTTGATTTCACCCCAGCTCTGAACGCGCTCGGAAACGTCCACGCCCGGCTTCACCGGATATTCGTGGTTGGTTTCGGCATAGATCTTCTGGGCGTTGTCGGAGGACAGGAACTCGATCAGTTTGACAGCGTTGTCCTTGTTCGGAGCATTCTTGGTCAGAACCACACCGGCAATGTTCACATGGCTGCCGCGGTCGTCCATGTTCGGGAACAGGATGCGCACGCTGCTCGCCCATTCCTTCTGCTCGGGCTCTTTGTCGTTGGTTTCCATCAGGCCCATGTAATAGGTGTTGCCGAGAGCGATATCGCACTCGCCGGCAAAGATCGCCTGAACCTGGGCGCGGTCGTTACCGGCCGGCTTGCGGGCCAGGTTGTCGCGAACGCCTGCAAGCCACTCTTCGGTCTGTTCCGCGCCGTGATGGGCAACCATCGAAGCTACGAGGCCGACGGTATAGACATGCTGGCCGGAGCGGGTGCAGATACGGCCCTTCCATTTCGGATCGGCCAGTTCCTCATAGGTGATGCTGTCCTGCTCGACCCGGTCCTTGGAGGCATAGATGATGCGGGCGCGGTTGGTGAGGCCGGTCCAGTGACCTTCCGGATCGCGGAATTCGGCCGGGACGTTCCCGTTGACCACATCGGAGACGACCGGCTGCGAAATGCCGAGCTGCTTGGCACCGTCCAAGCGGCCGATATCAACAGTCAGCAGAACGTCGGCAGGAGAGTTTGCGCCTTCCGCCGCAATGCGTTCACCCAGACCTTCAGACGCAAACACGACATTGGTCTTGACGCCAGTTTCGGCGGTGAAAGCGTCCAGCAGAGGCTGAATCAGTTCCGGCTGGCGGTAGGAATAGATGTTCACTTCACCGTCAGCCAGTGCCGGCGCAGCGGTGAGGGCTGCTGTCGTCAGGGCCAGTGCACCGGTCAGGGCACGCAATGTTGAACGCATTTGAACACTCCCGAAGTTCGTTTGGTTTTGTCGGAAAATCGCTTCCCGAAGCTGGCCGGGAATATGTCGTTGACATCGCGGGAAGTCAATAAAGCAAACAAAATCAATAGTTTAGAATGATTCCAAACTAACTGGAGGTTCACATTCCACTATTTTCCGGAAAATCGATGAAAAAACAGGAGTTTAAAAGTCTACTTTCTGCGGCCATACGCGAGCACAGGTCCGAACAGAGCTGATCACGAAACCGTTACCGGCAGGGGCAAAAGCGCGCACCCGGCCCGCGTACCGGGAAAACGGCACGGACCCGGTTGCCGCTTGACGCGTTCAACCGGCCAAAAGCCGCTTCGAGGTGGGTGCCGGCGTCTGATTGGAACCGCTATTCCGACAGAACCCGCTGCGTCGGGAAGGTGATCTCCACCAGGGTCCCCTGATCGGGGGTGGAGTCAATATGGAAGCTCGCCCGGTTGGCCTCCACCAGTGCCTTGGTGAGCGGCAGGCCGAGGCCCGTGCCGCCACCACGGCTGGCGGTGTGCAGCTGCCGGAAGGGTTCCAGCGCAGCGGCCAGCTGCTTGGCGGTCATGCCCGTACCGGTGTCGCGCACCCGCAGGGCGACCTCACCATTGCTTTCCAGCGCCGTCGACAGGATCACCTGGCCGCCGGACTTGTTGTACTTGATGGCGTTGGAAAGGAGGTTCAGCACGATCTGGCGCAGCGAGCGCGGATCGGCGACCACGTTCGGCACGCTCTCCGGCAGGCTGGCGCGGATGATCACCCGTTCCCGGTTCGCCTGCGGCTGCATCAGTGCCACGCATTCACTGATGACGTCGTTGGTCGAGACGGCGGAGAACTTGAGGTCCAGCTTGCCCGCCTCGATCTTGGAAAGATCCAGCAGGTCGTTGATCAGGCTCATGATATGCGAGCCGGAGGTGCGGATGTCCTTCAGGTAGTCCTTGTAGCGGTCGTTGCCGATCGGGCCGAAGCGTTCTTCCATCATGACTTCGGAAAAGCCGATGATGGCATTGAGCGGCGTCCGGATCTCGTGGCTGATCTTGGCAAGGAAGTCCGACTTCTGCGAACTGGCGTTCTCCGCCTGGCGCTTGGCCTGGGTGAGTTCCTCTTCCGCCGTCTTCCACTGGGTGATGTCGCGCAGCACCGCACAGTATTTGGCGTCTTCCTTGTTGCCGCTGATGCGCCCGATGGTCATGAAAAGCGGAATCAGCCCGCCGGCCGGCACCTTGCCCAGCACTTCGCGGCCGTCGTTCAGGATCGAGGCGACGCCGTTGCGGGTCAGGCCGTCAAGATAGTCTGCAGCCGCCCGGTGGCTTTCGGGGGCCAGGAATTCCGTGAAGGGCGCGCCGATCATGTCCGACCGGTTGGCGCTGAAGAGCGCTTCGGCGGAGCCGTTCACCTTGATGATCGTGCCGTGCAGATCAAGCACCAGCACCCCGTCTGTCGCCGTTTCCAGGATCGTGTCCATCTCGGCGATCTGGTTGCGCGCACTGTCCAGTTCCGCGCGCACCTCGGCGAAGAAATTCGGCGACGCGGGCGCAGCGCTTGGCGGCACGGGTTTCGCCTTGCGCTCGGTGATGGAGATCATCAGCCCGCGATTGCCGTTCCACGGTACGGAATGCATATGCGCATCGACATTGAGAACGCCGCCATCCGCAAGGCGCAGCTTCATGGTCTCGTCGACTTCGCCGTCCATGCCCTCGGCATCCGGCAGCTCTTCGGTGTCGTCGATGAAGAGCGCTTCGAGGCCACCGGCCGCAGCAAGGGCGGCGACGGACTTGTAGCCGAGCATC
This sequence comes from Roseibium sp. M-1, assembly GCF_054515675.1. Taxonomy (NCBI): domain Bacteria; kingdom Pseudomonadati; phylum Pseudomonadota; class Alphaproteobacteria; order Hyphomicrobiales; family Stappiaceae; genus Roseibium; species Roseibium sp. M-1. The sequence continues at coordinate 2,648,644 of NZ_CM137257.1, read as the reverse complement.
CTGAGCAGAGCCTTGTTGGCATAAAGCACGTCGCGGTCATGGGCGATGGCGATGCCGATGGGCAGGCGGTCGAGCAGGCTCGGGTCGATGGGGCCGGCTTCCGGAACTTCGGGCAGCTGTTCCTCTTCCGGTGCCTTTTCGGGGTCCGGGGCGTCGAAATCGTCCAGGTCGCCTTCCAGCCGCGCACCGAGCGCTTCGGCAATCTTGCGGAAGGCCTGCCGTTCCGGGCGGGAAAGACCGGAGGTGTCGACCGGCACCAGCCGCGGTTTCACCGTGGCCAGCGGAATGACTTCCCCGGTTTTCTTGGGTTGCGGCGTTTCCTCTACATCGGTCTCGGCCGCCTTGTCCTTGCTCTCGAAGGCCGCGGTTTCTTCAAAGAAGTCGCGTTCTTCGTCGCTGACATCACCCGCGTCTTCCGGCTCGTCCACTTTCTCAAGATCTTCGGCGGTCGCCTCGATCTCGCGGTCTTCTTCCTCGACCAGGTCGAAGTGGGCATCTTCGAACGCGGGAACCGGTTCGAACAGATCCTCGTCATCTTCGGTCTCTGTCACCGCCTCGCCGAGATTGTCATCCTCCGCCTCGTCGCCATCGGCTTCTTCCGGCAGCGACAGGAGCGTGTCCGCGGCCTCGGCTTCTTCAAGCAGCTCTTCGGCAATCGCATCCGCTGCGTCGTCACCATCCGCTGCGTCCACGGTTTCATCGAAGAGGTCGCGGGATTTCTTCTCGTTCTGCTTGTAGGCTTTCGCCAGCGATTTGACGGCGCTCTCGATCTCGGCAGGTTTCAGCGCGGCCGGGCCGGCAATGCCGGTCGGTTCCGGATCGCGAACAGGTTCAGCCGCAGCCTCCAGGGAAGCTTCCGGCTCTTCTTCTGCTTCGGCGGCGGTCTCTTCGTCCGACAACGCGTCTTCTTCGGCGTCCGGCTCTTCTTCTGATGCGGCGTCGTCGCTCAGCACAGTGTCCGCGTTGTCGTCGTCCAATTCTTCCGATACCGCCGCCTCAACTGCATCAGTCTCTTCGTCCGTATCCGTACCGGCATCGTCACGAATGTCCGGAGCGGTTGCCTCCTCGGCGCTGACGGTGTCTTCGGCTTCGGTCTCGAGCAGGTCCTCGTCTTGTGCTTCGGCGAAGTCGGTCGTCATCTCGGCGTCAGCGTCGGCGTCCTCGGCGTCCGCAGTCGCCTCTTCCGGTTTCGGCGCGCCGGCCTTTCCGGATTCCAGCGCCAGCAGCTTGTCGTCCAGCGCAGCGCCCGGCAGGCCCTCCATGTCCTTCTCGGCAACGGTTTCCGGCTCGGTTTCCGCCGTTTCTGCCGCTTTTTCGGGTGCAGCCGGATCCGGCTTCTGCTGCTCTACGTGGCGTTCTGCAGGCTTTTCGGGCGCTTTCGGGGCCGACTTGCCGGTAAACTTCGCTAGCGAGCCCACCAACGCCGCGGCACTCGCGCCGAGGAATGTTTTGCCGGCAAAGGAATCCGGTTTGGCCGGCTTCAGATCGTTCACGGATGCTTCGGCGGCCGGTGCCTTCCCAGGCTCGGGTTCTGCAGGCGCTTGCTCCTGGGCAGTGCCGTCTTCCTCGGCGGAGCAACCGTCCTTGTCCGGGACATCGTCGTGGATGGACGCGTCCGCATCGCTGACCGCGTCGGTCTCCTCCGGCGCGGTTTGCTCCGGGACGGTCTCTTCAGGTGCGGCGGTTTCCGCGACTGTCTCGTCTTCCGCCGGGATCTGCGCCGTGCCCCGGTCGAAGGCGGCGAGCGCCGGGCTCAGCATCAGGCCATCGGGGGCCGGCACGGCGTCCGCGGTCCGGCAGACGCCGAAGCCGCGATAGCCTTCGAACTTGCGATGGCGGTCGAAGGCGGGCAGGGCTGCCATATCCACCGGCACGCGCAAGGCCGCACCGCTGACAGGCCAGTTGACCGTCTTGCCGCTCCAGGTGTCGCGCCGGTCGAGCGCCCGGGCGATCTGCCCACGCGGGTCGAGATCGAACCGGTCGGAAACCTCTTCCCAGGTAAGGCCGACAATGTCGGTCGCAATGGGGCCGAGCACATCGGCAAATTCGTCGGACAGGAACGTGAAGCGCTGGTCGATATCCATCTTCCAGGCAAAACGCACCGGCCGGCGGCGCGGCTGGAATGTGAAACCCTCAGTGACCGCTGCTTCGCCCGTAGCTCCGCTCGCAATCTCGCTGATATCCTCGCCGGGCTCTTCTTCGGCCGTGAGGCCGGTCGCAGCAGCGTCATCTTCGTCGGAGGATGCTTCCGAAGTAGACCCGACTGATGCCTGGCTGTCGGTCTCGTCCGCACTTTCGTCCGGCGCGCTGCCTTCTTCCGCTTCGCCAGAACCTGCGAACTGTGCGTCTTCGGCCTGTTCGTCTTCGACCAAGATTTCTTCCGGCTGCACTTCTTCTTGGCGGCCGTCGTCGCTCGCCTCTGCCTGGACCGGCGTAGCTGGTTCAGCCGCACTCTCGGCGCCGTCGCCGGCAATCAGATCTGCCACGGAGGCGGTTTCGTCAGTCCCGTCTGCAGCCGCTTCGGCACTGACGCCTTCCGGCGCTTCGTCCTCGACGCTTGTGTCCTTGTCGGCGCCGGCATCCTCGACGCGGTCCTCATCGTCTTCATCGTCCGCACGGACCCAGCCGGCGTCTTCCTCCGCGCGCAGGTCTCCGGACAGACCGGCGGGAACAGCGAGATCTTCCGTAGCGTCAAGGACGTCCTTTGCGTCTTGGTCCGATCCGGCAATTGCCGCGCCGGCAGCAAGGCCGGCCGCGAGCAGACCCGTGCCGGCCGCAGATGTTTCTTCCACCTCTTCGGCCTCGGTCCCGGTCTCGTCCAGATCCGTGTCGCCTTCGGCAAGCGGCGCGTTTTCCAGAAGGACGAGTTTTCGGTGCTCCGGCAGATTCAGCACAACGCCTTCGTGAAAGCCGCCGCCGAGTTCCAGCGGACCGAAGACAGCGTTCTGGCCTTCGGGAAGGTCGAGATCCTCGGGTGTACCGTCAAGCGGACCGATCCGCTCTGCGACCTTGCCACCCACCGTCAGGAAAGCCGTGACACCCTCGGAGGCAATCATCTGGGCAAAGGCAGCGACCGGTTCTCTGGTGAGCGCCAGCCCCTTGTCGCCGCAGACGATCAGCGCCGCGGCCTCGCCATTGTCCAACACCAGCCGCTTGCACTGGCAGGTGAGCAGCATGACGCGCAGCCCGCGGTAGAACCGCAGCCGGTCGATGCTGAAGCGGTCGCTGGCGCCGGTCTCGGCGATGCGGGCGATATGCGGGCGTGCGGGCGAGCGCTCGAGCGCGGCAAGGGTCTTCAGGTCCGAAACGGTGCGTGCAGAGAAAAAGGACGCACCGGCGGCGTTTGCCCAAAGGACACGCGCGCCATCGGCCGACCAGAGCCAGGCGGCTCTTTTGTCAGCTGCAAGCTGAACCAGATCATTCTTGGCCGTCAGCTCCAGGAATGATTGGGTCTGTTCGTCCATGGCTCTGCTCCAAACTGGTCTGCACCACCGGTTGACGGACGTGCGGCTGCCGGATTTGCCAGAAGTGGTAAACACTCCGTTAATACAAGCTATCACCAGCACAGTCCACGTAAAGCAAGGTTGCTAAAGGGGTTACATGAAGGCGTGGTTAATCCCGGCGGACAAGTTTGCCGGATTGCCATCTGCGTGTTACGAATTTTTGGCATGGAAGGAATTCAGGAGACCAGCCTGACCTTTCCGCCGACCTTAAGGAGCGCCGACATGAGCACGAACAAGACCGGTTTTGAAATTCCCGACCAGATGCGCGACTTCGCCGAGAAGAGCGTCGACCAGGCGCGCAAGGCCTTTGACGACTTCATGGGCGCGACCCATAAGGCGGTCTCCGACGCTGAAGACAACGCCAACAAGGTCCAGGCCGGCGCGGCCGACGTCAACAAGAAGGCGCTCGGTTATGCCGAGGAACATGTCGACGCGGCTTTCAAGTTTGCCCAGGAACTCGTCAAGGCGAACAATGTCGAGGACATGATGAAGCTACAGCAGGACTATCTGCGCAAGCAGATGGAAGCGCTCGGCGAGCAGGCACGCGAATTCTCCAACACGGCCACCAAGATGGGGCAGGATGCGGCCAAGGCCGCGCAGGACGCCATGGCGGCCGCACAGAAGAAATAAGCCGTTCCGGTCCGGGCCTCTTTCAAGGTCATTACCAGTCGCGCAGGGCAGGGCCCTGCGCATTTATATGCAGTGCGGCGTTGAATTTCGCATGTTTTGGTTGTATTCCTGTTCGGGTGCCTTTTCGTGGCTTCCCGCGCGATTTTTAGCTCAGGGTTGCGATTTTGCTGGAACCGGCAACTTGCCTTATTTGCAAGGCGATAGCGGCAAACCCGATATTTCCCCGACGGTAAGTTTGTTGTGCAGTGCAAAAAAATGTTGCAATGCAGCACGATCCGCATTATGTAGGGAATGCGGATGACGACAAGGTCCGCCGGCAACGGCTGGCGGAAACAAATTGCACCAATGATCGCATCCGGACTCAAGGAGATGAGATCATGACTGACACCACCACCACTGCACCGGCAAAGCCGGCACCGAAAGCACGCGCCACCAAAGCCAAGTCGGCCACCGCTGGCGTTACTTTCCCTGACTTCGAGGCTTTTGCCATGCCGAATATGGAAGTCCCGGCCGTGTTCCGTGAAGCCACGGAAAAGGGCATCGAGAACGCTCGTGAAGCCTATGCCAAGGTCAAGAACGCTGCCGAAGACGCGACCGACCTGATGGAAGACACGTTTGAAACTTCCCGACAGGGCGTTGTTGCTTTCAACCACAAGGCTGTTGACGCTGCCAAGGCAAATGCCGACGCAACTTTCACCTTCATCAAGGACATCATGTCCGCGAAGAGCCTGGCCGAAGCCATCGAGCTGCAGTCCACGTTCGCACGTTCCCAGTTCGACGCCCTGAGCGCTCAGAGCAAGGAAATGCAGGAACTGGCCACCAAGCTCGGCACCGATGTTTCCGCTCCGGTCAAGGAAGCCTTCGAAAAGTCCTTCAAGGACCTGAAGGTCAACTAAAGCAAGCCACCGGCGCCCCGCGTTCCTGAAGAAGCGAGGCCGGCCCGGCCGCGCATCGACTGCTGCGGCCACACCTTCTGCCCGGGGCATTTGCTTTTCAACAGGTCGGAATTTTCCAAAATTCCCGCTTGCCGGTTGGAAAAAACGGGGTTAGAAGACGCCCTTGCAAACAGCGCTCCGGATCACCTCGGTCCGCACCGCTTCATGCCGTTATGCAGACGTAGCTCAGTTGGTTAGAGCGTCGGATTGTGGCTCCGAAGGTCGGTGGTTCGAATCCACTCGTCTGTACCATTCCCCAAAACTGATTCCGTCCCCGATCATTGATCGACCGATTGTGATGTCCGCAAATATGTTGCGGCACCGGCAGCCCTGTTGCGACTGCGCGCGGCGCGGTCAGGATTTCCGGAAAGATCTGAACAGCGTCAGAACACCAGTGACGAGCAGCGCAAGTCCTGTCAACAACAGCAGGATCGGCGCAGCCAGACTGTAGTCTGTCTTGATGGCTTCGTAATTCTGGTTTGCGAATTTCGATAGGGTTGCTGCGATCCAGATGAGCGCCATGAAGAGGAACAGTCGCCTGAAATTCATTGGATATCCGCCGATGGTTTGCTGGGTGCCGTCCTATATCGCCAACCGTTAAGTGCCGGTTTCCACTCGCGTGAAAAGTGTGTCGGGTCAGGCGGCTACGCGCGATTTCGCAGCTCGCGCACAATCCTGACGGCGCATTCCTTCTCCCAAGAAAATCAACCATCCCGCTGGTTTCCGGCGGACGGGCTCATTGTGCGTTCCCCGGACTCACGCTTGAATAGATGCTGACGATCCGGCGAATTCGCCGGTAATCCCGAAGGAGCGTGCGATGTCCTATTATGATGCCCCCGGTCTTGGCGGGCGCCTCCGGCGGCTGCCCGGCCAGTTGCTGCTGGCGCTGGTCAACGCAACGGCGCTCCTGGTCATTGCCGCCTGCGTCCTGGCGCTGATCGTGCTGAACCGGGTTGATACGGCCGGCGCGCGCATCGCCGGCACCGTGACGGAAGCCGCGCTGACGCGGCTCAAGGTCTCGCCGGAGGAGTTCAAGTCCCGGCTCGACGGCCTGGACGGGCGGATCGAGACCCTGTCGAAGCAGCTCGCCAATCCGGACCTGCAGGATCATTGGGAAATGGCGCAGCAGATCAAGGAGCTGAACCGGAACCTTGCCGATCTCAAGCTTGCCGCTTCAGGACTCAGCGAAGCCGGACCGGAAGTCACCGCCGCCGCCTTCGAGCAGGCGGGCGACATGCTGACGGGCGCGCTCTATGCACTGAGAGGCTGCGGACCGCTTGCGGAAGAAGACGGGCCGTCGAACTGAGCGACCGTCCCGGGCCGAGTGGCCTGCAGCCGTCAGGTGTCCGGCAGGTTCAGGCCTGAAACACGTCGGCCCATTCCGGATGCCGTTGCCGTTGCGCGTTCACAAAAGGACAGAGCGGGACGATCTTGACCTCATTCCTGCGGGCGTCTTCCACCAACCGTTCCACCAACACCTTGCCGACGCCAAGCCCGCGCATGGTGTCCGGCACGCCTGTGTGGTCGGCGATGATGAGGTGGTCGTTGACGACGGAAAAGGTCAGTTCGGCGGGTTCGACGATGCCGTCGACGACCGCCACATAGCGGCCTTTGCTGCCGTCCTGTTCAAGGGTGATGCGGGGAGAAATAGCGTCGGTCATGGTAGGGTCCTGAATTGTGTCTACGCGTTCATTCACTTGCAACCTCATCCTGAGGAAGCGCAAAGCGCTGTCTCGAAGGATGGGCCGCTTGTTCTGGAATATGCAGCCCATCCTTATCTGTTCGGACTTTGGTAGAAGTTGACTTGGGAGAGCCTTTGAGGGCTCTCCCAAGCGGGCCGGAGACCGTACCATCCTCGGCACCTCGCAGTCCGTTCGAAGCAAGGCTCCCGGTCCGCTTTCCAACTTATCCCGAATGGTTGCTCGCACAAGAGTGCGTAGATAAGGCAGGGACAGATGGACGAGACAGTTTACTTTGTTGGCATTGATGTATCGAAAGCGACGCTGGATGTGCATGTGCTCCCGGGAGATACGCGAGAGCGCTTTGGCAACGACCCTGCCGGATGGGCAGAGCTTGTCGCGTTGTTGTCGCCCTTTGCAGTCGAACGCGTGGTGATGGAAGCGACCGGCGGCTACGAGCGCAAAGCAGCCCGGGAGCTTCAGAGGTGCGGGCTGCACGTTTGCGTGGTCAACCCGCGCCGTGTCCGGGACTTTGCCAAGGCTGCGGGCATTCTGGCCAAGACCGATCCGCAGGACGCGGCCGTTCTGGCCCGTTTCGCGCAGGTGTTCGATCCGCCGGCAGCTCCCCAGCCCGACGAGGCGGAAGCCAAACTGGCGCAATACGCCACCGTGAGAGAGACGCTGGTGGCCGAAAGGACCCGCCTTTCCAATCAGATCGGCCTCAATGACGATCCCGCTCTGCTGCAGTTGCTTCACAGGCTGCAACAAGCAAACAAAGCCGCAATCGCTGATCTGGACCGCATGATCCGGAGCTGCATTCGCGAAAAGGCTGACCTGCTCCGGCGCTACGAGCAACTGCAGGGCGTTCCCGGCATCGGGCCGGGCGCGGCTGTCTCGCTCCTGGCTTTCATGCCCGAACTGGGCCAGGTCTCGCGCCGTGCCATTGCCGCCCTCGTCGGCGTTGCCCCCTTCATCCGGCAAAGCGGTACCATGCGCGGTCAAAGCAGGATTGCAGGCGGCCGTGCCAGCGTGCGGCGGGCTCTCTTCATGGCAAGCCTGTCCGCAGTCCGCTTCAACCCGATCATCAAAACCTTCTACCAGCGCCTCACCAAAGGTGGCGCCAGCAAGAAAAAGGCAATCATCGCCTGCGTCCGTAAACTCATCACCATCCTCAACGCTATGGTCCGAGACGGTAAGGACTGGAGCCAAAAATCAATCTCATAAACATGGTTGCTTCGAGACGGACCTGTCGGCCCTCCTCAGGATGAGGTGATAAAAGAAGAACGGCCCGGGTGTGGCCGTTCTCCGTAAGCTACGCAGTCAGATCGAAAAGCAGGAACTCTGCGTCTTCAGCGGCGGCAAGCGCGATTGCTCCGGCATCCAGAAGGCCGAGACCGTCGCCTGCGGCAAGCGGCTGGCCATTCACACTGACCTTGCCCTTTATGAGTTGCAGCCAGACCTTGCGGCCCGGGCGGATGTCGAAGGCAAGGCTGCGGTCGGCGGATAGCAGCGAGGCGTAGAGATCGACGTCCCGGTGGATCACCACCGAGCCGTCGCGGCCATCACCCGAGCCGATCAGGCGCAGGGCGTTCTGCCGCTCACTTTCCGGAAACGCCTTCTGCTCGTAGCTCGGCGCAAGCCCGTCTTCTTCCGGCACGATCCAGATCTGCAGGAAATGCACCGGATCGGTGTCCGAATGATTGTACTCGCTGTGGCGAACGCCGGTGCCGGCGCTCATGCGCTGCAAGTCGCCCGGACGGATGACCGAGCCGGTGCCGAGGGAATCCTTGTGCTCCAGGCCGCCGGAGACGACGTAGGAGATGATCTCCATGTTCTGGTGCGGGTGCGTCGGAAACCCGGCGCTCGGCGCGACCCGGTCTTCATTGATCACCCTAAGAGCTCCGAAGCCGATATGGTTCGGGTCGAAATAGGAGCCGAAGGAAAACGTGTGCTTGCTCTTCAGCCAGCCGAAATCGGCATTGCCGCGGGCGTCGGACGGACGGAGTAACTGGTTCATGATGCAATCCTTTCCCAATCTGTGGCACGGCCATGCCGTGCGCTGTTGGGTCTAAGATCGGCCTCGAAGTGCGGTTTTACAATTCCGGCAAGATTGGACAATTAGTCATGGATTTTTGAACAATAGCTTATTGAACCGCCCGCGGCGGTTCGGCTCGCAGCTGGTTGCGCTCGGCGATCTGCCGTGCCTGACCGCCGTCGGCGGTGACGGGCTTTCCGGCCGGGTCGAAGGCGGTCTTGAAGGTGAAGGCCTGCGGCGCGGGGCCATTGTCGCCGAGATGCTCGAAACGCTCGACGGCTTCCAGCCAGTCCGGCTGGTGGTCCGCCGGGACCCACCACAGGACATACGCCGGATAGTCGGACGTCTCCTGCATGAAGTCCGGTCCCTTGCGCAGGATCTCGGCATGAGGCCCGCGGTAGACGGCGGCAAGGGCCGATTCCAGATCCTGCCAAAGCGAGATGATGGAGGGGGCCCAGCCATCGCCGTTGTCGCGAAAGTATTTGGGAAACACCTGTTCGCCCCAGCTCTCGGGTCCGGGCTCGTCCTCATAGCCCGACCGGGCGATAAAGCCCTCCGCCCGTTGCATCGCGGCCCAGACAGCGGGCTCTGCGGTATGAAACGGCTCAACTGCGGGATGATCCGCCCGTGTGCGGAATTGTCCGAACGCGTATATCGCGAGCCAGTGACCCTGCATGTCCCCTCCCTGCCGAACGGTCAATGCTGGCAGACTGGCCGCAAATGCGCGTGACATCAAGGCTTCGCCGGCAACGCAAAACAGATTGTCATCGCAAGCGGCTGGAAAATTTTCGTCTGCTGGTCTAAGCGCAAGGGAGCGTGTGGCGGCAGCTGATTGCAGCGACCGCCGGGATCAAGGAGCGACGCGTGGAAGACCTCAGCCTTTTCTCCCTCGGCCTTCTGGCCGTCGCCCTCCTGGCCACAGGACTTGTGGCGGGCATCATCGCGGGACTTCTTGGCGTTGGCGGTGGCATCGTCATCGTGCCGGTGCTCTATTACATGTTCACGGCCCTGAAGATCGATCCCGCCGTTCTGATGCATGTGGCCGTCGGCACGTCGCTCGCGACGATCCTGGCAACCGGGACCGCCTCGGCACGGGCGCATTACAATCGCGGCAGCGTCGACATGGACCTGCTGAAACGCTGGTGGTGGGCGATAGCGCTCGGTGTCATCGCAGGCGCGACGCTGGCCGGCAACATCTCCGGCGGCGCACTGACGCTGGTCTTCGGCTTCGTGGCGCTCGCCGTCTCCGCCAACATGATGTTCCGCAAGGACGGTTCGCATCTTGCCGACAGCCTGCCGGGCACGCCTATCAAGGAAGCGCTCGGTTTCCTCATCGGCGGCATCTCGGTGATGATGGGCATTGGCGGGGGAACCCTTGGCGTGCCGACGCTGACCCTCTTCAACTACCCGATCCGCAAGGCGGTCGGGACTGCTGCAGCCATCGGCCTCATCATTGCGGTACCTGGCACGCTGATGTCGATCTGGTTCGGCTGGGGCGAGGCGGGCCGCCCGCCGTTCTCGCTCGGCTATGTCAATCTGGTCGGCTTCTTCCTGATCATCCCGGCCTCCACCTTGGCAGCGCCGCTCGGGGCAAAGATCGCCCATGCCATCGACCCCTCCAGGCTCAGACTGGTCTTTGCCCTGTTCCTAGGTTTCACCGGCCTGCGCATGATCTACGACGTTCTGGTCTGATCGGACGTTTCCTGTCCGTAGCAGGATCGGTGATGGATAAATCAAAAGGTTTCATTGGTCCTTCGGGGATTAATTCCCGATACTGACACTTCTCGCGCGGTTCGCCCGCCTATTTTCGAAACCCTTGGACAGACATGTTGAACAAGAATGTGACCCTCAGCCTTCAGGGCTGCGCGCGGGGCGCTACGATGTGCATTCCGGTTTCCCCGGGCATCATCGCGCTTGGCCTGGTCTTCGGCACGGTCGCCGCCCAGAAAGGCCTGAGCTTTCTGGAAACGGTCCTGATGAATTCGCTGGTCTTTGCCGGCGCCAGCCAGTTCGTCGCCATGGAGGTCTATGGTGATCCGCTGACCCTCGGGATTGTCGTCGCGATGATCGGGGTGACGGCCGCCGTCAACATGCGCATGCTGCTGATCGGGGCGAGCCTGCGGCCATGGCTCGGCCAGGTTCCGGCTTCCCAGACCTATCCGGCGCTCTTCCTGCTGACCGACCTCAACTGGTTGCTGGCACTGTCGGAATACAACAAGGGCACGCGCGACTGGGGCATCTATCTCGGCAGCGGCCTCTTCACCTGGGCGACCTGGTCGCTGGCGGTGATCCCGGGCTATTTCGCCGGAAGCCTTGTCTCCGATCCGAAGGTGTTCGGGCTGGACGTCGTTCTGCCGGCCTTCTTCGCCGCGCTTCTGGTGCCGCTCTGGAAAGGCCGGCGCCAGACCGTCAGCTGGCTTGTCGCAGGTGGGGTCGCCGCCCTGACCTGGTATCTCTTCGGCGGCTACTGGAGCATCTTTACCGGCGCGATTGCCGGTGCATTTGCGGGGGCCTATCTCGATGACTGACGGGATCCTCTCTGCCGATCCGCTGCTGGTTCTGGCCATTCTCGGCATGGCGGCGGTCACCTATGCGCTTCGTGCCGGCGGCTATTGGGTCATGGGCAGAATGCCGATCACGCCGAGGGTGCGGCGCGGCCTGGAGGCGCTGCCCGGAGCAATCATCGTCTCCACGATCCTGCCGATCGTGCTGAAGGGCGGCCCGGCGGTGATGCTGTGCCTCGTCGTCGCGACGGCCGTTCAGGTTCTGGTCCGCAAGGAATACATTGCCGTCTTCGCCGCTGCAGCAGCCGCCGCCGCCTTCCGGGCGGCGGGGCTATAGGGGCCGGGAAACCGGATAGAGCTTCCTGCTCTCATGAGCGAAGCAATCATCATGCACTAAGGGCAAGGCTACCAAGTGTGGCAGGGGACTGATCGCAAATATCAGTGTCACCCCGGGCAAGCGAAGCGCAGACCCGGGGCCCACTCGCTGAACCAATTGCCGAAGCAGGGCAGTTGCTTGAAAACAATCGACTGCTCTGGAAATGAGCAGGCCCCGGGTCTCCCTTTGGTCGCCCGGGGTGACGCCAGTGCAGCTGGCCGGTCTTCACCAATCAGGAAGGACCGGACCTAAATCCCCAGAACCTTGCGCGCGTGGGCTTCGGTGCGTTCCGGAGTGTCGCTGGCGTCAATCTCCGCCCAGCTCATCTTGCCGAGATCGTAGCCGAGCTGTGTGTCGACAACTTTGGGCGTTGCATCCGAGGCGTCGCCTTCGCGGGCCGCGACACGGGCTCTGAGGATCTTGGCCGGTGCCGTCAGCCACAGGCCGGTGAAGCCGGCTTCCACGCGGGCCGCAATCGCTGCGGCGCTGGCGCGTTCCTCTTCGGCGGCAAAGACCGCGTCGAAAATCGCGGAATGTCCGGAGGCGAGCACGTTCTGGATGGTTTCATCCAGGGCATGATAGACCTGCTGCGCTGCTTGAAGCGTATAGGCTTCCGGCGGCGCGGTCTCGGTTTCGGCGAGGCCCAGCAGGCGCTTGCGCATCACATCCGTGCGCAGGATCCGGGCGCCCGGCGCCCTGCCGATATCGGCCGCCAGATCGTTGCCAAGGGTGGTCTTTCCCGTTCCCGACAGGCCGCCGATGGCGACAAGTTGCGGTTTCGAGGGGGCCAGAAAGGCGATCGCATAGCGGAAATAGGCCATGGCCTGATCCTGCTGTTGCCTCTTCCGGTCCGGATCGCTCTGGTTCAGCGCGGAACTTGCCGCGATCTTGGAGCGGATCGCCGCACGCATCATCAGGTAGAAGGGCAGGGCGGCGAGGCCTTCGGGATGGGTGTCGAGCCGGCTCCAGTTGAGATAACGGTTGAACACCCGGTTGGCGGCGCGCGGCTGGGCGCGTTCCCATAGGTCCATCAGCAGGAAGGCGAGGTCATAGAGCACATCGCCCGTGGCGATCGCGTCGGAAAACTCGACGGCGTCGAAGAGCACCGGTTCCTCGTCAATCAGAACGATGTTGCGCAAATGCGCATCGCCATGGCAGCGCCGCACAAGCCCCTGCTCTCCGCGCCTGATTATCAGTTCGTGGATGGACGAAAGCGCGGCCCGGGAGGCTTCGGTCAGATGGCGCACGTCCTCAGCGGGAAAGAGATCCGGGTGTTCGCGGAAGGCAGCATCGTTCTGCTCCACGTAGTCGGCGAGTTCCGAATGGAACCCTGCGCCCTCGCGTAAGGGAGCGGCCGCATGGGCGGCCAGCATCATGTCGGCGAGCCTGTTGGTCAGCGGTTCCGGGAACGCGCCTTTTTCCGCCATTTCGTCGAGCTCGTTGCGACGCTCGAATCGGTTCATCTCCACCACCCACTCGACCGGATCGCCGCCGCCACCCAGGGCAAGCTCGCCGCCGGCCTCCCGTGTCACCGGCACGGCCCGGCGGTAAATCTGCGGTGCATTCGGCAGGTTGCAGGTGATTTCCGCCTTGCAGGCTTCCTCGCGCAAGGCAAGCGTCGAATAGTCCAGAAACGGGAAGCGGACAGCGCGTTTGACCTTGTAGGCTCTTGTTCCTGCAAGGAAAACGACATTGGCGTGCGTGTCGATGCGCTCGACGTCCAGCCGCTCCGGATCGTCGGACGCAAGGCCCTTCAAGAACGCGAGTGCTTCGGACTGGGATTGGGCCTGATCCATTTTCGGTCCCTTTGCTGTTATCCTGACACCATGCCTAACGCACCGGGATGCCGGTTTGATCCTTCTCAATGTGAGGTGACAGCGATGTGGCACAAATAAATCGGATTGTCAGTAAAGGAGGGCCCCATGAGCGACTATCCGGCTTTGAAGAAGATCAGGCTGAACCTGGCCAGGACGAAGGAGTACCCGCAGGGCTCGGCGCGCCATGGCTACGAGTTCACCGCGCCGCTGGACGAGACGGGTCATATCGATGCCGCGCTCTGGAAAAAGAAGCGCGACCAATGCCGCGTCCGCCGCTTCTGGGGCACCGAGGAAGAGGAAGTCGGACACCTGGTCCACAGGCCGGGCGGTTCCTGGGCCTTCCACTACGATATCGACGGTGACGATGACGACGAGGCAGGCTACCGCTTCGGCGCGCATGCGTTCAACCCGGGCGAATATGTCTCCATCAAGGACGAGGACGGCGACATGCATACGTTCCAGGTGGTGACGGTGCAATCGCTCTGAAAAGACTTCCTGCCAATCGGCAGGGCGGAGCTGGGGAGACGGGGTGCCGGGAAACCGGCGCCCCTTTTCCATTTTAGCGCTTACTCGAGTCGCGTTCTCGCTCTCCCTCATCCTGAGGTGCCCGGCAATGCCGGGCGTCTCGAAGGATAGGCGCCACCCTCGGCGCACGGTTCAAGTCCTTCCAATTTGGAATGACCCTATTGCCAATTAATCTGATTTTCGCCTCTGACAGGCCGGTGTTTCATACGCTATAGAATGATCAACGAATTTCTCTGATCAGGAAACCGACCATGGACCAGAAGACCGGCGGCAAATTGTTGGTGGAGGCGCTGGAGCGCCACGGGGCGGAGCGCGTCTTCTGCGTGCCCGGCGAAAGCTATCTCGCGGTTCTCGATGCGCTCTACGACGCGTCCATTCCGGTCACGGTCTGCCGCCAGGAAGGCGGCGCGGCGATGATGGCCGATGCCTGGGGCAAGCTCACCGGCAAGCCGGGCATCTGCATGGTCACCCGCGGACCCGGTGCAACCAACGCCTCGGCCGGTGTTCATGTGGCCGCGCAGGATTCCACGCCGATGATCCTCTTCATCGGCCAGATCGAACGCGGCATGCGCGAGCGCGAAGCCTTCCAGGAAATCGACTACCGCCAGATGTTCGGCGGCATCGCCAAATGGGTTGCCGAAATCGACCATGCCGAGCGGGTGCCGGAATTCATCTCGCGCGCTTACCACGTGGCAACATCCGGGCGTCCTGGCCCGGTGGTGCTGGCCCTGCCGGAAGACATGCTGGTGGAACTGGCCGGCGCGCAGCAACCGCCGGCCTGGACGCAGGTTGAAACCCACCCCGGCCTGACCCAGATGGCCGACCTGCAGAAGCGCCTCTGGGCGGCCGAGCGCCCGATCGCAATCCTCGGCGGCAGCCGCTGGTCGGAGGAGGCGGTTGCCGCCTTTACGCGCTTTGCCGAACGCTTCGACCTGCCTGTCGCCTGTTCCTTCCGCCGCCAGATGCTGTTCGACAATCTTCATGCCAATTATGCCGGCGACGTCGGCATCGGCATCAACCCGAAGCTATTGGCGCGGGTCAAGGCCTCCGACCTGATCCTGCTGGTTGGCGGACGCCTTTCCGAAATGCCGAGCCAGTCCTATTCGTTGCTCGATATTCCGACACCGTCGCAGCAGCTCGTCCACGTTCATCCGGACGCGGAAGAACTCGGCCGCGTCTACCGCCCGGCACTCGCCATCCATGCCAGCCCGACCGCCTTCTGCAAGGCCGCCGAAGGCCTGCAGCCGCCAACCGAGCTGAAAGGCGCGGGTGAAGCTGCGAAAGCGCATCAGGACTATCTCGACTGGTCCGGTGCCCGGCCGCAGGTGCCCGGAGCCTTGCAGATGTCCGGTGTCATGGACTGGCTGGAAGCCAACCTTCCCGAGGACGCGGTCTGCACC
The DNA here is from genome assembly GCF_054515675.1 of Roseibium sp. M-1. Classification (NCBI taxonomy): domain Bacteria; kingdom Pseudomonadati; phylum Pseudomonadota; class Alphaproteobacteria; order Hyphomicrobiales; family Stappiaceae; genus Roseibium; species Roseibium sp. M-1. Next base: position 2,633,240 of record NZ_CM137257.1, on the reverse strand, counting down.
AACGGCGCCGGCAACTACGCCACCTGGCTGCACCGCTTCCACCGCTTCCGCCGCTATGGCACTCAGGCAGCCCCGACCTCCGGTTCCATGGGCTACGGCCTTCCGGCGGCAGTTGCCGCCAAGCTCGCCTTTCCGGAACGCGAAGTGGTTTGTTTCGCCGGTGACGGTTGCCTGCAGATGACCATGCAGGAATTCGGCACCGCCTGCCAGGACGGCGCCAACATAGTCGTGCTGGCGATCGACAACGGCATGTACGGCACCATCCGCATGCACCAGGAAAAAACCTATCCGGGCCGCCCCTCCGCGACCAAGCTGGTCAATCCGGATTTCGCAGCGCTCGCCCGCAGTTACGGCGCCCATGGCGAGACGGTTTCGACGACGGACGAATTCGGCCCGGCCTTCGAGCGTGCCCGCGCCGCCGGCACGCCGGCCCTGCTGCATCTGAAGCTCGATCCGGAAGCGATCACTCCGGCAGCGAGCCTCAGCCAGATCCGGGCGGCGGCGGAGAAGAGGTAAGCGCCTAAACTTGGGCGATGTCCTCTCTGTCGTCATCCCGGACGCAGCGAAGCGAAGATCCGGGACCGGGGAGCCTCATGGTTCTCGTGTGTTACGGATAGCGGCCGGGCTCTCCGGTCCCGGCTCGCGCTTCGCTTGACCGGGATGACGACAGAGAGAGACTTGTCGGTCCGCGCTCAATCCTCCTCCGGCACGTCCTTCACCGGCAGCGTCACCAGGGCGATGCCCGGATCGTCCGGCGATGTGCCGACGGTGAAGCCAAGGGCCTGGCACATGGCGATCATCGAGGTGTTTTCCTTCAGCACCTCACCCTTGATCACCTCGATGCCGTCCGCGCGCGCATATTCGATGATCAGCTTCATCAGTGCCCAGCCGAGGCCCTGGCCCTTGAGGTCCGAGCGCACCATCACCGCATATTCGCCCGTCTGGTGATCGGGATCCGCATGCAGGCGCACGACACCGAGCAGACTGCCGTCTGCGGGCTCGATGGCGGCAAAGGCAATCGCGCGGGCATAGTCGAGCTGGGTGAGGCGTGAGAGGAAGCGGTGGCTGAAGTCGCGTACCGGCGCAAAGAAACGCAGCCGCAGATCCTCCGGCGTCACCTGTTCGAAAAAGGCCTTGAAGAGGTCCTCGTCTTCCGGGCGCACGGGCCGCACGAAGATCTCCCGCTCACCTTTCAGCGTCAGCGTCCGCTCCCATTCCTGCGGATAGGGAGCGATGACGAGCCGCGAGCCACCGGTTCGGCCCGGGCGTTTTTCCGGATGGCACAGCGTCATGCGCGCGTCGAGCGCGATCAGGCCGGTAGGCAGGGAGACGAGCGGGTTGATGTCCAGCTCCTGGATTTCCGGAATGTCGATGGTGATCTGGGAGAGCTTCACCAGCGCCTCGGCCAAGGCTGCACGGTCGAGGGCAGGCCGGGCAGGTCCACCATCCAGCAGCCGGGTGATCCGGGTGCGGCCGATCTGGGCATGCGCCAGATTGAGGTCCAGCGGCGGCAGTTCCAGCGCCACATCTTCGCTTTCCTCGATGGCGGTGCCGCCATGGCCGAACACCAGCACGGGTCCGAATTCCGGCGTTTCTGCCAGGCCCATATAAAGCTCCAGACCGTGCCGGTCCTCCAGCATCGGATGCAGCGAAATGCCGGCGATCCGGGCGTCCGGGTAATCGCGCCGCGTCTTGTCGATCAGCTCCGCAGCCGCGTGCCGGACCGCCTCCGGGCTTTCCAGTCCCAAGCGCACACCGTCGATGCGTGACTTGAACGGCAGGTCCGGCGAGATCAGTTTGGCAACACAGCGGGCCGTCGTTTGAAAAAGCGGACGCGACTTTTCGGCTGCCTCTTCAGGTGTCGCCGCCATCACAGTCGCCATGATCGGCAGGTCATAGGCTTCGAGCACGGCAACCACTTCCGGCGGGCTGAGCCAGGTCCGCCCCTCCTTCAGCGCTGTCTCGACAAGATCGCGAGCGCGGGCGACATCGGGCGAGAAACTGCTCGGCAGGCTGGGTGGCGCTGCCATCAGGAACTCCCGCGCCTGTGCGTCATGGGACAGATGCATCAGGCTGCGGGCAGCTTCCGCGGGGCTGGAATAGTTCGGGATGCGGGCTTCGGAGAGTTCCGCCCGCATCGTGCCGTCGCCGCCGATGAGACCGGCAACCAGTGCCTTGCGCCGTCCGGTGCGGCGGCGGTCGATGGCGGCTGCATCGCAGATGGCCTTGGCGATGGCCGGCAGCGGCTGGAAGGCACTGGCCGCCTGCAGCACGACCGCTCCGTCGACGTCCGGATCTTTCAGCACGGTGGTGATGGCACCGGTGATCTCCTCCAGCGTGACATTTTCCTTCAGGATCACCGAGCCATGCGCGGCAGGCGTCACGTCGAGATCCGGATAGGTGCGGCTGATCCCGGCAAGGGTCTCCCGGGTCTCTGCTGAAAGCTCCGAGAAGGCGCCGCCCAGGTCGATGAGGCGATCAACGGCCAGGCTTGCCAGGCTGCGGCCATTGGCGATGACCGCAAGCTTGTTGCAGCGGGGAACTCGGATATGGGAGAGGGTTTCCAGCGCCTCGAACATCTCGTCGAGATCGTGAACGCGGAGCAGGCCTGCGCGGCGGAACACCGTTTCGTAGACCTGGTCCGTCCGGGCAAGGCGCCCGGCATGGGTGCGGCCGGTTCCGCCCGTGTCCCGGCTCTTGCCGGAGCGCAGCACGATCACCGGCTTGGTGCGGGCGGCAGCCCGGGCGGCGGAGAGGAACTTCCGCGGCACCGCGATGCCTTCCAGATGCAGCACGATGGATCGGGTACGGTAGTCCTGGGCAAAATAGTCGATCAGGTCGCCGACATCGGCATCCATCCGGGCTCCGAGCGAAACGACGGCGGAAAAGCCGGTGCTGTGGGTCCTGGCCCAGGAGAGCGTCGCGTTGAGAACGGCGCCGGAACGGGAGAAGAACGCGACTTCGCCCTTCTGCGGCGGCTCGGCGCTGAGCAGCGCATTGAGGCCGGAAGAGGGAACGGCAAGGCCGAGCGAGCCTGGCCCAATCAAGCGAAGGTTGGTGGCTTGCGCCGCCTCGCGGCAGGCCTGCAGCAGTTCCTCCGGCCAGATCTCGTAGCCGGGCGAGGGGATCAGCACCGCCTTGGTGCCGCCGGCCCCGAGTTTTTCGATCACCTCCGGCAATGCTTCGGCTTTGGCAAGGTAAATGGCAAGGTCCGGCATCTCGCTCAGGTCTTCAGGCCGTTGGACCTTCTTGCCGTGAAAGGGCACGTCCTCGTCGATACCGACCAGGGTCACGGGATGGCCGGTCTCGATGTCCTGCAGGCAGGCGATCAGCTTGGAAGTCAAGACGCCCGGATGGCGGCAGGGTCCGAAAATGGCGATGGACCTTGGCGCGAAAAAGCCTTCGAGATTGCGAATGGTCATGAATTCGATCCTGGAAAAGAACCGGAAATGCCGCGTCTGGAAAGGACCTCAACAAAAGACCCGCGAACCGGATTGTGTCAGGTCCACGGGTCTTTTGCATTGCAAAACACAACCGTCCCACACGAACTTCCTCATCCTGAGGAGGACCGTCAGGTCCGTCTCGAAGGATGGGCGGCTTGCTCCGTGACGTGCGGCCTATCCTTCGAGACAGCGCTTACGCGCTTCCTCAGGATGAGGTGGAGTGTGCTGCCCAGTTGCTTCGTGCGGCCAGCTTTGTGAGCGTCTTCAGTGCGCCATCAGCACCGGCACGGTCATGGCTTCCAGGATTTCCCGGGTCGCGCCGCCGAACAGGAACTCGCGCATGCGGCTGTGCCCATAGCCGCCCATGACGACGAGGTCGTTGCTGTGGTCGGACACATAGTTCAGCACGGTATCGGCAACGCTTGCCTGCGGATTCGTTACCACCTCGATGGTCACGTCCATGTTGTGACGGGCAAGGTAGTTGGCAACATCCGCTCCAGGCTGGCCATGTGCCTTGGTGGCCTTCTTCTCGATGACCAGAAGGGTGATCTTGTCCGCCTTTTCCAGAACCGGAAGAGCGGCATGGATCGCGCGTGTTGCCGTCGAGCTGCCGTCCCAGCCGACCAGCACGTTCTTCGGCTGGTAGGACTTGCTGCCGATATAGGGCACTAGAAGCACGGGAACGCCGCTTTCGAAGAGGATGGTTTCGATCAGGAGTTCGCGCATGGGTTCCGGCTTGTCCGGATTGGCCTGGCCGATGACGACAAGATCTGTCGGCCGGCAATGCACCAGGACGTTTTCCAGCGGGCCACCGGTGAGGATTTCGGCCATGCGGCTTTCGTTGGTGACACCGGCAAGGCGGGCGAGCTCGTCGAATTCCTTCTTGGCATCGCCGGCTGCGGCAATCGCCTGCTCATGGGCTGCCTGAAGATAGTCGACGGGCATCGGCGCGGCAGCGAAGGCCGGTACGACGGGTTCGAAGGAAACGGCCAGACCCGTGACATGGGCATCGTGGTTGCGGCCGAATTCCAGAGCATATTTTGCAGCCGGCTGGTCGCCCGAAAGATCCAGTACGGTCAAGATATCTTTGATAGGCATGTATCCCTCCTGTGGCCGGCATCGTCGCTTGGACCCAGCCGTTTCAAAAATCTATAGAAATGAATGCGGCTCGACTTTGACGCGCATCAATATCGACAACGTGTCATTTTCGGGCGGGTAGCGGCAATTGAAAAAATGCGCATTATGGGGCCATGTCGAAACGCTGGCTCTATCTGGCGCTGCCGCCCTTTCTGCTCGTGGCCGCCGCCTTCGTGCTGGTTCAGCTCTTTCTGGAGCTGGACGAGGACAGCGTCGACCGCAAGGCCGCGGAACGCCTCAGCCTCTACCGCCAGACGATACTGGGCGAATACCAGAAATACCGCTACCTGCCCTATATGATCGCCCGCGACCCGCGGGCAACGGTTGCCCTCGAACTCGGGCGGCCGGTGGAAAGTGCCAACCGCTTTCTGGAGGAGATGGCGGAAAACTCCGGCGTTGAACTCCTTTATGTGATGAATGACGACGGCACGACGCTCGCTGCAAGCAATTGGCGGGACGAACTGTCGCTTGTCGGCCGCAACTACGGCTTCCGGCCCTATTTCAGATTGGCGATCGGGGGCGAGGAAGGCCGGTTCTTTGCCATCGGGGCGACATCGGACGAACCCGGCCTGTTCCTGGCCCGGCCGACGCCGGTGACGGGTGAGCCCGTTGGCGTGGCGGTTGCCAAGGTGGACATGGGACCCCTGGAGGAGGCCTGGGCCGAGGGCGGCGAGACGGTCTTTGCCTCCGATGCCAATGGCGTGATCTTCCTCTCCAGCCAGCCCGACTGGCGTTACCGCACGCTCGACGTCCTGCCCGACGATGTGCGGCGGATGATCGAGACGACACGTCAATATGCCGGCCGCGAGCTGAACCCTGTCAGCGACCAGCATGTGGAGGCAAAACAGCAACTCGTCATCGACGGTCAGGCCTACCGCCACAATGCCGCCGATGTCGGTTTGCTCGGCTGGACGCTGCATTTCCTGGTGCCGGTGCAGGAGACGCGCAAGAGCGTGCTGCCGATCTGGGCTGCGGCCATCACGCTCTGCCTTGTCTATGCGGTCATCGTTCTGGTGCTGCGCGGCCGGCGTTTGCGCAAGGCCTCCGTGCTGCTGCGCCAGGAATCGGCGGATCTCAAGGAACTGAACACCCGTCTCGTCGAAGAGATCCAGGAACGCCGGCGGGTGGAACGGGAACTTCTGGAAGCGCAGCGCGGCCTGGCACGGTCCAACCGGCTTGCGGCTGTCGGCGAGATGTCGGCCGCCGTGGTGCACGAGCTCAGCCAGCCGCTTGCGGCGCTCAGGATGTTCGTTGCCGGCACCCGCAAGTTCCTGGAAAAGGGCGACGCGACAACGGCCGCGGAGAACCTCGATGAGATAGACTCCCTGCAATTGCGCATGGCGAGCCTCACCCAGGAACTGAAGCGCTTTGCCCGTCCCGGCGAAAGCCGGATCGAGAAGGTGGATCTGAGGGACAGCGTGCGCGCGGCTGAAAAACTTGTACGCCCGCGCTTCGAGGAAACCGGTGTGCTGCTGAAGCTGGACCTTCCGGACGAACCGCTGGAGACGGAAACGGCGCCGCTCAGGGTGGAGCAGATCCTGGTCAATCTCCTGCGCAACGGTGCCGATGCAGCCGCGGCGGAAGAAGCGGGCATGGTCTCGCTGAAGGCGGGCCGGCAGGACGGGCAACTGCTGGTGCAGGTCTCGGACAACGGTCCCGGCATTCCGGATGATCTGCGCGAGCGGATTTTCGATCCGTTCTTTTCCACCAAGGCCAGCTCCGGCGGCATGGGGCTCGGTCTGGCCATCTCCATGCGTCTTGCCGAGGATCTGGGTGGCGGCTTGTCAGTGCGCGCAAACGTGCCTAATGGAGCCTTGTTCGAACTGAAACTGCCGGCGCTGGTCTCAAGCGCCGGCGCAGCGGAACAACCGCGCGAAACGGAACACGAAGCCGCCGAATGACAGAGCCTTCCGACAAGATCCCCGTTCTCATCGTCGACGACGACCCGTCCATGCGGGCAGCCCTGAGGCAATGGATCAGGCTTGCCGGGTTCGAGACCCAGGAGGTCGCCACGATTGCCCAGGCGCTGGCAAGGCTCTCCGCAGACTTCCGCGGCTGCGTCGTCTCCGACGTGATGCTGGAGGGTGAGGATGGTGTCGCATTGCTGCGCAGCATCGGCGAGATCGATGCCGACCTGCCGGTGGTGCTGATCACCGGTCACGGCGATGTGCCGATGGCCGTCGAAGCGATGCGCTCCGGTGCCTATGACTTCGTCGAGAAACCCTTCGATCCCGACCATATTGCCGAGGTGGTGCGCAAGGCTTGCGACAAGCGCGCGCTGGTTCTGGAGAACCGAGCCCTCAGGATGCAGCTTTCCGACGGGGCAGGGCTGGAAAGCCGCCTGATCGGCTCCAGCCCGGCCATGCAGGCGCTGCGTCAGCAGATCCTGCATTTTGCCACCACCGATGCGGCGGTCCTCATCACCGGCGAGACCGGGACCGGCAAGGAGGTGATCGCCCAGGCCCTGCACGATTTCAGTCCGCGCAAGCCCGGCCCCTTCATGGCCATCAACGCTGCCGCGCTGCCCGAGGCGATGGTGGAGGCCGAGCTCTTCGGCCACGAGGCGGGCGCCTTCACCGGCGCGGACCGGCAGCGGATCGGCCGGATCGAGGCGGCCAGCGGGGGCGTGCTCTTTCTCGATGAAATCGTCTCCATGCCGCTCGCCCTGCAGCCAAAACTCCTGCGGGTTCTTCAGGAGAAAAAGGTCGACAGGATCGGCGGGACCAGGCCGGTCGACGTCGACATCCGCCTCGTCAGTGCCGCCAATGTCGACCCGCGCGAGGCTGTGCGGTCCGGCCGGCTGCGCGAGGATCTGCTCTTCCGCCTCAACACCATCGAGCTGCGCGTGCCGCCGCTGCGCGAGCGCGGCCGTGATGCCCTGCTTCTCTTCGACACCTTCCTCAACCGCTTCGCCGTCCAGTACGGGCTTGCCGTTCCGGCGACCAGTGCACGGGACGAGGCTTTCCTGCAGACCTATGCCTGGCCCGGCAACGTGCGTGAGCTGCGCAACGCGGCGGAGCGCTTCGTGCTGAATGCCCCGGTCAGTCCGCAGCCCCTGGAGGCGCTGGTAACCGGCCGGCGGGAAACGGGTGCTCTGCCCTCCGGCGGAGGGCTGAAGGATCTGATGGACGCCTATGAGCGCAACCTGATCGAGGGCGCACTGCGCCGTCATGGCGGGCGTATCACCGACGTCATGCAGGAACTCAACCTGCCGCGCCGGACCCTCAACGAAAAGATGACCCGGCTTGGTCTCAGCCGGGATCTGGCGAGTGCCGAGACGGCGGACGGGTAGGGCGCTTCGATATTGTCCCGGTGTCTCATTAAACCCTCCACCCTCATCCTGAGGAAGCGCGTGAGCGCTGTCTCGAAGGATAGGCGGCATACTCCGGAACAAGTGGCCGATCCTTCGAGACGGACCTGACGGTCCTCCTCAGGATGAGGCTGGACTTGTGGGATACGCTTCCAGAAATTGCACATCAGAAGGCTTGGCATCTTGGCGGATTTCCGCCGAAGCGCCCGAAGGATCGGCAAGATCTTGCCGAGCTGCACCGCAGCATGCCGCCGAGGGAAATCCGGCAAGTCGCAATTTCCCTGGAGCATTCTGCATTCGAATGAACGCAGATAAGTTGCTCTATTTCTTTGGAAACGATCAGCTTTTGGAAGGTCAATCGATCTCGAATGAGCTTCCGCTGATCTCAAGAAAGTGTTGCCAGAGGAACTTGGCACGGGTCATGCTACGGCTTCATCGACTTGGTGCGGGCCTGATGCGCGAGGAGTGTGCAGGCCGAGCCGCCAAGGAAATGAGCAAATGTCTTGGGAGGATTGCATGCTCTTTTCACTGAAGTCCGCAACCGCTGTATCCGCGGCTGCGCTGTCTCTGGTCTTTGCAACCGAAACCTTCGCTGCCGACGTCACCTGGAACGTCTCGCTCTGGGGCAAGCGCCGTGCCTTTACTGAACATGTCGAAAAGCTGGCCGAGGAAGTGGCCGCCAAGACCGACGGCAAGTTCGAGATCAAGCTGCAATACGGCGAGGCCCTGTCGAAGTCGCGCGAAAACCTGGACGGCATCTCTTTCGGTGCGTTCGAAATGGCCCAGATCTGTGCGTCCTATCACCCGGACAAGAACCCGAGCCTGACGGTTCTCGAATTGCCGTTCCTCGGCGTGAAGGACCTTGACCAGGAAACCAAGGTGTCGATGAAGCTCTATGAGCATCCGGCTGTGAAGGAAGACCTCGGCCGCTGGAACGCCATGGCCCTGATGCCTTCGCCGATGCCGCAGTATAACTTTGCCGGCAAGGGCGACGTGCCGGCGACGATCGCCGATTTCGAAGGCATGCGCGTGCGTGCGCTCGGCGGTATCGGCGAGCTGATGAGTGCCGTCGGCGCGGTGCCGACCTCCGTGACCGCCTCTGAAACCTATCAGGCCATCGATTCCGGCACGGTACGCGCTGCCAGCTTTGCGCCCCACGCGCATCTCTCCTTCAAGGTGATGGAAGTCGCCAATTGGTGGACCAAGAACCTGAACCCGGGAACGGTCCAGTGCCCGGTGGTCGTCAATATCGACGCCTACAACGCCCTGCCGGACGACTTCAAGGCGGCGCTCGACAGCTCGGTCGATCCCGCGATCGCCCACTACATCGCAGCCTATGACGAAGTCTACGAGAAGTGGTGGCCGGAGCTGGAAAGCCGCGGCATCACCCAGGTGGAGTTCTCCGACGAGGAACTGGCGGCCTTTTCTGAAAAGGCAGGCCCGATCCAGGCCAAGTGGGTGGAAGAGCAGTCCGCGAACGGTCTGCCGGCCCAGGATATCCTGGACATGGTCAAGACGACCCTTGCCGAATAAGCCCGGTTAGCCCGGTTTCACCCAAAAACTTCCCGGCGCATAACGCGCCGGGAAGGCATCGCTCGGGGCTTGTCTCATGCACTTTTCTGATCCCGGAGGACGTTCCGCATCGGAGCGCCCGGTCACCTATATCCGCTTCGATGGCTGGCTCGGCCATATCGAGAATGCCTTCAATCTCTTCGCCGCCGCTGCCATCCTGGGGCTGATGCTGCTTGCTGTTGTTCAGGTGATCGGACGCCTGGCCTTCAACATGCCGGTGCCCGGCTTCATCGATATCACCGAACAGGCGATGGCGATCTTCGCCTTCGCGGGCGTTGCCTACTGCCAGCGCGTCGGCGGGCACATCCGCATGGAAATCGTGCTCGGCAGGCTGAGCGGGCGCACGCTTTACATCTGCGAAATGCTCGGCGTCATCCTGATCGCCTTCACGGTCGCGCTGCTGATCTGGGGCTCGTTCTACCATTTCGACCGGTCTCTTTCGATCGGTGACAGCACCATGGACATCCGCCTGCCGACCTGGCCGTCCAAGTTGATGGTGCCGGTTGCGCTTGGCCTGTTGTTCCTTCGCCTGCTGCTGCAGATCTACGGCTACGCCCGTCTGGTCGCCGACCCGTCCCGCGAGCCGATCGCCGTTCCGCTGATCGAGGGGGTCGAGGAACACGCAAAACATGAAATCGAGGAAGCCTTCGGGGACGACGTTGCAGAGGGAGACGCGCGATGACGCCGTTTGAAGTAGGCATCCTGATGACCGGCGTCCTGCTGGTTCTCGTCGTTATCGGCGTCCGGGTTGCCTTTGCCGCGGCCTTTACCGGGCTCGTCGGACTGATCGTGATCTTCTCCTTGAAGATGGGCTTTTCGAAGGGCTTCTTCGTCGCCCTGCAGATGGCCGGAACGATCCCGCATTCCAAGTCGGTAACCTACGCCCTGTCGGTGCTGCCGACATTCATCCTGATCGGCTTCCTGGCCTTCTACGCGGGCTTCACCAAGCAGCTTTTCGAGGCTGCCAAGCGCTGGCTAGGTTGGCTGCCGGGCGGCATGGCCGTCGGCACGGTCTTCTCCACCGCCGGCTTTGCCGCGGTCTCGGGGGCGTCCGTCGCAACGGCCGCCGTCTTCGCCCGGGTCGCCATTCCGGAAATGCTGGCAGCCGGCTATTCCAAGCGCCTGTCCGCGGCGGTCGTTGCCGCCGGTGGCACGCTCGCCTCGCTGATCCCGCCCTCGGCCATCCTGGTGATCTATGCCATCCTGGTTGAACAGTCCGTCGGCAAGCTGCTGATCGCCGGTTTCCTGCCGGGCGTCTTTTCCGCCGCGATCTATATCGGCATCATCGTGGCGGTTGCTGCCTGGCGCGGCGACGCGCCTCCCGTTGGGGGCTTCACCTGGCGCGAGCGGTTCGAAAGCGTTCCGGGAACCCTGCCGATCATTGCCGTCGTCGCGATCATCTTCTGTGCCTTCTTTTTCGGTCTGGCGACACCGACCGAAGCCGGCTCCCTCGGTGCCTTCGTGGTGCTGATGGTCGCCTTCGCGAAAGGCATGAAGACCCGACAGCTCGGCCAGGCCCTGCACGAGACCGCAAAGCTCACCGTGATGATCTTCACGCTGATCTGGGGCGTGCTGGTCTATGTGCGCTTTCTCGGCTTTGCCGGCCTGCCGGACGCCTTCAAGGACTTCATCGTCGCGCTCGACTATTCTCCCTGGGTGGTGATGGTCTGTATCCTGCTGGCCTACGCGGTGCTCGGCATGTTCATGGATGCGATCGGCATGCTGATCCTGACGCTGCCGGTGGTTTATCCGGCGGTGATGGCGCTGAACGGCGGCGAGGGCGTCTCAGCGGCCGACAGCGCCTTCGGCATGTCGGGCGAGGCCTGCGCGATCTGGTTCGGCATCCTGGTCGTGAAAATGGCGGAGCTCTGTCTGATCACACCGCCGATCGGCCTCAACTGCTTCGTGGTGTCCGGTGTCAGGCCCGACATTCCGGTGCAGGAAGTCTTCCGCGGCTGCGTGCCCTTCTTCGTCGCGGACGTGTTGACGATCGCAGGCCTGCTCGCCTTCCCGTCGATCATCACCATCCTGCCGGAGCTGATGGCGTAAGGCGGCGGCGAACAAGTCACCTTCAGACAAGTCACAAAGCAAACGCCGCTGGAAGATGTTCCAGCGGCGTTTGCTTTCGGCGGATCTCGATACGATTGGTCAGTCAAACACATGCGCACGGCTTGTCGCCGTGTCGAAACGGTTCGGACCTGGCGTGCCTGCAAAGAAGCCGAGCGCGAAAAACAGAAAAATGCCGTAGAAAATGTTTACGATCGGCACAAACAGCAGCAACAGCCAGAATCCTGAAACGTCCCTGTCGTGCTGGCGCCGGACAAGCAGCGACCAATAGCTGATCGTCGAGATAATCAGCAGGACGGAGCATATATATCCTGTCGGTGTACCGTAGATGGCCAGAAAAAACGCAATCTGGACTTCGATCTCCGTCATGGAATCGCGTCCCGCGGTCAGAGCCTGAAGCGCAGGCCAGGCCGCCTTGTACAGGGTAACCAGCAACAGAATGTCGACGAACCAGCGGGCAAAACCGATTATCCAGTATTCCGCACGTCCGATGCGTCCATAAAAACTGAAGCACGTCACCAGAAAGAAGCGGATCATTTTCCAGACTGAGAAGGTCTCCTCTGCCTGAAACTGCGCAGGAGCCCCATAGCCGGTGGATGCGTAGGACGCTCCGGCATAGGCGGCGCCGGCTCCGGATGGTGCCTGTTGTGATTGTGAAGTACCCCATCGCTGCCCGACATTTGGCGTAAGGCCGCGTTTTCCAAATTGCTTTCTTTGCATCGGTATCGGTGCCCCCGTCCGAAATGAAATTGTCAGAACGAAGTGACGTTACGCGAGGCAACTTAAGATTGACCAAAGGGATTTGGTTAAATCTTGCTGAAATTACGGAGGAGAATTGTCTTGGCGAAAAGTAAGAAATAGCCGTGAAACGCCTTATTCCTCGGTCCGCCCCGGGTTTTCCCGGTCGTGCTCGTAGTGCCTGGAAAGGGGAAAGGACGGCAACCAGGTCTCCCGGCGTACGGTCCAGAGCTCGTAGGTCGGTTGCAATTGATCCGGTGCGTCCAGCGACCCGAGATTGACCTCAACCTCGTCGCCGGAACGGCCGAAAACGCTCGAGCCGCAGCGGGGGCAGAAATGGCGGCCGCCATAATTGGCCAGCTCGCCAGAAACCGTCACTGCGTCTTCCGGAAAGACTGCCGAGGCATGGAACAGCGCGCCGTGATGCTTGCGGCAGTCGAGGCAGTGGCAGATGCCGACACGGTAGGGGCGGCCGCTGGCTTCAAAGCGGAGGGCACCGCACAGGCACCCGCCGGTGAAAAGATCCATTTCGAGGTCTCCCTTTAACGCTGGTTCCTTCACGAGAAAGGAAAACCTCAGAACAGGTCGCCTTGACCCATTGGAGGTGTTTTGGCAGCCGACGGTTTCTTCACCTTGGCGGGCTTGGGGGCGGCGCTGTCGCTGAGGGCGACCGCATCGACCGTGCCGTCGGCAAGCTCGATGGAGAGGGCCGCTCCCGACGCGATTGCCGCGGCTGAGCGCACCGGCTGGCCGCTGTCGTCGCGCACCACGGCATAGCCGCGCGCCAGCACATCCTTGTAGGAGAGCGACTTCAACAGTTTCTGCAGACCGTCGAGCCGGGACTTCTCCTGGGTAAGGCGGGCAAGATAGGCCCGCTCGAGCCGCTCACCGAGCCCGGTCAGGCGCTCGCCGCCAAGGGTGGTCTGTTGCGCGAGCCTGGCCGGTGTCAGCCGCGTGGCGACGGCCTCATAGGCCTGGCGTTTCTGGGCAACGGCAACCCGAAGCGCCCGTTCCTTGCGCTCTGACACCTGCACGAGATCCTGCCGTGCCTTGCTGCTGAGCCGTGTCAGCAGGATCGGCGACAGGCGGCCGGCAAGGTTCTGGAAGTGGGTGCGATGGGTGCGGGTGCTGACGATCAGTGACCTTTCAAGCCCGCTGGCGAGATTGTCGAACTTCTGCCGCGGCAGGGCGAGCAGGTCCTGGGGCGCCGGCAGGGCCGCGCTTGCGGCCCTGAGTTCCGTACGCCGGCCCGTGACGAAACGTACAAGGCCGGAATTCAGCCGGCGCGAGCGGTCGTCGACCATCGCCATCAGCTCGGCCTTCACCGGCACGGCGATTTCGGCGGCACCTGTTGGCGTCGGTGCGCGCAGGTCCGCTGCCAGATCGATCAGCGTCCAGTCGGTCTCGTGGCCGACGGCAGAGATCAGCGGGATCTGGCTTTCAGCCGCGGCCCTGACGACGACCTCTTCGTTGAACCCCCAGAGATCCTCGATGCTGCCGCCACCGCGCGCGACAATCAGAACGTCGGGCCGCGGGATCGGGCCGTTCGGATCGAGTGCGTTGAAGCCGCGGATGCCGTTGGCGACCTCGGCCCCGGAGGTCTCGCCCTGGACGCGCACGGGCCAGACAAGCACATGCAGCGGAAACCGGTCGGCGATGCGATGCAGGATGTCGCGGATGACAGCGCCCGTCGGTGAGGTAACGACCCCGATGACCTTCGGCAGCGGCGGCAGCGGCCGCTTGCGCTCCTCCGAAAAGAGCCCCTCGGCGGCGAGTTTCTTCTTCCGCTCTTCCAGAAGCGCCATCAGCGCTCCGGCGCCGGCCGGCTCCAGGGCGTCGATCACCATCTGGTATTTCGACTGACCGGGAAAAGTCGTGATCTTGCCGGTGGCGATCACCTCCAGGCCCTGCTCGGGCTGGATTTTCAGCTTGGAGGCGACACCCTTCCAGATGACGCCGGACAGCACCGAGCGGTCGTCCTTGAGATCCAGATAGATATGGCCGGAGCCCGGCCGCGAGATCCTCCCCAGTTCACCGCGCACCCGCACATAGCCGAAGGCATCCTCCATCGTGCGCTTGATGGAGAAGGAGATTTCGGAAACGGAGAATTCGGCGACGTTGGACGGGGTTTCGCTCACGCGGGTGATTCCTTGTTCTTATCCGAAAGTGGCCGCTCGGGCAGGGAGGGTCAAGGGGCGGTTCGGGCGGCAGGCGCTGAGATGCTCTGAGCCAGTCTATTCGCCGGGAAATTGCCGAGGGGGGTGAGAGGCATTGCAAGAATCAACTAGGCTTGGCCGACGGCAGGCAGGAACCTGTCCGCCTTGAAACCCACACAATCGAGCGCATAGTGACCGACCATGGCCAAATATGAGTTCAAGATGCAGCGACTGTTCTTAAGACATATTCTCGCCGATGGCGCCCGGATCGAGGCGGATCGCAGCCAGGCGAATTACCTGATCAATGTGCTGCGCATGAAGGACGGCGATTACGTTCTGGTCTTCAACGGCAGCGACGGCGAGTGGCTGGCGAAAATTACCAGCAACGGCCGCCGCGACTGTACCCTGCAGCTGATGGAACAGGTGCGCGAGCAGACCGTCGCCAACGACCTCATCTATATGTTCGCACCGCTCAAACATGCCCGGCTCGACTACATGGTGCAAAAGGCGGTGGAAATGGGAGCCGGCAGCCTGAAACCGGTCCTGACTCAGCACACCCAGGCCAGCCGCATCAACGTGGAGCGGATGGAAGCCAACGTCATCGAGGCGTCCGAACAATGCGGCGTTCTGTCGGTGCCGCAGGTGCTGGCGCCGCAGCCGCTGAACGACGTGCTGGACGTCTGGAACGAGGCCCAGCCCGGACGCCGGCTGCTGTTTTGCGACGAAGCGGAAGGAACGGACAATCCGCTCCTGACCCTGGCACAAATGAAGGAAGCCGGACCACCTCCGCTGGCCATTCTGATCGGCCCGGAAGGCGGGTTCTCCGATGAGGAACGCGCACGCCTTCGCAGCCTCGACTTCGTCACGCCCATTCCGCTCGGACCGCGGATCCTCAGGGCGGACACGGCGGCCGTCGCCGCTCTTGCCGTCATCCAGGCAACGCTCGGCGACTGGAGATAAGACCATGCCGCAGGAGATCCTTCCGCCGGAGCGCGCAAGACCGGGACAGGTTTCGCAAAATGCCGGATTGGGAGGCAATCCTCAGGCAAAGTCCACCGAGCCTGGTCAAAACCGGAAATTCCGCCTGCCGGTAGGCGTCGCGCTTGGTCTTGTGTTCTCCGTCCTGCTGGTGGTGATCTGCGGCATCATCATAATCTATATGGCTGCTTCCGACCGGCGCATCGCCGGACGGCTGCTGGACGAACAGGGCGTTGCTGTGCTGCGCGGCTATGAAGCTGCACTCAACGGCTTCTTCAGCGAGCAGCAGCTGCTCTTCCACTCCATCGCGGCCCGTGCCGGGGAAGAAGGCCGGCCGCTCAGTGACAGCGATCTTGCGCCTTACGCCAAACTGATACCGGAGGGCGCCAGGCTGGAACTCGGGACGGCCGTTCTCACCGAGAATGCACCGGATCAGCTGCCGGAAATGGCCTGGTCGGATTTCGAGACCCGCCAGGGCTTTGACACGGCGGTGAAGACCGCTGAAATGGACCTCGGCAACGGGCAGCTTCTCACCGGCCTTTATCCGCAGCCCGTCTTTGCGGGCCTGGCCGAAGGCATGACCTTCGAGGGACGGCAACAGGTGTTCATCCTCTCCGGCAAGGAACGGACGATTGCCGTCGGTGGCCTTCCGGCGAGCGACTTTGCTGCCACACCCGAACAGTCATTGCCGCTGCTGAGCAGCCTGACGGGCACGCCGCTGCATCTTCTTTGGGCCCCGAACGACCAGTCCCATGACATGGGCGGCTCGGTCACCGGCCGCGTCTTTCCCGGCGACGTCGGCATGTTCACCGCGCTCTATATGGAGGTCGCTTCGGGTCCCGCAAAAGGCTGGATCCTCGGCACGCTCTACAAGGCCGAAGAGTTCGGGGCCGCGCTCGACCAGACCCGTATCGTGCTCTATGCGGCGCTGGTCGCGCTTGTCGTCGGGGCGCTTCTCTCCTTTGCGGTCGGCCGCATGCTTGGGCGCCCGCTGATCCGTCTGGCCGAAACCGCCGCGGGCCTGCGCCGTCTCGACTTTGCCGCAACCGGCAAGCTGCCGAGGTCTCGGCTGAAGGAACTGGACGACGTCAACCAGGCCTTCAACGGTTCCCTCGGCGCGCTCAATGCCTTTGCCCGTTATGTGCCGCGCCAGTTGGTTTCGCGCCTCATCGAAGAGGGCATGACGGAAGCGCGCAATATCGAATTGAGGGAAATGACCATTGTCTTCACCGACCTGGCGGGCTTCACCGGCATGGCGTCCCACCTGAGCGCGGAAGAAACGGCGGCCTATCTCAACGGCTACTTCGAGACGGTGTCCGAGGCGGTTTCCGAGCGCCAGGGCACGATCGACAAGTTCAT
Organism: Roseibium sp. M-1; assembly: GCF_054515675.1. Lineage (NCBI taxonomy): Bacteria > Pseudomonadati > Pseudomonadota > Alphaproteobacteria > Hyphomicrobiales > Stappiaceae > Roseibium > Roseibium sp. M-1. Next base: position 2,616,480 of record NZ_CM137257.1, on the reverse strand, counting down.
TGGCGACGGGGTGATGGCTTTCTGGGGCGCGCCCTCCGACCAGCCCGACCACGCCGCAATGGCGATTGCCGCCGTCAAGGCTCTGGCAGAACGGATCGAGGCGGCACCGGGAGGCTCGATGCGGGTGCGCATCGGTGTTCATACCGGCAAGGTGGTCGTCGGCGATATCGGCTCCGAAGCCCGGATGAACTATACCGTCATCGGTGACGCGGTGAATGTCGCGGCAAGGCTGCAGGAATACGGCAAGCAGGTGGACCCGGAGGCGAAGGTGATCGCCCTGGTCAGTGGCGACACCATGGCGCAACTGCCGGAGGGGATCAGTGCCACCAGCCTCGGTCCAGTGGCGCTGCGTGGCCGCACCGAAGCGTTATCCGTCTTCAGGATCGCGTGAGATCCACGCCGCGTCGTTTCCTCGCTTGCATTCTTGTTTCAGGAAACCTAAATCACCGAAGCTCAAAAGCGTTCCTCCCTGGAACGCGCCGGATCACTGCGGTTTGTGGGGGGCAGCCTTTCGGGCCGCGCAGTTTTAGGACGCTTTCATGGCCCGCGATACGGTCGATTCCACCCCGATTGAAACAGTTGCGGATCTGGCCGCGACGCTGGAAGCGGGCAACAAGCCGGAAGACCAGTTCCGCATCGGCACGGAGCACGAAAAATTCGGCTTCTGTCTGAACGAATTGTCGCCTATCCCCTATGAGGGGGAGAAGGGTGTCGAGGCGATCCTGAGCGGCATGGAAAAGCTGACCCGCTGGGAGCGCATCGAAGATGCCGGCAAAATCATCGGTCTGGCCGACGACAAGGGCGGCGGAGCCATCTCCATCGAGCCGGGCGGACAGTTCGAACTTTCCGGTGCGCCGCTCGACAACCTGCACTTGACCTGCCGCGAAGCCAACCAGCACCTTGCCGATGTGCGCAAGGTTGCCGAACCGCTCGGCATCGGGTTCCTCGGTATCGGCATGACGCCGACCTGGTCGCGCGCCGACATGCCGCGCATGCCGAAATCGCGCTACGACATCATGACCAACTATATGCCGAAGGTCGGCACGCTCGGCCTCGACATGATGTACCGGACCTCCACCATCCAGGTGAATCTCGACTTCTCGTCCGAGGCCGACATGGTGCAGAAGATGCGCGTCGGTCTGGCGCTGCAACCGGTCGCTACCGCAATCTTCGCCAATTCCCCCTTTACCGAGGGCAAGCCGAACGGCTTCAAGTCCTTCCGCGCGCAGATCTGGACCGATACGGACAATGACCGTTCGGGCGACATCCCTTTCGCTTTCGAGGACGGTTTCGGCTTCGAGCGTTACGTGGAATGGGCAATTGATGTGCCGATGTATTTCGTCAAGCGCGGCTCGACCTATTACGACGTCACCGGCACCACGTTCCGCCAGTTCATGAACGGCGCGCTGGAAGGCAAGGTTCCGGACGCGACGCCAAATATCGGCGACTGGAACAACCACCTGTCGACGCTCTTCCCGGATGTGCGGCTGAAGAAATACATCGAGATGCGCGGAGCCGACGGCGGCCCGTGGCGGCGCATCTGCGCCCTGCCGGCGCTCTGGGTGGGCCTGCTCTACGACCAGGGCGTGCTCGACCAGGCCTGGGAGCTCGTAAAGGACTGGACCCGGGAAGAACGCGCGGCCCTGCGGGCGGGCGTTCCGAAGACCGCCCTGCAGACCCCGTTCCGCAACGGCACCGTTCTGGATGTCGCGCGCCAGGTTCTGGAGCTCTCCCAGGAAGGCCTCAAGCGCCGCAACCGTCTCAGCGACGGTGACCTGGACGAACGCGTGCATCTGGCGCCGATCGAGGAGGGACTTGCGTCCGGCATGTGCCCGGCCGACGTGCTGCTGCAGCGCTACAACGGCTCCTGGAAGGGCGACGTCAACCAAGTATACCGCGACTACGCCTACTGAGGCAGAAACACTTTCTCCGCATGATGTTGTGGGGACCTGACTGCTCACGCAACTGCTAGAATTGACCTGACGCCCGCAAAGGGTCACTCTGCTTGCGAAGGATCTTTTTTCTCAAGGCCTTGCAACAGCGTGACCGGAGCAGTGCGATGACTGGCAGCGGGACGGGAGCCCCCCCATTCGACATCTTTTCCCTGTCGGAGGATGTGCGCAACCGCTTCGGCTGGTCCAACGAGGACCTGAGCCGGGTGATGGAACAGCTGATGCCGGCGGCTTTCAACGGTTTCCGGCACTTCGGCAGTTCGGTTCCCGGCTTTACCGAATTTCTGGGACCGTCCTCGCCGCTTGGCGGCGGCGGAGTTCAGCTTCCCTTCGGCGGTTATTCCGGACTGTTCCAAACCCCGTCCGATGCGGCGTTGACGCCCTTTTTCGGCCCGGAAGCGGTGCAGAAGGCGCTTGCCGGTCAGATATCGGGCCTGACGGGCCTGCAGAGCGATGCCATTCAGGAAATGATGCCGGTCGCGGCGACCCTCGCGCTTGGGCAGATCGCCCGGCCGTTCGTGCAGGGGGAGGCGCGCAATCTGCTGGATGCTTACTTACGTGGTTTTGCCAGGGGACGGCCGAAGCCGGCACCAACGCCCGCCGACTATCTTCAGGGGTATACCGATGCGATGAAGGCCTTCTGGGGCGCTTTCCTGCAGCCGGCCAGCATTGTCGCCAAACCCGCCGAGCCGGAGCCGGAGCCTGAACCGGAAGAGGAAGACCTGCCGCCGGAAGAAGAGGAAGCTCCGGAAGCGGAAGCCTCGGAATTTGAGGAAATGGTGACCAGCTGGATGTCTGCCGGGCGCGACTTCCAGTCGAACCAATTCAAGGCCTTCGACAGCTTCTTCGAAAAGGCGTCGCGCGACCTTCGAGGCGCTTGACCACTTTTTGACAGCAATTCGTTGTTAGTCTCTCCTTTGAAAATGAAGTCGTGTTGAAGGTTGGCGTGGTGCCGACCCGACAAAATCCCTCCGGACTTCCCAGTCGGCTTGACGGGAAGGTCCGGCAAGAATGACCGAAATGGCAACGCTGAAAACGCAACACGCAAGAAGCCGGTTTTCTCAAGCAGCTTCCTTTTGCCTGATGGTTCTGGTCGTGGCTTCCACCGTTCAAGTGGCCGGAGCGCAGGAAAAACGCAAATTCACGATCGCCTATGCAAGTGAATGGTCACCCTATTCCTACGGCCTTGGGACCGAGGTCGACGGCATGCTGCCGCGCCTGATGGACAGGATTTTTGCCGGCATCGACGGATTCGAGCTGGTACATGACGGCCTGCCCTGGGAGCGTGCGCAGCAGGTGTTCTTTGGAGGCCGGGTTGACGGGATGGTTGCCACGGCAACACAGAAACGTCTCATGCATGCCCGCAAAAGCAACGAGGCCGCGCTGGAAATTCCGTTCCATCCGATTGTACGGAGGGGCAGCCCGCTCAAGGACCGTCTCCTGAAAGACCAGAGCCTCGCCGAGCTGAAAGACTACCGGTACTGCGATGTTCTCGGAAATGGCTGGGCCGAAGAGTTCTACCGGAAGAGACATATTGAATTCTCCATTTCCCCGACAATCGACAACTGCCTGCAGCAGCTGAAGCTGAACCGCGTGGACATCGTCATTCACGCAAAACCGGTCCTCGAGATCTTCAGCAAGCAACTGGGTCTTGAGGAAGAGCTGGAAATTGTCGACCTGAAATACGATGAAAGCCCGCTCTTTCCCTTGCTCGTCTCCAACGCCTACGCGGCTGGAGAGGAGCTGATCGAGCAGTTCGACCGGGAAGTCGAACGCCTGAAGGAGGGCGATGTGTACGAGGAGTTCATGGACGAATTGGTGGACCGTGAAAAGGGCAAGCCTGCGTCCTGAATCCGAACGGTCTGCCGGCGAAACGGCAAAAAAAGACCCGCCGGAGGGGGCGGGTCAGTTTCGTCAGCAAGGCTATGCCGACAGGGGCTGCAAAAAGGGGAAGTCAGCCGAAAGCCCAGGCAATAGGCTGGGGATCAGGCGGCGAGCTGGCCGGTCTTGCCCGCTTTCACGAGCGAAATCAGCGTGGCTTCCTGCGGCGCATTTGCTGCGCGCAGGGTGAACGTATCGAGCTGCGCCGCGGACCCGCTCACCAGAGTTGTCGGATCTGTGTAGAAGGGGAGCGCCATGGCACGTCGAACGTCGCTCCGGGTAAGCCCGATGTCTTTCAACTGCTCGTCCGACCAGTCATTGAGTTCGGCGAACTGGCGGCGGTTGTTGAATACGCGCCAGACACGGGCAGCCAGTTGCCCGAGAAGAGCGAAGACCGGGGTGGAAGCGGAATGTGTCATGGCATAAGTCTCCTGTTGGCGGCCGGAGGCATTTCCGACAGCCTGTTCCTTGCCTGAATTGGCAGTCCTTGTTGGGAACATCCTTTAGATGGACTGTTTCCTGCTATAATTCCAACGAATGTTTTTGATTGAAATAATCACTTTTTGTGAAGTGATCACCTTGAGCCCAAAGCGGCCCATGGCTCTGCAGGCGAACGGCAAAAACATTTCGTGGCTGAATAGGTTTCGTGCTAAGCATAATCATTGCTTATCAGTGGAACGCCCATGCTCGATCTCGACCAGCTCCGGACTTTCGTCGCCATTGCCGAAAGCGGCAGTTTCACCAGGGCGGCGGACAATGTGCACAAGACCCAGTCCGCGGTGTCGATGCAGATGCGCCGGCTGGAAGAGAGAATCGGCAAGCCGTTGTTCGTCCGGGTGGGGCGCCAGTCGCGCCTGACGGAACATGGTGAGCGGCTCCTGCATTATGCGCGCAGGCTGGTCCAGCTCAACGACGAGACGATTGCCGCCTTCGACGACACCGAACTTGCAGGGCTAGTGCGGCTCGGCACGCCGGACGACTACGCCGATCGTTTCCTGCCGGAAATCCTGGCAAGGTTCTCGCGCTCCAACCCCAAGGCCGAAGTCAGCGTCGTCTGCGCACCGACCCCCAATCTCGCCGACATGATCGCCGAAGGGGAGCTGGACGTCGCCATCATCACCCACGTTCAGAAGAAGGGCCGCCAGAACGTCGACCTGGTGCGGCGCGAACCTTTGCTTTGGGTGGTTTCCGCCCGCCATGCGGTGGAAAACGAATCCCCGCTGCCCCTGGCGCTTGGCCGGGCTACCTGCGATTGGCGCCGGGCTGCCGTCAACGCTCTTTCCGACCAGATGCGCGAGCACCGGCTGCTCTATTCAAGCTGGAATTCGACGGCGGTCGGGGCGGCGGTGCTTGCCGGGCTCGCCATTTCGGTTCTGCCGGAATCGGCATTGCGCTCCGGCATGCGGGTCCTGACGGAAGCGGACGGCTTTCCGCGCCTGCCCGATTGCGAGATCGGCATCATGCGTTCCTGGCACAACAGTTCCCGCGTCACCGACGCTCTGGTGGAGCACATCGTTTCCTCGCTCGACAACCTGTCCGTACCGCAGGCAGCCGAATAGTCTCCGGCAGGAGAAAATTCTGACGAAATTTCAGAATGTTACGTGTGGTGGTGCGTGCCGCCGGCAATCAAATACCAATTGAAACGTAAGAGATGGTGATGTATCTTCTCTTGATCGATTAGAGTTTCAAATCACACCACTGGTCCGTGGCTCAATTACAGGGTCCCGCATGAATCACGCGCTGGATATTGATCAGCTTCGAACGTTTTTGGCGATCGCAGAGCTCGGCAGCTTCACCAAGGCAGGTGAGGCTGTGCACAAGACCCAGTCGGCCGTGTCCATGCAGATGCGCCGTCTGGAGGAACGCGTCGGCCAGCCGATCTTCATCAAGGACGGACGCCAGTCGCGGCTGACCGAAGATGGCCTGCGTCTCGTCGAATTCGCCCGCCGGATGATCATCCTGAACGACGAGACCCTGTCCGCCTTCAACGGTCAGAAGGAAGTCGGCCATGTGAAGCTCGGTGTGCCGGACGACTACGCCGACCGGCTGCTGCCGCAGGTTCTGGCGGCCTTCAACAGGCTCAATCCGTCGATCGAGGTTCAGGTGGAGTGTGTCTCCAGCGCAAGGCTGACCGAGGCGATCCGCGAGGGGGCAATCGATGTCGCCATCACCACATCCGGCGATACCAACGATCTGCGCGGTGAAATCATCCGCCGTGAACCGCTTTACTGGGTCACCTCGACCCAGCATTCCGCGCACACGCAGGAGGTGATCCGGCTGGCGCTCGGACCGGTCACCTGCGGCTGGCGGCGCCTTTCCATGGATGCGCTCGACCGTGCCGGCCGGCAGTATCGGGTGTCGTACACCAGTTCCAGCGCGGCAGCTCTCGTCGGCGCCGTGCAGGCAGGTCTCGCCGTGACGGTGTTTCCGGAAAGCGCCATTCGTGACGGCATGCGCATCCTGGACGAAAAGGACGGCTTTCCGTCGCTGCCTTTCTGCGACATTGCGCTTCTGCGCTCAGACAACGCCCGCGAGGCGATGCACGACACGCTCTGCAACCATCTGGTCGCGGCCATCGGCAATGTCGGCAACGGCAGCGCCCAGATGGCGGCGGAGTAAGCTCAGGTCATCAACGGTGAACTAACCGTTGTCATCCCGGCCAAGCGAAGCGCGAGCCGGGACCGGGGAGGCAGAAGCGACGATTTTTTGTTTGAAATCGTTGGCTAATGTTCCGGCTCCCCGGTCCCGGATCTTCGCTTCGCTGCGTCCGGGATGACGATTGAATGACTTGTTGCCTTGGCAAACGTTTTCAACGCGCGCGCAGCATCATGATGTTGCCGCCAAGAACGCAGATGAGACCTGCCGCGGCGACGGGCGTCCAGTGATAGCCCTCGAAGATCGTCGACAGGGTCAGGGCCACGACGGGGAAAAGGACGGTCGCATAGCCGGCCCGGGCAGAGCCGATCCGGCCCAGCAGCGTCAGGTAGGACGCAAAGGCGATCACGGAGGCGACGACCGCGAGATAGATCAGGCTGCCGAGATAGTTCACGGACATTTCGACGGCAAAGCTCTGTCCCCGCAGCAGCGAGAACACGCCAAGAAAAATCATGCCGTAGACCATGCCCCAGGCGGTGGCGGGCGTCACGCCGATGCCGCGTCGCTGAGTGTCGGCCGACAGCATGTTGCCGAGGCAGAAGGACAGTGTGCCGCCGACACACATGGCAAGGCCGAGTGCGGCTTCCGTGTCGAACTCCGCGCCGGAAAGCTTCGGCCAGAACATCAGGCCAATGCCCAGGAAGCCGAGCAGGCCGGCGCCAAGCGCGACAGGGTTGGGGCGCTGGCCGAAGAGGATCAGGCCGAGGAAGAGGTTGAAGATCGATGCCGTGGAGAAAATGACCGCGAGAAGCCCGGACGGCAACACGGCCGCGCCGTAATAGAACAACGTGAAGTTCGTCGAGAAGATGAACGCCCCGAGACCGGCAAATCTGAGGTGATCCTGCCATCGGAAGGAAAGATTGTGCCCGCGAAACCGCGCCCAGGCCATCATGATGGCGGCGGCCAGAACGAAGCGCCAGAACACGGAAACTTCCGGTGCAACTGTCGCGACCTGGCCCTTCATCGCGATCCAGCTGAAGCCCCAGGCCAGGACGGTCACCGCGTATAGGCCGTAGTCGGCAGGGCTGAAGCCTGCGGAGGCGGGACGAAGGCTTGGCGAAGCGACACTCATGGGGCAACCGTATCTGGGGATGGTGCGGCTAATGTGAAACTCAAGTCACTTCAACGCAAATGATTGTTTTTGATGTTTCCATCAAGCAGGTAGATGAATATGGTCTGTGCCGGACAGGCCGGAAGCGCCGGCTGGAGCCAACCGTGAAACGCTCAAAGGGTGGGCAATGCATTTTCTAGTCATCGAGAATTATCCGAACACGGATCTTGGCATTCTCGGCCGCGAAGCCGCGGCGCTGGGGCATAGCTGGAACCTCGTCAAAGCCCAGGACGGCGACGCGTTGCCACAGGACATTGCCCCTTATGCCGGACTTGTGGTTCTGGGCGGGGCGCAGAATGCGCTGGCGGACGACGACTATCCGCATCTGCCTGAGGCCTGTGCGCTGATCCGCGCATTTCATGACAAGCGCAAACCTGTGATGGGCATCTGCCTCGGTTCCCAGCTTGTCGCGCGGGCCTTCGGCGGAGGCAATCTGCTCGACCGCCCGATCGAATTCGGTTGGCGCGACGTTGTTCCGACTGAAGCGGCAGAAGGTGACCCTGTGGTGAATGCGCTCGGCGAGGGTGCGCCGCAGTTCCACTGGCATTCCGACACGGTCACCCTGCCGGAGGGGGCGGTTCATCTGGCTTCCAGTGCCATGACTCCGGTGCAGGCGTTTCGCCTGGGACAGACCACTTACGCGTTGCAGTTCCATTTCGAGACCGGCCTGCAAGAAGTCAGAAGCTGGTCGGAGAACTTCGCCGCGGACATCGCCAAACACACGCCGGACTGGGCAGAGCGCTTCGAGGGAGAAGCAAAGCAACATGCCAAAAGTGCCGACGCGGTGGGGGCGGAGATTTCGCGAGCCTGGCTGTCGATGCTCTGAGGGAAGAACGCGACGAGACCACCGGCAAAGCTGATCAATAGCTGGAAGCTTTCACCGCAAAAATACAATCGGAAATGACTCGAGCCCTGTCGCTCGCACTCCTCTCCGCCGCAAGGGGGAGAGGGGTGCGAGCGGCAAGGCTCTTTATTGCCTGTCCAGGCGCGAACTGCACGGTCCCTTCACGAAACCGGCCGAACCGAATCAGCGCCCAAGGCATCAAAGCACCAGGTTGTGCCGTCCGACCTTGTTGATGTCGGTTTCGCCGCACAGGCCCATGGTGACGTCGAGTTCCTTGTGCAGGATCTGCAGCACCTTGGTAACACCCTCCTTGCCCATGGCGCCGAGGCCGTAGATGAAGGCGCGGCCGATATAGGTGCTCTTCGCGCCCATCGCGACCGCCCGGAAGATGTCCTGGCCGGAGCGGATGCCGCTGTCGAAATGCACCTCGATCTTGTCGCCGACCGCGTCGACGATGTCCTGCAGCACTTCGAAGGAGGCAAGTGCCCCGTCAAGCTGACGGCCGCCATGGTTGGAGACGACGATGGCATCAGCGCCGACTTCGGCTGCGATCTTCGCATCCTCGACATCGTTGATGCCTTTCAGGATCAGCTTGCGGTTCCAGTGTTTCTTCACCCATTCCACCGACGACCAGTCGAGCGTCGGATCGAACTGGCTGTTGGTCCATTCCGCAAGCGAAGTCATGTCGCCGACGCCGGAGACGTGGCCGTGGATATTGCCGAACTGGCGGCGCTTGGTCTGCAGCATGTGCCAGCACCAGCGCGGCTTGAAGGCAAGGTCGAGCAGCACATGCGGCTTCGGCTTGGGAGGTGTGGAAAGGCCGTTCTTCAGGTCCTTGTGCCGCTGGCCAAGCACCTGGAGGTCCAGCGTCAGGACGAGGGCTGAACAGCCGGCGGCAGTTGCCCGCTGCATCAGGTTTTCCGAAAAGCCGCGGTCGCGCATGACATAGAGCTGGAACCAGAACGGGTTCTTGGTGTTTTCGGCAACATCCTCGATGGAGCAGACACTCATGGTGGAAAGCGTGAAGGGTACGCCGAATTCCTCCGCCGCCTGCGCCGCCAGGATCTCGCCATCGGCGCGCTGCATGCCGGTGAGGCCGACCGGGGCCAGTGCGACGGGCATGGAGACGTCCTGGCCGGCCATGGTCGTCTTGAGCGAACGGTTGTCGATGTTGCAGGCAACGCGCTGGCGCAGTTTCTGGCGCTGCAGGGCCGCTTCGTTGGCCTTGTAGGTGCTCTGGGTCCAGGAGCCGGTATCGGCATAGTCATAGAACATCTTCGGCACCCGGCGCTTTGCCAGGGCCTGCATATCCGCAATATCGGTCACTACAGTCATCGTATTCCTCCTGGGCTCAGGAACGAGCCGGTTTCCGGGTCCGTCTGAGGTCCGCCAGTTGCTCCCTCAGGTCCAGCTCCTGAACCTGCGCAAGGGTCGCGCGAACGTAATCGATATGTTCTTCCGAGGCCTGCCGGGCGCCGGTCGGGTCGCTGTGGCGAATGGCATCTGCAATCGCTTCGTGCTGCTTCAAAACTTCCGAACGGGCATTCGGGTGGTGATAGAGGCGGGCGCGGTTATAGAAGACGCCATTTTCAAGCAGCCGATAGCAGGAGCGAAGCGTGTGCAGCAGCACGACGTTATGCGCCGCTTCACCGACCGCGTGATGAAAGTCTACGTCCAGCCGGCATTCCGCCTGCAGGTCCTCCGCATCATGGGCCTCCCGCATCAGGCGAATGATTTCCGCCAGCCTGGCCAGGTCCGAGGGCGCGGCCCGCATGGCGGCCTGTGCCGCCGTCTGTCCTTCGATGCCGCGCCGGAATTCGAAATAGTCGCAGATGGCGGAGGGATGCCTGCCAATCAGCTGAATGATTGCCTCCGAAAAGATCGGCCCGATCAGGTCGGCGACGAAAGTGCCGCCCCCGCGCCGGGCCTCGATCAGTTGCCGTTCTTCCAGAAGTTTCAGCGCGTCGCGCAACACGGGGCGCGACACATTCAGCTGTTCGGCGAGATCCCGTTCCGCCGGCAGTCTCTCACCGGATTGCAGCACGCCTTTCAGGATCAGATCCTCGATCTGCTCCACCACGGCATTGGCTGTCTTCTGGTGATCGACAGGCTGAAACATGGCTCTCCGTCCCTGATTTGCGCGGCAAAATAGCGACGTTTTCAAAATTGGTCAATTTTTTTGTCCAATTTCTGTTGCGTTGAAACGACGGCCGGGTGAGCAATTGCGGCCTGTGACAAATTGGCTGTTGGAATCCCGTATTCCTTAAGGGAATGTGGTCGGAACCATACCAAAGTCGGGGTTGCAGCTTGGATCAGGGGTCAGAGAACGGATCGTCCTTTCCGTCATTCCGGGCGTCGCCGCTCAGGGACAGAGTACTCGGGGAAGTCCATGCCCGCCCGTTCCGGCCGATTTCCAGCCCGAGGACGGTGCTCCATTATGCCTTTCTGACCGACGGTGAGGAAGCCGCGAAGGACCATGCGTGGCTGAGCGAATTCTGCATTTCCCGGGGCGGCCACGGCCCGGCGCCGGGCGCGCGTCACCACACGGTACCCTTCGGTGGCGGCTCGCTCAGCTGGGAACAGCATGCCGAATTCACCACCTATACGTGGGACGGTCCGGCGCATGAAAAGACGATCTTCGGCCAGGTTCCGATCAAGCATCCCTTCGGCGCGGTGTTCCGGGCCCCGGGCGATCTTCTGGTCGCCGTGCGGCTGGAACTGCGCGGCGGTGACGACGGCAAGGAATGGCGCAGCCAGTTCGATGAAGGCAGCCTGACCGTTTCCAATCTTGAGGGCGGTGCAGCCCTCGTGGCCACCGATTTCCGACAGGACGGCGACGGCATGACACGGCTCCTGGTCTGCAACCGCAATCTGAGCGACCTGCAGTCCGGGGCGATCGTCCAGCGCCTTCTGGAAGTGGAGACCTACCGCACGCTCGCCATGCTGGGCCTCTTCGAGGCGACCGATCTGCAGCCGGACATCCGCCGTTTCGAGATCGAGCTTGCCGGACTGACCGGGCGGATGAAAAACACCTCGGCGCTGGGGGCGAACCAGGAATTGCTCGACAAGCTGAGCGCGCTGGCGGCTGCCCTGGAAGCCGGAGCCACGGCCAGCACCTTCCGCTTCGGCGCCAGCCGCGCCTATGACCAGATCGTCAGGGCGCGCCTGGAAACACTGAGGGAGGAGGCCGCACCCGGCGAGCTCTCCATGGCGGCGTTCCTTGCCCGCCGGCTTGCGCCGGCCATGCGCACCTGCCAGGCGATCGAGGACCGTCAGGCGATGCTGTCGCGCAAGCTCGCCCGCGCAACGACCCTTCTGCGTACCCGGGTCGATGTCGAACTGGAAGACCAGAACAGGTCGCTTCTGGAATCCATGAACCGGCGCGCGCAGCTGCAGCTTCGCTTGCAACAGACCGTCGAAGGCCTGTCGGTCGCGGCAGTCAGCTATTATGTCGTCGGACTGATCGGTTACCTCGCCAAGGCCGCCAAGGAGGCGGGCCTGCCTCTGCCAGCCGCCAACATCATGACAGGGCTTGCGGTCCCGGCCGTGCTACTGGTGATCTGGTGGACGGTCAAACGCATCCGCCAGAAGCACGGCGAGCATTGAGGGGCGCACCGCTAACAAGGGGGCGCCGATGTGTTGCTGTGCGAGGGTATGGCCAAGCGCCGCGTGTGTTGAAATGGCCGGAACAGGGCCAGATGAGGAATGTCGGGTTTGAAATATGGATTGGCTGAGCTGACATTCACCTAGCGCATGCCGGTGGTAAGTCCGGCCCTTTGCTGTCTTTGGGTGCCATGTCAATTAACGACGGCTTCGCGTCCCATTGCAGCCGATTACGACCCGATGCGCTGACATCAGGAGCAGACATTCGCAACCGACGGATCGAGAGCAGTGCTTCGCAATTCAAACTCAGCCGTAGCGAACGACTTCTTCGTCACTTCGCTTGCGCTCAGCCACGATGGTCTTCCGCAGCCAGCTTAGAACATCGGGGGCCCAGGCGCGTACGCTTGCCTTTGGATGGCTGGTCCATGTTTCCACAAGTGGCACAATCGGCTCAAGATAGTGGGCTAGTCCGCCGGAGTATGAGTTCGGGCTGAGCCGTCCACCTAGCTCCTGTAGCACTCCTGGAATGTCGCAGAACTCATCAACGAATGCGCTTAGCTCTGGATGCCAAACAAGCGGATCTATTTCAGAACGAACTGCGATTGGTAGCCAAGCTACAGCCTTGACCGCACGCTCTTTCGGCTTTTCCCGAACCCAAGCCATGTAAACGGCTGGAGGCACGGGAACGGCGAGCGCGCGCGCGAGGTGATCATCTCGATGATGCGATTCAAGGAGGTTCTCTGCATAGAAGCGGTCATGCCAAGTCTTGCTGGTCAGCTTCTTCGCAATCGCCGCCCAGGTGACATCTGGATAAATCTCCAACAGGTAACCGAGCGCCTTGCGAACAGGATCATCGAGTTCATAAAAAACACGATCTGTTCCGCGCCTGCAGATGCTCATCAGCTGCTTGGCTAGCTTTGCCGCGTACGCCTTATCAACCGTGCCTAATTTGATCAGATGGTGAACCAGCTGCTCCATTTGGTAGCCATCCATATTGTTCCGAGTGGCCTCGAACAACTTTGGTGCTAGTAACACTCGCTTAGTCAGTGTCTGCAGTTCTTTGCTCGGAACGTTGCGGTCGCTGTGCAGGAACATCCCTACGATGTCGACGACGGTCCAAAGGCCATCGTTGCCATGCTTTTCCAGCTCCTGCAGAACGGGGACGAACAGCGCCTCCGGTGAACGCCATAGACCGAGATTCTGGACTTGCCAAGGCTTGATGTCGCCGCCCGCGACCAAGGACATGATGAGGTCGACGTTTTCATCATTGAGCGTTCCGGAACCGATGAGCGCGATCGCTTCGCCTTTGAGCTTGGCTGACTGAAGAGCCAGACTTACGAGTCCTCTCGCAATTTTTGCATCGCGTTCGTCGGCGCCTGCGACTAGTCCGCCATAAAAACCGCGATTTGGCGGTTGATCGTTGCCCTCGGCGACTTTGATAGCCTCAGCAAACAGCGCTTCCGGGTCCTTAGCTGCCTTCATTAGGGCCTTGGCAAACGGATAGGTTCCTTTGCCACTCCCACAGGTTATACGATTGAGCACCGCTGTAATGAGCTCCTTGTTCTTGACGATCTCATCGGCGAGGGCAACGGCACGCTTTTCTGCGTAATCAAAGTTGTCGCGCGACTTCGGGTTGGGGTCGTAACGTGAATCTGGATCATACAGATCGAGCTGCCATCCGTCGGTATACAAGACGGCGAGATCAACAGGGTTGGTCGGCAGAAGGTCGTCATAAAGCTGGCGGACTTCCTTGGCGATCCTGCTCCGCTTGCCTTTTTCGCGATCATAATAGAGGAAGTGCGAAATCGCCATCAGAGCGTCGGGCCAAAACCCTCCCTGTGCCTGAACCGTCAGGATCAAGTCCCTGATTTCTGAAACAGGAAGCTGTCCCAGCAGCGAGCGGATGTGGCTCGACAGGTGCTTTTTCGCCACAGCCGCAAGCTCACCGTTGCCGGTAGCGATTGGCACAAGCCGGGTAATTGCCGCGCGAAAGAAATCCCAGATCTCACCATAGATCTTTGGACGCCAGTCCTCTAGCGCGTCGTCGCTCCCGATTTGTTCAGCACCGCCCCCGCGTGAATAGTGGCCGCTGGAAAGCATGTGACCAAGTGCCTCGACGCAAATGGCCTGCTGCTTCGAATCGGCTGATGCCAGTCCTTCGTCCAGTACTCGGAGACGTAGGACTGGCTCTGCTTCGGTGCCGCTGAGGTAGAGTTGGTAAAGCTGTTTGAACTGACCGCTTGCATTATTGCTGATGTTTTCGTTCTCGGCAGCTGCCAGTCTTAGCAGCAGGCGCGCGGATCGTTCAAAGGTCTGCCGCCTAAAAACAAGCTTTTCTAGCGCCCAGACAAGGTAGCGTCGGCCATCACGGGCGGCGGTAAGTTCCGCCTGTGAGAGCCCTCCAAAAACGCGTTCTATTGTCTCAGAAGCGATATCCGGCGTGAGGTGCACGAGACGGTCGAGCATCTTGGAGCCGGCGTCGGTATTGAGAGCGGCGAAATTTCCGATCATGTCGGTGTGAAGCATTTGCTCCGCGAATGACCGGACGACATCCGAGGTGTCGAGCCACTTGAGTCGCTTGAGCATGCTGAATTGTAGAGTGTCCGGCGCGTTATGGAAGAATTGGAGCAGCTGCTCGGGAGTCATGACTTCTAGACGCGCGATGCCAAGCCTTGCGGCGAGTGGCACCGGCCCGACCTGGATGAAATCACCTCGTTGCGTGATGATGCCGCGCGATTTGAACGACACGACGTGCTCTACAAAGATTGGCAGGGCCAGGTGCGCGAGCTCAGCAGCAACGAACGCCGCCTGATCATCTACGCGCCCGAGAAGGCCAAGCCATTCGAATAGGCACGCCACCTCCAGCGCTCTTTGCGCTTCGGTAACGCGCTGCTTTCCGCTCCAGATGATGCGCTCGAGTATCTGTTCGACGGACAGGAAGGTCTGCCTGCCGTCAGCATCCTGCTGTGCGGCGAGCACCGCCATTCGCGGAAATCCTTCGGCGAGATCAGCGACAAAGCTCTTGTCACGGTCACTTAGGTCAGGTGCGACCGCTGCCGCGATATCCTTGATGAGTTTCTCGTCCGCCTTCTCCACGCGCAGCGACAGCGTATCGGCGGCCTGCAAGACCTTTGTCTCGATATCCATTGTGAGAAGGCGAAGGTTTGATCCTGTTCGCCGTGCGATATTCGCAAGTTTGTTGTGGAGTTCGTCAGGACACTCATCAACGACCACAATCGCCGCAAGCCCGGCATCCGCGAGTTCAAGCATTAGCCTCGCCGCTTCGTCGCCAGAAATAGACCCGTCGCAGAAAATTACCGAAGAGCTGTCCACTTCGTCGGCAATGCCGCGCTTTGTCTTCAACACCTCGAAGGCGAAACGCGACTTCCCGAAGCCCGAAGGGCCGAACAACCGAACAATCGACTTCTCATAACTCAGAAACTTCAGAAGCTCGTCAGCAGCCTGATCGAACGTCCACGCACTGCGCTGCTCGTCTTTGCGATCTTCAAGGGCGACAGTGCGGTTCACAGGGACAAAGCGTGGCTCGTCGCTCGCCTGCCACGCTGTGAGAAACTGCGGATCACGCCCCCAGCTATCGTGCGTCTGGAAGCCTGCGAGATTGCGACCGTGCTTCAGTGAGGCAAGCCAGAGTGCAACAGATGGGTGCGTATTGACCCAATCGGCGATAATATTAGCGTCGTAGATATCAATGGTCGCTGCGGCCTTCGGATTTCCTCCGGCAGCTGTGATAGCCTCCTTGATCGCCTTGATCAGGTTCTTGCGTTTTTTCGTCACCATCCGCTCACGGCAGAAGATAACGTATGCACCTCCGGAGGAGAGAACCTCGGCGACTGTGGGATTTAGCTTTGGTGGGCCTTTCTTCGGCTTCTTGAGTACTTCGGCTTTGACCTGACTCTCAGACAGGTTTTGCGCCTTGGACTGAAAAGCGGTGTATCTGGCAGGAAGATAAGCGGCCGATGAAACGCCGCCATCCCACTCAACGCGACCATCCTCGCCATCGTCCGCAATCGTGATCTGTAAGGGAACGGATGTACCGCGCAAGGGAATGCCAAGCTGCCGGCTTTCGCACAGCGCCAGGCGTCTTAGCAGCTTTACAAGGGAGGTGCTGTCAAGCACGGCTATCTGGTCAGGATCAGCGTCAAAAAGCATGCAACGAACATAGCATGAACAAAGCGGAAGTTCACTACTGGCAGCGAAGTTATCCCATGGGTGCAGGACAATGATCCTGCCCGCTGGACCGTCTGTGTTATGCGGCAATTGTTTTTGACTCCCGCGGTGCACCAGCAACGGTCCGCTTTTCGAGTGCTCTCGCCAAAAAGTGAACTGTCTGCAACCGGCGCCCTTTTGGTCATTCATCGACGCCGCAGCGAATGACCGCTCCCCGCCCGCTTTAGCCCTTCACACGTCTCGTAACGAACAGCCGCTTTAGATACCGGGCCTAAATCCCACGAACGACCGGCATGCCGATGCAGTGCAGAGGATCCCGTCAACACCATCTTCGCCCCAAGGCAGCCACTGCTTGTCCTTGTCCCGGATGTTTTGAAAACAGCCCGGAACTCCATTCACCCCGCCGGGCCGGATGGCCGCTGTCCGCGCGAACCATGCCCCGCAATAGAAAAGGCCGGGTCTCCCCGGCCTTCTTTGAAGGTTTCAGGGGCGGATCTTACTTGGTCGAACCGTCTTCGTTGAACTGGTTCAGATAGGCGATCACGTCGGCGCGGTCGTTTTCCTTCTTGAGGCCGGCGAAGGCCATCTTCGTCTTCGGGATCAGGTCCTTCGGCTTGGTCAGGTAAACGTCGAGCGTTTCCACGTCCCAGACCTTGCCGTCCGACAGCTCAACCAGGTTGGCGGAATACTTGAAGTCTTCGACCGCGCCCCAGCTGCGGCCGACAATGCCGTTCAGTTCCGGGCCGACCTTGTTCTTCGCGTCCGGGCCGACCGCATGGCAGGCTGCACATTTCTTGAATACCTTTTCGCCCTTGGCAATGTCGCCGTCGGCGCTCGCCTGAACGGTCAGGGCCAGAAGGGCGGTTCCGGCGATCATCAGCAATCGCTGCATAAGTTTCTCCCTCGGTATGGGTGTCATGAACCCCTGCCCAACAGAACAGGATGCGTGCGGCAGATGCAAGCGACGCACCGTCGCATGCACGCGTGGCAGGACTTCTGTCGACCTGGCGTCGGGTAGACGCGTTTCAACCGGCCTTCGCGCTGCTCGGCAGGCGCAGCCATTCTTCCAGGCCCGTGTCCCAATAGGGCGCCGATCCGTAGAGTGCGGCCAGGAAGTCGATGAAGACACGCACCTTGGCGGGCAGGAACTGGCGGCTCGGATAAACCGCATAGAGCCCGACATCCTTGGAGGCGCGGTACTGCGGCAACAGGATCTGCAATTTGCCCTCGCGCAGTTCCGGACCGACATCCCAGGTGGAGCGCAGCGCCACGCCGACGCCGGCCATCAGGCATTCGCGCACGACTTCGTTGGAATTGGTCTTGATCGGTGCCTGGGTGCGCACGGTCTCGATGCCGTCCGGCCCGGCAAGTCGCCAGGGATCCTGGTTGGTCGCGGCAATGGTGACATGATTGGCGACCAGATCCTCGATGCTGGCAGGTTCGCCGTGCTTTTCGAGGTAAGCGGGACTGGCGCACAGCACACGGTGGACCGGTGCCAGCCGCCGGGCGACCAGGCTCGAATCGGAAAGTTCGGCAATCCGGATCGCAAGGTCGTAGCCATCGCCGACAATGTCGACAAAGTCGTCGGAGAGATCGAGATTGACCGAGAGGTCCGGGTTCTCTGCCAGGAAATTGCCGAGATGGGGAGCAATGTGAAGACGGCCGAAAGAGGTCGGAACGGCCACCTTCAGATTGCCGCGCGCCTTGGCCGACCCGCGCGAGACGAAGGTTTCGGCTTCTTCCACCGACGCCAGGATAGCGATCACGCGTTCGTAAAATCCCTGACCCGCCTCCGTCATCGCGATCTGGCGCGTGGTACGCTGCAGGAGCCTCGTGCCGAGCTTTTCCTCAAGTCGGCGGATGCGTTTGGAGACCACGGCGGGCGACAGGCTCATCTCGCGCCCGGCCGCCGACATGCTGCCGGCGCTGACCACCCGCGCGAAAATCTCCATGTCGGTCAGATTGCTCATTTTCAATCTCTCAGAAAGACAATTAGTATTTACCGAACGTTTTTCCGGGCCGGGAACCTTGTCAGACTCAGGCCGAACCTGTCCTGTGCCATCTTAATTTACGTCGGATCTAGCCGATTGGATCAACGTATTAAATAGTAGAAGGAAGCATCTCTTGACCGCCATTGCGATGCCAGCTCCCGACAAGACCGTTCTGGCCCGGCGCCAGGAGATCCTGAAAGCGCTGCAGGCCATCGTGCCGGGCGAGGGCGTCATTCATGACGAGCGCGAGATGCGGGCCTATGAAACCGACGCCTTGACCGCCTATCGGCAGCTGCCATTGATCGTCGTGCTGCCGGAAACCGTGGCGCAGGTCTCCAGGGTGCTCAAATACTGCCATGACAACGACGTCAAGGTGGTGCCGCGCGGCGCGGGCACGTCGCTCTCCGGCGGCGCGCTGCCGCTGGAAGACGGCGTGCTGCTTTCGATGATGAAGTTCAACCGCGTGCTCGACATCGACTTCGACAACCGCGCGGTCGTCGTGCAGCCTGGCGTCACTAATCTCGGCATCACAAGGGCGGTCGAACACGAAGGCTTCTATTATGCCCCGGACCCGTCCTCGCAGATTGCCTGCTCCATCGGCGGCAATATCGCCGAAAACTCAGGCGGGGTGCATTGCCTCAAATACGGCCTGACCACCAACAACGTGCTTGGCCTTGAAATGGTGCTGGTGACCGGGGAGGTGATCCGCCTTGGCGGCAAGCATCTGGACAGCGAAGGCTACGACCTGATGGCGCTGATGACAGGTTCGGAGGGCCTGCTCGGCGTGGTGACGGAGGTCACCGTGCGCATCCTGCAAAAGCCGGAGACCGCCCGGGCCCTTCTGATCGGCTTTCCGACCAGCGAGGACGGCGGCCGCTGTGTTGCCGACATCATTGCCTCCGGCATCATCCCGGGCGGAATGGAAATGATGGACAAGCCCGCCATCCACGCTGCCGAGGATTTCGTAAACGCAGGTTATCCGCGCGACGTGGAAGCCTTGCTGATCGTTGAGCTGGACGGGCCGGAAGGCGAGGTCGACTATCTCATCGGCCGGGTCGAGGACATTGCCCGGGCCAACCAGGCAAGCCACATCCGCACGTCCGAAAGCGAAGAAGAACGCATGACCTTCTGGGCCGGCCGCAAGGCGGCCTTTCCGGCGGTCGGCCGGATTTCGCCGGATTATCTGTGCATGGACGGGACCATCCCGCGCCGCGAATTGCCCAGGGTGCTCGCCCGCATGCGGGAGTTGTCGGAAAGTCATGGCCTTGGTGTCGCCAATGTCTTTCACGCAGGCGACGGCAACCTGCACCCGCTGATCCTCTATGATGCCAACAAGCCGGGCGAACTCGATGCCGCCGAAGCTTTTGGCGCCGATATCCTGCGGCTCTGCGTCGAGGTCGGCGGTGTGCTGACGGGCGAACATGGCGTCGGTATCGAAAAGCGCGACCTGATGACGGACATGTTCTCCGAGGCCGATCTGAAACAGCAGCAGCGGGTCAAGTGTGCATTCGACGCCAAACACCTGCTCAATCCGGGCAAGGTTTTCCCGGTGCTGCATCGCTGCGCCGAACTCGGCAAGATGCATGTGCACAAGGGCAAGCTGCCCTTTCCCGACATTCCGCGCTTCTGAGGGTCTTGGCATGGACGCGACATTCAAACCCGCAAATGCAAGCGACGTGGAACAGGCCGTTGGCTGGGCCGCCGCCGAGGATGCGCCGCTGGAGATCATCGGCCAGGGCTCCAAGCGCGGGCTCGGCCGGCCTGTCCAGGCGGCGCATGTGCTGGATCTCTCAGGCCTTTCCGGCATCGAGAGCTACGAGCCGGCAGAACTTGTGCTGACTTTGAAGGCGGGAACGCCGATTGCCGAAGTTGAAAAGCTGGTTGACGACAACGGCCAGGAACTTTCCTTCGAACCCATGGACTTCGGACCGCTGCTTGGCGGCAAAGCCGGGCTCGGCACCATCGGCGGGGTCCTGGCGGCCAATCTCTCCGGCCCGCGCCGTATCAAGGCTGGGGCTGCGCGTGACCATGTTCTCGGCATGGAAGCTGTCTCTGGCCGCGGGGAAATCTTCAGGTCCGGCGGCAAGGTGGTCAAGAACGTTACCGGCTACGACCTGCCGCGCGCACTCTGCGGAGCCTATGGCACTCTGGCGGTGACGACCAGTGTATCGCTGAAGGTCAATCCGAAGCCTGAAACGTCGGCAACCTTTCTTCTTTCCGGCCTCGACGCGGAAGACGGCGTGAAGGCACTTTGCCAGGCCATGGGCTCATCGGCGGAAGTCTCCGGTGCCGCGCATTTGCCCGAAGACGTGAATGGCGGCAAAAGCGCGACCATCCTGCGTCTGGAAGGTTTCGCAGCGTCGGTCGATTACCGCTTCAAGTCGCTGCAATCCCTGCTCGATGTCCATGGGGCACCGGTGCGGCTGGACGGGGAGACCTCCGCCGAACTCTGGCGCTCGGTCCGGGACGTCAAGGTCTTTGCCGGCACGAAGACGCCCATGTGGCGGATATCCGTTGCTCCAACCGCCGGTCCGCAATTGGTCGCCCGCCTGAAAACGGCGATAGAACTTGACGCCTTTTATGACTGGAGCGGCGGTCTGGTCTGGCTGACCTGCAAGGATGGCGACATTCATCAGGCGCGGATCCGGGCAGCCGTCGAAGCGGTCGGCGGCGGCCACGCGACGCTGGTGCGCGCGGACCCTTCTGTTCGCTCCGACTGTGCGGTCTTCCATCCGCAAGCTGCACCTCTTGCGGCGTTGTCGCGCCGGCTCAAGGAACAGTTCGACCCCAAGGGTATCTTGAATCCCGGCAGGATGGTGAGCGGCGTTTAGTCCGGGCTCAGCCGCCCGCCAAACCGGTGCCTCTTGACTGTTGTCGCCGAAACACGGGATGCTCGCGTGTCTGGGCGCAATCGCAGAGGGGTGTGCGGTCATGAATCAGCAATCGGATGTTTCCGGCTATATGGAGCCGGGCAGCAAGAACGTAACGCTTATCTATATTCTTTATCTCGCCAGTATTCTCGTCGGGATCACCAGCCTGGTCGGCGTCATTTTCGCTTACCTGAACCGCGGCAAGGGCGTCGCCTGGGCCGACACGCATTACACCTATCAGATCCGGACGTTCTGGATCGGCATCCTGTTCAGCCTGATCGGGCTCGTGCTGACCTTTGTCCTGATCGGTATCCTTGTGCTGATCGCGGTTCTGATCTGGATGATCATCCGCTGCATCAAGGGCATGCAGCTTGCCGGACGGGGCGAACCCATACCCAACCCGGAAACCTGGATGTTCTGAAACCGGCCCGATAAGGGACCAGGCTTCGAAACGGCAAGGCCCGGCCGCCAATGCGGTCCGGGCCCTTACGCTTGGCCAAAGCAGGTCTTAGCCTGCCGGCAGGCACGTCACGGTCACGTCGTAGGCATAGCCATCGCGCTGGTTGGTGGTGTTTTTGAGCGACCACTTGTTGTTTTCCGCCTTGTTCTTCTTGGCGGCCACTGCATCCAGCTCGAAATACGCCTTCGCGCTCACCGTCCAGGTCTTGGCGAGGGCATCGGATTTTTTCATGCCGCCTTTCAGCACCTTGTCGAGGTTCAGCGAACAGGCTTGCACCGGATCCCAGCCCTGCCAGCGCAGCTTGGCGGTCGGAACCACCGGCTTGTAGGAAATCGCGACCTCGCGCTTGGAGCCCGAACCGACGTCGCGGCCCTTGAAGCTCTGGCTCCACAGATTGCCGTCGCCTTCGAAGTAGAGCACGTTCTTGAAGGAGCCGACCTTCATGGCAACGATCCGCTCGCCGTTGGTGGCCTTGGCATGAAGGCGCAGCAGGAAGCGGTGATTGGCGCTTTTCATCTTCGTGTAATTGTAGGAATTGGCCTTGACCTCGATCGGTACGACGTCGATGCCGTCGCGGGTCACATCGACCTTTTCGATCCAGTCCTTGGCCATCGCACCGGTGGCAAGGCTTGCAAGAGCGGCAGTCAGTACGGCTGTCTTTGTAATCGTCTTAAACATCAATTCAGTTCCCTTGGCGTTAGTCGCCCACGTCCCGGAACTTAAGGCCCGTGGTTTGAACGGGTTCTGAGCAGGCCGTTTAACCGTTGTTCATCCAAGAGGGGGACGGGAACAGGCCGGTGCTGGGACAGAATGTCTCTTCGAGCAAAACCCTTGTGCCCCGAAGGAGCCTTGTCTGGCACCGGTCCTGCCCGTACGATCCGGCGCATCTTTGGGGAGAAACCGGCAGGGTTCGGGAAACGGGAGACGCGGGGAGCGATGCAGACCAATTTCACTGCCGAGCAGCTGAGGGATCATCATGTCGCGGAATCCGAGAAGATCCTGCGCAAATGCGTTCACTGCGGCTTCTGCACCGCCACCTGCCCGACCTTCACGCTTCTGGGCGACGAACTCGACAGTCCGCGCGGGCGCATCTATCTCATCAAGGACATGCTGGAAAACGACCGGCCCGCGGACGACAAGATCGTCAAGCATATCGACCGGTGCCTCTCCTGCCTTGCCTGCATGACGACGTGTCCGTCCGGCGTGCACTACATGCACCTGGTCGATCACGCCCGCATCCATATCGAAAAGACCTACAAGCGTCCGCTTCCCGACAGGCTGATGAGGGCCGTGCTGGCCTTCGTGCTGCCTTATCCCAGGCGCTTCCGTCTGGCCCTGATCGGCGCGTTTTTCGGCCGGCCCTTCGCGCCGGTGCTCAAACGCTTCGGGGGGCCGCTCGCCCGCATGGGGGCGATGCTGGAGCTGGCGCCCGCAAAGGCGCCTGCACGCGGCCATCTCGAAGGGCCCGGCGTCTTTACAGCCGAAGCACCGGTGCGCAAGGGACGGGTCGCGCTTCTCAGCGGCTGTGCCCAGCCGGTGCTGAACCCGGGCATCAACGACGCCACGATCCGTCTGCTGCGCCGCGCGGGCTATGAAATCGTGCTGCCGGAGGGTGAAGTCTGCTGCGGGGCGCTGGTCCATCACATGGGACGCGAGGAAGCCTCGCTCGAAAATGCCCGCCGCAATGTCGACGTCTGGCTGCGGGAAGCCGACGGTGCGGGTCTGGACGCCATCCTCATCACCGCGTCAGGCTGCGGCACGACGATCAAGGACTACGGCTTCATGCTGAAGGACGATCCGGCCTATGCGGAAAAGGCGGCGAAGGTATCTGCACTCGCAAAGGACATCACCGAATTCCTGACCGGCATCGAACTCGGCGTGCCTTCGCTGCGGCCGGGCCTCACAATCGCCTACCACTCCGCCTGTTCCATGCAGCACGGCCAGAAGATCACCCGCCAGCCAAAGGATCTCCTGAAGGCCGCCGGCTTCACCGTAAAGGATGTTCCGGAAGGGCACCTGTGCTGCGGGTCTGCCGGCACCTACAACATCCTCCAGCCGGAGATCGCGCGCCGCCTGCGCGACCGGAAGGTCGCCAATATCGAGAAGACGAGCCCAGATGTCATCGCCACCGGCAATATCGGCTGCATGACCCAGATCGGCCTCGGTACGGACATCCCGATCCTGCATACGGCGGAATTGCTCGACTGGGTCTATGGCGGCCCGCAACCGGAAAGCCTGACACTAGTGCTGCAGGGGCGGCAAGCGGCAGAATAATTTCTGGACCGTGAAATCGGTGCGCCCTTGTTGCGACCGGGCTCCCGAAGTCTTGTGAAAAGGAGCGGTTTGTCGCCTCACCCTGGCCGTCTCCGATTGGGAGAGGTCGGAGCGTAGCGCCGGGTGAGGGGCAAACCTCTCGTGGAAACGATGTGACCGTCTGCTGTCCGGAAGATCCGGAGAAAAAAGGGCGAAGCCTCAGCTTTCCCGCGTGCCGAGTTGCACCGGTGTCTTGTCCGGTTCGCTGCCGGCTTTTTCTCCGGCAAGGCGCAGCGTACGTTCCAACAGTTCCTCGTAGATCGGCCGTCCGCCAAGGTGATGCGCGGTGAGCGAGGCGGTGGTGCAGGTGATCAGCACCGGCATGATCAGGGCATAGGCGCCGGTCAGTTCCATCACCAGGACGACGCCGACCAGCGGCGCGCGCACGGACGCGGCAAAGAAGCCGCCCATGGCTGCCACGGCACAGGCGGCCCGGAAGTCGTCTTCGACGGGCAGGAAATCCGCTGTCGCGACGCCGAAGGCAAGGCCCGCGCAAGTGGCGATCGACAGCATCGGCGCGAAGATGCCGCCGGGAACGCCCGAGGCATAGGAAAAGAGGACGCCGCCGAAGCGAAGCAGGGTCAAAAGCACCAGCGCCAGAAAGCCCAGTTTGTTTTCGATCAGATGGTGGACCAGATCCTCGCCGCCACCCGTTGCCGCCGGAAAGGCATTGAGCAGCACGCCGGTCCCCGCGCCGACGGCGAGCGCCGGCAGCCAGCGCAGGCCATCGGGGATCTTCAGGAAGAGATCCATCATCGTGATCAGGGCGCCGTTGAAGAAGACGCCGAGCGCGCCGAGAAACACGCCGAGGACCGCCAGCAGAACGAAGCTCCAGATCGGCACATAACTGACCTCGACCAGCAGAACCGGGCCGATATTGGTGAGCTGCTCGGTGATGGCAGCACTCAGCAGCGAGGCGATGATGACCGCCATATAGGTGCGATAACCGAAGGGGAACTGCCGCCGTGTCTCCTCCACGATGAAGAGGATTGCGGCAAGCGGCGCGTTGAAGGCGGCCGCGAGCCCCGCGGCGGCACCCGCTGCCAGCAGGCCCTTGTGGTCGGAAGGCGACAGGCTGTGCGAGCGTGACAGCGCCTCGGCAGTCATCGCGCCCATATGGATGGTCGGTCCCTCGCGCCCGAGCACCAGACCGGATCCGAGCGCCAGAAGACCGCCGAAGAACTTGGCGACGAGCACGCCCGGCCAGTGCAGCGGCCGTTTGTCCTCCATCGCGCCTTCGATTTCCTGGATGCCGCTGCCGGCTGCTTCCGGAGCAACGCGCCGGACCAGCAGGAAGGCGCCGACGACGCAGGAGGCGGAAATCGCCATCGAAACCGCGTAGGACAGAGGCCCGTTCCCGAGCGCAGAGCGAAGCGCTGCATATTGGGCAAAGAGTGTATCAAGGCCGGTGTGGAATGCCGTGGCAAGCCCGCCGACAAGAATGCCGACCAGCGCCGCTTTCAAAAAATAGGCCGCGTCCGAACGTGCCGAAGGCGAGAGGAGGGAAATGTTCATGCGGAAACCGAAGCTATGACCGGTGCAGACCGGAGATTCGATCCGCGTGCCATCCAGACTGCAGACAAATCATGGGCGCCGCAAGGGCGCTGCCCTAACGAAAACGCGCGGCCGGGCCGCGCGTTCTGAAAGTCGATTGTCGAGGACACGTCCTGGTCAGATCACATGCACCGTGGTGCCGACATTGACCCGTTCGTAAAGGTCCATGACATCCTCGTTGCGCATGCGGATGCAGCCGGAGGAGACCGCATGGCCGATGGTCCAGGGCTGGTTGGAGCCATGGATTCGGTAAAGGGTCGAGCCGAGATACAGTGCGCGGGCGCCGAGCGGGTTTTCCGGACCGCCCGCCATGAAGGTCGGCAGATCCGGACGGCGCTTGCGCATCTCTGCCGGCGGGCGCCAGTCCGGCCATTCCGCCTTGCGGGTGATCTTGTGTTTGCCGGCCCATTCGAAGCCGGGCTTGCCGACACCAACGCCATAGCGGCGCGCGGTGCCGTCGCTCTGCACGAGATAGAGGAAGCGCTCATTGGTGTCGATCACGATGGTACCGGCCTTGTGCGGGCCATTATAGGAAACGACCGTGGGCAGGAATTGCGGTGCGACCTGCCGGGTCTGCGGAGCGGCCGCCTGGCGTTGGGGCTGCTGCACCGGTTGCTGGCGCGGTGACCACCAATTCGTGCGCCGGACCTGGGGCTGTTGCTGCGGCTGCCGGAACTGATAGCGGGTGACCGTCGACCGGCGCTGCACCTGCGGTTGCAACTGCAGCACCCACGGTTCGGTCAGATTGGGGCTGAGCACCAGCGGCGGCGGTGCCACCTGGCCGGCGGCGGCCGGCCCTGCTGACAATCCGGTTGAAAGGATCAGCGCGCCGGCTATGCCGAGCGCCGTTGAACTCAATCTACGCATCAGGAACATGGCAGTACTCATCAACTTGTCATCGACCACGCTCAGCAGCTTTGGGCTGCCGGTTAACGAACTGGCAAGGATGATAAGCGTCTCCACTCGCCTAAAAGTGAATCCCATGTCGAGAATTCGGGTAATCTTTTCTTATGGTTAGTTGTTGGTTGAAGAACAGGCTTAATGAAATCCTAGGCCCTGCGGCGACGACAGGTTTTAACCTTTGAGGCGGCCTGAAAAGACTGTGCTTTCACCGATTCCTTGGTTAACGCACCCGCTGGCGCGCGTCGCGAACGACCAGTGGCAGGACGTCGCGAGTCTGTTCCGCCGACATGCCCGGCTTGATGCGCGGGTCGTAAAGCATGTTCAGGATGATCTGGTCGAAGACCGTGAAACGGCTGTGGCGGGACAGGTCGTTAAAGACGGAATGGGTCAGGCTGGCGTCATCGTTCATTGGGCCGAGACCCTGGAGCAGTTCCTCAACCAGGCAGCGCTTGAACAGGAACTCGCCCTCGTCGGAAACAATAACCGCCGCCGAGCGCTTGATGCCGCTGCGGCCGGACACCACGCGGACGAGGCAACGGCCGGGCACCTCGGCGCGCTCGCTTTTGTAGATGTCTTTCTTCACCACCTGTTCGTATTGCGCCCGGTCAACCACATAGACCTCGAAATTCGCGTCCGAGGGATTGCCGGCGAGAGAGGTGCTGAGGCCGCTAATGCGGCTGCCTATCTCCTTCACGAAACGGTGAACGGTCCCTGTCCGGTCCCGTGCGGACAAATTATGTACGTAGAACCTTACCGGCGTCGTGAACTTCTTGACCAGATAGGGGCGCCAGCTCCAGCTGCGGTATTCCAGTCCGAAAACCGTTTTCTCAAAGCCTTCGAGCAGCTCTTCGGTGGAAAAGGAATCGTTTGCCGCCGCCGCCCGGAGCGTGCCGGCAAGGCCAGCGAAAAGCAGCAGCAACATCAGGAAAAAACGCACGAAAGTCATCAAGGTCAAAGCACCGTCTGCACCCGCTTTGGCCTGAGAATCCGGGCCTGCTCATGCGATTGTCAGGTTCGTTGTTAGGGCAAACGGAGGATAGCCAAAGGTCCGGGAAGAGGAAAGCGAAGAAACCGTTACCAAACACCAAACGGGCCTGTCAGATCCGCCAAGCATTGAAAAAACAATTCCTTAAACTTCCATCGCTATAAGGTGTCTATTGCGATGTAAGGAAGCCTGCAGGGGCGGGGAACGGGAGTAGGCATGGCCGCGGTGAAAAGATCCTTTCGAGCGGAAAGTTTGATACGCATGAATGCCGGGGCGAATGAGAACCCCGCTTATGCAGAAGAACGCCGCCACCAGGAAGTCCTGGCGGAAATAGCCAGCCTCAAATCCCTGATCAAGAGCGGCGCGGGTCAGCAAAATGCGCTCGATCCGGAAGCCATGAGCGAAAAGTTCATGTCCGAGTTCCGGAAAGAAATGTCCGAAGCAGCCAAGCTGAAGGTGGAGCTGGACGCGATCTATGAAGCGATCGCCCAGACGAAGCGTGAGATTGCAACGCTGCACCACACGACCGGCTCCAAGGGCGAGGAGATGACACGCGTCACCAACGAACTCGATGCCGTCGTCATCGGTACGGAAGGCGCGACCGAAACCATCCTGGCCTCGGCCGAATTCATCGACGAGACCGCCAACACCCTGTCTGCGCGCCTCGGCAAGGAAGATGCCGAGCTTGCCAGCGACATTCAGGACAAGGTCATCCAGATTTTCGAAGCCTGTAACTTCCAGGACCTGACCGGCCAGCGCATCACCAA
The DNA here is from genome assembly GCF_054515675.1 of Roseibium sp. M-1. Lineage (NCBI taxonomy): Bacteria > Pseudomonadati > Pseudomonadota > Alphaproteobacteria > Hyphomicrobiales > Stappiaceae > Roseibium > Roseibium sp. M-1. The sequence goes on along the minus strand of NZ_CM137257.1, from coordinate 2,588,403 downwards.
GGTGGTCGGAACCCTTCGTTTCGTCGAGGATCGCATCATGCAGATGATGGATATCTGGGGCGGTATCGAAAGCTTCAAGGACATCACTGTCGAACAGCGCGAACTGAAGGAGGGCGACGCGGCCCTCCTCAACGGCCCGGCACTGGAAAGCGACGTCGACGTCGCCACTCAGGACGATATCGACGCCCTCTTCGCCTGATCGTATCGCCATTTCCGTTTCGAAAGCCCGGCCCCGGCCGGGCTTTCTTGTATTTCCGATCCCTGCTCGTTTCATCCCGGGTGCAGCGAAGCGCGAGCCGGGATGACGATGGTGCGTATTGGTCCTGATGACAGTTTGGCTGACCGGCAGACAGGCAATTGACCTGAACGCCCGATTTCACCTTGCCCTCGTTGCAGCCGGCGTTTATCAAGGTGAGAACAAAGAGTGAATATCGGTGGTGTTATGGCAGAGCAGACGGGTGAACCTACGCAGAAGAGTGAACGCGATCCGGTCACCGGCCTTCTGACGGGCGACGACGGTAATGAGCGTTGCTGGTGGCATGGCGGGCTGGAGGATTATCAGCGTTATCATGACACCGAATGGGGCTGGCCTGTCGACGAGGACCGGCGCCTGTTCGAAAAGATCTGCCTGGAAGGCTTCCAGTCCGGCCTGTCATGGCTGACCATCCTGCGCAAGCGAAACGCCTTTCGCGCCGCCTTTGCCAATTTCGAATTCGACAAGGTCGCCGAGTTCACCGAGGTCGATGTCGAGCGCTGCCTTCAGGATGCCGGCATCGTCCGCCACCGGCGCAAGATCGAATCCACCATCAACAACGCCCGCCGGGCCAAGGAACTGAAACGGGAATTCGGCACGCTTGCCGCCTATTTCTGGTCCTTCGAGCCCAAGATCGAGAACCGTCCGGCAAGGCTCGACTTCGCCACTGCCCGCACGCTCGGCAAGACGGCGGAAAGCACTGCGCTCTCCAAGGACCTCAAGAAACGCGGCTGGAGTTTCGTCGGCCCCACCACCGTTTACGCCTTCATGCAATCCATGGGCATGGTCAATGACCACCTGGAGGGCTGTTGCTGCCGGGAAAAGGTGGAAGAAGCCCGTACGGCGTTCAAAAGACCGGTTGCGCAGTAGTGAAATGAGAGCGGCCACTCTCCCGTGCCCAAGGATACGGGGTCGCTAAGAGCGCCCCAACGGGCTCAATAGGGAGAGTGACCAGAACGCACTATGCTTGATCCGGCGTTAGGAAGAAACATTTTTTAGCTGCAAAACCATGCAAACATGGCGCTAAAGCGAGTCGCGTTCATTTGAATTCACGCGACCCACTTTATCTCCTTTTTGACACACGTCTTTTTGCGAAAAACCGGAACCCACTTTTTCGCGACGTGCTCTAACGAGGATCCGACCCTCTCCAGCGCAAATATGCGGGTTCCTGGTTGTTGCAACGGTAAGCTTCGATCCGGCCGGACGAGACGCGGAGACGAGCGCGTCAGGCCGGTGCGTGTACCGAGCGAGCCGATGACAACGACGGCTCGAAACCAGGCACGCCAGCCGTCCTGCAAACTCGATCAGTTTACGCGCTTACCTTTGCCTTCAACGGTGCAAACAGCCGGTTTTCGCGCGAGAACACATAGTCCAACGTTTCCACCGTTACCGTCTCGGCGCCCTGACTGATCAGGATCTTGGCGCAGTCGGCGACGGCATCCTTGGGGCAGAGCACGCTGACATGATGCATGTCGTCGACATCGGTGAAGCGCTGCAGGGCGCCGACCTTGCTGACGGCACGGAGCGCCTGTGTGCGGTCGTCGACGACAGCCTTCACCAGCTTGACGTTGCGCGCGGCCTCTTCCGCTGCCACCCGATCAAGGATTGCCCGCGCCGCGGCAAGCGCCGTTTCCGACCAGTCGGCGCTGAGCGAGGCGACGAGGTTGGCCTGGCTCTTCAGCATGACGCCGTCGGCGAGGATCTTCAGGTTGTTGGCCTGCAGCGTCGAGCCTGTCGTGGTGATGTCGACGATCAGCTCCGCCGAACCTGCCGCCGGTGCACCCTCCGTGGCCCCCGCGCTTTCCACGATCCGGTAGTCGGCAATGCCGTGGCCGGCAAAGAAGGAGCGGGTCAGGTTCACATACTTGGTCGCAACGCGCAGACGCCGTGCATGGCGGTTGCGGAAGTCGGAGGCGACATCCGAAAGATCCGCCATCGTCTCCACGTCGATCCAGGCCTTGGGCACGGCGACGACCACGTCTGCGGGGCCGAAGCCGAGTGGCGTGACGATGTGAACGGTGTTCTCCGGATCGGCAATGTTCTCATGCACCAGATCGAGCCCGGTGATGCCGAAATGGACCGTGCCGTCCGAGAGTTCCCGCGCGATCTCCGAGGCGGAGAGAAACGCGATCTCCACATTGGGCAGGCCCTTGATGGCGCCGCGGTAGTTGCGGGCGCCGCCCGGCTGCACAACCTTCAGGCCCGCCTGACCGAAGAAGTCGTGGGTGTTTTCCTGCAGGCGGCCCTTGGAGGGGATGGCGATAATCAGTTTGCTCATGATCAGATACTCGCTGCGATCCGGTCGAGCCACATGGAAAAGCCGATGGCGGGAACGTCTTCTTCCGCGCCCAGAAGCGTGACAAGCTTGTCGTAGCGCCCGCCACCGACGAGCGGACCTTGCACTGGCGGGTTGACCGCATGGATCTCGAAGACGAAGCCGGAATAATAGTCGAGGCGACGGCCGAACTCGGCGGCAAAGGAAAGCCGTGCGGGAGCGATGCCTCTGGCTTCGAGAGCCGCAAGGCGCTGCTCGAAGGCCGCCAGCGGCGTGTCGAGGCCGAGGCCGAAGTCCTTCGCGAAACCGCGCAGGGCGTCGGCGGCATTGGCCCCATCCGCCTTCAATGCCAGGTAGGCGGTCAGGGTTTCGGCGGCCTTGTCGTGGCCGCGTGCACCGCTTGCCAGCGCCGCCTGCTCCAGGAAGCGGTCGGCGATCTCGCTTGGCGTGCGCCCGCCGACGGCGGAAATACCGGCGATCGACAGAAGATCCTCGACAACCGCGTGGGCTGCCTCCGGATCGGTGCCTTCCAGCGCAGACAGGAAACCCAGACGGACATCGCGCGTGTCGTCGTCAGCGCTAGCCGCACCTGCCATGCGGGTGATGGTGGCGCTCAAGCGGTCGGTCTCGCCGAAGAGATCGCGCAGGCGGCGGCGCCAGACCGTCGGCAGGTCGAGCCCTTCCAGAATGGCGGCGAAGATCGTCTCGTCGCCGATGCGGATGATGCTGTCGGTGAGGCCGAAGCTTTCCAGCGCCTTGACGGAGAGCGCTAGAAGATCGGCATCGGCTTCGGCGGTATCAGCCCGGCCGAGGCTTTCGGCGCCGAGCTGCGGGATCTCGCCGAGACCGTCCTTTCGCTGGCGGAAGACCGGGCCGTTGTAACAATAGGCCGCGGGCAGAGAAGCGCCATCCTGTGCCAAATGATGGCGGCAGACGGGAATGGTGAAGTCGGGCCGCAGGCACAGGTCCTGTCCGTCGGTACCGCTCGTCAGGAACAGCCGCCGGCGGATATCCTCGCCGGTAAGATCCAGAAAGACATCGGCCGGCTGCAGGATCGGCGGATGGACGAGCGCATGGCCCGCTTCGCGGAAGAGGGCCATCACCTGATCGATCTTCGCCGGATCCAAGCCGGTCGTCTCACCCGCCCCAGTCATTCTCAGCCCTCGTTCTGACGCCGGCGGTCGTCCGCCTGGCTCTCCAGGATGCCTTTTACGGTTGCCAGCAGGTCCGCCTCCTTGACGGTGATCTGCGCCGGGCGGCTTTCGCGCCAGGTGATGTTGTCGGTGATTTCTTCAGACAGGCGCTTGCCCTCAATCAGGTCCTTGACCTGGATCTCGCCGGCGGCGCGCTCGTCCGACCCCTGGATGATCGCGACCGGGCAGTTGCGCCGGTCTGCATATTTCAGCTGGTTGCCGAACTTCTTCCAGTTGCCCTGGTACATCTCGGCGCGAATGCCCGCTTCGCGCAGGTCCTGCGCCATCTTCTGGTAGCGCCCAAGCGCTTCGACGTCGCCGTCCATGACGGTGACGAGAACCGGAGCCACCACCTCGGCGGTTCCAAGCTTGCCGAGGTTCTTCAGCGCCGTCATCAGACGCGAAACGCCGATGGAAAAGCCGGTCGCCGGCACGTCGCGGCCGGTGAAACGCTTGACGAGGCCGTCATAGCGGCCGCCGCCGCCGACGGAACCGAACTGGACGACCTCGCCCTTTTCGTTGGTGACGTCGAAGAGGAGTTCTGCTTCGAACACCGCGCCCGTGTAATATTCCAGGCCGCGCACGACGGAAGGGTCGATCTTGATCCGGTCCTCGCCATAGCCGCAGGCCGAGAAGATATCGGCCATCGTGTTCAGCTCGGTGATGCCATCGTTGTCGAGCGTTCCGGTGCCTGTGACGAAGGCGATGATGCTGTCGATGCCGTGGGCGTCGAGGCCTGCACCCTTGGTGAAATCACCGCTCTCGTCCTTGCGGCCGTCGCCGAGCAGCAGACGCACGCCGTCGGTGCCGAACTTGTCGAGCTTGTCGATGGCGCGCAGAACCGTCAGGCGGCGTTCTTCATTCTCTTCGCCGCCAAGTCCGATGCTCTCCAGAACGCCATCCAGAACCTTGCGGTTGTTCACCCGGATCACATACTGACCGCGCGGAATGCCGAGGGCTTCCATCGTGTCGGACATCATCATGCACATTTCGGCATCCGCCTGGACGCCCGGCGCGCCGACCGTGTCGGCATCGAACTGCATGAACTGGCGGAAGCGGCCCGGGCCCGGCTTCTCGTTGCGGAAAACCCAGCCGGCGCGATAGGTGCGGTAAGGAAGCTGGATCTCGTTGATGTTCTCCGAGACGTGCCGGGCGAGCGGCGCGGTCAGGTCGTAGCGCAGGCTCATCCACTGCTCGTCCTCGTCCTGGACGGAGAAGACACCTGCGTTCGGACGGTCCGTATCGGGCAGGAACTTGCCGAGGCAGTCCGTATATTCAAAGGCTGGCGTTTCGACCGGATCGAAGCCATAGCGCTCGTAGACGGCGCGGATCTTCGCGATCATCTCGTCGGTGGCGCGGATGTCTTCGGCAGAGCGGTCGACGAAGCCGCGCGGCAGGCGCGCCTTCAGCTTGTTCGGTTTTTGGGCCATGAAGGTCTTGATCCTGGCGAGTTCCCGGCCGGATTGCGCCCTGATTTTCCCGGAGCGTCCAGCTTGGTGATGTTGCGGTTGTCCTAGACGAAACGGACCGCAAGGGCAAGGTGGGGGAGGACCCGGAAGGCCTGACTTTTCAGCGGACTGGCAAGACATTGCCGCAAATCTCTCGGCCCTGCCTTGTTTGCAGCACAGTTCGGCGTAAAAGGGCCACTTGAGACAACGCTAAAGTAGCTGATCCGCGCGGCTCCGGGTATCCGGTCCGCCCTGCGGTCTATCTGTGCTGTCTTTTCTTGTATTTAATCTCTGGCGGGCTATGGTCCGCGCGACTTGCGGCGATGGGACCGCTCCGGCTGCAAGGGCCGGCGGAATGCGGCGGATAGGATAGACGATGGACAGTGCGGCGCGCATGGCAGTTCAAAATGCCGGCGAAAGCGGGGCAGGGCCTCAGATGGGAGCGGAAGCCGGAGCCGCCGAGCTGAGCGTCATTCTGCCGAGCTTCAACGAAGCCGCCAATATTCCGATCCTGGTCACACTGCTCGAGACCGCGCTCGACGGCGTCGCCTGGGAGGCAATTGTCGTCGACGACAATTCCCCCGACGGCACGACCGAGGTCGCGCGCAGGATCGCGCAGTCGGATCCCCGCATCCGGGTGATCCGCCGCATCGGCCGCCGCGGTCTTTCCGGCGCCTGCATCGAAGGCATTCTGGCCTCTTCCGCGCCTTTCGTCGCCGTCATGGATGCGGACCTGCAGCACGACGAGACATTGTTGCCGAAGATGCTGACGGAGCTGAAGGCCAGCGGTGCGGATCTGGTGGTCGCAAGCCGCAAGGTCGAGGGCGGCACGGTCGGCGAAGGGCTGTCCGCCATCCGTGCCTGGGGCTCCAATGTGGCCAACGGTCTGGCGCAGAAGCTTCTGAACGTCACCTTGAGCGACCCGATGAGCGGCTTCTTCATGGTCCGCCGGGAGAAGGCCGAGGAGTTGGCGCCGAAACTGTCGCCCCAGGGCTTCAAGATCCTGCTCGACCTCGTCTCCAGTGCCGACGGCACGTTGACGATCCGTGAACTGCCTTTCACCTTCCGCGAGCGCCAGCACGGCGAGAGCAAGCTGGATACGCTCGTCACCCTCGACTATTTCGGGCTGCTGCTCGCCAAGTATTTCGGCGATATCGTCTCCGTCCGCTTCCTGATGTTCGGCCTTGTCGGTGCCAGCGGTCTGGTCGTGCACCTGGCGGCGCTGCGCATGTTCCTGCTGGGCGGGCTGGACTTCAACTTCGCCCAGACGGCGGCTTCCTTCGTCGCCATGACCACGAACTTCTTCCTCAACAACCAGCTCACCTATCGGGACCGGCGCCTGCGGGGTGCCAGGGTGCTGATCGGTCTCCTGACCTTCTATGCGGTCTGCTCGGTCGGAGTGCTGGCCAATGTCGGCGTCGCCAACCTCATCTATGCCGACCCGTCCTACTGGTGGTTCGCCGGCACGGCGGGGGCGATCATGGGCGCGGTCTGGAACTATGCTGCCAGCTCCGCCCTGACCTGGCGCAAATCGTAAGGCGGCCATGAACGCGCGCACCGAGACCCTGCCGTTCTTCCTGCGGCCAGCGGGCCTGATCCTCTTGATCGGCCTGTTGACGGCGCTGAAGATTTTCTCCGCCGCCAATGCCCATCTTGTCGAGGACGAGGCCTATTACAGGCTCTGGGGTCTCTACCCGGCCTTGAGCTACTACGACCACCCGCCGATGATCGGATGGTGGATCACGGCCGGGCAGGCGGTCTTCGGCGACACAGTCTTTGCCGTCCGGGCTCTGGTCATCGCCTCGGGCGTCATCGGCTCGCTGGCGCTCTGGCGGACGGCCTGTCTCCTCTTCGGCCGGGCCGAGGCAGGCTGGTCGGTGCTCCTTCTGAATGCCAGCCTTCTTGTCGGGATCGGCGGCATACTGGCAACGCCCGACGCTCCCTCCGTTCTCTTCTGGGGCCTCAGCCTGTGGGCGCTGGCGGAACTTTCCACGTCGAAAAACGCCAATTGGTGGCTCGTCGTCGGGCTGATGGCCGGCTGCGGCCTGCTGGCCAAATATTCCGTGCTGTTTCTCGGCGCCGGTATTGTGCTGTGGCTGGTGTGGGTGCCCGAAGCGCGTCGTTGGTGGGGCTGCTGGCAGCTTTGGGCCGGCGGACTGATCGCCGTTGCCCTGTTCTCGCCGGTGCTCTGGTGGAACCATGCCCACGACTGGGTGAGCTTCTACAAGCAGTTCGGCCGGGCCGGTGGCGGCGGCTTTACCGCAAAGTACATCTTCGAATTCCTGGGGGCTTTTATCGGGTTGATGAACCCGCTGATCGCTCTCCTCGCGGCACCCGGCGCCGTTAAGCTGGCCAGGCGTCTGCGCCTGCGCGACAGCGCCGCCTCGCTTCTCCTGCTGACGGTGCTGCCGTTCCTCATCTATCTCGTCTATCACTCCCTGCATGCGCGTGTTCAGGCGAACTGGCCGGCACCTCTTTTTCCGGCTTTTGCCATGATGGCGGCCGTCTTCGTCGCCGGATTGCGTCCGGGCCGGACGGTCTTGCGCTTGTGCGCGGTGGCGGGGATCCTGTCGGGCCTCGCAGTCGCCGTCCTGGTACAGTTCCATGCGGTCTCGCCCCTTACCGGTGAACTCGCCCGCAAGGACCCGACCTTCCAGCTGCGCGGCTGGCCTGAGATCGGCGCCGAAGTGGCCGCGCTGGCCGAGGCTCAGGACGCGGCTTTCGTGGTGACCACCAGCTACGGCCTCAACGGCCAGCTCGATTTCCTGCTGAAAGACAGGCTGCCGGTGACCCAGCTTACCGAGCGCATCCGCTATCTCATGCAGCCGGAACCGGAGATGGTCCTGTTCGATGAGCCGGGGCTCTATGTGACCGAAAAGCGCCGCGACCGGGCGGACGCGTTGCGCAACAGCTTTACAACGGTCGAGAAGCTGGCCGAGCTGACACGCCAGGTGGACGGGGTGCCCCTCGAGGTGCTTGTGGTCTACAAGGTCGACGGTCGCACCGGCCCGGTTCTGGAGCCGATCGAGTAAAGATGAGGTGGCGGGAGGCGGCACCTCGGCCAAACAACCGGCTTGCAATGCCCTCCCGAATGACGCAGGGATATGACTGAAAATTCAGTTTGTCCGGACATTGATGAAGCGCATAACCCTTGGAGCTCTTGACTACGGCCTCGCCTTCGGGGTCGACCGCGCCTTGCGCGAGCTGGTCGAGCAGGGCCGATTGAGCGCCCTTGGGGCGCTGGTGGCGACGGATCTGTGGCCACGCGAGTTCCGCCCGCTTCAGGAAACGGTTGAGAGGGTCGGCAAGCGTGCCATGTTCGGCGTGACGCTTGCCTTCAGCGGCGACCGGGTGTCGCCCGTCAGTGCCCGCATGCAGGAAATCTATGGCGACCGGCTTTTCACCCGCGAAAAACTGCAGCGCCGTGCGCTGTTCCGCCTCTTGCCGGACGAACTCTTGCTGGAGGAAGCCCAGGCCCAGCTTGCCCGCTACAGCGTGCTGATGAAGCGCCCGCCGGATTTCGTTGCCGTGCGCGAGGGACTGCTTGCCCGCACCGCCATCGCGCGGATCGTTTTCAAGGCGATCAAACACGCGGATTATGACGTGCCACCGCTGGTGATCTCGCCGGTCCGCTCCGGCCTCAAGACGATCCGGCTGTCCCGGCTCGCGAGGTCGCACGGCCTCAAGATGCTGCCGAAGGCCGATCCGCTGCCGGAGACGGACGATCCGGAGGAGTTGCAGCAGCTCTTGCACAATCATTTCGACGGCATGAGCGATCTCAGTTTTGTCGCCGCCATTCCGGGCCGGTCTGACGACCGTCTGCGGCGGGACGAACCGCGCAAGAAAATCGCCATCCGCGAATGCCAGTACGAAGTTCTTGCCAGCGGCAGATTCTTCCATACGCTGGAGAAGAAGGACGTGTTTTTGAATTGACGCAGATTAAGAGGCTGCGCCACAACGAAAAAACGGCCCTGCGGGGAACAGGGCCGTTTTTCGTGGAGGTCTGGAAGGGGGGAGGGGCAACCCCGCTTCCATGTCCTTTGATATAGGTCTATTTTGTTGGAATGCACGTGACGGGCATCACAAGTTTTCGTTTGACGCGTGATTTTGCGGGCAGCAGGTTTTTAGGCAGGGGGACGGCGTGGCCGAGATCAAGGATTTTCTGAAGAACAGCTTTTCACTGGCAGGGCTCGACCCGGATCTGGCGGTGGGGCTGTCCCGTCTTGCCAGGCCGATGAAAATTCCCGCCGGAACGATCCTGTTCGAGAACGGTGACCCCGGCAACGGCTGTTATGCGGTGCTGGAAGGCTCTCTCAAGGTCTCGCTGCTCTCCGTCGAGGGCGACGAGCAGCTCCTGGCCGTGCTCGGCCCGGGTGATCTTGTCGGAGAGCTGGCGCTCCTCGACGGGCGGCCGCGCTCCGCAACCGTCAGTGCGCTGAAGGAAGCCCAGCTTGCCTTCATCGACAAGGCGGCATTCCAGCGCTTTTCGGACGAGAACCCGGCAGTCTACCGGCACATGCTGTCGATTGTGGGCAAGCGCCTGCGTCATGCCAACGATGTGCTGGCGGCCCGTTCCTTCCTGCCGCTGCCCGGCCGGGTGGCGCAGACATTGCTGCAGCTGTCGGAAACCTTCGGCAAGCCGCTCGACGACGGCCGTCTCCTCATCCACTACAAGCTCAGCCAGGCGGACATTGCCAACATGGCAGGCGCTGCACGCGAAAACGTCAGCCGCGTCCTCAACGACTGGAAACGCTCCGGCACCATCAGCCGCATCTCCGGCTATTACTGCCTCGAACAGATCGATTTCCTGAAACAGGCTTCGACGCTGTAGGGGGCAGGGGACGAAAGTCCCCGTCTGCTGGCGATTTGCCCTCCATCGTCATCCCGGCCAAGCGCAGCGCGAGCCGGGACCGGGGAGGCAAATCACTACCTTTTCGTGGCTTTTTTCGCGACAGCCCAAGGGCTCTCCGGTCCCGGATCTCCGCTGCGCTGCGTCCGGGATGACGGCGGAGGGGGTGATCTCAGCGGGAAACGTTTTTGTTGCACAACGGAATGGCTGTTTTTTACCCGCCCGGACTTAGTCCACCGCCACGGCCATCTGCGTTCCCGCCAGAATGGAAGCCAGCGTTTCCCCGTTGAGGCTGTCAAGAAAGGCTTCCGAGGCGCGGGCCATGGCGCCTTTGAGGGCGCAGCGGGGCAGGAAGGCGCAGGTGGTGGGTTCCGGTTTCAGGCAGGCGACAACGCCGAGATCGGGTTCGATCAGCCGCACCACATCGCCTAAGCGAATTTCTTCCGGGGCTAGGGCCAGCCTTATGCCGCCGCCACGGCCGCGGGTTGTCTCCAGATAGCCGCCGCGCGCCAGATGGGCGACGATCTTCATCACGTGAGACTTGGCAAGGCCCAGCTGGCTCGACAGCCGGTCGACCGTCTGGGCTGCATCCGACTGGCCGGTGGCCATCAGAATTCTCAAGGCAAAATCGCTGGCCTGGCTGAGGCGCATAACTCGATCCCGAAAACATTCATCTTAGATGTTGATTTTAGCGGGCGTCTGTGTCATTTAAAAGATGCATCTTAAATGAATGTTATGGAGGCGGCGATGGAAGCCCCCGAAACCGGTGCCGTAAAACCGAATTCCAGCAGATACAGACTGCAGCGGCGGGAGGCGCCGGACACGGGCGACCGGCTGCAGCGGTACGAGAAGGTCGACGAGCAGGCGATCCACGTGATGGTGCACACCTTCTATGGCTGCATCCGCCAGCATCCCCGGCTCGGCGAGATCTTCGGGCGCCGTCTCGAAGGCCGCTGGGAAGACCATCTGCCGAAGATGGAAGCCTTCTGGCAGTCGGTCCTGATGAAGAACTGCGCCTACAAGGGCAAGCCGGTACCGGCACATCTGAAGCAGAAGGAGCTGGTCAGCGCCGATTATGGCGAATGGCTCGGTGTTTTCCGCCCCGTGGTGCGCGAATTGTTCGTGCCCGATCTGGCAGACGAGATCATCGCCATCGCCGAACGCATCGCCCAGAGCCTCTGGCTCGCCACCTTCGGCACGCCCGGGTCCAACCCGCCGGCCGAACTCTTCACCGAACAGTCTGAATGGAGCGGATCATGCTGGTAGCCGTCGTTCTTGCCGCAGAGGCGCTGGTCGCCGTCTGGTTCACCGTCTTTTCGCTGATGCTGGTGTCCATGTATCTGGACAGCCGCGGCATGCCGCTGCCCAAGCTCGACATCGCCGGGCGGACGCTGATCGGCAGCGCCAAGCTCGCCTTCGTCACAGGCATGGTCGCGCTCGCGGTCATGACCGTCCTGGAAATCCGCGCAATCAGCTGACCATCCCTTCAATTCCGGAGACAAAAATGTCCAAGTCCACGCTGTTTCATCGCGGTCTGCCGATCCTGCTGATATGGATCGCCGCCCCCATGCCTCTCTGGATCATGTCCATTCTGGTTTTCCTCATCTGATAAGGGGACTTGTGCTCCGCGCGCCTCGGGGTAGTCTCTTTTCAGAATCAATGGAGGGGCTCAGGCGTGAACGAAGAACGGCCGACTGGCGAGCTGACACTGCGCACCATGGCCATGCCGGCCGACACCAATGCCAATGGCGACATCTTCGGCGGCTGGGTGCTGTCGCAGATGGACCTTGCAGGCGGCATCGCCGCCGGTCAGCGGGCCGAGGGCAGGGTGGTGACCATCGCGGTCGACAAGATGAAATTCATCCGCCCGGTTCATGTCGGCGACGTGCTTTGCATCTATACGGAAGTCGTGCGCGTCGGCAATTCGTCCATGGAAATCAAGCTGGAAGCCTGGGCACTGCGCCACCGCTACGGCCAGCGGGAAAAGGTGACGGAGGCGGTCTTCACCATGGTCGCCGTCGACGACAGCGGCAAGCCCCGCCCGGTACCGAAGCGGCCCTGAGCGAAATTCCCTACAAATTCCCGCACCCAGCATCCTCATCCTGAGGAAGCGCGTAAGCGCTGTCTCGAAGGATGGGCCGCTTGTTCGGGAGTATGCCGCCCGTCCTTCGAGACGCGAGTGAACTCGCTCCTCAGGATGAGGGTGATGGGTAGCAGGGGCCGAGTTCCGGCGAACCCGTGCGGACCTTCAGTACCGTGCTGGCTCCTGGCGGTTGAGAATGTCGGCGAAGAGATCCTCGTCGACCGCACAGGTGCAGCCGTTGGCCCAGAGTTGAAGCAGGGTTTTCAGGCGTTCGATCCGGGCTTCGGCGCTCAATGCAGCCTTGTGCCGCGGCAGACCGCCGAGGATGCGCAGGGATTTGATCCGCGCCAGCACGCAGTCTTCCGCTGCCTTGAACCAGATATCGGTTCCTGCCAGCTCCGAGCTGGTGGCTCCATGGTACTCGATCAGATCTGCCGCACGTCCGGCAAATGGGTCCTGAGACAAAAAATCCTCCATCGGTTGCCCGAGGAGGACTGGCGCATGCAATCGAACCGCTTCGTTGCCGACCAGCCTCGATTGAGGTTCTGTCCGGCCGCATCCCTGTTGCGGAAACCACCTTGCCCGGAACGGCAGGTTGGCGAGGGCGCCAGCCCTTCTCTTGATGATGGCGCGTATATGCCATGTCCGATCGGCCTTGGCAAGTCCGTCGGCGCGTGTCACATCTTCTTGAAATGCTTCAGCAGGAGAATGCCGTTGTTGGACAGGTCCGTACTGCATCACAGCCGGCCGCTCGTGCCGATCCTGCTGGCCTTCTGCGCGTGTTTCATCGACGTCGTCTGCATCCTCGGCCTCTTCCACACCTTCACCGCCTTCATCACCGGCACGCTGGTCGTGCTGTGTACCGAGGTCTTCCATCAGAGCGACAACGCCGCGTTGAAGGTCTTCGTGCTGGCGATGTTCTTCGCCTCGACCCTCTTCTGGTATATGGCGGTCACAAGGCTGGTTCAGGCGCGCAAGGTGGCCGTTTCGCACCTCTTTGCCCTGGAGGCCGTGCTGGTCACGGGGTTCATGATCGTGGCCGGACTTGGCGATCCTGCCGCCGGCGGTCCGCTGTCGGCCGTCACCCTGACGGCTGTCGCCTTCTCGACCATCGCCATGGCGCTGCAGAACGTCATCATGCTGACCATCCTCAACCGCCATGTGCCGACCACCATGATGACCGGCAATTCGCTGAAGCTCGTGCTCGGCGTTGCGGACTATTTCCAGCATCCTGAAACCCGTACCGACAGCCGTTCCCGGATCGTGCACCAGAGCCTCGTCATTGCCGCCTTTGCCATTGGCGGCCTGCTGGCGAGTTTCCTGATGAACACCCTGGAATTCTGGGCGCTTGCCGTGCCGATTGCGGTTCTATTGCTGCTGGCGGCGGTGCAGCCGGCCGATGAGGCAAAGGCCGCCTGACGCGGGCCGGTCACATGTGCCGGTCGTAATTGATCCGTCCGTCCACCAGATGGATGCGCCGCTCCATGCGGGCTGCGAGATCGAGGTCGTGGGTAACGGCAACAACGGTGGTGCGTTCCGTCTCGACGATCTTTCTCAGGCTCTCGAAGACCTGCTCCGTCGATGCGCTGTCAAGACTGCCGGTGGGCTCGTCCGCCAGGATCAGTTCCGGGGAATTGGCGAGCGCCCTTGCGACCGCGACACGCTGGCGCTGGCCACCGGAAAGCTGCTCCGGGCGCCGGTCCTGGAAGTCTTCAAGGCCAAGGTCGGCAAGCAGGCCGCGGGCATGGTCCAGTTGGTCCCTCGGACTGCGCTTGCCGAGCCGCTGCATCGGGATCATCACGTTTTCCAGCGCCGTGAACTCCGGCAGCAGGAAGTGGAACTGGAAGACGAAGCCGAGCTTTTCCAGCCTAAGATGCGCCATCTCTGCCGAAGAAAGGGCGTGAGTGGGCGTGCCGCCGATCCGGACCTCGCCGGAGGTCGGCCGGTCGAGAAGGCCAAGCAGGTAGAGAAGTGAGGATTTGCCGGAACCTGACGGACCGGTGATCGCGACGAACTCCGCTTCCCCAACCTGGAAACTGACATCCTCGACCAGCGTTACCGGCACCATTGCGGGCAGGATGCGGGTAAGGTTGCGCGCTTCCAGCAGAACACGGCCGGTATCCGGCAAGGGGGACGCTGCAGGGGTCATGTCGCCCCCCGGATGATGTCGACCGGGTTGAGCCTTGCCGCCTTGCGGGCGGGGATGTAGCCGGCAATGCCGGCGGAAAAGAGCGCCAGCAGGCAGGCGATCACATAATGCATGCCTGAGAAATGGATCGGCAGGTGGGTGATTTCCACGTCCTGCGTGAACTCGAACTTGATCGAGGCCAGGTAGCTCGATAGCGCAAAGCCGAGCGCCGATCCGGCGACGGCCCCAAGGATGCCGATCACCAACCCCTCGAGCACGAAGATCTGCTGGATGTCGCCTTCCGGAAAGCCGAGCGATTTGAGAATGGCAATGTCGTGTGCCTTCTCGTGCACGATGGTGGAAACGATGTTGAAGATGCCGAAGCCGGCAACCACCAGAATGGCACCCACCACCGTGTACATGATGATGTTGCGAACGAAAAACGCCTCCATCAGGCCTTCGTTTGCCTCTTCCCAGGAAACCGCCTTGTAGCCGAGCTGGCGTTCGGCCCGGGCGGCGACCGCATTGGCCTCGCCGATATCGTCGAGGCGGATGGAGATCGAGTTGATGATGTCGGGCTTCTCGAACAGGATCTGCACCGCCTTCAAGGGGGCGTAGGCCAGGCCCTCGTCCGACGAGGTGATGCCGCTGTGAAAGAGGCCGACGATCTTGAAGCGCTTGGCGACACCGTTGGCCGACGTAAGCGTGACCGTGTCGCCAAACTCGGCGCTGAGCTTCTCCGCGGCCTTGTCGCCGATCACCAGCCCGTTTGCCGTCGTTTCCAGGTCCTCGAATGCACCGGCGCGCATGTCTTCCCGGATCTTCGAGACGGCAAGCTCGCGCTTCGGCACGATGCCGGTCAAGGTCATGCCGATATCTTGGCCCGCATAGCGCAGCACGGCCTGGCCGCCGAGCCGCTGGGCCATGGCGCCGTTCACCCAGTCGCGCAGCGAGGCAAGGGCTTCCGTCGGATTGCGGATGCCGCGCAGATCTTCCTTCGGCCTCAGTCCGTGAAAGGCGACGGCGTCATAAACAGCGCTTGCCGGCTGCACCGCCGGGGCGCGCTGCTCGTCGCGGATCTCCACATGAGGGATGGCGTCGATCAGCGTCGAGGTGAAGTCCCGCTGCGAGCCTTCCATCAGGCTTGCCATGGCCACCGAAAAGCCGACGCCGAGCGCTACGCCGAGCGTCGAGACGATGGTCTGGCGCAGGCGGTTGCGGATATGGGTGGAGGCGATCCGGAAAAGAAGCATTATCCGCGAGCTCCCGCGGCGGGTTTGACCTTCTGTCCCTCGAGCAGCTCGGTGCTGTAGGGAAAAACGACGCGCGTGTCTGCCGTCGCATCGTCAAGGACCTCTATGGCGCGGGTGCCGCGGATGCCGGTTTGAACCGTGACGGGCAGGATCCGGTTCTCCTCGTCCAGCGTCAGGATCTTCGTTCCGTCGAAGGCGGCGGGCGGCAAAAGCAGCGCACCTTCCTTTTCCTGCGTGACGATATTGATCTCGGCCGTCATGCCGATGCGCAGGGGCGTGTCCTCCGGCAGGTCGAGATAGACGCGGTAGTTCTTAAGCACCGGATCCCCCATGGGCGTGATGCTGGAGACCTCCACCATGAGATCGTCATCGGGAAAGGCGTCCGCGCGGATCAGCGCCCTGTGTCCCTTTTCTACCTTGGGAATGTCTTCCTCATTCACCTCCGCGACGAGCTGCAGCGGCACCGGCTGACCGATCCAGAACAGGATTTCACCGGGTTCTGCCACTTCACCGACCGCGCCGTCCGCGCGCAGCACCATGCCGTCCATGGGGGCGAGGATCGCATAGTCACGCAGGCGTTCGGTCTGGGCCGCCGCCATGGCGTTCACCCGGATCAGTTCGTTCTGGGCCTTGTCGTAGACCTGCTGGCTGATGACCCGGCGTTCCAGCAATTGCTGCGCCCGCTCCCTGTCGGACAGGGCAAGCTCCTGCCGGGCTTCGAGCTCCGCCAGGGTGGCTCGGGCATCGCCACTGTCGAGTTCCGCCAGCCGGTCGCCCTTCTTCACCTGTTCGCCTTCGCAGCCGCAGAGGGAGATGATGCGCTCGCGGATGATGCTGGTGACCTTGGCCCAACGGACGGGTTCCACCACGGCGGTCGCATAGACGACCTCCGCCGCCCGTCCTGGCCTGGGTGAGACGATACCGACTTCCGGCGGCCGTTGTGTCCACCAGTAAGCGCCGGCAATCGCGGCGCCCGCCAGAACAAGGAAAACCAGAACCTTCAGAATTCGCATGGCACACCTTTGTCGGGTTGGCCGGAGCATAACCCGTTAACGGCGACCTGCCATGGCCTGGATCAAACCCGCAGGTTTGCGGGGTGTCCAGGGCGGGGTTCTTTCAAAGATCGGAGACCCTGACCACCAGCTTGCCGGTGTTGGTGCCGTCGAAGAGCTTGTTCAGCACCACCGGTGCGTTTTCCAGCCCGTCCTCGATGTCGAGCCGGTAGGTCAGCTTACCGGCCGCCATCAGCTTGCCGAGTTCCTGGAAAATTGCCGGAAAGAGATCGTAGTGATCCGGCATGGCGAAGCCCTTCAGCGTCAGCCGCCGCCGGACGATGGCGGTCATGTCCATGGCGCCGTTGTTCGTCTCGCCGTTGTAGACGGAAATGAAGCCGCAGAAGATTATCCTGCCGTAGGGAGCCATGTTGCGGAAGGCCGCAAGGAAGGGCTCGCCGCCGACATTCTCGAAATGCAGGTCGATCCCGTCCGGTGCAAAGTCCTGCAGGCCCTTGTCGAGGTCGTCGGTTCGATAGTTGAGCGCGGCGTCAAAACCAAGTTCGTTCACCAGCCAGTCGCATTTTTCTTTTGTGCCGGCGATGCCGATCACCCGCAGCCCAAGCGCCTTGCCGATTTGCCCGACCAGCGAGCCGACCGACCCGGCGGCACCCGTCACGCACAAGGTCTCGCCGGCCCTGGCGTGGCCTTCCGTGACCAGGCCGTGATAGGCGGTGGCACCGGGCAGACCGAAAACGCCCATGTAGTCCTCGATCTTCGCCAGCTTCGGTACGACGCTGAGCTGGCCCGGCCGAACGTCCAGATATTGCGTCCAGCCTGTCATGCCGCTGACCCAGTCACCGGTCCTGTAGCCGTCCGACCGGCTCTCCTCGACGACGCCGACGCCTATCGAACGCATCGTGTCGCCGATTTCCACCGGGGGAATGTAGCTCTTGGTGCTGGGCGACACCCAGCCCCGCATGGCCGGGTCGAGCGACACATAGACCACCCGCACCCTTGCCTTGCCGTTTTCCAGCGGCAGCATCTCTTCCTCGACCTTCGCGAAATGCTCCGGCCCGAGGCGGCCTTCGGGGCGGGCGGTGAGGGTAAAACGCATGTTCTGCATGGGGCGGTCCTTTGGTGCTGGCACCCTGATGCGTCTCAGTAGTGCGGCGGCTTTTCCACCTGGTGGCCGGGATGAACGTTCTCCATCAATTCCTCCACCTGATCCGTCATGGTGGCAATGAGACGGGTGAGCCGATCGATCTGCCGTCCCTGGTCGATCACGACGGCGTTGAGATCGTCTATGGTGTTGATGGCATGGGCAAGGTCGATTTCCAGCTTGTCCAGCCGGATTTCCTTGTCATCTGTCATGGGCATTTCCTCAGCGGCAGCAAGAGGGAGGTCAAAAGCGGTTTGCCTGTCGGCGCTTGAGGCAGATATATTCCGGCGTTGGCGAAAGACCAACAGCCTTCATTGCTGAAGGCAATGGGTATCTTTCCGCGAACACGAACCGATTTTCTGGCCCCGTTCCGATCATTTCCGCCCAGAACCTGAGAGCGCCGCATGACCGATCTCGCTGCCTTCGACATCACCCGCAAGTGGCCTGCGACCCATCCCGACCGGATCCAGCTATATTCCCTGCCAACGCCGAACGGCATTAAGGTTTCCGCGATGCTGGAGGAAACCGGGCTGCCTTATGAACCGCATCTGGTGGATTTCGGCACCAACGATCAGATGAGCCCGGAATTCCTGTCGCTCAATCCGAACAACAAGATCCCGGCCATCCTCGACCCGAACGGGCCCGACGGCAAGCCGCTGCCGCTTTGGGAATCCGGTGCGATCCTGATTTATCTCGCAGAGAAGTCAGGCCGTTTCCTGCCGTCCGATCCCTCGGAGAAATACGAGACATTGCAGTGGCTGATGTGGCAGATGGGCGGCTTCGGCCCGATGACCGGCCAGCTCGGTTTCTTTCACAAGTTCGCCGGACGCGAGTATGAGGACCGCCGCCCGTTCGAGCGCTACCGGGACGAGGTCAAGCGGCTGCTGAAAGTTCTCGACCAGCGTCTGGATGGCCGCGTTTATCTCATGGGAGAAGACTATTCGATCGCGGATATGGCTTGCTGGCCCTGGGCCCGCAACATCAACGGCTTCTATGAGGCGGGCGAGGTGACGGGCTATCTCGGCTTCATAAACGTGGTGCGGTGGGTTGAGACATGCCTCTCGCGTCCGGCAAGCCAGAGAGCAATCGATATTCCCTCGCGAAATTAGACTTTTTTTGCCAGTCGCGAGCCAGCCAAGAGCCAGTCACGTCATCAACACGACGCCTGTCAGGAGCGCCACCAGCAGCAGAACCACGACCGCGATCCTCCATACGGTCCCGTTTTTTGATGTGGGCGGAACAATGGATTCCATCTCTTGGTCGGTATGGGCCTCCTGGGCGATCTCCCGGTTGATCCGGTCAGGGTTCACATAGGGCTCCGTCATGGTCTGATTCGTGCCGTGTGCCATTTTCAACTCCTTGTGGCTGTCACAAGGAAAACCGATTGCGGGCGGTTGGGTTCCGTGGGGGACTTCTTTTCCGGGCAAGGAGGCAGGTTGCGGCGTAAGTGAATTTTAAGTTGAGGAAAATATCCTTCGCCCAGTTTGATTGTAGAGGCGACCGGTATGCGGCAGCAGCACACCTTCGGCAGACGGGGACAGGCTGTCGATCGTCAGCAGATGTCTCCGGTCAGGCGTTCGCCGGCGGATCCGGTCAGCCAGCCGAAATCGTTTCACCAGGAGCTGGACGACTACGAAGATGCGGTTTTGACGAGGTTCGTGGCCACCCGTCCCTGGCCGGCCTGTGCTGCCGTTGCCATTGTTCTTCTGAGCTTCGGGTCATCACTGATCTTGTTTGCCGACAGGGGTTTGCCACCGTTCGGCCTCTTCCCCGTCATGCTCATCGTCGGGTATGTCATGTATCTGCAATTCAAGGGAATGCAGGCAAACCTGAACAACAAGGAAGAACGCGACAAGCGTGCCGTCAGCGCGAAATATCCGCTGGTTCCCATTTTCAGCATGATCGCGGGTCTCGTCTATTTCATGGTGACGAAAGAGCAGAGCCTTTCCGACATCGCCGCCTATGACTGGGAGAGCGCTTTCACGGGCCCGG
Organism: Roseibium sp. M-1; assembly: GCF_054515675.1. Taxonomy (NCBI): domain Bacteria; kingdom Pseudomonadati; phylum Pseudomonadota; class Alphaproteobacteria; order Hyphomicrobiales; family Stappiaceae; genus Roseibium; species Roseibium sp. M-1. Next base: position 2,568,775 of record NZ_CM137257.1, on the reverse strand, counting down.
TCGACATCGAGGCGCCTCCGGCACTCCCCGTCGAACTGGTGGAGAAAATCGGCAGCTTCGGAGGTGCCGGTCTGTTTCTGGCATATCTGCTTTACCGCGCCCGCAAGCATTTCAGCGGCGAAGTCTGAACCTCACTGCGCAACGGGTGGCCCGGTCAGATAAAGTTATCGTCAGTCTGTTCCGCCGCAGGTTTACCGTAGACCATTCCGATCTCTCCTAGAGGTACTCTTCGCATCTGACCGGCGACACGCCAGGGCTGAAAGATCCAAGGCTTGCGCGGATCCTGTGTTTTTCTCTAAACTTATACTGGTATCTGCAGGTGGGGTCGATTTTTGGTCGAACCTTGCCGGGTGACTGAGGCCCTGCCTCCATTGGCTGAGTTCTTCATGTCACCGATTTCCGGGAGAGAGCGAGGAGGGGCAGATGGTTCGGCAAGATGTGGCAAGTTTGGAACCGGGTTGGAACGAAACGCTTCTGAACTATGCGCTGGCAATGCGGGAACTGGACAAGATGCCGGTAGACGATCGCAACAGTTGGCGGTTCCTTGGTGCAATACACGGCTGCGATCCCGCGGGGTGGGAACAGGTCAGGATCGTCGCGGACCGCAACGACATTCCCGCCGAGCTGGTCGGTCCGTCCCGGACCTATGGACGCCAGTGCCAGCATCAGAGCTGGTTCTTTCTTCCATGGCATCGCGGGTACCTGGCATCGTTCGAGGCTATCGTCGCGGCAAAGGTCAAGGAACTTGCGGGGTCGGACTGGGCATTGCCCTATTGGAACTACCTCGATGACGGCAATCCGGATGCACGCAAGGTACCGGACGCCTTCCTGCTCGAAAAACTGCCTGACGGGTCCGACAATCCGTTGCTGAAGTATCGCGTGTTTTCTGAAGTCACGGAACTCCCGGCACCTCAAGCCGGGCGGTTCAGCCTCGAAGCAATGGAGGAAAACGACTTCCTTGTTGGCGGTGACGGCTCGATCGGCTACGGCGGCGGGATAACGGCGAACTTCTCGCATTTCTTCGGCCGTACGGGAGACCTTGAACTGAACCCGCACAATGTCGTGCACGGCGATATCGGCGGGCTCATGGGAAATCCGAACTACGCCGCGCTCGACCCGATTTTCTGGCTGCACCATTGCAACATCGACCGCCTGTGGGAGGCGTGGATGCAAACGCCCGGAAAAACGATGGTGCACGATCCAAGGTGGCTAGACGGGCCCACCGACCGCCGCTTCGTCGTCCCGAATGTGGGAGGAACCGACCCGGGCATCACCTTCACCGGCCGCGATACCTTGCAAGGCGGGACACTTCATCCACACTATGACGATCTCACGAAAGGCACAGGCGTAACACCCGGAGGTGTGGGCGTGGCACGTGTAAGCATGGGACCTGCGAACCAGCAGACGGTTGAACCGATTGGTGACAACAAGGCAAGGATCCGCGTGGGACAGGCGCCTCAGTCGGACCTGATTTCGCTCCAGCGCACAGCTTCCCTGGAAGCGGTCAGAACCATGGGCGTCTCTGAAGCGGGGCAGAAAACCAGCCGGCTCTACCTTGCCCTGGAAGGTGTACGCGGAGATGCGCCTTCGCCGAGCATCGCGGTTTATGTCGGTGTGACGGGGGCTGAAGGCGCTGCGGACCATCCGGACCGGCGTGCCGCGGAGCTCACGCTTTTCGGCTTGAATGTCGCGAGCGATCCCGATGACACGCATGCAGGCAACGGTTTGACCTTCTCCGTTGATATCACGGACGTTGCCAACCGGCTGAAAGAGGAGGGGCTGTTCGCCAGCGACACCCTGCCTGTCACCATCTTGCCGGTGAATGACGTGAGCGAGGATCGGCCGGTGACGATCGAGCGTCTCGTCGTTTACCGGCGTTCGGGAACCGTTCAATAGGCAGCACCGGCATGGCCCGAGGTTCCATCAGACCGGTTTCCGCCTGGCGCGGGGTGACGGTCGTCAGTTTTATCGGATTTATTATATCCGCCTGGTTTGCCGGGTCGGCAACCCTGCCGGCCTTGTGTTCGGGGCAGGGGGCTCTCGGCCCGTTTCTGCGCGATCCTTCCGGCGTTCTTCAATATTACCTGGCCACCACATCGCCGCTTCTGCTCGTCGCCGAGTGGCTCGTGATGCTGGCGGCAATGATGTCGCTGCTGCTGACGGCGCCGATTACGCATGTCCGGCGGTCCAGCGCTCCGGCAAGACGCTGGCGGGCAACGGCGATTTTCTGTCTTGGCTACGGCGCTGTCTGGACTGCCTCGGCTTCGGTCCTGATTTGTGCGGCTCTTGCCGTCAACGCCGCCTTTGACGGGGCACTGGCTGTCCTGTTTGCCGTTTCGCTGGCTCTGCTTTGGAGTGCCTGCCCGCTGCATCGCCTGGCTCTGAACCGGTCGCACCGGTTCGGGCGTATCGGCTTGCGCGGCTTCGCGGCAGACCGGGATTGCCTGCGTTTCGGGGGCGTGCATGCTGCCTATTGCATTGCCAGTTGCTGGGCCTGGATGCTGGTGCCCTTGAGCGCGGGGGACTGGCATTTCGTTGCAATGGTGTTTGTCACCGCAGTGCTCCTGACGGAGCGCCTGACACCTGGCACCCCGCCGCGCTGGCAAGTGCCCCCAGCTTTCAGCCCGCGCAAATGGGCCAATTGCTGGGCGATATTCCGGACTGGGGTTCAATATGGCTAGGCGTGTGTGTCTTTCCATCGGTGTTGCGACCGTTCAACCGCCTCGGGATCAGGCATTGCGGTTCGGGTATCTCGACGGGGCCATTCCCGCGGCCGAAGCGATCGGCAACTGGGCACTGCAATCCGGCTTTGGCGCGGAAAACGTGCGTGTCGTGACCGATGAACAGGGGGACGTCACGGAGGCCCGCGTCTCGACCGTTGTGGACGAACTTTTTCCGCAAGGCGCGGAAGAAGTCGATCACATGATCCTGAGCTTTGTCGGTCACGGTCTTACCGACGCGCATGTCGGGTCCATGTCGTGGCTGTTCTCCGATGCGAGCAAAGCCCGTTACAGGATACATGCGGCTTCCTTTTACGAAGAGCTGCTGCGCAAGGGCATGCAGCGTCTCACTGTGCTCGCCGATGCCTGCCGCGAAGCACCGAAGGATCTCGATCTGATGCGTTACGAAGCCCATCGCGGCATCACCGTGGACGGGACGAAGGCGAAATTTCCAAAGGTCGACAGGCTGGCCTGCTGCCAGGATGGTCAACTGGGCTTCATGGTCAAGAACCCGAGATCCGCCGCCAGGGGTAAATGCATCTTTTCCGGCGTCATCGCGGACGTGCTCTGGGGCCTGGAACCCGATGCAATCACCAATGGGCGGATAACCGTCGCAAGGTTTGCAAGTTATGTGCGCTCGCGAACGGCGGAGCGGGCTGAGTCCTACCGCCTGGCGCTGACGCCCGATTGCTTCGTCGATCCGGACGAGGCGGTCGTCTACGATGCCGCCAGCCCGCCGGAAGGAGACCCGTCGCTGCAGCCCTGGCCCTCGGAAACCGAGGTGACCGTCATGTCGGCCGACGTCCTCGAGGACGTCAAGACAGTTGCGGAAGCGGCTTTCGAGAACCTGCAGAAAAAACCGGCGTCGTTCGGCAAGAGCGTGTTTCCCTTCAGTGTTGAACTCCCCGGTCTGACGCAGCGCGTGCCTTTGCCAAAAAGCAATCGCAGGATCCTTGAGGATCTGGTCGTTCTGCACGAACCGAAAGGAAGCGACGGAGCAAAGAAGCTTACGCAGTCGCAAAGGGACACGGAGATCCGCCAGCGCCTGGAAAAGCTGGAAGCGAATGTTGTCGGCGGGGCAAGGCTGAACATCGCGGCGAGGCTGCAACGGCGTCTGAAATCACTTGAAAAAAGCGGAATTCCTCCGGCGAACCTGCATGTCCTCGGCAAGATCGAGCGCATCTGGGCGCGGGGCGAGATGCCGGTGGTGGACAGCACTCCGATCCGGAAGAGTTTTCGCCTGGAGGCCGATGCCGAAGGCTTCCCGATTATGATCGAATTTGCCGACGGCAGCTTTGCTCCCGTTGTGCCTTATCCGAAATGCACAGCGGTTGCCGCCCGCGACGATGGCGGTGAGATCTTTCAAGTGTTCGGTTCGTTCAGACCCGGACGGCCATCCGGTCCCGACCCGTCGTTCAGACATTCGGCGCAACTGGTTGCGCGTTACGCGGCAGGCAAACTCGGACCGGACAACATTCAGGATATCGCGGCCACCCTGCGTCACGGAAAACACGAGGACCCGATCCTGGGAGTCTTGTGCGCCTATCTTTATCAGGCCGTCGCGGATATCGATTCCATCCGGCGCATGGCGTTCTACTACGCCGATGCGAAGCAACCCGTCCCCTTCGACATCGCAATGTTAGGGGATATGCCTGTTGCGAGAAACGCGGGCGGCAGTCTTGAAGTGCGGATACCGGAAGTGCCTGGACGGCCGGATGCGGCGCGAAAATTTCCCCGTTATGTCACACGGGATACGCCGGAAGCCGCCGCTCCCGTTGGCGGGCGATGCCCGTGGCTTGGTCTCGGCTGGGACTATGTCGGCCTTGTCCGGAACAATGCTTTGCCGCTTGTCGAGGAACTCATGCCTCTGAAAGCCGACATCTCCCGCAACGGCTTTACCCTCTTCCCCAGGGCGACCGGACATACGCTGGCCGAAGCCTGGAGCCTGTCGCCACATCTTCCCGGGTAGAGCCGGGATGCTTGGGCTTATCGAATGCAACCTTTGGCCGTCCAAGAGCTATTGGAAAGCCCGGCTTCTTTCAGACAAAACGGGAAAAGCGCCAAACAAAAGGGCGGCCTTGAGGCCGCCCTTTCCGTAAAGCTTGTGAGCTTTGGGCTTCTTAGAAGCCCATGTCGCCCCCGTGCCGCAAAGCGGCACAAATCGCAAAAAGTGGGCGGCAACAAAAAAGGCGGCCCGAGAGCCGCCCTTTCCGTAAAGCTTGTGAGCTTTGTGCTTCTTAGAAGCCCATGTCGCCACTGAACCCGCCGTAGCGGGTTCAGCATTTAAAGTGATGGTCGACTCTATGGGCTTCTTAGAAGCCCATGTCGCCCATGCCACCCATGCCGCCGCCCGGCATTGCCGGAGCTTCGCGCTTCGGCAGCTCGGCAACCATGGCTTCGGTGGTGATCAAGAGACCGGCGACCGAAGCTGCGTCCTGCAAGGCAGTACGGACAACCTTGGTCGGGTCGATGATGCCGGCTTCGATCATGTTGACGAACTGCTCGGTCTGAGCGTTGAAGCCGAAGGTCGGGTCGTTGTTTTCCTGGATCTTACCGACGACGATGGAGCCTTCGACACCAGCGTTTTCAGCGATCTGACGGATCGGAGCTTCCAGAGCGCGCAGGACGATCTTGATGCCGGCCGAGATGTCGGCATTGTCGGAAACCAGGGCTTCGACGGCCTTCTTGGCGCGCAGCAGGGCAACGCCGCCACCCGGAACGATGCCTTCTTCGACAGCAGCGCGGGTTGCGTTCAGAGCGTCGTCGACGCGGTCCTTCTTTTCCTTCACTTCGATTTCGGTCGCACCGCCGACGCGGATGACAGCAACGCCGCCTGCGAGCTTGGCAAGACGCTCCTGGAGCTTCTCACGGTCGTAATCGGAAGTGGTTTCTTCGATCTGGGCCTTGATCTGGGAAACGCGGCCGTTGATGTCGTCCTTGGAACCGGCACCATCGACGATGGTGGTGTTTTCCTTGGTGATGGACACCTTCTCGGCAGTGCCGAGCATGTCGAGGGTCACGTTCTCGAGCTTGATGCCGAGGTCTTCGGAGATCACGGTGCCGCCGGTCAGGATGGCGATGTCTTCCAGCATTGCCTTGCGGCGGTCGCCGAAGCCCGGAGCCTTGACGGCAGCGATCTTGAGGCCGCCACGCAGCTTGTTGACGACGAGCGTTGCGAGAGCTTCGCCTTCGACGTCTTCAGCAATGATGAGGAGCGGGCGGGAAGACTGAACGACAGCTTCCAGGATCGGCAGCATGGCCTGCAGGTTGGAGAGCTTCTTCTCGTGCAGCAGGATGTACGGCTTTTCCAGGTCAGCCATCATCTTGTCGGCATTGGTGACGAAGTACGGGGACAGGTAGCCGCGGTCGAACTGCATGCCTTCGACGACTTCGAGTTCGGTCTCGAGGGACTTGGCTTCCTCGACCGTGATCACGCCTTCGTTGCCGACTTTCTGCATGGCTTCGGCAATGTCCTTGCCGACCTGCTCGTCGCCGTTGGCGGAGATGGTGCCGACCTGTGCCACTTCAGCGGAGGTGGTGATGGTCTTGGAGGCAGCGGTCAGGGCCTTGACGGCTTCGGCAGAGGCCAGATCAACGCCGCGCTTCAGGTCCATCGGGTTCATGCCGGCGGCAACAGCCTTGGCGCCTTCCCGAACGATGGCCTGGGCCAGAACGGTTGCGGTGGTGGTGCCGTCACCAGCGATGTCGTTGGTCTTGGAAGCCACTTCGCGCACCATCTGGGCGCCCATGTTTTCGAACTTGTCTTCGAGTTCGATTTCCTTGGCAACGGAGACACCGTCCTTGGTGATGCGCGGTGCGCCGAAGGCCTTGTCGAGAACGACGTTGCGGCCTTTCGGGCCGAGGGTCACCTTGACGGCGTTAGCGAGGATGTCCACGCCGCGCAGCATGCGCTCGCGGGCGTCGGAGGAGAATTTTACTTCTTTAGCAGCCATGTGATCGTCTCACTTTGTACTGGAATTTGAATGAAATCAGGAGCGGTTCGCTATCTTTAAGCGATCACGCCCATGATGTCGGATTCCTTCATGATCAGGAGGTCTTCACCGTCGATCTTGACTTCGGTGCCGGACCACTTGCCGAACAGAACGCGGTCGCCGGCCTTGACGTCGAGCGGGATCAGCTCGCCGCTGTCCTTGCGGGCACCGGTGCCGACAGCGATGATTTCGCCTTCCTGCGGCTTTTCCTTGGCGGTGTCCGGGATGATGATGCCGCCAGCGGTCTTTGCTTCAGAGTCTACGCGGCGAACGACAACACGGTCGTGCAGTGGACGAAATGCCATAACACTGTTTCCTCTCATGAGCGCGCCCCACGCTATTTGGCAGCGCGCGAGACATGATCATTGGGTTGATCTGCACGGGAGGGCGGACCTCCCGTCACGAATTAGCACTCCCTAACGGCGAGTGCTAACAGCGCCATGGATTTATGTAGGTCGGTGCGGCTTGTCAATGCTTTGTGACGAGAATTTAATCAGAACGCCGCAGGGACAGGCGCTGCCTTTTGCCGGCACCGCAAAAGGGAGCCAGGCCTTAGTTGGTGCCGGATACCGTGAAGGGCAAGGTGAAGGCTGCCTGGCTGCCGCCGTTTTCGTCAGCGAAGCGGGTCTCAAGGGTGTAGCTACCGGACGGCAGGCCGCTGAACTGGAAGGTCAGCGCGGCGGACAGTTCACGCTGTTTCGCACGGCCGTTGCCGGAGAACGTGGCGAAATTGTCCTGTTCGGCGAGGACCTGGCCGGAGGCATTGAGCAGCTTGTAGCTTGCGGTCAATGCATAGCCGAAACCGCCGGCGCTTTCCTTGAAACCGTATCCGACCGGTTCCGCGTAAACCGACAGCGCCTCGCCATCGGCAAAGACCGCATCGCCGCGCGGCGTGTATTGGCCGTAGCCGGTGCTGGTGCCCTGGGTGAAGGTCGCGGTCGTGAAGGCGAGACCCGAAGAGGCCCAGGCCTGGTCATAGGCGGCAAGGGCGCTGGTGAAGGTTTCCGGCGGGCTGGTAAGCGTGGATCCCTGTTGCGCCAGTGCAAGGGTACTTCCCGCGCACAGACCGGTTGCAATCAGGACAGCGGACAGCATCCGCTTCGAAACACGACTTCCAGCCACCATTATCTCTTCCCCGCCCGCCGTTAAATCTTGTCGTTTTCAGCGATTTTGCCGATATAGACCGACTTTTGTGATTAAACAAGACAATGCGTGCAGCGCGGTAAACGCCGGATCAGCCTGGCTCAGACAGTTTATCCGCGAAAACAGAGAACCGGATCCCGGTTAAACGGGTCTGGAAATTTGATCCCCGAAGGTTTCCGTCCCCGGACTACATGCTGCGGGACGACCAGGACTGGCGCTTGCGGTAGATGGTCGACGGGCTGATCTCCAATGCCGCTGCGGCCATGGCTATATTGCCGTCGAAAGCATCGAGCGCGTCCTCGATGATCCGCCGTTCCTGCGCCCACAAAGGCTCGATCGTGCCGAAGGGACGGCTGGGGGGCGCTGCGCGCGAACGCTCCCGGGATAGGTCGATCACAGCGTTCGGGCGGCTGCTCTGATCGCGGATGACCAGTGGCAGCATGTCGTAAGTGACGGCGGCACCGTCGTTCATGACCACCATCTGGCGGATGGTGTTCTCCAACTGGCGCACGTTGCCGGGCCAGGGATAGGAGACGATACGCGCTTCCGCATCGGCGTCGAAGCCCTTGAAGCCCCGCCGTTCCTCGGTGGAGTAGCGCAGCAGGAACGCTTCCGCCAGCGGCAGGATGTCGTCGCGGCGCTCGCGCAGGGGCGGCAGGTGGATCGGCAGCACGTGCAGCCGGTAATAAAGATCTTCACGGAACCGCCCGGCCGAGATTTCGGCAACCGGATTGCGGTTGGTGGCGCAGATAATGCGCGCATCCACCTTGCGGCTGTGATTGTCGCCAAGCCGCTGGAAAGTGCCGGTCTGCAGAAAACGCAGCAGCTTGGATTGCAGCAGCAGGTCCATTTCGCCGATTTCATCCAGGAACAGCGTACCGCCATCGGCTTGTTCCGCGGCGCCGATCCGGTTGTCGGCAGCGCCGGTGAAAGCGCCGCGGACATAACCGAAGATTTCGCTCTCGATGAGATCGCGCGGTATGGCGGCGCAGTTCAGCGTCACGAAGCGGGCGGTCTTGCGGTCGGAAAGTTCATGCACGGCACTCGCGCACAATTCCTTGCCGGTGCCGGATTCGCCGGTGATGAAGACAGGAGCCTGGGAGGGCGCCATGCGGGCAATCTGGTCGTGAATGTCCCGCATCTGCGGCGATATGCCAACGAGCCGGTTCGGCGCCGTGGTCTCGGAGCGCGCTGCCGCGGGTCTGGTCGCCGGGGCTGCGGTTTCGTGGACGTGCGCCGTCTCAACCGTCTCCGGTACCATCTGGGCCGGCCGGCGCTGTTCCAGCTGGAACGCGATCTTCGAGGCAAGGGCGTCGAGTGAAAACGGCTTGGTCAGGAAATCGTGGGCCCCTGCGCGCATGGCGCTGACCGCCCGGCTGACCGACCCTCGCGCCGAAACGGCCATGATGACCGCCTTGGGACACCGCACCGCATAGGCTTCAAGCGCATCGTCCCCACCAATCGTTTCCAGATCGATGATCAGGATGTCGGTGGTCTTGTCCGCCAGGTCCTGCAGGCAGGAAGAGGATTCCGTATAAAGGATGGGGTCCGTGCAGGCGTGGGACAGTTTGGCACAAACCGCCGATGTGCGGGCGGCTTCTGAAGCCGAAGCGTCCAATACGCGAACTATCACAGGCAATTCTTTGCCCCCATTACTCCCCATTGCTGGGCAACTCCCATCGCTCGAACCGGGTCATTCGAATATCGAAAGATTCGTCAATTTGATAATTCTCCGAACAGGGTAAACAAAGCGTTGTCACACGCCGCAAAATGCAGTGAGAAGCTCGATTTGCACCGGCAAGTGGCATAAACCCTGGGTTTATGCACACCGTACCGGTGCAGGAGGCGGGGCGTTCGGTTTAGTGGGAGGCCGCGAAATAACCGGCGAAGAAGCAAACAGCGCCGACCGCAAGGGTGAGCCCCAGCGAAATCCGCCGGCTGGAAAGACGCTTCAAAAGGCCGGAGACATCCTGGATGGCGGCGGGGCCGGCATCAGGCATATGTTCGATGGCAACTGATGGGGCTCTTTTGCGGGAAGGCATGTCCGCAGCACTTTTTGCGAGAGTTCCGCAATCCCGCTCCGGCGAGGCCGTTCGTGGCGAGTTGGAAGCCGTCTCCTCCACCAGACCGTCCTCGACAATCGTCCTTCCTCCATCAAAGGCGGACAGTTCGTCGGTTACCCTGGCCTCTGGCAGACCAGACCCGGCCAGATGGAAGGCGGGGGCGTAGCTGCCTTTCGGGATGGCGATAAGGACAGGTTCACTGACACCGGACCCGGCGTAGTATTTGTCCAGCCGCCGGCGCAAACGGGCGGCCTCCACCCGCACGATCGGGTCGGTGACCGGGTTGAAGTCGTCCGGCCGTCCAAGGGCTTCGACGGCGATTGTATAGCCCTTGATCTTTTCCTGCTCGCTGTTCAGCGTGGCTTGCACCACGAAACGGAGAAAGGCGCGCAGCTGGGGTGCTGACTGGAATTCAGGGCTCTTCAAGGCTTTGGCAAGGGCTGACCGAACGTCTTCTGCGCTCGGTGTCTCAACGCCCGCTTTGTTACCACCGGCTTGCGCCTGGGTTTGCCGCCTTTTAGGCGAACGGTGCGTATCGCGATGATCCGGCCGTGCGTCCCCTGCGTCGTCGCGGGGAAAACGCGGTATCGTTTGTCCGGCTGCCTGCATACCAGCCCCCATCAATAAACGTATTCATAAATGAAGCCACGACACGGTTGCCCTTACGTAAATTTAGCGGAAGAGCGACCGAAGTCAAAGGTCAAACGGGCAAAGCCGGGTATGGGGGAACGCGCTGGTGCGTCTTCCATTTGCCGCAACACGATGCCTAACTGGAGCGGCAGATGGCCAGATATCGATGACTGGCCTACCATAGTCGGGGACAAGTCACGGATTCCACGTGGTAAAGCGGCTTGCGGATTCGGTGGCGCTTGTTTCTTAAGGCATGATTAACCGGTAACTTTTGATTCGAGTCGGAACTTTCGAACGCCATGGGCCGGACAGGGACCATATTTGTAGCAGTTTGCATGGCCGTGATCGCGCTGTCCTCAGCGACGGTGCTGGTCTTCCAGTTCGGCCGCCCGTTTGGCGAAGCCGTTTCCCTGTCGCTCGCCCTTATGTGCACCATGATCCTGATCCACCTCTTGATCGGCCGGGCCCGTGATCGCAGCGCCGTCGGCGAAGCGGTCGACCGGCTGGAAGAGCGCATGGCGGATCTGGACGAGGATGTCGGCAATCTGGAGGGACGGCTGACGGGCATGGAACATACCATGCCGCGCCGGACCCGCGCGGAAATCGACCCTCTCTTTGCCGAAGTGGAAGTACTGGGCACCCTGGTCAAGCAGATGGCCGAGGCGATGTCCGACCTGGAAACCCGCGTCGAGGACCAGCAGGCGATTGCACCGCCGCCGACGGTTCCCAGCCTGCCGCGCTACCAGCCGCAGGCGCAGCAGCCCTATCCGGGCGAGCGTCAACCGGCCTATCCCGCACCGCAGAACTGGCCTCCGGTTCAACCGGCGCCTGTCGTCCAGGCTCCGGTGCATCAGGCGCCCCAGCCGCCGGCATCCTTTTCTGCCGAGATTCCGCCGCAGCGCCGCGACATGGCCGAGCTTGATCGCCGCTACGGCGTCCATACACCCCGCCGCGGCGAAGAACCGTCCCATGTGCGCGATCCTCACCGGGCACCGGTGTCCGAACGCGACTTCGATTTCGACGCGCAGGAACATGCCGGTGCCTATCCGGCGGAGCGTCCTGTCATGGCACCGGAACGGCCAAAGCCGAACATGGCCATGCGCGAGCTGATCACGTCCGCGCTCAATGCCAACCGGGTGGAATTGCACCTGCAGCCCATTGTCACCCTGCCGCAGCGCCAGGTGAAGTACTACGAGGCCTTTACGCGGCTGAGGGACACGAGCGGCAACCTGATCGATGCCAAGTCCTTCCTGCCGGAAGCCCTGTTGTCCGGACAGATTGCCCGGATCGACAACCTGTTGCTGTTTCGCTCGATCCAGGTCGTACGCAGGCTGACGTCGCGCAATCGCAACGCCATCCTTTTCTGCAACATTTCCTCCCAGTCGCTGACCGACGAAACCTTCTTCCCGGGCTTCATGGAATTCGTGAAGTCGAACCGGGATCTGGCAGATGTGCTGGTGTTTGAATTCTCGCAAGCAGACATCGCGGAAATGGGCGGCATGGAGCTGGAAGGCCTCAGTGCACTTCACGAGGCCGGCTTCCGCTTCTCGGTCGACCAGATCGACGACATGAAGATGGATTTCAACTCGCTGGCGGGCCGCGGCTTCAAGTACGGCAAGCTGCATGCCGATTACCTCATCGGCCGCCGCGAAGCCAAGCACGGCCACATCCACCCGTCCGATTTCGGCGACCTGCTCCATCGTTACGGCATGCAGCTGATTACCGATCACGTGGAAACGGAATCTCAGGTGCTGGAATTGCTGGACTACGACGTCAAGCTGGCCCAGGGCAACCTGTTCTCCCCACCGCGCCCGGTGCGCGCGGAAGTCCTCCAGGGTGCTCCGGCACCGGGGCCCAGACGTTCGGCAGCGGCTCAGTAAAGGTATTTTGGCGTCAAGCTGGTGACTGGCGGGAGTACGGCCACGAAAACCCGCGAGCTACCCAGAGGACTGCCCAGAGTAGTTCCTTCAACAAGCCAATCGTTTCGCTGCCGCGCGTCCCGAACACGTGCTTTGTTTCCAATGCGCGGATTTTCTCCGCCGTGAGCTTGTCAGGCACTTGGTGTAACCCCGCACAAGCGAAGCGCAGATCCGCGGCCTGCTCGCAACGCAACGTGTCGAAGCAGTCGAAAGACGCCGGTTCGAAGTCGCAAGTCTCACAAGCTTCTCTGGAAATGAGTAGGCCCCGGGTCTCCCTTTGGTCGCCCGGGGGACACATGTGTAAAGCTGGGGTGTCCGTTATGACACGGAGCATGCAGCGGCATAGAGAGGCAGATGCCTTCTGTCTGCCTACCCCTGCTTCGGCCCCACGGTAATAACGGTCGGTTCCTTGTCCGCCAAAAGGCGCCTGGCGACCCGTTTGACATCTTCCAGCGTCACGGCTTCGACTTCGCTGTTGCGGCGTTCGAAATAATCGATGCCGAGATCCGTGTTCTGCAGCGCGACAAGCTGCCGGGCGATCTTGCCGGAACTGTCGAAACGCAGCGGATAGGAGCCGGTGATATATTGTTTGGCGGACTGGAGTTCCGCCTCGCTCGGCCCCTCGTCGGCCATGCGTTTCAATTGATCCAGCATGACGGTGACGGTTTCATCGGCCCTGTCTGCCTTGGTGGCGGCGGAAGCAAGCAGCAGTCCGGTCCGCTCATAGGGCGACAGCGACGTGTCGGCGCCGTAGGAAAGGCCGCGCTTTTCGCGGACTTCCCTGTACATCCAGGACGTGAACGTGCCGCCGCCCAGAATGTGGTTCATCACATAGGCTGCCTGGTAGTCGGGATCCTCACGCTTGAGGCCCGGAAGCCCGAGCAGGATCGTCGTCTGCGGAACGGCGAGCTCCCGGTTGACAAGTGTGCCGTACGCCGGATCAAGCTCCGGCACCGAGACGAGGTCGGCCTTGGCCGGCAGCGGGGCGAAAACCTTGTCGAGCAATGCCGCCAGCTGGTCAGGCGATATCGCGCCGACGACGCCGATCGTCAGGCCGTCGCGCGCCAGCAGCTTCTTGTGCTGGCTGGCAAGGTCGGCCTGAGTGAGGGTGCCGAGCGATTCCACGGAACCGAGTGTCGGGCGCGCATAGGGGTGATCGCCGAACATGGCTTCGGCAAGTGCACGGCCGGCGATGGCATCCGGGTCACTCTCGTTGCGCTTTGCGCTTTGTGAGAGCTGGGCTTTCATGCGCTCGACCGGTGCTTCATCGAAGCGCGGCGCGTTGAGAGCAAGTGCCAGAAGGTCCCCGGTTTCCTGCAGCGTCGGCGTCAGCGTCCGGGCACTGCCGTAGAAGCGGTCCTTGCCGGTACTGAAGCTGATGCTGATGGCAAGTTCCTCCTGCCGGGCCTGGAAGACCTCGGAGGTCATGTCTCCGGCGCCTTCATCGAGGGTCGCGGCCAAAAGCCGCGTCAGACCCTCCTTGCCGGCGGGATCCTGTGTAGAGCCGCCTTCAAAGGCGAAATCCATCGCGACGACCGGCACCGTATGATCTTCCACCAGCCAGGCCTCGACGCCCTTCGGGCTCGTGACCTTCTGGATTTCAACGGCATTGGCCAGTTGCGACAGGCCAATCAGGGCAACGAGTGCGAAGACGAGAACGGCTACGGTTGCCCGCAGGGCTGACTTGACGGCCATCATCAGGACTTGTCCTCTATCTGGGATGCACCGGTTGCGGGCGTTTCAGTCCGGGCCGCATCGGGCAGCGAAGGGGGCTCCATGCGCAATTCACCGGTGACGGGCAGGCCGGTCAGGTAGGCGCGGGCCGCATCAAGCACGTCCTCGGGCGTGACGGCGGCGACCTGTGCCGGCCAGGTCTGCACATCCTCGATCGTCTGGCCGCTGGCAAGAGCGCCGCCGAAGAGGCGCGCAAGGCCGGACTGGTTGTCCTGGGCATAGATGGCGCTGGCGACCATGCTGTTGCGGGCTCTTTCAACTTCCTCCTCGCTGACGCCTGTCTCCAGCAGTTTCTTCAGCTCATCGGCGATCAGGCGCTCGACCTCCTCTAGGCTGTGACCGGGGCGCGGCGCCGCGTACACGCCGAAGCGGCCGTCATCCAGGGCACTGCCCGAATAGTAGGCCCCGGCACTGAGCGCGGCTTCCTTGTCGAGGACCAGCGCCTTGTGCAGCCGGCTGGAAGGGCCTTCGCCGAGGATATAGGACAGGATATCGAGCGCTTCCGGAGTGCGGCCGCTGCCCGTCGTCTGGCTCGGCACGATCCAGGTCTGCGAGATGGATTCCTGACGGACCCGCGGGTCGGAAACGGCAACGCGCCGTTCGCCGGCAAGTGGCGGCTCTGCCGGACGAAGGCGCGCAGGCGGTTCTGCCCGCCGCGGCACCTTGCCGTAAGTCTCTTCCGCAAGCTTGCGGACGGTTGCCACATCGACATCGCCGGCAATCACGACGATCGCGTTGTTGGGCGTATAGAAACGGTCGTAAAAGGCGATCGCCGCATCCTTGTTGAGCGCCTCGATCTCGCTCTGCCAGCCGATTACCGGCGAGCCATAGGGATGGTTGACGAAGAGGACCGCCGTCAGCGCCTCGCGCAGGCGTGAGCCCGGCTCGCTGTCGACGCGCATCCGCCGTTCCTCCAGAACCACGTCGCGTTCCGGAGCAACGACGGCATCGGTGAGGATCAGGTTCTGCATCCGGTCGGCTTCCAGCGTCATCATCAGCGGCAGATGTTCCTTGGCGACCTTCTGGAAATAGGCTGTGTAATCCGTGCTGGTGAAGGCGTTTTCCTGGCCGCCCCTGTCTGCGACCATCTTGGAGAAAGCGCCGTCCGGGTTTTCGGTCGTGCCCTTGAACATCAGGTGTTCCAGGAAATGCGCAACGCCCGACTGGCCCTCCGGCTCGTCGGCGGATCCAACCTTGTACCAGATCATGTGGGTGACGACCGGCGCCCGCCGGTCGGGGATGACAACCACTTGCAGCCCGTTGTCCAGAATGAAGCTCTCAAGGTTCGGAGCAATCACCAGAGAGCCTTCTGCTGCACTCCTGGCCAGGTTCGCAACGGGCGCGGTTGCCGGAGTTGCCAAGGCGCCGTCGCTGAAAAGAAGCACCGGCACAAGCGCCAGGCAAAGCGGCCGGGTCACGTGGAAACGGGGAAATCGAAGACGCCGGCTAAGTGAGGGGGGCACGTGCAACTCCTGTCTTGTCTCTTCAGCCAACAGGCCTGCGGATTGTGTCATCAATATAGGCGCCGGCCGCTCAAGGTCCCGTTACATTTTTGTCATCGGCGGAAATCCACCGGAAACTGGGGGCAGCCGTCCGGACCCGAGGCAATGGATGCCTCAGTGTCAGTCCACGTGCGCCGTTATCAGGCCGGGTAAGCGCGGAGTGGAATGGAAGCCGCCAAACAAAACGGACGGCGAGCCTGAAGACTGCCGTCCGGTTGAATTGATCTGTTGCAGACTAAGACGAGTACGGCCTCAGTTGCAGTATTGCTGTTCGCCTTCCAGGCAACGCGGATCGAGCGGCTTGGCGGTATATTCGTCGTGATTGGAAGGCTTCTTTTTCTTCTTCACGACTTCCGGCATCGGCGCATCGGGCGAAGGTGTGCTGTAGTCGGTGGGCGGCTCGGTCAGGTAGCGGCGCGAAGCAAGGCCGCTCTGGTCGAGGCCGGCCTGCTGCGCACGCAGCTGCTGCAGCTTTTCCCATTCCTTGCGTTGTTCTTCGCGTGTCAGGAGGCCACCTTCGGTGATCTCGTTGTCGCGGCGCTCCGCTTCCAGATTGCGGCCCTGGCCGGTCACGCCGGTAATCTTGAAACCGCGCATCTGTTCGGGCGTCAGCGGCTCCTGGTTCATGCTGCCGGACTTGCCCGATCCTGCATAGATCTGACGGAGTTCGGTCAGCTGTTCGTTTTCTTTCTGCTGCGGCCAGTCGGGGGAATTGGTGCCAGCGACATTCGTCTCCGGTTCCGGAAGTTTCGCCGTCTCGGCGGGCATGGCAAGAGGAGCGCGGGGCTTGTAGTCGATCGGCTTTTCATTGGGATCAACGGCGCCAAGGCCCTTCATCACGGAATTGACCAGGGCAACGTCCGGCGCCTGGGTCGTCCCGTCTGCGGCCTCGCACGCGGCCAGACCGGCGATTACCGCCAGCACCGCAAGATTCTTTACCAACCCAACTACCGTCCGCACGCGCAGACCTCTCGATATCTCTTTCAAATCAGCCGGCAGCTGTGCGCCAACTATAAAGTCTGTCCAGCGTTAAACCGCTATTTTACGGCTGAATTAGGACCATTTCGGAAACTGTCATACAGGAGACCGGCGACACCCGCAACGATCCACACATCTGCCAGGTTGAAGACGTACCAGGAGAAGGACCCGACGTGGAAGTGCACGAAGTCGACGACGGCGCCAAAGACGATCCGGTCGATGCCGTTGCCGACGGCTCCCCCGATCACGAGGGCGAGCGCAAGCGCCACCAGTTTCGTCCGGCAGCGCGCCGACAATATCCAGAGGCCAATGGTGACGGCGATCGTCACTCCGGCCAGGATCCAGCGGCCAAGATCGCCATCCTGCTGGAAGAGCCCGTAGGAAATGCCCCGGTTCCACACCAGCACGATTTCAAGGAAGGGCAACAGGTCGACGGGACCATTTTCGGCAAGCTTGAAACCGTAGACCAGCCAGAGCTTCGTGGCCTGGTCGAGCACCAGCCCGATAAGGGCGACCGTGAAGACGAACGCGCTGAAGCGGCCCCAGAAAAGGGGCTGCTTCGCTGAGGCTGCATCGGGCGTGCCGGTCATCGTTCCACCGCTGTCCTTACGCCGCAACGTGGGCCGCATCCCACTCGCGCAGGGCCGCGGCATCGCGCAGGGTCACGTCCGGATAGTCCGGGTCGGTGCCGACTTCCGGCAGGATCTTCCAGGACCGGGCGCATTTGGTGCCTTCAGCCAGCGCCGGCACCACGGCAACGCCCCTGGTGTCGTCCAGCGTGAAGGCTCCGGCCGGTGCCGGTTCGGTGGAAAGCGTCAGCTGGCTGGTGATGGCGATATCGGCCATGTCCTTGCCCTTCAGCGCCTCCATCAGTTCCGGATCGGTGACATGCACCACCGGATGGGCTTCCAGCGAAGAGCCGATCCGCTTTTCGCGGCGCTCGATTTCCAGCGCACCGGTGATGACCCGGCGCACGGTCTTGATCTTCGCCCACTTGGCCGCCAGCGCATCGTCGCGCCACTCGGCCGGAACTGAAGGGAACTGCTCCAGATGGACGCAGGCGCCTTCGCCGTAGCGGGAGGTCCAGCTCTCGTCCATGGTGAAGGGCAGCATCGGCGCCATCCAGGTGACGAGACAGTTGAACAGCTTGTCGATCACGTAGAGCGAAGCCTTGCGGCGGGTGGACGACGCCGCGTCGCAGTAAAGCGCGTCCTTGCGGATGTCGAAATAGAAGGCCGACAGTTCCACCGTCATGAAGGTGAAGAGCTGGTGGGTGACCTTCTTGTAGTCGAACTCCCAATAGGCTTCGCGGACCATGGCGTCGAGTTCGGCCAGCCGGTGCAGCATCAGCCGCTCCAGTTCCGGCATGTCGGCCAGCGCGACCTCCTCGCCGGTGGCATGGGCCAGTGAGCCCAGCATCCAGCGCAGGGTGTTGCGCAGCTTGCGGTAGCTGTCGACGCTGGTCTTGATGATTTCCGGCCCGAGGCGCTGGTCTTCCCAATAGTCGGTGGAAGCCACCCACAGGCGCAGGATATCGGCGCCGTACTGCTTGATGACGTCCTGCGGGAACACCTGGTTGCCGAGGGACTTCGACATCTTGCGGCCGTCCTCGGCCATGGTGAAGCCGTGGGTCAGCACCGCGTCATAGGGCGCGTGACCGCGCGTGCCGCAACTTTCCAGGAGCGAGGAATGGAACCAGCCGCGATGCTGGTCCGAACCTTCCAGGTAAAGCACGTAGTCCTTGCCACCGTCCTTCTTGCGCTTCGGCGCAAGATCGCCGCGCTTTTCCAGGACGAAGGCGTGGGTGGAACCACTGTCGAACCAGACGTCCAGGATGTCGGTGACCATGTCCCAGTCGCCTGCCTTGTAGTCGTTTCCGAGGAAGCGTTCCTTGGCGCCGGCCTCGTACCAGGCATCCGCGCCTTCGGCGAGGAAGGCATCATAGATGCGGGCGTTGACGGCTTCGTCCTTCAGGACTTCGGCCGTTTCTTTATGGATAAAGACTGTGATCGGCACACCCCAGGCGCGCTGGCGCGACAGCACCCAGTCCGGACGGTTCTCGATCATGGAGCGCAGCCGGTTCTGGCCGCCGCCCGGTACGAAGCGGGTCTCGTCGATGGCATTCAGCGCGCGCGTGCGCAGCGTGTCGCCTTCGCCGTCCAGCTGCTTGTCCATATAGACGAACCACTGCGGCGTGTTGCGGAAGATCACCGGCTTCTTGGAGCGCCAGGAATGCGGATAGGAATGCTTCAGCCGGCCGAGGCCGATCAGGTTGCCGCTTTCCTTCAGCTTCTCGATGACGGCCTTGTTGGCCTTGCCCTTCTCGCCCTTGTGGGTGATGACTTCGCAGCCTTCGAAACCAGGTGCGTCCTTGGTGTAGAAGCCGTCATCGGCGACCGTGAACGGGATCGCGGTGTTGATGCCGCGCGCTTCCAGTTCGGCGCGTCTGTCCATCCAGATCTCGAAGTCATCCGTACCGTGGCCGGGAGCCGTGTGCACGAAACCGGTGCCTGCATCGTCGGTGACATGATCGCCGTCGAGTAGCGGCACGTCGAACTCGTAGCCGCCAAGACCAAGCTCTGCCAGCGGATGGGCACAGGTGAGCGTCGCCAGCTCGTCGTTGCTGACGGCGCGCACACGAACGAAATCGGTGATGCGGGCGTTCTTGAACACTTCGTCCGCCAGCGCATCGGCCAGGATCAGCTTGTCGCCCTGCTGCACCCAGTTGTCGTCCGGCAGGCCGTCCTGGGTCACCTCATAGAGGCTGTAGGCGATGCGCGAGGAATAGCTGATGGCGCGGTTGCCCGGGATGGTCCAGGGCGTGGTCGTCCAGATGACGACGGCAGCGTCCAGCAATTCGTCAACGGCCGCTTCGTCGCTGCCGCCGGCGCTTTCCACCGGGAACTTCACCCAGATCATGTCGGACTGGTAGTCCTGGTATTCGATCTCGGCTTCGGCAAGGGCAGTCTTTTCGACGACCGACCACATCACCGGCTTGGAGCCGCGATAAAGCTGGCCGGACATGGCGAACTTCATCAGTTCGTTTGCGATCACCGCCTCGCTTTCGAAGCGCATGGTCAGATACGGGTTGTCCCAGTCGCCCTCGATGCCGAGGCGCTTGAACTCCTTGCGCTGGACGTCGATCCAGTGTTCGGCGAAGTCGCGGCATTCCTTGCGGAATTCGTTGATCGGCACCTCGTCCTTGTTCTTGCCCTTGGCGCGGTACTGTTCCTCGATCTTCCATTCGATCGGCAGGCCGTGGCAGTCCCAGCCGGGCACGTAGTTGCTCTCAAAGCCCATCATCTGCATGGAGCGGGTGACGATGTCCTTCAGCGTCTTGTTGAGCGCGTGGCCGATATGGATGTTGCCGTTGGCGTAGGGAGGACCGTCGTGGAGCACGAACTTGTCGCGGCCCTTGCCCTGCTCGCGCAGCTTTCTGTAGACGTCCAGCTGCTGCCAGCGGGCCAGGATTTCCGGCTCTTTCTGGGGCAGGCCGGCGCGCATCGGAAATTCGGTCTGCGGCAGATTCAGCGTTTCGGAATAGTCGCGTTTAACTGTCTCGGTCATCGTCAAGTCGATCCGGTCGTTCGGGCGTGTCGCCCGCAGGTCAATGTCGGGTGATTACCTGCCCGTTTCCGGGCGGCAACATGAAAACTGGAAGAACCCGGTCCCTGGCGCCGCGTTGCCGCGTCAGCCGAAGGCCGGGCACCTAATTCGCGCTATCGCGGTCACCGGCAGGGCGATGACGATCAGTGCCTCGTGTTGCATGGCAAGGGACATAGCAGCACTTCGCCGATGAATAAAGATGTTCCGGACAATCCGTCGTGGTTTGCTTGCCGAAAGAGCCGGCAACTTCTGAAAACGGCGAAGGAGTAACCGAATATGAATGTCTCTCGGTCATCTAGTGGAGCGAATTTGACATTTGAGTCCCGCTCGCGGCTAGGCTGATGCTCAAATGTCAAATTCAAAAGCTCCACTAGAATCATATATTTATCTAGTGGTTCTTATGATTCTGACATTTGCTCCAGCGCTAGCAGCAGGGGGATGCAAATGTCAGAATCGAACCACTAGGGACCGGGACACTTGGTTCTAAAGACGGGATGAACGGCACGTATGGCTCTTGACGCAAAACTCTCCGCCGGGCCGGAGCAGCCTGCAGGGCTGTGGCACCGGGGCGTCGTTTCCGGCGACTGGCTCTCCTGGGACCGGGTCGGCTTTGCCTGCCTATGCTCGGCCATCGGCCTGACGCTGGGCCTCATCTGGATGCTCATGGTCCCGAATACCTATGGCGCGCCCAATGGCACGCTGCTGATGGATTACCTGAGCTTCTGGCTCTCCGGCGGCGAGGCGCTCAAGGGCACGCCGGAGCTTGCTTTTATCCCGGCGGAATTCGCGGCGATCCAGAAGAACTTCACCGGATCTGACACGGTCTTCGGCTTCTTCTATCCGCCAACCTTCCAGATGCTGCAGATGCCGTTTGCGCTGCTGCCCTACAAGATCGCCTTTGCAGCCTTCATTGTCTTGACCACAGGGCTCTTGTTGCTCGCCTGCCGGCTGATCACCGACAAATGGATGCTGGCGGCCTGCCTGATCCTCATTCCGGCCTGCGCCAACAATGCCTTTCACGGTCAGAACGCGACCCTGACGGCGGCGCTCTACGGTCTCTTCCTGGTCGGTATCGAGCGCAACCGCATGGTTCTGGCCGGCATTGCGCTCGGGCTCCTGACCATCAAGCCGCAACTCGGCATCCTGGCGCCGGTGGCGCTAATCGCCAGCCTCAACTGGCGGACTTTCCTCAGCGCTTCCGTCACGACGCTTGTCTTCGCGGGCCTCAGTGCCGCGGTGCTCGGGATTGGTGTCTGGCAGGTGTTCTGGCAGCAGGCGCCGGTTGCCGCAGCCATGATGGAGCTTGGCGGCGTCGAGTGGGGCAAGATGATCTCGGTCTATGGTGCGGGCAGGGTCCTGGGGCTTGCCCATCTGCCCTCCATGGTGCTGCAGGCAGGTGTCGGCATCGGTGCTGCCGCCTGCGTCTGGATGACCTGGCGCAGGTCGCAGGACATGGCGGTGCGTGCGCCCGTCCTTGTTGGCGGCGCCTTGCTTGTGACACCTTTCGCGCTGTCCTACGATCTGACGCTGATGGTCGTGCCCTGCGCCTTCCTGATCCGCGAAGGGCTCAGGAACGGCTTTCTGCCTTACGAGAAATTCGCGCTCTTTCTGGTGATCGGCCTGTCGGCCTCCACCAGTCCGTTCGCAGTCTGGCTGCAGTTGCCGATTGCTCCGCTTCTGCCCCTGCTGCTCATCTGGATGGGACTGCGCCGGATTTCCGCAGACGCAACACCCGCCACTGTCTCAGCCTGAGGCAGCCTGTTTCAGCTTTCGTTCGCGGTGGGTGATATAGAGCCCGCTGGCGACGATCAGCGACATGCCGGCCCAGGTCGGGCCGTCGGGAAAATCGGCAAAGACCAGATAGCCGAAGAGCGTCGCGCTGACGATTTCCAGATATTGCAGCGGCGCCAGCATGCTGGCACTGCCGCGCTGGAAGGCGGAGACCACGAGACCATGCCCGGCAAAGGAAATCAGCCCGATCAGCGCCAGCAGGCCGGACTGGGACAAATCCGGCATCTGGAATTCCATGCCTTCGATACCGGCAAGCCGGCCGATGACCAGTCCCAATCCCAGAAGCAGCGTGCCGGAAAGGCCGGCACTGAACTGGATCGTCAGCAGGTCGTCACGCACCGGATAGAGCCGGTTGATGATGAGGTAGAACGAGAACAGGATCGCGGTCACCACCGGTAGCAGGCTGACCAGACCGATCTCCGCCAGCGTCGGTCGCAGCACGATGACGGTTCCCACGAGCCCGACCAGGATGGCACCGATCCGGCGCGGTCCGACCTGTTCCTTGAGCAGCACCGCCGCCAGCACGGTCAGAACCATCGGCTCGATGAAGAAGATCGAGATTGCCGTGGCAACGGACATGTATTTCACGGACGTGAAGAAACACAGCGACGCAGTTCCAAGCAGAATGCCGCGCAGGTAATTGACGACCGGTTGCTGCCCCCTCAGCCGTGAAATCCGTCCCGTGACGACTGCAATGCCGAGGCTGATCAGAAGCTGGAAGAAAAAGCGGCCGAAGGTGATTTCGATCGGCGGCAGCGTGGCGGACAGGTATTTGGCGGTAATGTCCATGACCGGCAGCAGAAACATGGCCGAGGACATCAGAAGGATCGCTGTGAGCGGGTTCTGGTCGTCGGACCCGGCAGTCGGCGAGGGCGAAAGACGCTTCATCGTTGAGGAACCTCAGGAGCGCCTTTCGAAGGTCGAAAACCGCATCCGCGCAAGAAACCAGGCACCGGGACCAGAAGAATTGCCCCGGAGAAAATGAAATTGGGGTAGCGACACTGCCACCTTAATGGAGCAGGCGTTTGTTTACTCGGTGAATTCCAGCAGCTTCTGGTCGATTTCCGACAGGGGCTGCAGAGAGGCAAGGGCTGCCCGGGCTTCCGCGCTGTCCTGGTCCATCTGTTTGATCAAGGCTTCGACGCTGTCGAATTTCTCCTCGCCGCGCAGGTAGGAGATCAGGTGCACCTTCATCTCCTTGCCGTAGAGATCGCCGGAAAAGTCGAAGAGATGCACTTCGAAAAGGGCAGCGCCATTGTCGAATGTCGGGCGGCGGCCGTAGCTGGCAACGCCATTGTGCCAGCCGTCGCCGGTCTTGACCTTGACCGCATAGATGCCGTGTTTCAGCGGGCAGCCGTCCCCCAGATTGAGATTGGCCGTCGGATAGCCGAGATCGCGGCCGCGCTTGTCGCCGTGCTGAACCAATGCCTCGAAATACCAGCGGTAACCGAGCAGCCCGTTCGCCTGGGCAATATCGCCGCGGGCGAGGCAATCGCGGATGCGGGTGGAGGAAATCACCTCTGCCCCCTCGTCTTCCTCGCGCTGGACGATGGTGACCCCGAAACCGTGCTCTGCCCCGGCGGTGCGCAGGTAGTCAGGTGTGCCCAGCCGCGCCTTGCCGAAATGAAAGTCGTAGCCGGTGACCGCGTGCGAGATACCCAGCGTGTCGATGAGGATGTCCTGGACAAAGGCGTTTGCCTCGATCCCAGCGAAGTCCCGTGTAAAGGGCAGGATCAGCGCGCCGTCGAGACCGTAGGTCCGCAGCATGTCCAGTTTCTGGGGGAGCGGGGTGAGCCGGAAGACCGGGTTTGCCGGATTGAATACGGTGCGCGGATGCGGTTCGAAGCTCATGGCGAAGACCGGATGATGGGTGCCGTGACCGAGACCGAGCGCAGCGTCGAGAACGGCCCGGTGTCCCCGGTGCAGTCCGTCGAAATTCCCGATGGCGACAATGCCGCCCTTCAGCTCCGCCGGAAAGGCATCAAGACTTTCGGCAATCAGGAACCTGGAGGGATCAGTGGGGCTCATGCAGCAGACCTTCGCGCGAACAGACGGCCGGGACAGGCCGAAGAGCCGGTGTCCGGAAAGAAAGCAGCCCGGCCGGCCGGACCTGAAACGCAAGAGCCGCCGAAGCTGGCGTGGAACCTGCCGCCATCGCGCCAAAAGGTCAAGATAGGGATGGAGCGGAGGAGAGACCGGTCGCCGGCGCTGTTCAGAGGCCGGAACGGTCTTCGTCGCGGGAGGGCACCTTCACAAGGGCTTCGCCTTCCAGGACGACCGTGTCGTCGACACTGCAGATGCAGGAAAGACGGGCCCGGTTGCCGCGCTCCATCAGCTCTTCGACCGTGACGATCACCTTGACGTCGTCGCCGATGCGGACCGGAGCCTTGAAGTTGAGGGTCTGCGACAGATAGATGGCGCCAGGTCCGGGCAGGCGCGTGCCGAGCACAGCCGAAATCAGGCTGGCGGTGTAAAGACCGTGGGCGATTCTCGTCTTGAAGGGGGTTCTGGCGGCAAAATGCTCCGACAGATGGATCGGATTGCGATCGCCGGATACTTCCGCGAAACCGACCACATCCGAGGAGCTGACATGCTTGACGAGCACTTCGCTCATGCCCACTGAAAGGTCCTCAAAGCAGAGTTTCTGTAGTTCCAGCATCACGAGTTTCACCCCCCATTGTCATTTTTCAGGCCTGGCGGACGCTAGGCGTTGCAAGGTGTTCTGGCAATTGTGCTTTGGGTGAACAAAAAAAACGCCTGTTATTAACGGTCTTTTCAGGGGCCATCGGTAGATTGCATTGAGTGTGGGGAGGTGAGGACACGAATTAATGTGTCACTCTCCTTCGAAGTCATAACGCGTTTCCACCGGCCCACGGCCAGGGGCCGCGCAAATTGACAGTATGGAGTAGACAATGGCCCTTGATCTTCAGATGCCGGTCCTCGTGGTCGATGACTACAAAACGATGATTCGCATCATTCGGAACCTGCTCAAGCAGCTTGGTTTCGAAGACATCGACGATGCTGCGGACGGCACCGAAGCACTGGAAAAGATGAAACAGCGCCGTTATGGCCTGGTCATTTCCGACTGGAACATGGAGCCGATGACCGGTTACGAGCTGCTCAAGCAGGTTCGTGCCGACGGCAGCCTCAGCAAGACGCCTTTCATCATGGTGACCGCTGAATCCAAGACGGAAAACGTTATCGCCGCGAAAAAAGCCGGCGTGAACAATTACATCGTGAAGCCGTTCAACGCCCAGACGTTGAAAGGCAAGATCGAGGCGGTCTTCTCCGACTAAACTCTTGCACTTGGCGGGGGCCTGCGATGGGGCGCAGCTCCGCCGGTGCCAGACGGGTGAACAGATCGGCGTGGTCTTGCCGGGCAGGCAGGCCAGGTCAGTTTTGACGCATCCGCACAATAATAGCGGCCCAGAAGGGGCCGCACTTCGGAGGATGCTATCAAGATGGAAAGGCTCGATCTGGTGGCCAGCATGAAACAGGAAAACATCGCGCGGGTAATCGACTTCCTGCAAGAGAACAAAAGCCGGCAAGGTGAAGTTTCCCTCACGGACGTGATGCATCTTGCAGAAGTCATGTCGGGATCGATGTCTGACTTCCTGTCGACCGTTCAGCCGGCCGTGACTGAAGAGCTGACCTTGATTGCCAAGGAAATCCGGCGCATGAAGGAGGAAATCTCCCAGCTGCGCGCCAAGGACATGACCGGCAACAAGATCCCGGATGCCGGCCGCGAACTCGACGCCATCGTCGAGGCGACGGAAGACGCCACCAACACCATCATGGAAGCAGCCGAAGAGATCATGGGCGCTGACACCAGCGACCCTGAGGCCTATCAAGAGCTGGTCAGCAACAAGATGATCAGCATCTTCGAGGCCTGCACCTTCCAGGACATCACCGGCCAGCGCATCTCGAAAGTTGTCGAGACGCTGCGCTATATCGACGAGCGTGTTTCCTCCTTCATCGAACATCTGCGCATTCCCGCAGATCTGGATGCGGCGATCGAGGAAACCGAAGCCGAACGCCGCAAGCGCGAGCTCATCCTGCACGGCCCGCAGCACTCCGGCGAAGGCGTCTCCCAGGACGACATCGACGCCCTTCTCGGCGACGCTCAGGCGGATATCGACAAGCTGTTCGACTGATCAGCACGCATAAAGATCAAGGTTCAAAGGCTCCCGTTTCGGGGGCCTTTTTGCATTTTCGTATTCTATCCGAAGTCATCCCGGCTCGCGCTTTACTTGGCCGGGATGACGACAGAGATGCTTTGTCTTAGATCGTCTTCGCCGCCACCTTCTCCCGATGCGCTTCACGTTCCCTCGCCAGCGACGTCAGGCCGAAATCGTCGAGGATGGTGTAGAACGCCGGAACGACGAAGACGATCATCAGCGTCGTGCCGATGAGGCCGAAGGAGATCGAGGTGACCAGGGGGATCAGCACCTGGGCCTGCGGGCTCGTCTCGAAAAGCAGCGGCATCATGCCGGCGATCGTCGTGACCGAGGTCAACAGGATCGCGCGGAAACGGGCCTTGGCGCCAAGCGGGGCGATGTCCGCGACACTGTGCATTTGCGGGTCGTGTTCGTCCTTGATGAATTTGACCAGCAGGATCGAATCATTGACCACGATCCCGGCGAGCGAAATGAAGCCGAGCATGCTGGGCATGGCGAAATCGATGCCCATCAGGAAATGGCCCCAGACGGCGCCGATCAGCGCCATCGGGATCAGCGTCATGACGACAACCGGCTCGGTGTAGCTGCGGAACTGGAAGCTCAGCAGGATAAAGACGAAGATCAGGCCGGTGCCGAGCGCCGATACCATCGACGCCTGGGTTTTGGCGGCCTCCGCGTTCTGTCCCTCCGTCGAGGCCTCAAGGCCGGGATAGTCTTCCAGAAGCTGCGGCAGGAACCGGGTTTCCGTGTCCTTGACCACCTCGTTGGCATTGGCCACACCCAGAAGCACGTCGCCGGTCACCGTTACCGTCGGTAGCCGGTCGATGCGGTTGATCCTGGTATAGCTGCGTTCGGACCGGATATTGGCGACCGTCCCGAGCGGCACCCGGTGGCCCGACGGCGTCTCGATGGTGAAGAGTTCCAGATCGCCCAAGCTATTGCGGTCGATACCCGCAAGCCGCACATCCACCTCGAAGCTTTCCGCACCGACCTGCACCTCGTCGGCGGTGATGCCGTTATAGGCGCCCTTCAATTGGTCGGCGATTTCCTTGGCGTCGAGACCGACGGCGCCTGCGCCGTCCTTCAGCGACAGGGCAAGCTCCGGCTTGCCGAGGCTGAGATCGTCAGAGACGTTGTAAACGCCCTGATAGCCGTTGAGCCACGCCTGCAGGTCTTCGGACGCCTTGTCGAGCACTGCCGGATCGGGATGGGCCAGACGCAATTCAATGGCGCGGCCAGCCGGACCGATGGCCGATTCGGTGATGACGATGCGCCGCACGTCCAGCGTCCCGGGCATCTCCTGCCGCCAGACCGTCAGGATTTCCTGGTTGCCCGCAGCGCGGTCGGCACCGTCCAGCAGATCCACATGAAGCGTTGCCAGGTGGGCGCCGCTGGTACCGGCGTCACTGTTCTCGTCGAAACGGACCAGCACGTTCTTGAGAAGCGAGGCCCCGTCCGGATTGCGCGGCGACAGGGCCGCATCCATGCGTTCCAGCGCCGCCACGGTCTCGGCCACGACCTTGCGCGTGCCGGCAAGCGTGGCGCTGGCCGGCAGCTCGATGCGTGCCTCGATCTGATCGCCTTCCACATTCGGAAAGGCCTGGAACTTGACCACGCCGCCGGCAAGCAGCGAGACGGAGGCAAGGAACATCATCACGCAGAAACCGACGGTGAAATAGCGGTTGCGCACGGACCAGGTGGCTGCAGGACCGACCAAGTGTTCACGGATCCATGAAACTCCTGCCT
The DNA here is from genome assembly GCF_054515675.1 of Roseibium sp. M-1. Taxonomy (NCBI): domain Bacteria; kingdom Pseudomonadati; phylum Pseudomonadota; class Alphaproteobacteria; order Hyphomicrobiales; family Stappiaceae; genus Roseibium; species Roseibium sp. M-1. The sequence continues at coordinate 2,540,773 of NZ_CM137257.1, read as the reverse complement.
CCGCCTTGGCGGTTACCCGGTTGGGCTTGTCCCGGGCGCTGCCATGCGACAGGTGATTGGGCAGGATCAGGAAGGCTTCCACCAGCGAGACGGCCAGCACCAGCAGCATCACGATCGGGATAACCCGCAGGAGATCGCCGATATCGCCCTTGATGAAGACCAGCGAACCGAAGATCGCTGCTGTCGTCAGGAAAGAGGAAAGGACTCCGGGCGCCACCTGCAGCGTGCCTTCAACGGCCGCGTCGAGCGGTTTGAGGCCCTGCTGGCGCTTTGTGGCGATGTTTTCCGAAATGACGATGGCATCGTCCATCATGATGCCGACGACGATCAGCAGCGCTACCATGGACAGCATGTTGATGGTGAGGCCGAGCAGGGACATGGCCGCAAGAGCCCCCAGGAACGAGACCGGCAGGCCCATGCCGATCCAGAAGGCCTGGCGGCCGCCGAAGAAAATCCACATGGCCGCGACCACCAGTGCCAGCCCCTGCAGCGAATTGTCGACCAGCATCCACAGCCGGTCCTTCAGCACGATGGAGCCGTCATTGATGAGGGTGAAGGTGACGCCGGGCGCCGCGCGGGCCTGTTCCTGATCGACAAAGTCCTGCACATGTTCGACCACCTTGATGAGGTCGTCGTTGCGGGTCATCGAGACGTCGAGCACCGCCGCGAGCTGGCCGTTGAGGCGCGTTTCAACCTCTTCGTCCTCGAAGAGGTCGGTGATGGTGGCTATGTCGCCGAGTTTGATCTGCCCTCCCTGCGGCGAAGAAGCGACAACGACCGAAGCGTAGGCATCGGCCGCGAGCCGTTCGTCTGCAAAACGCAGCAGGATCGATCCGCCTTCGGTAGTGATTTCGCCAGACGGTGCGCTGATATTCTGCCGGCTCAGCGTGTTGGCGATTTCGGCGAGCGTCAGTCCGAGTTCGCGGGCGGCAGCATCGCGCACCTCGATGCGGAACTGGCGGTCGGAAAAGCCGGAGATTTCCACCTGCGGAATGCCGCCGAATTTCAGCATCCGCTCCTTGACCGCCTCGGCATAGTTCTTCAGCTGCGGCTTGTCCCCGATGCCGGTGATGACGACGGATACGGCGGCGCTCAGCCGTCCGGCTTCCTCGATGACCGGGTCCTCGACCCCGTCGGGGAAGTCGGAGATCGCGTTGATCTCCCGGTCGACATCCAGCAGCAGCTGGCCGATATCCTTGCCTTCGACGATCTTGACCGTCGCCAGCGCCATGTTCTCCCGGGAATCGCATTTCAGTTCGTCGATATTCTCGATCCCGTCGAGCGCATCCTCGATGCGCCGGCAAACAGTGCGTTCGACATCGGCCGAGGTCGCGCCCGGATAGGCGACATTGACCGTGATCCGCTTTATCGGAACCTGAGGGAAGGTCTCCATCAGAAGGTTCGGCACATTCAGAAGTCCGAGGATGATGAAACCCGCCATTATCAGGTTGGCGGCGGTGGGGTGCAGGGCGAAAAAACGGATCATTTTTGTGCCTCACCGCCTGCCGCTGCCGGGCCCGCAGCCCGGGTTAGGCCGACAGACACCGCCTCGTCTTCCACAGGCTGCAACAGCATGCCTTCGATCACCGGCGACACGTCGCTGACAATGACTTTCGTTCCGGGCGCCAGGCCGGATTTGAGAACGACCACATCGTCGACCTGAAAAGCGATCTCGGCAGGCGCGAGTTCAAGCCGGCTTTCGGCGGAAACGGTCATGAGTTGTCCGCCCTGCACCGCATTGCGCGGCAGCAGCACCTGGTCCGGGACGGGCGGGGCGGAAAGTTCCACTTCCGCGAACATGCCCTTGACGAGCGGCGGTTTCAGGCCCGGCCGGATCGTGTCATAGGGCTTGTCGACGGTGACAATCAGGCCGATGGAGCGCGTATCGGGATCGACCGTGTCGCTGATCCTTTTGACCCGGGCCTCCCAAATGGCGGCATCGCCGGCGGAGCCGACGCGAACCTTTGCCGAAAGCCGGTCGAGAGAGCGGCGGGCCTTCAGGACACCTTCCTCCGTATCGAGCAACCCCGGAAAGGCGAGGTTGGCGAAACCGGCCATGCTTGCCGGGCTGATCTGCACGTCGATATCGGCAGCATCGACACCGTCCAGCCCGCCGACGGATGTGCCAGCGGCGACGAACTGGTCGATCTCGGCGTTGACCTTCGAGACACGGGCATCAAAAGGTGCGCGGATGGTCGTGCGGGCGAGGTTCAGCTTGGCCGTATCCAGCCGCACCTGGTTTTTCGCCTTCGCCTGCTCCAGCGCCTTGCGCTTCACCGGGTTGAGAGCGATGTCGTTTTCCAGATCCTGTACGGTGGATTGCTGCTGCAGAACGGCGCTTTCCTGGTTCTCCACCTGTTGGTCGGAGATGACCTTGCGCTCCAGCAAGGTTTTCAGCCGTTTGAGTTCGCGCTCCTCCAGCTCCAGCCCGGCCTTCGCGATCTCCAGCGACTTCTTCTGGGTTTCCAGTGTCACGGCAAGCTCTTCCAGATCGACGTCGGCGCCGGCGATATCCGTCTGGGCTTCCGCGATTTCCAGCTCATAGTCTTCCGTCGACAGGGTCAGCAGAATGTCACCCTCGGCAATGAAATCGCCGCGCTTGAAATTCGGATTGATGAAGGTGACGCGGCCCGACACCTGGGCAATGGCATCCAGTGTGCGTGCCGGATCGACGGTGCCGTATCCGGTCACCCGCGGCACGAAGGGGCGCGGGGTGGCGGTTACCACCCGGACGACGGTCGCGGTCTCGCCGAGATCCGCCCGTTTCGGTGCTTCCTTTCCGCTGACGGCGAGATAAAGCACGGCGGCCCCGGCAAGCACGGGCGGCAGGATCAGGAGTTTGCGCGGGAAGGGCACGGCGGGTCTCCGGTTGCGGGTTGCGGCGGCGCACGAAAGTCAGGTCCTGATACGCGCATTCCGTGAGCGCTTGATGATAGCAGGACACGAACGCTTTCGTCCGCCTGGTTGCTTATTGCAAGTTATGACTTGCATTTAAGGCTGGCAGTGATTTTTTGCAAGTAGTCGCTTGCAATCATGTGCTCCTTGCCGTTAGCTGGCGCGTGCTCAAAATGCCGAAACATAGAGGGCTGCGTGTCACGCGCGGCAGTGATTTTGCCCAGAAGTGTCGACATTTCAGATATTTATGCCGCGGTGGTGGCGCTGTTCTGCGAACGCGGTTTCAATGGCACGACGACAAGGGACATTGCCGAACGGGCAGGTGTGAACGAGGTTACGCTGTTCCGGCGCTTTGGCTCGAAAGCTGCGCTGATGGAAGCGGCGATCAGCGACACGCTCGCCAAGGCACCCTTTGCACTGGTGCCCGCAAGCGACGATATCGAGATGGATCTGAGCAACGTCGTTGAAAGCTATCTCGCCACCTTCAAGACGCATAGCGGCCTCGCCCTGACGCTTTTTTCCCAGATGCCGCACCAGCCGGAACTGCGCGCGGTAACGCCCGTGCTGATGCAGAACATGCAGAGCGTTGCGCGCATTCTTGCCACCCACCAGGCAAAAGGCCGGATTCAACCCGGCGACCCGTTCCGCTTCGCCATCGCCCTGATTGCCCCGCTGGCAGTCACCGGCTTTGTCAAGGAAATGGGCATCGGACCGGGACATGCCGGGCTGGATGTCGGGGAGTATGTGCGGACGTATCTCTCCGGGCATGGTGCTAAGACGGAGGACTGAGGGGGCTGTTTGTCGCACGCGGACAACCCACTTGCTCCCCTCTCCCCCCTTGCGGGGGAGATGTCCGGGAACCGGACAGAGGGGGGTGACAGCCCATTGTATTAAAACGGCCTCTCCGATTTCCCGGAAACGCTTCACCCCCCTCTGTCAGCTTTCGCTGACATCTCCCCCGCAAGGGGGGAGAAGGGCGCAAGCTTAGACGCTTCGGATCAGAGTTTTACCTGCAGGGAAGAAGAAAGAGCGCGGAGCGACAGTTCCGAGGTGTTAACTTTGTCCCGGTGTCACCACCACAAACGCGGTACGGCGGCGCGGGCGCGCAGGCCTTCTTCGGCGAGGCGGCGGCGGATGAGGTGCTCTTCCGGGGCGTCGCTCGGGCCGAAGTCGGAAGCGTGAATCCCGGCGGTGATGAACAGCACGTCGATGTCCTGGGAGACCGCACCGCGAATGTCGGTCGGCAGGCCGTCGCCGATGGCGAGCACGTCTTCCCTGGCCATCTTCTCGCCGGTCAGCCTCTCGAAGCGTTCGAGCGCCGCCTTGTAGATCGGGGCATGCGGCTTGCCGAGGATGGCGACCTCGCCGCCGAGATCCTCATAAAGACGGGCAAGGGCGCCTGCGCACCAGATCAGCCGGTCGCCGCGTTCAACGACGATATCCGGGTTGGCGCAGATCATCTTCAGGCCGCGATCGGCCAGCTTCTGCAGCCGCTCGCGATAGTCGTCCGGTGTCTCCACCTCGTCGTCGGTAAGACCCGTGCAACTGATCGCGTCCGCTTCGTCGTCGTTGAGGGTGAAGGTCGCTTCCAGGCCATGATAAAGTGGCTGGTCGCGGTTGGGACCGATATGGAGAAGGGTGTTCTTGCCCTCGGCCTCCAGCACAGAGCGGGTCACGTCGCCGGAGGTGACGATGTCGTCATAGGTTCCCTCCGGCACGCCGAGCGAGGCCAGCATCTCGCCGACCTGCTTGGCCGGGCGCGGTGCGTTGGTGATCAGGATGACCTTGCCGCCGGTTTCCTCGCGGTAGGTCCTTAAGGCTTTGTGCGCGCCTTCAAAAGCCGATACACCGTTGTGCAACACGCCCCAGACATCGCACAGAATGCCCTTGTAGGACGGCGCGAGGGCATTCAGCCCGTCGACAAGAAGCGGTGCGGAAACGGTCATTGCGGATCACCCGGATTGCGGTAGGTCTGATAGGCTTGGCGAAAGAATCGAAGCAAACTCGGCGCGGACCATATAGGAACAGAGCGCTGTGCGAAACCGGCAAGAGAGAGTTGGATGAAGGTCAGGCAGCTTGGCGAACAGGTGATCAACCAGATCGCCGCCGGCGAGGTGATCGAACGGCCCGCGAGCGTGATCAAGGAACTGGTCGAAAACGCCGTCGATGCCGGTGCGAAATCCATCGAGATCGTTACGGCCGCCGGTGGCAAGACCCTGATGCGCGTTTCCGACGACGGCGAGGGCATGCGCCAGGAGGATCTGCAACTGGCGATCCGCCGCCATTGCACGTCCAAGATCTCCGACGACGACCTCTTCGACATCCGCACGCTTGGCTTTCGCGGCGAAGCGCTGCCCTCGATAGGCTCCGTTGCACGGCTCGCCATCCAGACCCGGCATGCGGACGAAGACCATGCCTGGGCCATTGCGGTGGAAGGCGGCAGGGAAAAGCCGCTGGCGCCTGCCGCCCGTACCAGGGGTACGCAGGTCGAGGTCCGCGATCTCTTCTTCGCTACGCCCGCGCGGCTGAAATTCCTGAAGTCCGACCGGGCGGAAGCGTCAGCGATCACCGAGATCGTCAAGCGGATCGCGCTCGCATATCCCGAAATCGGCTTTTCGCTGTCGGGCGCCGACCGGCAGGCGCAGAGCTGGCCTGCGGCACGCGGGGCCGAGCCGCATCTGGCCCGGATCGCGCAGATCCTCGGTCAGGACTTCGTCGACAACGCCATGGAGATCGACGCCGGGCGCGAGGGCGTGCGTCTCACCGGCTTTGCCGGCCTGCCGACCCACCATCGCGGCAACGCCCAGAACCAGTTCTTCTTCGTCAACGGCCGACCGGTGAAGGACAAGCTGCTGCTGTCGGGGTTGCGCGGTGCCTATGCCGATGTGCTCGCCCGCGACCGGCACCCGGTGGTCGTCCTCTTCATCGATCTCGATCCGGCTCAGGTGGACGTCAATGTCCATCCGGCCAAGGCCGACGTGCGCTTCCGCGACAGCCAGCTGGTGCGGGGCCTGCTGGTCGGCTCGATCAAGCATGCCCTGGTTCAATCAGGCCACCGCTCCTCGACCTCGAACGCCTCCGTCGCCCTCGACGCCATCCGTGCGCAGTCGGCGGGTTACGCATCTCCGGGCTACCGGCCATCGGCGCCTGCAAGCCCGACCTCATATGGTGGCAATGGCGGAGGCGGCAGCAGCTATGTCCGCAGCGCTGCCGCGCCGCAGTGGAACCCGGATGTGTTCCGGCCGCTGGAAACGGCGGGCGCACCTGCAACCGGTTTCGCCGAAGTGCCGCAGGAGGCATTTGTCCGGCAGGACGGTTTTGCCGATTTCGCGGTGCCTTCCGCCGATGCCCGTGCCCATGACGTGCCGGTGGAGATCGAAAAGACCAGCCTGCCGCTTGGCGCGGCGAGAGCCCAAGTGCATGAGACCTATATCATCGCCCAGACGGCGGACGGCGTCGTCATCGTCGATCAGCACGCCGCCCATGAGCGCCTGGTTTACGAGCGCCTCAAGGAAGCGCTGGCAAAGCGGGACGTGCCGCGGCAGATGCTGCTGATCCCGGAAATCGTCGAGCTGCCGGAAGAGGACGCGGCCCGGCTGGCGGAGCGTGCCGATGACCTGGAAAAGGTCGGCCTGGCGCTGGAGGCCTTTGGCCCAGGGGCGATCGCAGTCCGCGAGACGCCCGCGATCCTCGGCGATATGGATATTGAAGGCATGGTTCGCAATCTTGCCGATGAACTTGCCGAATGGGATACGGCCGACAGCCTGAAGGAAAAGCTCGATCATGTTGCCGCCACCATGGCCTGCCACGGTTCCGTGCGCGCCGGCCGGCGCATGCGGCCGGAGGAGATGGACGCGCTGCTGCGCGACATGGAGGCGACGCCGCTTTCCGGCCAGTGCAACCATGGACGGCCGACCTGGGTGGAACTGAAGCTTTCCGACATCGAGAAGCTGTTCGGCCGCAAGTAGCCATCGCCTTGATCGGACAGGGATGTCCGGCCGTATAAGGCCGAAGAACAGGAGACCATTGATGGCGGAAACCGGAACCGGCGAACGCGACACACACACGAAGAGCACCTCGGGCCGCAGGGTCTACAAGGGGCTGCTGAAGGTGGCAATTGCCCTTGCCGTCGCTTATGGCGTGGCTGCCGGCTACATGTATCTCAACCAGCGCAGCTTCATCTTCCGGCCGACCGGCGCGCTTGCGACCCCTGCTGAAAAGGGGCTGGAAACCGTCATCGTGGAGACCGTGAAGATGGCGGACGGCTCAGAGGCAACCGTTTGGCGAGCCCCACCGGTAAAGGCGGGCGCGCCGACCGTTCTCTATTTTCACGGCAACTCGGCCAATGTTTCTTCGCGCTGGAAACGCTTCAAGCAGATCCTGGACAGCGGCTTCGGTCTCTACGCCCCGAGCTATCGCGGTTTTGCCGGCAGCCAGGGTAGCCCGTCCGAAGCGGCGCTGCTAGCGGACGGCCTCGAGCATTTCGACAGGGCTGCCGCTGCCGGGTCGCCGCTGATCGTCCATGGTGAAAGCCTCGGCACGGGCGTGGCGACAGCGGTTGCCGCCGAACGGCCCGAGACAAGGCTGCTCGTCCTTGAAGCGCCCTATACCGCCCTGGTCGACATGGCGTCTGAAGATTATCCCTGGCTGCCGGTCAGCCTTTTGATGAAGGACCAGATGCCGACACGCGAGCGGATCACCAATTTCGCCGCCCCGGTCCTGATCCTGCACGGCACCGCCGACCGCATCATTCCGGTCGAACACGGCAGGCGGCTGTTCGAATTCGCGAAGGATCCCAAGAAGCTCATCATCGTCGAAGGGGTGGATCACTCCGATCTGTGGACCAACGGCCTCTGGGAAGCCGTTCTCGCCGAATGGGAGAAGCTCGGTGGGGCTTGATCTCCTGTCCTCGTGGTCCAGGCCTCGTCAAGCTTCTGAAAAGCTGGATTGTCGATAAGGGCATGGCCTTTGCCACCGTCTTGCCGGACGTAGCGCAGTGAAGATCCGGGACCGGAGCGCCCGGGCGTTTCAAATGTATCTTAGAGATTTCTTGACTGCTTGAGGCGCCCCGGTCCCGGCTCGTGCTTCGCTCGGCCGGTTCCCGGTCCTTGTGGCTCATCAGCAACGAGAGAAGCCTTTAGGCAATGCTGGACGCACCTGCAAGGACCGCATAACGTGATCCGGCTGGGACGGGAAGGCGATGCAATGAACCTATCCGACGTGTTGCCGGAAATCAGGTCACTGCCGATCTGGCAGGGGGAGGTTAAGGTTGAACCGCTGGTGGGCGGGATCACCAACGTGAACTACGTTGCCGAAGACCAGACAGGCAAATACGTGGTGCGTGTCGGCGACGACATTCCGCTTCACCAGATCATGCGGTTCAACGAGAGATCCGCCGCGAGGGCGGCCCATGCGGCCGGGTTATCGCCCGCTGTCGTCTTTGCTGAAGGCCGCTTCACGGTGCTCGATTTCATCGAAGGCCGGACGCTTCGGGAAGAAGACATTCGTCATTCGGACTTGCTGCCGCGTGTTCTCGAGCTGGTCAGGGCATGCCACCAAAACTTGCCGTCCCACCTGCGCGGACCGGTTCTGGTCTTCTGGGTCTTCCATGTCATCCGCGACTATGGCGCAACACTGATCGAGCGCGGCTCAAGCCATGCGACGCTCCTGCCGGAGCTGCTCGAAGCGGGGAAGGAGCTGGAAGAAGCCGCCGGCCCGTTCGACATCGTTTTCGGCCATAACGATCTTCTGGCCAGCAACTTTCTCGACGACGGCAAGCGGCTCTGGCTGATCGACTACGACTATGCCGGCTTCAACACGCCGCTCTTCGATCTCGGCGGGCTTGCCTCGAACAACGAGCTGAGCGCAACCCAGGAAGACTGGATGCTGGAGACCTATTTTGCCGCCCCGGTCACGGACGGGTTGCGCAGGCGATACGGCGCCATGAAATGCGCGTCGCTGTTGCGCGAGACCATGTGGAGCATGGTTTCGGAAATCACGTCCACGATCGACTTCGACTATGCGGCCTATACGGCCGAAAACATTGCGCGGTTCCGCGCGGCGCTGTCGGATTTTCAAACAAACTGAGGACCGGAATGACGGAGCTCCCCAAAACCGCCAAGGCGGTTGTCATCGGCGGCGGCATCATCGGCTGTTCGACCGCCTATCATCTCGGCAAGCTCGGCTGGACGGATACGGTCCTCCTGGAGCGCAAGAAGCTAACCTCCGGGACGACCTTTCACGCAGCCGGTCTTGTGGGCCAGTTGCGATCCAGCGCCAACATCACCCAGCTCCTCGGTTATTCCGTCGATCTTTACAATCGGATCGAGGCGGAGACAGAGCTTGGCACAGGCTGGAAGATGAATGGCGGGCTGAGGCTTGCCTGCAACGAGGAGCGCTGGATCGAGGTCAAGCGCCAGGCGACGACGGCGCACAGTTTCGGCCTGCCGATGGAACTCTTGACGCCATCGGAAGCCAGGGAGCTGTGGCCGCTGATGGATGTCTCGGACGTGGTCGGCGCGGCCTTTCTGCCGACGGACGGACAGGCCAACCCGTCCGACATCACGCAGGCCCTTGCCAAGGGCGCGCGCATGGCAGGGGTGAAGATCTTCGAGGACACGGAAGTCCTGGACCTGGAGATCGACAAGGGCCGGATCAGGGCTGTTCTGACCAGTGCGGGCCGCATCGAATGCGAAAAGGTGATCTGCTGCGCCGGCCAGTGGACGCGGGACTTTGCAAAGCGTTACGGCGTCACCGTGCCACTGGTCTCCGTCGAGCACCAGTACATGATCACGGAAGCCATCGACGGCGTGACCTCAACTCTGCCAACCCTGCGTGATCCGGACCGCCTGACCTACTACAAGGAAGAAGTCGGCGGTCTCGTCATGGGCGGCTACGAGCCGAACCCTATCCCCTGGGCCGTTGACGGCATTCCGAAGGACTTTCACTACACGTTGCTCGACAGCAACTTCGATCACTTCGAACAGATCATGGAACTGGCGCTGGGCCGCGTTCCGGCACTTGCGAATGCCGGGGTCAAGATGTTGACCAACGGTCCGGAAAGCTTCACGCCCGACGGCAATTTCATCATCGGCGAGGCGCCGGAGCTGCGGAATTTTTATGTCGGCGCGGGCTTCAACGCCTTCGGTATCGCCTCCGGCGGCGGGGCGGGGATGGCGCTGGCGGAATGGGCTCACAAGGGCGAACCGCCTTTCGATCTCTGGGCCGCGGACATTCGCCGCTTCGGCCGGCCGCATTTCGATACCGACTGGGTGCGCACCCGCACGCTCGAAGCCTATGGCAAGCACTACACCATCGCCTGGCCGCATGAGGAGCACAGCTCCGGCCGGCCCTGCAGAACGTCGCCGCTTTATGGCGCGCTCGCAGAACAGGGCGCCTGTTTCGGAGAGAAGCTCGGCTGGGAGCGGCCGAACTGGTTCGCGGATCTGACAAAGGGTGAAAAGCCGGAGGATATCTACAGCTTCGGCCGCCAGAACTGGTTCGAGGCCGTTGGCCGCGAGCACCAGGCGGCCCGGGAGGCGGCGGTTGTCTTCGACCAGACATCTTTCGCCAAATACGCGCTGAAGGGTCCGGACGCCCTGGCGGCTCTCGACTGGATCTGTGCCAACAGGATCGACAAGCCGGCCGGATCGCTGACCTACACCCAGATGCTGAACGACAGGGGCGGTATCGAGTGCGACCTGACCGTCGGCCGGGTGTCAGAGGACGAGTTCTACATCGTCACCGGGACGGGCTTTGCGACCCACGACTTCGACTGGATCCGGCGCAATCTTCCAGACGGCGGCGATTGCCAGCTCTTCGACATCACTTCGTCTTATGCCGTTCTGTCGCTGATGGGACCGAAATCGCGCGACATTCTCCAGGAGATGACACGGGAAGACCTCTCGAACGAAGTCTTCCCTTTCGGTTGCCTGCGCACACTTGGCCTCGCCGGGGCACCGGTCCGGATGCTGCGGGTGACCTATGTTGGCGAACTGGGCTATGAGCTGCATATCCCGGTGGAACACGCCCGGACTGTTTATGCCGCCCTGATGTGGTCGGGCGTCAAGCACGGGCTTGTCAACGCCGGTTACCGCGCCATCGAGTCGCTTCGCCTCGAGAAGGGCTACCGGGCATGGGGCGCCGATATTGGTCCGGATCACACGCCGCTCGAAGCCGGGCTCGGCTGGGCCGTCAAGTTGCGCACGGACAAGAACTTCAAGGGCAGGCAGGCATTGGAGGCACAGCAGGCCAGCGGCATCAAAAAGATGCTGGCCTGTTTCACAGTCGATCCGGGCGTGGTCCTGCTCGGCCGCGAGACGATCTACCGCAACGGTGAGCGGGCAGGCTGGCTTTCCTCGGGCGGCTACGGCTACACGGTCGGCAAATCCATCGGCTACGGCTACGTGCGCCATCCGGACGGGGTCACGGCTGACCACGTGCTTTCCGGTTCCTATGAGCTGGAAGTTGCCACCGAGCGTGTGGCCGCTGAGGTCACGCTGTTGCCGCTTTACGATCCTCAGATGTTGCGGGTGAAGGCCTGAGTTTCAGCGCCTTTCTTTGAAGAATGTCTTCAGAAGCTCCGCGGCTTTTGTTTCGCCAAAACCGGAATAGACCTCCGGCGCATGGTGGCAGGTCGGCTGACAGAAGAAGCGCGTGCCGTGATCGACAGCGCCGCCTTTTTCGTCGCCTGCGCCATAGTAAAGCCGGCGGATGCGGGCAAAGGAGATCGCCCCGGCGCACATGGGGCAGGGCTCCAGCGTCACATAGAGATCGCATTCGGGCAGGCGCTGCGAGGCCAGTTGCGCGCAGGCCGCCCGGATCACCTGAACCTCGGCATGGGCGGTCGGATCGTTCAGCTCAAGGGTGCGGTTGCCGTCCCGGGCGAGCACCTTGCCGCCACAAACCAGAACCGCGCCGACCGGCACCTCGCCGCGCGAAGCCGCTTTCCCGGCTTCTTCCAGGGCCAGATCCATGAATGTGGACTCGCGATTTGTTTCCGAGGGGCTCATAGGGTCTGTCTGGCTATGGTTTCGGGGCCGGTTTCTGCCTTCTTAGTGCGATTTGCGGGCGCCGTCAGCCCCACCGGGCGGCGAGCCATGCATTGACGGTAGGGGACAGTTGCAGCAACTGGTGAAAACAAGCGATTCCCGAACGGCTCAAGCTCTGCTATGACGCGCGCATGACGACAAGAAAATCTTCTGAGCGCCCGGGTCCGGCAAAAGGCCGGGGGCGTGACAGCCGTGCACCGGAAAAACGCCGGTCCGCACCGAACGGCGCTCCCAAAAAGGGCCCCAGGAAAGCAGCTCCCGAGCGCTCCGGCCCGAAGCCGGCGCCCGCACGTGTGGCCGACGATGCGCCTGAGCGCGGTGAACGCATTGCCAAGGTGATGGCGCGTGTCGGGCTCTGCTCGCGCCGCGACGCCGAAACCTGGATCGAGAACGGCCGCGTTGAACTCAACGGCAAGGTCCTGACCACGCCGGCCGTGACCGTGACGCCTGACGACAAGGTTCTTGTCGACGGCGAGCCGCTGCCCTTGCGCGAGCGCACGCGGCTCTGGCTCTATCACAAGCCGCGCGGCCTGGTGACCACCAACAAGGACCCGGAAGGCCGGTCGACCGTGTTCGACCGTCTGCCGGAAGACTTGCCGCGCGTGCTGACGGTCGGCCGCCTCGACATCAACACTGAAGGCCTGCTGCTGCTCACCAATGACGGCGGCCTTGCCCGTGTCCTGGAACTGCCCGCCACCGGCTGGCTGCGCCGCTACCGCGTGCGCGCCTTCGGCAAGGTGACGCAGGCCGATCTCGACGGTCTGAAGGACGGCGTCGCCATCGACGGCGTTCTCTACGGCTCGATCGAGGTCACGCTTGACAAGGAGCAGGGCGGCAACGTCTGGATGACGGTCGGCCTGCGCGAGGGCAAGAACCGCGAAGTGAAGCGGGTGCTGGAGCATATCGGCCTCGCCGTGAACCGGCTGATCCGGGTGTCTTACGGCCCGTTCCAGCTGATGGACCTGCCCGAAGGCGACGTCCGCGAGATCCGTGGCCGGGTCCTGCGTGACCAGCTCGGCGACACGCTGGCCGAAGAAGCCGGTGCCGATTTCGATGCGCCGATCTTCCATATGCCGAAGGAAGAGCCTCAGCGGAAGTCCGCGCCGGCAAAGCGCGCCGGCGGCAAACCTGGTGGCAGATCCGACGATGGGCGTGAAACGAGCCTGGGACGCTGGATGTCGACGCGCGAAGGCCAGTCGGAGACCGACCGCAGGCGGGCCGCGAAGACCGAGCGGAACGAACAGCGCCAGGAACGCAAGAAAACCGCAGGCGACCGTCCGCGCAAGAATGCCGGTCCGCGCCAGGAAAAGGTCTCGCCGCGCTCGCGCTTCCGCCTGACTTCAGAGCCGCGCCCGCGCCGGGAATTCGGCGACGACAGACCCGCACCGCCACAGCGCAAGATCTGGGGCGAGGAAGGTATTGTCGAGGACAAGCAGCAGGAAAACCGCACCGGCCGGGACAAGCCCGCCCGTGGCAGGCCGGCTGGCGGCAAGTCATTTGGTGACCGCCCTGGCGGTGGCAAGTCCTTTGGTGAAAGATCAGGCGGCGACAGGCCACGGGGCGAGAGGCCTAGACGAGACGGGCCGAGAGAAGACAGGCCTAGACAAGACGGGCCTAGACAAGACGGGCCGAGAGATGACCGGCCCCGCGAATTCAAGCCGCGCGGCGACCGGCCGCGTGGTGACGGGCCACGTGATTTCAAGTCGCGCGGTGACCGGCCAAATCGCGAGCGGTCCGGCGATGACAGGCCAAGCCGCGGTGGGTTTGGCCGTGACGGGTCCGGACGTTCCGGTCCCGGGCGTGATGGGGGCGACCGCCGTGGTCCGCCCAAGGGAGGACGCGGCCCGCGTCGCGGAGACCGCTCGTGAGGATCGTTGCCGGCCGCTTCAAGGGCGCGGCGCTTGCCGCGCCGAAGACGAATGGCACGCGCCCGACCAGCGACCGGCTGCGCGAGACCATCTTCAACATCCTGGCCCATGGCCTCGATGTGGATCTCGACGGCGCACGGGTGCTGGATCTCTTTGCCGGCACCGGCGCGCTGGGGTTCGAGGCGATCAGCCGCGGCGCGCGTCACTGCACCTTCATCGAGGAAGGCACGGAAGCGCGCGGCGTGATCCGCCGCAACATGGAAACGCTCGGCCTCAACGGCGCCTCCAAGATCTTCCGCCGCGATGCCACGCGCCTGGGCAGCGCCGGAACCATCGATCCCTTCGATCTGGTCTTTCTGGATCCGCCCTATGACAAGAAACTCGGTGAAAAGGCACTCGCCTCCGCCGCTGAAGGTGGCTGGCTGAAGCCCGGCTCCCTGTGCGTGCTGGAAGAGCGGTCATCCGCGGCTATCGATATTCCGGAAGGCTTCGAAGAACTCGACCGGCGCCAGGCCGGCGACAGCCAGGTGGTCTTTTTGCGCTATGGCGGTGGAGACGCGTCTTAGGATCAGCAAGACAGCCTTCCGTCGGCCTTGTCCTGCTTTCCCAACCTCATCCTGAGGAGCGCGCTCGCGCGCGTCTCGAAGCAACCATGTTTATGAGATTGTTTTTTGGCTCCAGTCCTTACCGTCTCGGACCATAGCGTTGAGGATGGTGATGAGTTTACGGACGCAGGCGATGATTGCCTTTTTCTTGCTGGCGCCGCCTTTGGTGAGGCGCTGGTAGAAGGTTTTGATGATCGGGTTGAAGCGGACTGCGGACAGGCTTGCCATGAAGAGAGCCCGCCGCACGCTGGCACGGCCGCCTGCAATCCTGCTTTGACCGCGCATGGTACCGCTTTGCCGGATGAAGGGGGCAACGCCGACGAGGGCGGCAATGGCGCGGCGCGAGACCTGGCCCAGTTCGGGCATGAAAGCCAGGAGCGAGACAGCCGCGCCCGGCCCGATGCCGGGAACGCCTTGCAGTTGCTCGTAGCGCCGGTGCAGGTCAGCCTTTTGCCGAATGCAGGCCTGGATCAGGCGGTCCAGATCAGCGATTGCGGCTTTGTTTGCTTCTTGCAGCCTGTGAAGCAACTGCAGCAGAGCGGGATCGTCATTGAGGCCGATCTGATTGGAAAGGCGGGTCCTTTCGGCCACCAGCGTCTCTCTCACGGTGGCGTATTGCGCCAGTTTGGCTTCCGCCTCGTCGGGCTGGGGAGCTGCCGGCGGATCGAACACCTGCGCGAAACGGGCCAGAACGGCCGCGTCCTGCGGATCGGTCTTGGCCAGAATGCCCGCAGCCTTGGCAAAGTCCCGGACACGGCGCGGGTTGACCACGCAAACGTGCAGCCCGCACCTCTGAAGCTCCCGGGCTGCTTTGCGCTCGTAGCCGCCGGTCGCTTCCATCACCACGCGTTCGACGGCAAAGGGCGACAACAACGCGACAAGCTCTGCCCATCCGGCAGGGTCGTTGCCAAAGCGCTCTCGCGTATCTCCCGGGAGCACATGCACATCCAGCGTCGCTTTCGATACATCAATGCCAACAAAGTAAACTGTCGCGTCCATCTGTCCCTGCCTTATCTACGCACTCTTGTGCGAGCAACCATTCGGGATAAGTTGGAAAGCGGACCGGGAGCCTTGCTTCGAACGGACTGCGAGGTGCCGAGGATGGTACGGTCTCCGGCCCGCTTGGGAGAGCACTCAACGGCTCTCCCAAGTCAACTTCTACCAAAGTCCGAACAGATAAGGATGGGCCACGAGTTCACGAATTTGCCGCCTATCCTTCGAGACGCCTGGCTAGCCAGGCTCCTCAGGATGAGGTTGAGGGGAGGCTTGGAAGGTGGAGGCATAGGTCAGGAGGCCAACCCAAAGTGCGTTCTCACCGACCGCCAGGCATCATGATATAGGCCGTCTTCTTCACCGGCAGGGTCGAGCGGCTGACGACGAGCAATGGATCCGTCGCCCGCACAATGTCGTAGCCTGCCTCCTGGGCGCGGCCCATGAATGCTTCCAGGGCACCGGCGAAGTGGAAATGCATCGGGATCACCATTGCCGGGCCGATGCTTGCCAGGACATCCATCAGGCTGTTCAGGCGCAGGGTGGACGTGTTGTCGATCGCCGCAAAGATTATGTCGATCTGGCCGAGCCGCGTCAGGTCTTCCTGGGTCAGCCGGTGATGCAGGTGCCCAAGATGGGCAATGCAGAGATCCGCGACCTCGAAGATGAAGATCGAATTGCCGAGCCGCCGCGTTTCCCCGTCCCAGCCGCGGATATTGGTCTGGATGTTGCGGATACGCACGTCTCCCACCGTCAGATCGTGATCCATCGGCCCGCCCTGGGGATTCCAGCCGAAGAGCAGGTGCTCGATATTGGGATCAGGATTGAGCGAATAGTGGGTGCTGTGGGCCCCGTTCATGGTCGCGACGGTTGGTGTCAGGAACGGGCGGTAACTGTCATTGTAATCGGTGGCGATGCGCACGCCTTTGGGCGTTTCCACTTCAAACGTGGAATGGCCGATATAGCGGATCTGAACTTCGCCCGCCTGAAGGGCTGCCTGCCAGACCCGGGCTTCTCCAGGACCTGGAGTGAGATATGGGGCTTCCGCCACCAGCTGGCAGACCGCCTGCGCAGGGCCAGCGAAGACGGCGGCCATGACCAGGCCGAGCAGAAGGGAGAGGAAGCGCGCAGGTCTGCGGCTCCACGTTCGCAACAGTCGAATAGCGGTCAAGCGCAGATCCATGGCAGCCGTCCCCGGAACAGGTCCTCTGCCTGATTGTAGCGGGCAAGCCCTTGAGGGCAAGGTACTGGACGGGGATTGGGCCCTATTGCCCGAAACTTGGGAGATTTATGACCTGATTGCCAAAAGAAAAGGCAACCGGTTCGCGCAGATTGCTGCGAAGGCGGTTGCCTGAGGTGGGGGCGGGTGGGAGGAAGGACCAGCCCCGGAATGGACTTTCAAATTCTCTTTTCAGACCACGTAGAGGCTGATCGGTGCCTTGCCGTGTTTGGTCTTGGTTTCGATGCCGGCATTGTTTGGTGCTGCTGCGCTGCTTGCCTGGCTGTGGATCAGCTCGCCCGCATGCCCGGCTTCCATCACCAGCGCCTGCCGGCTGCACAGTGTCGCCAGCGACAACCCCAGACGCCGGAAATGGCTGCGGCGATAGCAATAGACAGCCAATGCCGCCCGCTGTTGCTCCGGCAGCTGGCTGCCCACATCGGCGACCGCATTCAGGGTCGTGTCGAGCAAACGCTTCAGCAAATCGTCCGATACCGGACACGCTTCCAAATCCATTGATCCCGAGGGCCGCATTGATCTGCTCCTAAACCTTTAAGAAAAGTATTTCGGAACTAGATTAATGATCTGTTAAACGCACGTTCCGGCCCAATAGAAAGGATTTATCTGGTGAAATGTGCGAATGTTGCGCTCAAGTAACTTCCATTGTTTGTTTTGTCAGTTTCTCAAGTTGCTGCCGGGTTACGTCGCGCAATGACTCCGCCTTGTCCAGGATCCGGTCCGCTTTCATGAAATCGAGTACGCGGATGGTGTCGTGTGGCGGGCTGACCAGGATATCTGGTTGATCCAGCTTCAGTTTTTGCTTCGTGATGGTCTGCATCAGGATCTGCGACGAACCGAAGAGCGAGTCCAGCATTCTGATATCACCCTCGTCTTCCCGCGGCACGGGAGCGCCGACGACATCGACGGCAATCACGATGTCGCAGGTCTTGCGCAGACCGTCAAACGGCAGTGGATTAACGACACCGCCGTCGATCAGATAGCGCTCGCCGACTCGGACCGGCCGGAAAAGAGCGGGAATCGCGATGGAAGCTGCAAGCGCCGGTAACAGCGGGCCGCTGTCGAAATCGACCTCCTCGCAGCCGTAGAAATCCGTTGCCAGCATGCGCAGCGGAATTTCCAGATCCTCGAAGGTCTCCGGCAGATACTCGGAAACAAACACCTCCAGCACCCTCAAGGGATCGAACTGCACCGGGCCGGAACGGAACATCTCGGCAAAGCGCCGGGGCCGGAGCTGCCACAGGCGGGACAGAACAGAGTTGCGGTCGGCAAAGATTTCCAGAGCAATCTCACGGATCTCCTGGCCGCTGCGGCCGCTGGCATAGGCTGCTCCCATGAGCGCGCCGATGGAAGTGCCGTTGATCTGGACCGGTTTCAGGCCGAGATCGTCGAGCGCTTCCAGGACTGGAATATGCGCGAAGCCGCGTGCGCCGCCACCGCCTAGGGCAAGTCCGATCCGGGGAGAAGGGGAGGAGGGCATGGTCCGGGTCCGTGGTTCTGAGGGCGTTATATCTTCCACATGGGGGCTTGCCCGGGGATTGCCAAGCTTTCCCCCGAAACGGAAAGACCCCCGCCTGGCTGCGGTGGCTCAGATGACGAAATAGAGATCGTCAGCGGAGGCCGACATCCAGTCGGTCGCTTCGCAGTAGGGCATCGGCCGGGCGATCAGGTAACCCTGGATCGAAAAATCGCCCATCATCCGCAGCCGGTCATATTGCGCCTCGGTCTCCACGCCCTCGCAGACGATGCCGATATTGAGCGAGCGTGCCAGATGGATGAGCTGGTTGACGATGACTTCCTTCTTCGGGTCCTGCAGCATCTGCCGGGTGAAGGAGCGGTCGATCTTGAGGCCGTTGATCGGCAGGTCCGCGACGTGTGACAGCGACGCGTAGCCGGTGCCGAAATCGTCCAGTTCGATGTGGACACCAAGTTCATAGAGCTGGCGCAGCACGGCCAGATGGCCGGAGCGGGTATCGTTCAGGAAGACCGATTCCAGCACTTCTGCGGTGATCCGCTCCGGGCCGACCTCATAGCGCGCCATGGCCGCCTTGAAGTGATCGAGAAGCATGCCCGAGGCGAGATGCGCGGGCGAGATATTCACCGAGACCCGGCCGAAATTCAGCCCCTCGTCCAGCCATTGCCGCGCGGCGGCGAGCGCCTTGTCGATGACGATCTCGCCGAGGATCGGTGCCAGTCCGCTTTTTTCGACGACCGGCAGGAAGTCGGCCGGCGAAATCGTGCCGCGTTCGGGATGTTGCCAGCGCACCAGAGCCTCGACACCGGTCACTGCCTGGGTTCTGAGGTTCACCTGGGGCTGGAACACCAGGAAGAACTGGTCGTGCTTGACGGCATCCTTCAGCTCCAGCTCGATCTGGGCTTCCGTTTCGCTGTCGGTCCGCATATCCGGCTTGAAGAAGGTGTAGCGGTCCTTGCCGTTTTCCTTTGACTGGTAAAGCGCCAGATCCGCGTTGACCAGTAGCGTGTCGAAATCCGCCCCGTCATCCGGACAGAGCGCCAGACCCATGCTGACCGTCGGCCAGAACCGGTTGCCGTGATATTCCATCGGCATGCGCATCAGCCGGCGTGCGCGCTCGCACAATTCGTTCGGGTCGGAGGTGCTGCTTTCGGCCAGGATGACGAATTCGTCTCCACCCCAGCGATAGGCGGTGCCGAGGCCCCTGCAGACTTCCCGAAGCCGCTTGCCCGTCTCCTCCAGGCAGTGGTCGCCGGCAAGATGCCCAAGCGTATCGTTGACCCGCTTGAACCCGTCCATGTCCACATGCACCAGGAAGGCGGGCTTCTCGCCCTTTTCGAAGCGCAGCTTGGCGTCGCGCTGACAACCGGCCCGGTTGGAGAGCTTGGTCAGGGGATCGAAATAGGCCAGCTTCTCCGCCCGGACCTTGGCTTCTCGGGTTTCCGTCTCCCGTTGCACCCTTTCCGAAACGTCGTTGGCGATCGCGACGAAGAGATCCCGGTCGCGGTCCTTCAGCATCTGTACTCTGAGGTCCACCGGATACTCACTGCCGTCCTTGCGCCGGTGCACGCTTTCCACGGACAGGCTCTCCCGGTAGCCCTTCAGGATCGGTGCCACATGACGTCGGACGGTGTCACGATCATAAACCGGGTCGATGTCCCAGATCCGCTGTGACTTCAACTCTTCCAGGCTGTAGCCGAGATTGGTCAGGGCGCAGCGGTTGGCGTATTCGATCTGGAAGGTCTTTGAATCGAGGATGTAGATCTCGTTGAGAGAGGATTCCAGAATATTGGCAAGCAGATGGTTGCGCTGTTCCGCAAGGTTGCGCTCGGTGATGTCGTGGACGGTGCCGAAAATCTTGGCGGCGCGCCCGTCAGGACCTGCCAGCACATAGCCACGCATATGCAGGTGCTGGACGCTGCCGTTTTCGTGAACCATCGAATGTTCGACGTCGAACTCGCCGCAGCGTTTGACTGCTTCGGTGACGATCGAAAGCGTGCGCTTGTGCTCGTCGGCCGGGATGCGGGCAAAGATACGGGCCTGCACTTCCGCGGGAGGCAGATCTGGCGAGACCTGCATGATCCGGAAAAATTCCTCGGACCCGTGAATCTCGTTGGTGTCGATGTTGCGCACCCAACTCCCCACATGGGCGATGCGCTGTGCCTCGACCAGTTGAAGCGCGCTGCTCTCAAGCTTCTGTGTGTTTTCGCGAACCTCCGCTTCCAGGCGATTGCGTGTCGTCTGGACGGAGGCCTGCAGACGCGACAGCAGCCGGAAGACAACGGTCCAGGCGAGCAGCGCCATGCCGGCACCGGCCATCAGGGAAAGCAACGTTCCTTCCGCAAAGGCCCAGACATTGGCGGTGATGTCCTTCACCAGCACCATCCGGACATCGTCGCGCGGGTTCAGGACGGTGATCGGCAGCGTGCGGGCCATGAAAACCTTGCCGTCCTGCAGTGTGAAGCGGTTAAGGCTGCCACCTGCGACCGCTTCCTCGAAGTTGAAACCGGCCGTTTCCGGATCGCCGAGAACCTTGTAGCGCAGGATGCTGCCGTTCAGACCACCTTTTTCCGTGAATTCGCAGACCTTGACGATCCGGCCATTGACCGCGGAGCCGGCAAGGGCGAGCGACTGTTCGATGTCGATCGAAAGCTTCAGGTAGCCGATCAGCGAGCCGCCGGCCGTCCAGGGTCTGAAAATGCTGACCTGGAAACGATTGTCGGGTCCAAGCTCGATTTCGTTCGAGCGGCGGGTGAGGCTGGCCGTCAGATCTTCTTCAAATGTCGGGACGCCCGACCCGGTCAGACCTTCGCCACGGGCGCGGTAGACGAGTTGCCGGTCTGCGGAATAAACGGTGAGATCCGCAATGTTCAGACCTGCGGCCTTGCCGGAGAAAAGCTGGTCGGCAATCATCTCTATCTTGTGCAGGTCCTTGTTCCGGACCGCATATTCGAGGGCCTTGTTGTCGCTGAGGGTAGCGACCGTCTCGTCCAGCGTGCTTTCGCCGAGGGCGCGCTGATGCATCAGCAGCCTCTCCGCAGTCTGGATCACCTGCTCCTGCGGCTCACGCAGGTTCCGGTATTCGGCAACGATATTCTGAAAGGTCAGGACAGCAGCGGTCAGGATCAAAAAGGTCAGAAAAACGGCCCGGAGCGGCTTCTCGAACCGCGCCTCGTCCTCGCACCATTTGGCAATCACGCGGTCCAGGCCATCGCTGAGGCTGTGCAGGCGCGGTCTGCCTTCACGCACGTCTTTCCGTTGCCAGATTTCCTGCTTGCCCACGCGTTATACCCGTTCCCCCGAGCAGCCACGGCTGCGCTTTGTCCGGCAAGGAAGGTCCGCTTGTTGTTGTTCCCACCGGGCGCGGTGAAATTATGCAAACAATCACTGCCAAATTTCTCAATAGGCGGTATTCGTTAAATTGTCTTGAATGTGTTTCTTAAATCTTATTAAGCGGCGAATCTTGCCGGCTGGTTGTGTTGACGGGTTTTCCGGGTTGAAATGCTTTGAAGTGCGCAAGCCCGCGACATGTCTTAAGGTAATCGGCCTGACTTCGTTCAGCGGGTAAAGAACTCAAGCAAGGCATTCAGTGTTTCCGGCGCCGCCTCTTCAGGCAGAAAGTGACCGCAGGCAAGAGCCTTGCCCTTGGCATTCGGACACCAGCCCCGCCAGACCTCCAGGGGATCGTCCACGCTCATTGCGATGCCCCTGCTGCCCCAGAGCGCCAGCAGGGGCATGCCGATCTTTCGTCCGGCCTCCACATCCGCCCGGTCATGCTCGTAGTCGACCGTCGCGCCCGCACGGTAATCCTCGCAGGTGGCCGAGATGCGGTCGGGGTCGCGGAACCAGCCTCTGTTGTGGGCCAGTGCCGCCCTGGAAAAGCAGGAGAGGGTCTTGGCCGCAGTCCAGCTGGCAAGGGTGTGATCGAGAAAGCGGTTCGGTGCCGCAGCGATCATCTTTTCCGGAAAAGGCGCTTTTTGCGCCAGGAACATCCAGTGATAGATCTTCAGGCCGAACAACCGGTCCATGCGATCCCAATAATCGATAGTCGGCAGGATATCGAGCACCGCGACGCGCTGAACGGCTTCCGGATGGTCGAGCGCAAGCCGGTAGGCGACCCGTCCGCCGCGGTCATGCCCGGCCAGGAAGAAAGACGGGTGACCAAGGACATGCATCATTTCGACGAAGGTTTCCGCCCAGACCCGCTTGGAATAGGCCAGGTGGTCGTCGCTCAGGGGCGGGATCGAGGAGCGGCCATAACCCGGCAGGTCGGGCACGATGACGGTGAAGCGTTCCGCAAGCCCGGGTGCCACCTTGTGCCAGCACATGTGGGACTGCGGATAGCCGTGTAAAAGCAGGAGCGGCGGTCCCGAGCCGCCGGTCCGGCAAAACAACCCCACGCCGTTGGCTTCAACGGTAATGCTGTCAAACCCTGGAAACAGGTCCGGCAGGTTGTTCGTCAAGTCTGTCTCCCCAGCCCAGATCGGAAGAGACTACCTGTGATTTCAACTCGCTGCCAAGCCCTCAAAAGTGCTGAAAGCCGGCGGCCGTCAGCGCTTGCCTTCCCGGGCGATTTCCCGCCAGCCGATGTCGCTGCGGCAGAAGCCTTCCGGCCAGTCGATCCGGCTTACTGCCTCATAGGCACGCTCACGGGCCTCGGCCACTGTGGCACCGACTGCCGTGACGTTGAGCACTCGGCCGCCATTGGCGAGGATCCGGGTGCCGTCCTGTCTGGTTCCGGCGTGGAAGACCGCAAGATCATCCCTCGGGGCTGTGTCGAGACCACGGATTTCCGTGCCCTTTTCATAGCTGCCCGGATAACCGTTGGCCGCCATGACGACGGTGAGGGCAACCTCGTCCCGCCATTCGGCCGTCATCTGCGACAGCCGCCCTTCAGCGCTTGCCAGAAGCAGCTCCAGAAGATCGCTCTTGAGGCGCATCATCAGCACCTGGCATTCCGGATCGCCGAAACGGGTGTTGTATTCGATCAGCTTCGGACCGTCCTTCGTCAGCATCAGCCCGGCGTAAAGAACGCCCTTGAACGGCGTGCCGCGTCTGGCGAGCGTTGCGATGGTCGGCTCGATGATGGTGCGCATGACCTCGGCCACCAGCGCGTCCGTCAGGACCGGCGCCGGGGAATAGGCGCCCATGCCGCCGGTATTCGGACCTTCGTCGCCGTCAAAGGCGCGCTTGTGGTCCTGCGCGGTTGCCAGCGGTAGCGCGCTGGTGCCGTCGGAAAGCACGAAAAAGCTAGCTTCTTCTCCTTCCAGGAATTCCTCGATCACCACTTCCGCACCGGCCTCGCCGAAGCTGCCGTCGAAACAGGCCCTGACTGCGTCCTCGGCCTCCTTCTGCGTCATGGCCACGACCACGCCCTTGCCAGCGGCAAGTCCGTCGGCTTTCACCACGATCGGCGCGCCCTTCTCGGCCAGGTAAGCCAGTGCGCCGGCCGCGTCGTCGAAACGGCCGTAACCGGCGGTCGGAATGTTCGCCTCGTCGCAGACGCCCTTGGTGAAGGCCTTGGAGCCCTCCAGCTGTGCAGCTGCCTTCGACGGCCCGAAAGCCTTGATGCCGGCAGCATCCAGATCGTTCACGAGACCGGCCACGAGCGGGGCTTCCGGGCCGACGACAACGAAGTCGATCTCTTTGGCGCGGCAGAAGCCAATCACGGCCTGATGATCGTTCACATCCAGATCGGTCAGCTCAGCAACCCCGGCAATGCCGGCATTGCCCGGTGCCGCATAAAGCTTGGTGAGCCTCGGGGATTTCGCCAGCGCCCAGGCAAGGGCGTGTTCGCGGCCGCCGGAACCGATCAGGAGAAGTTTCATGAAGGGGCAGTCTCTCGGATGAGGGGTGACGCAGGACGCCGGGAAACGCAGGGTTCCGGCTTTGAGCGCGGTCTAACATGCAGGGCCGCGCACCGCAATTGGCGGAGCGCCCCAAAGTCTGCTGTTTCCGGCTATCCCGATATCCTCGCTCAGCCGCCGACGGTTACCCGGCAGTAGAGGATATTGTCCTTCTTGAGATCCGGCCCCCAGATGAAATGCGCCGAGTTCTCCCAGTCGATGCGGTCATAGCCGTCCTTCGGGCCAACCTCGCGGGCGCTGTGCACGCTTGCCCGCGGCCAGGCGCTGTCGTCGAAGCCGGGAGCGGTCCAGTCTGCGGGCACATCGACCCGTGTTTGCGCACAGGCGGGTTTCGAGACATCGGGATTGCGCTCCCTGGCACAGGAGGCATCGGCCGGAGCGGACTGAACCGTCAGGCAGCGCCAGTCTGCGTCCGTCACCGCGAGAAGCTTGCCCGAGGCCACATCCCTGAACTGGGCAATGGCGCCGCCGTCACCAAGCTGCTGGCGCCGGGTGCCGATATATTCCAGGCCCGTCTCGTTCTCCATGAAGTCCCGGAACTCGAAGGCAAGGGTCATCGGATAGTCGGCGTTGAACTCGAACCGCTCTGCGTTGAAAGAGCGTTCCGTCTTGATCGAAACGCTGTCCTCGATGAGCGGCTCGCCATTGACGGAAAGCCTGAACCAGTTGTCCACCCAGACCTCGCCAAGCACCTTGTGCGCACCGGAACCGTCGATCCGCCGTTCAACGAGATCGGCCCCGCCACCCGGTCCGGGCGGACGGTTGCCGTCGCCCGGACGGGGTGGCGGTGGTCCCTTACCGCCACCGGGCGGGGGAGGTGGTGGCTGCTGTGCGAATGCCGCAGAGGGAACAGTGGTCAGGCCAAGCGTGAGCGCGACGAGGATCGCGGTTGCAGATCGGGTTTTGATAGTCACGGCAAGCTCCCTCAATCAGCGAATCCTGTCCACGATAGCGGCACCTTGCCGTCTTGCGGGATGAATTTCCAATGAAGTATCGCTAGAAGGGCAGTTCAAGGGGCACTTGTGGCGGTTGAACCGCCGGGCACAGTCAACAGGACGGAACGACATTGTTTTCCACCAAGGATACCGGACCGGTCGCCGATGCGGTCAAGCGGCACTGGGTCGACACGCGTTTGCCGGCTGCCTTCAGGCCCTATGCACGCCTTGCACGCTGGGAGCGGCCGATCGGCTGGTGGCTGCTTCTATGGCCGTGTCTCTGGTCTGCGGCACTGGCAGCAGTTGCCGCCGGTCAAGGCTGGCCCAATCCCTGGCACCTTCTCTTGTTCTTCATCGGCGCCGTCGCCATGCGCGGGGCAGGCTGCACCTATAACGACGTCGTTGATGTCGACATCGATTCCAGGGTGGAACGCACCAGGTCGCGGCCGATCCCGGCGGGACAGGTGACGAAGTCGCAGGCGAAGGTCTTCATGGTGCTGCAGGCCCTGGTTGGGCTGGTGGTGCTGTTGCAGTTCAACACCTTCACCATCTTGCTCGGCATGGCCTCTCTCATCCCGGTCGCGATCTATCCGTTCATGAAGCGGGTCACCGACTGGCCGCAGCTGTTCCTGGGCTTCGCCTTTTCCTGGGGCGCGCTGATGGGCTGGGCGGCGGTCTTCGGGTCGCTGTCCTGGTCGCCGCTCTTTCTCTATTTCGGCGGCATCTGCTGGACGATCGGTTACGACACCATCTACGCCCATCAGGACAAGGAAGACGACGCCCTGGTCGGGGTGAGGTCGACGGCGCGTCTCTTCGACGAGTACACCAAGCCGGTGCTGGTCCTGCTCTATGCCTGTGCCACGGCGCTGTTTTTCCTGGCGGCCATGTTTGCCGATGCCGGTCCCGCCGCCTTTCTCGGAATTCTTGCCGGTCTCGTTCACCTCGGCTGGCAGATTGCGGTGCTCGATATCGACGACGGCGACCAGTGCCTCAAGCTGTTCCGCTCCAACGGCACCTATGGCTGGATCCTCTTCGCAGGCTTTGTCGCAGACGCGCTGATTGCCTGGCTCTGACACGCCGCCCAAACGAAAAAGCCCCGCAACCGGCGGGGCTTCTTTCAATATCCTGGCTGGTCGTCAGGTTCTTGCGATGATTTCGCGTTCGTTCGCGTGAACCGTTGTGTTGCCGGTCTTCAGGCCGGGCAGGCGACGGTTCAGGAAGCGCGGGCGGCGGCCCGTCAGGAGGCGCAGCTTGCGGCGCGGCGCGGGCTTGGCGGCCGGAATGGCACTGTAGGCCTCGATCGGCTTCACCTTGCCGCCGAGGTCGCAGACCAGCATCGGCAGGTTGAAGACCTGGGCCCAACGGCTCCACAGGACCGCAAGATCGTCGGATTTCTCGGTTTCCGCGAGAGTGATCGACAGGGCGCTGTCCGGATGTTTCAGGATCAGAGCTGCCAGGATCTCGCCCGGCTCGGCCCCCGGCACGATCCGGACCATGACGCCATCGAAGCCCTGAGCCGGAACCACGACCATGACCGGAACCCCGGCGACGCGGCGCTTGATGACCACCCTGTCGCGGTCAAGAAAGATTTCGGCTGGCAGGGACGGTGTTCCGGGCCGGGATTCGAGCCGCTGCTCGAAGTGAGCCGGCAGGCAACCGGGATGGGGCATAGCGTTGCTGCCTGTCCCGGTTGCCGCCTGTTCCTGTATTTCTGTTTGACGTCTCAAATGACTCTCCACCGGACCTTTTGGTCGGACCATTTTTGGTCTCTCGATGACTTCAAACCTACAGTAGAAAAGTCGTGAACCGCTTAAGAGACAGAGTTAAAAAAGTCTGATTTTAAAGAGGGTTACTGGAATGTAATCGAAGCAGTAACCCCTCGTTCAGGCCTGTGGCGACAAGTGCGCTCCCACAACCCTGGAGGGCGGTGGAAGCTCCCATACGGTTTGGGTTATCTCCCCGCCATATTTGGGGAAATTCGATCCAGGCTTGCGGCAATGCAACCTCTTGCCGGAAATTGGCAGAAGCCCCATCTCCCCGGGAAAACCTCCGGCAGCGGCCTGAAATCCGCTTCCGGGGCAAGCGGATTGTTGGCAACATGGCCCGGCGGTTGCGGCTTGGGCGCGTGGAGCGTAAACAACTGCCGGACCCCCTGGCGAAAGAGCGGACAGATGTCGGAACTGATCGATCAAAGCGAATTGCAATCCCGGGCCGCGCGCCTTGTCGAGGCCGCCCGCAAGGCCGGGGCCGATGCCTGCGACGCAATCGCAGTGACAGGCGTTTCGCTGTCCGTCGATGTGCGCGAGGGCAAGGTGGAGGAAACCGAGCGGGCCGAGGGCGACGACGTCACCTTGCGCGTCTTTGTCGGCAAGCGCACCGCCGCGGTCTCCGCCAATCGGCTGGACGATCCGTCGAGCCTGGCCGAGCGTGCCGTCGCCATGGCCAGGGTCGCACCGGAAGACCCGTTTGCGGGCCTGGCCGATCCGGCGCTCCTGGTAAAGGACTTTCCGGTCCTGGAGCTTCTCGACACGAAGGAAATGACCGCCGAGGCACTCACGGAGATCGCCCTCGAAGCGGAAGCGGCCGGACTTGGCGTCGACGGCGTCAGCAAATCCGGCGGGGCCGGGGCTTCCTGGCGTCTTGCCGGCGTGGTTCTGGCCACCAGCCATGGCTTCGAGGGTTCCTATATCTCGTCGCGCTACGGCATGTCGATGACGGCGGTTGCCGGCGAAGGCACCGCCATGGAGCGGGATTATGATTTCGACAGCCGCACCTTTTTTGAAGACCTGGAAGCGCCGTCCGAGATCGGCCGGCGCGCGGGCGAGCGCGCAGTGCGCCGGCTCAATCCGCAGAAGCTCTCCACCCGCACCACCAACGTCATTTATGAATCGCGTGCCGCGCGCAGCATTCTCGGTCACCTCGCCGGTGCCATCAACGGCGCTTCCATCGCCCGCAAGACCAGCTTCCTCAAGGACCAGATGGGCAAGTCTGTGTTCGCACCCGGTATCAAGGTGGTCGACGATCCCTTCAAGCGCCGCGGTGCGGCCACAAGGCCGTTTGACGGCGAAGGCACCCGCGCGGACGTCCTGAACATGATCGAGGACGGCGTGCTGCAGCACTGGTTCCTGGACGGCGCCTGCGCGCGCGAACTCGGCCTGACGCCCAATGGCCGCGCCCATCGCAGCGGCAGCGGCACCTCGCCGGGCTCCACCAACCTCACGCTGATGCCGGGAGAAAAATCCCTCGAAGAGCTGATGAAGGATGCGGGCCAGGGGCTTCTGGTGACGGATCTCATCGGCCATGGCGTCAATGGCCTCACCGGGGACTATTCGCGTGGCGCGGCCGGCTTCTGGTTCGAAAACGGCGAGATCGTCGAAGCCGTCAGCGAAATCACCATTGCCGGCAATCTGAAGGACATGTTCCAGAGGCTCGTGCCAGGCAGCGATCTCGACAACCGCTATTCCACGGCAACGCCGTCAATGTTGATCGAGGGCATGGCTCTTGCCGGAAGCTGACAAGGGCGAAGACAAGGCAGCGGACCTGAAAAACCGGCGGGCTCCAGCGCATGCCGAGCCCGAAGCGGATCTTGAGCTCCTTGAGGGCGCTGCGCGGGAAGCCGGCGAACTGGCCTTGAGCTATTTCGGCAAGGACCCGGAAAGCTGGTTCAAGGGCAAGCCGGGCGTTTCACCCGTTTCCGAAGCCGATCTGGCTGTCGACCGCTTGCTGACCGCCCGGCTGCGCGGTGCTCGGCCGGGCTATGGCTGGCTGTCGGAGGAAACCGCAGACGACCGCTCCCGGCTGGAACATGAGCGCGTTTTCATTGTCGATCCCATCGATGGCACACGGGCGTTCCTGGCCGGTGGCGACGAATGGACGGTCGCGGTCGCCGTGGTCGAAGCCGGGCGGCCGGTTGCCGGTGCGGTCTTTGCGCCGGTGCGCGGAGAAATGTTTCTGGCCCGAAAGGGAGGCGGCGCCTTTCTCAATGGGGACCGGATTTCCGTTTCCGGACAGACTGACATCGCCGGTGCCACCCTGACGGGACCTCATTCGATTGTTGCCAATGCCGACGTCCTTGCAGCCGGTTTCAAGGGCACGGACATCCTCCGCTCGCTTGCCTACCGCCTCGTCACGGTTGCAGCCGGACGTGTGGATGTGGGAACCGCGCGGGGTGGTCCGAGCGATTGGGACCTTGCGGCGGCCGATCTTTTGGTGCAGGAAGCGGGCGGCAGACTGACGGACATCTCCGGCCGCGACCTGATCTACAATCGCGCCAAGACCGGACACCCGGCCCTGATTGCGGCACCCGCCGCGTTGATCGGAGCCGTACGGGCCGTGCTCGGCCGCGTGATCGGATAACGCCTCTGCCAATGTGACGGAAAGCGAGGAAATTCATGAGTGAGACCGGCACCCCGAAACAGCTTCTGCACCTGGTGTTCGGCGGCGAACTGGAAACGCCGGAAGGATTGACCTTCCGCGATCTGGAGGCCCTCGATATCGTCGGCATCTATCCGAACTACGCCGAAGCCTACACGGCCTGGAAGGCCAAGGCCCAGGCCACTGTCGACAACGCGCATATGCGTTATTTCATCGTTCACATGCACCGTCTGCTCGATCCGGAAACGGCTTCTTAAGCGGGCGCTCTCAGGCGACAACAAAAATGATCAA
Organism: Roseibium sp. M-1; assembly: GCF_054515675.1. Classification (NCBI taxonomy): domain Bacteria; kingdom Pseudomonadati; phylum Pseudomonadota; class Alphaproteobacteria; order Hyphomicrobiales; family Stappiaceae; genus Roseibium; species Roseibium sp. M-1. Next base: position 2,511,187 of record NZ_CM137257.1, on the reverse strand, counting down.
ACGCCTCGGCCGCCAGCCCTGGGTCCTTGCCGCGATCGGCTCCCTGATGGCCGCTTACCTCAAGCTCGTCTATCGCACCAACCGCTTCGTCATCGAACCGGAGGGCGTGCACGCGCAAACAGAGGCAGACCTGCCGGTGATCGTTGCCATGTGGCACGGCCAGCATTTCATGGTGCCCTTTGCCAAGCCGTCGCACTGGCCGGCCAAGGTGATGATCTCCAGGTCCGTGGACGGGGAAGTCAACGCCATTGCGGCAAGCAAGTTCGGTCTCGGTCTCATCCGGGCTTCCGGTGGCCGAAATGCCCGCCAGATCAAGAAGCGTGGCGGCATGAAGGGGTTCATCGAGGCACTGAAGGCGCTGCGCGACGGCTTTTCAATCGCCATGACGGCCGACGTGCCCAAGGGCCCCTCGCGCCAGTCCGGCGTCGGCATCGTCCAGCTTGCCAAGCATTCCGGCCGGCCGATCCTGCCAGTCGCGGTGGCGACCAGCCGCAGCATCGAGCTCAACAGCTGGGACAAGGCCAGTGTCAATCTCCCCTTCGGCCGCGGCAGCATTGCCGTCGGCGACCTGATCTGGGTGCCGTCCGAAACAGAAGAAGACGCACTCGAGACCTACCGCCTCAAGGTGGAGGAGGGGCTGAACGCGGCCACGAAACGGGCCTATGAACTGGTCGGAAGGGCGGATGGCTGAGCGGCGCCCCTTTCTGATCAGCGCCTATCGGGGGCTCGCCTGGGCCCTTAATCCCGTGTTTCATCTGCTGTTTGCCCTGCGCAGCCGGGCTGGCAAGGAAATCCGCACCCGCAAGGGCGAACGTTTCGGCCGTGCCGTACTGGAGCGGCCGGAAGGCCGGCTGGTCTGGATCCACGCTGCCAGCGTTGGCGAAACCATGTCCGTGCTGCCGCTCATTGAGGCCCTGACGACCTCCGGCTGCAGGGTGCTTCTGACCACCGTGACGGTCACGTCCGCGGAGCTGGCCGCGACCCGCTTGCCGAACGGCGCGCTCCATCAATTCGTGCCTTATGATGCACCGGGACCTATCGCCCGCTTTCTGGACCATTGGGCGCCGGATCTTGCGATGGTTGTCGAATCTGAAATCTGGCCCTGCCTCTTCGATGAATTGCGCCGCCGAGACACGCGCTTCGTGCTTTTAAACGGCCGCCTGTCCGACAAATCCTACCGGAGCTGGGCGAAGGCCCCCGGTTTTGCCGGCTATCTGTTCGGCTGTCCGGACGCGATCCTGGCGCAAAGCACAGCCGATGCCGGCAGGTTCCGGCAGCTCGGTTGCCGGCGGGTCGAAACGCCCGGCAATCTCAAATTCGACGCTTCGGATCCGGTGGCCCAACCTGTCGCAACGCGCGAATTGCTGGCGCAGCTGGACGGCCGTCCTGTCTGGCTCGCGGCACTCACCCATCCGGGCGAGGACGAAATCGTGCTCGATACCTTTACGCAGTTGCGGCAGTTGTTTCCGGCACTGCTGCTGCTGCTTGTGCCCCGCCATCCTGCCCGGGCAGATGCCATTTGCACCCAGCTGGCCGAGCGCGGCCTGAAGGTTGCCCGCCGCAGTCTGGCGCAGAACATCGACCCTGCCACCGACGTCTATCTCGGCGATACGCTTGGCGAGATGGGGCTCTTCTATGCCCTGGCGCCGGTCACGTTCCTGGGCGGGTCCTTCACCGATGCCGGTGGGCACAATCCTCTGGAAGCGGCCCTGGCCGGCTCGGCGCTGGTCACCGGGCCGAAGGTTGCCAATGCCCGTGCCGTCTACAAGGACTTCTGGATCGGCGACGCTGCAATGCGGGCGGAAACACCGTCGGAGCTGGCGGAGAAGGTTGGCGGGTTATTGCATGATCCTGCCGCTGCGACGCGTCAGGCGGAACGGGCCCGCGCCATCGTGGAAGCCGGTCGCGGTGCGCTCGCCAAGACGCTGGACCTGCTGCAGCCTTACCTGTCGAAACGGGAGGGTTCATGAAGAGCGCGCCGGACTTCTGGTGGACGCGGGATTTTTCCCTCGCCGGGTCTCTGCTGGCGCCGTTCGGCTGGCTCTATGGACTGGTATCGGGCCGGCGTATGCTGAAACGGGCCAAGGCCAAGAGCCGCCTTCCTGTCGTCTGTGTCGGCAACTTCGTTGTCGGCGGCACGGGCAAGACCCCCTTTGCCATTGAGCTTGCCTACCGGCTGCAGGAAGACGGTTTGCGGCCGGGGTTCCTGCTGCGCGGCTATGGTGGCAGCGCCAAGGGGCCGCTTGTCGTCGACGCTGCCGCCCACGATGCCGACGAGGTCGGCGACGAGGCCCTATTACTTGCGCGTTACGGACCGACGGTGGTCTCCTCGGATCGCCCGATGGGCGCCAGGCTTCTGGAGCGTCAGCCTGTCGATGTAATCCTGATGGACGACGGCTTCCAGAACCCGGCACTGCACAAGGACCTGAGCCTTGTGCTGGTGGATTGCACCGTCGGGTTCGGCAACGGGCGCTGCCTGCCCGCAGGGCCGCTCAGGGCACCGGCGCAAATGCAGATACGAAAGGCGGACTGTCTTGTTCTGGTTGGCGACGGTGATGCGGCGGAAGAGGCGACGCATCTGGCCGGACGCAAGGGCCTGCCGATCCTGCACGCCCATTTGCACCCGCAGCCCAATGACGAACTTTTGGGCAGGAAGCTCTTTGCCTTCGCCGGTATCGGCCGGCCGCAGAAATTTTTCCTGACACTGAAGGAACTTGGCTACGAGGTGAAGCAGACCCGGGCCTTTCCGGATCATCATGCCTATAGCGAGTCGGACGTGAAGGCGCTGCTGACGGAAGCGGAGGCGGCAGGGCTCACCCTCGTCACCACGTCGAAGGACATGGCACGGCTCGAAACCTCGAATGGCGAGCTGTTCCACTGGATTTCGGCCAGCACGGCCGTTCTGGAAGTGCGCATGGATATCGACGACGAGGACCGGCTGTCGGACCTCATCAAGGAGAAGCTGCGACGGCTGAAATTCGAGAGCTGAGCCGGGGTTGTAGAGCATCGTGCGTTCAGGAGAACGCACATAGATGCTCTACCACTTTAAGATCGATCAGCGGGTTTCCAGATAACGGTGCATGGACGCCTTGGCGTCGACATAGGCTTCCTGGCGCTCGACCGACCAGTATTTGAGCTCGTCCAGCGGTATGGCTGTCCCGGTGACGGCGCAGCGCACGAAGGTTCCCGGCGTTTCCACCTGATAGTCGCCGTCCAGGTAGCGGACGCGGGCTTCGCTGGGGATACGCGGATTTTCGTAGCGGTTCATCATTCGTCTTTTCCGGCGCGTTTTGTCACCTGTTCAAAAGGTCAGCCCTTCTAGGCCAAAAAACCGTGCAAGGGCAAGTCTCCCACATTTTCACAAACGTGGCTGCTGTTTTTTGCACCCTGATTGGCGAGGGACTGGCAAACATGAACCATCTGCCGGGACATGGCGGTGATGCATGGCGGCTCTTCCGGCTGCAAGCGCTCAAAATGACGGTGTCGAGCGGCTGTCGCGCCCGATCAGGTAGCGGCACCGCGACATGACGACGGCCCAGTCCGGCAGTGTCTCGCTGATACGTGCCATTTCAACGGGCCTGTCCTCGCGGCATGTCTCGATATCCGCCCATCGTTTAGTCTCAACCGACAGGTCCTCGCAAAGCAGCAGGTCGGGCTGGCAGGCAACAAGATGCATGGCGACCAGGATGGACTTCATTGCCCACCTGCGCGGTCGCGTTTGACGGACCGCTGATTGGCCGCAAAATCGATCGTGACGACGTTTTCGTCGGTGCACTCGGAAGGGGCTGGCGGTCCGGACACTGATCCGCTTTTCCCGAGCGCGGCAAGGAGTTGCGGATGCAGGCCGTCACCCCGGCTGGTGGCCATAGCGTGAAATCCGGCGATCGTCGTGCCGACGGAAGGCTTCGGAGGCTGTGACATGCGATCAACATCCTTGCTGCCACGCGAGGAGGCGCAGCGGTTCGATTGGTCAGGATTGGGGAAACGTGGCGGCGGTCTGCCTGGCAGCCTGGCTCGTCCGGCCGTTACGAAGGCCGTCTTTAAACATGAGTTTTATATTCAAGTTAAAAACTCTGGCAAGTGGATTTCGATGGTTTCTGGATGAATTACCCGTCAAAACGCCTATGTTGTGGAGAACACCAAGTCTCCGGGACTGGCTGGCGATGCCTTCCCTGCCGGCGATACCGGGCAAAATCAGGACATTCAGATGACCCTTTCCACGACCGATCTCATCGAATCTTCCGGCCTCGGCCTTGAGGCTGCACAGCGGATCACGAGAGAGGCGCTCGACGGTGCGGACGACGGCGAACTTTTTGTCGAATACCGCCAGACGGAAGGTCTTGTCTTCGACAACGGCCGCCTGAAGGGGGCCAACTACGACACCGCACAAGGGTTCGGCCTCAGAGCCGTTGCCGGGGAAGCCGCCGGTTATGCCCATGCGGGCGATATCTCGGAAGGCGCGTTGAAGCGGGCCGCTGAGGCGGTCGGCGCGGTTCGCAAGGGCTATTCCGGCTCCTATGCGGCTGCACCCGCCCGCACCAACCAGTCGCTCTACTCCGACGCCAATCCGCTTGGCGGGCCGAGCTTTGAGGAAAAGGTCCGCCTGCTGCAAGAAATCGACGCCTATGCCCGCGCCAGGGACCCGCGCGTGCGCCAGGTCTCTGCGTCTCTTGCCGGGTCGTGGCAGGTGGTGGAGATCCTGCGTGCCGACGGTCATCTCGTGCGCGATGTCCGGCCGATGGTGCGGCTCTCGATTTCCGTCGTCGCGGGCAACGACGATCGCCAGGAAAGCGGGTCTTTCGGCTGCGGCGGCCGCGAAGGCTTTCAGCGCTTCATCACGCCGGAAAACTGGCAGGGCGGTGTCGACGAGGCCCTGCGCCAGGCGCTGGTAAACCTTGAGGCGGTCCCGGCTCCGGCAGGAACCTTCGACGTGGTGCTTGGCCCTGGCTGGCCGGGCATCCTGCTGCACGAGGCCGTGGGTCATGGACTTGAAGGCGACTTCAACCGCAAGAAGACCTCGGCCTTTGCCGGCCTGATGGGCGAGCGCGTCGCCTCCCCGGGTGTCACCATTGTCGATGACGGCACCATTCCGGACCGCCGCGGTTCGCTGACCGTCGACGACGAGGGCACGCCGTCCAGCCGCACGGTTCTGATCGAGGACGGCATCCTGAAGGGCTACATGCAGGACCGGCAGAATGCGCGGCTGATGGGCATGGAACCGACCGGAAACGGCCGCCGCCAGTCCTACGCCCACATCCCGATGCCGCGCATGACCAACACGGTGATGATGGCCGGCGACAAGGACCCGGCGGAAATATTGTCGTCGGTCAAGGACGGCATCTACGCGGTCTCCTTCGGTGGCGGCCAGGTCGATATCACCTCCGGCAAGTTTGTCTTCTCCTGCACCGAGGCCTACCGGGTCGAGAACGGCAAGGTCGGTGCCCCTGTGAAGGGAGCCATGCTGATCGGCAACGGTCCGGATGCACTGACCCGGGTCACGATGATCGGCAACGACATGCAACTGGATCCCGGCATGGGGACCTGCGGCAAGCAGGGGCAGGGGGTTCCGGTCGGCGTCGGCCAGCCCTCCATGCGCATCAATGCGATGACGATCGGCGGTACCGCGGTCTGATCTCAGCGAAACCGGAGCCGTCATGGCCGAAATCGACTTCGTCATCTTCGACATGGACCAGGTTCTCTACGACTACGATCATCAGGTCCGCCTGAACCTGCTGGCGGACCTGACCGGGCGGCCCGCCGGTGAGATCGACGCGGCCGTCTGGGGCGGGCCGCATGAAGCTGCAGCGGAAGCCGGCTCACCGGACACGGCGGAAGCCTATCTGGCCCAATATGCCCGCCTTCTTGGGTATCCGATCGTCTTCGACACCTGGGCGGATATCCGCCGGCAGATGATGCGCCCGCGTCCGGAGGTGCTCGATCTCGTGCGCCAGCTCAAGAACACGGTGGATGTGGCACTGCTCACCAACAACGGCATGATGCTGAAGGCCGCCTTGCCGGTCTGCGCGCCGGAAGTGATCGAGATCTTCGGCGACAAGGCCCATGTCTCGGCGGAGTTCAGGGCGCGTAAACCGGACAGGCTTGTCTTTGAACGCATCTGTACGCGTTATGGCTACGCACCGCATAAAAGCGCCTTTGTCGACGACAACGCAGACAATGTGGAAGGGGCGGAGCAGGCCGGTTTGACCGGGCATCTGTTCACGTCGGCAGATGCTCTGGAAGATTTTCTCAAGAGGCAACGTCTGGTGTGAAGAAAGACAAGACCTCACCTCGTTGAAGGGGCATCGCTCTTCCAAATCCGCGGCGATGCGTCAAATCTGACAGTAGTCGCGCCTTGCGCCGGCAACAAATCCACCCTGTTTGGCGATCCTGCGTCCGGGCCTGCGCCCCGGAAATCGTCCGGAACGAAACTTTGATTGAAAATAAAGCAGATTTCTACGGCCATCGCTGGATTTCAGGCAGGGCAACCGCTTATTCTTTGGTATCCTGCATTTGATTTGAATCGGTCCGATTTTGCAATCGGACCTGGCCTGACGGCAAAGGAGATGCGATGGCCGCGGAAAGTGCTCCTCCGTTCTTTACAGAAGCGATCGTCTTTCTCGCTGCGACCGTTGTCGCGGTTCCGATCGCCAAGAGGCTGGGGCTCGGGTCGGTCGTCGGTTATCTCGCCGCCGGGGCGGTGGTCGGGCCGCACGGGTTGCGCCTGCTCGGCTCCGGCGAGGATGTGCTGCATGTTGCCGAACTCGGTGTCGTTCTGCTGCTTTTCGTGATCGGACTGGAGCTGGACCCGATGAAGCTCTGGCGGATGCGGCGGGACATATTCGGTCTCGGCACCGCGCAAGTCCTGCTGACCGGGGCCACGTTCTATGGCATCGCCCGCCTTGTGGACCTTCCCTTTTCGACGTCGCTCGTCGCGGGCTTCGGTCTCGCCCTGTCCTCAACCGCCTTTTCGCTGCAGATCCTGCAGGAACGCGGCCAGTTGTCGTCGCCTTATGGCCAGCGCGCCTTCGGCATCCTGCTGCTGCAGGACATCGCCATCGTGCCGCTGCTGGCGATGGTGGCCATCCTGGCGCCGGGCGATGGCGTATCGAACTGGGAGCAGATTTCCAACGAAATCATGCTCGTCCTGTCTGCGATCGCCATTGTTATTCTGGCCGGCCGCTATCTTGTTTCCCCCATCTTCCTGCTACTGGCGGCAAGCCGCGCCCGGGAAGTCATGCTCACCGCCGCGCTGCTGGTTGCGCTCGGCAGCGCTGGTATCATGCACGCGGTCGGGCTCTCCATGGCCCTCGGAGCCTTCCTCGCCGGAGTGCTGCTGGCCGAATCCAGCTTCCGCCATTCGCTGGAAGCCGACATCGAACCGTTCCGTTCCCTGCTGATGGGGCTGTTTTTCGTTGCTGTCGGCATGTCGCTCGACTTTTCGCTGGTGATTTCCCACTGGATGCTGGTGATTGGCGCGGTTGCGGTGGTGATGCTGGTCAAGGGCATGTTTCTGTGGGGGCTGTCGCGCGGCACGGGATCGCCCAACTCCGATGCGCTGCGCATCGCCGTCACACTGCCTCAGGGCGGTGAATTCGCCTTCGTGCTTTTCACGGCAGCCGTCAGCGAAAGGCTTCTGGACTACCAGTCGGCCAACCTGCTCAACGCAATCGTCATTCTGACGATGTTGCTGACGCCACTCGCCTGTCTCGGACTGGAAATGCTGGCCGAGAGGGCCAAGGCCAAAGGTGTCGAAAATCCGTCGATCGAAACCTTCGAGGAGGCGACACCAACGGTGCTTGTCATAGGCTTCGGCCGCTTCGGCATGGTCGTTGCCCAGTTTCTGACCTCCGAGGGGCTGGAGATCACTGCCATCGACAACCGGCCGGACCGTATCGCCTATGCCCGCAAGCAGAGCTACAAGGTCTATTATGGCGATGCGACCCGGGCGGACGTTCTGGCAGCTGCCGGCGCCGGCAAGGCCGCGCTGGTCGCCATGTGCATCGAGAATGACAAGGTCATGGGCAAGGCCATCGACCTGGTGCGCGAGGGCTTTCCGGATGCGCTGATCTTCTGCCGGGCGACGGACAGGGCCCACATGATGGATCTGACCCGGCGCGGCGTCGATTTCCAGATCCGCGAGACCTTCGAATCGAGCGTCGTCTTCGGCCGAGCCGCCCTGGAAGCCTTGGGAACGCCCCTCGACAGGATCGACCAGATCGAAGAGGGGGTGCGCGATCGGGACGAGGCGCGCCTGGCAGAGCAGCTTCGCGAAGTGATCGAGGCGGAGAAGGCGAAGCAAGGCAAGGGACAATCCCGCAAGTCTCAGGCCAAGGGACACCAGGACGCCGCGGAATAGGGCCGGCAAACAAAAAAGGCGCCGCGAAAGGGCGCCTTTCTCAATGAGGGATCAAGGCTCAGGGCAGGGCGTCGAAGCCGGCCGAGAAGCCGTTCAGCGAAATCGGGATGCCGATGCCTTCTTCCGGCGTCTGGAAGATGATGAAGGTTGCCTGAGAACCACCCTGCAGCTTGGTCAGGAGGTCTTCTTCCAGGATGACCTCGGCAATGCAGCCGTTCGGCAAGCAACGGACAAAACCGGCGCGGCCGATATCCGCGTTGTCGACCCTGAGGCCGAGGCCCGAAGGCAGCAGTACTCCGAGCGGCGCCAGGACGCGCAGGATGCGGGCCTGCTTGTCGGCGGTCTTCAGGATGATCACGGAAAGGCCGACATTCTCCCGGTCGGCGGCGGTCACGTTCTGGATAAGGGCGCATTGCTCGCCGCTGGCACCCGGAGGCGTGTCGCAGCGCATCTGCCAGTCGCCGTGGGTCGAGCGCACTTCGCCCTGGGCGACCGCCGGCAGGGCAGAGCCGAGGGAGCCGAGGACGATCCCGGCGATCGCTGCGAACCTGGCAAATGACAGTCTGGAGTGTCCGGTCGGTCGGGCAGCTTCGGGCTGCGGCAATTGGGTTGACAAGAAATCCTCCAGTCAATCGTTGTCCGGTCCGTCAGACCCGGTCTGCCGTCTGGCGGCCGGAACTGCGAATCAAGGTGTAATCCCGGGCCGACATTGCCGCATGACGGCGTTCGTTTCCAGTCCGGCCGGTCCTGAAGGTGCAGGATTATTCGCAATTCTTGTCGAAATTTCGCCTGTCCTTGACGAGTGTCAATCGGCGACGGCCGCCGGAGGGCTGTGAAAAGTTTGAAATTCCGTTGCAGCCCGGCGTTTCTTGTGGTTTTTGTGCGGCTCGAAGGTGTCGGTGGGATGATGCGGCACATCGCCGCTCTGCCCTGTAGGGACCATCGCCCTTTATGTGAGTTTGTGGTTATAGTCCGGCAAACTCTAGACCCTGTCCAACTTGAGGACGCAGCAGATTGGGCTTGCGCAGCCGAGCCAAGCCCGCTACTGCCGCACCGGATTGGACCGGATCAGAGTCCGGAAATTTGCATTTGCCGCTCAAGGCGGCTGAGGGAAGGGAGCGCGGACGTGAAGGCAATCTTCAAGCGTCTCATGACTATAGCCGGTGCGGCGGCGACTTTTGCTGGAGTGTCCACAGCGGCCCTGGCGGCGGAATCCGGCATCAAGGACTGGCAGTTCGGCTATCAGGCCTCTGTCACGGATGTGATGGACGACATCACCTGGTTCAATGGCTTTACGCTGGTAATCATCACCGTCATCACCTTGTTCGTGCTGGCACTGCTGGTAATCTGCATGGTCAAGTTCAGCGCCAAGGCGAACCCGGTTCCCTCAAGGACTTCCCACAACACGCTGATCGAAGTGGTCTGGACCGTAGTTCCGATCCTCATTCTGGTTGTGATCGCAATTCCGTCCTTCCGCCTGCTCTACAAGCAGCTGGATATTCCCCAGTATGACATGACCCTCAAGGTCATCGGCAATTCCTGGTATTGGGACATCGAGTACCCGAACGAAGGCATGGAAAACATCTCCATTTCTGCAAACATGCTGCAGGAGGCCGACAAGCTTCCGGAAGACAAGCAGAACCAGTCCCGTCAGGCACTGAAGCCGAACGAACCGCGCCTGCTTGCCGTCGATTACGATGTGATCATTCCGGTCGACACGACCGTTCTCGTCCAGGTGACGTCGAACGACGTGATTCACGCCTTCGCAATGCCGGCCTTCGGCGTTAAGATCGACGCTATCCCTGGCCGCCTCAACGAAACCTGGTTCAATGCCCGCGAAGAGGGCATCTACTACGGCCAGTGCTCCGAGCTGTGCGGCAAGTTCCACGCGTTCATGCCGCTCGCGATCCGCGTCGTGTCCAAGGAACAGTTCGCTGCCTGGGCAGCCGCCGCACAGGACGACGTCGATGCGGCGAATGAACAGCTTGCGGCATCGCTTGCAGCAGCCAAGACCGCAGCTACGACTGCCGATACCGAAGAAATGTCCGTCGCCGCGAAATAACGCGGCGGCACGCCTGTTTGGCGATTGCGCGCGATGACACGCAGCGCCGCTGACACCGTTTAAAGAGGGAGCCCGAAATGGCTGCGTACGAAGCACATGCGGCACATGGCCATCCGACCGGATGGCGCCGCTGGGTCTATTCGACCAACCACAAAGACATCGGCCTGTTGTACCTGATCTTCGCGATCATCGCAGGCATCATCGGCGGCGCGCTCAGCGTCGGCATGCGGATGGAGTTGCAGGAGCCGGGGATGCAGATCTTCGGTGATCCGCATCTGTTCAACGTCTTCACCACCGCTCACGGCCTGATCATGATCTTCTTCATGGTCATGCCGGCGATGATCGGCGGCTATGCCAACTTCTTCGTGCCGATCATGATCGGTGCGCCGGACATGGCCTTCCCGCGCATGAACAACATCTCCTTCTGGCTGCTGCCGCCGGCTTTCGCGCTGCTGCTGCTGTCCCTGTTCGTTGAAGGCCCTCCCGGCGGCTACGGCGTCGGTGGCGGCTGGACCATCTATCCGCCGCTTTCCACCAACACCGGTCAGCCCGGCCCGGCAATGGACCTTGCGATCCTCTCCCTGCACATCGCAGGGGCGTCTTCGATCCTCGGCGCAATCAACTTCATCACGACCATCTTCAACATGCGCGCTCCCGGCATGACCTTGCACAAGATGCCGCTGTTTGCCTGGTCCGTGCTGATCACCGCGTTCCTGCTGCTCCTGTCGCTGCCGGTTCTGGCAGGCGCCATCACCATGCTGCTGACGGACCGCAACTTCGGCACCACCTTCTTCGATCCGGCCGGCGGTGGTGACCCGATCCTGTTCCAGCACCTGTTCTGGTTCTTCGGGCACCCGGAAGTGTACATCCTGATCCTGCCGGGCTTCGGCATCATCAGCCACGTCATCTCCACCTTCTCGCGCAAGCCGATCTTCGGTTACCTCGGCATGGCCTACGCCATGGTCGCCATCGGCGTCGTCGGCTTCATCGTGTGGGCGCACCACATGTACACCGTCGGCATGTCCTCCGAGACCCAGGCCTACTTCGTGGCGGCCACCATGGTGATCGCGGTTCCGACGGGCGTGAAGATCTTCTCGTGGATCGCCACCATGTGGGGCGGCTCGATCGAGTTCCGCACCCCGATGGTATGGGCGATCGGCTTCATCTTCCTGTTCACCGTCGGCGGTGTGACGGGCGTGCAGCTCGCCAACGCCGGCCTCGACCGCTCCTACCACGACACCTACTACGTGGTGGCACACTTCCACTACGTTCTGTCTCTGGGTGCCGTGTTCGCGATCTTCGCCGCCTGGTACTACTGGTTCCCGAAGATGTTCGGCTACATGTACAACGAGACGATCGGCAAGGCACATTTCTGGATCACCTTCATTGGCGTGAATCTGGTGTTCTTCCCGCAGCACTTCCTGGGTCTGAACGGCATGCCGCGCCGCTATGCCGACTATCCGGATGCATTTGCCGGCTGGAACTTCGTGTCTTCCATCGGCTCCTACATCTCGGCCTTCGCGGTTCTGGTGTTCCTCTTCGGCATCTACGAGGCCTTCTCCAAGAAGCGCGTCGCCGGAAACAACCCGTGGGGTGAAGGCGCAACGACCCTTGAGTGGACGCTGACTTCTCCGCCGCCGTTCCACCAGTTCGAGACGCTGCCGCGCATCAAGTAATGCGCGGCGGGAGGAAACGCCTCCCGTCAGGAACAGCACCGCGCCGGTCTCCGGCGCGGTGCATCATTGAAACCGCCGGGCACCGACCCGGCCGACATGCCGGACCCGTCGCGGCAGAAACAAGAATTCGAAGGACGCGCCATGTCGCTCGTTGAGCGCCAGGATACGATGAACCAGGAAAGCGCCGTCTGGAACGGCGGCATGGGATCGGTGAGCGACTATGTGGCGCTCCTGAAACCGCGCGTGATGTCTCTGGTCATCTTCACCGCTTTTGTCGGCCTGATGCTGGCGCCCGGAACCATCCATCCGGTGCTTGGCGCGGTTTCGATCCTGTGCATCGCCATTGGTGCCGGCGCTTCCGGCGCGCTCAACATGTGGTATGACGCCGACATCGACGAAGTCATGACGCGCACCCGCAAGCGTCCGATCCCGGCGGGCAAGATCACCCGCGACGAGGCGCTCGCCTTCGGCATGACGCTGTCCATCGGCTCGGTGGTGCTGCTCGGCCTTATGGTCAACTGGTTTGCCGGCGCGTTCCTTGCCTTCACCATTTTCTTCTATGTGATCGTCTATACGATGTGGCTGAAGCGCTCTACGCCGCAGAACATCGTCATTGGCGGTGCCGCCGGTGCCTTCCCGCCGATGATCGGCTGGGCTGCTGTCACCGGCAGCGTCAGCCTGGAAAGCTTCGTGCTGTTCCTGATCATCTTCATGTGGACGCCGCCTCATTTCTGGGCTCTGGCGCTGGTGAAAAACGGCGACTACACGGCCGCGAAAGTTCCGATGCTGCCGGTCGTGGCCGGGGAAACGGTCACCCGTCACCACATTCTGGCCTATGCCGTGCTGCTCGCACCCGTCGGCGTTGCTCCCTATCTCATCGGTTTCGCCGGACCGGTCTACGGCGTTGCCTCGACATTACTGAGCATCATCTTCGTTGCCCTGTCTTTCGATGTGTGGCGCAACCGCGAGGGTGATGCCGCCAAGTCCGCCTGCTGGCGTCTCTTCAAGTTCTCGATCTTCTATCTGTTCATGCTGTTTGCGCTTCTCCTGGGCGAAAGCCTGGTCGCAGGCCTGATTGCGGGAGCATGAACCGATGAGCGAAGACAACAAGGGCATTACGCTCACCGAAGAGCAGAAGAAGAAGCGCCGGTCGCGGTCCATTGCGATCGCACTGGTGCTGGGCGGCCTGGTGCTGCTGTTTTACGTCGTCACCATCATCAAGATGGGGCCGGACATCATGAACCGGGCGATGTGAGGGAGAGACTGTGAGCACCCCGCAAGACAATCAGGCCCGGATACGCAGCAACCGTAAGGTCGCGGTTGTTTGCTCCGGTGTCTTTGTCTGCATGGTCGGCGCCTCCTTTGCCGCCGTGCCGCTCTACAATCTCTTTTGCCGCGTTACCGGCTTCGGCGGCACCACGCAGGTGGCGAACGCTGCAAGCGATGTGGTCATCGACAGGAAGATCACCATCCGTTTCGACGGTAATGTCAGTCACCAGTTGCCCTGGAGCTTCAAGCCGGCGCAGCGAACCGTGACGTTGCGCATGGGCGAGACCGCCCAGCTGAACTACATGGCCACGAATACGGGCGATGCGAAAACGGTCGGAACGTCGACCTTCAACGTGTCGCCACCGACCGCGGGTATCTATTTCAACAAGCTGCAATGCTTCTGCTTTACCGAGCAGGCGCTGGAAAGCGGCGAGAGTGTCGAGATGCCGGTCGTCTTCTTTGTCGATCCTGACATGGACAAGGATCCTGAACTGAAATCGGTGAAGGAAATCACTTTGTCCTATACCTTCTTCCCGGTAGAAGAACCGGAACGTCCTGTTGCAGCATCGGCCGTGAAGGCCGAAGCTGAAACGAAACTTTAGCGCGAGGGCGTGGAGCCCACGCCTGAAATGATTGTCTTTGGGGAGCTTGCCGATGGCTGAGGCACATACCAAACACCACGACTACCACCTTGTGGATCCGAGCCCGTGGCCGTTCATCGCATCCGTGGGTGCGTTCATCATGGCGATCGGCGCCATCGGCTTCATGAAGTATGCCCAGGACAAGGACTTCACGTTCGATTTCGGCTTCCTGGGATCGCCGGACCTTGCCGGTTGGGGCCTTTTCGTCGTCGGCCTGCTGATCGTGCTCTACGTCATGTTCGGCTGGTGGCGCGACACTGTGCGCGAATCCTATGCGGGACACCACACCCGCGTGGTGTCGCTGCACCTGCGCTACGGCATGCTGCTGTTCATCGCCTCTGAAGTGATGTTCTTCGTTGCCTGGTTCTGGGCCTATTTCGACGCTTCCCTCTTCACCGGCGAAGCCATCCAGTTCGCCCGCGTCGAAGCAACCGGCGGCCACTGGCCCCCGGCTGGCATCGAGACCTTCGATCCCTGGCACCTGCCGCTGCTGAACACGCTGATCCTGCTGTGCTCCGGCACCACGGTCACCTGGGCGCACCACGCGCTGCTGCACAACGACCGAGACGGCCTGAAGTGGGGCCTGACCCTGACGGTCATCCTCGGTGTCCTCTTCACCATTTGCCAGGCCTATGAATACGGCCACGCAGCCTTCTCCTTCAGCGGCAACATCTATGGCGCGACCTTCTTCATGGCGACCGGGTTCCACGGCTTCCACGTGATCGTCGGCACCATCTTCCTCGCAGTCTGCCTTGGCCGGGCTCTGGTCGGCCAGTTCACGCCGGAAAAGCACTTCGGCTTCGAGGCAGCGGCCTGGTACTGGCACTTCGTTGACGTCGTCTGGCTGTTCCTGTTCGTCTCCATCTATATCTGGGGCGCAGGCACACCGGCCGCTCACTAAGGGCACGTAACACGACACGAAAAACGCCCGGTCCGGCCATCGGATCGGGCGTTTTTCTTTAATTGCAGCGAATGAGGCACGGCATGGAAGACAAGGCGCATTTTCCCCCGGTCAATCCGGTCCCGGCGGGACTTGCTGGCAAGTGCCCGCGCTGCGGCCAGGGAAACCTCTTTGACGGGTTTCTCAGCATCAAGAAATCCTGCATGGCCTGCGGCCTCGACTATTCCTTCGCGGACGCGGGCGATGGACCGGCCGTTTTCGTCATCATGATCGTCGGCTTTATCATTGTCGGGCTCGTGCTCTGGGTCGAGCTTGCCTTCCAGCCGCCGATCTGGCTGCACATGGTGGTCTGGCTGCCGCTGACCGTGCTGCTGGCAGGTGTGGTGCTTCGTCCGCTCAAGGGTCTGATGATCGCGCTGCAGTACCGTAACAAGGCGTCGGAAGGCCGGCTGGACGACGGGCCGGACGGCGCTTGACCGGTCCGGGCGAGGAACCGACACAGACATGAGGCCCATGCGCGCTCTTCTCTTACCAACGCTTGCCGCAGTTGCCGCACTTGCCGTGCTGCTCAATCTCGGTTTCTGGCAACTTGACCGCCTCGCCTGGAAGGAAGAGCTCATCGAGCGGGTGGAAACCGACATCACGCAGGCGCCCGTAGCCGCGCCGGGGCCTCACGCCTGGGCGGACATGGGCAGCGAAGACGACTACCGGCATGTCGAACTCACCGGCCGCTTCCTGGAGGGTGCCGTCTTCTACTACACGGCTCTCACCAAGGCGGCCGGCGCATTCGATGGTCCCGGACTGATGGTCTACGCCCCATTCGAAACCGAAGGCGGCTGGACTGTTCTCGTCAATCGCGGCTTCGTCCCGCAGGGTCTCGACCCGGCACAGCGGGAAATCGCAATTGCGACTCCGGACGGTGTCCGCCGGTTGACCGGCCTTGTGCGGCTGAGTGAAAAGCCGAACTGGACGACGCCGGATCCGGATCAGGGCGACCGCACCTGGTTTGCGCGGGACACGGAGGCGATGGCCGGGACCCTGGGCATGACCACGGCCAATCTTGCCCCTTACAGCGTCGACCTCGATGCCGAATTCACGCCACCCTCGGGCCTGCCGCAAGCGGGCGAAACGGTCGTCCGTTTCAAGAACGACCACCTCGGCTATGCCCTGACCTGGTTCGGTCTCGCCGCCACCCTGATCGGCGTCTATCTCACCTATTCGGCAAGCATCCTGTGGCCACGGTCAAAGCGGGAAGCTTGAGGCTTTCAACGTGAATAGGCTGTTCAATCAGTCCGGTGACATCGAACCCACTCAACCCAATGAACTTTCATACCTCTCTGCCGTCATCCCCGCCAAGCGAAGCGCGAGCCGGGACCGGGGAGGCAAAGTACGCGCAGTCCAGGCAAGGTCCTTATCGATAAGCCTCGGCTCCCCGGTCCCGGATCTTCGATGCGATGCGTCCGGGATGACTGCTGAAAGTTGGCAACAAAAAAGGGCCCTCGCGGGCCCTTCTCATTCCAGTGCGACATCACCCGGTCAGCCGAGGGCTTCCAGGATGGCAGCGGCGCCGGATTTGACGGCTTCGCCTGGAGCGTCCTCGATGGCGAGGAAGGTGATTTGACCGTCCTTGGCGATCAGCGCGAAGCGCTGCGAACGCAGGTGGCCGAAGATCGGTGCCGGGCCGAGGCCGAGGCCGGCGGCTTCGACGAATTCGGCGGCGGTGTCGGAGAGGAAGGTGATGCTGTCGCCGGCTTTGGAAGCGGTCTTCCAGGCATCCATCACGAAGACGTCGTTGACCGACAGGACCGCGATGGTGTCGACGCCCTTGTTCTTCAGCGTCTCGGCATGCTCGATGAAGCCAGGCAGGTGGTTCATGTGGCAGGTGGGCGTGAAGGCGCCCGGAACGCCGAAGAGTACCACGGTCTTTCCGGCCGTCAAGTCGCCGGTCGACATTTCGCCGGGGCCGTCAGAAGTCATGATTTTGAAGGTGGCGTCCGGAAGGCGATCCCCAACCTGAAGTGTCATAGCGCTTGTCCTTTGAAATTGCCGGCTGCGGGTACCGTGTGCAGCCCGCTCACAGATAGGGCGTAGCAAGGAGTGCGTCGAGGGACAATCCCGCAAAAGCGGTTCGGCTGATTTACTGCTCAAAATTGCAGGCTATTGCACCCAGGCCGGGTCGATCGGGACCAGATGCTCGATTGCCCGCCCGCCCGCTTTGAGGACCAGCCGCAGCGAGGTGTCATTGTCCGTTGTCTTGAGGCCCTTCGTCGGCAGCTCCCAGGCGGCGTCGCCATTCTCCGTTCCGGCTGCGCCAGGTTCCACCAGCCGCGGCAGTCCGATAAAGGAGCCTTCGGGAGCTGCGGCGAACAGATCGATCTCCGCGTCGCCGGGAACCCTGGCGACGATGGACAGCGCTTCGCCGGAAGCGGCAGGCGCGACCGAGAGGATCGACAGGTCCGGCTCAGGCGTGCCTTGAGGCACAGCCTCCAGATCCCGGGCAATCAGCGTTCCGGCCAGGCTGTCCACCTTGCCGGATGGGGTCAGGTCCAGCGTCAGCAAGGCCTCCCCGGGCACGCAGATCTCGTTGCAGATGCCGAAAAACACCTCCAGCGACAGATGGACGGGTGCGGCGGGATCTTCCGGCTCGATCTCTATCGGCAGGACGATGCCGTCGTGATAGACGATCGAGCTTGTATAGCCGTCGCTGTAGCGTTCCGGCGCCGGATAGAAAACATCCAAACGCTTGAGATTGCCGCTCCCCTCCGTGTTGATTTGCGGCGGGATGCCGGCCTCGCCCGGGTAACGCCAATAGGTGTGCCAGCCGGACTCCAGCAGGAACTCCAATCCGGCCTGATAGCGGCCGTCATGAAGAGGGCCTGTGGCGATCAGACGGACAGAGCCGCCTTGAACCTCGGTCCAGGCGGTCATGGCGGCGCGGGCCGGCAAGGGCGCCAGGAGGAAGGTGAGGGCAAGGGCAGACAGAAGGCGTTTCATGGTGTCAGTGCTACACGAGTTTCGCGCAAGCGTCACCGGCCAGGATCGCCGGTCCGGGTCATATCCTTGTGACGCAGGTGTGAGCCGGATGCCATGATCGCAGCGCAAACGTGCATTAACAAAGCTCCGCAAAGGGGCTATGCTTTTTGCAGAGGCAGAGGGCGTCAACACGAAAAGAGGTACGCATGGCCGGAACCGCAGCGACAGATTCCCTTGAAGGGCAATTTCTGATTGCGATGCCGAGCATGACAGACAGCCGGTTCGAACATTCGGTGATTTACCTGTGTTCCCACTCCGACCAGGGGGCCATGGGGCTGGTGGTCAACCAGGTTGCACGACACCTCTCCCTCGAAGAACTCCTGATCCAGCTGGACATCGTCAACGACGACAGCGCCATCCGCCTGCCGCCGCAGGTTCGTGACATGAATGTCTACAAGGGCGGGCCGGTCGAGGTCGAACGCGGTTTCGTCCTGCACAGCGACGACTTCATGCTCAATCAGTCGACCCTTTCGATCGACAACGGCATCTGTCTCACGGCAACGCTGGAGATCCTGCGCGCACTGGCTCAGGGCGCAGGGCCCTCCAAGGCCATGCTGGCGCTTGGCTATGCTGGCTGGGCTCCGGGGCAACTGGAGCACGAGATCCAGGCCAATGGCTGGCTGACTGCACCGGCCGATCCCGATATTCTGTTCGATGGGGATACGGAGAGGAAGTGGCACAAGGCGCTTGCAAGTCTCGGCATAGACCCGGCCATGCTTTATTCCGACGCGGGCCACGCCTGAAGCCCCTCGATACCGGAACTTCCCTTGGAACGTTTCTGTCGATTCCCGACCTGACGCAAGGTCCGGGAAACTTTCCGCGGACACTGTTTTTCAAACTTCAAATCACCGTTTGAGACATGCGGTTTTGCCAGGAATTTTGGCTCTAAAAGACTTTATTAGTATTTTTCACAGGTTTTCAATTTCACAGAATTCCAACTGAAAATGATTTGGATTACGTTTGGTCAAGTGCGCTAGAGGCCAGATGTGAATGGAAGTATTCCGACAAAGGTCACCGGGATCGATTGTGCTTGTGGTCGCGGGTGCATTGGCGCTGGCGTTCTCCCTGTTTGCGATCTCGTTGTGGGAATTCAGCCGGACGGAAGCACATGACAGGAAACAGATCGTCCATCTGGCCGACGCCTTCGTGACCCGTTACGCAGACCACCGTACCGAAAACATGCCCGTTCCGGCTTCTTTCCGAAGAATGGGGCTGGAGAGCTTTCTTCCCGAATGGAATGACGACGACATGCACGCCCCGGTGAAGGTGCGTGTTCCGGGCGTTCCGGGGCTTGAACTCGGGCTGAGCGAAACCGATCCGCGCGTTGCAGCCTGGATTTCCGGGATCGCGGAAATGCGCGACACAGGCGTTCAGGAAGAACTGCGCTTCGAAGGCGGCCATGTCATCGGCAGGTCTATCTTCCCGTCGGTGGCCAATTCGCCAGCTTGCGTTACCTGCCACAACGAGTTGCTTGGCGGCCAGCCCTACAAGCTGGGCGACGTCATGGGTGCCTTTGTCGTGGAGTCGGATCTGACGGCCTTTGCGCTCAGAAGCCTGGGTTATGCAGGGCTCGCCTTCTTCGCCGTCCTGGCCGGCTGGCTTTTGCTTGCAGGCAGGGAGAACCGGCGCACCAGGGCCCTTGTCGAGCTGGAAAACCAGGTCCAGCTGGAACGGCAGAAGCGGGAAGCCGAAGCGCATGCGAATTTCCTGCTGTCGCACGATTCTCTGACCGGTCTTGCCCGCAGGGCGCTTTTCATGGACACGATCGAACAGCAATACGGCACCAGCGACGATCAGGACCTGTTCCTGGCCCTGATCGACCTCGATGACTTCAAGACCGTCAATGACACCATGGGCCATGACGCCGGCGATGCCCTCCTGATCGAGGTCGGAAAGCGGCTGAAACAGGTGGCGGAGGAGGGCGGAGGTCTCGCCGCTCGCCTAGGTGGAGACGAATTCGCCGTAGCCGTCCACAAGTCCGAACGGTTTCCGTCGCTTCCCGTTCTTGGAGCCAAAATCGTCGAGGAGGTCTGCGGCAAGGTTCGCTACGAGGATCTTTCCCTTCAGCCCAGTTGCTCGGTCGGCTTATATGCTTGCCGCGAGGAGAGCTGTTCCGACGCCTGCGATCTTCTGAAATTCGCCGACGCGGCCCTCTATGTGGCCAAGAACGACGGCAAGAACCGCTATCGCCAGTTCGACGAAGAGATCCTGCTCAGTCTGCAGCGGCGCATGGCGATCATGTCGACGCTGCCTCTGGCGGTCAAAAAAAGAGAGATCGAGGCGGTGTTTCAGCCCAAGATCTGCCTGTTGACCGGTCATCCGCTCGAATTCGAATCCTTTGCCAGATGGCGTCTGGACGGCAAGGCCGTTTCCCCGAGCGAATTTGTACGGATCGCCGAGGAAACCGGAGCAATCCTGGAACTCGATCTCCAGATCCTGGAAAAGAGTGCCCGCTTTGCGCTGGCGGCGGCTGAAAGCACCGGCGCGCCGGTGCGCGTCAGCTCCAACATATCCTCGCTTGGGTTCAAGTCACCGCAAATTGCCGAGCAGATCGAGGGCATCCTGCAGGGCACGGGCCTTTCGCCGAGCCTGCTGACGATCGAGGTCTCGGAAAGCGTGCTCGTGGAAAACGTCGCGAACGCCAACGACAGTCTCAGCCGGCTGCGGGCGTCGGGTATCCGCGTGTCGCTCGACGGCTTCGGCACGGGGCATTCCTCCTTGCGCTACCTGCAGCAGCTGTTGCTCGACGAGATCAAGATCGACCACACGTTCTTGAAGGATATTACCCGGGAGAGCGACAAATACTTCCTCTTCCGCAAGATCGTCGAGATGGCCAACGGCATGGACAAGGCCGTCGTCGTCGAGGGCATAGAGGATGCCGAACAGCTGGACCTCGTCGTCAAGTCCGGTGCCAAGATCGGGCAGGGGCTCTATTTCTCCGGTCCCATGTCCTCGGAAGATTGCCTGCGCTACAGCATGGATTTCGCCAATCGCGCCCGGGTCTCGCATCTGAACTGATCGTGTGGGCCCCGAAATGCGGCGGCGACCTTGCAGCCGCCCTTTCCGCTGCGATGAAGCGCTGCAGCGATTGCCGTCATCGGAACAGGTGCCGCAGGGGAAAAAATGCGCGCCAAACCGCCTTCTTATTCCCTCACAGTCATGATTTTAGCCAAAAGCGACTTGCGCTGGAATGTTATGGCGCGTAAGTCGCAAGGGTGGCATGGTTTGTTTCAAATCCGCCGGAATTCAAGTAACCTGAAGGTCTGGCGGAACGGGCAGGGGACGAGGCGCGTCCCGCATCAAAGCAAAACTAAAGGGAAGTTGCGCGGTGAAATACATCAGTACGCGTGGTGAGGCACCAGTCCTGGAATTCTCCGATGTCCTGCTTCAGGGCCTTGCACGCGACGGCGGTCTCTATCTTCCCGAAACCTGGCCGCAATTCGACGCCGAGACCATCGCCTCCTTTGCCGGAAAATCTTACGAAGCCGTCGCTTTCGAGGTGATTTCACCCTTTATCGGCGATGACATTCCCGACGATATCTTGAAGGCGATGATTGCCGATGCCTATGGCAGCTTCCGCCATCCGGCCGTCACGCCGCTGGTCCAGACCGGCCCGAACACCTTCATCCTGGAACTCTTCCACGGCCCGACGCTGGCATTCAAGGATGTCGCCATGCAGCTGCTCGGCCGGATGATGGACTATGTCCTGACCGAGCGCGGCCTGCGCGCCACCATCGTCGGCGCGACGTCCGGTGACACGGGCGGTGCCGCCATCGAGGCCTTCCGCGGCCGTGAGCGCACCGACATCTTCATCCTTTTCCCGGACGGGCGCGTCTCCAACGTGCAGCGCCGACAGATGACGACGCCGACGGAAAAGAACGTCCATGCGCTGGCGCTCACCGGCAACTTCGACGACTGCCAGGCCATCGTCAAAGGCATGTTCAACAATTTCGCCTTCCGCGACCGGGTGGCGCTGTCGGGCGTCAACTCCATCAACTGGGCGCGCATCCTGGCGCAGATCGTCTATTACTTCGTTGCCGGTGCCGCCCTCGGTGCGCCGCACCGCAAGATCGCTTTCACTGTGCCGACCGGCAATTTCGGCGACATCTTCGCCGGTTACGCCGCGATGAAGATGGGCCTTCCGGTCGAGAAGCTGGTCGTGGCAACCAACGTCAACGACATCCTGGCACGCACGCTGGAGACCGGCCGCTACGAGAAGCGTGGCGTGTTGCCGACGATTTCGCCATCGATGGACATCCAGGTGTCGTCGAACTTCGAGCGCCTGCTATCCGAGGTTTGCGGCCGCGACGGCGAAGCTGTCCGCCGGATGATGAACCAGCTGTCCCAGTCGGGCAGCTTCACCATCGAGGACGGACCGCTTGGTGAAATGCGCGCCGTCTTCGGCGCGGGCCGCTGCGACGAAGAGGAAACCGCGGCGACGATTGCCGGCGTCTACAAGGAGGCGGGTTATTTGCTCGACCCGCACACGGCGATCGGCGTGCATGTGGCAAAGGCTCACGAGAATGCGTCCGCACCGATGGTGGTGTTGGGGACGGCCCACCCGGCCAAGTTCCCGGACGCGGTGGAAAAGGCATCCGGTGTCCGGCCAGAGCTGCCGGAAAACCTGCAAGACATGATGACTGCGGAGGAGCGCCAGCAGGTTCTGGCGGCTGATCAGGGAGTGGTGGAACGCTTTGTCGAAGATCACGCCCGGGCCGTCACTGCCGGGGTATGACTATATGAAAGTACAGACAACAGTTCTCGACAACGGCATGACCGTCGTCACCGACCAGATGCCCTACCTCAAGACCGCCGCGCTTGGCGTCTGGGTGCGCACAGGTTCTCGGGCGGAAAACGTGCACCAGAACGGCATTACCCACCTTCTGGAACACATGGCCTTCAAGGGCACCGCCACCCGCACCGCACGCGGCATTGCGGAAGAGATCGAAGCTGTCGGCGGAGAACTCAACGCCTCCACCAGCATCGAACACACCAATTATTACGCCCGCATCCTCGCCGAGGACATGCCGCTCGCGGTCGATATCCTCGCGGACATCCTGCAGAACTCAACCTTCGATGCACAGGAACTGGCGCGCGAGCAGCATGTGATCCTGCAGGAAATCGGCGCTGCCAACGATTCCCCGGACGACCAGGCCTTCGATCTCTTCCAGGAAACCGCCTGGCCCAACCAGGCGATCGGCAGGCCCATCCTTGGTACGCCCGACACGGTGCGCGGTTTCAACCGCGATGCGCTCAACGCCTATCTTTCCGACCGCTACCGGGCGCCGGACATGGTGCTGGCGGCAGCCGGTGCCGTCGACCACGATGCACTGGTTGCGCTAGCGCGGGAAAAGTTCGGCGGCTTCAGCTCTGAGCCGGCTGCGCCGGAATCCGAAGCGCAATACCGCGGTGGCGAGATCCTGCGGTCCAAGGATCTGCAGGAAGCGCAGGTTCTGATCGGCTTCGAGGGCAGGCCCTACAAGTCGGAAGACTATTACACCATCCAGATTCTTGCTTCCGTTCTTGGCGGCGGCATGTCCTCGCGCCTGTTCCAGGAAATCCGCGAGAAACACGGCCTCTGCTACGCCATCTACAGTTTCCACTGGGCGTTTTCCGACACGGGTCTCTTCGGAGTGCATGCGGCCACCAGCCAGGAGGATCTCGCTTCCCTGATGCCGATGATCGTCGACGAACTGATCGCGGCTACCCAGACGATCACCGAGGAAGAAGTCGCCCGCTCGCGGGCACAGATCCGCGCCGGCCTGATGATGGCGCTGGAAAGCCCGGCGGCCCGCGCCGGTCAGATTGCGCGTCAGATCCTCGTTCATGGCCGGGTCCTGAATCCGGACGAGATTTCATCGAAGATCGAGGCCGTGACTGCCGCCGATATCCGGCGCGTCGCCCACGAAACCTTTGTCGGCACGGTGCCGACCCTGACCGCAATCGGTCCGGTTGATGGTATCATGACCGCACAAGAACTCGCGGACAGGCTCCAGCAGAGCCCTGTCCTGCGGGCGGCATCGATGTAAGTCATGGCTTGAAGGCGGAGATCGGGGCATGGCGCTGCTACGTCCGGGGATATCATCTGACGCCGAATTGCTGATCGAGGCGGGCGGTTATTATCTGCGTCCGCCGATCATGTACGACTTCAAGCCCTGGGCGGCGCTGCGCGGGGAAAGCCGCGCTTTCCTCAAGCCCTGGGAACCGCTTTGGCCTTCCGACGACCTGACCAAGACCGGCTTCCGGCGGCGCCTGCGCCGCTATTCCAAGGACCGCAAGGAAGGCCGGAGCCTGTCCTTTCTGCTCTTCCGGGCGCGCAACAACGAGATCCTCGGCGGGCTGACCTTGAGCAATATCCGCAGGGGCGTCAGCCAGACTGCGACACTTGGCTACTGGATGGGCGAACGGCATGCGGGAAAAGGGCATATGTCGTCCGCGGTCGCCATGATCTTGCCGTTTTGCTTCGACGTTTTGAACCTTCATCGAATTGAAGCGGCCTGTTTGCCAACCAACATGCCGTCCATCCGTTTGCTCGAAAACGCCGGATTCCACCGGGAAGGCTACGCACGCAACTATCTGTTGATCAACGGCTCCTGGCAGGATCATCTGCTGTTTGCGTGTTTGGCGGAAGACCATGCGTCACGGCCCGAAAAAGTGGCTCCGAGCGTCGAGGGTATCTTGAAAGAATTCTTGTGACATGCGCTTCAAACCGGTACTTCTTCGCCCCATGTCGAATTTGATACCGGATCTGATCGGCAACGTGTTCCGAAAGCTTGTCATTGCCCTGTCTTTGATAGCCACGTTGCTTGGCGTTCTTCCCGCGCATGCGCTGGAACCGATCCCCGTGCCGATCGATATCGAGGCGCTCGATATCACCAATTCCATAGAGCTCCACCGCGAGGCCGGCACACGGCTGCAGGTGTCGACCGCTCCGGGCGCCGACGGCATCGTGCGCCGCATCGAAGTGCCCTCGCGCGACGGGTCCAACACCAACTGGGCGGTCTTCGCGCTCGCCAATACCAGTGACGAGCAGATCGACCGGCTGATCGTTGCGCCCAACTACAGGCTGGTCGGGTCCGATCTTTTCTGGCCGGATCTCGGCTCCTCGCGCATCGCGACCATCACGCCAAGCCAAGGCATTGCCCCGGAGCGCCAGAAAAGCCTGGAGGCTGACGTCTTCCTGGTGACGCTCGACCCGGGCTCCATCGTGACTTTCGTCGCCGAACTGACGACACCGAACCTGCCGGAAATCCGGATCTGGGAACCGGACGTCTATGAGGAAACGGTCAACGCCTACACGCTTTACAGGGGCATCATCCTCGGCATTTCCGGTCTGCTGGCCCTGTTTCTGACCATCCTCTTCGTGGTCAAGGGCACGGTGATGTTCCCGGCAACCGCGGCGCTTGCCTGGTCGGTGCTGGCCTATCTGTGCATCGATTTCGGCTTCTGGGGAATGGTGTTCAATCTGGAAGGAGGCGGCAGCCAGCTGGCGCGCGCCTGTGCCGAGGTCATGCTCGCGGCGAGCCTGATCATCTTCCTCTACGCCTATCTCAACCTCAACCGCTGGAACATCCACTATTCTCATCTGGCGCTGACGACGCTGATCCTGATCCTGGGTCTCCTCGGCGTCGCCGTCTGGGATCCGTCCATTGCCGCCGGTATTGCCCGCCTGGCACTGGCCGTCATCGGTGTGCTCGGCTTCGTCACCATCGCGGTTCTGGCCTTTCAGCACTACGACCGCGCCATTCTCCTGATCCCGACCTGGTGCCTGCTGATGGCGTGGCTGATCGGCGCGGCAATGACGGTGACCGGCTATCTTGCCAACGACATCGTCCAGCCGGCGCTCGGCGGCGGCCTGGTGCTGATCGTGCTCCTGATCGGGTTCACGGTGATGCAGCATGCCTTTGCGGGTGGCGCGATCGCGCAGGGTCTCATTTCCGACATCGAGCGCAAGGCGCTGGCATTGACCGGGGCCGGCGACATCATCTGGGACTGGGACATCGACCGCGACCGCATCTACACCGGCAACGAGGTCGAGGACCTTTTGAACCTTCGGCGCGGCACGCTGGAGGGGCCTGCGCGAGACTGGCTGGATGTGCTTCATCCGCAGGACCGCGACCGCTTCCGGGCGACGCTCGACGCCGTCATCGACCAGCGCCGCGGCAAGGTCGTCCAGACCTTCCGCCTGCGCTCCGAGGATGGCCATTTCCGCTGGTTCCGCCTGCGGGCCCGGCCGATCATCGGCTCGGACGGTGAGGTGATCCGCTGCGTCGGCACGCTGCTCGATGTCACCGAGGAACGAACCGCGGAAGAGCGCCTGCTGCACGACGCCGTCCACGACAACCTGACCGGCCTGCCGAACCGCGAGCTCTTCGTCGACCGCCTGCGCACCAGTGTCGTCCGCTCCAAGGCCGAAGAAACGTCCAAGCCGACCTTGCTTGTGCTCAATCTCGACCGGTTCAAGCAGGTCAATGACAGCATCGGCCTCTCCGCAGGCGACAGCATCCTTCTGACCGTTGCACGCCGTCTTGGCCGCCTGATCGGCCAGCAGGACACGCTTGGCCGCCTCTCCGGCGACCAGTATGGCCTGGTGCTGCTCTCCGAACAGGAACCGGATCGCATCGTTGCGCTGGCCGATGCCCTGCGCAAGGCCGTGCGCGCCCCGATCACCTTCGGCGACCGCGAGATCTTCCTCACCTGTTCCGTCGGCATCGCCTTCTTCGAAGGCGGCAAGCAGGCGGTCGAGGACATGGTCACCAATGCGGAGATCGCGCTCAACCATGCCAAGCGGCTCGGCGGCGACCGACAGGAAGTGTTCCGGCCGATCCTGCGCCCGCTCGACAAGAACATCGTCGACCTGGAAGCCGATCTGCGTGAAGCGATCAAGAAGGAAACGCTCGGCGTCTTCTTCCAGCCGATCATCCGGCTCGAAGATCAGGCCGTTGCCGGTTTCGAGGTCCTTGCGCGCTGGAACCATGCCCGCCGCGGCAAGATCTCGCCGTCGGAATTCATTCCGGTCGCCGAACAGTCCGGTCTCATCAACGAGCTAGGCATGTACATGCTGGACAAGGGAGCGCAGCAGCTGGCTTTCTGGCAACGCGAATTCCCGATGCAGCAGCCGCTCTTTGCCTCGGTCAACCTGTCGTCCCGCCAGCTTCTGAAGCAGGACCTCATCAACGATGTGAAGGCGGTTCTCTCAAGAACGTCGCTGGAACCGGGCACGCTGAAGCTGGAACTGACGGAATCCCTCGTCATGTCCAACCCGGAATACTCCGCCAAGGTGCTGGAGCGCCTGCGCGGTCTCGGCGCCGGCCTGTCGCTGGACGATTTCGGCACGGGCCATTCCTCGCTCTCCTATCTGCAGCGCTTCCCGTTCGATACGATCAAGATCGACCAGTCCTTCGTGAAGCCGAACGGCTCGTCGGCCCGGCCGGTACTGCTCAGGACCATCGTCGCCATGGGCCACGACCTCGGCATGTCGGTGGTGGCTGAGGGCGCCGAGAGCGAGAACGACGCGCTCGAACTCTACCAACTCGGCTGCGAATACGCGCAAGGCTTCTTCTTCGGCGAAGCGGTCTCGGCGGCCGAAGCCACCAAGATCCTGCGCAAGATGCCGGCGGAGGCGGAGACGGCTTAGGGCAGAACCTGACTACTCGATAAGTGTCACCCCGGGCGACCGAAGGGAGACCCGGGGCCCACTCTCAGACCCACTTGCGCAGGTTGCTGCGATGAATGCCGAAGCCTCTCTTTGGTGGCTGCTACAGCCCGACAACCTCACTGGAAACGAGCAGGCCCCGGGTCTCGCAAAGCTCACCCGGGGTGACGCTGTGCGCTATCGGCTGGTTTCGCTTCCCTTGTCCGGAATGACGTGAGGAATGGGAGGTGCGAGGCGAGGCGGCTAAGGCACCAGCACCGGCACCGTCCGGTCTGTCTGGCTGATCTCCAGCGGTGTTGCACCGAAGGGGTCGCCATCGACCTGGGCGGCGACGGGTGCGACCGCCTCGATCATTGCGGAGGTGAAGGGTTTGACGAGGGCGCCTCTGGCCTTGTGAATGCGGCCCAGCATCAGGGCGATGCCATAACAGAAGGACGACCATGGGTCGTCCCGTTCCAGAACCAGCATGTGAAGACCCGGATCGGTCGCACCGCCCGGGCAGATAACGAAAGGGCCGCCGTAGTGGCTGGCGTTGCTGGCAACCGCCAGCTTTCCAGTCACTTGCGTTGTCCCGTCGAGCGTCACCGTCAGCGACGCGCCCTTGCGGCCGAACCCTGCTTTCAGTGCGGTAATGACATAGGCGAGCTTGCCGAGACGCCGTTTCAGCGCCAGCGGCACAGCATGGACGACCTCCGCGTCGAAACCGGCCGAAGCCATCAGCACAAACGGCCGGCCGTTGGCGAGACCATAATGAAGCGGACGTGTCTTGCCGGAGCGGATCATGTCGGCAATGGCTTTGGGATTTCGCGGCAGGCCCAGTTCAAGGGCCAGCACATTTGCAGTGCCGAAGGGGATCACGGCCAGTTGCGGCGGGGCGGGGTGGTCCTGAAATCCGGTGAGCGCCTCGTTGACGCTGCCGTCTCCGCCGGCCACCACCAGCGTCTGTACCGGCAGGGCAGGATCGGAGCAGATCTTGCCGATTTCACCGGCATGGGTCGTCAACCGGATCTCGGTGCGGCAGCCAAGATCTTCCAGGCGCTTGCGCACATCGTCCAGAAGCTCGGGCTTGTAGCCGCCGGATGTCGGATTGGCGACGATCAGCACGGTGCCGGCCATGTCGGGAACCATGCTGCGTCGTGTTGACGGACCGGACCAGGAGAACAGTCTCACTCAAAATCCTCTGCAATCAGGCAGGATTCGCTTGTTTGTTGCCGCCCTTATAAGGGGCCATGCCGCCGCGCGCCAGTTCATCGGCGCGTTCGTTGTCCGGATGGCCCGCATGCCCCTTCACCCAGTGCCAGGTGACGTCGTGGCGTTCCCTCGCTGCATCAAGGGCCTGCCACAGGTCGGCGTTTTTCACGGGCTTGTTGTCGGCGGTGCGCCAGTCCCGGCGCTTCCAGCCATACATCCATTCCTTGATGCCGCTGCGCACATAGGTGCTGTCGGTGTAAAGGTCGACGGCACAGGGGCGTTTGAGGGCGTTGAGTGCCTCGATCGCGGCTGTCAGCTCCATGCGGTTGTTGGTGGTCTGCGCCTCGCCGCCGGAGAGTTCCTTTTCATGCGCTCCGAAACGCAGGATGACGCCCCAGCCGCCCGGCCCCGGATTTCCCGAGCAGGCGCCGTCCGTATAGATCGTGACGCGGTTTGCCTCCGTCATCGCACCAGCCCGTAGGCTTCCGCGCTGTCGATCCCCTGGTGGAAGCGGAGTTTCTTCAGATATTCCATCGGGTCCTTCGGCGTTACCAGCGCGCCTTCCGGCACGCTCAGCCAGTCGTAGAGTCTGGTCAGCAGAAAGCGCAGCGCAGCTCCGCGGCAGAGCGTCGGCAGGGCATCGAATTCGGCAGCGTTCAGCGGCCTGACTGCGGCATAGCCCTTCAGGAGTGCCTTGGCCTTGGTCACGTTGAAGGAGAGGTCCTGTTCGAAGCACCAGGCATTGAGGCAGATGGCGATGTCATAGGCAAAGGCATCGTTGCAGGCGAAATAGAAGTCGATCAACCCTGACAGCTCGTTGCGCAGGAAGAAGACATTGTCGGGAAAGAGATCCGCATGGATGACGCCGCCCGGCAGATCCGCCGGCCAGGTCTTCTCGAGGTGATCGAGTTCACGGGCGATCTCATCACCGAGGCCAGGATGCACGCTGTCGCTGCGGGATCCACATTGCTCGAACAGCGGCCGCCAGCCGCTGACATCGAGCGCGTTCTTGCGGAAGCCGTCATAATCGCTGCCGTCGATGTGCAGCTCGGCCATGGCGCGGCCGAGCTCGGCGCAATGGTCGGTGCGGGGTCGCTTAACCCACATGCCTTCCAGAAAGGTAACCAGCGCCGCCGGCCGGCCGGCCAGCGTGCCGAGCAACCTGCCGTCCCTCGAGGCGACCGGCGTGGGGCAGGAAAGGCCCTTGGCGGCAAGATGCTGCAGAAGGTTCAGGAAATACGGCAGGTCGTCCGGGTTCACCCGCTTTTCGTAAAGCGTCAGGATGAACGAGGCCTTGTCGGTATGGACCAGAAAATTGCTGTTCTCGACCCCTTCGGCAATGCCCTTGAAGGAGAGCAGGCGCCCCACATCGTAGCTGCCGATGAAGGCGTCCAGTTCTTCATCGGTCACTTCCGTATAAACAGCCATGTCTTTATCCGCTGGCCGCCTGGGAAGGTGCGATGAATTCGCGCAACTCCCGCGGCAGGTTGAAGGAAATCGTCTCTTCGGCGGTCCGCACCGTCTCGACGGTGACGTCGAAGCGGCCGGAAAAGGCCTCGATGATTTCCTCTACCAGAGTCTCCGGCGCCGATGCACCTGCGGTCAGCCCAAGCGAAGCAATGCCTTCGAAATCCTGCCACTGGATGTCGCTTGCACGCTGGATCAGCACCGCTACCCGGCATCCGGCGCGCTCGGCAACTTCGCGCAGACGCTGGGAATTCGACGAATTCGGCGCGCCTACCACGATCATTGCTTCCACCTTTGGTGCCACATGTTTCACCGCTTCCTGGCGGTTGGTGGTGGCGTAGCAGATGTCTTCCTTGTGTGGGGCTGCGATTTCCGGAAACCGCTCCTGCAGCACGGCGACGATGCCGGCGGTGTCGTCGACCGAAAGGGTCGTCTGCGTGATAAAGGCGAGCTGCCGGTCAGACTTGGGCGTGAACGCCCGTGCGTCCGCTTCCGTCTCGATCAGGGTGACCGTGCCTTCTGGCAGCTGGCCCATGGTGCCGATCACTTCCGGATGGCCGGCATGGCCGATCAGCAGGATTTCCCGCTCCCGGCGGAAGTGGATTTCCGCTTCCTTGTGCACCTTCGACACCAGCGGGCAGGTGGCATCGAGATAGAACATTTTGCGCGTCTGCGCGTCTTCCGGCACGGATTTCGGCACACCATGAGCGGAGAAGATCACCGGACGGTCAGTATGGCCTGCGGGGATTTCCTCCAGCTCTTCCACGAAGACGGCGCCTTTGGCCTTCAGGCCGTCGACCACATACTTGTTGTGCACGATCTCGTGACGGACATAGACCGGGCTGCCGTATTTCTGCAGCGCCAGTTCCACGATCTGGATCGCCCGGTCGACGCCGGCGCAGAAGCCGCGCGGCGCGCACAGGTGGATGACTAGTGGTGGTTTTTGCTGACTGCTCACGGTCATAAGGCTCTTTCGGCAAAGCTTTCTGCGCGCAATAAGGGCTTGCAGGTCCGCGCTGTCAAGGGACGTGCGCTGATGTGCGCACCATTTCAGCCTGATTGCGCCCGATCAAGCAATTCACGCGACAAGCCTCGCCAAGTATTGGCGAAGCTGTTAAGAAGCTGCGCCAAGTTGCGATGCAGTCAGATGGGTAGACGATGATCAGTGCGTTTCAAGCGGTAACCGGCAACAGCCTCAAGACGGTCCTGGCTGCCGGTCTTTGCGCGGCGGTCTTGAGTGGATGCGGCGGCGCGGACGGCGTGGCCGGAAAGGTGATTTCCGGCGGTCAGGAGCCGATCGAGATCTCGCCGGAAACCTTTGCCCCGCCCGTGCCTTGCCCGCCGATGCAACTGCAGTCGAACACTTTCCTGATCCGCAAATTCGTCCGCGGCAAGGAGGACGACCGCGAAGGCCTTCTCTACCAGGCGACCGTCAAGGACTGGGCGAATACCTGTACCCAGGAGCCGGACGGCACCCGTCGCATGAAGCTCGGTTTCTCCGGCGATGTCACCTCCGGTCCGGCGTGGAAAGGTGGTGAAATCGTGTTGCCGCTGCGCGTCGCCATCGTGGCGGGGGGCGAGACGAAGCCGCTGAAGTCGGAAGTCCTCAACGTGCCGGTCACGCTCGGCGCCGATTCTCCCTCCGAGACCTGGACCCTGATCGAACAGAAATTCACCGTCGCGCCAAACGAAAGCGTAAAGATCGTCTTCGGTTTTGACGAAGGCCGCCGCTGATTTCCGGCGTCTTTGGAAGTGGGCCGGATTGTGCACCGGCAAAATTGCCGGGGTCGCATGTCGCATATTGACAAGACTATGTCCGCCTCGCACAATCGCGCCGCAATCAGGGTCGTCCCCTGGTTGGCGTGGCAACACGCTTAAGTTTATGCGGGAGAGGCCGGGTGAAAAGATCCCGGCGCCGAAGGAGCAACCGCCCCGGAAACTCTCAGGCTGAAGGACCGCATGAGCTGCAACGCTCTGGAAAGCAGTGCTCCGCAAGAGGATTTGCGGACTGCTCACCGAAGGAGTAACCATCTGGCGCCTCGCGGCACAGGCGGGAAATCTCTCAGGTACTCGGACAGAGGGGGTGCAGACAGACCAGAGCCTGAACGGGCCGGTTTGGGACTGCGCAACCCCAACTACGAGGACCGTTCATGGCGGAAACCGTTGCAGACGAAGATCTGAAACAAACGCCTCTTCACGACCTTCATGTCGAACTGGGCGCCCGCATGGTGCCTTTCGCCGGTTATTCGATGCCTGTGCAGTACAAGGCCGGGATCATGGCCGAGCACCAGCAGACCCGCACCAGGGCAGGCCTCTTCGACGTTTCCCATATGGGACAGGCCATCTTGATCGGTCCCGATCACGTGACCACCGCCAAGGCTCTCGAAGCGCTCACGCCTTCCAATTTCGTCGAACTCGGCTATGGCCGCCAGCGCTACACGGTGCTGCTCAACGACGAAGGCGGCATCATCGACGACCTGATGGTCACACGTCCCGTTTCCACCGCCGACGACGGCAAGCTGATGCTGGTGGTCAATGCATCCCGCAAGGATGTCGACTACGCCCATTTCCGGGAGCGGCTGCCGGAAAATGTCCGTCTCGAAGTAATCGAGGACCGGGCATTGATCGCGGTCCAGGGCCCGGAAGCGGTCGCGGCCGTCGCCGCCCATGCGCCGCGCGCCGCCGAGCTTGACTTCATGGCTGCCGCACCGATGGAATTCGACGGCATTGCCTGCCACGTTGCCCGCGCCGGCTATACCGGTGAAGACGGGGTCGAGATGTCCGTTCCGGCGGGCGCTGCCGAAGCAATCGCCCGGGCGCTGCTTGCGGACGACCGGGTGGAGCCCATTGGCCTCGGCGCCCGCGACAGCCTGCGCCTCGAAGCAGGTCTCTGCCTTTACGGTCATGACATCGACGAAATGACCTCGCCGGTCGAGGGTGCGATCACCTTCTGCATGCAGAAGCGGCGCCGCGAGGAAGGTGGCTTCCCGGGGGCAGATCGTATCCAGGGTGAACTGGAGGACGGGCCCGGCCGCGTCCGCGTTGGCCTGCGCCTTGACGGCAAGGCCCCGGCCCGTGAAGGCGCCGAGATTGCCCTGCCGGACGGGGCTGTGATCGGCACGGTCACGTCGGGCGGCTTTGCGCCGACTGTCGGCGCGCCGATCGCCATGGGCTACGTTCCCTCGGGCCATTCAGAAATCGGAACAGCCCTCGAACTGATCGTTCGGGGCAAGCGGCTTCCCGCTACGGTCGCGCAGATGCCTTTCGTTCCCAACCGTTATTACCGCAAACCCAAGCCTTAAGCCTTTCCAGAGAACGGATGCGAAAATCATGACAACCTATTACTCCAAGGACCACGAGTGGATTTCCGTTGACGGCGATGTCGCCACCATCGGCATCACCGCCTATGCTCAGGAACAGCTCGGCGACGTGGTCTATGTCGAACTTCCCGAGGCAGGCCGTTCGCTCGCACAGGGCGATGAGGCCGCCGTGGTGGAATCGGTCAAGGCCGCCAGCGAAGTCTACGCCCCGATCGACGGTGAAGTCGTCGAGGCCAACGACGCGCTGACGGACGAACCGGCCAAGGTCAACGAGGACCCGCAAGGCGCTGCCTGGTTCCTGAAGATGAAGGTCGGCAATGCGGATCAGTTGAGCGAACTGATGGACGAGGCTGCCTACAAGGCATACGTGGAGACATTGTAATTCATGGCGGGGCATTACTACACGGCACGGATCGAATGGGCCTGCGACGGCGACTATGCCGGTAACGCCTATTCCCGCGGGCACATCTGGCGTTTTGACGGCGGATTGGAAATCCCGGCAAGTTCGTCGCCGACGGTGGTGCCGCTGCCATACTCCATCGAAGCCGCAGTCGATCCGGAAGAAGCGTTCGTCGCCGCGATTTCCTCCTGCCACATGATGTCCTTCTTGGACCTCGCGCGGCGTGCGAATTTCAACGTGGCCAGCTACACCGACAATGCCCAGGGCGTCCTCAGCCGTGTCGGCCGGGGCAAGATGGCGATCACAAAGGTCGTCCTGAAGCCTCTGGTCACGCTGGCCGCGGACGAGGAACCGGATCCCACCTGGCTGACCGACCTGCACGAAAAGGCGCATGATGTCTGCTTCATCGCCAATTCGGTGAACTGCGAGATCGCGGTGGAACCTGAACCCTTCCGCCTCGTCGCACTGTGAAATTTCGGGGCTTGGCCGCACGGACCTTGCGGCCGGCTCCTCGCTCTGGACGGCGTCCAAATCTCTCCTCCGTCATCCCGGACGGCGCGAAAGCGCCGAGCCGGGACCGGGGAGCCCGTTTCCGGAAGCTTTTGGCGCTCCGGTCCCGGGTCTCACTCCGTTCGCCCGGGATGACGAACCGGGAGTTTGGCAAATGCCGGTCCGTAAGAAGATCAAACCCTTGGGAGCTGCCTGATGCGCTACCTGCCTTTGAATGACACTGACCGCAGCGACATGCTCGCACGGGTCGGCGTCAAATCTGTCGACGAACTCTTCGCCGACATTCCGGAAGACATTCGCCTGAAGGGCCTTCTGGACCTTCCAAAACGCGCCAGCGAAATGCAGGTGGAGCGCAAGCTCTCCACCATGGCCGCGAAGAATACCTCTGCCGGCTCCGTGCCGTTCTTTGTCGGCGCGGGGGCCTACAAGCACCATGTGCCGGCAACGGTCGACCACCTGATCCAGCGTTCGGAATTCCTGACCTCCTATACGCCGTATCAGCCGGAAATTACGCAAGGCACGCTGCAGTACCTGTTCGAGTTCCAGACCCAGGTTGCACGCCTCACCGCCATGGATGTCGCCAACGCCTCCATGTATGACGGCTCCACCGGTACCGGCGAAGCCGTTTTGATGGCCCACCGCATCACCCGCCGCAACAAGGCGGTGCTTTCCGGTGGCCTGCATCCGCAGTACCGCGCTGTCGTCGAAGGCCTCTCCGCCATGGCCGGCGACAAGGTCGTCAGCCTTCCGGCCGACCCGACGGGCACGGAGGACATTCTCTCCCAGATCGACGACGAGACGTCGTGTGTCGTCGTGCAGTCGCCGTCCTTCTACGGCCAGCTCATCGACCTGAAGCCGATCGCGGAGAAGGCGCACCAGCACAAGGCGCTGCTCATTGCTGTCTTCACCGAAGTGGTCTCCCTCGGCCTGATCGAGCCGCCGGGAACGCAAGGTGCCGATATCGTCGTCGGCGAAGGCCAGTCCATCGGCAACGGCCTCAATTTCGGCGGGCCGTACGTGGGCCTCTTTGCCACCCGCCAGCAGTATGTCCGCCAGATGCCGGGGCGCCTTTGCGGCGAGACGGTTGACGCCGAAGGCAAGCGCGGTTTTGTGCTGACGCTTTCCACGCGTGAGCAGCACATCCGCCGCGACAAGGCGACGTCGAATATCTGTACCAACTCCGGCCTCTGCTGCCTGGCCTTCACCATCCACATGTCGCTGCTGGGGCAGGCCGGGCTGACGAAGCTCGCCCGCATCAACCACGCCAACGCGGTGAAGCTGAAGAAGCTGCTTTCCTGCGTTCATGGCGTCGAAGTGCTGAACTCGGCCTATTTCAACGAGTTCACCATCGCCCTGCCGAAGGTGGCAGCCGATGTCGTGGAACAACTGGCCGAACGCGGCATTCTGGCCGGCCTGCCGGTCTCGCGCCTGGAACCGGGCAACAAGGATCTTGCAAACCTCCTGGTCGTTGCTTCGACCGAGGTCAACACGGATGAAGACCGCGCGGCCTTTGCCGAAGCGCTGAAGGAGGTGCTGGCATGAGTATGAACACGCAGGGACGCCCCACCGCAGCCGGCGAGGCGGGCGAGAGCTTCCGCCCCAAGACCTTCACCGGCAACCGCGGGCTCGACATGGAAGAGCCGCTGATCTTCGAATTCGGCTCGCTGGAAACCACCGGTGTCGATCTCGACGAAGATGAGGGTGCGGACTTCGAACTCGGAAGCTTCAGGCGCAGGCAAGAAATCGGCCTGCCAGGTCTCGCAGAGCCGGAGGCCATGCGCCACTATGTGCGCCTGTCGCGCAACAACTATGCCATCGACAGCGGCCTCTATCCGCTCGGCTCGTGCACCATGAAGCACAATCCGCGCCTCAACGAGAAGATGGCCCGTCTGCCGGGCTTCGGCGACATCCATCCGCTGCAACCGGTTTCCTCGGTTCCGGGTGCGCTGGAACTGATCGACGAACTGGCCCGTTGGCTGCTGGTCTCCACCAACATGACTGCGGTCGCGATGAGCCCGAAGGCCGGTGCCCATGGCGAACTCTGCGGCATGATGGCGATCAAGGCCGCGCATACGGCCAACGGCCGCGATCCCAAGATCGTTCTGGTGCCTGAAAGCGCCCACGGCACCAACCCGGCAACCGCCGCGCTGCTCGGCTACAAGGTGGTCAACATCGATGCCAAGGACGACGGCACCGTCGATCTGGAAGCCCTGAAGAAGACCATTGCCGAGCATGAGGGCAACATTGCCGGGATCATGCTGACCAACCCGAACACCTGCGGGCTGTTTGAGCGGGAAGTGAAGCAGATCGCCGACCTGATCCACAAGGCGGACGCCTATTTCTACTGCGACGGCGCCAACTTCAACGCCATCGTCGGCAAGGCCCGTCCGGGGGATCTTGGCGTCGATGCCATGCATATCAACCTGCACAAGACCTTCTCGACGCCGCATGGCGGCGGCGGCCCGGGCTCCGGTCCGGTAGTGCTTTCAGCGCGGCTTGCGCCCTATGCACCGCTTCCTTTCATCCGCAAGACCGACAAGGATCTGGAGCTGGTGGAGACGGAAGCCGCGACAAAGGACGGCGAGAAGCCGTACGGCCGCATGACCGCCTTCCATGGCCAGATGGGCATGTATGTTCGCGCGCTCTCCTACATGATGAGCCACGGCTCGGATGGGCTGCGGCAGGCCTCGGAAGACGCTGTGCTGAACGCCAACTACATCCGCGTCGGCCTGCAGGACCTGATGAGCCTGCCCTTCGGCGAGCGTCCCTGCATGCATGAAGTGCTCTTCGACGACAGTTTCCTGAAGGACACGGGCGTCACGACGCTCGACTTCGCCAAGGCGATGATCGACGAGGGCTACCATCCGATGACCATGTATTTCCCGCTGGTCGTCCATGGCGCCATGCTGATCGAGCCAACGGAGTCCGAAAGCCGGGCCGCCCTCGACCTCTTCATCGCCACCATGCGGGACCTGGTCATGAGCGCTAAGCGCGGCGAAACGGAGCGTTTCTCCGGCGCGCCGTATCTGGCACCGCGCCGCCGCCTGGATGAAACAGGCGCTGCCCGCAAGCCGGTCCTCAAGTGGACCGAGCCGGAGCTGGCACAAGTGACCCCGGCAGCCGCCGAGTAAGCTTTTCGGACAAGCTTTGAGAATGGAAAACCCCGGCTTCGGCCGGGGTTTTTTCTTTTGCAGCGAGACCCCCACCCCTAGCCCCTCCCCACAAGGGGGAGGGGGATAAGGCAGTGCATGTCGATCCGCACTGCCGCTTGTCCGGATCACCACACAAGCAACAAAATGGTTGGGGCACAGAGGTAAAACCGGATCGATGCGAGTTCTCCTCCCCCTTGTGGGGAGGGGCTAGGGGTGGGGGTACTCAACGCCAGTCAAAAGTGAATGAGGCGCCCATCTGAAATTTTATTGACAATACAAATGTCAAAATGACATAAGAATTGTCAATATGAGGTGCCCATGAAGAAGTCCGTCGAGCTTTACGAAATCATCCGCCTGATCCGCCCCGTGCACCGGCGCCTGGCGCGTGCCGTTGAGGCGAAGCTGGAAGGGACGGGGATTACCGTCGGGACGCGTGCCGTGATGGAGGTGCTGGAGGAGGCAGGCGCCATGTCCGTGCCGGATATCGGACGGGTGCTGTTTCTCGCCCGTCAGCAGATCCAGCTTCTGATCAACGCGCTCGAAGCAGAGGGGCTGGTGGAACGCCGGCCGAACCCGGCCCACAAGCGCTCGCCGCTCTTTGCCCTGAGCGAGGCCGGTCATGACCGGTTCGGCGAGATCCGGGCGAAGGAGACCGAAGAGATCGAGAAGGTTTGCGAGCTGTTCTCGGACGACGACCTTCGCTCCACCCAGCGGGTGCTCTGCGCCATGCTCGATCATTTTGCCGTCTTCGAGGACGACCCGGACCGTCCGAGAGCCATTGAATAAATTCTGACAGGAGATTTGCCGTGACCGGCTTATGGATTTTCTTAGGGGGCGCCGTATTGGGCGTTGTTGCCTACATGGCCTATTGCCTCAAAAAGGTCGGCACGCCGACAAGAGGCACAACCATCGACAGGGCATCGCGTCCGGGGACCGCGCTGGTGGTGATCGACGTCCAGGAGGACTTCACCCGTAACACGGGCAAACACGCGTTTGACGAAGGTCTGCGGGATGCCGCTCTGACGGCAATCTCAAAGGAAATAGCTACAGCCCGTACAGCAGGGCATGACATCGCCTTCATCCGCAATGTCTTCCGCGAGTGGCCCGTTGTTGCGGCCATGAAACTTGTCGCGGACGGCATCGGCACGCCGGGACGGGTGGGGCTGAAGCTCGACCGGACACTTGCCGTCGGCGAGGCGCCGGTTTTCGAGAAATCCATCGGCGACACGTTTTCCTGTGCGGAATTCAAAGCGTGGCTGGCGGACAGGAAAATCGGCAATCTGGTCCTTGTCGGGCTCGACACCTGCCACTGCGTCCAGTTGACGGCAAAGGGCGCGCTTGCCCGGGGATACCGGGTCGAGATCCGGGAATCGGCAACGCTCACCGGGTTTCCGGAGAAGTGGACCGGGCTGAAACGGGATCTGGAAACGGCCGGTGCGGTGATTGCCTGATTGCATCCGCCAGAAAGCGCCAGTCCGAAAGCGCCGGTTTGTGATCTTTGCGACGGAACGGTCATGTGGCACGGTTAGGGTTAACCCCGTGTCGCTGGGCAGCGTCCTTCGGAGGATCCATGTTTCGTCTCCTAATTCCGGCTTTTGTCGCCATCCTTTCTTTTTCATCTTTCGCACTGGCAGCCGACAAGGCCGCCATCGTTTTTGACGGCTCCGGCTCCATGTGGGGGCAGATCGACGGGCGTACCAAGATAGAAATCGCCCGTGAGGCCATGACCGGGGTGCTTGGGTCGCTGCCGCAGGATCTTGAACTCGGGCTGATTGCCTATGGCCACCGCGAGAAGGGCAATTGCGCCGATATCGAACTGGTCGTACCGCCCGCCGCCGGCACCGGTGCCGCGATCAGGGCGGCGACGGATGGCATCAGGCCAAAAGGCAAGACGCCGCTTTCTGCTGCCGTGCGTCAGGCGGCCGAAACCCTGCGCTTTACCGAAGACAAGGCAACCGTCGTCCTCGTCACCGACGGTATAGAGACCTGCAACGCCGATCCCTGCGCCCTCGGCAGGGAGCTTGCGGAACTCGGCGTCAACTTCACCGCCCATGTCATCGGCTTCGGTCTTAGCGAGGAAGAGGGCCGTCAGGTCGCCTGCCTGGCGGAAAATACCGGCGGGCTCTATATCCAGGCGTCCAATACGGACGAACTCTCGGAGGCCCTTACCCAGACCGTGGAGGCCGTTGCCGAGCCGGTTCAGGAGGCTGCAGCCAATTCGAGCGAACCGGAAAAGCTGCCGGAAGCGTCTCTGGATGCGCCGGGCAGCGCCGAGATCGGCGCTCGCATTGAAGTCAGCTGGCAGGGGCCTGGCGGGCGTTACGACCAGATCCAGTTCTTCGATCAGAATGCCCGCGACGGCGAGGGCAAGGCCCTGCGCTCCAAGGCGATCCGTCATGGTGATCTCGACAACAACTCCGTCCAGATGACGGCAGTCACGGAGCCCGGCACCTATGAGCTTCGGTATTGGGATGGCAGCCTGCGCAAGGTGCTGGCGACCCGGCCGATCGAGGTGACGCCGGCCGATGTCGCGCTTTTTGCCCCGGATGAGATTGCGATGGCCCGGCCGGTGACGGTGGAATGGCAGGGGCCCGGCGGGCGCTACGACGCGGTCTGGCTGGTTGACCCGGCGACTGGCAAGAAGCTGCACGACAGACGCCTTGCAAATGACGACTTCGACAATCGCAAGGTCACCATGCCGACGCCGGCCAAACCCGGGCC
Source organism: Roseibium sp. M-1 (assembly GCF_054515675.1). Classification (NCBI taxonomy): domain Bacteria; kingdom Pseudomonadati; phylum Pseudomonadota; class Alphaproteobacteria; order Hyphomicrobiales; family Stappiaceae; genus Roseibium; species Roseibium sp. M-1. The sequence continues at coordinate 2,470,833 of NZ_CM137257.1, read as the reverse complement.
CTATGAACTGCAGTATTTTGCCGGCGAGGACAAGACCGTGCTGGCCTCCCGTCCGCTCGACGTGATCGAGGCGCCCGTGTCGCTGGAGGCAGCGGAGGCAGCCGAAGCCGGCAGGCCTATCACGGTGGACTGGGTCGGGCCGGGTGCCCGCTATGACGCGGTTTGGCTTGTCGATCCGGCCAGCGGCAAGACGCTGCACGACAAGCGCCTTCGCAACGACGATTTCGACAACCAGCGCGTCACGCTGCCGGGACCGGTCAAGGCGGGCACCTACGAGCTGCGGTACTTCAACGGCGACAACAAGACGGTGCTCGCTTACGTGCCCATCGAGGTGACGGAAGCGGTCGTCGGACTGGAGGCGCCGGACGAAATCGGCCAGGGCCGTCACCTCACCATCACCTGGACCGGCCCGGGCGCACGCTACGACGCCGTCCAGATCTTCGATCCGGAAGCCCGCGGCGGCGAAGGCAGGGTGCTGCATGAAAAGCGCCTGAAGAATGACGATTTCGACAACAACAAGGCTTCTCTGCCAAGCCCGGTAAAGACCGGTAGCTATCAGCTGCGGTACTGGAACGGCGACAACAAAGCGGTGCTGGCCACCCGGCCGATCTCCGTCGTGCCGCTGGAAATCAGCCTGGACGGACCCGGGGCGGTCGAGACCGGCACCCGTTTCGTCGTCACCTGGCAGGGGCCTGGTGCCCGCTACGATGCGGTTCAGGTCTGGGACCCGAAGGCGCGCGGCGGCGACGGACGGGTGGTCTATGAACGGCGGGTCTGGGCTGGCGATGTCGATGCCAGAACCGTCCGTCTCGATGCGCCCAAGGAGCCGGGCGAGTACGAACTGCGCTACTACAACGGCGACAACAAGACGGTGTTGCTGACGCAGCCGTTGAGCGTTCAATAGCGGACACCAAAGTGCAGGCACGGCGGGAATAGCCGAGGCATCTCAACGTTCATAAGACTTTCTGTCGTCATCCCGGCCAAGCGAAGCGCGAGCCGGGACCGGGGAGCCGCGAACTCGATCTGTTCATGAAGGTCTGCCGATAGGTCGGGGCTCTCCGGTCCCGGATCTACGCTATGCTCCGTCCGGGATGACGACAGTAAGGTTGTGCACGTTGGCAATTCGCAGCGTCACTGCGCAGCCTGAAGCTGCGCTTCGCGGCTGCGCAGATCAAGAAGTTGCGACATCCAGCTGTTTCGCTTTTTCAAGAACTCCAGCAAAAGCTCCGGATAGTCCGCCTGCACGGCCTCCTTGACGGACCGCCGGCTGGCGAGATGACTGCGCCAGTTCTGAACCCGGGGCAATCCCTCGAAGATGCCCAGGTCAACGAAACTCTCAAAAACATCGAAATACCGGAAGACCGGGGCAAAGGCCGCATCGACCAGCGAGAAGGATCCACCGGCAAAATACGGTCCTGCCGGGTCTATCTCATCTTCCAGATGGCGGAACTTCGCCTTCAGGGCCTCGCTTGCGGCAAAGAAACCCGTGTCATCCTTGGCGTTATAGAGCGTGCCGATCCCGTTCAGGATCTGCGAGGCGAACTCGATATAGGCCCGGTGCCGGGCACGGTCCGCCGGGTCGTCCGGGTGCATACGTTCTGGTCGGGTTTCATCCAGATATTCGATAATCGGCGCGGATTCGAACAGGGTATGGCCATCGCCGACCTTCAGAAGCGGCACCTTGCCGAGCGGCGAGACTGCGCGGAACCAGTCCGGCTTGTTGGCAAGGTCGATGGTGACGCGCTCGAAGGGAACGTTCTTTTCGGCAAGCACGATGGCGGCGCGCTGCACATAGGGGCAGAGCGCATGGCTGATCAGGGTAAGGGCAGGGGGCATTGCAGGCTCCATTTTCATGCAGTTGCATTAAAATAAATGCAGATGCATAAAAATTCAAGATTGATGCACTTGCATAAATTTTCTATCCCTCATGGCATGGATCGAAAAAACGAAAAGGAAATTGCCTCGATGGACGCCTGGGCGCGGCTGCAGCGGGCGAGCAGCGCGGTTCTGGGGCGGGTCGAGGCGCGGTTGAAGGCGGACGGTTTTCCGCCGCTTTCCTGGTATGATGTGCTTCTGGAGTTGAACCGGACGGAGGAGAAGTCCCTGAGGCCGGTGGAGATCGAAAAGCGCATGCTGCTTGCGCAGTACAATGTCTCCCGCCTCATCGACCGGCTTGCCGCGGCCGGCTATGTAGAAAAACGCAAAAGCCCCGAGGACGGCCGCGGCGTCGTGATCTGCCTTCTTCCCGAAGGCGAGGCGCTTCTGAAATCCATGTGGCCGTGCTACCGCGACGCAGTCGAAACCGAGTTCTCGTCTCGTCTCGGCGATGGAGACGCTGGGCTGCTCTGGCGGGTCCTCGGCAAGCTTCTGCCCTGACCACGTGAGGTCCTAACCCGTTCGCCAGAGGTGAACACACTGTTTCCGGACGGAGCGCCGGATCCCGACTATATGGTCTAACCGATCCGAACATTGAAGCCCGCGAGACCCATGACCGACACAACAAATCTGGACACACGCACAGGTCTTCCCGAAGAGTGGCTCTTCCTTCTGAAGGAACATCCGCGCGACGACTGGGAGGGGCATCGCAACCTCGGCCCGCTCTGCGAGTTCTGGCTCGCCCGTCACAACGGTTTCCGCCAGCTCGGCGGAATGCTCGACAGTCTTCTCACCGATTTCCGGGAGGACAGGATCAAGGCCGACCGCTTCGGCAGCCTCTTCGCACCCCGCCTGCAGCAGTTCCTGTCCGAGCTGCACCATCACCACCAGATCGAGGACCATCACTATTTCCCGGTCTTCATCGCGGCCGAAAAACGCCTCGTCGCAGGCTTCGAGTTGCTGGAAGGCGATCACGAGCTGATCCACCACCGCATCGATACGGTGGTCAAGAGCGCCAACAAGCTCTTCGGCCAGATGGGCACAAAAGACCGCGACGCCATCCGCCGCGCAGCCGACAGCTTCGCTGGTGTCAGTGACACGCTGATCACTGGCCTGATGCGCCATCTGGACGACGAGGAAGACCTGATCGTCCCGGTGATCCTCGATCGCGGCGAGCGGAAACTGGGGTTGTCGTAGTGGGACGAAGCACTCAAACGTTGCAGGCGTCGGATTGGTTCAGGGTGTCATCAACTCATTGCGTGCATTTCATCTCTGATTCTCGCATTTAGGATGACGATGATCTTTCTCATGAGAGCGGAAATGGCGACGATAGGCTTCTTTCCGTTTTCGATAAGTCTCTGATAGAAAGCACTTAATGGCCCTTTTGCTCTCGATCCTGCCAAGGCGGCCATAAAGACGCTTTTTCGGACTTCGGGTCGCCCCCCACGCATTTTGCGGTAGCCTTTAAGCGTCCCGCTGTCTCTGGGGTGCGGCGCCAGTCCCGCGAGAGACGCGGCTTGCTTGCGGGTCAGGCTGCCTAGTTCCGGCATCGTTGCCAGCAAGGCAATGGCTGTGCGTTCCCCCACGCCAGGCAAGGAACAGCAGATCTGCTTGCGGCGTGTCAGGGTTTGTGAGGAGGCGATCAGCTTCTCGATCTCCTCGTCGATCCGGTCGATTTGCCGCTGCACACAGGCAATGACGGTCTTGAAGGATCTCGCAAGCATTTTGTTCTCACCAGGGGCCTTCAGGCGGTTGGTCTCCGCAATCTTGAAGGCCATAAGGCTGTCCCGGCGAGCGACCAGTGCGGCCAGTTCACTCAAGGCCTTGTCTTTGAGCTGGAAAAGGGGGAGCCGTTTCCAGCGTTCTTCGCCATATTGCGCAAGAGCCATGGCATCGATGGCATCGGTTTTTGCCAGCCGGCCGAACGATTTGATGAATGCCTGGACCTTCAGGGTGTCAGCCCGGTGGCAGGCAACGCCCTGGGCCATCAGCTCACTGATCAAGGGTGCCTCATGTCCGCCGGTGGGCTCGCACACAACCAGTGTGCCCGGATCAAAAGAGGCGACCAGTTTGGCGATGGCTTCAGGCTCATTGCTGACGGTCTCCAGCGCCTGGCGGGTCTGATCAAAGACAACCAAAGTGTCTTTGGAAACATCAATGCCGACCACATTGGACGGAGCACTTTCAAGAACGGTCATGTCGGTGGTACCTTGTTCGTGCTTCGGATTGTTTGCGGGCGTGTTCACAGCGGCCCATCCAACTCTCCAAGCGGGAAAAGGAAGCGACAGGGAACCTTGATGACAACGGGTGAAAACCCTATCCCGGCTCGGTCGACTGTCACTGGTCTCCCGGAATGCAGTCCGGGAGACCAACCCCACAATAACACCACTACAAACAAACAACCCCGGCCGAAGCGAAGCGGAGAGCCGGGGCCTACTCGCTAGTGGAGCGAATTTGACATTTGAGTCCCGCTCGCGGCTAGGCTGATGCTCAAATGTCAAATTCAAAAGCTCCACTAGAACCATATATTTATCTAGTGGTTCTTATGATTCTGACATTTGCTCCAGCGCAAGCAGCAGCGGGATGCAAATGTCAGAATCGAACCACTAGTCAGCTTGCTGAAGCTTGAATTTGTTTACGGTTGCTGGCTGCGTGACTTCAGCTCTGGAAATGAGTAGGCCCCGGGTCTCCCTCCGGTCGCCCGGGGTGACACACGTTGTACTGTGAGGCTTTTCGGTCACTTTGGAGCAACACCATGCATTCCCAGGAACAACCCACTTGACTCCCGCCGCCTACTCCCGCATTTAAACTGGCATGACCAAGATGAGCGCAGCCTTTGTGTATTTTTATTACGTCACCGACATAAAGGCGGCTGCGTAGGATCTTGTTCACCCCATAGAAACCTCAAAAGCCGCCGCGTCAGGCGGCTTTTTGGTTTCTAACCCCAAGCTTCCTGGCGGGGGAACCAGGAAGCGACAATGACCAGACACATGATCGAAGCCGGAAAACCGGCGACCAAACTCAAATCGGAAGCACTTGCCGTGCTTCTGGAACGCGGACTCGTGCATCAATGCACGGACATCGAGGCGCTTGACGACACCCTGTCAAAAGGAACCGTCACCGCCTACGCCGGGTTCGATGCCACCGCCGCCAGCCTCCATGTCGGCCACCTGATGCCGCTGATGACCATGCGCTGGCTGCAGAAGCTCGGCCACCGGCCGATCATCGTGCTCGGCGGCGGCACCAGCCAGATCGGCGATCCGAGCTTCCGCAACGACGCCCGGCCGATGCTGGAAGAACGGCAGATCGCCGCCAACATCGCCACCATCCGCCGCTCCGTGGAGCGGCTGGTCGACATGCGCGGCGAGGACGGGGCCTTGCTGGTCGACAATGCGGAGTGGCTGAACGAGTTCCGCTTCCTGGAATTCCTCCGCGATTATGGCTCCCAGTTCACCGTCAACCGCATGCTGACCTTCGACAGCGTCAAGTCGCGTCTCGATGCGCAGATGCCGCTGACGGTGCTGGAGTTCTGCTACATGATGCTGCAGGCCGTCGATTTCCTGGAACTCGCCAAGCGCCACGACTGCGTGCTGCAGGTCGGCGGCTCCGACCAGTGGGGCAACATCGTCAACGGCGTCGAGCTCGGTCGCCGCGATGGCCGCAAGTTGCACGGCCTCACCGTGCCGCTGCTGACGACGGCAAGCGGCGCCAAGATGGGCAAGACGGCGGCCGGGGCCGTCTGGCTGCATCCGGAGCATCTGTCGCCCTTCGGCTTCTGGCAGTTCTGGCGCAACACCGCCGACGCGGATGTCGCCAAGTGCCTGCGACTCTTCACCGAGCTGCCGATGAGCGAGATCGAACGGCTGTCGGTACTCGAAGGCTCCGAGCTGAACGAAGCCAAGAAGATCCTGGCAACCCAGGTAACCGCCATCGTGCACGGTCCCGAAGAAGCCCGCTCCGCCCTGCAGCAGGGCGATGCGCTCTTTGCCGGCGAGGGCGAGATCCTGGAGCCGACCCACAGGCTGCCGCTGAAAACGCTTGCCGACGGGTTGGGGCTTCTGGAACTCGTCGTCGCAGTCGGTTTTGCCGCATCCAACGGCGAGGCAAGACGGCTGGTGGAAGGTGGCGGCGTGCGGCTCAACAACAGCATCGTCGACGATCCCCGCCGCCGCATCGCCACCGGCGACCTTCAGGCCGACGACCGCCTGTCGGTCGCCGTTGGCAGGCGGCGGAAGGCACTGGTCGGGTTTGAGTAATCGGACTGGTGGGATGCGGTCAGGCGGTCTGCCTGTCCTCGACCAAGGTGCTCGGCTCCAGCCAGCCGTCATAGCCGAAGACCTTCCCGATCAGCGGGAAGGTCACCTCGACCGAGAACCGGTACTTCCCGTCACGCACCCGCTCATGCCCGACTGCCTTGGGCGCGAGTGCCAACGGTACGGGAAGTGGGCCAAGAGACACTGTCTCCGGTGTGAGGTCGATGCCTTCCGTTGTCGCCGTAACCCGCATCTTGAAGAGGAACGGGCCAAGCCACTCCAGCATGCAGGGATAGGCCTCGCCTGTACCCGCCATCATGTCTGTCTGAAAAGGCTGCCCATCAAATCGCCGCGTCCAGCGCTCGCCGCCACTTATCGGTTCGAACGTGGTTTCGACCGGAACGTTTGGTCGTGCTTCCGGTAATTTGGCGAGACGGCAAATCAATCTGACGGCCCATCCGTCGCCGCGGCTGACATCGGCCGTTCCCTTGGCGACCCGGGCAAATGTGTGCATTTCCCGGATCTTGTCCGGAACGCTGTCGAAAGCGGAGCCGAGAATGGATTGGTAGAGGCTACGGGGCATTAAGAACGCACAATGATCGGATTCGAATGCGCAAGTCAGAGCATTGATTTGCGAGGAACACAACCTGCTTTCGCAGAGAATGGAAAGGAGCGAAAAACCGTTTTCAAGCATATGATACTTGAACTGTGCTTTCTGCTTGCTCCCCTCGCCCCCGCAAGGGGGGAGAGGGGAGTAAGGGGTGGTTTTGGCCCTTCGACAATATCGTTCGGAAACGTTTGCCAGCAATCAATGCAAAAAGCAGAAAAGCCGGGGCAAGCCCGGCTTCTCCAGTTTGGCTCAGCTCTGTGCCGACTGTATCTTTGCCCGGTAGTCTTCCACCGGCAAACCTCCGATCCCCCAGTTCTCCATCTCCACCTCCTCGATCACCACGAAGGTGGTGGAGGGGTTCTTGCCGAGGACGTCGACCAGAAGATCGGTCGTACCCTTAATCAGCTTTGCCTTCTGTTCGGGCGTGACGCCTTCGCGGGTTACCTGGATGTTGACATAAGGCATATCAGGTTCCTTCCGTTGCGCGGGGTCTGATTTCAAAGACTTTCGCCATGATCTGCCAGCGGCCAACGTCGCGGACAAAGGTCAGGAAATCAGTGAAGTCCTTGTCGCCGATGGAGCAGCGCACCCGCGCGAAAGCCGTGTTCTCGCCGGCGAACTGGATCTCATCGATGGCGTCCCGGCGGGTTTCGCCGCGGGACGCCGGTGACTGGCGGGCTGCGACGACAGGGACGTATTCGTCCATGGTCCGGTAGAGCAGGGGTGTCTCGTCCGCCGTGGCGTAGATCGCCTTTGGATGGAACACCTTCTGGAGCAGATCCGTGTCGCAGTGATAAAGCGCGTCGAAATAATCGGAGATAACCGCTTCCAGCGCTTCCCTTGCTGCACTCATGCCGCCAGGCCTTCTTGCTGCAAGGTCTGCAGTGTTGCCGGACGGGCGCTTATCCGGGCGACATAGGCTTGCGTTTTCGGCCAGGCGTCCAGCGACACGCCGATGAAATTGGTCCAGTTGAGGATGACGAAGGCATAGGCATCGGCGACGGAGAAGACGTTGCCGAAGAGATAATCATTGCCGTCCTTCAGGAATGCATCGAACTGGCCGATCCTGGCTTCGAGCTTCTTCATGTGCTCCGCTTTCTCGGCCTCGGAAAACTCCTTGCCGGAAAAGAACGGGCTGAAGGCCTTGTGCAGTTCGGAGGAGAGGAAGCTCAGGAGTTCCAGGGTCCGGAAGCGATCGACGGGCAGTCCGGCAGCATCGGAGGCGATTGCCGGATATTGTTCGCCGAGCCAGTGCAGGATCGCGACGTTTTCCGTCAGCACATCGCCGTTGTCGAATTGCAGTGCCGGCACATACCCGCGCGGATTGGTGCGCGCATAGGGCGCTCCGCTTTCCGTGAGGCCTGCCCCGGTGTCGACTTTCTCCAGGCTGTAGTGAGCCCCCACTTCATTGAGCAGCAGGTGGGCCGCCATCGAACAGGCGCCGGGCTTGTAGAAGAGTTTCATCGAATGTTCCTTCGTTCGTGTCGATGCCAGGAAGGTGTCCATTTTGGTTTCCATTGACAAGCAGGTTTCTTTTGGTAACTTGCATTCTCGAGTTACCTGCCGGAAACCTTATGATCCCGGCGTGACCTTGGAACCGGCCAGAAACCTTCCAGAAACCGGCCAGGAACAAGATAGAAATCGAACAGCCCATGTCTTTGAAAGTCCGCAAGAATCTGAGCCCGAAGCCGCCGCAGGTCTGCAGCCTGACCCAGTGCATGCAGGTGATCTCCGGCGCCTGGGCACCGAATGTCATCTGGAGCCTGCGGGCCGGTCCGCGCCGCTTCAACGAACTGAAGATCGACATTCCACCGGTTTCCGGAAAAGTCCTCTCCCAGCGTCTCTCGGAGCTCGAGGGGCGCGGCGTGTTGCTGCGCCATGTCCGCCCGACGTCTCCCCCTTCGGTGGAATACGAGCTGACAGATCTCGGCCAGGAACTGATCCCGGCGCTCGAGGCCATCGTCGAGGTGGGGCACAAGCTCAAACTGCGGCATGACCTGAATTTGGGCATTGAAGCTGTGGCCGCCGAATAGTCGGGCTTCGAGGCAAAGCCGCACCCGCCGGCTCTTTCGTTCTTGCCACGCCGTCTGACGTCTCGCACGGATATTGCCAGGAACATCAAACACCAGCTGACGAGTGCGATTCCGGAGCAAGTTTTCTGCAGGATAGCCCGGCCGGATTGTGCCTGGAAGGTGGTGATTGCGGCAGCTTGCCTGCATGAAACTGCCTTTGGGGAAGGTTTCGGACGGCAGCTGCGGCATCGGCGTTCATCATGATTCGATCCCGTTGCGGGATCACCTTGTATTTCCCGATATTTCCGGATTAATTGCAACAAGTGCAATTAACGGTTCTTTAACCATTTGAGCGGGACGAGATGCCTCAGATCTCCGAGAGGATGCCATGGGTCGACGCTGCCAAGGGGTTTGGCATCCTGCTCGTCGTCGCTGGCCATTCCCTGCGCGGGATCGATGCTGAAGGACTGATAGATCCGGTCGTGTTCTCGACCATCGATCACCGCATCTATTCGTTCCACATGCCGCTGTTCTTCATGATTTCCGGCCTGTTCTTTCTACCGCAGCTGCAAAAACAATCGGCTCATGAATTTCTTTGGAGCAAGTGTTTCCGGCTGATTTATCCGCTGGTGCTGTGGACCTATATCTTCGTGGGACTGAAGTTCGCGGCCGATATTCTCGCCGGTCGTCCTGTGGAGTGGTCCAATCTTATGGTCCTGCCGTTTCCGGGCCAATGGCACTTCTGGTTTCTGTGGGCTCTCTTTCTGGTTCAGTTGCTGCTTCTGGCGGCGAAACCGCTCCTGAACCTGGTGACCACCCGCGCCTTTGCCGTTTCGATTCTGGCTGTGTCGGTTCTGCTTCTGCTCCTGAAGAGCGTCCTGCAGCAGGCGCTTCCGTGGGCCGAAGGGCTGCTGATCGCGCTGCCCTATTTCGCCATCGGCATGCTGTTGGGCCAGTTGATGAACCGTCTGCCGCCAATCCCGGTTCTGTTTCCTGTTGCCACATTTTGTGTCCTCATCTGGCTTGAACCACAGATCGCTTCCGCCGGACTTCTGGCCCAGACGGGTCTTGCCATGGTGCTGAGCTGCTGTGTCCTGGCGGTCTTTTCCCGCCTTGCCGATGAACGGCTTGTTCGCTTGGCCGCCGTGCTGGGGGTGGCCTCGATGGCGATCTTTGTCAGCCACACGATCTTCTCCGCCTTCTTGCGCGAGATGCTCCTGCAAGCGGGCATAACCGATACGGTAACCCATGTGTGCTGCGGGATCGCAATCGGGCTGCTTGGCCCCTTGACGCTCTTTTTCCTGACGCGCCGACTTGCCATGAGGCGCTGGCTCGGGTTCTGACGAAGCTAGTGGAGCGAATTTGACATTTGAGTCCCGCTCGCGGCTAGGCTGATGCTCAAATGTCAAATTCAAAAGCTCCACTAGAATCATATTTTTATCTAGTGGTTCTTATGATTCTGACATTTGCTCCAGCGCTAGCAGCAGGGGGATGCAAATGTCAGAATCGAACCACTAGCAAAAACAAGCGGGGCGGCCCTGGAAGGACCGCCCCGCTGGACGTTTGTCTGTCAGTAAAGCCGGCCAGGCGTCAGAAGAAGCCGAGCTTGTTCGGATTGTAGCTGACCAGCATGTTCTTGGTCTGCTGATAGTGATCCAGCATCATCTTGTGGGTCTCGCGGCCGATGCCGGACTGCTTGTAGCCGCCGAAGGCCGCATGGGCAGGATAGGCGTGGTAGTTGTTGACCCAGACACGGCCCGCCTCGATGGCGCGGCCGAAGCGGTAGCAGCGGTTGGCATCGCGCGACCACACGCCGGCCCCGAGGCCGTACATGGTGTCGTTGGCAATGGCGAGGGCTTCGGCTTCGTCCTTGAAGGTGGTGACGGAGACGACAGGGCCGAAAATCTCCTCCTGGAAGACCCGCATCTTGTTGTGGCCCTTCAGGATGGTCGGTTGGATGTAGAAGCCGTCGGAGAGGTCACCGCCGAACTTGGCCTCGCCGCCGCCGCACAGCACTTCGGCCCCTTCTTCGACACCGATGGTGAGATAGGAGAGGATCTTGTCCTGCTGCTCGCGGCTTGCCTGGGCACCGACCATCGTTTCAAGCGACCGCGGGTCGCCTTGCTTGATGGCTTTGACGCGGGCGATCGCCCGTTCGATGAAGGCCTCGTAGATGTCTTCCTGGATCAGGGCACGGCTCGGGCAGGTGCAGACCTCGCCCTGGTTGAAGGCAAAGAGCACAAAGCCCTCGATGGCCTTGTCGAGGAACGCATCATCCTCGCGCATGACGTCGGAGAAGAAGATGTTCGGCGACTTGCCGCCGAGTTCCAGCGTCACCGGGATCAGGTTCTCGGTCGCATATTGCATGATCATGCGGCCGGTCTGGGTGGAACCGGTAAAGGCGATCTTGGCGATGCGGTTGGACTTGGCGAGCGGCGCACCGACTTCGGCGCCATAGCCGTTGACGATGTTGAGAACACCGGCGGGCAGAACATCGCCGATGAGTTCGGCCAGCACCATGATCGCGGCCGGTGTCTGCTCGGCCGGCTTCAGCACGACGCAATTGCCTGCGGCGAGCGCCGGAGCGAGCTTCCATGCAGCCATCAGGATGGAGAAGTTCCACGGGATGATCTGGCCGACGACACCGAGCGGTTCGTGGAAATGATAGGCGATCGTGTCGGCGTCGATCTCCGACATGGTGCCTTCCTGACCGCGCAGGACGCCCGCGAAGTACCGGAAATGATCGACGGACAGCGGAATGTCCGCCGCGGTCGTCTCGCGGATCGGCTTGCCGTTGTCCCAGGTCTCGGCCTTGGCCAGCAGGTCGAGGTTCTGCTCCATCACATCGGCGATCTTGAGCAGGACATTGGCGCGTTCCGCTGCAGGTGTCCGGCCCCAGCCGTCCTTGGCCGCATGGGCCGCATCCAGTGCCAGCTCGACATCGGTTGCGTCCGAGCGGGCGACTTCGCAGACATTGCCGCCGGTGATCGGCGTGATGTTGGAAAAATAGCGTCCGTTTACCGGAGCGACGAATTTGCCGCCGATGAAATTGTCATAGCGGGACTTGAACGGCGACGTGGTGTCGACGGCAAAGCTCGGCATCTGGTTCATGGTAGTTCCTCCATTTGCCCGGTCCTCCACCGGGGATGGGAGGAGAGTGGCAAAGGCTTCCGAACCAGGGTAGCGGAGGTGGGAAGACGGCTGTCCGGATGTGTCTCAGTTCTGAGACAGGTCTGGAAAGGTTCAGTCGATGGCGAGCCGCTTCATGCGCCGGTAGAGCGTTGCGCGGCCAACGCCGAGCGCCCGGGCGGCCTCCGAGACATTGCCCCCGGCACGGGCGAGGGCGCGCATGACAGCGGCCCGTTCGGCCTTTTCAAACCCGTGAGCTCCGTCTTCCCGGCCGAGGAGATCCGACGCCGGCAAGGGCTTGATCGGCCCCGTCGCCCCAAGGCCGAAGACCTTGCGGGCGGCCCGGGTGGCGCCAAGCACGATGTCGTCGGCATTGACCGCCAGCAGCATCGCAGTGTCGCTGGTCTCGTGATCGGCGACAACAATGCGGGCGGCGGGGAAGGCCGCGCGGAAAGTCTCCACCTCGATCTGCCTTGCCGTCTGGGCGACCATGGCGGCAATCAGCCGGTTGAAGGTTTCCGTCTGGTCGGACCGGGCGGAGGAAACGTCGAGGGCGCCGGCAAGACGACCGTCCGGGCCGTAGATCGGCGCATCCATGCAGCTCATGCCGACATTGCGGGCGAGGAAATGTTCCTGTCCGTGCACGATCATGTTGCGCTCCTCGGCAAGGCAGGTGCCGATGCCGTTAGTGCCGACCGAAGCTTCGCTCCAGTTCGTGCCCTGGCAGAGGCCCCAATCCTGGAAGACCGCCGCATCCGCCGCCATCGAGCGCTGGTCGAGGACAACGCCCTCCGCATCGGTCAGGAGAACCGTACAGCCGGACTGGCCGACGAGGCCGAACAACTGGTCCAGCTTCGGCGCCGCGATTTTCAAAAATACGCCGGTCTCCTCGCGCCGCCTGTGCAACTGGTCGTCGCCCATCCGTTCCGGTGCGCTGCGGGTGGCCGGATCGAGGCCATGCTTGTCCATCGACCGCCGCCACGAGGCTGCGATCCGGGACAGCGCTGGGGCCGATCCCGACTGCACGGTGCGCAGGACTGTTTCGACATGATCCTTCATGGCCGCAATCATGACCGCTTGCCTCCCGGTATCCGGTGAGGTCTTCCGGTCCGCTCCTCCCAAGAACGTTCAACCGGCGGCAGGATGGCTTGGCCGGCTCAGGAATTCAAGCTTGCCTTAAGGATCGGGCAATTGACCCATTGTCTGCCGCTTGCCACGTTGGTCTGTGCGGAAGAGAAAACGGAGACAGAAATGCTGCGATGGCGGGAAGCGGGATTGTTCGTTCTTGGTCTGCTGCTCGCTGCCTGGTCGGTCGGCGACTGGGTGCAGGTGCGCGCCCTCAAGAAAAACGGACTGGAAGCCGAGGCCTGGGTCACGGTGAAACGACAGGAGGACAAGATCGGTATTCGCCAGCTCGGATACGATTACCTGATTTCCTACACCTAAGAGGTGGACGGCAAAGCCTTTGAAGCCGACCGCATGAAACTGTCGAAAGGCGTCTGGGAGGGTCTGCCCGCCATGGGCCCGATCCCCATCCTTTACAGTCCGGAAGTGCCGCGAAGGTCCCGGCCGCTTCTGGCTGTGCAGCGCAAGGAGTTTCCAATGCTTGGCATCTTCTTCGGCCTGGTGATTGCGGGTCTCGGATTGGCGGCGCTGGTCGAACGAAAAAGAAGATAGGTCTTGCATCCAGGACCGGAGCGCGTCCGGTTCCTGCCGATCTGCCGGCAAGTATTGTCATTTTTCAAGATAGATTTATTTGCTGAAACGAAGTTCTTCAGAGCATTCGGCCGCCAAGACCTGAATAAATCGTGAGGAAGTTTGCAAAAGCTGAATGACTTACGGAAAACTGGCGAAAAGGGTTTAAAGGCGTCGTCATAAAACTGTTATATTCCGTAGAGTTGTGCCGATCGAGGGCGAGCCATGTACGGAATGGTGAACGAGGGAATTCGCACCTTCATCCTCAGCAATCACGGGGCGGAAGCCTGGCGGACGATCTGCAACAAGGCAGGTCTTGAGGAACGCGAATTCGAAAGAATGTCCAGCTACGACGATGCGATCACCTATGATCTCGTCGGCGCTATCTGCGACTATACGGGCTTGACGGCCCCGGAAGTCCTCAATGTCTTCGGCAAATACTGGGTCGAATATGCCGGCGGGTCCAATTTCGGCAGCCTGCTGCGGCTGTCGGGCCGGTCTTTCGTCGAACAGCTCAAGGGCCTGGACGATATGCACGACCGGGTGCTGCTCTCCATGCCCCACCTGAAGCCGCCCTCGTTCGAAGTCGACCAGACCGGCGAGCGGACCTGCGTCCTCCACTATTTCTCTGAACGCGATGGCCTTGCGCCCATGGTTGAGGGGCTTCTTCACGGACTGGCACGGGAAACGGGAGAGAAAATCGAAGTCGAACAGATCCTGTTCAAGTCGGCGGAAACGGACCACGATGCTTTCGAGATCAGACTGCTCGACTGAAGCCCTGCGCCGCGCGCTGCCCGAGGTTCGCGATTGACCGGCACGGCCTTGACACTCCCGGACACGGCCGTTGCCATGCTGTTTCCGTTGCATGTGATACTCGACGCGGATGGCCGCATCGCAGCGATCGGGCCGACCCTGGAACGGATGTTCGGGCGAAAGATGCTGCATCAGGACTTCTTCGATGTCTTCAAGGTGGAGCGGCCGCGCCGGCTGGCAACCTTCCAGGGCCTGCTCGAGCGGCTGGGCGACAGGCTTGTGGTTACCACCGCCGGTTCCGATGGGGACCGCATCCAATTCCGGGCGGTGGCAATAGCCCTCGGTGACAACGATGGCCGGATCCTTGTCGATCTTTCTTTCGGCATTCACCTGGCCAAGGTGGTGAACTGCTTCGGCCTGACCGAGGCAGACTTCAAGCCCAACGATTTTTCCATCGATCTCTTCTATTCCTTCGAAGCCCAGAGAACGCTTCTGGAAGATGCCGAGAAGATGGCAAAAGCGCTGAAGGCCGCGAAGGTGGAGGCGGAGCGCAAGGCCTCGCAGGACCCGCTGACCGGCATCGCCAACCGCGGCGCTCTCTACCGTCGCCTGGAAGAGATCCTGCAGGTTCCGGACCGGAGCGCTGCGCTTGCACTGCTGCATATCGATCTCGACGACTTCAAGGCAATCAACGACACGTTCGGTCACGCGGCCGGCGACGGCATCCTGCTGCAGACGGCAGCAGTTCTTGAAGCTCACGCGGGCCCGAACGACCTGCCGGCGCGGCTTGGCGGCGACGAGTTCGTTCTTGTGTTGGCGGACCCGCCCGGTCCAACTGGATTGAAGGCCTTTGCCCACGACCTCCTGGCCGGCATATCGAAACCGCTGCGCCACAACGGTCATCTGTGCCAGGTCGGTGCCAGCATCGGCCTGATCCGCTTCACGCCGGGCGACGTGCAGGGCGCGGATCGGCTGATCGCCCAGTCCGACATCGCCCTTTATGATGCCAAGGCCAAGAAGTCCTCGGTAAAACTGCTGTCCCGCAAGATGGTCGCCCGCCACGAGGAGGCCGGCAAAAGGGTGTTCGAAATCGAAACCGGCCTGAAGGCAAACGGATTCTTTCCCTTTTTCCAGCCGCATATCGATGCGGCGAGCGGACGTATCCGTGCTGTGGAGGCGCTGGCGCGCTGGGAAAGACCGGGCGGTGCCGTGCTGGTGCCGGCGCAGTTTATGAAATCGGCTACGAGAGCCAACCTCGTCGCTGAAATCGATCGGCAGGTGCGGCAGTCGGCCTTCGCCCGGTTTGCCGGCTGGTCGAAGGCCGGACATGACCTTGGCAAGCTGTCGCTCAATGTCGGCGTCTCAAGCCTTCGAGACCGGGAATTCGGATCTGTTCTCACTGCGGAATTGGCCGAGGCCGGGCTCTCGCCGGACAATATTCAGCTCGAACTGTCGGAAATCGTTCTCTTCGAACGAAACGACGGGGATCTGGCAGACAGATGCAAGGACCTGGCATCCGCGGGCTTTGCCCTGGCGCTCGACGATTGCGGCAGGGGGCGCTGCGCGATCTCCAGCCTGATGGACACGCCCGTCAATCTCCTGAAGATCGACCGCACGCTCATCACCGGGGTCGCGGCAAACGAGGGTCTGCAGCGGATTGCCGGGGCAATGCTGGCAATGGCGAAGACACTGGGTCTGGACATCCTGGCCGAGGGCATCGAGACGAAGGCAGAACTGGACTATCTGGAAGCCCGCGGCTGTCACCTGTTCCAGGGCCACTATTTCGCGGCACCGGCAAGCGCTGCCGATTTCGAGGTCTGGTTGAATTCCCGGCGGCAACAGCTGACCGGCGGTGGACTGCCGGACAAGAAAAACCCCGCCTCCTTTTCTGGGAGACGGGGCTGAAGTCAATCTCGCGGGGAACGCGAAGGTCGCTTCTTGGTGGGCGCGGGTGTCGCGTCCGGTGCCTGCTTATGCCTGCAGGCGGGATCTGATTTCCTTGCGCAGCTCGTCGATCGGGGACGCTTTGGACCCGTCCCTGATGTGCCAGAAAGTCCAGCCGTTGCAGGCTTCCTGACCCTGCACAAGGGCACCAACCTTGTGGATCGAACCGGTGTGGTCACCGGATTTCAGCGAGCCGTCGGCGCGCACCACTGCCAGGTGCTTACCTTTGGGGCAGCTGAGTTCCGTACCCGGCTGCAGCAGCCCGCTTTCAAGCAGCGTGCCGAAGGGAATGCGTTTCTGGGCGCGCTTGCCCTGCTGCATCTCCAGTGCCGCTGCATCGCCCGGCACGATGGCCTCGATGCGGGCGGTGGCGGCATCGATATAGTCCTGCTCGCGCTCCACGCCGACATAGTGCCGGCCAAGTTTCCTGGCGACGGCGCCGGTGGTGCCGGTGCCGAAGAAGGGGTCGAGGACGACATCGCCGGGTTTGGATGAGGCGGTCAACACCCGGTAGAGCAGGGATTCCGGCTTTTGCGTCGGATGCACCTTCTGGCCGTTCTTGTCCTTCAGCCGTTCCGACCCGGTGCACAGCGGCAGGTGCCAGTCGGAGCGCATCTGAAGATCCTCGTTGAAGGCCTTCAGGGCGTCGTAGTTGAAGGTCGGCTTGGCGTCTTTGGACTTGGTTGCCCAGATCATGGTCTCGTGCGCATTGGTGAAGCGCTTGCCCCGGAAATTCGGCATCGGGTTGGACTTGAGCCAGACGATGTCGTTCATGATCCAGAAGCCGAGATCCTGCAGGATCGCGCCGACGCGGAAGATGTTGTGATAGGAGCCGATCACGTAGAGCGATCCATCCGCCTTCATCACCCGGCGCACGGCCAGGAGCCAGGCGCGGGTAAAGGCGTCATAGGCCTCGAAGCTCTCGAACTGGTCCCAGTGATCGTCACAGGCATCCACCTTCGACTGGTCCGGCCGGTGCAGATCACCGCCCAGCTGCAGATTGTAGGGCGGATCCGCAAAGACCAGGTCCACGGAACGGGACGGCAGCTTCTCAAGGGCGGCTACGCAGTCGCCCTTCAGGATCGTGTTCAGCCAGGAAGCACCGGCTTCCGTTTGGTTCGATAGACGGGGTGCCCCGAAGGACACCCCGGTACGCAGTACACTCATTGCGACGCAATACCTCACGCAATTTCGAGTGTCATGGTTACCGGGTTTGGTAAATCAGCGGTTAAGCACGCAAAACAAAAATTGCCTTTGAATCAAGGCTTTGTTTACAATCGTAAAAGCTGAATGAGAGGTTAATGGGTTGTCCCGACCGAAAAGGCCAGAATTCTGCTGATTTCATTCATGGGACGACCGGAAGTTGCGTTCCATTCGTTAAAGGCCGCCTGAATCGCGTTCAGATTTTTTTTCGACATGGCGTCCTTCTCAATGACATTTTCGCGGATGAGGGCGTTAACCACGTCGCCGGAGAGGATGAAACTTTCCTTGCCCATGAAGCGCAGGGTGATTTGCCCGGTATTGCCACCGAGCCGGCTGCCGCGCTTCTTCAGGATCTCCATCAGCCCGATCTGGTCGCTGGCAGGGTAACGGGCGAAAAACCTCGCAGCGCTGCCGTGTTCGGCCGCGAGATCTTTCAGGAAGATCGCATTGTCCTGGACCGACTTGATCTTGGCACCGTTGCGCACGATACGTGTGTCCTTCAGCAACGCTTCAAAGGCCTCGTCCGGCAGAAACGCAAGCCGGGCGACATCGAAACCCTCGAAGGCCTCCTCGAAGCCCGGCCATTTCTGGTCGATCACCTTCCAGCTGAACCCGGCCTGAAAGACGCAGCGGGTGAACATCGACAGCCAGCGATCGTCGCCCAGCTCTTCAAGTTCGGCTTGCGATTTTGGCGGGTTGTGTTCTGCGAGAAGAGCGGCAAGCCGCTCGTTTCCGCCCTTCTTCTCCGCCGCCAGTGCTTCGATCTCTTCAAAGGAACGCATTTGGTTCTCCGACGTTTTGCCTGCCGCCTTTCTCACTCTCCCCCTCATCCTGAGGAGGGCTGAAAGCCCGTCTCGAAGGATGGGCGGCACACTCCAAAGCAAGCGGCTTATCCTTCGAGACGGCGCCTTACGCCTCTGCAGGATGAGGGAGGAGTGGATGCAAATACCGAAAAGACCTTAGCGCTCCTGAAATTGTTTTGTCCGTTCAAATTTGCGCAGGGCAAGCGAAAGGGTGATCGTCATCATCAGGTAGATCAGCGCCACCACGTTATATGTCTCGAAATAGCGGAACGACCCGGCGGCATAGACCTTGCCGAGCTGGGTGATGTCGGCAACGCCGAGCACGGAGACGAGCGAGGAATCCTTGATAAGCGCGACAAAGTCGTTGCCGAGCGGTGGCAGGATGGTCTTCAGCGCCTGCGGAAAAACAATCAGGCGGAAGCGCAGCCAGCCGTTCATGCCGAGCGCCTCTGCCGCCTCGATCTGGCCCTTGTCGACCGCCTGGATGCCGGCACGGAACACTTCCGCGATGAATGCCGAATAACCGATCGTCAGCGCCAGCACCGCACGCCAGAAGAGGGGGAAGTCGCGCGTGCGCAGGCCTTCGATGCCGAGCGGTTCCAGCAGCAGGTTGATGCCGTCGATCATGAGCGGCGTTGCGACGAACGCGATATAGAGCAGGAGCACGATGATCGGCAGCCCGCGCACGATCTCGATATAGAACCGTGCCGTCTGGCGCAGGACGATCGAGCCGGAGAGGGAGGCCAGTGCCAGCAGCAGCCCCATCAGCGAGGCCAGGAAGAACGCCAGGAGCGTGACGAAGATCGTCAGGCCGATCCCGCGCGAGACCGTCGCCATCACCTGGCTGTAGATATCGTCGGTCGCGATCTGAAAGAGCAGGAATATTGCCACGGTACCGGCGGCCACAAGCCAGTAGGGAAAATCGGGCTGCGGTGCGCCGGACGGGTTTTTCTTGGCGAACATGGGCTGCCTTGCTCTCTGGAGCTCTTGATATGCGGTTGCCGTATAAAACCGCGGGCTTGAACGAAAAAGGCCGCTCTCCGGACCAGATGCCCGGATAGCGGCCAGAGGCCGGAAAGTCCAGCCGCCCTGGGGATGAGCCGGGGCGGAGAAACCTTATTGGGCGATCTTGTAGTCGAAGAACCACTTCTTGTTGAGCGCATCCAGAGTGCCATCCTCGCGCAGGCTGGCAATGGCCGCGTTGAACGGCTCGATCAGGTCGGAGCCTTTCGGGAAGATGAAGCCGAAGTCTTCGGACCCCATCGGATCGCCGACCAGCTTGAACGTGTCCGGGTTGGTGGCGACATAACCCTGGCCGCCGGTGCTGTCGGTCAGCACCAGGTCGACGTCACCGGCCTTGAGAGCCTGGACGGCCGCGCCGAAGGTCTCGAACAGCTTGATGCGCGGATTGGCTTCGTCCCCATCGAGCACCTCGTAGACGGTCACATAGAACGGCGTCGTGCCCGGCTGGGCACCGGCCAGAAAGTCCGTGTTTCCGGCAAATCCCTTGGCATCGGTGAAGCGGTCCTCACCGGCGCGCACCAGCATGAACATTTCCGAACGCATGTAGGGATCGGAGAAGGCGACCTGCTCGGCGCGATCGGCGCGGATGGTGATGCCGTTCATCGCCAGATCGAACTCGCCGGCGGCAATGGCCGGGATCATCGCGTCCCAGGCGGCGTTCTGGTAGGTCACCTTCAGGTTCAGCCGCTTGGCGATTTCGGCGATGGCGTCATATTCCCAGCCGATGGCCTCGCCCGACTTCGGATCGACGAATTGCAGCGGCGGATAGGTGTTTTCCGAGGCGATCACGATTTCCTTGCCGCCGAGATCCGGCAATTCAGCGGCAAGGGCGGCGGAAGCTGCGCCGTAAAGGGCGGCAGCTGCGGCAGCAAGGGTCAGAACGGTCTTTTTCATGGGAAGCTCCTGGACAAAATTCGGGAGGACTTTACCGGGTCCGCAAGCGTTGGGAAAGACCGCTGAAGGTGCTGAAAGACCGCCGCGACAGCGGGCATGGCCTTTCATTTTTTGAAGGGCAAAACCGGCCGGGTGCAGAAATTTTCTCTCGGCGAAAAAAAATTCAAAAACTGCTGCTAGATCTATTGACCAACGGCGGTGTTAGCGGGACTGTGAGCCCATAACAACAATAAGGAGACGGTTTATGTCCAATTCCGGCAAAAACATTTTTCATCAGGCGGCCCGCCGCGTCCGGCTCGCCCCCTCCCACCCGCTTGAGGTGTTTACCGACGCTGAAAAAGCGGTCGACAGGCTGATCGAAATCTTCGAAGCCAACACCGCTTTTCTGCGCAAACATTTTCACGATCTTCTGGAGGGCAAGGAGATCGACGGGCGCGTTCGCGCCTTCTATCCGCAGGTGCGCATCGTCACAGACAGCCATGTGCGCCTCGACAGCCGACTGTCCTATGGCTTCGTCTCCCGCCCGGGCACCCACGGCACGACGATCACCCGGCCCGATCTCTTCCGCAATTATCTGGAAACGCAGCTTTCGCTGCTTTTGCGGAACCACGACGTGCCGATCCAGGTCGGCGACAGCGACATGCCGATCCCGCTGCATTTTGCCTTCTATGACGGCACCCATGTGGAAGGCGGCGCCGCGGCGGCCAATCTGGAGCGCCCGCTGGCAGACATGTTCGACCTGCCGGACCTGACCGTGATGGACGACAGCATCGCCAACGGCACTTATGACCCGGCCGACGGCGTCATGCCACTTGCTTCCTTCACTGCGCCCCGCGTGGATTATTCCCTGCACCGGCTGCAGCACTACACGGCGACCCGGGCTGAGCATTTCCAGAACTATGTTCTCTTCACCAACTACCAGTTCTATATCGACGAATTCTGCCGCATGTCGAAGGAGCTGCTACTGCAGCCGGAAAGCGGATACGAGGCCTTCGTCTCACCCGGCAACATTGTCATCGAGGCAGGGCAGGACCAGTCGGATGTGGCCGAACTGACCAAGCTGCCGCAGATGCCGGCCTATCACCTGAAGCGCGCCGACGGCAGCGGCATCACCATGGTCAATATCGGCGTCGGGCCGTCCAATGCCAAGACGATCACCGATCATATCGCGGTGCTGCGCCCGCATGTGTGGCTGATGCTCGGCCATTGTGCTGGTCTCAGGAACAGCCAGACCCTCGGCGACTACGTGCTTGCGCACGGCTATGTGCGCGAGGACAACGTGCTCAATCAGGATCTGCCGATCTGGGTGCCGATCCCGCCCTTGGCCGAAGTGCAGGTTGCCCTTGAGGACGCGGTCGCGGAAATCACCGGCATTGACGGCTATGACCTGAAACGGGTGATGCGCACCGGTACCGTTGTCTCGCTCGACAACCGCAACTGGGAACTCTGGGATCAGCCGGAACTGGTCAAGCGCTTCTCCCAGTCCCGCGCGGTTGCGCTCGACATGGAATCGGCGACCATTGCCGCCAACGGCTTCCGCTTCCGTGTGCCCTACGGAACGCTTCTCTGCATTTCCGACAAGCCGCTCCACGGCGAACTGAAGCTGCCCGGCATGGCGACCGATTTCTACAAGCGCCAGGTTGCCCAGCATCTGCAGATCGGCATCAGGGCCATGGAAAAGATGCGCGACATGACCGCCGAACGCCTGCATTCCCGCAAGCTCCGCAGCTTCGCGGAAACGGCATTCCAGTAAGGCCTGCACCTATACCTAAAAAGAAAAGCCGGCGCATTTCGCGCCGGCTTTGAAGCGGGCCTCGCAGTCAGTCATCCCGGACGCAGCTAAGCGAAGATCCGGGACCGGAGCGCCAAAGCTGCGGAGAAAAAACCGACTGAAACCTAAGGGCTTCTGCCACCCCGGTCCTGGCTTGCGCTTCGCTTGGCCGGGATGACGATCGGGGGCTGTTTTTAGTCCACGCCGACAAGTTGCTGCCGAAATTGATTACTCCGCTTCGTCGGCGGAAGCTGCGTTGAGCAGGCCGTAGCGCTCGATACCGATCTTCTCCAGGAGGTCGAGCTGGGTTTCCAGGAAGTCGATATGGCCTTCCTCGTCCGTCAGAAGTTCCTCGAACAGCTTCATGGAGACGTAATCGCCTTCCTCGCGGCAGATGTCGCGGGACTTGGAATAGGAGGTGCGGGCGTCATATTCGCCGGCAAGGTCGGATTCCAGCACTTCCTTGATATTCTGGCCAATGCGCAGCGGCGAGACCTTCTGCATGTTCGGGTGGCCTTCGAGGAAGATGATCCGGTCGACCAGCTTGTCGGCGTGGTGCATTTCCTCGATCGATTCCTCGCGCTCCTTCTTGGCGAGCTTGGCAAAGCCCCAGTCGCTCAGGAGACGGTAGTGAAGCCAGTACTGGTTGATAGCGCCCAGCTCCAGAAAGAGAGCTTCATTCAGACGTTCGATGACTTTTTCATTGCCCTTCATGGCAAGGCCTCCTGAACCAGATTGCAATTCTTACTTTAGAATAATTCCAATTTTTAGGGCGGCGCGGGCGACATGTCCAGTGTAAGTTGATCCAAACGCGATATTTTCAACCCGCTCTAGCGACGTGCTCTCAAATGAGCACATCATGAAAACCGGATGTGCCTGTCAAATGAAAAACGCGGCCTGCTGGCAGACCGCGTTCTGATCAGGCTCTATCGCCCGTATCGGTGAAAACATACACCAACTAAGAGCCGGGCATGATGACCTTGTCGATCACATGGATGACACCATTGGAGGCCTCGACGTCAGCGGTGACGACGGTTGCCTCGTCCACTTTCACGCCGTCAGTCGCATCGACCGAAATCGTGCTTCCCTCGACAGAGGCAACGTCGGCTTTCTTGCCGGCGATGTCGGCGGACATGACCTTGCCCGGCACGACGTGATAGGTGAGGATCGCAACGAGCTGATCCTTGTTCTCAGGCTTCAAGAGGTTTTCAACCGTGCCTTCGGGCAGGTTTGCGAAAGCTTCGTCAGTCGGCGCGAAGACCGTGAAGGGTCCTTCGCCCTTGAGGGTTTCGACCAGACCCGCTGCCTGAACCGCCGCAACGAGGGTGTTGAAGGACCCGGCGCTGACGGCTGTGTCGACGATGTCCTTTTCCGACGCCTTGGCGGCGCTCAAGGGTACGATCAGCAGCAGGGCGAAAACCAGGTTTTGAACAAGTTTCATGATAGCTCCCTTTTCGTTCACACAGGCGCACTGAAGGGTTCGGAGAAGAGATCTCCGATGTTATTCAACAAGTTAAATTTCAGCCTGTGTCTGCCGCTGACTACGGCGGCACTCCGATGCTGGATGACGAAAAGCTGTTTTTCGATTTTCAACAGCAATGGTGGTGATCCGGAACGCGGAAGGAAGCGTGCGGCCGAAGCCGCATTCCTTGTGTGCGCCTTGCGGCAAGCTGACGGAACCGCGTTGGCGAGGCGGCTTTCGGTGAAGCGCGCCCGGACTAACGGAAGCGCGGCCCGTGGCTCCAGCAGGTCAGGGAATAGCGGGTGCCCTTCGTCACCGGAACCACCCGGTGCAGCATGAAGCTGGCAAAGAGCGTCGCTGTGCCCTGGTCTCTCGAGGCGGTCATCACCTTGTGGCCGAGGCTGATCTCCAGCGCGCCGCCTTCATAGGTCTCCGACGCCGACAGCTGGGTGACGATGGTCGCCTTGCGGAACTGGGCGATCGGACCTTCGCCGACATCCGAATGCCAGTCGTAATGGCCTTCCTCGCTTTCGTCATAGACGGTAACCTGAAGCTTTTCGCGGAATTCGTTGATATCGAAATCGAAGGCTTCCCGGTTGGCCCTGGCTACGGCGCTCATCACACGGCTCAGCACCCAGCCGGCAGGACCTTCGTCGTCGAGCCAGCTGATCCTGGCGCGGCGGATGTCGCCTTGCTGCTTGCCACCGACAAGGCCGCCCTTGTCCTGGGTTTCGGACCGGCTCAGCCGGATGATTTCATCGCAGTCCTTTTGAGAGAAGAGCGCGTCATGGGAGTAGGTGAACATCGAGGTTGCGATCCGCGAAAATGGTGCGCTCTTCAACATCCAAATCGGGTAAACTGCAACAGTTATTTTGAGGTGGAGAACAATTATTTTTGGTGCAGGTCTAACGCTGCGGCAAGCACCTTGCGCATGACTGTCGGAAGGGCCTCTGACTCAAGCGTTTCCGGGGCTGACCACCAGCTGCCGGCAACTGATGGAACTTTGGTCCGGTCAAGATCGGCACGGTAGACCGCAAGCCGCAGATGGAAATGCGTGAAGGTGTGTTTCACCTCCACCGGCCGGCACTGCCAGATGCCGGCAAAGGGCGCCCCGGAGAGCGCCTCCTCGCTTGCGAACCCTTCCGTCCAGACCGTGCCCGGCACCTCGGTCATGCCGCCCAGCAAGCCTTCCGGCGGGCGGCGGCGTAAAAGCACCGCGCCTGTTGCCGGGTCGACCGCGACGAACGCAGCTCCAAAGCGCGTCGGTTTTTGCTTTTTCGGCGCTTTTCGCGGCAAGGTTTCCGCCAGACCGGACGACTGGACCGCGCAGATTTTCAGCCAGGGGCAGAGAGCGCAAGCCGGCCGCTTCGGCGTGCAGATGGTCGCGCCGAGATCCATCACCGCCTGGGCGAAGTCGCCGGGACGGTCTTCCGGTGTAAGTTCCGCCATCCTGGCCTTGATTTCGGGCTTGGCATCGGGCAGCGGCGTCTCGATTTCGAAGAGCCGCGTCAGCACCCGCTCCACATTGCCGTCGACCACTGCCGCGTGCCTGTCGAAGGCAATCGTGGCAATCGCAGCGGCGGTATAGGGGCCGATGCCGGGCAGGCTCAAGAGGGATTTCTCGTCCTCGGGAAAGCGTCCGCCATGGTCGTTTGCGACCGCTTCTGCACATTTTTTCAAATTCCGGGCGCGCGAATAATAGCCAAGGCCCGCCCAGGCCTTCATGACATCTTCTTCGTCCGCAGCTGCCAGGTCCCCGACCGTTGGCCAGGTTCGGGTGAATTTCTCGAAAAAGTCTTTGACGGCTGCAACCGTCGTCTGTTGCAGCATGACCTCCGACAGCCAGATGCGGTAGGGATCGGGCACTTCGCCCAGTTTCCGGTCTTCCGGCGCGACCCGCCAGGGCAGGCGCCGGGCATGCCGGTCGTACCAGTCGAGAAGCAGCCGGGCGGGAGAAGCAGAAGCCATGAGATCAGCTGACCGAAAGGAGTTGAGCGGAAGTTGGGAGGCTTGGATAGCCTGGGGACAACTTGGGTGATAAGGGCAGGGTGGCCAGCTTGGCGAAAGTATTCGTCGTCATTTTGTCGTATTCTATTGGGACACAACACCTTAGATCCTGGAAGCGGCCGGACCGAGGCTGAGCCGTTTGCCGGATGAGGAGGTAGGCTATTAGCGCGACAAAGGCAAATTCTGTGCACGCGCCGAAGGAGGCGAAACTGCTTGCCGATCTGGTCGGCAAGGCGATGACGCCTGCCTGCCGCAAACGCGGCTTTGCCTCCGTCGATATCATAGCCTCCTGGGCCGACATTGTCGGCGATCGTTATGGCACCAGGGTCCAGCCCGACCGGCTGGTCTGGCCCAGGCGCCCGGACCTCACCGATCCCGACAGCCCGCCGGAACCGGCGACGCTGGTGGTGCATACGGACGGTGCGACCGCGCTTCTGCTCTCCCACGACAGCGGCCAGGTGATCGAGCGCATCAACACGTTCTACGGCTGGCGGGCCATCGGCCGCATCAAGATCCTGCAGAAACCTGTCCTGGTGAAGCAGACTGAACGCAGAAAACCGCTGCGCTCGCTGACCAGTTCGGAACAGCGCCAGCTCGACGAACGGCTGGAAGGCGTTGAAAACGACCGCCTGCGCGAAGCTTTGAAGAAGCTCGGTGCCCAGGTGATCGCGCGCAAGACCGACACGGCCGCCTGAGTCTGCCCGCAGAGGTGCGGCAACCTGTCCCTTCTCAATAACAACACTGTGAACCGGCCTTCCGGCACGTCCTCGCTGCTGCCACATTTGATAAGCTTTGTTGACGCCGCCCGCCCGAGAGGGCACAGAAGGCAGCAAGCCGGTTCATCCTGCATTCAGCTGAAGGCAGATAGGCAGAACCAATGTTGAGAATTCGAAATGTCGGCCATCCGCTTGGGATGTCCGGTCTCCCGCACCGGCCGGTGCAGCTTTAGATTTTTGACAGGACGATCTTCGTGAAACAGACCCGCAGACAGTTTCTCAAAACCACGGCCCTGGCGACGGCCGCCTTCAGCCTTGCCGGCACCGGCATCGCCCTTGCCGAGAGCGTCGACCTGGAAGAGCTGTTGAAGCCCGGTCCGCTGGGCGACAAGATCCTCGGCGACGAGAACGCTCCGGTCACGATCGTCGAATATGCGTCCATGACCTGCGGTCATTGCGCCAGTTTCCACAAGAACACCTATCCGCAGCTGAAGACGGACTACATCGACACCGGCAAGGTCCGCTTCATTTTCCGCGAGTTTCCGCTGGATCCGGTCGCTTCCGGCGGCTTTATGCTGGCGCGCTGTGCGCCGCAGGACAAGTATTTCGAGATTGTGGACACGATGTTCGAAAACCAGCGCAGCTGGGCCTTCACGGACAATCCGTACCAATCCATGCTCGACTTTTCCAAGCAGATCGGATTTACACAAGAGACCTTTGAGGAATGCTTGACAAACCAGGGCCTGCTTGACGCCATTGAAGCGGTGAAGAACCGCGGTGCGGGCGAGTTCGGTGTAAACTCGACGCCGACATTCTTCATCAATGGCGAAAAGCACTCGGGGGCGCTTTCGATTGAAGAGATGGGCAAGCTCATTGAGGCACAGCTTTAAGCCGGTGGCATTCCCGCCGGCCCATAAGGCCTGCTTCGACTTGATCCCCGATCTTCAGGCGCCCGTGTCCGGGAGGCACGGGCGCCGATGAAGTTTTCCAAACTCCGCATCGTCGGCTTCAAATCCTTCGTTGAACCGATGGAGTTCATCATCGGCAACGGCCTGACCGGTGTGGTCGGGCCCAACGGCTGCGGCAAGTCCAACCTTGTCGAGGCCCTGCGCTGGGTGATGGGGGAAAACTCCTACAAGAACATGCGCGCGTCCGGCATGGACGACGTCATCTTTTCCGGCAGTCTCAACCGCCCGGCACGCAACACCGCCGAGGTGACGCTTTACCTGGAAAACCAGGACCGCACCGCGCCCGCCGCCTTCAACGATGCCGACAGCCTGGAAGTCAGCCGCCGCATCGAGCGCGAGCAGGGTTCCAACTACAAGATCAACGCCAAGGACGTGCGCGCCCGTGACGTCCAGCTTCTTTTCGCCGACGCCTCCACCGGCGCCCGCTCGCCGGCCATGGTGCGCCAGGGCCAGATCGGCGAGCTGATTGCCGCCAAGCCGACATCCCGCCGCCAGATCCTGGAAGAGGCAGCCGGCATTTCCGGCCTGCATTCGCGCCGCCACGAGGCCGAGATCCGCCTGCGCGCCGCCGAGCAGAATCTGGAACGGCTGGAGGATGTGCTCGTCCAGATCGACAGCCAGCTGGAAAACCTGCGCCGGCAGTCACGCCAGGCTTCGCGCTATCGCAATCTTTCGTCCGAAATTCGCGCGGCGGAAGCCTCGATCCTCTTCATCCGCTGGACGGAAGCCCGCGATGCGCTCGGCACCGCCGAGGCTCATTTTGCCGAGGCACAGAAGCAGGTGAACGAGGTGACCGGCCTTCAGGCCGAGAGCGCCCGCGTCCAGGCGATCGCCGCCCACAAGCTGCCCGAACTGCGCGACGAAGCCGCCAGGGCAGGTGCTGCCTTGCAGCGGCTTGTGATTGCCCGCAATGAGCTCGATGCGGAAGAGCGGCGGGTCAAGGAAAAGCTGCAGGACCTGGAGCGGCGTCTGGTGCAGCTTGCCGAGGACATCCGCCGCGAGCAGTCGATGGTCTCCGAGAATGACGAGGTGCTGGAGCGCCTCTCGGAAGAGCGCGCCGAGCTTCTGGAAGAAAACGAAATGGTGCAGGAACGCACCGACAGCGCCTGCGAAAAGGTGGTGGAAGCCGAAGAGGCCGTGCGCACACTGGAAACGGAGCTGTCAGAGGTAACGGCTGCGGAGGCGCGGGCAACGGCCGAGCGCCGCCAGCTGGAACGGGCCGTCGCCGACAGCCGCCAGCGTGCCGACCGGCTTGTGGCCCAGGCCCAGGAAGCCCAGCAGGCTCTGGCTGATGTTAAGGCGCAGATGGACGAGCAGGACGGCGTTGCGGAAAACCGCGAAGCGCTGGAGCTGGCCGAAGAAGCGCTTGCTGAAGCCGAGGCCGCTGTAGAAGATGCCGAGACAGCCACCCGGGAGGCGCGCGAGCGCGAACAGGCGGCGCGTGGGCCATTGAGCGAAGCCCGCCAGTTGCTCCAGGGGCTTGAAACGGAAGCCCGCACGCTGGAGCAGGTTCTGAACGTCCATGCGGAGCAGGATCACACGCCCGTCGTCGAACTGGTGAAAGTCGAACAGGGCTTCGAGACCGCGCTTGGCGCGGCGCTTGGCGAGGATCTGGATGCCTCGCTGGAGGTGGCGGCAGCCGTTCGCTGGGAGGGCGTGCTCTCCCATGACGGCGATCCGGCCTTGCCATCGGGCCTGCGCAACCTTGCCGATGTAGTCGAGGCTCCGGCAGAACTCACCCGGCGTTTGCGGCTGATCGGAATTGTCGCCCAGGCAGACGGCCCTGGCCTGCGCAGATCCCTCAAGCCGGGACAATGCCTCGTTTCGACGGAAGGCGACCTCTGGCGCTGGGACGGCTTTGTGGTCGCCGCCAATGCTCCGACACCGGCGGCGCAAAGGCTTGCCCAGAAGAACCGGCTGGCGGAGCTCGCCGAGGAGATCGATACGGCGCGCCGGGTTGTCGAAGATCGGGAACAGGAGCTGGACGCTGCGGCTGCGCGTGTGCGTCAGGCGGTTGAGCTGGAACAGATCGCCAGAGGCAAGGTTCGTGACGGCCAGCGGCAGGCAGCAGCGGCGCGCGAAGCGCTGGCGGCTGCCGAACGGGCGATTTCCCAGTTGGCCGCACGGCGCGAAGCCGCCGAAGACCGAGCGCAGCGTCTCGGGGAAGAGGCGGAACTCGCGCGTGAACAGGTGGCCGAGGCCGAAGAGCGGCTGGAAGAAGCGCCCGATGGCTCGAGCTATCAGGACCGGATCGAGGAGCTTCAAAGCCGGGTCTCCACCGCCCGCGGTGCCTTTGCCGAGGCGAGGGCGGTTGCCGAGGGCCTGGCGCGAGAGCAGCAGATGCGCGACCGCCGTCTGGAAGCCATCGCCCGCGAATATGACAGCTGGAAAACTCGTGCCGCCAATGCGGCCCGGCAGATCGCCGTTCTGCAGGAGCGCCGGGAAGAGGCCGAGGAAGAACGCGCGGAACTGATCGAGGCGCCGGAAGATATCGAGATCAAGCGCCGGGAACTGTTCTCCGCAATCGCCAAGGCGGAAGAAGAGAAGAAGGCCAGGGATGACCGGTTGCAGCAGGCCGAGCTCGATCTGGCCGATGTCGACCGGGCTGCCAAGGCAGCGATGGAAGCGATGGCCGGTGCGCGCGAACAGAAGATCCGCGCCGAGGAGCGCCTGGAGGCTGCGCGCGAGCGCAAGGCAAACCTGGAACGCCGCATCGACGAGGATCTGGAAGTCCCGGTGACGGCCCTGCCGGAAATCGCAGACCTGAAGGAAGGCGCACCGCTGCCTGACCCCGAGGCGATGGAACGCAAGCTGGAGCGGCTGAAATCCGAACGCGAGCGGCTTGGCGGCGTCAACCTGCGCGCCGAGGAAGAACTGCGCGAGATCGACGAGCAGAAGACGACGCTGACTTCAGAACGGGACGACCTGATCGAGGCGATTCGCCGCCTGCGCACCGGCATCTCCAACCTCAACCGGGAAGCGCGCGAGCGTCTGCTTGCCTCCTTCGAGGTGGTCAACGGCCATTTCCAGCGCCTCTTCACCCACCTTTTCGGTGGTGGTACGGCCGAATTGCAGCTGGTCGACAGCGACGATCCGCTGGATGCGGGTCTTGAGATCATCGCCCGCCCGCCGGGCAAGAAGCCTCAGACCATGACGCTTCTGTCGGGCGGCGAGCAGGCACTGACCGCCATGTCGCTGATTTTCGCTGTGTTCCTGACGAACCCGGCACCGATCTGCGTGCTCGATGAGGTGGACGCGCCCCTGGACGATGCCAATGTGGAGCGCTATTGCGACCTACTCGACGAAATGGCCAAGAGCACGGAAACACGCTTCGTGGTCATTACCCACAATCCGATCACCATGGCCCGCATGAACCGGCTCTTCGGCGTCACCATGGCCGAGCGCGGGGTTTCCCAGCTGGTTTCGGTCGATCTGGAGACGGCGGAACGATTCCGCGAAACCGGCTAAGATTGCGTCTCGTGCGGCAGTGCCGCGAAAACCATGTGCAACTTAGGTCTGGTGGAATCGGTTTCGTCAACTAAAGTCGTTTAAAATCAATAAGTTAATCTTTATTGATGGCTTCTTGACACGGCAGGGGGCGCCGACTATGGTGCGCGCGGCTTACGGGGCTCTCCTGTTGTTGGATCTGACATGTCGGCGCGAGCAGAGGACTTATGATCATGTCTTCGCAAAACGGCGACGGTAACGATCGGACGCAAGGCTCCCCGGAAGCGGGTCTGTCGGAACGGCGGTCTCAATTGAACCGGAAGCTTGACGACATCAAGGCGGTGGAAGCTAAGACCGCCCGGAAGTCGCAAAGC
Organism: Roseibium sp. M-1; assembly: GCF_054515675.1. NCBI lineage: Bacteria > Pseudomonadati > Pseudomonadota > Alphaproteobacteria > Hyphomicrobiales > Stappiaceae > Roseibium > Roseibium sp. M-1. The sequence continues at coordinate 2,439,894 of NZ_CM137257.1, read as the reverse complement.
AGCTCATCCGGATATGCGCAGGCAATGAAGCTCTCTTCGGAGTTTATTGCGGGCGTACTGGTGGGGGCCGGGATTGGTTGGGTGGCCGACGAGTGGCTGGGGACGTCGCCTTTCGGGCTGATCGTCTTCCTGCTCCTGGGGTTCGCGGCCGGTGTCTTGAATGTGCTGCGCTCGGTGGGTGTCGTCGAGCAGCAGGATGCCAAGATCCAGCGCGAAAAAGACGCTCGCGACGACAGGTCGTAACAGGTTTTGTCGCGCCATCAGGCGCATTGATATTGAACGAGCGAAGAAGGCTGGCCGGTGGCGAACGATCCGATCCATCAGTTCCAAATCCAGAAGATCTTTCCGATTGAAGTCGGGGGCATGGATTTCTCTTTCACCAATTCTTCGCTGTTCATGGTTTTGACCGTGGCGGCGACGTCTGCATTTCTGATCTTCTCGACCAGCGGCCGAGGCCTTGTCCCGTCCCGCGTGCAGTCGGTGTCGGAAATGATGTATGAATTCGTTGCGGGGACGCTGCGAAGCGCTGCGGGAACGGAGGGGGTGCGTTTCTTCCCGCTTGTGTTCTCGCTGTTCATGTTCGTGCTTGTCGCGAACCTCTTCGGCATGTTCCCGTACTTCTTTACCATCACCAGCCACATCATCGTGACCTTTGCGCTTGCGATGCTGGTGATCCTTACCGTGATCATCTACGGCTTCATGAAAAACGGCATGAAGTTCCTCAAGCTCTTCGTCCCGAGCGGTGTGCCAGGCGCACTGATCCCGCTGGTGACCCTGATCGAGGTGATCTCCTTCCTTTCGCGTCCGATCAGCCTCTCCGTTCGTCTCTTCGCGAACATGCTGGCTGGCCACATCACGCTGAAAGTGTTCTCCGGCTTCGTCGTTAGCCTCAGCGCCATGGGCGCGGTCGGTATCTTCGGATCCATCCTGCCGCTCGGAATGACGGTCGCCCTGACCGCTCTTGAGTTCCTGGTCGCCTTCCTGCAGGCCTATGTCTTTACGGTCCTGACCTGCATGTACCTGAACGACGCCATTCATCCTTCACACTGAGGGTAATCCAATCACACGGCGTTCAGCGCCGCGCGTGAGCAATCTGCAAACACCATTAGGAGCACGTGTCATGGAAGCAGAAGCAGCAAAATACATCGGTGCCGGTATCGCATGCCTGGGCATGGGCGGCGCAGGCATCGGCCTCGGCAACATTTTCGGTAACTACCTCGCAGGCGCTCTGCGCAATCCGTCTGCAGCTGATGGCCAGTTCGGCCGTCTGATTTTCGGCTTCGCCGTGACGGAAGCTCTGGGCATCTTCTCCCTGCTGGTCGCTCTGATCCTCCTGTTCGCTTAATCGCTCGTTCGCAGCGAATTTTGATGCGACTCCGGCGGCGGCGCGCAGGAACACCCAGCGTTCCCGGAACGTTAGGTGTTCCAGTGCCGCCCAGCCGGATTTAGGAGACCGGAAATGGCAAGCCAAACTCAATCGAGCACAGAAGGCACGCACGAAGTCATCGAAGTGCCGGCCGCGGAGCATGGCGCGGGTTTCCCGCCGTTCGACAGCACCACGTTTGCCTCGCAGCTTCTGTGGCTGGCGATTACGTTCGGCGTGTTCTACTGGATCATGAAGAACGTGGCGATGCCGCGTCTCGCAGGCATCCTGGAAGACCGCAAGGACCGCATTGCCGGTGATCTGTCCGAGGCCAACCGCCTCAAGGAAGAGACCGACGCTGCGATCGCCGCCTACGAGCAGGCTCTGGCCGAAGCCCGTAACAAGGCGCATGGCATTGCCCACGACACGCGGGCCAAGCTGAAGGCCGAACAGGAAGCTCGCCGCGAAAAGGCGGAAGCCGAGCTGAACGGGAAGCTGAAGGCAGCGGAAGCCCAGATCACCGCAACCAAGACCGAAGCCCTTTCTCAGATCGGGGAAATCGCCGGGGACACCGCCGCAGCGCTCGTCGAGCAGCTGATGGGCAAGGCTCCGACGAAAGCCGACCTGACCAAGGCGCTGAAATCGGCGATGAACTGAGGAGACCGTCATGGACGCTACATTTTGGGCCACGGTCGGTCTGATCCTGTTCTTCGTCTTGATCATCTACGTCAAGGTGCCGGGCAAGATCGGTGCATCGCTGGATGACCGCGCGGAAGCAATCCGCAAGGAACTGGAAGAAGCGCGCAAGATGCGCGAAGAAGCCCAGGCTCTTCTGTCGGAATATCAGCGCAAGCGCCACGAAGCTGAAGGCGAGGCGGAAGCCATCATTGCAGAAGCCAATTCGGAAGCAGAGCGCCTGACGCTCGAAACGAACCGGGCTCTGGAAGAAATGATCGCTCGCCGTACCAAGGCCGCGGAAGACAAGATCGCTCAGGCGGAAAGCCAGGCGATTGCCGAAGTCCGTGCCAAGGCAGCTGACGTTGCCGTCGCCGCAGCCGAGGAAATCCTCACCGCCAAGGTGAAGGACAAGGTCGCCGACGACATCCTGGCCAAGAGCATCGCACAGGTCAAAGAACGCCTGAACTGATCTTTGGGTAGAGTGCTGAAACATTGAAAGCGGCCTTTCGGGGCCGCTTTTTTGTTGAACTGAACTCAAAGCTGTCAGTTATGGGTCCGCTTAAATTTTCTGGAGAAGCCGATGGTAGCGCCACCCGAAACCGATCGGGAATATGCCTATTTTCACGCAATCGGCAGTGAAGATGCCACAATTGTCACAGGCATCCTGAAACTTGAACCGAGCAGCGTTTGGAACGTTGGTGACACGTTTGAGGTAAAGGGCAATACGCACCTGCGCCCGGGATCAAGTTGGCGGCTGGACAGCGGCCTTTTGGATCGGGATCCGCTGTCGGATCACGTCGCAGAGTTGCTCAGGCGGCTTGAACCGAAGAAAAACCAGCTGCAAGAATTGCAATCGGGCTTCCGAACCGAGATCGTGTGTGTGGCATTCGTCCATTCAAGCTTCGACTGGACTTTGGAATTCGATCTGCAAAGGCGAGCAACTTCGCTGGGCATTTCCTTCAGATTTGATTTCTATCCTTTTGGCGATCTTCACGAGGAAATCGTCGGGATGAGAGAGCTGCTCCAGCGCTGAGCTGCAGGGTCAAGCTCGAGCCGAAAGAAGCTCAAGTGACCACCGAGCCGGGTGGTGATCATTTCTTCAGAAATAGAAACTGCAACCAATGACCAGAACAACGGAAAGCAGGACACCACCCACCCAAAGCATGGTCGCGGCCTTCTCATAACGCTGATCCAACATCATTTGAAAATCCTCCCGTTTCGCGGTCAAAGGCATGCTCGAAGGCGCGCCTTACCGTTGTCTTAAGGGAAAGGGTTAACTTGGCATTTGGCGACACCCTGCCCGGAAGATGCCAAGCAAAAATTCCGGTTTGTCTGACCGGACCGGAGCGGGCGTCAGTTGGTCTTCGCCTTAAGTTAATGCCAACCTCAACACATATGAACCCATCTGATGGCGCTGTTCCGGTTTGCCGGCAAGGCGCGTTGCGCAGGACGGCCTGGCTGGTCGTTCAAGCGGCGTAGCGCGGTCCGGCGATCTGGAACAGGCCAAACGCGGTCAGATCGGTTCATATGTGTTGAGGTTGGTATAAAAGGGCGGCCGCGTAGTCACGGCTTATCTCGAGCGGAATCTGTTGGACAGCTCTCCGGGGCGTCTGAAAATCGCCCGTGTGAGCCTCACCTGACTCGGCAGTCATCAACACCCGTCAGGCTCGGTTACAGGTTGTCCGCCACCAGCCGCACCGGCCTGAAACTCATCCGGTGGTGCGGCGAGGGGCCCAGCTTTTCCAAGGCCGCCTGGTGCTGCGGCACGCCGTAGCCCTTGTGCTGGGCAAAGCCGTAGCCCGGACAATCCCGCTCCAGCGCGACCATCATCCGGTCCCGTGTCACCTTGGCGACGATGGAGGCTGCGGCAACGCAGAGACAGCGTCCGTCGCCCTTGATAAGCGCCTGGCCGGGCTGTGTGAGGCCCGGCGGTACATCGCGTCCATCAACGAGGACATAGTCCGGAATAACCGACAGATGGCGGACGGCCCGGACCATCGCCCGCAAGGTCGCGCTGCGAATGTTGAGCCGGTCGATTGACGAGGGTGCGGCGCTGGCAACTGAAACAAAGGCAGAGGAGACGATCTGCTCAAACAGCTCTTCGCGCCTTGCTTCCGTCAGCTTCTTGGAATCGTTCAGGCCATCGGGCACCCGGTTATAGTCCAATATGACGGCAGCCGTGACCACCGGCCCGGCCCAGGGGCCGCGGCCCGCTTCGTCGACCCCGCAGATCCGGCCACCGAACGCTTTGGCATGCTTGCGCTCAAGTTTCAGGTCCGGGCTGTCCGGAAAGGCAAGGTCAAAGAGGGACGGGGTATAAGCCATTTCCGAAACCTGCCGCCCGCCTGACGATTTCTCAAGACAATTGTCAGAAGAGGTCCAGTTGCACACCGCCTTTTTGCGGCTGGACAAAGGCGTCCGTCGAGAGCTTTCGGCGGCGCAGGTTGAGGCCGAAGCGCTTGGCAGCCAATGCGAAGCGCTTGGCGATCTGGTCGGCGTATGGCCCGCGTCCGCGCATCCGTTCACCCCAGTTGGCGTCATAATCCTTGCCGCCGCGCATGGAGCGGACCAGGCTCATGACATGGCGGTAGCGGTCGGCACGCTCCCGCAAAAGCCAATCGCGGAAGAGTTCGGAGACTTCAAGCGGCAGGCGCAGGAGCACGTAGGCTGCTTCCGTAGCACCATGCTCCGCGGCAGCCTCCAGCAGCTTCTCGATTTCGTTGTCGTTGAGGGCGGGAATGATCGGCGCCATCATCACGGAGGTCGGGATGCCGGCCTCCGACAGGGCCCGGATTGCCTCTAGCCGCTTGTGCGGGGCCGAGGCGCGCGGCTCCATCGAGCGGCAGAGCTTCTTGTCGAGCGTCGTGACGGAGAGCGCGACCTTGACCAGGTTGCGCTCCGCCAGCCGGGCCAGAATGTCGATGTCGCGCGTGACCAGTGCCGACTTGGTGACAATGGCAACCGGATGCGAAACCGTCTCCAGTACTTCCAGGATCTCGCGCATCAGCTTGTAGCTGCGTTCCAGCGGCTGATAGGGATCCGTGTTGGTGCCGATTGCTATGACGCGCGGCGCATAGCCCGGGCGGGACAGCTCCCGCTCCAGCAGCCGCGCCGTATTCGGCTTGGCAAAGAGGCGGGTTTCGAAATCGAGACCGGGAGAGAGCCCCATGAAGGCGTGGCTTGGCCTTGCAAAACAATAGACGCAGCCATGCTCGCAGCCGCGATAGGGATTGATCGAGCGGTCGAAGGAAATGTCCGGCGACTGGTTGCGCGTGATGATCGTGCGTGCCTGTTCTTCCTGCACCTGGGTCTTCAGGGGTGGCAGGTCTTCCAGGCTCTCCCAGCCGTCATCGAAACCTTCCCGCGACAGGGGTTCGAACCGGCCGGACTTGTTGGTCGCTACGCCGCGACCGCGCCGGCGGTGGTCGGCGACGGCAAGCGGGTCTGCGTTCACGGAGACCGGCTCAGCGCTTGTGGGTATCTGATTGGAGGCAGTGAGAGGCACGCGACAGGTTCCGACTCATGTGAGAACATATAGGGAACATACGCCCGGTGCGTGCCCTTGGCAAGACAGCTCTACGGCATGAAGGCTTCGGGGGTCGTCGGCCGCCTCGCGGGATCAGGAGCCGTCGCGCTCCGGACTTCCCGGGCTTCGCCCGAGATATTTGACGAGGATCGCATCCAGGGTGCCGTCGGCTTTCATCTCCCGGATGGTCTCGTCGTAGCGGGCGACGAGACCTTCAATGTCCGGGTAGGTGGAGGCCCTGGTAAAGACGTTGTAATAAGGCCTTGTGATCAGCGGCTTGGGCAGGAAGGCAAGCTGGTCCAGGCGGCCGGATTTCTTTTCCTCGTAGAGCGTTGCAATGGTGTTCATCGGCACGACGTCGATCCGTCCGGCCAGAAGCATGCCGATCTGGAGGGTATTGTCGCCGATAGTCTGGAAATCGAGGCCGGACTCCAGGAACTCCGGCGTATAGGCGAAATCCAGCGTTTTACCGACCTGCAGTCCCCTGAAATCGTCGAAGCTCTCATAGGAGATCCTGCCCACATCCTCTGCCCGGATGAAGAAGTTCCAGCTGATGTCGATATAGCTTTCCTGCGGATAGTGGAGAAACTCCAGCCGGTCCGGCTTCTTTGAATAGACGAGCAGGATGTCGGCGCCTCCAGAGCGGGCTTCCTGCAAGATGCGGGCGGAGGAATCGATCATTTCCACGGAGTAGGTCAGCCCGAGCCGTCGCATGACCTCGTCCAGGACCTCTATGTCGATACCCTTGAAGGTTCCGTTGTCCTCGAACTTGTAAGGCTCTTCCGGGGTCGCCAGCACAATCAGGTCACGCGCCAGGGCACTGCCCGTAAACATAAGCAGCGAACACGCAAGGCCGATCAGGCCAGGAAAAAACCGCAGGCGCGATTTCGCAAGGCGGGTGCCGGAAAGGACATGTTTTACTGCAGGCATTCGCGCGACCAGTTCGGGTTTCTGGCGGAAACGAACTCTCAGCTTTGAGGCTGGCTCTTAAGATACCATGAATCCGTTTGACCGCATTCATGCATATTCAGCCGTTTTTCATCCGGACTCCAAAATCCCATTTGCCCGTCGTCGTGGCGTTGGGCAAGGTTCCGGAGTTTTCGGCAAAAGTTATTCTTTCCGATCGCCCAGAAGGACCGCGAGGAAGAGATCGTCCGGGGGCGAGCACTGCCGATTATTGGGCCGTGTTAAGAAACACAGCAAAAAACCACCCGGCATTTGCGTGTCCACCTCGCACTTTTTGAAATTTTCATGTAAAACTCTGGATCATGATCAGCGTCATTATTCCGACAATAAATTCCGAAGCCGAACTGGTTCATGCCCTGTCCGCTTTGGTGCCGGCGGCTGCCGAAGGTGTCATCCGTGAAGTGATCGTCATCGACGGTGGTTCCTCGGACAACACAGAAAAGGTGGCCGACGCTGCCGGTTGTTCCTGGGTAAGCCGTCCGGGGAACCCGCGCAGCGAGCGGCTTGCCCATGGCGCCTCCATCGCACGGCGCGGTGAATGGCTTTTGTTCCTTCAGCCGGAAACCCTGCTTGAAAGTGGCTGGCATCATGAAGCCCAGGCCTTTATCGAGCGGGCCGCCCGGGCGCCCAACGGCCCGCGCATGGCGGCAAGCTTCCGCCTGCGGCACGAGGCCTTCGGTCTCAGTGCCCGGGTGAGTGAAGCTTTCGCGGCGCTGCGCACGCAACTTCTCGGCATGCCCTATGGCAACCAGGGGCTCCTGATTTCACGGCAGTTCTACCAGAAACTCGGCGGCCACAAGCCCTTGCCGGAACTGGAGGACCTGGACATTGCCAAGCGGATAGGCCGCAGCCGCATGATGTTCCTGCGGGCCGCAGCCGTCACCTCCGGTGCACAGGAACGCGAAGGTTTGATCTCTCGCCTGCGGCAGGCTTCCGCCCGTTTCTGCGTCGGTACCTTGCGCATTCCGGCGAAGGTTGCGGTGAAGCTGCACGGGTAGCGTTTCAAGAGCCTTCGGTGCGTCGTTGCAAGCTAAAGTCAAGCAAAGTCAAGCTGCCGTCCCCCACAAACACCCTCATCCTGAGGAGGACCGTCAGGTCCGTCTCGAAGGATGGGCGGCTTGCTCCGCAGTGTGCTGCCCATCCTTCGAGACAGCGCTTGCGCGCATCCTCAGGATGAGGTCGGAACGTGATTGGTTCCGTTGCAATTGAGACGGAATGCTGGTGAATGACTGGGGTCACGCTTCCCTGAGTTTGCCTCGCTTCAGGTGTTCGTCGAGACGGGGCATGATCTCCACAAAATTGCAGGGCATGTGGCGGTAGTCGAGCTGCCATTTGAGGATGCCGTCCCAGGCGTCCTTGCAGGCGCCGGGGGAGCCCGGCAGCACGAAGATATAGGTTGCCCCGGCTACGCCGCCGGTCGCCCGGGACTGGATGGTCGACGTGCCGATCTTGTCGTAGGAGATCCGGTGGAAGACCTCGGAAAAACCGTCCATGCGCTTTTCGAAAAGTGGCTCCACGGCTTCCGGCGTCACGTCGCGCCCGGTGAAACCGGTGCCGCCGGTGGAGATGATGACGTCAACACCCTCAGCGCCAATCCAGCCTTTGATGACCGCCTGGATGGCGGGAACGTCATCGGTGACGATCTTCCGGTCCGCCAGCTTGTGTCCGGCCTTTTCGATGCGCTCCGCCAGCGTGTTGCCGGAGCGGTCCTCCGCCAGCGTGCGCGTGTCGGAGACGGTCAGAACCGCAATGTTGAGTGGTATGAACGGGCGGGTGTCGTCGAGGCGGGACATGGGCATCTCCTTTGTTTTCAAGACATAGGCGATTGCGAGCACGCCTGCCAGAGGGCGCGTCAAAACGGCCGGTTGGAGGATGTGCGCGAAACAAAATTACAAAAAATAACAAGATTGGGACACTTGCAAAACATTTAGGTCAGTATTATTGACTTAAATAACCAAGACAAACCAATTGCAACGAGCCAAGCATGACAACCTGGGACAGCCTTTTCGCCCGACGCGCAAGCCGCATGCGCGCTTCGGAAATCCGCGAACTTCTGAAACTTCTGGACCGGCCGGACGTGATCAACTTCGCAGGCGGCATTCCCGACCAGGCGCTGTTTCCGGCTGAGGAGTTCAAGCAGGCCTATCAGGACATCCTCGCAGGACCGGATGCGGGACGGGCGCTGCAATACGGCATGAGTGAAGGCAGCAACCGGCTGCGCAGCTGGATCGTCGGCCACATGCGCGCCCGCGGCATCGACTGCGGGCCGCAGAACATCCTCATCACGTCCGGTTCGCAGCAGGGACTGGACTATATCGGCAAGCTGTTCCTTACCGAAGGCGACACGGCCCTGGTGCAATGGCCGACCTATCTGGGTGCCCTGCAGGCGTTCAATGCCTATGAGCCGAACTACGACCGGCTCGACCCGGGCGCAAACCGCCCGGCTGAGGACTTCGCGGCAGAAGCGCGCGAGAAGGGAGGGCGGATCAAGTTCGCCTATCTTTCTCCGGACTTTGCCAATCCGACAGGCCTGACCGTGGATCTTGGCGACCGCAAGCGTTTGCTGGCGCTGGCAGAAGGTCTCGACTGTGCGGTGATCGAGGATTCGCCCTATGAGGCGCTGCGCTACGACGGCGAGGCTCTGCCGCCGATCCTGGCGCTCGACTGCGAGGCCTCCGGCGGCATCGACAACACGAGAACGCTCTATTGCGGCAGCTTCTCAAAATCGCTCTCGCCGGGCCTGCGCCTCGGCTGGATCTGCGCCGCCGCCAACGTCATCTCGCGGCTGGTGCTGATCAAGCAGGCGAGCGACCTCAACTCGCCGGTCCTCAACCAGGAAGCCATGGCGCGCGTCGCCGAAGGTGTCTTTGAAACCCATACGGCCAGGACGAACGCGGTCTACAAGTCCCGCCGCGATGCCATGCTGGCCGCACTCGAAAAGCATATGCCTGAGAGCGTCACCTGGACCCGTCCGGAAGGCGGCATGTTCATCTGGATGACGCTGCCGGAAGGGCTGGATGCTGCCCAGCTTCTAGAAAAATCGATCGAGACAGTCCACGTCGCCTTCGTGCCAGGCCGAGCCTTTCACCCGGACGGCACCGGCGCCAATACCTTGCGGCTCAGTTTCTCCTGCAACGACTTTGTGAAAATAGAAGAAGGTATTTCAAGGCTCGGGCGCTTGATTACCGAAACTGTCACGTCCACGGTGTAACCCTTTGGAAAAGGGGCAGGTACGGGATTGAGAGCCGATGGCGCTGACCGACAGGCTGGACAATTACTGCGAGCGGATCGGGCCGGAATTCTGGTCCGAACCGGTCAACGCGATCACCAACGCCGCCTTCCTGATTGCGGCGCTGGCTGCCTTTCTGATGTGGCACCGCAAGACGCCGGACGACGTGCCGTCGCTGCTTCTCATCGTCATCGTGTTCCTGACCGGCATCGGCTCGTTCCTGTTTCATACCTTCGCCACCCGATGGGCGGTCCTGGCCGACGTCATCCCGATCGCGCTCTTCATCTACGGCTATCTGTTCGTGGCGCTGAACCGGTATCTGCAGCTGCGCTGGTGGCAGGCGCTTCTGGGGGTGATCGCTTTCTTTGCCATAACGCCCTTTGCGGGAAGGGCCGTGGCGCCGCTGGTCGGGTCTTCCGCCGGTTATGTACCGGCGCTCCTGGCAATCTTCGTCGTCGGCGGGCTGTTTCTTCGCAACAATTCCAGGCTCGGAGGGGAGGTGCTGCTTGCCGGTGCAGTCTTCGCCGTGTCGCTGACCTTGCGCACGCTGGACGAACCGCTATGCGCACAGCTTGCCATCGGCACGCATTTCCTGTGGCATATCCTGAACAGCATCGTGCTGTTTTTGCTGTTACGGGTTCTCATCCGGCATCGCGCCGGTTAAACCACAGAATGATTTCAGAAAATTGCGGATGGTCCCGACGGGTTTCGCCCGCAGCTTTCACAGAATAACAACATGACCTTAGGGAAGAGGCAGGGGCGCTATGAGCGATACCACGAAGTCCGGAAGTGATCTGACCGAAGCAGCCCTGTTCTACCACGAGCATCCGCGGCCGGGGAAACTGGAGATCCAGGCGATCAAGCCGCTCGGCAACCAGCGCGACCTTGCACTCGCCTATTCTCCCGGCGTTGCCGCGCCGTGCCTCGCGATTGCCGACGACCCGTCCCTGGCGGCCAGCTACACCTCGCGCGGCAATCTCGTTGCGGTCATTTCCAACGGCACGGCCGTGCTGGGTCTCGGCAATATCGGCCCACTCGCTTCCAAGCCGGTCATGGAGGGCAAGGCGGTCCTCTTCAAGAAATTCGCCGGTATCGACGTCTTCGACATCGAGGTCGCGCAGACCGATGTCGAGAAGTTCGTCGATGCGGTCTCCGTTCTGGAGCCGACCTTCGGCGGCATCAACCTGGAAGACATCAAGGCGCCGGAATGCTTCATGATCGAGGCGAAGCTGCGCGAGCGGATGAATATCCCGGTCTTCCACGACGATCAGCACGGCACGGCGATCATCGTCGGCGCGGCGGTGCGCAACGGCCTTGATCTTGCCGGCAAGAAGATCGAGGACGCCAAGATCGTTGCTTCCGGCGCCGGTGCCGCCGCGCTGGCCTGCCTCAACATGCTGGTGTCGCTAGGCGCCCGGCGCGAGAACATCTGGGTGACGGACATCGAAGGCGTCGTCTACGAGGGCCGCGAGGCCCTGATGGACGAATGGAAGGCTGTCTTTGCCCAGAAGACCGACCTGCGCACGCTCAACGACGTCATCGACGGTGCCGACGTTTTCCTTGGCCTGTCCGCTGCCGGCGTTCTGAAGCCGCAGATGGTGCAGAAGATGGGCAAGGGGCCGCTGATCCTGGCACTTGCCAACCCGAACCCGGAAATCATGCCCGAAGATGCGCAGGCGGTGCGCGACGACGTCGTCATGTGCACCGGCCGCTCCGACTATCCGAACCAGGTCAACAACGTCCTCTGCTTCCCCTACATCTTCCGCGGTGCGCTGGATGTCGGCGCCACGACAATCAACGAGGAAATGAAGCGGGCCGCCGTCGAGGCGATTGCCGGCCTCGCCCGGGAAGAGCCGTCCGACGTCGCCGCCCGCGCCTATGGGGGTAAGACCGAGACCTTCGGCCCGAACTACCTGATCCCGTCGCCCTTCGACCAGCGGTTGATCCTGCGTATCGCACCGGCTGTCGCCAGGGCCGCCATGGATACAGGTGTTGCGACGCGGCCGATCGAGGACTTCACCGCCTATCTCGACCGGCTGAACCGCTTCGTCTTCCGCTCCGGCCTGATCATGAAGCCGATCATCCAGAACGCCTCGAAGGACCCGAAAAGGATCATCTACGCGGAAGGCGAAGACGAGCGGGTGCTGCGCGCAGCGCAGGTACTGATCGAGGACAAGATCGCCATACCGATCCTGGTCGGCCGTCCGGACGTGCTGGAACACCGCTGCGAACGCTTCGGCCTGAAGATCCGGCCGGGCAAGGACTTCGAATTCGTCAACCCGCAGGACGATCCGCGTTACCGCGAATATGCAGAAGAGTATTTCGCCTGTGTCGGCCGCAACGGCATGCCGCCGAATGCTGCCCGCACAGTTGTGCGCACCAACACCACGGTGATCTCGGCGCTTGCGGTGCGCAAGGGGGATGCGGATGCGGTGATCTGCGGTCTGGAGGGCCGCTTCAGCAAGCATCTGCGTGACATCAAGCAGGTGATCGGCATTTGCGAGGGCGCCCGCGATCTCTCCGCCATGTCGTTGCTCATAAATTCGCGCGGCGCCATGTTCCTGTCGGACACGTTTGTGACCGAGGATCCGACGGCCGAGGAGCTCTCGGAAATGGCGGTTCTGGCCGCAGAGGAAATCCGGCGCTTCGGCATCGAGCCCAAGATCGCGCTGCTGTCGCTGTCGAACTTCGGCTCGCGCGAGACCGCTTCCTCCCGCAAGATGCGCGAGGCGACAGAGCTTATCTGGAAGAACCATCCGGAGCTTGAGGTCGATGGCGAGATGCACGGCGACAGTGCGCTCAGCGTTGAACTGCGCGAACGGGTGATGCCGGACGGCAAGCTGAAGGGCGAGGCAAACCTGCTTCTGTTCCCGAACCTCGATTCGGCCAACATTGCCCATAACCTTTTGAAGGTCGCGACCCAGGCGCTTCATGTCGGCCCGATCCTGCTCGGCACCGCCAAGCCGGCGCATATCCTGACGCCGTCTGTCACCTCGCGCGGGGTGGTCAACATGTCGGCTCTTGCCAGCGTCGAGGCTCAGACCCGCGCGGCCGGCTGACCCGGCTGCTTCAATTCGCGCCTTCTTCCAACCATGGCGGACCGGTACAACCGGTCCGCTTTTAAATTTTTGAAAGGGCCCGCCATGACTTTCGTGAAACAGCCCGCCGACTGTGTAAACAAGAACGACATCCGCACCGCCGTCGATGCGATCGACGAGGAGTTGCTGCAGATCTTTGCCCGCCGCCAGGGCTATGTGCGCAGGATGGCGCAGTTGAAGCAGCATCCGGACGAGGCGTTCGATCATGAGCGGATCGAAACCATGGTGGCCGCGCTGAAAGAGCGGGCGGAAATGCTGGGCCTTGAGGGCGAACAGGCCGAATCCGTGTGGCGTACGCTGATCGACTGGAATGTCGACTATGAACGGCGGACCATCGCAGCGCGGCTCGACGCCGGGAAATCATCTATCGCCGAGAAGTGATGCGAAACGGGTTTACCGGACCGGTTCGAGACCTACCTAAGGTCAAAGACCATTCCGGGAGCCCGCATGATTTCGACGACACTCACTTGCCTTCGACCTGCCGCAGCCGCTCTTGCTGCCCTTCTCTTGTCTTCGTTTACGGCCCTGGCTCAGACCGGGCTCAGGATCGAGACCGTCGCACGGGATCTCGTCTATCCCTGGAGCGTCGCCTTTCTTCCCGGCGGCGGCTATCTCGTCACAGAGCGCGACGGTGACCTGAAATTTATCGATCCGGAAGGAATGCCGATTGTCGTTCCCGGCACGCCGGAAGTCTTCGCGCAAGGCCAGGGCGGGTTGCTGGACGTCGTGCTCAGCCCCGACTTTGAAACAGACCGACTTGTTTACCTCACCTATTCACAAGGATCTCCGGAAGGTGCCGGAACGTCGCTTTTCCGGGCAAAGCTAGTGGAAGCCGTTGACACGGGCTATGCGCTCGAAGGTGGCGAGACACTGTTTTCCGGCACGAACAAGGCCTATGGCGGCCGTCACTTCGGCTCGCGCCTTGCCTTTGCGCCTGACGGCACCTTGTTCATGACGGCCGGTGAGCGCGGTGACGGCGAGCGGGCGCAGGACCCTTCCGATCATGCGGGCACCGTTCTGCACCTGACACGCGACGGCGCGCCGGCGCCGGGCAACCCCTTTATCGGCGATCCAAGCCGCAAGGCGGAGATCTGGTCCTACGGTCACCGCAATCCGCAGGCAGCCGCCATTCACCCCGAAACAGGCAAGTTGTGGACGGTTGAACACGGCGCCCGCGGTGGCGATGAAATCAACATTCCGGAAGCCGGCAAGAACTACGGCTGGCCGGTGATTTCCTATGGCCGGCACTATTCCGGAGCAAAGATCGGCGAGGGAACCCAGAAAGAAGGCATGGAGCAGCCGATCCATTACTGGGATCCCTCCATTGCTCCGTCAGGCATGGCTTTCGTCACCAGCAATCGCTATCCGGACTGGCAGGGCAGTCTTCTTGTGGGGGCGCTGGTGGGCCAGCATCTGGCGCGGCTTGAGCTGGAGGGCGAAAGGATCGTAGGCGAGGAGAGACTGCTGACGGAGCTCGGCGAGCGCATCCGTGACGTGCGACAGGGGCCGGACGGCTACATCTATGTCCTGACAGGCAGCGACGAGGGCAGGTTGCTGCGGCTGGTGCCCTGAGCCGGGGAAGCCATCAAGTCAAATACACCTCATCCTGAGGAAGCGCGAAGCGCTGTCTCGAAGGATGGGCCGCTTGTTCCGGAGTATGCGGCCCATCCTTCGAGACGCGTGCAAGCACGCTCCTCAGGATGAGGTATCGATATGAACTCTAGCTGCCAACTTATCCTCCATCTATTTATCAGTACGTCACCGCATTGAACGAAAAGGACATTTGGAATTGAGGCACAATGCGCCTCTACATCTATATGCTTGACATTTTGCACTGCAACGACGATATAGCGCCGTGCTGTCGCTGCCGCGTGAGCAGGGTGCGCGCCCGATTTGAAGAAGCCGAGTGGCTTCGGGCCGACGCTTTCAGACAGCATCCAGATCGAGCCTAATGAGGGGCTCACCCAGTTCCCATGTCACGCGAGGGTCTGGCGGCAAGAGCAGGACGCCTGAAGATCGTCCGCTGCCGCGCACCAACCGACACCACAAGACGCCGTCTTGTGGGCACCAAGCGTTTTGCGAAGCGCTTGAACCAAGGATTTTATATTGACCGACTTTCAAAGCCTGGGACTTTCCACCGGCCTTGTAACCGCCGTTACCGAAAACGGCTATGACGCTCCCACACCGATCCAGATGCAGGCGATCCCGCTGATCCTGAAGGGTCGCGACCTGATGGGCCTGGCACAGACCGGCACCGGCAAGACCGCCGCCTTCGGCCTGCCGCTCATCGACCGGTTGCTGGCGGACAACAACAGGGCGGCCCCGAAAGGCGCCCGGGCGCTGATCCTAGCACCGACCCGCGAACTGGTGAACCAGATCGCCAAGAACCTGATTTCCTTCCTGAAACACACGCCGCTTCGGGTATCCTCCGTCGTTGGCGGTGTTTCCATCAACGGCCAGATCAAGCGCCTTTCCAAGGGCACCGACATCCTGGTCGCCACCCCGGGCCGCCTGCTCGACCTCGTCGACCGGAATGCCGTCGACCTCGGCACCGCATCCTACCTGGTGCTCGACGAAGCCGACCAGATGCTGGATCTTGGCTTCATCCATGCCTTGCGCCGCATTGCAGGTCTGGTCGCCGACAAGCGCCAGACGCTGCTCTTTTCGGCCACCATGCCGAAGCAGATCAACGAGCTGGCCCATTCCTACCTGCGCAATCCTGAGCGGGTCGAAGTGTCCCCGGCCGGCAAGACCGCGGACAAGGTCACCCAGTCCGTTCATTTCATGGACCAGAAGGCCAAGGGCGACTTTCTCGTCGACCAGTTGCAGGACAATCCGGACGGTTTGTCTCTGGTCTTCTGCCGCACCAAGCATGGCGCTGAACGGCTGATGCGCAAGCTCGCCCAATCGGGCATTGCCGCCGGCTCGATCCACGGCAACAAGAGCCAGAACCAGCGTGACCGGGCGATCAAGGAATTGCGCGAAGGCACGATCAACGTGCTGGTGGCCACCGATGTTGCCGCCCGCGGTATCGACATCCCGGGCGTCAGCCACGTCTATAACTTCGAACTGCCGGAAGTGGCCGAAGCCTATGTGCACCGCATTGGCCGCACGGCCCGCGCAGGCGCCGAAGGCGAGGCGGTTGCCCTCTGCGCACCGGAAGAAATCGGTCTGTTCCGTCAGATCGAGAAGCTGATCGGCATCGAGATCGAGGTTGCCGGCGGTGAAGTGCCGCCGATGTCGGCTGCGGCCGGTCGCTCCAAGCGGGGTGGCGGCAATGGTGGCAACGGCAAGCGCGGCAACAACACCAACAAGGCTTCGGGCAAGCCGGCGGGCAAGAAACCGTTCCGCAAGGCTTCCACGGCAAGCGACAACGACAACCGGGCCCAGGACCGGCGTCAACAGCAGCGCCGCCGTCGCCCGAACAACCGTCGCGACGCGGCCTGAGGCAATTGCGGTCCAGCGCTTAAAGCGTGTCGCGTGTGCTGGACCTGCCGGCCTTCTCTGATTTGATCAGGTAAAAAATTGCACCGGGAAGTGGCCTTCCCGGTGCCGAACCTTGTGGTCGATGGGTTCCGGACCCGGCAAGCCGCTCCGAATAATTTTGGTGGAAGATCTGCTGGTCTATGCCCGGATCCGCCGCGATCCGGACAGGGATCGGCATTCCTCCTGTCCACAAGGTATCCAACCGCGCTGCCACGGTTCGATCTCTTAATACTGTTCGGGAAGACCGCGGGAATTCCGCGAAGAACATGCAATCTGTCTCCAGGATCTGGTAGACCACTGCAAATCAGCCCCGTTAAAGTAAACGTAGATTAACCAACCTGAGTCTGCAATCACAATCGCCGGCCCGGAGACGGGCGTGTGGATAAAGAAAAACTTCTTTATCCTTAGGTATTTATGGTGAATTTAGGCTCCGTTGAGCGGAGGGTGTCAGCAATCCGGGATTGAAACTGGATTGTAACGAATGCAAGAAGTGCTTAAGTTTCAAAGAATTGGTTGCGATATATTCTTTATTTATTGTGGTATAAAAAAAATTTATGAGGCAGAAATGCGTGAAGAGGTTGTCAAGTAATTGTAAATGCAAGGAAATTCTGGTGGGAACAATACTGTAAATTCTGACAGGTGTACAAGCTCAGGCTGTTACCTGGATGCCAGAGCCAATCGGATTTTGGTTCTTCCGTAGCGGCATCATGATATTTGACCGATTGGTATAATTCTCCCTTTTGGAGCCATAAGTAGTTTTTATCGGTCCCACTATTTGATTGACCTTGCCGCTGCGTGAAGTTATCTCGGCACCAGCTGGTTTTGGTTAACAGAATTAATAAATCGGAACCGATAAAAATCCAGATCACACTCTGGGATAAATGTGCACGCTGGCTCCGACAGGACCATCGAACCCGAGAACATAGCCTGTTGTTAAAAACAGGTACGACCTTGTGGCGCGGGCAATTGCGCGGCGGGGGCAGGCGGCATGTCCGTCCGTTTCCGCATGCGCGACTGACAACCGCAACAGGCCGGACCCCCACTCATGCCGGTCTGATACGACCCATCGGCCACAAGACTGCAGCACCGGAAAGGTTTCCTTTCCGGTGCTGTTCGTTTTTTGGGTTGGCCAATTCCGGCGAGGAGCGGCCTGACGTCTGCCAAGCACTTTAATTAGTCATCCCGGCCAAGCGGAGCGCGAGCCGGGACCGGGGAGGCACAAAGGCGGCTCCTGGAGCTTTTTCTCATCGGGCAGCGGTTCCCCGGTACCGGATCTCCGCTTTCGCTACGTCCGGGATGACTTCGGAGAGAAATGCGCAAACAAAAAAGCCGCGGCAGATCCGCGGCTTTTTCAATCAGTTTCCTGGCGGCTTACATGTTCGGATAGTTCGGCCCGCCGGAGCCTTCCGGGACGGTCCAGGTGATGTTGCCGTTCGGGTCCTTGATGTCGCAGGTCTTGCAGTGGACGCAGTTCTGCGAGTTGATCTGGAACCGCGGCGCATCCTCGCCTTCCTCGATCCACTCGTAGACCCCGGCCGGGCAATAGCGGTTGGAAGGACCGTCGAAGACATCGTGTTCGGATCGCTTCTGCAGCGCCTCGTCCTTCACCTTGAGATGGATCGGCTGATCCTCCTCATGGTTGGTGTTGGAGAGGAACACGGAGGAGAGCTTGTCGAAGGAGACGACGCCGTCCGGCTTCGGATAGTCGATCTTCTTGCAGTCCTTTGCAGCCTTCAGCGTCTGGGAATCCCGCTTGCCGTGCTTCATCGTGCCGAAGAAGGAGAAGCCGAAGAGCTCGTTGGTCCACATGTCGAGACCGCCGAGGGCGACGCCAAGCGCTGTGCCGAACTTCGACCAGAGCGGCTTGGCATTGCGCACCCGCCACAGGTCCTTGCCGATCGGGCTGTCACGCCAGGTAGTGTCGTAATTGGTCAGCTCGTTATGCGCCTCGCCGCGGCCGATCGCGGCCATGACTTCTTCCGCTGCCAGCATGCCGGAGAGCATGGCATTGTGGGAGCCCTTGATGCGCGGCACGTTGACGAAGCCTGCCGAGCAGCCCATCAGCAGCCCGCCGGGGAAGGAGAGTTTCGGCACCGACTGGTAGCCGCCTTCGGTGATCGCACGGGCACCGTAGGAGATGCGCTTGCCGCCTTCGAAGGTGTCGCGGATCGACGGATGGGTCTTGAAGCGCTGGAACTCGTCGAAAGGCGACAGATACGGGTTCTCGTAATTGAGATGGACCACGAAGCCGACGGCGACCTGATTGTCTTCCAGGTGATAGAGGAAGGAGCCGCCACCGGTCTTGCCGTCAAGCGGCCAGCCGAAGGAGTGCTGCACCAGGCCGAGACGGTGCTTTTCCGGATCGATCTGCCACAGTTCCTTGATCCCGATGCCGAATTTCGGCACGTCGCTGTCCTTGTCGAGGGCATATTTCTCAATCAGCTGCTTGGCGAGCGAACCACGGGCGCCTTCGCCGATCAGCGTATATTTGCCGCGCAGCTCCATGCCGCGGGCGAACATCGCATTGGGCGTGCCGTCGCGGCCGATGCCCATGTCGCCAGTGGCAACGCCGACCAGTTTGCCGACATCGTCGAACAGCAATTCGGCGGCCGCGAAACCCGGATAGATCTCGACACCGAGCTCTTCCGCCTTGCCGGCGAGCCAGCGGCAGACATTGCCGAGGGATACGATGTAGTTGCCGTGGTTGTTCATGAGCTTGGGCATGAACATGTTGGGCAGGCGCATGGACCCTGCAGGGCCAAGCACCAGGAAATGGTCGTCGGTCACTGCCGTCTTGATCGGCGTGTCTTCCTCGCGCCATTCCGGCAGCAGCTTGTCGAGGGCGATCGGGTCGATGACGGCGCCGGAGAGGATATGAGCGCCGACTTCGGAGCCCTTCTCCAGCACAACGACGCTCAGCTCTTCGCCCTTTTCGTTGGCGATCTGTTTCAGCCGGATGGCGGCGGCAAGCCCCGCCGGACCTGCGCCGACGATCACCACATCCACGTCCATGCTTTCGCGTTCGCCAAGCGCTTCTTGTTCGCTCATCTTTTCTCCCTCCGCCCAAAGGGGCCCGGATCAGCCCGTCAGCGAACCTCAAGCGGTTTTCGCCCGATCCTTGGCCGATCCCAATTGTTAGAGCACCTTGATTGCGCCCCAAAAGGTGCCGGTAGCTCTGCCTTTACCGCCTTCTTGCCTCATTTTGCACCGCAGAACACGACATTTTTCGTCGCTGTTTGCGAATTCGGACGGCAAAGTCCAGCTTCTGGTCTCAGATAGACCAAAGCAGGTCCGGGTCGTCAAGGGGAAAGATTACGTTTACGTAAACGTAAGTTAAGACCTCCAAATCGAATACGCGCCTGTGCAAAGTTTCTGGAAAAACGCCGCAGGCGGGAAGGCGCAGCTCCACCGTGCTTGTAGAAATCGGCCGGGTGGGTAAACTCGCCCGCCGGAGGCCCTCTTGCTGCAATTCCCTGACGACCCGCGCCAATTCGAAGCCCTGCTGGATTTTTATGCCAGTGCGGGGGTCGACTGCTTTCTGGGGGAGGATGCCGTCGACTGGTTCGAATTGACCAGGACACAGGCAGCGCAGCGCGCCAATGCGCGCCCGATGGGGCAGGCGAGTGCACCGGGACGTCAGACCGGACCGGCAAACGCACACTCGGCACAGGCCGCAACTTCAAGTCCTGCGCAACATTTGCCCCAATCCGTTCCGGCCGCGGTTCCTTTTGCACCGCCCGGCCAGTTGCCCGGTCAAATTCCAGGTCAGGCGGCCGTGTTGCCGGACAAGGTCGTCATCGACGCCGCACGGGATCTGGCGGCCTCCGCCGCTAGCCTCGACGAGCTCCGCGCCTGCCTCGATGCGTTCGAGGGCTGCAACTTGAAACTCACCGCCAAGACACTGGTCTTTGCCGATGGAAATCCGCAGGCAAGGTTGATGTTTGTCGGCGAAGCTCCAGGCCGCGACGAGGATCTGCAGGGCCTGCCGTTTGTCGGCCGGTCCGGCCAGTTGCTCGACCGGATGCTGGAGGCGATCGGGCTCGACCGCGCGTCGGCCTACATCGCCAATGTCGTTCCCTGGCGCCCGCCGGGCAACCGCACGCCGACACCGCAGGAAACCGAGATCTGCAAGCCCTTCATTGTCCGTCAGATCGAGCTGGTCAATCCGGACGTGCTGGTGTTTCTGGGAGCGGCTTCCGCGAAAACCCTGCTCGGCGTGCAGGACGGTATCCGCAAGATGCGTGGCCGCTGGATGAGTTATCCGGGCGGGGACAAGGAAATCGCGGCCATCGCGACATATCACCCGGCTTATCTGTTGCGCAGCCCCTTGGAAAAGCGGCTCTCGTGGCGCGATTTTCTGGCCATCAAGCAGAAACTCATGAACAAAACCGCAAATTGAAAAACTGGTTGTGACACTGTTTGGCAGAAACAAGTTTCACTTGATTTGGTTTAAGAAAATTTCGTGCCCTGTTGGTATAGTAGGCTGCGGATATTGGGGTATCGATAATTGTTAATTCGGTGAATATAATTTGCGTTATTGGATTTATTTGTAGTTCAGCTGTGTATGCATTATTACGTAGGCGCAAATTGAAGCGTCCTGCTGCCGTGGTTCCGCCGCCGCATGACCGAAATCCGGGAGAGCGTGTTGATTGGACCGGAATTGAACATTCCAGAAAATGCTGTTCTGCAAATTCTTGTCCTCGACTTCGACACCCTGGCCTGTGAAGAAACTTCGGCCTCCGGCTTCAGCAACCGCGGCTGCCGTGTTCAGACCACCAGGCATCGCAATATCGGCAAGACGCTCGGCCTTCGCCTCGCCGGTTATGAGCACATGATCAAGGCGCGGATCGAAAAGGTTGGCGACAACGAAGTCTTCGTTCGTTTCGAATTCGAGGAGAGCGGCCCGGTGGAAAAGCGCAGCGAGCGCCGCCGCAAGGTCTCCATTCCGGCCTGGGTCAGCGCCCAGAATTCCAAGGACGGGCAACGGTGCGAGATCGTGGACGCTAGCCCTTCCGGCTGCCGCCTTGCAAGTCACAAGCTGCAAAGTTTTCCCGCGGATATCGAGCTTCAGATCCCCGGCCTCGACCTGCCGGTGACCGGCCGGATCGTCTGGCGTTCCACCGAATTTGCCGGCGTCAAGCTGATCTGGCGTTTCGCCAGCGCGCCCGAATTGGAGGAAAAACGCATCCGTCCGCCAAACCTTGCCGAAAAGGCCGGGGTGAAGCCGACGCTCAAGGCGGATTCCTCGGGCTTCGGCGTCAAGCGGAAACGCTGAGAAACATAATTGTTCTTGGCCACACGTCCTGGCTTCCCAAACGTTAACCCGGGTTTCAGAGTTGCGGTTGCATCCTTGCGTTTGCAATTTCGGGGGGATGACGTGAGCAATCTGGCCATGGCGATGGAGACCGACAAGTACATTTCGGCGCTGGTCGTCGATCTCGCCGACATGTCCTGTTTCGAGGCGACCGCCTACGGCCTGACCGAGAAGGGGTGCTGGATCGCGTCCGACAAGGTCGACCTCCTGAAGGAGGAAGTCGGACTGCGCCTTGCAGGCTTTGAAAAACTCATCCGTGGAACCGTCGTTGCCTATGGCGACCAGGAAGCGCAGATTTCCTTTCAGATCAAGAAACAGGAACCGGGTGAAAAGCGCCGCGAGATCCGCCGGCAGGTCTGGATCACGACGATCGTCTGCGGCAAAACCAATGCCGCCTCAATGAAATGCCGGATCGTCGATGCCAGCAAGTCCGGTTGCCGTCTGGAAGGCGACAAGCTCGACAAGCTGCCGGACGAAATCGAAATCTCCATTCCGGGGCTCGATCTGCCGATCAAGGGCGCGATCGTCTGGCGCAAGAACAATCAGGCCGGGGTCAAGCTGGATTGGCCCTTCGAGCCGGCGCCGGAGCCCAAGCCGGAAGACATCCTGAAGTTCATGAAAGCGGAAGAGGAAAAGCCGAAGCCGAAACCGCGCAAGAAAATCAGCGCCTTCGGCAGCTGACGCGCTTTCCCGTCGCGGGTCCGGTAAAGCCTTTTTGGCGGCCTGCTGGCCTTTCAATGCGGCATGGGGATACATATATCGGATCGAGATTGTGAATTCTCTTGAGGCTGATATCGCGTGTTTTCTTCCATCCGACGTTTTCTCCCGAAGCCTTTTCGCACCGACAAGCCCGTCATTCCGGTAGTGCGCCTTCATGGCGCCATCGGCGGCGGCGGTCCTTTGCGGACAAGCCTGTCGCTCGCCAGCGTGGCTCTGCCGCTCGAGCGGGCCTTTGCGATGAAGAAGGCTCCGGCGGTGGCGCTCATCGTCAATTCCCCCGGCGGCTCGCCGGTGCAGTCGCGCCTGATCTTCAAGCGTATCCGGGATCTCGCCAAGGAAAACGAGAAGGACGTGCTGGTCTTTGTCGAGGACGTGGCGGCCAGCGGCGGCTACATGATTGCGCTTGCGGGCGACGAGATCTTCGTCGACCCGTCCTCCATCGTCGGTTCCATCGGCGTGGTCGCGGCCGGCTTCGGTTTTACCGAGATGATCAAGAAGGTCGGGATCGACCGGCGCGTCTATACGGCGGGCGAGAAGAAGGTGATCCTCGATCCGTTCCAACCGGAAGTGCCGGAGGACATAGAATATCTGAAGAGCCTGCAACTGGAGATCCACGAGACCTTCATCGATCTGGTGAAGTCCCGCCGCGGCGATGTCCTGGCAAGCGATCCGGATCTCTTCACCGGCAAGTTCTGGACCGGTCGCAGCGGCGTTCAACTGGGTCTTGCGGATGCCATCGGCGATCTGCGCGGGGTCCTGAAAGACCGTTATGGCGAAAAAGCCGAACCGAAGCTGATTTCCGCGCCGCGGGGACTTTTCGGCCGCAAGGGCGGGCTTGGCGTGCGCACGGGCAGCGGACGGCTGGTGGAAAGGCTGGGCGAGGAGCTGATCTCGTCCGTGGAGGAGCGGGCGCTGTGGATGCGCTACGGCCTTTAAAAAGGCGCATTGGCCATGCGGAATTCGGGCCGGCAAAGGGCCCAGTCAAGGGGACGACATGACCGAACTGATAGGTGTGGCGGCATTGGCCGTCGGAGGCTACTGGATCGTTCAGCGCATCAAGCGCAAGATGGCTCAGGTTGAAAACCAGATTTCGCGCGCAGCCGCAAAGGCCGACCCGAACGGACGCGGTGCCAAGCTCGTGCTCGATCCTGAAAGCGGCAAGTACCGCCCACAGGCCTGAAACCGAGCTGAAAGGGACGGGCAGGAAGTCCCGCCCGCCACAAATGACTAACCGGCGACAGCTGCCCGGAACAGGCCCCAGCGTGCGGTGCCCGCGTGCGCAGCGCCAGCCAGTACCGTCACGGTCAACAAAACCAGCAGCCCTTCCGCAACAGGTCCCGCCATCCAGATGCCGCGTTCGCCGAAACCGATTGGCAGCAGGAACAGCAGCGGCAAAAGAAAGGCATAGGGCTTTATCAGGCTGAGCAAGGCCGCCCGGCGAGCGTCTCCAAGTGCCTG
This sequence comes from Roseibium sp. M-1, assembly GCF_054515675.1. Classification (NCBI taxonomy): domain Bacteria; kingdom Pseudomonadati; phylum Pseudomonadota; class Alphaproteobacteria; order Hyphomicrobiales; family Stappiaceae; genus Roseibium; species Roseibium sp. M-1. The sequence continues at coordinate 2,416,056 of NZ_CM137257.1, read as the reverse complement.
AAAATAGGTCGCGATCACAAACAACGGTCCGGCCGCGAAATACATCGCAACCATCACCGGCAGAATGCGACCGATTTCGCCGATCACCATGGTGTCCTCGACGAAGGCATGGCCGACCCACCGGGCACCGAACGCCAGGAGCGCCTGCACCGCGAGGCTGTAGGCGAAGGCAATCCCAAGTCCGAGTCGCAGCGTAGCATCCGAGCGGTGCCACAAGAGCGCGCCGGCATTGTTGCCGATCATTGCCTGCAACGCCATCGACAGGCCGAGGAGCGGCAAATAGGCGAAGGTCATGATCCGGGTCGTCACGCCGAAGGCGGCCACCGTTGTCTCATAACCGTCGGCGCCCACGTGCTGCAGGACGGCGATGGTTACCGCGGCTCCGAGCGCGATCCCGAGAAAACTCAGGCTCTGCGGCGCACCGAGCACCAGAATGGAGCGCCAGTCCGATCCAAGCTGGTTTCCAAGGATATCCTTCGGGCTCAGCGCCGTTCTGCCACTCAGGCGATAGCAGAGGATGAAGACGAGCGCGAGCGCCTGTGCCAACACGGTCCCGAACGCGCTACCGGCAACGCCAAGATCGAACAGGACGATCAGGACATAGTTCAGTGCCAGGTTGCCCAGCGACACGGAGAGGCTGAGGCCTGCCATCAGCATGACATGGCCTTCGTTTCGAAGAGCGTCGGAATTGACCGCCAGCACGAACATGAGCGGCGAAAAGCCGATTGTGATGGCCAGGTAGGTGGCGCTCATTGCCGCGATACCGTCATTGCTGCCGGCAGCGGCAAGTGTCGCCGTCCGGCCGAAGGCCAGCATAAGCAGGATCAGCAGGACGCCGGCCGCCAGGGCCAGGCCGTGCGCACCGGCAAAGACGGCGCGCGCCGCCTCAAATCTGCCGCCGCCGAGATGGCGGGCAAGCAGGCTCGACATGCCGCTGGAGACCAGCGTTGCCAGGGCGGCCAGCAGCATATAGGCGGGAAACATCAGCGTGACCGCGCTGAGCGCGTCAGGGCCGACATAAAGGCCGAGGAAGACCGCATCGGCGACCGTCAGCAAGCCGTTCATGCTCGTGACGAGGATGATCGGCAGGGCCGTTTTCAAAAGTGTCGGAACGATTGGCCCATGGGTGAACGCATTCACCCGGGAAGTGTCTTGCGACATTCCGTTCTCCATTGAAGGGCATTTCGAAAAGAAGGAGGGGCTCGCATTGCCACCAGCGCGAAATGCGTCGGGGAACAGAAGGTCTGTCAGGCCGGAATTTCACCAGGACGATTGCGTCTGCGAGCGGCAGGCATTCCGGGGCCGGTGCAAGCGATACTCCCAAGCGGGATTGCCGTCAATCTGAAACAGGGTACAAGCGCCGCCTTGACCTTCTCCCGACATCGTGGCACCTGTCGCCCGAACCGGAAGCGCAGCTGCCGGCAAGTGCCTAATTCGCGGATAATCTTCATGTCGACCGAGACCCTGCCGGCGCATATGCGGCCGGAAAACTCCTTTCAAGGCCTGATCCTGGCGCTGCAGCGCTATTGGGCCGATCAGGGCTGCGTCGTGCTGCAGCCCTACGACATGGAAGTCGGCGCTGGTACCTTCCATCCGGCCACCACGCTGCGCTCGCTCGGTCCGCGTCCCTGGCGGGCTGCGTACGTCCAGCCCTCACGCCGGCCGACGGACGGGCGCTACGGCGAAAACCCGAACCGCCTGCAGCATTATTACCAGTTCCAGGTGATCCTGAAGCCGTCGCCGGCCAATCTGCAGGAGCTGTATCTGAATTCGCTCTATGCCATCGGCCTCGACCCGACGCTGCACGACATTCGCTTTGTCGAGGACGACTGGGAAAGCCCGACGCTGGGCGCCTGGGGGCTTGGCTGGGAATGCTGGTGCGACGGCATGGAAGTGTCGCAGTTCACGTATTTCCAGCAGGTCGCGGGCTTTGAATGTTCACCGGTTTCCGGCGAGCTGACCTACGGCCTGGAGCGCCTGGCCATGTATATCCAGGGCGTCGATAACGTCTACGACCTGAACTACAACGGCCAGGAGGGCGATGCCAGGATCACCTATGGCGATGTCTTCCTGCAGGCCGAGCAGGAATATTCCCGGCACAATTTCGAGCATGCCGACACGGAAATGCTGTTCCGCCACTTCAAGGACGCCGAGGCCGAGTGCCGGGCGCTGCTGGATGCGGGCGCCAAGGCGCGGGAAGCAGCCGGCGCGAATGTGCATCAGGTGGTCCTTCCGGCCTATGACCAGTGCATCAAGGCCAGCCACGCCTTCAACCTGCTCGATGCCCGCGGCGTCATCTCCGTGACCGAACGCCAGAGCTACATCCTGCGGGTCCGCGAACTTGCCAAAGCCTGTGGGACCGCCTTCCTGGAAACGGAAGCCGGCGGGGTCGGCTACCACAATCAGGCTGCCGAATAACGGCAGCCTGAAGATCCGCTTTCATGTTTATGGCTCGGGGCCTCAGTTCCTGAAGACCACACTTTGCCCCTGTGACTGATCGACCGTGAATTCGCTGTAGATCGCATTGCCTCGCACGAACTGGAAGCGTCGGCCGAGTGTGGTGTCCACGGTCACGGTTTCAAACGGGGCAAGGCGTGCCGTGCGTTGCACCGGGCCGTAATCGGGCACGGAGACGAGATCGACCGGCGCACCTGTCTGGTTGGTCACGGTGATCCGGGCGGCATAATTGCCGCGCCGGTCGGGATCCGGGCGACCGCGTTCGCCCCGCCTGTCGTCGTAACCGGGCTGCCGGCCGGGGCAGGCCTGGAAAATACCCTCGATCTGCGTGCCTACCGAACACATGATGCCGCCCCACTGATACCCGGACTGGCCGTCGGATGTCCTGACTTCGAACCAGTCATACCCGTTCATGTATTGACGGGTCCGGCGGACAATCGTCAGCGGCGTCCCTTCCTGGAGGCTTCCCGTACGGGCATAGTCCGTGCCCGGCCCGGTACGCAACACGCCGCCAAGGGACTGGCCGGGAGCATCGACTGCATCCGCGCGCGGTCCCTGGGGACGGTTGTCGCGGTCAGGACCCGGCCGGCGCTGTTCACACACGCTCAGGACACCCCGGATATCGCGGTCTTCGGAGCACATGATGCCGCCCCACTGATACCCGCTGAGGCCGTTGGCCGCCCGGATTTCGAACCAGCTGTAACCGTTCATGATTTCCGGCGTCCGGCGCAGAATCGTCAGCGGCATCCCGGCCGGCAGACTGCCCGTCCGGGTGAAGTTGATGCCGGGTCCGGCGCGCAGGCTGCCGCCAAGCGACTGCCCCTGCATGTTCACCTCACGAGAACCGTCACGGTCGGGCCGCGGCCTGTCCGGCGACGGTTCCGGCCGCGTATTTGCCTGTACCTGACATTCAAGCAGTCCCGTGCCGACCTGCAGATACCTGGCACTCTTTCCGAAGAAGCGGACGTTGCCGCTTTCGTATCTCACGCCGTTTTGCGATGGAACCTGACTGAGGAACACGCTCGGTGCCTGGTCCGGAGCGTTTCTGCGGATCGGGCCGATCAGGGAAACCTGGTCGGCCTGCCGGGTCGTGACGACATTGTAGACCAGATTGCCATCGGCGCAGAGATAGCGTTCCGGTTCCGCCGCTTCGGATGCGGACAGGCCGAGAGGGAAAAGCGCGAGGGTTCCCAGAACCGGTGCCATACGCTTCAGACAAAAACCGAAAATCATCGAAACCCATCCTCATCCACTTGGACAATGCCGCATATATTTCAGAGCCCCACTTGCCTGCTCCGGCCAGGTTGGAGGCAGGTCGTGAAGCGAATGTCCGGAATTCACCTGCTTGCAACGCACTGAAAGACAGCAGGTTGCCTGGTACGTTTCCGGCCAACTTGTGTTTTTGATTACAGAATGTCGTCTGAACCATGGCTGAACAGCCGATTGTGATGACAAGGGCATTCGCTCGCGATAGCTTCCGCGAAGGATTTTACGGAGGTATTCGTCTTGGCCTGGTTGATTCTTGCCGCTCTCATTGCGCTCTCTGTTTTTGCAATCGTTCTCTATAACGGTCTCGTCAAGAAACGGCAGATGACCGAGGAGGGCTGGAGCGGGATCGACGTCCAGCTGAAACGCCGCGCCAATCTCATTCCCAATCTGGTCGAAACGGTGAAGGGATACGCCTCCCACGAACGGGAGGCCCTCGAAGCGGTCACCCGGATGCGGGCGCAGGTTTCTTCGGTGCCGCGGGACGATGTGAGCGGGCGGGCAAAAGCCGAGGGCGAACTCAGCCAGGCACTGGGCCGGCTATTTGCAGTTGCCGAAGCCTATCCGGATCTCAAGGCCAATCAGAATTTCTCCGACCTGCACCAGTCCCTTGACGAGGTTGAAAACGCCATCCAGATGGCCCGGCGCTACTACAATGGCGCGGTCCGGAACCTGAACGTCGCGGTCGAAAGCTTCCCCTCCAACCTGATCGCGACCCAGTTCAAGTTCGAAAAGGCCGAGTATTTCGAGATCGAGGACGAAGCCGAGCGGGCCGTGCCGAAGGTGCAGTTCTGACGGGGAGGGGGCTATGCTGATGAGATTTGCCGCAGGCGTCCTTGCGACCTTCCTGCTGTTTACCGCCTGTCTGGCAGCCAGTGCGGACGAGCGCATCCTGCGGTTCGTCTCCAACGTGGACGTCGCTGAGGACGGCGCGCTGACCGTTACGGAAACCATCACGGTGCGGGCGGAAGGAGATCAGATCAAACGCGGTATCTACCGCGACTTCCCCTTGAGGGCTGAAAACGCGAATGGCCGGATGTACCAGGTCGGGTTCGATCTACTCTCCGTCCTGCAGGACGGAGAGCCTGCTCCCTACCACACCAACCGGAGCGGGGAAGGGATCCGCATCTATGTCGGGGAGGAAAACGTCTTCCTCGAGAAGGGCACCTATACCTACACCTTCAAATACCGGACCGACCGCCAGCTCCGCTATTTCGACGATCATGACGAGGTCTACTGGAACGCGACCGGCAATGAATGGGCCTTTCCGATCGACGAGGCCATTGCGCGGGTGGTCCTGCCAGCGGGCGTGAAAGCCTCTGCCTGGATCGCCTATACCGGCTATTTTGGCGAAACCGGCAAGGACTATAAGGCCAATGCGGAAAACGGCGGCTCGGAAATAGTCTTCCAGACGACGCGGGCCCTGCCGCCTCACGCCGGAATGACGATCGATGTCAGCATGCCAAAGGGTGCGATCGCGCCGCCGAGCGAGGCAGCGAAGCTCGGCTATTTCTTCTCCGACTACAGTTCGGAACTGATCGGCGGAGCCGGGATGCTTCTGGTCCTGGTCTATTACCTCGGTGCCTGGTGGATGGTTGGCCGCGATCCGGTTCAGGGCGTGATCTTCCCGAGATTTGAACCCCCGGCCGATATTTCCCCGGCCCTGGCAAAATACATCATCAATCGCGGCTTCGGGGACGGCGGCTGGGTGGCGCTTTCCGCTGCCTGCCTGAACCTGGCAGTGAAGAAGCGCCTGCGGCTGGAAGAGAGCGATGGCGAGGTGAGCCTGGTCATGGAGCCGAAGGGCGCAAGAATCAGGCTGCCGAAAGGGGAGGCCGCCGTCGAGAACTGGCTCTCCGGGCGGGGCAGTCCCCTCCCGCTGAACAAGGACAACGGCAGCTCCATCGCTTCACTCGGACGCAAATTCCGCGGCGCTATCGAGACGGAAAGCGCCAACGTCTTCTTCCGCAACAATCTCGGCTTCCTCATTCCGGGCATTGGCCTCAGCATCGTGACGGTGATTGCCCTTCTGGTCTTCGGCCAGATCCAGCCGGGTCAGGAAGGCTTCATCATCCTCTTCATTTTCCTGTCGATTTTCGCGTCGATCCTGTCAGCTAATCTCGGAAAGATCGTCTTCCGCTTCGTGCGCATGGAATTGCGCATGGCGTTGATCTTCGTCGTCTTCGGCCTGACCCTGGCCGGCGCGACCTTCGGCGCCTACCAGATCAACGGCGGCGTCGATACGCTTCCGGTCCTGCCCATTATTGCGGCTGTGCTGGTGGCGCTGAACATCCTCTTCTACTTCCTCATCGGAGCGCCGACAGCACTCGGCCGTCAGGCGCTTGACGCGATCGAGGGACTGAAGATGTATCTGACCGTGGCCGAGAAAGAGCGGCTCAACATGGCGGACGTTCCGGACATGAGTGCGCAGCACTTCGAGGAATTGCTGCCCTATGCTGTGGCGCTCGGTGTGGAGAAACCCTGGGCGAAAGCCTTTGAGGGCTGGCTGGCGTCGGCGGCCGGCGCAGCGGTCGCCGCCACCTATCAGCCGGGCTGGTACTCGGGCCGCAGGTTCGATCCGCACCATATCTCGGACGGCCTTGGCCGGACGGCAAGCGCCATGGCCGGCTCCTTCCAGTCCTCGCTGCCGGTGCCGAAATCCTCCAGTTCAGGCTCGTCCGGCTCTTCGGGCGGCTCGTCCGGTGGCGGCGGTGGCGGCGGGGGTGGCGGCGGCTGGTAAAAGCTGGCTGACAGGCAGGTTCAGGCGGCGTCGGTCTTTTCGGCGAAAGGCAGGCGGCCGTCCACCTGGGATTCCAGGAGTTCTGCGGCGTCATCAGCAGAAACGGCGGCCGCATAAAGGAAGCCCTGGCCGTAGTGGCATCCGTTGGAATTGAGTGCGTCGTGAACGTCGCTTTCCTCGACACCTTCCGCAACCGCATCGATGTCGAGCCCGCGCGAGAGCACCAGGATAGCCTCGACGATGGCCGCGCATTGCTTGTCGCTCAGCATGCGTTCGGTGAAGGACTTGTCGATCTTCACCTTGCGGATCGGAAAATCGCGCAGGTAACTGAGGCTGGAATGGCCGGCGCCGAAATCGTCGAGCGCGATGGAGATGCCGGCCTCGGTCAGCTCGCTCAGGATGCGCTTGGCGGATTCCGGGTTCTTGACCAGCGAGGTTTCGGTGATTTCCAGCACAAGGCGCTGCGGCGGAAAGCCGTGTGTTCTCAGGATCGACAGGACTTGCGACGTCAGCGCCGGATCCTGGAGTTGCACCGGTGACAGGTTGAAGGAGAGGTAGAGATCGTCCGGCCAGGTTCGGGCGACCTGGCAGGCGTCGGCGAGCAGGTGCTGGGTCAAGTCGGAGATGATGCCGCAGTCCTCGGCGATCGGAATGAATTGCAGCGGCGGTACCTTGCCGAAGTCGCTGTCGGTCCAGCGCGCCAATGCCTCGAAACCGGCGATGCGGCCGCTGTCCATGTCCAGGATCGGCTGATAGAAGGCCTTGACCTCGTGTTCGGCGATCGCCCGGCGCAGCCGCTGTTCAAGCAACGTCCTGTGCAGGATCGAGGCGTCCATGTCGACTTCGAAGAAGCGGTAGGTCGACCGGCCCGACGATTTGGCCCGGTAGAGGGCAATGTCGGCCCGGCGCAGAAGCTCTGTTATGGCATAGCCGTCGTGAGGATAGAGAGCGATGCCGATGCCGGAGCCGATTGAGATCTGCCGGTCACCGAATTCGAAACGGTCGCTGATCCGGGTCAGCAACCTTCGGGCAAATCCTGCAGCTTCCGACTTGTCCTTGAAGACCGGAGATACGATGGCAAATTCGTCTCCACCCAGGCGGGCAACGATGCCCTCCTTGCCGAGGGTCTCGGCGAGACGGTCGGCGAAACTGCGCAAGAGGTTGTCGCCGAAGGCATGGCCATAGACGTCGTTGATCGGCTTGAAGCCGTCCAGGTCGAGCATCATGACGGCGCGAAAGCAGTCCGGTTTGACTTCGTGGCTGAGATCGGCAAAGGCCTCCAGAAGGCGGCGCCGGTTAGGCAGGCCGGTCAGGGGATCGTGCTGCGCGAGTGCCAGGGCTTCTGTATGGGCTGAGGAACGCACCTTCAGTTCCTTGCGCAGCCGCCGGGTTGCCCAGGCGCCATAGGCGAGACTGAATATGGCAACACCCAGGAGAATGCTTGCCACCAAGTCATAGGCCGCATGTCCGTGATCGGTATCCACGGAAGGAAAAACAACCGGAAGAACCTTCAAGCCTGCAAAACTGACAAGAACCACGGCAAGGAGCGCAACTATAGATCGTGCCAGAAAACGGCTGTCTGCAACTTCCCGGTTTGCCACGCGATCGGCCCCAATACATACATCACTTTACCGGCTGACGAGTTTCACATGGATTTGTTGAAGAAGCGTGAAACTATTCGCCCGCTGTCGAGCGAAGGGAGCACCTGCCGGGTAGCTGCAGGGCATTTGAAAGGGGGTGACAAGTCGCCGTCGACTTGGTAACGGACGCGCTATCCGTTTCCGGTGTCCTCACCAGACCAAAGGTCATTAATTCCATGCCCGATCTTCTGCTTGAGCTGTTCAGCGAAGAAATTCCGGCCCGCATGCAGCGCAAGGCGGCCGAAGACCTGAAATCGCTTGTGACCAACGCATTGGTGGATGCCGGTTTGCCCTATGAAGGTGCAAAGGCCTTCGCAACACCGCGGCGTCTTGCCCTGCATGTGGCCGGCGTCCCGGCCGGTTCCGCGGCAACGCGTGAAGAGCGTAAGGGCCCGCGTGTCGGCTCGCCGGAAAAGGCACTGGAAGGCTTCCTGCGCGGCGCCGGCCTTGCCTCGATCGATCAGGCGACGATCCAGAACGATCCGAAGAAGGGCGACTTCTACGTTGCGGTGATCGAGAAGCCGGGCCGTCCGGCCATTGACATAATTGCCGAATTCATGCCGGGCATTCTCCGCAATTTCCCGTGGCCGAACACCATGCGCTGGGGCTCGGCCACGACGCGCTGGGTCCGCCCGCTCCATTCCATCGTCGCCAGCTTCGGTCCCGAGACCGAGGAGCCCGATGTGGTGCCGTTCGAGTTCGACGGCATCAAAGCCGGCAAGACCACGCGCGGCCACCGCTTTCTGGCGGATGAGGCATTCGACGTACGACGCTTCGACGACTATGCGGTCGCCCTGGAGAAGCACAAGGTCGTGCTCGACACCGACCGGCGCAAGGACATCATCCTGAACGACGCCAAGGACCGGGCCCTGGCGCTCGGCCTGGAGCTGGTCGAGGATGCGGGGCTGCTGGAAGAGGTCGCGGGGCTGGTCGAATGGCCGGTGGTGCTGACCGGCAGCTTCGACGAAGCCTTCCTGACGATCCCGGACGAGTGCATCCAGCTCACCATCAAGGCGAACCAGAAATGCTTCGTCCTGAAGGATCCGTCCACCGGTCGCCTTGCGAACAAGTTTGTGCTGGTCTCCAACATCGTTGCGGCCGACGGCGGCAAGATGATCGTCGCCGGTAACGAGAAGGTCATCCGTGCCCGTCTCTCCGATGCACGCTTCTTCTGGGATACGGACCTGAAGTCGAAGCTTTCGGACAACCTGCCGAAGCTCGATGAGGTCAAATTCCACGCAAAGCTCGGCAGCGTCGGCGAACGCGTGAAGCGCCTGATTGCCCTGTCCGCGGAACTCGCTTCCACCGTCGGCGCCGACGAGACCAGGGCGAAACGCGCTGCGGAACTCGCCAAGGCCGATCTTGTGTCGCACATGGTGTTCGAGTTTCCGGAGCTGCAAGGCCTGATGGGTCGCTACTATGCCGAAGCCCAGGGCGAGGACGCCTCCGTCGCTGTTGCCATCGAACAGCACTACAAGCCTCAGGGACCGAGCGACAGCGTCCCGTCGGATCCGGTTGCCGTTGCCGTGGCACTGGCTGAAAAGCTGGACCTTCTGGCAGGCTTCTGGGCCATCGACGAGAAGCCGACTGGGTCGAAGGACCCCTATGCCCTCCGCCGCGCCGCCCTTGGCGTGATCCGCATCGTTCTTGAGAACAATCTGCGCCTTCGTCTGGGTGAAGCTTTCCGGTCCGCCCTAGAACTGCAGCAGGCCGAAGTTGCCGATCCGGCGGGCCTCGTCGCCGACCTGCTCTCTTTCTGTGCCGACCGCCTGAAGGTGCACCTGAAGGACGAAGGCGCCCGCCATGACCTTATCGATGCCGTTTTCGCGCTGGAAGGTCAGGACGACCTCCTGATGGTGGTCAAGCGCGTCGAGGCACTCGGCAAGCTGATCTCCTCCGACGACGGTGCCAACCTGCTGGCCGGCTACAAGCGTGCGGTCAACATCCTGAAGGCGGAAGAAAAGAAGGACGGCGCGCCGGTCACCGGCAAGCCGCACGCGGATCATTTCCGCGAGCAGGCCGAGATCGACCTGGCCTCGGCCATCGACAGCGCCCGCGCGGAAGCAGCCGACGCCGTGCAGGCGGAAAACTTCGAAGGCGCGATGGAGGCTCTCTCGAAGCTGCGCACTCCGGTCGACCGGTTCTTCGAGGACATCCTCGTCAACGCCGAAGATCCGGCGCTCCGCATGAACCGCCTGCAGCTCCTCGCCGAAATCCGCGATGCGACCCATGTGGTGGCGGATTTCTCGAAAGTGGCCGGGTAAGCAGGCATCAGATTGAAGTGAAAAAGGCGGGCCTCGGGCCCGTCTTTTTGTTTTTTGTGATCAGCGCTTGAACCCCCATCCCCAGCCCCTCCCCACAAGGGGGAGGGGGATCAGGCTTCGATGTGCTGAAGGGGCGTCGCTAATGCGGACTGGTGTTTGAAGGAGCTTTGTACTGGCTCAGAGGAATTCCCCTCCCTCTTGTGGGGAGGGGTTAGGGGTGGGGGTAATCGGTGAAGCCGAAACACCCCCAGTCATCGTTGTCCAAGCTTTACTCCGCCGCCTGACCCGCCAGCCGGGCGACCGGCTTTTCCTGGATCGGCCAGTGGATGACCGCGGCGAAGATGCCAAGGGCAATGCCGCACCACCAGATGGCGTCGTAGGAGCCGTAGCGGTCGTAGAGATAGCCGCCGAGCCAGACGCCGAGGAAGGCACCGATCTGGTGCGACAGGAAGACGAAGCCGAAGAGCGTCGCCATGTAGCGCGGGCCGAACATGACGGCGACGAGACCGGAAGTCGGCGGCACGGTCGAAAGCCACAGAAGGCCCATCACGCCGGAGAAGATCAGCACGGAGGCCGGGGTGATCGGAAGCATGATGAAGATGAAGATGACGATGGCCCGGCCAAGATAGATCAGCGCCAGGAAGATCGGCTTGGAATAGCGCCCGCCGATATAGCCCGACACCAGCGAGCCGACCACGTTGCACAGGCCGATGATGGCAATCGCCCAACCGCCCAGGCGCGGATCGAGACCGATATCGGCAATGAAGGGCGGCAGGTGCACAGTGATGAAGGCGACATGGAAGCCGCAGACGAAGAAACCGAGGGTCAGGAGGATGAAGCCGCGTGTGCCGAAGGCCTCGGCCATGGCCTGCCTGAGGTTCTGGTCGTTGGCCGGATTGCCTGACTTCGGCAACTCCGACTTGCCGCGCAGCGCTACGGCCAGCAGCGGGATCAGGGCAATCAGGCCGGTGAAGATGATCAGCGTGTCCTGCCAGCCGATATTCTCGATCAGGGTCGCGCCAAGCGGGGCGAACAGGAACTGGCCGAGCGAGCCGGAAGCGGTGCCGATGCCGAAGGCGAGCGAGCGCTGTGCGGGCGACACCGTGCGGCCAAAGGCGGCCAGCACAAGCGAAAACGAGGAAAAGGCGATGCCGAGGCCGATGAGGACACCGGCGGACAGGTGCAGGGCAGCGGCGCTTTGGGCGTCGATCATCAGGATCAGGCCGGCGCCATAAAGCAGGGCACCAAGGGTCATCGCCTTCCAGGTGCCGAAGCGGTCGGCAACCATGCCGGCGATCGGCTGGCCGAGACCCCACATCAGGTTCTGGATGGCAAGGGCGAGTGCGAAGAGTTCGCGACTCCAGTCGCGGGCGTCGGTCATGGGCTGGAAGAACAGGCCCATGGCAGAACGCGGCCCGAAGGAAATCAGGGCAACCAGGCAGCCGCAGGCGATCACCAGCGGGATATTCGGACCGGACCGGCCGGTGGAAGAGGCAGAGGACATCGAGAATACCTATCGTGAATCTACGATAAGAATAGGCGGAATGCGAATTTCAGCATAATGCCTAATTTTGATGGATTGATCATCAATTGGAATGAAACGTCGTCATGCCCTCCCTGTCGACACATGCCCGGTTTTGGTGGCGAGGGCAGGACGGTTGAGGTGGAAATCGGCTGACGGGCGCTTTGCCGGCTAGATATTTCTGTCAATGTTGAGCGGTAAGATCATGAATTGATTGAGGAAACAATTTCCCAGCCGGTTTGATGCCGATTTTGGTGGATTTTCCCTTTGTCGATGTCTATATAAACTCCGAAAGAGCAAAAGTGGGCCTGCGCGCCCGTTTTCTTTTGTCTCTAATATGCTCAAGTTGAGTATATGTAATTCGCGGCCGGGACCGCAAAGGTCCAGCCGCCCAGACAGGGAGGTCGCCATGACCATTGCCCAGACCAAAGCTCCGGTTGGTGAACCGATTGTGAGCGGACTGACGGCTCTGGAGCGTTTCGGCAAGCTGGAGCGCCCGGATCTGCGCTACACGCCGGAGGTCGCGGAAGCGACCGCGCCGATTTACGAGAAGGTCAAGCACATCATCCCGGCCATCGAATGGCCGGCGCTGGCGCCGACCATCCATGCGATCAACAAGCTGAAAAAGCAGCGCAATGCCGTCATCCTGGCGCATAACTACATGACGCCGGACATCTATCACGGTGTGGCGGACATTGTTGGCGACAGCCTGCAGCTGGCGATCGAGGCGACCCGGACGGATGCGGAAGTCATCGTCCAGTGCGGTGTGCATTTCATGGCCGAGACCTCCAAGATCCTGAGCCCGGAAAAGACGGTGCTGATCCCGGACATGCGGGCCGGCTGCTCGCTGGCTGAATCCATCACCGGTGCGGATGTGCGTGCCCTGCGCGAACGCAATCCGGGCATTCCGATCATCACCTATGTGAACACGTCTGCCGACGTGAAGGCAGAGTGCGACATCTGCTGCACCTCCTCAAACGCGCTGCAGGTGGTGGAAAGCTTCGGCGTCGACAAGGTGTTCCTGATCCCGGACAAATATCTGGCCGCCAATGTCGGCAACAAGACAGACGTCGAGGTGCTGATCTGGGACGGCGCTTGCGAAGTGCATGAGCGTTTCACGGCCGAAGAACTGCGCGACTACCGCAGGATCGAGCCCGATGTAAAAATCATCGCACATCCGGAATGCCCGCCGGATGTGGTCGCCGAAGCCGACTTCGCCGGCTCGACCGCCCACATGATCGACTGGGTCAAGACCAGGCGGCCGGAAAAGGTGATGATGGTCACCGAGTGCTCCATGGCGGACAACGTTGCCAGCGAGACCCCGGGCGTCAACTACATCCGTCCGTGCAACCTCTGCCCGCACATGAAGCGGATCACGCTCAACAAGATCCTCGACTCGCTGCTGGAGATGAAGGACGAGGTTGTCGTCGATCCGGCTGTCGCCGACAGGGCACGCACCGCGGTCGAGCGCATGATCAACTTGAAAATCTGACCGTCTTCGGTCTAAACCGCACTTATGCGATTGCTTCCGGGCCTGCTCGGCCCGGAGGTCTCTTTGGGCCTGAGGCCCGTCAGTTCCAGGAAGTTTCCCATGGCCGTGTCGGTTGAGGATTTTGCACCTGCCTATATTGGCAAGGATGTGGATGACGTCGTCATTCTGGGGGGAGGTCTGGCGGGCCTTTTCTGCGCGCTGAAACTCAGCCCGCGGCCGGTCACCGTCATCACCAATGCGCCGATCGGCGAGGGGGCGTCCTCCGCTTGGGCACAGGGCGGCATCGCCGCGGCGATTTCCGAACAGGACTCGGTGGAAAAGCATCGCGACGACACGCTTATCGCCGGCTGCGGCATCTGCGAGGAAAAGATCGTCGAGGAGATGACGCGCGAGGGCAGCGCCCGGGTGCATGACCTGCTGTCCTATGGTGTCCCGTTCGATCAGGACCTCGAAGGCCGGCTGAAATTCTCCCGCGAGGCAGCCCATTCCCAGAGCCGGGTGGTGCGCGTGCGCGGCGACATGGCCGGCAAGGCCATCATGGACGCGCTGATTGCCGCCGTCCGCAGGACGCCGTCGATCCGTATTCTGGAAGGCTATATCGGCGAGAGTTTCCTCGGCGAAGGCCGTTATGTCACCGGCGTTCTTGCGCGCAAGCGTGGCGGCATCGAGCGGCTGGCCTTTCCGGCCAAGGCCGTGGTGCTCGCCTCCGGCGGCATCGGCCACCTCTATGAGCTGACCACCAATCCGCACGAGGCCAACGGCCACGGCCTCGCCATGGCGGCCCGCGCCGGGGCGGTGATCGCCGATGCAGAATTCGTGCAGTTCCACCCGACCGCACTCGATCTCGGCAAGGACCCGGCACCGCTCGCAACCGAGGCGCTGCGCGGGGAAGGCGCGACCCTGGTCAACCGGGATGGAAACCGTTTCATGCAGGGCATTCACCCGGATCTGGAACTTGCCCCGCGCGACATCGTTGCCCGGGCGATCCACCGGGAAGTCTCGGAAGGCCGAGGGGCGTTCCTTGATTGCCGCGAGGCCATCGGCGCAAAATTCAGGGACGAGTTTCCGACGGTTTTTGCCGCCGCCTCCGCCGCCGGGCTCGATCCCGAAAAAGACCTGCTGCCGGTCGCGCCGGCCGAGCATTACCACATGGGTGGCGTCCTGACCGATGCCAACGGACGCACTTCCCTCGATGGCCTCTGGGCTGCCGGCGAAGTTGCTTCCACAGGTGCTCATGGCGCCAACCGGCTGGCCTCGAATTCGCTGCTGGAAGCCGTCGTCTTCGCTGCCCGCATCGCCGAGGACATCCAGGGCCTGATGCCGACACCGCGCAGCGCCTATTGGAATGAGATGGACTCAGAACCAGGCTTGCCGAGCCGGCGCAACGTGGACGAACGCGAGGCGATCACCGTTCTGCGCAAGACGCTTGCCCGCAATGTCGGCGTCCTTCGGGATGCAGCCGGTCTCAGGGCCGCGCTTGCCGATATCGCCCGGGTGGAAAAGATCTGCGTCCGCCAGTCGATCCTCAACATGATGGTCGCCGGCCGGATCATCGCGGCAGCGGCCCTGAAACGCCAGGAAAGCCGGGGCGGTCATTTCCGCAAGGACTTCCCGCAAGAGAACCCGGCGATGGCAACCCGCTCCTATACGACCCTGAAGGAGGTCGCGGCCGTCACCGCCGAGGCCCAGGAAACCGCCTGACCGGAGGGTGCATGACCCGAATGAATTTGCCTGACCTGCCGCGCCTCATGGTCGAGGAGGCAGTCAAGGCGGCTCTTCTCGAGGACTGGGGGCGGGCGGGTGACATCACCAGCCAGGCAACCCTGCCGCGCGAAGCCAGGGCAACAGCCGTGATCGCGGCGCGCAAGCCCGGCGTTCTGTCGGGCCTCGCCTTTGCCGAAAGCGCCTTCCGCCAGACCGATCCGGATCTCCGCTTCGAAGCCCTGATGAGCGACGGCGACAGGTTGGCGCCGAAGAATGTTGTTGCCCGGATCGAAGGGCCCGCGCGGGCTTTGCTTGCCGCAGAGCGTGTCGCGCTCAATTACCTCGGCCATCTCTCCGGCATCGCCTCGGCGACCGCGAAATTCGCCGACCTCATCGCACATACCAAGGCCGACATCGTCTGCACCCGCAAGACGACACCGGGCCTGAGAGCGTTCGAGAAATACGCCGTCAAATGCGGCGGCGGGTCCAATCACCGCTTCGGCCTCGACGACGCCATCCTGATCAAGGACAACCACATCGCGGTCGCCGGTGGGGTCACCCAGGCCATCGAGGCCGCAAAGGCCTTTGCCGGTCACCTTGTCAAGATCGAGGTGGAAGTCGATACGCTGGAACAGCTGGAAGAAGCCCTGGCGGCCGGACCGGACGTCGTCATGCTCGACAACATGCCGCCGGACGTCCTGAGACAGGCCGTCGCCATCGCCGGCGGCCGGGTGCTGCTGGAAGCCTCGGGCGGGATCGAGCTCGATACGGTGAAGGCCGTGGCCGAAGCCGGGGTGGACCTGATCTCCTCAGGCTGGATCACCCACTCGGCTCCGGTTCTGGATCTCGGTCTCGACATCGAGATCGGGTGAGGTTTTTCGGGTCAAGTTTAAAAGCCCGCTACTCCCTCGACCTCATCCTGAGGAAGCGCGCAGCGCTGTCTCGAAGGATGGGCCGCTTGTTCCGGAGTATGCCGCCCATCCTTCGAGACAGCGCTGCGCGCTTCCTCAGGATGAGGTAGAAGTTAGGACGGATTTGTGAAATCGAACCGCCAACCTCAACCCGCTGCGAGGTAAATCCCGCCAAGCGCGGTCACGACACCGAGGCTCCGCACAATACGGGTCGCCCAGGCGGGATCGTTGCGGGTCGCCACGTTTGCGCCGTATCCGATGAGCAGTCCGGCGGCATGAAGCAGGGCGGTTGCCAGTACGAAGCCGCCCGCATAGCCGAGTTCCCCGGCAGAGCCGATTTCACCGCCGTGTGCATGGCCATGACAGACGCCGAAGACGGCAACCAGGGCAGCGGACATCCAGAGCGGCAGGCGCAGGGCGAGCGCAACGACGGCGCCGAGCACGACGACCGATGCCAGGATCATGGGCTCGACGGCGGGCAACGCCACGCCGGAAAGCGCCAGCACAAACCCGATCACCATCGAGCCGACAAAGGCGGTCGGCAGTGCCCAGATTGCCCGGCCGCCCAGCAACGCGGCCCACAGGCCGACGGCGATCATGGCCAGCACGTGATCCGTGCCGAAAATCGGATGGGTGAAGCCGGCAGCAAAGGAACCGTGCTCCGACGGGTCCAGGTGGGCAAGGGCAGGGGTGGCGGCGAAGCTGAGCGCGGCTGCAAGGCCGAGGCGGTACTTCATGAAATGGTCCTCTTTGGTCTTTCCGGTGCCCCGGGGTGGGTCGCACCGTTCATGGAAGGGAAAAAACGCGTTGTACTATCGATGATTCCAGCGAATTGTAAACCGTTGGAAAGCGCCGTTTCGGATCGCGCTTCCGTCGTTCCGGGAATGCATCGTGCCGCTGAAGCCGGTCACTGACTGGTCTCGTCGCGTTAAAATGCCGACTGCCGGGAAGACCTGCGTCAGGGATTTCACTGCCCGGCGAGACAAGCGTCGAAGGGCATTTTTCAAGTGAAGGAAGCATCCCGCGCAAAGCCCGGTCCGTCCGGATCGGTTCCCTCCCGCGAAGGGCCATTGGTCGTCGGGGCGGACGCGGCGCGACCGGTCGAAATCTGCTTTCTGCTCCTGAAGAACTTTTCTCTGATCTCTTTCGCCTCGGCGATCGAGCCCTTGCGGATCGCCAACAAGGTTCTGAAGAGAAAAGCCTTCATTTATACCTGCTGCAGCCTGGACGGCAGCGACGCCGTCGCCAGCAATGGCAGCATTATCCGCACCGATTGCGCAATCGACGGAGTTGACCGGCCGGAGCTGCTTGCGGTCTGCAGCAGTGACGGTGTCGAGCGCATCGATCTGACGCCGGCCCAGAAGGCTGTCATCCGGAAACTGTCGACACGCTCCGGCCGGGTCGCCGGCATCTGCACCGGTGCCTATGTTCTTGCCGCGCTTGGCCTGCTCGACAACCGCCGCTGCACGATCCATTGGGAATATGCCGATTTCTTCAAGGAACGGTTCCCGAATGCGGGTCTGGTCGACAGTCTCATCCAGACGGATGGCAAATACATGACCTGTGCCGGGGGGACATCGGCTCTGGATCTGATGATCGGCTATGTCGCCCAGGTTCATGGTGGGGCGGTTGCCGCCGATGTTGCGGAGATCGCACTGCATCACGACTGGCGCAGCGGCAACGAGCGCCAGCACAAGCACATGCGAGTCGACCTTGAAACGGTGCCGCAGCGGGTGCGCAGCAGCATCGAACTAATGACGGAAAACGTCGTCGAGCCGCTGTCCCTGCAGGAAATCGCGGAGAGGCTGAATGTCAGCCCGCGCCAGCTGCAGCGGGATTTCCAGAAATACCTGAACTGCAGTCCGCTGGATTATTACAGCAAGGTGCGGATCGATATTGCACGGCAACTCGTCTGCCGTACCTCCATGCGGATGATCGATATTGCGGTCGCCTGCGGCTTCGGCAGTGCCTCGCATTTTTCCAAGCGCTACCGCGCCGCCCATGGCACAAGCCCTGCAACGGACCGTCAGCAGACAAGCGGTACGTGGGACAACTAGGCCAGGTTGAACTCGGGACGGTCCGCGATAGAAACCGGGTATTACTCGGCTGCAGGCTTCAGGCTCGCCATCAGGTGATGGAACTTCTCGCCCTGTACCGAGACATGCTGGCGAATGGCTGCGGCAGCCTTCTCGCCGTCCCCGGCCTCGATGGCCGCGACAATGTCCTCATGTTCGGACATGGACTGTTTCATGCGCCCTCGCACGCGCAGCTGCACGCGCCGGAAAGGCTGCAGCCGCCGTTGCAGCCTGAGGCATTCCTGCTCCAGGAAGCGGTTGCCCGACTGGCGATAGATGATGGCGTGGAACTGCTCGTTCTCGCGATAGTAGCCGTCCGTGTCCTGCGCCTCGACCGCGTGTTTGCAGCGTTCGTTGGCCGCATGCAGTTTTGAAAGGGCGTTTTCGGTGATGCGGGCGGCCGCAAGCCTTGCGCTGACCGCTTCGAGCTCAGCCATCACCTCGAACATCTCGATCAGTTCGACCGGGCCCGGCTGGCGCACGAAAACGCCGCGCCGCGGGATCTGCTCGACAAGGCCGGATTGCGAAAGCCGCTGCAAGGCCTCGCGCACGGGCGTTCGCGACACCTCGAACCGGCTCGCCAGCTGGACCTCGTCCAGCCGCTCGCCATCGGCGAATGTGCCGTCAAAAATCAGTCCCTCAAGGGCATCGGCGATGCGGTCGGAGCGTTTTCTTTCCATGTTTCGCGTTTAGCACAGGGAGATTTCGCGCGCAATAATGTCATTCTTGTATACAAAAATGCTTGACAGAAAAACATAACTTGAGGGTATGATCGGATATCCGGTCGGGAACCGGACTTTCCAGGGAGGAAAAAATGAATTTCAAACTGTCAGCGTCCGTCGCCGCCATGGCGCTTCTTGCAAGCGCGTTCACCGCCAGTGCCACCGAACTGCGCCTGTCGCATCAATGGTCCACCGGCGACGTCCGCCACAAGGTGGCGCAGATCGTTGCCGACGAAGTTGCTGCGGCCAATGTCGATCTCGACATCAAGATCTTTCCGTCGGAGTCGCTGCTGAAGGCGCGCGAGCAGTACAAGCCGCTCTCGCGCGGTCTGCTCGACATGACGGTCCTGCCGCTCAGCTATGCCGGCGGTCAGCAGCCCGCCTATAACCTGACCCTGATGCCGGGCCTCGTTAAGAACCACGACCATGCCGCCCGCATGAACGACAGTCCCTTCATGGAAGCCATCGAGGAGATCATGGCCGGGGACGACGTGATGGTGCTGGTGCATGGCTATCTTGCGGGCGGTTTCGCGGCCACCAAGACCTGCATCACCAAGCCGGAAGACATGCAGGGCCTCCAGACCCGCGCCGCCGGCAAGTCCTTCGAGCAGATGCTTGCCGGGGCAGGGGCCTCCATCGCCTCGATGGCGTCTTCCGAGGTCTACAACGCCATGCAGTCCGGTGTCCTCGATGCCGTCAACACCTCCTCCTCGTCCTTCGTCAGCTTCCGCATCTACGAGCAGGTGTCCTGCTATACGCCCGCCGGCGAATATGCGCTCTGGTTCATGTACCAGCCGCTCCTGATGAGCAAATCCAAGTTCGAGAGCCTGAGCGAGGACCAGCAGAAGGCCTTGCTTGCCGCAGCCGAAAAGGCCGAAGCCTTCTATCTGGAGGAAGCCAAGAAGGAAGACGCGACCTCGGCGGACGTCTTCAAGGAAAACGGCGTCGAGATTGCCGCGATGACGGCGGCCGACTTCGAGGCCTGGCGGACGCTCGCCAAGGAAACCTCCTACAAGGCCTTTGTGGAGGAAACTCCGAACGGTCAGCAGCTTCTCGACCTGGCGCTTGCCGTCGAGTGACGCTTCGCTGTTTCGGGGCGGCCTGAACGACGCCGCCCCGGAAACAACCTGATCCTTTCATTCAAGGAGTGACCCATGGCGGGCCACAGTACGGCTGCGATCGCGCATGCCGGCAACAATCCCTTTCTGCGCATCGTTGCCATGATATCGACCCTTGCCGGCTGGTGTTCGGCAACCATGGTCGTCGCGGCGGTCCTGATCACCTGCCAGATGATCTTCGTGCGCCTCGTGCTCAACGCGTCCACGGTCTGGCAGACCGAAGCCGTCATCTATCTGGTCATCGCGGCAACACTTGTCGGCCTTCCCTACGTCCAGCGTCTGCGGGGCCACGTGAATGTCGACCTGTTTCCCCTGTCGCTCGCGCCCCGGCCCCGGTACCTGATGGCCTGCCTGACGCTGTCCCTTTCGATCCTGATCGTGGCGATGCTGCTCTTTTACGGTTCCGAGTTCTGGTACATCGCCTGGTCGCGCGGCTGGACCTCCGACACGGTCTGGGGCGTCAAGCTCTGGATCCCCTATCTCGCAATCCCCGTCGGCTTCGGCCTGTTCCTGCTGCAGCTGGTCGCCGACCTTGTCGCGGTCGTCACCGGCGTAGACAAGCCCTTCGGTCTGGAGGACAAATAATGGATCCGCTGCTGCTTGGCCTGCTGGTGGCGCTTGCCACGATCGTCGTCCTCTTTTCAGGCGTCTCCGTCGCAATCGGCCTCCTGATCGTTTCCGCCGGTTTCCTGGTGATCTTCGACGGTGCCCGGTC
The DNA here is from genome assembly GCF_054515675.1 of Roseibium sp. M-1. Lineage (NCBI taxonomy): Bacteria > Pseudomonadati > Pseudomonadota > Alphaproteobacteria > Hyphomicrobiales > Stappiaceae > Roseibium > Roseibium sp. M-1. The sequence goes on along the minus strand of NZ_CM137257.1, from coordinate 2,395,430 downwards.
GCTGGAACTGATGCCGGAGATCCTCTTCGGCAAACTCGACAATTTCGCGCTGCTCTCCATCCCGATGTTCATCATCATGGGCGCATCGATCGCCTCGACGCGGGCTGGCGCCGATCTTTACGAGGCGCTGGAGCGCTGGCTCACCCGGGTGCCCGGCGGCCTTGTCGTCTCCAACCTCGGCGCCTGCGCGCTCTTTGCCGCCATGTCCGGTTCGTCCCCGGCCACCTGCGCCGCCATCGGCAAGATGGGCATTCCGGAAATGCGCAAGCGCGGGTATCCGGACGGCGTCGCCGCCGGGTCGATCGCCGCGGGCGGCACGCTCGGCATCCTGATCCCGCCCTCGGTCACCATGATCGTCTACGGCATCTCCACGGAGACCTCGATCGGCCGCCTGTTCCTGGCCGGTGTCATTCCGGGGTTGATGCTGATGGGGCTCTTCATGGTCTGGTCGCTCTATTCGACCTGGCGCAGCGGCGACACCCGGGTTCTCAGTGCAGGGTCCTATTCCTGGGCGGAGAAGTTCGAGATCCTGCCGCGGGTCCTGCCGTTCCTCGCGATCATTCTCGGCGTGCTCTACGCCATGTATGGCGGCATCGCCACACCGTCGGAAACCGCTGCGGTCGGCGCGCTGCTCTGCCTGCTGATCGCCGTCATCATCTACAAGCTCTGGAACCCCGCGTCGCTCTGGGTCGTGCTCCGCGACAGCACCCGCGAAAGCGTGATGATCCTCTTCATCATCGCCGCCGCCGGTGTCTTCTCCTACATGCTCTCTTCGCTGTTCATCACCCAGGCCATCGCCGAATGGATCGGCACGCTGGATGTGAACCGCTGGGTGCTGATGGCGGCCGTCAACGTGTTCCTGCTGATTGCAGGCTTCTTCCTGCCGCCGGTCGCGGTCATCCTGATGGCGGCGCCGATCCTGCTGCCGATCATCACGTCCGCCGGCTTCGATCCGATCTGGTTCGCCGTCGTCCTGACGATCAACATGGAGATCGGCCTGATCTCGCCGCCGGTCGGCCTCAACCTCTACGTGATCAACGGTATCGCACCGGACATTTCCCTGAAGACGATCCTGACCGGATCGATGCCCTATGTCGCCTGCATGGTGCTCGGGATCGTCATCCTCTGCCTCTTTCCGGAAATCGCCACATGGCTGCCGGATCTCGTGATGGGAGAACAACGGTGATGTTCCTGGCCGACCTTCTGACAACGGTCTTCGAGCGCAGATACCGGACAAGGGATGCGTCCAGGACCGACGACAGGCCGCTGGAGGCGCTGGTCAACGATCTGATAGGGGCGACGGGGGAGGTCTCCGGACTGAACCTCGCCCGGCAGATCCTGGGCCGCTACGGCGAATTGACCGACGAGGAGAAACGGGACTTTTTCCGGCATCTCGCCGAAGGCCTCGCCGTCTCGGCTTCAGCCGTCCGCTCTGCATTGGAGCTTTACGAAAAGGGCCAGTCGAAAGAAAGCTACCGGGAATTCATGGATGCGGTCGAACCGCCCCGGCAGGAACTGATCCGGCGCCTCAACCAGGTGCCGGACGCCACCAGGCTGCTGGTGCGCATGCGCGAGGACCTGCTGCGGCTCAGCCGCGACAGCGATGCGCTGCAGGCGCTCGATCTCGATTTCCGCCATCTCTTCGCCAGCTGGTTCAACCGCGGCTTTCTGGTGCTCAGGCCGATCAACTGGGAAAGCCCGGCGCAGCTTCTGGAAAAGATCATTGCCTATGAAGCGGTCCATGCCATCGACAGCTGGAGCGACCTCCGCCGCCGGCTGGAGCCGGCCGACCGGCGTTGCTTCGCCTTCCTGCACCCGGCAATGCCGGACGAACCGCTGATCTTCGTCGAGGTAGCGCTGACAAGAGGCATTCCGGGCTCTGTCCAGGATCTTCTCGCGGAAAGCCGGGACGTCATCAACGCAGATGCTGCCGACACGGCCGTCTTTTATTCCATCTCCAATTGCCAGGCGGGTCTTGCCGGCATTTCCTTCGGCAATTCGCTGATCAAGCAGGTTGCCGCCGACCTTGCGCTGGAACTGCCAGGCTTGAAGACCTTCGTCACCCTGTCGCCGATCCCGGGGCTCGTCCGCTGGCTGGAGAGCGAGCGGATCGGTTACGACCCTTCGGACGATGAGGGCATGCGGCACCGTGCCGCCCGCTACCTGATGACCGCCAAGCGGCGGGACGGGCTGCCGCTGGATCCGGTTGCCCGCTTTCACCTCGGCAACGGCGCCTTGGTGCATCAGGTCCATGCCCGGGCCGATCTCTCCGCCAAGGGCCTCAAGCAGTCGGCGGGGGCCATGGTCAACTACCTCTACGACCTGAAGAAGGTGACGCAAAACCACGAGCGCTTCGCCTCCACCCGCGCCATCGCCGCCTCTGCGGAAATCCAGTCGCTGTCCGCGGCTGCAGAAGACGTTTTAGCTCCAGGAGCCTGACAGATGCCCAATCCCCTTTATGACCGGCTGTTCGGAAAACACGCGGGCAAGGAAACGCCGTTTCTGGTCTTCAAGGACGGGTCTGTCCTGACCCATGCGGCCTTTCTGCAAACGGCTGCCCGGATCGCACAGGTCCTGACGCAAAACGGTATGGTTCCGGGTGACAGGCTTGCGGCCCAGGTTGAAAAATCAGCCGAAGCGCTGGCGCTTTATGCAGCCTGCGCTCAGGCCGGCATCGTCTTCCTGCCGCTCAACACGGCTTATACGGTCGATGAGCTGAGCTATTTCATCGAGAACAGCGGCGCAAGGACAGTCGTCTGCGACAGTGCGAAAAAGCACTTGCTGGAACCGGTCGCCTCAAGTCTCGGGGCTCGCATCGAGACGCTTGATGCCGATGGCTCCGGGTCGCTGACGGAGCAGGCGACGCGGATGCCCGCCGACTACCCGACCGTCGACAGGTCTCCCGACGACCTGGCTGCATTTCTCTATACCTCCGGTACGACCGGGCGCTCCAAGGGCGCGATGCTGACCCAGGAGAACCTGCTTTCAAATTCGGCGGCTCTGGCCGATCTCTGGAAGTTCACCGAAAAGGACGTGCTGCTGCACGCGCTGCCGATCTTCCACACCCACGGTCTTTTCGTTGCCACCAATGTCTCGCTGACGGCGGGCGGCTCCATGCTGTTTCTGCCGAAATTCGATCTCGATGCCATGGTTGCCCTGATGCCCCGCGCGACGACAATGATGGGCGTGCCGACCTTCTACACCCGCCTTCTTCAGGACGAGCGTTTCACTTCGGATCTGACATCAGGCATGCGGCTCTTCATCTCCGGCAGCGCACCCCTTCTGTCGGAAACGCACAGGCAGTTCGAGGAGCGGACCGGTCACCGTATTCTGGAACGTTACGGCATGACCGAGACCAACATGAACACCTCCAACCCCTATGACGGCGAGCGCCGGGCTGGAACCGTCGGTTTCCCTCTTCCAGGCGTGGAGCTGAAGATCACCGATCCGCAGACGGGGGAAACCTTGCCGGAGGAGACCGTCGGCCAGATCGAGGTGCGCGGACCGAATGTCTTCAAGGGCTACTGGCAGATGCCGGAAAAGACGGCGGCCGAACTGCGCGAGGACGGCTTCTTCATCACCGGGGATCTCGGCAAGATCGATGCGGATGGCTATGTCCACATCGTCGGCCGCAACAAGGACCTGATCATCTCAGGCGGCTACAACATCTACCCCAAGGAGATCGAACTCATCCTCGATGCCCAGCCGGGCGTCAAGGAAAGTGCGGTCATCGGCGTGCCGCATTCGGATTTCGGCGAAACGGTTCTGGGGCTCGTGGTGCCTGAAAACGGGGAAGCGCCGGATCTTGAGGCGATTCTGACGGTGGCCGGCAGTTCGCTCGCCCGCTTCAAACATCCGAGAAAGCTCGTCGTCGTCGACAGCCTGCCGCGCAACACCATGGGCAAGGTGCAGAAGAACCTTCTGCGCGAACAGTTCAAGGATGTCTTCGCGCCGGCGTGAGCCCTATGCAGGAACAAGCGGCCGATCCTTCGAGACGGGCCTTTGGCCCTCCTCAGGATGAGGCTGGGAGGTAGAAACTCTTTGCCGCAAGAGGCGCTAACTTTGAGGAAGTAACAGGCGCGACCTCATCCTGAGGAGGCCGTCAGGCCGTCTCGAAGGATGGGCCGCAAATTCCTGACGAGAGATCAGACGGCCGGATCAGTTCCAGCCGCCCGCATAGGTCTTGTAGAAGATGTGCAGGCCGACCTGGCCGCGCTTGGCCATGGCTTTTGCCCACCGCGGATTGACGTAGGTCGCGTGGTAGTGGGTCGACGCATCGACCATCTTGGAATAACGGCTGCCGTTGAGCACTTCCCTGGACAGCCGCTGGGCGGTCGACCAGGCTGCGGGGCTGGCGATCTTGTCCTTGATGCCGTCGCACGCGAAGGAGAACTGGCAACGGTTGCGCTTGTGGCGGTTCTGGTAGACGACGCCGCAAATGGTGTCCGGATAAGCCGGATTCTTGACCCGGTTCAGCACCACCTGCGCCACGGCCACCTGACCGTCCTCGCTCTCGCCGCGGGCTTCGAAATAGATTGCCTCGGCGAGGCAGCGCTGTTCCTTCTTCTCGCCGACAGAAAGCGGCAGGGGCTTTTGCGCCCACCAATGCGGGTTTTCCGGGTCTTCCGGCGGTGGCAGTTCCTGTTCATACATGGCGGCGCCGAAGAGCGCGTCGAAAGGTTCCTTGGTTTCCTTGACCGTTTCCGGCGCATAGGCGGAGACGAGCGAGAAGCTGGCGGCCGCCGCATTGCGCGCCATCATCACCTTCTGCAGGTCAAGCGGACCATCTTCCAGCAGACCATCCTTGCCGGCCTTTGCCAGCCTTCTGGATTCCTTTGCATCCAGCGGCTCCGGCTTGACGAAGGCGACGCGGGGCAGGTCCTCGTGTTTTTTCTCCGTCGAGATCAGGCTGGACATGGCGTAGAGATTGCCGGCGGCCCGGTCCACCATCTGGCGGTCTGGCGCCATGGTGATCAGCCGGTTGCTCTTGGCGGAGGTATTGGTAACGATCTTGTCCGGCACACCCTTCGGCCGGACTTCGCGGGCTATGTCTTCCAGTCCGAGAATTGGCCGGGTCTCAAAATTCTTGTCGGCGGATGACAATGTCAGGATGGGACCGGAGGTGTGACCGGGAACCGGCGTGTCGCCGAGCGAGATCTTTGGCGCGATCTTGGTCGTGAAATTCGCCGGCTCCAGCGCCATCATCCAACGCGGAGTTGCTTCCTTGCGCGCGTTGACGAGCGCGAGGATGTCCTGGTTGCCGACCGATCCGCCGATGCACAGCCAGACCAGCGGAGAGGCAACAAGTATGTGTTTGAGCCGGCGCATGCGCGCACGGACCGGGCCGAATTCTTCAGTCACTTTCGAAGAGAACCGCTTTCTGTTGCGGGAAACTTGGCCAGACATACGCAGCCGACTCCAACTCGATACAGATCATCCCGAAACGCCGGACGAAAATGGAGAACGCCGTGTTAACAGCGACGCCAGAATTGAAGATGTCTGCTTAACCTTGAGAGAGAGTTAATAAGAATAGAAATCGCGGAAATTCGCGGCCAGTTTCGAAGTCAAAGACGCAATTATGGTAAATATTACGAAGGACTTAATCCACATTTGCCCACAGCAGGCAAACTGCACGGAACGAGAAAAAAAACTTAGCGGCCGCCGACTCGCAGTCCGGGAGCGGGCCGTTCGCTGAGCAGCTGATGGCGGAACCGGAAGAGCGCGGCGGGGCGCCCGCCCGTTGCCGTCGAGGTTGCGCCGGTCGGCTCGACGAGGTCGGCATTTTCCACGAGACGGCGGAAATTCTGCTTGTGCAGGTGCCGCCCCGAAATGGCTTCCACCGAGGTCTGCAATTCGGTCAAGGTGAAGGTTTCCGGCATCAATTCGAAAATCACCGGCCGGTATTTCAGTTTGCCGCGCAAGCGCGAAATCGCGGTGGCCAGCACGCGTCGGTGATCGAAGCGCATCGGTGTGCCGAGAAAGGGCAGGGTGCCGCGCTGCAGGGCTGCCGGCCGGCCGTCGGTCCTTGCCTCCTCGACCAGACCGGCCTCGTAGAGAAGCTCGTAGCGTTCCAGTGCCCGTTCCTCGTCCCAGCTTGTGGCACCGGTACCGAAGGCTAGGCGAACGCGTTCCTGGCGTCCGAGAGCCCGCGGCGGTTCGCCCTCGGCGGGGGGGACTTTGGCCCACAGATCCAGAGCCGGCAGGATATCCCGGTCGAGAACGGCCGGCCGCCCGCTTCGCCAGTCCTCCCAGGGGAAATAGTCATACCAGGAACGCCAGGCGGACATGTGCTTCGACAGCATGTTTTCCGAATCCACCGTCTGCCGGGTCAGGGCGAGATAGCCGACAGAAACCACATGCGGTCCCTCGTCACCGGAGACACGGTGGCGGCCACGATCGCCGAACGTGTAGAGCTGCTCGACATAACCAAGACGAAGCGCCGTCTGGTTCTCCACCCAGGAGCGCAGGCCGATCTCGAAGGTGCGGTGATGGATCGGGTCGAAAGGACCGAAGGGCAGGCTTTCCAGAGCACCATCCTGCCCCGTTTCGCCGGCATCGTTCACATGAACGATCTGGGGCACGCCTGCGGCAACCGACACGATGACGGCATTCAGTCCGATCTCAATGCTGGCTTGCCGGTGGGGCATGGCGTCTCCGGGTCAGGTCAATCGATCGGCATGGCAAAGGGGCTGCCTTCGAAGGCATTGGCGCCGCGGCCGATGCCGCGGATGGCATCTATCATGCGGCCGTCGCGGCCGAGAAGCTTGTCGCCCATGGCAACGATACGCGCGTTCGGCGTCGCCGACGGCGAGCGCTCGCGCAGGAGGCTGGCGAGCGCATATTCGTCGCCCTCCGGGTTCAGAGCACAGGCTGCGACATAGGCTCCGGCGGTCGAGCGGCTGATGCCGGCCCAGCAATGGATCACCAGCGGTGCCTGCCGGTCCCACACCCGCACGAAATCGACAAATTCCGCGATCTGCTGTTCGCTCGCCGGAACTAGGCCATCGACCGGGGCGACAATGTCGTTGAAGGCCAGAAACAGATGTTTGTCCGGCGTGATGCCTTCCGGCGTCGGCACGCTCATTTCGGCGTTGATCAGGGTCACGAGGGACCTTGCGCCGGTGATGGCGACCGTCTCAGGCAGTTTCGACAGGGAGCAGACGTGCAGCATGGCAGTACCGGTTCTTTGGGTCAGGCCAATTCCAATCAAATCAATTGGTCCTGAGCCTGCTATCTGCCAATAAACTAGGGTCTTTCACGGGCAAGGTCACCCGTTCACTTGCCGGCTTTTCGGGTTGTTCCCAGCTTCGCGCAGGGCTTCGATCTCGTCGAAGCGCTGCATGAAGCGTTCCTGGGCGATTTTCACCGGCAGCGGTTCCAGGCCGTAGCGCAGCCTGCCCGTGGCATCCAACGGAAAACCGCGCGGCCGGCCGAAGATCTTGGCGGCTTCCTCGTCGTCGAAGCCAGCCAGTTCCACAGCCTCGAAATAGGCGCAGATGATGTCGGCCCGTTTGGCGAGTTTCTTCACCGTCTGCGGAATCTCGGCTGGCAGACCGAAGCGTACATGGATCGCGCCCTGAAGCCGGCTTTCCACCGCCTTGTAGGCTTCGCCGATAACGGCCTTGAAGGGAGAGATCATATCGCCGATGACATATTCCGGGGCATCGTGCAGCAATACGGCCAGGCGCCAGTGCGGCGGCAGGTCGGGCTTCAGTTTGAGCGCAATGTCTTCGACGATCAGCGAGTGCTCAGCCACCGAAAAGGCATGGTTGCCGTTTGTCTGGCCGTTCCAGCGGGCGACGCGGGCAAGACCGTGGGCGATGTCGGATATCTCGACATCGAGCGGCGAAGGGTCCAGCAGGTTGAGGCGTCTGCCGGACAACATGCGCTGCCAGGCGCGCGGCGGCTGGTCGGTACGGGCAGAGGCCATCGGTCCTCGAGATCTTGCGGTTTCAGTCCGCGGCGCCGGCCTCCGGCCAGGAAAAGCGCGCCCAGCCGGGCAGCGTGACCAGAATCTCCGCGTCGCCGCAGTGCAGAGGGATGCCGTTGTCCTTGGCTTGGGCGACCTTGTCAAGGCGCAGCAGGGCCAGGCCGTGAGACGTGCCGTCCACCATCGCCGTGCTTCCCAGCACCCCGACGGATTTTCCACCGGCAGTCACCTCGGAGCCCTTCGCAGGCAGCGGAGCGGCGCTTGTTACCTGCACGAAACGCTTGCGCGCGGTACCGCGATGCTGAACCCGCGACACGACTTCCTGACCGACATAACAGCCCTTCCTGAACGAGACGCCTCCAAGCTGGTCGAGATCGGCATCATGCGGGAAGATGTCGGAATATTCGTAATCCTTCAGGCCCTCCGGCACACCGAGACGAACACGGTGGGCATCGTATTCGCCAAGGTCCGATGCCGTCGCTCCAGGTGTTCCCGCCAGTAGGGTGACCGGTCCGGCAATCCGCTGGCCAAGCGCTTCAAGACGCGGGTCCGTGACAATCACCAGAGCGCTATCCGGCAGGAGAGCGCCTGCCGGCTCGGCGTGTCCGTTCCAGACGGCAAAGACGCCGGTGTCTTCAGACAGCAGTTCCAGATCGACCTTTGCCCGGAGCCTGTAGAAGGTCAGGCGTTTCAGAAGATCCGGCGCAACAGCTGCCGGTGCGTCCAGGAGGTAACCGTCCTTGAGCCGGTAGACCAGGAAATCGAACAGGATCTTTCCCTGGGGCGTCAGAAGCGCGCTCGCGGTAGCAGCGTTTTCCTCCAGCCCGTCGATATCCGATGTCACAAGGTTTTGCAAAAAATGCTGCGCGTCTGCACCACCCACACGGATGAGGGCACGATCGGTCAGGTGGACGAAGGTCTGCGACGGCACGGAGGTCTCCGGAAAAGATGAGTTTTTCTGCCAGAATTCTATAACGCCACATAAGCGTTTTGCCACGCGCGGACAAGGTCCTGAATCTGGTTCACCCATCTGGTTCTTTGCCTCGGGGCCGCGTATAAGCGCCCCGAACCAGTCCGGCAATCGATCAAAATTTCTCGGAGGAGCCCCATGAGCGCGACCTATGACCTGATCCTGAAAGGTGGAACCGTGGTCAATCAGGACGGGGAGGGGCAGCGTGACGTCGCCATCCGGGGCGGCCGCATTGCCGGTCTCGGCTCTTTTAACGCCGCGCAAGCGGGCGAAGTGATCGACTGCACCGGGCTGCATGTCCTTCCCGGTGTCATGGACACCCAGGTGCATTTCCGCGAGCCCGGGCTGGACCACAAGGAAGACCTGGAATCGGGTTCCCGCGCCGCCGTCATGGGCGGGGTCACCGCCGTCTTCGAAATGCCGAACACCAATCCGCTGACGACATCGGAAGCAGCTCTTGCCGACAAGGTCCGGCGCGGCCACCACCGCATGCATTGCGACTTCGCCTTCTGGGTCGGCGGCACGCGTGACAACGTCAAGGACATCCCGGAACTGGAGCGCCTGCCGGCCGCCGCCGGTATCAAGGTCTTCATGGGCTCTTCCACCGGCGACCTGCTGGTGGAGGACGACCAGGGTGTGAAGGACATCCTTTCCGTCACCCGCCGCCGTGCCGCCTTCCACTCGGAAGACGAGTTCCGGCTGCGCGAACGCCAGGGCGAGCGCGTCGAGGGGGATCCGAGTTCGCACCCCATCTGGCGCGACGAAATCGCGGCGCTGCAATGCACCGAGCGGCTTGTGCGGATTGCGCGCGAAACCGGCGCCAAGATCCATATCCTGCACCTGTCAACGGCCGAAGAGGTCGATTTCCTGATCGACCACAAGGACGTTGCCTCCATCGAGGTGACCCCGCATCACCTGACCTTGACGGATGAGGCCTACCACCGTCTCGGCACGCTGGTTCAGATGAACCCGCCGGTGCGCGCACCGCGCCATTCCGAGCGCCTCTGGTGGGGGCTCAGCCAGGGCATCCTCGACATTTTCGGCTCCGATCACGCGCCGCATCTACTGGAAGAAAAGCAGAAGCCCTATCCGGCATCGCCATCCGGCATGACCGGCGTCCAGACCCTGGTGCCGGTCATGCTCGACCACGTCAATGCCGGCCGTCTCAGCCTGGCACGCTTCGTCGACATGACCAGTGCTGGCCCGGCCCGTCTCTTCCAGACCGCCCGCAAGGGCCGGATTGCCGTCGGCTACGATGCCGATTTCACCGTGGTCGACATGAAGCGCAAGGAAACCATCCGCAACGAATGGATCGCCTCCAAATGCGGCTGGACGCCCTATGACGGCAAGCAAGTCACGGGCTGGCCGGTCGGGACAGTCGTCCGCGGCCAGCGCGTGATGTGGGATGGCGAGCTGGCGATGCCGTCTCGTGGCGAAGCGGTCGTCTTTCAGGACGGCTTGACGCGCTGAACCTGAAATCCAGTCCGTCGTTTCCGGCAGAACCGGCTTCCGTGAACTCACGTTAGGCTCACGGAACGGCACTTATCTGTACAAATTGTGATGTGAATAACAGCGGCAAGCTGGCTACTGTGGGACTTTCCCGAGGAAAGGGTGAAAGAAACCAATGGGTAACCGTGTTTCCTAACCCGATCTACACAGGTGTTCGTTAAAAGTTGAATCGAGCTTTAAGAGTTATGCGTTGGGGAGCTCAGGGATGATGTCAATGAAGGTTCATGGCCGGAGCAAGCGCGCGGGCAGGCTGATCTGCCTGACAAGTGCTGCCTTTTTGTCGGCCGCTACGGTTTCCACGGCGTTTGCGCGCGATGTTGCTCCGGAGACGGAAACAGCACCTGCTGCCGAACCGCCGTTGCACATGATCGTGTCGCTCGATGAGCAGAAGATCCGCGTCTATCGCGGTCTCGATCTCATCGAAGTGTCACCGGTTTCTTCGGGCAAGCGCGGTCACGGCACGCCGACCGGCGTGTTCTCGATCCTGGAAAAGAAGCGCAAGCACTTCTCCAATCTTTACGATAACGCGCCGATGCCGTTCATGCAGCGATTGACATGGTCCGGTATCGCGCTGCATGTCGGCCAGCTTCCGGGATACCCGGCATCGCACGGTTGCATCCGCCTGCCGAAGTCGTTCGCCCAGTCGCTCTACGGCATGACCGAACGCGGCATGCATGTCGTTGTGACACGCGGCGTCTCGGAACCGTCGGCTATGAACCATTCCGTGCTGCCGCAGCCCTTCGTGCCGGAGACAACTGTCGCCAGCCTCAGCGAAGAGACGATCGCAGCCGATCCGGCGCTTCGCGGAGCAATCCAGGATACGCCCGTCCACGCCAACCTTCCTGTGGTGCAGCCGGAAAACCCGGATTTCGATCAGCCGCTGCGCATGATCATCACGCCGCAGAAAGAGCCGAACCGCGTCCAGCTGCTGCAGCAACTGCTCAACCAGATGGGTTTCGATGCCGGTTATGAAGACGGCATCCTGGGCCGCAAGACACGGGCTGCCATCAGCCTCTTCCAGGAAGGTGCGGAACTGCCGGTCACCGGTCAGTTGACGGACACGCTGGAGGCGCGCATCCAGTTTGAAGCGGGATACGAAAAACCGCAGAACGCCATGCTGCGCATCCGCCGCAAGTTCCGTGACATCTATGCCGCGCCGGTGACGATCAAGGACATCGACCAGGAAATCGGCACGCATGTCTTTACCGCGATGGACTTCAAACCGGGCGACAACAGCGTTGAATGGATCGCCGTCTCCGCAGAAGGCGAGCGCGGCGGGGTCTCCCGCGGCGTGCTCGACCGGATCGAGATGCCGGCAAAAGTCTCGCTGGAAGTCTCCAAGATGCTGACCCCGGGCACCTCGCTGACGGTCACCGACCGCAGCTTCACCCGCAACACGGGCCTCGGCACAGACTTTGTCGTGATCACACGCTGAACCGGACCCTCCTCCCAATCCGGTGACATGCAGAACCCCCGCTCCGGCGGGGGTTTTCTTATGTGGCTGGCTCCGGGCTTTATTATCCGGATAAGAGCCCATTTCTCCCCGACCGTCACCAAACTGTCGCGTCCGTCACGTATCGGAAGGCAGTTTTACGGCGCAGGTGACTCGGGAGAAAGACATGGCGCAGAGCACGCTGACGGCTTCGAAGAAACGTCTCAAGAACGCGGTCCACCGCTCCGAAGCGACTTCCGGCGACGGCATTCTTGAACGCCTCTTCACCTTCGCCTTCAAGGGCCTAGTCTATCCGCAGATCTGGGAAGACCCGGATGTCGACATGAAGGCGCTGCGCCTGACGCCCGAAAGCCGCATGATCGCCATCGCGTCCGGCGGCTGCAATGTCATGTCCTATCTCACGGCCAACCCGGCGGAAATCACCGCGGTCGATCTCAATCGTGCCCATGTGGCGCTGGGCCGGCTGAAGCTGGCCGCCGCCAAGCACTTTCCCAACTACGAGATCTTCTACCGCTTCTTCGGTGAAGCCGACGAAAAGGCCAATGTCGCCGCCTACAAGCGGTTCCTGAAGGACAATCTCGATCCGGAAACGGTCGCCTATTGGGAAGGCCGGGACCTTGCCAACTGGGGCCGAAAGCGCATCACGCTCTTTTCCCGCGATCTCTACCATCACGGGCTCCTCGGCTATTGCATCGGCGTCGGCCATCTGGTGGCTAGGCTTTACGGCATCGATCCGAAGCACATGATCAAGACGCGCTCGCTGGAAGAGCAGCGCAGTTTCTTCGACACCGCGCTGGCACCGCTTTTCGACAAGCGCCTGGTGCGTTGGGCGACGTCCAAGAAGATGTCGCTCTATGGCCTCGGCATTCCGCCCGCACAGTATGACGCGCTGGTTTCGGCCAATGCGAAAGGGGACATGTCCGCCGTGCTGCGCCAGCGGCTGGAAAAGCTCGCCTGCGATTTCTCCATGCAAGACAACTATTTCGCCTGGCAGGCCTTCGGCCGCGGCTATGCGCCGGCCTCACCGGAAACCACCGGACCCTCCGGCCCGCTGCCGCCGTACCTGAAGCGGGAGCACTTCGAGGAGATCCGCCAGCGGGCCGGCCGGGTCAGGGTGCTGAACCGGAACTTCACCGAGCATCTCCAGTCGGTCGGCGACGACACGCTCGACGCCTATGTTCTGCTCGATGCGCAGGACTGGATGACCGACCACCAGCTCAATGCGCTCTGGACGGAAATCACCCGCACCGCCCGTCCGGGCGCCCGGGTCATCTTCCGCACGGCGGCCGAACCGACCCTGCTGCCGGGCCGCGTTGCCGACAGGATCCTCGACCGCTGGACCTATGAGGCAGAGGAAAGCCTGGAACTCGGCCGGCAGGACCGCTCGTCCATCTATGGCGGCTTCCACCTCTACGTCTTTAACGGTTAGGCCAGCCTGACCGGCAATTTCGAGCACGGATTGAAAAACGCCTCATGACCCAGGCCGCCGAGACGGCGCGGCTGATGGACAACGTCTATCGCCACCAGCGCCACTTTTATGATCTCACCCGCAAATTCTACCTGCTTGGCCGCGACAGGCTGATCCGCGACCTGCAGCCGCCGCGCGGCGGCGTGGTGCTGGAACTCGGCTGCGGCACGGGCCGTAACCTGATCGCCGCGGCAAAAGCCTATCCCGATGTCCATTTTTGTGGCCTCGACATTTCCAAACACATGTTGGAAACCGCCCAAAGCAACATCGACAAAGCCGGTCTCGCCTCGCGCATCACCCTGTTCCAGGGCGATGCCGCCAATCCGTCGGCAACAGACGGTCTGGGTGTCGATGGCTTCGACCGGGTCTTTTATTCCTATACGCTCTCCATGATCCCGATCTGGCGCGAAGCCCTGGCAGCAGGCGCTGCCCGCCTGAAAGCGGACGGGCGTATCCACGTGGTCGACTTCGGCCAGCAGGAACGGCTACCGGGCTGGTTCAAGCGCGCCCTGTTTGCCTGGCTCGGCTCGTTCCATGTGACGCCCCGGGCAGACCTGGAACAGGAGCTGGAAACCGTTGCCAGTGGGATTGCCGGAAAGCTCGCATTCCAGCGGATCTATCTCGGCTATGCCGACTATGCGGTGATAGCGCGAAGCAGCTGAGCTGGAACGCAAGGTTCCCTCAAGGACATCCCTGTTCCGCCCACAGGCGCAGTGCATCCTTGAAGGAACTGCCATAGGGATGCTGCTTGGAGAGCGCACGCGCCTCATTGGCAACATATGTCTTTGCCTGGTCACACAGATTGGCCTGTTCCCACTGGTGGCAGGAGGAGCAGGTCTTGTCTTTCCAGACAGCCTCCGGAAGGCCCTCGATCGGTGGAAACATTGGTGAACCGGTTATCAGCTCGGCAAGGCTTCGGGTCGCAATCTCGGGGTCGCCTATGCCGAGCGGCGCATTGAATGCCAGTGTCCCATGGGCGGCCTCTGTCCCGGTTGTTGACGTCGCAGCCTGTTCTGCCGCCGCTGACGGCCTGGGTTCAGGCGGTGTTGCCACCGGATCCTTGCTTTGTTCCTTGTTCAGGATGGTTTGCGATTCAATTCGGGCAAGCTCGGCAAAGGAGCCGTTGGGATAGGCCTCGAGATAGGCCTGATAGGCATCCAGTGAGCCAGACTGCCGCGCCGTTTCGATCATTTCGCGTTCGCTCGTTTGCGGTGAAACAGGGGCGGGTTGTTGCGGGACGGGCGCAGTCTCCACCCCGGAGGCGTCTGCCTCCGTGGTCGGTTGTGTTTCCTTTGCCATCAGTTTCGACATCAGCTCCCGCGCTTCGCCGGCATAGATGCTGTCCGGATTGGCGCGCAGGAACAGCAACACCTGCAAGGGATCCTTGCTGAGTTTCACGCTTTCCCAGAGCTGGCGCTCCTGCACTTCGATTGGCGAAGGGGCTTCGGCGCGCACGAACTGGAAGTCACTGGTCAGGGACGACGTGTCCCACGGTGTCTGCTGGCTGCCTGTCTGTTTCAGGACATCGACCCGTACACTCTTGAAAAGGGCTTCAATCGGCACGCCAGGTGTCACGAGATTTCGCGCCAGCGCTTCCGTGAACGGGCTGTTGCCACCTGTGCCGTCCAGGGCGATCTCTCCCGGTGCGGTGGAATAGGCAAGGAAGGTTCCCCGGGGGGCTTTCATTTCGGCAAGACCGTTGTCGCTGAGATCGGGGACGGCGTCGAAGGGATTGTTGCGGCAGGCATCCAGGATGACAATATTGGTGCGGTTCCGGGCCGAGAACATCTGCCGCAGCACGGCCTGGGCGGGAACGCCCACCAGGCTGAGATCCGCGGCATCCTGAAGTTCGATGTCGACCGGCAGAAGGTAGTTTGTGCCGAAAGACTGAACCCCGTGCCCTGCATAATAGAAGAGACCTGTCGCATCCACGCCGGCGGCGCGCAGGCTGCTGCCGAAGCGCGAGATTGCCTGCACGAGATCATTCTGCTGCGTGTCGGTGACAAGCGTGACCTCGAAACCAACCTTGCGAAGGACATCCGCCATAAGCCTGGCGTCGTTGACGGGATTGTCCAGAGGCATGACCGCATCATACGCGCCGTTGCCTACGACAAGTGCCAATCGCGGTTCTGCCGTCGCCCGGCCGGGGAAAGGGCCGGTCGTCAGGGCGAGTATTACGAGAATGCCGAGCACTAAGCGGTGCATGTTGATCCTATTCGACAACGACAAATTCGATCCGTCGGTTGCGGTGCTTGCCTTCCGGTGAGGAGTTGGGGGCGACTGGACGGGTTTCGCCATAGCCGACGCTCCGGATCCGGCTCTCGAGGATGTCCCGCGAGACCAGGTATTGTTTGACCGCGCCGGCCCGCCGTTCGGAAAGTTGCTGGTTTGAAGGCTCGCTGCCGTCACTGTCCGTATGTCCCCCGACCTCGATCACAAGGCCAGGGCAGCGGGAAATGATGTCGACCAGGCTGTTGAGAAGCGGCTCGCTTCGGGCGTCCAGGCGGGAACTGCCACTTGGAAAATAGATGTTGTCGGTACGCGACAGGATCTCGAAGCGGCCCTCGCATGCTTCCTGGTCCAGGTTGCCTTCCGGCTCCAGAGCTGTGCTTGCCGCTGCCGCTTGTATTGGTGCAGCCGCTTCCTGTCCGGATGCCTCCTGGTCCTGATGTCTCTCGGAATTGCGTGCGAAAACGAAATCGAACGAAACGGTGGCGGACGGCACGATGACGACCCCGGCCGCCTCTTCCAGTTTCTTGATGCCGCCTCCGAGTGCGAAGTCCGCTGCCGGGACGGAAATCGGCGCCGTCGTCGAAACAGCGACCAGAGCGTCGCTCAGATAGGTAACTGCGACCTCCGTTTGATAGGTCCTGGAAACGCCATGCAAGGTGAGATCAAAGTCGAGCGGGACGATCTTGCGCTTCTTCTGCGATAGATCCGCCAGAATCGCCGGTTCGATTTTTGAGGAGATAAGTGCTTCCGGAAATTCGAAGGTCTCGAAAAACAGGAAGCGCATGCGCACGTTTCTGAGGTCGATCTTGGTATCGACCGAGTCCAGGAAGACGCGGATATTTGCGGTTCCGCTTTCGTCGATGTTGCCTTCAAACTGCGCAAATCCGCTCGATTCCACGATTGTCAGGTTCTTCACCGACTGGAAGCGCAAGGACGATGCATCCCGCTGCAGGGTCCAGCCGCCCTCGAAGACCTGGTCCGTCGCGAGGGACGGAGACTGCAGCAGAAAGCCGGTAATAAGACCGAACAACAGCGCTTTCAATGCAGGCTGCACAACACGCATTGTTCCCTCCTCTCAGTCAATGCAGTGCCAGTGTCTGCATTTACGTAGCGCGTACAAAGTGTTGCAAAGTCGCTGCCGGAAAGCAATCGTCTCCGAAGAGACCGAACTGGTGCCGGCAAGCCATATCGTTCGCGGTGATTCCGGGCGATCGTAAGACCCGTGACCGAGTTTGGTCAGCGATATGTCCGATCCTCGATCGGCGTCTGGTGGATCGTTTCCAGAAGCATTTCCAGAAGGGCCGTTTCCGCTCGGTTGAGCTTGGCCTTCGGGTTCCAGACGACATGAACGTCGATTTCCGGCAGGACCTCATAGGGAGGCAGCTGCCACAGCAGCCCTTCCGCGACGTCCCGCTTGACGACATGGACGGGCAGGGGGCCAACGCCGAGACCGGCGATGATCATGCGCCGGACCTCCTCCAGGTTGGCTGAGGTGCCGACGATCCTGTCTTCCAGATCCGCTTCCGCGCGCATCAGGGTTACCGGCCTCAGCGCGTCTTCCAGCCGGTCGGTGACGAAACTGACGGTCGACAGGCCCGCGAGATCCGCCTTGGTGAGATTGCTCTTGCCGAAGAGGGGATGCGGCGGGCCGCAGAAGAGGCCAAAGAACTCCCGGAAGAGACGCAGATATTCCAGCCTAGGATTGCGATCCCGCACCAGACAGACCGCGAGCGAAGCCCGCCGCGATGTCACGGCCTCCAGTGCCTCCTTGCTGGCGGACACATTGATGGTGAGCGTTGCTGCCGGGTGGCGTGCGTGGAACGCTTGCAGCGTATCGTCGAAAAGCGGGCTGACGACGTGGCTCGCCATGGCAATCTCGACATGTCCGCGCACCTCGTCGGTGACGTCGCGCATCAGCGTGCCGAGTCGCAGGATCGCGCCCTGGATCTCGATGGCTTCCTTGTAAAGTAGCGTTCCGGCCTCGGTCAGCTCGAAATTGCCCGGGCTCCGGTTGATCAGCCGGCGGCCGAGGCGGTCCTCCAGCCGCTTGAGCGCGCTCGAGACGGTCGGCTGTTTCAGGCGCAACCTGTCCGCCGCCTTCGTCACGCTGCCGGCCTCGGCCAGAACGATGAAGGTTCGAAGCAGGTTCCAGTCCAATTCGCGCGCGAGGCGCTCGGCCTGGATCGGGTCAAGTTCGCTAGGCATTGATCCAATCAATAGTCGCAATTCTAATTATCTATTTGATCAATGAAGGCCTGCCTGCAACGCTGAAGTCAAGCAGTTTTGACAAGGGATCAGGTGGGCTTTAAGCGCATGAGCGTCGAAGCAAGGGAACAGCGGCAACCATGGATACTTCTTTCCCCCGCCCTCACGGCCGTGGGCCTGCTGTTGTTCGTGCCGCTGCTCTTCATCGTCGTCTATTCCTTCTGGCTGCGCACCGCCACGGGCGCCGACCAGGCGGGCTTTTACCTCGATAACTGGCAGGAAGCCCTCACCGATCCCTTCTACCGGGACATTCTTCTCGGCACGCTCCGCATTGCGGCGATCACCACGGCAGTCTGTGCGGTCATGGGGTATCCGGCGGCGTATTTCATCGCCCGTTCACGCGGCAACAAGGCCCTGCTACTGCTCTTGCTGATGTTGCCCTTCTGGATCAGCTACATCATCCGGACCATGTCCTGGATCAACATTCTGGGCGTCTCCGGAGCGGTCAACTGGCTGCTGGTCAATCTCGGCATAGTCTCCGAACCCATCCAGATGCTCTACAACGAGCCGACGGTGATCCTCGGCCTCGTGCACTTCCTGCTGCCGTTCATGGTGCTGAACGTCTATGTCGCGCTTGAGGGCATCGACGTCTCGCTGGAAGACGCCGCCTGTTCGCTCGGCTCCACCCGCTGGCAGGCTTTCCGCGAAGTGACACTGCCGCTGTCATTGCCGGGCCTCGCGGCGGGCGGCCTGCTGTGTTTCGTGCTCAGCGCCGGCACCTACATCACGCCGCTGGTCCTGGGCGGACCGACGGATGCGATGTTCGCCAATCTCGTCTTCGAGGCCATCATCACCCAGCTCAACTGGCCACTCGGCTCGGCACTTTCCCTCATGCTGCTCGCGGTGCTGGGCGCGCTGGTACTCACCTACAACCACTATCTCGGCATGGGCCAACTGATGAAGGGGCTCGGCTGATGGGGTGGAAACTGATCAGGGCCTATACGCTCCTCGTCTATCTCTTCATGTTCCTGCCCGTGGCTGTCGTGGTGCTATTGAGCTTCAACGCCAGCCAGTTCGGCAGCTTCCCCATGACCGGCTTTTCCTTTCGCTGGTTCGAGGAACTGGCCGGAAACGAGGCGATCCTCCGGGCCTTCCGGACTTCGATCATTCTCGGCGGCCTGACTGCCTTGATTTCCACGACGCTCGGCGTTCTCGCCAGCCTTGCACTGGTTCGCTACGACGTTCCGGGCCGCAACCTGATCTCTACGCTGCTGATCGCGCCGATCCTTGTACCGGAAGTGGTCCTGGCGGTTGCCTTGCTGCTGTTCCTGAATTTCCTCTCCATCAACAAGAGCTTCTTCCTGCTCCTGATGGGCCACGTCATCTTCACGCTTCCCTTCGTGATCCTCGTGGTTCAGGCGCGCCTGGTCGGTATCCGGCGCGATTACGAGGAAGCCGCCCTCAGCCTTGGCGCTAGCCCGGTGCAGGCCTTCTTCCAGATCACGCTGCCGCTGCTGGCACCCGCCGTCTTCGCCGGCATGCTCTTTGCCTTCACCATCAGCTTCGACGACATCACCGGTACATTGTTCTGGAAGCCGGGCGGGGTTGAAACCGTGCCGACCCAGATCTTCGCCATGCTGCGCAATTCCATCTCTCCGGAAATCAACGCGCTCGGCACCGTGATGATCTTCCTCACCGTCGGACTGCCGCTTCTCGGACTGGCAGTCGCAAGACGGATGGCCCTTCAGCGCGGCGGTTAGAACCGCGCGACCAAACCTGAAAGACACTTATAAACAAACCAGAGTGGACAGGAAAATGGACAATACCAAACGCTTCGAGCGTCTGCGCGAACGCTATCTCAACGGCGATCTCGACCGCCGCAAGTTTCTCGGACTGATCGGGGCAGCCGGTCTCGCCT
The DNA here is from genome assembly GCF_054515675.1 of Roseibium sp. M-1. Lineage (NCBI taxonomy): Bacteria > Pseudomonadati > Pseudomonadota > Alphaproteobacteria > Hyphomicrobiales > Stappiaceae > Roseibium > Roseibium sp. M-1. The sequence goes on along the minus strand of NZ_CM137257.1, from coordinate 2,375,745 downwards.
ATGGCGTCCAGACGCCCTTTGCCCGTCATGCCTTTGCGGCGGCAAACGAAGTCCGTTTCGACGGCTGGGGCGGCGTCGTTTCCGAGGCCTTCCGCAAATACGCCTTCGACCCTTATACGGAAAAGACCGGCGTCAAGGTGGTCGACGGCACCTTCGGCGGTGGCGACGAATACCTGTCTCGCGTGAAGGCAAGCCAGGAGGGGGAATACAATCTCGCCCATCTGTCCGGCGTCTTCGACTATGCGCGCTACGTCAATCTCGGGCTGAACTCGACCCTGAACGAGGACAACATTCCGAACCTGAAATACGTGATCCCCAAGCTGACCGATGTCTTCCGTGGGGTGACCGACGGCAAGCTCTCCTGTGTTCCCTATGACTACGGCACCACGGGAATTGCCTATAACCGGAAATACATTTCAGACGACGAGGCCAAGGCCAAGGGAGCGAAGCTCCTCATCGATGAAGCCTACAAGGGCAAGATCGGCGGCTGGTCCGACTGGCGCACCCGCGTCTGGTACGCGTCTCTCCAGACCGGCCAGGACCCGAACAACGCCACCGACATGGACGCCGTCTGGGACGCTGTACGCACCAACCGCGACCTTCTGCTGAAATACTGGCAGTCCGGCGCCGAGCTGATGAGCCTTTTGGCGGAAGAAGAGGTCTACGTCACCGAAGGCTGGTCCGGCCGCATCTATGCGCTGCAGGAGCAGGGCCACGACATCGGCTATATCGATCCGCCCAACGGCTTCGGCTGGCAGGAATGCATCTTCGTCATCAAGGGATCGCCGATGGCCGAATGCGAGGAGTTGCTCAACTTCATGCTGGCACCGGAGACCTCGATTGCGGTCGCGGAAGGACAGAACTATCCGCCGGCGCTCGATCCGCAGAAGGTCGATCTCGGCACGAAGATCCCGACACTTCCCGCCTTCGATCCGACCGGCACCCTGGACGGACTGACCTTCGCCAATCCGGACTACTGGAATGGCCACGAGGCGGACTGGTCGAAGACCTTCGGACGTATCCAGAAGGGCTACTAAGCCTGAAGCAGACACCGAACCTTCCGGCGGTTTCCGCCGGAAGGTGCTCTTTTTCAAGGAACCCGGAGAACTGGCGTGAGCGCGGTAACCCTCACCAATATCGTCAAGAAGTTCGGAGGCTTCACGGCCGTTCACCGGATGAGCATGGACATTCCGGATGGCAGTTTCGTGACGCTGCTCGGGCCGTCCGGATGCGGAAAAACAACGACCCTCAGAATGATCGCCGGCCTCATCGACCCTTCCGAAGGCGACATCACCATCAAGGGCAAACGCATCAACGACGTGCCGATTCACAAGCGCAATCTCGGCCTTGTGTTCCAGAACTATGCCCTCTTCCCGCACAAGACGATTGCCGAGAACGTTGCCTTCGGCCTCAAGTATCGCAGTGTTTCCAGGGCGGATGCCGAGCGGAAGGTGAAGGACGTATTGGACCTGGTCCAGCTTCCCCATGTCGCCGATCGCTACCCGAAACAGCTCTCCGGCGGTCAGCAGCAGCGTATCGCGCTGGCGCGGGCGATTGTCATCGAGCCGGACGTGCTGCTCCTGGACGAACCGTTGTCGGCACTTGATGCCAACCTGCGCGAAGACATGCGGGTGGAGCTGAAACGCATCCAGCACCGCATCGGCATCACCACCGTCTTCGTCACCCACGACCAGTCCGAGGCGCTCGCCATGTCGGACCGGATCGTGGTGATGTCCAACGGCCGGGTGGAACAGATCGGCACGCCGCAGGAGGTCTACAACACGCCGGCCAGCGAGTTCGTTTCCCGGTTCCTCGGCATTTCCAACATCCTGGAGGCGACCTGCCGGGAAGCGAACGGACAGGCAATCTCCCTTCAGCTCGACCAATTGGGTACGGTCACCGTGCCGAAGGAGAGGGCCCCCAACGTCGCCGGAACAGGCCCGGCACAGCTCGTCATCCGGGCAGAGAAACTTCTGCTGGCGGAAAAATCCGCTCCGGCGGATGATCGGATCGCACTCAATGGAATCGTCGAGGCGGTCGACTATCAGGGTCAGGCGGCACGCTATTTCGTGCGCGTCGGCGACACTCAACTTCAGGTGATCAACATGATCGATCAGCATCCCTTTCAGGAAGGTTCGGAGGTATCCGTCCGCTTCCGCCCGCGCGATTGCGCCGCTCTGCCTGGAGCCCCTAAATGAACCTGCCTGCCAAATCCCATCTTTTCTATCAGTCCCGCCAGCGCCGTCCGATGCTGGACCAGGCGCGGGGCGTTTATATGTGGGACGTCGACGGCAAGCGCTATCTCGACGGCTCATCGGGGGCCATGGTCTGCAATATCGGCCATTCCAACCCGCGCGTTCTGGAAGCCATGCGCAAGCAGATGGAAAAATCCACCTTCGGCTACCGCCTCCATTTCGAGACGGAGCCCGCGGAACTGCTGGCGGCGAAAACCGCCTCGCTGGCTCCGGACGGATTGGAGAAGGTCTTCTTCGTTTCCGGCGGTTCAGAAGCGGTGGAAAGCGCCATCAAGCTTGCCCGCCAGAACGCCATCGCCATTGGCGAGGCGCAGCGCTACAAGGTGATTTCGCGCGAGCCGAGCTATCACGGATGCACGCTTGGAGCCCTGGCCCTGACCGGTTATGCGCCGCTGACAGCGCCCTTCGATCCGATGATGCGGCCGATGCCGAAGATCCCGGCGCCGCGCGCCTATCTCGACGGTCTCGATCCGGACGACGAGGCAACGGGCAGGTATTATGCCGACATGCTGGAAGCCAAAATCCTGTCCGAAGGACCGGAGACCATCCTTGCCTTCATCGTCGAGCCGGTCGGCGGAGCGTCCACCGGCGCCCTCGTGCCGCCGAAGGGCTACATGCAGCGCATCCGTGAGATCTGCACCCGCTACGGCGTGCTGCTGATCCACGACGAGGTCATGTCCGGTGGTGGCCGCACCGGCAAGTTCTTTGCTGCCGAGCACTGGAATGTCGAGCCGGACATCCTCGTCATCTCCAAGGGCTTTGCCGCCGGCTATGCGCCGCTGGGGGCGATGGTCGCGCATAACGACATCGTCACCAACGTCCTTGACAGCGGTGGCTTCCTGCACGGCTTCACCTACGCCGGCAATCCGCTGGCCTGTGCTGCCGGTCTCGCCGTCCTGGAGGAGATCGAACGCGAGGATCTTTGCGACAATGCCGCCCGGATGGGCGCGCTACTCAAGAGCGAACTGACCAAGCTGATGGATCGCTATTCGATCATCGGCGACGTACGCGGCGAGGGACTGCTGCTTGCCTTCGAACTTGTCGAGGACCGGACCAGCCTCAGGCCTTTGCCGAAGGAACTCGGCGCTTTCAACCAGCTTGTCGACATCGCCTACGAAAACGGCCTCATCATCTATGCCCGGCGCACGCGCGGCGGTTACAGCGGCGATCACTTCCTGATCGCACCGCCGATGATCCTGACCGAAGACCATGTCGGTGAAATCATCGAGGGCCTGGACCTTTCCCTGAAACAGTTCCTGGACCGCATTTCAGAACAACGCGCCAAAGCCAGCTAACAGCTTAAAATGACAGACAAGATCATCATCACCTGTGCCATTACGGGCTCCATCCACACGCCCACCATGTCGCCCCATCTGCCGGTGACACCCGCCGAGATTGCCGGGCAGGCCATCGGCGCGGCGGAGGCGGGAGCTGCCATCCTGCATCTCCATGCCCGCAATCCGGAAACGGGTCAGCCCTCGGCTCGGGAAGCGGATTTCATGGCCTTCCTGCCGGAGATCAAGGCCGGCAGCGACGCCGTCCTGAACCTCTCCACCGGCGGTAGCGCCATCATGAGCCTGGAGGACAGGATTGCCGGACCGCTGAAGGCCGAGCCGGAAATGTGCTCGCTCAACATGGGCACCATGAACTTCGCGCTCTATCCGCTGGCGGACCGCTATGACAGCTGGGTTCACGAGTGGGAGCAGCCGTTCCTGCGCGGCACGGACGACCTCGTCTTCAAGAACACGCCGCGTGATATCGCGTTCGTGCTGACGAAGATGGGCCAGGAGCGCGGCGCCCGCTTCGAGTTCGAATGCTACGACGTCGGCCATCTCTATATGCTGCGGCACTTTGCCGACCGGGGCCTGATCAAGCCACCCTTCTTCATCCAGTTCGTCTTCGGTGTTCTTGGCGGTATCGGCGCCGATCCTGAAAACCTGCAGCACATGAAGCGGATGGCCGACAAGCTCTTCGGTGACGACTATGTGTTTTCGGTGCTGGCGGCGGGGCGCCAGCAGATCCCGTTTGCGACCATGTCGGCCGCGATGGGCGGGCATGTGCGGGTCGGGCTGGAGGACAACCTCTATATCGCCAAGGGCAAACTCGCCCGTTCCAATGCGGAGCAGGTCGAGAAGATCCGCAAGATCGTGGAGGAACTCGGCCGGACGGTTGCGACGCCGGACGAGGCAAGGGCAATGCTCGGCCTCAAGGGCGCTGGAAATACGGCCTTCTGACCATGAGCGGCATATCCATCAGACGCGCGGAGCGCAACGATGCCGAACGGGTGCATGCAGCGCTCCGGCAGCTCTCGGCAGATATGGGCGACACACATGCCGCCAGCCTTGACGACGTGATCCGCCACGGCTTCTCGGAAACACCAGCCTTCATTGCCCTTCTGGCGATCCGGGAGGCAGACGACCTGACACTTGGCGTGCTCCAGGCGTCTCCGGTCTTTTCAACGACCCGCGGCGGCACCGGCCTATACGTCTCGGATCTCTGGGTAGACGGCGCCGCGCGTGGAGAAGGGCTGGGGCAGCGGTTGCTGGCGGCAAGTCTGGAGCTTGCGCCAGCGAGCTGGAAACCCGTCTTCCTGCGGCTTGCTGTCTATGGCGGCAATCCGGCTGCCCGCCGCTTCTATGAACGGCTCGGCTTTGAAGCGCGGCAGAACGAGACGGTCTTCGACCTGACGCGACCCGCGCTCGACACATTGAGGAAACGCCCATGAGAGCCATTTTTGACGACCGCCAGTGGGCGCATGACCCGAAGCACTTCATGGCCAATGGCACGCGCCTGGCCAATCCGGAACAGCCTCGCCGCATCGAGGTGCTGAAATCCGGTGCGGTGGCCGCGGGCTGCCGTTTCGAAGCGCCACAGGATCATGGTCTCGGGCCCATCGCAGCTTTGCATTCGGCTGAATATCTCGTCTTCCTGCAGACCATCCACCAGCGCTGGAGCCGCATCGAAGGTGCTTCGGACGAAGTCATTCCGAATGTCCATCCCGACCGGCGCACGGCAAGCTATCCACGCTCCGCCGTCGGGCAGGCAGGCTTTCACCAGGCCGATACAAGCTGCCCGATCGCTGCCGGCACCTGGGAGGCGGCCTATTGGTCCGCCCAGAGCGCCGTGCAGGGTGCGGACCTGATGGCCGCTGGCGAGCAGGCGGCCTACGTGCTGTCCCGGCCTCCGGGGCATCATGCCTTCGGCGACCTCGCCGGTGGCTTCTGCTTTTTGAACAACTCCGCCATTGCTGCCGAACGTTTGCTGAAAGCCGGCAAGCGCCCGGCAATCCTCGATGTCGACGTTCATCACGGCAACGGCACGCAAGGTATCTTCTATGAACGCGGTGATGTGCTGACCGTCTCGATCCACGCCGATCCGGTACGCTTCTATCCCTTCTTCTGGGGACACGGCCATGAACGCGGCGAGGGCGCGGGGAGGGGCACAAATCTCAACCTGCCGCTGGGGCGGGGTACGGGTGACGACGATTACCTGGAGGCACTCGACACCGCCTTCGATCATATTCGCGCCTTCGGTACGGATGTTCTGGTGGTCGCCCTCGGTCTCGACGCCTATGAGAAGGACCCGTTGAAAGGCCTTGCCATCACCACGCCGGGTTTTGCCCGGATCGGCACTGCCATTGCAAAACTTGGCCTGCCAACGTTATTCGTTCAGGAAGGCGGGTATCTCTCGGAAGAACTCGGCCTCAACCTCAGCAGTTTCCTTAAGGGATTTCAGAACGCATGAGCGAGACCTCCGATTTCCTGATCATCGGCGGCGGTATTGCCGGAACAGGTGCCGCCGCCCGCTTGGCGCCGGAGGCGAAAGTCACTGTCCTGGAGATGGAGGACGCGCTTGGCCGCCATGCCACCGGACGCTCCGCCGCTATCTTCATCCGAAACTACGGCAACGCCACCTTGCGCGCGTTGAACGCCGCCTCCGAAACGGTTCTGAAGCAACCGGAAGGAATCTCGGACCAGAGCCTGCTGTCGCCACGAGGAGAGATGCTGATCGCGGCCGAAGACGAACTGGAAGATTTCGATAAGTATCTCGACGGTGCGGACGGAATGGAAACCCTGACGGCGGACGAGGCCGTTGCGCTCTTTCCATTGCTTCGAAGGGAAGGCATTGCCGCTGCCGCGATCGAACGCGATGCGCAGGATATCGACGTTGACCGCTTGCTGCAGGGTTTTTACCGGCTTTCGAAGCGTCACGGTGCTGCCTTCGTGACAGAAGCTCCCGCGCAACGCATCCTGCACAATGGTGGCACCTGGCGGGTCGAAACGCCGAAGGGCGCGTTTGAAGCGCCGGTTCTGATCAACGCGGCCGGGGCCTGGGCGGACAAGATTGCTGAGATGGCCGGTGTACGGAAAGTCGGCCTGCAACCGATGCGCCGATCGGCAGCCATCGTACCGCCGCCGGACGGGGTCGACGTCACCACCTGGCCGCTTGTCGCCAGTGCCTCGGAGCGCTGGTACGCCAAGCCGGATGCCGGCAAGCTGATGGTCTCGCCCGCCGACGAAGACCCGGTCGAGCCACACGACGCCTGGGCTGACGACATGGTGCTGGCGGAAGGTCTTTACCGGTTCGAGCAGGCTGTCACCATGCCGGTGACGCGGGTGGAGCGGAACTGGGCGGGCCTGCGCAGCTTCGTCGCCGACCGCACGCCAGCAGTCGGTTTTGCACCCGACGCGGAGGGCTTTTTCTGGCTTGCGGGCCAGGGAGGCTACGGCGTACAAACGGCCCCGGCTCTCTCCCGGCTTGTCGCGGATCTCTGCTTGAAGCGTCCGTCCGAGCTTTCCGAAAAGGTAGTGACCGCCCTCGATCCTGCCCGCCTTTTCCAGGCGGGCGCTTTTCAAGTCTAAAAAGGAATTCAACCATGTCCGATATCAAACGGCTGGAAGCCGGTCCGCGCATGAGCCAGGCCGTGATCCATGGTGGTCTTGTCTATCTCGCCGGCCAGGTCGGAAACCCGGGCGACACGGTCACCGAGCAGACCAAGACGGTTCTCGCCCGCATCGACGGTCTGCTGGCCCAGGCCGGCTCCGACAAGAGCCGCATTCTCCAGGCCACCATCTGGCTGGACGACATGAAGGATTTCGCCGACATGAATGCCGTCTGGGACGCCTGGGTCGCTCCGGGCCAGACCCCGGCCCGCGCTACCGGCGAATCCAAGCTGGCCACGCCGGAATACAAGGTCGAGATCATCGTCATCGCGGCGCTTGCCTGAAAAAGTTTTTGACAGCGAGCCCGCCGTCCGGCGGGTTCAGCTGGACAGCTAAACCTCGGTTCGTCATCCCGGACGCAGCGTAGCGAAGATCCGGGACCGGTGAGCCGGGGTCTCTCGTCGGACCATCAGGCGGTTCGCACGGTGCCTCCCCGGTCCCGGCTCGCGCTGCGCTTGGCCGGGATGACGATGGCGGGTTTGTGCGCGCTTGGAGACTCAAGCTTCGTCTGATCCCGCTGTGTCCGATTGCGTGCCGACACGCCCCAGAAACCAGCTCACAAAAGAAACCGCGAGCGGATTGGCACCCTCGCGCAATCTGGCGGAATAGACCTCGCCATCCTTGATCGAGATATCGGAGAGAACGATCAGGTCACCCACCACTCAAGGGCACCGAGCGGCACAATCTCAGCGATCCGAACGGCTCAGCTTATTGAGAGGTGGGCCTCATGCATCGAGATTGCTGGCAGCTTCCACAATCCGCCGCCGGACCCGCTCCGCATCGGCGAGATCATGCGCAAGCAGCAGCGTCAGCTTGGCGAGATAGAGGTCGCGTTTGCCGGTTCCGGCCGCATCCAGCTGTTCTGCGAGAGCCTCATAAACGGTTTCAAGATCGGCCGGTGTCATTGAAGTCCTCCTGCAGTGGCAAGGTTCAGGCTCTGTCTGACAGCGTCTGGTGTGGCGCTGTGCCAGCGGGCCGCAATGTGGAGATCCGGCCGGACGAGATAGGCGCTGGATGGGGCGGCGGAGAGCACTTCCGCTGCCTCGGACACGGGCTGCAAGACGACGGGTGTCAGATCAAGCCCGGCAAGACTGTCAGCCAACTTTGCATCGAGCGTGATCAGGGAGAATCCGGGTCCCAGCAGATCGGTCAGGAAACCGTCGCCGACACGGGCTTCCGGCAGAGGGGCACCGGGGCAGGGGCCTCCTTCGAAGCCGGGATCGTCCGGAGAAACACCCGGACTGTCGGCATAGGTATAGGGCGTCATCTGGCGCGGGTTGGCGAGCTGGCCCGCAAAGGGATGGCTCAGAGCCAGGTTCAGGGCCGCATCGCGCATCAACTGCCAGCCGGAAGTGGGCGGTGTCATGAAACGCGCCGATTTCGAGGCGTTGAGGAAGACATCCAGCGTCGCGCCGCGCCTTTCGGGCGTGTAGCTGTCGAGCAGTCCCGCCCCGGCTTTGCCCTGCATCACCCAGGCGAGTTTCCAGGCGATGTTATGAGCGTCCGCAAGGCCGTTGTTCAGCCCGCGAACGCCGAAGATCGGCACGATATGGGCGCTGTCGCCGATGAAAAAGATGCGGCCGTCGCGATAGTCATCGAGGGCCAGCGTGTTGGCGGAATAGATGCTCCACCATTCAAGATCCCAGGCGCCGGTATAACCCAGGTCCGCCAGAACGGCGGCGACAGCGGCGCGCACGGTTTCCTCGCGGATCGCTTCCGCCTCGTCCTCGCCGTCGCGAAGCTGATAGTCGATGCGCCAGATATTGTCCGGCTGGCGATGTACAAGGATCGTACCGCCCCGCCGGCAATCGGGGTCGAACAGCGCCCTGCGGATTGTCGGGTAGTCGTGATCCATCTGGACATCCGCGATCACGTAGCGGCCCTCGAAATTTTCGCCCTTGAGACGGAGGCCCCGCAGGGTCCTGACGGTGCTGCGCGCGCCGTCCGCAGCCAGCAGCCAGTCGCAGTCGAGCTGATAGGCGCCGTTGGTATCTTCCACGGTGAGGCGGACACCATCTGCAATGTCCTGAACAGCCAAGACCCGGCTCTGCCATCTGGTTTCGATCAGCGGTTCCTTTGTGATCGCCTCCCAGAGGAACTGCTCGATATATTGCTGTTCGAGATTGTACATCGGCCGGAATTTTTCGCGCGGACTGTCCGGCATCTCGAATTCCAGGATCTGACGGCCGCGATAGAAGCTCCGGCCCATGGTCCAGCCGAGAGATTTTTCCAGGAAAGGCGCAACGGCGCCGAGGCGGTCAAGAATGTGGTAGCTTTGCCGGGCAATACAGATGGCGCGGCTGCCGTCGTTGAAAGTCGACTTGGCATCGAGAAGGACGCAGCGGACACCTTCGCGGGCGAGCGCCAGCGCGGCAGTCATGCCGACCGGACCGCCACCGGCAATGGCAATCGGGGCTCTTTCGGTAAGCCGGCTACGGTCCGCCGGTGCATCGAAATGCGGATAGGTGAAATAGAGCGAGTCCGTGTCTGCGCGTCCTGCCGGTCTCATGGTCTTCCTCCCTGGCTGCCCGCAAGGATAAGCATCCTGGCATGTCGCGTCTGTCCCCCTTGATGGAGGACATGCTATCAGCATCTCATGGAGACAATCGTCCGCAACATTGATGCCTGCCTGACAGAGCTCGGCTCGGAGACCTTTGCGCAAGCCTATGTCGCTTTTGCGGAAGCGCTCGGCATTGACCAGATCATGGTGTTTTCCATCGAGGAGGCCCGGGCGCGCTGTCTGCTTTCCTGGCACTTCAGCAAGACGTCGATGGCCGGAGAGCTTGCAGAGACCTATCTGGATGGCTGGTACAGGCAGGACCCGCTGTTGCAGGACCTGCTCGATGGGCCGACGAACAGCGTCACGCTACGCCGGCTGAGCGACATCGAAGCGCGAATGACCCCGGACTACCGGCATCTCTTCTTCGAAGCGCCCGGTCTCAAGGCGAAAACAACTCTGCTTGCCGTCGGCGAAACGCTCCGCCTTTTTGTCAGTCTCTATCAGGGTGATCCTGCCGGTCCTGAATGCGACGCGGACCTTGCCCGTCTTGCGGGCCGGCTGGCGCTCCTGCATTTCGAGCACATGTCGGACACCGGCCTGCCACCGCCTCTGGCAGCTCTCAGCGAGCGTGAGCAGGCCGTATGTCTCGGGATCCTGTCAGGCTACAAGGCCGAGGCCATCGCGGCCGAACTCGACGTCGCCCCCTCGACCGTCATCACCTACCGCAAGCGCGCCTATGCCAAGCTCGGTGTCACGTCCCGGGCCGGACTGTTTGCGATCTGCGGGAAATAGGACGGGGCAGCGAAGCTGCGATTGGTCGCTTTGCGTTCTGACCCTAGGACTTCGCCAACGCGGCCATCACCTCGGCAGTTGCAGCATCCGCCGGAAAGAACGCCTCGATGGCGACCTCCGAGAGAGTTACGTCGACCGCCGTGCCGAAGACGGTCGTGGTGCTGAGGAAGTTCAGCGGACCGTTCGGCCCCTGCAAGCGGAGCGGGATGGCGATGCGGTTGTCCGCAGCCGGTCCTGCCGGTGCTGGATCAGTCTGTGGTTCTACCGGCATCGCGGCAAGCTCGTCGCGCAGGGCGGCGAGTTTCGGGTCTGCGGACCGGTCTATCTCGTGCGCCAGCCGCATCAGGATGTGCTCACGCCATTCATTCAGGTTCAATATGCGCGGTGCGATACCTTCCGGGTGCAGGCTGAGGCGGAGTACATTCACCGGCGCGTCCAAAAGATGCGGCGCAACGCCTTCCAGAAGCGCGTAGACGGCGGCATTGGCGGCAAGAAGCTCCCAGTGCCTGTTCACAGCCAGGGCCGGATGGGGCAGGTGGCCGTCCAGGATCTGCCGGATGACATCGTTGACAGCGGAGAGTGCCTTGTCCTGCAGGTCGGATTGCGGAAAGTGCGGCGCATAGCCTGCAGCGACCAGGATCGCATTTCGTTCCCGCAAAGGGACATCCAGCTGTTCCGACAGATGCATCACCATGTCCCGGCTGGGACGGGAACGGCCGGATTCCAGGAAACTCAGGTGCCGCTGGGAAATCCCTGCATCGGAGGCAAGGGCCAGCTGGCTCAGGCGCCGGTGCTGGCGCCACTGGCGGAGCAGATCTCCGGCCGAAGATTGCTGTGTAATCATGTGCTGAGATTAGGCGCGTATTTTTCTCGGTTCAATTACCTCCAACGTAATCGACTTCAGCACATCCGGGCGACAGGATCCGGTCATCGCCGATCGCGGCGCAACCCGGTCTTGAAAGGAACGGACATGACCAACCAACCCGTACTCCTGAACCTGAAGTCGCTTCTCGTCATCGATGCCGCTACCTGCCTTGCAACGGGAGCGCTGCTTGCCGTTGCCTCGGGCCCGATCTCCGCTCTGACGCAGATCGATGCTTCACTTCTTTTCTGGGCCGGCCTGTTCCTGTTTCCGGTCGCGCTCTTCATGGGGATCTTCTCCCGCGTGGGGCAGGTTCCCGGCTGGGCGGCGTCGATCGTGATCTACGGCAATCTGCTCTGGGTGCTGGCAAGCGTCGCTTTGCCGGTCCTGGGACTGATTGCCCCCAACGCTCTCGGCTGGACATTTCTTCTCGCGCAGGCCGCAGCCGTCACCGTGCTTACGTTGCTGGAGTGGCAGGCGGCACAGAACCGTGTTGTTGCTGCCTGAACCGAGTCTGGAGAAACCACGATGACCTGCTATGCCGTCGGCCATCTGCGTGAAGTCGACATGGGGCCGGAAATTGTAGCCTATCTTGAAGGGATTGACGCCACGCTGGCTCCCTTCGGCGGTCGCTTTCTCATCCATGGTGGTGAAAAGCACCAGCTGGAAGGCACTTTCAGCGGCGACCTGATCGTGATCGCCTTCCCTGACAGGCAGAAGGCCGAAGCCTGGTACTTGTCGCCGGCCTACCGCGAAATCCTGCCGCTTCGGCTGGCGCGGGCAAGGGGTGAGGTGTTCATGATCGAAGGTGTCGACGAAAACCATAAGGCAACGGATATACTGCAGCCGCTTCAGGTCGTCTGAGGTGGTCTGATATCAAATGGGAGAGCCTCCCGCATTCAAATGGATGCGGGAGGCTCTGGAGCGTGCGAAGCCATAACTGGACCAACAAAGGACGGCAGGAAGCTCGATCCGTGCACCAGTCCGCCGGAAGGGGGCAAGCAGAGGCTCCTTGATCAGAACTTGAATCTTGCCCCGATGGCAGGACCGTGGATGTCGAGGTCGTCGAGACCGGCCACATCATCGAAACGCCAGCCGATGTAGCGGTAGCCGGCGAAGAGGTCGATATTCCTGATTTCGTAACCGATCGCGCCGTAAAGCTGCCAGGTAACGTCCGACTGACCGGTGCCGATATCGCCGTAATAGCCGAGCGACCATTGATCGGAGAGTTTGGTTTCGCCTCGAACGCCGGCCACCGCATCGATCACCTGTCCCTGGCCGGTTGCGCTTGCACTGAAGTTGCCGAGCGAAAAGTCGAGATCGCTTTGCAGCCAGAGATAACGGAACCCGGCAAACCCGGCGATCCCCGTGCCTGGTGTATCGACGACCTTGTAGCCGACTGAATTGGTGGTGACGAAGCCTTTCAGAGTCGCGTCCAGATTGGCTTTGAAGCTCCGGCCGACAATATTTGCCGTTGTCGACTTGGAGCCTTCCAGGTGCATGTAGATCAGGTCTGTGTAAAAGCCCAGGCGGCCTTTCTCCGCTGCGGCGGACGTCATGAGCGCAAAATTGAGATTTTCCAGGACCTGATTGAACGGCATGCTGATGTCGTCACCCGCTATCGTTTCGCCGCCAAGGCTTGCCATCCAGAAATAGGGGGTTATTGCAAACGACCATCGCTCCTGAACGATTTCCGCCGGCGTTACGGCCGGCTCCTGAGGCAGGTCGGCCGCCAATGCGGGGGCCCCTTGCAGGAGGCAGAACAGTCCGAACGCCAGTCCAGTCAGACCTGTTTTCAGCATAGAATTTTTCCTGTGTCCCGCCTCTGTAGGCAACGGCCTGGTCAACTCGCAGACAGCCTGACGAAGGACGGCTCCGACATGCGTTAAAATTCGAAAATTCCGGCTGCGAGTTTAGCAAACCACAGCTGGAAAGGTTGCGTTTGTTTGTTGCCTGCAAAGTTTGTATCTTCGTGTGATCTAGCGGCAACATAGTGGTTCGATCCACCAATCTGAACTGCCTCGGCAGAGAAAGAGGCGTTCAGCGATGAGCTATCTGTGTGCCGTAGATGGCGAAAACGGCATTGAAAGTTACCCTGATACCGGCGCCAAACGGTTCAGTGGGCCGCACGATCCCCCCTTTCCTTTCACGTGATCGTCGCATCCGTCTCCGGATCGGAAGCCGGGACGTCGATGCCGTAATGCTCCATCGCCGCGTGGATGCAACATTCATAGTGATGCCTTTCGGAAGGGATCATTTCTCCACCCGGAGGTTTCGGCAGTTCATTGAGGCTGACATAGGGCTGGCCCCTGGTTTGTTTTCGGAAATCATCCCAGGCCGACTTGACCAGGTCCGGCTGCGTCAGCAGGTCGAGCCCCGCTGCCGCCACTGCCTTTGCCGCCTGAATTGTCGCCTTCCGGCCGATGCTCATGCCGTGGCAGGCGGTGCAGCCCCACTGGTGCGGAGGCAGGCCCTGCGGCCAGGCCGCATAGACCACGCCCATAGTCGGCACGTTCCAGCTGACATCGCCGACATCGGAGGACGCGCCCACTTCCACCTTTGCTGTCGGCATAGGCGCGATCGTCGTTGCCATGCCGGTCTCGGGAACACCCATTTCCTTCTGGATGGCCCTGGCATAGGCCTGTTCTTCATCCGTCCAGTCGATTGGAAAGTAGCGCTGAACGTGACCATAACCGTTTTTCGCAAGCGGATCGTTGCCGACGACGTCCAGTGTGCCGGTGATCAGCGTCACCGTTTCCTTCGTCTGGGTCGCAAGTCCGGCGCCCTTGGCCATATCGGCCAGCCAGTTCTTGTATCTGGTGCAGTTTTCGGCGTTTGGCCCCCGGTATCGGACAAGCACCTTGGCGTAGTCTGGCACGACGTTGACGGCGAGACCGCCCTCCAGGATCTGGTAGTGCAGGCGCGCGGTCGGCAGTATCTGCTCACGCATCATGTTGGCGGCCACGAGGAACACCTCCAGCGCGTGCACGGCGTTGCGACCCAGCCACGGGGCGGCACCGGCGTGGGCCGTCACGCCCTTCCACTCGATAATCAGATCGACCATGGCGGTTGAATGAAAGTTCCACACGGTGTTGAGCGGGCTTGGGTGGCTGTGCAGACAGGCATCAAGACCCTTGAAGGCACCAGCCTGGGCCATGTAGTTCTTGCCCGTCATCTTTTCCTCGGCCGGACAACCGATCACCTTCAGCGTACCGGGGATCTTCTCGTTTTCCATATGTGTTTTCAGCGAGATCGCGGCGCCGATGGCGGTTGAGCAGATCAGGTTGTGACCGCAGCCATGGCCGTTCGTGTTGCCGCTCGGAGCAGGTGTCCTGGTAGGCTTGATGTCGTTTCCGAGGCCCGGCAGGGCGTCATATTCTACCAGTATGCCTATGGTTGGAGAACCGCTTCCCCAGGTGGCGATCCAGGATGTATCCAGGCCGCCGATGCCGCGATCGCCAATCCGGAATCCATATTTTTCCAGAAGGCCGGAAGCGTGCGCCGAACTCTTCACCTCTTCAAAGCCGACTTCCGCGTATTCCCAGACACTCCTGGCCAGATCCCAGATCTCGCCGGCTGCTGCATCCACCACTGCCTCCAGCCTTGCGTAGTCCGTCATCCGTCTCTCCTTAACTTGGGTCCGCAACGCAGGGCTTGTGCCCGGTTCGTCATTGAATCTGGGTCCGGTACTGTTCGAGTGTCGGATTGCCCGGGTTGGCCAGAAGCGCTTTCTGCAATGCAAGCTGCGCCCCCGCCATATCGCCGATAGCCAGCCGGATTCGCACCTGCATCACCCAGGCATTGATCAGTTGCGGGTCAAGCCGTGCCGCCTCCTCGAAAGCCGAAACGGCTGCCTGCGGATCGCGCAGGACCAGCGCGGTGCCGCCGATCACGAGATGGATTTCCGGAAAATCGGTCTTGTTTGCAAGCGAATGCTGCCATTCGGCCATCGCCTTTGCCGCAGCCGGTGCGATGTCCTGTGGCAGATGCGCCACCGGCGCACCCAGAAACAACCTCGCGGCGGCGATCCGTACGGATGTCATCGGATCGTCGAGAGCCGGCACGGCCCGCCCGATGCGTTCTGCCGTAGGTGCCTGTTGCTGCAGGGAGAGAGCCGCAGCCCGCACCAGAGGAGCGGGGTCCGAGATCAGGCCGGCCGTGTCTGCCGCAAGTTCTGGCGTCGCTGCAGGCATCAGCAGATCGAGCGCAGTTGCGCGTACGATCGCCGGAAAGCTGCCCCGCTTGGCAATTGCAAGCAGATCCTCGGCGGCAACGCCCGGGTCCTGCCGTGCAGCAGAAAAGACTTCACCATAATGCGGTCCGCGATGTCTGCTCTGAGGGAAGCGTTTTGCGAGTTCCGACGCCGCCCAGGAAGCCAGCCTGTCGGCATGGCAATCGCTACAGGCATTGGGCGTGCCAAGCTTTTCTGAGAGATCCGGGCGCGGAACCCGGAAGGAATGATCGCGCCGGCCGTCGATGCCCATATAGACACGCTCGATCATGTGACAGGATTTGCACGCGGCTCCAGGCGTTCCGGCTTCATGGAAATGATGCGACGGGTCGTCGTAGAGTTTTGTCTGAAGCGCTGGAAAAGCCTCGTTCCCAGCAGGGCTGTGGCACTGAGTGCAGACCGCGTTGCCTTCCGCCTTCAGCTGTCCGCTGTGCGGGTCGTGGCAGTTCGAGCACCGGACCCCGCTGGCGTGCATCTTCGACTGCAGGAAAGACCCGTAGACATAGACCTCGTCCAGGATCTGGCCGTCGGCATGGTAGAGACCCTGCCGCAGGGGGGAAAGCCGGTAGGCGTCATGAAAAGGCGTGCCGGGAAGGGGATTGCCATCCTCGAAGGCTTCGCGCCGTGAATGGCAGCCGGCGCATTGCTGGATTTCCGTTTCGGGCAAGGCTTCGGAGAAATCGATCAGGCGACCGGTAGAACCGGTGCCGGGAAACGGACTTTTTGCGTAAGTCTCCGGATCCGCTGCCCAGGCTGCATGTGCCTCGCCGGGGCCGTGACAGGCCTCGCAGCCGACGCCGATTTCCGCTTGCCGGCTGGAATAGCGGCGAGCGGCCGGGTCGTAGTTTTTTTCAAAGCCCGTGGCATGGCATTCGGCACAGCGCGCATTCCAGTTCTTGTAAGATCCCGTCCAATGCAGCCCGTCGCTGGGAGGCGGTGCTGTCTCACCGTAAAGGTGGTACCAGCGCTTCTTTTCCTGGTCCCAGACAATGTCGTAAGACTGGACCCGTCCGGGCTCCGTCTCGACGAGATATTGCTGCAAAGGCCGGATACCGCCGACACCGGTCACCCTGAAAGTTTGTGTTTCGCCTGGAACATCGTCCGTCTCGATGAAATAGGTACCGTCCTGTTGGAAGAACCGGCTGGTCCGGCCTTTGTGCGTGAAGGTCACGTCCCCGAAGTCACCGTCGACGGTCTCTGGCCGTGGCTCCATCCAGGCATGAGCGTGGTCGGAGATCTTCCAGGCCGAAGTCTCGGTTTCGTGGCACCCCGAACAAGACGAGGTGCCGATAAAGGCGGGGCTTTCGGCTGACATAGTGCTGTTGGCAAAGGCGATGCCTGCCCAGAGACTTAAGCATATCGCGATCAGGCATCGTTGCGGCAGCATGGACTTTCCGGGGTTTGCAGGGCCGATGGGGCGTTGCCTCAAGTTGAACTATTCTGCCGGAAAAATCTGCTTCCAATCGTCTTTCATGCTGATGATGTGCCAGCCTTCGTTCGACGCGTCATCAAGACCCTTGTCCAGGGTTCCGAAATGGGTCTTGCGGTCATAGGCATATTCTCGGGTACCGTCGTCATGATGAACGAACATGCCAAGGCGCTTGCCTGTGCCGGCGGTGGTGTATTGCAGCATCTGGTAGTCACCGTCGGAATTGCCGAATGCGGCGATGGGGCGCTTGCCGATATGGGTGAGGATGCCGACGGGTTTGCCAACCTTGTCGTCAATGAAGTCGACTTTCGGGGTACGCATCAGTTTCGGCACTCCGTCCACGACTTTATATTCGGTAACGATGGAGGAGCCGACGACCTGTTCCGGCGGAATGCCGTAAACCTTTTCGGTCCAGGGCCGCATGAACTCGATGCCGCCACCGGAGACGATGAACGTCTTGAAATCGTTGGCGCGCAAATAGTCCAGAAGCTCGAGCATCGGCTGGTAGACGAGTTCGGTATAGGGCTTGTCGAATTTGGGGTGCTTGGACGTTGCGAGCCAGTCGGAAACGGTTTTCTCGAAATCATCGGTACTCATGCCGGCATGGGTCGCCGCGACGATTTCCATCAAGCCTTTTTCACCAGCCTTGCCGAGGGCTTCCATGTCGTTTTCCAGCACCGCCTGGAAAGGCTGCGTGGTCTTCCATTCCGGATGGTCCGGAGCCATCGCCTTGACCTGGTCGAGCGCGAAAGCGAGCTGGGTATACATCGGATGCTCGACCCAGAGCGTGCCGTCATTGTCGAAGGTCGCAATACGATCGCCAGGCGCCACGTAATCTGCGCCACCTTCCTTGGTGACGGCTTCGACAAACTCGACGATGGCCTTTTTGTTATCGCCGTCGTTCCAGGACGGTAGGGGGTCAGTCTGTGCGGTTACACCGGATGCGAGCAAAAACGTTCCGGCGAGAGCCGCAACAAGTCCACGTAGAGTGGAATAGGGACGCATGGTTCAGTCCTTTAGGAAATCCGCGAGGGTCGCAAAGTGGTGTCCGTCTCTCCGTGACGAGAGACGGACTGATTTAGCGGGCTAGATCAGTTGCCGGTTGGCAATCCGATGCTGAAGCCGTCCTGCTTCAGGGCATCCTGGACATACTTGAAGCGCTGGTACTGGGTCAGTGTGATGGGTCCGGTATAGACTTCGCTCTGCAGCTTGCGCGGCGGATACTTGATGTAGGATTCAACGAGCTTTTTCACCTCGTCGTTGATCACCGGCAGGTACCAGGTACGTTCGGTGAAGTTGTTCATGAACATGTCGTAGCGTTCCTGCGGGTCGGCGAGCAGGTTGAAGATCTGCGGAACGGTTGCAACATAGCTTTCAGGACCTTTCCAGCCGAGGTTGCTGTCGACAGCAAGACCACCGGTGGAAGCGCCGTCGTCGCCGCGCAGGTTGAACACTGCCTTGTAATTTCCGACACGGGCGGCACCTGGCGAAAGCTCGTTTTCGGTAAAGTAGAACCAGGATTTCCGTTCAGACGGACCAGTGCCTTCCCAGACCGGGGTCATGTCGTAGCTGTCGAAGATGATCGGCTGACCTTCACGGTCATTTTCCGGAAGCTTGATGCCGGCGACAGAGGCGAAGGTAGCCATCAGGTCGAGACCGCCGACGACGGCAGCGCTTTTACTGTCAGGCTTGACGTGACCTGGCCAGCGCACGATTGCAGGGACCCGGTTGCCGCCTTCGCGGACGGTGCCTTTGGTTCCGCGGAACGGCGTATAGCCCGCGTCCGGATAGACGTCCTGCCAGGCACCGTTATCGGTTGTCCAGAAGACGATAGTGTTGTCAGAAAGACCCAGTTCGTCGAGCTTGTTGACGAGGTTGCCGATACGCGCATCCAGTTCGACAACAGAGTCGGCGTACTTGGTCTTGGAGATCGACTTGCCCTCGAAATCCGGCGCCGGCAGATTCGGTTGGTGCACCTTCATGAAGTTGACGTTGATGAAGAAGGGGGTATCTGGCTTCTTGGCGGCTTCTTCGAGAAATTCCAGGCCGGCTTTTTCAACATAGCCATCAAAGAACGGAATGCCGACAACGCCTTTGTCGGGCGTATCGACATACTGGCCGTTGATCTTGAAGTCCTCGGTTGCCTTTTCCCCCGCCTTGCCGGAAAGCGAACCCTTCGTGACCTTCTCGAACATTTCCCGCAGCTCTTTCGGCATGTCTGGGAACCAGGTCGGGTCGGCGTAAGTGTAGGCGTTGAGGTGATAGAGGCCGACATGTTTCATCACGTCGTAGCCCTGGGCGTTCGGCAGGGCGTAGTCGTCTTCGCCCAGGTGCCATTTGCCGGTGAAATAGGTGTCATAACCGCCGGTCTTCAGAACGGACGCCAGCGTCCATTCGGCTGCGGGCAAGCCGCCACCCTGGCCCTGAAAGGCGACGGTGGTCATGCCGGAGCGGTTGGGAATGCGGCCCGTCTGCATTGCGGCCCGGCCGGGCGTGCAGCTCGGCTGGGCATAGAAATGGGTGAACATCATGCCGTCATCGGCCAGCTTGTCGATGTTCGGCGTCGGCATGCCACGAGCATCGCCACCGAGATAAGGGCCAGTGTCGCCATAGCCGGTGTCGTCAGACACGATAAACAGAATGTTCGGTTTCTTCGCATCTTGCGCGAATGCGACGTTCGTCATCGCGGTACACGCCAATGCTGCGGCGGCGAGCGCCGTCAAAAGTTGTTTAGGCATACCTTCATGCTCCTGTACTATCTATTTGGAGCGGCGGCCGGGATGGCCCCCAATTGGTTGGTGCTTCCCTCCAGGAAGCGTGAAATCTCTCTTTCGAGCTCATCTAACAACGTGCGGTAGTCCCTTGCTCTGACCGGGTCTGCCCGCCAGCGCTCAAGCGCGCAAGTAGCAGTTGCAAAGTCATCGCAAAGCGATCTGAATTCAGGACTGCGGCTGCACAAACGATGGACTGCCAGTTCGTCCACACCGAAACGGCGCATGATGAGAGCTGTTGCCGGCATGACCCCGTTGCCCCGCTGACGATTGCCCCTGGGAAATTTCAATGGGATTACACAAGGGAAAGTGGCAGGCTACAAGGTGTGAACAGGTTCGTACCCGGGTACGAACCTGAGGTTTTGCCGTGCAGCCGTCACAGGAAACGGCCATCGAGAATGTTACTGATGACAAACGGGGTTAACCTGAATAGTTTCACACGGTTTTTGTTGCAGGAAGTTTCGATGGGCTCGCAAAGCAGGAACGAAGACCGGTCCGAGAACTCCGGGAGCTTTCACCAGCGGGAAGAGATTCTTGGCGAGTTGCAGCGCGTGCTGGACAGCGAGACGTTTTGTGCAACACCAAAGCGGCGCGAAATGCTGCGATACCTGGTCGAGGAGACCCTGGCAGGCCGGTCAGAGACCCTGAAGGGATATGCGATCGGACTTGCCGTCTTTAACCGGGACGAAACCTTCAATCCGCAATCCGATCCGATCGTCCGCCTGGAAGCCCGCCGGCTCAGGCATGATCTGGACAGCTATTACATTTCCGAAGGCGCAGGCAATCTCTTGCGGATATCCATACCGAAAGGACAATACGCACCGAGGTTTCACAATCAGTCCAAAGCGTCCTTTGAAGAGGCGCATCGCGATCACCAGCAACTGGCACAGGCTCCAGATGAAGTCCAGCCGGCGCCCGCCGGCGATCAACCGGAACCGCCAGCGGTAACAGGGAGGCGAATGCCTCTGTATCTGGCGATTGCCGCCTCTTTGGTTGCGCTGCTGGCACTTGGAGCGGGTTACGCCACGGGGAATTTCTGGAAGGTGCCGTCGAAATCGGACACCTCCAGACCCTCGGTGATGGTTCTTCCCTTCACGGTGGCATCGGAAGATGCCGATCAGGAGTTGCTGGCGGCCGGTATCGCAGATCAGATAATGACCGTCCTGAGCAGGTTTCCGGACTTCAGGATATTCTTGCCTGCCGTTGCACGCACGAGCTTCGAACCGCTCGACCCTGCGGAACTTTTAGGCGCGCATGGTGCGGCATTTCTGATTTCGGGGTCGGTGGTATCGGAAGGTGAACTCATTCGCGTTGGTGCAAGATTGGTGCACGCTCCGAGCGGCCGTGTGCTCTGGTCGGGAAGTTACGACCGTGCCCGTAACCGCTCGACGCTTCTGGAAATCGAACGAAGCATCGCAGCAGACATTGGCACGATCGTTGGCCAGCCTTACGGATTGATCAAGACAGAATTGACCAGCAGCCTTGCTGCTGATTTTGACCCAAGTGCCGACAGTTTCGAATGTGTTCTGCGCGGTTACGTCTACCGCCGGAAGTTTTCGGCAGAGCTCCATCCGGTCTTGCGGGCCTGTCTGGAGCGGGCGGTTATCGCGGATCCGGGTTATTCCGAAGCCTGGGCGATGCTTGGTTGGATCTATCTCGATGCTGCCCGTTTCGGTTTCGCGAAAAAGGGCGAAAAGGAACTGTTTTTCGACCGCGGGCTGGATGCGGCATCTCACGCACTGACCCTCGACGCCAACAGTGTTCTGGCGCTGAAGGCGATGTCTTCCATAAATCATTACATGGGCAGCATTGCAGAAGGCGAACGCTTCGCGAGAAAGGCAGTCGAGATAAATCCTTACGATCCAGACTCGCTTGCTCAACTAGGTTGGCGGCTTGCGGTGGTCGGCAATTTCGAGGAAGGCATCCCGATTCTGCAAAGTGCCATTGACCGCACAACGAACGCACCCGGGTGGTATTTTCACTTGATTGCAATCGATCATCTTCTGAACAGGCGATTTGCGGAAATGCTGACCGCTGCAAAGACAGGTGCCATTGATGGATCGGGGGTCAGTTGGTGCCTCGTCGCCATCGCCCAATCGGAACTGGGAAATGGCGCGGCAGCTCGCGCGGCTCTGGACAAGATGGCGGAAATTTCTCCGGGTCTCAACCGTGACCCGTCCGCCTTTCTGCGCGTGCACCAGGCCGATGGGCGGATCGTCGATGCGATGCTCAACGGGCTCAGGGACGCAGGCTGGGCACCGCCGGAAGGCGGGTGAAGGCGTCCGGACCATCATAGTGCACGGGCGAGGCACTACTGCCTGACCGATGTCCCATCCAAAACGTGGCGGGCAAACAGGAAACGACCGGCATAGCAACAAACGCCATTGCAACTGGCCTCAAGTCTGGCGTTGCTGGTCTGGGAACTTGGAACTTGGAACTTGGAACTTGGAACTTGGAACTTGTTGGCTCCGTCAGCAGCCCGGGGTCATCGAAGTGCCTTCTGACATAGCGCCTGCGCATTCGTCTGGGTCTCCGTCAGGACCCTGGTTGATGGCGCTCAGATCGGTGACCGGCGGTGCGGCGCTGCCGTCCTCGAGCCCGCCATTGGACTGACCGCTCGATTGGCAACCGCCGAGAGCGAGCAGGGACACAATTAGAAGCGAAGTGCAGAGCCTTGTCATGGTGGAATCACTTTCAAGTATCGTCGGCAGGACGCCAGGTAGAAGTGGTCCGGTAAGCTGTCTCGGCAAGACCGCTCCCGAATGCACGCAATGAGTGTCGCCATTTTTGGAAAACCCCGCAAGGGGATGCCGTGCGGCGCCGGGGCAATTACCTGCGCAAATGACCTGCGGGCTCCACCAGAAGGACCCGGTTCTCAATCCCCTGCCACGAAATAATGCAGCGTACCGTCCGGGCCGATGCCGACACGGTAGAAGGTCCAGCCGCCGAATTCCTGCATGCCGGCGAAGTCTCCGGCGGTGACGATGCGGAACAGTTCGACCTTCTGTTCCGGCGTCAGGCTGTCGAGCGGATAGCGGGCGAAATAGGGCCAGACATACATTTCCTGGGCCGTGCCTTGATCGACATGCAGGAAACCGGCATCCAGGATGTCGGCGAGAATGGCCAGGGTTTCAAAGCCTTCACCGTCGCCTGAACTTTCCTTCAAGAAGTCGATGGGATCATCCGTGGCACCAAAGGACACGGTCGGTGGCATCTCGTTGCTTTCAAGGACCATGCGCAGCCGTTCCATGTTGCCGGAAAGGGCCGCTTCCTTGAGCTGGTCATGCATGCGCTTGACCTGTTTGGGCAGCATGTCGGTGTTGTAGAGCACCTGTGGCAGGTCGTCGCCCGCGGGGCTGGCCGCGTTGCGAGGCGCCGTTGGCCCGCTCCCGTCCGGCGTGTCGATATCCCCTGCGGGGATCGCAGGCGCGGAAGAGTCTGCCGCCGGCGTTACCGGGATCGTCTGGACTTCCACGGTTTTGGCAAGGGCCGGCGCGGCGAACAGGCTCCCCGCCACCAGGCCGGCCACCATAACACCCATCACTGTCGACCCATTCATTGCTGCCACCTCATCTCTTCCGGTCCTGCCTCCGTCACGTCTTTAACCGGGACGCGGACAGAATCCCATCGCGCCATTCCTTAAACAATTCGTGTGACACTGAAAACAGGCGGACGGAAATTGTCTTGCCTTGTCAGGATGCCCCGGGGCCGCTATCGAGAGGCCCGTTCGCCTTAAATTCAAGCCGTGAGAGGAGCAGCGGGACCGGCCGTGTCATTTTTCGAATATGCGCTGATCGGATATTTTGTCGGCATCCTCACGACAGCCCCTGTTGGTCCGGTCAATGTCACGGCGATCCAGCATGCGGTTCGCGGCGGTTTCCGCCACGGTGTTTATGTCGGGCTCGGCGCGGTGGTCGCCGACACGATCTTTGCCGCGGCTGCCATCTTCGGCGTTTCCGCCGTCACCAATTTCATCGAGGGACAGTTCGATCTGATCGAGGTTCTTGGCGGTGCCATCCTGATCGTCTTCGGCATCAAGATCTGGTTCACGCATCCCCATCTCGACGCGGATGGCAACGGCAGGGATCACAGCTTCCTGGGCGATGCGACAACCGCCTTCTTCATGGCGATCACCAATCCGGGCGCCGTGCTCGCCTTCATCGCCATTTTCGGTGGTCTCGGCGATTACCGGCCGGACCCTGACGATCACTTCGCAGCACTGACAATGGTCGCCGGCGTCAGCGCCGGAGCGACCTCCTGGTGGGTGCTTGTGTCGGCCACGGTCTCCCATTTCAAGTCGCGCATCGACGACGCCTGGCTGGACAGGGCCAACCATATCGCCGGCTTTCTGCTCGTCGCCTTCGGGATACTGATTTATCTCAATCTGACGCTGGATGTGCTGGGTCATGGCCGTATTCTCTAGGAAATACGGCTGATCTTCCCGGTCTTGCACCCAGAATCAAAAAGGCCGGACGGGCCGGCCTCATTGCAACGCGGGTCGCGGGCCTATTGCAGGACGCGGTTCACGGTATAGTCGCCCTGGAGAATGCGGTCCGGCAGGCCCTCGGCCAGCTTGGCAACGGCATCCTCGCCATAGGCGGCCACCAGGTCCGCCAGGGCGGTGAACATGGCCGCATGGGCCACGGCATCAGCGTCGACACCATTTGCAATCGCTTCCGCCCAGGCGTCGGAAATGAAACCGAGTGCCGCACGTCTGATGTCTTCGTCTTCGGCAAATTCGGCTTCCATAGCCGCATCGGCATAATCGTCGTTTATCATGCGCTTCCTAACCGGTCCTTCCCGAACGTTAAGGGGACAACCTCAACGTGTTCCTGCCCCGAATCTTGTGCTTTTATCCTAGCACGGTGATCCGTGCTGATAAGCAACCGTGAACGCAAACTTAACGGCCACCCACAAATTTGATTCAAATGGTTAACCAACCCGTAACGAATTGAAGATTTTTGCAGAATTTACCGACCGTAGCGGCTGGTGACGTCGCCGATGATGGTCTCGCCCTCAGTGAGATACTGTCCCATTGCGAGACGGGCGGCATCGGTGCATTCGCGGTAAGCAACTGAGAAACCACGATAACCCTGGTTAAAGCGCTCGATGAAGCGTCGCCGGCGGTTTTCATCGAGCGTTTCCGCGTCGAGAAAGTCTTCCATCCGCTCGCGCCAGCTCGGATCATCTTGTTCCTGACACATCGGCCGAAGGAAATGCAACGCGCCGAAGATCTCCGCAAGCCGCATGAGTTGCTGTTCGTAAGGCGGGGCGTCTGGAGAAAGGTCCTGCGCCGATGCCGTTGCTGCCGGAGCGAGGAGCCCGAGAGCGAGGGCAAAGACGGTCCGGCGGAAAACGGGCGGCAGGCGGTTCATGATCATGGCCGGATCATGCTGAACACCGCGCCTGCCCGCAAGCCCTGCGGTGGCACGATATTCCTTGATCCAAAGAATAGCGGCAGGCGCGCTCAGAGCCCGAGATGCCGGCGGATGCGTGCAGGCGTTCCCGGCGTCGTCGGCCGGGCATCGAGATCTTCCGGGTGCACCCATGCAAGAGCTGCGGCGTCGTCCGCCGCAACAGGCTCGCCGGCAAGGTACGTCCCGCAGAAAACCGACAGGATGAAATGGGTGGCAACCTGTCCGGCTTCGTCCCGCTGGATGGACTCGAATGTCTCGACAGGTTCCCCGAGGTCGGCGGTGACGCCGGTTTCTTCCAGAAGCTCGCGAGCGGCGGCGTCCCGCAAGGTCTCGCCGAGTTCGATCAAGCCGCCGGGGAGGCTCCAGCAACCCTTGTAAGGCTCCTTGCCGCGCTGGACGAGCAGCACGCGGCCGTTGCGGTGGCAAAGGACGCTGACACCGGCGCGCGGCGCATCGGGATAGAATCTGGACATGGAGCCTCGGCAAGTAGGAAACGATTCCTGGAGGCGAGAATAGGCCGCCTTGCCTCAGGCGAACAGGGCGTCGATTTCCGCCTGGGCGCCATCGCCTTCGTGCTGGGTTGCCTCCGGTTCCACATGACCGTGGATGACGGCTCCGGCAATGGCGATCAAGGGCTTGATTTCGATCGTGGCTCTATCGGCGATTTCCGCTGCCACGAGTGCGGGATCAGGCGTTTGACGCAGCTGGTCCTGGATGTTGCCCACGAGCGTGTTGATGCGGAAGACCTGCTTTTCCAGGTGCTCACGCAGGTAATTCGGCGCGGCATGGTAGGCCTGGATGGCGAGGTTCTTGTCCTTGAAGGTGGAATTCTCGAAATGCCCCTCGTAGTCGAGCGGCTCCCACTCAAGCACGTCCTCGGCACAGTCCGGCATGTCGGGAAGCATTTCGAGAAGCATCATCACTTCGTTGAAATGATTGAGATAGTCCGTGGCGAGGCCAGTCTGGGGATTGATGTTTGCCTGCACCAGCCTTTCGGCTGCCAGATCCCCGGCGCCCAGCACTGGCTGCAAACATTCCATAATGTCCCCCTGTTATTCGCTTAGGCCTTACGGTACTTCTTTTTTATTTCCAATTGCCTAACTTGTCGGAAGGCTGTCGCGTCCGGAAACGGCTTCCGGCCGCATGCGAAAAGCCAGGGAGTGAATGCGATGTGCGGCCGCCTGGCCCTGACAACACCGCCGGACGCCGTGCGGAGCTTTTTCGATTACGTCGACCGGCCGAATTTTCCGCCGCGCTACAACATCGCGCCGACCCAGCCGCTCGCGATCGTCCGCCAGACCCTGGATGGCACACGGCGGTTTCATCTGGTCCGCTGGGGACTGATCCCGTCCTGGGTCAAGGATCCGGCCGACTTCACGCTGCTGATCAATGCCAGGGCGGAAACCGCTTCACAGAAACCGTCCTTCCGCAATCCCATGCGCCACCATCGCTGTCTGGTCCCGGCCTCGGGGTTCTACGAGTGGCGGCGGACACCGGAAGGCAAGCAGGCTTTTTGGATTCGCCCGGCAGAAGGCGACATCATGGGCTTCGCCGGGCTTTGGGACACCTGGTCTGACCCGGATGGCGGCGATATGGACACCGGGGCGATCCTGACGATCCAGTCCAACCGCATGATGTCCCAGATCCACCACCGCATGCCTGTCATCCTGAAGCCGGAAAATTTCGGCACCTGGCTTGATGTCGCCAATGTCGACCGGCGCGAGGCGGAGAAACTGCTGCAGCCCGTCGAGGACGATTTCCTGATCGCCTCGCCAGTCTCGCCGCGCGTGAACAAGGTTGCCAACGACGATCCGGAGGTCCAGCGCGAGATCGCGCCGGAGGAGATGGAAGTTGCCCTGAAGAAGCCGGCAAAGGCATCGGCAGCGGCGAAGGAAGGGACGGACGACAGCCAGCTGGACCTCTTCTGAGCATCCGGGCTGACAAGGCAGGCTAGAAATGCCGTGCATTTGTCCCGGCTTCGCTGTAGGGCAGTTCCGCTGGCCGAGGACAGATCCATGAGCAACGACAATTTTAGCACCGCCGACGACTTCGACGATGAAGACGAAAACCTGGACGGCGAAGACGAGGCGCTTGAAGACGAGGCCCCGGAAAACGAGGAACTGGCGGAAGCCTACAATCGTGGCCTGGCGCTGCAGAAGTCCGGCGACCTGAAGGGCGCCGAAGCCGCATTCAGAGAAGCGCTTGCGCTCGATCCGGACGATCCCGGCGGCGTCAGCATCCGTCTGGCCGCCATCGGTGCGGAAGCGGCGCCTCAGAAGATGCCGGATGCCTATATCGCGACCCTCTTCGATCAGCACGCGGATGTCTTCGACGATATTCTCGTCGACGAACTCGGCTATTGCGTGCCGCTTCTGGTGCGCGACCTGGTGGCGAAACTGGAAATCGGCCCGTTCGAGCGCATGCTTGATCTTGGCTGCGGGACAGGCCTTACCGGCATGGCGCTCGCCGACTGCACCACTCATCGAACAGGGGTCGACCTCTCCGAGCGCATCGTCGAGCTCGCCTATGACCGGGAGGTCTATGACG
Organism: Roseibium sp. M-1; assembly: GCF_054515675.1. Lineage (NCBI taxonomy): Bacteria > Pseudomonadati > Pseudomonadota > Alphaproteobacteria > Hyphomicrobiales > Stappiaceae > Roseibium > Roseibium sp. M-1. The sequence continues at coordinate 2,347,998 of NZ_CM137257.1, read as the reverse complement.
ATCTCTATGTCGGCGAGGCAGTCGCCTTCCTGGAGGACTTCGAGGACGACGATGAAACCCGTCCCACCTGGGACATGATCGCCGCAACCGACGTCTTTCCCTATCTCGGGGCGGTGGAGCCGTTCCTTGCCGGCGCCGCCGACAGGCTTGAAGCTGGCGGCTATCTCGCCTTCTCCACGGAGACCTTGCCGGAAGAGGTGCTTCTGGGCCGGTCCTTCATGGTCGGACCGAAAAGCCGCTATGCGCAGGGCGAAGGCTATATCCGCTCTTCGCTCGATGCTGCGGGCTTCGACATCCGCGCAATGGACCCGATCACAGTCCGCCTGGAAGATGGCGTGCCTGTCCCAGGCCATCTGGTGATTGCACGGCTGCGGTGATTCCTGCGGCCTGTGACATCTTCCGACATGTCACCCCGGCCGAAGCGAAGCGGAGAGCCGGGGCCCACTCGCGGGGCAACTTGCCAAAGTGTCTGATGGGTTTCGCAGCCTGGCCGGAAAATTCGACACTCTGGAAATGAGTAGGCCCCGGGTCTCGCTTTGCTCGCCCGGGGTGACGCACAAGTTTGCCGAGAGCGAAGTACTTGCCCTGGAATGCGTTCTGCACCTCTCCACAACATATGTCGGACCAGGGCACCAAAGAGTGACTTTAACTCGCTACTGAACGAAATAGAATTCCTTCCTGAGCGCCGAATTGTGCCACGGGGATTGCGAACCCTGGGTGGCGGCGTAGACGTCGGCCTTGATCCGTTTCATCATGATCTCGATTTCCAGCCCCGGCGTTTCCATGTGTTTCAAGAGCGCCGTGGTGAAGGGGCTGTTGTCGCCATCGCCGTCCAGCGCGACATCGCCGGGAGCTGTGGCAAATCCGATCATGATGTTGCCACCGCCCGCTTCAGGAGCGGCCAGTCCGCGCCCGACCGATGAACTGCGGCTGGCTCCGAGCGAGCGGAACTTGCGGGAAAGCGGATTGTCGCGGCAGGCATCCAGCAGTGCGATCGAAAGGCGTCCTGGCGCATTCATGTAGGTGAGGATGGTGCCGAGCTCGATGGTCTCGAAATCGACAGCGGTCGCGTCTTCCAGTTTGGCGTCGATGGGAATGAGGAAGTTCCGGCCGTCCATCTGCATGGCGTGACCAGCGTAGAAAAAGAGCGCCACATCGGCATCACTCATGGCGCGCACGAAGGATCGGATGGACCCTTCCATGGCTGTCTTGCCCTGATCGAGCCCGAGAATGACGGTGAAGCCGAGCCGCTGCAGTGTTTCCATCAGCCGGGCCGCGTCGTTTTTCGGGTTGGGCAGAAGCGGAGCGTATTCGTAGGCCGAGTTGCCCATGACGAGTGCCACCCGCTTGCCGGGCGGCAGGGTCGAAAGATCCGGCAGGTTCGGGCTGGTCTCCGGTGTGATATTTCCGGGCTGCGGGTTCGTTGCCTCGCCAGGAGAGGGGCCGACAATCGGCACCTCGGCAGTCTGTTGGTCAGCCTTGGGCGCTGGAGCGGCCAGGTAGCGGCCATGGGCCCAACCGCGCATGCCGTTGCTAAGCTCGACCTCTATCCAGGCTCCCTGCTGGGTCAGCATTCTGACTTCGGTTCCTTCCAGCAGTCGTGCGATTTCCGGGTTTTCGCTGCCGGCACCGGTTCGGAGCGACAGGAACGTGTCGCCGCTGGCGCTGAGGTCGCCGACAACACCCGGGCGCGGCGGCGAGATCGCACGGCTGGCGACAGCCGGTGGCGAGACGGTTGGAGGCGAGACTGCGGGAGGAGACACCGGCCTCGGATAGACCGGTCCCGAGGCGACGTATTTGCTGTAGGCCCAACCGCTGCGGCCGTCGGTGAGGGCAACGTTCAGCCAGGAGCCATTGCGGCCAAGGATCGTCAAAGGCGTATTTTCGCGCAGGCGCGCAATTTCCTGGTAGCGGCTGCCCGGGCCGGTGCGCAGGGAAAGGAAATTGTCGCCGCTCGGATTGAGCCCGGTGACATAGGCCTGGTTGGAAGAGGGCCCGGACGGACGGTCGCCGCCGCCGGCATCGCGGATGGCCGTTGCCGTGAAAAGTGCCTGGGAGGGGCCGCCGGTCAGCCCGGTCGCCGACCAGACCGCGTATTGAAAGCGCTCGCCATTGTGAAAATAGCTGTCGCCCGGAATGGCACCTGAAGCGATCAGGCGGTTCTTGTAGGCGTTGCCGGCAGACTGGTTCATCCAGCCGAGCGTGACCGCGAACCAGCCGTTGTTGGATTGAAAGACCGTGGCCTGCGGAAAGCGGTTGGCATAACCGCCGGCAAGGGAAATGGCGGTGTTGGCATCGGAGCGGCTGGCGACCACGAGCCAGCCGTTGTTGCCACCGGGCATGACGGAGGCGCGTGCGCTCCCGACCGTCAGCACGGCAAGAAGGCAGAAGGCAAGGCCCAGGAGGGATAATCCTCGTAAGACAGAAGCGGCGATCGTCCGGCGCTGGATCATGTCTGGTTCCCCCGTCCCGCGAACCGGACCTTCCTGGGAAGGTCGACGGTGACGCGGGCTTGTGCCGTGGCAAGCTCACTCAACGAGTATGCCACGGCACGCGCGGGATTCCAGCAAGTGAAACGCTGCGACCTAGTCCGAACGCTGCATCCGGAGGTAAGGCTCGCCGTTCGACGTGCGTTTCACGGCGGTTCCATCGGCCTGGATCAGGACGGTCACCCGGCTGCGAAAGGCCGAGAAACTGTCGAAGGTCACCACGTCCACCGGCGTGTCGAATTTGACGATCACCCGGTATTGTCCGGACTGACCGACCCGGGTCAGTGACAGGATTTCACCCTGGAAGGGCTGTTTCATGTAGGTTCCGGCCACCCGGTCACCGACGGCAAAGGCCATCTGGTTGGGGCGTGCGGCAGTGGCGGACGCGGTGTTCCAGTCCTTGAAACCGTATTGGGCGGACAGGAGCTCGAGCGCCTGACTGTGGGACAGTTCCTGTCCCTTGGCAGCCAGGGCGGTGCGCAGGCGTTTGGCCTGGGCTTTCATCTGGGCAACGCTGGGAAGCGTCATGGCATTACCTTTCCAAGAAAGGCAGGCGGTTCAGGCTGTCGCCTGTCATGGGGCCCGCATTGCCATCAGCCTGCACTGTCTCGTGAAGGTCGATCCTAGCTGCAAGAGATCTTGCGTGGAGGGAATTCACCATGGCGTTTGCCTGCGGGCGGCCGGCTCCCTCAAAACCAGCGTCACAGATAGGAAGCCGCAAGGCCGCTGTCAACGGCGCAAAAAGAAAGCCGCAGGCGCGGCTTCAAGGAGAGGGAGGTTAAGATGAAACAACCGGCGGATATTGCCGCCGTGAGATTTCCGCGTCTTGCCAGACGCGGGAGGTGATTGCCAGGTAGGGGGCCAGGCAATCGCGGCGCCGGGCGAACCCGATGCCGCAGTCTGCCGGGGGAGGGGTTTCCCCCGGAAGCCAATGGTCGGTTCGGCCGGGATATCAGGCGTGGATCAGCCGCTTCAGGAGTTCGACTTCCTGGGCGAGAACCTTGTCCTTCTTGACCATGTCTTCGATCTTGCGCACGGCATGCAGCACCGTGGTGTGGTCGCGGTTGCCGAAGCGGCGGCCGATTTCCGGCAGGGACCGTCCGGTGATGACCTTGGCGATATACATCGCGATCTGACGCGGGCGGACCAGGGTGCGGGCACGGCAGGAGGAAAGAAGATCCGCCTTGGTGACGCTGAAGTGCTTGCACACCACCTGCTGGATTTCCTCCACCTTGATGGAGCGCGGTTCGCCGATGCGGACGAGGTCATGCAGGGTTTTTTCCGCAAGATCCATCGTAACCGGCTGTTTGGTCAGCTGGTTGTGGGCGAACAGGCGGTTCAGCGCGCCTTCCAGGTCGCGGGCCGATGCGATCACGTAGCGGGCGATGTAGTCCGCAACGTCCTCCGGTACGGAGAAGCCCGGGTGGGTCCTGCGCGCAGCGGCAATTCGCTTGCGCAGGATGTCATGGCGCAGGGCATAGTCGGTCGCCTGGATGCCGACGACTTCGCCCTTCTGGATCCGGTGACGCAGGGCATCGCCCAGCGTGTCGAGGTCTTCCGGGGCCCGGTCCGCGGCCATGATGATCTGTGTCGGGGCTTCCATCAGCAATTCAAGTGTCTTGCTGAATTCGTCGGCCGCCTGTTTGCCATGCAGGAACTGCAAGTCGTCGACGAGCAGCAGGTCGATGGAGCGCATGGCCTGACGCAGCACCGGGAAGGCCGGTGTGCGAAGTGCAGGTACCAGATGGTACATGAAGAATTCGGCGGAAAGGTAAGCAACCTGCCGTCCGGTCTTGCGGGCTTCGGCCGCCGCAGCCTGCAAGAGATGGGTCTTGCCGATGCCGGTGGACGAATGGATATAGAGCATGTCCAGCGTGCCTTCATGGCCGACGGCCATCTGGCGCACGGCAGCACAGGCGAGGCTGTTCGAAGCTCCTTCCGCGAAGGAATCGAAGGTGAGCTTCGGGTTGAGCGAGGCGCCGTTCAGGAAGTCCGCGGCCGCTTCCTCGCCGGTGTCGGCAAGGCAGGGGATGACGGACATGCCGGCGGCAGAGCCGAACTGGGGCATGCTGGAGAAGGGGCCGGGACGGCCGCTGATCCGGCGGGCGGTGATCGCCTTGGGAGCGTGACCGGTGCTGATCTGACGGGGCCGCAATGCGCCGCGAACGGTCAGTTCGATGCGGGTGATATCGTCCTGTTCGCGTTTCCAGAGACCGACGAGCTGCTTCTCGTAGTTGCTCTGAATCCAGTTTTTCAGGAAACGGGTCGGCACGGACAGACGTACAGAATCGCCCGTGGTTTCTTCGTGGTTTACCCTGCCGAACCAATTGGAAAATACATCGTCACCGAGTTCGTTTCTCAGTTCGTTTTTCACACGATCCCATTGATCCGAACTTGCCAAGCTCTGAACCTGCATTGTGGCCTCCATTGGAGGGATCGTTTGGAACCGCTCCCCCCCGTGCACTGTCTATGAGCAACGACGTTCCGCCTCGCTGCCCGTTTGTTTTGTTAGGTCTTGGGGGCCATTCGGACCCTTCAACCGGTCGGCTTGTTAACGCCTATGAAACATCATTAACCTTTTACTTACCATGTTTTCAAATAGCTTATTTTTATGAGGTCATAGACGTTTCGTATTGTGATTTTTGTAGATGACGGATGCTGCGCATGTAAATTTTACATAGCGAATCTTGACTTCCGTCCGGGTCAGGACATGCCGTAAGTCCCGATCGAGTTGTTCCTCCACTTCTGTTTCAACTCTGCCTGTGGGCATGCAAACAGTTTTAGGAAAAATTTAACTTTTCGGGAACTTTTGTGAGGGTTTTCAAAAGACCTGTTCAAAATTAGTGAAATTGAACGAGGTGTTCTTCGTCAGAACGGAAATAATCTCGGCAGTTTTGGCAAGGCCTCGTGCGGGCAAAACTCCAGGAAAAAGTCTTCTTGCGCCGGAAAGTGAATTTTAAGCCGGCAAAGAGAGAGTCCCTTGAGGTGGAAGCTGGGGAAAATTTCCAGGCGGAAATTGCAAATTTGACCGTGCGATCAAGAAATTCGACCGGATGCCGTTTCCGTAAACGGCTGTCGATTCAAGGCGCTGGCCAGAGTGGGTTGAACCTCACTCCCAGGTCTCATTTCGGAGCACCCGTTAACCTTATCCCCAGGGTGCCGAATTTTGCGTCCACCTGTCGAAATTGACACTTGATTTGGTCATGGGTACTGGCTGCGGAAATTGCGGCTCTGCAGACCAGAATGGTACCCGGATGAGGTCAGACGTATTCAAGACCTGATCAGTAAAACCGGGTGAAGACCTGGCAGGTCTTGCCCGATGACCGAAGCTCTGCTGGCGATGGCTGCTCGCCGCGTGTCCCGCTCAGGGCTGCGGGCATGATAAAGACGCTTATGCAAACGAAACGGCCGCCGGTGGTTAGCCGGCGGCCGTCGGTTCATGCAGACCGGCATCCGCCGTCAGAGGTCTTCCAGGATGCGTCCCGGATTAAGCAGTCCCTTCGGATCGAAAGCCGACTTGATCCGGCGCATCAGGTCCATCTCGATGCCGGATTTCACATCGCTCAGGAGATCCCGCTTGAGGCGGCCGATACCGTGCTCGGCGGAAATGCTGCCGCCGTAGCTGGCGACGATGCCGTGGACGATGGCATTCATCTCGTCCCACTTGGCCAGGTACTCTTCCTTGTCTGCACCGACCGGCTGGCTGACATTGAAGTGAATGTTGCCGTCGCCGATATGGCCGAAGGGCACGGGGCGGCAGCCCGGCACGAACCCTTCCACCGCAGCCATTGCCTCGTCGAGGAAGGCGGGGATGGAGGCAACCGGCACGGAAACGTCGTGCTTGATGGAGCCGCCTTCGGGTTTCTGAACTTCCGACATGCCGTGCCGGATGTGCCAGAAGTCCTGCACCTGCGTGAGGTTCTGTGCGAAGGCGGCGTCTTCGACCAGGCCTTCCTCGAAGGCGCTGCCGAGGATGCTTTCAAGGAGATCGCGCACCGGGAAGGCGTCGGAGCCGCTGGAGAGTTCCATCAGCACATACCAGGCATGCTCGCCTTCCAGCGGATCGCGGGCGCCTTCCAGATGTTTCAGGCAGAACTCGACGCCGACGCGCGGCATGATCTCGAAGCCCGTCAGCACCGGGCCGGCCTCGGCCTTGGCGAGCGTGAACAGTTTCAGCGCCGCGTGCGGATCGGGCAGGCCGACAAAGGCGGCCTCCAGTTTCTTCGGCCTGGGGAAAAGCTTGAGTGCCGCAGCGGTAATGATGCCGAGTGTGCCTTCTCCGCCGATAAATAATTGTTTCAAATCATAACCGGTATTGTCCTTGCGAAGGGTTCTGAGGCCATTCCAGATCTCGCCGGTCGGCAGCACCACCTCCAGCCCGAGGACGAGGTCGCGGGTGTTGCCATAGGCAAGTACGGCGGTACCGCCTGCGTTGGTGGAGATGTTGCCGCCGATCTGGCAGGAGCCCTGCGCGCCGAGCGCAAGCGGGAACAGCCGGTCGACCTTCTCCGCCTCGTTCTGCAGCGTTTCCAGCACCACGCCTGCCTCGGCAATCAGTGTGAAGCCCGCCGGATCGACCGCGCGGACCTTGTTGAGGCGGGACAGCGACAGGACGATTTCATCCCCGGATTCCTGCGGAATCTGGCCGCCGACCAGTCCCGTGTTGCCGCCCTGCGGAACGATCTTGAGATCGTTCTGATAAGCATAGGCCATCACCGCGCTGACTTCCGCGGTGCTGCCAGGACGCAGCACCATGGGCGTGACACCCTGGTAGAGGTCGCGCCATTCCGTCAGATAGGGCGCCTGGTCGCCAGGGTCGGTCAGAACATTGGCCGCGCCGATCATCTCGGCGAAGCGTGCGGCATGGGGAGAGCGCTCCATGAGCGGGGTCCTCGTGAAGTTTGACAGTAAAAATCGCGCGCCAACATAGTGGCTGATCGCGCCGACGTCGACGCTTGATTCGCGCGTCCGGTCTCTTGAAGGAACAAACCCCTTGTGCCATAGGAAGCCAGCCCGCTGGGGTGGTACTGGAATCCTTACCGGAGATGACGATGGCGGAAACGCGCGGACTGATGAACGGCAAACGTGGCCTGATCATGGGCGTGGCAAACAATAAATCGATTGCCTGGGGTATTGCCAAAGCACTGGCCGACGCGGGAGCCGAACTGGCGCTCACCTATCAGGGCGATGCGCTGAAGAAGCGCGTCGAACCGCTTGCCGATCAGCTGGGCGCCTTTGTCGCCGGTCATTGCGACGTCACCGACCCGGCTTCCATCGACGCCGTCTTCAAGGCAATGGAAGACAGGTGGGGCAAGATCGACTTCCTCGTCCATGCCGTTGCCTTCTCCGACAAGGCTGAATTGACCGGCCGTTTCGTCGATACGTCCTCCGACAATTTCGGCCGGACGCTGGACATCTCCTGCTATTCGCTGGTGGCTGTTACCCAGCGCGCCGAAAAGCTGATGAGCGACGGCGGTTCCATCCTGACGCTGACCTATTACGGCGCAGAGAAGGTCATGCCGCACTATAACGTCATGGGTGTTGCCAAGGCAGCGCTTGAGACCAGCGTCAAGTATCTGGCGATGGATCTCGGTCCCCAGAACATCCGCGTCAACGCCATTTCCGCCGGCCCGATCAAGACGCTGGCCGCCTCCGGCATCGGCGACTTCCGTTATATCCTGAAGTGGAACGAATACAATTCACCGCTGCGCCGTACGGTCACCATCGAGGAAGTCGGTGACAGCGCCCTGTTCCTGCTCTCCGATCTCGGTCGCGGCATCACCGGCGAGATCCAGCATGTCGATTGCGGCTACAACATCGTCGGCATGAAGGCGGTCGATGCGCCGGACATCTCGGTCGTCAAGGACTGACCCGATCCGATGGCCGGTCATGTACCGGCCATTTTCTTTTAAGACCCTTGGGTTTTACTGAAACCGGAAACGCTTCCGTCCGGAAACCGACATGACGACCGTATTGACCGCGCCAAGATCCGATAACCTGCCGAAACTGCACGATCCTGAACTCCTGATCTTCGTCCGCCATGGCGAGACCGACTGGAACCATGAGGGGCGGATGCAGGGACAGCGGGACATCCCGCTGAATGCGACCGGTAAAACCCAGGCAAGCCGGAATGGCGAGATGCTGCGGGCATTCCTGGCGCGTGAAGGCATTGATGCGCAGACGCTGGACTTCGTGTCGTCGCCGCTCGGCCGGACCCGTTCCACCATGGAACGCCTGCGCGAGGCGATGGGACTGGACCCGAAGACTTACCGCCTCGAAGACCAGCTCAAGGAAATCACCTTCGGTTCCTGGGAAGGCTTCACGCTGGAGGAGCTGGCGGACGAGGAACAGGATCTGATCCTGCAGCGCCGTGCCGACAAATGGGGCTTCGTTCCGCCCGGCGGCGAGAGCTACGAGATGCTGGCGGAACGGATCGGTGTCTGGCTCAGAACCGTCGACCGGCCTTCGGTCGTCGTCTCCCACGGCGGCGTCTACCGGGTCATGCGCGGCCTTCTGGAAGGCCTCGACAAGACCATCGTGCCGAAGCAGGACGTGCCGCAGGACAAGGTCTTCGTGTGGCGCGACGGTGGTTTCGAAGTCGTCTGACTGCTTCATCTACGAACATCGCTGCCGGCCGCCAGGATGGGAACCTTCGGGGGAGGGCTGCTCAGAAGGTCCGGCTTCCTTCACATTTGCTCGCGGGAACTTGTGCTGTGCTGGGTGATCGGGCCAAGCTGGCGTAACGTAGACGCAGCGACACAGACGGCAGAGCCGTCGACAGATCCGGGATGCGGCATTGTCAGAAGACGATTTCTATCGCGAGCTGCCGAGCTTTTCAGACTTCAGCGCCGTGACGGCGCTCGAGGACTATCGTCCCGTGCCGGACGACTGGTACGTCCTTGCCGCCGACATCGTCCGTTCGAGCGATGCAATTGCCTCCGGCCGCTACAAGGAAGTCAACATGGTGGGCGCGGCGGTGATAGCCGCCGTCCTCAACAGGATTGGCCGCGACCGCGTTCCCTTCGTCTTTGGCGGTGATGGAGCCATGCTGGTGGTTCCCGAACACGACGTCGATGCGGCCCGCGATGCGCTGGCCGGCGTGGTCGATCTCGCGCGCCAGGTTATGGAACTGGAGCTGAGGGCCGCGGCCATTCCCGTCCGGCACCTGCGTGATATTGGCGGCGACGTCCGACTGCGCAAATACCGTCTCAGCCCCGGCAATCACCTGGCGATGATCCTGGGCAACGGGCTCGCGCTCGCCGACAGGATATTGAAGGACCCGGAAGCCGTGCGTTCTTTTGCGATCGTCAGCGAACGATCAGCACTGCCGCCGCTGGATGGCCTGTCCTGCCGCTGGGAGCCGCTGCCCGCGCGCAACGGCCATATCGTCTCCCTGATCCTCAAACCAACCGGTCAGAAGCCCATGCAGGATCTGATGCGGGACATGGCGGCGAAGCTTGGTTTCAACCCGCTGACCGATGAGGCCGCGACCCGCCTGGCGGACAAGAGCCGCCTGAGGTTCCGGTTCCCGCCAAGTGGCTTGCGTTACGAAGTCGACCTGGGTTTTGCAGGCAAGCGGCTGCGCGGCTGGCTGCAAAGCCTCGCGGAATCCGTGTTCTTCGTGATCAGCTACTACAGCGGCTGGCGAATAGGCCCGTTCGATCCGAAGAAATATTTCAAGGAACTGAGCCTCAACACCGACCACCGCAAGGTCGGGGACAGCATGCAGCTCGTGCTCGATCTGACGCCGCAGCAGCTTGCGGCCGTCGAGGACTATCTGGTGGCGGCCTATGAAGCCGGGGAGGTGGCTTATGGGGTACATGTCTCCGCATCAGCCCTGATGACCTGCTTCGTCGAGGATATTGCCAACAGCCGCCACATCCACTTTGTCGACGGGGCCGATGGAGGTCTCTCCATGGCCGCAGCCGAACTCAAGTCCCGGGAAGCCGTCATGCGGGATCGTTCGGCAGTTCTGTGAGCGGACTGTTTCAGCCCAGACTGCGGACGGCCCGGTCCTGAAGCGCTCTTGGCTGGACATAGTTCTGTTTCAGGATCAGGGCTGCCAGTTCGTCTTCCGGCACGGCCCTGGAAATCAGGAACCCCTGGATCACGTCGCATCCGTTGCGTTTCAGCCAGTCCCGCTCACCTTCGGTCTCTACGCCCTCCGCAAGGACACTGATGTCGAGGCTCTTGGCCAGATTGATGAGCGCGCTGGTGAATTTCTGCAGGCCCGGATTGGTATCGACGCGCGAGATGAAGCTCCGGTCGATCTTGACCCGGTCGACCTTCAGGTCGCGGAGGCTTGAGATGCTGGAATGGCCGGTGCCGAAATCGTCAAGCTCGATGAAGAATCCGAGATCCGACAGGCGGGCGATGTTTTCTTTGATTGGCGCTGATATCGCTTCGTCGATCATGACGGCTTCGAGGATTTCCAGGCTGACATTCGACGGTTTGAGGCCGACTTCCAGTACCTGCTGGTGCAGCGCATCCACCGCCTTTGCGCTGGTCAGGAGGCTGGCCGTCACGTTCAGTCCGAGATGGATCGCCGGCCGGGCTGCGCCATTGAGGCCGGCTGCTAAGGCAAGCGCTTTTTCCCGAACAACCGCTTCGATCTGCTCCATGTAGCCGGCCTCGATTGCCGCCGGCAGGAAGGTGCCGGGCAAGCGGACTCCCTGATCGTCGATCCAGCGCACTAGCGCCTCCGCCCCTACCACTTCGCCTGTATGGATATTCACCTGCGGCTGGTACCAGGCGGTGATGCTGCCTTCTTTCAGGGCGCGTTGCAGCTCCTTGGCAGTCTCGTCATTCGCCTCGAAAACTGTCCGCATTTCCGGCGTGAACCGCTCGAGTTTGCGCGGTCCCTTCTGTTTCGCAGAGCGTAGTGCAAGGGCGGCGTCGGTAAGGATCTGATCGGTCAGCCTGACCTTCGGCTGACTGATGAACAGGCCGGCATTGGCGTCGATCGAGGTTCTGTGCTCATTGATGCTCCGGTCCTTGCAGATGTCCTGCAAGATCTTCTGCGCCAGTTGTTCGAACCGGGTGATGCCTGTTAGGCGCGGCCGCAACAGGGCGAATTCCGTACCTCCGGTCCGGCACAGAAAATCCCCGGCCTCCGCAGTCTGGGAAAGCTGTTCGGCGACTTCCCGCAGCAGGGTGTCACCCGTATGGTCGCCGAAACGGTCGTTGATCTTCTTGAACTGTCGTAGATCGATCAGCATCATCCCGGTCAGCAATCCCGGTTCCGTCTCGGGAAGCGAGCGGATTGTTTTGAGAAGGGCGCGCCGGTTTGGCAGGCCTGTCAGAGGATCATGAAAGCCGAGTTCCTCGAACTCCTGCTGGGTCCGGTCCGCGAGCGCCCGTGTCAGCGCGACCGCGATCGCGAAGGCGGCAATGATCACCAGTCCACCGACAATTCCGGCGAGGGCAACGGCAAACAACGTCGCGGTTCGCTGTTCCTGCAGGTTTTCGAAGAGATAATCCAGGGCCGATTGCCACAGCAGGAAGGAGGCGCTGACGAGTTCCGGCTGATACGTGATCACGGGACCGGCGATGATGTCCGACCCGGAGGAGGCGGTGATCGTGGACGACAGCAGCTTCGCGGCGTGAGATTGATAGGCGATGTTGGCGGTCCGGAACTGCTGCGCCTGGCTGCGCAGCCGGGTCGCTCCGGGGCCCGTCAGATCGTTGAAATATTCGGCTGTCTCCCGGGCCGCGCCGTCGGCGGCAATCTTGAACTGACCGCCCTGAACCGGAATGAGCATCTTGTCCCAGACATTGATTTCCGCACGGGTCGTGAGACTGGCGGCATTGTTCACCATGATGGCGGATTCAATGATGACGGACGGAAGCGTATCGTAGATCAGATGCGGCAGTTTCGAGGTCTCATAGGAGGACGAAGCGTTCAATTTCGCGAGTTGCGAGATCGACGCCGAGAGCGCGCGGGCCCGGCGCAGCGCCAGCGGAACATTCGGTTCCCTCAGGAAATCGTCCAGGGTTTCGACAAGATCTGCCGACCGGTCCTTGCCGCCAAATGCGGCGAGTTGTTTCCTGAGCTTGTCTGTGGGCTTGTCGATCCGCCCCGTCAGGGCCTTTTCCTGCATCAGGGGGCCGAGAGATTCGATCAGAAACAGTCCGGCAACGCTGCGATCGATTGCGCCGACCTTCTCGAACTTGTTGTAGAACCAGAGCGAAGCGAACAGCAGGCTCGGTGCCAGCAGGAACACGATCAGTCCAGTCAGCCAGCCCCGGATCCGCAACATCGAGCCTCTTGGTGAATTTCCGTCCAGGACTCTTAATAACCTCAGAGCCTTAAGGATTGGCAAATTCCGAGATGAAGAGCTGCAGAAACATCCCGGTATTGTTGTGATTCCGGAAAATGGTGGTCAGCGGTAACACCTGAGTGAAGCTTGTCTTTTCAGATTTCTCTTCTTCTGAATTCTGACAAGGCTCAGGACCGCACTGCCTTGCCAATTTTGCCGGGAGCCCTGCTCCGGGCTTGAGCTTGCAGGCGCGATGGCGTATCGCTCGGCGCCTGACCTACCATTTGCAAGTTTTGGAAGCCCTTCATGTCGCACAACAGTTTCGGTCATTTGTTCCGGGTCACCACATGGGGCGAAAGCCACGGACCGGCCATCGGCTGTGTTGTCGATGGTTGCCCGCCACTTATTCCGCTGACCGAAGCCGACATCCAGGGTTTCATGGACAAGCGCAAGCCGGGCCAATCCCGCTTCACCACCCAGCGGCGCGAGCCCGATGAGGTGAAGATCCTCTCCGGCGTGATGGTGGATGACGACGGCATCCAGAAGACCACCGGAACGCCGATTTCGCTCTTTGTCGAGAACACCGACCAGCGCTCGAAGGATTATTCGGAGATCAAGGACCGGTTCCGCCCCGGCCATGCGGATTTCACCTATGACGCCAAATACGGCATCCGCGACTATCGTGGCGGCGGACGCTCGTCGGCACGCGAAACAGCCATGCGCGTTGCCGCCGGGGCCGTCGCGCGCAAGGTCCTGCAGGGCGTCACCATCCGCGGCGCCCTGGTTCAGGTCGGCCCGCACAAGATCGATCGCGGCAACTGGAACTGGAACGAAGTCGACAACAACGCCTTCTTCTCGCCGGACGCGGATGCCGCGGCCTTCTGGGCGGATTTTCTCGATGGTATCCGCAAGGCGGGATCTTCCGTCGGCGCGGTCATCGAGGTGGTCGCCGAAGGTGTTCCCGCAGGCTGGGGCGCGCCGATCTACGGCAAGCTGGACACCGATCTGGCCGCAGCGATGATGTCGATCAACGCGGTCAAGGGCGTTGAAGTCGGCAACGGCTTCGATGCGGCGAGCCTCACCGGCGAGGACAATGCCGACGAGATCCGCATGGACGATGTCGGACGGCCGATGTTCCTCAGCAACAACGCGGGCGGGGTTCTCGGCGGCATATCCAACGGCGATCCGCTGGTGGTGCGCTTCGCGGTCAAGCCGACGTCGTCGATCCTGACGGAGCGCAAGTCGATCACCCGCCAGGGCGAAGAGGTCAACGTGATGACCAAGGGCCGTCATGATCCCTGCGTCGGCATCCGTGCCGTCCCTGTGGGGGAGGCCATGATGGCCTGTGTGCTCGCCGATCATTTCCTGCGCCATCGCGGCCAGATCGGCTGAGCGGCCTCGGGCCGGTAATACATCTTGTTACAATTTCCCATGCCCAAGAGGCATGGACCCCGGCCGACATGGTCCTAATTGTATCGGCAGCATGGTTCGCGTGCGTTTTCAGGGAGTGACGAGATGAATGAGATGACGCCGGTACGCCGCATGACGGCAAAGGACTTCCCGCAGGAACTGCTTGATCTTTATGATTTTTACGCCCACGGCAAGATCACGAAACGCGAGTTTCTGAACGGCGCCGCAAAATTTACGGTCGGCGGCGTAACCGCAGCGATGCTGCTGCAGCAACTGTCGCCGAACTATGCGTTGGCCCAGCAGGTGGCAGCGGACGACCCGGAGATCGTCACCGAACGCATCACCTATCCCTCTCCGGAGGGGCATGGTGAGGTCAACGCCTATCTGGTGAAACCGGCGGGTGCCACCGGCAAGCTCCCCGCCGTTCTGGTGATCCACGAGAACCGCGGCCTCAATCCCTATATCGAGGATGTCGCCCGGCGGCTCGGCAAGGCCGGGTTCATGGCGATGGCGCCGGACGGCCTGACGTCGGTCGGCGGCTATCCGGGCACCGACGACAAGGGCCGCGAACTGCAGCAGACGGTCGACGGCACCAAGCTGATGAACGACTTCTTCGCCGGCTTCGAATTTCTTCTCAATCATGACGACAGCACGGGCAAGGTCGGCGCCGTCGGTTTCTGCTACGGCGGCGGTGTGGTCAACGCCATCGCGGTCGCCTATCCGGAACTCACCGCAGGCGTGCCCTTCTATGGCCGTCAGCCGAGCGCGGAAGATGTCTCCAAGATCCAGGCGCCCCTGCTGCTGCAATATGCCGAGCTCGACGAGCGCATCAATGCCGGTTGGCCGGCCTACGAAGAAGCGCTCAAGGCGAATGGCAAGACCTTCGAGGCGCACATGTATCCGGGCGTCAACCACGGCTTCCACAATGACACCACGCCCCGCTATGACGAGGCGGCCGCCAAGCTGGCAGAAGACCGGACGATCGAGTTCTTCAAGGCTAACCTGATGTAGGGAGGCGGCATCAAGCCTCTCCTTCGTCATCCCGGACGGAGCGAAACGTAGATCGGGGACCGGAGAGCCGGCGTCTATACACGGACCGGTTCGAAACAGCTGCATGCGGCTCCCCGGTCCCGGCTCGCGCGTTGCCTGGTCGGGCTGACGATGGAAATTCGCGATTGAACGATATTCAGACAAACTTGAAGGAACGGATGCGGCTGAGGATTTCGTCCGGGTCGGCCGCGAGCGTGTGCAGGTTGATGGCGATCAGTTCGCGCCCGTGCTCACGTGGTATGCGCTTCCAGTTGCGCATCATGAACTTTTTCCAGACCGGGAAGGTCTGCGCCTTGGCGACAGCATCATTGAGCGGGCGGGTGAGGAGAACGTCCAGCCTGACCTGGTCGCGGTTGCGCACCTTGTTGTGCTTGACGTCGGTCATGCGAATGGCCGCCCAGTCGATGAAGCCGATCCGTTCGACGTAGAGCCCGTCCTCATTAGCGCCGAGTTGAGGTTTTCCATTTTCGACCATCGGAAAGTGCCAATAGGCGATGGCGATCGGGGCGATAGCCGCGAAGGCCAGCAGCGGCAGGCCGCCGGCAACACCGATGGCGGCAAAGAGCACGCCGAGAACGAGGCTGCCATACACGATGCCCGCGCTCTGGCCGCGGTTGAAGCCGACGGTGAAGGGCACCGGTACCGGCTTTTCGACTGCCTCTTTCTTGCCTGCAGCTTTCTTTGCCGCCATGAGGATCACCCCTTTCGGGATCCTCAGGCGTCGAGGATCTCCGTCTCGTCAATCTTGATGTCGAAACCTTCCAGCCCGACGTAATGCCGTTCGCGAGAGGCCAGAAGGCGGATGGAGCTGACGCCGAGGTCCTTCAGGATCTGGGCGCCCAGTCCAACCTCCCGCCATTGTTCCTGTCTGGCTTGCGCGGAGCTGTGCTCCTCGGTATCTGCAGCTTCAAAGTCGGATCTTGCCCGCTTGGATTGCCGTGCGACGCCAACCGAGCCCTCGCGCAGATAGACGATCACGCCCCGGCCGCGTTCGGCAAAATGCTTCATGATCTGGTCGAGCGGCTGGGTGCCGCCGAAGACATCGTCAAGCACGGATTCAAGCTGCAGCCGCACCGGCACGCTGCGGCCATCGAGAATGTCGCCATAGACGATGGCCAGATGGTGCATCGGGTCATAGGGGGTGGAGTAGGTCATGGCATAGGCGGGGCCGTGGACCGTGTCGACCGGCTGTTCGTTGACCCGTTCGACCATGCGCTCGGTACGCTGGCGCCAGGCGATGAGGTCGGAGACCGATACCATCTTCAGGTCGAACTCGGCGGCGAATTCCGCCACCTGGCTGCCGCGCTTGACGGTGCCGTCGTCATTGACGAGCTCGCTGATGACACCGACCTGTTCCAAACCCGCAAGCCGGCAGAGATCGACGGCAGCTTCCGTGTGGCCGGAGCGGATCATCACGCCGCCTTCCTTGGCGACCAGCGGGAAGATGTGGCCGGGTCGGACGAAGTCCTCGGCGCCGACATTGGAATTGGCCAGCGCCCGCACGGTGGAGCAGCGTTCCTCGGCCGAGATGCCGGTGGTCAGGCCCTGGCGGTAATCGACGGAGATGGTGAAGGCGGTGGCGAGCGGCGCGTCGTTTTCGGCGACCATCGGGTCGAGCCTGAGGCGCCTTGCATTGGCAACCGTCATTGGCGCGCAGATGATGCCGGAGGTGTGACGGACCATGAAGGCCATCTGTTCAGGCGTGACCTTGGACGCGGCAACGATCAGGTCGCCTTCGTTCTCACGGTCGTCATCGTCGGTCACGACCACCATTTCACCGCGTTCGAATGCGCGGATTGCTTCTGCGACACGGGCCTGGGACACGGGATGCTCCTTGGTTGTAGACAGTCCGAGAAAATCGTTGGGTGTGACGGCGCCATTGGTGGCGATGGCGATCTTGCGGGCCATGTCGCGCGAGACCCAGACATTGGGGTCGTTGCAAAGCGCGGTGACGGAGGCAGGCGACAGGTTGGCGCGGCGCGCGAAGGCGCTGCGGCTTTCCCCTGTCTGCAAGAGCCATAGATCCAATCTCATGAGGCCGATATAGACCCGTTCGATTTCAGCCTCAAGAGAAATTGGGGAAATTTTCAGTAATACTGAACATCAGTCGCTTTTGATAAACTCGGCGACGCGCGAGACGAAGGCCGGTGTCATCCAGCGCTCCTCGAGACCGCTTCCGGCACAGAGCCCGGTCAGATCCTCAGCAAGATAAGAGGTAAAATAGGGTTCGTGAAAAAGCTGCGGGAAGACCGACAGCAGACCGTCATAATCCGGCACGTCGCCGGTCTGAAGGCTGTCGACGAAGAGGAATGATCCACCTGGCTTCAGCACCCGTGCGACCTCCGCAATCACCTGGCGCCGCACCTTCGGCGGCAGCTCGTGGAAGAGGAAGACGCAGGAGACGACGTCGAGCGAGGCATCAGCAAAGGGAAGGTTCTCGGCCATCGCCGTGACGAAGCGGGCACGCCGGGAGGGCAGGCGCTCGCGGGCGACATTGAGATAAGGCTCCGACAAGTCAATCCCGGTTCCCGTCAGACGCGGAAAGGCGGAAAGTGCGGGCCGCAGCAGTCCGCCGGTACCGCAGGCAATGTCGAGATAGGCGAGCTTGCGCTGGTCCTTCTGCCGGAGGATGCGGGCAAACGGCACCAGGGCACGTCGGCGCATCGCGGCCGTCGCGCCGGAAAAGAGCACGTCCACCTGGAAATCGTAGAGCCGGGCGCTTTCTTCCGACAGCCAGCCGTCGGTCTGGAAATGGAAGTTCTGCCGGTAGTAGCGTGGCAGGGCGGTTGCAAAACCGTCCGGCTCGCCGTTGACCTCCTGATGGGCACCGGTTGCCCGGCGGCGGGCGACTGCCGGCACGTCCTTGAAGAAGGCGCGGCTGGTGGCGATCAGTTCACGCGGGCTCATGGTGCCGTCGGACGGCATCGGGTAGAGCCCGTCCTCGACCGCCTTCAGGTCTTCAGCAAACAGTTTGACGATATCGGACAGCATGCGCCGCTGGCTCGGGACAGGCCCCTCCGGAACGATTTCGGGCGTTTCCGGCAGGTCCTTCTTCAGCTCCCGGTTCATCCGGCGCATGGCCTCGGAATGAAGCGTATAGAGCGCGACCCGGCTGCCCTGGTAAAGCGCATAGCGGGTGCGCCGGGCAAGGCTCAGAAGCGGCGACAGGGAGCGGGAACCCGTTGAAGGTCCGAAGTCCTCATCCGCTGCGCTCATGGCATTCACTCCGTCAGGGTCTCGTCAGCACCGCCACTGCCTCAATATGGGGCGAATAGTGGAACTGGTCCACCGGTGTGACGCTTTGCAGCACATATCCGCCGTCGATCAGGATTCTGAGATCCCGGGCAAGCGTTGCCGGATTGCAGGAGACGGCGACGATCGTCTTCACCTTCGAAGCAGCCAGTTGCTCGGCCTGGGCCTGTGCGCCTGCCCGCGGCGGATCGAAGACCACGGCCTCGAACGGCTCCAGTTCCTCGCGCACCAGCGGCCGGCGGGAAAGGTCCCGCCGTTCAAAAGTGACCTTCTTCAGTCCCTGGGGCTTGCGCAGGGCCTTGTCGAAGGCGGCAAGCGCCGCCGCATCGCCTTCCACCGCATGCACATTGGCCTGCCGTCCGAGACGCAGCGCAAAGGTGCCAACGCCGGAAAAGAGATCCGCAACGGTCTTGGCCTTGCCGACGCCCTTCAGGACGAGGCTTGCCAGTGCATCTTCGGCCGCGAGTGTCGCCTGGGTGAAGCCACCGGGTGCTGCAACGATACCGACGCCGCCCATGTCGAGCAGGGGCGGGCGCACTTCCAGGATAACCTCGCCATTGACCGACAGCCGGGCCAGATCCTGCTCGACCACTTTCTGGGAAAGGGCCGGGATCTTGCGGTCGTAGTTCTTGTCGGCATTGTCGATGGCGATGTCGAGACCGGCGGTGGTTGCCAGCACGGTCAGGCGCAGATCGCCCTTTTTCGGCATCACCTCGGCAGCGAGCGCCTTCAGGCCCGGCAATGCCTTGACGATCACCTGGTCCAGAACCGGGCACTCGCGGATGTCGACCAGCCGGTGGCTGGCCTTCTCGTGATAGCCGAGCAGCGTGTGGCGTCCGGCACGGGTCGCGGTCAGCACGGCCCGGCGGCGGCCGCCGGCGGTCGCCGCAACGGTTGGCGCAATCTCGGTCTGGATGCCCCGGTCCCTGAGCGCCTTTTCGACGAGGCCGCGTTTCCAGGCAAGGTAAGGCTCTTCGGCCAGGTGCTGCACGGAGCAGCCGCCGCAGGCGTCATAGTGCCGGCAGACCGGCTCGATCCGCTCGGGCGACGCCGTTTCGATTACTGGGTCTTGCGCCCGGCCGTTGTCGACCTTGGCCCGGACAATCTCGCCGGGCAGGGCGCCGGCCACGTAAACCGGCCCGGTCTCCGTCTCGGCAACGCCGTCGCCGCGGTGACCGAGCGTGGTGATCCTGATCTCTCTCTCGCTCATGGGCGAGCGATAGCGCCAAGCGGGGGAATGAGCAAGTCCTGAACAAAGGGAACAAACTCCTCCTACCTCATCCTGAGGAAGGCCGCAGGCCTGTCTCGAAGGATGGGCAGCACGTTCCGAACAAGCGGCCCATCCTTCGAGACAGCGCTCACGCGCTTCCTCAGGATGAGGGAGGGGGAAGAACGCTTCAGCCTGTCAGCCGGTCTTCTTCCCGTAGAGCAGCCATTCCGCATTGCCGTCGCCGCCCTTGACCGGGGAGGGGATCAAGTCGCCCGCCTGCCAGCCAGGGACCGTACCGAGCCAGGCCTTGAGGTCTTCTGCCGTTTCTTCCGCGACTTCCGGATCGACCAGTCCCCCCTTGCCGATCCGCTCCCGGCCCGCCTCGAATTGCGGCTTCACCAGGAAGACGCCTTCCGCGCCCGGAGCCGCCAGGCTGAGGGCCGGAGGGAGTGCAAGTTTGAGCGAGATGAAGCTGACGTCTGAGACAAGCAGTGACGGCCGGTCGCCGGAAAGGTGGTCCGGTGTGAGGTCGCGGGCATTGAGACCGTCCTGCGCCCGGACCTTCGAATGGCCCTGAAGGCTTTCGTGCAGTTGGTCGTGGCCGACATCGATGGCGTGCACAAGGTCCGCGCCCCGTTCCAGCAGAACCTGCGTAAAGCCGCCGGTGGACGCGCCGATGTCTAGGCAGATGCGGCCGGACGGGTCGATTTCGAAGCGGTCCAGGCCTTCGATCAGCTTCAGTGCGGCGCGGCTGACATAGCCGGCGGCGGGGTCCTCGACAATGATCCTGGCGCCGGCATCGGTCTTCTGGGACGGTTTAGTCGAGACCGCCCCATTCACCGAGACGGTGCCGCGCAGGATGGCGTCGCGGGCACGGGCGCGGCTCGGGAAATGACCCGTGTCGACGAGATGCTGGTCGAGACGCTGTTTGGACATCGAAGGGAAATCAGAAGCAGCCGGCGATGGCGGAGATGAGCCGGTCGACATAGACGCGCTCGCCCGCATAGACCCACAGCAGCGCTGACAGCGCGACGAGACCCGTCGCGCCGGCACCGAGGCCTATATAGAGCGGTCTGCCCATGGTTTCCGGTTCTCTCCAGACAGCGTTCAGGAGGAGGCGGGCGCGTTGCCGATCAGGCGGCGCAGCTTGCCGAGCGCTGTTTCCTCGTCTTCCTGATAGGCGATTGTACCGACGAATTTGTTGTCGGCATTCATCAGATAGATCGCCGCGGAATGGTCCATCGTATAGTCGCCATCGTCAAGAGGCACTTTCTTGGCATAGACCCGGTAAGCCTTCAGCATGGCGTCGACCTGTTCCTGAGAGCCGCTCAGCGGCACGACCCGCTTGTCGAAGGCCCAGACGTAGTCGCGCATGATCTCCGGCGTATCGCGTTCCGGATCGACGGTCACGAAGGCGTAGTTCAGCTTGTTCGCATCGGGTCCGAGCTGAGACATCCAGCCCTGCAGTTCCGAAAGCGTCGTCGGGCAGACATCCGGACAGAAGGTGAAGCCGAAGAAGAACAGGGTCGGCTTGCCGGCAAAGGTTTTTTCCGTGACGGTCTGACCTGAACCGTCGACCAGTTCGAACGGTCCGCCGATGGCGGCCAGCGGTTCGATCAGGGCGCCGGACGTGTCGTTGCCCAAAGTCTGCTTGTAGACGAGAACGCCGGAAGCGACGGCAAGGACTGCAACCGCAGCCCAGGCCACATAGCGGAAGAGTTTGATACCAGACATGGAGGTTCTCCTGAGGAAGCCCTCCGCATTCCGGCGAACGCGAAGGGCGTCAAATGTTTGATCGATCAGTTCTTGCTCTGGTCGGTGTTGCCGTGGTCCATGCTGCCATGATCCATTTTGCTGTGATCCATATCGCCGTGACCCGCGTCGCCGCCGTCCGGCGACTTCGCGCCCATTTTTTCGACGGCAAGTTCGACGGCGACGTCGCCGGCCTTCTCGAAGGTCAGCACCACTGGAACCCGCGTACCTTCCTGGAAAGGCTCGCTGATGCCCATGAACATGATGTGGTATCCGCCCGGCTTGAGGGCAACGGTTTCTCCGGCCGGGAGATCGACGCCGTCTTCTACCGGACGCATGGTCATGACGCCGTCATTGACCGCCATTTCGTGGATTTCGACCTTGGCGGCTGCGTCCGAGCTCACACCGATCAGCCGGTCGGCTTCCGCTCCTGAATTGACGATCTCGACAAATCCACCACCAGCTTTTGCATTTGGCGGCGTGGCGCGGGTCCACGGGTGATTAAGCGTCAGGTCGCCTGCCTTGTAATCGTGAGCAAAGGCGGACAGGGAGACGAGGGTGAGGGCCGCGGCGGCGGCAACGGATTTCCAGTGGTTCATTTTGAATGTCCTTGAAGTCTGAGAGTGATTGACTGCTGTCAGTTCAAGGAAACGGGCGGTGCCCGGATGGCGCGCGTTTGTGCGGGCCGAGGCAGCGCCGACTGGAATGTGGCCGGTGCGGCAAAGGAGTTGGCATGGTCGCGATGCTGGATCGCCAGGGCCGCGTGCGAAGCCATGCAGGGTGCCGTCGCGCAACCATGGGCGCAGACCGGGCCGCAATGACAGGAAAGCGGGTCGTGGGACGCGGAAAGTGGCTGTGCCTGCTTCGATGGTTCGCAGAGGCCGGAGAGGCCTGCGGCGAAACTCGCGTCCGGTGTCAGCGCACCGGCCAGGACAAGGAGGCCAAGACGCACCACGAAGGCAAGCATTGCCAGGGCCACCAGCGGGTGGCGTTCCTGACGCAGCAGCTGCAATCTGGTGAGGCCCTGTTTCATGCTGCCGCTATAGGCCGATTGGCGTTGTCTGTCGAGGGACGAAAGGGCGCAGGGGACCGTCAACCTGCCTTCGGACCCGGCTCCCTGCCTGTCTGTTCACCCGTTAGGTCTGCTGCGCTTCTGTCCGCCGCATCCGTTCCTGCGGACGCGTCTTTCGGGTCTGCATCATGAGGTTCGTGGGTGGCCTCGAAATTGTAGATGTCGTCCTCATAGGCCGGAAACTCTTCCGGCGGGATGACATATTCCTCGCTCGCCGCATCGAGCGGCTCGGCGGAAATGACGGTGCCGACCTGAGCGGTGGAGGCATATTCGAAGTCGGTCTTTTCGGCGGCGCTCGGGGCCTGGCGGGTAAGGACACGGGCGAGAATGAAGGCAACCATCGCGACATTGGCGCCGATGATCATGATGTAGAGCCCCGAAGGGCCGGTTTGGCTCATGATCAGCGACGCAATGAGCGGTCCGGCGATGGAGCCGATGCCGAAGGACAGCAGCATGCCGGAGGAGGTGGCAACGAAATCCTCCGAGGCTGCGTGGTCGAAGGCGTGTGCGACCGTGATGGCGTAAAGCGGTTGAACGGCCATGCCCATGACGAAGGCGCTCAGCATGATCAGGGAAACATCTTCGATATCGACCGACACGATGACTGCCGCAACGGCGGCCGTCGCGATGCCGAGGCCGGCGATTACCAGGCGCCGGTCGATCATGTCGGAGAGCCGGCCCACCGGCCATTGCGCGATCAGGCCGCCACCGACAATGGCGGCTGCATAGAAGGCTGCCTGTTTTGTCGACAGGCCCACCTGTGAGCCGTAAAGCGGCGACAGGGTGAGGAGCGCGCCTTGCGAAGCGCCGACAAAAAGCACGCCGACGAAGGCCGCCGGCGAGTTCTTGTAAAGCTTCGCGGGCTGGAAGCGCACCAGTGTGATCGGGGCGGGTTGGGTGGATGTTGTCAGGGAAACCGGCATGACCGCCAGGCTGACCATGACCGAGGCGATCGCGAAGGGAATGAAATCGGCGATGTTCATCGCGGCGATCGAGACCTGGCCCATCATCAGCGCCGCGAACAGGATGACGATGTAGATCGACATGACTGTGCCGCGGTTCTCGTTGGAGGCGCTTTCATTGAGCCAGCTTTCCACGATCATGTAAAAGCCGGCGAGACAGAAGCCGGACACCAGGCGGATCACCATCCAGGCATAAGGATCGATGAGCACCGGATGCAGGATTGCGGCGGCCGACATCACCGAGACCAGCGCGGCAAAGGCGCGAATATGGCCCGCGCGCATGATGACCAGCGGCGCTCCAAGGCAGCCGAGCACCATGCCGAAGAAATAGGCCGATGAGACCAGGCCGATCTCGAAATCGGAGAAATAGAAGCGGTCTGCGGCGAGCGGCAGAAGTGTCGTCTGCAACCCGTGCCCGAAGATCAACAGGGCGACGGATAACAGGAGGGCGGACACGGAGAGGAGGGTCTGAGCCATGGCTGCTTCCTGACGAGGGACTGGCAGACACTCCTGTCGGAGCCTCGCCTGCCCAGGGCCGCAATAAAACAAAGGCGCCGGTTTCAACCCGGCGCGCTCGCTCTTTGCACCCAGCCTTTTCAGGTCTGGCCGCTCCTGTCAATCATGATTGAAATTCACTCCCCAGCCGAAACCGGAGCCATGTTTCCCGGCACCGGCGCAGAGGAGCCGTTTCCTGAAAAGCCTCAGGCGCGCTGCGGCGCGCTGACCGTGGCGGTACCGAGCGCGGTGAAGACCGTCTTCAGGATGCCGTCGCAGGTAAGTCCGGCCCGCGCATACATCACGTCGGGCTTGTCATGGTCGAGATAGCTGTCCGGCAGGCTCAAGACACGAACTTTCAGGCCGTTGTCCAGCAGCCCTTCCTCGGCCAGACGCGTCAACACGTGGCTGCCGAAACCGCCAGCGGACCCTTCCTCCACGCTGACGAGTACCTCGTGCTCGCGCGCAAGACGGCGGATCATCTCCATGTCCAGCGGTTTGGCGAAACGGGCATCGGCGACCGTGGTGGAAAGGCCGGCGGCATCCAGTTCGTCGGCAGCCTTGAGGCATTCGCTCATGCGGCCGCCGAAATTGAGGAGCGCAACCTTGGTGCCTTCGCGGCGGATGACGCCCTTGCCGATTTCAAGGACGGTGCCGCGTTCGGGCAGATCCAGCCCGACGCCTTCGCCGCGCGGGTAACGGAACGAGATCGGGCCATCGTCATAGGCAACGGCCGTTGCCACCATGTGCCGCAGTTCGACCTCGTCGGCTGCGGCCATCACCACGAAGCCGGGCAGGCAGGTGAGGAACGCCGTGTCGAAGGCTCCCGCATGGGTCGGGCCGTCGGCACCGACCAGACCGGCGCGGTCGATCGGGAAACGCACCGGCAGGCCCTGGATCGCCACATCGTGGATCACCTGGTCGTAGGCGCGCTGCAGGAAGGTCGAATAGATGGCGGCAAATGGTTTGAGACCTTCGGTGGCAAGACCGGCGGCGAAAGTGACCGCGTGCTGTTCGGCAATGCCGACGTCGAAGGTGCGCGCTGGAAAAGCTTCGCCGAAGAGATCGAGACCGGTGCCGTCGGGCATGGCGGCGGTAATGGCGACGACCTTGTCGTCGTTCTCCGCTTCCTTGATCAGGGACGTCGCGAAAACGTTGGTGTAGCTCGGTGCATTGGCCTTGGGCTTGGCCTGCTTGCCGGTGACGACGTCGAACTTGGCAACGCCGTGATATTTGTCCCTGGCGCCCTCCGCCGGTGCATAGCCCTTGCCCTTTTGTGTGACCGCATGGATCAGCACCGGTCCATGATGATTGTCGCGTACATTCTTCAGGACTGGCAGAAGGTGCTCCAGGTTATGGCCGTCGACGGGACCGACATAATAGAAGCCGAGCTCCTCGAACAGCGTGCCTCCGGTCCAGAAGCCGCGGGCATATTCCTCCGCCCGGGCCGCTTTTTCGAAGACGGGCTTGGGCAGGTTCTTGACGAGGTTCTTGGCCGCGTCGCGCAAGGTCTGGTAGGTGGGGCCCGACACCAGCTTGGCAAGATAGGCGGACATGGCCCCGACCGGCGGGGCAATGGACATGTCGTTGTCGTTGAGGATGACGATGAGCCGCGAGCCCAGATGGCCTGCGTTGTTCATCGCCTCATAGGCCATGCCGGCGGACATGGCACCATCGCCGATCACGGCGATGACATTGTTGTTGCCGCCCTTCAGATCCCGCGCGGCGGCCATGCCGAGGCCGGCGGATATCGACGTCGAGGAATGAGCCGCCCCGAACGGGTCGTAAGGGCTTTCGGCGCGTTTGGTGAAGCCGGACAGGCCATTGCCCTGGCGCAGCGTGCGGATGCGGTCCCGGCGCTCGGTAAGTATCTTGTGCGGGTAGCACTGGTGTCCGACATCCCAGATGAGCTTGTCGTCCGGCGTGTTGAAGACGTAATGCAGCGCGACGGTGAGTTCGACGACTCCGAGTCCGGCCCCCAGATGCCCCCCGGTGATCGACACGGCGTCGATTGTCTCGGCGCGCAATTCGTCGGCGAGCTGCCGCAGATCGGCCTCCCCGAGCTGGCGCAGGTCGGCCGGCGAGATCACTTTGTCGAGGAGAGGGGTATCGGGCTTGGAAGTCACTCTGGAGATGGCTCCATGATTTGAAACTGGCGGGCAGGCATACACCAACCGGATATAGGGCGCAAATGCGGTCAGCGGAATGCGCCAAATTGGCCCCCGTTACGCGCGGGGAAAGGGCTGTCCGAACCGTTTGCATGCCTAAATTAAAAGTTGACTTTGCAGATTGCGTGCAACTTTTCACGAAAATGCGCTCAATCACCCGTTTGGGTGATGCATCTCGGGAAGATCTGGCCTAATGGAATGGTCGTGGTCGATGGGGCCACGTGCACAGTGATCAACTTGGGGTCGCAGTTCGCGGCCCCATTTTTTGTGGACCTGCTGCTGACCGTAGTGCCGAAACGATAAGGCCTATTGCTTCCCATAGTCGGCAGAGACCACTCTGCTTCTCAGAACAGCTTCGCCAGCCGGTGCACCAGCCGCGCAAGCTGTAGTTGTGTGTGGGCGCCCGTCTTTTCATAAATGCGGCGCAGGTGCGTCTTGGCCGTATTCCGGGTGATGCCGAGGCTTTCGATGGTGGCGTGCATGGAGCCGGACACAGTCAGCTGACGGGCGAGATGGGCCTCCGACTGGGAAAGGTCGTAATGGCTCTGCAGGCAATCTTCGACGGCTTCGGAAACGTCAGCGGTTTCGCGCACGCGCAACAGGAACCAGGGGGACACGGGCATCGTCTCGTCTTGCGGAGGATTGACGGCCTCAATGGATATTCGTTTCAGGAAGCCGTCGGGCGTCGCAACGAATACGGACCTGACATCGGCATTCGCTACCGCCCCGTTCTCATCCGGAGCGGGCGAGGGGTCTGCATCCGGACTGTCCATCTTGGAGCGATACGCCGCTAGTAAGTCTGACAGGCAGGTCTCGATCTGCTTGTTCTTGAAGACCAGCGTGTGGCGGCGCGCATAGCCGGCATCCAGCTCGGTCAGCGCCTCGACGCCGGAGGCGGTCTGGATGAGGATGCGCCGTCCGGCATCAATCAGAACGGCCGGGCCAGCCATCGCCGAGACGAACACCTGGTTTGCCTCGGCCTTTGTACGTTCTTCCTGGAGTTGAAACTGGATCTTCAGCCCGGGCGACAGGGCCTGAACAATCTTCCGGAACGTATCGCTGGCAACCGCAACGTCAATTGTCGCCGGCGTGTGTGTGATGAACAGGCAGCCGAAAAGGACCGTATGACCTTCCGTCCGCCAGATAGGCGAGATCAGCCCCGGCGACGATTGCAAAACTGTGTGAGCAACCGGTTCGCTTGCGGTATCCGTGGCACTGAAATCGGCCGGCCAGGCAGCCGGGTCCCGTAATGTCCGTCCGCCGGCAAGTGAGGTCTTGCAATAGGGGTAGAAAAGGGAAGCTTCCGAAAGCAGGAAGTGCAGGGCGCTTCGGCCGCCCTCGGTCTCGATCCGGTGCAACACGGAGCCGATTTCATTTGCGGCCTGGAGACCGCCGAATTGCGGTTGCGGCGCACCATTCTCATCGAACGCCGCGAGAAAGGAGCGGCAGGTCAGCTTTTGATCGATGAATTCCAGAACTTGCTGCCAACCCAAGGATTGCGAGGAGCACTCAAGAACTCGCATAAGTAGATTTGCTAGGTCAATTTCACTGAGTGCGGGCATGCCAAGTAGGATCTACTAACTATTACATACAAACCTCTTCTCCATCCAAATATTTATAGCAATATGTCACTTGCATGGCAATGGAAGGTCTGAAAGGAACTTTCAGATAAGTGTTCGGATGACGTCGAGTGAATTCCGTCAGTTGAAGATGACGGCCGATTCATGTTTTGGGAAAAGAGCTTCGCCGAATATTATCCGTGCAGGGCCGTCGTTTAAGATGCTGAAGAAAACGATCTTCAGGCCGGCAGACTTTGATTGATGCGGTCTATGTCGCGGCGTGGAAGTGTTCTTCCGCGTCTTGCCGTCTATTGCGGATCGAGTGCTTCCGTTCCGCCGGCTTCGCCGTTCTGGCCCAGCTGGATCTTCTCCACCTTCGCTTCGGCCGATTTCAGAAGCGCGTCGCAGTGCTTGCGAAGGGCATCGCCCCGTTCATACATGTCGATGCTGCGCTCCAGGGGAACGTTGCCCTGTTCCAGTTCCCGCACGATGGTTTCCAGCTGCTTGAGTGCCTCTTCGAAGGAAAGGCCGGAAATGTCGTTGGCAGCATCGGTCATTTGTAGGCTTCCGTCTGTCTGTGCATGTGGATCTGGGGCAAACTTGCGGGCCTTGCGCCCAAGGTCAAGGTTTCATTTCGGTCCCTGACCTGTCTTCCCCGTGCTTTTGGCAGCTGGATGTGGAGCTTCAACATGACCAGGGACCACCTGTTGAGGCTTCACATCCAGCCGCAATAGAGGTGCTGCTGTCAGCCCGTCATCAGGGTCATGACGTGGGCGGCTGTCGAGCGGGCCAGTCCCTCAAGGTCGTAACCGCCTTCAAGCACCGAGATCAGATGGCCGTTGCCGTGCCGGTCGGCCACATCCATCAGGACCCGTGTCGCCCAGGCAAAATCGGCTTCGACCAGATTGAGGCCGCCGAGGGGATCGCGCATATGGGCGTCGAAGCCGGCAGAAATGATCACCAGTTCCGGCGCAAAGTCTTCAAGCCGTGGCAGGAGAACAACCTCGAAGGCTTCCTTGAAACCCGCGCCGTCCTCACCTGGCGCAAGTGGCACGTTGACGATCGTGTTGGCCGTTCCCGTTTCCGACGCTCCGCCCGATCCGGGATAAAGCGGCATCTGGTGGGTCGAACAGTACATGACCGTTGCATCGTCCCAGAAGATGTCCTGGGTGCCGTTGCCGTGGTGCACGTCGAAATCGACGATCGCCACGCGGCCAAGACCGTATTTCTCCTGGGCATAGCGCGCGGCGATGGCGGCATTGTTGAAGAAGCAGAAGCCCATTGCCCGGTCTTTTTCCGCATGGTGGCCAGGTGGGCGCGACGCGGAGAAGGCGTTGTTCACCTTCTTCGTCAAGACTTCGTCCACAGCGCGGCAGGCTCCGCCGACACCGCGCAGGGCTGCCTCCCAGGTGCCGGGCGACATGGTCGTATCCGCATCGACACGCGCCGTGCCTTCGCTGGGGGCCAGCCGGTGGATCTGGTCGACATAGCTCATCGGGTGGGCGCGGGCGATATCCTCCACCGTGCCCATCGGTGCCAGGTCGCGCTCAACAGACTGGAATTTCTCGTGTTCCAGGATCCTGTCGATCGCCCGGATCCGGTCCGGACGCTCCGGATGGCCCACAGGTGTCAGATGATCGAGATAGGACGGATGGTTGAGGATCAGCGTAGACAAGGGCGTTTCCGGAAAGGCAATTGTTATTGGTTCATCGCGCATCTGAGCGGTTGTGCGGCGGACTGTCAATTGCTGCCGGCGATTTCGCGCCGGCTCGCAAAACCGTGGTCCGGAAAGATCGCCGGATGTGACCTCAGAGGGAGAGCTCCGTCATTGAATGAGTGGAAGGGCGCGCTTTTAGAGCACGTCGCAAAAAAGTGGTTTCCGGGCTTTTCGCAAAAAGACGTGCGTCAAGAAAGAGGTAAAGCGGGTCGCGTGAATTCAAATGAACGCGACACGCTTTAACGGTTGCCCGGGGCCTATCTTCGGACGTCTGAATGCATCCATCGTGGCGGATCTGGAAGGTTCATGCTGAGCGGAATGGCAGTGCGCTGGAGACGCGGCTGATGCGATCCATCCCGAACTGTCACGCAAAAGAGGCAGCGGTGAAATCGCCGGTCCCCGGAACTCCGTCTCAAAAAAAGGGGCCGGCAAACTTGCCGGCCCTTCGTGAGGTGCGAGCACCGCAATGCCCGAGGGGAGGTCCGCTGCATCTCAAATCTGATTTTTAATCTACGTGATTCCAGTAAGGGAATGCGAGCTTTTTACCGTAATTCATTTGGGTCATGGTGTTGATAAGTTTGCAGTACACCCACACATCGGCAAATCTATTGTATGATTTGCTTAACCAAATCCCGGTTTCGCGTGTGGGCCTTGTTTGTCCGTTAAAGCGGAAACTTGGCCACTTCCGGTATTAACTTCAGGTGGTCCGGGTTCAACTTCCGCGGCAGCATAGGCACTTGAAATGCTGATTTTTAAGGCTTTTTATTTTTTTGATGAAGAAAACACCAAATGCACGAAAACCGAGCAGATTTCAGGTGGAATTTCCAGTCGCGCAGTCGCGTCAATCCCGTGGGGCGGCAGCCCGGTACAACCGGTCGTTGATGGCCTCGCCCAATCCAAAGTTGGGGATAAACTGGACCCTGATGGTGCGCACGCCCCTTGAATCCAGAAGGCGCATGGCATGGAACAGGTTCGCGGCCGCCTCTGTGAGGTTCCCCGTCGGGCTCAGATTGACCTCGGCAAGAGCCGTTTCGGCACCCGGCAGCGGTTCGGGACCAAAAGAAAGCAGGCCGTCCTCCGGAGTTGCTTCGCTGGCATTCAGCAACATTGACGCGTTGGGTGCATAGTGTGACACTAGCATTCCCGGCGCGGTGGGGGCGTCGGGGCCGATTGCCGCGTCGATCCCTTCCAGCGGAGCTCCTAAAATCCGTTCAACGTCCTCCCGGGCAAGTCCGCCGGGACGAAGCAGTCTGGCTGTTCCGTCGACAAGGCCGACAATCGTGGATTCGATCCCGACCTGGCACGGCCCGGCGTCAATGACGAAACTGAGCGACTGGCCGAGATCGGCAACGACATCCTCTGCCCGCGTCGGACTGATCTTTCCGGATCTGTTCGCGCTGGGAGCGGCAAGCGGCCGTCCGGTTCTTTCCGAGAGGAACCGCATCACCGGCCCGTCAGGCACCCGAAGGGCGACGCTGTCCAGTCCGGCAGTCGCCAGGTCGGAGATCGGCGAGGATTTCTGTTTCGGCATCACCAGTGTCAGCGGGCCTGGCCAGAAAGCTTCCGCAAGTTTCAACGCACGCGCGTCAAAGACACCATGAGCTTGTGCCGCCTCAAGCGACGGCAGGTGCGAGATCAGCGGATTGAAATGCGGCCGGCCTTTTGCCTCGAAGATCTTTGCACAGGCCATTCCATTGGTGGCGTCGGCTGCGAGACCATAGACCGTCTCGGTCGGCACAGCCACAAGCTCGCCAGCTTCCAATGCGGAGCACACGGCGACTGTTTCAGGCGCGTCCTGCCAGTCAGGGCTATCGATGTCGAGCGTCCAACGCTGCATGCTGCCAGTCTCTAAAAAGCCGTTCACTTCGAAACGCGGTCAAGGCATGCTGACCAAAAAGACGATGACCTGCCGCTGCGATACGGGTTGACGTTAACGTCAACTGGTCTATTGTCCGGTCAACTGCTGCCGATAGCGCCTTTTGCGGACAAGCTCCGCCGCCGTCAAGCTTGGAACAGCGAAAACAGCCATTCACCGGTATCAGAAGTGCCGGACGGTTTTGGGAGGACCTGAATGTACCGCGCCCCTGTCGATGAGATCGCCTTTACCCTGAAACAGGTCTGCGGCTTGAGCGACCTGCAGAAAAGCGACCGCCATGCCGAACTCGGCGACGATCTTGTCGATGCCATCCTGACCGAGGCCGGCCGTTTCGCCGCCGAGGAGATCGCCCCGCTGAATGCTGTCGCCGACAAGCACGGCACGCCGCTCAAGGACGGCAAGGTGTCGACGCCCCCGGGCTGGCGCGAGGCCTACCACGCCTGGATCGAAGGCGGCTGGAACGGGTTGACGGCCGACCCGGAGGCAGGCGGCCAGGGACTGCCGCAGATGCTGTCCGCCGCCGCGCTCGAAATGTGGAACTCCGGCTCCATGGCCTTTGCCATCGGCCCGACGCTGACCATCGGCGCCATCGAGGCAATGGAGAAACACGCTTCCGAAGAGCTCAAGGCGAAATACCTGGAAAAGCTGGTCAGTGGCGAATGGATGGGCACCATGAACCTGACCGAGCCGCAGGCCGGGTCCGATCTCAACGCCCTCAAGGCAAAAGCCGAGCGTCACGGCGACGGCACCTACCGCATCTTCGGTCAGAAGAT
The DNA here is from genome assembly GCF_054515675.1 of Roseibium sp. M-1. Lineage (NCBI taxonomy): Bacteria > Pseudomonadati > Pseudomonadota > Alphaproteobacteria > Hyphomicrobiales > Stappiaceae > Roseibium > Roseibium sp. M-1. The sequence goes on along the minus strand of NZ_CM137257.1, from coordinate 2,315,954 downwards.
CTTCATCACCTATGGCGATCACGACCTGACCGACAACATCATCCATATGGTGCTGGCACGCCTGCCGGATGCGCCGGCGGGAACCCGCGGTATCTCGCTGTTTCTGGTGCCGAAATTCCTGGTCAATGACGACGGCTCTCTGGGTGAGCGCAACGACGTCAAGGTGGCCGGTGTCGAACACAAGATGGGCATCCACGGTTCGCCGACCTGCACCATGGTTTATGGCGACGAGGGCGGCGCCATCGGCTGGCTGGTCGGCGAGGAAAATCGCGGCCTTGCCTGCATGTTCACGATGATGAACAACGCCCGCCTTGCCGTCGGCATCCAGGGCCTCGGCGTCGCCGAGCGCGCCTACCAGCATGCGCTTTCCTATGCGGTCGAGCGCAAGCAGGGCAAGGCGCCGGGGGACACGAGCGAGGGCATGAGCCCGATCGCCCGTCATCCCGATATCAAGCGCATGCTGCTCGGCATGAAGTCCCGCACGCAGGTTGCCCGGGCCATCTGCTATGCCTGCGCCCATGCCATCGACATGGCGAAGGTCGCCGAAGACGAAGCAGGCCGCACCTTCTGGAGCGAGCGTGCAAGCCTGCTGACACCGATCGCCAAGGCACTGTCGACCGATTTCGGCGTCGAAGTGGCCTCGCTCGGCGTCCAGATCCATGGCGGCATGGGTTTCATCGAGGAGACCGGCGCTGCCCAGCATCTGCGCGATGCCCGCATTGCCCCGATCTATGAGGGCACCAACGGCATCCAGTCCATCGACCTCGTCATGCGCAAACTGCCGCTGTCGGGCGGTGAGCACATCAAGGGTTTCATCGCGGAACTGCAGGCCATTGCCGACGAGGTCACCGCTTCCAACCGGCCGGACTTCGGCGCGGCGGCCGAGCGCCTCAGCGCAAGCATCAAGGACCTTGAAGAGGCGACCGGCTACATGCTGACCGCACAGTCCGAAGGCCGCGTGGCCGATGCGCTGGCAGGGGCAACGCCGTATCTGCGCGTTGCGGGTCTCACCCTCGGCGGTGCGCTGCTGGCCAAGGGCGCCTTGCGGTCATCAAGCGAACCGGCAGGCAAGCTCGCCGAGCGCACACTGCTTGCCCGGAACTTTTGCGAGACGACACTTGGCGAAACGGCAGGCCTCAAATCGGACATTCTCCTGTCCGCTGCCTCTATCCAGGCCTTCGATCCAGAAGCCCTGGCCTCCTGATCCGTCTTTGGAGATAGACATGATCCGCAAATCCCTCGAAGACGGCGTCCAGATCCTGCGTCTGGACCGGCTGGAGAAGAAGAACGCTCTCACCGGGCAGATGTACAGCGACCTCGCCGAGGCGCTGGAGGCCGGCAATACGGATGCGGGCATCCGCTGCCATCTCATCTGCGGCCTTCCGGAAGTCTTCACCGCCGGCAACGATATCGGCGACTTCCTGCAATATGCCGGCAAGACCGGCATCGACGAGACCCCGGTAGTCCGGTTCCTGCGTGCACTGGTGCGCAACGAGAAGCCGCTGGTCGCATCGATCGACGGCATCGCCATCGGCGTCGGCACGACGCTGCTGATGCATTGCGACATGGTCTTTGCCAGCCCGCGCGCCCTCATCCGCTCGCCCTTTGTCGATCTTGGCCTGGTGCCGGAGGCCGGTTCCAGCCTGCTCGGGCCCCAGATCATGGGCCCTGCGCGTGCCTTCGAGCTTTTGTGCCTCGGCAATGCCTTCTCGGCTGAGAAAGCCGCTGCTGCGGGTCTCGTCAACGAGGTCGTTGAGGGTGATGTCGATGCCGCCGCACTGGCCTGTGCAAAGGAGATCGCATCCAAGCCGCCGGAAGCCATGGCACTTTCCAGAAAGCTGCTGCGCGGCGACACGGACCAGCTTTCGGAGCGGGTGGAAAATGAAATCAAGATCTTCGCCAGCCGCCTCAGCGCCCCGGAAACCATCGCCGCCTTCCAGGCCTTCATGATGAAGAAGAAGGCCTGAACCACTTAACGCGAAAGTCATCCCCGCGAGCGGGGACCCAGGAAACTTCATAAGTTTCGCCTGACCAGATACGGCCCGGGAGTCCTGGGTCCCGGCTCGCGCTTCGCTTAATCGGGATGACAAAACGGAATTCGGTGCAGATCTTTGGTGCCAACCAACCACCGGCCTTAAGATCCGCGCCAGGCAAACGACCGCCGCGAAGGCGAACCCAGGAGGAAAACCATGTCCCTGAAGGGCAAAACCCTGTTCATCACCGGTGCCTCGCGCGGCATCGGCAAGGCAATTGCGCTGCGTGCTGCTCGGGAGGGCGCCAATGTCGCCGTTGCCGCCAAGACCGCGGAACCGCATCCGAAGCTGGAAGGCACGATCTATTCGGCCGCCAAGGAAATCGAGGCCGCTGGCGGCAAGGCACTGCCGGTCCTGCTGGACGTGCGTGACGACGAAGCTGTAAAGGAAGCGATCGACAAGACGGCCGCGCATTTCGGCGGATTGGATATCCTGGTCAACAACGCCAGCGCCATCCAGCTGACGCCGCTCTCCCAGACCGACATGAAGCGTTTCGATTTGATGCACCAGATCAACACGCGCGGTACGCTGGCCTGCTCCAAGCACGCCATCGAACACCTGAAGAAGGCCGACAACCCGCATATCCTGATGCTGTCGCCGCCGCTCGACATGAAGGAAAAGTGGTTCTCGCCGTTCACGCCCTATTCCATCGCCAAATACGGCATGAGCCTGACGGTGCTGGGTCTTGCGGGCGAGTTGCGCTCGAAGGGCATCGCGGTCAACGCACTGTGGCCGCGCACGACCATCGCGACAGCGGCGATCAAGAACATCATTGGCGGCGACAAGATGATGCAGCAGAGCCGGACGCCGGAGATCCTGGCCGATGCTGCCTACGAGATCTTCACCACGCCGTCGAAGGAATTCACCGGCCAGTTCGTCATCGACGACACCTTCCTGGCAAGCCGCGGCGTGACCGACTTCGACAAGTACCGGGTCGACCCGAGCCTGGCACTGGCACCGGATTTCTTCGTGCCCGACGACAGCGAAGCCCCGTGCGATCTTGGCCCCGTGAAAGGCTGACGATCGAGAGCCTGTTCAATTGAAGAGGGCTGCCGGAACAAATCCGGCAGCCCTTTGCCTTAAAGCGAGTCGCGTTCATTTGAATTCACGTGACCCGCTTAATCTCTTTATTGACGCACGTCTTTTTGCGAAAAACCGGAATCCACCTTTTCGCGACGTGCCCTAGCGGATGGTCTTGAGGGCGGTGGCCCATTTGGTCAACTCGCCGAGCAGACCGGTCATGCCTTCGCTGATCTTGTCGTTCGGTGTGAAGACCTTGTCTTCGCTGATGAATTCCGGGAAGAACGGCACCGGCACCACCTGGGGCAGCGGCATCACGTTCACATTGGCAAGCAGCTCGCGCAGCGTCTGCGAGGCACGCAAACCCCCCGATATGCCGCCATAGCTGACGATACCGGCCGGCTTGTAGTTCCATTCGCGATAGAGCACCTGGATCGCATTCACCAGCGAAGCCGGGGCGAAGTAGTCGTATTCCGGCGTCAGGAACAGGAAGGCATCCGCATCGCCGACGATGCTGCTCCAGCGTTTGGTGTGCTCGTGGCTGTATTGCTGGGCCGCCGGGTGGGCGGCTTCATCCAGAAGCGGCAGATTGATGTCGGCAAGGTCGACGCTTTCAACCTGGAAGCCGCCATGGGCTTCCGCAGCGCTCGCCGCCCAGTTCGCGATTGTCGGCCCGACACGGCCAGGCCGAGTGGACCCGGTGATAACCTTCAACTTCAGTGGCATGATTTGTCCTTGAAAAACAGGAGTTTGATAGAGGTATCTCAAGGATACTTCAGTATACGATGGATACTGCGCTTAAATTATGTCAGTCTGCGCTGGCCACAAGACGGCACTTTTTTGAAACCGAGGTATCCTCCATGAAACCACTGGCAAAGCCGCGGGAAGTCGAGATCGACCCGCCGCTGCCCCATCACGAGGACCCGCGCTGCGTTCCGGTCCGGCGGCTGTTGCAGACCGTCGGAAGCAAGTGGTGCAGCCTGGTGGTTGCTCACCTAGAGGCTGGGCCCCGTCGCTTTTCCGATCTCAAGCGGGGAATCGGAGGCGTTACCCAGAAGTCGCTTACGACTGCCTTGCGGGAGCTGGAGAAGGACGGTCTCGTCAGCCGCTTCGTTACGCCCAGTATTCCGCCGCGCGTCGATTATTCTCTGACGCCGCTCGGCCGGACGCTGCTGGGTCCGCTGAAGGCGCTGACCAACTGGGCGATCGAGAACGAAGCTGCTGTCGCCGCTGCTAGGGAGCGGTTCGAGCGGGAGAACGAATCCGATTGAAATCAGGGTTGCATTCCCGCCGCAAAGCATGCGAGGTTGCCCTCGCCGATGAGGGCGGCAGCCGGATCCGCGGAAAGCGAAAGCACCCTGACATTGACGACATATGCCGGTTTTTCACCTGCGCCCGACACCAGCGGATCGCCCGGGCTTTTCAACCAGGAGAAAAGCCATGTCCGATGGACCTGCAACTTCCCTCGACGACTTCAAGAATGCCGCCCGTCGCCTGAAAAAGGCGCACGCTGCCGGGGACACGAACGCGCTTGCCCGCGTTTCTGCCCAGGTCGACCCCGCAAAGACGCTGAAACACGCAGACTTCCTGCACGTGATCGCCCGCGAGGCGGGCCATGACAGCTGGCCGAAACTGAAGTTTGCACTGGAAAGCGCTGCCATGACGCGGGCCGAGAAGGCCGAGCGCTTGAAGGTCGCGCTTTATCACGGCCAGCAATGGGTGGTCGACAAGCTGCTGCTCGACGATCCCGGGCTGAAGGACGACAATCTCGGTCTCCAGGTGGCGCTCTACGACCTGGCCGCCGTGCAGGCCGCCATTACAGCAGACCGCGATGCAGCCACCCGAGTTGTCGGCGTCAGATCGCCGCTCCTGCACCTGGCGTTTTCCAGGGAAATCCACCGCAGTCCAGACAAGCGAGAGGCAATGCTCGCCATTGCCGAGTTGCTGGTCGAAAACGGCGCGGATGTGAATGACGGCTACCCCTATGAGCCGGGGGACAAGCATCTGCTTTCCGCGCTCTATGGCGCGCTCTGTCATGCGGACAATTTCGACCTCGGCCGCTGGCTGCTGGAACACGGAGCCGATCCCAACGATAACGAGAGCCTCTACCACGCGACCGAACTTGGGCAAACGCGTGCTTTGGCGCTGCTCCTTGAGCATGGCGCCAGGCCGGATGGCACGAATGCCTTGCCACGGGCGCTCGATTTCGACGACGTGGACAAGGTGCGCCTTCTGCTGGAGGCCGGGGCCGATCCGAACATCACCGTGCCCGATCATCCGAGCGGGCAACCCATGAACACCATTCCGGCCCTGCATCAGGCCGCCCGGCGCATGTGTTCAACGAAGATTGCAAAGCTGTTGCTGCACCATGGTGCCGACCCTGCGCGGGTCTGGTGCGGGCACACCGCTCACGCCATGGCGCTGATCTACGGCAACCTGCCGGTCGCCGATATGCTTGCGGCGGAAGGCTACGCTTACCCTCTCGACGCAAACGAGCAGGTTCTGGCCGCCTGCGCGCGGGGGGAGGACAGCCCCGGACGGCTCGATACCGCAACTCTGGGCAAGGAAGACAAGAGGCTTCTGACGCGGCTGACTTTCTTCCCGGGCAAGCTGAACCACATGAAAATGCTGATCAAAGCCGGGCTGGATCCCAGGGCGACGGACGAAATGGGGTTGCCGCCGCTTCAATTGGCCGGCTGGAACGGTCTTGTCGAGGAGACGGCCTATTTCCTGTCGATCGCCCCGGACCTCACCCACAAGAACCGCTATGGCGGCGACGCACTGGATACGGTGATCCACGGTTCGGAGTTTGCGCCGAAACGTGCCGAAGCCGACCACATCGCCTGCGCCAGACTGCTGCTTGTGGCCGGCAGCATCCTCGAACCACGTTACATCGCCGGATGCGGCAACGAGGAAATGGTGCAGTTCCTGGAAGAGTGGCAACAGACCTCAGGCCAGCCGGAGGCTGATGCCGCAGTCTGACAGCGGCCGGCAAAGCGCCGGCTCGACAGACTTCTCCACGATCAACGTCGTCAGCAGCGCAGCCGGGCCGATCCGGTAGGCGGCCGCGCTGCCGATCTTGGCGGCTGTTGCCGCCGCAACCGTTTCCGACGCGGCCTCGCACATGGCCCGTTTCAAGACGGCCTCGTCGTAGTGGCTTGTCGTCAGGCCGGCTTCTGCATCGACGCCATGCAGGCCGAAGAAGCAGAGGTCGGCGCTGATATCCCGGAGGGCATCCAGCACCCTGGCGCCGACCGTCATGCGGCTGCGCTTGTCGAAACTTCCTCCGATCAGGATGACCTCGGCGTGCGGATGGTCGGCCAGCACAAGCGCGGTCTGGGGGCTGTTGGTGATCGCGGTAAAGGCAAGCGTTTTCGGAATATGTGTGGCAATCGCCAGGTTTGTGGTGCCGCCGTCGAAAAGGACCACCTGACCGTCCGAAACCATCGAGGCGGCTTCCTTCGCGAGCCGGTTCTTCACCCCGGCGGATTGCTTGTAGCGGGCAGCAAAGGGCTGCTCGGCCGGGGAGACCGGCAGGGCGGCGCCGTGGACGCGCTGGATCAGTCCCTCTCCCGCCAGTTCCCGGAAATCGCGCCGGGCACTGTCTTCCGAAATGCCGAAGGCCTTTGCCAGCTCGCCGGTTGTCAGGCGGCCCTTGTGTTTGAGCTGGCGCAGTATGAAGGTCCGGCGCTCGTCCGGGCTTGTCTCCGGCATTGACATCTCCCTGCCATTTTGCACGTTTATGCGCAATTGGGAATAAACATGCAAACATCGTGATCGATCGGGATCACTGAAATCGGGAAAACGCCATCATGGAACCGGACATCGTCTTCAAGGGAAACGTCGTGCTGCCTGACCGGGTCCTGGAAGATGGCTTTGTTCATTGCCGGGAAGGCCGGATTGTCCATGTCGGTGAGGGAAACTCCGATCCCAGGGTGCGTCTGCAGGAAGCCGCCATCATCGCGCCGGGCTGCGTCGACATCCATGTCCATGGCGGCGCCAATGCGGATTATATGGATGGCTCAAGGGAAGCCGTCGTGGCGGTCAACCGGGCACATGCGCGCCATGGCACCACCACGCTGTTTCCGACGACGACAACCGGTTCGAGGCAGGAACTGGAGGCGATGATCTCCGCCTGCGAAGCGGTGAGGGCGGACTGGCAACCGGGGGAAGGCGCGCGGATCGCCGGAATCCATTTCTACGGCCCCTATTTTGCCAAGGACAAGGTCGGTGTGCATGCGCCGGAAGGACGCCGTGATCCGGACCGCGACGAATACGAGCATTTCCTGAAGCGGGAGATCGTGCGGATCGCCACCTGTGCGGCGGAACTGCCGGGAAGTGCCGATTTCTACCGCTTCGCCCATCAGACCGGCTGCTTCATCACCTGCGGCCATTCCAATGCTTCGTGGCAGGAAATGGAAGACGCCTTCCAGAATGGTGTCCGGCATGTGGACCATTTCTGGTGCGCGATGAGCTCCGTCGCCTCGCTTCGCAAGCGCTTCGGCACGCCGATGCGTGCGGGCATGGAGCAGTTCGTGCTGGCAACCAGGCAGATGAGCACGGAAGTGATCGCGGATGGTCATCACCTGGCGGAGGATCTGCTCACCTTTGCCTACCGGATGATCGGCCCGGACCGGCTTTGCCTGGTGACGGATGCCAACCGGGCGCTTGATTGCCCACCCGGAGAATACCGCTTCGGACCCAGGGAAACCGGCACGCTTGTCTTCAGCGACGGCAACACGGTGCGCGGTGCGGACGGGGCACTCGCAAGTTCCATGCACGGCATGGACCACATGATCCGGGGTATGGCAAAGGCAACAGGTGCGACCTTGCCGGACCTCTTCAAGATGGCCAGCCTGACGCCGGCGACCCTGACCGGCCTTCAAGACGAGGTCGGCAGTCTGGCACCGGGCAAACGGGCGGACATCCTCCTCCTGAGTGAAGGCCTGGAGCTTGAAAAGGTCTTTATCGCAGGCCGTGCCTTCGACGCCTGAACGCCCGCGAACAGTTCAGGCGTGAATTATCCGGCGGCTTTGCTGGCCAGCCGGTTGATCCGCTGTTACAAGTTTTCCGTAGTCAAACCATTGATTTTGCAAGGAGGGATCTTCATGGAAAGCGCAATGGAGCAGATGAGCGTGTGGACGCCGCTGCTTATCAACGCGGTCAAGGCCGTCCTCGTTCTGGTCATCGGCTGGTTCCTGGCCGGCTTTCTGTCCGCCATTGTGAAACAGCGCATCGTCAGCCATCCGCGCATCGACGACACAATCGGCGGGTTTGCTGCCTCCATCGTGCGCTGGCTGGTCCTGCTTGTCACCGTCATTGCCATCCTGCAGCTCTTCGGTATCCAGGCGACCAGCCTTGTCGCCGTGCTCGGTGCCGGTACGCTGGCAATCGGTCTTGCCCTGCAGGGCACGCTCTCGGATCTTGCCGCCGGGGTGATGCTGATCATCTTCCGGCCCTACAAGATCGGCCAGTTCGTCGATATCGGCGGTACGTCCGGGACTGTGAAGGACCTCAACATCTTCGTCACCGAACTGGTGACCCCGGACAACGTCCAGATCATCCTGCCCAACGGCAAGGCCTGGGGCACGGTCGTGACCAATTTCTCCGCCCATTCGACACGGCGCCTGGATCTGACCTTTGGCATCGATTACGGCGATGACATCGACAAGGCGGTGCAGATCATTCTCGACGTCGCCAACGCGGATGCGCGGGTGCACAAGGATCCGGAACCCTGGGTGCGTCTGACCAATCTCGGCGACAGCTCCGTCGATCTGGGCGTGCGCCTGTGGTGTAACGCCAGTGACTATTGGGAGCTGAAATTCCACATGCTGAAGGCGGTCAAGGAAGCCTTCGACGCCGGCGGCATCTCCATTCCCTATCCGCATTCGGTGGAAATCCAAAAACAGGCCTGAGCCGATATCCGGAACCCTGTTCGAGGAGACCGTGTCAGACCGGCACGGTCTCCTTTTCCTGTTCGGTTTTTCCGGCATCTGCATCGGTAGAGGTCTCGGGTGAGGAGACCCCGGCTGGCTCCGGCGAGGTTTCAGCTGCTGGAGTGTCACCTGCAAGAGGATCGCCCACCGGGGCACCGGTCGCCGGAATGTCTTCCAACTTCATTGCAGGTGCCGCCGCCAGGGTGACCGGCGTTTCTTCGGATGAACCGGCTGCACTCGGATCTGCGCCTGCAGGCTCTTCACCGACCGCGTCAGCTGCTGCGCTCGCCACGTCCTCCTTCGCAGACACTGCGTCTTCGGGACCGGTGTCAGCCGCGTCTGCAGGATCTTGCGCCGGTTCAGTTGCCTTTGTGCTGCTGCCGCCCTTCAGCTTTTCGGCGAAGAACGGCACCACAGGATCCTCGACGTCCTCCGACGGGTCGTCCGTATTCATCAGCTGACGATTTTTCGCGAGCCCGGCAACGTGTTCGCGAAGGTCCTCATGTTCTGCCATAAGGGCCTTGAAGTCCTGCGCCCGGAGGCTGAGAAGCTGGCAATAGCCGAGGGCAACCACGTCGGCGCTGCGGCGCCCGCCGGTCATCAGCGCGATTTCGCCGAAAACGTCACCACGTCCGAGCCGTACGTTGCCGGTCGGCGCGCGCACTTCCACCGCGCCTGAGGCGATGAAATAGGCGGCATCGCCCCGGTCGCCCTTGCGGATCAGGGTCTCGCCAGGCGTTGCGAACTGGGGCCGCATCATCCGGCGGATGGTCTTTTGCCGCTTGCGCGACAGCTCGGCAAAAAGCGGATGGGCACTGACGAGTTCGCGCGTCTTCAATCCGAGATCAAGCTTGGGCCTTGTGTGAGATTCGCGGCGTGTCCGCTCCACGTCACGCAACAGGTCGCGATGCAGTTCGGTGCCGATCAGCATCTGCTCCTTGCCTTCGTCATAGGCTGTTTCCTCCAGCCGCACGCCGGCCTTGCGCAGGAACTGGCCTTCCAGCGCATCGGCATAATCGGGATATTGCAGGCGCAGCGCGTCGATGGCGGCCAGGGTCTCCTCCTGGCGGATTGCCAGCGTATCCTGAAGAATGTCGGCAACGCGGTCACCAAGCAGCGGCCGGATGCGGCGGTTGTTGAACTCGATCAGTTCGTCCGCAAGGATGCGGTAGACCAGCAGGAACTCGAACCGGTCGGCAAGGCGGATCGCCAGGGGCCGGTTTATCCTGAGCCGGCGCTGCAAGGTCTGGGCAACCCGGAAGCCGAGGCCGAATTTCAATGGCTGGCGCACGGCCTTGTTGTAACCGGAGCGGCCGTCGCTGCGGGTCAGGTCGCCGGTGCGCCCCGTGATTGTCAGGAAGCGGGAGACGGACCGGCCGGAGATCGTCTTGTCGCGGAAATGCTCCAGCACGAGCTGCTGTTCCCGGTCGGCCAGTGCGATCAGGCCCATGCGCACGCGGTCCCAGTCCTTCAGCTCTTCCAGCTTGTTGGTTTCGGCTGCAGCCGATGCGGCCCTGTCCTCGTAGTCCTTCAGAACCTCGCCGGTCACCCGCTGATCGATGTGATAGGTCGTTGCGGCCGATGCCAGCTCGTGGCGCACGTCGGAGAGGGCAAGCGCCAGAAACTGCGTCCTGAGTGCCTCGTCGCGTGCGTTCAACCGGTCGAGGCCAAGCAGCCGGATCAGCGGTTTCAGGCTGGTGCCATAGACCAGCAGAGTGAACAGCACGAAGCCGGTCGCGAGCTTGGTGACGAAGCCGGAAACCTCCGCCGACAGTGCCGCGTGCTCGGACACACTGAGTGCCAGCGTCAGGGTGACGGCGCCGCGCATGCCGCCCCACAGGATGACGGTCTTGAACTTGTTGTTCACCGACTGGCCCATGTGGAACACGCTGAGAATGGGCAGCAAGCCGAAAATCACCACGGCACGGGCGGCGAGTGCGGCGGCAATCACGACGAAGAGCAGAAGAATGTCGATCGGCGTGAAGCCCTCGACGAAACGCGGGATGAGGATCGCCGACAGCAGGAAGATCAGCGAGGCGGCCCAGAAGGAGATCTGCTCCCACACCGCATGCAGGAACTGCCAGCTCGCTGGCTGGATCCGGGCAGGGCCGTAGAAATTGAACACCGTGCCGGCACAGACCACCGCGACAACGGCGGAAACGTCGGCGAACTGGTCGGAGAGCACATAGGTGCCATAGGGCAGGGCAAGGCTGAGGGTCACCTGCGCCAGCGGAAAGTCTCGCATCATCGGCAGCAGCGAAACGGCGATCCGCCCGAGCAGCGTGCCGACGATGATGCCGCCGACGAAAGACCGGCAGAAGGCAAGCGCCGCCTCCTCGACCGACAGCGTCTGATGGAACGCAAGCATGTGAACAAGTATGACGAAGATGACGATGGCGGCAGCATCGTTCAGAAGGCTTTCCCCCTCGACGATGCGCCCCAATCTGGCCGGTGCGCCGATGTCCCGGAAGATAGCGACGACCGCAACCGGGTCTGTCGTGGCGACGATCGAGCCCAGCAGCAGGCAGGCGATCAGCGAGATGTCCTTGAGCGAAAACAGCATCGCCAGCGGATAGAGCGCAAAGCCGATGAAGGCGGTGGCGACGAACACCGCGACGACGGCCATCAGAAGAATGGGGGCCATGTCCTCGACGATCCGCCGGACCTCGAGCGTCAGTGCGGTCTGGAACAAAAGGATCGGCAGGAAGATATAGAGGATCATCTCCGAATCCAGCGGGGGATTGATGAAGACGTCCGCAATGGCATTGAAGGCGTTGGTTTCGGCCGTGTAGCGCAGATAGATCGCCAGGATGCCGATCATGGTGCCGACGGTAGCCAGGAGAACACTCGGCGCGAGCCCGAGCCGCCGCGATAGCGGCTGCAGCAGGGAGATCGTAATCAGCAGCAGCGCGAAAGCGCCTGTTATCAATGGTGTTTCCATGGTCCCATGGTGCACCGCGATTGCGGCAATTTCAAATGCCGCCGAAACTTATTTGCAGGGCATTCGCAGTAACGCACAAACCCAACCGTGGCACCGGTCCGACAGATCAGCGGACGCACAACCGGAATCGGTTGAGCGTCCAAAAGCTGATCGATCTTAAAGTTGTAGAGCATCTAATGTGCGTTCTCCTGAACGCATACAAGACGCTCTAGCCGGCAGCCTTTCGTTCCGACAGCCAGATGCCGCCGAGCACAAGCACCAGCGCCGTGCCGTGATGCCACTTGAACGGTTCGCCCAGGATGGTCACTGCCAGCACGGCGGCAAAGATCGGCACGAGATTGATGAAGACCCCTGCCCGGGCCGGGCCGATCAGCTCGACTCCGCGCATGAAGAAGATCTGCGCCAGGCAGGATGGAAAGAGGGCGATATAGAGCACGACCAGCCAGCCTTGCTCGGTCGGCCATTGCACGCTGCCCGCGGCAATGTCGTAGAAAAGGCCCGGGATCGAGGTGAGGGTTGAAATGCCCGCGAGCACCGCAAAGAAGCTCAAGGGAGAGACCTGCGGCCGGTTCCGGAGGGCCAGCGTGTAGCCTGAATAAAGCACGCTGGCGATCAGCATGATGCCGTCGCCCGGATTGATCGCCAGTGCCCGCAGGACTTCCCATTTGCCCTGGGCGGCGATCAGCGTGACACCGGCAAGCGTCAGCAAAATGCCGGTCACCTGCAGCAGCCGGACCTTGGTGCCGAACGCGATCACCGATCCGATCAGGACGAGGATCGGCATGGACCCCTGAATGATGCCGAGGTTCACAGCGGTGGTTTGCGTTGCCGCGATATAGAACAGCGTGTTGAAGCCGACGAAGCCGAAAACCGCCATCAGCACCATGCGGGGGAAATACGGCCGCATCATCGGCCATTCCCTGCGAATATCGGACCATTGCAACGGGATCAGGATACCGGCGACAATCACCCAGCGCAGGAACACCACCACCATCGGAGAGACCTCGCCGACCGCGAGACGCCCGGCCACCGTGTTGCCGCCCCAGAAGAGCGTCGTCAGGGCAAGCATCAGGAAGGCGTTGCCGTAGGTCAGGTCGCCAAAACGTTTTACCAGCGCGTACATGAAGTCCATCGGGTGGGAACTGTCGAGGCCCCATGGGTAACGGATTGGATCGCAGGCGCAAGGCCATTGTTTTGTATACCGACTTATACTGTTGGAGATAATGATCTGGATCTTTTCTAAAATGGAAAAAGTCATGGGTGGGACGTGGCAATTGACGATCGGCCTCTTAGACCCCAAAACACCGGCAAAGTGCCGAACTACGAGATCGATCAGAGGAGCTGACAAATGACAGGCCGCGTCGACGCCCATGGATTGCAAGTCGCCAGGGTTCTTTATGACTTCGTCAACGAGAAGGCCCTGCCGGAAACGGGCGTCGACCGGGACCATTTCTGGAAGAGCCTTTCGGACCTGGTCCACGATCTGGCCCCCAAGAACCGGGCGCTGCTGGACAGGCGCGACATGCTGCAGGAAAAGATCGACGCCTGGCACAAGGCCCATCCGGGCACGCCGGACATGGATGGCTACAGAACCTTTCTCCAGGAAATCGGTTACCTGGTTCCGGAAGGTCCGGATTTTGCCGTCGGCACCGCCGATATCGATCCGGAGATCGGCAAGGTCGCCGGTCCTCAGCTTGTCGTGCCGGTGATGAACGCACGCTACGCACTCAACGCAGCCAACGCCCGCTGGGGCTCGCTCTATGATGCGCTTTACGGCACCGATGCCATGGGCTCCAAGCCGGCAGGCAAGGGGTTCGATCCGGCCCGCGGTGCTGAGGTGATCGCCTACGCCCGGAAGGTTCTGGACGAAGCTGCGCCGCTCGCTGCCGGCAGTTGGGCGGACGTCACCGGTTTTGCCGTCTACAACGAGGCGCTGGCAATCTCGACGGAAGCCGGAACCACCACGCTTGCCGACCCGGCCCAGTTCGCCGGCTATTCCGGAGATGTCGACGGCCCCTACAAGGTCCTCCTCGTCAAGAACGGCCTGCATCTGGAGATCGATATCGACGGCAAGCATCCGATTGGCAAGACCGATAAGGCGCATATCGCCGACGTGATTGTTGAATCGGCCATGTCCACCATCATGGACTGCGAGGACTCCGTCGCTGCCGTCGATGCAGAAGACAAGGTGGTCGTCTATTCCAACTGGCTCGGCCTGATGAAGGGTGATCTGGAAGAAACTTTTGAAAAGGGCGGCGAGACGCTGACCCGGCGCATGAACGGTGACCGCAAATACACCGCGCCGGACGGCAGCGCATTGGCTCTGCACGGCCGCTCGCTGCTGCTGGTGCGCAATGTCGGTCATCTCATGACCATCGATGCAGTGCACGACCGCGACGGCATCGAGGTGCCGGAAGGCCTGCTCGACGGCATGATTACCGCGCTGATCGCCCTGCACGACATCGGCCCGAACGGCCGCGAACTCAACAGCCGCGCCGGATCGGTCTATATCGTCAAGCCGAAGATGCACGGCCCCGAGGAAGTTGCCTTTGCCTGCGAGATCTTCGACCGGATCGAGGACGCGCTCGGCCTCAAGCGCAACACGCTGAAGATGGGCATCATGGACGAGGAACGCCGCACCACGGTGAACCTGAAGGAGTGCATCCGCCAGGCCAGGGACCGGGTGTTCTTCATCAACACCGGCTTCCTCGACCGCACCGGAGACGAAATGCACACGTCGATGGAAGCGGGCCCGATGATCCGCAAGGGCGACATGAAGGCCGCCACCTGGATCGGCGCCTACGAGAACAACAATGTCGATATCGGTCTTGCCTGCGGCCTGCCGGGTCATGCCCAGATCGGCAAGGGCATGTGGGCGATGCCTGACCTGATGAATGCCATGCTGGATCAGAAGATCGGCCATCCGCTGGCCGGTGCCAACACTGCCTGGGTGCCGTCACCGACCGCCGCGACCCTGCATGCATTGCATTATCACAAGGTCGCCGTGAAGGACCGCCAGGCCGAGCTGAAGGCGCGCAATGCGGCAAAGCTCGAGGATATCCTTTCCATCCCCGTCGCCGAACGGCCCAACTGGGACCCCAAGGATATCCAGGCCGAACTCGACAACAATGCGCAGGGCATTCTCGGCTACGTCGTGCGCTGGGTGGAACAGGGTGTCGGCTGTTCCAAGGTGCCGGACATCAACGATGTCGGCCTGATGGAAGACCGGGCAACGCTGCGCATCTCGTCCCAGCATATCGCCAACTGGCTGCATCACGGTGTCGTCAGTCGGGAGCAGGTGCTGGAAACCATGAAGCGCATGGCGGCTGTCGTAGACGGGCAGAATGCCGGCGATCCGCTTTACCGGCCGATGGCTGCGGACTTCGAAGGCTCCGTCGCCTTCCAGGCGGCCTGTGAACTGGTTTTCGAAGGCACGAAGCAGCCCAATGGCTACACCGAGCCGGTGCTCCACCGCCGCCGGATCGAGTTCAAGGCCAGGGCAGTCGCCTGACGCTGATAACAGTGAATGAGACAGGCGGTCGCCCGGGATCTACCTGGGCGGCCGCTTCCTTTTGGGAAGTTTTCTCGCAATGCGTGTTTTGAGAGAAGGGATGCAGTATTGCGAGAATGGTAAACGGGTAAAAATCGATCTAAACCTTCAACACTGAACAGGCATCGGAAGAACGTCTGAAGAGAGTTGTTTTTCAAAAGGTTAGAGGTATTTACGAGTCGTTAGTCATATCCCTTTCCAGGTAGGTGTTTTTACGACTTTGGCTTCGAAAAGGGCTAAGTTGCATCATCTGGAGTCGATGATGTTAGCAGTCCTGTCGTGCATAGCTTTCGAGCATGATCCGCTGTTTGTTGCGCTGGCCGTAATAATTCTGACAGCGGGTGCCGTGCTGACCATGCGTCTTTACGCAAGGGTCCGGCGCACACAGGGCAATCTCAAATACATGTGGCTGCTTTTGTCCGGCCTGATCGCGGGTGGCACGATCTGGAGCACCCACTTCGTCTCCATGATCGCCTACAAAAGCCCGTTTATCCTCGGCTACGACCTTGCCCTGACGGCCATTTCCCTAGTGGTGGCCATTGCCGGCACGACGGCAGGGCTTTGGATTGCCAGTATCACCCAGCGGTCGATGCTGATCGAGGTTGGCGGTGTGGTTTTCGGGATCTCGATTGCCGCCATGCACTTCACGGGCATCGAGGCACTGCAGGTCTCCGGCATCCTGACATTGTCGACACCCTATGTCGTCGCGTCCATCGTCCTTGCCTGCGTCTTCGGTCTTCTTGCCACAAGCCGCATTGCGCGCCCGGTCACCCGCTACTGCAAATACGGCGCGGCGGTCAGCTTCATTCTGGCGGTCGCGAGCCTCCATTTCGTTGCCATGGCCGGGGTGGATCTGCTGCCGTTGCGCCTCGATGGCAGCGCTCAGGATCTTGTCTCCAACCAGCTGATGGGGATTGCGGTCGTCTTCACCATGAGCGTCCTGATGCTGTCGGCGATGATCACCTATTCGATCGACTCGGTGAACGCGGAAACCGCGGATCTTCGCCTCAATCATGTGGCCCATCACGACCCGCTGACGGGCTTGCCGAACAGGCGGGCGCTTGACCGTCACCTGGACGGGTTCGTCTCGCGGGTCTCCATGGACAATGCCCGCGTCGTGGTGATGACTTGCAACCTGAACAGGTTCAAGGAAGTCAACGAGGTGCTCGGTCATGCCGGTGGCGACGCGTTGTTGCGCCATGTCGCCAAATGCCTGACGGAAAATCTCGAAGCTGAGGAATACGTCGCCCGGATCAGCGGCGACGAATTCGTCATCATCGGCAAGCCGGTCTATAACCGGGGCTATATTCTCGACCTTTGCAAGCGGGTGCAGAAGCTCGTGGCCCGGCCGATGATGTGGCAGAGCGAAGAGATCCGCGCCAGCAGCAGTGTCGGTTATGCCACCTATCCGGAACATGCGTCCACCGGCCCGCAATTGCTTGAGGCTGCCGAGCGGGCGATGCACCGGGCCAAGTCTGAAGGCGGTAACACGGCTCTTTGTTACGATGCGGACAAGGACTTGCAGACCCGCGACCGCAGTGCCCTCGCCATGGACCTGCGCAATGCGCTCAGAAACGGCGAATTCGAGCTCTTCTACCAGTTGCAGAACGACGTCACGACACGGGAAGTGACGGGGACGGAAGTGCTGTTGCGCTGGAACCATCCGACCCGCGGCATGGTCCCGCCGTACGAGTTCATTCCGATCGCCGAGGAAACCGGGTCGATCCGCGAAATCGGCGCCTGGATCATCCGCACCGCCTGTCGCGAGGCGGCGAGCTGGCCGAACCCGGTTAAGATCGCGGTCAACGTCGCCCCGGTGCAGCTTTCCGACAGCAACTTTCCCGATGTCGTCGCCCATGCGCTGCGGGAAAGCGGTCTCAATCCGGCCCGCCTGGAGCTGGAAATCACGGAAACCGGCATCGTTGCCGACACGGCACATGCGCTGCAGATCATTCATCAGCTCAAGCGGCTCGGCGTCGGCATCGCCATGGACGATTTCGGCACGGGCTATTCGTCGCTGGCAACGCTTCAGGCCTTCCCCTTCGACAAGATCAAGATCGACCGGGAATTCATCAAGGATCTCGGCGGAAACCGGCAGTCGGAAGCCATCGTCAAGGCAACCATTATCCTCGGCGAAAGCCTCGACATTCCGGTCCTGGCAGAAGGCGTGGAAACCGAGGACCATCTCGGCTTCCTGGCCGCGCAGGGCTGCAACCAGGTTCAGGGCTTCCTCTTCGGCAAACCGATGCCGGTCCGGGACATCCGCCGGGCGCTCCTGGCTTCCACGGCGATCCGGGCAGAGGACGTGCAGCCCGAAACGCTTGCTGCTGCACCGGCAGAAATTGCGCCGGCAATGGCGCTTGTCAGCAAAGTGGCGTGAGTTCCCTACAATGGCAGTGCCGGACTTTCCTGGAAGCCAAGATGCAGTTCGTTGCCGCGATAGGGGTGCGCCCGTGCCACGTCTTCGTTGAGATCGTGGCCGAGGCCCGGCTCGCTTGAGGGGATCACGTAACCGTCTTCCCAACGGATCGGCGTCTTCAGGAGATCCGCGTAGAAGCCGTCGAAGGTGCGGATCGATTCCAGCACCAGGAAATTCGGGCTGCAGGTGGCGATCTGGATATTGGCGAGCGCCACCAGCGGTCCGCAATAAAGATGCGGGGCGATCTGGGCGGAATGGCATTCCGCCATCGCGGCGATCTTCTTGGCTTCCAGCAACCCGCCGACCCGGCCGAGATTCATCTGCAGGATGCTGGCGGCACCCGTTTCCAGAACGCGCGAGAACTCGTACTTGGTGCAAAGCCGCTCGCCGGTCGCAACGGGCATGGAGGTGTAGCGGGCGACCTCGGCCATGTCCTCCGGCTTCTCCGGCGGGATCGGTTCTTCGAACCAGAGCGGATCATAAGCCTCGATGCGGCGGGCAAGCCGCTTGGCGCCCGACACCGTGAACTGGCCGTGGGTGCCGAAGAGGAGATCCGCTTTCGGGCCGACCGCGGCGCGGATCGTCCGGCAGAAGGCTTCCGAACGCTCCAGATCCTCAAGGCTCGGCTGATGGCCGTCATAGATCGTGTAGGCACCGGCCGGGTCGAACTTCACGGCCGTGAAGCCCTGGTCGACGGCCTTGACGGCGGCTTCCGCTGCCATGCCGGGATCGTTGTAGACATTGGGCTTGGCCGGGTCCGGATAGACGTCGCCGTCCGCCGGATAGAGATAGGTGTAGGAGCGCAGGCGCTCGTGCACCTTGCCGCCCAGAAGCTCATAGGCCGGTTTGCCGGCCGCCTTGCCGATGATGTCCCAGCAGGCCATTTCCAGGCCCGAGAGCACGCCCATCACCGTGACATCCGGGCGCTGGGTGTACCCGGCACCATAGGTCTTGTGCCACAGCTTCTCGATATGGTGCGGGTCCGCCCCCTCGAAATGGCGCTGGAACACGTCCTTGGCCATCTCGGCCACCAGATGCGGGTCGAAAGTGGCGTTGTAGATCTCGCCATAGCCGACAATGCCGCAGGCCGTGACCAGCTTCACGAAGATGAAGTAGCGCCCGCCGTGGCGCGGCGGAGCGTTTTCGACGACGAAGGTCTCGATTTGGTCGAGTTTCATGGGGATGCCTAGCTCGCGTTGCTGATCGTGATCGACTTCACCTTGGTATAGGCATCGAGGCCTTCCCAGCCTTTTTCGCGGCCGTAACCCGATTTCTTGTTGCCGCCGAAGGGAAGCTCCAGTCCGCCGGCCCAGTAATCGTTCACCGACACCTGGCCGCAGTCCATGGCATGGGCCACCCGCATCGCGCGGCCGACGTCGCTTGTGTAGACGCTGGCGACGAGACCGAATTCCGTACCGTTGGCAAGCGCGATGGCTTCTTCCTCCGTCTCGAAGGTCTGGACGGAAAGCACCGGACCGAAGATCTCCTGAAGGACGGCCGGATCATTTGGTGCAAGGTCCGCGATGATGGTCGGCTGGAAGAACCAGCCCTTGCCGGTATCGGCGTCGTGGGCAACGTCGCCGCCGGTGACGATGTTGGCGCCGCGTGCCTTCGCTGCGTCGACATGCGCCTTTATGCGCGACAGATGCAGGTCCGAATTGATCGCGCCCATGTCCGGGGCGGTCAACCCGTGCGCCGTACGGATTTTCGCTGCCCGTTCAGCCAGGATCGCCAGCACCTCGTCGCGGATTGTCTTGTGCAGGATCAGGCGTGAACCGGCGGAGCAGATCTGGCCGGAATTGGAGAAGATCGCCCAGTAGGACCCGTCGGCGACCTTTTCCGGATCGGCATCGGCAAAGGCGACCAACGGGGATTTACCACCCAGTTCCAGCGTCAGCCGGGTGACGTTGGGGGCTGCCATCCGGGCGACGTTGACGCCGGTGGTGACCGAGCCGGTGAACGTGAGTTGCTTGATACGCGGATCGCGCGCCATCTTGGCGCCGACATCGCTGCCAAGGCCCGTGACGACATTCACAAGCCCGTCCGGCACACCGGCTTCGGAGAGAAGCTCGGCCATTACCAGCGCCGTGAAAGGCGTGGTTTCGGCCGGCTTGGCGACGACGGAACAACCGGCGGCCAACGCAGGCGCGACGCCACGGGCAAAGGTCGAGGTCGGATAGTTCCAGGGAATGATATGCCCGGTGACGCCGACCGGTTCGCGCAATGTGAAGGCAGTGTAGGCGGGGCCGAGATTGACGGACCGTCCGTCGAGCTTGTCGGCGGCACCGGCATAATATTCGAAAAGGCGCGCGGAGGACCGAACGTCGCCCTGTGCCTCGGCCAGCGTCTTGCCGCTGTCGACCACTTCAATGACGGCGAGCCGGTCCGCGTTTTCCCGGAAGACGCGCGCGACGGAATTCAGGATGCGGCAGCGTTCGCCTGGCGAAACCTGACACCAATGCGCGGCGGCCTTTTCCGCAGCGTCGATGGCGCGGTCCATGTCGCTTTCGCTGCCGAGGGAAAACTCGGCAAAGGCTTCGGCACGGCCGGGATCGAAGCTCTCCATCTTGCGGTTGGACGACGGCAGCCTTTTGCCGCCGATATAGTGGCCGTCGGGCAGGGCCTCCAGCTTGCCGGTTGTCAAATAGGAGTTGGCGATGTCCTGAACGGTCATGAGAGGGCTCGCTTCTGGTCTTCGATTATCAGATCGGCCCCCTTGAGGGCCAGCATCATGGTCGGGGCATTTGTATTGCCCGAGGTGATGTTCGGAAAGGCGGAGGCGTCGACGACACGCAGGCCCTCGACACCATGCACCTTCAGGCGGCTGTTGACGACACTAGTATCCCGATCCTCGCCCATGCGGCACGTGGAAACCGGATGGAAGACGGTGCTCGCCCGGGCCCGGAAATCGGCCAGAAGGCCGTCTTCGTCCAGCGCGCCGAGATGGGGTGCGACCGGGCTATCGACAAGGGCGCTGAGTGCCTTGCTCGCCATCAGCCGCTGGCACAGCCGGCCACCGTCAATGACGGTCTGGCGGTCTTCCTCCGTCGACAGCGAATTGGGCCGGATCGCCGGTGCGACTGTGGCATCCGCGCTTTTGATGTCGATCCGTCCGCGGCTGGTCGGGCGTGCCGGCTGGGCACAGATGATGAAGCCGTTGAAAGGATCGACCTTGAGCCGCGTCTTGTCCCCATGCGGCACCAGCCGGTAGCTGATCGGGTTGAAATAAAGCTGCTGGTCCGGCCGGTTCAGTTCCCTGCGGGAGCGCAGGAATCCGCCACACTGGTTGACGGAAAGGGCAAGCGGCCCCTTCCGCGTCAGCGCGTATTGCAAGGCTGCGATGGTCTGGCCCATGAGGGGACGCAGGATGGCGTTCAGCGTCGGCTCCCTGGCGCGGAAGGTATAACTCGCGGCCAGATGGTCCTGCAGATTGCCACCGACATTGTTATTGGCATGGATCACCGGAATGCCGAGATCCGACAGAAGCGCACCCGGCCCGACGCCGGAAACCTGCAGCAGCTGCGGCGAGCCGATGGCTCCGGCGGAGAGGATCACCTCACGCCTGGCAAACAGGGTCTCGCCCGTCGTCAGTTCGACGCCCTTCGCGGTGCTTCCCTCAAACAGGATACGGCGAACCTGAGCATTGGAGCGCAAGACCAGATTGCGCCGCGACAGGGCCGGATGCAGATAGGCCCGGGCAGAAGAGCAGCGCCGGCCGTTCCGCGTATTGATCTGGTAGATGCCGCCACCTTCAGGTGTGTCGCCGTTGAAGTCGTCGGACCAGGGCAGGCCCGTCTCCTTGATGGCGGCAAAGAAATGCCGGTTTACCTTGTGGATCTGGTCGGAGACGTTCTGCACATGGATCGGCCCGGCGCCCGTCTTGTCACCGTTGACGCTGACCTTGCTCTCCAGCCGCTCGAAGGTGGATTTAACGGCTGCCCAGCCCCAGCCTTCCGCGCCCGAAGCTTCCCAGTCCTCGAAATCACCCGGCAGGCCTCGGCAATAGACCATGGCATTGATCGAGCCCGAGCCGCCAAGCAGCCGGCCGCGCGGCCAGTAGACGCTGCGCCCGCCAAGGCCCTCGTCCGGATCGGTCATGAAGCGCCAGGTGCGCTTGGGGTCCGAATTGAGCTTGCCGTAGCCGAGCGGCAGCGACACCCAGGGGGAACCGTCCGACCCGCCCGCCTCCAGAAGCAGGACCGAAGTCCCGGGGTCGGCGCTCAGGCGTTCCGCCAGAATGCAGCCGGCAGAGCCGGCACCCACGATGATGTAGTCGACCTTGTCCATGCGCAAACGCCGTTGAAATGTCCGTCGGTCTCAAGTTTCGGTGAGGTGGAGATTTTCGTGAAACGAAAAATCATTTGGTATAGCATCGAAAAAATTTGAAGGAGTCGACTGATACAAAAGGAACGATTGGGATATGTGTTGTAATGCTGGACGCATAGCAGAACGGAAAAATGGCCTATAATCTGCCGCCTCTAACATGGCTTCGCGCTTTTGAAGCGGCAGCTCGGCTTGGCAATTTCACCCGCGCGGCAGAGGAACTGCTGATCACGCCCGCGGCCGTCAGCTATCAGGTGCGTCAGCTGGAGCAACTGCTGGGCTATCCTCTGTTCGATCGTGTTCATCGCGAGCTGGCGCTCACCCGCCTCGGCCAGACCTATCTGCCGACCGTGGAGAAGGCTTTTTCGGACCTGTCCATCGCGACCGTCTCCGTCTTCGGCGAGCGCGACCGCCAGCCGGTCCGCTTCCGCTGTCTGGCAAGTTTCGGCCACCTCTGGATGATCCCGCGCCTGCATGCCTTTCAGGCTGCTTATCCCGGCGTCGATCTGCAGATGATTTCCGCGTCCTGGGCAGAAACGCTCAGCCCGGAACTCTTTGACATCGATATTCGTTTCGGTGACGGCAGCTGGACGGACGGGGCCGTGACCTTCCTGCTCAACGATCCGATCATCCCCGTATGCCACCCCGATCTCGCGCTGCCGCCGGAAATGCGCGAGTTAGCGGCGCTCGCCGAGGCTCCGCGCCTTGACATAATGGGCGTGATCGACACCTGGGAGAGCTTCTTCCGCAGCCACGGTCATGCCGTGCCGAAGCGCAACGGCTTGCAAGTGGACCAGACGCTGTCTGCCCTGGAGCTTGCCGCGCTCGGGCATGGCCATGCTTTGGCGCTGGAAACGCTGGCCCAACCCTATCTCGACAGCGGCCGCTTGATCCGCTCGTCGGAGAAGGCCATCAAGAGCCGGCACAGCTACTACCTCGTCACCGACGGCCCGCGCCAGACCCTCAGCACCGACGCCCAGATTTTCTGCGACTGGATGATCCGGGAGCTGGGTGAGGGAGGTGGGTGAGGTGGGTGAGGTGGGTGAGGTGGGTGAGGTGGGTGAGGCATTACCGCCTCACTGCTCCTTTTTTACGAGGTGCTTACCACCAATTCCTCCTCATCCTGAGGAAGCGCGAAGCGCTGTCTCGAAGGATGGGCGGCACACTCGGAGTATGCAGCCCATCCTTCGAGACGGGCCTTGTGGCCCTCCTCAGGATGAGGTCGGAACGCAAAAAATATGCTCAGCTACAGGTTCAATCCCCCGGAAACGTGAACTCGAACAGCCGCTCGATCGGGTCGAGGGGTTTCGGGTCGCGGTAGCGGTTGAGGTCGAGCAAGCCGGCCTGAAGAGCGTCCTGAGCGTCAAGGCTAGCCTGGATGCGATCAAAGAGGGACCAGAAGTCCTGGTCTGTCCTGCGCACGCCGAAGCGGGCGACGAAATCGACATAACCGTCCTGCGTCTTGATGCCACGAACGGCTTCGACAAAAGCGTCAAGATCCGTCTCCTTCACCCTGAAGATGAAATTCGGATAGCTGCTGAACTGTCCCCGAACGACCGTCAGAGTGTCGTTCTGGGGCTCTCGCCGAAAGTCTTCGTTGAAGATGAAAGCTACATTGGCGTGGGCCATGTCGTGGACGATCGTGAAGACTTCGTCGCCCTCTGCTTTTTCCACCAGCAGCACCGCGATGTCCGGCAGGAAGCGGGCAAAGGGAGCGGGTCTGAGGGTGAGCGGACGGAGCTTTCCGGCCGGTGTTTCCCGGGCAGCGCAGTTGTCGCCGCTGCAGCGGTTGATCGGGTCCATCTCCTGCCAGAGGTCCGGTGAAATCCGCAGGAGTTCCGTCAGGAATTCTGACTTGGCCTGGCCGGTACGATAGGAAATTGCGGTCGGTGAACTGGTATCGAGGACACTTTCCTTCCATTGGTCCACCAGGCTTACCAGAGGTCCCTGATACCAGCTTTCGTGCAGCGGCATGCGGGTCTCCGGCGGCAGGAAGGAGAGGAAGGTACGCTCGCCCTCCCGGCGCAGGCTGTCCATGTAGAGCCGGGTCGTCAGCTGGTGTTCCACGTTGCCGAAGACATCGAAACCTGCGACCAGATTGTAATAGATCCGCTCGAACAGCGGGTAGTCGATCACCCAGGCGGTTTCCGGCACCGCGCCGATAAAGCCGGTGACGACGGAGGCGGAAGAGAAGTTGCGATAGATGGTAAGGCGGGCATCCAACTCGGTTCCGTTGCCGTCCCAGATGTCGGCATAGTCCGGGCCGCCTTCGGCACGGAATTTGTGCGCATAGCGCATCCGGCGGAAATCCTGGTACTTCACCGGACCGAGCGACAGGAAACTCTCCAGCCGATTCGACAGCTTGCCGTCGTCCTGGGCAACCGGCAGTTCCAGGATAGGGATCGCATCTTGCAGGAACGTCGGGTCGGTGACGGAAAGATCGGCGTCCGGCGCAAGGAAGGACACCCAGAACCGGTCCTCGATCACATTCACGGCTACCTGGCCGTAGCAGACCGGTCCGCGGATGAAGGAGCGCACGAAATAGAGCGCATCGTCCAGCAGGAACTGGTAGCGGCTGCGGGCCGGGATGGCACTGAAGGTGGAAAGCGGATTGCCTCCGGCGGCCTTCGAATAGGGCGGCAATTTCTCTAGCGTCCACTCAGGCGCCCACTCGGGCGCTCCGAACAGGGCCTCATAGCGTTCGAGCCGCTGTGCCCCGATCTCGTAGACCATGTGTTCCTTGTGCAGGATCGTGCCGGTGATCGGCACGAGCCGGTACTGAAACGCACCGCCCGGATCGTCGAAGGGTCGCCTTGTTGGGATCTCCTCCGGCGGCGTGCCCGCTGCCGTCCGCGAGCGGATCAGGCGGAAGAACCGATCCGGGCCGTCGCCTTCCAGGTGAAGATGCGCCAGGAACAGGTGCTCGAACAGATAGCGCGCGACCAGACGGTCCTTGAGATCCTGCCGGTTGAGGTAGGTCTCGATGGCGGCAACCTGCGTCATCACATCCGCAGGCAAGGGATCCGGATCCGGCGGCACCGGCGTCCCGGCCTTTGCCCAGGCCAGCAGCCGCTCATAGTCTTGTTGCGGCAGTGGGGCCATGGCAAAGGGCATGCCGCCTTGAGGATGCTCCGCCAGATAGCCCTTCACCTCATTTTCAGCCGGGCAGGCCGAGGCGCGCAGCGGCGAGATGTCTATGCTGTCCGGAAGCGGCGCCCCGAGCTTGAAGCCGTTTTCGCGGCCCGCCAGCAGGAGCTGTTCCAGCACCGAAGGTTTCTCTCCGGTCTTTGCACCGGATCCAGGATCCTCGTCCGTGATGGAGAAAAACCCCTTCTGGCGCCAGGCGGGAACAGTGGTGGCATCGATCCCGAGCCGGGTCATGGGTGCGTCCTCCAGCCGGGAGGACTCGTAGACCTTCACCTTGCTGGCACCGCGTAACCAGCCGGCCGGAGAGGACAGCTTCAACTGGCAAGGCGCGTCGTAACAGCCGTGACAGACGACACAGCGCTTGTTCAACACTTCCTGAATGCCACTGGCCTCAGTGAAGGACGGGTTATCCTGCGCCCTTGCATCCCCGGCGAGACCGGCCGCCGCGAACGCTGCCAGCAAGAACACAATGAGAGCCGGCAGCGCTCGGCAGCCGAAGTGCAATGCATGAAAGAGCTTGGGCAATGTGGCTGCGTCAGCCCTCATCGTCTTCCATCCGGGGTCGGGTCTTGCGGGTGGGATCGTCCGGGCCCTTGTAGGCGACGAGATAAGCCCAGGCCGCATAGGCGGTGATTGCCCCCATGATATAGACCCAGGTGATATTGCCGGAAGCATATTCAACGCCTGTCCAGCCGGCACAGAAGGCGACCAAAAGGATCCGGCGCCAAAGCGCATCGAACCAGGGATGTTCAACGGGACCAAACACAGTTTTGCCTTCCTTTTGGGTCATCTGGGCGGTGGTTCTGACAGGGCGCCTGACGTAGCGGGAGCCCCAAGAGCTTGCAAAATCAGGCAAAACCTGTCTTCCGAACACTGATTACACCTTGAAACTGCCCGCTGAACAAGGGAATGTGGCCGAGGTCTTTGCCCGACCAATCCCGGTCCCGGATTTTCATGTTGATAAGAGGAGCCTGGCTTCCGACATGCTGACTGCGCTTGATCTCCTGACAGCTAATGACACGCCTGGTCAGCACGCTCCCTCCTACTACGCCGCGACCGCCACGCGTCAGACCGCTTATCCGGTGCAGGAAGGCGCACAAAGCTGCAGTGTCTGTGTGATCGGCGGCGGTTATACGGGCCTCTCCGCTGCCCTGCATCTGGCCGAACGCGGCATTGATGTCATTCTGCTGGAGGCCAACCGGATCGGTTGGGGGGCTTCGGGGCGCAATGGCGGCCAGGTCGGCTCGGGCCAGCGCATGGACCAGCACGTACTGGAGGAACGGCACGGCAAGTCCCACGCCAGATTGCTGTGGGATCTTGCTGAAGATTCCAAGGCGCTGGTCAAGCATCTGATCGCAAAACACCAGATCGCCTGTGATTATACGCCAGGTGTTCTGCATGCCGATCATCGCAATAGCTTTGTCGAGGAAAGCCGGGACTATGTCGAGCATCTGCGGCTCGTCTACGGCTACGAGGACATCCGTTTCGTCGCGCCGGACGAGATCGGCGATCTCGTCGGCAGCCCGCGTTATTACGGCGGATCCCTGGACATGGGGGCAGGGCATCTGCACCCGCTCAACTTCGCACTCGGCCTTGGTGCAGCGGCGGAGGCCGCTGGCGCCAGGATCTTCGAGGAAACCAAGGTCACCGCACTCGACGGCAAGGGCACGGGACGGCTTGACGTGAAGACGGAGCACGGCGAAGTGCGGGCGGATCATGTCATCCTCGCCTGCAACGGCTATCTCGGCCGTCTTGACCGCGAGACGGCAGCCCATGTCATGCCGATCAACAACTTCATCGTCGCGACCGAACCCTTTTCGGAGGATGAAGCGAAGAAGATCATCCGCGACAATGTCGCCGTCGCCGACAGCAAGTTCGTGATCAACTATTTCCGCCTTTCCGCCGACCGGCGCCTGCTCTTCGGCGGTGGTGAGAACTACGGCTATCGCTTCCCGGAGGACATCAAGACCTTCGTGCGCGAACCTATGCTTGAGATCTTCCCGCAGCTTGAAGATGTCGGCATCGACTATGGCTGGGGTGGCACACTTGCAATTACGCCGAAACGCATGCCCTATTTTTCAAGGCCGGCCCCCAACATGCTGACGGCCGGCGGCTATTCCGGGCACGGCGTTGCCATGGCAACACTGGGCGGTCAGGTCATGGCCGAGGCGGTGGCGGGCACCGCCGGACGCTTTGAGGTGTTCGAGCGGCTGAACGTTCCGGCCTTCCCGGGCGGCGACCGGTTGCGCTTTCCGCTCCTCGTGCTGGCGATGACCTGGTTCTCGCTCAGGGACAAACTCGGGATCTGAGATGCTGCAAACCCGCCCAGACACGCGCCGGACCGTCGGCAGCTATTGGGAAGCCAGTATCCCGCAGCCGAAACTGGACCGGCAGCTGATCGGCAATGCCCTCTTTGACGTCGCCGTCATCGGCGCGGGCTTCGCGGGGCTCAGCGCCGCGCTGCGTCTCGCGCAGGCCGGTGTGTCGGTCTGCGTGCTGGAGGCCGAGCATGTCGGTTATGGCGCATCCGGCCGCAATGGCGGGTTCTGCTGTATGGGCGGCACCAAGCTGGACGAGCATCAGCTCATCCGCAAGTTCGGTCTGGAAGAAGCCCGCCGTTTCGTTGCCTATCAGGTGGCCGGCGTCAATCTTGTCGCTTCGCGCCTTGAAAGCTGGGGTGTCGATGCCAGCCGCCATTCCGATGGCGAAATCTACCTGGCGCACAGGCCGAAAGACTTTGCGGGTTTCCAGGCCCAGGCTACCTTCCTGAAGGAGACCTTCGGCGTCAAGGCGAGGGTAATGGCAAAGGGCGATCTGGAGGCGGAAGGTTACGGCGGCCCCAATTTCCACGGCGGCTTGCGTATTCCTTACGGCTTTGCGCTCAATCCGATGGCCTATGTCCAGGCGCTCGCGGACCAGGTGCGCCGGACAGGCGGCAAGGTCTTCGGCAAATCGCCGGTGACCGGCCTGACGCGGGATGGTGATCGCTGGCATCTTGAAACCGAGCACGGTTTTGTCCGCGCCAGAAAAGTGGTTCTGGCCGGTAACGGTTATGCCCGGGAGGATGTGCCCAAATGGCTGCATGGCCGCACGCTGCCGGTCATGTCGTCGATCCAGGTCACGCGGCCTCTCACCGACGATGAACTGTCAGCCCAGGGCTGGACCACGGACACGATGGCCTCGGACACCAGGGTGCTGTTGCATTATTTCCGGCTGCTGCCGGACCGGCGCTTCCTGTTCGGTACGCGAGGCGGGGTTTTCGAGAACGCGGCGTCGCTCGCAGCCATTCAGAAAAGTGCCCGTTCCGATTTCGAGACCATGTTTCCTGCCTGGGCCGGGATCGAAGCCGAATACAGCTGGTATGGTCACGTTTGCCTGGCCAGGGCGCTGACACCCTTTGTCGGTCAGGTGCCTGGTCTCGACGGTGTCTACGCAGCCATGGGCTGGCACGGCAGCGGCATAGCGATGGCCTCGATATCGGGCGAGAAGATTGCCGGTCTTATCCTTGGCAAGCTGAAGCCCGAAGACCTGCCCGCGCCGCTGCGCCGGCCGTTTCACAAGTTTCCTTTGCCGGCCCTGCGCAAGCTTTACCTGCAGGGTGCCTATTGGTGGTACGGCTGGAAGGACAGGTAAGAACGGGCGGCGCACGTGTCCGTTGCCGCCCGGCCTTTGGTTACTTGACCTGGATCACGTATTTGTTGACCACGTGGCGGATATCGGCGGCGCCTGACGTATACATGTTCATGACGAACCCGGCCTTGAAGACGTCCTCGCCCTTGTAGCCCTTGTCAGGCTGGTAGATGACAAGCATGCCTTTGACCGTCTTGCCCGCGCAGCGGCCGGCACCTTCGCCAAGTTTCCTGGTGATGAGCTTGAAACTGACCTTACCGTGCTTCGGTTCCTGCTTGACCTTGAATTCAGGTATCATCCCGGCCGAGCAGTCCGGCCCGTAAATTGCGCCGGACCCAACCACGGTCGCCTTGTTGGGCGGAACGGTTGCGCGAACGGTTTCGGCCATTGCGGTTGTGGAAACAAAAAGGGCAATCAGTAGCCCCGGAACAAAACGCATTTTAAACCCCTGTAAAAATTGCCAGAGGTCCTTATCCGTCTCCTGCGGTGTATGCAATATGACAGGTGGTAGAGCATGCTTTCCGGCACGCGTGTGTTGCAATTTTGCCTGAATGCCTGCCGCTTGATTACAAGCGCCGCGTCTGCTTGTTTCTTGCGAAACCGGGGATGAGAAAAGGCGGGCCATGAGCGACACCATCGTAATTCGCAAAGCAGACCTTCGCGACCTGGACGCGGTCTACGAGATTTGCCTGCAAACGGGAGACGCGGGCCGGGATGCCTCGGGGCTCTATGACGATCCGAGACTGATCGGGCATATCTACGCCGGCCCCTATGTCGCGTTGCCGGGCCTGATCAGTTTTGTTGCGGAAGACGGAATGGGCCTTGTCGGCTACGCTGTTGGCGCGGCCAACACTGCGGCTTATGAACGCCGTCTTGAAGTGGACTGGTGGCCCGTGCTTCGCAGGCGCTATGCCAGGCCATCCGGCTCATCCGGGGACTGGACGCAGGACGAGCGCAGGATCGCTTCGATCCACCGCCCGTCCAGCGTACCGGCGGACGTCGTCGCCCGTTTTCCTGCACATATTCACATGAACCTTCTGCCACGGGCGCGAGGCCGGGGACTCGGCTCCGGGTTGCTCGAGGCCTGGGTTGATGACGCCCGAGACAAGGGAGTTGCAGCGGTCCATGCAGGCGTCAGCGCCGTCAACTCGGACGGACTGGCCTTCTGGACAGCGCGCGGATTTCTGCCCGTGAAGACCCAGCCGGATGGCGGAACGTCAGGCACCATCTGGTGCGGCAAGGTTCTTTGACCGGCATTGCCATGGGTCAAGGTGGGCGATCCTTCAAAAGTGCAATCATGACGCGGTCGGGGCAATGGCCTCCGCCGGGAAATTCTGTACGGGCGGAAGCTTTCGCGGGAGAACGGAATGGCGGCAAAAAACAAGCAGGAACTGCTTGCGATCACGGCAAAGGAATACGGCAAGCTTCAGTCGCTCCTGGACGAACTGCCGGCCATGCTGCGACTTGAAAAGGATGCCGACGGCATCTCGCCCAAGGACATAATCGGCCACAGGGCGCATTGGATCGATCTGTTTCTGGGCTGGTACCGGGATGGTCAGGCTGGCCGGGAAGTGTACCTTCCGGCCAAGGGCTACAAATGGAACGAGACGGCTCGCTACAACGCGGAGCTCAGACAGAAACAGGCCGGGCTATCCTGGCGGTCCGCGCGGTCACTTTTCGAAAGCAATCATGCCGACCTTGTCGCTCTCATGGAAAGCCTCAGCGAAGAAGATCTCTATGGCGGTCCCATGAAAGGGTCGAACAACGCCTGGACCACGGGACGCTGGGCGGAGGCCGCCGGTCCGAGCCATTGCCGTTCGGCGGCAAAGTACCTGCGCCAGCGCATGAGGGTCTATTCCGGTGCTGTTAGACAGCAGCTCTAACCACGGCGCCTGACCACCGCGACATTGACCTCCCGCCAGATCTCGAAGCCGAGCTTGCGGTAAAGTGCGATCGCGCCGTGATTGTCCGCATAAGCGTGCAGGAACGGCGTGTCACCCCGCGCCCGGATCGTTGCCGCCACATGCAGCGAGAGGCTGGAGGCGAGACCCAGGCCACGGAAATCGGGATGTGTGCAGATGCCGCTGATTTCGGTAAAGCCCGGCAGGTTCAGCCGCGTGCCCGCCATGGCGGCAAGCCGGCCATCGCGCTTGACGCCAAAGAAGGTCCCGAGTTCCGGCGTCCTGGCGGTGAAGGGACCCGGTTTTGTCAGTTCCGCCAGCGCAACCATCTCGGGGACATCAGCCTGGTCCAGAGGCAGGATACCTGCTGCGGGTGAGGGATCCAGCTGCGGATCGATCTCGGTCATCAGGACGCCGAGAGCTGTAACGCTTGCCTCCAGCGCGTCCGGCAAGGCGACATCCTCTGCCTGCAGCAAATAAACATGATCTCCCTCCGCACCGATCAGACGACTAAGCGCGGCGAGGGCTTCCGGGGAATTGTCCCGCGTTGCCGCAAAGGGCGAGATCGCCGGATCGAAGCGGCGGGCAAGGGCGTCGCCCTTTGACAAGGGTTCCTGCCGGGTGGTCAACGCGGACCACACAGCACGGTTCAGCCAATGCGTTCCCTGCGCCTCAGTCATAGGTGCGTTCATGGACTTGCTCATAATGTTGCGAGATCTCGTCCCAGCGCTTCAACACCTTCCGGGCGGCGTCGGGCACATAGCAGCGGGCAAAGTCCGGGCCCTGAAAGGCGATGATGTCGTCCAGCGAGCGGAACCGCATGATCGTCACGAATTCGACCTCGGATTCCTGCTCGCGCCGGAGCACCTCGATGCCGAGATAGCCGGGAATGACCTTCGCCTCGATCCCCGGAATGACCTGTGTCGTGAGAACGTGAAAATAGCTGTCCGCCAATTCCGGCGTCGTCCAGCCGTGCCAGATGCGCTTGATCATCGGGTCTCCTCCCGTGAAACCGGCACCAGAGTGTTCCAGTCGGGCAGGGGCGGACCGGGATGCCGGCCGGTCAGCGGAATTTCCGCAAGCGCGGTTTCCAGGGCGTCCAGCTGCTGCAGCAAAGGACCGTCCAGCTGTTCGCAAATGTCCGCGACGGCCAGGGTGACGGCAGGCCAGAGAGACGCCTTCAGATGGGCAACAAGGTCTTCGCCCTTTTCGGTAAGCGCAATGGTGCTGACGCGCCGGTCGCCTTCCATCACGTTCGCCGCGACAAGCCCGTTCGCCTTCATCCTGTTGATCATCCTTGTGACGCCAGGCTGGCTCTGGCCGAGGGCCCTGGCGAGATCGCCGATGCTCAGTGCGCCTTCCCGGTCGAGCGTCGCCAGCACCGGATTGTGCGGTGTCGGCAGATCCGTGCCGGCAAGACCTGCGGCAAGTTCCTGTGTCTGCGCCTGCAGCTTTTCCCCGATCCGCTTCAGCCGGCTGCCAAGCGTGGCGTAGCCGAGCGCGCGGACGACATCTTCAACCATGACAGGCTCCCATTGCATAACTAGATATATAACAAGTTATATGAATGAGCAAGCTGCTGTCCTGATATTGGGAAGACGGTATTCCTGGGGACGCGCGCAAGAACCGGTTTGCTATGTGAGGCCGGCGGTATGCCGGCCGCACGAAGCGCAATCTCCAGGGAGACTTAGTCGAATTCCGGTCCGCGTGCCCGGTAAGGTGTAATTTCCTTCCAGGCCTTCATCAGGGTGTCCAGTTCGTCGTCGCCATGGGGCGGCATGACGATCTGGAGTTTGACCAGCAGGTCGCCATGGCCACCTTCCCTGGTCGGCAGGCCCTTGCCCTTGAGGCGCATGGTCTTGCCGCTGGAAGCGTTGGCCGGGATCGTCAGGTTGACGGCACCCGACAGGGTCGGCGTGCGCACCTTGGCGCCGAGGACGGCTTCATAAAGCGTCAGCGGCAGGTCAAGGTGAAGGTCCGAGCCCTTGACCTCGAAAAGCTTGTGCGGCTTGAAGCGGATGTCCACCATGGCATCGCCCGCCGGGCCGCCATTGGGGCTCGGATGACCCTGCCCCTTCAGCCGGATCTTCTCGCCTTCTGTCACTCCCTTGGGCAGGGTGACGTTGACGGTCTTTCCGCCCGGCAGCGTCACCTGGGTCTTGCCGGAATTGACGATTTCTTCAAGCGATACGCGCGCCACCAGCTCAGCATTGGCGCCTTGCGTCTTTGGCTGAGCCCGGGTGCCGGCACCGGCGCCGGCACCCGGGCCGGTGCCTGCACCACCCCGGCTGCGGCCGCCGCCGAAACTGCCGAAAATATCGTTCAGGATGTCGTCGAAGCCACCGCCGCCGCCACCGGGGTTGCCGCCGCCAGGCCGGAAGCCGCGCGCACCGCCCCGGGTGCCAGCTCCGCCGAAATCCTCAAACCCCGAAAAACCCTCGAAGCCCTGCGAATGGAAGCGCGGTTTGCCTTCGGCATCGATTTCGCCGCGGTCGAACTTGCCGCGTTTTTCCTTGTCTCCGACGATCTCGTAGGCCTGATTTGCCTCGGCAAAGCGCCGGGCGGCCGTCGGGTCGTCCTTGTTCTGGTCCGGATGATATTTTTTGGCCAGTTTCCGGAAGGCCTTCTTGATGTCGCCCTCGCTGGCGGATTTCGCCACCCCGAGAACACTGTAGGGATCACGCATTCGTCTCACCAGGTTCCTGTAGATTTCCGGCCGTCGACCCTGCGCGCGCCTGCCTCGATGCGCCTGCCTTGATGCGGTTCGCCGAAGCGCGCGGCCCTGCGGGGCCTGTTCCGACCGGAGTTACCTTCCATATCGGGACGGAAAGGAAAAAATTCCAGACCTCCCGGCTGCGAAGATGTTTATCCGGTTTTATCGGGTTTTGGCTGAGGTTCAAGCGTCTACGACGGTGAGGGCGGTCACGGCAAAGCGTTGCGTGATGTCGCGGCAGGCAGTGCCGGAATAAAGCTTGATGCCGGCGATGGTGTTGGCCGTGGTCTTGAAGTTGAGACAGCCGGTTTCGTTCAAAACCGCCGCGTCGATTTGAGCCAGCGTACCGGAGTTGCCGCTGATGGAATTCAGCCACGAAAGTGTCACCCCGTCCGCTGATTTTCCTGCTGCCAGATCCTGGCCGAACAGGTCGAGGTTCTGCGCGATGATGCTGCGGTCGTCCTCGTTGATATCCGCATAGGCGACGTCGGTCGCCGAGGGGATCGATCCCGTCAGGACGGTCGGCGAATCGAGGTTGTTGCTGCCCATCTCCATGGTCACCTGGCTGCAACCGCCCAAGGTTGTGCCCAGGGCCGCGCCAAGGGTCAGGAGGATTGCCACGAAGGGGTGGATCTTGATGTGTCCGGCAGTATATGAACGCATACGATACATCTTGAGACAGACCTCCGGCCGGGCGGCTTCCCGCCGGTCACGCAGGCTGCCGGTTCCTTCGACAGGGTGACGATGACAGACCTTAAAGATCCTCCCCAAGAGTTAACAAAAGGTGACTTTACTGAGGTAGTGAAGCCATTTGAGCTTTTTGCAGAATGGCTTGTGGACGCGAGGGCATCAGAGCCCAACGACCCCAATGCCTTGGCGCTCGCCACCGTTGACGAGACCGGCCTTCCGAATGTGCGGATGGTGCTCCTGAAGGATTTCGACGAGCGCGGCTTCGTGTTTTACACAAATTTCGAAAGCGCCAAGGGGCAGGAGCTTCTCACCGCCGGAAAGGCTGCGATGTGCTTCCACTGGAAGTCGCTGCGACGCCAGGTCCGTATCCGCGGTGCGGTCGAGGTGGTCAGCACGGCGGAGGCGGACGAGTACTACCAGTCCAGGCCGCGTGGCAGCCGCATCGGCGCCTGGGCGTCGAAGCAGTCGCGCCCGTTGGAAAGCCGTTTCGCGCTGGAAAAGGAAGTCGCCAGATACACGGCAAAATTCGGCATCAGCGAGATCCCGCGTCCCGAACACTGGTCTGGGTTCCGGCTGGTGCCGACCTCGATCGAATTCTGGCACGACAGGCCCTTCCGGCTGCATGACCGGGTCCAGTTCACCCGCACAGTGCCGGAGGAAGCCTGGTCGAAGCTGCGGCTTTATCCATGAGGCAGTTGCCTTAGAGCAGCCGTTTCCAGCGGAAGAACAGGAAGGTTGCAACGACCGAGACCAGCATCAGGCCGATGGAAAACAGAAAACCCTGCTGCCAGTCCAGTTCCGGCATGTTCCGGAAATTCATGCCATAGATCGATGCAATCAGGGTCGGCGGCAGGAAGATCACGCCCAGAACCGTGAAGATCTTGGAAATCTGATTCTGTTCCAGGGTCACAAGACCAACGGTCGCATCGAGCAGGAACGCCAGCTTGTTGTCCAGCGCATCGCCATGTTCCTTGATGGAATGGATATCGCGACTGAAGATCTTGCAATCGTTGGTCTGGTCCTCGGTAAGGTTCAGCCGTTTGGCATGCGTGCCGAGGTAAAGCAGCATCCGGGCGAGGCTGGTGCAAACGTCATGCATCTTGGAGACAAGCAGGCCGATCTGTCCGAGCCGCTTGATGGCGATCTGGTAACTCGCGGTCTTGCGCGTATTGAGCCCGTCCCCAAAAACCTCCACCGCAAGTTCGTCGTAACGCGCGGAGGCTGCTTCCATCTCGTCGGCGCAGCGGTCGACGATGATGTCGAGCATGGCAAAGAGCACGGCGGGACCGCGATGGGCGATACTGGCATCCGCCTGCACCTTCCGTGACAGGATGGCGATGGATTTCGGTTCGCCGTAGCGAACCGTCACCAGCCGCTTGGAATTGAGAACGAAGGTTACTGAAGAAAGGGTCGGGTCGATCGTTCGCGTGGCGATCGGCATCTGCGCCGTCATCACCACCGCACCCGGTTCCAGGTAGAGCCGCTCAGAGGTTTCGATGGAGGCGATTTCTTCCCGGGTCGGAATCTCCGCACCCATGAGTTTTTCCGCAGCTTTTTGCTCATCCTGAGTCGGCGAGACAAGATCTATCCAGATCGAGGTCGCCGGCAGCGCGGCGTCCGGCGAAAGCTCAATCCGTTCCAGACCTTTGACCGAAGGGCAATAGGCTATGATCATCTGGGCACTCTCCGCGGGGACACGCAACGTGCCCGAACGGCGGCAGTTTGCCCAACAGACCGGGTCTCGGCAACCGTGCACCGAACGCGGGACCCGCCGAAGAGGACCGGAAATGCGACCGGCCCGTCGGCGGCTCAGTAAACGTCTTCGGTTCGAAGACGGTTTACTTGGACTTCTTGTTCAACGTGCCGGAATTCTTGCAGAGCGCGGCTGCGTTCAGCGCGGCAATTCCGACCGGCTTGTAGAGGTTTACGAGTTTCGCGCCGGCATTCTGGGTTGCGGCCGGGCGGGGTGCTTGCTCAGGCATCGGTTTCGTCCGTTTTATCATACTATTGCCCACTCTGGTTTGGTGGTTTCGCGGGCGCTGTGCATTTGGTATCCAATTGCGGCAAACGGAGGGCAAACCCTCGGTCCTGCTGACAGTTTTTTGCATTGGACGGAATAAGCATGCGCTTATTGGCGGATTTCGGCCAGTCAAAAACAATAACAGGATGTAACGAAACAGGCGCGGAATTGAAGTATAGTGGTAACCAATTCTTTACCAATCGAAGCACGCTTCCGTTTGCGTAAGCAAAGTTCCCGGAAAGTTATATGAAATAACTTCTGTGGTTCCGGAGCTGCAGACCGAAAAAGGCGCGGAAGATCCCGTTCAGCGTTCGCGCGATAACGAGCAATATCGTGGCGGCACAGATCCCCAGACCGGCGAGCATAAGTGCCGGCGACAGGGAGAGCCCGGCAAGGATCAGCAGGCTGCCGCTGGCCAGTCCGATCACCAGCAGGGCAATGGTGGTGCGCAGATAATGGTAGTGCGCCCGCAGCCAGCGTCCGTCCGTATCCGCAAAGGCGATGGCAAATCCGAGGGCGGCGGGCGAGAGAAAAAGCGACAGCACCAGACAGTGGCAAAGACAGATATTGGCGGCGCTTGCCCGCAAGATCGTTCGCGGTCCCAATTCCCGCTCCCGATCTGCATCGGCAGTCCGTTGGCCAAGATCGTCCGCCGGCCGGTTGAAATGCATGCCGGTCATGCCCCACCCCTAATGGTCACCGTCGTTTTCAGTGGTCCTCGCTCATTCAACTTTGTGCCTGCCCTGACATGAATTTAGGCTGGGGCGGTTGCGGAAGTGAAGTTCATTTTTGACAATTTGACGGTAAACGAAGAAACAATCACTTGGGCACTACCGTTACAGAGCCTCGTATATTGCAAGTTGGGACGGAATGAAGCGCTACGCCGCCTATCGAACAGCCTCGGCACCTGCGAGCCGCAAGACCGGCGCCCTAGCGCTGGCGCTGGCTGTTGTGGCTTCGCTGGCGATGCGCTTCGGTCTGGTCGGCTCCGATATCTTTCTGCTGTCGCTGACGGCTGCCGCACTGATCGCGTTTCTCTCTCTCGTTTTGAGTCTGTTCGGGCTGCACCGTATCTGGACCTATGGCGGGCCCGGGGTCCCCGCGGCACTGACCGGGGCGTTCCTGGCCGTGCTGGCGCTGGTG
This sequence comes from Roseibium sp. M-1, assembly GCF_054515675.1. NCBI lineage: Bacteria > Pseudomonadati > Pseudomonadota > Alphaproteobacteria > Hyphomicrobiales > Stappiaceae > Roseibium > Roseibium sp. M-1. The sequence goes on along the minus strand of NZ_CM137257.1, from coordinate 2,278,488 downwards.
CCTCCCGGATTGATTGTCTCGGTGCTGGTCACGAACGGGGGCTCCGGCGATCTGTCCACGAACCGTCTCGATCCGCCGGAGTTGAAGCTGGAAACTGTTGCGGGCGAAGAGCCGTTCCTGACCTGGCTCAACACCGCGGTGAGCGAGCACGTTCAGCCGGCGGTGACGGTTTTGGCCGGAAACAAGGCAAACACGGCGGGTGTTGGCCTTCTCGACCCGGACATCGTGCCGCGCCGGTACCGGATATCCACCGCCCAGCTGCATGCCGCCGGTGCCAAGGCGCTGGAATCCCTGAATTGGAAGGTGGTGGACGAACTGCCGCCCGATCTGCTGGACGCCCAGACCCATCTCCAGGCGGAGGGGATTTCACGCATTCTGGGACTGAAACACGACATCGTCCTGCGCATCCGTCCCGATCCCGTCGGTGCGCTGCTTGATGTCCGCTCAAGGTCGCGCGCACCGCTGCCGGACCTCAGCGACGACGCCGACCGTATCCGCATCGTGCTTGCGGAAATCGACCGCGTGCTTCTTGAAACCTATGGCGATCTTGCACGCCTCTCCGTCGAAGAGACTCTGGAAGAGGACGAGCTGACGGTCGAGACCCCGCAAGAACCGCGCGAAACGATCCCGCTTCCGGGCTTCAAACCCTATGTCGAGGATGAGGACGCGCCGGTCGCCGACGATCTGACCGATCTGGAAGGCTAGATCAGCGGACGCACAACCGGAATCCGTTGAGCGTCCAAAAGCTGATCGATCTTAAAGTGGTAGAGCATCGTGCGTTCTCCTGAACGCACGATGCTTTAGTCCGCCTCCACGAGTGAAAATTTCGATGTGAGCGACAGGCCCGGTTCCGCCGAGACGAAACCGCGTTCCGTCAGATCCTCAAGATGGGCAAAGACTGACATTCCGGCCGCCGGATGCAGCGCCGGATCGACCTCTGCATAGAGCTCGGCGACAATGCCGGGGATCGTCCGGGGGCCCTTTGCCAGTTCTCCCAGGATCGAGGCTTCTCGCGCCAGCCGGTGTTCTTTCAGGTCGTGGACATAACTTGCCGCCTGCCTGACGATGCCGCCGTGCCCGGGCAGGTATTCTTCTTCAGGGCGCGCCAGCAGCTTGTCGAGTGAGGCCATGTAGTCCTTCATGCTGCCGTCGGGCGGCGCGACGACGGAGGTGGCCCAGGCCATCACGTGATCGGCCGACAGAAGCAGGTTCGTGCCGCAAACCGCGAAGCAGAGGTGGTTGGCGGTGTGGCCGGGGGTGGCAATCGTCTCCAGCTCAAGGCCTGCAGCGGAAAAGAAGTCTCCGTCCGAGAGCAGCGTGTCGGGACGATGCTCCTTGTCGCCGCTGGCGTCGAGCGGATTGACCTCATCCTTGAAGAGCGCGCGCGCCGGCCGGTGCGGCCCGCAGCCAACGATCGGCGCACCGGTGCGCGCTTTCAAAAGCCGTGCGCCCGGCGAATGGTCGGCATGGGTATGGCTGACCAGGATTGCCTCGATGGGCGCACCGCGTGCGGCTTGCAGGATGGCGTCGATATGGGATCCGGAGGCAGGTCCCGGGTCGACGCAGATCAGCCGGCCGGTGCCAAGCAAGTAGGTGTTGGTGCCGTGAAAGGTGAAGGGGCCCGGATTGTTCGCCGTCAGGCGCCGGATGCCCGGGACAATTTCAACAGCTTCGCCATACTGTGGATCGAACGCCCGGTCGTGTTTCATGCAAGGTCCGTCTGTTTCATTCTTCCGGCTTGCCCACGGGCAAGGCTTCGCGTCATGTATCTGACGTTTGAATCGGCTAGTCACCCGAATCTGAAATTCGTCTCCTTTTTCAGCGTGCTCCGAACGAGTCTCAGATTCAAATAGGGTGAATAGCAAATATATGTTTCTAGTGTGGTTTTCGAAATTGAAATACGCTGCGGCGGTTGCTGTACCAGTAAGGTGTATTTCAAATTCACGACACTGGATCAGCGGATGTCCAACCGGAATCGGTTGAGCGCCCAAAAGCGGATCGTTCTTGAAGATGCTCTAGGGGAGCGCAACTTTGCCAACCCGGTCCCAACTGTGGAAGATTATGATTCAGGTTTTTTTGAAAGAGCTGGGCTGAAAACATGGTGCAAGACACGGAATGCCGCTTCGACGGCGTGCTCGCTCTGCAGCGGGACCGGGCCTTTTCGCTCTTTGTCGACCGTCTGGATCTCTGGTGGACGTCGCCTTTCCGGGAAGCGGAGGGTCAGGCGGTCGAGGGCAGCATCGAGCCTTATCCCGGCGGTAGCTGCTATGAGATCGATGCAAAGGGACAGCACAGGGTATGGGGTACGGTCCTCTCCATCGAGACACCGCTCTACATCCGCCTTGCCTGGCAGGTCAGCCAGGACGGTCAGGAAATTGCAGATCCTGCGACGGCGAGCCGCGTCATGGTCAGCTTCCGCCAGGTGGGAGAATCCACGCGTCTGGAAATCGTCCACAGCGAGTTCTTGCGCCACGGCGAAAGGGGCGGAGAATATCTGGAGCGGATGCGCGAACCTCAAGGCTGGCCAAGTATCGTGCAAAACCTGCAGAAGGCCGCACGCACACCCGGTCTGCGCTGACCGGCAAAGGAGCGTCGCCGCGCGGATGAAATCGCATTCTGTCGCTCGACTGACATGTTTTCCATGCTACGGGAAGGTTCGATCACGCTCCGAATTCCCTATTCCGGCCTTGCACAATTCCTGAGACGTCGAAATAGTGTCACCGAACCGGGGCCCTAACCGCTGGCGCGAACTCTTTTTACTGCCCATGACCCAACCGCCTTCGCCACTTGACGAGCCCGCTGACACCCAGCCGGCTGCCTCGCCACTGACCAGACTAGGCGAAGCGAGGTGGATTCTCTTAACTGCGTTTGCCGTCATCGCGGCGGGGGTCGTGCTGCATGCGGTGCCGCTTGGGGCAGCTGTTGCGGCGATGGCAACGCTTTGTGCCGTCGCCGGCTTCATACCGCGCCGCTCGGCGAGCCGCCGCGTCAAATTGAATGTGCAGCGGGAAATCCGCCGCATGTGGCCGGGCACAGGCATGAAGGTGACGGTTGATGCGTTGCCGACGCCCTGTTTCGTTGCGGATGGCCGAGGTATCACCCGCTACGTCAACAAGCAGGCGCTGGCGACTTATGCGGGGGTAAAGCCGGGCGATCCTCTGTCCTTCTCGCTCCGCACGCCTTCATTGCTGGAGGCCTTCGACCGGGTCTGCGCGACCGGCCAGACCGAGCGCATCAGCTGGATCGAGAAGGTGCCGACGGAAACCTGGTATGAGGCCCATATCGCGCCGATCTACATGCCCGGCAGCGGCGTCCAGGACCGTATCCCAACCCTGCCGGATTTCATTCTCGTCGTCATTCAGGACCAGACCGAGAACCGCCGGCTGGAACGGATGCGCACCGACTTCGTCACCAATGCCAGCCACGAATTGCGCACGCCTCTTGCCTCGCTGACCGGGTTCATCGAAACCCTGCAGGGGCCCGCCCGCAACGATCCGCAGGCGCAGGACCGCTTCCTCTCGATCATGCTCGACCAGGCAGGCCGCATGCGGCGGCTGATCGACGACATCCTGTCCCTGTCACGCATCGAGCTGAAGGCTCATGTCCGCCCGGCCAGCGTGGTCGACCTGGCGGAAATCGTCCGCCATACCGCCGACGCCTTGTCGCCGCTGGCGAAGGATCTTGGCGTCGAGATCAGGTTGCAGCTGCCGGACGCGCCGGTCCGCATCAACGGCGACCGGGACGAACTCATCCAGGTCACGGAAAATCTGGTCGAGAACGCACTCAAATACGGCCATCAGGGCAAGGTCGTCGATGTCGACCTCAGTGCGCAGCCGATGCCGCCGGGGGCGCCCTCCTGGCTGTTGTCTGTACGCGATTACGGCGAGGGCATTCCGCCGGAACATTTGCCGCGGCTTACGGAGCGGTTTTACCGGGTCGATGTCGATTCCAGCCGGGCGATGAAGGGCACGGGCCTGGGACTGGCCATCGTCAAGCACATCCTGACGCGGCACCGTGGCCGGCTGGAAGTGGAGAGCGAGCCGGGCAAGGGCGCGATCTTCAAGGTCAAACTCCCGGCGCTCGAAAATGCCGGGGGCCTTCCGGAAAAAATGTCGGCGTGACCTCCCCCGAATTGACTGTCGTAATCCTGAGACCGGAGGCTGCTAGAGCATCTTAAGATCGATCAGCTTTTGGACGCTCAACCGGTTCCGGTCGGGCGTCCGCTGATCTAGCAGTTTCGGGGCAGGGCAAAAGCCAGCGGAATTTGACGCTGTCGCCGCCCTTGCGATTGCAGATTAGGAGATTTGACGTGCCGAGAGTTTTGACCGCCTGGGCGACCCTTTGCAGCACCCTTTGTCTTTTAGCCGGTTCGGCCGAGGCTCGCGACCGGCTTCTCATCGTCGGGTCGTCGACCGTCTATCCCTTCGCAACCGCTGTTGCGGAAACCGTCGGCAAAACCGGCATGAAATATCCGATCGTCGAATCCACCGGCTCCGGTACCGGCTTCGGTCTCTTCTGCCAGGGAACGGGTGAAAACACGCCCGACATCACCAATGCGTCGCGGCGGATGAAGCCGTCCGAATACGAAACCTGCCGCGCCAATGGCGTGACGCCGGTCGAAGTTGAAATCGGTTATGACGGCATCGTTCTGGCGAATTCCCGAAAGGGCCCGAAATTTTCGCTCACCGTGGATCAGATCTTCGAGGCACTTGCCGAGAAGTTGCCCCGGGACGGGGCGCTTGCCGGCAATCCCAATGTTGCCTGGTCGGACATCGACCCGAGCCTGCCGGCGGAAAAGATCGAGGTTCTGGGCCCTCCGCCGACGTCCGGCACACGTGACGCTTTTGAAGAGCTCGTGATGGAAGTTGGGTGCGAGGCGGTGGAAGGAACGCCCACGGACTTTTGCACCCGCATCAGGCGCGACGGCAGCTTCGTCGAAGCGGGAGAAAATGACGACCTGATCGTTGGTGCCCTGGAGGCCAATCCGGTCACGGTCGGCATTTTCGGCTATTCCTTCCTGATGAAAAACAGCGGCAGGATCCAGGGCGTCGGCGTCAACGGTGTCGAGCCGACCTTCGAGAAGATCGCGTCGGGCGAGTATCCCGTGTCCCGGCCGCTGTTCTTTTACATCAAGAAGGAACACATCGGCCTGATTCCGGGCATCGAGGAATATGTTTCCGCCTTTACCAGCGAGACCGCCTGGGGCGACGATGGCTATCTGACCGGCAAGGGTTTGATTCCGCTCGCACCGGATGTCCGCCGGCAGCAGGCTGAAGAAGCTCGGACCCTGACCGCGCTGCAGCTTTGACGGCACACTCGCTTCCGGCAGGCTTCGCTGATGCTGCCGATGGCCTGCACGACGATAAGGGGTAAAAACAAGCATCGGCAGCTTTCCCTAGGTCCGGCTTTTTTCCTGAGGGCGAGCCAGACGGGTGATTTGCCGTGTCGCCGCCGTGCCTGAGGTTCTAATCTGCGGTTGATTGCGAGCGGATTTTTTACCTCTCCCCAAGAGCCGCACAGGGTGCGTCTCGGGTCGGATTTTTGTGACTGCTTGCGACACAAAACTTTTAAACAGGGAGCTTTCTTGTTTAAATTCAGCTACTTAAATTGTCACAAAACTGCAAGAGAACTGTCATAGAACTCTCATCCGCGGGGCCTAGGTTCCCGGCATCGCTCGCGCATGTTCATGCCAGTGATCATCTAGAAACCTTGACATTCAAAGGGAGTGGTCAAGTGAAATTTACGACCCTCGTTAGCGCAACTGCCCTTGCCGTTGCTTCCACTGCATTCGTTGGCGCCGCTCAGGCTCGCGACCAGGTGCAGATTGCCGGTTCCTCCACCGTTCTTCCCTATGCTTCCATCGTTGCTGAAGCTTTTGGCGAAAACACCGACTTCCCGACCCCGGTCGTTGAATCCGGCGGCTCTTCCGCTGGCCTGAAAAAGTTCTGCACCGGCGTTGGCGAGAACACCATCGACATCGCAAACGCTTCCCGCGCGATCCGTGAAAAAGAAATCGCTGCATGCGCAGAAGCCGGCGTCAAGGACATCATCGAAGTCCGCATCGGTTATGACGGCATCGTTTTCGCTTCCCAGAAGACCGGCCCGGCTTTCGACGCCTTCACCCAGGTTCAGTGGTTCAACGCCCTGTCGCCGAAGGTCCTGAAGGACGGTCAGGTCGTCGACAATCCGTACACCAAGTGGTCCGAAGTCGACGCTTCCCTGCCGGACGTAGAAATCGCTGCCTTCATCCCGGGCACCAAGCACGGCACCCGTGAAGTCTTCGAGGAGAAGGTCCTGGCGGTCGGTTGTGAAGAATCCGGCGCTCTGAAGGCCATGATCGACGGCGGCATGTCCGAAGACGACGCCGAAGACGCTTGCATCGCGGTCCGCACCGACGGCAAGTCTGTCGACATCGACGGCGACTACACCGAGACTCTGGCCCGCATCGACTCCAACCCGAACGGCGTTGGCGTTTTCGGCCTGGCGTTCTACGAGAACAACACCGACAAGCTGAAGGTCGGCACCATGGCCGGTATCGCACCGTCCACCGAGACCATCGCTTCCGGCGAATACCCGGTTTCCCGCCCGCTGTTCTTCTACATCAAGAAGGCACATATCGGCGTGATCCCGGGCCTGAAGGAATTCGCACAGTTCTTCGTTTCTGACGAAATCGCCGGCCCGGACGGCCCGCTGGCTCAGTACGGCCTGGTTTCCGACCCGGAACTGGCTGCGACCCAGGCTTCGATCGAAGCTGAAGAAGTGATGGGCAACTAAGCACATCTTTCAAAAAGGGCGGCCTCGGCCGCCCTTTCTTGTCTTTTGCCGGTTGGGGCGACCTATGTCACTTTCTTATATTTTATTAGCGCTGCTGGTGCTGGCTGTCGCCGGTTACATAGTCGGTCGCGGAAAAGCACTCAGCTCTGCCGGAGGCGATTCCCGCGAGCTCCATTCCCTGCCAGGCTATTATGGGTGGAACGTCGTCGTTTCCACTCTTGTGCCGTCCCTGCTGCTGCTGGTGGTGTGGCTCTTCGTGCAGCCCATCGTCCTGAACAGCCAGGTGTCCTCGAAGATTTCCGAAGAGACCATCGCCGCAAGCTCGCTCGACCTTGTCATGAGCGATGTCGTGCGCGTCGCGGAAGGTCTCGACGAAGCGGTTTCGCAAGGTGCCATGTCCTCCGAAACGGCAGCCTCGATCCGCACCGAACTGACGGATGTGCGCAGCCGCCTCGGCCAGATCGGCGTTGCCCTCGGCTCTGACGTCACCTCCGAAACGCTGCGAGCCGCCCAGACCTACCGGAGCATTTCCGCAACCGGTCTGCTTTTGCGCACCATTGCGGTGCTGGCAGTTGCCGTCGCAGGTTTCCTCTTCGGCGTTCTGCGGACCAACAAGGATTTCCGGGCCCGCAACGTGGTCGAAACGGTGGTTCGCTACCTCCTCATTGCGGCAGCTTCCATCGCGATCCTGACGACGGTCGGCATTGTCCTGTCACTTATCTTCAACACGGTCGAATTCTTCCGTCTCTATCCGGCGACGGACTTCTTCTTCGGCCTTGTCTGGGCGCCGAGCTTCGGCGGCGGATCGGAACTCGGCATTGTTCCGCTGATCTGGGCGACACTTTACATCTCCCTGATCGCACTGGTCGTCGCTGTGCCGATCGGCCTGTTTGCCGCGATATTCCTTTCCGAATACGCCACGCCTCACGTGCGTGCCATCGCCAAGCCACTCCTAGAAATCCTGGCTGGCATCCCGACCATCGTCTACGGCCTCTTCGCCCTGCTGACGGTCGGACCGCTGCTGATCAATTTCTTCGGTTCCGGCGGTGCGCTCGGACTGAACTGGATGTCGGGCGCTTCCTCGGTCTTCACCGCAGGCGTCGTCATGGGCATCATGCTGATCCCGTTTGTCAGCTCGCTTTCCGACGACATCATCAACGCCGTGCCGCAGGCCATGCGCGACGGCTCCCTGGGCCTTGGCGCCACCCATTCCGAAACAGTGAAGCAGGTCATCCTGCCGGCCGCCCTCCCGGGCATCGTCGGGGCCATCCTGCTGGCCGCTTCCCGCGCCATCGGCGAGACCATGATTGTGGTGCTCGGTGCCGGTGCTGCCGCGCGGCTCAGCCTCAACCCGCTGGAAGCCATGACCACGGTGACCGCCAAGATCGTCAGCCAGCTCACCGGTGACGCGGATTTTGCGTCGCCGGAAGCCCTGGTCGCCTTCGCACTCGGCATGACCCTCTTCGTCGTCACCCTCGGCCTCAACATCGTCGCGCTCTACATCGTGCGCAAATATCGGGAGCAGTACGACTGATGACCGACGCAACTCTCATGCCTGCCGGGGAAAATTCCTCCGCTCCGGCTCCCCGCCAGATCAAGTCCATCCTTGAACTCGACCCGTTGACGAAAAAGCGCAACGCCGCCGAGGCCCGGTTCCGGATCTATGGCATCGTTGCCATCGGCATCGGCCTGTTCTTCCTCGTGGCGCTGCTGTGGGCGATCCTGTCCAACGGCCTTGGGGCCTTCAGCCAGACCTTCCTGACGGTGGACATTCCGCTGGTGCAGTCCCAGATTGACGACGCTGAAAAGTCCGTGGTGAAGACCTCGAAATACCGGGCGATCATCGACGACGCCTTCGCCAAGGAACTGGCCAATGCCAACATCGCAACCGACATGTCCGCCAAGGATCTGCAGAAGCTGTTCTCTTCCGGGGCCGCAGCGACCGTGCGCGATTACGCACTTGCCAATCCGGACAAGGTCGGCAGCACGGTTTCCTTCGATCTGATCGCCTCTTCCCGTGTGGACGGCTATCTGAAGGGGCGCGTCAAGCGCGAGGACCTGGCCGAAGACAAGAACCTCGATGCGGCGCATCTGGATCTCGCCGATCAGATGGCCAGTGCCGGCATCCTGGAAAAGCGCTTCAACTGGTCCTTCATTACCGGCACGGACGCCTCCGACAGCCGTCCTGAACAGGCCGGTATCGGCGCCTCGATGATCGGGTCGCTGTTCATGATGCTGGTGGTGCTGTTCCTGTCGCTGCCGATCGGTGTCGCCGCCTCGATCTATCTGGAAGAGTTCGCACCGCAGAACAGGTTCACCGACCTGATCGAAGTGAACATTTCGAACCTGGCGGCCGTTCCGTCCATCGTGTTCGGTATTCTGGGTCTCGCCGTCTTCATCCAGTTCATGCATCTGCCGCAATCGGCCCCGCTTGTCGGCGGCCTGGTGCTGACGCTGATGACCCTGCCGACGATCATCATCTCGACCCGCGCGTCGCTGAAGGCGGTCCCGCCGAGCATTCGTGACGCGGCTCTCGGCATCGGGGCTTCCAAGATGCAGTCGATCTTCCACCACGTGCTGCCGCTGGCCATGCCCGGCATCCTGACCGGGACGATCATCGGCCTTGCCCAGGCGCTCGGCGAAACCGCGCCGCTGCTGCTCATCGGCATGGTTGGCTTCATCGCCTCCAACTTTCCGGACGGGGTTGCCGCAGGCTTCTTTTCTCCGAACTCGGCAATGCCGGCACAGATCTACGAATGGGCCAAGCGCGCCGACCCTGCTTTCTACGAACGCGCCTGGGGCGGGATCATCGTGCTGCTGGTCTTCCTCATGACCATGAATATTATCGCAATCATCCTGCGCCGCAGGTTTGAGCGCCGCTGGTAAGGACTGATCCGATGAACAATATGCCGAATTTCGAACAGGCGAAGACGATGACCGACAGCAAGATTTCCGCCACCAAGGTTCAGGTCTATTACGGCGACACGCACGCCATCAAGGACGTGGACATCGAAATCAAGCCGCGCTCGGTGACCGCCTTCATCGGTCCGTCCGGCTGTGGCAAGTCGACCTTCCTGCGCACCATCAACCGCATGAACGACACAATCGACATCTGCCGTGTCGAAGGCTCGATCAAGATCGACGGCGAGGATATCTACGATCCGAAGGTCGATCCGGTGCAACTTCGTGCCAAGGTGGGCATGGTGTTCCAGAAGCCGAACCCGTTCCCGAAGTCGATCTACGACAACGTCGCCTATGGCCCGCGCATACACGGCCTTGCCCGCAACAAGACCGAGCTCGACGAGATCGTTGCGTCCAGCCTGCAGAAGGCCGGCCTCTGGGAAGAAGTGAAGAACCGTCTCGACGAGCCGGGCACCGGCATGTCCGGCGGCCAGCAACAGCGCCTGTGCATCGCCCGTGCGATTGCTGTCAGCCCGGAAGTGATCCTCATGGACGAGCCCTGTTCGGCCCTCGATCCGATCGCCACCGCCAAGGTTGAGGAACTGATCGACGAGTTGCGCGAGAATTTCACAATCGTGATCGTCACCCACTCCATGCAGCAGGCAGCCCGCGTGTCGCAGCGTACCGCCTTCTTTCACCTCGGCATTCTGGTTGAGGAAGGTCCGACGGAGGACATCTTTACCAATCCGAAGGACAAGCGTACGCAGGACTACATTACCGGCCGCTTCGGCTAGGCATTTTTAAAGAATTCTGAAGGGGACACTGGATGTCTGAACACATCGTCTCGTCCTATGACGAGGAACTGAGGGAAATGGCCGGCAAGGTTGCCGAAATGGGCGGCCTGGCCGAGCAAGCTTTCGCAGATGCCGTGTCGGCTCTGGTGTCGCAGGACACCGAGCTTGCCAGGGCGACGATCAAGAGCGACCGGCGCCTGGACGATCTCTATCATGAGGTCGAAGTCAAGCTGATCGAGCTGATCGCCCGCCGCCAGCCGATGGGCCAGGATCTGCGTGAAATCACCGCTGCGACGCGCATTGCCAACGACCTGGAACGGGTCGGTGACCTTGCCAAGAACGTTGCCAAACGCGTCATTGCCATCGACAGCGACCTGCAGTCGAAGAAGCTCGCCATCGGTGTGGAGCATATGACCGAGCTTGCCCTGTCGCAGCTGAAACAGGTTCTGGACGCCTATGCGCGCAAGGATGCGGAGGCTGCCCGCCGCGTGCAGGAAGCTGACGCCGAAGTTGATGCGATCTACACGTCCATCTTCCGCGAACTGCTCACCTACATGATGGAAGATCCGCGGGTGATCACCCAGTGCGTTCATCTGCTGTTTTGCGCCAAGAACATCGAGCGCATCGGCGATCATGCGACCAACATCGCGGAGAACGTCTATTACATGGTCACCGGCGAGCGTCTGCCGGAAGACCGGGCCAAGGTCGACGAGACCGGCGCCGTCTAACCGCCAGCCTTGCAGAAGCGGAAATCGATACGGCCGGCGCCGGAGCGCCGGCTGCGGAAATTGGAGCGAGATGTATGCCGAAGGTGCTCATCGTTGAAGACGAAGAACCGCTCAGCCTTCTTTTGAGATACAATTTGGAAGCAGAAGGATACTCGGTCGAGGCTTGTGCCCGGGGAGACGAGGCGGAGATCCGCCTGCGCGAAAGCGTGCCGGACCTGCTGCTGCTTGACTGGATGCTGCCGGGCCTCTCCGGCATCGAACTGTGCCGCCGCCTGAGGGCGCGGGAAGGTACCGAGCGCCTGCCGGTCATCATGCTGACCGCACGCGGCGAAGAAGCCGAGCGCATCCGCGGCCTGTCGACAGGTGCCGACGACTATGTCGTCAAGCCTTTCTCTGTCCCCGAACTGATGGCCCGCGTGCGTGCCATCCTGCGCCGGGCAAGCCCCGAAGTGGTGTCGACCATGCTGCGGTCCGGCGATATCGAACTCGACCGGGAAACGCACCGCGTCCGCCGCAGCACCAAGGAAATCCACCTGGGCCCGACCGAGTTCCGGCTGCTGGAATTCCTGATGACTTCGCCAGGCCGTGTATTCTCGCGCGAGCAGCTTCTGGACGGTGTCTGGGGGCACGATGTCTATGTGGACGAACGCACGGTCGACGTTCATGTCGGCCGCCTGCGCAAGGCGCTGAACAAGGGCAAGGCCAAGGACCCGATCCGCACCGTTCGCGGTGCCGGCTACGCCTTCAACGACCAGTTCACCGCGACCGTCTAAACCCCCGTTGAGCTTCAAAATGATTGAGCCCGCCGGAAAGGCGGGCTTTTTTGTACCTACCTCTCGTTGGTCATCCCGGACGCAGCGAAGCGAAGATCCGGGACCGGTGTGCCCAAGGAGGTATTTGGAAAATCGGCTTGACGGCTAAGGTTTTTGGCTCCCCGGTCCCGGCTCGCGCTTCGCTTGGCCGGGATGACGCGGAAAGGGTTACGCAATCCTAAAAAAAAGCCCGCCGATTTGGCGGGCTTTTCATGAGCTGGACTGTCAGACGGCACTCAGCCGGCCTGGGCCATCGTCTTGCGGTCGCGGCGGCGGTCGGCGACGGGCTGGTAGGCGATTTTGCAGTGATGAGCGCAATAGGGCACGCCCGCATCGGACTGGCGGCCGCAGAAATAGAAGTCGTCGGTTGCCGGATCGCCGATCGGCCATTTGCAGGTCCGCTCGGTCAGGGTCAGGATCGTGGCCCGTTGCGAGATCGGCACCAGCTCCGCGATCGGCTCGACACGCGGTTTGGCTTCGACGGCAGGCGCCGGAGCGAAGTCGGCCTTGAGGGCCGTCGCGCCGATGGACTGCGGCTGGGAGGACGGTTTCTTCGGTGCAGCGCTCGGCGCACCGGTCGCCGGGCGAGCCCGGCGCGGCTTGGCGCTGGTTGTGGAGGATTTGGCGCGGCCGGACAGACCCAGCCGGTGCACCTTGCCGATCACGGCGTTGCGGGTCACTCCACCCAGCTCGCCTGCAATCTGGCTGGCGCTCAAGCCTTCGCCCCAAAGCTTTTTCAGAAGCTCAACCCGTTCGTTCGTCCAACTCATCGCCGCACCCTTTAGTTCGGCCGCTCCGCAGCCATTAACCCCGTGTTAAGCATGCATCGGCACGCCTAATGCTGGCAGATCTAGTGCCTCTAAGTGATTTGCCTCACGAGATCTCGTGTCTCATGTCCCAGAGGTTACAATAACGTTAATTTGTCAGGCAACCGCCCGGCTCAAACCAGTTGGGGATGAACCGACTTTTCCCCAAATAAGGCGAGGTCCTTGAGAATTTTACGAAATCCGCCTTGAGCTGGGCCGGAAATATCTTGTGCGCCATTTCCATTGACAGTGCCGGGTACCGGCAGTGTATAAGAAACCGCTGCGTGCCGCCTCATCGGGGCGGCACGTTGCGTTTTGGCCCTTTGGCATCTTTTGAAGAGGACGGTCCGGTGTCGGCGTGACGCAGGGTCCGTAAGGGCAAGTTCAAGGAGACACACGAGGTTATGTCCGCGACGGCACTATTCGGAAATTACGCAAGATCGAACCTGTCTTTCGATCACGGGGAAGGCGTCTGGCTGGTGACCACCGACGGCCGACGATTCCTCGATTGCGGTTCCGGCATCGCGGTCAACTCCCTCGGCCATGCCCATCCGCATCTGGTCAAGGCGTTGCAGGACCAGGCAGCCAAGCTCTGGCACACGTCCAACCTTCACCAGATGCCGGAAGGCGAGCGGCTGGCGCAGCGCCTGTGCGAGGCAACCTTCGCCGACAAGGTGCTGTTCGTGAATTCCGGCGCTGAAGCCATGGAAGCAGCGATCAAGTGCGCGCGCCGCTATCACTATGACCAGGGCAACCCGGAACGGTTCCATATCGTCACGTTTGAAGGCGCGTTTCACGGCCGCACCATCGCGACCATCGCGGCCGGCGGCCAGGCGAAATACCTGGAGGGCTTCGGGCCGAAGGCTCCGGGCTTCGACCAGATCCCGGCAGGCGATCTCGATGCCCTGAAGGCGGTCATCGGCCCGCAGACCGCGGCCATTGCCATCGAGCCCATTCAGGGCGAGGGCGGTATCCGCGAGATCCCGGCCGAGTTCCTGCGTGCCGTCCGCAAGATCTGCGACGACAACGGCATTCTGCTGATCTTCGACGAGATCCAGACGGGTGTCGGCCGCACCGGCAAGCTCTTCGCCCATCAGTGGATTGGCGTCGAGCCGGACCTGATGGCGATTGCCAAGGGCATCGGCGGCGGCTTCCCGATGGGCGCCTGCCTTGCGACTGCTGAAACCGCGGCGGCCCTGTCGCCCGGGACCCACGGCACCACTTTCGGCGGCAATCCGCTGGCGATGGCCGTCGGCAACGCGGTCCTGGATGTGGTCCTGGCGGACGGCTTCCTGGACGGTGTCAAACAGAAGGGTCTCAGCTTCAAGCAGAAGCTGGCAGGTCTCGTCGACAGCCATCCGGACGTGCTGGCCGAAGTGCGCGGCAACGGCCTGATGCTCGGCCTCAAATGCGTCGTGCCGGTCGGGGACTATGTGGCGGCGGCCCGCGAGGTCGGCCTGCTGGCGGTTCCCGCCGGCGACAATGTGGTGCGCATCATGCCGCCGCTGACCATGAGCGAAGAGGAAATCGCGCTGGCAGTGGAGCGCCTGGAACAGGCCGCCCTGGCGGTGGAAGCGAAAATACTGGAAGGAGCGACCGGATGACAGCAAACGGAAGCTACCGCAACTTTCTCGACCTGACCGACTTCGAGGGCGACGAACTGCGCGCCATTCTCGAGACCGGCCACAAGATCAAGGCCAGCCGCGACGGTGTCCGTCGCGGCGAAGGCCCGCTCGCCGGCAAGGTGCTGGCAATGATCTTCGAACAGCCCTCGACCCGCACCCGCATCTCCTTCGATGTCGGCATGCGCGAACTTGGCGGTGAGACCCTAATGCTGACGGGCGCGGAAATGCAGCTCGGCCGCGGCGAGACCATTGCCGATACGGCCCGGGTGCTGTCCCGCTTCGTCGATGCCATCATGATCCGCATCCTCGATCACAACGAGCTGCGCGAGCTTGCCGAGAACGCCACCGTGCCGGTGATCAACGGCCTTACCAAGATCTCGCATCCGTGCCAGATCATGGCCGACCTGATGACCTTCGAGGAGCATCGCGGTTCCATCAAGGGCAAGAGCGTTGCCTGGACCGGGGACAGCAACAACGTGCTGGCCTCCTGGGTGCATGCCGCGCCGCGTCTCGATTTCGAGCTGCGCATCGCAACGCCTGGTGAACTCGCGCCGCCAAAGGATCTGATCGAGGCGGCCCGCGCCAAGGGCGGGTCCATCATCGTGACGACCGACCCCTATGAAGCCGTCAAGGGAACCGACTGTGTCGTAACCGACTGCTGGGTGTCCATGGGAGATGACGACGAGGAAAACCGTCACAATCTCCTCAGTGCCTATCAGGTCAACAAGCGGCTGATGTCGGAAGCCAATTCCGATGCGCTCTTCATGCACTGCCTGCCGGCCCACCGCGGTGAGGAAGTCACCTCGGACGTCATGGACGGTCCCAACTCCGTCGTCTTCGACGAAGCCGAGAACCGGCTCCATGCCCAAAAGGGCATCCTGGCCTGGTGCTTCGGCGCAGCATAAGGCGAATTACGTGGCCTTCAATCTTGAGGAACTGGGCATCATGCCTGCGGGGCTGGACGCTGTCCGGCCCTTTGCCGTCGAGGGTCTGGACGTGCGCGGCCGCGCGGTGGCGCTCGGTCCCGTGCTGGAAACCATTCTGGATCGGCACGATTATCCCGAACCCGTCTCGCGCCTTCTGGCCGAGGCCATCGTCCTGACCAGCCTGCTCGGCACGTCGCTGAAATTCGACGGCCGCTTTACCCTGCAGACACAGACGGACGGTCCCGTCTCCATGCTCGTCGTCGACTTCGCCACCCCGGATGCCATCCGCGCCTGCGCGACCTTCGACCGGGAGCACGTCGAGGAGCTGATGGCGGGCGGCAAGGCCTCACAGGAAGCTTTGCTCGGCCATGGCCATCTGGCGATGACCATCGACCAGGGCCGCCACATGCAGCGCTACCAGGGTCTGGTGGAACTGGACGGCGTATCGCTGGAGGACGTCGCGCGGCGTTACTTCGAGCGCTCCGAACAGATCCCGACCGAGGTTCGCCTCGGCGTCGGCGAACTCTTCACCCGCCGGGAAGGCGAAGGGGCCGTCAGGTCGTGGACCGCGGGCGGCGTTCTGATCCAGTTCCTGCCGGAAGCGCCGGAGCGCATGAAGCAGGCCGATATCGATCCGGGCGACGCGCCGGAAGGCACCAATCCGCATGAGATCGAGGAGGACGATGCCTGGGTCGAGGCCAAGGCGCTGGTCGACACGGTCAAGGATGTGGAGCTGACGGACCCGGAAGTCAGCGTCGAGATGCTGCTCTTCCGCCTCTTTCACGAGCGCGGCGTGCGCCTCTACGAGCCGCAGCCGCTTGCCGACAAGTGCAGCTGCTCGCGCGACAAGATCGAAAACGTCCTGGCCGGCTTCAGCGACGAGGACGTCGACCACATGACCGTCGATGGCAAGATCATCGTCACCTGCGAATTCTGCAGCGCCCGCTACGAATTCGACGGCAAGCCGGGTAAGTAATTCAACGAGAATCCCGGGCGGACAGACGCCCGGATTTGTTCAATCTATCTTTAAAAATAATCTCATCCTGAGGAAGCGCCCCGGCGCTGTCTCGAAGGATGGGCCGCTTGCTCCGGAGCGTGCCGCCCATCCTTCGAGACGGACCTGACGGTCCTCCTCAGGATGAGGTCGAGACGTAGTTTCGCGCCTATTTTGCCAACCCGCTTACAAACTCCCGCACCGCCTTCGCAGCTGCCGCAATATTCCCGTCCAGCGTAGCCGGCGATTTGCCGCGCGGACCGAAGTCGTGGTTGCCGTCTTCCAGATAGGTGAGGGTGACCTGCGCGGGCAGGGTGATGCCGTCGAGTTCCGCCTGCGAACCGAACGGGTCCCGGTCGCCCTGCAGGATCAATACCGGCCGCTTCGCACCTTCAAGCGGCGCGAGGCGCCACTCGGCGTCCGCCTTGCCAGTCGGGTGGAACGGATAGCCGAAACAGGCAACGCCCTTGACGCGGCCGGGCAGGGAACCGCCTCCCGCCAGCATCGCCGCGACACGGCCGCCCATCGACTTGCCGCCGATCAGGAGCGGGCCGTCGCTTTCCTTCATTACCGCCTGCAGCGCCGTCTGATATTCGCCGATCAGCTTGTCGGCCTTGGGCGGAGGCTTTTTTGGGCCGCCTGTGCGCCGCCCCGCCACATAGGCAAATTCAAAGCGGGCGGCCGCGATACCCTCAGTGGCAAGGGCGGCCGCCAGCTTGTTCATGAAGGCGGAATCCATCGCCGCCCCCGCGCCGTGCGCAAGCAGCAGTGTCGCGGCGGGAGCTGTTTCGGGGCGGGTCCAGATTAGGTCGGTCATGGAGATATGATCTGTCGCAGAGGCAGGAGGAGTGTAGAAGGATAAGCTGTGACTGCCCTATAGGTCCGCCTCGCCCTTGGCAAGCGGCAACAGATTGGATTGTGACGAAGCCCCCATGTTGGACCAGATCGACATCAACCAGCTCCGCATGGCCTGCTTTGCCGGCATCTTTCTGGTCATGGCCCTACTGGAAGCCGGCCTGCCGCGAAGAAGGCTCAAAAGCAGCCGGCTGAAACGCTGGCCTACCAACTGGGGCTTCATCCTGCTCGATGCGCTGCTGGTGCGGCTGGTCTTCCCGATCGGCGGCGTCGGCCTGGCCCTTCTGGCAGCGGAGAAAGGCTGGGGGCTTTTCGGCCTTCTGGGCTGGTCGCAAGGCTGGGGAGCGGCTCTGGCGGGGCTTCTGGCTTTCCTGATCCTCGATCTCGCCGTCTGGTTCCAGCATCTCGCCTCGCACAAGGTGCCGCTCTTCTGGCGCATTCACCGGGTGCACCATGCCGACAGCGAGGTCGATGCGACGACGGCCCTGCGTTTCCATCCGGCCGAGATCCTCGCCTCGTTCATCTGGAAGGGGCTTGTGATCGTTGCCCTCGGCGGCCCCGTCGAGGCGGTGCTGATCTTCGAAATCGTGCTCAACGGTTCGGCTGTCTTCGGCCACGCCAATGTCCGGCTTCCCGAGAGGCTCGACCGGGTGCTGCGCGTCATCATCGTCACGCCGGATATGCACCGCATCCACCATTCGGTCATTCGCCGGGAAACGGACAGCAATTACGGCTTCTACCTTTCCATCTGGGACCGGCTGTTCGGCACCTATACCCAGGATCCCGAGCAGGGCCACGAGACCATGGAAATCGGCCTCGGCCCCTCCCTCACCCCGCGCGCGCACTCTCTGCCCTTCAGCCTGTGGATCCCGTTTTTGCAGACAACGGAGCAGAAGCGGGAGGACAGCACCCCCAACCCATCGGCGGAGTGAACCGGTTTTACAGCTCCTATTCTATTTCTGAAGCCGCCCAGCTTGCGTCGCCCTTCCTCCCTCTAGTGGCAGGGCAATCGCATTTGGAACAGTCATATAGAAACACTGGTGTCACCCCGGGCGAGCATCGCGAGACCCGGGGCCCACTCGTTTCCAGAGAGCTGAATGGTGGCAACTTCTTCACGAAACCTTGCGTGCTTCGGCAAGTGGCTCTGCGAGTAGGCCCCGGATCTGCGCTTCGCTTGTCCGGGGGGGCGCCAGTATTTTCTGAATGACTATTTCCAAATGCGATCGCCCTCACCATTGTCGGAAGGGTACAAGGGTGGGGGTATTTCTGTCTGGCCAGCGAAACCGGCCTCGGTGGCGTTTTACAGCTTCGCTGTTCACCCCCATCCCCAACCGTTCCCCACAAGGGGGAAGGGGACCAGGCCGGCGAGCGCGGCGCTTTAAAAAACGATTGTGTGCTCGAACTGAAAAATCGTGAAGCGCACGCTCAGAAGAAACTCAGCGGGAAATAGCGCAGATAAAGTTCGCGGTAGATGCCCTTCTGGTGCAGCTGGCGCAGGGCGTAGGTGAGGGCCTCGGCGCGTTCCGGATCTTCCGAGCGGGTGGCGATCGCCATGCCTTCGTCGAAATAACCCGGCTCCAGCCAGGGGCCGCCGGCAAAGGCGCAACAACTGGCTGAGTCCTCGCTGCGCAGCCAGAAGGAAAGGTTCAGGCCGTCGCCGAAAAGGGCGTCGACGGCACCGGATTTGACCGCCTCGCGGGCCTCCATCGCAGTGCCGTAGCCGACGATATTTGCCCGCGGCCAGAAGCGCTTGCCAAAGGCCTCGTAGCGCGACCCGGCCTCGACGGCGATGGTTTTGCCTGCCAATGCCTGCTCGTCGAAGGAGGCGGCATTCTCTGCCTTCACGACAAAGCGCGCGGGCAGCTTGAGATAGTCCTCGGTGAAATTGAGCCAGCGGGCGGCCGGCAGGCTGCGGGAAATGCCGGCGATGATCGCATCGCCCTCGTCCTCGTCGAGCGCGGGCACAAGCACGTCGAAATCCTTGATGCGCAGCGCGCACGAACTGCCGAGTTCCTGGCAGAGCGCGCGGGCGAGATCGACATTGAACCCGGTCAGGCGTCCCTTGGAATCCCGGAAAACGAAAGGCGGATAAGCGTCGGTCGCGAGGAACTGGATCTTGTCCGGCACATCGTTCGGCCGGTCGTGCACCGCCTTCGGATCCCAGAAATTGGGAACGCGCACCTCCGGCTCCTGGGCTGTTGCGGCAACCGCAAAGAGTGAAAGCAGCACGCAGCCGGGCAGGACGATCCGGCCGATGGTGCGGGATAACCTGGATAGTAGCAGTCCTGTCTGCACGCCGAAGCCCTGATGCGGTTCAAGGGAAGGTCCCGGCGGCATACCCGCCGGATTCGCTGCCGCAGGATATCCCGGCCCGGTCCCCCTTGTCAGCCGTCCCGTTGCCAGGTGTGTCATGCCGGACCGGTTTCAGCGTCGTAGGATCGCAGGACGACGATCGTGTCGAAGCCCTTGATCTCCTCGTCATAGAAATGCGCCTCGGTGAAAGTGGCATAGGTCTCCATGGAGGCGCATTGAACAGTCAGCACCAGGTCGGCAGGCCCGGTGACATGATAGATCTTCTTCACTTCCTTCAGTTTCAACAGCTTTTGCCTGAGGCGTGCGGTTCGATCCGGCTGCCCGCGCGTCAATGCCAGCATCACCAGAAGGGTAACTGTTGCCCCGGTCACTTCCGGCGCCAGCAGGGCGATCTCCCGTTCGATGGCGCCGATTTCCCGCAGCCGCTGCACCCGCCTGAGACATGCGGCCGGCGACAGGCCGACAAGCTCGGACAGCTCCTTTCCGGTGCGCCGGCTATCGAGGCTCATGAGCCTCAGGATTTGATGATCGAAGTCGTCGAGATCCATATCGCATCGCCTTTCGAATTGCTGATAGAGAAAAGATAACGAAGAATCAGAATTCCTGCGAAATTTTCTCACAGTTTTGCGAACTTCGCGCACCCGATGCAAGGCGCAAAGCTTAGCCTGGTTGCATCCAAACCGACGGGAGCAGCCTTATGTCCGATCATTCCGTGCCGATAAGCAGACTGCGTTCAGGCAAGCAGTCCTCGATCCTTCGCCTCATCCGCCCCTTGCATCGCTGGCTACGGCGCCGGCGCGACATGGCCCATCTTGCCGATCTGCCGGACTACCTTCTGGCGGATGTCGGCCTGTCGCGGGAAAACATCCGCAGGCCGAGCAACAGCGTCGAAACGCGGCGTTGATGTGAAGAGAAAACTTGGAGGTGCGGAGAAGGTGGCGTCAGAATCTGGAGCGGGTGAGGGGAATCGAACCCCCGTCTTAAGCTTGGGAAGCTTCTGCTCTACCATTGAGCTACACCCGCGTCGCCTGCCTTTGCTTTCTGCGCTGAGTTGCAGGGCCTGTCAAGCAGGCTCGGCGGGCCGGCTGTGCTTTTCCCTTATCCCGATCTTGCACTGCGGCATGGAAATCGCCATCTTCGCGCCGGCGCGTCATGATGCGCCGGTATAACGGCAAGCAATCGGATCGGGAATATGCGTCAGCAGGTCAAGGCACTGGTCACGTCACGCAACTGGGAATTTGCCATTATCGGCATCATCGTGCTCAACGCCGTTACGCTCGGGCTCGAAACCAGCCCCACGGTAATGGCCGGGTTCGGGAGTGTGCTGCTGGTGATTGACAAGGTCATTCTCGGCATCTTCGTGATCGAACTGGCCCTGCGCCTCTTCGCACATGGCCCGAAGTTCTTTCGCGATCCCTGGAGCCTGTTCGACTTTGCCATCGTCGCGATCTCGCTGATGCCGACGACCGGCAACCTCTCCGTCCTGCGCTCGCTCAGGATCCTGAGAGCCCTGCGCCTGATCTCTGTGGTTCCGTCGCTGCGCCGGGTCATCGGCGGGCTGATTGCGGCTCTGCCGGGCATGGGATCAATCGTGGTGCTGATGGCACTGGTCTTCTACGTCTTCGCAGTCATGGCAACCAAGCTTTATGGTGGCGCATTTCCGGACTGGTTCGGCAATCTCGGAGCGTCGCTCTATACGCTCTTCCAGATCATGACGCTGGAAAGCTGGTCCATGGGCATCGTGCGCCCGGTGATGGAAGTCTTTCCCTATTCCTGGCTCTTCTTCGTGCCTTTCATCCTCTGTACTGCCTTCACGGTGCTGAACCTCTTCATCGGTATCATTGTTTCGGCCATGCAGGCGGAAACCGAGACGGAAGCTGTCGCCAACCGGGAAGCCATCCACAACGACACCATCATGATCCTGGCGGAAATGAAGGAGTTGCGGGAAGAGGTGAGGGAGCTTCGGGCGGAGGTCGGCAGGGAGCGGGCGTGAAGTTCTGAAGCCGATCCTTCGAGACGCCGCTGACGCGGCTCCTCAGGATGAGGTCGAATATGTGGCGATCCGTGAAACATGGCCAAAACCACTACCTCATCCTGAGGAGGGCCGAAGGCCCGTCTCGAAGGATCGGCCACAAACTCTACAGCACAGCCAGAACCTTGTCCGGTCCCTCGACCGTCAGCGTCACGCCGTCTTCCGTGTAGTTCCGCGCGATCACGGTCAGACCCAGGTTCTCGATCCGCCGTTCCAGTTCCGAACTTGATGCGAAATCGGCCTTGACGGTGCGGGTGAGGATCTTCTGGAACGGCACCAGCTCGGAATTGTTGATGGCGTCCTGGGCCGCGCCGGAATAGGCCCGCGCGAGGCCGCCGCCGCCGAGTTTGGTGCCGCCGAAATAGCGCACGATCAGCACGGCGCAGTTGATCAGCTCGGCGCCTTGCAGAACACGCAAGGTCGGCATGCCGGAAGTGCCTGCGGGTTCGCCGTCGTCCTTGCCGCTTTCCTCCACCCGGTCGTCTTCCAGAAGACGACGGTGCGCGGTCACGATGTGATTGGCCTTCTTGTGCTCCTTGCGCAGCTCTTCCAGGCGCGTGTCGAACAGGTCGACCGGCACCAGATGCGCCAGGAAGCGGGACTTCCGGTCTTCCAGAAATCCTTCGAATTCACGCGTAACGGTCTTGAAGGCCATCGGCGTCAGGCAGGCGCCCTGAAATGCTTGGAAAGCTTCAGCGCCTGGCCCTGGTAGTTGGAACCGATGCCCTCGCCATAGAGCGTTTTCGGCCGCTCGGCCATGTGTTCATAAACGAGCCGGCCGATGGTCTGGCCGTGTTCGACGATAAAGGGCACGTCGTGCGAGCGCACTTCCAGGACGGCGCGCGAGCCGATGCCGCCGGCGCCCGCATGGCCGAAGCCCGGGTCGAAGAAGCCGGCATAGTGGACGCGGAATTCGCCGACCAGAGGATCGAAGGGCACCATCTCGGCGGCATAATCCGGCGGCACATGCACCGCCTCCTGGCTGACGAGGATGTAGAAGGCATCCGGGTCGAGGATCAGTTCGGCACGCTGGCGCCGGTAGATCGGCTCCCAGAAATCGAGCACGTCCTGCGCGCCGACGACATCCACGTCGATGAGGCCGGAATGGTGCTTGGCGCGGTAACCGATCAGGCTCTCCGGCCCATTGCCTTCCAGGTCGATCGAAAGCTGCACGCCGCCGCCAATGCGCTGATTACCGCCGCTCATCAGGGTGTGTGCCTTGTGGACCTCTTCAAGGTCGGCGTCGGAAATCAGCGACTGGCCGCGGCGGAAGCGGATCTGGCTGAGACGGGAGCCGGAGCGGACCAGGATCGGGAAGGTGAGCGGCGAGATTTCCGCATAGAGCGGGCCGGTATAGCCGGCCGGAATCGTGTCGAAGGCAAGGCCGTTGTCGGTGATGACACGGGTGAAGACGTCAAGCCGGCCGGTCGAACTCTTCGGATTGGCGGTGGCCGAAATGTCCTTTGCCAGCGTGAGGCTCTCCTGCAGCGGCACGATATAGACGCAGCCGGTTTCCAGAACCGCGCCTTCGGTGAGGTCGACCGTGTGCAGTTTCAGCTGCGCCAGACGGTCGGCGACCTTGATATCGGGACCGGGCAGGAAGCTGGCGCGGACCCGGTAGGCTTCCCCGCCGAGGCGCAGGTCCAGGCTGGCGGGCTGGATCTGGCCGGTCACGGGCGGCGCGTCCGCGGAGATTTCGCCGGCGGTGAACATCGCCTCGATAATCCGCGCCGGCAGGATGCCGTTCTTCGTCAGGGTCGCGCTTCCGTTCAAGATCTGGCCCGCTGTCACGTTCATAAAGGTTTCCCGCATCTTTCTCGTCTATCGCTCTTAAAGGATCGGGCCGCGCGCGCCAACAGGCATTGAGAAAGAACAGGGCATTTGCGCTGTCTTGCGCAAGGCAATTGACCTTCCCTCCGTTTTCCCGTAGGACAAGCGCACTTCGTGGTGATTTGGGCCGGCCGGCTTGCAGCCACGTTAAACAAGTTGCTAAAAAGGCCGGAGGTGAGAACCCCGGTCTTGAGGCTGGGGTTTTTTGCGTTTGGAGCGGAATGAAAGACATGAGCGACACCACCAAGACCGGAAACAAGAACTGGCGCCCTGCAACCACCCTGGTTCACGGCGGCACCATGCGGTCGCCCTTTGGTGAGACCTCCGAGACCATCTACCTGACTCAGGGCTTCACTTACAGCGGTGCAGAAGCAGCGGAAGCCCGGTTCAATGGCGAGGACCCGGGCTACGTCTATTCCCGCTATGCCAACCCGACCGTCTCCATGTTCGAAGATCGCATCAAGGCGCTGGAAGGCGCGGAAGCCGCACGGGCAACCGCCAGCGGCATGGCTGCCGTCACACTGGCGATGATGGCGTCTGTCCGGGCAGGCGATCACGTGATTGCGGCGAAAGCCCTGTTCGGCTCGTGCCGCTATGTCTGTGAGACCCTGCTGCCGCGCTTCGGCGTGGAAAGCACGCTGGTCGACGGCACCGACATCGCGCAGTGGAAGGCGGCCGTGCGGCCGAACACCAAGGCGCTGTTCCTGGAAAGCCCGACCAACCCGACGCTGGAAGTGATCGACATTGCCGCCGTGGCGGCGATTGCCAAGGAAGCCGGTGCACGGCTCGTCGTCGACAACGTCTTCGCAACGCCGCTCTTCCAGTCGCCGCTGCAGCTCGGCGCCGATGTCGTCGTCTATTCCGCGACCAAGCACATCGACGGCCAGGGCCGGTGCCTTGGCGGCGTGATCCTGTCGGACGAAGAGTGGATCAACGACGAGGTGATGCCCTTCATCAAGCATACCGGCCCGCATATGAGCCCGTTCAGTGCCTGGGTGCTCCTGAAGGGCCTTGAGACGCTGCCGCTGCGCGTTGCCCGCCAGACGGAAAGCGCGGCCAGGATCGCCGATTTCCTCGCCGGCAACGCCAAGGTCAAGCGCCTGATCTATCCGGGCCGTGACGATCACCCTCAGGCGGATGTCGTCAAGCGCCAGATGCGCGGCGGCTCCACCATGCTGGCAATGGAGATCGACGGCGGCAAGGAAGCCGCGTTCCGCTTCACCAATGCGCTGGAGCTGATCAAGATCTCCAACAACCTTGGCGACGCCAAGAGCCTGATCTGTCATCCGGCGACGACGACGCACCAGTCGATCGGCGAGGAGGCCCGGGCTGAACTCGGCATTACCGAGGGCATCCTGCGCCTGTCCGTTGGCCTCGAAGATCCGCAGGATCTGCTGGAAGACGTCGAAAAGGCGTTGGCGGCGATCTGAGGCGGTTCCGGTCAACCGGTCTGCACTGTGCCTTCATAGCAGCTTGCTCCAGTAACCTCTCCCACGGGAGAGGGGACGGGGTTGCAAAGTGCTCGAAATGCCTGCCCGCTTGGCTTGGGATCTTGAGGTTACAACCTAAGCCCTCAACGCTTTCACGCCAATCAGCACCCGCGCCCCGGCCGAAACGAAACAGATCGCGGCAAATCCCCAGGCGAGCACCGGGAACCACGCCGGCACCAGTGCCATCAGCAGGAAGAGCGCAATGGTCTCCGCGCCCTCTGCCAGGCCGCCGATGTAATAGAGCGACTTGGACCCCTGCGCATCCGTTGAAAGGTTCTTTCTTTCCGCCATGATGGCGAAGGCGAGAAAGGCCGAACCATTGGCATAGAAACTGGCGAGCAAGGCGGCAGCGGGCAGGGCATTTGCGGCCGGGTTTTCCAGTGCGAAAGCCAGAGGGATCGCGCTGTAGAAGAAGAAGTCGAGTGTGATGTCGAGATAGCCGCCGAGATCGGTCTTGGCGGTTGCGCGGGCCAGCGCACCATCCAGCCCATCGGCAAAACGATTGAGGCCGATCAGAAGGAAACCGATAAGGAAATGGCCGGTCGCGATGGCAAGGGCGGCGCCGAGACCGGCGGCAAAGCCGGCAAGTGTCACGCTGTTCGCCGTCACACCGGTGGCAACCAGGCTCCGCCCCAGGCGGTTGAGCGGCGGATCGATCAGCGGGCGCAGGCGGGCATCGAACATCTGGACAAACTTGTTTTCGAATTTTTCTGGGCCGTTCATGCAAAATCAGCACGGAAATAACAAGTAAGTCCCTTTCACGCTTGCGTCATTCGCCCTATAAGCCCCCTCTGAGTGAACCGGCCGTCATCGCCGGAGCAGCCCTGCGCCAGTCGGCGTTGCCGGGCTGCCCGCGGAATTGCAAGACGGCCGGCATCGGAAGTCCGGCCGCTGCGGCGGCAAGTCCTTGGATCTGGAATAGGAACCGTCGTGTCCGGCAGTTACAGCGCCATAACCAATGGGATCGAGGTCTCGGTCGAGCCGTTCTATCTGGACGATGAATCGCGTCCGGAAGAGAGCGAATATATCTGGGCCTATATGGTGGAGATCCACAACGGCGGCAGCGAGCCGGTGCAGCTGATGACCCGCTACTGGCAGATCACCGATGGCCTGGGGCGTCTTGAAGAAGTGCGCGGCGAAGGTGTCGTCGGCGAGCAGCCGATCATCGAGCCGGGCGAGACCTATGAATATTCCTCCCATTGCCCGCTTGCCACGGACAACGGCATCATGGCGGGTTCCTATAAGATGGAACGCCCGGACGGTTCGGTCTTCGACGTCGTCATTCCCGCCTTTTCGCTCGATCTGCCGGACGCGATCCACAGTCTGAACTGATCGTCCTTGCCCGGTCAGATGCTGTAGATACCGCCGACAAAACCGATCAGCAGCCACAGGATCCATTTGCGCCGGTTGAAGGCGGTCAGCAGCGCTACGGCCAGGATGCCGAAAACCAGGTAGATGATATGCCCGGCAAAGCCCGTGCCTAGCACGATGGCAAAGAGATCCGGATCCGTGTCCTTGGCAAGATGGAAGTGATCCTCGGCAAAGGCCACCAGAGCATCGGCGGCGAGGCCGCAGACGAATCCGGCAAAGCCGATCAGCATGCGCGTGCCCCAGTTGACCGGTTTCGGCCCGGTGGCGACCCGTACATACCGCACGGCGTAGGGCGCAGGGCGATGGTTGCGCAATCGCTGTCTTTGCCGCCGCAGCGGATAGCGAACGCTCATCCCGTTGCCGATTGCCTGATTGCTCATTTGCCCTCTCCGCCCCCAAACCGCCCCCAAACCGCCCGCAGAACCATCTGGCAGAGAGGTGTTCCATTCCACAAGATCGGATCGATCCCGGCAGCGGATGTCAGCACCGCTCCCCATCGATGGTCTTAAGGGCGGGGATCTTGCGGGATGGCAAACGGAATTGCTTCAATTTGAGCGATCGTGGAAAGTTTGTGCACCTGATCCGGTTGCGGAACGTTTCTTGATCCAGCCGGTGATCGTTTCCAGCGCGCCCGGCGCATAGGCACGCCGGCCAAGAACGGCAAAGGTGGTCTTTGCCAAGGCCGGCATGTCGCCTTCAAGCTGATAGTTGAACGTATCGGCCCGGAGCAGGGCGTGCGTGGCTCCCGGAACGATCACGAACCGGTTGGCACCGTTCCGGTCTTCCAGGATCTGGCGGAAGAAGTTGGCATTGAACATGGGATCGACATTCAGGTCGTCGCTGCCGTGAACCGTGAGGACCGGCGCCGAAATGCGCCACAGATGCTCGGTTGAATCGGCCAGCATGTTCCGGTGCACGAACGCAAAGCGCTCTTCGGACATCGGCGCCTCATCCATGCCGCTGTCCAGATAGTCCTGGTATGTAGTGCCATCGGCAAGAAGCTTGCGGTTGGCCTTTTGCCGTGAAACGAGAGCGGCTTCGATTTCCTGCGCGCTTGCCCCCTCAAGATCCATCCGCCGCCGGGTATAATACTCGCCCTGGCGCAGCCAGTTGAGCGCGCCACCGACTATTACGAAGAAATCGGCCTTGGCGGGGTCTCTTGCGAGGATCGGCAGAACCCAGCCTGCCTGGGAGAAACCGAGAAATCCGGCAGGTGAAGTCTCAAGCCCGACTTGTTCCCGGACGGCGGCAAGGGCCGTTGCCGCAAGGCGGGCCCGGTCTTCCATGGAAAAGCTCAACCAGTCGCCGCCGCTGTCGCCGACCCCGGGCTTGTCCCAGGAATAGACCGCGATGCCGCCGTCCAGCAGCGTGTTGATCAAAGGAAGGTAGCCGCCGCCCGAATACCGGTCCGCGGGCCCGTCGCCATGGACGAGCAAGACGACCGGCGGGTTTTCGAGTCCCGGAAGATGCAGCGTTCCGGCAACGGAATAGTCGTCGAAGGCAAAGGAGAGCGGCCGGGTGTCGTATTCCGAAAGATCGAAATCCAACAGGCCCTGAAAGACAAGGAATAGACCGGCCAGGACAGTCAGCACGACCGCGCCGGCCCAGCTGAGGACCTTTGTCCGTTTCAAGATGCTGCTCCGATGTGCCCTTGGGCGTCAGACGGTGCGATGACGGGCGATGGCACCGCGCTCGATGGCGGCGACGGTCAGTTTGTCGAGTTTGAAGCGGTCGCGCAGCAGCTGCAGAATGCGCAGCTCTTCCTGCTCCACATGCAGGTCGGCCGCGGCCACTTCCACGGCCAGCGCATAGGCGGTGTCGTAAAGCTTGTGCGGCAGCACGTCGCCGACCAGTTCCAGCACCAGCTGCAGGCCCTTTTCCTCCTGCAGGATGTCACCGCAGCGTTGGGCGGCCGGGATGATCCGGTTGCTGTCATAGCCATGGAAGACCGGCAGCATCTTGATCATGTCGCCGATGGTGGCCAGTTCCTTGTCGGTCATCTGGTTGTCCGACGCCGAGACGATTACCATCACGTAGATAAGGGCTTCCTGTACGCTGATCGGCTCATTCATAGACACTATTCATTCTCCAGTGGCGCGGTCTGACGGTCGAATTCAACTTGACTCTTGAGCCCGATGTAACGGGTTGAGGCACAAGCTTCAAGTGACTGTGACGCGACAATCGGCGGACCGGTTTGCCGGCGCTTTTTCCGGCTTTCGCCGATTTGGCGGACAATGCCGGACGAAACGCCATCAAAGCGGTCAACTTGCACGGTTCCCGAGATTGCACATGGCGGCGGCTTGATCTAGTGTCGCGCCGCAGCATCGGCCGGAAAAACACAGAAAACCGGCTGGCTGCATTCAATCCAATCACATGAACAGAACGACTTAAAAATGACCGATCAATCCCTGCCGCCGCTTGACCTTTCGCAAGAGTTTGTCGAGGCGGCCACGAAATCCAAAGCGTGGCCGTTCGAGGAAGCGCGAAAACTGGTCAAACGGATCGAGAAGCGGGACCCGGCAAAGCCGGTTCTGTTCGAGACCGGCTACGGCCCGTCCGGCCTGCCACATATCGGCACCTTCGGCGAGGTGCTGCGCACCACCATGGTGCGCACGGCCTTCCGCCTGCTGACGGAGGACAAGATCCCGACGCGCCTTCTGTGCTTCTCCGACGACATGGACGGCATGCGCAAGATCCCGGAGAACTTGCCGGATCGCGCTGCCCTGGAGCCCTATCTGCAGATGCCGCTGACGGCGGTGCCAAACCCGTTCGGCGGTGATTTCGACAGTTTCGCCGCCCACAACAATGCCATGCTGCGCCGGTTCCTGGACACGTTCGGCTTCGACTACGAATTCGCCAGCGCGACCGAGTATTACAAGGCCGGCAAGTTCGACGACGTGCTGCTGCGGGCAACCGAGAAGTACCGCAAAATCATGGACGTGATGCTGCCGACCCTCGGCGCGGAACGCCAGGCGACCTATTCGCCCTTCCTGCCGATCTCACCGTCGTCCGGCCGTGTGCTCTACGTGCCGATGAAGGACGTCAACGCGAAGGACGGCACGATCACCTTCGCCGACGAGACCGGCGAGGACATCACGCTGCCGGTCACCGGCGGCAGGGTGAAGCTGCAGTGGAAGCCGGATTTCGGAATGCGCTGGGCAGCGCTCGACGTCGATTTCGAGATGTTCGGCAAGGACCACATGACCAATGCGCCGATCTACGACAAGATCTGCAACATCCTCGGCGGCAAGGCGCCGGAGCATTTCGTCTACGAGCTGTTCCTCGATGAAAACGGCGAGAAGATCTCCAAGTCCAAGGGCAATGGTCTCACCATTGACGAATGGCTGACCTATGCCGCACCGGAGAGCCTGGCCCTTTATAACTTCCAGAAGCCGAAGACGGCCAAGAAGCTCTATTTCGACGTCATTCCGAAGGCGGTGGACGAATATTACACGTTCCTTGAGAAATACGAGCAGATGCCGGAGGTGCAGAAATTGCAGAACCCGGTCTGGCACATCCATTCGGGCAACGTGCCGAAGATAGACATGCCGGTGCCGTTCTCGATGCTCCTTAACCTCGTCTCGGCATCCAACGCCTCGAACAAGGATGTGCTCTGGGCCTTCATTACGCGCTATGCGCCTGGTGTGACCGCCGAGACGCACAAGGAGCTGGACGCGCTGGTCGGCTACGCGATCCGTTACTTCGACGATTTCGTCCAGCCGACGAAGTCGTTCAAGGCTCCGGACGAGGTCGAGCGCGATGCCCTGGAAAAGCTGGATGCCGCATTGGCGGCTCTTCCTTCCGATGCGGACGGCGCGGTGATCCAGGACGCCATCCTGGACGTCGCCCGCGCCATCGAGCGCTATCAGGACCCGACCAAGACCGGTCCGCACGGTGGCCCGGGCGTTTCTCTTGTCTGGTTCGCCGCGCTCTACCAGGTGCTGCTGGGCCAGGAAAAAGGCCCGCGCTTCGGTTCCTTCGTCGCGCTCTACGGCATTGCCGAGACCCGCGAAATGATCCGCAAGGCGCTGGCCGGCGAATTGACCAACTGAGGTCGGACGACAGGGGCGGCGCGCTGACGCGCCGTCCAAGTTGCAGGCGTTCAAGATTTACCCGATTTAGGGCAAGCATTATCAGCGTCAGTCAGGTAGTCCTGGCAATCGTCCGCACACGGCTGACGCTGGCGTCCAGGCCTTCCGCGATCAGGCCTGCAAGATCTGAATCACGTAGTGTCCTCAGCCCGGCGGCGGTCGTTCCGGCGTAGTCGATCATTTCCTGAACATGCGCCGCCGGCGCAATCTCGTCTTCTGCCATGGTTCGGCCGCTCGCCAGAAACAGCTGTTTCACCGCCCTCACGGCAAGTTCCGGCGCAATGCCCTTTTCTCGAGCGTATTGCACGACACAATCGGCAAAGAGGGCGACAAAACCGGGGACGGGGCCGGTGATCGCGGTGAAGACTTCGATCTGGTCCTCGGTTGGAACCTCGTCCGCGAGACCCGAGGCACTGAGCAATGCCATGACCGTCTCGCGGTCGTCGCCTGTCAGAGACGGCGATGCACACCAGGGCGAATAGGCAAGCCTCTGCCGGGCCGCCGGGCTGGACATTGCCCGGACGGCCCGTTCCGAGCCGGTCAGCTCCGTCAGTCTTGCTCTGGAGACACCCGCCATGACCGAAACGACGAGCTTGTCCGGTGCCTGGATGCGGGCGCTTTCCAGAAGGGCAGGGGGAACGGAGAGGAAAATGACGTCACACGCTTCCGTCAAGGCCTGATTGGACTGTGTAACCCTGACCTGAGGCCAGGCTTCGAAACCGTCGGCGGAACCGGAGCGGTTCGAGATCCAGAGGCTTTCGGGCGCGAGCGTGCCGCTTTCAAGCCAGGCTGTCGCCAGGGCGCTGCCAAGCTGGCCGCTGCCGCCTAATATGCCGACGGTTTTCGAGAGTGGCATAAGAAAACTCCAGGGATCGAGTTGCGATCCCTGGAGCCTAATCAGTGCGCCGGGTGCTGTCAGCGCCGCAACGCGGTGGCTTCTGGCCGTAAACCGACCTATTTGAG
Organism: Roseibium sp. M-1; assembly: GCF_054515675.1. NCBI lineage: Bacteria > Pseudomonadati > Pseudomonadota > Alphaproteobacteria > Hyphomicrobiales > Stappiaceae > Roseibium > Roseibium sp. M-1. Next base: position 2,247,183 of record NZ_CM137257.1, on the reverse strand, counting down.
TTCACCTCTGGTCGAGCGACCCTTCAGGCAACGCGTTAATAATCACGAGCGACAGCGTGACTGCCGTTCGGTGGCGGTGCACAAGAGCTTATTGCGCGTCAGGCGGCGAGGTTGCCGTTTCCTCAGAAAGGGGCGTGCTCTCCGGCTGCTCCGGGTCTGTCCGAAGGCTCCATTCCACGATCTCGGGTTCAAGGTCTTCAAGCCCCGGTAGGGTGGTGGGTTCGTTTTCCCAACTGGAGACCGGAAGTTCGTTCAGCCATTCCGATTGCCATTTGCCGAGCTTCTTTTCCTTGGCTTTTTCAGCGAGTGCCAGCAGGTCATCGGGCGCATCCGGCGCCGGATCTGCCCAGCCATAGCGGACAAGGCGGGTGCTCAAGTCAAAGTTTCCGCGGCTGCATGTCGCCAGGATCTGTTGCGGCCCGGTTTCTTCGATCTTTTCGCAGGTGACCTTGAGCTGCCTGATCAGCCCGCGCAGAAAGGTTCTGGCCCTCGCGCCGCAAGGCCAGCTGCCACCGAGGCGCGAAACGCACGTCTCCTCCGGTTTCAGCGGCACGATATGGGCCAGCGTGATCGTCAGCCGGTCCGATTTCAGATGGCCGCCATCCAGAACCTGGACCCGGACCAGTTCCAGAGGACCGTCGGGAACCGGTTCCACCGGAGGGTCCTTGAGCTCAAGATAGCGCTTGGATGGCTCGATGCGTTTGAGGTTGCCGCTGACCTTCGGTGCGCTGACGCCGTCCGGCGACACGTCGCGGATCTCATCCGGCAGGGGCGCAGTTCCCATCGGGCTGGCCGGGCCCGGACCGGGGGGGGCTTCCTGCTTCGCGGCCGTGACCGGAGCGACGGGAGCGGCGGCGATGGTCGTTTCTGAATTCGTGGAGGCCTGGTCCTCCGGCTCCTGCTCCGGCAGCTGTGGCGGCTCGGCCAGCAACAACCACCCCAGCAGACCGCCGGCAGCGGTCAGCACAACTAGGGGCATCAGGAAGGGCCGAAGCTTCATCAAACGGTTTCCGCGATTTTGGCGCGTCTACTGGATTTCCAAGATCATACGGGCTGACCGGCCGCTTGCCGAGAGCGGAAAAGCAGAATGATAGCGTTTGTCCCCGATTGTACGGACGAATTCCGGCGAACGGTTCGATTGGCATTGCGACCAGGGCAATCATGCGGTCCGAATTGTTTTTCCCGGTCAAAAATGTGAAAGAACCGGCCGGAATGCGGCTCTGCGGCTTGTTCGGGAGAAATCGGCTGAGTAGTGTCCGCTCCGGCTGCGGCCGGAAGAGAGCAGGACGACAAGATGCGTTTGATTTTCAAGATTGTGCCGAGATCCCTCTGGCAGGAGGCGGAAGAACTGGGTGTCTTCAAGGGCGCGCCAGTCGATCTGGCGGACGGGTTCATCCATTTTTCTTCTTCCGCTCAGGTGCGGGAAACGGCCGCGAGGCATTTTGCCGGACAGGCGGACCTGCTGCTTGCCGCCTTCGATGCCGACCGGTTCGGCGATGCCATGAGGTGGGAACCTTCCCGCGGTGGTGATCTTTTCCCGCATCTTTACGCGGAGCTGGATCCGGCCGCGGCGCTGTGGGTGAAGGAACTCCCCCTGACTGCTGATGGCGCGCACGCCTTTCCGGAGCTGGACCAATGACGTTGCCTTTGCTGGAACGCATCGCCTTGAAGGGCTTGCAGTGCCTTGATGCGGAGAACGCGCACCGCGCGACGGTTCTGGCACTCATGACCGGCCAGAAAACCGGTCTTCTGCCGGGCCGCAAACCGGATAAGGACCCGCGCCTGGCGGTTCGGCTCTGGGACCTGACCTTCCCTAATCCCGTCGGCATGGCGGCTGGGTTCGACAAGAACGGCGAGGTGCCAGATGCGCTTCTAAGGCTTGGCTTCGGCTATACGGAAGTCGGGTCGGTGACACCGAAGCCGCAGCCCGGCAATCCGCGCCCGCGTGTTTTCCGCCTGCCGCAGGATGAGGGCGTCATCAACCGCTACGGCTTCAACAACGAGGGCCACGACGCCCTGCGCCGCCGGCTCGAGGCCCGCAAACGCCTTGGCGGCATCGTCGGCATCAATGTCGGGGCCAACAAGGATGCGACCGACCGCAGCGCGGACTATGTCACCGGCATTGAAGCCTTTGCCGACATGGCCTCCTATTTCACCGTCAATATCTCCTCGCCGAACACGCCCGGCCTGCGCGACCTGCAGGCACGCTCGGCGCTGGCAGAGCTCTTGACGCGGGTAATCTCCGCCCGGGACGAATGCACGGCCAAGCTTGGCCGGCGGGTTCCGGTGCTCTTGAAAATCGCGCCGGATGTGGCCGACGGTGACCTGCAGGACATCGTTGAGGAAGTGATTGCCAAGAATGTCGACGGACTGATCGTTTCCAATACGACGCTCAGCCGAGAGGGCCTTAGCGGTCACGGGCCGGGAACGGAAACGGGAGGTCTCTCCGGCAGCCCGCTGTTCCGCCGCTCGACCATCATGCTGGCGAGGGCACGCAGGCTTGCAGGGCCTGACCTTCCCCTCATCGGCGTTGGCGGCATCGACAGCGCGGAGACCGCCTGGACCAAGATCACGGCGGGTGCGGATCTGCTGCAGCTTTATTCCGCCCTGGTCTTCAAGGGGATGCCGCTGGTCGACGAGATCCTCAAGGGCCTGTCGGCAAAACTCGACGCGCACGGCCTGTCGAGCTTACGCGATGCGCGCGACACCAATGTCGAGGCCTGGGCGTCGGAAACGATCTGAAGTCAGAGAGTTACGCCGCCGCAAATGTCCTGTCGGCACGCTTCCGGCAGGCTGCCAGCAAGGTCAAGCCACGGATGCCGAGAAACAGCTCCATGGCAAGCCACAGGCCGTGATTGCCCAGTATCGGGAACAGCGCGTAATAGGCCGCCACGAAAACGGCAAGAGAGACCAGCATCATGTTGCGCATGGTTTCCGACCAGGTCGCGCCGATAAAGACCCCGTCCATCTGAAACGCCAGCACTCCGAGTATTGGCGCCAGAACTGCCCAGATCAGATAGGTTCCACCGACGGTGCGCACCTCTTCGGACGTGGTCATGAAGGCGATCATCGACGTGCCGAAGAGGGCGAAGACCAGCGCCAGTATTCCGGCAAGGGCAAAGCTCCACAGGGCTGTCAGTTTGAGCGTCCGGTCAAAGGCCGGCCGGTGGCGTGCGCCGACGGCCCGCCCGGCCAGCTGCTCGGCGGCCGTTGCCAGCCCGTCGAGAAAATAACCGGAAACCAGGATGAACTTTTCCAGGATCGCGTTGGCCGCCAATACGATGTCGCCCTGATCGGCGGAGCGGGCCGCAAAGAAGGCATAGGCATAAAGCAGGGCGAAGGAGCGGATCATGATGTCCCGGTTGAGGACCATCATGCGCAGCAGCAGACGCCGGTCGAAGATCACCGCAAGGCTCGGCCAGGCGCTGCCCTTTGCGCCGGCGAAGACCAGGACCAGCCCGAGCAAAGTCGCGGCCATCTCGCTCAGTACCGTCGCCCAGGCAGCCCCCTCGACGCTCCAGTCGAGGCCGACGACGAACCAGACACTGAGGGCGATGTTGAGGCCGTTGAGCACCAGCTGCAGGGCCAGTCCGGTCCCGGCACGGCCCAGGCCGATGAACCAGCCGAGAATGGCATAGTTCATCAACAGGAAAGGCGCGCTGAGGATGCGGACGTCGAAATAACGTTTTGACGCGGCCTGAACTTCGGCGCTGCCGCCCAGGAACCACAGGCCCGCGTCCCGGACCGGCGCGTTGAGGGCGATGACCGCAAGACCGCCGATGACAGCAATGACGAAGGCCCGCAACAGAGTCGCCTTGATTTCTTCCGCGTTTCCCGCGCCGAGAGCCTGGGCCGTCAGGCCGGTCGTGCCGGAGCGCAGAAAATTGAAGGTGGTGAAGACGAGGTCGAAGATGATGCCGCCAAGGGCGATGCCACCGAGAAGGGCCGGGTCGCCGAGGCGGCCGATCACCGCCATGTCGACGATGCCGAGCAGGGGCGTCGACAGGTAGCCGAGGGTCATCGGCACTGCGATCGCAAGAACCGACCGATGCGTGACGGCAAAGGCAAGACCGGACGGCTCGCCGGAGGCTGTGGCGTGGGACATGGGCAGCTCTATCGAACAGGGCAGACCTTCTTGTCCGTCTTGCCGTGCCGCGTCAATTCCTTTCCGCACATACCGGGTATTCATCGGGCGTGGCCATGCAAGCCGGCCTGGATCAAAGCGCTACAGCCGCATTCGCTCGACGAGCTTGCCTGGAAATCCAACTTACCTCTCCCACAGTGTACGGACCGGGGAGAGGGGGGGAAGCCTTGCCGAAACGAAAGCCAAAAGGGTGTCCACGTGCAAAAGGCAGCCTATATTGAGCCTCGATGACCCTGCCTATTGTCCACCATCCCGCTTATTGCGCCGATCTTCCCGCGAACCACCGCTTTCCGATGGACAAGTTCCGGGCGGTTGCGGATCTCATCCGCAAGGAGGGACTGCTGCAGGGGGCGCCGTTCTTCCGGCCCCGGCCTGCGCCGTTCGAATGGGTCGCGCTCGCCCATGATCCGGCCTATGTGGACCAGGTCTTCAATGCGCGGGTGCCAGTAAAGATCGCCCGGGAAATCGGCTTTCCGATGAGGGAGGACATTGCGCTGCGCGCCCGCTGCGCCACCGGTGGAACGGTGCTGACGGGATATCTTGCCCTGGAACACGGCCTTGCCTGCAACACGGCCGGCGGCAGCCACCATGCGCGGCGGGCGCATGGCGCGGGTTTCTGCGTCTTCAACGACGTCGCGGTGGCGATAAAGGTGCTGCAGGCAGACGGAGCCATCCGCAAGGCACTGGTGATCGATCTCGACGTCCATCAGGGAGACGGCACCGCGGACATCTTTCAGGGCGACCCGGATATCTTTACCTTTTCGATGCACTCGGAAAAGAACTATCCGGTGCGCAAGGTGCCGTCGCATCTCGATATCGGCCTTGCCGACGGAACTGGCGACGAAGCCTATCTTGCAACGCTGGGTGAGGTCCTGCCCGATCTTTTGGCGCGTGCCGCCTGGGATATTGTCTTCTTCAATGCCGGGGTCGATCCCTATCAGGGCGACCGGCTCGGACGTCTGGCACTGACCCGGGCAGGTCTGCGGCGGCGAGACACCTATGTCATCGAGACAGTCCGCGCCGCCGGAATACCCCTGGCCGGTGTTCTTGGCGGCGGGTATTCGGACGATATCGACGAGCTGGCCGACCGGCATCTGACCCTGCACCGTGCGGCAGGGGCGGTCTTCAGCGCGTCCGGCCCATTGCGAGAATGCGGCTGATCAGCCAGATCGGCACCACGACGATCGCGCCAATGACAAGGTATCCTCCGAGACGGCCGATTGCCTCAAAGCCCATGTTCCACAGACGTTCGACGAAGTTGACCGCAAAGTCGACCAGGTCGAGCGGATCGAGGTTGAGTGCCGACAGGATGATGCCGACGACGAAGGACAGGAACACGAGCCGCAAAAGCACCTGGGCGGGGGAGCCACCCAGAAAACGGCTCAGGCCGGTGTTCTGGCTGGTTTCGCTCATCTGTGTCTCCTGCGGATGATGAATATCGCTCATCCGCAGAAGTTAGGAACAAACCCCGTCAATTACAATGTGGCATGTGTTGAAGTTGCCGAAACCATCGCGTGCGGTGCGATCTAACCGTAATCCTGACCGGAAAAGCTCAAGATGGCGTAATTGGATAAATCCTGTACGTGTCCGGCCAAAGACTTCGCCTTCTCGTGGAGGTAATCATAATTTCAGGAACGTGCAACAAGGTGCTGGCCACTCCCACAAGGTTATCGCCCTGCCTTCCTCCACCTGCAACGAAAGACCTGCGCTTCGGCGCGGACCAACAAGACGTCACGTTGCAGCACAGCCCCGTCGGCACCGAAGGCCTGTCCTCACACCAGGTCTTCCTGAAGTCGGCACTTGGCCGGGTTTTCAGAGGTCACTCCGAAACCCTGCCGGACGACGGAAAATCCTTGGCGCGGAGACGGCACGCCCGAAGCCTTCTCCGTGCCACCATTCCATAAAGCGTGTCCTCTGAAGGAAGTCTGCCGTCAGTCCACGTCGGCCGCTTCCGGAAGTGTCGCGCTTGCAGTCCCGGGATTGGTTGCGGGTCTGTCCGACGACCATACCGCAGGGGGCGCGGTGGCTCCCATCCTGCCCTTCCTGCCGCTGGCGGCCTCGCGAACCTTCTTCGGCGGTACACCGAACCACGTCTTTACGGCCCGTGAGAAGGTGCTGAGTTCGGAAAACCCCAGGAGATAGGCGATCTCCTTCATCGGCATATCCGAACCGCGCAGGTATCTCTCGGCGGCGGACCTGCGGATTTCCTCGCTGAGCTTGCGGAAACTGGTGCCTTCTTTCTCCAGAAGCCGCTGGACGCCGCGCTGCGACATGCCGAGTTTCGCAGCGATCACGGGAAGCGTGCTGGCACCGTTGGCAAGATTGGCCGCGACTTCGTTCGCAATCCGCGACAGCGGCGATTCCATTTGCCCGAACCGGTCGAGTTCGGCGGAGGCCGATTTCAGGATGATCTCGTAAAGGTGACCGTCATTTCGGCGCAGGGGCCGTGAAAGCAGGGCCTTGGGAAAGGAGATCCGGTTGTGCGCCGCGCCGAACTTGATGCGGCCCTGATACTTCTTCTGGAAATTGGAGGTCTTGATGGGCGGCACCGTCGCCAGTTCGATCAGGATCGGCGGTGCGGCCATGTCGAGCGCATGTTCAATCTGCTGCGTTGCCCAGCCGATACGTCCGAACATGTTCTGCCGCCATTCGCCGCGCCCTTCCAGGATCGGCCATTCGACGTAGCCGCCGGTCTCGTCTTCCTCGAACTTCAGCCGGTAGGCATTGGTTCGGATCGGGCTGAAGCGAACCCAGGCCTGGCAGGCTTCGCGCAAGGAAGGGGCACAGGCAAAAAGGTAATCGAAGATCGAGAAGCAGCCGATATCCACGGAGTTGAAGAGATCGAACATGGCGGCATCGTCATGCAGCACGTCCGCGACATGTTCGAACACCGCATGCCAGGCGGTAATCGGCACGATGCCTTGCGGATCGTCGAGGCTGGCGAGATCGAAATTGTAACGCCGGGCCAGGTAGGGCCAGTCCAAATTCGCATTCGAACAGATGTCCCGCAAAACACGGAAGACATCGGAGCGCGCCCATTCGCCGTCAAGCGCCATTCTTGTCTCCTGCCGGAGGTGCACAGTTTCTACCCTGGACTGTGCATGACAAGTCAGGTGGGATCAAGTTCTGGCGTAATTTGCAAACGAATAAAGCGTATCTGTTAGGTAATAATAACAGTGCCGCCCCTGGGTAAGCAGGGGCGGCATTTTGGACAGGTCAGGCGGCGTCGCGCACCTTTTCCTCGGGCTTGGGCGGGAACTTGCCGTAGAAGGTGGCATTCTCCTTGGCCATTTCCTTCAGCAGCTTGTTCGGCTTGAAGCGCGGGCCCCACTTGCGGGTGAACTTCTTGCAAAGCTCCACGAAGGCGGCCGTGCCCATCATGTCGATATAGCTGAGCGTTCCGCCGGTATAGGGCGCAAATCCGAAGCCCAGGATCGAGCCGACATCGGCCTCGCGCACGTCCGTCAGACACTTTTCCTCGAAGATGCGGGCGGTTTCGAGCGCCTGCATCACCAGGAGGCGCTGCTTCAGCTCCTCGATGTTGAAGCTGTCGGCGGATTTCGGCTGGCCGGTGACCTCCGGAATGCCGGGCCAAAGGCTCTTGTCCTTGCCCTTGTAGTCATAGAAACCCTTGCCGTTCTTGCGGCCGAAGCGCTCCTTCTTGATCACCATCTCTTCCAGGATGTTGTCCAGCGGACCTTCGACATATTTCACGCCGAGATCCTTGCGGGTGGCCGAGACGATCTTCCAGGCAAGATCCAGCGCCACTTCGTCGCCGAGCGACAGCGGGCCGACCGGCATGCCGGCCATCTTGCCGGCATTCTCGATCATAGCCGCCGGCACGCCGTCCGCCAGCATCATCAGGCCTTCGCGGATATAGGTCATGACCACGCGCGAGGTGTAGAAACCGCGGCTGTCGTTGACAACGATCGGGGTCTTCTTGATGGCCTTGATGTAGTCGAGCGCCATGGCAAGCGCCCGGTCGGAGGTGCGTTTGCCGAGGATCACCTCCACCAGCATCATCTTGTCGACGGGCGAGAAGAAGTGGATGCCGATGAAGTTCTTCGGCCGCTTGGACGCCTGGGCGAGCGAGGTGATCGGCAGGGTCGAGGTGTTGGAGGCGTAGATCGCGCGGGACTTCATCACCGCCTCGGCCTGCTCCGTCACGACCTTCTTGATCTCCCGGTCCTCGAAGACGGCTTCGATCACCAGATCGCAATCGGCAAGCGCCTCATAGTCGACCGTCGCGGTGATGCGGGAGAGGACCTTCGCCTTTTCCTCTTCCGTGCCGCGGCCGCGCTTGATTGCCTTGGACAACAGTTCGTCGGAATGCGCCTTGCCCTTGTCGGCGGCTGCCTGGTCGCGGTCGATCAGGACGACGTCGATGCCGGCCTGTGCGGTGACAAAGGCAATGCCTGCCCCCATGAAACCTGCGCCAAGGACGCCGATCTTCTTGATCTTGTTCGGGCGCTGGTCGACAGGACGGCGGGCCAGCTTGTTCAGCTCCTGCATGGAGACGAACAGCGAGCGGATCATGTTGGCAGCTTCCGGCGCCTGCAGCACCTTGGCGAAGTAGCGGCTCTCAACCTGGAGGGCCAGATCCATCGGCAGCTGCAGGCCTTCGACGACCGAGCGCAGCAGGTAGCGAGCGCCCGGATAGTTGTCATAGGTCTCGCGGCGGTAGATGGCGTTGGCCGCAGGCCAGAACTGGAAGCCGGCCGGGGAATAGACATTGCCGTTCGGCAGGCGGTAGCCCTTCTTGTCCCAGTCCTTCACCGGATCGACACCCGCCTTCAGCATGCGCTTGGCGGTTGCGACCAGTTTCTTTGTCGGCGCGACCTCGTCCACCAGCTTCATCTGCTTGGCATTCGGCGCGCGCAGGGTCTTGCCCTGCAGCAGGAACTGCATGCCCTGCTGGCCGTCGGTCATGCGCATGACGCGCTGTGTTCCGCCGGCACCCGGGAAGAGGCCGACCTTGACCTCCGGCAGGCCCATCTTCAGGCCTTCGTCAACGACGCGGCCGTGGCAGGCCAGCGCCAGCTCGGTGCCGCCGCCCATGCAGGTGCCGGCAACGGCGGCAACGAACGGCTTGCCGCAGGTTTCCAGCTTGCGGTAGATCAGCGACAGCTTGCGGGAACCTTCGAAAAGCGCCCTGGCAGCGGCTTCCGGATCCTTGCCGCGCTTGACGTGAAAATCCTGCAGCAGGCCTTCCAGCATGGTCAGGTCCGCGCCGCCGGAAAAAGCGCCCTTGCCGGAGGTGACGACGGCGCCTTTGATGGCGGCATCGCCCGCGACCTGGTCGACGATGGCGTCCAGCTCGTCCATGACAGACAGATCGATGACGTTCATCGACTTGCCCGGCATGTCCCAGGTGATCAGGGCGAAACCGTCCTCATCGGTTTCAACGGTGAAATTCTTGTAGCTCATGTGAAAATTCTCCTCGGATCAGGCGCCGGCCGACTGCAGATGGGCGCGCTGCTGCGCTGCCGTCTTCGTGCCGTCGACGACAACGTCGCCCGTGTGTTTCGTTTCAGCCGGTTCGAACAGCATCACCCAGCATTCCTCTTCCGCGAGCGGGTTATGCTCGATGCCTTTCGGCACCACATGCATGTCCCCCGCATTCAGGACGACGTCGTCCCGGTCGCGGTATCGGATGGTGAGGCTTCCCTTGACGATGAAGAACAGCTCGTCCTCGTCCTGGTGATCGTGCCAGACGAATTCGCCTTTCAGCTTCGCCAGTTTGACGCTCTGATCGTTGACGTCGGCCACCACGCGCGGCGACCAGTAGTCCTTGATCTCAGCAAACTCCCTGTCGATGTTGCTGATCATGGCTCAGACCCGCTCGATGATGGTCGCCGTGCCCATGCCCGCGCCGATGCACAGCGTGATGAGGGCGGTGTTGAGATCGCGGCGTTCCAGTTCGTCCAGAACCGTGCCGAGGATCATTGCGCCGGTTGCTCCCAGCGGATGGCCCATGGCAATGGCGCCGCCATTGACGTTGACTGTCTCCGGATTGAGGTCGAAGGCCTGCTGGTAGCGCAGCACGACGGAGGCGAAGGCTTCGTTGATCTCGATGAGATCGAGGTCCTTCATTTCCATGCGGGCGTTTTTCAGCAGCTTCTCGGTCACGTCCACCGGACCGGTCAGCATCAGGGCCGGCTCGGAGCCGATATTGGCAAAGGCCTTGATGCGCGCACGGGCTTTCAGGCCGGAAGAGCGCCCGGCGGTGCTGGACCCGATCAGGACGGCGGCCGCACCATCGACGATGCCGGAGGAGTTGCCGGCATGGTGCACATGGGTGAGCTTCTCGATCTCCGGATGGGCCTGGATGCCGACCGCATCGAAGCCGCCCATGGCACCCATCATCTCGAAGGAGGGGTTGAGCGAGGCCAGCGACTGCATGTCGGTCTCGGGCCGCATGTGTTCGTCGCGGTCGAGGATGGTGATGCCGTTGACGTCCTTGACCGGAACGACCGACTTGTTGAAGCGGCCTTCGTCCCAGGACTTGGCGGCGCGCTTCTGGCTTTCCACCGCATAGGCATCGCAATCGTCGCGGGAAAAGCCGTATTTGGTGGCGATCAGGTCGGCCGAGACGCCCTGCGGCATGAAATAGGAGGGGATGGCCACCTGCGGCTCGATCGGCCAGGCACCGCCCGAAGCGCCAAGGCCGACGCGGCTCATGCTTTCCACACCGCCGGCGATCACCAGCTTGTGCTGGCCGGACATCACCTGGGCGGATGCCATGTTGACCGCGTCGAGGCCGGAGGCGCAAAAGCGGTTGATCTGCATGCCCGGAACCGACTTGTCATACCCTGCCGCGAACACTGCCGCGCGGGCAATGTCGCCGCCGGCTTCCCCGACCGGGTCGACACAGCCGAGGACGACGTCGTCCACCCGGGTCGTGTCGAGACCGCTGCGGTCGCGGATGGCCTCCAGCGCGGTCGCCGCAAGGCGGACGGCCGGCACTTCATGCAGCGCTCCGTCCTTCTTGCCGCGCCCGCGCGGGGTGCGCACATGGTCGTAGATATAGGCTTCGGGCATCAGATCCTCCTCTAGGGTCTGTTGGTCCTCACTTGGGGTCCGGCAACGGATGGCCGGGCATGAGGTCGTAAGGATGTTTCCAGCCGGGCAGAGCCTTGATCCGCTCCAGCCATTTGACGACATTCGGGTAGGCGCCGAGATCGATCCCGAGCTCACCCTCGTAGAACAGGTAGCTGCACAGCGAGAAATCCGCGCTGGTCGGCTTCTTGCCGATGGCGAAGGCGTTCTTGGCGAAATGCTTGTCCAGGATGGCCAGGGCGGATTTCGCCCGCCCGTCCAGCCACCTGGTAACGTCCGTCTCACCGGACTTCATCAGCGTGCGCAGGAAACGCAACGGGCCCAGCATGCCGGAGACCTTCTGGTTGTCGAAGATCGTCCAGCGCAAGATCTCGCGGCGCTCATCGTCGTCGTCCCAGCCGAACTTGCCGAACTTGTCGAACAGGTCGTCCATGATGACGGCCGACTGGGTGAGAATGGTGTCGCCGTGAACGAGAACCGGCACTTCGCCCATCTCGTTCAAGGTGTCGCGGAACTCCTCCGTCCGGGTCGCCCCGTTGAAGAAATCCACCCATTCCGGTTCCCAGTCCGCGCCGCACAGTTCCAGCATCAGGGCCACCTTGTAGGAGTGCCCCGACTGGGCCATGCAATGAAGAACGTATTCAGCCATAACTTGAAAATCCCCCTGGCAAATCAATTTCGACCGCGACTATAGCGAGCGGCTTCGACTTGCGGGCTCAATTTTCCGCCATCGGGCTGCCAGGGGCCTCGAGCGCCTTAGAAGGCGTCCGCGGCCACCGACATCATCGTGTCCGACCCGGCGGAAATCCGGGCGAGATGGGCTGCCGTTTCCGGCAGGGTGCGTTCCATGAAGAAACGGCCGAAGGTCAGTTTGGTTTCCAGCCAGGCGGCCTTGTCGCCTGCGCCGTCCGCCAGCTTTTCCTGGATGGTCTTTGCCATCTTCGTCCACATGTAGCCGAGCGCCACGAGGCCGAAGAGGTGCATGTAGTCGACCGAACCGGCCCCGGCATTGTCCGGGTTCTTCATGGCGTTGTTCATGAACCACATGGTGGCGGCCTGAAGGTCGTCCATGCCCTTCTTGAGCGGGCCGGTGAAGGGGGCTAGAGCCTCGTTCTCCTTGTTCTCCTTCAGGAAGGAATTGACCTCGTTGAAGAAGCTCATCACGGCGCGGCCGCCGTTGGCCGGCAGCTTGCGGCCGACGAGATCCAGCGCCTGAATGCCGTTGGCACCTTCATAGATCATGGCGATACGGGCATCGCGCACGAACTGCTCCATGCCCCATTCGCCAATATAGCCGTGGCCGCCATACATCTGCTGGGCATTGACCGCGTTGGCAAAGCCGGTATCCGTCAGGACGCCCTTCAGCACCGGGGTCATCAGGCCCATCATGTCGTCGGAGAACTGCTTGGATTTCTCGTCGTCCGAGCGGTGCGACACGTCGCCGTGGAGCGCCGTATAGATGACGAGCGCGCGGGCAGCTTCGTTGAAGGAGCGGATCGACATCAGAGTGCGGCGGACGTCCGGATGCACGATGATCGGGTCGGCGGCCTTGTCCGGGTTCTTCGCACCCGTCAGGGCGCGGCCCTGAACGCGGTCCTTGGCATAGGTGACGGCGTTCTGGTAGGCGACTTCCGACTGGGACAGGCCCTGGACGGCGACGCCCAGGCGGGCCTCGTTCATCATGGTGAACATGGCCTTCAGGCCCTTGTTCTCCTCGCCGACAAGCCAGCCGGTGGCGCCGTCATAATTCATGACGCAGGTGGCGTTGCCGTGGATGCCCATCTTGTGCTCGATGGAGCCGCAGGAAACGCCGTTGTTTTCGCCGACGGAGCCGTCCTCGCCGACGGCGTTGCGCGGCACGACGAAGAGCGAGATCCCCTTGACGCCGTCCGGTGCGCCCTCGATGCGGGCGAGCACCAGATGGATGATGTTTTCCGCCATGTCATGCTGGCCGGCGGAGATGAAGATCTTGGTGCCGGAAATCTTGTAGGACCCGTCCGCCTGCGGCACCGCCTTGGTGCGGATGAGGCCGAGATCCGTGCCGCAATGGGGCTCGGTCAGGTTCATGGTGCCGGTCCAGGTGCCGGCGATCATGTTGGGCAGATATTTCTGCTTCTGGTCGTCCGTGCCGTGGATCGTCAGCGCGGCAACCGCGCCGGCGGTCAGACCGGGATACATGGAAAACGCCATGTTTGCGGAAGAGGCGAATTCGTTGAAGACGGTGGCCAGCGTGTGCGGCAGGCCCTGGCCGCCATAATCGGGATCGGCCGAGAGCGTGCCCCAGCCGTTTTCGCAGAAGGCCTTGTAGGCCTCGTGGAACCCCTTCGGCGTCGTCACCGTGCCGTCGTCGTTGCGCTTGCAGCCTTCGCTGTCACCCACCTGGTTCAGGGGCTGCAGTACTTCTTCCGCAAACTTACCGCCTTCGCGCAGGATCGCTTCCACCAGGTCGAGCGGCGCATCGGCAAAGCCCGGAAGGTTGGAATAGCGTTCGTAGCCAAAAACGTCTTTCAGCAGGAAAAGCGTGTCATCGACGGGAGCGGTATAGCTCGGCATGGAAATCCTCCCAGATTTGCCGTTGTGTCTCGACCTTACGTTTCCGTAAACGTCACCTTGAGCTCTATATACGCGGCGAATTCGACTCCGTAAAGTGGTATCCTAGCGGAAGGTGTGACAAAAAATTACGCCCAAAACATGCGTATGGGAATGATTTTGAGAGGTTGTGAACACGAATTCGTGTCGGGAGGGCGAATTTTTGACGATCTTTTCGCGGCCGCGAAATGCACGGCAGTATGCGCCAATTCCGTGAAACTTCAGAAAAGACAACTTTTGAGAGCGGCGAGAGCCGAAAGAATCAGCACAGCATCTGAAGCGGGACCATTGAAAAACGGGGAAGCCATGAAAACCGGGGAGCCCTGAAAAACGGGGCGGCGTTTCCTGCACAAACAAAAACCGCCGGACTTGCAGCCGGCGGTTTCGGAACGTCTTGGAAGTGGAAGTGGCTTATGCCTCTTCGGCTTCCTTGTGCTTCAGCATGCCGGAAACGATCTCGACCGTGCGGGACAGTTCCTCGATGGCCTGCTCGATGTCCTTGCGCTGGTCTTCCAGAACAGCGATCTGCTCGTTGAAGCGGGACAGGGCCACGCGCAGCTGGGTCACCTGGCCGTCGCGCAGGTCATAAAGGTCCAGCATGTCGCGGATTTCGGAGAGGGAAAAGCCGACACGCTTGCCCATCAGGACCAGCTTCAGGCGAGCACGGTCGCGGCGATTGTAGATGCGGTTCAGGCCGTCGCGCTTGGGGTTGATGAGCCCCTTGTCTTCATAGAAGCGCAGCGTGCGCAGGGTGCAGCCGAATTCCTTGGCGAGATCGCCGATGGTGAATTGGGTTTTCTTGGTGCCGTCGTCGGTCGCGGACACGACGTCCACAAGATCGTCTTCATTAAGGATCGAAAGCGCTTCGCTCATAGCAGATTTTACTCTTCTTCCAGCCGTTTGCCGGCCATCGTTGATCTTTTGCAGTTTTCGAAACCCGCTCCGAAGATTTCAGCTCCAGGGCGTTCGCAGGCGATTGGGTGTGTGCACAGCGGCTCAGCCGGTTTCTTGCGCACTATTTAGCTTACGTTTGCGTTAAGGTCCAGCCACGTAAGGTCGCCTTGCTAAATTTCGTTAACGATGCCTTTGGCGATTCGCCTCAATGTGGGGGTGTGGATAGCGAATTTTGATGCGAAAACAACAACGTTTCGCATTTGGCAAGAACAATTAACGGCCTGTTTACCCTAAATCGACAAAGTCAATCAAAACGCTGTACCCGTCCCGTCTTCGGCGGAATTAGGGCGCAGCCTGCTCCATCAGCGGTCCGAAAGACCGTAAGTCCAGGGTCAAGACATGCCGGCTTGGAAGAAACACGAGGCAGGACGCCGCGGCCGTGATGCGTATGAAGGCGACGAGTATCACGATGCCCCACGCCGCGAGCCAGCGCGCAGCCGCATTGAACGGCTGACCCGTACCGCAACGGCTCTTGGCGGCAATTATGGCCGCCATCCCGCCGATGATCGGGACGAGGATCTCGACGCCGTTGCGGACGAACTTGACCGGCTCCTGTCCGACAAGCAGGAAAGCCGCCGTCCGGCACCGCGCCGCCGTGCGCCGCAGCGGGACACTGGTTTGGACGACGTCATGGGTGCGCTCGACCGGCTGGACGAACAGGTCCAGGGTCTTGGCCGTCCGGACTATGCACCAGAATACCGTGACGAGGCATACCGTGACGAGGCATACCGCGACGAGGCCCCGCGTTCACAGTCGAGGCGCCGGCCGCGTCCGGGCAGCTATGCCATCGACAATCTGCCGGATGAAGATCCCTATTACGATGACGAAGTCGATTACGACGACGGCTACCGCCAGGCCCCGCGCCACAATCGCGATCGCGGCGTCCACGCGAACCGCGATGCGTCCATGCATATCTACAAGGATCTTGGCCGCCGCATCGATGCCTTGAGGGCGCCGCAGGAACAGGCGCTCAACCACGTGCGCGAGGAACTCGGGTCCCTGCGCGAAGCCCTTGGCGGGCTTTCCCGGGGCACCAGCGACACCGTCGGCCGCCAGAACGCGGAATTGCGGCGCCTCGCCGACATGGTCGAGCGTCTGCGTGCCGACAAGAAGAACGACCAGCTTGCCAAGGACATCCGCAAGGAAGTCTCCGAGCTGAAGGCCATGGTCGGCCGCACAAATGTGGAAGGGGCCCTGCAGACACTCGAACACGGCTATGCCCATATCCTGCAACGCCTGGACGAGCTGTCGCGTGCCTCGGTCGATCCGCGCATTCTGCGTGGCGTGACCGCACGCCTCAACGAGATCGAGGACGCCTTCGCCGCCCTGCCGCGCTCCGAGCACATGATGGTGCTGGAAGACCGCGTCGTCGCGATTGCCGAACGCATGGAAGAACTGCTGCAGCGAAAGGGCCACGCGGATATCGAGCCGCTCAGGGCCGAACTGCGCGAAGTGCGCGGCTTCGTCGAACAGATCGACATCAAGGGTCTCGTCGAGGGCATCGACGACCGCATGAAGTTCGTCTCCAGCCGCCTGGACGACCTTGAAGTGCTGGCGCGCGAGCAGCGCGGCCTCGACAGCCGCCTCTCCGCCATGGAAGAGCGCATGCCGGAGCCGGAGACCATTTCCCGGCTGCAGGGCAGACTGGAAGATATCGTCGGCATGATGGCCGACGACCGGGCGACACCGGTGGACAGCGAACATCTCAACCATGTCGACCGCCGTCTCAACGACATCGTCGACCGTCTGGAGCGGATGGAGCAGGCCGGGCCGCTGCCCGCGACCGACACCAGTGCTTTTGCCTCGCTGGAGAAGCGCCTGGAAGCCATCTCGGGCAAGATCGACCAGATCGAGAAGAAATCCGCCCGGCCGGTGCCGGTGCTGGATGCGGCGGCCATGCGCGCCGGTGGCAGTGCCGGCCAGGACACCAAGTTCCTGGCGCAGCTGCAGGAGCGCCTGAACGACCTCACCAACCGCCTGGATCAGCCGACCGATACGGTCACGACGTCCGACCTCGACAAGCTGCGGGCGGAAATCGGTTCCATGCGCGCCAGTGTCGCGGCTCCGGCCTCGACCGAAGCGCTGGAACAGCGGATCGCCGATCTCGCCCAGATCGTTTCCAAGGGATCCGAGGCGACCGACGATGGCCGCTTTGAACAGCTTGGCGCCAAGGTTGCCGCGCTGGCGGAGCAGATCCAGTCGACGTCCTCGCGCGCGATCAGCATCGAACAGTTCTCGCCCTTCCTGGAGCGGATAGAAAGCGGCCTGGAAAAGACCCGTGCCGATGTCGCCGGGATTGCCCGTGAAGCCGCGAAGGAAGCGATCGCCAGTGCACCGTCGCCGCGTAACGATCAGTATGACGACGCAATCACCGCGCTTCAGGGCGATCTGAAACGGTTGCTCGATGCCGCCGAGGGCAGCGAAGAGCGGACCCGCAACACCTTTGACGGCGTCAAATCCGTCCTGGGCTCCCTGACCGAGCGCCTTGACAGTCTGGAACGGGCCGAGCGGCTTGAAAACGCTCCGGCGTCAGCCGCGGCTGCTCCCTCAACCGGCTTCTCGCCGATCAAGGTCGACGAACCGGCGCCGCTGTTTTCCCGCGCCGCACAGCCGAAACAGCCGGAAAGTGGCCGCGGCGCCGATACGGGTCCCGCAGCAGGCGCGGAAGTTCCCCGTGCGGACGACCGGGTGCGCGACCGCAAGGCCGATTTCATTGCCGCTGCCCGCCGGGCCGCACAGGCAGCTTCCGCGGAAGCTGCACAGCTTGAAAAACGCCAGAAGGTGGAAACCGACCCGGAGGCAGCCGACGAAGAGCGTGGCAAGGCCCGTGTCGGCTGGCTGCGCAATGTCCTGAAGCGCGACAAGTCCGCCGCTGCAAAGGATGAACGGGTCGAGCCCGTCGACGACTTGCAGCTGAACCCGGAAGACATGTCCGACCGGGCATTCGAAACGCAGGAAGCGACCGTTCTGCCGGGAGACCGTCCCGCGCCCGAAACGCCGCAGGCATCCGGCGGACGCCGACGTGCGATCCTCTATGCCGCCGCCGCCGTGGTGCTGCTGATTGGAACGCTGCAAGTGTTCCGTCTTGCCTCGGGCGGTCCGGAGGAGGGCAACCAGATTGCCTCCAACAGCCAGGAGACCCAGGAAACCGTCGATGCGATCTCCACGCCTGAGATGGCAGATGCGTCTTCCGTTCCCGCTGCTCCGGCATCAGCAGAGGTTTCCATGGCGGAAAACCGTGGCGTCGTGAGCGATGGATCTTCAGGCAATGGCGTGCCTCCGGTTTCTGCGGAGGAAGCTTCGGCCGGGGCCATGGAACCGATGCCTGCTCCGGCGGCCGCAGCTCCTGCTCCAGCAGCCGGCGCCGCCGTGGATCCTGTCATGCCGGAAGGCAATGTGCAGGCGGCAGCTGCCGACGGACAACTGGCACCTGAAACGGAGATGGCCTTTGCCCCGCCCGCCGGTGTCACCGGCAGCTTCTCGGCACCTCAGGAAACGGCTCCCTCCGGCTTCCAGCCGACGGGTGAGGCGACCGTGCCGTCGAACCTCATTGCCAGCCTGCCGCCGGAAGGCGTCGGCCCGATGTCCCTGCGCAGTGCAGCTGCCAGCGGCAACGCGGCGGCCGAGTTCCTGGTCGGTGTGAAATACACCGAAGGCACCGGCGTGCCCGCCGATCTTGCCAAGGCAGCCGTCTGGTACCAGAAGGCCGCCGATAAGGGCCTCGCCCCGGCGCAGTATCGCCTTGCCAGCCTTTACGAAAAGGGCCGCGGCGTCGAAAAGGACCTGCCCAAGGCCAAGGCCTGGTACATCAAGGCAGCCGACGCCGGCAATGCCAAGGCGATGCACAATCTCGCCGTTCTCTACGCTGAAGGCGGCGGTGGACAGCCCGACTACGCGGCAGCTGCCAAATGGTTCGAAGAAGCGGCCAATTACGGCGTCAAGGACAGCCTGTTCAACCTGGGCATCCTCTATGCCGGCGGCATCGGCGTCGATAAGGATCTGGTGGCCAGCTACAAGTGGTTCGCGATAGCGGCGGATCAGGGCGACCCGGAAGCTGCCAAGCGCCGTGACGACGTCGCCAACATGATGGACCAGGAAACCCTGGCCAATGCCCGTCTGGCGGTTGAGCAATTCGCACTGAAGACACCGGATGCGGCTGCCAACAAGGTCACCATGGAGCCGAGCTGGGTGGAAGGCTCTTCCCTGCCGGCGGAAAAGGCCTCGGTCCAGACGGCTGACAACACGGCGCTGGTCAAGGAAGCCCAGGACAAGCTTAATTACCTTGGCTTCGACACCGGCACGCCGGACGGACAGATGGGGCCGCGCACCCGCAGCGCCATCCGCGCCTTCCAGAGCAGCCTCGGCCTGCCGGAAACCGGTGAAGTCGACGGTCGCCTGCTGGACGAACTGAAAAGCCAGGCGATCTAGATCCCGCTCAGGTTTCCAAATCAGATCTGGCCCGCCGGCACAAATGCCGGCCGGGCCAGAACTGTTTCTGGGCCATGAAAGCGGGGCATTTCGGCAACGGATTTGTCAGAAAGCGGCCGCCGCTGGTCTAAATTCGCCGAACCGGACCCAACCGGCCCGCTGGCCGGTTGACATGGCGGAAGGCACGGGTCTTTAACCATTTTCATGTAGTCGTTTCGCAGTCTTACCTGCGATCTGTTCCGGCGTGATCCTGTGCAATTATACCTGCCCATAGCCGAGATTCCGGTCAATATCTTTGTGATATTTGGCATGGGCGGTGCTGTGGGCTTCCTGTCGGGACTGTTCGGCATCGGCGGCGGCTTCCTGCTGACACCGCTGCTGATCTTTTCCGGCATTCCGCCGGCCGTTTCGGTAGCAACCGTCACCACTCAGGTGGTTGCATCCTCCTCGTCGGCGGTGGTGACCTACTGGCGCCGGAAGGCGATCGACCTGAAGCTGGCAACGATCCTGCTTGCGGGTGGTGTTTTCGGCTCGCTCATCGGCGTGATCCTCTTCCAGGTTTTGCAATCGGTCGGCCAGCTCGACCTGGTGATTTCGCTTTCCTACGTCACATTTCTGGGCGCAATCGGCGGCTTGATGCTGTTCGAATCGGTCAGGGCCATCCGCCGGCGCAAATCCGGGGTCCCACCAAAAGCCCGCAAACCCGGCCAGCACAACTGGATCCACGGCCTTCCGCTCAAGGTCCGCTTCCGCCGCTCGAAGCTCTATGTCAGCGTCATACCGGTTGTCGGCCTCGGGGCCATCATCGGTTTTCTCGGCACGGTGCTCGGCATCGGTGGCGGCTTCATGATGGTGCCTGCGCTGATCTACCTGCTGCGCGTCCCGACCAACATCGTCATCGGCACCTCGCTGTTCCAGATCCTCTTCACCATGGCGGCAGCCACCGTGTTTCACGCGGTGGGCACCAAGACCGTCGACATCGTCCTGGCGATGACCCTGATGATCGGCGGCGTCATCGGTGCGCAGTTCGGCGCACGCATGGGTCAGAACCTGCGCGGCGAACAGCTCCGCCTGCTCCTTGCTCTGCTGGTGCTGCTGGTGGGAATGCGATTTGCGGTCGAATTGCTTCTGACGCCGGACGATCTTTATTCCATCGCCATCCGCAAGGGAGCGGGCGCATGAGACGGCTTGTTCCCGTTCTCGCGTTTCTGCTTCTGGCAACGGGCGCCCTTGCCCAGTCCCGTCCGCACCAGGAACTGGTAACGTCCCTGTCGTCGGACCTGATTTCGATCCAGTCCAACTTCACCGGCACTGAGATCGTCATCTTCGGCCAGGCCAGCGATATCGAGCGCCAGCCCAACGATCCGAGCGGCTACGAGCTTGCCATCGTCGTGGAAGGCCCGCCGCAGGACATCACCACGCGGCGCAAGGGCCGGTTCCTGGGGGTCTGGGTCAACCGGGAGGCCGAGCGCTTCCAGAACGTGCCGTCCTTCTATGCGGTCGCCAGCACCATCAATATCGGCGACCTGTCGAACCGGACGGTGCTAGACGACCTCGGCATCGGCCTCCATCACATCAACCTGGCAGTGTCGGGCGTCTCAAATGTCGCGCTCTCGGACCGGGACGATTTCCGCCGCGCTTTCATTCGCCTGCGCGAAGATTCGGGGCTCTATTCGGAACAGGAAACCTCGATCCTCTTCCTGACCGACACCATGTTCCGCACCAACATCCCGCTGCCGGCCAACATCCCGGTTGGCGTCTACAAGGTCAAAAGCTTTCTCTTCCATCATGGCAAGGTGGTCGCGGCGACGGAACAGTCGCTGGCCGTCGCCAAGTCGGGCTTCGAGCAGGTCACCTTCATGCTCGCCCAGAGCTACCCGCTCGTCTATGGCCTCCTGGCTATTGGGCTCGCAATGTTCACCGGCTGGCTGGCAGGTGTGATCTTCCGCCGGGACTAGTGGAGCGAATTTGACATTTGAGTCCCGCTCGCGGCTAGGCTGATGCTCAAATGTCAAATTCAAAGGCTCCACTAGAATCATATATCTATCTAGTGGTTCTTATGATTCTGACATTTGCTCCAGCGCTAGCAGCAGGGGGATGCAAATGTCAGAATCGAACCACTAGGCCGGACACCCGGCCAGTTGCACTTTTCGCTGGCACGCGCCGTCACCGTGGCTATTGTCAACCACGCTGGGTTTTCAAACCGTTGGGGCAGGGCATGGCCGACGAGACGTCATCGGGTGAGAAGTCTTCAAGCGAAACGCAGGGAAGCGGGTTACGGCCTGAGCCGACGGTCGATGCGAGGGTCATCGATATTGCGGTCCGTCTCGGCATCCTGGGTCTCTTTGCCTATTTTTCGCTGCAGCTGATCGCACCTTTCTTTCTGTTTTTGCTCTGGGCGGTGGTGCTCACTGTCGCGCTTTACCCTGCCTTCGACTGGCTTGCGGAGAAATTCGGCGGACGCAAAGTTCCCGCCGCCATCTTGATCACGCTGCTGTGCCTTGCGATCGTCATCGGTCCGGTGGCGGTTCTCGTAGTGAGCCTCGCAGATACCCTGCAGGGCTGGTACCACGCCATCGCCGACGGCTCCTTGAAGCTTCCGGCGCTACCGGAAAAGCTTGCCGCCTTGCCAATTGTCGGCCCCAAATTTGCGGAGCTGTGGCAGATTGCCGGGCAGGGAATGGAGCAGGTCTTCGCCAAGATAGGTCCGACGTTGGCTCCTGCAGGCGGGCGCATCCTGACGGCACTGGCTGCCCTCAGCGGTTCCGTGCTGTTTTTCATTGTCTCCATCGTCCTCTCCGGCTGCCTCTTCGTTCCGGCGCCGACGCTGGCAAAGGGCGCCAAGCGCTTCGCCGACCGCATCATCGCGCCACGCGGGGCGGAATTTGTCGATCTGGCCGGCGCGACCATCCGCAACGTCTCGCGGGGAGTTATCGGCGTTGCCGTCATCCAGGGTCTGCTGACGGGAATACTCCTCATCCTGTTTCAGGTGCCGCTCGCAGGTGTCTTGACCTTCATTGCGCTCTTCCTGTGCATCATTCAGATCGGACCGGCCCTGGTGATCATTCCGACGATCATCTGGGCCTGGAGTTCCTGGGAGTTCATGCCGGCATTGGCCTTTACCGTGCTCATGGTGCCGGTGATGCTGATCGACAACGTTTTGAAGCCGATCCTGATGTCCCGCGGCTTGAAGGTGCCGATGCTTGTCATCCTGATCGGCGTCCTCGGCGGCACCATAGCCTACGGCCTCATCGGCCTGTTCCTCGGGCCGGTGGTGCTGGCGGTGTTCTACGAGCTGGTGATTGCCTGGGTAATGGCGGGGGAAGAGAGGGCGGTAAAGTCCCTTGGTCCTGCAGACCGGCAGGAACTGGAAAGCGGCTTGGAGTAACCCCCGCAGACGGGCTGCGGGGAGCAGGCGACATTTCGGCCTATTGCGACAGATCCTGCGCCAGCATCAATGCATTTCCGTCAGGATCGTAGAAGGTCGCGGTGCTGACCATGCCCTCGATCGTTTCGGTCGGGCCGTCGAACCTCACCCCGACGCCTTCAAGAGCCGACCGCGCAACCGCGATGTCCGAGACCCCAAAGACAGGCACCGTGTTGCCGGGGGCAGGTTCCGCCTGTTCGCCCAGGCCCAGGGTGACCCCTTCCGTTTTGGTCCGCATCTCGCTCCAGCCGGCCTCGTCGAAATGCACCAGAAGCTCGAACCCGAGGTTTTTTTCATACCAGTCCGCGCTGGCGTGCCTGTCCCGGACCGAAAGAGCCAGGGTGATTGTGTTTTCCAATGAAACGACCGGCATGATGCTTCCCTCTGTAGCAAAAGTATAGTAACTATAAATTATGGATATGCCGCTGATTGTCAACCTCACATCAAAAGCCTGGTCGTTGAAAATTCTGGCGCTCCTTCACTCCGGCGTTCCAGGCCGGCAGGCGCCGCTGATTGCGGCGACCACCGCAAGCCGCAGCGCGTTCGCAGCGAGCCTGGAGCACCTCTTTCAACTGGGATTGCTTGAGCGGAACCCGGGCCATGGACACCCGCTGCGGCCGGAGTTCCGGCTGACGCCGAAAGGCGTGGAAGCCGCCGCGCTGGCCGGCCGGATCCTGGATCTCGCCCCCGGCGAGGACGCCTTTTCCGTGCTCAAGCGCAGTTGGGCAGTTCCCATTCTCGCGGTCACCGGCACGCCGCAACGTTTCTCGAACATCAAGTCAGGGCTCGGACCGATCACCGACCGCGCCCTGTCCCAGTCCCTGGGCCTTCTCGAGGACAGAGATTGGCTGAAACGCGAAATAGTCCTGTCGGAACGCTCACCCTTTCCGATCTATCAGGCGGTGAACACAGGCCGCCAGATCAACCGGGCTATCGGGCTGAGCTTTTAGCGGGAGATGGGGGTAGGGGCGGTCCATCTCGTGGTGACGGGAAGTTCAATAACCCGATCCTGCAATCGTCAGGTCGTTCGTTCCCTTCAAGTTTTGCCCCCTCACCCTAACCCTCTCCCCATGGGAGAGGGGACTTGAAGATCGCGCAAGCGTTGCGTTTGATGTTCTATAGGTCCGGCTGATGATGCGGCCGAAACCAAAAATGCCGGGCGTGCTTGGGACAAAGTCACCTCTCCCGTCGGGAGAGGTCGGAGCGAAGCTCCGGGTGAGGGGGCAGACGTGGCAAGCGGACGCAAGACTTCCGGGGCACGAAGCCTGCGGCGGCGGTCCACGGAAGCCGAGCAGAGACTGTGGCATCGCCTTCGCAACCGGCAGCTCGACGGCTGGAAGTTCCGCAGGCAGTTTCCGATCGAAAGGTTTTTCGCGGATTTTGTTTGCGTCGATGCAAAACTGATTGTCGAACTGGATGGAGGACACCACGCCTCAAATCAGGTGGCTGACGAAGAACGGACCAGGCTTCTCAATACCTTTGGCTACCGGGTCATCCGCTACTGGAATTCGGATGTGCTTACGAACACGGATTCCGTGCTGGAAGACATCCTGGCGCATCTTGAAAAACTAAAATGAAGAGGAGCTCTGCCCTCAGTCCCCGACCAGGCGGCTTGCGGTGAAGGGGAAGAGGCGGTCGTTGCCGAGCATGAAGACGGAGAAGTGGCGGCGGCGGAAGATGAGGCTGTAGGCCTCGTCCGTCACGTTGAGGCCGCCGGTCAGCGCACCGAAGGCAGGAAGAACCAGCCGGGTGTTGTCTGTGACGAAGCACGCCCGGCGGATCGAGCGGCCGAAACGGCGGACGCGCGCTGCGGGGTGAAGATGGCCGCAGACTTCGCCGGCGGTGGACGACGATCTGACCTTCTCGACAGGCTCGTGCCGGAACGTGAGCGGGCCGATGGTGATTTCCTTGACGGTGACACCGCAGAGGCGCACCGGTGCCACCGGGTCGTGATTGCCTGTGACCCAGATCCATTCGCGGCCGAGCTGCAGCGTCGTCAGCATTGCCCGGTAGGTGGCAGGCAGGCGGTCGGACCCGTCGGCATCGTGGAAGCTGTCGCCGAGGCAAATGACGCAGGCCGGGTCGAAGGCGTCGATCACGCCGGCAAGCTTTTCCAGCGTGGCACCGGTATCGTAAGGCGGCAGGAAGACGCCGCGCCGGGCATAGCTGGAGCCTTTTTCCAGATGCAGGTCGGCAACGATGAGAATGGATTCATCCGGCCACCACAGGACACCGCTGTCGTGCAGGCCCACCAGCTGGCCGTTGATCTGAATGTCATGACATACCGGCGCAGCAGCATATTTGCGCAAGTGGGATGTCAGGGCACTCATTCCATAGCCTCCATCAGCAGCTCTTCGGCCGCATCGGCCAAAAGCGTGTCCATGGCCTCCCCGTAGACCGGTTCTTTTCCTATTTCCAGGAGAATTGGCACGGCGAGCGGGGAAACGTGTGGAAGTCCAGTATGCGTGATTCGTCCCCGGATTCTGGCAAGAAGTTCACCCAAACGGGAGATATCCAGAAGTCCTTCCGCCGCATCGTTCCAGGTTGCCTTCAGGAGAATGTGGTCAGGCTCGTGCGCGCGCAGGACGTCGTAGATGAGGTCGGAGGAAATCGTCACCTGACGGCCAGATTTCTCCTGGCCCGGATGCCGGCGCTCGATCAGCCCGGCAATGACGGCGCAGTTGCGGAAGGTGCGTTTCAGAAGGCTGGATTCGGCGAGCCATGCATCGAGGTCGTCGCCGAGAATGTCCTGTTCGAAGAGGTCGTCCAGCGGGATCTTTCCGCTGGAAAACAACAGCGACAGGTCACCGAGCGCCCAGACGGAAAGCGCATAGTCGTTGGCGACAAACCCGAGCGGCCGCGCACCGAGCCGCTCCAGCCGTTTTGTCAGGAGCATGCCGAGGGTCTGGTGCGCCAGCCGGCCCTCGAAGGGATAGCAGACCATGTAATGCTTGTTGGCGCGCGGGAAGGTTTCCACCAGGAGGCCGTCCTTTGCCGGAAGAACGGATTTCTCCCGCTGGATTTCCAGCCAGTCGCGAACCTGGTCCGGCAGTTCTTTCCAGCTCTCCGGCGTTGCCAGCATGGTGCGCACACCTTCGGCCAGATAAGTGGAGAGCGGGAACTTGCCGCCCATATAGGACGGGATCATCGGGTTGTCGGAGGTTGTGCGCGAGACATAGGCTTCGTTCTCGCGGATGCCCTCGAAGCGGACGACCTCGCCGCCGAAGAGGAACGTGTCTCCTGGCGCCATCTGCTCCAGGAAATATTCCTCCATCTCACCCAGCACCCGACCGCCGCGCCCGACCGGCGTGCGCCGTCCGGCCGCCTTGGAACGCACCAGCCGCACCTTCAGCATCGGCGCCTCGACGATCGTGCCGACATTGAGACGGTATTGCTGGGCGATCTTCGGATGCGAGATGCGCCAGAGCCCGTCTTTGCCTTTGCGCAGCTTGGCGTATTGATCGTAGCTTTTCAGCGCGTAGCCGCCGGTGGCGACAAAATCGAGCACGCGCTCGAAGGTCTCCCAATCGAGATGGCGGTAGGTTTCGGACGACCGGATCTCGTCATAGGTCGCGAGCGCATCCAGCGGACCGGCACAGGCAAGGCCCAGAAGATGCTGGGCCAGCACGTCAAGCGCGCCCTTGCGCAGGGGCGGTGTGTCCTGTTCGCCGCGTCTGGAGGCCGCGAGCGCCGCCTGGCACTCCAGAACCTCGAAGCGGTTGGAAGGAATGAGCACGGCCTTGGACGGTTCGTCCATGCGGTGGTTGGCGCGGCCGATCCGCTGGGCCAGACGGCTGGCACCCTTGGGTGCACCGATATTGATGACGAGGTCGATATCGCCCCAGTCGATCCCCATGTCGAGCGAGGAAGTCGCCACCACGGCCTTCAGGACGCCCGAGGCCATGGCCGCTTCCACCTTGCGCCGCTGGCCGACATCGAGCGAACCGTGATGCAGCGCGATCGGCAGCGTGTCCTCGTTGATGCGCCACAGTTCCTGGAACACCATCTCCGCCTGGCTGCGGGTGTTCACGAAGAGCAGCGAGACGTTATGCGCCTTGATCAGCCGGTAGATATCGGCAACGGCATAGCGCGAGGAATGGCCGGACCAGGGAACGCGTTCTTCCGAATCGAGAATGGAAATCTCCGGCTGCGCCCCACCGGCGACTTGCACCATATGTGACAGCGCGCGGTGATCCGGCTCCGGCTGCTCGACCAGGTAAGCGCGCAGGTCATCTGGCTCGGCGACGGTTGCCGAGAGGCCGATGGTGCGCAGGTCCGGTGCCAGCCGCCGCAACCGGGCAAGGCCAAGCGCCAGCAGGTCGCCGCGCTTGGACGTCACCAGGGCGTGTAATTCGTCCAGAATGACGGTCTTCAGCGAGGAGAAAAGCCGCGCCGAGGCGGGATCGGACAGAAGCAGCGCGATCTGTTCCGGTGTCGTCAAAAGGATGTCCGGCGGATTGAGCTTCTGTCTCTGGCGCTTGTGGGAGGGCGTATCGCCGGTGCGGGTTTCCAGCCTGACATTGAGACCCATCTCGCTGACAGGTGTCTCCAGGTTGCGGGCAATATCGACGGCAAGGGCCTTCAGCGGCGAGATATAAAGCGTGTGAATGCCGCCCCCCGCAGACCCCGGCTTGTGCTTTCCCCGCGCTTCCAGTTCCACAAGGCTCGGCAGGAACCCGGCCAGCGTCTTGCCGGCGCCGGTCGGTGCGATCAGAAGCGTTGAATGGCCTTGGGCAAGATGATCGATCAGCCGCAACTGATGCGGCCGCGGCGCCCATCCGCGCGAGGCAAACCAGCTCTGAAATCGGTTCGGAAGCAGTTGCACGTCCATCGCTTGGTTTTAGGCCGTAGGCCTGCAAAAGGCGAGGGGCCTGCCTTGAAATGTTCAGGTTGCGTTCATGTTCCCTATGGTCAATTCTGCCGGGATCATTACCGAGGGAGGTTTCCTTGAAATCAATTGCTTTTGTTGGAGTTCTGACCGCAGCTTTTCTGTCCGCCGCGGTGCCTGCCGATGCGTCGGAAAGCCTGTCCTACCGCTGTAAACTCGATAATCTTTTTGTTTTTGTTGAAACGATACCTGAGGAAGGCCGCGCCGTTTTTGAAGATATTTCCGGGAAGACCTCCCTGATGCCGGATGGCCGGGGCGGATACTTCAACGACGGCGCGGGAATTTCCTTCGAGGGTGGCAACGCCCTCAAGCTTTGGCTCGGTGACGTGTCCCATTCCTGCGAGCTGGCGGTAGCAGCACCGGTACACCAGGCAAATGCCGGGGCAGCGGCGACCCCGCTGAACGTTCAGGGGCAGTCTCTGGGCGGCAAGCTGAGATCCGGACCGGGCATGAACTTCGGGCAATCGGGCAGCCTCGACGAAGGCACCTGGCTCACGATCCTGAACAACACCGGTGTCTCGATGAACGGCTTTGACTGGTTCGAAGTGGCGACGGACAATGGCCTGCGCGGCTATCAGTGGGGCGGCATCATGTGCTCCAACGGCGAGCAGATCCAAGGCATTTACCAGGCTTGCGGCGGGCAGGCACAGGTATCCGGAAAGTACCCCCAGGTTGCCCAGGGCCGTGGCTGGATGGCCTTCGCCCTGGCGCCGAACGGAAAGTTCGGTCACGGCGCGGCCCCGACCCGGGCCGGCGCCGAACAGCTTGCCATGAACTATTGCGGCAGCCCGCAATGCCGGATCGTGGACGCGACACAGGCCGCATGCCACGCTTTGGCGACCTCTCCCAACTCCAACGGCATCGGTGCGGGAGACAGCGAGCAGGCTGCGAACAACTTTGCGATGGGCTGGTGCTCCAACAACGGCGCCCAGGATTGCCGCGTGCAATACAGTTATTGCCAATAACCGGATTTACCGACGTGTAGCCGCAAGATCGGACGTCGGTGGCATTCGGCGAATAAAGACATAAGTAGAGCGGATGTCCGATCTCCTCACCCTCACTCCCGAAGGCCTCTATTGCCCGCAAGCCGGTGTCCATATCGATCCGGTCAAGCCGGTCGAAAAGGCGGTGATCACACACGGCCACGCGGACCACGCCCGCGCCGGACATGGTGCGGTGCTGGCGACGCGGCAGACGCTCGACATCATGGCAATCCGCTATGGCGGGAACTTTTGCGGCTCGGCACAGGCGATCGGTTACGGCGAGACGGTCAAGGTCGGGGGCGTCGACATTTCTTTGCATCCGGCCGGGCATGTGCTCGGCTCCGCCCAGGTGCTGCTTGCGGCCAGGGGGCAGCGAACGGTCGTCTCCGGCGACTACAAGCGCCAGGCAGATCCCACCTGCGCCCCCTTCGAACTTGTTGCCTGCGACACCTTCGTCAGCGAGGCGACCTTCGGCCTGCCGGTCTTCCGCCATCCTCCGGCCTCGGAAGAAATCGCCAAGCTGCTGTCGTCGCTGGAGCTCTTTTCCGATCAGACCCATCTGGTCGGCGCCTATGCGCTCGGCAAGGCGCAGCGGGTGATGGCGGAACTCAGGGCGGCCGGGTATGATAAGACCATCTTCCTGCATGGTGCGCTGGAAAAGCTGACGGCCTATTACCGCACCCAGGGCATCGATTTTGGGGAGGTCGAACCGGTCGGAACGCGCGGCAAGGAGCTTGCCGGAGAGATCGTGCTCTGCCCGCCGGGGCAGCTCTCGGACCGCTGGGCCCGGCGTTTCGGCGATCCGGTCGCCGCCATGGCCTCCGGCTGGATGCGGGTGCGGGCCCGCGCCCGCCAGCGCGGTGCCGAACTGCCGCTGATCCTCTCCGATCACGCCGACTGGGACGATCTCTGCCGCACGATCCTGGAGACCGGAGCCGAGCAGATCTGGGTCACACACGGGGCCGAGGAAGCACTTGTCCACTGGTGCGAATTGAATGGACGAAAGGCCCGTCCTCTCAATATGATAGGCTATGACGACGGCGAGGACGCCGACGGTGTGCGGGCCGCGCAAGGCTAGGCTGGCCGGCGACATTCCTGCGGAAATGCGGTCCTTTGGAGGGGGCGGTCATGGCGGATGACGGAGATTATGCGGAGACCGGCAACGGCCGGACCAATGGCGCCGGATCCGGGTCGAACGGGGAAGCCGAAGAGGCGATCGCACAGCTGTTCGACGATTACCAGGCTGGTTTCAACGATTATGATGTCGACCGGATCTGCGATTGTTTCGCCGTGCCGGCCATCATCTGGCAGCACGACAAGGGGCACGTCTTCCACGACGACGAGGAACTGATCGAAAACATCGAGGCCCTGCTACAGGCGCTCGAAAAGGAAGGCGTCAGCCATTCCGATTTCCACGTCGTCTCCAGCCATGTCAGCGGCTCGGTCGCCCTCGTCACCCTCGACTGGAGCCAGGAGAGCGCAGACGGTGAAGCCGTCTTCGAATTCACCTGTCACTACCAGCTGATCCAGGACGGCCCCGACTGGGTGATCGCCAGCATCGTCAACGAATAGGGAGACTGCGTTCCTCCGCGGTGTCACCCCGGACAAGCGAAGTGCAGATCCGGGGCCCACTCGCACGGCCAATTGTCCAAGCGCGCGACGTTTTTTCTGAAGGCGTTGTACCCACTCCTGTTCTCTGGAAGCGAGTAGGCCCCGGGTCTCCCTTCGGTCGCCCGGGGTGATGCCGAAGGTAACGGCTCAGGCAGAGGTGTGGCGTCCGGAATTCCACCCCGGCAAGATCGCAAAAGAAAATGCCCGGACCATTCGATCCGGGCATCTTGATTACTTCTGCGCCTTGGTCGCCTTGCGTTCGGCGCGGGAGGGCTTGTTTTTCTTCGCCGCCTTTTTCTTGACCGATCCGGAGGGAGCGTCCGCGCGGCTGCGTGGCTTCCGGCGTTCACCGTCCTCGGCGTCCCGGTGACGGGACTTGTTCGGCCGCGGGCGGTCGTCGCCGCCTTCGGACTTGCCGAGTGCCTTCATGTCGAGCGGCTCATAGGCCGGATGATGCGGGGCGGCTTCGTCGTCGCCGAAGCGGCGGCGGCCCTTGCCGCGAGGTGCATCGAACTTGGGCCTCGGACTGTCGAAATCCCGCTTCGGACCGCGTTTCGGACGATCCGGCTTCAGGCTGTCTTCGCGGCCCATGGTCTCATAGTCCGGCGCATCGTCCCGGCGCGGACGGCGCTTGGGCGCGCTGACCCGGTCACGGTCACGGCGGAAATTGTCTTCCTGCGGCGGGGCAGGCACCTTGCCGCCACGGGCGTCGAGAAGGGTGATGACGGCGTTGTCTTCACCGGTTCCCTCACGCTTGACCACATCGGCAAAGCGCTGGCCGTGGCTGCCAGCGATCTCGAAATAGAGCTGGTTCTGGAAGATCTTGATCGCGCCGACTTCCTTCTTGGTCACATGGCCGGCGCGGCAGATCATCGGCAGGATCCAGCGCGGTTCGGCGCGCTGGCGGTGGCCAATCGACAGCGAGAACCAGATGCCGTCCTCGAACTTGCCGGTGATCTCGGCGCTGCGGCCACCGCGCGAGCCTGCATCGCGGCCACGGAGCGAACCTTCATCGATATCGGAAACATCTTCGGGAGCCGGCAGGCGCGACTGGCGCAGCTTGACGAAGGCGGCTGCGAGTTGCTCCGGGCTGTGGAGGGCCAGGAGTTCGGTGGCAATTGCCAGTTCCTCGTCTTCCAGCTCCACCTTCAGGGCCGGATCGGCAAGCAGCCGTTCCTTGTCCTTGGCGCGGATGTCGTCGGCGGTCGGCGCACCCTTCCAGGTGGCGGTGATGCCGGCGAAATGCAGGACACGCTCGGCCTGGCGGCGGCGCGGGAAGGGAACCATCAGCACGCAGGTGCCCTTGCGTCCGGCGCGGCCTGTCCGGCCGGACCGGTGCAGAAGTGCGGCCTTGCCGGTCGGCAGGTCCGCATGGATGACGAGGTCGAGGTTCGGCAGGTCGATGCCGCGGGCGGCAACGTCCGTTGCCACGCAGACCCGTGCACGGCCGTCTTTCATGGCGGCCAAGGCGCTGGAACGCTGTTCCTGGCTGAGTTCGCCGGAGAGCGACACGATGGAGAAGCCGCGGTTGGCCAGACGGGTCGTCAGGCGGCTGACGGCTTCGCGCGTCGAGCAGAAGACGATGGCCTTTTCCGCTTCGTGCTGGCGCAGCACGTTGATGATGGCGTTCTCGCGCTCGTTCGGGGCCACCGGATGGGCGACATAGTCGATGTCGACATGCTGTTCGCGGGCATTGATGGTCGACAGGCGGACGGCGTCCTTCTGAAACCGCTTTGCCAGTTCCGCGATCGGCTTGGGGACCGTGGCGGAGAACATCAGGGTGCGCTTTTCCCGAGGCGCCGCATCCAGAATGAATTCCAGATCCTCTCGGAAGCCCATGTCGAGCATCTC
Organism: Roseibium sp. M-1; assembly: GCF_054515675.1. NCBI lineage: Bacteria > Pseudomonadati > Pseudomonadota > Alphaproteobacteria > Hyphomicrobiales > Stappiaceae > Roseibium > Roseibium sp. M-1. The sequence continues at coordinate 2,215,249 of NZ_CM137257.1, read as the reverse complement.
GTCGGCTTCGTCCAGAACGACGGCGCGGATTTCGGAAAGATCCAGGGCGCCGCGCTCGATGTGATCACGCAGGCGGCCCGGCGTGCCGACAACGATGTGGACGCCGCGGTCCAGCGTGCGCCGCTCGGTGCGCGGGTCCATGCCGCCGACACAGGACGCGGTCACGGCACCGGCTTCCTCATAAAGCCAGGTCAGCTCTTCCTTCACCTGCAGCGCAAGCTCGCGGGTCGGCGCGATGGCAAGCGCGATCGGAGCGCCGGCCTGACCCAGATGGTCACGCCCCTGAAGCAGGGTGTTTGCCAGAGCCATGCCGAAGGCGACGGTCTTGCCGGAACCGGTCTGGGCGGAAACCAGGAGGTCCGCTTCCGGAGGAGCATCGTTCAAGATGCTTTCCTGAACGGGAGTGAGGCTTTCATAGCCCCGTTTCGCCAGCGCGGCCTTCAGCGCCGGGGCGAGAGACAGAATTTCGGTCATTGGAATCTTTCAACTGCTCCGGATCATCTGCATGCCAGTCAGCAGTCTACCGGATCGGGCCATCCAGTCATTCGGCCCATGGATGGGCGCGGCTTATACAGGCTATTTCTTCCCGCGTCCATCCTGCATTTCCCGGAACTCAAGCCGGCCATATCGGAGGCGAACCAGGCAAGTAAACGTGATTTGCCTTGAAAGACCCTGCCGGAAATCATCGGGGTGACTTGCGAAGCGCATCTTTCCCGGTTTGATATTGCCGTCATGCATGCCTTCGCCCTTCTGCTCGACCGGCTTTCCCTGGAACCGCGGCGTCTCGCCAAGGAGGCGCTGCTTGTGCGCTATTTCCGGGAGACGCCCGACCCGGACCGGGGCTACGCGCTTGCGGCCCTGACGGGGGGGGTGAGTTTCAAACACGCCAAGCCAGCGCTCCTCAGAACCCTGATTGGGGAGCGGACCGACCCGCAGCTCTTCGCGCTCTCCTATGACTTTGTCGGCGACCTGTCTGAAACCATCGCCCTGATGTGGCCGAACGCGGCTGACCGGGGGACCGGATCCGATGCGCCCTCTCTGTCGCTTGTCGTTGACCGGTTGCGACGCGCGGGCAAGACCGAGGTGCCTCGGCTTTTGGCCGGCTGGCTTGACAGTCTCGACGAGACCGGCCGCTGGGCACTTCTGAAACTCGTCACCGGCGGACTTCGAGTCGGCGTTTCGGCGCGTCTCGCCAAGACAGCAGTGGCCCGGCTTGGCGAGCTGGAGGTTGCCCGGGTGGAAGAGGTCTGGCACGGACTGGAGCCGCCGTATCAGGCGCTGTTCGCCTGGGCGGAGGGGAGGGCCGACGCACCGGAGACTTCCGATCCGGCGCCTTTCCGGCCGGTGATGCTGGCCCATCCACTTGATGAGACGAGGGACCTTGAAGCGCTCGACGCGTCGGACTTCGCGGTCGAATGGAAATGGGACGGGATCCGCGTTCAGGCGGCGGCGGGCAGAACCGCGGAAGGGGCCGAGGTACGGCGCCTCTTCAGCCGCACCGGAGAGGACATCTCCAAAGCCTTCCCGGATATTCTGGAGCTGCTGAGTTTCGAGGCCTGTATCGACGGCGAGCTGCTCGTTGTCTCTGAAGGCAGGGTCCGGCCGTTCTCCGACTTGCAGAAACGCCTCAACCGAAAGACGGCGGGCCCGAAATTGCTGCGCGAGTTCCCGGCCGCCATCCGCGCCTATGACCTGCTCACTTTGAAAGGCGAGGACCTGAGGGAGATGCCGTTCGCAGAACGCCGGAAACGCCTGGAGGGTTTCATTTCAGAACTTGGCGAAACGCGGATCGATCTGTCGCCGATGGTGAAGGCCGAAGGCTGGGAGGCGATCGCAGCAGCACGCGCCAATCCGCACGATCATCTGGAGACGGACGACGCAGAAGCGGTCGAAGGCCTGATGCTGAAGCGCCGGGATGCAGCTTATGTCACCGGCCGGCCGAAGGGACTCTGGTTCAAATGGAAACGTGAGCCGCATCTGATCGACGCCGTGCTGATGTACGCGCAGCGCGGCCACGGCAAGCGGTCGTCCTTTTATTCCGACTATACGTTCGGCGTCTGGCGGGACACTGAAGCTGGACCGGAACTGGTGCCGGTGGGCAAGGCCTATTTCGGGTTCACGGACGAGGAATTGCGCGAGATCGACCGCTTCGTACGCAACAACACCGTCAACCGCTTCGGTCCCGTGCGCGAAGTGGTTCACGGGATGGAGAAGGGTCTGGTGCTGGAGGTCGCCTTTGAGGGACTGAACCGTTCCACCCGGCACAAATCGGGTGTCGCCATGCGGTTTCCCAGGATATCGAGGTTGCGCTGGGACAAACCGGCTGCGGAAGCGGATCGGCTCGAAACGCTCGAGGCGTTGTTGCCGGCGCTCTGAGCGAGGTCGGGTTTTCGGCCAATCCGAGAGGTATCTGAAGGGCGCCAGACAAAGCAGCTCTTGAAAAGCAGGCCTTTCGTCGTGCTTTGGCCACGGAATTATGGCACCCATGGAATGAGACAGACACCTGGAGAGGCGACATGACGATCCGCACCACACTTTTCGCAGCCCTTATTGCGGGAGCCTCCGCGCTCGCCCTTTTGACTGCCGGTGCGACTGCGCAGGACAAGATCGCGCCTGAGGATGCGGAAGTTGCGAGCGAGGGGCGCCCGGACCGCTATTCCATGGTTGCCGTCGAGGGGGACATCCTCAGGGTCGACCGGCAGAACGGCACGGTCTCGATCTGCCGCAAGCAGAACGAGGACTGGCGCTGCAACCCGGTCCCGCTCGCGGAAGACGCTTATCTGGCGGAAATTAACGACCTTGCCGGCGAGGTCGACCGGCTGACGGCCCGTGTGAAGGAACTTGAAAGCGGGACGGGCGAGCCCGGCCGCCAGTTGCCGCCGGGATCCGCGCTGGACCGGGACAAGCCGGAGGGACCGGTGGAGGAGAAATCTCCCGAACTGACCGAGGAAGACGAGGAACTTGAAAAGGTTCTGACCTTCACCGAAAGCGCCATGCGGCGCTTCTTCGGCATGGTTCGCGACCTGAAGAAGGACTTCGAAACCGACGGTAATTGACGCCCGGACCTGCCCCGGGACACTTTCTCGTCAGTCGATGACCATCTTGTTGATGCTCTGATAGGCATTCGCGGGCAGCTCGACTGCGGTCCGGGACTTCAGGTCCATGGTCAGGGCGACCACGTCGAGGATCGATGCCAGCCGGCCGGTGCGGCTTTCGAAGAGGTGGTGGCGCATGGAGAAGGTTTTCGGGCTGACGCCCGCAAAGCCCGATATCACCTGCATCAGGTCGCCCGTCTTCAGTGGCGTGAGCCAGGTCAGTTTCATTTCCACCGCGACGCGGCCAAGGCCGTGTTCGGTCAGATAGGCATGGGTCATGGGCGAGCGCTGCCAGACATGGGCTACGCCGTCCGTGCAACACGAAAGGGCAAACCGGTCGTCGGCCTTGCCGTCGACCCCGATGTCCCGCGGCAGCACAGTGCCGCGAAAGACGACTTGCGCACCCTTGGCCTGGAGGCTTGCCGGCGTTGCCCGATGCGCGGCGGCAGGACCTGCCGGAATTCCGCGGGGAGCAGCTTCCGCGATCATCGGTGTCTGGAATTCCTTGAAACGCTGACGGAGTGTCTTGGCCGAATTGGGGTTGGGCTCATACCCATCGAGCGCGGTCGCCGCGAGGTCTCCCGTGGTGCTGTTCCGCATCTCGTGCACGACTGTCAGCATATGCGGGCCGTCAAAGGCAATGCTTGACCCGACGGTGATCAGATCGCCGGTCCTCAGCTCCTTGTGAAAGCGGACATGCCGAACGCGGCGGGCGCCGACCAGGGTCTCATTCAGGCCCGACAGCAGCCGGAATTGCCGGTCGGCCTCTTCAAACCGGCCGAAATAGAACTGGACATTCAAATGATCATTCTCATCGCATTCCCAGCGATTGACGAATGAAAAAAGCGTCGCCTGAATCGTCATAATACTGCGTCGTGTGCCCAGTGAAATTGTATTTTACGCCGGATGGAACCAGCCATTTGTTGCCGTCTTTAGGTTCATTATCAATAGGAAATGTAGTCTGTGGAAAATTAGTTCACTCGAAACGCTTAGATGGCGATAAGATTTGATTACGCTACGGAAGGTGTGTGTAAACTACAGGTTGTTGCGTGTTGATTATTATAGTTCGCTTTTTGCGCGAGTTGTGTGTAGCCCAGCAGGCTCGTGTGGAACGCAGGCCAGCGCCTTCCTGGCGGTGTTGGTCAAAAGCATGGTTTGACTTGCGTGCAACCCCTGTTGCAAACATACTTCCACAAGGCCGCAACAAGGGCTCAATGCCTGACACCAAAAGGTCTGGAAACGCACCGGGAGGCAACGGCGCTGGAGCAGGGGACAATCGGTCGCCCGCTTGGATCCGTTGAGGGAGGAAAAACGACGTGTCGGCGACATCCTATCGGTTCATCATCGCGGACGATCACCCCCTGTTTCGTGGCGCGCTGCGCCAGACCCTGGAAACGCAGTATCCCGATGCCGCGATCGAGGAAGCCGGAACGCTTGAGGACGTGACATCACGCCTGGAACAGGACGGCGATATCGACCTGATACTGCTTGATCTGTCCATGCCCGGCATGCGCGGCTTCTCCGGCCTGATGTATCTGCGTGCGCAATATGCCGGTGTGCCTGTGGTGGTGGTTTCGGCCAACGAGGACCCGCAGGCGATCCGCCGGGCGGTCGAGTTCGGCGCTTCGGGCTTCATTCCCAAGTCCCACGGCATCGATGTCATTCGCCAGGCAATCTCGGAAGTCATGTCCGGCAACATGTGGACGCCGCCCGATGTCGATCTCGCAGCCGATGACGGCAGTGGTGACCTGGTGCAGCGGCTGGCAACGCTGACGCCGCAACAGGTCCGTGTCCTGATGATGCTGTCGGAAGGACTGCTCAACAAGCAGATCGCCTATGAGCTATCGGTGTCCGAGGCGACCGTGAAGGCGCATGTCTCGGCGATCCTGCAGAAGCTCGGGGTGGAAAGCCGCACCCAGGCCGTGATTGCCGCCTCCAAGATCGAGGCCGGCCAATGGCAATTGGGCGGCGAAGCTGCCGAAGCTGCCGAAGCCCAGTAATCCTGCTCTGACTTTGAAACTTCCTGCCTGGGGTTGCAAAACTTTGGGTAAAAGTGCCTTTTTATTGTAAAAATTGCAAAAGAGACGGGAATCCGCATGCCCGTTTTTACCGGAATTTCAGGGAATGGCTGTATCGGTCGATCCAGCGGGGCTGTGCCGCGCGTAGAGCATCAAGAGGTCCAGACGATGCTCTGACACTCGGGTTTCGACCGGGCAGGAACATTCCGCCGGTTGTTGCCGGGTGTGCTTTGATTTTGTGCGGGTAGCGTACGCGGAGAAAAAATGCGGCTCAGCTCCAGTTGGAAACTGGTCCTTCATACCATCTGCATGGCCTTCTTCAATCCAGGCCGGCAGCTGAAATCGGGACAGACGGCTGGCAGCGGCGACGAGGCCGGAAAGCCGCATGCTGGTCCCGAAAGGGCATTTATGCTCGCCTTCGGTCATCCGGTGGTCGATGAGTTGCTGGCGCGCCGGGTGCGCGCTGCGCAGGTCGCCAGCATCGCCCGGCTGACGCCGTTCATCATCCTCGCCAATGTCGTCAACACCGTCGTCATCACGCTCTCCTTCCAGAATTTTGTGCCCCTTGGCGCTCTTGCGGCGTGGGTTGCCGCGATCGCAGTCTTTCTCGGCTACACGCTGCTGAGGTGGTTAAAGGCCCGGGGACAGGCGATCCAACTCGCCTCGCGCCGCTCCCTCAACAAAGCCGTTCTGCACGCCACTGTGTTCAGCTCTCTCTGGGCGGCCGTTCCGATCACCGCTTTTGCCTATGGTGATCCTGACGGGATCTGGATTGCGTCCTGCGTGACGACAGGCATGCTGTGCGGCGGCGGCTTCACGCTGGCAACCGTGCCCCAGGCGGCGTTCCGCTGGGTGGGCATCCTCTATCTGGCGTCCTCGGTTTCGCTGCTATTCAGCCAACAGATGGATCTCTGGCCGCTGTTCCTCCTCCTGACCAGCTACACCATGGTGGTGGTCGGCAGCGTGGCCTCGGCAGGCTGGCTCTTCGCCTCCCACTTTCTGGCGGAGGCCGAACTGGAAGAGCGCGGAGAACTGATCGCGCTGCTCCTCAACGAATTTGAGGAAAAGGCCAGCGACTGGATCTGGGAATCGGGGAGCAACGGCAGCCTGCGCAACATTTCCGACCGTTTCCTCCATGCCAGCGGACGTCAGCGCGTCGAGCTGGAGGCCATGCGCATGGTCGATCTCGCCTATTCCCTGGACGAGGAGGACGCCCGTTCCGCCGTGGCAGTCCTGGAAAAGGCAATGGCAAACCGGGAAGCCTTCCGGGATGTCATTATCGGCGTCGAAGTCGAAGGCCAGGAACGCTGGTGGTCGCTTGCCGCCCGGCCGGTCTACGACGACCATGGCTCCTTTTCGGGATACCGGGGCGTTGCGTCCGACATCACCGAAGCCCGCCGCGCCAGCGCCCTTGTCTCGCATCTGGCCGAACACGACAGCCTGACCGGGATCGGCAATCGCAGCTGGTTCCTGAAGCAGGCGGAAGATCTTCTGGAGGAGCAGGGCCAGTACGGCCAGAACACGCTCACCCTCTTCCTGATCGACCTGGACAATTTCAAGGTCGTCAACGATACCAGCGGGCATCCCGCGGGAGACGAGCTGCTGCGGCAGGTTGCCAGCCGTTTCATGGCCTTGAGCGAAGGCAAGACCATGCTGGCGCGCTTCGGCGGCGATGAATTCGCGGCACTTGGCCAGTTCGTCAGCGATCAGGCCGCAAATGCCTTCGCCGAGGAACTTGTGAACGTCACCCGCAAACCGTTCCGCATAGGCCGGCGCGACTTCGCCATCGGTGCAACGGTCGGCTTCACGCGGCTGCGCGACAGCCGGGACACGGTCGACGACCTGATGCGCAAGGCGGATATCGCGCTTTACAAGGCCAAGGAAAGCGGTCGCGGCCGGGCGCTCGCCTTCGAGCACGACATGGAGCGCGAGGTGCGCGAGCGCCGCGAGCTGGAATCCGACCTGCGCGAGGCGTTCGAATACGGCAAGCTGAATGTGGATTTTCAGCCGATCGTCGATGCTCGCTCCGGCAAGGTGGTTTCCAGCGAGGTGCTGCTTCGCTGGCTGCATCCAACCCGCGGCGAAGTTCCGCCGGACGTCTTCATCCCGATCGCCGAACATGCCGGCCTGATCCTGCCGCTCGGCAGCTGGGTTCTCAGGAAGGCCTGCGCCGCTGCTGCCCAGTGCCCGGAACTGGAAAGCGTTGCCGTCAATCTGTCATCGGTCCAGTTCATGGATCCCTACCTGGTCGACCAGGTTCTGGCGGTGCTGCAGGAGACGGGTTTCCCGCCGGAGCGGTTGGTGCTGGAAATCACTGAATCCGTTTTCCTGCGCGATCACGGCTCGGCATCGGCGAAGCTCCAGAAGCTGCGGGACCTCGGCATCAGGATCGCGCTCGATGACTTTGGCACCGGCTATTCGTCGCTGTCCTATCTGCGCCAATACAAGTTCGACAAGATCAAGATCGACAAGTCCTTCGTCGACGAGATCGGCGAACGCAGTGACGGGCTTGCGATCATTTCCGCCGTCATCGCGCTGGCGCACAATCTGGGGCTCGAGGTGACCGCGGAAGGCGTCGAGCGCCAGTTCCAGGTCGACGCCCTGCGCACGCTCGGCTGCGACACGATGCAGGGCTACTATTTCGGCAAGCCCCATTCCAATCCGATGAAAATCGCGCACATCAAGAAGGAAGACTGGCAGGACCGGACGCCGAGCACGGCGCCGCGCAACCCGTCCTCCCTGCGGTCGGCGTCGTAACGCCGGGGCCTATTCAGCCGCCTGACCCGCCTGGCAGCGTGCCAGATGCGCTCTCAGGGCTGCCGGTTTGACCGGTTTGTTGAAGAAGGCGATGTCCCGGTCTCCGGCTTCCGTGCGAACGGCACGGCTGCGGTCCGCGGTGATCAGGATTGCCGGGATCTGACTTCCGAATTTCCATCTGAGTTTCAGGATTGCTTCGATGCCGGTGCCGTTGTCGAGGTGATAGTCGGCCAGGATCACGTCCGGCGTCAGGCCGGCCCTGTTGAGTTCGGCGGCCGCCTCCGCATCGTCGCTCGCAGTGACAACCTTGCAGTTCCAGTTGGTCAACAGGTGGCGCATGCCGCTGAGGATGTCGGGTTCGTTGTCGATGGCGACCACGCAGAGCCCGTCCAGCTGCCCGGCAATCGCGGCGACCTGGGGCACGGGAAGGAGATCGGGCATGTCGGCGGAGCGCGGCAGTTCGACCGAGAAACACGATCCCTTGTGCGCCTCCGAGCGCAACCGGACCGGATGGTTGAGCACGTGGCTGATGCGCTCGACGATGGAAAGGCCAAGGCCGAGCCCCTTGGCAACGCGCATGCCGTCGTCCAGCCGGTGGAATTCCTGGAAGATCGCCTTCTGCTTGCCCTTTGGAATGCCCATGCCGGTGTCGTGGATTTCCACCAGCACCCGGTTGCCGCGCCGCCGGCAGCCCACCAGAACGCGGCCTTCCTGGGTGTATTTCAGCGCGTTGGAGACAAGGTTCTGCAGGAGACGGCGCAGCAGCCGCCGGTCGGTCCGTACCGAAAGGGACGTCGGAACGATCCGGAGATCCAGGCCTCTCTCCTCGGCAACTGGTTTGAAATCCAGCGCCAGTCCGCGAAGAAGGTCATCGAGGCGGAAGACGGTCGGTTCCGGCTTCAGGGCTCCGGTGTCGAGACGGGAAATGTCCAGCACGGCGCCGAGAATGTCCTCAACCGACTCAAGGGCGGATTCCACGTTGCGCACCAGTGAACCGTCATCGCCTCCCTGCAGCTTGTCGACCAGTACCGAGGCGTAAAGCCGGGCGGCGTTGAGCGGTTGCAGGATGTCGTGACCGGCGGCCGCCAGGAAACGCGTCTTGCCGATATTGGCCTCTTCGGCAGCCCGGGTCGCCTCGACCAGGCGTTCGTTCACATGGGTCAGTTCTTCGGTACGCTCGCGCACGCGCCGCTCCAGCGTCTCGTTGGCGCGGGCAAGAGCCTCTTCGGCCAGCACCCGTTCGGTGATGTCGGTATAGGTGGTCACGATACCGCCGTCGGGCATGGGGCTGATGCGGATTTCCAGAACCGTGCCGCTCGATTCCAGCTTTTCCTGGAAGGTCTCCTGGATCAGCACCAGCTTTTCGATCCGGTCGGCGACGGTGGCCTCCACCGGTCCTGGCCCGTGTTCGCCGCGTTCCGCGTTGAAGCGCAGGATCGCGTCCAGCGTCGTCCCGACCTGGCCATATTCTGCCGGCAGGCCCAGGAGGTCGCGGAACTGGCGGTTCCAGCAGATCAGACGCAGGTCCCGGTCGAACACGCCGATGCCCTGGCGCACCTGGTCGAGAGCGGTCTGCAGAAGATCGCGGTTGTACTGGATGGCAATCGAGGCGTCGTCGAGAAGCTTGACCGCGCCCTTGGTGGACGGGTCGTGGCGCTTCAGCATCAAGGTCAGCACCAGGCGCGAGGAGGCCGCACCGATGGCGCTTGCCAGGAGCTGTTCGGAAAAGCGCAGCAGGTTGGCGTCGGCGAGCGTGTTCGGGTCGAGTTCGATACCCCGTTCGCCGGCAAAGCGGCGGAAGGAGCGGGCTGTGCGCTCCTCTCCAAGATACCGCGCGACAGTTGCCTGAAGATCGCCGGCGGTAACGGAAGTGCGCCAGTAGCGCAGGCCCGGCGTCGGCGCGAATTCGGCCGGGACGAAGACATTCGCCTGCAAGGTTTCGGCCGGAAGCGGCTTTCTGATGAAAGAACAGCCGACAAAGAGCAGGATATTGACGGCAATGCTCCAGAGTGTGCCGTGGATGAAGGGATCGAGCTGGAAACCGAGAAGGGCCTGCGGGTTGAGCATCCCGATCCCGAAGGGGCCGGTTTCCAGAAAACCGTCGGAGATCAGGCCGGATTTGGCGAAAGTTGGCAGCAGCAGGGTATAGGCCCAGACGATAAAACCGCCGCTGAGACCCGCGATGGCGCCAAGCGAGGTCGCCCGCCGCCAGAACAGGGCCCCCACGAAGGCGGGCGCGAACTGGGCAATGGCGGCAAAGGACAAGAGCCCGATGGAAACGAGCGCTGCCGTGTTGCCGGCAGCCTTGTAGTAGGCATAGGCCAGCAGGAGAATGCCGAAGATGGACAAGCGCCGGATCGTGAGCAGCCTGTCGCTCATGTCCTGACCGCTGACATTGATGATGTCGTCCTCGCTGTGCCGGCGCAGCAGCAAGGGCACGACGATGTCGTTGGAGATCATGATGGACAGCGCGACGGTCGCGACGATCACCATCGCGGTCGCCGCGGACAGCCCGCCGATAAAGGCAAAGAGGGCGAGCCAGGGCTGCCCGTCATCGATGGGAAGCGCCAGAACGAAGGTGTCCGGATTGACGTCCTGGCCGAAACGCAGCAGCCCGGCGGCGGCAATCGGGATCACGAAGAGGTTGATCAGCACGAGATAAGCCGGGAACATCCATGTCGCCCGGCGCAGTTCCTCGTCGGAATTGTTTTCCGTCACGGTGACGTGGAACTGGCGCGGCAGCAGCAGAACGGCAAAGGCGGACAGGCACGACATGACCAGCCAGTTGCCGATATTGAGCGGCTTTTCGAAAACCTTCGAAACCTCCGGGGCTTCGGTAATGGCCCGGATCAGATCGAATGGCCCGTCATAAAGCGAATAGGTGACCCACACCCCGACCGCCAGGAAGGCAGCCAGCTTGACGACTGCTTCGGCGGCAATGGCCAGCATCAGGCCTTCCTGGTGCTCAGTCGCGTCGATGTGCCGGGTGCCGAACGCCCAGCTGAAGATGGCCATGCCGAGCGCGATCAGGAGCGTGATGTCGTCAAAGACGGGTGTGAAAATGTCGCTCGGTGAAATCAGCGGCCCGGCCAGCGTGGTGATCGACAGCGACACCGCCTTCAGCTGCAGCGCGATATAGGGAATGACCCCGATGACCGCGATTATGGTCGCAAGAGCGGCTACCGACTGGCTCTTGCCGTAGCGGGAACCGATAAAGTCGGCAATCGAGGTGATGCTTTCCGTCTTGGATATCTGGATGATCCTCTGCAGCAGCGGATATCCGAGTGCAAAGACGAGAAGAGGCCCGAGATAGATGGTCAGAAACTCGATGCCTGTACGGCTCGCATTGCCGACGGACCCGAAAAAGGTCCAGGAGGTACAATAGACGGAGAGCGACAGGGCATAGATGAAGGGGCGGCCGCCCGTGCGGGACGAAAACCGGCGGGGCATACGGTCGCCGTAACTGGCAATCGCGAACAGGCAGAAGATATACGCCGTCGCGACCAGAATCACGATCCATCCGTGCAGCATGGCCCTCTTGACCGTCCTCCCGTCCGGTATGATGGTCCGTCCAGCCTCTCCGCGGGCGGGTCCGGAACGCCAATGCGAAGTCTGGAATGGAAATCCAGTTTGTCGCAGTTCCCGGATCGGACCACAGCTAAGCCCTTCTGTCTATTCGTCTTGCGACGAAGACTTGCCGCCGGCGCATGGAAATGCCCGGGCTCCAACCGATCAGTGTTGGTGAAGTCCGCTTCAAATCCTTTCATAAAACAAATGCTCGCGAACCGGCTAAGGTGCTGCAAAGACCCTATGAAGGACCCAGCTACGTGACGAGCCTGATCGACCGGTTGAGCCCGGAGGCGCGCAATGCCCCGGAAAGTGGAATTGTCGAAGTCTTCAATGCCGGCCGCGGCCGGGACGACCTGATCCCGCTCTGGGCGGGGGAGGGCGACCTGCCGACACCGGACTTCATCCGCGAGGCGGCCAAGGCCTCGCTCGACCGGGGCGAGACCTTCTATACCTACCAGCGCGGTATTCCGCCTCTGCGTGAAGCGCTCGCCGCCTATCACGAGGAGCTCTACGGCAGGCCCTTCTCACCGGAACGGTTCTACGTCACCGGCTCCGGCATGCAGTCGATCCAGATGGCCATCCAGGCCGTGGCGACGCCCGGAAGCGAGATGCTCGTGCCGACACCGGCGTGGCCCAACATCACCGCGGCCATCGAGATCCACGGCGCCCGCGCCGTCAGTGTGCCGATGCGGGCCGAAGACGACGGCTGGAAACTGCATCCGGAAGACATCGAGGCGGCGATCACGGACAAGACCACCGCACTGTTCCTGAATTCGCCCTGCAACCCGACCGGCTGGGTGGCGTCGCTTGAAGTCCTGAAGCAAGTGCTTGATCTCGCACGCAGGCATGATCTCTGGATCGTCGCCGACGAGATTTATGCGCTGTTTCACTATGGCGAGGGGCTCCGGGCACCGTCGTTCTATGATCTGGCCGAAGAGGACGATCGCATCATCTTCGTCAATTCCTTCTCCAAGAACTGGGCAATGACCGGCTGGCGCGTCGGCTGGATTTCGGCACCGCCGGAACTTGGCCAGATGTTCGAGAACCTGATTCAGTATTCGACCTCCGGCGTGCCGTCCTTTTCGCAATGGGGCGCGGTCGCCGCGCTGACCGAGGGCCGTGACTTCCTGAAGGACCAGGTCGCCCGGGCACGCCGGGGCAGGGACTGTGTCCTGCAAGGCCTGCAGGGACTTAACAGGGTAAAGGTCTCGCCGCCGCAGGGAGCCTTCTATCTGTTCTTCTCCATCGACGGTGTTTCCGACACCCGCCGCTTCGCGCTGGACCTTGTGCGGCAGACCGGCGTCGGCCTTGCTCCGGGAACTGCGTTTGGTGCGGGAGGCAGCGCTTATCTGAGGCTCTGCTATGCCCGCCGCGAGGATCATCTGGCCGAGGCCGTGCGTCGAATTAGCGCTTGGTTGCCAGAGATTTAGACCACTGACGGGTTGTCGGCATAAGGGAAACCCCTTAAACCTGAAATGGACGTGATTTCCATTCAGGTACCGGCATGACGCACGACGGTGTTGTAGAGCAGGACGATGACAAGGCGGCCGTAACGGAAGCGCGTCTTGCCAGCGTTTTCGACACCGCGGCCGACGGTATCGTCGTGATCAACGACCGCGCTCAGGTTCTGGCTTTCAACAAGGCCTGTGAGCGCCTGTTCGGCTACGAGGCGTCGGATCTTCTCGGACGCAATGTCAGCCGCATCATGCCGGAACAATATGCAAGGTCGCACGATCACTATGTGAACAACTACCTTGATACGGGGCACAGGAAGATCATCGGCATCGGCCGTGAGGTGCAGGCCAGGCACAAGGACGGCACGGTCTTCCCGATCGAATTGTCCGTCGGCGAAGCCTGGACGCCGGTCGGGCGCCAGTTCATCGGCATCCTGCGCGATTTGCGTTCGCGCAAGCAGATGGAAGACCGGCTTGCCAAGACACAGGCACAGCTCGTCCACATGACCCGCATCAGCGCCCTCGACGAGATGGGGGCGGCCATCGCCCACGAACTGAACCAGCCCTTGACCGCGGTGCTGCTCTATCTGCAATCGGTGTCGCGCAAGACGCGGGCCGAGAAGTCACTCGACCCGTTCATCCTGGACGTGATCGACAAGGCTGTGCGAGAGGCCGAGCGGGCCGGCGAGATCATCCAGCGCATGCGCCAGCTGGTCGAAAAGAAAACGCCGGCGCGGCAATCTGTCGACGTGGCGGAACTGGTCATCAATTGCCTGGAAATGGCCGAACTCGGCAGCGGCGAGGGCAAGTCGATCCTACAGTCGGAGATCGCACCCGATCTGCCGCCGCTCCAGGCCGATCCGGTGCAGATCCGGCAGATCCTGATCAATCTCCTGCGCAATGCGCGCGAAGCCGTTTCCGGGCAGGAGATACGCAAGGTAGTCCTGTCCGTCCGCCTAGGTACTGAGGGGCTGGAATTCCGGGTCAGCGACAACGGACCCGGGGTGCCCGAGGAGCTTGTCGACAATCTGTTTCGTGCATTCACGGGGTCAAAACACCGGGGCGTCGGCCTCGGGTTGGCCATTTCGCGCTCGATTGCGCAAAATCACGGCGGCGACCTGCGCCTGGAAAAGGTGGAAGGCGGGCACGGTGCCTCTTTCCTCTTGACGCTGCCGGTCGACCCCAGCGATGACGACACGGCGGATATCGGCCCGAATGACGCAAAAAATTGAGAAGTTGAAGGAACGACACCATGAAAGCTGATGCGGAGGCCATTTACATCGTCGATGATGACCCTGCCGTGCGCGACGCCCTGTCCGTGCTGTTTAATATGGAGGGCTATGTCGTCGAAACCTTCTCCGATGGTGATGCCTTCATCAAGTCGGCCAGCAAGTCGGTGCCTTCCTGCGTCATGCTGGATGTGCACATGCCGGGACGGTCCGGCATCGAAATCCTGAAAGCGCTGAACGCGGAAAACTATCCCGCGCCGATTTTCATCATCTCCGGTCAGGGCGATATTCCGATGGCCGTGGAAGCCATCCGCAACGGCGCCTTTGACTTTGTCGAAAAACCGTTTTCCGCCGAAACAGTGCTGGAACGGGTGAAGGAAAGCATCGCTGCTGCGAAGAAGCGGCAGGATGCCGGCGATACCCCTTCTTTCCCGGGGTCGGATGCACTGACGCGCCGCGAACTTGAGGTGCTGAAGGAAATCACCGACGGGGCTTCCAACAAAGAAGTCGGCCGGACGCTCGGCATCAGTCCGAGGACCGTCGAGGTTCACCGGGCGCGTATCATGGAAAAGCTCGGTGCCCGCAATGCTGCCGACCTGGTGCGCATCGTTCTTGGTCATCCAACGGCCGGTTGATCCGGCCGTGAGCCATGTCGGCTCAAGTTGAGTGCTAAGTAGTCGCGCTAAACAGTAGTTTTGCGTACATCCGATGGTCAAAACGTCGCGTATGTTTTCCCGGAAGGCCCTGCCTGTTGCAGGTCCTGATGGGTAGGCTTCAAGTGGTCGTTCATATCGTCGAAGATGATGCAGCGGTTGCCGATGCGCTGGCGATGGTGCTCGAGGATCTCGATCACCAGCCGGTGACCTATGGAGACGGCGAATCCTTCCTTGCCCGGGCGGCTCCTGCGGCCGGGGACTGGGTGATCGTAGACCTTGGCCTGCCCGGCAGAAGCGGTGCGGATGTGGTCCGCGAGCTCATGAAGCTGCCTGTACCTCCCAGCATTCTGGCGATTTCCGGCAAGCCGCACGTCAGTCTGCTGCAGCATATGCGCGGGCTGCCGGGCCTGACCGTTCTCAGAAAGCCGCTTTCCATCGACATGCTGACGGCGGCTTTGGCCTGACATTCGGAACAGCCGTCTTGGACTTTCGTCGCCTGCGGCTATTCGGCTCATATGTAGAATATCTTACGCAGTCGACCGAATTTCATCCGGCCGGACAACGTTCTAGAGTTCGTTTCACTGGTTGCTGAACGTCGGACGGGACGTTCGCATACGGCAGGTTTCTCCGGGCGGTCCGATTCATCGGGCAAAGTGGACCGGGGACATCCGCCGTCGCAGCAGGTGAAGCCGTGCAAATGTGCACGAAGGAGGGACTGATGGCTTATTTCGATGCGGGTACTCCCGGCCAGGGCGCAGGTGCAAAGCTGAATGGCGCACCGCTTTGCGAGACCGGCAAGACATCCTTTTCGGATTTTGGCGGCAAGACCGTGCATTACGACACCCATGAGGTCGTCTATTACGAAGGCGATCCCGCCAAGCGACTCTATGAGTTGGTCAAGGGATCGGTGATGCTCTACAAGCTCCTGCCCGATGGCCGCCGCCAGGTGGTGGAAGTGCTTCGCCCGGGCGACATTTTCGGTCTGGCCGGCAGCGAGGAAAACGACTGCACCGCAGAAACCCTGACCGACGCGGAAGTGCAGGAAATCGATCTCAGGAATGTCGAGCGCTCCGACGCCCTGCAGCGCACGCTCACCAGATGCCTCACCAGCCAGATGCGCGTCCTGCACGAGCATGCCGTGCTGCTTGGCCGCAAGTCCGCGGTTGAGCGCGTTGCCAGCTTCCTTATGCATCTCGTTCCTGACCGCGGCGGTGTCGGCTGTGCCGGCCCGCGCGACGAGGCGAGCGACGGCTTCGACCTGCATCTCCACATGACGCGTCAGGAAATCGCCGACTATCTGGGTCTCACCATCGAGACGGTCAGCCGGGTGGTCTCCGACCTGAAACGCCGCGGCGTGATCCGCGTCGACAAGGCCGACCGCATTCATCTGAACAAGGTCTGCAGCCTTTGCCAGATGACCGGGATACACTGACCGGGATACGCTGACCGGGATACATTGGCCGGGACCAAATGAAACCGAGAGGCCGCGAATTTCGCGGCCTTTGCTTTTTAGAGCACGCCGCGAAAAAGTGGCTTCCGATTTTTTTCGCAAAAGACGTGCGTCAAAAAGAGATAACGCGGGTCACGTGAATTCAAATGAACGCGACACGCTTTGGCGCTTATTTTGAGAAAATAGGCCTTGAGCCGGACCCTGGGTCATAGCTTACGACGGCTAAACCAGGAGGTTCGACATGGATAAACCCGCCCCGAAAGACAGGATGCTCAGCGCCGCCGAATGTGCTGCCCGGATCGGTATTTCCGTCCGGGCACTCAGGGTCTACGAGGCCAACGGACTGCTGTCACCGGTCAGAACGGAGAAGAACTGGCGTCTTTATGGTGCCGCCGACATTGCCCGCCTCAACGAGATCATGGCCTTGAAGCAGCTTGGTCTCAGCCTCTCCGACATGTCCGGACTGCTGGCCGGCAAGACGACCGACATCGACCGGTTGCTGGAGATGCAGGAAGCGGCCCAGCTCGGCAGGCAGGCCCAGGCCGAGCGCAGCCTCAGGCTGATCGCGCGGCTCCGGGCCAAGAGCGGCGGCGGGGACGGATTGTCCATGGAGGATCTCCTTGACCTGGCAAAGGAGACCCAGATGAGTGAAGCAGCAGATGAATATGCCTGGAAGCGCTACGAGCAGGCGCGTCCAAGAACGGAAATCACCCCGGACAGGCAGAACCTTGAGGAGTGCGCAGGCGAGTATCTTTTTGAAGATGGCATCGTGGTGCGGGTAACGGTGAAATCCGCCGGACTTGCTGCAGAAATCCTCGGGCAACCGGATTTCGAGCTCTTTGCGGAAGCGCCCGACCGGTACTTCCTCAAGGTGACACCGGCCCAAGTGACATTCGAACGGCGTGGCAGCGACCAGGTCACCGGCTTGACGCTGCATCAGGGCGGGTACGACATGAAGGCCGACCGCGTCTCTGCCGGAGCCTTCGAAGTGGCGAAGGCCCGCCTGGAAGAGCGCGTGCATGCAAAGACACCCTTTGCGGACAGCGAGGCAACGCTCCACCGGCTGATCGAAGACCATCGCTCGGGAACGCCCGATCTCGACAGCATGAGCCCGCTGTTGCGCTCGCTGGTCAGCGAACAGCTTCCGATGGTCCAGGGTGAGCTGGAGCGGCTCGGAAAGGTTACGGCAACCAGCTTCCGCGGCGTCGGCACCGAGGGGTTCGACATCTATGTTGTCGATTTCGAAAACGGCCGGCTGGAATGGGGGCTCTCAAAGGGCACGGACGGCACTTTGAACGGGCTCTACATGCGGCCGACACCCTGAGACGGCATTTCCTTCAAGAGGACGGATCGGACCTTCCCGGCAGGTTGCCGGGAAGGACTTTTATTTTCAGACCGCTGCCGAGTGGCGGGCCTTGCCGCTTGCCTGGCTGGCAGCGAGATAGGCGTCGAAAGCGGCTGCTGCCAGCCGGACATAGGGCCGCCCGGCTTCGGTCACGTCGACCCGGATACTGTCGTTGGTGCTCCTGTCGAGCCGGACCAGGCCGTCGCTGGCGAGGTCCTCAAGGGCAACGAAGGCATCGCCCAGGTGATTGGGGGTGAGGCCGTAGGAGTGGCAGACCGGCGCGAGGTCGCAGGAATAGGTAGTCATCAGTTCTTCGATGATCCTGCCACGCAGCCGGTCATCGGCGCTAAGCGCAAGTCCCTTGGAAACCGGCAACCGGCCGGCCTCGATGCACCGGCGCCAATTGCCGACATCCGACAGGTTCTGGATATAGCCGCTGGAGAGCCGGCCTATGGAGGAGACCCCGAAACCTATCAGCTGTTCGCCCTGGTCGGTGGTATAGCCCTGGAAATTCCGCTTCAGAGACCCGTCGGCAAGCGCCGCGGCCATGCTGTCGCAGGGCAGGGCGAAATGGTCGAGGCCGATGGCGACGTAGCCGGCCTTCGTCAGTTCGGAGCGCGCAAGATCCGCCAGTTCGAGCCGTTCGGCTGCTGTCGGAAGCGTATTCTCGTCGATCAGCCGCTGGTGCTTGCGCATCCACGGCACATGGGCATAGCCAAAGAGCGCGATACGGCCCGGGGCCAGCGAAAGTGTCTTTTCGACCGTGTCCAGGATCGTTTCCGGGGACTGGCCCGGCAGACCGTACATCAGGTCGAAATTGAGCGCGTCGATCCCGGCGTCCCTCAGATGCCGCGTGGCTTGGGCGACAACCTCATAGGGCTGCACCCGGCCAATGGCTTTCTGGACTTGCGGGTCGAAATCCTGCACGCCGAGGCTCGCCCGGTTGATGCCGACAATTGCCAGGGTTTCCGCCAATGCACTGGTGACCAGGCGCGGATCGAGCTCGATCGCGTGCTCAAGGTCTTCCGCCAGATTGAACTGGACCCGCAGGAGACCGGTAAGGTCGATCAGGCTCTGGCGCGGCAACAGGCTCGGCGTACCGCCACCCCAGTGGATATGCCGGACAGGACCGGCCTGCGGCATCCGCTCCGCCACCAGACTAATTTCGGCGCCAAGTGTCGCCGCGTAGGCTTTCAGAGGCGCTTCCTGGCGGGTCGCCTTTGTGTGGCAGCCGCAATAATGGCAAAGCTCGCGGCAGAAGGGCACATGCAGGTAAAGCGACAGGCTGTCCTCGGGGGTGAGGGCACTCAGCCAGCCGGCATAGGTTTTCTCCGTCACGCCTTCATGAAAATGCGGCGCGGTCGGATAGCTGGTGTAGCGCGGTACGTTGCGCATGGCGTAGGAGAGCGGATCTTTCATCATGTGCCCATCTATGCGCCAGCCGCAGGAACGCGCCTTGATTTTGCTCAACTGCGCCGGTGAGAATTCGCTGAAAGTCGAAGGGAGAACCGCATTGCACGATTTTTCAGACCCGGGTGAATTGGCGGCCGGGACCGGTCCGGTGCTTTCGCGCTACCGCCTGCACGGTTCGCCCGACAGCGCCAACTATGTCGTGCGCATGGTTCTGGAAGAGTTGGGTCAGTCTTATGATTATGTCCCGGTCGACAGGATGATCTCGGCGCAGAAGTCGGCAGCGTATCGCAAGCTCAATCCGCAAGGGTTGATTCCCGTGCTGGAGGTGCCGGGCCAGGATGCGCCGATGTTCGAAACCGGTGCCATCGTGCTCTTTCTCGCCGACCGGCATGGCGCACTCGCTCCGGACCCTCACGCCCCCGGGCGCGGCCGGTTCCTGAAATGGCTGTTCTTCATCTCAAACACGCTCCATTCGGACCTGCGCATTTCTTTCAAGGTGAAACGCTACCTTCCGGACGAGAGCCGCCATGCGGTCTTTCTGGAAACGCTCGTTGAGCGCATCGGCGCGAGCCTTGCGCATCTCGATGCCGAAATCGCGGCCACCGGCGGCCCGTACCTTTTGGGGCAGCAGCTCAGCTGCGCGGATCTCTACCTGGCTGCCTGCGCGCGCTGGGCGCAGATCTATCCCGCCACCGGCAAGTGGACGCCGGCAGCAACACCGCATCTGCAGGCAATGCTCAAGCTGCTGGAGGCGCGCCCGGCGGTGGAAGTGGCGTCGCGGAAGGAGCTGATAGAGGGAACACCCTTCACAGATCCAAGGCCAGGAACCTTGCCGGGAACGACTGCATGAAACTTGTTCATGTTGATCATTGCAATCAATCATGCAATGCGGCGTCATTGGGTCTATAGGGCGTGAGCGTTGGCCCTCCGGGTGAAACAGACTGACCGGATCCAACCGGACGGCAGGGCTTCAATCCATCGACTCATCCCGCACACTTTTCCGCAGCCGGCGGAATGCGCTAAAGATGGGTCGGACGTCAAAGGACCGTTGCCATTGACTATGACCCCAGTCACCTTCGAACATGCCGCCGCGCGTCTGAGCCTGACCCTTTTGATCGCGGCGCTGGGCGGCGCTGCCTTCAATCTACTGGAGTTGCCCGCTGCCTGGCTCTCGGGCGCAATGGTGTTCGTCGCCGTCGCGACGCTTGCCGGAGCGCCGACACTGATGCCGGCGCGACTGCGTGATGCGCTGTTCTTCATGATCGGCCTTTCCATGGGGGCAGGCGTTCATCCCGACGTGGTGGAACGCATCGGCGAATGGCCGGTCTCCATGGCGATGCTGGTGCTTGTCGTCGTCTGCGTCACACTTGCCGGCTACGTTGTCCTGCATTACGGCGCAAAATGGTCACGGGAGACGGCCTATTTCGGTGCGATCCCGGGCGCGCTCTCCTATGTGATCGCGCTTGCCACGGACCGGAACGCCGATCTGCCGCGCATTGCCTCCAGCCAGTCCCTGCGTCTCTTCGTGCTGGTAGCGATCCTGCCCTTTGCCGTGGTTTCCTCCAGCGGTACGGTCGATGGGGGAGGAGCGCGGATCTACGTCTCCGGCCTCCATGATTTCCTCATCGGCCTGCCGCTCTGCCTCGCCGCTGCCTGGCTTGCCGTGAAGACGCGGGTTCCGGGAGGATGGATGACGGGCGCCTTCTTCATGAGCGCAGGCCTCAACGCTTCGGGACTGCTGACGCTGGTCCTGCCGAACTACATTGTCCTGCCCTGTTTCGTCATGATGGGCGCCCATATCGGCTGCCGCTTCGCGTCGATGACATTTCGCCAGTTCGTCAGCGTGCTCGGGGCTTCGCTGGCGGCCTTCGCCGCCGCGTTCCTGACGTCGCTGATCGGTGCCTTCATCGTCGCCGAGCTTGTCGGCATTCCCTTCGGCCAGGCGTTGCTCGCCTATGCGCCGGGCGGGCTGGAGGTCATGACCCTGCTGGCCTTCATGCTGGATCTCGATCCGGCCTTCGTCGCCGCCCACCAGATTGCCCGCTTCACCGGCATGGTGCTGCTGCTGCCTTTCGTGACGGCGCTGGTACTGGGGCAGAACCGGCCGGACAAGACCTCCTGAAATCCTCCGTCCGGCAGCCTTTTCTCAATCGGTGTTTCAGCTCCGGATGAAATGCAATGTGTCGAAGTTCCTCCGCCAGGCCGCGACGCGCCCCGCCATGGTCTCGGGATCGTTCGACCGGAGCGCGTCCGCGATCAGCCGTGCCAGTTCCGGCATGTCCTCCACCGTCATGCCCCAGCGCACCAGCTCCGGCGTGCCGAAGCGCAGGCCGTTCATGTCGCCCGCAACCGGCGCAATCGGCAGGCCGATGCCGCAGGCAAGGAAGCCCGCCTTGCGCAGCTTTTTCGAGGCCGTCTGGCCGCCGCCGAACGGGGCAGCCTCCAGGGCGAACTGATGCGAGGCGGTCGCGCCCTGGGTGGTCGCGAAGACGGGCATGCCTTCCCCGGCAAGTGCCTCCGCCAGGGCCCTGGCGGTCGCGGCCATTGCCGCCGCATAGGCCGCGCCGTAATCGCGCCAATCGAGCAGGGTGATGGCGAGAGCCGCCGACTTGGCGGCATCGAAATTCGCAGTCAGGCCGGGAAAGGCAATGGCATCCAGCTTCTCCGACAAGGCCTTGTCGTTGGTCACGATGAGGCCGCCTGCCGGACCGCCGAGGCTTTTATAGGTGCTCATGGTCATCAGGTGAGCGCCTTCCGCAAGCGGATCGGCGAAGATGCCGCCGGCAATCATGCCGCACTGATGGGCGGCATCGAAGAGAACATGCGCGCCGACCTCGTCTGCGATAGCGCGGATCTCCCGCACCGGATGGGGAAAGAGATTGAGGCTCATGCCGATGGTGATCAGCTTGGGACGGACCTCAAGGGCCAGTTTGCGCAGGCCTTCCAGATCAATGGTGTAGCCGTCGGCATCGACGGGGGCTTCGTGGATTTCGAGGCCGTAGAGACCTGCACAGCCCGGTGCATGGTGGGTCACATGTCCGCCAACGGAGGCGGGCGGAGCGATGATGGCATCGCCCGGCCGGGTCGTTGCCATGAAGGCATAGAGATTGGCCAGCGCACCGGAGGCAACGCGGATTTCCGCGTAGTCCGCTTGGAAGATCTCGCAGGCGAGCTCCGCCGCAATTACCTCGATCTCCTCGATGGCTTCAAGGCCCATCTCGTATTTGTCGCCCGGATAGCCGAGCGAAGGCCGGGACCCCATGCCGCAGGCAAGCAACGCTTCCGCGCGCGGATTCATGATGTTGGTCGCCGGGTTGAGGTTGAAACAGTCCTTCTCGTGGATCATCCGGTTCTCTTCAGCCAGCGCCTCGATGCGCTCGGCAATGCCTTTCGAAGACAGCGAGCCGATGCTCTGCGCGATCCCGTCTATGCGGGAGACTGCGGCGGCCGGAAGCCAGGGACGTTTTTCAGCGACGCTCATGTTCACTCTCCAAGTCGATTTCAACAGAGTTTCCATGAGGTATTGCCGTGGCGCAAATCAGATTTTAGAATTTCAAGGGCTAGAAAAACTGAGGCTTCGAGATGTCTGTTGCGCCTCCCGTTCCAAGACTGCCCTCGCTCAACGCGCTGCGGGCCTTCGAGGCGTCGGCGCGTTTGGGCGGTTTTGCCCTTGCTGCGGCCGAACTGCAGGTGACCCCGGGGGCGGTGGCGGCGCAGATCAAGGGACTGGAGGAGGAGATCGGGGCAGATCTGTTTGTACGGCACGCCAAGGGTGTCCGTCTGACAACGCTCGGCCAACGGGCGCTGCCCGGGTTTATCGCCGCCTTCGACCAGCTCGGTACGGCGGTGCGGGACCTGAGGCAGGAAGCAGCCCCGCGAAAGATCCATATAGCGGCCCTGCCGGCGCTGGCGCAGCTCTGGCTGGCGCCGAGATTGCCGATGCTGCGGGACCGCCTGGCGGGGATAGACGTTTCGATCACCGCCCTTGAAACCCCGCCGAACCTGAAGCGCGTCCCCTTCGATCTCTGCCTTTTTTACAGAGACGAACCGGAGGAAAACGGTGTCTGGTTCGAAGGCGACAGGTTATTGCCCGTCTGTGCGCCCCGATTGGCGGCTGGCCTGACCAGACCAGCGGATTTGCGGGAAGCGATCTGCCTGACCGACACCACCTGGGCGGACGACTGGAGGGTATGGGCGGAAGTCGCCCTGCCGGGCGAGACTTTCGCGCCGCGCGGGCCGGTCTTCTCGCTCTATGCGCTGGCGGTTCAGGAAGCACTTGACGGGGCTGGCGTTCTGATGGCGCACAGGTCGCTCGTCGCCGCGCACCTTGCCTCCGGTGACCTGATCGCACCGTTCGATGTCGAGGTGCCCCTGTCGCAGGCAATCTGTCTCTGGAGCCTGCCGGGCGGGCGAAGCAATGCGGCTGCCGCGCAGGTCATGCAGGTGCTTCGGAGCACCGGTTGAGACGGCCGGGCGTTCAGCGGACGTTTTTTTTCGCCCGGTTTCCCCGCCAGAGAATGAACAGCCCGGAGCCGACGATGATCGCGCAGCCGGTCAGCATCCAGGCGTCGATGCTTTCGCCGAACCAGAGTGTGCCGAGCAGGATGCCGAAAAGCAGGCGCGAATAGCGGAACGGGGTGACGGTGGCGATTTCGCCGGTGCGCATGGCCTTCATCAAGGCACTATAGGCAAAGACGCCGCAGGAAACGGCAGCGGCAAGGGCCAGAAGCGCGGGTGGTTCCGGCTGCACGAAGGCCGTCCGGTCCCAGAGGCTGTAGAGCAGGCCGGCAATAACGATCGTCACGAAGCCGTAGAAGCCGAGGATTGTGGTGCCGAGCGTTGCCGGGGCGGCCCGGCTTGCGAGATCCCGGCCGGAAAAGCCCAGCATGCCGATGACGGCCAGGATTGACAGCAGCGAAAAGCTGTCGCCCGCCGGCCGCAGCACGATCAGGACCCCTAGAAGACCCAGCAGGATGGCGGTCCACCGGCGCCAGCCGACCTTCTCACCGAAGAAGAGCGAGGCTCCGAGGACGACGAAGATCGGTGTCGCCTGGAGAATGGCCGTCGTGGATGAGAGCGGCGTGAGCGCAAGAGCCAGAACATAGAACAGGCGGCCGACCAGTTCGAAGGCGAAGCGGATCTGCATGATGCGCCCGAAGACGTCCCGGGTGAAGATCCTTTCCCGCTTCGCCTTTGCAAGAATGAAGAAGAGCACCGAGCCGCCGAGACCGAAAAGGATCAGGATTTCAGATACCGGCAGATGTGTGGCGGTGGCTTTCACGAAGGCGTCCTCCAGCGCGAAGGCGCCCATGGCGGCGACCATCCAGAGGCTGCCGGTGGCATTGGGCGAAAGTAACGTGTTCTTGCTGGAAAGAGCGGTCAAACGGGTCGTCCGTATGGATGGAGCTGCCCGGGACGATAAGGCGTGATGACCCTGGGCCGAATAAGCAATTGGTGGGCAATCTGACTTAGCAGGTTTGAGGGAAGCCTGTAGGAAAATCCGGTCAGGACGGCAGAGCATCAACAGCAATGGTGTCGCAGGCCAGGGCGAAGAACAGGGTCTTGGAGTGTCGTTCCGGATTGCTTTCAGCAGCGCCGTGTCAGCATCGCGTAGCGATCGGATTACACCTTGTGCGCGACATTTTTTCCAATGCATACTGATCCTTGGAGGGGATTTGCCGCAGTGCAAAATCCGGCAGCTTGATATGAATCAACGCGACGATTGAAGGTTCGTGTGCATGGTCGTGCCATCGTGGCACCTTGTAACGATTTCAAGACTGGGGCGCTAAAAATGGCACAACACAAGGCCAGAATGATCTCGCTCGAGGAGGGGGGCTTTGCCATCTTCCTCGTGCTTCTCGCATTTGCCTGCATCATCGTCGCGGGCAAGACATTCGATCAGGTTATGGCATTCCACGCAGGCATCGGCGCCTTGTTCGCCGCCGTCAGCGTGTTCCTTATCTTCAAGAAATACTTCGATGACGGCGGGGAGCCGATCCCTGCCGAAATCGACGGCAAACCCAACTACAATCTCGGTCCGATCAAGTTCGCCTCGATCGCGGCCATGTTCTGGGGCATCGCCGGGTTCACAGTCGGTCTGGTAATCGCACTGCAGCTCGCCTATCCGGTGCTGAACTTCGATCTTCCCTGGACCAATTTCGGCCGCTTGAGGCCGCTGCACACCTCGGCGGTGATCTTTGCCTTCGGCGGCAACGTGCTGCTTGCAACGTCCATGTATGTGGTGCAGCGCACCTGCCGCGTGCGCATGCCGGGCAAGATCCTGCCCTGGTTCGTGATCCTCGGCTACAACGCCTTCATCGTGATCGCCGGCACAGGCTACCTGCTCGGTGCCACGCAGAGTAAGGAATATGCGGAACCGGAATGGTATGCCGACCTTTGGCTGACCATCGTCTGGGTCTTCTACCTGCTGCTCTTCCTCGGCACGCTGTGGAAGCGCAAGGAGCCGCATATCTATGTGGCCAACTGGTTTTACCTCGCCTTCATCGTCACGATCGCCATGCTGCACATTGTCAACAACCTGACGATCCCTGTCTCGATCTACTCGACCAAATCCTACATCGTCTGGTCGGGCGTTCAGGACGCCATGGTGCAGTGGTGGTACGGCCATAACGCGGTGGGCTTCTTCCTGACCGCCGGCTTCCTCGCCATTATGTATTACTTCATCCCGAAGCGCGCCGAGCGGCCGGTCTATTCCTACCGTCTCTCCATCGTGCACTTCTGGGCGCTGATCTTCCTCTACATCTGGGCTGGTCCCCACCACCTCCACTACACGGCTCTGCCGCAGTGGGCCTCGACGCTGGGTGCGACATTCTCCATCATCCTGTGGATGCCCTCCTGGGGCGGCATGATCAACGGCCTGATGACGCTTTCAGGCGCCTGGGACAAGCTCAGAACCGACCCGGTCCTGCGCATGATGGTTGTCTCCGTCGCTTTCTACGGCATGTCCACCTTCGAAGGTCCGCTGATGAGCCTGCGCTCGGTCAACTCGCTGTCGCACTACACGGACTGGACCATCGGCCACGTGCATTCCGGTGCGCTCGGCTGGGTGGGCTACATCTCTTTCGGGGCGATCTACTGCCTGGTTCCGTGGCTGTGGAACAAGCGTGAGCTCTATTCGCTGAAGCTGGTCAACGTGCACTTCTGGCTGTCGACCATCGGTATCGTGCTCTACATCACCGCGATGTGGGTCTCCGGTATCATGCAGGGCCTGATGTGGCGTGCCTATAACACGCTCGGCTTCCTGGAATACTCCTTCGTGGAAACCGTGGAGGCAATGCATCCCTTCTACATCATCCGTGCTCTTGGTGGTGCGCTCTTTGTGCTCGGCGCCGTGATCATGGCCTACAATCTCTGGATGACCGTCCGTCACGGCGAGGCTGAAGAAGCCGATGCCACGCCGGCTGGCTCCCTGGCCGCGGCCGAATGAGGGGGGACAGGTAAATGTCTGCTTGGAAAAAACACGAAGTCTTCGAAAAGAACTCCTTCATACTTCTGATCGGCATTCTGGTCATGGTCGCCATCGGTGGCCTGGTCGAGATCGCACCGCTCTTCTACCTGAAGAGCACGATCGAAAAGACGGAAGGCATGCGGCCCTATACGCCGCTGGAGCTGGCCGGACGGGATATCTATGTCCGCGAGGGATGCTACCTCTGCCATTCGCAGATGGTGCGCCCGATGCGCGACGAAATGGAGCGTTACGGCCACTTCTCGCTGGCAGCGGAATCCATGTACGACCATCCGTTCCAGTGGGGCTCCAAGCGTACCGGCCCCGATCTGGCACGCGTCGGCAACAAGTATTCCGACGACTGGCATGTGGAGCACCTGATCGACCCGCGCGCGGTGGTGCCGGCCTCCATCATGCCCGGCTACCCCTTCCTGGCGGAAAACCGCCTGAATACGCGGGACATACAGGCGCATCTCAGCGTGAACGCCATCGTCGGCGTGCCCTATACCGAGGACCAGATCGCCAATGCCGCGTCGGACCTGCTCGGCCAGGCCAAGCCTGATACGGACGCCGCCGATAGCTTCGAGGAACGCTGGCCAGGTGTCGCCATCCGCGACTTCGACGGAAATCCGAAGGAAGTCACGGAGATGGATGCCCTGGTGGCCTATCTCCAGGTTCTCGGCACCATGGTCGACTTCTCGATCTACGACGACAAGGCAAACGCGAGGTAAGAGCGATGAACGAGACCTATTCCGCATTCGCCGGCTTCGCGCAAACCTGGGGCCTTCTCTACTTCATGATCCTGTTTGGCATCGTTCTGGCCTACGCGCTGTGGCCGAAAAACAGCAAGAAGTTCGATGATGCCGCTCAAATCCCGTTCCGGGAGGACTGATCCATGGCAGACATACACAACAAGGAAGTCGACCAGATCTCCGGGGTCGAAACAACCGGCCACGAATGGGACGGCCTGAAGGAACTCAACAACCCCCTGCCGAAATGGTGGCTCTATCTCTTCTATGCCACCATTGTCTGGGCCGTGATCTACTGGGTGCTCTATCCGTCCTGGCCGCTGATCTCCAGCTACACGACGGGTGTGCTGGGTGCCAACCAGCGTCAGGAGGCGATCGCCGCCTACGACAAGGGCATTGCCGACAGGTCGGGCACCGCCGACAAGATCGTGGCGGCGTCTCTGGAGGAAATCTCCACCAGTCCGGAACTCCTGCCGTTCGCGCAGGCGGCCGGTCAGGCGGCCTTCGGCGACAACTGCGCTCCCTGCCACGGCAGCGGCGGCACTGGCGCGGAAGGCTATCCGAGCCTGCAGGACGACACCTGGATCTGGGGCGGTACGCTGGATGACATCCACACCACCCTCGAATACGGCATCCGTTCGGGCCATGACGACGCCCGTATCGGCGAAATGCCGGCCTTCGGCCGCGACGAGCTCCTGAGCCGCGAGGAAATCGATCAGGTCTCCAATTTCGTTGCCTCCCGCGCCGGGGCGGAAACGGAAGAGGGCGCCGACCTGGAAGCCGGACAGTCCGTCTATAACGACAACTGCTCCTCTTGCCACGGCGAAGACCTGAAAGGCATCCAGGAAGTCGGTGCGCCGAGCCTGCTGTCCGCCAACTACCTCTACGGCAAATCGCTGGACGCCATCAAGGCGCAGGTCAGCAACCCGCGCAACGGCGTGATGCCGGCCTGGGTGGATCGCCTGGACCCGGCGACCCTCAAGTC
Organism: Roseibium sp. M-1; assembly: GCF_054515675.1. Lineage (NCBI taxonomy): Bacteria > Pseudomonadati > Pseudomonadota > Alphaproteobacteria > Hyphomicrobiales > Stappiaceae > Roseibium > Roseibium sp. M-1. The sequence continues at coordinate 2,187,063 of NZ_CM137257.1, read as the reverse complement.
GCTGACCGTCTATGTCCACTCCTTCGGCGGTGGTCAGTAATCGGGGGACGCCGGTGCGACAAATGTGCCGGAAAACCTTAGCAATTTGATCCGGCGCAAAGTATGACGCTTTGCGCCGGTTTATTTTATGATGACGCTGCTATCGGTTAGCGGCGAAGACTTTGTCGAAGATCCCATTGGGGCGGGATCGCGTTTAAAAGGACGGACGGTATGTCTGCGGACACCGAGACGAACGAGGGCGCGCAACCCGAGGAATGGTTCGCGTCGGCCAAGAAGATCTATCCGATGGCAACCCACGGCCTGTTTCGCAGGATCAAGTGGACGCTGCTCTTCATCACCCTTGGCATCTATTATTTCCTGCCCTTCATCCGCTATGACCGCGGGCCGGACGCGCCGGGACAGGCGGTCCTGGTCGATATGGAAGGCCGGCGGGGCTATTTCTTCTTCATCGAGATCTGGCCGCAAGAGGTCTATTATCTCACGGGCCTCCTCATCATCGCGGCGCTCGCGCTCTTTCTCATGAACGCGGTCGCAGGGCGCGTGTGGTGCGGCTATCTCTGCCCGCAGACCGTCTGGACGGACCTCTTCCTCTGGGTGGAGCGCAAGATCGAGGGCGACCGGCGTGAGCGCATCGCGCTCGACAAGGAACCCTGGACCTTCGGCAAGGTCGGCAAACGCGCCACCAAGCACTTCTTCTGGCTGATGATCGCCTGGTGGACCGGCGGGGCCTGGGTGCTCTACTTCAACGATGCGCCGACGCTGGTCTGGCAGCTCCTGACCTTCCAGGCGCCGATGATCGCCTATACCTGGATCGCCATTCTGACGACGACGACCTATCTGCTGGCCGGTTTCATGCGCGAACAGGTGTGCATCTACATGTGCCCGTGGCCGCGCATCCAGGCGGCGATGACCGACGAGAAGGCGCTCAACGTCACCTATCGCTGGGACCGGGGTGAACCGCGCGGTTCCCTGAAGCAGAACAGGAAGCTGGCTGACCAGGGGCTGCCTGCGGGCGACTGCGTCGATTGCTACCAGTGTTTCCAGGTCTGCCCGACCGGTGTCGACATCCGCAAGGGCATGCAGCTCGACTGCATCCAGTGCGGCCTGTGCATCGATGCCTGCGACAATGTCATGACCAAGATCGGCAAGCCGAAAGGGCTGATTGCCTACGACACGGACGAGAACATCGAGCGCCGGCTTGAGGGCAAGGAGCCGGTCTACGAGATCGTGCGCGTGCGCACGGTCATCTATGTGGCCATCATTGCCGTTGTCTGTGCCATCATGCTGTTCACGCTTGTGAACCGCGACTTTGCCGATATCAGCGTGCTGCATGACCGCAACCCGGTTTTCGTCGAGCAGTCCGACGGTTCGGTGCGCAACGGTTATACGGTGCGCCTCTCCAACAAGCGCCGCCACGAGCGGTCCTTCATGCTGCACGTGGAAGGAATGCCCCCGAACTCGCTGGTCGAGGCTGTCGGCGTGGAAGACACCTTTGCCGGGCGGCCGATCATCTCCGTCGGTTCGGACACGACGCGGGAGGTGCGCATCCTGGTCACCTCTCCCCCCTGGGAGCACATGCCGCATTCGACGCCGGTCACCTTCCGTATCACCGAAAGCGTGATGGGTGAGGTGGTCACGGCAAAAGACACGTTCAAAGCACCGGAAAAGCCTTGAGGAGCAACGGATGTCGATGGTTCAATCCAACATGAAAGACCCCAAGGCGATCACCGGCAGGACGGTTCTGGCCTGGCTTCTCGGCTTCTTCGCCGTGGTGTTCGCGGCCAATGCGGTGTTCATCTATCTCGCGCTCGGGTCTTTCCCGGGCGTGGTGGTGGAAAGCTCCTACGAGGCCGGACAGGCTTATAACAGCGAGATTGCCGCGGCCAAGGTGCAGGCGGAGCTGAACTGGCAGGTCTCGACGGATTTCGTCCGTACCGCGGACGAGGGCGGCAAGCTCATCGTCACCGCAACTGACGCCGGCGGAACGCCGCTTTTTGGCGTGACGCTGCGTGCCCTGCTGCGTAACCCGGTGCATGACGGCACAGATGTCGAAGTGGCCTTCGCCGCCGACGGCGGCGGGCGCTATGTCGGCAACGTGGAAACGGTTGCCGACGGCAACTGGACGCTCATCCTGGAAATCGAACAGGACGGGACCCGCAAGTTCCGCTCCGAGAACCGGATCTTCCTGAAGGACTAGGTCTACAACCGTGACAAGGCATCAGCGCGACTGGCAGGCATTTGTTACAGAAGGCAAGGATGGCGCGGTCCACATGGATCTCGCTGTCGACGGCATCACCTGTGCTGCCTGCATGGGCGAGATCGAAAGGGGCCTCAGAAAGCTTCCCGGCATCCGGACCGCCCGGGTGAACCTGACCAGCCAGCGCCTCGCCGTCGACTGGGTGGAGGACGAGACCGGCGCTGACGAAATCGTCTCGGAACTCGCCCGGCTGGGTTACACGGCCCATCCTTTCGACCCTGCCAGTCAGAAGGCGCGCCAGGACCGCACGGGAAAGGAACTGCTGCGCTGTCTCGCCGTTGCCGGCTTTTCGGGCATGAACATCATGCTGCTGTCGGTCTCCGTCTGGTCGGGCAATGCCACCGACATCACGCCGGAAACGCGCGACTTCTTTCACTGGCTGTCGGCCCTGATCGCGCTGCCGACGGTTGCCTATGCAGGCCGCCCCTTTTTCCGCAGTGCCTTCAACGCACTCGTCGCAGGCCGGCTTAACATGGATGTGCCGATTGTCATCGGCGTGACCCTGGCGGTGGCGCTGTCCATTGTCCAGACCGTGCAGCACCAGCATCACGTCTATTTCGAATCCGCGGTCATGCTGCTGTTCTTCCTGCTGGTCGGACGGTATCTCGATCACAACATGAAGGGCCGCACGCGATCCTTCGCCGAGAACATCGCTGCCCTGAAGGCGGAAGTCGCCGCGCGCATCAATCCGGACGGAAACGTGCGCGAGGTGCCGCTTTCGAAGATCGCGGCAGGCGACCTCGTGCTTGTCTCCGGCGGCGAGCGCGTCCCGGTCGACGGTGTGGTCAAGACGGGCAGCTCCGAGATCGATCAGAGCCTTGTGACCGGCGAGAGCATCCTGGTGCCGGTCAAGCCCGGTCAGCGGGTCTATGCCGGGACGCTGAACGGGGCAGGGGCGCTGCAGGTGCGCGTCGAGGCCGCGTCGGGGGCAACGCTGCTCGATGAGGTCAACCGGCTGCTGGAGGCCGCGTCCCAGGCCAAATCCAAATACGTGCGCCTCGCCGACCGGGCCGCCCGTCTCTACGCACCATTGGTGCATGGCGCGGCCGGGTTGACGTTTCTCGGCTGGCTGATGGCGGGTCTCAATTGGCAGCCCTCGCTCGTCATTTCCATTTCCGTTCTCATCATCACCTGCCCCTGCGCGCTCGGACTTGCCGTACCGGCGGTCCAGGTGGTGGCCTCCGGTCAGCTTTTCCGGCGCGGTGTCCTCCTCAATTCCGGCGATACCATCGAACGCCTCTCGGATGCCGATACGATCCTATTCGACAAGACCGGCACCTTGACGCTCGCCGAACCGGACCTGTGCAGCAGGATCGATCCGGCAGACAGCATGCTCGCCCTGTCCGGTCGCCTGGCGCTGGCTAGCCGCCATCCGCTGTCGGCGGCGCTCGTCAAGGCGACAGGTGCCATCCAGCCGCTGCCGGAGGTGACGGAAGTCCCCGGCATGGGTCTGGAGACCGACGTCGACGGCAAAGTGTTCCGGCTCGGCAGCCCGCACTTCTGCGGGGCGTCCGAAGTCGAGATCGCACAGGTTCTTGCCGACTATCCCGGCGTCTCCCTTCTTGCCGTCCGTCTTGGCGATGCTCCGGCTCGCCTGCTTGCTTTCCGCCAGCGTCTGCGGCCGGATGCACGCGCCGTCATCGACCGGCTGAAGGCAACCGGGTACCGGCTGGAAATCCTCTCCGGCGACACCGAACCTGCGGTTCGCGATTGCGCCGCCGCCCTCGGCATTGCCGACTGGCAGGCCGGCATGAAGCCGGCGCAGAAGATTGCCCGGCTGGAAGCGCTGCAGGCCGAGGGCCGCAAGGTGCTGATGGTCGGCGACGGGCTGAACGACGCGCCGGCCCTGGCCGGGGCGCATGTGTCGCTGTCGCCGGTTTCCGCCGTCCATCTCAGCCAGGCGGCCGCCGACGCGGTTTTCCTGGGAGAGAAGCTGCAGCCGGTTGTCGATGCGCTGCATATCTCGAAACGGGCGCGTGCGGCTATCGAGCAGAACCTCTGGATATCCGCGCTCTACAACGTCATTGCGGTCCCGATCGCCGTTGCCGGCTTCGTGACGCCATTAATGGCGGCCGTTGCCATGTCGGCATCATCTCTGGCCGTCACGGCAAATGCGCTCAAACTGCGCTGGGGCGACGCATCGGCCAGTCCCGGCCCCGACACCGCTAACGGTGCAGATGCCCGCAAGGCAGCGCGGTCCAGTATCGACGAACCGGTGCGGGGATAGGCCATGGACGTTCTGATCTATCTGATACCGATTGCACTGCTGCTGGGAGCCCTGGGGCTCGGTGCCTTTTTGTGGTCGCTCAAGAGCGGTCAGTATGACGATCTGGAAGGCGCGAAATGGCGCATCCTGGATGACGACGATCTGCCGGACAGGTAGGGCGTCTTCCTTGACAAGTTTACGAGGGAAGCCTAGCCACGTTCGCCTGTGACAGCAACGGGAGAGCAGGCGGCATGGAGCAGTTTCCGGAGGCGCACAAGCCGGGCTACGCGATCTATTCGGCGAAGTCCCTGGCCATCTACGATGCGCTGGTGCTTGGTTTCTCCAACCGTTTTCTGTGGCGTTGCCCCAGCCGGCACATGGTGTCGCTGTACGACCGGCACCTTGCGGAAGGTCACCTCGATATCGGTGTCGGCACCGGCTATTTCCTCGACAAGGCCACGTTTCCTGTCGCCAAGCCGAAGATCACGCTGATGGATCCGAACCCGCTGTGCCTGGACAAGGCGGCCGGCCGGATCGAACGTTACCGGCCCGCCAAGGTGCAGGCCGATGCACTGGTGCCCTGGCCGGCGACACTCGGCCGGTTCGGCTCCATCGCGCTGAACTATGTACTCCACTGCCTGCCCGGAACGATGACTGACAAGGCTTGCCTCTTCGACCATCTGCGACCGCATCTGGCGGAAGACGGCACGGTCTTCGGCGCGACGATCCTGCAAGGCGACGCCCCCCGATCGGCGGCCGCGCGCAAGCTCATGCAGATCTATAACGCCAAGGGTGTCTTCTCTAACGAGCAGGACACCGAAGCCTCCTTGCGGCTGGAACTTGAAAAACGCTTTGGCGAAGTGGAGATCGAGCGGATCGGATGTGTCGCGCTCTTCAGCGCAAGACGGCCTGTGGCAGGATAAGGCGAGGCGTCATCCGGCGCAGAAGCGCCGGATGCCAATGCGTGTCGCGTTCATTTGAATTCACGTGACCCGCTTTATCTCGTTCTGGACGCACGTCTTTTGGCGAAAAACCGGAACCCACTTCTTCGCGACGTGCTCTAAAGGACGTTGGCAAGTGCCATGCCGGTGGCAAGCAGCACCAGGCCGATTCCGGCCAGAAGCAGCAGATTGTCCCGCAGAGTTCCGTTTGAGCCGGGGTCGGACGGCTGGTGCTCAAAGGAGAGCGCGTCGTCTTCTCCGAAAGGGTCTTGGTCCCGGGACATGGTTCTTACAATCGTCGGCAAGGGCTTCTCATAAGGTTCAATTTCGTGCCGCAACCATGGCGCCGGAGTTTTGAAAGTCCCGTTAACATGGCTCGAGCCAAAAGATTAATTCGCCGCAATATTACCAAGGGGTGAAATCTCTTCTTGTATTCCTAGCCTATTTTGAAGATTTCAGGTTGCAGGCGTGGGTGTGCTGCTGCAGTGCTACTGGTTGTGCTGGTGAGTGTATGCGTCCGACGGGGTAACCGCGGCTAACTCATTGTTCAGACTTTCCTGTCAAGACTGGGTCCAAACATGGAGGACTAGGTGAGCCTTGATCTTGCCTCGCTGACATTCTTGCTGGTCGAAGACAGTGCCTATATGCGGACGATCCTGCGCACCATGCTGCAGGGCTTCGGCGCGCGGCGCATTGTCGAGGCGGAAGATGGCGCGTCCGGCCTTGAGGCCATGGACCGGGCGAACCCGGATATCCTCATTCTGGATTGGGTGATGCCGATCCTGGACGGCGCCGACATGGTGCGCATGATCCGCAGCCCGAACAATCCCTTTGCCTATATTCCGATTATCATGGTGACGGCACATACGGAGCGCAGCCGTATCGTGGAAGCTCGCCGTCTCGGTGTGCACGAACTGCTGTCGAAGCCGATTTCCGCCAAGGCGCTTTACCAGCGGGTATCGAGCGTGATCCTGCATCCGCGCGATTTCATCAAGACCGCGACCTATTTCGGGCCGGCCCCGCGCGAAATCCGCAACCGCCAGAAAATCTGGCAAGGCGGGCCAGGACAGCCGCCAGGTTCGAACGGTGGTGGCGAAGAAAACGTCACCGCAATCGGTTAAGCGCCGCGGATCTTCAGGAAAATATCAGGCTGCGGACTGGGCTGCCTGCGCTGCAGGAGCGGTCTGAAAAGACTGGGCGCCCTGGGCGCCCTGCGCGGACTTGGCTTCCGCGGCTTCGGCAAACTGGGCGAGCACGTCCAGATCGACAGTGTAGTGATCCAGCAGAAATTGGGAAAGTACGTCGATCGGCAGGTGATGATAGCCTTCGATGGCCGCCATCAAAGCTTCGAATGTGTCTAGCCGTTCGCGCAGCTTTATCATGATTTCCCGTAGAGCCGAATGTTGTCTCACACTGGAGTTTTATAGTTAATAATGCGTAAGCCCGGTCAGTGCAAGTGCGTGCGAATGCGCTTCTAGGGCATTCGAAAACCGTCCACAAGCTTTTCCCGCAAGGCAGCGAATTTCTTGGCAAAAATCCGCAGGCCGGGGCATGCTGCCGGGGTAATTAAGATCTGCGGCCGATCAACCGGAACCGGTTGAACCGACAAAAGCCGATCGACCTTAAAGTGGTAGAGCATGGCCAAAATCATCTATGTCCTGAATGGACCGAATCTCAATCTTCTCGGCAAGCGGGAGCCGGAGATCTACGGGTCGCAGACATTGGAAGACGTGCGCCAGATGTGCGAGCTGCTTGGCGAGCGGGTGGGGCTGGAGATCGTGTTCCGCCAGAGCAATGCCGAACATGACCTGATCGACTGGATCCACGAGGCCCGCGAGGCTGCCGCCGGCATCATCATCAACCCTGCTGCCTATACGCACACGTCGATCGCGATCCTGGACGCCCTCAGCGCCTGCACCTGTCCCGTGATCGAGGTCCATATCTCCAATATCCACAGGCGCGAGAGCTTCCGGCACCATTCCTATGTGTCGGCGCGGGCGGATGCGGTGATCGCCGGCTGCGGCGTCGAAGGATATCTTCTTGCGCTGCAGCGCATGGCGACGCTGTGCAGCTCGGGCTGAGACGGCGGAAAAGCCGCCGGTTCAGTAGCCGTTGCCGCTGAAGAATTCCTTCACGACGGTGACAAAGAGGATCTTCACGTCCAGCACGACGGAGTGCTGCCGGACATAGGCAAGATCGTGCTCCAGGCGCATGCGGGCTGCGTAGGCCTCCCGCGTTTCGCCGCGGAAACCGTTGACCTGTGCGAGGCCGGTGATGCCGGGCAATACCCGGTGCCGGTCCATGTAGCGGGGATCGAAAACCTCGTAGGGCATGCCCGCCGCGAGCATTCCCGGCACATGCGGGCGCGGCCCGACCAGCGACATGTCGCCCCGCAATACGTTGATCAGTTGCGGCAGCTCGTCGAAATTGCTCTTGCGCAGGAATGCGCCGACAAAGGTCACGCGCGGGTCGTTTTCAACGGTCTGGCTGACGCCGGACCTGTCGCACAAGTCGTTGTGCATGGTCCGGAACTTGAGCACTTCGAAAGGCGCCCCGTTCAGGCCGTAGCGGGCTTGCCGGAAAAAGACCGGACCCCGGCTGGTCAGCTTGATTGCAACCGCTATTGCAACGAAGAGGGGAAACAGCAGGATCAGGCCGGCAGTTGCGCCTGTCAGGTCGAGCAGCTTTTTCAGGCCGCTGTTGATTGTCCCGGCCACCAGAGACCCGTTGGTCCCGTGAGGCCGCATCGCTGTGCCGGATCGGCTATCCCGGCGTCCCCAGGTCACGAAGCCGGCGATATTCATTGTATCGCGGACGTGATCTTCTGCTTCGTATGAAACTGTTTCGTCTGCCAAGATTGCCAGCCTCAAACCGGTACGCGCAACTAGTTGGCGTGCGAAAGCATCCTATAAGGCTGCGGCCGCAAGCGCTATGACATCGTTAATATTTGGTTAACAGAAAACGGAAAATTCTTATCCGTTAAGGATTTGGTTACCATGCTGACGGTGCGGTAGCAATAATCCAAAGTGCAAATGTGATATGAAATTTTCGTAAGATTGAAACGAAATCGCCGGGTTCCGCGGAACCCGGCGCTATAAAATTCAGGCAATCGCCGAAGTGCTGCGTCAGTAGCTGCGGCCGACGCTGGTGTAGTCGAAACCGTGGGCCTGCATGTAGTCGGGCTTGTAGATGTTGCGCAGGTCGACGACCTTCGGCGCTTTCACAAGCGATTTGACCCGGTCCAGATCGAGCGCGCGGAACTGGTCCCACTCCGTGACGATTACAACCACGTCTGCATTTTCGATGGCGTGGTAGGGCCCGTCGCAGAAGAGAACGTCCGACATCAGCTTCGTGGCTTCTTCCATGCTTGCCGGATCATAGGCGCGGATCTTTGCACCCGCTTCCTGGAGCTTGGCCACGATGTCGAGGCTCGGCGCATCGCGCATGTCGTCCGTGTTGGGTTTGAAGGCGAGACCCAGCAGGGCGATGGTCTTCCCGGCAACGTCGCCGCCCATGAAGTCGATGACCTTGTCGGCCATCCGCTTCTTGCGGGCCGCGTTCACCTCAATCACGCTGTCGACGATTTTCAGGCTCGAGTTGGCTTCCGCGGCAATCTTCGACAATGCCAGCGTATCCTTCGGGAAACAGGAACCGCCATAACCCGGGCCTGCATGCAGAAACTTGTTGCCGATGCGGTTGTCGAGGCCGATGCCGCGGGAGACTTCCTGCACATTCGCCCCGACCTTCTCGCACAGATCGGCAATCTCGTTGATGAAAGTGATCTTGACCGCGAGGAAAGCGTTGGCGGCGTACTTGATCAGCTCCGACGTGCGGCGGCGGGTCACGATGATCGGCGTCTCGTTGAGATAAAGCGGCCGGTAGAGCTCCTTCATCACCTCGACCGCCTCATCGCTGTCCGTTCCGACGACAACCCGGTCCGGTCGCTTGAAGTCGTTGATGGCTGCGCCTTCGCGCAGGAACTCCGGATTGGAGACGACGGCAAAATTAGCGTCCGGGTTGGCCTTGGCAATGATCGCTTCGACCTCGTCGCCCGTGCCGACCGGAACGGTCGACTTCGTGACGATGACGGTAAAGCCCTCGATCAGGCCGGCGATTTCTTCCGCGGCCGCATAGACGTAGGAAAGGTCCGCGTGGCCGTCGCCGCGGCGGGTCGGTGTGCCGACCGCAATGAAAACCGCGTCCGCTTGACGGATCGCTTCCGTCGGGTCGGTCGAAAAGAAGAGCCGTTCTTCGGCAACGTTCTTGGCAACGAGATCCTGCAGGCCCGGCTCATAGATCGGAATGCGGCCGTTGTTGAGCGCGTCGATCTTGCTCGCGTCCTTATCGATGCAGGTCACCACGTGACCGAAATCAGCAAAACATGTCCCGGAAACCAGACCGACATAGCCGGTTCCAATCATTGCAACGCGCATGGTACGTCCTAAAGCTCTAAATCATTCTCCGACCGCTCACGGCGATCCGGCCCTGTTTGCTGCGCCGGGCCGTGCACGATATTTCGTGCGCGTTGGTACCGGCTTTCGCCGCAGCAATCAATTGGCATGACCTCAAATCGCCAGCCTGTCGGTCATTTGGCCGCGATGCCGCACCAGGCGGCGGTGAAGAGGGCTATCGAACGGGTCACCCGTTTCAGCGACGGCAGGTTCACGCATTCGTTGATCCCGTGGATGTTCTTCGAGACCGGGCCATAGGTGAGGGCGGTCAGACCGGAGTGATTGATGTAGAGCGCCGCATCGAGATAACAGGCCATGATGGAGCGCTTCAGGTCCTGTCCGGTCGCGGCCTGATGAGCTTGCCCAAGGACGGTTTCGGCATCACTTCCCGCCGCAAGGCGATAACCCGCCTGACAGGTGCCGACCCACTCCAGGCGCGGATTGGCTTTTGCAAGGCGCGGATCGCGCGTTCCAAGTTCCTGGAGGACTGCCTCGAATGCGGTCATCCGCACAGCCGGATCGTCGCCGGGGTAAAAGCCGATCCTGCCTTCGAACATGCATTCAAAGGGGATGGAAGACGGCCATTCGCCGCCCGTGATCGTGCCGATGTTCAGGCTGGCCGGATTGCGCAATCCCTCGAAACCTGAGTGATTGGCCTTCTCCGCGTTCCAGGTCGCTTCAAGCGCCTTGAGCTCAGCGATCACCAGGAATGCCGCTTCGATGGCACTGAGGCCGGACTCCGGTTCACGAGGATGGGCCGGGACACCCTGGACGGTGATCTTGAACTTTATCACCCCGGAATTGGCGCAGATAACGTCCTCGTCCGTCGGTTCGGGAATGAGCACTGCATCGGCGTTCGCACCCCGCGCGATGGCAGCAGCCGTGCCGTTGCCCGTTACCTCCTCGTCGATGACCGACTGGATTTCCAGCGGCCCCTGAAGCCGGAAACCCGCAGCCTCGATGGCGTCGGCCGCGAAGAGATTGGCGGCAAGACCCGCCTTCATGTCACCGGCGCCCCGGCCGAACAGCCAGTCACCTTCGCGGATGGCGGCAAAGGGCGGATGGGTCCAGGCTTCCGCATTGGCGGTCGGGACGACATCGACATGGGCGTTGAGGATCAGCGAGCGGCCGGAGGGTGATGACGGCCGTTTCCGGCCGCTGACATTGAAGGTGCCCGTATAATCGATGGTGGCTGGTGAGTAGGCCGGATGGTGTTTCAGGGCCGCGACATCAACCGGATAGGTCTCGACCTCATAGCCACGTCCGGCAAGCGCCCCGGCAACGATTTTCTGAACGCCGGCTTCCTCGCCGCGCAAGGAGGGGGCGCGGACGATCTCCTGCAGAAAGGCGACTTCGTCTTCGAATTTCGCGTCAACGGCACCGATGATCGCTGCAATGGCGGCGCTTGAGAGAGTTTCTGACATGACGGTCCGGCTGATGTGACAGAGAGGGCAGGTGAAGTGCCTGCACCCTATCAAGTGCAAAGCGGACGTCAAATGGGCTGGCTAGATAAGTTTCGCCGCGCTCTTTCCCTCATCCAGAGGAGCGCGATTTCGTGCGTCTCGAAGGATAGGCGGCATGCTCTGGAACAAGCGGCCCGTCCTTCGAGACGAACCTGACGGTCCTCCTCAGGAGGAGGTGGAATCAAGGGCTCGGCGGCTTCATTACACCGTCAGATAACGCCGCACTTCCGTCTCCGAAAGATCCGCACCTGCGCCGGAAAGCACCACTTCGCCGCGGTCCATGACTGCGTAGTTGTCGGCAAGGTCCCGGGCGAATTCGAAATATTGTTCCACCAGAACGATGGCCATGGTGCCCTGATCGCGCAGCCAGGAAATCGCCCGGCCGATATCCTTGATGATCGACGGCTGAATTCCTTCAGTCGGCTCGTCAAGGACCAGAAGCTTCGGCCGGGTGACGAGGGCGCGGGCAATGGCAAGCTGCTGCTGCTGACCGCCGGAAAGGTCACCGCCGCGGCGGGACAGCATGTCCTTCAGGACCGGGAAAAGTTCGAAGATCGTGTCCGGAATGAACCGGTCCTTGCGCGGGATCGGTGCGTAACCGGTTTCAAGGTTCTCCTTGACCGACAGGAGCGGGAAGATCTCGCGCCCCTGCGGCACGATGGCGATGCCCTTCTTGGCGCGGGCATGGGCAGCGAGCGAGGAGATGTCTTCTCCGTCCCAGAGGATCTTGCCCGCGCTGATGCCGTGCTGACCGGCAACGGCGCGCAGCGTCGAGGTCTTGCCGACGCCGTTGCGGCCCATCAGGCAGGTGACCTTGCCGACTTCGGCGGTCAGCGAAACTTTCTTCAGCGCCTGGGCGGCACCATAGTGTAGGTCGATGTTTTCAACTTGCAGCATGGCATCTGTCTCTTCGAGCAAGGCTCTCTGGGGTGGTTTTCCAGGCGAAGTCAGGTGTCCCAGTCATCGTCCGAGATAAACTTCCACGACGCGTTCGTCGGCTGAGACATGGTCGAGGGAGCCTTCAGCCAGGACCGAGCCTTCGTGAAGAACCGTGACCTTGACGCCCAGGGAGCGCACAAACACCATGTCGTGTTCGACCACGACGACCGAGTGATCATTGGCGATATCCTTCAGTAATTCCGCGGTTTCCGCCGTTTCGGCATCCGTCATGCCGGCAGCGGGTTCGTCCACCAGAAGCAGTTTCGGATCCTGTGCCAGCAACATGCCGATTTCCAGCCATTGTTTCTGTCCGTGACTGAGATTGGCGGCAAGCTCGCTTCGCTTGGAACCGAGGCGGATCAGATCGAGAAGATACTCGATCCGTCTCTTTTCGCCGCCGGAAATGACGTGGAACAGTGTTGCGAAAGGACCGCGCGGCGCTTTCAGCGCCAGTTCCAGATTGTCCCAGACCGTGTGGCTTTCGAAGACCGTCGGTTTCTGGAATTTGCGGCCGATGCCGAGCTCTGCGATCGAGGCCTCGTCCTCGCCGGTAAGATCCACGGTGCCGTTGAAATAGACCTCGCCGCGATCCGGTCGCGTCTTGCCGGTGATGACGTCCATCATCGTGGTCTTGCCGGCGCCGTTCGGGCCGATGATGGCACGCATCTCTCCGGGTGCGATCGTCAGCGACAACTCGTTCAGCGCCTTGAAGCCGTCGAAGGAGACCGACACGCCGTCGAGATAAAGAAGGCTGGTGGAACGCGCCATGGGTCTACTCCGCGGGCTGGGGTTCGGCGTCGACGGGAGCCGAGGCGGTGGATGACGTCCGGCCGGCTTTTGCCGGTGCTACTCTGTCCGTAGCGGCGGGAGACTGCGGAGGCGCATTCGGCGGCTCGTCGGAGCCAGCCTCGTAGGCGGCCGAGATCTTGCGCTGGCGCAGTGCCGTCCAGCCCTGGGAAATCGTGCCGACGATACCCTTCGGCAGGAACAGGGTGACGACCACGAAGAGACCGCCGAGCGCAAAGAGCCAGATATCGGGAAGGGCGGCGGTGAACCAGGTCTTGGCGAAGTTGACCAGGACCGCGCCGAGCACGGCGCCGACAAGCGTCCCGCGGCCGCCGACGGCCACCCAGATCACAACCTCGATAGAGTTGGCAGGGGCGAACTCGCCCGGGTTGATGATACCGACCTGCGGTACATAAAGCGCCCCGGCGACGCCGGCCATCATCGCCGACAGGGTCCAGACGAAGAGCTTGTAGTGCTCCACCCGGTAGCCGAGAAAGCGTGTGCGGCTTTCCGCGTCACGCACCGCAACCAGCACCTTGCCAAGCTTGGAGCGAGTCAGCGCCCGGCAGATGAGGAAACACACGACCAGCGCCAGGCCTGAGGCTGCAAACAGGCCGGCGCGGGTCGTGTCGGCCTGAATGTCAAAGCCAAGAATGTCCTTGAAATCGGTCAGGCCGTTGTTGCCGCCAAAACCCATGTCGTTGCGGAAGAAGGCAAGCAGCAGCGCATAGGTCAGCGCCTGGGTGATGATGGAGAGATAGACGCCGGTGACGCGCGAGCGGAAGGCGAACCAGCCGAAGATGAAGGCGAGCAGTCCCGGCACCAGCACCACCATCAGCGCCGCGAACCAGAACATGTCGAAGCCGAGCCAGTACCAGGGCAGTTCCTTCCAGTTCAGGAACACCATGAAATCCGGCAGGATCGGATCGCCATAGACGCCGCGGCTGCCGATCTGTCGCATGAGATACATGCCCATGGCATAGCCGCCGAGAGCGAAGAACGCCGCATGGCCGAGCGAGAGAATGCCGCAATAGCCCCAGACCAGATCCACCGCCAGGGCGAGCAGGGCATAGGTCAGGTACTTGCCCATCAGCGTGACCGCATAGGTCGGCACATGGAAGGGCGAACCTTCGGGCACCAGCAGGTTTCCGGCAGGCACAAGGATGATGGCAGCCGCCATGATGGCGAGGAAAATCCCGGCTCGGGCGTCCATGGCGCGGAAGAGGAAGGAGGTCATCATGCTTCGACTGCCCGGCCCTTGAGGGCAAACAGGCCCCTTGGACGCTTCTGGATAAAGAGGATGATGAAGACGAGCACGAAGATCTTGCCGAGGACCGCCCCGGCATAGGGCTCGAGGAACTTGTTGACGACACCGAGTGTCATCGCGCCCACCAGCGTGCCCCAGAGATTGCCGACACCGCCAAAGACCACGACCATGAAACTGTCGATGATGTAGCCCTGACCGAGGTTCGGCGAGACGTTGTCGATCTGGGAGAGCGCGACACCGGCAATCCCAGCAATGCCGGAGCCAAGGCCGAAGGTGAGGGCGTCGATCCAGGGAGTACGGATGCCCATGGAGGCGGCCATCCGCCGGTTCTGGGTGACGGCACGGGTATAGAGCCCGAAGGGTGTCTTTTTCAGCACCAGCATCAGTCCGGCGAAGACCAGCATGGCGAAGACGATGATCCACATGCGGTTATAGGTGATCGTCATCTGGCCGATTTCGAAGGCGCCGGACATCCAGTCCGGGTTGCCGACCTCGCGGTTGGTCGGACCGAAGATCGATCGCACCGCCTGCTGCAGCACCAGCGAGATGCCCCAGGTGGCAAGCAGCGTTTCCAGCGGACGTCCGTAGAGCCAGCGGATGACGCCGCGCTCGATGGCGATACCGACAAGACCGGATGTCGCGAAGGCCAGCGGCAGGGCGATGAAGAGCGAATAGTCGAAAAGGCCCGGTGCCGATGTGCGGATGAACTCCTGCACCACGAAGGTCACATAGGCCCCGATCATCACCATCTCGCCATGGGCCATGTTGATGACGCCCATCACGCCGAAGGTGATGGCAAGGCCGATTGCGGCCAGCAGCAGCACGGAGCCAAGCGACAGGCCGTACCAGACATTCTGCGCCGCATCCCAGGCGGCGATGGATTTCTCGATCTTGGTAACGGCCTTTGTCGCCGCGTCATGCACCGGGCCGTCGGAAGAGGATTGCACTGCGATCAGCAGGGAAAGGGCACTCCGGTTGCCCATGTTCGAGAGCGTCGCGACGGCGTCGAGCTTCGCGGCCTCGTCCATGCCGGAATTCAGCACCGCAGCGGCACGGGCCTCCTCCATCACGGTGCGCACGCCGTCATCGGTCTCCGCGGCAATCGCCGCATCCAGGGCTTCGATGCTGTCCGGATCCTTGGCCTTGAAGATCGCTTCCGCAGCCGCCCTTCGCACCTTCGGATCGGGTGCCATCAGGGTGAGTGAGCCAAGCGCGGAGCGGATCACCCGTCGCAGCTTGTTGTTGACCTTGATCTTCTCGACATCCCGCTTCCCGGCTTCGCCGACCGTTTCCATGGTCAACGGATCGATCAGGGCGAAGCCCTTGCCGGCCTTTTTGGTGATGAAGACCTCGCCATCCGCCTTGCGCACATAAAGATCGCCGTCGCTGAGAGCCTCCAGGGCTGGCGCGACCACCGGATCGCCGGTTGCGGCAAGTGCACCGATCTGCTTTTCCGTCTGGTCGTACTTGCCCTTGGCGAGTTCGTTGATCAGCGGGCGCAGGGCTTCCGGGTCGCTCTGGGCGAGGGCCGATCCGGCAAGAAGGCTACTAAGCAGGCAAAGCAGCAGGAGAAGGGATCTCTTCAAGGACATGTGTCCACCAGCGTTCTTGGCTTTCGACTTTCGACCTCATCCTGAGGAGCCGCGTGACGGCGTCTCGAAGGATGGGCCACTTGCTTCCGAGCTTGCCGCCCATCCTTCGAGACGGACCTAGTGGTCCTCCTCAGGATGAGGTGGAGAGTGGAAATGGCTTCCATCTCGGACAAACTCCCGGTCCCGCAGGACCGGGAAGGAGGACGGGTCTCGGAAGACCCGTCCCAACTCCGCTCCTCCCTTAGGACCCGGAGCCGCCGCACTTGCCGGTGGCGGTGTTGAAGTTGCCGCAGGAAAGCGGCGCGCGCCAATCGGCGATCAGATCCTTCGAGCCTTCCAGGTAGTCGGACCAGGCATCGCCGACGACGAGGCCGGAGGTTTCCCAGACGGTCTCGAACTGGCCGTCTTCCTGGATTTCACCGATCAGCACCGGCTTGGTAATGTGGTGGTTCGGCATCATGGCGGAGTAGCCGCCGGTCAGGTTCGGCACGGAGACGCCGACAATGGCGTCGATGACCGCATCCGGCTCGGTGGTGCCGGCCTTCTTGACGGCCTCGACCCACATGTTGAAGCCGATGAAATGGGCTTCCATCGGATCGTTGGTCACGCGCTTGTCGTCGCCGATGAAAGCATGCCAGGCTTCGATGAACTCGGCATTGGCATCGGTATCGGCGGACTGGAAGTAGTTCCAGGCGGCGAGGTGGCCGACGAGCGGTGCGGTGTCGAGACCGGCCAGCTCTTCTTCACCGACGGAGAAGGCAACGACCGGAATGTCTTCGGCCTTGATGCCGGCGTTGCCGAGTTCCTTGTAGAAGGGCACGTTGGCATCGCCGTTGATGGTGGAGACCACGGCAGTCTTCTTGCCGGCGGAACCGAAGGCCTTGATGTCGGACACGATCGTCTGCCAGTCGGAATGACCGAACGGCGTGTAGTTGATCATGATGTCTTCTTCGGCAACGCCCTTGGCCTTGAGGTAGGCTTCAAGGATCTTGTTGGTCGTGCGCGGATAGACATAGTCGGTGCCGGCCAGGACCCAGCGCTCGACGCCTTCCTCGTTCATCAGGTAGTCGACGGCCGGGATGGCCTGCTGGTTTGGCGCAGCACCGGTATAGAAGACGTTGCGCTGGCTTTCTTCGCCTTCGTACTGGACCGGATAGAAGAGCAGCGAGTTCAGCTCTTCAAAGACCGGCAGAACTGATTTGCGCGACACGGAGGTCCAGCAGCCGAAAACGGCGTCCACGCCGTTGACTTCGATCAGCTCGCGCGCCTTTTCGGCAAAGAGCGGCCAGTCGGAAGCCGGGTCGACGACGACCGCTTCAAGTTTCTTGCCGAGAAGGCCGCCTTTCTTGTTCTGCTCGTCGATGAGCATCAGCATGGCGTCTTTCAGCGTGGTCTCGGAAATTGCCATCGTGCCGGAGAGCGAATGCAGGATACCGACCTTGATCGTCTCTTCCTGGGCGAAAGCGCCCCCGGCAATCGTGGAGGCCATCAGGCCTGCAAGCGCGAGTTTGGTGAATGTCTTTTTCATGGATGTTCCCCTTTTCACTGACGTCACCGGTTCCCACGCCGGTGATTGGCGGCTGGAAGGTGTGCCGCTGTCGGGAAAGGATCGTGCGCTGGAACTGTCGCACTGCAACATACGTCAATTGACGTAACCGGCTTGCAGGCCCGTTTTTGCGCCCCAAGGGCCATCCCGGCACGAAACCTGCTGGGAAGATGGGCTGAACAAAGAAACGGGGCGGAAAATCGGGCAATGAGAGACGGCGTTTGCCGAAAAAATAGGCGTGTGCCTAGGAGTTGGGCAATCTGTGCTCCGCTGAGGGCGGGCAGGTGAGGGCCCGTCAGCGTATCCTGCCGGTCCGGCGCCAGTACAACAAGTGGGTCAACAACCAGACCCTGGAAGATTACGCGCTGCGCTTCACAGCCAAGAGCGCGCGACGCTTCTCCTCCCGCGCGATCTCGCAAACCGCCATCGGTGCCATCTCGTTCCTGGCGCTGGAAGCAATCGGCGGCGCGATTACGCTGTCCCACGGCACGGCAAATGCGTTTCTCGCGATTCTCGTCGGTAGCGTGGTTCTGCTCATCGTCGGCCTGCCGATCAGCCGATACGCCATGCGTTACGGCGTCGACATCGATCTCCTGACCAGGGGGGCCGGTTTCGGCTATATCGGCTCAACCGTCACTTCGCTGATCTATGCCAGCTTCACTTTCATTCTCTTCGCCATCGAAGCCTCGATCATGTCGAGCGCGCTGGAGTTCGCTTTCGGCGTGCCACTCTGGCTGGGCTATGTCATCAGTGCCGTTGCCGTCATACCGCTGGTCACGCACGGCATCACCTGGATCAGCCGCTTTCAGCTCGCCACCCAGCCCTTCTGGATCATCCTCAACATCCTGCCTTTCGTCTTTATTGCCTTTACGGACTGGCATGCTGTCGGGGAGTGGCTGAGCTTTTCCGGCATCGACCCACTGACGGAAGCTCCGAAGGCTACACCGGGCGGCTGGGAGAGCATCAATCTGGTGAGTTTTGGCGCGGCCTCCGCTGTCATCCTGGCCCTGATGGCCCAGATCGGTGAGCAGGTTGACTTCCTGCGCTTCCTGCCCGCACAGGATTTCGCCCGCCGCCGTCACCGGCTGGCGCTGTTTCTGGCCGGTCCCGGCTGGGTGGTGCTGGGTGCACCGAAGATGATTGCAGGCTCGTTCCTGGCGGTTCTTGTGCTCTCGCACGGGGTGCCGGTCGAGCATGCGGATGAACCCTCGCGCATGTATGCGATCGCTTTCGGCTACATGATCCCGAACGAGACCGTTGTCCTGCTGCTGATGGCCGCCTTCGTTGTCGTGGCGCAGCTGAAGATCAACGTCATGAATGCCTATGCGGGATCGCTCGCCTGGTCGAACTTCTTTTCCCGACTGACCCATTCGCATCCCGGCCGCGTGGTCTGGCTGGTGTTCAATGTCGGCATCGCGCTCCTGCTGATGGAACTCGGCATCTACCGTCTGCTGGAGGAAACCCTCGGCGTCTTTTCCATCATTGCCATGGCCTGGCTGTCAGCGATCTCGGCGGATCTCTTCATCAACAAGCCGCTCGGTCTGTCGCCTCCGGGGATCGAGTTCAAGCGGGCGCATCTCTACGACATCAACCCGGTCGGCACAGGCGCGATGCTTGCCGCCGCCGGATTGGCGCTCGCAGCCCATTTTGGTGCCTTCGGAGAAGTCGCGGCCGCCCTTGCGACCTTCCTTGCGATGGCGATCGCTTTTGTCGTCGCGCCGCTCATCGCGATCGCCACCAGGAGCCGTTTCTATCTGGCTCGCAAGCCGCGCCGCAGCTGGCAGACATTGGACCATATCGCCTGCTCGATCTGCGAGAACCCGTTCGAACCTGAAGACATGGCCTATTGCCCGGCCTATCAGGCGCCGATCTGTTCGCTCTGCTGCTCGCTCGACGCGCGCTGCCACGACAGCTGCAAGCCGAAGGCCCGTGTCGCCTATCAGGTTGGAACCGTTGCCGGGCGCATTCTGCCGGACAGCGCGATGGCATTCTTCGGTTCGCGGCTCGGGCGATATGCCCTGACGTCGGTCCTGTCGATCACGGGGATCGGCCTGATGCTCTGGATCATCCACGGTCAGGCCGCCAGCAGGCTGGGCGATCCGACAGGCATTATCGGCCAGACGGTTCTGTTGATCTTCTTTGTCTTTGCCGTCGTTGCAGGCATCGCCTGCTGGTTCCTGGTGCTCGCCCACGATACCCGCCGGGTCGCCGAGGAAGAATCTGCGCGCCAGAACGCGTTGCTGCAGAAGGAAATCGATGCCCACAGCATTACCGATGCAGCCCTGCAAAAAGCCAAGGAGAACGCGGAGGCGGCGAACCTTGCCAAGAGCCGCTACGTCGTCGGTCTCAGCCATGAACTCAGAACGCCGCTCAATGCGGTGATGGGCTACGCCCAGGTGCTGGAGCGGGACGACGGCATCCCGAAGGGCCGGAAACCCGCGATAGGCACCATCAGGCGGAGCGCCGAGCATCTCTCCGGCCTGATCGACGGCCTTCTGGATATTTCCCGCATCGAGGCCGGGCGGCTGCAGATCTATTCCAACGAGATCAACATCCACGAATTTCTCGATCAGATCGTCGACATGTTCCGGATGCAGGCTTCGGGCAAGGCCTTGGGCTTTCGCTACGAACGTGCGCCCAACCTGCCTGTGTTCGTGCGCACCGACGAGAAGCGCTTGCGGCAGATCCTGGTCAATCTTCTTTCCAATGCGATCAAGTTCACCGAGGAAGGCGAAGTGTCGCTCACCGTCGGCTACCGGTCCCAGGTCGCGAGCTTTGTCGTTGCCGACAGCGGTCCGGGTGTAGAGCTTGATGAGCAGGGCAAGATCTTCGAGCCTTTCGGCCGCGGCCGCATGGCAAACGGGGCACGGACGCCGGGGCTCGGCCTCGGTCTGACCATCACCAAGCTCTTGACGGAAACCATGGGCGGGGCCATCGGGCTTGCCAGCGAGCCGGGCAGGGGAGCTTCCTTCGAGGTCCGCCTGATGTTGGCCGCCGTCGACAGGCCCGTGGACACCGTCCGCCTGGAACGGCAGGTGAGGGGCTATGAAGGTGCGCGCCGGACGATTGCAGTCGTCGACGACAATGAGGATCACCGGGCCCTTGTCAGCGACATTCTGAAGCCGCTCGGCTTTACGGTGCTGGAGGCGCAGACCGGTGCAGCCTGCCTGGAGACGGTCCTGCCCCTGGAACCGGATCTCTATCTGGTGGATATCCTGATGCCGGGCATGAACGGCTGGCTGCTGGCGGAGGAATTGCGCGGGCGCGGCGAGAATGCGCCGATCATAATGCTTTCGGCCAATATCGGCGATCAGGCCTTGCGCCCGGATGGTCCCGCCCACCACACTGCCACACTGGCAAAACCCTTTGTTATCGGCCAGCTGCTCGATCTGTTGCAAAAACACATGGGCCTTGCCTGGACGGAAAAGCCGGTGGAGGCGTCTTCGGACCCGAAGCCAATGGCCCGCCTGCGCTCGCCGGGTGCCAGTCATGTGGCGGACCTGATCTCGCTGGCGGATATCGGCTACGTGGAAGGCATCGAGGCCAAGCTGGACGAACTTGCCCGGGAACCGGAGAACGAACCGCTGATAGAAACGTTGCAAGCCCATCTCACCCGCTTCGACTTCGAAGCCTACCGCAGCGTGCTCAGCGGACTGGACGCCCAGGATGGATGACCGGCGCGATACCGTCCTGGTGGTGGACGACAGTCCGGAAACCCTCGGCTTCGTCACCGAGGCACTGAAGAAGACCGGGATTACGGTGCTTGTGGCAACCAGTGGCGAGGCGGCGCTTTCGATCTGCGGCAAGGTGACCCCGGACACCATCCTGATGGACGCGGTGATGCCCGGGCTCGATGGTTTCGAGACCTGCCGGAAGATCAAGGAAAATCAGGCGCTTCAGCATGTCCCCGTCATCTTCATGACCGGGCTTTCCGAGACCGAACACATCGTCAAGGCGCTTGAATCCGGCGGCGTCGATTTCCTGACCAAGCCCATCGATGTCGACGAGCTGAAGGCCCGCATTAAGGTGCATCTGAAGAACGCCCGCTCGGTGCAGAGCGCCCATGTGGCCCTTGATGCCGCCGGCCGTCACCTGGTGGCGGTCTCGCAGGAAGGCAGCGTTTTGTGGTCGACCCCGCAGATCCAGAACCTGCTCGCACGTACCGGTGCGGCGGAGGCGAGCCTCTTCCAGTTGGGGAGGGCGCTCGGCGACTGGCTGGACGGGCCTCAATCGGCGGCAGGCGATCGGCGCAAGAGCTTCATTCTGGGCCTTTCGGAGGACCTTGCCGTTCATCTCCATCCCCTCGGGCGGGTCGGTCCTGATGAAAATCTCTTCCGGGTGACGGCTGAGGATGAAGCCGGGCAGGTGCGGGCCCTGCAGCAGCAATTCGACCTGACACAGCGGGAGGCCGAGGTGCTGATCTGGATCGCCAAGGGCAAGGCCAACAAGGATATCGGCGAGATCCTGGGTCTTTCTCCGCGCACGGTGAACAAGCACCTGGAACAGATTTTCGTCAAGCTCGGCGTGGAAAACCGGGCTTCGGCCGCCGTCCGCGCGGCCGAAGTGATCTACGCATTTTAATTTCAATGGGAAAAATTGATCTAGATTCAATCGGAAGTTGAGTGCTGGCTCGACAAGCATCCGGGCATGAATTATGGATGCATTAATCAAAAGTATAATGAAGGCGGGGCAGGGAGGAGCATGCCCATGACAGAATTCAGGGAAGTGCGTCGGACATCGCTTCTGCCCGACAGGATCGCCGCCGACATCATGGCCAAGATTTCCGATGGCGAACTGATGCCGGGCGACACGCTGCCGACCGAGCACGCCCTCGCGGGAACATTCGGGGTCAGCCGAAACGTGGTGCGCGAGGCCATCGCCCGTCTTCGCTCGGACGGTGTGATCGAGTCGCGCCAGGGGCGCGGCGCCGTGGTCAAACCGGTCTCCGAGCGCGAGACCTTCCGCGTCGACATCCGCTCTCTCGGCAAGGACGGCAATTTCGCGGATCTATTCGAATTGCGCGGCATTCTGGAAATCGAGGCGGCTGGCCTGGCGGCCCTGCGCAGAACCGACGCCGATCTCGAAGAAATGGCCGCGGCCGTCGGCGAATTGCACGGGCGAACCAGGTTCGACGAAAAGCGGCTTGAGGCCGATGCAAGCTTTCACCGGGCAGTCGGCAAGGCCGCCGGCAATTCCTATCTCTTCGGCATCATCTGCTATATCTCCGCGCGCCTGAAGGAGACTGCACGGGCGACCTCGGATGTCTACCCGAAGGACGATCTCGTTCCTCTGACAATGGGCGAACACCGGAAAGTGTTCGAGGCGATCGAGGCGAGCGACCAGGTGCGAGCACGGTCTGCCATGGCCGCCCATATCAGGGCTGCTGCGGCACGCCTGAACGTCCCGGTAAAATCCGGGACGTGAACCGGGCCGGGACGGGCCACCCGCAAAGCGCCGCTGCGTCGGCCGGGGTTAGGTCCAGATGTCTTGTTTCCCGAAAGCTCTTGATAACCCTCCGTCAATATAACCGACCCACGAACGCGTTCTGCAAAAACATCCTGCTTTCAACCGAACGCTGCTAAGATGTTTTTACACATGGGATTCGGTCAGTCTGGCGGCCATCAGTCGAGTGGATTGAAGGCCCGCTGACCTTTTTGGCAGCCTTCCTCCTGGGCCGTTCGGGTCTGGGGCGGAGGCAAGACGGTTTTCAGGAGGCTCACGTGGGAATTCAGACAAACGCCGAGGCCTGTCTCACCAAAAGCACATCTGACGATCCGGCAGCTGCCGGCGATCATGCGTCCGTGCTTCTGGAACCATTGACGTTCCGTTCCACCGGCGAGATCCGCGCGATGGTGGGCGGTCAGTATCAGGTTCTTGCAAGCGGCAAGACCCTGACCGCGCAACGTGCCGTCTCCTGCCTGGTCGCCCCGGAATGTTCCGACGTCGTTGCCCTCATGTCGACGCGCGAAGGCATCTTCATCACCGACGTTCTGATGCGTCCGGACGAAGGCAGCCAGAGCGTGACGCTCAAGCCGGTGAAGGCAGACGGCACCGCCCGGGACATGGTTATCGCCGCCGGTTCCTTGCGCATCGATGTGGCAGAGAAGTTCGAAGCAAGCGGCAAGGAGGCCGGTCTTGCCTTTGAAACGCTTAGCCTGACTGCCGGCAGGCTTGCCCTTGTCGGCCGCAAGCTTCTGACCTCCATGCAGGAGATCGTCAGCCACGCGAAGCGCCGGCTGGAGACCTATGACATGACCACGACCAGGGCCCGCACACGTGTCGACCGGATCGTGGAGACCGACCAGCTGCGAGCCGGGTCCATCCAGACCCAGGCAGACACTGTCTCCCTCAGCCAGTCCGAAACGGCGCTCGTCGTCGCCAAGGAAGACATCCGCATGGACGGCAAGCGCATCTCCATGGGCTGACAGGCCTTTGAACGAGCCTGCCCGCCCTCCTGGTCCCCATTGAGGAATTCCGTATGCGCGTCATGAAACCCCTCCGGCTCGGTCTCCTGACCAAAACCATGCCCCACAAGGGCAAGGGGCTTTTCATCGTGACGACCTTCACCCTGTTCGATCTCCTGGACCCGACGGATATTCTGGCGGAAACCGCGATGTGGCCGGTCGTCGCCAAGGAATTGCCGAAGGGGGCAATCTTCGACGCGGCCTATCCGAAGCCCTTCGGAGAGTTTCTCATTGCGGGGCGGGCCATGTCGCGGGATCCCGTCCGGGCCATGCATGTCGCCGTTTCGGTCGGAGACAAAAGCCGCCGCCTTTCCGTCTTCGGCGACCGCGTCTGGAAAACTTCGGCCGACGGGCCGGTCTTTACCGACCCCCGTGCCTTCACCGAAATGCCGTTGACGCCGGACCGGGCTTTCGGCGGCGAAGGCTTTGCAGAAAACCCGGCCGGTCAGGGGTTCGATGGCGACAATCTCCTCGGTCATCTGGCACAGGTGCCATTGCCCAACATCGAACTTGCGGGGCATGAAATCCGCGAGATCGACGACAGCCCCGGAGCGGCTGTCGTCGGCCCGATCCCGCTGGACGATCCGGCCCGGATTGCGCTGGCCGGAACCTATGACAAGGCCTGGGTTGCCCACCGCATGCCCGACTGGCCGGAGGATTTCGATCCGCGCTATTTCATGGCAGCCCACCGCGAGCAGCAGTTCCCCGGCTTCTTCAAGGGGAGCGAGCCGATCCGGGTTGTCGGCATGTCGGCAGAGCAGCCGGATGTGCGATCAAGACTTCCGGGCGTCCGCGCCCGTGCCTTCGTCAATCTGGCGAGTGCACCGGGCCGGCTGACCGAGCTTTCCATGCATGCCGACACCGTGTGGATCCTCGGTTCGGAGCTGAAAGGCGTGGTGGTCAACCGCGGTGTCATGGCGGTCGACGACCGGGACGGCCAGGATGTTGCCGATGTCATGGTCGCCTATGAATGGCTGAAGGATGCGCCGAAACCGGCAGATCATTATTCGGAGGTCTACCGCCTGCGGTCCGATCCGGAGGAGGGGCACAAATACCTTCTCTCCGACGGGCAATTGTCGCCCGTGGAAGATCCGGAAGAGGTGGCGCGCCGCGAAGATGTACGGATGGAGGCGGCTCGCGACCGCCAGGAACGCTGGATCGAAGGCCGTCAATGGCGCCTGGAGCGCCAGTTTGCCGAACAGGGACTGCCGCCTTCGCTGGTGCCTGCGCTGGAGACACCAGATCTGAAACTCTTCGTCCTGCCGAGCGAAGAGGATATCGCCCGCGGCGACGTCGATTTCGCCCGCCTTATTTCCGATGCGGAAGACCTGCGCCGCGAAGCGGAGCTGAAGGTCGATATGGCCTGCGCGGAGATTGTCGGACTTGTCGAACAGATCGGTGTCGTCTCCCCGGTGGACGCGCCCGCCAGCCTCGGTGAAATGGAGGAACTCGGGCACACGGTCGGCACCGGCAAGGGCTTCCTGCCGGCCTTCGAAGATCTGGTCCCCCAGGATGATCTGGAAAGGCTGCTCGCCCAGTTTGAAGCGGCACCGACACCGGATATCGCCGCCCTGTCGGAAAAGGATCCGCAAGTTGCCTTCGAGGCGGCGAAACTCCGCTTCGAGGAGAGTGCTGCCGCCGGCCTGCTTGCACCCGCGCAGGACCTGATCGGCCGCATGCCGGATGCACCGCTGTCTGCACCTGCAGCAGCAGATGCACCGGCAGGAGATGTCGTTGATGTCGCAGCAGGTGCGGCAACAGCGGACCCTGATCCGCTTGCGGAATTCCTGGCCGATACTTTCCCGGGCCTGGCAGGCGGCGAAGGCTCGAAATCAGAGGGTCTCAAGAATGCGATCACGGCAGTTACGCCGGTGGATCTGCCTGAAGGGGCGCCTGGAGAGGTCGCCCGGCAGAAGCTGGAAGAGACACAGGCAACCGTCGACACGGTGCTGATCGAATCCCGTCGCATGGCCGCGCAGCCGGTCGCGCCGCTCGAGCCGCTTGGGCCGGAAGCGGCTGCGCGGTTCGGGCAATTCGTCAGGGATCACCTGGCGGCGGGAGGATCTCTCGCGGGCCGCGATCTTGCAGGTGCCGCCCTGGAGTCCGCCCCTCTGGATGGGGCGGATCTCAACGGAAGTTTCCTGGAACGATGTGCCCTTGGCAGTGCGGTTCTGCGCGGCGCGTCCTGTGAGGACACGGTCTTCGCCGGGGCTGTTCTGACGGGAGCCGATTTCTCCGGCGCCCGCCTTCGGAGGGCGAACCTCTCTGGCGTTCAAGCAGGTCGTGCCGGGTTCCGGCAGGCGAGGATCGAGGATTGCCGGGTCATCGAAGCCGATTTCTCCGGGTCCGATTTCGCCGGCGCAGTCTTCAAGAACTGCACCTTCATCAACTGCACCTTCACGGCTGCAAAGCTGTCGCGCGCAGCGATCGAAAGCTGTTCCTTCGTCTCCTGCGACATGAGCGATCTTCACGCCAGGCATGCCCGGATGGAAAAGAGCAACTTCCTATCCTGTGCGCTCGACCGGGCGGACCTCTGTGATGCCATGATGAAGAAAGTGACGCTCGCCAATGTCACGTTCCGGGACGGCGATCTCTGCCACTCCCTGATTGACGAATGCGGCTGGTTCGGCGAGACCGACATGAACGGCGTCAATTTCATGGAAGCGCATGTGGTCAAATGCGGCTTCCAGAATGCCCGCATGCGCAACGCCGGCTTCTTCAAGGCGATCTTCGCCGACTGCAATCTTTCCGGCACCGATCTGAAATGGGCCGACATGCGGCTCGGATCCTTCACCGGCTCCATGTTTGCCTTCGCCAAGGTGCAGAAGGCCGATCTCTTCGGCGCCAATCTTCTGAAGGCGAACTTCCACGGGGCGGATCTTTTCAAGTCCAATTTCCGGGCCGCCAACTTCTTCCGGACGGACCTCTCCGAAGCATCGCTCGCCTTTGCCGATTTCACGGGCTCCAATCTGGAATTCACCAACCTGGAGGCCCGCGTATGATCACGCTCGACGAGCTGAGCGATTGCATCCGCTACGAGGAGCCGGTTCTGGAGGCTGACTTTTCCGGTGCGGATCTCTCCGGAATGGCGCTTGCGGGCGGTACTTTCGTGCGCACAAATCTTGCCGGAGCCAGCTTTCGGGGCGCAGACCTGTCGCGCTGTGTCTTCACCGAATGCAATCTTGAGGGCGCTGATTTCGGCGGCATGGAGATCGACCGGGCGGTCTTCGTCAAGAGCAACCTGTCGAAGGCGAACCTTTCGGAGTGCCGTCTCGAAAAGTCCTCCTTTGTGGAAACGTCGCTGTCCTCGGCCACATTTGCCGGCAGCAACCTGATTTCCTGTCAGTTTCTGAAAAGCGCCCTTGGTTCAGCGGATCTGGGGTCTGCCGCTCTTCTCAAGAGCGCCATGGTCGAGTGCGGCACGGCGGGGATTGTTCTCTCCGAAGCGCTGCTGGAGGCGACCGTCTTTGTCGGCATCGACTTGTCGAAGGCGGCGTTCAAGGATGTCATCTGCCAGTCCGCCATGTTCATCAAATGCAACATGACCGGCCTCGATTTTTCTGAAACGCCGGTCATGCAATGCACTTTCATGGAGACCGATCTGGCAGGCTGCCATTTCGATCGGGCGGACCTCAGCGGCAGCCTTCTGATGGGCAGCCAGTTGGCAGGGTGCTCCTTTGCCGAGGCCATTGCCGACATGGCGCTCTTTTGCAATGCCAACCTGCAGAAGGCCCGCTTCAACGGTGCGCGGCTCTCCATGGCGAATTTCAGCGGCAGCGATCTGCGCATGGCGGATCTGTCGGGAGCGACAGCCGAGAAGGCGCAATTTGCGCTCGCCGATTGCCGCGGCGCGTCCTTTGCCGGCGGTGACCTGAAGATTGCCAATTTCTCGAATGCCAACCTGGATGGGGCAAATATGACGCGCACAGCGCTGCATCTGGCCGACTTCCACAATGCCAGTGTCCACATGACCCTGACCGACGGTGCCCACGGCGCGATTAGGCAGACGGACGAAAAGCGGCTGATCCGAGAGATCTACAATCCGCGCACCGTCGCGACCGGCGATTAGGGAAGGGAAGGGAGCGGACCATGTTTGTGAACAATCAGAACGGATGCATGAGCCTCGGCCTCATGGATGTCTGCAACACGATCGTCGGCCCGGCGACCGTGCCTATACCCTACGTAAACATCGCCGTATCGACACTGGCGGTGCCCAATGTCGCAACGGTTTTCGTCGGGGGCGGCCTCGCCCACAATCTCCTGACGACAACCGAGATCACCAGCGGTGACGAGACGGGGACGGCGATGGGCATCGTCTCCGCCACGATCATTGGCGAGGCTATGCATGTCACCAGTTCGGCCATGGTCTTCATGGGTGTGGCGCCGGCAACGCGGCTGACCAGCACCACCATGCAGAATTCGATAAACTCCGTGGGCATGACCCTGACCCCGGCCCAGTTCACCTTCATGGCCCTGTCCTGACCGTCCATCGCGTCCTTGAGGGACGCGGCAAAAGCTTGAAGAGGTAACCGTCATGAGTTCTTCCGAAACAGTCGACGATGCCGACTATGAAGTCTCCCAGAGCAATTCGGACGAAGCGCTGAACGCGACGGTCCTGATCCCGGATACAAGCTCCTCCTCCTCGGACGAAACCACGCTCACGAAGGACAACAGCAGCTTTCTGCGGATCGGCCAGTACGATGCCAGCGAGGAGGGCGAGCGCTCGCCCGACCACATGGACGCCGCCGCGAGGGGGGCGCTCATCCAGACGACGGGAGGCCTGTTCTTCCTCGTCGGCGAGGACGCCTATCACCAGTACAAGACCAACCTCGATATCTATGTCGAAGGCAATCTGACGGAAGCCATCGACGGCAACAGCAGCACGACCATCTCGGGCACCAACGACGTCAAGACCACCGGCCTTAGCCGACATTCCGGCGAAAGCTACGTGATCTCGACGGGCAGTTACACCGACGTCGATCCGGGCTCGACCAAGGACATCCTCTTGAAGTCGAACAACCACGTCAAAGCGGAAAGCGACAGCGGCGTGAAGTTGACGGTCGGCAGCAGCTACTATGTGGAACTCGACAGTTCCGGTCTCTGGCAAACCCAGCTCAAGGACGCCATCGACGTTACCACCGGCACGACGCACAGCCGCTTCGGCGGCTGGAATACCGAAGAATTCTACGGCGGCTCCTTCGAATTCCAGATTGCCGGCGCGATCGCGATTTCCTTCTCGGTGACGATCGAAATTGCCCTTCTGGTGGGCATTTCGGTGGCCAGCATCGAGATCGGGGCGACGGGCATCGGCATTGGAGCCACCAACATCGATATCGCCGCCACCAACATCAAGATCGAGAAGACAATGGTTGAAGTGGCCAATACCGCCGTCGAGGTGACGACCAAGGAAGCCGAGGTCAAGGACGTGAGTGCCGTGCTCAACAGCGTCGGCATCAAGATCGCGAGCGGCATGAACATTATCACCTGACGTTCCGGCCTGTGTGACCATGAACCTGACTTCGCTTGAAAAATGCAATGCCGCGGAAAAACTGATCCAGAAGGGCCGGTTCGAGGACGCCGGCTTCCTTCTGGACCAGGTGCTGGAAAGCCATCCGCAGAACCGGAGCGCGCTGGTCGCCAAAGGTGCCCTGCAGATGAAGGCCGGCCGCATCCCCGAAGCAAAGCGCCTGCTGCAAGCCGCCTATGATCTGGATCCGGCCGACCCGGTCGTCCTGACAAACATGGCCAGCCTTGCCCTCTTCGAGAACCGACTCGCCGATGCGCTCGAGCACCTGCAAACTGCCGCCGAGACCCATCCGGAACACCTGCCTGCGCTGTTGTTGCTGGGGCAGATCCACCAGCAGCTGGGCGATTTGCCCTCCGCGCAGAAATGGCTGGTTCAGGCGGTCAAACTCTCTCCGGCGGATCCATCCGTTCTTGTTGCATTGTCCTCGCTCGCGCTTTTGCGCCAGAACCTGGCCGAGGCGAAGGCGCTTCTCGACAAGGCGCTTGAGGTCGAGCCGGATCATGTCCGCGCGCTGACGGCGCTGGCGCATCTGAAAGGGCTCGGAGGCGATTTCCAGGCAGCTGCCGAGCTGGCGGCACGCGCCCATCTGGAGGCCCCACAGGACCCGGATGCCGCCGTCGCGCTGGCCCGGATCTATCTGGCCTCGGGGTCCTTGAGGGAGGCCGGCAAGCTTATGGACCGGTTCAAGGCCCGCTTCGGAGACTTTCCGCCGGTCGTTCTCTGCGCCGCGGAGGTCTCGATCACTCGCGGAGAGGTGGCTGCGGCCTTGTCGGATTGCGCAAAATGGTTGCGCAAGGCACCGAAGGACAGCGGCCGGATCATAGGCTTTCTGAAGATCCTGAAGAAGGCGGGTGCCTGGCAACAGCTCCTGGATCTTTGTTCCAGGCTGCCTGTGGAACAGGCAGAGCTGGAGACAGTCCGGAGCCTGCGCGAAGAGGCGTTCCATGCCCTCGGCCGGTCCGAAGAAGGCTGGGCCTCCTGGGCGGAACGGCGCGGGCTTGGCCCGGAGGCGCTCGAAGGTCCGCTCCGGATTGCGCTGCCTGTCCGGACACCATTGCTCGACGAACTGGTGCTGATGCGCTTCGTGAACACCTGGGCGGCATCCGGCCCGGTCACGCTGTCAGGGCAATCTTCGCTCGACAGGATCTGGGGCAGGCTTGCTCATGCCGCTGAACTCCACCGCGTTGACGACGGCCGCAAGGACGGGTTGCTGCCGGCGGATCTTGCGGCCCTGACCACGCTTCATGCACCCGCAAAGACAGGCTTTGCGCCCTATCTTGCTGCCGATCCGGGCCGGAGTGCTGTCTGGCGTGAGGCTCTGCCGACGGGCAAAGCGCCTCTGGTCGGCATCTTCTGGCAATCGGCCGCGCCGGGACTGCTGATCGATCACCTGCACGAAGCTCTTTCGGGTCTGGATGTCGTTCCCGTCAGCCTGCAATTCGACGAGGCCCGGCACCAGCTGCGCGCCTGGCCGGAAGCGCTTGACGCGGGCGTTGCGCTCGAGGATCTGGGCGATCTGGTCAATCTCGTCGCCTGCCTCGACATGGTCATCGGCCCGGACGGCATTCCGCTGCATATCGCCGGTGCAATGGGTAAAAAGGCCTTCGCGCTGCTCCAGCAGAACCACGACTGGTATTGGGCAGGCGAGGGGGGCGACAGCACGCATTACCCGTCGGTCCGCCGCATCGTTAAACCTGCAGGCCCGGACTGGACCCGGACAATGCAGGTTCTGAGGACCGAATTGACGGCCCTGGTGCCGGAAAAAGTCTGACGCGGGTTTCCTCGAGCACGTCGCGAAAAAGTGGGGACTGGTTTTCGCAACAAGACGTGCGTCAAAAAGAGAGAAAGCGGGTCATGTGAATTCAAATGAATGCGACACGCTTTAGAAGGTCGGCGGCGTGCAGGCGCTGATGACCTCGCAAGGATTGGGACCGACACACCGGAACCTGTGCGGCCGGTGGCTTTCGAAATAATAAGCGTCTCCGGGGCCCAGGATCTTGCGGTCGTCACCGACGGTGACCTCCAGCCGGCCGGAGAGAACAATCCCGCCTTCTTCGCCCTCGTGCACGAGCAGCACCTTTCCGGTGTCCGCACCCGGCTGATAGCACTCCTTCAGGATCTGCAGGCTGCGGCCGAAGAGGTTGTCGCCGACCTGGCGGAAGGAAATGCCACCCTTGCCGATCTCGACAAGTTCCTCCGACTGGTAGAAGGCCTTCTTCGGCTTATCCGGTTCGAAGGAAAAGAACTCCGCAAGGCCGATGGGAATGCCGTCGAGGATGCGCTTCAGCGCCCCGACCGACGGATTGGTGGCATTCGATTCAATCAGCGAGATCGTCGAATTGGTGACGCCACTGCGTTTTGCCAGCTCCCGCTGCGAAAGATTATGCGCCATGCGCAGATGCCTGAGGCGCCCGCCGATATCGATTGTCATGCCCGGCCTGTTGAGGATGTTGAATATTCCGAAAACAGTGACACCGATGATCATTAATTTCAATGGAATAGACTGTATCAGAAAAGGACTTGTTCCCGGATCGAAATCGTGAGGACACTTCGTCAAACGCTAGGGAGACCCGCGATGAACGTTCACAGCAAATCCAACACACCCGTTCTCGACAGTTACTGGATGCCGTTCACGGCCAATCGCCAGTTCAAATCCGCGCCGCGCCTGTTCACGGCTGCAGAGGACATGCATTACACCACCGATGACGGCCGCCAGGTGCTGGACGGCACGGCCGGGCTCTGGTGCGTCAACGCCGGTCACGGCCGCGAACAGATCACCCGGGCAGTCGAGCAGCAGCTCTCGACAATGGACTATGCGCCTTCGTTCCAGATGGGACATCCGGTCGCCTTCGATTTTGCCGAGCGCCTTGCCGCCAATGCGCCGGAGGCAAAGGGCGAGAAGCTGGATAGGGTGTTCTTCACCGGGTCTGGGTCTGAATCGGTCGATACTGCTCTCAAGATCGCGATCGCCTATCAGCGCGCCATCGGCCAGGGCACGCGCACCCGCCTGATCGGCCGCGAGCGCGGTTATCACGGCGTCGGCTTCGGCGGCATTTCCGTCGGCGGCCTCGTCAACAACCGGCGCGTCTTCCCGCAGTTGCCGGGCACCGACCATCTGCGCCATACCCATGACCTTGCAAAGAACGCCTTCACCAAGGGCGAGCCCGAACACGGCGCCGATCTCGCCGACGATCTGGAGCGGCTGGTGGCCCTGCATGGCGCGGAAACGATTGCCGCCTGCATCGTCGAACCGGTGGCCGGTTCCACCGGTGTGCTGGTCCCGCCGAAGGGCTACCTGCAGCGGCTGCGGGATATTTGCACGAAGCACGGCATACTTCTGATCTTCGATGAGGTCATCACCGGCTTCGGCCGCCTCGGCTCCCCCTTTGCGACAGACCATTTCGGCGTCCTGCCGGATCTGGTGACGACCGCAAAGGGCCTGACCAACGGTGCCATCCCGATGGGGGCCGTGTTCGCGCGCCGGCAGGTGCACGACGCGTTGATGACGGGCCCGGATGCGGCCATCGAGCTCTTCCACGGCTACACCTATTCGGGCCACCCGGTCGCCTGCGCCGCAGGTCTCGCAACACTTGATATCTACGAGAAGGAAGGCCTGCTGACGCGTGCACATGCGCTGGAAGCCAAGTGGCACGAGGCCATTCACAGCCTGAAGGGACAGCCGAACGTCATCGACATCCGCACGATCGGCCTTGTCGCGGGCATCGAACTCGCCTCCCGGCCGGAAGCCATCGGCGCCAGGGCCTATGAGGTCTTTGTCGAGTGTTTCAACAAGGGGCTCCTGATCCGCGTCACCGGCGACATCATCGCCCTGTCGCCGCCGCTGATCATCGAGGAAGACCAGATCGGCGAGATTGTCTCAAAGCTCGGCGACGTGCTTTCGAAAGCGGCCTGATGCGCTGGCCGGGGCGGCCACCAGGCATGCCCCGCTTCCTGCCACTCCTGTTTGAGCCGTCCGAATGCGGACGGCTCAAATCATTTCCTGAAACTCTTTCAGCGTAGCCTGCCAGTCTTCGCCCATCCGGTGCCGGATCAGCACGTCCACCGGATCGACCTCGTCCTGCCGGGACAGGATCCGGTAGATCTCCAGCACCTCCGCGCTCATGCGGCCGTTCTGGTAGAAATACATGGCGGCGGCATAACGGGTGCGGCCGGACCAGTCCTCGCCTGCCGGTGTCAGGATCAGGCGGCGATTGAGGGCTTCTTCGTCCCCGGCAGCGGCCTCCTGATCCATGTTCCAATCGCTGTCCTGGTCGATGACCATCAGAAGTCTCCGGGCGGCGTCTGGGTGCGCCGGGCCAGCTTGACGAAGGGCTTTGCCACCACCTTCGCCCGTTTCATCAGCTTGGTATACTGCAACTCGCGCAGGGCATAGATCTCGACCCAGAGATCGTCCAGAATCGTATCGCCATAGGGCCGTTCCAGACTGGCAATGGCGATGTTGCGCTTGGCGGTAGGTGACCAGACTGCCGCCGTGACGAGGCCGACCTCACGCTTCTTGCGGTGATAGATGATGGCATGGTCCGCTGCAACGTTGCCCTCGATTTCCAGCCCCACAAGGATGTAGCGGGCTTTGCCATCCCGGCGGGCGGCCTCGATGGCGCGGCGGCCGTTGAAGGGCCCTTTCTTCAGGTCGACCATCCAGTCGAGGCCGATTTCGTCGGGCAGACGCGCCCGGTCCGCCCGGAGCGCCGTTTCGGCGGTGATGAAATCGGCATTGGAGACGATCAGTCCGGCCTCGATACGGGCGGCATTGAGAGCGGCATAGCCGATGGCGCGCAGGCCGTACGGCCCACCGGCATCCCAAAGACGATCCCATACGGAAAGGGCGCAGGCCGTGTCGACAAAAAGCTCGTAGCCGAGGTCGCCGGTAAAGCCGGTGCGCGAGACGGTGATGGAGCCGCCCGGATGATCGAACTCGCGGATGTCGAACGGCTTCATCGTCTCGATGCCCGCGAACCCGGCGGCTTTTAGAAGCGCACAAGTGGTCGGTCCCTGCAGGGCAAGGCCCGCCACTTCCTCGGTTTCTTCCGAGATCGTGACATTGAAGCCGAAAGCTCCGTCCAGAAGCCAGGGCAGGTGGCGCTCCTGGCAGCAGAGGCGGAAGCGGGTCTCGCTCAAGCGGAACAGGGTGCCGTCATCGAGGACGTGGCCGCTGTCGTCGCACCAGGCGGTGTAATGCACCCGGCCGGGCTTCAGCTTGGTGACGTCGCGCAGGGTCAGCCGGTTGCAGAAGGCCTCAGCATCCGGACCCTCGATCCGGTATTTGACCATCGGCGAGATGTCGAAGAGAGCTGACTGGCTACGGATGGCGAAGTATTCCAGCTCCTCGCTCCACAGCGAGTGCGGCGCGCGGTAGCCGGCCCAGTCGTACCATTCGGCGGTCTGCATCAAAGCGTCGAGGCGGGGCTGGAAGGGCGTGTCGAACTTAATTTTCTGGATATGGCCCTGGGCTGCCTTGCGTTCGGCAACGGTGAGAAGGGCTGGACGCATCAATCCCATGGTCATGCCTCCCTGGTCAGAATGTGGCGGGCCGCGTTCAGTCCGGGCAATCCGGAGATGCCACCGCCCGGATGGGTGCCTGCCCCGCAAAGGTAAAGGCCTTCGACGGGCGTGTCGTATCCGGCATGGCCGGCAATGGGGCGCGAGACGAACATCTGGTCGGCCTGCAACTCGCCGTGGTGCCAATGGCCACCGGGCATGCGGTAGCGGGTCTCGATATCGGCGGGCGTCAGCAGGTCCGCATGGCGGATCAGCTTGCGGATGCCGGGAATGGCGCCTTCAAGCTGCACGAGCGTGCGCTCCATGAACTTCGCCTTGCCGCTCGCCCAGCCTTCACGCAGCTGGTAGGGCGCATATTGCACGATGGCCGAGAGGACACAGGCCCCGCTGGGTGCCAGTGACGGATCGCCGAGGCTCGGCAGGGTCAGTTCGATTGCCGGATTTTCGGAGAATCCGCCGTATTTGGCCGGATTGAAGGCCCGTTCGACATAGTCGGAACTCGGCGCGATAACCATGCGGCCGGTCTGGAAGTCGGCCGACAAGCCCGCGAACTCGGGAGGCCGGTCGAGCGCCAGATGAAGTTTCGCGACATTGCCCGCCATGCGCATGTGGCGGAGTTTGCGCACGAAGCCGATATCGAGTTCCTTGATATCCACGAGATCGGTGAAGGTGGTCTTCGGGTTGAGTGCTGAGACGACGATATCCGCCTTCAGTGTCTCGCCGCCTTCCAGGACTACGCTGGACGCCCGGCCATTCTCGACCTCGATCCGCCCAACCGGGGCTCCGGTGCGGAAGGCGACGCCTGCGGCCGTTGCCGCCTTGACCAGCGCCTCCGCGACAGCGCCCATGCCACCCTTCGGCAGCACCTGAGCGCCCGCGACACCCGCAGCCTCGCCGGCAAGCCGGTAGTAAAGCCCGAGCAGGGATGTCGGCGAACGGGGGCCAAGATGGTGGCCGACCGTGCCGTCAAAGGCGAGCAGGCCCTTCAGACGGTCGTCGCTCAGATGCTCGTCGGCGACGTCGGTGATGTTCATCAGGATCATGCGCATGAACTCGCGCATTTCGTCCCGTCCGAGACGCATCAGGGCAAAACCGGCGCCGCCAAAGGACAGGATGTCCTTGCGGTTCAGCTTGCCGATCTTTGGTGGCGGACTGGTGAGGAACCGCTTCAGGATGCCGGTCTGGCGTAGAAGCAGCGCGCGCAGCTCTTTCCAGGCCGCGGCTTCCGCAGCCGAAACTCCGTCCAGCCGTTCGCCATAGCCACCGTGCAGGATGACCGGAGCCTCGCCTGCAGACAGGGTCACGGTCGGGGCTGCGGCAGGGCCGAAACTGAGGCCGTGGCTTTCAAGTTTCAAAGCCTTGACCACTTCCGGATGCATCTGGTTGAGCAGATGTGCGACCGCCGAGACGTGGAACCCCGGGGCGAATTCTTCCGTACACGCGGCGCCGCCAAGGGTCTTGGAGGCTTCCAGAACCTGGACCTTGCGGCCGGAACGGGCGAGGAGAGCGGCTGCTATGAGGCCGTTGTGGCCGCCGCCGATTACGATAGCATCAGATGACGTCATGGGCCGGGCTCATATCTTTGACGGGGCGGGAAAGGTCGCGCAGGATTTCCCTGGCGGCGTTGCGTCCGGGCGCTCCCATGACGCCGCCACCGGGATGCGTCGAGGATCCGCACAGATAAAGACCCTGGACCGGTGAGCGGTACTGGGCATAGCCGGGGACCGGACGGTTGAACAGAAGCTGGTCGAAGGTGAGTTCGCCCTGGAAGATGTTGCCTTCCGTCAGGCCGACCTCGTTCTCGATCTCGCGCGGGGTGCGCACTTCCATATGCACGATCCGGTCGCGGAAGCCGGGGGAGTAACTGGCGATCTGGCCGATCACCGTTTCGGCGAAGGCGTCCCGGTCGGCATCGGTCCACTCGCGGCCCTCAACCTTCGGCGGGCAATATTGCGAGAAGCAGCTCATGAAGTGCTTGCCGGGAGGCGCCATGGTCGGGTCGAGGGTGGTCGGAATGACGACGTCCAGCATCGGATCGGCCGACCAGCGGCCTTCCTTCCAGTCGTCATAGGCCCGCTCCATCCGCTCGATCGTGTCGGTGAAATGGAGATCGCCCTGCAGGCAGGGGGAGTTCTTCGGCAGGGCCGGAAACTCGGGCATGGAATCGAGCGCGATGTTCACCTTGCCGGAGGAACCGCGCATCTTGAAGTTCCTGACGCTCTTGACGAAGCTGTCCGGAAGCTCCTTCTCCTCGACAAATTTCAGGAAGGTGCGTTTGACGTCGGCGTTGGAGACGACGCGCCTGGCGTGGATCTCTTCACCGTTCGCCAGCACCACGCCGGCGGCTTTGCCACCCTGGATCAGCACCCGGTCGACTTCCGCTTCCGTGCGGATCGTGCCGCCGGATGCGCGCAAGGAGTCTGCAAGGGCCTTGGTGATTGCGCCCATGCCGCCGCGGGCAAAGCCCCAGGCGCCGACCGAGCCATCGACCTCACCCATATAGTGATGCAGCAGCACATAGGCGGTGCCGGGCGACATGGGCCCGAGGGCGGTGCCGATGATGCCGGAAATGGCAAGGAAGGCCTTGATGACATCCGTCTCGAAATATTCGTCCAGGAAGTCGGAGATCGACATGGTCCAGAAGCGGACAGTCAACGCCAGCTCTTCCGCCGACAGCTCACCGAACTTGCGGCCGAGATAAAGAAGCTCGCCGAGGTCGCGCGGGCGGAAGCTTGCCGGGTCCGGCGCGGTGCGCATCAAGAGCGGCTGGATGAAGCGGCACTGGCGGGTGACGTCGCGGGCATAGCGGTCGTAGTTTTCCGCGTCCTTCTTGGAAAAGCGGGCAAAGTCTCGCCGGTGGGCGTGATGGTCGTGATAGGCGGCAAGGTAGTCGCCGTCCTGGGTGAAGACGGCGCCGCCTTCATACGGCACGACTTGCAGGCCGAATCGCGGCAGCTCCAGATCGCGCATGATTTCCGGGCGGAACAGGCTGCAGACATAGGAGCAGTTGGAATAGAGATAGTTTGGCGTCAGTTCCCGGCTGACAGCGGCGCCGCCGATCCAGTCGTTCTTTTCCACCACCAGCACATTCAGCCCGGCCCGCTGCAGGTAGCAGGCATTGACCAGGCCGTTGTGTCCCGCGCCGATGACGATGGCGTCGTATGTCGACATGCTGCATGCTCCTCCATTGGCAGCCGGCCGCACTCAGCGGCTCCTCTTCCCCAAAAGGATGCACAGAGGAAGGGGTCTTGTCCAGATATTGAATGAACATTCAACAAATGCACTTGGAATTTTTCATTTGTGTGTTAGCTTTTAGCCTGTGCAAGCCGTGGAAATGACGGACGAAAAAATGACAGAGGCGCAACCCGAATACGATCTCCCTGCCATCCGCTTCCTGGAAGCGGTCTGGGGCGAGGGCTATCTTTCGCCGGGCGGGCCGGAGGAAGTGGACCGCGTGCTCGCCGGTCTGTCGCTCTCCGGCAAGCGTGTTCTGGATCTCGGCTGCGGCGCCGGCGGCATCTCGGTCTATCTGGCTAAGGATCACGGGGCCGGCGAAGTTGTCGGGATCGATGTCGAGGCTCCGGTCGTCGAAGTGGCGCGGGCGGGCGCCGAAAAGGCCGGTCTCTCCGGAAAAGTCCGGATCGAGCAGGTTTCACCCGGTCCGCTTCCCTTTGCCGATGAAAGCTTCGACGTCGTCTTTTCCAAGGATGCGATGATCCACATTCCGGACAAGGAAGCGCTCTTTGCCGATCTCTTCCGCGTCCTGAAACCGGGCGGCTGCCTGGCGGCCAGCGACTGGCTGACATCTCACGACGGCGAGCCGTCCCAAGACATGCGCGACTATCTTGAGGCCGAAGGTCTGAGCTTTGGCATGGCCTCGCCCGACCGCTATCGCAAGGCGCTGGAAGAGGCTGGCTTCGAGGATGTCTCGCTGACCGACCGCAACGGCTGGTACCGGGAAGTCGGGCGCACGGAACTGGAGCGCCTGCAGGGACCGCTGTTTGACGTTGCGGCTGCAGCGGTCGGCGCGGACTACGTGAAAAAGAACATCCGGACATGGTCGGCCATGGTCAAGGTGCTTGACAGCGGGGAACATAGGCCTACCCATCTGCGTGCATGGAAGCCGGGTCCGGAAGGGGACCCGCGGCGAGGGGACACGTAGGTGGATATGAAACAGGAAAAGGACGGTGGTCAGGCGCCGGCGAAGCGGGGACGCAAGGCCTCGAAGGAGACGCGCCGTCTGCAGCTGATCGAGGCGACCATCGACAGCCTGGCGAAACGGGGTTTTGCCGAGACAACCATGGCGGACGTCTCGGAAGGTGCGGGCCTGTCGCGCGGCATCGTCAATTTCCATTTTGAAAGCAAAGACAAGCTGCTGGTTGCAACGCTGCAATACATGGCGGACGAATATGCCGGCCATTGGCGCGCGGCCATTTCCAAGGCGGGCAACAAACCCGCCGACCAGCTCCTGGCGCTCGTCAGGGCCGATTTCGACCGCAAGATCTGCACCAAGCGCAAGCTGGCGGCCTGGTGCGCCTTCTGGGGCGAGGCCAAGTCGCGGCCGACCTACCAGTCGCTGTGCGGATCACGCGACGAGGCCTATCAGCAGGTCATTACGGATCTGTGCAGGC
Organism: Roseibium sp. M-1; assembly: GCF_054515675.1. Lineage (NCBI taxonomy): Bacteria > Pseudomonadati > Pseudomonadota > Alphaproteobacteria > Hyphomicrobiales > Stappiaceae > Roseibium > Roseibium sp. M-1. The sequence goes on along the minus strand of NZ_CM137257.1, from coordinate 2,147,473 downwards.
AATTGATTGCGGACGGAGGCTATCCCATCAACGCGGAGACGATCGCCATGGCGATCGGCGCGACGATGGAAGGTCTCTGGCTCCGCCTGATGATGGGCGGCGAGGCACCGACCCGCGACAGCGCGCGGGCAACGGCGGAGGCCTTGCTGCAGGTGAGTTTCCCGAAGCACTTTCCGGCCGTTCTCTGAGCCGCAGCCTGGCTGCCGCTCCCCTGACGACCGGATCGTGCCGACGGAGATCGGCAGGACGGACCGGTTCGGCAAAAGGCCGGCCGCCTGCGGACTTTTAGGAAAGCCGGCACCTTCCAGGCCGGCTTTGCGGACCATCGGCCCGGCTCCGGCAGGGCATTGCCGGTTCCGGCCGGCCTGACCAGGGGAAACAAAATGAAACACAATACGACTTCAACCCGGAGGATTGTCACAGGCCTTCTCGTCGGCACGGCCCTTCTTGCCGGGGCGAGCCAGAGCGCCTTTGCAGCCGATTCCTCGCTGACCGTTTTTGACTGGGCGGGTTACGAGGATCCCGAGTTCCACCCCGCCTATACCGAAAAGCACGGCGATTCGCCGACCTTCACCTTCTTCGCCGACGAGGACGAGGCTTTCGCCAAGATGCAGGCCGGTTTCGTGCCCGACCTCTCCCATCCCTGTTCGCAGTCCGTGGTGAAATGGCGCGACGCCGGCCTGCTGGCCCCGCTCGACCCCAGCAAGATCGCCGGTTTCGACGACATGCTGCCCGGCCTGAAGTCGATGAAGGACCTGGTGTCGACGGCAGACGGCACCGTCTGGTTCCTGCCCTTCGACTGGGGCAACACGCTGATGACCTATAATGCAGACACCGTCGATGCCAAGGACATCCAGTCGCTGAAAGCCTTTGCCGATCCGAAATTCAAGGGCCGTGTTGCCATGGCCGGAAATGTCGACGATGCCTTTGCGCTCGCCAGCCTCGCCATCGGCATGAAGGACTGGTCGCAGATGGACGATGCGAAATTCGAGGAGGCAACCGCCTTCCTGCGGCAGGTTCATCCCAATGTCCGGCTCTACTGGTCCGACGGCACCGAACTTGCGCAGGCTTTCGGTGGCGGCGAGGTCGATATCGCCTGGGCCTGGAACGAGACATCGACGACCCTGTCCTCCGAAGGCATGCCGATCAAGGCCAAGAAGGATACGGACGAGGGTCTGTCGACCTGGGTCTGCGGCTACGTCAAGCTGAAGGACGCGCAGGCGGACGACGAAAAGATCTATGACTTCCTCAGCGCGGTGAACGCGCCGGAGGTTTCCAACTACATCGTCACATCCTGGGGCTACGGCCACGGCAACGGTGCCGGCATGAAGGCGATCCCGCAGGCCGATCTTGAGGCCAGCGGTTATGGCGATGTCGACCAGTTTGTCGACAACACCCTGTTCCAGTCGCCGCTGCCGAACGAACTGAAAGCGAAGATGATCGCCGAGTGGGAAAAGATCAAAGCCGGCTATTGAGGATGAGGGCCGGGCAGCAATGCCCGGCCTGCTTTTTTGATTGTTTGGGAAGCGGCTCATTTTATGAGAGCACGTCGCGAAAAAGTGGATTTCGGTTTTTCGCAATAAGACGTGCGTCAAAAAGGCGATAAAGCGGGTCACGCGAATTCAAATGAACGCGACACGCTTTAAGCCTTCGGACGGCACTCGGTGTCACCCCGGGCGAGCGGAGCGAGACCCGGGGCCTACTCACTTCCAGAGAAGAGGCTGAAGGGTCGTCCTTCGACAAAGGTCGCCGGCTTCGACAAGTTGATCTGCGAGTAGGCCCCGGATCTGCGCTTGCGCTTGTCCGGGGTGACGCTGCGGTTTGATCTGCCGGTTTCTTATTCATCAAGCCGCTCGCCTCTCCATCGTCATCCCGGACGCAGCGCAGCGAAGATCCGGGACCGGGGAGCCTCGGAATCTCGAAGAAAAATTTCGTGAAGATCGTGGGGTTATTGCCTCCCCGGTCCCGGCTCGCGCTCCGCTTGGCCGGGATTGTTTGTTTGTAGTGGTGTTATTGTGGGGTTGGTCTCCCGGACTGCATTCCGGGAGACCAGTGACAGTCGACCGAGCCGGGATAGGGTTTTCACCCGTTGTCATCAAGGTTCCCTGTCGCTTCCTTTTCCCGCTTGGAGAGTTGGATGGGCCGCTGTGAACACGCCCGCAAACAATCCGAAGCACGAACAAGGTACCACCGACATGACCGTTCTTGAAAGTGCTCCGTCCAATGTGGTCGGCATTGATGTTTCCAAAGACACTTTGGTTGTCTTTGATCAGACCCGCCAGGCGCTGGAGACCGTCAGCAATGAGCCTGAAGCCATCGCCAAACTGGTCGCCTCTTTTGATCCGGGCACACTGGTTGTGTGCGAGCCCACCGGCGGACATGAGGCACCCTTGATCAGTGAGCTGATGGCCCAGGGCGTTGCCTGCCACCGGGCTGACACCCTGAAGGTCCAGGCATTCATCAAATCGTTCGGCCGGCTGGCAAAAACCGATGCCATCGATGCCATGGCTCTTGCGCAATATGGCGAAGAACGCTGGAAACGGCTCCCCCTTTTCCAGCTCAAAGACAAGGCCTTGAGTGAACTGGCCGCACTGGTCGCTCGCCGGGACAGCCTTATGGCCTTCAAGATTGCGGAGACCAACCGCCTGAAGGCCCCTGGTGAGAACAAAATGCTTGCGAGATCCTTCAAGACCGTCATTGCCTGTGTGCAGCGGCAAATCGACCGGATCGACGAGGAGATCGAGAAGCTGATCGCCTCCTCACAAACCCTGACACGCCGCAAGCAGATCTGCTGTTCCTTGCCTGGCGTGGGGGAACGCACAGCCATTGCCTTGCTGGCAACGATGCCGGAACTAGGCAGCCTGACCCGCAAGCAAGCCGCGTCTCTCGCGGGACTGGCGCCGCACCCCAGAGACAGCGGGACGCTTAAAGGCTACCGCAAAATGCGTGGGGGGCGACCCGAAGTCCGAAAAAGCGTCTTTATGGCCGCCTTGGCAGGATCGAGAGCAAAAGGGCCATTAAGTGCTTTCTATCAGAGACTTATCGAAAACGGAAAGAAGCCTATCGTCGCCATTTCCGCTCTCATGAGAAAGATCATCGTCATCCTAAATGCGAGAATCAGAGATGAAATGCACGCAATGAGTTGATGACGATGGAGAGGGAAGAGTGTTTCGGAAACGGAAAACCCCAAAGCACAAGCTTCGGGGCTTCCTATTTGTCCGCAACGCGCGCGCCGGGCTGGTTACTCGTTCATCGCCACCAGCGCGTCCGGGTCATACGCCAGCCGGATGGGGGAGCCGACGGGGATGTCGTCGGCGCCGAAATCGTTGGTTTCCGTCACAGCCAAGGGGGCCTGGAAGCCGGGCACGTCGACCACAAGCTGGGTTGTGTCGCCGAAATAGTGCCGGTCGACGACCTTGCCGGCGATCTGGTGTTCGGCCTGATCGTTGTCCCAAAGGACCCGAAGCCGTTCCGGCCGGATACCGAGCGTCAGCGTCTTGCCCAGTGGGCGGAAGCCGTTCGGCTTGGGCGCACGCACGCGGCCGAAGCCGGCAGCGTCCAGCGTCAGCGACACGCCGTTTTCCTCAGCCAGTTCCGCACTGACGAAATTCATGCCGCCCAGGAAATCGGCGACCTTGCGGCTGACCGGGTTCTGGTAGATGTCCTTGGGCGTGCCGACCTGGGCGACCTCGCCGTTGAACATGATCGCCACCCGGTCCGAGAGCGCAAGGGCCTCGTACTGGTCGTGGGTGACCAGGATGAAGGTGATGCCGACCGCCTTCTGCAGGTGGCGGAGTTCCACCTGCATCTGCTCGCGCAGTTTCTTGTCGAGGGCGGACAGCGGCTCATCGAGCAGCAGAACTTTCGGGCGCATGACGAGGGCGCGAGCCAGCGCGACACGCTGGCGCTGGCCGCCGGAAAGCTCGTTGGCGCGGCGTTTGCCGAGTGCACCGAGTTCCACCCGGTCGAGCGCTTCGCGCACGCGGCGCTGCTCTTCCGATTTCTCCAGCTTCAGCCGTTTCAGGCCGTAGCCGACATTTTCCTCCACATTCATGTGCGGGAAGATGGCGTAGCTCTGGAAGACCATGTTGGTCGGCCGCCGGTTGGCGGGCCGGCCGGTCATGTCCTGGCCGTCGATGGCAATGGTGCCGGCGGTCTGTTCGCCGAAGCCGGCAAGCAGCCTCAAGAGCGTGGTCTTGCCGCAGCCGGACGGGCCGAGCAGCGAAAAGAACTCGCCCTCGCGCACATTCAGCGAAATGGATTTCAGCGCCTCGAAATCGCCGAAGGACTTCTTCAGGCCGGAAATCTCGATCATCGGCTTGGCTGCCGTGGAAACGGTATCAAGCAAGGAAACCTCCTTCGATTTGCGTGCGCCGGGCGGCGCGGCGGCGCAGCATCTCGGCAAGTGTCAGAAGCAAGAGGGATGCGATCAGCATGAGCGTGCCGAGGGCGAGAACGCCCGGCAGTTTCGCCGGAAAGCGCAGCTGGCCCCAGATGTAGATCGGCAGGGTCGGCTCCGAGCCGGAGAGGAAGAACGCGATGATGAACTCGTCCAGCGAGATGGTGAAGGACACCAGCAGGCTGGAGATGATCGCCGGCATCAGGATCGGCAGGGTCACCCGGCGGAGCGTGCCGAATGCGGTCTCGCCGAGATCGGCGGAGGCTTCCTCGTAAGCAGGATCGAAGCCTTCGAAGCCGGAGATGAGGACGGTCGCCGAATAGGGCAGGCAGATCAGCACATGGCCGAAGATCACCAGGATCAGCGACAGGCCGAGCCCGAACTGCATTGCCACCATCAGGAGAGAAATGGCGATGATGATTTCCGGCAGGAACAGCGGCGCCATGATGACCGCGGTCATGGGCCGGCGTCCCCGGAACCTGTAGCGTGTGACCGCCCGTGCCGCACAAATGCCGAGCACGGTGGCAAGCAGCGACGCCGAGACCCCGACGACGAGGCTGTTCCACAGCGAGTTGATGAGCGCGTCGTTGCCGACGAGGCTGCGGTACCAGTCGAAGGTGAGGCCCTTCAGCGGGAAGACCGGCACGGCCGAAGCGTTGACCGAAAAGATCGGCAGCAGCAGCACGGGCAGATACAGGAACACCAGGTAGAGGCCCGCATAGATCGGGAGCCAGCTGCGGGTGGCGGCTTTGAGCAGTTTCATCGCATCCACCTCACAGCGCTGCGCAGGATCAGCACACTGGCGCCTGCCATCAAGGTCACGATCATCATGGTGGTTATCGTCAGGGCCGAGCCGAGCGGCCAGTTGGACGCCTTGCCGAACTGGATCTGGATGGCATTGGCGATCATCTGGCCTTCCGTGCCGCCGACGAGCTTCGGCGTCACGAAGTCGCCGACAGTCGGGATCATGACGATGAGCAGGGCACCGATGACACCCGGCATCGACAGCGGCAGCGTGACCCGCAGGAAGCGCCGCACCGGCCCGTCGCCGAGATCCGTCGCGGCCTCCAGCAGCGAGCGGTCGAGTTTTTCCAGCGAGACATAAATCGGCAGGATCGCGAAGACCGCCCAGGCATGGATCAGGGTGATGATCACCGCCGTGCTGGAAAAGAGCAGGCTTTCCACGGGCTTGTCGACAAAGCCGATGCCGATGAGCGCGGTATTGAGCACGCCCTTGTAGCCGAGGATCACCTTCCAGGCCATGACCCTGAGGAGATAGCCCGTCCAGAACGGTATGGTGATGAGGAAGAGAAGCAGGCCCTTGCGCGATCCGCCATGGAAGGAAATGTAGTAGGCGATCGGATAGGCGAAGAGCACGGTGACGAAGCTGACCGTGAGGGAGATGAAGAGCGATCTGAGGAGGAGGTCCCGGTAGATCGGCTCTGTAAGTGCGACACGGTAGTTTTCCAGCGTGAAGGTGTGGTCGAAGGTCAGATACGTCTGCGTCCAGAAACTGTAGGCGACCACCACCAGGATCGGGCCGACCAGAAAGGCCAGGGTGTAGAGGAAGGTCGGACTGAGCAGCCTGATCCCCCTGATCTCTTCCGGATCAAGGGCCTTCCACCTCGCCGGCCGGGATGCGCGCCGCGCGCCCGTCAACGGCATCGGACTGTCGTCCAGACGGAGTGTCATCGGAAGCCTCCCGTCCAGTCGAAGGCCATCTGATGGCCTCTCAAGATTTCAGTTCTACCGGCATGCATTTTTCGTTCCCCAAATCGGCCCTCTGCCGCTGGCGGGCAGTTGCGCCTTTCTGATGGGAGCCGAAGAAGGGATTGAATTCAAGCAAAAACTTTGCGATATTGATTGAACGAACATTCAAAAAAATACGAATAATAACTAAATAACATAATCTTAACTCAGAAAACTTGTCCGAATAAAAATGAAAGGGTAGTGACATGGCGGCAGTAAGGGGCCTCGACAGCACCGGCAAAACGGCTCTTGGCGAGGATCATCGCCGCCTGAGCGAACTGGCCGCCCGCCACCTTGTCCAGCCCTGGCCCGTTGCCGGACAGATCGGCGACGAATCGCGAGGCCTGATCCGTTCCGGCGAAGGCGTCTACGTGCAGGACGAGCACGGCAACCGCCTGATCGACGGGCCCGCCGGCATGTGGTGCGTCAATGTCGGCCACCGCTGCCAGGAACTCGCCGACGTGCTTTACGACCAGGCCATGGCGCTCTCCTACAATTCGCCCTGGTACACGATGAGCGCGCCGTCCGCCGAACTTGCCGAGCGTCTCGGCAAGCTGGCGCCGGGCGATCTCTCCCATGTCTTCTTCACCACCGGCGGTTCGTCGGCGGTGGAAAGCGCGCTGCGCTTCATGCAGTTCTACAACAACGTGCGCGGCCGGCCGGAAAAGAAGCTGATCCTCAGCCGCGGCGGCGCCTATCACGGCTCGACCTATCTCTCCGCCTCCCTCAACGGCCGCCCGCGCGACCGCGACTGGATGGACGGGGCGGACGATCTGGTGGTCAAGCTCACCTGTCCCAATCCCTACCGCCGGCCGCAGGGCGTCAGCCGCGAGGGCTTTGCCGACTGGCTGGTCGCCGAATTCGAGACGACGGTCGAAAAGCACGGGGCCGACAAGATCGGCGCCTTTGTCGGCGAACCGGTGATGGCGTCCGGCGGTGTCATCATCCCGCCGGACGGCTACCTGCCGCGCATTGCCGAACTCTGCCGCAAGCACGACATCCTCTATATTTCCGACGAGGTCGTCACTGCCTTTGGCCGCCTCGGCCATGTGTTTGCCACCAGGGACGTCTTCGGTGCCCAGCCGGACATCATCACGTTTGCGAAAGGCGTCACCTCCGGCTATTTCCCGCTCGGCGGCATGATGGTCTCCTCGCGCCTCTTTGAGGAGCTGCGCAAGTCCAACCACCCGGACGCCATGTATGCGCACGGACTGACATATTCCAGCCATCCGATTGGCTGTGCGGTTGCCATGAAGAACCTCGATCTTCTGGAGGATGGCCTCCTGGACCATGTCCGCGACATCGCACCCTATTTCCTGGAAAGACTGAAGACGCTGGAAGAGCTGCCGCTGGTCGGCGAAGTCCGTGGCATCGGCCTGATGGCGTGTGTGGAATGCGTCGCCGACCACGACAACCACAACCCGCTGCGCCTCGACACCGAAGTCGGCCAGCGCATCGACGCCCACTGCCAGGACCTCGGCCTCCTTGTCCGCCCCCTCATCAACATGTGCGTCATGTCGCCCCCACTGACGATCACCCGGGCGCAGATCGACGAGATGGTCGGGATCCTGCGGGAAGGGATCACCCGGACCATGGACGACCTGCGGCGGGAAGGGCTGTGGGACGGGTGAGGGGGAAGGTTGCGGGGCAGGGGCGTTTGCTTCGCGTTCCCATCCCGGTCATTCGCTGGATCTTTGCCCGATCTGCAAAACTGTCGTTCGTTGCACGACGTGAGAAGGTCAATTGAGGGTGGGAAGCGGGCGTTCGCGGCGGCCCAAGCGAATAACCGAAAGGAGGCAGGGGAACGAACCCGCATCGCGGGAGGGTGCGCGGACGCCTGGGCCGTCGGTGTCTTCGTGTGGGACACTTCTGTCATGAGTAGATCTCTCGTCGTACTCTTAAGTTATGGCGATGGGGCTCATGTAGGTCTTCTGGCGTGCCGCGGTGGTCAGGTTAGACCGGGAGCCGGAGCATCTTTCGCAGGCTCTTGTCGAACGCAGCGGCAGGGACAAAGCGGCGTAGCACGCTGACACGGCTTGCCAACTTTCCTGCCGGGTAGCGCAACTTCGGATCTGGATCTGTAGCTGCCTTCAAGATGGTTGCGGCAACGATCTCCGGCGTAGCGCCTTTTTTTATCTCCTCGCCGACGACCGCCGTCATGCTCGCGCGTGCAGCGTTGTAGCTGTCGCGCATTTGGTCCGGCTGGATGAGATTTTCGTCGAAAGACGTGCGGGTATAGGCGGGTTCGACCAGAGCGACGCGAATTCCGAGCGTGCGAACTTCATGATCAAGCGATTGGGAGTAGCCTTCTATGGCATGTTTGGTCCCGGCATAGAGCGCAAAAAAGGGCGCTGGAATAAACCCATGCGCCGAGCTCAGGTTGATGATCCTGCCTTTTCGCTGGCTACGCATGTCCGGCAGTACCGCGTTGGTCATGCGTAGAACGCCGAACACGTTAACATCGAAAAGCGCCTTGGCCTGGGCCACGGACGACTCCTCCGCACCACCGAACAGGCCAACGCCGGCATTGTTGACGAGCAAATCGATGCTTCCGGTAGCGGACAGCACTTTTTCAACGACGTTCGCGACGGAGGTGTCATCGGTCACGTCGCAGGTCAGCAAGGTCACACCGGCGGGCACTGCAGCTCCGGCGCGGCGACTGGTTCCAAACACACGATAGCCCGCATTCTGCAAGACTTTGGCAGTTGCGAATCCGATTCCAGAGGATGCACCGGTCACCAGGGCGGTACCGAGATTGGATTTCTTCATTTGGTTCATGTCCTTCTTTGTAATGTCTTGGTCTCGAATTGCGCCGTTCAGCAGATAGCCCCTGGGTTTGATGAAGCTGGAAGACGCAAAAGATCAGCGATCGTGTTCAATCGCGCTGCACCGCGGTCACCGTTGTAGTCCGCTGTCGGCCCAACGCCGGAAGTGCACGCCGCCGACTCCGAAGCCATTGGAGAACGCATATTCCATCCCCATTGGCCCGGAACCCTTCCGGGCTCCCGCGTTGAGGTGTGGAGAGCCTTGGAAGCATGGAAACTTTCTGGTTCAGACAAGTTCTACGTCCAACTCCACGTCACCACAGTGCCGTTGCCAACGGATTTGACGACCTTGTTCTTTCATTTGCGCCGCACCACGTCTTCGGCATCAGTTCCGGCCACTCCTGAAGCAGCCACAGGATTTCGCGCCGGCGTGACGTCTTGTCTTTCAGACAGGGGGCGATCACGTCTTCGACGCCAGCTTCGCAGAGCCGCCGTACCTTAGGATGATCCTCAAGTCCCATAATGCCGTACACCTTGATCGCAAGTCGGGTTCTGCCCGTGGAACTTTTCCGATGACGCTCACAACAATCCGCTGCAAACTCGTTCCTCGTCTGAGGAAAAGGTGCGGCAGCAGGAGCCCGTTCTCTAAGCGGCGGTTAGTGGGCCAGTGGTAGCAAGCGCGCCGTGGAGCCGGCGGGAAGGAGCTACATTTCGCTAGCCAGCTGGCATTCTGAAACCGCAACGCATGTAATCGTGATGTCAACGTGGAGGCCGTGCGCAAACGATCAGACACGTTGAGGTGCCATGCGCATGAAGCTTGCCTTGGGCATCTTCAACTCTGCCCTCCAGCGTAATGACGGTCCGGCTGCGCGAGACGACGCGGCCAATAATGCGCATCTCTCCGGAATTGGCGAAAACCGGGCGTACGAACTTGGCGGAGGTTTCGTGTGACGGACAGGTCTCACCGGGCGAAAGCGTGGTCTGGGCGGCCAGTGCCATGGCGGTATCAAGCAACGTCATGATCCAGCCGCCATGGACGAAATTCGTCAGATTGCCAAATCGCGGCTCTGGGGTAGCCAGGAGTTCAACCTTGCCTTCTTCCGGAGGTAGCAGCGTAAAAGGCAGCGTTTCCGCCATCGGCGGACGGGGAAACCTTCCCTCCGCCAACATCGCAACGAGCTCAAATCCGCTGCACCCCGCCAGTTCGGATCTAGGCGCAGGAGCGCTATGAACGTCTATTGGAGAATTCGTTTTCATTGAATTGAACCAGGTTTGTCGTTATCGGCAGACGCCTGCGCCAACACGCTTTGCGCGGCCGCATGCAGGATCTGCCTCGACAGTTGTTTGTCGTTGACGACGCGCGCGAGAACCTGCGCTCCTATCATCGTTGAGAGAACGGACATGGCTTTGCTGTCGGTTTCCTCAACGCCGGGCTCGCCGACCAGCTGGCCGAGAACTTTGAGATGCGCCTTGACACCGTCTTCGAACGAAGACTTCACATCGCTGCTCTGCCTGGCGGCATCGGATCCGAGCCCGACGATCGGGCAGCCGTCCATCTTTTCCTCACGATGATCCATGCTCAGATAGAAGGAGAGCACCGCACCGAGCGGGTTCTCAGGGTGCGCTTCGATCGCGTCGGACCAACGATGTGAAGCACTCTCAAATGCGCGCCTGGAGGCCAGCACGGCCAGATCCTCTTTTGACGCGAACTGTTTGTAAAACGCCCCTTGGGTCAGTCCCGCCCCCTTCATAAGGTCTTTGAGGCCGATGCCGTCAAAACCGTGCTCCCTGAAAAGGCGGCTTGCCACATTGATCACGGTTTCGCGGTTTTCCGCAGCCTTTTCCCGACTCACACGCATCGCAAACATCCTTTTTTAGATTGCATTCGTAAGCTATATAGCCTATATAGAGTTCGAGTGCAATCTAAAATGATGTGAGGCAACGAGCATGAGTAAGAAACCTGTTATTGTGCTGGGAGGCGTCCTGATCGCGATATCAGGGGCTGCTGCATTCTTCACACTCGGCTTTCCCGCGCAGGAAGCCTCTGCAATCGTCGACCCGAGACAGGAGCCGCCGATCGTAAGACTGGCAACGGCGGCACCTGTGGCCGGATCGGAACGTAGCTTCACCGGGACAATAGGTGCTAAAGTCGAGAGCAATCTCGGTTTTCGCGTTCCCGGAAAGATCGTCGAACGGCTGGTCAATACCGGAGAACAGGTCAAAGCCGGTCAGCCGTTGATGCGGATTGACGAAACTGATCTTCGCCTCGCCCTGACGGCAAAACGCAATGCGGTTGCCGCGGCGCGCGCATCGGTCGTCCAACTGGAGGCGGATGAAAAACGATACGCCCGTCTGGTCAAGAACGGCTGGGTTCCCCATCAACGCTATGAGCAGGCAAAGGCCGCAATCGATGTGGCTCAGGCAAAACTCTCAGCGGCGCGAGCAGAAGCACGTGTGGCCGAAAACGAAGTAAACTATGCGGTTTTGGTTGCGAACGCCGATGGCACAGTTCTCGAAACGCTCGGCGAACCGGGACAGGTTGTCGCGGCCGGACAGACCGTGTTCCGCATTGCCGAGGCAGGCGCCCGTGAGGCCGTCGTGGCGCTGCCGGAAACGATCCGGCCGAAGATCGGTTCGGTGGCCGACGCCAGCCTCTATGGAAGCAGCGGACGCCGTTTTCAGGCGCATCTGCGGCAGTTATCCGATGCGGCTGACACCCAGACGCGCACCTACGAAGCCCGGTATGTGCTTGACGGTGACGCAGCAGCAGCCCCCTTCGGTGCAACGGTCACCATTCGGCTGGTGAACGAGCCAAGCCAGCCGGAAGTGGAGGTGCCGATCGGAGCGGTTCTTGATAACGGCCAGAAGACCGGTGTCTGGATTCTCGACGGCGCCAATTCGACCGTGGATTTCCGGTCCGTCAAACTTGTGCGCCTGACGAACGAATCTGCCGTAGTCTCCGGGTTGGATACAGGTGAACAGGTGGTTGCTCTCGGGGTGCATCTCTTGCGGGATGGTACCCAGGTCAGAACCGCGCCGGAAAGCGGCGGCAAACGATGAACCTGAACCTTTCCGCAATCGCCGTTCGCGAACGGGCCGTCACACTGTTCTCGATCCTTCTGTTGGTGGCGGCAGGCGCCTACGCTTTTGTCAATCTCGGCCGGGCGGAGGACCCCAACTTCACGATCAAGACCTTGACGGTCACCACAGTTTGGCCGGGTGCGACGGCACGCGAGATGCAGGATCTTGTCGCCGAACCGCTGGAGAAGCGGCTTCAGGAACTGACCTGGTACGATCGTGTGGAGACGACCACGCGGCCGGGTTACGCCTTTATGACGGTCACGCTGAAAGACAGTACGCCTCCGTCGGCGGTCGAGGGGGAATTCTACCAGGCACGAAAGAAACTCGGCGATGAAGCCCGCAATCTGCCGTCCGGCGTTTTCGGACCCTTCGTCAACGACGAATATTCGGACGTGAGCTTCGCCCTTTACGCGCTCAAGGCCAAGGGCATGCCGATGCGTGATCTGGTCAGGCAGGCCGAGACGATCCGTCAGGACCTACTGCACGTATCCGGCGTCAAGAAAATCAATATCGTTGGCGAACGTCCGGAACAGATATTCGTTGAGTTCTCCTACACCAAACTGGCAACACTCGGCGTGTCGGCCCAGGACATAATTACCGCCTTGCAGCGGCAGAATACCGTCATGCCGGCAGGCTCCATCGACACCCGTGGGCCACAAGTCTTCATTCGTGTCGACGGAGCCTATGACAGCATCCAGACGATCGCCGATACTCCGATCGTTGCCCGGGGGCGAACGCTGAAGCTCTCCGACATCGCAGAGGTGCGGCGCGGTTACGAGGACCCTCCAACTTATCTTATCCGGCATCAGGGAGAGCCGACGATCCTGCTCTCGGTAGTGATGCAGGAAGGTTGGAACGGTCTAGCTCTCGGCGAGGCTCTTGAGGAAAAGACTGCGGCAATCGCACAGACGCTGCCTCTTGGGATTACGCTCGAAAAAGTAAGCGATCAGGCTGTCAACATCTCGTCGGCTGTTGACGAGTTCATGATGAAATTCGCGATGGCGCTCGGCGTGGTGCTTCTGATCGCCCTGATCAGCATGGGCTGGCGCGTCGGCATTGTCGTGGCGGCCGCCGTTCCCCTGACGCTCGCCGTCGTGTTCCTCATCATGCTGGAAACCGGCCGGTTCTTTGACCGTATCACGCTCGGCGCGCTCATACTGGCGCTGGGACTTCTCGTCGACGACGCCATTATCGCGATCGAAGTGATGGTTGTGAAGATGGAAGAAGGCATGGACCGCATCAAGGCGGCGGCCTATGCATGGAGCCACACCGCGGCACCGATGCTCTCGGGTACATTGGTGACGATCGCAGGATTCCTGCCGGTCGGCTTCGCTCGCTCGACTGCTGGCGAATATGCCGGAAACATCTTCTGGGTCGTGGGATTTGCCCTGATCGTTTCCTGGGTCGTCGCTGTGGTGTTCACGCCCTATCTGGGCGTCAAGATGCTGCCCGATATCAAACCAGTTGAAGGCGGCCATCTCGCGATTTACGACACGCCCAACTATCGGCGTCTGCGGCGGCTCATCAGCTTTGCAGTTCGCCACAAATTCTTGACCTGCGGGGCGGTCGGTGTCGTTTTTGCGATCTCGATCATCGGCATGGGCGGGGTCAAACAGCAGTTCTTTCCGACATCCGATCGGCCCGAAGTTCTGGTGGAGGTACGTCTGCCGGAAGGGACAAGTATCGAGACGACAACAGCAACAGTTGAAAAGCTTGAGCACTGGCTGGAGAACCAGTCCGAGGCGGAGATCGTCACCAGCTATATCGGCCAGGGCGCACCCCGCTTCTTCTTCGCAATGGCGCCGGAGTTGCCCGATCCGGCCTTCGCAAAGATTGTTGTGCTGACACCAAGCGCGGACGCGCGCGAGGAATTGAAACACCGTCTTAGGACAGCAGTGTCCCAAGGTCTTGCGTCTGAGGCCTACGTGCGCATCACCCAGCTCGTGTTCGGGCCATACACGCCCTTTCCGGTCGAATTCAGGGTGACGGGACCTGACCCCGAGAGACTCTATGGTATTTCCGAACAGGCCCTCGAAATCATGAGGGGCGTTCCTGACGTGCGCCAGGCCAATCGCGACTGGGGCAACCGTACGCCGGTGCTTCGTTTCGTACCGGATCAGGATCGGCTGTACCTCATCGGCCTCTCACCGGTGGAGGTCGGTCAGCAACTCCAATTCCTCCTGACGGGCATACCCGTAACGCAAGTCCGCGAGGACATCCGCAACGTCCCCATCGTGGCACGCAGTGCCGGCAACGAGAGGCTGGATCCGGCACGACTGGCGGATTTTTCCCTGATGAGCCGGGACGGCCGTTCAATCCCGCTCGACCAGATCGGCCATGCGGAAATCCGCATGGAAGAACCTATCCTGAAACGTCGTGATCGCACGCCGGTCATCACCATCCGCTCGGACATCAACGAGGCGACCCAGCCTCCCGAGGTTTCCAAGGAGATCATGGTGGCTCTGCAGCCGTTGATCGCGTCGCTTCCCGCGGGCTACAGCATCGATCTGGGTGGATCGATCGGGGAAGCCGAAAAGGCGAATGCCGCGCTAGGGAAAGTTTTCCCGGTGATGATCGCGGTCACGCTGATCGTCATTATGCTGCAGGTCCGTTCCTTCTCGATGATGGCCATGGTCATGCTGACCGCGCCACTCGGTCTTGTCGGCGTCGTGCCGGCCCTGCTCATTTTCAATCAGCCATTCGGATTCAATGCCATCCTGGGCCTGATTGGACTGGCCGGAATCCTGATGCGCAACACGCTGATCCTGACGGAGCAAATCAAGGAGAACCAGACGGCCGGACTTGACGAATACCACGCTGTCATCGAAGCCACAGTGCAGCGCGCGAGGCCGGTAATCCTGACCGCACTTGCTGCCGTGCTGGCCTTCATTCCCCTGACACACTCAGTCTTCTGGGGATCGATGGCCTACACGCTGATCGGCGGTACGGCTGTCGGCACAGTTCTGATCCTGCTCTTCCTGCCGGCACTTTATACTGCGTGGTTCCGGATTAAGCCGACCGGTGAAGGTGTCCGCAAGGGCCACACGCTGCAACTGGACGTGCGGACCGCGATTGAGTCCACCTCCAGCTCCACTCGCGAAGAGGTCGGCGCAACTTCTCATCGTCCGGAATTGATTGAACATGTGTAGAGCTAACCGAAGGGCGCTGAAGCTTAGCGACTATCTTGCTCCCACTCGCAGGCAGGAGACTTGGTCGTGGGACTGTAAGCAGGCGTCTGCGACAAACAGCAAACGAGGTGCGAAATGTTACGGCGGTTGCTAGCAGAACTACGTCTTTGGGAAGAGGCCATCGCCGGACTGGATGATCCGATTGGCGACTATCTTCTTGAACTGGAGAACCGGGTGGCAAGGTTGGAGCGAGATCTGATCGAAGTGCGGAAACTCCTGCCTGAGCAGGGCGCAGTTGGCGCTGCCTCAAATACCAACTCGGCAGCATGAGAACTGCAAAAAATTGAAATGATTGAACCGGTGAAAGAAACCGGCGTCAATTAAAATGAAGGGGGTCGGGCGATCCATGCGCTCAGTATGATCGGAGACCGATGGGCACATGAGGGCGTATGCGAGTCGATGTTCGCACCGAGACGTTTCCAGATGATCCGCGCGGGTCTACCCGGCATTACGGCCAGTGTTCTGACCAGTCGACTGACTCTGCTCTCGCGCGCAGGAGTCGTCAATTACGATCGCCGAATGGGCTGTAGCATGTCTAGCTCCGTGGCAGTGTCCGCTTTCAGGTCCAAGACGAATGATTGGACATGACGAAATGGCGGCGCATTGCCGTCGCTCACTTCTGCTTCGGCAAATGACGGCTTTGGCGGGCTGCGTCGCATCACGCTATCAGCAGGTGAATGACCGGTAAGGGCCGAAACCCACCGCGAACTTGCTCTTCGTGAACGTCCGCTTCTATAACTTTTCAGGTGGAACGTGACAGTCCGCCCCTGGCCCTGTTGCAGATACAAAAAAGCCCGCAACGACGAGGCTTGCGGGCCTCCGTTGACCAGTCCGATGGGGTGGAACCGGCCGTCAGGGTCTGCGGCATGCCTATTCGGCGGCTTGCTGGTCCGCATTGCTTGCTCGACAGGTAGAAGCCGGCGAAGGATTTGGATTTCATCGCATCGTTGGACCAGATGGTCAGCTAAACGTCTTCCTCGACCGTTGCCCGGTCGATGCGATATCGCGTTGCCCGTTGCTCGCAGGCAAGTTCAATTTGCGTCATCCTTGCGGATGACATCGATCATCGCGTCACGGCCTTTTTTGCTGCCAACTCAGTCCCCGCCGATCAGGCCCGTTCCAGCGAACAGCATGACCCAGACCTTCATCCGCATGATCAGTGCCTTTTCCAGCGCCCAGGCCTGGATGATGCCACCCAAGAAGGTGCCCTGGAGAGAGCCGGAAATGTGGGTGGTGTAGGCCTGGACCAGGCACCTAGCACCATCGACCAGCAGAGCGTTCTGTTCCGGATATTCGAGCCGGACATGCACGACCAGATCGCCGGGGCCGCGCCGGTCCGACGGCTGCATCAGGACGCCGGTCGGTCCGACCTGACCGGTTGCGATAACGTCCTGGATGCGGACAATACGCGCCGCCAGCACCGTGTTCGCCATGCCGCTGTTGATGTTGTTCTCGCAGGCAACCTCCGCCGGCATGCCGACATGCAGAACCGCGCTGTTGGTTTGGCTGAAGCCGGCGACGATTTCGATCGGATCGCTGTCGTCGCGGTCCGGCACGATGACCATCGCCGGATTGACCGAGAACTGTGCGGCGCGGGCACCGACATTCAAGGAAAGCTGCTCGATCCGGCCATTGACCGCCGAATGGACCCTGGTCTTGTCGAGATTGACCTTGGCCTGATCGAGGGCTGCTTCAGCAGCCTTCAGCTCGGCAGGCAGAACCTGATCGAGCTGCACTTGCAGCGCCTCCATCTTGGAGTCGGCGGCGTTCACATTGGCTGCTGCCTGCTCCTGCGCGGCCTTTGCGTTCTCGTACCTGTTCAGCGTGTAGGCGGGCGAGTTCTTGTCCTTGAGGTCCTGCTGCTCCGACAGGATCAGGTTGGCGGTGTCGAGAACAGCTTTCGTCCGGGCGAGGTCGGCCGCGGCTGCCTTGATCTGCGCCTTGACAACATCGATCTGGCTGTTGACCTCGCCGACCGCGGTCTCAGCGGTCGCAACCGCCGCCTTTTCGCTGCTGTCGTCGACCGTGAAGAGGAGATCGCCGACCTTGACCGTCTCGCCGGCCTTGACCGGTACCTCGGCAACCGTGCCGCCCCGTTCGGTCACGATCGGCACGACACGGTAGGGGATCAGCGCATTCGGGGTGTCCGGATGATAATATTCGACCGTGAAGATCAGCGCGACGAACAGCACAATCCAGACGAACAGCGCCCGGTGGACGTTGTAGAGCGTCACGGGGCGGCCCCGCCAGCGCAGATAGGCGATGCGCAGCAACAGCGGAAAGCAGGTGATGAGGAGCTCAATCATGCGCTGGCTCCTTTTTCCTCGGCCGGTGCCTGCAAATTCGCAACCGCCGGCTCTGCTATGGGTTGCTCTTTGGCAGCGATCGTCTGATTGACAGGCGGCGCATTCTCAACGGCTGCTGTTTCCTCTTCCGGCAACTGCTCCTCCACGGCCGGTTCCGGCTTCATCCAAAGAACCACGTCATAGGCAAAGGCGGCAAAAATCAGGGCCAACGGCAACAAAAGGCTCACGTCCCGCAAGGGCGGCACCAGGTCATAGGCGAGACCGATCAGCAGCATGGTCGGGATCGTGGTGCGGATCGGCGTCCTCGATCCCTTGTGCTCCGCATAGCGATCGAAAACGGCATAGAGGTAGATCACCAGCAACAAAAGCAGCATCAGCGTAATCAGCCCCGCCGTGGCAAAGCCGTCGCTGGCGCCGGGCGCGACCCAGGAATCCGGAGGCGGGTCCAGCGTCTGGGCCGTCGTCGACGTCGTGCTCATGAATACTCCCCTTGCCGGATGCGCGATGACCGGACGTCACCGCGCGTAATATGACTGTAGGAATTACCGATTGAAACAAAAAATTGCGGTTCTGGCAGGGGACACGTTTTAACCCGCTTTCAACAGGACCCGCACCTTCCTTGGCGGGGACCCTGCCCAAAAAATCAAAACGCTGTTTGAAACGCACCGGGATTGCCGAAGGTCAATTGGTTCAAGACACGCGGATCACCCGAGCCTCGAGTGAGGCCGAAAAACACACGCGGACTTGAACCAGGCCTGGCACACCATGCAAGCTTCTGTCCGTGATTGGTGGAGGTATTGCCAGCTATCGCTCTCAACGCGACGAAACCCGCCAGTTCCCGCCCGGCCCCTGTCCGGACAAAAAAAATGCCCGCAACCACGAGGGCTGCGGGCTTGCCGCGGCCGGTCCTATGGGGAGGGAACAGCCACGGATTGCGTCAATTGCAACTTATTCGGCGGCCTGGCGGCCGGCCTTTTGGGCATTCTCCGCCAGCATTTCGGCGTTGATCTCGGCCATCCTTGCCTCATCCGGTTCCTCTTCGAGGGTGAGGATCGGCAGGACCTGTCGCAGGTGGTCGTGGTAGGTCTTGACGCCGTATTCCAGGTCCGACAGGTAGAAGCCGGCGAAGGATTTGGATTTCATCGCCTCGTTGGACCAGATGGTCAGCTGGACGTCTTCCTCGATCGTTGCCCGGTCGATGCGGTCGATGAGGTAGCGCGTTGCCCGCTGCTGGCGGGTCTCCCAGGGATATTTGTAGCTGCCGCCGCGCAAGAGCGTCTGGCCGGTCGAAAGCGGTACTTCGTTGTAGAACTGGATCGCCTCCGGCATGAAGATGATGACGTTTGACGGGAAAAGGCCGTAATAGCCCCAGGCCTTCTGCAGGTGTTCCGGCAGATGCGGCGTTTCCGTCTGCAGGTTGACGTAATTGCGCACGCTCCAGAGCCGTCCCGCATGCGGGTTGAAGGTGGCGAAGGAGCGTGTGGTGCCGCCCTGCCAGGGCTCGTCATAATAGGCCGCGCCGTAAAGATCCTGCAGGGCCGGGTGGGCCATCGGCACGTGATAGCCCTCGTTGTCGACATCGCGCACCGATTTCCAGTTCACGTCCGAGGTCATGGTGGTGACGCCGGTGGTCGGCTGCAGCTCGTCCATCCGGTAGAGCATTGCCTCTTCCGCGAAGGGCGCCATCATCTCCGCAACCGAGGGCTGGGATCCCTTGCGGAAGCGGATATAGACGAAGCCCATCCAGACCTCGAGATCGAGCGGCAGGAGGCCGAATTCGTTCTTGTCGAGAGGCGGGAAGGAGTTGGGCCGGGCGGCACCGCGCAGCGTGCCGTCGAGATTGTAGACCCAGCCGTGGAACGGGCAGATGAGCGCGTTCTTGCAGGTGCCCTTTTCGTCGGCGACCACCCGGCTGCCACGGTGGCGGCAGATGTTGTGGAAGCCGCGCAGCTCGCCATCGTTGCCGCGCACGATGATGGCGCGCTCGCCGACGGCGTCGAAGGTGAAATAGTCGCCATTGTTGGGAACGTCGGAGATGTGGCAGGCGATCAGCCAGTGGGTGCGGAAGACATGTTCCTTCTCCATCTCCAGGTAGGCGTCGCTGTGATAGCTCCATGCCGGCAGGCCGCGCCGGTCCCAGTTCTCCGGGGGAGCAACGTTGCGCGTATTCCACTTCATGGCTGTCTCTTCTCCCGTAAACTGTTTGAATGTTCATTCAATATAAGCTGAAAAGAATATTATTGGCAATATGTTGTGGGTTATTCAGATTGTAGATTCTTGGAATATGAATTGCTTTTGAAGGCGGAAAGTGCAGAATCAGTCTGCAAATTCAAGGCGTTTGCCGGGGCTTGTGAAAGAGCGGTGGGAGAGGGCTGCTCGGGTCCGGAGCGTGTGTTTCGGTGCGCCGGAGGAGAGGGCACCACAAACAAAAAGCCTCCCGCGCTCGTCTGAACGCGGAAGGCTTCAATGTCATGTCCGATCGGATCAGATGTCGAACTTCACGCCCTGGGCCAGGGGCAGGGCGGCGGAGTAGTTCACCGTCGATGTCTGCCGGCGCATGTAGCCCTTCCAGGCGTCGGAGCCGGATTCGCGGCCGCCGCCGGTTTCCTTTTCGCCGCCAAAGGCTCCGCCGATTTCAGCACCGGACGGGCCGATATTGACGTTGGCAATGCCGCAGTCGGAGCCGGTGGCAGAGAGGAAGGTTTCCGCTTCGCGCACGTTCAGCGTGAAGATGCAGGAGGAAAGGCCCTGCGGCACGCCGTTCTGCAGCTCGATTGCTTCCTCAAGCGTGTCATACTCCATGACATAGAGGATCGGGGCGAAGGTTTCCGTCTTCACGGTCTCCGTCTGGCCCGGCATTTCGACGAGGGCAGGTGCCACATAAGCGCCTGCCGGAACGCCGTCCGTCACCAGGTCGCCGCCATGAACTGTGCCGCCGTCGGCCTTGGCTCTGGTGAGCGAGGCCTGCATCATGTCGAGCGCGGCCTTGTCGACCAGCGGGCCGATCAGGGTGCCGTCCTTGCGCGGATCGCCGATCGGCAAGCTGGAATAGGCCTTCACCAGCTTGGCGACGAGGTCCTGCTTGATCGATTTGTGAACGATCAGGCGGCGCAGCGAGGTGCAGCGCTGGCCGGCGGTGCCGACGGCCGAGAACACGATGGCGCGGACGGCCATTTCCAGGTCCGCGGACGGGGCGACGATCATCGCGTTGTTGCCGCCGAGCTCCAGGATCGGCCGGCCCCAGCGGGCGGCGACCTTCGGGCCCACAATAGAGCCCATGCGGGTGGAGCCGGTGGCCGAGAGGATCGGCACGTCCCTGGAGGCAACCAGCGCCTCGCCGATATCGGCCTTGCCGATAACGACCTGCATCAGGCCTTCCGGTGCATCCTCGCCGAAGCGGGCAACGGCCTTTGCAAAGATCTTCTGGCAGGCAAGGGCGGTCAGCGGCGTCTTTTCCGACGGCTTCCAGATCACCGGGTTGCCGCAGATCAGCGCCAGGGCCGAGTTCCACGACCAGACGGCGACGGGGAAGTTGAAGGCGGTTATGACGCCGCACGGGCCCATCGGGTGCCAGGTTTCCGACATCTTGTGGCCCGGGCGTTCCGAGGCAATGGTGAGGCCATAGAGCTGACGCGACTGGCCGACGGCAAAGTCGCAGATGTCGATCATTTCCTGGACTTCGCCGAGACCTTCGGAAGTGATCTTGCCGGCTTCCAGCGTCACGAGCGCGCCGAGCGCATCCTTGGCCGCGCGCAGCTCTTCACCCAAGAGGCGCACCAGTTCGCCGCGGCGCGGTGCCGGAACGCTGCGCCACTTCTTGAAGGCATCCTGCGAGGCGGCAATCAACTTTGCCATGCCGGCAACCGGCGTTTCGGCAATCTTTGCCACTTCCGCGCCGTCGATGGGGGAGCGAACGGCGAGCGTGCCGCCGCTCAGCTCATTGGCGTTGAAGCCGAGTGCACTCAAGACCTGTGCATGTTCCATAGTGTGTCTCCGTAACAGGGGGCGGCGTCAGACCGCCTCGTTGAATTTAAATGTAATCCCGCTGACCGCCTCGGCGATTCGGGCAAGACCTTTTTGGAGATCCGTTTGCGCATAGGCGAACGAGAGGCGCGCGTGGCCGGGAAGGCCGAAGGCCCGGCCCGGCACGATTGCGACATGCGCCTCGTTCAACAGCCAGTCGCAAACCGCAGCATCGCTTTCAAAGCCGCCGTCCGCAATGAGGCCCGAGAGATCCGGGAAGACGTAGAAGGCACCGTCCGGCACCGGGCAGTCGATCCCCGGAATGGCATTGAGGCGGCTGACCACGAGATCCCGCCGCGCCCGAAACGCCTGTTTTCGCTCGTCGAGCAGTGTTTCGTCTCCGGTGAGGGCGCTCAGAGCTGCGGCTTGTGCAACCGAGCAGGCACCGGAGGTGATCTGCCCCTGGACTTCGGTCATCGCCCGGATCAGCTCGGCCGGGCCGATGCCCCAGCCGATCCGCCAACCAGTCATCGCATAGGTCTTGGAGACGCCGTTGACGATAAGCGTCCGCTCGTGCAGCTCCGGTGCGGCATCCGTGAAGCTGACGAAGGGCACAAAGCTGAGGTGTTCGTAGATTTCGTCCGACAGGATCCATACCTGCCGATGGTGCTTCAGCACCTCCGCAAGGGCCCGGATTTCGGCGGCCGAATAGATGGCCCCGCTCGGGTTGGAGGGAGAATTCAGCATCAGCCAGCGGGTTTTCGGCGTGATCGCCGCTTCGAGCTTCGCCGGGCTCAGCTTGAAACCGTCTTCCATCGGGCAGGAGACGATGACGGACTTGCCGCCCGCCATCGCGACGATGTCGGAATAGGACGTCCAGTAGGGCGCCGGGATGAGCACCTCGTCGCCTTCATCGAGGCTTGCCAGCATGGCATTCGCCAGCACCTGCTTGGCGCCGGTCGAAACCATGACATTGTCGCGGTGCGTACCGGCCTTGGAGGCAATGGCATCACGCAGGGCAGGCGTGCCGGCGGTCGGCGTGTACTTGGTCAGACCCTTCAGCGCCGCATCATGGGCGGCGGCGATGACATGGTCCGGGGTCGGAAAATCCGGTTCGCCGGTGCTCAGCGCAACGATGTCCCGCCCTTCCGCACGCAGCCGGCCGGCCCTTTCCGAAATCTGCACGATCTCGGAAAGGGCAATGCCGTTCATGCGTCCGGCGCGGCGGAAGGCAGGTGCATCAACCATTATAGCGCGCACCGTTCTGCGTCTTCAGGAACGCGTCCAGCGAAACGTCTTCCTGCTTCAGGAAGCCGCGGCCCGGCAGCGTGCCGTCTCGAACCATCTCGATGACGGCGACGACCGAGGAGGCTGTGGTCCAGGCAATCGCTGTGCGTTCCTTGCCGGCGATCTCCACCGGCTTCAGGCCGCGCACGAATTCGTTGCGCCGCATGCGGCCGTCGAACAAACCTTCGGCGGAAACGTGGATATAGACGATGTCGTCGCTGACCGGCGGCTTGGCGTTGACCAGGATCTCGCCGGCTTCCTTGCGGCGGTCGCGCATAAGGAGTTCGTGGAAGAAGAAGTTCATCAGATCTACATGGCCTGGATAGCGCATGGTCTTGTAGTCCATGTTCGGCACCCGGTCCTTGTAGGTCTCGCACATGGTGCCGAGGCCGCCGGAGGTGGTGAAGGCTTCCAGCTCGATGCCGCCGATGACGATCTTCTCGATCCATTCCATCGGCGATACCCACTTGATCTCGCCGTTTTCCAGGACTTCGCAGTCGTTGAGATATTCGTTGACGACGCCTTCCGGTGACCAGTTGAAGGAATAGCCCATCAGTCCGGTCGGGTTCTGCGGCAGCGCGCCGACGCGCATCTTGCAGGAGCGGCAGCTGTCGAGCTGCTCGATCAGGTGCGCCCCGACAATGCCGACAAAGCCCGGCGCCAGGCCGCATTGCGGTGCCATCAGGCCCTTGGAAGTTTCGGCAAGCTTCAGGATCGCCTTGGTGGTCGGAACGTCTTCGGTCAGGTCGAAATAATGCAGGCCGAGCTCATGAGCGACCGTGGCAACGCCCGTGTTGAGGAAATAGGGCAGGCAGGAGAGAACAGCATCGAAGTCGGAGAGCGCCGCCTTCAGGGCAGCCGCATCGCTGACATCCGCCTGCCGTGTTTCGAAGGGCAGGTCCTTCGCCGCATGGGCGTCGAAACCGGTAACAGTAAAGCCCGTCTCGTGCAGAAGCTCGCTGGCCAGCGTGCCGACTTTACCCAATCCAAGGACCGCAATTTTCCGCATGTCCGAAACTCCCCTTTTGTTTGGGCGGAAAATAGCGCGACTTGACCGGCACAAAAACACCTGAAAAATAGATATTTCCATGATCAAAACTCATGCATATGGACCGCTGAAATGAGCCGCGATATCCCGATCCCGAGCATCTCCGTGCTGCGCTGCTTCGAGGCAGCGGCCAAGCACCAGAGCTTTACCGCGGCCGCGGAAGAGCTCGGTCTGACGCAAAGCGGTGTCAGCCGCCAGGTGAAGGAACTGGAAGATCAGATCGGCGCACCGCTGTTCCGCCGCGAGGGGCGGGGCATCAGGTTGACGCGGGCGGGGAAATCCTTTGCCGAGGCGATCTATTCCGACCTAGCGCGCCTCAGGAAGACGGTCTCCCACGCGATAGCTGCCGGCGAGGGCCAGGAGGTTCTCTCCATCGCCGTGTTGCCGACCTTTGCCGAACGCTGGCTGGTGCCACGCCTGGGGGACTTCAAGGCGAGGCGCCCGAACCTCGACCTGATGCTCACCAGCCGCTCCGAGCCGTTCGATCTCGGCGAGCAGGGCATTGACGTTGCGATCCATTTCGGCACCAACGACTGGCCCGGCGCCAAGCTGACGCCGCTCTGCCCGGAAGATCTGGTGGTGACGGCGGCCCCCGGCCTGATCGCGGCGAGCGGCATTGACGGCCCTGAAGACATCTTCAGGATGCCCCTCCTGCACATGACCTCCCGCCCGCATCTCTGGCGCGTGTTTCAGAAGACATTGGCCGATGTGGCCGCACATGCCCAGCAAGGCAGCTATTTCGACCAGTTCTCCCTCATCATCGCCGCCGCCACCGCCGGCATCGGCGCCGCCATCCTGCCGACCTACCTGATCGAGGCCGAACTTGCCGCTGGCACGCTCCTAAGGCTTGGCGCGGTCGAGGACGGTTCGGGTCACCATTATTATGTCGCGACACCACCGGGAAAACGCAGCGCTGCTGCGGCGGAGTTCGTGACGTGGATCCAGAAGCAGGTGCGGCGGAGGGTGAGGCGGTAGGGGAGTTGGCGGCGTGAAAGAAGTGGAGCAAATGCCCTGACGCGGAACATGGAGCGCTATATAGCGAGATGTATAACGTATCAGCGATTTAATGGTGCTGCCGGAGAGATTTGAACTCTCGACCTCTCCCTTACCAAGGGAGTGCTCTACCCCTGAGCTACGGCAGCATCTGGCGCGTCGTGGGACGGGCTTTGCGTCGGGGTCGCGGCCGGTTGGCCGGAGGATTTGGGACGCAAGTGCTGGTCCCGATCAGCAAGGCCGACCGGAATGAGGGGGCTTTTGCCATAAGAGCCGGGGGGACGCAAGCGGTGATTTGCTTTTTTTTGGAAGGGGATTTGCCGTGCCGGTGCGGCGCTGCCGCGAACACCCGGATCGAGGCGGAAAGTCCAGGCAGGGGCAGGAGTTTTAGCCTGTGGATATTAAGGAAACCGGGGAGAGTGGGCAGCCTCGCCAGTCGACGCCTCACCGGTTCACGCCACATCAGTTCAGGCCACACGGGGGAGCGGTGCTTTCGGCGGCATCCTGCGGGCAGGCGCCGGTTGCCGGGAACCGGGGATGGGACACACGACCCGGACAAAGGGCTTTTCCCTGTTGCTGACATGGATTTCCGGTCATGCAGGGAGATCAGGCCATGCCGTCTTGCTGCGGTTGATCTTTGCAAGCGGCGGGCGGCTTGGTAGAGATGTGGCGATAAGCTGTCAGGACATTGCGCGATGAACGAAAAAGCGAAGCCAGGCCAGCCGGTTGGCGCCCCGGACGGCTCGCGGGAGGACCGCGGCGAAAGGACGGCGGGCAGGAGCGGGGAAAAGCCCGGGAACAAGGCGGCGACCAAGGCTGCTGGCGAAGGTGGCGGTAAGGCCGGCGCAAAGTCCCGCGAGGATCGCCTCGCCGAGGCGCTGCGGGCGAACCTGCGCCGGCGCAAGAGCGCGGCCAGGACACGGGACACCGACTAGCCGGCGGTTGCCGGCTGAAATCCGGCAGCGGGACACAGCCAAATTTGCCCGCTTGCGGCCATGCGGCTGCCTTGCATGGGCCATAAGTTGCGTGTAGACCGCACCGTTGATGTGAGTTTTTCGGAGCAATCCGCCTTCTGTCCCGTTGGAAACCCGGGCTGGGCACGAAAGCTCCGGCAATTTGAGCCGGTCAGTGCCAGGCGGTCCGCCCAGTTGGAGGGACCATCCGCCCTACCGGAAAAGTCAAGGGGATGGCCGTGCGGTCCGCGCGGCCCTGTTCGGGGAAAAACATGGACAGTATCAAGGTCGTTGGCGGCGCGCAGCTGAACGGTGTCATTCCGATTTCCGGTGCCAAGAACGCGGCCCTGCCGCTGATGATTGCCGCGCTCCTGACGGACGAGACCCTGACGCTCTCCAACGTTCCGCGCCTGCGCGACGTTGCCCAGCTGATGCAGATCCTCTCCAACCATGGAGTCGATTATTCGGTCAACGGCAAGC
Organism: Roseibium sp. M-1; assembly: GCF_054515675.1. Lineage (NCBI taxonomy): Bacteria > Pseudomonadati > Pseudomonadota > Alphaproteobacteria > Hyphomicrobiales > Stappiaceae > Roseibium > Roseibium sp. M-1. Next base: position 2,121,261 of record NZ_CM137257.1, on the reverse strand, counting down.
GCAACGGCCAGGACGACCTTGCCGGCCAGACGCTGAACCTGACCGCCCGCGAGATCGTCGACACCACCGCGCCCTATGAGCTCGTCTCCAAGATGCGCGCCAGCTTCTGGGTCGTCGGCCCGCTGGTCGCCCGCTGCCACGAGGCGCGCGTGTCGCTGCCGGGCGGCTGCGCCATCGGCACGCGCCCGGTCGATTTCTTCATCGACGGTCTGGCTGCCCTCGGCGCCGATATTGAGATTGAAGGCGGCTATGTGGTCGTAAAGGCTCCCGGCGGCCTCAAGGGCGCCCGCGTCGAATTCCCGAAAGTATCGGTCGGCGCCACCCATACCATCATGATGGCGGCAACGCTGGCGAGCGGCGAGACCGAGATCGTCAACGCCGCGCGAGAGCCGGAAGTGGTCGATCTTGCCAAGTGTCTCAAGGCCATGGGCGCGCAGATCGAGGGCGAGGGCACCTCGACCATCCGCATCCAGGGCGTCCCGCGCCTGCACGGCGCGCATCATTCCGTCGTGCCGGACCGGATCGAGACCGGCACCTATGCCATGGCGGTTGCCATGACCGGCGGCGACGTGCTGCTGCAGGGCGCGCAGTCGGATCTTCTGGAAAGCGCGCTGGAAACCCTTCGCCAGACGGGCGCGGAAATCACCCAGACGCCGGACGGCATCAAGGTCTATCGCAACGGCAATGGCATCCAGCCGGTGGACATCACCACCGAGCCGTTCCCGGGCTTCCCGACCGACCTGCAGGCCCAGTTCATGGCGCTCATGACCAAGGCCGGCGGTTCCAGCCGCATCACCGAGACCATCTTCGAAAACCGCTTCATGCACGTTCAGGAACTTGCCCGCCTCGGTGCGCAGATCCATATCGACGGCCGCATGGCGACGATCGACGGCGTCTCGACCTTGCGCGGCGCGCCGGTGATGGCAACGGACCTGCGCGCTTCGGTTTCGCTGGTGATCGCAGGTCTTGCGGCCGAAGGAGAGACGACCGTCAGCCGCGTCTACCACCTCGACCGCGGCTTCGAGCGCCTGGAAGACAAGCTCACCCGCTGCGGTGCGAAGATCGAGCGCATCTCGGCCTGAGGGGGGCAAGCCTTCCTATTTGTCCGGATAGGTCCGTTCGATCACCCGCCCGCGCGAGGTGAAATCGCATTGAATTTTGCTCTGGATGAAGTTCTTCATTCGTTGGGTAACATGACTTAGCGCTATACGAGGGGGGATCGGTTACCCCCCATTGCTGAGACATATGCTGTTTGGCCAGTTTTCAGTCCGGGGGGCGAGGCAAAGAATTTCAAGTTCGATGCAATCAAATGGGAAAATTGTTAGCTATGCAAATTCTCATCATAAGAGCAATTAACCTACCATTTCCACAATTCGACACTAATATATGCCTATGACACAGGATGCGGAAATCGTAGTTGCGGCTCTTACCGAAGACCAAGTCTCTAAAATCACTGAGCTTTCTAAGGGGCAGCTGAGAGCTTGGGATCGGCGCGGTTTCTTTGTGCCACGTTATGCACACGACAATCGTTCGCTTGCGTACAGTCGGATTTACTCTTTTAAGGATGCAGTTGGTCTCCGCACCCTTGCCAAGCTAAGATCAATCTTCAAAATCAGCTTTATTCGCCTGGAGCAACTGGCAAAAGTCATGGAACAGGATGGCATTCACCATTGGGCGGATGCACGTGTTTGGGTTGTTAAAGGTGAACCTCATTACCTTCGACCTGAGCAAAATGAAGTCAAAGGCGCAGAAACTGGCCAGCTCGCGATGCTCCCGATCATTGATGTGATCGAAGAGGTAAAGTCCAGAGTTGAAGATTTAAAAAAGCGAAGCCAAGAAACCTTCGGCAAAGTGGAACGACACAAATTCGTCGCCCGCAATTCCTGGGTAATTTCTGGAACTCGCATACCAACTGCAACCATTCGCCGATATCATGAGGCTGGCTTCACCAAAGCTCAGATCTTAGAAGAATATCCGACCCTGACGGAGACGGATATTGACGCTGCTCTTGCACATGAAAAAGAACTGGCTTTAAGCGCGTAGAGTTGATCTTATGCTCGCATGCGTTTCATTCTTGATGAAAATGTTGCTGTCTCTGTATTGAAAAAACTGCGCGAACTCGGTTTCGATGCAGAGTTCATTCGGGATCTCATTCCAGAAGGTTCAGCTGATCCTTTGGTATCTTTTGTGGCCGAAGACCAGCAGTGTATCCTAGTTAGTCACGACGGAGATTTTCAGAAAATTGCCCCCCGCATTCCCGACGGTCAGAAAAAGCGTTTTCGCAACCTAAGTAGGATCAAGCTCAACTGCTTGGAATACCAAGCGGCAAAGCGGATTGAACAAACTGTCGATTTCGTCAAATCTGAATATCACGTTGCCCAATCAAGAAGTGACAAACGGATGATTCTGCAAATTGGAACTTCTTATGTCAGGTCGGACCGTTAGCAAAACGACTCGGTTCACCAAAATGCTTGCGTTTTTCTGGCAATTATTCCGCCAACTGACGTTCGATCACCCGCCCGCGCGAGGTGAAGGACGGGCCGGGGCCGCCGCTGGTCATGATTGCCTCGGCTAGCGGGCTCAAGGCCGGATCTTCCGACGACCATTCCACCAGGAAATTCGCCCCGACACCGCCGCTGGTGTCGTTGATGGGGACGAGCACTGTGCGCGACTGCATCGGCGCCAGCGTCACGGGGTCGTCCAGGAGAGCGCGCAGCAGAGTGCCGTCCTCGCCGTGATAATCAATCCGCGTCAGGGTGATCTTGATCTTCGGATCGACATTGTGGACGGCAAGCGTTGCCGCCAGCAGGTCCGAGCGGTTCGGATGGGAAAAGATCCGCGAATAGGCGGGAACGTAGATGGTTTCACCTAGTACCCGTTCGGAAATTTCCTGGGCCATGATGGTCTGAGGGGCGAGGGCCGAAAGGAAAATACAGCCTGCCAGAAGCAGGAGACCTGACACTCGTTTCAACATGAGGCACTCTGAACGAAAATTTGGTTTCCCGTACTGTCGGGAATGCCGGATCTGAATGCAAGCAGCTCCTTTATTTGCAGGACCGATCAAGCGCCGGGAGAGAAAGAACGTGGCCAATCGCCTTTTGAACGCCCAGACAATCCGCTTCCTGGTCCAGCTCGCCTTCGCCTTTGTGGGTCTGTTTGCCGTTGTCGGCCTGCCCTCGCCTTATGGGCTTCTGTGCGGAATTGCCCTGCTTGTTTTCGGGCTCTGGCTCGGCCGCCGGCTTTTCAACCGCATCGCCACGCTCGACGAGATCAAGGCGGACCTGCGCCAGCGGGTGGACGAGGGGCCTTGAACCGGTTCGGGGGGGCATGCTGCATTGACCGTTGCCAAACAGCCATTTCCCTATTAGGTCATCCCCTTGGGACAGGGGTGGAAATGGCCTATATGGCATCTGCCTGACAACGCATCACCGGATCAGAACAAGACCAAATGGATCAGCTGAAACTTGCCGCCCTCGATTCTGAAGACCTTCAGGTCCTGTCCGCTCATTTGCAGGACGCGGTCCTGGTCGTTGCCGACATCCGCTTTTTGCCGAAGGAAAAGAAGGCGGTTTTCGTCATGAACCGCTTCGTCTGGGACAAGGAAGCCGACAGGCGGTCCAAGCAGCATGAGCGCCGCCGTTCTGCGCTGGCCTTTGCCCAGGTGAAGGCGATGCGGGCGCAGAACATCAATCAGACCGCCAAGGGTGCCGTCCTGGAACTGCTGGCCGTGACCTTCGAACCGGGCGAAGACCCGTCCGGCACGATCCAGCTCGCCTTTGCCGGCGGCGGCAGCCTGGCGCTGGATGTCGAATGCATTGAAGCACAGCTCTCAGATCTCGGCGCCGCCTGGGCGACGCCCAACCTGCCTAATCACGATCTGAGCTGATCGACCGTCCCGGATAATAGCGCCGGTGCAAGGGCACCGCACAGAAGGATGAAACGCGTGGTTCTCCGCCTCAACAGCTCCGACGCGGGTTTTGAAAAGGATTTCAGGGCGCTTCTCGCCGGCAAGCGGGAAGTTTCCGAAGATGTCGACCAGATCGTGCGCGACATTCTGGAGCGGGTGCGCCGCGAAGGCGACAAGGCGGTGCTGGACTATACCCGCAAGTTCGACCGGCTTGAGGCGGAAAGCCTCGCCGATCTGACCGTGACGCCGGAGGAAATTGAGGCGGCCATCGCGGAAGTGCCACAGGAGACCCTGGACGCTCTGCAGCTCGCCCATGACCGCATCCTTTCCCATCACGCCCGCCAGATGCCGAAGGACGACCGCTATACCGATCCGATCGGCGTGGAACTCGGCTCGCTCTGGACGGCGGTCGAGGCTGTCGGCGTCTATGTTCCGGGCGGCCTTGCCAGCTATCCGAGCTCGGTGCTGATGAATGTCGTGCCGGCGAAGGTTGCCGGTGTGGACCGCATCGTCATGGTGGTGCCGAGCCCGGACGGGGTGCTGAACCCGTTGGTGCTGGCAGCAGCCAAGGTTGCGGGCGTTTCGGAAATCTACCGCATCGGCGGTGCTCAGGCCGTGGCCGCTCTTGCCTTTGGTACCGAAACGATAGCGCCCGTCGCCAAGATCGTCGGCCCCGGCAATGCCTTTGTCGCGGCCGCCAAGCGCCGCGTTTTCGGCACGGTTGGCATCGACATGATCGCAGGGCCTTCCGAAGTGCTGATCCTGGCTGACGGCGGCAACAACCCGGACTGGCTGGCGGCCGATCTGCTGGCGCAGGCCGAACATGACACGGCGGCCCAGTCGATCCTGATCACCGACAGTGCCGAGCTTGCGGACCAGGTGGAAGAGGCGGTTGAAGCGCAGCTGAAGACCCTGCCGCGCGAAGACGTTGCCCGGGCGAGCTGGCGTGATTTCGGTGCCATCATCCTTGTCGGCGATCTGGAAGGCGCGATGCCGCTTGCCAACCGCATTGCGCCGGAGCATCTGGAGCTGGCCGTTGCCGATCCGGAAGCGCTCTTGAAAAAGGTGCGCAATGCCGGGGCCGTCTTCCTGGGTCATTATACGCCCGAGGCCATCGGCGACTATGTCGGCGGCTCCAACCATGTCTTGCCGACGGCGCGCTCCGCACGATTTTCTTCGGGGCTTTCCGTTCTGGAATTCGTCAAGCGCACGTCGATCCTAAAGTGCAATGCGGACAATCTGCGCCTGCTGGGTCCTGCTGCGATCGCTCTTGGTGAATCGGAGGGGTTGTCGGCGCACGCGCGCTCTGTTTCCATCAGGCTTAATATGTAGCGACAGACCCATAGAGGCTTCGATTCGATGAGCGATCCGCAACCGGACACGGACCCGCAGAGCACCGGCAGCCGGCTGGTCGACGTGGTGTTGGACGAAGCCTCCATTGCCCGCTCGACGCCGGAAGTGGAACACGACCGTGCGGTCGCGATCTACGACCTGATCGAGGAAAACAGCTTCCAGCCCGTCGGTCACCCTGTGGCCAAATACGTGCTGAACCTATCGGTGGTGGAAAAGAAACTGGTCTTCCGCATCCGTACGGACAGCGATGAGGAAGTGGTCACCCACGTTCTCTCGCTTTCGCCCTTGCGCAAGATCGTCAAGGACTATGACCTCATCTGCGAAAGCTACTACGAGGCGATCCGGCATGCGACGCCGAGCCAGATCGAGGCAATCGACATGGGACGGCGTGGTGTCCACAACGAGGGCTCGGCCGTGCTGATGGAGCGGCTGGAGGGCAAGATCGAGGTCGACATGCAGACCGCCCGGCGGCTCTTCACCCTCGTATACGCACTGCACTGGAAGGGCTGAAGGGTATGACCGGGCCGGGCCTGCGTCCGACTGCGGTTCTCTTCGCCTGCGGGATGAACTCCGTGCGCTCGCCCATGGCCGAGGCCCTGACGGCCAAGCTTTTTCCCGGCCAGGTCTATGTCCGCTCCGCCGGTGTCCGTGCCGGCAAGGTCGATCCCTTCGTCGATGCGGTCATGGCCGAGATCGGCGTCGACATGAGCCGTCACCACCCCAAGACCTTCGACGATCTCGACGAATCCGGGTTCGACCTGGTGGTAACCCTGGCGCCGGAAGCCCACCACAAGGCACTGGACATGACACGGACAGAATCCGTCGACGTCGAGTATTGGCCCACCATGGACCCGACACTTGCCACCGGCAGCCGGGACCAGATCCTCGGCGAATACCGCACCGTGCGCGACCAGCTCATGATGCGCATCAAGAAACGTCTCGGCTGGGCTCCGCCGCCGAGCGGCTGATCAAAGGCAGGATGATGAATTACGAGGTAACGGCTCCCATCGATACGGAGCGGCTGCTGTTGCGCCCGATGGAGGAGAGCGACGCGGAAGCGCTGCACGCCTATCAATCCCTGCCGGAAACCGCGCGGTTTCAATATTGGGAGCCGCGGAGCCTCGACGAGATCCGGGAGAAGCTCGGCGGGTGGACGCAAATGCGCCGGCTGGACGGGGAGGGGACGCTTGCCTTTGCAGTACTGTTGCGGGATGGGGAAGAGCTGATCGGCGATGCGTCGCTGCGGGTGACGGATGTCGCTGCCCGCCAGGGCACGATCGGCTTTTCACTGCATCCGGCGTCGCGGGGCAGGGGGTATGCCACGGAAACCGCCCGCGCACTGCTTGGCCTCGGCTTCGATGCTTTGAACCTTCATCGCATCTTTGCCTGCTGCGATGCCCGCAACACTGCTTCCTGGAAAGTGATGGAACGGCTCGGCATGCGCCGCGAAGGCCATTTCCGCCAGCATGCACTCTTCAAGGGCGGCTGGGACGAGGAATTCTACTACGCGATCCTGGAAGACGAATGGCGGCAACAGCAGTTGAAACCGCAGAAACCGGCCGAAAATCAGCCGTAAACGTGGTTCTGGAGCAAAGAAGGTGAAGATCTGGCTGTTTCTTTGCATGGCGGTGGAAAGAAAGGTTCACTTTCCGTGCCTAATCCGTTAGTTTCCCCGGCACCCGCGGGCAGGGCCCGCTTCATTCAGGATATCCAATGGCCAAAGAAGAAGCTCTGGAGTTTCCGGGCGTCGTAACAGAACTGTTGCCGAACGCGACGTTCCGCGTAAAACTGGAAAACGATCACGAAATCATCGCCCACACGGCAGGGCGCATGCGCAAGAACCGGATCCGCGTTCTGGCGGGCGACAAGGTTCTTGTCGAAATGACCCCGTACGATCTCACCAAGGGGCGGATCACCTACCGCTTCAAATAAGCGGTCCTTCAGGTGACGCCGGCTGCAAGGCTTGCGCTAGATGACCAATGCCCCACAGTTGATCCTGGCATCCGCCTCGCCGCGGCGCCTTGCGCTGCTGCAGCAGATCGGACTGGAGCCGGATCACCTCCTGCCGGCCGATATCGACGAAGCCCCGAAAAAGCACGAAACGCCGCGCAGCCTTGCGCTGCGGCTGGCGCGGGCCAAGGCGGAAGCAGTACGCCAGGCAGCGGACGCCTCCGAGGCGCTGCAGCACAGCGTCGTGCTGGCTGCCGATACGGTGGTCGCCGTCGGACGCCGCGCGCTGCCGAAGGCGGAATTGACCGACCAGGCACTGATGTGCCTGTCGCTGCTTTCCGGCCGTGGCCACCGCGTGTTCACCGGTGTTGCCGTCGCCGAAGCCAATGGCAAGGTCCGCTCCAAACTGGTTGAGACCCGTGTCCGCTTCAAGCGCCTGTCGCGCATGGATATGGACGACTACATCGCCTCCGGCGAATGGCGGGGCAAGGCGGGCGGCTATGCCATCCAGGGCCTTGCCGGCAGTTTTGTCGTCAAGCTGGTCGGATCCTATCCGGCCGTTGTCGGCCTGCCTTTGGTGGAGACGGCAAATTTGCTAAGCTCTGCCGGCTACCCGGTTCACGGCGGCTGGGCGATCTCCGCTGCCTGACCGGTCGGGTCGGCGGCATCCAAGCAGAATATCGGAGACATCGATGGCCAAAAGCCAGAACCCCGAACGGCGCATGCGCCCCTGTCCGATCTGCTCCAAGCTCTCGACGCCCGACGACTATCCCTTCTGCTCCGACCGCTGCGCCAAGGTCGATCTGAACCGCTGGTTCTCGGAGGGCTACACTATTCCCGTGGTGGAGACCGACGATATCGACGAGAGCAATCTGCCCGAAGACTGATTGCGGCTGGCGGGCCGACGGGTGTTCCTGGCCTTGAAAGTTCTTTGCCAGCTTAGTTTTTGGCGGTGCCCGGCAAGGCTGGCGATCGGCCTCTCTCTGCTATTCCGCTACCGTCCGGCATATGTCCCTGGTACTCAAGGTGGCGGGATTGCGCGATTTTTCGGCAGCTCTGCAAAAAAATTTATCCTGCAAAAAATTTTTCAGAATCCTGCCTCACGGCTCTTGCGGCTGTCATAAAACTGCACCAAGATCTTCCTATACCGGCGATCCAGGCACCTTCGGAACCGGTTGTGTCCGCATTGGGGTACAGCTTCTGCGGAGGAAGGGGCCGGGTCAATAACAACGCCGGAGGGCCGGCTTGGGACGACGTGTCCCGAGCACGGCAATACCAACCTATCCAAGGGCGAGGGTCCGATGAAAAAAACTCTTCTGAGCGCCGCAGTGCTGTCCGTGACAACGGCGCTGTCGACGGCAGCCTATGCCGATTATTCGCTGACGATCTTGCACACCAACGACTTCCACAGCCGTATCGAGCCGATCAACAAATACGATTCGACCTGCGGCGCCGAAGACAACGCGGAAGGCAAGTGCTTCGGCGGTACGGCGCGCCTCGACACGGTGATCAAGGATCGCCGCGCAGCCAGCAACAACTCAATCCTCGTCGATGGCGGCGATCAGTTCCAGGGCACGCTGTTCTACACCTACTACAAGGGCAAGGCCGCGGCCGAGTTCATGAACAAGCTCGGCTACGACGCCATGACCGTCGGCAACCATGAATTCGACGACGGCCCGGAAGTCCTGCGCGGCTTCATGGATGCGGTCGACTTTCCGGTGCTTATGTCCAATGCCGATATCTCCAACGAACCGCAGCTGGCGGATGTCCTGAAGCCGTCCATCGTCATCGAGCGCGGCGGGGAGAAGATCGGCCTGATCGGCCTGACCCCGCAGGACACCCATGAGCTTTCGAGTTCCGGCCCGAACATCGTTTTCGGCGATCCGGTTGAAGCCGTGACCCGCGAAGCCGAAAAGCTGGCGGCCGAAGGCGTCAACAAGATCATCGTCCTGAGCCATTCCGGCTATCTGGTCGATCAGGAAGTGGCGGCCAAGGCGCCTGGCATCGACGTCATCGTCGGCGGTCACTCCAACACCTATCTTTCCAACACGTCCGACAAGGCCGCGGGCCCCTATCCGACCATGATCGACGGTCCGGACGGCACGCCGACCGCCATCGTGCAGGCCTATGCCTATGGCAAGTTCCTGGGTGAATTGAACGTCACCTTCGACGACAACGGCGTCATTACCGAAGCCGTGGGCGAGCCGATCATCACCGAAGGCACCATTGCCGAAAATCCGGAACTGGTTGCCCGCATCAAGGAACTCGCCGAGCCGCTTGACGAGATCCGCCAGGAAGTGGTTGCCCAGGCTGAAACCGCGATCAGCGGGGAACGCGATATCTGCCGTGCGCAGGTTTGCGAAATGGGAGTCCTTGTGAGCGAGGCCATGCTTGATCGCGTGAAGGGGCAGGGCGTCCAGATCGCCATCCAGAACGGCGGCGGCCTGCGAGCCTCCATCGATGCGGGTGAAATCACCAAGGGCGAAGTGTTGACGGTGCTGCCGTTCCAGAACACGCTGTCGACCTTCGAGCTGAAGGGCGCCGATGTGATTGCCGCGCTTGAAAACGGCGTCAGCCAGGTGGAGGAGGGCGGTGGCCGTTTCCCGCAGGTCGCCGGTCTGAAATACACCTTCGACAAGTCCAAGCCGGCTGGTGAGCGTATCTCCGACGTTATGGTGATGGAAGGCGACAGCTTTGCAGCGATCGATCCGGATAAGGTCTATGGCGTTGTTTCCAACAACTTCATGCGCAGTGGCGGCGACGGCTACGACGTCTTTGCCTCCAACGGCATGAACGCCTACGATTTCGGCCCGGACCTGGCCGATGTGGTGGCGGAATACCTGATCGGACAGAACGGCTACAAGGCCTACACCGACGATCGCATCACGGCGAAATAATCTGCCGGAAGGTCCGTTTAAACCTGGAAAAGCGCGCCGCAATCCGGCGCGCTTTTTCGTCCTGATTGCCGATGCCGCCCTTCCCTGCACGCAGGATTGCCGTAAGGGTTTTTAATACTTAAGATATTGGTACTTCTTCGCTAAAGGCCTTCGGCGACGAACGAATGATTTTCAGTGGTGTGTGTACTCCGCTTTTTCAGGCTGGAGATGTGGTGTTTGACTGGCGTAGACGATCTTAAAAGGCTGATCCGTTCAGCGGGCCTTTTGGGTGCGCTTGTTGTCTTGCCGGCATTTTTCCAAAGCACGTTACCTGCTTGGTCGCAGGATGGCACGGTCGTGGCTCAGACGCCCGAGGCGCTGGCCGCACGGCAGGCGGCTCTGCTTGAGGTCATGCTGTCCGCGCCGGACGATCTTGATACCGCCTTCGAATACGCCATGGTGTCCTCGCTCATGGGCGACTATGAGGCTGCCATCTCGACCCTGGAGCGGATGCTCATCTACGCGCCCGGCCTGCCCAGGGTCCAGCTCGAACTCGGCGTGCTCTATTTCCGCCTCGGGTCGACCGAAACCGCGCGCTACTATTTCCAGGAAGCCCTGAAGGCGCCCGATGTTCCGCCGGAGGTGGAGGCGCGGGTTTCGGCCTATATGACGGCGCTAGCCAAGCAAGAGGACCCCGCGAGCTTCCGTGCCGCAATCGTGACCGGCATACGCTACCAGACCAATGCCAATGCAGCGCCCGGCAGCCGCCGGGTGGATCTCAACGGCGGCACCTTCCTGCTCGACGACACCTCCACAGGCACGGCGGATGTGAATGGCTTTCTCGCCGCCCGGCTTCAGGGCTCGTATGATCTCGGCCTGCAGGGCGATCTTCTGGAAGCCGACTTCGTCTTCTACGGTGCACGCTATGCGGATCTTGTCCGGCTGGATACGGCGCTTGCCGAACTCAACCTTGGCCCGTCGATCAACCTGGAGCGGTTCGACATCGACGACAGCCGCGTGTCGGTCTTTGCCATCGCCTCCGGCATCCGCCTCAACCATGCCAACTACAACGGTGCAGTCGGCGTCGGTACGCGCTTCGTGTCGCAGCTGACACCCGCGACGCTGATCGACGCCAAGCTGGAATGGCGTCGGCGCTGGTACAACGACACCGCCGAATATTCGACCGTGTCGGACCGCAACGGCTCCTACTGGCGGCTGGCGGCGACCCTGACCAGGCAACTGAGCCAGAAGATCACCGCCAGGGCGCTGGTGCTGGCCGATTTCGAGGAAGCCAAGAGGCCCTGGACACAGAGCTGGGAGGTTGGCGGCGGCATCGGCGCAACGATCCAGTTCGCATCGCCGATCGGGAAACTGACGCTGCCCTGGTCGCTGGACCTTGAAGCCGGTTATATCTACCGTGAATATCAGGGACCGGATCCACTTGTGGACGCGTCCGCCGCGCAGCGCGACAATGAAGGCTGGATGCGCGGGGGCTTGAGCGTACCGCTGCGCCAGGACATTGCGCTCGGGTTCACCGGTGAGTTCCGGCGGCAATATTCGACCTATGACCTTGGCATCTATTCCAACGGGTCGGCGACGCTGTCGCTGACCAAGTCGTTCTAGGAAGGGCCCATGACACCGGCGACCATACGGTTTCTGACAAGCTGTTGCCTGGCGGCAATCCTGGCTGGTGCCGCTGTGGTGCCGATCGGTGCCCCGGTGGGAGCAACGGAAGTCGGTGTCGCGGCGGCCGTCAATTCCGATGCCTTCGGGACCCCGCCGGGCGGCGCGCGCAGCACCAAGGTGCTCGGCGACAATGTCATCTTCAACGAGCGCATCGAGACGACCGGCTCCGGCCTGGTTCAGGTGCTGCTTGTCGACGGCTCAACCTTCACGGTGGGAGCCAATTCCGATCTGGTCATCGACGAGTTCGTCTATGATCCGGGAGCAGGCACGGGCAAGCTGGTGGCAACGCTGGGCAAGGGCGTGGCGCGTTTTGTCGGTGGCAAGCTCAGCAAGAAGCGCGATGGCGTCACGGTGAAGACGCCGGTCGGCACGATCGGCATTCGCGGCGGCATCGCCAATCTCAATCTCGGCGGCAACCCGCCCGTCTTCTCGCTGCTCTTCGGCAAGGACCTGACATTCACCGGTCCGGACGGTCAGACAGCCAGGATCCATCAGGGCGGCTATTCCATGGAGATCGGCTCCGGCGGGCGGGCCAATGTCCGGCGCACGCGCCAGTCCGATCTCGGCGCCGTACAGACCGCCATGAGCCGCGGGCGACAGAACGGCGGCATCTCGCAGCCGCCGAACGACCGCAGGATCGCCCGGTCCGGCATTGCCGGGGTCAATTCGCGTCTGGCCAACATAACGGCAACACCCCGGCCGAGGCCGGGGCAGGGCGTTGGGCCGGGACAGCCGCGCCATCCGGGGGACAGTGCCGATGCGCTGATCCAGACCCAGGTGCTGACGCAGCTTCAGAATGTGAACGAGCTTGAAACGGAGACGTCAAACGATGTCACGGATACGGCCCGCATCCTGAGGGCCGGTACGGCTTTTGCCGGTGAAGCCGCACTGAACCTTTCGCCCGGAAATCTGGGCGTTCTGGGCGGGCCACAAGGCTTTGACGAGATCGTCGTCTTCACCCGCGACCCGGATACGGTCAACAACGGATACCGGCTGTGGAGTGGCACGGCCGACGGCACCAGGATCTACGTCTTCGATCCCGATACCGCCGACAAGGAGTATTTCACCCAGACGGTGAACGCCAATGGCAGCATTCTGGAAAACCATAGTTCCAGCATCATCCCCGATGTGCCCACACTTCAGGGCACGATCGTCCAGAATGCCCGCGGCCAGCGGATCAGCGGCGAAGGCTTCGGCTTTTTCATCCATTTCATCGCCACCGAGCCCGGGCTGACACCGACCTTCGATTACGGTGACACCGACTATTTTGTCGGCCTTTACGGCGACGCGACCGATTTCGACACGTTCGACGGGGCAGAGCCGGTCAAGGTACGCACCTACACGCTGAACGGCGACGCGCTCACCGCGTTCCAACTGGCCGCTGACGACAATTTCGGCGATCTGCAGCCGGCCGAATCCGCAGCGCTCTTCCTCAATCCGTCGATCGCTTCGGATCTTGGCATCTCCTTTCTGGGGAATGTGGAATCGACCGGCCTCAAGATCGTTGAGACCAGTTCAAGCACCCTGGAGGGCGCCGGCTTCCTGGCCGCCTCGCTCTATTTGTCTGCCGGTAACAGCACGCAGAAGTCTTTTGTGTCGCTTGGCCTGGGGACTGTCGTGGAAGAGGATGGGGAGCTGATGCTCGACGGTGTGCGCCGCGGCGGCCACCGGACCGTTGCCGGCAACGCCGCTGGGCTCTATGGCGGTACGCTCGCCAGCCTCGAAGGGCCGGACGGCGGCACGTTCTTCGGCGACAACGCGGATTATCTGGTGCTCAGCCCGGGCGGCCTGACGTCGGGCGGCACCTTCACCGACGGTTATGCGGCCGTTCCTTCCGGGATCGTCTCGACCGACCAGAAAAGCGGCACGCTGCATGTGGCCGAGCTGGACACCGAGGTGAACCTGTCTTCCCTGTCGCGTCCGATCGAAACCCTGACCGGCTATGCGTCGGGTGTTCTGGAATCCTCGGTGAACCTGAATATGGTGAGCGGAGCGCCGGTGATCTTCAACAGTGCGTCGGTCGGCGATTTTTCCATCGCCTTCGATGGTCAGGCAGGCACGCTCAGCGCCAGCTTGAGGGTAGATGACGTGACCGGCAGCGACAGCGATATCGAGCGGTATCTGCTTGGGTTTGGCGATGCCTCCGGCTCCGGTCACTCTGTCTATGTCGACAGCGATACCTATGCGGCCATAGAGAGAGCCAACGGGGCCGGTACACAGCTCACAACAGACGACCTTGATGCGATCAATGTTAAATCCGGCACATCGCCGGAGAGCTACCTCATTCCGAGCACGCTGGTGGACGGGGCGGATGACGGTGTTTTCAACATCGCCTCCAAATGCACCTGCGATTTCCTGGAATGGGGCTATTGGGGCACGAAGCTTGAAGTCGACTCGGCCTCGCTGGCGCAGGGCGAGCGCTTCGACACCTTCCATCTCGGCACATGGGTCGCGGGCAAGGTGACGGCTTCGGGCAACCTTCCGACCTCCGGCAGCGCCACCTATCAGGGGCATGCTGTCGGCAACGTGATCAACGGGAGTTCCCAATATCTGGCTGCCGGCGATTTCGCCATGTCGATGAATTTCGGCACCCGCTCTGGCACGGCGACGATTTCCAATTTCGACGACCGCAGCATGAGTGCGACCATCACGGAGCAGACGGTTGCCAGCGGCAACATGTTCTCCGGTGCGCTTTCGGGTGTCGGCGGCCTCACCGGCCAGATCAACACGTCGATTGTAGCCGGCCCGAACACCAATCATGACGGCGCCATCGGCGACTTTCGCGCCGTCCAGGGCACCTGGTCGGCGACCGGCATCGTCGCCGGTGAAATCCAATAGCACGGGGCAGCTTGGCCGGTGCTGTCAGTTGTCGTAAATCCCGTTGTTTTTCAGTGTCTTGTCCTTGGATATTGTTTTCAACAGGATAGCCTGCGCTGATTGTCAAAAAACTTTGCCGGGGTGCTGGACAAGGTTTCTGGGAGCCTCTATAAGGACCGGGCTTTCAGCGAAAGGGGCTCGCCCCGGACCACTCGCAAGCGCGCCCAGATAGCTCAGTTGGTAGAGCAGCGGATTGAAAATCCGCGTGTCGCTGGTTCGATTCCGGCTCTGGGCACCATTTGCCTTTTTCATAGCTCCTCATAGTATCTCTCAATCCTTTAAAAATCAACGCTTTAGTGCTGATTTGGCGCTCATGGTGACTCATAGCTGACCCTTGCAGCACCTCTGAAATTGGGTAACGATTTGGGTATTACCCATTACCCAATCGGAGCGTTACCCAATGGCCCTTTCAGACTTCGCTTGCAAGAGCGCCAAGGCTAAAGAGAAGTCGTACCGCCTCTCAGACGGGGATGGTCTCTATCTGCTGGTTCAGAAGAACGGGTCCAAACTCTGGCAGCTCCGCTACCGATTTGCAGCCAAGGAGAACGTCCTCTCGTTCGGCAAATACCCGCTATTATCCTTGCTTGAAGCCAGAGAGAAGCGAGACGAAGCCAAGAAGCAGCTTCTGGCCGGTATCAACCCCTCTGTGAAGCGGAAGGTTGAAAAGATCGCCGCGATTACAGAAGCGCGCACCACCTTTGGCCTCCTGGCTGAGGAGTACCTAAAGCGGATGGAAGACAAGGGTTCCGCACAGGCGACCATGAACAAGACCACTTGGCTGCTGCAGGACTTGGCGAGCCCGTTAACCAGACGACCAATCAAGGAAATCACCTCGGCTGAGATCCTTCACCTGCTCCAGAAGATCGAGAAGAGCGGGAGGAGGGAGACAGCCAGACGCTTACGCGGTGTCATTGGCAGTGTCTTCCGATTAGCTATAGTGACGCTCCGCGCTGAGATTGACCCCACACAGGCGCTTCAAGGTGCCTTGCAGCCGCCTAAGGCCACCGGCAGAGCCGCCATCACCGACGAACGCAAGTTTGGCCGGCTTCTCTCTGCCATCGATGACTATGATGGTTGGCCCACGCTAAAGGCCGCGCTGCAATTTCTCGTTCTAACCTGTGTACGTCCTGGAGAGGTGCGCGGGGCTACACGCGATGAATTCGATCTCAAGAAATCTGTCTGGCATATTCCGGCGGAGCGTATGAAGATGCGGGCTCCGCATGATGTACCGCTCTCCCGTCAAGCGCTTGTGGTTTTAGAGGAGATCTGGTCGTTCTCAGATCACGGCAGTCTTGTCTTTCCTTCGATCCGTTCAAAGCAGCGTCCATTGTCCGAGAATGCCTTGAACGCTGCGTTGCGACGCATGGGGTATTCCAAGGAAGAAGTGACGGCCCACGGCTTTCGGGTAACCGCCAGTACCATTCTCAATCAGAGAGGGTACGATCCGGATGTGATAGAAGCGGTTTTGGCTCATCAGGACAAAAACGCTATCCGGAGAGCGTATAACCGGGCTAGTTATTTTGAGCAGCGTATTTCAATGATGCAGGGATGGGCTGACTTGTTGGACGAACTGAGGTGTGGGGAGCGGACAACTCGACATTCCTGCAATTGAATATGACAAATATACGTCTAGCCCGGAGTGAAGGTCGATACAGAAGGGGTTTCGTACGGAATTGGTCACCCGACTACAAAGGGTTGAACTTTTCCGATTTGGCTCAGGAGTAAATAATCGCGTGTATCCTTGTTCTGCGAAAAATCTAAATTACGAGCTTTAATTTTTTCTCATGTAAATATTATTTTGAAGTTTATTCGATTTTTAATCATTTTTTCTTAAAACCACAACTATGTCGCGATCAAAGGTGCGAACAAAACCGCGTGAGCGCAATTCTTCTGACTGGGAACGAGCATACCGGTTAACAAAAAGCGGTGACCGTTTTTTTTGCAAAGTTCGCTCGTAACGGTCCTCGATTTTGAAGCCATTAGCCGTAAAG
The DNA here is from genome assembly GCF_054515675.1 of Roseibium sp. M-1. Taxonomy (NCBI): domain Bacteria; kingdom Pseudomonadati; phylum Pseudomonadota; class Alphaproteobacteria; order Hyphomicrobiales; family Stappiaceae; genus Roseibium; species Roseibium sp. M-1. Next base: position 2,104,621 of record NZ_CM137257.1, on the reverse strand, counting down.
CGGTCCATAGTGAAGTTGTCGAGTCTGAGACGAAAGCCCCCTGTGGATCTACGTCCAACTATAAATACGGCTCTTCCACCAGGCTTTACGGCCTTCCCAATGACATTACAGGCGGCATCATAGCTGCAAAGGAACTTCTCAACGCCCGTAGAGGCTGGATTGGATAAGCTTCCGGACCAGTATCGCTTGATCAAAGAAGCGTCCCAATTAGACTCATTTAAGGACTCTCCAATGCATGCAGCGTCAATAGTGCGTCCTTGTTCGAACAAATGGGAAAGCCCTTTAACGTGCCGGACAACGCCAAGGCAAAGCTCTGATGCTGCTCCATAGTGCACTGTAGTGCGTGAGTCCCCGTATGGTGGTGATGTTAGAACCAAATCGAATGGGCCGCCAAGTGTTTCAAGGACTTTCGAGACTTCAGCGCCAACTCGTCCGCATACAACCGTTCCAGTCCCCTCGATATCATCTCGTTTGGATAGATCTCGAACACAATAGCGGAGGCGTCTTTCAAAAATTGTCCACGGATCACATTGGTGTTGTGAGCGCGCAAGCTCAGACATACGGTGAAGCTTCCATCCACTATCTCTCGCGTATGAAGATTCTCTAGCTGTGGCACTTAACACAGCACCAACTAAAAACAAGGTTGGACCGGAGAGGCTATAGGTGTTTATCCAGCATATTATCTTTGACAAATCGAGTATTATCTCATCTGAAAACCAATCCACCTTCCTTCCGGTAGTAAATTCAAGTGGATATACATTTTTGAATTTTCGACCATTAGAGATATCTTCCAAAAGTTTAGTAAGGGTTTTAAGGTCAGGGCTCTTAAGTTTTGAGGCCGTGATTAACCACGCCAGTGGGTTGGCATCTATTCCTATTCTAGTAGCCGCTTGCTCGCTTGCAGCGAGTAGTCTGCCGGATCCACAAAAAGGATCCAGGACGCGAGAATCTGCGTTGACATATCTTGCTGCAAGCTGGGTGGCGAGATCATCGGCGATCATAGCAGGATACGGGTGAATACGACTCAGCCGAGTTGAAGAAATTATGAGATTAGGCTCTGTATCTTTTCGACGCACTGCGATACCGACAATTCTGAAGTGTCTACTGCGTGGTAACATATCGGCTGAAAAGGCTGAGTAAATAGTCGATTTCGAAACGCATGATCTTCAGCATCGCGTTTTTTCAAATCATCAAGCGAAAGAGCGATTTTACAGCGCTTAGCTCGAGCCTCGTATGACGCTATCAGCCGAACAAAGCTGACACCATTCGTTCCAGCCAAAACAGAATCTAGGAATCGGCCTTCAACTACACAGCCGCTTGAGTGTGATGTTGCCCATTCCACTGTGTCCGCATCGATCGTCGTGTGTATGCTGTCTTCTAATTCTGAAATAGAGATGCCTAGCTCTTTCGCACGGAACCTAACAACATCTCCGCAATTCCTAATCGGCAAACAGAGGGCGTCGGCTAGCGCAGTTGCTACCGTTGTTTTCCCAACCATTGAACTTCCGAATAACGCTAGGATCATGGTTTTTGGAATACTGCTAAATATTCGACCGACTCAGTGGCGCTGCGATCGGAGACACGCCGCCGAGTAGGCGTCCTTGGTACAGGCCCCCAGACTAGCGGCATAAATTCTGCAAATATGTCAATGACACTTAACGCTGTGCCAGGGAAAGCGCGGGATTCTCCCAAGACCAATGCGCAGTGTCGATTTCGCCGCAAAGTCCGGCTAATTTCTGCGGCGCATCGCGTCATATCGGCAATATATTCTTCCTTCAATCGGCTCCGACGGTTGCGGCGATATCTCGCTCCGATCTCTAACTCTCGCTCTTCCAAAATTGCCCACCCCATCCATAAATATTCCATTCGGCTTGCGTGGGTGTAGTCTATCATGCCGATGTAAGGGGGGGAGGTTACGACAAGATCAGTAATCTCATCGTCGAATGACATGCACCTTGCATCTTGCTGCTGAACTTGAACCACTGACTTTGTTTCTTTGGTGGGAATTTCGCTAAGTTGCGCTATAGAGCTTCTGAATAATGCTATCGCATCGTGATTCACTAGCTCGGTTGGCTTTACATTGTCTGCAATCCAACCCCAATGATGTCGCCTTCGCTTACCGCTGCGGGTAAGGGACCCACGGGTAGAGGTGCACTGGAATAGGACATCTGAAAATACGCCATTGAGAATACAGCGTTGGTCGCCAGAGATTGTTTCAACCAGTTTCCATAGGAAGCGGAGTTGAGAAAGTGTATCAGCACTATACCAAGCTTCTAGTTCGGGATCAGAACCTTCGCCTGCTTCACCTATCATTGTAGTTCGGCATTCATGATCGAATGCTAATTTGGCCAGCAGTTTATCGCGGAGGGTTCGGTCAAATCCCGAACGTGCAAGTGTCACCTTTGCTCGAGTTATCAGCAAGCTCGATTTCAATTGATCCGATACGACTGCATCGCGGTTTAGTGCCATCGCAGCAAGTGCAGTAGTCCCGCTACCACAAAACGGATCAAGCACTACCTCTCCCGGCTTGGAAAGCACCTGAATAAAAGCGGTAGGAAGTTGTGGTATATAATTCCCCGGGAACCAATGAAAAGCGTGCGGTGTCCCGCTATGGGTGCCGGTGCCGGGGAAGTCCCAGTCAATTCTATTGAGCCTTGCTAAGTCCATTAAAACAAACCGCTAGTCGGTTCATAGCTGAATTCAGCAGTTCCAGTTATCTGTGTGCTAAATTTCTGTTCTAATAAGCGCTTCGAAATGTCAATTTCGGACTTCTTGAAAGAACGTTTCAAAGGAGATGCTACGCCAAACAACCACTTGTCCGCGTTCGCTCCTGATACCTCTCGAGTGCCATCCTCAAAGGTTATATCGAGCTTTCGAGTCCTTTTGTCCTTGATGCCATAAGAGAAACAAACACGGCTGAGTTCATCAGACAAAAGGTTTGAGTACTTCAGAAGTTCCGGATACTCGGGTCGCTTTCCCTTGACCCAAAACAAAGGCGTCGCGTCCCAGATGTCGCCGAGCAGCCACCGCTTTACAGTTTGTAGAACATCTTTGTTCCCACAAGAAATAAGGCGGTTGATAAATTCGCTGTCAGTCAACTTCCAATCGTCTAGCGTAATAATATCTTCATTAAAAGCCAAAATAGTAGCATAAAGAAGCATTACTTTTCCAACGAAATCACGGCGCCCAAGCATAAGGTGATGATATACGTCGGACCGAGAAGAAATCCATGTTTCAATATCAGGTTTCGAATTTTTTTGGAAGGTCAGACTACGTTGATCAGAAGAAAGGCCGACAATATTATTGACGAGACGTTTAGCTATATCCCTGTCTTGCAATAATCCCATGTGAAACTGCATCCGGAATATATTGTCGATATTGTCGATATCTATATCGCCCGCTATGATCGGCCCATAGGCGCCGCCTCCCTTTATATGTTCCATAATATCGGAGAGGAGCTTCTGGCCGTTTCCACCCGCAATCTGTGTTGCCCATCGCCTGAGGCCGGTTTCCTGCCCTTGCAAAATCTGGAGGTCTGCTCCAAATAACTCGTCAGCTTCATCTGATAGAAGCTGAGAAAGGCGCAGCTCATGATTGAAGCCCGTGCCAACATATTGAAGTGCTTCCTCGACTAAGTGCCCAAAAGACGTAATTGCCCAATCATGAAGAAGTGCGGAGCTTGAAATTACTAAGGCATCATAAGTTGATATAGTCGATCGAAAGCCTAGCACGTCTGCAAGATGCGCCACTCCAAGTACATGTTCAAATCGCGAAATATTCGCGATAGACGGCAAATCAATTGAATCAATATTAGACAGCCGAACATGGCGAAGACGCTGGATTGTTGGAGAGGCAATGAGTAAAGCCAGCTCCTCGGAAAACATGATCGATCCATATAGTGGGTCGAGGTACGAATAACCCTTCTGCAAAGTCACTTCTCGATCTCCGCAACTGCTTTATTTCCGTCAATTCGCCTTGTATCCAGTTTCCGTAGGTCCATGGCGATACTCGCATATGCTTGTAGGAGGTCCCAATCTCCCTCAGCAGGACAGGCCTCGCAGAACACCGTAAACATCCCTCCCCACATACGCTCCGACGGCATTACGTGGCGAACAAAAATTCGGTACTGTTCAGTTGATTCCAGATCTGACAATGCGCGAGCATCTTCATATATCACCAGTGTTGGATCTCGATGTCGCTCGTTCCCGACCTGTGCCTTAATTTTTTTAAATGCCCGAGCTGAAGCGGAATGCATACCTGCATAGGTCATAGATGCAAGCACATAAGTGACGCCTAAATTTTTCAATTGATCGGTCTTGACGGGGAGCCAGGAGTCCGTGAATGCAAAGTGAGGAGAATAGGCGTCAATGACTACAATCTTACTGCTGATTTTTGCCCAAGTTTGTCCGGCGTCTTCAAGAATTTTTTTAAGCAACGAGATGAATTCGATCGGGTGCCTTGAAGCTGTCAAATACTGAACCGAAAATCCGCTCTCAATGAAAGCTCTTGCAAGTTGATAGAGTATCTCGTTGGCCTGACCCTGGTGTCGCACAGCTACTGCCATGGACACCGGATTGAGTTGCTTTCGAAAAGCCGCCGACGTCCCCCCTATGTTAGTCGCTGCGGCCTCGATTTTCATTTTCAATTCTTGCGGAATATCGACGGGGTTGTGCTCGTAACTAGGTCCCTTTCTTTTAAATAACCGACGTATAAACCTCACAGGCTTCAGATGTCTTGGATTGACGCTGTCAACAAAATATACAAATCGAATCGTTGTTCTTGTGACTGTATAAATAGACACTACTATTGCAAAAATAAAAAAGACTGCACCTGCATCTAGCAATATTTTTTGATTGCTTGGCAGGGTGGCTGCGGTGATGCAAAGCGCCGCAACGATAAGACACAGTAAGAAGACTGGGAATACAGCATTAATAACATAAGGTGACTTTCTTTCTCTCCCGACCAGGGTGAAAAGGCCTATGTGAAAGGCGATTAGTCCCGCCATAGCTGTAAGCAAGGTCCACGGTGTCATAATAGCGTACCTTTTGGAATGCTGCCTAAGATGCGGTCTTCGAGAACTTCGAGCTCGATTTCGCCGATACGCAGGAAGGATTGGTCGATTGCCTTTTCCCAAAGCGCAATTTGTTGTTTCAAGCGATCGTCCGGCAGCCGCACATTGTTGACTTGACGGAGGCACTTTTGTTCAAGGGAGCGCCCGCTTACGCCCCGTGCCACTAGCTCTTGAACTGCATCATCCTTCGAAAGGATATCATAAACGGGCAATTCTAAGTGTAGGCCGTGGAGGTCAAGAATTGAACGTAAACTATTAATTGCTAAAGGTGTTTGTTCCGGCCAGTCAGACTGGTAGGTCGCATAGCCAAACGCTAGGCTAGAAGCGTTGAATTTTCGTGCCAACACGCCGCAAGCAACAACATAAGCATGATGGCAGGAAAGACACGTTTTTTCATAGAAAGATGTGTCTGTGCGAAGAGCAGTTGGTTGTTGAACGCGAACCCATTTAGTTTCATCTGGCAAAATTCCGCGAAGTTCTCCCAGACGCTCAATCACATGACCAATTCCAACTAAATGGTTTGATGTAATTGTGACCAAAGTGAGCGGACTTCCCAAGTCAGCAAGTCTAAGAGCTGCAAGTGTTGAGTCTCGCCCTCCCGAAAACATAACCATGCATGCAGAAGAACTATTCATGGTACCACCGTTGCGCGATGGGAAAAGAGAAGGTTCAGTCGGAATGTGCCAGCCTTTTCCAGGAGATTTATGTCAAAATTAACACATCATTGTATACCCGATTCGCACACAAGTTCTATTCTTCTGAAACACACTGTCTTGCAAACTCGACTGGTGTATTGTCATGTCAAAGACATTCCTGTCAGGGGATAGCGACGGGGATACAGCATCCCCCAGAATGCCTGCTGGCTATCCCTCAGCATGGCGCGACATAGCTTCTCATACGGCTACATTTTCCGATTAGCTGCACCTGCACAATCAAATGGTGAGAGCACTTGAGCCATTTGATACGGCCAGGCGCGGGCGCGCGGCTGGGTGACACCTGAAAACCTGCTTTCCTTTGCCAGCAACTTGATGCAACATAAAGGTGTATCGTTCAGTTGAACGTATCTTGATTGCATTGAGAATAATGCAGTCAGACAGAGCCGTTTGATCGAGAGGGATTGGGAACGTTCGGTCGGGCGGTGGTGCTTGGGGGACATCCGATGAACTTGTTGCTTGGCCGCAGCCAGAAAGACGCTGCGTTTTCTCTCGTACCTTTACGCATCGGCCGTGGGGTTATCTTCAACCTGTTGGCGGAACTGGAGCTTGATCCGGAAGAGACCAGGCTCATTCACCTGTACCGCTTCTCCGGAGCGGTCTTGGTCCGTAGCAATGCCATTGACGATCTGAAAAAGGCTTTCCGGCCTGCCTTGCTGCTCGGGATTGTTTCGTACTTCCTCAGCCTCTTTATCCTGTCGTATTTCATGGCGGCGGGCTTGGCGGTGTTGGTCACGCTCATCATGACCGGCGTCTATTTCTACGCCCTCCGCGAACAGATCATGGTCTCGGACTTGCTCCATGGCGGACGCACCTTCCGCTGTGACAGCATCATTGAGCTGATCGAGAAAGAAGCCTTCCTGCAGTCGATCTCGGAGTATCTGCGGCAGGTGCTGGAGAGCGCCAAACGCTGGGATAGCAGAGAACGGATAAAGATCCTGCCGCTCACAGCAGAAGAGGCCAAGCGAGCCATATTGGCGCGGCGACGTGCCTGAGGACAAGATCTATCGGGGCTGGAATGTCTTTGGACGTCTGCAAATGTCGGCCAAACGGATGTTGTTTGATCAGGCGCGTTCCTTTGAGGCCATGAGCCTGGACGGAAAGATCCGCTATGTCAGCGAGAAGCTGAGAACAGCCGAACTCAGCACGCAACGAGACCTACGACGACTTTCCACCACGCTCGCCTTCAAAGTACTCGAACGCTTTGTGCCTGCGGCCGTCGCACCCACTGATCTGCCGCTCTTCGATCCGCTTGAAGCCTGTGTCTTCGATCTGCTTCAAAGCGAAGACCTGTTTGCCGTGCCGCAGTTCTCCGGCGGCGGCCGGATACCGCCACCGCGTTCCGAGATCTGGGAGGCGGAAGACGCGTTGCGGAAAACCATGCGTCTGGTCGAGAACATCGACGCCGCTATGGCAGAGTTGGAAGGCGTCATCGCCGCCATGATCGAACCACTGGTGCGGCAATGCCCAATGCTGGTGTCTAAGCGGGAGGCTGAAGATGCTCGCGACCTGACCTTCGAAAGCCAACTACTACGTCTCTTGGAGAACGTTCCGGAGATCGTAGATCGAATGGTGCAAATGCCGTTTGCGCCGGAAGCGCATGACTTGGGGCTGTTGGATCGCCTTTGCGGTCGGCTGGAATACAATCTGATCATTGCCTCCGGAGGCGTGCCGGGGGATGGCAAAGACCGCCCCTTGCGCTTGCCCTCCAAAGCGCCGTCGATGCCCGAGGAACAGCTACTCCAGACCTATCTGGCCGGAACGCCGTTCCTGCCGTTATTCGACATTAGGGTGCCGATCAGTATTCCCGAAGACACCCGCTTTGAGCATCAGCACATTACGGCGGGCAGCGGTCACGGGAAGACCCAAACGCTGCAACAGCTCATCCTCCACGATCTGGACGCCGTGGCCGAGGGAAGAGCGTCCATCGTCGTCATCGACAGTCAGAGTGACCTCATCAACACCATATCGAATATGAAGGTGTTCGCGCCCGGTCAGCCGTTGGCTGACCGGCTCGTTTTGATCGACCCAACCGACGTGGAATGGCCGGTCGCCCTCAATCTCTTCGATATCCAGTTGGAACGGATCAACCAATATTCCCAGCTTGATCGGGAACGACTGATCAACGGCGTATTGGAACTCTACGACTTTGTCCTGGGATCTCTGCTTGACGCCGGAATGACCCAGAAACAAACAGTCATTTTCCGCTATATCACTCGGCTGCTCCTGCATATCCCGAACGCCACTATTCATACCTTCCGCCGTTTGCTCGAAGACGATGGCGCGGAAAACTTCCGCCCCTATATCGCTAAGCTGGAAGGCTCGGCGCGTTCTTTCTTCGAGACCGAGTACAGCAGCCGTGAATTCAGCCAGACAAGGAAACAGGTGCTGCGCCGTCTCTATGGCATTCTGGAGAACCAATCCTTTGAACGGATGTTCTCGCACCCCAAGAGCAAGGTGGATCTGTTCTCCGAACTGAACGCGGGCAAGGTCATTCTGATCAACACCGCCAAGGATCTCTTGAAAGAGAACGGGAGTGAGATCTTCGGGCGGTTCTTTATCGCCATGCTAGCCCAGGCAGCGCAGGAGCGGGCGGTATTGCCCGTTTCAAAGCGTTTGCCGACCTTCGTCTATATCGATGAAGCCAACGATTATTTTGACCGAACGATAGGCATCATCCTCAGTCAGGCCCGTAAATACCGGGTCGGAATATTGCTCGCTCATCAATTCCTCGGTCAGCTCGATACCAAGCTCCACGAAGCGATTTCGGCCAATACGGCCATCAAGTTCGCCGGTGGGGTATCGGCCAAGGACGCGCGGGCTTTAGCCGGAGAGCTACGCACAGACGCTGACTTTATTGAAGCGCAGGAGAAACTGTCCTTCGCCGCCTTTGTGAAGGGGACTACGCGCCACGCGGTGCCGATCACTATCACTCCCGGTCAAATGGAACGGCAACCGCGGATGAGCGCGGAGGAGCGTGAAGCGATGCGAGACGCGATGCGGAACAAATACGCCGTCCACTACACCGAAGCCCGGGAGCAACCGCTTGAATCGGACGATTCGGATGAAGACGACGATGAGCCGGAAGACGAAAATCCACCCGATACCGGTGAACCGATGCCGTGGGAGTGATTTTCTGCATTTTTTCGGCTGAAACATTGCCGATCACAAAGAACCATCCAGCGCCATAGCTCGCCATAGCGCACGTTGATTTCCTGAATTTAGGGGCGGAATGTCTTCCGAAAAGGAGGACATCATGCCACTTGATAGTCTCGGCCGTCGTTCCCGCTTTTCCCGTAACCCAACCGGCAAGCGGATTGTCTTGAGCGAGCGGGACGGGGAAATCCTGAAGCTGTTATACCGCTACCGTTATTTGCGAGTGCCGCAGCTGCTGGCGTTCCTGCGCCCGCAGTCGGAAAAGCGGTTCGTGGAGCGTCTGGGCGATCTCTACCATGAGACTGGGTTGATCAACCGTCCCAAGGCGCAGTGGAAGGCCTTTGACGCCCGTTCTACGCCGATGATCTATGAGTTGTCGCCAAAGGGCAGGCGGTGGCTAGAAAGCGAAGGCGACTTGCCTCATCGAGTCACCGCTTTGGCGACCGCCACCGCACCGGGCCGCGCACCGCAATTCGATCACGCCATGATGATCGTGGATGCACTGGTGGAGGTAGAACTGGAGACTATTCAGGAACCCGAGCAGCGGTTCGTTTCGTTCGAGGAAATTCTGGCCCGTGCCCCGGATATCTCAGCATCCAACGGACATCCGTTGGCCGTTCCTGTCACTATAGAGCCTGGGACGTTGGCCCCGTGGCTAAAACGACCCTTCCATACCCACCTTATTCCCGATGGCCTTTATGGCATCGAGTACCTGATTGATGGCAAGAAGCTCTATCGGTTTTGGGCCTTGGAGTGCGAGAACCAAAGTCCGAGGAGCCGGTCAACGGCCGCCAAATCCAGCTTGGCGCTGAAGCGGGCGGCGTATGACGCGTTTATCGGTGGGGGTGGGTTCAAGCAGGTATGGGGAGTGCCGAATTTGCAGGTGAGATTCGCTATGTCTTTTTCCTGTGATCGTCGATAAGTATGACGATTTGATAACGAAACTTCTACAAATTCCAGCTTATCTGGCAGTGCATAAACCAATAAGTCTCAATTTTTTTGCTGCGTCTTCTGTAAACAATGTCTCGTTTGTTGAGCCGCCTTCGATGTAGTGAATAAGTTTTGTTGGAAGTCCTTTGCGCAACTGACTATGAAGGCGGGCGTTTGCTGAACTCTTACTGAAATTCAAATCGCAGGAACCGTCCATAATCCCTGCTTGGCATTCAACTACTATTACTGTGCCGTCTGAGAATTGTACCGATAGTTTACCTTTGGAGATGTCAAATTCGCTCCTGTTATATGCCCGAAGATCAGCAATTTTCAGATCTACCGATTCAGGTAAAACTAACGAGCTGAATAACAATTCAGTGCCGGATTTGAAGGAAGAACGGTAGGCTTGTAGTCCGCTCATTGGCTCATATAGTTGTGAGCATTCTGGGTCTTTCAATTTTATCTTCGATTCTATAACCTTGGAAAGTTCTCCTATTATTATTGCTTCTACTTCATTGTAGTTATTACTAGAAATTATTCTTTCTACAATTACTGGGTTTTCCCGCTTAAGTTCTTCAAATGTATTCCATCCTGTAAACGCCTCTGGAAACTGATCTTCGGCAATTTGTTCGAATTGGTCTTTTGATATTTCATTGGCATTTAATCTTTCGAGGCTAATCAAAATTGTTTTTACTTTTTCATTCGTCTCTGTCTGCAATCGATCCATTGACAACCTGAAAGTCTCAGCCTTCTCCCGTTCAGCGTTCATTTGTGATCTAAACTCTTCTGCTTTTTCCTTCTCTCGATCAGTCTCAGCCTTTGCCTCTGCCTTCGCTGTTTTCGATCTTTTGTCGCCTTCGATCATTAAATAACCACTTAATAAAATGCCAATTATTGAAAGTATAAATGCAACAAACCCAAATTTAGTAATTTTCTTTCTTCCGTTTTTCTCGTCGTTCTTTGTGTATTGAAAAAACCAAGCGCCAGCAAATGGGATTGAGATAGTCAGTGCCCATGATATATACTTCAAAATATCAAAATCCATCGTTACTCCCCAGCGTAACAATGCCTACACGCCTAAGATGTGAAACATATCATAGTGCTGTTCCTGGATTAAAGGGGGGCGTTAGATTTCAGCTTCTTTGGATTGAGTTGCATACATAAGTTGCTACCTCCCGCGCAAATCTTGCGCGGGCGGATAGCTCCCGCCTGCTGCTTCGGCGCAGATTGCCGCCTAAATTGTTTTTCCTGAAATGTGAGTACTGTTATCCTGTCAAGACCCTGGGGCTTTATCAACACCGGGGCATCGCGATGCTCCCAAATTGGGAGTTATCGTGATGAGGATACTATCGAAACGGCAGGTAAAGGATCTGGTCCTGTACTCTCCGCAACACATTGCCCGTCTGGAAGCGGCCGGCCAATTCCCCAAGCGGGTAACGCTAGGCCCCAACCGAGTCGGGTGGGTAGAGCAGGAAGTACTGGATTGGCTCCAGGAACGACTTGATCGTCGCGACAGTACCAACTGATGCTCCTGTAACAGGAGCGGGTGAACCGGTCAGAAGACCGGTTCACCCAAGTAGCGTTATGCACAGCCTTTAACGAAACCGGAAATAAATACAGCTCTTCAGCGCCGGTACACCTTGATCCAAAGAATAGTCTGTCAGACTATCCCGACACTAAATTCATTGTCTGGATCGAAATCTCCAAACCAATGCCTTCAACTACGCAAGGCAACTGACTCGATCAGACAGCACTATTCAATTCGAGGAACAGACAAGAAATGACGGATAACGCCGTGGACGCCAATCTGATCGACCTCACCAGCGATATTGTTTCTGCCTACGTCGGCAACAACACGGTAGCCGCTGCTGATCTACCAAACCTGATCAGTGAAGTACACGCTGCGCTTCATAAGACGGTAACAGCATCACAGGAACCGGAAGCTCCTCCTCAGGTACCAGCGGTACCGATCAAGAAGTCCGTTACCCCGGATTTCATCATCTGTCTGGAAGACGGCAAGAGGTTCAAATCCCTCAAGCGGCATATCCGCACTCGCTACGGCCTTACGCCGGAAGAGTACCGTGAAAAGTGGGGACTGGACGTGGACTACCCCATGGTGGCACCGAACTACGCCGCCGCTCGTTCAGCGCTGGCCAAGCAGATGAGATTGGGTCAGCTGCGCCAAGGGAAAGCTAAGGCGAAAGGGAGGAAGTAGCTGCTGTATCCGCTAAGGCGCGGCCCACATCCTCCCCGCAATCTCCATCTCTTCTTTACCGACGGCGTTCGCATAGATAGCGGTGGTCTCGATGGACGAATGGCCCATCCACTTACGCAGCATGTTGAGCGGGACGCCGGAACGCAGTGCATGCACCCCGTACCCGTGCCTCAGTCCCTTGGGACAGGCCTGCAGACCCTTTATGTCGGCTAGGGTCATGACATGCTTGATCCAGCGATACGCTGTGATGCGTTTCAGGGGTTGGCCCTCGTGCAGGAAGAGGGCTGGATTGTCGGGTTGCTTGCCGATCAGCTTAGTCAGCACGTCGGTGAGGACGGTCGGCACCGGCACCTCTCGTACCTGATGCCGGTTCCGCTTCTTAAGCGTGCGGATGCTGATCAGGTGGCTATAGCTGTCTACTGAAGCGGTGGTGAGCGCCAGAGCCTCGGATATACGGCACCCCGTATACAGCAAGGTCAGACAGAGAGCTTTCCGGGGCAGTGGTTGCCTCTCAGCCTGTTCTATAATCCGTTCTCTTTCCTCCGCGTTGATATAAAGCCTTCGGTTAGCTCGGTCGTAGAGCCGCATCTGCGGTCTCTCATAGTCATGGTTCATGGATGGGTGCGCTGTGGCCCTTGTGCAACAGTATTATCTATTCTGTATCAGGGCGAAATAAGCAGTGTTTACCGTCTCTTAGAAGCGGTTCTCATTCTCTCTACTGAATTCAGACGATATTGACAACCGATAATGCCGCCAAATCTATAGCATTGTACAGAATAGATAATTCTGTTGCATGGTGAATACGGGGATAACTCCCTCATATACGGCAGTATTGAACGTCTCTTCTAAGCGGGCAGACACGCTACCCAAGGAGAAACGTTGATGCCTCATCTCAATCTGAAATGCCTGTTGCTCGGCACTGCCGCCATGGCGACAGCTACCACCGCCCAGGCCGCCGATCTGCCGGTTGCTCCTGAGCCGGTCGACTACGTCCGCGTCTGTGACGCCTACGGCGCCCGCTTCTACTACATCCCCGGCACCGAGACCTGCCTGCGGGTTGGTGGGCGTGTCCGTACCCAGTTCCGCGTCAACAACGTGCTGGATAATGGCCAGTGGGCTAATACCTCCAACGGCTGGGCCACGCGTGATGCCGATGGCTACCAGTGGCTGTCTCGTGGCTACCTCTACCTAGACGCTCGCACCGCCACCGAGTTCGGCACGCTCCGCGCCTACGTTTCCATGTACGCCACCAACACCAACGGCGAGAACAGCACTGACCTCGACAATGCTTATATCCAGTGGGGCGGACTGACGGCCGGTTTTCTTGGTTCCAACTTCAACATCGAAACCGGTCAGGTCTTTATGGGCGTCGTGACCCGTGATTGGTCTGACGTGAGCACCAATCAGATCGCCTATACGGCCGCTTTCGGCAACGGCTTCTCGGCCGCTATCGCGCTCGAAGACCGTTCCAGCCGTGAAGTCGGTTCCTATGGCGGCACCCGTGCGCCGGACGTGGTGGGTGCGCTTAGTCTCTCCCAAGGCTGGGGATCGGCCAAGCTGGTTGGCGCTCTGCATCAGGTTTATCCGGATGCCGCCTTCAACAGCACGAATGCCAACGGCAATGAAGACAGTCTCGGCTTCGCGGTCGGTGGTGGCGTGACCTTCAATCTACCGATGATCAACTCCGGTTCGAACATCTACTTCCAAGGTTTCTACGCTGACGGCGCTCTGTCCTACATCGGTAACGGCATCACCGGTATCTCCATAACCAGTGGCGGTACCACCTACAGTGTCTCCGATTACGACAGCAACGGTGACACCAACTCCGGCTATTCGCTGTCGAGTGGCGCCTATATCCAAGCGACTTCCACCATCGGTCTGGCCCTTGATGGCTCTTGGGCGCAGATCGAACAGAACGACGCCACTCTGACCCGTTACGCCATTGACGGTTCCGTGGTCTGGGAACCCGTGTCCGGTTTCCAGCTCGGTGCCGATGTTGGTTACTCCAACATCAACTTCGACGACACCGGCATTAGCGGTTTGGACAATATCGACGAACTACTCTTCGGCGTGCGGATGCAGCGGACGTTCTGATCCCACGACTTTGGTTCTGACTGAAAGAACTCTTTCAGTCAGTCTGAGACCTGACTGTGACCTCCAAAACCATCAGTCAGTCAAGCGGCCCGGCGGGTTCCAACCCTGTCGGGCCGTCCCCGCCCTGAGCGGGTAAAGCGCAGAATGGGAATAACTATTAGGCACAGCTTGTACGCTTGGGCATTTTCCGCTTTACCCACTTAGACCGGCACTGCGGGTGAAGAGTTTGTCCGCCCGAAATGAACTCCTCAATACAACACTCGCGACCATTCCCCCTCGGGTGGGCGTGACCGTTTTTATGTCAAAGGCGACCAAGTCTGCCCTTAACCATCTCTAGATAATCACTATAGCATAGCTTGTGCCTACCGTATCTGGTAACTATGAGATGCCTTACTCAGTCCCTCGTTACCCCACCAATTGGCGGGACTGAGTGCGGGGGAACCTCGCCCGTCATCCGAGGTTCTCCAACACAGCGACCGCGGTCATTGTCAGATGACCGCGGTTGTTTTTTGGCGTCGTTATTCTGAGAAAATAGGGCTAGGCGGCCGTCGAAAGGTCCGGTGCGTCGTCAAACACCTGTTCCGGTAGACCCAGAGCACGGGCGATCCGTGACCGGTAGCCTTTATCGAACCGATGTCCGGCTTCGATCTTGTTGATCTCGTCAACGGCCAGTCCGCTGGTGGCCGAGAAATCATCCAGTGAGTAGCCGAGGTGTTCCCGATAGGCACGGACGATGTTAGTACCGCTCGCCACGGCGTCCTGCACCTCTGCCGGTAGAATGAATGAAGCACTCGTGATCATGACACCTCCAAGACAGGGAACCGTGAAATTTGGGCGCAGACTACCCAACTGCTGCCGCCAAAGCTACTGCAAGACCTCTCGGTTGCCACTGAGGAGGTAGCGGTAGCCGACTTCCGTCATCCATCTGGCGCGCCGGAGATGATCTTCCCAACAGTGATAGGTGCGTTCCGGTTCGGCTACGGGGTCACGTTCCAGAACGATCCTTGCCACTTCCTGCCAATCAGCCCCATCGGCGTCGGCATCGAGGAGGCGCATGTATCTGGTGAACTGTTGTTCGTCGTAGTGGGTGATCCGGTCGGCCCAGGGGACTTGATCCGCGACCGGCACATTCTCTTTGGACATAGACTCGCCTTGTCATGTTTAGGGGAAAATCTAAGATGAGAGTAAATGAATAAATACGCAATCCCAAGTAGAATTAGAGGGCAGTGTTCACCGTGATCAGAGTGCAACTTCCTAAGGAAACAAGTGGGCGATGAAATGCCGATACTTTATGCGGTATTGGGTTCATCATTCGGATCGCGTGAAGCATGAAAGATGCTGAGAATATCAATAATGTCGTCTGTCTGACGATAGAAGATTTTGTATGAAAAGTGGTAGCGGCGCAGCACTACAAGCCGAACAGTCTGGCGTTGCTGGACCCTTCGACCGCGCTCTGGAACCAGCAAGATATCTTGGAACAATTGCTCTAACTGAGCGAAGAAATTGGCAGCGGCCTGCGGACTGGCGTTCTCAGCAAAATAAACCTCAATGGCCACCAGATCGCGTTCGGCTTTCGCGGTGAAGCGAAGTCTCATACGGTTCGGTGCTTGGCGAAAAGTGCCCTAATGTTTTCCGGTTCGGCAAAGCGCCTCGCTTCTGCGTCAGCCAAACCACGATCAATTGCCACCAGATCAGACTTCGAGACTGCAATTGTCTCGTCGTTTGAAGCAGCAATGAGCATACGCGCCAATTCATCCTGCCGTTCTTCCGGCAGGTTGCTAATGGCTTTGATGGCTGTTTCTAGCAATTTTGTCATATCCATAATTTATCACACTGGCGTAATTCCGCCAGTTTGTGCAGGTGTTCCACCCACCAGAGTGCATGGGACAGCCCTCCTAAACCGCACCGACAACCTTCGTGTGCCGCAGGCGCACAAGTGCTTCGATCAGTCCTGCGCTGTCCTCGATATGCGTAACAAGGGCATGGCCTAAGAGGCGATCGCAGCGATCATATTCACCAGCGTTGAGGCCGTCAGACAGCGACTTCTCCTCGCCACCGGCGCTTCCGCATTGCTCGATGTCTACCGTCTGACCAGGAAGGTTAACGAAGTACAGGCAAATGTCAGTGATGTCGCTCGTTCCTCTGTCACTGCAAAGACAATGGAAATTTGTCGGTTGCACGTGTTGTTGGTCCTTAAGGGCCTCTGCAATGGCTGGTAGCTCGACCTGTGATTACAAAATTATCGCTAAAATAGCTCAATAGAAAAGTACTACCAAGTGTTGAAAAAAAGAAAAAACTAGCTGGACATGCCGCTAAGTAAGAGTAATTAAACTAATTAACTGAAAAAAAATAGAAAAAAAAACCAAACAACCAATATAAAACAAGGTGAATTTCAGGCGATTAATTAGAAAAAAAATTTTTCATTAAATTTTTAGTTGCATAAAATTTTTTCTCATGTAATTAAAAATGCCAACGTAAAAAATCGGATGGTAATAGTATTTAGCGCTTATATTTTAAGTTTAATTGTGCGCTGCAACTATTATTTGTGTCACTTATTTAGGGAAGTGATCTTTTGACTTACAGTGCTTTTCACGAAGAGGTTTATGACCTTATCGGCGTCGGTTTCGGGCCCGCAAATATCGCACTGGCAATAGCCCTTGATGAAGGTGAGGTGGAGCTTAATCAACTTTATCTGGATAAGCGCACGTCTCCCAACTGGATGTCGGGGATGCTTCTGGATGGCGTTGATATACAACACAACCCGTTAAGAGATTTGGCGACGCCGCGCAATCCCAGGAGTCGGTATGGGTATCTGTCTTACCTTCATGAAAAGGACAGGCTTTTCGACTTCTTGAATTTGGGCGCACCATATCCTCCGAGGGCGGATTATGCAGCATATGTCAGATGGGCCGCGGGGAAGTTCAGCCACTGCGTGAGATATGGCAAGGATGTGACGTCTATCAAGCAGGTCTCCGCCACAGGTGATCCGAAGTCAGCGCACTATGAAGTGGTAGTCAGTGATGGCTCCGTGTTCAGGTGTCGGACACTTGTACTGGCTCCCGGGCGTTCACTGAACATACCGTCCAAACTTGAAAACCTGCCGGTCTCCTGCGTTGTTCACAGCCATAATTATCTGGAACTTGTTCAAAGACTGGAGGCTAATCTCGAGAAAAAACGCATCGCGGTGATTGGCGGAAGCCAAAGTGCGATCGAAGTGATACTGGACCTTTCAAAAAGATTTCCGAGGGCCGAAATCCACAATGTTCAACGCGGGTTCGGGTTTCGTCTGAAAGATACGAGCCCATTTACTGAACACATCTATTTCCCTGAGTTCGTGGACGAATTTTATGCTTCAGATCCAGAGACGCGCAGAAAGATACTGAAAGATTTTTGGCGAAGCAACTACGGCGCAGCAGATAGCGATGTAATTCATCAACTTTATATGCGTCTCTATGAAGAGAAAATTTCTGGAGAGAAGTCTATTTACATTCATGCTTATTCAGACATTGAGCAATGTAGACTTCTGACTGGAGATGCAATTGAGATTCAATGGAAGAACCGGCTGACTTTCGAGGAAAGTACACTGGAATTCGATGCGGTTATTGCGGCTACCGGATACAAAAACTTCGGAGCGGCAGAAAACCAGGAAATCTATCATCCCCTTTTGTCCGAAGTGGCGCATCATTTGAGACAGAATTCGGACGGTTCGCTCGCGATTAGTCGAAACTATCAACTGGAGTCGGGCATTGGCAGCTATTGCGCATCCGGCATCTTTCTCAATGGCTTAAACGAAGCCACTCACGGGTTCGGCGATGCAGGCTCATTCAGTCTACTTTCCCTTCGGTCGCAGGCGCTCGCTGACGAGATCTGCAAGGTGTTGTTCGAACTCGATTTTGCCCAAAGGCAGACCGCTTAAACCACTTAACTTGTTGCAGGAGAAATGACGAAATGCCTCTTCCCGGAGAACGATACATGGTTTTGAACTCGGTGCCGGAACCGACACAGGAAATGCTTGACGAGTTTGAGCAACTTCCTGTCGATGAATATGGGAGTGGTCCGTTTCGGCGCATCCGGGTTTCTCAATACTTTATGTACAACGAAGCGTCTCAATGGACTCTGGCTCTTCTGCCCAAGCGGGATTTTATCCAAGCAGCCGGCATCAACAAGCTGAGAGGTGGGATCCTCCGGAAACGTGAACAGCTGCGCGTCGATCCCACGGAATTGGTCGATTACGTAGCGAGACAAATTCCACTGGACTCGACGCAGCATTACCACGTGAACGTAAACCAGGTGCGGGTCGTCTCAACGCCTGAAATCGAAGGTATTGTTGTGGCGGAAGGACCACATCGCGACGGCCATGATTTCGGGGCCATCATTGTTGTCCAACGACACAACATCGAGGGCGGGGAATCCCAGCTTTCGCCGCTTGGGGGCGGTGAGCCATTCTTCAAATACATCCTCCAGCCAGGCGAAGCCCTGGTCCATGAAGATCCGAAGATGTTCCATCATGGTACGAATATTCGTCACCTGAGTGATGAAGGCGGATATCGAGACATCTGGATCCTCGCATTCAACAAATGGGAAAGCCGGAAGTATGGCCCGCTGCACGAACAGGCAGCGCTCTCCGCATAACCGCTTTTCGCTAATGCGATACCCGAACGAGCAATAAGCAGGTGTCATTTTGGGAAAAATAATTGCGCTGTGGACGTCGCCAAGATCGGTGTCCACGGCAATTTACAAGGCGTTCGACCAGAGAACCGACACATTGTGTAGCTACGAGCCATACAATGACTGTTTCTATTTTAGTCATGAGCGGAAATCTAACAAATACGGTGAGCGCAAGGAGCGTGAAGACTATACGTCTTCGGAAGTATTTCGTGAGCTGGTAGAGTCTGCCAGCAACGCTGAAATCCTGTTTGTTAAAGATATGGCGTTTATGGCCAATCCGTATCTGACGGACGCACAACTCAGCAAAATCACAAGTGGCTTCATCATTCGTGACCCGTCTCGAACAATCCAGTCAATCAAGAGGGTAAAGCCAAATTTCGATAGAATCGACTTCGGATATTGCGAACTTGCAAATATGTTCGATAGACTCACAAATGAATTGCAAATGAAACCTATCGTGGTTGACGGTGATCGTGTGAAAGTGGCGCCTAAGGCGCAACTAATGCATTTGTGCAATGCGCTTGGTATTTCCTATCAGGAGGAAATGCTGTCATGGCAGGAAGGGCATGTCAGGACTTGGGAGCCATACGAGCTCAGCTCTCATGAGCGCTGGCACAAGAAACTGATCACCACCCGTGGCTTCGAGGCGCAGCAGTCTTCACTGCCGGATCAGGAACTGACCACAGAAGAACAATCAATATTGAGCGAAGCAAAAGAAGTCTACGAACGATTGAGGGAGTACTCCATTTGAGTACTTCGACTCAAGGCGAAAACGGACAATCTGCAACGCCCTACAACATTCTGCTGGACAGCATATTCATTCGTTCGTGGGTCGCTGTGTTTTTGTCGACCTCCGGCACTTTCTTGCTGTTATTGAGCCTGTCGACAGTAATATACGAACAGACGGGATCAGCTCTATGGGCGGCTAGTGTATTTGCCAGTCAATGGCTGTTTGCCATTGCTAGTCCGCCCTTTGTGGCCTGGTTGTCGGAGAGGCAACCGGTCATTCGCATCCTTGCATTGGCCGATGCTTTCAGCGTTCTGCTTACCGTCGCAATTGGCTTTGTTTTTGAACTTTCCTTTCTGGCTGTCCTGGGGTTGCTCGCGGTTAAGGGTTTGATGGAGGCTCTAAACAAGTCCTTGCGTATTGTTCCCCTCAAGTCGCATGTGCCCGCGACACATATTAAATCCGCCGTTGCTTATTTTGGCACTTCTCAGTATCTCGCGACAGGAATTGGTGCAGCCGTTGGGATCTACCTAATCGATCGTTTGTCGATTTCAGAAATAGCGATCATAGACGCGCTGACATTCGTCGCTTCCGCCGCAATCTATGCGAGCCTGTTCGGGCGATTTCCCGAGGTGAAACGGGCCGCACAGTCCGTTCAGAAACAATTCGAAATATCGGTTCAATTGATCAAGGAGAATCCGCTGTTGTTGCGGGCTTGCCTGCTGCTGATTGCGATTGTTGTTTTCTATCAAGGCTTTCACAACATCGCTCGTGCGGATTTTGCGTTTGAATATCTCCTGATGGGCAAGGACGGCACTATGTTGGTGCAACTTGTCAGCAGCATCGCCATAGTTGTGGGAGCCGTCCTGGGTGGCTTAGTTCTCCCACATATCTCCTCTTACAGATGGGCTGGTTGGCTGCTTCTTTGTACCTGCCTTTCATCGTTGTTGATGTTCGCCCCCGCTGATCCCACCCAGTTGATTGTCTCGTACGGCATTTTCATTTTCGTTTTCGAGATCGCGTTTGTGGTCACGCAGGCCGAAGTAGTCGCGCAGTGTCCGCTGGAATCGCTGCCGGCTCTGAACTCTTCTTTGCTGGCAATAATGACGTTCGGCATGATGCTTGTTGTCTTCGCTGGTGGATATTTTGCAGACAAGACAACTCTTCTGGAAACGGCCTTCGCGATTGCGGCTCTGGTCGTTCCATATGCGTTCGTCGCCACTTTAAAGACAGCACAATCGAAGGAAATAAACTGATGGCTCATTTGTTGTTCGGTAGCATCAGCAAAACATGCCTGGCCACATTGGAGGCTGCTCTCGGGAAGAAGCACTCGGTGACAATGATTACGACGCCTGATCTCAGGAAATACTACGAATGCGACGCTGCCGAGGCGTTGCTGAAGGATGTGACCTGTGTGGAAATCGATGACTACACAAACATCCCTGTGTTGACTGAAACAATTGCGTCGGTCCACAACGATCGCCCAATTGATGGCGCGGTGGCTGTATTTGAGCCGACTGTACTTCCGCTTGTCCAAGCTTGCGATCGGCTCGGCATCAAAGCGACTGCATTGGGTGCTACAAAAATTGCGCGCGATAAATCTGCAACCAGAAAAATACTTGCCGAAAACGGTATTCCGACTGTACCCCACGCCGTTGTTTCCTCGTCTGAAGAAGCGTTGGATTTTGCCCGTAACACTGGATACCCGATCGTTTTGAAACCGAATAACGGCATGGCCAGTCTTGCGGTAAAGACGGCGCTGAATGAAGCGGACATCAAGACCTATTTTGAAGAGTACCGTCAGAAGACAGAGGCCATCTCTCCTTCGCTTCGTCAGGAACTGGCGGTGGACGGCCGGATTATTGCCGAAAAGTATATTACCGGCACGCTGTATTCGGTCGAGATGGGGCTGGGTGTCGATGGCTACAAATTCTACGTGCTTTCTCGAAGGAATCGTGAAGAGGGCAACGATATCCTGGAGCTGGGGTCCACAATGCCCGGCACACTCGATAAACCCATCACTGAAAAGGCACAGACCTATGTTCAAAATATCCTAACTATCTGCGGCTTCGATCGGGGGATCTTTCACGTTGAGATTATAATTGGCGAGGACGGCGAGCCTACTTTGATTGAGATTAACCCCAGATTGATGGGGGGGACATCGCCCAGCCTCTACAACCTGGCAGCCGACGCCAATATCTTTTCGTTGCTCATCGACATCCATCTCGACCTGCCAACAGGTCCTGCGCCAGAGATCAAAGGCGCCGCAGCATCGCGGGTTATCGGATCCAGAGAAACTTGCCGCGTGCGTTCAGATCTGCCGGACAACTGGATCTCTTCCTTCGCAGACGAGATGGCGTATCACAACATTCCTATTCGCGCTAATCAGCTGTTGCCCAAGATGGAACACAATTTCCATTCGCTGGGACAGTTTCAGGTGAAAGCGTCGTCGCCAGCTGAAGCTGATAGAAAGGCGGACGATCTTCTTGAGCGGATAGGTGCAACGCTCGGCATTGATTTGTGCCGATAAAAAGTGATGGAAGACTTAATGACCAAAAACTGGAAACCAGCCTCTTACCTTGTCCATCACGACAGGCTCACACGCAATATTGCATCTGGAGCTCTGTTCGAACAGCGTTGTGAATCAACAGCGTTTGAATTCAACGATACCGAGGCCCTGGAAGATGTCTATCAGGGGCGCCGCAATGCCCCAGGATACGGGCGTCAGGGTAATCCCACGGTTGAGGCGCTCGAAAGCCGGGTCAATCTTCTCGAGGACGGCGTTGGAACCATCGTGTTTTCCACTGGCATGGCCGCATATGACGGAGTGTTTTCGACGCTGTTGAGCAGCGGAGACCACATTGTGGCTTCGAAGCATCTGTTTTCGAACACGATTTCGCTACTGACCACAATGAAGGAACGGTGGGGAATTCAGCTGGATTTTGTCGACGCAACAGACGCCAAAAATGTCAGATCTCACATACAACCGAATACGGTCGCAGTTCTCGTTGAAACGATTGCCAATCCCGGCACGCAGATACCTGATCTTGAAGCGATTGGCGTCATGTGCAGGGAAAGCGGTATCGTCTACATCGTAGACAACACAGTGACAACACCGATCGGTTTCAGCCCAAAGACCGTCGGTGCGTCGCTGGTCATCAATTCACTAACCAAGGCTATTGCCGGCCATGGAAGAAGCCTCGGCGGATCTGTCACGGATACGGGCCTAATCGATTGGCTCGATTGTAGGGCCAAAATTGAGCCGGAATTCAGGGGAAGAGGCAGCCTAGCCTATGTTGCACAGCTTAAAAAACGGGGGCGAAGCAACAAGGGCTCGATGATGTCGAGTTCGGATGCATTCCTTATTTCCATGGGGATGGAAACATTTCCACTTCGAGTGGACCGGTCTTGTTCAACGGCGGTGAAAATCGCCCAGTTCCTGGCGGATCATCCCTGTGTGGACGGCGTCAGCTATCCCGGACTATCCGGCCACCCACAAAACGATCGAGCCAAGACCCTGTTCAGCAACGCTGGTGCGTTGCTGACCTTCAACTTGAACAATATCCGACCTAGTCTCGTGCTCGACAGACTTTCCCTGATCGTTACGTGCAGCAGCCTCGGGGATACCAGGACCTTGGCGATTCCGCCTGCATCCACGATTTTCAGTGATCTGGGTTCTGAAAGCCGTCGGGAAATGCAAATATCGGACACAGCGATTAGATTGTCCGTCGGTTTGGAAGATCCGGACGATCTGATCCGGGATCTTGAGGATGCATTCAGTAATTGCTCCAGCTAATCTTTGGAACTCAAGATCATGACCTATATTTTTGAAAGATACGAGTCTGATGTAAGAAGTTACTGCAGGAGTTTTCCCGCAGTATTCAGCTCTGCTAAGAACGCAGTCATTGTCGACGAACAAGGCAAGGAATACATAGATCTATTCTCGGGTGCGGGTTCGTTGAATTATGGACACAATCCTGAGGGCATTAAACTTGCGCTCCTCGACTACATCAAATCGGATGGGATCATCCAGAGTTTAGACCTTCACACGACTCGAAAGCGCGCGTTCATTGAAGGGTTTACGAAGAAGATACTTGAGCCGCGGGGGCTCGAGTACAGGTTGATGTTTTGCGGGCCAACTGGCGCTAACGCTGTGGAGTTGGCTTTGAAGGTAGCCAGAAAGGCGACAGGCAGGACCGTCGTCGGATCATTCACCAATGGATATCATGGCATGAGTCTGGGTGCCCTGGCGGCGACGGGATCAGCTAACAAGCGCAGTGCTGCGGGGACGCCACTGAACGACATCGACCGATATGCATACGATGGATATTTCGGCAAGGACGTCGATACGATCGAGATGGCGAGAATGCTACTGGCCGATGCCAGCAGCGGATACAACCAGCCTGCGGCGTTCATCGTTGAATGTATCCAGGGGGAAGGAGGTTTGCGGGCCGCATCGAACAGATGGCTCAAGGACTTGGCAACCCTGGCAGCGGAGAACGAGAGTCTTCTGATTGTAGACGACATTCAGGCAGGGTGCGGACGGACAGGTGATTTTTTCAGCTTTGAAAGGGCAGGACTGAAACCCGACATCATCTGCCTCTCCAAATCGCTTAGTGGATACGGATTACCGTTCTCGCTGGTCCTGGTTAAACCTGAGTTCGACCTTCTCAAGCCCGGCGAACACAACGGTACGTTTCGGGGATTCAATCTTGCTTTCCTGAGTGCTGAAAAGGCAATTGATTATTGGAGCGACGAAGAATTTCTCAAGAACATTCAGACGATTAGTGCGGTTATTGAAAAATGGATCAAGGATATATCCCTACGTTTTCCTTCTTTGATTAACTCTGAGCGGGGACGTGGGCTGATGGCCGGTCTGGTACTGAATGGGGACGGTGCAAAGAGGGTATCTTCCAAAGCATTTGAATGCGGAGTGTTGGTAGAAACCAGCGGTGCAAATGACGAAGTTCTGAAATTCTTCCCACCACTTACAATCGAAAAATCAACCTTGATCGAAGCGCTCAATATCATCGAACACGCAATTGAAGTTGTTGGTTAGTCGAGAGATGTAATCTCGCTCAACTATTCGAATACAAAGATTATTCTCCGCTACTCATATGAAGTTGGTTCTGTAATCATGTGCGGTTTTACAATTCTAAATTTCATATGTGATCTGATGCGTTTAATGATTGCATCGAGTTTACAGTTGGACATTGTGCGCGGTGAAGTTGGAAGGCAAGAAAATACAAATTTTCGCAACATCGAAGGTTGGTTCAAGTGTGTGGATTAATTGGATTTTTCAATGGTTGCGATATCAAGGTAGCATGCCCGAAACGTGCTCTTGGCCTGTGTCGAAACTCCAGAGATCAATCGGACACGATGAAGAACTGGGACCAGAAGGCAACGGTTAGAACTCAAGCATACCGGCCAGTCAATTCCGCTAACGTCAGCTTTCCTGAAGAATATGTGCCAGTCTTGAAGCACCCATCAGTGCTGCGCTTGAGCAAGGACAAGTGGGAGGTACTCTGCAAATCGGCGTTGTTTCGATTTCTCAATTTTACTCACAAGCTGGAGATGCTGGTCGTTAATACCGTTACGTCGAATATTGCTATGCATCGATACGATTTCGACATCAACGATACGACACGTATCGGTGCACATAAGCTCTATGTGGACGAAGCATATCATGCACTCTTTTCATTCGATATGCTTGTGCAGATGCGTGCAGCCGACAAAACAGACTTGCTTGTCGAGTTTAAGCCCTCGTTCCTCAAAAGAATGGATGACCTACGAAAAGGAACAAACCGGAAGACTCGCGCATTTCTTGAGTTGTTCTTCGTAATCGTCTCCGAGATGCTCATTACTTCCACTCTACGAGACGTTCACAAGAATGCAGATCTCGATGAAGAAGTAAGAATGATGATAAGGGATCACGCCACTGACGAAGCTCGGCATCATGCCTTCTATCGGCAGTTTCTATTTGCCGTGTGGCCTCAAATTTCAATCGCGGATCAGGCCTATTTGCTCAAGAGCATTCCCCAATTGATCTTGGCTTATTGCGAACCTGACTTCTTAGCGATGGGACGCGAGCTCGAATGTCTTGGTTACTCGTCTGAAGAAGCGTCATCTATCTTGGTTGAAACCTACCCCGTTGAAGCCACAAAGAAGTTTTCGTTCACCAGCGCAGCTTATTTGATCGACGAAATGCGATCAATCGCCGCAAGCGAACATAGGCATCTGTTTGAAGACCAGATCTGCTCCTCCTTGGCAGCGTAACCAGGATATTACTGCATGATTACCGATATAGAGGCCTCCCGAGACTATTGGGAAACACGGGCTCCGCATTTTGATATTGACTTTGAGAAATTGGAGATAAGGAAAAGAACTGCGCGACGTCTATTTGAGATTGTTCAGCCGAATATTGGTGAAATCATTCTCGACGCTGGGGTCGGGACCGCTAAACTTTTTCGAGAATACTCAAAATCCTTCACTGTTGCAGAAAGATTGCTCGGTCTGGACTTTAGTGAAGCCATGCTGGACATCGCGTCCGTCGAATGCCGACGTGCCGGACTTGAAAATTTTGAGCCTATCCACGGTCTCTATACCAAAATACCACTACCAGATAATTCGGTCGATTGTGTCGTTTCGAGTCTCGCGCTTCACCACGTAACTGATGATGACAAGAGACGGGCGGTATCGGAATTTGGTCGAGTGCTAAAGGAAGGCGGCAGGCTTGTAGTTGCTGACCAATTGAACTGTACCGGCAGGGAGATGACGCCTGCCGAGTTTCAACTCCTGATGGTCCGTACTTTTTTTCCCGATGAAGACGAGACTTTGGTTTTGAACAGGACAAGACAACACAAAGAATACACTTGCTCGATTGACGACTTTGCCTCGCTCGTCAGTTCGGAGGGGTTTCGAACCGAACAAGAAGTCTTGTCAGATTTTGTTGGCATTGTTTATTCGGTGTAGGACATGTCAAAAGAGAAGTTTACTAGGAAATCTCAGTTTCAGACAACAATCTACAGTATGGCGTCCCAGTTTCTCGGGACGTCGCTTTATAGCCTTTGTTCCTTTGCACTCAGCGTCGTTCTACTGCGGGAAACCGGTTCTTTGTGGGCGTATGCCGGAAATGCCTTCATAGCGGCAAGTATGATCGCCTTTTTTGGTCCCGTAGCGGGTTTGCTAAGTGATCGGTTTGGTCGAACAAACTTGGTAATTGGCGCTGACGCTTTGCTACTCGTCTGGGTTGTTGCCGTCGCGCTGGTGCCCGGTCCGCAAAACATCATCTTGCTGTCACTCGTTACGACGTTTCTTGCCTGCGTTTCGGCGTCCTGCCTGACCGTAATTTCTATCAGCATGCCACGCCTGGTTGCTGACTCCTCGATCAAGATTGGGAAGATGTTGAGCTTGGTGCAGTCGGCCGAACAAATTGCCCGAGTGGGCGCGCCGCTCTTGCTGGTCTTATTCCTTCCCCTGGATCTGCAGGAACTGGCTGCGATAATATCGCTTCTCGTCGTTGGCCATCTGCTTCTAAGCCTGTATTTCCGCCGCATCATCAGGATCGTGGAACGAAGCACCAGTTTCGCATCGAACAAAAACGAAGCCGCTGGCAGTGCAAAGATATCCGCTTCGTCTATGATCAGGTTAACGGTGAAAGACCCGGTTCTTCGGATCTTCGCGCCCTATCTGGCGGTGTCTACAGCTTGTGTCGAATTGGCGGCCATAACGTTGACGCCCGTGGTTATTTCCTTTTCGAGCGAGGCATGGCTGGGAATAGCGTTTGCGATCGCCAATGCCTCGGCCGTCGTGGGAAGTATTCTCACTGCCAGGTTCTGCAACCGGTGGACCAAAGGGTTTGCTTTCAAGGTTTTCCTCTTGATTGAGGGGGCTGGCGCGATATTGATTGGAATAGAGTCTCAGACGACTTCTATCTTCGTCTTCATTTCTGCACTGAGCGTTGGCTTTCTGATAATGCCGATGTCATTGGTCGCAGCCCAGTTCATCTGGCTTGGTGACGCGCCGAAAAGCCAGCAAGGCCTTCTTTCCGGTCTGGAACGCTTTTCAAGCTGGCTCTTTGTTCCCCTCGCATTTCTGATTGGGCCCATGTTCGTGCCGCCACTCGAGGTTGGTCCAGCCAACTATGATGTCGAGGCACTGAGGTTGCTCGCCGCACTGGCTGCAACAGGTCTATTCCTGTCGACCTTGATTGTCTGGTTCACGCCAACCGGTCGAACTCTCAGGGCGCAGACTTCTGTGCAGCCTGCGCCATAGGCCAATTGGTCCATCACTCATTCAGAAAGTTTTGGAGTTCAAAATGTGTTCGATTTTCGCAATTCTCGACCTACATTCGCCGGTCTGTGCCGAAACCAGGCAGTTGGCGGTCGCGCAATCACACAAGATTTATCATCGTGGACCGGACGCGAACGGCATCGTTGCAATCGGCGGAACGATCCTCGCGCATAATCGTATCTCGGTCGTGGATGTCTTTCGCGGGGGGCAGCCTATCGTGAGCGCCGGATCGGATGCAGCAGTCGTCGCAAATGCGGAGATCTACAATCATCAGGAAATAAGATCTCTTTATCCCGATTACGGCTTCAAGACTCAGTCCGACTGTGAAGCCATCATTCCTTTGGTTTTGGACAAAGGCAAAGAAGGCATAGATCAACTACGCGGTATGTTCGCGTTCGTATTGTCCTTTGAAAATGGTCGGCGTTTTTACATTGCGCGTGACCGTATCGGGATACTTTCTTTGTACTATGGCTTCGACAGCCGGAAACGGCTGCACGTGGCATCGGAGCTGAAGGCGCTCACGGATGCTTGCGAAGAAATTCATGTTTTTCCTCCCGGTCATTACTTGACCGAAAGCCACCAGAAACCAGTGCCTTATTTTGAAATTGAGAACTTCAAGACCGGTATTCGGCAAGGAAGTCAAACAACGGATGAGGAACTAAACGATGCTCTGCAGGAGGCGGTTCAGGCTCATTTGATGTCTGACGTCGAAATTGGCTTTTTGTTGTCGGGCGGTCTGGATTCGTCTTTGATCGCGAGTATAGCTACGCGCATCTACCGCAAGAACGGCGTTGAACGTCTGAAATCTTATTCGGTTGGGCTGGAAAACTCTCCCGATCTGGCCGCAGCACGTGAAGTCGCCGAATACCTTGAGCTTGATCACCACGAACATGTCTATACTGTTCAAGAAGGTTTGGATGCTCTTCGGCAAACCATATACCACTTGGAGTCTTACGACGTCACTTCGGTAAGAGCATCGGTGCCGATGTATCTCCTTGCCCGTAAAATTCGCGGTGATGGCACAAAGGTTGTTCTAACTGGCGATGGGGCGGATGAGTCCTTCGCGGGGTATCTCTATTTTCACAATGCGCCAAACGCCGTTGCCTTGCACGAAGAGTGCGTGACGAAACTTGAGGCAATGCATCTCTACGATTGCTTGCGTGCAAACAAGACAATGCTCAGTTGGGGTGTCGAACCTCGCGTGCCGTTCTTGGACAAGCAATTTCTTGAATTTGCGATGCGTATTGACCCAGCACAAAAGATGCCTGGAAAGGGCAGGATAGAAAAGCACCTATTGCGATCCGCCTTCGAGGGCTTCTTGCCGAATAGCATCCTCTGGCGACAGAAGGAACAATCTTCTGATGGCGTAGGATACGATTGGATCGACGGGCTGAAAAAGTATGCTGAAAGCCAGGTTACAGACGTCGAGTTGGCCATGGCCGTCCAAAGGTATCCGCACAATACGCCACGTTCGAAAGAAGCTTTCTTATACCGGAAAATATTCGAGGACCTGTTTCCTCATCCCAGCGCGGTTTACTGCGCTCCCGACGGCAAATCGTCTGGTAACGCTACAAAGAATGCTAGGTCCTGGCTGGGAGCCGACGCGATCGACGATCCATCCGGCCGTGCACTCACATCCATACATCGCCATGCAATGCTCCCCACGCTGGCCAATACGCAATAGATCTACTGATCACGACCGTTCCATCGTCCTGAGAAGGACGATGGAACGGCATTATTTCGCTCGGAGTATGTAATGATACTTTATGGACAGTTTGATTCACCTTTTGTCCGTCGAACGGCAATCGCGTTGAAACACTACAAGATCCCGTTCCAACGAGCTATTTTGTCTGTTTTCGGCGATTTTGACGAAATGCTTTCGGTAAATCCTTTGGGGAAAGTTCCTGCGCTTCGTTTTCCGGATGGTGCATTTCTTTTCGATAGCCGCGCCATCATTGAATATTTTGATGAATTGGCACCTGTCCACCAACGTCTGACACCGAAAGACAATGAGGCGCGACTTGCCGTGCTGCAAATTGAAGCAGTGGGCATCGGTCTAGCAGAAAAGGTCTACGAGCGGGGAATCGCGTTATCCAGCCGGGCGACGAATGAACCAAATCCCGATTGGCTGAACCGTTTGGATCAACAAATCCATTCGGCGCTTCGATGGATTGAAAACAGGATTGCATCAGATTGGTTGGTTGGCAACAGTTTAAGCCGGGCAGATTTGGCAGTCATCACTGCAACCACCTACATGTCTTCAAAGAGACTAAATCCAATATCTTGTAGTGACTATGCCAAAATAGAAGAGTATCGAAGAAGGTGTGAATCTTATCCGAGTTTTGTGGAAGCCCCTTTCATTCTAAATGAATAGCAGAAGCTAAGTTCTACTATTCGTGAAAATCTAGAAACCGAACTTGTACTCAGAAAACTGACCAGAAGTCGTTTGCACCTGCTCCAGAACCTCCATTGCAACCCGACCTCAGACGGGGGGTAGAGTCTGAATTTCCGATGATACGCTTATTTTAAGAGCTTCCAGCGCATATTTCTTTTGCCTGTGATGGCGCGGAGCGGCTCGTCAGTTTGACAAAGCCCAAGGCCTTCAAGGCTCCGCTCATCGTGTTTTCGTAAACGCTCACACCGGACACGCCATCTGCCAGGAAGACGGGCGCAAGTTCAAGCCGCTGAACGCCGCTTGCGTATGCGGTACGGTATGACGACTGAACACTACCGAAAAAAGTGGAACACTGATGCCGACTACCCGATGGTGGCGCCGACGTAAACGGCATCCCTTTCAGAAGCGGCCAAGAGAATTGGGTTGCGTCAGTGCAAGCTACGCTCAGGGCGGCGGTAACCGCCGCGTTTAAAGTGTTCGGCGAGCGCGCCAGGGCACGCTCAACATCAACTGGTCAGCCCGCCAGGTCAGGCTGTCATTTTTCCTGTCCTTTCCACCCAAGCAATCGGCTCCGAGCCGGTCAAGGGGCAAGCGCGGCCTTTCGGGCCGCTGTCGCGACAGAACAAAACCGGCTTTCGCCGGCCAGGCCGGCGAACCTTCCGGTTTTCTTCCGCCGCGACCCCTCTGACCGTCACGAAACCGACCGCTCGGCGGGCTGTCCCCGCCTCCCTTCGCTTCGAAAAACGTCTGGGACGTCTTCGAAACGAAGTGAAGCGGCTTCGCCCTAATGGTGGGTGTTGTTCGCCTCTGGAGGCGTCCCGCGGAAGACAGGAAAGGAAAACACCATGTCCACCGACATTATCTACGTGCCGCTCAACAAGCTTGACGTTGATCCGTTGAATGTCCGCCAGACTTACAGCCAGCAGAGCATCAAAGAGTTCGCCGCTAACATTGAGGCCGAAGGCATCCTGCAGAATCTGTTGGGCCGCAAGGCTCCCGGCAACGGTCGATACTACGTTTCGGCCGGTGGGCGGCGCTACCGGGCTGCCCGGCTGCTGGCCGAAGCCGGAAAACTGACCGCCGACTATTCGGTGCCTTTGAAGGAAATCACCAAGGAACAGGCTGTCGAGTTGAGCCTCGCTGAAAACTGCCTAAGGGAAACGCTCAACCCTGCCGATCAATTCGAAGCTTTCCGCGATTTGGCCAACAACGGACAATCCGTTAAGGACATTGCCGCCAAGTTTGGCACGACGGAAAGCATCGTCAAAAAGCGGCTCGCTCTTGGTCGGGTTGCGCCGGAGTTGCGCGATCTTTATCGCCGCGAGCAAATGTCATTGGATCAGTTGGCTGCCTTCACCGTTAACGACGATCATGACGAACAGAAACGGGTCTGGGAAACTCTGCCGTCCTATAACCGCACTTCCCATGCCATCAAACATGCCCTCGTGGGGGAGGGTATTCGCGGTACGGACAAACGCATTCGTTTTCTCGGCGGCTTTGAAGCCTATGAAGCGGCGGGAGGAGAGGTCAGACGCGATCTTTTTGACGAACAAGGCGGCGGCTATGCCACGGACGCGGCCTTGGTCGAAAAATTGGTGGCCGGGAAGCTGGCCGAAGCCGCCGAAAACGTGAAAGCGGAGGGGTGGAAGTGGGTTGAGATCGTTCCAGACATCGACTGGACGGAATTGCGGGCATATGACCGCCGGTATCCGGAAAAGGTCGAACTGACGGCGACACAGCAGGACGAACTAAATCGGCTTCATGCGCAGTACGATGCCTTGACCGAACAGATCGATACGGGGGACGCAGGTGAAAACGCGGAAGTCGACCTTGATGCGCTGCTGGAGAAGATCGACCAACTTGACCGGGCGGTCTTTCCGTCCGCTACGCTCCAGATTGGCGGCGCACTGGTGTCCTTGACCTATCTAGGGGAACTGTGCGTTGAACGAGGACTGGTGAAGACCAAAGACAAACCCCAGCAGCAGAATGACGAGGAAGAGGATGACAGGGATACGGTCGGGAACGCCCCAACGCCCGTCCTAAAACATTCGGTCGCCCTGATTGAGGACCTGACCGCGCAAAAGACTGCCGCCCTGCGCTTGGAACTGGCGAATAATCCCGCTATCGCCCTTGCCGCCGTGGTCCATGTGCTGTTGTTGCAAGTTGCTTATGCCGATTTCCAAGCCATCGAGCACAGCGCTCTTGAACTCTCCCTGACGCATACTCGACTGGAAGGCAATATGAAGCAGCCAGAGGGGTGTACGGCCTTGGCGGAAGTGGAAGCTCTACATGAGCAGTTCGGCAGCCGTATTCCCGGCAATCCTACCGATCTATGGAATTGGTGTCTTGATCAATCCCGTGCCGAACTTCTGGATTTGCTGGCCTTTGCTGCAGCGCATACGGTCAATGCGGTTGAGAGCAAATTTGCCCGAGGAGCGCAGATCGAACATGCCAACAGGCTTGGTCGGGCGCTTACGATCGACATGCACAGCTACTTCCAGCCCACCGCCGACAGCTATTTTCAATATCTAAACCGAAATAGTATCGAGGCTGCCGTGACCGAAGCGTGTGGAGCCGATTGTGCTAAAGGTATTGCGAATATGAAAAAGACTGTAGGGGTGTTGTTCGCTGAAAACATGGTCAAGGGCATAAATTGGTTGCCGAAACCTGTGCGCTTTGACGCAGTTGCTGCCGTAATTGGCGGCAATGTTGAGACCTCCGAAGAATATCCCTTTCGGTTGAATAATTGACCGTACTTTCCGGACTTGATCGGCTGAATAGAAAAGGCACCCGAAATTCGGGTGCCTTGGCCGTCAGTATTCCGACGCCAACAAGATCGTCATGACCCTCGTAGTGACCTTCGGGTCGGCCGGATCGTCGGAAAGATACTGGAGGCTCAGATCGTAATAGTCGATCTTGAACATGATCCGCTCACCCTCCCAGTCCAGCAGGGCGCAGTCATGTTCGCCGTGCGGATCGTTGTCTGTGTTGAAATCGTCAAATGCCGCCACCGCGCACATAATCTTGTTGATCTGTGCTTCGCCGAGGGCGGTGATACCGGGGGTAAGCATCACTTTGCCGCCTTGTAGGGTGCGGCGCAGATCGTCATTGAGCCGGCGGATCTCCAACACACGGGATGAAAGAACTTCTTTGGACATCGGTTTCTCCGTTCCTATTAGCTGCCTCGCACGGGATGTGCGGGGCAGCGGCCAGGAACGGAGCGTTTGTCCGGGTTAGTGTTTTATCCGCCGGAAGCAATTAGAGCGCGGTTTGGTTTTGATCCGGGTCTTGTCGAGTTTCGCGCAGCCGTAACGCAAACGACAGAGCTTCAAACAGGATCATGCGCCTTGGTTCATTGTCCCAGCAGGCTGGTTTCTTCGGCAACTGATCCAAGAGTTCGGGGAACTCCTCAGCGAGTGCCCGGGCTTCTCGGTATTTGTCTTTGTGGTGGCGCACCTTGGTGGTAGTCATATTGAGCGCGCTGCTCCTTGCGACGGCCTCAAAGACAGCTTTCATGACTTCATGGGTACGGCCGCGCTTGCGGGCGTTGCTGCCGACTTTTTCCGTCACGACGGCACCTGGATCGATTTCCTCGATCCACCCTGTGACCCTTTCGATTATGGTTTCAGACGAATGGGAGGCCGACTTAGAAACTCCCCAGGTCAACACTTTCTCCTCGCCTGAGAGCACTACGTAGGCGATCCGGCCCCTGGACACGGCAATGCCCATGATCTTGAACTTAGACACGATGGGAATGCTTGGCTTCTAATCGCTCGGCCAGACTGTTGAGGGTGTGTTTGCGGTTGAACCGTTCCAGCCAGTTTCGATTGCGCGTCGGCAATGTGGCTAGTCGAGCTTTCAGATCGGTTCGAATGTCTTCGAATACCGCACCGAACAGGCTTTCAAAAGTGCGTCCGAAAATGAGCGACAACGCGCAGATTTCCGGCACGGTTGGTAGCACCTTACCGGTTTCGAGCGACGACATCCGCCGGGCGTTTATGTTTAGTAAATGGCAGCAGTCTGACTGCGAGAGACCCGATTGGCGTCTGACACGCTTCAGGTCAAGAGCAAAAGAACTATGCATTGTTGTTGTGATAGGTTCCCGATCAACGGCGCAATGGGTAACCGTCAGCCGGGATTAGCTATTATCAAAGAACACTCTACAAGCGGATCGGAGCGATGTGCCTGCTATGTGGAGGGGTGAAACCCCTCCAAATCGGCAATCGCTCCATCCGCTCGTCAGTCGCTTCGGTACCCACTTGCCCCGGTACCCTCCATTCTTTCCCATTGCCCGTACAGGGTACCTTTTTGTGAAATCAAAACAATGTACCCCCGGTGTGCAAAAAAACTGCACCAAAGGGCACCTTTCGCTGACGGCCATGCCGGGTACAATTTTGGTCATGTCACATGACAAAGAGATACCGCCTGAATTGGAGCGCTACCTTGCGCTCTGCGAACGCGCCTATGAGCGCATGGTCAGGGAGGGCACTTGGCCGTGGCCGGATTCGCCACATTTTGACGATGTGGTAGAGTCCGGGGACATTAAAAGCGATAATCAAAATGACATATGAAACAATGTTTTGGCTATGTGCGCGTGTCGTCTTTGAAGCAAGGCGAGGGCGTTTCATTGGACGCGCAGAAGGATGCTATCCAGCGGTTTGCGGAAGCCAACGACATCACCATTATCAAGTGGTTTGAGGAACAGCAGACGGCAGCGAAGTCGGGCCGTCCGGTGTTTAACCAAATGCTGAAAGCTCTCAAGTCGAAGAAGGCCGCTGGCGTCGTAATGCACAAGATCGATCGGAGTGCGCGCAACTTCTTTGATTGGGCGAAAATTGGCGAGTTGGCTGACAACGGCATTGATGTTCACTTTGCCACCGAAAGTCTCGATTTCCAATCGAGGGGAGGGCGCTTGACTGCGAACATCCAGATGGCGGTGGCCGAGGATTACGTCAGGAACCTACGCGCGGAAGTCTTTAAAGGACAGCGTGGTCAAATGGAGCGGGGCTTTTATCCGTTCAGCGCGCCACTTGGATACCTGAATAACGGCAAGCGTCAGCTCAAAACCATCGATGCAACATTGGGGCCGCTTATAAAGCGGGCCTTTGAACTCTATGGCAGTGGTCAATACTCCTACGACACTCTCCGGCATGAACTGGCCAACCACGGCTTTACACAGGCTTCCGGAGCACCGCGTTCTCGCGGCTGTCTGGAAGCGGTGCTGGCCAATCCGTTCTATGCCGGCGTAATTCGGATCAAGCGCTCTGGAGAGGTCTTTCAAGGTGCTCATGAACCGCTGATCCCGGTGGAACTGTTTGAGCGCGTCCAGGCCATCAAAGCGGGTAAGTCCGGCAAGAAAGTCACCCGGCACAATCATCTCTTCCGGGGACTGTTTGATTGTGGCCAGTGTGGCCGCTCAATGATCCCGGAACGGCAAAAAGGCAATGTCTACTACCGGTGTCATTTTGCGGATTGTGCGAAGAATTCCGTGCGGGAGGAACCGCTAGAAAAAAAGGTGATCGAGGTGCTGCAGTTGGTGCGGATCCCCGAGGACTTTGACGTGATCGTTGATCAAGCCTTTAAACGCTGGCAACAAACTATCGGCGATACCTCCACCAAGCAAAACAGCCTGGCCATGCGGCTTGTTCAGATTGAAGAACGCATCGAGAAACTGGAAGACGCCGTCATTGAGCAGATTATCGACAAGACTTCGTTCGAAAGACGAAAAGAAAAGCTGCTTCTGGAGAAGACCGCGATCACCAGGGTGATGAGGAAAGTCGTGCGATTTCATCAAAGTCCTGAGGTGATACGCCGTTTTCTCGAACTCGTGAAAAGCCTTGCAGATCACTACATTTCGGCTGAACCGCC
Source organism: Roseibium sp. M-1 (assembly GCF_054515675.1). NCBI lineage: Bacteria > Pseudomonadati > Pseudomonadota > Alphaproteobacteria > Hyphomicrobiales > Stappiaceae > Roseibium > Roseibium sp. M-1. The sequence continues at coordinate 2,068,492 of NZ_CM137257.1, read as the reverse complement.
GCAAAAGCGAGAGATCGTTGAAATCGCCCTGTCGAACCGGAGGGTGACGGCGAAATACGTGTCTGCAGAGCCATCGGATTGGCTTGAACGGACTGAACGCGCCGTGGCCAACCTTACGTGTGCAGTCACGTGTGCTCATTCTCGAACTTCTGACGGTACTGACGGCGATACGACAACGGACGCATCAGCTCGTCAATGTACCCCATGTGCAGTCACGTGTGCTCATTCTCGAACTTCTGACGGTACTGCGGCAATCAAGGAACTGACCGAACTGGCGAGATCACCGGCGACAGCGCGCCTATATACCCTATTCATGGCCGGATACAAAAAGGCGGCGTTTGGACAACGGGGCGATCAGTCTAGCCAAGCCGCTGCATGACGCCGGTCAAGGAATACATCACGACCCTGGGTGAGACCCGTGGTCGGCCGCCGCACCGGCTATTCGGAATGCATCAGGTTGATCGTCTGTATCACACCTACGTCGTCGGCCAGACTGGAACCGGAAAATCAACCCTGCTGGGGCAGCTTATCAAGCAGGACATCACCCACCAACAAGGGTGCTGCCTCATTGATCCACACGGAGATCTGGCGCGGTCAGTGGTGGATGCTGCGGGCGACGAGGTGATCTACTGGGATGCGGCTGATCCAGCCTGTCCATACGGTTATAACCCGCTAACTTTTGTCGCCGAGCAGTACCGGCCCCTGGTCGCTTCCGGTCTCATCGATACGCTCAAGAAGCAATGGGCGGATGCCTGGGGCGCCCGCATGGAGCATATGCTTCGATACGCGCTCCTGGCTTTGCTTTCTCGCCCCGGATCAACCTTGCGGGACATCGTTCCGATGTTCTTGGACAAGGACTTTCAGAAGCAGGTTCTCAGCTCCGTTACCGACGAGCAGGTACGGTTCTTCTGGTATCGTGAGTTTCCGAAAATGAACTACAAAACGGCCGTGGATGGTGTGGCGCCAATTGCGAACAAGCTGGGTGCTTTCTTGGCACATCCCATGGTTAGAAAAGCTGTCTGTGCGCCGGAACAACCGCTGCGTTTTCGGGAGATCATGGACAAAGGACAGACGCTGATCGTCAATCTATCCAAGGGCAGTCTGGGCAACGATGTGACGGATATTTTAGGTGGGTTGATCGTCTCGTCCATCGCCCTGGCAGCCTATAGTCGGCAGAACCAGCCGGAAGCAGGCCGCAAGCCCTTCTTCCTCTATATCGACGAGTTCCACGCATTCACCACCTCAGCCTTTGCCGACATGCTTTCGGAACTGCGGAAATACAAGCTGGGGCTTATTCTCAGCCATCAGTACACCGGTCAACTCGACAGCGGCGTATTGGAAGCAATTCTGGGCAATATCGGAACCTTAATGGCGTTCCGCGTGGGAGCGACCGATGCGGCAATGTTGGCCAAACAATTCGGGTCAGGAAAATCGGAGCGAGCCGACTTGGTGGGGTTGAATAACTACAAACTTTTAGTCAGAACGATGTTAAATAATCAGAAAACGAAAGTATTTTCTGCGAGTTTAGTGGAACCGAAATAAAGGGTGGGGCATAGTGAAGCAATAGTCATCAATTTGAAATAGTATTGAATATTTGCTACCGTATACAATATGCATTGTTAAATGCCATCATTGCAATTTATTTCTGTTCGTTGCTATGTGAAATATCCATAATAAAAATAAACTCATGAGTGAGGTATATAATACTAAAAGAAGAGCGTATTTGAGCCAGAATTATATAAAAAACAGAGCTCTTATCAGATATCTAGTAGATAAATCGTCCATTACCGAACGGGATTCTGTCGTGGAGATTGGATCAGGTCGGGGGGATATTACAGAATATTTGCTAGCAAAAGCCAAGTATGTGTACGCTATCGAAAAAGACAAAGAGAATTGCATATATCTGAATGAAAAATTCTTTCATCAGAAGAATTTCAAACTTATGTCGGGCGATGCACTGTGCGCAAATATCCCCTTTGTAGATTACAAATTGTTTTCCAATCCGCCATTTTCTATTACATCAAAGATCGTCGATAAATATCTTCTTTCGAAACCTTTTCCATCGGATGCATATCTAGTTCTGCAGAAAGAAGTAGCCGATAGATTGACGGGCTTTAGAAAGCAGAGCCCGAGCTCGATTGTCATTGCAAACCTTTACAAAACAAAACTATTACACCGTTTTAAGAAAAGCGATTTTTCCCCAGTACCGAGCGTAAACGTGCAACTAATTCAATTCAAAAGAAGAGAAGCAAATTCGTCTATAACAGAAAATCCTCGAGAATTTCGAAGGTTTTTAAGTATGTTCTTCGTAGATAAGAAGAGTAGCATCAAGTCAAATCTTGAGAAAAAGTTTTCAATAGAAGAGATAACGCAAATGTCAATACATATTTCGTTTAATCAAACCTCAAAACTTGATACATTAACTTGGTATCAATGGCGAGATATCTATAATATATATTTTCTACACTCTACATGATGAGTATTCCACTCTTTTCGACATCGATATTGTTCCCGGAAAACACCAGAGGAGAAGAGTTATCTCCTGCATAATGTTCAATAAAGATCTGATTTCGTGGCCACTCCTTTAGATATGGAGCCCGAGGAGTGCAGATAAAATTGTATCCCTTCGGAAAATAGGTGTACTCAACACCAAGTTGGTGCAGGGTTAAGGCAAAGCAAATTTGGTCAAAGTAGAAATCTAGCTCTCCACGAAAAGTTTCATAGGTCTTGTGAAAATTATCTTGCAAAGCAGTATAAAAGGAGTCCTTTAAGTTGTTCTTCAAAAAATATACACCTGTATTTATTAATGGAAACATGTCTCTGCGTTCATGGACGTAATAATCGTAAGAGGGACGATCCGAGAAATCTCCAATAGGAAATTCAACTCCTAAGACAGTATAAAGTTTTCTATACGTGTCTTCGGACACGTCTTGCAATGCGTCAAAAGCAACTATGGCTGCTTGCGAAACATCAAAATCTAACGGTTGATGCACGATCGTATCACAATCTAGAAACAATATATCTTTGTCTCCACGATAGCCTTCGCCGACGAGCATTTTGTTTGCTATAGGAAACGATGCATCCACCTTGCGAGCCGCATTAACGTTGGTTACTTTCAAGTCACTGAGTTGACAAAGAGTGGCTGCACTGAGAGGTTGTGTATGGATAAACACAATTTCTACACCCGTGCTCCAATTCTTCCGGATTGATTTTATGCTTAAAAATAGTTGATCAATAAGCGTTGTGCCATCAGCCTTTTTACGGGAGTTTGTCTCGTCACCAGTAAAGATAACTACTAAATTTTCTTCGATTTCTTTATTCATAAGACCGCCTCAAGAAAAATGTCAGCTATTTTGTGGGGTAAAAAATCCTCGTAGCTATTGCTGCAGGTTCTCGATGATGCTTCCCAAAATGCCGGATCAGCAAGAAGCCTGTCAATGAGCTCAACCGCGCATTTTTTATCTGAATAGAGAAGTGAGCGCGGTGTAAATTCGGGGAACGACGCGAAGTTTGGTGCGATTCCTGGAATACCCATCATGAAGGCATCGATCATGCCCATTGACCAATTTGCATTCTTCCTAAAGGGGCCTAATACGATAGAAGAATTCGCTAATATTTCGTCGCGATAAGTAGGTCTGTTATCGCCATCTTCCCGGATAAGGACGTTTTCGTGCTGCTTAAGGAAAGTTCGGTAAGTCTCAGTTTTCGGATCCAGTTTCTTCCTTTCAGCGCTTTTATTTGCAAAAAAATCCGTAATTAAAAATTTTACGTCAGTTCCTTTGTAATGTTCTAAAATATCAAGCAAGAAGTCGGTTCCATATTGTTCATACAAACGTGAACTGTATAGGATAGTTTTTCTCCCGGGATCAAATTTCATTGGCGGATCTACAATGAAAAAGGGATCGGCGGGCGGTGGCATGATGACAATCTTCTCCTTGTTTATGGACAAGTTATAGTTTTTGGCTAGTCTAAATAGAAAATTACGAGAATAGTTACTAGTCACGAAAAACACGTCAGAGCTTTTTAATGCGCCAAAAACTCGAAACAGTATTAACTCTGCCAATTCTGAATGATTTAAAGATGGATCCCATACAACAGCCCCTTTTTCCATGTCGAGAGCAGGCAAGTAGTGATAATAAGTGGTTAGTTTAGTCTTGCCAGACATTCCAAGAGTTACTAATAACGCACGCCAACCAGCACACTGCTCTATTTGATGGCAGAAGATTACGTCTGGATTGAGAGCCTCAACGATTTCCTTGTTACGATCCCAATCGAAGCGAAAGCGCACATCATACTTGTTTTTTCCTGGTTCAAAAAACAAGTGTTGCGCACCTCTTACTTGCACTTCGAATGGGGAGGCAATGACTATCTCATGCCCCCTATTGAGGATTTCGTTGAAGAATAGGCGATGAAAGATGACACCAGAATCGCTTCCCGTATTTTCACGATTACTCACATTCAGAATTGATAGAATCTTCATTTCTTTTCCGAACCACAGCTAAACCTGGAAATACTGGAAGTCTGAAAACTTCGAATTTTTTAGTATCGAGCTTGAGTAGTGCCTCGTAGCCTCCAGTGGCTGGGTCACTGTCTTTGAGTGCTGGATCCACATCATGAGCTAAAACGATGGCATCTTGGGACAATACGTCATAATATTGATTGAAATCATGCATAATACCTTCGAAGCTATGATCACCATCAATAAAAAGCAAATCAATGTTTTTCGGACAGCGAGGGTGTCTTAAAAATGCAGCGGACGTGATCTTAAAATGCTCCACGAAATCTTCGACACCGAATTTTTGCCAGTGTTTTACTGTAGCCTTTTCATCGTCCCAAAAGCCGATCCCATACCAATGGTTAGGGTCATTTCTTTCGGAAGAAAAGGAAGGGTCGACAAAAAAAACCTTTCCGATGCCATTTTCCTCGACAAGTTTTGTATCCCAACATGTAACTTCTTTTATGTGTGTCCCCGCATTGTCTTTTAGGCCCAGCGCGAGGGTAATAACTGAAAAGCCTGCCTTTGATCCGATAACACAAATGTTTTTAGGTCGAAGGACGCGCACCATGCCGTAATAAATGAATCCGAATCCCATGTTGTTGTCGCTTGGGGATATCGCCTGGAAGCTAGGCAATGTCTCTGATAGGAGTTTCTCGATGGTTTCGGGCGTTAGAGACTTCATAACTAAAAAATGCTCCTGAAATAATTCTTTTCGAATTCTTCTACACTGATGGGATCAATTTTTTGTTGATATTTGTTAAGATACTGTAATCTTGAGTTCGGCTTGGGACTGCAGAAAAAAGGTGCCGAATACCTAGATTTGTTTTCTTTAGAGTCTATTTCTGGATTATCAACTGTATGAAGGTTGGCCTTTATTTCTCCACGAGTAATGAACTCAAGCAGAAGGCCCGCTTGCACCAGGCAGGAGCCTCTTTCAATTAAGACTGTCTCCCAGTCATTGTTCGTCCTATCGAAAACACTTAAGCCGGTATTTATGGGAAGAGGCGATGGTATAAGCGTAATTAGAGTATTATCACAGTGCATGCTCTGCCTGCGCGCACCGTTCTGGTGTCCGCTCTCAATTGGGAAGTAGTGAATTAAGTGAATGCCTTCTATCGAATCTGTGTCTACCAATCCGAGGAGTTCTTCTTCTTTGGCCTCCAGCGTGCGTTCTAAAAGGTGCAGAGAATTTATTGATATTTGCTTTAGGGATTTTTGGTATGTTCTGATAATATTCCACTCAAGATTTAATTCCTCAGGCCAATTTTCTTTAGTAGGGCTTATGTCCCAAGTTTCCAGTAGGTTGGGTATCCCGGAATCAAGCGCTTTCGCTACACCGAACGGGCTGAAACCGTGAGCCAGCGGGTCTTTCTTTTTGTCGATTGCATGTTGTTTTTTTCGCTCTGGAGGGAGTGAAAAGAGCGCCACGAGCGCTGCGTGTACTTGATCGACTAACTCAGTATCGAGGCAATCTCGTAGAATAAAGCAGCCAGTTTTTTGTATTTCGGAAAGTAAGGTCCGACTTTTAATTTTAGGAAGTTCTTGAATATATATTGACGGTACATGTGTCATCGCATATTTACGTCCAAGTTGGTTTCACTTTGACTCAGTGAACTTTGCTTATTCGCAGCAATGTAGCCAGAAAACAAACGTTTTAGGAGGAAACATGGATACTCTTCGAACGTTGTCAGAATTCATTTACTCAACGTGAAAGTCAAGATTGCTGCCGCCGGACTAAATAGAAAGTTTAGAGGTGTTGCACTCTAGTGCATTTTGACTGTACTAAGATAAAACATATGCAACTTAATGATGAATTGTCAACTGCTTTGCAGCCGCAAAAAGCGGAATGAAACAGTCGGATCCAGCCATTGGAATTTCTTTAGCTAATCCTCAAGCGAACTGATTGAATTTATGGTGATAGGATTTCTACGACATACGAATGTAGTTAGTTGCACCGGAGGGAAACAAAGAAAGATGACTCTTCCAAGTCGCGCTGAGAATTGGAAGAGCTAGGAGGTAAATTTACTATTTTCAGCTGCCAAGAAATGTCAAATCTGGTGGATTGTATTAATAATAAAGTTGGAGATTGCTATGAGTAGTCTGCGGTTTAGTCGCAAGAGAATTCTAGTGACGGGCGGTGCTGGGTTTATAGGTTCGCATCTTTGCGACAGATTACTTCATCAGGGTCATGACGTTCTCTGCGTAGACAACTTGTTTACCGGGACGAAGCGCAACATCCTCCATTTGCGTGTTAATCCGCGTTTCGAGTTCTTACGGCACGATGTGATTTTTCCACTATATGAAGAGGTCGATGAAATTTACAACCTTGCGTGTCCAGCGTCGCCTATAAATTACCAGCACGATCCGGTTCAGACGACCAAGACTTCTGTACTTGGGGCGATCAACATGCTGGGGCTTGCGAAGCGGCTAGACTGTAAAATTCTTCAGGCGTCCACTAGTGAAGTGTACGGTGACCCGGCTATACATCCGCAACCTGAATCCTACTGGGGAAATGTAAACCCAATAGGATTACGTTCTTGTTACGACGAAGGGAAGCGTTGTGCAGAGACCTTATTTTTTGACTACCATCGGCAACATGGCCTGAAAATTAAAGTGGCACGGATATTCAACACCTATGGGCCGCGATTGCATCCTGCAGACGGTCGCGTTGTGTCGAACTTCATTGTGCAGGCTCTGTATGGCAACGAGATCACCGTTTATGGTGAGGGAATGCAAAGCCGCTCATTTTGCTATGTGGATGATTTAGTAGAGGCACTGTTGCGGCTCATGGATACAGAGGAAGAGTTCACTGGGCCCGTTAACCTTGGAAACCCAGAAGAATTCACGATACTAGATCTTGCACAAATAATAATCGGGAAGGTTGGAGTACCGACAACAATTGTCTTCAGTGACCTGCCGCAGGACGACCCACGTCAGAGACGTCCAGATATAGCTTTAGCAAAAAGTGCATTGGAATGGGTTCCCAAGGTAAAACTCTCGGATGGATTAGAATGTACTATCAATTATTTTCGTGAACTGCTCCAGGATCGTAATGAACTTTCGTCGTAACCGGCCGGCGCTTACAGCATTGATTGAACCTCCACGGGAGTGATGAGGGAGTCAAAGAAGCCATCTTCGGCCCGAATCTTGCCTCTACGAAATCAAAATTCTGTGGAAAAGTGGAACCGCACCACCGGTATAATTTGGAAATGGGTAACTCTACGGGTAATGGCCGTTACCAGAATTGCAAATAAAATAGTGAAATCAATTAGATGAGTGCGTTCTTCGATTCCGGCTCTGGCACCACTCTTCTTCCCAGCTTTGACAGTCTCCCAGCTCTCACCCGCGTGTCTGCGGCCGCTCCGGTTGCCTGTTTCAACGTGCTCTGAAAAAAGGGCCGAGACGGCCCCTTCGCTAGTTTGAACTGCCGGCGGGCTCTAGAGCGTCATCGTCACCTTGAATTTTCCGGCATCCTTTATCAGGTTCCGGTCCAGGATCTGCTGGAGGCGCGACGTTTCTTCGATCACCCGCATGCCTTCTTCTGAGAAAGTGCGCGCATTGAAGGTATGCTGCGACAGTAGCGGGTTGGTAAGCGCCTGGGAAAAGGCGTCCAGGGCAACCATCCTGCCGATCAACGGCGGAACGGCGGCACGGGGAGCGACGTCTTCGGCGAAGATGCCCACAAACCATTCGATCTTGTCCACCGAACCATAGAGCCGGCGCAGCGCCTCGATGCGTCGCGGATCACCCGTGATCTGTTCGAACGTCGTAACGCGGCCGTAGCCGAAGGCTTCACGATAGTCGTTGTAGCTGGCCAGACGGTTTGTCCGGCCCTGCTGAACGGAGGCAAGCTCAACCGAAACAAGGAAGTCCGCTGTGTTCATCAGCCCGATGTTCCAGGCACGTTGCCGGCTGGCGCTTTCCATCGCCTTGCCTAGCCCGATATCTTTCAAGTGGCTGTTGTCGTAGATGAATTTCTCGCCGGAGACCTTTTTGCCGGCTACATCGAAATAGTCCGGCGTCAGGCTGTGCCAGCGGTAAAGCAGATTGAATTCAATCGGAATCCAGTTGGGCTTGTTCCACTCCGCCTTCCAGCATACGGACGGATCGGCGCTGAGCTGGAAGTAATAGGGCGAGATGTGGTTGATGTATTCCTCCACCACGATCTTGATCAGGAGCGCAATGTTGATGTTGCGCGCCGTCTGGAAGACCCTTTCGTCGTCCCATGCCGGATGCGCCTTTTCAAGGAGGCCGCAGAGCCGGTTATGCTCGCGCAGGAACAACGTCGTCAGCATGGCGGTGTAGGGAGTAGTGTTGGCGCGCTCTCCCGCGAAGGCAAAGATATGACGCTTGATGGCGGCAACGCGCTCGGGACCATCGCGGCGCTCGACGGTTTTCAGAAATTCATCGAGCCTCAGCGGCGGCGCAAGAATCAGAAACTCCGGTTTGACGTTCCCTTCCTCGTCGAAATAGGACGGTGCATAGTCTTCGCCATCCGGACCTGTTTCTGTCTTCAGACGCCCCTTCTTGCCGCTTTCCTCGGACTTTGCACGAATGGCGTCGCTATGGGCGCGATTGAGGCCGTAGAGGGTGTTGAAGTCGATGTGATGGGACGTATGCGTCTTACGGTTCTGGTAAACCCTCTTGCCGTCGACCTCAATAAAGTCGTCGGGAGCGGTCATCAGGAAACCGTCGGTGAACCATTGCGCGAAGGAGAGAAAGAGCACGCTGCTGTCTTCGGAAAGCGTTTCCTCGCCTTGCTTGACCTCGTAGAGTTCGCGCAGGGCCTCGAGTGACGGCAGGTCGCCAAGATCCTTTTGAGGCAGATGGCGCTTGAACCAGTCCCGGTCCATCATCGATTCCCAGGACGTATAGCCGGCCATCTGCTCGTTGATATCGCCGCGCACGGGCATGGAGCTGTAGGGCGAGGGACGCGTTCGGGCACGCATCACCGCGCTGTTGATGATGTAGTTGTTGGCGATCCGTCGCAGCGGACCGATTGCCATGACGAAGTTCCAGAGCCACGGAAAATGGCTGAGGACATAAGCCTGCAGCCGGTTGGTGAACCCGTCGGCGCTTTGGTCACGTGGCGGATGATCGCGAAGTTTTCGTGTCATGAGGCTGTCCTCGGCTGTCGGGTTTCGGCGGTTACGGTCCGCGAAATCAGTTGTTCTGGGGTGTTTGGGAAGCTGCGCGCACGGATCGGGCACCCGGATAGATGAGAGCCCTGGCATGTCCGAGCGACGCGTATTGGTCCGGTGACGTTGCCAGCGGAATGCGGATGCACTCGGGGCTCCGGTTCGGGTTCATGTCGAGCCGGCTGACGGCATCGTTGTCCAGGATCGGTTCATCGATCTCGATCTCGCAAAGATCCAGCCAGGGATAGGCCTCCTCGTCCCAGGCCCGCGCAGGGTTCAGGACCTCGTGGTTGGGATGAACGGCCTCGGGCTCTGGGTGAATTTGCCCCTGCAGGACATAGCGAACCTCGGAATTCTGCACCTGATAGATCCATTCCTGCCGCAAGAAATCGGGCGCGCGCGGGTCGTCGGGCAGCGGATCCATGGACGGTGCGCCGTTGGCCTGAAACTCCTTGCGGGGCAGGCCACGCTCCGGGCCCCGGTCGCCAGGGATCAGGCGGAAACGGATATAGGAGCGGACGCCGGACCGGTCATGAAACTCGAAACATTGCCAGGTGTGATAGCGGCTGTTCAGAAACGAACCGCGGATCCGGTAGGCCTCGATTAGCTCCGGTTCCATCATGAGGCCCTGCTGGACCAGAACCTTCCGCTGTTCCGCGTCCGCGTGAACAAAGGTGCTGAAATCCCGGATCGTGCGCACGAAGAGTTGCCGTCCCGCGTTCATGAGTATGTCCAGAACACCGGGCCCTTCATGCCCGTTGTTGCCGTCGAAGAACTTCAGCGACGTGGCGACACCGTCGCGGGCACGGTCATCTTCCCGGGCTCCCGGCGAGGAATGCCGCAGGACAACCGGAAGGGTCTTGCCGGCGACGAAGAAATCGTTTTCCGGAAAGTCCGGCGACACGATGAACCGGGCGCGCCCGCGGCCGGCGGCACCATAGGTATGCGTGCCGCGGCCGCGTTTCGTGTGCGACAGGTAGCCAAATGTCCTGGCGAGGGTGTCGAGAACCGCCTTGAAATCGTCGTCGATCCCTTCGCGCAATTCCGCCTCGCTGAGACGGAGGTTCTCCCGGCTCAGGACAGACATCTTTGCGCGCTCCACCTGGCTCGCCACGTAGACCGCCTTGCGAATTTCGTTGACCTGACCGACGGGCCGGTGATCGGCGAGGGATTGCCAGGGCGAGTATCGCAGGTTTTCGCCGAATGAGACCCTTTCCGCCGTGTGGAAAGCCTGTGCGGGGATCGTGATCCGGGCAACCGTGACGAACGGCAGATCCCACTCCACGGTGGGATTGTCTACAAGCGCGTCATCGGCGTCGGGATGGATCTGGACCTGGAAATCAAAGGTCACTGGCTGTGAACCTTCGCCAAGACGCTCGGCCATGCGTTCCCGCAGGTAGTCATGCGTTGGTCCGGGACCCTCGGCCTTGCCTTCCTCGGCAGGCACCGCCCGGTACCGGCATGCGGTTTTCCGTTCCTCGTCGCCGAACCCGTAGGGCACCTGGCTCCAGTAACGGCTCTTCAGCGGGCTCTCCTGGATCTGCTGCCGAAACCCTTGCAGAACCGCCAGATCCTGCGGGTGTTCCTTCATCAGAAAGGCGATGAACTCTTCCGGCGGCTTTCCTCTGGGGGCGCTCTGGGCGAAATCCTTCATGAAGAGCACATAATCGGCAGCCGTGCGGATGAAGAACACCGGATTGTCCGCCAGAATGAAGTCCTGTTCTCCTTCCGGCGTACCGGGCATCGCCGGATCGCCAGCCACGTTGTAAAGCTTGATCGCCATGCCGTGGATGTCCGGAAGCCTGTCGTCCTTCTGGGCGCCGTTCGAAAACCTGATATGGGCCTGATAGCGCCCCGGCTGGCGGAACAGTCCCACGCGGTACTCTTCCGCGATTCCATCCAGGACTTCGAAGGTCGCATCGACACAGCCATGCATCTTGAAATGCTGGCCGCGCTTATGCGGCTGTGTTGCCCGCATCATGGCGATTTGAATTGCGGTGACGGTTTGTATTTCCAGATCGATATCGCTCATCACGGGTATGCTCCAATTTGAACGGTGGCCCGGAATACCGCTAGGCAGCGGCTTTCCGGGTCTCAGTCAAAGTGTCTTCAGATATTCCAGCAGGGCCTCGAACTCATCGGCGTGCTCGGGCGATGACCAGTCGAGACGAAGCGCCTTGCCCTCGATCAGGAGGTCCCGATCGTGGCCACGGTTCGTCCAGCCGTCCCGCGAGGTATCGTGTGTCGAGACCGTCGGATACCGGGCCTTGAGCTCTTCGAGACGATCGGCTTCCCATTCCCAGCCGACCGCATCGGTGTCGTAGGAAATGGCGCCGCGCAGAAATTCCGCCGGGCGGAGACCGGGTTTCAGCAGCTGGGTCAGCGTCGGCACGGACCCGTTGTGCAGATAGGGCGCCCGCGCCCAGATGCCGTCGAGCGGCGGCGCCAGATAGCCCTGATTGGCCGTTTCTGTTGTATCCCGCAGGATCTGGTAGCCGGGGGCGACACAGGGCCGGATCTCGCGGCCGTCTCGGTCGCGGTAGGTGAAATCGGTGTTGTGACAAGCGGCCTTGAAGGCCTGCAGGAACTTCTCCGCACCGGCAGCATTGAGCACCTGGGCACGATTCATGTCGGTCCCGATCTGGGGATAGCGCTGGCTGTTGCGCGGCCGGTGGCAGGTGCCACAGTTTTCCGCAAATAGCGCTTCACCCCGGACAGCCTTGGCGAGATCCACATCGAACGGGTAGGGCGCTGAAGGCAGGCCAAGGAGGTATTCCGCAACAATCGCGGCATTCGAAAGATCGACCTTGTCCGGCGAACCGATGATCGGCAACTGAGCCGCGATATTTCTCCAGAACCGTTCCAGCACGCTGCCGTCCCACTGGCCTGTAGACCTGTCCGCCTGGTTCCAGACAGACGGAGCGTCGGTGACCGTTGCAAAGCGCGGCAGAGCGTCGGGCAGGGGGCTGCTCAGCAGCTCCTCAAGCTTGCCGTTTTGCGCAGCTTCGATGGCGATCAGATCGGCGAGCAGATCACCGCTGCCGTCGGACTGGCCGGCGCTGTGTCCGGCGAGCCCTGGAGACTTGTCGCCCCCGCCGTAGCTGGAACCAGGACGGGTTTGGAGGACAACCGCGGCAGACCGGACACCTGAGCTTTGCGCCAGCCCTTGCAGGAAACGGATGATGTTTTCGGAAAAGATCTGGCGCTGGATGGCGTCGACACGGTTGACGTCTTGAGGAGAAATCTGCGGCAGACCCTTGGCGAAATAACCTTCAGGTTTTGCCGCGGTGAGGTCGAGCAGCGTTTTTGTTGTCGATCCCGGATCCTGCTGCGTTCCGATCTGTTCCGCGCTGAGATAGGAATTCAGAAGGCTCGAAAATGCGCCGCGCCATTTGCGCACGTCGAACTGGGTGTTGGGCGCCCCTTCCAGGTCAAGGGTCCTGTCGCCCAGATCCACCTGACCTGTATGGCAGGCACCGCAGGACAGGGTGACGAACAGGGGCTGGGGAATGGAATAGTCGATTTCCGCAATTGGATTCCCGTTGCCGTCCAACGGCCGGCCCTGGCTGCCGGTGACCCCGAGCCCGCGCGGCAATATCCTGCCCGGCAGTCCGGGATCCGGAAACAGACCGAACTGCCCGAATTCTTCTTCCGGCGGCCCCCAGATTTCGGGCGCAAGGTCCGGCAGCAGTTTCATCAGGACGAGCGGCGCACCGACGAAACCGTTGCCTCCGTTCACGAACCAGGCATGGCCAACCGGATCGGCCTGCCTGTTGCGGTCGATATCGGCGGAGCAAAGTTGTCGCAACTGGTCCCACTGGAGGTCGGGGTCGGCTTTCAGGGCTTCGGAAAGCGAGGAGCGCGATGAACAGCTGGTTTCAGCTGCCGCCTGCAACGGCATCAGGACAATTGCAGCCAACAGAGAGGCAGAGAATGCAGCATGAGGCCGCAATGCTAAAATATTGAAAACCATGACTTCTCCCCCTGCAATTGCGTCGGTCGCACCGCGTCCAGGTGCACCCTCTCAAAGGCCGGTCCGCATCGGATCCCGCGTTCGCCGTGCCGGGTGCGCGATTGGTATGCCGACCCGGTGCCGAGTGTTCATGTGGCCGTCATTACCGACTGCGAGACGTCCTGCTCGCAGACGGGTTTCCTCAGTTGCAGTGCCTAGGCCATGGCTTTCTGAAGCGTTTCGTGGAACCGGTCGGCAATCTTTGAAAAACCCTTGCTGGTTGCATGGATCTCGTCATTCCAATCGGTCACCTTGGGCAGGGCGCCCCTGCAGTCGACGACCCAGATCCGGGTCTTTTTCGATTGACCCGCCAGGCCGCTCAGCATGACGTAGAGCTCATCGACCAGATATTTGATGATGTTCCGGCGCAGCTTGCCGTCGGTGATTTTTCTGTCATCCAGCGGCTCGCCCAGCCACTCGTTGTTCGCGGCGTATCTCGGATTGCGCTTGTCGTTGTTTCCATGAGGGTAGGGAAACGCGTAGTCGTAACCGTGAATGACAATCGGCAATTGCGTGAAGGAAGGATCGGCCCGGACGTCGGTAATCATCTTTCTGTAGGCCGACCTCAGAAAATCGAGTTTGTCCTTCAGAACGCCGTGATTGATATGCCCCTGCACGTCACCGGCGTCGCCGTTGAAAGGGCGGATGAGTTCATAAAGTGCCGCAACGCCCGTTTGCGGATCTTCGCCGATAATGTCGTTTCCGGCAGCAGAGAACAGAAAAGCCTTCACGTGGTCCCTGACCTCCCGCAAGGCCGTCATGTACTCGCAACCGCCGTTGTTGAGCGGGCCATGCACCATGTTCTGGGCAGTGTCGCCGGCGGCCCCGACGGAGTAGATGCGGTATTTCGGTCCGAGCTGGTCGATTACTTCGTCGATAAGCATCGGAAACTGGAACCAGCTGTCGCCCTCAGACACCAGAACCGGGGTTTTTTCGTCGGAATTCAGCCTGTTCATGAAAACCCGGCGGCGGCGCCAGCGAGCCAGGCCGTTGCCGATGCTCATGGCATTTTCAAGTTCCATCAGGCCGTCGACCAGTTCGACCTTTTCCGGGTCGGGTTCCAGCCTGAAATCGAATCCGCCTTGGCCTTTCACAATCCTGGAGTAACGGCGAATTTCTTCGTCGCTTGAATTGAGGTCGGCGAGAATCTCGTAATACCGTGCCAAAGAAATTTTCGGCATCATCCCCTCCACCTAACATCACAAAAAAATAAGTTGCTATTTATGCGCTTGTTTTTAAACTTTTTTAACTCATTCCCAAAGGGAATGCAACTAACGGCCGTGACGGGCGAGGCCTGTGGCGATCGCACGATGATGCCGGCAGGCCCACAATGCACATGCCCGGCTGTGCGCTCGAAACCGGTTGACGGGTGAGATCAGGCGCAGCTTCAGTCTGTTTTTTAGTTCAGCAGCGTTTCCCCGGTTATCGCCCTCAAAACCTCCCGCGCGACGATCCTGGCAACCGGTGTCAGTACCTGTCCTTTTCGTGTCAGAAAGGAATATGTTTCGACAGAAAGCGGCAGCGCGCTGTCGAGCGCGACGATTGTGCCCGGACGGCCGTCCGGTCCCTGGCTGAAGCTGTCGGCAACGGACTGGGCAACGGCAGCAATCGCGTTGGTGCGTTGCACCGTCGCCAATGTGAACAGGAAGGATGAGGTCGTCAGCACCCGTGAGGGCAGGCCGAGCCCCTTGTCCCTGAGCGCCTGTTCCGCAGTCGTGCGGATCGGTGCGCCGACGGGAGGCAACACCCAGTCGAAGCCAAGCAGGGCGTCCGCTGGTATGGGGGGTGCCACGCGCGTCAGAGGATGATCGGAGCGGGCAACCATCGTGGCGGGCTCGCGCAGGAGCGGGCGCTCTTCGAATAGATCCGGATCCTCGTCGACCGGCACGCGGCTCAGGGAAAAGTCGAGGCGTCCGTCCTCAAGCATAGGTGCCAGATCCAGGCTCGGCCCGACTTCCACGGAAATGGAAATATCGGGATAGCTCAGCCGGATATGACGGATTGCCGGCAGCACATACTCGATGGCCGGACCCGTCACCGAGCCAATGCTGACGTGGCCGCGCTGGCCGGATTTGTGTTCTTCGACATCGCGGCCGGCGTCGGTGAATTCCTGGAGGATGCGCACGCAGCGCTCGGCCAGCTTCTGACCGATTTCCGTCAGCTCGATACCGCGACCGCTGCGCAGATAAATCTCGGCCTCGGCAATGCGTTCGATCTCCGCCATCAGGCGGGAAGCGGCCGGCTGGGTCATCCCGAGGGCGCTGGCGGCGTCGGTGAGGCGGGAGTGGCCTGCAAGCTCGGAGAGCAATCTCAGATGGGACAGTTTCATCCCGCGCCGCAGCAAATCCAGGCTCAAGGCTATCCATTCCTATACATACCAAAATAGGTATGAAAGGATAATGGATAATAATTTGACGGTCATGTTGTTTTTCCGTTCTTTAGCCCCCGGCATCATCCCTTGCATGCCTGAGACTGAATTGGGACCGGCTGGGATCCGGTCCGGGAGGACGATATGAAATTTGTTTCCAAGGCGCTGGTCGCGGTCGCGGCTGCAGCAACCCTCATGTCCGGCGTTGCCCTGTCTGGCGCGGCTCTGGCCCAGGACAAGGGCTCCATCGGCATCGCCATGCCGACCAAATCCTCGGCCCGCTGGATCTCCGACGGCAACTCCATGGTCGAGCAGTTCACAGCGGCCGGCTATGAAGCCGATCTGCAATATGCCGAAGACGACATTCCGAACCAGCTTGCCCAGATCGAGAACATGATCACCAAGGGCGTCGACGTGCTGGTGATTGCCGCCATCGACGGCACCACGCTGTCCAACGCGCTCGAAAACGCATCGGCTGCCGGCATCAAGGTCATCGCTTATGACCGCCTCATCCGCGACAGCGGCGATGTCGACTATTACGCCACCTTCGACAACTTCAAGGTCGGCGTGCAGCAGGCGACTTCGCTGGTCAACGGCCTGAAGGAACGCTTCGGTGATGGCCCCTACAATGTCGAGCTTTTCGGCGGCTCTCCGGACGACAACAACGCCTACTTCTTCTATAACGGCGCCATGTCCGTGCTGCAGCCGCTTATCGACAGCGGTACCGTCGTCATCCAGTCCGGCCAGATGGGCATGGATACGGTCGGAACCCTGCGCTGGGACGGCGCCGTCGCCCAGGCTCGCATGGACAACCTTCTCTCCGCTCACTACACCGACAAGCAGCTGCACGGCGCGCTCAGCCCGTATGATGGCCTCTCGATCGGTATCCTGTCGTCGCTGAAGGGCGTCGGCTATGGCTCAGGCGATCAGAAGATGCCGATCGTGACCGGCCAGGACGCGGAAGTGCCGTCCGTCAAGTCGATCCTTGCCGGCGAGCAGTATTCCACCGTCTTCAAGGACACCCGTGAACTTGCCCGCGTTACCGTCGGCATGGTCGATGCCCTACTGGGTGGCGGTGAACCGGAAATCAACGACACCTCGACCTACGACAACGGCGTCAAGGTTGTTCCGTCCTATCTGCTGGAGCCGGTTTCGGTCGACGCCGGCAACTGGGAAGAGATTCTGATCGGCAGCGGCTACTACACCGCCGACCAGGTTAAATAACAAGATAGCTCCCAAGCTCTACTTACCGCCCATCGGCCCGGTCCTCCCGCGCCCCGTGCAGCCACGGGACGCGGGGCGGCTGTCGGAGCCGGAGGTTGTCCGGTCCGATGGGCGGGCCTTTCCCAGGAATTCGGAGATCGGGGTCGATGGCACTCCTTTCCATGCAGAACATCAGCAAGACCTTTCCCGGCGTGAAGGCGCTGGACCGGGTCAACCTGGATGTCAAAGCTGGCGAAATACACGCCGTCGTCGGCGAGAACGGTGCCGGCAAGTCCACGCTGATGAAGGTCCTGTCCGGTGTCTATCCGCACGGACAGTATGACGGCGAGATCATCTATAACGGTGCACCGGCACGCTTTTCCGGCATTTCGGACAGCGAGAAGCAGGGCATCATCATCATTCACCAGGAACTGGCGCTTGTGCCGCAGCTCTCCATCGCCGAGAACATCTTTCTCGGCAATGAATGCGCCCAGCGCGGCGTGATCGACTGGCGCAAGACCAACAAGCGTACCGAAGAGTTGCTCAGGAAAGTCGGCCTTTCGGAAGCCCCGACCACCAAGGTCGACAATATCGGCGTCGGCAAGCAGCAGCTGGTCGAAATCGCCAAGGCGCTCTCCAAGGACGTCAAGCTGCTGATCCTCGACGAGCCCACCGCAGCCCTGCAGGAAAACGACAGCCGCAAGCTGCTCGACCTGATGCTGGAACTGAAGGCGCAGGGCGTCACCAGCATCATCATCTCGCACAAGCTGAACGAGGTCCGCTATGTGGCCGACAGCGTCACCGTTATACGCGACGGCATGACGGTCTCCAAGCTCGACGCCAAGGCAGGCCTCAGCGAAGACGATATCGTGCGCGACATGGTCGGCCGGGACATGACCCACCGATTTCCCGAGCACAGCCGCAAACCCGGCGACGTGCTGATGGACGTTGCCGACTGGACCGTCTGGCACCCCGAACATGCCGAGCGGCGGGTCATCAAGAACGCCTCCTTCAATGTGCGGGCAGGAGAGGTGGTCGGCATTGCAGGCCTGATGGGGTCCGGGCGGACCGAGCTTGCCATGTCGATCTTCGGCCGCTCCTATGGCCGCAACATTTCCGGCACGGTCAGGCTCAAGGGGCAACCCATCGACGTCAGCACGGTCGACCGGGCGATTTCCGCAGGCATTTCCTATGTCACCGAGGATCGCAAGGCGCTCGGCCTCGTGCTTGACGAGACCATCCGCTTCAACACGACACTGGCCAATCTGGAGGGGGTCTCCTCCGGACCGTTCCTGAAGCGGAACGAGGAAACGAAGGTTGCCGAAAGGTACCGCCAGGCGCTGGCGATCCGCACGCCTTCGGTCTTCCAGAAGACGGTCAACCTCTCCGGCGGCAACCAGCAGAAGGTGGTTCTGGCCAAGTGGCTTTTCACCGCACCGGAAGTCCTGATCCTGGACGAACCGACCCGCGGGATCGATGTCGGCGCGAAATACGAAATCTACACAATCATCAACGACCTCGCCGCCCAAGGCAAAGGCGTGGTCATGATCTCGTCCGAGATGCCGGAACTCCTCGGCATGTGCGACCGGATCTACGTCATGAACGAAGGGGCTCTTGTCGGCGAACTTGCCGCCGGCGATGCGAGCCAGGAGCGCATCATGTCGCTCATCGTCAACGAGTGAAAGAGACGACCATGGAACTGGCTGAAAGCGACACCACTGCGGCACCGGCCGTAAAGACCAAGGGCATTGCTGAGTATCTTTCCTCGCATCTGCGTCAATACGGGCTGCTCTTCGCCCTGATTGCGGTGATGGCGTTCTTCGAAATCGTCACCGACGGCACGCTTTTGCGCGCGGTCAACGTCACCAACCTGCTTTTGCAGAACTCCTACATCATCATCATGGCGCTCGGCATGCTGATCGTCATTGTTTCAGGCAATATCGACCTTTCGGTCGGCTCGGTGATGGGGTTCATCGGCGCGCTTGCAGCCGTGATGATCGTCAACTACGGCATATCGCCCTATCTCACGATGGTCGTTTGCCTAGGTGTCGGCGGCCTGATCGGCGCTGCGCAAGGGTATTGGGTCGCCTATTGGAAGATCCCTTCCTTCATCGTAACGCTTGCGGGCATGCTCGTCTTCCGGGGCCTGTCGCTGTGGCTGCTCGAGGGCCAGTCCGTCGGTCCGTTCCCGAAGGAATTCCAGATAATCGCCACGGGCTTCGTACCGGATCTCTTCCCGGCCGGCATCGGCGAGACGCTTGCAAGCATCCTCGGCGAGCGCAAGGTCAACTTTCTGGCTCTGGCGACCGGCATTGCTGCCGCCGCACTGGTCGTCTGGATCGGATTGCGCCAGCGCGCCCAGAACAAGGCCTATGGCATCGAGGACGAGCCCAAGAGTTTCTTCATTGCCCGCAATGTGATCGTCGCCGCCGCCCTGATCTTCGTCATGTACAAGCTGTCGCTCTTCCGCGGTTTGCCGAATGTGCTCATCACTATGGGCATCCTGACGGTCATCTATGCCTTCATCACCGAAACCACCACCGTCGGCCGCCGCGTCTACGCGCTGGGCGGAAACCAGAAGGCCGCCAAGCTGTCGGGCATCAAGACCGAACGCCTGACCTTCCTGGCCTTCACCAACATGGGTGTGCTGGCCGCGGCAGCCGGCCTCGTCTTTGCGGCGCGCCTCAACACCGCAACGCCCAAGGCGGGCTTCGCGCTGGAACTCGACGTGATCGCAGCCGTCTTCATCGGTGGAGCCTCCATGTCGGGCGGTGTCGGCACCATCATCGGCGCCGTGGTCGGCGCTTTCCTGATGGGTGTCCTCAACAACGGCATGTCGATCATGGGCATCGGTATCGATTACCAGCAGATGATCAAGGGCCTGGTGCTGCTCGCTGCCGTTATCTTCGACGTCTACAACAAGAACAAGCAGGGGTAGGATGATGCTGATTTCCCAGATCCTGGACGAAGGCGGCAATCAGGCCGTCGTCGTCCGCAGCGGCAGCGAAGCTTCGGTCCTCAAGGGCGTTGCCTCCACCTATGACCTTGTGCAGGAGGCGATCGCCAAGGGGCAAAGCCTGACTGAATGCATCCGTGGACATGAACTCGGCGCGGCGGTCGATCTGGAAAAGCTGGCGGCCGAAGGACGGCTTCTTCTGCCGATTACCCACCCGGACGCCGCCCATATGCATCTGACGGGAACAGGGCTGACGCACCTGGGGTCCGCGGCAACGCGCGATGCCATGCATGCAAAGGCCAAGGCCGACGAAGCCAATGTCACCGACAGCATGAAGATGTTCCACATGGGGCTCGAAGGCGGACGCCCGGTGGCAGGCCATGTCGGCGTTCAGCCGGAATGGTTCTACAAGGGCAATGGTGCCTGCGCTGTTGCCCCCGGCGGCGATCTTGCCAGTCCCGGCTTCTGCGACGATGGCGGCGAGGAGCCGGAAGTTGCCGGTGTCTACGTGATTGCGGCAGACGGCGCGCCCTTCCGCGTCGGTTTTGCACTTGCCAACGAGTTCTCCGACCACGTCATGGAGCGGCAGAACTATCTCTATCTTGCCCATTCCAAGCTGCGTCCGGCTTCCTTTGGACCGGAGCTGCTGGTCGGCCCGCTTCCCGAGCGGGTGGAAGGGACCAGCCGCATCTACCGCGATGGTTCGGTGCTTTGGGAAAAGCCGTTCCTGTCGGGCGAAGCCAACATGTCTCATACGCTCGCCAATCTCGAGCATCACCATTTCAAATACGAGGTCTTCCGGCAGCCGGGCGACGTCCATGTGCACATGTTCGGTACGGCGACGCTCTCCTTTGCCGACGGCATCTCCTGCCGCGAGGGCGACGAGGTCGAAATCTCGGCACCCGGCTTCGGCGTTCCGCTGAAAAACCGCCTTGCCTTCCGGCCTTCGGAAGAGGCGGCCGTTCAAGTGAAAGTGCTTTAGATCATGTCTTTCAAACCGGCTAAATGGCCACGGAAATTGCGCTCGACCGAATGGTTCGGCGGCACCAGCCGCGACCACATCTATCATCGCAGCTGGATGAAGAACCAGGGACTGCCGGACGACCTCTTCGACGGCCGCCCGGTCATCGGCATTTGCAACACCTGGTCCCAGCTCACCCCCTGTAATGCGCATCTGCGTGACCTGGCCGAGCGGGTAAAGCACGGCATCTACGAGGCCGGCGGCTTTCCGGTGGAATTTCCGGTGTTCTCTACCGGTGAAAGCACGTTGCGGCCGACCGCGATGATGTTCCGCAACCTCGCCAGCATGGATGTCGAGGAAGCGATCCGGGGCACGCCGCTCGACGGGGTGGTTCTGCTGGTCGGCTGCGACAAGACCACACCGTCGCTGTTGATGGGCGCGGCGTCCGTCGATATCCCGGCGATCATGGTCACGGGTGGACCGATGCTGAACGGCTGGTTCCAGGGCGAGCGTGTCGGTTCCGGCACGCATCTCTGGAAATTCTCCGAGGCCGTCAAGGCGGGCGAGATGACCCAGGAGGAATTTCTGGAAGCAGAAAGCGCCATGAGCCGGTCTCCCGGTTCGTGCAACACCATGGGCACGGCGTCCTCCATGGCTTCCATGGTGGAAGCGCTCGGCATGGCGCTTTCCGGAAATGCCGCGATCCCGGCTGTCGACAGCCGCCGCCGTGTGATGGCGCATTTGTCCGGCCGACGCATCGTGCAGATGGCCAAGGACGACCTGAAACCCTCAGACATCCTGACCAGAGAAGCCTTCGAGAACGCCATCCGCACCAATGGTGCCATTGGCGGCTCGACCAACGCGGTCATTCACCTGCTGGCAATTGCCGGCCGCGTCGGCATCGACCTGACGCTCGATGACTGGGACAAGGCCGGCCGGGACATCCCGACCATCGTCAACCTGATGCCCTCGGGCAAATATCTGATGGAAGAGTTCTTCTATGCCGGTGGCCTGCCGGTGGTGATCAAGCGGCTCGGCGAGGCGGGCATGCTGCACAGGAACGCCATCACCGTTTCCGGCGACACCATGTGGGATCAGGTCAAGGACGTCCGCAACTGGAACGAGGACGTCATCCTGCCGGCGGAAAAGGCGTTGACCCAACAGGGTGGCATTGCGGTGCTGAAGGGCAATCTTGCGCCGAATGGTGCGGTCCTGAAGCCTTCAGCCGCTTCTCCCCACCTGCTGCAACACCGGGGCAGGGCGGTCGTCTTCGAGGATATCGACGACTACAAGGCCAAGATCAACGACGACGCACTCGACATCGATGAGACCTGCGTCATGGTGCTGAAGAACTGCGGCCCGAAGGGCTATCCGGGCATGTCCGAAGTCGGCAACATGGGTCTGCCGCCGAAAGTGCTGAAGAAGGGCATTACCGACATGGTGCGGATCTCCGACGCGCGTATGTCCGGCACCGCCTATGGCACCGTTGTCCTGCATACATCGCCGGAGGCAGCTGCGGGCGGGCCGTTGGCCGTTGTCAAGAACGGCGACATGATCGAACTGGATGTTCCAGGCCGAAGGATCCATCTGGATATTCCGGAAGAGGAACTGGCCGCGCGACTTGCCGCATGGTTGCCGAACCACCATGTTCCGGCAAACGGCTATGCCCGCCTCTTCCATGACCACGTCCAGGGTGCCGATACCGGTGCCGATTTCGATTTTCTCAAAGGTTGCCGTGGCTCTGCCGTGCCGAAGGACTCGCACTGATGGCTGAAAAACTGGCGCTGGTGGGCATCGGCAAGATCGCCCGTGACCAGCATATCCCGGCAATTGCCACCAATCCCGACTGGCAGCTGGAAGCCGCGGTCAGCCGCCATGCGGGTGTCGACGGCATCGATAACTTTTCCGATCTGGATGAGCTTCTGGAAAAGCGGTCCGACATCACCACGATCTCGCTCGCCATTCCGCCACAGCCGCGCTTCGACTATGCGGCCAAGGCGCTGAGAGCGGGCAAGCATGTGATGCTGGAAAAGCCGCCGGGTCAGAGCCTGGCGGAATGCTATGCGCTTGAGGCGCTGGCCAGGGAACATGACGTCACCCTGTTTGCGACCTGGCATTCGCGCTATGCCGACAGCGTTCCCACCCTCAAGGCGTTCCTTGCCGAGAGAACGATCAAACGTCTGAAGATCACCTGGAAGGAAGACGTTCGCCGCTGGCATCCGGGCCAGGAGTGGATCTGGGAACCGGGCGGCATGGGCGTCTTCGATCCCGGCATCAACGCCCTGTCGATCCTGACCGAAATCCTACCCTACCCGGTCCACCTGACCGGGGCGACACTTGAGTTTCCGGAAAACCGGGCGACGCCGATTGCCGCCGATCTTACCTTTGCCGATCCCGCGGGAGCGGACATGAGCGCCGAGTTCGACTGGCGCCAGGAGGGACCGCAAACCTGGGACATCGAGGTGGAAACGGACCGGGGCAGCGCAAAGCTGTCTCTTGGTGGAGAAAAACTGGAAATCGAGGGGAGACCCGTTATAGATGGGTCGAACCACGAATATGCCAATCTCTACGTCCGCATGGCGGATCTGGTGAAGCGGGGCAAGAGCGATGTCGATCTCTCGCCGATGATCCACGTCTGCGACGCCTTCTCTCTGGGCAAGCGCCTGATCACCGATCCGTTCGAATTCTGATCCCTTTTTGAAACCGGAAGGTTGCCATGACTTTCATGCCGCACGGAAAGCAGTTCATTGCCGGGCAATGGGTTGCCGGAGAAACCACGTTCACGTCCGAGCCGGCCCACGGCACCGCGCATTCATTTGCCGTCGGCACCACCAGCCAGGTCGATGCCGCCTGCCGCGCCGCGGAAGAGGCCTTCTGGACCTATGGCTATTCCTCCAGTGCCGACCGCGCCAAGTTCCTGAATGCGATTGCTGACGAGATCGAGGCCAGGGCGGACGCCATCACTGAGATTGGCATGTCCGAGACTGGTTTGCCGGAAGCCCGCCTTCAAGGCGAGCGCGGCCGCACAACCGGCCAGCTGCGCCTCTTCGCTGCCCATATCCTCAAAGGTGACTACCTCGACAAGCGCCACGACGAGGCTTTGCCGGATCGCCAGCCGCTGCCCCGCCCGGATCTGAAGCTGGTGCAGCGCCCGATCGGGCCGGTCGCCGTTTTCGGTGCGTCCAATTTCCCGCTTGCCTTCTCGACCGCAGGCGGTGACACCGCTTCCGCTCTGGCTGCGGGCTGCCCCGTGGTCGTACGTGGCCACCCGGCCCATCCGGGCACGGGTGAGATTGTCGCCGAGGCAATCGCGGCCGCGATCAAGTCCTGCGGCCTGCATCCGGGTGTCTTCTCGTTCCTGCAGGGCAACGGCTTCGAAGTTGGCCAGGCGCTCGTCCAGCATCCGTTGATCAACGCTGTCGGCTTCACCGGTTCGCTGCGCGGCGGGCGCGCGCTGTTCGACCTGTGCGCACAGCGTCCCGTGCCGATCCCGTTCTTCGGCGAACTGGGCTCAGTCAATCCGATGTTCGTGCTCCCCGCGGCCTTGTCCGCGCGCGGCGAGGCGATCGCCAAGGGCTGGGCCGGATCGCTCACCATGGGGGCAGGGCAGTTCTGCACCAACCCGGGGGTGGTTCTCATGCTTGAAGGCCCGGATGCGGATGCCTTTGTTGCCACGGCGACGGAAGCGCTCGGTGCCATCGGCAAGCAGACAATGCTGACAGACGGGATCGCGGCTGCATTCCGGTCCGGGTCAAAACGCGTTGCCGCCCACAGCGGCGTGCGTGAACTGATCGGCACCTCCTGCGAAACCCGCGAAGCCGCTCCCTATTTCTTCGAGACAACGGGTGACAACTGGCTCGCCAATGAAGAATTGGGCGAGGAAGTCTTCGGCCCGCTCGGCATTGTTGTCCGGGTCAAGGACGAAGGCCAGCTCCAGCAGATCGCCAAGGGTCTGGAGGGACAGCTCACCTGCACCCTTCAGATGGATGCCGGTGACATGGTGCTTGCCCAACGTTTGATGCCGGTGCTGGAACGCAAGGCCGGCCGCGTTCTTGCCAACGGCTTCCCGACGGGTGTCGAAGTGGCGGACAGCATGGTTCACGGTGGCCCTTATCCGGCTTCCACCAACTTCGGTGCCACTTCGGTCGGCACGATGGCGATCCGCCGCTTCCTGCGCCCGGTCTGCTATCAGAACCTGCCGGACGAATTGCTGCCTGTGAGCTGACACGTCCGTTGAGCTGAACACTCGGCCTTCCAGCCGGTCAGATCAGCCTTACACCTGAAGAGGCCAACAGGCCGCCAAGTGCGGCCTTGGCCGGGGCGCTGGCGGCCAGTATGTCGACATCGCTGAGGTGGCAAAGCTCGAAGAGCCCCTTCACGCCGATCTTGTCGGAGGTGAGCATCAGGATCGACTTGTCGGCCTGTTGCATGGCGGCCTGCACCCGCTTGATCTCGAAAAGGTCGTTGTCGGCCAGACGCCCGTCACTATCCATGCCCGAAACCGCGATGATGGCGTAGTCGAAGCGGAACTGCTTCATGAAATCATCGTTATGCGGCCCGACGATCGCGCCGTCTTCCTGGCGGACGATGCCGCCGGGAATGGCGACGGTGATGTCGTCCCGGTCGAGAAAATGCGCGGCGATGCGAATGCTGTAGGTGGTGACCCTGAGGTTCTTGCGGGCAAGCAGTGCCTCTGCCGCCGCCTCCGACGTGGTGCCGTGGTCGAGAAACACCGACGCACCGTCCTTGACGAAATTCGCCGCCCGATGGGCAACGGCGGTCTTTTCCCGCGAGGCCGTGCGCAGGCGCTTGGAGTAATCGCCCTTGGCGATCGGCTGGACGAGCGTGATGCCGCCGTGGGTCCGCCGGATATTGGGCAGTTCCTCCAGGGCCTGGAAGTCGCGGCGGATCGTCTGCTCGGACACATCCAGCGTTTTCGCGATCTCCGAAAGGCTGAGATAGCCTTCCTCGGCAACCATGTTCAGCAGAGCATCCCGACGCTGCTGTTTCTTCTTCATTGCGTCTCACACCCGCGATTATCCGCCATTTTCCTGTTAGCCAGTTTGGTCCTTCATTTCAACCGACAGGCTGAAATTCCGGCCAAAATGTAAGGAAAATAAAAAATGTAAGTTTTCCTACTTTTTTTGTAAGAAAATTTCCATAAACTGTCCAGAGCCGGGCGACAGCGGAGAAATGTTCGCCAGGGCCAATTCTGGAGGTGAACATGAAAAAGACAATTCTCGCCGGCGTCCTCGCCGCGCTGGTACCGACGGCTGCATTTGCAGGCGAAATCACCGTTTATACGGCCTATGAGGAAGACGAAGCTGCAGCGTTCCTGGAACTCGCCAAGCAGGCGATGCCGGACGTCACCGTGAACATGCTGCGCCTGTCGACGGGCGATCTCGCTGCCCGCATTATCGCAGAAAAAGGCAACCCACAACATGACGTTATCTGGGGCTTTGCGGCTTCCACCATCGTCAACCCGGAAATCGCCGACACGCTCGAGGCCTATGCTGCCAATGGCGTCGACAAGATCCCGGCCACTTTCCGTGACGGCGACAACAAGTGGTTCGCGGTCACCGGCTACATGGCCGCATTCTGCGTCAACACCGAGCGGGTAGAGAAGCTGGGCCTTGAGGTTCCGAAGTCCTGGGCGGATCTGGTCGATCCGAAATTCAAGGGCGAAGTGGTGATGCCGAATCCGGCCTCGTCCGGCACCGGCTATATTCAGGTGAGCTCGATCCTGCAGATGAAGGGTGAAGACGAGGGCTGGTCATTCCTGGATCAGCTTAACGGCAACATCGCCCAGTATATCAAGTCCGGCTCCAAGCCCTGCAACGCGGCGGCTGCCGGTGAATATGCTGTCGGTGCATCGTTCGACATGCGGGCGATCAAGAACATCGAGGAAGGCTTCCCGATGGTCATGGTCATTCCGGCTGAGGGCGCAGGCAACGAACTGGAAGCCAACGCCCTCGTCGCCTCGTCGAAGAACAAGGACGACGCCAAGCGCTTCCTTGACTGGACGCTGACACCGGAAGCCGTCAACGCCTATTACGACTGGAAGGCCATCGTGACCGTGCCGGGCGGCACCCTGCCGGACCGGTTCAAGAACGCCGGCATGCCGGAGGACACCAACAGCATCCTCTATCCAACCGACTTCCAGGCAGCCGGCAAGGATCGCGACCGCATCATTTCCGAGTGGCAGCGCCGCTACGAGAACTGACCGGCGCAAAGCGCTCCGGGCACGACCTGTCATCGCCGGTTCCCTTGCCCTCTTCGGAGTGGGCGAGGGGACCGGTTCCTCCCCGGTCGTGCCCGGCCTCCTCTTATAATGCTTGGGCGATGCCCGCCCTCCGACCGGGTCCTTCGGACCGCATGAGGTAGATTGATGGCTTTGCAGATTGAAGGACTTTCCAAATCCTTCGGCAGCGTGAAGGCGCTGAACGACCTGACCCTGACCATCCCGGAATCGAGCTTCACCTGTTTCCTGGGTCCCTCGGGTTGCGGCAAGACGACCTTGCTGCGCGTCATCGCCGGACTGGAGACCGCACAGGAAGGCTCGATCCGTCTTGGCGGCCGGGACATGTCCCGCACTCCGCCAGCGGATCGCAATTTCGGCATGGTGTTCCAGTCCTATTCGCTGTTCCCGAACCTGACCGCGCTTCAGAACGTGCTTTATGGTCTGGAATGCCGGGGCTGGGCCAAGACCGAGCGCCACGGCCGGGCGATAGAAATGCTCGATCTGGTTCAGCTCGCCGACCAGGCGCACAAGCTGCCGTCGCAAATGTCGGGCGGCCAGCAGCAGCGTGTCGCAATTGCCCGCGCTCTGGCACCGCGCCCCACGGTGCTGCTTCTAGATGAGCCTCTTTCCGCACTTGATGCCAATGTCAGGGCAGAACTTCGCGGTGAGTTCCGCAACATTCAGAAGGAACTTGCCATCACCACGATCATGGTCACCCACGACCAGAGCGAAGCGCTGGAAATGGCGGACCGCATCGTGGTGCTGAACAAGGGGCGGATCGAACAGGTCGGATCGCCGGTGGAGATCTACACCCATCCGCAAAACCGGTTCGTTGCCGACTTCATCGGCAATTTCAATGTGCTGCAGGTTGGCGCAGGTGGCGACGGCGCTATCCGGTTTGGATCGGAAACCCTCTCCGCCGGTCCGGAGACAGCAGGCATGAACCTTCTCGGCATCCGGCCGGAGGCGATCAGCCTGTCTCCTGAACCGCTCGGTCTCGGCAATGCCTTTTATGGCGAGGTCACCAAGGTCCGGTTCCTCGGTAACATCCAGGTGCTGACGGTCAGGCCGGACTGCGCACCGGAGCAGCTTCTCGACGTCGAGCTGCACGGACCGGAGAATATCCCGCAACCCATGGACCGCGTCTGCCTCAACTTCGCAGCCCAAGCCTTGCGCGGGTTAAGCCAATGACCGATCAGGCAGTCGTTCTCACGCAGCCGGTCCGGCGCTTCGGGTTCGGTGACAATACCTTCGCCATCGCCGTGTCGCTCGCGGTCCTGGTGATGATGATCCTCTTTCTCGTCATTCCGGTTGCCAGCATCTTATTGCGCAGCTTTGTCGGATCGACGGGATGGGGGCTGGAGAATTACGCCGAGACGCTGCAGTCGGGCCGCGTCTGGGACCTTGTCGGCAACAGTCTCGCCGTTGCGATGGTCACGACAACGCTCTCGATCTCCCTTGCCTATATCTATGCCTATGCCATCCAGCGCACCCATGTGGTCTGCAAAGGGTTCTTGCGCCTGGTGGTGATGACGCCGCTCTTTGCTCCGTCGCTGGTGCAGGCCCAGGGCCTGATCTTCCTCTTCGGCCGCAACGGGGCCTTCAACCGCTTCCTCGGCTTCGATTTCGACCTTTACGGCTTCTGGGGCATCGTTCTGGCGGATGTGCTTTACACGTTCCCCTATGCCTTCCTGATCCTGTCGGCAGCGCTCGCTGCCTCCGACGCACGCCTCTATGAAGGCGCGGTGGTCATGGGGGCAAAGCCCTTCCGGATTTTCCGGACCATCACGCTGCCATCGACCCGCTACGGCATCGCCGCCGCCGCTTTCGTCACCTTTTCGCTGACGATCACTGACTTCGGCAATGCCATCGTCATCGGCGGCGAGTTCAACGTTCTGGCAACAGAGATCTACAACAAGGTGATCGGGCAGGGGAAATTCGGTCTCGGCGCCGTCATCGGCGTTCTGCTGCTGGCCCCGGCTGTCATCTCCAAGCTGCTGGAACGGCGCATCGCCAGCCGCCAGCATGCGCTGATCACCGACCAGTCCAAACCGCTGACGGTTGGGACCAACCGCAGACGGGACTGGATCTTCGGCACCTACACTTATGCGGTCGCCTGTGTCTTCCTCGCCGTGCCGCTGATCGTGCTCCTTGCCAGCCTGGTCAAGCTCTGGCCCTACAATCTGGCCTTCTCCCTGAAGCATTATTCCTTCGACGTGCAGAACGGGGCACAACCGCTCTGGAATTCCATCGGCGTCGCCTTTGCGACCGCGATCTTCGGCGTCATCCTGGTGACCACCGCCGCGATCGTCGCCCAGAAGTTCCGCACGCCGCTCAGGGGACCGATCTCGTTCCTGGCGATCCTGCCGACGTCCATTCCCGGCATGGTGCTGGGTCTCGGCTATGTGCTTGCCTTCAACAGCACGGCCAACCCGCTCAACATCCTCTACGGCACCTTCCCGCTGATCGTGCTGCTCTATGTCTATTACAATCACGCGCAAGGGTTTCTGATTGCGACGACCTCCCTGAAGCAGATCAGCTCGACCTTCGACGAGGCCTCGACCATGCTCGGCAGCACCCAGCTCCGGACATTGTTCCGGGTGACCCTGCCGATCCTGTGGCCGACGCTCTTCGGCGTCGGGGTGTTCTTCTTCATGCGGGCGATGGTGTCGCTGTCGGCGGTGATCTTCCTGATCACGCCGCAGACCCAGGTGGCGGCGGTTTCCGTGCTGCAATTGTCCGACCGGGGTGCAAACAACCAGGCGGCGGCGTTTTCGGTGTGCATCATGCTGATCGTGCTCGGCGCTTTGCTGCTCGCGCGCTGTGTCCTGTGGCTGGCCGGTGCCCGGCATGTCTCTCTGATCAGGTAGGAACCATGAAACGTCCCGATATCCGCGGCGTCCTTTTTGACAAGGACGGCACTCTGCTGCACTTCGAAGAAACCTGGGGCCGCAACAACCGTACGGCCGCCCTGATGGCCGCCGACGGTGACAGCGATCTTGCGCAGTCGTTGCTGGTGGCCGCAGGCGTCGATCCGGAAACAGGCAGAACCCGCAGCGGCAGCGTTTTGGCTGCCGGCAACAGTTCAGAGATCGCCGATCTCTGGGCCGCGATCGGTTCGCCCCTTCCGAGGGACCAATTGGTCAGGGAGCTCGATGTCATCTTCGGAACCTCGATGCAGTCAGCTTCGGCCATCGAGGGAACTGCCATGCTTCTGGAACACCTCAAGGCTAGCGGCCTCAAGCTTGGCGTTGCCAGCAGCGACAGCGAGACGGCGATCCGGGTTTTCCTGGAAACGACCGGGCTCGCCCATCATTTCGACTTCGTCACCGGCTACGACACCGGTCACGGACACAAGCCGGAACCGGGCATGCTGGACGCTTTCTGCCGGGCCTGCGGCCTGCCATCCGGATCGGTTGCTGTCGTCGGTGACAATCCGCAGGACATGATCATGGCTCGCCGCGGTCAGGCGGGCCTTGCGGTTGGCGTTCTCACCGGCACCGGTTCGGAAGAGGAATTGCGGATGCTTGCAGACGTTGTGCTGGCCGACATCACCCTCCTTGCGGCCTTGCTCGGCCGCGCCGCCGTGGAGGCCTGAGGTCTCGGACCGACGCTTTCAGATATTCAGCTCGATCTTCCGGCCGGCCAGAATCACATGGACCATGGCTTCGGAGGCCGCCTTGGCGTCTCCGGCGGTGATGGCGGTGACGATGGCGCGGTGGCGTTCCACGAATTCGTAGGTTTCCTGGTCGTTGCGCTCGTTGGCCTCGGCAATGAAGAGGGAATAGAGCGCGGCCTGCACCAGGTCGCCGAGCGACTGCAGGAACCGGTTGCCCGACAGCTTCAGGATCATCTTGTGGAATTCGAGGTCGGCGACGGCAACTGCAGCCCGGTCCTCTCCCGTGGCAAGGTTGTCGCAGAGCTTCGACAGGGCCGCGCATTCCGTGTCCGTTGCCCGCTTGGCTGCACTGCTGGCAGCCGCCGGTTCGAAAATCAGCCGGATCTCGAAAAGGTCTTCCAGGAAGGGCCGCTGGTTCTTCAGCGCGGCGTGCCAGCGCAGCACATCCGGGTCGAACATGTTCCACTCGGACGCCGGCCGCACATGGGTTCCGACCTTGGCCTTGGACTGGATCAGGCCCTTGGCGATCAGCGTCTTCTTCGCCTCGCGCACCACCGTGCGCGACACGTCGAACATTTCCGAAATGTCCGGATCCAGCGGGATCATGGTTTCCGGCGGATACTCTCCGGCAACGATGGCTTTGCCAATTTGCTCGACCACCTGGTCGGTGTGATTGCCGACCTGGCTGCCCAATCCGCCCGTGGCGACGAAGGTCATGATTGCGCGGCGAACTCTGTCGCTGGTTTTCTGCGCAGTGTCGTTGCCCAAGTGAGTCCCTTCTGAAGCAAGATGAAGCCGAACAGAAGACCGCCGATCACGATCTTTGTCCACCAGCTGGAAAGCGTTCCGTCGAAGACGATAAAGGTTTGTATCAACCCCATGATCAAAATGCCAAAGAATGTCCCGGCGACAAACCCGGTGCCACCCGTGAGCAGCGTGCCGCCGATGACGACCGCAGCGATGGCATCCAGTTCCACTCCGACTGTTGCCAGCGAATAGCCGGCCGAGGTGTAAAGCGAGAAGATGATACCGGCAAGACCGGCGAGACCGCCCGACGTCGCGTAGATGCCGATGGTGGTCCGTGCTAGGGGCACACCCATCAGCTTGGCGGTCGGCTGGCCGCCGCCAAGGGCGTAGACATTCTGGCCGAAGCGCGTCCGGTGGGCGACGATGATGCCGATAAGGAAGGTCAGCAGCATGATCATGCCTGTGAGACGGAACCGGCCGCCGCCGGGCGCCTTGAAATAGAGCGACTGCAGCGTGTCGTAGAACTCATGCGTGATCGGCACACTGTCGGTCGACAGCACATAGGCGGCGCCCCGGGCCAGGAACATGCCGGCCAGCGTGACGATGAAGGGCGGCATTTCCAGATAGTGGATCATCGCCCCCATCGCCGCACCGAAGGAAATGGTGATCGCCAGTACCAGGACAAAGGCGGCCAATGGATGGATCGAGGTGTCCCTCAGGATCACAGCCAGAAAGACGCCGGTAAAGGCGATCACCGACCCGACCGAAAGATCGATACCTCCGGACAGGATGACAAAGGTCATGCCGACGGCTGCAATCCCCAGAAAGGCATTGTCCGTCAGAAGGTTTGCCACCACCCGGGTCGACAGCATCGCCGGGTATTGCGACGCGCACAGCGTATAGGCCAGCACGAAGGTGGCGATGGTGATGAGAAGCGGCAGATGGGTCGAGCGGATCATTGCGGGCTTTCTTTCGCTTCCTTGATGGGCTCGGGCGGCAGCGGCTCCGCGGAGGCACGCAGGATATAGAGCGCGTGTTTGACGGTCGGCGACTGGATCACCAGGATCGCGATGATGATCAGCGCCTTGATGACAAGGTTGAATTCCGGCGGCATGCCGGAGAGCAGGATGACCGAGTTCACCGACTGGATGATCAGCGCACCGATCAGCGAGGCGACGATCGAAAACCGTCCGCCAAGCAGGGAATTGCCGCCGATGACAACGGCAAGAATGGCGTCGAGCTCCAGCCACAGTCCGGCATTGTTTGCATCCGCCCCCTTGATGTCGGCGGCGACGATGACACCGGCAAGCGCAGCGCAGAAGCCGGAGATCAGGTAGACGCAGACGATCAGCACCCGGCTGTTGATCCCGGCGAGGCGCGAGGAACTTTCATTGATGCCGATGGCCTCTATCAGCATGCCGAGCGCGGTCTTGCGGACAACGGCCGTGACCAGAAGCCCGAGGAAGATCCAGATCAGGATCGGCGTCGGGATACCAAGAACTGTGCCGGCACCCAGATGAATGAGACCCGGATTGACGAAGGTCAGGATCGTGCCTTCCGTCACAAGCTGGGCGATGCCGCGCCCGGCGACCATCAGCACCAGCGTCGCGACAATCGGCTGAATACGAAGGACGGCGACAAGGACACCGTTCCAGATGCCGCAGATCGCCCCGACGGCAAGGGCGCCGATGAGGGCCACCTGCCAGCTGTGGCCGTCGACCACGAGCGAGGCTGCGACGGCGCCCGCGATTGCCATGACCGCACCGACAGAAAGATCGATGCCCTTGGTCGCGATGACCAGCGTCATGCCGATGCAGAGCAGGGCAGTCGGAGCACCGCGGTTGAGGACGTCGATCAGGTTGCCGAAGAGACGGCCATGCTGGAATTCGATGCGGAAGAAATCTGGGAAGACCAGGAAGTTCAGGAATAAAACCGCACCCAGGATTATGAGCTGCGGCGTCACCCGGCGCAGGGTGGAGTGAACGTGGGCGGACATCAGACAGCCTCCGCCATGGGTTCGTCGGCAATTGCCGCGACGATATTGGATGTTGTGATCTCGTCCCCGGTGAGTTCGCACACCTGGCGGCGGTCGCGCAGCACGATCACGCGGGTGGAATAGGCCACGAGTTCCTCAAGTTCGGAGGACGCGACCAGCAAGGCCATGCCGTCCTCGCGCAGTTTTTCGATGAGAGCGATGATCTCCGCATGCGCACCGACATCGATGCCGCGGGTCGGTTCGTCCAGGATCAGGAAGGCCGGGTTGGTGGCAAGCCACCGTGCCAGCAGCGCCTTCTGCTGGTTACCTCCGGACAAAAGGCGGATCGGCATGTCGAGGCTGGCAAGGCGGATATCAAGCGCCTTGACGTAAGCTTCTGCGAGTTCGTTGACCTTCGCTTTCGGCAATGGCCGGAACCAGCCTTGCCGGGCCTGCAGCGCCAGAATGATGTTCTCGCGGACAGAAAGGTCGCCGACGATGCCGTCGCTCTTGCGGTCTTCCGGGCAGAGGGCAAATCGGTGGCCGATGGCCTCACGCGGGCCTTTCAGGCCGATCTTGCGGCCCTCCAGAAGAGCTTCGCCCTGGTCCGCCTGGATGGCCCCGAAGATCAGGCCCGCGGTTTCCGTCCTGCCCGAGCCGAGCAGGCCGGCGAGGCCAACCACTTCGCCCTTGCGAAGCGTCAGGTCGAACGGGGAGATCACACCCCGTTTGCCGAAGTTCTTCAGTTCGATCAGCGTAGCGCCGGAAACCGCAGGTGCCCGGTCCTGGATACGGTCTTCCAGCTGGCGGCCGAGCATCAGCGTGACGATATCGGTCTGGGTGGTATCCTTGAGCTGGCGCGTGCCGACGACGCGGCCGTTGCGCAGGACCGTCGCCCGGTCGGATATCTCGAACACCTGATCCAGAAAGTGGGTGATGAAGACGATGGCAAGGCCACGTGCCTTCAGCTTCTCGATCACCGAGAACACCAGCTCAACCTCGTCCCGGTCGAGACTGGCGGTGGGCTCATCCAGGATCAGCACCTTGCCGGAGAGCTCGACGGCCCGCGCAATCGCCACCACTTGTTGCACGGCGACAGAATAGGCTGACAAAGGTTCCGCCGGATTGATCCTGAGGCCGAATTCAGCGAGCAGTTCGCGCGCCATGGTCAGCATCTTGTGCTGGGAAATGAAGCCGCGCCACATGGGCTGGCGGCCGAGAAAGAGATTTTCGGCAACCGTCAGGTTCGGCAGCAGGTTTACCTCCTGATAAACGGTGCCGATGCCGAGCATCTGACTGTCCTGGGTGCTGACGGGAGAAATCTCTTGATCGTCCAGCAGGATCGTGCCGGCATCGCGCCGGTAGGCACCGGTCAGGCACTTGATCAGCGTGGATTTGCCGGCTCCGTTTTCACCGAGCAGGGCATGTACCTCGCCCGGATAAAGGGTCAGGTCCACCGCATCCAGCGCTATGGCTCCCGGAAAAAATTTGGAAATGCCCCGGCATTCAAGCACAGGGTCGGTTACGCCCGCCATCGATCGGCTTCCCCCGAAGTCAGTCCAATTTGAACCCTTGCAGCGCCGGACGGGAAGACCGTCCGGCGCCGGGATCGTCTTAGTATCCCAGGTCTTTCTTCATCTCGTAGATGGCCATGTTATCATCTTTGAGCGTGTAGAGTTTGGACTCGGTCTGGATCCATTTTGCCGGCAAGGTGCCGTCGGCCAGATAGGCTTCGAGTGCGTCCAGGGCCGGGCCGGCCATGTTCGGGGTCAGCTCGATGGTGGCATTGGCTTCGCCATTGGCCATGGCCAGGTGGATGTCCGGCACGCTGTCGATGGAGACGATCTTGATGTCTTCACCCGGCTTCAGGCCGGCTTCCTTGATCGCCTGGATGGCACCGACGGCCATGTCGTCGTTATGGGCGTAAAGCGCGCAGATATTGGCGCCGCCGACTGCCTTCAGGAAGCTTTCCATGACGACCTTGCCCTGGCTGCGGGTGAAGTCGCCGGTCTGGCTGCGGACGATGCTGAGGTTGTCGTGACCTGAGATCGCCTGCTCGAAGCCCTTCTTGCGGTCGATGGCCGGACTGGAACCAGTCGTGCCCTGCAATTCGACGATATCGCATTTCTGGCCGGCCATTTCGTCGACCAGCCACTGGCCGGCAACGCTGCCTTCATGCACCAGGTCGGACGTGACGGCGGTCATGTAGAGATCGTCCGGCGCGTCGACCGTGCGGTCGAGCAGCACGACGGGGATCTCGGCATCCTTGGCTTCTTCCAGGACTTCGTCCCAGCCGGTCGCCACGACCGGAGCCAGCAGGATGGCATCAACGCCCTGGGCGATGAAGGACCGGATCGCCTTGATCTGGTTTTCCTGTTTCTGCTGGGCATCGGCGAATTTCAGGTCGATGCCGCGCGCTTCCGCCTGCTGTTTGGTGACGGTTGTCTCGGCTGCACGCCAGCCGGATTCAGAACCGATCTGTGAAAAACCGATCGTCAGATCGGCTGCCATGGCGGTCGCAGGAACAAGCGACATCGCCCCGGCAACAAGCATTGCCTTGAGTCTCATGGGTCTCCTCCACATGGTATGTTCTCCTCACGAATGGAATTAAGTAATACTTTATTACTTTTGTAAAGCGATGACCTGTTTTCCATCTCAAAATTTTTCAACCAATTGAAAAGTAGCGACTTTTGGAGACCAGGTCGGTGCAGGATGTGTGTGATCATCCGGACTGGCAGGTCGGGATATCGTTTAGCGATCGTCGGGGAGACATCGCAGATCAGCCTATGCCGGACCTGTTTGCGGTACTGTTTCAAATGGCACGCATGCCGGTTCGGCGGGAGCAAGCAACTTCAGCCCAATCCAGAGAACGGGATGGCCCGTAAGTCCGGGCAGGAGGCTCCGCACCTCTCAAGAGGTCATCGTAGCGCTTCCTTCGTGTCAGTCATCCAGAAGGTTTACCGCTTCCCGCAGGCTGACCATGTGCTTGGGCAGCTTGGTGCTCTTGTCCCAGTCGTCCTGCCAGTCCCAGTATTTTGTGTGGGTGAAGAAGTGCGGCAGGTTCAGCGACCCGCGCTGGATGCGCACCTTGTCTTCCCGGATGCCATCACCGAAATTCTCGGTCACGCTACCGGAAATCACGTCCCCCAGTAGGAACAGGATCCAATTGTGCTGGTCGTAGATATTCGTCCATCTAACCGCTGAAAACACGGCCGCGTGATTTGGGAAAAAACGGTCGGTCTCGGGCGGAGTGAACATGAAGGTATTGCGGTTTCTCCGTGTGTCCGGTTCCTGCAGCGGCGGACACTGGCTGACAACTCTTTCCTGGCAGAGCTTTTTGAACCCTTCTTCATCGCGCGACAGCAGAAATTCCGCGTGGGTGAGCGGAGATCCGAGCGTGACAAAGTCGGATATCCGCCAGATTACCTTTTGCCCCGGTTCCGCCTGGTTGTCCTTTGCGGACAGTGCAAGGCTGATCTTGCGCTGATTTTGGCGGAATTTTTCCAGATCAAGTTCGCTGTCGCCAGTGTCGTTCAGCCATTTGTCGAGTTCGGCAAAGGCCTTCTCTGCCTCTCGTGAATAGGGATTGTGCTTGTTGGGGCCTGCTTCAGCCCAGAAAAGATTGAGCAGATCGTAGGCGATGATGGTTCCGAGGCTGTGAGAGACAATGATGATACGTTCAT
This sequence comes from Roseibium sp. M-1, assembly GCF_054515675.1. Taxonomy (NCBI): domain Bacteria; kingdom Pseudomonadati; phylum Pseudomonadota; class Alphaproteobacteria; order Hyphomicrobiales; family Stappiaceae; genus Roseibium; species Roseibium sp. M-1. The sequence continues at coordinate 2,031,091 of NZ_CM137257.1, read as the reverse complement.
AGTCATCGTCCTGGTGAAGATCCCGCAGAAGCTGGAGTCCGCGCTCCCGGACTGCCTGCCGGCGCTCAATATTGGCAGGACTGGCTTCGACATACCGGGCAACATCCCCGAAGTAAGGCACGAGGAAACTATGAAGGAGAACGACGCCGGCGGAGGAAAGGACCATTCCCAGCATTTCCGCTTTCAAAATGAGGTCTGCGACCTGAATGAACAGAAACAACACCACGGCAAAAATGGGTAAGGCGAACCAAGTTCGGAGATGCGTGAAAGACTTGGGGCGGACGAGAAAGAATGTGACGACAGTCAGGAAGGCGCCGAGAACTAACTTTTTGTTGCCGTCCAGTCCTTTGGAAAACGGGGAATCTGAAAACAGATACTTGCAGAATAGAGTCGCCGATTTGCATTGCTGAACGATTTCCGGTGCCAGCTTGTCAATCGACGTCAGGCCCATGAGGACGATGACGATCGAGAGTATCCATAAGACGACCCAGACGGGATAGACGTTCCACGGAACGGAGGCAGGCGAGCGCAGCAGCAAGCCCTTCAGCCAGGATGACAGATGCTGCCAAGTTGTACCCTGCATGATGTCCGCCCAATAGAACTCGTAAAAATCGGTGCGAACGCCCTTGTGGTTGCTGGGTGTTGTAATGCGACTCAATTCCTTTAATCCGACGCGGCCGTCAGGTTTTATCCAATATTCGTTTTCAGCACCCCTGAATCCTTGTTCCCTATCCTTGACCCAAACGCTCTCGACAAACGACCGCAAGGTACCCATCGGGCGTTGTTCGCCCATGCCGTGAATAACGATAACCGCTTGTTTTTCAGACATTTTTTCCTCAAAAAGACGTTTTCGTTCCGCGTTATCTGCACAAGAAAACGCCTTAAAATAGTGGTATAAAGTTTTGCATTCTTATTTAAATTTTTAAAGAAATATAGATGTAGAAAATTTTCCTTGTCTTGTAAAAACTTAAATTTAAGATAAATTTTGACTTTCGCAACTCGGTGATATTTCGGACGAGAGGGAAAGGCGAGAAAAGTTTCCTAAAAAATATATGAGTAAGTGGGGGCAATGTCTAAGAACTCGGATTTGAGGAAGGCTTGGAAAAAATACGAATGCAATCGGGAGTTGATGCGTCAGATTTCATTCGGACCTGAGATCATCTGGGTCGCACCGGAAGGTGTGGAGGCGTGGCAAGCGCTCTACTCGGTCATGGAAGCTCACGGCTACCATGTGCGTATCGAGGACACCGACAGTTACAATTGCCGGAACATCAAGGGCACCGACAAACGCAGCCTGCATGCTTTCGGCATAGCGCTAGATGTCAATTGGAAGACGAACCCCTGGAGGGATCATTCCGGCAATCGCGAGGTCAAGTTTTCAGGAAAAGACACGCAGGACGAACGTGCGGGAGACGTGAAGCTAGGGCGTGCGGACACCGACATGACACCGGCCATGATCGGCGCGATCAGAGCGATCAGGACGAATACGGGCAAGCCGGTTTTCGTCTGGGGCGGGGACTGGAATACAGTCAAGGACTCCATGCATTTTGAACTTGCCCTGACGCCCGAGGAAATGAGCGCCGGCATAGACTGGTCGACCGTCGACCGTCATGCCGACCCGGTGTCTCACCGCAGCTTCGATCCGGATGATGATTTCACCTTTATCGATGATTTTTCCGATGTGGTGACGACCGTCGGAATGGGCGATGCCGGGCCGCTTGTATCTGCACTGCAAGAGACGCTGACCAACCTTGGCTATTGGCTGGGCAAGATTGACGGACAATTCGGACGTATGACGCGTGACGCGCTGCTGGCGTTTCAGGCCGACAACCGTATCCCCTTGACGGGCCGGTATGACGCCGAGACGATCGCGGCTCTCAAGTCGCCCGAGCATCGGCCGCTGGATATCACCCGGATCAACGACACTCAGCAGGATCTGATCAACCGGGGGTCCGAGACGATGAAGGCTGCCCGTTGGGACAGCTGGCTTGGGATTGGAACGATGGCGCTTGGTGCCTTGGGGTTCTCCGACAAGCACATCAATTTCGTGCAGAGCCTGGTGAATGCCGTTCGTAGCGGGACCGGTACAATCGAGCAATCCACGCCGTCAGCGGAATTCATCCGTGACACGTTGACCCAACTAGGGCAGGGCAATGCAAACGTGACTGCAGCACAGATCGAGGAGCTTGCAGGCAAGGTTGCCGCTGCCGCGCAGAGCGGGACCAACATAGTTCCGAACGAATATACGGGCGACATGCTGGATTCGGTACTCAACCTCGGACAGGGGCTGTTGAGTGCCAACGGTTTCGGCCTTTGGCCGGTGGTGGCAGGTGTAGGGTACTTCATTTGGCGCAATGCACGCAATGCAGCAGATAGCCGCCTTAAGGACCATCGGACCGGCGCAAATCGCGGCCGTTAGGGGAGGGGACGATGTTAGGGACAGGACGAGCTCAGCCGTTGCCGCCAAATGCCTTCTCACAGCTTGCTGCGCATCTCGATGTTGACCCGCTAGAACTGAAAGCGATTGCCCAGGTTGAATCTAGCGGCCAGGCACGGTTTTCCGACGGCCGTCTCAAGATTTTGTTTGAGCGGCATATTTTCTACAGCCAATTGCCGGAAGGAAAACGTGCCAAGGCCGTTGCCGCCGGGTTGGCGCATCAGGGGGCGCGTAAGAGCCAGTACAAGGACCAGAAAACTTCGGAGGCAAGGTACTCCCTGTTGTCGAGAGCCATTCAGATTGACCGAAATGCTGCCTTTCGCTCGATCTCGAGCGGCGAGTATCAGATCATGGGGTTCAATGCCGGTATCTGCGGATATGGCAGTGCGGAAGAGATGTTCTCGGCTTTCGTGGATTCCGACTTGGAGCAACTGAAGGCGTTTGCCAATTTTCTGAAGGCCAACAACCTGGTGACTGCAATCCGCAATCGCGATTTTGCGCGGATTGCCCGGGTCTACAATGGCGACAAGACTGGAAAATATGAAACTAAGTTGAGACAGGCGGCCGAGGCATTGCGACGGTCCTCTGCAGGCGGAACAAATTTCGTGGATGTGGTCGGTATGTTGATAGGGAAAATTCAAAAGGGAGCGCGCGGCGAGCAAGTGCGCATGCTGCAGGAAACCTTGCATCGTCTGGGGTATCCGGTCGGGAAGGTCGACGGCATTTTCGGGTCGATCACCCAGGCGGCATTGCTCGAGTTTCAGGCCAACAACAATCTGGAGACCTCCGGTATCTTTGATGTCGCCACGACAAACCGGCTGAACCAGTCTACCCATCGTGCCGCGACGGGCAAACGCCGCGAAGCCGATGAAAAGGATCTGGAAGAACGCGGGTCGCAAACGATCAAACTTGCCCGTCGAGGCCGACTGGCAGGCATCGCCTCCACCGTTCTGGGAGCGATCGGGCTCCTCGGGAACGCCTCTGGCGGCTACAAGAGTGTCGGCGACGGCGTGAATTCCGTAATCGCCGCCCTTCCGGGAAACGACACGTCCAGCATCCTGGATCCGCTTGCCAAGATTGCCGCATCGGTGATCGGTGTCGGCTCCGGCGGTATGTCCATTCCCATGATCGCTGTCGGGTTGTTTGCCTATTATTCGTTTTCAGCAATCGCCAAAAGGCGGCTCGAAGACCACAGGCTTGGCCTCAATCGCGGGCGCTGAAAGATCTGCGATCCGCAGCTCTTCCATGGAGCTGCGGATTGCTCGTCTCCGGTCAGTATTATCCTTCGGTCTCGCGCTTCCTCTTTATCCTTCCAGCTTCACCCAGGCAGCGTTCTTTGCGGAGCTGCGAACGCAGGCGTCGATGAAGCGGACGCCGGCAAGGCCGTCGGCGATGCCGGGGACAAGCGAGGTGACATCCTTGCTGTCCTTCCGTGCCCGAATGACGTCTGCGGCGTCCTTGTAGAGATTGGCAAAGCCTTCCAGATAGCCTTCCGGATGGCCCGGCGGGATACGGGTGGCGGACGCGATGCTTCCCAGCATGCCGGCACCGCCCCGTGTCAGGATCTGCTTCGGTTTGCCGAAGGGCGTGAAGTGGAGGTAGTTCGGATCTTCCTGGTGCCACTCCAGGCCTGCCTTGTCGCCATAGACCCGGATCCTGAGATTGTTCTCGTTGCCGGGGGCTACCTGCGAACACCACAGCATGCCGCGCGCACCGCTGGCGTAGCGCAGCATGACGTGGCCGTTGTCGTCGACCTGCCGGCCGGGAACGAAGGACTGCAGGTCCGCGGCAAGGCTTTCCGCCGACTGACCGGTGATAAAGCAGGCAAGATTATAGGCATGGGTGCCGATGTCGCCCGTGGAGCCGCCGAGGCCCGTACGAGCCGGGTCCGTGCGCCAGTCGGCCTGCTTGTTGTGCTGTTCCACCGTCAGCCAGTCCTGCGGATATTCCACCTGCACGATGCGGATCGTGCCCAACTCACCGCTTGCGACCATCTCGCGCGCCTGGCGGACCATCGGATAGCCGGTGTAATTGTGGGTCAGGAAGAACAGCGCCTCAGAGCTTTCCGCCGCCTTCACGAATTTCTTGGCATCCGCCAGGGTGGACGTCAGCGGCTTGTCGCAGATGACGTGGATGCCGCGCTTCAGGAATTCCTTCGCCGCCGGATAATGCATGTGGTTGGGCGTGACGATCGCAACCGCCTCGATACCGTCCTTCAGCCGGGCCTCGCGTTTGGCCATCTCCAGGAAGGAATCGTAGATCCGATCGTCCTTGAGGCCGAGTGCCCGGCCGGACTCCTGCGCCTTCGCCGGGGTCGAGGAGAGGGCGCCGGCGACCAGCTCGTACTCTCCGTCGATGCGGGCAGCAATACGGTGCACGGCCCCGATAAAGGCGTCCTTGCCGCCGCCGACCATGCCGAGCCGGATCGGCCGCTTCTGGGCGCTGTCTTTTCCTTCAATGGCCATGTCGCTCCTCCTGAATCGTTTTGTGTTCCATCTTGCGGTCACTGTAATCGATTACATACAGTGTTTACATATCTAAAAACCTCAATCCTCGATCCTCGAACTCCGAACCTCATCCTGAGGAAGCGCGTCAGCGCCGTCTCGAAGGATGGGCCACTTGTCTGGAGGTTGCAGCCGTCCTTCGAGATGGGCCTGACGGCCCTCCTCAGGATGAGGCGGTGCAAGTTGCGGACTGTGTTGTTGAACTCGCATAAGGACTACTGCCGTGGTCTGAGGATTTCACCCGATCCCCAGCATCTTCCTGTTGGCGGCCTCGTCACTGCCGCCGTCGGCGAAGTCGTCAAAGGCCTTTTCGGTCACGCGGATGATGTGATCCTTCACGAAAGCAGCGCCTTCGCGGGCACCGTCCTCCGGATGTTTCAGGCAGCATTCCCATTCGACCACGGCCCAGCCGTCGAAATCGTTGGCCGCCATCTTGGAGAAGATGGCACCGAAATCGACCTGTCCGTCGCCGAGGGAACGGAAACGTCCGGCCCTGTCGACCCACGGCTGGTAGCCGCTATAAACGCCCTGGCGTCCGGTCGGATTGAACTCGGCATCCTTGACGTGGAACATGCCGATCCGGTCCCGGTAGATGTCGATATTGTCGAGATAGTCGATGCACTGCAGCACGTAGTGGGACGGGTCGTAGAGCATCTTGCAGCGGGCGTGGTTTTTGACGCGCTCCAGGAACATCTCGAAGGTGATGCCGTCGTGCAGGTCTTCGCCCGGATGGATCTCGTAGCAGACATCGACGCCCATCTCGTCTGCATAGTCGAGGATCGGCCGCCAGCGCCGGGCAAGCTCGTCGAAGGCGGTCTCGATCAGGCCGGCGGGCCGCTGTGGCCACGGATAGACATAGGGCCAGGCAAGCGCGCCCGAAAAGGTCGCGTGGGCCTTGATGCCGAGGTTGCGGCTGGCGGCCAGCGCCAGCTTCACCTGATCGACCGCCCAGGCCTGCCGGGCCTTGGGGTTTCCGCGCACTTCAGGTGCAGCGAAACCGTCGAAGGCATCGTCATAGGCCGGATGCACCGCAACGAGCTGACCCTGAAGGTGGGTCGAGAGCTCCGTGATTTCGACGCCGTTCTCCCGCGCCGTGCCGATGAAATCGTCGCAATAGGTCTTGGAACTGGCGGCTTTTTCAAGATCGATCAGCCTTGCGTCCCAACTCGGCACCTGAACACCGAGATACCCGCAGTCCGCGGCCCATTTCGTGATCGAGGCCCAGGAATTGAACGGTGCTTCGTCCCCGGCAAACTGGGCCAGAAACAGGGCGGGGCCTTTTATCGTTTTCATGATTGCCTTCCAGGAACTTGAACATGAGTGAATTGGGCCGGGGTCCCATCGCGTAAAACCCCGGCCCGGCTTCCCGGCCCCTTAGAAGGGCGAATCCGGGAAGTAATAGCTTGCAGCGTTTTCCGGCGTGATCAGCGTCGCGCCGAGGATGTAGCGGCCGGCGACCGGACCGTTGGACTTGAAGGCGGCAACCGTCTGGTCCATCGCGGTGGCAATCATCGCCGGCGGATAGAGCACGTCCACCGGGATCAGCGTTTCGCCGTCCATGATGGCCTTGATGGTTTCCTTCATGCCTGCGCCGCCGACGACGAACATGCCGTCGCCGTCACGGCCGGCCTGTTTCAGGGCTGCGACCACGCCGATGGCGATATCGTCGTCCTGGGCCCAGACGGCATCGATGTCCGGGAACCGGGACAGGAAGTCCTGCATCACTTCAAAACCGTCGTCGCGGTTCCAGTTGGCGTGCTTGTGGTCGAGCACGTTGATGCCGGAACCTTCGATTTCCGCCATGAAGGCATCGAAGCGTTCATTGTCGATCACAGTCGGGATGCCGCGCAGGATGACGATGTTGTCGCCGTCCTTCAGACGCGTCTTCATGTACTGGGCGGAGACCCGGCCGAGTTCCGGATTGTTGCCGGCGACATAAAGATCCTCGATACCCGGCTGGCTGAGGCCGCGGTCGACGACCGTGATCCAGGCACCGGATTTCTTGACGTTCAGCACCGGGTCGGTGAGCGGCTCGGATTCAAACGGCAGCACCACCAGGGCGTCGATCTGGTGCACGGAGACAAGGTCCTCCAGGGCACTGGCCTGGGCTTCCGGGTCCGGCGAGTTCACCAGGATGAGGTCGACATCAGGATAAAGGGCTTCCAGCCGCTTTTCCGCCTGTTCCGCATGCCAGTTCATGCCGGCCGCCCAGGCATGGGTCGGGGTCGGGTAGCTGACGCCGATCTTGATCGTATCCTGGGCAAGAGCCGAGCCTGCAAACATCAGCGCACCGGTCATTGCCGCTATTCCAAGAGCTTTCTTAGCTAACATTGTTTCCTCCTCCAATGCAGTCATCTGGACGCACCTCTCCCGTCCGGTGCGAGCCGGTTCAAAATCTGGGGACGGGTCCCGGGTAGTTTGAGCTGAGCGCGGCCCTTACTTGCTTTTTCCGAGCTTCCAGTCGCTGCGCTGCAGGAAAACCGCAACGATGATGATCAGGCCCTGCATGGTTCCATTCAGGTAGTTCGAGATCACATCGGTGAAGTTCAAAATGTTGCCGATCGTCGTCAGGATCAGAGCGCCGAGGATGGTGCCGCCGATCCGGCCGTAGCCGCCTTTCAGCACCGTGCCGCCGATAATCACCGCTGCGATTGCTTCCAGCTCCCACAGCACACCGGTCGAGGCCGATGCCGAACCGAGACGCGGCACGTAGATGATGGTGGCAAAGGCGACGCAGAGACCCTGGATGACATAGGTGAGCGTCTTCACCCGGTCGACATTGATTGCGGAATAGCGGGCGACGGCTTCATTGGAGCCAATGGCGGTGCAGTAGCGGCCGAATGCCGTCCGGTTCAGCAGCAGCCAGCCGCAGATGGCGACCGCGATGAACACCCAGACAGGGTAGGGCAACCCCAGGAAACTGTCGTAATAGACGGGCCGGTAGGTGCCGCGGATATCGTAGTTGAGCGACAGGGTGCCGCCGTCGGCAAAGTACGTCACCAGCGACCGGTAGATGCCCATGGTGCCGAGCGTGACGATGAAGGCCTCGATCTTGCCCTTTGTCGTCAATGCTCCGTTGATGAAGCCCGCGCCGATCCCAAGCACAAGCGCCATGCCACAGCCGAGCAGGACGGTCGGCAGACCGGTGCCCATGGTCTCCACGGCACTGTTCATGACAATGATCATGACACCTGAAATTGCCGCTGCCATGGAGCCGACTGAAAGGTCGATGCCACCGGCGGTGATGACGAAGGTTGCCCCGACGGCGATGATGCCGATGAAGGCGGAGCGGGTGAGGAGATTGGTCAGGTTGCCTTCGCTGACGAAAGACGGGTTCAGCAGGTAGCCGATGATGCACAGAAGCAGCAGGGCGACGGCGGGGCCGATGGTCTTGAAATCGACGGAGACCCGTCTGGCCGTTTTGGCCGCTTGCTCGTTGGATGCGGTCATGGTCAATGGAGGTCCTCCCGTTTCAGCCCGGCGGCGTAACGCATGATTTCGTTTTCGTTGATGTGGTCGCCGCTGAGTACCCCGGTGATATGGCCTTCGCGCATGACCACGACCCGGTGGCAGATGCCGATGATTTCCGGCATCTCGGACGAGATCACCACGACGGAGACGCCTTCGGCGGCCAACGCGGCGATGAAGTGATAGATCTGCTGCTTGGTACCGACATCGATGCCGCGTGTCGGCTCGTCGATGATCACGATCCTGGGGTCGCATTCCATGATCTTGGCAAGCAGCAGCTTCTGCTGGTTGCCGCCGGAAAGTTTGCCGACAATGATCTCGCGATCCCGCGCCCGGACGTCGAAGCGGCGGATGGCGCGGTTGAGCGCGTCTTCTTCCGCCTTGCTGTCGAGGCCGAAGTTGCGAATGAACTTCGGCAGGGCGAACAGAGTGAGGTTGGGACGCATCTTCTTGTCGAGAAGCAGACCCTTTTCCTTTCTGTCCTTGGTGAGATAGGCGAGGCCAAGGTCCCGCGCCTGCGCGACGGTCATGGGGCCGGTGTCGCGTCCGAACAGCCTGATGGTACCGCCTTCAATCGGCGCCAGGCCGCAAACCGCCTCGAAGACGGCTGTCCGGCCGGAGCCGATCAGGCCGGAAAAGCCGAGGATCTCCCCCTTGCGCAGATTGAAGCTGACGGTGTCGATCCCGGGGGCTGAGAGGTTCTCCACTTCAAGCACGAGCTCCGCATCAACATCCGCTTCGTGCATCGGCGGATAAAGGTCGGAGAGTTCGCGGCCGACCATCATCTGCGCCATCATGTCCGGCGTCAGGTCATCCGAGCCGCGCGTGTCGATCCACTGGCCGTCGCGCAGGATGGTGACGCGGTCGGCAATGGCTTTCACCTCGTTGAGCTTGTGCGACACGAAGACGATGCCGACGCCGCTTTCCTTCAGCTTCTGCACCTGACGGAAGAAGACCTCGGTCTCCTCCTCGGTCAGGACAGCGGTCGGCTCGTCCATGATCAGGATACGGGCGTTGCGGCTGACGGCCTTGACGATCTCGACCATCTGCTTCTGCGCGATGGTGAGATCGGAAATGCGGTCGTTCGGAGAGATGTCGAGGCCGATTTCGTCGAGATATTTCTGGACAGAGGCGCGCATCGCGGCCTTGTCGAGAAAGCCGTTGGACTTCAGCTCCCGGCCGAGGAAGACATTTTCCTCCACCGTCATCTGTTCGGCAAGGTTCAGCTCCTGATGGATTAGGACGATACCGAGCTTCTCCGCGCCACCGTTCGGGGGCAGGTCGGTCTGCTTTCCGTCGAGGCGGATCTGGCCGGAGGTCGGGTCGTGGAAGCCGGAGAGGATTTTCATCAGCGTTGACTTGCCGGCACCGTTCTCGCCGATCAGCGCATGTACCTCGCCCGGACGCACATCCATGCTGACGCTGAAGAGCACCGGCACGGGCCCGAAGGATTTGCTGATGTTCACGGCCTCGATGACCGCCGCTGACGCGGGCGATTCGACGTTCATTTCCGGTTCCTCCCAAGCACCAATGCCCTCTTCCGCAATGGCGCCATGAAGGTCGTGTAAACGTTTTCATCAGCGATGTAAACCTTTACATTCGGCGTTGTAAACCTTTTCATTGGGTGCAATGCGGTCTATACAGCGTAGATGGCGTTGCGATTCATGGACTTATTCAAAGGCCGCACCGCAGCATGTCTGGAAACAAAAAATGAGCGAACCGGGCGAGCGGCCGGCGACCATTGAAGACGTTGCAAAACTGGCGGGCGTTTCCATCGCAACCGTCAGCCGGGCGCTGCGTTCACCGGAGAAGGTGGCGGAGAGCACCCGCAAGAAGGTCACCGCCGCCATTGCCCGCACCGGCTACACCGCCAATGCGATGGCGCAGAACCTGCGCATGCAGCGTTCGCAGATGGTTCTGGTGCTGGCGTCGTCCATTGCCGATCCCAATTTCGCCGGCATCCTGACGGGCCTGGAAAAGGCCGCCAACGACCGCGGCTATGGCGTCCTCATCGGTAACACGGAAGGCACCACGGGTCTGGAGCAGAATTACCTGCGTTTCCTGTCGACCGGTATGGCCGACGGGCTGGTGCTGCTGACCGGGCATATTCCGGTTGCCGGCCAGCCGCAGACGCCGCTCGTCAACCTGCCGCCGATCGTTGCTACCGAGCGCCCGGTCTCGAACCCGGAAATCAGCTATGTCGGCGTCGACGATGTTGCCGCTTCCAAGATGGCAACGGAATACCTCATCTCGCTCGGGCACAGGCGCATCACCTTCATATCCGGCGGCCCGGCGGATATCCGCAGCGACCTGCGTCATTCCGGCTACCAGCAAGGCCTGAAGGAGTCGCCGGAAGCCCTTCGCGACTGGCGGGTCGAGGGGGATGGCTCGAGCGAAAGCGGACGGGCAGCCGTTGAACGCCTGTTCATCAAGGACGACCTGCCGACCGCCTTCTTCTGCTTCAACGACAACACGGCGATCGGCGTGATCTCGGCGCTGCAGCTGCGCGGCTACCGGGTGCCGGAGGATTTCTCGGTGCTCGGCTTCGACGACATTCCCTTCGCCAACAATTTCACACCAGGCCTTACGACAATCCGTCAGCCGCGCCAGCATATCGGCGAGAAGGCGATGACGATCCTTCTGGACCGCTTGGCGAACCGGACTCTCGACCGGCAAACGCATCTTCTCCACGGCGACCTGATCGTGCGCGAAAGCTGTGCCGGTGTGTCCAGGGTGTCAAAGTAAGCCGTCTGCGTCCTTGCCGGTGCGAAGCGGCGCCAGGGAGGCCGTGACCTCGTCCAGAAAAGCACGGGCAAGTTTCGAAAGGCCGGTCCGGCCGGCATGCACCGCATAGAGGGAGACCTCTGGCATCTTCCAGTCCGGCAGCACTTCCACAAGATCGCCGGTTCCGAGTTCTTCACGGCACATCAGGCCGGGAACGTCGCCAATTCCGGTTCCAAGCCGCACCGACGCCTTGACGGCCAGATAGTCGTTGACCGACAGCGTCGGCGCGAAGGGAACCTCGTGAATGACCTTGCCCTTCCGCAAAGGCCAGACGACCTCGTCCCGGCCCTGAAAATTGAAACCGATCGTGACGTGCCGGGGAAGGTCGTCCGGCGTCCGCGGTGCCGGATGAACGGCAAGATAGGAGGGAGCGGCACAAAGCCGGTGGCGGTGGGTGAGCAGCTTGCGGATGACGAGATTGGGGGCGGTTGGGCGCGCGACCCGGAAGGACAGGTCGATCCGGTCCTCGACAAAATCCAGCATGCGCTCGCTAACCAGAACCCGGACCTGAGCATCCGGATGGCGGCGCAGGAAACTGTCGACCGGCTTGGTGAAAAGCAGCTCCGCCAGGTTGGGAGGCACTGTCACGCGCAGGGTCCCTGCCAGGCTCTCCTGTTTGCCGCGAATGACCTGGTTGGCGTAGCTGAGCGCGCTGATGCCTTTGTTGCAATGTTCGAAGTAGGTGCTGCCCGCGTCCGTGATGCGCAGCGGTTTGTGGGACCGGTCGATCAGCCGGACCTGCAGGTCGTCCTCAAGCTCGGCAACCTTGCGGCTGACGGTGGAAAGCGGCATGTGCAGACTGCGCGCCGCACCGGTGAAGCTGCCCTGGCGGACGACTTCCACAAAGACGGCGATGGCATCGAGATGTCTCATAAGATCCCAATTATGGAAGATTGGTTCCGAAGAGAGTATATATTCCTGAAAATGGAACTTGCCTAGGGTGCTGTCAGCGACACCAACGAAGGCGATGCCATGACCAATCAGGACAAGACGATCAATTATATCGAGTTCCCGCTCGTTGACGCAGGACGCACCAAGGACTTCTACGCAACGGTCTTCGGCTGGAAATTTCAGGACTGGGGCGGCAAGTATGTCAGCTTCAGCGGGGCAGGCGTGGAAGGAGGCTTCAACGGCGAGACCGGTGTGCCCGTCAGGGCTCCGGGGGTTCTTGTCGTGCTTTATGCGAGCGATCTTCCTGCCACCTTGCAAGCGGTGAAAGCCGCGGGCGGTTCCATCCTGCAGGAGCCATACGACTTTCCCGGAGGCCGCCGGTTTCATTTCGCCGATCCGAACGGCAACGAGCTGGCCGTCTGGGCGGAGGCCTCGCAATGACGGTGCTGGTGACAGGTGCAACCGGCACCATCGGGACCGATCTTGTCGGGCTGCTGTCGGAAGCCGGACACAAGGTACGGGCCTTTGCCCGGTCCGTGGACAGATCGCCACTGTCGCGACTGCCGGGCGTGGAGCCTATTGCGGGCGGTTTTACCGATGCGGGCCGTTTGCTTGATGCCGCGGAAGGTATTGACGTGCTCGTCCTCATCACCCCCTCCGCACCCGAGGCCGCCGATCAGGCTTCCAGGTGTCTTGCGGTTGCCCGCCAGGCGGGTGTGCGCAAGGTGGTCCGGCTCTCCGCGATCAAGGCCGATCCTGCAGGGCCGACGGAAAACACCCGCCTGCACGGCCGGACCGAAGACGAAATCCGCGACAGTGGTCTGACCCACGTCTTTCTGCGCCCGAACTTCTTCATGCAGAACCTCTTCATGGTCGCCGGCATGATCAAATCTCAAGGCTCCTTTTCTTTTGCCAACGGCGAGGGGCGCAACGGTCTTGTCGATACGCGTGACGTGGCCCTGTGCCTGCGGCATTGCGTGGAAAGCGATCGATGGAACGGCGGCGCCTGTGAACTGACCGGACCGGAGACGATAAGCCTGTATGAGGTCGCGCACCGTCTCTCGAATATCCTCGGCAGTCCGGTCCGGTACGATCCGGTCTCGCCTCAGGATGCCTATGGCTTCGCCATGGGCGGTGGCTGGGGAGAGTGGCTGGCAGCGCTTCTGCGCGACTACGGTGCCGCCTATCGGTCCGGTTGGGGAGATTTCGTCACCGGCCACGTGGAGGAGATGACCGGGCAGCCGCCGCGATCCTTCGAGACATTTGCCAAAGAGTTGTTGGTGCCCGCGTTAAAGTCCTGAGAACCGCCCAGGGACTTGATCCGGTCACGCGGTAATCGCCGACCGGGTCACGTCCCGGGCGGCAAGGCGTCCAAGCAGTTCGCTTGTCACCGCTTTCGTTCCCATGTCGCCGCCGAACTCCATCGGCCGCAGCGCGTTGTCTGCAAATCCGGTGTCGACGGCCGAATTGATCAGGTCCGCGGCATCGGCGAGCAATGGCCGGTCGAGCTTCTCGGCAAGATAGTCCAGCATAAGTGCGCCGCTCAGGATGGCAGCCAGCGGGTTGGCCTTGTCCTCGCCCATGATATCGGGGGCGCTGCCATGGGCCGGCTGAAAGAGCCCGGTCTCATCGCCGATCTCGCCACAGGCGGCCATGCCCATGCCGCCGACAAGTCCCCCGGCAAGGTCCGACAGGATGTCGCCGAACATGTTCTCCATCACCAGGACGTCGAATTCCCAGGGCTTGCGCACCAGGTCGAGCGCCTGCGCATCGACATAATTGTAGCCGACGGGCACATCCGGAAACTCGGCCTTCACCTCGTCGAAGATCTGGCGGAAGAAGGCGAGTGAAGCAAAGACATTGGCCTTGTCGACACAGGTCAGCTTGCCCGGATGGCCGCGCTCCTGCCGTTTGCGGGCAAGGTTGAAGGCGAAGCGATGCAGCTTGGTCGTGGTCTTGCGCGTGATCCGGAGGATGTCCATCACCTCGTCGTCATTGACCACCAGGCTGCGCTTGTGGGCGGCGGCGGAATAGAAGAGACCTTCGGTGGATTCCCGCAGGATCACCAGATCGATGCCGGCCGCGCGCGGATCGGCAAGACGCTGCGGCGCGTTGGGATAGGCCTTGACCGGCCTGACGCCGGCATAAAGCCCGAAGCGGTCACGCAGGCGCAGGTGCGGCGAGATCTCGGTGCCGTCCTTGTGCCGGATCGACGGCAGACCGATAGCGCCGAGAAAGATTGCATCCGCAGAGCCGGCCCGTTCCTCGCCGTCTTCTTCGATATCCCTGCCGGTTTCCCTGAAATAGGCGGCGCCCGCCTGGATCTCGTCATATTGCGGCAGGCTATTGCCGGTCCGCTTCAGGGCAGCTTCGACAATTGCAAGCGCCGCATCGGCCACATCGACGCCGATCCCGTCACCTTTTATCAGGGCAATCTTCATGGGAACCAATCCTTACATCCACTCAACGTCAAAGCGCTCGACAAGCCGGCCGATCTGGCCGGGGCTGAGCGCCGCTGCGGCCGAGCCGCGTAACAAAAGGGCGAGTTTCGCCGTCGCCTCCAGCTCTTCGGTGGCATAGACGGCCGCTTCCAGATCCTTGCCCGCGACCACCGGCCCATGATTGGCAAGCAGCACCGCCGAGCGTTTGCCTGCAACGCCACGCACCGCGTCGCCCATGGCCGGATCGCCGGGCACGAAAAAGGGCAGGAGCTTCACCTTGCCGAGCTGCATGATCCCGTAGGCCGTCAGAGGCGGTAGTGCATTGTCCGGATCGATTTCCGGAAGCAGCGACAGGGCCACCGAATGGCAGGAATGCAGGTGAACGACGGCGCCGGTCTTGCGCCGGGTCTCGTAAAAGGCCGCGTGAAGGGGCATTTCCTTTGTCGGGAGGTCCCCGGAAAGGTGTTCTCCGCCAGCGGAGAGATGGCTGATCCGGGCCGGATCGAGAAAGCCCATGGAGGATCCGGTCGGCGTCACCAGCAGGCTGCCGTCGGCGAGGCGGACCGAGATATTGCCGGTCGAGCCGTGCGTCAGGCCGCGATCGAACATCGATTTCGCCATCAGGCAGATCTGCTCGCGGACATGCGCGTTCTCGCTCATTGGCCGCTCTCCAGAACGGCAAGCGCCTCGGAGAAAAAGTCGGGTCCGCCGAAGTTGCCGGATTTCAGCGCCAGGGCAATCGGCCGGTCCGCCACCTTGAGCGCCGGAACTCCGGGGGCGATCTTCGGACCGATGTCGAGAGCTGAGGCACCGAGACCGGAAACAACGGCTCCAGACGTTTCCCCGCCGGCGACCACGATCCGGTTGACCCCGGCATTGGAAAGGGCCGCCGCCAGATTGGCAAAGAGGCTCTCGATGGCATCGGCGCTTTTCTCACGTCCATATTTCTCCTGGGCGGCACCGACGACCTGCGGGTCGGCGGAGGAAAAGAGAAGGGGCGCAGTCTCCTGGCGCAGGGTCCATTCGACGAGATCCTGCAGCGAGAGCTTGCCCGCCATGATGTCGTCGGCGGAAAGTTCGCGCGCCGAAGCCACAGAGCTGTAGCGCTCCACCTGCCCCCGTGTGGCGGTGGAACAGGAGCCGGACAGGACCACCGCCTTGCCGGGAACGCCGTTCCAGATTGCCGAGACAGGCGCATGGCCAAAATTCTGCGGCAGCCCGAGGGCGATACCGGAACCGCCGGTAAGAAGCCTGCGCTTTGCGGAAGCTCTGCCGATGGCAACAAGATCCTCGTTGCGGACCGCATCGACGATGACCATGGTCTGCCGGCCTGCCGGCGCGGCGAGATTGATGGCGGCCGGGCCTTCTGCGACCCTGGACACCGGCACATGGCCGACCGCCCAGGAGGTCTGCCGGGCAAGAGCCCGCCGGATATCGGGATCGCGCATCGGCGTCAGCGGATGATGCTGCATGCCGCTTTCGTTGAGCAGCCTGTCGCCGACAAAGAGGTGGCCCTGATAGACGGTACGCCCGTTTTCCGGAAAGGCGGGGCAGACGAGCACGGAGGTCTCGCCGAGCCGCTCGGCCAGCGCTTCCGTCACAGGACCGATATTGCCCTCGTCCGTTGAATCGAAGGTGGAACAGACCTTGAAGACGATCTGCGTGCAGCCCTGGTCGACCAGCCAGTCGCAGGCCTTGAGCGATGTTTCGATTGCCTGGCCGACAGGCGCGGTCCGCGATTTCAGCCCGATGACGCCGGCGGCGACCCTGGCTTCGGCGGCTGTCTTCGGGACACCGACATATTGCGTTGTCGGCATGCCGCCTTCCGACAGCATCAGTGCAATGTCGGAAGCGCCGGTGAAATCATCCGCGATGACGCCGAGTTTCATGAGCGGATCCCCTTGAGCGGTCCGCGATCGAGCCGGAAGACGTGATCCGGACCGTCTTGCGGAAAGAACTGGCGCACCAGCGGGTCGTGGCCGGGAATGACGAGGTCTACGGAACTGGCCAGCCGCTGGATCGTGCCGAAGCCGTCCAGCATGTCCTGAAGATCGACGACGATCGGGAAGGGCTTGGCCTCCAGGAAATTCTCGTAGTAGTGCGCCGCGTCCGAGGCGAGGCACAGCCAGCCGGCATCGGTCAATACGCGCACGGCCTGCAAGCCCTTGCTGTGCCCGCCGATGCGGTGAACCGTGACGCCTTCACGGACTTCGCCGTCGCCCTCGTGAAAGACGACCCGGCCGGAATAAAGCCGCTGCACCGCTTCGCAGACATGATCGGCGGTGAACGGCGCCTTGAGCGTGCCGTGGCACATGCAGGGACCGGTGGCATAGGCCATCTCGGCGGCTTGCAGGTGAATGGTCGCGTTCGGGAAATGCTTCAACCCGCCCGCATGGTCGTAGTGAAGGTGCGTGACCACGATGGTCGAGACGTTTTCCGGCAGGATGCCGAGCGGGGCCAGCGCCTCGACCGGGTTCATCCGCACCGGCCGTCCGCGCCGGCTGCCTTCTTCTTCGTCGTAGCCGGTGTCGACCAGAATGACCTCGTCGCGCTGGCGCAAGACCCAGAGGAAATAGTCCATCGCATGCGGCTGGGCGTGATTGTCGTCAAGGAGGAAGCTGTCCTTCCTGGTGCGGCTGTTCCTGTCCGCATATTTGACCGCGAAGACTTCCCAGGGGCTCATGAAACCACCGTTGCGTAGGTCCTGATGGTCTTTTCTTCGATCATCTCCGATACCCTTGCGTCGAAGCTCTTGAAGTGGGGCGTTGCAAGATGGGCCTGGAAAGCGGCCGCATCGTCGTAGATCTCATAGAGGAAGATCTCCAAGGGGTGGGCCGGATCGGAGCAGACATCGAACTGCCTGCATCCGGGCTCGTGTTTCAGGGAGGCTTTCGCGTTTTCGATCATCAGCGGAAGAAAGGCTTCCATGCTTTCCTCCCGGATTTTGAACACGACTGTCACGGCAAACATCTGGTCTCTCCTCAGCGGAACAGGTGCACCATACCCATGGTGAAGATGGGAAAGTAAGTGACCAGGAGCAGGGCGACGATGGCGGCCAGGTAGAGCGGTGCCATTTTGCGGGCAATGGAAAGCACACCCACGCCGGAAATTCGCGATGCCACATAGAGGGTGGCGCCCACCGGCGGCGTGAAGAGACCGACCGCGACGTTGCAGGTCATGATTACGCCGAGATGCACCGGGTCGACACCGAAGGCCTGGGCAGTCGGCAGGAACAGCGGCGCTGTCAGCAGGATTGCCGGGACCGGATCGAGCACGAGGCCGAGGATCAGGAGAACGATGTTCACCAGGAGCAGGAACATCCAGGGGCCGGAGGAGAATTCCTGCACGAAGCCGACCAGGATCTGCGGCATCTGTTCCAGGGTGATCAGCCAGCCAAGCACCGTCGTCGCGCCGATCACCACCATCACCACCGCACTGGTGACGAAGCTGTCGACGAGGAGCCGGGGCAGGTCTCGCAGCTTGAAGTCGCGATAGACAAGTGTGGTGACGATCAGGCCATAGACGACGGCAAGGGCCGCGGCTTCGGTCGGCGTTACCCAGCCGGTGAAGATGCCGCCAAGGATCACGACCGGCATGAAGAGGGCAGGGGCCGTGCCAATGAAGGACGTGGTGAGTTCCTTCAAGTTGGTCGTCCGCCCACCCGGGTCGCACTTTGTGGTCTTGCCGACGTAGTAGCAGACAGCCATGAAGAAAGCGCCGAAGATAATGCCAGGGACCATGCCGCCGAGGAAAAGATCCGCGACCGAGACGTTGCCGACAAAACCGTAGATGAGCATAGGGATCGACGGTGGGATGATGATGCCGATGGTCCCGGCCGCCGCAACGAGCCCGGCCGCGAACGCCGTGTTGTAGCCCTCGCGGGACATGTTCTTGATCATGACCGAGCCGATGGCGGCGCTATCCGCAATGGCCGAGCCGGAAATGCCGCCGAAGATCATCGACGCGCCGACGACGACCATGCCGAGACCGCCGGCCATGAAGCCGAAGGCAGCTCTTGCAAAGCCGATGATGCGCAGGCCCACCCCGCCGCGGCTCATCATTTCGCCCGCAACGATGAAGAGCGGAATGGCCAGAAAGTGGTTCGGTTCGACGCCGCCGATGAAGTTCAGGTAGAGCGCCTGCAGCGGATAGCCGAGGTCGAAGACGATGATCGGCAGGACGGCGGTGATCAGGATTGCCCAGACCAGCGGAATGCCGAGAAAGACGGAGGTCAGGAAGACCGCAACGACAAAGAGCAGGATCATGACAGGGCCTCACCGCCATCGGAATGAGTTGCATGGGGCACGACCGGATTCCGGATGTCGTAGACCATGTTGAAGAGGTGAAAGATCAGCGTCAGCGCCATGCCGGCGGGCATGGAGGCGTAGAGCAGCCCGACCGGCCAGTAGAGCACCGTTGTCTTCTGCGCCCAGGTGTGAGCGGAGATATTATAGCCGGTATAGATCAGGCTGATCAGCAGGGCGGCGATGATGACATCGATAGCGATCGACAGCACCCGCTGGCCAGTCCGGGGCACCAGCTTTTCGACGACTTCCGTCACACGCATATGCGCGCCGCGGGCAATCGCTGCGGCGCAGCCGAAGAAGGTGCTCCAGAGCAGCAGGAAACTGGTGATCTCCAGCGACCAGGCAAGGTCAAAACCGGCAAAGCCGCGCAGCCAGGCATTGCAGAAGACCAGGGTGACGATCGAAAAGCCGCCAAGTGCCAGGCACAAATCGACCAGATGGCTGAGCCAGCGCAGCCCAGCCGGATAATGATCTCGGTAATCCAAGGGTCGTCTCTTTTTTGAGAAAGGGCCGGAACCGCCGCGTGACTTGCGGTTCCGGCAGTTAAGCCCTGGAGCATCCGGCGTTCTCACAAGCGCGGACAGATGCTCCAACCCTCAAGAAACGATCAACTCTGGACGGGCTATCGCCTGCGATAGAACGCCCGTTGATCTTGTTGCTTGATCAGTTCTGGGCCGGGAGTTTCTCGCGGATCGCCGCTGCATCAGCGAGGATCCTGTCAACATCTTCGTCGCCATAGACGTCCTTGGCTTTGGCATAGACCGACTGGACGGCTTCGCGGAACGGGCCGATCTCCGGCACGCTCACCTTGGCGCCGCTTTCCTGCATTTCCGTCAGCTGGCTTTCGACGGAGCTCTTGACGAGGTTACGGCTGAACTCCGCAGATTCCTTCGCGGCTTTCAGAATGGCTTCCTTGTCCTCGTCGGAGAAGGACTGCCAGGTCTTTTCGGCGACCGTCAGCGGCAGCGGGCTGTAGACGTGGCGGGTTAGGGTGATGTAGGGCGCGACTTCATAGAAACGCAGCGACTTGATGGTGTCGACCGGGTTCTCCTGGCCGTTGACGATGCCCTGCTGGATGGAAATGTAGACGTCGGTGATCGGCATGACGACGGTCTGGAAGCCGATGGCTTCCATCGACCAGCGGATCATATCGTTCGGAAAGACGCGCATTTTCATGGACTTGGCGTCTTCCGGCGAGTTCAGCGGCTCGTTGGTGGTGAAGCTGCGGAAACCGGCTTCCCAGGTCGACAGCACCCGGAAACCCTTTTCCGGAAGTTTTGCGAACTCACCCTGCAGCCACTCGGAATTGTCATAGAGTTCCCAGCCCTGCTCGTACGTATCGACCAGGAAGGGCATGGCGGTGAGGTTGAGGGTCGGCATGTGGGTGGCATAGCTGCCCGTTGCCGAGACGGTGAAGTCGATGCCGCCGAGCTGCAGGAGTTCGATGGCCTTCGGGTCGTTGGCAAGCGTGCCCGACGGGAAGATCTGAACTTCGTAGCGGCCTTCCGTATATTCCTTCACCTTCTCCGCAAACTGCTCAGCCGCTGCCTGGCGCGACCCGCCGGGATTGTCCGTGTGGCTGAAACGCAGGGTTTCAACGGCCTGGGCGCCACCCATTCCCACCGTCAGGATTGCCGCGCTCAAAAGCAGCCGGCTCAAGGATTTCTTGTCAAGCATTTCGGTCTCCTCCCACGGCCGCTCCAAGGCCGTATCCATTTACACATTCGATTGCGTATACGTAAATCAATCCCTTGTCAACGGCGCTAATGTCGACTATCAAAAATCCAACGACGCATTTGCCGCGCCGGAATTGCGCAGGGTCCAAGCCCTTCAGCCGTTTTCCGGGATGCGGGGGAGGATGGAAAAAGATGAACGAAGGCCGGAAGAAAGGCCCTGGGAAAAGCGCCAAGGAAAGATCAGGTGCCTTGCGGGTTGCCTGTCTGGGTGCCGGATATTTCGCCCAGTTTCATTATGATGCCTGGCGCAGGATCCCGAAGGTACGCCTTGTCGGCGCTTGCGACCAGGACAGGGAAAAGGCAAGGGCGACCGGTCTGACGGCCTTCGGTGAACTGGACTGCATGCTGAAAATGTCAAAGCCGGACCTGCTCGACATCATCACGCCGCCGCCGACACACTTTGCCGCCATCAAGCTCGCGATCGAAAAGGGCGTGAAGGCGATCATCTGTCAGAAGCCCTTCTGCACGTCGCTGGACGAAGCGAAACTGGCAACCGATATGGCCGATGCCGCGGGTGTCACCATCGTCATTCACGAGAATTTCCGCTTCCAGCCGTGGTATCGCACCATCCGGCAGGCACTGGATCGAGGGCTTGTCGGAGACCTGTTGCAGGTCACGTTCCGGCTGCGGACCGGAGACGGGCAGGGGCCCGGGGCCTATCTCGACCGGCAGCCATACTTTCAGGAAATGCCCAGGCTGCTGATCCACGAAACGGGTGTTCACTGGATCGACACGTTCCGATTTCTCATCGGCGAACCAGCAGCAGTCTATGCGGATCTGCGGCGGCTGAATCCGGTCATCAAGGGCGAGGACGCCGGTTATTTCATTTTCGACTATCCGGAGGGCGTCCGGGCGCTCTTCGACGGCAACCGGCTGTTGGATCATGCGGCCGAGAATTGCCGCACCACGCTCGGCGAAGCCCTTGTCGAAGGCACGAAGGGGACGCTGACGCTGTCCGGTGACGGTTCGGTGCGCCTGCGCCACTTCGGGGACCGGACGGAAACGGTTCTGCTCGCCGCGCAAGCCTGGAAGGGCTTTGGCGGTGACTGCGTCAAGAATCTGATAAGTCATGTGGTCGACGGCCTGCTTGAGGGCAAGACGCTGGAAAACGAGGCGCGGGACTATCTGAAGGTGATTGCGATCGAAGAGGCGCTCTACGAGTCGGATCGTCTGGGGGCGAAAATCCGGGAGTTTGACTGTGCTTGAGGCTCCGAAACAGAAAACCATCACCACCCAGGCGATGGAACAGATCCGCCAGCTCATTTTCGATGGTGAACTGGCAGCCGGTTCCGATCACCTGGAAAGCGAACTTGCCGACCGTCTCGGCATGTCGCGAACGCCGGTGCGCGAGGCAACGCTCATGCTTGCCCAGCAGGGGCTTCTGGAAGTGCGCCCGCGCAAGGGCGTTCGCATCGCCACCCTGTCGCTGAAGGACATGGAAGAGATCTATGCGATCCTGACCGAACTGGAGAGCCTTGCGGCCGAAGAAGCGGCAGAAAAGGGATATACGGAAAAGGATCTTGCAGCACTCAAGCAGTCGATCGAGGCGATGGAAGAAGCGCTCAAGCGCGAAGACCGGGAATCCTGGGCGATTGCCGACGATGCCTTCCATACCGAGCTTGTCCGTCTTGGCGGCAATTCGCGCGTGCAGTCCATCGTCTCGATGATGTCCAACCAGGTGCGCCGGGCGCGGGCCATGACGCTCTATATCCGCCCGCTACCCCTCAAATCCAACGAGGACCACCGGGCCGTCTTCGATGCGATCTGCAAGGGCGATCCGGCAGCGGCCCGCCAGCGCCACCACTGCCACCGGCAGGACGCGCGCGAAGTGCTGATCGAGCTTCTGAAAAAGCACAGGCTTTTCCAGATCTGATGAAAGGCCGGCCGCGGCGGATTACTGCCACAATGGCGGCTGCCCCATGTCGAAGAACTCAATACATGACCGTATAGAGCGAAATCTCGACGGGGAGGTCTCCCCTGACTTTTGCATTGCCTTGCGCAAGCAGCCACCCGTCGGCGCGCTCCAGCCGGGCGACGACCTGCAGCGTCGGCGATGCGGCCGCGCTTTCCGGGATGGTCAGGACAAAGGCAAGCGTCTTCGCGCCGCCATCGCTTTTGAGCTGCGTTTCGGTCGCCAGGGCTTTCTTGTCGGCAGCGCCCGGGTCTTCCAGGAAGATCTTGAGACGGCCTTCCGGAACTGCCTTTCCTTCGGCGAAGGTGACGGTACCGCTGATATCTGCCGATTGCGCCGCGACCGTTGCTGCCGAAGCCGCGGTTCCGGCGGCCAGCAGCCCGGCGGCAAAGAGCGCAGCCTGGCGATTGGTGATGCGTTTCATGTGTGTTCCCCGAGCCTTGGGTTGCGCCCCGTTTCCAGGAAGGCGGTAGGCTTTGGAAGAGCGCCCGAGGGCGCCCTTCCGGATGAGGTCGGATGGGGCCGGCCGGATCAGATAATGATGAAATTATCTGCCGAGAGGTCGAGACCTCTGCTGAGCTGTGCGAACTGGACGGCGTCGATGTCACCGGTGCCGTCGGCGTCGTAGCAAAGAGCTCCGCTGTTGGTGTCGTAGAGGATGCGGTCATTTGCATCCTGGCTGACGCCTGCGGCGCTTTTGTGGAAGGCCATGAGGTCCAGAACACCTTCGTCGCCGAGTTCGGTGAAGATGCGGCTGTCCAGAAGGATCAGATCGTCATCGACATCGAAGTCCTTGATCCGGTCGATATTGTTGCCGCCGAGTTCGGTGGAGAAGCGGAACTGGTCCTCGCCATGACCGCCGGTCAGGATGTCCCTGCCAAGGCCGCCGTCGAGAAGGTCGTTGCCGCGGCCGCCAAAGAGCTTGTCGTTGCCGGCTTCGCCGGGTTCCGCCGGCGCGGGCGGGAATTCGACCGAGACGTTCAGCTTGTAGGTGGAGCCTTCCGGTACCGTTTCTTCCCAGCCGTTGCCCGGTGCGTCCGGCGACCAGCTGCCTTCCAGAATGTAGTAGGTGCCGGTTTCCTCCACGACAAAGACCGTGCTGGAATCGCGGCCGCTGGTCGAGCCTGGATCACCGCCGCCATCGTCGTTCTCGGTAACGATGTTGCCGTTGCTGTCGAGCAGGCGGACCCAGCTGTCATGGACATTCGGGTCGGCGATGCCGTCGATATCGATCGACAGGACGGTCCCGGCGGCAAGGTCGATACGGTAATACCCGCCAAGACCGTTGCCGGTGGCGTTGACGGTCGTGTGCAGGGTGGTGGTCGAATCGAAGATGTCCGGATCTTCGGTCAGCGAGAAGTTGTTGGAGATGTCGAACGCGGTCGCGATCGAGTTGTTGGTCGCATCGGCCCCCAATGTGGCATAGCCGGTGCCCATGCCAGGGCGCGGAGCCGCGTCGCCTGCATAGGCGAAATCGCCCAGCAGAATGTCGTCGCCGCCACCGCCGCGGATGACGTCGTTGCCGCCCTGGCCGGTCAGCACGTTGGCGGAATTGTTGCCACGGATCGTGTCGTTGTGGCCGGAACCGGAGAGGTTCTCGATGGAGTTATAGGTGTCTCCCTCGGACTTGCCGCGCGCCAGGTTGAGATTGACGCCCCTGGTGTAATCGGAATAGTCCGCCGTATCGCTGCCGGCACCGCCATTCAGGACGTCGCGGCCGAGGCCGCCCGTCAGGATGTCGTTGCCGAGGCCGCCGGAAAGGACGTTGACCCCGTCTGTCCCGATCAGGTGATCGTCATGGATGGAACCGACCGCGTTTTCGACATCGACGATGATGTCATGGCGGATGGCGGTGCCGCGGCCGACGATCTGCACCGGCCCGTCCGCGTCGCCGCCGCTGGCCGTGCCATTGGCAAGATCCACCGTCACGCCGCTGGAGCTGCCCGTATAGACGACCGTGTCGATACCGGCACCACCGTTCAGATAGTCCTGTCCAGACCCGCCAATCAGCGTGTCGTCA
This sequence comes from Roseibium sp. M-1, assembly GCF_054515675.1. Taxonomy (NCBI): domain Bacteria; kingdom Pseudomonadati; phylum Pseudomonadota; class Alphaproteobacteria; order Hyphomicrobiales; family Stappiaceae; genus Roseibium; species Roseibium sp. M-1. The sequence continues at coordinate 2,006,591 of NZ_CM137257.1, read as the reverse complement.
CCGTCATCGCCATAAAGGATGTCGCCATCGGCGCCGCCATCCAGGATGTCGTTGCCGCCGCCGCCGTTGAAGACGTCGCCGCCGCCGCGACCCCAGAAATGGTTGTCGTCGTCGGTGCCGATGAAGCGGTCGATGCGGTCGTCGGAACCGATCAGGTTCTCGATGCTGTAGAAGGTGTCACCTGAGGCCGTGCCGCCGCTGGCGACGTTGGTCGCCAGGTTGACGAGCAACTGGAAGGGGCTCTCGTTGCTGTAATCGACCGTGTCGACGCCCGCGCCGCCGCGGAAGACATCCGCCCCGGCCTGGCCCATCAGCGTGTCGTCGCCGTCGCCGCCATCGAGCAGGTCGTCACCGGCACCGCCGATGATGGTGTCGTTGCCACGGCCGCCATATAGCGCATCGTTGCCGTCGTCGGTCTCGGTCTGGTCCTCCAGTTCATCGAACGGGATGGTGTTGTTGATGTCACGGCTGGCGAGCGTGTCGCGGCCGCCGATGATCAGGTCGTCGCCGTCGAGGCCGAAGATCGTCTGGCCGCCTGCGCCGCCATTGATCGTGTTGTCGCCGTTGTCGCCGAAGATGATGCCGCCGAGCGTTCCACCGGCATCCGGCGTGCTGCCGCCAGTGTCTGCGACGGGCTCGGTTGGCGTTCCATCGACATAGACGATATTCTCGATATTGGCGAAGCCGCTGACATCGATGCTTCTGTCCAGCACGATGATGGTGTCGTTGCCGCCGTCTTCTTCCTCGCGCACGATGTCGTCCGCGGAATCGACGAAATAGACGTCGTCGCCGAGCCCGCCTGCCATGCGGTCGCCACCGCCGCGGCCGTCCAGCACGTTGTTGCCGTCGTTGCCGATCAGGATATCGTCATGGCGGCTGCCGATGCCGTTCTCGATGTAATATTCGCTCTGGTCCTCGTTGTGACCGGCGAAGATCGAGACATTGTTGCGGTGGCCGTTGACGCTGGAGAAGTGTCCGGCCCTGAGATCGAGCACCGTGCCGTGCGTCGAGCCGGAAAAGTCGATCGTGTCTTCGCCGCCGGTGTCGTGGATCACGAAGCCGATATCGTGCTGCGCGCCCGAAGAGGTCAGCTCGTAGCCGTAGTCCGTGCTGTTGAAGCCGTAGACGTTGTCGCCCGTGTTCAGGTCGATGGTCTGGTAGGTCCGGACCCCGTCCTCGTCGACGGTCGAGAAGAAGCGGCGGATGACCGCCTCGATATCCGCCATCATCGGCGTGACCGCGGACCAGCGGGAGGTTTCACCGACATCGATGCCGTCAAAATAGGACATGACGGAATATTGCTGTCGGTCATAGGTCCAGGTGGCGTTGTTCAGATAGTTGATCTGGACACCGCCTGGGCCGGAATAGTTGTAGAGGCCGGGGTGGTTCAGGCCGAATTCGTGGCCCAGTTCGTGAATGAAACTGTCGAACACATAACCGCCGAGATCGGTCTTGTGCGGCTCCGTGTCGTGGAATTTCTGACCGACGCTGATAAGGCGGTTGCTCGAAAAGGCGCTGCCGTCATTCTGCTCGCCCAGCTCCGGGCTGATGATCCTCATCCAGTGCTGGTCGGGATCGTAGGCGGCGTCATCGACGATTTCGAACTGAAACGGCGTGACGGAGGCCCACATGTTCAGGGCGCCGATGGCGGCTGCCTTGAAATCCGGATGATCGTTGAGTTCCGTGACATTGATCACCAGCGGCTGCGATGCGATTTCGGGCGTCAGGCTGCGGGGCAGCGCGCCCAGGTAGTCGAGGTAGGCTTCGTAGTCCTCGCTTTTGCCAAACGGATTGTCCGGCGTCTGGTCGTTGATCCACCACTCGTCGCCGGGTTGGTTTGGATTCGGCATCTCAGGGTCTCCCATTATGACAACCTTGCACGTTGAGTCTGCAGGGTCTGATGCAGCCGGGCTGGCACCCGGCTTTGCCTCCGCCGCCGTTTTCGACGGCAAAGCTCGTGAAAACCGTCACTGTTACCGATACGCCTGCTGATACAATCATTAGTAATTGTACTCAGGTAACATATATCGATGATTGCACCGCGGCTGGAGCGAGGCAAGTTCAATTTTTGGGAGAGTTTTTTTTGTATGCAATTTTTAAGGGAAATTGCGGATAGTCCGACCGTGACGCCGGTCTGTGGCGCCAGTATGCCGGGATCATGACCGTTTCGGGGCTGTTGCCTAGGTAATTTGGACAGGTTTAGTGACCTAACCTGGCGGCGACACTCTTGTTCGAATGACGGATGAATGTGGGCTCGCCGGTCACCCCTTGGCCCTTGAGGAAACCATGGCAATCACGTTTGAGGAGGCCGACGCGCTGGTGCAACGGCTCGGCTGGCGCGAGTCGGTCTGCCAAGCCGTCGCGCTTAACCGCCTTGCCAGACTTTTACCGCCTCTACCGGATAGACCAGCATCAGCACGTTCAGGGTGAGGTTGTCCCGGATCACCCAGAGCGCCAGAAGCTCGAAGACGATCCCGACCAGCACCGTGACCCAGACTGGCATGCGCCAGGCAAAGAAGAAGCCTGCCAGCATCCACAGGATGTCGAACACGGAGTTGAGCACGCTGTCGCCGGTGTAGCCGACGGCGATGGTTGCCTCGCGGTAGCGGTCGATGATCCATGGGCTGTTCTCGAGGATCTCCCACGCCGCCTCGATGAAGATCGCCCCGAGCGCCCGCTCGCAGACCGACGACCGCCGGAAGACGAGCCACAGGAACAGGTAGAACAGGAAACCGTGGATGATATGCGAGGGCGTGTACCAGTCGGCGATATGCTGTGAGGAGCCCGCAACGTCGCTGGCAGGCGTCCAGAAAAGCACATAACCGCAATCGCAGATCGGGATCCTCCCCATGGCGAGGAGAATGGCGGCGGTCGCGGCAATCATCAGGAGGCCGACGATCAGGCATTTGCTGCGGCTCACGGGTCTCTCCTCGGGCTGTGGGGGAAGCCAGCGATTCTGTGCTGGAAATTTAGCGGAATTCTCTCTATGACCTTGCGCCAACGAAATATCAATCCGTCCGGCTCTCAAGTGACAGGCTGCGCCCCGGTTCTCCGGCGCGTTCGCGCGGCCCCGCCGGATTTGGGATCAGGAGATTTGAATGACTGGCCTCAACGGCATGGCGCCCTACAAGACCCGGCGCACCTTCGCGATCATTTCCCACCCGGACGCCGGCAAGACGACCCTGACGGAAAAGCTGCTTTTGTCGGGCGGTGCCATCCGCGCCGCAGGTCAGGTGCGCGCCCGCGGCGAACGCCGCCGTGCCCGGTCGGACTGGATGAAGATCGAGCAGGAACGCGGCATCTCCGTCTCGTCCTCCGTCATGACTTTCGAGCGCAAGGGCATCGTCTATAACCTGCTCGATACGCCCGGCCATGAGGACTTCTCCGAAGACACCTACCGCACGCTGACCGCCGTCGACGCGGCCATCATGGTGATCGATGCCGCCAAGGGCATCGAAACCCAGACGCGCAAGCTCTTCGAGGTCTGCCGCCTGCGCGATATTCCGATCATCACCTTCGTCAACAAGATCGACCGCGAAGGCCGCCATGCCCTGGAGATCCTGGACGAGGTGCAGGAAGCCCTGGCGCTGGACGTTTCTCCGCAGACGTGGCCTGTCGGCATGGGCTCCGACTTCTTTGGCGTCTATGACTGGCAGAAGAAGAAGTTCCACACCTCCAGCGGCGAGCGGGGCGGGGCTTTCACGCAGACCAAGGATGTCTCCGGCCTCGACGACGAGATCCTGACCGGCACCGTCTTCGACCGGATCATGGATGAGCTGACCGAAAACGTGGAGCTCGGTTCGGAAGGCTATGCCGAATTCGACCGGGAAAGCTTCCTGGAAGGCCATCTGACGCCGGTCTTCTTCGGCTCTGCCCTGCGCGACTATGGCGTCGAGGAAGTGCTCGACTTCATCGCCGACTTCGCGCCGCCGCCCCATTCCCAGCCGGCGACCGGCGGGCGCACCATCATGCCGCAGGAAGACAAGGTCACCGGCTTCGTCTTCAAGGTGCAGGCCAACATGGATCCCAAGCACCGCGACCGCATCGCCTTCGTGCGCCTGTGTTCGGGCACCTTCAAGCGCGGCATGAAGCTGAAACACGTGCGCGCCGACAAGCAGATTGCCGTCTCCGCGCCGATCTTCTTCTTCGCCGAGGAGCGCGAAATTGCCGACCTTGCCTATCCGGGCGACGTCATCGGTGTGCCCAACCACGGTCAGCTGCGCGTCGGCGACACCCTGACCGAGGGCGAGAACATCCACGTCACGGGCCTCCCGGCCTTCGCGCCGGAAATCCTGCGCCGCGTGCGCCTGTCCGACACCATGCGCGTCAAGCAGATGCGCCAGGGTCTGCAGGATCTGGCCGAAGAAGGCCTCGTCCAGATCTTCAAGCCGGATCTCGGCTCCAACTGGATCGTCGGTGTCGTCGGCGCCCTGCAGCTCGATGTCGTGGTTGACCGGCTCAAGGCCGAATACGGCACGGAGATCGGCTTCGAGGCCGTGCCTTATACGACCGCCCGCTGGATCGAGACCGACAACCTGACCCTGCAGAAGATGCTGGAAGGCCATCGCTTCTCGATCGCCAACGACCGCGACGACAAGCCGGTGTTCCTGTTCAAGAACGCCTGGGAAGTCGGCCACATCACCGAGAAATTCCCGGACGTGAAGTTCCGCGAAACGCGTGAGATCGTCTACGAGGCGTGACGCGCCCGTCTCGGTAATTGGTCCCTCTGTGCTCTGCGTGAGCGACACCGCATTCAAATGCCCGCATTTGACGCTTTGACAGCACCTGAAAGAACCCTGCGTTTCCGCTCCGTTTCCGGCTGTCGTCTTGATAATAATGCCGGGGAAACCCGATGTGATCGAAATTTGTTTGTTTCTAAAAGTAATTAGGAGGTAACCCTCCCGGGGACAACTGATGGGAAGTTGCCTAAGTGTCGAATTTGATTGATGTTTGTAGTGTTGATAGAGTGTAAAGGCTTACCTACGATAATTTTGGCTGCTGTAATACTGACACTAATAGCGGGAACGCGGCTGAGAGAATAAACGTGCAAGTGCGTTATGAGCCTGCCGGACAGGGTTCACCGTCACAGCTTCCAAGGGCCAAGGGTGAAGCGCAAGCGGTGGAAATCCGGCGATTGTCAAAACCATTCTGGGCGACCGTCATCATTGGCGCGGTGAGCCTGATGGCGTTTGTCTCGTTCCTGTCGGTAACGCTCGATCGCAATTCCATCAAGTCCTCCGAGCAAATCTTCACGGCGATGCTTGGCGACCGTTCGGATCATCTGGCCGATATCACGCTGGAATACGGCTATTGGAACGAATCGGTCCTCAACCTCGTTGACGGGTTCGACATGGCCTGGGTGAAAGAGACCTTCGTCGACTACATGCAGCAAGAGCTGCAGATCGAAGGTGTGCACCTGCTGGACGGCGACAATCTGCAGAAACTGCATGTCGTGAACGGGCAGGTTGCCGAGGCCGACATTCTGGATCGCTATGGGCCCTCGGTGGATGTGCTGGTTGCCCGGGCCCGCAAGACGGAACCGGACGAAGCCCCCGTGCCGGCAACGGGCCTCATCGGCGGCATTGCGAAGCTTTATCTCGCCAGTGCGGTCCTGATGACGTCCTATGACGAGGACAGCGAGAAGAGCACCGACCACGTGCTGGTGTTCGCCAGACCGGTTGATGAGCAAATCCTGGCTGAAATGGCGGAGAAATATCATCTCCCAGGCCTCAGGCTGTCGGCGATCCCGCCGGCTTTCTGGCAGGCGGGCTATGAGATCGAAACATTCGACAAGACCCGGATCGGGTATTTCGTCTGGGATCCGGAACTGGCGGGCTTCCGGCTGCTGCCGCTTCTGGTTCTTGGGGTGCTGATCGTCTATCTCGGCATGTTTTTCGCTGCGCGCATGTTCTTTCGCCGCGCCACGGAGACCGTACGGGCGCTCGCCGACGCCAAGCATCAGGCCGAGCGGGTGCGGGAACTGCTTGCCAACCAGGCCAGAAGCGATCCGCTCACCGGCCTTGGCAACCGGCGCCTTCTGGACGAGCGTCTGGCGGAACTGCAGGGCCGTCAGCCGCTGGCCGACGGCCACGCGCTGCTTTATGTCGATCTCGACCGGTTCAAGGAGATCAACGACACCTATGGCCATGAGACCGGCGACCTCGTGCTCCTGCATGTGGCGGAAGCCTTGAGCGGACTGGCGAATGCCGACGACACGGTCATCCGGCTTGGCGGCGATGAGTTCGTCATTGTCTTCGGCCGGGCGAAACGCGACAAGGTCCTGTCGGTGGGCAGGGTGATCGTCGAGCAACTGAGCCGGCCGGTGAACCTGGAAGGGGCCACCTATTCCTTTGGCGCCAGCGTCGGCATCGCCTTTTCCCACAATCCCTCGGAACTGCTGCGCCAGGCGGACGTGGCGCTCTATTCCGCCAAACGCCGGGGCAGGGGACAGGTTGCCGTCTATTCCGCGGACCTGCTGGACTTCCGCCATGTACCGATCCAGTCCGCGGCGCAGCCGGGGTGATTCCAGCGGCTTTGCAAAAGAAAACCGGCCGCAGGGGCCGGTTTCTCGTTTCAGAATTGTCTTGCGGATCACGACGCCTTTGCGCTCGGCAATTCGATGTCGATGCCGAGGGTCGTGACGTCACCGGTGCGGTCCATTTCGAGACGGACGGAGTCCGGGTCGATAGCGACGCGCTTGGCGACTACGGCGAGAATGTCTTCCCTGAGGCTGGAGATCAGCAGCGCGTCGGAGCCGTCATCTGCCCTTTCATGGGCCAGCAGGATCTGCAGCCGGTTCTTGGCAACCGAGGCGCTTTCGCCCCTTTTGCCAAAGAAGCTCAGGATGTTCATGCGGCCCTCCCCCTGAAGAGCTTGCCGAACAGGCCCTTCTTTTCTTCGGGTATCGTGACCGGAATATTTTCGCCGAGAAGCCGGCGGGTGGCCTCCATATAGGCCTTGGCGGCCGGCGAGTTCTCGTCCGACAGCGTGATCGGCAGGCCGACGTTGGACGCTTTCAGAACGTCCTTGCTTTCCGGCACCACGCCTATCAGCGGCACGGACAGGATGTCGACCACGTCATCGGTCGCCAGCATGTCGCCGGTCTTGGCGCGCTCGGTGTCGTAGCGGGTGATCATCAGGTGCTTGGGCATGCGGCCGCCGTCTTCGGCAACCTTGGTCTTGGCGTCGAGCAGGCCGATGATGCGGTCGCAATCGCGCACGGAGGAGACTTCCGGGTTGGAAACGATGATCGCCTCGTCCGCATAGCGCATGGCCAGTGTCGCGCCGCGCTCGATGCCGGCCGGGCTGTCGCAGATGACCCAGTCGAAATACATGCGCAATTCGCTGATGACGCTGGCAACCCCCTCTTCGGTCAGCGCGTCCTTATCCCGGGTCTGGGAGGCGGGCAGCAGGTAGAGGTTGTTCAGCTTCTTGTCGCGCACGAGTGCCTGTTTGATCGAGGCTTCTCCGCGCACCACGTTGACCAGATCGAACACGACGCGGCGTTCGGCGCCCATGATCAGGTCCAGGTTGCGCAGCCCGACATCGAAGTCAATGGCGCAGACCTGGTAACCTTCTTTGGCAAGTGCCGAGGCGATTGCGGCGGTGGTGGTGGTTTTGCCCACGCCGCCCTTGCCTGACGTGACCACAACGACGGTGGCGTTGCTCATGGTGTTCGTCCTGTTGTTGTTGTTCGGCCGGCTGCTCCTGGCAACCGGCACTTCGGTTAATTCAGTTCTTCAAAGACCAGCGTCTCGTTTTCGAAACGGATCTGCGCCGGTGAATTGCGCAAGGCGCCGTCGAAGTCGTCCGCGACCTTGTAGAGGCCGTTGATGGAGACCAGCTCGGCATCGAGCTTGGAGCAGAAAATGCGGGCACTGTCCTTGCCGGCGACACCGGCCAGGGCACGGCCGCGCAGGGCTCCGTAGATATGGATCGAGCCGCCGGCGATGATTTCGGCGCCCGAGCTTACCGAGCCGATCACCGTGACGTCCCCGTCCGGATGCAGGATGCTCTGGCCGGACCGCACGGGTTCGGTGATGACGATTGATGAGCCGCTGGCAATGCTGCTTGGCATGGCAGTCGCCACGGCTTTTTCCGAACCATTGCCACCATTGACTTTCTTGGATTTCGTCTTCGGTTCCGGCGCGGCCTTGCCGGCCTGGCCTTCGTTCCGGGAGGAGGCCTTGCCGCCGTCGCTGCCCGTCGTGCTATCGTCAGAGGCTGGTGTCGGCACGTCGACATCCGAGGTCAGCCGCCCGCCGGAGAAGCTCGGTGGCATGCCCGCCTTGAGGCGGGTACCGGCGACGCCGTCGATGCCCATCACCCGGATGGACCGTTCCGAGAGCTTTGCCAGAACCTCTTCCAGGTCTTCGATCGGAATCTTGCTGCCGCGCACATCGAGTATGATCGGCCGGTCGATGAAAAATCCCGGCGAACGTTCGATGATCCGGTCGATTTCCCTGAACCACGCATTAAAAGGCGGTTCGGGGCTCAGAACGATCGCAATAAAGGATTTTCCCTTGAACTTCATCGAGGTCCGGCGGCAATTCACGTCAGGTTGATTTGGTCGGGTAAACCTATCATTAACCGAACCGGACAATCAGGCAGGCCGCCGTTTTCCACCGATATCAATTTTCACCAGATATTTCAGATAATTGGCTTCTCAACCTAGGTCATTGGACGACCGGGGTCTGCTACTCCTGCCAGAATTACGGAGTCCGCCTGCAAGAATCGCCTGCCGCGACCGGATATCGGGAATTTTGCCGGGTCATGAGTTAACTACATTGCAGTCAAGGACTGGATTTTTGCCATATTGCAGTGCAAAATGAGAAATCCGGGTGTCAGGGGCGCTTTGCGTCTTGGGGAAAAGAATGAGTAATTTCAGTGATATGGTGCGCTATCTTGGCCTCGATCATGCCGAGGCTGCTGCTGCTCTGAACGTATCGGAAGACGAAATTATTCGCTGGTGCAGCACGAGCGAAGCGCCGCCGTTGGAGATCTGGCAGGGTCTGGTGCGCATGCTGGACGAAATCCGTCTCTCTGCCGAAGCGGCCGCGAAATCCGCTGATCTCGATCATCTGGAAGCAACCGACCTCAACCGCATAGACCTGATCGTTCCCGGCGGGGCCACGTCGGAATTTGCCGGTCCGAAGCGCGCTGCGACAGCGATGGCCCTGGCCACGCTGACACGGGTCTTCGCCTGAAGTAATTTCGAGCGGGCATTTTTCTGCCGATGGCCGAAAAATAGATCTTTAAAGCGTATCTATACCCCTTTGGGGACCAAATAGTTTCTGCTAACAAGAATCCAGAGCGGGTTCTGCCTGGAACCGGTGTGCTCCCGGCGTGCGAACGGCCACGGCTTCGACGCCACCACTCCTTGCCATTCGGGGCTCGCCCGCACGCAGCCTCATCGTGAACCGAAGAAGGCCTGCCATGTCAGCAACGCTCAAGGGACTTGCCGCCGCGCTCCTTGCCTTCGCACTGTTTTCTTCGCACGACGCCATCATCAAGTCGCTGGGCAGCCACTATTCTGTCTTCCAGATCATCTTCTTTTCCATGCTCTTTGCCTTCGTGCCGATGGCGCTGATGATGCTGGCGGACAAGGCTGTCGACAATTTCCGGCCGCGCCACCCCTGGCTGGTGCTGCTGCGCGGCGGTCTTGCCATCATCGCCATGTCCTGCGGTTTCTACGCTTTCGTCGTGCTGCCGCTTGCGGAGGTCTACGCGCTGCTCTTCACCATGCCGCTGCTAATTACGGCGCTGTCCGTGCCGCTGCTCGGCGAAAAGGTGAGGGCACAGAGGTGGGCTGCCGTGATCGTCGGTCTCATCGGCGTTCTAATCGTTTTAAGGCCGGGTGTGACCGAGCTTACCCTCGGCCACGGCGCAGCTCTGACGGCGGCTTTCGCCAATGCGCTCTCGACCATTCTGGTGCGCAAGCTCGGCGGACAGGAGCGACCGGCGGTCCTGATCCTCTACCCGATGATCCTGTCGATGGCGGCAATGTCGCTGACCCTGCCGGTCGTCTATCTGCCGGTGGACCTGACCCATCTTGCACTGATGGCGGCGATCGGCTTCCTGTCGGTGATTGCCCAGTTCCTGACGATCACCGCCTACAAGGCCGCTCCCGCCGCCGTCGTCGCGCCGCTGCAATACAGCCAGATCCTGTGGGCGAGCTTCTTCGGCGTGCTGTTCTTTGCCGAGACACCGGACATCTATGTCGGCATCGGCTCCTCGGTGATCATCCTCTCCGGCATCTTCGTCGTCTGGCGCGAGAGCCGCCAGAACGTCTCCAGCCAGACCCCGGTCCTGAAAACCGCCAACCCGCGCTTCGACACGGGTCCGCAGCCGAAGTAGGTGAGGGTGCATTCAGGCCACCAGTACTCCGCAACCTGAAACACACTCCGCCTCATTCTGAGGAAGCGCGTCAGCGCTGTCTCGAAGGATGGGCCACAAGCTCAGGAGCAAGCGGCCCATCCTTCGAGACGGGTCTGACGACCCTCCTCAGGATGAGGGTTTGTTTGGTCTAATCCAGCCGCTTCTTGAAGCGGAAAGCGGCGACGATCATGCCGATGACGAAGAAGCCGCACATCCAGAAGACGTCGCGGTAAAGGTCGGCAAGGCTGGCATCGCGCAGGACGAAGCCACGGATCATCCGCATGAAATGGGTCGCCGGGAAAGCTTCGGCGATATACTGCGCGATCACCGGCATGCCTTCGTAGGGAAACATGAAGCCCGAGAGCAGGATCGACGGCAGCAGGACGAAGACCGTCATCTGTGTTGCCTGCAACTGGCTCTGGGCGATGGTCGACAGCACCAGCCCGAGCGACAGGCTGGCACCGATGAAAAGCAGCGTGCCGACGAAGAGATCCAGTATCCTGTCGCCGAAGGGCACATTGAAAAGCAGATGGCCGAGACCGAGGATGATCACGGTCTGCAGCAGGCCGATGAAGATATAGGGAATGATCTTGCCGATCATCAGCTCGATCGGCCGGACCGGTGTGTTGATCAGCATTTCCATGTTGCCGCGTTCGCGCTCGCGCACGATCGCCGCCGACGTGAACATGATCATGGTCATGGTGAGGATGATGCCGACAAGGCCGGGCACGATGTTGATGGCCGTGCGCTGCTCCGGGTTGAAGAAGAGGGCGACCTCGAAGGTCGGCGTGGAGCGGTTGGGCGACTGCCGGTTGAGTTCGGCGAGCGGCATGTTGCGCAGGCTCTTGATGGCGCCGGCGATCATCGTATCGGAACCGTCGACGACCCATTGGGCCACCGGCCGGCTGGTTTCCTCGTCGGTCGAGGGGGGAGTGCCGAGGCCGGCAGCGGGAGAACGGGCAACACGCTGGGCAAGATCGTCGGGCAGGATGAAGACCGCGCGGACCCGCGCAGCCTTGATGGCCGCTTCCGCTTCCTTGGCATCTGTCAGACGCTCTGTCACTTTCACCACACGGGTCGCCTCCACCATCTGGATCAGGATGCGGCTGAGGCCCGTCTGGCTGTGGTCGACCACGGCGACCGGTATGTCACGGATATTGGTGTTAATGGCATAGCCGAAGAGGATCAGCTGGATAAGCGGGATCATGATGACCATGCCGAAGGTCATCCGGTCGCGGCGAAGTTGGTTGAGCTCCTTGCCGAAGATGGCGGCGATGCGGGAGAGCGGTCTGATCATTGGCGTCCTTCTCCCGTTGCCGTCACGAAGACGTCCTCAAGGTTCGGCCGTACCTGCTCGATCAGGGTCGCGCCGTCGGTCTCGGGCTTCTGGCGGAGGAATGTCTCCGGATCGGGGATCTCCTCCTTGATCAGCACGCGCAGCCGAGCGCCGAGCTGGGCTGCCGCCATTATGCCGTCCATGCCGAGGAGATGGCGGCGGATGTCGCGCAGGTTCGGTCCCTCGATCTCCACCACATTGGCGCCCATCGCGGCCATCAACTCCTTCGGCCTGCCGTCAGCGCGTTTCTGGCCTGCCTCGAGGATCGCGATCTTGTGGCAGCGTTCCGCCTCGTCCATGAAATGGGTCGTCACGACAATGGACGTGCCGCCGTCGACGAGATCGAATAACTGTTCCCAGAAGTTTCGCCGGGATTCCGGATCGACCGCCGATGTCGGCTCGTCGAGAAACAGAAGCTGCGGCTCGTGCAGGACGGCAGTTGCAAGCGCCAGGCGCTGGCGCTGGCCGCCGGACATCTTGCCGGCGAAGCGGTCGCCCAGGCTGGTCAGTTCGTAGAGTTCCATCACCTCGCCGATGCGCCGGCGCCGTTTCTTGCCGGACAGACCGTAGATCGTCGCCATGAAGTTGAGGTTTTCCCGGACCGTCAGGTCGCCATAGAGCGAGAAGGTCTGGGTCATGTAGCCGATCCTGTATTTCAGCGTCTCCGCATCCTTGGGGACGGAAAGCCCGAGCACCTCCACCGTACCCTCGGTCGGTGTCAGCAATCCGGTCAGCATGCGCATGGCGGTGGTCTTGCCGCAGCCGTTGGGGCCGAGAAAGCCGTAGATCATGCCGCGCTCGATTGTGAGATCCAGCCCGTCGACCGCCCGGAAGCCCTTGAAGCTTTTGACGAGACCTTCGGCGCGAATGACGATGTCGGCTTCGCTCACGGCAGGACGACCTGGGCCGGAACGCCGTTTGGAAGATCCCTGGCACTTTCCGGCAGCTGGACTTCGGCCACATACATCAGCCGCGCCCGTTCGGTCTGGTTTAGGGCGTAGTAGGGCGTGAAGGAGGCCTCGGAACTGATCCAGCGCACCGTGCCCTCGATCGGCTTGTCGAGGCCGTCGATCCGCACTTCCAGCCTGTCGCCCTGCTTGACCTTCACCCGGTGCGGTTCCGGTACGTAGACCCTGGCATAGGGCGCGTCGCCTGCCAGCATCACCACGACCGGGCTGCCGACAGTCACCCGCTCGCCGAGGTTCCAGGGCAGGTTGTCGAGCCTGCCGTCGCGGGATGCCGTAATGGTCAGATCGGAGAGGATCTTCTCCTGGGTTTCCAGGCTTGCCGTTGCCGCGGCAAGTTCCGCCTTGGCAATGTCGAGATCCTCCTGCCGCGTGCCGGCGACAAGTTCCTTCAGGTCCTCTTCGGCGCTCTTGAGCGTTGCGTCTGCGGCGTCGCGCGTTGCCCTTGCGCTGTCGAGCTGGGCCTGGCTGGTGGTGCCGCGGCCTGTCAAGTCATTGTAGCGCTTGAAGGAAGCGTCTGCGTCCTCCAGTTCAGCCTTGGCACCGGCAACCGTAGCGCGCGCCTTGGCGATTTCCTCTTCGCGCGCGCCGTTTTCAAGCTTCACCAGATTGGCCTTGGCCTTCTGTACTTCCGCCTTGGCCTGGGCGACGACGGCCTGCTGTTCTGCCGGATCGAGCTGCGCCAGCACGGTGCCCTTCTTGACAAAAGTGCCCTGCGGAACTGGCAGTTCGACCAGCACCTCGTTGGCCGTCGCCGTCAGCGCCACGCGGTCCCTCTCAAGCGTGCCGAGGGCGACGTTGCCGTCCTCGCCGTAACAGGCAGCGACAAGCAGGCAGGCGGTACCGGCAAGAACAGCACGCAGACGGGTCACGGACATGAATTCCTCCCATGGGATCAACGGCATGGCGGCAGTTTTCGTGAGTCGCCACCACCATAGCGCGCTTCGCGAGGCCGGGCTATCGCGGGATGGAGGGGAGGAGTGGCCTGCCGAGCGGCACGCTAAAAATAATGCAACCTCATCCTGAGGAAGCGCGTAAGCGCTGTCTCGAAGGATGGGCCGCTTGTTCTGAATATGCCGCCCATCCTTCGAGACGGACCTTACGGTCCTCCTCAGGATGAGGGGGAAGCAAGGATAACCGGGAAGCACAGGGGCCATTTTGAAGAACTTCAACAAAATGCACGGGCACCCCGGTCCCGGATCTTCGCTGCGCTCCGTCCGGGATGACGAAGGGGAGGAGTGATCTGAAATGCAAAAGCCGGGCAGAGCCCGGCTTGCAGAAAACGCAGGGATAAGCTCTCAACTCGCCCGCTTGAAGACGTTATACCAGCGCTTCTTCGGCACGGTGATTGCCCGTTCCAGGACTTCCGCGGCATAAAGCGAGGCGTTCTCGCGGGCCTTGGCGACGCCGGACACCAGCGAGGGGTCGAGGCCGGAGAGGCCGCCGCCGAATTCGAAGAGATCGCGGAAGGCGGCGCGCTCGACGATCGGCGTCATCAGAACGTCGATATTCTGCGCGGCCAGGAAATCCTGCACCGCCTTCATGGCACGGGTGGTCACCGCCGCATTGGTGCGGGTCAGGACGACGCAGTGCTTGATGTCGTGGCGGACGATCTTTTCCAGCTTCTTGATCAGGGTGAGGATCTTGGCGCCGCCGCGTGCATCCATGGACGAACCCTGGATAGGTACCACCACCAGGTCGGACACCGACAGCGCGTTTGCGACGATCAGGTTCTCAGTGCCTTCTAGGTCGACGATGACATAGTCGGACGTCTCGGCGGCAAGCGTGATCTGCTCGGTGATCGAGGCCGGCATGATTTCGCTGATGACATTGATGCCCGGGCTGCGCCGCGGCAGGTCGGCCCATCTGGAAATCCATTTCTGCGGATCGGCATCAAAAATGGTGACGCGCTTGCCCCGTGCCGCGACTTCTGTCGCCAGCAGCAAGGCCGCCGTTGTTTTTCCGGCGCCGCCCTTGGCGTTTGCGAAGGAAATGACTGGCATCTGGGTTCTCCTGACCTAGCCGAGCATTGTCTTTGGAAAGATCTCTTGCGGACCTATCTGACTGGCAGTCTTGGATTTTTATGGTTACCAAAGTCTTAAATTCGCAATTTGGGAGAAGGTTATTCAGCATCCGTTAGGGTTTGTGGATAAGAAAGCGAAAAACGTCTTGGTACAATTTGCAAGGGTAAGCAAAACAGATGGCCAGGGACGGACGGGCCCTCTTCCGCCAAACGGATCCGCGCCGGGTCGTTGGCGCGGGACGGGGCAGGGAGGCGGGGCCCGAGAGGCAGGGTCCGAGCCGGGGACAGATCCCGAAAGTGAATGGCCTCCGATTGCATGCATGCGGGACGCCACGTAGGCTAGGCCCGAGATCCGACCACTGATTTGCGCCGACAAGGGACGCCCGATGCTGCACCGGTTTTTCAAGCTTCACCCGACCCGCACCTTCCTTTTGGGCGCGTTGGTGGCCTTTGCCGGGCAGGGCGTTCTGACAGGCACCGCCGGTGCCGAGGCGCTGAAACCCTACAAGGACGGGCTCTTCCGCTACAAGAAGGTGACCGAGACGCTTTATAATGGCGACTTTACCGTCGTCGAGTATTCCAAGCAGCGCGACCTGCGTGACCGGGACGAGGTGGACGAGCAGCGGGTCTTCGGCAACTACGTTTCCTACAAGCCCAAGCGCGGCCGCGGCAGTGCGGAGCTGAAGGCCAACGGCCGCTTGATCGAATATATGGGGACCGGCAACTGGAATGGCGGGGCGAAAGCCATCGTCATCTACATTCACGGTCAGGGCGGCAACCGCTTTCAGGGAATGAACGACGTTTCCTTCGGCGGCAATTTCAACCGGGTGCAGAACCTGATGGTGCGCAATGGCGGGGCCTATCTCACCATCGACATCAAGGATTTCGACAATCGCGGCACGGCGGATGTTGCCGCGCTGATTCAGTACCAGAAGCAGCTTTCGCCCCGTGCGAAGGTGGTGGTCGCCTGCGGCTCCATGGGCGGCATCATCTGCTGGAACCTCCTGAAGAACGGCAACTACGCCAGCATGATCTCCGGCATTGTCCTGCTCGGCTCGCCCAAGGACCCGAACTTCCTTGGCTCAAGCGCCCTGTCGCGCAACGTGCCCATCTATATGGGCCAAGGCACGCTCGACACGGTCTACAATTGGGAAGATCAGGCGAATTTCTTCAAGCAGATCAAGTCGAAGGCACCGAACTACCCGATCCGGTTCACCCTCTTCGACACCGGCACACACGGCACGCCGATCCGCATGACCGACTGGCGGCTGGTTCTCAACTGGATGCTGGGTTAGGGGACGTAACCGTTCTGTCGCTCCCGCTTTCACACAAATCCGGTTCGCAGATTCGGTCTTTGTGTCGCCCCGGACAAGCGAAGCGCAGATCCGGAGCCCACTCGCAAATTGGCTTGCTGAACCGGATGAGATGTTTCGCGGTGCTTGCGCGTTAAACCTGTGCTCTGGAAACGGGTAGGCCCCGGGTCTCCCTTTGGTCGCCCGGGGTGACGTCGCCATTTGCAGAGATGCCGTGGCGAAAAGTGTATGCCTTGCTTCTCAAAGGAAATGCGATATCCGGCCTATTGTCCCGTCGGACACCTGACCGGTACCCCTAGCAACCCCTCCGCCAGATGATCGAACACCACCCGGATCCTGCGGCTGGTGTGCAGCTCCCGATGCGTGACAAGCCAGATCGGGAAACTCACCGGGTCGACATCCGTGAAAGCCGGCACGATGTCCGGGAAGCGGGCGGCGATCTCGTCGGCCATGATGGAGAGGCCCATGCCTTGACGGACGAACTCCCAGGCAACGACGCCGCTGGGCGAGCCGAGGCGGATATTGGCCGGGCTGACCTTTAGCCCGAAGGCGCGCAGGTATCCGACCAGTTCCTCGTTGTTATCGAAGCCGATGAAGTCCAGGTCCGGCGCGTCGTCCCTGGTGAGCGGCCTGCCGAACCTTTCCACCAGCGATCTTGCGCAAAAGATCCGCGCCGGGGCCTCGCGCAGCTTGCGGGCGTAAAGGTCCGGGTGATCGGGCTCCACGTGGCGGATGGCAATATCCGCCTCGCGGCGGCGCAGGTCGCTGAGACTGTTGGTGCACAACACCTTCACCTCGACACCGGGCGCCCTGGTTCGCAGGTCCTTCAGGATGTCGGGCAGGACATGGGCGGCCATCAGGTCCGTGGCCGAGACCGTCACCAGGCCTTCCACCTGCTGTGACTTGCCGGATGCGGCCAGCGAGACGCGGCTGGCAGCTTCCCCCATGGCGCGGACATGCTCGGCAAGTTCCACGCCTGCCTCCGTCAGGACCACCCTTTTGGAGATCCGCTCGAACAACGTGACGCCAAGCCGGTCCTCAAGCGCGGCGACCTGCCGGCTCAAGGTGGGCTGGGTAAGGCCAAGCGCCCGGGCGGCGGCCGAAAGCGAACCTTCCTCGGCGGTGACGAGAAAGGCGCGGGCCTGGTTCCAGTCAAAGGTGATGCTCTGCCAGTTCATGCAAAAATGTATATCACCTAGCCGAATTTTCGCAATTTCCATTCATTTCTAAGCCAAGTACTTTTATCGGGAAAGGAGGCCGCCAATGTGCCCGTCCACAGTGATGATACACTTGGCAAACATCGTTGTTTCGCTTCTGGAATTCCTGGCATCGCCCACCGGCGGCCGTGACATCGGCCGCGACATTCTTCATCAGATCGGCCTGCGTGGCGGCCGCAAGAAGAAGAAATAAGGGGACGCCCGGGAGGCAGGGAAGCCTCCGGTTCCGGTATTCGTCCGGGGCAGGGGAGCGTGTATGCCGAATGTCATCCTGAAAGACGTGTGGACCAGGCAAGGCGGTCGGAACGGCCCGATCAATCGGCCAGACAGAAAATGGAAAAATCGACCATGGCGACAACATGGAGCAACGAGAAGCCGTCTTCGGCCGGCTTCTGGAGCAGGACCGCGCGCAAATATGCGGCATCGCCCATCAGGAACCAGGCGGCCTACGAGAAAACGCTCGTCCGCACCATCGAGCATCTGGGACCGGAAGACAGCGTCCTGGAGCTCGGCTGCGGTACAGGCTCGACGGCGCTGCAGATCGCCGGCAACGTCCGCGCTTATCTTGCGACCGATTTTGCCCGGGGCATGATCGAGATTGCCGAGGGAAAGCTGGAGGCGGGAAAGGATGACGGCAGCGTGCCGGAGGGCCTGCGTTTCGCTGTTGCAGATGCCTTCAGCGAAAAGCTCGAGCCCCGGGACAAAAAAGGATACGACGCGGTTCTCGCCTTCAACTTCCTGCATCTGGTGGAAGAGGCAGAGGATACGCTTATACGGGTGAACCGCCTCCTGAAGCCCGGCGGGCTCTTCATTTCCAAAACCGTGTGCCTCAAGAAACGTGCCTGGTTGTTCGGACCGCTGATCAAGGTGATGCAGCTCTTCGGAAAGGCCCCCTTTGTGAGGTTCTATTCCTTCGCGACACTTGAGGGTTCTATCCGGTCGGCGGGTTTCGAGATCATTGAGGCGGATACCTGTCCAGCGCCTTTCAGCCGTTACGTGGTCGCTCGCAAGCTCTGATGAGAGGTCGGGCCTTGCGGTGCGAGGACACAGATTAAAACGATTGAAATGGCGCGGGCAGGCAACTTGCGAAGACTCGGTGGCGGTGCTAGGACTGATCCTCTCCCCGCAAGGCTTCCTCTCGAAAGCTGCCGATGCTTCTTCGCGACCGCGCCTTTTTCGCGTCCATGTTCCTGACGGTTCTGGCCGACCAGATCCTTCTTTTTCTGGTGCCGCTGGTGATTTTCCAGATCACCGGCAATGTCGCCTGGTCAGGGCTCGCCTTCTTCGTCGAAACCCTGCCGCGCTACCTGACCTTTCCCGCCGCCGGCATCCTGTGTGACCGTTTCCCGCCGATCCTGTTGCTTCGCATCAGCCGCATCTTGCGGGCGGTCGCCTGTATTGCCGGAATTGCAGGCCAACTCGCCTTCGGCGGCGTCTGGTGGCTGATCGGGCTATCGGCAGTGGTGGGTGTCCTGACCACTCAGGGCATGCTGGCGCTGGAAATGGTTCTGGTGCGCGCCTTTGCCGACCAGCGCTTTGAAAAGGTTGCGAGCTATGGCCAACTCGCCTCGCAGATGGGCGTGGTCCTGGGGCCGTTGGTGGCCGCCTATCTGATGGTGCTCTGGCCCTGGCAGGCGGTGGTGGGCGTCGCAACCGCGCTCTTCCTCCTTGCTGACGCCGCCTTTCTGCTGTGGCCCGGACAGGCGCGCATGCAGCGGGACGCAGCGCCGCGTGAAAGCCGTCATCCAGTGGCAGACCTCAAACACGCGCTGCATCTGGTCTGGTCCCTGCCGGGCCTGACACGGGCAATCCTGCAAGCATCGGGCGTCAACCTGATCATCGGCGCGACGCTGGCGACGGCCGCGGCGATGATGACCGGCTTTTTCGACCAGAGCGAACAGGTCTATGCGTGGCTGCAGGTCGGCGGGGCACTTGCGACGCTTGCCGTGCTGACGCTGACCGCCCATGTGGCGCTTGGCCTCAGGACTCTCGGTCTCACCGCATACGGACTTATCTGCCTCGGCGCGGTTCTGACAGGTCTGGGCGCCCATCCGCTCGTCTATGCCGCCGGTTTCCTGCTGATTGCTGGCTTCGACAAGATGTTCAACATCTATGTCCGGACGCTGCGCAAGGAGATCATTCCGCCGGAGGAATTCGGCAAGACCACCGGCGTCATCATCTGCCTCAACAATCTGTCGCAACCGCTGGCCGGACTGGTGGTCGCCCTGTTTGCAGCCGGTGACGACGCCCGCGTCGTGCTTCTGGCGCTGGCGGCGGCCATGGCCTTGCTGGGAGTGTTGACGTTCCGAAAATAGGCAGCTCTTTCGGAAGGCCGTCAGGCTGGTGGCGTGTCCTCTTCCGCCCGTATTGTCTTGATGTCCTGGGAGGCTGCCCAGCGGTGAATGTCCTCCCGGCGCAGGGCGCAGGCCATCAGGTCCGGAAACTGGTCCGGCGTTGCCGCAAAGATGGGAACGCCGAGCGCGGCGACCCGAGTTGCCAGCCGCGCATCATAATAGGGCGCGCCGGTGTCGGTGAGGGCCAGCAGCACGATTACATTGACGCCCTGGCCGGTCAGCCGGGCAATCCTGGCAACCAGTTCCTCCGCATTGCCGCCCTCAAAGAGATCAGTGATCAGAACGAGGTGGGATTTCGACGGCCGTTCGATCCGGTCCTGGCAATAGGCGACCGCCTGGTTGATGTCCGTGCCGCCGCCGAGTTGCACGCCAAAAAGCACATCCACGGGATCGGCCAGGTCGTCGGTAAGATCGAGGATCGCGGTGTCGAAACAGACAAGTTTCGTCGACACGACCGGGAGCGAGGCCATGACGGCGGCAAAGATCGAGGCATAAACCACCGATGTGGCCATGGAGCCGGACTGATCGACGCACAGAACGACTTCGTCGAGATCGACGATCCGGCGCTGGCGGCGCATGAAACCGACAAGCTTTTCCGGAACGATCGTGGCATGGTCCGGCTGGTAATTGTGCAGGTTCGCGCGGATCGTGCGCGGCCAGTCGATATCGGCAAAGCGAGGGCGGAAGGTGCGCCGGGACTTGTCGACGGCGCCGCGCAAGGCTTCGGCGGTGCGCCGCTCCAGCCGTTCCATCAACTCCGAAACCACCTTGGCGATGACCTTGCGCGCGGCATCCTTGGTCTTGTCCGGCATGACACCACGCATGGAGACGAGGTCGGCAACGAGGTTGACATCAGCCTCCATGATTGACAGGAGCTCCGGCTCAAGCAGCATCTGCCTGAGACCGAGCCTTTCAAAAGCGTCCTTCTGCACGATCTGGACGATGGAGGCCGGGAAGAATTCGCGGATGTCCCCCAGCCATCGCGCCACCCGGGGCGCCGAGTTGCCGAGCCCGCCGCGACGGCCCTTGCCGCCAGAGGCTGCATCCTCCGCGTTATAGAGAGCACTGAGGGCTGCGGAGAGCCGCTGATCACGCCCGGCAAGGCCGTCATCGTCTCCGCCAAGAGCCAGACGCCAGCGGCGCCCGCGTTCGTTCTCAAGTTCTTTCACGGGTTTGTCCATTGGATTATCCATGAGGCTCTCCCGTCATCAGCCGGGCCAGCATCGCCAGATGCCCGGGCCAGCGGTTGTCTGCGTCCGGCGCCGGGATCAGCTCTATCCCGCCGGATCTCGCCTCGCCGAAAAGAGTGTCCATCAGCCGGCGCCGTTCGGTCTTGTCCATGTTGGAAAACACGCGCCGGAAAAGGGGAAGGAACTCGGTGAAGACCTCCTCGTCGAGGCCCAGCAGCCAGTCATCGACACATCCGCGCAACCCGGCATCGTAAAGCAGGCGCTGGCCGGCGCCCTCCAGGAAACCCGCGAAGAAAGCGGCGGCGTCGTCGACAGCAGTCCCGGGCGTAAGCATACGTGCAAGCAATTCGACGGCAGCCTCCGAAGGCAACAGGTCGGCTTCATAAAGAAGGCGGGCGGCAAGACCCGAGATCAGCCGGTTGGCGTTCGGCTCTCCGACGATCGTTTGAAGCGCCGTCTGCCACATTCCATGCAGGTCGGGCCGGTCGTCCAGAAGCGTGACAGCACCGTCCGCTGCCTGCAGGCGCTGACGCATCTTCTGCGAAGCCTCCCTGTCGAGGCCGCGCACCGCATAGGGCAGGGCAAGGGCTGCCTGGGTGGCAATCCGCTCGAAGAGGTTGCCGAGCTGGACCGTGTCGATATCACGGGCCGCGCCATAACGCAGAATGTCGGCGAGCGCGGGCAGGGCGGTCAGCAATTCGCCGCAATCCGAGGTTTGCCCGGCACGCTTGCCCAGGAGACGGATGCCGTCTGAAGCTGCTTCCGGAAGCTGGGCGGTCATGGCGTTGTAGACGAGGTCGGCAAGCGGGCCGAGCGCATGGCAATCCCGCAGTTCGGCGCTGATCTTCCCCGTCGCCGCCTGCTCGATCGTGGCGCCGAAAATCAGGTTTTCCACCAGTTGCACCGCATATTCCGGCTCCCAGCGCAGGAGCCAGCGTTCGCGGAAAGTGCCGCGGCTGCGGCCGGGATCGAGCGGCTGGCCCCAAGGAACCGACAGGAGGCTCAGCCGGTGGAGCAGGGTGGATCGGAAGAGGCCGCTGTCGGACCTGAGATCCAGGGTCAATTCCCTTTCCAATGCCTCGGGCTTGAGTCTGGCCTTTTTCTGTTGCCGCTGCAGGTCCTCCAGAAGAGGGGCCATCGGAACGTCATCGGGGATCTCCCCGGTCTGAGAGCCTATGAGGAGTTCGTTGGAAACCGTTGCCCAGGTAAGGGAATTTCCGAAACACAGGCACGAGATTGCGGCATCGCGCAGCTCCTCGAAGCCCGGCTGCGGCCGGCCACGCACGGCTGCGAGAGAGACTGCCAGACGCTCGGTCTCGATGAGAGAGGCCGTGGAGACGATGTGTCCCTGGCGGCGCAGGGCGCCGGCGATCTTTGCGACCCAGCGTGTCGTCTTGTCGGCGCCTGGTGTTTGCCACAGATGCTGGCACCAGCCCGGGGCGGCAACGCCGGCGCCATAGCCGCTGGAGAAGGCAAGACGCGGCGACGTCCAGGGTACCCAGGTTGCGGAAATCCTGGCCTTGGGCGCGACCTTCAGGAGGGCGCGATCGTCCTTCGCCGAGTGTCTGGCCTGCAGTGCCGGGACATGCCAGGCGCCGCAAACAACCGCAAGAGGGCCATCGGCCAGCTTTTGCGATTTGCCGATTTCCAGTCGCATATGTGCTTCCCGTGATGCTTCGCGTGAGGGAAGGCGGTTGACACGTTCGCGCAAGGCTGCCATCGCGTCGGCGACGGCCTCGAAAACAGGGCCGGGAGCAGGATTTTCCTCGATGACGTCCTGCCACCAGCTCTCGCCGTCGAGGTAGCCAGCCGCTTCCGCGAGCACGCCAACCGGATCCCGGCGAAGGCGCTTCTCTTCTGCTGGCTCCGCCAAGTCCTCTGCAGCTTCCGCAGCCGGGTCTGTCCCGGTCTCATCCTCATCCGCCTGCGGGGCCTCGGCCTCGCCGAAGTGCCAGGCCGTCGGCAGGTCGATGAAACGCACGGGCACGTTGTTGCGCACTGCCCAGAGAACCGCCTGGTATTCCGGCGAGAAGTCGGCGAAGGGCCAGAAGACCGCCTTTTCCGGCTGGTCCGCCGGATAGGCCAGGAGGGCAACGGGCGGTTTCATGGCCGGGTTGGCAAGCAGGGGCAAAAGCGTGGAAAGGTCGGCTGGTCCTTCCACAAGCACCTCCACGGGCCGGAGCTCCTCCAGCGCTTCGAGAAGCCGCCTCGCGGAGCCCGGGCCGTGGTGCCGGATGCCGAAATAGGAAACTTGAGCCGTCACGTCGCCGCCGTCCCGTTCCACTCAGACCAGTTCGCTCAGGGCCTGGTAATAGTCTGAATAATCCTGCCGCTTTTTCAGGACGGTCTCGATATATTCCTCCAGGACAACCTTGTCCTGCACCGGGTCCTTGACGACCGCGCCGAGAAGATTGGGTGCCAGGCTCGTTGCGGTCAGGGCACCCCTGCCGAAGAAGGCCGCGTGGCTGAGACCGCCCACAGTGACGGCTATGGCTTCCGCGGTCGACAGGTTGCTGGACGGTTTCTTGAGGGTCGTCTTGCCGTCGAGGGTCTCGCCAGAGCGCAGTTCCCGGAAAATCGACAAGAGCCGGGTGACTTCCTCGGCTACGTTTTTCGGTGCGGGCAGGTCCAGCGACAGAGCCATTTCACCGACGCGCTTGGTGACGATGGCGATCTCCTCGTCCATGTCGTCCGGCAGCGGCAGCACGACCACATTGAAGCGGCGCTTGAGCGCGGCGGAGAGCTCGTTGACGCCCTTGTCCCTATCGTTGGCCGTCGCGATCACGTTGAAGCCCCGGGTTGCAAAAACCGCTTCGTTGAGCTCCGGGATCGGCAGCATCTTTTCCGACAGCACGGTAATGAGCGTGTCCTGGACGTCGGAGCCCATGCGCGTCAGTTCTTCCAGGCGGCAGAGCTTGCCCTCTTCCATTGCACGGAAGAGAGGCGTCGGCACGAGGGCTTCACGGCTCGGTCCCCTTGCCAGGAGCTGGGCGTAATTCCAGCTGTAGCGGACCTGGTTCTCGTCCGTGCCTGCGGTACACTGGATGACGAGTGTGGAAGTGCCGGAGACGGCCGCGGCAAGATGTTCCGACACCCAGGATTTCGCCGTTCCCGGAACGCCCAGCAGCAGCAGCGCCCGGTCGGTAGCAAGCGTCGCGACCGCGGTCTCGATCAGGCGGCGGTTGCCGACATATTTGGCACTGATCTCCGTCCCGCCGGCCTTGCCGCCCAAGAGATAGGTGATGACCGCCTGGGGGGAGAGCGCCCAGCCCTGGGGCTTGGGCATGTCGTCGGCCGCCTTCAGGGCAGCGAGTTCGTCGGCATAGGTGATCTCGGCAGGCTGCCGCAGGATGTCGCTCATGAGGAAACTCCAGATGTCAGGGCGGCGTTGAACTGCAACATGAGCAGAGCCGGGTCGGACCGGCTCATCTCCGCCTCGATAAAGGATTGGATCAGGTTCTGTGCCGCATCCTGGTCAGCGAGAAGACCGAGATGGAACAGCTGCGTCTGCAATTGCGCGGCCTGATGGGGTTTGGCTGTGTCTGCCGCTTGAGCTTTTGTGCTTTCGAGCAGCGATCGCACGAATTTGGAAGATGCGAGCGTAGGCAAGCCGAGACGGCCGAGATTTCCGTCCGCGCAGCGCATGAGCGTCTGCAACGCCAAGGGTTCCTTTTCCAGCAGGGCCGGCAGCCTCTCCCATTTGTCCTTGCCCTCCAGACGATCCAGCAGCGGAAGCAGGATCTCGGTGGAGACGGACGTCTCCGACAGAACCCGGTTCGTCAGCGCCGACACAAGC
Source organism: Roseibium sp. M-1 (assembly GCF_054515675.1). NCBI lineage: Bacteria > Pseudomonadati > Pseudomonadota > Alphaproteobacteria > Hyphomicrobiales > Stappiaceae > Roseibium > Roseibium sp. M-1. The sequence goes on along the minus strand of NZ_CM137257.1, from coordinate 1,982,020 downwards.
GGCAGTGCGCCCGTGCGGGCGACAAGGCTGCAAAATTCGGCGTCTTCCCGGAGGGATCCCAATTGCCAGCCGGAGACAAGAGCCTCCGCGGTCAGGCCGACAGCTTCCGCCAGTCCCGGCATGCTGACGATCCCGAAAAGCTCCGTACGCCGCGTCTTCTGGGCGCCGGTCTTCAGCTTCTGTGTATTGACAATGGTCTTGCGATTGATGAGTCCCTTTTTGCCGACTTCAAGAAAATCGGCCAGTTCCTTCGCGGTTTCGGCCTCATCGAGGACTGCGCCGAGCCGCGCCAGCAAGGCTGCAGCAAGAGCCTGTACCTTGGCTGAGCGGTCGTTCTGCCGCAGCGTCTCTAGAAAGGCGGTGTCGTCCTGATGCAATCCGGTTTCAAGAACGGCAATCACCTTGCACCGCTGCTCCGCCGGCATGCTGACCACCTTTGCAGCAATCAGGTCCCGGGCGGCCGTTCCGTCCCTTTCCCGCAATTCCTGCAATGCGTATAAACGCTCGCGCGGCAGATAATCGTCCCAGCTGTGTTCACCGAGATCCTCCTTGACGGCCTGAACCTCCGGTTCGCCCCATCCTTCCCAGGGACTGTAGCAGGGTGGGAGATCGTCGAAGCGGGGCGGCATGTAATCGGCCGGATGAACCGTGTAGCCCCGGCAGGCCAGGAACTGCAGCAGCAGGGCCGCCTCGTCGGTGGAAATCTTCGACAGCTTAAAAAATCGGCGGAAGGCTGGGCGATGCCGCTCCGGCAGCATCGGCAGTTCAAGGCGCGGAAGGACGGGGAGGGGCGTCAGGCCGGCTGCCGGAGCAGGCCGGAAGGCGACCTGACCGGCCTGGGCGGCGACGGCCAGAAGGGCAAGGTCCGGGATATCCGCGAGGTCCGCAACGGCCTTCAGTTCCGGTGACGCCTGATCGACAGCAGAGCCGCCGACCATCCACCGGCTCTTGATCCTGTCGAGGGCCTGCTGGAGATCAGTCATCAAGCTGCACCCGTCCCCAATCCGTCTGGGCGCAGAAGAACGACAGACGCCGTCCATCCCAGAGGGCCGCCGCACACTGTTGTTCCATACCCGCCAGATGCGGTGCGAGCGTGGTGCGGACGGGCAGGGCGTGCACCCCGTCGGTGGATTGCCACCAGACGTCCTTGCCCGCCCCGGCGAAGCGGCCCTGCGGGAGCAGCACCGGACCACCTGTCGTCCAGGGGGCGGCGTCTTGCAGATCCAGATAGGGCCGCAGCGGGTCTCCTTCCGGCGCGGGCAGCCATGGAAGCGCTTCTGCCGCTTCTGATTTTCTCTCTCCCAGAACGGCCCTTAGCGGTATACGCGCCGGATAGAATACCAGCTCGGCCTCGAATTGTTCGCCTGCCGTAAAGGAACTTGACCTCTTGCCGAGGCTGGCGGGAAAGAAGTCGAGTAGAACTGCGAAGGCCGGTCCCTCGCCGAGGTTCATCAGCCAGGTCGCCTGGCTGACGAGACCGTCGCGCCGCGTGGAAATCTCTTCGCCGATTACCTCCCAATGGGAGGCGACCCTCAACGCGTCCGGATTATCGAACAGGCTGTCCCTCGTCTCCGAAGTCGCGATCGCCCGTCGCAACTCGGGATCCGACGGGGCGGCACGCCAGGCTTTCAACAGTATGACGATCTTGCCGAGTTCGGTCAGAACCGTTTCCAGGCGCTCCTCGCCGGTCAGCGCGATGATTTTGGCGGGCAGCTCGTCCAGACGCCCGGCGAGCGCCTGGGCCTTGCCGTCGACCAGGCGCGCCGCGATCGCCCGGCAACGCGAGGTCATGTCTTCCAGGAAGCCGGCGAGGCCCGTCCTTAGCTGATCGGCGATCCATTGTTCCAACTCGTCTGCCGCCGCCAGCAATGCCGCCTCGGTGTCCCTGGCCCTCTTTTCGGTGGCAGCCTTTCTGCGGGCTTCCGCCTGTGGATCTGCCGGTACCTTCTTTTCCTCGATCCGCGCTGCCGCGAGGGATTTTGCCTCTGGTGATTGGCTGGTTCCCGGTGTCGGGGCTGTACCGCTGGTGCGCCGCCGCCCGAGCCAGTCCGTCACCCATTCAGGAACGGCGCCGGGCTGAAAGACTGCCGGATCGTCCGTATGCATCCACATCAGTGCAAGCACGTGCTTGCAGGGAAACTTGCGCGACGGGCAGGTGCATTTGTAGCTGTGGTTGGCATCGTCGAAGACGGTACGGTATGGGTTGGCACCCGATCCCTGGCATTCACCCCAGACCAGATTGTCGGCTTCGGATTTTTCACGCAGAGGCCATTTCGCGCTTTTGGTCAGTCCGTTTGCCGCCTTCAGAGATGCCTGGTCTGGAGCAAGGGCCGTAATGGCATCATGAGTGAGCGGCATGCAGGGACAACCCTTCAGACAATCCGGCCGGATCGGCACCGGGTAGGATACTCCGCTGGAGACAGGCAGGTGCTTCCAGGAAGCCCGGTGTTTTCAAGAAACAAACTAATCAAGCAGCGCCGATTTAGGCAAATATCCGCAGCCTTGTAAATCGCAGGCAGACAAAATCCCCACCCGGATTTCAGCTTCAGGATCGGGAAATTTTATAAGTAATTATTACATGTGCTGGTCGACAAGGTTTGCCGCCATTTTTCTCGTCAAACCTCACCCGGCATATATGCTCGGCCGGTCTCCGAAAGACCGGTTGCACAGCGGCGGACGATGTCGGCGATTTCCCCGAGCTGGTTCGACAGCGCGCTGGACTTGCGCCAGACCATGCCGACGGTACGTCGCGGTTCCGGTGCTTCGAAGCGCGAGATGGAAACGGTGGCCGAGCGTGTTTCCACGGGCACTGCCATTTCCGGGATCAAGGTGACCCCCATGCCGGCACTGACCATCTGCACCAGGGTCGAGAGCGAGCTGGCGTCCAGCATTTCCCGCGGCGGGCCGGAGGGCAGGTTGCAGAAGGAAAGCGCCTGATCGCGGAAGCAATGGCCTTCCTCCAGCAGCAGCAGGCGCATTTCCCTTAGATTTTCCGCGTTTGGCAGCGGCAGGTTCGCTTCCCCGGCGGCGCGGACCAGAACGAAGCGCTCGTCGAAGAGGGCGGTTTCGGCAAGTGCCGGCTCGGAGACGGGCAGGGCGACAATGGCGGTATCGAGCCGGCCTTCGCCGAGCTCCTGGATCAGCTTCGGTGTCACCGTCTCGCGCACATGGATGTCGAGCCCGGGATAGGCCGTCGTCAGGTCTCTGACCACCTTCGGCAAAAGATAGGGCGCGACGGTTGGAATGACGCCGATCCTGAGGCGCCCCACCAGCCGCTCGCGCGAGGCCCGGGCGAGATCGCCAAGCTCGTCCGCCGCCCGCAGGATGTCCCGCGCCCGCTCCACCGCGACCTCGCCGAAATGGGTGAGCCGCACCTGCCGGGCACTGCGTTCGAACAGCGGTGCGCCGAGCACATCCTCCATTTCCTTGATCTGCATGGAAAGGGCAGGCTGGGAAATCGCGCAAGCCTCCGCGGCCCGTCCAAAATGGCCGTGCCGGGCCAGAGCCTCGAAATAACGCAGCTGTTTGAGGGTGATATTGATCATCAGTTGATCTTATCGAACATATCAGAAAATACAACTTCTTCTGATTGCTTGGCTTTGCTAGTCTCAATTCAGATCAGACCGGTTTGCCGCATTCGCCCCAGGAAAGGCGAGCGCTTCCGGTCTGTTCGTCACGAGTTCAAGATCCTGATGCCGGAGCCTGGTCCGGTCGCCCGAGGTCGGGAAAAGACCGGATTGTCAAATTGGTGACAACGGATCAGGGTTGTATGAGACGGTGCCCTGCACCAGAAAAGGAATGGAGAGGAAAATGGACGCTAAGGTAGATAAGTCAGGCGGTTGCCCTGTCATGCATGGCGGCAACACGGCCATGGACAAGCCCGTCACAAAGTGGTGGCCGAACGCCCTGAACCTCGACATCCTGCACCAGAAGGGTGCTCGCGTCGATCCGATGGATTCGGACTTCAACTTCCGCGAAGCCGTCAAGGGTCTGGATCATGAAGCGGTCAAGGCCGATGTCCGCGCCCTGATGACCGACAGCCAGGACTGGTGGCCGGCCGACTGGGGCCATTACGGTGGTCTGATGATCCGCCTCGCCTGGCACTCCGCAGGGTCCTATCGCATGCAGGACGGCCGCGGTGGTGCAGGTTCGGGCAACATCCGTTTCGCCCCGCTGAATTCCTGGCCGGACAATGCCAGCCTCGACAAGGCCCGCCGCCTGCTGTGGCCGGTCAAGAAGAAGTACGGCAACGCACTCTCCTGGGCCGATCTGATCATCCTCGCAGGCAACATGGCCTATGAGTCCATGGGGTTCAAAACCTTCGGCTTCGGCTTCGGCCGCGAGGACATCTGGGGTCCGGAAACCGACGTTTACTGGGGCTCGGAAAAGGAATGGCTGGCGCCGGTCGAAAGCCGCTTCGAAAATGCGGAAGACGCGACGTCCCTGGAAAACCCGCTCGCCGCGATCCACATGGGCCTGATCTATGTGAACCCGGAAGGCGTCAACGGCCAGCCGGATCCGGTTCGGACCGCAGCTCATGTGCGCGAGACCTTCAAGCGCATGGCGATGAACGACGAGGAAACCGCGGCGCTGACCTGCGGTGGCCACACCGTCGGCAAGGCACACGGCAACCGGTCCGCCGAAGGCATCGGAGTTGAGCCGGAAGCCGCCGGCGTCGAGGCACAGGGCTTCGGCTGGGCCAACACGGAGCAGGGCGGCAAGGCTTCCAACGCCTTCACCTCCGGCATCGAAGGCGCGTGGACGCAGTTCCCGATCCAGTTCGACATGGGCTACTTCGACTATCTCTTCAACTACGACTGGGAACTGCGCAAGTCCCCGGCCGGTGCCTGGCAGTGGGAACCGGTCAACATGCCGGACGACAAGAAGCCGGTTGATGCCAGCGACCCGTCTGTCCGCCGCAACCCGATGATGACCGATGCGGACATGGGCATGAAGATGGACCCGGTCTATAACGAGATCTGCCGGAAGTTCATGGCGGACGAAGCCTATTTCCGCGATTGCTTTGCCCGCGCCTGGTTCAAGCTGACCCACCGTGACATGGGCCCGAAGGTCAACTATCTCGGCCCGGACGTTCCGGCTGAAGACCTGATCTGGCAGGACCCGGTCCCGGCAGGCTCCACGTCCTACAACGTTGATGCCGTCAAGGCGAAGATCGCCGCAAGCGGTCTCTCCGCTGCCGAGATGATCGCAACAGCCTGGGACAGCGCCCGCACGTTCCGCGGTTCGGACAAGCGCGGCGGTGCCAACGGCGCCCGCATCCGCCTTGCTCCGCAGAAGGACTGGGCCGGCAACGAGCCGGAGCGCCTGGCAAAGGTGCTGGCGACGCTGGAGCCGATCGCGGCCGAAACCGGAGCGTCGGTTGCAGACGTGATCGTTCTTGCCGGCAATGTCGGTCTGGAACAGGCGATCAAGGCCGCCGGCTTTGACGTTGCGGTTCCGTTTGCCCCCGGCCGCGGCGATGCAACCGACGCCCAGACGGACGCGGACTCCTTCAGCGTGCTGGAGCCGCTCGCAGACGGTTTCCGCAATTGGCAGAAGGAAAAGTACGCCGTCAGCGCGGAAGAGATGATGCTCGACCGCGCACAGCTCCTCGGCCTCACTGCCCGGGAAATGACGATCCTCGTCGGCGGCCTGCGTGTGCTCGGTGCCAATCACGGCGGTTCCAAGCACGGTGTCTTCACCGATAAGGAAGGCGCTCTCACGACGGACTTCTTCGTCAACCTGACCGACATGACCAACAGCTGGCATCCGGTCTCCGACGGCACCTATGAAGTCCGCGACCGCAAGCTCGGCACGCTGAAATGGACGGCAACCAGCGCCGACCTGGTCTTCGGCTCCAACTCGATCCTGCGCGCCTATGCGGAAGTCTATGCCCAGGACGACAACAAGGCGAAATTCGTCAAGGACTTCGTTGCGGCCTGGACCAAGGTCATGAACGCCGACAGGTTCGATCTGGTCTGATTTCGATCACACTTCAGGAAAACAACAAGCGGCGCGCCGGATCTCCGGCGCGCCGTTTCTCTTTAGAGACTTTCAACACTCACTGTCATTCCGGACAAATGCAGCGCAGCTGCATGCAGATCCGGAAACCAGCGGATCAACGTGAGCGAAGCGAAAAATTTTTTTTGAATAATTAGTCGCGCTTGCAGCGCGAAATATTTCTGGGTTCCGGATCGGCGCGCAGCTTTGCTGCGCTAGTCCGGAATGACGGGGGAGATGACTACCGCTTCGCTTTGGTGGCTTCACCGTTTCGCGCTGCGAAAACCAAATTCATCCGCAAGAACCCTTATGCCCTTGAAAAGGTCATTCTTCCGTCACACCCTCTATGCTGCACTGCGAAGCAGTTTCAGGTTGCGCTTGAAGCAGCGATGATGTGTGGCCGGACGGTTTGATTGGATGCCGCCGGTCCCGGTTTCCGGGAGTTCTGGACGTGATGTTTGATCTGACGGGCCAAAAGGTCCTTGTTGTCGGCGTGGCAAACGATCAGTCGATTGCCTATGGCTGCGCGCGTGCCTTCAAGGCGCAAGGGGCGGATCTTGCGATCACCTATCTGAACGAGCGGTCCGAGCCCTTCGTGCGCCCGCTGGCCCGGGAGCTGGGGGCAGAGATCATCGCACCGCTCGATGTGCGCAACGAAATCCAGCTGGACACGCTGTTCACGCAGATCACGGCACGCTGGGGCCGCCTCGACACCCTGCTGCACTCCATCGCCTTTTCAAAGAAGGAAGATCTGCATGGCCGCGTCGTCGACTGCTCGGCGGACGGGTTCAGTCTTGCCATGGATGTTTCCGTCCATTCCTTCCTGCGCCTGATCAAGCGCGCCGAACCGCTGATGCAGGCAGGCGGCACCTGCATGACGGTCTCCTTCATGGGGGCGCAGAAGGTGGTTGAGAATTACGGCGTCATGGGCCCGGTCAAGGCCGCACTGGAAGCCGCAACGCGCTATGCGGCAGCAGAACTGGGACCGAAGGGTATTTCAGTCCATGCGCTGTCGCCGGGACCACTCAAGACCCGTGCCGCCTCCGGCATCGCCGAATTCGATGCGCTTCTGAACGATGCCGCGTCGCGCGCACCGACACATCAGTTGGCCACGATCGACGATGTCGGCGCCTATGCCGCCTTTCTTGCCAGCCGGGAAGCTTTCAACGTCACCGGCTCCGTGCATCCGATCGACGGTGGCTACAGCATTCTTGGATAGGAGGTCCTGATGAAGGACATTTTCGACGCATTCGAAAAAGGCCAGAACGAGTTCCTGAACTCCTTGCAGGACGCCACCGCCTGGGGGCCGTCCGACCGGATCACCGCGCTGCAGGCGCAGGGAACCGAGCTCTCCAATCTGGCCGAGCTGATGAGCCGGGGGCTCACCAAGCATCTGACGGCCATCTCCGAGAGCCACAAGACCCGTTGGCAGACCAATCTCGCCGGTTTCGGCAAGGCGATGGAAGCCATGGGCGAGGCGCAGAATGCGGGTGGGCTCTTCGATGCCTGGCAGGGCTACTGGCAGGATGCAGCACAACGCATGGTGCTGGCCATGGATACGCTGCGCAAACGCGGCGACAACTTCATCGAACACGAAGAGGCCGGCTGCCCGCCGGTGCTTATTTACGATTATGAAGTGGTTCTCGACGGCGCTGATCTTCCACGGCCCTGCTGCTACATGCTGCTCAAGATAACGCCGACGAAGGACATGCCTTGCCGCGATCCCAAGGACTGGAAGCGGCCCTATATCATCATCGATCCAAGGGCAGGACACGGAGCCGGCATCGGCGGTTTCAAGCCGGACAGTCAGGTCGGCGTTGCGCTCCGGGACGGGCATCCGGTCTATTTCGTTGCTTTCAAGCGCATGCCGGAAAAGGGCCAGACGCTTGCCGACGTCACTCACGCCGAAGCCGCCTTCGTGCGCAAGGTGAAGGAGCTGCACCCGGACGCGCCCAACCCGGTCGTTACCGGCAACTGCCAGGGCGGCTGGGCAACCCTCCTGCTGGCGGCCACCAATCCTGACCTCACGGGCCCGGTCATTCTCAACGGCGCTCCGGTCTCGACCTGGTCCGGCCGCGTCGGCGAAAACCCGATGCGTTACAATGCCGGCGTCCTTGGTGGCACCTGGAATGCCATGTTCTATTCCGATCTCGGCCACGGCATCTTCGACGGTGCGGACATTGTCCAGAATTTCGAATTGCTCAATCCCGCCCGCAACTATTTCGGCAAGTACTACGATCTCTATTCCAAGGTCGACACGGAGCCGGAGCGTTTCCTGGATTTCGAACGCTGGTGGGGTGGCTATTTCCTGCTCAACGAAGCGGAAATGAAATGGATCGTCGAGGAACTCTTCGTCGGCAACCGGCTTTCCAAGAACGAGGCCCAGCTGGAACCGGGCCGCAACATCGACATCAAGCAGATCCGGGCACCGATCATCGTCTTCGCCAGCTTCGGCGACAACATCACGCCGCCGCAGCAAGCGCTGAACTGGATCATCGACACCTATGCGGACGAGCGCGAGATTGCCATTCGCGGTCAGAGGATCATCTACATGATCCATGACCAGGTCGGCCATCTCGGCATCTTCGTGTCGTCCAAGATCGCCAGGAAAGAACATACCGAGGTCACGTCGACGCTGAAGACCATCGAGGCACTGCCTCCCGGTCTCTATGAGATGACCATTGACGATTACCAGGGTCCGCTCATGGAGCGCGAGTTCACGGTCAGCTTCCACGAGCGCAAGATGGAGGATCTGGCGAAGATCGACGACGGGCGGGACGACGAGATACCTTTCGCCGCCGTTGCCCGCGCATCCGAGCAGCAGTCCGAGTTTTACGACGTCTGCGTCCGGCCCTTCGTCCAGGCTTTCGTAACGGAACAAAGCGCCGACCTTCGCCGCAAGAGCCATCCGCTCCGTCTGCAGCGGCAGCTTTTCTCCAGCCTCAACCCGGCGCTCGGTCTCCTGCCTGGCCTGGCAGAACGCGCCCGCAACGACCGCACGCCGACCGCCGCCGGCAATCCGTTCGTCGAAATGGAAAAGGCGAACGCCGCCCTGATCGAACAGTCCATGGATCTTTTCAGGGACTTGCGCGACACCGCCTATGAGAGCCTGTTCTACGGTGTCTGGGGCACACCTTACATGCGCTGGTTCGGTCGCAGCAAACAGCCGGGCCGGACGCTCAAGCGCAAGGACGAGCTGCGCAGCCTGCCGCCGGTCATGGCGGCGCTGATGCATATCGAGGAAGGCGGTTTCTGCGAGGCGGTTATCCGCATGCTGATCCTGCTCGCCGACAGCCGTGGCACGGTCCGCGCCGACCGGCTGGAACGCTCCGCCCGCGTCCTCACCCAGGACGAACCGTTCAAGTCGCTGAAACCGGACGAACGCAGCTTCATCCTGCAGGAGCAGACCCTGATCGTCGAATTCGCCCCGGATCTGGCCATCGAGACGCTGCCGAAGCTTCTGAAGACCCGGGAAGAGCGCGAGCTGGCTGCCGGTGTGGTGCGCTACATCCCCGGTGCGATCGACGAAATGACACCGCACACGCTGGAAACCTTGCAACGCTTCCATGCCGTGCTTGGTCTGCCACCTGTTGCCGGGGACATCTCGGACGATCCGTTGGCCGTGCCGAACGCCGAAGTATCGTCGGAAATGGCAAAGCCCAGAGCCGCGCTGGAGGAAGCCGCCAGGACGGCCGAAGTTGCCGAAAAGGCCGAAACCAGGAAAACGCCTGTCAGGGCAGCCTCCGCAGCAGCAGCCCCGAACAAGACCTCGCCTCGCAAGGCCGCAGGCGGCAAGCCGGTGACACGCAGCCGGACGGCAGCCGCCCGCAAGCCGAAAACGGGTGCAAAGAAGTCGGAAGAACCCACCGGATAAATAATAGGGGGCGTCCGGGCCTCTCGGACGCCCCCACAGAGCCCCCCTGGAATTTTTATTGGAGTTCGGCTCTGATCTGAAACGCGGTTTCGCTTTGCTGGCGAAGGATGCTGCTGCAACCGGAGTGATGGGACTGGGAAGTTCTACCCATGCTGCAATTGCCGGTTAAGAATATCAAGATCGGCGCCAGCGACAAGGTCCGCATGGAACGCTTCGGGCGTGTATTTTCTCCCCTTTAGGCTGCGCAGCTGATTTCATTGCCGTTTTGACGACAGCCTTTTCTGAAGTTTTTTTCGCTGTCTTCCTATTTGCCGCCGGAAGGCCTACTTCTTCTTTCATCAAGGGCCTTTCACGCCCAGGAGCAGCGCGTTGCAACTGCTTCGACTGAGGCTACGGATGGGTGGAGCCGCATGTTCGACTGGGTCTACAAAAAGCGCCTGCGGGACGATCTGGAAGACTGGGTTGCCAAGGGCTGGGTCAGTTCGACCGGCGCGGCGGCTATCCTGAAGGAACAGGAACGGGACGATGGCCGGTCGAGGTTGCCGATGGCGCTTGCCGGCATCGGCATGGTCTGCGTTGCCCTTGCCCTCTTTGCCTTCATCGCCGCCAATTGGGGCGCGATCCCCAAGAGCCTGAAGCTTGCCGGAATTGCGCTGCTGATCGTTGCCAGCCACGGCCTTGCAGCTCTTGCAGCCGCAAAGGGCCGCAGGGGCCTCGCCGATCTTGCGACCGGCTTCGCAACACTGGTCTTCGTCGGCGGCATGTCGCTTGTCGGTCAGATCTTTCATCTTCCGAGCGACTGGGCCGGAGGAGCCTTTCTCGTCTGCCTCGGTGGTCTCGCGGCAGCCTGGCTGACGGGATCGAAAGCCTCACTCGCCGTTGCGGCGACCGCAGCCATCACCTGGCAGGTGATGCGCTCCGAAATCGGGGCGGGCAGTCCGGTGGAGGCCTTGATCGGTCTCGTGCTGCTGGCGGCGGTCTTTGCCCACCCGATCGTGCATCCGGCGCGCCTGTCGCGCTGGGCGGCGATCGCTCTGCTTTGGGTGACCTATGGCCGCTGGTTCGGTGAAACCGCCGACGGAATCACCTCCAGCGACGATTTTCTGACGGCCATGTTCCTGGCGGGTGCCGGGGGGCTTGCGGCCATCATGCTGCAACTTGATGCCGTCGCGGATCTCATCGTGAAATGGTCCGGCAACCGGCCGCCGCGCGGGCACGGCTCCTGGCTGCTGGCGCGATCGATGCAGGATTTCGGTGTGATGATCCTGAGCGTCCTGATCGTGCTGGCGCTGGTGCTGGTGCCTGAAATCGCCGATGAACCGATGGTCCGCGGACTGCTGCCGCTGCCGGCTCTGCTGCCGTTTCTGTTTGCTGTCCTGCTGACGGCAACCGGGCTGATCCTTTCCTACCGGACCGCCAAGTCCGGCGCGCTTTTTGCGGCAACGGGCATCGCCTTCGTCGCCATTCTGACGCCGGTCGTGACCGTCAATATCCTGGTGCTCTCCGCCGTCTGCCTTGCCGCCCTCATCGGCCTGTGTGCGCTTGGAACCTGGTACAACAACCGGTTCTGGATGCTCTGCGCCTATCTTGGCCTGACGGCGGTTGCGCTCTGGCTCCTGCAGGTCACCATCGGTTCTCTGCTCGGCCAGTCGCTGTTCTTCCTGGTGGCGGGCGTGGTGCTGCTGGCAATGGCCCTGTGGTTGGCGCGGCTGTTGAAGCGGGGAGCGCGCGGGCCGGACGTGCCGTCGGAACCTGGCGCCGAAGCAGGGGAGGTGCGGACATGACGGCCGCAGTCGGCACACGCCCCACAAGGCAGGCCTTTCGTGCGCCCTGGCTGCGCTGGGGCTTGCTCGCGCTGATCCAGCTTGCGCTGATTTCCATTCCGCTGGTCGACCGGCTTCAGGTCCAAAGCAGCGGCCAGACTGTCCGGCTGGCCGTCATCCCGGTCGACCCGCGGGATCTCCTGCGCGGGGATTATGTCATCATCAATCTGGCGATCGGCCGTGTTTCCATGGACGTTCCAGGCAGCGACACAGTGGTCGCCGGTGACACGGTCTTTGTGGGACTTGCCGTCTCGGGTGACGGTCCTGCCGAGCCGGTTGCCGTCAGCAAGACCCGTGAGGACGCCGGAGACCTGGCGATCGCAGGCACGGTTCTTTCCGTCCTGAACGATGAAGTCCGTATCGACTATGGCATCGACGCCTTCTTCCTGCCGGAGGGCGAGGGACTGGAGATCGAGCGGATGGACCGCTCTCGCATCCTGCTGGAAGTGTCGGTTGCCGGAGATGGCCGGTCTCTACCGGTCAACCTTTTGGTGGACGGTGTCGCCTTCCGGTCCGACGCGATCTTTTGACGTGTGATCGTTCTGGGGGTATGAGCGCGTCAGCTTTATCCCTTCCGAAAGATCGCCATGTCAGATCCCGCGCTCGACACACTCGTGCTTCCTCTTGAAACAGGGGCCGTTGAGTTTGCAGAAACCGCCCGTGTCCTCTTCCTGCGTGCCCGTTCGGGCTCAGCACTTTCCGAATTGAAAGGCCTTGAGCTTCTCTGCGAACAGAGCTTTGCCCCGGACCGGGATGCGTTGAAGAAGGCGGGGCTGACGGTCGAGGCGGAAACGGATCAAACCGGCTTCGATGCGGTGCTGGTCCTTCCGGGCCGCCAGCGCCAGGAGGCGCGGGCCCAGCTTGCCCGGGCCGTCTCCAGGACGCAGGGCGGCGGTGTGGTGATCGCCTGCGCTCCCAACACGGAAGGCGCAAAGACGCTGGAAAGTGATCTGGAAGAACTGCTCGGTGCGGCCGACAGGCTGACCAAGAACAAGTGCCGCGTGGTCTGGGAGACCGTTCGCCCGGAAAGCCTGAATGCGGATCTGCTTTCCGAGTGGCTGGCACTTGATGCGCCCCGTGAAGTACTGGACGGCGCTTACATTAGCCGGCCCGGGATCTTTGCCTGGGACCGGATCGACCCGGCGTCGAAGCTGCTGGCCGGATACCTGCCGGAGACGCTGAAAGGCCGGGGCGCCGATCTCGGCGCGGGCTTCGGCTATCTGACCCGGACCGTTTTCGATAAGGCTCCCAAGGTTGCCTCAATGGATCTTTATGAGGCGGAAAAACGGGCTCTGGATCTGGCCGAGCAGAACCTTGCCGCCTTCAAGGGCAAGCGGACCATGCACGGCATCTGGTCGGATGTGACGAAAGGCATCGAGGGGCCGTATGACTTCATCGTCTCCAATCCGCCCTTCCACCAGGCCGGCAAGGCTGACCGCGCCGATGTCGGCCAGGGTTTCATCCGCGCGGCCGCACAAGGTCTGCGTTCCGGCGGCGAGTTCTTCCTGGTTGCCAACCGGCATCTGCCGTATGAGCACACCCTCGCCGAGGTATTCGCCTCTGTTACCCAGCTTGCCGACGAGGGCGGGTACAAGGTGATCCGCGCAGTCAAGGGCAAAGGAGGGCGGTGAAGTGATATTCAGAGTTTCCGGCGATTGTGTCGTGCTTGCCTCCATCAAGCCGGGCGTGACAGGTGTAATGGGTAGCCGCATGCACCTCTCTCCCCCCTTGCGGGGGAGATGTCTCCGTCAGGAGACAGAGGGGGGTAACCAGCCTGTCAACATCGGAAGCGCCGAGGCGATCCGCCGACGCCCGGTACCCCCCTCTGTCCGCTTGCGCGGACATCTCCCCCGCAAGGGGGGAGAGGGGAACAAGGGGCTGGCTAACGGGTCATTCTCAATAGTCTATCCATCGCACCTCGTTGGACCGGCACTTCACTATCTGAGCTTCGGTATCGTTTCGAAACCTTTCGGCAAACACCCCTCTCCCCCCTTGCGGGGGAGATGTCTCCGTCAGGAGACAGAGGGGGGTAACCGGCTTGTCAACATCGGAAGCTTCGGAACAATTCGCCGACGCCCGATACCCCCCTCTGTCCGCTTGCGCGGACATCTCTCCCGCAAGGGGAGAGAAGGGTGCAAGGGGCGGACTTTTGAAGGTCTTGCGCAGGCCGGTGCGGCGACAACTGCCTTTTCGGAGGTCTTCTGACATGCGGCTCGTCAAGCTTCTCGCCAATCTCGGCTATGGCAGCCGCAAGGAAATGCAGACGGCGATCCGGCACGGCTGGGTGACCGACCGGGACGGCAACCGGCTGAAGGCAGACGCGAAGACCGCGCACGAGGACATTCTCTTCGACGACGACCCGCTGGACCCGGCCCATGGCGTCGTGATCCTGATGAACAAGCCGCTCGGCTACACCTGCTCCATCAAGGATCAAGGCCGGCTGGTCTATGACCTGCTTCCGGACCGCTTCCGGATGCGCAAGCCTGTTCTGTCCACCATCGGCCGGCTCGACAAGGAGACCTCCGGCGCGCTGCTCTTCACCGATGACGGCACTTTCCTGCACCGGGTGATCTCGCCGAAATCGGAAGTCCCGAAGATCTACGAGGTCACGCTGGATCGGCCGATGAGGGGCGACGAGGCGGCGTTGTTCGCTTCCGGCGAAATGATGCTGGAAAGCGAGGAGAAGCCCTTGAAGCCCGCCGAGCTGGACATTCTGGACGAGACCCATGCGCGGCTAACCCTGCACGAGGGCCGCTACCACCAGGTCCGCCGCATGTTCGCCGCCACCGGCAACCACGTCACCGATCTTGCACGAAGCCGCATCGGTGGTCTCGGATTGGACGGGCTGGAAGAGGGCCGGTGGAAAGCGCTCTCCGAGGCGGAGAAGGCGCTGATCTTCGAAAACTGAGAGACCGGACTGACGTCGATTTCGGCGTTCGCAAAAAAAAATTGCGGACGCTGCATCCGGAATTCGATCTGCCGTGTAACCGGGATGTGGGGCCATTGCGATGCCTCCCGCCCTTAATAGACGGAGATCTGAAATGCTGCTTCCTGCACGTACTCTTCTGACCGCATCCGCGCTTGTTCTGGCTGCCGGTGCCGCCCACGCCACGCCTGCCATCGGACTTGCCGGCGACAAGACCCTCGTCGTCATCGACAGCACTTCCGGCAAAGTTACCGGATCCATGGATGTTACCGGCGTCGACCGTCTGCTCGGCATCGATCTGCGTCCGGCGACGGGCCAGCTGATCGGCGTCAGCGCCGCCCATGAAATTGTCGAAATCGACCCGGAGACAGGCAAGGCCACCGTCATTTCCAAGATGGACGTGATGCTGCCGTTGAAGGACGGTCAGCCTGTCGTCGTGGATTTCAACCCGAAGGCCAACAAGCTGCGCTTCATGACCGGCCTCACCAATCACCGCGTCGATATTGAAAGCGGCAAGGTGACGGTCGACGGCAGCCTCGCCTTCGAGGCTGCGGACATGCATGCGGGCGAAACGCCGAATATCGTCGCCGCCGCCTACAGCAATTCCTACGGCCAGCCGGAAACCACCGCGATGTACGACATCGACGCGACCATCAACGCGGTGATCCGGCAGACCTCGCCGAACGACGGCACCCTGGCAGCCGTCGGCAAGCTCGGTGTCGATGTGTCCGATGCCTATGCCTTCGACATTGCGACAGACGCGGAGGGGAACAACAAGGCCTGGCTTGCGACCGGCACCTGGCTGCATACGGTTTCCCTGGAGACGGGCGAAGTGACCGGAAGCTGGGAGCTGGCTGGTCTGGCCTGGCCGCTGCGCGACATCACCTTCATGACCGCGAACTGATCCCTCTAGATCATGATCGATCAGCTTTTGGGCGCTCAACCTAAGCCAGTTGAACGCCCGCTGATCCAGGGATCCCGCCGACGGAGCATCCTCAGCCCGACTGTCAAAGGGATGCCCCGGGCTTTGCGGATCTTGCCCACCACGAACCGCAAAGCCGTCTGCCGGAGCGGCCTGGACCACCCACCCCAGGCTGCTCCGGTCCTTATTGAAGAACGATCGTCTGCACGGGAAACTGGTCTGGCGACGCTTTTCGTGCGTAGCATGCAGGAACCCTGCCTGAAGTCGATCAAGTGAGCCCACCCGTGTTGGATACCCAGAAACCCGCTAGCGACGTGGATCATGCCGCGCTGTTGTCAGCGTGCGCGCGCAAGGACAGGCAGGCTTTGCGCCAGATCCTGGAGCTGGAGGGCCCGAAGATGCTCGGCATCGCCCGGCGCATGCTTCGCCGGCAGGATCTGGCGGAAGATGCCTTGCAGGACACGCTTGTTCAGATCTGGCGAAAGGCGGCGCTGTTCGATCCGGCAAGGGGCTCCGGCCGGGCGTGGATCTATGCCGTTCTGCGCAACCGCACCTTGAACATGCTGCGCGATGGCGCCAGGGAAGCCGCAACCGAAGACGACCGGCTGGAGCGCAGCATCGACGGCAGCGAACTGAACGACGCCTGGGAGATGCTCGGCCATGACAGTGAGCTGCGGCGATGCCTGGAACGGCTGGAAACTGAAAAGCGCAGCGCCGTGCTGATGTCCTATGTCTGGGGCTATACCCATGGCGAGATCGCAGGCCGGCTCTCGGCTCCGCTCGGAACTGTCAAGGCCTGGGTCCGCCGGGGCCTGACGTCTCTGCGGGAGTGCATGGCATGAGGACCGAGCGCCGCGACAGGGCAGAACTGGCGGATGAATACGTCATCGGCCTTTGCGATCCCGAGGAACAGCGAGAAGTGGAAGACCGGCTGACCCGAGATACCGAGCTTGCCGTGCTGGTGGAACTGGCCCGTCAGCGCTTTGCCACGCTGGACCTGGCGACACCGGAAGTCGCCGTCCCTGACCGGCTCTGGCGCCAGATCGAGCGGCGGCTGGATGTCCTGGACGAAAGCCTGGAAGCTCCGGAACAAGGGAACATAACGTCGGCTGAAATTGTCGACCTTACCGGAGAAAAAGCCAAACGAGGCGGCCCGCTGTTCTGGACTGCCGCAGCGAGTCTGGCCGCAAGCCTGGTTCTCGCCGTCGCGCTTGTCTGGAGCCTGCTCACAACGATAGAGCCGCAGGTGATTGCCGTTCTCGTGAATGACGACGGTCAGCCGGTTGCGATGATCGCGGGTGCGGAGAACAACGCCACCGAAGTGACGCTGCTTGGCCAGACCGACGTTCCCGCAGGCACCGTTCTGCAACTCTGGACCAAGCCCGACCCGGACGGTCCGCCTGTATCCATCGGTGTCTTCGACGAGCCCAAACAGACGCTCCTGCAGGCTGCCGGTCTGCCGGTGCCGAAGCTCGATCAGCTCTACGAGATCACCTTCGAGCAGCCCGGCGGTTCGCCGACCGGCCTGCCGACCGGTCCGATCCTGGGCAAGGGCTTCGCCAAGGAGCCGAGGTAGTCGACGAAGCTCATGTCTGCTGGTGTTTTCCAGGAAACGGAACACCCAGCCGAGACCTCTCTGGCGTCATCCCGGCCAAGCGGAGCGCGAGCCGGGACCGGGGAGCCGCAAACCGCTGGTACAAGGGAGCGAAAATCGAAACATCGAGGCTCACCGGTCCCGGATCTTCGCTGCGCTGCGTCCGGGATGACGCATTGAGAGTTGGCTCCGATAGTGAAACGCCCGATCGTCTGACCGGGCGTTTCTCGTTTCAGACCCTAGCCGGGACCTATCCCCGCTTCCGGCTCAGCACGCGGATGCGGCTGTCGAACTCACCCCGGTCGACGTAGCAGCCGCGCAGGTGACGGAAGCCCGTGCCGGGATCGAAGGCGGCCCTGCCATGCAGGACGCGGCGGTTGTCGAAGATCACCATCTCGCCGCCCTTGAGCCTTGTCGTGATGACGTAGTCCCGTGACCGGGTCATCTGCATGATCGCCCGGTAGGCCCGGTAATAGGCTTCCATCTCGTTGGCCGGCAGGTCGAAGATGCCGGCAAGATGGGCGTTGAAATGCAATTCCTGAACGTTGCCGAAGAGATCGAGATCGATCACCGTGTGATGACGGCGGATGTCGTAATCTTCGTCATGGAAGCGGAACGGCACCGGCGTTTTCGAAAGCAGCCGGAAGGCGTCCGGATCGTCCCGTGCCAGGTCCGCGGCTATGGCAAAGCCGTCACAGAAGGTGGAACCGCCCCCGACCGCCTCGTTGGCAAGGCAATGCAGGAACTGGAAACCCGGGGGCAGCTCCTGGTTGGCAAGGTCCGTGTGCAGTGGCAACGCATGAGACGTGTAGGCGAGGTTGTTCGGGTTCGGCTTCGACATCACCTCGAAGGTGGTGCCGAAATTGGTTTCCCGCAAAAAACCGATCCGCCTGGCGACAGCAACACCGGCTTCCACGTCGTTATCCATGCCGTCGACCAGCGCGAGGCCGGCTTTCTTGGTGGCAATCAGAAAGGAGAGCAGGGCGTCGTCGTCCCGCATCAGGTCCATTGCCGCCGCCCGTGGCAGAGAGGCCGGGTCCAGATCTCCACGCCAGGGATCAGGCTCGATCCAGGCCGGGTCTTTCAATCCGATGCCAGGCCGGTGGTCGTGCAGCCAGTCGCTCCGGTAACGGCTGACATGGCCATCGTCCTTCCAGGTCAGCACGATGTCGTCGCCGTCCCGGTCGGCACTGGCAATCGAAATATCCATCGGTATTCCGGTCAGGTCGAATTGCCGTTCCTGGGTCTGCGGGTGGAAGCCGCTCGGGCAATTGTCCCGCAGCCAGAGAAAGGGATAGTCGGTGCTGGTCCCGTCCGGCCAGGCGACATGAAGCATGCGGTCTTCACCGCGCAAGGTCACGTTTGTCATGATGCAAAATCCGTTGATGTCAGAAGTTGGGAACGCGCGCGCCCTGGCGCGCAAACATCAACGATTGGCGGGGGGCGGCCACCACCAATAGGCCTTGTTATGCGGATTGCCCTGGTTACGACCGAGAACGGAGATCATCCACGTGAAAGCCCGAGTGCGAGCGATGCCCGGTGTTGAACCTTCAAAAAGGCTACATCAGAACTGGCGGCCGGCAAATGGATATTTGCCGGCCTTGCACTCTTTGGTTTCGCCGACCGGTCAGCCTTTTGATGCCTTCGCCGCGAGAGCAATCGCAATGTAGCTCCAGCCGTTGATCAGGACCGAAATCCCGGCCAGCAAGCCGAGGGCCCAGGCGGCGGAACTCGGAAGTTCAAGCCAGATCATGACCCCGGCGGCGAGGGACACGATACCTGCGATCAGAACCCAGACCCAACCCTCGTGCGGCTTCAGCTTGAAGGCGAGCAGGATCTGGCTGATGCCCTGGGCAATGAAGATCGCCGCGATGACCAGCGTCAGCGCAAAGGTGCCGGCGAGCGGGTTCACGTAGATGACTATACCGCCGATGACAGCGATGACGCCTGTGATCAGGTTCCAGAGGAAACTGCCGGTGCCGTGGGTCTTGAAGGAATTGTAGATCTGCACCAGGCCGCCCACGAAGAGAACGGCGGCAATCAGGATGGTGACGGCAACCGAGGTTGCGAGCGGAGCAGCGATCAGGATCAGCCCGCCGATGACGAGCGCGATGCCGAGCGCCAGGAACCAGCCCCAATTGTCCTGAATCTTCTTCTTCATGTATTCCATTGCCTGCACCGCGTCTGTCATCGTGACCTCCTCACGCTCAAGTTGCCGCTGCCGACGGTAACCCCTTTGCACATAAACGCAATATGCCAATGACATTTCCGGATTTGCAGACACGCCCAGTAACGGCTTGACAATTTGTGTGTATATGCACACAAAGAGGTATGGAAGAAGACGACTTCTCGCTATGCGTTCTGGACAACGCTCGCAAGGCGGCGCGCGCGGTCAGCCGGCATTACGACCGTCTTGCACGCAAGGTCGGCATGACAGCCGGTCAGTTTTCCGTGCTGGTTTCCGTCCGCAAGGGTGGCAACACGACGACGGCAGGTCTTGCGGAGCGCCTGTCGATGGAGCGCACGACGCTGGTGCGCAACATCGCGCTACTGGAGCGCAAGGGCCTGGTTGTCTCCGAACCGGCGGCTGCCGGACGGGGCAAGCAATACGTATTGACGCCTGCCGGCGCCGCGCTTCTCGACAAGGCCATCCCCCTGTGGCGGCAGGCTCAGGCGGATGTTCAGACCCATCTCGGCGGCGACGAATTTCTTCAGACGATCAATGCCTTGAAGAAGCTCTCCGATCTTTGATGAGGTCGGGTTGAAACTCTTTCCGGGCGGACTGGCCGGGCGGACTGGCAGACCGCCCGGGCACCACCTACCTGCCGGGGCGGGGGCGCTGGCTAAACCGATTGTGAGGTACATCATGCGGCGTGTTGTCGTCACGGGACTGGGGATTGTCTCCCCTATGGGTACGGGCTTGAATGCCTTCTGGAAACGGGTGAAGGACGGGGAAAACGGCATTCGCCGCATCACCCATTTCGATGCAGGCGAACTTGCCTGCCAGATCGCGGGGGAAGTGCCCTCTAAATCGGAAGACGAACACGGCTTCGATGTCGACGCGGTCATGGATCCGCGCGAGCAGCGCCGGTCCGACCGCTTCATCCATTTTGCCATGGGCGCCGTTCAGGAGGCCCTGGCCCATGCGGGGTGGGAGCCGAAGACGGACCGTGACAGGGAACGCACCGGCACTATCATTGCGACCGGTGTCGGCGGGTTTCCCGCCATGACGGCCGGCACGCGCCTGGTGGACGAAAAAGGCCCGCGCCGGGCTTCGCCCTTCCTGGTGCCGTCCTTCCTTGCCAACCTGGCCGCCGGTCAGGTGTCCATTCGCCACGGTCTCAAGGGCCCGATCGGCGCACCGGTGACCGCCTGCGCCGCCAGCCTGCAGGCGCTCGGCGACGCCGCAAGGTTGATCCGCTCCGGCGAAGCGGATGTCATGGTTGCGGGTGGCTCGGAAGCCTGTATCGACAAGGTCTCCTATGCCGGCTTCTGCGCTGCCAAGGCGATGTCCGCCAAGCGCAACGACGACCCGGCTCATGCCTCCAGGCCGTTTGACCAGGACCGCGACGGTTTCATCATGGGTGAGGGCGCCGGAATTCTGATCCTGGAAGACTACGAGCACGCCAAGGCACGCGGCGCGGCCATGCTGGCGGAAATCTCCGGATACGGCACCAGCGCCGACGCCTTTCACGTCACTGCCTCTTCGCCGGACGGGGAGGGCGGGCTGCGCGCCATGCGCCAGGCCCTGTCGACGGCGAACCTTTCCCCGGCCGATATCGGCTATGTCAACGCCCATTCCACCTCGACACCGGTGGGCGATGCGGCGGAAATCGCGGCGCTGACGACGCTGTTCGCAAACAGGGGCAAGGATCTGGCTGTGTCCTCCTCCAAGTCGATGTTCGGTCATCTGCTGGGGGCCGCCGGCGCGGTCGAGGCGATTGCCTGCGTCAAGGCATTGACGACCGGTCTGCTGCCGCCCTCCAGAAACCTGGACGCCGCCGACGAGGCCATGGGCCGCTTCGAGATGGTGCCGGGCAAAGCGATCGCCCGCGAGGTCAGCCACATTCTCACCAACGGCTTCGGCTTCGGCGGGGTTAATGCAAGCGCGGTTTTCTCGAAGGTGTGACCTGCACATTCTTTGAGCTTGGCAGGCAGTAAATTTCCATTTATGAGAAAAATCTCAAATATGGGAATTTGCGATGTCGAACCTTGAACAAGACCTTGCCCGGCGGCTGACGGATCTCCGCCGGGCAAGGGACTGGCGGCTGGAAGAGCTGGCCGAGCGCACTGGCATCAGCCGGGCGACCCTGTCGCGTATCGAGCGCGGCGACACCAGCCCGACCGCTAGCGTGCTCGGCAAGCTGGCCACCGCCTTCAATCTCTCCATGGCCGAGCTTTTCGGCGCCGCCTCGGCCACTGTGGATCGCCTGATCCCGAAAGAGGCCCAGATCGTCTGGACAGACCCGGAGAGCGGTTACCGCCGCCGGGTGCTGACACCGGCCGCAAGCGGCTATCGCGGATCAATGATCGAGGGAACCATCCCGGCCGGTGCGACCGTTTCCTATGCCTCGCCGCCCATGCCGGACCTGGAGCATCAACTGGTGCTTCTGGAAGGCTCTCTTCGGCTGACAGTCGGACCGGATAGCTTCGATCTTTCCTCCGGCGACGCCCTTCGCTTCCGCCTCAACGCTCCCAACAGCTACCACGCGACCGGCACAGGGCCGGTCCGCTATTTCCTGACGGTGATCCTGCCATGATATCGACTGATCTCTCCGCGGTCTCTGCTTCTGACGATGCTCCCTTCCGGCCGGAAGCTCCGGTTCAGCTTCTGACGGGCGAGGAGATGCGCACCGCGCTGCCGCAGCTCGGCCGGCTGCTGAAGGCCTGTGTCGACGATGGTGCCGGGATCGGCTTCATCCTGCCGTTGCCGCTGGAAAAGGCGGAAGCCTTCTGGGCGGGCAAGCTGCCTGCCGTTGAAAGCGGCGAAGCCTTCCTGATGGCTGTCAGGGAAGGGGGCGAGATCGCCGGCGTCGTCATGCTGGTGCTTGCCCCGCAGGACAACGGCCTGCATCGGGCAGACGTCGCCAAGCTGATGGTCCATCCAGGCCACCGCCGCAAGGGCCTCGCGCGCAAGCTGATGACCGCCATTGACGGCCTCGCCCTGTCGCAGAACCGCTGGCTGCTGGTGCTGGATACGGTGACGGGCGACCGCGCCGAAAAGCTCTACCCGACCTGCGGCTACATCAAGGTCGGTGTGATCCCCGACTACGCCTATGGCAGCCACGGCAGCCTCGATGCGACGACGGTGTTCTACAAGGATCTGAGGTGAAGGGGCTGTACAAAGCCATAGCCCTTGCAGCGACCAGAATGTCCTCTGACGCGGTATCATCCCCGCGAAAGCGAGGACCCGGGAAACTTCATCGAATCTGATGGGCAGATCGCAGCCGCCCGGGAGCCCTGTGTCCCGGGTCTCTGCTGCGCTCCGCCCCAGATGACAGCTGAATATGCGGTCGGAGCGGAGGCTGCGTCGTCGAAATCGGGATCTTGTTTTGAAGGTGTCTCCTCAATCACTGAACTCCACCGAGTCCGGCTCAACACCCAGTTCCTTCAAGACGTCCTCGACGGCCTCCATCATCGGCGGCGGGCCGCAGAGATAGAAGCGCCGGTCGAGATCCGGAACGAGATCCTGGATCATATCCGCATCGATCAGCCCGTGATGGCTGCCGGCGCTGTCTTCTTCGGACAGCACGTGGTCCACCTTGAGGCCGTCCATGGCTTCAAGTTCCTGGCGGTAGATGATGTCGTCAGAGGTCTTGTTGGCGAAGATCAGCTGATTGCCGCCAAGCTTTCCCTTCTTCTCAAGGTCCCGGAAGATCGCCAGAAATGGCGTGATGCCCGCACCCCCGGCGATGAAGACGCCCGGCTCTTCATAGCGAAAGGTCTTGAACGGATCGGCGAGCAGCACCCGGTCGCCTTCCTTCAACTTGTGCAGGCGCTCGGTCACTCCGTCATGGTCCGGGTAGCCCTTGATGGTGAATTCCAGCGAATTCTCTTCCGGCAGAGACGTCATGGTGAAGGGACGCGTTTCCTCGCGCCAGCCGTCCTCGTCGAGCGCGATCTCGGTGGCATCGCCCACCTTGAAGTCGAAGCCCTCCGGCTCGACGATCCGGAACCGCTTCACGTCATGGGTGACCTGATCGATCTTGAGAATGGTTGCCTTGTGCATCCTTGCGTCTCCTTCTGCTTGGAAGGAAAACGCAGCGGTAAGGAGACGGTTCCGGAGGGAAATGCGACTTTGTTCTATTTGGTATAGCGTTGAGCGAAGATGGTGGATATTAGAAATTTGTGTTTCGTTATTTTCTTGAGGTTTGTAGATAATTTTGATTGTAGTAGAAGAGATTGTACTTAAGAGGTGTGCGGAAAATTGATAAAAAAAGAAGAAATAGAATTCACGATCGCACAGCAAAAAGCAAAGGACATTTTATTATTGTCCTCCAGATCTCTACTGAGGTCATTGCCACTCATTTTTGGGGCTAGGGTTTCTGAGGCAGTAGCTTTTCCTGATCAGATATTATTGCCAATATTTCGAGCTTGTGAATTTTCTTGGGTGGCAGGCAGTTTTTTACTGGAAAATTCTAAGTATAATCAGATTTCATCAAATGTTGTAGCACATTCTGAAGCGGCGCAAATATTTGCAGTGGAAATGAGTTCCGTTAGTAGTTCTGATATGGAATACTATTTAGCAGATAGTTTGGTGAGTGCATCTTGTCTCGTTTGCGATATATTTTCCAAGGAAAACAAAGGTTATTCTGTTGAGAGTGCGGTATCTTCCTTTATGTATTTAGCTGATATGGCGGAAGAAATATCATCTGGATTTTCGGATAGACTGTATAATGAGCTAAATAGAGATTGCGAGTATTTGAATTCTGGTAATTCGCTTTCTGATTTGTCGTCGAAGGTGCTGTGGAGCAGTGAACGCAGTTTAAAAGAAGCAATGAAGTTTGTCGACGTAATGAAGTCCAGTCTACTAAATTTGGATGAAAATTGGACTGTCTGGACAAAGTGGTATGATGAAAGATTAATAGGGAAACACAGCGACAAAATTGGTGAGATTTCTAGAATCTCCATTCCAGAAGAAGTGTGGGGGGACGGAGCAAAGTTTGTTAATCATGCAATTCAAAAGCTATCGAATCTTAAAGAAATAACGGAACAAAAGCAGTTTAAAGTCGGCCCTAATTGGATTGCAGGCAAAGAACAAATTTATGCAGACAGAGCGGGAGATCAAAGAGATCAAGACGCTGCATCAAACGTTACAACACAACAATTGCATGAAATAATTAATCTAAAAATCGAAAGATTTTCAAACAAATATTCGAACATTGAAACCGAATACGGATGGGATGGGTTTCATTCTTGTCTAGAGCGATTACAGTCTGCACTTAGTGGTCCTACTGAAGAGTTGCCGTCAAAGATAGTTTATCTCTACGATGCCGCGGTGGAATTAGGTTCTTTTCTAGATCTTCAACATGACTTAATTAAAAGAAAAATCGGAAATCAATCTCCTCTCGATCCCTTGCCTGCCAGGGAATTTGCTGACCTTGTGAAAACATCGGCAATATTCATTCGAGCATTTCCTACTGCACTTGAAGCAGATGAGGCGGTTGCAGGGTTCCTGACGCGTCCGGATTTGTTTGCTCCTGCAGTTGTTGTAGTCGAGGCGGCAGGTCGAAGATTACTTATTTCGAAAGACGACGCTGACTGGATTTTGGGCTTGTTGCAGGCCTGTGAAAGAAGTGGCTTTCCTTCTGAAAAAGCTGGCAGTCGCGGAATTCACGGTGCACGAAATCTGGCAGTATCCGCCGCCACACTCGTTGCTGGATTTCTTATGGGGGCTGTAGCCTCAGACTATTCTACAAAATCGCCATTGGTGCAGGAAGCGGGAGACTTTCTACTCGATGCTGAGAATGAAATTACGGAACTACTGGCTGAAGGCCAATCCGATATTCGACATGCGCTCGCATCAATGATCGAAGAAAGTCGAAAAAGAGATTTGCCCTCAAAAGGGCCCAAAACAGTAATTATTGAGCTCGATTCCTCGCGCCGGGAGGAAGACGATGAACATGACAGTCCTGGAGGTGGTGGAGGCGGCAGCTGGGGCTAACCCGCTTCGTTCAGCATCTCCAACTCCAGCCACTGCTCTTCCGCGGCATCCTTTTCCGCTGTCAGATCAGTGATTTGCTGCGATATCTTGGCAAATTTGTCAGGGTTCTTCACGTAGAGCTGCGGGTCGTTCATTTCGCCCTGGAGCTTTTCAAGCTGCGCTTCAATTTTCTCGATTGTCTCGGGAAGAGACTTCAGGAGATGCTGCTGGGTGAAGGTGAGTTTCGACTTCTGGCTCGGCCTTGCGGTGGAAGTTGCTGGTTCCGAAGACTTTTCCTTCTTTTGCGGAGCGGCCTTTTCGACCTTGCGGGCCGTGACGCCTTCGCCGCGCTGTGCCAGCATGTCCGAATAGCCGCCGGCATATTCGCGCCAGAGGCCGTCTCCTTCCGAGACGATGACGGAGGTCGCCACCCGGTCGAGGAAATCGCGGTCGTGCGAGACGATCAGCGCCGTGCCGGGATAGTCGGCCAGGAGCTCCTGCAGCAGGTCGAGGGTTTCGAGGTCAAGGTCGTTGGTCGGCTCATCGAGCACCATCAGGTTGGACTTGTTGGCAAGTGCCCTTGCGAGCATGGCGCGGGCACGCTCGCCTCCGGACAGTGCGCCGACCGGGGTGCGGGCCTGTTCGGGGGAGAACAGGAAGTCCTTCATATAGGACATGACATGCTTGGTCTCGTCGCCGATCACGACCGTATCGCCGCGCCCGCCTGTGAGCACCGAGGAGAGGCTGTCGGTGAGATCGAGATTCTCGCGTTTCTGGTCGAGCGTCACCATTTCAAGGTTGGTGCCGAGCCGGGTAGAGCCGGTGTCGGGGGCAAGTTCGCCGGTCAGCATCTTCAGAAGCGTCGTCTTGCCGGCGCCATTCGGGCCGACGAAGCCGATCCGGTCGCCGCGCTGGATGCGGGTCGAGAAGTCCTTGACGATGGCGCGGGTCCCATAAGTCTTGGAAATGCCCTTGGCCTCGATCACCAGCTTGCCGGAGACCTCGGCCTCGGTCGCGGCGAGCTTGGCGGTGCCTTGCGGCCCGCGATGTTCCCGCTTCTGCTTGCGCAAGTCGGCGAGTTCACGCACCCGGCGCATGTTGCGCTTGCGCCTGGCAGTGACGCCATAGGTCATCCAGTGCTCTTCGCGCTTGATCTTCTGCGCCAGCTTTTGCTGGTCGATCTCCTCCTGCTCGAACACCTCGTCGCGCCATTCCTCGAAATGGGCAAAGCCTCTTTCCATACGACGGGACGTGCCGCGGTCGATCCAGACACTGGCGCGGGAAAGGTTCTCCAGGAAACGGCGGTCGTGCGAGATCAGCACCAGGGCCGACTTCAGGCTCTTCAGTTCCTCTTCCAGCCATTCGATTGCCGGAAGGTCCAGGTGGTTGGTCGGCTCGTCGAGCAGCAGGATATCGGGTTCAGGCGCGAGCGTGCGCGCGAGAGCTGCCCGGCGGGCCTCGCCGCCGGAGAGCGATTTCGGGTCTTCCTTGCCGGTGAGGCCAAGCACTTCCAGCAGATAGGCGCCGCGATAAGGATCGTCGCCCTCCGTCAGGCCCTCGTTCACATAGTCGATCGTGGTGGAATAGGCCGAGAGGTCCGGATCCTGCGGCAGGTAGCGCACGGTGCGGCCCGGCTGAAAGAAGCGTTCGCCCCTGTCCATGTCGATCATGCCGGCCGCGATCTTGAGCAGCGTCGACTTGCCCGAGCCGTTACGGCCGACCAGGCACAGCCGGTCGCCTTCGGAGACGGAAAGCTCGGCTCCGGTGAGGAGCGGCGTGCCGCCGAAGGTCAGGTGAACATCGCGGAGGATCAGGAGAGGCGGGGCCATGAAGTGTCTTCGGGTTCTTTATCGCAAAATCGGACCGGCGCCCGGTTTACTGGCCGCGCGTCAGCCGCGCAAGCGGGGCGGCAGGATGGTCAGATATTTTTGATCGCTTCTAGCGAGATTTCCGGAGGACTTTGGACTACTATCGATAAATGTGGACTGGGCGACCGTCCGGCGCAGCGTGGCGCCGACAGGAGAGTGCATCATGTCTGACAAGACCCGGAAGGCCGCAGGCCTCAATCGCGGCAGCTCGTTCTTGCGCGGCTGCCTTCTGGCCGCGGCCGTTGCTGTATCCGCGGCGCTCGCAGGCGCCGGAACTGCAAGCCCGGCTCATGCCGACGGCATTTACTTCGGTGGCGGTGGCATCGGCTTTGGTTTCGGCACTGGCGGCTATCGCGGCGGGGTCTTTTTTGGAGG
This sequence comes from Roseibium sp. M-1, assembly GCF_054515675.1. Taxonomy (NCBI): domain Bacteria; kingdom Pseudomonadati; phylum Pseudomonadota; class Alphaproteobacteria; order Hyphomicrobiales; family Stappiaceae; genus Roseibium; species Roseibium sp. M-1. Next base: position 1,954,495 of record NZ_CM137257.1, on the reverse strand, counting down.
GCCCCTCGGCTTCTATGGCCCGCCTTACCGGCCTTATGGCGCGCCTTACTACTATCATCCCTATGACAGCCGGGCTTACCCCTACCGTTCCCGCGTCTATGTGAACCCGCCCCGGTACCGCAACTACGGACAACCGCAGCGTGTGCCTTATACCAAGACCGGGCTGGCACCTTTCACGCCACAATATATGGCCTATTGCTCGCGGAAATTCAGGTCTTTCAATCCCAATACGGGCATGTATCTGGCCCGTAGCGGAATATATCGATTTTGCCGCTAGCATTGAAACATTGTTGCGTGGCCTGCGGGTGGATTATGTGACTGTCCAGTAAAACGGAGGAATTTTTTTCTCATTCCGTCGCAGATCGCGCAAAAACATCGCCTTTTTGCGACTAAGGTCGAAATGTGCCGTTGGGGGATGCTTGATCGCACGCAAAGAGCGTGGAATCTTGTGACCCATCGTTCCTATGCTTCAACAATAAACCCAGAGGGGAGAGCGATATGATCAAGTCCATGCGTGTGACAGCGCTTGCGGCTGCTTTGATGGCTGCCACATCTCTTACTGCAACTGCTGAGATGGTCTACCACCGCGGGAATACCGCGGACCCGGAAACCCTTGACCAGCACAAGACGTCCACTGTCTACGAAGCGCACATCCTGCGTGACCTTTACGAAGGCCTGGTTGCCTACAGCTCCGCCGGGAAGGTCATTCCGGGCGTTGCCACGGAATGGACCGTCTCCGAAGACGGCCTGACCTACACCTTCACGTTGCGCGATGATGCCAAGTGGTCCAACGGCGACCCGGTGGTCGCGGGCGATTTCGTCTATTCGCTTCAGCGCATCATGAACCCGGAAACCGGCGCGAAATATGCGACCGTGCTTTATCCGGTCAAGAATGCGGAAAAGATCAACAAGGGCGAAGCCAAGCCGGAAGAGATCGGCGCCAAGGCGATCGACGACCACACGCTTGAGATCACCCTCGAAGCTCCGACGCCCTACTTCATCAACCTGCTCGCCCACCAGACCGGTCTTCCGGTCCATCCGGCTTCCGTCGATCAGTTCGGCTCCGACTTCGTCAAGGCCGAAAACATGGTCACCAACGGTGCCTACACGCTGGCCGAGTTCATTCCGAACGCTCATGTGAAAGCGGTCAAGAACCCGAACTATCATGATGCAGACAACGTCAAGATCGACACCGTCTTCTTCTATCCGACGGAAGACCGCGGTGCGGCCCTGCGCCGGTTCCAGGCCGGCGAACTGCATTCCAACGACGACGCGCCGACCGAACAGGTCGCCTTCATGCGCGAAAACCTGGGTGACCAGTTCCGCGTGGCGCCCTATCTCGGCACCTACTACTACGCCCTCAACCATGAGGACGAAGTGCTGAAGAACCCGGACGTCCGCCAGGCCCTGTCAATGGCGATCGACCGTGAGTTCCTCGCCGAGGAAATCTGGGGCTCCACGATGGTCGCCGGCTATTCCTTCGTGCCGCCGGGCATCGACAACTACGGCGACCCGGCCTATGCCGACTACAAGGACCTGTCCCAGATCGACCGCGAAGAGAAGGCTCTCGAGCTTCTCACCAACGCGGGCTATGGTCCGGACAAGCCGTTCGAGCTGACGATCAACTACAACACCTCCGAAAACCACAAGAACACGGCCGTTGCCATCGCCGACATGTGGAAGCCGCTTGGTGTGAACGTCAACCTGATCAACACCGACACGAAGACCCACTACGCCATGCTGCGTGACCGTCAGGACTTCGACGTCGCCCGTGCAGGCTGGATCGGCGACTATTCCGATCCGCAGAACTTCCTGTTCATGGTCGAAAGCGACAATGACGGTTTCAACTACGCCCGCTACAACAATCCTGAGTACGATGCACTCATGGACGAGGCGGCCGTCACGACCGACCTTGAAAAGCGCGCCGACATCCTGAAGCAGGCCGAAGCGCTCTTCATGCGGGATCTGCCGTTCATTCCGATGATGTACTACGGGTCGATGAATCTTGTCTCCGACAAGATCGCCGGATACGAGGACAACCTCCTCAACGTCCATCCGACCCGCTGGATGAGCATCACCGAATAACCTGGCAACAACGAGACCGGCAGGGATTCCCTGCCGGTTCTTGCAAGGCGGCATCGATCTAGCAATCGCAGCAAAGACCGCCGGTCAACAACAGGGCCATGCCTATGCTCCGCTATGTCCTCGGTCGATTGCTCGGCGCAATCCCGACATTGTTTCTGATTGTCACTCTCTCTTTCTTCCTGATCCGCATTGCACCCGGGGGACCGTTCGATCTGGAACGCCCGCTGGAAGCCAAGGTGATGGAGAATTTGAACAAGATCTATCATCTCAACGAGCCGCTCTGGAACCAGTACCTGCTTTACCTTCAGAGCGTTGCCCGTCTCGACTTCGGTCCGAGTTTCTATTTCCGCGATTTCTCGATCAACGAACTCTTTGCCCAGAGCCTGCCGATCTCGATCCAGCTGGGCCTTTCCGCACTGTGCCTGGCTCTCGTCGTTGGCGGTACGCTTGGCGTGATCGCGGCCCTCCGTCAGAACAAGACCACCGATTATTCGGTGATGGCGGCGGCAACCCTCGGCGTGACGATCCCGAATTTCGTCGTGGCGCCGATCCTGACGCTCATCCTCGGCGTCTGGCTCGGCTGGCTACCGGTCGGCGGCTGGAACGGCGGTGCCTTCGTCAACCGGGTCCTGCCGGTCGTGACACTCGCCCTGCCGCAGATCGCCGTAGTCGCCCGCCTGACGCGCGGCTCGATGATCGAGGCGCTGAGATCCAACCATGTACGCACGGCAAGGGCCTATGGCCTGACGTCCTACATGATCGTGGTCGTCCATGCCCTGCGCGGCGCCATTCTGCCGGTGGTCTCCTATCTCGGCCCGGCTGCGGCCGCGCTCCTGACCGGTTCGGTCGTCATCGAGACCATTTTCGGCATTCCCGGCATCGGCCGCTACTTCGTCCAGGGCGCTCTCAACCGCGACTACACCCTGGTCATGGGCACGGTCGTCGTGGTGGCCTGTTTCGTTATCCTGTTCAACCTCGTCGTGGATCTGCTCTATGCGGTGCTCGATCCGCGCGTGCGCTACGACTGAGGGGAGTTGAACCTTGACCCTGACTGCAACCTCTTCTGCTGACGTGCCCGCCAAGGGGCGTTCGCTCTGGGACGACGCGCGCGACCGGCTGCTGGCCAACCGCGCGGCCGTCGCCTCCATGATCGTACTGGCCGTGATCGGGCTGATCTCGATCTTCGGCCCGATCCTTTCTTCTCACAGCTACGACACCGTCTACCGGGACTACGTGAAGGTGCCGTCCAGCCTCTCAGCCTATCCGCGACCCGAACAGGTGGAGCCCGGCTTCATGTCCGCTGCCAAGCGCGGCCGGGTGACGGTCGAGTCCTATCAGCGCGATGGCGACAAGGTCGTCGCGCTGGTCAGCTCCAAGCGTGAGATCGACCCGCGCATCGTGCAGTATTTCGACCGCAGCGACCTCTTCGCCAACGCCGTCTTGTCGGACATGTCCGAGGACAAGATGTCGGCCCGGATCACGGCCGACATCAACTTCATGCATTTCTATTTCGGTACGGACGCCAACGGCCGTGACATGATGACCCGGACCTTTATCGCCGGGCGTGTTTCGCTGACCATCGGCCTCCTGGCAACCATCGTCGCGATCTCCATCGGCGTGATCTACGGCGCCACCTCCGGCTATCTCGGCGGACGGGTCGACCAGATGATGATGCGTGTCGTCGACATCCTCTATTCGCTGCCCTTCATCTTCTTCGTGATCATGCTCGTGGTGTTCTTCGGCCGGAACTTCATCCTGATGTTCATCGCCGTCGGTGCGGTCGAGTGGCTCGACATGGCCCGTATCGTGCGCGGCCAGACGCTCACCATCAAGCGGCAGGAATATGTACAGGCGGCCGAGGCACTCGGTGTTGCCGACGGCGGAATCGTGCGCCGGCACATCATTCCGAACACGCTCGGTCCCGTGGTGGTCTACATGACGCTGCTGGTGCCCAAGGTTATCCTGCTGGAAAGTTTCCTGTCCTTTCTGGGGCTCGGCATCCAGGAGCCGATGACAAGCTGGGGCGTGCTGATCTCTGAAGGGGCCCGCAACCTGCAGGGCGCCGCCTGGATGCTCATCTTCCCGTCCATCTTCCTGACATCGACGCTGTTTGCGCTGAACTTCATCGGCGACGGCCTGCGCGATGCCCTGGATCCGAAAGACCGGTAGGAGAGCAAGAATGACCCAGGAAACCAACAAGACGGTCCTCTCCATCAGGGATCTGAAAGTGGACTTCGAGACCGCGACCGGCACCATCAATGCGGTGCGCGGCGTCGACATCCACGTGGAAGCGGGCGAGACCGTCGCCATCGTCGGCGAGAGCGGCTCCGGCAAGAGCCAGACCATGATGGCCGCCATGGGGCTTCTGGCCTCGAACGGTCGGACGGAAGGCGAGGTGATCTACGAGGGCTCCAACATCCTCGGACTGCCGGTCGGCAAGCTCAACAAGATCCGCGGTGCCAAGATCACAATGATCTTCCAGGAGCCCATGACCTCCCTCGACCCGCTCTATACGATCGGCCGCCAGCTGGCGGAGCCGATGGTGGTGCATGGCGGGTTGTCGTGGAAAGCGGCCAAGGCCAAGGCGCTGGATCTCTTGAAGCTGGTGAACATTCCCGAGCCCGAACGCAAGATCAACGCCTATCCCTACGAAATGTCCGGCGGCCAGCGCCAGCGTGTCATGATCGCCATGGCGCTTGCCAACGATCCGGACGTCCTGATCGCCGATGAGCCGACGACCGCGCTCGACGTGACCACCCAGGCCCAGATCCTGGACCTGCTCGCCGACCTGCAGAAGCGGCTCGGCATGGCGGTGATCTTCATCACCCACGATCTCGGCATCGTCCGGCGCATCGCCGACCGGGTCTATGTGATGAAGACCGGCGAGGTGGTGGAGAGCGGCGAAACCGGCCAGATCTTCAATCACCCGGGGCATCCCTATACCAAGATGCTGCTGGATGCCGAACCGACCGGCCACAAGCCACCGGTTCCCGACAGCAATCCGGTCTTGCTGGAAGCGCAGAAGGTCGAGGTTGAATTCGAACTGGACTCCGGCTTCCTGAAGCCCAAGCACATCCTGCGCGCCGTCGACAATATCAGCTTCTCGCTCCGCAAGGGCCAGACGCTCGGCATCGTCGGCGAAAGCGGCTCGGGCAAGTCGACCCTCGGCCGCGCCATCCTGAACCTGCTTCCGGCCGGTGGCCGGGTGGTGTTCCATGGCCAGCAGATCTCCGGCAAAAACCGGGCAGAAATGCGGGGCCTGCGCAAGGACATGCAGCTGATCTTCCAGGATCCCTTCGGGTCGCTCAGCCCGCGCATGACCGTCGGCCAGATCATCTCCGAAGGCCTGATGGTGCACGAGCCGTCGCTCAACGCCAAGCAGCGGGACGAACGCGCCTGCAAGGCACTGGAGGAAGTCTCGCTCGATCCGATCATGCGCAACCGCTATCCGCACGAGTTCTCCGGCGGACAGCGTCAGCGCATCGCAATTGCCCGTACCATGGTGCTGAAGCCGGAACTGGTGGTTCTCGACGAGCCGACGTCGGCCCTCGACCGCACCATCCAGAAACAGGTCGTCGAACTTCTGCGCGACCTGCAGAAGAGCTACGGCCTGACCTATCTCTTCATCAGCCACGATCTTGCCGTCGTCCGGGCCCTGTCCGACACGGTGATGGTGATGCAACGGGGCAAGGTAGTGGAGGCCGGAACGGCCGACGCGATCTTCGAAGCGCCGAAATGCGACTACACCAAGGAGCTGATCGGCGCGGCAATGCTCACGCAGCAACAGATGATGGAAAGCGCCTGAGCGGCGCTTTCTGACTGGCGGCAATGTTCAACTTCACCGACGTCATCCTGGCCAAGCGAAGCGCGAGCCGGGACCGGCGAGCCACGGTCGCGGTCTTTCAGGAAAGCTTTTGACAGGCCACTGGCTCCCCGTTCCCGGATCTTCGCTGCGCTCCGTCCGGGATGACGAAATGGGGATCTGACGACAACTCAGCGCACGGCCAGACCCGCCGTCTGGACGGGGCCGGCTTCGAACTGGTCCTGAAGCAGAGCCAGATCCGTGCCGTAGAATTGCGGTGCCAGCAGAACTGCGCTCGACAGGATATGCGATTGCAGCGCTTCCAGGGCAATCTCAGCGTTGCGGGTGGCGATGGCGTCGAGAATGGTGCGGTGAGGCGTGACGTTGGGCCGGGTCCAGGAGACTTCCGGCCGCGGGGTCGACAACATGACCCGCTGCAGGATCATGAAAGTCCGGACAAGCACGGGCTCCAGCACAGGCATGTTGGCGATCTTGAAGAGCTTCAGGTGCATGGCCCGGTCGGCTTCGGCGCAGCCGAAGACATCCCGCCGGTTACGGCATTCCTCGAACCGGTCGTCCAACTCGATGACCTCGTCAAGCTGATCCTGCGTGATGCGGTTCACCGCCTCGACGATGCCGGTCGCCTCGATATTGAGCCGCAGTTTCAGCATCAGCCGGGCTTCCAGCGGGCTCGGATTGGTCACGAATGTACCCTGGTAGCCGCGCCGCTCCACCAGGCCGTATTCCTGCAGCAGCATCAAGGCTTCGCGGATGGTGCTCTGAGCGCAGCCATAGTCCTGGGCAAGGGATTGTTCGGTGATCGGGCTCTCGGACGTCATTTCTCCGGTCAGGATCTTGCGCTTCAGATCCTGATAGACCGCGTCGGACTTGCGGGCCCGTTTGCCTTTCGAGTTTCCTCTGACCGGCGAACGTCTGTCCGCGACAAGTAACACATTCAAGTTGCTGCCCCCCAGTGGCCGCGCGTATGGCCGTCTCCGCGTCAGACCAGGCTAGTGCATCTTATGTGCGTTCGGGAGAATGCACATAAGATGCACTACCACTTCAAGATCGATCAGCTTTTGGACGCTCAACCGATTCAGGTTGTGCGTCCGCTGATCTAGCGGTCTATTGGCAACGCAAAGCAAGATCGTGGCCGGAGATTCACACCGGCCACGATCTCGTCTGTCTCCACCCGGTCATTCGCGGTTGCGAAGGATCGGTCAATGGGGCGTGCCTACCACACACAGCCATCCTGCCGGTCTAAGCTTCTGCCCGCCTCTTCACGCCAACGGTCCTACCGGGCTTCTGGTGCGGTTCAGATCCATGCCGTTCTGCATCCTTGGACGGCTGCCAAAAATGACAATAAATGCATTGTTTAGCCGCCGTCGCGCAAATGCAATCGCTAAGTCGGGAGCCCCAGTCACAAATTTGCGAGCGGGGTGTCGCAGGACTTCCTCGCCCCTCGTCAGGCTGCGGCTTTCTCCAGAGCCGAGATCCAGTTCTTCCAGGCGAGTTTCTCCAGGACAGCTTCGTTGAAGCCCCTGCCATCCAGCTCCTCCATCAACCGTCCGAGGCCGGTGACGTCGCCAATGTCGCGGGGCAGGACGCAACCGTCGAAATCGGATCCGAGCGCAACGCAATCCTCGCCAAGCCGGTCGGCCAGGTAGGCGGCGTGGTCGGCAATGACAGACAGGGCCGTATCGCGGGAATGGCCGCCGTCAGGCCGCAGGAAGGCGACATGGAAATTGATGCCGACGAGCCCGCCGCTTTCCTTGATCGCGTCCAGCTGCTTGTCGGTGAGATTGCGGCTGCTGGCACAGATCGCGTGGGCATTGGAGTGACTGGCGACGATCGGCCGCTCGGTGATCCGGGCGAGATCCCAGAAGCCTTTTTCGTTGAGATGGGAGACATCCAGGAGGACGCCGAGCTGGTTGCAGCCGCGCACCAGATCCTTGCCGGGGCCGGTCAGGCCCGGGCCGGTGTCCGGGGAGGCTGGGTGCGCCATCGGCACGCCGTAACCAAAGGCATTTTCCCGGCTCCAGACCAGGCCGAGCGAACGCAGGCCGCGGCCATAAAGCTCTTCCAGTGCATAAAGATTGGTGTCGATGGCTTCCGCACCCTCGATATGCAGGCTGACCGCCATCTTGCCGGCTTCCACCGTTTCCCTGTTTTCCGCCGGCGTCCGGCAGATGACGACATTGCCCTCGGACTGGGCTTCGATCTCCTGTGCGCGCTCCATCAGGCGATTGGTGAAATCGAGCGCCTGTTTCTGCGGCACAGGCTGGTAATTGGCGGCGTCGTTCGGGTTGAAGGGCTTGGTGAAGTCCTGGTCCGGATTGCTTGGCACGAACATGGCGAAGAGCCCACCGGCAAACCCGGCTTCTTCAGCCCGGACAAAGTCGACATGTCCTGTATCTGACCGATCGAAGAAGTTGCGTTCGGTGCCCTTCATCGCGTCGATTTCAAGCTTGAGCAGCGTGTCGTTGTGACCGTCGAACACGGGGAAGGGGGATTTCTGAGGGGAGCTTTGCACGGAAGAACCTTGGGACTGGGGCAGGGAAGACACAACACGCGTTAATCTAGAGATTCTGCCCCGGAATGTAAGGCTCATCAGCGAATGTGACTTGCAACTGTTGAAAACCTGGCTCAAGAAGAAGCCCGGAAAATTCCAAGGTCCGGAAGCGGCACCGCGTCCGGGTGAAGGTGAGGTTGTAAGAGTGGCAATCCTGATGCACCGCCGCGGTTTTCTGGCCGGCGGCCTGGTCTTGAGCGCAGCTGCGCTGGCCGGATGTCAATCCGTCGGGCTGGTCGGCCTGCCCGATCAGGCAGAACTGCCCGGTGAGGAATTCGATTACGCAACGGCCTATGCGGCACTGCCGGACGGTGATTTCACCTGGCCGGCCATCAACTACCAGAAATTCGACCGGAAATACTGGCGGCAGGTTGTCGAGTACAAGACACGCGAACGGCCGGGCACGATCATCGTCGACCCTTACAACAATTTCCTCTACTGGACGCTCGGCAACAGCAAGGCGCTGCGCTACGGCATCGGTGTCGGCAAGGCCGGGTTCGCCTGGTCGGGCGAAGCGAAGATCCGCGTCAAGCGCGAACATCCGTTGTGGCGGCCTCCGCAGGAAATGATCGCCCGCAAGCCGTCGCTGAAGCAGTATTGGGAAAAGGGGTATCCGCCCGGGCTGAAGAACCCGCTTGGTGCGCGTGCCATGGACCTGTGGCAAGGCGCGACCGACACGCTGTTCCGTATCCACGGCACCAACCAGCCCGACTCCGTCGGCAAAAGCGTCTCTTCCGGCTGCATCCGCATGTGGCAGCAGGACGTGATCGACCTCTTCGGCCGGGTGCCGCTGCAGACAAAGGTGATCGTCCTGGAAAAGGACCCGAACAGCGAAGCTTAAGGGAGCTCATTCGGGCCAAATGAACGAGAGGCAGCTTCCCAGGAAGCTGCCTTTTTTATGACCCTTCAGTCAGTCATCCCGGCTCGCGCTTCGCTCGGCCAAGAAGACGCTGGTGGACGAGTGGCTTGAAATCTAGAGCGCCCTTGCCATTGCCACGTCATGAAAGACGGCGCTGAAGTGGCACACGGCGGCGGCCAAGACGAAGGCGTGCCAGATGGCGTTCTGGAACGGCAGGCGTTTCCAGGCGTAGAACACCGTTCCGGTGGTATAGAGAAATCCACCCGCGACGATCATCCAGAAGCCGAAGGTGGACGCCTTCTCGATCAGGGGATTGGCCGCGAAAACCACCACCCAGCCGAGCGCCAGATAAATGGGCACGGACAGCTTCTCAAGGCCGGTCAGGTGCAGAAGCTTGACGATCGCGCCTGCCAGCGCCCCGGTCCAGACGACAGCCAGCAGGATGCCGCCCGTCCAGCCGCCGATGATCATGGCGGCGAGCGGCGTATAGGTGCCGGCGATCAGGAGGAAGATCGCCGCATGGTCGAGGCGGCGCAGGATGCCCGTCTTGTTGTCGCGGGCGAGCATGTTGTAGAGCGCGGAGCAGATCAGCATCGCCATGAGGCAGGCGGCGTAGATCATCACGGTCGCCTGGCGCGCCGGGTCGCCGGAATTCCACATCGTGACCGCCAGGATCACTGTTGCCGACAGGCCAAGGCAGATGCCGATTGCGTGAATGGCGCCGTCTGCGATGAATTCGGCAAGGGTCTGCGGTCGGAACGTCGTCATGGATGTCTTCCGTGTCTAAAGCTTGCTGGTTCGGCGCTCACTCGTCTCAGCTGAACGTGCGGAAATTTTGACGAAGCAAATTTGCGGCCAGGCTCCAGCATGAGGCCAAAGCTTTATGAAACGGTAATGTCGTCGCATTCGCCTTTCGAAGACTTGCCCAAAAATGGCAGACTTGCTTTAAATTTGGGCACTTCAGAGCTTCTGTCGCCTGCGAAACCGGATCTTCACAATGAGCAACCACCTCTTTGACGCCCTAACCGCCTTCATTCCCGAATCGGAGAAGACCTTTCTGGAACTGGCGGACGGGTCGCAGGTGACCTATGCGCAGATGCTCGCCCGCTCGGCTCAATATGCAGGAGCGCTGCATAAGCTCGGTGTGCGGCCCGGCGACCGGGTGGCCGTCCAGGTGGAGAAGACCCCGGACGCTCTGATGGCCTATCTCGGCACCATCCGGGCAGGCGGTGTTTTCCTGCCGCTCAACACCGGCTATACAGCGGCCGAGATTGCCTATTTCGTCGGCGATGCGGAACCGGCGGTCTTCGTCTGCGATCCGGCCAATGCGGATGCGCTTGCCGGAACCGCGCAGAAGGCGGGCGCCCGGCTGCAAACGCTGGACGCCAATGGCGAGGGCAGTCTGCGTCAGCTCGCGGACGAAATGCCGGCCGACTTTCAGGCCGTGCAGCGTGACGAGGAGGACCTTGCCGCGATCCTCTACACTTCCGGCACCACCGGCCGTTCCAAGGGCGCGATGCTCAGCCATGGCAATCTGGCGTCAAACTCGCAGACCATGGTGAAATACTGGCGTTTCACGACGGACGACGTGCTTTTGCATGCCCTGCCGATCTTTCATACCCATGGGCTGTTCGTTGCCACCAACTGCCTGATGATGGCCGGCGGCTCCATGCTGTTCCTGCCGAAATTCGATCTGGAACAGGTGCTTGCCGCCTTGCCGAAGGCAACGGCCATGATGGGCGTGCCGACCTTCTATACCCGTCTTCTGGGGTCCGACCGCTTCACCCGCGATCTGGCACGGCACATGCGGCTATTCATTTCCGGGTCGGCACCGCTTTCGGCGGAAGTGCACAGGGAATTCTCGGACAGGACCGGCCACGCGATCCTGGAACGCTACGGCATGACCGAGACCAACATGAACACTTCCAACCCCTATGACGGCGAGCGCCGCCCGGGGACCGTCGGCTTTCCGTTGCCGAGCGTCGGCTTGCGCGTTGTCGATCCGAAGACCGGCCGCGAGGTGCCACAGGGCGAGGTCGGGATCATCGAGATCAAGGGCCCGAATGTCTTTATGGGCTACTGGCGCATGCCGGAGAAAACTGCGCAGGAATTCCGCGCGGACGGCTATTTCATCACCGGCGACATGGGCCGGATCGACGCGGACGGCTATGTTGCCATTGTCGGCCGGTCCAAGGACCTGATCATCTCCGGTGGCTTCAATGTCTATCCGGCCGAAGTGGAAGCCTTGCTCGATGAACTGCCGGGCGTTGCCGAAAGCGCGGTTATCGGCGTTCCTCATCCCGATTTCGGCGAGGCGGTGGTGGCGGTCCTGGCGCCAAAGCCCGGTGCGGATCTGGAGCAGGAGAGTGTCCAGTCATCCCTGAGCGACCGGCTGGCGAAGTTCAAGCAGCCCAAGAAGGTTCATGTCCTGGAAAGCCTGCCCCGCAACACCATGGGCAAGATCCAGAAGAATGTGCTTCGGGAGCAGTACAAGGGTGACTTCGTCTGATCTCCCGTCTCACCTGTCGATGCAATGAGATAACCGTTCAAGACTTCGCGGGCTCAGGCGCATCTTTCGCAAACGCCGTCATGCCATAGGCACAGCTGAGTGCGATGAGGCCGCCCATCACCCAGAAGATGGAGCCGAAACCGGCGCCCATGGCCAGGAGCACGCTGCCCATGGTGACGCCGAGCGTGCCGCCGACCAGCCGGGCGGTGATGACAAGGCCGCTGACCTCTCCCTGCTTTTCGAGCGGCACCGCGTTGGCGGTGATCCGGCCGGTCGGGATCATGGCGAAGGGCAGGGCGATGCCCCAGATCAGCAGCACCGGCGCCAGCACCCAGTAATTCTGGAACTGGGTCAGGCCGCCCATGGCAGCGCTTGCGAATGCGACAACGGCCAGCGCCAGCAGCACAGGGCGGCGTGAACCGTGCGTGTCGGCGAACCTGCCGACGGCGGCGGAAAGAAACGGGAAGGGAATCACCGCGATCACGGTCGCAAGCCCCGCGTAGAGCGCCGAGAATTTCATGTCCAGCTGCAGGAAATGGGGAATGTAGATCGCCACTACGATCTTGCTCATCTGGGTCAGCAGAATGACCAGCGCGCTGGCATGAAAGGCCTTGTTGCGGAAGAGGCGCACGTCGATCAGAGGCTTTTCCTGCCGGGCTTCAAAGGCGATGAAGGCGACAAGTCCCGCCAGGCCGGCTGCAAGGCTGATGAGGATTGTGGCGGACGTCCAGCCGAAGTCGGGACCTTCCATCAGGCCGAAGATCAGTCCCGTCATGCCGATCAGCAGGAAAATGAGGCCGATCCGGTCGATCACCGGGCGCGGGATTTCCTGATCCGGTTTCTGCCAAAGCAGGTAGGCCAATACGCCGCCCACGGCGACGACGGGAATGTTGACCCAGAACACCCAGCGCCAGGAGAGGAAGTCGGTCAGCACGCCGCCAAGCAGGGGACCCGCCGCCAGAAAGACGGTCGCCATGCCGGCGAGAATTCCGATGGCGCGGCCGCGCTCCGCCTTGTCGAAGGTGAGGGTTGCCGCGGCGAAGGTCATCGGGAAGAGGATTGCCGCGCACAGGCCCTGGACCACGCGCATGGTGATCAGCATGGCAGCCCCGTCCGCGAACCCGGCCAGGAGGCTCGCAGCGGTGAAGACCAGGCCGCTGACGATCAGCGCCGGACGCAGGCCGAAGAGATCGATCGCCTTGCCGCCGATGGCGGCAAAACAGGTGAAGGTCAGCATGTAGGCGTTGATGATCCAGTGGGTGACGGTCGGCGAGAGGCCCATTTCCGAGCGGATCGCCGGCAGGGAGACACCGAGGATAGTTTCATCCAGCATCACCAGGCCACCGAGAGTGCCCATGGCCAGAACCAGTCCGCGTTTGCGCGCCTTTTCGGAAAGTGCCATCCGTGCCCCTTTCGGTTCCTGAGGCAAGCTTAGGTCAGTTCCCGGCTGCAGCACTAGCCATTTTTTACAAGGCGTTTCAGGCCCCGGTCGTTCCGCCGCCGAAAGCAAGGGTCGACAGCGCCCGCTCGGTCTCCCGGCTCCACGCCGCCAATGCGGCCGTGAGGCGGGCTGCCGGACTGTCGTCCGGATCCGAGGCGCGCCGCACGCACCACCAGTCCATGACGACGCCGCCTTCGGCAATCGGGCGGGAGACGAGCGTACCGTCGGCCAATTCCGGCTCGATCGCCCATTTGGAAAAGATGGCGACGCCGAAGTTTGCCCGCACCAGATCGATCACCGCTTCGGGTGTCGGCATCGGCGTCAGCCGCCGGAAGGGTTGGTTTGGGGCGCCGAGCAGTGTGGTCCAGTCGAATCCGGGTTCAGCCGTCAGCGGATAGACGAAGAAGCGTTCGTCGCCCATGTTCTCGCTGTTGACGATTGGTTCGGCTGCCAGCGGATGTTTTCTGGCAAGGACGGCGACGATCGGGTCCGTTCCGAGTTTCACCGAGCGGAATTGTGAAAGAGCCGGTTCCCGTCCGAAAACAAGCGACACGTCGACGGACCCGTCAAGCAGCGAAGCGAGCGGATGGGCGGTTGCCCGGGACGACAGGTCTACACTGAGTTGCGGGTCGGAAGCCTCAAGATAGGCAAGAAAGGCGGGGAACCAGTGATAGCGGCTGTAGGTCGCCTGCCCAAGGCGGACCAGCAGCTTGGCGTCTCGGGCGGAGGCTTCCAGTTCCTGTTCCAGGCGGAAAAGCTCGGCGAGGAAGGTGTCCCCGAGGTGCCGCAGCCGTTCGCCTTCCGGCGTTAGTTCGATCCTGTTCTCCGCCCGTCGCGCCAGTGTGAGACCGAGGCGTCTTTCGGCCTCCTTCAGCCGATGTGAAGCGGCGGATTGGGTCACGCCGAGGCGGGAGGCGGACGCGGTCATGCTGCCGGTTTCGTTCAGGGCCGAAAGCAGGGTGAGGTGATGCAGGGCAAGACGCGGGATCATGGTCTACATGAAACCATTTCATGAAGAAGATGAAAACTAGGAATTTCATTTATTCGCCTGACAGCTGTATCGACGAAGCATGAAGACCGCGACCCTTTCCTTCCTTCGTCTTGACCCCACCAGAGCAACGCTCGTCATTGCCGCCTCGGCCGCCTGTTTCGGCCTGGTTCCCGTCTTCGTCCGGGAACTCCAGGGACTGGGGACGGGGCCGGCGACGATTGCGCTCTACCGGTACGGATTTTCCGTGGTCTTCCTCTTGCCGTTCCTGCCTTTGCAAAAGCACAAGCGGGGCGGGGCGCTGCTGATGGCTGGAGCAGGATGCGTGCTCGGTCTCAGCCTGATCGGGTATCTGGAAGCCTTGCAGACTGCGCCGGTGGCCGCAGCCGGCGTAGTCTATATGTCCTACCCGGTCTTCGCAGCCCTCTTTGCCTTTTTGCTTCTGCGGCAGGCTCTGACGTGGCGTTCCTTTGCCGCCGCCGGACTGGTTGTGGTGGCGGCCGCACTTCTGCTCGACCCGTCGACGCTCTCTCCCGAGGTCTTCCAGGCACTCCTGTGGGCCGTTCCGGCACCGGTCGCCTTCGGCTTTCTTGTGGTCGTCCTCAGCGGTCTTGCCGGTGCTCTGAATTCCGCGGAACGAACGGCCTGCGGGCTCTCCGGTTCCGTCATCGGGCTCCTGCCCCTGGCAATCCATGAGGGACAGGGCTCGGTGCTGCCCTCCACAGGTAACGAATGGGCACTGATCGTCACGATGGGGCTGGCGACTGCGCTTATCCCCCAGATCCTCTTCACAATCGCCTGCCAGAAGGTGGGGCCGGTGCGCGCCGCAGCCGCCGGAAGCTTCGAGCTTCCCACCATGTTCCTTGTCGGCTGGCTGGTCTTTGGCGAGACCATAGGTCTGCGGGAAGCCGCCTCGGCTGCCTTGGTTCTCTCTGCCATTTTGGTCGCCCCGGCGATTGCGGCAAAACCGGCAAGAAAAGGGGACCTGGTACCAGCAGAATAATATCTCGATACAAAGTATCTTGATATAAAGATAAAAACGCCCTATCTCCACCTCGTCCGGGCAGCTACAAGCCCGGACCAGAGACTGGAGAAAACCCGATGACTGCCCGTACGCCCGCCCACCCGATCGAAAACCTGTTTGTCGACCGCTGGTCGCCGCGCTCCTTCGACCGTTCCGAAATGCCGGAGGCGGACCTGAAGACGATCCTGGAAGCCGCCCGCTGGGCGCCGTCAGCCTTCAACATCCAGCCCTGGCGCTTTGTCTATGCCCGTCGCGGCGATGCCAACTGGCAGACCCTGGTCGACCTGCTCAACCCGTTCAATCGCGACTGGGCCCGGCACGCCTCCGCGCTTGTCTATCTCTTCTCCGACAGTGAGGTGGACGGCAAGGACGGCAAGCCCAACCGGGCGAACGGTGCCCATGTGTTCGATGCCGGATCCGCATGGACCCATGCAGCGCTGCAGGCCACCGCGCTTGGCTATCACAGCCACGGCATGGCCGGCATCCTGAAGGACGAGATCCATTCAAAGCTCGGCGTACCATCACGCTTCCAGCCACATATCGCCTTCGCCATCGGCCGCCGCGGCGATGTCGCCGAGCTGCCGGAAAGCCTGCAGACACGCGAAACACCGAGCAGCCGCAAGCCGCTCGACGAAATCGCCTTTGCCGGCGCCTGGGGCTGAAGTCTCTGGTTTGAAAGGGACGGCGGGAAAACCGGCCATTTGGTTGCTCTGAAAATCCCGCCATCGTCATCCTGGCCAAGCACAGCGCGAGCCGGGACCGGGGAGGCAGGGACATCGCCATTGTCGGTCATGTCCATGATAGGCCTCGGCTCACCGGTCCCGGATCTACGCTTCGCTGCGTCCGGGACGACTGCGGGAAGGTTTTGGTTTCTCGGAGCGTTCTCAACTGCGGCAATCTGCTCAGGGGGCGCGCGAGGAAACGGGGTTATGCTTCTCCTGCTTGCAACATTCGACAGGAGCCGGGCATGAGCACAGCCGACACGCTACCGGCGGAAAGCCGCCTCCACGCCTATGCCGCGCCGAATGACTATCTCGACACCTTTTCCATGCCGCTTGAGGGGAGGGACGATCTCGCCGTTGCCGACATGCGGGTTCTGGCCAATCACATTCTGACGGCCGAAATAGGCTGGGTGTCGGCTTTGATGTCCTTGCGCGACCGGCTGGTCGGACTTGCCGGGATGAAGACGACCAAAAAGCTCTCGGAGAACCAGGGCGCGCCCGATCCTGCTGCGAAGGGGCCGGGAGACCGGATCGGTTTCTTCAGGATCTATTCCGTTGCCGAGAACGAGATCATTCTTGGTGAGGACGACTGGCACCAGGATTTCCGGATTTCCGTCTTCCGCTCCGCCGGAGACACACCGAAGATCTTCGCCGCGACCTGCTGCAAACGCCACAATATAGCAGGCCATGCCTACCTGGCACTCATCCTGCCGTTTCACAAGAGGATCGTCACGTCGATGCTGGCCAAAGCTTCGTCAAACCTGCTGCCGGGTCATCAGCCAGCCAGATGACCGGTCTTGCGCCACACGCGGGTTCCCTGTGTGGTGCTGACCCTCTGACGGCTTCCGGGTGGCAGGCGCAGCCAGGTGCCCTGGTCATGGCGGCCGCTCTCGTCTGAAAAACTTCCCTCAACGACAAAATATTCCACCCCGCCGGGGAAGGCCTGTGTGTCAAAGGCCGCACCGCGTTCCCAATCGAGCATGACGACTTCCTCGTCCGGGCTGATGAAGAGAGGCAGGATGTGTTCGCCCGCGCGACCGTTCTGCCAGCCGGCGGGGTCCAGCGTGTTGATGCGGACAAAGGCATCGTCAGTCGGCTGCATCTGGCGCAATTTCACCAGGATCACCGCCCCCGGCTCGCTGGATGGCACATGGCTGGAACCGGGTGGGTTGCGCACATACATGCCTTTGGGAAAGTCGCCGCTTTCGTCGGAAAAGACACCGTCCAGAACAAGAAACTCCTCGCCCATCTCGTGCTTGTGAGCGGAAAAGGCTGAGCCGGGTGCATAGCGGACCAGGCTGGTCGCCCGGGCAACCTCGCCGCCATCGCGCTCCAGCATGCGCCTTTCGACACCGGCCATGGGTGAAGGCACCCAGTCGAGCGTGGCACTGTCGACGATGGCTGGTTGCGTCAGGTCTGCGTGGATCTGCATCTGGTCCGGTTCCCGTAAGGATGACTTTTCAATGACATGGGGCGTATTGCCGGCATGTGAAGAGGCGGAGGTTGAAATCATTGTGACAAGGAAGTGGCCTCGCTTGAAAGGGCTCGGCGAGGGGCAAGAGAACTTGCTTCAGGAGGGGCTGTTTTCGCCGTTATCTTCCTTGATCTGCTCCGGCCAGAGCAGCCGGTCGTATTCTCCGCTGTCGCGCAGCGCCTTCAGCCCATGATTGAACCGGGTACAGAGCTCTTCGCCCTTTTCGATCTTTTTCGAGACGATCACCCTGTAGTCCCATTCAACCGCGACGTCCGTCAGGGGGCGGAACCTCTCGGCACCGCCGCCTTGAAAGGCCTTGGAGATCGAATCGGCAGCAACTTCGCCATTGCTCATGACAAGGTCGATACGGCCGACATTGAGCATGATGAAGAGATCTTCCAGCGTCGCCTGCCGGGTGATGGTGACGGTGCCTTTCGAGACCAGCCGGTCAAGGTCCTCTCCGAGGGCAGCACCTTCGATCACACCGAGGCTCAGTCCTTCAAGGTCGCTCATGTCTTTCGCTGAAACCGGACGGTCGACTGCATAGAAAAACTGTTCGAATTCCATGAGCACGGCATCGCAGAAATGGAAAAAGGGTTCCCGTTCCGAGGTTCTGCCCCAACCGGCAGAGGCATCCCAGCGGCCTTCCTGGGTCTCCAGCAACGCCCGTTTCCAGGGAAAGAAGCCGTATTCGACGTCGAGGCCTTCCAGCTCAAAGGCTTTGGTCACAACCTGGGCATAAGTCCCGAAGCCTGTGGCCTCCTCGGAAAAGTAAGGTGGCCATTCACCGACAGCGATGCGGACGGGGTTCGCAGTGGCAGGTGATATCTGGAGGAAAGGCAGCGATAGCAGCAATGCCGTGACCAGCCACTTTGCCCTTGTAAAAACAATTCTGTACAGCAAGCCGGTCAAATGCCAGATCGTCACGGTAAATTTCCCGAAAAGCCCCGTTTAAACTGACCTTAGCACAAGAAACCCGGTTTTGCCGAAAGGGATAGCGAGACTGACTCAACGCGATCCTTCCGCCGGTTCGAGACGAGCCAGATCGGGTCAAGCCGGACCCGCAGTGCACATTGCGGTGGAATTCTGGGAAAACCCCGCTATACCGCCCGGGTGGCTTTGCAAGCCGCCCGGAATCGTGCTGACTACCGCACTGCATGAAATCGGATGAACGGAGAAGCCGCAGCGCTGCCGAGGCTGCAAGAAAAGTGGTCGCATGACGGTACAAATCGATATCGGGGAAATGACGGGCGGCGCACGTGCCGGTCTCGACTTGGAAGAACTGCTGGCGACCCGGCTTCTCGTACAGGGCAATTCCGGGTCTGGAAAGTCGCATCTTCTCAGGCGCTTGCTTGAACAGTCTGCCGCCTGGGTGCAACAGGCCATCATCGATCCGGAAGGCGACTTCGTGTCTCTGGCCGACAAGTTCGGCCATGTGGTGGTCGATGCGGCCGGCACGGAAAAGGACCTGCAGATGATCGCGGCGCGCGTGCGCCAGCACCGGGTCTCCGTCGTCCTGAACCTTGAGGGCCTTGACGCGGACCGGCAGATGAAGGCGGCTGCGACGTTTCTGGATGGCCTCTTCGATGCGGACCGGGATCTCTGGTATCCGATGATCGTGGTGGTGGACGAGGCGCAGCTGTTTGCGCCTGCCGCAGCCGGCGAGGTGACTGAGGAAGCCCGCCGCCGCTCGCTCGGTGCCATGACCAACCTGATGTGCCGCGGCCGCAAGCGTGGCCTTGCCGGCATCATCGCCACGCAGCGCTTGGCCAAGCTCGCCAAGAACGTGGCCGCCGAAGCCTCCAACTTCCTGATGGGCCGGACCTTCCTCGACATCGACATGGCCCGCGCGGCGGATCTGCTCGGCATGGAACGGCGCCAGGCGGAGAGCTTCCGAAATCTCGACCGCGGCCATTTCATCGCCCTCGGCCCGGCCATGTCGCGCCGGCCGGTGCCGGTGAAGATCGGGCCGGTGGAAACCATGGGCCGGGGCGGAAGCCCCAAACTGATGCCGCTGCCGGAACAGCCCAAGGAAGAGGCCAAGGACCTGATCTTCACGCCGGGCGCGGACGAGATCCAGCCCGTGCGCAAGCGGTTCGTCGAACCGGTGGTTTCCACCGGCGAAGTGCTGGATCAACTGTCCAGCGCGCAACGCACCAACGAACAGCAGGTGCCGCAGCCCGAAAGCCTCCTGGATTTCGGCGAGCGCGAAGAGAAGATCGCGGAAATCATCGCCGGCATCCTTGAGGACGAGGAGGCCGCCTTCCAGCCGATCGCGTCGCTCTACCAGGATTTTCAGGTCCGCTGCCGGATTTCCAAGCTGCCGGGCGGCGCGCCGGACCTGCAGAGCTTCCGCGAGAAACTTTCGGTCGCCCGGGCCGGGGTCGAAAAAGGCGAGATGGACGACAGCGCCTGGGCACAGGCCGAGCTGATCGCCTCCGAGCTGCCGGAGGACATGCGCGGCGTCTATCTGCTGCTGGCCAAGGCGGCGATTGCCAAGGCGCCGTGCCCCGGCAATATCGAAATCGCGACCGCCTACGGCACCCGCTCTCCCGGCCGTGCCCGCTGGCTGCTGAGCCATATGGAAGAACGCGGTTTTCTCGTCTGCGCCACCGACCTGCGCGGCAACCGCATCGTCACTCTGACCGACCTTGGCTGGCAGACTGCCCCCGGTGACGAGGCGGCGGCTTAAGGCGATTTTTCCGGGCAGATTTTGCGAGCCATTCGTCGGGATGTTCCTTTTCGACTCTCAGCCTTTTTTCTCCCGCAATGGTCAAGCTATGAGCTAGCGGCCCATCCTTCGAGACGGCCTGACGGCCTCCTCAGGATGAGGTTGTGCGTGTCCGACGCGCACCACTGATACCCTCGACCTCATCCTGAGGAGCCGCGCTAGCGGCGTCTCGAAGGATCGGCCACAAACTCAGATTCCACACAACTTTGTCCACTTTTCTTGATCGCTGAAAACGTACCCGGTTTCATCGACACGCTGGCGAAGCACCACATTTTCGCGCATGCTTTTCCAAGTGCAAAGGGAGGCGCCGGATGACGCTGGAAGAGACCATCGACCTTTATTGTGCCGCCTGGTCGGAACGGGATCCCGACTACCGCCGGGAGCAGCTTGAGAAGGTTGTGACACCAGATGTGCGCTATACTGATCCCCAGACGGACGTTGCGGGCTGCGCGGATCTTGTGGACCACATTTCCGGCGTTTTGGCGGGCCGGGTCGGGGCGAAGGTCGTGCGCACCAGCGCGGTCGACAGCCATCACGGCACGGCGCGATTTGCCTGGCAGCTGGTCAAGGCAGACGGCACGGCGCTGCCTGAGGGGCTGGATGTTGTCTGGATCGACGAGGAAACCGGCAAGCTGAAGACGGTTCTCGGGTATTTTGGTCCATTGAAGCATCTGGACTGAATGTCCCGATTGTCCGACCTTCTCAGATGGCCGGACGCATTCTGCGCTTGGATCCGTCCGGGGAAGCATCGCCTGGCTTCTGCGCCAGAAGATACTCGAGCTGCGACAGTTCCAGCGTGATGCCGTCGATGGTGCGGGTCAGCACGCTTTCCAGATAACTGCCGCCGGGCGAGCGTTCGCGGATGGCGATTGCCCGTTCCCGCGCAGTGCGCAGATAAAGCATCATGGTGCGCACGTCTGCGGGCGTGACGTCCGTGGTCGGGACAGCGTCCAGAACAGGAGACGACGCGGCAAGAACCGCACAGGATTGCTCATGGGAGGGATTGGCCAGCCGCATCGGTAACCTCAAATGTTCCTATTTTGTTCTTGTATAGATCAGAATGCGGGCAGGTTCAAGCCGCAAGAATTTACCAGAGTGACCGAGCCTGAAAACTGCGGAACTCCGGCAAAGATGATCAGAGAGCAGATCACCGCTTGATCCGGTGGATCAAATTGGTTACATATGCAACTAAATTCACTCCGAACCGGGAGGATGTCATGGATCAGAGAACGGACAGCAGTCAAAATCTCTCAGGCAAGGGCCGCAATTCGACCCTTGAATATATGCCGGGCTTCGGCAACGATTTTGAAACCGAGACCCTGCCGGGCTCCTTGCCGCAGGGGATGAACAGCCCGCAGAAATGCGCCTATGGCCTTTATGGCGAACAGCTTTCAGGCACTGCGTTTACGGCACCCAGCCACCAGAACGAGCGCACCTGGTGCTACCGCATCCGTCCGTCGGTCAAGCACACCGGCCGCTTCAGGAAGATCGATCTGCCTTACTGGAAATCCGCGCCGAATGTCTGCGACGATGTCGTGTCGCTCGGCCAGTACCGCTGGGACCCGGTGCCGCATTCCGGCGAAGGCCTCAACTGGATGACCGGCATGCGCACCATGACGACGGCCGGCGACGTCAATACCCAGGTCGGTATGGCCAGCCACATCTATCTGGTGACCAAGTCGATGGAGGACGAGTATTTCTACTCCGCCGACAGCGAGCTTCTGGTGGTGCCGCAGGAAGGTGTCCTGCGCTTTTGCACCGAACTCGGCGTCATCGAGCTGGAGCCGAAGGAAATCGCCATCCTGCCGCGCGGCCTCGTATACCGGGTCGAACTCGTGGAAGGCCCGGCACGGGGCTTTGTCTGCGAGAATTACGGCCAGAAGTTCGAGCTGCCGGGCAGGGGACCTATCGGTGCCAACTGCATGGCCAATCGCCGCGACTTCAAGACGCCTGTTGCCCACTACGAGGACCGCGAGGCCCCGTCGACGGTGACGGTGAAATGGTGCGGCCAGTTCCACGAAACGAAGATCGGCCATTCGCCGCTCGACGTCGTCGCCTGGCACGGTAACTATGCGCCCTGCAAATATGATCTCCGCAACTATTGTCCGATCGGTGCGATCCTGTTCGATCATCCGGACCCGTCGATCTTTACGGTCCTGACCGCACCTTCCGGCGTGCCGGGCACGGCCAATATCGACTTCGTGCTCTTCCGCGAGCGCTGGATGGTGGCCGAGAACACCTTCCGCCCGCCCTGGTATCACAAGAACATCATGTCCGAGCTGATGGGCAACATCTACGGCCAGTACGATGCCAAGCCGCAGGGCTTCGTGCCGGGCGGCATGAGCCTGCACAACATGATGCTGCCGCATGGGCCGGACAACAACGCCTTCGAGGGAGCGTCCAATGCCGACCTGAAGGCGGAGAAGCTCGACAACACCATGTCCTTCATGTTCGAGACAAGATTCCCGCAGCACCTGACGGAATTTGCCGCCAGGCAAGCCCCTCTCCAGGACGATTACATTGACTGCTGGGACTCCCTGGGCAAAAAATTCGATGGCACGCCCGAAGGAACCTGGGACAAATAATGAGCACATCAGCAGTTGCGGATCGTGAAGACCGCCTGGTCATTCTCGGCTCCAAGGGCGGTCCGGCCATTCGTCCGGGCGGTCCGTCGCCGACGAGTTCCCTTCTCGACATCGGCGGCCGCCGCTGCGTGGTCGATTGCGGCCTCGGCGTCACGCGCGGGCTGATCGATGCGGGCATGGTGCTGAAGGAGCTCGACCTCATCTTCATCACCCACATGCATTCCGACCATGTTCTGGAACTGGGACCGCTCATTCACACGGCCTGGACGACGGGCCTGGCGACGCCGGTCAAGGTCTTCGGTCCGGCGGACCTGATGGAATACTGGGACGGGTTCCTGGATTCCATGCGTTACGACATAGACCTCAGGATTGACGACGAAGGCCGTCCGGACCTGCGCGGTCTGGTCGAGATCCATCTGATCCAGGAAGGCGAGCTGCCGCTTGGCGACGACAAGGTCTCGGTCAAGGCGCTCCGGGTCGATCATCCGCCGGTGGTCGACTGCTTTGCCCTGCGCTTCGAAGTGGACGGCTGGTCGGTCGTCTTCTCCGCCGACACGGCCTATTTCCCGCCGCTCGCGGAATTTTCGAAGGACTGCGACCTGCTCGTCCACGAAGCGATGCTGGCCCGCGGTGTCGATCGCATCGTCGAGATTACCGGCAATGGCGAACGCCTGCGCGAGCATCTGCTGGCGAGCCATACGATGGCGCCGGACGCGGCAAAGATTGCGGCGGCGGCCGGCGCGAAGACGCTGGTGCTCAATCACCTGATCCCGGCAGACCTGCCGGGGTTCGAAAAGCAAGAATGGCTGGAAGCCACAAAGGGCTTTCCGGGAGAAACCATCGTCAGTCACGACGGCCTGGCGATCACAAGGAGCTGAGAACCCGATGAAACTGGCAACGCTCAAGGATGGCAGCCGCGACGGCAAGCTGGTGGTGGTCAACGACCGCCTGACCTATTGCACCGATGCAAGCCATATCGCCCCGACCCTGCAGGCCGCTCTCGACGACTGGGAGCATGTGGCGCCAAAACTCGCCCTGCTTGCCGAAAGCCTCTCCCACGAAGCCGTCCCAACCATCCGGTTTCATGAGCACGACGCCCTGTCGCCGCTGCCGCGTGCCTATCAGTGGGCCGACGGCTCGGCCTACGTCAATCACGTCGAACTGGTGCGCAAGGCCCGCGGCGCCAAGATGCCGGAAAGCTTCTGGTCCGATCCGCTGATGTATCAGGGCGGTTCCGACAGCTTCCTTGCTCCGCGCGATCCGATCGCCATGAAGGAAGAAGCCTGGGGCATTGACATGGAGGGCGAGATCGCCGTCATCACCGGCGACGTGCCGATGGGTGTCAGCGCCGATGAGGCGCGGGACCACGTCCGACTGGTGCTGCTGGTCAACGACGTTTCCCTGCGCGGCCTGATCCCGGCCGAACTCGGCAAGGGCTTCGGCTTCTTCCAGTCCAAGCCGTCCTCCGCCTTCTCGCCGGTGGCCGTGACGCCGGATGCGCTTGGCGACGCATGGAAGGGCGGCAAGCTGCATCTGCCGTTGCATGTCGACCTCAACGGCAAACCCTTCGGCCGGGCAAATGCCGGCGTCGACATGACATTCGACTTCGGCCAGCTCATTGCACATGCTGCCAAGACCCGCCCGCTCTGTGCCGGCACGATCATCGGCTCCGGCACGGTCTCCAACAAGCTTGAGGGCGGTCCGGGCAAGCCGGTGGCAGAAGGCGGTGTCGGCTATTCCTGCGTTGCCGAGATCCGCATGATCGAGACCATCAACACGGGCGAAGCCAAGACGCCTTTCCTGAAATTCGGCGACATGGTCCGCATCGAGATGCTCGACACCGAAGGCCATTCCATCTTCGGCGCCATCGAGCAGACGGTGGAGAAATTCGGGGCCGCCTGACTTTTGCTGAAAGGCTGAGCCGCGGTCTTCGGGGTGTGGACCCCCACCCCTAACCCCTCCCCACAGGGGGGGAGGGCGATCAGGCCCTGCCAATTGGTTGGGGAAAATCAGCCTGGCGAATCCGTGTTGGGCACAACAGCGGGACAAGAATTCGGACCCGTCCCCCTCCCCCTTGTGGGGAGGGGCCAGGGGTGGGGGTACAGCCGAATTGAGGCTGGAAGAGCTGCAGAGGGCACTGCTTGCGGCGGGAAAACATGTTTGAGGAGGAAGGCGTTATGCCTCATGTCGAGCCGCTCGACCGGGCGGATCTGCCCCAGTTTGAAGAAAAGTTCGCGCGCTATGACGCGATCCGTGGCTTTCTGCCCAATTCGATCCTGACGATGGCGCGGCGGCCGAACATCGCCAAGGCCTTCATGGATCTGAACCAGGCAGTCCTCTACGAAGGCACGGTGCCGGAAGACCTGAAGATGATGGTGGCGCTGATGACCTCCATGGCAACGGGCTGCCGCTACTGCCAGGGCCATATGGCAAACCTCAGCCACGTCTACGACGTTTCGGACGAGAAGATCGCCGCCGTCTGGGAGTGCGAGACCTCGCCGCTCTTCTCCGAAGCCGAAAAGGCCGCGCTGATCCTGGCCAGAGAGGCGGCGGGCGTTCCCAACAACGTCACGGACACCCATTTCGCGGCTTTGCGGCCGCATTTCAACGACGCCGAGATTGTCGAGATCGTCGCCTCGATCGCTCTCTTCGGCTACCTCAACCGGTGGAACGACACCATGGCCACCACAATGGAAACCCATCCGGCCGCCGTCGCCAAAAAGGCGATGCCCGCATGGGACGCAGGCAAACACGGAGCTTCAAGATGAGCAAGCAATTCGCCTCCGCCGGCGACATGACCGAGAAGAAAATCTCATTCACCGAGATCGGCAAGGACCTCTGGGCCTTCACCGCCGAAGGCGACCCGAACACCGGCGTCATCATCGGCGATGACAGTGTCATGATCGTCGAGGCGCAGGCGACCCCCGCACTCGCCAACAAGGTGATCGAGAAGGTGCGGTCCGTCACCGACAAGCCGATCAGCCATCTTGTGCTGACCCATTATCACGCCGTGCGCGTGCTGGGGGCTGCTGCCTATCGGGCGCCGACCGTGATCATGAGCCAGAAAGCCCGGTCCATGGTCGTGGAACGCGGTGCAGAGGACCGGGAATCGGAATTCATGCGCTTCCCGCGTCTGTTCATGGGCTATGACAACGTCAACGACATCCCGCCCCTGACCTGGCCGACCACCACTTTCAACGACCGCATGACCGTCTATCTCGGCAAGCGGCGGGTCGATCTGCGCTTCCTTGGCCGCGCCCACACGGCTGGCGACATCGTCATCCACGTGCCGGACCAGAACGTCATGTTCACCGGCGATATCGTCGAATACCATTCGGCCTGCTATTGCGGCGACGGCCATTTCAACGACTGGCCGACAACGCTTGAGGCGATCCGGTCCTTCGATGTGGAAGCCATCGCGCCCGGCCGCGGCGATGCGCTGGTCGGCAAGGACATGGTAGGCAAGGCGCTGACCAACACGGCCGATTTCGTTTCCTCGACCTATCGGCCGGTGGCCCGGGTCGCCCAGGGCGGCGGATCGCTGAAGGAAGCCTGGGACGCCTGCCGTGCCGAATGCGATCCGAAGTTCAAGGACTATGCGATCTACGAACACTGCCTGCCCTTCAACGTCGCCCGCGCCTACGACGAGGCTCTCGGCATCGACACGCCGCGCATCTGGACGGCGGAACGCGATGCCAGGATGTGGGCGGATTTGCAGGGGTAATCAATGACCTCCGCCCTTGATCACCTTCGCCTGATGGCCCGCAACAACGCTTATGCGAATGAGCGGCTGTACGAGGCCTGCCGTGCGCTTTCGCAGGCCGAGTTCGAGGCGGAGAGAACGAACTTCTTTCCGTCGATCCGGGAGACGCTCAATCACAATTGGGAGGTCGACCGCTACTATCTGGACGCACTTAACGAGCTGGGTCAGGGCCTGTCGGTGTTCGACAGGCCGCATCTGGCCAGTGTCCAGGAGTTGAGGGTCGCCCAGGAGAGCCTGGATCGTGCCTTGGTCGGCTTTTGCGACGCGCTCACGGAAGACGATCTGGACCGGACGATCCCGCAGGACCGGGGCAAGGATGGCGTGAAGCACGAGACAATTGCCCACACGCTGCTGCACCTCTTCCAGCACCAGATCCACCACCGCGGCCAGGTGCATGCCATGCTGGCCGGAACCAGCGTCGCACCGCCGCAGCTGGATGAATTCTTTCTCGACTTCGATCGCCATCCGGCGGCTGAAAAATACCTCTGACGCAGGAGCCGGGAGGATAGCCTGTGACCAAACTCTTTGAAGCACCGCTTTACCCCTACAAGCGATCGCCCGATCAGGATGCCCCGGCACCGGTGCGCCATCCGGTGGTCGTCATCGGTGCCGGCCCGGTCGGTCTTGCGATTGCCATCGATCTTGCCCAGGCCGATGTTCCGGTGGTCGTGCTCGACGACAACGACAAGGTCAGTGTCGGCTCAAGGGCGATCTGCTTTTCCAAACGGTCTCTGGAAATCTTCGACAGGCTCGGCTGCGGCGACGAGATGACCGACAAGGGCGTCGTGTGGAACGTTGGCAAGGTCTTCTTCGGCAACCGGCAGGTCTATGATTTCAACCTGTTGCCCGAACAGGGCCACAAGCGGCCAGCCTTCATCAACCTGCAGCAATATTACTGCGAGCTCTATCTGGTCGAGCGCATCCGCGCGCTGCAAGCTGCAGGCAAGCCGGTGGAAATCCGTGGCCGCAACAAGGTCGCCAATCTCGACGCCCGCGACGACCACACGCTCGTCACCGTGGAAACGGTGGAAGGGGCGTACAATCTGGAAGCCGGCTGGCTGATCGCGTGCGACGGGGCCGGTTCGCCTTCCCGGCGCATGCTCGATCTCGACTTTGTCGGCCGGGTCTTCGAGGACAATTTTCTGATCGCCGATGTCATCATGAAGGCGGACTTTCCGACCGAACGCTGGTTCTGGTTCGACCCGCCATTCAACAAGGACCAGTCGGCGCTGCTGCACAAGCAGCCGGACGGGGTCTGGCGCATCGATCTGCAGCTTGGCTGGGACATCGACAAGGACGAAGAAAAGAAACCGGAAAACGTCATCCCGCGCCTCAAGGAAATGCTGGGCGATGATGTCGAATTCGACCTGGAATGGGTGTCGATCTACACCTTTCAGTGCCGGCGCATGGAAAAGTTCCGCCACGGCCGGGTGATCTTTGCCGGTGACAGTGCCCATCAGGTTTCGCCCTTCGGCGCGCGCGGGGCCAATTCCGGGTTCCAGGATGCCGACAATCTCGGCTGGAAACTGAAGCTGGTCCTGGACGGCAAGGCGCCGGAAAGCCTTCTCGACAGTTATGCCTTCGAGCGGGAAATGGCGGCGGACGAGAATATTCTGCAAAGCTCGCGCTCGACCGACTTCATCACGCCGAAGTCCGAGATCAGCCGTGTCTTCCGTGACGCTGTGCTGGATCTTTCCGAACACTACGCCTTTGCGCGGCCACTGGTGAATTCCGGCCGTCTGTCCGTGCCCTGCATTTATGACGGCTCGCCGCTGAACGGCCCGGACGCCTGGGGCTTGCCGGTGCGGACCCGGCCCGGCAGTCCGGCAGTCGATGCCCCCTTTGGGGATGCCTGGCTGCTCGAGGCGCTTGGCGGCGGGTTCACGCTGCTTGGGCTTGGCACAGACGTGCCCGAAGCGCTCGAGTTTCACGGCTTGACCGTCAATGGCATCAACGCCGCGGCTGACGCCATCGGCCCGGAGCTGAAGGAAAGGTATCTGGGAGAAGCGGCTGCGGCTGTCTATCTGATCCGACCCGATCAGCATGTCGCCGCGCGCTGGCCGGCTTACGACGCGGCTGCCGTCGAAAGCGCGCTCGCCCGGGCACTTGGCAAAGAAGGAGAGGCCTGATGACAGAGCTGGTGACCACACCGCAACTTGAGCAACCGGACGGTTTCTATGCCGCGCTGCTGGCTGCGCACGACACCCTCTCCAAGGCCGACAGCGATGCCTTCAATGCCCGGCTGATCTTGCTGATGGCCAACCAGATCGGGGATCGGACCGTGCTGGAAAAGCTCCTTGAGGCGGCGCGGCAGCAGGACTGAGAAAGACCGGTTCGGCGCAGGAGAAGCTTTTCTCCTGCGCAAACTGGCGAGGTTGCCAGGGATTGCGGTTTTTAAAATCCTGGGTTGTGGATGCGGCGTACCGAAAACCAATGCAGGTCATTGTATTTATTTTGGGCAAAAATAGTTTCATGAATTCACAGCTATATCTCGTTGCCGCCAAAGACTAAAAAGCTGCCGATTTAATTTGCGATGGCAAAGAAAAGCGGTCCCCTGAATTCTTCACCAATTGTTTAGCCGCCAAGCTTTCAATCAGAGAAAGTGCGGGGGAAACATGTCCAAGTTACTTACACCGTTAAAGAATGCGCGCTTTTCGGCGAAGGTCGGCGGCGGCTTCGTAACCATGATCCTGGTAGCTGCGGCGGTCGGTGCCGTCGGCACGGTCGCCATTCTCGGCCTCAGGTCCCAGTCGGATGTCAGCGCCAGGGCGACAGCGGCGATGGCGAACCTGCAACAGGTGGCTCAGGCCCAGGAAGCCTATCTGGCCGAACGGACACCGGAGCTTGCCGAGGCCGCCAGGGCGCAGATCGGTCAGCTGGAAACGGCACTTGTGACACTCGACGAGAGTTCCGGTACCGGCAGCGGCGAGGCGGCGACCGCCGAGGCCATTACGCTGGTCAAGCAGCTCAGCGGCGAATTCGACGGTGTCGTCGAGGCGGTCGGCAACCGGCAGGTCCAGGTCGACAAGCTGCTGCGGTCCGCGACCGGGCTGGAATCCATTGCCGCCCAGATCAACGACAAGATGGCCAAGATCCAGCGTGATGCTGGCGGGGCCGCCAAGACCGCTTCCGGAACGCGCAACCGCGCCGACAAGGTCGGCCGCATGCTGTCTGACATGGAAGACCAGACCATCGAGCTGGAGGCTGCGATTGCGGCTGCCGGCGAGGGCGGCGACCTTGCTCCGGAAACAGCCACGCAGTTGCTTGCAGGTATCGAGGATTTGGCCAAGACGGCCGGCAAGGCGGGTAAACTCAAGGTCGACGGTCTCGACGCTGCCAAGGTCAAGGCGCTCGGCGACATGGCAACGGCGTTGGCCGGCAAACTGCCGAAGCCGGAAGGCGAGGGCACGAAACCCGGGCCGGTAACGGCCGCGGACGCAGTCCAGATTGCAGAAGGGCTTGCCGGTCTGCACGAACAGGCCTCGGCGCTGCGCAAGGTCGTCTATGCCGCAACCGACGAAGCCAAGGCAATTGCCGGCAAGGCGGAATCCCAGCTCGGTATTGTCGACCTGGTGAATGTCAACGTCGGCAAGTATCAGAAATCGTCACTGGAAATCCGGTCGGCCACGATGGAGTTCTTCTCAGGTTTGGGATCGATCGGGGCGGACGAAGTGCGCAACCGCACTGAAACCCTGCGGTATCTCGCCAATACGCTGAAGGCGGACAGCGCGGCATTTCCGGAAATCACCGATCTGGTAGCTTCCATCGAAACGGAAGTCGGCACCTACGAGACCGAATTTGCTGGCATGGTCGCTGCAAAGGACGCCTTTGACGCCAAGCGTGCCGAACTGGTGGCGATTTCCACCCAGGTTCGCAGCGTGATCACCGCGCTCACCGAGGCCCAGTCCGCCAGCGCATCGGCTCGCGCCGACACGGCCCTTGTCCTGATCGCCGTCGCGCTTGGCGCTGCCGTTGTGGTCGGCGGGCTGCTCGCCTTCGTTCTTTCGCTGGTCATCACCCGTCCGACCCGCGCCCTGACCGAAGCCATGGGGC
Source organism: Roseibium sp. M-1 (assembly GCF_054515675.1). Lineage (NCBI taxonomy): Bacteria > Pseudomonadati > Pseudomonadota > Alphaproteobacteria > Hyphomicrobiales > Stappiaceae > Roseibium > Roseibium sp. M-1. The sequence goes on along the minus strand of NZ_CM137257.1, from coordinate 1,923,887 downwards.
GCCTCGCGGAAGGTGACATCGACGTGACGATCCCGTCGACGGCGCAGCGCGACGAGATCGGCGACATGAGCCGTACGGTTGAAGTGTTCCAGCAGAACGCCCGCGAGCGCCTGCGCTTGGAAGGCGAGGCGAGTGCTCATCAGGCCGAGCAGGGCGCGCGTCAGCAGGAGGTCGAACGGCTGATCCAGAACTTCCGCGACGAAATCCAGGATCTGCTCGGGGCATTGGACGAAACCGCGGCCGGCATGACGCATACCGCCTCCGCTCTCGGCGGCATCGCCGAAAACAGTGCCGAACAGGCGGCCGACACTGCCCGTGTCAGTGAAGACGCCAGCATGAGCGTTGAGAATGTCGCCGGGGCTGCCGAAGAGCTCTCCGCCTCCATCGCCGAGATCGGCGAGCAGGTGCGCCGGTCTTCCGACATCGTCACCTCTGCCACCAGCGCCGTGCACGATACCAACGGCAAGGTGCAGGGCCTGGCGGAAGCCGCGACCAAGATCGGCGAGGTTGTCAGTCTGATCCAGGCGATTGCCGAACAGACCAATCTTCTTGCCCTGAATGCGACCATCGAGGCCGCAAGAGCGGGTGAGGCCGGCAAGGGGTTTGCGGTCGTGGCTGCGGAAGTGAAGGAGCTGGCAACCCAGACCTCCAAGGCGACGGAAGAAATCTCTGCGCAGATCCAGACCATCCAGAATTCCACCGGTGAGGCGGTCACGGCGATCGGCGCGATCTCCGATACGATGGAAGAGGTCAACGGCTACACGCAAGGCATCTCCGCCGCCGTTACCCAGCAGGGCGCTGCCACCAACGAAATCTCCGGCAACGTCCAGCGGGCTGCCCAGAGCACCCAGGCGGTTCAGACCAACATGGCGCGGCTCGCCCAGGCCGTCGATGAAACCCGGGAAGCCTCCGGCAACGTTCTCGCCGCGTCGGATGATCTTTCCAACCGCAGTCGTGCGCTGAAGGACGGCATCGAGACCTTCCTGAACCGCGTCGCTGCGGCCTGACGGCAGGTAGCCAGGGCGACGGGGACACAAGTCGCAGAATTCGACCGCCGGCGTCTTCGCCGGCGGTTATGTTTTTCTCACACCACCAATCCCACTGGCGTCATCCCGGCCAAGCGCAGCGCGAGCCGGGATCGAAGCGCCGCGGAATCTGCCCTTTCTCCATTTTAGTTGCGAGGAATTTGCCTCCCCTTTCGTGGTTATCCCGGATCTCCGCGTAGCTGCGTCCGGGATAACCACGGAGGGGGAGGCGCTCGCAAAGAAGGGCAGGTGATTTCCTGTTTGCCGACTGGTTGTTTTCGCGCCTGGTGATCCTGCGCACACCCCCACGCGTACCCAACCTGATATCTGCAATTGATATTGCAACTCATTCGCAACAAGCTTGACACTTGCGAATGAGTTGCAATATCAATTGCAGCAGATCAACTCACTCAGGGAAACGGTGATGCTTAAAAACCTGGTTCTTTCAGCCTCCACGGCGGTGCTCGTTGCCGCAATGGCGACCGGCACTTTCGCTGCCGACAAGATGAAAGTGGTGACGACCTTCACCGTGCTTGCGGACATGGCGCAGAACGTGGCCGGCGATGCCGCTGAGGTGGTTTCGATTACGAAGCCCGGCGCAGAAATCCATGGCTACGAGCCGACGCCGCAGGACATCGTCCGGGCCTCCGATGCCGATCTGATCCTGTGGAACGGCATGAACCTCGAACTCTGGTTCGAGCAGTTCCTGTCCAACCTCGGCGAGATCCCGTCCGCCACCCTGACGGACGGCATCGATCCGATCCCGATCGCCTCCGGGTCTTACGAGGGCAAACCAAATCCCCACGCCTGGATGGGGCTGGATAATGCCTTGATCTATATCGACAATATCGTTGAGGCCTTTGCCGAGAACGATCCGGACAACGCGGCTGTCTATGTCAGGAATGCTGGCGAATACAAAGACAGGCTGCGCGCGACCATCGAGCCGCTGCGCCAGGCCATCGCCGAGATCCCGGAAGACCGGCGCTGGCTGGTGACCTGTGAAGGCGCCTTCAGCTATCTGGCGCGCGACTTCGCCATGAAGGAACTATATCTGTGGCCGATGAATGCCGATCAGGTCGGGACGCCGCAGCAGGTTCGCTCGGTCATCGATGGTGTCAGGGAAAACAGCATTCCCGTCGTCTTCTGCGAAAGCACGGTCAACACCGCCCCGGCCGAACAGGTCGCGCGGGAGACCGGCGCAAAGTATGGCGGTGTGCTTTACGTGGATTCCTTGAGCGAAGCTGGCGGTGAAGTGCCGACCTACCTGGATTTGCTGAAGGTGACGTCAGGCACGGTTGCCGAAGGACTGAAGGCGGCCACCAACTGAGTGCGGCTAAAACTTTTGGACCCCGCGGCATCTCTGCCGCGGGGTCGCAATTGTGAACTCTCCCGTTGTGCTCTTTAATGGACAGAAAGCATGCTGCAGATTGTCAAGGATCCGGAAATGGACATGACCGCCCAGGCGGATGGCGGCGGTATCGCCGCCGAAGACGTTACCGTTACCTACCGGAACGGACACACTGCGCTCTGGAACGCCAGTTTTTCCATCCCTCGCGGCACGGTGACGGCTCTCGTCGGCGTCAATGGTGCGGGCAAGTCGACCCTCTTCAAGGCCATCATGGGTTTTGTGCCCGCGGCCAGGGGCCGGATCAGCATCCTCGGATTGCCGGTTCGCGAAGCGCTGCGGAAAAACCTCGTCGCCTACGTGCCCCAGTCGGAGGAAGTCGACTGGTCCTTCCCCGTCCTTGTCGAGGATGTGGTGATGATGGGCCGCTATGGTCATATGGGTTTCCTGCGACGGCCCAAGCCTGCCGATCATGCGGCGGTCGACCAGGCGTTGAAGCGCGTCAACATGCAGGACTTCCGCCATCGGCAGATCGGTGAACTCTCCGGCGGTCAGCGCAAGCGCGTGTTTCTTGCCCGGGCGCTTGCCCAGGACGGTCAGGTAATCCTGCTCGACGAACCGTTCACCGGCGTCGACGTCAAGACCGAGGAACAGATCGTTGCGCTGCTGAGAGAACTCAGGGACGAGGGCAGGGTGATGCTGGTCTCCACTCACAATCTCGGCTCTGTTCCGGAATTCTGCGACCGCACCGTGCTGGTCAAGGGCACGGTTCTTGATTACGGTCCGACGGAAACCACCTTCACCCGCCAGAACCTGGAAAAAGCCTTCGGCGGCGTGCTGCGCCACTTCACCATTTCCGATCAGACCCTGCACACGGACGGCGATCAGCGCACGGTCACTATCCTCACCGACGATGAGCGGCCATTCGTCCAGTATGGCGACGAAGTGCAGACCAGCGAGGCCAGCAAGTAATGGAGCCGCTCAGTCTCGGTTACCTGCTGGAGCCCTTCAGCTACAGCTACATGACCAATGCCATGTGGGTTTCCGCCCTGGTTGGCGGGGTCTGTGCCTTCCTGTCGTCCTATCTGATGCTGAAGGGCTGGTCGCTGATCGGCGATGCGCTCTCCCACTCGGTCGTCCCCGGCGTTGCCGGTGCCTACATCCTCGGCCTGCCGTTCTCGCTCGGAGCGTTCATCGCCGGCGGGTTTGCCGCGGGAGCCATGCTGTTCCTGTCGGAGCGTTCCGGCCTCAAGGTCGATGTCATCATCGGCCTGATCTTCACGTCCTTTTTCGGCCTTGGCCTCTTCATCGTCTCCGTCAATCCGATGTCGGTCTCCATTCAGACCATCACCATGGGCAACATCCTGGCAATCACGCCGGAAGACACGCTGCAACTCGCCATCATCGGTTTCGTCTCGCTGGCGGTGTTGCTGGTCAAATGGAAGGACCTGATGGTCACCTTCTTCGACGAAAGCCACGCGCGCACCATCGGTCTGCGTCCAGGGCTCCTGAAGGCAATCTTCTTCGTGCTCCTGTCGGCCTCGGTTGTCGCCGCGATGCAGACGGTGGGGGCATTCCTGGTGATCGCCATGGTGGTCACACCCGGCGCGACCGCCTATCTCCTCTGCGACCGCTTTCCGCGCCTGATCCTCACCTCCGTCGCCATCGGCACGCTGACGAGCTTTTTGGGGGCCTATATCAGCTATTTCCTCGACGGAGCGACGGGCGGCATCATCGTGACGCTGCAGACGCTGATCTTCCTGGCTGTTTTCCTGCTTGCGCCGAAGCACGGACTGCTTGCGGCTAAACGCAAGGCCGCAGCGGCACTGTCGGTCCGGCCCGGTGCAGGCGAACGCAATTCGGGGGACGCATGATGGATATTGAAACGCTCGCCCTGCCGTTCAAATTTCCCTTCATGCAGAACGCCTTTCTGATCTGCATGATCGTCTCGGTCCCGACTGCGTTGTTGTCCTGCTTTCTGGTCACCAAAGGCTGGGCCCTGATGGGCGATGCCGTCAGCCATGCCGTGCTGCCTGGTATCGTGCTCGCCTATATCTTCGGCATCCCGCTGATCATCGGTGCTTTCGCAGCCGGCATGGTCTGCGCCGTCCTCACCGGGTATCTGTCCGGCAACAGCCGGGTGAAGCAGGACACGGTCATGGGCGTGGTCTTTTCCGGCATGTTCGGTGTCGGCATCGTGCTTTATGTCTCGATCGAGACCAACGCCCATCTGGATCACATTCTCTTCGGCAACATGCTCGGCGTCGAGCCGCACGAACTTCTGACCGCCGGCATTATCGCACTCGTCGTCGGCGGCGGCCTGGTGCTGAAGTGGAAGGACCTCCTGCTGCACAGTTTCGATGCTGCGCAGGCAAAGGCATCCGGCCTCCCTGTCGGCCTGTTGCATTACGGGCTGCTGGCGGCATTGTCGCTCACCATCGTTGCCACGCTATCTGCCGCAGGTCTGATCCTAGCCATCGCGCTGCTGATTGCGCCTGGAGCCATCGCCTTCCTGCTGGTGCGCACCTTCCGCACCATGCTTTGGGTTTCTGTCCTGATCTGCATGGCGGCAATGGTGTCTGGCACCTATGCCAGCTTTTTCCTCGACAGCGCCCCGGCGCCGACAATCGTGCTGATCCTGTCCGGGTTATTCGGTCTGGCCTTCACGCGCCGCCAAATCATCAACCGGCAGGCATCGATGCGCATGATAAAGGCTTCCGAAGCCGAAACAGGATAGTGAAGCCGGCACACCGGAGCAGGGTTTGCAAGCGCTTGCCGGTTGCCGGTCGCCCGCCGTTTTTGAAGCTGCCGGGCGGCAGGACCCTACTGCATACAATTTGCTACACTAATTAGATTGTTGGACTACGGGATTTGCCGTAGAGCATCATACCTAGAAGGCAATCTTTCGCGGGTCCGGCCGCGAATGCGTGGTGGAGCAATCAGTGTCGATTTGGAAGCAGCTTTTGCTGACCCTTGTGGTTCTCGTCATCGCAGCCGGGCTTTGGGTCCGCTATTTCCCGGGCGCCGGGGCCATGCTGTCCGGCTGGGGCATCGAAGGGCTGGATTTCGCGGCGGCCGATGCGGCGCCAAGTGGAGGCGATCAGCCGAAGCGCAGGGGCGGCGGCCCGCAGGGCGCTGTCGTCACGACACCTGTCGTCGAGATCACCATCAACGACCGGCTTTCGGCCATCGGCACCAGCACGGCACTGCAATCGGTCGCAGTGACGCCGTTCACGAGCGGCCGGATGAACGAGATCCTCGTCAAATCCGGCGCCACAGTGAAACCGGGCGACATCATCGCCAAACTCGATTCCGATGCCGAGCAAATTGCCGTCGAGCGTGCCGCCAATGCGGTCAAGGACGCTGAGGCGCGTCTGCAGCGCATACAGGTTCTGCGGAAGACCAACACCGCGACCGCGGTGCAGGAGACGGACGCGGAGCTCGCGCTCCAAAATGCCCGCCTGGAGCGGCAGGAAGCCGAACTTGCCCTTTCGCGCCGTGCCGTCGAAACGCCCATCGGAGGCATCGTCGGCATCCTGCCGATCACCGCGGGCAACTACGTCACCTCGCAGACCGTCATTGCCACCATCGACGACCGCAGCGAGATCCTGGTCGATTTCTGGGTGCCGGAACGCTATGCCTCCGCCATCAAGGTCGGCTCGCCGATCATGGCTACCTCGGTCGCGCGGCCAGGCGAAACGTTTGACGGCCTCATCAGCGCCGTCGACAACCGTATCGATGTCGACAGCCGCACGCTGCAGGTCCGGGCCCGTTTCCCGAACGAGACGGACAAGCTGCGTGCAGGCATGTCCTTCCAGGTGTCGATGAAATTTCCGGGAGATAATTACCCGGCTGTTGACCCTCTGGCGGTGCAATGGGGGTCGGACGGCGCCTATGTCTGGGCCGTGCGCGAGGGCAAGGGCGTGCGCGTGCCGGTCAACATCATTCAGCGCAACACGGACAGCGTTCTGGTGGATGCCGGTCTGACGATGGAAGACGAGGTCGTGACCGAAGGTCTTCATCTGGTGCGCCAGGGGGCGGATGTTGCCGTTGCCGGCCGCAAGCAGGCCCCGGCAGCCGACGCACCGCCGAAATCAGCTTCCGCCGAAAGCGGATCTTAAGGCCAGGAAGGTTCCGATGCAGTTGGATCGTCTCAAGGAACTTGGCTTCACCGGCCTCTTCGTCCGCCGCCCCGTGCTGGCCTTTGTGATCAACATGCTGATCGTCGTGGCAGGCGTCGCGGCATTCTTCGGTGTCGAAGTGCGCGAATTGCCGGACGTCGACCGGCCGGTCATCACCGTCAGCACCGACTACCCGTCCGCCGCGGCCGAGACCATCGACCGTGAAGTGACCGGCGTGATCGAGGGTGCGGTGGCACGCGTCTCGGGCGTCAAGGCGATTTCCTCTTCCTCCTCCTTCGGACGCAGCCGGGTGACCGTCGAATTCGACGACGATGTCGATCTGGATGTTGCCGCCTCCGACATGCGCGATGCTCTGGGGCGCATCGTCAACGACCTGCCGGAGGATGCGGAAGCCTCGCGCATCGTCAAGGCCGATGCCAATGCCCAGCCGGTCGTGCGCCTCGGCCTGACGTCCGACCGAATGAGCGTCGAGGACATGACGGTTCTGGTCGAGGACGAGATTGCCGATACGCTGGCGGCCGTTCCCGGGGTTGCCGACGTTCAGGTCTATGGCGACCGCGACAAGATCTTCCGCATCGATATCGACCAGGCCAAGATGGCGAGCCTCAACCTGACGCTCGGCGACGTTGCCAATGCACTTTCGTCAATGGCCTTCGACACGCCGGCCGGCTCACTCACCAGCCAGAACCAGGACCTGATCGTCCGCGCGACGGCTGCCATCGATTCCCCTGAGGAATTCGAGAGCGTCATTATCAATCGCAGGGCCCGGCTTCGTGACTTCGTGACGGTGACGCTCGGCCCCGACCTTGGCCAGACCCAGCTGCGGGCAAACGGCAAGTCGGGTATCGGTCTCGGCGTCATCCGCTCCGCCCAGTCGAACACCCTTGAAATCTCCAAGGGCGTGCGCGAGGCGGTCGAGCGGATCCAGGAAACGCTTCCCGAGGGCATGACCATCGAGGTCACCAGCGACGATGCCACCTTCATCAACGGCGCCATCCACGAAGTCGAAATCGCGCTCGCCATCTCGGTCAGCATTGTCCTACTGATCATCTTCATCTTCCTGTGGGACTGGCGCGCGACGATCATTCCGGGTGTCTCGTTGCCGGTCGCACTGATCGGCACGCTTGCGGCGATCTACCTTGCCGGCTTTTCCATCAACATCCTGACACTGCTGGCCCTGGTGCTTGCAACAGGTCTCGTGGTGGATGACGCCATCGTGGTGCTGGAGAACATCGTCCGTCGGCGCAACGAAGGCATGGGACCGAGGGCGGCAGCAGTTCTCGGTACGGAAGAAGTCTTCTTCGCAGTTCTCGCGACCACCGCGACCCTGATCGCGGTCTTCGTGCCGCTGTCGTTCCTGCCCGGCCAGACCGGCGGTCTCTTCCGGGAATTCGGCTTCGTGCTTGCGATTGCCGTGTTCCTGTCTTCCATCGTGGCCCTGTCCCTCTGCCCGATGCTGGCCTCACGCATACTCAAGGGAAAATCCGGCGAAGCGTCGGGCGGTCATGGCGGTGCGGCAGGCGGTCTCGGCCGGCTTCTGAGCGCGCTCTACCGCCGCTGCCTGCATGCGTGCCTCGATGCACCGATCGTCGTCGTGGCCGTGTCGCTGCTCTTTGCGGCAACCGCCGGCATCCTGTTTCCGACCATCAAGTCGGAACTGACACCGTCGGAAGACCGCTCGCTTGCCTTCATGCGCATTTCCGCGCCCCAGGGCGTCAGCCTCGATTATCTCTCCCAGCAAATGCGCCAGATCGAGGGTCTGCTGGAGCCTTACCGCGAGAGCGGCGAGGTTGTCAGCACCTTCTCCATCGCCGGTACCGGCGGCTCCAAGAACAGCGGCTTCATCGTCATGCGCCTGGCCCCCTGGGATCAGCGCAGCCGCTCGCAGCAGGAAATCCTGGGGGAAGTCAGCAAGCTGGTAACGGATGTTCCCGGCGTGCGCGCCTTTGCCTTCCAGCCCAACAGCCTGGGCATTCGCGGCGCCGGCTCGGGCCTGCAATTCGCCGTCGCCGGCAGCAACGACTACGCAACGCTCGGGGCGGCGGCGGACAGGATCATCGCGGAAATGGAGCAGGATCCCCGCTTCCGCCAGGTGCGTCTGTCGACCGAGGCGACACAGCCGCAGCTCTCCGTGTCCATCGACCGGGAACGTGCGTCCGATCTCGGCATCGATATCAACGGCCTCGGCACCGCGATGCAGGCCATGCTCGACGGGCGCAAGATCGGCCAGGTCTTCATCAACGATCAGGCCTATGACGTGAAGTTCGTCTCCACCTCCAATCCGATCAACGATCCGACGGACATGGAGAACATCTTCATCAAGACCGGCGACGGCCGTTTCGTCCCGGTCTCTACCATCGCCAGTCTGGTGGAAAAAGCCGTGCCGCCGTCGCTTGCCCGCGAGCAGCAACTGCGCTCCGTTGCCATCACCGCCGGCCTTGCCGACGACTTCCCGCTCGGCAGCGCCTATGAGGAGGCGCAGAGGATCGCCGGGCCGCTGTTGCCGCCTGGTGCCCGCATCGTGCCGCTGGCCGAAACGGCAACGCTCGGCGAGCAGTCCTCCTCCATGGCACGCACGTTCGGCTTTGCAATCGTCATTATCCTTCTGGTGCTGGCGGCCCAGTTCGAAAGCTTCATCAGTGCCATCATCATCATGGCAACGGTGCCGCTGGGGCTTGCCTGCGCCGTCTTTGCAATGCTTCTCACAGGCACGACGCTCAACGTCTATTCCCAGATCGGGCTGGTGCTGCTTGTCGGCATCATGGCCAAGAACGGTATTCTGATCGTGGAATTCGCCAACCAGCTGCGCGACCGCGGCCAGGGATTGCGCGAGGCGATCGAGAACGCCTCCAATATCCGTCTGCGTCCCGTGATGATGACGATGATCTGCACCATCGTCGGCGGCGTGCCGCTGATCATGGCGAGCGGGGCAGGGGCGGAAGCCCGCATCGCGCTTGGTTTCGTCATCGTCGGCGGTCTTGGTCTTGCGACCGTCTCGACCCTGTTCCTGACACCGGTCGCCTATCTTCTCCTCGGCCGCTTCATCACGCCGGCCGTCGAAGAAGAGGCGCGTCTTCACCGGGAGATGGAGGCAGCGCAGTCCATCGAACGGCAGATAGCGGGCGAGTGAGGGTGTTGCTTTGGCGTCGGGTTCTAGTGCCGAGTAGGTTTCTCTGAAGTGTCCCCCGGGTCTCGTTTCACTCGCCCCGGGGTGACGCGGTGAAAAGCCAAAAATGGCTGCAGGGCCCGATGGCGTTTTCTCAATTCGGTTCTACCATCCGGTAATCTTCGAAGCCGCGTTCAGGATGCGGGCCGCCAGGACCTTTGGCGCACCGGACGAGGCCGGGCCGTCGCCGGGGTCCTTGATGACCAGTACGAAAATCGGCATGGTCAGCAGTGGGATGCCGACCATCAGGTTGAAGAACCTCGCAAGGGCACTGGAACCGATGCCGATCCGGGTCCAGACGTGCCGTTCTCCTTGGAAGTGCTGTTCATGAAAATCACCAAATTCACCACCTACATCGTGCCTCCGCGCTGGCTGTTTCTGAAAATCGAAACGGACGAGGGAGTTTGCGGTTGGGGGGAGCCGGTGGTCGAAGGCCGGGCGCTTACGACCGAGGCCTTAGTCCATGAAATGGCTGACTATCTGATCGGCAAGGATCCCTTTCTGATCGAGGACCACTGGTCCGTCCTTTATCGCGGAGGGTTTTATCGCGGCGGTGCCATTCACATGAGTGCGCTTGCCGGGATTGATCAGGCTCTTTGGGACATCAAGGGCAAGGCGCTCGGTCAACCTGTGCATTCGCTGCTTGGCGGCCAATTGCGGGACAAGGTCAAGGTCTATTCCTGGGTCGGAGGTGACCGGCCTTCGGTGACGGCCGAAAAAGCGCGCGCAATGGTCGAGAACGGCTTCAAGGCCCTCAAGATGAATGGCTGCGAGGAACTGCAGTTTCTCGATAGCAATGCCAAGATAGATAAGGCAGTGGCTGCCGTGGCCGCAGTGCGCGAAGCCGTCGGGCCGGACATAGGGATCGGGGTGGATTTTCACGGCCGGGTCCACAAGCCGATGGCAAAGGTTCTGGCAAAGGAACTCGAACCCTACCGGTTGATGTTTCTCGAAGAACCGGTCCTGTCCGAAAACCATGAAGCCTTGAAGGAAATTTCGAAGCACTGCTCGACGCCCATCGCGCTCGGTGAAAGGCTCTATTCGCGTTGGGACTTCAAGGACGTGCTGGCAAGCGGCTGCGTCGACATTGTCCAGCCCGACTTGTCACATGCGGGCGGCATCACCGAGTGCCGCAAGATCGCGGCCATGGCGGAAGCCTACGACATAGGCCTTGCGCCTCACTGTCCTCTCGGTCCAATCGCACTTGCGGCCAGCTTGCAGTTGGACGCGGTCTCCTACAACGCGATCATCCAGGAGCAAAGCCTGGGAATTCACTACAACAAGACGAACGACCTTCTGGACTACATCCAAAATCCCGAGGTGTTCTCCTTTGACGACGGCTATGTCGCAATTCCGCAAGGGGCTGGCCTCGGAATTGAAATTAACGAGGATTACGTGAAGGATCGAGCACGTGAAGGGCACCGCTGGCGCAATCCTGTCTGGCGTCACGAAGACGGCAGCGTTGCCGAATGGTGAGGTCAGCCCGGCAAACGCTTTGAGCAGACATCCCGGATCTTGCTCTGCCGGGCAGGAAAGACGGCGGAGAAAGCAAGTTTCCGAAGAGAAGAAGAACCGCCCGTGTTTCCGCGGGCGGCTTTTTGATGTTCGTCCTACCGTCCGGTGATACCCGGGAAGAACAGCAGGATGCCGACCGCCAGGATCTGCAGCGCGATGAAGGGCAGCAGCGAGCGGAAGATGGTCGCCAGCGATATGTCGGGCGGTGCGACGCTCTTCAGGTAAAACGCCGCTGGCCCGAAGGGTGGCGACAGGAACGACACCTGCATGTTCATGCAGAACAGCACCCCGAACCAGACCGGGTCGTAGCCGAGGTCCTTGATGATCGGCACGAAGATCGGCATGGTCAACAGCGCGATGCCGACCCAGTCGAGGAACATGCCGAGCACGAACAGGATCAGCATCATGAAGAGCAGGATCACGGTCGGGTTGTCGGATATGCCTGAGATCAGCGCCGAAACGAACTTGATGCCGCCCATCAGGTTGAAGACGCCGACAAGGGCACTGGCGCCGATGCCGATCCAGACGATCATGCCGACGGTCTGAAGCGTCTGCAGCGCTGCACCTTTCAGGAGTCCGAGCGAGAATTCACCGCGCACCACGGTGGACAGCAGCACACCGGCAACACCGACGGCGGATGCCTCCGTCACGCTGGCGATACCGCCGTAAATCGAACCAAGCACGCCGGCGACAACCGTCAGCGGCAGGATCAGGCCTTTCAATAGCCGCAACTTTTCCGCCAGCGGCACCGGATCGCCCTCCGCCACCGGTGCAATGGCCGGGTTGAGATAGGCGCGGACCAGCACATAGGCGACGTAGAAGCCCGCCAGCATCAGTCCCGGCAGGAAGGCTGCGGTAAAGAGATCGCCGACCGAAACGTTCGCGGTCAGGCCGTAGATGATCAGAACGATCGACGGCGGCACCATGGTGCCGAGCGCACCGCCGGCACAGACGACGCCGATGGCCAGGTGCCTGTCATAGCCGAGCCGCAGCATCTGGGGCAGGGCAACAAGGCCGAGCAGGACCACTTCACCGCCGATGATGCCGCTCATGGCTGCCAGGATCACGGCCACCACGATCGTCTGGATGGCGACACCGCCGCGCAGGCGGCCGCCGAGCAGCTTCATGGCGTCGAAGAGATCGCGGGCAATGCCTGACCGGTCGAGGATCGCCGCCATCAGCACGAACATCGGTACGGAGACGAAGACGAAGGAGCCGACGAAGGAATAGACCCGGCTGGTGATCAGCGGCACCACCATCGGACCGAACCAGCCGAGGGCGAAGATCAGCGCCACCAGGAGCGTGACGAAGGCGAGCGGAATGCCGGAGACCAGGAGGACCAGCAGCATCGCAAACATGAGCAGCGTGCCGGCCTCGATGCCGAGGCCCTGCAGGGAGCCGAAAAAGTCTGTCACTTGCGCCCCCTGGCGTAATTGAAAGCGAGGATCAGAAACTGCACCGCCATCACGGTCATGACGATCAGCAGGAAAACCTTGATAAGACCGGGAAAGACCGGGTCCCAGGCGCTGCCCGAGCGCTCCAGGCGGAAGCTGCCGTCCGGCCGGAAGGCAGCCTTTTCCACCATCAGCCAGGAGGCCCAGGCAAAGAAACCGCTGGCGGCCATGCAGACAAGCGAGATGACGACGTCTAGACCGCGCCGGACGCGGGGCGAGATCGCATCATAGATCAGCACCACCCTGATGTGCCGGTCTCGCGCGGTGCAGTAGAGCCCGCCATAAAGGAAAGCGGCGCCGCAGAGGAAAATGGTGGTTTCATGGGCCCAGATGGTCGGTGCGTTGAAGACATAGCGCAGCACCACCTCGTTGATCAGGACCAGCATCGAGATGACGATGCCGACGGCAAACAGCAGTCCACCCTTGTCAATCCAGCGCCCGAGCATGCCTGCCTCTGCGACAGCGCCGGGATCCTTTTCCCGCTCTGGTGTATCGTTCAATTCCGCCACGGTTTCCTCCCGTTCTTTACAAAACGGGCGCCCGAAGGCGCCGCGTTTCCCTTTCCTGCCTGCATATCCTGCACCACCTCGCCGGAGGCGCAGAGCAAAACGGAGCCATCGAATGATGGGCCGCAAATTCCGAGTTTGCTACCCATCCTTCGAGACCGGCCACTGCCCCTCCTCATGAAGAGGAGGGTCAGGCAGCCGGGCAGCTTATTGCATCAGGCCGTTTTCTTTCAGGTAACTGGTCAGAACGTCATAGACTTTCTGGGCATTTTCGGAGCGCTCGGCGACCTTGGCCCACTCGCCGGTGGCGATGGTACGGAACTTGGCGCGCTCTTCCGGCGACCAGTCGGTGATGGTCACTTCACCGCTCGCCTTGGCTTCCTCGACGGCTGCCATGTCGCGCTCGGCAAGGGCGGCCACCTGGGCTTTGGCGAATTCGGCAACGCTTTCTTCAAGTGCAGTCTGCAGCTCCGGCGGAAGCTCGTCCCACTTTGCCTTGTTCATGGAGATTTCCACCAGCGGCATGGAGTGGAAGCCCGGATAGACCGGGTTCGGCGCGACCTTGTGCATGCCCTGCGCATGATTGGTAGAGAACACCGTGTAGTCGGCCGCATCGATCACGCCCTTGTCGAGCGCGGTGAAGACTTCCGAACCCGGCAGGTTGACCGGGGCGGCGCCGGCCGCCGCGAAAACCTGCTGCACAAGGCCTTCCGGCGCGCGCAGCTTCAGACCCTTCAGGTCGTCGACGCCGTTGAGCTGGACCTTGGAGACGAAGGCTTCCAGACCCGGTGTGGTGGCGCCGATGAAGTGCAGGCCGTAAGGTTCGACCAGTTCGTTCATCAGCTCCTTGCCGCCGCCCTCTGCCATGAAGGCAAACATCTGATCGGGCGACGCCCAGGCGCCGACCGGGTTGGCGATGAGGCCGAAGGCGGGATCCTTGCCGGCAAAATAGGACGTGTCGGTGATATGACCGTCGAGAATTCCGGCGGAAATGGCGTCCTGCGTTTCGTTATGGGCAACGATCGATTCCACCGGCAACAGCTCGATCTCGATCTTGCCGCCGGTCTTCTCCGCAACGCCCTTGGCCCAGCCCTGCTGCAGCTCGAAATTCGGGTTGCCGGCCGGATCGGACGACTGGAAGCGGAACGAATAGTCGGCGGCGAGCGCCGACGTGGCAAGTGCGCCCACCGCAACGGCGGCAAGGGCGGCTCTGGTCAGGTGTTTCAGCATGATTTCCTCCCGTAGGTTTCCATCGCCGGCTACGAGGCGATGGTGACAGGCGGCTGGTGTTGCCGCAGTTCTTCAAGGGCCAGATCGACGAGGTCGTCGGCTGGCCTTGAAATCTGAAGTGTGAAGCCGGCTTCGTCGGCTTCGAGCGGTTCCAGGATCGCCAGCTGGCTGTCCAGCAGCGTTTCGCCGACGAAGTGGCCCTGGCGGTTGCCGAGCCGCTCGGCGATCAATGCGCGCGGACCTGCCAGATGCAGAAACCGGCAACCGGGCAGGGACGCCCGCAACCGGTCGCGATAGGTCCGCTTCAGGCTGGAGCAGGCGATGACCGCCCCGCCAGCACAGTAGACCTGGAGCTTGGCGGCAAGCGTGACCGCGTCCAGCCAGGGCATGCGGTCGGCGTCGGTCAACGGCTCTCCGGCAGCCATCTTGCGCTTGTTGTCCGGGCTGTGAAAGTCGTCAGCTTCGACCATGGCGACGCCAAGGCGTTCAGACAAGCGCTTGGCCAGAAGGCTTTTGCCGGCGCCGCACACGCCCATCACGATGAGCACCTTGTCGCCCTTTTCCGGTGGCCTCTGCGGCTGCATTTCCGTCCCCGTCTGGTGTTCTGTTGGGCCTATTGAAAATGATAGCGCTAACATTTGTCAAACATTTTTTTATGAGCTATCATTCCAGCTGAGTGAAATAGCTAAATAAATATCTGTAATGGTTGGATAATTTGAAAACGACAATTGCCGATGTTGCTCGCGAGGCAGGTGTTAGCGCTATGACTGTTTCCCGTGCCCTGCGCGATCCGGACAAAGTCTCGGCAAAGACTCTCGTGAAAATCCGGGCTGTCGTGGACCGTCTCGGCTACGTGCCGGATCCGGCCGCGAGCGCGCTGGCCGCAGGCAAGACAAACGTCATCGGCGTCATCGTGCCCTCCGTTACCAACAACGTCTTTTCCGATGTCATGCGCGGCATCTACGAGGCGGTGGAAGGGTCGAAATGGCAGGTCCAGCTCGGCAATTCGCGCTATTCGCCGCTGGAAGAGGAAAGCCTCGTCCGGACCTTTCTCAGCCAGAAGCCGGCCGGCCTCATTCTCTCCGGCCTTGACCAGTCCGACGAAACCGCGCGCCTGTTGACCACCGCCGGGTGCCGCATGGTCCAAATCATGGAATGCGGGCCTGATCCGTATGACATGATGATCGGGTTCTCCCATAGCGAGGCGTCTGCGGCGGCGACACGTCACCTGCTGGCTGCGGGTTATGAGCGGCCGGGTTATATCGCGGCCCGTCTCGACCCGCGCAGTCAGCGCCGTCTGGCGGGGTTCAGGGCGGCGGCCGAGAAGGCTGGCGTGTTCGCTCCGGGCCGCATTGTCACCACGCCGAGACCGTCCACGGTGACGCTCGGCTGCGAACTCGTCGCCGATCTTCTCTCCAGGGCGCCCGAGACTGACGCGATCCTGTGCAACAACGACGACCTTGCACTCGGCGCTCTTTTTGAATGCCAGCGACGGGGAATACGTGTGCCCGAGGATATGGGCATCTGCGGTTTCAACGACCTTGAAATGATGGCCGCCGCCAACCCGCCTGTTTCCAGCGTGCGCACCTTCCGTCTCGACATGGGGCGCGATGCCATGCGCATGCTGATGAACGCGCTCGCCGGCAACGAGCCGGAAACACCGGTTGTTGATCTGGGTTACGAAGTCATCGCGCGCGGCAGCACGGCGAGAAACGGGTAAGTCAGCAGCCGTTGCCTCAGGTGCTATTCCGCCTTCGGGGCAAGATTGAAACGGATCGTGGAGATGATGTGCCACTCTCCCGGACGCAGGTCATAGATGATCTCGATCGGGCACCAGTCACCACCGCATGGGGTCGCCATCTTGATGACTTCTGAAGGGGCAAGAGGATGGGTGCCGGCAAAACGCGGTTCGGTGAGAATGGCGGAAAAGAGCTGTGGCACGCCGATATACAGCATCTGGATTGCCTGGGTCCGGTGGTCGTCGTCAGACGCGGCCTCTGCCTGATCCGGTTTCGGTCCGATCGTGACACGGCATGATATCAGGTTGCCCTCGTCGTCATACGCGACCTCCCATGCAGGGTGACCCGCGGCCGCGTCTTTCTCGCTGTCGCCGGTTACGGAGATCGCATAGCGGTCCTCATTCCAGCTTTTCCCGGGAAACCCGAGCGCATGCACATCGCTGCGTTCAATCGCATATCCCTTTGGTGCCACTTCAAGCAGCGTGTTCTTGCCCTGGTAAAGTGCGTTGCACAGCACCCGGGTCACCCGGAAGACGGTCCACAGCCCGCCGGTGTCTTTAGACGGTTCCACAAGGGAGAGCCGTCCTAGAAACATGGAATAGTCGCCGAGGCCTGCGCTGCCGAGTTCGGGCCTGTCGCTTTCGGCACGTTTTCCCGGCGCGCCGAAACCCGGTGCATCCATAGACGCGCCGAGGTTGTCCGCCCCAAACACAAACCCCTCTTGCGCGAGCCCGTCTTCCGGCGAGGCAACCAGCGCGGCGGCGACTATGAAGGGGGCGGCGAGACATGTCGCCCATCTCACGTTCCGAAGGATTTTCATCGCCGGCACCTCTTTCCTGATCGCAATTCCCTTTAGCCTTCCCGCTATGGCAGTGGAAATCAAGGAGTGGAGTCCAAAGGGCCGATGCCGAGATCTTGAGGGCCCGCCATCTGCGAAGGGCATTCAAAGGGGCGGGGTGCGATGCAGCAGTTGAGGAGCAGCCGCTGGTGCTCAACAGGAAAAAGGAGGTGGCGAGGTTCACGTCCGGTGACGCCTTCATCTGCAGAGCGGCTTGAAACGCCATCGCCGGCAGGCCGAGCGCGAGAACGTTTCGGCGACTCGAAAATGAGGTTTTCCGGGAGCAGACAAGAGGCAAGGAGAAAGAAGAAAATGGTCGGAGTGAGAGGATTCGAACCTCCGACCCCCTCGTCCCGAACGAGGTGCGCTACCAGGCTGCGCTACACTCCGACACTTGATATGAGCTTCTTTTGGGTCAGCTCATCGGGAGCAGCGGGGCGAGCCCGCGCTGCGTGGAGGCTCATGTAGCAAAGCTGCTCACTTCCCGCAAGAGATTTGCCGTGGAGAATGTCACTTTTTTGAACTTGTGAATAACGTCAGGCAGATAGGTGGCGATTGCCCGGAAAATCCAGCCGATTCGGTTCCCGGTCCGGGGACTTGTAACCCATATCGCAGTATTCTCTTGCCGCCGTCATATCCCTCGAAGCCGCATGGAGGAGGAGCAAAAAGCCAGTTGGGGAAAACCCGCCTGAACGCGCAAAAGATTGATCCTTGAGAGGCTTGCGCTCCGCCACCGGCCTCGCTATACAGCGTCCCCACGGCCTTGGGGTGTAGCCAAGCGGTAAGGCAGCGGTTTTTGGTACCGCCATGCGAAGGTTCGAATCCTTCCACCCCAGCCAAGTTTTCTGCATCATATTGAAACGACTTCACTTTTCGGCTCAGTCCGTTTTCCGGAATGGGCGTGCTGCCCGATTTGGTGATGCGCAAAGTTCACACTTGCGTTCCTCGGACAATCGGGCGAGCGCCCTATGGCGATGCACCTACTGTTCAAGAATGGCCGGTTCCAGCTTCGCCCGTGTGTATCGAAGCGTCTCCACTTGCAACTCGGGTCTGCAGATCCGGTCATTGCGCTACAGTCGAAACCGCCTTTGCGAGTTCCGGCTGGTCTTTGCGTCTGCAACTCTCTTCGTGTCAGGCTAGAGCACTGTGATGGTCGCGGTGGAATCCGGTCCATTTTTCATGCGGACCTGGAAAGACCTCCTTAAGCGTCGTCTGAGAGTACCCTGACTTGAAATACAGTAATGGGGACGATGCGAAGGGTGATGTTTCCAGGATCCGACAAAAAGACCGTCAATTATAGTTTTACTTTGAGGTTGAACGGCCCGCATTTTTCGTGCTGGAAGAGCTGGAGCTGCCAGAACGTTTGTCTTTACCTATATAAAAAGGTTTGTGTTCGTAGGAATTACCTTTTCCATAACAATTCCGGTAGGCTATATTTCTCTGATCGCAGCCACCATAAACACTACATGAATTTTTGAGAATACTTATGCAATCTTTCGCCATACTTGCGCTCGGAAGACTGAGCGCGATAACAGAGAACGTGGCGGCGATTACACTATTTGAGAACTTCATGATGTTTCTCCAGGACTGAAAGCCCCTGAGTGATACAGCGCCCGCATGAAGAGCCCATCCCCCATATGTGCTATAGGGCGTCTTGATTTCCGTGGACCTTGTGCGCAATGCGACGTGAAACGCTTCTGTGTGGGCTCTGATTACTACACTGACATTGTAACTGCGCGGCTCATTCCTCGAACTCCAACTCGGAAGGCTGCCGAACCGCAGCCAGCTTCCGGCCGTTTCCGTGTGAGGTCGGCTGGAGCCGTGCAAAGCCGTTTCCCGAGATGTCGGGGCTTTTCATTCGCGCGCAAACTTCCGCCCGGGAAGAGGTGACGAAGTTATCACCAGCAGCCTTTGAAAATCCGGTTTTCCAATCTTTGTCGTTTCTGCCGGATTAAGATGCTGATCCGGATAAGTTAAAAATTTTTCCTTGCTTAGCTATGCACATGTTTTCAACAGGTCGGGTGACGTTGGTGTTGAAAAGAATAATTCAAAGTAGACGTAAGGTCATTAACTAAGCATTATCTTAATAACTACTGAGCCAGATCGGTTCCGCCTTGGTAAGCGGCTCACCAAACTGGCGTTTCAGTAGCCCGCGCTCAAGCTGTTCTGCTTGTCTTTCTTCGGAAAGGTCTTGCCTGACGGGTCTTGGGGGACCACGTGGGATGCGCTTTTTGCGGCCGCGCGACGCAGACAGCGCTCCGGCAAACCGGTAACGGCGGGTTATCCGTTTAACCGGCGTCCGTTCGAAACCGCAAGGTTTCGTGCAGACGGGCCTGAAGCTCCTGGACGGGAGCGGCAAGGTCTCCGGAGTAAGGATCGATTTGGCTGTCTGTCCGCCAGGGCGCTGCCGGAACGAGTATCCTGCTTCAAACAGGGGGGTGCTGGGTCAAACCGGCACCCTTTTGTTTTTGGAAAGCGCTTCATCGGCGTTTCGCCGTTCTTTGGCGACTGTCTTCGGTCAGCTGGGCCCTATGGCCTCGTACCACTCTTCAAGCTGCTTCCGGACAAACGCTCCAAACGGCTCTTCCCGTGTGAAACCCCACCAGATCAGGGCGCCTTGCCAGACGCTGGCCATCTGCCGTCCAAGGCGGTGGGCCCGGTCACCGTCTTCCGCAAGGCGGCGGCCAAGGGCGTTGGCCAGAAAAGCGCCCCAGGCGGCGCCACGAGCGCGCAGGACGGGATTGCGCATGTCCTCGCGCAATAGCAGCAGGCCGTTCGCAAATCCGTGCTCGCCCTCGTCCGTTGGTGTCAGTTGCATCAGCAGGGAAATCGCTCCGTCGGGATCAAGGGGCATCTCGGCATCCGCTGTCCGGGAGAGGGCGTCGAGCCTGTCCCAGGCGAAAAGAAGGACGGCCTCAACCATTGCCTCGCGGTTGCCAAATCGCTGTACCAGGGTCGCAGCCGAGAGGCCGGCTGCTGCGGACGCGCGCTGGAAGGTCAGATTGTCAGGTCCGGTTTCCGCAAGCGTTTCCAGGAGCTTGTCGAGAACGGTTTCATCGGAAATGCGCTTCGGTCTTGCCATGATCCATTAATAAACATATATTCGTTTATAAATCAACGAAGAGGTTTTCGATGGCAAGAATTCTCGGCTATATCGCCGCGAGCCTGGACGGGTTCATCGCCGGTGAGGGGGATGATCTGGATTGGCTGTTCAAATATGACAGCATAGATCTCGGCGAGCATGACTACAGCCGTTTTCTGGATCGTATCGGGACCGTTGTCATGGGGCGTGCCACTTATGACTTCGTGGCAGCAAGCCCGGATCCCTGGCCATACGGCAGGCAGCGGGTGATCGTCGTAACCTCGAGACCGATCGACAAGCCGAAGGGGGCACTCGAAACACGCCGGGACATCGACGGGCTGATCGCGGAGTTGCGCAGCCTTGGTGATGGCGATGTCTGGATGCTGGGAGGCGGCAGGCTGCAGATGGCGTTTCTGGAACGCGCCGCGCTGGACGAGATCGAGGTCTACCTGATGCCGGACCTGATCGGCGGTGGGGTTCCCCTTTTCCCGCCAACCGGATTGAGGGCAAGTCCGAGGCTGTTGAGTGCCAAACCCCTGGACCGCGGCTGTGTCCGGCTGCACTACGCCTTCGATGGGAAAGCCGCCGCCCGACCTGGCCGGGTGGCAGCGGCCCGGATGAGCCGCCGCCGCGCTGTATCAGTTCCCTGAGGGCGGTGCCGGAGGCGTTTCCGGCGTCGCGCTGCAGGATGTCACACCGCCGAAACAGCCGTATTTCTGGCCTTGGACCGACGGCATATAGTTGACGCCGGCGCCCGGTGCTTCTTCAGGCGCCTTGTCAACAGTCAGCACAAATTCGGCCTTGGGCTCGAAGATCACCACGAAGTCCGAGCCGCCAAAGGCGAAATTGGCGAATTCCCAGCCCTTGTCGGCCATGGCGTTCTCCGTGACCCAGTCCCGTTTGACGATGGAGGAGACCTGGGCCATCCCCATCGGCGAGATCACCACCGTGCCGTAGTCCTCGGTCTCGATGCCGACCACCATGCGGGTCTGGCCAAACTGCCAGTCGGCAGTGTCCTGCGGATCGTAGTGACTGACTTCGCCTTGCTGGCGCGCGACAGCCCAGCCGGATTTCATCCGGACGCCCGCCTGCAAGTGCTTGAAATAGACGATCTTGCCGGCAACGGGCACATGCAGCCGGTGGTAATTGTTGACGTTCAGGAACTGGTGCGTCCAGGTGCCGCCTTTGAAGAGTTCCGGGTCGAGCGAACCGAATGTCTCGATCACCTTTTCCCCGTCCTTGCCCGAGATGAACTCGAAAACGTCGCTGTAAAGCTGTCCCTTGATCACTTCGCCCGACTGGGCAACACCGTCGTAGGTGGTCACAAGTTTGCCGTTGGTGCTGATCGGCCACCATCCGGCCGAGTTGCTGTCACCGATGGAGACGACGGTCGCCGGGTCGCCATATCCTTCCACCGGGCGCGAACCGGTCGGGAATTGGGCAGGGCACAATTCGCGCACGAAAAAGTCCTGGAAGGTCTGGTAACCGCCTTCCGGGGGGCAGTACCAGTTGCCGAAATTCGGATCGCTGGTGAAGTCGGGCACATGCACAGCAGAGGCCGGGGTCTCCAGGTATTTGCCCCATTCGACTGCGATCTCGCGCATCCATTCGGAAAACGCATCGTTCTCGAACTGGATCTGGCCGCGCGGATCGGTCGTCAGTTGCCGGTCCACCAGAAAATAGCTGTAGGAGAGGAGGTCGAGAATGTTCCAGTTGCAGTAGTTCTTGCCGTCCATGCTCACTCGGATCGCGCCGTCGAAGGTGCCGGTGTTGATGTTCTGCGGCGGGTAGGTGACCAGCGCGTCGACGAAGTCGTAATAGTCATCGAGGTTTGCCACCGGATTGGTCTTCGGATCGGAATTGATGGCCTGACCGAGGGCGATCGACCTGGTGAGCTGTTCCTGCACCGACGGGTCGCCTTCGACGAGAGCGATCAGGGCCTTTGTTGCCGGCTGGCGGCCGGGCACGGGACAATCCTGCGCCAATGCGCCTGCCCCTGAGGCAAGAAGCGCGGCTGCGACTGTGGAAGCGAAGCGGATATGCATCGAAGTACCCCCTGGAAACGAGTGAAATTGCCGCTGTGGGATACCGGCTTGGGCCGGAGCGAATTCAAGCCCATGCGGCGAAATCTAGTATAGGTTAATGGAGCGAATATATACAATTCTAGGTAGTTTTTCGGGCCGACCACCCGCCCGGCGGCCTGGCCGCTCATGCCCGAGGGGGCATCATCCTTTTGCCGATGCCGGACCACTGGACGCCGGCCTGCTGTGTGGTCAAAACTGGTGAAAACGGGGAGGATGGAATGCGGCGGAAGGTTGTGTCGGCGGCGGATGCAGCCGCGCTCATCAAGGATGGCGATACGCTCACCACCTCCGGCTTCGTCGGCATCGGCGTGCCGGATGAGCTGTTGGCAGCGGTCGAGGCGCGGTTTCTGGCAAATGGATCTCCACGGGGCTTGTCGCTGGTCTTTGCAGCCGGACAGGGCGACGGCAAGGAAAGGGGGCTCAACCGGCTCGGCCATGAGGGGCTTCTGAAGCGCGTTGTTGGCGGTCACTGGGGGCTGATCCCCAAGGTCGCCGCACTGGCGGTCGAGGGCAAGATCGAAGGCTGGAACCTGCCGCAAGGCTGCATCAGCCAGCTCTATCGTGATGCTGCTGCCGGAAAGCCTGGCATGTTGTCCAGGGTCGGGTTGGAAACCTTCGTCGATCCGCGCAACGGCGGCGGGGCGGTCAACGCGATCTCGACCGAAAGACAGGTTGAGCTGATGGAGATCGGCGGCGAGGAGGTTCTTTATTATCCGGTTCCGAAACTGACGGTGGCGCTCCTGCGCGGCACCACGGCGGACGAGGCCGGTAATGTCACCATGGAGCGCGAGGCGCTGGTGATCGACAATCTCGCTCAGGCGATGGCGGTGAAGAATGCCGGCGGCGTGGTCATCGTCCAGGTGGAACGCCTTGCCCGCGGCCGCAGTCTGCCCGCGCGGGAGGTCCAGATCCCCGGCATTCTCGTCGATGCCGTCGTGGTGGCAAGTGCCGAAAACCACATGCAGACCTACAAGACAGCCTTTTCTCACGCCTTCACCAACCGCATCCGCCCGCCGGAGGGCGAAATCCCGGCAATGGTACTCGGGCCCCGCAAGATCATCGCCCGGCGTTGCGCCTTCGAGTTGCCGGTCAACGGCGTCATCAATCTCGGCATCGGCATGCCGGAAGGCGTTGCCGCGGTCGCGGCCGAGGAGGGTTTGCTCGATCACGTGACGCTGACGGCCGAACCAGGCATCGTCGGCGGCCAGCCCGCGTCAGGTCTCGATTTCGGTGCGGCGGTCGATGTCGACGCGGTCATCCCGCAGAACTCCCAGTTCGATTTCTATGACGGCGGCGGGCTCGACATGGCCTGCCTCGGCCTCGCCCAGGCCGATGCGCAGGGCCATGTCAACGTTTCGCGTTTCGGCCCGCGGCTTGCCGGCGCCGGCGGCTTCATCAATATCAGTCAGAACGCCAAGGCCCTGGTTTTTGCCGGAACCTTCACCGCCAAGGGCCTGCATATTCATCTGGAAGGCGGGCGAATGGAGATCCGTCAGGAGGGCACGTCGCGCAAGTTCCTGGCCGATGTCGAACAGATTACCTTCTCGGGCAAAAGGGCTGCCCGTCTCGGCCAGCCGGTGCTCTACGTGACGGAGCGCTGCGTCTTCCGGCTTGGGACCGACGGTCTCACCCTGACGGAGATCGCCCCGGGCATCGATCTGGAGAAGGACATCCTGGCGCAGATGGATTTTCGCCCGATCATCGGCGAGGTGAGCGAAATGGATGCCCGCCTTTTCCGGGATGCGCCCATGGAACTGCGCCGCGAACTTCTGCATCTGGACCTGCCGGATCGCATTGCCCTCGACGGCGAACGACGGCGCCTCTTCATCAACTTCGAGAAGATGCGCATCCGCACGGCGGACGAAGTCGAGCAGGTTCGTGCCGAAGTCCAGCGTGTCTGCGGACCGTTGGGGCACCGGGTGGATGTGATCGTCAACTATGACGGCTTCCACCTCGACGACGATGTCGCCAACACCTATGGCGACATGGTTGCCGACCTCGAGGCGCACTACTATGGCACCGTCACCCGCTACTCCGGCTCCGCCTTCCTGCGCCTGAAGCTCGGCGACACGCTGAAGGGCCCGGCGCATATCTACGAGACCCGGGAAGCGGCGCAGGCGTTTCTGGACGGGCGCGGGTGAGGGCCGGGAAAACCGGCCCGACTACTCACCGCGCGTTGCCGCTTCCGGCCACCTCTGCCGGACATACTCCCTGATCAAGCTGACCCGTTTTGGCCGGAAACTTTCGCTGCCCCGCTCAAGTGTCTCGATCCGGCTGACATGAAAAAGGCGGAAGTCCTGTCGCAGGCAGCAGCGGGCGAGCAGCAGTAGCGTGTCGGCGCTGTAGGAGAGGCCCATCGGCCAGATTTCCCTCGAGGTCACCCGGTCCTGCAGGTCGCGATAAGTGATTGCCAGGCTGAATTCCTCCCAGCAGGCTTCGCGCAGAAGGTTCAGGTCCACGGTGACCGGCGGGCGGCTGTCGGCTTGCCGCCAGGTGCGCAGGATCGTGTGCATGGCATGGCGGGACTGCTTGTCCGGCAGGGTTGCGATGATCCGCGCCATGGCGTTGCGGCCGGCCTCGATCAGGATGTCGTCGCCGATCTGGTCGAGGCTGCTCATGGCCAGCATCAGGGCTTCGATTTCCAGTCTGGAAAAGCTCTGTGGCGGCAGCGCGGGATCTTCCGTCAGCGTGTAGCCGACCCCGGCCGCCCCGTCGATCAAGGCACCACCTGCGCGCAGGGTCGCGATATCCCGGTAGAGCTGGCGCTGGGAAACACCGGTCTCCTCAGAAAGTCTTGCGGCGGTCACCGGCTGCGGCAGGCGCCGGAGCGTGTCCATCAGGCGCATCAGTCTATCGGTACGGGCCATTTTCTCCTGCCGCAAATTGTCAGCAGGGGGAGGCTATACCTTTGTCATCGCAACAGAAAGGTGCTTTTCATGCCAACGCTCTATCATTCCCCTCGCAGCCGCTCGTCCGCAATTGTTGCCCTGGTCGAAGACCTTGGCGCCGATATCGAAATCCGCGAGGTATCGATCCCTCGTCAGGATGGTTCGGGCGGTCCAGATGCCGCAAATCCGCATCCGGAAAAGAAAGTTCCATTTCTGGTCGATGGCGACGAGACCATCCGCGAACGTGGCGCGATCATTCTCTACCTCACCGACAAATATCCGGAAGCCGGGCTCGGTCCGATCGAGGGGCAGCCGGGACGCGGGGCCTATCTTTCCTGGCTGTTTTATTATCAGGGAGTCATGGAGCCGGTGATGATATTGCACTGGGCGGGCCTGACCCATCCTGCCCTGGAGGCAAGTCTTCGCGACTTTGACGCGATGATAGTCCGGCTGGCTGACACGCTGGAAAAACAGCCCTACCTTCTTGGCGATACCTATTCGGCTGCCGATCTTCTGTGTGCCAGCCCGTTTCAGTGGTTCCCGGACTTCCTGCCGGACAATGCGGCGATCCGCAATTGGGTGCAGCGCTGCAGCGAACGTCCGTCCGTCCGTCGGCTCGTGGAGCGGGAAACACTCGCGGCCTGACCGTTTCAGGTGACTATTACCGAATAACAAAAGGCTCCCCGGTCGCCCTGGGGAGCCTTTTGTTCTGTGCGAACCGCGACGGTTTGGTGGTCAGCGCCGTTTGCCGAAAGTCGGCCTGCCGGCACTGTCTACGGTCCTGACACGCCGTCCCGACGCGCGCCGGTCTTCTTCGCCGTCATTGAAGTGACGGCGCTGGAAGAAATTGTCCGGGCTGTCGGTGCGTTCGTCCACCTCGTTTTTCAAGGCTTCCTCGGACGTTCTCAGCACCTGGGCACGCATCGCGGCGGCCGGGCGTTTTTCGCTGATGAACTGGACACCGCAGCGCAGTCCTTCTTCCCAACGTCTCTCACAGGTGACTTCGTAGTTTTCCAGATCGATATGCAGGTCGAATTCCCGCGGCAGCATATAGGCCTGCTCGAATTCAAGCATGGCACCGCCGTCAGAAATGTTGCGCACGATGCAGGGGATGGATCTCAGCCCGTGCTGAAAAACCATCTTGCCTTTCTTGAACACACGCGCCCGCCGCTCGCGCGGCATCTGGTCGCTGGCGCTTTCATCCGCTACGTGATGCGGGTGGGGTTTTGCGTCCGACATGGGGCTCTCGCATTTCTTGTCTCGTAGGCGGACAGCCCACGATCTGGTGCGAGTTTAGTCGCAAAGGCCTTGCCAATCGGTGAATCCGAAGTTGACTTAATCAATTCGCCAAATGTTTTTTCATTGAACGCAACAAAAGCTCTTATGCGGAGGCAAGAGAAACCTGAGCGTTTTCATTTCGCCGGTATTCGTGGAACACCATTCCTTGAATTGATATAGGCTCCTTCTTTATCTACGGGCAATCCAAACGACCGGACAGACGGGGTTTCAAGCCCTGCAAGATTGAGGCATTGATGACGGAAGACCAGGCATCCTTTCTGAACCGGCTCGCGATACGCGCGAGTGAGGAAATTCTGAAAATCTATGCCGAGCCATTCGAGGTTCAGAGCAAGGACGACGGCTCTCCTGTCACCAAGGCGGATGCTGCAGCCGAAAAGATCATTCTTGCAGGCCTTGCCGACCGCTTTCCGGACGTACCGGTAGTGGCCGAGGAGGCCGTCGAAGCCGGTGAACTGCCCGCGACCGGCAGCCGCTACTTTCTGGTGGATCCGCTCGACGGCACAAAGGAATTCCTGAAGAAGAACGGCGAGTTCACGGTCAATATCGCTCTTATCGAGGATGGGCGCCCGGTCTATGGCGTCGTCTCGGCGCCCGCGCTCGGCGAAATCTTCTGGGGCGGTCTGTTGCAATCGCAAGAGGGCGATCGGCCGGCAGCGTTCAAGGGCCGCATCGAGGGTGGCTCGATAACCGATGTCGCACCGATCAATGTCCGAACTCCGCCGGAAGCCGGCCTCAGCGTGCTTGCCAGCCGTTCCCACATGTCGGCCGAAACGGCCGCTTTGATCGACCGCCTGAAGGTGGCCGAACAGCTTTCGGTCGGCTCGTCCCTGAAACTGTGCTGGGTGGCCGAAGGCCGGGCGGATCTTTACCCGCGGCTGGCACCGACCATGCAATGGGACATTGCCGCCGGCGATGCCGTCGTGCGAGCCGCAGGCGGCGCGGTGGTATTTGCCGCAAGCGGTGAAGATTTCACCTACCGTGTGCCGGAAAACGCCCGCAAGGACGACCTGCGCAATCCCCACTTCCTGGCCGTCAGCTGCAAATCCCTCTTGCCGGACCTGGCGCCTGCCGCCTGATCAGGCGGGCTCCGGCCTGCTGACCCAACGAGACGGCCGGACCGCCGGCCTAACGGAAAAGCGAACATGAATATGCAATCTCACGGGATCACACCCGAGCGTCTCAGCAACCTGAAACGTCTGGAAGCGGAAAGCATCCACATCATCCGCGAAGTCGCGGCGGAATTCTCCAATCCGGTGATGCTTTATTCCATCGGCAAGGACAGCGGCGTCATGCTGCATCTTGCGATGAAGGCGTTTTATCCCTCCAAGCCGCCGTTCCCGCTTCTTCACGTCGATACGACCTGGAAGTTCCGGGACATGATTTCCTTCCGGGATGAAACAGCGAAACGTCTGGGTCTGGATTTGCTCGTCTATACCAACCCGGAAGGGCTGGAGAAGAACATCAATCCGTTCGACCACGGCTCGTCCGTGCACACCCACGTCATGAAGACCGAGGCGCTGAAGCAGGCCCTCAACAAATACGGCTTCGATGCGGCTTTCGGCGGCGCACGCCGGGACGAGGAAAAGTCCCGTGCCAAGGAGCGTGTCTTCTCCTTCCGCAATTCCAATCACGGCTGGGATCCGAAGAACCAGCGGCCGGAACTCTGGAACCTCTACAACGCTCGCGTTGCCAAGGGCGAGAGCATCCGGGCGTTTCCGCTCTCCAACTGGACCGAGCTCGACATCTGGCAGTACATCCTGACGGAGAATATCCCGATGGTGCCGCTCTATTTTGCCGCCAAGCGCCCGGTCGTGAACCGCGACGGCATGCTGATCATGGTCGACGACGACCGCATGAAGCTGCAACCGGGTGAAGTGATTGAGGAAAAGACCGTCCGATTCCGTACGCTCGGCTGTTACCCGCTGACCGGCGCCATTGAATCGGATGCCGACACCCTGCCGGCGATCGTCCGCGAAATGCTGATTGCCCGCACCTCCGAACGCCAGGGCCGCCTGATCGACAAGGACGAAAGCGCGTCGATGGAAAAGAAGAAGCGCGAAGGATATTTCTAAGATGACCGACATCAACATCCAGGAAGCGACTGAAACGGCGGTCACCGACTACATCCTTGCCCAGGAAACCAAGGACCAGCTGCGGTTCCTCACCTGCGGCTCCGTCGATGACGGCAAGTCGACGCTTATCGGCCGCCTGCTCTACGACACCAAGTTGATCTTCGAGGATCAGCTGGCTGCGCTCGAACGCGATTCCAAGAAGCACGGCACGGTCGGCGAAGAGATCGACCTGGCGCTGCTGGTCGACGGCCTTGAGGCGGAGCGCGAGCAGGGCATCACCATCGACGTCGCCTACCGGTTCTTCGCCACCGAAAAGCGGAAGTTCATCGTCGCCGACACGCCTGGCCACGAGCAGTACACCCGAAACATGGCGACCGGCGCTTCCACCGCCGATCTCGCCGTGCTGCTCGTCGATGCCCGCAATGGCCTGATGGTGCAGACGCGCCGCCATGCCTTCATCGCATCTCTCCTGGGCATCCGGCATGTGGTGCTGGCGATCAACAAGATCGACCTCGTGAATTTCTCGCAGGAACGCTTCGAGGAAATCCGCAAGGACTTCGAGACCTTTGCCAACGGTTTCGACTTCGAGACCCTGCAGGCGATCCCCATGTCCGCCCGCTTCGGCGACAACGTCACCATCCGCAGCGACAAGATGGCCTGGTATGCCGGTCCGACACTGCTGGAGCATCTGGAGACCGTCCAGGTCGGCGAACATGTTCTGGAGGCACCGTTCCGCTTCCCGGTTCAGTGGGTCAACCGGCCGAACCTCGATTTCCGAGGCTATTCGGGCACCATTGCCAGCGGCCGTGTCGCTGTTGGTGACGAACTGGTCGTTGCAGGTCCCGCCAAGATCTCGAAGGTGAAGACCATCGTCGGCGCCGGCGGCGAAGTGCGCGAGGCCCGTGCGGGCGAGGCGGTCACGCTGACGCTGGAAGACGAGATCGACATATCCCGCGGCGATCTGTTGTCCTCCACCGCCCACCGTCCGGACGTTGCCGACCAGTTCGCGGCCCATGTCATCTGGATGTCCGACGAGCCGCTGCTGCCGGGCCGTCCGTATCTTCTGAAGATCGGTACGCGCACCGTTACTGCGACGGTGTCAGAGATCAAACACAAGATCAACGTCAACACCTTCGAACACGTTGCCGGCAAGACGCTGACGCTGAACGAGATTGCCTTCTGCAATTTCGCCTTGTCGTCTTCGGTTCCGTTCGACCCCTATGAGGCCAACCACACCACCGGGTCCTTCATTCTCATCGACCGCATGTCGAACGCGACGGTCGGCGCCGGCATGATCTGGTTTGCGCTGCGCCGGGCGAGCAACATTCACTGGCAGGCGCTCGACGTCGACAAGAAGGCCCGGTCGGAAAAACTCGGCCAGAAACCGGCGGTGCTCTGGTTCACCGGGCTCTCCGGCTCGGGCAAGTCGACCATTGCTTCCATCGTGGAGAAGAAACTCCATATCGACGGCCGTCACACCTATACGCTCGACGGCGACAACGTCCGCCACGGCCTCAACAAGGATCTCGGATTCACCGATGCCGACCGGGTGGAGAACATCCGACGGGTGGGCGAGGTCGCCAAGCTCTTTGTCGATGCAGGCATGATCACGCTGGTGTCGTTCATCTCGCCATTCAGATCCGAGCGTCAACTGGCGCGCGACCTGATGGGGGAAGGTGAATTCATCGAGGTGTTTGTCGATACGCCCATCGAAGAATGCCGCAAGCGTGACCCGAAAGGACTTTACGCCAAGGCGGACCGGGGTGAGATCAAGAACTTCACCGGTATCGACAGCCCCTATGAGGCCCCGGAAAATCCGGAAATCCACGTGCGCAATGTCGGGCGGGACCCGGAAGACGTCGCCGAGGAAATCGTCGCCTATCTGCGCGAGCGCGGCTTCCTCAACAGCTTCGCGTCCGACGGCGAGGGCATCTGATCATTCGGCTCGGCCGCTCCCCTTCGGTCGCGGCCGCGCCAGACTACCCAATTGAGAAAACCCTCTGCGGTCGGACGATCGTGGAGGGTTTTGTTTTGAGATAACCGGTTTTAGGTCAGATCCGGTTGCGGCGGCTTAGGCTGTCTTCCCAGGAAAGCGCGTTGCGGACGATCTGCTCCAGATCGTCGTTCTCGGGCCGCCAATCGAGTTCCGACCGCGCGCGGCCGCTGTCGGCCACAACCTTGGGCGAGTCGCCGGCGCGCCGCGGTGCATCCACGACATCGAAATCGACGCCGGAAACCTTTTTGACGGCACGTATGACGTCCAGAACCGAGAAGCCGCGGCCATAGCCGCAATTCATGACGGCGCTTTCCCCTCCGCGCCGCAGGCGTTCGACCGCAAGCCGGTGGGCGGTGGCAAGGTCGCTCACGTGAATATAGTCCCGGATGGCGGTCCCGTCCGGCGTGTCGTAGTCGCGGCCGAAGACGGACATGCTGTCGCGTTTGCCGAGTGCCGTTTCGCAGGCAACCTTTATGAGATGCGTCGCATTCGCGGTGGCCTGTCCGGACCGCCCGCGCGGATCGGCGCCGGCCACGTTGAAATACCGCAGCGCCGTATAGGTCAGGTCATGCGCAGCCGCCACGTCCCGGAGCATGAATTCCGTCATGAGCTTCGAGGTGCCGTAGGGCGACAATGGCGCCAGCGCCGCGTCCTCGGGCACCGGGATCAGTTCCGGGTCGCCATAAACCGCAGCCGTTGAGGAAAACAGAAAATGCTTCACACCGTTTTCGACACAGGCTTCCAGAAGCACCTGGGTGTTGGCCGTGTTGTTGCGATAGTATTTCAGCGGGTTCTCGACGGATTCCGGCACGATGATCGATCCGGCGAAATGAATCACGGTCTCAATGCCGTACTGCCGCATGAGGGCCGAGATGGAATTCTTGTCACCAATATCGGCGACATGCAGCGGCACCCCTTCAGGGACCAGCCAATCGAACCCGGTCGTCAGGTTATCGACAATGACCGGGGTTTCGCCCGCGTCCAGAAAATTCAGAACGGTGTGACTGCCGATATAACCGGCGCCGCCCGTGATCAACACGGTCATGGTGAAACCTGTCCTTTACGCCGTTTCCGAGGAACGCGTTCTTGATACGTGATTCCTCGAAACGGAACCATGCATCGTCCAGCCGGCCAAAGCCGGACTTTACGATTGCTCGCATCCGCGAACCCTTTTAATACGAGCGCATTCGGCCTGTTTCATTTCAGATTTTTCGAACGAAAGGCTTTGGGCATCGACATGAAGACCGTTTTGGTGACCGGCTCAGCCGGATTTATCGGCTATTACCTGTGCACGCGCCTGCTCAAGGACGGCTTCCGCGTCGTGGGGCTCGATGCCATGACGGATTATTACGATGTCCGCCTGAAGGAGCGCCGGCAGCAGATGCTGATGCAGAACGAGCATTTCAGTCCTGTCAACGACCGGGTCGAGGCGCCGGACCTGCTGATGTCGCTGTTCCGTTCCGAAAAGCCCGATTTCGTCATCCATCTCGCCGCCCAGGCAGGCGTGCGCTACTCGATCGAGGCGCCGCGGTCGTATCTGGAAAGCAATATCGCAGGCACATTCGAGCTGCTGGAAGCGGCGAGGGCTTTTCCACCGGAACACATGCTGCTCGCTTCCACCTCATCCGCCTACGGCGCCAACACGCATATGCCCTATTCGGAAACGGACAAGGCCGACCATCAGATGTCGTTCTATGCCGCGACCAAGAAGGCGACGGAGGCAATGGCGCATTCCTATGCCCATCTCTATCACCTGCCCGTGACCATGTTCCGTTTCTTCACGGTCTATGGCCCCTGGGGCAGGCCGGACATGGCACTCTTCAAGTTCACCAAGGCGATCCTCGAAGGCAAGCCGATCGACGTCTATAACTACGGCGACATGCGGCGTGATTTCACCTATGTGGAGGATCTGGTCGAGGGTATCCGGCTCCTGATGGATGCCGTGCCGGTGCGCCCCGCAGAAGGTGAAGCGGTTCCCGAGGGCGACAGCCTGTCGCCCGTCGCCCCCTGGCGGGTGGTCAATATCGGCAACTCCACCTGCGTGCAGCTGACCGAGTTCATCGAGGCGATAGAAGCTGCGACCGGAAAGACCGCCGAGCGCAACCTGATGCCGATCCAGGCCGGCGATGTGCCGGCCACCTGGGCGAACGCCGACCTGTTGCAGAGCCTGACCGGTTACCGGCCGAAGACCACTGTTCAGGACGGCGTGGCCAGGTTCGTGGAGTGGTACCGGTCCTATTACGGCGTTTGAGCCGGATCCGACCGCCTGGTTGCCTCAGCCGCCGGTTTGCGGCGGCTGACAGACATCGACCCACTCGGCTGCCGTGATCTCGGCCATGCGGTCCGGAGAAATCCTGACGGCGGCATTGGTCGCACCGGCCGCGGGAATGACGATGTCGAAATCCTTCAGCGATACATCGCAATAAACCGGCAGCGGCTGGGCGAGGCCAAACGGGCAGACGCCGCCGACCGGGTGTCCGGTCAGTTCTTCCACCTCGTCAAGACCCAGCATCTTCACCTTGCCGCCGAAGGTTGCCTTGGCCTTCTTGTTGTCCAGCCGCGCGTCGCCCCGGGCGACAAGCAGGATGATCCTGTCCTTCAACTGGATGGAGAGCGTCTTGGCGATCTGGCCGGGAGCAACGCCATGGGCGCTGGCGGCAAGGTCAACCGTCGCGCTGCTGTCTTCGGTGACAAGAACCTCCAGGTCGGGGGCGGCGCTGGCAAGGTGGTCGCGGACGCTTTCAAGGCTCATCGGTGAGGGAATCCTTCAGGCTTTCGGGGAGGATAGACGCGAAAAAATTGCAGTACCCGCCGGGACGGCTCTAAATTTGTGCATATCAGTAATTTCATCCTGCTGTAAATTAACAAAGCATTCATTGTAATCTTAAAGGGGTTTTAACCATTTGCTCCTTAAACGGTAGTGTGTGCGGTTAAGGAATTCTAATTCCGGATGACCGCGGATTTGTCGTTCAAGGATTGCCGCAATGGCGAGAGTCGCAGCATCAGCGTCTGAAGTTTGTTCCTCTGGGGTGGAGCGGAGCAAGCGAGCTGACCTGTCGGCGGACCGGGGTGGGACAGTGAACATGCCATTTATGGTGGCGAAAAACCTCCTCTTTTGGGGGACGATTTCGCTCAGCGTCTATGGTCTCTACGCGGTGGTGGCCGCGCTTTAAGAGACGCCGATATTCTGGTCATTCATGGATGAATGACCGGCCAGCGTCTTTGTGCCGGCTTCTCCGGACCAATTTCTCTCGAAAATCCAGATAGCAGGGGCAGTTTTGCCGCCATTGCGGATCCGTGCCTCCAGTCTGCCGGATCAGACCGTTTCGAAATGGTGTTCTGGCCGAAAGGTTGCGGGCAGGGGATGGCTTGCCGGCAGTCCGGTCAGCTCGGCGACCAGCGCGTCGGCGATCAGATGGGCGATCCCGAAGGAAATCTTGAAGCCGCCGGTTGCCGCAAAGGCAGTGTGGTAGCCCGGCAGGCGTCCTGCCAGCGGATCGCGTTTGTGGCAGCGTGGGCGGATGCCCGCCCAGTCGGACAGGACCGCGCGCCCTTTCAATTGCGGGCAAAAGGCCGTGGCCCGCTGCAGCAGCTCGCTTGAGCGGGCAGGCGAGGGGGCATCGTCCTGAAAGTCCCGGTCGGACGTGCTGCCGACGGCCACCGTGCCGTCGCCGTGGGGCACCACATAAAGCCCGTCGCAATAGATGGCAGGTCTGTCTTCAAGGCCTTTGCCTTCCAGAAGCAATGCCTGACCTTTTTCGCCGCGGCCGATGTGCTGTCCGGTCAGTGTTTCGATCAGGTCGAAGGCCGCAAAGCCGCCCGAGACGACAAGGTTGCGGCCTTGTATCGCCGGAGCATTGCCCGCCAGGAGGACCCTGCCGGTCTTGTCCTCATACCCGATCACTTCGGCTCCCTCGACAAGCTGGCCGTTCGCTCGCACGTAGGCGGCAAGCGCGGCGAGATACGCACGGGGGGACACACGGGCGGCAAGGGTCTCGTAGACAATCCCGAAGGGGGCGGCGTCTGCCGCCAGCCAGTCCGACCGGCTGCCGGCCGGCTCCACCACATAGGAAAATCCGGTTTCCTCCGGGCGCCAGCGCAAACGGCTTTCCTCGGCGCGCTCCAGGTGATGGTCCAGCTTGTCCGTGGTGGTCAGCGGCAGGATGCGACCGCAGCGGTGGTAATGGCAGGAACGGCCGGTCTCGGCTTCAAGCTGCCGGATGCGGCTTTCCAGCGAAAGCAGCGCCCGAAACTGGAATTCCTTCTTTGGGTTCCAGCGCGCCGGCATATGCGGCATCAGCGCGCCGAGCACGCCGCCGCTGGAGCCGGCACCGACATAGGATTTTTCCAGAACCGTTACACTCAATCCCGCCTTGATCGCCGAGTAGGCGACCGCAAGGCCGAAGATACCGGCGCCTGCGATGACAACGTCGGAAGTCCCGGCATCGGAAGTCGGCATAAGCGGTTTGTCCTTTGGGATTGATTGATCTTGGCAGCTCTCATATGAGATCGCGATCAGATTGGCAAAGGCGGAAAACGCTTTGCCGGCAACCGACACCGACGGGAACAGGCCTGAGAATATGTCCACCAAGGCGCCCGACCTGGAATGGCTGGATGGGGATATTCCCCGGGCCGAAGGTTTCAACGATACCTATTTTTCCAAAGCTGGAGGCCTCGCCGAAACGCGGCATGTCTTTCTGGCGGGCAACGGCCTGCCCGGCCGTTTCGAAGGTCGTGAGCGGTTCACCATCGCCGAATTCGGCTTCGGCACAGGCCTCAATTTCCTGACAACACTCGCAGCCTGGTCGGGGCAGACGAACCGGCCGCCACTGTCATTTCTTTCCTTCGAGCTCTTCCCGATGACCCGGGACCAGCTCTCGCGTGCCCTCAATGCATTTCCGGAACTTCGGACGTTTTCACAGGCGCTGATCGATGCATGGGCGCCGCAGCCGGGCTGGAACCGGCTGGAGATTGCCGGTGCCACGCTTCTGCTCGCCATCGGCGATGCGCGTGAAATGATCGGTGAATTGAACCCGGAAAAGACCGGTCAGGCGGGATCGGGCCAATCGATTGCGCCCATCGATGCCTGGTATCTCGACGGCTTCAGTCCTGCGCGCAATCCCGAGCTCTGGGATGCGGGTCTGCTGCAATCGGCAGAGAAGCTGACAGCGAGCGGTGGAACGCTCGCGACCTACACAGCTGCCGGATGGGTGCGCCGGAACCTGCAGGCGGCCGGCTTCGACATCGAGAAGACCGACGGTTTCGCGGGCAAACGCGAGATGGTGACAGGGCGCAAGCCCTAATTTGCCTCCTTACGGACAACTGACGCGATCCATTTTCGAAACTTCACCATCGGGCTCGTTTCTTCGCGGGACTTCAGCCAGGTCAGCCAGTAGCTGCCAGTATGAACACTGGCCTCAAAGGGCCGCACGATGTCGCCGGTATTCAAGGCGCGCGAAAACATGGCAACGGGCACGAGCGCCACACCGGCGCCTTGGGCAACCGCGTCGACCATGGCCAGCGAGCTGTCGAACATCCAACCGCGGGCCCGCGGTGGCGGCAGGCCGGCGGCCTGGAACCACATCGTCCATTCGTCCGTCCGGTAGGAACGTAGCAGCGGTTCCTGAAGTAGGTCCGCAGGTGTTTTCAGTCTGGAGGAGGCACCCGGTGCGCAGACCGGTGACAGGGGTGCGTCCAGCAACTTTTCCGCGTTGGTCGCATGCCAGGCGCCGTCGCCGAAACGCAGGAAGAAATCGAGACCGTCCGCCAGCATGTCGGCGCGGTTGTTGTTGGTCTTGAGGCGCAGGTCGATCTGCGGGTGACGCGCCGAGAACCCGGAGAGGCGCGGCAGCAGCCAGCCGGTCGCAAAGGTGCCGACGACGCCAATGGTCAGGACTTCACGGAAATTTCCGTCCTCGAACCGGCTGAGCGCATCACTCATCCGGCGGAAGGCATCGCTCAGGACCGGCAGCAGAGCCAGGCCTTCGTCGGTCAGGGCAACACCACGCGGCAGGCGCTCGAAGAGGGACACCTGCAACACGTCTTCCAGCGCCTTGACCTGATGGCTGATGGCGGTCTGGGAGACGCGAAGCTCCAGCCCGGCCCGGGTGAAACTTGAAAGCCGGGCGGAAGCTTCAAAAGCTCTCAACGCATTGAGTGGAAGTTTGGAGACGTCCA
Source organism: Roseibium sp. M-1 (assembly GCF_054515675.1). Lineage (NCBI taxonomy): Bacteria > Pseudomonadati > Pseudomonadota > Alphaproteobacteria > Hyphomicrobiales > Stappiaceae > Roseibium > Roseibium sp. M-1. The sequence continues at coordinate 1,887,329 of NZ_CM137257.1, read as the reverse complement.
TCTGGTCATTTCCGAGGCCAAGTTTTGTTCATGGCTAACCTCAGTAATCGTCATTTGCGTTATATCTGGGGCGGCGTCATGGTTTGCCCGCCTCGAAGACCGATGGTGCGGGGGCAACCGCCGGTCCGGTTCAGGCTTTGTGATTGTCCCCAATCTGGAGAATGAGATGAACCTCTGGACACGCCGCCACGCGGCCACCCTTGCGCTTGCCCTGACACTGGCGGCAGCCCTTCCCACCGGCTATGCGCAAGCTGCCGGCTTTGATCCTGCACCCCTTGAAAGCACGGTTTCCGAGGCTGAAACCCGTCTTTCCGCCCGGATCGGTGTTGCCGTTCTCGATACGGAAACCGGCAAGACCTGGACTCATCGGGGCAACGAGCGGTTTCCGCTGAACAGCACCTTCAAGGCGTTCCTCTGCGCCGCGCTGCTTCAGAAGGCGGAAGAGGGTGAGGTCGACCTGACGCACCGCGTCGAAATCCGCAAGACGGATCTCGTGACCTATTCCCCGGTCACGGAAAAGAAGGTCGGTGCAGGCGGCATGACGTATCCGGAGCTTTGCCAGGCAGCGATCGGCCTCAGCGACAACACGGCAGCCAACCTTGTTCTGGATGCCATCGGCGGACCCAAGGGTTTGACGGCCTACCTGCGCGGCATCGGCGACACGGTAACCCGGCTTGACCGCAAGGAGACAGCACTCAACGAGGGCCGGCCGGGCGATGCCCGCGATACCACGACCCCGGCTGCTGCCGCGGCAACCCTCAACAAGCTGGTCCTTGGCAACGCGCTAGACGATGCGGCCAAGCAGCAACTGACGGGCTGGCTTCTCGGCAATGAAGTCGGCAATGCCACGCTGCGGGCAGGCGTGCCGGAAACCTGGCCCGTCGCCGACAAGACCGGGGCAGGTGGCCATGGGTCCCGCAACAATATCGGCGTCATCTGGCCTGAAGGCCGGGCACCGGCGGTGATCGCAGTCTATATCACCGAGACGCAAGCCTCCTTCGACGACCGCAATGCGGCCATCGCCGGGATCAGCAGGGCTCTGGCAGAGAGCCTCGTGGACTGATCGACATTGCAAGCCGGGCAGTTCGATGGTGCTGCCCGGATCGCATCTATGCGGATTTCCATCTTCAGCAGCCTGCCTGGCAGCGCGATCCCTGGAGGCGACTGTGACCGGTATCAGAACAAGTTTCAGCCTGTTTATTCTGCTTCTGGCGCAAAGCACTTTCACCTCGTTCGCGACGGCGGAGGAGACATGGGAGGAGCGGCGCGTCAGAAGGTGTGCCTATTACCGCGAATTGGTCGAGGTTGCTTTTGAAAATATCGATCGAGCCAAGCTTGGCGCGCGCTTTCTCGCCGAACACGAGGCCTTCATCGACGGCGGCTGTTTCGCGGACAAGGCCGTCTGCCCGGCGACGCCAGCCGAACTCGCCTTTGCCGACATCCTGACCATGATGACGGTGAGCGCGAACATGGGCAGCACGTTCACGCCATTTCGGTGCCCCACCAACGAGGAAGCCCACAAGGAGTAAAACCGCTCCTTGTTAGAAGACGCCCCTGCCTGTCAGGGCAGGAGCGTCTCCTTGAGGGCTGAGTGGATGGGATCAGCCCCGGCCGCTGCCGGAATAAACATCGGCGGCGGCCTGTTGGTGACCACGGATGCTCGCTTTTGCAGCTCATGTCCGGGATATTCCTCGGTCACGGCGTTCAAGCCGGCACGTGTGAGCAATGCCGGGCGGAAGGCAGGTGTGGAGTAGGCGCCTTTAGCAATTGTCTTAGTCGATCCACCTGCAATCCGCTGCGACATCCAGAACGCGGTTGGTGTGGTCGTGTTTTTCCGCGCCTGTGAGGAATACGCGCGAGGGACCGGTTTGGATGCAGGTTTCCAGGTCCAAATCCATCGGCATGCTTAACAATCGGTGTCGATTGAGCTGGCCATAGGCTGCAGGTGCTGATCGGGGCGGTGATCGATTAAACGGAAAACGCCTCTGCGGGGGGCAGAGGCGTTTCCGGGTGGAGGTCCGGAGGGGCTGGTATCCGGAACCTCCTGTGCGCTGCCGGAGGTTACGTCGGCAGCGGCACCTTGGTCTCCTGTCGTCAGGGGGCATGACAGGCGATTGGACGCGGGGCGGGCCCGCCCGGACCCAGGTTGGGCTCCCGGGGTCAAGGCAGTAACGCCGCAGAACCGGAATGGATCCCTGCGGGTGCGAATTTTTTTGAAGATTTTCGTCTGGACTGTGCGCTGGGACCCGGGCTCAGCGCATCTCCGGCACCGGCGTGATCGCCTTTCCGGTCTGAAACCAGCTTTTCAGATTGTCGACCACAAGCTGACCCATGGCATTGCGGGTGGCCTGCGAGGCAGAGCCGACATGAGGCAGAACGGTCACCCGCGGCAGTGCCAGCAGCCGCTCCGGTACTTTCGGTTCGTTCTCGAAGACATCCAGCCCGGCGCCATAGATGGTGCCGTTCTCCAGGGCTTTGATCAGGGCTTGCTCGTCAATCACCGTACCACGGCCGATATTGATGACGATGCCGTCGGGCCCCATCGCCTGCAGCACCTCGGCGTTGACCGAATGAAAGGTCTCCGCGCCGCCGGGGGCGACGATCATCAGCGTGTCGCAGGCCGCTGCCAGTTCAACCAGCGTGGCGTGATAGGGATAGGCGACATCCGCCTGGCGGCTGCGGCCGTAATAATGGATCTCCATGCCGAAGGCCTCGGCCCGCGTCGCGATCGCCTTGCCGATGCGCCCCAGCCCGTAAATCCCGAGCGTGCGGCCCTGCAGGGTCGCGCCGGTCAACGGGTAGGGGCCTTTGCCTTCCCAGTTGCCCTGGCGCAGCCATTGTTCGGCCTGGCCGAATTCGCGCACCGCCATCAGCATCAGCCCAAGCGCCGTATCGGCAACCTCTTCGGTCAGCACATCGGGCGTATGCGTCACCATCACCTTTGCCGCCAGACAGTCCGCAACGTTGATGTTGTCGTAGCCGACACCGAAGCTGGAGACGATTTCCGCATTCGGGATCTTAGCAAGGAGATCCGCATCGACCGCCCCGAAAGCCATGGCAACGCCCCGTATTTTCCCGCCGACCTCTGCCAGCATTTTCTCCGGATCCTCCGCCTCATAAATCCGGTGGACGTTAAAGGCCGCGTCCAGCTGTTCCTGAACGATCGGCAGCATCGGGCGGGGCATCAGGATATCGATGGAGGTCATGGTCGGTCCGCTGGGAAGGAGTGGCGTGGAGAGCGGAGCTTAAGAGGTCGGCGCAGGGGAGGAAAGGGCCTCTTGGCGGGAGTTGGTACGGTGCCCTAACCTTTGCTGAAAACGGCCTTACCGTATTGAAAGATAAAGCACACCCTCACCGTCATACCGGACAAGTGAGGCGCAGCCGAGCGCCGATCTGGAACCCAGAGGAATGGCGCGCAATAAGTGCGTCCTATTCTTTTGAACTGGGTTCGCTTCGCTCACGCTGACGCGCTGGATTCCGGATCGGCGTGCAGCGGTGCTGCACTTGTCCGGAATGACGGTAGGGAGGGTTCGAGTGTTTCAACTCTCACTCCTGTTCTTCAGGGCCGCACTTTCCTTTGAGGCGCGGAGCGGGCTGACAGTCAATCGAAGCAGTGAATGCGGAAACAGGAATTTCCCCACTTGGCTCGGCGGGTTGCCGACCCATCAGGGTGCAAAGTTCCAGACGTCAACGATTATGCAAGATGGCAGTCATGCGAGAGGCTGAGAGCCTCTAGCTGGTCGCATGAATTGTTAAGGTCGGCGCGAGGGCAAATCCCCCCATTGCCCCCGGGCGCCAATTCCCCTAAAAGACGCCGCAGAATTCCTCAGAATCCCACCAGTGTTTTGAAGCGGAGAAGCGGAGCCCCATGGCGCGCCAGTTCATCTATCACATGCATGGCCTGTCCAAGGCCTATAACGACAAGAAGGTCCTCGACAACATCCACCTCTCGTTCTACCCGGACGCCAAGATCGGTATCCTGGGCCCGAACGGTGCCGGTAAGTCGACGCTTCTGAAGATCATGGCCGGTATCGACAAGGAATATACCGGCGAGGCCTGGGCGGCCGAAGGCGCCAAGGTCGGCTACCTGGCGCAGGAACCGCAGCTCGACAACACCAAGACCGTGATGGAAAACGTCATGGAAGGTGTCGCCCACAAGCAGGCGAAGATCGACCGCTACAACGAGCTGATGATGGACTACTCGGACGAGACGGCCGACGAAGCCGCCGCGCTCCAGGACGAGATCGACGCCCAGGACCTGTGGAACCTGGAAAGCCAGGTGGAAATGGCGATGGAAGCCCTGCGCTGCCCGCCGTCCGATGCCGCCGTCGACAATCTCTCCGGCGGTGAGCGCCGCCGCGTCGCGCTCTGCAAGCTGCTGCTGTCCGAGCCGGACCTGCTACTGCTTGACGAACCGACCAACCATCTGGACGCGGAAACCGTCCACTGGCTGGAACGTCACTTGCGCGAGTTCAAGGGTTCGGTCCTGATCATCACCCACGACCGCTACTTCCTCGACAACGTCACGGGCTGGATTCTCGAGCTCGACCGCGGCCATGGCATTCCCTATGAGGGCAACTACTCGGTCTATCTGGAAAAGAAGACCAAGCGCATGGAGCAGGAAGGCCGCGAGAACATGGCCCGCTCCAAGGCCATTGCCCGCGAGCGCGAGTGGATGGGCATGAGCCCGAAGGGCCGCCAGACCAAGTCCAAGGCACGTATCAACGCCTATCAGGACCTGGTTTCCGCTCAGGAAGAGCGCATGCCCTCCATCGAGCAGATCCTCATTCCGGTCGGCGAGCGTCTCGGCGCCAACGTCATCGATCTGGAAGGTGTTTCGAAGGGTTTCGAGGACCGGCTCCTGATCGACAACCTGACCTTCAAACTGCCGCGCGGCGGCATTGTCGGCGTCATCGGTCCGAACGGTGCGGGTAAATCCACGCTGTTCAAGATGATCACCGGGCAGGAGAAGCCGGACAGCGGCTCCATCACCATCGGTGACAGCGTGCATCTGGGCTATGTCGACCAGTCGCGGGATGCTCTCAACCCGACCAACACGGTCTGGGAAGAGATTTCCGGCGGCGCCGAGGTGATCTATCTCGACGGCAAGGAAATCAACTCCCGCGCCTATTGCTCGTCCTTCAACTTCAAGGGTGCGGCCCAGCAGGCCAAGGTCGGCGATCTCTCCGGCGGTCAGCGCAACCGCGTGCACCTTGCCAAGGTGCTGAAGCAGGGCGCCAACGTCCTGCTGCTCGATGAGCCGACCAACGACCTCGACACCGAGACGCTGGCAGCCCTGGAAGACGCGCTGGAAAACTACGCCGGCTGCGCCGTTATCATCAGCCACGATCGTATGTTCCTCGACCGCATGGCCACGCACATGCTCGCCTTCGAAGGCGACAGCCATGTGGAATGGTTCGCCGGCAACTTCGAAGACTACGAAAAGGACAAGGTCCGCCGCCTCGGCGCCCACGCCGCCGACCCGCGCCGCATCAAGTACAAGCCGCTGACACGCTGATCCGTCAGCGATAGTGCAAAACCGCGAAAGGCGGTCCTTCGGGACCGCCTTTTTGTTTGACCGGATCAACGTAAACCCCTCATCCTGAGGAAGGCCGCAAGGCCTGTCTCGAAGGATGGGCCGCTTGCTCCGGAGTTCGCAGCCCATCCTTCGAGACAGCGCTATCGCGCTTCCTCAGGATGAGGTGGGTGCGAGTGGTGACTGAAAAGACAATTCGATCAAGGGGCGAACTTTCTGCATAGTCTTTGTATTTCAATCAGTTAATACAGGAATTTCACCCTAAACCCATGCTTCAAGTCGCTTCCGATGCCCTGACCCGTCTGCACCGCACCGACCCCGGCGGCTTGCGGCTGGTGCGCGGCATTCATCTCATGATGACAGTGCTTGCCTGCGTCGCTCTCAGCAACGGCATTGCTGCCCTGGTCCCGGGCGTCTCGGCCTTCAAGCTGCCGGTGCGGTCTGCAGTGGCCGGTGGGCCGCCTTTTCTGTTTGGCCCTGAGGTTGTGCAAGCGCAGGCTCGTGTTTCGTCTTGCCTCGGCCGGTTTTTGCGCTGCAGTCCGGATGTAGGGGAGTGAGCGCAGTGGGAGGGCGATCTTCCGGCGAGCGATGAAACAATCTTCGATTGTTTTTCCGGAAAAACATGCGACGAGCCTGGCGGACTTTTGTTTTTGATAACGGTGAAGTGATCGAATACTGTAAAATTTGAGAATTATAAGAACAAATGCCAAATTTTTGAGCAAATTTTGCCGAGTTTGAGATATGTATTATCAACCTTTGGTTTAATATAAAGGTGTATTTCAATTAAATTTGTTATCTTGACGAATTTATATTATCATATCCTCTCCCTTGAAGAATTTTTATTGATATCTAACGCAAGGGAATTTTCAGTAGTGTTTGTATTATAAGGATAATTGGAATGAGCAAATTGGCGCACGGCCTGTCGAAATACGACCGGCTTGTAAAAGAGTGTCTTGAAGACAAAGCCCTCAACACCCGCAATGAAGGCATGGTCCTGCCGCAGATTTTCGGCTACCTGCGGGCCGAAGGGGCGAACGAGGTCACCGGGAACCTGTCGAAGAAGCAGATTGTCGACGCTTTCGAGGCCCTGGTCGATTCAATGCGCGTGGCAGAGACCACAGACAGCAAGGCCGATGCCGGCATGACGTTCCTCGGTCAGTTCATCGATCACGACATCACGCTTGATGCGCAAAGCACGATCGGCACGAAGATCGATCCGCGCAACATCCGCAACGTGCGCACTCCGAGCCTGGACCTCGACTGTGTCTATGGCGACGGACCGGATGCTTCCCCGCATCTATATTCCTCGCACGAGGAAACGGACGGTTTCATGCTGATGGGCCGCGAGGGCAGCCCCTACGATTTGCCGCGAAATTCCCATGGCCGGGCGCTGATCGGCGATCCGCGCAACGACGAGAATATCGTCGTCAGCCAGGTGCAGGGCGCATTCATCATGCTGCACAACATCCTGATGTCCCTATATTTAAAAGGGGAAGATGAAGCAGCTCATATCTCGGATTGTTCGCAGATGGGCGTTCGGCACGAAGTGTGGACGAATGTCATTCCGCCGAAGCTGATGGGTTTCGAGCAGGTCCGGCGCTTCATCCGCTTGCACTACCAGTGGATTGTCCTGAACGAGTTCCTGCCGGCATTTGTCGATCCGGAGGTGATCGGGAAAGTCCTCCATCACGACCCGTTCCGCCGGAACGCGCCCGTCATGCCGGCTGAATTTTCCGTCGCCGGCTATCGTTTCGGCCATGCCACGGTTCAGCCCGCCTACCGCCTGCGCAAGGCAGAAGATCCGGTCGATCTCTTCAAGATGGTCGGGTTCTCGCCTCGCGGGCCGGAGTGGGACATGGAAATGGCGCAGTTCTTCGACGTTGCCGGAACCAGGGCGCAGAAAGCGCTGCCCGTCGGAACGAAGATGGCTGCAACCCTCTTCGAGCTGCCGCCGAATGTGGTGAGCGGCGAAGAGGATTGGGACGGGTTTACGATCACGGCAAGTCAGGCACGCAAGCTCGGTCTGCGCAACATCCTGAGGGACCGCACCTCCCTCAGGATCGCTTCCGGTCAGCAGCTTGCAAGGTTGTGGGACATTCCGGAACTTGCCGCACCGAAAATTCTCAAGGACCGCCACATCACCAAGACGCCCCTGTGGTTCTATTGCCTTCAGGAAGCGGAAGAACGCGGCAAGGGCCGTCTGACAGGCGTCGGCGGCACCCTTGTTGCCGGCGTGCTGATCCGGCTCCTGAAACTCGACCCGGAGAGCGTCCTCAACACGCCGGGCTTCGAGCCCTGGTCCGGCTTCGGGCCGAAATGCACGTTTGGCAACATCATGAAGTTCGTTGAAGACAATCGCGACAACGTCCTGGAACGCGACAGTCTGTTCTGCGGACCGTCCCAGGCGGAAGTCGAAGGCGCTTAGAGCATCATGCGTTCAGGAGAACGCACATAAGACGCCCTACCGCTTTAAGATCGATCAGCTTTTGGACGCTCAACCGTTTCCGGTTGTGCGCCCGCCGATCTAGTCGTCGGTAGCTTGAAAACTTCCGCCATGGAGGCGGAAATTGCAGGAGGCGGTCTTTCGGGACCGCCTTTTTGTTTGACCGGATCAACGTAAACCCCTCATCCTGAGGAAGGCCGCAAGGCCTGCCTCGAAGGATGGGCCGCTTGCTCCGGAGTTTGCAGCCCATCCTTCGAGACAGCGCTATCGCGCTTCCTCAGGATGAGGTGGGTGCAAGTGATGCCTGAAAAGACAATTCGATCAATGGGCCGATTTTTCCGCATAGTCTTTGAATTTCAATCATCTGATACAGGCACTTCAACTTAAACCAATGCTCCAAGCCGCTTCCGACGTTCTGACGAAACTGCATCGCACCGATCCCGGTGGCTTGCGGTTCGTGCGCGGCATTCATCTCATGCTGACGGTGCTTGCCTGCGTCGCCCTCAGCAATGGCATTGCTGCCCTGGTTCCTGGCGTCTCGGCCTTCAAGCTGTCGGTGCTTTCGGCAGCGGCCGGTGGGCATTGCCTGATCTTCACTCCCGTTTCCACGAAACGCCAGGAAATCTCGTCCATCCTGCGCCTTGCCGGCATTGTGGTCCTGCTCTTCGGTTTTGGTGCAATTGTGGGAACGTTGGCCGGGAAATCCGTGTCGCCGGTGCTCCAGGCCCTGTGGGTTGCCTTCATCGCCTTGGGTTTCGCGCTCGATGGCCTGACCGGCTTCTGGCAGCGGGCAGGGCGGATGATCGCAATTCTATGGCTGTTCGTGGTCATGGGCAGCCAGCCGGTGTCGCCGGGACTGTGGCTGCCCGCCATGGCGGTGATGGGCGCCGGCGCCGCTTTCGTCATCCGCATCGGTTTGTGGCGGCCTTCTACGGAGGCCACATATCTCCGCGTCGACAGTGCCAACCGCAAGGCAATGTCCGCCTATTTGTTGCTTGCGGCGCAAAGGGCTCTGGACACCCACCAGGAAGCGGCCAAGGCGCTGGCGGATCTTGCCGATCTACGCATGGAACTGAAGGTCTCCGCTGACCTGCTGGGCGAAAGGGCAACGGTCAGGGGCCTGTCGCCGGAAGCCGCGACGATGATCGAACTGGCACTGGAAGTCGTGCGCGACGCCTCGGCGCATCTTTCTGAAGAGGCCTGGGCCCAGTTGCAGGCCGATCCGTCCTACGATGCGGCCACCCAGGCCCTGGCGTACCGCATCGAGGCCGGAGAAGCGCCGAAAACTGCGGTGCCAGACGGCAAGTCTCCGGATACCGGGTGGTCCGTTCCGGGCGGCAAACTTTCCATTGACGACCAGGTCCATATCCTGCGCATCGCGCAGGCGTTCCGTCGGCTCTGGATCCTTGCAGAAAGAGGCGATCCGGTTCCCGAGGCAGGTGCTGTCGCAGCCGCGGCAGGCAGAACGCAGTGGTGGCAGCGCCTTTCCTGGCGGCTCGCCCTGCAGGCAGGCGTAGCGGCGGCGATCGGCTACGGCCTTGGTGCCGCGCTGCAGCTCAGCCATGCCTATTGGGTGACGCTCACGGTAATCATCATCCTCTGCAACAGTCTCGGCACAACCGTGCAGAAAACCATCCAGCGCACGCTTGGTACCGCAGCCGGCGTTCTTGTGGCGATGGCCGTCGATCCGCTTCTGGCAGGCGCTCCGGACGTGCGGCTGGTGCTCGTGACATTGACCATTCCGGTGGTGATCGTCTTCATGGACCGCAACTACACCGTCGCTGCCGGTTTCATCAGCTTCCTGGTGGTGGTCGGATTGCAGACGCTTGAAAACCTGCCCCTCGTCGAACTCTGGGCTCGTCTCTACGACACGATGCTTGGCGCGGCTGTCGGGCTTGGCGTGGCCTGGGGGCTCTTTCCGAAACGAACCGGCAACAGCATCCGTTCACTGACGGGCACCTACCTTAAGGCTTGCGCAGACTATCTCAAGGAAGACGATGAGCCCGGGACGTCCGGCGAGGACGGGGCAGAAAACCAGGGCTATGTTCGCCTCCGCACCGCTGCGGCTGCCCTTGTGGCAACGGCAACCGCCTACCGCGCCGAACAGGCTCCCTGGTCGAGTTTTTCCAGCGCCACCAACCGGCTCGATATCCTGGCGATCGTCCTGGCCGACTATGTCGTCCTCTACCGTCAGGCCCGCTCGCTGGTAACGGGGCAAGTGGCGGTGCACCCTGCCGCTTCGGAACTCCAAGGCCTCGTGGCGCGCATGGACAAGCGGGTGGAAGACGAAATCGATGCAGTGCTTTCCGGCCAGGAGAAACAAACCGTACCGGGCCTGATCGAGGACTGGATGGCGGCCGTTCCGGACGTGGAAACCGCAAGCCCAGAACTCATGACGGACTGGGTGGCGATGCTCTATCACGCCAGAAAGGTGATCCGCTGTCTTGACGGACTGCGTCAGGAAGATCTCCTCCCAAAGGCAGCAGCACCCGTTACAGGGCATGCCGCGGTTTCAGCCTGACCTTACGGCGAATTAATCCAGATGCCTTCCTCCCGGCGCAATTCGGGCGAAGATCTGTGTTCCATGTCACATTTGACCACTGGCAACCGTGCGAGGGTTTCGTGAGGGATTGCCCGGCATGGATTCACCCGGGGGAGGAGGAAACTGACGATGCGTTTTTTGACTTCATCACATGGCCGCTTGCTGGCGGCCGGCCTGTTTGCCGCGATGGCTGCAGGTGCAGCCAGAGCCCAGGACACGCAGTCTGCCGAGGGCGATCCGGCACCGCCACCGGCCTATGACTATGTGCAGCAAGCCGGTGAGATGGCCTACGACGGCTCCAGCCTGACACTGACGGATGCCAATACCGGCGTGCTCTTCTTCAGCGACCGGCCCTACCGGCTCGGCGGCCAGATCTCCAACGCGGATTTCGTCACCTATTGGGACAGCAACGACGGCTTCAAGGGCGATCCACCCAATGCGGTTGTCAGCCTGCTGAGCGAAACCGGCAAGGCACCGGTGCTGGTCGAGCTGACCTCCGCCAAGACGGAAGGCTCTTCTGTCGTCTATGGCATCAAGGTGCTGCGCGGTGAGCTGCCGGAAAGCGCCAAGGGTGTCGCCCTCTTCATCGACCGCAGTCCGCGCGCTCCCCATGCGCAGGCCGCCGGGGGTGTCGGCTTCGAGCCCTATGGACCTTATTGTTATCATTCGCCCCAGGATCCGCGCTGCTATGCTTGGCATCACCCGGTCCACCCGTACCATCCGCCCTATCACCCGTATTATCCGCCGTACCCGCCCTACTATCATCCGGGTGCAGCCTATGCCGCAGGGGTCGCGACGGGCGCGGCAATGGCCAACGCCGCCAAGCAGCCGGTCTATTACTACTATCCGATCCCGACCGGTCCGCTGCCGGCCAATTGCTGGATTAACTCCCAGCACACCCAGATGGTCTGTTCGGTGAAGCTGCAATAGCCCAGGCGAGCCTAACGACCGGCTCCGCCGCTTCACAGCGGGGCCGGGGCTCGGTCGGTCGACGCAAACTACTGCTCCAGCAGCGACTTCGCGGTCTCCTCGTAATACCAATCGGCTTTTGGTATTCTCATCAGTGGATATCTGGTCTGGGGGAAGATGCGGTTGCGCCGTCTGCTCGCAGTGACATGGTTTGCGCTGATCGTTTTAGCTTCGGCACAGGTGTGGGCCGAAGACAGGATCAAGGTGCATCTGGGCCTCCTGGAAGCGGGCGAAGAGGTCTTTGCCTACGAGATTTCCGTTCTCAAGCTGGCACTCGCCAATTGCGGCTGCGAGACCGATCTTGTCGTCGAAGTGCTCGACATGCCGCAGGAGCGCGCCTTCCTGGAGCTGGAAAACGGCAAATCCAGCTTCAATCTTTTTCTCAGCGGTTTTTCCAGGGAGCGCGAGGAGCGCTTCCGCCAGATCGACGTCCCCCTGACACGGGGCCTTCTTGGGCAGCGGGTCTTCATCACCACGGAAGGGTTCGAAGACAAGCTTGCCGCCATCCGCACGCTCGACGAGTTGAGGGAATTTGCGGTGATCGGTTCGGGCACAGGCTGGCCGGACACACGCATATTCGAGGCGGCGGGCTTCAACGTGCAGCCGTCGAGCTACGACACCCTCTGGCGAATGCTCGCCAAGGAGCGGATCAACAGTTTCAACCGGGGCATTCACGAGGCCTATGTGGAGATAGGCATCCAGAAGCAAATGCACCCCAATCTGGTCGTCGACCCGCATCTGATGGTGCGCTACCGCTTCGACTATATGTTCTACGTCCGCAAGGATGACCGGGTGCTGGGCGATATTCTGGAGACCGGACTCCGGCGCGCCTATGAGAACGGCAGTTTCATGAAACACTTCTACCAGCATCCGATGATCCGGACCGTCATCGATCGGGCCAACCCGGCGGGCCGCCTGACCTTCGACATCGACAATCCGCTGATGACGGAGCGCCAGCGGGCAATTCCCGATGAATACTGGCAGACATTTTCCGCTGAGGACGCGGAGTAGAAGCGCTCAGCTGCCGGTATAGGAAGCGACGATCCGGTCGATGGTCCCATCCGATTTCATCTCGCGGATCGCAGCGTCCATGGCGTCGATGAAGGCATCGGCCTCGGGACCTGTGAACTTGTCGGAATAACCGATATAGGCCGGTTCCATGGACGCGGTCGCGACGATCTCGACCGTCTCGTATTTGTTCTGCCGCATCAGCATTTCCGTTGCCAGCCGCTCGACCACGTAGCAGTCGATCCGGCCAAGGACCAGTCTGCTGAGGTTCTGCTCGTTGGTCTGGGCCTCTTCCAGCTTGATCTTGCCCTCCGCCACCAGTTCGAAGAAACGCTGGCCGGGTGCCCTGTAGCCGGCAATGTTGCCGAAGAGAAGCCCCTCAAAGTCGTCCGGATAGGTCCAGTCCTTGCTGGCAACGCCTTCCCGGCAGAAAACGCTGACTTCCTCGTTGAAGATCGGCTCTGACCAGTGCCGGATCCAGGGCCTGTCCTCGGGCTTGTAATAGCTGCCGACGAGACCCTGAGCCCTGCCGTTTTCCACCAGCACCGTCGCCCGTGTCCAGGGCACTGCCTCGAGCCGCAATCGATCGCTACCCGCCCGGCGTCCGGCCTCCTCGACAATCACCGCGTAAATGCCCCTCGGTTGATCGCCGGAGATGGACATGTAGGGTGGATAGGAATTGTCCTGCAGAAGCAGCACCTCTTGCGCCTGGGCCGCGGCCACACTGCTCCCCAGACCGCATAAAACAACGGTCAAAAAGGCGAGGCGACGGGCGATGTCGGGTCCGTGGGTCATATCTTTCAACAATGAGGTTGGATCCGGATCATAGTATAGGCCGCTTCGTATTAGAACCTGTTACCGCTGTTTCGTGGCCGGGAGGCCAACGTGCGGCAGGTCGTTGCGAGAACCAATCGCGAAAAGCGATCAGTGCCATAAGAGAGTTTTGATGGTTCCATCTGCCGGCAGTACCTAGAATGCCGCAAGGAACAATCACGGGAGCCCACAATGGATCAGTTAGCCCTCTTGCCGGAGGATCTCAGGATCACGCCGAAATTCAAGGTACCGGGCAAGGTCGAAGGGGTGTTTGCAACCGTTACGTCAGACGACTTCCGCACCGAACCGGTTGAGGCGCTGGAGTTGGGCTTTGAAGGCATTGCGGGCGATCGCCACGGCGGCTTCACGCGCCTGTCGGGCGGCCGGGAGCCCTGGTATCCGCGCGGTACGGAAATGTGCAACGAACGGCAGATTTCGATCCTGTCGCTGGAAGAACTCGCCCTGATCGCCGCAAGGATGGAGCTGGACGAAGTGAGGCCGGAATGGATCGGCGGCAACATTGCCCTGTCCGGACTGCCGCGACTGACGCAGGTGCCGCCGCGCACGAGGCTGGTCTTCGAAGGCGGGACCGTCATCCGGGTCGACGGAGACAACGCGCCTTGCCGGTTTGCCGGCGAGGGCATTGCGACCCACTATCCCGGCCGGCAGGGGCTCGATCTGCTGTTCCCGCAAAAGGCCAAGCGCCTGCGCGGCCTTGTTGGCTATGTCGAAAAGCCCGGGACCATCCGCGCCGGCGAGGCCGTGACGGCCCATATTCCCGAACAGTGGATTTACGAGCGCGGTTGAGCGGTTACCTTGAGAGGCGGATAAACCCGTCCCTCAGGAGGTCTCATGCTGCCGATCCATCACATGATAGACGCTGCGCCGCAGCCCGTCGCCCCGTTCTCCCATGCCGTCGAATGCGACGGCTGGGTCTTCATCACCGGTCAGATGCCGACCTGTCCGGACGATCCCGATGCTCCGCTGCCGGAGGGGATCGAGGCGCAGACGGTTCGGGTCATGGAAAACCTGAAGCTGGTACTCGGCGGGCTTGGACTGGGTCTTGAGAACGTAACATTCGTGAGGGTGTACCTGACCGAGTTCAAGCGCGACTACCAGGCTATGAACCAGACCTACCGGACTTTCTTCGAGACCGGCAAGCTGCCGGGCCGGACCTGTGTCGGCGTTTCGGGTCTGGCTGTCGATGCGCTGGTTGAAATCGATCTGATCGCCAGGCGGTCCTAGGGTACTTCAAGATCGATCAGCTTTTGGACGCTCAACCGATTCACTTTGTGCGTCGGCCGATCTGGCCGGAAGGTTGGAGATACCGGCTCATTCGTCCGGCTCGTCCGATACCTCCCGATTGCAGCCCCAGTCCGCAAGGACCTCGTTCATCTCGCCGGCAACGAAATGCCGGGCGGCGTCGCGGTCATAACCTTCGTCGAGAAGCGTGTCGTAGTCGGTGAGCGTGTGGCGGACGTGACTGGTGGTCGCCTGCCAGAGCGCGATGGAAGGCGGCAGGTGGCGCAGGTGCCCGGCGAGGGCGAGAGCAAGGATGGCTTCCGCGTCGGCAAAGGGCACACGCGGCGCCAGCGCCCGCAAGGCCTTGCGCATATCTTTCTGCCGTTTGGTTCCGCCGGTCATGGTCGAATGGCTTTGAAGCTGCTTTTGTCTGAAGGCATCTGTGTCAGGCCCGGGAAAATTCGACGTTCCTTGCGGCGACCGTACCTGCCAGCGGCAGGCCGGAAACCAGGCCGCCGGAGTTCGCTTCCGCGAGGATGTCAGCGAAACGCCGGGGCGCGGCGAAATGATATCCCTGGACAAGACGGCAGCGCATGGCTTCCAGAAGCTCGAGCTGGTGTCTCTCCTCGACGCCTTCCACGACGCATTGCATCTGCATCGACCGGCACAGGTTGGTGATCGAGGACACCACGCCGACGGCGAGCGGATCGGTTATGCCGGCGACAAAGCTGCGGTCGATCTTGACGCAATCGATCGGCAGCCGGTGCAGATAGCCGAGGCTGGAATAGCCGGTGCCGAAATCGTCGAGAGCCAGTTTGGCACCGGCGTTTCGGAGGGTCTGAAGACAGCTCTCCGCCGCCTCATAGCTGCCGATCACGGCGGTTTCGGTAATTTCGAAGGTGATCAGGCGCGGATCGAATTCCTGCCGCCGGATGATCTCCAGAAGAGCGGCGACCGTTTCGGCTGAGGTAATGTCGTGCGCCGACAGGTTGAACGAGAGCCACAGGTTCCCGGGGAGTGCCTTGATCTGGCTAACCGCCTTGTCGAACAGCGACAACGTCAGCCGGTGGATCTGGCCGGACCGTTCGGCGATCGGAATGAACTGGTCGGGTGGAATGCGGCCGAGGACAGGGCTGTCCCAGCGGGCAAGCCCCTCAAAACCGACAACGAACCGTTCGGGCACTGAGACCACCGGCTGGAAATAGACTTCGATCTCGTCGGTGAAATTGGCGCTCTGCAGGGCTGTTTCGATGGCCCGTTCCGACCGGATCCGCGCTTCGTGCTCGGAGGAATAGACCGTCGTCCGGCCACGAGAAGCGGTTTTGGAATTGTAGAGGGCATAGTCCGACCGGTCGAACAGTACATGTGCCGACGTGCCGGCTTCCGGATAAAAGGCGATGCCGCAGGAAGCGCCGACGGAAACCTGCAGATCGCCGATGCGGTAGGGTTCGCTGATGCGCTCGCAGATCGCCTGGCCGGTGGCGGCGGCGTCTTCGAGATTTCCCTGGAAAAGAAAGCCGAACTCGTCGCCGCCCAGGCGGCAGATCTCGACATTGTCCTCGGTGATGGCCTTCAGCCGGTTGCCGACTTCCATGAGCAACTGGTCGCCCAGCTGATGGCCATAGGTGTCGTTGATCGGCTTGAACCGGTCCAGGTCGACAACCCCGACGGCAAAGGTCCCCTCCATGCCCTCAAGCTTTTCGATAAGGCCTTCGAGCCGGTTGAAGAAATAGCGCCGGTTGGGAAGATCCGTCAGCGCGTCGGTCTGCGCAAGCTTGGCGTTTTCCGCGTTGAGCCGCTCCGTTTCCTTCTGCTTGGCGGCCAGATCCGACTGGGACTCGATCAGTTTGCTGAAACCCCGGTAGCCGTTCAAAAGCACCTGCAGGATCACCAGGCAGACCAGGAAGATGTTGAGCGCGATCGCGATATAGACATCCTGCTTCTGGCCCAGATAGTGGACGAGATAGGGGACGGTGACGATGACCATCACCAGCAGCGCGGCCTGAGGCAGATGCATCAGGCAGAAGATGCAGCCGATGACGGTGATGGCGATGAAAAGCGCGACATGACCGCGTTCTGCAGGCCCGCCATAGCCGTCGAGGCTGAGCGACCAGGCGATATAGACCGCGGCGACCAGGCTGCCGAGCACCACGGTTTGCCGCATCTTGCGGATGGCTTCTTCCGGCCCCAGCACCGTGTTGCGCGCCCGCAGCCAGGTTACCAGGCGCAGGGAGGTGACAACCAGAATGGGGGCAAGGACACCGACGGTCAGAAAGGTCGGGGCGACGTCGAAATGGGTATAGGCAACCGCGATGGCATTGACCATCAGCAGGGCATAGAGGGAGGGGATCTGGGTCTTTACCTCATTATACTGCGCCTGTGCGATTTCAGGATGACGCGGATCGATCATCATCCATCTCAGGAACGCCCGGATTTTTTCCATTCTGACCTCCGTTGACAATTCCTCTAACGGAAAGAATATAAAGAATTGTTATTGATGCGATTTTCCCGAGCGTCGACTGCGTAAGGAATTGCGAAATTCTTAAAACATTACGTCGAATTACCGGCTTCCTGTTCTGACGGAATACCTGTGTGAGAGCCAATTGATACAGCAGTTGGTTCTCTGTCTTGCCGTGTTTCCGCGAGTTGTTGCGATATTACTCTAGGCCGCGCAAAGATAAACGCTCGCTTGCATACGCAAGGAAGCCTAACAAATTTACGTAGCGTCCACACCCGTTTTGTCGTCAGCCCTGAGAGGACGAAGGGTTAATAAGGAAAGCAGACTATTTTTTTATCCGAAAATTACGCTATATAGGAAGACATGGCAGATCGCACCCGAACCCGTCTCCTGAACGCCCTGAAATCCTCCGGCCCGCAGACAGCCGCGGACCTCGCCCGGGATCTCAATGTGACGTCTGTCGCTGTTCGTCAGCACCTGGATGGGTTGCTACAAGATGATCTTGTTGCCTTTGAAGACCTGAAAGGCTCGGTCGGGCGGCCGAAGCGAGTCTGGGACCTGACGCCGGTCGGTCACCAGCAGTTTCCCGACAACCATTCCAACCTCGTGCTCGGTCTGTTGAACGGCCTCGGAGATATCTTTGGTGCCGAAGGTCTGGAGAAGCTGATCGCCCATCGCGAGGCGCAAAGCCGCAAAAGCTATTCCGAGGCTGTCGGCAAGGTCGCGGACCTGCCTGCAAAGCTGGAAGTCCTGGCCGACCTGCGTAACCGGGAAGGCTATATGGCCGATGTCACGAAAGACGGAAACGGCTATCTTCTGATCGAAAATCATTGCTCTATCTGTGCCGCAGCGACAGCCTGCCAGGGCTTTTGCCGGTCCGAACTCAACCTCTTCAAGGATGTGCTCGGTCCCGATGTCTCGGTTGAACGCACCGAGCACCAATTGTCCGGCGGCCGGCGCTGCGTCTACAGGATTGAACAAAGAGCCTGAACCGGCGAACAGCCCAGCATTTTAGGAGTGCCTTCTTGTCAATCGCCAAGCCGATGCTGGCACGGATCGTCGAGCGCTATTTCCATCCCTTTGAGACCCATATCAAGCCGCTCGATTTCCCGGTAACACCACTTCCGGACGAGGGTCCGCTGCGCCTGGTCTGGCATTTCGCCAAGATGTTCCGCTGGCAGCTGGTGATCGTCTCGGTTCTCGCGATGATCTCGGCCCTTCTCGGCCTGTTGGGCATCTGGGCCATCGCTTATGTGGTCGACGGCGTCACGGACGGCGGCGCTCAGGCCTTCCTTTCCGGCAACGGCTGGATCCTGGCGGCATTTTTCGTGCTCTTCGTCCTTGTCGATCCGATGGTCTTTCTGCTGCGCCAGTCCTTTGCCCTGCAGACGGTGCGGATCCTGCTGCCGGCCGCCATGCGCTGGCAGGCGCACAAGGCTGTTGAATCCCAGGACCTGGCCTTCTTCGAGGATACGTTCGCAGGTCAGGTCGCGACCCGCATCGCCCAGGTCACCATGTCTGTGCACCGGCAAATGATGCTGGCGATCGAGACGATACCTTATCTGGCGATCCAGTTCGGCGGCTCCTTCCTGCTCCTGCTTGCCATGTCCTGGCCACTCGCCATTCCGGTTTTCATCTGGATCGGGGCGAATTCCCTGGTCGCCTGGGCGGCGATCCCGACCTATCTGCAGCGCTCCGCCAAGGTGGCGGCCGCCAATTCAAAGGCGACGGGCGCGATGACGGATGTTTATTCCAACATCGCGATGGTGAAGCTTTTCGCCGCCGAGGATTCGGAAGCCGGCGCAATCCGCAAGGTGATCGGCGAAACCATCGACACGCGGCACAGCGAGAACCGCTCCTACATCCTGACCGATGCCGGCGTCCATTTTCTGAATGTTCTCCTTGTCCTCGCCGTGGTGGCAATCGGCTTCTGGGGCATGGTTCAGGGCTGGGTCACCATCGGCGACTTCGTCGCGGGGCTTACGGTGACACGCTCGCTCGCGAATGCCTCTTCCAGCTTTATCGGCGTTGGCCAGTCGATCACCTCGACGCTCGGCACCATTCGCGATGCCATGCCGATCATGACCAGCCGGCCGGAAATAACCGACCGGCCGGAGGCAAAAGACCTGAAAGTGAGTGCGGGCGAAATCCGCTTCGACAACGTTTCCTTTGCCTATGGCAAGGACAGGAAACCGGTGCTGGAGGATTTCAACCTGACGATTGCTCCGGGAGAACGTGTCGGACTTGTCGGCCTGTCAGGCGCGGGCAAGTCGACCGCCGTGTCGCTGTTGATGCGTCTGCGCGATGTCACGGCGGGCAGCATCACCATCGATGGACAGGATGTGCGTGAGGTGACGCAGGCTTCGCTGCGCAGCCGCATCGGGGTCGTCACGCAGGACATCTCGCTGCTCAACCGGTCGATCCGGGACAACATCCGCTACGGCAGGCCGGAAGCGAGCGACGACGAGATCCGGGAAAGCGCCAGGGCCGCCGAAGCGCTGGGTTTTGTCGAAGAGCTGAAAGACAGCAAGGGGCGGACGGGACTGAATGCCCATGTAGGTGACCGCGGCGTCAAGCTTTCCGGTGGCCAGCGTCAGCGCGTCTCAATCGCCCGCGTGCTTTTGAAGGATGCTCCGATCCTGATCCTCGACGAGGCGACCTCCGCGCTCGACAGCGAGGCGGAATTGGCAATCCAGCAGAATCTCGCCCGGATGATGGAAGGCCGCACGACACTTGCCGTTGCCCATCGTCTTTCGACCATTGCCGCCATGGACCGTCTGGTCGTGATGGATGCGGGCGGTATCGTGGAAGAGGGAACCCACCAGCAACTGCTCACCCGGGGCGGACTTTACGCCGCTCTCTGGGAGCGTCAGTCCGGCGGGTTTCTGGCGCTGAGCGCGGCGGAATAGGATCTCACCGGCGGCGCAGGATCACCGTCAGGAACCACTGCTCAAAGGCGTAGCGCGTGGTTTCCGCCTCATATAGGGCTTCGAACCGGCGGAAAAATTCCGTTTCAAGATCCTCCGCACTGTGCGCTGGCCCGGCCGAAGGGCCAAAGAGGTGGGCGCGCAGCGTGGTGCAGGAAAAGGCGCGGGTATAGCCGGTATATCTGCGCGCATACTCCTTCGGGTCATGCGCATAGCAAGCAAACAGGTCGCCGTCAGCCAGGAGGGGCGATACCTCGATCGTGTCGATGTCATAGGCGTTGTTCAAGCCCTCATCCATTTCAATGGGGCGGCGGGCTTCGTCCTCGGTCATGAACCACAATCCGAAAACGAAACTGTCGGCAACCTGGCGGTCCAGAAGACCGTCTGCGGCCATGCCGGCGGTCACCACCTGCAAAGCACGGTAGATCCCGCGTCCGGATGCGGCCGTATCGTTGATTTCTCCGGCCTCCGGCACTGCGCCCAGGCTGGCGACAAGGAGATAACCTCCCGACCTCAGTTCTTCGGCGCGAAGGCGCAGAAATTGTTTCCAGTCCTGTTCCGCCTGCGCCTGCATTTGCTGTCGGGCGGCGCCGGTCAGGTCGGCGAACCAGAGCGTCTCCGGGGCGTTGATTTGAACCTGACCGTTGAGCCAGTGGCAAGCGGCGAAACAGGTGGCAAGCGTGACCGAGCTGCGCGGAACCAGCCGCTCGTAGAAGGATCCGACCGATGTGCGTACCAACGGCGGATGTGGACGGTCCATATAGCCTTCCTTGCCGAAGACCAGCTTCATCAGCGCGTTCCAGTCGTTTCCAGGCTGGTCGGCGTGGCAGACGGACACTTCGCGCGAGGGATCGCAGTCCGCCCAGACATCCAGCGCCGGCCGGACGGTCTCGATCGCGCTTTGCCCCGGTCCGCAGCCGTAATCCGTGATGTTCAGGGGGACAGGCAGAGCCCTGACCCGGCGCGCAAGATCCGCAATGACCTCGGAGTTCCGACTGGCATTCTGTCGCTGGGCAAGCGAGTTCTCGTTGTAATCGACCATTCCTTCGGTCGACCGGCCTGATGCTGGCGATTGCGTCATGACTATCTCCCGCGCCCGAACCGTTTCTCCCGGGTTCGAAAGCGCCCGGCAATCAACTTGGCCGGGTTACGTGGTGACGGGTATTTTGTGACAATCGATCTTGTCACATCCGCAAAGACATCGACACCTCAAATGAGTTTTGGAGCCGTCTGTCCTCTATATGGGACAGTCGGCATTCAGTCTGATCTGCCGTGTTCACCACCTCGAAACAGGCGGTAGAGAGGTTAAAGTTTGTGGCTTTCTGTTGATTTTCCCAAACACGGCTGACAATACTCCCGCATGGACAAGAGAGACCGTGCCGAACTATTTCGCGAACGGCTGCAGGATGCCCTGCGCAGCCGTGACATGAACCGCAGCGATCTGGCGCGTGGAGCAGGTCTCGACCGGTCCACAGTCTCTCAGCTTCTGTCGGAAGACGCTCCGCGCCTGCCGAACGGTCAGGCCCTGGCAGCGATTGCAACAGCGCTTAGTGTCTCCTCCGACTGGCTGCTCGGTCTCTCCACCCATCGTGGCGCTGCGGCGGAAATTCTCGATCAGGCCGTCCAGGTGGCCGAAACCGAACGCCATCCGGTGGACGAGCACCTGCTGGCCTGGTTCCGGGATGCGGTCGGCGCCAAGATCCGGCATGTCCCCGCCAACCTGCCTGACGTTTTGAAGACCGAAGCCGTGCTTGCCTATGAATATGCCGGCGAGACGCTTCGGACCGCCGACCAGGCGATCACCGGGACGCGGGATCAGCGGGCACTGTTGGGCCGCGCGGAATCGGACATGGAAATCGCGCTTTCCAAGGAAGCGCTCGAAGGTTTCGCGAGGGGCGAAGGCCTGTGGTCCGGCCTGCCGGTCGAGCTGCGCCGGGAACAGCTGGAGGTGATGGGCCGAACGCTCAGCGACTTTTATCCCTCGCTGCGGCTGCATCTCTTCGGCGCCACCGACCGGTTTTCGGCACCCTTCACCGTCTTCGGCCAGAAATGGGCTGCGCTCTATCTCGGTCAGCGGTATCTGGCCTTTTCCAACACCCGCCATGTGCAACTCTTTGCGGGCCATTTCGACGATCTGGTCCGCCATGCGCTTATCCGTTCGCACGAGGCCGGCGACTTCGCCATGGATCTCGCCGGCAGTCTCGGCTGACGGTCACAACTGAAGCCATTCTGGACGCTGACCTGCTTCTGACGCCGGAAATCCCGTTTTCGAAACATGCTTCGGTCCGGTTTCTTCCGGGGCGGCCTCTCGGCTGGCAATCGGAATAACCAGTTGAAATAATTTGGAATTGCTAACCGGAAGAAGCCGGGACGCCCAGGTGCTGTCTGCTGGGTGTACGATTTTTGATTGTAGAATATTGACAAACGAAAACGAATGTCCACATATGTAAACATATCGATACAGATGATGACAGGCAGGCATCACCATGGCCAAAAGCATTCCGATCAGCGTCAGGCTCAGCGATGACGATTTCGAGTTTCTGGCGGGTTACGAAGTACAAGGCGCGCGCACGCCGAGCGACAAGATGCGGGAGATCCTGCGCCTTGCCCGGGAGCGCGAGGAAGGCACGCAGGACGTCGCGACTTGCGAGGATATGCTGCGTTCGATGACGCGGCCGGCGGAGCGGCGTTTGAGACAAATGCAAAGGGAAACCGGCACGCGGTCCGACTTTGTCATCAAGCTTTATGAGCGACTGCCGGAAATGGTGGCGGAACTCGTTGCAGCTGCCCCGGCGCCGGATAAGGAACCGGAAAAATCCTCCGGCAAGACTACCGGTAAGGCGACGGAAGAGCTGATGCGGTTCGAGGCAGACCTGTCTGCGCAGCTCTTCGCACTCGTGGAGGAGATTTTCAATCTCGGGCTTACGAGCCAGAGCCGGACCTACGATCCGGACCTGATGGACCAGCGCCTGGAGCCGATTTTGGAAATCGCCCGGCTGCTTGATCAGAAGCGCCAGTCGGGCGCCTGAAAGAGGGGCCTCTGATCAGGCCCGAGCAGGACTGTGCCCGCTTTGGGCGCTTGCAGGGACTGAAACCGGAAGTTCTGCGCCAGTTGCGCAGTTTTCGGTCCCCTCGGCACCGGAACGGGTTTAATGATTTGATGACCAGCACAGAAAGGTTGGAAAGATGGCAGAGGGTCTTGTTGCACGGGTGAAGCGTCTTGTTTCCGGCGGCGTCAATCAGCTGGTGGATTCCATTGAAAATGCCTCGCCCGAAACCGTGATGGGTGAAGCGATCCGCGAGGTCGACCGTGCCACCGACCAGGTGCGCGACGAACTTGCCGGCGTCCTGGCCAACAAGCATCTGGCCAATACGCGCCTGGGTGAGACGACGTCGCGCCACGAGGAGCTCGGCGAACAGATCGCCCTTGCGGTCAAGGAGGGCAGGGATGACCTCGCCGAAGCGGCAATCGCCCGCCAGCTCGATCTGGAAGTCCAGATCCCCGTGCTGGAATCCGCCGTGGCCGATGCCGGCCGCGAGGAAAAGGAACTGGAGGGTTATATCAAGGCCCTGCAGGCGCGGAAACGCGAGATGGAAGCCGAACTCTCCAGCTACCGCCGAGCCCAGCAGACTTCCTCGACCGATAGTGCCGCAGCTGGAGCCGCTGCGCACAAGGACAGTGCCGAGGGCAAGACCCGCAAGGCCGAGGAAGCCTTTGACCGGGTTCTGAAAAGCACCACCGGCCTGCCGGGGGGCGTCGCTACCGACAAGGCCGATGCCACCAAACTGGCCGAGCTGGAAGATCTGGCGCGCAAGAACCGCGTTTCCGAACGGCTCGCCGCCCTGAAGGCCGCATCGAAAGACAGCTGACATGCTTGACTTCATTCTAGCAGATCAGAACACGCCCTTTGCGGTCGCCCTCGGCCTGATGATCGCAATCGCGCTGGCCGAGGGCGTCGGTACCCTGTTGGGGGTCGGGCTGTCGAGCATGGTCGACAGCCTGCTTCCGGAATTCGATCTGCCGGATGCCGACCTGCCGGACGTGGATGGGCCGGATTTCCATGCAGGTGTGTCGGGGGCTCTGCACAGCGATCTCGACGTGGTCGGCAGCAGTGCGGATCCTTCGGCGGCAGGGCAGGGCGTTCTCGGCAAGATCCTCGGCTGGCTGTGTTTTGGCCGCGTGCCGGCACTGGTCATCCTCGTGATCTTTCTGACCGGGTTCGGCCTTGCGGGCTATGTCCTGCAAAGCCTCGTTCAGGGGATCAGCGGTTGGCTGCTGCCTGGTGTCCTGGCTTCGGCAGGTGCTTTTGCCGGAGCATTGCCCTTCACCAGGGTCACCGCGCGTGGCCTGTCGAAGATCATGCCCAAGGACGAAAGCGATGCCGTCTCGCGGGAGAGCTTCGTCGGCAAGCCGGCAAAGATCGTTCAGGGCACGGCCAGAATAGGGTTGCCCGCCCAGGCACGCCTGCGCGATCCGACCGGACAGAACCACTACCTGCTGGTGGAACCGGATGTGGAGGGCGAGGAGCTGGAACAGGGGAGCGACGTCATCATCGTCCGTCAATCTGGATCCCGCTTCACCGCAATTCGCAACACCAGCACGACATTGACCGGCGCCGGAAGCTGATCCGGCGCCCGTTTGAGAAATTTTATTGATTAATCAAAGGAGGAGATGGTTATGGACCAGCTCGTTGGTATTCTTATCCTTGTCGGCATAGGCTTTGTGGCCCTTCTTGCCGTCGGTTTGATCATTTCGCGGCTTTACCGCCGTTCCTCGAAGGAAGTGTCCTTCGTCCGTACCGGCTTCGGCGGTCAGCGCGTCGTCATGAATGGCGGCACACTGGTTCTGCCGGTCCTGCACGAAATCATCCCCGTCAACATGAACACGCTGCGGCTGGAAGTCCGCCGCTCCAACGAACAGGCGTTGATCACCAGGGATCGCATGCGTGTCGATGTGCTGGCGGAGTTCTATGTCCGCGTTCAGCCGACCGTCGAATCCATCGCCAACGCGGCGCAGACCCTCGGTCAGCGCACCATGCGGCCGGAAGCCTTGCGCGAACTGGTGGAAGGCAAGTTTGTCGACGCCCTGCGTGCGGTAGCCGCCGAAATGGCCATGGAAGAACTGCACGAGCAGCGCGTGAACTTCGTTCAAAAGGTGCAGGCGGCTGTCTCCGAAGACATTTTGAAGAACGGCCTGGAGCTGGAATCCGTCTCGCTGACGGGCCTCGACCAGACCAATCGGGAATATTTCAACCCGGAAAACGCC
The DNA here is from genome assembly GCF_054515675.1 of Roseibium sp. M-1. Lineage (NCBI taxonomy): Bacteria > Pseudomonadati > Pseudomonadota > Alphaproteobacteria > Hyphomicrobiales > Stappiaceae > Roseibium > Roseibium sp. M-1. The sequence continues at coordinate 1,862,125 of NZ_CM137257.1, read as the reverse complement.
TTTGACGCGGAAGGTCTGACCAAACTCACCCAGGAAATCGAGGAGCGCCGCAAGAAGCGGAACGACATCGAGCAGGAAACCGAGGTCCAGATCCGCCGCAAGAACCTGGAAGCGCAGCAGGAAAGCCTGCAGATCAGCCGCGACGAGGAATTCGCCAAGCTCGAGCAGCAGCGCGAAATCGAGATCCGGCGCGCCGAACAGACCTCCCTCATCGCCAAGCAGCAGGCAGAGCGTGAGCGCGAGGCCGAGGAAGCCAAGATCCTTGCCCGTCAGAAGGTCAAGGAAAAGGACATCGAGTCCAGTCAGGTCGTCACTGAACGCCAGATTGCCATGGACCAGCAGGTGCGCGAGCGCGAGATCAACAAGGAACGCAGCGTCGAAGCCGCCAATGTCGAGAAGCAGAAGCTGATCGAACTTGCCGAACAGGACCGCGACATCGCCGTTGCCGCCAAGTCGCGCGAGAAATCGGAAGCCGAGGCGCTGGCCGACGAAGCCAGGGCAATTGCCGCCCGGACCTCCGAACAGGTGACGACCGCCCGTGAAACGGAAATCGCGGAGCGTGACAAGCAGATCGAACTGATCGAGGCCCGCAAGGCGGCGGAAATGGACGCGGTCGCCATCACCGTCGGCGCGGAAGCCCAGAAACGCGCCGCTGCAGACCAGGCGGAAGCTGTCCGCATCGCCGCGGAAGCGGAAGCTGCCAAGCTGCGCATCGAGGCGGAAGGCTCTGCCGCGGCCGACAAGCTGCGCGCCGAAGCGCAGAAGGTGCTCTACGAAGTGGAAGCGGCCGGCAAGCGGGCGATCAACGAGGCGGCCAACCTCCTTTCGCCGGAACAGATTGCCATGCAGATCCGCATCCGGCTTCTGGAACAGCTGCCGCAGATCATTGCCGAAAGCGTGCGTCCTCTGGAACAGATCGACGGCATCAAGATCATCCAGGTCGATGGCATGACCGGCGCAGGCTCCGGCAGCGCGGCCAACGGTTCAGGCGGCACTGGCGGCGGCAATCTCGCCGACCAGATGGTCTCCTCGGCCCTGCGCTACCGCTCACAGGCCCCGCTTCTGGATGCAATGATGAAGGAAGTCGGACTGGATGGCTCCGGACTGGCCGGCCTGACGGCAGGTCTTGCCGAAGCGCCTGCGGCATCGCCCAAAGCGGAAACTGACGGGGCTGCCCCTGCCGAGCCGGCAAAGGAAGCCGCAGCAGTCGACGTGCCGAAGGCAAAGACGCAAGCCGGCAAGGGACCGGAAAAGCAATCTCCGGCGTGAGCTGAGTGCCGCAATCGAGAAACAGGGAAAAGCCCGGCGTTACCGCCGGGCTTTTTCAATGATGGCTGTGGTGGTGCTGCGACTTTGCCACTTCCACGGACCTGATGGCCTGGAAACTGTCTGCTTCGGCCATCTTCCAATAGGTGGAATAGCCTGGAATATCGTGGACCTGATCGAGCAATGCACCTTCCTTCAGCCAGGTGAGCGCGGCGCTGGCGGGCAGGATTTCGCGCAGGCCCTCGTGCAGGTAGAAATGCTCCGGCTTGAATTCACGCGGATGGTTGAGGCCGGCGGCCGCGGTGAATTCGGCGAGCGATTTGACCGTGTTGTTGTGGAAGTTGGTCACGCGCTGGGCCTTGTCCGGCACCACCAGGGCTTTTTGGCGAAGCGGATCCTGGGTTGCGACACCCGTCGGGCAGCGGTTGGTATGACAGCTCTGGGACTGGATGCAGCCGACGGCGAACATGAAGCCGCGGGCCGAGTTGACCCAGTCGGCACCGAGCGCCAGGGCACCTGCAATATCGAAGGCACTGATCAGCTTGCCGCTGGCGCCGATCTTGATGTCGTCGCGCAGGCCCGTGCCGACGAGGCAATTGTGGACGAAGGTCAGACCCTGGCGCAGCGGCGTGCCCAGACGGTTGGCAAATTCAACCGGGGCAGCACCCGTGCCGCCTTCCGCACCGTCGACAACGATGAAATCCGGTTTGATGCCGGTCTTCAGCATCGCCTTGACGATGGCCATGAATTCCCAGCGATGGCCGATACAGAGCTTGAAGCCGACCGGCTTGCCACCTGAGAGTTCGCGCAGCTTGACGATGAAATCCAGCAGCTCGACGGGCGTGGAAAAAGCCGAGTGCGAGGCCGGAGAGATGCAATCGACACCGATGGGAACGCCGCGCGCTTCGGCGATTTCTTCCGTCACCTTCGGACCGGGAAGAACGCCGCCATGGCCGGGTTTAGCCCCCTGGCTCATCTTGATTTCGATCATCTTGATCTGTGGTTCGACCGCCTGCCTGGCGAATTTTTCCTCATCGAACGTACCGTCGTCCGCGCGGCAGCCGAAATAGCCGCTGCCAAGCTCCCAGACAAGATCACCGCCGCCCTGGCGGTGATAGCGTGAGACGCTGCCCTCGCCGGTGTCATGATAGAAGTTGCCCGCCTTCGCGCCCTTGTTCAGTGCCAGGATGGCATTACCGGACAGCGAACCGAAGCTCATGGCCGAAATGTTGTAGATCGAGGCGGAGTAGGGCTGCTTGCAGTGCGGGCCCCCGATCGTCACGCGAAGATCTTCACGGTTGTGGGGTTTCGGACAGATGGAGTGGTTCACCCAGGAATAGGACCCGTCATAGACGTCCTGTTCCGTGCCAAACGGCAGCACATCCTCAATGTTTTTTGCCCGGTCGTACACCATCGAGCGCCGCTCACGGGAGAAGGGGCGTCCGTCCTGGTTGCTTTCGAAGAAATACTGCCTGAGTTCCGGCCGGATAGCTTCGAACATGAAGCGGAAATGGCCCGACAATGGATAGTTGCGCAGGACCGCGTGTTTGGTCTGACGCAAGTCCAGGTAACCGATTGCGGACAGGATGGCAAAGACCAGGAACGGCCAGAAGAAATAGATGCTTACCAGGAACATCTCCACGAAGAAGATGACACTGAGCACAATGCAAAAAGCGAAAACATTATAGCGGGTGGGAAACACGGGCTGGTGACTCCTCATCTGGCTGACCTTCTAGTTGTGTCAGGCCGACGCCAAAAAGGAAAGGGTCAACAGCCGGTCTTCCGCGACAGGCGTTCAGCGAGGCTCAGCTATCCAGAAGGCGGATCAGGCGTTCAGCGGTGCCTCTGGCACCCGGCTCGCCGGCGATGATGTCCGCTGCCCGTTTCGCGCCGACCCGGTAAACCGGGTCTTCGAGGCACTTCAGCGCCCTGGCGAGTTTCTTCGGTGTGAGGGACCCCTGCTTGATCGGAGCCGGGCCTGCGCCGATCCGGTGTACCCGTGCACCCCAGAAGGGCTGGTCGCCAAAAACGGGGCAGACAAGGGAGGGTTTGCCCCAGCGAAGCGCTTCATGAGTTGTGCCGGCGCCGCCGTGATGGACGATGGCGGCGCATCTTGGAAAGAGCCAGCTGTGCGGCGCCTTGTCCAGAAGGTGGATACGGCCGGCAAGTTCCTCGGGTAGATCTCTCTGGCCAAGCCCGCCCCAGCCCGTGGCGAGGATTGCGCGTTGGCCGGTTTCCCGCAGGGCTTCAATGACAGTCTGCGTCAGCCTCAGCGGGTTCCGGCTCGGCATGGAGCCGAAGCCGAGATAGATCGGGGCGGGACCATTTTCCAGGAAGCCTGCAAGTTCGTCCGGTGGCCGGTAATCCTGGTCCGGCTCGGTCAGCCAGTAACCGCAGGCCCAGGTCTCTTCCGGCCAGTCGGCGGGTGTCGGCACCAGGGCGCGTGAAAAGGCTTGCAGGCTCAAGGGAGTGGACCCATCCGGCATATGGCCGTCGATCAGGCTGCCGCGAACGGAGTTTTCGGCAACGGCTTCCTGCCTGACAGCCTTGTGAAGAGAGCCGACGCCCGCATTCATCAGGGCCCTTCCGGCGGCAAAGCTTACCCGGTTGAGCGTTCGGCCGAGATCCGGCAGGCCAAAGAGAGGTAAAGGAAAATCGCCTGTAGATGCCGTTACCGGCTGCAGAGCTGTCGGCAATGCCGGTACGTCGAGGCGCCGGGCGGCAAGGGTTACCACCGTTGCCTTCAGGTTGAACAGGATCAGGTCCGGCCGCTCTTCCAGCCCGGTGTGCCAAAGCTGCAGGGCCACTTTTTTCTGCAGGTCGAGGTTCTTGCGGGCGGCGGCGATCTTGCCCCTGAAGGTGAAGAGCGCCGCCTGAATGTCTTCCTGTTGCAGCAATGTGCGGAAATCGATCGGGACGGAGCGGGGTCTCGCACCGGCATCGGCAATCAGGTCGTCGAAGCCTTCGCCTGTAGTGACAACCACTTCTGCCCCCAGCGAAGCCAGCTCGCTTGCGAGAGCCACATAGGGCTGCACGTCGCCGCGCGTGCCGAGGGAGGCGATCAGGATCTTTTTCCGGGGAACAGTCATGGGGGCTCGGAGGGATCTGAAAAAGAGGGCGGCGGGCTTCCCTCAGATGGCGACCCCGGGATGCAATTGCAACCGCAGTCCGGATGACCTATGCCATCGGCCAAGCCTTTCGCAGCCGGAGCGACCTTGCCATGCAGACACTCCTGGAACTTCAGACCCGAGGCCAGGGACTTTACGAATTCACCGGAAGCGCCGCACATTGGCTGACAGAGGAGGGGGCCGGCGATGGCCTGCTGACGCTTTTTGTCCGTCACACATCCTGCTCGCTTCTCGTCCAGGAAAACGCCGACCCGGACGTTCAGCGCGATCTGCAGGCGTTTTTCGAGCGCCTCGTTCCTCCCGCCGATCATCCGGCTATGAGTTATCTCGTCCACACGCTGGAAGGCCCGGACGACATGCCTGCCCATATTAAGGCTTCGGTCCTGCCTGTCTCCCTGTCGATCCCTGTCTCTGGCGGGCGGATGGTGCTTGGCACCTGGCAGGGGATCTATCTCTTCGAGCACCGTACCCGGCCTCATCGGCGGCAGGTCGCGGCGCATTTTATGACCGATCGGTAGTGAATTCATCTATTGGCAGATAAGGCTTATTCGGAACAAGTGTGACGATTGTCACATCCAGACCGGCCAATAAGCCTAGTCTTTCAATCAGACCATGACGCCGCCGACTGAAGTCCCTCGGCGACGGCCGAACCGGGAGGTCTTTCAGATGCGAACCCTTGTCGTCACCCTTGCCTTGCTTTTCGCAAGTCCGGCTCTTGCGGACAACGATCCGAATCGTCCGACGGACAAGATTGCCTCCGATCTTGGAATTAGTCAGGCGGTTTTCGTCGAGTGTTTCAATCCGGTCAATCCGGAGCCCGGCAAATATCCGACCGGTGCCCAGCAGCGCGCCAACAAGGCGCTTCTGCTGCCTTGCCTGCAAAAGGCCAATCCGTCAATTACCAACGACAAGCTGGATGCGGTCATGGACAAGTACCGCCCGGAAGGGGCGTTCCGGAAGTAACTATTTGAACGAGGCCATATTTGCAGCCCTCAAAAAGAGACGCCACACATACGGCCTCATCCTGAGACGCGAGCAGGCTCGCTCCTTAGGATGAGGTTGGGAGGTGTTGTGGAGCGAACTACTTCCTCAAGGCCGGCAAGCCGACGCCCGTGCTCTCGAAGCCGCCGTCCGAAGCAATCACCTGGCCGGTAACGTAGCTGGCCTGATCCGAGCACAGGAATGCGATCACCTCGGCGATTTCGTTTTCCGTGCCATAGCGGTTGAGCGGAATGGCGTCGTGATAGGCGTCGATGATGTCCTGTGTGTGGACCGCCATGGCAAGCTTTGTGCGCACCGGGCCCGGGCAGACGCAATTGGAGCGGATGCCGTATTCGCCGAGTTCCGCCGCCTGCTGTTTGGTCAGCTGGATCACGGCCGCCTTGGAGGTGCCATAGGCGACACGGAGCGTCGAGGCTCGGAGGCCCGAGATCGAAGCAATGTTGACGATGGCGCCCCTGGTCTCCTTCAACGCCGGTACACTTGCCTGGGACATCAGGAAAACGCCGTCGAGATTGGTTTCCATCACCCGCCGCCACATGGCGAAATCTGTCTTTTCGATCGGCCCGAATTCGGCAACGCCGGCATTGTTCACCAGTGCATCCAGCCGGACGAATTCCTTCAGGATGGCCGGAAGCGTAGCCTCAACTTCCTCGGCAATGGAGACGTCGCAGAAAAACGGCCTGGCTCCCTCAAGGCCCTCGCACGCCCTGGTGAGTTCCTCGCGGTCGCGGTCGAGCATGGCCACCCGCCAGCCCTGCCCGAGCATGAGCTTTGCCGTCGCCAGGCCTATACCCCGGGCCGCTCCGGTGATGAGAACCGTTCTGTCTGTCATGGAGGATGTCCGTTGATTGCGTGAAAGGCCAGTAAAGGGCGACGCTAGCAGGCGATATAAGCGCAATCAACGATCTGCCGCGCCCGATGTCACCGCATGGAGACGCAGACGCGGATCGCGCCCGCATTGTCCCAAAGGGCCACGTCCTTGTCGTTGATGCGGAACGCATAGACGCCAGCCGGATCGCCGGCATTGACGGCGAGGGCGGCGAATTCCGCAAAGGGAACGATGCGTCCGGCCTGGTCGCGGACCAGCATTTCGCCGAACGCATAGGATTGGTCGAACTTGTAGCCGTAGAGCGGACCGAGTTTTTGCGCTTCCTGGCCCGAATATCCGCGCGGGCCAACCGGCCTGTACATGCCGGCAATAACGCTCCAGCCACCGGAATAGCCGATATTCGTGATCTGGCCCGGCGGCAGCGACAGCTGCTGCCAACCCTGCTTGGACTGGACATCCACACAATGGTCCGCGGCAGAGGCGGCCGTCGACACGAGGCAGGGAACAATCAGGCAAAGGCGGGCAAATAACATGGGTGTCTCCCTCATCTGACCGTACAGCAGAAGACAATAGCCCTGGTGTGAGGTCAAGCAAGCAGCTCCAGCCGGCAGCGTATTCACGCAAGGCTCACGCAGGCTTGGCTTGTATGATGGTCCCTGACACCCCACATCGTAATTGAACGATGAGGGTCGTTCCTCCCCCCAAGACTGGCGCCGGGCTCGGCTAGAGCTTCGGCGCCTCCTTTTTTTCAAACGCTGGTTCGTTCATTCGCCGACTGGAACAAGTCTACGGGGCCTGGGCGCGATCTGCCGTGAGGGCTTGGACGGGAAAGTCTTTAAGAAATTGGCGGCCCGCGCCGTCGGACGGGGACGGCGCGGGCTCTAACACCGGGCCTGAAAAGGAGGGGCTCAGGACTCGGCGTTCGCGGCTGCCGCAAGGAGGGCGGCAATCTGGTCCTTCAGGTGAAGGCGCTGTTTCTTGAAATTTTCCAGCACTTCGTCGGAGGCCGGCTCCACGTCGGTTTCGATCCGGTGCACCTGGCGATTGATCGTGTGATACTCGTCCGCAAGGCGCGCAAAATGCGCATCATTGGTCTTCAGCGCATGCAGCGCCTCGGCGGCTTCGGGAAATTCTTCGTGTAGTTCGTGTGGCACGTGGCTCATTCTTGCCTCCTTTTGAGACCCCCAAAGTGCCGCCAACCGGTCTCAAGAGCCTTGAGACAGATCAATCGCAACCGGTTTGCGCTGGAGTTTTTTGAAGATAGGGAAGGCAACCGTCCGGCAATGGCCAGGTGGAAGGCACGGCGCTCTCAGAGGCCGGCAGGCGTCAGTCTAGCCAGCCGGCCTGTTTCCGGCATGTTGGATCTGAGCGTCTGCTCAAGGAGATAGAGCGAAAAGTCGCGGATCGGCATCGGCTTGGCGAAGAAATACCCTTGCGCGTAATCGACGTCGCGGTTCCGGAGCGAGGCGAGCTGCTCCATCGTTTCAACGCCCTCGGCACAGACCTTCATGCCATGCGCTGAGGCAATGCCGAGAATTGCCTGGACGAAGGCTCCACGCGCACTGTCGGTAGAGGTGCCGAGGTCATCGATGAACATCTTGTCGATCTTGACGAGATCCGGCTTCAGGGCCTTGACCTGGGCAAGGTTCGAATAGCCCGTGCCGAAATCGTCGATGGCAATCTGACAACCGATGCCGCGCAGGTATTCAAGGGCCTTGGCGATGCTCGTGCCCGAGCGGATGCCGGTTTCCAGGATCTCGCAGCACAGGGACAGGCCGGCCTTGGTCGCCGTTGCAAAGACCGGTGAACGGATGACCGACTGCAGCTGCTCGTCCTCCAGATCTGCCTGGAAGAAGTTGACGGACACCTTGAAGCCCGGCCGGCCGGCGAGAAGCGGTCTCAGATCCTTCAGCGCCTTGGAGATGATGATTTCGGTGAATTCCCAGGTCAGGTTCTGGTCCTGGATGATGCTGACGAACTGGTCGGGAAAGAGCTTGCCATGGGCATCCTCGAACCGGGCAAGGACTTCGCAGCCTTCACATTTCATCGTGGCAAGGGTGACGATCGGCTGGAAATAGGGCTCGAACCCCTTGCCGCCGTTCAGGATCGCCCGCCGCACGCGACCCTCGGGGCTGTTGCGCTCGCGCATGATCCGGTTGACCCGCAGAAACACCAGCACACCGGTCACCAGGCTGAACAGGGTGAAGATGCCGAGCAGGATAATGTTCTGCCGGAAGATGCGCGTTGCAGGGATCATGGTCAGATAACAGAGCCTGGTCTCGCCCGCGCCGCAGGCCTGTGCAAAGACATTGCCGAAGACCGGACCGAAACTGCGCTTGTAAAGGCCCAGAAGATCGGAATTGCCGGTCGCGTGGAACAGCTCCTTGAAGGGTTCCTTTGCGCTTGAAACGTAGAAGAGGTCTTCCTCCGCAGAGGCAAGGTTACCGGTCTGGTAGAAGGACACTCCGTAGCGGCCCTTTTTGATCACTGTAACCCGGCCGACATTTTCCGCCAGGTTGAACGGCACCCGGTACCAGGTCTCGCGACCGTCCTTGAACAGTTGCGCCTTTTCGGGTGGGCCGAAATCATGGGCCGGATCGAAGCGTCCAAAGGAGGCCGAGCAGGCAGTTTTTGTACCGCCGTCCGGGAAAAACCAGATATTGGTAATGTGGTTGTCGTTGAAAACCAGCGTGCTCAGGGTTTTCAAATGCGCGTCGCTGCAATCGGCGTCAGGGATCTTTTCCAGCTCGCCATACAGTCTGTTGCCGCGCTCGATATTATCCTGCCAGATCTGAAAGAGCCCGGCTGTCTGTTTGTGCAGATCTTTCTGGCCGTCAAGCGCAACACCGGTCCAGGCTATCGTCAGCATGACGGCAACCGTCGCAAGGCCCGCAAGAGTGCCAGTTAATATTGGACGGGAAGTGGGCGTTTTGCCGGGACGTGCCATCTGTTTGCCAGTGTTATTGACCTTGATGATGCCCGGTTGAGATTAAGAACAGGTCAATTGGTACACTTAACGGGGTTTAACCCGGCATTTTTACAACCATCCTCGCCTGTTTTTGCGGAAACCTCTTCTGGGAACCGGGGTCCCGATATTGCGATCAGATTGAGGAAATGACGCCGGGCACACGTTCCAGCACCCACCAGGCTGACAGGATCGTGATGCCCGTCAAGGCTCCGATTCGCACCGGCCTTAGGGCCGGATGGGCGAGGCGGGTCAAGATCAGCACAAGGGAAAGCGTAGCGGCCAGTATGATGAGTTGACCGAGTTCGATGCCGATGTTGAAGGCCAGCAGCGCGGGAACAAGATCCGGTGCGTTGCGGCCCAGAATGTCGCCGAGCACGAAGGAGAAACCGAGCCCGTGCAGCAGACCGATCCCGGTGAAAACCAGGACGGACCCGGACTTGCGTACAAGGGCTGCAATTGCGGCGTAAAGAACCGATGCAGCGATCACTGTTTCCACCACCGGGATGAACCAGGGCCAGGAGGGTGTCGCGCCAAGGAAGGTCGCGATCAGCGTGACCGAATGGCCAAGGGTAAATGCGGTCACCAGATAGATCAGTTTACGCGTGGCGCCGACCCCGAGCGCCAGCGCGACGACGAGCAGTACATGGTCGAGACCTTCCAGGATATGAAGGACACCCTGGTGCATGAAATGCACGAAGGTGCTGAGTTTCGATCCGTCCATGACCGCCGGTTCCTCAAGCTGCCCCGGCGCTGTCGAGGCAACGGGAGGAGACCAACGCGCGTCGATCAGATGGTTGTCGATGGTCAGACCCGGGCCCGGCAGCAGCGGCGGATAGCCGGAGCGCAGGCTCAGAACTCCGGAGGGGTCGTCGCTTTCCAGCCGAACGGCGTAATCGATAACGGCCTGGCCGAAGAGCGGATCTGTTTCGGTTGCCGGCACGGCAAGGGCTTCCAGCGCGTCCTCGACGCTGTCGAAACGTTGGTCCGGTGCCCGTTCATGAATTGTGAAGGTGCTGAGCGTTGCCGTCAGGTCGAGGCCAGCCTGCGAGAAGACCAATGCGTCCCGCAGACGGGTTTCGAAAGCCGCACGATCCTGTGCGATCGCGGCCGCATCCATCCGGAAATGCTCGCCGGTCGCAGTTTGTTCGAGACGCAGAAACGGCGACACCAGAGGCACCTGGTCAACCTGAGAGCGCAGAATGAGATCGGAGAAGACAAGCGGTGCCGGTACGCGGACATAGGCGATGAGAGCACCGTCTTCCTGCGCAACCAGAATGGTGCGGATCTGGGCGTCTTCTGAAAAATGAGCCAGGGCACTGCCGGTGGCGGCAATCAGCAAGGCGCAGCACAAGCAGAAAATGCGGCAGCCCTTGAAGATCACCTCCGTTGATCCGCTCATGCGTCTCTCCAAGTGATGCGGGGACCGGGCAATTCACCGGACGCCCGTTGTGACCAATCTAGCTCGGCCAGGTGTGCGCCGGCAAACTGACAGACGGAGACGTGGCGTAAAATAGTATTTCCCCGTTTTTCCGGCGATTACTTGACCTTGCGTCATGTGGTTTGGCGGTCCCTCCTGACAGAAGGCTGTCAGCAGCCGTTTGATAAGGTGATCCTCATCACAGCGCTACAGGAGACTTTCCATGACCTTTGCACCCGATCACTTCAACGTCTGGATGGAGATTCCCGTCTCGGACCTGGATAAGGCGATCAGCTTTTATAACAAGGTTTTCAAAACGGAGCTTAGACGTGTCACCGACATGGGACCAAATCACATTGCAATCTTCCCCACAAAGGAACAGGGCGGCGTTGCCGGCCACCTTTACCCTGGCAAACCTGCGCAGAAAGGAACCGGGCCGACAATCCACCTGGCCTGCCCGGACAACCTGGAAGCAACCATGGAGCGCTTTGCCGCTTCCGGCGGGGAAATCGTGTCGGACCCTGTCGCCATTCCGGCGGGCCGGTTCGCCTACGGCATTGATCCGGACGGCAACTCCATTGGCATGTTCGCTTCCTGATCGGGAGCAGGGCGAAAGTTTGCTGCCTGAAAGGGAACGCAAGGAATGTTATCTTCCCGGCACGGTGCCGACAGACTGGCCGACCGGGAAGGAGCCTTTCTCATGAGACGTGCCGACCGCCTTTTTCAGATCGTGCAATATCTGCGCGGCGGCCGGCTCGTCCGGGCACGACAGTTGTCCGAATGGCTGGAAGTTTCCGAACGTACCATCTATCGCGACGTGGCCGATCTGCAGGCTTCGGGCGTTCCCATCGAGGGCGCGGCCGGTGTCGGCTACATCATGCGCGACGGTTATGAGCTGCCACCTCTCATGTTCACCCGGGACGAAATCGTTGCTCTTCTCGCCGGTGCGCGTCTCATCCGCGCCTGGGGTGGTGCAGCCATGGCGCGGGCGGCGGAAGAGGCGATGATCAAGATCGACGCGGTGATGCCCGAAAAAATGCGGGTGCGGCAGAACGAGGTCGAGATCCACGCCTTTGCGCCGGAAATGACGCCGCAGGTGCGGGCACATATCGATTTTCTGGAGGCTGCAGCCGATGGGCGCAAACGCCTTGCAATTGCCTATAGCGACGGCAAGGGCGAGCCGACCAGCCGCGTGATCCGGCCGCTGGGCCTCTGGTTCTGGGGCAAGGTCTGGACGCTTGTCGCCTGGTGCGAGCTGCGCCAGGATTTCCGCATGTTCCGCCTCGACAGGATCAGCGAAATCCGCGAGCAGGGGGACAGGTTCGTGCCCGAACCCGGCAAGACGCTCAAGGATTTCTACAGGTCCATGGAGGAGGGGGGCTATCAGCGCCGTGGCGGCTGATATTGTCCGGTGGACGGGATCGTGTCTGTCATAATTGTTTCAGGCAGACACGAACCCTATAGCGAACTTGCGCCCGGATCTGTCTCCGGACTTGCCACCTCATCCAACCAGCCACCGATTGCGTCGAGCGCCGCCGGGTCGATCGTCGTCTTGATGCGCAAATACTCGCTGACGCGACCCGTGCAAGTCGGCTGAAACAGATGATTGAGCTGCGGCAGAACAAGTGTCCTGGACTGCGGATGGGACAGAAGTTCTTTCATTACCGGAGCGTTCTGACTGGCCGAAACCTGCAGATCCTTTTCGCCGAACAAGGCGAGAACCGGAATATCCAGAGATTGCAACGGGGGGCGTGGGTCGTAACTGGCGTAATCCATCGCCCAACGGGTAGCCCACATCGCCAGGTTAGCCTTGATTGCTGACTTGTCGGCGCCAACCCCGGTGAACAGCTGTGTGAGCGGGATCCGCAATTCGCTCCTGGACGTGGCCGTCCGAAGGATTGCCGTAAGGTCTTTGACCAGATTGATTTCGTTCTGGACTGCGTCAGCATCCGCACCCTCGGCTCGAGCAATATCGGCCACTTGCGTCGTCATGACATCAGGCAGCAGCGGCAGAGCGGGGCCTGCGAGGTAGATCTGAAAAGCGGCTGGTTCGCGTGTTTGAGCGAGAGGTGCGATATAGCCGCCTTCAGAGTGTCCAAGGTAACCGGTTCGCTCGGAGCTGACACGCGGATGCGACTTCAGATAGCTGAGAGCAGCAGCGGCATCGGCGGCAAAATCTCTGGCGGTGGCCGTAGAAAAGTCGCCCGTGCTTTGGCCGTGGCCCCGGTCGTCAAACCTCAAAACACCGTAGCCCCGGCGTGTCAGGTAGTCGGAAAGCACCAGAAAGGGCTTGTGCCCTGCCAGTTCCTCGTTCTTGTTTTGCCGTCCGGATCCCGAAATCAGCACAATCGCCGGAACCTTTCGCGACCCTTTCGGCAATGTCAGCTCCGCGTCCAGGATAACGCTGGCATCACCGCCGGGAATGCGCAGATGCTCGATGACGTAGTCCCGTCTTTTCGGTGTCTGGGGCCTGTCGATGACGCCCAGGGCTGCCATGTAGCCGGAAATTGACGACAATATGAGGCCGATCTTCACAAGGACTCCTGGCGCAGTGGCGGAAATCGGTTGGCGATTTAAGGCTTTGGTGACTTGGGTGAAAGTTGGTTCGCGGTTGATTTGGGGGTGCAATCTTGAATTGCAAGGTGGGAACAGGTCCGGGTTGAAAAGTGCCGCTAGGGCACTGTCAATCAGTCTATCCACGAACTCGGCCAGGAATGGTCAGTTGAGAACCGCGTAGCCGTTGCCGAAGATCTCGCGCAGCAGTTTGCGCTTCATGGCTTCGGCATAGTCGTCATAGCTTGCCGCCACTTCGACAAAGGCACCGGGACCTCTGATAACGTGGCTGCGATAGTATTTTTCCGGAATGTCGCTTGGACCGGATATGACCAGGCCATTGACAGTGATTTCGTTGAAATCATGGACGCGGTAGGCGGTTTCCGGCCCGAATCCGTCATTGTTGATGCCGTCTCCGGCGACATCGATCACCTGGCGCGAACAGCTCTCGGGAGCCAGTTCCATCTGTTGGGCCGCAAACGCCATCGCATAGCCGAGGGCGGTCGGAAACTCTGTAAATCCGCGCGGCGCGCGGCGCAGCGTTTCCGCGGCCGCTGTTGCACTGGGCCCGTCATAAAGATAGCTCCAGCCAAGTTGAAGCAGCTGCTGATGACGGCCGCTCCATTCGAAGCTCGTCACCCAGATACCGCCAACCGCCTCGATCGCCGCAACGGTTTCCGGATCGCTGATGGCATCGGCAAGGCCATTCAGCTGCAGCGCGTGTTCGCGAGCATCGACACTGGCCGATCCATCCATGGCGAGAACGAGCGAGAGGGAGCAGGCATGGGCCGAAGAGGGGAGCACAAGTCCGCCCAGAAGCAATAACGCGCCCGGGAGCCGGCATGTTGCCACCCGCGTCGCGGCCAGGGCGCGGCAGAGGCGAGGAAGGGGCGCGGAACACGGGTGATGCATGCAGCATCTTAAAAGGTTTTCTGGCCGTCTCAAAGCGAATGCGCAGGCGCATTTTCTCCGGTTGCCGGTGCCTGCCTACGGGTCGCGGTGACAGGCGGGGACAGGGGGCGAGAGGTATGTTGCACTGCAAATTTTTTTGACGCAGGCACTTGAACCCATTGAAACATCTGGGGCAGGGTTAGGGCATGTATGCATCCCATGGCTTCCTGCGGTCGGATATTGGTGATGTCGATGTGGTCTTCCACGACGGCCTCTATCACCTGTTCCATCTGGTGCTGCCCAATCACGACTTCATTGCCCACGCGGTAAGTCCGGACGGCATGACCTGGCGCCGTGTGAAAAATGCGCTGTTTGTCGGTGAACCCGGCGCCTGGGACGACGACATGCTGTGGACCATGCATGTGACGCCCGATCCGGACCGGCCCGGCGAATGGCGAATGTTCTATACAGGCCTCGCCCGTTCCGAATACGGCCGCGTGCAACGCGTCGGCCTGGCGCGGTCGAAGGATCTCTATCACTGGGAGCGGTGCGGCAATGGCGATTATCCGCTGGAAGTGCCCCCGACCCATTATGAAAGCTCTATTGACGAAGGACGGAAGTGGGTCAGTTTCCGCGATCCGTTCTTTTATCACGACCCCGAAACCGGCGAACGCCTGCTGCTGAGCTCAGTCCGTGTCAAGGAAGGTCCGGTCATCCGGCGTGGATGCGTCGGGCTGGCGCGGGAGGTTTCGCGCGATAATTTTGTCTTCGAAGCACCGCTCTACCGGCCTGGCCTTTACGATGACGTGGAGGTGCCCAATCTCTTCCGGCTTGACGGGCGTTACTATCTTCTCGGCTCCATCCGGGAGGACATCAAGATCCACTACTGGTACGCGGAAACTCTGGATGGGCCGTATCAGAACTTCTTCGACAATGTCATCCTGCCAACCGGCAACTATGCCGGCCGGATCTGCCAGGCGGGGGACAGGCTGCTTCTGTTCAACTTCTTTTCCAAGACCGAGTCGGTCTATGGCCGGGAGGTCGTCAAGAAGCTGCTGCCGCCCCCGAAGGAAATGGTGACGGACAAGGCCGGCAGGCTGAAGCTGAAATCCAACTCCGGCTTTGGCGATCTTGTCACCCAGAGGCAGGTCGTGACCGCCTCCTATCAGTGCAAGGTTCTTTACGGCAATCCACATGCGAATGCAGTCGACCGGCCCGACGGGCTGCATCTGTCCTGCAAAAGCGGATACGAAGCCTTTTTGCTGCCAGGTCAGCACGAAGATTTCAGGCTCAGGGCGCAACTGATGCTGGAGGGGCTCGGCAAGACCGGGCTGGTGCTGCGCATGAACGATGAGGGGGATGGCTATTACCTGTCGCTGGATCTCGTCAACGGCATTGCCCAGATCCGGGCCTGGGGGGCCAATCCAACGCCGGAATTCGAGCACGCTTTCCGCTACGCCCCGCTGCAGGAAGCCCATTTCCGCGGTAGCGACCACGGTCCCTGGCAGATCGAGGTCGTTGTACACGGCATGTATATCGAGTTCTCCATCGACGGCTACGTGGTGCTGTCGCTCGTGGACGACAGCTTTACCGACGGCGGCATCGGCTTTTACACCGAAAGCGCGGCGGTCTGCCTCAAGGACCTTCATATCGATACCCTGACCAGGCCAGTGACCGAGGACAAGGCCGAGCCTGTCTATACGGCGACCCACCGGGCACCGCAGGGCGAGACGGAAATCCGGTGAGCGCGACAGCTGACATCGGAGATAGGTGGCTGCTCGTCAGCGATATCGACGACACCCTGACCGGCAACCGGTCCGACCTCGATCATCTCTGGCGTCAGTTGCAGGACCAGGGGCATGGCATCCGGCTGGCGCTCAACTCCAGCCGGCCGGCCGCCAGCGTCGACCGGACGCTGCAAGTCGACTTTCCACCGGACTTCGAACCGGACGCGATCATCACCGGTCTGGGAACCGAAATCCGCCTCGGCGGTTATTTTCTGGAGAGCTGGCAGCGCCAGTTCCTGGATTGGCCGTGCGGGAAGGTCCACGAAATCGTCGGAAACCTCGGTTACACTGCCCATGAGAAGCAGTTCCAGACACGGGGCAAGGCGAGCTTCGCCGTTCCGTTGAGGCACGACGCAGAAAGGGTACTGGACGCGTTACGGCGGGCTGATATTCCGTTTCGCCACATCTATTCCGGCGCGAGTGATCTAGACATCCTCGCACCCGGAGCGGGAAAGGATGCAGCCATGCGCCATCTGGCGGAGCATCTCGGCATCCCGCTGGAACGCACCGTCGCCGCGGGCGATTCCGGCAACGACCTGGCCTTCTTCGAAGCGGCCGGACATGCGATTGCCGTTGGCAATGCAAGACGGGAACTCGTCGAGGCAATGCCGAAGGAAAAGTCCTACCACGCGGCGGCGCATCATGCCGCCGGTGTTCTGGAAGGCCTGACGGTGCTGGGCCTGCTGCCGCATACCGCCGTCTGATTTGAAAACTGCCGGACACACGGCAGACCGCAAACACTGAGCCGACAATCACCTGGGAAGATGGAGACCGACGCACAAAGGAAAAGAAACATGAACAAACACAATATCGGCTCGCTCCTGATGATCTCGCTGCATGGCTATGTCGCCGGATCGCCGGAACTCGGCAAGCCGGATACCGGCGGACAGGTGGTCTTCGTCTTGGAGCTGGCCAAGCGCTTTGCCCGGCTGGGCTACAGGGTCGACGTCATGACGCGCCAGTTCGAGGACCAGCCCGCTGAAGACATAATCAACGACAATCTGCGCGTCGTGCGCGTGCCCTTTGGCGGCAAGGAATTTATCCGCAAGGAGGACATGCACGACTGGTACGGCGATTTCGTCACCAATGCCCTCGCCATGATCCGCCACCGCAAGCTCAGCTATGACGTCGTCAACTCCCACTATTGGGACGCAGGTGTCGCCGGTCAGAAGATCGCCGAAGAACTTCAGATCCCTCATATCCACACGCCGCACTCGCTCGGCTGGTGGAAGCAGCACGACATGGTCGGTGCGGACGAAGAGGAAATGTCCGGCTACCGCTTCGAAGAGCGGATCCAGCGGGAATTTGTCCTCTACCGCAATTGCGATCACGTCATCGCCACGACCGAGCAGCAGACGGACCTGATCGTCGAGCAATACCAGCTCCCGCGCGAGCACATCACCATGATCCCGCCGGGGATCGACGAGGGTCGTTTCATGCCGGCAACACCTAACAAGGTAGCCGCCGCCCGGCAGAAACACGATTTCCGGGAAACGGATATTTATGTCGTCGGCCGTGCCGCGGAAAACAAAGGCTACGATCTCGCGATCGAGGCTCTGCCGCACCTTCTGAAGCTTCAGCCCGAGGCGCGGCTGGTGCTGGCCGCAGGGGCCAATTCGGAGAGCGACAGGGCGCTCCTGGCGCAGTGGAAGGAAATCGCGGCAGGGTTGGGTGTGTCCGACCACATCTCCTGGCGTGGCTATGTTGCCGACGAGGATCTCGCCGATTTCTACCGGGCGCCCGGCATCTTCGCCTTGCCGTCGCGCTACGAGCCCTTCGGCATGACGGCCGTGGAAGCCATGGCCTGTGGCACTCCGACGGTGGTGACAATCCACGGCGGCCTCTTCGACCAGATCGAGTTCGGCCGTCATGCCCTGGTCGCCGACCCCAAGCGGCCGGAGGAATTCGCCGCCATGCTGAACATGCCGCTGCAATATTCCTGGATGCGCGACACGCTCTCCGTGGAAGGGGCCCGCTTTGCGCGCCGGGTCTATGGCTGGACGGGCATTGCCCGCCGAACCCTGCAGGTGTTCGAGCATTTCAAGGGCCGGTATGACGATTTGCAATCCGAAGAGTTCGCTGTCGGTTGACCAGGACGATCACGTGTCTGAAGAATTCCAAACGGCCGGTTCAGCTTGCGTTCAGGTGAAATTGATTACACCTTGCCAATGACCTCGTGAGCAGACCGGAATCGGACACGTGAAACAGATATTTGCCCTTTTGATCCTGACCTTCGCCGCAACCTTGCCGGCGCATGCCGCTTGCCTTTCCCAGGGAGAGGCGCAACAGGTTGTTGCCAGCGGCAGGGCGGCGCCGCTCGGTTCGGTGGCCGGCAGTGCCGGTGGCGAGATCGTCAAGGCGCAGCTGTGCGAGCAGGGGGGGGGCTATGTCTATGTGCTGTCGGTGCTGAAAAACGGCAAGGTGACCACGGTCACAGTCAATGCCAGCCGATAGCTGCTAAAGCGTTTCCCGCGGCCCGGCTCCCGGGCCGCCTCAACCTGCAAGTATTTCAAAAAAGTCAGATCTCATGCGCATCCTTGTTGTCGAAGACGATAGTGACCTCAACCGCCAGCTCGTGACCGCCCTGGAAGAGGCGGGATATGTGGTGGACAGTGCCACCGACGGCGAGGACGGTCACTTCCTGGGCGACACCGAACCCTATGACGCAGTGGTGCTGGACCTCGGCCTGCCGACGCTGGACGGACTTTCCGTACTGGAAAACTGGCGCCGGGACGGGCGTACCATGCCGGTGCTGATACTGACCGCGCGCGATCGCTGGTCGGACAAGGTGGCGGGTATCGATGCCGGCGCCGACGACTATGTTGCCAAGCCTTTCCACATGGAAGAGGTGCTGGCGCGGGTCCGTGCCCTGGTCCGCCGGGCCGCGGGACACGCTTCCAACGAGCTGACCTGCGGGTCCGTGCGCCTCGACCTGCGTTCCGGCCGGGTGACTGTCGACGGTAGCGCCGTCAAGCTGACCTCGCACGAATACCGCCTCCTGTCCTATCTTCTCCACCATCAGGGCAAGGTGATCTCCCGTACCGAACTGACCGAGCACCTTTACGACCAGGATTTCGATCGCGATTCCAACACGGTCGAAGTCTTTGTCGGCCGCCTGCGCAAGAAGATCGGTGCCGACATGATCGAGACCATCCGCGGCCTAGGCTACCGGCTGGGTGAAGCGCGTGACGCGTGACGCGGACGCCGGGCTGGAGCGCCCGGCAGCAGCGCAGCAACAGCAGCGCTCGCTGGCTGCAAGGCTTATTCTCGTTGCGGCGGTCTGGTCGACGGTCGCGCTCGCCCTTGCAGGTATCGTGCTTGTCAGCCGCTATGAGAGTGCCCGGGAACGGGACTTCGACGCACAGCTCGAGGTCCATATCAAGGCGCTGATCGCCGGTATGCTGGACACCTCAACAGGCGTTGGTGCAGCGGCAACCGTCACCGCACCCAATTACCGGGGCGATCCACGCTTTTCGCTGCCTTTGTCGGGCTGGTACTGGACCGTGCGCCGTGCCGACAACCCGTCGATCCTCTATGCGTCGGAATCACTCGTCGGTGATCCTTTGAACACGCCGCCAATTGGCAAGGACGACGCCAATGCCGGTTTCATCGTCGGGCCTACGGGCGATGAAATCCGTGTGCTGCAGCAGCGGATCTCCATCGAGGGAACGGACTACGTCATCGCCGTCGGGGCGGCGACTGCGGGCTTCTGGGCGGAAATCTACGAATTTGCCCGCCTGGTCACCCTGACCCTGATCATCGTCGGCCTCGGCCTGACGCTGGCCATCTTCCTGCAGGTGCGGATCGGCCTGCGCCCGCTTGCGCGTCTGCGCGCTTCTCTGTCGGCTGTCCGCCAGGGCGAAGCGGAGCGGATCGACGAGGCCCTGCCGCGGGAAATCGCACCGTTGGCGGTCGAGCTGAATGCACTCATCATCTCCAACAAGGAAATTGTCGAGCGGGCGCGCACCCATGTCGGCAACCTCGCGCATGGTCTGAAGACGCCGCTTTCGGTGATCTCCAACGAGGCACGCGCTTCGGGCGGTCCCTTGGCGGACAAGGTGTCGGAACAGGCGGCTATCATGTCGACCCAGATCCAGCATCACCTGGAGCGGGCGCGCATGGCGGCGCAGCGCCGGGTAATCGGTGTTTCCTGCGAAACGGAGCCGGTGCTCGCCCGGCTGATCCGCGCAATGGGCAAGATCTACCAGGACAAGGGGGTCGAGCTGTCTTTCCGTCAGGACGGCTCCCTCCGGTTCCGCGGTGAAAGCCAGGATCTTGAGGAAATGAGCGGCAATCTCGTCGACAATGCCTGCAAATGGGCAAAGTCAAAGGTGCAGGTCCAGGTTGCAATGCTGGACGATCCGGCAACCAATCGGGACATGTTCGTCATCACGGTCGAGGACGACGGGCCGGGCCTCACGCCGGAACAGCGCGCAGAGGCGGTCAAACGCGGCAAGCGCCTGGACGAGACCGTACCCGGCACGGGGCTTGGACTGTCGATTGTTGCCGATCTGGCAGCGCTTTACGGCGGGTCCTTCGAGCTGGACCGCGCCGCCCTGGGAGGCCTGAAGGCAAGGCTCGCGCTTCCCGCGCTACGCAAGGAATAACAAAGGGAACAGGGGGTTTTCGTAACGATCGGTAGATCGAAGTTGAGTGGACTGTGATAAAGTGTGACGCAAATCACGGGCACAATGTCCAGGTTGTGGCCAAGTTCGGCCACAAATTGACAATAACAGTGAATCACAGCCGGTTCTCGCCGGTATCCACGCCACTGGGGCATCCTGCGGAGAACGCAAGCGAATCGGGATGTTCAGGCCATTCGAACCGATCTGTCTGGGACCATCAATCGGAGGCGATTGGCGGCCACGGATCAAGGAGCTTTAAAGCATGCGTCAGCGCGGTGCCTCCTTCGTTGTCCTCACCACGGTGCTGGCCTCCGTACTTGCCGGATGCTCGATGTCGTCCGGATCGAGGGAAGCTGGTGGTTGGGGAACGTTCTTTGGCGACCCCAACGCGAATGTGGCGGGAACCGAGGCGAACACTGCAATCTCCGTCCTGGTGAACAACGAGTTCGGTGATGCTCTGGAGCCGTCCGACCGGCGCGCCGCGGAAGATGCCCAGGTGCGGGCGCTCAAGGCACGCGGTATCGGCGTTTCGGTGGCCTGGCAGAATGAACGCACTGGCCGCAGCGGCCAGGTCCGGCCGGGGCCGGTCTATGTTGTCAACGAAACCAGTTGCCGCGAGTTCACCCACGAGATGGTTCTGCAGGGCCGGATCCTTCAGGCGAGGGGCACAGCTTGCGAAACCGAACGGGGCGACTGGCAGGTCATCGGCTGACCTTCCTGATGCCGTGCTGGTCCGCAAAGGCTTTTTCCTTTAAAAGACGTCTTTGCCGGAGCTAAAAGATTCCGGCTTTTTTTCTCAACACTTGCTTAAGTCTTGTGCCGTTACTATCGCGTTGAATCGGATCACGATGTTGACGCTGTGAATGACATACCCGGACCAGCTTGAAACCAAAATCAAGACCTACCTGAGCAGTCTGAGCCCGAAGGCGGTTGAGGCTTTGGTCCGCAATTTGGAACGGGCGAAGGTCCAGAAGGATGCCGACCCGCATATCCAGCTTGTCCTTGCCGCTGCAGTTGCCCTGATCCGGAAACCCCAGCCCGTTACGCCAGATATGCCGGGTGGTGCGCAAAGGCGCGGACAGATCCAGCGCATGTTCTTTACCCCGCTGGATGATTTTCTCATCAACGAGACGCTGCCAAACCGGCAGGAGGGCCGGATTTACCGCGGTATTCTGGACCAGGTCTGGAAATGGCTCGGCCGGGACGTGATGGCGGCCGACGTCCGGATCGTGCTGGAGCAGGCCGGAAACGCAACGGTGAGCGGCGAGCGGGTGGATGCCCTCGTTCAGGCGCTGCGTTCGCGCGCAGTGGACGCGATCGGCGATACCTTGCGCCGGGCCGAGGTTTCCGAAAAGGAACACCGCCGCATGGCAGTGGAACTCGGCGGGGCCAGAGGCATTGCCGAACTCAAGGACATTCAGAAGATTTTCGCGGCCGAGCGCTGGCTTGTGCCGTTCCTTCAGAACATACCCGATCGCATCAACGAGCACCGGCTGAAACAGGACACGGACGTCTTGCGTCTTGTCGACAAATGCTCGGCGCGTTTCCCCGACCACGTGCCGGTGATTGCTGCCGCACTGCTTGAACGCTCCGATGCGCCCTCGGCTTTGTGCGCTTTCGCCGGCCGCCTTGCAGGCGACGGCGATCCGAAAGCAATCGCACAGTCCCAGTTCGCACCCTTCGTCGACGTCGTCATGAGCGAAGCGGAGCGGTTGCAGATCCTTGCGATGGAGCACCGAAACCATAACCCGGATCCGGTTGCCTTCTCTCAGGCCCTGTCCGAGTATCACAATCTGGTGCGCGGTGTTGAACGCGACATGGATCTGACGGTTACCGGCAAGTGGCACAGGCAGCTGGCCGAAACCAAGCGCACCATCTCAAGCGTGGTAACGCGTGAGCTCAACAGTGCCCATGGCAGTGTCCGGCGCGCCCTGCAGGTGCCAAAAATCGACAAGAATGGCCAACCGCTGATCGATCAGGCCGCCATTGACGACGCGGTCAGAACGCTCCGGGTTGTCACCATGGCCCGCAACGCTTCAGAGACCTTCGCCGTCAACGAAATCGGCAAACGCACCCGCCAGGCGGTCGAACAGACGCTTGAAATCCTGACCCGCACGCTCATCACGGATCTCGGCAAGGCAAAGGGAGCGCAGCTGGAGGCGCAGGCCGCCGCCGCGGATGTTGCGATCATGCTGTCCGAAATCTACTACGGCACGGACTATGCGGCACAGCTCCGACGCAGCCGTCAGTCGGCCTATGCGAAAGCCGGCAAGGACGAACCCGGCAATGGCTCCAATCCGGAGCGCAAGCTCGTCGCCAACGCCCTCGGCAGGCGGTAAGCCGAAGTCCGGAGCCCTGGCTTCGGCGTTCGGCAAATGTGTCAGCTGCCTCAAGCCTCCAGCCGCGACCGCCGGTCACATCGAAGCCGCCTTGCATTTGTCCGCATTGAGCGCTCTATAGTGCCGCCATGATATTCTGGATTCTGATCGCCATTTTGACGGGCGCAGCCGCCCTGACGGTGCTTGTGCCTCTGTCACGCGGCAAACACGGCACCGATACGGCCACCGAAAAGGCGGACGAGGCGGTTTATCGTGAGCAGCTGACTGCAATCGACAAAGAACTCGAGCGTGGTCTGATCGATGCGGATGCGGCCGAAGCTGCACGCACGGAAGTGGCGCGGCGGCTTCTGGCGGCCCATGACCGCGGCGCGGAAAAGGCTGCGGAGGCTCCGAAAGGCGTGCGCCTGAAGATCGTTCAGGTCCTGGCGCTGTTCGTGCTGCCTGTCGCCGCCTTCGCGCTCTATTACCTGGTGCTCGGATCGCCGGAAAATCCCGACCAGCCCCTGCAGGCCCGTCTCAGCGCGCCGGCCGAGCAACAGTCCGTGGACGTCCTTGTTGCGCGCGTGGAGCGTCACCTGGCGGACAATCCGCAGGATGGCGAAGGCTGGGCCGTCATCGCACCGGTCTACCTGTCGCTCGGCCAGCCCGAGGCTTCGGCCAAGGCCTATGCCAATGCCATCCGTATTCTTGGCGCCCGGCAGGACTGGCTGACCGATATGGGCGAGGCGCTGGTCATCGCCAATCAGGGACTTGTAACGGCAGATGCGCGTCAGGCTTTCGAACAGGCCGTCACGCTTGAGCCGGCCGCAGTGAAACCGCGGTTTTTCCTCGCCATCGCGCTTGGCCAGGAAGGCCGAAAATCAGACGCGATCGCGGCTTGGCAGGAACTCCTGAAAGGCGCCGATCCGACGGCAGCCTGGGTCGGGGCCGCGCAACAGCAGCTGGCAGCCCTTCAGGGAAATGCACCTGCACCGGTGCCGGGTCCCTCCAGCGAGGATGTCGCCGCCGCCCAGGATATGAGTTCTGAAGACCGGCAGACAATGATCCAGACCATGGTTACGGGCCTTGCAGAGCGGCTCGCCTCGGAAGGGGGCTCCGCGCAGGAATGGAACCGGCTGATCCGCGCCTATATGGTGCTGGGACAGAAGCTGGATGCCGAAAAGACGCTTTCAGCGGCCGAAGCAGCCTTTGCCGACAGTCCCGACGACTTGTCTCTGATCAAGGACGCGGCCAGCAAGCTCGGTCTATCAGGGTCTTGACTGAGACGCATGCCGGCCTGCAATCGATATTCAAGCAGGTCCGCTGACTTTCGGATTGGACGGAAATGACACGCAAGCAGAGACGTTTGACACTCATTGGATCGGCAGGAGCCGTACTGGCAGTCGCGTTGGGGCTGATCCTCTTCGCCTTGAACGACCAGATCGTTTTCTTCCAGAGCCCGAGCGATATAACGCAGAATACGATTGCGCCCGGTCAACGGATCCGGCTCGGCGGACTGGTCGAGGAAGGCTCGGTCGTACGTTCCGACAACGCCGAGGTGGCGTTCAGCGTGACAGACACCGCCAACTCGGTACCTGTTACCTACAAGGGCATTCTGCCGGACCTGTTTCGCGAGGGGCAGGGCGTGGTGACCGAAGGGGTACTGGGGGCCGATGGCGTCTTTGTCGCGGACAGCGTGCTGGCCAAGCACGACGAGAACTACATGCCCAAGGAAGTGGCCGACGCGCTGAAGGCGCAAGGCCACTGGCAGGGCGAGGAAGGCAACGCCAACTGATACCGGCCGCAAGGCCTGAAGTGGCCAGCAACGGCCAATATGGTCAGAAACGACCATAAACGGTCTGAGGAAGAGGAACGCACATGGTCGTCGAATTCGGACATTACGCGCTGGTGCTCGCCCTTGCGCTGACGCTGGTCCAGTCCGTGGTGCCTCTCTGGGGCGCGTTGTCCCGCGACGACCGGTTGATGGCAATCGCCGCGCCGGTGTCCGTCATGCTGTTCGTGCTGGTGCTGATCTCTTTCGCGGTGTTGACCGGCGCCTATCTCAATTCCGATTTCTCGGTGTTGAACGTCCTCGAAAACTCGCACTCGGCCAAGCCGCTGATCTACAAGATCACGGGCGTCTGGGGCAATCACGAGGGCTCGATGCTGCTCTGGGTGCTGATCCTGGTGTTTTTCGGCGCGCTGGTCGGTCTTTTCGGCGGCAATTTGCCGAAGGATCTGAAGGCGGTCACGCTTTCCGTCCAGGCATGGGTTACGGCCGGCTTTGTTCTTTTCCTGCTGGCCACTTCCAATCCCTTTGCCCGGGTCGGCAATCCGCCGCTTGAGGGCGCGGACCTCAATCCGATCCTGCAGGACATCGGTCTCGCCATTCATCCGCCGTTGCTCTATGTCGGCTATGTCGGTTTCTCCATCACCTTCTCCTTTGCCGTCGCCGCGCTCATTCTCGGGCGTACGGATGCAGCCTGGGCCCGCTGGGTCCGGCCGTGGACACTGCTGGCCTGGGCCTTTCTCACGCTCGGCATCGCCATGGGGTCCTACTGGGCCTATTACGAGCTCGGCTGGGGCGGCTGGTGGTTCTGGGATCCGGTGGAGAACGCCAGCTTCATGCCCTGGCTCGCCGGCACGGCGTTGCTACATTCCGCGATCGTCATGGAAAAGCGGGAAGCGCTGAAAGTCTGGACGGTTCTCCTCGCCATCTTCACCTTCTCCCTGTCGCTGCTCGGCACCTTCCTGGTGCGGTCCGGCGTACTGACCTCCGTCCATGCCTTTGCCACCGATCCGGCACGCGGCGTCTTCATCCTCGTTCTCTTGTGTTTCTTCATCGGCGGCTCGCTGACCCTTTATGCCTGGCGGGCACCAATGCTGAAACAGGGAGGTCTTTTTGCACCGATCAGCCGGGAAGGCGGGTTGGTGCTGAACAACCTTTTCCTGACAGCTGCCTGCGCTGCTGTCTTCGTCGGCACGCTCTATCCGCTCGTTCTGGACGCGGTCACCGGTGAAAAGATCTCCGTCGGGGCGCCCTTCTTCAATCTCACCTTCGGCCCGCTGATGGTGCCCTTGCTGCTCGCCATTCCCTTTGGTCCCGTGCTGTCCTGGAAGCGGGGCGACCTGCTGGCCGCCAGCCAGCGCCTCTACGCCGCCTTCGGGCTGGCTCTCCTGATGACACTGGCCGCCTTCTGGGCCTGGGGCATGGACAAGGTCCTGGCACCGCTCGGCGTCGGCCTTGCCGTCTGGGTCATGGCCGGCTCGATTTCCGAGATCGTGACACGGGTGAAGTTCTTCGAGGTCGGGCCCAAGCGCGCCGTCGCCCGTCTCGCGGGTCTTCCTGGCTCTGCGTGGGGCACGGTCCTGGCTCATTTCGGCATCGGCGTCACGGTGCTCGGCATCGTCACGGCCTCGGCCTTCCAGGACGAGCGGGTGATGACCATGAAGCCGGGTGATACGGTGGATCTGGCCGGTTACCAGGTGACCTTCGACGGCGCTGCACCGCGTCGCGGACCGAATTTCACCGAGGATGTCGGCCATTTCACGGTGCGCAGCGGCGGTGCACTGGTGACCGAACTGGAACCCACCAAGCGGATTTACACCGCCCGGCAGATGCCGACGACCGAAGCCGCCATCCATACCAGCGGATTTTCCCAGCTCTATCTGTCGCTTGGCGAAGGCCGAGATGACGGGGCGGTCGACGTGCGCGTCTATCACAAGCCGATGATCACGCTGATCTGGATCGGCTGTGTCATCATGTCGATCGGGGCGGCGTTCTCCATTGCCGACCGGCGCCTGCGCGTCGGTGCTCCGAAGCCGGCACGCAAGCGCCACTCCTCAGCAGTGCCGGCGGAGTGAGGCCAATGCTCAGACACCTTTCCCTTGTGGTGGCCTTCTGCCTCGGTCTCGGACTGTTGCCTGCCTATGCGGTTGCCCCGGACGAAATCCTGGACGACCCGGTTCTGGAAGCCCGGGCCAGGGCGCTGTCGGCCGAGTTGCGCTGCATGGTCTGCCAGAACCAGTCCATTGACGACAGCGACGCCCCGCTGGCAAAGGACCTGCGCGTCCTCGTGCGTGAGCGGCTGGTTGCCGGCGACAGCGACAAGGCCGTCATCGACTACCTCGTATCGCGCTATGGCGAATTCGTGCTTTTGAAACCGCGCTTCGCCTGGCACACGATCGTGCTTTGGGCTGCGGGTCCGGTGGCGCTGATATGTGGGCTGATCGGCATTTTTCTGGCCTTGCGCAATCGCAGGACGGCGCGGGCGGCCAGAGTGGAACCGGCCTTGACCGACGAGGAAAAACGACGGCTGGAAGCGCTTCTCAGTCAGAGGGAGACCCTCTGACCCGGAACCGAGGCTTGAACCTTGGCCGCAACCGTTGAATAGTTCCGTTTGGGCAGGATCCTACAAATGGACCGGTTAGGGGGACTAGATGAACGGGAAATTGGACAACCGGAGAACACTGTCTCCACAAAGACTGGCGGCAGTTCCTTTCGTGGCACTTGCCATGGTGCTGAGCTTGGTCAACCCGGGCCAGGCCGCACGAAACACTGCTCTTGAAATTCTGCCGGGCGACAACCCCTTCATGGAACTGCCGGTTCCGGAGGATACCTTCCGGACCTTGCAAACGCCGCGCACGAATGCGATCGAACAGCAAATCGCGTTTGCAGACGACCTCACCCAGGCCATCGTCCTGCAGCTTCAGCGCGGGACCGCAGAATGTAACAGCCTGAACCCTGCTTACAGGATCGATTGCCTGCGGCAGGTCTATTCACGGGCGGCAGGTGCCGCTGGCAACCGGCCCGACTATGCCGCTGCCGCCAACGAATTGCGCAGACTGTCCCGGACGCTGAACGGGATTGTCCGGCAAAACCAGGACACCAAGGCCGGACAACTGAAAAAGGGCGGCAGGTCCTACAAGGCGGTGGTCAGCAGCGCCTTGCGCAAGGCCAATGGCCAGGCGGCGCAGGCAATCCAGGAAACCACCACGAAGCTTCTGCGCTCAGCCGGCAACTCGCAGAAGCGCAAGGTCCATTACACCCGGATTGCGAATGCGGTGAACTCGACCAAGAAGATCCTCAGATCCTGAGGTTTTGCTGCGTCAAGATTAACGCAGGGGGGCGCTGGAATTGGCCCGGTTACACAGTGTTCACACCAAGGCGTGATTTGCGTGGGGCTGTTCCATGCTTACCTCAAGCGCGACCAACCGCAGGAGGGGAGAGATGACGAAACGCCCGCAGAAACTGGAATTCGACGGCGCTTACGGTGCCCGGCTGGCAGCCAGGCTCGACCTGCCTGCCGGCCGTATCCGGGCCTTCGCGCTCTTCGCCCATTGTTTCACCTGCTCCAAGGACATTCCCGCGGCGCGCCATATTGCCGGAGCGCTGGCAAAGGAGGGCATTGCAGTCCTGCGCTTTGATTTCACCGGGCTCGGCGGCAGCGGCGGCGATTTTTCCTCTACCGACTTTTCCTCGAACGTGGAGGACCTGAAGAAGGCCGCGGATTTCCTGCGGCAGAAGTTCGAGGCGCCGCAATTGCTCATCGGCCATTCACTCGGCGGGGCCGCGATCCTTTCCGTCGCGGCCGATATCCCGGAAGCACGGGCAGTCGTGACGATCGGCGCACCGTCCGATGCCCATCACGTGATCCACAATTTCAAGGCGGCCGAAGAAACCATCCGGCAGAAAGGAGCGGGAGAGGTTGATCTCGCCGGCCGGACCTTCACCATCCGCAGGGAGTTTCTGGAGGACCTTGAAGCTCAGTCGGTCCGTGACAGGGTTGCCCGGCTCGGCAAGGCTCTTCTCGTCATGCATGCGCCGCTGGACGAGACCGTTGGCATCGACAACGCCACCAGCATCTTCGTCGCCGCCAAACACCCCAAAAGCTTCGTCTCCCTCGACAGCGCCGACCATCTTCTGTCGAAAGGCGAAGATGCGGCCTATGCGGCACGGGTCATCGCGGCCTGGGCGGAGCGATATCTGGAAATGGATGCGGCTGCCGATGCGGACGAAGTCAAGGACGGTGTCGAGGTGGTCGAAACGGGGCAAGGCAAATACCAGGTCATGGTCCAGAGCGGTGCGCACCGCATGCTGGGCGACGAGCCCGAGGATGTGGGTGGCCTCGACAGCGGCCCGTCGCCCTACGGCTATCTCTCTGCCGCTCTCGGTGCCTGCACCGTGATGACCTTGCGCATGTACGCCGACCGCAAGGGGCTGGCCGTCGACCGGATCGGAGCGAAGGTCCTGCATGGCAAGGTCCACGCCGCCGATTGCGAGGACTGTACCGATGGGCAGCGGGAACGCGACGGCAAAATTGACCGCTTCGAGCGTCTGATTACGCTGGAAGGCGACCTCGACGCAGACACCAGGGTGCGGATGCTTGAAATCGCGGACAAATGTCCGGTCCACCGGACATTGGAGGCAGGGGCTGCGGTCGTAACGAGGGACGTCGGCTCGCAGGAATGACTTGTCAAAGCGTGTCGCGTTTATTTGAATTCACGTGACCCGCTTTATCTCCTTTTTGACGCACGTCTTTTTGCGAAAAAACGGAACCCACATTTTCGCGACGTTCTCTGGAAGTGGAGGCGGCGGCCTAAGCCGCCTCGCCTTCCAGCGTCTGCAGGCGGATCTTCATGAAGGAAAGCAGGCGGCGGGCATCTCTATCGGACAGAGACTGATAGTCGTTCGCCCAGTTCTCCGCCGTCGATTGCGGCTGCTTGTTGTGCATCGCGCGAGCCTTGCAAAGCGCTGCGTACTCGGCATTGTCCACGCCCATGGCCCGGCAGAGAACGGCAATGCCGGTGGAATCGTAACGAACCATGACGTTGGTTACGTATTTCTGCTCCAGCCCGGCCATTTCGGAGAGCAGGAAGCAGATGTCGAAGAGGTTGTTGGAAAGCGCCAGCTGGGTGATCGCCTTGCCGAGCGAACGCTGGCCTGCCCGGATTTCCTTGAGCGTCGCCTTTGCATTGATGCGGGTCGCCTTGCGCTCCAGCTTGGAACTGGCAACCACCTTGCTCGCCTTGTGGAAGAGGTCTTCGATCAGGCTTTCGTTCTGTTCGCGCAGCTGCCGGATCCGGGCTTGCTGGCTCTCCGGCATCTGGCTGATCAGTTTGTCGTAATCGGACTCGGTAATGTCCGCGCGTTCCACCATGGCGTCGCGAATGGTTTCGTCCCGTTCGGCAAGCTTGATCAGCAGGCGGGAGCCCCATTCGGAGAACTCGGCGCCGGCGTTGGCTGCGACCGACTGCTTGACCGGGCTTTCGCCGCGCTCCAAGAGGACATCGGTGACATTGGCTTCCAGGTGCTTGCGCTTGGAGATCGCCAGCAAGTGCCCCTGTCCCATGGTCTTGGCGAGGCGAAGGATGTCCTCGGTGTTGAGTGCGTTGGACGAAGTCAGCATCGGCCGGGCGATGTCGATCTCCTCACGCGCCAGTTCGTAGGCAATCTTGTTGGACGTGCTGTCGATCGGCGCAAGCTGCTCGGAGATCGCCTGCTTCTGGTCCTGCTCCATGGTGGGCAGCATGCTTTCCAGAACAGTATTGAAGAGAGTGATCTCTTCCGTCTGGTAGCTGTCGGCCCCGCGCACAAATAGCGTCGTGACATGTTCCACCAGTTGGTGGCGTTTTTCCGGTGTGCTGTCCTGGGCAAGACTGAGAAGGTCGTTGAGCATCTTTTCCCGTCCGTTTTTGTAGCAATAGAACTACCGCAGAGACAGTTTACAACTGTCTAAAACGCAGGATAAAAAAAGGATAAATCTGCGTGTGTATTCGTATTTCTGACAGTTGTAAAAACTGTTCCCCAGAACTCTGGGTGGCTTTCAGGAAATGCAGAGGACTATTCTTGACGGATTGCCACCTCAGCAAGAATAAATACAGGCGAACAGCCTAGTCCAGGTCCGTGACCACCAGATCCATTGGGATATCCCAGGGCATCGGGAAGATTGTCGGAAGACGGCAGAAGGCGAACCCCACGCCGATCACCAGCGGCTTTTCGGCAAGAGAGGCAAGCGTGCGGTCGTAATAGCCGCCACCGTTTCCGAGCCGGTAAAGCGCCGTGTCGACCCCGACCAAGGGGGCGATGACGATGTCGGGGACCCGCGCGGTGCCGCCCGCGGGGACGGGGATGTTCCAGTCGCCACGGACCATGCTGCAGCCGGGATGCCAGGGGCGGAAGATCAGCGGTGCCTGTCTTGTCTCGACCACTGGCAACAGAACGTCCTTGCCGCTTTCACAAAGCGCGCTCATCAAGGGCCGCAGGTCCGGTTCGCCCCGGATCGGCCAGTAGACGGCAATCCTGCGAAAGGCTTTGCCTTCCAGAACCCGCTTCAACGCCGCGGAAAGGGTATCCGTTTTCCGAGCCCGTTCCCCGCTCGTCAGGCTCTTTCGTTTGGCGTAAAGGCGCGCACGCTCCGCCTTGCGGAAGGTGCTGACATCGCGAAAAGTCTGTGGATCGACCGTAAAGCCAGCAACGATCCTGTCGGCGTGGCAGACCGGGTCGCCGGGAAGATCGTCTTCGTCGCCCATTTAGGTTCTCCTGTTTCGCGATCTTTCAGGCCGCCTCCAGGGCAGCGGTGGAGAAGGTCAGAGCTTCCATCAGACCTGTCCGCGTCAGAAACCCTAGGAATTTACGATTTTCACATATGGGAACAATTTCAAGGCGGCTTCCGATCATGAGTGGCAAGGCCTTGCCGAGCGGCAGGCTCCCTTCATAGATGGCCGCTGGAACTTCCATGATCTCCCGGGCGGTAACCCTGGCAGTCTGCAGCTCCTGGAGGCCTGCATTTGCGAGAAGGAGAAGCAGGTCCTTTTGCCGGATCATGCCAAGAAGATGACCCGCTTGCGAAAGCACCGGCAATACCGTCAGCTCGGTCTTCCCGAACGCATGCGCAACGTCGCCGATCGGGGCATCCGGCGCGACGGTAATACCATCTCCGGACACGGCGTCGGCGCAAGAGATGCCGTCATAGGGAGGTCGTATCAGTTCGGCTTCGACTGCAGTAACGAGCCGGGCGAGATCCACCGCGCCCAGATTGGCGGATTGATGCAGCTTGGACAGGACTTCCGCCAGTTTGCCTTCGTTCAGTCCGAGACGTTGCAACGGAGGAGCGCCGTTTTCCATGAGGCTGGTCCTGAACGGGTATTTTCTTCCTGAAAACCGATGAAACAGGAGGCCGGTGAGCACCAGGACACATGTGAGAACCACGGTGTTTAGACAAACCAAAACGGCACCAGCATCGGTGGTCAGCTCCGGTGTCAGTCCGATCAGCAAAGCGACGGCTCCGCCGGGCGGGTGCAGTGCCCGGCAAATCATCATCGCGGCGAACGCGAGTGCAACGGCTGCGACAGGAGCAACAGATGCCAACGCTGGAGGAAGAAAGCTGACCGCAGCAACACCGCAGACTGCGGCGACTGTGTTGCCGAAGATGGCGGACCACGGCTGTGCCAGGGGGCTGTTGGGAACGGCGAAGACGAGCACCGCCGTCGCTCCAAGCGGGGCGATCAGGAATAGATGCAGCGCACCGCTCACCGACATCAGCCACACCACAAGCGCGCAGGCCGCAATTCCCGACGCACCGCCGGCCATGGCCACCATCACTTCAGGCACCCTAGGCCAGGGCAAGGCCGGGACGAGTGCGCTTCGCAGGAAATGTCTGTCTTTTGAGGACATGATCAGCCTAAGGAATGAGCAATTGCACAAGCATTAGGCGATTTCTATCGGCGTGACGTGGTTTTTGAAACTCAATTTTCCAAAGGTGGGGAAACGGATTTCCCGCACCGGCCTTTTCAATGCCAAGGGTGCGGGAAACATCTGAAAAAGCCGGTTCGCAAAGGCGAGGTGACAGGAAGGATGAGATGTCTAATCAGGCATGCCCTCAGGCGGCCTGCTCGTGTTTGGCAGCCTTCAGCTTGATCTTCATCAGCGCCAGCAACCGCCGGGCGTCGGTGTCGTCGAGCATATGATAGTTGGTCAGCCACTTGCTTCCGGTGCTTTCCGGAAACTTCAGGTGCTTGCAGCGTTCCTTGCAAACCGCCTGGAACTCCGCCGCACCGATGCCGCATGCCCGGCAGACTGTGGCAATACCGGTGGAATCGAAGCGAACCATCAGGTTATGGACATATTTCAGGTCCAGACCGGAGAAGAACGCCAGCAGAGCCACTGCATCGAAAAGATTGTGCTCATGCGAAAGCTGGTAGATTGCCTTGTTCAAGTTGGTCTTGCCGAGCCGGATGCCCATCAACCACGCCTTGGGGCTGATCTTTGAGGGTTTGCGGACCAGTTCGGAACCGGCGGCGATCTCGCCATCGTCCCGGAACAGGTCTTCAAGCAGTTCCTCGTTCGTTTTGCGCAGGTGGCGGATACGGTCGCCCAGCTGCTTCGGCATATCCTTCACCAGGCTTTCGAACACCGGCATGGTGATCTCGGCACCAAGGTTGGAAGCAATGGCGTGCTTGACGTCCCTGTTGCCGCGCTTGATCAGGAGACCGCTGAGATCCTTGCTGACATGATCGCGTTTGGCCAGCGCCAGGAGATAGGCCTGGTCCTTGGTGCGGGCGATCCTATGCAGGTCTTCTTCCCGCAGCGATTTGGAGCGTTCCAGAATCGCCTGTGCGACGGGCAGGTCGTCATTGGCCATTGCCGCGGCAAGCTTGGACGACATGGACTGCACATCCGCCAGCCGTTCCGACATCTTGCGCTTGGCTTCGTGCTCCAGCGAGTCGTAAACGCCCTCCAGCATATTGTTCAGAAGGTGGGTTTCCTCGGATCCGGGATCGTCGGCGCGGGCGACAAGAAGTCCCGTCACGTGCTCGGCAAGCTCGTGTTTTTTGGCGGAGGAACTGTCTTTGGCAAGCTTTAGAAGCGAGTCGCTCATGTCACTACCCTAACAGTCGGAGTCTCTCCAAATTTCCTTTATAACCTGTGAAAAACCGCCATGGTTTTGTTACGAAGCCGGATATTGGCAGGTGTTGACGCAGCTTTCGCGATCCGTCATGGGAGACAGATGACCTCGCAGCCCATCCTGTATTCCTTCCGCCGGTGCCCCTATGCGATCCGGGCGCGTCTGGCGATCGCCTCCAGCGGCGTGACCGTGGAGCTGCGGGAAATAGTCCTGCGCGAGAAAGCGCCTGAATTTCTGAAAACTTCGCCTTCTGCGACCGTGCCGTGCCTGAAGGACGGCGAGACGGTGCTGGATGAAAGCCTGGACATCATGATGTGGGCCCTTGGCCGCTGCGACCCTGAAAGCTGGCTGACACCTGAGACAGATGACCTTCAAACGGCGCTCGGTCTGATCGGCACCTGCGACGGTCCCTTCAAGCGTCATCTCGACCGCTACAAATACGACACGCGCTATGCCGATGCGGTGAAGGAAGACGAAAGAGCATTCGCGTCGGAGTTTCTGTGGCAGCTGGATGGGCGCCTTGCCGGCAGCTCCTGGCTGCTGGGAAACCGGGCATCGCTTGCCGATTTTGCGATCCTTCCATTCGTGCGCCAGTTCGCCAATGCCGGCCGCGACTGGTTCGATGCGGAAGGCTGGGAGGCGCTGAAGACCTGGCTGACGGCGTTTGAGACCTCGCAGCGGTTTCAATCCGTTATGCGGAAATGGCAACCGTGGCAGGCCGGAGCGGTGCCGGAGGTTTTTCCCGCGCGGCAACAGGCCGCCTGACGCTCAAATTTTTTATGAGAAGCATTGGCTGAACTGACGATAGTCTGCGGAAACAGTTGAGATAATTTGTTTGAGATCTTGTCATCGATCTTGCAGCGTCAAACCTTTTCCCCAACCTTAACAAACTGTAATGCCGCCGACAGGCGCCTGTAAGATTGGATTTCTTATCTTCATCCTCGAACCTGAGACACACGCCTTCGAAGCGCGGTCGAAAGGATTATCAGATCGAGATTCGACAGAGGAAGATAAGATGCAAAACAGTCGGTCAGTTTCTCCCCTGCGCTCCCGCCGTGCCAAATTGCTGGCAGGTGTCGTGGCGCTTGGTGCCGCCGGTCTTCTGACCGCGCAGACCACCATTCCGAGCCAGCTGGCCTTCGCGGACGCGGTTCGCGTCAACACGGCGGCGCCGCTGGACTTCTCCGACGTTGTCCAGGCCGTCAGCCCTGCCGTAGTGAGCGTCCAGGTCAAGCAGGCAGCAGAGCCGCGGATGATGAACTTCAACGGCGGCGACGGCGAAAACTTCCAGGATTTCTTCAAGGGACTGCCGGACGGTCATCCGTTCCAGCGTTTCTTCCGTGATTTCGGCGGTCAGGGTGGCGACCAGCAGCAAGACCAGCGCCGCGCACCGCGCCAGTACGGCATCTCCCAGGGATCCGGTTTCTTCATCTCCGACGACGGTTACCTCGTCACCAATCATCATGTGATCGACAACGGCACCGAATTCACGGTGATCGACCGGGACGGCAAGGAATACAACGCCACGCTGATCGGCGCCGACAAGCGTACGGATCTCGCCCTGCTGAAAGTCGAGAGCGACGAAAAGTTCACTTACGTCGACTTTGCCGATGAGGCACCGGAAGTCGGAGAGTGGACCGTGGCCATCGGCAACCCGTTCGGCCTTGGCGGTTCGGTCACCGCCGGGATCATTTCGGCCCGCGGCCGCGACATCGGCGCCGGTCCCTATGACGACTTCATCCAGATCGACGCCCCGGTCAACCGCGGCAACTCGGGTGGTCCGGCCTTCAACATGCATGGCGAAGTCATCGGCGTGAACGCGGCGATCTTCTCGCCTTCCGGCGGCAACGTCGGCATTGCATTCGCCATCCCTGCCTCGACCGCGCAGGATGTCATCATGGAGCTGAAAAACGACGGCACGGTCGTACGCGGCTGGCTCGGCGTTCAGATCCAGGACGTGACCGATGACATCGCGGAGAGCCTTGGCCTGGAGGAGGCCCGCGGCGCGATCGTCGCGGAAGCGCAGGAAAACAGCCCGGCTCAGAAGGCTGGCCTGCGCTCGGGCGACACCATCCTGGCTGTCGAGGGCACCGATGTTAAGGGACCGCGCGAACTGTCCAAGATCATCGCTGCCTACGAGCCGGACACCAAGGTGGATGTGACCGTCTGGCGCGACGGCGAGAAGAAGGACATCACCGTCACGCTCGGCCGCCTGCAGGAGCAGGAGAAGGTTGCGGCCGTCCAGCCCGAGGCGAATGAGACCAAGACCAGCCTCGACGATCTCGGACTGGTTCTGACCACCAAGGCTGAGGCCGGCATGGAAGGCGACGGCGTTGTCATCGCCGAGATCGATCCGGACGGCCCGGCTGCCGAAAAGCGGCTCACCCAGGGGGACGTCATTCTGGAAGTCGCCGGAATGAAGGTGTCGAGCCCTGCCGACGTGCTGAAAGCGCTGGAAAAGGCGGAAAAGGACGGCCGCAAGGCAGTGCTCTTCCGTGTTGAAAGCAACAACACCACCAGGTTCGTGGCCCTGCCCATGAACCTTGCCTGATCAGGATCCGGGTCTGCCCCGAACCGGAACCTGTGCGGCTGAGACCGGCCTGCCCTCTGCCCCCAACCCCGACGGGCCGGTCTTCGCCAAAGCCAATCCGCACCAGAAGAAATGGATTGGCCACGGGGTTTGCCTCAAACCCTGACTGACTGGCGGCGGCGCCTCACATCCATCGCCGCCGCCAGCCATTTTCATTCAGCGCAACTCAAGGTAAAAGGGTGAGATGTTGAGGATTCTTGTCATTGAAGACGATCCCGAAGCCGCCAGCTACCTCGTCAAGGGGCTGAGCGAGCTCGGTCATACCGCCGATCAGGCTGCAGACGGCCATGTCGGCCTGGAAATGGCACAGGACAGGGAATACGACATTCTCATCGTTGACCGGATGCTGCCGAAGATGGACGGGCTCTCGCTCGTCCAGGAACTGCGCCGCGACGGCAACCACACACCGGTGCTGATCCTCTCCGCACTTGGTCAGGTCGACGACCGCGTCAAGGGCCTGAAGGCCGGCGGCGACGATTACCTGCCCAAACCCTATGCCTTTACAGAGCTCCAGGCGCGTGTCGAAGCGCTTGCAAGACGTCCCAAGTCCGCGAGCCAGGTCGAGACCACCTACAAGGTCGGCGACCTGACGCTGGACCGGATGGCCCATTCCTGCCGCCGCGGCGAGATGGACATTCCCCTGCAGCCGCGCGAGTTCCGCCTGCTGGAATACCTGATGCAGAATGCCGGCCAGGTGGTTACCCGCACCATGCTGCTGGAAAACGTCTGGGAATATCACTTCGATCCGCAGACCAATGTGATCGACGTCCATATCTCGCGCCTACGCGGCAAGATCGACAAGGGCTTCGAGACCCCGCTGCTGCACACCATCCGCGGGGCCGGATACACGATCCGTGACGCGGCTCACTAGGTATACGAGAACAACAGCGTTCAAGCTGTCGCTGCTCTACATCGCCGTCTTCACGGTGATGTCCGGCGTCATGCTGTTCTATATCGCCGACAACACCGACAACCTGATGTCGGAACAGGTAGTCCAGTCCGTCGACGCGGAAATGAAGACGCTTGCCGATGTCTATGTGCGCGGCGGCATACGCGACCTGGTCGAAACCATCGACCAACGGTCCCGCCATCCCGATGCCAGCCTCTATCTTCTGGTCGATTTTGCCGGCAATGCCCTTGTCGGCAATATTGCCCGGCTGCCGACGACGGTGCTGGAAGAGGCCGATGGCGGCCTGCGCCGGGTCCGTTACACGCGGATTGGCCAGGACCGTGAGGATGTCGAACGCCAGGCGATGGTGCGCACGTTCGAGCTGCGCGGCGGTTTCCGGCTGCTGGTCGGCCGCGACCTCGGCGATCAGCTGCTGTTTTCCAACCTGCTTGCCAATGCCCTGCGGCTGTGGCTCGCCGTCGTTGTCGTCATGGCGGCGATAACCTGGGTCTTTGTCAGCCGCCGGGTGATGCGGCGCATCGACGAGATCTCCGCCACCAGCCGTACCATCATGCAGGGCGACCTTTCCGGACGTTTGCCGGTTGCCGGCAATGACGACGAATTCGAT
Source organism: Roseibium sp. M-1 (assembly GCF_054515675.1). NCBI lineage: Bacteria > Pseudomonadati > Pseudomonadota > Alphaproteobacteria > Hyphomicrobiales > Stappiaceae > Roseibium > Roseibium sp. M-1. The sequence continues at coordinate 1,824,327 of NZ_CM137257.1, read as the reverse complement.
CGCCTGGCCGTCAACCTCAATGCCATGCTCGACCGCATCGAGGTGCTGATGCAGTCGATGAAGGACGTCACCGACAATATCGCTCATGACCTCAAGACACCGCTGACACGGTTGCAGACCCGGATCGAGACCGCCTTGCGTGAAGCCAAGGGGGAGGCCTGTTACCGGGAAAGCCTGCAAGCGACCCTGGACGAATCCGACCAGTTGCTCCGGATCTTCAATGCGCTTTTGCGTATCGCCCGCGTGGAATCGATGAGCCCGGCCTCTGTGATGGAACCGACGGATCTGAAGAAACTTGTCGCGGAAGTAGCCGAGCTTTACGAACCGCTGGTCGAGGACGAGGGCGGCCGGCTGGAGATGGCCGTGCCGGACGGACTGTCCGCGGATTGCAATCGCGATCTGATCAGCCAGGTTCTCGTGAACCTCATCGAAAACGCTCTCAAATACGGCCGCCCCAAAACCGGTGAACTGTTGATCCGCCTTTTTGCAGAAATCCAAGGCGATCGGATCGTTTTGAGTGTTGCCGACAACGGACCGGGTATTCCCGAGAAAGACCGGGACAGGGTCAAGGAACGCTTCGTCCGCCTTGAGGAAAGCCGTTCAGAGCCTGGAACAGGCCTCGGATTGAGCCTCGTCAAGGCAGTTGCCCGCTTGCATGGCGGAGACTTGCGCTTCAAGAATGAGGATCCCGGGCTCTGTGCCCGGATCGATCTCAAGCCGGTGAAACCGGACGACAGCAGGAGCGGGCATGAACAAGGCGGCACATCCGGACGGGCAGGACACAAGGACTGACCAGGACGGCGGCGCGGGCCGTCTCGCCGACCGGATTGCGGTTGTGCCGGTAACATCGGATCCGGACCACGCCAACCTGTTCCTGAAGGATCTGCTGGGTCATGCCGAGGCCGGTGCCGGGCTGAAGGACCTGCTGGCGAAGAAGCCCGATGTGGAAGGCTTTCTCACCGGCATCATCGGCAACTCGCCCTATCTGCGCGACCTGATGCTGGCCGACCCGCCACGCCTTCTTGCCCTTATGAACGAAGCTCCGGAAACAAGGCTCAAGCGTCTGCTGAACGACGCCAGGGAAGCAAGGGCAGAGGACGAAGCCGGCATCATGCGTGCCCTGCGCCGGCTGAAACACGATCTGGCCTTGACGCTTGGTCTTGCCGATATCTCCGGCGCCATCGGCCTCAACCGGGTGACCGGCGCCCTGGCGGGCTTTGCCGATGCGGCACTGACGGCGGCGATCCGCTTCTGTCTTGGCGATCTTGCCCGGCTCAACAAGTTTGCCCCGCACGACCCGGACCGGCCGGAAGAGGACAGCGGCCTGATCGTGCTCGCCATGGGCAAGCACGGCGCCAACGAGCTGAACTATTCCTCCGACATCGACCTGATCGTTCTCTACGACCCGGCAAAGGCACCGATGGCGGGCAATGCCGAAGCCCCGGTGGAATTCGTCCGCCTGACGCGGCGGCTCGTCAAGATCATGCAGGACCGGACGGCGGACGGTTATGTCTTCCGCACTGACCTGCGCCTGCGCCCGGACCCGGGGGCGACGCCGCTGGCCATGTCAGTGCCGGCGGCGCTGGTCTATTACGAATCCCTTGGCCAGAACTGGGAACGCGCCGCCCTCATCAAGGCGCGGCCCTGCGCCGGCGACATTCCCGCAGGCGAAGCTTTCCTGCACGAGATCGTGCCCTTTATCTGGCGCAAGTATCTCGACTTTGCCGCCATTGCCGACGTCCAGTCGATCAAACGGCAAATCCACATGCACAAGGGCCATGGCGCGATTGCCGTTGCCGGCCACAACGTCAAACTCGGCCGTGGCGGCATCCGCGAGGTGGAATTCTTCGTCCAGACCCAGCAGCTTATCGCCGGTGGCCGCAACCCGACTCTGCGCGGCCGGCGTACCCTCGATATGCTCGACGCACTTGTTGAAGCGGACTGGATCCGGCCACGCACCCGTGACGAAATGGCTGCCGCCTACCGCTTCCTGCGCGACGTCGAGCACCGCATCCAGATGCTGAACGACGAACAGACGCAGCTTCTGCCGAAGGACACGGAAGGCCTGAAGCGCGTCGCCACGCTCATGGGCTTCGACGGCCTGACTGGGTTCGAAGCAGAACTCCTCGGCCATTTGCGCAAGGTCCAGCATCACTATGCGGAACTCTTCGAGGACGAACCGGCACTGTCCTCCGATCTCGGCAATCTGGTCTTCACCGGTGACGACCACGACCCGGGCACGCTGGAAACGCTGGCCCAGCTCGGCTTCAAGCAGCCGAACGAGGCGGCGGCAATCGTCAAGGCCTGGCATTTCGGCCGTTATCCCTGTACCCGCTCTACCAAGGCGCGCGAACGCCTGACGGAAATGCATCCGGCCTTGATCGGCGCGCTGGCAGCCACCGACAATGCGGATGCAGCCCTGCGCGCCTTCGACAGCTTCATGGCGAAACTGCCAGCAGGCGTGCAACTGTTCTCGCTGCTGCGATCCAATCCGCAACTGCTGACGCTTCTGGCCACCACCATGGGCGCTGCGCCGCGTATGGCCGAGACCGTCTCCAAGCGCGTGCATGTGCTCGACGCGGTCCTTGATCCCGCCTTTTTTGGTGCGATGCCGAGTGTGGAAGAATTCCGCACCGGCCTCGACAGGACGCTGGCACAAGCGCGGTTCTATGAGGAAGCGCTCGACAGGGCGCGGATCTTCACCCAGGAACAGCAATTCCTGATCGGCCTCAGGCTGATCTCCGACACATTGTCGGCCGACCGGGTCGGCTTTGCGCTGGCGAGGCTGGCGGAAGTGGTCGTCGATCGCATCCTCAAGCAGGTGATCGTGCATGTAGCGGAAACGCATGGCGAAGTGCCGGGCGGCAATGTCGCGGTGATTGCCATGGGCAAGCTCGGCGGGCGCGAAATGACGGCGGCCTCCGACTTGGACCTCATCCTGCTCTACGAGGCACCGGAAGACGTCAAGCAGTCTGACGGCAAGCGGCCGCTGGCGATCACCCAGTATTACACCCGCCTGACCCAGCGGCTGGTAACCGCGCTCAGCGCACCGACGGCCGAGGGTTCACTTTACGAGGTGGATTTCCGGCTGCGGCCTTCCGGCAATGCCGGCCCGCTCGCCACCAATCTCGACGGCTTCATCTCCTACCAGAAGAAGGAAGCCTGGACCTGGGAACATATGGCGCTCACCAGGGCCCGCGTCATCGCATCGACCTCACAGGACTACAGGCAGAAGATCTTCGACAGCATAAGCGGCACGTTGATCCAGCCGCGGGACAAGGCGAAACTTGCCGACGACGTCCGCTCCATGCGTGCCCGTATCGAAAAGGACAAGGGCACCAAGGATATCTGGGATCTGAAGCAGATCGCCGGAGGGTTGGTGGATATCGAGTTTCTGGCCCAGTTCCTGCAACTTGCGCATGCCGAGGAGAACCCCGCCATTCTGGCCCAGGCGACGGAACAGGCGCTTGAACAATTGCGCGACGCGGAGTTTCTGACGGCGGGCGATGCGGAGCTGTTGCTGGAGGCGCTGCGGCTCTACCACCGCCTGACACAGGTTCTTCGGCTGGCGCTCTCCGGCAAGTTCGTTCCGGCGGAGGCCCCGCGCGGTGTGCTGGATCTATTGGTCCAGGCGTCCGGAAGCCCGACCTTCGACCGTCTTGAAGCCGAGTTGGCCGAATTGCAGGTGAATGTGCGGGCGGCCTTCGCGCGGCTGGTAGGGGAGGTCGAGGCGGTACAGCCCTGACCTGGAGAGTGGCCCGTTTCTGCCGAGGCGTCCAATAAGGTCCGAGGCTTCGTTTTGGCCTGGCACCCCTTCAGCGCGGGTCTCGTCTGCGGCCTGTGCCTGCGTCGAGACGGGCCTTCTTCAGCCGGTCGCGGATGCGGTCCACAACGACCATCAGCACGACAAGCCCAAGAACGCCGAAGCCAAAGAAGAACAGGCCTTGCGAAAATGCGGCGACACTTCCCCTGGTGAGTTCCGAGATCTGGGGCGCGCCGCGGGCATAGTGAACGGCCACCGCATCACCCGGACCGGTTTCCGCATACCGCTCGGGCTTCACACCTGACTCGTCGACATAGTCAATGCCATCAACCTGATACCGGTAGCTCAACAGGTGCAGCGTCGACCCGAGTCCGTCCGGATTGTAACGCCGGTATTCGGTTCGCTTGGCAAGAACGACGCCCTTGGTCGTTGCCCCTTCGCTCGCCAGAAGCTGGGCTTCGTTTCTGGCCTGAAGGCCGAGGTAGAGGAAATAGAGGCCCATGCCCAGGATGAGGACGTAGAAGACCGGCCGGTATCTGTCGTAAAAAGCGTAGCGGTTTCTCATGAGATAACCCGAATCCGGCTCTGGGTCTTGCCCCGTGCCATCGGGTCAGGCGCTCGCCCTGGTGGCCTCTTCTTCCGCCAGCGGAAGCGTGAAGCTGACGGTCGTGCCCTTCTTGACCTCGGAGCGGAGAGTGAGCTTGCCGCCGTGCAGTTCGACCAGGGAGCGGGCGATGGCAAGGCCGAGGCCGGAACCCTGGTGGGTCTTGGTGAACTGGTTCTCCACCTGGACGAAGGGCTGGGCGAGGCGCTCGATGTCGCGCTCGGAAATACCGATGCCTGTATCGCTCACCTCGAAGTGCAGCTTGTCGCCGCGCGGGCGGGCCCTCAGGGTCACGGTGCCGTTGTCGGGGGTGAACTTCACCGCGTTGGCAAGGAGGTTGAGAAGGATCTGCTTCAGGGCGCGCTTGTCGGCCTCAACCATCAGCGTGTCGCCGACGTCGGCGGTAACCGTGATGTTCTTCTCCGTGGCGGCCCCGGTCACGATGCGGCTGGCATCCGCGGCAACGGCGGCTGCGCTGACGGCTTCGGTTTCGATCGTCATGCGGCCGGCCTCGATCTTGGACATGTCGAGAATGTCGTTGATCACGTTGAGGAGATAGGTGCCGGAGGAGTAGATGTCCTTGCAATAGTCTGAATAGCGGTCGGTGCCGACGGGTCCGAACATCTCCTGGGTCATGATGTCGGAGAAGCCGATGATCGCGTTCAGCGGCGTCCTGAGTTCGTGGGAGATATTGGCAAGGAATTCGGACTTGGCCTTGTTGGCCGCTTCCGCGTTGGTCTTCTCTTCCTGATACTTGTCGGCCATTTCCACCAGCTGGCGCGCCTGGATTTCCAGTGTCTGGCGGGACTTCTGCAGGTCAGAGACGGTGTTTTTGAGCCGCTTTTCCGACTCCATCAGCTTTTCTTCGTGCTTCTTCAGCGCGGTGATGTCGGTGCCGACAGACACGAAGCCGCCGTCCTTGGTGCGGCGCTCGGAGATCTGCAGCCAGCGGCCGTCTTCCAGCTGGGCCTCGTAGGAGCCGTCGGGCGCACCGCCGCGCTGGCGCACGGACACAGGCTGCGGTGCGACTTCCGCGTTGGAGGCTGCTGCCATGACGTCCTTGTAGGGCGTACCGGGCTTCACCACCGTATTCGGCAGGCTGTGCAGGGCCTGGTAGTTCGAATTGCAGATGACCAGCTCGTTCTTCGCATTCCAGAGAACGAAGGCCTCGGAAATGGTCTCGATGGCGTCGCGCAGGCGCAGGTCCGCCATGCGGCTGTGTTCGGCCAGTTCGTGCTGCTCGGTAATGTCGATGCAGATGCCGATCAGGTGCGGCTCGGCGCGGCCGGGCTCGGACTGGATCTCGCCGCGTGCCCGAAGCCAGATCCAGCTGCCGTCCGCATGGCGCATACGGAATGTCTCGTCGACCAGGCTTTCGCCGCTTTCCAGAAGGTGTTCGGCAAGGCCCAGAAGGTCGATATCGTCCGGATGGGTGATGTCGGCGACATCGGCAAAGCTCAGGATGTCGTCCTTCGGCTCGCGTCCGAGCAGCTCATAGAGCGAGGAAGACCAGAACATGCGGCCTCGGGACAGGTCCCAGTCGAAGAGACCGCAGCGGCCGTGGGTGAGGGCGGTGTCGATACGGGCCCGGGTCGCCGCATACATGTCGTCGGCGGCCTCCGCGCGGGTTGCCTGGGCAAAGAAGCCGTAGATGACTGCCAGCAGCACCAGGGACGTGCCGACGAACAGCGTCACATTGGCGGAAAGGTCGTGGCGCCATTGGCCGTAAATGGCACTTTCCGGCTGCAGCGCTGCGACCATGCCGAGGCGGCCGTCAAGAAGGTGCACGGTGGCCATGACGTCCTGCTCGCCGGCGCTGCCGCCAAGATTGGTCGCAATCGACATGACGCCGGCGCGCGCACCGAAGACCATCAGAGGTTGGGAGGGGCCGAGAATGTCGCTGATAGGCCGGCTTTCGAGGGCCGGCTGAACTGGCGCGGAGGCAACGATGGTGCCCGTCTGGTCGGTAACCACATAAATTCGTCCCTGGCTGGTCGCGCCTGCCGGCAGGCTGTCGGCCAGAAGCCGTTTCAGGGTCGTGTTGAAGCCGGTTTCGGAAAGCGTGCCTTCCCCGCTCGCCAGGCCGCCCGCCACCACGGTCGCCATCAGGCTCAGCGTCGTCTGTGCGCTTTGTTGTGTCTCGGTATAGTCATTGGCAAGTTCACCGGCCCGGAAGAGCGCCAGGATGATGATGAAGACAATGGCGAGACCGGGAATGATGCGCCGCATCAGGCTGTCGGAGCGGGCGAGGCTGTCGCGCATGGTGCCGAGTACGGAGCGCAGGGGCAGGCCGGTCGCGATTGCGTCCGTCTCCCGTTCAGACTCCTTCTCGCCGCGCCGCGTAGATGCGTCGCCAGCCATTGCTCGCGCCATAGGAAGTGTGCCTCAAAATCCGCCGCATCGGAGCTCGCCCCGAATCACTTTCATTTGAATCAAAATGGCCGATTTTGTCCAGACCCCGGAAAGAACAAAATGGTTAATGGAAGCCGGCTTTTGCTGCAGTTGCGTTAACCTTTTGCAGTATTGCAGACTATTGCAAGGTTCTGTCGACGATGTCCCGACTGTCTCTCGACAGATTTTCGCATGACGAAATCCTCAGGAGAGCAGATTCAGCAAGGGCAGATCTCTGTGGGTCAAGTGCGCGCCAGGAGCGGAAACTCGTCAGAAGCCGGGAGGCGACCTGCGGATTGCGCTTGTCGATGTCTAGGACCGATTCGGCTACCAGTTCGAAACCTGCACCGTCGAGCCGGGCGAACTGGGTTGGATTGCCGGTCGCAAAGGACTGCAGAAGCGCGCGCACGCGGTTCGGGTTGCCGGCATCGTAAAGCGGGTGAGACCGCAGCGACTTGACCTTGTCGAGGGTTGCTTCCCCCGGGGCGGTCGCCTGGGTCATGAACCACTTGTCCATGGCGAGCGAACTTTCGGAGTGCTTCTTCCGGTAGACTTCAAGCGCGTCTTCTTCGCGGGACAGGTGATCGTGGACAAGCAGCGTCAATGCTGCGAGCCGGTCTGTCATGTTGTCGGCACTGATGAAACGGTCCCAGACGACGTCCGCAGCGTTCGCTGCGCCGGAGGCGGCGTAATAATGCAGGACCCGGTTGGCGAGTGCTCTTTTTCCGGCACTTTCCGCGTCGGGCGAGAAGGCGCCCTGCGGTGTCAGGCTGCCACCGAAGGAAAGCAAGTCATCCCCCAGATGCCGGGCGATCGCCTCGCGAAGGACCTGGCGGGCGGTGTGAACCGCATCCGGATCGACGTCCTTGCCGATCTCCTGCGCAATATCGGCTTCGCTTGGCAGGGTGAGGGCCTGTGCCCTCAGGGCTTCGTCCAGGCTGGTGTCGCGCAGAACTGCGCCGAAGACGGCAATGACTTCACTGCCCGGCGTGCCGGTTTCGCCGGCGCGATGGAGCCCCGCCAGCCGGACGAGATCCTGCATGGCAAGCGTTTGTACGGCTTGCCAACGGTTGAAGGGATCGGTGTCCTGGGCTGCCAGGAACTGCAGATCATCCGCCGCCAGAGGCAGGTTCAGCCGGACTGGGGCTGAAAACCCGCGCAGCAGCGACAGCACCGGTGCTGAGGCGACATCGTGGAAGGTCACCTTCTGATGCGCCTTGTCGAAAACGATCACATCGCCGTTGACGGTTGCCCCTTCGGGAGAACCGGCATTCATGTCCTCGCCATTCGGTCCCAGAAGGCCGAAACGAAGCGGGATCACCGCCGGCCGGCTGGTCTTCTGGCCAGCGATCGGCGGAATTTCCTGGGTGAGCGAGAGGGTGAAAGTCTTGCGGTCCGCATCGTGCTCTGTTTCCACGGTCACGACCGGGGTGCCTGCCTGTTCGTACCAGCGCGAGAACTGCGCCAGGTCCGTGGAGGCGGCTTCCTCGAAACAGGCAAGAAAGGCTTCGATGGTGGTGGCTTCGCCGTCGTGACGGTCGAAATAGAGATCGAGACCCGCCCGGAAGTCTGTCTCTCCGAGCAAGGTCTTCAGCATGCGCACGACTTCGGCGCCCTTCTCGTAAACGGTCGCCGTGTAGAAGTTGTTGATTTCATGATAGGTGCGCGGCCGAACCGGATGAGCAAGCGGGCCGGCATCTTCCGGAAACTGGTGCGACTTCAAGAGCCGCACATCGGCAATGCGTTTGACCGGGCGCGAGCGCATGTCGGAGGAAAATTCCTGGTCGCGGAAGACAGTCAGGCCTTCCTTCAGGCACAGCTGGAACCAGTCGCGGCAGGTGATGCGGTTGCCGGTCCAGTTGTGGAAATATTCATGCGCGATCACGGCCTCGATATTGGCGTAGTCCTGATCGGTTGCGGTCTCCGGATCGGCAAGGACATATTTGTCGTTGAAGATGTTGAGGCCCTTGTTCTCCATTGCGCCCATGTTGAAGTCCGACACGGCGACGATGTTGAAGACATCAAGGTCGTATTCCCGGCCGAAGGCTTCCTCGTCCCAGCGCATGGAGCGCTTGAGGGAATCCATTGCCCAGCCGCAGAGGGCCTCCTTGCCGTGTTCGACATAGATGTTGAGCGCGACCTCCTTGCCGGAAGCGGTCGTGAAACGGTCGGCAACTTCGGCAAGGTCACCTGCAACCAGGGCAAAGAGATAGGCGGGTTTGGGATGCGGATCGTGCCAGACGGCATAGTGCCGGTCCGTGCCTGCTATGTCGCCCGTTTCCTGCGGATTGCCATTGGCCAGCAGCACCGGGCAATCGGCCTTGGAGGCTTCCAGCCGGGTCGTATAGACGCTGAGGACGTCCGGCCGGTCGAGGAAATAGGTGATGCGGCGGAAGCCTTCCGCCTCGCACTGGGTGCAATAGGTGCCGGACGAGCGGTAGAGCCCCATGAGCTTTGTATTGGCATCCGGATTTATCGTCGTGACGAGCGTCAGTTCGAAGGGAGCCGCAGGCGGAGAATGAATTTCGAGCCGGTCCGCCTCGGCCGAATAGGCGTTATCGGCCAACGGAGTACCGTCCAGGCTGATGGCGCTCAGCGTCAGTTCGTCGCCGTCCAGGACCAGCGGTGCACCGGCGGCGGTGCCGTCCTGTCTGGAGACGGAGAGAGATGCCGTGACCGTTGTTGCCACAGGATGAAGATCGACGTTGAGATGAACCTTGTCGATGCGGTAGGCGGGCGGTTGATAGTCTTCCAGCCGGATGGCCGGCGCCGTTTCGGAACGCATCTAAACAATATCCTGGATCTGTTAAACCGACTGCGGGGCTCGTCTGCGAGGCGTTAGCATGATCGGGCAGGAGGGCAAAGTCCAGTTTCGGTTTCAATCTGCGGGATAGGCAAGCGGTGATCGGTACTTCTCTGTCCTGGCCGGGAATCGGAGCCTTGTTGCCATTGAAAGATAAGGTCTGGATTGCCCAGGACTCTATGCAAATGCGCAGCTCAAGGCTTGGGTTGATCGGGAACGACACTCGATAGCGGAGCGCAGAGCGTCCATTCAAATCCGGTTGGATGATAGTCGACCTGAACTGTCCCCTTCGTCACGGATTGAATGTGGTCTTTCAGGATCACTTGTCCAAATCCGGTCGATTGGGGAGGGGAAACGGGAGGACCACCGGTTTCTTTCCAGTTCAGCTTAAGGACTGCCGTTTCCGCATCATCCGGCCGCTCGGTGTTCCAGGAAATGCTTATACGCCCCTCTCGCCGCGAAAGAGCTCCGTACTTCGTTGCGTTTGTTGCCATCTCGTGGAGCGCCATCCCCAGTTGCTGGGCAAAATCTCCCGAAATGTCGATCGGGTCGCCCTCTATCGCGACATTCCCGAGCCCGACGGAAAAGGTCTCCAGCTGCCGCGACACTAACTCGCGCAATGATACCCGCCCGACGGCGTCGCGTGTGAGCAGGTCAAGCGAGGCACCGAGGGCCATGACCCTGTTGCCCAGAACTGTGGCCATTGCCTCCGTGTCTGTCTGATGCCGTGCGGTCTGCCGGATCATCGACAAAAGCACGGCCATCAGGTTCTTTGTCCTGTGTGCCAGTTCACCCATGACAACCCTGGTGCGCTGTTCGGCTTCGCTGCGTTCGAACGAAGCATTCGACAGGGCAATTGCGACTGCATCAATTTCGCGGATGGGCGATCTGGAGGGCGAAACGACTTCACCATTGCCGACATGTGCCGCCATGTTCGCGAGTTTGGAGATCGCTGAACTCAGTGCTTCCGCCACGAACAGGGAAACCGCGATGAGGAGGGCAAGAAGCACAGCGCCGCTTGTCAGAAGGAAAAGCCAGTTTTGCAGGAGGGATGGCCGCACGGATTGCATCGGGCCCCATTTGAGGGCTGCCCAGCCGCTGGTGGAGACCTTTGCAAAGCCGAACAAATCGCCGGAATCTTCGTCTCGAAAGACGCCACTTATTTCGTTTTTCGGTATTTTGGAAACGACGCCGAGCGGGGAGCCGGGGACAAGATCGGGATTGCCGAAAGCGGCGACGATGACACCTTGCGCGTCCACGACGGCGACATTCCAACCTTCAGGGATATCTTGAGATCCAAGCGCCTCGTCAATTTCGCTGGCGTTCTTCGTTATGATCACTCCGCGAGCGTTGGTTGCCTGCGACACAGGAAGCGGCTTGACGACATTGAAGACAAACTTTTCGCTGGTCCTCCCAAAGAAGACATTCGAAACGACAGTCAGGCCTGTCTCCAACGCCGTTCTGAACGAATCCATGTCGGAGGTTGTACCGCTGGCTTCTTCAAAGGGAACACGCGTGTTCAACAATTGCCGGCCGTCTTCGTCGACGACAATCACGAACTTGCCGGCACCGGCCAGAATAAGGCTGGTCCTGTAGTGAACTTCCCTCAATTCGCCGGTTTCCAGATCGGGAGCCGAAGCGACCAGATCCAATGTCGACATCATGTCGTTGAGGATCAATGCGACGGTCGCGGATATCGCGTTGACCTCGCGATGGGTCTGCCGCTCAAGTGCCGCCTGATCGCTTGTGTTGAGCTGGTTGATCAGAACGGCGACGAAAACGGCAACAGGGACAGCTAACGCTACAGCAATTGCGATAAGCGCGGACCTTAGGGAAAATGAGCGCATCAATTTCAGTCTAATCTCGCTAGCCGTTTGAATGCCATCATCATTGTTGAGCGTCATCGGCAAGTCCAGAATACTTGGACGGAAGGTGCCGTTTTGCGATAGGTGTGTGTGCCGTTTTTCACCCTTCAACTCCACAAAGACTTCGATTGCCAATCAAGCCGCCCGGCGAAAGGGTGAGGGCACACCAGAACTATGGCGAAAGTCCGCGTTTGGTACACTCTTTGCGCAGGGGTCTTCAGGTAACTTGTAGAAGGGGTTTTGACGCCGGGCGGGGCATTGTCTATGTGAGAGGCGTCGTTAGTTGCAGGGACCTTTTTCATGAGCCGTCTGGACAGTTTTATCCGCCGTATGACTTCGCAGAAAATTCTGCTGGAATTCCTGGTTGACCAGGTCAACGAAGTCGAGGGGCCGGTCCTTGAGCTCGGGCTTGGCAACGGCAGGACTTACGATCACCTGCGCGAGATTTATCCGAACAAGGAAATTTTCGTCTTCGATTTCGCGATGGAATGCCACCCAAGCTGTGCGCCTGATGCCGAGCACATGATTCTCGGCAACATTCGCGACACGCTGATCTTCTGCGGACCACGCATCAAGGCCAAGGCCTCTTTTGCCCATATCGATATCGGCTCCGCGGATCCCACAAACGATCTGGCCATCGCTTCCTGGTTGGCTCCGTCCCTCGACAAACGCATGGCAATCGGCGGTTTCGTCCTGTGTGCGCTTGAGCTGGACCTGCCCAACTTCGAAACCCTTGAAAAGCCGGCCGGCATTCATCCGGGCCGCTACCATATTTATCGCAAGATTGCCGAAGCCTGAACCGCTCTCCCAACCGCTTAACCCTCCAGGACCTCTTCCCATGACCGCGCCGCTCAAAGGCATCAAAGTTGTCGAACTCGCCCGCATTCTGGCCGGACCCTGGACCGGGCAGACGCTGGCCGATCTCGGTGCGGACGTCATCAAGGTAGAGAGCCCTGAGGGAGACGATACGCGTGGCTGGGGGCCGCCCTTCGTCAAGGACGGGGACGGCAACGACCGGGATGCAGCCTATTTTCATTCCTGCAACCGTGGCAAACGATCGATCACCGCAGATTTCCGGAGCGAAGAAGGCCAGGAGCTGGTCCGCAAGCTGGTCGCCGGCGCCGATGTCCTGATCGAGAATTTCAAGGTCGGCGGCCTCGCCAAATACGGGCTCGACTATGACAGCCTCAAAGCAGTCAATCCGAAGCTGATTTATTGCTCGGTCACCGGATTTGGTCAGGACGGGCCCTACGCGCACCGGGCAGGCTACGACTTCATGATCCAGGGCATGGGCGGCATCATGGATCTGACAGGCGAGCCGGACGGGGCGCCGCAGAAGATCGGCGTTGCCTTCGCCGATATCTTTACCGGGCTCTATGGTGTCATCGGAATTCTGGCTGCCTTGCGCCGCCGGGACGAAACCGGCGAGGGCGACCGGGTCGACATGGCGCTGCTCGATGCCCAGGTCGCAGTTCTTGCCAATCAGGCGCTGAACTACTTCATCTCCGGCAAGGCGCCGAAGCGCCTTGGCAACGCCCATCCCAACATCGTGCCCTACCAGGTGTTTCCGGCAAGGGATGGCCATCTGATCATCGCGGTCGGCAATGACGGCCAGTTCCGTCGGCTTTGCGCTGTGCTTGGCTTGCCGCATCTGGCGGACGAGCCACGCTACGCAACCAATGCAGCCCGGGTTTCCGCGCGCTCGGACCTTGTGCCGATCCTAGCGGCCGAAACAGCGACCCGCGCCCGGGACGATCTCCTTGCCGCGCTGGAGGGCGAGGGTGTCCCGGCCGGGCCGATCAACTCGGTGGAAGACGTCTTCAACGATACCCAGGTCAAACACCGGGGTCTGAAGGTCGATCTGCCCGCGAACGGTGTTGATGGCGGTATGGTCTCTTCGGTGCGCTCGCCTATCCGTTTTCTCAATGGCGACCTCGTGCTCGACCGGGCAGCGCCTGCGCTGGGCGAGCACACGGAGGAAATCCTGTCCGAACTCGGGCTTGCGCCCGGCCTGAAAGGCTGAACCTGGATAATTGCGATGAGCGAACCCGACCGAAATGAACCGGATTATCTGAAAATTCTCGACAGCACGGTTCTTTCCGGCGGCTGGGGCAAGCTGACGCGCCACCACATTGCCTACCGACGCAAGGATGGAACCTGGCAGGAACAGGCGCGCGAGGTCTATGACCGCGGCCACGGCGCCACCTGCCTGCTGCACGATCCTGAAACCGACTGTGTCCTTCTCACCCGGCAGTTCCGCCTGCCGGTATGGTTCAGCGGCAGGGAGCCGATGTTGATCGAAGCGCCGGCCGGCCTGCTGGAAGGCGCGCATCCTGAAGACCGCATGCGGGCGGAGCTGATCGAGGAGACCGGATTTCAGGTTTCCGAACTCACCCACCTCTTCGATGTGACGATGAGCCCGGGGTCTGTCACCGAATATCTGGCATTCTTCACCGGCACCTACCATCTGAAGGATCAGGTCGCCGAAGGCGGCGGTGCTGAGGATGAGGGCGAGGACATCGAGGTGTTGCATGTGCCGCTGAAGGAAGCGCTTCGCATGATCCGGTCAGGTGAAATCTCGGATGCCAAGACCATCATCCTGCTGCAGGAGCTGGCGTTGCGGCTCTATGTGGAAACACCCGCCTGAGATGAGCCTCGGTTGCATCGGCGGTGGAAAATCGGAAGCTTGCCTTAATTTGACGCAAACCGTCAGGCAGGTAAGCTTCTGAAACGCAACGAGGGGCCTCCAAGGGCGGTAAGATGCGTCATAGTCACCACTCTTTGGTCTGAACCCGATGGAAAAGAAGACACGCAGCCGCCGGCGCATCCAACTGTCCCTGACGACCATCGTCGGGGTGGGTTTTGGCGCGTTCGTTGCGATCGCCATCGGTCTCGTGCTCGGCCTGTCGGTCTCGGCCAATTTCCGCAACACCTTCTCGCTGCTCAATGACAAGACGATCCTGAGCACCCAGTCGCTGGAAACGCAGTTGCGCACGCATTTCGCGTCGGTCGAGAATGCCATTGTCGGGCTGAAACCCTATTTCGACGATGGCACGATCGGCTTTCCGGATCCGGAACGCACACTGCAGGATCTGACGATCGCGCTGCAGTCCAACCGCGACATCACCACACTTGCCGTCACCGCTCCCGACGGACGCCGCCTCGGCATCTACCGCGCGCCCAACGGCAAATTGTGGCGCATCGAGACCGACGCGCCGCCACCTGGCATGAACGCCCAGGACCTGCCACAGCTCTCCCCCGACAGCCCTCCAAAATGGGGCCCTCTTGTCAGCCATGAAGTCGGTCTCTTCGCCAATGTGTCCGTTCCGATCGTCCACAAGGGCGTGATGACCGGCTTTCTGACGGCCGCCACTTCGATGGAGGAGCTTGGGCAGATCGTCTCTGCCCAGGATGAGGGCGCGGACAACACGGTCTTCATCATCGCCGACGGCGACCAGGTGATCCTGCATTCAGATGCGGACTGGCTCCAGACCGGCGGCAGCATCCGCGATAAGCTGCCGTCCTCCTGGCAGACGGTGGGCGACCCGGTCCTTGCTGCCATGGTGGACGAGGAGAAGCTGGAGGAATTCAAAAAGGCCGCCGAACTTGGCATCGAGGTCTCCTTTGTCGATGCCAATGACGAAGAATACATCATGATGAAAGCCAAGCTGGATGGCTTCAGCGACAGGCCCTGGACCGTCGGCCAGTATTACCAGAGCGCGACGGTCTCGCGGGAAGTCCGCCGGTTGGCTGGCTCAATGTTCGTCGGATTCGGTGCACTGGTTGTCTCGGTTCTGATCGCCTTCTGGATGGGGCGGCGCGTTGCGCGCCCGTTGCGCTATCTCGCCGTTCAATCCAAGCGCGTCGGGACATTGTCGTTGAACGAGGTAGAACCGCTGCCACGCAGCCGGGTCGCCGAGATCGACCAGGTAGCGCTCGCCTTCAACTCCATGGTGGAAGGCCTCAAGGCTATGAACACCTATGTGCCCCGTTCGCTCTTCATCAAGCTGATGCGGCTGGGCGGCGGTGCGGCGGCGGATGCACGGGAAGCCGAGCTGACGATTCTGTTCACCGATATTGTCGGCTTCACCGCCCTGTCCGAGCACATGAGTGCGGAAGAGACAGCGGGCCTGCTCAACGATCATTTCGCCATCCTGGTGGAAGCGGTGGAAGGTGAGGGCGGGACCGTCGACAAGTTCCTTGGCGACGGCATGCTGGCATTCTGGGGCGCGCCGGATGCGCGGCCGGACCATGCCGAAGCGGCGGTCCGGACAGCCCGGCGCATTGCCGCTGCCCTGCACGAGAACAATCTGCAGGCAAAGGCACTGGGCCGCCCGCAGATGGAGCTGCGCATCGGCATTCACAGCGGCCCGGCCGTTGTCGGCAATGTCGGCGCGCTCGACCGCTGGAACTATACGGTTGTCGGCGACACTGTAAACGCGGCCGAGCGCCTGCAGACGCTCGGCAAGGAAGTTCCGGATAGCCCGGAGGTGACGATCCTTGCCAGCGCCGACACCATTGCCCGCCTGCCGGGCGAACAGCACCAGCGCCCGGTTGGGGCACATCACCTGCGCGGCCGCAGCGGCCTGATGGAAGTCTACTGTCTCGACCCGTTTCCAGAGCAGGGAACAAGTGCCTCGGCAGTGGAACGGCCGGTGTCCGCCGCCGAGTAAAGCGCGCCCGGCACACTTTCCGGAGCAAGGCGGTCCGCTGTGTTGTGTCTTGTGTCGTCTGGCATCGTGTCTGGAATCGTTTCTGGCCCGGTGTGATGCAGATCACAGTTCTGCTGCCCCGATTCCTGCATTGCTATCGGCAGGCGAATTTGGTTGTCTTTGAAATGCAATGAGGGCTTAGTAAGCCTCGGTCAGACAATCCTTGCCTGGGAGGAAGCTTGCGGTGAATGTTCTCTCGATCGAGGGACTGACGGTTGATTTTAATACGGCGGAAGGCCTGACCCGCGCCGTGGATGACGTGTCTTTCGTCGTTCCCGAAAACCGGACGGTCGCGCTGGTGGGCGAATCCGGGTCGGGCAAGACGGTCATATCCCAGACCATCATGGGACTGCTGCCCCAGGCTGCGCAGATCACGTCAGGCAAGGTGATCCTGGCAGATCCGACAGGTGCCGAGCCACCGGTCGACATCGCAACGCTGGAGCGCAAGGGGCCGCAGATGCGCCATTTGCGCGGCAACCGCGTCGCCATCATTTTCCAGGAACCGATGACATCGCTGTCGCCGCTGCACACGATCGGCGACCAGATCGGCGAGGCGGCGCTGCTTCACCGCAACGTCTCCGCGGCGGAAGCGAGAGAATTGACCCGCACCATGCTGAGCCTGGTGCAGTTCCCCGACCCCGAGCGCGCCCTCGATACCTATCCGTTCGAACTTTCCGGTGGCCTGCGCCAGCGCGCGATGATTGCAATGGCGATGATCTGCCGGCCGGCGCTTTTGATTGCTGACGAGCCGACGACGGCACTGGACGTCACCATTCAGGCGGAAATCCTGAAGCTGATCCGGGAAGTTCAGGCCGAGCTTCGCATGTCGGTGCTGATGATCACCCACGATTTCGGTGTAGTCGCCAACATGGCCGATGAAATCGCCGTGATTTATCATGGCCGGATCATGGAGAAAGGCACCGCCCAGCAGCTCTTCTCCAACCCGAAGCACGACTACCTGAAAGCGCTGCTCAACGCGGTGCCGAGCTTCCACATGGACCGGAACGAGCGGCTGGTGCCGATCCGTCCGATCAAGGTGCGCTCCGAAGACCTGACCGCCAACCGGCCGCACTGCGACGTGAAGCCGGGCGAGCCGCTGGTGGAAATGCGCAGCGTCACCAAGCGCTTCACGCTCCGCAAGGGGTCGTTCCTGGGCGGCAGGGTCAAGACCATGACCGCGCTCGACGACATCAACCTGACGATCCGCCGCGGCGAATGCCTCGGCCTTGTCGGTGAATCGGGCTCGGGCAAGACGACAGCCGCCAAGGCAGTCCTGCGGGCTATGAACCTGGAAGGCGGCAAGGTTCTCTATAACCGCGGCAAGGGGCTGGAGGACATTGCTTCGCTGAAGGGCGCGGACCTGATGGACTACCGCCGCCGCGTCCAGTTGATCTTTCAGGATCCGTTTTCCTCGCTCAATCCGCGCATGACCATAAACGACACTCTGATGGAGCCGTTGGAAGTCCACGGCATCGGCACCCCGCAGGAGCGGGCGGAGCGAGCGCGCAACCTGATGACACTGGTCGGTCTCGACCCGCGTTACCTGCGCCGCTACCCGCATTCCTTTTCCGGTGGCCAGCGCCAGCGTATCGGTATTGCAAGGGCGCTCACGCTCAATCCGGAATTCATCCTGTGCGACGAGCCGACTTCGGCGCTGGATGTCTCCGTACAGGCGCAGATCCTGAACCTGCTTCAGGACCTGAAGCGGGACCTGAACCTGACCTATCTCTTTGTCAGCCATAACCTGGCTGTGGTCGACTACGTGGCCGACCGGATTGCCGTGATGTGCCGCGGACGGCTCGTTGAGCTTGGCGAGACGCGCACCGTCACGAGCAATCCGCTCCACCCCTATACGAAGGCGCTCCTGTCCGCGGTTCCGGAACCCGACCTGTCGGCGCCTTTAGACTTTGCCGCCCTCGATGCCAACCGGGCATCGGAGCCGCAACTCTGGCCGGATCCCTTCCGCCTGCCCGACGGCGTTGAACCGTCGCTGGTGGAGATGGAACCGGATCACTTTGTCTGCGCACCTGGCCTGAAGAATGCCGGGGCGCTTGAGGGGACTGCAGCATGAAACTTCTGAACACGTTTAGGGCCGGTCTGTTTCTGACAGCAGCCTTGATCGCGGGCCCTGCGGCCGCGCTCGAGCTGAAGGAGACACCGGGCCTCGATCCGTCACTTCCACCGGTCGCCGAGCGGGTGCCGGAGGAACCGCTTGTCGTCGACATGGAAGCCAAGGGCCGCACAACCGGCAAGCATGGCGGAACCATCGACACGCTCATCGGCCGGGCGAAGGACGTCCGACTGATCAATGTCTGGGGCTATGCGCGCCTCGTCGGCTACAACGAAAAGCTCGAACTCGTGCCGGACCTTCTGGCCAATGTCGAAGTGGAAGACGGCCGCATCTTCACCCTGCACACCCGCAAGGGCCACAAGTGGTCGGACGGGAAGCCCTTCACTTCGGAAGACATCCGCTATTATTTCGAGGATGTGGTCAGCAATGAGGCTCTGACGCCTTCGGGGTTGCCGCCGTTCCTGTTGTCGAATGGCAAGGGACCGAAATTTGAAGTGCTGGATGAGACGACGGTGCGGTTCACCTGGGAGGATCCGAATCCGCTCTTCCTGCCTGAACTTGCCAAGTCCAGACCGCCCTTCATCTACCGGCCGGCGCACTATCTGAAGCAGTTCCATGAAAAATACGGCGAGCCGGACTTCATCGCCAAGCAGGCGGAGACTGTAAAGGCACGCAGCTGGGCGCCGCTTCACGCCAAGAAGGACGACATGTACGACGCCCAGAACGTCGATCTGCCAAGCTTGCAGCCTTGGATCCGCAAGCGGGACGACAGCGATCTGCGTTTCGTATTGGAACGCAATCCCTATTATCACCGGGTCGACAGCGCGGGCCAGCAACTGCCGTATATCGATCATGTCGTCATGACGGTTGCCGACGGCAAGTTGATCCCGGCCAAGGCCCAGGCGGGCGAAAGCAATCTTCAGGCAAGGAACCTGTCTTTTGCCGACATCACCGTCTTGAAGAAGGGTGAGAAAGACAACGACTATGTGACCGCGCTGTGGTCCAACACCAAGGGCTCGGAAATCTCGATCCTGCCGAACCTCACCGTCAAGGACCCGGTCTGGCGCGAGCTGATGCGGGACACGCGCTTCCGTCATGCCCTGTCGCTGGGCATCGATCGCAACCTGGTAAACCGGGTTCTGTTCTTTGGCCTCGGCACTCCCGGCAATGATACGGTTCTGGCACAAAGCCCGCTTTACAAAGCCGCTTACACCACTGAATGGGCCGAGTTCGATCCGGACCAGGCAAATGCTCTTCTGGACGAAATCGGTCTGACACAGCGCAACGGCGAAGGTATCCGCCTGATGCCGGATGGCCGTCCTCTTGAAATCATCGTGGAGACTGCCGGCGAGGAACAGGTCCAGGACGATGCCCTGGAGCTTGTCGGAGAAATGTGGAAAGAGCTGGGTATCAAGCTTTTTGCCAAGCCGAGCCAGCGCGACAACCTGCGTGAGCGGGCCATCACCGGCGACCTGGTGATGTCGGTCTGGTGGGGCATTGAGAATGGCATTCCTACTTCTGAAATGCCGCCCGAGGACCTTGCACCGGTCCGTGGCGACGCTTTGTCGTGGCACAAATGGGGCGATTATTACGAAACGCAGGGTGAGGGCGGCGAGAAACCGGACTGGGCCCCGGCAGAACGCTTGATGGAACTCTACAAGGCCTGGCTGGTCTCCAGAACACCTGAGGAGCGTACCGGTATCTGGGAAGAAATGCTCCAGATCCATGCTGACGAAACGATCCGAATAGGCCTGGTTTCGGGCGTGCGTCAGCCTGTCGTGGTCAAGGGTCTTGAAAATGTGCCGCTTGAAGGGATCTACGGTTGGGACCCCGGAGCACATTTCGGAATTCACCGTATGGATGAATTCTACAAGACGAACTAACCTATAGAACACATGAAAAGGATGCCCGGGACCTGGATGGAGGGATAATGGCTGATCGATTGGAGATGACTTCGGACCTGATCGAGTATGTCTGCCAGCATGGGACCCGGGAATCCGCTCCGCTTAAAAAACTCCGGCGGAGGACGCAGAACCTGCCAGAGGCCGGTATGCGCGTACCTCAGGAACAGGGGCAGCTTCTCCATTTCCTGATCAAAACCCTCAATGCCTCCAAGGTGATGGAGCTTGGCGTTTTTACAGGCTACAGCAGTCTTTGGATGGCCTCCGCCCTTCCTGATGATGGCAAGCTGATTGCCATCGACAAGAGTGAAGATTGGCAGAGCCTTGCGGAGGCGCACTGGCAAGAGGCAGGAGTGCGCGACAAGATCGACTTCAAGGTCGGGCGGGCCGTGGACATAATGGAAGCGCTTCTGACCAAGGGCGAGGCAGGCACATTCGATCTGATCTTCGTCGATGCCGACAAGAAGAACTACACCACTTACTACGAGCTGGCGCTCAAGCTGTTGAGTACTGGCGGCATTATGGTGTTTGACAATATCTTGCGCCTGGGCGACGTGGTGGATCCGGAAGTGCAGGATCCGGCTGTCGATGATATCCGGGCATTGAACGAGCATTTACACGAAGATGACCGTGTGGTCATTTCGATGCTGCCATTTTCGGACGGGCTGACTCTTGTGCTGAAAACGTCATAAAAAAGAGATGGAAGTCTTCGTAAGTGCAAAGGGCTGGCGACTGCTTTGCAGGATGGACAGGGCCGAGGGGGAATAGGTGCTTTATTATATTATACGCCGGATACTGACGATGGTCCCAACCTTGTTGGTGATCAGCTTTTTGACTTTTCTCATCATCGAACTTCCCACCGGCGACTATATCTCCAACCAGATTGCTGCATTGAAGTCTTCCGGCGAGAGTTCCTCTGTCGCCAAGCTCGAATTCCTGCGCAAGGAATTTTCCCTCGACCGGCCGTTTTTCGAGCGGTACCTGATCTGGGTCGGGCTCTGGCCCGGACCTCACGGCTTTGACGGATTGATCCAGGGCAATTGGGGCTGGTCCTTCGAATTCGACAAGCCTGTGGAACAGGTGATCGGGCCGACGCTGCCGCTGACGGTCGTGCTCAACTTCGCCACCATTCTCTTCGTCTATGTGGTCTCGTTTCCGATCGGGATCTATTCCGCGACGCGGCAGTATTCCTGGGGCGATTACGGCTTCACGTTCCTCGGCTATATCGGCCTGGCTACACCCAACTTCCTGCTCGCGCTGATCCTGCTTTACTGCTTCAACCGCTGGTTCGGCCTTTCCGTCGGCGGTCTGATGGACCCGCAATATATCGACCAGCCCTGGAGCTTCGACAAGGCGATGTCGGTGCTGGCCCACCTGATCGTGCCGACCATCGTTATCGGAACCTCCGGCACAGCGGGGATGATCCGGCGCCTGCGCGCCAACCTGCTTGACGAGCTTCACAAGCAATATGTCACCACCGGCCGGGCCAAGGGTCTTAAAGAGAACCAGCTTCTGGTCAAATATCCGCTGCGCATGGCCATCAACCCCTTCATCGCCGATATCGGCAATCTGATCCCGTCGCTGGTTTCCGGCTCGGTGATCGTTTCCGTGGTGATGAGCCTGCCGACGGTCGGGCCGGTGCTGGTCTCCGCGCTTCAGTCCCAGGACCAGTTCCTTTCCGGCTTCATCCTGCTCTTCGTCGCCGTCCTGACCCTCATCGGCATGCTGATCTCCGATCTTCTGCTGGCGGTGCTCGATCCGCGAATCCGGCTCGGCGGGAGGGCGTCGACATGACGATGGACGTGAAGAACACTCCGGTACGCGAGGTCGAGCATTACGTCGATCCGACGCCGTTCAACCCGGCTGTCACCGAGGAAATGACGCCGGAACAGGAGCGCTTCTATCAGGCCTCCCAGTGGCAGATCATGTGGTGGAAGTTCAAGCGCCACAAGATTGCCGTCTGGTCCGGCGTGGTGCTGATCCTGTTCTATCTCTGCGTTCCTTTCGCCGAGGTGATCGCGCCCTATGGCGCCAACAGCCGCGACAGCCTGCATCTCTATGCGCCGCCGCAACCGGTCCACCTGTTCCATGAGGGCTCTTTCGTCGGCCCCTTCGTCTACGGCATGACCTCGGAAATCGACATGGAGACCCTGCAATGGGTGTTCAAGGACGATCCGGCACAGGTTCAGAAACTGCGCTTTTTCTGCAGCGGGGCGAAATACAAGTTCTGGGGCCAATGGGATGCGACCTTCCATCTGGTCTGCCCGGCGGAGGGCGGAACCATGTTCCTGCTCGGAACGGACCGCCTTGGCCGCGACCAGTTCTCCGGCCTTGTCTACGGCGCTCGCCTGTCGCTCACCGTCGGTCTGATCGGCGTTGTCATATCCATTGTCCTCGGGCTGTTCTTTGGCGGCATCGCCGGCTATTTCGGCGGCTGGCTCGACAGCATGATCCAGCGCGCGATCGAGATCATCCGCTCCCTGCCGGAGCTGCCTTTGTGGATGGCGCTATCCGCCGCCTTGCCGGTCACCTGGAGCCCGGTCTGGATCTATTTCGGCCTGACCGTCATCCTCGGCCTCCTCGACTGGCCGGGGCTTGCCCGCGCCGTGCGCTCCAAGCTCTTGTCCCTGCGCGAAGAGGAATATGCCAAGGCGGCCGTGCTTATGGGGGCCAAACCCGGACGCGTGATCACCCGTCACCTGCTGCCGGGCTTCACCAGCCACATCATCGCCTCGGCGACCCTGTCGATCCCGTCGATGATCCTGGGCGAAACCGCGCTTTCCTACCTCAATCTCGGCCTGCGCCGTCCCGCCGTTTCCTGGGGCGTACTTCTGAACGAGGCGCAGAATATCTCGGTCGTCACCGTCTATCCCTGGCTGATGGCGCCGGTCATCCCGATCATCATCGTGGTGCTGGCGTTCAATTTCCTCGGCGACGGTTTGCGCGACGCGGCAGATCCCTATAAGTGAGTGCCCTGAGACCAATTAATTGATCCGGCGGGCCCCTCAGGCCCGCCTTTGCCGTCAGGAAGATACCCATGTCGAAAAACGCCACCACCGCCGAAGGCTGGGACGAGGAATATGAAGCCGGCCGCTGGGCCTTCCTGCGCTCGCTTCCCGAAAGCGGGCGTTATGGCATCATCGGCATGTGGTTGAACCTGACGAATACCATGGAAGACGTGCTCGACATCGGCTGCGGCGAAGGCCTGCTCTACGAGCGCCTGCAGCCCATGGGCATCAAGCGCTACGTCGGCATCGATCTTTCCCCGGCCTCGCTCCAGATCGCAAACGTCGATCCCGCTATCGCCAGCCTGCGCGCAAGCGACATGCACATGTTCGAGCCGCAGGCGGGCGAAAGCTTCTCCGCGATCGTCTTCAACGAAGTCCTGCACTTTGCTGAAGATCCGGCAGCTCTCGTTGCCCGCTATGTGCCGTTCCTGAAGGATGACGGCGTCATCGCGCTCTCCATGTATTCGCCGAAACGGCCGGAATCGGGTGCCAACAAGCTGATCAACCGCCTCTGGGAAGCGACCGACGATGCGGCCAGGTGGGAAGTCCTCGACGACTACCGGCTGGTTTCGGACAAGAAAGGCGTCACTTGGCGTATGCGGCTGGTGAAGCCGGTCGCCTGACAAGATCGCATCAAACACAGACCTCATCCTGAGGAAGCGCGAAGCGCTGTCTCGAAGGATGGGCCGCTTGCTCTGAAGTTCGCGGCCCATCCTTCGAGACGGACTTGACGGTCCTCCTCAGGATGAGGTTTTGGAATAGTGGCCGCGCACTTAAGTCGGCAACACCACAATCGTTGACTTGCCCCCCTTGTTGCGGAGGGCATGGACGTCTGTCAGATACGGATCTTCCCGCCAGGCCTTGGCGGCCTCCGCATTCGGGAAGGACAGCAGGGCAATGACGTCGGGCGCATCACCGGCTGCTTCCAGAACCAGCGGCTCCGGGTCGGCGGCGACGACGCTGCCGCCGTGGCGGGCGAGGGCGCCGGCGGCCTTCTCGCGGTAGGCGCCGAGGGCTTCGCGGTCGGTGACGGTGATCATGGCAAGGGCTTGAACGGTCATCTCAGGTCTCCTCTGTTGAGAAGTGAAAACCCTAGCGCAGCATCTGATTGCGAAAAATTCTTCAAATCAGAAATCAAAATGTGCAAAAATGCACACCATGCAAAGTTGGGACGATCTGAAGTACGTGCTCGCCGTCGCCAGTGCGGGCAATCTCACAAAGGCGGCCAGAAGTCTCGGCGTGACCCATTCCACGGTGTCGCGGCGTCTCTCCGCGTTCGAGGAGGAACTGGGCGCGCGCCTGTTCGACAGGTTGCCGGATGGATTTGTGCCGACGGCGGCCGGCGAGGAGGCGGTGCAGGCTGCCCGGCGGATGGAAGAGGAGATGCTCGCCCTCGACACCCGCATCACGGCACGGGACGCCGGGCTGGAAGGGCCTCTCAGGGTAACGGCCGCGCAACTTCTCTTCCAGGTGCAGGTGGCCGAAATCATGCAGCAATTCGCCGAGCAGCATCCGCGCATCGAACTGGAGATGATCGCCGCCAACGAGAAGCTGAGCTTGCACAGGCGTGAGGCCGATATCGCCGTTCGCGTAACGGACACACCGGACGAAAATCTTTTTGGCCGTCTGGCCACGGGTCAGAACCGTTGTTTTTACATGTCGAAGGAAATGGCGCGCCGCACGCGCGAGGTGATGGCCGTGAGCGACGAGAACGTGCCGCTTGCCTGTGTCAGCTTCAAATGGTGGGGGAGGGGCGTGCCGAAGGAAATCCGCGCCCGTTATCCGGCCGCCTATGTCAGCCTCGTCACCGACGACATGATTGCCATGATGGCGGCGGTCAAGGCGGGGATGGGGATCGGCCGGCTGCCATGCTTTCTAGGAGATCCGGACCCGGACCTGATGCGTGTGCCCGGCTTCGAGCCAAACCGCTATCTCGACATCTGGGTGCTGACCCACCCGGACCTGAAGAACGTCGCCCGCATCAGCACTTTCCTGCGCTTTGCCGCCGATGCATTCAAGGCACGGAGCGGGCTTTATCTCGGAAATTGACCCTGTGGCGTCAGATCCAGCGGCGAACCTTGCCGAGATAGGCTTCGTACTCTGCCCCGAAGAGCTTTCTGAGGCTTGTCTCTTCCGGTTTGATCTGGAATTCGGTCATGTACCAGACAAACCCCGGGACGATGAGAAGGGCGACAGGCGTGCCCCAATAAACGGCAAGGGCAAGCAATAGCAGCAAAAGGCCGAGATACATCGGATTGCGGCTGATGCGATAGATGCCGTTTGTCACCAGTGCCGAGGCCGTTTCCGGAGCCATCGGGTTGACCGTGGTTTTCCTTCCTGCAAATTCCATGACGGCTTTGACACCCGGAAGGAGGCCGGCGAGCGCAAGAAGGATTGCCAGAACCGTTCTTCCCGGCAGGAACAGGCGAAGGCCCGGCAGCAGCCAGACCGCGGCCCAAAGTAAAGCGGCTGCAATCAGAAAAACGGCGACCGGCGGGATTTTCAGTTTCATCCTAGGCTCTTTGACGGAAGAGTTCGATGGGCTGGCCATGGGGCGTTGCCTTTGCAGCCGCATCCCAGGCCGTTTTCAGCCCGGCGAGTTCGCGGGAGCCAGCGACACCTTTTTGGGTAAGCAGCTTTTCGAAAGCCGCCAGCCAGTGGTCGTAATAGCCTTCCGACACGCCGCTGCCGTCTCCGTCCTTTGCCAATTCAGCTCCAAGCGTCTCCGCCCATTCGCTCCACGAGAAGACACCAGCCTCATGGGCCTGCAGCGTCATGGCGAAGACCCGCGCCTCCCAGGGGGCGCCGAAAACCGGGCCGCCGTCTTGGTCCAGCGGCAGGCGGGGCGTCTCGCGGACAGCATCAGGCAAGGTCAAGATAGGGCTCCCAGAGATCGATGCGCAGCGTCAGTTTCGGATCGCTGTCCGGCCCCCAGATATCCGTGCCCTTGAAGAGGACACCGTAGAGCCAGGCCGGCTGTTCACCGCTGCCATGGGCATTGCTGTCCGGAAAGACGTGGACGCCATGGATCGCCTCGATCGTGCCGGCAGCATCGCGGGCATAGCGGGGCAGGCGGGTGTGGTGCTCCGGATGCATGCGCCTGGTGCGCACCCTGTCGCCGACCCGGAAGCGGGCGGGCTGATGCATCTCCCGGTCGACCGGTGCCCCCTTGGCCAGAACGCCGGGGACGGCATTGGCAGACAGGACACGTTTGACCGGCTTTGATGTTTCGAGCTTGTTACCTGTCTTGAGTTCTTCCGGTGAGACGAGGCCATTCTCGACCACGAGTTTCTCCAGGCCCCTGGTCCAGATCTCGTAATAGGACGACGACAGATAGACAGCCGGGGGCAGCGTCTCCCGGGCAAAGCGCGAGGCATCCAGCGTCCACGAACCGGTCGCGCCCATGGCCAGCGTCACGGCAAAGGCGCGCTCTTCCCACCTGGCATGGAAATTCGGCTCGTTGTCTTCCAGCTCGATCGGGCCGAAACCCATCTGGCCGCCGAGATCCTGTGCCCCGTTCATGCAGCGTCGTCCAGGTTTGCCGGATCGAGCGCAAGGCCGGTGCCGATCATGCTGTTGCGGGTGACGAGTTCGGCGAGTTGTTCTTCGTCCCAGCCGTCCGTGCCCTCGGGACGCTGCGGGATCACCAGATAGCGGACCTCCGCCGTTGAGTCCCAGACACGGATCTCCGTTTCTTCCGGCAATGCCACACCGAATTCCGCCAGGATACCGCGCGGGTCGCGCACGGCGCGGGAGCGGTAGGGGGCGGATTTGTACCAGACCGGCGGCAGGCCCAGCACCGTCCAAGGGTAGCAGGAGCAGAGCGTGCAGACGACCATGTTGTGGGTGGTCTCCGTGTTCTCTACCGCCACCATGTGCTCACCTTGGCGGCCGGTGAAACCGAATTCGGCAATCGCTGCCGTCGCATCCTCTTTCAGGCGCGCGCGGTAGTCCGGATCGGCCCAGGCTTTGGCAACAACGCGGGCACCGTTTTTGGGTCCGATCTTCGTTTCATAGGTCTCGATCAGGGCATCGAGAGCGGGCGGATCGATATAGCCCTTCTCGGTCAGGAGCGTTTCCAGGGCGCGCACGCGCAGCTCGATATCGCTGAGCTCGGAATGGTCGTGATCGTGGGAATGATCGTGATCGTGGCCGGACATGGAGGGCTCCTCGCTGGCTGGGAGCCCATATGAGATCGCAGGCCGTGCACTGTCAATTCAAACACGTATGGTGGTCCCGAATTACGCGGCACCTGTCATTCCGGATCGGCGTTCGACTTTGTCTCACTTATCCGGAATGACGGTGAAAGGCCGATAGGCTCAGAGCATATTGGTTACAAATGTAACTATTTGATCTAGATCAAGGCGGTTCCGGAAAATCTTCATATAGTTACATATGTAACTAATTTGGAGGAGCGGTCCCATGAAGATCGAGCAGATGCATCACGTCGCCTACCGGTGCAAGGACGCCAAGGAAACCGTCGAATGGTACGGCAAGATGCTGAACATGGATTTTGTTCTGGCGATTGCCGAGGACCATGTGCCCTCCACCCACGATCCCGATCCCTACATGCACGTCTTCCTGGATGCGGGTAACGGCAACGTGCTCGCCTTCTTCGAGCTGCCGACCAAGCCGGAAATGGGCTTCGACCCGAACACGCCGCGCTGGGTGCAGCATATCGCATTCAAGGTGAAGGACCGGGACGAGCTGATCGAATTCAAGGAGCATCTTGAAAAGAACGGCGTCGAAGTGCTGGGCGTTACCGACCATTCGATCTTCCATTCCATCTATTTCTTCGACCCCAACGGCCACCGCGTGGAACTCGCCTGCCCGGATCCGGAAGAAGACCGGCTGCTGGCCCGCCTCGACGAGGTCAAGTGGCAGATGCTGGAGGAATGGTCGAAGACCAAGAAAGCCCCGAAACATGCCGAATGGCTACATGCCAAAGAGCTGGCCGATGTGTGAGCGCGACGAATGCATCAATTGCGGCAATTGCCGCTCCATCGAAACGGCCCTGACGGCTGCAGGAGAACAAGCCGATGTTTCAAACCTATCAATATCCGGAATTCAGCTACACGCAGTCGGAAGAGCAGCGGACGGGAACAGTCAGGCGGCATCCGGTGGTGGTGATTGGCGCTGGACCGATCGGCCTGACGGCCGCTCTTGATTTCGCCCAAAGGGGCATTCCAACTGTCGTTCTGGACGACAACAACACGGTTTCCGTCGGTTCGCGCGCCGTCTGTTATGCCAAACGGCCGCTGGAAATCTGGGACCGGCTCGACTGTGCCACCCGCATGATCGACAAGGGCATCAAGTGGAAGATCGGCAAGGTCTTCTTCCGCGACGATCTCACCTATACCTTCGATCTCCTGCCCGAAGACGGTCACAAGATCCCGGCCTTCATCAACCTCCAGCAGTATTATCTGGAGGAATACATAGTGGACGAGGCGGCAAAATCGAACCTCATCGACCTGCGCTGGAAGCATAAGCTCCTGAACCTCACGCAAGGAGCGGACTTTGCCACGCTGACCGTGGAAACGCCGGACGGGGTCTTCAAGATGGAGGCGGATTGGGTGGTGGCCTGTGACGGTGCCAATTCCGATACCCGCAGGATGGTCGGTGCCGGCTTCTCCGGCCAGTTCTTCCAGGACCGGTTCCTGATCGCCGACATCATCATAAAGGCGGACTTTCCGACAGAGCGCTGGTTCTGGTTCGACCCGCCCTTCCATCGCGGCCAGTCGACCCTCCTGCACAAGCAATGCGATGATGTCTGGCGGCTTGACTTCCAGCTCGGCTGGGAAGCCGATCCGGAAGAGGAGAAGAAGCCGGAAAACATTATCCCGCGCGTCAAGGCGATGCTGGGCGAGGAGAGGGAATTCGAGCTGGAATGGGCTTCGGTCTACCAGTTCGCCTGCCGGCGGATCGACAGGTTCCGCTATGGGCGGGTGCTCTTTGCCGGCGATGCCGCGCATCAGGTCTCGCCTTTCGGCGCCCGCGGCGCCAATACCGGCGTCCAGGACATCGACAATCTCGGCTGGAAGCTGAAGCTGGTTCTGGACGGCGATGCGCCTGAAAGCCTGATCGACAGCTACCACGCGGAGCGGGCTTTCGCGGCCGACGACAATCTGCTGAACTCTACCCGTTCGACAGACTTCATAACGCCGAAGAGCGAAGCCTCGCGCCGGTTCCGCGATGCCGTATTGGAGCTGTCGGAAGTGTCGGACTTCGCCAAGCCGCTTGTCAATTCCGGACGCCTGTCAGCGCCGACGCCCTATGCGGAGAGCCCACTCAACACCGAAGACGAGTCGAGCTTTGCCGGTTCCATGACCCCGGGTAGCTGCTGTTCGGATGCCCCGGTTACGGTGAACGGCGCGGACACCTGGTTTCTCAACCAGATCGGCGACGGTTTCACCTTGCTGGTCTTTGGCGACGAGGTAGCTGACGATGTCGCAAGTGGCAACGTGAAGGCACGGGTGCTTCGGGTTGGCAAGGACCTCCAGGACGCCGGCGGCAAACTGGCGGAGCGCTATGACGGCGCGCCGGGGACCGTCTACCTGATCCGTCCGGACCAGCATGTCGCTGCCCGCTGGCGCTATTTCAACGACAACAAGGTGGAAGCCGCCTTGAAAACCGCGATGGGAGGCGCTTGAGCGATGCCACTCGAACTGACCCGCAACCTGCCGGATCCGGATGGCTTTTACGAGCATCTCGTCTCCAGCCAGCGCCACATGAGCGACGAGGAAGCGTGCCGCATGAATGCAAGGCTGATCCTGATCCTCGCCAACCAGATCGGCGATCTGCAGGTACTCAAAGCGGCCATCGACTTCGCTGCCGATCCGAAGGGATACGAGAGGAAAGCGGCGGCGTAGAAAGGAGAGGGTCTCAATTCCCTCCATCGTCTTCCCGGCCAAGCGCAGCGCGAGCCGGGACCGGTGAGCCACAGCACAATTAGTTGGTGAACCATTTCCGCTAACGGCAGTGGCTCTCCGGTCCCGGATCTCCGCTGCGCTGCGTCCGGGATGACGAAGGAGAGGTGGATACCGGTGGCGTTCGCTAGAGACCTCAATTTACCCTCCCAACCCGGCATTCTCCCGCGTGAACCACTGCCCACTCTCTGACGCCCTTGTGTGTTGCAAGGGATTCTCCCCTGGGGGAATCTCCGCCAAGCCGTTTTTCTTTCGCTGAAGGCGGCGGCACACTGGGAGCTCTTTGAAGGATGTTGGAGGCCGGGGTGAAGATCGGGCTGGGCGGCGGGTGCCACTGGTGTACGGAAGCCGTCTTTCAGGCAATTGCGGGCATATCGAACGTGGACCAGGGCTTCATCCGCTCAGATCCGCCCGAGGATGCATGGTCTGAAGCCGTTCTCGTCACCTTCGATCCCGAGGCATTGCCGCTGGAAGCGCTGATCGAGATCCACCTCAGGACCCATTCCAGCACCTCCCGCCACAAGATGCGCGGCAAGTACCGCAGCGCGATCTATGTCTATGACGCGGGAACCGGCGTGAAGGTCGGCCGTATCCTGCGCCAGCTGCAGCACAGCTTTGATGAGCCACTGATCACCAGTGTCCTGACGCTGGCGAAATTCCGGTCCTCCGACGAACGCTTCCAGAACTATTATGCGAGCGGACCCGAACGGCCGTTCTGCAAGACCTATATCGACCCGAAACTCTCCCTCCTGCGCCGGCAATACGGCGCAATGCTCAAACCGGAGATGGTTGAGGCGGCGGAGTAGGGAGTGTCTCTTCAGGGATGCGGATGTGGAAAGCCATGGCGCGCCGTCAGCGCTGCCAGGATGGCGTCCTTGTCATTGATGAAGCCACCCTCGGCCAGGACCAGCACCGGCAGGCTCTGGTTTTCTTTCCCGAGAAGTTCGACGACCTCCTGCCGCGGACGTGCCCAGGCAATGCGGTGGACATCGAGTTTCGCGGCAAGCTCCGGGAACGAGGCCAGCACGCCTTCCATCAGCGCGCAGTGCCAGCAGTAGAACGTCTTGCCCGGATAGGCCGGGTCTTCAAAGCCGGGGGCGAGAAGGTAGAGCGTATCTTTCATGCCGGGTCCTCGAAACATGCCGAAGTCAGTCCGTTTATTCCGCGAATAGCGATTTCACGTCCGGCCATTCCGCCCCCTCGTGATGGGCGGCGATCGCCAGAAACTCTTCCAGAAACTCGAAACTCGCCTCGTCATGCACAAGGTGATGCGTCAGCAGGCCGAGGGGTTCGGATCCGGTGTTGCGCCGCCGGGTCAGCTGCAGGTCGAAACGCAGATGCGCGCTGCGCCAGCCGATGAAACGGACCTGTTTCTTCCACTTCAGGATATCGACATGGGACTGCACCTGATGGGCGCGCGGGAAATTGTGCCAGGTGAAGGTGGAAAGGCCGGACAGGCCGATGCCGGGCAGGCGGCGGGAGATGCCGGGATTGATGCGGTTCCAGGGCGGGACCATCGCAGGAATGAACTGGTCGTTGAAAAGGGCTTTCAGAAAGTCGCGGCCTTCGGTGAGCTGTGCCATCAGCTCCTCTGGGTCACGGCGGGAACCGAGTTCGGCGGCTTTCTCGCCGAGATCCTTGCGCTGAAAGTTTCTGTGCTGCCAGCCATGCTGCAGGACGAGCGCATGCGGCTCCTCTTTCAGCCGCTCTGCCAGCGCTTCCGTCGCGTCCTTCGGGATGACAGCAAGGGCAAGGTCCACATCGTGCCGGTTTGCGAGCTCCAGCATCCGGTCAAGAATGGGTGTCGGCTCGATGGCATCGTCATCCCGCCACCAGAAGCGCACCTTGCGGCCGCGCTCCGCGAACCAGTCGAGATGATGGGTCAGTTCCTGCCGGAAGTACTGCAGGTCGGACGTCATGCCTGCCGGTCCTTCAGGTCTTGCAGGAGAATGCGGGCGCTCTCCTCCGCTCCGCCAAGGCGGACGGAATGCCTGTTGCGGCGGAGGGCAAGGGCGTCATCGATGGCGCCTGCCAGACGCTCAGGTGTCAGGTTTTCCTCCGGCGTGACGATTGCGCGGCCGTGTTTGGCCAGTGCTTCGGCGCGCTGGGTCTGCTCGGTCTCGTTGATCTGCGCGAAGGGCACGAAGACGGCCGGAACGCCGGCCATCAGGATATCGAGCACGGTGTTGTAACCCGCCTGGCTGACGGAAAGACGCGCGCGCTTCAAAAGCTCGGGAAAATCCCGCCGGGCCCGCTCTACGATAACACCTTCGGAGGCGCTGCTTTGGTAGATTGCAAAGGCATCGTCGGAAATGTCATGACCGATCAGGATGCGCCAGGGCGTATCTTCCGCCCGGCGGGAGAGCGGCTTTGCTTCCAGCGCTGCGGAAAGTAGGCTTTCGGCAACTGCGCCGCCGCCGCAGGAGATGATGACCTCGTCCTCGCCGTCGCTGCCCTCGGCCGGCGGGCGCTCGCCGCCGCCGACATAACCGGTGTAGCGTACCAGGTGGTCGACTTCCTCGGCAAAGGGGAAGCTGTCGGCGAGGCGGATGAAATCCGGGTCGGAATGGATCAGGATGCGGTCATAGAATGTCAGCGCCTGATCCGCCATCCAGCGCTCCTTCCAGAGTTGCTTCTTGCGCACGAGGATGTCGCGGATGGAGGTTCCGATCAGCGGCGGTCTGGGACGCGCCTTGGCAGCCTCCAGCAGCGGCGTCATCTCGAAATCGAGCTGCCGCCGGCCGAAGGGATAGGTTTCGGTCAGGAGGAGGTCGTAGTCCGCAGCTTCAAGCACTTGAATCGATTTCTGAACGCGGGCCGATTTCCAATTATCGTCAATATCTTCATTGTCTAAAGTAACAAGTCGCTTGAAGGTGGCATCCGGGCTTTTGCAGGCCGGGAGTTCAACAATCTTCAGAGGCCCGGTGTCCAGCGTTGGCGGAATGCGGTTGCCGCTGGCCAGCGTCACCTCCACGCCCTCGGCCGCAAGCGCCTTGCCGATGGCCGCAGCCCGGACGACATGACCGGTACCGAGCAGATGCTGCACATGAATGAGGGCCTTGAGCGTCATGTGTCTCGTGTCTCCCGGCGGCGACGGTGATTGCGGATCGCCTTCTCCGCAAGGGCCTCGAGCCGTGCAGCGCCTGCCTGCAGCGTATGGATCGCGAGGATATGCTGGCGTGCGGCATTGCCCATGCGGTCGGCAAGCGCGGGCTCCTGCAGCACCAGCTTGAGGTTCGCTGCCAGGGCGGCGGCATCGCCTTCCGCAGACAGCAGTCCGGTCTCGCCGTCGCGGACAATGTCGGGCACACCGAACGTGTCGCCGGCGACAACGCCGACACCTGCCGCCTGGGCTTCCAGCAGCACCAGCCCGAAGGCTTCGCGGATGGCCGGCCAGACGAAAAGGTCGTGGCGGGCGTAGTGCTGTGGCAGGTCCTCGCCTGAAAGCGCGCCGAGCCAGGTGATCCGTTCAGGCGGGAAGAGGCCGAGGACATGAGCACGTGCCGGCCCGTCACCGATCAGGGTCAGGTGCCAGGGCATGTCGCGGACTTGGGACAGCGCCTCGGCAAGGACCTCGAAGGAACGCTGTTTGTCACCCTCGCGCATCATGCCGACGGCAAGCAGTTTCAAAGGCGGCGCGGCAAGAGGCTTGGCATCTTGCGATGCTTTCAGGAACGGCTCGGCATCCAGGAACGGCAGCAGCACGGAAAGGCACCGGTGCGGCACCACGGCGGCCAGGCACTCGGCATCCGCATTGTGGATCGCGGCAACCGCATCGGCGCGGGCAAGGGCGGCGTCTGCAGCGGCAAAGCCGAATGCCCAGTCGCCTGTCCGCCGTTTCGGCGCGCGGCTCGCCTCGACAATGGCGTAGGGCAGGTCGAACCGGTCGGCAAGCGCCGGGCCGATCCAGTCTGGAGCCTTGTGGTAGAGGTGATAGGTCAGGAACAGGTCCGGCCGGTAACCGCTCTGGTCCCATTCCGCCGCGATCCGGTCCGCTTCGGCATGTGCCTCGCCGCGCACACCGGCCTGGAGGGCATCGCTGCCCTCCTTGCGCCAGGCGCGAAAGGTGCTGGCGATAGTCACCTCATGGCCAAGGCTCTCAAGCGCCTTCACGATCAACCGTCCCATCGTCCGGTCGCCGGAAGGCACCGGATGATCCAGCGGTTTCATCGGGGCGGTGAAAGCGATTCTCATGAATTTCCCTGGGATCGGCTGCGTCACAGCACCTTACGAAACTTTTCGGCGAGCCGGTCAAGGCCCGGGTCTGTCGAAAAGTCGCTCCGCACCCGTTTTGCCGCCGCAAGGCCGAGACGGTGACGGATGTCAGGGGCCGCAATAAGGCGCACCAGTTCCCTGGCCAGATCCTCCGCTGCGCCCGGCGCAACCAGAACGCCGGTCTCGCCGTCCCGGATCAGCTCCGGGATCGCCGAAACCCGGGTGGAAAGGCAGCAGAGCCCCATGGACTGGGCTTCCATCAGCACATTCGGCAGTCCGTCCCGGTCGCCGGATTTGGCGAGCTTCGACGGCAGGACAAAGAGGTCCGAAATCCGGCAGGCTTCGATCACCGCCTCGCGCGGTTGCGCCCCGCGCCAGGTAATCCGGGACGACAGACCGAGCGCATCCGCCTGCGCCTTGAGGGCATCCGACAATTCACCGCCGCCGACATGAGTGAAATGCCAGTTGAGCGTTGCCGGAAGCTTGGAGAGCGCAACAAGCAGATCGTCATAGCCCTTCTTCTCAACGGCGCGGCCAACCGAGACGAGTCGCACCGGCTCGCTGCTGCCGTCACGGGTCGAAGGTGTGTCAGAGGGTTCCGGAAACCCGGAAAAGTCGAGCCCGTGATAGAGCAGTTCGACCTTTTCAGGCGTGTCGGCGAGGCCTCTCAGATGCTCGACGTTGACGGCTGTGCAGGTGACGCCCCAGGCGGCATCGTTGATCTTGGTCCTGAGATCCCACTCCGGGCTGGTCCAGATGTCCTTGGCATGGGCCGAGAACGACCATGGCCGGCCGGAAAGATGCGCCGCGTAGCGCGACGCGGAGCAGGGCGTGTGCAGGTAGTGGGTGTAGATCCACTTCACGTCGTCCGGCAGCTCGTGTGCGAAGACACAGCCCTGTGCCCACCGGCGACGGCGGTCGGCGGTCGGCTGCTGTGCAAAATCGGCATCGAAAAGCGCTTTTGCCGCAAAAAAGGCCGGCTGTTTCTCAGCCCAGCGTTTTGCCCGCGCGACCCGCGCCGGATCGTCCTTCACATATTCAGGCAGGTACATGACGTCTGCAGAGATCTGCCGGTGCAACTCGTGGACATAGGGGTCGTAGGGCTTACGAAGGGCAACGATCAGGATCTCGATCCCCCGCCGTTCCAACCCCAGCATTTCCTGGGCGATAAAGGTTTCGGAGAGGCGTGGATAGCCTTTGACCACAACGGCGATACGGGACATCAGCAGCTCTTGTGATTTGGGGGGCTGGCGGCTGGAGCATTTGGGCAGCAGTCAGCGGTTGGATGTCCCATCGTCTCAAATCGAACATCCGCTGATCTGCACGGCTCAGAAATTGACCAGTTTCCTGTTGGCGTTCTGTTGCTCGTCGAAAATCTCGCCCACCCGGGCGGTGATGACCTCGAGACCACCGAGCAGGTTGTCGACGCCTGCGGAGGAGGGCGGCGCCATGTCCGGCAACTCGGAAAGGGCGGTCGCCATAAGGTCCGGATCCGGATAGCGGTCGATCGGCAGAACCTTCAGGAGGCCGCTCTGTTCGGCCCGTTCTGCTCGGATCGCCTGCTCACGGCGCGGGATCACACGCGGCACCATCAGTGTCGGTTTGTCGAAGGAGAGGATCTCGCAGAAGGTGTTGTAGCCGCCCATGCCGACAATCGCGGTAGCGTTCGCCAAATAGGGTTCGATCTGCGGCGTGAAACGGATGATCTCGACGTCGCGCAGATGTTCCGCCCGTTCGCTGAACTGGGCCGCCGCCGCGGCCGGCATGAAGGGGCCAAGCACGATGAGTGCGGGGAAGAGCGGCCGCTGGCGGGCTTCATAAGCGCGCATCACCCAGTCGACCATTTCGACGCCGTCACCGCCGCCGCCTGGTGTCACCAGGATATAGGGCTCGTCGTCGAAGGGGGCGGGTGCCGGGTTGTCGCGTGCGGATTTCGGCATGTCACGGCGCAGGAACCCGGTGTAGCGCAGCTTGTCGTGGACGGAGCGGGGCAGGTCGATGCCCTCCAGCGGATCGCAGATATCCCCCGGTCCGTAGATCCAGATCTCGTCATAAAGGTCCTTGAGCGCGGGATAGACGTGCTTGCGCTCCCATTCCTCCTTCAGCACCTGCGGGTCGTCCATGACATCGCGCAAGCCGAGCACCAGCCGGGTATCCGTGTCCTTCAGCGCCTCGAGCGTGCGCAGAACTTCGCCGCGCAAACCCAGGGGTTCCTTGTCGACGATGAAGATGTCCGGGTCGAAAACCTTTGCGGTGTGTTCGATGATCGACGAGCGGATGGCGAGGGTCTGGTCGATATTTATGTGCAGTGACAGGGGCGTGTATTCGCCGTTGCGCAGCTTGATGACGCCCGGGATACGGACGAAGTCGACGCGCGAGCGGAATTCGAAACTGCCGATGATCGGCGAGCCAGACAGGATCAGGACGGAAAGCGTGTCGAAGTCGCCAACCAGGGACTGGGCGATCGCCCTGCAGCGCCGCAAATGGCCAAGCCCGAAGGAATCATGGCTGTAAATGAGGATCTTCGGCGTCTTGGAACTCATACTGCCCCTAAATTTGTAAAGCTGCCCCGCGAGGCTTATGTCTCAAGATATTGGTCTTTGTCACGCGCGGATATGTCTTGACACGGGACTTTTGACAAGGAACGGTCTGCGGACCTTTTTAAGCGCCCTTTTAAGTGGTTGTGGCAAATGCTAATCCTGGCTGGCACATCGAACTCATGGGGCTAATATACCAAATATGATCTGCTTGAACATGTTTGATCCATGTCTGTCTGGATGAGCTGATGGAAAAGAGCCTTTTTGGTTTTATCTGGAAATACAGCGCCCGGCAGCAGATTTTCATTCTCCTGGTCACTGTGCTCACCTACCCGGTGGTCTATGTGCTTCTGGAACTGCCGAAGCTGATCGTCAACGACGCGGTCCAGGGTGACAATTTTCCCAGAAATATCATGGGCTTCGATTTCGATCAGACGCCCTATCTGTTTCTACTCTGTTTCACCTTCCTGTTTCTTGTCGTTGTCTCCAACGGCCTGAAATTCTACCTCAACGTCTTCAAGGGTCGCCTCGGTGAGCGCATGCTGCGGCGGTTGCGCTTCGAGTTGTTCCAGCGGGTGCTGCGCTTCCGATTGCCGCACTTCCGGAAAGTCAGTTCCGGCGAGATCATCCCGATGATCACATCCGAGGTGGAGGATGTGGGCGGCTATATCGGTGAAGCCTTCGCGCTGCCCGCCTACCAGGGCGGCATGCTGGTCGTGCAGCTCGGTTTCATCTTCATGCAGGACCCGCTCCTGGGCCTTGCCGCCGTCAGCTCCTATCCGATCCAGGGCTATGTCATTCCGGTTCTGCAGCGCAAGGTGGTGCTGCTGTCGCGCCAGAGAGTGCGCAACATCCGTGTTATCGCCGACAAGGTGGGCGAGAGCATCACGGGGGTTGCCGAAATCCACGCCAACGATGCGGCGGCCTGGCATTCGGCGGATATTTCCGACCGGCTCTACGAGAACTTCAAGATCCGGTACGACATCTTCAACCGGAAATTCCTGATCAAGTTCCTCAACAACTTCATGAACCAGCTGACGCCGTTCTTCTTCTATCTGATCGGCGGCTACCTGGTGATCCAGGGCAACCTGAGCATCGGTGCGCTTCTGGCGGTGATTGCCGCCTACAAGGATCTGGCGGGCCCGTGGAAGGAGCTTCTGTCTTTCTATCAGATGACCGCAGATGTCAGCGTCAAGTACCAGACAGTTGTCGAGAATTTCGATCCGCCGGACATTTACGACACCGAGCGGCTGACGTCGGACGACCAGGTCGAGCTTTCGGGAGACCTCAAGCTTGAGAACGTTACCTTCTCAGGTGGTGCGGCAGGCCAGGAAGTGGCCGATGTGAGCTTGACCGTGCCGGCGGGCAGCGCCTGTGCCATCATCGGGCCTGACGGATCGGGACGCTCGGAAGTGCTTCAACTGGCCGCGGGGCTGGTGTCGGCCGTAGGCGGCAAGGTCTGCATCGGCGATCACGACCTGGACAAGCTGACCGATTCCACTCTAGGCCGCGAAATCGCCTATGTCGGCGGGGCTGTTCATGTATGGACCGGGACGATCCGCGACAACCTCTACTACGGTCTGCGGCACAGGCCGCTTGTGCCTCCCGTTCGCGAAGGCGAGGTGCTGAAGAATTACAAGCGGCGCCTTTCCGAAGCCAAGGAAACCCGCAACCCCACCTATGACCTTGCAGCCCTGTGGGACGACTTCAAGGCCGCGGATGTCGATGGCGAGCCTGCGCTCGATGCCAAGGCGCTGGACCTGCTGCACGTGGTGCAACTGGACAAGGACATTTATCGCCTCGGTCTGCAATCCCGGTTCGATCCGGCCATGGACGATGGGTTTGCGGAAAAGATCCTCAATGTCCGCAAGGCTCTGGCGGACAGGATCGCAAGTGAATCATCGCTTGGCGGACTGGTGGAGCTCTGGCATCCGGACCGCTTCAACTCCAGCGCAAGTCTGGCAGAAAATCTTTTCTTCGCGATGCCGTCCGATCCGGAAATCACCATGGACCAGGTGCCTGATCTGGCCGAGGTGAAGACGTTCCTGTCGGAGACCGGTTTCGATAAAAAACTGCAGCAGATCGGACTGAAGATCGCCGAGACCATGCTGGAACTGTTCTCCAACGTCTCCGGTGACAGCGGCCTGCTCGGCACCTATTCCTTCATCACTCTGGACGAGATCCCCGATTTCGAGCGGATCGTGCGCGTTGCGAAATCAGAACAACAACGTCCTGGGCTCAGCGACGCGGACCGGTCGCGCCTGACCGGACTTGCCTTCAAGCTTGTTCCCGCCCGCCATCGCCTCGGTGTGATGAGCGATGAGCTGAAGGAAGACATCATCGCCGCCCGCAAGCGATTCCTCGAAGAGGTGGTTCGCACGAGCGACAGCTTTGCCGCCTTCGATCCGGATGTCTACCTGCCACCGCTGACGATCGAGGACAACCTGTTGTTCGGCCGCGCAAGGGTCGACCGGCGCGATGCCCGCCGGCGGATCGACGACGTGATCCGCACGATTGTCGAGGAAACGGGCCTGCGCAAACCGATCATCTACGCAGGCTTCGGCTACCATGTCGGCGTCTCCGGGTCCCGGTTGTCGGCAGGTCAGCGCCGCAAGATCGCGCTGGTGCGCGGGCTTCTGAAAAACGCAAAAATCACCATATTGGATGATATCGCCACCGGCACGACGGATGAAGACAAGACACTGCGGGACGGCCTGCGGGAGATCCTGTCCGGGAAGACGTTCCTATATGGTACGTCCAATGCCGATATCGCAGCGGAATTCGACCGGCGTTTCGTCTTCGACCAGGGACGGCTTGCGGACAAAGGATGAGGTCATGGCGATGAAGACAGGCAGGTGGCGGATCTGCGGATCGCAGATGAACGGCCCGGAGCGGGCGAGCCGGAACAGCGACAATCGGGGGAGAAGAACATGACACTGGAAACCGAAGTCGAAGCGCTTCGAAAGGTCCCGCTTTTCCGCGGTATCGACGAGACCAAGCTGCGGCTTCTGGCCTTCATCAGCGACCGGACCGAATACCCGTCCGGCGAACGTCTCTGCTCCCAGGGGGAGGAGGGGGATTGCGCTTTCATCATCCTGTCGGGTGATGCGGATGTGCTCGTGAATACGCCGGAAGGCGAAAAAAAAGTCGCGCAGGTTTCGGAAAATTCAATTGTTGGCGAAATCGCCATTCTGTGCGACGTACCAAGAACCGCAACGCTTGTTGCCGCGAACAACATGGATGTTCTGACCGTTTCGAAGGACGATTTCTTGAAACTTCTGAAGGAATTTCCGGATATCTCGTTGGAGGTGATGCGGACTTTGGCGTTGCGGCTGGAGCGGACCACCCGCGACCTGGCCGATGCGCGCCGGGGCGCTTCCGGCGGATAGGGCCAGTTTCTGGGGAGTAACACGTGGCTGAGGAATTTTCGCTTCGTTGCTGGGGCGTGAGAGGATCAACCCCGACGCCGGGATCGAGTACGCTCCGGTATGGCGGCGAAACTTCCTGCTTCGAGATCCGGGCCGGGGATGCACTGGTGCTGGTCGATTGCGGATCGGGAGCCCGGAACCTGGGCATGGAGATCTGCCGCTGCGGAACGAAATCCTTCGACCTGCTCTTCACCCACACGCATCTCGACCACATCTGCGGTCTGCCCTTTTTCAAGCCTGCCTACGATCCGAGCTTTTCCGTGACCGCGTGGGCAGGTCACTTCCAGGACGAAACCAGCCTGGTCGACATTGTCAGCCGGATCATGTCGCCGCCAATTTTTCCGGTCGCGGCGAAGACGCTGAAGGCGGTCGAATTCAAGTCGTTCACCGCAGGCGAGAATATTCCCAGAACCGACGGACTGGTCATCCGCACAACCAAGCTCAACCATCCGGGCGGGGCGTGCGGCTACAGGTTCGAATACGGCGGAAAGTCGATCTGCATCATCACCGACCATGAACATGGCGATCCGGAAATCGATGCAGCCCTGCCGGACTTCGTCCGCAATTGCGATGTCATGATCTATGACGCCATGTTCACCGACGACGAGTACCAGACCTACAAGGGCTGGGGCCATTCCACCTGGCAGAAGGCGGTGCAGCTGGCGCGGGTCAGCAACGTCAAGACGCCGGTCCTGTTCCATCATGACCCGCGCCGCTCCGATGACGAGCTCGATGAAATCGGTCTTGCTGCCCAAAACGCCTATCCGGGAACGCTGGTTGCCAGCGAGGGCATGATCCTAAAGCCCTGATCCGGGCGAACCGTCGACTTCAATTAAAAAAAAGGCGGCCAAAACGGCCGCCTACAAAAGACTATCCTTTAAAAATAGATCGATCGCCTGTTGCTGGAATGCGGGAATTCCATAGCTGCAACCGGACTGCAATCCCACGCAACTTGAAATACCATTGCATGCGATCACCGGATACGATCATTAGTTGTTTACAGGGTGTATACATTAAGTGCATGGTCCAAATGGACTACGTAGCGGCAATTCAATCGGCGAAGTCGCCGGGCGACAGTCGGTAACAGGCAGAAATATAAAGGCTTTCCGGGGGAGAGATGTGGCCGTCTCCGCAGAAAAATACATCCAACTTTCCAATCTCGCGGTTTCCGCGGCCATGGACCCGCAGCTGTGGCAGCCGTTTCTCGACGATCTGGGACAGGCACTTGGTACACAGGTCTGCACGCAGCTGATCGGCTACGACAAGCTGACCGGTACTGCTCCACTTGCCTTCGCCTCAGGTTACGAGCCCGCGATCCTGGATCTCTATCAGGGGACCTATGCCGACAAGAACCCCTTCGCCGCCAATTTTGCTCAATGCCCTATTGGCGATGTCATTACCACGCACCAGCTCTGCCCGCCTCAAACCCTGAAGAAGACCAGCTTCTACGCCGATCTGCTGTTGCCGATGGAGGACATTACCGCGGGCGGCGGGTCCATGCTGGCCTTTGATGCCGACCGGATGTTTCTGATCGGCGGCAACATGCGAGCCAGGGATCGCGACAGATATGAAGCCGACTGGCTTCGGCTCTGCGCCCAGCTGGCACCGGTCATCCGCCAGTCGTTGGAGATCAACCGGACGATCTCGGGCCTGTCGTTTGAAAAATGGGCGGCCGACCAGCATCTTCTCGGCAGCGGAACATCGGTTTTCGTGATCGATGGCGACCTCAGGATCCATTATGCCAGTGACGAAGGCCAGGGCCTGTTGCAGCAGGGCACTCTTGTCGGCTGCGGATTTGAGGAGCGCTTCGAATTCCGCTCTCAACGCGTTCAATCGGAATTTGCCGCCTTTACCCGTTTCCAGTCCCTGGGCGAGCACGACATCTTCCGCAATTGGCGGCTGCGGGATTCCCACGGCAAGGGGTGGGTCTGCCGGTCGATCGGAATGCGTCTTTCAGATCTCGACAAGGCTCCGTTCGGTGTCTTCATGACCCGGCCGCTTTCCGCGGTTCTTCTGGCAATCAGGCCGGAACCCTCCGGTCAGTCCCTGCAGCATCAGTTGCAGCAGGAATTCGGTCTCAGCCCCGCCGAAGCCGCCACGGCGCTGAAGCTTGCCGGCGGTGACACGCCGGCGGAAATCGCGCTGGCGCGGGGTGTCAGCATCCACACGGTCCGTAACCAGATCAAGGCGTCGCTCTCTAAAACCGACTGCCGGCGCCAAAGCGATCTTGTTCGAAAGGTTGAGCATTCGCGTTTGCGGGCCGGCGGCTAGAGCATCGTGCGTTCGGGAGAGCGCACTTAAGATGCTCTACCACTTCAAGATCGATCAGCTTTTGGACGCTCAACCGGGTCCGGTTGTGCGGCCTCTGATCTGGTTTCCAGAGTTTCGAAGCCTTCGGCAAGGACAGGTTCACGAAAGGTCACTTTCGCGAGCGGCTGCTTGCGCAAGCGCCGCTGCCAGTGGACACTCCGGTCAAACAATGAGAGCCGGTTCCGCAATGATCTCCCTTCTGGACACCTTCCGTTACATTCTGCGTGGCGGTCCCCCCGTAACCGGACTGCCCGATAGGGTCCGCAGCGAAATCCGGGCAAGGGAAGCGTCCTCGGAGCGGCTGATCAGCTGGGTGCAACTGGCGCTCGTCCTGTTCTTTTCAATGCTCTATGCCATTGCTCCGCGAGCCGAGGGCTCGTCCGGTTTTAATTTTGTGCCGATTGCGCTGGCTGCCTATTTCCTCTTCACCGTTTTGCGCCTGGTCCTGGCCTACCGCCACGAGCTGCCGCAGTGGTACTTGCTTATCTCGATCGGCGTCGACATGGCACTGCTGGTCGGCCTGATCTTCTCGTTCCACATACAATATGGTCAGCACCCGACTTTCTATCTGAAGACGCCGACACTGATGTATGTCTTCATTTTCATCGGCCTGAGGGCGCTGCGCTTTGACCCGCGCTTCGTGCTGACGACCGGACTGGTCGCGGTTGCCGGATGGCTTGGGCTGGTTTTCTATGCTGTGCTTTCCGACATGGACCGCATGCGCATTACCCGCAATTATGTGGAATATCTGACCGGGAACACCGTTTTGATCGGTGCTGAACTCGACAAGACGATGGTCATCCTGTCGGTGACGATCATCCTGTCCGTCGCGCTTTACCGGGGCCGGGCGATGCTGTTCGAGGCAACCCGCGACCATGCCGCCGCCACGGATCTGCGCCGTTTCTTCGCGCCGGAAGTCGCTGCTTCGATCACGGATGCCGATTCCCAGCTCCAGGCCGGTGAGGGCAGATTGCGGGACGCGGCAATCCTTTACGCGGATATCCGTTCCTTTACCTCGACCTCGGCCGGGCTGCCGCCCGCAATCGTGCTGGCGGTGCTGGCTGAATACCAGAATATGGCCGTCGACGTGATCACGGAAGAAGGCGGGCGTGTCGACAAGTTTCTCGGCGACGGCATCCTGGCAACCTTCGGTGCCGTGTACCCGTCCGGTACCTACGCAGCAGATGCCCTTCGGGCGGCTCAGCGTCTCGTCGCTTGTGCCGCAAATGAACAGCAGCGCTTCACACAGGCGGGCTGGCCGGGACATCTTGCCATTGGAACGGCGGTCGCTGCCGGTCCGGTCACCGTCGGCGTGATCGGCTCGAAGCGGCGGCTGGAATTCACCGTGATCGGCGATGCGGTCAATCGGGCGGCGAAGCTGGAAGATGCCAACAAGGCACAGAATTCCAAGGCTCTGACGGACAAGGCGACGTTCGAACTGGCAAGAACGCAGGGCTTCGATCTGCCTCTGATCGAAGATCGCACCGGCGTCACCGTCGCCGGGGTCAAACAGCCGCTCGACCTGATCGTGCTCGCCCGCTAATCCTGAAAGTTCAACCGGTTTTCTGCCCCTAAAGCCTATGCGGAAAGACTTGACCGGGACGTCATTCTCGGTCACTTTGCCGCTCAAGTTGACCTTCCCGTCAATGTGAAAGATTAAATTCATTGTTTTCAATGAATTACTATCTCTGGAGGCTGATGTGAAACTGGATTCAACCCTTGCCGCCATCGTGACCGGCGGCGCATCCGGATTGGGCGCTGCCACGGCTCGCATGCTGGCGGGCGAAGGCGTCAAGGTGACCCTGTTCGATCGGAACGCCGACCAGGGCGAGGCTGTCGCGGCCGAAATCGGCGGTGTCTTTGCCGATGTGGACGTGACCGGTCAGGAGAGCGTCGAGGCAGGCTTTGCGAAGGCACGCGCCGCGCACGGTCAGGAACGCATCCTGGTCAACTGCGCGGGCATCGCACCGGTGGCGAAGACGACCTCGCGCGGCGAGCCGCATCCGATGGACATGTTCGAGAAGGTGGTCGCCGTCAATCTGATCGGCTCCTTCCGCTGCCTTTCGATTGCCTCCACCGGCATGGCGACGCTCGACCCGGTGACCGCCGATGGCGGACGCGGTGTCATTGTCTCCACGGCATCGGTTGCCGCATTTGACGGTCAGATCGGTCAGGTCGCCTATGCCGCGTCCAAGGCCGGTGTCGCCGGCATGACGCTGCCGGTCGCCCGCGATCTCTCCAAGTCAGGCATCCGCGTCATGACGATTGCCCCTGGCATCTTCGAAACACCGATG
Source organism: Roseibium sp. M-1 (assembly GCF_054515675.1). Classification (NCBI taxonomy): domain Bacteria; kingdom Pseudomonadati; phylum Pseudomonadota; class Alphaproteobacteria; order Hyphomicrobiales; family Stappiaceae; genus Roseibium; species Roseibium sp. M-1. The sequence continues at coordinate 1,779,499 of NZ_CM137257.1, read as the reverse complement.
CTGCTCGGCCTCTCGCAGGAGGTGCAGGAATCCCTCGGCCTGCAGGTGCCGTTCCCCTCCCGCCTCGGACGCGCCACAGAATATGCCCAGTTGGTCAAAGCAATCTGTGAAAACGACATGCTGAACGGCGAAACCGTCCGCCTCGACGGTGCCATCCGCATGGCGCCCCGGTAAACAGTGCAAGGCGAAGGCGCCTTCTTTCGGCGTCTCCGCCGGTCGTCCGGCAGGCGGGAAGACATGGTCCTCGTCGATGGCGGCCCCCTCGGTGCCAAAGTCTTCCACAGCCACTCTTTTTCATACGCAAGAAACGGAAACCCTTTTAAGGTGACGCGACGGCGCCACGCAACCGGTGGCGCCCTGCTTGCGTCAAGGGGAAGACCAATGGCCGACCAAGCGCATCAGCTTGCGCCGCATCACCTGCCGCCGTTTCTGCCGTCGGCCGACGGCAGCGACTGGCTCATGACCGTCATGATCGGCGTACTGATCGTCGGTGCGGTCCTGGCAGGTGTTTTTTACCTGCATCTGCATTCCATTCCTGAACGGCTCGCCCACAAGCACGGGCGGGTGCATTTCGAGCTGGTGGCCGTGCTCGGCCTGCTTGCGCTTCTCACCCACAACAACATCTTCTGGGTAGCGGCGCTCATCCTTGCCTTCATTCAGTTTCCGGATTTCCGGACACCAATCGAATCCATCGCTCATTCCCTGAACCGTCTGTCCGGAAAGGGAGACAGTTCTTCCGGGGCACCGGAGAGTAATGGCGGGAACGTGGAAAACCGGGAAGAAAGTGCTGTGAGCCAACCGGAGACCCTGGCCGCTTCACCGCATGCCGGAAAGGCACAGAAAGAGACGGCCAAGAGCCCGCCCGAGCAATCGGGGCAGGAACTGAACAAGGAGGAGCCGCAACATGTTTGAGCTCCTTTTCTGCTCACTTCTTACTGTGCTGCCCGACTATCTTTACCGCCGCTATGCCCAGGGCAAGCGGATCGGCTACGAGATCACGCTTTTTTCTGTCTGGTACGAGCTGCGCTACGGCATTGTACTCTGCCTGATGCTGACGGTGTCGCTGATCACCCTGATCTTCTACTACCATCCGACTGCAGCTTCAGCGGTCTCCACGTTCCGCACGATACCAATCCTGCCTGAAAGTTCCGGGCGTGTGGTTGAGACCTACATACCGCTCGAACTTGAGTTCGAGGTCAAGAAAGGCGATCCGATCTTCAAGCTGGACAGTACGACACAGGAAGCCGACGTGCTGACTGCACAACAGCAGATCGAGGAAATCAACGGCGAACTCGCCATGGCACAGGGCGAACTCGCTGTCGCGACCGCCCAGGTCGCCCAGGCAACGGCAGCGCTGAAACAGGCCCAGGACGAACTGGACACGCGTCAGGAACTTTTTGACCGCAATGCAAACGTTGTCAGCCAAAGAGACATCGAAAAACTGCAGAACGTCGTTGCCTCCCTTCAGGGTGGCTTGCGTGCTGCCGAAGCCAACCGGGAGCTTGTCACCACGAAGATCAATGTCTCCTTGCCGGCAAAGTTGAAAAGTGCGGAAGCACGGCTCAGCGAAGCACAGGTCGAATTGGACAAGATGACAATATATGCCGGCGTCGACGGCACGGTCAGCCAGTTCATCCTGCGGCGCGGCGACATTGTGAACCCGCTGATGCGGCCTGCGGGGGTGCTTATACCCAAAGATGCCCAGCGTGAGCGGATCGTAGCCGGTTTCGGCCAGATCGAGGCGCAGGTTCTGAGGGAAGGAATGGTCGGCGAGGCATTCTGCGGCGCGTTGCCCTTCAAGATAATTCCGCTTGTCGTAACCGACATCCAGTCGCAGATAGCGTCGGGACAGATTAACGCAAGCGGCCAGTTGCTCGACACCATCCGTACGGTCAAGCCTGGGACGATCACAACAGTTCTGGAGCCGCTCTACAAGGACGGGTTAAGAGATTTGCCGCCGGGTGCTGTATGCACCGTCAACGCCTATACCTCCAATCACGACAGGCTATCTTCTGGGCAGCCGCTCGGCACCGGACAATTTGTTTTCCTGCATGTTGTCGATACTGTCGGACTGGTGCATGCAATTCTCTTGAGACTGCAAGCGCTTCTCTTCCCGATCAAGACCCTGGTGCTGAGCGGGCACTGACCGGAACAGGGCAAAACGGCAGGGACGGTGAAGTCCGTCCCCATCGTTTTTCAAACTCATTTGGCGTAGCTGACGACCTCGAATTCGATGCCGTCATCGTCGTCGAAGTAGAAGCGGCGGCCGGGTTCGTAGTCGCCGTGATTGTGGGTCTTGTATCCGCCTGCCTTGATGCGATCCTCGGTGGCGTCGAGATCGTCGACGACGACGGCGATATGGTTGAGCCCGCCATGGTGGCTGTAGCTATCACCCGGCACTTTGGTCGTCTGTTTCGGCGGCGCGTAAGCGGCTACATAGCTGGTCTCATTGCCGATATGATAGGTCGTGCCGCCGCCGAGGCTTGCTCCCTTCCAGCGTACCGTCCAGCCGAACCAGTCTTCAAGCCGTTTTGCCGTCGCCTCGGGGTCACTGACGGTAACGTTCACATGTTCCAGAAAAGCGCTGCTCATGTCGTGTCCTTTCAGGGTTTGACCTTTCTTGGACACTGGAGATAATTCCTCAAGTAAAGTTGAGGTCAAGTGCAGAAAGGCAAAAAATTGGAGAAGCTTATGAAAGGTACCGATCTTCTCTCCATAGGCGAACTGGCGGACCGTACCGGCCTGTCGGTCTCCGCCATCCGCTTCTACGAGGACAAGGGGCTGGTTCATCCGGCGCGCAATGCGGGCGGGCAGCGGCGGTTCCTGCGGGCGGATATCCGCCGGCTCTCCTTCGTGCTGGTGGCGCAGGAATTCGGGTTTTCCATTTCCGAGATTGCCGGCCAGTTGAAACGTCTGCCGGAGGGGCGGGCGCCGACGAAGTCGGACTGGACGCGCATCAGCCGCGAATTTCGCAGCCATCTTGACGAGCGCATTGCCCGCATGACAGCGCTGCGCGACAAACTCGACGCGTGCATCGGCTGTGGCTGCCTGTCGATGAAATCCTGCCAGCTCTATAATGCGGGCGATGCGGCAGCCAGCAAGGGCCGTGGACCGCGTTATCTCCTGGGCGACCGGCCGAATTTCGAAGACTGACGTTTGGCCTTGAAGCGAGTTTTACTTGCCGACGGGTGTCAGCTGCATTCTGCTGGCCAGTATCCGCTGTCCGGGTTGCGGGAAACAGGAACGGCTTTCACGTCTTTCGAACCGCAGGAGGCGCAGGTGAGGGTGTCGCTCAAGTCGGATACTTTCTGATGCGCTGAAAACCTGGAAGAATTCATATAGCGGAAGCGTCCGCAATGACCGCAAAGAATCGCAAGTCTGCGATCCGTCTTCAGCAAAGTTTCGACGGTCGGATCGTCTTCTTCAATAGGCCTCAGTATATTCATGAGTTTTAAAACGTGTCTGACGCAATGAGAGCCGCAAACGGCCAGTGTGAACAAATACTTTCACCTGTCAGGTTAGCATAGGGTGCGGTGAAATAAAACCACACATACTTACATGAATTTTTTTTCATGTTTTTCGGCAAGATTTGTTTTTCTCAATATTTCCGCGATGTCGCCGATAGTGGCCCTGGGCCATGGCAGGAAAGGTGCAAATTGCCGCGGAGATTTTGGCTCACCCAATCTGAAAGCGGCTCGCTATTTCGTGCAGCTGCGGTTAAGAGGGACCCATGACGATGCTTTCAGAAACCTGGCTGGACCTGTTCGGCCTGTCGGGCCTGCTCAATCCCTTTGCGATCCTGATCGGCCTGTATCTCGGCTGGCGGGCGGACCGCCCGCAAAAGCTCTGGATCGCGGGCTTTGCTGCCGCAACACTCACACTCATCCTGGACGGGGCGATCGGCGCGCTTTCCGTACCGCAGCCCTTTGCGCACGATGCCGGGGCCCTGGCCGTGTTTCCGTTCCGTTTCACGGGCGGACTTGCCGCTTCCGCGGTAGCCTATTGGTTCAACCGCCGCCGACGCAGCAGTTAAGCCACTCCAGCTCCTGCGTCAGCTTTCCAGCCAGCTGTTGAACAACAGCGCATTCGGGCAATTCGGCAAGGCCTTGTCCGCGCCGTCCGGATGGCTGTCCAGAAAGGCATGGCAGGCGTCTGTTTCGCGGCAGTTGATGCAGCGATGGGCGGCTCTTTGCATCGCGGCGTCGGTGTAGGCCCCGGTCGGTATGGTCTTCATGGCGCCGATTGTTTCCAGCATTCTGCCCATGAGCTCGGCGCGCTCGTTCAGGCGGTCCATCCAGTTCACATCGGGTCTCCTTCCGGCGGGGCGGGTGCAGCGGTTGCCGCCCGGTCCTTCTTCATCGAGGCTCGCCGTTGTCGGCGGCACTGGTTCAGAAATTGACCTTGCGCCAGTCCGGCCGGAGACGCCTTGATCAGGGTCAACCCCGGTCAAGCGCCTGCGCAACGACGCGTAACTCTGGGCATCTCTGGTCATCTCTGGGCAAGCCTTAAGAAAGCGGCCATACTGCGGGCCTATGATTCCGCATTCCTCCGGAAGACTTTGCCTGATCCGGAGGGCGAGAACCCGGAGACGGTGCGATGGTTGAAACGGTAAGCGCGTCACCGCTGCCGCAGGCGACCGGCAATGGTGCCGTCACCAAGGGACTTGAGCCGGGGACGGAACTCAAGGCCCGGGTCGAGGCGAACCTGCCCGGCGGGGTCGTGCGTCTTGCAACGGCCGATACCAGGCTGGAATTGCGCGTGGCCGCTCCCTTGCCCGAAGGGGCTGAGGTCACAGTGACGGTGTCGGGCAGCAAGCAGCAGCCGGCAATCCTGATCACCACCGGCAAGGTGGCAGATCTGGCCGCACCGCAATCTTCAGCGCCGGCAAACGTCCAATCGCAACCCCAAACCCTGACCCCGGCCCAAACCCCGGCCCAGACCCCGGCCCAGACCCCGGCCCAGACCCCGGCACAGACCTCGGCACAGGGCCAACCTCAGTCCCCAACATCTGCGGGCGTCACGCCACAGCCATCCGGTTCTGCACCGGTCACATCCCAGCCTGCGGCGGTCCAGACGCCGGTCGCAAGGCCCGCACCGGTTTTGGCCCATCTCGTTCAGGTGCTGTCTGTGAGTGCCGATGGTGTTCCGGCAACAAGTCCCGGCGCTCAATCTTCTGGTTCCCAATCTCCCGGCGTCCCGTCTCCTGGCGTCCAGTCTCCTGGCGTCCCGTCCCCTGGGGCCCCATCTTCAGGTGTCCAGTTTCCGGCTTCGGGTGCCGGAAATCAGCTTCCGGCAGGCGGCACACCTTCTGGCGGAGTTTCACCCCAGCCACCGGTTGCCGCCTCGGCGTCCCCGCCGCAAACTGCCGCTCAGCCGGCGCCAAGCCAGCCAACCGCTTCAGCGCCTGCCACGCCCTCCGTACCTTCCGGTTTGCAAACGACCAGCCTCGCGCAAGCCGCTACATTGCCTTCCGGACCGACCTCTTCAACGCCTGCCTTGGCTGGCTCCACCGCCCCGGCCCCGGTAACACCTCCGGCTTTAGGCCAGATTGCGGGCCAGACCGTCCCTCAAGTCGCCGGAGCTGCCACTGCGAACGTGCCGACTGTTGCCACAGCGACTACGCCCGGCAACGCGGCGCTGTATGCCGCCGGACAAGGCGGGACGGGGCAGGGGATTGCTGGGACAGGGCAAGGGACTGCAGGGACGGGACAGGCTCCGGGGGCAAGTCAGGGATTCTCGCCACAAGCGCCTGCTGCTGCTCAGGCGACCCAGCAGCTTGCCCAGAGCGGCCAGACTCCAGCCACTGCCGGCGAGAGGATGCGGGCGGGTGTGCAGGCGCCAATTTCATCCAGTGTGGTCCCTGCGGCAGGCGTGCCCGCTCAGGCTGACCTTCCGGCGGGGGTGTCCGCCCAGGTTTTTGGCCAAATTCCCGCCCAGTTTCCCGCCCAGGGTCCCGCGCAGATCAGCTCCCGAGGCGGAGCGGTTTCGCAGCCGCCCTCCGGAACAAACCCCGCGCCGCAGGGCCAGCCGCCTGCGCCGCCCGCCGTCAATTCAGGCTCCGGGTCACAGGCCCTCGCTGGTCCATCCGGCCAGGTTCCGCCCGTGCCGGCGGGCGCGCCGGGGCAAATTGGTTCCGCGGCGCAGGTTGCCGGCAACCCTGGAAGCGCAGCCACACCGCCTTCGTCGGGGCAAGCTGCTGTTCCAACTGCGTCTTTCGCGACGGCGGCCGGAACCGCAGCAGCCGGAGTTCCTTCTCCGCAACCCGGTGCAGCCGTCAATTTCCCTGAGCAGGGTCTACGGCCGGGAAATCCGGCAACATCCCAAACTGCCTATTTCGGCCGACCGGGAGCGGCAGCACCCTATGCAGCCGGTGCCGCGACGGCGGGTAACTCAGCGGCCGGTATCCCGACGGCCGGAACACCGGTGGCGTCTGCCGCGGGCTCGCAAAGTATCGCCAGTCCGGTCCGCCAGATCGCCGAGCAGTTGCGCCAGCCGCTTGCCGAGCAGCAAACAGGTCTCGGCAGCCTCTTTGCGCAGATCGGTTCGCTGATGAACGCGCAGTCGTCGGGTGCAGTGTCGCTGCCCGATCCGGTGGTCAGGGCGATGCAGCAGATCCTGGGTCTCCGGCTCAACACATCGCAATCCATGACGGGCAGCAGCCTGCAGACGGCCGTACAGCTTTCCGGCCAGTTCCGTGAGGCACAGCTTGCCTTGCCGTCGGCATACCCGGCAGGGCTGCCGGATCTGAAATCCGCGCTACTCTCCTTCAAGACGCTCCTTCAGCAGCTTGGGGCCCGGTCCGAGATCGCGCGGCCGGCAGGACAGCCGCCGGCACCTTCCCTGCATGGTTCGCCACAGGGTCAGGCGCAGCAGGCTGCCAGCGGCTATTGGGCGGGCGCTGCACCGCAGAACCTGACGGCGCTGCTGAAAGAAACGGATTCAGCCCTGGCCCGCATCCGGCTGACCCAGCTTGCAAACACGCGGCATGGCGGTGAGGACGCGCCGCGCATGGCCTCCCGGCCGATGGATCTGGTGCTGGAACTGCCGCTCGCCCTCGGGCAGGAAACCGCCGTCCTGCAGATGCAGATCGGACGCGACGGCAACGGCAAGGAAGAGGGGGAGGAGGACGAGCCCTCCTGGCGGCTGCGTTTCGCCCTGGACCTCACGGCAACCGGGCCGCTGGAAGCGGCCATCAGCCTGCGTGGCGGCGGCACTTACGCCAGCTTGTGGGTGGACCGCAAGGAAACGTTCGATGCCTTGACCGCGCAGCGCGAGACCATGGAAGCGGCCTTTGCCGATGCCGGACTGGACCTTCAGGACCTGCGCCTGATCCGCGGCCTGCCGCAAAGAACCGCCGCCCGCTATGGTGCGATGATCGACCGGCAATCGTGAGGGCATGATGGCTGACCAGAAAAAGCCGGACAAGAAGATCGCAGTTGCCCTGCAATATGAAAACGAGGGTGCCCCTGTCGTCACCGCCAAGGGCTCCGGTTCCATTGCCGAGCAGATAGAACGCCTGGCGCGCGAAGCAGGCGTGCCGATCGAGCACAATCCGATGATGGCCGAAGCGCTTTCCCAGATCGAGATCGACCAGGAAATCCCGATCGAACTCTACCAGGCGGTTGCCGTCCTCATCGGCTTCATCATGCGCACGGGCCAGGCCCAGCATCCGGCATCCGGGTGAGTTGTCACGAGAGTAAGCGTCTTTGAAGCAGGGTACGGAGCCTGGACGCAAAGAACAGTGCCATCTCCGCGAAAGCGGAGGCCCAGGAAACTCCGTCATTCGGGACGGATCACAGGCCGCGGTGCTGGAGTCCTTGCTCCCGCCCTTCCGCTGCGCAGCGACCGGGATGACGGCAGGTATCCGTCGTGACGCTTCACAAATTGCCATTGTCCCGCCAGGCACCGTTTCGGACACCTGCGCCTGTGTGAAAGCATCGCCTCGGCGTAAGGAAAACCTTGCAGCCGCGTCAATTCCCGACTAGGTCATCAAACGGCTATATATTCGCGCCGCAGCAATCCTTCCTGCTGTCTATTTGGGCGCGGCATCAGACGAACAGGATTTTTGACGAAGATGACGATTGTCGACGTACGCACACCCGATCCGAAGAAATTCATCAAGGGCGCGACGGGCGATTGGGAAATCGTGATCGGCATGGAAGTCCATGCCCAGGTCACGTCCGAAGCCAAGCTCTTTTCCGGTGCCTCGACGGAATTCGGCAGGGACCCCAACGACAATGTCAGCCTCGTCGACGCCGCCATGCCCGGCATGCTGCCCGTCATCAACGAGGAGTGCGTGCGTCAGGCAATCCGCACGGGTCTTGGCCTGAAGGCGGCGATCAACCTGAAATCCGTCTTCGACCGCAAGAACTACTTCTATCCGGACCTGCCGCAGGGCTACCAGATCTCCCAGTTCAAGCAGCCGATCGTCGGCGAGGGCAAGATCCTGCTCGACATGCCGGACGAGCAGGTCGAGATCGGCGTCGAGCGCCTGCACCTGGAACAGGATGCCGGCAAGTCGCTGCACGACCAGCACCCGACCATGTCCTTCGTCGACCTGAACCGGTCCGGCGTCGCGCTGATGGAAATTGTCTCGAAGCCGGATCTGCGCTCGGCCGACGAAGCCAAGGCATATCTCACCAAGCTGCGCATTATCCTGCGCTATCTCGGCACCTGCGACGGCAACATGGACCAGGGGTCCATGCGCGCCGACGTCAACGTCTCCGTGCGCCGTCCGGGCGGAGACTTCGGCACCCGCTGCGAGATCAAGAACGTCAACTCGATCCGTTTCGTCGGCCAGGCCATCGAATATGAGGCCCGCCGTCAGGTCGCGATCCTGGAAGACGGCGGCAAGATCGACCAGGAAACCCGTCTCTTCGACGCCGTCAAGGGCGAGACCCGATCCATGCGCTCCAAGGAAGAAGCGCATGACTACCGTTATTTCCCGGATCCGGACCTTCTGCCGCTGGAATTCACGCAAGTCTTTGTAGACGAGCTGGCCCAGCACCTGCCCGAACTGCCGGACGACAAGAAGAACCGTTTCGTCAGCGCTTATGGCCTGACCGCCTATGACGCCGATATCCTGGTTGCCGAGAAGGCATCGGCCGACTTCTTCGAGCAAGTTGCCAAAGGCCGCGATGCAAAGCTTGCCGCCAACTGGGTGATCAACGAGCTCTTCGGCCGCCTCAACAAGGAAGGCAAGGACCTGGCCACAAGCCCGGTCTCCGCAGCCCAGCTCGGCGGCATCGTCGACCTCATCAAGGAAGGCGTCATCTCCGGCAAGATCGCCAAGGACCTCTTCGAGATCGTCTGGTCCGAAGGCGGCGACCCGGCAAAGATCGTCGAAGAGCGCGGCATGAAGCAGGTGACCGATCTCGGCGCGATCGAGACCATTGTCGACGAGATCATCGCCGCCAACCCGGACAAAGTCCAGCAGGCGATTGCCAAGCCGGGTCTGCTCGGCTGGTTTGTCGGCCAGGTGATGAAACAGTCCCAGGGCAAGGCCAACCCGCAGGCCGTCAGCGACATGCTGAAGCAGAAGATCGGCCTGGAGTAAGCTCGGGCCGGCGAGGAGCGTGCGATGTCCGTCGATCTGCCGATCACCGGATCCTGCCATTGCGGTGCTGTGTCTTACGAAATGAAGACACAGCCCAGACATGCGGTGGAATGCAATTGCTCCATCTGCCGGCGTCTCGGCACCGTCTGGGGCCATGGCGAAACCGGAGACATCGAAATTCAGGCGGCTCCGGAAGCAACGTTCAGCTATTCCTGGGGTGACAAGGGCCTTGCCTTCCACACCTGCAAGACCTGCGGCTGTACCACCCATTGGGCAAGCATTTCGGACAAGGCCCCGGGCCGTATGGCTGTCAACCTGCGCCTTGCAGAGCCCGGCACCATCGAAGCCATCGGCCTGCGCCATTTCGACGGCGCGGACACTTGGGAATTTCTCAACTAGCCGTTTTCCAAGATCTGGAACCTTCGGGCTGTCTCGGCCGCGAAGCCTTTGCGCCGCAACGGGCCTCAAAAGGCCTTCGAGCGGGGTACGGCCGGCAATTGACGGCTGACGTTACGCAAGAATTCAGGTCAAGTATTTGCTCAATAACCGTGCAAGTGCCTGCGTATAACGCTTGATGCAGAAATAGCGTCCCTCGCTATATCGCAAATGTCTCCGATATTACCCATTGGCACGGACCTTGCTGTTCTCGCGATGTACGAAGTGTGGGGGCAGATTTTTCATGTGGCTAGGGCTGGTGTCTTTGGTTGGCAGCAATGACCAATCTTAGATTTTTCGAAATCTATCGGAATCCGGAATATCTTTGGCTTCTGGCAAAGGGCGCGCTGGTCAGCGCCGTCCTGACCGTCGGTGGTGGTCTTCTGGGGTTCGCACTAGCTGTGCTTCTGGCTGCGGTACGTCACTACCGGGTTCCGGTCCTCGCGCAGTTGGCGACGGGTTATGTCGAGTTCATCCGCAATACCCCGCTGATTGTGCAGATGTTCTTCGTCGCCTTCGGCCTACCGCTTCTGCTCGGCTACCAGTGGCCTTTCTGGGCCCATGCCCTGTTGGCGCTGTCGATCAATTTCTCCGCCTATTTTGCCGAAATCTTGCGCGCCGGGCTTGTTGCGCTGGGGGCAGGGCAGTCGGAGGCGGCCGATGCGCTCGGTCTCCCCCGCTGGCTGAGTTTCGTGAAGATATGCCTGCCGCAGGCAGTGGCGGCCATGTATCCGTCGCTGAACAGCCAGTTCATCTTCCTGTTTCTGACCACCGGCATCATCTCCGAGATCGGTGTCACCGATCTCACTTGGGCGGGTCTTTATATCGACAGCCGCAACTTCCGGTCCTTCGAGGTCTTCTTCACGCTGACAGTGATCTACCTCCTCATGTCGCTTGCGTTCAAAAGCCTGCTGGCCCTGCTGCACGACAGGTTGTTCAGGTGGAAGGTGGCGCGATGAGGGAGATCCTGGTCAGCCTGCTCGGCAAGCCGTTCGGCATCGTGCTGTTTCAGCTCCTGGAAGCAACGCAATACACGATCTACCTGTCGCTCATCGCCTTTGTCGGTGGCGGCCTCATAGGGATGTGCGTCACGGCGGCGCGAGTGTCGCCGCTCCGGTTGCTGAAACGGATCTTCACCGCCTATACGTGGCTGTTCCAGTCCGTACCTCTCCTCATGCTGCTGTTTCTGCTCGGGCTCGGGATACCGCATCTGTTTTCGATCCAGGTCGATCCGTGGCGGGCGGCCGGCATTGCCTTGACGCTCTATACCAGCGCCTACCTCGCCGAGGTCTGGCGCGGCGCGCTGACGGCCATTCCTGCCGGTCAGCACGAGGGTGGCAAGGCGCTCGGGATGACCTTTGCGCAGATCATGCTGCTGATCGTGTTGCCGCAGGCGTTTCGCCTGGCGATCGCACCCACGGTTGGCTTCATGGTCCAGATCATCAAGGGCACTTCGCTTGCCTACATCATCGGCTTTCACGACCTGATGACCGTCGGCAAACGCTGGGCAAATGCACCCGTGCCCGGCACGCAGCCCTTCGTCATCTATCCGATCATGGCGATGATCTACTTCTCTCTCTGTTTTCCGCTGTCCGTGTGGTCCAGGCGCCTCGAAAAGCGCCTGGGATCCGCATCGTCCAGGGTCGGCAAAGCAACCGCCGCCTGAATACAGAAGCCGTTTCAAGAACCTATGGAGGGTCGAACAATGCTGAAGAAATTCCTGGGGCTGGCAAGCCTCGCCCTGGCCGTCGCGCTGAGTGCGGCAAGTCCCGCATCGGCGGAACTGAAGGACATCCTGGCTGCCGGCAAGATCAAGATCGCAACACCGGAAAACTTCCCTCCCTTCGGGTCATTGGGCAGCGAAGGTGAATATGAAGGCTATGACATCGATGTCGCCAAGATGATTGCGGAAGATCTCGGGGTCGAGCTGGAACTCGTGCCGGTCACGTCCAAGCAGCGCATACCTTTCCTGGAAACCGACAAGGCGGACCTTGTCATCGCAACGCTCGGTGCCAATCCGGAAAGAGCCAAGTCCATCTGGTTCTCTCACGCCTATGCACCGTTCTTCTCTGGCGCGTTCGCCAAGCCGGACGTCGCGGTATCCGGCATCGCCGACCTGGCCGGCAAGAAAATCGCCGTCACCGGTGGCACGCTTGAAGATCTCGCGATTACAGAAGATGCACCGGCGGATGCGGAAATCATCCGATTCGGCGACAATGCCGCCACCATTGCCGCCTATGTCTCCGGCCAGGCCGACGTCATCGTGACCGGTAACATGGTTGCGCTCGGCATTGCCAATGAGAACCCGGACTTCGGCCTGGAAAACAAGTTCATTATCGCCAACTCGCCGTCCTTCATCGGTGTGAAGACCGGCAACATCGATCTGCTGCAATGGGTCAACGTCTTTGTTCTGCAAAAGAAACTGAACGGCAAACTCGATGGCCTGTCGAAAAAATGGCTGAAGACGCCGTTGCCACCGTTGCCTGCTCTTTGAGGCTGCGCCCAGGGGGTTGACAAAGAACGCACGGCCAAGGCCGTGCGTTTGTTTTTGCAGGGAAAATGCGAGGTTACAGGCGTTCGAAAATCTTGTATTCCCCTGCCATGATGCTTCGAACCAGGACCGCCGAAACAGGGACAGCTCCCCTTTATGCCACGCCTTTCGGCGTCTGGGCCATCGTCGCGCTCTGGGGCCTTGCCCATCTGCTGCTGCGTGCGCTGATCTCTCCGGTGCTCGGCACCGACGACATGTTCGAGAACATTCTGGTTCAGAGCCTCGAGCCCGGTTACATGCTGCGCCAGCCGCCGCTCTATGAATGGCTGCTGTGGTCGGCGCAGCAGGTGTTCGGCCCGACGATCTGGGCGGCGCTTTTCGTCAAGTACGGGCTGATTTCAATTGCGGCCCTGTTCCTGTTCCTGATCGCCCGCAAGGCAATCGCCGACCCGCGCCTCGCCGCGCTTTGCGCCTTCTCCTATTCGCTCTTCTACCAGTTCGGCTGGAACCTGCATGAAGGCGTCACCCACACGGTGGTGCTGACAACTGCCTGCGCGATGAGCGCCTTTTTCTTCCTAAAAGCACTGGAGAGCGGGAAGCTTGGCTTTTATGTGCTTTTTGGGCTTGCCGCCGGGGCGGGGCTGCTCGGCAAACACTCCTATCCGCTGTTTGCGCTGGCGCTGGTGATCGCCGCTGCAAGCGACCCGGTCTGGCGGGGCCGCCTGCGTCTTGCCGGTCTGGTCCTGGTGCCGCTTGCGGCAGCCCTGGTCTATAGTCCCTACGCCTACTGGATCATAAGCGAAGGCATGAAGCTGCTTGCTTCCGTCTCCGACACGATGGGGGTCACCGCGCAGAGTTCTCATGTCATGCGGGCCGGAGAGGGACTCGGCAAGCTGGCCTTCGGCCTGCTCGGTTTTTCCGTTCCCCTTGTGCCGGTGCTTCTGCTCCTCTTCTGGCCGCGTTATCTCGGCCGGATGACAGCGCAGGAGCCGGCAGTGAACGACATCGCGCGGCTTTGCGGGCGCGTCGTCCTTGTCATGATCGGCCTGACGGCGCTGATGATCGCCTTGACGGGAGCCACCTATGTCAAGGAGCGGCACATGCACCCGCTTCTGTTGCTGCTGCCGGTCTGGCTCTTTGCCGATCTGGAACGCTTCGACTTTCAGCGGCAATGGCGCTGGCTATTGGTGGTGATCCTAGCTTTCTCCGCAGTGGCCTTCACCGCACGGGTGCCCGGTCTCCTTGCTCCTGACAAGTTCTGGTGCGGCGGCAAGTGCAGGCACATGAAACCCTATGCCGGTCTTCAGGCGCCGTTGACAGGCCTCGGCGCCGCAAACGCCACCCTGATTGCCGATGACGGCTACACGGGCGGCAACTTGCGCGTCCTCTTTCCAGAGGCCCGTATTGTCACCGGCAGCATTCCGGCAGCGTCCGACCCACGTGAAAAATGCTTCTTCATCTGGGAAGAGGGGGACGGTGAGCCTCAGGAGCCGGCCACTGAGCGCTTCCGCAAATCCGCTTATTGGCAGGGAACGGACCCGCTGTCGGCTGTCTATCTGAAAGGGGCCTGGCCGCACCTATGGAAAGCGCCGGGCTGGCGCAGCACCTGGTGGGGAGTTGCCGAGATCGATCCGAACGAGCCGGTCTGCCGGTGACTTGCTGGATAGACGCCGTTTCCCTTTCATTGAGCCCATGTCATGACCCCACAGATCACCATCGAAAAAGCCCGTCCCGAACATCTGCGAGAAATCGTCGCGATCATCAATGCGGGCGCGACCAGCGCGCGCAAGGACAGGGAGTTCGAGAACTGGCAGGATTACCGGTCTGCCTTCGATGAGCTTGTGACTGCCCCGGAATGCGATATCTACGTTGCGATCGATGCGGAGGGGGAGGTCGTCGGAACCTATCAGATCCATGTCCTGAAAGGCCTCGCCTTTCGTGGCCGGCCGCGGGTGGAACTGGAAAGCGTGCATGTGCGTGCCGACCAGCGCGGCACAGGCGTTGGACGGCTGATGATGGACCATGCCGAGGCTCTGGCCCGGAAAGCCGGTGCCTGCATGGTCCAGCTGACGTCCAACAAGGAACGCGAAGGCTCGCACCACTTCTACCAGCGTCTCGGTTTCGAGCAGAGCCATCTCGGCTACAAGAAGATGTTTCTCTGAACGCTGCGAATAGGATCTTTCAGCATAGCCGCGCATCGTCCGGCAGCTTTCTGCCTAGAGGACCTTTTTCACGCGGGTTTCCAGCTTCTCTGCAAGATCGGAAAAGGCGGCTTTGCGCGGGTGGAGTTCGTCATGCCAGCGCTTGCCGACCGTTTTGCGGAAGTCGACATAGGTAAAGCTCTTTTTGTATTGTCGGCTCAACCGGTTGAGCATGGAATAGAGTTCGTCGATCATGATCCTGACGATCTCCTGTTGCAACTTCGCCTTGACAATACCCTGACGCTTCATGGGCTCGCCCAGCCAGTATCCTCGCTTTTGCGGGATGGCGTAGTCGTAGCCATGGCTGACAATTCGGAGCTTCTTGTTCCTTGACCGTTCCAGCGCGAGCTCGATGATTTCCTGATAGATCATCTCCATTTGCAGCAGCTTGATTTCAAAGCTGCGCTTGACGTGTTTCTCGGCGCTCCAGTCGAAGTGGTAGATCTGCAGATATTTCCACATATCTCCCCCGCCCAGTAGATCGTTGCCGCTGCCGCATAGCAGGAAGGCGTCATAATGGGTGTTTTCCAGGGCTGTAACATAGTCGCTGGCCGAGGCGATATCCGTCAGCGTATCGCCGAAATGGGCAATGCTATCGATCCTGTGGCCGCGTTTCTGCAACTCCCGGACAAGGTCGGTATCGGTGCCGCCGACGATCGGCAGACCGATCGGGAAGTCCGGCAGGTTGAACCAGCTGTCGCCTTCCGCCAGAGCTGTGAATGTCTTTGCCATATTGTTTCCCCCCGTTGCTACGTCGAATTATTAGACGTTTAACGAGAGAAATAGTCAAATCTCGCGCAGTGCGTGTTTCTGGTGCCGTGACGAGCTACCTGTTCAGTTCATCTTCTGCCAGGTTTCCGTTTCGCAGACATTGAACACCACGCGCACGCAGCCCCTGACTTCCAGGCTCTGCGCACTGGTTTTCCGTAGGGTCGCGTCCGCCGAAAAGCCGCGGCGCGGGTCGTAGACGCGGGCGGTCCATCCGTCAGGCTGCGGCGCCATGCGCCAGATGACCTTGAGGCCAAGGACCTTGCGGTTCCGCTTCGTTTCATCCTTGTTGTTGAGGTCGGGCGTCGACTGCATCGTATAGCCCTTGGGCGGCGGAAAACGGACGATCCTGCCGCAGGGCTCCTTGCCGCAGGCGGCAATTTCGATCACGGCACCCGCAGGCGTCAGCCAGTTGCCGGTGACATCCGGTGAGGCAGCCGCGCCGGAGAGCGGTGCCGGCGCAAGGGCCGTCAAAAGGCCTGCACAAAGGCCACGCCGCAACAGGGGCTGAAGCCGGAAGCGTTTGAAACCGATAAGAGAACCGTACCGCACAGGAACCCCGCCGCATTGCTGGTTTTGGATGCGCCACACTTGTGACCAGCAATTGCGACGGGGCGATGGCCAAATCGTGGGATTTGGCAAGCTGCGCAAGTTTTCTGCCGATTATTGCGCGCGCGACCAGGTCTCGCCCTTGCAGATGAGCCCGCCGAGCACGCAGCCTTCCAGCTTCAGCTTGTTGCCGGAAGTCAGTTCGATGAAGCCGGTATAGGTCTTGCCATCTTCGGCATTATAGACAGAGCCCTTCCACTGATCTTCCTTGCCCGTCGGCTTCATAGCCTGCACGATCTGAACGCCAAGCAGCGGCCGGTCGCGTTTGGAGGCGTCGGGGTTTTTGGTGTCGTTGCGCGGTTCGCGCAGCCAGATCAGCTTGCCGCAAAGCGCGCTGCCGCAGTTGCTGATGCGGATCTTGGATGCCCCGTTGGGACGCACCCAGTCACCTTTGGCATCGCCTGCCAGGGACATCGTGGCCGAGGCGGAGATCAGACCCGCCGCAAGCAGTGCGGTGGCCAGTGTGGATTTCAGCATATGTTCCTCCCAAAGCGGAATGCCTTCCGTTTACGGAAACGGAATGTATCCTGTTCTGCCGCCATGGAAAAGCCGTGTCCCTACGTAAGTAGAGTGTTTTTGTGGTCCGCGATCCCTCTGTACTTCCCATGCAGAATTCACATCCCCAAGAGTGCAGAAAAATCAGCCTGTTAGCCGGGCAATCGGATTCATGGTGAACGGAAGGTTGAGGAGCCTTGTCAAATTTTCGGAGAATGCGACTGATTTTAAAGGCGGAATCTCAACCCTATGCTTACTGCGAAGTGAATTTCAGACTTATTTAAAATTTTGTTCGCATTGCGTTAAACCTGTCTCTTAACGGGCCTTTTAACTGCTGCTGCTGAAGTAGAGCTCAAGAAACGACGGGGAAAGCTTCGGATAAGCTTACGTTTCTTAAGTGAGGTTGTTCCGGGAAGAAATCGCGGGACGTCTCGCCACAAGTAGGGAGCCGGAGCGGCTTTGGGGTTCGAATGAACCGGGCCGCTTCGGAAAGTCTTAAACAGTAGACGAAAGGGGAGCTCAATGGCTCGTTTTGAAATGCATTCGGCCGATATGGCCGCTCTGGGCGAACGGCCCGCCACCGCTGACATCCTGTTCCAGATGGGTCTCGACAGCGCCTGCGGCCGCCACGGCGTCGCGGATCTCGTCACCGCCCACAAGTGGTTCAACATTGCAGCGCTCAAGGGCAACCGCGATGCCGTCCGTTACCGCAAGGAAATCTCCGGCGAAATGACTTCCGCCGAAATCGCCGAAGCACAGCGCTCGGCCCGTGAATGGCTGTCGATGCATTGAGCACGCTTAGGGCTGCCGGCCAAACGGCACCTCAGCCAATCCTGAAAAGCTGACGCGGCAGCCGTTATCTGCCGTGTCCCGCCTTCACCCTTTCCGGGTGGAGCGTCTGACACATCTTCAATGAACCGGTGCCAGGCCGTAATCCTCCCAGAGGGACCGGTCGATTTTTGCGCCGAGCGCATATTCAAAAGCCGTTATCTCCGTGCCGCCCGTATTCAGCCGGCATCTGTAGGCAATCTCATACCAGACCCCATCGCTCCGCAGGGCGCCTGCGGACACGTCGACGAGTTCGCCCCTGCGGCGGGAATTCCTGAATGCATGCGGTGCCAGCCGTGTCGGCCGGAACCCCGGCCTGTCCTTGCGCACCTGCTCCATGGCCTCCAGCGCGCAAAGCTGCTCGCTTTTGTCCTCGCCCGTTAGCGTCGCCAGCGCCGCGCGTGCCTGCGCCGACCCCGGATTGCTGAGAACCGAGCCTGCCAGCAGCGTGGTCGCCGTCACCCAGCCACCTTCAGAACCGGTGCTGCCTGGCATTGGCGTCTCATCCGGTGCGGCCAGGCCCGCCTGGCCCGTGCCCGGGAGGTCGTCGGGCAACGCCTCAGGCGCTGCGGAGGGGGCGGGCAGCACAGGGTCTTCCAAAATATCGACGGAAATCGGTTCCGGAGGCGAGGGCGGGATCGTTTTCCAGAAGGCGGCGCTGTTGAGAACGGCAAAGAGCGCCAGATGCAGCCAGAAGGCACAGACCCATGCAAAGCGATCCGCCACGAGCCGGTGCAGGGCATTGGCGGGCAGGGGGCTGAAAGTCTGGGCATCTGGGGGGAGGAAGCCGGAAATGACACTGCTCCGCTGCCTGATCCTTTGAAGAGCCCATCGCAGCAAAGGAGTGCGGCTTATTTGTGGAGCAGCGGCGATTTCCCTGGCTGGCCGACCGGATATTCCAGGTTCATCAGCCTGTAGTAGGCCGGGATACGATCAACGCCGCCGTTTTCCTCGATCATGTTGAACGCTCACCTGAACCGATGCCTGAACTGTCTCGTCGGAAGTTTGCTGTCCCGTTCCCGTCAGGGAGCCTTGCGGCGGCGGTCCCGCCCGATGGGGAAAACGATCAGCCCAAGAAAAAAACGCCTTGAACTGCGGGACGTTTGTTCGTACACGGGCTGTACCGGAGAGGTGGCCGAGTGGTCGAAGGCGCTCCCCTGCTAAGGGAGTAGACGGGCAACCGTCTCGAGGGTTCGAATCCCTTCCTCTCCGCCACCTTCCCCTATGTCCGATCCGGAGACATAGGTAACAGTTTGTACCGGAGACATGGGTTACAACCTCGTGCCGAACGGGTTGTCGATTGTCTGTAGTGTTCTCTGCTCCAGGTCGATGTATCCCAGATCATAGCTCATGAAGCTGATCAGCCAAATACCATCCTCCACTTCCTTGATCCCGAGCTTCTGACCGGCCAGAACGCGCTTCGTCAACTCCCTTGACCTTGAACCAAACCGGTTCCGGCAGAATGAACCAATCTGACCGGGAAAAGCTCAGGGTGTTTCGGGTGACAATCCCAATTTTTTTGGCAGGTCGATCAAATGGCCCGGCACTTCAGCGATCGTGCGTGAAGTACCGGGCAAGGATGCATCAGTCGAGATCCTGATAGTCGGCGGTATAGAGATGATCGCGGATGAACTGCGTCATGTCCGAAGGCTTGTCGACCTCGGCAAGACCGGATTGAAACACCAGCGCGGCCACCCTTGCCGCGGTTGCGACCGAGGTTTCCAGGATGTCCGCCTGCGGCGGGAAGAGGGCGCCTTTTTCCAGCATCTTCTGCGGCACCTGGTCGGCAACGGCCTTGGCTGCCTCGATGAACATCTGATCCGTGACCCGCTTTGCCTGCGTGGCATAGATGGCCATGGCGACTGCCGGGAAGATGTAGAGGTTGTTCGCCTGTCCGGGCAGAAAGGTGTCGCCGGCATATTGAACCGGCGGGAACTGGACGCCGGCGGCGAAAATGACCTTGCCTTTGGTCCAGGCATAGGCCTGTTCCGCGGTGCACTCGGCGTGATCGGTCGGGTTGGACAGGGCGAAGATGACCGGCCGGTCGTTGATCTCGGCCATTGCCTCCACCACCGATTTCGTAAACAGGCCGCCAACCGTGCTGACACCGATAAGCGTGGTGGGTTTCACCGAGCGGATCGCGGCTGCCAGATCACGCACGGGCTCGTGCTTGTGCGCATATTTCTTCTGGAAGTCGAAGAGGTCGGTACGCGATGATTCCAGCAGTCCGTTCACATCGTACATGTAGATGCGGCCGCGCGCCTCTTCCTCGCTCAAGCCTTCCTCGACCATTTCGCTGACCATGAGGTCTGCCAGGCCGATACCGGCAGAGCCTGCGCCGGCGAAAAAGATCCTTTCGTCCTTGAGCGAGCCGCGCTTGATCTTGAGGGCGTTGATCATACCGGCAAGGGCGATGCCCGCCGTGCCCTGGATGTCGTCATTGTAACAGCGGTACTTGTCCCGGTAGCGGGCCAGCAGATGCACCGCGTCGCTGCCGGTCCAGTCTTCGAAATGGATGCAGCACTTGGGGTACCGCTTCTGGATGGCGTCGACCAGTTCGTCGACAAACGGGTAAAGCACCTCTGTGGCCGGCCGTTTTTGCCGGATCCCGAGATAAAGCGGATCTTCCAGCAGCTGCTCGTTGTTGGTCCCGGCATCCAGGAACATCGGCAGAAGGTGCTGCGGCGGCACGCCGGCTGCGGCCGTATAGAGCTGAAGCTTGCCGATGGGAATGCCCATGCCGTTGGCGCCGATATCACCGAGACCCAGGATGCGGCCGCCGTTGGTAACGCAGATGAACCGCACATCCGTGTCCGGCCAGTTGGCGAGCATCTTGTCCACGTGGCCCTTGTGGGCGATGGAAATATACATGCCGCGATTGCGGCGATAGATGTGACCGAATTTCAGGCAGGCCTCGCCGATGGTCGGGTCGTAAACGATCGGCAGGAACCGGGTCGGATCGGACATGACAACGCGGTAGAACAGCGTCTCGTTGGTATCCAGAAGGTTCGTCAGGTAGACGAAACGATCGATATCGGAGTGCTTGTGCTCAAGCTGCATCATCACCCGCTGAACCTGCTGGTCGATAGTTTCCACCACCCCCGGCAACAGGCCAAGCAGCTTGTATTTCTCGCGCTCTTCAACGGAAAAAGCGGTGTTCTTGTTGAGTTCGGGATCGTGCAGAAGGTCAAGGCCGGTCAGGCCGTTGGTGGAAATCGCCATTTTCTCTGGTCCTGTCTTGAATTGAAATTAAAGAGACGGGTGGGTCATTTTCGAGGGATCGACAACCTTGTCGAACTCGGCGGCATCGACATAACCAAGGTCGAGGCAGGCCTCCTTCAGCGTCATGTCGTTGTCGAAGGCATGGTGGGCGGCATGGCTTGCCTTGTCGTAGCCGATGATCGGGCTCAGCGCGGTGACGAGCATCAGCGATCGATCCACATATCCCTTGATCTGCTTTTCGTTGGGCTCCGTTCCGTCGACCAGGAACCGCGCGAAGTTGCGGCAGCCGTCGCCCATGATGCGCACGGATTGAAGGATCGCGTTGATCATGAGCGGCTTGTAGACGTTCATTTCCAGGTAGCCGCTGGCGCCGCCGATGCCGACGGAAACGTCGTTACCCATCACCTGTGCCGAGATCATCGCCAGCGCCTCGCACTGGGTCGGATTGACCTTGCCCGGCATGATCGAAGAGCCAGGCTCGTTCGACGGGATCTTGAGTTCATAAAGCCCGCAGCGCGGACCGCAGGAGAGCAGCCGGATGTCGTTGGCGATCTTGAAGAGGGAAACAGCCAGCGAGCGGAAGGAGCCGGAAAGCGCCACAAGCCCGTCGTGAGCTCCCTGGACGGCGAACTTGTTGGGTGCGGTCGCAAACGGAAGGCCGGTCAGCTCGGCGATCTTTGCGGCGGAACGCACCGCAAATTCCGGGTGGGTGTTGATTCCGGTGCCGACCGCCGTTCCGCCCAGGGCAAGCTTGTAGACATCCTCCAGCGCGAATTCGATCCGGGCAATGTCCGCCGCAAGCATTTCGACATATCCGGAAAACTCCTGGCCGAGGGTCAACGGCGTGGCGTCCTGCATGTGCGTGCGGCCGATCTTGATGATGCCGTCCCAGGCCTCGGCCTTCGCCTTCAGGCTGTCATGCAGCTGGCGCACGCCCGGCAGAAGCCGGGAATGGGTCTGGATCGCCGCTGCCATGTGCATGGCCGTCGGGAAACTGTCATTCGACGACTGGGACATGTTCACATGATCGTTGGGGTGGATCGGAACCTTGGATCCCAGGACACCGCCGGCAATTTCGATCGCGCGGTTTGAAATCACCTCGTTCACGTTCATGTTCGACTGCGTACCGCTGCCGGTCATCCACACATGGAGCGGGAAATGCGCATCGAGCTTGCCTTGCGCCACTTCATCGGCCGCTTTGACGATCAGATCCCGTTTGTCGGCTGGCAGCAGACCGAGGTCGGTGTTCACCAAAGCCGCGGCCTTTTTCAAAATGCCGTAAGCGTGGATCTGCTCGATGGGTATCAGGTCGTTGCCGATGGAAAAGTGTTCGAGCGAGCGCTGCGTTTGCGCGCCCCAGTATTTGTCTTCAGGGACATCGACCTCACCCAGACTATCTGTTTCTCTTCTCATTTCGTCTCCCTTTCCACGGAATCTCAGATTCTTCATCTCAGGCAAAACTCTGAAAGTAAGTATATTTAAATATTTCTTTCAAAATATATTTAAATATCATTCATTTAATGAATTTGTTCCTGTATTCAATTTGTTCGTACAAATATTTTGTGAAATTTTTTAATATAATCATGAGTTGTCTGAATAACGGCCGGATTCTCTTCTGTCATTGCGCGCGCATCGCCAGCAGTTGCTCGATCTCCACCTGCACGCCGAAATCCAGGTCCGGCGAATAATGAGAAAGGATCTCCTCCCTGTTCGCAAACAGATCCAGACCGCCATCGTTGAACAAGACGCCGTCCGGGTATTCCGCCCGCCACCGGTCGACAACGGCGGCCATTTTCTCGAAATAGGCGCCTTGCGCATCGTCAGACCGGAACTTCACGCCCCGCACGAGCGTGATGTGGAACGGATTGCCGTAATCGCCACAGGGGCAAGCCAGGGCCTTGCTGCAAATCCCGAAAATCTGGCCGATAACGGAGAGGGGATCGTATTCGCACAAGAGCTCGAGCTCGTTGGAGGGGGTGAGGTTCACCCGGCTCGGCTTTAGTCTGACCGGTGCGAACCGGATTTGCCGGAGGACCCGGTCGACCGTCTGAAAGGCTATTCCGCCATCGGCTTCATTGTCCGGGCCGAAGCGCCAGATTTCCGCGTGGGCGGTATCCGGCCGTTTCAACTTGGTGCTGTCGCCGCCGCCGATCAGCCAGCCATCGTCGCTCGTTTCACAAAGGTAGGTGTAGGTCCTGTCGGTCAGAAGATCGAGATCGATGTCCCTGCTCACCTCCGCCCGGCAATCGATGCCGACGTTGGCCAAGCGGTTCAGCCTGCAGGCCGGATGCCGGTGGCCGCTCGGCGTCGCGTGATCGTAGGTGGCCATGAAGTCGGGTGAAACAGTGGGGAGCTGAGCCATAACGATGTCCTGCACTCGAAAACTGTCAAAAGGATCATGCGCCCGGCGCATCAGGGGTTTGCGGCTTCACCTCGGGCGATCGCCCGTTTGCGAAGCGTGTGGGGAGCGGTTTCTTCCATGAACAGCGCGAAAATGACGAGCCCGAGGGCCGCAATGCCGGCGAGCATGAGAAAGGTGAACGTGTAGCTGGTTGCGCCGACGACCGTTTCCGCAACGATGTTGCTCGCGGAAGCCCCGATGCCGACGATGGTTGCAAGCGTTCCCTGCGCAAAGTTGAAACGGCCGGTCCCTTTGGTGATGTCGGCGACGACGAGCAGAAACACCATCGCGAAAATTCCGTTCGCGACCCCGTCCAGAGCCTGCACGGCGACGGTGAAATAGGCATCGTCGGACACTGCGAACAAGGCGCCCCGGATCGGCAGGACGGCGAAGGCGATCAGCAAAAGCGGCTTGCGCCCCCATGTGTCGGCTTTCCAGCCGCAAAAGAGCGCCATGGCGATCATGATGAGCTGCGCGGAAATCACACAGGCGGACGTAAACGCGATCCCGTGCCTGGCATCGCTGTGGAGGGACAGTTTCTGGCTGACCAGTGGCAGCATCGATGCGTTGGCAAAGTGAAAGAGAACGATCGACAGAGCGAAGATTATCAGGCGACGTTCCTCGAACAGCTTCAGGAAACTCGCCGGTTCCTTTTCGCCGCTGTCATCGGCTTCCTCACCCCCGCGTGCGACCTCGTGATCGATGTCGCTCTCGCGGATCAAAAGCACGCACACGATCATTCCCATGGCCATCATGGCGACGAGCCAGAAGACACCAAGTTCCGAAATCGTGAGCGCCACGAGCGCCGCAATGGATGCCGCGAACATGTTGCCGGCGTGGTTCCACGCCTGATTTGCACTGGTCTGCCTGGTGAACATGTCGCGCCCGACGAGACCCAGCGTCAGTGCCGCTATGGACGGCCCCAGAAACGCCGAAGCCAGGCCGATCGCGATCTGCGCGGCGTAGATCACGAAGTCCGCTCGGAAAAAGATGATACTCAGAGTACTCGCTGCAATTGCAAAGGCACATCCGATCAAGAGGGACCGTTTCCACTTGACGGCATCGATAATGCCGCCAGCGGGCGCTTGCGCAATCATGGTGGTGATCGAACCGAGCGCCAAAGCAATCCCGATCTGCCCCGGCGACCAATGCTGAATGGCCAGAAGATAAATGGCGAGATAAGGACCGATACCTCCGGCAACGTCCCCGGCAAAGAAATTGGCGCCGATTAGAGGTTTGTTTAGTTTCATGTTAGAACTTTCGCATTCATGAAAATATCCTGCCAATGTACCCAAATATCTTATTACTAAAATCTTCATATGACATTGGGGAAGGTGCAGGTTTCAATAGGCTAATTTTCCGAAAATTGTAAAGAAATCTAACATGATAAAATTTTAATTCTCATCCTCCAAAAAATATTCTAGAAAACGTCACCATTGGGTTATGTAGGCAGTTTCGCTCGTGACGTTTTCCCTTGCAGTTGCAATCGCTATATTTTTCTTCATTTCGATCCGCCAGTGGCTGCCTGAGAGGGTGCGGATCTGGCACATCATGGGCGCAGGAGCGGTCGTGCTTCTTGCGACCGGCGACATTTCACCGGCAAATGCCTGGAAGGCGATCGACTGGAATGTGATCGCCTATCTGTTCGGCGTCTTTTCCATTTCGCATGCGATGTACGACTGCGGGGTCGCGCATAAGTTGAGTTCGGTCATCTGCAACGATGAGACCTCCGTGCGGCGAACTCTGGCCTTGTTCATCATTCTGGTCGCCGGCGTTTCAGTGGTGCTCACAAACGATGCCGCGGCGGCAATCGGCACGCCGATTGCGCTGACGATCGCTTTCAGGCTCGGCATCCGGCCCGCAGTTCCGCTGATCGCGCTCTGCGCTGCGGTGACCGTCGGCAGCATGATGTCTCCGGTCGGCAACCCCCAGAACATCCTGATTGTCGCAGACGGCCACTTCAGCAATCCGATCGGCTCATTCCTCTACTGGCTCGCCGTGCCGACAGCCCTGTCGATGGCGTTCGCCTATGCCTGGTATCTCTATTGCCTGAAAAAGGAAGTGCCCGCGGATCAAGCCGCACTGACATTGCCGGAACCGAAGTCGGCCGTGACCTGGCCGGCCTACCTGGCAACCGGCATGCTGGTCGTCCTGGTCGTCGGCGACAGTGTGCTCCAGGCGGACTACCCGGATTTTGACCTGCCCCTGGGCGTCATCAGCCTCATCTGCTGCTTGCCCACCTACCTGTTTTCAAGCCGCAGGTTTTCCATCATCCGGGAAGTGGACTGGCACACGCTGCTTTTTTTCGTGGCCATGTTTGTTGTCACGGGCGCGGTCCTCGCTTCCGGTGCGCTGCAGAACCTGCTCGGTTCCTGGCAGCAGCGCCTGGATGAGCCGCTCGTCACGACCACGGTCGCCTTCGGCGCCAGTCAGCTGTTTTCAAACGTTCCGGTCGTGGAAATTTACCTGAACCTGCTTTCCGGACACAGCACGCCGACCCTGATGCTGCTTGCCGGCATGAGCACGCTGGCGGGTAACCTGTTTATCATCAGTGCGGCGAGCAATGTCATCGTTGTCCAGCAAGCCGAGAAGCTGGGGGCAAAACCCTTCGATTTCTGGCAGTTCACAAGGCTTGTCGTGCCCGTCACCGTCTTTTCCCTCGCCGTTTGCTACGTCTGGGTGGTGGTAGTCATGCAGGGGATCCTTGGGGCTGGCTGAAGCGCAGGCGCCGATTGAACTTTTCGCTCTCCGCGCCGCGCTCCAGCACTGCTTCTGAAGGGCCGCACCGGGAGTGTTCGGATGCTGCAATAACCAGCGGCCGATGTTCCTGTCTCGCGCTTTCTCTCGGAAACAGCGACCGTCTCGCCAAAAAAACCTCGTTGGCTATTCAGTCGAAGCCTTCCGTGCACGCGGCGCAAGGCGCTTCGTCATTGGCCTTATATTGACAAAATATCCATTTCTGGACATTTTGTAGAAAATCATCACGCCTGCGATCCCCGTCATGCCTCACTTGAAAACACTTTTTCCAATCTGCCGAGCGATTGCCGCCCTGCTTCCCGGGCAGGTCGAAGTGGTTTTGCATGACCTTCGCAAAGGGCGGATTGCGTATATTGAAAACGGGTTTTCGCCCCGCAAGACCGGCGATGACAGCCTCACCGAAACCGCCAACTTTGAATCCGAACTGACGTCGGACGACACAATCGGCCCCTATCTGAAGGCGAATTCGGACGGGGCGCGCCTGCGCACCGTGTCGGCCCTGTTGCGAGACGATGAGGGGGCGCCGTTCGCGCTGCTCTGCCTCAACTTGCGCCTGACCGAGCTGGAAGCCGCACGTGACCTGCTTTCGAACCTCACCGCAATCGTCTCCGCCGAAACGCCCGCAATCTTGCGGCACGACTGGCGCGAAACCGCAAACGCCATCATTTCCGCGACCCTGCGCGAATTGAAGATCAGCTTCAATCAGTTGCGCCGCCCTGAACGCCTCATCATCGTGACGCGGCTGCAGGAAGCCGACATCTTCTCGGCACGCGGTTCGTCGGATTATGTGGCCGAAGCCCTGGGCGTTTCCCGCGCCAGTATTTACGACCTCATCAAACAGGCCAGACATTCCGCCAATCCGGCGTGACAGGAAGGACCGTCCCCATGACTTTGCCCCGTCCGATGCGTGATTTCGGCCTGGAAGTCTTCTTTTCCGAATGGGAATTCACGGCGCGTCATCACATGACTGCATCCGATGTTGAAAGCATGCCTGCCGCCGATCTGCTGGCGATGGCCAGTCCTCAGGATCGGGAAGCCTATGACAATCTCTGGCTCGGCTATACCGAGACCTGGGGCGCTCCGGCGTTGCGGGCCGAGATCGCGGCGACCTATGAAAGCCTGGCGGCAGAGAACATCCTTTGTCTCGCGGGGGCAGGTGAGGGGCTCTATGCGGTTGTCAGGGTGCTGTTGGATGCGCAGTCCCATGCCATCGTTGTGACCCCCAACTATCAGAGTGCGGAGACTGTTCCGCTTTCGATCTGCGAAGTCACCGGCGTTCGGCTGCGTCCCGCCAATGTGAAGGGCGGTTGGCGGATCGATATTGACGACATCCGTGCAGCCATCCGGCCGAACACCAGGCTTCTGTCCTTGAACTTCCCGCACAATCCGACCGGTATGCTGCTGTCGCGCGAGGAACTCGATGCGCTGGTTGCCCTATGCCGTGCGCACGGGATCTGGTTTCTCAGCGACGAGGTATATCGCGGCATCGAGCTGGACCCCGACGATCGGGCGCCCCAGATCGCGGATATCTATGAGCGCGGAATTTCGCTGAACGTGATGTCCAAGGCCTATGGACTGCCGGGGCTGCGTATCGGCTGGATCGCCTCGCAGAACAGGGATTTGCTGCAGAAGGTCGAGCGCTACAAACACTATCTCTCGATCTGCAATTCACGCCCCTCCGAGGTTCTTGCGCTCATCGCACTCAAGGCCCGGGACCAGATCTTTGGCCGCAACCGGGCGCTACTGGCAAAGAACGTTGTTGCGCTGGAACAGCTTTTTGCCGGCTTCCCCGGCCTGGTCGACTGGGCCCGGCCGATGGGCGGCTGCGTCGCCTTTCCGCGCTTCACCGGTCCGGAGGGATGCGAAGCCTTCTGCCGCAAGCTGCTGGAAGAGAGCGGCGTTTTGCTGTTGCCCGGTTCGATCTACGCCTCGGAACTGACCGGCATTCCGAGCGGCCATTTCCGCATCGGCTTCGGCCGAGGCAAGGTCTTCGACGACGGCCTTGCCGCCATGCGTGCGCATTTCGAAACGCATTACGGGGAATTCCAGGCCTGAGGTCTCGGCCGCAATCTCGAGCACTGTTCGCTTTGAACAACTTGCCTTTCAAGCGTTCCGGGAGCCGGTCTGGGAATCCGGGACGAGGAGGATCTTGCCGATCGTGCCCCGGCCTTCCAGCATCTGATGAGCTCTTCCCGCTTCCGACATCGGGACCGTTTCTGCGACGACGGGCCTGACGATGCCCTGTGAGCAAAGCGCCAGCAATTCGGCTGCCCGCATCCTGCGTTCCTGCGGGCCGGTGAGGACGTTCCACAAATCGCCACCGGTCACCGTGATGGATTTGTCCATCAGCATCCGCGGTGCGATCGATGGAGGCTCTCCTCCGGCAAAGCCGTAGAAGACAAGGCTGCCACCGATGCGAAGGGTTTCCATGCTTTTCAGTAGCGTTACACCGGTCGATTCGTAAACGACATCCGCGCCCCTGCCGAATTCCGCCCTGATTTTTGCGGCCCAGTCATCTTCGTTCGAAAGAACGACTTTCGCACCGTTCCTGCGCGCGGCCTCGGCCTTGCGGTCGCTTGAGGCAAGGCCGACAACGATTGCTCCAGCATGGACAAGCATCTGCGTCAGCAGGAGCCCGACCCCGCCGGCGGCCGCATGGACGAGCGCGATATCGCCCTTCCGGACCTGATAACTGTCTCGCGTCAGATATTGCGCGGTGAGCCCCTGCAGGAGGATGGCGGCGGCAGTTTCATAAGAGACTTCTTCGGCAAGGCGTATGAGTTTGCCGGCCGGAACGGCGACCAGCTCCGCGTTCGCGCGCGGGCTGTCGGCAAATGCGACGCGGTCACCGACCTTGAACCCGTCGCACGCACCGTGCGTCTCGACGACTTCTCCCGCACCCTCGTAGCCAAGTATCCAGGGTGGCGTCGCATCCATGTGATAGTTGCCCTGGCGACGATAGACGTCCGCATAGTTCAGGCCGGCGGCATGGACGCGCACGAGGACCTCGCCATCACCGAGGGACGGATCCTCGATCTCGCGCCAATCAAGGACATCAGAGGCGCCAAAACGTTCAAAAACGACAGCTCGCATATCCGGCTCCCTCAAATGGACCGCATCAGGCCGCCATCGACCCTGATGTTCTGGCCCGTGATATAGCCGGCGCCTTCCGAGAGCAGGAAGGACGCGGTCGCGGCGACTTCATCGACGGTGCCGTAGCGCGCCATCGGTACGCTTTGCCGCCGTGCCTCCAATTCCGGCAGGCTGTTGATCCAGCCGGGCAAAATGTTGTTCATCCGCACATTGGACGCGGCGAAGTCGTCGGCAAAGAGCTTCGTATAGGCAGCAAGTCCCGCACGAAAAACCGCAGACGTCGGGAACATGTCCGAAGGTTCGCTCGCCCAGGCGGTGGAGATGTTGACGATCGCGCCCCGGTTTTGCTGTTTCATGATTGGCGCCACATGGCGAACGGCACGGATGACGTTCATGAAGTAGACCTCAAATCCGCCCTGCCAGTTTTCGTCGGTCAACTCGATGATCGGCGCGCGCGGGCCGTGCCCCGCACTGTTCACGAGCGCGTCGATCCTGCCCCATCTGTCCATGGCCGCATCGACAAGTCTCTTCAGGTCGCTGTTGGAGGTATTCGATCCCGTGACACCCACACCGCCAAGATCGCGTGCAAGAGCCTCTCCTTTTCCGGAAGAAGACAGGATGGCCACCTGATAACCTTCGGTCGCCAGGCGCCGTGCGATCGCAGCGCCCATGCCGGAACCTCCGGCCGTGATCAGAGCGATTTTTTCTACAGTCATCTTGCCCTCTATCGCAGCAATTGATCCCTGATTATTATCATTTGGAATAAACTCCCGCGCGTGAGTTTATTTGCGCTTTGACAGGAGAAAAACTACTGGATGTCCAGGTCGAACCGACCCTTGCCGTCGCTCAATGGACTGAAGGCATTCGAAGCCGCCGCGCGCCATCTGAATTTCCGGATGGCGGCAGAAGAACTCGGCGTCACGCAAGGTGCCGTCGCACAACATGTTCGTGCGATCGAAGCCGATTTCGACATCAAGCTTTTCGAACGGCTCCCCAAGGGACTAGTCCTGACGGGACCAGGTCGACGCTACAGCGCCGATATCCGGCGCGCCTTCGAGTTGATTTCCAGCGCGACGGAGGAGCTCCGGCCATCCGCGTTGCAGGTCACAATCAGCACAACACCGACCTTTGCCTCCAAATGGCTGATACCGCGCCTCTCGCGCCTGACCGAGGCTCTGCCCGACCTGGAAGTTCATATCGTGGCGGCGGAGCGCCTTGCCCGGTTCAGCACCGACGGTGTGGACATTGCCGTTCGATATACAAATCCGCCGTTTGGCCAGGGCCTCGAAGGAAAACTTCTTTTGAGGCAGGAGATAGTGGCGGTAGCCTCGCCGACCCTTTTTGGCGCAAACGATATGCCGTCCACGGCGGAAGACCTGCAGGACTACCCTTTGCTGCATGACACGCACAATTTCTGGCCGAGGTTCATCGAAGAGGCTGCCAGCGGCAACACCACCCGCCTGATCAAGAATGTCAGCTTCAATCAAACCGCGCACGCGATCGAGGCAGCGATCGCGGGGCAAGGGATAGCTCTTGCCGATTTCGCCTTCATCGAGGGGGACCTAAAGGATGGCCGGCTCGTTCTGGTTTCACAAAAGAGAATTGGCGGACCGGCCGATTTCCATATTGTCCGTCCCCGCTATCGCAAATCGCAGCAGATCGACGATCTCGTTGCCTGGCTCTTGCAGGAAATCCCCCCTCATTGCCGATCTTGAGGCGAAATCGGAGCGATGGAGTGCAAGCAGTTTCGCCATCATGACGGAGTGAAGTCAAAAATAGAAAACGAATGGATATCTGTTTATTCAATTATCCGATCAGGTATTTTGGGATGAGTTCGATATTCATGGTGCTATTTTGGAATAATTGAATGTGAACTGTCGGAATTTTTTTTAATTTTGCAGATTCGATAATTTGAAAATATTTAGCGGGAAGTCGATGATTTCTCCGAACATTTCCCTTCTCCGACTTCCGCAAATTTTCGCTAGCCGGCCGGTGCGCAACCGATTTCGGGGAGCGCCAGGATTGCAGTGCTGTTTTCATCGAAACAGCGTTTTTGTTCAGCCAATACCGAACGCGCGCCGGTGCCGCTCCACGCCGCGACAATGCAACTTCGGTTGCTGGCGCCCCACCGGCCATTCACGCAAATACGGCTCAGTCGTGAATCTCGAGTGGTTGCCGGAAATCTTCTCCACCCCTGGGCGGTGAACGTTGCTACAGTGCACGTTGAATGCCGGGCTGGAGAAGAAAAGAAACACATGAAGGTCTTTCGTGCCATCCGCCGTATCTGGCGCCTGTTCAAGTTGTCCTTTGTCATGGCATTTGGTGCCTTACTGGCGATTGTCGTCATCGGAATTATCTATCTCACAAACCAGTCCGATCTTTCCGTCTGGCACACGGCATTGCTGGAAGAGGAGTTCAAGGCGAATTCCGGGGTCTCGAGCTTTCAGGACTATCTCGATCTGGAAGACAGGCTCTTCCGGGAACTCGACGAGAAGGTCATCCGTCAGACGGATTGGGGAACGCGGGACGAGATCAACCGGTTTCAGCCCGGCAGCGTGTCCGATCCGGCGGGGTGGCAGCGGAACTGGAACAGGAGTTTCCTGTTCGAAGCCCAGGATGCCCGTGCCTCCGTGCTGCTGCTCCATGGCATGTCGGATTCGCCCTACAGCCTGAAATCGATCGGCGAGGCGCTGCATGCCGACGGTCTTACCGTTCTGGGGCTGCGGTTGCCCGGGCACGGCACGGCGCCGTCCGGGCTTCTCGATATTTCCTGGGAGGACATGTTTGCCGCGACCGAACTCGGCGTAAGGCACCTGCACGGCATGGCACCGGACCGGCCGGTCTATGTCGTCGGTTACTCCAACGGTGCGGCCCTGGCCGTGCTCTATGCGCTGAGGCAGGTTGAGGACAGCCGGCTTCCCAAGGTTGCGGCCGTCAGCATCCTCTCGCCCGCGATCGGCATTACGCCGGCGGCGGCCTATGCCGAGTGGGTGATCCGGCTTGGCCATGTGCTGGGATTGCAAAAGCT
Organism: Roseibium sp. M-1; assembly: GCF_054515675.1. Lineage (NCBI taxonomy): Bacteria > Pseudomonadati > Pseudomonadota > Alphaproteobacteria > Hyphomicrobiales > Stappiaceae > Roseibium > Roseibium sp. M-1. The sequence goes on along the minus strand of NZ_CM137257.1, from coordinate 1,747,615 downwards.
TGCCTGGAATTCCGTCCTGCCGGAATACGACCCTTACAAATATTCCTCCTTCGCGGTGAATGCGGGATACGTCACCTATCAGTTGACGCAACAGATCCAGATTGCACTCGGCGAAGTGGCAGACTCTGGACGGTTGAACGAAGTGCCTCCGATCCAGGGCTTCTCTTCAGTCGTCGACGCCACCGTCCTGCCACAGAACCTTGTGTCGAACCTCTTCAACCGGCTTCCCGGAAACGGTTCGGAGCTGGTGCTCTTCGACATCAACCGGGCGATCGCGGATACGCCGCTTTTCTCCTTCGACCCGAGCCCCATCCTGGTTCCGCTCAAGGCGGACAAGACCCGTCCCTATGCGGTCCAACTGGTAACGAATGCCGGCACCGGAAATCCCGCGGTCGTGCGTCAATCCTTTGCTGCCGGATCAAACGAGCCGGTGGAAACGCCTCTTGACCAGGCCTGGCCGTCCGAAATCTTTTCGCTGTCCCATATCGCATTGCCGTTTCAAGAGAGCGATCCGCTCTACGGCGATATCCGGCAGTCTGCAATCTCGAAGTTGCAGCTCGGTGCCGTCATATTGCGGGGAGAAAAATCCGTTCTCAACGTCCCGGCTGCCGACATTCTGCGGATCCACTGGAACCCCTTCCACGATTATATGCTTGGCGAAATTCGGCGGTTTTTCGACGTCGTTTCAACGCCAGCGCCGGTTCCGGCCCAGTCGTCTGATGGATGAAGCGCCCGAGTCTTGTCCGCTGATCTAGAACCAAGCCTGATCGGGATCCGGCAACGGGATCGCGTCCAGCAGCGTTCTTGTGTAGTCCGACTTCGGATTGGCAAAAAGCTCGGCGGTTTCCGCGTTCTCGACGATCTCGCCCTTGTAGAGCACCAGGATACGGCTGCACAGGCGCCGGATGACGGAAAGGTCGTGACTGATGAAGGCAAGCGTCAGCCCTAGGTCCTTCACCAGGCTTTCCAGCAGATTCAGCACCTGGGCCTGGGAGGAAACGTCTAGCCCGGAGACGATCTCGTCGGCGAGGATGAAGTCGGGCTTCAGCGCAATCGCCCTTGCGATCCCGACCCGCTGGCGCTGTCCGCCCGAGAGTTCATGCGGGTAGCGACCGGCAAAGGAGCGGGGCAGGCCGACCATGTCGAGAGCCTCGTCGACGCGGCCGCGAATGTTGTCCATGCCCTGAAGACGCAGCGGCCCCGCAATGATGCCACCAACCCGGCGGCGCGGATTGAGCGAGGACATCGGGTCCTGGAAGATCATTTGGAAACGGCGGCGCATCGGACGAAGGTTGTCTACGGTGAGGTGCGAGATATCCGTACCCTCGAAGCGGATTGCGCCGCTGTCCGGCTCGATCAAGCGGATAAGCGCACGTCCGAGGGTCGATTTGCCGGAACCCGAGCCTCCGACGATGCCGAGGACTTCGCCGCGCGGGATATCGAAGGTAAGGCCCTTGAGCACGTCGATCCTTGGCGCGGCGCCGAAAAGCGGTTTGCGGGACATGTCCGGGAAGGAGACTACCAGGTCCTTCAGTTCATAGATCATCCCTCTCATCTCCGGCCGGCTCCCGTCATTTCGCTGTCGAAGGCAGCGACCTCGCCCTCGACGGCGGCAATGACGCTTTCGGGAACCGGTGTTAGCGAGCCGTCCGGATCGGTGTATTTGGGTGTCGCCGCCAGGAGCGCGCGTGAAAAGGCATGCGCCGGGCGGTCGAAGAAGGCGCGGACATCAGACGCCTCGACCACCTTGCCTGCATAGAGCACGGTGAGCGTCTGGGCGATCTTGGAGACGACGCCGAGATCGTGGGTCACGAACAGCAGTGCCGTGCCGTGACGTTGCTGCATGTCGCGGATCAGTTTCAGGATCTGCTTTTGTACGGTGACATCGAGTGCAGTCGTCGGCTCGTCGGCGATGATCAGCCTGGGTTCGGCGGCAAAGGCCGAAGCAATCAGGATGCGCTGGCGCATGCCGCCGGAAAGCTCGTGCGGATAGGCCTTCATCACTCGGTCCGGGGCCTGGATGTGAACTTCCTCAAGCAGTTCCAGCGCCCGTTTTTCCGCGTCATCCCTTTTCCAGCCTAGGATATCGACCAGCCTGTCGGTGACCTGCGGACCGACACGCCGGGACGGATTGAGCGCGGTCAGCGGATCCTGCGGGATCAGTGCGACCTTTGCTCCGATGCGCTGGCGGCGGGCCTTCGGTGACAGGCTTTCCAGGTTTTCACCGTCGAGAAGGATGGAGCCGCCGGTAAGCCTCGCGGCACGCGGCAGGATGCCGAGCACGGCCTTGCCGATCATGCTCTTGCCCGCACCGCTTTCACCGACGAGTGCGCGAACCTCTCCGGCCGCAACGTCGAGCGACACGCGTCGGAGCAGTGGCATGCCGTTTGAAAGGCCGACGCTCAGGTCCTGTACAGACAGAAAACTCATCGCAGCACCGGATCGAAATGGTCCTTCAGGCCTTCGCCGAGCTGCGAAAAGCTCAGGACCGTCAGGAAAAGGGCAAAGAGTGGAAACACAAGCACCCACCAGGCCTGGTAGATCGACGTGCGTCCCTCCGCGATCATGCCGCCCCAGGTCGGCTGGTCGGTGGAGATGGAAAGGTTCACGAAGGAGAGGATCGCCTCGACGATCACGGCGATCCCCATTTCCAGCGTCATGAGGGCGACGATGGTCGGCAGCACGTTGGGAAGGATTTCTGTCAGCGCCGTACCGAGTCGGCTGCGCCCAGCAACCTGCGCAGAGGCGACATAGTCCATGGCGCCCTGGCTCATCGCCTCGGCGCGAACAACACGGGCAAAGCGGGTCCAGTCGATGACGACAATGGCAACGATGACGGAGGTGAGGCCCGTGCCGATGACGGCGATCAGAAGGATTGCAAAGAGTACCGGCGGGAAGGCCATCCAGATGTCGATGAAGCGGGAAATCACCAGATCGGCCCAACCCCGGTAATAGCCGGCGATGAGGCCCAGGCTTGCACCGATGAGGCAGGTCAGCGTTCCGGCGACCAGAGCGACGATGAGGGCAAGCTGTCCCCCATAAAGCATGCGGCTGAGCACATCCCGGCCAAGACTGTCCGTGCCGAGCAGATAGACCGGATCTGCGCCCTGTTCGAAGAAGGGCGGCAGGCGGCCGGCGAAGAGGTCCTGCGCCAGCGGGTCGTGCGGGCTGATCAAGGGAGCGAAGACGGCGCTGAGCACCAGAAGGGTGAGCCAGCCACCGCTGAGCCACAGGCGCAGGCCGGGAAGGCGGCGGATCTGGCCTCTCGCGTCACGCATGGCGCAGCCTCGGGTTCAGCGCTGCATAGGTCATGTCCACCACCAGATTGACGAGGGTAAAAAGCAGGGCGAAGACCAGCACGATGCCCTGGATCAGCGGCAGGTCGCGGTTGATGACCGCGTCGATCGCCATGTTGCCGAGGCCCTCATAGGAAAACAGCCTCTCGATGATGACAGTACCGCCGATGAGGAAGGTGAACTGGACGCCGATCAGCGTCAGCGTTGGCAGGATCGCGTTCGGCAGGGCATCGCGCAGTATGATCGAGCTTTCCGAGTAGCCCTTGGTGCGGGCAAGGGTGATGTAGTCGTCGTGCATGCATTCCTTCAAGGATTGCTTGAGGAGCTGAAGGATGATGGCGGCAAGCGGGATTGCCAGCGCCAGCGCCGGCATCAGCATGTGGCCCATCAGGTCGCCGACAACGTCGAAGCGCAGACGGGCGATGGCCTCGAAGAGGAAGAAGTTCGAGGAGAAATCGAAGCCGAGCGAGGGCGAGATGCGGCCGGATATATGAAAAAGCGGCCACAGCACGCCGAAGAGAAGGATCAGCGCCAGGCCCCAGAGAAAGTCAGGTAGCGACAGCGCGATCCCGCCGGCAACGTCGATGCTCCCCTCGACCTTGGAACCACGATAGAGCGTTGCGGTGAGCGCCGCCGCGCCGCCCAGGGTCACTGCAATCAGCAGCGCCAAGATCGAGAGTTCCAGCGTCGCCGGCAGCCGTCCGATCACCAGATCATAGACCGGCTGGCGCAGGGTGATCGATGTGCCGAAATCGCCCTGGGCGACGTTCCCGAGCCAGATCAGGAATTGCTCAAGGATCGACTTGTCGAGGCCGTAGAGTGTCTTCAGCCGGTCGATGTCGGCATCCGTCGCCCCCGGCGGCAGCATCATGGCAATCGGGTTGCCGGGCACAACGCGGATGACGATGAAAACGATGACGGCCGCCCCGAAGAGCGTGATGAATGTCGTTATGAGGCGCGTTATCAACGCACGCACGAAGGGCATCGCAACCAGCCAGTGTAAGGTAAAAAACCGCCGCAGCGCTCCGGGAGCATGGAACAGCTTGAACGAGCGCTGCGGCGTAGGCGGGATCCTGGCTTACGACCGGGTCATCAGGGCGGGCAGCAGCGCGCCGGAGGCGTGCGGCACGACCTTGACCTTGTCGCTGTGCAGGATCGGCTGCACGTACTGGATCAGCGGAATGACAAGGGCGTTGTCGGCAATGAACCGGTCGACATCCTTCCAGCCCGCGATGCGTTTTTCCTCGTCGGCCTCGCCCCAGAGCGGCAGGATCATCTGCATCAGGTCCTCGCCGTCCCAGACGGAATGGGGCGAGGGGCCGAACATGGCAAAGCCGGTGGACGTGGTCGGATCGCCGATGGCGTTGCCCCAGTTGTAGAATGCTGCAGGAGCGAGGGTATCGGCTGCGCGCAGCTCGTAATGCTTGGCGATCTCGTAGACCTCGATCTCCGCCTCGATGCCAATCTTGCGCCAGAGACCCACGATGGCCTGGATGATCTCGTAGTCCTTGGGCTTGAAGCCGCGGGTGGTCTGGATCTTGAACTGGACCGGATTGTCCGGCCCAAAGCCCGAGGCTGCCAGCAGTTCCTTCGCCTTGTCCGGATCGTAAGGAACGGTGATCGCTGCATCGAAGGCGGTGTAGTCGGGTGTCTGCAACGTGTCGATGGCAACGCCATAGCCGGAGAGCAGACGCTCGATGATGGTCTTCTTGTCGATGGCATGGGCCATCGCCTTGCGCACGTTGGCGTCCAGCATCGGATCGGTATCGTTGATGAAGATCATGCCGATGTCCGAGATCGGCGCGGCTGTGCCGACGATGCCATCCTGCTCCTTCAACCGGTCGAATTCCTCATAGGGCATTTCCAGCGTCACATGGGCGTTGCCGGACATGACCTCGAAGGTGCGGCTGGAGGCGTCGGTGACGAACTTGATGGTGACCGTCTTGAAGTCCGGCACGCCGCCCCAGTAATTCTCGTTGGCTTTCAGCCGCACGAAGGCGTTGCGCTCGAACTTCTCGACCATATAGGGACCGGTGCCGATGGGGTTGGCCTCGAAACCTTCCGCGCCGACTTCCTCATAGTATTTCTTCGGCATGACATAGCCGGTGAGGAAACTCATCCACTTGAAGATAGTCGGTTCGTATTCCTTGACGTCGGCGGTGACTTTGTTGCCGTCGATCTGGAAGTTGCCGATCTTGCCCCAGATGAACTGGATCGGGTTGCCGGTGTCCGCATTACCGGCGCGTTCCAGCGACCAGACAATGTCTTCCGGCGTCAGCGGATCGCCATTGTGCCAAGTGACGCCTTCGCGCACATCCATCCAGACCTTGCTCTTGTCGTCGTTCCAGCCCCAGGCGGTGATGATGCCGGGCTGGAAGCTCAGATCCGGGTCCTGATGAATGAACATGTCGAAGACGGACTGGTAGATACCCTGAATGGTCGGGTTCACCGCAGACGGGCCGACCGTCGGGTCCCAGCTCGGCAAGTTGACGTTATAGGCGATCACCAGTTCGTCGATCTCGCTGGCAAAGGCTGGCGTTCCGGCAGCGGCCAGCAGGCCGCTGGCGGCCGCACTCTTAAGCAATGTGCGTCTTGATACTCTCATGGTTGCTGTTCCCCGTTTCTCTGGCACCGGTGCGGTTCTTGTGTCGCTATCCGGCGAGTTTTCGCGCGAGCAGATATCCGGGCCCGGCACCGGTGCCTGCTCCCGGCCAGACGGCGGCCCCGGTGTGGAAGAGGTTTCCCACCGGAGTTGAACCGTCGGCAAAGCCGAGAACAGGCCTGAACAGGAAGTGCTGCGTCAGGTGATGACTGCCGCAGATCTGGTCTCCTCCGACCAGATTGGGATTGTCCGCCTCCAGGTCGGCGGGCGAAACGATGTGGCGGGCAAGGATCTTCGGCCGCGTGCCGGGCGCGTAGCGCTCCAGAATGTCGAGGGCACGCTCGGCAAAAGGCTCCGCGGCTTGCGCCCAGTCCGTGGCCGTGATCTTTCCGGCGGCATCGCCCTTGATGGTGCCCGGTGCCATGCGCACCTGCAGCCAGAGCACATGCTTGCCCTCCGGTGCCCGGCTTGGATCGATGACAGTCGGCTGGCCGCAGACGATCACCGGCTCATCCGGCAGAAATCCGGCCTGCGCCTGCGCATAGGTTCTGGCCATCTGGTCGAGATCCGGTGCCAGATGCACATAGGCGAAGTTTTTCAGCTCCTCGCCGGCATTCCAGTCGGGCAGGGCGTCCATCGCCAGATGGATCATCATCGTACCGGGCGCGTGGGCGGATTTCCTGAGACCCTGCTCGTAGCGGGTGTTTCCGGTCTCGCCGGTCAGTTTCAGAAGGGCCTGCGGCGCAACATTGGCGATCACGGCCTTCTTTGCCATGACCTTCCGGCCATCGGTGAGTTCGATGCCCCGGGCCTGGCCGTTCTCGACGATGATGCGGGTAACCTCCGCGTTGCAGGTCACCGATCCGCCCTGGGCTTCGATCAGCGAGACCATTGCCTTGACGATGGTCTCAGCCCCGCCCTGGCCCAGCACCATGCCGAAGGCCTGGTTGGCCATGCCTTCCAGATACGGGAAGAGTGCACCGCCGGAAATATCCGGCCCGAAATCCAGATGCATGCCCCAGGCGGCGAGGAGAGCGCGGACCTTTGGCGAGACGAATGTCTCGTTCAGCCAGTCACGCGGAGAGGCAAGCAGGAACCGGCCAAGGTCGAGCAGTCCACCCGTGCCACTGCGGCGCCACTCCTTGAACAAGATATGTGCAAATGCACGTTTTTTCGCCGGACTGCCCAGCAAGCTGAAGAGAACTTCGGCCCGGCCCGGAAAATCGGCTGTCAGAGCGCGCCAGGTTGCGGCGTCTTCCGGCGAGATGCTCTCAATCCTCCTGGCTGTTGTCTCCAGATCATTGCTCACACCGAGCCAGGTGTTGTCTGGAAAAACAGAGGAGAAACAATCGGATGCAGGCGCAAGGCCTAGTCCGTGCGTGCCGAGTTGCTCTCCGTATTCCTTGAAAAACGGCGAGCCGGCAAAAAGGGAAAGGTTCATCGCCGCCCAGTCGTGGCGGTAGCCGGGCAGGGTATATTCGCCGGTTTTCACCGCTCCTCCGGGCGTGGAGGCACGCTCGAAGACACCGATCTTCCAGCCTTTCGCGGCCAGATGGACGGCGCAGGCAAGGCTGTTATGCCCGCTGCCAATGATCACGCCATCCAGTGTGTCCGTCACGATATTCCCCTCCGCGAAACGAAGAAGATAATTGCAAATACAAATAAATCTGTCTAGCATAGATTTGTGATAAAGAGCCGACAGGCCGACCACGTACAGAGGGAACGATTATGTCTGCAGAGAACGCGCTCGGCGGGCTGGGAGCCATGCTCCTGTCCGGGGATGTGGAAGTGGTGGATTGCACGGGCGTTCTGGGTCCCGACACGCCGATCATTCAGCTGCCGCCCGATTTTGCCAAGAACACGCCGAAGGTCGAGATCCACAAGATCAGCGAGTACGATGCCGACGGACCGTTCTTTGCCTGGAACTGGATGGTACTGGGGGAGCATTCCGGCACCCATTTCGATGCGCCGCATCACTGGATCACCGGCAAGGACTATAGCGACGGCTTTACCGATACGCTCAATGTTCAGCGCCTCGTGGCGCCGGTCAATGTCATCGACTGCTCCAAGGAAACCGAAGCGAATCCGGATTTCCTGCTGACCGCCGATCTCATCAAAGCCTGGGAAGCTAAGCACGGCGCAATTGGTGCGGGCGAGTGGGTGGTGATGCGCACTGACTGGGACAAGCGCGCCCATGACGAGGCCCTGTTCCTGAATGCCGACGAAACCGGCCCGCACAGTCCGGGACCGACCCCGGATGCGATCGAGTATCTCCTGTCGAAAAAGATCGTCGGCTGGGGCAGCCAGTGCATCGGCACCGATGCTGGCCAGGCAGGTGGCATGCAGCCGCCTTATCCGGCGCATAACCTGCTGCACCGGGACAATTGCTTCGGCCTTGCCTCGCTTGCCAATCTCGACAAGCTGCCGGCCAAGGGGGCGATCCTGATTGCTGCGCCGCTGAAGATCGAGCGTGGCACCGGCAGTCCGATCCGCGCGCTCGCCCTGGTCCCGAAGGCCTGAGGCTTGCAAGGATGGCCGCCCCGCATGTGATCATCGGCTCCGGCATCAACGCCCTCGTCGCGGCAGCTCTGCTGTCGCGCAAGGGCGAGCCGGTGCTGCTTCTGGAACGCTCTGACCGTCTCGGCGGCTGCATGCGCACCGAAGAGATCACCTTGCCGGGGTTCCGGCACGATGTGATGGCGGCGACCTTTGTCCTCTTCCTGACCTCACCCGCCTACGCGGAGCTGGCAGAAGATCTTGGCCGTCACGGACTTGAGTTCTGCCACACGCCGCATCCGACCGCCGTGCTCCGGCCTGGCGGGGAAGCGGTTCGGCTGACCATGGACAGGGCCGCCAATGTGGCGGCTTTCAACGAGCTGGCCGCCGGTGACGGCGAGCAGCATGCCGACGATGTCGGCGGGATCGAAGCCGACGCCGAATTCCTTTTCGCCCTGCTTGGCAGCCCGCTCTGGTCCATGAAAATGGCGCGCCTGATGGCGCAACAGGCGTGGAAGCGTGGTCTTGGTGGCCTGAAGGCCTGGATCGGTACCGCACTGCAGCCGGCAGGGGGTTGGTTGGAGACAAGTTATCAGAGCGAGGAGCTGCAGGCGCTCTGGGCGCCCTGGGTTCTGCATACCGGCCTGACACCCGAAAGCACATATTCTGGCCAGATGGGCCGCGTGATCGCCTTTGCCCTTGAAGCTGCGGGCGCGCCGGTGGCCAAGGGCGGTTCAGGATCGGTGCCGGAAGCCTTCCAGAAGCTGATCGAGGCAAAGGGTGGCAAGTTCCGCACCAGTGCCGATGTTGCCCGTATCCTGGTGAAGGACGGCAAGGCCGTTGGCGTCGAGCTGGCCGATGGCGAGACCATAAAGGCGCAGTCGGTGATCGCTTCAGTTACCCCGACACAGCTCTACACTCGTTTGTTGAAGCAGGAAGAAGCGCCGGAAGCAGCAAGCAGATATCGCTACGGTCGCGGCAACTTCCAGCTTCACTATGCGCTCGACGGCGATCCGGACTGGATTGCCGAAGGCCTTGAAGACGTCGCGCTGATCCATCTCGCCGACGGTATCGACAGCGTTTCCAAATCCGCCAACGAGGCCGAACGCGGCCTGCTGCCGGAAACCCCGACAATCTGCGTCGGCCAGCCGCACCGGCTCGACCCGTCCCGCGTTCCGGAAGGAAAGGCAATCCTGTGGCTGCAGATCCCCGATGCGCCGCGGCGGATCAAGGGCGATGCTGCCGGTGAGATCGAGGCTGATTCTGACTGGACCGAAGCCATTCGCGAGGCCTTCGCCGACCGGCTGGAAGCGATCCTCAGGCGCTATATCCGCAACTTCGATGAGATCAAGCTGGCCCGGCGGGCCTATTCGCCGGCGGATCTCAACGACCTCAATATCAACCTGGTCGGCGGTGATCCCTATGGCGGGTCCTGCAGCATCGATCAGTTTTTCATCTGGCGCCCCTTTGCCCATTCCGTTAATAGCGCCACCCAAATCCGGAACCTGCACATGATCGGCGCGTCGACCCATCCGGGTCCGGGGCTCGGCGGCGGGTCCGGCTACAATCTGGCGAAATGGATGGGTGCATGAAAGACGAGGATCGGACGGACGTCATCGAGGAGCAGCTCCGCGCGCCGCGGCTTGGTGAAATCGGACTGGAGAATTTTCCGCCCTACCTGATGAACCGCATCATGGGCCGCTACAACGCGGCGCTCCGGGAAGAAATGGCGAAGCTCGGCCTGACGACCCCGAAGATGCGTTCCCTTGCGGTGCTCTCGGTGATGGACGGATTGCTGATCGGTGAGCTGGCGGTCTACGCGATTACGGAAGTTTCGACGTTGAGCCGGGCTCTGGATGCGCTGGAGCGGGATGGTCTGGTGCGGCGCGTTGCCGACAAGGACGACAGCCGCGCGGTCCGCATCCACATCACCCAGAAGGGCCGCGAGACCCACGAGCAGCTCTGGCCGCATCTGGCCGATGCCTACAAGCAAATGTTCCGCGGCATTTCCGATGCCGAGCAGCGCGCCTTCGTCGCGACGCTGCAGACGATACTAAAAAACGTGCGCAAGCACCCGATATGAGTTGAGTTGACTGTGGAGGGAGGAGCCGATGGCCGAAAGGTCGTTCAAGGCTGAGGTAGAGCATCTTCGCAAAGGTGCGGGAGATACCTTTACGGGCGAGGGCATCCTCGCCATCACCAAGGCCCTCCTGGAAAACGGGGTCGGCTATGTCGGCGGCTATCAGGGTGCGCCGATCTCCCACCTGATGGATGTTCTGGCCGACGCCGAGGACCTGATGGGCGAACTCGGCATCCGTTTCGAGGCCAATGCCTCGGAAGCCGCCGCCGCCGCCATGCTTGCCGCCTCCGTGCATTATCCCATTCGCGGCGCCGTCACTTTCAAGGGCTCGGTCGGCGTCAACGTGGCTTCCGATGCGCTCGCAAACCTGGCCTCGTCCGGTGTTAATGGCGGTGCGCTCGTCATTGTCGGCGAGGATTACGGCGAAGGCTCCTCCATCATGCAGGAGCGCTCCTACGCCTTTGCCATGAAGTCCCAGTTCTGGTTGCTCGATCCACGCCCGAACCTGCCCTCCATCGTCAAGTCCGTCGGTGATGGCTTTGCCTTGTCAGAGGCTAGCAACACGCCTGTGATGCTGATGGTCCGTATTCGCTCCTGCCATGTCACCGGCCGCTTCGAGACACGGGACAACGTTCCGCCGCCGCTCTCCGTTCGGGCTGCGCTTTCCAACCCGATGCGGGACTTCAAGCGGGTGGTCCTGCCGCCGATGTCCTATGCCCACGAGCACGACAAGATAGACAATCGCTGGCCGGCGGCCGAAAAGTTCATCCTTGAGCGAGGCCTAAACGAACATTTCGGTCCGAAGAACGGCAAGGTCGGCATCGTCTGCCTTGGCGGCATCTACAACAGCGTCATCCGTGCCCTGCAGCGGCTGGGTCTGGCTGACATTAGCGGCAACACCTCCGTGCCGCTGCACGTGCTCAACGTCACCTATCCGCTGGTGAAGTCCGAACTGCTTGACTTCTGCGACGGCAAGGAGGCTGTGCTGATGGTGGAGGAGGGGCAACCCGAGTTCATCGAGCAGCAGCTTGGCGCGATGCTCTACAAGGAAGGCTGCACCACGAAGCTGGAAGGCAAGGGCGTCTTTCCACGCGCCGGGGAATATACCGGCCAGATCATGCTCGACGGCCTCGACACCTTCATCCGCCAATACGCGCCGGAGCTTTTACCCGGCAAGGTGCTGGCACCCAATGCGCCGAAGCCGGAATTGCCGGATCTCTCCAGGACCGTGCCCATCCGCCCGCCTGGCTTTTGCACCGGCTGTCCGGAACGTCCGATCTTCGCCTCGCTGAAAATGGTGGAGCAGGAGATCGGCCAGCACCAGATCACCGGCGACATCGGCTGCCACCTCTTTGCCTGCCTGCCGCCCTTCGAGATCGGCGGCTCGACCATGGGCTATGGTCTCGGCCCCGCCTCGAACGCGGCCTTTGACGGCGGCGGCGAGCGGCGGGCGATCTCGATCCTTGGCGACGGCGGCTTCTGGCACAACGGCCTAAGCTCCTCCATCGGCAACATGGTCTTCAACAAGTCCGACAGCGTCGCAATCATCGTCGACAACTATTATTCGGCGGCGACCGGCGGTCAGGACATCCCGTCGAGCCGGGCGGCGAACAAGTCGAAGTCGACCAACAACCCGATCACCCGGGCGCTGGAAGGGGCGGGGGTCAAGTGGATCCGGCAGATCGACCGCACCTACGATGTAACGAAAATGCGGGCAACCATCCGCGAGGCGCTGACGACGGACTATGACGGCCCGAAAGTGATCGTCGCCTCGTCCGAATGCATGCTCAACCGTCAGCGCCGGGAAAAACCCCAGCGCAACAAGGCGATTGCCGGCGGCGAGCGGGTCGAGATTCCGCGTTTCGGCGTCGATCAGGATGTCTGCACCGGCGATCATGCCTGCATCCGCCTCTCCGGCTGCCCGTCGCTGTCGCTCAAGAAACTCGACGATCCGCTGCGGGACGATCCGGTTGCCCATATCGACCAGTCCTGCGTCGGCTGCGGCAATTGCGGCGAGGTCGCCGATGCCGCGATCCTCTGCCCGTCCTTCTACGAGGCCAAGGTAGTGCACAATCCGTTGGGCTTCGAGACCTGGCTCGCAGGGATACGGACGAAGGTCATTTCCTGGCTGCAGACGCGTCGGACGGGATCTCGCCTGACATTCACCGGGGAGGGTGTCTGATGTCCCTGGCTTTGCCCCTCGAAGCGCAGCCCGCCGATCCCGCGCTCGCCGGCATCATCAAGCTCGCCGTCCTCGCCGTCGGCGGTCAGGGTGGCGGCGTTCTCACCAACTGGATCGAAGCGCTTGCCCGCTCAGAAGGCTATCATTGCCAGGCAACCAGCGTTGCCGGTGTCGCGCAGCGCACGGGCGCGACCATCTACTACATGGAGATGGCCCCGGGTGACGTCACGTCGCCGGTCTTCTCGCTGGCGCCTTCCGCTGGCGATGTGGATATCCTAATTGCGGCGGAGCTGATGGAGGCCGGCAGGGCGATCATGCGCGGCTTCGTGACACCGGACCGCACGACGCTGATCGCCTCGACCCACCGCATGCTGGCGGTGTCCGAAAAGACTGTGCCCGGCGACGGCATGGCCTCTTCGGAGGAAGTGAAGGCCGCCGCGGAACTCGCCGCGCAGAAGCTGGTGCTGGCGGATATGGATACGGCCGCGCTGAAGGCAGGCTCAGTTATTTCCGCCTCGCTCTTCGGCGGACTGGCCGGGTCAGACGCGCTTCCCTTCGCGAGAGAAGCCTTTGAGGAGGCGATCCGCGCCAGCGGCAAGGGCGTCGAGGCGAGCCTCAAGGCCTTTGCCGCCGGGTTTGACCTGGCGCAGCATGGCGAAAAGCCGAAGGCAGCGGCTTCGTCACCGGCGCGGCAGGAGGTCGTCGGACCTGCAGGGCCGGACAAGAGCCGGCAAGCCTATGCATCGTTGGAAGCCCGGATTGCTGCGTTGCCGGAACCTGTCCGCGAGATGGCATCTGCTGGTCTCAGGAAGGTCGTCGACTTCCAGGACACGGACTATGGCGCGGAGTATCTCGGCCGCTTGGAAACGCTGACCGCCAGGGACAGCGCCGGCAAGGAGTTCGAACTCTCGCGCGAAGCGGCGAAATACATCGCCAATGCCATGGCCTATGACGATGTCATCCGCGTCGCCGATCTGAAGACACGGCCGCAGCGCTTTGACCGCATCGAAGAGGAAATGCAGGTCAGGGACGGCAAGCTGCTGCAGCTCACCGACTATTTGCACCCGCGTGCGGAAGAAATCGTCGGACTGCTGCCGGAAAAGCTCGGCCGCAGGATGGAAGCCGATCCCGCCTGGATGAAGCGCATCGACCGCTGGTTCAACCGCGGCCGCCGCATCCGCACCGACAGTCTTCGCGGGTTTGCGATGCTCTATGTGCTTGGCGGCCTACGTGGCTGGCGCCGGAAAACCCTGCGCCACAAGATGGAGCAGGAGCATCTGGACGCCTGGCTGAAGATGGTCGCAGGCTACCTGCCGGACCGCTACGACATGGCCGTCGAGGTGCTGAAATGCCGCCGCCTGATCAAGGGATATTCCGACACCCATGCGCGCGGCCTGTCGAAATTCGACAAGGTGCTGGCCGGAGCCCGGCTGGTGGAAGGGCGAGAGGATGGGCCGGAGTGGGTGGCCCGTCTCAGAGAGGCCGCGCTCAAGGACGAGAAGGGAAATGATCTCGACGGGGCGTTGAAGACGGTCGAGAGTTTTGTGTGAGAGGTCAGCAGCACCTGAGTGTGTGGCCGATCCTTCGAGACAGCGCTACGCGCCTCCTCAGGATGAGGTCGGGGGAGTAGCGAGCTTCGGCATCGCAACAACCTCGCCCTCATCCTGAGGAGGCCAAAGGCCGTCTCGAAGGATGGGCCGCTTGCCCCGAACTACACCTTCCGTCCCTGCTTATCCCGCCAGAGCCTTGCCCAGTTCCGAGACCGTCTCCCAGGTCGCATCCTCCGTCGTTTGAATGCCGGGGGAAAGGCGCAAGGTGGCGCCTCTTGTGTCGGCGGAGATGTTGCATTCTCTCAAATGGTTCAGCACCTGACCGGCCTGATCTGTAGAGCTGAGCCCGAACATCAGGCTGCCGCCTCGCGCATTCTCGTCGCGCGGTGACAAGAGCTTCAGGCCGAGATTGTCGGCGCCTTCGATCAGAATTCTGCTGAGAGCGCGGTTGCCGTCGAGGATCGCCTGCCGGTCGGCCTCCGCATGCCATTTCAGCGCCGGAACGGAGGCGGCTGCCGGCATGATCGACGGCGTGCCGTTGTCGAAGCGGCGGATGTCGGGGGCATACTGGAACGCGTCGATGTCCCAGTTGAATGGATTGTCCTGGCTGAACCAGCCGCGCAGTTCCGGCTGGCACGCCCTGATCAGGTCCGGGTGGACATGGAGAATTCCGGCACCCGGCGTGCCGCACATCCATTTGAGGCTGGTCGAGACGGCAAAATCGACATTGGGTTCCGTCACCGAATAAGGCAGGAGGCCTGCGGCCTGGGTGATGTCGACACCGATCAGCGACCCCATCTGGCGGCCATGGGCAACGAGACTTTCAAGATCCGCCTTGCGTGATGTGGTTGAGCTGACCCAGGTGATCAGGCAGAGCGCGACGCTCCGGTCCCATTCGGCGATCATGTCCTCGTCGGCAACGAAATTCGCGCCCTGGCGGGCACGCACGGTCACAAGCTCGAAGCCGAGCCGGTCCTGCAGCTTTGTCAGAAGGAAATGATTGGACGGGAAGCAGTCGGCGGCGACCAGAACCTTGCGGCCACGCAGGAAATGTTCCGGCAGCGACGTCATCACCATGTGGACGCCCTGGGTGACGTTCTCGCAGGTGGTGGCCGTGCCTTCCGGGGCGCTGATGATTGCGCGCCAGTGGTCGATGAATTCGACGCGCTTGCCCAGTAGATAGGGCCATTGTTGGTCGTTCGGGGCGCTCCAGACGGCCGCCAGCTCCGCCATCGCCGAACTTAGATCGGCTTCCTTGCCGGGATACTGGCCGATCGAATGGTAGAGGAAATAGCCGTCTTCCCTGGTCGTCATCTGCTCCCCCGAAACACTTCTGCTGCCGTCATTTGCGCCTGCGCGAAAACATCTCTGCAGCGGCAAACACGCTATTGACCGATACGGGAATATTCGTATACAGTTTTTGAGATAGTTCAAGCTTAAAGCACTTTTCAGATGCCTGAAACAGGGTCAAATGAACCCGGTTTCCGAATTTATCTGAAAAGTTTCGTATACGGTTTGCGTGGGTTGTGCGCCTGGCGATTGGGGGAGGGGTGTCCGTGACGGCAGTTAGATCATCCGCCTCGCCGAGCGCTGTACAAAGCACCAGCAGCCAGATCCATGACCTCTTGATGGGACGTATCCGTCGGGGCGAGCTGGGCCAGGATGTTCGTCTGGTGGATACCGCCGTTGCCGCCGAATTCGGTGTCTCCCGCATGCCGGCCCGGGACGCGCTGATGCGCCTTGCCCACGAGGGCTATCTGGAGCCGACGACACGCGGTTTCATGCTGCCGCGTCTCGATCATCGCGAGATACTGGAAATTTTCGACCTTCGCCGGTTGCTGGAGCCGCGGGCTGCTGCCATGGCGGCCTTGAGCCTGTCTGCGGAAGAGCTGGAAGCGCTGGATGGCACGCTGAAGGACGCCCGCGAGGCGATGGCGGCCGGCGACACGGAGCGCCTGCACCGGGCCTGCGAGATCTTCCGCAACAACTGGATCGCCGCCGTGCCGAATGCCTCGCTGCGCAAGGCGCTGCAGCGGTACATGACCCAGGTCCAGGCGGTGCGGATGATGACTTTTGCCGAACCCGCCAACCATCCGCTGATCGTCGCCGGCAACACCCAGCTTTTCGAAGCCTTCCGCCGCCGCGACGCGGTTGCCGCCAGCGACCGCATTCTGCGGTTCGTCTTTGAAGGGGAGGCGGCGTATCTCGCGGCCCACGAGGCGGACGAAAACCAGAACAACAGGACCTCGGCGCAAACAGGCTGAGGCATCAAAATTGGGAGCGATGGACAGGACATGACGGAGACCCGCGCGGAAGTCAGATTGCCGACCAGGGACCTTGCCAAGGACCTGCCGTTCTTCACCAAATCGCTGAAGATGCGCCTCGACATGATCTATCCGGCCGACAGCCCGGAGGTCGCCGTCTTTTCCGGCCATGGCCTGCGGGTGCGGGTGGAAAAAGATGCTCCGGAAGGCCCGGGCACCCTTCGCATCCTCACCGACAATCCGGACGAATTTGCGGGAGGCGAACGCATCCTCGTTTCGCCGAGCGGTACCCGGGTCGAAATCGACGAGCTCAACCCGCCGCTGGTCATGCCAGAGACCAAACACGCTTTCGTCGTCCGCCGTCTTGCCGACCAGGCGCCCTGGGTGATCGGACGCGCGGGCATGTCCTATAGGGATCTGGTGCCCTCGCGCCTCGGCGGGGCGATGATCGCCTCGCATATCCGTGTGCCGGACGGGCCGGTGCCGGACATGGTTCACTTCCACAAGGTCGGCTTCCAGCTGATCTTCTGCGTTCACGGCTGGGTGGATGTGCTTTACGAGGACCAGGGCGGCATGCGCCGCCTGCACGCAGGCGACTGTTTCATCCAGCCGCCGGAAATCCGACACCGGGTGATGCATGCGGCCGACGGCATCGAGGTGATCGAGATCGGCGTTCCGGCCGAGCACATCACCGAAATCGACCACGAGATGACCTTGCCGACACCGCATGAACGGCCGGAGCGGGAATGGCAAGGCCAGAAATTCGTGCATAGCCTGGCAAAGGACGGCGCCTTCAAGCCGTTCCGCGTTCCGGGATTCGAGGCACGCGACACCACCATCTGTGACAACACCAGGGGCGTGGCATCTGTTATGGTTGCACGTCCGGCCGGGGAAGCCTCTCCCTGGTGCCGTCACGACTGCGATATTCTGTTCAACTTTGTGCTGGCAGGCGAAATGACCCTCGAGGGCGAAGGCAAAGATCCTTACCGCCTGTCTGCCGGAGACGCCTTCGTGATCCCGCCCAACATGGGAACACGATACACGGGCGCAACCTTCGACCTGGAGCTGCTGGAAGTCAGCCTGCCGGGCCGGTTCGAAACGGAGGTTCTGGGCGACTGATACCTGAAAGCCTGCCGAGGAGGAAAGAGCGGGCTGCCCAAGACCTTGAGACGTCAAGCAAAGAGGGGATGACAGCATGAGGAAGTTGACGACATTAGTGGCCGCCGCAGCACTGTTCGGCGCCGGCTCCGCAGCCCTTGCGGACGATACCAAGATCGGCATCCTGATGGATATCACCGGACCGATCGCCAATTTCATTCCGCCGCTGCAGAACGCGGTCGATCTGGCGGTCAAGCAGGTGAATGCCCAGGGCGGCCTGCTCGGCGGCAATGCGGTTGCCGTCTATGGCGACACCACCGGCACCGCCCAGGGCGCGGTCGACGCCGCCCAGAAGCTGGTCAACGTGGAAAACGTGCCGATCGTCATGGGCTCGCTGATGTCCGGCACGACGATTGCAGCTGCCGAGGCCGCAATCATTCCGGCCGGTGTTGCCCAGATCTCGCCGACGGCAACGTCGCCCGCTATGACCGATCTGGAGGATGACGGCCTGGTGTTCCGCATCGTGCCCTCCGACAACTATCAGGGCGAAATCCTCGCCAAGATGGTGCTGGACGAAGGCATCAACAAGGTTGCGGTCACCTATGTGAACAACGACTACGGTGTCGGCATCGGCGAGACCTTCATGGAAGCCTACAAGGCGGCCGGTGGCGAGATCGTGACCGAAGCCAAGCATGAAGAAAAGAAGGATTCCTATCGCTCTGAACTGGCAACCCTCGCCAAGGACGATGCCGGAGCTCTCGTCGTCATCGCCTATGCCGGGGATTCCGGCGGCAAGATCGTCCGTCAGGCAATCGAAGGCGGCCTCTTCACCAAGTTCATCGGCACGGACGGCCTGCGCGACGACTTGCTGATCCAGAATGTCGGCGCCGACGCCCTGAAGGACTCGTTCTTCTCCTCGCCGACGTCCCCGGCCGAAAATCCGGCCCAGAAGACCCTGCATGACGCCTTCAATGCCGAGTATGGCGAAGGTGCAGACAAGGCCTTTGTCGACCAGACCTACGACGCCACCTTCCTGGCGCTGCTCGCCATCGAAAAAGCCGGGTCCACCGACCGTGCGAAAGTAGCCGCAGCCCTGAAGGAAGTCGCAACGGCACCGGGCGAGAAGGTCGGACCGGGCGAATGGGCCAAGGCTGTCGCCCTCATCAAGGAAGGCAAGGACATCGATTATGACGGCGCGGGCGGCGCTGCCGAATTCGATGAAAACGGCGATGTCGGCGGTTTTATCGGCAAGTTTGTCGTTGACGGCGACAGCTACAAGCAAGTCGCAATCGTCGAATAAGACGAAGCGGCACAGCGTGATTGAGCTGGAAAACATCTGCGTCGATTTTGGCGGTTTGCGGGCCATTGACCATGCAAGCTTCAAGATCGGCGCGGGCCGCATCACCGGCCTGATCGGGCCAAATGGTGCGGGCAAGACAACCGCCTTCAATGTGATTGCCGGTGCGATCCGGCCGGGCTCCGGCCGGGTGCTGCTGGACGGCAAGGACATCACGGCGCTCAAACCCCACCAGCGGGCCGGGGCCGGCCTCGCGCGCACATTCCAGATCCCGCATGAATTCGCACACCTGTCGGTTCTTGAGAACCTGATGGCCTCGGCCTCCGCGCCGGAGGGCGAGAACGTCTTCAACGTGATCTTCCGCCGTGGCCACTACCAGTCGGAGGAGAGGGCGATCTATGATCATGCACGGGAAACGATCCGGCTTCTGGAACTGGAACATGTGATCGACGAGAAGGCTGGCAACCTCTCCGGCGGCCAGAAGAAGCTGGTCGAACTCGGCCGCGCGTTGATGCGCAATCCGAAAATCATCCTTCTCGACGAGATCGGCGCCGGCATCAACCGCACGCTCCTCTCCAAGCTGGCCGACAAGATCCTGATGCTGAACCGGGAACGCGGGCTGACCTTCTGCCTGATCGAGCATGATCTCGATTACGTCTCCAAGCTCTGCGACCACGTGCTGGTGATGGCGCAAGGCTCGCTCCTGACCGTAGGCTCGGTCGAAGAGGTGCGCAACGACGAGCGGGTCATCGAAGCCTATTTCGGCGGCGGCAAATACGAGGCGCAACGATGACCGAGAGACTATCTGTCACGGGCGTCAGCGCCGGTTATGGCGGCCCGCCGATCATCGAGGACGTTTCGCTCAACGTTGAACCGGGCGAGATCGCCGTTATCCTCGGACCGAACGGTGCCGGCAAGTCGACTCTCCTGAAGACCATCTTCGCGCTCACAAAGGTCTCCGCCGGGTCGATCCGATTGGGCGAAAAGGAACTCACCGGCTGCAAGACCTCGGCCCTCGTGCCGCTCGGTGTCTCGGCCGTGCCTCAATCGAAAAACGTCTTTGCATCCATGTCGGTAGACGAAAACCTTGATGTCGGAACCTATGCAGCTCCACCAAAGGATAAAGCGGCAACACGGGAGCGGGTGCTCGGTCTCTTTCCGGACCTCAAGGACAAGCTGAGGCAGCCGGCGGGCGAACTTTCCGGCGGTCAGCGGCAGATGGTGGCCATGGGCCGGGCGCTGATGAGCGAGCCGAAACTGGTGCTTCTGGACGAACCGACGGCGGGCCTGTCGCCTGCCTATCTGGAGCGGATCTTCGACCTGCTTCTCGACATCCGCAAAACCGGGATCACGATCTTGATGGTGGAACAGAATGCCCGTCAGGCGCTTCAGATTGCAGATCACGGCCACATCCTGGTGAACGGGCGCAATTATGCCAGCGGCACCGGCAAGGACCTCCTGGGCGATGAAGACGTCCGCCGCCTCTTTCTGGGAGGCGCGGCATGACCGAGTTCGTCAACTTCTACCTGTTTCCCGCGCTTGCCATCGGCAGCATCTATGCGCTCGGTGCCGTCGGCATCTCGATGATCTTCGGCATCTTGCGCTTTGCTCACTTTGCTCACGGCGATCTGATGACGCTTGGTACTTACGGCGTCCTTGCCGTTGCCTTGGCAACCCCGATCAATCCGCTGCTGTTGATCCCTTTCGGCATGGCACTGACAATCTTCGCGGCACTGGCGGTTGACCGCTGGTTTTACAGACCACTCCGGGAATTGCCGACGATCTACACCGTGATCTCCTCCTTCGGCATCGCCCTGGTGTTCCGCTCGATCGTCCAGCTTGTCTGGGGCTCGGAAAACCAGGTCTTCTCGACGGGCGTCAAGCCGCCGCTGGTTCTATTCGACACGTTCCGTGTCTCCGTCCTGCATCTTCAGGCGGTGGTCGCAACGGCAATCATCGCGGTGCTCCTGCACTATTTCCTGACCGTGACCCGCACCGGTCGCTCGATGCGTGCGGTTGCCGACGATCCGGAACTGGCAGAAGTCTCGGGCCTCGACACGGCAAAGGTCGTGCGCTGGACCTGGATCATTGGTGCGGCGCTGGCGGCGATTGCCGGCACCTTCGCGGCGCTCAACACAAGTGCCCATCCCAATCTCGGCTGGAACTTGCTGATGCCGATGTTCGCCGCCGCCATTCTCGGCGGTATCGGCAAGCCCATGGGGGCAATGGCCGGCGGCTTCATCATAGGTCTGGCCGAAGAACTCTCCTCCTATCACTGGATTGGTGACGAGAGCCTGATTTCGCCCTCCTACAAGACGGCGGTCGCCTTCCTCATCATGATCGGTCTCCTGATCTTCCGCCCGCAGGGCCTCTTCAAGGGGAGGCTGCTCTGATGGAACTGACCGGCCTCTTTTTCTATGGCGTCAGCCTTCTGATCCTCGGCGGGATCTACGCGATCCTTTGTCTTGCCCTCAACATCCAGTGGGGCATGGGCGGGCTCTTCAATGCGGGCATTGCAGGGTTCTACGCCGTCGGTGCCTATACTTCGGCGATCCTGACGACGGCAGCGTCTTCGAAACACCTCGGGGGTTTCTCACTGCCCGTGCCCCTCGGTCTTGTCGGGGCGGCGATCCTCGCCGGGCTCGCGGGCTGGGCCGTTGCCAGGATCTGCGTCAGGTTGAAGAGCGATTATCTGGCCATGGCTTCTATCGGCATCGCGGAGATCCTGCGGCTGGTCGTCGTCAACGAAAGCTGGCTCACCAATGGCAGCCTGGGAATGTCCCGCGTGCCGCGTCCGCTCGCGGATTTCACGACTGGCCGCATGAGCGACGTGGTCTTCCTTGGCTTTGTCTGGCTGGTGGTATTGCTGGTTTATGTCGCCGCGACACGCCTGCATGACAGTCCCTGGGGACGGAGCCTGCGGGCAATTCGCGACAACGAAGCTTCGGCGGCGGCTGTCGGCAAGAATGTGGAGCGGTTCCGCATCCAGACCTTCGTCATCGGCTGCGCCGTCATGGGCATCGCCGGGGCGCTCTCGGCGCACTATTTCCGCTTCCTGTCACCGACGGCGACCGACCCGCTGCTGGTGACGTTCCTCACCTGGGTAATGCTGATGGCAGGCGGGTCCGGCAACAACAAAGGCGCGATCCTCGGAGCGCTGGTCATCTGGACGCTGTGGTCGGTGACGGAAATTTTCACCAACCGCCTGCCACCGGAATGGGCGACCCGCAGCTCCTTCATCCGCATGCTGATAGTCGGCCTGCTGCTGCAGGTGGTTCTTCAGCGCTTCCGCGCCGGCCTGCTGCCGGAAAAATCGCCGCCGGTACGGTACAGGGAAGACTAGCGACCACATGCGCTCCCGCCGTTCGATCTCAGTCGAGTGGCGGGAAAACGGCTGTCTTCTTCACGGTTCCATAAACGAAGCTGGTGTCGATCGAAGCGATCCCGCCGATCGGGTGGATCCGCGTGCGGATGAAGTTCTCATAGGCTTCGAGATTTGAGACGACAACGCGAAGCTGGTAGTCCATCGCACCGGTCAGAACATGGCATTCGAGGATCTCCTCGATGGTCTGCACCTGCCTTTCGAACCGGCGCACGTCCTCCTCGTTATGCCGCTCCAGCCGGATGCGCACGAAGACGGTGATGGGCAGGCCATAGGCGGCAGCATCCACATCCACTGAAAAGCCCTTGATCGCCCCTGACGCTTCGAGATTGCGCAACCGCCTGAGGCACGGCGACGGCGAGAGGTTCACCGCTTCGGCAAGGTCCTGATTGGTCATGCGGCCGTCACGCTGCAGGGCGCGGATGATCTGGCGGTCTTTCTTGTCCATGCTGCTTCCAATTGGCAGAATCTGCTAATGTGAAGCCTAGTACTGACAGATTTTGAAATCTATCACCCCTAGACTTCAGGCATATTGCTCATACCGACTTCAGGGAGACAGCCATGAGTGCCTATAAGGGTTTTGCCAGCCGTGCGATCCACCTCGCTTACAATCCGCTTGAAAATGAGGGCTCACTGACGCCGCCGCTGCATCTGACCTCCACCTTTGTTTTCGAGACTGCGGAAGCGGGCGGTGAAATGTTCGCCGGCGAGCGGGCAGGGCATATCTACAGCCGCATCTCCAACCCGACGCTCGATCTTCTGGAGCGCCGCATCGCGGATCTGGAAGGTGCCGAAGCCGGACTGGCGCTTTCTTCCGGCATGGGTGCGATCACCGCGACGCTGTGGACGCTGGTTGCCCCCGGCGACGAGATCATCGTCGACGAAACGCTTTATGGCTGCACCTTCGCCTTCATGCGCCACGGCCTGACGAAGTTCGGCATCAAGATCACCCATGTCGACATGACCGACCCGGAAAACCTGCGCGGCGTGATTTTCGACAAGACCCGCGTCGTCTATTTCGAGACCCCGGCCAACCCGAACATGCGTCTCGTCGACATCAGGCATATCTCCGAGATCGCTCACGAAGCGGGTGCCACGGTGGTCGTCGACAACACCTATGCGACGCCTTACCTGACTCGTCCGGTCGAACTCGGCGCCGATATCGTCCTCCATTCGGCGACCAAATACCTTGGTGGCCATGGCGATGTGGTTGCCGGTCTCGTGGTCGGCCGCGCCGAGCAGATCCAGGAGATCCGTCTCGTCGGCATGAAGGACATGACCGGCGCCGTCATGGCCCCCTTCAGCGCGATGCTGATCCTGCGCGGGCTGAAGACGCTGGCCCTACGCATGGACCGCCACTGCGCCTCCGCGCAGAAGGTCGCCGAATGGCTGGAAGCCCATCCGGCGGTCTCGAAGGTCTATTTCCCGGGCCTGGAAAGCTACGAGCAGCATGAACTGGCAACCCGCCAGATGAGCCAGCCCGGCGGCATGATCGCCTTCGAACTGAAGGGCGGGCTTGAGGCAGGCATTTCCATGATGAACGGCCTGAAGATGATCCAGCGCGCGGTCTCTCTCGGCGATGCCGAAACACTGATCCAGCATCCGGCCTCCATGACCCACTCCACCTACACGGCAGAAGAACGCGCCGCCCACGGCATCAGCGACGGCCTCGTGCGCCTCTCCGTAGGCCTGGAAGACCTCGGCGATATCCTGGAAGACATGGCCCAGGCCATGCCGCAGGAACCGGTGGCTGTGGCGGCCTGAGGTTCAACCACGCTCTCCTCCGCATGACCTCATCCTGAGGAGCGAGCTTGCTCGCGTCTCGAAGGATGGGCGGCGCACTCCGGAGCAAGCGGCCCATCCTTCGAGACGGGCCGACGGCCCTCCTCAGGATGAGGTGCGAGTGGATCATGATGAGCGAGATGAGGCGGAAATGTTGCTCAAGGCGTCCTTGCCACGCCGGACTTCACCCGTCTCAGCGGAATGGAACTCTCGATATTGGCGACGCCCGGCACCTTGGTCAGCTTTCCGGTCAGGAACGTCTCGAAGGCGGCAAGGCCGGTGGTCGCAACGCGCAACAGATAGTCTCTGTTGCCGGTCATCAGCCAGCAATCGACGACTTCCGGGAAGGCCTGGATAGCCGCTTCGAACTGGTCCAGCGTGATGTCGATCTGCTTGTCGAGCTGAACGGAAACAAACACCGAGACCTCATAGCCGAGCTTCACTTCGTCGATCAGCGCGCAATAGCCGGTGATGATGCCGCGTTCTTCAAGATGGCGCAGGCGCCGGGCCGCCGGCGTGGCGCTCAGACCGATGCGTTCGGAAAGGTCCTGAATCGAAATCCGCCCATTCTTCCGCAATTCGCGCAGGATTTGGACATCGAACGTGTCGAGTGTGTCGGAAATCGCCAAAAACTTCTCTCCGGGTGGTGAAATCAGCCAAAATCTAGCCGAAGTGGCTATGAAATAGCAAGAAACCGGTTCTTGGCCGACGCTAGATTGACGGAAAGACCGGACTAGACGGGAATGCCTCAATGAGCACCGAACACCTGAAGACCATCGAGCAGCGGCTGCTGTGGCTGTCGCACTGGATGATCCACCACGCAAATCACATCCGTCCGAAAGTGGACGGCATCAAGATCGGCGGGCACCAGGCGAGTTCCGCCTCCATGGTGTCGATCATGACGGCGCTTTACTTCTCGGTGCTGAAGCCGGAAGACCGGGTCGCGGTCAAGCCGCATGCCTCGCCGATCTTCCACGCAATCCAGTACCTCATGGGCAACCAGACCCGCGAGAAGATGGAAAACTTCCGGGGTTACGGCGGGGTCCAGTCCTACCCCTCGCGCACCAAGGATATCGATGACGTCGACTTCTCCACCGGCTCGGTCGGCCTCGGCGTGGCGATCACCTCCTTCGCGTCGATCGTGCAGGATTATATTGCCGCCAAGAGCTGGTCCGTCGACAAGCCGCTCGGCCGCATGATCGCGCTGGTCGGTGATGCGGAACTGGACGAGGGCAACGTTTACGAGGCGCTGCAGGAGGGCTGGAAGAACGATCTCCGGAATTGCTGGTGGATCATCGACTACAACCGCCAGTCCCTCGACGGCATCGTGCGCGAAGGCCTGTTCGACCGGGTCGAGAAGATCTTCGATGCCTTTGGCTGGCAGGTCGTGCGGGTCAAATACGGTGTCCTGCAGCGCGCCGCCTTTGCGGAGCCAGGTGGCGACAGGCTGCGCCAGTGGATCGACGATTGCTCCAACCAGGACTATTCCGCACTCACCTTCATGGGTGGTGCCGTCTGGCGCAAACGACTGATGGACGACCTCGGCGACCAGGGCGACGTCACCGCCTTGATCGACCGCCGCTCCGACGACGAACTGGCGGATCTGATGGAAAATCTCGGCGGCAACTGCACCGAGACCATGGCCGACGCCTTTGCCGCGATCGATCACGACAAGCCGACCTGTTTCCTTGCCTATACGATCAAGGGCTGGGGAACGCCGATTGCCGGGCACAAGGACAATCACGGCGGTCTCATGAACAAGGCCCAGATGGCCGAGTGGCAGAAGCACATGGGCGTCGCGGAAGGCGAGGAATGGGAGCCTTTTGCGACCGTTAAGGACGTTGCTTTACTGAAGCGTTTCCTGAACGATGTTCCGTTCTTTGCGAAAGGTCGCCGCCGCTATTCGGACGACAAGATCGCGGTTCCGGCCATCGAACTGAGCTCCGACCGGGACATTTCCACCCAGATGGCCTTTGGCAAGGTCCTGGATGATCTCTCCAAGGGCGACAGCAAGCTGGCCGAACGCATCGTGACGACCTCGCCGGACGTTACCGGCACGACCAATCTCGGGCCCTGGGTCAACCGCCGCAAGCTCTTCGCGCGCACGGCGATGGCCGATGCCTTTATCGAGCACCGCATCCCGTCAACCGCCAAGTGGGAGTTCACGCCGGAAGGCCAGCACATCGAACTCGGCATCGCGGAAATGAACCTCTTCCTGCTGCTTGGTGCAGCGGGCCTGTCCCATTCCCTCTTCGGCGAGCGGCTGATCCCCATCGGCACGGTCTATGACCCGTTCGTCTGCCGTGGTCTCGATGCGCTCAACTATGCCTGCTACCAGGATGCCCGCTTCATGATCGTCGGCACGCCGTCCGGCGTGACACTGTCACCGGAAGGCGGCGCACACCAGTCCATCGGTACGCCGCTGATCGGCATGAGCCAGGACGGGCTGGCGGCTTTTGAGCCCGCCTTCGCCGACGAACTCGCCGTCATCATGGAATGGGCCTTCGACTATCTGCAGCGCGACGGCGAGGGCGATCCGGACGAGCGCACCTGGCTGCGTGACGAGACGGGCGGCTCGGTTTACCTGCGCCTCTCGACCAATCCGATCGAGCAGCCGGTAAAACGTGCCGACGATGCCTTCCGTCAGGGCGCCATCGACGGCGCCTATTGGCTCCGGAAGCCTGGTCCGAACTGCGAAGTCGTGATCGCCTATCAGGGCGTCGTGGCACCTGAAGCCATCAAGGCCGCGGGGGAACTTGCCGGCAACCGGCGCGATGTCGGCGTACTGGCGGTGACCTCCGCCGACCGGCTCAATGCCGGCTGGACGGCGGCGCAACGGGCACGCTCGCGCGGCAACAAGGCCGCCCGCTCCCATATCGAGCAGCTTTTGGGCGATCTGCCCGGTCACTGCAAGCTGATCACGGTCATCGACGGCCACCCGGCCACGCTCGCCTGGCTCGGCGGCGTCGCCGGCCACCAGACGATCCCGCTCGGCGTCGAACATTTCGGCCAGACCGGCACTATTCAAGACCTCTACCACCACTTCGGCATCGACGCGGCGTCGATCATCGAGAAGGTGAACGGACTAACGCCGGGGCGGCGGGTTTAGGAGGGCCGTACCACTTCACAGTCTGTAAATCGGTGTCAAACACGGGCGTCACCCCGGGCGACCGAAGGGATACCCGGGGCCTACTCATTTCCAGAGACGCTGAGGGGTGTCGGTCTGCCAAGACGAAATCTGCGCTTCAGCAAGGCGCACCGAGAGTAGTCCCCGGATCTGCGCTTCGCTTGTCCGGGGTGACTCAGATGTGAGTTGAGCTTCCGCTGGATGAGGTTGAAGTTCCGGTGCGCTTCTGCAAATAAGCCCGCTCTGCATTTCCGCCCATCACCGCCTGCCGCTCAGCCTCGCCGAGATCCTTCAGCAGCGCGTCGGTCATCCCGACCCAGTCTTCATAGGAACAGGCCAGCGTACAGACCGGCCAGTCGCTGCCCCAGATCAGGCGATCAGGGCCGAAGATGTCCAGAAGGTGGTCGACATAGGGGCGTAGATTCTCGATGGACCAATCCTGCCCGGCCTCGGTCACGAGGCCCGAGAGCTTGCAGAGAGCAGAGGTGTTTTCGGCAATTGCCCGCATCTCCTCGGCCCAGCCAGAGATCTCGCCCGCCGCAATTCGTGGTTTGGAGCCATGGTCGACGACGATGCGCAAGTCCGGATGGCGTTGGGCCAGCTGCAGCAGGTTCTTGAGATGCTGCGGCAAGGTGAGGGCGTCAAAGACAAGGTCGTGCGCGATCAGGGCCTCGTAGGCTGGTGCAAGGCTCGGCAGAAGCATCCAGTCCGGATCGGCAATATCCTGGATCATCGGACGGAGGCCGGCGAGCTTCGGGTTTTCGGCCAGTTCTGCGATCAGGTCCGGAGCTTTTGCAGCTTCGAAATCGACCCAGCCGACGACGCCCTTGATGAAGCTGTTCTCGCTGGCAAGCTCCAGCATGTAGCGGGTTTCGGCAACCGTCGGGGCGGCTTGCACCAGGATGGTTCCTTCAATCCCGAACCGCTCCAGCATCGGTGTCAGATCAGCGGGGCTGAAATCCCGGTAGATCGGGCCGAAGTCCGGCGTCAGCCAGCCGTAGTCGCCACGATCAAGCGCCCAGAAATGCTGATGCGCGTCGATCATGACTCTATGATGCCCTTGGTCAGGATGATGTTGCCGTAAAGCCGTGTTTCGCCGGTCTGGACGACCGCATAGGCACTGCTCGCAGCCTCATAGAAGGCGTGCCGCTCCAACGTCGCGATCTTCGCCGGCCTGTCGGCGGTGCCATCGATGATCGTCTGGAATTCGGCGACGATCTCCGGGATAGCATCCGGCTCGCCGACGACCTGCATGGTTCGCGCGGGCGCCTCGACGAAGGTGTCGAGCGGCATGACCTTCAAGATGGCGCTCAGCGTGTCGGTCGCCGAAATGCCGTCGAGGCGGATACACTCCGGCCCGGAGCTTTCCGCCGGAAAATTGGCGTCGGCGATGACGATCTCGTCGCCATGGCCCATGGCGCGCAGCGCATAGAGCAGGGCGGGGCTCAGGATCGGCGGCAGGTTACGCAGCATGGCTGGTCTCGCTCGGCAGAGGGGCATCATCCCGGATCAGGCGCTCCGAGCGCAGGTCCGACCAGAACGCGGCAGGGATGTCGGTCTTCAGAAGCGCTATATTGGCCTCTACTTCCGCAGCGCTGACCGCGCCGGGAATGACTGTCTTCACGCAGGGATGGCCGAGTACGAATTGCAGCGCCGCGGCGATCAGCGGGACCGAGTGGCTTCGGCAGACAAGCTCGATCTGGCGCACCCGTTCCAGGATGTCGGGCGGCGCGTCGGCGTAATTGTACTTGGCGCCCGGAACGGCTCCGGTTGCCAGAATGCCGGAATTGTATGGCCCGCCGAGAATGATGCCGACATCCCGCTTTTCGCAGAGCGGCAGAAAACTTTCCAACGCATCCTGTTCCAACAGCGTGTAGCGGCCCGCGAGCAGGAAACAGTCGAAATCGGCAAGACCCAGCAACTTCTGGCAGACCTGCCATTCGTTGACACCGGCACCGATGGCAGAGATTTCACCTGATTGCTTCAGCTCGGTCAGGGCCTTGTAGCCGCCAAGGTCGAAGAGTTCACGCACCCTGAGGTCACTGGCTTCCTGCGAGCCTTGCGAGAAGGCGCAGACATCGTGGACGAAGAGGATATCGGCGTTGGCGACCTGAAGCCGCTCGCGGCTGGCTTCATAGCTGCGCATGACGCCATCATAGCTGTAGTCGAAGACGATACGCTTCTGCGGCACGTCGACAAAGGCTTCCGGTGTCACTTCATGCGGCTCGCAGTCCAGCAGCAACCGGCCGATCTTGGTTGAAAGCTCGATGGTGTCTCGGCCGAAGCGTTCGATCGCTTCGGCAAAGCGCATTTCGGACCGGCCGAGGCCGTATTGAGGGGCCGTGTCGAAATAGCGGATGCCATTGTCGAAGGCTGCCTGGAGGGCTGCCTGGGCGTCCTCTTCCGAAACCTTGCGATAGAGATTGCCGAGCGGCGCGCCGCCGAAACCCATCTCCGTCAATTCAATCTTGCGCGCGGTCCTGTTGTTCAGGAGCCGCGTCGGCAGGGCGTTCATAGGCGTCCTCCACTTATTCATTGCCGGCATGCCGCGTTCTTCGCGGTCTTCCCGGCCGATGGGGCGTTGCTATTCGAAGAGGTCAGGCCGGCTTTCGATGAGCGGTTCCAGACGGGTTACAAGTTCACTCAGGTGGACCTGCATGGCCCGGCGCGCCTTCTCCGGGTCCTTTTCGCGGATCGCTTCAACGATCGCCCGGTGCTCTTCGTAGGAGGCAATCGCCCGGCCACGCATGGGCAGGAGCAGGTGCCGTGCCCGGTTGACCTGGACCCAGCCGGTTGCAGAAAGCTGGTTAAGCCTGGGGTAACCGGTGAACGCAAGGATCAGTTCGTGCAGGCGCTCGTCTTCCCGGTAAAAGCCGGCCTCGTCATGGTCCTCAAGGCAAAGTGCCTGAAGCCTGAGGTTCCGGGTCAGCTCGGCCAGTTGCTCTTCGGTGCGCTCCACCGCGACCTTGGCGACCGCCGCCAGTTCGATCGCCTCGCGCAGGAACGCGCCTTCACGGATTTCGGACATGGAGAAGCGCGTCACCCGGGAGCCGGACTGGGGAACCACCTCCACCAGGCCTTCCGCCGCCAGACGGGTGATCGCCTCGGTCACCGGTGAGCGTGAGACGCCAAGCTGTTCGCAAATCACCTGCTTCTTCAGAAGGGTTCCAGGAGGCAGATCCATCGCCAGGATCGCCGAGCGCAGTGCCTCGTAGACACGCTGCGCCAGCGATCCGGACAGTTTGCCGATGTCCGGAAGGGGAAATTCCAGGATGTCTTGTTCGCTGCTAAGTGACATGGCTATCTCGGTTAGAATGCTAACATGTTAGTTGACACAGTTATTCTGTCAAGCTAATCGTGAAGAAAGAACGGCGCGAACGGGGACAAGTCCGCGGAGAGCGGGAAATTAGGAAAAGACGTTCGTTTTCTAAAGGTTATCGGCAAATTTTCGCTCCCGTTCGAGCGATATTGCCGGACCGAAGAAGCTGGAACGGGGAGAGAAAGACTTGTTGCAGCCTCATGCAAATTCGATCCTTTTGAATGCGGATGACAATGTCGTCATCGCACTTCAGGACATTGCTGCTGGTAGCTCGGCGGCATTTGTGGATGGGCCTTTGCCGGAAGCGATCGCACGTGGCCACAAGATCGCCCGCAAGCCCATTGCCAAGGGTGAGAACGTCATTCGCTACGGCCAGATCATCGGCGAGGCGAAAGGCGACATCCGTCCGGGCGAGCATGTCCATGTCCACAATCTCGGCATGGGCGATCACAGCCAGGACTTCCAGTATGCCGAAGCGTCCATCCCGCTGGAGCCGATTGCGGAAGAGCGCACCTTCCTCGGGTATCGCCGGTCGACCGGCAAGGCAGGCACGCGCAACTATATCGGCATCCTGACGTCCGTGAATTGCTCCGGGTCGGTCGCGCGCTTCATCGCCGAAGCTGCCGAAAAGTCAGGTCTGCTCAAGGACTACCCGAATGTCGACGGCATCGTTCCGATCGTCCACGGCACCGGCTGCGGCATGTCCGGCAAGGACGAGGGCTATGCAACCCTCTTCCGGACGCTTTCCGGTTACGCCCAGCATCCGAATTTTGCCGCGATCCTTTTGATCGGCCTCGGCTGCGAGGTCATGCAGATTGCCGATCTCATCGGCGACCGAAAGATCCGCCCGGGCGGCGACCTGCGCTATATGACGATCCAGCAGACGGGCGGCACCCGCCGGACAATCGAGGCGGGACTCAAGGAATTGCGTGAGCTGGCCGAGCTTGCAAACAAGGCCGAGCGCACGCCGGTTCCGGTTTCCGAGATCACGGTCGGCATGCAGTGCGGCGGTTCGGACGGCTATTCCGGCATCACCGCCAATCCGGCGCTCGGTATTGCCTCCGATCTTCTTGTTCGTCACGGCGGCACCACCATCCTGTCGGAAACCTCGGAGATCTACGGTGCGGAACACCTTTTGACCCGCAGGGCGGTCTCCGTCGATGTCGGCAAGAAGCTGATCGAGCGGGTGCGCTGGTGGGAGGACTACACCGCCCGCAACGGCGGCGAGATGGACAACAACCCGTCTCCCGGCAACAAGCGCGGCGGGCTGACGACCATTCTGGAAAAGTCCCTCGGCGCAGCCGCCAAGGGTGGGTCGGCACCGCTGGTCGATGTCTACAAGTTTGGCGAACCCATCGACAAGAAGGGCTTCGTCTTCATGGACAGCCCCGGCTTCGATCCCTGCTCCGTGACGGGCCAGATCGCGTCTGGCGCCAACATCATCGTCTTCACCACCGGCCGTGGCTCCGTTTCCGGTTACATGCCGACCCCCTGCATCAAGCTCGCCACCAACAGCGAGATGTATGGCCGCATGTCCGAGGACATGGACATCAATTGCGGCGACGTGATTTCGGAAAATATCAGCCTGGAAGCCAAGGGCGAGGAGATCTTCGAGCGGATCATCGCGATCGCTTCCGGCGAAAAGTCGCGAAGCGAGGAGCTCGGTTTCGGCGGCGTGGAATTCGTGCCGTGGCAGATCGGTGCGGTGATGTAGTCGCGCGCGGCAGGATCGAAAAAGGCATCGGAAAATCGGCGGACTTTCGGGAGGAATTCAGTGCGCTTGAAGGATAAGACAATACTGGTTTCTGCGGCCGGACAGGGCATCGGCCGTGCAAGCGCAATTGCATGTGCCCGCGAAGGCGCGAAGGTCTTTGCCGTAGATATCAACGAGGAAACCCTGGCAACCCTTCCCGGAGAATGCCCCGGGATTGAGACCCGGAAACTGGACGTGCGCGACCGGAGCGCGGTCGATGCGCTGGCTGCCGGCCTGCCGCCGCTGGACGGGCTTTTCAACTGTGCCGGCTTCGTCCATCACGGCACGGTTCTCGATATCTCCGAAGACGACTGGGCCTTCAGCTTCGATCTCAACGTCACCTCCATGTACCGCATGACCCAGGCCTTTCTGCCCGGCATGCGGGAACGGGCCAAGGCAACTGGCGGGGCTTCGATCCTCAACATGGCGTCCATGGCGTCCTCTATCAAAGGTTTTCCGGTGCGCACGCTCTATGGGACGACCAAGGCGGCCGTGATCGGCCTCACCAAGGGTGTGGCCGCCGATTTTGTTGCCGAAGGCATCCGCTGCAATGCGCTTTGCCCCGGCACTGTCGATACGCCGTCGCTGCGTGGCCGCATCGCCTCCGCACCGGATCCGGTGGAAGCGGAAAAGAACTTCATTGCCCGCCAGCCCATGGGCCGGCTCGCAACCGTCGACGACATGACACCGATGGTCGTCTATCTGCTGTCTGACGAAAGCCGGTTCGTCTCCGGTCAGGCGCTTCTGGTCGATGGAGGCGTCACCATCTGAGGTGAGGTCTTCATTGCGGTTTGGGAGGACTGCGATGACACAACTGGTGAGGATGGCGGGGATCGAAAAACGCTTCCCCGGTGTGCATGCCCTGAAAGCCGTCAGCTTCGAGCTCGACAGCGGCGAGGTCCACGCACTCATGGGAGAAAACGGCGCCGGCAAGTCGACCCTGATGAAGATCCTGTCCGGTATCTATCCCAAGGATGCAGGAGAACTGCTGGTCAATGGCCAGGCCGTGGAGCTGCACGGACCGCGCGCGGCGCAGGATCTCGGCATCGGCATCATTCACCAGGAACTCAGCCTGATGAACGACCTGACGGTGGCCCAGAACATCTTCATCGGCCGCGAGCCGCGCCTGCGCTTCGGCCGGCTGGACGAGGTGGCGCTGAATGCGGCGGCCGTCGAAATCTTCCGCTCGATGAACCTGAACCTCAATCCGAAGACAATTGTCGGCGAGCTGACCATCGCCCGCCAGCAGATGGTCGAGATCGCCAAGGCGCTGTCCTACCGCTCCAAGATCCTGATCATGGACGAACCGACGGCGGCCCTCAACGATGCGGAGATCGCCGAACTCTTCACCATCATCCGTCGCCTCAAGGCTGATGGTGTCGGCATCATCTATATCAGCCACAAGATGGACGAACTGAAGCAGATCGCCGACCGGGTGACGGTGATGCGCGATGGGGCTTATGTCGGCACGGTTGGCGCGGCCGAGACGCCCGTTGCGAAGATCATCTCAATGATGGTCGGGCGCGAGGTCACCAACGAGGCCGTCTCGGTTCCCGACCTGTCCGCGGACGAAACCGTTCTGGAAGTGAAGGGTCTCAATCGCGGCCGCGAGATCCGCGATGTCAGTTTTTCTGTAAAGAAAGGCGAGATCCTGGGTTTTGCCGGGCTGATGGGCGCCGGGCGCACGGAAGTGGCCCGCGCGATCTTCGGCGCCGATCCGCGTGACAGCGGCGAGATCCGCGTGCATGGCAAGCCCTGCTCTATTTCCAAGCCCTCCGACGCGGTGAAGGCAGGGATTGGCTATCTCTCCGAGGACCGTAAGCACTTCGGCCTTGCCACCGGTATGGACGTGCGCACCAATATCGCGCTTGCCAGCCTTGATCGTTTCTCCGGCAGCTTCGGCGTGCTGAGGGAAGACGCGATGCGCAAGACGGCGCAGGACTATATCGGCAAACTGGAAATCCGCACGCCGTCCGACCGGCAGGAAGTCCGGCTCTTGTCCGGCGGCAATCAGCAGAAGGTCGTCATCGCCAAGTGGCTCTACCGGGATTGCGACATCCTGATCTTCGACGAGCCCACCAGAGGCATCGATGTCGGTGCCAAGTCGGAAATCTACAAGCTGCTGAAGGCGCTGGCGAAGGAGGGCAGGGCGGTCATCGTCATCTCTTCCGAACTGCCGGAAATCATGCGGCTCAGCCACCGCATCGCCGTCATGTGCGAAGGCCGCCTCACCGGCATCCTGCCGGGCGGCGAGGACACCACCCAGGAAGACATCATGCATCTGGCGACGCTCCGGGCGCCTTCCATGCAGCCAGAGGGATACACCCAATGACCGCCGTGAACACGACATCCTCGCCGTCACTTGCCGCCCGGCTCATAGAAGGCGGAGCGCATCAGAAGCTGCTCGCCTTCGCCAGCCTGATCCTGCTCCTGGTCGGCTTCTCGATTGCCTCGCCAAATTTCATGCAGACGTCCAACATGATCGCGATCCTGCAGGCGACGTCGGTCAACGGAGTGCTGGCGGTGGCCGCGACGCTGGTGATTATCACCGGCGGGATCGACCTTTCGGTCGGCACACTCATGACCTTTTGCGCGGTGATCGCCGGCGTAGTCCTCACCAATCTCGGCATGCCGCTGCCGCTTGGCGTCATCGCCGCCATTGCAACGGGCGCTTTTTGCGGCCTGTGCTCGGGCACCTTCATTGCCAAGATGAAGATCCCGCCCTTCATCGCCACCCTCGGCATGATGCTGATCCTGAAAGGCCTGTCGCTGGTGATCTCCGGCACCCGGCCGATCTATTTCAACGATACGCCGGGTTTCGATCTGATCTCGCGCGGTTCGTTGATCGGCGACATCTTTCCAGCCCTGCCGATCCCCAATGGCGTGTTGATCCTGTTCCTCGTCGCGGGCGCCGCCTCCTATATTCTCGGCCGCACGGTTCTTGGCCGTTATACCTTCGCGCTCGGCTCCAACGAGGAGGCCGTGCGGCTTTCCGGCGTCAACACCGATTTTTGGAAGATGTCGGTCTATGCGCTCGCCGGTGCCATCTGCGGTATTGCCGGCATTCTCATCGCCTCGCGACTCAACTCCGCCCAGCCGGCGCTGGGCCTCGGCTACGAACTCGAAGCCATCGCCGCCGTCGTCATCGGCGGCACCTCGCTCTCCGGCGGCCGCGGCACGGTGCTCGGCACGCTGATCGGGGCCCTCATCATGGCAGTGCTTACCAACGGTTTGCGCGTGCTCTCCGTCGCCCAGGAATGGCAGACGGTGGTCACGGGCGCGATCATCATCCTGGCCGTCTATGCGGACATGGTGCGCAGGCGCAAAGCCTGAAACTCGTCAACCAACAAGAGGGCCGCAACGCCCCGCTTTCCGGACATGCTGTCCGATCAACCACAGGAGAGGAATATGCTGAACAGACGTACCCTCATCGGAGCCGCCAGCGCCGCCGCGCTGATGCTGTCCGGAAACTTTGCCTTTGCCCAGGAAACCTACATTCCGCTGGTTTCCAAGGGCTTCCAGCACCAGTTCTGGCAGGCCGTGAAGGCCGGGGCCGATCAGGCAGCCTCCGAACTCGGGGTCACCATCACCTTCGAAGGTCCGGACAACGAGACCATGGTCGACCGCCAGATCGACATGCTGGCCGCCGCCCTCGCCAAGAACCCGACGGCCATCGGCTTTGCCGCGCTCGACAGCCAGGCCGCTATTCCGCTGTTGAAGCAGGCCCAGGAAAAGGGCATTCCGGTCATCGCCTTCGACAGTGGCGTCGACAGCGACATCCCGGTGACCACCGCGTCCACCGATAACGTCGCCGCGGCAGCGCTTGCCGCCGACAAGATGGCAGAACTGATCGGCGGCGCCGGCAAGGTGGCGATCGTCGCCCATGACCAGACCAGCCGCACCGGTATCGACCGCGTCGACGGTTTCGCCAATCAGATCAAGGACAAGTATCCGGACATCGAGGTCGTGACCGTCCAGTACGGTGGCGGCGACCACCTGAAGTCGACAGAGCTCACCAAGGCGATTCTGACCGCCAATCCGGATCTGAAGGGTGTCTTCGGCGCCAATGAAGGGTCTGCACTCGGCGTCGTCAACGGCGTCACCGAAATGGGCAAGTCCGACATCGTCATCATCGGATATGACAGTGGCAAGGCCCAGAAGGATGCGATCCTCAGCGGCGTCATGGCCGGAGCGATCACCCAGAACCCGGTCGGCATCGGCTACGAGACCGTCAAGGCCGCACTCGATGCGTCCCAGGGCAAGGAAGTCCCCGCCAATATCGATACCGGCTTCTACTGGTACGACAAGTCCAACATCGACGATCCGAAGATCGCCGCTGTGCTTTACGACTGATCGCAAGCCGGTCAGCCTTTCCTCCCGGTCGGCTTTCTGCTTTCATCCCCTCCGGCTTGAAAGCAGACCGATCCGGACACCAATGCCCGGCCGCCCCAAACGGCCGGGTTCCAACCTTCAAGGACGATCCTTCATGAAATTGCTGAGATATGGCGCCCCGGGACAGGAAAAGCCCGGCATTCTCGATGCCGACAACCGGGTACGCGACCTGTCTTCCGTCGTGCCGGACATTGCGGGCAACGTCCTGTTGCCGGAAAGCATCCAGCGCCTCCAGGGCATCGACATCAGCACGTTGCCCGTCGTCGACGGCACGCCGCAGGGGGACCTGCGCCTTGGCCCCTGTGTCGGCAATGTCGGCAAGTTCATCTGTATCGGCCTCAACTATGCCGACCATGCCGCTGAATCCGGCCTCGACGTGCCGCCGGAGCCGGTCGTCTTCAACAAGTGGACCTCCGCCATCATCGGCCCGGACGACGATGTGAAGATCCCCCGCGGCTCTCACAAGACTGACTGGGAGGTCGAACTCGGCCTCGTGATCGGCAAGGGCGGTGCCTATATCGAGGAAGCCGACGCAATGAGCCATGTCGCTGGCTTCTGCGTCATCAACGACGTCTCGGAACGCGAATTCCAGATCGAGCGCGCCGGCACCTGGGACAAGGGCAAGGGCTGCGACACCTTCGGTCCGCTCGGCCCCTGGCTTGTGACCCCGGACGAGGTCGGTGACTTCGACGATCTCGGCATGTGG
This sequence comes from Roseibium sp. M-1, assembly GCF_054515675.1. Classification (NCBI taxonomy): domain Bacteria; kingdom Pseudomonadati; phylum Pseudomonadota; class Alphaproteobacteria; order Hyphomicrobiales; family Stappiaceae; genus Roseibium; species Roseibium sp. M-1. Next base: position 1,710,289 of record NZ_CM137257.1, on the reverse strand, counting down.
CTGGACGTCGACGGCGTGCGCCGTCAGAACGGCTCCACCAAGACCATGGTCTACCGCGTGCCCTTCCTGGTCTCCTATCTCAGCCGCTTCATGAGCCTGCAGCCGGGCGACGTCGTCTCCACCGGCACGCCTCCGGGTGTGGGCATGGGCCACAAGCCGCCGATTTATCTGAAAGGCGGGGAAGTCATGACGCTTGGCATCGACAAGCTCGGCAGCCAGACGCAGAAGGTGACCAGGGCCTGATCTGTAAAATCTTATGAAAGCACCGGCCGGACGCAGCCAAGCGTTCGGCCGTCGACTTTTCCCTAAGCATCGCGGGCGATCTGCCAGCCACCCCATGACTGGCTGACAGGCATGACCTCCAGCGAATTGACGTTGATATGCGGTGGCTGGGTCGCGACCCAGTAGACCGTGTTGGCGATGTCCTCCGGCTGGATCGCGTTTGCGCCGCCGTAAAGCGCATCGTAGCTTTCCTGATTGCCGCCTGTACGCACAAGTGTGAACTCGCTTTCGCACAGACCCGGCTCGATGGACGTCACCCGCACTCCCTTGCCATGAAGATCCGACCGCAAGCCAAGTGAAAACTGGCGCAGGAAGGCCTTGGTGCCGGCATAGACATTGCCGCCCGGGTATGGCCAGTTCGCGGCAATCGACGAGATGTTGACGATCATGCCTCTTCGCTCGATCAACCTGGGCAAAAGCTGGTCGGTAATGGTTACGAGACCGGTGATGTTGGTGTCGATCATGGTCTTCCAGTCCGACAGGTTCGTTCCAGGAGCGGAGGCCGTTCCAAGGGCGAGCCCGGCATTGTTGACGAGGATATCGATCTGCCGGAAACCTTCGGGCAGGCTTGCAAGGGCAGCTCTGGTCGCCGCTTCGTCCATGATGTCGAAGACAAGGGGATGAAAGCCGTCTCCGAGTTCGGTTTTGAGGCCCGCCAGCCGGTCCGCGCGCCGGCCGGTCCCGATGACTTTCCAGCCATTCCTTACAAACAGCCGCGCCATTGCCTGGCCGAAGCCCGAAGTTGTCCCGGTGATGAGGAGTGTGCCGCTCATGCGCTTGCCTTTCGAAGAAGGGGGTCAAGAGTTTGCCTGGACCATAGGCGGCTGAACCGGCGGCACAACGTCAAAATCGGGGTTCTGCGTTCCTGGCTCCTATGAATGTGAGCGCTGGCTCTAAGTCTGCCTTGCGACTGGTCCTAGGAGTGATGAAACCGTTTCGAGCTCAAGGACCCCGTGCCATGACCCAGATGCCGATCAACATGGATCACCATTGGCTGCCCTTCACGAACAACCGTCTCTTCCACAAGGAACCGCAAATGTTTGCGCGGGCGGAAGGCGTGCGTTACTGGACACCAGAAGGCCGGGAAATTCTGGACGGGTCTTCGGGCCTCTTCACCTGTGCTGCCGGTCACGGGCGCAAGGAGATCGCAGAAGCCGTCTACAAGCAGCTCCAGGTCCTGGATTATACGCCGCATTTCCAACGAGCCGCACCGATCTCTTTCGAACTCGCGGAGGCCCTGAGCGAGCTCCTGCCTGATGGACTCGACCGGATCTTCTTCGGCTCGTCAGGCTCAGAAGCGGTTGATTCGGCAATCAAGATCTGCCTTGCCTACCACAAGGCCAAGGGCGAGCCGCAGCGCACCCGGTTCGTCTCCCGTTCCTGGGCCTATCACGGTGTCAACCTGGGCGGTACCTCGCTCGCGGGCATGGTGAACAACCGCCGCGAATTCTCCGGTGTCACCTGCGACGTGGTCCACATGCGCCACACCTGGAACGAGGATCAGCGCTTCACGCGCGGGCAGCCGCAAGACGGAGCCTGGCTCGCCGAAGATCTGGAAGAGATCTGCAGGACCTATGGCGGCGAGACGATTGCGGCAGTCTTTGTCGAACCGATCGCCGGATCCATCGGCACGATCGTGCCTCCCGTCGGGTATCTTCAGAAACTGCGTGAGATTGCCGACAAATACGGCATCCTGCTTGTCTTTGACGAGGTCATCACGGGTTTTGGGCGGACAGGGTCGGCATTTGCGGCGCAGGAGTTCGGCGTGACACCTGATGTCATGACCATGGCCAAGGCGCTCACGAATGGCGCGATCCCCATGAGCGCGGTCGCGGTAAAAACGGAGATCCAGAAAGCGGTCATCGGGTCCATTTCCGCGGACCGGCCGGAGCTGATGCACGGTTATACCTATTCGGCCCATCCGGTCGCCTGTGCTGCCGCACTGGCAACGCTCGGGATCTACAAGGCCGACGGTCTCTTCGAGCGGGCAGCAAGCCTGTCTTCAGTGTTTCTCGATGGCGTTTTCAGCCTGCGAAACCTGCCTCATGTGTTCGATCTGCGCGGTCATGGCATGATTTCCGGCATCCAGCTGACACCGGGCAGGACACCTGGTGAAAAAGGGTCGCTGGTGCAGCGGCTGCTATTCGACGAAGGCCTCCACGTCAAGGCGACCGGTGATGCCCTCATCTTCGCCCCGGCCTTCATAACGTCTGAGGACGACCTGTCGAAAATGGTCGACATTCTCCAGAAGGTCCTCGGAAGCGCCGAACTCTGATTTTGCTGCAATCGACGGGCGATCTTACATGTGGTGCGCTGTTTCCCGTTCGCAGATGTCAAGAAGCTGCCCCAGCAGGCGGATGCCGGGTTCGAGTTTCTCTTCAGCAATAGCGCCGAAGCCGAGTCGGATGCGATTGCGGGGGCTGTTTGCCGAGAAGTAGCGATCGTCTCCGGATTCGATCAGCAGACCCTTGCGTGCTGCCATGGCTTGCAGATCGGCAGCCAGGACACTCTCCGGCAGTCGAAGCCAGACACCGGAGCCGCCCGTCGTAACTGTTGCCCGGCAGGTCGGCAGGTGCGTCTCGATCAGCCGGAAGATCTTCTTCCACTTCTGGGAGAGGATCTTGCGCTGGCGGCGGATGTGGGAATCGTAGTGCCCCTCCGACAGGAAGATAGCCATAGCACGCTGATCGAGCGCGGAAGGGTGCCGGTACATCAAGCGCCGCAGCGCCCTGAGCTCCCGGATGATGCGCCTGTCGGCCGCAATGAATCCGAGCCGCAATCCCGGGAACAAGGCCTTGGAAAGGCTGGCGACATGTATGACCCGGCCGGTCCGGTCGAAGCTGCGAAGCGACGGCTTCTGGGCACCGATGAAATTCAGCTCGTGTTCGTAGTCGTCTTCCAAAACGATGAAATCATGCGTTTCGGCAAGAGCGAGTAACCGCAGGCGGCGTTCCATCGACATGGTGACATTGGTCGGAGACTGGTGGCCGGGCGTCACATAAACAAGCCTGGCACCCTTCAAGGTGTCGCCGACCCGCATGCCGTTTGAATCGACCGGATGAAACTTGAGCTCTGAACCGAAGGACTGGAAGATGTTGCGCGTGTCGACATAACCGGGTTCTTCCATGTCCGCCCTAACACCGGGCCGGCAGAAGAGTTGCGCCACCATGAAGAGGGCATTCTGCGCACCGACGGTCACCAGGATTTCGTCAGGGTCTGCGCGAAACCCCCGCTGCGGCAGCATCCGGCGAATGATCTGGTCCACCAGCATCGGGTCGTCCCGGTCGACCAGGTCTCCGATCCAGGTCGGGGCATGCTGGGCGGTTCCTGCAAGACGGACGCAGTCGCGCCAGCGCGCGACGGAGGTCTTGTCGGGCGAGAGCTGGCCGTAGATGAAGGGGTAGGGATAGGCTTGCCAATCGGCAGGCTTGGAAATGTTTGCCTGTTCGGAATAGCGGCAGGACAGAAACGCCTGCGGATCGAAGGGGTGTTCGGCAGTGGGCAGAATATCCTTGGCGTGATCGTCGACCCGGATGTTGAGCTGTTCCCGGATATGCCGCTCGTTGATGAAGTACCCGCGGCGGTTGACGGACTTCAGATAACCGTCCTCAACCAGCCTTTCATAGACGATGGCAACCGTGTTGCGGGAAACCTTGATTTCGCTTGAAAAGACACGAGTTGCCGGCAGCGGCTCGTGCAGAGGCCAGACGCCGTCCAGAATGGCCTCGATCAGCCGTTCCTGGATCTGGTGCTGCAATCGCCTTCCCGGATCAAAGGGCGTTTCGAAATAGGTCGCAAGCATCAGTGCCGAAAGAATGTCCCTGGTTTCGCTCAGCCGTCAAACGCAAGTCTGAAGCCAATTCCGGGTGCCGCATAGCCCGGAAGTATCTCTGGCTCCATAGTTTTCATTCCCTGGCTCTAAGGCCGGATATTGCACCGCAATAGTCTTTCTTGCAACGCGGTACAGGATCGACGGGCACTGCGACCCTTTCCCAATAAATGCGGCCTGTAACGCGCCAGAGCGAGAAACAGTTTGGTTGGACCAACAGTGAAGGGGAAGTCATGAATAGTTTCAAAAAGGGAATGCCCGCATCGCGGCGCGATTTCCTGAAAACGGCTGCTGCAGCCGGCGCGGGCCTGTCGATGCCGGCGATCGTCAGCTCAAGCGTGCTGGCTTCGTCCGGTGAAATCAACATCATGATGTGGTCGGATTATCTGCCGGAAAGCTTCGTCAACGGCTTCACGGACAAGACCGGCATCAAGATCAACTTTACCGGCATCGGCTCCAACGAGGAGATCATCAACAAGCTAAAGGCGACGAACGGCGAAGGTTTCGACATCGTCTCTCCGACCGTGAACCGCAATCTTCTGTGGGCGGAACTTGGCTTGCTGCAGCCCTTCGACATGTCGAAGGTGGCGCTCGACAAGGTCAATCCGTCGATGGCGCTCGGCGAGACCCACTGGACCTTCGACGGCAAGGGCGTTTTCTGGCTCCCGCATATCTGGGGGACCGAGGGCATTGCCTGGCGGACGGACGCCTTCACGCCCGCAGGTGAATTCCCGAGCTACTACGATGTCTGGGACGAAGCCAACGCGGGCAAGACCATGGGCCGCGGGCATTCCATGCTGCTCGGCCTCGGGCTCGGTCTGGAAGGGCGCGGTGAACTGGCTCCGGGTTCCATGTGGGCGGCTTACGGAAGCCCCGAGAAGATGGATGAAGTCTGGACCAAGGTCGTCGACATCGCGATATCCAAGAAGCCCAACATCAAGCTGGTTTGGAACGATGCCGATACCCAGAAGAACGGACTTCTGAACGAGGGCGTGATCGTAGGTCAAACCTGGGATGGTCCTCCGCTCGCCCTGAAGACCGCCGGGGAACCGGTCATGTACCGGGCGCCGAAGGAAGGCGCAATGGCCTGGGTCGATGGCCTTGCCATGCCGACGGGTGCCAAGAACATCGACCAGATCTATGCCTTCATCGAGACGGCCTACGACGCGAAGCTCGCCGGCGAAGCCATCAAGACCCATGGCTACAACTCTCCGGTCGTCGGCGCTGCGGAATTCGGCGGTGAAGTCTATGCCAAGAACTTTGCCGACGCCTATCCGGGTGAAGCATTGGGCAACCTGAATGCCTGGCCGGCAGAAGCTCCCTGGTATTCTGAAAAACGCACCGAATTCACCAACAAGTTCCTGTCCGCGTAAGCCTTTCCCGCTTGAACGATGCAGGTTGCCAGGCGCATTGCGCCCGGCAACCTGTGACTTCGTCTTTTCCGCTTCCGCCACCCTTCTGAGAGTTCCATGGCCACAAGAGATATTGTTCTGGATCACGTTTCCATTCGTTTTGGGGCCTATACCGCGGTCGACAATGCCCATCTCGTCATCAAGGGCGGCGAGTTCTTTTCCTTCCTCGGACCATCCGGCTGCGGCAAGACAACCCTGTTGCGCTGTATTTCCGGATTTACCGATCCAACCGAAGGCCGCGTCCTGATCGGCGGTCAGGACATGAAGGGCATTGGGCCAAACAAGCGGCCGACCGCGCTCATTTTCCAGAACCTGGCCCTGTTTCCGCTGATGAGCGTGGCCGACAACATTGCCTTCCCGCTGGAAGTCAGGGGGATCGGCCGCAAGGACCGCCGCAAACGGGCTGATGAACTTCTCGACATGATCGCGCTTCCCGGTGTCGGTGACAAAAAGGTGCATGAGCTGTCGGGTGGTCAGAGACAGCGTGTTGCCATCGCCCGAGCGCTGGCGGTCGAGCCCGATATCCTGCTGCTCGACGAACCGCTCTCCGCACTCGATCTCAAGCTGCGCCATCACATGCGCACCGAATTGCGCGCGATCCAGCAGCGGGTGGGGCTGACCTTCATCTACATCACCCATGACCAGGGTGAGGCGCTGACTATGTCAGATCGAGTGGCCGTCATGAATTCCGGCGTGATCGAGCAGGTCGATCCGCCCGAGGCAATCTATAACCGGCCCAAGACTTCCTTTGTTGCTTCCTTCGTCGGCGAGACGAACGCCATCGAAGGCAAGGTTGTGGAGCAGACGGAGGCATTGGTTTCTGTCGATACGCTTCTTGGCCGTCTGCAGGGGCGGGCAGCCGGAGGCCGCCAGTACAAATCGGGCGATACCTGCATTCTCTTCGTCAGACCGGAGCAATTGAGCCTGGACGGCGGAACTCAGAACACGCTCTCGGCAAACTGGGTCAAGGAAGAGTTCGAGGGCAACTCGCGTCAGGTATTCCTTGAGGCGAACGGTGTGCAATTGCGGCTCACCCGGGTCAATCTTGGCGGCGCTGAAGATCGCCTTTCGGGCGGGGCTGTATCGGTCGGCTTCACACCCGAGCAGGCGATCGTCCTTCCCCATGGCGCTTTGGCGGGGGCGTAGGCATGAAGACCCTTCAAAACGTCTTCCGCCAGATTTCCGGCAAACACGGGCTCGGAGCCGCATCATTCGTTGCCGTTGTCGTTCTTTTCTGGGTGATCTGCCTGATCACGCTGCCACAGATCGCAATGCTCGACTATTCATTCCGCTTCAATCTGCCGGCCGCCGATGTCGGCGGACCACAGGATGTCTATACGCTTGATAATTACGCCTATTTTTTTCAGGGTAACGACGGAACGGTCAATGCGCTCGATATTGGCATCCTGGTCAAGACGCTATTTGCCGCGATCTTCGTGACCTGCATCGATATCCTGCTGTGTTATCCGATAGCCTTTATCCTTGCTCATTCGGCAACGGGTGTTGCTGCGCGGATGATGGTCATCGGCCTGATCGTCCCCTTCTGGGTCAACGAGATCCTGCGTGCCTTTGCCTTCCGTGTGCTCTTCGGGGCGACGGGGCTCATCAATGGCATCGGTACATCAATGGGGCTTTGGGACCAGCCCATCGACTTCATCAGGGCCGATGTCGCGCTCTATTCCGGGCTCACCTACGCCTACATTCTCCTGATGGTGTTTCCGATCTTCAACGCGGTCGAGGCGCTTGACCGGAACCAGATCGAAGCTGCGCGGGATATGGGCGCAAGCTGGTGGCGCGTCCACTGGCGGGTGGTGTTGCCGGTTGCCAAACCCGGTATCGCGTCCGGAGCGACCATGGTCTTCATGCTGACGGCAGGCGCATTGGCTGCCCCGCAGATCCTGGGCGGGCCCTCGAACCTCTGGTTCACCCAGCTGATCTACCAGTGGTTCAACGAAAGCGCCAACTGGCAGCGCGGTTCGGCCTATGCCGTGATCCTCCTGATTGTCTGCATTTCCTTCGTCATGATGCTGATGCGGGTCTTCAAGGTGTCCATCGGGGAGATCGGCCGATGAACCGGGGCGCAGGCGGCGGCTTCTTCGCGGCGGGTTTTTCCCTGCTCTTTTTCTCGTTCCTCTTCGGACCGTTGATCATCATGGTGATCACGGCCTTCAATTCCTCGTCCTTTCCGAGGATCGCTCCGTGGGAGTGCTTCACGACCGAGTGGTTCGGCGTGCTCTTCGCCAATGACCGGCTGATGAGCGGATTGGCCAACAGCCTGGTCATCGCCGTCAGCGTTGTTGTCATCGCGGTTCCGATCGGCCTCGCCGGAGCACTGGCCTTGTCGGAACTTGGCCCGAAGCTGCGCGCTGCGCTTTATACGGTGCTGATCACGCCGATCCTCATTCCCGGTGTCGTGCTCGGCATTTCGACCATCGTTTTCTGGGGCGCGTTCGGACGGGCGGTCGGCGCGGATTACGGCACCATCTTCTATAACGGCATGTTCCTGACGCTTGCCGGGCAGGTAACCTTCATATCCGCCTATGCGATGCTGGTGTTCCTCGCCAGACTGCAGCGTTTCGATCCGATCCTGACGGAAGCCGCTCTCGATCTCGGAGCGACACCGGGGCAGGCCTTCCGCAAGATCCTGCTGCCGTTCTTGTGGCCAGCCATCGGTTCGGCGGCCTTCCTGACCTTCCTCGCGTCCTTCGAGAACTACAACACCACCGTCTTCACGATCCTGTCCGGCAACACCTTCACGACGGCTCTTGCTTCCAAGGTCCGGCATGGGACGGACCCGTCCCTGTCGGCGCTCGCGGTGATCATCATCGGCATCACGCTGATCGGTGCCGTGGTGCACGAAGCCCATATGCGCCGCAAGGAAGTGCTGCGGACCGGAACGACGGCGAGGTCACGTGTCTATGGCAATCCGGTGCTGCGGATACTCGTCCATCCGCTCCCGGTCCTTTTGATCCTACTGGGGATCGCTGGTTTCGCCATTTATCAGGGCACGCAGCATGACGCAGGTGTCTGCAAACAGCAGATTCTCGACGATAAGCGCGCGCGTCAGGAGCAACTCCTGGAGGAGCAGCGCCGGAAAATGGAAGCTTCGCAGCAGGAACAGGCTCCAGCTACCGGAACGCCGGCGGAAGCTCCCATCAAGGCCAATCCTTCGCCCTTCGGAAACGCTTTCAATCCCAATGGTCTCGCACCGAACAAGTGAAGCTGGCGGAGATCAGAGAAGCACTGCGGATGGTAACCTGCGAGCCCATGAAAGGCGTACCTTGTGGCTGCAGGATCATGCCGGTTTCGTTGTCTACTGGCCCGAGAGCCGGGCCAGCAGCACGGCAACGCTCTTCACCTGGAATTTCTTGAGAAGCCGGGCGCGCACATCCTCTACCGTGCGCGGCGAAATGCCGAGGATACGGCCCATTTCCTTGCTGGTCTTGCCTTGCGACAGCAGGAGCAGAACCTCGCGTTCACGTGGCGTGAGCTGTGGGCCGGCGGTGGCATTGTCGATCAGGGCGAAGCTCAGCACGATCCGGGCGAGCGGGGTTTCCGGTGTCAGGGTGCGGGCGCGGAAGCGGCACCAGATCGGTGTGCCGTCTGACCGGCGCATCAGCCGTTCATCCGTATAGGGCAGGGACCGGCGCAAGGGCTCCAGACCGATGTCACGGATCTGGTGGAATTCCTGGTCCGTGCCGTAGAGCTGCCGAAAACTCTGGCCGATCAGCTCGTCTTTGCGGAATCCGAACATCTCGGCAAAGGTCTGATTGCAGGTGCGGATGACCCGGTGCTCGGTCAGGGCGAGGCCCATCGGGGCGTTGTCGAAGGCAAGCTGGTCGAGATCTTCCATGTCACCGTGTTCCTACGGTATTGGCACCGTAGTTGGACGGTAGCATAGTTATCGTCGCTTTTTCCAATGGAGGCTTTGCCGGGATGCCGCTTGCAGACGATCTGGTCAGGGAAATCGACGCACGGCGTGATGATCTCATTGCGTTGACCCAGGATCTTCTGCGCATTCCGACGCTCAACCCACCGGGCGAAAACTACCGCGAGATCTGCGACTATCTGCAGAAGCGGCTGGCAGCCTCAGGCTTCGACGTCGAACTGATCCGCGCCCATGGCACGCCGGGGGACAGCGACAGGTACCCACGCTGGAACGTCGTTGCGCGCCGCGATGGTGACCGGCCCGGGGAATGTGTGCATTTCAACAGCCATATAGACGTCGTCGACGTCGGCCACGGCTGGACGAAGGACCCCTTCGGCGGCGAGCTGGAGGACGGCAAGATCTATGGCCGAGGCGCTTGCGACATGAAGGGTGGTCTTGCCGCAAGCATTGTCGCGGCGGAAGCCTTTCTTGCCGTTTGCCCGGATTTTTCCGGTGCCATCGAGATCAGCGGCACGGCGGACGAGGAGTCCGGCGGCTATGGCGGGGTCGCCTATCTTGCCGGCAAGGGTTATTTCAGCCCGTCCCGCGTCCAGCATGTCATCATTCCAGAACCCCTCAACAAGGACAGGATCTGTCTCGGCCATCGCGGCGTCTGGTGGGCGGAGGTGGAAACCTTCGGCGAGATCGCTCATGGTTCGATGCCCTTCCTCGGCGACTGTGCTGTCCGCCACATGGGGGCGGTGATCGAGGAGATGGAGCAGAGCCTGTTCCCGGCGCTCGCTCAGAAGCGGACAGAAATGCCTGTTGTGCCGGAAGGTGCACGCCAGTCAACGCTCAACATCAATTCCATTCATGGCGGCCAATCGGAAGGCGATGCGGATTTCACCGGCCTTCCCAGCCCATGCGTGCCGGACAGCTGCCGCATGGTGATCGACCGCCGCTTCCTGCTGGAAGAGGACATCGACGAGGTCCAGGCGGAAATTTTTGAGGTTCTGAAGACGGTCGAGGGCCGGCGCGACAAGTTCCGCTATGACATTCGTGAACTGCACCGGGTGTTGCCCACCATGACGGAAAAGGATGCGCCCGTGGTGCGTACGGTTGCAAGGGCCATCGAGGAGACGATGGGGCGCGAGGCGCAATACGTGGTGAGCCCGGGCACCTACGACCAGAAGCATATCGACCGGATCGGCAAACTGAAAAATTGCATCGCCTATGGCCCGGGCATTCTGGATCTGGCACATAAACCGGATGAATATGTCGGAGTGGAGGACATGCTCGACTCGGCGAAGGTGATGGGACGGTCCCTGATCGACCTTCTGACCGGCGAGGGCGGGCAGCCTTTAGAAAAAGGGGGAAGTCATGCGTTTGCGTAATGTTGGAATGGGCCTCGTCAGCGCGCTGGCGCTGGCAGCCAGCATGGGTCTGGCCCATGCCAAGAGCGACATCGTCGTTGCCATGCAGCTGGAACCGCCGCATCTGGACCCGACCAGCGCCGCAGCCGGTGCCATCGATTCCGTCCTTTATTCCAATGTCTTCGAAGGCCTCACCCGTTTCGGGCCGGATGGCTCTGTCATTCCGGGTCTCGCCGAGAGCTGGGAAATCTCCGAGGACGGCAAGACCTATACGTTCAAGCTCCATGAAGGCGTCAAGTTCCACGACGGCACGGAGATGAACGCCGAAGACGTCAAATTCAGCCTCAACCGCGCCCGCGCCGACGACAGCCAGAACGCCCAAAAGCCGCTCTTTGCCGGCATCCAGACCGTCGAGGTCGTCGATCCGCTGACAGTCAAGGTCACGCTGGCCGAGCCGAACGGCAGTTTTCTCTTCAACATGGCGTGGGGCGATGCGGTCATCGTCGCCCAGGAAAGCATCGCGGACATCAAGACAAAGCCGGTCGGCACCGGTGCCTTCAAGTTCACCGACTGGGTCCAGGGCGACAAGATCGATCTTGAGAAGAACGCCGACTACTGGGGCGAACCGGCCAAGCTCGACAAGGTCACCTTCAAGTTCATCTCCGACCCGACTGCGGCGTTCGCGGCCGTGATGGCGGAAGACGTCAACGCCTTTGTCGGCTTCCCGGCACCGGAAAACCTGCCGCAATTTGAAGCTGATCCGCGCTTCCAGGTGCTGGTCGGATCGACCGAAGGCGAGACCATCCTTGCCGCCAACAACAAGCTGCCGCCGCTCGACAACATCAAGGTGCGCGAGGCAATCGCCCACGCCATCGACCGGCAGGCGATCATCGATGGGGCCATGTTCGGCTACGGCACGCCGATCGGCACCCATTTCGCGCCGCATAATCCGGACTATGTCGATCTGACGGCCAACAGCCAGTACGACCCGGAACTTTCCAAGAAGCTGCTGGCAGAAGCAGGTTTCGCGGACGGTTTCACCACCACGCTGAAACTGCCGCCGCCCTCCTATGCCCGCAGGGGCGGAGAGATCATTGCGGCACAGCTCCGGGCCATCGGCATCGAGACCGAGATCACCAATCTGGAATGGGCCCAGTGGCTGGAGCAGGTGTTCAAGGGCAAGGACTTTGGCCTCACCATCGTCAGCCATACGGAGCCGATGGATATCGGCATCTATGCCCGCCCGGACTACTACTTCCAGTATGACAAGCCCGAGTTCCAGAAGCTGTTCGCGGACCTGACCGCCGAAAATGATCCGGAAAAGCGGTCCGGCCTCCTGAAACAGGCCCAGGAGATGATCTCCAAGGATTACGTGAATTCCTACCTGTTCCAGCTCGCATTCCCGACTGTCGCCAATGCCAAGATCAAGGGGCTCTGGGAGAACCAGCCGACCCAGGCAACGGATCTGACGGCGGTCTACTGGGAAGACTGACCCATACGCTGCAAAAGAGTGTCCGCGCCGGTGTGCGGACACTTACCCCGTCACGTCCTTCACGCCTTCGCCGGACTGCCGGCAGGCAAATAGCGCGGTCATGCTGCAATACTTCCTGAAACGCCTGCTGTCCCTGGGGCTGAGCCTCGTGGCCGCGTCCGTGGTGATCTTCCTGGCGCTGGAAGTCGTCCCGGGCGATCCCGCGGCCTATATGCTCGGCCTCAACGCGCAGGAAGACACGCTCGCCGCCCTGCGCCAGGAACTTGGCTTGGGCGGCAGCATTCTGGAACGGTATCTTTCCTGGGCCGGCGGGTTGCTCACCGGTGACTTCGGTACGTCCTATACCTATCGAACCCCCGTTGCCGGCATGATCGCGGATCGCCTCTGGGTCTCGCTGCCGCTGGCGCTCTACGCGCTCACCTTGAGCACACTGATTGCCTTTCCCGCCGGGATCTGGGCGGCCGCGCGCCGCGGCACGGCGGCCGATGCCTCCGTCATGGGTGTCACCCAGCTCGGCATCGCCATCCCGAATTTCTGGTTTGCCATGCTGATGGTGCTGGTCTTTGCCATCCAGCTGCGCTGGTTCTCCGCCGGTGGGTTTCCCGGCTGGGATGCGGGCTTTTTCGCTGCGATGAAGGCGCTTACCCTGCCGGCCATTGCGCTTGCTCTGCCTCAGGCCAGCATCCTCACACGGGTGATGCGCTCCAGTCTGCTGGACACCTTGGGCGAGGACTTCATCCGTACTGCCCGCGCCAAGGGCCTTACGAAAAGCCAGGCGCTCTGGCGCCATGCCGTACGCAACGCGTTGATCCCGGTGCTGACGATCCTCGGCCTGCAGTTCTCCTTCCTGCTGGCGGGTGCCATCATCATCGAAAATGTCTTCTTCCTGCCGGGCCTCGGCCGTCTGGTGTTCCAGTCGATCAGCGCGCGCGATCTGATCGTGGTCGAGAGTGTCGTGATGTTGCTGGTCTTCGCGGTGATCATGGTGAATTTCGCGGTCGACATGGCTTATGCCTGGGTCGACCCACGGCTCAGGAGGCGTCGCTGATGAGCGCTTTCCTGCACAGCCGCACCCTGCTGCCCGGTGCCGTCCTGACGCTGGTCTTTACCCTGGCCGCACTGGTCAGCCTTGTCTGGGTGCCCTACGACATCACCGTGCTCGACATCGCGAACCGGATGAAACCGCCAACCTGGGCGCATCCCTTCGGCACGGATCAGTTCGGCCGCGATATCCTCAGCATGATCATGGAAGGTGCGCGCACCTCGATTGCCGTGGCACTTGTCGCCGTCGGCATCGGCATGATTGCCGGAGTGCCGCTGGGGCTCGCCGCGGCCGCAAGGAAGGGCGGGCTGCTTGACGAAGTCATCATGCGGGCCAACGATCTGGTCTTCGCCTTCCCCAGCCTTCTGATCGCGGTGATGATCACCGCCGTCTTCGGCGCGTCGGCTCTGAACGCCATCATCGCCATCGGCATCTTCAACATCCCGGTCTTTGCCCGGCTGACGCGCGGGGCGGCGCTATCGCTGTGGAGCCGGGAGTACATCCTGGCGGCGCGGGTTGCAGGCAAGGGACCGGCGCGGATCTCGTTGGAACATATCCTGCCCAATGTCGCCAATCTGCTGATCGTCCAAGGCACCATCCAGTTCTCGCTCGGCATCCTGGCGGAGGCTGGTCTCAGTTATGTCGGGCTTGGCGCGCAGCCGCCGGTCGCCAGCTGGGGGCGGATGCTGGCCGACAGCCAGACAATGATTTCGCTCGCGCCCCGTCTGGCTCTGTTTCCGGGCCTTGCGATCCTTTTCACCGTGCTCGGTCTCAATCTGCTCGGCGACGGCCTCAGGGATATTCTCGATCCGAAACTCAGGAGAGCACGCAGATGAGCCTCCTGAAGATCGAGAACCTGCATCTCGCCATTCACGGTGCAACGATCCTGGACGATGTGTCGATGGTAGTTGCGCCCGGCCGCATTCTCGGCGTCATCGGCGAAAGCGGATCGGGGAAGTCGATCACAGCCTTTTCCGTGTTGCAGCTTCTGCCGGGCGGAGCCAGGTGCTCAGGCCGGATCACGCTTTCCGGCAAGGACATCCTGTCTCTTTCGGAAGCCGAGCTTTGCGGCCTGCGAGGCAGGGAAGTCGGCATGGTGTTCCAGGAGCCCATGACCGCGCTCAATCCGCTGAAGACCATCGGTGATCAGGTGGCCGAGACGATCCTGATCCACGAGCGGGTCTCGAAGGCAGAGGCAAGAACCCGCGCGGCAGACGCTCTGCGGCGGGCGGAACTGCCCGAAGAACGCTTTCCGCTCAGCCGCTATCCGCATGAACTTTCCGGCGGCCAGCGCCAACGCGTCGTGATCGCCATGGCAATCGCCCTGAAGCCGAAACTTCTGATCGCGGATGAGCCGACAACAGCCCTCGACGTCACCACTCAGGCCCAGATCCTCGACCTCTTGAAGCGGCTCGTTGCCGAGGACGGCATGGGGCTCATGCTGATCAGCCACGATCTCGCCGTTGTGGCCGACCTTGCCGACGATCTGGTGATCATGCGGAGGGGTGAAGTGGTGGAAAGCGGGCCGGCGAAGGACCTCTTCCGCAACTTTCAGCATCCCTATTCCAGGGCCCTGCTGGCAGCCTCCAGCCATGTTCCGGAAAGAGATGCGGAATCTCTCGAAGTTCCCCTTCTGGAGGTACGGAACGTCGTTCGGGACTATGCCGGACACACCCATGGCTGGTGGGGCAAGCCGACGCACTTCCGGGCGGTCGATCATGTCAGCTTCGAAATCCGCAAGGGCGAGAGCCTCGGTCTTGTTGGCGAATCCGGCTGCGGCAAGTCCACATTGACGCGGGCGATCCTTGGACTTGAAGAGGTCCAGGGCGGCGAGATCCTGTTTGACGGCCTGCCGGTCTTTACCCATCACCACGCCAATGCAGCCGTGCGGCGGCGCATGCAGGTGGTTTTCCAGGATCCCTATGGCAGCTTCAATCCACGCTGGAAGGTGGACCGGCTGATCACAGAACCGTTCCATCTGCTGGAAAGGCCACCAACCGGTGCCGCGAAGGCCGCAGCCATTGCGGAGGCTCTGGAAAGCGTCGGCTTGAGTGCCGGTGATGCGGACAAATACATTCACGAGTTCTCCGGCGGCCAGCGCCAACGCATTGCCATCGCCCGGGCACTGATCATCAAGCCAGACCTGATCATCCTGGACGAGGCCGTGTCCGCGCTGGATGTCTCAGTCCGGGCGCAGGTGCTCGATCTGCTGGCAGATCTAAGCGACCGCTTCGGCCTGACCTATCTCTTCATCAGCCACGATCTCAGCGTCGTGCGTTCGATCACCGACCGGGTGCTGGTGATGAAATCCGGCAAGATCGTCGAGGAAGGCCCGACGGGCACCGTCTTCGACGATCCGCAACATCCTTACACACAACAGCTTGTCGCTGCCGCGCCCGTTCTGCCGGCCGAGGTGGCTTGACGCAATCAAAGAGCGGGAGGTGCTCATGACCCAGACCCTGGATCTCTGGTTCGATCCGGCCAAATGCCTGATCGGCGGCAAGTGGGTGGCGCCAGTCGGCGGGGAGGAACTGCCGCTCACCGATCCTTCCACCGGCGACCGCATCGGTGCGATTGCCAGAGGCACTGCCGCCGATATCGATGCCGCCGTTGAGGCTGCTGAAGCGGCGATGAAAGGCGAGTGGGGCAAAACGACAGCCGCTGAGCGGGGTCGGTTTCTGTTCCGCCTGCGGGAGCTGGTGCTGGAAAAGGTCGATCACCTGGCACGGATCGAAGCCATCGATGTCGGCAAGCCTTTGAAGCAGGCAAGGGCCGATGCCGTCGCGCTCGCCCGCTATCTGGAATTCTACGGCGGTGCCGCCGACAAACTCCACGGCGAGACCATTCCGTATCTTGACGGCTATACGGTTTATACCTTGCGCGAACCGCATGGGGTCACCGGACACATCGTGCCCTGGAACTACCCGATGCAGATCATCGGCCGTTCCGTCGGCGCGGCACTGGCGACAGGCAACGCCTGTGTCCTGAAACCGGCGGAGGACGCCTGCCTGACCGCGCTTGCCTTCGCCGATCTTGCCCGCGAGGCGGGATTGCCGGATGGTGCGCTGAACGTGGTTCCGGGGCTTGGCGCGGAAGCAGGGGCGGCACTCACCACCCATCCGCGCGTCCATCACATCAGCTTCACCGGCTCGGTCGCGACCGGTGTCCAGGTGCAGACGGCGGCGGCTAAGAATGTGGTGCCGGTGACGCTCGAACTCGGCGGCAAGTCGCCCCAGCTCGTTTTCGACGATGCCGATCTCGATGCTGCCCTGCCGTTCCTGGTCAATGCGGGCATCCAGAATGCCGGCCAGACCTGTTCAGCCTCATCCCGCATTCTGGTGCATCGGTCCCTGATCGATCAGGTGACGGAGAGGATGGCGGCCCGCTACGGCGCGCTGAAGGTGGGCCCGGCCCTCGCCGATCTCGATGTCGGTCCGCTGATCTCGGCAAAACAGAAAGGCATCGTCTCGAGCTTTCTGGACCGGGGCGCCGATCTTGAAAAGGCGGCGGAAGGCGTCCTGCAGGATGCACCTGATGGCGGCAACTACGTCCGGCCGACGCTCTTTGCCGGCGTCTCTCCGGCCCACGTTCTGGCCCGCGACGAAATCTTCGGCCCGGTTCAGGTGATCATACCCTTCGACGACGAGGACGAGGCGGTTTCCATCGCCAACGGCACGGATTACGGCCTTGTCGCCAGCATCTGGAGTCGCGACGGTGCGCGCCAGATGCGGGTGGCGAAGAAGATCCGCACCGGTCAGGTCTTCATCAACAATTACGGTGCCGGCGGTGGCGTCGAACTGCCCTTTGGCGGCATGAGCAAATCCGGCCACGGCAGGGAAAAGGGCTTCGAGGCGCTTTACGGCTTCACGACGCTGAAGACCGTTGCGGCCTATCACGGCTGAGGAATGCGTGACGCCGATTTGGTCTGATAGACCCAACCGTCGTCACCCCGGACGCAGCGTAGCGGAGATCCGGGGCCGGGGAGCCCAGATGCTCTCCCTCCAGGAATAAACAGATTTGAGTATGGCTCTCCGGTCCCGGCTCGCGCTTCGCTTGTCCGGGATGACGATGGAGAGGCAGGAAACAAGATCGGGAGCTTCGAATGAGACTTGAAGGAAAAACGGCAATTGTCACCGGCGGCGCTTCCGGCTTCGGTGCCGGGATCGTGCGCAAGTTCGCAGGTGAGGGCGCGAAAGTGATGATCGCGGACCTGAACATGGCCCTTGCCGAGGAGATCGCGGCCGAAGTGGGCGGCATCGCCATTCAGGCCGACGTCTCCAGCAATGACAGTGTCGCGCATATGGCCGACGTTGCCTCGTCGCTGCTCGGCAAGGTCGACATTCTCGTCAACAATGCGGGCATCACCCATCTGCCGAAGCCGATGCAGGATGTCACGGAAGAGGAGTTCGACCGGGTGCTCGCGGTCAATTGCAAGTCGGTCTACCTGACGGCGAAACATCTGGTGCCGGGCATGACCGAAGCGGGCAAAGGCGCGATCCTCAACGTTGCCTCGACTGCTGGTCTGAGCCCGCGTCCACGCCTTAACTGGTACAACGCCTCCAAGGGCTGGATGATCACTGCCACAAAGACCATGGCCGTTGAACTCGCTCCGTCGGGGGTTCGCGTCAACGCCATCTGCCCGGTCGCCGGCGAGACCCCGCTCCTGAAAAGCTTCATGGGCGAAGACACGCCGGAAATGCGCGCCAAGTTCCTCTCCACAATCCCCATCGGACGCTTCTCGACCCCGGAAGACATGGGCAACGCCGCCTGTTTCCTCTGCTCCGACGAGGCCAGCATGGTCACGGGCGTTGCAATGGAGGTCGACGGCGGGCGGTGTATCTGAATCGCAACAACGTGTGATAACTCCCCTTGCCGTCATTCCGGACGAGTGCAGCACATGCTGCACGAAGATCCGGGATGACGGTGGGGGAGGGGCTCGAACTTTCGTGCCCCGTTCCACGACCCTCCAAAACACATTTTCTCCAAATTAATTTCAGGCGGAAACCCCTGAAATCGCTCGTCATTTTTTCGTATGAAATGAATGCATTCAAAAAAATGAAACGTTTCATATTGACGTCGCAAATCACCCGTGCTTTCAATTGTGCAGCCTGATAGCGCCCCTGAAGCGGCGTGAGAGGTGCAGCCTTTTTGGGAGGAAAATCATGAAGTTATTGAAAATCGCTGCCGCGGCAGCGACCGGCCTCGCTTTGCTTGGTGGAACCGCTCTTGCCGATGACAAGCCGGTCGTCGGCCTGATCATGAAGTCGCTGGCCAACGAGTTCTTTCAGAACATGATGGTCGGTGCGGAAGAGCACCAGAAGAAGCGCGGCGACTATGAGCTGCTCGCCGTCGGTATGCAGAACGAAACCGACTTTGAATCTCAGATCAATGCGGTCGAAAACTTCATCACCCAGGGTGTCGACGCCATCGTCGTCGCCCCGGCCGACAGCCGCGCCATGGTGCGCCCGCTGAAGAAGGCGATGGAAGCCGGCATCGTCGTGGTGAACTTCGACGTCTCTCTGGACGAGGAAGCTAAGAAGCAGCAGGGCGTTGAACTGGCCTTTGTCGGCCCGGACAACCGCGGCGGCGCTAAGCTTGCCGGTGACGCGCTCGGCAAGAAGCTGGGCGAGGGCGGCAAGGTCGTCATCATCGAGGGCAACCCGGGCGCCGACAACGCGACCCAGCGCCGTCTCGGCTTTGAAGACAGCGTTGCCGAATACAAGCTCGACCTGCTCGACAGCCGCACGGCGCATTGGGAAACCGAAGAAGCCAACCAGGTCTTCGCAACCATGCTGACCGCCCATCCGGACATCCAGGGTGTGATGGCTGCAAACGACTCCATGGCCATCGGCGTCGTCAAGGCTCTGGAAAGTGCAGGCCGCACCGATATCGAAGTCGTCGGCTTCGACAACATCCCGGCCGTCGGCCCGATGATTGCGGACGGCCGCATGCTGGCAACTGTCGATCAGTTCGGCACCGACATGGCCGCCAACTCCATCGATCTTGCACTTGATGTGGTCTCCAGCGGCGAACAGCTGCAGGGCTGGGTCAAGACCCCGATCGAATTGGTGACTGCGAAGTAAGCAGTCTCAAGGACGCTCCCGCCCGGTCAGCTTCAGGGCGGGAGCTGTTTTCCATCAGATACGACTGGACGCACTATGGCAGCCGCATCGCTTGCCGCAGCGCCCGCCGCTGCAATTGACCGCCCCTTTCTCGCGGTCGAAGGTCTCAAGAAACATTTTGGCGGCGTGAAAGCCCTCGATGGGGTCAGCTTTTCGCTGGAAGAAGGCGAGGTTCACGCCCTTGTCGGCGAAAACGGTGCCGGCAAATCCACGTTGATCAAGATCCTGTCCGGTGTTTTTCCCTATGATGCCGGCGCAATCGAGCTGGCGGGCGAAGCCTACCGGCCGTCCAGCCCGCATGATGCCAAGGATCATGGTGTCCAGGTGGTGCATCAGGAATTCAATCTTCTGGACCACCTGACGATCGCCGAAAATATTTCCATCGAGCACCTGCCGAAAAACCGGTTCGGTCTGCTTGACCGCAAGGAAATGAACCGCCGCGCTCGAAAGGCGCTCGATGCCATCGGCCTTGGCGATATCGATGTCACCGCACCGGTGCGCTCGCTCGGCATCGCCCATCGCCAGCTTGTCGAAATCGCCCGGGCGCTGCAGTCAAAAAGCCGGATTCTCATCCTCGACGAGCCGACGGCGACGTTGACCGAACGCGAAACCAAACGCCTCTTCGATATTGTCGCCGGCATCAAGGCGGACGGTGTCACGGTGGTCTTCGTCTCCCACCATCTCGATGAAGTCTTTGCCATCTGCGACCGGGTGACCGTCTTCCGGAACGGCAAGACCATCGCCACCGATCTGATCAGCGAAACCACGCCCGAAGGCGTCGTCCAGCGCATGGTTGGGCGCAAGCTCGCCGCCGAGCTGGACGATCCGCTGGACGAACATGCCTTCGGCGGCAGCGCACTCCGCTTGGAAAACCTTATCACCTCGGCAAATCCGGGCAACAACGGCGTCACGCTTGACCTGCGCTACGGCGAAATTGTCGGCATTGCCGGCTTGGTCGGGGCAGGGCGCACCGAAATCCTGCGCGGCATCTTCGGCATCGATCCGGTCCGCTCCGGCAAGGTCTATCGCGATGGCGCGGAGGTCCGTTTCAAGGGCCCGCGCGATGCGATTGCCTCGGGCATCGGATTTGTCACAGAGGACCGCAAGGACGAAGGCCTGATCCTCGACATGCCGATTGCCGCCAACGTTTCGCTCGCCAATATCGGCGCCGTCTCGCGCTCCGGGCTCCTGCAGCTCGTCGCCGAGACCCGGCTTGCGCGGGAGGCC
Source organism: Roseibium sp. M-1 (assembly GCF_054515675.1). Lineage (NCBI taxonomy): Bacteria > Pseudomonadati > Pseudomonadota > Alphaproteobacteria > Hyphomicrobiales > Stappiaceae > Roseibium > Roseibium sp. M-1. The sequence continues at coordinate 1,689,642 of NZ_CM137257.1, read as the reverse complement.
GGTGCAAAGCTGAAGCTCAAATACGGCCGCACGTCCGATGCCGCTTCCAGCCTGTCCGGCGGCAACCAGCAAAAGGTCGTTCTCGCCAAATGGCTGGCTCGGAACCCGAAAGTGCTGCTCCTGGATGAGCCGACCCGCGGCGTCGATGTCGGGGCCAAGGCGGAGATCTACGCCATCCTGAAGGACCTCGCCCGCGATGGCGTCGCGCTGCTGGTTGTCTCCTCGGAAATGCCGGAGCTGATGACATTGGCGGACCGCATCCTGGTGCTGGCCGAACACGAGATCCAGGGCGAATTGAAACGCCCGGATTTCTCCGAAGAAAACATCCTGAAACTGGCCTACGGGCAAACGCCGAGCGCCGGAGAAAACACCCAATGACATCCGAAACCCTGAACGAGACGGTCGCACCTGCGCCGAAATTCTCCGTCCGAACGGTGCTCCACAATGCAGGCATCGGCCTGGCGCTGCTGGCGCTCATTGTCTTCTTTTCGCTCTTCACCGAGCATTTCCTGACGCCGAACAACATCACCAACATCCTGACGCAGATCACCATCAACCTGGTGCTCGCCGTCGGCATGACCTTCGTCATCCTGATCGGCGGGATCGATCTGTCGGTCGGCTCGGTGATGGCCTTTGCCGCCGTCGTCGCCGGCAAGGCAATCACGCTGCCCGGCTTCGGACCGGCGGAGGCGATTGCACTTGCCGTGGTCGCGGCAACACTCACCGGTGTGCTCTGCGGGGTCCTGAACGGAGCGATCAGCGCCTATTGGTCGCTGCCGTCCTTCATAATCACGCTCGGCATGCTGAACATTGCCCGCGGCGCAGCCCTGCTGGTCTCCGAAGCGCAGACCATCTATTCCTTTCCTTACGCCTTCGAGGAATTCGGCTCGGCCATGATCTACGGCGTGCCGGTGGTGTTTTTGGTGGCGCTGCTGCTGGTTTTCGTTGCCTGGTTCGTGCTCAACTTCACGGTCTTCGGCCGCCTGATCTACGGCATCGGCAACAACGAGGAAGCCGTCCGTCTCGCCGGACACTCGGTCTCCCGCTACAAGATCGCCGCCTTCACCATCTGCGGCCTGACGGCCGGGATCGCCGCGGTGGTCTATATGGCGCGCCTCAACATCTCCAGCCCGATCGCCGGCATCGGTTTTGAGCTCAATGCCATTGCAGCCGTCATCATCGGCGGCACAAGCCTCAGCGGGGGTAGGGGCTCGGTCATCGGCACGCTGCTCGGCGCCTTCATCATCGGTGTGCTCGCCAACGGTCTCATCCTTATTGGCCTCAGCGACTTCATGCGCCAGATGATTACCGGGGTCGTCATCATCGTCGCCGTCGTTCTCGACTACTACCGCGCAAAGTACGCAGCCAAATGAAACGCACCGCTCTTCTAAACCGCCACTTGAGTGCGCTCGTCGCCTCGCTCGGCCACATGGACGAGGTCGTCGTCGCCGATGCTGGCCTGCCGGTGCCGGACGGGGTAAAGGTGATCGATCTTGCCGTCTCGGCAGGTATCCCGAGCTTCCGCGAAGTTCTGGTAGCGCTGCGCGCCGAACTCGTCATTGAAGGCGCCATCTGGGCCGACGAGGCCGCAGAAGATCTGTCCATGCAGATGCAGAGCGAGCTGGATGTCTGGTCGGCGGAGACGGGTCTTACCATTGCCGCGTCCCGCCTGCCGCATGACGACTTCAAACTGCGCACCCGAAAGGCGAAGGCGATCATCCGCACCGGCGAGGTCACGCCCTACGCCAATATCATTCTCATCAGCGGAGTTGCGTTTTGACGTCCGTTACCATTGTCGGCAGCATCAATATCGATCTCACCAGTTATCTCGACCGCTGGCCGAAGATCGGCGAGACCATTACCGTCCGTGAAACCATCACCACACTTGGCGGCAAGGGCGCCAACCAGGCGGTTGCTGCGGCCCGTCTCGGCGCCAAGGCCAACTTCATCGGCGCAGTCGGCTCGGACGGCTTCGGCAGCAAGGCGGCCGGGGACTTGCGGTCGGAAGGGGTCGGTGTTCTGCTCGCCGAATTGCCTGACACCTCGACGGGCCTTGCTTTCATCGATGTCGGTCCGGACGGGCAGAACGTGATCCGTCTGTCTTCCGGGGCCAATGGCGCACTTTCACCCGCCGATGTCGCCCGGCATGAAAATGTGATTGCGGCGAGCGCTGTCGTCCTGCTGCAGAACGAGATCGGACTTGCCGCCTCGTGGGAAGCGGCAAGGCTGGCCCGGAAAGCCGGAGCTCTGGTCGTCATGGACCCGGCACCCGCGCCCGATCCCATGTGGCCGCGGGAAGCCCTCACCGCCTTTGACGTCCTGACGCCGAATGCGGGCGAGGCCGGGGGCCTGCTTGGTGCGGAGCCCGCCACGCTCTCCGAAGCTCTTGAGGCGGCGAATGCCCTTCGGGGTCTCGGCCTTTCCGGAGCCATCGTCACCATGGGAGAGCAGGGTGTTGCCTGGTCCATTCGTGACAGCCGAGGGACACTTCCGGCACCGAAGGTCGACACGATCGATACGGTTGCTGCCGGCGATTGCTTCAACGGGGCCTTTGCCGCGCGTATTGCGGGCGGCGCATCCATCGAGGCGGCGATCGAGTTTGCCATGCGGGCTGCGGCGCTGGCGACCACGCGCAAGGGAGCTGCAGCCTCGCTGCCGCGCCTGGAAGAGCTGGAAGACCTGCGGACAGCCCGTTTCGCCTGAATGAAATCAAGCGCTTGATTGCAGCAGCGGGGAGTGGTTCAAGAAGAGCGTGCCCACGGGGAGAAACGCGCAGCATGCCAACCATCAAGGACGTCGCACGCAAGGCAGGTGTCTCTGTCGGGACCGTCTCGCGCGTCCTCTCCAAGAACGAAACCGTCAAGCAGCCGCTGAAGGAGCGGGTGCTGGCGGCCATGGCAGAGCTGCACTACAAACCGAACCTTGCCGCCCGGGCACTTAGAACCAACTCCATCGACGTCATCGGGCTGGTGGTGCCGGACATCACCAACCCGTTCTTCGCCCAGCTTGCCAAGAACATCGAAATGGAAGCCGGCAAGCGCGGCCATTCGGTGATGCTGGCGAATTCCCATGACGATGAAGAGGCCGAGAAGACCCAGATTGCGGCGCTGTTAGACCGGGCGGTCTGCGGTGTCATTGTCGTCGCAACCTCCGACAGCACCCAGCGCCACAAGACCGACGTGCCGATCGTCTCCCTCGACCGCCGCTTCGGTCCCTATCCGCTCGTCGCGACCGATCACGGCGACGGGTCGGCGAAAATCGCCGATCACCTCGTCGGACTGGGACATCGCCGCATCGCCTATATCGGCGGCCCGCAATCGATGGAAGTAGCCCGCCAACGGCGCGATGGTTTTGTTTCGCGCATCGAGGCGCTTTCTACACCGGCCGATCCCATCGCTTTGACTGTCCACGAAGGCCAGTTCGACTACGATTCCGGCGAGGAAATTGGTCGCACGCTTCTAAACGCGGCGCTGGACACCCGTCCAACGGCCATCGCCGCCGCCAGTGACCAGCAGGCCATCGGCGTCCTGCGCTGCGCCCGCGACCTGAAGATTGCCGTCCCGGCCGATCTTTCCGTCACCGGCTTCGATGATATTACCCTGGCCTCGCTCGTCGTCCCGCGACTGACGACGCTGAGGCAGCCAATCGAACAATTGGCCGGATCCGCAGTGGAACGGATATTCGCAGGCGATGTCGCTTCCGACGAGTCGATTGCCGGTGAGGTGGTGGTGCGGGAGTCGACAGCGGCGGTTTGAGCTGTCTTACGCAAACGCCTGCGCATCGACGTGATGCCCTTGGCTGCAAAATTTCTCCGAAAGAACTGCAAACAATCTACGACGCCAGAGCTTAATCCGGCTGTTCTAACGCCACAACGTCGTATCAAAATTGTGCAGTCCGGAGGGGGCGCTGATGAAACACATTGGGAAAATGATCCTGTTGACTGCCCTAGCCGCAGTGAGCCTGATCGCGTTTCTCAGCTACAGCGGCTTTTGTTTTTCCGAGAAACGCTACTTTTCAGAGACTGAATTGTACGAGATTGCAGTGTTTGACGCTTACAGTTCCGTTTTCTTCCAGCCGGGCAAGATTCCACCAACCGGTCAAGATCGAAGTTGGGAAAAGGTCAAGGAGTTCGTGAAGTCCAGCCGGGACTGCTGCAAAATTCTCTATACTTTCGACGATTATCTGCAGTCGGAAGAGTACCGCGTCAAAGCCGGTAACTTCGAAGGCTATTTCTTTCCAGGTTTCTTCGGCAGGCTTTTCGGTTGCGAGAGCTACCTGGTTGAAATCCGCTACATCGGCACTCGTCAGGTTTACACGGAGTTTGATGAGCCTGGGCCTCGTGTTGTCTACCGCATTTTGGGGGCTTGCGGCCGGGTTCTGTAATTTCTTTTGAGGCAGCTAGTTCAGACACATGAAGAATTGGATCGACGACCAAGTTTAAGGAACGGTCAGCATCGCTGACATATATTTCAAGCCTGAAATTTTAAGCTTGAAATATCTCTCCTGCTGTGGTTCGCTGAAGGGACTGCAGCAAGGGAGGTTTCCATGCGGATTGCTTGTCTGGGCGGAGGGCCTGCCGGTCTCTATTTCGCCATTTCGATGAAACTGCGCAATCCTTCCCACGAGATCGACGTCATCGAGCGCAACCGGGCCGACGACACGTTCGGCTGGGGCGTGGTGCTCTCCGACGAGACCCTGCAGAACCTTGCTGCCAACGATCCGGTCAGCGCCAAGGCCATCGGCGAGAACTTTGCCTACTGGGACGATATCGCGCTGCATATGCGGGGCGAGCGCCTGGTCTCAACCGGCCACGGCTTCTGCGGCATCGGCCGCATGAAGCTGCTGCTGCTGCTGCAGGACCGGGCCCGCGAACTCGGCATCAATCTGAAATTCGAAACCGAGGTGGAAAGCGCCGAGGACTACCGCAAGACCTATGATCTTGTGGTCGCCAGCGACGGTCTCAATTCCAAGACCCGCACGCTTTACCAGGACACGTTCAAGCCTGACATCGACAGGCGTCTCTGCCAGTTCGTCTGGCTGGGTACCCACCAGAAATTCGCCGACGCCTTCACCTTCATCTTCGAGGAAACCGAGCACGGCTGGGTGTGGGCGCATGCCTACCAGTTCGACGATGAGACGGCGACCTTCATCGTCGAGTGCACGCAGGAAACCTTCGATGCCTTCGGCTTCGGCGAAATGAGCCAGGATGACAGCATCCGCACCTGCGAGGAGATCTTCAAGGATCACCTCGGCGGTCACGCGCTGATGACCAATGCCAAGCATATCCGCGGCTCCGCCTGGATCCGCTTCCCGCGGGTGCTCTGCGAGAAGTGGAGCCATGAAAATGTGGTGCTGCTCGGCGACGCTGCAGCGACCGCGCATTTTTCCATCGGCTCCGGCACCAAGCTCGCCTTCGAGTCCGCCATTGCGCTGGCCGAATATCTCCACACCGAGCCGGACATGGCGGCCGCCTTCAAACGCTACGAGGAAGACCGGCGCCTGGAAGTTCTTCGTCTGCAGTCGGCCGCGCGCAACTCGCTGGAATGGTTCGAGCATGTGGAGCGTTACCTCCATCTCGATCCGGTCCAGTTCAACTATTCCATGCTGACCCGCTCCCAGCGTATCAGCCACGAAAACCTGCGCCTGCGCGATCCGAAATGGCTGGAATCCGCCGAACGCTGGTTCATGACCCAATCCGGCGTCTCGCCAAATGCGCCTGTGCGCGCGCCGATGTTCACGCCGTTCAAATTGCGCGAGATGGAGCTGAAGAACCGCATCGTCGTCTCGCCGATGGCCCAGTACAAGGCCGTCGACGGATCGCCGACCGACTGGCACCTGATCCACTACGGCGAGCGTGCCAAGGGCGGGGCGGGGCTGGTTTTCATCGAGATGACTTGTGTCAGCGCCGAAGGCCGCATCACCCCGGGTTGCCCGGGCCTTTACGCGCCTGAACACGAAACCGCCTGGAAACGCCTGACCGATTTTGTCCACGCAGAGTCCAGCGCCAAGATCTGCGCCCAGATCGGCCACTCGGGCCGCAAGGGGTCGACGCGGATCGGCTGGGAAGGAATGGACAAGCCGCTCCATGACGGCAACTGGGATCTGGTCTCTGCCTCCGCCATCCCGTGGTCGGACGGCAATGCCGCGCCGCGCGAGATCACCCGCGCCGAGATGGACGGGATCAAGGCCGAATTCGTTGCCTCGACGGAGATGGCCGAACGCGCTGGCTTCGACATGATCGAGCTGCACGCCGCCCACGGCTATCTGCTTTCTTCCTTCATCTCGCCGGTTTCCAACATCCGCACGGACGAATATGGCGGCTCGCTGGAGAACCGCCTGCGCTGGCCGCTGGAAGTGTTCAAAGCCATGCGCGCCGTCTGGCCGGATCACAAGCCAATGTCCGTGCGCATTTCCGCCTGCGACTGGGTGGGCGAGGAAGGCATCACACCGGACGATGCGGTCGAGATCGCCAAGCAATTCCGCGCGGCCGGGGTCGATCTGGTGGATGTGTCCGCCGGGCAGACGACGCCCAAGGCGCGGCCGGTCTATGGCCGCATGTTCCAGACGCCGTTCTCCGACCGCATCCGCAACGAGGGCGGTCTGCCGACCATGGCTGTCGGCAACATCTATGAAGCCGATCACGCCAATTCGATCCTGATGGCAGGCCGCGCCGATCTCGTCGCCGTCGGCCGTCCGCATCTGGCCGATCCCTACTGGACCCTGCACGAGGCCGCCAAGATCGGCGACCGCAATGCCACCGACTGGCCGCTGCCATATCTTGCCGGCCGCGACCAGACGTGGCGCCTTGCCGACCGCGAAGCGGAGATGCTGAAGGTATGAGTGTCGCGGGCCGTCATATCGTCGTGACAGGCGGCGGCAGCGGCGTCGGTGCCGCCTGCGCGCAGCTCTTTGCCGAAAAGGGTGCGAAGGTCACGATCTTCGGCCGCACTGAGGCGAGCCTTTCGGAGCAGAAGCTGCCCTATCAGGTCTGTGACGTCACCGACACTGCAGCAGTCCAGGCCGCCATGGCTGCGGCGAAAGCCGCGCTGGGTCCTGTCGATGTGGTCGTCGCCAATGCAGGCGCCGCCAGCAGCAAGCCTTTTGCGCGCACAACACCCGAAGATTTGCAGGCGATGCTCGCCGTCAATCTCTTTGGTGTTTTCAATGTCTGGCAGGCAGCGCTGCCGGATATGAAGGAGCAGGGCTGGGGCCGAATGATCGCGATTGCCTCCACGGCCGGCCTGCGCGGCTATCCCTATGTCAGTGCCTATTGCGCCGCCAAGCATGCGGTGGTCGGTCTGACGCGCTCGCTCGCCCGGGAACTCGCAAAGACGGGCATCACCGTCAACGCCATCTGCCCGGGTTTCGTCGAGACGCCGCTACTGCTGCGGTCCATCGACACCATCGTTGAAAAAACCGGCATGAGCCCGGAAGCGGCTGCCGACAGCCTGAAAGCGGACAATCCGCAGGGGCGTTTCATCCAGGTGGTGGAAGTCGCGGAAACCGCGCTTTACCTGTGTTCAGAGGGTGCGATTTCCGTCAACGGACATGCCCTGACACTTTCGGGAGGAGAGCTGTGATGCCGGAAGCGGCCTTAAAAACCGAACCTCTCTCCAAGGCGCGGCTGCGCCTCTGGCTGAAGCTCCTGAAATCCGTCAACGGCATCGAGGCGGAGATCCGCCGGAACCTCCGCGATGGCCACGGCACGACGCTGCCGCGCTTCGACGTCATGTCGGCTCTGGCGCGGTTTCCGGACGGGCTGAAGATGTCGGATCTTTCCACCTATCTGAAGGTCTCCAACGGCAATGTCACCGGCATCGTCGACAAGCTGGCCGAGGAAGGCCTCGCGGTGCGTGTTGCCGTTCCGGGTGACCGGCGCGCCCAGCTTGCGCGGCTGACGCCAAAGGGCAAAACCGCCTTTGAAGACCTCGCCCATCATCACGAGAACTGGATCAACGATCTTCTGGACGGTTGGGCTCCGGAGGATATCTCCGCGCTCTCCAGCCGCCTGGATCTGGTCCTGAAACGCCAGCACCCAGAGGAGAGTGACCATGCGCAGTGACGTCACGCATTTCAATTGTGAGATTGCCGGCGGCATAGCGCGCATTTCACTCAACCGGCCGGAACGCAAGAACCCGCTGACCTTCGAAAGCTATGCCGAGCTCCGCGACTGGTTTCGCGACCTCGTCTATGCCGACGACGTCCATGCCGTGGTGATCCTGCCGAATGGCGGCAACTTCTCCTCCGGCGGCGATGTGCACGACATCATTGGTCCGCTGACGAAGATGAACATGAAGGAACTGCTCGCCTTTACCCGCATGACCGGCGACCTGGTGAAAGCCATGCTCAATTGCGGCAAGCCGATCATTTCCGCTGTCGACGGCATCTGTGCCGGTGCCGGCGCCATCATGGCAATGGCCTCGGACCTGCGCATCGCGGCACCCGACGCCAAGGTGGCCTTTCTCTTCAACCGCGTCGGCCTGGCCGGTTGCGACATGGGCGCCTGCGCGATCCTGCCGCGCATCATCGGCCAGGGACGGGCGGCGGAGCTGCTTTATCTCGGCCGCTCGATGAAGGCCGACGAAGGCCATGCCTGGGGCTTCTTCAATGCGGTCGTTGCAGCAGACGAGCTGGACGCGGCCGCAATGGAGATGGCCGGACGTATCGTCGCCGGACCGACCTTCGCCAATTCCATGACCAAGACGATGCTCGCCCAGGAATGGTCGATGAGCCTGGAGCAGGCCATCGAGGCCGAGGCTCAGGCCCAGGCGATCTGCATGCAGGGCAACGATTTCCGCCGGGCCTATGAGGCCTTCGTCAAAAAAGAAAAGCCGGTCTTCGAGGGGGATTGATGTCGGATACGTCGTTCCTGCACTGGCCGTTCTTTGAAGACAGGCACCGCGCGCTGTCCGCCGAGCTGGAAAGCTGGGCCACTGCTCATCTGGCGCATGTCGATCATGCCGACACGGATGCGGCCTGCCGGGAGCTGGTGACGGCACTCGGGAAAGCCGGTTTCCTGCAGCACAGCGGGGCTCCCGACGGCAGGCTCGACGTGCGCAGCCTGTGCCTCATCCGCGAAACGCTTGCCCGCCATGACGGCCTTGCCGACTTCGCCTTTGCCATGCAGGGGCTTGGCACTGGTGCGATTTCGCTCTTCGGCACCGACGAGCAGAAGGCCGAGTGGCTGCCGCAGACCCGCTCCGGCAAGGCGATTTCCGCTTTTGCCCTGACCGAGCCGCAGTCGGGCTCGGATGTCGCCAATTCGACCATGACTGCCACCGACGACGGCGACGCCTACGTGCTCGACGGCGAGAAGACCTGGATCTCCAACGGCGGCATCGCCGATCTCTATACGCTCTTTGCGCGGACCGGCGAGGCGCCGGGCGCAAAGGGTCTTTCCGCCTTCATCGTGACGCCGGATCTGCCCGGTTTCGAGGTGACCGAACGACTGGAAACCATTGCGCCCCATCCTCTGGCCACCCTGCGCTTCACCGGCTGCCGGATTCCAAAAAAGAAAATGATCGGTACGCCGGGCGCAGGTTTCAGGATCGCCATGTCGGTCCTGGATATTTTCCGGTCCACTGTTGCCGCCGCCGCCCTCGGTTTTGCCCGGCGTGCGCTCGATGAAGCCTTGAAGCGGGTCACGACGCGGGAGATCCAGGGATCGCCACTCTTCGACCTGCAACTGGTGCAGGGGCACATCGCCGATATGGCGCTTGATGTCGATGCCGCGGCCCTGCTGATCTATCGTGCCGCCTGGACCAAGGACTCAGGCGCACCGCGGGTGACGCGGGAAGCTGCGATGGCAAAACTCTTCGCCACCGATCAGGCGCAGAAGGTCATCGACAAGGCAGTGCAGCTTCACGGCGGCGACGGCGTTCGATCCGGTACGGAAGTCGAGAAGCTCTACCGCGAGATCCGGGCACTGCGAATCTATGAAGGCGCCTCGGACGTCCAGAAAATCATCATTGCGCGCCAGACGCTTGGCGCATTTCAGGGAGACTGATCATGCTTGGTCCTTCCGCACATGTCGACACCTTCACCCGGGACAACCTGCCGCCCGAGGGCACCTGGCCGGATTTCCTGCTGGACGGCTTCCAGTATCCGGAGCGCCTCAATGCAGGGGTCGAACTGACTGACCGGATGGTGGAGCAGGGTTTCGGCGATCACACTGCGCTTATCGGCAACGGCCGCCGCCGCACCTACAAGGAACTCGCCGACTGGACCAACCGCCTGGCCCATGCGCTGACGGAAGATCTTGGAGTCAAGCCGGGCAACCGGGTGCTGATCCGCTCCGCCAACAATCCGGCGATGGTCGCCTGCTGGCTCGCCGCCACCAAGGCCGGGGCTGTGGTGGTCAACACCATGCCGATGCTGCGGGCAGGGGAGCTCTCAAAGATCGTCGACAAGGCGGAGATCGAGTTCGCCCTCTGCGACACGCGCCTGATGGACGAAATGGTCGCCTGCGCCAAGGGCTCGTCTTTCCTGAAGAAGGTCATCGGCTTCGACGGCACGTCCAATCATGATGCCGAACTTGACCGTCTGGCGCTGGAAAAGTCCGTGCTTTACGACGCCGTGCCGACCGGCCGCGACGATGTTGCCCTTCTGGGCTTCACCTCCGGATCCACCGGCACGCCCAAGGCGACGATGCATTTCCACCGCGATCTGCTGATCATCGCCGACGGCTATGCCCGGGAAGTTCTCGGCGTGACGCCGGACGACGTCTTTGTCGGCTCGCCGCCGCTTGCCTTCACCTTCGGTCTCGGTGGGCTGGCGATCTTCCCGCTGCGCTTCGGAGCTGCGGCAACGCTACTGGAAAGCGCGACGCCGCCAAACATGATCGAGATCATCGAGAAATATAAGGCGACCGTCTGCTTCACCGCGCCGACCGCCTACCGGGTGATGCTGCAGGCGATGGATGCGGGCAAGGATCTTTCGTCTCTGCGCGCAGCCGTCTCCGCTGGTGAAACCCTGCCGGCACCGGTCTATGACGCCTGGATGGAAAAGACCGGCAAGCCGATGCTGGACGGCATTGGCGCGACGGAAATGCTGCACATCTTCATTTCCAACCGCTTCGACGATCACAAGCCTGCCTGCACCGGCAAGCCGGTCACCGGCTACGAAATCCGGATCCTCGGTCCGGACGGCAAGGACGTTGCCCCGGGTGAAGTCGGCCGCCTGGCCGTGCGTGGCCCGACCGGCTGCCGCTATCTCGCCGACGACCGCCAGGGACAATATGTCGTGGACGGCTGGAACATCACCGGTGACAGTTTTTCCATGAGCGAGGACGGGCATCTGCATTTTGCCGCCCGCAACGACGACATGATCATCTCCGCCGGCTACAACATCGCGGGTCCGGAGGTGGAAGCTGCGCTGCTGGCACATCCGGCCGTGCAGGAATGTGCGGTCATCGGCGTACCGGACGAGGATCGCGGCTCGATCGTGCAGGCCCATGTTGTCGTGGCCGCCGGAAGCGAAGCTTCCGAAGACCTCTCCAAAGCCTTGAAAGATCACGTGAAAGCGACGATCGCACCCTACAAGTATCCGCGCTCGATCATTTTTACCGACGCATTGCCGAAAACCGAAACCGGCAAGATCCAGCGCTTCCGGTTGCGACCGGACGCCTGAAACGAACCACGCGTGGGGCACGCGGGACAACGATAACAAGCCCTGGCCGACCGTGACGGGCAAAGGAAGCACGGCGGCAAAGACACCTAAACCGAATGGGAACAGCAGGTCTTAGACCAAGAGGAGCAGCATATGAAATTCGTAACACTGGCCGCAGCAGCGGCACTGGCGCTGACCATCTCCGGCGCAAATGCCGATCCGGTGAAGGTCGGCATGATCACGACGCTTTCCGGCGGTGGCGCCGGTCTCGGCATCGACGTGCGCGACGGCTTCATGCTTGCCGTCAAGCAGGCCGGCAACGAAGATCTGGAAGTGGTCATCGAGGACGACCAGCAGAAGCCGGACATTGCCGTCCAGCTCGCCGACAAGATGATCCAGTCCGACAAGGTCGATGTGCTCACCGGCATCATCTGGTCGAACCTGGCGATGGCCGTCGTTCCGGCCGCGACCGCCCAGGGCAAGTTCTATCTGTCGCCGAATGCGGGTCCGTCCGCGCTTGCCGGCAAGGGCTGCCATCCGAACTACTTCAACGTCGCCTGGCAGAATGACAACCTGCACGAAGCTGCCGGTGCTTATGCCAATTTCGAAGGCCTGAAGAACAGTTTCCTGCTGGCGCCGAACTATCCGGCGGGCCAGGATGCGCTCACTGGCTACAAGCGCATGTACCAGGGCGGTCTTGCCGGCGAGATCTACACCAAGCTCGGCCAGACCGACTATGCGGCTGAAATTGCCCAGATCCGCGCTTCCGGCGCCGACAGCGTCTATTTCTTCCTGCCGGGCGGTATGGGGATTTCCTTCCTGAAGCAGTACAAGGATTCCGGCGTCGGCCTTCCGGTGATCGGCCCGGCTTTCTCCTTCGACCAGGGTATCCTGCAGGCTGTCGGTGACGCCGCCATGGGCGTGAAGAACACCAGCCAGTGGAGCAAGGACATCGACAATCCGGTCAACAAGGCCTTTGTCGAAAGCTTCCAGGCCGAGTATGGCCGCCTGCCGTCGCTCTATGCGTCCCAGGGCTTCGACACCGCCAACCTGCTGCTGTCCGCCATGGCAAAGGCGGACGTGAAGGACGCAGATGCGTTCCGCGCTGCCCTCGAAGAAGCCGATTTCAAGTCGACCAGAGGCAACTTCAAGTTCGGCCCGAACCACCACCCGATCCAGGACATCTATGTCCGTGAAGTGATCAAGGAAGGTGACGTCTACACCAACAAGATCATCGGCAAGGCGCTGACCAGCCACGCCGATGCCTACTGGTCCGAGTGCAACATGTAAGGTAAGCACTTTCGCACTGGCCCGTTTCGACGGGCCGGTGCAAGGGGCGGGGATCTCATGTCACTGATATTGCTCATAGAGCAGGTTCTGAACGGCCTGCAATTCGGCATCATGCTGTTTCTGATGGCGGCCGGCCTGACCCTGATCTTCGGCGTCATGGGGTTGATCAACCTTGCCCATGGTTCGCTCTACATGATCGGGGCATTCTGCGCGGCTGCCGTGGCGGCCGCAACCGGGTCCTTCATGCTCGGTCTGGTCGCGGCACTTGCCGGTGCGGCGATTGCCGGGGCGCTGGTGGAACTGGTCGTCATTCGCAGGCTCTACACCAAGGACCATCTCGACCAGGTGCTGGCGACCTTCGCCCTGATCCTGATCTTTTCGGAAGGAACGCGCTGGATTTTCGGTTCCTTTCCGTTGTTTCTGAACGTGCCCGAATTCCTCTCCGGTCCGGTGACCTTGCCCGGTGGGATTGCCTATCCGCTCTACCGGCTGACGCTGATCGTCGTCGGATTGCTGGTGGCATTCGGTCTCTGGATGCTGATTTCCCGGACACGCCTCGGCGTACAGATCCGGGCCGGCGAAAACGACCGCGAGATGATCGCCGCCCTCGGCATCGACATTGCCCGGCTCTACACCATCGTCTTTGCGCTCGGCGCGGCGCTCGCCGGCCTGGCAGGTGCTCTTGTCGGTGCGATCCAGTCGGTGCAGGTCGGCATGGGTGAGCCCGTCCTGATCCTTGCCTTCGTCGTCATCGTCATCGGCGGCATCGGCTCCATCAAGGGCGCGCTCGTCGGTGCGATCCTGGTCGGGCTAACCGACACTCTTGGCGGCATCTTCCTGCCCGAGCTCTTGAAACTCTTTCTCGATCCGTCGACGGCCACATCGATCGGCTCCTCGCTCGCCTCCATGGCGATCTACATCCTGATGGCTGCGGTGCTGATCCTGCGTCCTGCCGGACTGTTCGGAGCACGCGCATGATCCGGGAACGCTATATCAACGCGTTGACACTGGCGCTCTTCGTCGCAATCCCGCTCTGGGCAGTGATGACGGACGAACCCTTTACAATCACGCTGATGACGCGCGCGGCGGTCTTCGCCATTGCCGCTGTCGGCCTCAACATCGCGCTCGGCCTCGGCGGGCTGGTCAGTCTTGGCCATGCCGTCTTCTTCGGCCTCGGCGGCTATGCCATGGGAATCCTCGCCCATCATGCCCAGACCTATACGGCGCTCGCCGAGTGGCCGATCCTGATCGAGGGCACCAAGTCCATGCCGGTCATCTGGCTGGTCGCGGTGGTGGTCTCGTCCCTGGCGGCGCTGGTCATTGGCATCCTGTCGCTCCGGACCGCGGGCGTCTATTTCATCATGATCACGCTTGCCTTCGGCCAGATGTTCTTCTTCTTCGCCATTTCCTGGGCGCAGTATGGCGGTGAGGACGGGCTGTCGATCTATGTCCGCAACGGCTTCCCGGGTCTCAACACGCTGGATCCGATTCAGTTCTATGGCATTTGCCTTGTGCTGCTCTGCCTGGTGCTCGCCTTTGCCTGGCGCCTGGCGGCGTCTCCCTTCGGTCTGGCCTTGAATGCGGCACGGCAGGTTCCGGTCCGGGTGGAAACCGTCGGGCTCGATCCGGTCCGGGTGAAGCTGATCGCCTTCGTGCTCTCCGGTGCCATCACCGGTCTCGCCGGGGCCCTCTTTGCCGATCTCAACCGCTTTGTCAGCCCGACCATGTTCAGCTGGCAGCTCAGTGGCGAGATCATGATCTTCGTCATTCTGGGCGGGGTCGGTCGCCTCTTCGGCCCGGTGGTCGGCGCGCTCGTCTTCGTGGCGCTGGAACACTGGCTGGGTGGCCTCAGCGAGTTCTGGCACATCTATCTCGGCCTGCTGCTCCTCGTCATCGTGCTCTTCGGCAGGGGTGGGCTCATCGGCATGGTCTGTGGACGGGAGGCGGTTCATGACTGACGCGGTTCTCGAGACGAGCGGCATCACCAAAAGCTTCGGTGCCCTGCGCGCCAGCCAGGACATCTCCGTCGATCTGAAGCCGGGCGAGATCCACGCGATCATCGGCCCGAACGGAGCGGGCAAATCGACCCTGATCGGCCAGATCTGCGGCACGCTGCGGCCCGATTCCGGAACAGTGCGCCTTCTGGGCGAGGACGTCACACACCAGCCGACCCGGGCCCGCGCTCGTGCAGGGCTGGGACGAACCTTCCAGATTTCGGCGCTCACCATGGAAGATACGGTCCTCCAGAACGTGCTGCTCGGTGCGCTTGGTGCCAGCGGCAAGCCCTGGCGGTTTTTCTCCAGCGTGCTCAAGGACGCAGATCTGCGGGCAACCGCCGAAGAGGCCCTGGAACGGGTCGGCCTGAAAGATCAGGCCCGCATGCGCACGGCAGAACTCAGCCACGGCCAGCGCCGCCAGCTCGAGGTCGCGGTTGCGCTGACGTTGAAACCCAAGGCCCTCGTCATGGACGAACCGATGGCCGGCATGGGCGCGGAAGGCTCCAAGCTGTTGACCGGTTTTCTGGATCAGCTGCGCCACGAAGCGCCGATCCTCCTGGTCGAGCACGACATGGACGCTGTCTTCTCGCTTGCCGACCGCATCAGCGTGCTGGTTTACGGTGAAGTCATCGCCACCGGCACGGTCGACGAGATCCGCGCAAATGCGGCCGTCAAGGAAGCCTATCTGGGGGACGAGGCATGAGCGACCTACTGAAGCTCTCCGATGTCACGGCCTCTTATGGGGCCAGCCAGGCGCTCTTCGGCGTCGATCTTGAGATCGGCGAAGGCGAGGTGTTGGCGCTGCTCGGCCGCAACGGCATGGGCAAGTCGACCACCGTCAAGTGCATCTGCCGAATGCTGGCGGCCAAGGGAACGCTGACATTCAACGGCCAGGATCTGACCCGCCTGCCGAGCCACAGGGCGGCAAGGCTGGGCCTTGGCCTCGTGCCGGAGGGCCGCCGGTGTTTCGGCACATTGACCGTGCAGGAAAACCTCATCGCAGCCGCACGCCGGGGTGACTGGACCTTCGAACGCGTGATCGGTCTGTTTCCGCGGCTCGGCGAACGGCGCGGCCAGCGGGCGGGCTCGCTCTCCGGCGGCGAACAGCAGATGCTTGCCATCGGCCGGGCGCTGATGACCAATCCGAAGCTTTTGATCCTGGATGAAGCGACGGAAGGCCTTGCCCCGGTGATCCGTAAGGAAATCTGGGCTGTCGTCCGCCAGCTCAAGGCGGAAACGGGGCTTGCTATCCTCGTCATCGACAAGTCGATCAAGGAACTGCGCCAGGTCTGCGACCGGGCGACGATCCTGGAACGCGGCAAGTCGGTGTGGACGGGAAGCATCGATGCCCTGACCGACGACGTCACCGCAAGTTATATCGGGGTCTGATCGATGTTTGTCCTCGAGCAGCCCATCCTGTTCAAGCATTGCGACCCGGCGGGGATCGTCTTCTATCCCCGCTATTTCGAGATGATGAACGATTGCGTCGAGACCTTCTTCGACCGGTTGGTGGGCTGGCCCTTCAAGGAAATCCACAAGGACGGCGCCATACCAACGGCGGAAATCCGGACGCAGTTCAAAGCACCAAGCCGCCTCGGCGATCAATTGGCGCTCACTCTTGCAATAACACGGGTGGGGCGCACGAGCTGTGGCATCGCGATCACGGCAGACTGTGCCGGGGACCGCCGTTTCGAGACCGAGCTCACCCTCGTCAATGTCAACGCCGGCGGCAGACCGGCGGTATGGCCTGAAAAGGTCAAAAATCGATTTCAGGAAATCAAGGAAAGTCAGGATCAATGACGGTCAAAACCATTCAACCGGACGGCTGGGCGCCCGCAAAAGGCTACGCAAACGGCATGCTGACGGAGGGCAAGACGCTCCATATCGGCGGCCAGATCGGCTGGAACAAGGACCAGGTCTTTGAAACCCATGACTTCATCGGCCAGATGGAACAGACGCTGGCAAATATCGTCGCCATCGTCGAGGCCGCCGGCGGGGCGGTCACCGACATTGCCCGTCTGACCTGGTTCATCACCGACAAGCGCGAATACCTCGCCCGCCAAAGGGAAGTCGGCGAAGCCTACCGTCGGGTGATGGGCCGTCATTTCCCGGCCATGTCCGTCGTGGTCGTCGCCGGCCTCATCGAGGACGAGGCCTTGATCGAGATCGAGGCAACCGCGCAGGTCGGCTGACCGGCAGTATTATTTTCAGCGCATTCCTGATGCCCGGCACCCTGTGCCGGGCTTTTTTGTTTTGGTGGCAGGCTATTCCTCTCCGACGTCATCCCGGCCAAGCGAAGCGCGAGCCGGGACCGGGGCGCCACTTGATTCTGTTGTAGGCACTGCATGTCTTCCAGAGGTCCTCGGCTCCCCGGTCCCGGATCTTCGCTGCGCTTCGTCCGGGATGACGATGGAGAGGTGAGAGCCCTCGGAGCAAGATATGTTCGCCGTTGTCCTTTCAGATTCCTTCAGCAAACCCAGCTATTTATCACCTCAGAAACTTTGTCGGAGAATTATGTCTGACAAAGTGTTTACAATGTCAGACAAAGTGGTATCGTGAAATGGCTAACAACAAAGGTCGACGTCGGTCCATGC
Source organism: Roseibium sp. M-1 (assembly GCF_054515675.1). Taxonomy (NCBI): domain Bacteria; kingdom Pseudomonadati; phylum Pseudomonadota; class Alphaproteobacteria; order Hyphomicrobiales; family Stappiaceae; genus Roseibium; species Roseibium sp. M-1. The sequence continues at coordinate 1,672,154 of NZ_CM137257.1, read as the reverse complement.
CGGAAAACGCAACCCAGACTTCTCCCGCAACCGGTACGGAACGCGCGGTAGCCCCGCGCGACGTACCCCGGGCGCTGATTGCGCTGATCGAGGAGGAGGGGCTGAAAGTGGGCGATCGCCTGCCGCCGGAGCTTGATCTGGTGCGGCGCCTCGGATTTGGCCGATCGACCATCCGCGAAACCCTGAAAACCTGGGAAAGCATGGGCGTCGTCAGCCGGAACAAGGGCGCCGGCACGCGGCTCATCGCGGAAATATCGACAAACACTCTGCGCGTGGCCCTGACCATCAAGCACGAGGCCGACAGCCTGCTGCGCATGCAGCAGGTCAGGAAGCCTCTCGAGATCGAGGCGGTGCGGATCGCGACCCGCCTTGCAACGCCGGAACAGCGCAAAGTCATCAATGCGCGGGCGGCGGAACTGATGGCGGTTTATGAGGCCGGCGAAGACTGGCGGCCGGCGGACCACCGCTTTCACAACGCAATCCACGAAGCCACGGGCAATCCGCTGTTCCGGCAGTTTATCGAACAGATCCAGAAAGCCTTTCACGACATTTACGAGACGCCGTTCGGCAAGGCTCATCTCGGCCAGGCGACCATCCCGCTGCACCGTCCGCTCGCCGACGCGATCATTGCCGGCGACGAGGCAAGGGCGGTGGAGCTGACCGAGAGCATCATCGACATGGTCTGCGCCGAAACCCAGAAGATTTCAGAGGAACATAATGGCTGACGCTGTGCCGGGTGGATATTCGATCGAAACGCTGCTTGCCGCGGCGTCCACCGAGTTCGGCGGCGCAGTCGCTCCGCCCATCGTGCAAACCTCGCTCTTCACCTTCGACAGCTATCAGGCCTTCGAGGACCGGATGGCCGGCCGAACTTCCGATCCGCTCTATACGCGGATTCAGAACCCGACGGTCGCCGCCTTCGAAAAGCTGATGGCGCAGGCCGAAGCAGGCGAGGCCGCCGTCGGTTTTGCCTCCGGGATGGCCGCGATCTCCTCCACCGTGCTGGCTTTCGTCAAACCCGGTGACCGCATTGCCTGTGTCGAGCATGTCTATCCGGACGCCTACCGGCTGTTCGAGCGTATGCTCAGGCCCTTCGGTGTCGGCGTGAGTTATCATTCCATCGAGGAATTCCAGTCAGATCCGGACCTCCTGAAGGGCGTGAAGCTTGCCTATCTGGAAAGCCCGAATTCGGTCGTCTTCCAGACCATGGATCTCGTCACCGTTGCCGCGCATGCCAAGCGGCACGGAGTGTTGACTGTCATCGACAATTCCTGGGCAACGCCGCTGTTTCAAAGGCCGCTGACGCTCGGCATCGACATCGTCCTGCATTCGGCGTCGAAATATCTCTCGGGTCATTCGGACACGGTCGCCGGTGTCGTTGTTGCCAGGGAAGCGCTGATCAACAAGATCCGCGACCTGACGTTGCCGCTACTCGGCGGCAAGCTGGCGCCATTCGAAGCCTTCCTGCTGACGCGCGGCCTGCGCACGCTCGGCCCCCGCATGCGCCAGCATCAGGCAACGGCCAATCTCTTTGTCGACCGGCTGGGGAACCACCCGCTGGTGCAGGCGGTGAACTCACCGGGCCCCAACGTCGTGCCGGGTCTCACCGGCCGCTCCGGATTGCTCTCCGTCGAGTTGAAGGAGGGTGTCGACATTCCGCACCTGGCGGACAGCCTCAAGCTCTTCCGTCTTGGCGTCAGCTGGGGCGGATTTGAAAGCCTGCTGCTGCCGACGCGGATCGGTCTTGCCCAGGCGGGCGAACAGAATTCCATGCAACGCTTTGGCGTCTCCGACCGGATCGTACGCCTCAGCCTCGGGTTGGAAGACCCCAACGATCTTTGGGCCGATTTTGAAACGGCCCTCAGCGCAAGCGCCCAAAAATAAGACGGCGCATTCCCAACGAAACCTGAAAGAAGCGGAGTTGAACCATGAGGGGATTGATAGGAGCAATTAGCGCATTGGCGTTTCTGGCAGGCTCTGCCGCCAACGCCGAGACCCTGAAGCTGGTGGAAGTCATCACCAGCCCGGAGCGCACCGAAGTTTTGCAAAGCCAGGTCGATGCATTTGAGGCAGCCAACCCGGGTACCGAAGTCGAGATCGTCTCTCTTCCCTGGGGCCAGGCTTTTGAAAAGCTGGCGACCATGGTGGCTGGCGGCGACATCCCGGACGTCGTCGAGATGCCAGACCGTTGGGCGGGCATCTACAAGGACAGGCTGGTCGATCTCAACGACAAGATCGCCGGCTGGGACAATGGCGGCACGCTGACCCAGAAAACCCTGGACATGGGTCGCCAGACCGACGGCAAGACCGCAAGGATGATCCCCTACGGCTTCTATCTGCGCGCCATGTTCTACAACAAGAAGCTGCTAGAGGAAGCAGGCGTTGCCAGCCCTCCGGGCACCATGGCCGAATTCATGGAAGCCTCAAAGGCGGTCTCCGCGCTTGACGGCAAATACGGCTACTGCCTGCGCGGTGGTCCGGGCGGCCTCAACGGTTGGATCATGATGGCCGCCACCATGAACGGCAGCAACACCTTCTTCGATGAGGACGGCAAGAGCACGCTCAACCAGCCGGGCTCCGTCGAGGGGATCCAGTTCCTGATCGACATGTATCAGAACGGTTACGCGCCGAAGGACTCCGTCAGCTGGGGCTTCAACGAGATCGTCGCCGGTTTCTATTCCGGCACCTGCGCCTTCCTCGACCAGGATCCGGATGCTCTGATCGCGGTTGCCGAGCGCATGGATGCAGCGGATTTTGCCGTTGTGCCGATGCCCGTCGGTCCGGCCGGCAAGGCCTTCCCGACGATCGGTTTTGCCGGGTGGGCGATGTTCGACACCACCAGCAACGAGGATCTATCCTGGAAGCTGATCGCGCATCTCTCCAGCCCGGAAGCCAACAAGGAATGGGCCAAGCGCGTCGGCGTTATCCCGATCCACGAAGGCGCGGAACAGGATCCGTTCTTCAAGACCGAACAGTTCAAGGGCTGGTTCGACACCCTGAACGGCGACCAGTATGTCCCGACCGTGATGCCGACCTATCTGGAGCAGTTCGGCTACTTCGCGGACTCCATCGCGCTGGAATCCAGCCAGGAAGCGCTTCTGGGTGAAATCTCCGCCCAGGAGGTGGCCGACAAATGGGCCGAATTCCTGACCGGAGAATATGGCCGCTGGAAAGCCGCACAATGACTGCCATCGACACCGCAGTGCCCGGGAGAAAATCCCGGGCACGGCCCACCTTCTATTTCCGTTATATGGTGGAGCCCTATCTCTACCTCACCCCGGCAATCGTGCTGATTGCCCTGGTGATGCTGGTGCCTCTGGTGATCGGCGTTTCCTACGCCTTCCAGTCGGTCAACCTGCTGCGTCCGTTTCAGTCGGGCTGGGTCGGCTTTGCAAATTTCGAGGCGCTGTGGTCGGACCGGAAATTCTGGCTGGCGCTGACCAACACGTTCTGGTGGACGCTCGGGTCAATTTTCTTCCAGTTCTTCCTGGGTCTTGGCCTTGCAATGCTGCTGAACACGCAGTTTCACGGCAAGCGTATCGTCCAGGCGCTGGTTTTCCTGCCCTGGGCCGTGCCGACGTTTCTCTCCGCGCTTACCTGGGCCTGGCTCTTCAATCCGACCATCGGCCCGCTGCCGCACTGGCTCGCGGCGCTCGGAATCCTGTCGGAACCCTTCAACATCCTTGGCGATCCTGACCTTGCCATGTGGGGTCCTATCACGGCCAATGTCTGGTTCGGCATCCCGTTCTTCGCCATCACGCTGCTGGCCGCGCTTCAGTCCATCCCGCACGAGCTCTATGAAGCCGCGGAGATCGACGGCGCTACGCCCTGGCAGACTTTCACCAAGATCACGCTGCCGTTCCTGGCGCCGATGATCGCCATCACCGTCATGCTGCGCACGATCTGGATCGCGAATTTCGCCGACCTCATCTTCGTCATGACCGGCGGCGGTCCCGCCAACTCGACGCAGATCCTGTCGACCTACATTTTCACCACCGCCTTCCGCAAACTCGATTTCGGCTATGCCTCCGCAATCGCCGTCGCGCTCCTCGGTCTGCTGCTGATCTATGCAGTGATACTGCTGGTGCTGCGCCGGAAGCTGGTCAAGATCTGAGGTGACATCATGAGTGCCCTGCGCAAAAGCTCGCCCCTGGCCGTCACCGGCAAATATCTCGCCCTCGGTCTTTATGTCGCCTTCGCGCTTTTCCCGCTCTATTGGCTGGCCAAGATCGCGGTGACCCCTGACAAGCTGATTTTCAGCGAAGGAACGTCGCTCTTTCCGAGCAGCTTCACGTTCGAGAACTTCGAGACCGTCCTGATCGCGACCGACTTCCTGTCCTATTTCAAGAACAGCGTCATCGTCTCCATCGGCACGGCGGCAATCACGACGGCGATCGCGGCCGCGGCAGGGTATGCCTTCTCCCGCTTCGCATTCCGCGGCAAGCGGCTGATCGTGGCGCTGATGCTGATCACCCAGATGTTCCCGCTTCTGATGATCATCGCGCCGATCTACAAGATCGTCGCCGCCGTGGGCCTGCTGAACTCTCTGACAAGCCTGATCATCGTCTATACAGCCTTCAACATTCCCTTCGCCACCTTCCTTATGCAGTCCTTCTTCGACGGTATTCCGAAGGATCTGGAGGAGGCAGGCATGATCGACGGCTGCACGCGGTTCGAGGCTCTCAGGAAGATCATTCTGCCGCTGACGCTGCCGGGCCTCGGCGCGACGCTCGGCTTCGTCTTCACCGCCGCCTGGAGCGAATTGCTCTTTGCGCTCATGCTGATCAATTCCAACGACACGATGACCTTCCCCGTCGGGCTCCTGACCTTCGTCTCGAAATTCTCGGTCGACTGGGGGCAGATGATGGCAGCCGGCGTGCTCGCGCTCGTGCCCTCGTGTCTCTTCTTCATCTTCATCCAGCGCTATCTGGTCCAGGGGCTCACCTCTGGCGCCGTCAAGGGGTAGGGGGCTTTAAAAGATGGCACGTATCGAACTCAGGAACATCGCCAAGGCCTATGGCTCCGTCGAAGTCATGCGCGATATCAACCTCACCATCGAGGACGGCGAATTCATCGTGCTCGTCGGCCCGTCCGGTTGCGGCAAGTCCACGCTTCTGCGCATGATCGCCGGGCTGGAGCCGATTTCCGGCGGTGACTTCACCGTCGATGGAAAGCGCATGAACGAGGTGCCCCCGCGCGACCGGGACATGGCCATGGTGTTCCAGTCCTATGCGCTCTATCCGCATATGGATGTCGCCCGCAACATGGGCTTCTCGCTGGAAATCCGCAAAGCCCCGAACGAGGAGCGTACCGGCAAGGTTCAGGAAGCGGCAAAGACCCTTGGCCTCGGCAATCTGACGGCGCGCCTGCCCAAACAGCTTTCCGGCGGGCAGCGCCAGCGTGTCGCCATGGGACGCGCCATCGTGCGCGACCCGAGCGCCTTTCTCTTCGACGAACCGCTGTCCAACCTGGACGCCGCCCTGCGCGTCGAGATGCGGCTGGAAATCGCCCGCCTGCACCAGCGGCTGAAGGCGACTATGATCTATGTCACCCACGATCAGATCGAAGCCCTGACGCTGGCAGACCGGATCGTGGTTCTGAATGCCGGCGACATCCAGCAGGTCGGAACGCCGCTGGAACTTTACGACCGCCCGGCCAACAAGTTCGTCGCCCAGTTCATCGGCTCACCCACAATGAACATTCTCGGCATCGAGCAGAAGGAAGGGGCGATCAGCCTGAAAGACGGAACCAGGCTCCAGATCGGGTTTTCGAACGGCCAGTCCGCTGCGAGTGAACTTGGTGTCCGGCCGGAGCACCTGAACATCGTGGCTCCGGAAGCGGCCCACATGTCCGGCACGGCGGAGCTGGTGGAGCATCTTGGGTCTGACACCAACATACATGCAAGCGTTCCGGGCATTGGCCAGGTGCTCGTGCGCGAGCACGGTCATTTTCCGCTGAAATCGGGAGACAAGGTCGGCATCGCGCTCGACCTCGACAAGACCCATCTCTTCGGTCCCGACGGCCGCCGTCTGGCAGCATGAGGGCAATGACAGGGCGGGTCAGTTGCTTCCGCAATAGCAGGTCTTGTACTCGTCACGGCTGGCGGCATCGAGCGCGCAGGTGAAGGCCTGCCAGTTGGCGGCGTCAATCTGCTTGTTTGGCGACTGTACGGCGTAAAGATCGCTGAAGCGCTGGCGCAGGGGTTCGTCGTTTTGCAACGTTTGCGCCAGCGACGCGCGGCTGGCGGCGGACAGGTCCTGAACGGCATAGGTGCTTCGGTAGTCATATTCGAGCTGCCAGTCCGGCGTGTCGCCCGACGCTGCACCTTCGAGGTTCGTCAGGTAATAGGTGGCTGAGTCCTTCACCGTCCCGTTGGTTCGGTCATAGAGAAAGACCGTGAATGCCGGGTTGTTACCGAAGACGGGGCTGACGGATGCCGTGATCTGATTGGCGATCAGAGGAGCTCCAGAAGCATCGTCGATGATCGTGAAGCCGTCCATATGGGTGTGTCCGGAGAAGGTATAGTCGACCGTTCCGGCATATTTATGCATCAGGGCGAGGAAGTCTTTCAGATAGTGCTCGTGCCAGAAGAGATGGATGTTGCTGTCGCAAGATCCTGATCCGGCATGCTTTGCGGTGTCGTAGGCATCGGCACCCGGGGGAACATGCATGAGGATCTGGGCCTTGCGTCCGGCCTGCTGCGTCTCGGAAAGTTGGCTGTCCAGCCAGGCCATCACATCCCGTCCAGGATCGCCGCCATCGCTGTTGCAGGCGTCCGAATAGCGCTTGGCCCAATAGACGTTGCTGAGCGCGATGATATCCTGGTCCGGAACGGTCGGATGCGTGACCTTGTAGAACCCCTGGTGGTGAAACGCGCCAAACCCCTGCGGCTGCTGGCTCAGCTTTGCCCATTCCTCCCCGACACCTTCCAGAAACGCACTGTCCGGCGCGAGCTGGTAGTCTCCGCAGGCGGAATCCTCGTTGCCAAGCACACCATAGACCGGGATGTGCTCGAAAGTTTCGCCGAGCAGCCAGGAAACATATTGCGTGGTCTTGATGGCAAACGAGGTAACGCCTTTCGGGTTGGGCCCGGCATTGCCGTCATAGTCGGAATTGAAATTGTGGCTGAGGTAATCTCCGGTGTAGAGCACGTAGTCATAGGTCATGCCCTGTGCCGCCGCCGTCTCGAGCGCGGATGTCATCAGCGTGTAGGTGCTGTCGCTGCCATAGCTCGCGATACCACCGCCCGAGTCCTTGAAGATCTGGGGCCAGCCGGAAATTTCGCTCTGGTCCAGCGCCGGCACGATCGAGGGCACGCTGAACGGATCGAAATGGATGTCGGTGACAATCAGGAAAAGACCTTCGTCCGGTCCTGGCTGAAACGGCGGCGAAGGTGTCTGGGCCTGAGCGCCTGTCAACGGCAAGAACGCGGTTGCAAGCACCGCAAGTAGATAAGCCGGTCTGTCCAACATCTCTGAAATCCCCACACTTCGCCTTCAAAGGTTTCCCTAGCGGAAATAACCAAGCATAGCGACCGGGATAAGGGTGTGAACCGGCTTTTGACCTCGGGTCTGTTTGTCCCTCAGCGATAGACCAGTGTCGGCAGCCACATGGACAAGGCGGGTACGAAAGTCAGGAGCAGCAGCACGGCAATTAGCGGGATAAGGAACGGTGCCGTTGCCGTGACACAGCGCTCGAAGGGGACCTGCGCCACTTTCGACAATACGTAGAGAACCATGCCGACCGGCGGCGTCAGCAGACCGATCATCAGATTGAGGATCATGATGATGCCGAAGTGGACCGGGTCGATGCCGAGCCCGACCGCGACCGGCAGCAGCACCGGCGTCAGGATCGTGATTGCGGCGATGGTCTCCATGAAGAGCCCGATCACCAGGACGATCAGGGTAATGATCAGCAGCAGCGCAACCTTGTTGTCGGTCAGCGTGACCATCAGCTCGGAAAAGTGCTGCGCGGTCTGGTTCGCCGTCAGGATCCAGGCAAAGATTGTCGAGGCCGCCACGATCAGCATGATGGCTGCCGTCATCTCGACCGTATCGAAGGACACTTTCAGGATCTTCCGCCAGTCGAGCGTCCGGTAGACTGCAGCGCCCAGAAAGATGCACCAGGCAACGGCGGCGATGGCTGCTTCCGTCGGTGTGAAGACACCGAACATGATACCGCCGATTATGATCATCGGTGTCATGAGCGGCAGAAGAGCATCGAGAAAGGTGTGGCCCAATCGGGAAAGCCGGAAGTCGAGATCGCGCGGGTAGTTCCGGCGGCGCGAATACCAGGCGACCATCGCCATCAGTGCGAGCGCCATCATCAGTCCGGGAATGATTCCCGCCATGAACAGCTGCCCGATGGAGGCGTCCGCGATGACGCCGTAGATTACCAGCGGCAGGGACGGGGGGATGATCGGTCCGATGGTCGAGGACGCGGCAGTAATGCCGACGGCAAAATCGGTATCGTAGCCGCTGTCGCGCATTGCCTTGATCTCGATGTTGCCGAGACCGCCGGCATCGGCCACCGCGGCACCGGACATGCCGGCAAAGATGACGCTGGCGCCGACATTCACATGACCCAGTCCGCCATGCATCCAGCCGACCGCCGCGCGGGCGAAGGCGAAGATGCGGGTCGTGATGCCGGCCGAATTCATCAGGTTGCCGGCCAGGATAAAGAAGGGAACCGCGATCAGCGGAAAGGAATTGATGCCGTTGACCATGTTGGCCAGCACGATCATCGGCGGCAGACCCTCCACGAGCACGAAGGCAAGCGAGGCGAGTGCCAGGGCTGCTGCGACCGGTACCCCGATGATCATCAGGGCAAACAGGAGCAGGATCATCAACAAGACGGCCATCGGCGGAAACTCTTCAATCGGTGGGCAGGTGATCGTCCAGGGAGCGGACGAGGTCTTGAGGGCTCTGGTGCAAGCGCCGCCAGAGCCAGAGAGCGGAATAGAATGCCATCAGGCCGAGAGCGATCACGCAGATCGTGTAGATCCAGGCTTTGGGGACAGGCAGCGAGATCATTTTCTGGCGGGTCTTCTGGGTCAGTTCGATGCCGATCCAGGTCATCGAGGCGAAGAAGCCGAGCGTGATCGTCTGCGACAGCACCATCAGCGTCTTGGCGAGCCCGGGCGGGACCATGCGCATCAGGAATTCCAGCAGGATATGCGTGCCGCGCCGTGTCGCGGTGATAGATCCCAGGAAGCACACCAGAATCAGGAGGTAGCGCGCCACCTCTTCGGTCCAGGCAAGGGAATCGTTCAGCACGTATCGGGTGAAGAACTGCAGGAAGACGACGACGGCAAGCAGCCAGAAGACCAGGATGCCGGGCGCATCGATCCAGGATATCGCCGACAGATCCGTCTTTTTGTCATCGAACCGGAGCAGGTCGGGCGCGCCATCGGCGCGCCCTTGCTGCGAGGAGGTGGCATCCGTTTCCTGAGCTTCGGATGCCACGTCACTGCTTTGTGTCATTGAGCGAGCGCCTGCATCCGCTCGTAATGTTCCTGGGTGTAGGGCACCTTGCTTTCATCCGTCAGGATGGGAGCAACGGCTGCCTGGAAGGCGGCCTTGTCCACCTCGTTGATCTGGATGCCCTGGTCAACGAACCATTGCGCAAGATCCTGCTCGGACTGGTAGATCTCGTCCGCATTCTGTGCGGCTGCGTCCTTCAGAACCGCATCTACGATGGCCGCATCGTCGCCGATCTGCCCCATGGCGTTCTCGGAGACCACGATGATCAGCGAATTGCCGATATGACCGGTCAGGTTGATGTTCGACTGGACCTCGTAGAACTTCTTGAACTTGATCGTCGGCAGCGGGTTTTCCTGGGCGTCGACCACGCCCTGCTGCAAGGCGAGATACACTTCAGAGAAAGCTATCGGGGTCGGGTTGGCGCCGACCGCGTTCGGGAAAAGCACCATCAGCGGTGAATCCGGCACGCGGATCTTCAGTCCCTTCATGTCTTCCGGCTTGGTGATCGGGAATTTCGAGGTCACATGGCGGTAGCCGTACCAGGTGATCGCCGCCACCGTGTGGCCGGTGGCTTCCTTGTAACCGTCGGAGAGGTCTGAAAAGAGATCGCTGTCCCGGTAAGCCTTCCAGTGATCGTAGTTCTTCAGCATGAAGGGATAGTCGGAAATCGCAATCGGGCCGTAGTCGCGCTCGGCGAAATTCGGGCCGGTATAGATCATGTCGACGGACCCGATCGTCAGGCCTTCGTTGATCTCCGCTTCCTTGCCGAGCGAAGACGCGGGATAGACCGAAATGGTCACGCGGCCATCGGTCTTTTCCTTGATCTGTTCGGCCGCCCAGAGCGCCCATTTGTGGTAGCTGGAGCCTTCCTCATAGACGTGGGCCCATTTCAGCTCTGCCGCCCAGGCCTGTCCGGCAAGGGCAATCGTCATCGCGGCGGCCAGGAGACCGCGCTTCATCGTTTTTCCAATCATGTCTTTCCTCCCGTCGGCCGGGTCGAGCTCCTCCACTCATTCGGCCTATCTTGTATAACTAGTATACAAGTTATTTTTGGTATATGACCTAAAGGTCGAATGCAAATGAATTCGACTGGCCTTCCCTCGGGTGGATTGCTAGGTAAACGGAAACGAAGGGGAGAAACCGCGTATAATCGGGACAGAAGGACACAGTCCCGGGAGACAAGACAAAAGCGGTTTCGGGATAGAAATGGCCGTAAATCTGAACGAAAAGCCCTCAGCCGGGATCAAGACCCGCAAGCCCAGGGCGAAGAACGCGCCGCCTCGCGGCACGACGGCGCGCTTTGCCCGCCAGGCGGCCCGTAACTCCGAAATCGTCTACCGGGATCTGCGCGAGGCCATCATAAACATCGCCCTGCCTCCGGGAACGCCCCTGTCGGAAAAGGAAATCACCGAAAAATACGGCATCAGCCGCACGCCGGTTCGCGAGGCGATCCTGCGACTGGCGGAAGAGAAGCTGGTCGACGTCTTTCCGAAATCTGGCACCTTCGTCGCCCGTATCCCTGTGGCGGAACTGCGGGAAGCCATTGTTGCCCGCAAGGCGCTGGAAGAGGTCTGCGTGCGCGAGGCTACCTTGCGTGCGACCAAGAGCCAGTTGATGGAATTGAAGGCCGTGATCCAGCGCGAACGGGAGCTGGCGGAAAGCGGCGACGAAGACGCTTTCCACGAGGCAGACAATGCCTTTCATGCCGGCATCGCCGCGGCCAGCGGCTATCCGGGCATCTGGAGCATGATCGAGAAGATCAGGCTTCAGGTGGAGCGCTATCGCCGGCTGACCCTGCCGCAGCAAGGCAGGATGCAACTGGTCGTCGATGAACATGCCCGCGTGCTGGAGGCTATGGAGCGCGGAAATGCCGATGAGGCGGTTGCCTGCATGCACAATCATCTCAACAAGCTGCAGATCGATATCGGCATGTTCCAGGATCTGTGGCCGGACTATTTCCTGTTCGACATCGAGTAGGGCGGGGCGAGGGTCTTCAGTCCGTCTTCAAAGGCTCTTGAGGATATATTCAAGGATCCGGTCGTTGATCAGCAGGGAATGCTCCTCGCCGGGTTTTCCTTTTTCAGCCGTGGCCGATTTCCGGTGGAATGACATCGTCAGCGAGCGGCCCTTGGCCTCATTGCCGATGTCGCCCGAACGCGATTCCAGGCCGGCAAGAGTGTGTTTGGCACCATTGATCGATACCTCGTCTCCCGGCCGAAGCGAGGCAAGGGTATGACTGCCCAGATCGAAGCTGAGTGTCTCACCCGTCCGCGCGTCCTTTGCCTGGAAACGGCCGCTGATCCGTCCAGCCGGTCCGTTGGCATCCAGTCCTGAGGCTTGCCCGCTGGAGCCGATGCCGGAATTGCCCCCGTGGCCGTTCACGCCGGTCCCGGAGTGCCCACCGCCGTCGTGGCCACCTCCGTGATCGCCTCCCTGGCCGCCACCATCGCGGCCGCCACCATTGCCTCCGTCGTGTCCGCCCCCGTGATCTCCCCCGTGATCTCCCCCATGACCGCCGCCATCCTTGCCCCAGGCTTCCGGGCTTGCGGGAGTGAGTGCAATCGCAAGGTCGAGGCTGAGAAAGAGGCAAAGGGTTCTGGCAAGTCTTGGCGTCATGTCTCTTCCTTTTCTGGCCTGGAATCGATCGCAGGCTTTTTCTCGGTCTGCTTGCGGCACGCATAACGGGCCAGGCGGCAGTTCGCTTGATCTAGGCAGCACGGGAGCAGGGTTTGCAACCTCCGGGAGCGCTGGTCTGGCGAGCGTGTCTACAGCATCAGTGGAGTTGGGATGCGGTCGGTGGAGGTGCCAGGCTTTTTCATGAACTTGGCGGAAGGCGATATTTGCCACGATTTTTTTCGGCAGGAAGCGCCGGTCTTTAATACCTTTGAGCCTGAAAAGAGGAAAAAACAATTCCAATACAATACCAATATGTGGAGTAACAGGCCGAAACGGCGCTCGAAAAATGATTTTCACAATTCTAAACTAATAGGTCGACAAGTGGTATCAAATAGGTATTATATGGAGGGAGCAGGAGGGCGCTGCCGCTCTCCGGCACGGTTGTTCTGCACGGATGGTAAAACAAAAACGCGGACGGCTTCGGCAAGCCTCAGAAGGCTGCCGGGCTCAAAGGCGGGACGGCACCAGAACCGTAAGGAACAATTTGAACATCCGTATCGGATGGAACTTTTCGGAGGTGTCATATGAAACGCAATATTCTCGCCCTGGCGATGGCCAGTACTGCTCTCTTCACATCTTCCGCCTTTGCGGAAGACGTTACCCTGACCATCGAAAGCTGGCGTAACGACGACCTGGCCCTGTGGCAGGAAAAGATCATTCCGGCTTTTGAAGCCTCCCATCCGGGCATCAAGGTGAAGTTCACCCCGTCCGCGCCGACCGAATACAATGCAGCTTTGAACTCCAAGCTCGAAGCCGGTTCCGCAGGCGATCTGATCACCTGCCGCCCGTTCGACGCCTCCCTGGCGCTATATGAGGCCGGTCACCTGTCGGACCTTTCCGACATGCCCGCGATGACCAACTTCTTCAACGTCGCCAAGGCTGCCTGGCAGACCGACGACGGTTCGGCCAGCTTCTGCGTTCCGATGGCCTCGGTGATCCACGGCTTCATCTACAACAAGGATGCCTTCACCGAACTTGGCCTGGAAGTGCCGACGACGGAAGACGAGTTCTTCGCGGTCCTCGACAAGATCAAGGAAGACGGCACCTATATCCCGATGTCCATGGGCACCAACGACCAGTGGGAAGCGGCCACGATGGGCTATCAGAACATCGGCCCGAACTACTGGAAGGGCGAGGAAGGCCGTCTGGCCCTCATCGAAGGCACCCAGAAGCTGACCGACGAGCAGTGGGTTGCACCTTATGCGACCCTGGCAAAGTGGGCTCCCTATCTCGGTGACGGTTACGAAGCACAGACCTATCCGGACAGCCAGAACCTCTTCACGCTCGGCCGTGCCGCAATCTATCCCGCAGGCAGCTGGGAAATTACCGGCTTCAACGCTCAGGCCGATTTCGAAATGGGCGCCTTCAAGCCGCCGGTCAGGAACGCGGGCGACACCTGCTATATCTCCGACCACACGGATATCGGCATCGGCATGAACGCCAAGACCGCTCACCCGGCAGAAGCCAAGGAATTCCTGACCTGGGTGGCCTCGCCGGAATTTGCGGCGATCTTCGGCAACGCATTGCCGGGCTTCTTCCCGCTCTCCAAGAACCCGGTCGAGATGGAAGATCCGCTTGCGAAGGAATTCATCAGCTGGCGCGGCGAGTGCGAAACCTCGATCCGCTCCACCTACCAGATCCTGTCTCGCGGCACGCCGAACCTCGAAAACGAGACCTGGGGTGCTTCCGTTGCCGCCATCAAGGGCACCGAAACGCCCGAGGCGCTCGGTGCGAAGCTGCAGGACGGTCTTGCAACCTGGTACGAGCCGCAGAAATAATCTGTAAGCTGAGCAAACTCTCCCGGGCAGGCGCAGCCTGTCCGGGGTAATTTTTCCGGACAGGCCCCGGCCTGCCCGGAAGAACTTGACCGGAGCTTCCCATGAGCAGGCCTCGCTTCCGCTGGCACATCGTCGTGTTTTTGACCCCGGCGGTCCTCGTTTATACGGCCGTGATGATCTTTCCCCTCTTCAACACGCTGCGGCTTGCCCTCTACAGCAAGATCGATCAGGAGCGCGTCTTTGTGGGGCTCGACAATTTTACCCGGCTTCTTGGCGATCCGCTGTGGTCTGACCAGTTCTGGAATGCGCTCGGCAACAATTTCTGGTTCTTCATGATCCACATGCTGGTGCAGAACCCCATCGGTATCGCTCTGGCCGCCATCCTCAGCCATCCGCGCCTGCGCTTTGCCGCGTTCTACCGTTCGGCAATCTTCATACCGACGATCCTCTCCTTCGTGATCGTCGGCTTTGCCTGGAAGCTGATCCTGTCACCCATCTGGGGCATCGCGCCCTCCATGCTCGATGCGGTCGGTCTGAAATTCCTGTTCGCCCCCTGGCTCGGCAAGGAAGAATACGCTCTGACCGCACTGTCGCTCATTTCCGTCTGGCAGTTTGTCGGCATCCCGATGATGCTGATCTATGCAGCGCTCCTCTCCATTCCGGAAGAGGTGCTGGAAGCCGGAGAAATCGACGGCATCACCGGAATGTCCGCCTTCTGGAAAATCAAGCTGCCCCTGATCCTGCCGTCCATCGGCATCATCTCGATCCTGACTTTCGTCGGCAATTTCAACGCCTTCGACCTGATTTATACGGCGCAAGGGGCGCTCGCCGGCCCGGACTTCTCGACCGATATCCTCGGCACCTTCATGTACCGCACCTTCTTCGGGTTCCAGCTGCAGCTGGGCGATCCTCACATGGGTTCGGCGATCGCCAGCGCCATGTTCGCGATCATCCTCATTGGTGTCTGTCTCTACCTTTTCGGCATCCAGACCCGGATGCGCAGATATCAGCTCTGAGGGGGATCGGCACATGAACAAGGCCCGGACCAATCCGCTCAACACGATTGCCGCCCACGGCGCGCTGATCCTCTACACGCTGATCGCGCTCTTCCCGGTCTTCGTGATCCTGATCAACAGCTTCAAGTCCCGCAAGGCGATCTTCCGCGAACCGCTGGCGCTGCCGGATGCCGAAAGCTTCTCGATGATCGGCTACCAGACGGTCATGAAGCAGGGGGATTTTTTCCTCTATTTCCAGAATTCGATGATCGTCACCGTGGTGTCGCTGACCCTCATCCTGCTCTTCGGTGCGATGGCCGCCTTCGCCCTCAGCGAATACCGCTTCAAGGGCAACACGCTGATGGGGCTTTACCTGGCGCTCGGCATCATGATCCCGATCCGCATCGGCACCGTCGCCATTCTGGAACTGATGGTGGCCTCCGGTCTCGTCAACACGTTGACGGCCCTGATCCTGGTCTATACGGCGCAGGGCCTGCCTCTGGCTGTCTTCATCCTGAGCGAGTTCATGCGCCAGGTCTCCGACGACTTGAAGAACGCCGGGCGCATCGACGGCCTATCGGAATACACGATCTTCTTCCGCCTGGTCCTGCCGCTGGTCCGCCCGGCCATGGCGACGGTTGCCGTCTTCAACATGATCCCGATCTGGAACGATCTCTGGTTCCCGCTGATCCTGGCGCCCTCCGAGGAAACCAAGACGCTGACCCTTGGCAGCCAGGTCTTCATCGGCCAGTTCGTGACCGACTGGAATGCGGTTCTGTCGGCGCTCTCGATGGCGATCCTGCCGGTGCTCATCCTCTATGTGATCTTCTCGCGCCAGCTGATCCGCGGCATCACCTCCGGAGCAGTCAAGTGACCCGTGTTCTGATTGCAGGTCTCGGCAACATGGGGCTCTCCCATGCCCTGGCGCATCACAAGCATTCCGATGCACAGATCGTCGGGCTGGTGAACCGCTCGGGCACGGTCAGTCATCCCGATCTCGCCGGGTATGAGGTCTTCACGGATTACGCGGCAGCACTCGCCGAAACCCGTCCGGATCTCGTCGTCATCGCCACATACTCCGACAGCCATGCCGATTACGCAGTCGCAGCGATGCGCTCGGGTGCGCATGTCTTTGTCGAGAAGCCGCTCGCGACGACGGTTGCCGAGGCGCAGCGGGTCGTCGACTGTGCCAGGGAAACCGGCCGTAAGCTGGTGGTCGGCTACATCCTGCGCCACCATCCGTCCTGGGTGCGGCTGATTGAGGAAGCGCGGAAGCTCGGCGGACCTTATGTCTTCCGCATGAACCTCAACCAGCAAAGCACGGGTGCGGAGTGGGAGACCCACAAGGCACTCATGCAGACCACGGCCCCGATCGTCGATTGCGGCGTTCACTATGTCGACGTCTGGTGCCAGATCACCGATGCCAGACCGGTGCGGGTCAACGGCATGGGCCTGCGGCTTTCGGATGAAATCGCACCGGACATGTACAATTACGGTCAGTTCCAGGTCTTCTTCGACGACGGGTCCGTCGGCTGGTACGAGGCCGGCTGGGGGCCGATGATGTCGGAAACCGCCTTCTTCGTGAAGGATGTCGTCTCGCCGAAGGGCTCGGTCTCCATCGTCGAGGACGACAAGGGCGCATCCGCGAATGTCGACGGTCACACCAGGGTCGGCGGGCTGCTTGTTCACCGGCCGGTCGGCGACCAGCGCATCGACCTGCCGGACGAGCCCGGCCACCAGGAACTTTGCGACGCGGAGCAGGCCTATATGCTGCGCGCGATCACCGAGAATATCGATCTTTCCCGGCACATGCAGGATGCCGTCAAGTCGCTGGCAATCTGCCTTGCGGCCGACGAAAGCATCCGTAGCGGCCTATCTGTCCTGCTAGAGGAGCTAACGCCATGACGGCGCTAACCCTGTCCAACGTCAACAAGTCTTTCGGCACCGTCCATGTCCTGAAGGACATCGATCTGGAAGTCGAGGACGGTGAGTTCGTCGTCTTTGTCGGCCCGTCCGGCTGCGGCAAGTCCACGCTTTTGCGCGTGATCGCGGGCCTGGAGGATGTCTCTTCCGGTGATGTCCGTATCGGCGGCGAGATCGTCAACCTGACGCCGCCGTCGAAGCGTGGCATTGCAATGGTGTTCCAGAGCTACGCTCTCTATCCGCACCTGAACGTGCGCAACAACATGACCCTGGCGCTGAAGCAGGAAAAGCAGAGCAAGGAAGTCATCGAGCAGCGTGTTGCGGAAGCCACCCGCATGCTGAACCTTGAGGACTATCTCGACCGCTATCCGTCCGAGCTGTCCGGCGGTCAGCGCCAGCGTGTCGCCATCGGCCGCGCCATCGTGCGCCATCCGAAACTGTTCCTGTTCGACGAACCGCTGTCGAACCTCGACGCGGCCCTGCGCATGAACACGCGCCTGGAAATCGCCAACCTGCACCGCCAGCTGAAAACCTCGATGATCTACGTCACCCACGACCAATCGGAGGCAATGACCTTGGCCGACAAGATCGTGGTGCTGAGGGCAGGGCGGATCGAGCAGGTCGGCAGCCCGATGGAGCTCTACAACAACCCGGCCAACAAGTTCGTCGCCGGCTTCCTGGGGTCCCCAGCCATGAACTTCCTGCCGGCAGGCCTTGTCAGCGAGGGCGACAGCCGCACGCTGGGTGTGCGTCCGGAAGATCTGTTCCTGTCCGACGCCGGTCCGCTGAAGGCATCCGTCCAGCATGTGGAGCAGCTTGGCGGCGACACGAACGTGATTGCCATGGTCAAGGACCACCAGATCACCGCCCGCCTCTTCGGCCAGCACGCCGTCAAACCCGGCAGCGACCTGAGCTTCGGCATTTCCGACGGAAAGTCGTTCTATTTTGATAAGGACGGCGCGCGTCTGCGGGGGTGAGACCCGGCGCAATGGTTTTCCGTCGTCTTCCCGGCCAAGCGTAGCGCGAGCCGGGACCGGGGAGCCACGAGTGCTTCGGGTTTAGCTTGACACCATGCTTCAATGCCTCGGCTCACCGGTCCCGGATCTCCGCTGCGTTCCGTACGGGATGACGCTGGACAGGTCCTAGTGAACCATGAAAAAAGCCGCCCCGGTCTCCCGGGGCGGCTTTATCTTCACTGCAATCAACCTCAGCTGATCTGCGTCAGCAGCTTGTCGAGGCTGGCCTTGGCGTCGCCGTAGAACATGCGCGTGTTCTCCTTGTAGAACAGCGGGTTCTCGATACCGGAATAGCCGGTGCCCTGGCCGCGCTTGGAGACAAAGACCTGCTTGGCCTTCCAGACTTCCAGAACCGGCATGCCGGCGATCGGCGAGTTCGGGTCTTCCTGGGCGGCCGGATTGACGATGTCGTTGGAGCCGATGACGATGACGACGTCCGTTGACGGGAAGTCCTCGTTGATCTCGTCCATTTCCAGAACAATGTCGTAGGGCACCTTGGCTTCGGCGAGCAGCACGTTCATGTGGCCGGGCAGGCGGCCGGCGACTGGGTGGATCGCGAAGCGTACTTCCTTGCCCTTGGCCCGCAGGCGCCGTGTCAGTTCGGCGACGTTCTGCTGTGCCTGGGCGACCGCCATGCCATAACCCGGAACGATGATGACGCTGTCGGCATCTTCAAGGGCGGCAATGACACCGTCGCTGTCGATGGCGATCTGTTCGCCTTCCACTTCCATCGCCGGCCCGGTCGTGTTGCCGAAGCCGCCGAGGATGACGGAAATGAACGAGCGGTTCATCGCCTTGCACATGATGTAGGAGAGGATCGCACCCGACGAGCCGACGAGCGCGCCGACGACGATCAGGAGATCGTTGCCGAGCGAGAAGCCGATGGCGGCCGCGGCCCAGCCCGAATAGGAGTTCAGCATCGACACCACCACCGGCATGTCGGCGCCGCCGATGCCCATGATCAGGTGATAGCCGATGAAGAAGGCCAGAAGCGTCATCAGGATCAGGGTCCAGATACCCGCATCGTTCACGAACAGGAGGAGCAAGATGATGCTGAGGGCGGCAGCGCCCGCGTTCAGCATGTGTCCGCCCGGCAGTTTTTCCGCCTTGGACGTCAGTTTGCCGGCAAGCTTGCCGAAGGCGACGACCGAGCCGGTGAAGGTGACTGCCCCGATGAAGACGCCGAGGAACACTTCGACCTTCAGGATCGACTGCTCGATCGGGGTCTTGTGCGCCAGGATCGCGGCAAAGCCTTCAAGCGCATGGCGCTCTTCCTCGCTCATGGCCAGTACGTTGCCAAGCTCGATATAGGCGTTGAAGCCGACGAAGACGGCGGCCAGGCCCACCAGCGAGTGCATGGCGGCGACAAGCTGCGGCATTTCGGTCATCTGGACGCGCTGCGCCACGAAATAGCCGATGATGCCGCCGGCGGCGATCAGGATAAGGGACAGGAGCCAGAGGCCCGAGCCAGGCCCGATGAGCGTGGCGACAACCGCCAGGCCCATGCCGGTGATGCCGTACCAGATGGCGCGCTTGGCGCTCTCCTGGCCCGACAGGCCGCCGAGCGACAGGATGAAGAGAACAGCCGCAACAACATAGACGGCAGTCGTGAAACCGAATTCCATCTCTCGGCCTCCCTTAGGATTTCTGGAACATGGCGAGCATGCGCCGGGTAACGAGGAAACCGCCGAAGATGTTGATCCCGGCCATGAAGACGGAGAGCCCTGCAAGCAGGATCACCAGGAACGACCCGGATCCGATCTGCATCAGGGCGCCGAGGATGATGATCGACGAAATTGCGTTGGTGACGGCCATCAGAGGGGTGTGCAGCGAGTGGCTGACATTCCAGATCACCTGGAAGCCGACAAAGACCGCCAGCACGAAGACGATGAAATGCTGCATGAAGCTGGCCGGAGCGACGAGGCCCACCAGCAGCATGACGAGGCCGCCGATGGCAAGCAGTGAGACCTGCTGCTTGGTCTGCGCCTTGAACGCGGCAACTTCCTTTGCGCGCTTTTCCTCCGGCGTCAGTTCCTTCGGTTTCTCCTTGGACTTTGCCGCGATCGCCTGCACCTTGGGTGGTGGAGGCGGGAAGGTGATCTCGCCCTCATGCGTCACGGTTGCGCCGCGGATGACGTCGTCTTCCATGTTGTGGTTGATCTGGCCGTCCTTCTCGGGCGTCAGGTCGGTCAACATGTGGCGGATGTTGGTGGCGTAAAGCGTGGAGGCCTGGGAGGCCATGCGCGACGGGAAGTCGGTATAGCCGACGATGGTGACGCCGTTTTCCGTGACGATCTTCTCGTCCTTGACCGTACCGTCCGCGTTGCCGCCGCGCTCGGCGGCAAGGTCGACGATCACCGATCCCGGCTTCATCGCCTTGACCATGTCTTCCAGCCACAGCTTCGGTGCATCCCGGTTCGGGATCAGGGCTGTGGTGATGACGATGTCCATCTCGGGCGCGAGTTCGCGGAACTTGGCGAGCTGCGCTTCGCGGAATTCCGGCGAGGAAACGCTGGCATAGCCGCCGGTGGCGGCGCCATCCTGCTGTTCTTCCTCAAAATCCAGATAGACGAATTCGGCGCCCATGGATTCGACCTGCTCGGCCACTTCCGGGCGCACGTCGAAGGCATAGGTGATGGCGCCGAGGGAGGTGGAGGTGCCGATGGCGGCAAGACCGGCGACACCGGCGCCGACGACCAGCACCTTCGCCGGCGGAACCTTGCCGGCGGCCGTGATCTGGCCGGTGAAGAAGCGGCCGAAATTGTTGCCTGCCTCGATCACGGCACGATAGCCGGCGATGTTGGCCATGGACGACAGCGCATCCATCTTCTGGGCGCGGGAAATACGCGGCACCATTTCCATGGCGATGACGTTGGCACCGGACGCCTTGGCCTTTTCAAGGCCGTCCGCGTTGCCGCCCGGGTTGAAGAAGGAAATCAGGGTCTTGCCCTTGGCAAGGTAGCCCAGTTCCTTGTCTTCCGGCGGGCGCACCTTCGTGATGATGTCGGCTTTCTTCCAGAGGCTGGCCGCGGTCTTGACGATCTCGACACCTGCCTCCTCATAGGCCTGGTCGGAAAATCCCGCCGCGGTTCCGGCGCCGCTCTGAACGAGGCAGCTATAACCGAGCTTTTGCAGCTGTCTGGCGGAATCCGGGGTCATTGCCACACGGTTTTCCCCCGGGAAGGATTCCTTTGGTGTGCCGATCTTCAGGGCTTCTGGCATTCGTCTCTCCAGCAAGTGTCGAGGAAACAAGGGAAGCCTGGCCGGTTTGGCGAACGAATTCCCCCCGCGCCGTCCGGTCCCTCATAAACGTGCAGCGAATTTAGAAACGAAAATATTACTTATGACAAGGTGTGTCGGGATGGTTTTTGGAGGCTTTTTTGCACTGCACCCTGAGAGCAGGCCGATATAAATTTCACGAGCTTAACAAAATAGGGGGGCCGGAAACTGGTCTGGCGGAAAATCCTTGATCGGAATACTCAAAAAGAGGCTGGTTTTAGTATATTTTGCCCGGAGGCGGACAAATATCCGACTGGTTTGAATAAAAAGAGGGCTCGTGCAAATTGCGGGCAGCGATCCGGCGCGAGCCGGATCGCAACCATCTAAATTTATTCGGCGGCCGGTTCCAGAGCCGCCTTCGCGTCAAGATCTGCGGCATCGTGCCGCTCCGGCACCTGCTCGTGCTCTTCGCCCCAGGTCCGGTTGACCTTGCGCCCACGCACGACCGCCGGACGGGCATCGATCTTTTCGGCCCAGGCCTTGAGGTTCTTGTATTCGTGCACGGAGAGGAACTCCGCCGCATTATAGGCGCGGCCAAGCACCATGCCGCCATACCAGGGGAAAATCGCCATGTCGGCGATGGTGTATTCTTCGCCTGCGATAAAGGGCCGCTCGGCGAGCGCCTTGTCGAGAACGTCGAGCTGGCGCTTGGCCTCCATGGCGAAGCGGTCGATCGGGTACTGGTACTTTTCGGGTGCGTAGGCATAGAAATGGCCGAAGCCACCGCCGAGATAGGGCGCAGAGCCCATCTGCCAGAACAGCCAGTTAAGCGTCTCGGTGCGCTTGGCCGGATCCTTGGGCAGGAATTCGCCGAATTTTTCCGCAAGATAAAGCAGGATGGAGCCGGATTCGAACACCCGGGTCGGGGCCGGTGTCGAATGGTCGACCAGGGCCGGGATCTTCGAATTCGGATTGGCGCCGACGAATCCGCTGGAGAACTGATCGCCGTCACCGATCTTGATGAGCCAGGCATCGTATTCCGCGCCGGTGTGGCCAAGGGCAAGCAGCTCCTCAAGCATTACCGTCACCTTGACGCCGTTGGGTGTCGCAAGGGAATAGAGCTGCAGCGGATGTTTGCCGACCGGCAGATCCTTTTCATGCGTTGCGCCGGATATCGGCCGGTTGATGTTGGCGAACTGGCCGCCGCTCGGCTGTTCCCAGGTCCAGACTTTGGGCGGGGTATAGGTGGGGTCACTCATGAGGCAGGGTCTCCGGAGCTGGAAGGCGTTGATCAGGCCGCGATGGATTGTGCGCGTCGCAGCGGTATAATCCATCGCAATCTTACGATCAAATAGGGTCGCCTTTCCGGCTTGTGTAGGGGGAGACCCGAAAACACTCCGAATTTATACCGATCAGGCCAAAAGGCTCTCTTCGAACGGGAACTCGGACAAAAGCTCGATGCCGGTTTCGGTCACGAGCACCTGCTGTTCCAGCTTGACGCCCTCCCTGGCGCCTTCTTCGCCGATATAACTTTCCACGCAAAGGGTCATGCCCGGCTCGATCACGCCGTCGTAGCCCGCATCCGGAAAGTCGCCATGGTGGTAGAGATAAGGATATTCGCCGGTCATGCCGCAACCATGGGCCGACAGGTAATAGCGGTTGGCGTAGTATTTCTCCGGGATGTTCCAGGCCTGGTCGGCATAGTCGCGAAAGCTCATGCCGGGCTTCAAGATGCCCATATTGTGGTGCACCTGTTCGTGGGCGACCTTGTAAAGCTCGCGCTGACTGTCGCTCGGCCGGTCCGGGCCGGAGTGAAACGTACGCGAGAAATCCGCGTAATAGCCGTGGCAGCCGACTACGTCCGTATCGAGTGCGATCAGTTCGTTGGCGCCGATGACATTGTCCGAGGTCTCCTGGAACCAGGGATTGGTCCGCGTGCCGGCATTGAGCAGACGCGTCTCCACATAGTCCCCGTTCTGCGCGATAATGGACTGGTGCAGCACCGACCAGAGCCCGGCCTCGGTGAGGCCGGACCGGATCGCCTCGCGCAGCTTGCCGACACCGATCTCTGTCGCGCGCAGGGACGCGATCACGCATTTCATTTCTTCCGGTGACTTGATCGCGCGCGCCATTTCCACCGCCTGCTGGGCGTCCACGATCCTCAGACCCGCATCCTGCAAGGCGATTGCCGTGCCGGCATTGAGGCGTTCAAGGCCGACAGTGGCATTCTTCAAGCCGGTCAGTTCGCGGATCGTGTCCGCCATCTCTATTGCCCAGGCCCGTTCGCGCGCCGCGATATGAGGTCCGGCGGCAACGAAGCTGGCGGTCTTCGACGGCCGGATTTCATCGACGGTCTCATAACCTTCGCCGAGGTGGAGACAACCGGTGAATTCAAAAAGGATGGAGCGGGTCTGGGTCAGGAGCAGATAACGCGACGGTGCGTTGCGCATGGAAAAGACCTGCATGTTCCGCGTGCCGGTCGCATAACGGATGTTGACGGGGTCGGAGAGAATGACCGCGTCGACGCCGTATTCGGCCATCTTCTGCCGTACGCGCTGCTGCCGGTAGGTCCGCACCGCCACAAGATCGATGCCACTTGATGCAGGCTCCCGGTCAAGCTGTGCCAGTCCGTCGAGATCGCTGCGTTCCGCGTGCCAGTCAAATTCGGCCATTCCAGTTTCCTCGGTTTTTCCTCCAGGGAATAATGACGGTTCCCTTCCGCGGAGAAAGGCTGGAAAAATTCGCCCTTCTTGATAACCTGAAGGAATGCAAAGATACCGAAAATCGCTGCCGCCTCTCGACACGCTGGTTTTTTTCGAAGCTGCCATGCGGCATCTGAACTTCACCGAGGCAGCCGACGAACTGTTCGTGACCCAGGCGGCGGTTTCCAAACGCGTCCGGCAGCTCGAGGATTGGCTGGGCGTTGATCTTTTCGAGCGGGCCGGGCGGCGCCTGCAGCCGACTGAGGCGGGTGTGTTCCTCGCCGACAAGGCAGGCATGACGCTGGATTTTCTCGACCAGGCGCTGCGCACGTTGAAAGTTCCGCAACAGCCCGTCGTCCGGATCGCCTCTGTGACGGCACTTGCCGCCTTCTGGCTCCAGCCGAAGCTGAAGGAGTTTGCACTGTCGGAGGATGCCTGCCTCTTCAACCTGATGACCGCCGACGACCCGGGCGATCTTCTGAAAGCGGAACATGATCTGGTGGTTGTTCACGGCGACGGCCGTCTGCCGGGCTGGATGTCCGAGCTGCTGTTTCGGGAAATCCTGGTGCCGGTTGGTGCGCCTGGCGTGATCAAGGCGCTGCAGGACGGTGTGGACGGAGGCCGGTTGCCGCTGCTCAATTATCCCCGGCTGGCTCCGAATTGGGTGGACTGGCCGGGATGGATCCAGCAGACGGGGCGGGAAGAATTTCGCGGCTATCCGGTTCAGGTCTGTGCCACCTACAACCAGTCCATCGGCCGGGCACTGAACGGGCAGGGGCTTGCACTCGGCGCTTTGCCGTTGCTGTTTGAGGAGCTTGCCGCCGGACGGCTCGTGCCGCTCGACAGCGCAACCTTCGCAACCGGAAAGGGGTACTATATAGCCTGGCCCGCGATCCGCCCGCTATCAAAGGAGGCGGAGCGGATGAAGTCCATGCTGCTGGAGAAAGGCTTGTCTTAGGACCGGCTTACTTGATCCAGCCCCGTTCCTTGTAATAACGCACCGCGCCCCGGTGAAGCGGGGCGGAGAGCCCGTCCGACACCATTTCTTCCGGGCTCAGGTTGGCAAAGGCGGGATGCAGTTTGCGGAACGTGTCGAAATTCTCAAACACGGACTTCACCAGGGTATAGACGACTTCTTCGTCCATGCCGGAGGTGGTGATGACCGTCGCGCCGACACCGAATGTGGTGACGTCCTCCGCATTGCCGCGATACATGCCGCCGGGAATGGTCGTCTTGCGGTAATAACTGTTGTCTGCGATCAGGGCATCGACCACCGGGCCGTCCACATTGACCAGTTTCGATTCGCAGCTGGTCGTTGCTTCCTCGATGGAATTGGACGGATGGCCGACCGTATAGACGATGGCGTCGATCTTGTTGTCGCAAAGGGCCGAGGACTGGTCGGCCGACTTCAGTTCCGAGACTTCCGCGAAATCCGCGTTGGTCCAGCCCATTGCCTTCATCAGGACTTCCATGGTGCCCCGCTGTCCGGAGCCCTCATTGCCGATATTGACCCGCTTGCCCTTCAGGTCCTCGAAGCTTTCGATCCCTGAGCCCGCACGAGCAACCACCGTGAAAGGTTCCGGGTGGACGGAAAAGACAGCGCGCAGATTGTCGAACGGGCCTTTGTCCTCAAAGAGCGATGTTCCGGTGAAGGCGTGATACTGCCAGTCGGACTGGGCGATGCCGAAATCCAGCTCGCCGCTGCGCAGGCTTTCGATGTTGTAGACGGAGCCGCCGGTGGATTCGACGGAGCAGCGGATGCCGTGTGTCTTGTGTCCCCTGTTCAAAAGACGGCAAATCGCTCCGCCGGCCGGATAGTAGACGCCCGTCACGCCGCCTGTTCCGATGGTGATGAACTGCTCGGCCGCCGCGGGACCCGTCACGGCGATCAGGGCGGCTGCAAGGGCGCCCGCAAGTCTCTGTTTCATCGACATTCTACCAGGCTTCCCTCGTTTCGTACTTTGCGCATCACCGCAGCCATTTTGACGGGTTAGGCCGCGTCAGGCAATCGCTGTGACCGTCCGGCTGCCGCGCGGACCGGCCGGTCTCACAGCAACGGCCTCACAATGCCGGTGACGTGCGCGACTGCCACGCGGTGCGCCGAAACTGCCAAAGGATGAACCGCCTTGACAAAAATTACACGTAAAAATTGATTATGAATTTTACTATACATCTTAAGGTTTTGTTTATGCTATAATCCCTTGGGGGCATTGCGCTTTTTCCCGAAAAACAGGGAAAGGAGGGAACCATGAATACCAATCATTCGAAAGACCCGCTCCGCCGTACCGGAGCTCTGGCTGTGTCGCTGCTTTCGTCGATATGCCTGGGCGGCACCGCCCTCGCGGGCGACTATTTCGCCGTGGAACCCGGTGTCGACCTCTATTTCGAGGATCACGGCGCGGGGCAGGCGATCGTTTTTGTGCCGGGCTGGACCTTCACCACCGAGGTGTTCGTGCACCAGGTCCGGGCTTTTGCCGGTACGCACCGGGTCATCACCTTCGATCCGCGCAGCCACGGCCGCTCCACGCTGACGCTGGAGGGCAACAATTATGTCACCCAGGGTGCGGATCTTGTGAAGTTGCTCGATCATCTGGGCGTTGAAAAGCCCGTGCTCGTCGGTTGGTCCTTCGGTTGCCTGACGACGTGGGAATTCGTGAAGACCCAGTCGGTCGATGCCGCCGCAGCCCACATGTGCATCGACCTCTCGCCGACACCGCTGACCGGCAAGGACGGCGACTGGCAGGAAGGTTCCGTCGCCGAAATCGCCGAGCTCTATCGTGGAGTCCAGTCGGCCCAAGGCCACCGCGACGTCATCAACTGGTATGCGGACGAGCTGATGATCGAACAGGACTACACACCGGAACTGTCGAGCTGGATCGTCGATCAGTCCACTCAATCGCCGCCCTTCGTCGCCGCCGCCTATCTCGCGGCCGGAAACTTCAGCAACTATCTGGATACGGCAAAGGAAGTCGACGCCAGGCTGCCGTCGGCCTTTGTCGTCGCCGAGCACTGGTCGGAAACGGCCAAGGCCTATCTTGCGGCCCACACACCGAACAGCCAGGTGGATGCCTTCGGCGGCCACATGATGTTCTGGGAATATCCGGACCGGTTCAACGACGTTCTTGCCGGGTTCATTGCGCAGATTGAGTAGGGCTGGAGGGGGGGATTGTCCTAACTTTCCATCGTCATCCCGGGCGTAGCGAAGCGAAGACCCGGGACCGGGGAGCCAAGAGCATGGGAAATTTGGGCAAAAAAGATCAAGCTTCGTGGCTCTCCGGCCCCGGCTCGCGCTTCGCTTGGCTGGGATGACTACGGAAAGGCAAGGAAATAAGTCAGGCCCGTTTGGGCGGCGTGGATGTGCCGCCCTGTTCGCAAAAATCTTAAACAGCCTCATGCTCTTGAGGTTTCCCGATCCCGGGTCTTCGCTGCGCTTCGCCCGGGATGACGAAGGAAGGACTTGGTTTGGTTGGCCTAAGGCTTAGTTCCGGATCGCCTCAAGCGTATAGACCGAGAACCAGCCGTTCTCGTCGCTGTTGCGATCCA
This sequence comes from Roseibium sp. M-1, assembly GCF_054515675.1. NCBI lineage: Bacteria > Pseudomonadati > Pseudomonadota > Alphaproteobacteria > Hyphomicrobiales > Stappiaceae > Roseibium > Roseibium sp. M-1. The sequence goes on along the minus strand of NZ_CM137257.1, from coordinate 1,644,820 downwards.
GAACGCGCCAGCCGCCTTCGCCCGCGATCACCTCGAACGCCGCCTCGTCGTATTTGTGCGAATTCTCCGTGTGGATCGTCTCGCCTTCCCGGAACGGGATTGCCGTGCCGGCAATGTCGACCGTTTGAGCGCGCAGGCTTTCCAGGTGCATCTCGATACGGCTTTCGCCACTGTTCCAGACGGCGCGATGCGCGAAGGAGGCAAGGTCGAACTCCGCCCCCAGTTCGCGGTTGATCCGTTGCAGCAGGTTCTGGTTGAAGGCTGCCGTGATGCCGGCCGGATCGTCGTATGCCTCCCGCAAGACCGCCTCATTCTTCGGCTGGTCGACGCCGACAATCATCGTCGCCTCCGGCATCGCGGCCCGGATATTGGCAAGCAGGGCTGATGCCTCGGACCGTTCGAAATTGCCGATGGTCGATCCGGGGAAGAACACCAGCACGGGCAATTCGGGCAAAAGCGGCAACTGGCCGAAGGGCTGGGTGAAATCGGCGGCGACCGGAATGACCGCGAGCGAGGGATAGGCCCGGCGCACCCGTTCGGCCGCCGCTTTCAGATGGTTCGCCGAAATGTCGATCGGCATATAGACCGAGAGATCCGGAAAAGCCGACAGCAGCAGGTCGGTCTTGCGACTGGACCCGCTGCCGAGTTCCACCATTGCACCGCGCGCTCCCGGCAGCCGCCGGTAGGATTTCGCGTGTTTCTCCAGGATGGAGATCTCCGTGCGCGTCGGATAATAGGCGTCGAGTTCCGTGATCGCCTCGAAGAGGTGCGAGCCGACATCGTCGTAGAGCCACTTGCTGCTGATGGTCTTCCGCTCCGCGGTCAGACCGGCAAGAATGCTGTCGCGAAAGGCGTTCGCCTGATCGTTTTCTGAAACATGTTTGGTCATTGGTCTGCCGCCAGTCTGAGGCCCAGCATCTGCCAGCGCTGGTGCGGATAGAAGAAGGTGCGGTAGGAGGCGCGCATCTGGTCCCTTGGCGTCGCGCAGGACCCGCCGCGCAGCACCATCTGGTTCACCATGAACTTGCCGTTGTATTCGCCGATGGCGCCCTCAGGAGGCCTGAAGCCGGGGTAGGGGGAGAAGGCACTCGAGGTCCATTGCCAGACATCGCCCCAGAGGCTGTGGTTCCGGCCAAGCGGCAGGAAAGCACCGCTTTCCAGGAAATTGCCCTCAACCGGTGTCGGCTCTGCCGCCGCTTCCCATTCGGCTTCCGTCGGCAGCCGGTGGCCGGACCAGCGGGCAAAGGCATCGGCCTCGTAATAGCTGACATGAACGACCGGAGCCGCCAGGTCGACCGGTCGCGGGCCTTGCAGAGTAAACGTCCACCAGGCGCCGTCCTGCCGCCACCAGTAAAGCGGCGTGTCCCAGCCGTTCTTTTCCCGGACAGCCCAGCCTTCCATCAGCCACAGCGTCTGGGTCTCGTAGCCGCCATCTTCCATGAAGGCGATCCAGTCGCCGTTGGTGACGAGGCTGTCGGAGAGACGGTAAGGCTCCAGCCAGACCTTGTGCCGCGGACCCTCGCAATCATAGGCAAAGCCATCGCCTCGATGGCCGATTTCCAGAAGGCCGCCGTCATGACGGGTCCAGCCGCTTTCCCGGACCGCACTGATAGGCGAGGGGGCAAAGGCTGTTCTCGGCTCGACATAGGCGGGCAGCAGGGGATTGAAGGAAAAGGCGTTGAGGAGATCGGTTACCAGCAGCTCCTGATGCTGCATCTCATGGTGACATCCGAGCGTGATCAGCGCCTCGAGCTTGTCCTGATCGAGCATGAAGGCGCCAGTCGCCAGTCCCTCGCGCAGGGCGTCCTCGACCTGGGAGCGGTACGTGAGGACGTCCGCAACGCCAGGCCTTGAGAGAAGCCCGCGTTTGGAGCGGGTGTGCCGCGGGCCCGCCTGCACATAATAGGAATTGAAAAGCACAGCGAAGCGCTCATCCCGCGGCCGGTAGTCCGGAAGGGACGGCTTCAGGATAAATTCCTCGAAGAACCAGGTGGTGTGTGCCAGATGCCATTTCGGCGGACTGGCATCCTCCATGGACTGCAGTCCCATATCCTCGTCGTCAAGCGGGGCGACCGGGGCGAGCGATTGTGCCCGTACCCGGTCGAACAGGTCTGAAACGGCGGAACCCTTTAGTGAAACTGTCCGCCCGTCCAACAATGTCATCTCGAACCCTCCACGCGGAACCCGGCCTTCCTGCCTCCAGCCGGTCGTGTCTTTGCCGCCAGGCAGTGTGAACGTAGGTGGCAATCGCCGGTTTCCAATGCCGGTAAATGCACCGGTCCCGTGCAAGGTTGCACCGGATCAGACGTCGAACGGAGTTTGTTGAATAAAAGAAACATTGGTTTATTTAATTCCCAATTGGCGGATTTGTGTGTTTTAAGTCAACAAGTCATTGACCTGAAATACCTATTTGCGCCGGCCAGCCGTGTGGCTTTAACCGGCATTCGCCCGGGACCTTAGAAAACTCCTCCTGACAGCTGGCTGTCAGGATTGATCAGGTCGCCTCTTCACATCCACGTGAGCAGAAGCTGGCAGCCAATTTCGGAACGAAGGTATTCCCTCCAAAGCTCTCAGGGCGGGTCCAGTCACTCCTTCAGCATCGACGGCTTGACGTATTTGGACATTTGTCCTATTTGCTGAGATAGGTCAAATGTCCTAATCAGATTGAATGCGATGACAGCCAGCCGCAATCAGGTGTCGGTTGCAGCGCCATGCAGGGTCCGGGGGAAAGAGGATGTCAGCGAAGGAAACGCGCCAGCAGATCGTCGAGGCGGCGGATGCGCTCTTTTATGGCCAGGGCTTTGGACAGACGTCCTTTGCCGACATTGCCGCTGCGGTGAAGATTTCGCGCGGTAATTTCTACTATCATTTCAGGACCAAGGACGAGATCCTCGATGCGGTCATCGACAAACGCCTTGCCGATCGCGAAGAGCTATTGGCCCGCTGGGATGAAACGGCTGCGGACCCGGCTAGGCGCATTGCCTGTTTCATCCGGATCGTCATCGTCAACCAGGCGAAGATCATGGCCTATGGCTGTCCGGTCGGCACGCTGACGAGCGAACTCGCCAAACTGGACCATGCCTCGAAGGACAAGGCCAACCGGATCATGGCGCTCTTCCGCGACTGGCTGATCCGCCAGTTCGAAGAGCTCGGCTGCGGCGACAGGTCGGAAGACCACGCGCTGCGTGTTCTCTGCTGGAGCCAGGGTGTGGCGACGCTCGCCCAGGCCTTCAAGGACGAAGCCTATGTCCGGCGCGAGGTCGAAGACATTCTTGAATGGCTTGGAAGCGTTGCCGGAGACGCAAAGGCAAGGCGGGTCTGAAGCCTGCCAGGCCTGAACCTGCTTGCTTCGATTTTCATCAGACGAAACAGGAGAAATAGATGTTCATCGTGACGCTGACTTTTGCCGAAAACAGGGACCGGGCAGGGCAGTTCATGGCCGGTCACAAGGCCTGGATTGCCGAGGGCTTTGAAAAGGGCCTCTTCCTGATGGTCGGTAGTCTGCAGCCTAATCGTGGCGGCTGCATTTTCGCTCACGGTGCGGACCGCGATGCTGTCGAAAACTTTGTTGCGGCGGATCCGTTCGTTGCCGAAGGCGTGGTGACGGCAGAAATCCTTGAGGTCACGCCCGCAAGATTGGACGACCGGTTGACGTTTCTGGCTGCCTGAAGCCTCCCGGCGACGGGAGACGAAGGCGGGTGCGGTTGCAAGTCGGCATGGATTGATGGCACACCGGTTGTGGTAGACAAACATTCGACACAGAGCGGCGCAAGAAAGCGGCGAAGCTCTCGGAGGACGCCGCATGCTCGATATCAAGGGATCGATTCCCGCCCTGGTCACCCCCTTCAAGGACGGCCGCGTGGATATCGAGGCGCTGGAGCGTCTCGTCGAATGGCATATTGCCGAGGGCAGCGACGCGCTCGTTGCCGTCGGCACCACCGGCGAAAGTCCGACGGTATCCAAGGACGAGCACAAGGACGTCATCAAAAGGGTGGTGGACCTTGCCGCCGGCCGCATCCCTGTCATTGCCGGAACCGGCTCCAACGCGACAGCCCAGTCGCTCGACATGCTGCAGCATGCGGAAAAGGTCGGCGCGGATGCGGCGCTGGTTGTGACGCCCTATTACAACAAGCCGAACCAGGCCGGGCTTCTGTGCCACTATCAGGTGCTGCATGACAGCAGCTCGATCCCCATCATCCTCTACAACATTCCGGGCCGCTGCGTGATCGACATCCTGCCGGAGACCATGGCCCAGATGGCGCGCTGGCCGCGCATCATCGGCGTCAAGGATGCGACCGGCAGCATGGAACGTGTCAGCAAGCAGCGCGCGCTCTGCGGCCGCGACTTCCTGCAATTCAGCGCCGAGGATGCCGCCGCGCTCGGGTTCAACGCACATGGCGGCCGCGGCTGCATATCCGTGACAGCCAATGTGGCACCTCGACTTTGCGCCGAGTTTCAAAGGGCGTCTCTCGCTGAGGACATGGAGCTTGCCCGCAACTACCAGGACAGGCTGCTGCCGCTACACTCGGCCCTGTTTTTCGAACCGCCCGCAGCCTGTGCCAAATACGCCCTGTCGCGGCTTGGGCTGTGCCAGGAAGACGTCCGCCTGCCGCTGACGCCCGTCACCGAGGCCACAAGACGGGCACTCGACGAAGCCATGGAATTCGCCGGGCTGATCTAGGGGCAGCCTGTCTCCCGGGCCCGGTCTTCCTACTGCCTCTTCAACTTCCCACCTCATCCTGAGGAGCGCGCTTGCGCGCGTCTCGAAGGATGGGCCGCTTGTTCGGGAGCCTGCCGCCCATCCTTCGAGACGGGCTTATCAGCCCTCCTCAGGATGAGGTCGGGGGAAGGGTCGATTCATGCCTTGTGGCTTGCTTCCGAGGCTCCAGCCAGCTTTTCCGCACCGGCTCTGTCCCCCTGGCAAACCCTCCCGATCGTCATTTTGTGATGTTCGTCACACGTGTGTTGCGCAGGTCTGTTCGCATCTTCGGGTGGACTGTGCAGATTTCTGCACAGTGCCACATTTTAACCTTTGCCTGGAAACAAGTTTAAACGCTGCGTTTTCAATATCTTGACCTGTTCAGGCCAAGTTGGCACGGCCGTTGCAATTTCCTCAGCATCGGCACCGGACCAAACCCGGGTGCCCCGGAAATCGAAACGACGACAGTCCGTCAAGTCACAGTCACCAGGAGTTAAGACCATGTCCAACATCGCATACATCACCGTCAAGGGCGCAACCCAGGGCGACATCACCTCCGACGCAACCACCGCCGACAGTGTCGGCAACCTGTGGCAGGAAGGCCATGAGGCCGAATCCCTGGTCTATGCCTTCGAGCAGAACGCCGTTGTCCCCCGCGACCCGCAGTCCGGCTCCATCATCGCCACCCGCCGCCACATGCCGACCACCTTCATGAAGCCGGTCGACAAGGCCACCCCGCTGCTGTGGCAGGCCCTGGCCACCGGTGAGAGCCTGGAAATCGAAGTTCACTTCTGGCGCACCGCCACCTCGGGCGTCCAGGAACACTACTTCACCATCAAGTTCACCGATGCGGTGCTGGTGGAAGGCAAGACGATCCTGCCGGACGTCAACGACGAAGCCAATGCCTCACGCGGCGATGTCGACAAGTGGTCCTTCACCTACCGCAAGGCCGACTGGACCCACGAAAAGGCCGGCACGAGCGCCTCCGACGACTACCGCGCTCCGAAGACCTCTTAACCTCACCAATCCCCACCGGGCCGCATTCTGCGAGCGGCCCGCCCGGCCGGACGGGATGCCCCTCCCGACGGCCGCAACCGCCCGGCCCCACCACCGGGCGGTTGGCCTTTGGGGAGGGCCGTTCAAGGTAATTCACCTCTCCATCGTCTTCCCAGAGGAGCAGAGCGAAGATCCGGGACCGGTGAGCCAATGCCGAGCGGTGAGAGGAACTGACACGCTAAAACTCTGTGCCTCCTCGGTCCCGGCTCGCGCTTCGCTTGGCCGGGAGGACGCACTGAAAAGGTGTCACAAAAAAACGGCCCGGAAATTTCCGGGCCGTTCGTTTTTCCTCTTCAGGACGTCTAGTTCCTTGGAAAATCTTCCGGGTAGAAATCGTCCGGATCGATGTCGATGCGGCGGATGGCGACTTCGATGGCATTGGTCGTCGTCGGCGGGAACATGAAGCCGACCGGCTGCAACGTCTTCTTTTCGTCCGGCGTTGCCGGCCGTTGCGGTATTTCCCGGTAGATGTCGAAGACATCAGGTGCGTTGTCCGGTCCCATCAGGAAAAGCCGGCTCTCCGGCTGTGCGGCACCGTCAATCGTACGGGCCGATAACAGCCATTTCTCGCCATATTCTTCCGCTTCCTTCGGCTTCAACCTGAATTCGGACGTGCCGATGCGCAGATCCTTGAGGATCAGCGGATGGCTATCGATATCTCCCGGCACTTCCGCGTCCCAGCCGATCAGATCGTGGACATTGCAGAGTGCCATCAGGCTCTTGTCGAAATAGGTGAAATACCCGTAGGCGTAGCCGCCACCCAGAAGCGGTGCGATGAAATAGCGGCCCGGTTCAATCGTTAGTTTGATACTCACCCACACCCTCCATGCGCTTTCATGCGCTCTTCATAATGTTCGTTGAAGGCCTTGGCCCTGTCATCCGTCCGGGCAGGATCATAGGACCAGACCCTGTTCGGTTCACCCTTCTTGAACGGTTGGCCGATCCTGCTGGTGTCCCGCGTACCGTATTGCTTGATATCGGCCTGCTCGTACCCACGCGCCTGCGCATAGGACAGGTCCGTCTTCTGAACCTTCAGCGAGTAACCGCGCCCGAGCCGGCCGGTTCCCTGATGCCCGGTAGTCCGCGTGGCAGCGTCGTTGGTGATGCCGACATAGACGACTTCCCCCGTCTTGTTGTTGACGATGTGATAGAGCGAGTATCCGGTCGCGTCGAGAGGGGTGAGCCCAAAGGGATCGATGAACCCGTTCGGGTCCTGTGCATAGGCATAGGCATTCAGGCCCCCCAGCAGGGAGATCGGGTCCGGCTGGGTGAAGCGGCCGATGGCCGGATCGTAGTAGCGATTACGGTTGTAGTGCAGTCCGCTTTCTTCGTCGAAATATTGTCCGGGCAGGCGAAGTGGTTGATAAAAGTCGCCACCGGTGACCACCCGCACGCCGCCGAAGGCGAGATATGTCGCCGCCCAGGCGACCGTTCCATTCTCGGCGATCAGCTCATGCGGCACGCCGAGATGGTCGGTGTTGTAGATGAAGAGACCGCTGCGCTGCGGATGGCGGCTGACCATGGCAAGCGGAGTGAAGCTGCGCGGTTCAAAGAGATAGACCGTTTCGAGCGGGTCTTTCGGATTGGCCGATTCCGCCAGCAGCACATCGCCGTTCCAAAGGTACCGGGTTTCGATGGCTGACGGATCGTCATCCGGGCTGTTGGCGGCATAAAGGTCCGTCGTGACAGTCTTGGAAACGCGCCGGTTGAAGGCATCGTAGGCGTAGCGGGTCAATGTTTCGCCGCGGCGGCCCGACCGGCGCACTTCGCGCAGCATGCCGTTGGCGCCGTAGATATAGTCCGTTTCCGTATGGCCGCCGGCACCTGAGATTTCGCGGACGATGTTGCCCCTGGCATCATAGGTGAAATGCTTGTCGCCGAAGACGGTCAGCCGGTTGCCGGGAGCCTGGCCTGGCGGCTGCGCAGAGGTGCGCGGGCCGCTCCGGGTCGCGGCGACAAGATTGTCGGTCAGATCATAGATGAACGCTTCAGGCGTCCAGCCCTCAGCCGACGTCAACCGGTTGCAGGCGTCGTACTTGTATTGCCGTTCGCCGCGCCGGCTGTCTTTCACCGACACCAGCTTGTTGTCCTTGCGCCACTCGTAGGACCGGCGGACGATCTCCTCGTCCGCGCCCGGGGTGCGCGCATAGGCCGATTGCCGGGCGAGGCGTCCTTCCGGATCAAACTCGAATTCGCAGGCGATACCGCCCGATTTGCGGGAAATGGTCCGACCCAGATGGTCGTGCAGATAGGTTGCGATTTCCCGGCCGTCAAAGTCGATCCGCTTGCAGTCGTCCGTCCGGTTGTAGGTGTGTCTGATCTTGCGGCCGTCGGGCAGGGTGGTGACGCTGAGGCGGCCGCGCGGATCGTAGCTGTGGCGGATTTCCGTGCCGTTCTGGCTTTCCGAAACGATCCGCTGGGCAGCGTCGTAGGCAAAGGCCAGCTCACAATCCGGCGTCTTCGCGCTTGTCACGCGGTTGTTCGATGACCAGGCGAACGTGTGTTTTGTGCCGTCCGCAAAATGCTTTTCCAGGATCCGGCCATATTGGTCGTGCTTGTACGATGTCAGCTCGCCGCCGTTTCGCACCCCGGCAAGGTTACCGCTTGCCGGATCGTAGGTGAATTCCGTCAGGCGCTTGTCGAACCCGGTTTCCCGGCTCAACCTGCCGTGTCTGTCATAGACAAGGCGGTGTTCCTCGCCGGAAGCATTGACGATAAGCGCCGGGCGTATTTCGTCGTCATAGCCGAACCGTGTCCTGGAGCCGTCGGTCTCTGTCCGGCTAAGGGGAGAACGCAGGCCGTCATAGGTCCACTCGACGGTCTGTCCGGCCTCGTCGGTATGGCGGACGATCTTGTTGTCCGGGTCATAGTCCATCGAGACGGAGCCACCGCCGGCAAATTGCAGCCGCGCCGCATTGCCGTTCGGGTCCCGCGTGATGACGACCTCGCGGCCATTGGGCTCGCGCACGCGAATGAGCCGGCCCAACCGGTCGTGAACGTAGGAGGCGCGCAGGTCGTCCGGGCCTTCCGCGGTGAGATTTCCCTCAGGCGACCATTGCCAGCGCCAGGAGGTTCCCTCCGGATCGATGACGGCAAGCGGGTAGCCGCGTTCGTCGCGCAGATATCTGTGCTCGATCCCCAGTGCATCCCGGTAGATCTGGACATTGCCGCGGGCATCGAAGGAGAACCGGTGCTCGCCTGCGTCGCTCCTTGCAATGACCGCCGCCTTGCCGAAGCGGGGGTCGGAGACCGAATCCGTAGCGTAGCTGAACCGGGTTGTCGTGCCGTCTTCTTCCAGCTCTGCGGTCTGGCGGCCAAACTGGTCCCAGGACCCGGACGTCTTGCGGCCGAACCCGTCCTGCTTGAGCGTTGGATTGCCCGCCTGGTCGTAAGTGAACTTCGAGACCAGTCCGTCCGCATCGGTCTTCTTCAGAATGTGACCGCGGCCGTCGTTCTGGTAGATCGTGACATTGCCCTGCCGGTCGCGGGCCAAGGTCTCGAAGGATTCCGGCCGGTAGCGCATCTCGACATAATGCAGCCCCGTCACCGCTCCGCTTTCGGAGGTGCCCCAGGTCCGCGTGCACCTGGCTTCGACGCCGAGCGCCGGGTCGTCCCATTCGAAGGTGAAGGTCAGGCCGGCGCGCCGCCGCTCTTCGACCATCAGGTGGTTCTGGTAGCGGTAGCGCAGGACGTTGCCGCGGGCATCGGTGACGCTCGTGAGATCCCCGCCCGAGTAGCCGTAGGTAACCAGCGGCATAGTGGCGGTGGAATCGGTCGGATGCGGTCCGTCGATCCGCAAAAGACGTCCCAGGTCGTCCGAATGAATGGTGAGCTCACGCCCGCCGCTGTCGATGACGCCGGCAAGCTGGTCCCCGGTTCCGTAGGCAAAGCGCACGGCGTGGCCGTTGGCGTCCATGATTGAGGAAATCAGCCAGGTGTCCGGAGTGCGGGCGGCCGCCTGAAAATACCAGCACTGGCCGTCATAGTCCCGGATTCGGTAGTTCCGGCCGTCGGTCTCCAGCAGCAGACGCTCGACCGCGTTCAGCGACGGCTTGCCCGGCCGGGGCGGGGAGAAAAGCGCGAGACGCCCGTCGCCCAGCCTCAGCGCAAAGCAATTGCCCTCCCGCCAGCGGCAGAGGCGGATTGCCAGGCTGTGATGCCACTTGGCGCCCAGCCCGCCTGTCGCGCCGGTTTCGCTTGAACTGGACATCCAGGTGCGCGTCATGGCAAGCGGGATCGGACCCGGCAGCTCGAAATCCGTTTCCTGGGCGAAGACTTCTCCGGTTGCCATGTCGACCGGGTGGCCTCGAACCATACGGCCGCCCAGCTTCGCGCCGAAGAGCCCGCCGACGAGGGCGCCGAGGGTCGAGCCGATGATCCGGCCGCGCTCGCCGCCAATCGCTTCGCCGACATAACCGCCAATTTCCCCACCGACATATCCGAAGGCAAAGGCACCGATGGTTTCCGCACCAAAGCCCAGAAGTGCGCAGGTCCCGCCCGCGACATACGCAGCGGCGGCGCCCGCGCCGACGGCGACGATGGTTCCGCCGATGGCAAGGACCTTGGCGGTGGTCAGCATCCAATCCGGCACTTCCGAGGCGACGGCCAGATACTGGCCGGAGGGGCCGCCATATTTCACATTCTCCGATCCGGATGAGATGAAGGCCCCGCAGACGATCTTCTCGTCGACGCGGGCCGCCGGAAAGTTATTGATGAGGATGTGCTCGACGCCCGTGGCAATGGGCTTTGGCGGTCCGGGCGCATGCATGGAGCAGAGGGCGCCATCGACAATCGCACGGGCTGCCGGGCGGTTGTTGATCAGAACGTTGAGCGAGCAAATGGGCGCGATGGTGCCGCAGGGCGAGGAGAAGGTCGCGCCAAGTGCCGCGCCGACCAGGGCCCCGCCACCGGTCGTGGCCGCAGCCGCACCGGCGGCCGCCACCACGGCGAGGGCCGCACCGCCTGTCGCGACCGTGACCGCCACAATGGCAACGCCCGCAGCCAGCCCAAGAAGCGCGCCGCCCAGAAAACCGGACAGGGCACTCGTGTGGGAAATCTGGTCCATAAGCCGCGCGGCGGGCTTGTGTCCTGACATGTCCTATCCCCTGAAGACGAAGGACCGCAAAACTTTCTGAAAATAGGCGCCGTCGAATTCGGCGAATTCCTTGTCGGAGGCCGTGTAGGCGATATTGGCGATCTGCTGGCTGCCGAGCGGGCAATAGATCTGGCGCTGGCGCATCTTTCCGGGCGGCGTGTTCCAGGTGAACACCACCTCGTAGGCCTCGCGCCCCTTCAGGTCCGTCTGCGTCTGGGTGACAAGCTGCCAGTCCGCAAGTGATGCCTTCAGGCTGTCGACCTGGCGGTTCACATAGACGACAAGAGGTTCCCCCGGCTGCATGGTGTCGAAGGCGACGGCAACATTGGGTGGCATCGTTCCGCTGCCCGGTGGAGCGGACCAGACCAGGACGGATCTGTCGATCCAGTCGTCAGGAACGGAAAGATCAAAAAATTTGTTTCGAACCAATGACATATACAATTTCCCGGGCTGAATGGCCGAAATCAGGACGGGCTGAAACGAATGCAAGTCGAGCATCGGTGTGGTTTGGGGTTCCACAACCGATAGGTTTATGAAAACAAGGTCGGGCAGGAAAGTCTAGGTAAATTTGTATTTGATTAAAAAGCAGCTTTTAGTTGTTATTTGAAGAGTTCGAATACGACAAAGGCTCCGCGCAACCGCGGAGCCTTTGTGAAGGACTGAAGAGACGTCCGTATTTTCGGGCAATCTCGGTTACTGAACGCGCGGATAAAGGTTCTCGATCTCGCCAAGCGCACCGCCGCCCTGAAGCCGGTCGAGTTCCGGCTTCCACGGACAGGCTATCTCCGGGGCATTCAGCATGGCAAGCGCCTTGCCTGCGGAGGCCGGGATCACCTGGGTGAGGGCTTCCATGACGACGCGCAGACAGTCCAGTGTCACATAGATCACCGTCTGGCAGCGCTCCTTGGTCTCTTCCTGCTTGATGAGATCCCAGGGAGCCTGCTCGGCGAAATAGTTGTTCATCTCGTCGGCAACGGTGATGATCGCCTGCATCCGGTGCGGGATATCCGCCAGGTTCACCCACTCTCCCATGCCCTTGGTCGCTTCAAGCACGGCCTTGCGGATCGCCTCGTCCTCTGCGCTGAGCGGACCCGGAGCGGGCAGCTTGCCGTCGAAGCGGGCGTTTGAGAACTTTGCGGCGCGCGACAGCAGATTGCCGATCTTGTTGCCGAGTTCCGTGTTGTAGGCCTGGGTGATGAACTCGACGGAGATCTGGCTGTCGCTGTCGGCACGCATGTGCCGGGCAAGATACCAGCGCAGGGCATCGACGCCGAGTTTCTCGATCACCTCGATCGGATCCACGACGTTGCCGATGGATTTCGACATCTTCACTCCGCCGGCTCCGACCCAGTGGCTGTGCACGGACAGTTTCTTCGGCAGAGGCAGGCCGGCCGCCATCAGCATGATCGGCCAGTAGACGCCATGCGGCTTCAGGATGTCCTTGCCGATCAGGTGTTCGCACTCGGCCCACCAGGTCGCATAGCCGGCATCCGGCCAGTTGACGTTGGTGAGGTAGTTGGCAAGCGCGTCGAACCAGACATAGGTGACGAAGTCGGTATCGAAGGGCAGCTCGACGCCAAGCGTCACGCGGGTCTTGGGCCGGGAGATGCAAAGATCCTCCAGCGGCTCGGACAGCATCTGCTTCAGCTCGTTCTTGAACGCTTCCGGCTGGATCCAGTCCGGATTGTCGGCAATGTGCTTGAGCAGGCGCTCGCGGTAGGGCTCCATCTTCAGGAAGTAGTTGGTCTCTTCCGTCTGCTCCACCTTCATCGTCGGGTGCAGCGGGCACTGGCCTTCCTCGGTGAGGTCCGTCTCCTTCTTGAACTCCTCGCAGCCCTTGCAATAGGTGCCGGTGTAGTTCTTCTTGACGATCAGGTCCTTGTCGAAGATCGACTGCTCCATGCCGGCAACGGCCTGCTTGTGGCCCTCGCGGCTGGTGCGCACGAAATAGTCGTAGGCAACGTCCAGGCGATCGAAGACGCCTCGGAATTCCTCGCAGCGCATGTTGAGGAATTCCTCCACCGGCATGTCGAGCGCGGCGGCGGCTTCCTGGTTCTTCTGGCCATGTTCGTCGACGCCGGTGGACAGCATCAGCTCATACCCCAGTGCCTGGCGGTTGCGCTTCAGGATATCGGCCATCACGGAGGTGAAGGCATGGCCGATATGCGGAGAACCGTTGACGTAATAGATCGGGGTGGTGATGTAGCTTTTCATCCAAACGCTTTCGAATTGTCCGGGCGAAGATAAGTCGGATCCGACTTAAGGCCGGCAGGCCTGCCGGTCCGCCAAAAGGGGTGCGAGCTATATTTCACACTCGCTGGCACAAGAAAAGCCCCGGCGCTTGAAAAGGGCCGGGGTTCTAAGGGGATATATGGGGTGTTGAAGGCTATCGGCAAATATCAGCCGATCAGCCAGATCCCCCCGAGCACGAAGAGGGCGAGGAATGCCGTCTGGGTAAAAACCATCCAGATGGCCGGGCCGCCAACTTCCAGCAGTTTCGGGATCGACGTTTTCATGCCGACCGCGGCAATCGCTGCCAGCAGCGCCCAGCGGGAAACATGACCGGCTGCCTCCTTGGCGAAATCCGGGATCAGGCCGAACGAGTTCATCGCGGCCAGCACCAGGAAGGCGATCACGAAACCGGGGATGAGGGGTGGACGGGTGCCCCCCGGTTCCACGCCCTTGCGCAGGATCAGCGCGGCCACCAGCACGATCGGGGCCAGCATCGTCACGCGGATGAGCTTGACAAGGGTGGAGAGATCGCCGGTCTCCTCGGAGATCGAGAACCCGGCACCGACCACCTGAGCGACGTCGTGGATGGTACCGCCGAGAAAGACGCCGGTTGCGTCCCTGGAAAGACCCAGCGCACTGGTCAGGATGGGGTAGAAGATCATCGCCAGGGTGGAGAGCACCGTCACGGTGATCACCGTGAAGGCGAGATCGCGCTCGGCATGCTCGCGTTTCGGCAGGATCGAACCGATAGCCATGGCGGCCGACGCGCCGCAGATCGCGACGGCACCGCCGGAGAGGAACGAGAACAGCCGGTCCCGGCCGAACAATCCGCCGATCAGCAGGGAAAAGCCGATCGTCACCAGCACGCCGAGGATCACCAGCAGGAGGAAAGGAAAGCCCAACTGCTGTACCATCTCCACGCTGATGCGGACGCCAAGCAGGGCAACGCCGATCCTGAGCAACGTGCGTGCGGCAAAGGCGATGCCTTCGCCGGTGCGGGGTTCGTCGGACAGAAAATTGAGTGGCATGCCGAGCAAGATCGCCATCAGCATGGTCGGCGCTCCATAATGTTCATTCAGGAACTGCGCGGCTATTGCCACAAGTCCGGCAATCACGATGCCCGGGAACAGCCGGTTGGCCCGGTCTTTCAATGGTGCAACCATTTCAGGTCCTTGTTTTGCAGCAAACGCCGCAGGCCGGCATGCGGAGAACAGGCGCGTGTCCTGGATATGCCGGGGGCGTGTGAGGGGCAGGGCCCCTGCGGTATCTGAGGAATACCGGAATTCTGGCAATTGGTATCAGAGAGAGTGCTTGAAAGGGTATCCTCTAAACGACCTTAACTGTCCAATTCGCGGGATCGAAACCTGCCCACGAGATAAAGGTGTTTGGGCAGGAGTAGAAGAGGGCCCGGTTACCGGGCCCCCTGCCATATTCTGCGTCAGTTGAGATCCGCGGCGCGGTCCGCATTGACGGCTTCTTCGGCTTCCGCGACTGCGGTTTCAAGTGCACCGAAGATTTCCCCACCGCGGCCGACATTCTCCTTGAACCAGTCATAAACCGGCGCTGCGGCTTCCTTGAAGGCGGCCTTTTCTTCCGGCGTCGGTACGTAAAGATCGCCGCCGTCGGCAACGAATGCCTCATAGGCCTTGATGGATTCACGCTTCGGCGAAGCGAAGGTCGCCTGCTGCAGGGCATAGAACCCGTCGACAACGACGCGGCGCATGTCTTCCGGCATGGAGGTGAACTTCTCGTTGTTCATCCACCACAGCGCGCCCATGTAGGCATGGCCGTCAAGCGTCACGTATTTGAGGCCCGCATCCGGAAACTTCATGCCCATGATGTCGGTGATGCCGTTCTTGGTGCCCTCGACGACGCCGGTCTGCAGCGAGGTGAACAGTTCCGGCCACGGAATCGGGGTCGGCGAAGCGCCCAGAGCCCGGACCAGTTCCTGCGGCAGATCGGCAACGACGGTACGGATCTTGAGGCCTTCCAGGTCGGACGGATTTGCGACGCGGTGTTTGGTGTTGGCAAAATTCCGCCAGCCGCCGGTGTTGCCGATGGTCATCAGGCGGATGGCACCGCCGGAATCCTCAAGCGCCATGTCGCGCATGGTGCGGGTGAAGTTGCCCGACAGAACGTGTTCCGCGATGCGATCGTCGCTCATCATGTAGGGCAGGTCGAGGACCTGGACATACGGGAAGATGCCCGCAGCGCCGCCGGAGGTGGAGATATAGATGTCGATCGCGCCGTCAGCGACGCCCTGCAGGCACTCGGCGCCGTTGGAGCAGAGCTGCGTGCCGATGAAGAGTTCCACTTCGATGGCACCGTTGGAAGCGGCCTCGACATAGTTCTTGAAGACGACAAGGCCGTGATAGTCCTCGTCGTTCTCGTTGGAGTTGGCTGTTGCGCGCAGCGAATAGTCCGCGGCAATCGCACTTAAGCTCGAGCCGGCGAGCATTGCCGCGACGGTGAGCGTTTTGAGGGCAGTTTTGAGCATGAGGTTCCTCCCTGGGTAAGCTCAAATCAGTTGGCAAATCCGGTCAGACGCGGGATCGTCATGGAAAGTGCCGGTATGTAGGTGATCAGGAAGATCACAGCGATCTCCACCGCTAGAAACGGCAGAATTGCCTTGGCAATGGTTTCAACCTTTTCCCGTGAAACCGAGGCCGCGACGAAGAGCACCAGACCCATGGGCGGCGTCGCCAGACCGATGGTCAGGTTGACGCTCATGATCATGGCGAAGTGGATGGGGTCGACGCCCATGTTCACGAAGATCGGGCCGAGGATCGGGCCAAGAATGATGATCGCCGGTCCTGCATCCAGGAACATGCCCACCACGAACAGCAGCAGGTTGATCAGGAACAGCAGGATCAGCGGGTTGTCTGACAAGGTCAGTACGAACTCAGCCATGATTTCCGGTGCATGGCTGAGGCTGACCACGGTCTTGAAGGCCATGGCGGCGCCGACCAGCAGCAGCACCACGGCCGAGGTGATACCGGCCCGGTTGAGCACGCCCGGGATTTCCGACACCTTGATGGTGTGCAGGACAAAGAAGCCGATGAGGAGTGCATAGGCGACCGCAACCGCGGCTGCTTCCGTCGGCGTGAAGACGCCGATCAGGATGCCGCCGAGAATGATGATCGGCGTCTGCAGCGGCACAACGGCCTTCTTGCAGACCACGCGGAAATCACTGGAGACGACGCTCCTGAGGCTGATCAGCAGAACGTGCGACAGAACCAGCAACACGGCGAAAACGATTAGGGAAACCGTTCCGGAAAGATTTTCCAGACCGATCGCGCTTGCAACCGTCAGAACGATGAAGGTGAAGAGACCGGCAAGGTTGATGCGCAGAAGCGCGAACGAGAACCAGAATTCCACCGGCGCAACGGTTTGCCCCGGATTGACGATCCGCTGGGCTTTCGGCAGGTCATATCTGTTGGCCATGGCTTTCACCATGATCATCAGCCCGATGCCCACCATCACACCGGGAACGATGCCTGCCAGGAACAGCGCCGCGACGCTCTCGCCCATCACATAGGCATAGATGATCATGATGCCGGAGGGCGGGATGATCGGGCCGATGACGGAACTTGCCGCCGTGATCGCCGCGGCGAAGCGGCGGGTGTAGCCTTGCTTTTCCATCGCCGGGATCAGCATGGAGCCGAGAGCGGAGGTGTCGGCGACCGCGGAGCCGGAAAGACCGGCGAACAACATCGAGGAGAGGATGTTCACATGCGCAAGGCCGCCGCGCAGATGGCCCATCAGCGCCTGGCTGAATTCCACCAGGCGATGGGTGATACCGCCCTTGTTCATCAGTTCGCCCGCAAGCATGAAGAACGGAATCGCCATCAGAGGAAAGCTGTCCATGCCGTTGTAGACGTTACGGTAGAGCAGCACGATGTCCTTGTCCTGGCCGTTCAGCCAGAGCAGAAGCCCGGGAGCGGCGAGGAGCCCGAAGAAGACCGGCAGGCCGATCAGCAGGAACACCAGGAAGACGGGAAGGAACCAGATCAGCATCAGTCGGCTCCCGCCATGTCTGCATCCGGGATCTCCGGAAGATCGTCCTTGCCGCCGAGGGCGGCGATCACATTGCGCAGGATGAGTTCGATATTGACGAGCAGCAGCAGCGCGACGCCCACCAGCATAGACGCCATCATCCAGCTGCGCGGGACGCGGATCCAGGTGGAAAGCGTCAGGTCGCCCGGGACATAAAGCGAGGCGGTCGCGAACTTGCCGCCGAAGCCGGTGACTTCCGCATATCCGATCCGCAAGGCAACGAAGAGCACCGTCAGCGAGATCAGCAGCAGCAGGAGAGAGATCAGGGTGCCGAGGACGCGGGGCAGGGCGACGGTGAACATGTCGATGGCGACGAACCCGCCGCGCCGGAAGGCGGTCGGTGCCATCAGCCCGGTCATCCAGAGCATGCAGAACCGCGCGGCTTCATCCGGCCAGGGCAGGGCATTGTTCAGCACGTAGCGGAACACGACCTGCACAAGAATGGCGACGACCATCAGCGCCACCGAAACGATGCCGATCCAGCGCCCCACGCGCAATAAATGCGAGTTGACGAAGTCGAGCGGTTTCAGGACCGCCAGCAATATGCCCATTCGGGCTCCTCCCTAAAACTCTCCTCCGACCAGGCAATCTGCCCGGTCTTCCGCCTTATTCCGGCGCGATCTGTCCGAGCCTGCCTGCGAAAAACGTCAGCGCATCTCCCGTGCGCATTTCAGCCTGCAGCACCTGACCGAGCACGATCAGGTGGTCACCGCCTTCATAGGCCGCATAGCGTTTGCATTCGAAGCGGGCGAGGCAGTTTTCGATAAGGGGCACGCCGTTGTCGTCGATACGGTAGGGCAACTGATCGAAAGCATGGGCATTGCGCACGAAGCCGTTGCAGACAGCCGCCTGTTCGTGGCTGAGCACATGGATGGCGTAGTGCTCCGCGTCTTCAAAATACTGGAACCGGCGCGAGCCCTTGTCCGGCATCCAAAGAACCAGCGCCGGTTCGAGCGAAACGGAGGAGAAGCTGTTGGCGGTAATGCCGACGGGTCCGTCCTTGGAACCGGTGGTCACGACCGTGACGCCCGTGGCAAAACGGCCGAACGCGTCCCGCAGCAAGCGGGTATTGTCGGAATCCGGCTCGAAGGTCACAGTATGATTGGCGTTCTGCATGGTCATCAGGGCACCTCTGTTCCAAGTGCCGCTTCGTAAAGGCGGTACCAGGTTTCGCGATCCAGGTTGACTTTCAGGGCATCGGAGATCTTGGAGATCCGGTCGATATTGTTGGTGCCCATCACCGGCAACAGTCCGGCCGGATGAGCGAGCAGGAATGCAACCGCAACGGCGGAGCGGTCGACACCGGCCTCTGCGGCCAGTTCGTCCATCACCACGCCGAGCTTGCCGCTATCGGAAATCAGTGAGCCGCCGCCAAGGGGAGACCAGGCCATCAGCTTCGTTCCGAGACGCTGGTGGAAGGCAAGATCGCCATTGGTGAAGGGACTGATTTCCTTCAGGGAAATCTCGATCTGGTTGGTCACCAGCCCTGTCGTCATGGCCGACTGCAGCAGCTCCCAGTCCCAGGGGCGGAAGTTGGAGACACCGACGGCCTTGACTTTGCCGCTCTTCACCAGACCGTCGAGCGCGGCACCGGTCTCATGGTGATCCATGAGCGGGTCCGGACGGTGGATCAGCAGGAGATCGATGGTCTCGATGCCCATCTCCGTCAGCGAGATGTCGACTGACTTCTCGATATGAGCGCGGGACGTGTCGTAATGCTTCACCTTCGCGCTCGAATAACGCCCGGCTGGTGCGACGATGTCGCATTTGGTGACGATTTCCATTTTCGAGCGCAGGGACGGGTTGGCTTTCAGAGCCCCGCCCAGGACCGCCTCGGCCGCATAGCCGCCATAGATATCGGCCTGGTCGAAGGTCGTGATGCCCTGGTCGAGACAGGCCTGGATCTTGCGCTCCACATGGGCCGGCGAGGTGTCGGTATCGTCACCGAGGCGCCACATGCCGTAGATCAGGCGGGAAAATTCCAGAGTGTCGGAAATCTTGACGCGGTTCATCAGCGGCGCTCTCCGTTGCCGAGAGGGGTGGCGGGGGTGGATGCGGGAACGCGGCCATAAGCGTGCGGCAGGGAGCAGGTCTTCAGGTTCGGCAAAACACGTGTGCCGAAATGCCTTGCTTCTTGCATGTGCGGATAGCCGGAGAAGATGAAGGCGCGGATGCCCATCTTCTGGTAGCCCTCGATCTTCGACATGACCTGATCGGTCGAGCCGACAAGAGCCGCACCGCAACCGGAACGGGCCCGGCCGACGCCGGTCCACAGGTTGGGCTCGATATAGCCGAACGCGTCGGCAATCTCGCGGTTCTTGGCCTGGTGGCTGACGCCGAGCGACTTCGCATCGAGCGCCCGCTCACGGATTGCGGTGCCCTGGGCTTCATCGAGCTTGGAGACGATGAAATCGGCATATTCCTGCGCTTCCTTTTCGGTGTCGCGCACGATCATGTGGACGCGCAGGCCATAATCGAGCGTGCGGTCGTATTTTTCGGCAACCGCATTGACGGCCTTCATGCGGCCTTCCAGTTCCTCGATCTTTTCGGGCCACATCAGGTAGACATCGCAGTGCTGGCCGCAGAGGTCCAAGGCGTCCGGTGAATAGCCGCCGAAATAGAGCAGGGGGCCGCCGGTCTGGTAGGGACGGGCCGGGTCGGTGGTGAGGCCCTTGAAGGTGTAGACCTCGCCTTCGTAATTGATCTCGTCCTGTGTCCAGGCCTGTTTCAGGATCTCGACCACTTCGCGGGATCGGCGGTAGCGGTAGCCGCTGTCGGCCTGTTCGCCCGGGAAGTCGGAAGAGATGATGTTGACCGTGAGGCGGCCCTTCAGCATGTGGTCGAGGGTGGCAATCGTGCGCGCCAGCATGATCGGCTGCATCTCGCCGCAGCGAACCGCGGCCAGCATGTTGATCTTCTCGGTAATCGGAGCGCAGCCGGCGACGAAGGACAGGGTGTCCTGGCCGACCTGATAGGACGACGGGCAAAGGATGTTGCGGAAGCCCTGCTCCTCGGCGGTCTTCACGATAGAGGAGCAATGCTCCCAGCTGGAACGCAGATGGCCTTCGGGAACGCCCAGAAACTGGTAGTCGTCGGAGCACAGCGCAGCGAACCAGGATACCTCCGCCGCGTCGAGATCCGGCGACGTGACTGGGACTACGGTCATGAATTGCCTCCCTCGGGCCTCTTCTTGAATGCGAAAGCTGAAACGTGCCCTCAGGGCTCGTTTGGGTTTCGCTATTTTCGTTTGTTTTCGATTGGCTTCATTTTGCCTTCGATTTCCTCTTGCATATCACCCGTTTTGATGTAAATCAATAGTGTATCAATTTTGCCGGACGCACAATAGAAACGCCATGCCGACCGCTTCGCAAACCTCTACCGCGCTGCCTCTTTATGTGCAGATCAGCGAGCTTTTGATCAGGGATATTGCCGCGGGACGGCTTATCGAGGGCGAGCGCCTGCCGCCGGAACGGGACATGGCCGAGGAACTCGGCATCTCCATCGGCACGCTGCGCAAGGCGCTCGCGGACCTTACGCAAAAGGGCTTACTGGAGCGGATCCAGGGGTCGGGAAACTACATACGCCAGGGTGGAACGCAGGAAAGCGTCTATGCCATGTTCCGCCTGGAGCTTCTGACCGGCGGCGGGCTGCCACGGGCCGACATTCTGGACGTCACCCGCATGGCAAAGCCCGACGGCATGCCGCTCTTCGGCACCAGTGCCGAGGGCACCCGCATCCGGCGCCTCAGATATCTCAATGACGTGATGATCGCGGTCGAAGAAATCTGGCTCGACGGGGATGCCGGCGCCGTTCGCCGCGACCTCCTGTCCGATTCGCTATACCGCTATTACCAGAAGCAACTCGGCTTCTGGATCGTGCGGGCCGAGGACCGGGTAACGATCGGCACCTTGCCGGACTGGACACCTTCCGTCTTCCAGAAGTCTCCCGGCATCGTCACTGGCTATATCGAACGGTTCAGCTGGGCCGACCGGCCCAAGCCCGTCGAATTTTCGCGCACCTGGTTCGACACGGACAGGGCGCATTACGTTCAGCGACTGAAATAGGCGGATGGCAAGGCCCCGCTTCATATGGAGGACTAGATGCCTGCAAAGGTAAGATACGGTGTCATTGGCTGCGGCATGATGGGGCAGGAGCACCTGCGCAACATCGCCCTTTTGCCAGACACCGAAGTGACGGTGATCTTCGAGCCGGATGCCGGCATGGCAAGGGCCGCCGCCGAATTTGCGCCACAGGCGCAATTCGTCGGGTCCGTTGCGGGTCTGCTGGAAGTCGAGGCGCTGGACTGCATCCTGATCGCCAGCCCCAATCACTGCCATGTGCCGCAGATGGAGGAAATCCGCCGCAAGCGTCCGCTGCCGCTGCTGGTCGAAAAGCCGCTTTTCACCGATCCGAAGGACCTTGCCGAACTGGAAGCCTTCAAGGCGTCCTATCCGGCGCCTGTGTGGGTGGCGATGGAATACCGCTACATGCCGCCGATCGCCGCCCTGATCGAGCAGGCCGAAGAAGCCACCGGCGGCATCAAGATGCTGACCATCCGCGAACACCGGTTTCCGTTCCTCGACAAGGTCGGCGCCTGGAACCGCTTCAACCGCTACTCCGGCGGTACGTTCGTGGAAAAATGCTGCCACTTCTTCGATCTGATGCGCCTGATCATGAAGTGCGAACCGGTGCGGGTCATGGCGTCTGCCGGCCAGGACGCCAACCACAAGGACGAGATGTATGACGGCGAGCAGCCGGACATCCTCGACAACGGTTATGTGATCGTCGATTTCGAAAACGGCGCCCGTGCCATGCTGGAACTCTGCATGTTTGCAGAAGGCTCCCGGTACCAGGAAGAGGTTTCCGCAGTCGGCCCGGACGGCAAGATCGAAGCCTATGTGCCCGGCCCGGGCCGATTCTGGCCGAAGGACCTGGGCGAGCCGCCGGTGCCGCAACTCGTTGTCTCGCCGCGCATGCCCAAAGGCCCACGGCAGATCGACATTCCAGTCGATCCCGCCATCCTCGATGCCGGTGATCACAACGGCTCGACCTTCTACCAACACGAGGGTTTTGTCGCCGTCGTGCGCGGCGAGAAGGCATTGCCGGACGTCACGCTGGAAGACGGCCGCCGGGCCGTGGAAATGGGACTGGCAGCCCAGCTCTCTGCCAGGACCGGTCAGGCCGTCTCTTTGAGGGCGCAGGCGCTTTCCTCAGTCGCCTGTTAGAGCACGTCGCGAAAAAGTGGGATCCGGTTCTTCGCAAAAAGACGGGCGTCAAAAAGGAGAGAAAGCGGGTCATGTGAATTCAAATGAACGCGACACGCTTTGGAAACGACCTTTCCACCGCAGACCTCGCCGGCGCGACCTCGTCGCGCCGGTTTTTGTCAAAGCCTCTTGAAGTTGCCGGCAGGCTTGCGCCGACCACGAGGGTCAATTGATCAGGACATACTTGGCGATGATGTCGTTATATGTGCCGTCCGACTTTATCTCTGCCAAAGCCTTCTGGAACGTCTTGACGAGTGCAGGGTCGCTGTCTTTCTGGAAAGCCATATAACAATAGCCGCTGAGTTCCTGGATGGGCAGGGCACGTTTTACCCGCGACGGGTCAACGCCTTCGTCTTTTAGAAGCTGGCTAATCACCGTGTCGTCGATCACCATCAGGTCGATCCTGCCGAGCAGCAGTTTACGCAAGTTCAGGCGGTCGTCCTCGACCGCATCAAGCTTCTCTATGCCATGTTTCTGAAGAACTTCTGCCTTTGCGTCTCCCAGATAGACCCCGACGGTCAACTCCTTGGCGTCAGACAGGCTCTTGAGGTTGATCGTGGAATTATCGGATCGCTTGTAAAGAGAAACGCCATAGGGTGCGATTTCTCCGACCCATGCGAATTGGTCCTCGCGATCCGGCGTCCGAATGATGGAATAGATCAAGGTGTTCGGCCGGCTGAGAGAGAGCTGGTAGCTTCGCGCCCATGGCAGAAAATCGATCTCCGCATTCTCGCCAGCCACCTTCATCGTTGCCTGAAGAACCTCGGTTGACATCCCTTTGGCTTCCCCATCTTCCAGATAGTTGAACGGGGGGAGCTGTTCGGTGACGATTGTCAGGGGCTCGGCGCGCGCACCGAAGGCGAGTGGCAGACAAAAGCAAAGGATCAGAAAAAGTCTCACTCGACGCACCTCGGAATTCCGCCAGATCTTGGGCTGCCATAAAGGTGGAGATATGAAACTCACGGAGTTTTTAAGAAAGCCTGAAGGTTCTCAAAGCCCGTTTTGAAAAGCGATTGAGTTTCAATTGCGGTTTTCCGTTTTGAGTTTTGGGCGAGCCACTTCAGGTTTGCTACCGGCCTTTGTCCGAGTTTTGGGGCAATGCCAGTCGATCCGGCGAGACATGGTTGTTTCCTCCGTTTCTGCTGGAGAAATGTTTCCTGTCTGCCTCTCGGATTTGGTCATATGGGCCCCAAATCGAATGTGCCGTTTGAAGAATGCGGGAAAACCGGCCCATTGACAGCACCGGGTGCTTCCCTGAATGGCCAAGCGGCTTTTCACCGAAGCCTTCATGGATCGCAAAGCGGGTGGTTGTTCACCAGCGTTCCTTGGGTAGCAGGCCATTGACCGTGTCGGAGCTGAAGCCGTCCCGGCCGCGGCGCATGTTCAGGGCGCGGATCTTCACTTTGTATTCGCGTCCGGTATCCGACTTTATGCACTGCTGTTTGCGGTAGGCGAAGTTGTCGGGAACGCCTTTGTGGTTCTGAACGAGCACGCAAAACAGATCGTAGCGGCCGTCGACTGAAAATTCCCGCCTTGCTCCTTGCGCGACAATCACCTGTGTGTGCCGCGTAAAGGCATTGTCGAACAGAAGGAAATTGCAAAACGGCTGGCTTCCGTTTGGCGTACGCGTGCTCTCGCAATAGAAGATTTCGGCGCGGGCCTCTCCAATCGAAAGGCCGGGTAGGAAACCGCAGATCGACGCGGCAGCAAAAAAGAGCACCAGGAACCGGCGCAAGAGAACCATCTTAAAAATCTCCATAAGCAAGGGCGGATGCCGCTGGGTGTCATGTTGCAGTCAGAATGTAAAATTACGTAAGGATAGCAAGTCCTGTTGTGATGTGCTGGACATTTCGGCAGGCCCGTGTGCAGGATCTAGGTGTGATGTTCAGGTTGCTGCCGGTTTTGGCGGCAACCGCCCCTGTGCATCGAGCGAAGGTCCGGCACGGCCCGGTTTCGTTTCCCGGAGGCTCCCATGCGTAAGTCCTTGTCATTACTCCTTTCTTCATCCCTCGTTTTGCAGACGGTGCTCGTCAATGGTGTGCTTGCAGCCCCGGCGATAACGACCGCGAATGTCAATTTTCGCCAGGGGCCGGGCACCGGTTACGGCTCCTTTGGCACCGTCCCGAACGGTGCCCAGGTCGAACTTGAAAACTGCGACGATTCCGGTGCCTGGTGCTCCGTCAGTTATAACGGTCAGAACGGATTCGTCAGCGGTCAGTATCTCCAACTGACAGAACCGGAACAGACAACCGGCTGGCCGCGCTCTTTCCAGACCGACGCCGGTGCGACGCTGGTACTATATCAGCCGCAATTCACCGAATGGGACAACTTCAAGACCCTGAAGGCCCTGGTTGCAGCTGAATATGTCAAGGACAAGGACGCCAAGCCCGTCTTCGGCGTTATCGGCGTCAGCGGCACGACGATTGCCGATCCCGACAAGGGCGAGGTCGATGTCAGCGAGATCCAGGTGACCCAGCTCGATTTTTCTGCGCTCGACAGAACCTCTCTGACGGATCTTTCCCTACAGGTCGGCAAGATCATGCCGACCGGCACCATCACGGTGAAGGAAGACCGCATTACGGCCGGTCTCGCCGAATACCAGCGCATGGACGACGTCCAGGGCCTCGGTTCGGATGCGCCGCCGATCTACGTTTCAAACGAACCTGCGATTCTCGTGCAGACGGATGGTGCGCCGATTTTTGCTCCGGTAAAGGGCGAACAGGGTCTCTCATTCGTGGTCAATACCAACTGGGACGTATTGAAGATCGACGACAGCGGCGAGCTTTATCTGCGTGATGAAAAATCCTGGATGACCACCAAGGACGTCGCGACCGGCTGGCAGCCGGTAACCCAGCTTCCAGGCCTGATTACCTCTCTGCCGGACGACGACAACTGGAAGGAAACCCGCGAGGCGATCCCGGGCGAGGCGTTCCCGGACAATGCCCCGCCCAAGGTTATCTATTCGGACAAGCCGGCCGAAATGATTGTCTTTGACGGTGAGCCGGCGCTGGAGCCGGTCGAAGGGACCGATCTGGAATGGGCGTCGAATACCGACAGCGATGTATTCTTCCTGAAATCCACGTCTACCTGGTACGTCCTGGTGTCCGGCCGCTGGTTCAAGTCGGCCTCGCTGGATGGGCCCTGGACCTTCACCACCCCGGACATGCCGTCCGACTTCCTCAACATTCCGGAAGACGCACCCTATTATTCGGTCCGCTCGTCCATTCCCGGCACTTCCGAGGCCGAGCAGGCCCGGCTGAAGGCCAGCATTCCGACAACCGCTCGCGTGGAAGTCGGCTCCGTCAGCGCCGAGGTCTCCTATGCGGGCGACCCGGAGTTCGAAAAGATCGACGGTACGTCGATGTCCTACGCGGTCAACACCAATGATCAGGTCATCCAGGTCGGCGCGAAGTACTATGTGCTGCAGGATGGAGTCTGGTTCGTCGGCGACAGCCCGGAAGGTCCTTTCCAGGTTGCAACCTCTGTGCCCGAGGAGATCTACACCATCCCGCCGTCCTCACCGGTCTACAACACCACCTATGTGCGCATCTATGACAGCGAACCGGATGCTGTCTGGTACGGCTATACGATGGGCTATCTCACCGGCTTCCTCGCCTGGGGCGTTTTCGTATACGGCACCGGCTATTATTACCGGCCGTGGTACAGGCCAGGCCTGCTACCAATCTATTATCCTCGGCCGGTCTCCTATGGCATTGGCGCCTTCTACAATCCGATACGCGGCACCTACGGACGTTACGGCTATGCCTATGGGCCAATGCGCGGAATCGCTGCCGGCGGTATCTACAATCCGCGTACCGGCGGTTACATCCGCGGAGCTGCCATCAGCGGCCCGCGCGGCAGTGCCGGCTTTATCTCCGCCTACAACCCGCGTACCGGCAATCGCGTCATTGTCGGAGGGGCCCGTGGCATCTATGGCTCCTGGGGCGGCAAGGTCGTGACCGGGCCCGAATGGTCCCGTGCAAGAGACCTCCAGGCTGGTGCCGTCAACCGATGGAAGCAGGATGGAGATCTTGGCCGGGTGGCCAATCTCGACCGGCGCGGCGATGTCTTTGCCGGACGAGATGGCGCGGTTTACCGCCGGGACGGCGAGAATTGGCAGAAATTCGAAGGTGGTCGCTGGGGTGATGTCGCCGCGCCTTCCCGCGATGCGATCCAGGACCGGATGGGTGAGATCGGCGCCGGACTTGCCGGTGGAGCGCTTGGCGCAGGGGCGGGAGCGGCACTTGCCAACCGGCCGGCCGGTGACAGGATCCAGAACCTCCCCAATGCCGGCAACCGGCCGAACGTGCAGCGTCCGGCCAATCTGCCTGCCGGGCAGAGGCCGAACGTGCAAAGGCCCGCACAACGTCCTGAAGTTCAACGGCCGAATGTCCAGCGCCCAGCCGCACCACAAAGACCAAGTGTGCAGCGTCCCGCGCAGCGACCGCAGGCACCGGCACACCTGAACCGGGATCGGCAGGCACGCAATGCCGGCAACCGGCAGGTCAACCGGCAGCGCAACGTGCAGCGTTCTCGTCCCCAGGCGAGTCCGCAGCGGCGTGGTGGCGGGGGTGGCGGCGCACGCAGGGGCGGCGGTGGCCGGCGTCGGTAAGCGGTCGTTGAAACTGAAGCGATAAGCGGGTGCTCTTGGCGAGAAACTCTAAGGGCGTGGGCTACAATTGCACCTCATCCTGAGGAAGCGCGGAGCGCTGTCTCGAAGGAGGGGCCGCTTGTTCCAGAGTATGCCGCCCATCCTTCGGGACGGACCTTCCGGTCCTCCTCGGGACGAGGTTATTTTGGGCGATATCAGATCGGCAGGTCGCGGGCGTCGGCAATTGCCTCCATGGTCATGTAGGAGGTGACCGTGTCCAGATCGACCTTCTCGATCAGGCGTTGATAGACCCGGTCGAAGGCATTCATGTCTTCGGCCACCACCTTCAGCATGTAATCGTAATCGCCCGCAATGCGGTAGAAATCGATCACGTTCGGTATGGCCACAACCTCGCCACGGAACCGCTCCAGCCAGTCCTTGGAATGGTGGCGGGTGCGGATCATTACAAAGACCGTGAGATTGAGCCCGAGGTTTGCCGGATCGAGCCGGATCGTATGCCCCTCGATCAGCCCGCTGTCGTACAGCGCCTTCAGCCGCCGCCAGCAGGCATTCTGCGACAAGCCGACTTTTTCGGCGAGATCCCGCTGCGACAACCGCGCATCCCGTTGCAGGGCACGCAGGAGTGCGCGGTCGATTTGATCGAATTTCTTGTCCATTTCAGATCAAATGACACAAAATTAGCTCCTTCACAATTGAAAGAAGTGAGGAAAGCACCTGCAGAGTGGTCGTATGATCCGGAAAAGCAAGATTCGGAGCGGATATGACCCATAGAACCGGCACGGCCCTCGATCATTTCATCGACAGTCTCGAGGGGCCCAGGCTGATCGAACGGCTGCGTGCCGGTTTGATCGGCGAAGGCGCCACCATTTCCGGTCCTTTCGGTGAGCGTGAGCTGATCTATGCCGATTATGTCGCCTCCGGCCGGGCGCTCCGCCAGATCGAGGACTTTGTTCTGGAAGAAATTCTGCCCGTCTACGCCAACAGTCACACCGAAGCCTCCTATTGCGGCAGCGCCATGACCCGCATGCGTGAAGCCGCCCGCGGCGAGATCGCCCGGATCTGCGGCGCGGATGAGCATTACGCCACCATTTTCTGCGGCTCCGGCGCCACCGCCGGCCTCAACCGGCTGGTTCATCTTCTGGGCGTCTCCGGTGCGGCAGAGCGCGGTGAGAACCCGCTCGTCATCCTCGGCCCCTACGAGCACCATTCCGACATCCTTCCCTGGCGCGAGAGCGGAGCGGAGGTGATCGAGATCGGCGAAGCAGAGGAGGGTGGCCCCGACCTCAGCGAACTGGCACGGGTGCTGCAGGCGGCGGGAGGCGGACGGCTGATCGTCGGTGCCTTCTCGATGATGTCCAACGTCACCGGAATCGTGACGGATGAGGATGCGGTGACCGGGTTGCTGAAACGGCATGGAGCTCTCAGCGTCTGGGATTGCGCCGGATCCGGACCCTACCTGCCGATCGATGTGAAGGCGGGAACGGCACTGCAGAAGGACGCTGTCGTCGTCTCGCCCCACAAGTTCATCGGCGGTCCGGCGGCCTCCGGCGTCATGATCCTGCGCAAGGACGCCGTCCAGAAGAATACGCCCGTCTTTCCGGGTGGTGGCACGGTGCGTTTTGTCTCGCCCTGGGGCCACGACTACACGGCCAATCTGGCCGCCCGCGAAGAGGCGGGGACACCGAACGTCATCGGCGACATCCGTGCTTCCCTCGCGTTTCTGGTCAAGGAAGCCATCGGCCAGGATGTGATGAACGAGCGCAATGCCGACTGGCGCGAGAGGGCTCTGGCGATCTGGAAGGCCGTTCCCTCCATCGAGATCTTGGGCAACACCAGGGCACGGCATGTGCTGCCGGTCTTCTCCTTCCGGGTGCGTGACCTGGAAAGAGGTGGTTATATCCACCAGCAACTGGTGACGCGCATGCTGTCCGATCTCTACGGCATTCAGGCTCGCGGCGGCTGCGCCTGCGCTGGGCCCTATGCGCACCGGCTCCTTGGCATTGACAGGGACCGGTCCGATGCATTGCGGCAGGGCATTCTTTCCGGTGAAGAACTGAAGAAACCTGGCTGGACACGGCTCAATTTTTCGGTGCTCATGACTGAGGACAAGGCGGAAAAGATCATTGCCGCCGTCGAAGACTTGGCACTGCATCCTTATCCGGCCGCCGACATTTACGCCTGCGACGAGACCACGGCCCGGTTCAAGGCCATGCAGAACGCTGCTTGAAGGAAACGATCGACCAATGTGCCGCTGGGCTGCCTGGAGCGGGGCTCCGAAATATCTGGAAGAGGTCATCTGCGATCCCGCGCATTCGCTGATCGACCAGAGCCGTAACGCGCTGTCCTGCAAGACCTCCGTCAACGCGGACGGCTTCGGTGTGGCCTGGTATGGCGACCGGGAAACGCCCTGCGTCTACAAGGATGTCCGCCCGGCCTGGTCGGATCCGAACCTTCTTCAGATCGCAACCCATATCCGCTCCGGTCATTTCCTTGCGCATGTGCGTGCCTCTACCGGGACGGCGACGACCCGCGACAATTGCCACCCCTTCACCTTCGAGCGCTGGACCTTCATGCATAACGGCCAGGTCGGCGGCTACGACAAGGTGCGCCGGCGGCTCGACAACATGATCCCGGACGATCTCTACCGCGGCCGCATAGGCGGCACCGACAGCGAGAGCCTGTTCCTGGTGGCGATGGCCTATGGCCTGAAGCAGCATCCGCGGGCTGCCATGGCCCGGGCGGTATTCGAGGCCGAAGCCCTGTCCCGGTATGCAGGCACGACACCGCATATGCGCTTTGCCGCGGGATGGTCCGACGGCGAGACGCTTTATGCCGCACGCTATGCTTCCGACAATCTGGCTCCAACGCTTTACTACCGTGTCTACGACGACGGCGTGATGGTGGTCTCCGAGCCTCTCGACGAGGCTCGCAATTGCTGGATGGAGGTGCCGCAGGGCCAGATGATCGAAGTGAAGGCCGGCAAGGTGACTCAGGTCGCCTTTCACAGCGAAGAGCAATTGGCTGCTGAGTGAGTTAGCGGAAAGATGCCTGAATACAGGCAATTCTGTTTGTAATTCTTCATCCAGAGGAACTTGGCTGGTTGACCGGGTGCTCTCAACTCTCGATCCAGTGCCAGGCGGTCTCGATCTCGTTCCTGTCGAAATGCTTCTCGTCGATGCCGACCATCTTGGCGAACTTTGCGTCGACCGCGATCAGCGCCGCCAGAAGTTTGCTGTCGGTGACGATCGCGATCCTGTTTAAGTGCTGCATGTTGGCGAGCACCCATTTGATGTCAGCGGCGGCGGCCTCGAACGAAACGCCGGCATGATTGCCAAGCACGGCCAGAACGTTGATCTTGCCGTGCGCCTCGATCAGCTCTTCCGCCTTTGCGATCAGTTCCTTTTCCTGGGTGATGTCGATTTTCCCGGAAATCTCGACACCGAGGACGGCGCCCCGGCTGCGGGGCAGGATCATGTACATGAAGGCTCCTCCGGCTGATCTGCAACCAAAAGGATCGTAGGCCCACGTTTCCTCGTTGAGCAAGCAAAGGTTGCTCCTTGAGGGTTAGTGCGTACAGGCGGGCAGCATGCTGGTTCTGGGGCTTTCCGTTCAGGCTGACTTGGCCTAGTGGAGCGAATTTGACATTTGCTCCAGCGCTAGCGGCAGGGGGATGCAAATGTCAGAATCGAACCACTAGGAGCCCGTCATGTGGTCCCGGGTCCAGCTATCGACGATGTCCCTGATTTGCCGGGTGAGGGCACTCACCTCGGTTCTCTCCCTCCCGTAACCAAGATTGAAGGCATAGAAGTCAGCATCCTGCTTCGGCATCAGCACGTGTTGAAGCATGGTCTCCAGCTTGTCGAAGGCCTTGGCAATCTGGGCTTCAGGTGTCGCGGCTGCAGCATATTCGTCCCAAAGCGCCAGCAGCTCATCGGATAGGTCACGGGGCAGGGGGGCGCAGAGGGTGCGGAAATCCCGCCGCTCGCGGTCCTGACGATCGTCTCCCGGTGTCTGCAACGGCGCAGGCACATCACCTGAAATCGCTTCGCCGAGATCGTGCACGAGGCACAGCTTCAAAAGCATCGGCAAATTGATGTCCTCCAGTTCCTTCTCGAATAGGAGGACCATCAACGCAAGCCGCCAGCTGTGTTCGGCAGTACTTTCCGGACGACCGGAGCGTGTGGCACCTGACCGCAGCGTGTCCTTAAGAAGCTCGGAAGCCTGCAGAAAGGACAGAATGCCGGACAATCGGCCAGGGTCCATGGCGGGGAGGTCTGGAAGAGGGCGCGCATCGGTCATGGTGGAGAAACTAGTCTCCGATGCAAGTTCCAACCATGCGGCGCATAAATTATGCGGCTGTTCTCGCCTCCTCGCGCACGAGACGGACAAAGCGCCCGTCCGATAGTGGCAAACGCGTTATGCGGATCATGCTGTCCGGGATCGTCATCTCGGGATAGTCCGCCCGTTCCGTCCGGTAGACAATGTCCGGCGCATCCACTTCGAACCAGCCGAACTCCTCAAGCCTGCGTTCCGTTTCCCGGATCCCCTCGGATGCGAAGCGCCAGAGTGGACGGTTTAGGAAATCGCTCACGGGTGCACGCCATTCCGATGCCCTTGGGCGAGACATGGCGAGCAAGCGGTGGGTCAGGTCGCAGACGAGATGAACGGCCACCGCAGAACCGGAAACCAGTTCCAGCAATGCCCGGTCGGCCGCGCAGTCCGGCCACGCCCGCAACAGCCGTGTGATCTTCTGCCTATTTGCCTCGTCTGGCTGCGTAACACCGCTTTCCCAGCGGGAGATCCGTGTCTGCGACACACCGAATTCCCGCGCAAGAGACTCCTGCTTGACGCGGTTCAGCACCCGCCACCGGCGCAGGGACGGGCCAAGACTGGTCTGTAGGACGGCGGTTTCCTTGGACATGAGGTCAGTCTAGCCTTTCCTTTGTACCTTGGCACCGGAAAAGGCGAGTAGAGCTTGACCTGTTGGCGCAAGATCTCTGCCGGAGCAAGCCTAACGGTATTTCTCGATAAACTCATCGATTGAGAGATTTCGAAAGTCCGGCAGGCGTTCTTTCAGCTCTGCGTGGTTCCAGTCCCACCAGGATATGTCCATGAGCGCCTGTTCCTGCGCAATCGTGAAGCGCCGCTTGATCTCCTTCGCGGCAACGCCGCCGACAACCGTATAGGGGGCGACGTCCTTGGAAACGACGGCACCGGCAGCAATGATCGCACCGGTGCCGATGGTGACACCTGCCAGAACGGTCACATTGTGACCGATCCAGACGTCATGACCGATGGTGACCCAGTCGTCCTTGCGCCACTGGAAGAAGCCGGCATCGTCGTCGCCCAGGTCATAGGCTGCGGCGCGGTAGGTGAAGTGGTGCTGCGAGGCCCGCCAGGTGGCGTGGTTGCCCGGATTGATGCGGACGCGCCGGGCAATGGAACAGAACTTGCCGATCGTCGACCAGACGACATCGCCGTCCTGCACGATATAGGAATAGTCGTCCATCCGGCTTTCGCGCATTTCGGTGCGTGCACCCACTTCCGTCCAGATGCCGAGCTCGCAGTCCAGCACCCTGGCGTCGGGATGAATGTTCGGGGCTTCGGTCAGGACGGGCTTCTGGTGCGGGGCAGACATAAAGGCTCCATGGTTTCGACGAAAGGCACTCCGGGCAGACATCAATGGTCTGTCGATTGTGTAGTTCCGGTCGGTGGTCTCAGCCGTGCTTCTATAGGGAGCGACACCTTGCCCGGTGACGGATTGATGACGGTCTGATGACTGTATTCAATTCTTTTCAGATCTTTGCCGGCTGAAAAAGTCGCGCCGCCTGAACTTTTTTCCGATCACGCCTGGCCTGGTGCAAACAGGCCGGTTGAGCAACCCTGACTTTCAGCGGTTCAAAGAAGCTTATGAGCACGCTGCGGAAATTGCTTCAGGTCCTTTGGTTCCTCGGGGTATTCGAAGGCGTATGTCATTGATTTGTCATAAATCTTTGACGTTGCAGTCAAGAGACTGTCATCCAAATGTAATCGTCCGGTGGCTCTTGTCGCCCAGCACCACGAACAACACGAACAGGGCTGGCGCGTGATTCAGTTTCAGGAAGTCACCAAGACCTTCGGGTCTCGGACCGCGGTCAACAAGGTCAGTTTTAATATCGACAAACCGCAGATGATCGGCGTCATCGGCCGTTCTGGAGCGGGCAAGTCGACGCTCCTGCGCATGATCAACCGGCTGACGCCGGCGTCGTCGGGCGCGATCCTGTTCGAGGGCCGGGACATCCTCAGCCTCAAGGGAGGCATGATGCGCCGTTGGCAGCGCGACTGCGCCATGGTGTTCCAGCAATTCAATCTCGTGCCGCGCCTGGATGTGGTCACCAACGTGATGCTTGGCCGCCTCAATGGCCATGGCACCTTGAAAAGCCTCTTCAACATCTTCAGCCCGGACGACGTCAATTCTGCCCTGGCCGCGCTCGATCGCCTGGGCATCGCCCAGGAGGCGGTAAAGCGCGCCGAGGAACTGTCCGGCGGCCAGCAGCAGCGCGTCGCGATTGCCCGCGCCCTGATGCAGGATCCGCACATGATCCTGGCGGACGAGCCGATTGCCTCGCTCGATCCGATGAACGCCAAGATCGTCATGGACGCCCTGCGCGAAATCCATGAGCGCGACAACAAGATCGTCCTTTGCAATCTGCACACCCTCGATACGGCTCGCGGCTACTGCGACCGCGTCATCGGCATGCGCGACGGCTATCTGGTGTTCGACGGCGCGCCCGAGGAACTGACGACCGAGGCCGCCCGTGAAATCTACGGCGCGGACGAAAGCTTCAACGAGGCGGCGACATCCACCGCTATCGATGCCGGCCGTGCCGGCGCAAGAGAATCCGCCGGTGCGATGACCCCGGCGGCAGCAGCGGGCTGACCCGGCTGCGCACGTCATACCGTCATCACGACTGAGAACTCTCGGGGAGTGTCCCAAATGAAAATCGTTGCTAAAGTTGCTGCGCTTGCTGCCGTCAGCATGATCGCCCTGAATGCGTCCGTCGCCGGCGCCCAGGAAATTACCGAATTCCGCATTGGCATCCTTGGCGGTGAGAACGCCTCCGACCGTCTGCGTTCCAACGAATGCCTGCGTGAAATGACCGAAGCTGCGCTCGGTGTCCCGACCAAACTCTTCGCTCCGGCCGATTATAACGGCGTTATCGAAGGTCTGCTCGGCGGCAATCTCGACATGGCCTGGCTGGGCGCATCC
The DNA here is from genome assembly GCF_054515675.1 of Roseibium sp. M-1. NCBI lineage: Bacteria > Pseudomonadati > Pseudomonadota > Alphaproteobacteria > Hyphomicrobiales > Stappiaceae > Roseibium > Roseibium sp. M-1. The sequence continues at coordinate 1,610,557 of NZ_CM137257.1, read as the reverse complement.
GGCTATGCCAAGGTTTTCCTGACCGACCCGGAAGCCGTTGAGCCGGTTCTGGTCAAGGTCAACAACGACGGCAGCTACGGCTACTATTCCATCGGTTTTGCGCGCGTTGACAGCGAAATCAACAATCTCGACGACATGAAGGGCAAGACCTTCGGCTTCGGCGACCCGAACTCCACTTCCGGCTACCTGATCCCGTCGATCGAGATCCCGAAACTCGGCTATTCCATGAAGCCGGGCGAGTACTTCTCCGACGTCGTCTTCACCGGCGGCCATGAGCAGACCATCGTCGCGGTCTTCAATGGCGACATCGCCGGTGGCGTGACCTGGGCCGACGGTCTTGGCGAGTGGGAAGACGGTTACAATTCCGGCGCCCTGCGCAAGGCAACCGATGCCGGTCTCGTCGACATGACCGAGATCAAGGAAATCTGGCGCTCGCCGGTGATCCCGGAAGGCCCGGTTGTTCTTTCCAAGAAGCTGCCGGCTGACGTCAAGGAAAAGATGACCGCCCTGATGGCCAACCTCGTCCAGGAAGACAAGGAATGCGGCTACGGCGTGATGGCCGGTGAGGCACGCGGCTTCGAGCCGATCACCCACGACGCCTACAATTCGATCATCGAAGCACGCAAGTCCGTGAACGAGTAATTTCTCCTTCTTGTGTGATGCGCGGGCCGGCCTCCGGCCCGCGTTTTCCTTAATTATCCTTCCAAGGAAACATGAAATGGCCGTTGCTGCTCTCGAGCAGGAAATCCTGTCCATGCGCAAGCGCCGACAGCTCTATTCGCTGATGGGGCTGCTGCTGGTTGTCGCGGTGCTGGTCTCCGGATATTCGAAATCGAATGCGATGAATTCCGGCGGATTTCTGCAGGGCCTGTCCAAGTTCTTCGATTATCCGGGTGAAATCGTCGCCGAGGCCTTTGCCGCCGGTCCCGGCTTTTTCGCACTGGTCCTGCAATATGTTCCGGCCATGCTGGAAACGCTGAACATTGCTGCCGTTGCAACTCTCATCGGAGGCGCGATGGCGGTCGTTCTGGCAATGGCTTCGACCCGCAATGTCGACAGCTACGGCCCGCTCATTCCACTGGTGCGCCGTATGATGGACATCATGCGCGCATTTCCGGAGCTGATCATCGCGCTCTTCCTGATCTTCGTCCTCGGCTCCAGCCCGGTGCCGGCCATGATCGCCGTCGCCTTCCACACCGCCGGGGCGCTGGGCAAGCTGTTTTCGGAAGTGAACGAGAACATCGACCGCAAACCTATCGAAGGGTTGTCGGCCTGTGGGGCAAGCTGGCTGCAGCGGATCCGCTTTGCCGTGATGCCGCAGGTCGCACCGAACTACCTCAGCTATTTCCTGCTCCGGCTTGAAATCAACGTCCGCGCATCCGCCATCCTCGGCTTCGTCGGCGCCGGCGGTATCGGCCAGGAGCTGCGCCGTACAATCGGCTGGGGCCAGGGTGCAGGGGACGAGACCGCAGCGATCTTCGTGCTTCTGTTCGCAACCATCATGGTCATCGATCAGCTGTCGTCGTATCTGCGCGGCAAGCTTGTCGGCTCCGGCCGGGCGCATTGAGGAATCGACCATGACTGATGCTGTTTTCGAACCGGTCGTGACCCGGGAGCTGGTCTGGAACAAGGTACGTCATCGCGCCTTCCTGACCGTCGCCGTCCCGCTGGCGATCCTGACCTACCTTGTCTATACGTGGTTCGCCTTCGGGGTGCCGGGTCTGCTGGCAAAGGCCCAGCCTGACCGGGCAGTCATTCTGGCGACCGACTCCGTTGCCTACAAGGTCCATGTTGCCAAGAGTTTCCGGAACAACGAATTCGAAGTCGCCATCGAAGGCGAGCGGACTGCCACCTACGACAATGCCAAGGTTCCGGACTGGGTTCAGCTTGACGGTGAAAACGGTCTTGTTGACCTCGGGGACGGCTATACCGTGGAAATCGACGGCCGCACGGCCCTCTTCACCATTCCCGGCTATGGCGTGGTCAAGGGCACGGCAACGGAGACCGGTGTCGAAACGGTGCTGCTCGGCGGCGATGCGCCTGAATGGGTCAAGATAGATCCACGCAAGCTTGACGTCCGCCCGACGCTTGACCGGCGTCTTCAGATCACCAAGACCAAGATCGAGGTGCATAATTACTTCGGCGGCTGGGAGAATTTCTGGTTCCCGTTCCGCTCGCCGCTCTGGGGCATGTCCTTCAGCGAACTCTATGCGCTGGCACTGAGCGCCGATCGCGTGGATCCTGAGACGACCAATCTCTGGTTCATCATCGACGAGTTCCTGGACAACCCGGACTGGCAGCATGGTGATGTGTTCGTCGCCCTCTTCGAGACCATCATGATGGCGGTCCTTGGAACATTGACGGCGGCGCTTGTCGGTCTGCCGCTTGCGTTCCTCGCAGCGCGGAACTTTACCCCGTCCAGCCTGCTGCGGTTCGGCACGCGGCGTGTCTTCGATTTCCTGCGCGGCATCGACATGCTGATCTGGTCGCTGATCTTCATCCGGGCCTTTGGCCTCGGCCCGCTCACCGGTGCTCTGGCGATCGCTTTCACCGACACGGGCTCGCTCGGCAAACTCTTCTCCGAGGCGCTCGAAAACATCGATAACCGTCAGGTCGAAGGCGTGCGCGCCACCGGTGCCAGCCAGATCCAGCGCTACCGCTTCGGCGTCATCCCGCAGATCCTGCCCGTATTCGTGTCCCAGGTGCTTTATTACCTGGAATCAAACACGCGCTCGGCGACCGTCATCGGTGCGCTCGGGGCAGGGGGGATCGGGCTTCTGCTGGTTGAAACCATGAAAACCTCGCGCGATTGGGAAAACACCAGCTACATCATCATCCTGACGATTGTCGTGGTGATCGCGATGGACCAGGCCTCGAGCTGGCTGCGCCGCAAGCTGATCGAAGGCAAATAGGCCAATCGCCCCATAATCGGAAAGACCCGGCCCGGAAACGGTGCCGGGTTCTTCTTGATAAGTCTCGTCACCCACTTCCTGCCGCATTTCCGTCGCGCTAGCGTGTCAACCTGAATCAGGTGCTTCGAAGCTGCGGAGGGGGCTGTGCGATTAGGCATGCGGAATTATTTGACGAGCATTGTGACCGGAACCGGTTTGGCTTTGGCGGCGATGAGCGGATCGGCGCTCGCCATCGAAAGCTGTGTCGCCTCGCTGAAAAAGCAGGCGATCGGGGCAGGTGTTAAGCCTGAAGTTGCCGAGCGCATGCTGTCCGGCGCGGCCTATGACGAAAAGGTCATCCGGTTTTCCACCTCGCAGCCCGAATACAAGACCGATATCTGGGACTACATGGCGTTTCTGGTCGATGCGGAACGGATCCAGGACGGCAAGGCCAATCTGAAAAAATACGGCAGCACGCTGTCGTCGATCGAAAAACGTTACGGTGTCGACAGGCACGTTGTCCTCGCGGTCTGGGGCATTGAGAGCGATTTCGGCGAATTCAAGGGTGACTTCTATACGCCGCACGCCTTGGCAAACCTCGTCTGTGCCGGCAAGCGGCGGCAGAAATACTTCCAGGGCGAATTGATGAAGACGCTGCAGATCGCCTCGCGCGGTGATGTACCGGCCTCGGATTTCGTCGGCTCCTGGGCCGGTGCCTTCGGTCAGACCCAGTTCATGCCGAGCACCTTTGTCAGCCTTGCCGTCGATTACGACGGCGATGGCCGCAAGGATCTGGTCAATTCCGTTCCGGATGCTCTCGCCTCGACTGCGAATTTCCTGAAGAATGCCGGCTGGAAGAACAGCCGCCCCTGGGGCTACGAGGTGAAAGCGCCGGATGGCTACACCGGCCCGTCGGGGCTGAAAAGCTATGCCTCCATGTCCACCTGGGCCAAACGGGGCTTCACGCAGATCAATGGCGGCGGGCTTTCCGGAAACCTGGATGTCGCGCTGTTGCAGCCGGCGGGTGCTGGCGGACCGTCCTTCCTGGTGACCCACAATTTCAAGGCGCTCCGGTCTTACAACGCCTCCACGTCCTATGGCCTTGCCATCGCGCTTCTGTCGGAGCTGGTTTCGGGCGGCGAACCCTTCAAGACGCCCTGGCCGACGGATAATCCCGGTCTGTCGCGCGCCCAGCGGCTGGAACTGCAGAAATTGCTCAACCGGAACGGCTTCAATGTCGGCGAACCGGACGGCAAGGTCGGTCCGGCAACCCGGGAAGGCATCCGCCAGGCGGAAGCAAAATACGGGCTGCCCGTCACCGGGCGGCCGTCCTGGAATGTCTATACGGCTCTTGGCGGTAAATAGGCCGACGGGCGAGGTCTTTGCCGGATTGACGGCTAAGACACATCCCTTGCAGGCGCTTCGGTCTCGCCCGCAGCCATGCAGCTTTTGTTGCGCCCCGTATGCTTGGCCCGGTACATGGCCTCGTCGGCGGCACGCAGCAAGTCGTTTTCGAGGCCCGGCCCTGCGGTGCGAACCGCCGCGCCGACACTGGCGCCGACTGATCTGGTCTGACCGTCGAGGATGGCCATGGGCAGGTTGATGTCGCGGATGATCCTCTCGGCGAGGGCCGAGAGGGTTTGCTGGCCCGTGCGTACTGTCGACAGGATTAGAAATTCATCGCCGCCCATCCGGATGAGCATTTCGCCCTCTTCCAGCAGAACGGATAGCCGGTTGGCAACCGTCTGGATGACATGGTCGCCGGCCGCATGGCCAAGGTGGTCATTGACACTCTTGAACCGGTCCAGATCGATCAGCACCGCGGCGACTTCCGTTTCGGCTTGAAAAACGTTTCTGGCGTCCTCGAAGAAACGCGCCATCATGCGCCGGTTGCCGACGCCCGTCAGCGCATCGTGCAAGGCGTTGTGTTCAATCTGGGCATTGAGGTCCCGCAACGCGCTGTTGGCCTCGCTCAGATCCTTGTTGAGCCTTTCGGTTTTCGTCCGGACTTGCCTTTCGTGCGCGGCTTTGCTGCGGGCGAGGCGGAATTCGAGCCGGTTGCGGAAATCGTTGCTCTGGCGCTCGGTTTCCTCGGTGAACATCTTTTTCTGCAGTTCCACATAGGCCTTCAGGTAACCGAGGGCGCTGCGGTGCTCTTCGAGAGCTTCATGGGTCTGGGACAGCTTGTAGAAGAAGTTGCGCGTCCAGTGGTGATAATCAGCAGCGGTCGCGTTCAACAGCCCGTGCTCCAGTTCCTTGCGGGCTTCGTCGTAACGCTGCTCCTGAAAAAGGCCGAGACCGAGAACGTAGTAGAGATGGCAGGCAACGCGGTGATCCTGGCTGAATTGAGCTGACTTGAGGCCCTGCCGGGCGCAGTCACGCGCCTGCTTCAATTCACCGGTCTCGACCAGCGCAGCGCCGAGCACTTCATAGGCATAGGGCAGGTTGACGGCGTTGCGATGCTTCAGTGCGTCTTCCAGGCAGGATCGGGCAGCGGTGACGGCAGCGTCTAGCGATCCGCAGCGCAGTTCTGTCCGCGACAGGGTCTGTAGGATATGCGAGTGCTCGAAGACCAGCCCCAGCTTGTCGGCAATCGCCATCGCCTCGTCCAGCTTGGACCGCGCCTTGTCGTAGTCGTGGTAATAGGCGCACATGTTGGCGAGCACCGTCAGCGGCTCGATCCCGGCCCTGCTGTGCGCGGCCGGGCCCAGGATCTCCAGGCTCTCCCCCAGGATTTCGTCCGCAAGGCTAAGCTCGCCGAGGCTGTAGACACAGACGGATTTGATGACGAGCAGTTCCGACCAGCCTTCCGGATCGGACTTCGGGTCCATCATCCGGAATGCTTCGTCTGCGAGCCGGGCAGCAGCATCGAAATGCCCGGCCCAGCGTTCCAGCCATGCCAGGTTGAATTGCAGCGGCCGGCCGCCGGCTGCGATGCAGGGAGACTGTTTCAGAGCACTGTATAAAAGGCGTTTGCAGAACGCAGGATTGCGCCAGCGCAATGCCCAGCTCCGCTCTTGCAATTCCCTCAGCACTGCCTCCCTCAACGGCAACTTTCTAAAAACTATCACTGTTGATCATAGCCATAATTCGCACATTACGCCGGAATTTCATCTGGAAAAGTCAGAGATTTGTTGCGTTGCAAAAAATAGAAGCACAATATATTGGTGATTTTCTGGAGGTTTGGCATGTCCGGACGGATATTGACTGTTGCACAGCAAAAAGGCGGGTCAGGTAAAACCACCCTGGCGGCCCACCTTGCCGTTGCCTTGGCCAAACATTCCGGCGAACCGGTGGCGATCCTCGATGTGGACCCCCAGGGCTCGCTCGGCACCTGGTTCGAAGCGCGCGAAGACAGTCTGGGCGAGGAGGGAACGGGCCTTGAATTTCGCACCGCCTCCGGCTGGGGTGCCCGGCGCGAGGCCCGTGCGCTCTCCAAGTCGCATGGCTACGTCATCATCGATACGCCGCCCAAGACCGACAGCGACGCCAAACCGGCGATCGATGCCGCCGATTTCGTGATCGTGCCCATCCAGCCGACCCCGGTCGATCTGTGGGCGACTTCCCAAACCATAGAGATGGCCAGCCGGGAAGACACTCCAGCGCTGCTCGTCCTCAACCGGGTACCTCCACGGGCGTCCCTCACGGGTGAAATGGCCGATGCGATTGCCGCCTCAGGCTACGACACGCTGGCCGCACGGCTGGGGAACCGGACTGTTTTTGCCGCCGCCATGGGCCGGGGCTTTGCAGTCACCGAGGAAGCGCCTTCCAGCAAGGCCGCCCAGGAAGTCGGTGCGCTTGTCGAGGAGCTTGTCGCCCGGATCGGCTAGATCAGCGGACGCCCCACCGGAATCGGTTGAGCGTCCAAAAGCTGATCGATCTTGAAATGGTAGAGCCTAGGCTGCGGCCTAAGTCATTCTGATCCCGGCGTCAGGAGAGTCGCATCTGAAACAATATTTGCCTTGTCCTTGTCACGATCCGGTGTCTTGATTGGGAAAATTCCCGGCCCCGGAGGAATGGCCATGTTTGATTTTTCGATTTTTTCTCAGACTATTCGTGAAAACACTCCGCACCGTCTCAAGTCATTTCTGAAACCGGCCTTGAGAGCATTCGCGGCAACTGCGGCTGCTGCCATGCTGGTTTCAGCCGCCGGGGCCCAGGACAAGCGCATCGTCACCGTCGACGACGCCGATTTCTTCGGCGGCGATTATCGAACCGTCAAAGGTGTCGACATCGAAGGCTGCAAGACAGCCTGCCTCGGTGACAATCAGTGCCGCGCCTTCACGTTCAACACCTCCGCCGGCTGGTGTTTCCTGAAAACCGATTTTGGCGAATTGCAGAGCTTCGCCGGCGCGGTTGCCGGCCGGGTGGTCGAGGTCAAGGCGCCGCGAGCTGACGAAAGCGCCGACCGCAAGGCGGAGCTTGTCTTCCTGCCCAAATCGCAGCTGGAAAGCGCGGAAACCTATTCGCTCAGCATCTCCAACAATGTTCGTTCAACCGGCCAGACAGTAGACCAGTTGCGCCAGAGCGGGCTGGTGGAACTCGGCCGCCACAACGGCGCTCCGGCAGAAGCAGATTTCCTGCAGGTGATCAAGCTGGAACCTGGCGACTACGAGGCCTGGACCCAGCTGGCAACGGCCCTCCTGATGCAGAATCCCGACGACTGGCAGGAGCGCACCAACAAGCGCAAGAACGCCGTTTCGGCCTCGATCAATGCCTATCTGCGTTCCGTCAGCGCATCTGAGCGGGCGCTGGCACTGGAGCTGGTCGGCCGCTCGCTGGTCCGCGAAAGCGAATACAAGACCGCAATCAAGGCCTATCGCGCTTCGCTTGCGGCTGAGGAAAATGGCAGCGTCCGCCGCCAGTATGACGACCTTATGGCAGAACATGGCTTCCGCATCGTCGATCACGTGGTTGACAGCGACAGCGCTTCACCCCGGATCTGCCTGGTCTTTTCGCAGAACCTGCCCATCGGCGAGGACATGAGCCCCTATGTGAGTGTTACGGGCGAGGGAACTTTCGCCGTTGAATCGGAAGGCAATCAGATCTGCGCCGATGGGCTGAAGCATGGCGGCCGCTACCAGATCACCGCCCGCAGCGGCCTGCCGGCATCAGACGGCGAAAAACTGGAAAAATCCGCGGAGATTTCGGTCTATGTGAAGGACCGGTCGCCTTCGGTGAGCTTCCTCAGCCGCTCCTACGTTTTGCCCTCCGGCGGCAACCCGACGATCCCGATCGTGTCCGTCAACACCAGCGAGGTGGAGGCCACGATCTACCGGGTCGGCAACCGGTCCGTTGCCGATATCCTGCGCGACAACCGTTTCCTGCGCCAGCTCGACAACTGGCAGGCCAACCAGATCGAGGACGAACTTGGCGAGAGGGTCTGGAAGGGCATTGTCGAGACCGGCAATGAACTGAACCAGGACATCACCACCGCGATCCCGGTCTCCGAGACGGGTATCGAGATGAAACCCGGCATCTACGCAATGACGGCGCGTTCCAAGCTCGACCAGCAGAACCGCTGGGGCGCCCAGGCCACCCAGTGGTTCCTTGTCTCCGATCTCGGTCTTACCACCCTGTCCGGCGACAATGGCATCGTCGCCAACATCCGCTCGCTGACAAGCGCCAAGGCCATCGAAGGTGTCACTGTCCGCCTGCTGGCGGTCAACAACGACATTCTCGGTGAAACCACGACGAATGCGGACGGTTTTGCCGAGTTCGCCGTTGGCCTGACGCGCGGCCGGGGCGGTCAGGCTCCTGGCATTCTGGTGGCCGAAACCGGCGAAGGGGACTATTCCTTCCTGGACTTGCGCAAACCCGCATTCGATCTGTCCGACCGTGGCGTCGAAGGCCGGCCCGCTCCTGGTCCGCTGGACGTCTTCGCCTGGAATGACCGCGGTATCTACAAGGCCGGTGAGACCGTCCATGCGCAGGCGTTGCTGCGGAACGCCGCCGCCGTCGCCCAGCAGGACTTCCCGCTGACCTTTGTCTTCACCCGGCCGGACGGTGTTGAACAGGCCCGTTACACGGTCGAAGACGGCGGTCTTGGCGGTTATCTGCAGGATCTGGTGCTTGCCTCGTCCGCCCAGCAGGGCATCTGGTCCTGGCGTGTCTTTGCCGATCCCAAGGGAAGGGCTCTCTCGGAGCAGACTTTCCTGGTGGAGGACTATCAGCCCGAGCGGGTCGATTTCGACCTTGAAACGGACGCCAAGACCTTCAGCCGGACGGGGCCGACCGAAGTCTCGCTGGATGCAAAGTTCCTCTACGGTTCTCCGGCGAGCGGTCAGACGCTTGAAGGCGATGTGATCGTGCGTCCGGTGCGCAAGCTCGAAGCCTATCCCGGTTATGAGTTCGGCGTGCCGGAGACCGATGCCTATTCCGAGCGCGGGTCGATGTCTTCGAACCTGCGCACCGACGACGACGGCAAACTCACCTTCGAGGTGACGATGCCCGACCTGCCGGTGACGACCATGCTCTACGACGGTGAGCTGATCGCACGGCTGGTGGAGGCCGGCGGCCGTTATGTCGAGCGCGACCTGAAGCTTCCCGTCGCCCTCGACGGTCCGCGCATCGGCGTGAAGCCCGCCTTTGACGGTGGCGTTGACGAAGGCGGACCGGCAAACTTCGCGGTCATCGTGGTCGACGCCAACGGGCAACAGACAGATGCCACGAATGTCGGCTGGACGCTCTCCCGGGTGGACCGGCGGTATCAGTGGTACCGCTATGACGGCAACTGGTCCTATGAGCCGATCACCACGACGCGGCGGGTGGCCACCGGCAAGGTCGACGTAAAGGCGGGCCAGCCGGCCCAGCTGTCGCTGCCGGTCGAATGGGGCGAGTACCGTCTCGACGTCGAAGGCATCGGCGATCTGCAGACCTCGACGCGCGTCAGCTTCGATGCCGGCTGGTATTCGGCCGACGCCACCTCCGACACGCCGGACTATCTGGATGTCGGCCTGGACAAGGCCAGCTACCGCCCGGGTGATACGGCGAAACTGCGCCTGATACCGCAAATGGCCGGAGTGGCCGTGGTGAATGTCGTCTCCGGCGGCTTCGTCAGCAGCAAGGCGGTGGAGGTCTCGGCCGAGGAAACCGAAATCGACATCCCGGTCAGCGACGATTGGGGTGCTGGTGCCTATATCACCGCAAGCCTCTACCGGCCGATGAATCTGGACCAGAAGCGCATGCCTTCACGCGCAATCGGTCTTTCCTGGCTGCAGGTGGACCCGGGTGCGCGCAAGTTGAGTGTCGAACTCTCCGCGCCGGACAAGATCCTGCCGGAAACAACCCTTGACGTGCCGGTCAAGCTTGCCGGCCTTGAAGCCGGAACAGAGGCCTATCTTACTGTTGCGGCAGTCGATGTCGGCATTTTGAACCTGACCGGTTACAAGACGCCGGACCCGGACAGCTGGTATTTCGGCCAGCGCCGGCTCGGCACGGATATCCGCGACCTTTATGGCCAGCTGATCGACCGCACCGCCGGAACTCTGGGGCGGGTACGCTCCGGAGGAGACGCCGCAGGCATGCGGCTCGATGCTCCTCCGCCCGATGAAGAACCGCTGGCGCTGTTCTCAGGCATTGTAAAGGTCGGCGACAACGGCGAAACAACCCTGTCTTTCGACATTCCCGCCTTTAACGGCGCCGTCAAGCTGATGGCGGTCGCCTGGACCAAGGACGGGGTTGGGCATGGCGACCAGGAAGTCCAGGTTCGCTCACCCGTGGTTGTGACGGCCAGTGCACCCTCCTTCCTGGCACCGAACGACACGTCGCGGATCGCGCTTGAGATCGACAATGTTGATGGCGCGTCCGGAACCTATGAACTTGAGGTTTCCGTCGCAGAAGGCCTCAGCCTTGAAGACGGGACGAGTAGCCAGACCCGCTCGATCGACCTTGCCGCCGGCAAGAAGGAGCTGGTGCTGATGGGCGTCAGCGCGGGTGGACTTCTGACGAGGTCGGAGGTTGTTGCTTCCTTGACCGGGCCTGAAGATAGATCCTACGTCAAACGCTTCAGTCTGGAGATCGAGGACACACAGCCGGAAGTGGTGCGCCGTTCGACCTTCGCCCTTGCCTCGGGCGACAGCCTGTCCTTGAGCTCGGACACCTTCGACGGCCTTCGTGCCGACACGGTCGACATCACCCTGTCTGCCGGAGGCGCTGCAAGCATCGATGTTGCAGGCCTGCTGGCAGCGCTCGACCGCTACCCCTATGGCTGTACGGAGCAGACGACCAGCCGTGCATTGCCTCTGCTTTACCTGAGCGAGGTGGCGGAAGCGGCCGGGCTTGGCGGTGACGATGCCATTCGCGAGCGGGTGGTCAAGGCGATCGCCCGTGTGCTGGCCAACCAGTCGTCCTCTGGCGATTTCGGCCTGTGGAGCAGCTATGGCAACGGCGATACCTGGCTTGATGCCTATGTCACCGATTTCCTGACCAGGGCGCGGGAGAAGGGCTATCAGGTTGCCGATCTCGCCTTTACCAGTGCACTGGACAATCTTGAGAACCGGATCGCCTATGCGTCCGATTTCCAGGACGGCGGGGAAGGCGTTGCCTATGCGCTCTATGTGCTCGCCCGCAACGGCCGCGCCTCCATGGGGGACCTGCGCTATTATCTCGACGCGAAGCTCAAGAACTTCGCGACGCCGCTCGCCAAGGCCCAGGTGGCGGCCGGGCTTGCCCTTTATGGCGAGCGGGACCGGGCTACCATCGGCTTCCGCGCGGCGCTTGCCGCCCTGCCGTTGGAAAAACCGTCCTACTACCGCGACGACTACGGCTCGATCCTGCGCGACAGCGCCGGTCTCACCGACTATGTCGCCTCGGCGGCGATGGAGGACAGCCTCAAGGCGGAGGCCATCAGTTTCCTGAAAAAGGCGGAAGACAAGGATCGCTACCGCTCGACCCAGGAAATGGCCTGGATGCTGCTGGCAGCCAATGCGCTGAATGAATCGGCGCAGGATGCCCGGATATCTGTCCGGGGCGAAGTGACGCCCGGACGGCTTGCCTGGTCGCTCGCCGGCGAGGAAGTCGCCGCCTATCCGGCAGAGATCAGGAACAATGGGTCGGCAGCAACGGAAATTCTGGTCTCCGTTGCCGGTCAACCGCTTGTTCCGGAGCCAGCGGGCGGCAAGGACTATGCGATCGAACGCAAGGTCTACGACCTTGATGGCAACGAGGTTGATGCCTCAGCAGTGCCCGTCAACACGCGCGTCGCCGTGGTTCTGACGGTACGGGCGCTCACCGAACATCCCGGACGCCTGATGGTGGTCGACCGGCTGCCGGCCGGTCTCGTCATCGACAATCCGCGTCTGGTGCGCTCCGGCGATCTGGGTGGTCTTTCCTTCCTGTCGACGGTGGATGAGCCGGATCACTCGTCCTTCTACCGCGACCGCTTCGAAGTGGCCGTGGACCAGACCAGATGGAGTGCCCGCGAGCTGAGCTTTGCCTATCTTGCGCGCGCGGCGACACCCGGCAGCTACAGCCATCCACCGGCATCAGTCGAGGACATGTACCGTCCCGATCGGCGCGCGATCTCGGGAACCAGCCGGTTCGTGGTGCTGGGGCCGGCCCGGTAAGAGCCCGCGATGAGATCGAGGCGGCATGATTGGCAATCGATCCGGCGGTGGGCAGCTGCTGCCGGGTTGGGCTTTTCTGTCCTGTTCGCATGCGCCGCCCTGAAGGTCCGGCACGATTACAAGACCTTGACGCTGCCGCCGGAGGTCGCCGATCTCTCCCTCTCCGTCGTCGTACTTGATCGCGACGACCTGCTGTTGCGGGCCTTCACCAGCTCGGACGACAAGTGGCGTCTGCCGGTCGAACTTGACCGGATCGACCCGCTCTATTTCCGCATGCTGCTCGCCTTCGAGGACAAGCGCTTTCACAGCCACGGCGGATTCGATCTCAGAGCCATCGCCCGCGCCGGATGGCAAAGCCTGCGACAAGGCCGCGTCGTCTCCGGCGGATCGACCCTGACCATGCAGGTGGCACGGCTTCTGGAAGAAACGCCGACCAAATCAGTCCAGCGCAAATACGAGCAGCTTCTCAAGGCCGTGCAACTGGAAAACACCTTCTCGAAACAGGACATCCTTCGGTTCTATGCGCTGCGTGCTCCTTTCGGTGGCAATCTGGAGGGCATCCGCGCCGCGTCCCTGACCTGGTTCGGAAAGGAGCCGGGGCGGCTGACACCGGCCGAAGCGGCGCTGCTCGTCGCCTTGCCGCAAAGCCCGGAAGGGAGGCGTCCGGACAGGTTTCCAGAAACGGCGAAGATCGCACGCAATCGCGTTCTGGCCCGGGCGGTCACCGCTGGTGTTCTGAGCAAAGAGGACGCAGCTTCGGCGGCGGCGGAACCAGTCCGGGCGCTCCGCTATGCCATGCCGTTTCTTGCCCCGCATGAAAGCAGGCAGGCGAAATCCGGTTCTCCGCAGGAAACAGTCCATCGACTGACACTCGACCGGGACCTGCAGGCGACCCTCGAGGCGCTTGCGCAGCGCAAGGCCGGTACGATGCCGGCACCGGTTTCCATGGCAATTCTTGTTGCCGATCACCAGACCGGCGAAATCCTGGCCAGCGTCGGTGCACCGGATCTCCTCGACGATGCCCGTCAGGGGCACGTGGACATGACACGTGCGACTCGCTCGCCCGGGTCGACACTCAAGCCGTTCATCTACGGCCTGGCTTTCGAGGAGGGGATCGGTCTGCCCGGCAGCTATATCGAAGACCGGGCGACGGATATCGGCGGCTACCAGCCAACCAATTTCGACCAGTCCTATCAGGGCACCGTGACCCTGAGAGAAGCCTTGCAGCTGTCCTTGAACACGCCGGCCGTCAAGCTTCTGGAGGCTGTCGGGCCGGCAAGACTGATTGCACGCTTGAAGAGGGCGGGTGTTCAGCCGGTCATGGAAAAGGGGATTGCTCCCGGTCTTGCCATCAGCCTTGGCGGGCTCGGGCTCTCCTTGAGAGACCTGACGCAAGCCTATGCGGCGCTGGCGCGAGGCGGTTCACCCGTTGCTCTCAGCGTTTGCCGGGTGGGTTGCGCTCGGGACGCCGCACCTTTTGCCCCGCAGCCGGTCTTGAGCGAAAAGGCCGCCTGGCTTGTCGGCGATATCCTGTCCGGCCTGCCTCAGCCCCAGAGTGCGGAAACCTCTCATGTCGCTTACAAGACCGGCACGGCCTACGGCTACCGGGATGCCTGGGCGGTTGGCTATGACGGCAAATATGTGGTTGCCGTCTGGTCAGGGCGCCCGGACGGGACACCGGTGCCCGGAGCAACCGGGGCGGTGGTCGCGGTGCCGGTTCTCTTTGAGGTTTTCCAGACCCTGGGCCCGAAACGCGTGCCCTTGCCGGACGGTCCGGCGGAAGCGATGGCGATGGCGGACCTTCAGGTGCCGCAGCCATTGCGCTACGCACGCCTGCCTCAGCGCCTGGCAACGGCCCGGCGCGGCAACACGCTCCAGATATCTTATCCGCCCGACGGGGCAGAACTGGATCTCGACTTCAATCCTGGTGTGGACGACGGCTTGGCGGCGCAGCCGCTGGTCGTCAAGTTCAAGGGTGGGGCGGGCCCCTTCTCCTTCCTGGTCAATGGCCGGCCACTCCAGACGACACAGCAAGAGCGCCAACTCGTCTGGCAGCCCGATGCGCCAGGTTTTACAGACGTGACCATTGTCGATGCGGACGGAAACAGCGCGGGAATCACCGTTCTGCTGCGCTAGAGTACCTCTCGGTCGGTTTGAAGTGTTTTGCCGAGGCCGGTTTAGTGCAAGATCGAGTGAAATGCCGAATGCTGCGCTGGCCGCACGGCAGAGATAGTTCCCGATGGTACTGAGTAATACCGGCCTGGCCCTTCGGGTTCGCGTCCGGCGAAAGTCTGCTTTGTCGGACGCAAAGTCCATAGTCCGGCCATGGACTTTGCGTCCCTCCGTACAATCGCCTCGCTGGACGGTAAACCGAATGCTTCGGTCGAACCGTTAAGCGCTCCAGATCTCCAGTCCGCAATACCGACGTGTCGCTGCCAGGAATTCTACCGCATTTCGAGAGCTTGCTTCGAAAATGCCTTCAATGCCGCCCGACCTTGCTTCCGGCAGTGCCGGTAACCCTGAACTGGAATATTGCAGGCATCCAATCGCAAACCGATAAACCGCATCGACGCCAACAACGGCGCCGATCATTTGCCCTATACCTTACCTGGAAATGCCACTACCGGCTGATCAACGCGATCCCCTTCGACGATGTGCTGATGGTAGCAAGGTTTACCGAATTGCTCCTGAACTCGTTCCAAATCACTTCGTATGCGTGATCAAGTGCCGAATCTTGTGCATGCAAAGGATCCGTAGGCCTGGTTTTTCTCCCGCGTTTGCGTCGCAGACAGCAACTTGCTGCATTCGAAGTCTGACTTCCGGGCCCTAAACGGCATTCCGTAAAGGAGGGTCGCAAAAAGAACCGATAAAACTACCTATGTTGCGTCAAAAAGGAAAAGAGATAGTATTCCGTACAAAATTTTTTAATTGCGAAGAAAAAATATTTCAACCTTAGGGCTGTACTGGGTTTTAGTTATTTATTTTCTTGAAAGTATTTATATTTTTGCGCCAACGGAAGGTTTTTCTAAAGAGTCTAAGTGACGTTAAGGAATCTTTGATATTAATTTAATGTGAACATGTGGGTGCGTCAATTCTGACCAAGAGTAAGAAAAATATGTTGCAAAACAGCATGTTGCAGAAAAAACACACGACGACTTCTGTGTTCCTCTATGTGGTAGTTTGGGCTTGCTGTGCCGCATCGAGTTTGGTTCTTAGGTTTTGCGACGGCGAGTAATCGCCAGAAAAAAATGGTTCGGAAAAGAAATACTGGATCGTTTTTGTACGAAATCGCGGGGATGGTGCCTGTCAGGCCGTTTGGTCAGGCCGGTGCCAGTGAAAATTGACTTTTGGAGGTCAGATATGAAACTCAAGAGCTTGATGCTCGGCGCTGCTGCTGCAGCTGCTGCCACCACCGCCCAGGCTGCCGATCTTCCGGTTGCTCCGGAGCCGGTTGACTACGTTCGCGTCTGCGACGCTTACGGCGCACGCTTCTACTACATCCCGGGCACCGAAACCTGCCTGCGCGTCGGCGGCCGTGTCCGTACCCAGTTCGTTGTGAACAACGTCCTGGACGACGGCAACTGGGGCAACCGTGACTCCGAAGGCTACTCCTGGCTGTCTCGCGGTTACCTGTACCTCGACGCTCGCACCGCAACCGAATTCGGTACCCTGCGTGCATACGTCTCCATGTACATGACCAACGTGAATGGCGCTGGTTCTGCTACTCTGGACAACGCTTACATCCAGTGGGGCGGCCTGACGGCTGGTTACCTCGGTTCTAACGCCAACATCTACACCGGTCAGACCTTCATGGGTGTTGTCACCCGCGACTGGGCTGACTCCACGCTCAACCAGATCGCTTACACCGCTGCCTTCGGCAACGGCCTGTCTGCCACGATCGCTCTGGAAGACCGTTCCGGCCGTGAAGTCGGTTCCTACGGCGGCACCCGTGCTCCGGACGTCGTTGCTGCTCTCGGCATTTCCCAGGGCTGGGGCGCTGCAAAGCTGGTTGGTGCTCTGCACCAGGTCTACCCGAACGTTGCCAACAACAACGCAACCAGCGGTGAAGACAACCTCGGCTGGGCAGTTGGCGCTGGCGTGAACTTCAACCTGCCGATGATCAACTCCGGTTCGAACATCTACTTCCAGGGCTTCTACGCTGACGGCGCTCTGTCCTACATCGGTAACGGCATCACCGGCGCAACCGGCGTGTCCGACTACACCGGCGACGACACCAACAGCGGTTACTCCCTGTCTGCTGGTCTGTACATCCAGGCAACCTCGACCATCGGTCTGGCACTTGACGGTTCCTATGCAGCCGTTGACATGTCCAACAATGGCAACGACGTGACCCGTTACGCAATCGACGGTTCCGTTCAGTGGGAGCCGGTCTCTGGCTTCGTGATGGGTGCCGACATGGGCTACTCCAACACCGACATCGACAACTCTGGCGACACCGACGAACTGAAGTTCGGTGTTCGTATGCAGCGCACGTTCTAATCATCTGATTAGAATCTGACTGTGATTCTCTGAACTCCAGTCAGTCATGCGGCCCGGCAGGCTCCAATCTGCCGGGCCGTCCCCTTTTTGGGGAAGGCGATTCTTGCCCTTTTCGGTCCGGATCATTCGGCTGCGCGAACTGCTTTGCGTCTTGTCTACAGCCGCTTTTGAGCCTGTTTCCTAACAGTTTCTAAATTTCCGATCCGTTTTTGTGACATTCGCGCAACACCGGTTTTTGAAAACAGCCCTGACGGCAGGTGCTGGCTGCATTCTGTGTTGAACCAGAAAATCGGATGCGTATGGTCATCTTGCGAGCGGCTTCGTGCCGCACTGGTTTGATACCTCGGACATCCAACCTCCGGCCGGTGGCAAACACAGACATAATTCGCGGGGACAATGGTGCTTCTTTATTAGTGCCGATTGATATGACTGATTGGAGGTCAGAAATGAAACTCAAGAGCTTGATGCTCGGCGCTGCTGCTGCAGCCGCTGCCACCACCGCCCAGGCTGCCGATCTTCCGGTTGCTCCGGAGCCGGTTGACTACGTTCGCGTCTGCGACGCTTACGGCGCACGCTTCTACTACATCCCGGGCACCGAAACCTGCCTGCGCGTCGGCGGCCGTGTTCGTACCCAGTTCGTTGTGAACAACGTCCTGGACGACGGCAACTGGGGCAACCGTGACTCCGATGGCTATTCCTGGCTGTCTCGTGGTTACCTGTACCTCGACGCTCGCACCGCAACCGAATTCGGTACCCTGCGTGCATACGTCTCCATGTACATGACCAACGTAAACGGTGTGAACAGCTCCACGCTGGACAACGCTTACATCCAGTGGGGCGGCCTGACGGCTGGTTACCTCGGTTCTAACGCCAACATCTACACCGGTCAGACCTTCATGGGTGTTGTCACCCGCGACTGGTCGGACACCACGCTCAACCAGATCGCTTACACCGCTGCCTTCGGCAACGGCCTGTCTGCTACGATCGCTCTCGAAGACCGCTCTGGTCGTGAAGTCGGCGCCTACGGCGGCACCCGTGCTCCGGACGTCGTTGCTGCTCTCGGCATTTCTCAGGGCTGGGGCGCTGCCAAGCTGGTTGGTGCTCTGCACCAGGTCTACCCGGATGTTGCCAACAACAACGCAACCAGCGGTGAAGACAACCTCGGCTGGGCAGTTGGCGCAGGCGTGAGCTTCAACCTGCCGATGATCAACTCCGGTTCGAACATCTACTTCCAGGGCTTCTACGCTGACGGCGCTCTGTCCTACATCGGTAACGGCATCACCGGCGTGACCGGCGTGTCCGACTACACCGGCGACGACACCAACAGCGGTTACTCCCTGTCTGGTGGTCTGTACATCCAGGCTACCTCGACCATCGGTCTCGCACTTGACGGCTCGTACGCTCAGGTTGACATGGACCAGAACGCTGCCATCGGCGACGTGACCCGTTACGCAATCGACGGTTCCGTTCAGTGGGAGCCGGTCTCTGGCTTCGTGATGGGTGCCGACATGGGCTACTCCAACACCGACATCGACGGCTCTGGCGACACCGACGCTCTGCTCTTCGGTGTTCGTATGCAGCGCACGTTCTAATCAATCCTCACTCGAGGTTTGAGGGAAAACCCGGCGGAAACGCCGGGTTTTCTTTTTTGTCTCAAGGGCTTCGTAGAACCTGACCAGGAAATCGGCCGAACCCCTCCTGTTCAAAGAAATCGGACAAGACGGCAAACGGTTTCGTGCCAGCTGCAGTCGCTGACGGGCGAACGGTCAATCAGAGCACGTCGCGAAAAAGTGGTTTCCGGGTTTTCGCAAAAAAGGCGTGCGTCAAATAAGAGAAAAAGCGGGTCACTTGAATTCAATTGGACGCGACACGCTTTGTTCGTCAGGACCGCGGTCAAACGCCTTTCAGGAAACCGGCTACTGCTTCATGGGTATCCCGATCCCACAAAACAGGCGCGTGACCCTGGCCGGCAATGGTCCTGAGGCTGGCGCTCGGATGGCTTTCGATCATGCACTGCGAAGTCTGCGCGCTCAAAAGATCGGAATGTGCGCCGCGCAGAACCAGGACAGGCCGGTCCTTGAGCTTTTCGTAGAGCGGCCAGAGATCTGGAGCCGGCGCCGCATCGTCGAGGCTCGCGAACTGGTGTGCGAGGGCAGGATCGTAGTCCAGCACCACACCGCCGTCCTGTTCCGAGGCAAGCTGGCCTGCCAGCTTTAGCCAGTCCTTCGACGCGAAACCGGGAAATTGCTGGCCGAGAACATGCTCAAGGCCTGATGCCAGGGCGTCAAACGACGAATGTTTCATGTTCCGGCCAAGCGTTGCGGCGATCCGGTGGATGGCGCGCATTTCGATGTGAGGGCCGATATCGTTGAAAATGACCGCGGCCATGCGCGTTGCCGGGTAGCGCAGGCCCATCGCCAGCGCATGCAGCCCCCCGCGCGAGGTGCCGAGCAGGGCGAAGCGGTCAAGGCCGAGCGCCTCGATCGCCGCATCGATGTCTTTTTCCTCCACGGTGAGCGCATAGTTCCGCCAGTCCGGATCCCAGGCGCTCTTTCCCCGGCCGCGATAATCAAGTGCGATCACCCTGTGGCCGCGGGACTGCAGGAACGCGGCAATGTCATTGAAATCCCTTATGTTTCGGGAAAGTCCCGGCAAGCAAAGAACCGGGATCGGCGTTGTATTTCTTCCGCCATCAGGCGAGGGGACTGGCCACCACTGGCGTCCCGAAAGCAGCAATCCATCCGGACCTTGCCAGGTGAAGTCCGAAGAGGACCCGGCCGTGACTGCCGTGGTGTCTTTCAGCGCTTCCTGCGGCGCAGTTGTCATGAGTGTCTCCCGAAACGTTTCCATCTGATAATTGCTTCCCGGAAAGATAGAGGCCGGAATGGGAGACTGCCAATAGGAACGCTCCAAAGAAGGCGTTAAGTCGGTGCGAAAAGTGTCGCGCGAAGAACGCAGTCGGCTTAAGAAAAGACGAAAAGCGGCCGTTGAATGCTGCGCGAAGCATTGCTCCTTGTGCGGCAGATGAGTATGTTGCGCCTCCGTCTGAAGAGGACGGCTGCCCATGCCGGCATTGAGAAAGTCATCCAAGAGGAAACCGAAATGTTCAAAGGCTCCATTCCAGCGCTGATTACCCCGTTCAAGGACGGAGCGCTTGATGAGAAACGGTTTCAGGACTTTGTCGATTGGCAGATTGCGGAAGGCTCTTCCGGTCTGGTTCCGGTGGGAACCACGGGTGAAAGCCCGACGCTGACCCATGACGAGCACAAGCGGGTGATTGAACTTTGCGTCGAAGCGGCTGCCGGCCGTGTTCCGGTGATGGCGGGTGCCGGCTCCAACAACACGATCGAGGCGATCGACTTTGCCCAGCACGCGGAAAAGGCGGGGGCGGATGCAATCCTTCTTGTCACGCCCTATTACAACAAGCCGAACCAGGCTGGACTGAAGGCCCATTTCAAGGCGGTCAACGATGCGGTCGGTATTCCGATCTACATCTACAATATTCCCGGCCGGTCGATCATCGACATGACACCGGAAACCATGGCCGAGCTTTTTCAGACCTGCGAGAACATCAAGGGCGTGAAGGATGCGACTGCCGACATGGCCAAGGCAAGCCGTCAGCGCCACCTCTGCGGCCCGGACTTCGTCCAGTTGTCGGGCGAGGACATTTCAGCGCTGGCCTTCAATGCCCATGGCGGCGTTGGCTGCATTTCCGTCACCGCCAATGTCGCGCCGCGCCTTTGCGCGGAATTCCAGGCGGCGACGCTTGCAGGCGATTACAAGAAGGCGCTGGAGTATCAGGACCGCCTGGCACCGCTGCACCGGGCCATGTTCCTGGAGCCGAGCCCGGGCGGCGCGAAATACGCGTTGTCGCTGCTTGGCAAAATTGGCGAAGACCTGCGCCTGCCGCTGGTGCCGATTTCCGAGGCGGCCCGCGCAGAGATGCGTGCGGCCATGGCGCATGCCGGCTTGATCAACTGAACGAAGAGGACAGGGCGGATCGCGCCTGAAGGATTAAGATGGCTCCGAAAAAAGGGGACGCTCCGGGACGGACGATCATTTCCGACAACCGGAAGGCCCGGTTCAATTTCGAGATCGAGGATACGCTGGAAGCAGGGATCGAGCTGAAGGGCACGGAAGTCAAATCCCTGCGCAACGGCAAGGCGAATATCGCCGAATCCTACGCGGCCGAGTATCAGGGCGAGATCTGGATCTACAACGTCTATATTCCGGAATACCTGCAGGCCAACCGGTTCAACCACGAACCGCGCCGGCCGCGGAAACTGCTTTTGCACAAGCGCGAGATCGGCAAGCTGGCTGGAGCCGTGCAGAAGGAAGGCAAGACGATTGTACCGCTCAAGCTCTATTTCAACGACAAGGGCCGGGCCAAGCTGGAACTGGCCCTTGCGCGGGGCAAAAAGCTGCATGACAAGCGCGAGACGGAAAAGAAGCGCGACTGGCAGCGCGAGAAGTCCCGCATTATGAAGACTTTCAGCTGAGCAGGACTTTCCACAAACCGATCAAGTGACAATTGTATGACTGTGCGTAAGCTGTTGAGAGCTTGCGCATAACATGTGGATGTCCTGTGTACCGGCTGTGAGTATTAACTTCGGCTTTCAACCGCTTTTCCTGTGCAGGACCTGTGGGGCGCGCGTGCAGACCTGCTTGCCGGCGAAATGACGGCTTTTTAAGCCGTCAAACTTGTTAGTATCGCGCGCTTGCTTTCGGATATGGGGCGGGGACGGCGCGTTGTCCGGTCGACATGTACGTGGACGAAGCGCCCGTGAGCGGCGGTTTGCATGTCTTCGCCGGCAAACAGCCCGACCCGGAAAACGACAGAGCTGGAGCCGAGTTTTTCGATCCACAGACCCGCGGAAATGACCGAAGGAAAGGTGAGCTCGGCAAAGTAATGGCAGCCGGTTTCGACGACGAGGAAGATTTCTTCGCCGGCTATTGGATCAAGCAGGCCGTTTTCGATGTACCAGCGGTTTACGGCCGTATCGAAGAAGCTCAAATACTGCACATTGTTGACGTGGCCATAGATGTCCACATCCATCCACCTTGTGGGGATAAGTTGAAACGCCTTGAAATCGGACCTCATTAAAGGTTCGGGCCGCGCCGGCTGTGGATGAGCTGTGGGTGTCATAAGGCCGCCATGTAGATTGCAAGGGCATCGGCTTCACCCAAATCGCGTGGATTGTTCACCAGTAGTCGGGTCTGTTTCATGGCATCGCGCGCCAGTTTTGACACGTCTTTCTCGTCGATGCCAACCTCGCAAAGGCGTGTCTTCAGGCCAAGCCGTACGGCAAGGTCCGCCAGGCGGTCCGCGAACTGCCCGGCGCGGTCGGTTGGATCGGAAACGCTTGCGAGATCGGGAAAGGCTTCCGGCGCGATTTCGGCATAAGTCTTTGCTGCGACCGCGTTATTGAACCTGAGAACATGCGGCAGAACCAGCGCGTTGGAGAGCCCGTGCGGAACATGAAATGTGCCGCCGATAGGGTAGGCGAGGGCGTGAACCGCAGCGACAGGCGAATTGGCAAAGGCCATGCCCGCCAGCATGGAGCCGAGCAGCATGGCGCCTCTGGCATCCACGTCTCCGGGTGCCGTGACCGCCTTTTCGATATTGGCGCCGAGAAGGCGGAGCGCTTCCACCGCAAGGGTTCTGGAAACGGGATTGTTGTTGGCCGATTTGGACGCATACCCTTCGATGGCATGTACCATGGCGTCGATCCCCGTTGCGGCGGTGACCGGTGCGGGCAGCCCGAGGGTTAGCAGGGGATCGAGCACAGCAAGGTCTGGCAGGAGAAGGGGTGAAACAACACCGCGTTTTTCTTCCTCTCCCACGGTGATGATCGAGATCGGTGTCACCTCCGACCCGGTACCGGCGGTCGTCGGGATCAGGATCAGCGGCAGGCGCGGTCCCCTTGCGTTACCGACACCCCAGGCTTCGTCCAGGTCTTCGCCGCTTCCCAGAAGCAGGGCAACGAGCTTGGCGACATCGAGCGACGAGCCACCACCGAAACCGACGATGGAGGTCGCTCCATGGGCTTTTGCCGCCTCGACGGCAGCATCGACCAGTGACCGCGGCGGGTCTGCAACCACGTCCGTAAAGCGCGCGAGTGCGCGTCCGGACCCCGTCAGCGAAGCTTCACAAGCGTCCTGGAGACCGAGCGAAATTATGCCCGGATCGGTCACCAGAAACGGCCGATCCCCGAGGAAAGGGGCCGCATGGTCCGCAAGCCTCGCCGCCGAGCCGTTCTCGAACACGATCCTCTGGCTGGTATTGAAGGTGAAAGCCCCGATCATTCTTCCTCCCGATGTATTGGACCCCGTTTTTTGGGGGGCCTTTTGTCCGGCTCAGATTGCCCGCAAACGGTGGCGTCCGTCGAGGGGAGAGTGATCAGACTTTTGCAGGAGGCGCGTCAGGCGTGCATCTTGGCCCCCTTGGAGATCTTGTCCGCAACCTTCTTGTCCGCGTGAAAGGCCATGCCGACGACCCGGCCGTCTTCCGGCGAAAACCGCGAAAACACTTCCCGGTTGGCACTGTCGTGGCCGGTCGCGAACATCTCCTCGATATAGAGGCTGGCGGGAATGTCCCGCTCCAGCGCACGCTTGCGGGCCTTGGCAAGGATATCGGCATCGGCACTCAGGACGATGATCGGCTGCACGCTCATCGCGTGATAGACATTGCCGGCTGCATCGCGATAGGGTTCGCCGATCATCTCGGGCTTTGCCGCTGCGACGCCTGTCGCCAGAAAGGCGGTTACATTCAGCTTCTGCCAGATGGCAAGATCTTCGCGGACGATAACGACGAATTTGGTTTCGAACATGACTTTCAACTCCATGCGGGGATTTCAAAGGGAAAGGGAAGAGGCTGGGATAGCCGGGCATGGCACCGGCGGTCTTGAACGTTTGTGCAAGCCCGACCGGGACGGGATACTGGTCGGGCCATCGGAAGACGGTATCGAGCGCATCGAAGCCCGGTTTCGCGGCAACGGCTTCGCGCCGCACCGTCACGACACCTACGCCATCGGCCTGACCATCAGCGGTGTTCAGACCTTCAACTATCGCGGCGAGCAGCGTGCGTCGCTTCCAGGGCAGGTCATCGTTATCCACCCGGACGAAGTGCATGACGGCGGCGCGGGCACGGAACGCGGGCTGCGCTACAGGATGATCTACGTGCCGCCGGAGATGATCGGCGAAGCTCTCGCGGGCGTTGGTTCCCCCGGTCTGCCGTTCCTGCCGACGCCGGTCATTTCCGATCCGGAATTTCAGAGGGATCTGAGGGACGCGCTTGGTGACATGGACAAGGGGCTGGGCGCATTCCGGCGCGATTGCCTGGTGGCGGATCTCGCCGCCTGCCTCGACCGGCATTCGGACAACCGGACATCGCGGAAAAGCGCGCTGAACTGGCCGGTACTCAAGGCCTGCGGACGCCTGTTGCGCGAAGCCTGCAGCGAAGCTGTGAAGATGGAAGAGCTGGAAGACCTGGCGGGGATGGACCGGTTCACGCTCGCCCGTCAGTTCCGGTCCGCATTCGGCACCAGCCCGCATCGCTACCTTGTGATGAGGCGTCTGGAGCGGGCAAAGGCGGCGCTGGGGCAGGGGGCGGCGTTGGCCGATGCTGCCCATGCCAGCGGCTTTGCCGACCAGAGCCACATGACGCGGCATTTCAAGCGGGCCTTTGGCATGACGCCCGGACACTGGCGGCAGTTGTGCGCCGCCAGTTCAATTCAATCCTGAAACGATCAAACCTAGAGCTTCGCCGGCCCGAACTTGTTCGACCGCGGGAAACCGGTCGGCGGCAGGCGGCCGGCCTGGCCGCGTTCGCCCCGCCAGTCGGCGAGCTCGTCCATGGAACGGGTGAAGCTGCGGCCGGAGCTGTCGGTCCAGGTCAGGCCATCCTCGCCCTTGAAGACACGGATATCGGAAATGTTGCCGTCCCGGTAGCGCTGCAGCCTGACACCGCGACCACGGCTCATCTGCGGGATCTGCGCCATCGGGAAGACCAGCAGCTTGCGGTTCTCGCCGATGATCGCCACCTGATCGCCCAGGGCCTCGACGCAAAGGGATGCCTCCACAGGCGCGGTCAGGTTCAGAACCTGCTTGCCCTTGCGGGTGTTGGCGACGACGTCGTCCTCGTTGACGACAAAGCCACGGGCTTCGGTCGTTGCCAGCAGCAGATTGCGGCCGGGCTTGTAGACAAAGGCGTTGACGACGTCCTGGGCCTCGTCCATCTCCACCATCAGGCGGAGCGGTTCGCCATGACCGCGCCCGCCCGGCAGCCTGTCGGCGCCGAGAGTGAAGAACTTGCCGCCGGTGGAAAACAGCAGGATCTTGTCGGTCGTTTCCGCATGGAAGGAGAGCTTCAGCTTGTCGCCCTGCTTGAAGACGACGCTGGAGAGATCCGACTGGTGGCCCTTCATGGCCCGGATCCAGCCCTTTTCGGAAATGATGACGGTGATCGGTTCCTTTTCGATCATCGCCTGCTGGATGTCGACAATGTCGGTCTCCGGCGCTTCGGACTTGTCGGTCCGGCGTTTGCCGATTTCGGTTTCCGGACCGTAGACCTTCGAGATCTCGGCGATTTCCTTGGAGATCTTCGTCCATTGACGGGCATCGGAGCCAAGCAGCTTGGTCAGCTCGTCCTTCTCGTCCGAGAGCTTCTCATGCTCCTTGCGGATTTCGAATTCCTCAAGCTTGCGCAAGGACCGCAGGCGCATGTTGAGGATGGCTTCGGCCTGGACGTCAGTCAGCTCGAATGTTCTGATGAGCGAGGCCTTGGCATCGTCCTCCTCGCGGATGATGCGGATGACTTCGTCGAGGTTCAGATAGGCGATCAGGTAACCGGCAAGGACTTCGAGCCGATGGTTGATCTGGCCAAGCCGGTGCTCGGAACGGCGGATCAGCACTTCCTTGCGATGATCCAGCCACTCGCGCAGGACCTGCTTCAGTCCCATCACCATCGGCACCTTGCCCATGGAAAGGACGTTCATGTTCAGCGAGAACCGGTTTTCCAGGTCCGTCAGCCTGAACAGGGACTCCATTAGGATGTTGGCGTCGACATTGCGCGAGCGCGGCACCAGCACGATGCGGATGTCTTCGGCGGATTCGTCGCGCACATCGTCCAGGAGCGGCAGTTTTCGGGCGGTCAGAAGCTCGGCGATCTTTTCGATCAGCCGCGACTTCTGCACCTGGTAAGGGATTTCGGTGACGACGATGGCCCACTGGCCGCGACCCAGATCTTCCACCGCCCAGCGGGCGCGGACTCGGAAGCTGCCACGGCCGGTTTCATAGGCCTCACGGATGGAACCCTGGTCGGAGACAAGCAGACCGCCGGTCGGGAAATCCGGACCCTTGATGAACTCAAGCAGCTCCGATGTTTCCGCATTGGGGTTCTTGATCAGATGCAGGCTGGCTTCGCAAAGCTCGAAGGCATTGTGCGGCGGAATGGAGGTCGCCATGCCGACGGCGATACCGGAGGAGCCGTTGCCGAGCAGGTTCGGGAAACCGCCTGGCAGGACGATCGGTTCCTTGTCCTCGCCGTCATAGGTCTCGCGGAAGTCGATGGCATCTTCATCGAGACCATCGAGCAGCCGCTTGGCCGTGTCGGTCATGCGGGCTTCGGTGTATCGCATGGCGGCGGCATTATCGCCGTCGACATTGCCGAAGTTGCCCTGGCCATCGATCAGCGGATAGCGCTGCGCGAAATCCTGTGCGAGGCGCACGAGAGCGTCATAAACCGCCTGGTCGCCGTGCGGGTGGTACTTACCGATGACGTCGCCGACAACACGGGCGCATTTCTTGAAGCCCGCACCGGGATCGAGTTTCAAAAGACGCATGGCGTAGAGAAGGCGCCGGTGCACCGGTTTCAATCCGTCGCGCACGTCGGGCAGGGCCCGGTGCATGATGGTCGACAAGGCATAGGCCAGATAGCGCTCTTCCAGCGCATTCTTGAGATTGATGTTCTCAATGCCGCTCGGCGGCGGTGTCGTCTCTTTTCCCATATTTGCTTGCTAACCGTTTCAGGCGGAGGGTGCAATTCATCAGGGCGGGCAATCGGCCGCGAGCGGCGGATTTTCAACGGATTTCACAGCTATTGTGGGCAAATGGCACGTCTGCGCCTGGTGGGAATTCATCTCGCGGGCAAGGGCGGGCAGGTCAGTTTTCCAGGAGACCGGGAACGGACGCCCGACCAGAATATTTTCCGGGGGGCCATGCAACCAAATGGCTGCTTTTGCTTCCTCAGAAATTCCACGGAAAGTCCGCGCGATAGCGCTTCTCCAGCGCCGCCAGAAACTGAGCACGCGTGCCGCTGTCCTGAGACCCTCTTTCCTGAAGATGCCGGCCGAGAAAGAAGCTCGTCAGCTCAAAGCCCTGCGTGACGTCTTTCCAGGTGAGTTCGCTGCCTGCCTGCCGCTGGCCTTCGATCAGAAAGGCGGGCAGGGGCAGAAGTCGGTCGTGGTAGGGTTGGCCTGCCTCGCGGCTGACGGCCCGGGCTGATTTCGGCGAGACATAGGCAAGGTCCTCCCGGCTGCCGGTCGCGGCACACGAGGTAAGATCAAGGCCGATGCCGAGATCGCGCAGCAGCTCCAGTTCAAAGCGTATCAGCAGGGCTCCGGCCGTATCTGGTGTCTCCAGATGGTCCAGGACGACACTCAGGGCACTGTAGAGCTTCGGATAGGGATGACGCTCGGGCAAGAGACGCAACAGGAAGGCAAGATGCTGCAGGCCAGTCAGGCCGAGGCCGCTGGTCATCAGGTCGCCGGCCCGCAATGTTTCCGGTTCGATCTGGAACTGGCCGAGATGGTCCGAGAGGCGGGCTTTCCAGGTGAGGGCGAGTTCGTTGCCTGGCTGCAGCACTGGCCGCTGCCGCTTCGAGCGGCCGCCGCGGACAAGGCCGAGATGGCGGCCATGCTCCAGTGTCATGGCCTCCAGGATGACGTCGTTCTCGCCGTGTTTGCGGGTGGTCAGCACCACGCCGCGTCCGCTCCATTCCAAGGGCCGTATCCTCTATCCGGTCGGAGCGGCAGTCTGGCGGATTCTGGGCTCCGCGCCAATTATTTCGGGAATTCCAGCCCCATCTCCCGGTAACGCTCGGGATCGTCGCCCCAGTTTTCGCGCACCTTCACGAACAGGAACAGATGCACTGGCGCCTCGATGATCTCCGACAGCTCTTCGCGGGCTGCCTGGGAGATCGCCTTGATGGTCTGGCCGCGCTTGCCGAGTACGATGGATTTCTGACTGTCGCGCTCCACATAGATGGTCTGCTCGATCCGGGCCGAACCATCCTTGCGGCTCTCCCAGCGCTCGGTTTCCACCGTGGAAATATAGGGCAGCTCTTCGTGGAGACGCTCGAACAGTTTCTCGCGGGTGATTTCCGCCGCCAGAATGCGCAGGGGCAGGTCCGACGGCTGGTCCTCCGGGAAAAGCCAGGGACCATCGGGAACCTTGTCGGCAAAATAGTCCAGAATGGACTGTGTCCCGTCGCCGGTCAGTGCGGAGACCATGAAGGTTTCCTCAAATCGGGCGAATTCGTTGATCTTTTGCGCCAGTTGCAGCAGTTTCTCGCGCTTGGCGACATCGGTCTTGTTCAGGATCAGCACCTTGGGCGCTTTCTGACCGGATAGACGCTTGAGGATATTTTCCACTTCCTCGGTGAGGCCTTTGCGGGCATCGACCAGGAGCGCGATCAGGTCGGCGTCGCGTGCGCCGCCCCAGGCCGTGTCGACCATGGCCCTGTCGAGCCGGCGTTTGGGCTTGAAGATGCCCGGTGTATCGATGAAGACAAGCTGCGCGGCGCCATGCATGGCAACGCCGCGCACGATGGTTCGCGTCGTCTGCACCTTGTGGGTGACGATGGAAACCTTGGTGCCGACAAGCTGGTTGATCAGCGTCGACTTGCCGGCGTTCGGGGCGCCGATCAGGGCGACAAAACC
Organism: Roseibium sp. M-1; assembly: GCF_054515675.1. Taxonomy (NCBI): domain Bacteria; kingdom Pseudomonadati; phylum Pseudomonadota; class Alphaproteobacteria; order Hyphomicrobiales; family Stappiaceae; genus Roseibium; species Roseibium sp. M-1. Next base: position 1,581,661 of record NZ_CM137257.1, on the reverse strand, counting down.
CGCCTTGGTATCAGCCGGCATGGCCGCAAGCGGTTCCGGCAAGGGCATGTCGAACCGGCCCGCCGGCGCCTGGAACACGGTGTCGTCGTCGTCCGGCAGGCCGTCGTTATCGAAATCGTCGCTCAAGTTACTCTATTCCTTCCAGACGCCTTCCCGGCGCAGCACGGCTTCGGCCGCGTTCTGTTCAGCAATCCGCTTCGATCCGCCGGCGCCTTCGCCGGGGGGCAGGCCCTGGACCGTAACGGACACCGTGAAATTCGGCGCGTGGTCCGGTCCGTCCCGGCCCGTCACGTCGTAGTGCGGCGTCGGCAGGCTCTTGGACTGGGCCCATTCCTGCAGCGTGGTCTTGGCGTCCCTGAGCGGACCCGACCACGATAGCATACGCGGCTCCCAAAGGCGCTTTACAAAGCGGTCTGCCGCTTCGAAACCGCCGTCGAGATAGATCGCGGCTATGACGGATTCGCAGATATCGGCCAGAAGCGCGGTCTTCTTGCGCCCGCCTGTCTGGGCTTCGGCAAGGCCGATGCGCATGGCATCGCCGACACCCAGTTCCTGGGCGATTTCGGCGCAGGTCTCGCGCTTGACCATGTGGTTGAAGCGCCGGGCCAGCTCGCCCTCGTCGGCCTTCGGAAAGTGCTTGTGAAGCATCGAGGCGATCACCAGGCCAAGCACGCGGTCGCCCAGGAATTCCAGGCGCTGGTAACTGCCGGATACGGTCTCGGACGGGGCGAGCGCGCTGGCGTGGGTCAGCGCAACACGCAACAGCTCCAGGTCCTTGAAGTCGTATTGCAGGGCCGCTTTCAGGGCCGATACTGGGCTTTGTGTTTGTTGTTGTCGTTTCATAAAGCCTGCTTCGGGTTCAGGTCGCGAGCCGGTCAGAGCGTCCGGCCGATCCGCTCCCAGCGGACACTCCACGGCCAGGTCCAGATTTCATAGGCCGGGGTCTTGTCCTTGATGGAGAAGAACAGGATCTCCGCACGGCCCATGAAGTTCTCGAAGGGGACGTAGCCGACCTGCGACAGAAAACGGCTGTCGACGGAATTGTCGCGGTTGTCACCCATCATGAAGTAGTGACCCTCGGGAACCGTGTATTCGCGCGTGTTGTCGGATTCCCCGTTCGGGCTCAGGTCCAGCGTGTCGTAGGAGACGCCGTTCGGCAGAGTCTCGCGGTAGCGTGCCACCCGGCGCACGATGCCGGAGGAGGACTGCTCGATATAGTCGTCGATGCGCTCGCGCTTCACCGGCTCGCCGTTGATATGCAGGACGCCGTCGATCATCTGGATGCGGTCGCCGGGAAGACCTATGACGCGCTTGATATAGTCGATCGAAGTGTCGCGCGGCAGCTTGAACACGGCAACGTCGCCGCGTTCCGGCTCGCTCGCCCAGACCCGGCCAGAGAACGGTGCAAGACCGAAGGGGAAGGAATAGCGGGAGTAGCCGTAGCTGTACTTGGAGACGAAGAGATAGTCCCCGATCAGCAGCGTGTCCTCCATCGACCCGGACGGGATGTTGAAGGGTTGAAACAGAAAGGTGCGCACGATGAGGGCAAGGGCCAGCGCCTGGAGAACGACCTTGATGGTTTCTCCAAGGCCGCTTTCCTTGTCTTTTTTGTTTTCCGTCACGCTCATGTCGTCCCTTGATCCAATTGCCGGCGGGCTTGAAATCGCCACCGGTGCTCAGCGGGACTTTTAGCCGGTCATTTCTGTTGACGCAATGCGAGGAAGGCCTCAAGCCTCCGGCTTTTGGGGGGAAACCGGCCGTGGCGGTTCCGGCCAGTCCGCAGGCCAGGCTGAAATCACCACAAAGGCCTGCGCCAGCGGAAAGTCGTCCGTGATGGTAAGATCGATTCTGGCCTTGAAACCATCGGGCGTCATGGCCAGCAGCCGCTCCGCTGCGCCGCCGGTCAGGGCCATGGTGGGCTTGCCCGAAGGCAGGTTCACAACGCCCATTTCCCGCCAGGCGACACCCATGCGGATGCCGCTGCCGAGTGCCTTGGAACAGGCTTCCTTGGCTGCAAAACGCTTGGCATAGGAGGCAGCACGTTCCGCGCGCTTGTCAGACTTCGCCCGCTCGATCTCCGTATAGACCCGGTTGGTGAAGCGCTCGCCGAACCGTTCCAGCGTCTGTTCGATGCGCCGGATGTCGATCAGGTCGCTGCCGATGCCCAGGATCATGGCGCTGTTTTCCTCATTTGGCGGTCGTCCAACCGACCCGGTTCATTGCAGGAGGTAGTTGCTATCCGGCGGCACTCGGATCGGACATGCCGGTACGTTCAGGGTTCGCTGACACGGTGATGAAGGCTCAAGGTGGTCCGGACCGGCAGCGATTTCAAGCGCGTCCGTCTTCTTCCATGGTCCGGCCTGGGGCGGGAAACAACCTGTTCCCCTTGCCGGCGAGCTTGTTGCGGCGGCGGCGCTGATAGACCTCGACGCTCTTGTAGACCAGGATATAAGACACTGTCCCGACCACGAGGCCCAGGGGAACCGCGCCGATGAACATCGGCTTCAACATCGGCCAGAGCGCGTCCAGAGATTTCGCAAAGAGGCCTTCCTGGAACTGCTGGTGTACCTTATGCGGGTCGGTCTTGGGCGCCCGGCCGTGCAGGAACCATTGGCCCAGCTTGAAAGTGAAGGCCCAGATGAAGGGGAAGGTCAGCGGATTGCCGACGGACGTTCCGAGGGCGGAGGCGATCAGGTTGCCGCGCAGGAGATAGGCAAGGGCGAAGGCGGTCAGGAAATGGAAGCCGACCAGAGGAGTGCAGGATGCGAAGGCGCCGGCAGCGAAGCCGATGGCGATCGCGTGAGGTGTCGCTGTCAGACGCAGCACCCGCTTGCCGAAATACCGGGTAGATCGGGCCCAGCCATTCCGCGGCCAGACAGCAACACGCAGGCGTTCGATGCGCGTGGGCCTATTTCTGCGACGGAACAGCATGACTAAACGGTTTTCTCCGGTCTCTCTCGACTATTACCTGTCAGCTCAGTCCCCGGCTGCCCGGCTTGACCGCGGGCAGGGCGGCCAGTTCCGGCGGCAGGTTGTCCGGCTCATAGGCCGGCACCTTGTATTCGGCAAGCGCAATGACCGGAACGGAAGCGTCCGCTTCGCCGCCCGAACGGTCGATCAGACAGGCGACACCCAGAACTTCAGCACCAAGAGCTTTCAACGAGGTTACCGTTTCCCGGCTTGAAAGGCCTGTCGTGACGATATCCTCGACCACGATGACCTTGGAGCCCTGCGGCAGTTCGAAACGGCGCAGGCGGAATTCGCCGTCCTCGCGCTCCACCCACATGGCCGGGATGCCGAGATGACGGGCGGTTTCATAGCCTGGAATGAGGCCGCCGAGGGCCGGGGAAACGATGTAGTCGATGTCACCGAGGCCGGACGCCCGGATCTTGTCGGCGAGCGCCTTGCAAAGCTTTTCGGTTTTGTCCGGATACATGAACACACGCGCCTTCTGGAGGAATACCGGGCTGCGCAGTCCGGAGGTCAGAATGAAATGGCCTTCCAGAAAAGCGCCCGCCTCGCGGAATACGTCCAGGACTTCATCGCGTGTCATCTAGTCATCCTCTCAATCCGGTCCGCGCCGCCGGACCGGCAGCCGCAAACCGTCTTATCATTGACCCTGCCTAGCCGTTCACCCGGCTGACGGTGGAAACATTCGGCTTCGTGCGCAACTGGTTGATGATCCGGTTCAGATGCTTCAGGTCCCAAACCTCAAGATCGATGATCATCTGGTGAAAATCAGGCGCCTTTCGAATCATTTTGACGTTGTCGATGTTGCCGCTGTTCTCGCCGATCACCTGGGCGATGGTCGCCAGGGAGCCAGGCTCGTTGACTGCGGAAATGTTGAGCCGTGCCGGGAACCGTTCCGGGTTGTTGACGTCAATGTCCCAGCGCACATCCACCCAGCGCTCGGTTTCGTCGTCAAACTCTTTCAGGGCAGGCGACTGTATCGGATAGATGGTCAGCCCTTCCGACGGGGTCAAGATGCCGACGATCCGATCGCCTGGAACCGCGCCGCCATCGGGTGCGAATGTCACCGGAATGTCACCGGAGAGGCCCCGGATCGGCAGAGCCGGCCCTTCGCTGTTGTTAAGATCGTCGCCGGCATGCTTGTCCGCACCGAAATCGGTCGGAGGAATGCGGAACTTGAGACCGTGCCCCTGTTTCAGGCCGAACCAGCCTTCCTCAACCGGTGGTCCGGAAATCGCGACGCGTTCGTCCTGATAGTCCGGATGGGCGGATTTCAGCACCGTCTGGGCCGAAAGGTCGCCCCGTCCGACCGCCGCCAGAAGATCCGCGACGCTTGCCTGGTGGTGCAGGTCGAGGACGGCGTCTAGCAGGTCTTCCGAATAGACCTTGTCGGCCCGGGCAAAGGCGCGCTTCAGGATATGCTCGCCCAGGGCGCCATACTGCTTGCGCACGGATTCTCGCGTCGCGCGCCGGATCGCCGCGCGGGCCTTGCCGGTGACGGCAATCGCTTCCCAGGCCGGTGGCGGCGTCTGGGCGGGCGATCGGATGATCTCGACTTCGTCGCCGTTATGCAATTCGGTCACCAGCGGCATGATCTTGCCGTTGATCTTGCAGCCGACACAGGTATTGCCGACGCCGGTATGAACCGCATAGGCGAAGTCGATCGGGGTCGCGCCGCGGGGCAGGGCAATCAGCCGCCCCTTGGGCGTGAAGCAGAACACCTGGTCATGGAAGAGTTCCAGCTTGGTGTTTTCAAGGAATTCTTCCGGAGTGTCGCCCTGGGCCAGCAACTCGGTGGTACGCCGCAGCCACTCGAAGGCGCGGCAGTCTTCTGTGTGCTGGGCAATGTTGCGGCCGCCAAACTCGCCGTCCTTGTAAAGCGCATGAGCGGCAATGCCGTATTCGGCGACCCGGTCCATGGAAATGGTTCGGATCTGCAGCTCCACGCGCTGGCGCGACGGGCCGACGATGGTCGTGTGGATCGACTTGTAATCGTTCTGTTTCGGCGTCGAGATATAGTCCTTGAACCGGCCCGGAACGGTGGGCCATGTCGTATGGATGACCCCGAGCACCCGGTAGCAGGCTTCGACGGTGCCGACCGTCACGCGGAAGCCATAGAGGTCGGACAGCTGTTCGAAGCCGATCGCCTTGCGCTGCATCTTGCGGAAGATCGAATAGGGGCGTTTCTCGCGGCCTTTGACGAGTGCCGCCATGCCGCGCTCGCTCAAGCGCTCCGTCAGCGTCGTTTCGATGTCGTGGATGAGATCCCGGTTGCGTTCGCGCAGGTCGCTCAAACGGTCGGTGATGGTCTCGTAGGCTTCCGGGTTGAGCGTGTGGAAGGCAATGTCCTCCAGCTCCTCGCGCATGTCGTGCATGCCCATGCGCCCGGCGAGCGGCGCATAGATTTCCATGGTCTCTTCGGCGATGCGACCGCGCTTGTGCTCCGGCATGTGATGGAGCGTGCGCATGTTGTGCAGCCGGTCGGCGAGCTTGACCAGAAGCACGCGGACGTCGTCGGCAATCGCCAGCAGAAGCTTGCGGAAGTTCTCGGCCTGCTTGGCCTTCTGCGAGACAAGGTCGAGCCGCTTGATCTTGGTCAGGCCCTCGACCAGTTTGCCGATCTCTTCGCCGAAAAGGCTGTCGATCTCGGCGCGTGTCGCATCCGTGTCCTCGATAGTATCGTGCAGGAGGGCGACTGCAATGGTCGCGTCGTCCAGGCGCAGATCGGTCAGGATCGCGGCAACTTCAAGCGGATGGGAAAAATAGGGGTCGCCGGATGCGCGCGTCTGGGTGCCGTGCTTCTGCATGGCATAGACATAGGCCTTGTTGAGCAAGGCCTCGTCGGCATCGGGATTGTAGCGCGTAACCCGTTCGACGAGCTCGTATTGACGCATCATGGCCGCAACCGACCCTGGCAACCGGCTGAGACATCAGCTGGACAAACAAACAAAATCGCCCGAAGCGCCGGATGGTTCCGGACGCGCTTCAGACGAACTTGTGGCAAGCGATCAGACGTCGTCCGTCCGCTCCGGCGGAACGAGGCCTTCGAGGCCACGCAGAAGATCTTCCTCCGACATGCGGTCGAATTCAACCGCGCTGTCGTCGACATTGTTGACCTGCGTCATCTGATGCTGATTGGAGGACGGAACGAGCGGCACGGCATCGGCTTCCGGCTCATCCACTTCCACATATTTCTGCAGCGAGTGGATCAGGTCCTCTTTCATGTCTTCCGGGCTAACGGTCTGCTCGGCAATCTCGCGCAGCGCGACAACAGGGTTCTTGTCGTTGTCACGGTCAATGGTCAGCGGAGAACCGCTTGAGATCATGCGAGCGCGATGCGCAGCAAGCAGCACCAGCTCAAACCGGTTTTCGACCTTGTCGATGCAGTCCTCGACGGTCACGCGCGCCATTCGACGTCTCCATAGGCTTAAGGAACTTGAACGACCAGCGTATAGTGTTCGCGTTTCGAAAAAGCAACCCCTTGTCAGATATCGGAGGAAGCGGCTTTTTCCTGAACGGTCAGTCACGAAATTCGAAGAAATTTTGCCGGATTTTTGAAAACCGTACTCGCTTTTGCATTGCGGCAGTCCAATATTATAGTGTAGGCCGTTACTAGCGGCCCCTTCCAGAATCAGAAGGCCGTTTGGAAAATAAAACTATAAGCTGTCTGACGTCGCGGACTGCGTGACCCCCTAACAGCGACTATGCTTTGTCTTGAACAACGTGGGCGAGATGAGCCCGGCTGCGGGAAGCCAAGTTCATCTACACAAAAAAACAAAGACAAGCATATCACTTGGAAAGGTTTCAAATAAGATGTTTGACGCTCGGGAAAAGGTTGCTTTGTTCATTGATGGAGCCAACTTGTACTCAACTGCCAAGGCCATCGGCTTTGACATTGACTACAAGCGTTTGCTGAAAGAGTTCCAGGGACAAGCCTACCTGCTGCGCGCTTACTACTACACCGCGCTGATAGAAGATCAGGAATATTCCTCTATCCGTCCGTTGATCGATTGGCTCGACTACAATGGCTACAAGGTCATCACCAAGCCGGTGAAGGAATTTGTGGACAGTGCCGGCCGCCGCAAGGTCAAGGGCAACATGGATATCGAGCTTGCAGTGGATGCGATGGAACTGGTGGAATCCGTCGACCATGTGGTTCTGTTCTCCGGCGACGGCGACTTCCGCTCGCTGGTCGAGGCGCTTCAGCGCAAGGGCCGCAAGGTGAGCGTGGTATCGACGCTTAAAACCCAGCCGCCGATGATCGCAGACGACCTGCGGCGCCAGGCCGACCACTTCATCGACCTTGCAAACCTCGCCAACAAGATCGGCCGCGACCCGTCCGAACGTCCTGCCCGCCCCCAGGCACCGGTGCAGGCTGAAGACGACGACGAGGACGACGACTACTAAGGCGCTGCCCGGCAATGTCTGTGCCTACCGGAAATCCGGGGCAGGTCGATCCGCCCCTGGACTGCCCCGCCTGTCCGCGGCTCGTTGCCCTGCGCGAGGAGCTGAAGGCGGTTTATCCCGACTGGCACAACGCTCCCGTTCCCTCCTTTGGCGACACTGCGCCGCGCCTTCTGGTGATCGGCCTCGCACCGGGAATGAAGGGAGCAAATTGCACGGGGCGGCCCTTTACCGGCGATTATGCCGGCGACCTTCTCTACAAGACCATGATCGATTTCGGCTTTGCGAAAGGTACCTATCTGGCGCGGCCGGATGATGGATTGACCCTGCAGGACGCGATGATCACCAACGCGGTGCGTTGCCTGCCGCCGCAAAACAAACCGACAGGGGCGGAGATCAAGACCTGCCGGCCCTATCTGTTGTCGACACTCGCGGCCAACCCGTCCATTCGTGCCGTACTGGCTCTCGGCCGCATTGCCCACGAAACGTTCCTGACAGCGCTTGACCAGCGCCGGGCATCATTTTCCTTTGCCCATGGCGCTCGCCACGACCTGCCGGGCACGAACCTGACCCTGTTCGACAGCTACCACTGCTCGAGATACAACACCAATACCGGGCGCCTGACCGAGGATATGTTCCGGTCCGTGTTCGAAAAGATCCGTACGCATATTCCGTGATCGGAACAGTGAACTGCGCCAGTTGACGGGCAAATCTCATTTTGCGGATCAGAGCCGCCTTCTCCGCCTCATCTTGAGGAAGCGCAAAGCGCTGTCTCGAAGGATGGGCCGCTTGCTTGGCAACCTGTTGCCCATCCTTCGAAACGGACCTGAAGGCCCTCCTCAGGATGAGGCTCAGGGAAGCGCAACTTCTCAGTTTCTTACCGCATCACTCGTCCGAATGCGGTTCCCGGTGATAGGCTTCCGCATCGACGACCACCCAGCCGTTGGGGCCGAGATGTTCCTGCGGCTTGAAGCGGGCCTTGTAGGCCATCTTCTGCGAGCCATCGACCCAGTAGCCGAGATAGACGTAAGGAAGGTTCAGCCTGCGGGCGCGCTCGATATGATCGAGGATCATGTAGGTGCCAAGCGGCGACTTGGCATAGTCCGGGTCGTAGAAGGAATAGACCATCGACAGTCCGTCGGAGAGCTGGTCTGAGAGGGCGACACCCAGAAGCTTGCCTTCGCCCGCTCCGGTGAGGAAGCTGTTGGGGCCGCGGCGCCGGTATTCGATGACGAGCGTTTCCACATGGGTGTCCTCGACCATCATCGCATAGTCGAGCACGCTCATTTCCGTCATGCCGCCATTCTCGTGCCTGGCCTGCAGATAGTCGCGGAAGAGGTCGTATTGCTCGGCCGACGGGCTCGGCGGCAGGCGCGCACCGACGATGTCGGCAGCGGATTTCCAGACACGCTTGAAGGACTTGGTCCACTGAAAGTCGGCAACCCGGACACGAACGGAGATACAGGCCTGGCAGCGCTCGCACGCTGGCCGGTAGGCAATGTTCTGGCTGCGGCGGAACCCGCCCTGGGTCAGAACCTCGTTGAGGGCCGGCGCGCCGTGGCCGACGAGATGGGTAAAAACCTTGCGCTCTTGTTTCCCCTCAAGATAAGGGCAGGGCGCTGGCGCCGTAAGGTAGAACTGCGGATGGTCTGTGGGGTGCCGTGTCACCGTGTTGTCCCGCGAATCCTTGTTGCTCTTGTTCCTGTTCCCGGTCCTATAATCCGTAATACCATGGCGCGACCAATGAGAAGGTCAACCATAAAATAAGCGCGAGTGGCGTTCCGGCCCTCACAAAGTCCATGAACTTGTAGTGGCCCGGACCCATGACGATGAGGTTTGTCTGGTAGCCGATCGGGGTGGCGAAAGACGAGTTCGCGGCGATGATCAGGCAGACCACGAAGGCCTCCGGGCTCTGTCCTATCTGTTCCGCAAGCTTGATGGCGATTGGGGTGAACAGGACGGCGGCGGCGTTGTTCGACAGGAAGTTCGTCAGGATCATCACGATAAAGAACAGCGCCGAAAGCATAACCGGCGCCGATGCGCCGTGCAGAACCTGTACCAGGCCGGTCGCGATCGCGTTGGCACCGCCCGTTCCCTCCAGTGCGACAGCGGCAGCAAGCGACGCCCCCACCAGCATGAAGATACGGCTGTCGATGGCACGCATGGCCTGGCGGATGTTCAGGCATCCGGAGACGATCATGGCAAAGGTGCCGGCGACTGCGGTTGAAACAATCGGCACCAGGCCGCTTGCGGCGAGCACGACGACGCAAGCGAAGATAACAAGCGCGTAAGGGGCGTAGCGCTTGCGCGGCACCTCGGCCATGGACCAGTCCAGCAGCAGCACGTCGCGGTTGCCGCGCAGGCGCGCAATCGCTTCCTCGCTGCCTGCGACAAGCAGCACGTCGCCGGCTTCCAGCCGGATATCGTTCATCGCCATGCGCGGCATGCGGCTGCGCCGCTGGATGCCCATCACCAGGCAGCCGGTGTCGTTGTAAAAGCCCGACTGGGGCAGCGTGCGCCCCATCAGGCGAGAGGCCGGAGCCACCACCACCTCGGCGAGGCTGATGGTGCCGGCGGGGGCCGCCTGGGTTTCGCGGCCGGAGCCGTTGCTGTCGCCTTCCGTTTCCATCAGCGGCTGACGGCGGGCGAGGGCGTTGGCAAGGGCGGCGCGCGTCGCAGCCACAATCACGGTGTCGCCCGGAGACAGAACCACGTTTTCGAACGGCGGCAGGATCGGCTTCTGACCACGCTGCACCAGCCGCACGGTCATGTCCTTCAGCTTCGGGAACATGCCGGAGACGGATTCAACACCGACCAGCGGATGGCCGTAGGTGATTTCGATCTGCGCGATGAACTGCTTGCCGGACGAACTCTGAAACTCTTCCGCCATGGTTTTGCGCACGGGCAACAACTTCGGCATGAAGAAGAGCACATAGATCGTGCCGACGCCGGCGACGATCAGGCCGATTGGCGTGAAGCTGAAAAAGGTGAGGCTCAGGTCCGAGCTTTGTGCTGCAAAGTTCGCGACGAGCAGGTTGGTCGACGACCCGATCAGCGTCGTCATGCCGCCAAGGATCGCCAGGAAAGAAAGGGGCATGAGCACCCGAGCAGGCGATTGTCCGACGGTCGCCGCGACGGCGGTCAGGATCGGCAGGAACATCACCACGACCGGTGTGTTGTTCAAAAACGCGCTGAGGGCCGCCACGGTCAGAAGCACCGGAATTGCAGCGCGCAGGGATCTGCCGCGGGTCATTCGCACGATCGCTTTGGCGGGGGCTTCCAGCGCGTCCGTCTGGAACAGGCCCTGTCCGATGATCAGCAGGCAGATGACCGTAATCAGCGCCGGGTTGGCAAATCCCGCCAGAAAATCGCCAGCGCCGATCAGGGAGCCGTCCGGCTTGCCAACCGGAAACACGGAAAAGATGACGATGAACGCGGAAACGGAGCCGAGAGCGATCGTCTCGATCGCATAGCGCTCCAGGGCGTAGAGGACGACGGTTGACGCAATCACCAAAAAGGTCAGCGCCATGGCAATATCGACTGAGTGCATTCACCTGCCCAAGGCCACGATGGCCGAATTCACGAAAGGACACTCTAAAGCAGGCGCACCCGGCTATGGAAGAGACTTAAGGCAATATTGCCGTTGATAGATTTCTACGCCTCATCGGCTATTCGTCGCAGTCTTGTCAAGCACTTGGCGCTGGACAGCACTCTACGTGCTCTTCGCTGTTGCCGGCTGGCGAACGTTTGTCCACGATCCTGACAGCGGGCTCATGTATATCTGTTATGCTCAGAGGTGGCTGAACTGGCTCCGGTCGCCACTCTTCTTCGGTCTTCACCTGACCTGGGTTACGTTCTGCGTAATCATTGCCATGCTGTTCCTCATCCTCAACTTCGTCGGAGGGAACTGGCAAAAAGATCGCACCGCGGCGCTGCTGTTTGTTCCATACGCCATATGGGTTGGATTTGCAGCGTTGCTCAATCTGTCGCTCGCAATTTTGAACTGACTTCGCTCAAGCCCGGCCGTGTGTCTGCGCGTAGCTCGTGTGATGGGCCGAATTGATGACGACCGTACCGAGGACCAGATCATGCAGCAGGCGCTTGCGGTCGGAGAAGAGCGAGACCAGCAGTACAAGCGGCGTCAGCAGCGAGATCGAGAACCAGAACAGGATTGCATGGACGGCCGCCAGCAACGGGTAGGGCTTGGCACCGTACCAGAGCCGCATCTCAAGGCCCATCGCCCGCATGCCGAGCGTCGAGGCCTGAGGCCCACCAAGGGTGAAGGCCACGTAAAGCAGGGCCACCGCCGTCGGCAGGATGGCATAGAGCAGGAAACCGAGGCCGAGCGTAAAGACACCCAGGAAAAACACCACGATGCCCGCCCCGAAGGTCAGGAGTGCGATGACGATCACGTCGATGAAGAAGGCAAAGATCCGCCGGCTGCGCACGCCCGAAAACAGCTCCGGATTGCGCACAGGATCTAAGACGTCCTGACGGGCATAGTCCGAGGTGGTTTCAGCTGACATGGTCCGGCTCCCTTGAGTTTGATGGTACTCATGTGGGGATTGCTCAGGGATTTCGCAATTCTCCTGTCTCGGGACTTAAAGCGAGCAACGCTGAGGAGCCACACCGATTACCTCATCCTGAGGAGGCGCGCAGCGCTGTCTCGAAGGATGGGCCAAGAATTCCGGAGCAAGTGGCCTATCCTTCGAGACGGGCTTGCAGCCCTCCTCAGGATGAGGTCACTGGTCTTTGATGGCCGCAGAAAGAACGGTTGAATGCCCGTCGCCCTCCTCAATCCATCCGGTCGCCGATCTCCAGATACCGCACAATGAACGCCCGTTCGCGCAAGGCAGCAACGATGCGCTCGCCGTGCGGGCGGTCGAAGGCCTCGAAGGTGACGTCCAGCGTCGCGCCCTTGGCAGGAACATTGAGGAACAGACGGTGGTGCTCCACATCGACGACGTTGCCCTGCATGTCGCCGATGACAGTGGCGATTTCACCGAGAACGCCCGGGCGGTCCGGCGTGTCGATGCGGATCGAGACCAGCTTGCCGTCGCGGGCAAGCTCGCGCACCACGATCTTTGAAAGAAGCCGCGGGTCGATATTGCCGCCGCAGAGTACCAGGCCGACGCGCTTGCCCGCAAAGCGCTCCCGATTGCCGAGGAGGGCGGCGAGACCGGCAGCGCCTGCCCCCTCGGCAATCGTCCGCTGCAATGTGAGATAGGCGTTGATTGCCTGTTCGATGCTGCTTTCGGAGACGAGCAGAATGTCGTCGACAGTTTTCTTGATGACCTCAGTCGTCAGCACGCCGATGTCACGCACGGCGATGCCCTCGGCGATCGTGGCGCCTTCGCAGCGCACGTCCTTGCCGTAGAAAGCACCCCACATGCCCGGATAAAGCGTCGTCTCGACGCCGATCACCTCGACGGAGGGCTTGATCGCCTTGGCGGCTGTCGCAATGCCCGCGATAAGACCGCCGCCGCCGACCGGAACGATCAGAACATCAAGATCCGGCTGCTGCGCCAGCATCTCGATGCCGATGGTGCCCTGGCCGTGGATGACATGGGCATCGTCATAGGGGTGTACCCAGACGAGGTTCTTTTCGGCGGCCAGCCGATCGGCTTCTTCCTTGGCCTCGGCCAGCGTATTGCCGGCAAGAACGACTTCGGCTCCATGATTGCGGGTGGCGGAGATCTTCACGAAAGGCGTCAACACCGGCATGACGATGGTTGCCGGAATGCCGAGTCGGCCGGCGTGGTAGGCAACGCCCTGGGCATGGTTGCCGGCCGAAACCGCGATGACACCGCGTGCCTTTTCGTCCGCGCTCAGGCTGGAAAGCTTGACAAGGGCGCCGCGTTCCTTGAAGGCGCCGGTCACTTGCATGTTCTCGTATTTGACGTAGACCTCGGCGCCTGTGAGCTGCGACAGGCGCGGGGCCGGGAGGCAAGGTGTTTCGATCACCGCACCGCGCAGGAGATCGGCCGCGGCCTGGACCCGGCTGAAGGTGACCTCGTCTGATGAGACGGTCATTTGCCGGCCGCCAGCATCTCCGCCACTTTCGGCGCGAAATAGGTGAGGATGCCGTCGGCGCCGGCACGCTTGAAGGCAAGCAGGCTCTCAACCATCGCCTTGTCGCCGTCGAGCCAGCCATTGCCGGCCGCTGCCTTGATCATCGCGTATTCGCCGGACACCTGATAGGCATAGGTCGGTACCTGAAATTCGTCCTTGAGACGCCGGACGATGTCGAGATAGGGCATGCCCGGCTTCACCATCACCATGTCGGCACCTTCGGCGATATCGAGCGCGGCTTCCCGGAGCGCTTCGTCGGTGTTGGCCGGGTCCATCTGATAGGTGCGCTTGTCACCCTTCAGCGTGCCGGAAGAGCCGACCGCGTCGCGGAACGGGCCGTAGAAGGCGGAGGCGTATTTGGCCGAATAGGCCATGATCTGCGTGCCGCGGAAGCCTTGGGAATCGAGCGCCTGGCGGATCGCACCGATACGGCCGTCCATCATGTCCGAGGGCGCGATCACGTCGGATCCGGCCTCCGCCTGCACCAGGGCCTGGCGGCAGAGCTGGTCGACGGTCTCGTCGTTGAGAATGGTGTCGCCTGCCATCAGCCCGTCATGGCCATGGCTGGTATAGGGATCGAGAGCGACATCGGTCATGAGGCCGAGGTTCAGCCCCTCCGCCTTGATGGCACGCAGCGCCCTGCAGGTGAGGTTCTCCGGATTGAGCGCCTCGGAGCCGGTCTCGTCGCGCAAGGCAGGGTCGGTATAGGGAAACAGCGCGAGTGCGGGGATATTCAGCTTCGCCGCCCGTTCCGCTTCGCGCACGGCCTCGTCCACGGACAAACGCATCACTTCCGGCATGGAAGGCACGGCCTGGCGGACATTCTCACCATCTACGATGAAGATCGGCCAGATCAGGTCATTGACCGTCAGCGTGTTCTCGCGCACAAGCCGGCGGGACCAGTCGGTCTGGCGGTTGCGGCGCATGCGGGTACCGGCAAGAAGCGTGTCCATGTGGTCGGAGGTGATCGGCGGAAGCGGGGATTTTGACGGCATCGGCCCTGTCTGTTCTCTAAACTTGATGGAAAGCGCATTCTGATCGAAGCGAGGCGCCAATCTATCACGCAGATTGACGCATTCCAACATTCTGTAAAATAACTGAAATTTATAACGAAAAAGAGATTGTTTGACGTTCGCGTCAAATGTGCTTTAGTGCGGCCGATCGATCTGCAGACCGGGCGCGAGGGAGTCGCGCAGCCCGCTGCCGCTTTAGGGAGGACAAGCCGTGGACTTTTCACTCAACGAAGATCAGCGTGCCTTTCAGGACATGGCCGCAAGCTTCTCACGCGACGAGCTCGCCCCCAATGCAAAGCAGTGGGACGAGGACAGCCACTTTCCGATCCCGACCCTGCGCAAGGCAGCCGAACTCGGCTTCGGCGGCATCTATGTCAAGGAAGAGGTCGGCGGCTCTGCGCTGACCCGGCTCGACGCGGCGCTGATCTTCGAAGAACTGTCCCAGGGCTGCACCTCGACGGCGGCGTATCTGTCGATCCACAACATGGTCGCCTGGATCATCGACACCTTTGCCTCTGAAGACCTGCGCCAGAAATACCTGCCGAAGCTCTGCACCATGGAGCTGCTCACCAGCTACTGCCTGACGGAGCCCGGCTCCGGCTCCGATGCGGCGAGCCTTCGCACCAGCGCGAAGGATGATGGCGATCATTATGTCCTCAATGGTTCCAAGGCTTTCATCTCCGGCGGCGGTGTCAGCGATCTCTATGCGGTCATGGTGCGCACGGGCGGCGAGGGCGCTGCCGGGGTCTCCTGCCTGCTGGTGGAAAAAGGTACGCCCGGCCTCAGCTTCGGCGCAAATGAAGTCAAGCTCGGCTGGAAGAGCCAGCCGACCGCCCAGGTGAATTTCCAGGATTGCCGGGTGCCGAAGTCGAACCTTGTCGGCGTTGAGGGTCAGGGCTTCAAGATCGCCATGGCGGCGCTCGACGGCGGCCGCCTCAACATCGGAGCCTGTTCGCTCGGCGCCGCGCAGGCCTGTCTCGACCATGCCCTGGCTTATGTCCAGGAGCGCAAGCAGTTCGGCCGGCCGATCGCCGATTTCCAGGCCCTGCAGTTCCGTCTTGCCGACATGGCGACCGAACTGGAAGCGGCCCGGTTGCTGCTGCACAAGGCGGCCACCGCAGTCGACGCCAAGTCGCACGACGCCACCAAGCTGGCGGCCATGGCCAAGCGGCTGGCGACGGACACCGGCTTCAAGGTGGTCAACGAGGCACTGCAGCTTCATGGCGGATACGGCTATCTGCGCGACTATCCGATCGAGCGCTATTTCCGCGATGTCCGCGTGCACCAGATCCTGGAAGGCACCAACGAGATCATGCGGCTCATCATCGCCCGGCATCTGTTGAAAGACTGATGAAGCCTTTCGCCCCAACTTTTTGAAACGACTCTTCTTTTAATGTGAGGCGCCTCAGTGAGCGACGAGATCCTGTTCGAACAGCGCGGCAAGGCCGGCTTCGTCACCCTCAACCGGCCCAAGGCCCTGAACGCGCTGAGCCATCCCATGGTCTCGGCCCTGGCCGCGCAGTTGACAGCCTGGGAAACTGATCCCGGGATCGCCCACGTTGTCGTTACCGGTGCAGGTGAAAAAGCCTTCTGCGCCGGCGGCGACATCCGTAGCATCTATGACGCGCGCCAGGCGGGGCAGGTGGATGGTCTCGGTGCCTTCTTCCGCGAGGAATATCTCCTCAACGCGCAGATCAAGGCCTATCCGAAACCCTATGTCGCGCTCATCGATGGCATCGTCATGGGTGGCGGCGTCGGCGTTTCGGTCCATGGCAGCCACCGGGTCGGTACGGAAAAGACGCTTTTTGCCATGCCGGAAACCGGCATCGGTTTCTTCCCGGATGTCGGCGGCACTTATTTCCTGCCGCGCATGCAGAAGAAGAGCGGCGTCTACTGCGCCCTGAGCGCCGGCCGTTTGAAACAGGGCGACGCCCTGACGACCGGCGTGCTGACCCATGCCCTCTCGTCGGAAAACCTCAAGGACGTGGAACTGTCGCTTGAGACCGCGGACGATATCGGCGCCGCGCTCGCCCCCTATCTGGTGACCCCGGAACGGGGACCGGTAACAGAACATCTGAACGAGATCGAACAGGCCTTTTCGGCTGCAAAAGTGGAAGAGATTCTTGCACGCCTCGACGCGTCAGGCAGCGATTTTGCGTTAAAGACCGCTGCCGCCATCCGCGACAAATCGCCGACAAGCGTCCTAATTGCTTTCGAGCAGATGCAGCGCGGCGCTGAGCTTTCCTTCAACGGCTGCATGAAGCTGGAATACCGGATTGTCTCGCGCATTCTGCGGGGAACCGAGTTCTACGAAGGCATCCGCGCGGTGCTGGTCGACAAGGACCAGGCACCGAAATGGTCACCTTCCCAGTTTGGCCAAGTGGACAGCGCCGATCTGGCATCGTATTTCGAGGGACCACCCGACGGAGACCTGCCGCTTTCCTGAAGCTGCAAGGTCCCGACAGACCCAACCGGACCCAGACTATAGATGATTACGAGCTTTCAGGACCTGATCGAAGCCCGCCCGCCCTGGAGCACGCTTCTCGTCTGGTATCTGCGCGTCATTGCCGTCATCCTGTTTTGCGGCGGCGTCATCTATTGGGCACGCATCATCGGCATTGTCGAATGGCGCGGTTTCTGGTTCTGGGACATGCCGGTGCCGATGCAGGGGGCGATCGTTTTTTTCGCCGTGCTCGATCTGGTTGCCGCGACAGGCCTCTGGCTGACCGTCTCCTGGGGAACGGTCATGTGGATCTTCCGTTGCTTCTGCCAGATCGTCATGCACACCGCCTTTTCCGATCTCTATGGCCGCCGTCCCTACGAGATCGCCTTCTATCTTCTGACGATCGCGATCTATGCGGTCCTGGCCTATCTGATGGACCGGGAAAGCCGCGTCAATTCCGGCTGAGCCGGATTGAATCGATTTCTGAAGCGCCTTGACCGGTCTTTCATCGGATCGGGTCAACAGATTCAAAAGAAACACGAAATCTCTCTGGGAGGACATCACGTGAGCACTATCGGATTTATCGGCCTCGGCAATATGGGCGGCCCGATGGCCATCAACCTGGTCAAGGCGGGACACCGGGTTCTCGGCTTCGACCTGTCGGATACGGCGCTTGCTACCCATGCCGAAGCCGGCGGCGAAAAGGCTGCCAGCGTTGCCGAACTTGCTGCAGTCGCCGATGTCATCGTCACCATGCTGCCGGCGGGCAAGCACGTGCGGCAGATCTATCAGGGCGAGGGCGGCATTCTGGATGCGGCGAAGCCAGGCACCGTGATGATCGATTCCTCCACGATCGATGTCGATAGTGCCCGTGCGGTCAGCGAGGCTGCTGCCGCGAAAGGCATGAAGATGGTCGATGCGCCGGTCTCCGGCGGTGTCGCGGGCGCGGCAGCAGGCACTCTGACCTTCATGGTCGGTGGTGAGGACGGGGCATTCGAGGCGGCCAAGCCCTATCTCGACATCATGGGCAAGACCATCGTGCACGCGGGCGGCGCCGGTACCGGGCAAGCGGCCAAGATCTGCAACAACATGATCCTCGGCATTTCCATGATCGCCGTTTCCGAAGCTTTCGTCCTTGCGGAAAAGCTCGGCCTGGACAAGCAGAAGTTGTTCGACATCTCCTCGACCGCATCCGGCCAGTGCTGGTCGCTGACCTCCTATTGCCCGGTGCCGGGACCTCTGCCGACGTCACCGGCAAACCGCGATTACCAGCCAGGTTTTGCCGCGGCAATGATGCTGAAAGACCTGAAACTGGCCCAGGAAGCGGCCAGTTCGGCGGGGGCTGCAACGCCGCTCGGCGCAGAAGCTGCCTCGCTTTATGCGCTTTTCTGCAATTCCGGCGGTGCGGCGCAGGATTTCTCGGGCATCGTGAAGTTCCTGCGCGGATCATCATGAATCAAAGATTAAACCGACCTCTAAAACACCTGTCGAAAGTTAACCGATGATTCAGCGTGTCTCTTAAGCGGATTTTAGAATCGCTCGGTTAGATTGCGTAACAAGGCGGGAAAATATCCGTCGAACGACAGGTACAAAAGAGGCGCAATCACATGATCACCGCAAGTAGGGCAGTCGACGCTGTTGCACAGAGTGAAGGGGAAGAGCTGGAGATCAAGCCGCTCTACCTCGAAGCTCTTACGCTCGTTGAGCGGCTGCATCGACGTCTGCTGGACGTTATCAAGGACGAGTTCGACCGCATGGGCCGGTCCGATGTCAACAGCGTGCAGGCTCTGCTGCTGTTCAACATCGGCGACAGCGAGCTGACGGCCGGGGAGCTGCGCACGCGCGGTTACTATCTGGGTTCGAACGTTTCCTACAACCTGAAGAAACTGGTCGAAACCGGCTATATCCACCATCAGCGTTCGCGCATGGACCGCCGGTCCGTTCGTGTCAGCCTGACGGAAAAGGGCAGGGACGTCGCCAAGATCGTCAACGATCTTTACGAGCGTCACATGCTGTCCGTGGAGCAGGTCGGCGAGATCGGTCCGCAGGACTTCGTTGCCCTCAACAAGTCGCTGCGCCGCCTCGAGCGGTTCTGGACCGACCAGATCCTCTACCGCCTTTAATTTTTGCGCGGTCCATTCAGATGACAAGGCACCGCCCGCCGGGCGGTGCCTTCTGTTTTTCCGGCCTCTCCTCAAAATTGCGGAGAGGTTTTTTCTTGTCCGTAAAAAACAAAGCTATATCCGCTTCGGAATCCCGGCTTCCGCCGGTCATGACATCTTGTGGTCACATTGGAATGGCTTTGTGCGATGTCCCTGAAACCAAGATGGTTAAGAAATCAAGCGATTTGTTAACTCCCTTCCGTTAGGAATGGGGCCAGGAACAAACGCGGCGGCCCGATTGCTTGGGGCTTGGCGCACCCACTGAAGAAATTTGCGCTTAGACGTGCAGCAACATGGGGTTGGCGATGAACCTTTTATCCGCGCCGTTCGGGATAAAGCTTCACAGGAATTTGACCGCTGGAAAAACGTTCACGAGCATGATCGTGCTGGGTATTGTCGCGCCGTTGATGGCTGCGACCGGCTCCAATGCACAGACCGCGCCGATCACGATCGCACAGAATCAGCAAGTCGAATGGGCGGACAATTTCGACATTGCGACGGACCACATCACCGAGGTGAAGTCGTCCGCGCCGACGCTTTCTCCGCAAACCGCCGATTACATCGCGATCGCCATCGACCGGTACCAGCGCATCGTGCAGGCGGGCGGCTGGGGCACTGTCAGCAGCGACGGAAAGTCCCTGCGCATCGGTGCCAAGGATCCGCGCGTCGTCGAACTGCGCCGCCGTCTGATGGTCTCCGGCGATCTGGAACAGCAGGCAGGCCTTTCCGACACCTTCGATTCCTACGTCGATGCGGGCCTGCGCCGCTTCCAGCTGCGCCACGGCCTCATTCCGGACGGTGTCATGGGCGAGGGCACGGTTGCCGCGCTCAACATTCCGGCCGATGTGCGCCTGCGTCAGCTCGAAACCAACATGATCCGCATGCGCACCATGTCCGGCTTCCTCGGCGACCGCTACGTGATGGTCAACATTCCGGCAGCGGAAATCGAAGCCGTTGAAAACGGGTTCGTCCGGTCGCGCCACACGGCGGTTGTCGGCAAGATCGACCGGCAGACGCCGATCCTCAACAGCAAGATCTACGAGCTCAACTTCAATCCTTATTGGACGGTTCCCGTATCGATCATCCGCAAGGACCTGATCCCGAAGATGAAGCAGGATCCGCAGTACCTGGCGAAGAACAACATCCGCATCTTCGACTGGAGCGGTAACGAGCTCGACTGGCAGCAGATCGACTGGAACACGGACGAGGCGACCCAATACCGCTTCACCCAGGATCCGGGCTCCGAAAACTCCCTCGGGTCCGTCCGCATCAATTTCCACAACACGCATCAGGTCTATCTGCACGACACGCCGTCGAAGACCCTGTTCGGCGAAGAGAACCGGTTCCATTCCTCCGGCTGCGTGCGTGTCCAGAACGTGCGTGAACTGGTCACCTGGCTGTTGCAGTCAACGACGCCCGATTGGGACCGCAGCCGTGTCGACGGTGTGATCCGGACCGGTGAGCGGGAAGACGTGAAGCTGAAAAACCAGATCCCGCTTTACCTGAGCTACATCACGGCCTGGGCCAACGCCGATGGTGTGGTGCATTTCCGCGACGACATCTACAATCGCGACGACATTTACGGCACGGGCGATCAGGCGCGTCTCTGACGTTCCTTCGTTCAGCCAGGAACGGTGACACCTGAAACGCCAGTCTTGATAAGGCTGGCGTTTCGTGCGTTTGATCGAACGGCTGTCATTGAGGAGACCGGGGATGAGTCGCGATCCGCAGCCCGGCGAAATCTATCTGGAATTCAGGCCCGTGGGCCAACAGGTCAAAGTGTCCGCCATCGACGCGGCCACGGGGATCGAGGTTTCGGTTTTTGGACCGACCTCCGCCTCGCAGCAGGATCTCAAGCAGCTGGCCGTGCGCAAGCTCCAGCGGCGCCTTGCCCAGGAGAAAGGCGACGGCGGCAGCCGGTCTGACCCAACCCTTTACTGACCCGGATTCATCCGATTGTAAGGCATCGAATTTTCGATCATCCGGTCGAAAATTCGCAGGTTTTTCGCGTGGCCCAGGCCGGTTTTGCTCCGCAAACACAACAGAGGGGACAATGCGGAACATTGGTGTCGTTTTCCAATCGCGCTGCGTCGGATAGGCCCTTGGTTATGCCCGGGGGCTGTGTTAATTCGTCGCCTCACATTGGCGCGACGGCAAACAATACCCTTGGGAGAGGGCGGCAGTCGGCGCCGTTCATATCCTGCCCAATTACAAGGATGGTGCGATGTCTTTGATGGAAAGTTCCGGTCAGTCCCTGCAGTCCGGTTTCTTCACCCGTAGCCTCGATGAGGTCGATCCGGACATTTTCGGCACCATTCAGAAGGAACTCGGCCGTCAGCAGCACGAGATCGAGCTGATCGCCTCGGAAAACATCGTGTCCCGCGCGGTGCTGGAAGCCCAGGGTTCGATCTTCACCAACAAATATGCCGAAGGCTATCCGGGCAAGCGCTACTACGGCGGCTGCGAATTCGCCGATATCGCCGAAAGCCTTGCCATCGAACGCGCCAAGGAACTCTTTGGTGCCGGTTTTGCCAACGTGCAGCCGAATTCCGGCAGCCAGATGAACCAGGCCGTCTTCCTGGCGCTGCTGCAGCCGGGCGACACCTTCATGGGCCTGGATCTGAATTCGGGCGGTCACCTGACCCACGGGTCCCCGGTCAACATGTCCGGCAAGTGGTTCAACGTGGTCTCCTACGGTGTGCGTGAAGACGATCACCTGCTCGACATGGACGAGGTCGAGCGCCTTGCCAACGAACACAAGCCGAAGCTGATCCTGGCCGGCGGCACCGCCTATTCCCGCGTCTGGGACTGGAAGCGCTTCCGCGAGATCGCCGACAGCATCGGCGCTTACCTCATGGTCGACATGGCCCATATCGCCGGCCTCGTCGCAGGTGGCGTGCACCCGTCTCCGGTGCCGCATGCCCATGTCTGCACCACCACCACCCACAAGTCCCTGCGCGGCCCGCGCGGCGGCATGATCCTCACCAATGACGAGGACATCGCCAAGAAGATCAACTCCGCGGTCTTCCCGGGTCTGCAGGGCGGTCCGCTGATGCACGTGATCGCTGCCAAGGCCGTTGCCTTCAAGGAAGCGCTGACGCCGGACTTCAAGGCCTATGCCCGTGCGGTGACCGAAAACGCCAAGGCGCTCGCCGAAGCCCTGAAGGAACAGGGTCTCGACATCGTCTCCGGTGGCACCGACAACCACCTGATGCTGGTGGACCTGCGTCCGAAGAACGCTACCGGCAAGGTTGCCGAAAAGGCGCTCGGCCGGGCCAACATCACCTGCAACAAGAACGGCATTCCGTTCGATCCGGAAAAGCCCTTCGTCACCTCCGGCATCCGTCTCGGCACTCCGGCGGCAACCACCCGCGGCTTCGGCGTTGCCGAATTCCGCGAAGTCGGCCTCCTGATCACGGAAGTGTTGGACGGTTTGAAGGCCGCAAACAGTGAAGAGGGCAACGCAGCGGTTGAAGCTGCGGTCAAAGCCAAGGTAGAAGCACTGACGGCCCGGTTCCCGATCTACGGGGGCTGACAGGGGCTCGCTCAGGAGCTTTGAGATATGAGATGTCCGTTTTGCGGCGGTGAGGAAACCCAGGTCAAGGATTCCCGCCCGACCGAGGACAACACTGCCATTCGCCGCCGCAGGATCTGCAACACCTGCGGCGGCCGTTTCACGACCTTCGAGCGTGTGCAGCTGCGCGAGCTGATGGTGCTGAAGCGGTCCGGCCGCCGCGTGCCCTTCGACAGGGAAAAGCTGATGCGCTCCGTCCAGATCGCGTTTCGCAAGCGGCCCGTGGATCCGGACAAGATCGAGCGCATGGTCTCCGGCATCGTGCGCCAGCTGGAAAGCTCCGGCGAAACCGAAATCACAGCGGAAACCATCGGCAACCACGTCATGGAAGGCCTGAAGGGCATCGATGACGTCGCCTATGTGCGCTTTGCCTCTGTTTACAAGAATTTCCGCGAGGCCAAGGATTTCGAAGCCCTACTGGACGAACTCAACGGTCCAGACGGCCAGCCGCTCAAGAATTCCTGACCAAAGCCTCCGGTACCAATGACGTCCGTTTCCAATCTTGACATGCGGTTCATGGCCGCCGCCGAACGCCTTGCACGCCGGGGCTTCGGCCGGGTCTGGCCCAACCCATCTGTCGCCGCGCTGATCGTCAGGGACGACGGCGACGGTCCTATCGTGGCCGGCCGGGGCGTCACGTCGCGCCCGGGCATGGCGCATGCGGAGGTCAATGCGCTGGCGCAGGCAGGCGACAGGGCGAGGGGGGCGACTTGCTATGTCACGCTGGAGCCCTGTTCCCACTACGGCCGCACGCCTCCCTGTGCCTTGGCGCTGGTCGAAGCTGGCGTGACGCGCGTGGTCGTCGGTATGCAGGATCCAAATCCAAGGGTTGCCGGCCGGGGCGTCGGTATGCTGCGCGATGCCGGCATCAATGTTGCCGTCGGCCTGCGCGAAGCTGCCATGCAGGCGCTTTACCGGGGTTTCACGCTGCGCCAGCTGAAACAGCGGCCACAGGTGTTCCTGAAGCTGGCGGTCTCAAAGGACGGCTTCATCGGCCGGGAAGGCGAGGGCCAGGTCAGGATCTCCGGCCCGCTCTCCATGCGCAAGGTCCATGGCTTCCGGGCGGAAAATGACGCAATCCTTGTCGGCTCGGGTACGGCGCTTGCCGACGATCCACAGCTGACCTGCCGACTGCCCGGCCTTGAAAGCCGCTCGCCGGTCCGGGTCATCGTCGATCGCTGCGCGCGGCTGCCGCTGGAATCCAAACTCGTGCGGACCTGCGCCGATGTACCGGTCTGGCTTATCTGCGGCAACGATGCCGATGCAGAGAAGATCGAGGTTCTGGCAGCCGCCGGTGTCAATATCATTCGCGTTCCGGCGGATGATGACGGCGTCAGGCCGTCGGTGATCCTGAGCGCGCTGGCAACGCGGGGAATCACGCGGCTGATGGTCGAGGGCGGCTCCCGCATGGCATCGTCTTTCCTGGGCGCCGATCTCGTCGACGACCTCTGCGTCGTCACCGGCGATCTCGTGGTCGGCGCGGGCGGTATACCGGCTTTGCACGGTCTTGAGCTTGCAGATGTGCTCAAAGACCCCAAATTCGAGCGGGTCGACGCCGGCCGGTTCGGCAACGACAGTTTCATTTATCTCAGACGGCGCGGAGCCTGACATGTTCACCGGTATTGTGACCGACCTCGGCGAGATCCTCGCCATCGACGCCATTCCAGCCGGAATGCGGACCCGGATCAGGACCGAATACGACACCGAAAGCTTCGACATCGGTGCCTCCATTTCCTGCGCCGGCGTCTGCCACACGGTGACAGCCAAGGACAACGCCTCCAACGGCAACTGGTTCGAGGTGGAATCGGCTGCCGAGACACTTGCGCTGACAAACGTTTCCGCATGGAAGGTTGGCCAGAAGCTCAATCTGGAACGCTCGCTGACCATGGGAGCCGAGCTTGGCGGCCATCTGGTGCTCGGTCATGTCGACGGCCTGGCGACGGTCACCAAGCGCGAGGACCATCCGGATTCGGTCTATTTCCAGTTCGAAGCGCCCGCGGAAGCGGCTCCCTTCATTGCAAAGAAGGGCTCCGTTGCGCTGGACGGCACGTCGCTGACTGTCAACGAGGTCGACGGATTGCTCTTCTCCGTCTTCCTGATCCCCCACACGCTGGAAGTCACCACCTGGTCGGAGCGGCAGGTCGGCGATAAGATCAACCTGGAAGTGGATATGATGGCCCGCTACGCCGCCCGTCTTGCGGAATTCTCCAAGACCGGGTAGGGGACGTTCCCAACACCTTCTGAAAAAGACTTTGGTTGGACAACCGCATTTACCAGGCAACGTGATTGTTGGCGCTGGTCGGCGGCCGTTTACGAATGAGACTGGACAAACCGGGGCAGACATGGTTCCTGTCGCGGCCTTACATAGGAACGAAAATCCATGAGCGCTGCACCGAAACTGCTGATCATTGAAGCCCGCTTCTACGACGATCTGGCGGATGCCCTCGCCGAAGGCGCGATCAAGACCCTGGAAGCCGCCGGCGCCAGCTACGACCGCATTGCGGTGCCGGGCGTCCTGGAAATTCCGGCCGCCCTCTCCATGGCGCTGACCGCGATGGAAGGCGATGGCACGTTCTATGACGGCTTCGTTCTGCTTGGCGTGGTGATCCGCGGCGAGACGACCCACTATGACATCGTCTCCATTGAATCGAACCGTGTCATCATGGACCTGATTGTCGATGCGGATCTGGCTGTTGGAAATGGTATCCTGACGGTCGAGAACGACGAGCAGGCCTGGGCCCGTGCGAAGGTGGACGACAAGGACAAGGGCGGCGCGGCCGCCAAGGCAGCGCTCGACATGATCGCCCTGCGCGAGCGGCTTGGAGTATAAGAACAATGACCGGAAAGGCCGACCCGGAAAAACCGGCTGGAAAAACTGTGCGACCGGCCAACAAACGCGGCGTGGCACGCCTTGCCGCGGTGCAGGCCCTTTACCAGATGGACGTCGGCGGTGCGCCGCTGATGAATGTCATCAGCGAATTCACCGCCTTCCGCCTCGGCAAGGAAATCGATGGTGCACAATACCGCGAAGCCGATGAGCAGTGGTTCAAGCAGATCGTCTCGGGCGTGGTCGAGGACCAGAAGTTCCTCGATCCCTACATCCACACGGCGCTGACCGAAGACTGGCCGCTGAAGCGGATCGACAGCCTGCTGCGCGCAATCCTGCGCTCCGGCTCCTATGAGCTGCTGCGCCGCAAGGATGTGCCCGCCAAGGTGATCATTTCCGAATATATCGACGTCACCAAGGCCTTCTTCGAGGATGACGAGCCCGGCCTCGTCAACGGTGTCCTCGACCGCCTGGCGCATGAACTGCGCGGATCGGAATTCGACGCCCCCGCGAAGACCAGGGAAGCTGCCAGGAACGACGCCGAGGAAACCTCCGGGGACACGGACGGCGACGCCTGACCATGGCGGCGGATCGGCCAGGCGAATTTGAACTGATCCGGCGGTTTTTTGCCCCCCTGGCAAAGGACCCCGGTAGCCTGGGCCTCACCGACGATGCCGCGGTGCTGACGCCGCGGCCCGGTTTTGACCTCGTTCTGACCAAGGATGTCCTGGCCGCCGGCATTCATTTTTTTGCCGACGACGCTCCGGAGGCGATTGCCGCCAAGGCGCTGCGCGTCAACCTGTCGGATCTCGCCGCCAAGGGCGCGCACCCGCGCGGCTATCTGATGGGATTGGCACTGCCTTCAGACTGGACCGCCGGTTGGCTGGAGCGCTTCTGCAACGGACTGGCCGCCGATCAGGCCGCCTATGACATCCAGCTCCTCGGCGGCGACACGATCCGCTCCGGCAACGGTCTGCAGGTTTCCATCACCGCCATCGGCGAAGTGGCAACCGGCCGTGCCGTTCGCCGCTCCGGAGCCAAAGCCGGTGACCGTCTCTTCGTGACAGGCACGATCGGCGATGCGGCGGCCGGTCTGCAGGCCCGCCTCAAGCCGGATTTCTGCCGCGATCACGACCTGACCGAAGCCGAAGAGCTGCATATCCTCGACCGTTATCTGCTGCCGCGGCCGCGCACGCGGCTTGCTGGCGCAATTGCGGACTTTGCGTCGGCTGCCATGGACGTCTCCGACGGCTTGGTCGCCGATTGCAGCCACATGGCCGCCGCTTCCCTGGTCGATTTCGTCATCGATCTTGACCGGGTACCGCTGTCGGATGCCCTGTCCCACCTGCAAGTGAAGGCGCCGGACGACTTCACCCGCTGCCTCAACGGCGGTGATGACTATGAAATCCTGGCTGCGGTTGCCGAAGACAAAGCCGAAGCTTTCCGCGCAAGTGCCGAAGCCTCGGGGTGCTGCCTCACCGAAATCGGCGTGGCGGCGGCAGGCGAGGGGCATGTGCGCCTCATGGAGGCGGGGCAACTGCTTGACGTCAAGCGCTTCACCGGCTTCCGGCATTTCTGAGCCTGCGTAAGCCGCAATTGCAACGGTCACAGATTTACACTTGAGCTTCCAGTTGCTGTCGGCTTTAAGAGGTCTCCAGGTATGACCTTCGGCACTCGAATCCCCAAGCCGCGCTGGCAGCCGTTTCCCAGAGAAGAGCATATGACCGCCGTAACCCCGGATATCTACGTTGATGACAGCCTGGCCAAGCGCAATGCGCTGTTGCTGGGGCTTGCTCAGGCAATGGGCGGGGCGGCCGCCTCTATCGTCATCGCAACAGCTCCGATTGTGGGCTACCAGATGCTGGAAACCGACAAATCGCTGGCGACACTGCCGGTGTCTGCCATGGTTCTGGGCACTGCTTTCGGAACCATTCCGGCCGGGATGATCATGCGCCGCTACGGCCGCCGCACAGGTTTCATGGGTGCATCCCTGCTCGGCGCCTTGTCAGGCCTTCTGGCAGCCTTCGCCATTTTTCAAGACGAATTCCTGCTTCTGGCACTCGCTTGCTGCCTGAGCGGCTTTGCCGGGGCCTTCGTGCAGCAATACCGTTTTGCGGCCGCGGACACCGCCAGCGACGCCTTCAAGCCGAAGGCGATTTCCTGGGTGCTGGCGGGTGGCGTGCTCGCAGGCGTTGTCGGTCCGCAAACCGTGATCCACACCAAGAGCCTTTTCGAACCGATCCTTTTCGCCGGCACTTATCTTGCCATGTCCGGTCTCGCCCTTGTCGCCTTTGTCTTGCTGGCCTTTATCCGGATACCTAAACCGCCGCGTCTCAGCCATTCCCAGGCCGGGGGACGGCCGCTTCGCCAGATCGTAAGTCAGCGCCGCTTCGTCGTCGCGGCCGCTTGCGGCATCTGTTCCTATGCCTTGATGAGCCTGGTGATGACGGCAACGCCGCTTGCCATGATCGGCTGCGGCCTTTCCTCCGACGACGCGACACTTGGTATCCAGTGGCATGTTCTGGCCATGTTCGGGCCGAGCTTCTTCACCGGCAACCTTATCGCCCGCTTCGGCAAGGAACGGATCGTCTCCATCGGCCTCCTGCTGCTGGCGGGCTGCGCCATCGTCGCTCTTTCCGGCATCGAACTGGCGCATTTCTGGGCCGCGCTGGTGCTGCTGGGACTTGGCTGGAATTTCGGCTTCATCGGCGCAACCGCCATGCTCACGGACACGTACCGGCCGGAGGAGCGCAATCTGGTGCAGGCGGTCAACGACTTCTTGGTCTTCGGCTTCGTGGCGGCGGCGTCCTTTTCCTCCGGTGCGCTGCTCAACACCTACGGCTGGAGCACCGTCAACATCCTCGTCTTCCCGTTTGTGGTTCTCTGCCTCATTCTGCTCGGATGGCTCGTGCTGGCTGAAAGGAAAGCAGATACAACTGCTTAAAGTAGCTGACGATTTCCATTTCGTCAGTGCAGCATGGATACTGCGCCGCACCAAACAATACCGCAACGGAAGTGTTAAATTAAACAATGTGAGAGCTTGACGAAGCGCTCCGCTTTGCTGCTATCGTGTCCTTCCCTCACGTCGGGGAATTGGTGTGAAGGGCCGTCAGGCGGCAAAAAACGACAAGAAAATCAGTCCGCCGCAGTTTTGGGAGGAAGTATGATCGAGCTTGTCGTCATCATTTGTGGCCTCTTGTCCCTTGCCTACGGAGCCTGGGCGATCCAGTCCGTCATGGCAGCGGACGCGGGTAATGCACGCATGCAGGAGATCGCCGGGGCGATCCAGGAAGGGGCCAAAGCCTATCTCAATCGTCAATATACGACCATTGCCATCGTCGGAGCCGTGGTGTTCGTGATCGCCTGGCTGCTCTTGTCCGGAACCGCGGCCATCGGCTTTGCCATTGGGGCCGTCCTCTCGGGTGCCGCCGGTTATATTGGCATGATGGTGTCTGTCCGCGCCAACGTGCGCACCGCCCAGGCGGCCAGCCAAAGCCTCGGGGCAGGGTTGGAAATCGCGTTCAAGGCCGGTGCCGTCACCGGCCTTTTGGTTGCTGGCCTGGCGCTGCTCGGCGTCGCGGTCTACTTCACCATTCTCACCACCATGCTTGGGTATGAACCGACCGACCGCACCGTTATCGATGCCCTGGTCGCCCTCGGCTTCGGCGCTTCGCTCATTTCCATCTTTGCCCGTCTCGGCGGCGGGATCTTCACCAAGGGGGCTGACGTTGGCGGCGATCTCGTCGGCAAGGTCGAAGCCGGTATTCCGGAAGACGATCCGCGCAATCCGGCCACCATCGCCGATAACGTCGGCGACAATGTCGGCGACTGTGCAGGCATGGCGGCCGATCTTTTCGAGACCTATGCGGTGACCGTGGTCGCGACCATGGTGCTGTCGTCGATCTTCTTTGCCGGTAGCCAGGCTATCGAACTGATGCAACTGCCGCTCCTGATCGGCGCAAGCTGTGTTGTGACGTCGATCATCGGCACCTTCTTCGTTAAGCTCGGTAGTAACAACTCCATCATGGGCGCGCTCTACAAGGGCTTCATCGCCACCGCGGTGCTTTCCGCCGTTGCTCTCGCCATTATCATCTTCGGCTGGATCGGCGCGGGAACGGAGTTCACCACCTCGGGCGGGACGACCTTCACCGGCTTCGATCTCTTCGTCTGCGGTGTTGCCGGCCTCATCGTAACGGGACTCATCATCTGGGTGACCGAGTATTACACCGGTACCGAATACCGCCCTGTGCGCTCCATCGCCCAGGCGTCGGTCACCGGCCACGGCACCAACGTGATCCAGGGTCTCGCCGTCTCGCTTGAGGCGACCGCTCTGCCGGCGCTGATCATCATCGCCGGTATCCTTGTGACGCACGCATTCGCTGGTCTGTTTGGCATTGCCATCGCGGTGACGACCATGCTGGCACTGGCAGGCATGGTGGTGGCGCTCGACGCCTTCGGTCCGGTGACGGACAATGCCGGCGGCATCGCTGAAATGGCGGACCTGCCTGCTGAAGTGCGTAGCACGACGGACGCGCTTGACGCGGTCGGCAACACCACCAAGGCAGTGACCAAGGGCTATGCAATCGGTTCGGCCGGACTGGGGGCACTGGTACTGTTCGCGGCCTATACGGAAGATCTCAAATACTTCTCCGCAAATGCGGTGGAAGGATCGATCTTCTATGGCATCGATGTCGGCACGCTCTTCAGCCTGTCCAACCCCTATGTGGTGGCCGGGCTCCTGTTCGGTGGCCTTCTGCCCTACCTCTTCGGCGGCATTTCCATGACCGCTGTCGGCCGGGCAGCCGGTGCCGTGGTGGAGGAAGTCCGTCGCCAGTTCCGGGAAAAGCCGGGTATCATGCAAGGAACGGAACGGCCGGACTATGGCCGTGCGGTGGACATGCTGACCAAAGCCGCGATCAGGGAAATGATCGTCCCCTCGCTGCTGCCGGTGCTGTCGCCGATCGTCGTCTTCTTCTTGGTGCGCGCCGTCGCAACCCCTGCGGACGCGTTTGCGGCCCTTGGCGCCATGCTGCTCGGCGTGATCGTGACCGGCCTCTTCGTGGCAATTTCCATGACCGCCGGCGGTGGCGCCTGGGACAATGCCAAGAAGTCCTTTGAAGACGGCTTCACCGACAAGGACGGCGTCACCCACCAGAAGGGCAGCGAAGCCCACAAGGCTTCGGTGACCGGCGATACGGTCGGCGATCCCTACAAGGATACGGCCGGCCCGGCGGTGAACCCGATGATCAAGATCACCAACATCGTGGCCCTGCTGCTGCTGGCGATCCTGGCTCACTAGATCAGAGGACGCTCAACCGGGATCGGTTGAGCGTCCAAAAGTTGATCGATCTTGAAGTGGTAAAACATCTTACGTGCGTTCTCCTGAACGCACGATGCGTCAGGAGCGAGTGCTCTTGAAATGGAAAGCCCCGGCCGATGGCCGGGGCTTTTTTGTTCCAGGTACGCTTCGGAACCTTAAAGGTTGATGCCCGGATTGGTCGCGCCCCTCAGGATCTGGGTCAGGAAGCCGTAGTCGGCGCCGCCCGTGCGGGTCTTGCGGGTGACGATATCGACGATCTTGCCGTCTTCCAGCGTGTAGTTGCCCATGTCCTGGACATAGCCGTCCTTGTCGAAATAGACCGCCACCACTCGCTGCTCGACGATGTCGGGCGCCAGGAAGGCCGTCGTTGCGGTCTTCTGCGAGATGTAATAATAGGCATCACCTTGCAGGCTGGACGTGGTCGACGGGGTTCCAAGCACCAGTTCGACCTGTTCGCGGCTGGAGCCCACCTGAACCTGGTTGAGCATGTCGGAGGTGATGACGTGCCCGTGCGTATAGGTGGATGTAAAACAGCCTCCGAGCGGTAACGTCGCCAGAAGCGGTATGATTACGGCGCCTGCCTTGAAGGTCATCTAGGAATTCCCGTTTTGCCAGACAGGTCTGGCTGCTTTTGAATTTCGTTGCTTGGCAAAGTCACTATCTCGGGTTAGGGCACAAGGCAACACCTGACTTAAAAGGAGATGCCATGGTCTTCGGCCTGTTCCGCCGCCGCTCCCGCGATGCCGAGCACAAGATCTATTGCGAAATCGTGGCTCAAGCACGGCAGCCGGTGTTCTACACCGATTTTCTTGTACCGGACACGATCGACGGGCGGTTTGACCTGATCGTGGCCCATGCAGTGCTGTATTTCCGCAGAATGCGCGGCGAGGGCAAGGAGGTCGCGGACTTCGCGCAGGAAGTCTTCGACCTGTTCTTCCTCGACATGGATGCCTCCTTGCGGGAGATGGGCGTCAGCGATACGCGCGTGCCGAAGAAGGTGAAAGTCATGGGCGAGGCCTTTTACGGCCGGGCGGACGCCTATATTCCATCGATCGAGGCCGGCAACGTCGAAGACCTTGCCGAGGCGCTCGGGCGGAACATCTATCCGGACGCGTTGGAGCCGGTCGCGCAGGCGCGCCTTGCTCACTATATGCTGGAAGCGGCAAGCCTCCTTGAGGCACAGTCGACAAAGAAGCTGATGACAGCCGGTATCGATTGGCCGGATCCGGAGCGCTTCAAGGACCTGAACGTCTGAGCTTCGGATCTTGTCTGGGAGCCCAAAACAAGAAAACAACGGGAAACAAGAAGAATGGCAACGGAGACCTTTCCCTATACCTACAAGGTGAATGCCAGCCGGGTCGTCGACAAGGACGAAGAGCTTTGCATCGAACCAGGCCCAGCCGAACTGAAGACCATTGCCGCAAGCTTCGGCCTCGACGCGATTTCCAAGCTGACGGCACGGTTCACCCTGAAACCCTACCGCAAGGAAGGGCTGCGGGTCGTCGGTCCGCTGAAGGCTGAGATCACCCAGACCTGCGTCGTGTCGCTGGAGCCTTTCGACAGCCGCCTGGAAATCGAGGTCGACCGCACCTTCGAACCGGCTTCGAGCCGTCCGCGCAAGATTCGCGACCTCAACGATGACGGCGAAATAGAAATCGACCTTGAATCTCTCGACCCGCCCGATGTGATCCTGGACGGGGTCCTCGACCTCGGTGCGGTGATCTGCGAGGAAATGGCCCTGTCGCTGGACCCGTTTCCGCGCCGGCCCGGCGTCGAATTCGAGAGCGCAGAAGACGACGCACTGCCGGAGCCGGAAGAGCCGGAAACGAAACCGTCTCCATTTGCCGCGCTGAAGGCACTCAAGAACCAGCCGGAGAGTTAAGCAGCATGGTAACCAGCATGTGCTTGACTGGTACCGGAAGGCAGTTCGGACAGGTTTTCAACGCCGGATACAGGCGCGGACAGGAAAACGGTTGTCAGTCTTGCCAAAACCGTTATGTTCGCGCCCGTTCTGGACCCTTGCCGGTCCGGCGGATCTTTATCCTGGGTGCCAATCGGTGCCGTTCCTGGTAGCAAAGCGTCAAAAGACCTTCTAGATGGCGAAAACTATTCCGATTTCATTGGATGCCATGGGCGGCGATCATGGGGCCGAGGTTGTTATACCCGGCGCGGAAATCGCGCTCGTGCGCCATCCTGACATCCGTTTTCTGCTGTTCGGCAACGAAAAGGTCGTTCTGCCGCTTCTTGAGAAATATCCCCGGGTCCGGGACGCATCGACCTTTCACCATTGTGACGTTTCCATCGCCATGGACACCAAGCCGAGCCAGGCCCTGCGCCAGGGCCGCTGGCGGTCCTCCATGTGGCGGTCCATCGAGGCGGTGAAGACGGGCGATGCCGCCGTCGCCGTTTCCGCCGGCAACACCGGCGCGCTGATGGCGATGTCGAAATTCTGCCTGCGCACGATGGCCAACATCGAACGCCCGGCCATCGCCGCCATCTGGCCGACGATGCGCGGGGAATCCGTCGTGCTCGATGTCGGTGCCACCATTGGC
This sequence comes from Roseibium sp. M-1, assembly GCF_054515675.1. NCBI lineage: Bacteria > Pseudomonadati > Pseudomonadota > Alphaproteobacteria > Hyphomicrobiales > Stappiaceae > Roseibium > Roseibium sp. M-1. The sequence goes on along the minus strand of NZ_CM137257.1, from coordinate 1,548,324 downwards.
GCCGACGCCCAGCAATTGATCGACTTCGCCATTCTGGGCGGCGCAATGGCACGGGCACTCTTCGGCGTGCAAAAGCCAAGCGTCGGCCTGCTCAATATCGGCGTGGAAGAGGTCAAGGGTCTGGAAGAAGTGCGCACCGCCGGCAGGCTGTTGCGCGAAACGCCGCTGCGTTCGCTGCACTATGCCGGTTTTGTCGAGGGCGACGATCTGGGCAAGGGGACGGTCGACGTTGTCGTCACCGAAGGTTTTGCCGGCAACATCGCGCTGAAAACGGCGGAAGGAACGGCCAAGCAGATCGGCAGTTATCTGCGGTCTGCCATGAACCGCACCTTCATGTCCAAGATCGGCTATCTCTTCGCCAAGGGCGCCTTTAATCTGCTGCGCGAGAAAATGGACCCGCGCAAGGTCAATGGCGGCGTGTTCCTGGGATTGAACGGCATCGTGATCAAGAGCCATGGCGGGACCGACGCGGAAGGGTATGCCTCCGCAATCGACCTGGCCTATGACATGGTCAAGAACGAACTGACCCACAAGATCGCCCAGGATCTTGTGCATTACCATCGTGGCCGCTTCTCGGAAGCCGCGCCGACTTCGGAAGGTGATTTGTGAGCGTGATCCGTTCAACCGTAACCGGCTGCGGAAGTTTCCTGCCGGAAAAAATCCTGACCAATGACGACCTCTCCAGGATGGTCGATACGTCCGACGAATGGATTGTCCAGCGCACCGGCATCACGCAGCGCCACGTCGCAGCCGAAGGCCAGCTGACTTCCGATCTGGCGCTCGAGGCAGCCAGGCGCGCGCTGGCGAGCGCCGGCCGCGACGCACAGGATATCGACACGATCATCCTGGCGACGGCAACACCCGACAACACCTTCCCGGCGACCGCCGTCACGGTGCAGGCACGGCTTGGCATCCATCACGGCGCTGCCTTTGACATCCATGCGGTCTGCTCCGGCTTCGTCTATGCCCTGACCACGGCCGACGCCTATATCCGGGCGGGCCTTTCCAGGCGCTGCCTCGTCATCGGTGCGGAAACCTTCTCGCGCATTCTCGACTGGACGGACCGGACCACCTGCGTGCTCTTCGGCGACGGTGCCGGCGCCGTGGTCGTCGAGGCATCGGAAGGGGAGGGCACGACTGCGGACCGCGGCGTGCTGACCTCGCATCTGCGCTCCGACGGCCGCCACAAGGAGAAACTCTTCGTCGACGGCGGTCCTTCCTCGACGCAGACCGTTGGCCATCTGCGCATGGAAGGCAAGGAAGTCTTCAAGCACGCCGTTGGCATGATCACCGACGTGATCGAGGATGCCTACAAGGCAACGGGGCTGACCTCCGAGGATCTTGACTGGTTCATTCCGCACCAGGCCAACAAGCGCATCATCGATGCCAGCGCGAAGAAGCTTCAGATCGCGCCGGAAAAGGTTGTCACCACGGTGCATCTGCACGGCAACACCTCTGCCGCCTCCATCCCGCTTGCCCTCGATACAGCGGTAAAAGACGGACGTGTCAAAAAGAACGATCTTTTGATGCTGGAGGCCATGGGCGGCGGATTCACCTGGGGCTCGGTCCTGCTGCGCTGGTGAGGCCGGGCACCGGTCCTTAGACAATTCTCCTCTTGACAGAGAGTTCCGGTTGACCGGCTCGCCGCAAGGCCGTACCGTATGGTCTTGCATCGGAGTTCTCTTGCAAAATCAGCCAGATGATGGCGTCGTCGAGGAGGGGTTATGGGCAACCGGACTATTACCCGTGCGGATCTTTGTGAAGCCGTTTATCAGAAGGTTGGTCTGTCCCGGACCGAGTCTTCCGAATTGGTAGAACGTGTTCTTTCTGAAATTTCCGACTGTCTTGTGACCGGAGAATCGGTAAAATTGTCAAGCTTCGGTTCTTTTGTGGTCCGCTCCAAGGGAGAGCGTATCGGCCGCAACCCGAAGACCGGCGAGGAAGTACCGATTTCACCGCGCCGCGTGATGGTGTTCAAACCATCCAACGTATTGAAGCAGCGGATCAACGATGCGCTGGCAGGACAGGCTAGCAAATAACAAGCAAATAATAAGACCGGATGAGCTCGCAGGAAAAAAGCCCCGACGCCTTTCGTACCATCAGCGAAGTCGCCGAAGACCTGGATTTGCCGCAGCATGTGTTGCGATTCTGGGAGACGCGCTTTTCGCAGATAAAACCGCTGAAACGTGGCGGGGGACGGCGTTACTACCGTCCGGACGACGTCGAGCTTTTGAAGGGCATCCGCCATCTTCTCTACGGCGAAGGCTATACCATCAAGGGTGTACAGCGCATCCTGAAGGAGCAGGGACCCCGGTTCGTCATGCAGATCCGGCACGAGGACCTGTCCGTTCTGCAGGCGGCAGTCGCCGCTGAACCAGCACCGGCAGCACAAGTGGCCGCGCCGGTCGAAAAGTCCGGCAACGGCCGGCACGAGCAACTGCCGCACGGTGTTCTTCCTGACGATCCACCTGAGGCCGCAGCCCATTCACACGGGCATTTCAGCATCCTCGGGCGCTTGCGCGGCGAAAAGCCGGCGCAGGGCGGCGCATCCCATTCCACGGTGACGAAAGAGGACATCCGCCGCCTTCAGGCGACGTTGTTCGAGTTGCTGGAATGCAAGCGCACCCTCGATCAGGCGCGCTGAAGCCGCTTGCCCGGAACACTCAGTCCGTCTTTTTGCCGAACAATTTGCTGAAGAAGCCTTGTTTGCGTCCGGAGCGTATCGCGCTCGGCTGGGGCACCTGGGCCTCCTTCGCAAACCTCCTCAGGTCCTCCATGGAAGGGCGTTTGGAAGAGGGTGCTTCCGGCTGAACTTGCCCCGGGTCCGCATCTGCATCGGGTTCCCGCATCGGACTCGTCGGCTCCGGCTCTATTTCGACGGTTCTTAGGTCGACTTCTCTTCGGGGCGGTGACTTGACGGCTGGCGATTGTTCTTCTGCGACGAAGGCATCGAAATCGGCCTGGTCGGCAGCCGGTGCCTCAGTGGCCGGCTTTTCACTGGCCTTAAGAGCGCTCAGCCGTTCCAGGATGGCGGCGTCGACCGGATCGTTCGGGTTGAGCGCTGTTTCCCCGTCGCTGACGTTTTCTCCGGCCGGATTGTAATCTTTGTCATACCGTTTGTAGACCGTCGTGACTGGTTCTTGGACAATCCCGAAGTCCGGATTGTGTACCACCTTCAGCTCTATTCCCGGCGGATTGCCTTCAGACTTGGGCGGGTGATAGAGCACCAGAATCTTTTCGTTTTCGTCCGCGCCGAAGACATCACCTTCTGGAATAAGCTCGCCGCGCAGTCGGCAGAAGGCGACAAATTCGTACATCTTTTCGGCGAGATAGTTGGGCGGCACCGCCGACGGCTTGAACTCAAGAGTATGGCCGATCAACGTATGTGCTCCGGCTCCGATCAACCCGAAAAGCGGATTGCCGCCATCGGCGGCGGCCTGACCATAAAGATGGGGATGAAGGTAAAGGAGTTCGGGCGCATCGCCGTTTGCAAGGTCGAGGAAGACCTCCGGCTTCATCAGGAAATGGCTTGGGCTCCATAGGACTGCCATCGGCCTGGATTTCTGCACGACGAAATACGTTGCGATACGGGCAAGCGTCAGCGCTGTCTGCGCTTCTTTTGTCGTGCAGAAAGCAGTTATCTCAGGGCCGGCATTTTTGAGGAGGCTTGAAGGCATTGCCTCATGCGGGATCAGGCCTTTTTGCACGGAGATCAGTGTACTGGCCTTGGCTGACTGCACCACCTTTTCTGCCTCCGGAAATTTGCTTCGGAGCGCGAAAGACTGCAGGGCAGGTCCCAGATGGGATTTGTCTTCGAATGGAGATGTCTGGGTGACCAGAATATGGAAGTCGCCGCACAAGACCTGGATGTCCAGGTCGGTTGAAACAGCCTCCAGCACAATGCAGTCAGTCTTCCGCAGTCCAAGTGAAATGGCACTGCGGATCAGGAACTCGATGAGTTGACGGCCGTCGATCGGCTGGTAGTCGCGAAAGATGACCTGGGTGTCGATGCTTGGCAGCGGATGTATCTTCAAGGGAAACCCGAACTGAAACTGTGGACTGGGGGCAGGATACCCCGGCGGCCTGAAAAAGTGATTAGCAAGTCATGGCCGTCCCGGTCGTTTTCCGGATGGGCCGGCCTGACGGCATTCAGTCCAGTCCCATGCAGGACGCATAGAAGCTGGTGGTCGCGGGCCAGTCGGAGAAGATCCCTTTGACGCCGACGTCCCTGGCCAGAACATCCACGATTTCGTAAAGCCTGCCGTCGCCGTCGATGGCCTCGTTGACTGTCTGGAAGTACCAGCCGCCGCCCGAGGAAAGCGGTCCCGAGCGTTCCAGCGACCAGGCAATCAGTTCAAGGCCTGCGTCCTTTGCTGACGTCGCATAGGCGGAGGGCACGACCTTGCCGTCCTCCAGAGCAAGAAGGGCAAAGAGCGGCGGCGCCAGGAAGTTGACGCCCATGGCCTTCAGCTCCGCCATGGAGGGCCTGAAAGTCGACGGGTCGGAAGGAACGAGATCACGGCGCCCGTCTAGATAGACGGCTTGGCGGCCGAAGTCTGGCTCGGTCTCGATCCAGTAGAGGATGTCGTCAAGGCTGAAGGATTGTGGATAGACGTCTTCCGGAGGAATGCCGGCCGCCTTGTACTCGTCGATCAGCTTCTGGGCGTAATCCTGCTGGGTGAAACCGTCATAGGGCATCTCCACAGCCGGTGTTTTCAGTTCCGGTGTGAACTTCACGCCCAGCTCCTTGAAGAGCTGGATGGAGCCTGCATGGGTCATCAGCGTACCGGCACCATAAAGCTCGGTTCGGAAGGAAGCGGTTCCCTTCTGATAGCCTTCCGGTGTGACTGCTGTGTCATCCGCACCATCCATCTTGCCCTGCAGGGACTTGTACTCCGCAAGGGTCAGGTCACTCGTCCGGCACTCCGCGGACGCCTTGTTCCCGTCCTTGGCGGCGGCAAAGCCGGAAGTGCATTTGCCGGCGAGATCCGTCACAAGAATGTTCGTCGTCGTATGCAGGTCGTTCTGGGAATGGCGGCAGACCAGTTCCTTGTCGCTGGTGAAGGTCACATCGCATTCCAGGATACCGGCGCCCATGCGCGCGGCGGCACGGTAACCTTCCTCCGTGTGCTCCGGAAACTGCAGCGGTGCACCCCGGTGGCTGATGGAAAACAGCGTCCGCTTTGACTGCTGGCCGAGGCAGCTCTCCAGTTTCTGCTTCAGCGGGCTCTCCGCCATCTGGTCGACCAGCCAGGCGGGACGGGGGCCGAGGTCGACCGTGTCCGCCTGCGCGCAGAGTGGGGCAGACACCAGGGAAAGGCAAAGGAAGAGGGAACTGAAACGCATGAGGTATCCGCAATCTGGTTGGTCATCGGGAAATGCATCCTGGGCGATTGCCTCGGAGCTCGTAAATAGTGTGCGCAAGATCAGCGGACGCACAACCAGAATCGGTTGAGCGTCCAAAAGCTGATCGATCTTAAAGTGGTAGTGCATCTAAGGTGCGTTCTCCTGAACGCACGATGCTCTAGTGGAGCGAATTTGACATTTGAGTCCCGCTCGCGGCTAGGCTGATGCTCAAATGTCAAATTCAAAAGCTCCACTAGAATCATATATTTATCTAGTGGTTCTTATGATTCTGACATTTGCTCCAGCGCTAGCAGCAGGGGGATGCAAATGTCAGAATCGAACCACTAAGCCTGTTTCCAGGTAATCCTGAGTGCCTCCGGTCCTCGCACCGACAGCCCGCGCTTGTAGGCGACGTCTTCTTCCGCAAGCTCGATCTTGCCGAAACGCTTCAGCAGCGTAGAGAAGATGATGTCCATGTCCAGCCGTGCGAGGTGATTGCCGAGGCAGAAATGGGCGCCGCGGCCAAAGGCGATATGATAGTTGGGCGTGCGGCCGGCGTCGAAACGGTCGGGGTCGGGAAACTGCTTCGGGTCGCGGTTGGCAGCGCCATACAGAACGCCGAACTTGGTCCCCTTCGGATAAGTCCTGCCGCAGATCTCGACTTCTTCGGTGCAGTAGCGATGGAAGAAGGGCAGGGGCGACTCATAGCGGAACATTTCCTGGACCGCGGTCTTCATCAGGCTCTGGTCGTCGCGCAGGCGCTGCATTTCGCCCGGAAATTTCAACAGCGCATGCATGCCGCTGCCGAGCACGTCGATGGTGGAGCCGTGCCCGGCCATGAGGATCAGCATGGCGGTTGAAATGAATTCGTCGCCGTTCATCTGCCCGGCCTTTTCCGCCTCGATCATCAGCGACAGGAGATCGTCTTTCGGCGCACGCTCGCGTTCCGCCTTCAGCGTCAGGAGATAGTGGTAGAACTCCGTCGTGTTGCGTTCGGCCAGTGCCTTGCGCTCTTCAGAGCGGTCTATGTCGAAGAACTGGACGATGTTTTCCGACCAGACCCGCAGCTGCGGGCAGTCCTCGTCCGGCACGCCGAGAACGCGGCCGATGATGTGACCGGGAACATGCGCGGCAAGATCTTCGATGAAATCGATACCGTCCCGGTCCGCCAGGCCGTCCACCAGCCGGTCGACATAGGCCTGAATATCGTCCCGCAGCCGGCCCACCATGACCGGCGTGAACAGCTTGAAGACCTGCTTGCGCAGCCGGTCATGCACTTCGCCGTCGCTGTCCAGCAGCGAGAACTGCACGAAGCGGGAGTGATGCGGCATGTCGTGCCAGTTCTGAGCACGCTTCAGCTCCACGATCTCTTCAGTGCTGGCAATGTGATCCAGCGAGCGGACCATCTTCGGGTGCTGCACGATCTCGGTGACGTCATCGAACCGGGCGGCCAGCCAGACGTCGAAATCCTCAAAATAGGTCAGTCCTTCCCGGGACCTGAGCGCGGCGTAAAAGGGATAGGGATCCTGGGCGAAGGCTTTGGACAAAGGGGCGAAGGAAAGGTCTGTGGACGGGCTCATGAAGGGCTCTTGGGGCGGGTCTGTATGGGTTAGAATTGTGATTCTTGGCAGGGTCGAAGATTTGGCTGGCCAAGTGCAAGCGGAAAGCAGGACCTATAGGCCGATTTGTGCGGGAATTCGGAAGTTATCCCAAGCACGGCCTTGAGGTCCTGGGGATTGCGAGGAAAGGACAGTTCTGACGATATCCGTCCGGGCTCTCAAATCTTAACAATTCCTAAATGCGAGGCGTTGCGCCCGCTTGCACCAACCAGCAGAACCGTGAGTGCGTGAGGCCGAGATGAAAGTGCCAAAGGCTTTCAGTGACGAATACCGGAGTTTCCTGCGGGAGACCGGCCTGGACAATCCGAATCCGCAAGCCCTCCTCATGGAACTCGCCTCCCTCAGCATGGAAGTTTATTTAAGGGAAATCGCCTGGCTCTCCGATTTCATCGGCAGGATCGAACGCGCGAAACGGGCAGCGGCGTAAGCGCGGCGCGGCGATCCTGGACCAATTGGCCGGTCAGTTTGCGAGCTCTTCGACTTTCACATTGCGCGCATCGATCCCGTCCCGGATGTCGGAATCGGAGACCTTGAGCGTTCCCTCGCCGTCGCCCTGCTTGGTGACCCGCACACCGGTGTCGTCGCCATCGTCATTGTCCGAGGTCGTCGTGCGGAAGAGTTCAACGGAGAGCGTGCCCTCGTCGGTCTCGTCGAACCGCAGGCCGTTGCCGCCGTTCTTCCAGGCACCGACATCGTAGGCAAAGCCGGTGATATCGCCCGGTCCGATCTCCGAGGTCCTGAAACCGTCATCCGTGTTGTGGTCCGCGAAGCTGCGCACAAGCGAGACGACCGCGTTGCCGGCATCTTCCTCGTCCAGATTGCCGCTGATTTCGCTATCCGTCATCGCCAGCACCAGATCGCCGTTCCCGGCCTCGTCGATGTCGATGCCGTCATCGAGGTCTATCGAGATTTCGTATTCCTTGACCGAGCCCGAGGCGTAAAGGCTCACCTCCCGCTCGAAGCACCTGTCGTCCGGCGAGCCGGTTACCGGGCCGGGAATATCGGCTTCGGCTTTCTCGCCGTCGCCAAATTCGCCGTCCGGCACATCGGGCAGGAAGGCTTTCAGAAGCCTCGGGTCGCAATAACCGCCATTGTCGAGGAAGCGGTTGGCGACGGTCGTGGCATAGACACCTCCGTCGTCGCCTTCATCCAGTTCGACACCGTCAGCGCCAACGTCACGGAAAACCGAACGATAGGCGCTATAGCGGATGTCACCGTCGCCGCGTTCGTCAACACGTATGCCATCGGCATCGAAGGCGCCGTTGCCGACATGGGAGATTTCAACGTCGGAAAGACGCACCGAGATGGAGGCTGGCGCGCCGCCGCCGCCACCACCGCTGCCACCGCCACAGGCATCCGCGAGGTCACAATCGGAAACGTGAATGCCGTGATAGGCGACGTCGGAGACGGTGACGGACTCAAGCGACAGGTTCACAACCCCGGTCTGATCTTCACGAACATCTACAAAGATGCCTTTGCCACCCGCTCCGTCGAGATCGCCGCGATTTTCGAGACTGAAACCGCCTGGCCCCTTGAAATTGAGATTGCTGACAGAGAGATCTGCGCCCTCTGAAAGCTCCAGAAGGGTCACGTTTTTTGCTGATCTGACAGTTTGCCCATTGCCCAGCAGATGGAGGGGGGCCTGACCGGAATAGACGAGAGACGAGGATATTTCGATGTCGCTATCAGTGACGATCTGAATAGCGCCGTGCCTGGTCTGTCTGGATGCGGCTTCAAGGGCATCGCGCAGCGAACCCTTGCCGGCGTCCGCACCGGACGTCACCAGCAGCGCAGTTTGCGCCGCTGACGGAAGAACGGTACTCATGCCTGCAAGAAAAACAGCTGAAAAAAAGGGGCCCTTGATGGAGGTAATTTCATAGCGATCAAACATCTGACAGTCTCCCGCACGACCAGAAAATTCTCTGCGTTTAGGGTAGATACTGTAAACCAAAACGAAGTGTTTGACGTAACGGAAACTTATGCGTGAGCCATACTCACTCGGCGTACCCGGGCGTGCTGTCTCTCATGTCCAACAGTCTGTTCTCCACCACCACGGAAATCCTCAGGTTTGAAGGCGTTGATCGGGCCGCCTACTGGCGCAAGTTCTCCCTGCTTCTCTCCCTGGCTGTGATCATCTTTTCCGCTTGCTTCGTTTATATTTTTCTCGGGCCTCGTGAACGGCTCTTCCGGAAGGCGGAGCAGGGCGTCAAGTTCACCCCCGGGAAGCCGGCGAGTGTCGCTTTTCTTGCCGTCGTCCTGGGGCCACCGCTGGCCGCGACTTACCTGCACTACATAGAATCCGGAACTGAGGCCGTACAGGCGCAGCGGACCAGGGAATAGGCAGGCGAAGTGCCGGCGGCAATCCACAGCCTCGTGCCGGTTTGGCAATTTCTTTGAATTTGGTTGCTGCCAGCCTGTCACATCGCACCGGGCTGAAACGTCATCGTTCCAGGAGCCGGGTCCAATCCGTTCGTGGCCGAGCTTGTCCTCGGGCTGAAAGAGTTGGTCCGGTCCTTTTTTTGAAACTTTCATGGAGCCCGAACGATGCCAACAGCGGAACGTAATGCGAAGCGAGCCTTCGACCTGCAAAACCCGGCTGGCCTATATGATCCTTCTGCGAACGGGTATTCCCATCTGGCAATTCTCGACCCCGGCGTCTGCCTGGTTCAGATAGCCGGACAGGGCGGGGAAACCGAAGACGGAAACCTGCCTCGCGAATTCCGTGAGCAGGTGCGGCAGGCATTCAGGAACCTGAAAACCGCGTTGGCGGCTGCCGATGCGACACTCTCGGATGTCTTCAAGCTTACCGTCCTGATCGTCGATCATTCCGAAGAGCGATTGCATGTATTGGGTGATGAAGTGAATGCCGCCTTCGGTTCCGTCGTGAAGCCTACCTGTACCTTGATCCCCGTGCCGCGGCTTGCCCTCGACGGAATGTTGTTCGAAGTCGAGGCGACCGCCGTATTGCGGCGCTGACCAGCATGAGCCTGACCCAGGTCTCCGGGTCAGGTTCACAGGCCGTTGAAGGTGCTGAATTGCGGTTCAACCCTCTGCGGCAATCGCCCGGCTCGCCAGATACGCGGCCTTCGCCGGGACGGAAAGCCAGGCCTTCGCCGCTTCGACACGTTCCGAGGTATAGTGATGCTCTTCATGCAGCATGTTGACGGTGCCGACCAGCGTATCGCCCAGCACAACGGGCAGGTTGATGACAGAACCGCAGCCGAGGCGGCCGATCAGCTCATAGTCCGGAAAGACGGTGGCGATATCGGCCAATGTGTTGGCGACGAAGAATTGCCGGTCCTTGTGCACGATCCCGAACCAGCGGTCATAGGTGATCGGTTTGGTTCCGGAGACCGGATAGTCCTCAGGGTGCGAGGTGTAGGTCCGGCTCGCAAGCTCCGTCTTCATGTCGGCAGTCATGAAGGTGAAGAGCTTCACGCCGATCGTGGCTTCGGTCAGGGCCTGGAGGGCCTTGAACGGGGCATCGGGCGTGGTGGCAAGCGACAGGGCGCGGTCGAAGTCGGCGAGCGCGCCGTTAAAATCGGTCATTCTGGGATCTCAAATCAGGCGGGTTGCAGGGCACCGCCGCTGGCGGCGAAGAGTTCACGGGAATAGGGAGCGGTCAGGTGACCGGTCTTCAGGTCGCTTACGTCTGCGACCTCGACGATGCGGCCGTGACGCATGACGGCGAGGCGGTCGCAAAGGAACGAGACGACGGGCAGATTGTGCGTGACCATCAGATAGGTGAGACCTTGCTCGCGGCGAAGCTTTTTGAGGAGATTGAGGATCTCCGCCTGCACCGACACATCCAGGGCAGAAGTCGGCTCGTCCAGCAGAAGCACACGCGGTTCCAGCATCAGGGCCCGGGCAATGGCAACGCGCTGACGCTGGCCGCCGGAGAGCTGGTGCGGAAAGCGGAACCGGAAGCGCTGGTCGAGGCCGACTGCGGCAAGCATCTCCTTGACCCTGCTATCGCGCCCGCCGACACCATGGATCGCCAACGGTTCGGCGAGGCAGGTATCGACGGTCTTGCGCGGATGGAGCGAGCCGTAGGGGTCCTGGAACACCATCTGGCAGGTTTCGGCGAAGGCCCGGTCCGGGGCATGACCGCGTGGATTGCCCTCGACCTCGATGGTTCCGGTCCAGTCTGGGGCAAGGCCGGAAATGGCTTTGAGGATGGTCGACTTGCCGGAGCCGGATTCGCCAACCAGCGCAAAGCTCTCACCCGTCGCCACATCGAAGGAGACCTCGTGCACGACGGCCGTGGTGCCATAGCGAACCGTCAGGTCTTGCAGATGGATCGCAATGCTCATGTGCCGGCTCCTGTTGTCCAGGTGCTGCGGTCCAGCACCGGCAGTTCCTCCCGATCCTCGTCCATGCGCGGCATCGCGGCGATGAGCCCGCGCGTATAGGGATGCTGCGCCTGGTGCAGGTCGCCCGCCTTGCATTCCTCGACGATTTCACCGCTGTTCATGACCAGGATCCGGTCGCAATAGCGGGCCACCAGGTTGAGATCGTGACTGATCAGGATCAGTCCCATGCCCTTGCCGGTGACGAGATCGTCGATGATGTCGAGCACCTGTGCCTGCACCGAGACATCGAGTGCCGACGTCGGCTCGTCGGCGATCAGGAGGTCCGGTTCCGGGATCAGCATCATCGCGATCATCACGCGCTGCCCCATTCCGCCGGAAACTTCGTGCGGATAGAGCCCGGCGACGCGTGCCGGATCGTTGATCCGCACCGCTTCCAGCATGGCAAGCACGCGGGCCTTCAACTCCCGGCGCGGTAGCCGCTTGTGCGTCATGAGGGCTTCTGCGATTTGCTCGCCGATGGTCATGACCGGGTTCAGCGAGAATTTCGGGTCCTGCATCACCATCGACATGCGCGCACCGCGTAGTCCGCGCATCTGGCGCTCGCTTTGGGTCAGAAGATCAATGCCGTCAAAGGTCATCCTGCGGGCGGTCACCTTGCCGGGGGAGCGGATCAGCCGAAAGATCGCCCGGCCGGTCATGGATTTGCCGGATCCGGATTCGCCGACAATGCCGAGCCGTTCCCGGCCGAGGGTAAAGGAAATGCCCTTCACAACATCGATCGGGCCGCGCGCCGTCGGAAAGGTGACGGTGAGGCCGTCGATATCGAGGAGGGGAGCGCTCATTGTTTGCCTCCCTGCTTCGGATCGAGCACGTCTCGCAAGCCGTCGCCAAGGAAACAGAAGCCGAGGCTGACCAGGATGATGGCAAAGCCCGGCATGGTGGCAACCCACCACTGATCGAGAATGAAGGTCCGACCGCGCGAAATCATCGCGCCCCACTCCGGCAGCGGCGGCTGCGCACCGAGCCCGAGAAAGCCGAGACCGGCCGCCGTCAGGATGATGCCGGCCATGTCCAGTGTCACGCGGATGATGGTGGAGGAGGTGCAGAGCGGCAAAACATGGCGCAGGATGACCCGCGCCGAAGACGCGCCCTGCAGGCGTACCGCTGCGATAAACTCCGCATCGCGGAATGTGATCGTCTCGGCCCGGGCGATACGCGCATAGGCGGGCCACGAGGTTATAGCAATTGCTATAATTGCATTCTCAATGCCGGGTCCGAGGGCGGCGACAAAGGCGAGCGCCAGGATCAGCTTCGGCATCGACAGGAAGATGTCGGTGACGCCCATCAGGAGCCTGTCGGTCCAGCCGCCGAAATAGCCTGAAACCGCACCGATGATGAGGCCGAGCGGAGCGGCGATGACGGCGACCATGGTGACGATCAGCAATGTGATCCGGGCGCCATAGACAACGCGGGAAAAGATGTCGCGGCCGAGTTCATCCGTCCCCATCCAGTGGTCAGCCGATGGCGGCATGAGCCGGTTGGCGAGGTCCTGGCCGATGGGAGAATAGGGAGCGATCAGGGGAGCAAAGACTGCCATGGCGATCAGCACCAGGATGATGATGCCACCGACCACGGCAAGCGGGTTGCGCAGCAGCGCGGACCAGACGCGCCAGGCGCGGCCGAGATTGGCCTGGAGGCGCGAAGAAGGACTGTCGTCGAGGAGCCAGTCGATCATCAGCGGGCCCTCGGATCGAGAATGCGGTAGAGCACGTCGGATATCTTGTTGATGAGGATGAAGACAGCACCGATCACGAGTGTCGCGCCAAGCACGGCATTCATGTCGGCATTGAGAAGGGCGTTGGTGAGGTAATTGCCGATGCCGGGCCAGGAGAAAACCGTTTCGATCATGACCGAGCCTTCCAGAAGGGCGGCATAGGAAAGGCCGATCACCGTGATCAGCTGGATGCGGATCGGATAGAAGGCATGGCGCCAGATGACCCGCCGTTCCGGCACGCCTTTCACCCGGGCCGTGGTGATGTATTCGTGGCCCAGCTGGTCGAGCATGAAGGACCGGGTCATGCGAGCAATATAGGCAAGGCTGAAGAAGCCCAGGATCGAAGCCGGCAGCATCAGATGATCGAGGGCATTCCAGAATATGTCCCATTCACCGGCGATCACACTGTCGATCAGGTAGAGGCCGGTCACCGGGGCCACCAGTCCGTCGTAGAAGATGTCGATGCGTCCGGGGCCCGCAACCCAGCCGAGCCCGGCGTAGAAGACGGCAAGGCCGACGAGACCAAGCCAGAAAGCGGGCACGGAATAGCCGAGAAGGCCGAGAACACGGATCACCTGATCGACCCAGCTGCCCTGACGCGTCGCCGCAAGCACGCCCATGGGCACGCCCAGAAAGACACCGATCAGGATACCGATGGTGGCCATTTCAAGCGTCGCCGGAAAAAAACGGCCGAGGTCCTCGGCAACGGGCCGGCCGGTGGTGATCGACATGCCGAGATTACCGGTGACCACATCGCCGACATAGGCGAGGAACTGGACGATCAAGGGCCGGTCCAGCCCCATTGACTGGCGGGCAGCCTCATAGACCTCGTTGGTGGCGCGGTCGCCGACAACGGCCAGCACCGGGTCGATCGGCACGACCCTGCCGATGAAGAAAGTTATGGCGAGCAGCCCGAGGAATGTGATGGCGGTCACCAGAGCAAACCGTGCAAGCGCCGCAGCGCTGCCCAGAAGCTGACCCGTGAGCAAGCCTTCGCGTGCGTCTGTGACGCTTTCCGACGGCTCAAAGGACATGCCGTCGCCGGCAGAGTGCCGCTCCCTGGTCAATCGGACTGTGCAAGTCGGCGCTCCCGGCTTGTGTGACTCAAATTCTCAAGTCACGAGATTAACTGTCTGTTTTTAAACGGAATAATGCGTAGAAAATTTCGTCTCCAACCGCTGTGCCGTCTAAAAAAGTTCTTGGAGCATACAAAAAAATCTGCTTTCATCAAAAAAATTTTGATGGGAGTAAAAATCTTTGAGCAGTTTGCCGGTCCGTGCCGCAGAAGCTGAAACGAAGGTTGGGGCGCTTATCCGTGCGCGCCGCCGGCAGCTGGGGTTCACCCTGCAGCAGCTCAGCGATGCTTCCAATTTGTCGGTTGGATATCTCAGCCAGGTCGAGCGCGATCATGCGACGCCGACGCTCGGATCACTCGCCGGTATTGCCCGGGCGCTCGGAGTGGGGCTCGATTATTTCGTGGCACAGCCACGGGCACAGGATGCCCTGACGCGCTCCGAAACCCGGCCGCATTTTTCTATCTCCGGCTCTTCGGTCAGCTACGAGCGGCTGGGGGCGGAGTTTCCGGGAAACCAGCTCTCGTCCTTTATCCTGACCGTGCCGCCCGGCTACGCCTCCGAGACGGTCAGCCATGAGGGCGAAGAGCTGATCTATATCCTGGAAGGCTCGATCACCCAGTTTCTGGACGGCCAGGCGATGATCATGAAGGCGGGAGACAGCCTGCATTACCGCGGCAACACACCTCATGCCTGGTCGAACCCCAACGAGGCACCGGCGAAGATCCTGTGGACCGGAACCCTGACTATTTTCAACGCGGGCGACGAGACAACCAGCCGCATCGAGCTGGTGTCGCCGGACAAGAGCGCGGCGAAAGCAACAAGCCGCGCCAAACCCAGGAAAACCTGAACCCCTGACAGACGGAGACGTGGAATGAGACTTTTGAGGACCGCGCTTCTGGCAGCCGCGCTTGCGCTGCCGGTCGCACAGCAGGCAACCGCTGCAACGCCTGACAACCTTCTGGTGGTGGCCCAGAATATCGACGATATCGTCGCCATCGACCCGGCCCAGGCCTATGAATTTTCCTCCGGCGAGCTGGTGACCAACGTTTATGACCGGCTGGTGCAGTATGATGCCGAGGATCCGACGGTGCTGGCAGCCGGCCTTGCATCCGACTGGCAGGCCGATGCAGACGCCAAGACCATCACCTTCACCTTGCGCGACGGCGCGAAGTTCCACTCCGGCAATCCGGTGCGGGCTGAAGACGTGGTCTTCTCGTTCGCGCGCGTCGTGAAGCTGAACCTGACCCCGGCTTTCATCCTGACCCAGCTCGGCTGGACGCCGGAGAATGTCGCCGACATGGTCACAGTCGACGGCAACAAGGTCATCGTGAAGTATGAGGGCGACTTCTCGCCGGCTTTCGCGCTCAACGTTCTCGCCGCCCGCCCGGCGTCCATCGTCGATGAAAAGACGGTGATGGAGCACGAGGAAGATGGCGACATGGGCAACAAGTGGCTCAACGCCAACTCCGCCGGCTCAGGTCCGTTCGAGCTGCAGTCCTACCGCCCGAGCGAGCTGGTGCGTTTCAAGGCCAACGGCGACTATTTCAAGGGTGCGCCGAAGCTGGAAGGCGTCATCATCCGTCACGTCGCCGAAGCCGCAACCCAGCAGCTTCTGCTGCAGTCCGGCGACGTCGACATGGCCCGCAACCTTACCCCGGACCAGATCGCCGGCATGGACAGCGAGGCGCTGAAGGTCGAGACATTTCCGCAGGCCGCCGTCCACTTCCTCTCCTTCAACCAGAAGAAGGACAGCCTGCAGCCGGAAGCCGTCTGGGACGCAGCCCGCTACCTCGTCAATTACAAGGGCATGACCGACACGTTCCTGAAAGGCCAGATGGAAATCCACCAGGCCTTCTGGCCGAAGGGCTTTCCGGGTTCCTTTGACGAGACGCCCTACAGCTACGACCCGGCAAAGGCCAAGCAGATCCTCAGCGACGCAGGTATCGAGACGCCGGTCACCGTAACGCTCGACGTCATCAACGCAGCTCCGTTCACCGACATGGCCCAGTCGCTGCAGGCAAGCTTCGCCGAAGCCGGCATCAACTTCGATATCATCCCGGGCACCGGTTCGCAGGTCATCACCAAATACCGCGAGCGCAGCCACGAGGCGATGCTGCTTTACTGGGGCCCGGATTTCATGGACCCGCATTCCAACGCCAAGGCCTTTGCCTATAACAGCGACAATTCCGACGGCAACTACCAGGCCACCACCACATGGCGGAATGCCTGGGCCGTGCCGGAGGAAATGAACGACATGACCAAGGCCGCTCTTGCGGAAAGCGATCCGGAAAAGCGCAACGGCATGTATGTGGATCTGCAGAAGCAGGTGCAGGCCAAGTCGCCGATCGTCATCATGTTCCAGGCCGCCTATCAGGTTGCCATGGACAAGAAGGTCGAAGGCTATGTCAACGGCGCAACCTCCGACTTCGTCTACTATCGCTTGGTCACCAAGAACTGAGGCAGACAATCGAAGCCGTCCCGGTCCCCGGGGCGGCTTTTCGTGGTGATCCACAAACCTTACTGTCGTCCTCCCGGCCAAGCGTAGCGCGAGCCGGGATCGGGGAGCCCCGGTCTCGAGGTGATCTCAACACACCCGCCTGTGGCTCCCCGGTCCCGGATCTTCGCTGCGCTGCGTCTGGGATGACGAATTCGACGCAGTTTCTTGCGCGCTTTTGAACGCGCTTCCTGTTTGGAGCTTTCAGAATGTCCTCCCTTTCCGATCAGCGCCTTGCCGCCCTCCGGGCACGCATGTCCGCGACCGGCACCGACCTCGTCGCGATCGGCCCCTCCAGCCACATGATGTATCTTGCCGGTCTCGACCCGCATGGGGACGAACGTCCGGTGATGCTGCTGGTGTCCATGAACCATGCCGGCTTCCTGATGCCTGCGCTGAATGCCGACAGCTCCCGCCAGAAGACCTCCTGGCCGCTCTTCACCTGGAGCGACGATGACGGCCCGGATGCGGCGCTCTCTGCACTGCTGAAAGCCTCGGGCTTGCCGCAAGACCCGGGTGTCGTCCTCGACGAGACCATGCGCGCCGACTTCGCGCTGCTTCTGCTCGATGCAATCCCGGGCGCAAAGCGCCGCTTCACCGGCGACACGGTCGGCTTTCTGCGCGCCCGCAAGGAAGACGATGAGTACAGGCGCCTCAAGGCCAGCGCCGTCCTCAACGACGCGGCGGCGCTCGCAGGCTTCGATGCACTGGCCGAAGGCATCACCGAGCAGGAAGTCGCGGCGGTGATCCGCGATTACTACAAGCAGGCAGGTGCAGCCCCGGTCTTCACGTCCGTCTGCTTTGGTGGCAACGGCGCTTTTCCGCATCACCATACGGGTGAGACGAAACTGAAGCGCGGCGACGCCGTCCTGATCGATCTTGGCGGGCGCCTCGATGGCTATCCCTCGGATATGACCCGTGTCGGATTCTTCGGCACACCGACGGAAGAATTCGAGAAGGTCCATGCCGTCGTCAACCGCGCCGTCGAGGCAGCTCTTGCCGCGGCAAAGCCAGGTGTCGCCGCGAAGATGGTCGACAAGGCAGCCCGCGATGTCATCAGGGAAGCAGGCTATGGCCAGTACTTCACCCACCGCACCGGCCACGGCATGGGGATCGACATCCACGAGCCACCTTACCTGACTGCGACCTCGGAAACGGTGCTGGACGTCGGCATGGTGTTCTCCATTGAGCCCGGTATTTATCTGCCTGGTCAGTTCGGCCTGCGGTTGGAAGACATCGTCATCCTGCGGGAAGGGGGGCCTGAGATCCTGTCGGATCTTCCGCGGTATTCGATTTTGCGCTGACGTAGACGCGACATCCGGACCGGTTTGGAGTTGGGCAAATGCAAGCCGGTCCGGGCAATACGTCGCTTGGTGCACTTCCGCGTGACTTAAATCACAGATTGCTTTTCTTATCTGATACACTCTTTAGGTCGGGGCTTGGCTCGCTGGCTTGAAGGCGCGAGCCGTTCGACACGAAAGCCGCTATCAGATGAGCATAAATATCTTCACCCTGCCGGGCAATCTCACCGCGGTCCATGTGATCGGCGTGACCCCGGCCGATCTTGTCCGGCTGCAGACGGAAAATCTGCCGGATTACCACGAGGCGGACGCGATCGGCAGGCCGGCAATTTCCTTTTCCGGGCTGGGCAAGATCCGGCCGACCGTCTATTTCGCCAACGGGTCTCGCTTCACCCAGTCCCACAAGAACGACGACAACATCGGCTATCATCCGCCGAGTGGAAAACACCTGTATTTCGGGAATGTCGATCAGGAGGAGTTCTGGCGGCGCCGGGCGGATCTCAGAACATTCCGCCGGTATCTGGACGGTTTCAACCCGTCGGGAGAACCCCGCCCGACCATGCCGCCACCCCTGGGTGAGCCGTTCGAGGGACGAATGCTTCTTGAAATCAAGCAAGGCAGCATCCACCCGTCACGCTCCGCCCTGGTGCCGGTCTCCTATCAGCAGGCTGTCCAACTGGTCAGAAGCATCCGGGCCCGTACGGGCGAGAAACGGAAATACGCGCCGACAGGCGAATGGTATTTCGCCCCGGCACCGTTCGAATAATGAAATGATTGGTCGGGCAGGCCGGATTTGAACCGACGACCCCTTCACCCCCAGTGAAGTGCGCTACCAGGCTGCGCTACTGCCCGAACGGACCCTACCTAGCTTGTTCGCTTTCGGAGCGCAAGCAGCTTGTTCGAGTCTTGAGACAGGTCATGCACAACGGGGGCTGCACCGGGCTCGCTCCGGAAATATTTGTTTCAAAGTCCATGGAAAAAATGAGAAATGTGCATCAGGTAATCGGAGGTGCCGTCTCAACGAGGGACTGAACCGGCCTGATGACGAGCGTACTGGAGGAGGCGCATCTTCGCGCAGTTGGCGCCTGCAGTTTCAAACAGATCAATGAGGCTGCAGCAGGCCTGACATCCGGAAAACCGTGAACCACTTCCATTCTCTTGTATTCAATTCGACTTCCCCGCTTCAGCACTGTGACCCGTCATGAAACTCGACTCGACATTTCTGTTGCCTGCACTGGCCATTCTGATCGCCGCGGCCGGCATGTTTGTGGAAATGGAGTACGGCCACGATGCCTTTATTCGCTCCGGCGCTTTGATCGTGATGATGGGCGTGGCTCTCGCCGGCCGTGAAATCTATCTCGGGGAACGTTCCATTGCCAGGAACGAGGCTCGTATTGAAAAGCTCGAAGCGGCCTATCTTGACGCTGCCTCGGAAAAGGACGGCGATGGTCCGTCTCCCGAAGCATTTTCGCGGCTTGCCAAGGCATTGGCGGACTACCGTCAGGTCAGGCTCGACCGGATCGGCCGGCTGATTTACGTCGAAATGGGCGTCGTCTGCTTTGGCACACTGATTTGGGGCTTCGGAGATCTGCTCTGATACCCTGGTCTTCCGTCGGCATCCCGTCTGATATGCCTGTCAAGGTGTGCGGCGGGCGGCAATCCCCGACGCCGTGCGGCCGCGGCCGAGCTTTTCGGCGGCGATCAGACCCCAGGAGAGGCCGTAAAGCATATACATGTGCCGCCAGTGATCAGTGTCGATGACGACCGAGAGGATCAGATGCGCGGTGAAGACCGCAAAGACGCAATGCGTGAACGCTGTCCAGGGGCGGGACTTGAAGAGCAGCGGCACCAGCGAACACAGCGTCCACAGCGCCATGAAGATATAGACCGTGCCGCCGAGCCAGCCATATGTGGTGAAGCCCTTCAGGTAGACGTTGTGTTCGTCTTCCGGGAAATACTTGTTGAATTCCAGCGGCCCGAGGCCGAGGGGATGCTCCATCACCAGCTGGAAACCGAGGGAGTAGCGGGCAAAGCGGCCGAGGCGGGCGCCGTCATAGGACTGCACCAGCTTGGCGCGTTCCTCGAACATGCTGGAGACGGTGTCGACGGAAAGCGCCGCGGCAATCAAAAGAAAAACCGCGAAGACACCAAGCACGCCGAGGAACACCAGCCGCGCGCGGCGCGGACCGCTCTTTTCGGTAACAAGAGCCAGGAAATAGACCAGCAGCACTGCGGCAAAGAGCACGCCCCAGGCCCCGCGGGAAAAGCTGAGAAAGACGCCAAGCAGAAGAATGGCGAGCGGAACCAACAGGTGAAGATTGCGCAGGACGGACTGCGACAGCAGCCGCTGGATCAAAAGCACGGTCGGCAGAACCAAGAAGGGGCCGAAAACGTTCGGATCCTGAAAGGTGCCTCGCGCACGGTCGTAGAGCGTGAAATAGGAGGAACCCGGAAAAAGGTTGAAGTACCCGGCAACGCCGATGGTGGCAACGAGCACCGCGCTGATCGTATATCCGCTCTGGATGACCCGGTACCTGCCTGGATCGTCCGCCAAGATCGCCGCATAGAAGATCGCCGTCACAGCCAGGAAGCCGGAGACGGCAATATACATGATGGCATCGCCCATTTCCTTGGCCATCGGAATGGAGGCGACACCGCCGGCGATATAAAGCATCAGGCAGATGATCAGTGGCCCGAATTCGCGCCGGAGCTTCAGCCCGCAGGCGAGCCAGACGACGGAAAGCAGCGCCATGTAGAGTTCATAAGGCGCCGGTTCCTCGATGACGAAACCGGAGAGAAAGGCGGCCAGCCACAGGGCGCCGTTGCCCAGGCTTCTGGCCGGGAGACCGATGGGCGCGCGCGCAAGGTGCGCGCCGCCATAGGGATCGGTCAGAACGCTCAATAGGCATTCTCCGTGTTGAGCAGGCTGAACGGCGTCAGGAACAGGATCTTCAGATCGAACAGGATCGACCAGTTCTCGATATAGTAGACGTCGCACTCGACGCGGTTCTGGATCTTGTCCGGCGTATCGACCTCGCCGCGCCAGCCATTGATCTGGGCCCAGCCGGTAACGCCAGGTTTGACCTTGTGGCGGGCGAAGTAGCCGTCCACCACATCGTCCCAGGTCTTGTTGTCCGTATGGGCATTGACCGCGTGGGGGCGGGGCCCGACCAGCGACAGGCTGCCGCCGAGCACATTGAAGAGCTGCGGCAGTTCGTCGATCGATGTCTTGCGGATGAAGCGCCCGACGCGAGTGACGCGCGGATCGCCTTTTGTCACGACCTTCTTTGCGTCCGGATCTGCCATCTCCGTATACATGGAGCGGAATTTCAGGACGTCGATGATCTCGTTGTTGAAGCCGTAGCGCTTCTGCTTGAAGAGCATCGGGCCCTTGCTGTCCAGCTTGATGGCGATTGCGGCCGCGATCATAACCGGGAAGAGGGTCAGGATGGCAAGCGAGGCGAACACGAGATCGAAGATGCGCTTGGCGACCATGTCCCAGTCGGCGATCGGTTTCTCGATCACATCGACAAAGGGCACCGTGCCGATGAAGGAGGCGCCGCGGTTGCGGAAGCGGACCTTGTCAGTGTGGGCGGACAGGCGAATGTCGACCGGCAGGACCCAGAGCTTCTTCAGGAGTTCCAGAACCCGCTGTTCCGCACGCAGCGGAATGCAGACGATCAGCATGTCGATGCGGGCGAGCCGCGCGAATTCCACCAGGGCGCTGATATTGCCGAGCTTGGGATAGCCCGCGACAACGGCAGGCGAGCGGTCGTTCGAACGGTCATCGAAGATACCGCAGATCCGGATGTCGTTGTCGGCCTGGGCTTCAAGGTCGTGGATGAGTTCCTGGGCCGCTGTGCCGCCGCCGACAATGATGGCGCGCCGTTCCAGCTGGCCGGATTGCATCCAGCGCCGCACCAGCCGGTAGACCACGATGCGGGAAAGGCAGAGGCCTGTGAGGCTGAGCGCATACCAGGCGCCGATCCAGGCTTCCGGCAACTGGGCGCCGATACCCGTTGTCGACCGCAGGACGGCGAACATGGCAAAGACCAGAGTCCAGCCGGCGGCAACACGTCCGAGCTGGGAAAGCCCGTGGCGCATGACCGTGACCTGATAGACATCGGCCGCCTGGAAAAAGGCGAGGGCAAAGAGCACGGCCGCACCGCTGACAAAGAGGTTGGCGAAGCCGAAGCCACCCGCCTCGGGGCTGGTGAAGGCGGCCGCCAGCGCCGTTCCGGCAATCAGCAGGATATCCGCCAGGCGGACCATGCCCGTCAGCACCGGTACGGAAACACCCTTGCCGCCGAGACTTTGTGCAATTTCAACGGCATCGGCGGAGAGGCTGGAATTGGCGGCGCCAAGGACTTCAATATTCGTATAGCCCGTGACGCCGTGCACGGTGTGCCTGAAATGCTTTTCCAATCTGTGCCCCAGGCCGGATCCGGCGCCGGCGAGCGGCTGCGGATCCTTGGAATCTGTGGGCTTGAAAGCAGGGGTGTTCATTATCGGTTGCTCGATCTGGCAAAAACGGTCCGGGCACGGGAAACGGCCGTGGCGTTGTCCGCAGGCGCCGGTGCCGCACTTTCAACCGGTGCGATGCCCTGAATTTCCTGATAAAGCGTGGTGATCCGGTCGTTCATGAGATCGACCGAGAAGGTCTCCGCGAGGCACGTGCGCAGCTCCTTGGCCTGTCCTGCCATCTTCACGGGATTGGCGAGCGCTTCCTCCATTGCATGGGTCAGCTTGCCGATATGCCCGGGCTCGACCAGCCTGTGCGCGAAACGGCCGAAGATTTCCGGAATGCCGCCGACCCTGGTGGCGATCAGCGGACGTTCCGCCGCGACCGTTTCCAGAATGATGTAGGGCATGGCTTCCGCGCGGGACGGCACGACCACGTTCCGGGCCAGCTTGAAGGCTTCACGGGCGGGCAGGGCGCCATGGAAGGTGATTGCCCCGTCGAGACCGAACTTGCGCACCATGTTGCGGTAGCGCTCCTCGTCCGGGCCTTCGCCGACAATATGCGCCCGCGGTGCCTGACCGGTCTTCAGCCGGATATTGTAGAGCGCCTCGATGAAGAGATCGGGCCCCTTCAGGTCGCGCAGCATGCCGATATAGAGGAAGTCCGCGGCGTCTTCCGCAGCTGCCACGGGAGTGAACTCCTCGGCGGTCAGACCGTTATAGACAATGCGCGAGCTTGCCTTGGGATGGCCGACCTTGCTCTCGTAGGCCGATGCCTCGTAGTCGGAGACGAAGACCAGTCCGTCGGTCAGGCGGCCGAGCAGGCGCTCCAGAGAATGATAGACGCGGCCTTCGAAACGGTTCGGATCGTAATGCAGGCTGCCGCCATGCGGACAATAGACCCGCGCGGTCTTGCGGCCACGCAGACGCAGTACCGATCCGATCAGCCGGGCATAGGCACCACCCTTGGCGCCGTGTCCATGCAGGATGTCCGGGTTCAGGTCGCGGATATGCCTGTAAAGCGCGAAGGTCGCCGACAGGTCCTGGATCGTCAGCTGGCGCTGCATGGGAAAGCGTGCCAGGCCGAGTGCCAGTTTCGGACGCAGCTGCTCCAGCATCCGGTTGTCGAAAGCGCTGCCCGTGCTGCTGTCGCAAATGAGGCCGACACTGTGTCCGGCCTCCGCCTGGCAGGTCGCCAGATCGCGGATATGACGGAAAATTCCGCCAATCGGCGAGCGAACACAATGCACGATCCGCATGGGAGTCGTTGTCATGGTGCAGTATCCCTGTTTCCGCCCCCAGGTTTCTTGGTGAACCTGTGGGGCCTTGAAACTGCACCCTAGCAGAGGGAAATGAGTCCGCGGTTAACTCGGCAAGGCGTCAGAAATAGCGCTCGCGGACGTAAATTGTGTCTCCAGGACGGACAGGGTCCGAAATGGGCACACGGCCGTTTAGAATTTCGCCGTTGATCTGACGGGTGATATCCACATCATTTTGCAGTGCGCGCGAGCTGAAGCCGCCCGCGGTCGCGATCGCGTTCTGGACGGTCATGCCGGCGACGTAATTATACTGGCCCGCGTTTTGCACTTCGCCCATGACGAAGATCGGACGGTAGGTATCGACCTCCACGGACACGTCCGGATCGCGGATGTAGCCCTGGCGCAGCTTGGCGGCGATTTCCTTGGCAAGCCCCTGCTGGGTCTTGCCGCGCGCGGCGACGCTGCCGACAAGCGGGAACGAAATATATCCAGCCTGATCAACAACATAGGTGTTGGACAGATCGTCCTGGCCAAACACAATGATGCGCAGCTTATCGCTTGAGTCCAAGAGATAAGGCTGGGTCAGCGTCTCATGAAAAGCTGTCGGCGGCTGTCTGTACCCGCTGCAAGCAGCAAGCCCCAGGCACAGGCCCAGGACAACAAGCGCTCTCGTTCGCATCAACGACTCTCCTACAATTCGGAGACAGCATCGCGTGTTATGGTTAATCGAGGGTGAAGAGGAAAAAGGACGCGAACCAAACCTGTCAGATTTGCGCATGCATTAATTAACAGGAGCGACAGCCGGTCTGAAATCAGTTTAACCGAACGCTTACCATAATTCGACATAGTTTGCCGGTATGTTGGAGTTTCAAACGATGAATGCTGAACGGCAGACACATTCCGAAGACGATATGGCGCTGGATCTGGGTGGTCTGCTGCGGGCAATCGGCCGTTCGCTCGGCTGGCTTCTACCCCTGACGCTGTTCGTGACGCTGGCCGTGTTTCTGGGGCTGCAACTGGTGGCGCCCAAATACAAGGGCGAGGCGCGCATCCTCATCGAAAACACCGACAATCTGCCGGGAGGCACAAGGGGGCAGGATCAGGAGCGCGCGCTGCTCGACAGCGAAGGCGTGGCGAGCCAGGTGCAGCTCCTGAAGTCGGCGGATCTGGCGCGGCGGTTGGCGAACAAGCTCAACCTGGCGGCGATCCCGGAATTCGACGCCAAGGGTGGCGGCGACCTGATGAACACGCTGTTCTCCCTCGTCGGTCTCGGTACCGAGTCGGAAGGCAACAGCGAGGAAGAACGCGTCCTCAAGCATTATTACGAGAACCTCGAGATCTACCGGCTGGAAGGCTCCCGCGTCATTGCGGTCGACTACACGTCCGAGAGCCCGGTTCTGGCCGCCAAGGTCGCCAACACGATCGTCGACGAATATCTGGCCGTCCAGTCGAGCGCCAAGCGCCAGACGACGGAGCTTGCCTCGGCCGCGCTGGAGCCGCAGATCGTCGAGCTGCGCAAGGAAGTGCAGGCGGCGCGCCAGGCGGTCGCGGATTTCCGTGCCCGCGCCGACCTTCTGATCGGTGCCGACAACATTCCGCTCAACCAGCAACAGCTTGCCGAGACCAGTACGGCCTATTCAGAGGCCCAGGCCGCGAAGGCGGAAGCGCGGGCCAAGGCGGATCTGATCCGGGATCTTCTGAATTCCGGCGGATCGCTTGAGACCGCGAGCGATGTCCTGAATTCCGCACTGATCCAGCGCCTGCGCGAGCGGCAGGTGGAAATCCAGTCCAGCATTGCGGAGCTTTCCATCACATTGCTGCCCAGCCATCCGCAGCTCAAGGCCCTGCAGTCGCAGCTGGTTGATTATGACCGGCAGATCCGCACCGAGGCCCGCAAGGTCCTTCAGGGACTGGAGAACGACGCCAAGGTCGCCGACCAGCGGGCCAAGGCTCTTCGTGTACAGCTTGAAGACCTGAAGACGGCGGCCGCAAAATCCAACGCCGATCAGGCGCGTCTGTCGGAACTGGAACGGGAAGCAAATGCCAAGGCGACGCAGCTCGACCAACTGCTCCTGAGCTATCAGGAAGCCGATTCCCGCCTGCGGGCCCAGGTGCTGCCGGCCGATGCCAGGATCATTTCCCAGGCGAGTGTTCCGGTGGAACCCGATTCGCCCAAGATCATTGCCAGCACCATCATCGCGGCTCTCGTGACCTTCATCCTTGGCTGTGCCTTTGTTCTGATGCGCGAGTTTTTGAGCGGCAACGCACTCTACCGCGCGAATGCCCCCGCCGCGCCCGTCATGTCCGAGCCCCCGGTGACCGCCAGGCAGGAGCCCGCCTCAAACAGCGGCCCGGCAAGGCGCGGGGACGACGGCTACGGCTGGGACCGCGGCTATGGCCAGACCGTTGCCAGCTACCGGCTTGATCCCGGTGCCTGGAGCGGCAACTTTGCGCAGGAGCCGGAGCAGGAAACCCGTCCGGAAGAGTTGCCTGCCGACGCGGAGGCCGAATCTCCCCGCAAGTCCGGGGATGCCGCGGCACGTGTCCGGTCGGCGCGCGGGCGCCGGCAGTCCCAACGTTATGACCACGATGTTTCGCCCGACTGGGTCGGCGACACCCGTAATGTTGACGTGGAACGCGACACCGCAGCCGACGTTGCCGCGGTGCCCCAACGGGACAAACCGTTGAAGACAACTCATGCTGATGACGTCGAGGCCTCCGGGCGTATCGTTGTTCTCAGTGTCGACGACGAGACACTGTCGCACGATCTCGCGTTCGACCTGGTGCGCCGGGCGGCACGGCGCGGAAAGTCTTCGCTGATTATCGAGGTCTTTCCGGAACAGGCCAACTCCAAGGCCGCGGAAGGTTTCTCCGATATTGTTGCCGGCACCGCTCCCTTCGCCAAGGTCGTCTACCGGGATGCCGGTTCCAAGGCGCATATCATTGAAGCCGGGCGGGTCGAAATCACGGACGATCTGGTCAATTCCGACCGCTTCAAACTGGCGCTCGAAGCGATCAAGTCGACTTATGAGACGGTCGTGGTGGATCTCGGCGCGATCGACGGTTCCCTTGCCAGTGCCCGCATGCTGAGTTTTGCCGACCGGGTGCTGATCGCCGCCAGTGCACCGGACAATGGTCACGAGCTGCAAAGTGCGGCCAACCTTCTGGCGCACAACACCGGTGCCTCGGTCGAGGTGGTGATTGCCGGAGGCAGTGGCCCGGGACCCCGCCGCAACGACGACGGCCATGCCGCCTGAAGCATAGGCAGACATGAAGGTCGGGCCGGGCCCGTGGCCCGGTCTGATTTTCTGGGCAGGGGCCGGCTCAGTCCGGCCGGTTCGCCGGCGCGCCGAGACCGGCTTTCCACTTCCTGAGCCGCCGCACGAGCGGCCAGAGCAGGCTGGACTTGCGGACGGCCGCCTTCAGCCTCAATCGACCCGCTTCAAGATACAGTCCCACCCGTCCCTTCAGCGTGATGGCGAGGAGGCTGTCTTTCAACGGCACGGGTTCGGCCCAGTCCGTCTTGTAGCGCTCTTCCCCGAGACCAAGATCCAGAACGGCAAGATGGGGCGCTGCGCAGGCATGGGCGATGATCGACTTGATCAGCACAAGTCCGGGGCTGTTGGCCAGCATGTCGTCATGGGCGATGCTGTTGCTGTAGGCATAAAGCGTTCCGCCGTCTTCAAGGCAGAGATAGGTGGCCCGGATTGCGCCGCCCGTCTCCAGGAACCAGAGGTCCATGATCGGGGATGTCAGGCCGGTGTTGCCGTCTTTCCCGGACGCAAGACCCAGAACCCCTGCGAGAAAGTCCTCGGCCTCAGGCGTCGCAAACGCGTTCGGAATGCCGGCGGCTCTGGATCTGAAGGCCCGTTGCTGCAGGAAGGCGGCGAGGCCTTGCTTTCGGTCTTCCCTGGTTTCGGCCCGCGCAATCCTATACCCGCCGGCCGCCTGAAGGTTTCTCTCCTTGCGCAGGAGGTTCTTGCGCGACGACTTGCTGTGGGTTTCCTGAAAGAGCGTGTCGAAATCCGGCGGGAGTGCCCGGGCGAAAACCGGGCTGGGACTGGCAGTGGCCTTGCCGAGAACCAGTGGGTGAGGGCGGCCGTGCCAGGTCGCGGGCACGTTCACAAGCTTGAGGAGATCCGCGCCTGTGCGGGCGCAGATCCGGGTCAGAAAAGCCAGAATGTCTTCCGCAGTCACCGCACTGTAGAACTCCGGGTCCCAGCAGCCGGTGTTCTGGTTACCGGACTGATGCCCAAGGAAGACCAGGGTCTTCAATCCCCTGGTCCTTTCGATCCCAAGCGGGAGGATGACGACCGGCGCACCGTTCTTCGATCCGACCGCGACTACGGGTTCAACCCCAATAGACAAGCCGAGCGTTGTCTGCCAGGTCTCAAGCCATTGGGGCGACTGGTACGGATTGCTGTACGGCACAGCCTTTAGTTGTTGCCAGGCGGCGCGTGCTTCGCTAAGCCTCGTAATTATGGACAGGTCCAGCTGGCATGCAGAGCCGGTCATGGATACCTCTCCGGTCGATTTAAGCCCTGGCAAAAACGGCTTGTGAAAACAGGATAAACCATTTTGAGCGAACAATAGGAACGGACGGGAACACGTGCTGGCAGTTCGAACCAAGTCTCGATAGATTTAGCAATAATTATTAAAGAAACCGTGCCTTACTGGCACCTTCTACCAAGGCGGGCATTGCGGCCACATGGGCATGCGGCAAAAGGCAGTAACACGTGCATTCAGCGTTCTGAAGGGAACGGGGCTCGGCCGCGTGCTGGCACCGTTTACTCAAGGATGCGGTGCCGTGTTCATGATGCACCATGTTCGCCCGGCCCGTTCCGACGCTTTCCAGCCCAACCGCCACCTGGAAATCACGCCGGATTTTCTGCGCCTGGCTATCGATCGGATCAGGGCGAACGGCTATGAAATCATCTCGCTGGACGAGGCCGTCGATCTGTTGAAATCCGGCTACGGCCACAGGCGCTATGCTGTTCTGACCTTCGATGACGGGTATCGGGACAACCTGGAATTTGCCTATCCGATCCTGAAAGAACTCGAAGCGCCCTTCACCATCTTCGTGACGAGCGGCCTCGTCGACCGGACGAGCGAACTCTGGTGGCAGGCCCTCGAGCGCATCATCGAAGGCAACGACGAGGTGGTCTTCAGCGAAGCGGGCGGGGAGGGCGGTTTGTCCTGCCGGACACTTTCTGAAAAGAATGCCTGCTTCGACAAGATCGTCGACCACTTGACCCTGGAAGTCAGCGAAGAGGATCAGCGCACCATCGTCCGTGCGCTTGCCGGCAAATACGGTGTGGATCTTGAAGCCCTTGCCGAAGATCAGGTCATGTCCTGGGACGAAATTCGCGATCTGGCGCAGGATCCGCTCGTCAGCATCGGTGCTCATACGCACGATCACTTCGCCATGGCGCGCCTTAAGGCGGACGCCGCGCGCAGCGATGTCACCAGGGGATTGGAAAGGCTGGAATCGGAACTCGGCCGCCGGCCGAAGCACTTCGCTTATCCTTACGGCAAATCCTACGCCGTCAGCCTGCGCGACGCGGATATCCTCAGGGATATCGGCTTTGCCTCTTCGGTCACGACCCAGCCGGGGGTGCTGCAATCGGTCAATGCGCGCGATCCGATGATGCTGCCACGCGTTTCGCTGAACGGCCGTTTCCAGGATCCGGCCGTTGTCGACCAGTATCTGACGGGCGCGCCCTTCGCGCTTTACCGGGCGGCCCGCTGGGCGGCGACCGGCTTCGGCATCAGGTCGGGCTTTTCCCGTCTCTTCCCATCCACCAGATGATGGCACCGGCCGGGATGACCCACGCAAGACCGGCAATGGCGAAATAGATGAAGCGGACAAGATTGGACGACTGCTGCAGCGTCAAGTCGCCGATCACCATGGCGGTGAGCGCATAGATCACCACAAAGGTGACCAGCAGCACCATACCGATAAATTTGCGAAACGAGGGTACCATTGTCAGCCGGTTCCGTTGGCAGGAGGATTGGCCGCAGTGTCAGGGACCTTTTGCCGCAAAGAGCCCGCGACCGCTTGCCGTCTTGCCCCAGCAACTATATCTCCGCAGGCCAAAGGTCAATTCGAACAGCCGGAACCGGTTCATGAATGCGATTTCCGAAGGCGCGAAGGGCGGACAGATGCTGCCGGCCAGACTGCAGAGACTGAGACAGAGCCGGACGATGATCCGCTGGTGGCTCTATTTTGTCTGTGCGCTGATCCTGGCGATGGTCGTGGTCGGCGGCGCGACGCGCCTGACCGAATCCGGGCTCTCGATCACCGAATGGAAACCGATCCATGGGGTGATCCCGCCGCTCAGCGAAGCGGAATGGGAAGAGGAACTGGAGAAGTACCGCCAGATCCCGGAA
The DNA here is from genome assembly GCF_054515675.1 of Roseibium sp. M-1. Classification (NCBI taxonomy): domain Bacteria; kingdom Pseudomonadati; phylum Pseudomonadota; class Alphaproteobacteria; order Hyphomicrobiales; family Stappiaceae; genus Roseibium; species Roseibium sp. M-1. The sequence continues at coordinate 1,518,291 of NZ_CM137257.1, read as the reverse complement.
TACCAGCTCATCAACAAGGGCATGAGCCTGGAGGAATTCAAGTTCATCTTCTGGTGGGAATGGGCGCATCGGTTGCTCGGCAGGTTCATCGGGGTTGCCTTCTTCGTGCCCATGGCCGCCTTCTGGGTGGCCGGGCGCATCGAGCCGTGGCTGAAACCGCGTCTGCTGATCGGTCTTGCCCTTGGCGGCCTGCAGGGATTTGTCGGCTGGTGGATGGTGGCCTCAGGCCTCGTCGACCGCACCGATGTCAGCCAGTACCGCCTAGCGACCCACCTGACGCTGGCTCTTGTCATCTTTGCCTATCTCTTCTGGATCGCCCGGCGGCTGGCGCCGATCGAGGAGCCGGAGCCACGCGAACGGGACCGGCTGTCGGGACTGGGCTGGCTCGTGCTGGCGCTGGTCTTTGTGCAGATCTTCTTCGGCGGGCTGGTCGCCGGGCTCAATGCGGGCATGACCTTCAACACTTGGCCGCTGATGGACGGGCAAATCGTCCCGGACAGCCTGCTGGTCATGCAACCGGCCTGGCTGAACTTTTTCGAAAACGCCATGACCGTGCAGTTCCAGCACCGGATGACCGCCTATCTTCTCGTGGTGACGGGCCTCGCGCTGACCTTTGCCACCTTCAAGGTGAGCCCGCGCAAGGAGCTTCGCCGGGCAGGGGCCCATGTCGGCGGGTTCATGCTGCTGCAGGCCGTCTTCGGCATCCTGACGCTGATCTGGTTCGTCCCGCTGCCGCTGGCGCTTCTGCACCAGGCCTTTGCGGTGTTCGTCCTGGCCGCCGCGGTCGATTTCCTGGCGCTCCTGAAAGGCCCCTACGCGATCCGCAAGTAAAACAAAAAGCCCGCCGGATCGGCCAGCCCCCAACCTTGAGTGTGGTTGCAGGTAAACCGGCTCTCGCGCCGTTTCATGAAGAGAGAGCTTTGTTCCGCGGCAGCAATTTTGTTGCCGTGTAGGTTCAGGCTCCGGCGTTTGGCAAAGCCGACTGTGGCGCTTGGTAGGCTAGTCGTCGCTTTTGGCCCGGAGCTGACAATCGAAACCTATTGATTTAATGGCTCCTTCGCGCCCTAATTGCGGTCGTTCGGTGATCTGAGACCAAATCTCAAAAGCTTACATTCATTTCTCACGCAATGAATTCACACGGTGGGCGGATCGTATTCTTGCGATGCGGAATGAACAAAAGTATAGCGAACCTCCAAGTGTGAAGTATTGTACTGCAGTATTGTAAATAAAAAAATTCGATTATATGTTAAAATATCTGTCTTTCTCATTCAATTTAACATAATCACAACATAAGGCATCCCGAGAGTCGCTGAATATTCTAAAAAAGTTCCGAATGAAAGAAATATATCGGAAAAACCATTCATGTTTTTTTCCGTTTGGTTGAAGACAACGGTGTTGAGTAAGTTTTGCTGTGACCCTTCATCTTGTTTGCAACAGTCGCAGCGCTGATTTATGCTATTTCTGATTGATAGATAAGATCTTGTGGGGAGGGTCTTTAGTGCATCTCAGGGCTCGGGTTGCTGGTTCAACTTTGTCGAAAACCGTATGAGCGGGGTTTGGCAGCAGCCGATTGCGCGGGTGCAGCGCGACGGGGTCGTGATCGGTACCGGAGCGGTGATCCGGACCGAGCAGGACGGATTTGTGCTTCTCACCTGTGCGCATGTGGTCAACGAGTTTCTCAACCGAAGTGAGTATGCTGAGGAGCGGCCCGGTGATGACGAAAAAATCACCTTCACTCTGCCGGTGAAGTCCGCTGGGAAGCTTTATGCGGCAACCCTTCTAGAGTGGTTCCCACCGAGCGTCGGCCTGGAGCGAACGGAATATCCGGTTAGTGATATCGCGCTCCTGAAGATTTTGGATCCTCTACCCGGCGATATGCGAACCCTGCGACCCGAGAGCTTCAAGGTCGTGGACCTGGCAGGCAAGAGTGTCGCGGGATTCGGCTATTCCGATGACAACGGTGTGTTCGCGGGCGGTGAACTGCTCGGAATGGACGCCGGCGGTTGGCTCAATTTTAAGGCAACAGACGCGCTTCAAACCTTCATTCAACCGGGTTTTAGCGGCGCGCCGCTGCTCGATGAAAATCGCAACATCATTGTCGGGATGGTCGTTGCCCTCAACGAGCGCGAAGGCCGGGTGGCCTACGCCCAGCCAGCGGAGAACCTCTGGTGTGCCTGCCCACAGGTTGCTCGGCCCTACAAAGGTCTTCGGGATTTCGAGGAAGTGGACGCGCTGTTCTTCTTCGGCCGCGATCGGTTTATCGATGAGCTTTTCGAAAAGTCCAGGGAATGTCCGATCGTGGGTGTTTCCGCGCTGTCGGGTGCCGGGAAGTCGTCGATCGTCAAGGCCGGGCTGATCCCGAAGCTCCGGATCAACGGTGAATGCGTGATCCTGAAGATGCGGCCCGGATCAAATCCCTGGAAGGCGTTGGCGCGGGAACTGGCCGCCTGTGCCTATCCGGAAAAAACCGAGGTTGAGCGGCTCGGCCATCAGGAGGAGATCCAGGCCAAGCTGGCATCGACAGATCCAAGCAAGGCGTCCGAAGCCCTTCGTGACTATGTCCGGGCTCTCCTTGCTCACAACGGTTTCGCGCATAAAGTGCTAATCTATGTCGATCAGTTCGAGGAGCTGTTCACCCTTGCCGGACATACGAACGCCCGGGACAGGCCGCAACTTGATACCAGTGTTCACGCTGACAACAAGCCCACCAAAAGCCGGCCAGACTTTCGCGATCTCATGGCAAATACCGCTACGCTGGAAGGTGAAGCCCGGATCCAGTGGTGCTATTCGATCAGAGCTGATTTTACCGGCAAATTGATTCCGCACCGCGCCTTTATCGACCGGCTCGGGGATGGTGAAGTCAAACTGTCGGAGATGGTCCCTCACGAGTTGCGCATGGCGATCAGACGGCCGGCGAAAGAGCTCAACGTCACATTCGAAGTGCATGACGAGAAAGGCGACCTGGTCAACCGGCTTGCCGATGACGCGGGAAAGAGTGCCGGTTCCCTTCCTTTGCTGGAGCATGTCCTTGAGCAGCTTTGGGGCCGAATGTCAGGGCGGGAGATTTCTCACACTGCATATGATGCACTTGGAGGTCTTGGCGGCGCTCTCGACACCTATGCCGAAGAGGTCGCGAAAAAGCACTTTCCAGGCGAGAAGCGTCAGATCCTTCGCCGATTGTTTTTCCGGCTTGTGGAGCCTGGTGATAGGAGTGATGCCACCAGGCGGATTGTCAGTCGAGAGGAACTCGACGATGAAGACCTGTGGGGGGCGGCTGTTAAGTTGACGGATGCCCGTCTTGTGATCATCCGGGGCGGCGACGGGCAGCCTGATACAGCTGAAGTCGCCCATGAAGCGTTGATTGACCATTGGACAACGCTGCGGGATTGGATTTCGGAAAACCGGGGTTTTCTGAAATGGGCCAAAGCCTTTCGAGTGGATTACGATCGTTGGACAACAGACAAGCGATCCAACCGGTACCTTCTCAAGGGCGGCGCACTGGTTGATGCTTCTCGCCGGATCAAAGATTGGGCGAGCTTCCTGAACAAGGATGAGACGAACTTCATACAGGAATCGGAAGCCGCGAAAACGCTTGAGGACGTAGACAAACAAAAACAGCAAGGCCGTATTCGCAACCTCGCCTTTACACTTGCTGGGGTCTTTGCCGTCGTAGCTGTGGCATCTGTCTTCGGACTTCTAGAATTCAACAAGAGGGCAGAATATGCACAGAAGCAGGAACTAATCGCGCAGACGGAGCGGCAACGCGCCGAGGAACAGGCCGCTCTCGCGAAAACGCAACGCATTCGAGCCGAGCAGGAAAAAGCTGCTGCCGTGGCCGCGCGAGAACAGGCCGATGTTGAAAAGTCCATCTACGCAACTGCGATCGCGGACCGCCTCGTCGAACAAGGCAAACTCGTTCCAGCACTCCTCATCCTTCGTGATGTCCTTCCTCGCGAAATGAACGATTACGATAAACGCAGGAAAGAGATCGCTCTGAACGGACTCGCCGGAACCTACCAGATCATGCATGAGGTTCCTTCGGTCTTACGAGGACATCGATCCTCTCTCATTCTCGCGGCGTTTTCCCCGGACGGCGCGCGCATCGTCACCGCATCAAGCGATGACACAGCCCGGCTGTGGGACGCGCAAACTGGCCGCGAGGTTGCGATCCTTAAGGGACATGAAAATAGTGTCTATCACGCGGCGTTTTCCCCGGACGGCGCGCGCATCGTCACCGCATCAAGCGATGACACAGCCCGGCTGTGGGACGCGCAAACCGGCCGCGAGCTGGCGATCCTTAGGGGACATGAAAATAGTGTCTATCACGCGGCGTTTTCCCCGGACGGCGCGCGCATCGTCACCGCATCAAGCGATGACACAGCCCGGCTGTGGGACGCGCAAACCGGCCGCGAGCTGGCGATCCTTAAGGGACATGAAAATAGTGTCTATCACGCGGCGTTTTCCCCGGACGGCGCGCGCATCGTCACCGCATCACGCGATGACACAGCCCGGCTGTGGGACGCGCAAACCGGCCGCGAGCTGGCGATCCTTAGGGGACATGAAAATAGTGTCAATCACGCGGCGTTTTCCCCGGACGGCGCGCGCATCGTCACCGCATCAAGCGATGACACAGCCCGGCTGTGGGACACGCAAACCGGCCGCGAGCTGGCGATCCTTAAGGGACATGAAAGTTCAGTCGACCACGCAGCGTTTTCCCCGGACGGCGCGCGCATCGTCACCGCATCATGGGATGACACAGCCCGGCTGTGGGACGCGCAAACCGGCCGCGAGCTGGCGATCCTTAGGGGACATGAAAATAGTGTCAATCACGCGGCGTTTTCCCCGGACGGCGCGCGCATCGTCACCGCATCGGATGATCGCACAGCCCGGCTGTGGGACGCGCAAACCGGCCGCGAGCTGGCGATCCTTAAGGGACATGAATATGGTGTCAATCACGCGGCGTTTTCCCCGGACGGCGTGCGCATCGTCACCGCATCAAGCGATGACACAGCCCGGCTGTGGGACACGCAAACCGGCCGCGAGGTTGCGATCCTTAAGGGACATGAACATCTTGTCAATCACGCGGCGTTTTCCCCGGACGGCGCGCGCATCGTCACCGCATCACGCGATGACACAGCCCGGCTGTGGGACGCGCAAACCGGCCGCGAGCTGGCGATCCTTAGGGGACATGAAAATGGTGTCAATCACGCGGCGTTTTCCCCGGACGGCGCGCGCATCGTCACCGCATCACGCGATGACACAGCCCGGCTGTGGGACGCGCAAACCGGCCGCGAGCTGGCTATCCTTAAGGGACATGAAAATGGTGTCAATCACGCGGCGTTTTCCCCGGACGGCGCGCGCATCGTCACCGCATCACGCGATGACACAACCCGGCTGTGGGACGCGCAAACCGGCCGCGAGCTGGCGATCCTTAGGGGACATGAACATTTTGTCAATCACGCGGCGTTTTCCCCGGACGGCGTACGCATCGTCACCGCATCAAGCGATGACACAGCCCGGCTGTGGGACACGCAAACCGGCCGCGAGCTGGCGATCTTTAAGGGACATGAAAATAGTGTCTATCACGCGGCGTTTTCCCCGGACGGCGCGCGCATCGTCACCGCATCATGGGATGACACAGCCCGGCTGTGGGACGCGCAAACCGGCCGCGAGCTGGCGATCCTTAGGGGACATGAAAATAGTGTCAATCACGCGGCGTTTTCCCCGGACGGCGTGCGCATCGTCACCGCATCGGATGATCGCACAGTCCGGCTGTGGGACGCGCAAACCGGCCGCGAGGTTGCGATCCTTAAGGGACATGAACATTTTGTCTATCACGCGGCGTTTTCCCCGGACGGCGCGCGCATCGTCACCGCATCATCGGATGGCACAGCCCGGCTGTGGGACGCGCAAACCGGCCGCGAGCTGGCGATCCTTAAGGGACATGAAAATAGTGTCTATCACGCGGCGTTTTCCCTGAACGGCGCCCGCATCGTCACCGCATCAAGCGATGACACGGCCCGCTTGTGGAATGTTGTGCCTATGTCTGAAGGAGGTGAGGGCCGCGATTCTGTCGTTAGCGTGCCTATTTCCCAGTCGTTACTCGACATTGTCCACACCCGCTACCCATATCAACTCTCCTGCGACGAACGTCGCGAAATCCTGAAGGATGAAACATGCCCGTAGCAAGCTACCAATCCGCGAGCGGCTCTAAGGTACTCGTTGAAATAGAAACACCCGAAAAGGGTGGGGCACGGCTCGTGTCGAAGAGCAAGGATGGTTTTGTCGAGGCTAGAGGGAGCTTCGAGGAAGCCGTTGAGGGCATCAAGCCGATCGCAGACAAAATTATCGCAGCGATCGGATCTCTGGCGAAAACGCCGAAAGAGACTGAGGTTTCGTTCGGCGTCAAATTTACAGGCGAGGTTGGCGTTATTCTGGCCAAATCATCTCTCGATGCGACGCTTAATATCAAGCTGAAGTGGTAGTCGTGAATAATCGATCCAACCCATGGAATTCTCTCCTACCGACAGACCGCCGATCACAATGTGAAGTTGCTGTTTCTTGAATTTTTCGACAATGCGGGGATCCCACCACTCTTTGGTCAAGGCGACTTACGCTACGCGTTGAACAAGCGACGGCTTGCGTCTTAAAACTAAATCAGAGGCAACTCCTCTGCGTGAATGTCCGTTTCCTCAAATGCGCAGACAGAAACCAACATTCCGCACGCGGCCCCCCTTCGGTCATTCATTCGCACCGCAACAAATGTCCACTCCCGGCCGTTCTAGCCTTTCGCTCGCCGTGCAACGAACGGCGGTTTTCAGGACAAGGTCGAGCGCTGGTGAAGGCCTAATTTGCGGGCGCGGAAAGGACGAATTACGTTCACACTACCGCAGGGCAAGGGAAGTCGCGGTTTCTTGACTGTTTCAGCTTCTTGCAGCATGTCCGAACCCCGAAAGTCCTGCTGGACCAAGGGGTTCGGGTTAATCTTTTGCTATATGCCCCCGTTTACGTCAGGGGCTGGGCCAAACTGGCGGGCTTCCTGTTTGCAGGTGCCTGCGTCAGTCGGCGAGAGCTTGCTCGAGATCCGCGATGATGTCCTCGACATCCTCCAGGCCGACGGAAATACGCACCACATCCGGTCCCGCGCCGGCGACGGTCTTCTGTTCGTCCGAAAGCTGGCGGTGGGTTGTTGAAGCCGGGTGGATGATCAGGCTGCGCGTGTCGCCGATATTGGCCAGATGGGAGAACAGCTCGACCTTGCTCACCAGCGCAACGCCGGCATCGTAGCCGCCATCGACGCCGAAGGTGAAGACCGCGCCGGCGCCCTTGGGCATGTAGCGCTGCTGCAAGGCATGGTGCTTGTCTTCCGGCAGGGCGGCATAGGACACCCACTTCACCTTGCTGTGCGCCGACAGGTGCAGTGCCACCTTCTTTGCATTGTCGGAATGGCGCTGCATGCGCAGCGGCAATGTCTCGATGCCGGTGAGGATCAGGAAGGCGTTGAAGGGCGAGATGGCAGGCCCGAGATCGCGCAGGCCAAGCACGCGGCAGGCGATGGCAAAGGCGAAATTGCCGAAGGTCTCGTGCAGGACGATCCCCTGATATTCCGGCCGCGGCTGGGTGAGCAACGGATAGTTGCCGCTGGCCGACCAGTCGAAGCTGCCCCCGTCGACGATGATGCCGCCCATGGAATTGCCGTGGCCGCCCATGAATTTGGTCAGCGAATGCAGGACGATGTCGGCACCGTGCTCGATCGGGCGGCAGAGATAAGGCGTTGCCATGGTGTTGTCGACCACAAGCGGCACGCCCTTGGCCTTGGCGATGGCCGCGATTGCCGCGATATCGACGACGATGCCGCCGGGATTGGCGAGGCTCTCGATGAAGATGGCGCGGGTGCGCTCGTCAATGGCGTCTTCGAAGGAAGCCAGGTTGGCAGGATCCGCCCATTTCACGCCCCAGCCGAAACTCTTGAAGGAGTGATTGAGCTGGTTGATGGAGCCGCCGTAGAGCTTGTTGGCCGCAACGATATTGTCACCCGGCTGCATCAGCGTGTGGAAACACAGGAGCTGGGCGGAGTGACCGGACGCGGTGGCCAGTGCGGCGGTGCCGCCTTCGAGCGCGGCGACCCGTTCTTCCAGCACCGCCGTCGTCGGGTTGGTGATGCGGGTATAGATATTGCCGAAGGCCTGCAGGCCGAACAGGGAGGCGGCGTGATCGACATCGTCGAAGACGAAGGACGTCGTCTGGTAGATCGGCGTTGCCCTGGCACCGGTCGACGGGTCCGGCGCCGCGCCGGCATGAATTGCAAGAGTGGAGAAACCCGGAATATTTTCGCTCATCAAAAGACCTCCCGTTTGGAATGGCGGCCAGTTTGACCGAAGGGCGGGGGCAGGTCAAAGAACGTTTTTTCCGGATTGCCGGTTGCAAGGAAATAATAGATGTCAATGTTTTAGCAATGACGGCTTGTCGCCGCCGGGGCAATGACGGCGAGAGTTAGCGCAGGTCGTTGCGGTCGCCGATCTTCACGGAAAAATAGACGCCGAACAAAAGGGTGATTGCCAGGAGCGGCAGGCTCCAGGCGAAAAGGGCGCTGTTTTCGCTCAGGGCTGCAAGCATGGCGGCCTCCAAAACGGTCTCGATAGTGGTGATGCCGGAGAAAGTTAACGGAAGGTTATGGATAATCCGCAAAGAAAACCGCCGGTATTCGGGACGAATTGGAGGCAAGGTTTCATAAAGACTGCTTAAAATTTTTCGTTGTTGTCGCTTGCATCTTCGTCGCGGCGCGGTAGGCGCTTTGGGGAGACCTGAGCCGGTTTTTGCAGGTAAATCAGAACGATGAGGCAAAGCACAAAGGCGATCGCCGCAAGACCGAAAATCATTTGCCCACACTCCCCAACGGCGCCGGTGGAACTGCTTGCCCTTTTTCCGGCCGGTCCCGTGCCCAGGTTGAATGCGCAAGTGTAACAGAAACACGCTGAAGTAGAAAAGTCGTTACCGTCTAGCGTGGCGCCTCATGGCCGCTCACCTTCGTTTCCGGCCGATCCGGATGGGTCGTGCGTCCAGCGTTCCCCGCGGGCAGCGAAAGGAGAGCCGGGAGCTTCCCGGTGAACGAGTGCGAACAGAACCAGCGCGACCAGACCGGCCATTGCCAGCAACACCCATTCAAACGCCGTGAAAAGGGTCGGATCCTGGGTCATTCATCCCTCACCAAACTCGGGCCTGCCAGGCAGGTGCCGGGCAACTGTAACTCGGTCAACGAGCTATCAGCAGAGAATTGTGCGAAGCTGGCGGGACGCGGAAAATCAGTTGTCTTTTTCCCCTGAAACCTTTCCGGAAAGGCCACGATGCTGGAAGCCGGTCTTGAGGGCGGGGCGCTTTGAGGAGAGGGTCCTGGAATTGACACCGGCCCAGCCGATTTCGCCGGAAAGGCGCCCGTATTCGATCTTCGGGCACCGGTCCATGACCACCTTGATGCCGGCTGCTTCCGCCCGTTCGGCCGCCGCGTCGTGGCGAACGGTCAGCTGCATCCAGATCACCTTCGGCAACTTGCCGCCGGCAATCACATCGTCGACAATTGCCCCGGCGGCGTCCGAGTTCCGGAAAATGTCGATCATGTCCGGAACGGCGGGCAGGTCCTCCAGCGAGGCATATACCGTCTGGCCGAGGATCTCCTTGCCGGCGTGGCCCGGATTGATCGGCCAGACGTCGTAGCCCTTCGACAGAAGATACTTGAGGACGAAATAGGACGGCCGGACGGTGTTGGCACTGGCGCCGATCATCGCGACGGTTTTGACCTCGTCCAGGATGCCCTTGATATAGCTGTCCGGATAATTGTCGTGGTTCATGAAAGGGGTGTCCTCGGAGTTGCCGCGCTATCCAATGCGATTTGCCGACGGCTTGCAAGGACAGCAATGCCGCATCAGGAGGTGGAGACAGGCCTGCCAGAGACTTCAACCCGGCGCGCCGGCCAACCTCGTCTTCTGCGCCTGTCTCAATTCCTTCCGGATCATAAGTTTCAGCCCGGACCAGACCGCGTCCACTGCGCAGACCTTGACGTCCACAAGGCCCATCGGCAGGCAGATTTCGCGCACGACGTCCTCGGTAATTGTGGTCGGGACCTTGCTTGCCTTCTTCGGCCAGGACACCCAGATCATGCCGTCGGCGGCCAGAAGGTCCCGCAAGGTTCCAAGATGGTGGGCGAGGTCCTCGCGATCGGTCACAAAGACATGGGCACATTCAACTCCGGGGACAGGATCTGCCAGGGCGATCGTGCCGGGGTCCTGCGCATCAAGCAGCGCCGAGATGCCGTCGGGCATCCGATAGCGCCAGCAGGACATCCCGGGTTTCAGACCCAGCTTGGCCGCCAGCGGCCGTCCGGAATAGCCAGCCTGTTGCATGGGGGATCCTCAGGGACAGAACACGGCCGCCAGACTCAGCTGTCGGTCCAGTCCGGCTTGCGCTTCTGCAGGAAGGCGTTGATGCCTTCTTCCGCATCCTTTGCCATCATGTTGTCCACCATGGTCTGGGCAGCGAAGTCATAGGCTTCCGACAGCGGCATCTCGAGTTGGCGGTAGAAGGCTTCCTTGCCGATCTTCAGTGTCTTGGCGGATTTGGAGGCGATGACCTCGGCATATTTTTGCACCACCTGTTCAAGATAATCGCGCGGCACAATGCGGTTGATCAGGCCGAAGTCCTTGGCCGTCGAGGCATCGATGCTCTCACCCGTCAGCAGCATTTCCATGGCCTGTTTCGGCGCGACATTGCGCGAAAGGGCAACCATCGGGGTGGAGCAGAAAAGGCCGATATTGACGCCGGGGGTGCAGAAGGTGGCCGTGTCGGTCGCAATCGCCAGGTCGCAGGAGGCGACCAGCTGGCAACCTGCGGCGGTCGCAACGCCCGTCACCACCGCGATCACGGGCTTGGGCAGGCGCACGATCTGCTGCATCAGGTCCGAGCACTGCCGCATGATCCGCTCATAGGTTGCCCTGCCGCCATCGGCTTCTCCTCGGGTCGCGGTCAGTTCCTTAAGGTCATGGCCGGCGCAGAACACCTTGCCTTCAGCGCCAATCAGCACCACCCGCACGGCCGGATCTTCCGAAGCCTTTTTCAATTCGTTGGCAAGCGCCGTCATCATCTCGGTGGAAAGCGCATTCATGCGATCGGGCCGCTGCATAACAATCCTGTAGACACCCTGATGCAGGAGCGTTGCCAGAAGGGGTTTCTGGACTTCGTCGTTGGCGGCCGTATCGGACATGGAAAGCTCCCGGAACAATCTGATTTTGGGCTTCTTATAGCCGATGCGGCGGGCAGGGCGAAAGGGCGGGAACAAAGACAGGTGATCCCCGATCACGGATGGTTTATCGGGCAAGGCACCTATCGGCTGGCAGTTCCCAGCCTATCGGCTATCCTTGCGGCATGTGGAGGCTCACCTCGTTCCGCTCTCTTGCCGGCGCAGTCTCTCTTCTACTGGCGCCCGTATGCCCTGCCCCGGCTCAGGAGCAGGTGGACGTCGCCCTTGTGCTTGCGGTCGACGTGTCGCGGTCCATGTCGCCCGAAGAATTGCAGATCCAGCGGCTTGGCTATGCGGCCGCGATTGCCAGCCCGGACGTGGTCCGGGCGATCCAGTACGGCGCGCGAGGCCGGATTGCCCTGATGATGTTCGAATGGGCCAACGAAAGCCACGCCCGCGAAATTGTCGGCTGGACGGTCATCGAGACGGGTGAGGATGCGAAGGCCTTTGCGGACAAGGTTCTGGCGGACAACGCCTACGGTCAGCGACGCACGTCCATTTCCGGCGCGATCTGGCATGCATCGGCACTTCTCAACAAGGCTCCCTACGAAGCCGACCGCAAGGTGATCGACATTTCCGGCGACGGACCCAACAATCAGGGGGCGCCGGTTACGGAAGCACGCGATGCGGCCATCGAAGCAGGGCTCGTCATCAACGGTCTGCCTCTCATGACCACGGGCGGCATGGGCTTCCAGTTCCATATTCCGGATCTTGACGTGTATTACCGCCGCTGCGTCACGGGCGGTCCGGCGAGTTTTGTCATTCCGGTCAACGATTGGGAACAGTTCCCCGAGGCCGTCCGGCGCAAGCTTATCCTGGAAATCGGAGGACTGACGCCGGAGGAGCCCAGGCTCATTCCTGCGCAATTCAAGGTGGAGGAACCTTACGATTGTCTCGTCGGCGAAAAGATCTGGCGCCGGATGCGGGAACAGTATTTCTGGGATCAGTAGCAGTTGCAGCCTTCCAAGCGGGCGACACCGCCGTTTGTTTCAGAAAATGTCTGAGCGAGGCTTTGCGAGCCGCATAATATGGTTCCAATTTTAAGAATTTTTGGTCATTTTGCGGAATATTGATCAGGGACGGATCAATTGAAGCGATCGTCCATCGTTTGAACAAAAAGAATTCGGGTTCAATTTTGTCAGGTGATACAAAAACAGTCTTAAGGGAAGAAGCAATTCGGGTCACTCGGCGCGAATTTGTCGAAGAGGACGACCTCAAAGACTATTTCAACATCAACAAGGTTTTGACATTCATACAGAATGTCTACGAGCGGTTGAAGGTTGAGCTCGACGTCAACAGTTTCTACGTCTTCGAAACCTTGGCACCACTTGCGGAGGCAATCGACGCCGGGCGTCACCGCGACGTCCCCAAACTGTTGCCTTTACGAGAGGGCGACAAGCGGCGGCCTCTGATTGTCTATGCCGGTGGCGTCAGCTGTTTTCTGGAGATCAAGAGCGTTCTGGACGGGCTCGACCATGACGGCGCGATCTATGGTGTTTGCCTGAGTTCCTTCGACCGGCCAAGGACCTCGCCGGCAACCGTCGAAGACGAGGTCACGGCCTGTTTTGAGGAATTGAAGCGCCAGGGGCTGACGGAAGGCGTCAGTCTCATCGGCTATTCGTTTGGCGGCATTTTTGCAATGGAACTTGCCCGGCTGATGACCCGGTCCGGTCAGTGCGTCCGGTTCCTGGGGATGATCGATACGCCCCAGAGCGAGCACACCTGGCCGCTCGCGGTCTGGCTGAGGATTGTCAGGCGGCGCATCCGCCGACGCCTGTCGCGCATCGCGTCCGGTCTGCGGGCCCGGGCATCAGCTCGCGGAAACGATGCGGCCGGTCCTCCGGTGGCACAAAGGAAGTCGCTTGCCCTCCAGCTGAAGCCGATCCTGTTCCGGTACTGGAACCCGACCTGGAAGACCTATCCGCAGATGGCGCCGGAATGGGTCGAAGGGCATACACCGGACTATGTCCGGGCCGGATCGCAATTGCTGCGCATGCGCGGTGTTTACCGGCCACGTCCTTACGAGGGGCCTGTGGTCTTCTATCGCGCAATCGGCGGATCGCTAAACCTCTGCGATCCGCATGAGATCTGGGACCGCTATCTTCCAAATGCCGAGTGGGTCGATGTCCGCGGCAACCATCTCAGCGTCATCTTCGGCCGCAATGGCGTTGCAATCGGGCAGGACCTGACTGTGAGGCTCAAGGAAATCTCCGCCTGGTCGGCCTGAGGGAATGGGACGGGACTAACCCCGGCGCCGCCTGCGCCGCCTGTCGCCGCCGTCCGCATCGCCCGATGCCGAACTTTCCTTGCGTTCCGGCAGCTCGACGGCAGCCCGCAAGTTCGGGAACGGATCGACCTTGTTGGGCAGGGCCATGGCGTTGACAAAATGCTCCTGGAACTTCGGCTCCAGCGCGGTTTCGATCTTTTCAATGTCCCGCACGGTCTGCTCGATTTCGCGGCGATAGCCTCGGTTGAGGAGCGCCATTCGCGCGCCGGTACCGGCAGCGTTGCCGACGCCGGAGACGCCATCAAGCGGACAATCCGGAAGCAGGCCCAGGATCATGGCGTATTTGGGGTCGATATAGCTGCCGAAGGCACCGGCAAGCCGGATACGGTCGAGATCGTAGGTGCCGAGCTTGTCCTGAAGCAGCTTGACGCCCGCATAGAGCGCGCCCTTGGCGAGCTGGATTGCGCGGATGTCGGTCTGCAGGATCGAGATTTCGACGTCTTCGTCGGCGATGAGATACGAGAAGGTCCGGCCACGTGCCTTTACGCGCGTTGTGCGTTCCGCCATCGACCCGTCGATGACGCCGTCCTCGGTAATGAGTCCGGCGAGATACATTTCCGCCACCGCCTCGATGATGCCGGAGCCGCAGATGCCGGTGACGCCGACGCTGTCGACCTTCTCCGCAAATCCTTCCTCGTCCGACCATTCGTCGACGCCGATCACCTTGAAGCGCGGCTTCAGCGTGTCCTTGTCGATGCGGATACGCTCGATGGCTCCGGGTGCCGCCCGCTGGCCGGAAGAGATTTCCGCGCCTTCAAAGGCAGGCCCCGTGGGCGAGGAAGCCGCGAGCAGGCGGTTCTTGTTGCCAAGGACGATCTCCGCATTGGTGCCGACGTCGACCAGAAGCGTGATTTCGTCGAGCTTGTAGGGGCTTTCGGCAAGCGTCGCGGCAGCCGCATCGGCGCCCACATGACCGGCGATGCAGGGCAGCATGTAGACGCGTGCACCCAGGTTCAGCTCAAGTCCGAGATCACGGGCATTGAGGATCATGGAATCGGAGGCAGCCAGCGCAAACGGCGCGCCGCCAAGCTCGATCGGATCGATGCCGAGGAAGAGGTGATGCATGACCGGGTTGCCGACGAAGGTCGCGTCGAGAATGTCGGTCCGCTCTGCCCCGACATCGCCGACCAGCTTGCCGATCAGGGAATTGATGGCGTCGCGCACGGCCTTGGTGAGGTCCGGCAGCTTGGACGGGTTCATCTGCACATAGGAAACCCGCGACATCAGGTCTTCGCCAAAGCGGATCTGCGGGTTGGATGTGCCGGCGGAAGACACAGTGCGGCCGTTCTGAAGGTTGCACAAATGTGCGGCGATCGTGGTGGAGCCGATATCGACGGCAAGGCCATAGACGGCGGGCTTCTCGCCCGGCCACAGCGCCACCAGCGTCGGCAGCACGCCCCGGTCCTGGTGGATCGCGGCGGTCACTTGCCAGTTGCCCTTGCGCAGGATCGTCTGGACGCGCGGCAGCAGGATCGGGTCGACCATGAGGTCGGCAAGACCCGTCTCGGCTATCAGCGCCTCGCGCAGGCGGTCGATGTCACCGCGCGGTGTTTCCATGTCCGGTTCGGCGATGGAAACACGCATCAGCGAAACCGCGCTGTCCGCCTCGATGTTGCGGGCTTCGGCGCGTTTGCGCACCACTTGGCGGTTGGTCTGGGCGTCCGTAGGCACGTCCACCACAAGATCGCCCAGGATCTTTGCCTGGCAGGAGAGGCGGCGGTCGGCGGGCAGCTTGCGCAAGGTGGCATAACGGGTTTCTGCCTCCGTCGCACCTTCCAGGTTCTCCGCGGCGCTGGTCAGGTTTTCCTTGGCGAAGGTGCCTTCGGACACGGAGATCTGGCAGCGGCCGCAGATGCCGCGTCCGCCGCAAACGGATTCCACATAGACCCCGAGCGATCGGGCCGCGTCGAGGAGCGGCGTGCCGACCGGAAAGGTGCCGCGGCGGCCGCTTGGCTGGAAAACGACTTTGGCTTGCTTGACTGTCTCGGTCATGGGAATTCCGGCTGTTGTACTGTCAAATCACGTGGCTGTCCGACTTCCGGACTTGTCCACCGGAGCGGCGCCACAAAGGGCTGCTCCGGCCTCATGGACGGTGTTTCCAGATGACATTCCGCCAGGCCCTGACGCAATCTGAAAACGCGCGTCTTTACACGCAAAACCCCTCCCTGTTGAAGGGGAGGGGGAGTGGGGTGGGCTCGCCCGGTTTGGTTGAGGCGCCACCCGATATGCGGCGGGGGAGACTGCCGCACTGTTTGGGGTAGGGCCTCAGCCTGCGGCACGGCGCGCGGCGCGGCCGCCGCGGCGGCGGCCACCTGAGGCAGCACCGCCCTCGGCGGGAGCTGCCACGGCGCCCGGGGCTGCCGGCTGGTGGTCGCGGTAGGTCATGATCCATTCCGAGCAGTTCGGATCGGTGCCGTTGAGCACGTTGGCAGCGCGCACTGCTTCCATTTCCTGCGGACGGCACGGGTTCATGATCGCCGAGGTCATGCCGGCGCCGATCACCATCGGAATGAAGCCGGCATTGATGCCGTGGCGATGCGGCAGGCCGAAGGAGATGTTGGAAAGACCGCAGGTCGTGTTGACCTTCAGTTCCTCACGCAGACGGCGCAGCAGTGCGAAGACCTGCTTGCCGGCCGTGCCCATGGCACCGATCGGCATGACCAGCGGGTCCACGACAATGTCGTGCGCGGGAATGCCGAAATCGGCAGCGCGTTCGACGATCTTCTTTGCAACTGCAAAGCGTACGTCCGGGTCTTCGGAAATGCCGGTCTCGTCGTTGGAGATCGCCACCACCGGCACGTTGTACTTCTTGATCAGCGGCAGGATCGCTTCCAGCTTTTCCTCTTCGCCGGTGACGGAGTTCACCAGCGGACGGCCCTTGGCGACCGCGAGGCCGGCCTCGATGGCGGCGGTCACGGATGAATCGATGGACAAGGGAACGTCGACAAGTTCCTGAACGATCTGGATAGTCTTCACCAGCAGCGGTGGCTCGGTCTCGTTCGGGTTAACCGCAGTCACACCGGCATTGACGTCCAGCATGGTCGCGCCGGCGGCCACCTGGGCGAGTGCGTCCGCCCTGACCGTGTCGAAGTTGCCTTCGATCATTTCGGCCGCCAGCTTCTTGCGGCCGGTCGGGTTGATCCGCTCGCCGATGACGCAGAACGGCTGATCGAAGCCGATAATGATTTCCTTGGTGGCGGACGCGACAACAGTGCGGGTCATTTATGCGCTCTCATTGGCAGTCAGGGTTGAGGACGAGGTTTGAAAGGACCAACTCCCACGGCCATGCAGCCAGTCAGCGGTCTTCTCGATGCCCCCGAACGGGTAGGCGTGGATCTGGGCCAGCTTGGTGGCCGGATTGCTGACGACGCGCGTTTCCAGCGGATCGACCATGGTGTCGGGATCGTAGCCCGTCAGCATGGAAACGACGGCACCACCGCGCTTCTTCAGGAAGTTGAAGGAGTTCTCCACCCCGGCAAAAGCTGCGTATTTCAGAAGCGTCGTCATCTTGGCCGGACCGGCGACGCCGACATGCACAGGGAATTCGTTGCCCCATTCACGCAGTTCGTCCAGCCACAAACTGACACGGTGCGGGTCGAAGCCGAACTGGGTGACGATGCGGAAGTCAGCGTCGCTTTCCCGGGCAAGCTCGTGCTTGCGCATCAGGAAGGAGCGGATGACGTCCGGCTTGATGTCCGGCGCACCTTCCGGGTGACCGGCAACGGCGATCTTCCTGATGCCCAGCTTGTCGAAGAGGCCGGTTTCAAGAAGCGCGACGGAAGAGGTGAGCGGACCGGCCTTTTCGGCTTCGCCGGCAATCGCCAGGACTTCGGTAGCACCGGCTTCCTGCGTCAGGCGGGTGATGCGGCGCTCGAACGCTTCCAGCGACGGATAGCGTCGGGCTGCCATATGCGGCACGGCAATCAGCCCGCGATCACGCAGGGTGCGGGCCGCATCGACGATCATGTCTTCAGAGCAATTGCCGAGATCGGTGACATAGACCTGCGTGCCTGCGGGAATATGCGCCAGAAGCTCGGTCTTTTCGACCACCTGTTTCGGCGACATTTCAGTCGAGGCGGGAAGCCGCCCATTCGCCAGCAGACGCTGATCAGTCATTCCGTTCCTCCAGTAGCAAGCAGGGTCTTCAACCGTTCCTTCGGATAGGCGGCGACAAGATCGCTCAGGGCCGCATCCGCCTCCGTTTCAAGATCGTCCGAGACGTCGACCGGATCGGTCCGGCGCCACTCCGCCATATAGGCGTCGCTGTCCTTCGCTCCGATCCGCATGGCGCAGGCGTCGATCGTTTCCATGAACATCGCGGGAAGTTCCCGCCGGGCGGATTTCCGTCCCTGTTTCACCAGGATCTGTGCCGGAATGTCCCGCCAGTAAACGATGATTTTCTGCGCCATTCTCAGCATTTCCTCTTGAGATCATGTTTGCAGGAAGTGGGGGTTTTCAGGTCGCCTGATAGCGGCATCATTACGTGAAAAACCGACTTGTCGGGGCGCAATTTCGACGGGCGGTCAGTCCTGCGGACTGCGCCCCAGGAACGGCTTCAGCAGTCCGTAGCCTGTGCGGCGCATCTCAAAGGGCAGACTGAGTCGTTCGGCGGCGCGGCGGGCTGCTTCTTCCAGCGCCGGATCGTCGGTCTGGGCCAGATACAGCACCCGTGTGTAATGGGCGAAATACATGTCGCGCAACTGCGGGTGCCAGTCGAGTCCGAGCGGCTCGACCACCATTGTCTGGAAATGCCGGGCCAGGAAATCGGTGAGGTAGAAGGTGCCGAGCTGGTCGTCTTCCATGGCGTCGAAGTCGTCGAGGCCGGTAAAGAACGCGTAGCAATGCGCGCCCTCGATCCGCTTCGCGCCGGTTTCTTCCAGCACCTTGTCGAGCAGACCGCCCGTGCCGCAATCGCCGTAGCCGATGAGGATATTGTCATAACTGTCGCGGTACCTGAGGATGGCGCGGCGCACTTCCTCGGGGATGCGGTCTGGTGTGTTGTGAAGTTTGGCCGGCAGGCAGGTTACGTCGAGATGATCAAGCCCGTTCTGGTCCCGGATGGCGACGATCTCGCGGGCAAGTGCCCCGCAGGCAATAACGAGAACCCGGCCGACCTTGTCGGCCGCGTTCCCGCCGGTTTCGACCGGAAAGAGAGGCTCGCCCGCCTGCATATCGGCAGCCCCCTTGTACATGGTCCTGGCCTCAGCCTCTGTTGGCAAGCTGGTTGTGGCGGCGGGCAATGAGATCCTTTGCCATTTCCACCGCAACGGCAGCGTCGCGGCAATAGCCGTCGGCACCGACGGCTTCGCCGAATTCCTCGTTCAGCGGAGCACCGCCGACGAGCACGATATAGTTGTCCCGGATGCCTTTTGCCTTCATCTCGTCGATGACGACCTTCATGTAGGGCATGGTGGTGGTCAGAAGGGCGGACATGCCGACAATGTCGGGCTGATGCTCTTCGATGGCCGCCAGATAGTTTTCGACCGGGTTGTTGATGCCGATGTCGATAACCTCGAAGCCGGCGCCTTCCATCATCATCGAGACGAGGTTCTTGCCGATGTCGTGAATGTCGCCCTTGACGGTGCCGATCACCATCTTGCCGACCTTCGGCGCGCCGGTTTCAGCCAGCAGCGGGCGCAGGATGAACATGCCCGCCTTCATGGCGTTGGCCGAGAGCAGCACTTCCGGCACGAACAGGATGCCATCGCGGAAGTCGACACCGACGATGCGCATGCCTTCCACGAGGGCCTTGGTCAGGATGTCGTAAGGCGCCCAGCCACGTTCCAGAAGGATGTTGACGGCATCTTCGATTTCTTCCTTGAGACCGTCATAAAGGTCGTCGTGCATCTGTTCGACGAGTTCGTCGTCGGAGAGGGAGGCGAGATCGATATCGTCTTCGTCAGACATGGGCAGCTCCAACTAGGCGCAATAGGGCCATCAACTTAGTGCAAAACCTTATGCCGCAAGCCGGATTCGCCGATATCTCCAAAGCGACACGGCTAGTCGTTTACGCGACAGGGAAAGTCTCCTCGTGCGGCTTCGCTAATTTTTTCTTGCCGGGGGAAATGTTTGTAGCTGTCTAAACTTACGAGGATGCGGCGGCGAGGGCAAAAGCGATGTCTTCGAGCCTTGCCCAAGCGGCCTCTGCGCGAGCAGGAATGCGTCATCCGGCATCTCTGCGATGGCGCGGGTGACCAGCCGGTCGCGTTTGGCTCCACCAGCGCACTGAAAAGGCCAAACGCGGTCAGATCGGTTCCTATTTGTTGAGGTTGGTATAACATATCGAAAGGAGGGAAGGCGTCGCGGGAGAGGAATTGAAGTAATTGCCTTGAAAATCAAGTTCAAGTAATTGGTAGTGACCTCTGCTCTTGATCACAATATTCGGTCATATCGCAGAAGCACCCTTGCAATCTGTCGTCCAGCAAAGACGTGAGCGGCCAAGACTATCGGAAAACCGGGAAACATAAAACTGAACACCATCAGATAGATGTAAAGGTTCGATTGTGATTGCCGGCCTAACAGCGCTACGAAAACAAATAAGCAAAGCGCGACAGACCAGTTTCCGAGGATAGCCAACCAATTTGGCTGTTGTTTCTTCAGATACGCCCACACGGCGCCCAGTAGCAGCAATATCAGGTGAAAGACTTCGGGGTGAGACAGGTAAGTTTCCAAGCATTTTCCATTTTTTGAAGGGAATGTGTCGTTACCTGTGAAATATGCAGAAAATGACGCCTGACTGGCAAATGGAAAAGCGAAAGATCTGCTGACACGCTGGTCAAGCTAGTGAGACGACGAGCCTCACCTTCGTCATCCCGGCCAAGCGCAGCGCGAGCCGGGACCGGGGAGGCACAAGGTTTTGTGTTTTCTTCTGTCTTCTTTTTGAAGTTCCCCGGAACCCTGATCCCGGCACGCCGGTCCTGGCTCCCCGGTCCGGGATCTTCGCGACGCTACGTCCGAGATGACCTGCAAATGGGTTTGCAATAAGAAAAAGGCGGGTCTGACGACCCGCCCTCTGGTTTGTCCGGGTCCGGGCAGGATCAGAACAGACCTTCAATCTGGCCATTTGCATCCAGCTTGATGTGGTTGGCGGAGGGAATGCGCGGCAGGCCGGGCATGGTCATGATTTCCCCGCAGATCACCACGATGAAGCCGGCGCCAGCGGAAAGGCGTACTTCGCGCACGGGCAGGCTGTGACCGGTCGGTGCACCGCGGCGCTGCGGGTCGGTGGTGAAGGAATATTGGGTCTTGGCCATGCAGACCGGCAGATGACCGAAGCCGTCGGCTTCCCACATCTTCAACTGGTCGCGCACGGACTTGTCGGCCAGCACTTCGTCGGCCCGGTAAATCCGTTTGGCGATGGTCTCGATCTTTTCGAACAGCGACAGGCTGTCGTCATAGAGCGGCGAGAACTGGGCTGCGCCGCTTTCGGCAAGCGCTGCAACGCGTGTTGCGAGTTCTTCCGTGCCGGCCGAGCCGTTGGCCCAGTGGGTTGCCAGGATCGCATCGACGCCATATTCGGCGCAGTAAGACTTGACGGCCTGGATTTCGGCTTCCGTATCGGCGGTGAAGTGGTTGATCGCGACCACGGCCGGTACGCCGAACTGCTTCACGTTCTCGATATGACGGCCGAGGTTGGCACAGCCCTTCTTCACGGCAGCGACATTCTCGGTGCCGAGATTTTCCTTGGCGATGCCACCGTTCATCTTCAATGCCTTGATGGTCGCGACGATCACGACGGCATCCGGATGCAGGCCTGCCTTGCGGCACTTGATGTCGAAGAACTTCTCCGCGCCAAGATCGGCGCCGAAGCCGGCTTCGGTGACGACATAGTCGGCAAGCTTCAGTGCGGTCTGGGTTGCGACCACCGAATTACAGCCGTGCGCGATGTTGGCGAAGGGGCCGCCATGGATAAAGGCCGGATTGTTTTCCAGCGTCTGCACCAGGTTCGGCTGCATGGCTTCCTTCAGAAGCACGGTCATCGCGCCGTCGGCTTCAAGGTCCCGGGCTGTGACGGCCGTGCGGTCGCGGCGGTACGCAACGATGATGTCGCCGAGACGCTTCTGCAGGTCTTCAAGATCGGTCGAAAGGCAGAGGATTGCCATGATTTCGGAGGCAACCGTAATGTCGAAGCCGGCTTCGCGCGGGAACCCGTTGGCAACGCCGCCGAGCGAGCAGACGATGGAGCGCAGTGCACGGTCGTTCATGTCGAGCACGCGGCGCCAGGTAACGCGGCGCAGGTCGATGCCGAGTTCGTTGCCCCAGTAGATGTGGTTCTCGATCAGCGCGGAGAGCAGATTGTGCGCCGAGGTGATGGCGTGGAAGTCGCCGGTGAAATGCAGGTTAATGTCTTCCATCGGCACAACCTGGGCATAGCCGCCGCCTGCCGCGCCGCCCTTCATGCCGAAGCAGGGGCCAAGCGACGGTTCGCGCAGGCAGATCATGGCATTCTTGCCGATGCGGTTGAGCCCGTCGCCGAGACCGACCGTGGTCGTGGTCTTGCCTTCGCCGGCCGGGGTCGGGTTGATGGCGGTGACGAGAATCAGCTTGCCGCTCTTGCGCCCGTTCAGGCCTTCGATGTAGTCGGCGGCAATCTTGGCCTTGGTGCGGCCAAAGGGCAGCAGGGAGTCCTCCGGGATGTTCAGCCGGGCGCCGATTTCCTGGATCGGTTTCATCTTGGCTGCACGGGCAATTTCAATATCGCTGGCCATTGGCTCTTGTCTCCGAAGCGTTTCCGAATTCTGGTTTTTGGGATGCGGTTTGGCACCGCCCCGACTTGTGCCGGAACGCTAGAAGAGAGGGCGGTGCAGCAAATGTTCCGAAAGCGACAGGATGCGCTGCGGAAACGACGGGTGGTCAATCCGTGCGGTTTCGCACGATGACGAACAGAAAAACCAGCATCGTGAGGACAGCGAGCAGAGAGCCGATTTTGGCAAGGACCTCGCTCTGTTGCCCGATCGCCAGATAGATCCCTGGAACCAGGACGACGACGGTCAGAACGGCAAGACCGTAATGCACCTTTGCCAGCATGCCGGCTGCAGCTTTCGGCGTAAGCGCATAATAAGTGCCGAAGATGGCCATCGCGACAAAGCCGATCAGATTGAGGTGCCCATGGGCCGGTCCCATGGTGTGGTCGGTGGTCATGGACATGTGGATGCCCCAGGCCATCCCGATCAGGACGAATATGACGGACGTGGCAAAGAAAAGACGCGGTAGCGGCTGCATGATATCTCCCCCATTTATGGCCGGTATTGTTGATGATTGTCCGGCTCTGCCTGAAATTAACACGGATTTCCGAAAGCCGCTCCGTGCCAAAAGATAAATTGCAAAATCTGGCGAAACGGATTTTAGTTCCGTCATGACAGATTCAGACATTCTCTCCCGTCTCCCCGCCCGCTTGAAAAAGGCGCGCCGCGCGCAGGGCCTGTCGCTGGAAGCGGTGGAGAAGCTGTCCGGTGTCTCCCGGTCCATGGTCAGCCAGATCGAGCGCGGCGAATCCAACCCGACCGTAGCGACATTGCTCAACCTGACCAGGGCGCTGAATGTGGACTTCGCCGGTCTCCTGGGGGAGGAGACCGCGGAAGACCGGGTCGAGATCGTGCACGAGCACCAGACCCCGGCCCTGGACCGGGCCGGTGACGGGTGCAAGATCCGCATTCTGTCATCGCCCCAGGATGTCGGGCGGCTGGAGGTCTATGAGCTTATTTTCACCGCCGGTGGAAAGCTGGACAGCAAGCCGCATGAACGTGGCACCCGGGAACAGCTGATTGCCGAAGAAGGCAAGCTGGAAGTCACCTCTGGCGTCGCCAAGGGCGTGATCAACAAGGGCGACACGGCGCGTTATGCCGCCGACGTCCCGCATTGCATCGAAGCCATCGACGGCCCGGCCCGGGCGATCCTGATGGTGGTGAAGTTCTAGTTTTGCCGCTTTGCTGCCTGCCTCTTGAAGGGGAGAGGGAAGCATGGTGCGAAAGCATTTCTGGTCACCGGCGTACTTGTCCCTTGCAGGCCTGAAAGCCGCGATGCCGAATTCCACCCGTTATTCCGCAGGCATCGGTGTTTCCGGCCATTCCTGCGTGATCTCCGCCTGAATGGGACGATCAAGATAGGTCGTCAGGACCACGTAGCTTCGCGTCGCACGAACGCCCGGAAGCGCATAGACCTGGGCGAGGAACCGTTCCATGGCGTCCGCATTGGCGGTGCGCACCTTCAGGATGACGCAGCAGTCGCCGGTCACGGAGTGCAACTCCTCGACTTCTGGAAAATCCCGCAACCTCATCATGCGCTCGCTCTTGCCCCAGCCGCTGGCGTCCACATGGACAAAGGCGAGGAATGGCTTGCCGACCGCCATCGGGTCGATGGCAACGGACGTGGCCGAAATGGCGCCGGACGCAGTCATGCGCTTGACCCGGTCGTGGACCGCCGGAGCGGACAGGCTGACCTTGGTGCCGATCTCGGCGTAGGTCTGGCGGGCATTTTGCACCAGCTCGCCTAATATCCTTCGGTCGAATTCGTCCAGTGGGCGCCTGGTCGCGCTGTTTTTCTGAACGTCGTCTTTATCTGATTTCATTCAGTTGAATCTCCATTGTCGAAAATCCTGTTCGTGCTCATTCTTGTTTGCAGAACAGAATTCAGATCGGGATCATCAGCGTGATCGAGCGGACAATCAACCCTTCCAATGGCATCTATCCGGCAACGCCCGACTATGTGCATGGGCTGGAAGTGCGTGGCGCAACGCGGCAACTCTTCGTCAGCGGCACCATGGGGCTGGATGAGGCGGGCAGGGCACCGGATGGTCTCGACGATCAGTTGAAGCTGATCTGGAGCAATCTACGCCGGATACTCACTGAGGCGGAGATGACTACGAACAACATCGTTCGCGTTACCAGCTACCTGACCCGCGCCGAGTTCGCGGAAAAGAACCAGAATGCGCGGCTAAAGGCGTTGGGTGAGCGCCGCGTGCCCACAACCGCGATCGTGGTCCAGACGCTCGTGCCGGACTGGCTCGTTGAAATCGAAATCATCGCCGTCGCCTAAGACGGCCGGGCTCCGCCCAAGGCCGAGGAGGCTTACATGCAGCTCGATACTTACCTTGTTTTTCTCGTGACAACCGCTGTCGTCGTCTTTTCTCCGGGGGCGGCAGCCATTGCCGTAGCCTCGCAAGGAGCGGCAAATGGCGGGCGAAGGGCGCTGGGCGGTGTCTTCGGCATCGCAACGGCAAATGCGGTCTACTTTGCGCTGTCGGCAACCGGCATTGCCTCGCTGATCCTGGCATCCAACCTGGTGTTCTCGCTCATCAAGTGGGTCGGCGTCGGCTACCTGGTCTGGCTTGGCCTGACATCGCTCTTCACCCCCTCCGGTACGATCCGGGTCAAGGCGGGGCAAAGGCAATCTGGTCTTGCCGTCCTGTTCGCGCAGGGCTTCGTCATCGAATTTGCCAACCCCAAGGCGCTGCTCTATTTCGCGGCGATCTTGCCGCAGTTTCTCGATGTGAACTCGGCCATCCTGCCGCAGATCCTCATCATGGGCGCTACAACTTATCTCATCGACCTGATCTCCTATTCGGCCTACGCCTTTCTGGGCGATCGGCTGACACGCGGCGGTGTTCGGAACTGGCTGGTGACGCTCGTCAACAAGAGTGCAGGCGTGGCTTTGCTTTATGCAGGTTTCCGGATGGCCAGCGTCAGCCTCACGCGTTAGGGTGATCTGTCAATTCGCGGGAACGTAGTGGCGTGCACTATGAGCCTGCATGCAGCAGGAATGCCGTCGAAAATCCGTCATACTGGAATTATCATCTTTTATTCCGAACGAATATCCGGCATAGTGGATGAGTTATCCAGCTTGCCGGAGGAAGCCCCGTGTCCGATGCCTTTCTGTCCCACATTTCCGAGACGCTCAAAGAAATCGAGGCCGAAGGGCTCTATAAACGCGAACGCCTGATCACCTCGCCGCAGGGCGGCCTGATCACTGTTGGCGGACGCGAGGTCATCAATCTCTGCGCCAACAATTATCTCGGCCTCGCCGATCATCCGGCCCTCGAAGAAGCCGCCCGCAAGGCGCTGGAGCCCAAGGGCTACGGCATGGCGTCTGTCCGCTTCATCTGCGGCACGCAGGACATTCACCGCCAGCTGGAACAACGGCTGGCGGAATTCCTCGGCAAGGATGACAGCATTCTCTTCGCCGCCTGTTTCGACGCCAATGGCGGCCTGTTCGAACCGCTGCTGGGGCCAGAGGATGCGATTATATCGGACGCGCTCAACCACGCCTCGATCATCGACGGCATCCGGCTCTGCAAGGCCCAGCGCTTCCGCTATGCCAATTCCGACATGGCGGATCTGGAAACGAAGCTGAAGGAAGCCCGGGCGGCCGGTGTCCGCCACATCATGATCGCCACCGACGGCGTCTTTTCAATGGACGGCTATCTGGCAAAGCTTCCGGAAATCACTGCACTTGCCAAGCAATATGATGCCGTCGTCATGGTCGACGATTGCCATGCGACCGGCTTTATGGGGCCGAAAGGCGAGGGCACGCCCGCCCATTTCGGCGTTGATGTCGACATCTTGACCGGCACGCTCGGCAAGGCGCTGGGCGGTGGGATCGGCGGCTATATCGCCGGACCCCAGCCTGTGATCGATCTTCTGCGCCAGCGGGCGCGGCCCTATCTCTTCTCCAACTCGCTGCCGCCTGCAGTCGTCATGAGTGGTCTGGAAGCGATCCGCCTGGTGGAAGAGGGCGACGATCTGCGCAAGAACCTCTTCGAAAACGCCCGCTACTGGCGTGCCGGCCTCGAAGCCCTCGGCTTCACATTGCTTCCCGGCGAGCACCCGATCATTCCGGTAATGCTGGGCGAAGCCAAGCTCGCGCAGGCAATGGCATCGAAGCTTTTTGAAGAAGGGGTCTATGTCTCCGGCTTCTTCTTCCCGGTCGTGCCGCGCGGTCAGGCACGTATCCGAACGCAGATGAACGCGGCCTTGACCCGGGCCGATCTGGACAGGGCGCTCGGCGCCTTTGAAAAAGCCGGCAAGGCGACGGGAGTTCTGTCATGAGCAGCAATGAAATGAAGGCGCTTTCGAAGTCCGAGCCGAGGGAAGGTCTCTGGATGACCCGTGCCCCGGTGCCGGAAATCGGTCCGGACGATGTGCTGATCCGGATCAACAAGACCGGCATCTGCGGTACCGACATCCATATCTGGAACTGGGACGAGTGGGCCGCGAAGACCGTGCCGGTGCCCCTGATCACCGGTCATGAATTTGCTGGTGAAATCGTCGAGATCGGGCGCAACGTCACGGATCTCGAAATCGGCCAGCGCTGTTCCGGCGAAGGCCATCTCATCGGCCGTCATTCGCGCCAGTCCCGGGCGGGCAAGTTTCACCTCGACCCGGAAACCCGCGGCATCGGCGTCAACGAACAGGGGGCTTTCGCCGAATATCTGCGCCTTCCGGCCTTCAACGTCGTCCCGCTTCCGGACGAAATCGACGACGAGATCGGCGCCATCCTGGATCCCCTCGGCAACGCGGTCCACACGGCGCTCAGCTTCGATCTGGTCGGCGAGGACGTGCTGATCACAGGCGCCGGCCCCATCGGCATCATGGCGGCCGCCGTTGCCCGGCATGTTGGCGCGCGCAACGTCGTCATCACCGACATCAACCAGGCGAGGCTCGACCTTGCGACGAAGGTCGCCGA
The DNA here is from genome assembly GCF_054515675.1 of Roseibium sp. M-1. Lineage (NCBI taxonomy): Bacteria > Pseudomonadati > Pseudomonadota > Alphaproteobacteria > Hyphomicrobiales > Stappiaceae > Roseibium > Roseibium sp. M-1. The sequence goes on along the minus strand of NZ_CM137257.1, from coordinate 1,491,034 downwards.
TGTGGTTCCGGTCAATGTCGCCAGGGAAGACCTCAAGGGCATCGAGAAGAAGCTCGGCATGAAGGAGGGCTTCGACGTCGGCCTGGAAATGTCCGGCAGCCAGATGGCGCTCGACCAGATGGTGGAAAACCTCGTGATGGGCGGCCGTATCGCGCTCCTCGGCATCCCGCCCGGCAAATCTCCTGTCGACTGGTCGCGCATCGTCTTCAAGGCGATCACCATCAAGGGAGTCTATGGGCGCGAGATCTTCGAGACCTGGTACAAGATGATCGCGATGCTGCAGAACGGGCTCAACGTGCGCAACGTCATCACCCATCGGTTCGGCGTCGATGACTTCGAACAGGGTTTTGCGGCCATGAAGTCCGGCGAGGCCGGCAAGGTCGTGCTCAGCTGGACGTGAGCAACATTAAAACAGCAGCTGCCAGAAGAGGCCTTGCAGGGGGCAGGAGTTAAATTTTTCAAAACCAATTGAGAGCACTGTAAAAAATCCAAATTCCGAAACCGGCTTCAAACTGGCGATGCCTGCGTCGAACAAGAACAATGCCGTTACCTGGCCAAAGCTCAGCGGCCCGCATATCTGCGTCGGCGCCGGGCAGCAGGCGCTTGATCTTGCGAAGAGGGGCCTTCTGAGCGCAGCCGACTTGCGCGGCGGCAAGCTGACCAAGGCGGATATTGGCGCGATCTTCGACTTTATCTCTACTTCTCCGGACCTGTTCGACATCTACCGCTCCAACTACGAGGCCTGCGGCAAGATCCACAAGAAGCAGCCCTTTGTCGGTGCCAACAAGGATTTCTTTGCCATGTCGGTGCTGCGTTTCCTCAGCTTCGATGTGTTGCGAAAGGTGTTCGAACTACAGATCAAGCGCAGCGATTCCTCCTGGGAGATTGAATTTCTGCACGGCTTCAGCCTGTATCTCTGCCGCACGGCGGATCCGAAGTTCATCGACGATCTCTCCGAAGCCTATCGCAAGCTCGCAAAGGCACATGGCAATTCGATCACTGCCATCACCATTGCCAATGACGCGGCCATTCAGACGATCGTCAAGCGCGTGGCAGCTCACTTCCCAAAAGAGCATATCGACTTCGTCAATTTTTCGAATGCGATCAACAAGGCGCTTTCCGACAAATACGAAAACTACGGCCCATCGCCGATCAAGGTATCCGAACCGCTCGTCGAGCGTTTCTTCGACACGCTGAAAGATCCGTCAAAAGCCAATTACTTCAGGCAGATGGTTCTCGGCTGACCATCTCTCCGACCGGCAGAAAAATCCCAAAAAACACTTTAGAACCGGGCGGGCACTATGTGCGTAGCGTCCTCGCCGTTAATCATGCATTCATTAATACTCAGAGTGAGCATTATTTCTCTTGTAAATGCTCAACTTGAGCAATAGTGTTTGAGATAGCCGAGGAGTTCGGCTTTGTTTTCAGAAGATTCGAGGGAGTCTCGAATGTCCAGATTTCACTACGGCGTGTTCGTGGGCCGGTTCCAGCCGCTGCACAGCGGACACGAAGCTGTCATCCGCGCGGCGCTTGACGAGGTGGAGACGCTGATCGTCCTGATCGGCTCTGCCGCCCAGGCGCGCACCCCGCGCAACCCGTTCACCTATGACGAGCGGGCAGACATGTTCGCGAAGGTCTTCAAGCATGAGCTATCGACCGGCCGGCTGATCCTGAAGCCGGTTCCCGATCATCCCTATTCCGATACGGCCTGGTGCGCAGAGGTGCAAAGGGCGGTCAATGAGACCGTGCTATCCCACTTCAACAGGGGCGGTGTTGTCCTGCACGGACTGCAGGACATGCGCATCGCTCTTGCAGGCTACGGCAAGGACCGCACCAGCTATTACCTGAAGCTTTTCCCCGAATGGGGCAATGTCCAGCTGGCCAGCCAATTCGGAACCTTTTCCTCGTCCGATGTACGCAAACAGTTGTTCCAGCGCATTCCGGTCATTTCCCGCTCTGTTCTTTCGGATGAAGTGGCCGACTGGCTGGAAGACTTCAAGATGAGCGAGACTTTCCGGGACCTCCTGGAAGAAGCCGAATATCTGGACGCCTATCCGAAGGAATGGGGCCGCGGACCGTTCGTGACCGTTGACGCTGTCGTCATTCAGTCCGGGCATATTCTGCTGGTCGAACGCGGCCGGGCGCCGGGCAGGGGCCTGCTGGCCCTGCCGGGAGGGTTTCTGGATCCGAGCGAAAGCATCCGCGATGCCGCTATCCGTGAATTGAAGGAAGAGACCGCGATCAGCGACCACAGGGGCGAGATACCGCCAGCCATGCTGGCCTCGTTCATCGACGGCACCAAGACGCGCGTGTTCGACCATCCGGACCGGTCCTTGCGCGGACGCATCATCACCCATGCTTTCCTGTTCCGTTTGCCGGAACGGCGCGAATTGTTCCAGGTGACCGGCGGCGATGATGCACGAGCGGCCAACTGGTACCGGCTTGGCGAGCTCAAGCCCGAACAGTTCTTCGAAGATCACTGGTCCATCATCGAGCTGATGGCAGATCTTTAGACAATTCACCTGCGGGGGAGACCCGCAGGCAGTTCACTGTGTCACGTGAGGAGTTCACAATGACAAATCCTCTTCTGGCGACGGATAGCTACAAGCAGTCGCATTTCCGCCAATACCCTCCCGAGGCCCGCAGGATTTCGGCTTACGTGGAATCGCGTCCGAGCGCCTTTTCCGACAGCGTCCTGTTCTTCGGCCTGCAGTCCTACATCAAGGGCGTGTTGCTGAAACCGATCTCCGCTGCGGATATTGCGGCCGCCGAAAAGATATGTGCCGCCCATGGCGTTCCCTTCAACCGGGACGGCTGGCAGCAGATCCTGGACGATCACGGCGGGTTTTTCCCGCTGGAAATCAAGGCTTTGCCCGAGGGGACACTCGTGCCGAGCGGTGTGCCCCTGGTGCAGGTGGAAAATACCGACGAGCGCATGCCCTGGCTGACCACCTGGGCGGAAACGGCGCTACTGCGGTCGATCTGGTATCCGTCGACGGTCGCGACCCTGTCCTTCAAATGCAAGGAGATCATCTATCGCGGCCTGCTCGAGACGTCCGACGATCCGGATGCGCAGATCCCGTTCAAGCTGCACGATTTCGGCGCACGCGGGGTTTCTTCGGCCGAAAGCGCCAGCCTTGGCGGGATGGCTCACCTCGTCAATTTCTCCGGCACGGACACCATGGAAGGGCTGGAAGCGGCCATGACCTGGTATGGCGCAGAGGTTGCCGGATATTCGATCCCGGCGGCGGAACACTCCACGATGACCAGCTGGGGACGGGAGAGGGAATACGAAGCCTATGCGAACATGCTGGAACAGTTTGCACGGCCGGGCAGCCTGGTGGCCGTTGTCTCCGACAGCTACGACCTTGGCAACGCGGTTGAAGGCCTGTGGTGCGGCCGGTTGAAGGACAAGGTCCTGCAGTCCGGAGCGACGGTGGTCATCCGGCCGGATTCGGGCGATCCCGTCGAAACACCGCTGAAGGTTCTGGAGACCCTCTGGAATCACTATGGCGGCACGGAAAATGGCAAGGGGGCCCGGGTGTTGCATCCGTCGATCAGGGTCATCCAGGGCGACGGCATGACCCTGGCCAGCATCGAACGTCTTGTCGGCGAACTGGTCGCCCGCAAATGGTCCGTCGACAACATCGCCTTCGGCATGGGAGGCGGGCTGCTGCAGCAGGTCAACCGGGACACGATGCGCTTTGCCATGAAGGCGAATGCCATGAAAACTGCAGACGGGTCCTGGATCGACGTCTTCAAGAACCCGGCGACCGACCCGGGCAAGGCATCGAAGGCAGGGCGCCAGTCCGTTGTTCTGGATGGCGGCCGGTTGACTGCTAGGCGGCTGGACGATTTGGCGGGGCAAGAAGACCTGTTGCAGGTGGTCTATCGCGATGGCGTACTTGTCCGCGACTGGCCGTTCGACGAAATCCGCCAGAGGGCACAGCGGCATCTTCTGGAAAACGTTTCTGTCAATGACAGGTGAAAAGCAATGCAGGCTGGAGCCACCAGTAGAATTGGCATAGTCCTGCGAAACAGAAAACCGGTCCGGAGCCCGCTTCGGGCCGGTTGCAATTGCAGCTTTTTTATCACTCCCACCATTGCCGTTTCGCCCACGAGCTTCATCAGCCTGGCGCTGGTCGCAGGTTTGAGCCTCATTTCAAGCGTCTGACCGGCGTCAGGCCGTTCGCAGCCAGTCTGTCTCGAAGGTGATGTCGTTCACGCCGGAGAAGCGTGCCATGCGCTCGAGCTCGGCATGAAGTTTCGCCATTCGCCCCTTGGAGTCCCGCACACCTTTTTCAGGCCAGTAAGCGCGCACATGCAGCCGGTTTTCGGCCCGAAGGGATTTCATGTCGATCCGGCCGACCAGGCGGTCGCCTTCCATGACCGGAAAGACGTAATAGCCGTAGCGGCGCTTGGGCTCGGGCACGAAAATCTCGATCCGGTAGGAAAAGCCGAACAGTCTCTCCGCACGCTTGCGGTCGCGCAGTGCTGGGTCGAAAGGCGAAAGGATACGCACCCGGGACGGCGGGTCGGGGTGATCGTCGAGCGTGTCGAGCGTCGCCGGATAGGCAAAAGTCTTTCTGGGTTTGCCGTCGTCACACTCGACTTCGATTTCGATGATGGTACCGTTGGCAAGGGCCGTCTGGCACCAGTCCTTGGCCTCTTGCGGCGTGATCAGGTCCCAGAAGGCGGCGATCTCTCCGGACGTGGCAAAGCCCAGGCGGTCGAGCGCCGAGCGGGCCGCCCAATCGTGCGTTTCCTCAAGATCGTGGCTCGCCGTGAAGTGTTCAGCCGGGATCACACGTTCGGACAGGTCATAGACTTTCTGAAACCCGTCGCGGCTGCAGACGGAAAGTTCTCCCGTGCGCCAGAGAAACTCCAGCGCGGCCTTTGACGGGTGCCACTCCCACCAGCCCCCGTTGCTGCGTTCCTCGTCTTCGCCGACAGTTGCCGAGGTGACCGGACCATGATCGCTGATCCGCCGGAGAATGTCGTCGAGCTTGCCCTCAAACCCGTTGTTGTGCCAGTTGCGCCACCGCTCGATGAGCTGGTCCTTGTCCCGGTTGAAGCGAAGGCGCCAGTGCCGGAAAAACTCGGTCGGTATGACCGAGGCGTCATGGGTCCAGTGCTCGAAGAGGTGCCGGTCCCGCTCCAGGAGGTTTTTGAGGTTCTTTTCCTTGTAGGCGGGCCGCCGGGCGGCAAGGATCATGTGGTGTGCACGTGCGACGGTATTGATGCTGTCGATCTGGACGAAGCCGAGCTGGTCGATGACAGAAGCGAGGTCTTCGCCCTTGCCGCTGCCCTTGGGGGCGGAGGCGAGACCGTGTTTGTCGAGAAAGAGGCGCCGCGCGGCAGCATTCGGCACTCGGGGCAGGGCAGTTGATGTCATGGGGGAACGTTAGCAGCTTCGGTTCGGCGGTAAAACGGATTCGGCGTCTTTCCTCGTCAATCCTGACGATGCATTGAGCCGCGGTAACGGTTTATAGAGGCATACAACGCAGTTACACGCCAAACGTGTTCGATTTGGATTGACCGGACGGACAAAAGCGTTTTCACTCTGTTCGGCATTCCAGAACTTTGATTTCGGCCAAGGTTAAATGAGCCAATTCAATACTTTCCGAATGATGTTTGCACTGACAGGGGCTGCATTGATGGCGCTTCTGCCAAACGGGCATGTGCTGGCCGGGACGCCGGCCTGCTCGAACGTGAACCTGAACGGATCTGGCGTCTGGTATCCCGTTTCCATGCGCAAGGATGGGCCTGAGGGCCTCAAGGGGATATTCCCGGATCTTGGGCAGGAGATATTCGGAACGCTCGACGTTCCGGTGACAGTCGGACCTGAACTGCCGTGGAAACGTCTGCTCACCCTTCTCGAATTCGGTCAGATCGACGTTCTCGCAGGCGCTTACCTGACCAGCGAGAGGACCCGCAAATTCGGTGTCAGCCGTCCCGTCATGCTTGAGGAGGTCGGTGTCTTCGTAAGGACGGATCTCACCTCCCGGCCCGAGAAGCTGGAAGACCTGGTCGGGCTTCGGGGAGTCGCGGCGTTCGGGGCTTCCTTTGGTGAGGAATTCGAAATCTTTGCGGCGGAAAGGCTCTCCATAGACCGGCAACCGTCCGATGACTACAGAACCGACATGCGCCTCCTCATGGAGAAAAAAGCCGACTACCTCGTCATTCCGCGTCAGGACGGAGAAATGATGATCGAGGACCTGGATGCTGCAGACCTTGTCGAAGCGCTACCCTGGCCGGCGACAATCAACACACTGCATTACCTGTTCTCCAGAACCAGCCCCTGCCTGGAGCTGCTTGAGCGGTTCGATGCGGAACTGCAGCGCCGCCTCGAAGGCGGCGAACTGGACGGTCTCGTCAAACGCTATAAACTGAAATCGGGCGACGGCTAGGCGAACGGAGATAGGCGTTGCGGTTTCGGGGATTGGCGTGACCAGCCTGTTGGGTGTCGAAACGGGGCTCGTTTTGGTCTCGGTGCTGGTGTTTCTCGGCGCGGGCTACGTCAAGGGCCTCGTCGGCTTCGGCCTGCCGACCATCGGCCTCGGCCTGATGACCGTCTTTGTCGGCGTCGAAAAGGCAATGGTGCTGATCCTTTGGCCTGCCTTTCTCACCAATTTCTGGCAAGGTCTCCTGGGTGGCCATCTGCGGCAGTTGCTGCCGCGGCTGTGGCCATTTCTGCTCTCCGCGGTCGCGATGCTGGCGGCCGGCACTTATATCCTGACGCAGTTGCCCGAGGGGGCGGCGGACCTGCTGCTGGGTCTTCTGATGATCTTCTACGCAGTGCCGATGCTGCTGGGTGCTAGCCTTTCCATCCCGGAACGGCTCGAGACGCCGGTTGGTGTGGCGGTGGGGCTCTTGAACGGCATCCTGTCGGGGCTGACCGGATCCTATACGGTGCCGGGCGTCATGTATCTGCAGGCGCTCGGTCTAGGACGGGAGGAACTCATCCAGGCAATGGGTCTGCTGTTTCTGCTGTCGACGGTTGCGCTCGGGGCCTCGCTCGGCGGCTTCGGGCTGATGGGCGGGCAGGAGGCGCTCGCATCTCTCGCGCTTGTCGTCCCGGCCCTCAGCGGCGTCTGGATCGGGCAAAGAACCCGCAAGCGCGTCTCCGAAGCAGCCTTCCGCCGCCTGATACAGGCCGCCATTCTGGCGCTCGGGCTATATCTTGTGCCTTTGGGACTGTGGCGTCTGCTGCAGTAGACTGGCTCAGCCTTCGGGCTTCCATCGGCAGCCTTCACCGAGATTTAGCCATTCCCCGTAAATGAAAACGCCGCGGAGACCGCGGCGTTGTTGATAGCCTTGTTCTGACCCTGATGTCTATTTTGCAATCAGCCGCATCGGCGTTGCCGTGCCGACGCCGGACGTGGTCTTGGTGTTGGCCCACTGGTAGGATTGGCGCTCTTCCGTCGGCGTGCACAGGAAACGTTCCCGGTAGCACTTGGTGAAATGCGACGTCGAAGCGAAGCCGCAAGCCAGAGCCACGTCGAGAACGGGACGGCTGGTGCGGCGCAGCAGGTCGCGCGCAGTTTCCAGGCGCAGGCGCAGATAATACTGACCGGGCGTGCAGTTGAAGTGGCGGCGGAACAGCCGTTCCAGCTGACGCGGCGACAGATTGACCGTCATGGCGAGCTGCTGGCAGCTGAGCGGATCCTCGATGTGAAGGTCCATGATCCGGATAGCGTCCAGGATCTTGGCGTTGGAGATACCCGTCCGGGCTTCGATGTCGTGGCGCTGCGCGGATTCGCCCGACCGCATGTTCTGGTAGAGCGCTACCTCAGCAACCTCGTGAGCGAGATAGGCACCGTGCTGGATCGCGATCAGGCGCAGCATCATGTCGAGCGACGCCATGCCGCCGGCGCAGGTGATGCAGTTGCGGTCGATGGCAAAGATATCGGAGGTCACCTCCACGTCGGGAAATTCCTCGCGCAGCGAACGCAGGTTTTCCCAATGGATGGTGCAACGGCGGCCGTCGAGCAGATGGTAGCGGGCCAGAAGATAGGCGCCGGTGCAGATGGCGCCGAAGGTGCGGCCCATGGCGTTCAGGCGCCGCAGCTTGTTGCCAAGCTCCGCATCGAGCGGCAGGCGTTCGACATCGATGCCTGTGCAGAGCAAAGTAATATCCGCATCGTGCAGGTCGCGAACAGATTTCTTTACGGATACTTCACAGCCGTTACTTGCCGTCACTGAATTTCCGTCAAGTGAGTAAGTCGTCCACGCGTAGTAATCTCGGCCAAGGAGACGGTTTGCTATGCGAACCGGCTCGATAACGCTGGCGAATGCGTTCATGGAAAATCTTTCCATGAGCACAAATGCTATCGTCTGGCCTGTTTCTTCGTGCGCGCGTCCGGACATTTACTGTGCCTCGTTGGAAGGTATTATTGCGGCTAGTCTTTGATTTATCATGAGTTTTGCAGTTTGTATTTATCTGTCAAATAAAAAACGCTAACAGCGATCACATTCCTTGAAATGTCACAAATGAAGTGTGGACGCTGCCCAACCCGTCAGCCAGATGCGGAACATCTCATCGGCGAATGCCGTCTTTTTAACCGCCATGCCGACATTGCGTCCGCCAAGCCGCTCGTGCTGCACGGGAATCCCGGTCAGGCCTTCTTTCAGGGAAAGGTGGCTCGCCGGCAAAAGTGCGGCGGCAAATCCCATCGCGACCAGTTCCAGCACCTGGTGGTCGTGGACAGCTTCCGCAGTCACATTCAAGGGCAGGCCGGCGAGCGTCAGTTCGGCCAGCATGGCATCGTAGAAGGGGCAATATCTGCGGGCAATCAGGGGGAGGGACTTCAGATCGTCCAGCAACAGCAGGCGTTTTCCGGCAAGCGGATGGAAATTCGGGACCGCGAGGACATAGGGTTCGTTGTAAAGCTCGTGAAATCGGTGGCCTTTCGGAGCGCAGGTCCGGTCGGTCAGCACCAGTTCGGCATCGCCTGCTTCTGCCTCGAAACGCAGATCAAGCGAAGGATGGGCAGACCGCAGCGCGCGGAATGCGCCCTGAAACGGCGGTAAAAGGATGTCCGGCGCCGTGTAGAGGCTGAGCCGCACCGGCGTCTCCTGACGGAAACGCCTTTCCGTTTCCTGCACGGCGTTCAGGATCGTCTGGGCATGCCGGTAAAGATCCCGCCCTTCCGGCGTCGGACGCAATCCCTTGCGCGTACGCACGAAGAGGCCGGTCCCCAGCCCGTCTTCCAGCTTTTGCAGTGCCTGGGAAAGGGACGGCTGCGATATTCCGTGCGCGGCGGCCGCTGCGCTGATCGTGCCGAGTTCGAAGGAACTGACGAAATAGCGCAAGGGGGTCACTTCAATCATAGGTTTTTCCTATGTATTAGATAGATAACATAGGAGTATATCGCATTAACGCGCGCAGGCATAACCCAAAGGGCAAAGATTAATTGCCCTGAAGGAGTTCTGCCATGAATGCCATTCTGCCCGACACCATCGATGCCGCCTTTCCGCTGAACCGCGCGGAGCCGATTGCAATCCACAATGTTTTGAACCTTTTCGAGCAGGGTTCGCCGGAACTGGTCGCTCATCTCGCTCCGGAGCTCGATTTCAGGATCGACCACTACAAGGATGAAACAGATGTTTCCTGGCAGGTTGCCGGCAGTCTTCAGGAGATAGGCTGCGTGTTGCAGCGGCTGGCAACGGAGGTCTTTCCAAAAGGTACGAAGATCCTCGGGCTAGGATCTCGCGCACTCGGGGACGGCTGGTATGTCACCCGGTTCAAGCAGCGCTTCTACTATCCTGTCCGGGAAGCGGAGTGCGAAAGCCTGACCTATATCCTCAGCCACGAAACGGACGGCAAGCTGGATTTCTTCAGGGAAACCGTCACCACGGTCCAACCGATGGTCTGACGGCAGCGCCGGAAGCCGGTGATTGACGTGCCGGATGCCCCGTTTTAGGACGGGGTATTCGCGTTGCGCTGCGAATGCGCGAATTTTTAGAATGATTTTTTTGAAGTTTGCGATTTTAGTGGATCGGAGTTGCTTCAAGTCAAGGCGTGACTGGTGCTACATGGAGCACAACTCTGATTGTGCGATGACCACGGACCCCGATTGACATGAACGTACTTGCCAAACCCGCCGATCTCGAAGCTGCCGCACCGGCCGGTGCCTTCGTGGAAGAAGTGAAGACCGTCCAGCATTACACGGACCGTCTGTTCCGCTTCCGCATGACCCGCCCGGCAAGCTTCCGCTTCCGTTCCGGCGAGTTTGTGATGATCGGCCTGATGATCGATGGCAAGCCGCTTTACCGCGCTTATTCGATCGCCAGCCCGGCATGGGACGAAGAGCTGGAATTCTTTTCCATCAAGGTTCCGGACGGTCCGCTGACTTCGCATCTGCAGAAAATCCAGCCCGGCGACGCCGTTCTGATGAAGAAGAAGCCGACGGGAACGCTGGTCAATGACGCGCTGGTCCCGGGCAAGCGGGTGTACATGTTCTCCACCGGCACGGGTATCGCGCCTTTCGCCAGCCTGATCCGCGACCCGGACACCTACGAGAAGTTCGACCAGGTGATCCTGACACATACTTGCCGTGAGGTCGCCGAGCTGAAATACGGCGAGGACCTTGTGCAGGAGACTCTCAACGATCCGTTGATCGGCGAATACGCGAAGGACAAGCTGGTTCACTACACGTCGGTCACACGAGAGAAATTTCCGCGCAAAGGCCGCATCACCGATCTGATCAAGTCCGGCAAGCTGTTTGAGGATCTCGGCGTGCCGCCGCTCGATCCGGCTATCGACCGGGGCATGATCTGCGGGTCCATGGATATGCTGCGCGACACCAAGGCGCTGCTCGAAGAAGCAGGCCTGACGGAAGGCGCAAACAACAAGCCGGCCGAATTCGTGGTCGAGCGGGCCTTCGTGGGTTAATCACCGAAGGCAAACATCAAGCAGAATCAGCAAAGGCCGGAAATTCCGGCCTTTTTTTGCGTTTTGATGCGGATATGACCGGGCACTAGGCAAAAGCTGCGCCTCTAACCGGTGAAATGATGGCGCCAAGCGTGCTTATCTGTGGAAGGCAGTGGCAACCCGGGCGGTATCAATATCAACCGCTTAGGGCTTGCAATACTCTCCGGTCAAACGACACTGAACTTAAGTCAAAATACGCTTGGCCTGGATTGCTTGAGATGAAGATCATCGCTGAACTTGGCATCAACCACCGCGGATCTTCAGGAGTTGCCGAACAGCTGATCGACGTTGCGGCCGCGGCTGGAGCCTGGGGGGCGAAGTTTCAGTATCGCTCCAAACACGGTTTCTACCAGGCCACGCACGAAATCGGCGACGAGATCCTGAGCCGGGAGATCGACGACTGTTACATCGCCCCGGATATTGTCCTCGCCCTGGCTGCCAGGATCCGGGAAAAGGGCATGGCCGCCGGCATCAGTTTCTTCAAGTTCCAGGATGTGGCGGACTTCGGCGATCGGATCCACGAGTTCGATTTCTTCAAGGTTCCGTCGGCCGAACTCCTCAATGAGGATCTGATCCGATCCATGGCCGGTCTCGGCAAACCGCTGATCCTGAGCACCGGCGGACACGGCGAGGATGACATCTTCCGGTCGATCGAGGCGACGGCCGACATTCCGGACATCACCTTTCTTCATTGCATCTCCAACTATCCGGTCCTTATCGGAAATCAGCAGATGCGGTTCATCGAGACGCTCCGGCAAAAGACAACCGCACCGGTCGGCTATTCCAGCCACGATCAGGATTGGGAAGTGTGCCTGGTCGCCGCCGCCAACGGGGCAACGGTGTTCGAACGGCACCTGACCCTCGACAAGAATGGCCGGGGCATCGACGACAGCTCCAGCTCCGACCCGGAAGAGTTCCGCCGCCTGTGCAAATTGCTCAATGCCTATGCGAGCGTGCAGGGCAATGGCCGGCGCGAGATCAACCAGGGTGAACGCATCAACATGCAGAACCTTGGTTCGTCGCTCTATGCCAGCCGGAACATTGCCGCAGGTGAGGTCTTGTCCGCGGAAAACACCGTGGTCAAAGCGCCGCGAAAGGGGCTGACTTGGAGCGCAGTCAAACGGCGCGGCCTGACGTCCGTGAGGAGGCCGGTCATTGCAGGCACGGCGATAACGGATCTGCATTTTACCGAGGCCAAGGCGCCGATCGGGCCCGATCTTGTGACCTTTTGCGACGACAGGCAGCTGTCGATCCCGTTGCGGCTGCACGATGCCAAAGTGCTTCAGTCCCGGTTTCCGATCCGCAACAACGAGCTGCATCTTTCCTACGAAGAGGTCGGTTCCTTTGGTCGGTCGATGGCGGAAGGGCTGGCGAAGCTCGACCTCACTCGGTACTACTCCATTCACATCCCGGACTATATCGACAGCAAGACGCTGATAGATCCCCTGGCAAGCGACGACCACACCCGCCTCGGCAGCCGTCGGATTATCGACACCTGCGTCGATCTGGCCCTCGAACTGGAAGACAGAACAGGTGCCGCAGTTCCGATCGTCGGCAGTTTTTCGAGGCTCCGTCCAAGCGGCAAGCCGGAAACCTACCGGCAACTCCAGACGTATCTCGACGAGGCCGGTCGCGTCAGGGGCGCGCCGATCTATCCGCAATGGCTGCCGCGCATCGCCTGGTATTTCGGCGGTGCGGATGTGCTCGACATGTTCTGCGGCGACGATGATATCGAGATCGTCAACGACATCGGCATGGAGATTTGCCTTGATCTTTCACATTTGATCCTCTCGGCCAACTATTCCAAGACGAACTGGCGCGAGTGGTGCGACAGGCTGATGCCCCTTGCCCGGCATATCCATATCGCCGACGCTGTCGGAATCGATGGCGAAGGGATCGAGTTTGGCCAGGGCGATCTCGGCGATCCGGGAGCCTATCTGTGTGGGCCGCATCGCAAGGTGCTCGAGGTCTGGCAAGGACACCTGTCCGAAGGGGACGGGTTTGAAAACGCTATCCGGCAATTAGGAGGACTACATGGCTAAGGTGCTGATTACCGGTATCACTGGGCAGGATGGCGCTTTTCTTGCGCGCGCGCTTCTTGAGCGCGGCGACGAAGTCTGGGGCGCCATGCGCCGCGGCAGCACGTCCAAGACCGGGCGCCTGAAGGAACTGGGTATCCTGGATAAGGTCAAGTTCTGTACTCTTGAGATTACTGAATACTCGAACGTGCAATATGTTCTCAACGAGGTTCGGCCGGATTTGATCTTTAATCTGGCGGCTCAGAGTTTTGTTGCCGATAGTTTCCATTTTCCGCAGTATACGTCTGACGTGAACTATATGGGCGTCATGAATATATTGGAATCACTGCGGTTGTTGAAGCTGGATGCGAAGCTTTATCAGGCCTCAACCTCGGAAATGTATGGCGATGTGCTTGAGAAGCCGCAATCAGAAAAAACGCCCTTCAATCCGCTTAGCCCCTATGCGGTTTCAAAGCTGGCAGCACATTCTCTGGTCGTGAACTACCGCCAAGCCTACAACATGTTCGCCACGTCGGGCATCCTGTTCAATCATGAGTCCGAATTGCGCGGCTATGAATTCGTCACCCGCAAGATCACAAGCTGGCTCGCCCGCATCAAATTGCAGAACGCCGACGCCATGCCGCTCGGCAACCTGAGCAGTGTGCGTGATTGGGGCTATGCGCCGGAATATACCGACATGATGATCAAGATGCTGGATCATGATAAGCCGGATGATTTCGTGATCTCGACCAACACCGAATATACCGTCCGTGAATTCCTGTTCATGGCGGCGGCGGAAGTCGGTTTCGATTTGCATTCGGAAGGCGAGGGCGCGGAAGAGAAGTGTTATGACCGCAAGACCGGACGTCTGATTGCCTATGTAGACCCACGCTATTTCCGCGCGTCAGACGTGGTTTATCTGCGCGGTGACAATTCGAAAGCAGAGGAAACCCTGGGCTGGAAGCCGAAGGTGCTGGCGCCGGAAATTGCCCGTCGGATGGCAATCTACGACCTGAAAAAGGCCGCCGTCGAAAGCCCGGGACTTTGAGCCGCAGCGGGAACTGAGGACCATGGCACGCACCGTTGCGATCATCCCTGCCAGGGGAGGCTCGAAAGGCATTCCGGGCAAGAACATCCGGCCGTTTCTTGGTTTGCCGTTGGTTGCCCATTCCATTCAGGCTGCCCTCGCTGCCATGACGGTGGACGAGGTTCTGGTCAGCAGCGACGACGATGCCATTCTGGATGTCGCGCAAAAACACGGCGCGATTTGCCTGAGACGTCCCGCCGCGATCTCGGGCGACGAAGCTTCGTCCGAAGCCGCCGTTCTGCATGCAATCGCCGAACATTCCGGCTGCGCAGATGCGCAAACCATCGTCATGCTGCAATGTACCTCGCCGCTGACGACCGCGGCGGAAATCGATCAGGTTGTGCATGAGCGCTCGCGACTGTCTGCCGACACCGCCTTTTCCGTTGTCGAGGTGCATGCCTTTCTCTGGGAGATCGCCGAGGACGGTACTGGCATCGGCGTCAATCACGACGCGTCGAAGCCACGCCAGCGCCGTCAGGACCGTCCGCATCAATACCGCGAAACCGGCGCCATCTATGCTTTCGGCAAGGATGGTTTTGCCGCCGCCGGCCAGCGGTTCTTCGGCCGGAGCGTGCCGGTGGTACTCTCCGAGGCAACGGAGATAGATCTGGACACGCCGCGTGACTGGATCGCGCTTGAGGCGTTTGCGCGCGCAGCCGGGCGCATGCCGTGACGCCGCCCACTTGTAAGGTTTCCTTCGATGACCAGCATCTTTGATACCCTGTCACGGATCGGTGTTGCCGATCAGAAAAGCCGGGAAGTTTATTCGTGCAGAACGCGGGACAGGGACGATGTCACCGTGTACCGGGACACAAGCTCTGGGGTCATCTATATCGACGGCTTTTATGGCGGTGACGACATCTACGAGGAAGGGCGCTACCGGGACATTAACCTGGCTAAAACCGGATCGCGGGACTACGAAATTTCGCGAGACGCCACTCGCCGGACGGCCGCATATCTACCCTTCGTCAGTGGCCGTTCAATTGTCGATTTCGGCTGTGGTGACGGCTCCTTCCTGCGCGCTATACTGGACCGTACCTCCGCTTGCTTCGGGGTGGAGCTGCAAAAGGACTATGTCGAGGCACTGAACCGGGAAGGCATTGTCTGCCACACATCGCTGGATGCACTGCAGGACGGTTCGATCGACACTGCTTTGAGTTTCCATGTCCTGGAGCATCTTCCCGATCCGCTCTCCACCCTGGCAGATCTACGCCGCGTGCTCAAACCAGGCGGAACGGCGGTTATCGAAGTACCGCATGCTGGCGACTTTCTGTTGAAGGAGCTGCATTGCGATGCGTTCAAGGCTTTCACGCTTTGGAGCCAGCATCTGGTGCTGCACACACGCGACAGCCTGCGCCGGCTTCTTGAAGCGGGAGGTTTTGAGAATGTCATCATTGAAGGCGTTCAACGCTATCCGCTGTCAAATCACCTGACCTGGCTTTCGGATGGCCGCCCGGGAGGGCACAAATCGGCCCTTGCAACGCTTGATACGACTGAGCTGCGCTCTGCCTATGAAGCTGCACTCAATCGGATCGACGCCACCGACACCCTTGTGGCGATAGCCCGCAATCCCGCGTGAGGTCCCGGCGGTCGCTTCTAGCTTCCGGGAAACCCGATATGGCCAAAAGGACCTAAAGCCCCAGCCTTTCGTTGCGCCGTGCCGGTGTCCAGTTTTCCAGCTGACGGTCCAGTTCCTTGATGATCTCCGGCACGAAATCCGCGCAGGGACGGTCTGCATAGGGAACCATGTAGGTCATGGAGGGATACCAGGGCGGGTTCTTCTGCCCGAGCAGCAGCGCAGCTTCCTGTTGGCCGAAACGGATGCTCGGCACATTCAGCAACCCCGCCATGTCCGCAACGCTGGTATTGGCCGAGACCACGAAGTCGCAGCAGGCCGTCAGCGCGGCGGCTCCCAGCAAATCGTCGAAAAGGTCCACGTCCTCGAAAAAGTTGAACTTGTCCGCCGCCTTTGCCTGGAAGAATTCGATTTCCTTCTCGACCGCGCGGTACTGCAGGTTGACGAAGATGGCATCGCGCGATTCCACGATGGGCGCGAAAGCCGGTGCGGACAGATAGTAGCGGGCGCGATTGACCGCCAGGTTGCCTGAGCGCCAGGAGACGCCGATCACCGGTTTGTCCTCGTGTCCCTTCAGCCGCTGCAGATAACCTCGGGCGCGGTCCTGCTCGAAGGAATAGACAGGGCAGGGCGCCCGGCGGAAGGATTCGATATCCGGGCGGAAGAAGTCGACGAGGTCTGTGATATTCGCATGGAGGTCATAGTCGGACATGGTCGACTTCAGGTCCTTGTCCATCTCCGAGCGCCGGCACAGGGTCTGCGGGAACGAATACTGGAAGAATTTCGCGCCCTTTGCGGACAATTCGACGATCACCTTGCCGGCCTTCTCAAGCAGTTCCGGCAGCATCGTTCCGGCCTTCAGGGCATCGCCAAGTCCCTGGTCTGTCCACACGAGCACGGTCTTGTCCGAAATATCCTCGCCCTGCCAGGCGGGAACGTCGAATTTGCGGTTGTGAACCTTGGTAGCCTTGTCTTCGAAGCGGGCCTTGTGGAGCGCCCAGCCGTTATCGAGATCTCCGTTGGCGAGATAGGCAAGCGACAGGTTCCAGTCGACCGTCTTGTTGTCTGCGGGTGCATGGCGTTTCGCGGTCAGCATCGTGTCGAGCGATTCCCTGTGCTGCCCATTCATCAGATAGGCGACGCCCAGGGTAATGGCCTTGTGATAGTTGCGCGGGTCGGACTTGAGCGACATCTCGGCGTATTTCACGCTTTTCGGAGTCTCGTTCATGCTGAAGAGCAGCCGTGCGGCCTCATGCTCGACGTCACTGTTGCCCGGAAATCGCTCGAGCGCTTCGGTCAGTTCGAATTGCGACGGCTCGTATTGCTTCATCGTCAGCCGGGCCCGGGCGCGCTGGATATAGTTCTCGGGATTGTTCGGATCGAGGAGAACCGCCTTGAAGAAGAAATTGACCGCATGTTCGGCATTGCCCGCATCCATCAACAAGAGGCCGAAATTCTGGTAAGCTTCGGTATAGTCGGGAAATTCGACGATGAGGCCTTGGAAGATATATTCAGCTTCGTTGAATTCCTTCTTTTTCGTCAAGGCTATACCCTTGAGATTTCTGGCCTCCTTTTCCTTGGGGTTGAGCGAAAGCGCCTTGTTGGCGAGCGCGAGGAGGCTGTCCGCGTCCGCGCCGAGATCCATCATGGCGCGCGCAAGATTGGAATAGAAACTGGCTTCCCTCGGATTGCGCGCAATCGCCTTCTGGATAAATTCGATGGCCCGCTTCGGGTATCCGAGTTGCCGGTAGGTGACGCCAAGCAGGTTCAGGGCATCGGGATGGTTTGGCGCTTTCTTGAGTACCTGCTGGTAGCAGCGTTGCGCCTTTTCGATCTCGCCCGCTTTTTGGTGTTCCAGACCCTTCAGGAGTTTTTCAAGGGCCTGCTTGTTTTGCGTGGGTTGCGCGGTTTGGATCGCCATATCTTCTCTGCCATGAAGGAATCACGTCACCAGAATAGCAGGACGCAACCGGAATGGCAGGCAGGGGGCTATTCTGTGCGGATTCCCTTGGGGATTTGCAGTTTTTTCGTTGAATGTATCCATGCAAGTCCCGCTTGCAGGCAGGGGATTGCTTGACGCTTACGCCTATTGCCGGCGGAACTGCTGCGATTGGAATTGCTGGCGCTGGTATTGTTGCGACTGGTCCTGCTGACGGCGATAGTCCTGCGGGCGGTACTGCTGGCGTTGATACTGTTCCCGGTTCGTTGGCAACTGGGTGCGTTGCCGCTGGAGTTGCAGTTCGAGCAATCGCTGCTCCCGGATCGCCTGCAGGCGGCGCATTTCCTCCAGTTCCCTGCGTTCCTGCTCAAGGCGCTGGCGTTCCAGTTCGAGGATCAGTTGCTGCTGCTGGAAATCCGACTGGACGAGTTGAAAGCGCGGAGACCTTGCTCCCAAGGCATTGCGGCCAGCTTCTAACACCGGGCTGACAACATTCAGCGGGGCGCCTGCGTCCTGCTGCACGGCAGCAATCCCCGGGCCCGCGATAACGGGACAGGCGGTGGCCAGAACAGCGGCAATCATGAGGACCTTGCAGTTCATTGCATCCATGCCCCACCGATATCGGGGCCATCTTGCGCGGATCTGGTATCCCGTTGAATTGTCGAAAGCCGGAATGGCGACAGCACCCGCGGGGCTCATTTCCGGCAGGATAGACGATCTGTCTTCCGCCAATCATGCTAATTGGCGACTATGCCCAATTTTCTGGCATCAAGGACCGCAAGCTTGAAAGCCGGTAAACAGGCCAACCCCGCGCACGGCGCGGTAGTCATGAAACCCGGATTTTCAGCAAGGAAATGGTGGGCGATACTGGGATTGAACCAGTGACCCCTCCCGTGTGAAGGGAGTGCTCTCCCGCTGAGCTAATCGCTTGTTTTGCCTTGGTTCCGCACTGTACGGCAGCAGTGGGTGGTGGAACACAATGTCCCACCTTTGTGTCGCACCTGTAGCAGACAAAACTGGCGTTTCCAAGTGCAACGAAGCTTGGGTGATCTGTCACACCTCAAAATCAGCCTAACGAAAACGTCGTTGAAGTGCATTCACACTCCTGAAAAGTATATCTAGAATAATAACGGCTGAAGAGAGTTGTTTTCATGCATGCTGCAGAAGCGGTGTGCAGAGAGAGGAAGTTGTTAGGAGGTGTCATGGAGAAGCCGTACACATTAACTGAACTAGCGGGTATAATGAGAATAAGTAAAGATACGCTACGAAAACTGATTGCGCGACACAGATACTACGACAAGGTGGGGAGGCGGTTCTTTTTCACACAGAAGGACGTGGACAAACTGTTTGAGGTACTGCGTACAGAGGCAAGAGCATGGGACCCGGACAAGCATGAAGGTACAACAACGTTAAGCCACGAACGAGCTGTCAAACGAGTGAGGGCACTGCTTGAAAAACGCAAGGCACCCAGACAGTCCAAATGAATGAAGGCTGCGGTTCAACGGGAACCACTGACCAAGGCTAAGTGCAAGATAGCTGTATATTGAGCAGGATCAGACGTCACTGCACAGATCAATGCGCCTCGTGGGCTGCGGTTCCAATACTGCATCATATTACTGGTTGCAGTGTATGGCACCGTAACTCTATGTTCAACCACGACTTTCAGTTTGAGCCTAGAGCAGTAGCACCTCTATATGACCCCTCAGCAATTCATCGATAAATGGCTTAATTCAACCCTGAAGGAAAGGGCCGCTGCACAAGAGCATTTCCTTGACCTCTGTCGCATGCTGGGTGAGCCCACACCGGCAGAAGCGGACCCCACTGGCAAGGACTATGGGTTTGAGGTCGGTGCGTCAAAGACGACAGGCGGAAAGGGCTTCGCCGACGTTTTCAAGCGCGGTCACTTCGGCTGGGAATACAAAGGTACCAATGCGAACCTCGAGGCCGCATTCGCCCAGCTACAGCGTTACGCCATTGCGCTGAACAATCCGCCACTGTTGATTGTCTCGGACATTGGCACTTCTTTTCGCATCCACACAAACTGGACGAACTCGGTATCCAAGGTTTACGAAATTGCGGTTGCCGATCTAAACGATCCCGAGAAGCGCGGCTGGTTGAAGTCGGCTCTGTGCGACCCAGAAGTCCTTCGTCCTAAGAAGACGCGTCAGGAACTCACAGAGCAGGTTGCAGGCGAATTTGCACGCCTTGCGAGATCGTTGCGCGAACGTGGACACCCTGCTGACAAAGTTGCGCATTTCATCAACCGATTGGTGTTCTGCATGTTCGCAGAGGATGTGAAACTCCTCCCAGACAGCATCTTCACACGTATGCTCGAACGTGCGTTGGAAGACCCAACAGAGTTTGAGGGTTTCGCCAAGGACCTATTTACAGCCATGAAGTCGGGCGGACGTATCGGGTTCGAGAAAGTCGCATGGTTCAACGGCGGTCTGTTCGACGATGACCTTGTGTTCGCGTTGACACGAGATGAAATAAAGATCGTGCACAACGCGGCACTGCAGTACTGGGGGGACATTGATCCGTCGATCCTCGGCACCCTGTTCGAACGCGGGCTGGACCCCGACAAACGCAGCCAACTCGGCGCTCACTACACCGACCGCGACAAGATTATGATGATCATCAACCCGGTGATCATCGAACCGCTCATGCACGAATGGCGCGAAGCGAAGGCCGAAATACAAGGCCATATGGCCAAGGCGGAAGCGACCAAGGGTGGCGCTGCCACGAAGGCGAAGAACCGCGCTCAGGACGTGTTAAATCGCTTTCTCAAGCGACTGTCGGACTACCGGGTCCTAGACCCCGCTTGCGGCTCAGGCAACTTCCTGTACCTCGCCCTTCGCTCCCTTAAGGACATCGAGCACATGGCACAGGTGGAGGCCGAGGCGATGGGTCTGCCGCGAGGCTTCCCACATATCGGTCCAGAGGCGGTTAGAGGCATCGAACTCAACCCCTATGCCGCCGAACTTGCCCGTGTGTCGGTATGGGTCGGCGAAATTCAGTGGATGTTGAAGAATGGCTTCGCGGCCAGCACCAACCCGATCCTGAAGCCGCTGAACAACATCGAGTGCCGCGACGCCCTAATGACCCTCATCGAGGATGAGGCCAAGCCGCGATGGATCGAAGCTGCATGGCCCCACGCGGATGCGATCATCGGAAATCCACCATTCCTTGGTGGCAAGATGCTGCGATCCAGCCTGGGCGATGGAACTGTCGATAGGTTGTTCGATCTGTATCATGGTCGCGTACCACAAGAAGCCGACCTCGTAGTCTATTGGCTAGAGAAAGCTCGCTCCGCCATCTGCAATGGTGATGCAGTGCGTGCCGGTCTTGTAACGACCAACTCTGTACGCGGCGGTGCTAACCGGCGAGTGATGGACCGCATCGCGGTGGACACGAACATCGTTGGTGCGTGGAGCGACGAACCGTGGACGGTCGAAGGTGCAGCAGTGCGCGTATCACTGCTGCTATTCGGTAATTTGCACCCCGACGAAATACCGCGCCTGAACGGTAAGCCAGTTGCGAAGATCAACTCTGACCTGACCGCAACGTCATTCGACCTGACCAAGGCTGTGCGACTTATCGAGAACGCCGATATTGCCTTCATGGGCGATACAAAGGGCGGCGCGTTCGACATCAGCGGGACACTTGCCCGCGAATGGTTGTCGCTCTCACTCAACCCGAATAGCCGCCCCAACAGCGACGTACTAAAGCCTTGGGTCAATGGCTTAGACATTACCCGACGCAGAAGAGATTTCTGGATTATCGACTTCGGGTGGACCATGGCCGAGCCGGATGCAGCTCTGTATGAGCGACCATTTGAGTACATTAAAGACAACGTGCTGCCGATCCGTGTGAACAACAAAAGAGATACGTACAGGCAGTTCTGGTGGAGACACGTCGAACCACGGCAAGGACTATTTGGCGCACTGAACCGGATATCACGTTTTATCGGCACACCTCGTATATCAAAACACAGAGTATTCGTTTGGCTTGAACCGGCAATCAGTCCCGACTGTCAAATCATAGCGTTAGCCCGCGAAGATGACACAACCTTTGGCATAGTGCACTCGCGGTTTCATGAGCTTTGGTCGCTTCGCATGGGTACTTCGCTTGAGGACCGGCCCCGCTACACGCCGACGACGACCTTCGAAACGTTTCCGTTCCCCGACGGCCTCACCCCGGACCTACCTGCCGTAAGATATGCGAGCGATCCACGAGCAATCGCCATCGCGAAAGCGGCACAAAAGCTCAACGTGCTTCGCGAGAACTGGCTGAACCCGTCGGACCTCGTGCGCCGCGAACCCGAAGTGGTGTCCGGCTATCCCGAACGCATACTGCCGGTGAACGATGCCGCTGCGGAGAAGCTTAAGAAGCGGACGCTGACCAACCTATACAACGATTGCCCAACGTGGCTTGAGCATGCGCACAGGGAACTCGACGCGGCTGTTGCTGCAGCCTACGGCTGGCCAGCCGATCTATCAGACGACGAAGTCCTTGAACGGTTGTTTGCTCTGAACCAGTTGCGCGCAGCGCAGCAGTCTTGAATACAGGCCGAGTTGCCTTGCGGGACGTGTGAGTGCTGTTGGGCTTTTTGTCGGGTGCGATCCAAAAATTACGACACATTTTTTCGTTGAGGTATCTAACAACGGCCAGCCTTGCGTTTCCCCCGTACCCGACATTGCGCCTAGTGCACGCAAGCAGAACAGACCTGTTATCTGTATATGGATACATGGCTACCACTATAAGGTGGCGGGGCTACTCATCGTTAGGTTGTCTCCAACGATCGTCCGTATCTGTAAAAAGAGAGGGCAACGCTTGCGGCGCTTTCTCCGACAGGTAGTGCCCTAACACGGCCTTTATCGCAGCAGGTGAAAGAGGCTCTGCGAGCTTGTCTCCGTTGAACTCTAGGACACGTAGAACACGACGGTTCTTAGGGCGCCCGTCAGCGATCTGGTATGCCCATTGCACCTTCAAGTCATCCAAGACTTCTACGTGCAAGTCTTTCTTAGTAACTAGTCCCCAGAACTCAGCGTCATCAATTACAAAGTAGCAGTCGCGACGAGTTTCGTCCTTTCCCTTCCACTGGCGGGTTCTTTGATCGTCTTTGTCCCAGTTAGGAGAGGTGACATAAATGCTCTCTATCGAAACGACCCATTCAGGCACATCATCATCTTCCTCTCTTCGAACCGGTCTTTGGGCTCGTTCAGGAAAGCTGTTGCGCGGTATAGGAAAGTCGTCTGTAGGCGTGAAACCAATTCGCTGAACTTCTTTGTCATCAAAGCATGCCAAATAGAAATCAGCGCGGGCATCAAGTGCTTCCGGTAAGTTTCCAACTTCCATACCGACGCTTCGTAGCTCGTCAGTATCGCGTTCTAGTATCTCTCTTGTCATTGCCGTGATAATCCGTGCACCAGCCATGCAAGCAATTTCTTCATCATCTACGAAAGGTGCTAGCCATCCTGGAGGATGTTCTAAGGCATCCGTCCCGTTTTCCGCATCATCGGCCATCTGGGGCATAACTTCCGGCTCTTCGAACGTCTTGTGATGATGCTTGCCTAGTTCGAAGGCCCATTCTGCCGGGGTTTTACCGGTCAGTCCTGCGACATAATTTGACAAAATGTCACTATCAGTGATCGTGACGAACGCAGCGGCACTACCTAGAACTATTACTAATTTCGCGAGGAACGATCCCGCCTCCGGTGGCACAACGAGCAGTTCATAGTCCAATACGCCTTTGAAGAAGGTAGCATCCAGTGCCTTAATGACATCATGAGCACTTGCTGCTGTTCGGACAAACGTGTCTAGCTTGATGTAATGGTCCTGCACGCCGAAGTGGATGTATAGGCGGTCGGACCTTCGTTCGAACTCAAATGGCAACACTTCAGGCATATAAACACCACACCCCTCAACCTCTGCGGGATAAGACTACCGTCACTCGCTGTGAGCGGGCAAGTGGTGCATGCTAATCGTGTCAGTGTAATACGTTACGAAAACTCTGTTGTTCAGCCGGTCGTCCGTGAGGCGTATCGTTTGAGTATACCCTTGCGAGACGACACAGCGAGACACAATCACCGTCTTATTTAAGTCGGGTTGACAATTACGAGACATATGTCCTATCAGGTCTAGATGCTAATAAGACAGGTAGGGCAATGACCAAGTACGGCTATGCGCGTGTCAGCACCACTGACCAAGACCTCACCATACAGATTGAAGCCCTGCAGCAAGCAGGCTGTGAAGTGATACGAAAGGAGCGCGTCAGCGGTTCGTCACGATCCGGTCGAGCCGAGCTTGAAACGCTGCTCGAATTTCTCCGGTCTGGCGACACGCTGGTGGTCACCCGCGTTGATCGGCTTGCCCGCTCCATCGGTGACCTTCAGGACATCGTCAGGACGCTCAGGAGCAAGGGTGTGCAGCTTCAGGCTACCCAGCAGCCTATCGACACCTCGACGGCTGCTGGCAAGGCGTTTCTGGACATGCTCGGTGTATTTGCCGAGTTCGAAACTAACCTGCGCCGGGAACGCCAGCTTGAAGGCATCAACAAGGCAAAGGCCGAGGGCGTTTACAAGGGTCGCAAGCCGAGTATCGATCCGGGTCAAGTTCACGCGCTGAAGGCAGAGGGATTGGGCGCATCAGAGATAGCAAGGCGCTTAGGCATCGGTCGAGCGTCTGTCTATCGTCTACTTGGTGAATAGCGGCCATTCTGATGCTTTGGTAAACGGCCAGAGAAGCCCGCTGACGCGAACCCTTCGTGCGTCGCGACCCTGATTGCTCTGAGCGGGAGAAAGACGCTCCTTCACGCCTGCAGGCGATATCCCGCAAATTCGCCTCTGGATGGTTGAGCCCACTATTAGATAGATAACTATCGGGCGGGCTCTACAAGATACTCTCAAGTCAGCGACGGTTAAGGTATACCTGTAAATACAGATACTTAATCAGGCTTCGGTGTATGTGTATATTCCACTACCATCGACACTAGATGCAATCGTTCCCTAGAGGGCGGCGGCGCTAGCGCGATACGAAAACGGTGCTGTGCAAAAGCGCAGTATCGGTTTCAAGGTAGTTGGGGCGGGATACAGACACAACTCAGTCAGCTCTGGTTAAGATATAGTAGTATATATAATATTATACTAGTTATTCATTAGTAGAGATAGATATTGTATTTATATATATGAAACTAATAGATTGAGATACTGAAGTGCACGATGTTGATGAAGATAGTTATTCCTCGTAGGCAGTGGATGTTATGAGCAATTGAGTTTTCTCTGTTAGTTGTTGGGGTGGCTCATCTGTAAAATTCGCTTTGTACATACGTAGGTGGTGTGAGTGCCAGGGAAATGATTGAATATCGGTCTTGATTTGCTTTCTAGTTAGAAATACTGAATACAGAATTGAAGTGAAGCTTGTTAATTTCAGTTAGTACTAGAGTTAATATGTCTTCACTGGACGTGCGGTCTACAATGAATAATTGTCCGTTCCCTGCTGGTCCCAAGGCCCAGAATAATGATGGCGATGTTCGACGAATGCCAACGACCTTCCTGTACGCATTCTTTGGTGCCTTTCTTTCCGGTTCTTCGGATAGTGCTTGCATCGCGCAATAGTCCATCATCGCGGTCATCAGTTGCGAGATTTCTTTGTCAGTCTTTTTTACTTCGCAGGCCAGCACCTCAACCAGACCATCTGATCCGTATCCAATCAAATCGAACGGCCACGGTGCCTTCGACTGCAGACCAACCTGTTTTGCAGACTACTGAAAATCGTCAACTAGACGTGCAAGAGCGCCAATTGTAATGACTGGCTCCAGCCAAAGAAACAGTCTTCTCGGTTGATCGGCAGCACTGCCGCTCCAGAAGATTTGCTCTTACGACTTGCTTGCATCAGATACGAAAAATCCGTCCTTTTCGTATACATAGCCTGCATCCATTGCCCGTAGAAACCAGTACGCATCATGCTCACTTAATTCGCACAGTTTATCGTCTACGAACCCTTGAGGCGAGTATCTGTCGTCGCGTGCATTACAAAACGACGGAAGCCATTCGGAATATAGCCGTTCAGCAAATATCTTTACGAAGGTCATTTTTTGGCTTCTCTGAGTTTGCCAATTTAAAAATGCATAAGGTCCAAAGTCCGCTACTAGTAAAACAGCAGAGGGTATTCTGCAGAACTGTACTTGAAGAAAATCCGTACATCAACGAATGCAAACAAAGGCCTCGGCTTTGCCGAACAGCCTTCGTCGGCACCGAATTACCTCCGATTTGCTGTGGCGAGTAGTTCCGCTACAAAGTCTTGGAACTTCGCCCTGCGTAGAGTTTTTGACACCACCCAGTCACAGAGCGAAATGCCGTCAAGCAGTGATGCGTTTTGTAGCAGCTACCGGTATTGCAACCACATTGTCCGTATCAAGTCCGTACGGCAACCTATGTATCGCACTGCTCAGTTGCTCCAACGTGTATCCACTGAGGTAGTGTTTCTCAGTTACGGTCTGTTGTTCATGACCGGCGATTGACTGCACCTGCGACAGGGGAACGTTTGCCCGTAACAGTTCGGTGACAACCGTGTGCCGCAAGCTGTGAAACACGAGCTTTTCAGTTTTCAGTCCCAGTCTCGGCAAGAACTTTTCATTGAACCAGCGGCCCAGGTTGCGGCCCCAGCCGTTGTTCTCTGTGAACGTCAGGGCAGGGAAGAGACGTGCGTTTCCATCGCTTCCGAGGGTGCCTGTGTAGTCGCGAAGGCCGAACCGCAGCAGCTTCTCATGCACAGGTACCTTTCGCCGTCCTGCGGCTGTTTTTACGCTTTTGTCGCCGTCTTCATTGATGTCGAAGTAGAGGATGCCATTTTCTTCGCGGATGTCCTTCAGTCGCAGCTGGCTGACTTCTCCGAGCCGCATGCCCGTGAATAGCGATATCAGCGGTCCCCATTGCTGGTGCGGCTTCTTTGCGAGCTTTGAACCCGGTTCTGTCAGGGCCTTCAAGATCACTTTGACCTGATCGATTGTGAAAGGGTCTCTCTCGCCGTCCTGCTTGGCGCGCTTTTTGACGGTCAGGTTCTTAAAGTGGTTTTTCTCGACATACCCGTTCTGTATTGCCCAATCGAACATTGAACCGTACGTGTGCAGGTACTTGTTCAGCGTCTTCGTTTCCAACAGGCGAAGCCCTTGCATCTGCAGGACCTCTTGCAACGACTTACCCCGTGTCACAGGGTTCTTGTGTCGGTTTAACGGGTACCGCTTCAACACTTCTTTCAAGTGCTGCGCATCTTTGTTCTGGATCGTTGATACATCCTTGGTCGGATCGATCACCTCACACAGCAGCGCAAAGTGTTTCTCTTTCTCAGCTTTTGTCCTGACTGCCCACTGGTTCCCAATCGCAGCATCTTCTTTGTACAGTCTGATAACTGTTTCCAAGGATGTGCCGTCGCTTGTTTGGTTCTCGGCTTTAGCTGAAGTTGCAGCCTCAGCAGATAGCGCGTGTTGGCCAGTATCTGTATTAGTGAAATCGTATGTCTCAAACGACCGGTCATGTGCATAAGCCTGCACACAATAGTCACGATACCCGCGTAGGTATTCTCGGTGCATTTGCTGAAAAGCTTCGCTACCGCGTTTAATCGGTAGTTCTTTGGACACGATGATGTCCGCAACTCGGCTCTCGGCTTGCAGAATGTCAATTTCGTCGTCACGTAGTATCTGTTCAGCTAGTTCGGCGCTGTTCTGAAGTGCCGTGAGCCGTGTGTCCGATACACGACCTTGTTCTGCGATACGCTGCTTGTGCCGTTCGAGCGCCTGCGTGAAATGCTCTTGTATCAACTTCCGTATTTCATCGTATCGCATGTTGTGCGTAAGTCCGTATGCAACTGCTTTCCTTGCCACGTAGCGCAGCTCCGTACTCAGTTGCAATGCGTGTTTCGGCTCTCTGGTACGGAGCGACACTTTCACTGTGGAAGGTTTGTGCTGCGGGTGCAGGTGTCTGGGAAGCGGCCAGCGGAAGTAGTACACGCCGTGCCTGGACCTGCAGAGATAGTTCGGAATGAACACGATAATGTCTCACCAGTATGTCCCACTGTTGGGTCTGGCGGACTAAGGCATTGATATCATTGAATGATGGTGGGCGATACTGGGATTGAACCAGTGACCCCTCCCGTGTGAAGGGAGTGCTCTCCCGCTGAGCTAATCGCCCCTGCCTTGGCGGCTGATGGCGCGTATCTACGGCAAACGAACGCCATGCGCAACACCCTTTTTGCCGGCGTTGGGTTAATTCCCGGTGGATCGTGTTGCCCGGTTGCCGATTGTCCGGCTTCCTTGCCACTGCTCTCCTCGCGACAAGATTCCCGCGTAATGAGGCTGGCAAGGTTTTGCGGAATTCGGCAAACGTGTGGGTCCGCGCAGGTTAAGCTGTTTGGACGCAAACTGACCCGTTCAGCGGCCCCCTTTTGTCAGGAGGAGTTCCTCTTATTCCCACAAAGGCCGCATTTGCGGCCGACGATCCCGCTACCTTCATTGTTTTCCGGAGTGTTTTGAATGATTGCCCGCGTCTTTTCCGCCGCCGTTATTTGCCTTGTCCTTCCCGGCACTGCCTTTGCCGCCGATAACGGGCCAATCACCAGCATCACCTTGTCTTCAGGGGGGCTAGCCGAAGTTGTCCGCAAGGCGGATATCGACAGTTCCGGGCTTATCAACATGACCGTGCCGCTCGACCAGGTGAACGATGTGCTGAAAAGCATTGTCGTCTTCGACGAGGCCGGTGTCGTCGAAGGGATCACGTTGCCCGGACCAAATCCGCTGGCCGAGACCTTCAAGAACCTTCCCTTTTCGGAAGAGGATCTGCAATCGCCTGCCCGGCTTCTGTCGAAACTGCAGGGCACGCAGGTGCGGCTGGAAAAGGCCGGATCGACGGTGGAAGGACTCGTGCTGGGCGTTGCCATCCAGGATCAGGGTGACCAGGGCCAGACGTATGTCGCTTCCGTCCTTGCCGACGGGCGCATCACCGGCGTGCTCCTGACCGCAGACACCGAAGTCGTATTCCTCGACGAAGACATCCGCCAGAAAGTGGCGCGGGCGCTGGCGGCGGTCGGCAGCGGCAAGGCGGATGGCGCGCGGAACGTCGCGCTTAAAGTGGGCGGCGAGGGGGCCCGGGAAGTCGCGGTCTCCTACGTGGTACCAGCACCGATCTGGAAGACCGCCTACCGGGTGGTGACGCTGGCCGATGACAAGGCCAGGCTGCAGGCCTGGGCCGTTCTGGAAAATGCCAGCGGCGAAGACTGGGACAATGTCCGCGTGACGCTTTCTTCCGGCGCACCGGTAACGCTGATGCAGCGCCTGCACGATCTTTACTGGAAACAGCGGCGGGAAGTACCGATCGACGTCTCCGCAGGTTACGTGCCGCCTGCCGACACGGGTGCGGAACCGCAGTTTGAGGTCGCCGAGAGCCAGGCGTTCCTGGACAGCAATTCGCGGATCGCGGGCCTCGCCGCACCGGCTGCGCCAGAGCCGCTCATGCGAAGGATGGCACAAGCAAATGTCGGCGAAGTTTCGGAAGGCGCAGTGACCGCCTCCTTCACCTTGCCCTGGCCCGTCACGCTGGAAAGCGGCCAGACGCTGTCGGCGCCGATCGTCGACAAGGTGGTCTCCGCCGAGACCGTTTCCGTGTTCCAGCCGGAAAGCGGCATGCAGCATCCCGTTGCCGCGATCCTGATCAGGAACGAGACAGACGCCAGCCTGCCCAAGGGCATCCTGACCGTTTACGACGAGAAGGAAGGCTATGTCGGCGACGCCCAGATCAACGGCATGCCGTCGGGCGAGAGCCGCATGGCGAGTTTTGCCACCGACAAGAAGGTGCTGATTGCGCAGCAGGATTTTGCGGACAACCAGATCGTCTCGATCAAGGTCACTGACGGTGTCCTCACCGCGTCCGTGCGTGAACGCGCCGAAACCCGCTACGCCGTCAAGGGGGCGCCGGATGGCGATCGTACCGTCATCATCGAACATGCCAAGCGCCCGGGCTGGTCGTTCTCCTCCGCTCAGGAAATGGACAGCACCACGACCCACCACCGGCTGAAGATCGAGGTTGCTGCCGGCAAGACCGAAACGGTCACGGCGCAGCAGGAGCGGACACTATCGGAAACCTATGCCTTGATTTCGACGGACGCGAACAAGCTGCAATATCTTGCCAACCGGTCGCCCGATAAAAAGACTGCGGACAAGCTGCGCGAACTTTCCAGGCTGCAGACCGAGATCACGCAGATCCAGCGGCAGACCCAGTTGTTGTGGCAGGAAAAGGAAAACGAAAGCCGCGATCAGGAACGGCACCGCGCCAATCTGCAGGCCATCGAACCGGGAGCTGATCTTTACAAGCGTGCTGCGCGCAAACTGGAAGAATCGGAAACCCGGATCGAGACGATCGACAGGGAAATTGCTGCCTTGAGCGAGCGCGAGGCGGAAATCCGCGTGGAGCTTGGAGACGCGATCAGGACGTTCTGATAGTTCCTACGAGCTGACGGGCACTTTCCGCAACGCGTCGACGGCTTCCGGCAACTCGCCAAAATGCGAAATGACCCGGTCCGGAGAAAGCTCCCGGACCGGCACGGTCGTGTAGCCGAAATCGACGGCGATCACGGGTATGCCGGCATTGCGGGCCGCGTCGATGTCGGTGACGCTGTCTCCGATCATGATCGAGCCTTCGACCTGACCGCCAGCGCGCTCAATCGCACCATGGATCGGTTCGGCGTGCGGCTTGGCAACGGGGAACGTATCGCCGCCGACAACCGCATCGAAATAACGGGAAAGGTCAAGCTCCTCGAGAAGCGGCAGGGTCAGCCGTTCAGCCTTGTTGGTGCAGACCGCCAGTTTCCAGCCGTCCTTCCTGAAAGCTTCGAGGGCCGGAACGACGCCTTCGAAAGGCCGGGTGTGGACGGCGATGTTGGCGGCATAGTGCTCAAGGAAATGAGCAAAGAGCGGCGCGACAATCGCGTCTGTCGCTTCGACCCCGTTGAATTCCAGTCCCCGGCGGATCAGCACCTTGGCGCCAAGGCCAACCATGTTTGCGACGTCATCCGCCGGAATGGCGTTGTGGCCGGCCGTCGTCATGACAACATTCAACGTGGCGACGAGATCTTCCATGGAGGACACAAGCGTGCCGTCCAGATCGAAAACCAATACGGACATGAAACCCTCTGCTGTGCTGCAATCCGGTTCCTGCCTAGCGGGAGATTGCTTTCACCGCAAGGTTTCAAGGTGGTGCCGGGGGAGAAGGCCGTTGGATTGCCTCCTTCGGCCTGTTCCTTATCACTCCTCTGGATGAGGGAGCGGGTGGATCAAATGTTCCACGACAGTCAGACGATTACCCGGTCTTTACAGCTTATAGGCCGTGCGGAACCCGCCCCAGTGGCGGCCCTGTACGATGATAGGCGCATCGATTTCCTTCATCCAGACGATGTTGCCGCCACCCATGTCGCGGGCATAGGACTGGATGAGGAACGGCCTTGTGTTGCGGGCGGCGCTCAGGCCGGCGCGATCGTCGAAGATCCGCTTGTTGCGGCAGTTGGCCGTGTTCCAGGCAACCTCACCGGGTTTTTGCGGTTTGGAATAGATCAGGTTGTGCACCGGCAGGTAACCGTTGCGATCGACGGTGGCACAGAAGGCCATGCCCTGGCATTTGCCGAGAATTTCCTCCTGGATCTCCGGCAGGATCTTTTCCAGGTGCTGGAGCGCCCGTGTAGAGAACTGGTGCGGATCCGTGCCGCGTATCAGCTTGTATTTTGTGTCGAAAAGGTCATCAAGGCTGAGTTGGCGTGTTGCAACAAGCTGCTCCATGGCCGCTGTGATGCGCGCGGCGCCCGACTGGACCCGCTCCACTTCCGCCGCGTGGCTGGCATGGATTGCGGCGATCTTGCGCGCCAGCGCTTCACGGAACTTGGCGTCCGGGTTGGTGAAGCAGCCGTGACAGCCGTTTTCCGAGACGGCGACGATGCGCACATCGACCTGGCCGATACCGGCAAGCTCAAGCCGGGCGGAGCTGCCGGGTTGCAGTTGCCGGTCGAGTTCCGACTTGAAGAGCGTGCCGCCTTCGGAAATGTCGTGGGTCTCCAGCCGGGAGGAGGCGGAGCCACTGGCGACGGTCCCGGAGAGCTTGACAGGCAAACGGTCGTGCTGCCTGCGGTCACCGAATTCCGTCTGGCGGATCATCATGGTGAAGCGAGACTGCAGCGCACTGGTCGCCTGGCTCATCTCGGCGCCGCTTTCCCGCGCGCGCATGCCACCTTCCTCGGCAGTGGCCGCCGATTGTGAGATGGTCTTGGCCGTGCGGACGACCTCCTGGACGAATTCGGCGGTCTGGTGGGCCTGGTCGCCGATCCGGTTGGTGGTTTCGACCTGGGTCTGAACCGCTTCCTCGACGGCGGCGAAACTTGGCCTGATCTTGCCGATCACCTCGATGATCTGATTGACGGAACCGAGGCTCAGTTCGGCCGACTGGTTGAGCCGGTCGATATTGGAAACGATCTGTTCCGTCGCAGACTGGGTCTCGACGGACAGCGCCTTGACCTCGCTGGCGACGACGGAAAAGCCGCGTCCGGCTTCCCCGGCACGAGCCGCTTCAATGGTGGCGTTGAGCGCCAGGAGATTGGTCTGCTTGGCGATGTCTGAAATCAGGCTGACCACGTTTGCGATGTCGTCAATGGCGCTTTTCAGCTCCATCACGCCCTGATTGACCCTTTCGGCGACATCACGGGCTTCCTGCGCCAATTGGTTGGAGACACCCACCTGGGTGCCGATCTCGCTGCTGGAGCTGGAGAGTTCCTGGATCGAAGAGGCGAGGCCGGAAGCATTTTCGTTGGCGACCGCCGATTGATCAGCCAAAGATTGACTGTCTCCGCGGATGGCCTCCAGCGTGTCCATCTGGCTGACAAGGCGATCCTGGACTTTTTCCGCAGCCGCATTAATCGTCTTGGCGGCGACCTGCAGATCGTCCTCAAGACTGTCGAGCACAAAGCTCAACCTGCTTGCGTCCAGCTGTGAGTCGGTGCCGCTCCCGGCGATCTTGTCAATTTCCTCAGGGGCAGATATGTCTTTGTTCGAATTATTCTTTTCACTTGTCTGCCGCTGTCTCAGCCGAAGAATATTCATCTGACCTTGTACTTTCCAATCCCCAGACAACTGCGGGCAGTTTCGCGCAATACCGTGAAATCATGGTTAATAAATTCCGCGAAGCCGCCGGCGGCCCTATGCGTTTTCCCCGTTTCTTCCCGGGAGCGGAGCCGGATTGGGGCCGGATTGGGGAATGTCACTGGACCGCCGGTTACCGGCCATGTTAAGCACCCGGCGGTTCGCAACAGCTGTGCGGGCCATGGCCTGACGCAAGAATGCGGGCCGAAGGATCGGACGATGAGCGACAAGTGGAAACAAGAAGCAGCCGAACGGGCTGCCGAAGACGTAATATCCGGCATGCGCCTTGGCATCGGCACCGGGTCGACCGCGGAGCATTTCGTCAGGGCCCTGGCCCGGCGGGTGGAGAACGGTCTCGACGTTATCGGCGTACCGACGTCCGAGCGTACCCATGAGCTTGCGGCCGGTCTCGGTATTCGCCTTACGACGCTGGAAGAGTTGCCCGAGCTCGATCTCACAGTCGACGGTGCCGACGAGATGGATGCGCGCCTTACCCTGATTAAGGGGGGCGGCGGTGCGCTGCTGCGTGAGAAAATCGTCGCTTCGGCCTCTGCCCAGATGATCGTTATCGCCGACGCCAGCAAAGAGGTAGCAAGCCTCGGTCAGTTTCCGCTGCCGATCGAGGTCGTGCCATTCGGGCTGGAGGTAACACGGCGCGCAATCCTGAAAGTGTTTCAGGATCTCGCCCTTCCGCCGAAGCTGACCTTGCGGGGAGGCGAAGACGCACCTTTCTTAACAGATGGCGGTCATTTCATCCTGGATGCGCAGTTGGACAAGATCCCTGATGCCAGGTCCTTGGGGACACGGCTGGTCGCAATCCCGGGTGTTGTCGAACACGGCCTTTTCATCGATCTTGCAACAAAAGCTTACGTGGCTGGTGCAGATGGGGTAAAGACCGTTCTGCCCATCTAAGTGGTATGGATTTGGCTTTCCGGCTATGAAGAAAGCCGCCTAGGAGTAGAAAAATGAAACTTGTGAAATTGTTCCGGCGAGCTGCTGCAGTGGGCGCAGCTATGATGGCCGCGGCGTTCCTGACGACCTCCGCCTTTGCCCAGGACGCCATTTCCGAAAGCCACCTGGCTGCGGCAAAGAGAGTTGCCGTTTCCACGAAGGTGCTTGAACCCTTCGACGATATCCTGCCGCTTCTGGCAGAACAGACCCGTACTGCATTCATTCAGTCTGACCCGACCCGTGCCGAGGAAATCATCGACGTCACGCAAAATGTCGCGCTGGAGCTGGCGCCCAAGCGTGCAGAGCTGAACGATCAGGTCTACAAGGCCTGGGCCGAGAGCTTTACGGAAGAAGAGCTGATCCAGCTGGCTGACTTCTACAACACGGATCTGGGCAAAAAGCTGACCACGAGCATTCCGACGATCACCCAGTATTCCGTTGCGGCCGCGCGCGAGTGGCAGGACAAGATTTCCACGCAGATGGTGACCATGGTTCAGGAACAACTCGAAAAGCAGAACCAGGCTCAATAGGGCGAATACCCTGAACGTTCCGTCTGCACCGCTAGGTGCGGTGGACGCACGAAAATGTGAGGCCGGGATACGTCCGGCTTCGGGGCCGCGCAAGCGGCCCATTTCTTTTGTTCCGGTACGACGGTTGCGCCTGAACGGCAGCGCTGGAAGCCGCATGGGCCTTGCATGCCCGCGGCCACTGCCTATCTGGGGCAGACTGGAACGCCCGGCCTATGACCGGACGACCGAGGAAAATGAGGCTTAGATGAGCGACTTTGATTACGATCTCTTTGTAGTTGGCGGTGGTTCCGGCGGCGTGCGCGCGGCACGGATTGCTGCGACACACGGCGCAAGGGTCGGAATTGCCGAAGAATACCGTTACGGCGGAACCTGCGTTATCCGCGGCTGCGTTCCGAAGAAGTTGTTCGTTTATGCCTCCAAGTTTTCCGAGGAGTTTGAAGACGCTGAAGGCTTCGGCTGGACGGTGGGCGAGCGCACCTTCTCTTGGCAGAAGCTCGTCGCAGCGAAGGATCAGGAGATCACCCGCCTTGAGGGGATCTACCGGCGCAACCTGGAGCGGACCGATGTGACGGCTTACGACAGCCGTGCCGTCCTCGAAGACGCCCACACGGTGCGCCTGCTTGCAACGGGTGAGACCATTACCGCGAAATACATACTGATCGCCGTCGGTGCGTCGCCGAACGTCGATACCGGCCTGCCGGGCGTGGAGCATGTGATCACCTCCAACGAGGCATTCCATCTGGAAGAACTGCCGGACCGGATCGTGGTTGCCGGCGGTGGTTATATCGCAGTTGAATTCGCCGGCATCTTCAATGGCCTCGGCGTTGACACCACGCTGATCTATCGCGGCGAGGAAATCCTGCGCGGTTTCGATATGGATCTGCGGACAACCGTGCGCCAGGAAATGGAGAAGAAGGGGATCAAGGTCATCCTCAACGACACATTCTCCAAAATCGAAAAACACGCCGACGGCACGCTTGCCGGTCACACGAAGGGCGGCAAGGTCCTGGAAGCCGGCCAGATCATGTTCGCCATCGGCCGTAATCCGCATACGCGCGATCTGGGCCTGGAAAGCGCCGGTGTCGAAATGGACGCTTCGGGCGCCATCAAGGTCAGCGCCGACTCCCAGACTAACGTTGCCTCCGTCTATGCGGTCGGGGATGTCACCAACCGGGCGAACCTCACGCCGGTCGCCATCCGCGAAGGCCACGCCTTTGCCGACACGGTCTTCGGCAACAAGCCCTGGACGGTGGACCATAGCTTGATCGCGACCGCCGTGTTCTCGCAGCCGGAACTGGGAACAGTCGGCCTGACCCAGGAAGAAGCCCTGAAGCGCACGCCCAATCTGGACATCTACAAGTCCTCGTTCCGGCCGATGAAGCACACGCTATCCGGCCGCGATGAGAAGATGCTCATGAAAATGATCGTCGATGCGGACAGCCAGAAAGTTCTGGGTGTTCACATCATGGGTCCTGATGCGGGGGAACTCGCCCAGGTTCTCGGCATCACGCTTGAGATGGGAGCCACCAAGGCGGATTTCGACCGGACAATCGCCGTGCACCCGACTGCGGCGGAGGAACTCGTCACGATGCGCGAGCCGACGGAGCAGCTGCGCGGCTGACGCTATCGACGAATTGCTCGCCGGATCCCGAGAACCTGAGCGCCGCCGGCGGTCGCCCGGCGGAGCGCAAGGATGGCCGGTACTTACAGTGCCGATGCTCTTGGTGGAGGCCCGTCGTCAGCCTCGACTTCGGCGATATCCGCGTAGAAGGAAAACCGGCTGCGACCCTGCTTCTTCGATTCATAGAGCGCTGTGTCGGAGCGAATGGCCAGAATTTGGGCAGCAGCCCCATCCTGCGGGGCGATCGCGATGCCGACGCTGAGTCCGATTTGGGCGCTGTTGCCCTCGGGCAGGTCGATGGGCAGTTGGCCTGCCGCCACCAGAGCCCTGCTGAGGACGCTGAGGTCTGCTCGCGTTACAGATCCCCTGTAGATGACCATGAATTCGTCGCCGCCGATCCGGCAGACGAGCCCGGGTTTGCCTACGACTTTCTTGAGCCTTTGCGCTATCGTCTTGATGACCGCGTCGCCGGCTGCGTGACCGAACGTGTCGTTGACGGCCTTGAACTTGTCTAGATCGCAATGGATCACGGCAAAAGGCTTGCCCGGCAGCTCCAGGACGGAACTTTCCAGAACCCGGTTGAACTGGAGCCTGTTGCCGAGCCCTGTCAGCGTGTCGTGCAGCGCGAGATACCGGTTCTGCTTCTCGCTTGCCTGCAGCGACGAGGTCAGCTGTCCGATCCGCCAGGCAATTCCGAATGCGAGCGCGCCAAGGGCAATGCTGAGTACGGCAATGACCGGAATGATCGTCGGCCAGATGGAATCGCCTACGGTCTGGCTTTTCCAGCGGAACGTTCCGATGGGGGTACCGCGCTGATCCGAAACCAGGTGGTGCGGTCCGCTGCCTGGTTTGGCTTCTTCGGCGGCAAAGACGAAGTTCGAAAAATTCAAACGGGCGTTGAGCTGCGCAAGCAGCATGTCGTCGATATAGTGCGCCGACAGGATAATGGCCGGCGGGCCATCCGGCAGGGTCGTGCCATAGTCGTCGGGCATGATCGGCATGGCACCGAACAATGCCGGTTTGCCGTCAAGATGCACGAAGCCCATCAAGGCAAATTCGCTCGGATCCACCCCTTGCAGCGAGCGGTGGCCGAACCCGCCCGGCACGCGCACGCGGTTGCGCTGGAAAAGACTTTTGAGCTTCTCGTGGATCGTCTCGACCTCGGCGGTCTCGGAGACCGGACGTTGGATGATGTGCGTATAGTCTTCAAAGGACTCCGCCAGCACTTCGCCATTGCCGGAGATCAGCATCACCTTGCTGTGCCGGTAGTCTGACCAGAGCGTGTTGAAGCTCTCACGCGCATAGGCCGGGTCGAAACTGCGCACGAGCTTGCGGACGGATTCATCGGATGAGGCGATCCCGAGCTGCTCCTGGACGATGGCTCGTTGCCGGTCCGCAAGAGTGCTGCGAAACAGGCGTTCCTCGTTGGCGATTGCCTGTCTTCGGGAGGCCTCGGAAGCGACGAAACCGACAAACAGCAGCGAGACTGCGGTTACCGCAATCAGCAGTCCGGCCAGAACAAATGCCAGCCTGGAAATCTGTTGCCGCGGAACTTTCGCGTCCTGGTCACTGTATCTGCGCCGTAACTCGGTCAAGTTGCGCACCCGGTTAGGTCTTGGTGACTTATTGTGAAATCTCGTCACCTCAAGGTAAAGTCACTTTAGGGATGAATACCTTAATAAGTAATGGGAATATTAGAAAAGTTGACCGCGGAGGCTAAGTATTTCCCCTCGGGCGCGGTTTCTTGATAGTATTTATGACAATGCAGGCCGGCTTGGCCTCAACAGGAGGCGGGCAGAGTGCGCAGGTCCATCTGCTTGCGGCTCCTGGCCGTTTCCAGGCTGTGCGGACCGGCAAACTCATGCGAGTTGCGGCCGTTTTCCTTGGCGCGGTAGAGCGCCATATCCGCCATCCGGATCAGGTCCACTTCCGTCGTGCCGCATTCCGGTGCGCTGGCAATGCCGATGCTGATGCCGATTTCGACCTCGCGGCCATTGCCGATGCCGATCGGGCAGGCAATGGCATTGCGCATGCGGTCTGCCACTGCACCGAGCGTTTCCCGGTCGGCATGCTGGAAAAGCAGCACGATGAATT
Source organism: Roseibium sp. M-1 (assembly GCF_054515675.1). Classification (NCBI taxonomy): domain Bacteria; kingdom Pseudomonadati; phylum Pseudomonadota; class Alphaproteobacteria; order Hyphomicrobiales; family Stappiaceae; genus Roseibium; species Roseibium sp. M-1. The sequence goes on along the minus strand of NZ_CM137257.1, from coordinate 1,453,113 downwards.
CGTCGCCGCCGATCCGGCCGACGATGCCGTCCTTGCCGATGAGGTCGCGCAACCGGTCCGCAACGGTGCAGATGACACGGTCGCCGGCCTCGTGGCCATAGGTGTCGTTGACCGGCTTGAACCGGTCGAGATCGCAGGCGAGGACCGCAAAGCCCTTTTCGGGGAGTCCTTCAAGCGCGAAGGCGAGGCAATCGGAAAACTGGTGCCGGTTCGCCAGGCCCGTCAAGGCATCGTGCATGGCGAAATGACGGTTCTTGCGCTCGCTTTCTTCAAGCGTTGCCGACAGGCGGCTGATCCTGGTGGCGAGCGCGAAAGCCACAACAGCAATGATCGATGCCAGAAGGGCGATCAACGGCATCGCCGCGATCCAGATATCCCGGCCGGGCTTGTCGTGATCCCAACGAAAATAGCCGAATACCGAAGCGTCGCCGGCATGAACCAGATGATTGGTGGGGTGCATGCGCTCCGGCGCGCCGGGATAGAAACGGAAGTCCCTGTAGTTCACTTGCGTGCTCAGGTCAGTCAGCCAGTCCTGGTCGACATAGACCGCGTTGACGAGGATCGTGGGGTAGTCCTCGTCAAAACGCACATGACCATCGTCCGGCAGGATAGGAATGGCGCTCAGGAACGCCCGCGATCCGTCGAGGAACGCAAATTCGGATTGGCTGATGTCCAGATGCGCCGATAGCGGCATGTACCATTCGGCAAAGACCGAGCTGGTGCTCGACTTGCGCGACCTGTAGACGGCCAGTGTCTTGTCGGCCAGGCGGCGAATGACGTTGTCCGCGGGAAGCTGCCGGTTTTCGAAGCGGGTCTCGTCGCCGATGGAATGTGCGATCAGCGTACCGTCCTGGCGCAGGAGGAACGTGCGATCGAAATGGAAGTCCTCCCTGAGGTCCTCGATCAGCTCGTCTTCCACGAAGTCCCGGTCGAGCGGTGCCTGCAGGGCGTTGAACGTGCGGTCCCATTGAGCCAGGGTTATCTGGTCGCGGGCCATCTGCCGGTGCATGTCCTTCAGGGTGTCGTTCAGCCGGTGCTGCTCGGCTTCTAGGGCGCGTCGATCGGCTTCCCGCCAGGCCATATGGGCGATGTAGGTGAGGGACGCGGTCGACAAAAGAATGACCAGCGCGGCAAGACTGTAGATCCAGACAGTAATCCGTCTGCCGGCATTGGGATGCAAGGGGCCCGGTAGACGAGAGCCCTCGAGATTTTTCTTTTTGCCAAACAAGATTGCCACCCATCTTTCCCCAAGTGCTTTCTGTTTAGCCGAAGAGGTTTAATAAGCGGGTACGCAGACAGGTTGTCGTCGCGGCTTCCTCGCTTTAATTGCCAAGAGCCTTAATAAAACCTTCAATTTCTTCTTCGCAATTGAATGCATGCAGGGACGCGCGAACCACGGCGTCGAGGCCGCGCAGGGGCAAGTCGATCCGCGCCGAACCGGCGCTGGAGACCGAAACATTGATGCCGGCCTGCGCCAGGCGGTCCTTTGTCGCTCCCGGATCTTCGCCGGCAACGGTGAAGGTCACGATGCCGCCCTTGCGGCGGCCCTTGTCGTGCAGCGTGACATCCGGCAGGGCTGAAAGTTCGGTGCGCAGTTGCGCCGCGAGCGCACAGATCCGGTTGCCGATCCGCTCCATGCCGAAGCCGATGGCGTAGGTGACCGCAACGCCAAGGCCGATCTGGCCGGCGACATAGCGTTCCCAGGTCTCGAAGCGCATGGCATGGGGGACCAGCTCATAGCGGGTTTCGTCGATCCAGTTGGCCGCCTGCAGGTCAACGAATGGCGGCTCGATCTGGTCGAGGACCGCGTCGCCGACATAGAGAAAGCCGGTGCCGCGCGGCCCGCGCAAATATTTCCGGCCTGTCCCCGACAGCATGTGGCAGCCGATGTCTCGGACATTGAGCGGGATCTGACCCGCGGATTGGCAAGCGTCGAGAAGGTAGAGCAGGCCCGCGGCGCGGGCGATCTCCCCGACCTCCTCGGCCGGGTTGATCAGTCCGGAAAAGGTCGGCACATGGGTGAGCGCGATCAGGCGTGTCTTCGGGCCGATGGCTGCCTTCAGCGCGGCAAGGTCTATCTGGCCGGAAGCGTCGTCCTCGACAATATCGATCTCGATGCCCTTGCGCTGTTTCATCTGCAGGAAGGCCACATAGTTGGAAACATATTCTGCCCGCCCGGTCGCGATACGGTCGCCCTCGCGGAAGTCGATGCCGTAGAAGGCCATGTCCCAGGCACGGGTGGCATTTTCGACATAGGCAATTTCATGCGGTTTGCTGCCGATCAAAGCGGCCAGGCCCGTATAGAAGGTATCCATGGCCGTCTTCGCGGCAGCCGCGGCCTCATAGCCGCCGAGCGTTGCCTCAAGATCCAGATGCTGTTTGACTGCATCGAGCACGGGCGCCGGGGCGAGGCCCGTTCCGGCATTGTTAAAGTGGGTCACCTGACGTACACCGGGCGTGTCTTCCCGCAGAAGCGCGACATCCTGCTGCGAAAGGGATGGAACGATCATGGCACTCTCCGGCTGCGCGTTGGACCAAGGCTATAAAATCTAGACAAGCAACAGATGACGATCACATATTTTGGATACGGCTCCCTCGTCAACATTGACACTATCCCGGCCGACGCTGAAGTCACCCCAGGGCGCCTGTCGGGCTGGGTGCGCGAGTGGAAGGTCTGCGGCGAAGGCCAGGACGGGCAGGGGCGCTGCGCCCTCACTGTGCGTGAAAAGGATGGTGCAGAGATTTGGGGTGTGATGGCCCGAGAGCCGCTGACGCGTCTCGCCGAACTGGAAGAGCGGGAAAAGCGGTATCTGAAGGTGGTCTCCGTCGGGGCGGCATTCCGTTGCGAGGTGGCCCAACGTCCGGGCCCGGAGGACCTGTTCCTCTTCCGCGCCGCGCCGGAGCACAATCGCTGGGGCACCGAAACCCACCCGATCCTGCAAAGCTATCTCGATTGTGTGCTGGCCGGCTATTTCCGCATCTGGGGCGAGGCGGGCATCGATCATTTCCTGGAGACCACCGAAGGCTGGCATGTGCCGGTGCTGAAGGACAGGAACCGGCCGCATTACCCGCGCCCGGTCACGCTGGGTGCGGAACTCGCGGCTCTGATTGATCAAAAACTCAAGATGTTCGGGATCAGTTACATCTGTCCTGCCGACTGACCGCCTCCATTCAGCCATGCAGCGTCTGCAGCCCATGCCCCACCAGAAACGCGATGACGGCCGCCAGCATGCCGATGGCCGTGGTCTCGATCCCGCAGGACATCCAGTGGCGTTGCGACCATCTGGCCCGGAGCGAGCCGATGACGAAAAAGGCAAGAGCCGTCAGGCCCGTCGCCGAGGTAGCGCTTGCGGGCAGGGACAGGACGAAAGGCAACAGCGGGATCGATCCGAACAACACGAAGGCGGCGAAGGTGAAGAGCGCTGCCTTCAGCGGGTGCCTGCCGCCGTCCGACAGGCCGTATTCCGCCTGCATCATGGTTTCGATCCAGGTGGACCGGTTTGAGGTCACCAGCTTGACGATGGTCTCCAGATCCTCGCCCTCATAGCCCTTGGCCAGAAATATCTGCCGGATTTCTTCCCGCTCGCCGTCGGGGGCCACCGCGATGTGCTTTTCTTCCACGGCTTTCAACCGCGCATAGTCTTCGTTTTCCGACTTCGAGCCGCTGTAGTTCGCTGCCGCCATCGAGAACCCGTCGGCAAGCAGGTTGGCGACGCCGAGGATGAGAATCACACGGGTGGAAAGATCCGCACCGATGGACCCGGCAACGATGGCGAAGGTCGTCACGGCGCCGTCGATCCCGCCATAGATCCAGTCCCTGAGATAACTGGCATCGGGACCTGTGGCGAGCCGCGTCGCGATATCATCGGGCCGGTGACTGTGCTCCAGGCGTGGCTTTGGCATGGCTGGCTTTCCTTACTGGCTGGAACAAGCCTGCGCCTGATACAGGGTCAAAGCCATGATCCGCGTCAAAACCTTCAATCGGTAAACGAAAGGCATTTGCCTGAAAAAGATTCCCTTTACGTAAAGGTAATCTTACACTATCGCCAAGAGTGTAAAATGAAAAACTTCAATTTTGGGAGGTGGGATGTCGCTGTTTACCTATAAGGGCGAAGAGGCCCTGGACCTGGTGCGGGATGCGCGTGATCTGATGATCTACAGCTATCACGGCATCGAGAACGTCCTCAGTGAAGGACTTGAAGCGGAGGAGAACGCCAGAGCGGCCATAGAGGCAAAGGGCTGGACGGTGTTGACGCCAGATGCCCTCGGCCTGGAAGGGGCGGTGGTCGACAGGAACGGCACCTTTCAGGGAGAGACCTTCAAGTTCAAGGATGCGCAGGCGGATGTCCTGGCGACCTATGACGAGACCGGCAAGGTGACCAAGGTGGGGTTGGCTTTTCGCGGCACCACCGGCACGATCGATAATATCGTGTCCGATACGATCGGGGACGTGATCGACTATCTGGAGTTCCTGAAAGAGGAACCGGACTACACGGTTGCTGCCTTCGGCGGCCTACTGGCGGCAGTCAAAACCTTCCTGGAAGATCACGGTCTTACCGCGGACGATCTGATCGTCACCGGCCATTCGCTCGGCGGTGGAGCCGTGACGAACATGGCCGAGCAAAGCGACACCTTTGCCGACGGCTTTTTCGTCGATGCCAACTATGTCGGCTTCGCCTCGCACTATACGCCGGAGGACGGCGCGTCCGTGCTGGACAGCGGGTCGGAGATCTTCAGCCTGGATTTCGAGAACGATCCGGTGCCTTCGGTTCTGGCGGACGATGCGATCCATCTCTTCGGCAACGACGCGGACTACGCCTACGAGACCAGCAACATCGTTTATTTCAACGATCTTTATGCGACGCCGGCCTTCTGGGACGGCGGCAACATCGTCAATCTGCTGGCCTGGTCCGCGCATCGTCCGAACGGCTATGACAAAGCCGTCGATGCCATCGGCCGGTCCGAGTTCTATGGCGAAATGACCCGCGACAGCCTTGTGGTCGTCTCGGGGCTTTCCGACCTGGCGAGGGGTTCGGTCTGGGTGGAGGATATCGATCTGCTCCTGGACCCGACTGGGCACGCCGGGGACGGCGGGTATATCCTTGGATCGGCGAAGGCGGATCTCCTGGGCGGCCGCGGCGGCAATGATGCGCTTGAAGGCTTTGAAGGCAATGACCATCTGAAGGGCCGCGGCGGCGACGACCGGCTTCTCGGCGGTGCGGGAAACGACATTCTGGATGGCGGCGACGGCAACGACCGGCTGGTGGACGGGACCGGCGAGGACGTTTTGATCGGCGGCGGCGGCGCGGATATCTTCGTCTTCGTAGCCGACGGGGTGTGCGACCTCATCGAGGATTTTCAGGTCGGCATCGACCGGATCGATCTCAGCCTGGCGGGGATTACGTCTTTCGATCAGCTCACCATTGCCGCGCCCGGTTGGTGGCAGGATGTGGAAATCAGCTACGGAAACGATATGATCAGACTGGACACCGGGATCTGGCCGAGCCTCGCCAGTCTGAGTGAAAGCGACTTCCTGTTTGCCTGACCCTCGGCTGATGGGACCGGCACCCGGGAACGCCCGGGTGTCATTTCGTTTCCGGCCGGGTGCCGCCTGCGGCCCTGGTGCGAACGAGCCTTGGATAGCTTGAAAAAAGATCAAGGTTTCCTGCGCAAGTGAGGCCGATCTTGAGTGGCGTTCGGCGGTGAGGCCGTGTATAAGGCCGCACGTTTGCTCCAAACACGGAGCATTTTGCGCAGGAAAAGGTCGCGGGCATCAGCAAAAGCGAATTATTGGGAAAGCCCGAGCCCGATCAGGAGTAGGAAGTATGGCGGAGAAGTGGACCCCGGACAGCTGGAGATCAAAGCCGATCTTGCAGGTGCCGGATTACCCGGATCAAGAGGCTGTGGCGGAAGTTGAGCAACGCCTGTCGACGTATCCGCCGCTGGTTTTTGCAGGTGAAGCACGCAAACTGAAGGCCCAGCTGGCCGACGTTGCGCGCGGCAACGGTTTCCTGCTCCAGGGCGGCGACTGCGCCGAAAGCTTTGCCGAACATCACCCGGATCATATTCGTGACTTCTTCCGCGTCTTCCTGCAGATGTCGGTCGTCCTCACGTTTGCCGCCAGCCAGCCGGTGGTGAAGGTTGGCCGCATCGCCGGTCAGTTCGCCAAGCCGCGTTCGTCCAACATCGAGAAGATGGGCGATACGGAGCTGCCGAGCTACCGCGGCGACATCATCAACGACATCAACTTCACTGCGGAAAGCCGTATCCCGGATCCGAACCGCATGGCCATGGCCTACCGCCAGTCGGCTGCGACGCTGAACCTGCTGCGCGCTTTCGCGCAGGGCGGTTTTGCGAACCTCGACCAGGTGCACCGCTGGATGCTCGGCTTCATTTCCGACAGCCCGCAGGGTCACCGTTACAAGGAACTGGCCGACCGCATTTCGGAAGCGCTGGCCTTCATGCGCGCCTGCGGCGTCAATTCCGACAGCGTGCCGCAGCTACGCTCGACCGATTTCTTCACCAGCCATGAAGCGCTGCTGCTCGGCTATGAGCAGTCCTTCACCCGCGTCGATTCCACCTCCGGCGACTGGTACGCCACCTCCGGCCACATGCTCTGGATCGGCGACCGCACCCGCCAGCCGGACCACGGCCATGTGGAGTATTTCCGCGGCATCAAGAACCCGATCGGCTTGAAATGCGGCCCGTCGCTGACGCCGGACGGACTGCTTGAACTGATCGACATCCTCAACCCGGACAACGAACCGGGCCGGCTGACCCTGATCGCCCGCTTCGGCGCCGACAAGGTCTTCGATCATCTGCCGCAGCTGGTGCGCGCCGTCGAGCGGGAAGGCAAGACCGTTGTCTGGTCCTGCGACCCGATGCATGGCAACACCATCACCGCCGGTGGTTACAAGACCCGGCCGTTCGACCGGATCCTCAAGGAAGTGGAAGCCTTCTTCGCCGTTCACCGCGCCGAGGGCACACATGCCGGCGGCGTCCATGTGGAAATGACCGGCCGCAACGTCACCGAATGCACCGGTGGCGCCCGCGCGCTGACCGAAGACCAGCTCGGCGACCGCTACCACACCCATTGCGACCCGCGCCTCAACGCCGACCAGGCGATTGAACTGGCCTTCCTGATTGCGGAAAACCTGAAGAAGGAGCGCGACGGCAAGCAGGCCGAGCCGATCGCGGTCAACGCGTAAAGATTGCGTTCTTCTTACGCTACGTTACGTCAAGGGGCGGCATTGCTGCCCCTTTTGCATTTTTTACCGATTTTTCCGTGCACCGGCCGCTCAAGGTAAGTCTCGCTTAACGCTCGCGGGGCATACCTGTTCCTCAGGGAAACACGTAGGTAGGGAGACTGGTTTTGCGGGAGAAGTGGGATCTTTCGAAGGTGTCCTGCCTTGTCGCGGAAGACAATCCCCATATGCGCGCCATCCTGCGTTCCGTCCTCTCCGGTTTCGGTATCCGCTCGGTTTTCGAGGCCTCCGACGGAGCCGAGGCACTCGAGCTGGTTGTGGACCGCAGGCCCGATATTGTCCTGTGCGACTGGGTCATGCGGCCCTTCTGCGGCAGCGAATTCCTGCGTATCCTGCGCTCCGACCACGATCTGGTCGTCAGCACCACTCCGGCGCTGATCGTCACCGCCCATGCCAAGCGCGCGACGATCCTTGAGGCGATCGAGATCGGCATTCACGGTTTCGTCGCCAAGCCGATCGCTCCCGCAATCCTGTACCGACATATAGGCGAGATCCTGGAGCGTCAGGAGATGTACGGGCGCTCCAAAGGCATTCTTCTTGGGCCGGACCAGCAGAAACCGTCACGCAAGCCAGAGATCACCGATATTTCGTCCTTGGGGTCCTCAAAGCCTGCCGAGGATTTCGGCGGTCTGGCGTTGCTGTAAAACTTTCAAAACAGGTCAACTCTTTAATCGGAGGTCGATTCCGATTGGACGCGTGCGAAGAGAGCCGCTACATCAGAAGGCCATGTCACTTCCTGGTACTTCCTCAAGATGATTTCAGACCGTTTTCGACTGGCTGTCGCCCAGCTTAACCCGACCGTCGGCGATGTTGCCGGCAATACCGATCTTGTGCGCGGTGCGCGCCGGGAGGCCGCGGCGAAGGGTGCCGACCTGATGCTGACCTCTGAACTGATGCTGGCCGGGTATCTGCCGGAGGACCTTGTGCTGAAACCGGCCTTCGTGCGCCGCTGCATGGAAGCTGCCACCACCCTGGCTCAGGAAACCGCCGACGGCGGACCCGGCATAATCCTCGGCACGCCCTGGCGCGATGAAGCCGGCAAGGTCTACAACGCTGCGCTTCTTCTCGACGGCGGCGAGATCAAATCGGTCCGCACCAAATACGACCTTCCCAATTACAGTGTCTTCGACGAAAAGCGCGTCTTTGCCGCCGGACCGCTGCCGGGCCCCGTTGATTTCCGCGGGGTACGCATCGGTATTCCGATCTGCGAGGACATCTGGAACGACGAGGTCTGCGAATGCCTCGAAGAGACCGGAGCGGAGCTGCTGCTGGTCCCGAACGGCTCTCCCTACTGGGAGCACCGGGCCGAGCACCGGCTGCAGGTGGTGGTCTCCCGCGTCGTGCAGACCGGATTGCCGCTGATCTATTGCAACCAGCTCGGCGGTCAGGACGAACTCGTCTTCGACGGCGGCTCCTTTGCGCTCCACGCCGACCGGTCACTGGCTTTCCAGATGCCGCAATTCGAGACGGCACTTGGGCTCAGCGACTGGAAGCGGGACGGCGAGACCTGGGTTTGCGAGAACGGCGAAGTGACAAAACTGCCGGATCTGGATGAAGCCAATTGGCGCGCCTGCGTGCTTGGTCTAGGAGACTACGTCAACAAGAACGGATTTCCCGGCGTCGTACTGGGGCTCTCCGGCGGCATTGACAGCGCCATCTGCGCGGCGATGGCCGTGGATGCGCTCGGGGCCGACAAGGTCCACGCGATCATGCTGCCCTACCGCTACACGTCGGAGGAAAGCATCGCGGATGCCGCCGCTTGTGCGAAAGCCCTTGATATCCGCTATGACACCGTGCAGATTTCCGAGCCGGTGGAAGGTTTCCGCTCCGCCCTCGGCGGGCTCTTTGCCGGCACCAACGAGGACACGACGGAAGAAAACCTGCAGTCGCGTGCCCGCGGCGTCATCCTGATGGCCGTTTCCAACAAGTTCGGCCGCATGGTCATGACCACCGGCAACAAGTCGGAAATGTCTGTCGGCTATGCGACCCTCTACGGCGACATGAACGGCGGCTACAATCCGATCAAGGACCTCTACAAGACCCAGGTCTATCACCTGGCCGAATGGCGCAATGCCAACCGGCCGAAGGGGCTTTTGGGACCGGGCGGTGAGGTCATTCCGCAAAACATCATCATCAAGGTGCCGACTGCGGAGCTGCGCGAGAACCAGACCGACCAGGACAGCCTGCCGCCCTACGACGTCCTTGATGACATCCTGGAATGCCTGGTCGAGGACGAGATGTCTGTGAGCGACATCGAGAAGCGCGGTCATGACCGGGCGCTGATCCACCGCATCGAACACCTGCTGTACATCGCCGAGTACAAGCGCCGCCAGGCGCCTCCAGGCGTGAAGATTACCGAACGCAACTTCGGCAAGGACCGCCGCTACCCGATCACCAACCGCTTCCGCGACCGCTCCTGAGGCTGCTGGAAGTTCGAATTACATTACAACCTCATCCTGAGGAGGGCCGCCAGGCCCGTCTCGAAGGAGGGGCCGCAAACTCTGGAGCAAGCGGCCCATCCTTCGAGACAACGCACTCGCGCTTCCTCAGGATGAGGATTTGTTTCGCAGCAAATAAGTTGCTTTCTGAAAGTAAACCAAGTCCCGATGGCCTACCTGACCTTCCTGCGTGAAAATGCGCGCTGGCTTTTCGCCAGTTACCTTCTGGCGGTCTTTTCCGGCTTTGGGCAGACATTTTTCATCTCGCTCTCCGGCGGCGATCTTCGTGCCGAATTCAATCTCAGCCATGGTGAGCTGGGTCTCATCTACATGCTGGCGACCCTCGGCAGTGCACTGACGCTGCCTTATGTCGGCCGCAGCCTGGACCATTTTCCCGTGCAGAAGATTGCGCTGGTGGTCGTGACCGGGCTGGCGCTGTTCTGCCTCACCATGGCGAACTCGTTTTCGGTCTGGATGATCGGGCTCACCTTCTACGGCCTGCGCCTGTGCGGTCAGGGCATGATGACCCACACCTCGATCACCGCGGCCGGGCGCTGGTTCTCGGCGCAGCGGGGGCGGGCGGTTTCCATCGCCATCTTGGGTTTTCCGACAGCCGAAGCGCTGTTTCCGCTTCTTTTTGTGGTGCTGAGCAATGCCTTCGGCTGGCGAGGGGCCTGGATGGTGTCATCCGGTGTCCTTCTGCTGCTCGCCCTGCCGGTTCTGCTGGTGCTTCTTGCAAAAGACCGCGTTCCGAGCGCGCTGGAAGTCGCCTCTGCCAAACCGGAAGGGCGGCAGTGGACCCGCGGCGAGGCGCTGCGTGATCCGAAATTCTGGCTGGTCAATTGCGGCGTCAACGCACCTGCATTCATCGGCACGGCCATCTTTTTCCATCAGGTCTATCTGGTGGAGCTGCGTGGCTGGACGCTGGAGCTCTTTGCCAGCGCTTTTCTGCTCATGGCCTCCGGCGTTGTCTGCACATCGCTGGTGATCGGCCCGCTGATCGACCGCTTCTCCGCCCGCCAGCTTCTGCCCTTCACCCTTGTGCCGCTGACCCTTGCCTGCTTCGTCCTTGCAAGCTTTCATGCGCCTGCCGCCGCCTTCGTCTTCATGCTGCTTGTCGGGGTGTCAAACGGCTTCAACAGCACGCTCGTCGGCGCATTCTGGCCGGAAGTCTATGGGACGCGCCACATGGGGGCCATTCGCTCGGTGGCTTTTTCCATCATGGTGTTTTCCTCAGCCGCCGGTCCAGGCCTCGTCGGCTGGCTGATCGATCTCGGTGTCGCGTTCGACCGGCAGGTAATTGCCATGGGCCTCTATTGCCTGCTGTTCTGCGGCATTCTGGCGATGGCTTCCAGGGCCTATCGCAGCTCCCAACAATCTTGACGGCGCTGGCCCATTTTTAAGTTGCTGGCAACACGCGCTCGCGCTACCTCATCGCCATGACTGTCACTGTACGCTTCGCGCCGTCGCCGACCGGCCACATTCACATCGGCAACATCCGCCCGGCTCTCTATAACTGGCTTTTTACCAGGAAAGAGGGCGGCCGCTTTATCCTGCGCTTCGACGACACGGATCTCGTGCGTTCGAAACAGGAATATGCCGACTCGATCGAAAACGACCTGCGCTGGATCGGCATCGATCCGGACCGGATCGAACGCCAGTCCGACCGGATCGAGCGCTATGACGCTGCCGCGCAGAAGCTGAAGGACGCGGGGCTGCTTTACCCGTGCTACGAGACGCCGGACGAACTGGAACGCCGCCGCTCGCGTCAGCGCGCGCTTGGCCGTCCGCCGGTCTACGATCGGGCCGGCCTGAAGCAGACGGACGAGGAACGGGCCGCGTTCGAGGCCGAGGGACGCAAGCCGCACTGGCGCTTCGTCCTGCCGAACCATGATGGCGATCCGTTCGAGACCCGGCGCACAGACGTCGCCTGGAACGATCTTTGCCGGGGCGACCAGACCATCGACCTTGCCTCCATGTCCGACCCGGTGCTCGTGCGTGCGGACGGGTCATACCTCTATACCTTCACCTCGATCGTCGATGACATCGACATGGATGTGAGCCACATCATTCGCGGCGAGGACCACGTCTCCAACACCGGCGTCCAGATCGCGATCTTCGAGGCAATGGGTGCAAAGCCGCCGGTCTTCGGTCACCACAATCTGCTGACGACCATCGACGGCGAGGGGCTTTCCAAGCGCAAGGGCGCGCTATCCATCGGCTCGCTGCGCGAGGCAGGTCTGGAGCCGATGGCCGTTGCCTCGCTCGCCGTTCTGACCGGCACCAGCCAGGCGGTGGAGCCGGTGGCAACGATGGATGCCTTGATTGAAAAGTTCGACCTGACCAGCGTCTCCCGGTCTTCTGCCAAGTTCGATCCGGAAGAGCTGAAGAGCCTCAATGCGCGGCTGGTGCATGAGCTGCCCTTCGAAGCAGTCGAAGACCGGCTCCTGAACCTCGGCATCCGGCCGAGCGCCGCCTTCTGGGAAACCGTGCGCGGCAATTGCGAGACCGTCGCCGATGCCAGCGGCTACTGGCAGGTCGTGGTCGGGCCGGTGACGGCCCGGGTCGACGCGGAAGATGCGGATTTCGTCTCGAAGGCCAAGGATTTCCTTCCCGAGGGCGAGATCACCGAGGAGAGCTGGGGCGCCTGGACGTCAGCGCTGAAAGATGCGACGGGCCGCAAGGGCCGGGGGCTTTTCATGCCGCTGCGTCGGGTGCTGACCGGCATGGATCACGGCCCGGACATGAAGGCGATGCTGCCCCTTATTGGGCGACAAAATATTCTGGACCGACTACCCTGACGGAGCCCTTGCGCTCGCCTGCGGGCTCAAGGCCGTCATCGTCCGACTTGAACACCGGCGCGAAGGCGGCGACTTCCTCGCCGTCGTCGTCGCCGATGGGGCGGGACTGGATCGACAGCACCGGAAGGCCGTCGCGCAGTTCCCTGCCTTCCGCAGTCGCATCGGGAGCGGGGTCGTGGCGGACAGCCGCAAGGTCCAGCCCCTTCGTGACGTCGAAGCCTTTTTCCAGGTTCAGGAGCGTGTCCGGATCGTCGTAGCGCGGCAATTGCGCCCGTGTCAGCGGCGTGCGCGCCAGCGGCGAAGGCAGGTCGGCTTTGTCTTCGAAGGTGCCGCCACGGCTCGGGGTCAGTGAGCGCCGAGGCAGGCCGGAACTGATATCCGAGAAAAAGACCTTGCTGCCAGCACCCGTGCCGATCTCCGTCCAGGCAGATTGCAGTTTTGACTGGCGGGTCGCGCGGCAGCTGCAGCCTTCCACATATTCGCTCTTGTAGCGGTAGGCGAAGGGTTGCTCCGCATAAAGGTCGCCGGCAAGCGACATCATTTGCGTTTGGTCCCCGCCCGGGTTGCGGTAGACGTAAAGATGCGTCTCGGCTGCCGGACAGATCTCCGAACAGCGGGAAGCGTCATAGGCGAACTGGTCCTTGCCCGCGGTATAGCTGACCGGGAAGAAATAGCCGTCGCAGGTGCGCACGCACAGGGTCCGGAAGGTGCCGCCGGACGGCAACCGGCGCTGATTAGAGGCGCTTCTGGTCTGCCGCCGTACAGCAGCAATTTCCCTGTCGCCGGTCGTTGCGGAAACCGGCTCTGCCTGGGGCTGCTGCGGATTGAAGAGGCGCGCCAGCAGGGAACGTGGCTTGTCGTCCGCGGCTGCCTCGCGGGTGGGAGGCGGCGCATCGCAATTCTGCCTGGCAAGCGCGGCCCGCACCTGCCGTGCGCGCTTTGCATTGCCCGAAGAACCGCCGCCTGCCTTTGAAAGCTGGCGCTCAATGGCGGCAAGATTTGCCTTCATGCGCTTGATCTTGGAATTGAGGCCGGTGCACTTGTCGCTGCCGGAGGTGGCGCAGCCGAAATAGCTGGCGTCCCGCTCTGCCGCGGTAATCGCCTTCTGCTGTGCGGATTTTGCCGTGCTCCATTTCTGAGCGGCCGGAGACTTTGCGGATGACCCGCTTTCAAGACGGCTGAGTTCCGATTTGAGGCTGGAGCAGCTGGCAGCGCCGGCGGCATCTGCGCACAGGGCCAGCCCGGCGCCAAACGCAAATGCGCGCACCAGAAATCCGGTCTTGGCAGGCCAGCATAGTCTCATTACCCGTCCCCTACAGCGTTTCCCCACGCCGTCCGGCTCCTGGGGTCAGTATCGCTGTTGCACCTATGAATAGCAACGAAAGCTCTGACGTTAGGTTAATGCCGCTGGCTTTTGGACGGGCGGGTTTCAGCCGGTTTCGCTGGTCTCGGCGGCTCTGTGCAGGCGGTCGAAAAGGTCGGTCAGGAGCGACCTTTGTTCGGCCGTCAGTGCCGCTTCCAGCCGTGCCGAATAGGCAAGTGCCTGCGGGACGATGTCCGCATAGACGGCTTCACCTTCGGCGCTTAGCCGGAGCACCTGTTCACGCTGGTCGTCCGGATTGCGGACGCGCTGCACCATGTTCAACTGCTCCAGCGCCGCGACGGCTCGGCTGACCTTGGTCTTGTGCATCGACGTTGCCTGGCTGATGTCACGGGCTGTCATCGCCTCATATTCGCCGAGTGTCGCAATCACACGCCATTCGGGAATGCCGATGCCATACTTCTCGGCATAGATCTTCGAGAAAGACCGGCTGACCGTCTCCGCCAGGTGATTGAGCCGGTAGGGCAAGAAGCCGCTCAGTCGCAGGACAGGCCGTGCCGCCGATGGAGCTGCGCTTTGCCGTGCCTGGTGTTCCTTGTCCTTGGACATGTGGTCCCGCCGTCTTTTCAGTATCGTTAAGCCTGTTGAAGGGGCAGAAGAATGCTGCCGTGATCCGGCCATTTTCTGCGACTAGCAAGTATATCCAACCGAAGATCGGGCGAAACACAACCCGGTCACAGGGCAAAAATTGACAGTCGCGAAAGCAAGCATTGCGGAGAGCTTGGTCTGGTGCAGTCGAAGAGTGGCGAATTGACGGATCTATCTGTTGATAAGCAGGGAATAGTTAAGGATTTCACAGGTGAAAAATTGCGAATCAGACCCTGAAGCTGAGACGCTGCAGTCAACAGGAAAAAGCACGCAAAGAGACGTGCTGATTGGAACAGGCCGTCAGGCAGCTGGCAGGAAAGCGAGACCGCAATGGTAGAGATGACGAACGGGTCCAAAGCCGTCCCGGGAGCGAACGAACGGTTCGAGGAACTCGGCCGCGGATGCTACGCCTTCAGCGCCGATGGCTGCACCAACACGGGCGTCGTGATCGGCGAACGCGGTGTTCTGGTCGTGGACGGTCAGGCGACACCGGCGCTGGCGCAAAAGGTGCTTGAAAAGATCCGCGAGCGGACGGACAAGCCGGTCAAGTCCGTTGTGCTGACCCATTTCCATGCCGACAATTCGCTCGGCACCTCTGTGTTCGAGCCGGGCGAGGTGATTGCCTCCGACCTGACCCGCCGGATGATGGAGACCCGCGGCGCGGAAGAGATCCGCGTGGCGCGCAGCCGGGATCCGGAGCTCTTTTCCGGTCTGGCGGCAAATGCGGGTGTCGTCGCACCGACCATGACGATTGCGTCTTCCATGTCCATCGATCTTGGCGGCATCGAAGTGCGTCTGATGCATCTGGGCCGCGCCCACACCATGGGCGATCTGGTCGTCTGGGTGCCGCAGAACGGCGTGATCTTTGCCGGCGACCTGGTGCAGAAGTCTGCCATTCCCTATTGCGGCGATGCGCATCTGGCCGACTGGCCGCGGGCGCTTGACCGCATCACGGCCTTCCGGCCGACCGCGCTTGTCCCCGGCCGCGGCAAGGCTGCAATCGGCGTTCAGGCCGTGGCTGAAGCCGTGGAGACCACGCGCGACTTCGTCATCACCCTGCGCGATGCGGCTGCCGCCTGCGTCGAGCAGAGCCTTGGCCTCAAGGACACGTTCCAGACCGTGCATGACGCATTGGCTCCGCACTACGGCGCGAAAGCGGATTTTGATTTCCAGCTGCCGGTTTCCGTTGCCCGGGCCTATGACGAGGCGCTCGGTCTCGACCAGCCGCAGGTCTGGACGGAAGAGCGGATTGCCGATCTTTACGACGCTTTGACCGGAGCAACGCCTACCGCTGAGACTGTTGATGAAGAGTCGGCAGAGGAAATCGTCGAAGCTCCCGTTCTCGAAGACACCACGTCGGAATCTGCAGAGGTGATCGGGGACGCAGACACCGGCGCGTCCGAAACGCCCGACCTGGTGTCGGACAGCGAATTCGCGGCGTCTCTGGTGCTTGATGCCGCCGGCGAGGAAGACGAGGACGCACTCGATCTCTCCGCCGAGGATATTCTGGAAGACGAGGACGAAGCTTCGGCCGAGGCGAAGGATGAGGACGCAAAGTCTGAAAAGATCCTTGAGGAAGCGCGCTGACGCTTCCAGGCAAATTCAAGTCAGGGCAGGGATCGCGCGCGCCTTCGGGCGCGCGCTTTGTCTTGGGCAATGCTTGACCCGCAATGAGCGATCCCTACATGTGGGTCGTCCAGGACCCGGAGGATTCACATGCGTTTTCTGACCGCCGCCGCTGTTGGCCTTTCCCTTGCCGTCTTCGGCGCAGGCGCGGCATTCGGCGCGGAAGAGCCCGACCTGATCTTCAAGAAATCGACTGTCTGGAAATTCCTGACCCCCGACCACAAGCTTGCGACCTACGCCATCGACGATCCGATCGTCGAAGGTGTGGCCTGCCATTTCACCGTGCCGGAAAAGGGCGGTGTGTCCGGCTGGCTCGGCGTTGCTGAGGAAGTCTCCGACATTTCGCTTGCCTGCCGCCAGGTCGGCCCGGTCACCATCAAGGAGAATTTCGAGCAGGGCGAGGAAATGTTCCGCCAGCGCCGCTCCTTCATGTTCAAGAAGATGCGCATCGTGCGTGGCTGCGACGCCAAGCGCAACGTGCTGGTCTACCTGGTCTATTCCGACAAGATCATCGAAGGCAGCCCGAAGAACTCCACATCTACGGTGCCGCTGATGCCCTGGGGCGACCAGATGCCACCAAAATGCGGCGATTTCGTCAAGGATTGATGCCGGAAAGGGCTCCTGCTTGTTCTGGCCTGGCCTGAGGAAAGGCCCACGCGAACGGTTGTGACGGGTGGCCTTGGGGGCAAGCGGCCTATCCTTCGAGACAGCGCTCCGCGCTTCCTCAGGATGAGGGATGACCGTGTGAGCGCTTCAGCACGTCGATCAGCTCATCCTCATCCTGAGGAGGCCGTAAGGCCGTCTCGAAGGATGGGCCGCTTGCTCCATACAGCCACATTTTCACAAGAGGATTGCGTTCTCCCGAAGGCGATGACCTTCTTCACGTCGGGGGCATAATGCGGCCTTCCGCATCGACGATGCAGGCGATCTGGGTTTCTTTCAGGATAGGGAAGGCAACCTCGCCGGCGCCATGCGATATGACGCAGAGAATGTCGGCTGACCGGCCCGAAAGTCAGACGCATGCCGGTCGATAAGACAATGACACGTTAGGAAGATGGGTTAGGGAAAGGTGAGGGAGCGGTTACTCGGCTTCCAGCGTTTCCAGATGCCGTGCGACCGGAAGATCCGATCCGGCGCAGAAGTGCTTGTAGAGCATCGCCATGATGTCTTTGACCGGTTCGCTGGCAAGCCGGTAGTAGATAGTGGTGCCTTCGCGGCGCGTGCTCACGAGGCCCTGCGCGCGCAACAGCGCCAGTTGCTGGGAGACGGTCGGCATGCGCATGCCGGTCTTGTCGGCAAGCTCGCTGACGCAGCGTTCTTCCTCAAGCACAAGGCACATGAGCAGCAGGCGCGGCGCGGATGCCATCATCTTCAGGAAGTCCGCCGCGGATTCTGCTTTATCTTCAAGTGCCTTATAGTCCATCGGACAACCTTGCCAAACAACGGGGGAAACTGCAAGCTCTCTCACTTTGAAGGGCTCGTCCACCCCTTATTTGAGCAGGTCCGAGTTAAGAAATCCAATCTTGCCGAGGTGTGCCGGGGCTTGAAGTCTGCCGGCCACCGGCGTGCCTGGCTGTCGACAGACCCGGGCACGAGAGCGGAGCGTTTCGATCGGGCTGCTGGATGGGTGCCGGTTGGAAAGAAGGACAATGAGGTCCTGTTCGAGCGGCTGCTGGATTGGATGCCTGGCTGCGTGGGCCAGCTGGTCAGTTTTTGGGACAATCGAAACGGAACAGGCATCGGGTCTCAAGCAGCTTTCGTTGGCATCAGATCCGGCCGGCGACAGTGACGATGATGTTTCCGTTGCCGCAGCCCGTACCGGTCGTCAGGCACATGCCTTTCTGCTGCGCTTCCTGGCCAAACGCCTTGGTGCCGTCGGTGATGGCCACGATAGCGGCAAACGGGCCGCCAAGCAGCAGGCCGAGGAACAGAAGGACGAAGATGCGGTTCAACATTTTATTCTCCAGAAGGCAATCCGTTTCGATGAACTGGAGAATAGGTGCTGCCGCTTGAACCCATCCTGAGGACGGCATTCAGCTACCGTTCAGATAAGTAAACGGGTTGATTGTTTTTTGTTTTCAGATGGTTAAGCGTTCAAAGGTTTTCCGTCATCGCCGCGCGCAGGGCATCGAGCAGCACCTTGTCGCGCCCGTAGATGTCTTTTCTGAAATGAGTCGAGCCATCCTTGTTCATCCATGCGGTGAGGTAAGTGAGGTGGACTTCGACCCCGGTGGCCGGTTTGACGACGGTGCGTTCGCGGCTGTCACGGATTGCTTCCCAGTGACCCGGCGCGGCGTTGTTGTCGGCCAGGAGCACATCCGCAAGACCGAACGGATCGGAGACCCGGATGCAGCCGTGGCTGAAGGCGCGCTCCGACCTTGAGAAGAGGGATTTCGACGGCGTGTCGTGGATGTAGATGTTGAACTGGTTGGGGAACATGAACTTGATGCGGCCGAGGGCGTTGTCGTCGCCCGGGTCCTGACGCAAGCGGAAGGGGAAATTGCCGCCGGAATAGCTGTTCCAGGCAATCTGCGTCGGCGCGATCTCGCTGCCATCCTGGAAGACGCGGATGTTCTTGCCGCTGAGCGCCGCGGAATTCTGCTTCAGCTTCGGCAGATACTCCTTCGTGGCGATGGAGTAGGGCACGTTCCAGAAGGGATTGATCTCCACATATTCCAGCGTGTCGGAAAAGACGGGTGTTGCGTGATAGGGCTTGCCGACGACAACTCTCGTGGTGTGGATCGTCTTGCCATTCCGAACCACCTTCAGGTTCTGGTCGGCGAGGTTGACGAAGACGTAGAACGCGCCGAGATCGTCCGGCATCCAGCGGCGGCGCTCCATGTTGAGCTCCATCTGGATGAGTTTGTCGTTGATGGGCATGTTGAGCTGGGCGAGCGTCGCGTTGCCGATGACTCCGTCCGGATCGAGCCCGTGATATTCCTGAAAGACCTTCACGGCTTCGACAAGCGCGCCGTCATAGGTCTCGCCCGTATGCGCCTCGGCACCGGGAATGTCCTCCTCCATCAGCCGCAGCTTCAGCGTTGCGATCCGCGGATCGCTCATGCCGGGTTTCAGGACTTCTCCCTCGGGAACCGTGGTGAAACCGCCCTGGGCCGCCTTTTCCCGAAACTGGGCCAGGCGCCGCTTTAGCCGGGCATAATTATCCGACTGCGGCGCGAGGCTTTCCAGAAATGCACTGAAATCGACCGCCTGCTCGGCATTTTCGAGGAGGATCTTCGGTTCCGGCCGGTCGGGGAAGAGGTTGAGCGCCTTGTTGATCTTGTTGGGCTGGACGCGGCCGGAGGAGAGATGCGTCGCATAGCGCAGGAACTGGACCGAGAGGTCGATGTCGAAGCGGGCCCAGTCCTGTTCGCTCGCGGCTGTCTCCGACTTCTGCAGGAGCCCGAGCGGATCGTAATTGTTGGGATTGAGCGCATGATCGTTTGCAGCGGCCATGGCGGCAATGACCAGATGGGCATCTTCGGTAAGTCCGGCTTCGGTGAACCAGATGGGGGCGAAGGCGCGCTCGCCGTAATAAAGCAAGAGGCCATCGGCAAGGTCCGGTGTCATCTCGGCCTGGATGGCCTGCGCGATCGGCGTTTCGGGGTCCTTGAAGACGGGTGGCGGAACGACCTGGGTCTCGCCGGCGGCCGGTGTCTGGACCTGGGCGTTGACGGGTGTTGTGGCGAGAGCGAACGGCAGCGGCGCGGCCAGCACCAGCGCCAGAAGAATTCCCGCACTTCTATTCCGCCCGGTCCGGATGCATTCCATCGGAAATTCCCCCTCTGATTCCCAACAGGCGAAGTCTAGAGGGTTTCCTGTGAGGCGCCAACGCCACAGAGCGCGGCTTTAGGCGTTTTCACGGCAATTGCTGCCTTGACCAGGTTCCGTTTTCCGGTCCATAAAGCTCGCCATGATGACGGCCACACGGAACATCATTTCCATCACCATTATTTGCAGCTAGCGACACCGCTGGCTGTGGCCGTTCCCTCTTGGCAAAAATTCCTCTGAGACGGACCGCCCGGCCAGCCGGCCAGGAGACCGTTTGACATGAGCGCCGCTGAGACAGAGACATCCGGCACTTTCAAGGGCTTGAAGCTCACCAACACATTGACACGTCAGAAGGAAGACTTCCGGCCGATCGATGATGGCAATGTGCGTCTCTATGTCTGCGGACCGACCGTTTACGACTTTGCCCATATCGGCAACGCCCGTCCGGCAATCGTCTTCGACGTGCTCTTCCGTCTGCTGCGCCAGCTCTATGGCGCGGACCACGTCACCTATGTGCGCAACATCACCGACGTCGACGACAAGATCAACGCCCGCGCCCTGCGGGATCATCCGGATATGCCCTTGAACGATGCGATTGCGCTGGTGACGCAAAAGACCGCCGATCAGTATCACAAGGACATCAAGGCACTTGGCGTGTTGGAGCCGTCGTTCGAGCCGCGGGCAACCCAGCATATCGAGGGCATGGTGCAGATGATCGCGGCGCTGATCGACAAGGGTCATGCCTATCAGGCGGGCGGCGAGGTGCTGTTCGACACCCAGTCGATGCCGGACTATGGCGGGCTGTCCAAGCGCAAGCTGGACGAGCAGCTTGCTGGTGCCCGCATCGCGGTGGAAGCTCACAAGAAGAGCCCGGGTGACTTCGTGCTCTGGAAGCTTTCCTCGGACGACGAACCCGGTTGGGACAGCCCCTGGGGCCGCGGGCGGCCCGGCTGGCACATCGAATGCTCTGTCATGAGTGCGTTTCACCTCGGCAAGGTTTTCGACATTCACGGCGGCGGGCTGGACTTGATCTTCCCGCACCATGAAAACGAGATCGCCCAGTCGCGTTGCGCCCACGGCACCAGCGTCATGGCCAATTACTGGATGCACAACGGCTTCCTTCAGGTGGAAGGCCGCAAGATGTCCAAGTCGGAGGGCAACTTCTTCACCATCCAGGAACTCCTGGAGACGGAGAGTTTCGGCGACCGCAGGTGGCCGGGCGAGGTGCTGCGCCTTGCCATGCTGATGACCAACTACCGCGAGCCCATCGACTTCTCCCGGCGCAAGCTGGAAGAGGCGGAGAACCTGCTTGCCCGCTGGCCGGACCCGGTTGAAACCGATGCTTCACCATCGAAGGACGTCCTCGACGCGCTTCTGGACGACCTGAACACGTCCGCGGCCATCCAGGTGCTGCATGGCCTGGCCGTCGAGGCCGCCAAGGATCCGGCCAAGCTGGACGTCTATTCCGCTTCCGCGGCCCTTATGGGCGTACATCCGGTCAAGGCGGATCTTTCCGGCATCGACGAGCCGGGCATCCTGACGGCCATCGCCCGCCGCCTGGAGGCGCTCGACGCCAAGAACTGGGCCGAGGCCGACGCGATCCGCAATGACCTGACGTCTCAGGGAATCCTCCTAAAGGATTCAAAAGACTCGGCAACCGGCGAACGCGTGACGACATGGGAGGTCAAGCGGTGAGACCGTGCCCGGCGGAGAGGCTGGTTACCCCCCTCTGTCCGCTCACGCGGACATCTCCCCCGCAAGGGGGGAGAGGGGAGTATGTGGATGCGCCTTTTTGCAGTCGCAACGCGAGGCAGCTGCGGCGCTCTCAGCTGAATTCCGCCCGATTGGCTGCAACGGAAGCTGGTGAGCCAGACCGCGCCACCTGCACCATTCTCCCCCCTTGCGGGGGAGATGTCCCCGCAGGGGACAGAGGGGGGGTATGCAGCCTTCCCGTCATATGCAGAGTATCGGTTCCGGAAAGGAGCGCGATTTATGCCACATCAGACGGTATCTAAACGACTGAGGTCAAACGCCAAGCGCCTGCGCTCCGGCATGACCGCGCCGGAGAAAAAACACTGGCAAGTTATCCGCGCACACAGACTGGAAGGTATTTCCTTCCGTCGGCAGATGCCAATTGAAGGATACATCGTCGATTTCGCGGCGCCAGAACATCGGTTGGTCGTCGAACTGGACGGCTCGCAACACGGCGAGGCACCGGGTCTCGCAATGGACCATGAGCGAGACAGATTTCTGAAGTCTCAGGGCTGGACCGTCCTGCGCGTCTGGAATTCGGCGATCCAGGAAGACCTCGATGTGGTCTGCCGACAAATCCTGGACGCTTGCGGCAGGGAGCAGTGCTGATGAGCGACAAGGCGCAACTTCTCACAGGTGGCTGCCAGTGCGGGGCCGTGAGGTATCGGGTGCGTGGAAAAGCGCTCTACCCGCATCTGTGCCATTGCCGCATGTGCCAGAAGGCGTCTGGAAATTTCTTTCTGCCGCTCTTCGGGGCAGCAAGGTCCGAGTTCGAGTGGACCCGAGGCGAGCCGAACTGGTTCCATTCTTCCGAACCCGTCCGCCGGGGTTTCTGCAGCCAATGCGGAACGCCGTTGGCATTCGACACCGTCGGAAGCGACCATATCGCGATCACTCATGGAAGCCTCGACGATGTGGCGGCGGTGACGCCGGTCGAGCAATCCGGGGTCGAGGGGCGTGTGCCGTTCTTCGCCGGGCTGTTCGGGCTTTCAGAAACACGGTCCAACCGGGATGATCTGCCCGGCGGTATCGATGATGTCGCGTCAACCAACCGCCAGCATCCGGATCACGAGACGGATCATTGGCCGGCGAATGACAGGTGAGGGACGCATGAGTGCGAATGTCATTCATACCGGCGGCTGCCAGTGCGGTGCAGTGCGGTTTCGGGTCGAGGGATCTCTAGGTGAAGCCTCGATCTGTCATTGCCGCATGTGCCAGAAGGCCTTTGGCAGCTTCTATGCACCGCTCGTCAGCGTGCCCGATGCCGCCAGGCTCACCTGGACACGCGGACGGCTGAAGCATTTCCAGAGTTCGAACCATGCCGCGCGCGGCTTTTGTGCCGACTGCGGCACGCCGCTGACCTATGAGGCGCCGGACGGGATTGCGCTGGCGATCGGCGCTTTCGACGATCCAAAGATTGCCCCGCCAGGCATCCAGTTCGGCGTCGAGGCAAAGCTGCCCTATACGGACCGGATGGCGGCAATTCCAGAACGGGTGACCGAGGACGACATGGAGGCGGCGCCTTTCCTGGCGACGCTCGTGTCATTCCAGCACCCGGACCACGACACGGACACATGGCCGCCGGTCCAGCCCGGCGCAAAAGACACATGACAAACGTGGCCTGAGGGCGACGCAGGATACGCACATGACCAAGGAACGTCTTTACCTCTTCGACACGACCCTGCGCGACGGCGCCCAGACCAGCGGGGTCGACTTCTCGATGAACGAGAAGATTGTCGTTGCCGAATTGCTGGAACGGCTTGGCGTCGATTATGTCGAGGGCGGCTATCCGGGTGCAAATCCGACAGACACGGGCTTCTTCCGCGAGAAACGCACGCAAAAGGCGACCTTTACCGCCTTCGGCATGACCAAGCGGGCGGGACGATCGGCCGCCAACGACCCGGGTCTGCAGGAGGTGCTGGCGTCAAGCGCCGATGCTTGCTGCTTCGTCGCCAAGGCCTGGGACTACCATGTGCGCGTCGCACTCGGCTGCAGCAACGAGGAAAACCTGGATTCGATCTACGAGACGGTCACCGCCGCCATTGCCGCCGGCAAGGAGGCGATGATCGATTGCGAGCATTTCTTTGACGGCTTCAAGGCCAATCCTGACTATGCGCTCGATTGCGCCCGCACGGCCTATCACGCCGGCGCCCGCTGGATCGTGCTGTGCGACACCAATGGCGGCACGCTGCCCGACGAAATCTACGACATCGTCAGCAAGGTTCAGGACGTGGTGCCTGGCACGCATCTGGGTATCCACACCCATGACGACACCGGTCACGCGGTCGCCAATTCCCTGGCCGCGGTCGATGCAGGTGTGCGTCAGATCCAGGGCACGCTGAACGGTCTTGGCGAGCGCTGCGGCAATGCCAACCTGATCACCCTGATCCCGACACTGAAGCTGAAAGCCGCCTTTGCCGACCGCTTCGAAATCGGCGTCGGCGATGCGCAGCTGCGGAACATCACCGCAATCTCCCATGCCTTTGACGAGATCCTCAATCGCTCGCCGGACCGGCAGGCTCCCTATGTGGGCGAGACCGCCTTTGCCACCAAGGCCGGTATCCATGCCTCGGCGATCCTGAAGGATCCGCAGACCTATGAGCATGTAACCCCGGAAAGCGTCGGCAACCAGCGCCGCGTTCTGGTCTCGGACCAGGCAGGCAAGAGCAATCTTCTGGGCGAACTTGCCCGGGTCGGGATCGAAGTCGACAAGGCGGATCCGCGTCTCGACCGGTTGCTGGCCAAGGTCAAGGAACGCGAGGCGGAGGGCTATGCCTATGAAGCCGCCGATGCCTCTTTCGAACTTCTGGCCCGGCGGGAACTCGGCGAAGTGCCGCGTTTCTTTGTCGTCGATTCCTTCAGGGTCATGGTCGAGCGGCGGTTCAATGCCATCGGCGATCTCGTCACCGTGTCGGAAGCCGTGGTGAAGGTGGATGTCGACGGCGAGACCCGCATGTCGGTTGCCGAGGGCAACGGCCCGGTCAACGCGCTCGACATGGCGCTCCGGAAGGATCTCGGCAAATACCAGTCCGCTATCGAGGGACTGGAACTGATTGACTATAAGGTCCGTATCCTCAATGGTGGTACCGGCGCGGTCACCCGCGTTTTGATCGAGAGCCACGACACGGTCACTCACCGGCGCTGGTTCACGATCGGGGTTTCCTCCAATATCGTCGATGCCTCGTTCCAGGCCCTGGTCGACTCCATCACATTTGCGCTCATGAAAGCCAACGCGGCCTGACAAGGTCCGTGACTCAATTGAGCTCCAGAAAGGCAATACCATGTCGCAGACGGCGCCGACCGCCGAGGCGAATGCCGAACTACGCCAAGGCCTTCTTTTCGGCCTGGCGGCCTATGGCATGTGGGGCTTCTTCCCAGCCTATTACAAACTGACCGACACGGTACCGGCGGACATCGTGGTCTCGCACCGGATCCTGTGGTCGGTGCTCTTTGTCGGACTGTTTCTGTATTTGCGGGGCCGCTGGGGCGAGGTGCGCGAGGTCTTCCGTCAGCCGACGGTGCTGATGGGGCTGACGGCATCCGCCTGCTTCATTGCGGTCAACTGGCTGGTTTTCGTCTGGGCGATCGCCAACAACCAGGTGCTCGACATCTCGCTCGGTTACTTCATCAACCCGCTGGTGAGCATCGTTGTCGGCCTGGTCGTCCTGCATGAAAGGCTGACCATCGGGCAGGGGATCGCGGTTGCAATTGCGGCGCTGGCGGTGATGCTTCAGGCAGTGCTTGCGGGCGGTCTCCCCTGGGTCTCGCTGGTGCTGGCGTTTTCCTTTGCCGGCTACGGCTACGTGCGCAAGGTCACGCCGGTCAAGGCGACGCCCGGCCTGTTCGTCGAAACGCTGCTGCTGTTTCCTGTCGCCGTCGGTTATGTGCTCCTGAACCTCACCTGGGGCATCGATGCCCTGGTACTGAACGATCTGCCCGTGCTGCTGGCGCTTGCCGGGACCGGCATCGTGACGGCACTGCCGCTGATCTGTTTTTCGTCCGCCGCGCGCCGCCTGCCGCTCTTCATGCTCGGGCTGATGCAGTATCTCGCCCCGTCCATGCATTTCCTGATGGCGGTCTATCTCTGGGGTGAGCCACTGGATCAGACCAAGCTGTTGGCCTTTGCGATGATCTGGGGGGCACTGGTGGTCTTCAGCTATGACAGCTGGCGCCGTTACCGGAGGCCAGCCTGATGGAAATGGGCTGGCTGATTGAAATAGGCGGGTTGGGCCGAGACGGGCAGATCAGCCCGCTGCCACCAACTGGCCCCGGCCGCTGCGCTTGGCCGCATAAAGCCGGTGATCAGCCACCTTGAAGGCGTCACCGATCTTGCCGGCCTCGATCGAGGCGACGCCAATGCTCGTCCTCATGAGGTGTTCGTCACCGTCATGACGGACAGGTGAAGTCTGAATCGTTTCGAGGAGGGTCTGGAGGCCACTCACGACCTCCTCCTGGCTCTTGTTGCAGAAGACGATACAGAACTCGTCACCGCCCAGGCGCGCGACGATGTCGTCGGACTTGGCAAGCTTGGTGAGGTGGCGGGCGAAACTGGTCAGCACGGCGTCGCCGAAATCATGACCGAGCGAATCGTTGATGGCCTTGAAGGAATCGAGATCAAGCAGCGCCAGCCAGTGCGAACGCCCTTCGGTGACCGGCCAGGAGCTGATGGATTTGATCGCCTTGTCGAACAGGTAACGGCGGTTGTAGAGGCTTGTCAGCACATCTCGCATCGCCATGTTGTTCAGTTCCGCGATGCGGTAGATGTAGTCGAGGTTCTGCGACACCCTCAGCAGCAGCTCTTCCGGCGAGCAGTTCTTGTCGACGAAATCCGCGGCACCGTATTTCAGAAAGCGCACCCGGTTCTCCGGATTGGCGTAGGACGACATGCCGATGACGCCGACCTTTTCCGAGTCATGTACGCGCCGCACCGCTTTCAGGAAGGCGAAGCCGTCTTTTTCCGGCATGAAATAGTCCGCCAGGACGAGCTTGATGTCCTTGTGGTCCTTCAGCATCTGAAGTGCCTCGTCGGTCGAGCCTGCCTGATAGACCTTGTAGAGATGCTTGGCGACGATCCGCGAGATTAAGTCCCGTTCAACGCCTGAATCGTCCAAAATCAGAATGCCGATCTTTGGGTTCTGGGCGAGCTTGCGGATGAGGTCGGCGACATAGTTGAGGCTGCCCGGGGAATCCTTCAGCACATAGTCAATCACCCCTTTTGCCAGCATCTTGCCGCGAGTCTTGGGATCGAAGCGGCTGGTGAAGACGATGGTCGGGATGTTCCACTTCTCGCACAGATCGACGATCTCGCCATCGGGCGCATCGGGAAGGGTCAGGTCGACAAGGGCAAGGTCGGGTTCGCCGATGGGCAGGTTGAGGCAGTTCTCCGCTTCTTCATAGCTGCGCGCGACCATGATCTGGTGACGGCCGACTTCATGCAGTTTCTTGACGATCGCCTTTTCGAAAAATGCAGCGTCTTCAACCAGAAGGGTAGTTTGCATCGAGTTGCCTGTTCCCGCAGCTTTTGGCCCGACCGTACTATCCAATTCCAGTGACTTCAAATTGATTAAAGCCAAATCGGCAAAGTCACCGGACCTGCGGGATCAATCGCTCCGAGCTGCGGAGCTTCAGAGATCGGATACTGACGCATATTCCTCAGAGGAAGGCAGCGGCTCACCGGAAACTGCCCGGCGCAACAGCGGCAGGATGTCTTCCACCTTGCGGGCGACGAGGTAGGGAACTTCGGTGTCGGGCCGGATGTAGCCCTGGGCGCGCATGTGGTCGAGAAGTTCCAGCAAGGGCGACCAGAAGCCGTTTATATTGGCAAGCACCACCGGTTTGCGGTGCTGGCCGAGCTGGGCCCAGGTCATCATCTCGACAGCTTCCTCGAGCGTGCCGATGCCGCCCGGCAGCGCAATGAAGGCATCGGATTTCTGGAACATGAGATGCTTGCGCTCGTGCATGTCCTCGGTGATCACGAGGTCCTGAAGCGTCTCCAGCATCACCTCGCGCTTTTCCAGGAAGCGCGGAATGATTCCCGTGACCTTGCCACCCGATTCGAGAGCCGAGTTTGCGACCGTCCCCATGAGGCCGACCGAGCCGCCGCCATAGACAAGGCGCAGGCCGTCCTCGGCGATGAGCTGGCCTAATCGCGTTGCTGCGGCCTCGTGTGCGGGGTCCGAGCCAAAGCTGGAGCCGCAATAAACACAGACGCTTGTAAGCTGATTTTGAGAAACCGTATTCATGACGCAAAGATGTGGCATTCAGATCGGCGCAAGGTCAAGCATTCTGTTTGAAGGGCCTTGGTTCCGAAGCAGGTTTTCTTGCCGCGCCTGGAAAAGACGGCTATGCATGGGGCCAACGCATGAAAGCTGGCGGTAGAAAAAGGACCGGAAAGGTCCGCAAGCCGGCTAAGGGATAGAGCGCCTCTGGCAGAGGGTGCGAACAGGGGACGGATTTGGAGAGCGCCGGTTCGCCTGGCAGCTTTCCCGGCAGGACACACATGAATAACAAGACACTCATCTGGACATTGATCGTGGCCGTGCCCGTGGGACTGGCCGCCCTGATAACCGGTTACATCTACCGCGATACCGGCAGGTTGCCCTTCCAGGAAGCTCCGGCAACGGCCGTGGCGCCAGCAGCGTCCGGTGAAGCGGCACAGTCTCAATCTACCGCCGAAGCACCGGTCTCCAACAAGGACCAGACAGCCGACGCCGCTCCGGCAGCTCCTTCTGCTGACAGGTTCAGCGCCACCTTTGACGTGGTCGGCGTCGAACCGACGGGTGAAACAGTCGTCGCCGGCCGGTCGGAAGCCGGCGCAATCGTTGCCCTGACCGCAAACGGCAAGGTGATCGGCAAGAGCATTGCCAACGAGGCAGGCGAATGGACCATCATCCTGGACGAGCCGCTGAAGCCGGGTGACTATGATGTCGGCCTGGAAGTGCATGACGAAAACGGCGCGCCGATCGCGACCTCCGAGCAGCATGTTGCCGTCTCCCTGCCGGAAGGCGGCAAAGAACAGCCGCTCATTGTCCTGAACACGCCGGAAGGCCCGTCCGACATTCTGCAGAAACCGGCCGGCGTCCAGCAGGTCGCGGAGGCAGCTCAGGCGGCACCTGCAGACGCACCAAATCAGGCAGCTTCGTCGAAAGCACCTGCTCCTGAAACGACGGTTGCTGCGACCGCAGAAGCGCCAGCTGCGGATACCGCCGCACCGGCGGCGACCGGCGAACAGCAGGTGGCAAGCGCGCCTCCCGCGGAAGCGGCCTCCAACGAGGAAACGGCAGCAGTCTCCGGCGAGCAGGCAGCAGCCACGACTGCATCCGGCCAGACGGACGCGCCTGCAGCGGAGGCCTCTTCGTCCACAGCCGCGCCTGTCGTGAACGCCGAAGCCCCGGCTGCCGCACAGCAACCGTCCGAAACCGCGACAGCAGAGGGGCCGGCTGACCAGTCCGCTACCGGGACACAGACCGCCGCTGACCAATCTCAGCCGTCGGCCGCGCCGGCTTCCACGGCGGAAACCGGAACCGAAACAGCGCTTAAGACCGATGCACCGGCTGAAAATCCGGCTACGGCCCAGTCCGAGGCCGCAGCCGCAGCAACGGCAGCTGAAGGACAGGAAAGTCCTGCAACGGCTGCTCCGGTGGTGACCGCAGAAGCTTCCTCTGCCACCCCGGCAACACAAGCACCGGCCGCCACGCAGGAAGCAGCTGCGCAGACTGCGTCGCGGGCCGCACCCGCAGCGCCGTCCGTTACGGTTGAAGCGGTGGAATCCGAGCAGGACAAGGTCTATGTGGCCGGCACCGGTGCACCGGGTTCCTCCGTCCGGGTCTATGTCGGTGACGAATTTCAGGGGGAAGCCAAGGTTGATGCCGGTGGCAAATGGCTGGTTCAGGGCAGCAAGAACATCGCCGAAGGCAATGTCGAAGTCCGTGCCGACCTGATCGGCAGCGACGGCAACGCTGTCGATGCCCGTGCCGCCGTCACCTTCGAGAAGGAACAGGACAAGCAGATCGTTCTGACCAAGGTGGTGGCAACAGGTGAAGGTGCAGGTGCGGAAGGCCAGGGCGCTGAGGTCAACAAGGCGCTGCCCGTTGTCATCATCCGCAAGGGCGACAATCTCTGGCGCATTTCGCGCCGCCTTTATGGTCACGGTGTTCGCTTTACCACCATCTACCAGGCCAACCAGGACCAGATCCGCAATCCGGACCTGATCTATCCGGGCCAGGTCTTCCTGACGCCGGAAGGCGATCTGAACTGGAAGCCGCTGCCGGAAAACAACGGCTGAGCCGGGTCTTTTCAGGAAAAAAGAGCGAGAGCGGGGGCCGAGGAAGTCCCCGCTCTTTTTCGTTCTGCCCTTGTTTTTGAGCTGATTCATCGCATATCAACGATGAAACAAACGAATGTGAACGAGGAACCGCCCGATGAACGGGACGGAAGAGCCGTCGATAACGGCCTGCACGGCAACCGGGGACTGCCTTGAAGCTTGCGAGGAACTGGCCGCGATCTTTCGCGCGCTTGGCCATCCTGCAAGGCTGGCGATCGTCAAGAAGCTTGCGCTCAAGAAACAGGCCTGTTGTGGAGAAATCGTCAATCATCTGCCGCTGGCGCAATCCACCGTCTCGCAGCACCTGCAGGTGCTGAAGGATGCCGGTCTGCTCACCTGCGATACCCGTGGCCGGAACTGCCACTACGAGCTGAACTGGGAGATGATTGCCCGGGCGGAGCGCAGTTCGCAGGATTTCTGGGCGCGACTCGACATTGTGCGCCCGTCAGGGCCCGCGGACGTATTCCTCCCTTCCGAAAAAGACTAACCAGATGGCCGCACCGCGGTCAGGAGATACTTTGTGACAGATCAGACAGCGACCCCGCCGCACAAGCCTTCGGCCGCGGCTACCGGCAGCCAGTCGCCCAGACCGCAGACCCGCAAGCAGGTCAGCGCGGATGAAGGCAATACGCTGACGACGCTGGCCAACCTGTGGCCCTATATCTGGCCCTCCGAGCGACCGGACCTGAAGCAGCGGGTGCTTCTGGCTATCTTCACGCTTGTTATCGCCAAGATCGTGACCGTCCTGTCACCTTATTTCTTTGCCTGGGCAACCGACGCGCTGACCGGGGAGGGCTCAGGTCTGCCTGCCTTCCTTGTAGCCCCAATCATGCTGGTGCTTGCCTATAACGCGGCCCGCGTTCTTGCCGTCGGCTTCAACCAGATCCGCGATGCACTCTTTGCCCGCGTCGGCCAGCATGCGGTCAGGCAACTGGCGATCATGACCTTCCGCCACCTGCACCAGCTGTCGTTGCGCTTTCATCTCGCTCGGCGCACTGGCGGGCTCAGCCGGGTGATCGAACGCGGGGTGAAGGGGATCGAGGCGATTGTCCGCTTCACCATCCTCAACGGCATTCCGACCGTCCTGGAATTCGCCATCATGGCGGCGGTGATCTGGTACCAGTTCGGTTTCCTGTACGTCGTTATCGTTGCCGTGATGATCGTTGCCTATGTGTGGTTCACCATCAAGACGTCCAACTGGCGCATCGGCATCCGCCGCGAAATGAACGACAGCGACACGGACGCCAATTCCAAGGCGATCGACAGCCTGCTCAATTTCGAGACCGTCAAGTATTTCGGCAACGAGGCGATGGAAGCCGAGCGCTTCGACGTTTCGATGGAAAAATACGAAAGGGCGGCCACCAAGACCTGGACGTCGCTTGCCTGGCTCAACTTCGGCCAGTCGGTGATCCTCGGGATCGGCATGGCCGCCTGCATGGGGCTCTCCGCCAAGGCTGTGATGGCGGGTGAGCAGAATATTGGCGACTTCGTGCTGATCAACGCGCTGTTGATGCAGATCTCCATTCCGCTCAACTTCATCGGCTTTCTCTACCGGGAAATCCGGCAGGGCCTGGCGGACATCGAATCCATGTTCGACCTTCTGGGCGTTCCGGCCGAGATCGAGGACAAGCCTGATGCCGCACCGCTGAAGGCGGTGGAAGGCCGGATTGTCTTCCGGGATGTGCATTTCCACTACGATCCGGACCGGCCGATCCTGAAGGGGATCGACTTCGAAGTGCCGGCCGGCAAGACGGTTGCCATCGTCGGTCCGTCCGGGGCCGGAAAGTCGACGATCTCGCGGCTGCTCTTCCGCTTCTACGACGTCACCGGCGGAGCGGTAGAGATCGACGGTCAGGACGTGCGCGACGTCACCCAGAAAAGCGTGCGCCACGCCATCGGCATGGTTCCCCAGGACACGGTGCTCTTCAACGACACCATTGCCTACAACATCCGCTACGGCCGGCCGGGGGCAAGCGACGAGGAAGTCCGGGAAGCCGCCCGGATGGCGCAGATCCACGGCTTCATCGAAAAGCTGCCGCAGGGTTACAAGGCGGAAGTCGGAGAGCGCGGCCTCAAGCTTTCGGGCGGCGAGAAACAGCGCGTCGCCATTGCCCGCACAATCCTGAAGGCGCCACCAATCCTCATCCTGGACGAAGCGACCTCGGCGCTCGACACCCATACGGAACGGGAGATCCAATCGGCGCTGGACGAAGTCTCGCAGAACCGGACGACGCTGGTGATCGCTCACCGCCTTTCGACCGTGGTCAACGCGGACCAGATCATCGTTCTGGAGGCCGGCGAAATCGCGGAACGCGGCACCCATCCGGAACTGCTCGCCAAGGATGGCCTCTATGCCTCCATGTGGGCGCGCCAGCGCGAAGCGGACGAGGCGGAAGAAAGACTGCGGGCCGCACGCGAGAACGACGATCTCGGTATCGTCATGCGCGGCCAGTCTGCGGATTTCGTGCCGGTGAAGTAGGGGACTTTGTCTTGACTGTTTGACTTCATACAGCCAGCTCACTCAGAGCCAACATTTGTATCCGAGGGATGTCTTGCCGCCTATTGCCATCCCCGACGCAGCGTAGCGGAGATCGGGGACCCAGGACTTCTGGGTGGTAGCGATTTTAGCTATGCGACTGGCTATGCGGAATCCTGGGTCTCCGCTGGAGTTTATGCCCGCAAAAGCGGGTGCGGAGATGATAGGGAGTGAGTGGGGCGCTTACCGCGGAAAGTGGCAGTTTTGCGGTCTTATCCTGCAGAAAATTTTTCAGTTAATTTCCATCTAAGATCAAACAAAGAAAATGCGCGGCTCTCAGGCCGCGCGATTTTTTTCATGGACGAATGTGGTGGTGCCCCTGTCATTGGCGATTTCAATGCCGCTCATCGGCCGCGTATCCGGAATGGCCCGTGAGGTTCCGTGGCGGACCATCAGGGTGTGGATGGCTCTGGCGAGGCGCCGCAGTTCCTGATGGCGGGCGGCGCGGGCGCGGGCTTCAAACATATCTCCTGTATGCAACATGATGCTCTCCTTCGGTTTGGATGAGCCTTTGTCTCATATTGCGGTCAGTCGAAGAATGAGGCTAAAATCGAAATAATACTTCGAAAGTTTGGAATAATGAGACTGGAAGATCTGCAGTTCTTCGTTCGCATCGCCGAGCTCGGCAGCATGGCCGCTGCAGGCCGCGAGGTCGGATTGTCGCCTTCGGCTGCCAGTACACGGCTGACCGGGCTGGAAAAGGCCTTCGGCGCACAGCTTTTCGCCCGTACGACACGCCGGACTTCGCTGACGGAAGCAGGGCGTGTGCTGCTGCAACATGCCCGCACGGCGGTGGAGGAAATCGAGCAGGCGAGATCGATACTGGAAGCTGCGACTGAAGCGCCGCGCGGATCACTTCGGTTTTCCTGCAACACTTTTTTCGGCCGAAAGCACATCCTTCCCTATCTGGTGGAGTTCCGGCAGCTTTATCCGGATATCCAGTTGGAAATGGACATGTCAGACAGGATCGTAGATCTGGTCGGTGAAGGCTATGACATGGCCTTCCGCACGGCGCCTCTTGCAGACAGTTCACTTCTGGCCCGCAGGCTCGGCGGCAATCCACGAGTATTGTGTGCATCGCCCGGTTACATCGCCCGAAAGGGTGCGCCGCAGACGCCGGAAGATCTGGCCAATCATGATTTCATCGCCATGGGATCCATGCCGTTCTGGTATTTCGAAGGACCGGAGGGGGAAATTGCCTTCGAGGTCCAGAAGCCGGTGATCAAGGGCGACAATGGCGACCTGACCTATGATGGCGCGCTGCATGGGCTCGGCCTCAGCCTGAAATCTCTCGCCCATGTCTGGGAAGACCTGCGCGACGGCCGCCTAATCGCCGTCATGGAGGATTACAAGGTCGCGCGGACCGGGGCGATCTGGGCAGTCTATCCGCCAAGCCAGTTCGTCCCGCCCAAGGTGACGGCCTTTGTTGATTTCCTGATTTCGAAATACGGCCGCCCTCCCTATTGGGAAACGGACTACCGGACAGCGAAAAAGCCCTGAAAGCCGTTCCGATAGCTGATGGATTCGTGAAAAAGCAGGTTCTCATCAGCCCGAAAAGCCACTAGAAGCGGGAAAGAAGAACAAGCGCAACGGGTGCGTTCCCTTTCGAAGGTTTCAGAAATCACCCGCGCAGCATTTGAAAGCGAACGAGAAATGTCGATTGTCGATTCCGTCACCAAGGCCATGGTTCCCATTCACCGGGAAGGCTGGCCCTTCATCGCGATTGCGCTCGTTGTGACGCTTGTGGTCGGCTATTTCGTCAGCCCGCTGTTCTGGATCGGTCTCATCTTCACCGGCTGGGTCTGCTATTTCTTCCGCGATCCGCCGCGGGTGACGCCGGTCGGCGACGGTCTGGTGATTTCACCGGCCGATGGTGTCGTCAGCCATGTCGGCCTTGTCCGCCCGCCGGTCGAGCTGGAACTTGGCGGTGAGCCGCTGATGCGCGTGTCGATCTTCATGAACGTCTTCAATTGCCATGTGAACCGCGCACCGCTCGGCGGCCGCGTCACCCGGGTGGCCTATCACGCCGGCAAGTTCCTCAATGCCGAACTCGACAAGGCGAGCGAGCAGAACGAGCGCAACGGCCTCGTCATCGAAAACGGCGATCTGAAGATCGGTGTCGTGCAGATCGCAGGTCTCGTTGCCCGCCGCATCGTCTGCTTCGTGCGCGAAGGCGAGACGCTCAACGCCGGTGAACGCTTCGGCCTGATCCGCTTCGGCTCGCGCCTCGATGTCTATTTCCCGGCCGGAACCCAGCCGAAGGTCGCACTCGGCCAGATCATGATTGCCGGCGAAACGGTCCTGGCGGATCTCTCCGGTCCGCAAGGTCCTGCCCAGACCCTGACCCGCGTAAGCTGAGGCTGCTCCTTGTCCGAGACCCCTGATCCGAAACCGGCCCGCCCCCAGACGACACCCCGTTTCCGCCGGGTGCCGCTCCGTCTGATCGTGCCGAACATGGTAACACTGCTGGCACTGTGTTCCGGTCTGACGGCGGTCAGGATGGCGTTCGAGGGACGCTGGGAATATGCGGTCGGCGCCGTGCTGGTGGCCGCTGTGCTGGATGGTCTCGACGGCCGTGTCGCGCGGCTGATGAAGGGGACGTCCCGCTTCGGCGCGGAACTGGATTCCCTGTCGGATTTCGTCAATTTCGGCGTCACGCCGGCCCTGATGCTCTATCTCTGGATCCTGAAGGACGCCGGCAACATGGGCTGGATCGCCGGGTTGATCTTCGCGATCTCTGCCGCCTTGCGTCTCGCCCGCTTCAACGTGGCGCTGGACGATCCCAACAAACCGGCCTGGGCGTCGCGCTTCTTCACCGGCGTTCCGGCTCCGGCCGGTGCGCTCACCGTGCTGTTGCCGCTCTACCTCGATTTTCTCGGCCTCTTCCCGCACTGGTTTGCAGATTCGGCCTTTGTCGCCGTCTATACGATCGTCATTGCCTTCCTGCTGATCAGCCGGCTGCCCACCTATTCCGGCAAGACACTCGGCACACGCGTGCGCCGCGACTATGTGCTGCCGCTCTTCGTCTTTGCGGTGCTGATCGTGGCTCTGACGGTGAGCTATCCCTTCCGCATGCTGGCGGGTGGAGCCGTCTTCTACCTGCTGACGATCCCTTTCTCCTGGCGGGCGCATCGCAAGCTGGTTCTGGCCGACGCATCTCTCCGCCTGGAGGACGATGGCGACGAGTGCGACACCGATCTCGACAATATCGCCGACCGGGACAAGGATCACGGCGGCTAGAGCATTTCCTGGTCAGATTTGCTCTAATCACCAACCGGCTCGGGTTTCGGGTTTCAGCAGCGGAAAATCTGGTTCAATTAGGCATCCTCGCAAACAGAGGAGCCTTCAACTTGCTCGATGGAAAGACAATACTGATCACCGGTGCCAGCAGCGGCATCGGCGCCGCCGCCGCACGTCTTCTGGCCGAAGCCGGTGCCAATCTCGTTCTCGCCGCCAGGCGTGAAGACAAGCTCAAGGAAGTGCGCGACGCCCTTCCGCAAGCGTCGAACCGGATCGCGCTTTTTGCAGGTGATGTCGACGATCCCACTTTCTCCGAACGCTCCGTCAAAGCAGCGTTGAACGACTTCGGCGGCCTGGACGGTGCCTTCAACAATGCCGGCACCATGGGCGACATGGGGCAGGTGCCCGATATGAGCCTTGAGAACTGGAACCAGGTGATTGCCACCAATCTCAACAGCGCGTTCCTGGCCGCCAAGTACCAGATCCCGGCAATGCGGGCGCGGGGTGGCGGTTCCATCGTCTTTACCTCTTCTTTCGTCGGCCACACGATCGGCTTTCCCGGCATGGCAGCCTATGCGGCCGCCAAGGCCGGTCTGATCGGATTGACCCAGGTGCTGGCGGTTGAACATGGGCCCGAGAACATAAGGGTGAATGCGTTGCTGCCAGGAGGCACGAAGACCGCGATGGCGGGAGACGATCCAGCATTCCACGATTACATTGCCGGCATTCATGCGCTCAAGCGCATGGCGGAACCGGTGGAGATTGCGAAGGCGGCCGAATTCCTGCTTTCGGATGCTAGTTCCTTCGTCACGGGTTCCGCCATGCTGTGTGACGGCGGCAATTCGATCTCGAAGGGCTGAGGTGCATTATCATAGAAAAACCTCATCCTGAGGAGGACCTTGAGGTCCGTCTCGAAGGATGGGCCGCTTGCACAGCGTGTGCCGCCCACCCTTCGAGACAGTGCATCGCGCTTCCTCAGGATGAGGTTGTTTGTGGCTGTAGCCAGGTCAAATCGGCCGCTTCCGCTTGAACATCTGTTCCGTCACCACCTTGCCCCACTGGTCGCCGACATATTCCTCGGCCAGCGCAAAACCGTTCTTTTCGTAAAGCGCCCGGGCCGCATCGAGGCCTTTCAGGGTCCATAGGTGGATCTCGTCGAAACCGTGGCGGTCGCAATGCTCAAGCGCCTTGTTCAGGAGCACCTTGCCAAGCCCCTTGCCGCGCAGGCGTTCCGACAGGATGAACCAGCGCAGATGGGCGATGTTGTTGCCAAGATCCTCGCCATCGATCGTGATTGAGCCGATGACGGCCCCATTCTCCACAACGCTCCAGCTGTTGTTCACATCGTTCGTGACCCTTGGCATGAACTCTGCCATCGCCTTGGCAACGACGCTTTCGAAGGTCGGGCCCATGCCGACGATGTGGCCGTGGGTACGGCCGTGCATGGCGGCGACATCGCCGATCATGCCGGTCTGGTAGCCTTCGACAATGTTGAACCGGGGGGCGGCGTCCTTGTCAGCTTGCGGTGCTCCAAGGGCCTCTGCATACGCGGCCATGGAGTCAGCGATCACCTTTGCCCGGTTGCCTTCGATCCGTGCCAGCGCACGCCGGGCAAGCGCGTCGCCATAGCGGTCGATTGTGGCAAAGGTAGCCTTGCCGGTTTCCGTCAGGCTGAGACCGAAGACCCGACCGTCCGCCTCCGACTTGGTCTGCAGAATGTCGCCGCGCGCTTCCAGGGACTTCAGCAGCCGGCTGACGGTGGATTTTTCCAGCTTCAGCTTCGCGCAGATTTCCTTGGCGGTGATGCCGGGGTTGAGGCCGATTTCCATAATGGCATGGACGCCCGAACCGGAAAGATCCGTACCGGCGATGGTCTTGTCGAGAAACCCGAATTCCCGGACCAACTGGCGAGAAGCGGCGCGGATATCGTTGACAAGGGCAGGGGAGGGAGAGGTCATCTTGTAGTCTCATATAGTTGTATTTTACAACTATATGAGTAAGCTGTCGTGTTGGCAACACCATTCCGGTGCTCGGACAGCGAATATCGTCTCACTTTTCCACCTCATCCTGAGGAAGCGCTGTCTCGAAGGATGGGCACCTTGCCCAGGCGATTGCAGCCCATGCTTCAAGACGGACCTGACGGTCCTCTTCAGGATGAGGTTTCATTTGATTGATGGCTTCGCAGGAGAAGGGTGTCCAGAAAAGTAGCTCGACAAACAAAAAGGCCGCCGGAAACCGGCGGCCTTTTTGGTGGAGGAGATGAAGGTCATTCCGCCGCGTGCGGCAGCTCCTCCTGCGGGGGGACTTTCGGAGCGGCCGGCTTTGGCATGGCAACCACTTTCGCCGCCGGACGCTCCTGTTCCTGTTTCGGATCGGTCCATTCCACATCCTGCGCAGGCGCCGTTGCCGCGATGGCGGCAGGTTTGCGACGGAAATAGCCGATCACCGTCCAGAACGAATGCGTCCACACACTCGGTATTGCTATCGCCACCGGGATCATCAGCAGCGTCAGCAGGGTGGAGAAGGCAAGGCCGGAGATCACCGCCGTTGCCAGCTGCACCCACCAGACCGCGGTGATACCACCATAACTGGTCACCTGATTGAAGAAATCGAAGTTGATCATGGTGGCCATCGGCACGAGGCCGGCGATCGTGGTGATGGTGGTGAGCAGGATCGGCCGGATACGCTGGGCGGACGTCTTCAGGATAGCGTCCAGCGGATCGAGACCGTCTTCCAGGAACCGGTTGTAGGTGTCGATGAGAACGATGGCGTTGTTCACCACGATCCCGGCAAGCGCCACCACCCCGGTCCCGGTCATGATGATCGAGAAGGGCTGGTTTGTGACAAGCATGCCTAGCAGCACCCCGAAGACCGACAGAACCACCGTCGAGAGTGTCAGGAACGTCTGATAGAACGAGTTGAACTGGGTCAGCAGGATCAGGAACATCAGGAAGAGCGATGCGACCATCGCCTTCATGAGGAACTCACCCGATTCCTTCTGATCTTCGTCCGCACCGCGGAACTTCAGGAACACGTTCGACGGCCAGTCCTGGCCGTCCAGCCAGGTCTGCAGGGCGGCCACCTGTTCCGTCGGGTTGGACCCGGACTCCGGATTGACGGTCGCCTTGACGAACATCGAATAAAGCCCGTCGCGCCGCACGATCTCGGAGACCTTCTGCGCTGGCTCGCGGCTGACGAAATTCGCCAGCGGCACCAGGCCGAGTTCGGTCTGCAGACGCAACTGGTCGAACCGGTCGATCGTGCGCTCGTGCTCCGGAAGGCGGACGCGGATATCGACTTCGTCCTCGCTGTCGCCCGGACGGTAGGTACCGATCAGGACGCCATTGGTGACGAGTTGAACCATGTTGCCGACGGAGGCGATGCTCGCCTTGTAGCGGCCGGCCTGCTCCCGGTCGATTGAGATCTGCCATTCGATGCCGGGCAGGGGACGGTCGTCTTCCTGGTCGATCAGTGTTTCGACACCATTGATATGGTTGCGGATGCGGCCGACGGCAGCAATCATGTCGTCATAGTCCGTCGACTTGACTTCAAGCTGCAGGTCCTTGCCGGTAGGCGGCCCGCCTTCGATCTTGCGGGTCTCCACCTTGATGCCGGGGATGTCCGACGTCGCCGAACGGATGTCGGCGAAGATCTCCTTCGCCACCCGCCGGCAGCAGAAGTTTGCCAGCTCGATGTTGATCTCGCCCATCACGTCTGCCGGCTTGTCCTGGACGTCTCCGACAGACGGCCCGCCCGAGGAACCGCCCGGTGTGAAGGAATTGGTGATGACGTTGTCGACGCCCGGAATGGACAGGATCCGCTCCTCGACCTGGACTACCAGATCGCGGGCCTCCGAGGCCGACATGTTGCCGCGTCCGGACACGAGCACCACAGCCTGTTCCGGTTCCTCGTCGATGAAGAACTGGACGCCCGTCGGGTTGGCCATGAAGGCCCCGATGATTGCGGCACAGCTGGCGAAGAGGATGAGCAGGGCGGCAATGTTGCCGATCGGGTTGCCGGCAAACAGCTTCAGGACACGCACATAGAGCCCGGTGAAGCCACTGACCTTGCGCACGTCGAAGGCTTCGGCGCCGGACAGCGCTGCGGCTTCGGCTTTCTCCATCGCGGCTCTTTTCGCCGCACGGACCTGCAGCCAGCGGACGATCGGCCGCAATAGCCTGTAGGACAGGAAACCGACCAGCAGGAACGTGACGAGACCACACAGCAGGGCAATACCCCCGGCAGCTTCTGCCGGAAGAACGCCCGCAAGGGCCGCCGGCACGAACGGTCCGAAGCCGATGGCGTACCCGAAGACAAGCGCGACGGTCAGTGCCAGGATCGCCGTTGCATGGCGGTTCAGCCAGTGCGAGACGGCTGCAAAGATGCCACCTGTCACCGGCAGAAACACCATTGCCGTGAACAGCGAGGCGGTCAGGACGATGATGACCATGATCGGCAGGTAGCTCATGAACTCGCCGGCAACGCCCGGCCACAGCAGCATGGGCAGGAACGCCACAAGCGTCGTCGCCGTTGACGAGACGATCGGCCAGAACATCAGCCGCGCGGCCCGGATATAGGCTTCGCGGTCCGGCATGCCTTCGTGGATCTTCCGGTCGGCGTATTCGGTCATGACGATCGCGCCGTCAACCAGCAGACCGACGGTGAGAACCAGGCCGAACATCACCATGTTGTTGACCGTCTGGCCGATGGCGCCAAGGATCAGGAAGCCCACCATGAAGGAGGTCGGGATTGCGAGGCCGACCAGCAAGGCCGACCGCAGGCCGAGCGCGGCCAGCACCAGGATCATGACCAGGAAGATCGCGGTCAGGATCGAGGACTGCAGCGAACCGAGCACCTCGAAGATGTTGTTCGACTGGTCCAGCATCATGTTGACGTGGATCGTCTCGGGCCAGTCCTTCGAGGCTTCCTCGACGACCGCCCGGACAGCGGCATTGTTCTCGATGATGTTGGTGCCGATGCGCTTGACCACCTGTAGCGAGATCGCCGGGTTGCCGTTGACGCGCGTATAGGCGTTGGCATCCTTGAAGGTGCGCCGGATTTCGGCCACATCCGCCAGGGTGACAACGCCTTCGCCGCTCTGCTTCAGCGGCAGGGAGTAGACGTCCTCGGCGGTTTCGACGAGACCGGGAACCTTGACGTTGAAACGGCCCTTGCCGCCATCGATGAAACCGGCCGGCACAAGCTGGTTGTTCAACTGCAGAGAGTTGAGCAGCTCCTGCTGGGTGATGGAATAGGATTCCAGCTTCTGGGTGTCGATCAGGACCTCAAGCAGCTCTTCGCGATGACCAGTGAGGTCCGCCGAGCGCACGGTATCGATCGCCTCGATCTCGTCCTTCAGCCGGCGCGCATGCTGGTAGAGCGTGCGTTCCGGCACATTGCCCGAGAGCGCGATGATCATGGTAGGCGCAAGCGCGAAGTTCATTTCCGTGATCGTCGGCTCTTCGGCCTCGTCCGGCAGCTTGCTCTTGGCCTGGTCGACCTTGTCCCGCACGTCGGCGAGCGCCTCGTCCTTGTTGAACGAGATGTCGAATTCCAGAACGATGCCCGCATGGCTTTCCGAGGCGATCGCGGTGATCTCCTTCAGCCCGTCAAGGCCCCGCAGTTCCGTTTCCATCGGCCGCACGAGCAGACGCTCGGCGTCTTCCGGCGAAATGCCCTGCTGGGTGACCGAGATGTAGAAGATCGGCAGATCGATGTCCGGGCTGGCTTCCTTCGGGATCGAGATATAGGTCGCGACACCGGCAACGATCAGCGCCAGCATCATCACGAACACGGTTTTGGGGCGCCGGAGGACGCCTTCCAGCATGTCTATCATTGGCTCACCTCTGCCGTCTCGAAGACCGGTTCCACAAGAAGTCCATCCGAGACGTATTCCTGCCCTACGGTGATGGCGACCACTTCATCCGGCAGCCCGCCGATCCACATTCCGTCCTGTTCTCCGCCCAGCACTTTCACCGGGTAGAAGACGGTTCTGTTGTTTTCATCCACGGCGCGAATGCCGACCTGACCGGAGTCGTTCAGCGTCAGGATCGCCGGGGAAATCTTGTGCGCCTTTTCCGTAGCCAGCGGCAGCATGGTGACGGCCGTGACACCGTCGCGTGCCTTGTTGTCCGGGTTGGGAAGCTCGACCTCGATACGGAAAGTGCGGGTATCCGGGTTGGCCGACGGCGAGATGTAGCGCACCTTGCCCTCGATCGTTTCCCCGGTCACCAGTTTGACGGTTGCCGCCATGCCCGGCTCGATTTCGCTGATATTGAGTTCAGATACTTCGCCGATGGCAATCATCGGGTCGGACTCGACCACTGTCGCGCAGATGCCGCCCTGCTCAAGCTGGGCGCCGATTTCCACCATCGGGCTCTGAATCACCCCGTCGATCGGCGACGTGATCACGGTATGCTTGAGCTCGAGTTCGGCTTCCTTCAAACGCGCCCTTGCGGCATCGAGCTGGGCCTGAACGGCGGCAACCCGCGTCTGTGCCGTAAAGCCCTTGGTGCTCAGCTGGGTCGCGGCGTCGTGATCCAGTTCAGCCTGGGCGAGGGCGGCTTTCGCTTCCAGGATACGTGCCTCGCGCGTGCCCTTGTCCAGGATGCAAAGCACGTCGCCCGCGGATACCTTTGTGCCTTCGGTGGCAGGACGGGCAATGACGTCGTCCGTGGTCTGGGACCGGACGGCAACCTTGGCTTCCGCCTCGGTACGCCCGCGCACTTCAAGCACGGCCCGCCGGTCTTGGGCAACAAGCCGCTCAACCTTGACGCGGAACGATTTGTCGGACGCTTCGCTGATCCGCAGCGCTGGCGGAGGTGTTGCGTGTTCGCTGTCACCAACCCCGCCGATCACAGTGGTGCCGCTATACATCCAGAAGCCGATACCGGCAGCAAGCGCGGTCGCCAGGACATAGGAAAATTTCAAACGCATTCTTTCAAACTCCAAACGTCATGCTTACTCGGCGGCGGCCGCGATGGGCCGGGCTGCCTCTTCGGCGATCTTGATCAGGGCCTCACCATGTTCTTCCAGATAGGCGAGGGTAAATTTCATGCAGGCTATGCCGTAATTGCGGGTCCAGCTTGACCCGGGATGCGAACATTCCTTTTCCTCTTCGCAACCCGTCAGAAGGCGCAACTCGTCCTGGACCTGGGCCTTGCGGCGTTCCAGCGCCCGCCGGATGACCTCCGGAGGCAGCTGTGCTGCGTTGAGCGCAATCAGCAGGAATGGCGATTTGAATGTATCGGGGGCCTGCGGGTCGCACAGAGACGTGATGAACTCCGCACGGCCGGCCTCGGTGATGGAATAGACTTTGCGGGCAGGCTTGCCGGCTTGCGGTTCCTCGCGCACCGTGACGAGACCTTCCGACTCCAGCCGGGCGAGCGCGGGATAGATCGAGCCGAAACTGGCGTCCTCGAAATAGCTGAACCTGCCTTCCGTGGATTCCTTCCGGATTTCGTAGCCGGTGGCATCTCCGAAGGACAGGATCGCAAGACAAAGGCTGCGTACACTCATGAACGTCTCCAGGCCTGGGAGCGTCCTCCCGGCAGACTGCCTTCGAGCCATGCCTGATCGGGGAGGTGACCCTAAAGGCATCGTAAGAAGTGTCATATGATGGATCGATATATCGAACAAATATATGCGGAGGAGCCGGCAATCAAGAGTGCGGCGCACAAAATCTCGCGGAAGATGAATAAATTCTGAGCACCGCGACAGGCAAACGCCAAGAAAAGGTCTTGAGCTTAGCCTACTCGGCTTATTTGACAGGTTGTTGGCGGCGGCATTTCGGCGTTAGGGTAATTGTTCTTCTTTCGCATTCGCAGCACGGGGAGAATTCCGATGGCAATGAAGAAACCGAGGCTGAACCGCATTCGCCTGCCACGGGATCCGCTTTTCCGATTGCTGGCGATCAACGGCATGGCGGGATTGGGCGTCGCAGCGCTGGTTCTTGGCGGAATCTTCTTCGGAAATATCGGCAATCTGCGTGTGCTGGTGATGACGACGGAGGAACCGTTCCTTCCGGTTCTGATGCTTGCCTTCGGACTTTTTATCACCCTGGGCTCAGTGGTCATGGGATCTGCGATCATGTTGCTGGGCGAGGGTGGGCAAAGCGATGGATCTCCGCGTCGCATCAGGCTTCGTGCCGCGAGGGGAGCCTTGCAGCCCCTGCCAGTGCGCGCAGGTACACAGCGCCGGAACGACCTTCACCGCTGATCCGGCGATATTTCGTACAAGACATCAGGGATGATTGGCGGGTAAAGCCGGCCGGAGCCGGCCTGCTTCCACATGCGGAAGTTTATTTGGCTGCGGCGTGAACGAGCTGGTAGCCGAGGCCTTTCGCCTTGGCCGCGTTCGATGCCTGCGGGCCTAGATCCGCAAACAAGGACATGGCTGCAGCCGCCAGCAAAAGCAGCAGACCTGCCGATGAGAGTTTCATCTCTCCGGTCCTTTCGACCATGACGACCTCCGTTGTACTCCGGCGCTTTTACAGCCGCAGGCTATAAGGTCCCGGTAATTCGACATGTAAAATTTTACAGACCCGAAGCCTCTGCCG
The DNA here is from genome assembly GCF_054515675.1 of Roseibium sp. M-1. Taxonomy (NCBI): domain Bacteria; kingdom Pseudomonadati; phylum Pseudomonadota; class Alphaproteobacteria; order Hyphomicrobiales; family Stappiaceae; genus Roseibium; species Roseibium sp. M-1. The sequence continues at coordinate 1,408,835 of NZ_CM137257.1, read as the reverse complement.
GTTCTGCCGGGCTGACAGGGATGCATCCGGCTTTTCGCAGGCGGATTTTCACGCCGCAGCGGTTAACCAATTTGGGCGAAATACCCCTTCGTTTCCACTCGCATGGATTGCATGGGCTGCGTCATTCTTGTACGACGATTGAAGCGTTTACGATTTGTTAACTAATTCCTGGGGTTGCAATGCGTTTTTTTGTTCGAAACCTGCATATTCTTGTTTTTGCATTCTTATCTGTCTCCTCCGCATTCTGGGTCGCGGGCAGCCCTGAGCGGGCTGTGGTGATAATGCGTCCCTTGGTTGAGGATGCCGTCGAGCTGCAGAGCCTTGGCCGGAACCTCTATCGCGACGTCCGGCAGGTCAGTTGGCAACAGTTGAAAAACGACGCGATGGAAGTCTATGTCGTCGGGCTCCGCATGCCGAGCATGCTGTTCGAGCGCCTTGCGGAGAAACTGAGGGAGGCCGAGGCCGAGATGGAAAGGTCTCGGCACACCGATGCAGGCGATATGCAGAACGAACTGAGGCAACAGGCGCCGAAGACGGCGTCTACATCCGAACTGGCTTCACTCTGACGCAGATATCCCGACGGCCGGATCTACACAGGCCGGGGCAGCGTGACCGCTGCCGGCCACGCCATCGTGTTTCATTAGAATGCTTCAAGCTGTTCGTGAAGCGCTCTCGTTTCCGCTGAATGCACTAATAAAGCGTGTCGCGTTCATTCGAATTCACGGGGCCCGCTTTTATCTCTTATTTGATGCACGTCTTTTTGCGAAAAAAAACGGTGCTCACTTTTTTCGCGACGTGCTCTAAACGGCGGCAAGTGCGAGCGCGATGCCCTGGCCGACACCGATGCACATGGTGGCGAGCGCCAGCTTGCCGCCTCTCTTTTTCAGTTCGAGGGCTGCGGAGCCGGTAATGCGGGCTCCCGACATGCCGAGCGGATGGCCGAGTGCAATGGCGCCGCCATTCGGATTGAGGTAGTCCGCATCTTCCGGCAGGCCGAGATCGCGCAGCACGGCAATACCCTGGGCAGCAAACGCCTCGTTGAGCTCGATTACGTCGAATTCCGACAGCGCCAGACCAAGCCGGGCGCAAAGCTTGCGGGTCGCCGGGGCGGGGCCAATGCCCATGATGCGCGGCGGAACGCCGGCAGTCGCGCCACCGACGATCCGGGCAATCGGCTTCAGATTGTATTTCTCCACCGCGGCCTCGGAGGCAATCAGCAATGCGGCGGCACCGTCATTCACACCTGACGCATTCCCGGCAGTCACCGATCCGTTTTCCCTGAAAGGGGTTTTCAGGGCCGCGAGCGCTTCGATCGTCGTTGCCCGCGGATGTTCGTCCTTGTCGACGAGCATCGGATCACCGCGCCGCTGCGGGATCATGACAGGCACGATTTCTTCCGCGAAACGTCCCGATTGCTGCGCATCGGCGGCGCGCTGCTGGCTGCGCAGGGCAAAGGCGTCCTGGTCGGCCCGTGAGATATCGAACTGCTCGGCGACGTTTTCGGCCGTTTCCGGCATGGAATCGATCCCGTACTGGCGTTTCAGCAGCGGGTTGACGAAGCGCCAGCCGATGGTGGTGTCATAGATTTCGGCAGACCGGGAAAAGGCGGTGTCTGCCTTTGGCATCACGAATGGTGCCCGCGACATGCTTTCCACGCCGCCGGCGATGGCGAGGTCTATCTCGCCCGCCTTGATTGCCCGCGCGGCCGTCATCACCGCATCCATTCCCGAGCCGCAAAGCCGGTTCAGCGTCAGGCCCGGCACCGTATCAGGCAGGCCGGCAAGCAAGGCCGACATGCGCGCCACATTGCGGTTGTCTTCGCCTGCCTGGTTGGCGCAACCGTAGAAAACGTCATCGACTTCCGTCCACGCCACATCCGCGTTGCGTTCCATAAGGGCACTGATCGGAATGGCGCCAAGGTCATCGGCCCGGACCGAAGAGAGAAGGCCGCCATAGCGTCCGATCGGAGTGCGGACATAATCGCAGATGAAAACGTGATGCATGGCGTTGTTCCTGTCCGTCGCCTGAAGGCGACCCGTGCGGGTGGCTATAGGGTAGCGAAGTCTTGCCGGAAATTATCCGGCAAGGCAAGAATGGGTCACAGCTTTTCGTTCTGCCTTATGAATCTTGTGATGTTTCGGAATGACGCAGGATATCGTCCTCCTGCAAATAGGTCCCAGACTGCACTTCGATCATTTGCACGGGGATCTTGCCCGGATTGTGCAGCGTGTGCCTGGCACCGAGCGGCACATAGGCGGACTGGTTCTCGCTCAGGAGACGCGTTTCGCCGTTGATCGTGATTTCAACCGTGCCGGAAACCACTACCCAGTGCTCGGCTCTGTGAAGATGGCTCTGCAGGCTGAGCCGCTTGCCCGGCTTGATCATCATGGATTGCACGGCAAAGCGGTCGCCCGAGTTGATCCTCTCCGTATATCCCCAGGGCCGGTAGGAGCGGGGATGCTGTTCGACCTCGCGCCGGCCTTCGGCTTTCAGTTGCTCCACGACAGTCTTGACGTCCTGAGCCCTGTCCTTGTGGGCGACAAGCACGCTGTCTGTCGTCGCGATCACCATGACGTTTTCAAGGCCGATGACGGAAACGAGGCCCCGGTCCGCATAGGCAAGGCAATCCCGGCTCTCAAGAAAGCGAGCGTCGCCGAGCCCGCAATTGCCGTTGCCGTCCTTCTCCAGAACGTCCCAGATCGCCGACCAGGAGCCGAGATCGTCCCAGTCGGGCGCAACCGGCGCGCAAACGACGTTGCCGGCCTTTTCCATGATCGCATAGTCGATGGAAATGTTGTCCAGCCGCTCGAAAACCTCCGCATCGAACCGGGTGAAATCGAGATCCGCATGCCGTGTCTTCATGACAGCCATGGCATCTTCAAACAGTTTCGGCTGATAGCGCTTGAAAGCGTCAATCATCGTTTGGGCCGAATAAAGGAAGATACCGGCATTCCAGACATAGCCGCCGTCTGCCAGAAACGCTTCCGCCCGCGCCAGGTCCGGCTTTTCAACAAAGGCCTCAACGGGGCGCACAGGGTCGGAGCCCCCCGTAACCTTGATATAGCCGTAGCCGGTGTTAGGTTCCGTGGGCTTGATTCCAAAGGTGACGATCTGGCCGTTGCGCGCGGCGCTTTCCGCGGCCCGGACAGCATCCAGGAACAGCTCTTCCTTGCCGATCAGGTGGTCGGACGGCAACAGCAGGATCAGGGCACCGGGATCTGTCTCCGCCGCGGTCAATGCCGCCATCAGCGCCGGCGGAGCCGTATTGCGGCCAACCGGCTCCAGCAGGATGGAATTAGCCGCGAGACCAAGCTCCGCGAGCTGTTCGCCGATCTGGAAACGGTGGGCATTGCTGCCGATGACGATCGGCGCGGCGAAGTCCGGGCTGCTGACACGCTTGCAGGTTTTTTGAAACAGGCTCTCACCGCCAAACAGCGGCAGAAACTGTTTCGGCCGGTCCATGCGTGACAACGGCCATAACCGCGTGCCGACCCCTCCGGACAAGATGCATGGAAAAATCATCAATTCCTTCCCGGCCCGCATCCACATCCGGCAGACCTCGTTATTTTTCGTTGCACCGAGTGATAATCAGCGGCGCAACAAGTTGCAAGCGAGTGGCGGGACGGCTAAATACGTAATAAAGTAACGATGATTGCCGCCCGCTGGCGGCTGAGCAGGTTTCCGCAAATGTCACATCCCCAAGCCAGGCTGGTCCGTCTCGACCGCGCGGGTGTCCGCAAAGGCGAGGATTGGCTGGTTCGCGGTGTCGATCTCACGGTCTCGCGGGGGGAGATCGTCACCTTGATCGGGCCCAACGGTTCCGGCAAGTCCACGACCGCAAAGATGGCGCTCGGTATCCTGACACCCACGGAGGGCCGCGCGGAACGCCAGCCGGGACTCAAAGTCGGCTACGTGCCGCAGAAACTTGCCATCGACTGGACGCTGCCTCTGAGCGTGGGGCGTTTTCTCCGGCTGACCAATCCGCTCAGCGAGGCGGACTGCCGCGCCGCTCTCGCGCGAACGGGTGCCGAGCGGCTAATCAAGTCGGATATGCGCACGCTTTCGGGCGGCGAGATGCAGCGTGTCATGCTGGCGCGGGCGATCGCCCGCAATCCGGGGCTACTGGTCCTCGACGAACCCGTTCAGGGGGTCGACTATTCCGGCGAGATCGCGATCTACGACCTGATCTCCGAGATCAGGAACACGCTCGGCTGCGGCATCCTGTTGATATCGCACGATCTTCACGTGGTGATGGCAGCCGCCGACCAGGTGATTTGCCTCAACGGCCATGTCTGCTGCCGCGGGACGCCGTCGGAACTGAGCCGGGACGACCGCTACCACGCTCTCTTCGGCGCGCGCGGCAATCCGGCGCTGGCCGTCTATGAACATCATCATGACCACGTTCACCTGCCGGACGGCAAGGTGCGCCATGCGGACGGATCCGTGTGTACGTCCTGCGCGGGCGAGCACCACGAGCATTCCCATCCCCATCTTCACTCCGGGCACGGGCACGGGCACGAACACCGGCACGAGCCGGACGATAAGAAGATCCAAGATGCTGGATGACTTTTTCACACGGGCCCTCATTGCCGGCATCGGGGTTGCGCTTGTGGCGGGTCCGCTCGGCTGTTTCATCATCTGGCGGCGCATGGCCTATTTTGGCGACACGCTTTCCCACGCGGCTCTGCTGGGGGTGGCCCTTTCGCTGCTTCTGGAGGTCAATACGACCCTTGCCGTCGGCGCCGTCTGCGTTGTCCTGGCGCTCACGATGCTGGCCCTGCGGCACAACAACACGCTTTCCTCCGATGCACTCCTGGGACTGCTTTCACACTCCGCGCTGGCGCTTGGCCTCGTGTGCCTCGCTTTCATGACCTGGGTGCGCGTGGATCTGCTTGGACTGCTCTTCGGCGACATCCTGTCGGTGACCCGGCTGGACATTGCACTCATCTATGGCGGCGGGGCACTGGTGCTTGTCGTCCTGGCGCTCATCTGGCAGCGTCTTTTCGCGGCAACCGTTTCGCCCGACCTGGCGGCAGCGGAAGGCTTGAAGCCGGATCGGACCGAGCTGGTCTTCGTTCTCCTGACGGCGGTCGTGATCGCGATTTCCCTGAAGATCATCGGGGCCCTCCTGATCACGGCGCTGCTGATCATTCCGGCAGCCGCGGCAAGACGCCTGTCGGCCTCGCCGGAACAGATGGCCGCAATTGCCGCCGTGACAGGCGCTGCCGCCGTCGTCGGCGGACTTTATGCGTCGCTGAATTATGATACACCATCGGGCCCCTCGATCGTCGTTGCCGCCATGGTGCTTTTCGTCGCCAGCCTGGTGCCAGGCAGGCAATTGATCCGAAGGCTGAACGGTGCAAGCAAAGGAGACCGGCCGTGAGCGCTGCGTCACATCGCGAACTGACGAAAAATCAGGAGCTGGTCTTCGGCTCTCTGTCTCGGGCCGGCGGACCGCTAACGGCCTATGCGATTCTCGATCTTCTGCGCGACAACGGCTTCCGGGCGCCACTGCAGGTCTATCGTGCCCTCGACAAGCTGGTTGAGTATGGCCTGGTGCACCGGCTGGAAAGCCTCAATGCCTTTGTCGCCTGCAGCCACAAGGGCTGTTCGGGCCATGGCGCGGCGGCCTTCGCCATATGCGAGCAATGCGGCGATGTCAGCGAGTTCACGCCAGACAAGGCAATTGCCCTTTTGAAGGAATGGACGAAGGCCGAAGGGTTCAATCTCTCCCGCACGACCATCGAATTGCGCGGTACCTGCCGACAGTGTTCCACGACAAACTAGTGGAGCGAATTTGACATTTGAGTCTCGCTCGCGGCTAGGCTGATGCTCAAATGTCAAATTCAAAAGCTCCACTAGAATCATGTATTTATCTAGTGGTTCTTATGATTCTGACATTTGCTCCAGCGCTAGCAGCAGGGGGATGCAAATGTCAGAATCGAACCACTAGGACCTGATCCCGGGTCCCTGCCGCGCTTGCCGCTTTCAATGAGAGATTGAAAAGCTCTAGAATGCCCGCAAGGCTTTCAGGGAGACGTCCATGGCAGAACCGCTTGGCATCGGCATCATCGGATGCGGCACGATTTCGAAAACGTATTTCGACCTGGCGCCCAAATTCACGGGGCTGGATATTCGTGCCTGTGCGGATCTCAACCGGCAGGCGGCGGAGGGCCGCGCCTCCGAATACGGCGTTCGGGCGGAGACGGTGCACGATCTGCTTCTGGCAGAAGATGTCGACCTCATCGTCAATCTGACCGTGCCGGACGCCCACTACATGGTGTCCCACGAGGCCCTGGTTCACGGCAAGCATGTCTATTCGGAAAAGCCGCTGGCGTTGTCGCTGCGGGACGGTCAGGCTTTGAGCGACCTTGCGCGCAAGAAGAGGCTCAAGGTCGGTTGCGCGCCGGACACCTTTCTCGGCGGCGCGCACCAGTCGGCAAGGAACGCCGTCGACAACGGCCTCATTGGCGACATCACCGGCGGCACCTGCCATGTGATGAGCCACGGCATGGAACACTGGCATCCCAATCCGGATTTCTTCTTCCAGCCTGGCGGAGGGCCAATACTGGACCTTGGCCCATACTACATCGCCGCGCTCCTCAATCTGATCGGCCCGGTGAAGCGGGTCTGCGCCATGTCCTCCATGGCCTCGAAAACCCGGACCATCGGCAACGGTGCCCGCAAGGGCGAGCGGATCTTTGTCCAGACGCCCACGACAATTCACGCCCTTTTGGATTTTCAGTCAGGCGCAAAGGTCACGCTGTCAGCCAGCTGGGACGTGTGGGCCCACAGGCACGCGCCGATGGAGCTTTACGGGACCCGCGGGTCGCTCTATCTGGCCGATCCGAATTTCTTTGGCGGCGAGGTGACGCTTGCGGGTGAAGACGGCGGCCTCAAGGCGCTCGGCGGCGAGACCCACCCCTTCGGGCTTGCGAATGTCGATGACAACGGCACCAAGCGGGCGAATTACCGCTCGGCCGGCCTTGCCGACATGGCGCGTGCGATCCGGGAGGGAAGTGAATACAGATGTTCGCTCGAAAGGGCGTTGCACACAGTCGATGTGATGGTCTCGATCCTGAAATCGGGCGAAACAGGCAGCTTCGTCGACATCGAGCATCCCGCGACCCGTCCGCAAGCACTTGGCGCAGCAGAGGCAAGCGCGCTGCTTTGCTGAAGCCGGTTGCGGCAGTCGGACCGGGCCCCTATCTTCGCCATGCGGCGCGGATGATTTCACAGGCAACCAGCCACCAAATCGGTGTCTGACCGGTCGATTTCGATTTGACCGGACGATGGCTGGTCGCGTTCAAAGGGTAGGGGAGAGTGAACATGGCCATGTTGATCACGGGGCTCGTGCTGTTTTTGGGAATGCACACGCTGCCGATGTTTGCGGGAGCACGAAACGGCCTCGCCGCAAAGCTCGGCGAAATCGGCTACAAGGGGCTCTATACCCTCCTGTCGTTTGCCGGTCTTGGCCTGATCATCTACGGCTATGGTATTGCCCGCTTCGACGGTTCGCCGATCATCTATGACCCGCCGTTCTGGATGCGTCACGTCACCATGCTCCTGATGGTGCCGGTCTTTATTCTGCTCGTGGCGGCCTATGTTCCTTCCCGCATCAAAACCGCGCTGAAGCACCCGATGCTGGCAGCCGTGAAACTGTGGGCGCTTGCCCACCTTCTGGCGAACGGCGATCTTGCTTCCGTCCTGTTGTTTGGCGGCTTTCTTGTCTGGGCCGTTGCCGATCGCATTTCGCTGAAGCGGCGCGGACCTGGAGCTGGTCAGATAGCACCCGCTGCCGTGCCGGGAAAATACGCCGATTTGATCGTGATTCTGGCCGGGCTGGTGCTCTACGGCCTTTTTGTCTGGAAACTGCATGCCTTGCTGATCGGCGTGCCGGTCGTCTGAGCCCGTCAGGTTTGGCGAAAATCCTTCAGAAATCGGGCTTTTGCCGGTCAGTTGCCCCACTTGCGCCACGAAGGCCGGTTTAAAGCCGATCAGGGAATTGCCCGAGCCGGGTCAAATGGATAATGTGCGCCACTCATAAAGGGGCAAAGCTGTGGCCCTAGGGGCCCAGCCGATGAAGTGAATGCAGGAAATAGACACGCATGTCTGACATTTTTCGTGAAGTCGATGAAGACATCCGCCAGGAGAAATACCGTCGGCTTTGGGACCGGTTCGGTCCGTGGCTGCTTGGCGTTGCGGTCCTGATCGTCGTCGGCACTGGCGGTTACCGTGGTTGGCTCTATTGGCAGGAGCAGAACTCGGCAAGCGCGGGGGATACGTTCTTTGAAGCCGTGAAGCTGTCTGAAGCCGGCAGCTTCGAAGAGGCGGCGGCGCTTTACGGGGAATTGGAATCCGAAATCGGTGGTTATCCGGCGCTGGCGAAGTTCCGCTTGGCAACGGATCTTGCCAATACCGGCAAGTCGGACGAGGCTCTCGCAGCTTTCGACGCATTGGCAAATGACAGCGGCCTGATGGAAGGCCTGCGCAATGTTGCCGCCCTTCGTGCGGCCTATATTGTCGTCGATACCGAAACCTACGAAGCTGTTGCCGACCGCGTGGAAAAACTGACCGGCGATACCGGTGCCTTCCGTGCAGCAGCGCGTGAGCTTCTCGCCCTAAGCGCCTGGAAGAGCGGAGATATCGAGACCGCTCGCCAGTGGATTGCGGCGCTTGAGGAAGACGAGGAAACGCCGTCCGATGTGAGGCGGCGCGTGTCGATCCTGGGCGATGTCATCCGCTCTGCAAACGGCGCCGCTCCGGCGGACAGCGCATCGGCGGACAGTGAAGGAACCAATCAGTGAATTTGACGAAGGTTTCCCGCCGCGGACGCGGCATGGTCGGTGTCCTTGCGCTGTCATTGGCTCTGACGGGATGCGGTTCCGTGAGTGAGTTTACGGAAAGTGTCAATCCTTTCAGCCGCGAAAAGATCTTGCCGGGCGAACGCCAGCCGGTCTTCGACGGGGCGGATCCGGCGGCCGAAGCACTCGGCCAGGCAGCAAAGGTGGGGCCGGCAACCGGCGGGCAGTCCTGGACAACTGCCGGCGGCGGCTTGACCAACGATCCGGGAAACGTGGCAATTTCTGTCTCCGGCAGCCGGGCCTGGCGGGCCCAGGTCGGTTCATCCGGCCGTGGTCTGACGTCTGCGGCCCTGCGCCTTTCCGCCCGCCCGGTTTCCAACGGCGGCCAGATCTTCGTTTACAAGCCGAATGGCGAGGTTGTTGCACTCTCCACAGGCGGCGGGCGGCAATGGGTAGCGAACCTGCGGCCGGAAGGCGAGCGTGATGTAGGTCCTGGTGGCGGTGTCGCGGTTGACGGCGGCGTCGTTTATGCCGCGACCAGCTACCGTCAGGTGGCCGCCCTTGATGCCGGTTCCGGCCGTGAAATCTGGAAGGTCGACATCGACACCCCGGCGAGAGGCGCTCCGATTGCTGGTGCCGGCCATGTCTTTGTCGTGACCCAGTCCAACGAAGTCTATGCCCTCAAACAGTCCGACGGCAGCGTCGCCTGGAGCTATGCAGGCATCGAGGAAACCGCAGGTCTCCTGTCCGCGGCCAATCCGGCGATTTCCGGCAACCGGGTGATTGTGCCATTCTCCTCCGGCGAGATCATGGCTATCGACATCAAGACCGGTGAGCCGGCCTGGGTTGATGGGGTCTCGCGCGGTTTCCGGACACTGGCGCTTTCCGGCCTGGCGGATGTCTCCGCAAGCCCCGTCGTCTCGGGCAACACCGCCTATGCGACAGGTGTTGCCGGCCGCACGGTCGCCGTCGATGCGCGCACTGGCCAGCGCCGTTGGGAGCAGGATCTCGGCAGCGTGCATACGCCCATCGTTTCCGGCGGAGCTCTGTTCATGGTCGACCTTGACGACCGCATGGTGGCTCTCAGCCTGAAGGACGGGGCAACCCTTTGGGCGTCCGCTTTGCCGCGGCCCGAAAAGAAAAAGAAACGCCGTAACTGGGCAGGGCCGATTCTGACCAATGGCGCACTCGTCGCCTTTTCCAGCGACGGCCAGATCGCTATTGTGGACGCCGCCTCAGGCAAAACCATGCTGACACAGCGCACCAACACGGATGTCTATGTGACGCCGATTGTTGCAGGTGGGCGCATCGTGGTGCTGGAAGGCAATGACGGCGTCGCTGCCTTCAACTAGAGCGTTTCGCGTTCCCCGAACGCTGGCATGATGCTCTAACATTATAAAACCGGTCAGCTTTGGGCCATTCAATCGGATCTGATTGAATGGCCGCTGATCTTTGGGTAGGGCCCGTAGAGGCCCGCCTGTCAGGAGTTACCGCTGTGGGCGCTACCGTCGCCATTATCGGACGGCCGAATGTCGGCAAGTCCACCCTGTTCAACCGTCTGGTCGGCAAGCGCCTTGCGCTCGTGGACGACACGCCTGGTGTCACCCGCGACCGGCGCCCGGGCGAAGCCCGCCTTGGCGACCTGCGCTTCACCATCGTCGATACGGCAGGCCTGGAAGACGCGGACAAGGATTCGCTCGAAGGCCGCATGCGCCGCCAGACCGAGGAAGCGATCGAATCCGCGGACGCGGTTCTTTTCGTGATCGACGCCCGTGCGGGGGTGACCCCGCTCGATGCGCATTTTGCCGAAGTTGCCCGCAAGACCACCCGGCCGGTGATCCTTCTGGCCAACAAGGCCGAAGGCAGGGCAGGCGAAAGCGGGCTCTACGAATCCTATTCCCTCGGTCTCGGCGATCCGATCGCGATTTCCGCCGAACACGGCGAGGGCCTCGCGGACCTTTACGACGCGCTGAAGCCGCATGTCGATCGGGTGACGGAAGAAGAGGAAACGAAGCGCGAGGAAGCCGTCACCAACGTCGCAGTCGACGAGGACGGCGAGATCATCGAAGCCGAAGAACCCGTCGGCACCAGGGAACGGCCGCTGCGCGTTGCCATTGTCGGACGGCCGAATGCGGGCAAGTCCACCTTGATCAACCGCATGCTGGGCGAAGACCGCATGCTGACAGGTCCGGAAGCGGGCATTACGCGCGACTCCATTTCCGTCGACTGGACCTGGCGCGACCGCCACATCAAGCTCTTCGACACGGCGGGCATCCGCAAGAAGGCACGCGTTCAGGAGAAGCTGGAGAAACTCTCCGTCGCCGACGCGCTGCGGGCGATCAAGTTCGCCGAAGTCGTCGTGATCACCCTGGACGCCACCATGTCTTTCGAGAAGCAGGATCTGCAGATCATTGATCTCGTCGCACGCGAGGGCCGCGCCCTGGTGATCGCGATCAACAAGTGGGACCTGATCGAGGACCGGGAAGAGGCCTGGAAACGGATCCGCGACGCCAACGAACGCTATTTCAACCAGATCCGCGGTGTACAGATCGCGACCCTTTCAGGTCTGCAGGGACAGGGCATCGACCGGCTGGTCGAGAGCGTCTTCACCGCCTATGAGGCCTGGAACTCCCGCGTCTCCACGTCCCGGCTCAACCGCTGGCTCGACCGGGTGACCGCCAACCATCCGCCTCCCGCCGTTGCCGGGCGCCGCGTGCGCCTGCGCTATGCCACCCAGGCAAAGACGCGGCCGCCGCACTTTGTCGTTTTCTGTTCGCGTCCCGAGCAACTGCCGGAAAGCTATACCCGCTATCTGGTCAACTCCATGCGCGAAAGTTTCGACATCCATGGCACACCTATCCGGCTGACTTATCGCAAGGGCGACAACCCCTACGCGACCAAGAAAAAGCGAAAGATCCAGTAACCCGGCAGTCTCGTTTCAGGCTGCCTGTCCACCCGCAGCCTGCACAGACGGGCTGCGGTGCTTCCAGGTATTTGAAGGAGTGATTTGATGTCCATTGACCGGCTGGAATTTGCTGTCGCCCTCGCCGAAAAGGCCGGTGAACTCGGTCTCGACTATTTCCGCAAGCTGGATACGCTGACCGTAACCCAGAAGGGTCATCAGGATCTCGTGTCGGAAGCCGACAGAAACGTGGAAACGCTCATTCGCGCAGAATTGGCCAAGGCGTTCCCGGACGACGGTATCCTGGGTGAAGAGCACGGGATGGAAGAGGGCACGACCGGATTTACCTGGGTCACCGACCCGATCGACGGAACCGCGAATTTCGTCGCCGGCATCCCGCAATGGTGCGTCATCATCGCTTGTGTGCATCAGGGACAGGTGATCGTCGGCGTGATCCACGATCCCGTGTCGAAGGAAACTTTCAAGGCGGCAGCCGGTCACGGAGCTTTCGTCAACGGCAAGCCGATCAAGACGTCCGATAGCCGTAGCTTGTCCAATGGCTCAGTCGGTGTCGGCTTCAACGGCCGCACGGCAATCACGGATGCCGTCAACGTCGTCGGTGCTCTCGTCTCGAAGGGCGGCGTCTTTTTCCGCAATGCCTCGGGTGGCCTGATGCTCGCCTATGCCGCGTCCGGCCGTCTGATCGGCTATGTGGAATCCCACATGAATGCCTGGGACTGCCTCGCCGGCATGCTCATCGCCAGGGAAGCCGGTGGCATGGTCCTTGAACAGGACATCAACCACGCCCTCTATCACGGCGCGCGCGTCGTTGTCGGCGCTCCGGGTGTCTTTGCCGATCTTCAGGAAATCGCAGAAAGCTCCTTCGCGCCGCTCGAGGCGGCTTAAGCTTCCAGGTCAGACATGCTGGTCGATCAAAATCGGATTGCCGTCCGGATCGATCAGCATGAAGCTGGCCGGACCGCTTGATGTTTCATCAGCCTCGCTCGCAAATTGATAGCCCCTGGCTTTCAGCGCTTTCTGCAGCTCGCGAATGTCCTGAAAATTCTCCAGCTTTTCCGCGCTCTGGTTCCAGCCCGGATTGAAGGTCAGCATGTTCTTGTCGAACATGCCTTGAAAGAGCCCGATGACGGTCTCTCCGTTCTTCATGATCAGCCAGCCGTCGTCGCCCGAACCGCCCAGGTCTGAAAATCCCAGTCCTTCATAAAAGGTCTTTGATTTCCGGATGTCCTTGACGGTCAGGCTGACCGAGAACGCACCAAGTTGCATGACAGGGCTCCTTTGCGACCTTGAGAGCAAATCGCGTTTCTTCGCAAAAAGCGATGCAAGATATATCCAGTTAAACGCGACATGCTTTCGGTGCCGGAATGCTGTCAAAGACCAAGGAAGGACGCAAGTTCGAAGCGCGTCCGTCCGTCGAAATGGAAACCCTGCCAGCCAAGTGACTGGGCGGCGCGAACGTTGGAGGCGCTGTCGTCGATCAGCAGGATGTCGCTTGGCGGCAGGCCGAGTGTTTCACTGACATGTTCGAAGAACGCCGTTTCCGGTTTTGCGTGACCGATACGGCCGGAAGAGAAGACGCGGCTGACGAGACACAGGAACCCGACCTTGTCCTCGATATAGCTTGCACGCCGGGTCTCGTTATTCGTCGCGATGATCTGCACGACCCCAAGACTTTGGATTTCATCTACCAGACCGCATGTGTAGGGGTCTTTCAAGTCGTCCTTGTCGAACCAGTAGTCGATCAGGTCCGAAGCGCCAAGACCGTAGCCTGACCGGTCAAGCCAGTTCTGGACATGATCCTGCAGATCCGTCTTGCCATTGATGACGTTCGAGAAGGTTTCGTCGAAAATACCGCGCTCGAATTCCGGCAGCGGAATGCCGAGATCCTCTTCGAGCGTGTCTGCCCAGACGAAGCGTCCGTCGACGATGTTGCGGTTCAAAACGCCGTCGAAGTCCCAGGCGATTGCCTTGATGTCGTTACGCATTGCGGCTTGCTCCCGGATCGTTCGTTGATCCGGAAGCAATGAAAGGTCAAGAATGAGGAGCCTTTAAGGCGTGATCCATTCGCGGCTGACGCGATCGTAGAGGCCGCCGGTCTCCAGTACATCCGCTGAGAGGAGCGGCAGCAGATCCGCGGCAACCTCGGCCGGCTGCGGCAGGTTCTCCGGTGCTTCTCCCGGCATCGCCTTGGCGCGAAGGCCCGTGCGGGTCGGTCCCGGATCGGCGATGTTGATCTTCATCTTCGTCTGCAGGCTTTCATTGGCCCAGGTGCGGGCCATGGCCTCGACAGCCGCCTTGCTGATCGATTGCAGACCCCAGAAAGGCGTGCAGGTGTTCGCATGAACCGAGGTCAGGAAGAGGGCCCGGCCCGCGTCCGATTGGCGCAGCAGCGGATCAAGCGAGCGGATCAGGCGCCAGTTGGCGGTGATGTTCACCGCGCTCACCTTGTCGAAATCCTTCACGCCGATATGACCGAGAGGCGACAGCACGCCCAGCATGCCGGCGTTGGCAACCAGGATGTCGAGCTTCTTCCAGCGCTCGTAGATCGCGGCCCCAAGCCGGTCCAGCGCGTCGAAATCGGTCAGGTCGACCGGGACCAGCGTCGTCTCGCCACCGGCTGCGCGGATCTCGTCGTCGAGGTCCTCAAGGCCGCCGACGGTGCGGGCTAGCGCAATCACATGTGCGCCCCGCTCGCCAAGCTGTTTCGCGATCTGGTAGCCAATTCCGCGGGAGGCGCCGGTCACAAGCGCGATCCGGCCTTCGAAGTCTTTGGTCATGCGTGATCTCTTGGATCGAACATCCTTCCGGCGGTGGCGCCGGAAGGCTGAACATCGATCTTCAGGAGGGGTTTAGGGAGTTAGCCGACTTCCACAAGGCGTGGAGCTTTGACGAAGCCTTCGTCTTCGGAAAGGTCCGTGAGCGGTGTCGGGTAGTCGCCGGTGAAACAATGGTCGGTGAATTGCGGGTTCTTGTCGTCCCGCCCATCATAGCCCATGGCCTTGTAGATGCCGTCGACGGAGAGGAAGGCGAGGCTATCGGCGCCGATATAGGCGCGCATTTCCTCAAGGCCGTATTTGGCTGCAAGCAGCTTTTCGCGCACCGGCGTGTCGATGCCGTAGTAGTCCGAATACTTGATCGGCGGGCTGGCGAGGCGGAAGTGGACTTCCTTGGCGCCGGCCTCGCGGATCATCTGCACGATCTTCACGGATGTCGTGCCGCGCACCAGACTGTCGTCGACCAGAACGACGCGCTTGCCTTCGATCTGGGCCCGGTTGGCGGAGTGCTTCATCTTCACGCCGAGAGCGCGGATCTGCTGCGTCGGCTCGATAAACGTGCGGCCAACATAGTGGTTGCGGATGATGCCGAGTTCGAACGGGACCCCGCTTTCCTGGCTGAAGCCGATCGCCGCCGGCACGCCGCTGTCCGGCACCGGCACGATGACGTCGGCATCGACATGTGATTCACGCGCAAGCTGGCGGCCCATTTCGCGGCGCACGTCATAGACGCTGCGGCCGCCGACAATGGAATCGGGACGGGAGAAATAGATGTATTCGAAGATGCAGGGGCGGGCGGGACGCTTGCCGAACGGGAAGAAGGATTCGATCCCGGTCGTGGTGCAGACGATAACTTCGCCGTTCTCCACTTCGCGGATGAACTTCGCCCCAATGATGTCGAGCGCACAGGTCTCGGACGCCAGGATCGGCGCGCCGTTGAGATCGCCCAGAACAAGCGGCCGGATGCCGAGCGGGTCGCGGGCGCCGATGAGCTTCTTGGACGTGAGTGCGACCAGCGAATAGGCGCCTTCCATCTGGGTGATGGCGTCGATGAAGCGTTCGACGATCTTGCCCTTGCGCGAGCGGGCAACAAGCTGCAGCACGACTTCACTGTCCGAGGTCGACTGGCAGATGGCACCGTCGCGGATCAACTGGCGGCGCAGGGTCATGGCGTTGGTGAAGTTGCCGTTGTGACAGACGGCAATGCCGCCGCCGTCGAGTTCGGCAAAGAGCGGCTGGACGTTGCGCAGGATCGTCTCGCCGGTGGTGGAATACCGGACATGGCCGACGGCGGCCTTGCCGGTCAGCCGTTCGATCGTTTCAGCGTCAGAGAAATGATCGCCGACGAGGCCGAGATGACGTTCGGCGCGGAACTGCTCGTTGTCCACGGTGACGATACCGGCGGCTTCCTGTCCGCGGTGCTGCAAGGCATGCAGGCCGAGCGCCGTCAGCGCGCTGGCATCCTCGTGGCCCAGGATCCCGAAGACCCCGCATTCCTCGCGCAAGGTGTCGTCGTTGATGTCGAACGGGTCATGCACTTCGGTTCCGCCAGCCATGGCGAACACTCCTTCGTTCCGGCCGGGGGAGGTCCGGCTTTAGGTTCCGGTCAACCGTCCTCCGGGATCGACCTGGAGGAACGGAGATTGAACGATGTTACAAACTGCCTTTGCCCGCGCTCTCCGGAGCGCCGGACGATCTGGTTGAGGAGCCTCACGGCCCCCGGTTGCTGCCCTTCAGATCTGCTGCCCGTGTCAGGTTTGACCTGATCAGTTGCCCTGTGTCGACAGGAGGTCGTTGACCCCTTGACGTTCGGTATCGCTGTATGTCGGCTCTTCCGCCGGCGTATCGCCGCTGCCCGACTGCTGGCTCTGGCGGATCTTTTCCAGGATCGCCTTTTCCGGATCTTCCGGCAACACTGCCACCAGCCGTTCGCCGATCGACAGAAGGATGGGCCGAGCCTTGGCGTTCAGGACCCATTGCGGCTGCTGCTCCGGCTGGACGAACCAGTTGAAGAACATCATCGCGACCACGACCAGCAGCAAACCGCGCACTGCGCCGAATACAAAGCCGAGCGTCCTGTCCAGCGCGCCGATGCGGCTGTCGAGCACGAAATCGGAAATCCGCATGGTTATATAGCTGACCACCAGCAGTGTGACCAGAAAGACAGCCGCGGCAGAAACGCCCATCGCGACAATTTCATTGTCGATATACTGCTTGGTGTAGGGGAGCACCCGCTCGTAAAGCAGGAATGCCGCAGCTGCCGCTGCCACCCAGGAGACGATGGAAAGGACTTCCCGGACAAACCCGCGGATCATCGCAAGGACCGCCGAAATGAACATGATGACCAATAGCAGTCCGTCCAGCAGCGTTATGGGCATGATCCTGAAAAATCCTCTGTCTGGTGCTCATTCCTGAGCCGAAACCTTCAGTTCGAACCCGCGACCATCATGCGTCAACTACCCCGTGAAGCACTAGCCTCAGCCGAGAGTTTGGCGACAAAGTCCCCAAGTTCCGGCAATCCCGTCGCCTTGAAGGACGAGGCCGCGCTGTCCTTGAGGTTGCCCTCAGGGCAGTAAGCCTGATCGAAGCCGAGTTTCTCTGCTTCTTTCAGCCTCGATTGGGCCTGGGCGACCGGCCGGATGGCCCCGGAAAGGCTGACTTCGCCGAAATAGACGCAATTGGCCGGAAGGGCAAGTCCGCTGAGTGAAGAGATGAGGGCCGCGGCAACCGCAAGATCGGCGCCGGGCTCGTTGATCTTGAGCCCGCCGGCAACATTCAGGTAGACATCGTGCTGCGAAAATCGCACGCCGCAGCGCGCTTCCAGGACCGCGAGGATCATCGACAGGCGTGCGCTGTCCCAGCCGATCACGGCCCGGCGCGGCGTCCCGAGCGAGGATTGCGCCACCAGCGCCTGGATCTCGATGAGAAGCGGCCGCGAGCCTTCCAGCCCCGCAAAGACGGCAGCTCCAGGCGCCGACGTGTTGCGGTCGCCCAGAAACAGCGCGGAAGGGTTCGGCACTTCCTGAAGGCCTTTTCCCGTCATCTCGAAGACGCCGATTTCGTCGGTCGCACCGAAGCGGTTCTTGACCGAGCGCAGGATGCGGTACTGGTGCGCACCGTCGCCCTCGAAATAGAGCACGGCGTCGACCATATGTTCGACAACGCGCGGACCGGCAATCTGGCCGTCCTTGGTCACATGACCGACGAGCACCAGCGTCGTGCCGTTCTTCTTGGCGTAGCGGACCATGGACTGGGCCGAGGCCCTGACCTGGGTTACTGTGCCCGGAGGCGATTCAACCTGGTCGGTCCACAGCGTCTGCACCGAATCGAGGATCAGAAGGGCAGGGGCCGTGTCCGCCTCCAGCGTTGCAAGAATATCCTCGACACTGGTTTCTGCGGCGAGTGCCACCGGGGCGCCGGCAAGGCCGAGGCGTTCGGCCCTGAGGCGTACCTGGCCTATGGCTTCTTCGCCGGAGATATAGACGGTCCGGTGGCCGAGATTGGCGAGCTGCGCTGCCGCCTGGATCAGCAGCGTCGATTTGCCGATGCCCGGATCCCCGCCGACCAGAAGTGCCGAGCCGCGCACGAAACCGCCGCCGGTGACCCGGTCGAGCTCCGCCACCTTGGACTGGATGCGGGGGGCTTCCTTGGTGTCGCCCTGCAGGCCGACCAGGGGAACGACGCGGCCCTTGCTGCGGGCAGCCCGTCCGGGACCGCCGCCGATGCCGCCTCCCGTCTGCTCCTCGACAATGGTGTTCCACTCGCCGCAGCTTTCGCAGCGCCCGACCCATTTGGCGGTAACAGCGCCGCAGGACTGGCAGACAAAGGACGTGGACCGCCGCGCCATCATTTCTTCCGTTCAGGTGAGGGGGGCGTAGACGCGCTCAAAGCGCCGCCCGAGGCTTGTCAGATACTCGTAGTCGATGGTGTCGGCATAAGCGGCAAGGTCGGCGGCGGCAACACCTGGGCCCAGCATTTCCACAAAGGCGCCACGCTGAAGGAGATGTTCAGGCACGTCCGTGACGTCAAGGGCGATCATATCCATTGAGATGCGGCCAAGGATCGGAACCCTGTAACCGCCAATCATACCGAAGCCACCAGGCCGCTGGTCGGTGGACCCGGCTCGCCGGATGAGACCATCCGCATAGCCGGCGGCAACAATTGCGTTGCGCAGTGGCCTGGGCGCGGTAAACCTTGCATCGTAGCCAATCGTGTCCCCAGGTGGAACGTCGCGCACGATCATGATGCGGGCCTCGACCTTCGCAGTCGGCCGCATCGGGTTGGGTTCGGTTTCGATTGCAACGCCGCCATAGAGTGCAATTCCCGGACGCACGAGATCGAAATGGTAATCGGGGCCCATCAGCACGCCTGCGGAATTCGCCAACGATCGCGGAATATGGTCGAAAGCGTCCGTAACCTCGCGGAAAAGCTTCAACTGGCGCCGGTTCATCGGATTTTCAGGTGTAGGCGCGCAGGCGAGGTGACTCATGAGAAGAGAGGGACGAAACGGCCCAAGTAAACCCGGGTCGTTCAGCGCTTCTGAGAATTCGGAAAGCGACAGGCCCAGCCGGTGCATGCCGGTGTCGACATGGACCGCGGCATCGAGAGTTCTTCCGGCGGACTTGCACAGACCAGCCCATTCCACCAGTTCCCCGATGGAACCTAGAACAGGCCGGATGTCATGCTCCAGAAGCAGGTCTCCCGTTTGCGGAAAGAGCCCGTCGAGGGCGTATATGACAGCCTCCGGAAGTATTTGCCGAAGTTCGATTGCCTCGGTTGGCACCGCAACAAAAAATGTTCTGCAACCGGCCTCATAAAGAGCTGGTGCAACCCGGTCCTGACCCATGCCATAGGCATCAGCCT
This sequence comes from Roseibium sp. M-1, assembly GCF_054515675.1. Classification (NCBI taxonomy): domain Bacteria; kingdom Pseudomonadati; phylum Pseudomonadota; class Alphaproteobacteria; order Hyphomicrobiales; family Stappiaceae; genus Roseibium; species Roseibium sp. M-1. The sequence goes on along the minus strand of NZ_CM137257.1, from coordinate 1,389,471 downwards.
TCACGACAGCGGAACACTCCACATGACGGGCCAGCTTGTCCTTCAGGAAGGTCCAATTGGCTGAAATCGCCTCAAGGTCGATCGTCAGACGGCCGCCGTATAGCCCGGCCGGATAGGAATTTTTCTGGATCGGCGACACGGTCCGGTGAGATCTCCCGTCAGAATCATCGACTGAAATGCATAGGGAGTTTAGCGCATCGATGGGCTGAAATGCCAATGGCGAAAGGAGAAAATCGGGACATATGGCTCCGCGGCCAACTCAGTCCATATAGAGGAATTCCACGCCAGCTTCGCCGGAACGCACCCAGCGCAACTCGCCGTAGAAACGCAACTTGCGGCTTTCGATCTCGATGGTGATCCGCTGGTTGGGCTCCAGATCCTTGGTGTTGGTCGCCACGCGGCAACCGCCGACGCTGATATCCTCGACGACGCAAGGCCGGTGAGTGGCGTCCTGTTTCAGGATGCCCGGCCACTTGCACCGCCTGCGTGGAAAGACGCGGGCTTCCTCCAACAGTTTTTGCTTCGCGGATATCAAGGCGGGCTCACAGGAAATGGCTTTGGGACAACTTGATACTACTTAAAGTATATGATGAGGTTTAACAGTGGTTTAATCACGTATGGGTGTGCAACCTTCCAAGAACACGCAAAAGGTCGCAACCGGGTGGGCGCGACCTTTCGAATTTCCGGAACGAACAGACTGACGGCGCCTATTCGTAGCGTTGAGGAAGGTGATCTTCCTCGGCAAGGTCGGAGAAGCGGGTGTACTGACCTTCGAAGTGCAGGTAGGCCGTGCCGGTCGGGCCGTGACGCTGCTTGGCAATGATGACTTCGGCCTTGCCCTTGGCGGCCTCGTGCTTGGCTTCCCAGGCGGCATATTCGGGAGAGCCGACTTCCGGCTCTGTCTTGGAGAGGTAATATTCCTCGCGATACACGAACAGGATCACGTCGGCGTCCTGTTCGATCGAGCCCGATTCACGCAAGTCCGACATCATCGGCCGCTTGTCGTCGCGCGATTCCACCTGACGGGAGAGCTGGGAAAGGGCGATGATCGGCACCTGAAGCTCCTTGGCCAGCGCCTTCAGGCCCGTGGTGATTTCGGTGATTTCCTGGACACGGTTGCCGGAATTCTTCGCCGAGCCGGAGAGCAGCTGAATATAGTCGACCACGAGCAGATCCAGGCCGCGCTGGCGTTTCAGCCGCCGCGCCTTGGCCACCAGCGAGGCGATGGAGATACCGCCGGTCTGGTCCACATGCAGCGGGACCGTCTGCATTGTCTGGGCGCAGGCCGCGAGCTTTTCGAATTCCGCTTCCGTGATGTCTCCGCGGCGGATCTTCGAGGAGGAAATCTCGGCCTGCTCGGAAATGATACGTGTGGCCAGCTGTTCGGCCGACATTTCCAGCGAGAAGAAGCCGACGACACCGCCATTGATGGTCTTGATAGAGCCGTCCTGCTGTTCCTCGGACTTGTAGGACTGGGCGATGTTGTAGGCGATGTTGGTTGCCAGAGACGTCTTGCCCATGGCGGGACGTCCGGCGAGCACGATCAGATCCGAATGCTGCAATCCGCCCATCAGCCGGTCGAGTTCGCGCATGCCGGTCGAAATGCCGGAGAGGGCGCCTTCGCGGTTATAGGCGGCGTGGGCCATCTCGATGGTTTCGCTCAACGCGTCGCCAAAGGAGACGAAGCCACCTTCGCTGCGGCCGGTTTCGGCGAGTTCGAACAGCCGCCGCTCCGCATCGTCGATCTGCTGCGAGGGCGGCACGTCGATCGGAGCGTCATAGGCGATGTTGACCATGTCCTCGCCGATGCGGATGAGGTTCCGCCGGATGGCAAGGTCATAGATGGTACGGCCGTAATCCTCGGCGTTGATGATCGAGGCGGCATCGCCCGCAAGCCGCAGCAGGAACTGGGTCGCCGACAGGTCGGCAATCTTGGCATCGGCCGGATAGAAGGTCTTCAGGGTAATCGGAGAGGCGGTCTTGCCGGCCCGGATCAGGTGGCTGATCTTCTCGTAGATGTCCTGATGCGGCGGGACGAAGAAATGGTGCGGTTCCAGGAAGTCGGAAACCCGGTAGAAAGTCTCGTTGTTGACCAGAATCGCCCCCAGCAGCTGCCGTTCGGCTTCCGCGTTGTGCGGCGCCAGGCGCTGGACGTCTTCTTCCGTCTCGACCTTCTGTAACGTGCCCTTCATATCGTCCCCCGATGACCAAAGTTCATCCGGAATACTCTGTGGCGGGGGAGGGCTCAAGGATCAAAAACCGCTGTTTTTGATTCCCACCGCTCCGGGCAGATCAACGGGGAAAGTTTCGAATCCTGCTTGACTCCAAAGTCGATTGAAGACTCAAGAGGGTAGCGCTTAGTTATTGAATTCAATCATATTTTTGGAAAGGTTAATAGACGGTTAATGAAATGGCTAGCGGATTCAAGGCCTTGGAAGAGGCTTTGAAGCTGTCGCATGAAAGCTCTTCGCGGGTGCGGAAATTGAAATGCTGGCAAAATAAAAACGGCGCTGAGAACAGCGCCGTTTTCGTAAGCCGGTAAAGGAGGGAAGCCTTAGGCTTCGTCTTCCACCGAAGCTTCGTCGGAAGCGTCGGCACCTTCTTCGGTGTCTTCTTCCTCTTCGAATTCGAAGACGTCCTGTTCCGGGGTGGTGAGGTCTTCACCGGCCGCCTGACGGACAGCTTCGTCTTCGGAACGCGCAACGTTGACCTTGACCGAGACTTCCACTTCCGGGTGCAGCTGGATCAGGACCGAGTGCAGGCCGATCGTCTTGATCGGGCTGCGCAGCTCGACCTGGCTGCGGGAGACGGTGAAGCCGGCTGCGGTCAGGCCGTCGGCGATGTCGCGGGTGGAAACGGAACCGTAGAGCTGACCGGTCTCGCCGGCGGAACGGATCATCACCAGGGATTCGCCGTCCAGCTTGGAGGCAACGGCCGAAGCTTCGGTCTTGCGTTCCAGGTTACGGGCTTCAAGCTGGGCGCGCTCACGTTCGAAACGCTCCAGGTTTGCCTTGTTGGCGCGCAGTGCCTTGCCCTGCGGCAGCAGGAAGTTACGGGCATAGCCGTCGCGAACGCGAACGGTGTCGCCCATCTGGCCGAGCTTTGCGATACGCTCAAGAAGGATAATCTGCATGTCTTTCTCCTACTGTCCCACCGGTGAGGTGGTTAGAGGCCGTTTGCCCGCGGCCCCAATTCGGGTCTCCCGGGCGGGCCCGGGAGATGGTGTCTCCTGAAACAGGAGATCTTAGCTGATCACGAAGGGCAGCAGGCCGAGCAGGCGTGCGCGCTTGATGGCGCGGGCCAGTTCACGCTGCTTCTTCGCGGAAACCGCGGTGATGCGGCTCGGGACGATCTTGCCGCGCTCGGAAATGTAGCGCTGCAGCAGACGGATGTCCTTGTAATCGATCTTCGGCGCGTTGGAGCCGGAGAACGGGCAGGTCTTCCGGCGGCGGAAGAACGGACGACGGCTCGGAAGCTGTGCAACATCAACCATCTATCTTACTCCCCTTCTGCCCGGCGCGGAGCGCGTTCGCCCCGGTCGCCACCACGTCCACCCCGGTCACCACCGCGGTCGCCGAAACGGCCGCCGCGATCGCCGCGGTCACCACGCTCGCCGCCACGGCGGTCGTCGCGGTCGCGCTTCTGCATCATTGCAGACGGCTCTTCGTCGAGTTCCTCGACCTTGAAGGTCATGTGGCGGAGAATGTCTTCGCTGAGACCCATCTGACGTTCCATTTCAGCGACCGCTGCGTGCGGCGCGTTGATGTTCATCAGAGTGTAGTGAGCCTTGCGGTTCTTCTTGATGCGGTATGCGATGGAACGCAGACCCCAGCTTTCCACCTTGCCGACAGTGCCGCCAGCGCCTTCGATGAGGCCCTTGTACTGTTCGACGAGTTGTTCGACCTGCTGGGTCGAAATATCCTGGCGCGCCAGGAATACGTGCTCGTAAAGAGGCATGGAAACAAGCCTTTCCTCGTGTTGACAACGCGGGATCGGCGCAGAGCCTCCTCGTAGCCCCGGAAAGGCACGAGAATTCTAACGAGAGCGGAGACACGGGAAGTCGGATCTTTTTACCGATCCTGGCAAAGCCCTTCCGTTCAGCCCCCGGCCAAATCCCGGATGAAGCGCGCTCTATACTCGGTTCTGCGAAAAATGCAAGCGTCCGCGGTGAATAATTGCGGGAAGGCAGGCCATGCAGGATCCAACCACTTTTCGCATCACCGGTCCGGAAGCGGCATTAGATAAGGGAGGCAGGCGTGTCAACGCGGATAGCCTTCCCAGCCTACTCTCCAACGGAAAACGGGCGAAAGCCGCCAATTTTGGCAAATGATTGCCCGCCGGGCCTTGACAGTCCGGCCCCCGCCGTATCATAGCCTCGCGCCAAGTCGATTTCAGTCCATGCCGGACTGTCTTCTCCGCTTTCTATATAGCCGTCGACCTAACGCCTCATTGGCCCAAGGTCCGCTCACGAGTCTCGGAGGCGTTTCCAGATGACCATTGCATTCACCTTTCCCGGTCAGGGCAGCCAGAGCGTTGGAATGGGCAAAGCCCTTGCCGATGCCTTTCCAGAGGCAAAAGCCGTCTTCGACGAGGTCGACGCGGCGCTTGGCCAGAAGCTGTCAGACATCATGTGGAACGGTCCGGAAGACGCGTTGACGCTGACGGCGAACGCCCAGCCGGCGCTGATGGCAGTCAGCCTTGCCACGATGCGCGTTCTGGAAGCCCGCGGTTTCGATCTTTCCTCCAGCGCCGCCTTCGTCGCCGGTCACTCGCTCGGCGAATATTCCGCGCTTGCCGCCGCCGGCAGCTTTGACGTCGGAACCGCCGCACGCCTCCTGCGGGCTCGCGGCGATGCGATGCAAAACGCCGTTCCGGTCGGGCAGGGTGCCATGGCGGCTCTTCTCGGTCTCGATTTCGACGTCGCAGTGGAAGTGGCGGAAGCTGCTGCCCAGGGCGAAGTCTGCCAGGCGGCCAACGACAATGCGCCGGGCCAGGTTGTGGTCTCCGGACATCTGGCCGCCGTCGAGCGGGCCGTTGAGATCGCCAAGGCCAAAGGCGCGCGCCGTGCGGTGATGCTGCCGGTCAGCGCACCGTTTCATTGCTCGCTGATGGCTCCGGCTGCAGACAAGATGGCGGAAGCACTGGCCAGCGCCGACATCCGCTCGCCGGCGGTGCCGCTGGTCGCCAACGTTTTGGCGCGTCCGATCACCGATGCGGACGAAATCCGTGCCCGGCTCGTCGAGCAGGTCACCGGCACCGTGCGCTGGCGTGAAAGCGTGACCTGGCTGGCGGAAAACGGCGTCGACACATTCGTCGAGGTCGGTACCGGCAAGGTTCTGACCGGAATGGTCAAGCGTATTGCCAAGGATGCGGCGGGTCTTGCCGTGAACACGCCTGAAGATATCGACGCCCTTCTGGAAAAGATCTCCGGATAAGGCTTATATCAGCCAGCACCCATGCGGCCCCTGAGGCCGGAAGAAAAAGAAGTCAGATCTACGGAAGGAACCTCAATGTTCAGCTTGGAAGGGAAGACGGCCCTCGTCACCGGCGCCACCGGCGGGATCGGCGAAGCGATCGCGCGTGCGCTGCATGCTCAAGGAGCGACGGTGTCCCTCTCCGGCACGCGTGCCGAAAAGCTGGAGGCCCTGGCCGCCGATCTCGGCGAGCGCGCCTTCGTCACCCCGGCGAACCTCTCCGACCGGGCCGAGGTTGATGCGCTGCTTCCGGTTGCCGAAGAGAAGATGGGCTCCGTCGATATCCTTGTCAACAATGCCGGGATCACCCGCGACAACATCTTCATGCGCATGAAGGACGAGGAGTGGGATCAGGTTCTGGAAGTCAATCTGTCTTCCGGGTTCCGGCTGTGCCGTGCCGCGATCAAGGGCATGATGAAGCGCCGGTCCGGCCGCATCATCGGCGTCACCTCGGTTGTCGGCGTTACCGGCAATCCGGGCCAGGCAAACTATGCCGCGGCCAAGGCGGGCATGATCGGCATGTACAAGTCGCTTGCCCGGGAAGTGGCCAGCCGCAACGTTACGGTCAACACCATCGCGCCCGGTTTCATCGAAACGGCGATGACGGATGCGCTCAACGACAAGCAAAAAGAATCGATTTTGACGAGCGTGCCTGCCGGGCGTTTGGGTACTTCGGCTGAAATCGCCTCTGCCGCCGTTTACCTCGCCAGCACCGAAGCTGCCTACGTGACGGGCCAGACCCTGCACGTCAATGGCGGCATGGCTATGATTTAAAAGGAAGTTTCGCCGAGCAGGCAAAAAGAATCCGGGTCGCTCAGAAGCGGTCTGGACCGGCTGGTCAAGGTCAACAAAGTGTGTTACCTACCCGCCGATTGTTCCGAATTGCACCGTCTGACCAGAAAACCCGGACTGGCGGTGCGACGACATCTTTAAAACCGCGAGTTCGCGCCGCCGCTTTCGTAAAACCGGTCCGGGGCAGTTTCGCGAGTGACGAATAGATGAAAACCAAGGAAGTGAAAAATGAGCGATATCGCGGATCGGGTAAAGAAAATCGTCGTCGAACACCTCGGTGTTGACGCTGACAAGGTTGTCGAGGGCGCAAGCTTCATCGACGATCTGGGCGCTGACAGCCTTGACACCGTTGAGCTGGTCATGGCTTTCGAAGAAGAATTCGGCGTTGAAATCCCGGACACCGCAGCAGAAACCATCCTTACCGTTGGCGACGCTGTCAAATTCCTGGAAGCCAACAAGTAAGGGTTTCAGCCCTTCTTGAGGATTGTTTGAAGATCGGGCCGGCGGGGTGAAACCCCGCCTGGCCCTGCCAACGTAAGTGCGGGTGTATGAGGCGAGTTGTCGTAACTGGGTTGGGCATGGTGACGCCGCTTGGCAGCGGTGTCGATGTCACTTGGAAAAAGATCCTCGAAGGAAAAAGCGGGGCCAACAAGGTCACGAACTTCAAGGTTGACGATCTGGCCTGCCAAATCGCTTGCCAGATCCCGCGCGATCCGTCGGTCGAAGGTGCGTTCAATCCGGATGACTGGATGGACGTGAAGGAACAGCGCAAGGTCGATGACTTCATCGTCTATGCGATGGCTGCTGCCGACCAGGCGATGGCCGATTCCGGCTTCAAGGCGGAAACTTACGAACAACAGGTCCGTTCGGGCGTCCTGATCGGCTCCGGTATCGGCGGCCTGCAGGGTATCGAACAGGGCGCGCATCTGCTGGCCGAAAAAGGCCCGCGGCGCATTTCCCCCTTCTTCATTCCCGGACGCCTCATCAACCTGGCAGGTGGCTATGTCTCCATCCGTCACGGTCTGAAAGGCCCGAACCACGCCGTCGTCACCGCCTGTTCGACCGGTGCGCACGCCATCGGCGATGCTTCGCGCCTGATCGCTTTCGGCGATGCCGACGTTATGGTGGCCGGTGGGGCCGAATCTCCGGTCTGCCGTCTGGCGCTTGCCGGTTTTGCCGCCTGCCGTGCACTGTCGACGGGCTTCAACGACGAACCCGAACGCGGCTCGCGCCCCTATGACACTGCCCGCGACGGCTTTGTCATGGGTGAAGGCGCAGGCGTTGTCGTTCTGGAAGAATACGAACACGCGGTCCGCCGCGGAGCGCACATCTACGCCGAGATCATCGGTTACGGTCTCTCCGGCGATGCCTACCACATCACCGCACCGTCCTCCGACGGCGACGGCGCTTTCCGCTGCATGGAAGCGGCGCTGAAGCGGGCAGGGGTGACACCGGCCGAAATCGACTATGTCAATGCACATGGCACGTCGACGCCGCTCGGAGACGAGATCGAACTCGGCGCCGTCACGCGCCTTGCCGGCGAACACGCTTCCCGCCTGACCATGTCGTCGACCAAATCCTCGATCGGCCACCTTCTGGGGGCCGCCGGTGCTGTCGAGGCGATTTTCTCGGTTCTGGCGATTCGCGACAGCATGGCGCCACCGACCATCAACCTCGACAATCCGTCCGTCGAGACGGTTATCGATCTGGTGCCGCACAAGCCGAAGAAGCTGGACGTCAACGTTGCCCTGTCGAACTCCTTCGGCTTCGGCGGCACAAATGCCTCGCTTGTCTTCCGCAAAGTTGCCGCATAACCCAGTCAAGTTGCTCCGGCCGGGCCGAATCCATCGGTCCGGCCGGAGACTTTGATCCAGACAACTGGTCCGTTTGAGCCTGAATCAGGGATTTGGGGGCTCACTCTTGGAGGTGCGACCGAATATGCGCATTAAGCCCAAAAGCCCGCGTGAAGCCTTGCAGCCCGAGCCCGCTCCGGCCCCGCCGCAGCGTTCGCGCCACGTCCGCAACCCGCTGGTCATCCTGATAAATCTGATCCTGACCCTGACTGTGTTCGGGTTGGCCGCCGTCGGCGGTGCGCTTTATTTCGGCAAGGAGAAATTCGAGGAAGCCGGGCCACTGCAGAAAGAGGCTACGGTGGTGATCTCCTCCGGGGCAGGGCTCACCGGCATCACGGACAGGCTGTCCGGGCAGGGGGTCATCGCTGACAGCCTGGTCGACGAATGGATCTTCAACCTGGGTATCCGGTTCTACAAGAATGCGACCAAGCTCAAGGCCGGTGAATATGCCTTCAAGCCTGGCGTTTCCATGCAAGATGTCATGACCGATCTGGTTGAAGGCAACGCGGTTACCCATTCCGTCACGGTTCCGGAAGGCTGGACAACCGCCCAGATCATCGAGCGGGTGCGCGAGCATCCTGTGCTGACCGGCGAGATCACCGACATTCCGGTTGAAGGGGCTTTGTTGCCCGAGACCTATACTTTCGCGCGTGGCACGTCCCGCCAGGAAGTCATCAACCAGATGAAGGCGGCCCAGACGAAACTGCTTTCCGAGATCTGGGAACGGCGTACCAACGACTTGCCGGTAAAGACACCCGAGGAACTGGTGATCCTTGCCTCCATCGTCGAGAAGGAAACCGCGCTGGCCGATGAACGTCCGCGCGTGGCAGGCGTCTTCGTCAACCGACTCAACAAGAGCATGCGCCTGCAGTCCGATCCGACGATCCTCTACGGCCTATACGGCGGCGAAGCCTGGCTCAAGGACCGCTCGGCGATCAAGCAGTCCGAGCTGAAGCAAGAAAACGAGTACAACACCTATCAGATCGACGGTCTGCCGCCCGGTCCGATCGGCAATCCAGGACGCGCCGCCATGGAAGCGGTCGCCAATCCGTCCCGGACGCTGGATCTCTATTTTGTCGCTGACGGCACGGGCGGGCATGTTTTTGCCGAGACATATGAGCAGCATCAGGCCAATGTCCGCAAATGGCGCCAGGTGGAAAAAGACAGACGGCAGGCTGAACAAGACCAAGCAACACAGCCGGCAACGTCCAACTGACCGGGCGCGCCGTTCAGGCGGTGCGGCCGGCCGATTTCGGAGGGGGCAGATGGCACTGGCCAGCATGACGGGATTCGCACGCGCTCTGGGCGAATCCGGACAGGTCCGCTGGACCTGGGAACTGAGATCCGTGAACGGCAAGTCTCTGGATCTCAGGATCCGTATTCCGACGGGACTTGAAACGCTGGAACCCAGGATACGTGAGCGCTGCAGCAAGCTTCTGCGGCGCGGCAACGTCTCCGTCGGACTTGCGATGCAGCGGGACCAGTCGGAACAGCAGTTGCAGGTCAATGAGTCCGCGCTGGATGCCGTGCTCGCCACGATCGAGCTTCTGAAGAACAGGGTTCCCGATCTAGCCCCGCCGTCCCTCGACGGCATCCTCTCCCAGAAAGGCGTCTTCGAGCTTAAGGAACCGGAAGAGGACGAGGAGGTTCAGGCAGCTCTGCACAATGCGCTTCTGACCACGCTCGATGCGGCGCTGATCGATCTCGTCGACATGCGTCACACGGAAGGGCAGGCGATCAGCCGGGTCGTGCGCGACCAGATCGACCACATAGCGGAACTGACACAGGCAGCCGAGGGCCTGCCGGCGCGCAAGCCGGACGCGATCAAGGCGCGCTTGAAGAAGCAGCTTGCCGAACTGATGGATGCCTCCGACGGCCAGCTCGATCCCCAGCGCCTGCATCAGGAAGCGGTGTTTCTCGCCACCAAGGCGGATATCCGCGAAGAACTGGACCGGCTCCATGCCCATGTGGCGGCGGTGCGCGAGTTGATGGACACGGGCGGCGCCATCGGCCGGCGCCTTGATTTTCTGGCGCAGGAATTCAACCGGGAAGCCAATACGCTCTGTTCCAAGTCGAACGACGTGGAACTGACGGCAATCGGGCTGGACTTGAAGGCCGTTATCGATCAAATGCGTGAGCAGATACAGAACCTGGAGTAAGCCCATGACCGACGCGCCCGCAGGAACCCCGAAAGGGACCACCGTGAGTGCGGAAGAGGCCGAGCAGCAGCGCCGCGGCCTGATGCTTGTGCTGTCGTCGCCCTCAGGCGCTGGCAAATCCACCATCGCGCGCCTGCTTCTGCAGAACGAGGACAATCTCGCCCTCTCCATTTCCGTCACCACGCGGCCACGCCGCTCCAGTGAAGTCGACGGCGTGCATTACAAATTCCTCGATGCGAAACAGTTCGAGCGGATGCGTGAGCACGACGAGTTGCTGGAATGGGCCGAAGTGCATGGCAACTATTACGCCACGCCGCGCGGTCCGGTCGAGAATGCCATCGAGAACGGCAAGGACATCCTGTTCGATATCGATATCCAGGGCACCTTCCAGCTTTATGAGAAGATGCGCGACGACGTTGTTTCCATCTTCATTCTGCCGCCGTCCATAGCCGAAATGAAATCCCGCCTGAAGCGGCGTGCCGAAGACGAGGATTCAGTTATCCTCAAGCGCATGAAGACCGCCGTCGGCGAAATGCGCCACTGGTCGAAATACGATTATGTGGTCGTCAACGACGATCTGGAACGGGCGTACGAAAACGTTCGCGCGATCCTGCGGGCCGAGAGGCTGAAGCAGTTCCGCTCTCCCAAGATCGGTCCGCTCATCCAGGGCATGGTCGACGACCTGGAGCAGGAGCTCGGCGAAAACGCCTGATCGAATTCGAAAGTCAGGCTGACTTCAGATTGCGTCTCGACAACTCCGCCGTCGTGGCGGTGCGTTGCCGGTAGAGCTGGACGATCCGGTTCTTGACCTCCGACAGTGTCGGATGGAAACGCAGCCGCTCGTGGAAACTCATCCAGCTTTCGTTTTGGGCGAGCGGTTTCGCCGTCAGGCGCTTCAATCCCTCGGCCTCGGCGATCCAATCCGGCAAAATACCCATCGCGTGTCCCGCTTGGAGAACATTGCAGAGCGCGACCGAACTGTTGACCGCGTAGCGGCACGGGCGTCCCTGCAGGATTTCGTTGAGCAATTGAGAAGATTTGAGCCGGGCCCTGTTGCCGCAATAACCTGCCCAGACCTGATCTTGCCAGGTCGAGGGATCGGTGGTCTCCGGATGCCTGTTGCAGAAATCTTCCGAGGCATAAACGTGGAAGGCGATTTCTCCCATCTTCTGGGCGATCAGGTGCGGATGCTTCGGGGCGCGGTTGCCGATGGCTATATCGGCCGAATTCCGGCTGAGATCCCAGAAGGCATCGTCCGCATAGAACTCCAGCCGCACCCCTGACAGCCCTCGGGTGATGTCGTCGAGATGCCGGGTGAGGAAATGCTGACCCCATTCGCCCAGGGTTATCCTGCAGACCTGGTCCGGAGAATCGAGTTTCTCCAGATCAACGGCACGGCTGAAATCGGCAGCGCCACGTGCCATGGATCTGGCCACTTTCAACAGCCTCCGGCCACCGCCTGTAAGGTCGTAACCTGTTTGCCGCCGATCGAAGAGCTGCACGTCCAGTTGCTCTTCCAGCCGTGCGATGTGCCGGCCAACAGTTGGCTGCGAAAGACCAAGCTCCTGTGCTGCCCGGCTGAGGCTTTGATGTTCGGCGACGGCAAGAAACACCCGCACCGCATCCCAATCGAAATCGCTGCTATTCATTACTGAATGATAGCATGCAGTCTTATTCAATTACATTGGGAAAGAGCTCTGACATCTTGGCTTCGTCACCAACGAGGCTGAACATGAACATCAACTGGCTCAAGTCACTGATACAAAAGAAGAGATCCGTTCTCCTTCCCAACTCCGCCCAGCCCGGAAGCAACAATGCCCTGCCTGTTTGGCTTGCGCGGGATCTCGGGCTCGATGATCCGGAAAACCTCAAGGCGGTCGAGACGGGAGGTTGCAGGAAATCCGAGACCGGATACCGCCCCAAAGGCACTAAACAGCCCGGGCATTCCTGAAGGTGTTTGCCAGGTCGACAAAGCCGGCAATGTCGATTTCCTCCGCACGCGCCGTCGGTTTAAGTCCGGCCTGCTCGATCAGCCCTTCCGCATCGGGCGAGAGCGCCTTCAGGCTGGCCCTGAGCATCTTGCGCCGCTGACCGAAGGCGGCCGCGGTGATCTTTTCCAGAGCCTTCAGGTCACAGGCAAGCGGTGCCAGGTTCGGGACAAGATGCACGACAGCGGAGGTGACCTTCGGTGGCGGCGTGAAGGCCTTCGGGCTGATATCGAAGAGGATGCCACCCTTGCAGCGCCAGCCGGCCAGGACGCCAAGCCGCCCATAGGCCTTGGACCCGGGTTCCGCGCTGATCCGCTCGCCGACTTCTTTCTGGAACATCAATGTCAACGACGACCAGAAGGGTGGCCAATCCGCCGTGGTGATCCAGTTGATAAGGAGTTGCGTGCCGACGTTGTAGGGCAGGTTCGCAGCAATCCGGACCTTGTCGCCGCCAGTTACAGCCAGCGGATCGATCTCCAGCGCGTCTCCCTCGATCACCTCCAGACGACCTGGATAATGCGCGGCAATTTCGGCAAGCGCAGGCAGGCAGCGGCTGTCCTTTTCGATGGCGACCACTTTCTTCGCGCCGCTCGCAAGCAGCGCCCTTGTGAGGCCGCCCGGTCCCGGTCCGATCTCGAGCACGGTGCAGTCATCCAGGCTGCCGGCGGAACGGGCTATGCGGGACGTCAGATTGAGGTCGAGCAGAAAGTTCTGTCCGAGCGACTTCTTGGCATTGAGGCCATGGGTCGCAATCACCTCGCGTAACGGGGGCAGGTCGTCGATCTGTGCCATCTGGCGAAGTCCTAAAGGCGGTCGGGATTGGCGAGGACGTCCGCCATGCGCAGCGATGCTGCGAAACTGTCGATCCGGGCCCCGCCGGTTCCGGCAAGATTGTAGGCTGTACCATGATCGGGTGATGTGCGCACAAAAGGCAGGCCGAGCGTGACATTGACACTGTCGTCGAAGCCGATGGTTTTGGCCGGGATCAGAACCTGATCGTGATACATGCCGAGAACACAGTCGTATTGTGCCCGTGCCTGGGGGTGGAACAGCGTATCGGCCGAGTGCGGTCCGCTGGCCTCGATGCCCATGTTGCGAAGACGATCGACGGCAGGGGCGATGATATCGCGGTCTTCGATGCCCATGGAACCGTTTTCGCCCGCATGCGGGTTCAACCCGCACAGCGCCAGCCGGGGCGTATGGTAGCCGAACCGGTTTTTCAGGTCGCGGGCTGTGATCTCCGCCGTATCGACGATCAGTGCGCTCGTCAGGGCTTCTGGAACGTCTTTGAGGGCGATATGGATGGTAACGGGAACAACCATCAGCTCGGGTCCCGCAATCATCATCACGGGCTGCGAAGGCTCGCCGGGCCAGTGCCGCTCGGCAAGCGAGCCAAGATATTCCGTGTGGCCTGGAAAGGTAAAGCCGGTCCGGTAGAGGGCTGCCTTGTTGATCGGGCAGGTGACAAGCGACGTGGCGCTTCCCGACCATATGTCTTCGACACAGCCCTCGATGGCGGCGATGACGGAGGCTGCCGTCTCCGGATCTTCTTCGCCGGGCCGGTCGGCAAGGGCAGGGCCGGTCTGGACGATCGGCAGTGCCTTCGAAAAGGCAGCACATGCCTCTTCCGGTGCAACTGCTTGCAGCCTGGCAGACATGCCCAGCCTTTCCGCGCGGCTGCGGAACAGGCTTTCATCGCCGCGTACATAAAAGGGAGGCAAGCCCAATGACTTGCGGTTGGCCCACGCCATGAGAACGAGGTCCGGTCCAATACCGGCAGGCTCTCCCATGCTGACGGCGATCGACTCCTTGGGCGAACGCATATGGGATCAGCGGTAAATGATGGTGGCGCGGCGGCGGATTTCCATCAGGAACCGGCGGGACTGGGCTTCGCCTTCCTTGGCGCGCAGTTCATTTTCCACTTCGGTGCGGACCGCGATATCCGACGCGATTTCCCGCTTCCCGCAAACGGCAATCATCTCATAGCCGATCGGCGTGGTTGAAGGCTTGGTCAGGCGTCCCGGTTCGAGCGCCTGGATCTCGGCGCGCAGGTCTTCCGGCAGTTCGGTTTCCAGCCGTCGCCCGATCGGTTGAACGACGACTTCACTGAACTTGCCAAGCACGGTGCCGGCGGCATCGCAGTCGTTGAAGGCGGAACGGATCTGGTCGCTTTCGTTCTTTCGCTTGGACTTGAACCCGCCGGAGGAGTTCTTTGGCACAACGACGATGACACGCTTGAGGTCGTATTCCACGGATTTCTGCCGGTCTTCTTCGTCGGTCTTCTTCAAGGCCGCAATGATATCGGATTCATTTACGTCGACGCCGCCGGAAAACCGCGAGCGCATCAACTGGCTCCAGGCGAGCTGTGCCTTCAGCCGTCTCTTGAGCGTGTCCGGTTTCACGCCACCGCTCTGCAGGGCTTTGGAAAGCTGCGCCGGCGACATTTTCACATTGCGCGCGATGTTGTTGTAGGCGTTGTCGACTTCCGACGGACCGATATCGATCCCGACCCTTTCGGCTTCTGTCAGCTTCACCTGATCGTCAATCAGCTCTTCTTCGGCCTGCTTCTTGGCAACACCGGCGGCAGTTCTTTGCGTGAGTGTGATCAGCCGCGCCCGCTGGCTGATGTCGTAATCAGTGATCGGCACATCGTTGACGACCACCTTGATAGCGGCATTCGCCGGCTGGGACAGCGGCGCCGACAATATCAGAGCGAGGCTAAAGAAGACCGGGGCAAAACGAAGTCGCATTGAATAACCATCCGTGCTGGCATCAGGCCAAACCGAAGTTCGTTGTTTTGTGACATGATGTTTCGCATATCATGCCGGCAATTTCAAAGTTTCCCCGCATCATGCCTTATTTCGTGGCGGTATGATGACTTTTGGATGTCGGGGCGTGCCTACCGGTCGACTGTCCGCGGGCGTGAAAAGACCGATATCTTCTGGTTTGAGTTGAACGGGGCAACTGCCTTGCCCCGACTCGCCGGACACGTCGGTTTAATTGAGAACACCGCTGGATACTTGGGTATTGCCGATGGTTCTCAGGCCGAGTCGGAAATAGAGCGTCCGGTTAACCTCGTCGCCGTCATTCCGGCTGCGGTCCTCGGCATAGGTTACGGAAAGCGAGAAGCCCTCATCGTCATAGCCGATGCCAATGCCGTCCTGCACGATGTTGCTGTTCTGCAGATCGTAGCGCATGGAACCGAAGATACGCCAATTTTCCTCGATCCGCAGGCTTGCGGAGCCTAGCAATTCCTCGCGCGGGTCGTCGATACCAACATCTGGCTGCGCGTTCAGGAATGCATAGGCAAGCGAGGAAACGACGGGACCGTAGATCGCGCTTGCCTGCGCCTGAACGCGATTGAGAGAGAAGTCGTCCTTGTCCAGCCGTGCTTGTGCGCCGAGTTTCACGCCGTATTGCGTATCGAGGTAAAGGCTGCCGACATAATCGGATAGATCGTTTTCAAGACCCGAATCCTGCGTGGCGCCAAGAATGTCTGGCGTGGCGTAGGAGTTTTCGCCCGCAAGATGATAGGACCGGCCGACAAGCCCGCTGAGATAATAGCCGCTGTCGAGCTGGAGCTTGTAGTTGACGCCCAAATTGAGACGTGTGCCGCCTTCGGACCGGTCGAAACCGGAAAACTTGTCCGGGTCGAAAAGCGTCGTCGTGTCGAAAACGATGCTCTGGGCATCGTCGTTCGGCAGTTCGCCGATCCGCTGCTCATCGGGACGGGCAACGATCTGCGCCACCGGCTCGAGGATCTGGTTGCCGCCGTTGAATGTGGCAATGAACGGATAGCGGTATTCCAGGCCCACCGCCGGCATCGCGCGGCCAACGAAGCTTTCACCTGTCAGCGCGGTCACGTCGGAATCGGGGGAGGCCAGGAAGAACAGGTCACCGCGCACATAGGCGAACGGAGTGAAGGACTGGCCTAGCGGGTCGATGAAGGTCCGCCGCCAGTTGCCTTTGACCGACACGCGCGAGAAAGTACCGTCGACGCCGCGGAATTTCGGCGTCGTGCCGCCATCGATCGAGAACGCGTCTGTCTCGTCGCGTGTCAGCGAAGTGAAGTTCGCAGTAAGGGCCAGCTCACCTGCCAGTATCGGATCGGCAAAGACATAGTCGTAGTCGATGACGGGGAGCACCAGCGGCTGCTTGTCCTGCAGCGAGCTGCCGACGGGCGAGAAGCCGTTGGCATCGAATTCGCTGTCGGTATAGTCCTCCTGCGAAATCTGGTAGGCATAGGCCCGCACGGAAAGCGCGTTCCGCTGGTTGTTGCCCTCCAGAAAAATCTGCGAGGTGTCGCCGCCACCGAAACTTGTGAACGAGTAATCCTCGAAGAACTGACGGTCGCTCTTGTAAGTCAGATCCCAGCCGAGCGTCCAGTCACGCGCAAGCGAGAAGGACGCTTGCGTATTGACCGCACCGCGCAAGCGTTCATCTGCCCTGGAAGTGGAAAACTGGCCTGGCTGTGCCTGAAACAGGCCGGCTGCTGAAAAGCTGACCTGACCGGCCGCGAACCGGTGCCGGTATTGCACGTCTCCGAACAGGCCCTGCTTGGTCAGCGGCGTCAGCGTTGTGGTGACGTCGTAATACGGGCTGAGCGCCCAGTAATAGGGAACAGTCACGCCATAGCCGAGCTTGTCCGATACGATGCCGCTCGGCATCAGGAAACCCGATTTCCGCGTGACCGACGGATCGGGCATGGACAGATAGGGCAACCAGGCGATCGGCCGGCCGTAGACTTCGAAGGCCGCGTTCTCGAACCGGATGATCTTTTCCTGCTGATTGTGGATGATCTTCTCGGCGCGCACCCGCCAGAGCGGCGGCTTGTTCGGGGGATTGGTGGGCCTTGTATAAACCGTATAGACGCCGTTATCGATTGTCGTGACGCTGCTGCTCTCGCGCGTGGCTCGTTCCGCCAGGAAACGCGTGCGCTTGGTCGTGTCGATCTGCAGGGCGCGTGCGAACCCGTTTGAGAAGTCCTCGGACAGGACCATTTCCTCGGTGCGCACGACATTGCCGTTTTTTTCAATGAAGATGACGTTGCCGGTCGCCTTCAACTGCTGGCTCTTGCGGTCGAAAATGATCTGGTGCGCCTGGACGGTGTTGCCGTCGTAATAAACCTGCACGCTGCCGGTCGCGACGATCAGGTCCCGGTCGAAGTCATAGGTGATCTCGCTGGATTCCAGCAGCAGCTCGGCATTGGGGTCGAGCTGAGTGGAAAGGTCTGAAGCAATTTCCTGCGCGGACGCGGGCGCGACATAGGCATGACAAAGGGATGCCGTGATGGCGACAACGCTTGCCGCCGCCAGCAATCTGCCCCTGTTGGCCCAAATCCCAGTGCTCAGAAAGGTCGGAAAAGGCATTGCTTTAACCGTCTTCCTGATTCAAGAGGATCGTCAAACCCATAAGTACTCCAAATATTCCCGGCGCCCAGGCCGCCACCAAGGGAGGGACGATACCCGCGCCCCCGAAGTCCTTGGCAAGTTCGGTTAGAACGTAAAGCACGAACCCGGACAGGATTCCACCCAGAATCATACTACCCAACCCACCAAACCGCGAAACTTTAAGGGAAACCGCCGCCGCAATCAAAATCATCGCGACCAAAAGAAGCGGACGGGCAAGCAGGGTCTGATATTGCAAATTATACCGATAGGCGGGTAACCCAGCGTTCCTGGCCAATTCGATGAAGCGGGGCAAATTCCAGAACGAAATCGATTCGGGCGAGCCAATGCTCTCGCGCACTTCGGTCGCCGTCAGGAAAGTGCTGACCTGATACCGGCCGTAAGGCTGCGGATCCTGTTCGGTAGTGTAGACGATCGCGTCGTCGAGATACCAGATCTGGTTGCCGAGATGGGCATCCGCCGCCTCGATACGCTCGCGGAACGTGCCGTCCTTGTCGAAAGTGAACACGGTCACCCCGCGCAGCCGGGTGCCACCGTCCAGAAGCTGCTTGGCCAGAAGCACGGATTCTCCGTCAAGCCCGTCCTGGCGAACCCAGACGTCATTGGAGGCCTGAAGCAGGAAACTTTGCTCGGCACCGAAAAGGCCGGCAGCCGCTTCGTCTGATTTCTGCTGGAACCAGACGGCGGCCGGATTGTAGAGCGTGATGGAAAGTATTCCGAGCACGATGCCGACGACGATCGCCGGCAGGGAAAATTGCCAGACGGAAATTCCCGAAGCACGTGCCACCACCAGCTCCAGCGCACGGCTTAGAGACACGAATGCCGCGATGGCCCCGAAAAGGACCGTAAATGGAATCACCTGTTCCAGCAGCAGCGGCACTCTGAGGAGGGAAATGAGGGCGACGCGCAAGACCGAGAAACCCTCGCGGTCGCCGCCTCGCCGGACGAGTTCCAGAACATCGAACAGGAAAATCAAAACGGCGGCAAAGAGGAACAGCCCGAGGATCGCTTTCAGGAAGCGTCCGGAAAAATAGGCTGAAAGTGTACGGCCGAGCATCAGGCGGTGCCTCCGCGGTGGCCGCCGTTCAATCGGTCGGTCAAGGCGTCGACACGGTCCTGGATGGCAAGCTGCAGCTCAGCAATCCATCTGGGCTGGGCACCGCGCTGTCCGCGGAAAATCGAAATCAGCGCCAGGAAGGCACCTCCAACGGGCACGACATAGAGCAGGCCAAGCAGGGCCTCCGAGCCGCCGGAAATCGCGGTGACACCAAAGCCGGTAGTTCGCAGGAGAACGCAAGCACTGATGGCACCAAGGACGGCAAGACCACGTCCCTGGCGGGTTGTCCGGGCCTTGCCCAGGAACGCAAACACGATCAGGCCGAAGGACAGGCAATAGAGCGGCTGGCTGAAGCGCTCATGAAGTTCCTGGGACAGCTTGTCGGGGTTCTTCAACGCATATTCGTCGGAACGGCCGGGCGCCATCAAATTGGCGGTGGTGCGCTCGCTGGCCTTGAACACGGGTTCTCCGGCTTCCGGGATGAGGTTCGACAGGTCGAAGGCGTAGGACTGGAAGCGGACGATGGAGATGTCGCCCTGCTTCTTCGGCCGCCGCTGGATAGTGCCGTTCTGCATGACAAGCAGTGTGCGGTCCGCGGCTTCCACGATCTGACCGGTGTCGGCCTGATAGGTGAACGCGGTTTCCTCGTCGCGCGTGTCGTGAAGCAGCAGTCCGTCGAGCGTGCCATTGCCGGTACGGTTGCGGATGTGGAAGGTCAGGCCGCTTTCAACTGTGATGAAGCGGCCCGGCTTGACGATATTGGCCACAAGGTCGGCCCGCACGCGCGTGATCTCGGTGCGCAGCTGCGCCAGACCTTGCGGGGCAAAATGGAGCGACATGCTGGCCGTCAGCAGCATGACGATGGCCGAGAACAGCATTACCGGCTTCAGAACAAGGAAGCGGGAGCCGCCCGAGGCGTCGATCACGATCAGCTCGCTGTCGCCGGAAAGGGAATTCAGCACTAGGATAAGGGCGATCATCAGGGCAAAGGGAGCGACGATCACGATCAGGAAGGGCAGCGCAAGCATCGTGATGCCGATGAACTGGACGATCGTCTGACCTTTCGAGGTCACGAGATCCAGCTGGCGCAATGCCTGGGTCGCCCAGACCACACCCGTCATTGCCGTAATCGTGAGAGTGAATGCGTAGGCCGTCCGCCGGATAATGTAGCGCTCGAGCGTTTTCATAATCGTACCGGCACAGGCCTCTGCAAAATTGACGAATTCCAACCCTTGTCCGAATAACACGGAATGTGGTGAATGGCCCATGAATAAGAATGGTAAATATACATTAATTTTTGTCGCTCTTGCCGAAAAGCTGTTGAAACCCCATGATTTGCAGCAAATCCCGCAATCATAGGGATAGAGGTTGGAAACTCGCCACCGCCTCTCGTCATCAGACCAAACATCAGGACCGAAGCATGACCAAGCTTGCAAAACTTACCTTCACCAAGGCAGCCGCTCCGAAGGACGGCGTCGCCGTGATCCTGGCCGGCGAGGACCTCGCGCTCGGGGCACTTGCAGGGGAGGTCGTTTCCGGTCTTCAGGGCGGTTTGCAGCGGCCCGCCGCCATTGCCGGTTTTTCCGGCAAGAAGAAATCCAGCCTGGACCTGGTGGCACCGGCAGGCGTCGCACTTGACCGGCTGATCGTCTTTGGCACCGGCAAGACAGCCGACCTGACGAAGGACGACTGGCGTGCCTTTGGCGGCGCCGTCTTTGCCGAATTGCAGAAGGCCGGGGCAGAGACCGCAACAGTGCTTCTGGAGGGGCCGGATGGAGCCGGACTTTCCGCTGACGATGCTGCGGAATTCGCCATGGGCACAAAGCTGCGGGCCTATGCCTTCGACACCTACAAGACCGCAAAGAAGGACGGCGACAAGGCAAAGGATCTGAAGCTCTCCATTGCTGTCTCCGATCCAAAGGCCGCCAAGAAGGCTTGGAGCGCAACGGAGGCCATTGCAGATGGCGTGATCCTGGCGCGTGAACTGGTGAACGAGCCGGCAAACGTGCTTGGGCCGGTGGAATTCGCCCAAAAGGCCAGGGAACTTGAAGCGCTCGGAGTCGAGGTGGAAATCCTGGGCGAAAAGGAAATGAAGAAGCTGAAGATGGCGGCGCTTCTTGGCGTCGCACAAGGCTCCGTCCGACCGCCGCAGCTTGCCGTCATGCGCTGGAACGGCGGCAAGAAGGGCGTCGCGCCCGTCGCCCTTGTCGGCAAAGGCGTCGTCTTCGACACGGGCGGTATCTCCATCAAGCCGGCAGCGGGCATGGAGGAGATGAAGGGTGACATGGGCGGTGCGGCAGCCGTCGTCGGTGCCATGCATGCGATTGCCGGCCGCAAGGCCAAGGCCAACGTCATCGGTGTCATCGGGCTCGTGGAAAACATGCCGGACGGCAATGCACAGCGTCCGGGCGACATCGTCACCGCCATGTCCGGCACAACCATCGAGATCCTCAATACCGACGCCGAAGGCCGTCTGGTTCTGGCCGATGCGCTTTGGTACACCCAGGAAAAATACAAACCCGCAATCATGATCGACCTGGCGACCCTGACGGGCGCGGTGCTTGTGGCGCTCGGCAATCTGAATGCTGGTCTCTTCTCCAACAGCGACGAACTGGCGGAAAACCTGCTTGCTGCCGCCAAATCCAGCGGCGAGCCGCTCTGGCGTCTGCCGCTGTCGAAGGACTACGACAAGATCATCGACACGCCGAACGCGGATGTGAAGAACACTGGCGGACGTTGGGCGGGGTCCATCACTGCGGCCCAGTTCCTGCAGCGCTTCACCAACGATGTGCCGTGGGCACATCTGGATATTGCCGGCACGGCCTTTGGCGCTCCCAAGGACGACATCTGCCAGAGCTGGGCCTCCGGCTATGGCGTTCGGCTTCTCAACCAGCTGGTCGCCGATCATTACGAGGGCTGAGACCAGTTTCGGCTTGTCCGGCCTTCGGACCGGACAAGCCGATTGTAATCAGCGAATTACGGACAAAGAAAAACCCGCCTGCGAGGCGGGTTTTCATCGAATTCTATGTGGAAAACTTAGCAGGTCTTATAGGCCTGACACGCTGTTGCCGGTTCGACCAGAAGGCCCATGCCGACCGTCGCGCCCGCAACACCTGCCACCAACGCAAAAAACACAACTACACGTGCGAGCATTCACCAAATCCCCTCATTGCGCTGGGTCGGGAAAACCGGTCACCAGCCAAATCACTCGATCCTCAAATCATTCGATCCCTGGACCGTCCCCGGAACGAACCCTAGTCAATCGACATTTTCGAAGGGTTAATGATACGAGTCTTATGGCAAGTCCATGTCCAGTTTGCCGTCGGGTGAACATCGACGTAACTGTGTTGCAGGCCTGCATCACTTTTGGGACCAGACAATGCAAATCCGGAACACGGCAATGGACAGAGCAATAACGAGGCGTGGCGACAGGAGCCGGAATGAGCGTTGAAGTTGTCTTTTATCATCTCCTGCACAAGCCGCTGGAGGTGGCATTGCCGCAGTTGCTGCAGAAATGCCTGGAGCGGGACTGGAAGGTGGTGGTGCAGACCGGCACGCCGGAGCGTTGCAGTGCACTTGACGCGCATCTGTGGACCTTTACCGATGACAGTTTCCTGCCGCACGGCACAAAGGCCGACGGCTTTGCCGAACATCAGCCGATCTATCTGACCGCCGAGCAGGACAACCCGAACGAAGCCGATGTGCGCTTTCTTGTCGATCGGGCGTCCCCTCCGCCGCTGGAAGCGTACAAGCGGGCGATCTACATGTTCGACGGCAATGATCAGGACGCTGTCCAGGAAGCCCGCCAGCGTTGGAAAGATGCCAAGGCCGACGGCTTCGAAATCGCCTACTGGCAGCAGACCCCATCGGGCGGCTGGGAACGCAAGGCATGAACCGGGAACGGGGAGCGACGAAATGACGAAAACACTGAAGATGACGTCGGCCGACATGGTCGCAGCCGCAAAGGCGCGTATCGAAGAGGTTGAAACGCGAGATGCCATCGCACTCGTGGACGACCCGGGCGTCGTCTTCATCGATTTGCGCGATATTCGCGAGCGCCAGAAACTCGGCTTTATCCCGGGCAGTCACCATTGCCCGCGCGGCATGATCGAGTTCTGGGTCGATCCGGAAAGCCCCTATTTCAAGGAGGTCTTCGGCGAAGACAAGCGCTTCATCTTTCATTGTGCCGCCGGGTGGCGCTCGGCACTGACCGTTGCGATGCTCCAGGACATGGGCTTTGAAGCCTCACATCTGAAAGACGGCTTTGCGGACTGGGTCAAAGAAGGCGGGCCGGTCGAGCACAAGGCTTGATACGGGCCGCCTAAATTCGAGTTTGAGAAGGGACTATTCGGAGGCCTGGGTCAGTCTCAGGTCTTCCTCCGGGTCGCCGGTTCGATCATTGTCGCCGGCATCGGCAGTGTCTTCGGACAAATCATTGTCGGCGCTCTCTGCCGTTGCTTCGCGGATTTCGTCGATCTTGCCGTAATAGTCGCCGACGCCGAGAACCTGCTTGGCCCAGTCGAGCATGTCGTCGTCGACATAGTCGTCGCCATATTCCCGGATGCGGTTCTGGTTCGCCATCGAGACAAGGGCTTCTGGCAAGGCTTCGTCGGAAATGTCTCCGGCAACGGCATCCAAATTGGCCTTGCCGTCCTCATAAGCTGCCTCGGCATCCCGGTAGTCCCGGTAGGTGTCGCTTGCAAGGGCATCGCTCAAGGCTTGCCGCTCCGCTTCGAGCGCTGCGACTTCCGCATCCGTAAGTCCGGTTGTGTCGACGTCGTTCAGGCCTGCGAGGCGAGCCTCAAGTTCTTCGCCCGTCAGGTCCTGATAGGAAAAGTCGTCATGAGCGGTGACCCCTGCAAGCAGTCCTGCGAACTCATCGCGGAAAGCATTAAACTCGTCTTCCAGCCCTCTCAGCGTTTCGGACAATCCTTCGGACGCAAGCGTGCTGTGGATATAGTCCTGGATTGCCGCCAGATGCGGAGAGTTGGAATTCATGTAGGCGTGGTAGTTCCGGTTCAGCGAATTCAACCTGCCCAATTTGGCATTGAAATTTTTCGGCTTTCCTATGGGATTAGCTGCCGGCGTCACGGCAACGTTCGCCAATGTGACGCGCTCCGCCTTGGGCAGGCGATGGCTGCCGGCATTGTACTTGGCCTGGGCTGTATTACGGCGTTTGCCGGACTTGGCGTCGGTTCCGAATACGGAATTCAAGAAACCGTTGATGCCCTTGTTCGCGCTTTTGCTCGACTTCGACTGGCCCTTGTTTTTGCCGTTGCCGAAAATTCCGAATCCTGGGTTTCCACCGCCATTTGAGGCTGACTTCCCTCCACGGTTCCCGTTGCCGCCGTTCCCCTTGTTACCCGAATTCCCCTTGTTGCCACTCCCGGCATTGCCGTTGCCGCCCCCTTTGCCATTGTCGCTCTTTGCATAGGCAGCTCCGGAAGAATAGGAAGTTCCGGGAAGGTCCGGCGTAAAAACGGGGGCTAGCGCGAGTGCTGTTGCGCCGACGAGAAGAGCGGCAGTTTTGGAGAGGGTCATGGGGTTTCCTTGTTGTCCTTCGTCCAGATATTTCAGCTCGCACACGCAGCGACGGGGCCGGTTTTCCGTCCAGTCACACAAAGTGTGGCCAGCCGGTCCAAACGTTCACTTACGACAACCCCTCGGAATTTATTTAGTTCCGGAAAAGTTCGGAAACAGTGCGGTTGGCAGAGAGACGGCACGGTGGAGTGCGGGGGCTGACGGCGGGATAGCCGGAACTGTCGCAGTGCTGCTGCGATGACGATCATTGAAAACGGGTTTATTTGCCCCGATCCTGTTCCTCTAAGGGAAAGCTGAAAACCGGCCAAGGACAGTCGCTATGCAGACCGGCTCGTGCACCTTGGCCGCCTATAGACCGTGAGGGGGCAGGTCTTCCGCCATCGGACTGTCCGGTACGACAGGTTGCACCGTCCGCTGTCCATTTGCCATTTCGTTCCGGATTTCGTCGATTTTGCCTTCGTGGTCGCCGACGCCAAGCACTTGCTTGGCCCAGGCGAGCATGGCTTCGTCGAC
Source organism: Roseibium sp. M-1 (assembly GCF_054515675.1). Lineage (NCBI taxonomy): Bacteria > Pseudomonadati > Pseudomonadota > Alphaproteobacteria > Hyphomicrobiales > Stappiaceae > Roseibium > Roseibium sp. M-1. Next base: position 1,364,686 of record NZ_CM137257.1, on the reverse strand, counting down.
ATAGGTATCGCCATATTCTTCCAGGAGGGCCGGGTCCGCCATGGCGATGAGCGCTTCAGAGAAGGTTTCGTCAGAAATTTCACCCTCAAGTGTCGCAAGTATTTCCTCGCTGTCCGAGTAAGCCGTTTCCGCCGTCTTGAATGCAAGGAACTCTTCGCTCTCAAGCACGGCTTTCAAGGTCAGGCGTTCGGTCTCCAGCAAACCGGCCTGCGCCTCAGGTAGCGCGGCAGGCTCGACAGCTTCCAGAGTGGTGAGCCTTGTCTGCAGCATCTCGGTGGTCGGATCTTCATAAGAATAACCGTCGTGCGCAGAAATGGCGTCCAGAAGGCCTGCCAGCGTGTCGCGTGCTGCAGCCAGTTCCTCCTTCAGGCGCGGCAAACCGCCCGTCACGCGTTCATAATGCAGCGTTGCGCCGATAAAGGCCTGAATCGCAGCAAGGTTGGGGTCGTCCGAGTTCAGGTAGGCGTGATAGTCGCGCTCAAGCGAACTCAGATTGCCAATTCTGGCCTCGAGATTGTTTGCCTGGGTGAGGGGGCTCGGCTGCGGGGTCACGCTGACATTGGCAAGTGTCGCACGTTCCGGCCCGCTCAACCTGTTGCTGCCGGCATTTCTTGAGGATCTGCGGATCTTGCGCGGTTTGTTGCTGAAAACGGAATTCAGAAATCCGTTGAGGTTTCTCATCTGCTTTCGCGCAACGCGTTTGTTGAAGAGGCGGAGATCATTGCTCGCCACCTGAAACTCGGCCGCGTTACGCTTGTCTTGATCGGAACTCAGCGTTCCGTCCTCGTGCAGGCTGACGATGACTTCGGTACCTAAGGGAATAGCCGCGTGAACGCGTTCCGGGGAAAAAACCGGATCGAATACCAAAGCGGCAATGCCAAGAACAATCAGGGCAACTCTCGATGGGGTCATTTGTCCACGTGCTCGTCTGGGTCGTTTTCTTGTCGGACTGTGCCCCCATCATACATCTGGTGCGACAGCGCTAACAGCAGGGCGCGTTAATGATTTGTTAACCATTGCAAAAAAGATGTTTGAGCAAAACAAAATCAACAGGTTAGAACCAGTAGGACAGCAACGTTCCCACCAGGAGCTGTTCAATCCAGCCTTGAATCGCTGCGTCTTAACTCAACCGCGCCAGCAGCTGCCGCACCTTGCCGATATGGTCCAGCCGGTAAAACCGGTCGTGTCCGCGCGGCTCGTCAGCTTCCTCCAGCGCCCAGGTCAGCTCATAGGGCACATGAGCGCCGTAAGCGCCTGCGTCGAGTGCCGGCAGGATGTCGGACTTCAGGGAATTGCCGACCATCAGCGCTTCCTTCGGCCCGGAACCATGCCGCGAGAACAGGGTCTTGTAGGTCTCCGAGGTCTTTTCCGAGACAATCTCGATAGCGTCGAAATAGACGTCGAGACCGGATGCCGTCACCTTGCGTTCCTGGTCAAAGAGGTCGCCCTTGGTGATCAGAACCAGCCTGTAATCCTTCTTGACCGCCTTCAGCGTGTCTTCCACATGGGGCAGAGGCTCGACCGGATGGGACATCATCTCGCGCCCGGCTTCCAGGATTTCGGCGATCACATCCGCCGGCACCCTGCGCTCGGTTACCTCGATGGCAGTTTCGATCATCGACAGCGTGAAGCCCTTCACGCCATAGCCGTAGTGAAGAACGTTGCGCTTCTCGGCCGCCAGCAGCCGTTCGGCCAGATGGGTCTTTTCCGTGTAATCCGACAAGAGCGCGGCAAAACGCTCCTCGGTCAACCGGAAGACACGCTCATTATGCCAGAGCGTGTCATCCGCGTCGAAACCGAGTGTCGTGATCTGCGCCATCAGCTTGCCTCTTCGAACTCGGCGGAAAGTTCCAGCCATTCCTCTTCGGTCTTGACCAGCTTCTTTTCGCAGAAGGCCCTTTCCTTGGCGAACTTTGCCGCCCGGTCCGGTTCGCGCGTAAAGAACTCCGGATCGGCGAGGGCTTCGTCCAGCTTGCCGATCTTGTCCTGCAGGCGCGCCATTTCCTTCTCCGCAGCATCGATCTTCTGCCTGAGCGGTTTCAGAAGCTCGCGGCGGTTGGCAGCTTCCCGGCGCTTGACCTGGGCGCTGGCCTTGTCGGCTTCTTCCGCAGCCCTGTCGCGCGCCTTCTGGACCGCGTCCGGCCCTTGCAGGATCAGCCGTCGGTAATCTTCCATGTCGCCGTCATAGGGCTCCACCTTTCCATCGGCGACCAGCCAAAGCTGATCGGCGCAGGCTTCGACAAGATGGCGGTCATGGCTGATCAGGACGACGGCGCCCTGATAATCGTTGAGCGCCATGACCAGCGCCTCGCGGCTGTCGATGTCGAGGTGGTTGGTCGGCTCGTCGAGGATCAGAAGGTGCGGCCCGTCGAAGGTCGCAAGGCCCAGAAGCAGGCGCGCCTTCTCGCCGCCGGAGAGATCCTTGGCGGGATTGTCCATGCGGTCGGTGGGCAGGCCCATGCGGGCGACCCTGGCGCGTACCTTCGCCTCGGGTGCGTCCGGCATTAGCATGCGCACATGGGCGACCGCGCTTTCCGCCGGCCTGAGTTCATCCAGCTGGTGCTGAGCGAAGAAAGCGATCTTCAGTTTGGAAGCCTTGCCGATCTCGCCTTCCATCGCGTCCAGCCGGCCTGAGATCAGCTTGGCGAAGGTCGACTTGCCGTTGCCGTTGGCGCCCAGCAGGGCAATCCGGTCGTCGGTATCGATGTTCAGCGTCAGCCGAGACAGGATCCTTGTGTTGCCATAGCCGGTGGCGACATTTTCCAGTTTCAGGATCGGCGGCGCAAGCTGCACGTCCGGATCGGGGAAATGGATCGGACGGCTGCTCTCTTCCGTCAGCGCTGCAATCGGCTGCATCTTTTCCAGCATCTTCAGCCGCGACTGCGCTTGCCGGGCCTTGCTGGCCTTGTAGCGGAAGCGGTCGACAAAGGCCTGCATGTGCTTGCGCTGGGCGTCCTGCTTCTCCTTCGCCTTCTCGGCCAGGATCATTGCCTCGCGCCGCTGACGGTCGAAGCTGTCATAGCCACCCGAATAATAGGTCAGCTTGCCCCGGTCGAGATGGACGATGCTGTCGACGGCCTTGTTCAGAAGATCGCGGTCGTGGGAAATCAGCAGCACCTGGTGCGGGTAACGCGCGACATAGTTTTCCAGCCACAGCGTGCCTTCCAGATCCAGATAGTTGGTCGGCTCGTCGAGCAGCAGCAGGTCCGGTTCGGAGAACAGCACGGCGGCGAGAGCAACACGCATGCGCCAGCCGCCGGAGAAGGACGAACAGGGACGCTGCTGCGCGGCGGCATCGAAGCCGAGGCCCGAGAGGATCGAACCGGCCCTGGCTTCCGCCGTATGGGCGCCGATATCGGCAAGCCGCGTGTGGATCTCGGCGATCTTTACCGGGTCTGTTTCGGTTTCCGCGGCCTCCAGCAGCCGGCTCCGCTCGGTATCGGCAGCCAGCACGACTTCCATCAGCGTCTGTTCCGTGCCGGGAGCCTCCTGGGCCACCTGGCCGATGCGGGCGCGCTTGGGGATCTGGACGGAGCCGGTCTCCGTGCCGAGATCGCCGGTGATGATCTTGAAAAGCGTCGTCTTGCCGGCGCCATTGCGGCCGACCAGCCCGGTCTTGGCCTTGCCGGGCAGGGTAACGCTGGCCTTGTTGATCAGGAGGCGGTTCCCGATCCGGTAGGTAATGTCCGTGATTTGCAACATGGGCCGGATGTTTGGCGGAGCCGCCTCGCGGATGCAAGCGGAAAGCTGAACCTCGCGTTTTCTGGCGGCGGGCTGTGGCTTCGCTGCACTTCTCGCCCGCCGCCGGCAAGGTCAAAGCTCCAGAAAGGCCAGGATCTCTGCAAGGATACGCTCGTGCTGTACCTCGCGCTCCGAAACACCCTTGATGCAGACGATCTCGTCGCCGGGTTCTTCCGCCTTCAGGATGTCGAATGCACCCGGTTTGCAAACGCCCATGAAGTCGAAATGCCCGGCATCCTCTAGTTCGACATGCCGGACGCTTTCGGCAGGCAAGGCTGCCGCAAGGGCGCGGGATTCATTGTCCTGGTTCAGCATGTCTGCCCGTCCGGAGCCAAGTACGAGAACCGGGATGTCGATCGCCGAGAGACTTTCCGGCGAAAAGACGGGCGTCCCGCCAAGATCGAGGCTGACGACCCTGGAAACGCGCGGGTCCTTGCGCGAAGTTTCCATCTCCCTTCGGTCAGCTTTGCTTTCGGCGATGGACCAGTCCGCGAGAACGCCGCAGACGACCGGCGGCGTTTCTACAGCGCAGGCGCTCCGGTAGCGGGCGGTGTCGAACTCCGCCCCCGCCAGCATCATCACTGTCATACCGCCCAGCGAATGGCCCGCCGCGTAGATCCGGTCCCGGTCTATGCTGCCGGCAAAGGTGCTCTCGTTCACGAGATGGCTTATCAGCCGCGAGAGATCGACCGGACGCTGCCACAATTGCCGGGCCTGATCGCCATTGCGCAGAAATGTGCTGGTTCCGGGGTGATTGACCATCGCGGCAATGAACCCGCGACGCGCCAGTTCCGAACCAAGCCAGGCCTGATTGTAGGTGTTGCCGTACATGCCGTGCGAGATCACGACCAGAGGGAACGATCCTTCTGCGGATTTGCCTTCCGGATCCGCTAGGGCCATCTGCCAGACCTTGCTTTTGTCGGTCCGGGCGAATGTCTCCGGCGTTGATGTCGGATACCAGATATCGCCCTCAAGGGGCCGGTCGGATCTCTCGTCCGAGACGGTCAGTTTGCTGATGCCCGGGCCAAAGGGCAGGGTGTTGCTCCCTTCAGCGGCCGCAATCGAAGTCAGCGGTGGGAAGGCAAGCAATGCCGCGGCAAGGCCAAGAAGCAGCCGGCGGCAGGGGGAAGAGGTTTTGGACATGGGGGCTCCGTCTGAAAGGTTGCGATTGACCTCAGATGCGAACGCTTGCCCGCTGTTGACAATCGGCTGGAGGGCCGTGTCCTGTCCTCAAACGTGATAAAGGACAGAAACCAGACATGTCTTTTCGCCCGGCGACCTCATGATCAGCATTCCCGTCTCGTTTCTGCTTGCCGCCGCCTTTCTTGGCCTGGCTGTCGCGGCAATCGCCTGGCGGCCACTGCCGATGATCTCGAGGACATTGTTCGGGCTTCTGTTGGCTCTGCTGGCGCTGGAAGCAGGACTGGTCGGACTGCGTTTTGCCTTCGGAGTAACGGAACTGCTCGCCGTGCAGCGGCTGCTGCCGGTCTGGATTGCCCCACTGGTCTTTCTGGCATTCGCCGTCCTCATCGCAGGGCGGGAAAGGGCAACCCGCCTGATACTGGTCAACGGTGTTGCTGCCGTGGCGGTCTCCGTGGCCATGTACGCGCCGGTGCCGGTCTCCGTGGCCATGTACGCGCCGGTGCCGGTCTTCTGGTATGTCGATGCGCTGATTGCGGCCAGCTACGCCGTCTACGGCCTGTTGCTCCTCCGGATCTGGCTGGGAGGGCCGGACCGGTTCTCCGAGGCGCCGACGGCGTTGACCGGACTGCTGCACAAGTTGCTTTTGACCGCCATCCTCGTCATGGCTGCGTCTCTTGCAACCGACGCGCTGATTGCGCTTCTGTTTGCGCAGCAGCGGGTCGAGGCGGCGGCGAAGCTTATCTCCTATGCCAGCCTGGTATTTCTGGTGACCGCGCTTGCACTGACGCTGGGCGTCCTGCGCCTGCGGTCGGCGCAAAACGGCGGGGCTGCGGCTGCACCGGATACGCCGGGGCAAGAGGCTGCCGTCCTTGTGGCGGCGGCAAGAGCAGTGCTGGTCGAACAGGGCTTCTTCCGTGATCCGGCCCTGACCCTGACACGCCTGGCGCGAAGAGTGGGCGTTCCGGACCGGGACCTGTCGCGGGCGGTCAACGCCCACGAAGGTGTCAATGTCAGCCAGTTCGTGAACCGGGTGAGGCTGGAGGAAGCCGCAAGGCTTCTCTCCACGAGCGAGGCCCCTGTCGCAAAGATCCAGGAAGATGTCGGCTTCCTGACCCGCTCAAACTTTTATCGCGAGTTCCAGCGGCACTTCGGCGAAGCGCCGGGCACCTACCGGAAAAAGGCTCATTCGTCCCCGTTGCCGGCGGTATCCGTTGCTGCGTCTTCCGGCACGATCGACAGGAAAACTTCCGCAAAGCCGGCGAGCAACTCGTAACACATGATGACTTCGCGGGCTTCCGGGTCCCAGAAGGCGTTTTCCACTTCGCAGGCAGTCGCCCGGAAGGTAACGTTCTCAGGCAGGTCGAAGACGGTGTCGAGCTCCTCGGCGACCATTTCCATCAACTCGCTTTCCTTCAGGAAGATCGCCATGGATTCCAGATCTTGCGGCGCCGGATCGTAGGCAACACGGATTTTCCCGCCGGGCGTATCGCCGTCACGGACATAGGGATCTGTCGCTACCTCCCAGGAATCCGCGGCTTGCTCGTAGTCGAAGACGCAGGTCTCGATCCGTTCATCCGGCAGCCCGTAATCCCTCGCAAGGGTCAAAAAGGCCGCTTCGTCCGAGCCGACCATCAGGCAAAGCATCTTGTAGCCGCGCTGCTGGTCGAGATCGTGCTCGTCGTAGAAGATGAGGTCTTCGTAGTCCTCCTCGGCGATCAGGAACCACCCGATCATGGCCTGCGTGAGAAAGGCATCCATGTCCTTGTCGTCTGCAGCCAGCATGGAAATGGTCGCCAGATTGTCGACGGCATCTTCCTCCTGAGCCAGCACGGGAATTCCGAGTTCCGAGATCAGCATATGCCCGCCCTCGTGATAGAGGGTGAACAGGGTGTTGCCGGCAACGAAGACGAAGAGGTTCTCAAGTTGCTCCTGGGGCAGTACCTCCAGATCTTCATCAAGCGTTGTGAATTCCAGGGAAGGCGTGTCGGTCTCCAGTCCAGCCAGAGCTCCCGGTGTCGCGACGCCGATCCAGGCCGACGCAATGGCCGCGTAGACCAGCGCGGGGAGTAGAGCGAACAGTTCGACCATAGGTTTCTTCCTCGACAGCACGCCTCCAGCGTCAAGGGGCCGGATCGTTTTCAGAACGTCAGAGTATGCAGCCGCAGGGAGGTTTGCCAGTGTGATCTCACAGTGCAATGGCCTGGCGGACATAAAATTGTCATGCAGCCGCCCCCTTGCGGGCTTGACGGCGCCCCGGTATTAAGGCCGCGAAATTTTCGAATTCCGGGACCCGCACTCCGCCGGTCTCCAACTGAAACGAGAAAGACGAAACCATGGCGATTGAACGCACGTTTTCCATGATCAAGCCGGACGCCACCAAGCGCAACCTGACCGGCGCAATCACCGCGAAGCTCGAAGAAGCCGGCCTGCGCGTCGTTGCTTCCAAGCGCGTCTGGATGTCCATCCGCGAAGCCGAAGCATTCTATGCGGTTCACAAGGAACGTCCGTTCTTCGGCGAACTGACCGAATTCATGTCCTCCGGGCCGACCGTCGTTCAGGTGCTGGAAGGCGAAAACGCCGTTGCCAAGAACCGTGAAGTCATGGGCGCAACCAACCCGGCTGAAGCCGCTGAAGGCACTATCCGCAAGGAATTCGCGCTGTCCATCGGCGAGAACTCCGTGCACGGTTCCGACGCTGCCGAAACCGCAGCTCAGGAAATCGCATTCTGGTTCTCCGGCACCGAAATCGTCGGCTGATCCTTCTTCTTTAAAAAGCGATCTGGGAAAGCCGGTCCTTCGGGGCCGGCTTTTCTTTTTGTTTCTGTCCGGACCGACAGACACATTCAGATACACATTCTGACCGTTGCATTACCGCTGCGCAGATGCGTTTAGCGTTTCTACCGCCCATAATGATCGTGTCGGGCGAGAGAATCTGGGAGAGAACATATGCGCTTAGCCCTTGCGCTGGCGGGAATGCTGATTGCATTGCCGGCAGCCGCACATGACAGCACCACGCCGCTGAACGGTGAAAATCCGGTCGAACATTCCCACCTCACCGATCAGTTCTGGGGCCTGATCCTGCCGGAGGCGGAAGCGTCCGCCGAGATATCCATCGATGGCAACTACCGCCGCATTCATGGCAACGGCTATCCGAACAAGCCACCTGGAAAGTTTCCCAACAGTGGCAATCCCCACACAATCTCAAAGAAAAACTACAATCTGAAAGTCCCTCTCGCTCCGCGCAAGAGGGCCGGGGCAACGAAGACACAAGGGGGCGTTTTCGGCATTGCTCTGAATGGCGTCGTGATGGATCCTGCAACGGCGGAATTCTGGCAGAACAACAGGCGGTCCGGCTGGAACTACGAGGCGATGGGCGGTGCCTGCAAACTTGGCCTCGACAAATATAATGCCCATGTCCAGCCCGACGGCACCTATCATTACCACGGCATTCCGACCGGCGTGCTGGCCGACACCGGCGGCAAATCCGTGCCCGCGCTCCTGGGTTTTGCCGCCGACGGCTTCCCGATCTACGGGCCCTATGGGTATTCCAACCCGCAGGGCCAATCGGCAATGAAGAAACTGAAAAGCAGCTACAGGGTAAAAAGCGGCAATCGAAAAGGCGGTCCGGGCGGGCGCTACAACGGCAAGTTTACCGAGGACTGGGCCTATGTGGCTGGTGCAGGCGATCTGGATCAGTGCAACGGCCGTTTCGCCGCAACGCCCGAATATCCGGACGGGACCTACCACTATGTTCTGACCGACGCCTTTCCCTTTATTCCGCGCTGCTGGATGGGCAACCCGGACAACAGCTTCCTGCGGCTGAAGCGCCGGGCCATGGGTGACGGCATCCAGGAAGATAATGGTGAGCCAACCGTGGATTTCGCGGCGCTGACGGACAATTCGGAAGCTGCCGTGACACTGATCCAGGCACAGGGCGGAAAACCGCCGCGGTTCCTGCCGGGCGGGCGTCCGCCTCCGCCTCCAGGTGCCGGCCGTCCGCCGCGCCAGGGTGGAGGACAGGGCGGACCCCAGGCCGGAGGCCGTCCGGGCGGACAGTCGCCCTGCAGCGGTAGCTGACTGGCAATTGTCCGGGTGACAGAGAGGCGCTTGACGGCGCCTCTTTTTGTTTTTCATAAGGCTAAGCTGTAAACTGAGCAGCGCAGCCATCCCCCACAAGGACCGCCATGAACGCCGAGCCCCCCAAGAGCACATTCTCAGCTTGTCCGCACGACTGCCCGTCGACCTGCGCACTGGAGGTGCATTTCTATCCGCACGGCGACGTGCGCCGGCTGAACGGGGCCAGGGACAACGACTACACGGCCGGTGTCATCTGCGCCAAGGTGGCACGCTATCCGGAGCGGCTCTATCATCCGGACCGTCTGATGAAACCGCTGAAGCGGACAGGCAAAAAAGGCGAGCGGCGGTTCGAAGAAATTTCCTGGGAAGCCGCGCTTGACCTGATTGCGGAAAAGTTCCTGGCAGCGGAAGCAGAATTCGGCGCGCAAAGCGTCTGGCCCTACCACTATGCCGGCACGATGGGGCTGGTGCAGCGCGACAGCATCCACCGGCTGCGCCACGCCAAGGGCTATTCGCGCCAGTTCGACAGCTTCTGCACCAACATGGCCTGGACGGGCTATGTCGCCGGCACCGGCAAGCTGGCCGGGCCGGACCCGCGCGAAATGGCACTCTCCGACCAGATCGTCATCTGGGGCACCAACCCGGTCGCGACACAGGTCAACGTGATGACCCACGCGATCGCGGCCCGCAAGAAACGCGGCGCCCGCATCATCGTTGTCGATGTCTACGAGACCGAGACGATGAAACAGGCCGACATCGGCGTCATCCTGAAGCCCGGCACCGATGCGGCCTTTGCCTGTGCCATCATGCATGTGCTTTTCCGCGAAGGCTTCGCCGACCGTGGTTACCTGGACAAATACACCGACTGCCCGGCCGAGCTGGAAGCCCATCTGAAGGACAAGACACCGGAGTGGGCGGCGGCGATCACGGGCCTTTCCGCGGAGAAGATCGAGGAAGTCGCCCGGCTGATCGGCAGCATCAAGAAAACCTATTTCCGCCTCGGCTACGGCTTTACCCGCTCGCGCAATGGTGCGGTCGGCATGCATGCCGCTAGTTCCATTGCCGCCGTCACCGGCTGCTGGACGGAGGCAGGGGGCGGTGCCTTCCACAACAACGGCGCCATCTATCAGCTCAACAAGGAGATGATCGAGGCGAATTCTCTGAAGGATCCGTCGGTGCGTGCTCTCGACCAGAGCCTGATCGGCCGCATTTTGACGGGCGACGAAGCGGCGCTCCTTGGCGGTCCGCCGGTAAAGGCCATGCTGATCCAGAACACCAACCCGGCGTCAGTTGCACCGGAGCAGGACCTGATCAAGCAGGGCTTTGCCCGCGAGGATCTCTTCACGGTGGTGCATGAGCAGTTCCTGACCGAGACGGCCGAGATGGCCGACATCGTGCTGCCGGCGACCCAGTTCCTGGAGCATGACGACATCTACAAGGGCGGCGGCCACCAGTATCTGATGCTCGGTCCCAAAGCCGTCGATGCGCCGGAAGGCCCGAGGGAAAATCTCTTTGTCCTCAATGAGATCGCCCGCCGCGTTGACTCAAAACCTCACCCCGGCTTCGATATGAGCGCGCGCGACCATATCGACTGGATGCTGCGCAATTCCGGCTACGGCACACTTGAGGAGCTTGAGGCAAACAAGTGGATCGACCTGCAGCCCGATTTCGAGACGTCCCATTATCTGAACGGCTTTGGCCATGCCGACGGCAAGTTCCATTTCAAGCCGGACTGGGGCCGTTCCTCTGCGCCCAACAAGCCGGACGGGGATACGGTCTTCGGTCCCTGGCAGACCATGCCGGAGCTGCCGGACCAGTGGGACAGTATCGAGCTTGCTGATGAGGAGCATCCGTTCCGCCTGGCGACGTCGCCGGCTCGCTCCTTCCTCAATTCCACCTTCAACGAAACCGACAGTTCGAAGAAAAAGGAGGGCCGTCCTGAAGTCTGGCTAAGGCCTGACGAGGCCGAGCGTTACGGCATTGCAGACGGGGCGAAGGTGACGATGGGCAACAGGCGCGGCGTCGTCACGCTGCATGCGCGCCATGTCGGCACCGTCGCACCCGGTACCGTGATTTCGGAAGGCATCTGGCCCAACGACGCCTTCGAGGATGGCCGCGGCATCAACACGCTGACGGGCGCCGACCCGGTCGCCCCCTATGGCGGCGCGGCGTTTCACGACACGGCGGTGTGGGTGAGGGCGGTCTGAGGCAGTCTGCCGGTTTGTACGGAGCAAGTGGCCCATCCTTCGAGACGCGAGCAAGCTCGCTCCTCAGGAAGAGGCGGAAGTGGGTTCAAACGTCAGCCGAGCAACACATTCTTCCTCATCCTGAGGAGGTGCGAAGCACCGTCTCGCAGGATGGGCCACTTGCTCCATAGCCTTTCAAATTCAGAAAAGAAAAGGCGGTGCATCCCCATCCGATGTCACCGCCTGCGCCGCTCCATGGATGCAACGGATCGCAGGCGAGGAGGATCGGCGCTAAAGCCTGTCGAGTTCATTTGAATTCACATGACCCGCTTAATATATTTTTTTGACGCACGTAATTTTGCGAAAAACCGGAATCCACTTTTTCACGACGTGCTCTAAGGTAACGTTGAAGATGGATGCGGAGTTCTGAATTCGTGTCCGCCGCACAAATTACTCAAGATTGATGTAGCTGTATCTGGGAGTTCCGTTGTCGAAGTTCATCCGCGCAGGTTTGCTGTTAAAGGATGACTTGCCCTGATTGTTAACTGCGATTTCAACGTAAGAGTCAGAGCACCCGGGAAAACGGCGTGAGACTTCGGCCTTCAAATTTTTCACAAGGCTTGAGAGCCGGTTGGCATGTGCTTCGAAGATACCGGGTCGGCGAAAAGTATCCCCACCGAATTCCCGATAGATCAGGCTTCCATCCTTACGAAATGCCTTGCAGCTTTCGATCCCTGGAACTCGAAGTTTCTTTCCTACGCGAAAGGACTCATAGGCAAACTTGGTTTTAGCCGTGTTTCCAGGAATTTTACATTCGAAGCTGACATGGAAATCGCAATCGACGCCGGCTCCTGCCGTTACGACGGGGGGAAGGGAGGCTTCATGAAGTACTTCAACGGGCTCGTTGGTTCGGGCATTGCAACTCCAGACATGGGCACCGCAATTTTGTCCGCCATTACGTTTTGAGCATTCGCCCGCTGCTCGCTGCTGCGCGGTTCCACTATCCTTCGAAAAGCCCCAGCCATAAACGCTCTGTCCCTTCTGATAGTGATAGGCGATGCAGGCAGGACCCTTGAGCACAAGTTTGACGTTGCAGGACGAACTGTGCCTGCTGCATTCGTCCAGTGCATTTTGCTCCGCACCTTGCCTGCTGCTGTAATCGAAGCTCCAGCCATAGGTTCCGTCTTCGTTCGAGACGGCGAGGGCTGCGAATTTCGGTTGCTGCTTTTCGGTTGAGTTGGACGAGGCGGATGATGACTGCTGCGTCGATTGTGCCTGGTTCCGTTTTGTTGCCGCCACATTTTCTTGGCGACCGCGGTCAGCTTCCGGTGCTGCCTTGGCTTCTGCAACAACCCGTTTTGCCTGATCCTGGAGATTGGAAGGGACTATATTCAGAACGGTATTCAGATCCTTTTCACTCAACCCACCCTTGATTGCTTGATCCAGATATTTGAACCCGTTGTTGGCATGCCGGCGCAACACGTTTCCCTTAAGGTAGGCATAAGCCAGATCACTTGCAGCCAGTGCACTGCCAAGCGCTGCGGCCTCTTTAAGGTATTTCTCGCCTTTCCTGATGTCCTGCTTCGGACCGTATCCGTACAGATAATATTTTCCGGCTATCCAGATCGATCTGGGAAAACCAGCCTGTGCGGACTTTTCAAGATAGGCATTCCAGTTGTGAGGGTTCTTGTTGTGCCGGACGCACTTCTTGAGTTTCATATTCCGGAAGACCCAGAAAGCGGCGATGGGATCGCCGCTGTTCGCATCGCGGAGTAAGTCCTCAAAGACAGAATTGTCCTTGCACCCCGCCATCCCTCTTTCTTTCGATGCGGCGTACCTGACATCCCAATCGGATGATGCATTACTTGGTATAGAGATAAGGAAGGCGGAAATTACACTAACGAAAAGCAAAAAATTTCTGATCATCATGCAGCCAAAATATTTCAATTGTGTTGGACGATTCGAAAAAGATATCTAATTCGGAAGATGCATCAGGCGGTGAAAAAGTATCGAAAAATTCGAATCGATGAGTGAATAATATTATTCCTAATCGGTGACTGTGGTGTCAAATATTCCGGATCTACCAATGAGTGGAGAATGATGCTGTGCAATACGTAAGGCAAGTGGCCCATCCTTCGAGACGCGAGCAAGCTCGCTCCTCAGGATGAGGCGGAAGTGGGTTCAAACGTCAGCCGAGCAACACATTCTTCCTCATCCTGAGGAGGTGCGAAGCACCGTCTCGAAGGATGGGCCACTTGCTCCATAGCTTCTCAAATTCAGAAAAGAAAAGGCGGTGCATCCCCGTCCGATGTCACCGCCTGCCTCGGGAAGCTTCGGCCTTGTCCGGCTTGGGGCGTCTGGATGTCAGCTCCGGCTTTCCGAGGGGTTTGGCTCCGGCGTCACCAGCCGGCCTTCTTCGGCCTTATAGAAATACTGGCTGGAGACCAGCCATCCCTTCAGCGGACGCAGTAGCGGAATGCAGGTCAGAAGGATCAGCGGCAGGGTGGTCACCAGGTGCACCCAGTAAGGCGCGGTGAAGGCGATTTCGAGCCAGATGGCAAAGGCGACCGCCGGGATGCAGCCGAAGCAGATCACGAAGAAGGCGGGGCCGTCGGCGGGATCGGCAAAGCTGTAGTCGAGGCCGCAATGGTCGCATCTGGGCTTCAGGGCCAGAAATCCGTCGAAAATGCTGCCTTCGCCGCAGCGTGGGCAGCGGCCCCGGATACCTGTCTGGACCGGTGGAAGTTTGGGCCAGCTTTGCGTTGTGCTCATGAGCTGCTCTTTCCGTTTGGGCGATGCATGGCGATGCATCGTCGGAAGAAATACAGTCAATATGAAAATGACTGTATATGTATGCATTCAAAGATAGAGCAATTTGAAAGCATGGCAAGCGTATCGCCTGCGGCAGATTGGCATGGCAGGGAAAATTCTTCGCGGTCACGCGGTCTGAATGACCGCAGCGGCCCGGGATGCGCGACGTAGGTGATGCAATTTGCCCGGTGCGAGAGGCGGAGCCGCTGGTCAGAAATAGGCGGATGTCTTCTCAGGCGAACTTGCCAGGGTTTCACCGATTACGGAAAGCGCTCCGTCGATCTGACCGCGATTCAGGGGGCCGCCAAGACAAAGGCGCACGGCCTCGCTGGCCGGTCCGCCGACGGTAAACGCATCGCTCTCGGCAAGCCCGACCGGCTGCGCCCGCATCTGGCTGACAAAGGCGGAACGGGTCCAGCCATTGGCAAGTTCCAGCCACAGGTGGAACCCGTCCGGGTCGGCCCGGAAGGCGGCGTTCTTCAGGTGGCGCGCGGCAAGTGCCTGCCGGGCTGCACTTTCGCTGCGCACATGGCGCAGCAGAGCTTTCGCCGTGCCGTCCTCGATCCAGCGTGTTGCAAGCGCGGCCATCAGCGGAGAGATCATGACGCTGGAGGTGCGCTGCGTCCGGGCGAATTGCCAGCCGGCGCTGCGTTCGGGCGCGGTCACATAGGCAAGCCTCAAACCTGCACCAATGCATTTCGACAGGGAGCCGATATACCAGGTGACGTCCAGCGCCAGGGCGGCAAAGGGGGGCGGTGCCGTGCGGCAGAGCATGCTGTAGGGATCGTCCTCCAGAATGGGCACGCCGTATTGCTGGGCGATCCGCGCAAGTTCCTTGCGCCGCCGCTCGGGGATAGTCCGCGTGGTCGGGTTCTGCAGGGTGGGGTTGAGGTAGAACGCCCGAAGCCCTCCCGCGTTACAGGCGGCGCGGAAAGCGTCCGGGTCGACTCCGTCGTCGTCCTGCGGCAGCCCCTTGAGATGAAGCTGCAACTGGCCGCAAAGCGAGCGGATGCCGGGATAGGTAACGTCCTCGCAGGCGATCGTCTCTCCGGGCCTTGCAATGGTTGTCAGAATGCCGGCAAGCGCTGCCTGGGAGCCGGGAGAAAAGAGGATATCCTCAGGCTGCGGTGTCAGACCGCTGCCTCGCAGCCAGCGGCTGGCGGCCTGACGATCGGGTGCGGCAGGGTCGATGGTCTGGTAGCGCAGCAGCGGCACGATATCGGCGGTGACCGCAGCCAGTCCCTCGCGCATCCGTCCGACGAGATCCGGTGCTTCCGGTTCCGGCGGCAGGTTCATGGAAAAATCCGGCGGGGCCTTGCGTCCGCTGTCGCGGATGGGGAGGGGACCTCCCGGCGGCATGTCCGGTCCGGTGACAAACGTGCCGCTGCCGACCATGGAGGAAATCGCCCCCCGCCGGCGCGCCTCCGTATACCCGCGGGCAACGGTCGTGAAGTCGAGGCCGAGCATGCCTGCGAGCTGCCTCTGTGCCGGCAGCCGGTCCCCCGGCATCAGCCGCCCGGACCGCACATCGGCCTCGATGGCATCGGCAATGGCGATGTAGCGCGGGGCATTGCTGGCGGAAAGATCCGGGCACCAATCGGACATGGACAATCAAGGCTTTCAAAATTGACTGGATATTGACTGTATACTGCTCGGGCGAGATTTGTCAGGTCTTTCTTGTATGACCGGAAGACATGGTGAATCCCGGCCGCAGTCTTTCCGCGAGCCGTACGGTAGGCGCAATGTTTCTCCGGAGAGGGGGACCTACCCCCTGTCCAGCACCTCCACCGCCAGCACGGTAGGCAGGTGCCGGGCGATCTCGCTCCAGGTCTCGCCCTCGTCGAGACTGGCAAAGACAGAGCCGGAATTGGTTCCGAAATAGATCCCGGCGGGATCGCGCCGGTCGCCGCCCATGGCCTGGCGCAGCACGGTGAAAAAGCAGGTCGCCTGGGGCAGGCCGTCACGCTTGGCGGCCCAAGTCTGGCCGCCGTCGGCCGATTTCCAGACCGCGGCTGACGCATCCGGCGGGAAGCGGCCCTTTGTGTCGCCGTTGAGTGGCAGCGTCCAGATTGTCTGCGGATCGCGCGGATGAACGCGGATCGGAAAGCCGAAGGTCGAGGGCAGGCCCTCGGTGATGTTCTCCCAGCTGCGCCCGCCGTCGGCCGATCGCCAGACGCCGTGATGGTTCTGCTGGTAAAGGAGGTCAGCGTCTCCGGGAGCGCGCATCATGTTGTGAACGCAGTGCCCGGTCTCGCCGTCCCGGGCGGCCGCCGGGTGATCATGCCCCTCGCAGGCTGCCGCATTGGATAGACGGTTGCGCCGTTCCCAGGTTTCGCCGCCATCTTCGCTGGCAAACACACCCGCCGCCGAGATCCCGATCCAGAGTTTCTTCGGATCGGCCGGATCGGAGACGATCGTGTGAAGGACGAGCCCGGCAGCGCCGGGGTTCCAGCTGTCGGAGGAGGGATGGCTGGCGAGGCCTTCCAGATGCTCGAAGCTTTTGCCGCCATCCCGGCTCGCCAGGAATTTCGCCGGTTTTGTCCCGGCATAGAGCGTGCCATGGGCGTAGCCGAGCGACCAGATCTGCGAGAACTGGTCCTCGAAGGGGGCGGGCTGGGGTGTCCAGCCGATCATTTCGGCAAAGGCGGGGTCGCTGGCGGCCCATTCGTCCATCTGGCCCTTGGTGAGCCGCGTCACCTCCCAGGTCTCGCCGCCATCTTCGGATCGCCACACGCCTGCGCCGGACCAGTCGCCGCCGCCACCGGCCCAAAGCACGCCACTCTCCGCATCGCCGATCACATGATTGATTGGCCAGCCGTCGCAAAAAGGTCCCCGGACTTTCCAGTCTTGCCGGCTTTCGCCGCCCTCCAGCAGAAAAGTTCCCTTGGTCGTCCCGACCAGAACCGTCACGCCTGCATTCATGGCCTGCACCCTCCTGAAAAACGACCGGAGCATAACATGAGTTGCGACGGTTGCAGCTGTCATGGTCGCACCCTGTCTTCGCCAATTTCACTCGATCTGCAAGTGGTTCTGCGAGACTGGTGAAACTGGTGCTTTCTGGGGAGCAGGTCGGGCGCTAGACATGTCGGGTCTTTCCGCAGCACGATGATGCAGACAGCGCCCGAATTCATGCCGGAGTTGGAAATGCCTGAAGATCTCAGCCACTGGACAGCCCGGCCAGGGCCCGAGCGCAAGACCCTGGAGGGGCGCTATGTGAAGCTGGAGCCGCTCGACGCGGTGCGTCACGGTGCGGAGCTGTTCGAAGCCTCCGACGTTCCGGACGGCGATCAGAAGTTCCGGTGGCTTGGAGAATATCCGCCGGAAACAGAGGCCGACTTCCTGTCCTGGGTGGAAAAGGTGGCCTTGAGCGAGGATCCGCTCTTCTTTGCGGTGATCGACAAGGAAAGCGGCAAGGTGGCCGGACGGCAGACCCTGATGCGGATCGACCGAACCCATGGCGTGATCGAAATCGGCAACATCTATTGGGGACTGCTGATTGCGCGCCGCCGCGCCGCCACCGAGGCGCTCTATCTCTTCATGGAATACTGCTTCGATGAGCTCGGTTACCGGCGATTCGAATGGAAATGCAACGACGACAATCTGCCGTCAAAGCAGGCGGCGCTGCGTTTCGGTTTTCAGGCCGAGGGTGTCTTCCGCCAGCATCTCATCGTCAAGGGGCTCAACCGGGACACGGCCTGGTTCTCCATCATCGACAAGGAATGGCCGTCGCTGAAGAAAGGCTATGCGGCCTGGCTGGCAGCGGAGAATTTCGACGGCAACGGCAACCAGAAACGCAAGCTCGGCGATTGCCTGGAAGACGCCGCACGAGGCGGCCGGACCTAGGTCTCGGCGGTGTCTCAATGCCCGCCGGCTGCGGCCTTCTTTCCACGGATAAGCCGCCACAGCGGCAGGATTGCCTTCTCGGTGACGGGGATCAGCACCATGCCGAGGGCAAGGCCGAAGATGCCGTCAAGGGCTGCAGTCACCGCCCAGATGACAAATCCTTCCGCGACATGGACGGCATGGGCGGCATTGTGGGCGATGTCGTGAATGATGCCGTAGACGAGGCCGTAGCCGAGCACATCGAAGCCGTGCAGCACGATGGAGCCGCCAACCCAGAGCATCGCCGCCGTGCCGATCGTCATCAGGAGCTTCATGAACCCGGGCATCGCCTTGACGATGCCGTGGCCGAGGGCCCGGGTCACGGAGAAATGGCCTTCCTTGGAAAGGTGCAGGCCGAAATCGTCCGCCTTGACGATGAGGGCGACGGAGCCATAGACCATCACCGTGATGCCGACGGCGACGACGGCCAGGATAATGGCTTCCATCCAGAGCGTGTTGTCCGGAATTTCGGCAAGCGCGATGGTCATGATTTCCGCCGACAGGATGAAATCGGTCTTGATCGCCCCGGCAACCTTCTGCTTTTCAAGATGCAGTGGATCGCGGACATAGCCTTCCGGTTCGTCGGCGTCGTGGTGATGTGGCGCAAAGAGATGATAGACCTTCTCCGCACCCTCGAAACACAGATACGCGCCCCCGATCATTAGAAGCGGAGTGATGATGCCCGGCAGGAACGTGTTCAGCGCAAGGCCAATGGGCAGCAGAAAGAGGAGCTTGTTCTTCAGCGAGCCCTTGGCGATCTGCCAGACGATGGGAATTTCGCGAGCGGGCGAGAAGCCGGCCACATATTTTGGGGTCACGGCAGCGTCGTCGATCACCGCACCGGCGGCTTTCGCTCCGGCCTTCGCCGCCTGGCCGACAACGTCGTCAACGGATGCGGCTGCAACCTTGGCAATCGCGGCAACGTCGTCGAGAAGGGCTAGCAATCCGCTCATGACAGCTCCTCAAAAATCCACTCCATCCGGACGAACCATATAGGGTTTTGGTCCTCGCGCACCCAGCTTCTTTCTTTTCCACAAAACTGGCGTGACAGGGCCCGCACGGTCCGCCGTCTGAGACGGTGCGGAGCGAAGCCTTGAAGTCATTCCCGCATGTCGCAAACGGATTGCCGCGTGACGAGAAATGCAGAGTTGAGCGGATCGCACAGGCTTACATTTTTCGAACACTGTGCACGTGGCCCCAACCGGCAGGGCCACACCCGAAAACGGGCAAGAGACCGGAACAGGTACCCATACCCTTCAGCTCGCGCAGGCCCGCTGCCCCCGGCCGGCCTGCGCCTTTTCAAGGAGTTCAACCCTTGACCGTTCTTCCGGATGAAATCTCTCCCGGCGGCGATGCCGCGACCGCAGCTGAGGAACTTGCCGCGACCGGGTCTGGTCCGCTTGGCGGAACGGCTGCCTGGCAAATGCCTGGCGCTTTGGAAATCCATCCGGAACCGGCAGAAGAGACCGGGCTCGCCGATCTCGTCCTGGGTGATTGTGCACAGGAGGACATCCTCGTCGACCTTGCGGCGGAGTCTTTCGCGGACCCGCGCCGCGCTGCCTTCGACCGGCTGCTGGAAACGCTTCAACGCCTTTACGCTGAAACAGAAGCAATGCGCGACTTTGCACCCTGGCCGGACAACCTGGTCTGGTCGGAACGGGAGCCTGTCGCGCTGCCGGTTGCCGGCCATGTCGGCGGCTGGGATGAGACGTCCGACGGCACGGCTGCCAGCAGCGTTCACAACGACGTTCATAAAGCGATGGCGGAGGCCGCCGCCCATGCCGAATGGCGCCTGACCTATACGGAAGAACAAGTCGGCGCGCATTTCCTTGAAAATTACGGCTATTTCGAACTCTTCGGTCCGGACGGCCATTACCGGACCAGCGAAGCCCGCGCCTATGTCGCCTATTGGGGGCCATGGCTTTTCTACGATTGGCATCATCACGAGGCCGAGGAGCTCTACGTCATCGTCTCCGGGTCCGGGCTCTTCCACCTCGAGGGCGGCGCTGATGGGCTTCTCAAGCGCGGCGACACGCGCCTGCACGGATCCTGGCAGAAGCACGCCATGACAACGGGCGACGAACCGATCCTGACCTTCGTCATGTGGCGCGGTGCGGGACTGGAGGGATTGCCCAAGATGGGGAAGGGGTGAGGAAGAGGTCTTCCTGCAACCCTCTTCAATACATCGTCTTTTGATAGGTCTCTTCCAGCGCCGCATCGATCTTGCGCATTTCGTCCGCGTCATCCGGTGCGCCTGACGTCTGGTCTAGGATGATCTTGGCCAGGGACGGCATCCCGGCGCGGTCCTGGAAGTGCTCCGGGGCCCACAGATGCGACCGCCGGAAAGCCTTGGCGCAATGCATGAAGACCTCCTTCACCTTGACGACGATGGCAAGCCGCGGCGCGCGGTCCTTGATCTTCATGCTGTCGAGAAGCTCCGGGTCGGTGACGAGGTAGGCCTCGCCATTTACCCTTAGCGTGTCGTCGAAGCCCGGAATTATGAACAGCAGGCCGACGCTTCGGTTTGCAATGATGTTGGACAGGCTGTCGAGACGGTTGTTGCCGGGCCGGTCGGGGATGGCGAGCGTTGTCTCGTCGAGGATCCGCACAAACCCGGCGGGATCGCCGCGCGGGCTGACATCGGCATTGCCCTGAAGGTTCTGCGTGCCGAGGCAGAGAAACGGCGCGCGACGGATGAAGTCCTGCGCATGCGCGTCGAGTGCGTTGAGGCATTTGTTGGCGGCAAGCGGCGATAGTGCGGGAAACAGGGCGCGAAGGTCGCTTTCCTCCGCAATCACGAATTCCGGTTTCGGCTCGAACCCAGACATTTCATTTCCCTCCTGAATCATTGCCTTGCGTCGATGTGTTGTCCAGGCCGAACGTGAAGGCGCCCGGGTGTTTGTCAAGCGATTTGCTGTGGCAGCGACGACAATCTGAGGAGCGTACCTCAGATTTGATTGTTACAGCTGCAAGGGTAGCGCAATCAAGCAGAAACGAAGCTGGTCCGACAGGGATTGGCCATGGCCTTGTCGTCGTGGCGCGGTGCGAGGCGGACGCGCGCCGGTGTTTTCCAGCAAGTTTGGTGCAGCACCGGTCACGTCAAATGCTGATCAATTCACCATTTCTGAGGATGTGAGGGAGATCGGGGCCTGCGTGGCGTTCGCTCCTCTGTTCCATTCCAGAGGGTATCTGGTATGACAAATAACCTCCGAAGCTTGCCTCAGATTTGTCTCCAGGAGAGAGTGCGGATAAAATTTGGTAATAAAGACCATATTTATTAGTCTGAAAAATATAACGAAAAAGACAAAGTGCCAAAAGATTCCCTAACGGCATTGACTTCGTTCCGTTCTCTGAGTAGGAAATTCCTGGTCCAACAAATAACGTGAGCTGCTGGCCACGATTTGCACTCGGGAAAAGAAATGGAAGCGGAAACGGGAGCAGCTTTGGCTCGGGGAGCGCCGTCGAATGAATCGGCGGTCGATGCTGTCGTGCAGCAGATTCGAGACCTGATTGCGAGTTCCCGGCTGAAGGTGGGAGACAGCCTGCCGACGGAGCGCGAACTTTGCACCCAGTTCAACGCCAGCCGGAACACCGTACGTGAGGCCATGCGTATCCTGAAAGCCTACGGGCTTGTGGAGGTGCGGCCCAAGGTCGGAGCGACGATCATCGACAACCGCATGTCGCGGGCGTTCGAGCTGTTCTCGTTCAATACGATGGAGCTGTCGCGCAAGACCTTCAGTGACGTCCAGGCGCTGCGCGGTCTACTGGAGGTCGGATCGGCTGAAACACTGGTCGACAAGGTCAACCGGAACGATCTGAACGAACTCAACGATATCAACGCGGAACTGGCTGAGAACCACGATCTGAACGAGGCTTCGGAGATCGACTACGCTTTTCACGTGCGCCTCGTCTCGATCCTCGACAATTCAGCCATTCTCGACGTTTACGCGGTCATGAAGCCGGTGATCCTCAGGATCATGCAGAAGGGCAAGACACGCAGAACCTTCATGACAGACACCTTTAGCGAGCATCAGGGCGTCATCGACGCTCTGGCCGCGCGCGACCGGCTGGCCTTTCAATATCGGCTGCGCACTCATCTGATGTTCGGTTTCCGCCATTTCAACGAGGAGATGGAAGCAACCGCCTGAGACTGCGGACAAACCGCAAGCAAAAAACAAGCGGAGGCAGGGCGCGCCGACCTGCCAAGAGGAGCCGCGAAATGGCGCATCCAAGGGAGGAAGTGCGATGATTGGGAAGTTGAAGCTGACGACCGCGCTGACGATGGCACTGCCGGCGCTGGTCCTGTCCACCACCATGGCGTTGGCCGGACCGGCCGTCGTTTCAGGACCGGGCGTCGATCCGGAATGTTTCGCGCCATGGTCTGCAGAAACAAAGTTCTTCAAATGGGATGCCAAGCCGGGTCCTTACCGGGTCGCCGTCGTCAACGGCTTTGTCGGCAACACCTGGCGCATCCAAATGATCAAGACCGCAAAGGCTTTCGCCGAAGATCCGACCATGAAGGAGAAGATCTCGGAGTTCAAAGTCGTCTCCACCGGCACCGACGCTCCGGCACAGCTTGGCGCAATCGAGGACTTCATCAACCAGGGCTATGATGCCATCGTGACCATCGCCGTTTCTCCGGACGGGTTCGACCGGGTCATCCGGCTGGCCGACAAGAACAATGTCGTTCTGGTGCCGTTCGACAACGTGCTCGATACCGACAAGGTGATGCAGGTCAACGAGGATCAGCTCACGATGGGCCGCACGTGGGCTCAGTTCACCCTGGACGAATTGAAGGCCAAGGGCATCACCTCCGGCAAGATCCTGGAAGTGCGCGGATTGCCGGGCAATTCGGTTGATCGCGACCGCTCCATCGGCATCAACGAGGTTCTGGTTGGTTCGGATGGCGATTGGGAAGTGATCCAGGTCGTCGGCAACTGGGATGACGGCACCACGCAGAAAGTGGTTGCCGACGCAATTGCCGTCCATGGCGAGTTCGTTGCCGTCGTCGGGCAGGGCGGTTCCAACGGCATCGTTCAGGCTCTCAAGGATGCCAAACATCCCTGGGTGCCGGTCGCGGGCGAATCCGAGAACGGCTATCGCAAGGCGATTGCCGAGTATTCCGGCGACGGTCTTAAGGGCATCTCCATCGGCCAGTCGCCGGGGCTCGTCGCCATTGCGATGAAGGCTGCCGTGTCGGCGCTTGAAGGCAATGTCATGCCGCAGCTGATTTCCGTGCCGCTGCCGGTCGCGACTTATGACCAGCTCGAAGACGGCAAGAACTACTGGTCCGATCTGCCGGACAACTTCTTCACCGTCAACGAGTTCCCGCCCTGCGGCGTCAACATCTCCGGTCCGGCGATCATGTCCCAGACCGAAGAAGACGTGAAGTAACCCCCCACGAAGCTACCGAGGCGGCTCCGGACTTGTGTCCGGAGCCGCTTTCAAGAAACCATGGACCCGGCACCCCGTCCGGTGAGCGCACACGCATGACCGAAGCCATTGTTGAATACCAGGGCGTTTCCAAGTTTTTTGCCGGCATCCGCGCCCTTGAGGGCGTCGATTTCAGCTGCCGGCCCGGTTCCGTGCATGCGATCCTTGGCGAAAACGGCGCGGGAAAATCCACTCTCATAAAGATCATGGCGGGCGTGCTTCAGCCAGATGAGGGCAGCATCCTGCTCGAAGGCAAGCCCGTAACATTTCCAGGGCCGCAGTTTGCCGTTGACGCGGGAATCGTCTGCATGTTCCAGGAACTGTCGCTCATTCCCGATCTCACGGTCGCCGACAACATCTCCATTTCCGATCCGCCGCGGCGTTTCGGACTGATCGACAGGCGTGCCCAGATCCGGCGTGCTGAGGAATTGCTCGCCCGGGTACGCTGCGAGGACGTCGACCCGAACGCGCTTGTGCGGGAACTTTCCCTGTCCCGCCGTCAAATGGTCGAGATCGCCAAGGCTTTGGGCCGGAACCCCAAGGTGCTCATTCTGGACGAAGCGACCTCCGCTTTGACTGCAAGGGACGTAAGCACGGTCTACGACCTTTTGGGGGAGCTGAGAGAGGCAGGTGTCGCGAGCCTTTTCATCTCCCACCGAATGCACGAGGTCGAGGCACTCTGCGACACGCTCTCGGTGTTCCGCAACGGGCAGCATATCGAGACTTTCGCAAAGGGAACGAAATCGGAGCGGGAGATTGTGCGGCTGATGATCGGCCGCGATGTCGAAGCGCAGTTTCCGCCAAAGCCCCAGCCTGTCGAGGAAAACGCCAGAAGCAAAACGGTGCTGCAGGTGAAGGGCCTCAAATGGGGCAACAGGCTCAACGGCATCGATCTTTCCCTGCGTCCGGGCGAGATCGTCGGCCTTGGCGGTCTGGATGGCCAGGGCCAGAAGGAGCTTTTGCTCGCACTGTTCGGTGTCCTCAAGGATGTCGACGGCGAAATAGAAATCGGAGGGCGCAAGGGACTGCCGTCTTCACCGGCCGCGGCCAAATCCGCCGCGATCCGCATGGCGCTCGTTCCGGAAGACCGAAAAACCGAGGGTCTCATGCTCGGCATGTCGATTGCCGACAACCTGCTGGCTGCCAGTTTCAGGCAGATCTCGAAGGGACCTTTCATCGATCCGCGCAGGGCAGAGGCTGAGATCGGCAAGGGGATCGCGAAACTGCAGATCAAGATCGGGTCCGCGGATGATCCTGTCATGACGCTGTCCGGCGGCAATCAGCAAAAGGTTGTGCTTGCCAAGTGGCTGATGATCGACCCGGACATCATTCTGCTGAACGATCCGACACGAGGCATCGATGTCGGCACCAAACAGGAGATCTACCGTCTCATGCGGGATCTGGCGAACGAGGGCAAAGCGATCCTTTTTTATTCTTCCGATTATGCGGAACTGATCGGCTGCTGTGACCGGGTGTCCGTTCTCTATGGCGGCCGGGTGATCAGCGAACAGGCAGGCGATGCGATTACCGAGGAAAGCCTTGTCGCAGCCTCTCTCAACATCGGTATCGAGGCAGCATGAAACAGCAATCTTCCTCTCTGCCTCCTCTGACGCGATGGCTGTCCCAGAACACGGGTTTTGCCGTTGCCATCCTGCTGCTGGCACTCCTCTATTTGACCTACAACGTGCTGCATCCGCGTGGCTTCTCCACCGCGGTTGCTGTCCAGAATGCAAATGAGACCGTTGCAATTGCCTTCGTCGCCATGGCGCAGACATTGCCCGTTCTGCTGGGTGGGCTGGATCTGTCCGTCGGTGCCGTAATGACGCTCACCAATTGCGTTGCCTCGGAATTGCTGTCCGGTTCGCCTTTGCAGATCGTGATCGGTGCGATCCTGACGTTGATGACCGGAGCGCTTTTCGGTTTCATGAATGGCTGCATCGTCGTCTATGGGCGTATCCAGCCGATCATCGCGACCCTCGCGTCCGGTGCGATCGCCATCGGCCTTGCCTTGCTGATCCGGCCCAAACCTGGTGGTGCGGTTGACGATGACCTGAGTTGGGCGTTGACGAATTCAGTCTGGGATCTGGCGGATACCTACGGCTTCGCCGACGGCGGCAACGCGTGGTGGATACGACCCTTTGCCGATATTCCCGTACCCTTCCTGATCGTCGTCTTCGTCGCAGTCGTCGTCTGGGTGCCA
Organism: Roseibium sp. M-1; assembly: GCF_054515675.1. NCBI lineage: Bacteria > Pseudomonadati > Pseudomonadota > Alphaproteobacteria > Hyphomicrobiales > Stappiaceae > Roseibium > Roseibium sp. M-1. Next base: position 1,339,214 of record NZ_CM137257.1, on the reverse strand, counting down.
TTCCGCCGTTCCGTGACCGGCCGGACAGTTTACGCCATCGGCTCGGCCGAAGGGGCAGCCTACATGTCCGGTCTGCCGATCCAGCGGGCGAAAATAACCGCCTTTACGCTCAGTGGGTTCCTGGCCGCCTGTGGCGGACTCTATCTTGCCATCCAGACATCGTCCGGCAATGCGGATGTCCAGCAGGCCGGTGCCTACACGCTGAATTCCATTGCCGCCGTCGTGCTTGGCGGAACATCGCTGCTTGGCGGCGTGGGCGGTGCCATTGCCAGCCTTGTCGGGGCCATGATCTTGAGGGTCATATCCTTCTATTTCCGCATTCTAGACATCGACCCGCTGTTGCAGCCCTTGATCGAAGGGCTGGTGCTGCTGACAGCCGTTTCCTTCGGTGCTTTCCGCACCCTGCGGGTCAAGAACCAGCTCGACTTGTTCAGGTAGCCCGGCATGAAGATTTCCCTTTCCAGCGAAAACCGTCCGATCGTCATTGCCTCTCTGTTCGTGGTGGTGATCCTGGTGGCGGGTACAGCCTATACACTCACGACGACCGGCACGGCTCCGCTCCTGTCTGTCAATTACCTGCTGCAGCAGCTTCAGACCGGCGCGTTCCTCGGCATCTGTGCCGCCGGCATGATGATGGTCATCCTGCTCGGGCATATCGACCTCTCCATTCCCTGGACGCTGACGGCAGCCGCCATGACGGCCACCGCCGTCGGTGGAGACCTTGCAATCCCGACGGCTTTGGCCGTGGGTGTTTGCGTCGGTCTCCTCAACGGGGTGGGGGTCGCCTGGCTCAGGATACCGTCGATGATCTTCACGCTTGGCGTGGATACTGTCCTGCGCGGGTTGATGGTTGCCCAGACGGGCGGCTTTGCGCCACAGGACAAGGCAACGCCGGTCATGCTGTTTCTTGCCAAGGAACGAATTCTCGGCGTACCCGCCGCTATCTTGGTCTGGGCCGCGGTTTCAGTTGCCATTGCCGTCATTTTGACCCGGACCGGCTTCGGCAGGTCCATCTATGCGACGGGCTCACGCGAAGGGGCTGCTTATCTTTCCGGCATCCGTACCCGGGCGGTGATAATCGGCGCTTTCGTCGTGTCGGGCGTTTGCGCGGCGATTGCCGGTGTGTTGCTCGCGGGATATTCCGCGAAGGCCTATCAGGGGATGGGCAATGCCTTCCTCCTGCCGGCGATTGCAGCGGTCGTGCTCGGTGGAACGCACATTCTCGGTGGCAGAGGCAGATACCTTGGAACACTGGTTGGTGTCGTTCTGATCGTGCTTCTGAATTCGGTCCTCTCGATCATGCAAATGCCGGAAGCCGGGCGGCAAATCATATACGGTGCCGTAATCATCGGCATGCTGTTGGTCTATGGACGCAATCAGCGTGTGACCTCATGAGGGAGACACAATGACTGCCCAACTCTACGACATTCGCGATGTCCGCTTTGCCAGGCTGATCCACAAGAATGCAAAGATGGACACGCTCTGGACCGGGGGACGCTGGACCGAGGGACCGGCCTATCTCGCAGCTGGCCGCTACCTGATCTGGTCGGATATCCCGAACGACCGCATCCTGCGCTGGGACGAGATGAACGGGGCCATCGCCACCTTCGAACAGCCCTGCCGTAATCACAACGGTCACTGTGTCGATGGACAAGGCCGGCTGATCGCCTGCGAGCATGGCGGCCGTTGTGTCAGCCGCTACGAAATTGACGGAACGAAAACGGTTCTTGCCGACCGTTTCAACGGCAAGCGCTTCAACTCGCCCAATGATGTTGTGGTCAAGTCGGACGGCTCGATCTGGTTTACTGATCCCTCCTACGGCATTGACAGCGACTATGAGGGCAACGCTGCGCCGATGGAGCAGGATGGCCGCCACGTTTACCGGATCGCGCCGGACGGCAGCCTCACAAGGGTGATCGAGGATCTCAAGCAACCCAACGGGCTCGCCTTCACACCCGACGAGGCCTTTCTTTATGTCTCCGACACCGGCAAGACCCACTTCCCGGATTGCCAACCGAAAATCAGACGCTATCCCCTCACGTCAGACGGCTCGGCTGTCGGTTCCGGTGAGGATTTTGTTCTTTGCGACACTGGTCTCTTCGACGGGTTCCGGATCGATAAAAACGGCAATCTGTGGTCTTCGGCCGGCGATGGCGTGCATTGTTTTGCGCCGGACGGAACGCTTCTTGGCAAGATCCTGATCGACGAAGTCGTTTCCAACGTCACCTTCGGCGGGCCGAAGCGCAACCGGCTGTTCATCTGCGCAACGACGTCGCTCCGGGCAATCTATGTGAACGCCAGCGGCGCCGTGCCCTGACCAATTAAGGGGCGCTGTTTCAGCAAACCACCGTTTCGGCCAGACGCACGGCCGAAGCGACACCATCGATGACGGGAACCTTGAACCTGCCAGTCAGGTCGGCGGCGAGATCCGCCATGCCGGCGCAGCCGAGCGCGATGGCACCGATACCGTCCTCTCTCAGCGCCTCTTCGATTTCCGCCTCGATCTTGTGCCGCGCATTGCTTTGCGGGTTCTCGAGTTCGAGCACCGGGACATCCGAGGCGCGGACCCTTGCGCAGCGGGTAGCCAGGCCGGTACGGACAAGGTTCTCCTCCAGAACCGGCACGGAAACGGGCAGGGTGGTGACGACGGAGAACCGTTCTGCCGCCACCGACGCAACGTGATAGGCGGCCTCACCGATGCCGATGACAGGAACAGGCGCCCGGGACTTCAGTTCCCAGAGCCCGGTGTCGTCAAAGCAGGCGATGATCACGGCACTGATGCTGGGATCATGTTTCAACGAGCGCTCGTAGAGATCGTAGAGACCGGGCAGGGCGGCTTCACCGTCTGCCGGGCCTTGAATGGAGGCCGGTCCTTGCCTGGGATTGATGGCCGTAATCCGCGAGGCAGGACCGGCTGCGGCGCGAGCAGCCGCCGCAATCTTGAGGGTCATCGACGCCGTGGTGTTCGGGTTGATGACGAGTATGTGTGTTTCCCGCATCGCCCGTCCTAGACCATGCCCTTGCCGGCATCCGAGCCCTGACGGGAGCGGCGTTTGTTCATCACCACCACAACGGCGAGGAAAAGGCCGATGATCAGAAACGAAAAGGCGGTGGTCAGCGTGCCGAGCGCGAAGATGACCGGTGTCGTCACGTTGGTGGTCATGCCGTAGATTTCCAGCGGCAGCGTGTTGTAGCTGCCGGCGGTCAGGAGTGTTCGGGCAAACTCGTCGTAGGAGAGCGTGAAGCCGAAGAGCGCGACGCCGATCAGCATCGGCGCAATGATCGGCAGCACCACGTGCCGGATCGTCTGCCACGCACTCGCGCCCTGGTCTCTTGCCGCTTCCTCATAGGATTTGTCGAAGCGGTTGAAGACCGCGAACATGATCAGGAGGCCGAAGGGCAACGTCCAGGTGAGCTGCGAGCCGAAACCGGAGGTCGACCAGTGCACCGCAAGGCCGGCTTGCGAGAAGATCAGTCCGACGCCGAGCGAGATGAGGATCGACGGGATCACCAGTGACGTGATGATCAGGTAGAAGATCACGCCGGAGCCCGGAAAGCGCTTGCGGAACGCGAGGCCGCCCATGACGGAGACGACGACGGTCGTCACCATCACCATCAGCCCGAGCGTGAGAGACCGGCCGAAACTGCCCCAGATATCGCCGACGGCCTGCTGTTCGAAGAGATCGTGAAACCAGTGCAACGACACACCGCGCATCGGAAAGGTCAGCCCACCCTGAGGCCCCTGGAAGGAGAGGATCGCGATGGTGATCGTCGGACCGTAGAGGAACACCAGGAACAGCGCGAAGACCGCGGCGAGGACGTAAAAGGAGCGGGGACGTTTTTCCATAGGTCAGAGCTCCCTCCGGATGGTGCGAACATGGTCCATCAAACAAGTTTCTGGCGCGGCAATTAGCAACGGCACTGTCGGCTCACTCCCCTCTCCCCCCTTGCGGGGGAGATGTCTCCGCCAGGAGACAGAGGGGGGTATCGGTCCGTCGGCACACAATGACTGACGCCGAGAGTGCCGTGACGGTTCACCCCCCTCTGTCCGGTTCCCGGACATCTCCCTCGCAAGGGGGGAGAGGGGAGCCAACGGACAAGCCTGTGTTTCGCCAGAAGTCTGCAGCTCGCGTCTCGCCCGGTGCGCCATTTTCATAGCTCCTTCCGGATATCGACGAAACGCAGCAGGATCGAGATCACCAGGAGGACGGTGATGAGCAGGATCACCGCTGTCGCCGCTGCCGATGGATATTGCAGGAGGGCGATGTCGTTGGAGATCAGGCGGCCGACATTGGCCTTCTGGCTGCCGGACATGAAGCGCACGGTGATGAAGTCGCCCATCACCAGTGTCACGACGAAGATCGAGCCGATCATGATGCCGGGCTTCGTCAGTGGAATGATGACGTTGGTGAGCGTCTGCAGGCCGCTGGCGCCGTTGTCGTAGGCTGCCTCGATCAGCGAGCGGTCGATGCGCATCATGGTGTTGAAGATCGGCACCACCATGAAGAGCGTGTAGAGATGCACGAAGGCAAGGATCACCGAAAAATCGGAAAAGAGCAGCCAATCCAGCGGCTGGTCGATGACGCCCATCGACATCAACGTCGAATTGGCGATGCCGTTGCGCCCGAGAAACGGGATCCAGGAGATCATCCGGATGATGTTGGACGTCCAGAAGGGGATCGTGCACAGCAGAAAGAGCACGATCTGCCAGGTGAGCGTCCTGACGTGAAACGCCAGGAAATAGGCGATCGTAAAGCCCAGTACCAGCGTGATCGCCCAGGTGATCAGGGCGTATTTCACGGTGTTGAAGAACACCTGGTAGGTCACCGGCGAGGTCAGCAGGAACTCGTAATTGTCGAACTGAAAGGCCGGATAAATGGAAAACTCCGTCGCGCCCCAGAAGCTGACCACCACGATCATGGCTATAGGCAACACCAGGAAGAAGAACAGCACCAGCGCCAGCGGCAGCGACAACAGCCAGCCCGAGAGGGCGTCGGGAAGGCGGCCCAGGTTGAACGACGCTCCGGCCTTCTTTCTGTCCGGCTTTTCCGCGCCAGATGCTTCCTTGTGAACGAAAAGATGGGCCTGGTCGGTCATGTGGTTCTTGCCTGAATGAAGGGCAGGTTGGCAGCGGCATTAAATAGAGCGCGTTTCGACCGGTCTTGCCGGTCGTCTCTCTCCCGCGTCACCCCGGACAAGCGCAGCGCAGATCCGGGGCCCACTCGCAGCTCCACTTGTTGAAAGGGGGCGATTTTGGCCAGCAGAGTTGCGGTAATCCGCCTGCGCTCTGGAAGCGAGTAGGCCCCGGGTCTCGCTTTGCTCGCCCGGGGTGACACCGGTATCTGCCGCCAGGTTTCGCTATAGGAAAACGGCAGTGGCGTCGCATAGAGCGAGGAAATGTAACGAGAAGAGACGAAGCCGGAAAACACAATAATTTCCTTCGCTTTTCTGAGGAAACTCCGGGGGGCTGCCCCCGGAGCCAAGTCACGTTGGTCAGCCTCAGGCGGCGATGAACTCGTTCCACTTGCGGACCATGTACTGGTTCTCGTCCATGACGGCGTTCCAGCAGGCGACCGCACCCATGCGCTCGTAGAAGGAACCGCCATCACGGGTCTCGCCGGCCTTGGCCAGCACGTCGCCGAACGGGCTCGTGATGTCGCCGGTGGCTTCCTTGCCCTCGAACCAGTAGCCCCACTCGTTCTCGTCCATGTGGTTTTTGGAGGTTTCCGGCACGGCCGAGTAATAGCCCTGGCGCATCAGGAAGCCGCCGACCCAGCCGTCGAGATACCAGTTGATGTATTCGTAGGCGGCGTCCAGCTCGAGCCCGGTCAGGCTCTTGGAGAGGCCGATACCGCCGCCCCAGGAGCGGTAACCTTCCTTCAGCGGCTGGTAGACGCACGGAATGCCACGCGACTTGACGGCAGTGATCGCCGGAGACCACATGGACTGGATCACCACTTCGCCGGAAGCCATCAGGTTGACGCTCTCGTCGAAGGTCTTCCAGAAGGCGCGGAACTGGCCGTTCTTCTTGGCTTCGGTGAAGATCGCCATGGTCTTGTCGATCTCCTCGCGGGTCATGTTGCCCTTGTCGCCATACTGGATCTCGCCCATGGCTTCGCAGACCATGGCCGCATCCATGATGCCGATGGAGGAGATGTCGAGGATCGACGCCTTGCCCTTGAACTCCGGGTTGAGCAGTTCGGTCCAGCTGGAGATCGGACGGCCGATCAGGTCCGGACGGATGCCAAGCGTGTCCGCGTTGTAGATGGTCGGGATCAGCGTCATCCAGCCGGTTTCTTCACCCGCAAAGGCCTTGCCGTCCGGACCGTCGACGAAGCCGACAGTGTGCGGGGCTGTGCCCTGGGCAATCACCGATTCCGGCGTCAGCTTACCGCTTTTGAAGATGCCGACGATCTTGTCGTAATTCTTGATCTTCGACGTTTCCATGGCCTGAAGGTTGCCGGTCGGCCAGACCTTCTTGCAGATCCAGTATTCGATGTCGGCAATGTCGAAGCTGTCCGGCTGGGTTGCGGCGCGCTGAGTGACGGCGTCGCTGTCGAGCGCGGTCATTTCCAGGGTGAAGCCGAGATCTTCCTTCACCTTCTGCGCCACCTCGTTGAGGTTGGAAACGCCGGTGCCGAACTGGCGCAGGGTCACGTCCTTGATGTTCTGTGCCCAGATCGTCGGAAAGCCGGTAATCGCGCCTGAGCCGAGCGCGGCACCGGCGGCGGCAGCGCCGCCCTTCAGAATGCTGCGGCGGCTGACGCCTTTCTTGTCCATTTTGTCTGTCATGGTCCTACTCCTGTTCCCCTGTGGAGTTTTGTCTGGCCCTTGGGAAAGGCCGCTTAGCGGCAGCCGTCAGGCCGCCAAAAGGTGTGCGTCTTCCGGCTTCCAGCTCAGGAAGACGGTCGCGCCGATTTCGATGGGATCGAGAAAGAAAGCCTCGTCGGTCAGTGCGGCGGTGAGGTCGCCCGCGCCGCCTGCATCCAGTGCCAGATTGACGGTCGAGCCGAGATATTCGACGTCCTTGACCATTGCCGTCAGAAGGGCACCGTCCTCGCCGGCGGCCTTCTTGACGCGGAGCCTGTCAGCTCTGAGCGCGACGTCGGTGCCTTGCTGCTGCAAGACGTTGTGGCCGCCGATGAAGCGCGCGACGAAACGGGTGGTTGGCGTATTGAAGACGGCCTGCGGGCTGCCGGCCTGCTCGATCCGGCCGCCATTCATGACGATGATGTCGTCTGCGAGCGCCAGGGCCTCGTCCTGGCTGTGGGTGACATGAATGAAGGAGATCCCGAGTTCGCGCTGCAGTTTCTTCAACTCCAGCCGCATCTTGATGCGCAGGAACGGGTCGAGTGCCGACAGCGGTTCGTCGAGCAGCAGCACCGACGGTTCGGTGATGAGCGCACGGGCGAGGGCGACACGCTGCTGCTGGCCGCCGGATAGCTGGGAGGGCAGCCGTTCCGCGTAGGGAGCCATGTCTACCAATTCCAGCAGCTGATGCGCCTTCTTCAGCCGGACGGATTTCTCGACACCCTTCATCTTTTGCGAGAAAGCGACATTGTCGATAACGGAAAGGTGCGGAAAGAGCGCATAGTTCTGAAACATCATCGCAGTGCCGCGACTGGCTGGTGGCAGATCGGTGATGTTGGTGCCGCCGAGCACGATGTCTCCGGTGGATACGCTTTCATGGCCGGCGATCATGCGCAGCGTTGAGGACTTGCCGCATCCGGACGGACCCAGCAGGCAGGAGTAGGAGCCGGCCGCGAATTTGTGATTGATGGCGTCGACGGCAATCGTGTCGCCGTAGCGTTTGGTGGTGGCCGCCAGTTCCAGCTCCAGGGATTTCGCCATCGCCGGACATCTCCTTCGAAAAACATTGTCCGGCTCATTTCAGCAAGCACCGTGCCAAGGCGAAAAATACGAGGATCTCTGCGGTTTTTGACGTTCCGTCGAACTGTCGGCGGTTCTGACATCGGGAAAAGTGCACAATAAATCATCAAATCAAATACGATATGATCAAAAATTGTATACGATATTTGATTGCCGCTTTTGGGCCGGGCAGGTAGGATCAATCCACCGCAGATCCCGTGGAACTCTCAAGAACAATGACAAAGCCTGTGACCTCAGCCGATCTTGATCCGCGCAGCAGACTGCATGAAGTCTTTGCCTTGCCGGCGGGGAGGGCGCTCGATATCTGCCTGAACCTGCAGGCGGCCATTCTGGAGCACAAGCTGTCGCCCGGCTTGAAGCTGTCGGAGGATGAGGTCGGCGAGATCTACGGCGTCAGCCGCACCGTCGTGCGTGCCGCCCTGCAGGCGCTAGCCCATTCAGGCCTGGTGACGATGGAAAAGAACCGTGGTGCTTTCGTCGCCAAACCAACCATCCGCGAGGCGCATGAGGTCTTCCAGGCGCGGGCCTTGATCGAACCGGCGGTTGCCCGGCTCGCTGCGGATATGATCACCGACGCGCAGCTTGCCGGCCTGAAGGCGCATCTGGATGCCGAACACGAAGCCCTTCACAAGGGAGATATGGGCAGGGCCCTGCTGCTTTCGGGAAGCTTCCATACGGAAATCGCCGATATTGCCGACCACAGGGTCTTTGCCGGCATGGTGCGCTCGTTGATTTCGCGTTCGTCTCTGATCATCGCGCTCTACTGGAAACGCTCGGACACAGCCTGCGAAAGCCACTCGCACCACGCCCTGATGTCTGCCTTCGAGAAGCGCGACGGGGCCGAGGCGGAAAAGATCCAGAAGAGCCACATCATCGATTTGCATTCAGGACTGGATCTGCGGGAGAAAGTTCGAGGGGAAACTTCTCTCAGCGAGGCGCTGCGGCAGCAGCGCTGAATTGGTAGGAGATTGACTTAGTCCGAGCTATTTCTCCGCGCAAATCGCATATCGGTGTTGGGTTGCCCGCTCCAGCCCCTTGAAGAACGGGAGATGTCGCCGCTGCGCCCGGTGGATCGCGCTGAGACTGGTGTCGACGGTGATCCGCTTGAAGCCTGCCTGCCGCAGAAGCTCCACGACCGCCTCCGCACGCGCACCGCCTGAAAAATGCACCCGGGAGAGAATGCTCCGGTGCGTTGCCATCATCTCGGCTGACTTTGCTTCCGGGCTCGCAGGGTTCAGCAGGCCGGCACGGGTCAGACAACCGGATATCCGGGCAAGCAGCCGGGCAAGTGATCCCGGATTGACGAAGTCACCGTCGACGATCAGCAGGCGGCCGCCCGGCTTCAGGATGCGGTGCCATTCGGTGAAAGCGGCTGCCGGATCGACCAGGGTCCAGACCAGATGGCGGCAGGTGAGGACGTCGTACCTGTCGGATGGCTCAAGCGTGCGTTCCGCATCGCCGAGCAGGAAACGGATCGAGCGTTTGCGGGTCCTGGCCTTGTCGCGGGCCTTTGCCAGCATCGGTTCCGCCCAGTCCAAGCCGGTGACCTCGAATTTGAGATCGTCGAGCAGATGCGAGATGACACCCGTTCCTGACGCTAGGTCCAGAACGTGGCGGCCGTCGCCGGCACCCAGATGTTTTTCAAACAGCCGCAGCCAGGCCTGGCGCTCGTCTTCGGAAAAAATTTCATGACCGGGCTGGCTGTCGAAGGTCGCGGCCCGCTGGCCCCAGTATTCCTTGATTTCCTCGCGCAAATCGAAATTCGCGATTGCATCCGCGTCGCTCATCGGCGGGCCTGCTCCCGTTGGTTGGAATGGTTCCAAAAGATAATTCTTGACTCATATACTCAGGATAAATACCAAAAAACAAGAGTTTAAAACTCAACTTATTTACCCTTGTCAATTACGAGGCAGACGTGAACACAATCAAGGATCTGGCAGCCGCTGTGCTGGTCGCCGCTTCGCTCATTCCCACCGCCGTTCTAGCGGGCGAAAAAATCACCGTGACGGACATTACCGGCCGCGATGTCGAAATCGAGGTGCCGGTGGAGAAGGTCATTTTGGGGGAAGGGCGGCAGATCTATTTCACTGCTGCGCTCGACAGCGAAGAACCCTTCAAGCGCGTCGTCGGCTGGCGGGACGATTTCGAGAAGGCCGACAATGACGGCTACCGGCAGTACCTGGAAAAGTTCCCGCAAATGGCCGAGCTGCCGACCTTCGGCGGCATGAAGAACGGCACTTTCGATGTGGAGCAGGCGGTCGCGCTGCAGCCGGATGTCATTATCCTCAATCTCGATGCCAAGGTGGCGACCGAAGAGGGTGGTTATATCGAAAAGCTCGGCAAGGTCGGCATTCCGGTCGTCTATGTCGACTTCCGCGAAAAGCCGATGGAAAACACCGAACCTTCCATGCGCCTGATCGGCAAGCTTTATGGCGAGGAAGAAAAAGCTGAAGAATTTATCTCTTTCCGCGCAGCCGAAATCGCCAAGGTCACCGACCGCCTGGCGGCAGCAAACGACCTTGTAAAACCTGTCGTTTTCATGGAGCGCGCGGCGGGCTATTCCGACGATTGCTGCATGTCCTTCGGCAATGAAAACTTTGGCATGATGGTCGAGATGGCCGGCGGCATCAACATGGCCAAGGACATCATTCCAGGCACGTTCGGTACGGTGAACCCGGAGCAGGTAATCGCATCCGATCCGGATCAGATCATCGTCACCGGGGCCAATTGGGAACTTTATGTGCCCGGCGGCAACTGGGTCGGTGTCGGTGCCGGCGCGGATCCGGAAGTCACTTCCGAAAAGCTTGCGAACCTCATGAACCGCCCCGGCTTCACCGGTGTCAAGGCCGCGAAGGATAACAACGTCCATGCCATCTGGCACCAGTTCTACAACAGCCCGTACCAGTTCGTGGCCGTTCAGCAGATCGCCAAGTGGCTTCATCCGGACCTCTTTGCCGATCTCGATCCGGATGCGACCTTCAAGGAGCTGCACGACCGCTTCCTGCCGGTCGACTACCGTCCGGGTTACTTCGTCTCTTTGAAAACGGATGGCTGACATGGCAGCTGCCGACATTGGTCAGGCGGGGGAGGGGCTCGGTCTTTACCGCGCCCTTGCCTTCAGGCGCATCCTTCTGATCTGCGGCCTCCTGGCCGCTCTTGCCTTGACGGTCTCGCTTGACCTTGCCCTCGGACCGGCCCGATATCCGCTTGGCGAGGTGCTGTCGGCACTCTTCAATCCGTCCGGCGCGGATCTGCAGACCCGTGTCGTCATCTGGGATATCCGCATGCCCATCGCCCTGATGGCGGTCTCGGTAGGCGGCTGCCTGTCGCTGGCGGGCGCCCAAATGCAGACGATCCTGGCCAACCCGCTGGCAAGCCCTTTCACGCTCGGCATATCCGCCGCTGCCAGTTTCGGCGCGGCGCTCGGTCTGGTCGTTGGGGTCGCCCTCATTCCGGCGGCTGTGCACTACATGGTGCCGATCAACGCCTTCATCATGGCGATGGCGGCGTCGCTCTTCATCTATCTTCTGTCGACCGTGCGCGGCGTGACCGTTCAGACCATCGTGCTGCTCGGCATCGCCCTGGTCTTCACCTTCAACGCGCTGTTGTCGCTGCTTGAATATCTCGCCTCCGAACAGGCGCTCGCGGCGGTCGTCTTCTGGACCATGGGTTCGCTCACCAAGGCGACCTGGGGCAAGGTCTGGGCAACATTCGCCATCCTGGTCGTCTGCATTCCGTTCTTCGCCCGCAATTCCTGGGCGCTGACGGCGCTGCGTCTCGGCGACGTCAAGGCTGCCAGTTTCGGCGTCAACATTCGCGCCCTGCGTCTGAAGACCCTGCTCGGCGTCAGTCTGCTCGCGGCCATCCCGGTATCCTTCGTCGGCACCATCGGCTTTGTCGGACTTGTCGGTCCGCACATTGCCCGCATGCTGGTGGGCGAGGACCAGCGCTTCTTCCTGCCGGCGGCAGTAATTTGCGGGTCGCTGATGCTGTCGGCAACGTCGGTCGTTTCCAAGATGATCCTGCCGGGCGCGATCCTGCCGATCGGCGTGATCACCGCCCTTGTCGGCGTGCCGTTCTTCTTTGCCCTTATCTTCGCCGACCGGAGACAGTCATGGTAACCCTCAAGCTTCAGGACCTCGGAGCGCGCTACGGCTCGACCCTGGCGGTTCAGGGTGTGACGACGCCCGTCCTTTCCGGAGGTGAACTCACCGCCGTGATCGGTCCGAATGCTGCCGGCAAGTCGACGCTGTTCAAGCGCATCGCCGGCCTCCTCAAGGGTCCGGGCGAAGTGGTGCTCGCCGGCACCGGATCGGCTCCGCGAGATGCGATCCGCTACATGCCTCAGGATACCCATGCGAATGCGGTGCTGACGGTCTATGAATCCGTGCTGCTTGCGGCAAAGCAGGGGGGCGGCTGGCGGGTGAGTGATGCCGAGCTGGCGGAGATCGACCGGATCCTGGCCGCGTTGCAGATCACCGATCTTGCCTTCCGTAACCTCGGCGAACTCTCCGGCGGACAGCGCCAGCTTGTGTCCATTGCCCAGGTGCTGGTGCGAAAGCCGGAAGTGCTGCTGATGGACGAGCCGACCTCCGCGCTCGATCTTTACCGTCAGGTGGAAGTCCTGTCCTTCATGCGCGACCTTGCCAGGCAAAAGGGCATGCTCGTGCTGATCGCCCTGCACGATCTCAACCACGCCCTGCGCTTCTGCAGACAGACCATGGTGGTGGAAGCCGGCCGGATGGCGGCGGCGGGGCCCTCCGAAGAGGTGATCACTCCGGCGATGCTGCAGCGGATATACCGGGTCGAAGCGCGTGTCGAAGCCTGTTCGCGCGGCCAGAGCCACGTGATCATCGACCGGTCGGCTGCCTGATACTGGATAGCCGCTCCGCGCTCAGTCCTGATCGACGTCGACCCGTGCTTCCTCGACCGTTGAGGCGAGGCTCCGGTTCGCATCCTCAAGGACATTCCGGTGCAGCCGTATCCGCCACAGATGATAGGAGACCCGGTGCAGCCAGCGCAGGGCGTCCAGCTTCAGCCAGATGGTTCCGGCAGGAACGGCGTCAGCGGCCGCCAGCGAGATGAGCCGATCACGCCGCAGATGTCGTTGGCGCCGCATCAGCAGGCGCAGCCGGTCGAGACGTTTCTCCTGCTCCTTTTCGGTTTCGGCCGCGCGGGCTGGGTCGGTTGCCCAGAGCAGCAAGCCGGCCAGCCGGCGTAAACGGTGATCCAGGGCGATCTCATCGATACGCTGTCTCTGCCCGCACCGGTAATGAAGCCGGCTGAGGTGATCGAGAATGTGGAACTGGCCCTTGACCTGTTCCAGCAGCACCGTGTCTCCTGGCGGTACGGCAATCCGGTCTAGATAGGTTCTTGTTTCGGCGATCGCCTTGGCAACGGAACCGCGCTCTTCTTCACCTTTCGTCGGCAGAGGCGCGCCAAGCCGGAACCTTAGTTGGCCGACGATTGTATTTTCAATGACCTGCACTGCCAGATCCGCCAACGCCATTGCGGCATGCGGGTCACGCAAGACCAGCGGATCCAGCCGCCGGGTGAATTCGCTTCCCCGCTCCGGGATGAGGATTTCGACCAGCCGGGCAAAGGGGCGTGCAAACGGCAGCACCAGTGCGACACCGAGCACGTTGAAGAAACTGTGAAACGCGACGAGGGCTATCTGTGCGTCGCCGTTGCCGATCAGCGGTGTGGCGACGGCCTGAAAGGGGCCGAGCAGGAAGAAGGCCATCACGCCGGTGAGAAGGTTGTAGATGACATGGGCAAAGCCCGTGCGCCGCGCCATCGTTCCGCCGCCGACCGTCGCAAGCACCGCAGTGAAGGTGGTGCCGATATCCATGCCGATGACCAGTGCGGCGGCCTGGGGAAAGTTGATGGCCCCGGCCCCGAGGGCCGCCAGGGCCGTTGCGACGCCCGCGCTGGAGGATTGCGCGACGACCGTGATCAGCATGCCGAGGACGACAAGCTGCAGCCGGCCGAAAAGCGTGTCCGGTGGAAAGTCCGACGGCGAGACGATGCCGCTGAAAGCGTCGAGCCCGAGCTTCAGATGCTCGATGCCGATAAAGATCAGGCAGAAACCCGCCAATGCCTGGCCGATCTGCGCGGCCCGGCCCCGAAAGGCGAGACGGGCAACCGCACCGGCAAAGACGAAGGGCAGGGCGATCTGGCCAAGATCGAGCTTGAAGCCGAGGATTGCGACCAGCCATCCGGTGAGCGTGGTGCCGACATTGGCACCGAAGATGACACCAAGCGCCTGGGGAAAGGTGAGCAGGCCGGAGGCGACGAAGCCGACCGCTGCCACGGTCGTTGCACTCGACGACTGGATGAATGCCGTCGTCACCGCGCCTGTGGCGGCGCCAGAAATTGGCGTCGATGTAAACCGGGCCAGCACGTCGCGCATGCGCTGCCCGGCAAGGGCTTTCAGCCCGTCGGTCAGCAGCATCATTCCGATCAGAAACAGTCCGACGCCACCAAGCGCGGAGAGGATGCTGAGCAACATCGGATGAGCCTAGCCGATCCGGCGAGACCGGCAAAGTTGCAAGCTATTTCAAAGTGCTGTCGAGGGAGCGGTGTTTGGCCTCAAGGCCAGATCAGCTGACCTGCATTGGCGGCGTCCCCACCTCCGCTCGTCACCCGCGCGCCCGTAACCTTGGCCTTGCCGCCGGCAACCAGGGCAAGCGCCTTCGGGTAGATGGCGTGCTCAACCTCCAGCACCCGCGCGGCAAGAGTGTCCGGCGTGTCACCGTCCAGAACGGGCACGGCGCCCTGGATGATGATCGGGCCGTCGTCCATTTCAGCGGAGACGAAATGAACGGTTGCGCCATGCAGCTTGACGCCTTCTTCCAGGGCCCGCTCGTGCGTGGCCAGGCCCTTGAAGGAAGGCAGGAGGGCCGGGTGGATGTTGATCATCCGGCCTGACCAGGCATTGACCAGGAAAGGCGTCAGGATGCGCATGAAGCCGGCCAGGGCGACGACTTCGATGCGGTGTTCCTTCAGGGCCGCGTCGACGGCCCGTTCAAAGGCTTCGCGATCACCGGCAAACTCCGTGTGGTCGACGACCGCCGTCGGGATGCCGAATTCGGCCGCGCGCTCCAGGCCCTTGGCATCCGGGCGATTGGACAGGACCAGAGAGATTTCGGCCGGAAAATCCGGATGCATTGCCGCTGAAATCAGCGCGCTCATGTTGGACCCGCGCCCGGAAATCAGGATGGCGGTCTTCCTGCGGCTCATGCGCCGAGGTCCAGGCGGCCGTCGAAGAGAACCGCGGCGTCGCCTGCAGCCTCGATGCGGCCGATCCGGGTGACGGTCTCGCCTTGAGCGGACAGTACATCCGCAACGGCCTCCGCCTCTTCCTCGGAGACGACCACAACCATGCCGGTGCCGCAGTTGAAGGTGCGCAGCATTTCCTTTTCGGCGACGCCGCCGGTGCGGGCGAGCCAGCCGAAAACGGAAGGCACAGCGATACTGGAGAGATCGATCCGCGCCGAGCAGTCCTTAGGCAGGACGCGCGGCAGGTTCTCCGGCAGACCGCCGCCGGTGATGTGGGCAAGCGCCTTGATGCCGCCGGTCGCCTTGAGGGCCGCCAGAAGCGGTTTGACGTAGATCTTCGTCGGCGCCATCAGCGCTTCGCCCAGCGTCTTGCCTTCGGCAAAGGGAGCAGCATCCGACCAGTTGAGGCCGGAAAGCTCGACAATCTTGCGAACCATGGAATAGCCGTTGGAATGGACGCCGGAAGAGGCAAGACCCAGCAGCACGTCGCCGGCGCCGACATCCCGGCGCGGCAGGATCGCACCGCGTTCCACGGCACCGACGGAGAAGCCCGCCAGATCGTAGTCTCCTTCCACATACATGCCCGGCATTTCAGCCGTTTCGCCGCCGATCAGCGCGGCACCGGCCATCTTGCAGCCATCGGCAATGCCGGCGACGACATCCGTGGCAGTCGCCACATCGAGTGCGCCGGTCGCAAAATAGTCGAGGAAGAAAAGCGGTTCGGCGCCCTGAACCACCAGATCGTTGACGCACATGGCGACAAGGTCGATGCCGACGGTGCGGTGCTGGCCTGTCTCTATTGCGATCTTCAGCTTGGTGCCGACGCCGTCATTGGCCGCCACAAGCACCGGATCCTGGAACCCGGCGGCTTTCAGGTCGAACAGACCGCCGAAGCCGCCGATGTCGCTGTCGGCCCCAGGCCGGGACGTTGCCTTGACCAACGGCTTGATGCGGTTCACCAGTTCGTTTCCGGCATCGATGTCGACACCTGCATCGGCATAGGTCAGGCCGTTGCGGCCGGGGGATTCGCTCATGGGGCACTCCGGGACTGCGTGCGGTTTCTGTGCCAGTGCGGCTTACAGTCTGCCGCCAAGGAACACAAGAGGTCACCACGGCTCGCCCACGCTTTGAGTGCCCTAGATTCAGGCGTTTGGCATGGCGGACAGAAGTCCGGCGACCAGAACAGCAAAAGTGACGGCAATCGCCGCCATGCCGGTGGCCCAGCTGAGAGAACGGATGGAACTGAAGCCAAACCAGTAGGCGACGGAAAAAACTATCCGTGCAGCCAGGTAGACCGCGCCTGCGACCTGCGTCATGGGCGTGCCGCCGGAAGTCACAAGAAGGACGACTGCAAGAGGCAGCATCATCGCAGCGGATTCCAGGTTGTTCTGCAAGGTTCGGCGAGCCCGGCCGGGAAAACCGGTTTCCGGAAGGGGCTGCGAGCGGTCCGACATGACAAAGCCGACACCGCGCAGGCGGACGGTGCCGGCATGCTGGACGGCTGCGGAGAGGAAAATCAGGCAGGCAAGGCCGATCAGGACAGTGATTTCCATGAGGTCGAAGTCTCCTTTATCCGGGCAGGCGGCCCGGTCAGGAAACAGGTAGAGGTGCGAAAATATTCATACAACTGTCGTTGTCGTGCTAGGAATGTGCAAAAATGTTCAGGAACAATTGCATCGGAAATGTAATATGCAGGCGGGAGATCTGAAGTTTCTGGCAGCCCTTGCCGAAACACGTACTTTCACCGCGGCGGCACGCAGGCTGGATACGTCTCACACGACAGTCGCGCGAAAGCTCCGCCAGATCGAAAGCTATTTCGGCGCGCGGCTGGTTGAGCGGGTCGGCGAGGGCGTCGTTCTCACTGCCGCCGGTGAAGAGGCAATGCGCAGCGCGGCGCGGATATCTGAAGAACTGGCAGATCTCGAACGGCGCATTGCCGGCCGGGATGCAAGGCTTTCCGGACAGGTCTCTCTGACCAGCGTCGATATCCTGATCTGGCATTTCATGCCCGCCTTGTCCCGGTTCAGGCATCGCTACCCGGAAATCGAGCTGACGATCCAGACAGGTACCGAGGTTGTCAGCCTGTCGAGACGCGACGCCGAAGTGGCGCTGCGTCTTACAAATTCACCGGAAGGCTATCTGTTCGGCCAGGAGGTCGGCCGCTTCGACTTCGCCCTTTACGGGCACGCGGATCTTGATCCCCTGGCAAGGCCGCTTTCACAGCTGCCCTGGCTGGAATACAGCGCTCGTGATTGCCGCGAGCGGTCGGCGGACTGGAAGAAGCGTCACCTGCCGGGGGCAAACTGCAAGGCCTTTCTGCCGACGCCGTTGATGATGCTCTCCGCCGTCAAGGCGGGGCTCGGCATTGGCGCATTGCCCATTGAAATCGCTGGCAGCGAACCGGATCTCGTCAAGCTCAGTGACGAGCCCTGCTTTTCGCTGGGAATCTGGTTGCTGACGCCGGAAGAGCTGCGCCGGACGGCACGCGTGCGGGCGTTGTTCGATTGTTTCAAGAGAGCCCGTGCGTCACGGCAGTCCGCTCTGGACTTGACCGGACCCGGGGTTTAAGCCCATGTCGCAGGACAAGGGTCTTACCCCAGACACCACACCCGAGGAGAGCCATTTATGACACTACGCCGTCAGGTTCAGTTCTGGCTGATTTCCCTCGTTGGGCTGTGCCTGTTCCTTTATGTCTTTTCCAGCGTCCTGTTGCCCTTCGTTGCCGGCATGGCGGTCGCCTACCTGCTGGATCCGGTCTGTGACCGGCTGGAAAAGCTTGGCATGGCGCGGATGTGGGCGACGCTCGCGATCCTCTTTACCTTCATTCTTATCCTGGTGCTTTTCTTCATCCTGCTGCTGCCTTTGCTCGGCAACCAGCTGGCCCTGTTCCTGGAAAAGTTCCCTGAGCTGATCCGCAAGCTGCAAACGCTGCTGTCGCAGAACTTTCCGGCAGACCTTGCCTCTGTCGCCGGCATCAAGCCGGAAGACCTGCAATCCTCCATGTCCAACCTGATCGGGCAGGGGGCATCCTTTGTTGGAAAGCTGGCGCAGTCGCTCTGGAGCGGCGGGCAGGCGCTGCTGTCGATCCTGTCGCTCTTCGTCATTACGCCGGTTGTGGCCTTCTATCTTCTGCTCGACTGGGATCGCATGATCGCCCGCATCGACGGCTGGCTGCCGCGCGAACATCTGGCAGAGATCCGCGGTCTCGCCCGGGAAATGGACGCCGCGGTCGCCGGCTTCGTGCGCGGCCAGGTGTCGGTCTGCCTGATCCTCGGCTCCTTCTATGCAGTGTCGCTGGCGCTGGTCGGGCTCAATTTCGGTCTGCTGATCGGCATGGTGGCCGGGCTTGTCAGTTTCATTCCCTTTGTCGGCGCTGGCCTTGGATTGGTGCTCTCGGTTGGTGTGGCGCTGGTGCAGTTCTGGCCGGACTGGCCCTGGATCGTCGCCGTCGTCGCGGTCTTTGCGATCGGCCAGTTTCTGGAAGGAAATATCCTGCAGCCGAAGCTTGTCGGCGAAAGCACCGGCCTGCATCCGGTGGCGCTGATGTTTGCCCTTTTTGCCTTTGGATATCTCTTTGGATTTGTGGGGATGCTCGTCGCCGTTCCGGCAGCCGCGATGATTGGCGTGCTTGCGCGCTTCGGCTTGAGGCAGTATCTGGCAAGCCCGGTCTATATGGGCGTCCATCGTGACGTGGCCGGTCCTGAAACCAAAGCGCCAGACGAGCAAGTATAGAGTTTGAATGATGGCGGAACCTCCGCGCCAGTTGCCGTTAGACCTGCCGCATGAAGCAGCCCTCAGCCGCGAGGATTATCTGGTTGGCAGCTCCAACCGGGCCGCCTTCGAACTTCTGGAGCGCTGGCCGGACTGGCCGTCGCCGGTCGTGGTTCTGGCCGGGCCGGTCGGGGCGGGAAAATCCCATCTGGTGGAAGCGTTCCGCGACGATACCGGTGCTGCCGTCCTTGCCGCGCCCCGTCTTGACGAAGCTTCCGTCGAAAGCCTCGTCGCCGCGCCTGCCTGCGTGATCGAGGATGCCCATCTCGGTGTCGACAACACGGCGCTGTTTCATCTTCTCAACGCCGCCCGCCAGGCGGGCAAAACGGTGCTGATCACAAGCCGCACCTGGCCGGCGAGCTGGAAGATCGCGCTGCCCGACCTTCAGTCGCGCCTGCGGGCCGCGACACCTGTGGAAATCCTGGAGCCGGACGACGACCTTTTGCGCCGGGTGTTGGTGAAGCTTTTCGCCGACCGGCAGATTGCGGTCGATCAAGGCGTCGTGGACTATCTGGTCATACGGATGGAACGCTCGCTCGAGGTCGCGCTTCGGGCTGTCGAGGCAATCGACCAGGAAGCGCTTGCCGGACGGGTAAGGATCTCAAAACCGCTGGCCGGCAGGGTCCTCGAAGATGTGCATAAACGCCAATAAATCTGGCTGCTGTCAAAGGACTGTCATTTGCCCGCTCGGAAGTTCATGCTAGTCACGGCCTTCAAGGGGCTGAACTGCATCTATTCCTGCCAGGAAGGGAAGGTGCAGGTGCGCCGGAACAGGGGAAGATGCCATGAACGAAACGCCTGATATTTCAGACATTCTGCCCGCATCGACCGTTACCTCGCCGCCTGCCGGTCTCATTCCGGAAGGTGAGCTGGCTACGTCCCCGTCGCGCTTCGTCAATCGCGAGGTTTCCTGGCTGCAATTCAACCTGCGCGTCCTTGAAGAAGCGATGAACCCCAACCATCCGCTGCTGGAGCGGGTCCGGTTCCTGTCGATCTCGGCGAACAATCTCGACGAATTTTTCATGGTGCGTGTCGCGGGCCTGCGCGGCCAGCAGCGTGCCGATGTGACCAACCTCTCGGACGACGGTCTGACGCCCACTGAACAGCTCCAGAAGATCAGCGAGGCGGTGCGAGACCTGCAGGCTTCGCAGCAGAAGATCTGGGTCGAGCTGCGGCGCGAGATTGCCGAGAAGGGCATCGAGATCCTGCATGGCGCGACGCTTGCGCCGGACGACAAGAAGTGGCTGCAGGACTATTTCCTGTCCTATGTCTTCCCGGTACTGACACCGCTTGCCATCGATCCGGCGCATCCGTTCCCTTTCATTCCCAATCTGGGCTTTTCCATCGTCTTCGAACTTGCGCCGGTCTCCGGCGGGCGCGGCATGATCGCGCTGCTCAGGATCCCGAACCAGGTCGACCGCTTCGTCCAGCTGCCCAACGGCCCCGATGGTGCCGCCCGCTTCATCGCCATCGAAAAGGTCGTCAGCCTTTTCATCGGCCGTCTGTTTCCGGGCTACGAGATCCGCGGCAAGGGGGCATTCCGGGTCATCCGCGACAGCGACCTTGAAATCGAAGAAGAAGCGGAAGACCTCGTGCGCCTCTTCGAAAGCGCGCTCAAGCGCCGCCGCCGAGGCTCCGCTATCCGGCTCGAAATCCAGGAAACAACACCACCTGCACTGAGAGAGTTCGTCGGCGATGCTCTGAAGGTGGGCGAGAACGAGATTTTCCTCGCCAACGGACTGCTCGCGCTCAACAACCTGTCGCAGATCGTCGATCTGGAACGCCCGGATCTGAAATTCCAGCCCTATACGGCACGCTTTCCGGAGCGTATCCGCGAGCATGGCGGCGATTGCCTCTCGGCGATCCACCAGAAGGACATCATCGTCCACCACCCGTATGAATCTTTCGACGTCGTCGTCCAGTATCTGCGCCAGGCCGCCCGCGACCCGGACGTTGTAGCGATCAAGCAGACGCTTTACCGGACATCCAACGACAGCCCGATCGTCAAGGCGCTGACGGAGGCCGCCGAGGCCGGCAAATCCGTGACCGCGCTTGTGGAACTGAAGGCGCGCTTCGACGAAGAAGCAAATATCAAGTGGGCGCGTGACCTTGAGCGGGCTGGCGTTCAGGTGGTCTTCGGCTTCATTGAGCTGAAGACCCATTCCAAGATTTCCATGGTGATCAAGCGCGAGCACGGTCTCCTGAAGACCTATTGTCATCTCGGCACCGGCAACTATCACCCGATCACCGCCCGGATCTACGAGGACCTGTCCTTCTTCACCGACGATCCGGGGATCGCCGAAGATGCGGCCCGGGTGTTCAACTTCATTACAGGCTATGCCCGTCCGGCCGAACTCAACGACCTGATGGTTTCTCCGGTGAACCTGCGCCAGCGCATGCTTGAAATGACGGAAGCGGAGATCGATCACGCAAGGGCCGGCCGTCCGGCGCAGATCTGGTGGAAGATGAACTCCCTCGTCGATCCGGAGATCATCGACGCGCTCTACCGCGCCAGCCAGGCCGGTGTGCAGATCGACCTTGTAATCCGCGGCATCTGCTGTCTGCGCCCCGGTATCAAGGGCCTGTCGGACAATATCCGGGTGAAGTCCATTATCGGCCGGTTCCTGGAGCATTCCCGCATCTACTGCTTCGGCAACGGTCAGGGACTTCCGTCGCCGGAAGCCCATGTCTATATCGGCTCTGCCGACCTGATGCCGCGCAACATCGACCGCCGGGTCGAAGTGCTGGCTCCCCTGAAAACCCCGACGGTGCACGAACAGGTGCTCGACCAGATCATGGTCGCCAACCTGAAGGACAACCAGCAGAGCTGGCGCATTCTGCCCGACGGCAGCCATGAACGCATCGTTCCGGCCGCGAACGAGGAACCGTTCAATGCCCATCAGTATTTCATGACGAACCCTTCGCTTTCGGGCCGGGGCAAATCGTTGAAGAGTGACCGACCCAAGCCGTTCCTCGAGCGGCAGCAACGAGGTTAGCATGGACGTCGAGTTCCACCCGGCGCGTGGCCGGCTCAACGGTTCCGGACCTGTCGCGGTCGTGGATATCGGCTCCAACTCGGTGCGCCTGGTGATTTACGAACGCAAGGCCCGCACACCCACCATGCTTTTCAATGAAAAGCTGCTGGCGGGTCTCGGCAAGGGCATTGCCGCCACCGGCCGGCTGGCGGACGATTCCGTCAAGCTTGCGCTCGGCGAACTGACCCGCTTCAAGGCTCTGATCAGGCATACGGACTGCAAGGATATCTACATTGTCGCGACGGCCGCGGCCCGCGATGCGGAGAACGGTCCGGAATTCGTGCGCGAGGTCGAACGCTTCCTGGAAGCGCCGGTGCGCATTCTCGACGGCAGCGAAGAAGCCTACTATTCAGCCCTTGGCGTGATCGCCGGCTTCTGGCAACCGCGCGGCATGGTCGGCGATATGGGTGGCGGCAGCCTGGAGCTGGTCGAGATTTCGGACAACCGGCCGGGCTCGGGAGCGACTTTCCCGCTCGGTGGCCTGCGCCTGTCCGAAGAAGCGGACGGCAGCATCGCCAAGGCGCAGAAGATCGCCGAAGCTGCGCTGAAAGGCTATGACTGGCCGAACCTGGCACCGGGCGAACGCACCTTCTATGCGGTCGGCGGCACCTGGCGTTCCCTCGGCCGACTGCATCTGATGCAGAAGAATTACCCCCTGCATGTCATGCACAATTACGAGATCGGCGCTGAAGAGGCGATTGCGTTCTGCCGCAAGATTTCCGTGCCAAACCTTGACGGTGTCGACATGGCCGAGGTCGTCTCCAAGCAGCGGCGGCCGTTGGTGCCCATCGGAGCGGTGGTGCTGGAACAGGTCCTTACCTCCATGAAGGCCGAGCGCCTGGTCTTCTCCGCGACCGGCGTGCGCGAAGGCCTGCTGCATGAGAAGCTGAGCGAAGAAATGCAGGCTCATGACCCGGTCATCGAGGCTGCCCGCGAACTTTGCACCCTGCGCGCCCGCTCACCGGCCCACGCGGAAGAACTGATCGCCTGGACTGATACGCTCTTCAAGGAGGTCGGTATCGAGGAAACCGCCAACGAAACCAGACTGCGGCATGCGGCTTGCCTGCTTTCGGACATTGGCTGGCGTGCCCATCCGGACTATCGCGGCGAACAGAGCCTCAACATCATTTCCAACGCCTCCTTCGTCGGACTTGACCACGCCAGCCGCGCCTATCTGGCGGCTGCCGTTTTCTACCGGCATGCGGGCCTGAGAGAAGGGGATCTGTCCCGTGTCATCCGGGAGCTTTTCACGGACCGCCTGCGCATCCGCGCCCGGGTCCTCGGGGCAACCTTGCGGGTGGCATCGCTCTTGAGCGCCTCCATCGCGGGTCTATTGCCCAAGGTCAAGATCTCGCGGTCGGAAACCGGTCTTGTGCTTGAACTCGGCAAGCGCCTGGCCGATCTCGACGGCGAGCGTCTGCGCAAACGCGTCGCTCAGCTCAGCAAAACCATCGAGGTCGAAGTCGAAGTGAAGTCGGGGTAATCCGTTTTCGCCACCAGCCATCAGGGCATTAGAGCAAATCGCGTTTTATCGGAATCGCTTTTCGCTGTCTGAAATCAGAGATTTCAACGCAAAAAGCGATGCAAGACATTTCCAGTTAAACGCGACACGCTCCAGCACAAAGTGCAAACCTCTTCCTGAGGAGGACCGTCAGGTCCGTCTCGAAGGATCGGCCACTTGTTCCGTAGATGCAGCCGATCCTTCGAGACGCGAGCGCGCTCGCTCCTCAGGCTGAGGCAGCGTGTTTGGCAAGGCTGATGGGACGTTTTCTATTCCGCCGCCTGGGTCTTTACTTCAGCCGCTTGCTCGACCGGCAAAGGCTGGTCGATGGCGACGATCTGCCGTTCCTGGAAGGCGAGGGCGACTTCGCCCCGCTTCAGCTTGAGTGCGGTCTCACCGAAGAGCTCGCGCCGCCAGCCCTTCATGGCAGCAACATCCGCCATGTCGTCCGCGGCGATCTTTTCAAGATCGTCAACGGTCGCGATCACCTTGGCGGCAACGCCGTGAGCCTCGCTGACAAGCTTCAGCAGCACCTTCAGAAGATCGACCGCGGCGGCGGACCCGTCCGGAGCCTGGCGTCCCTTGGGCAGCTTCGGCAACTCGTTCTTCGGCAGGGCAAGCGCGCGCTTGACCGCCTTCAGGATCTCGTCGGCCGATTTCGACCGCTCGAACCCGCGCGGAATGGTGCGGAGCCTTGAAAGGGCTTCCGGGTCCTGCGGCTGCTGCGCCGCCAGTTCGTAGATGGCGTCGTCCTTGATCACCCGGCTGCGCGGCACATCGCGCGACTGGGCTTCCGTTTCCCGCCAGGCAGCGACTTCCATCATCACGGCCAGCTCGATCGGCTTGCGCACGCGCAGCTTCAGCCGCTTCCAGGCCTGGTCCGGATCCGTGCGGTAAGTGGCAACGGAGGTCAGCACCTGCATCTCGTCCTGCACCCAGTGGCTGCGGTCCTGCTCGGCGAGATTCGCCTTCAGGAACTGGTAGGCGTCGCGCAGATGGGTCACATCGGCAAGCGCATAGTCGAGTTGCTTGGCGGTCAGCGGACGGCGGGCCCAGTCGGTGAAGCGCGAGGACTTGTCAATCCGGGCGCCGGTCACCTTGTAGACCAGCTGATCGTAGGAAATGGAATCGCCGAAGCCGCACACCATCGCTGCAACTTGCGTATCGAATAGAGGCGCGGGGATGAGCTCACCGAGATGATAGATGATCTCGATGTCCTGGCGCGCAGCGTGAAACACCTTTGTCACACTGTCGTCGCGCATCAGGTCGAAAAAGGGTTGAAGGTCAAGACCTTCGGACAGGGCGTCGACAATATACGCCATGTCCGGCCCGGCCATCTGGATCACACAGAGCTTGGGCCAAAAAGTAGTCTCACGGAGAAATTCCGTGTCGACGGTCACGTAGTCATGGGCGGCAAGTCGCTGGCACGCAGCGGCGAGATCTTTTGTTTTTGTAATCACATGCATGGTGACGCAAACCTATACCCGAGTTCTGCCGCTTTGTCGCCACGAAATGGTAAGGTTCGGTTTTCAGGGACTTGAAAAAGCGCAATATGTGCGCCTATGTTCAGGGGCGGGCAGGAGCCCGGGACAGAGGAAGGGAGAAGGAATGCGCAAGATACTGGTGGTGAATTCCAAGGGCGGCTGCGGCAAGACCACAATCGCCACCAATCTTGCGGTTGCACTCGCCGCCCGGGGCGAAGACGTGGCGCTGGCCGACGCTGACCGGCAGAAATCGAGTCTCTCCTGGGTCAAGCGGCGCCCGAAGACACTGACGGCGATCGAAGGCCTCAACTGGACCAAGGAAGATGCCATCGGCGACAAGGACAAGCATCTCGATGCCATCGTCATCGATGGCCCTGGCGGCCTGCGCTCGGAACTTGCCAAGAACCTGATTGCCGAAGCCTCCGACATCATCGTACCGGTTCTTGCCTCCGCCTTCGACTGGGACGCGACGCTGAAGTTCCTGGACGGAATTTCCGATATCAAACGGGTACGCAAAGGCAAGGCCGACATCCATGTTGTCGCCAACCGCATCAACAAGCGCTCGACCCAGGTTGCCGATCTTGAGCAAACGTTGGCAAAGAAAGGCTATCCGCTTCTCGCCCGCATCTCGGATCGAGTCCTTTATGCCCGCCACGCGGCGGCCGGCACCGGCATCTTCGACCATGCCGATGCCAAGGCCCACGAGATTCGCGGCCAGTGGCATCCGCTGCTGCAGGCGGTGGATACGTGAAGCGGCGTTTTGCCGACGAGCCTTTCTGAAGGGGACGCACAAGCCTCCCGCAAGCCTTTCCCTTGACTTTCGCCCCGCAACATGGCTTGTGCAGCCGGACACGGCCTGCCCCCGGCGGGCCGTAATGATTTTCTATGCCAAGAAGAATACCGAGGAATCAGAATGCACCCCTACCGTAGTCACACGTGCGGTGATCTCCGTCTGTCCGACGAAGGCCAGACCATCCGTCTTTCCGGCTGGGTCCACCGGGTCCGAGATCATGGCGGGGTGCTGTTCATCGATCTGCGCGATCATTACGGCGTCACGCAGTGTGTGGTCGATCCGGATTCGGCCGCTTTCAAGCTGGCAGAGAGTGTGCGTTCGGAGTGGTGTATCCGCATCGACGGCAACGTGAAACAGCGCACCCCGGAAACGGTCAACAAGGAACTGCCGACCGGCGAGATCGAGGTCTTCATTCGCGAGATGGAAATCCTGGGCGCGGCGAAAGAACTGCCGCTGCCGGTCTTCGGCGACCTGGAATACCCGGAAGAAGTGCGCCTGAAATACCGCTTCCTCGATTTGCGCCGCGAGAAGCTGCACAACAACATGATCCTGCGCTCCAACGTGGTGCGCGATCTGCGCGACCGCATGTGGTCGATCGGCTTCAATGAGTTCCAGACGCCAATTATCACCGCATCTTCGCCCGAGGGTGCGCGCGACTTCCTGGTGCCGTCCCGACTGCACCCAGGAAAGTTCTACGCCTTGCCGCAGGCGCCGCAGCAGTTCAAGCAGCTGCTGATGGTCTCCGGCTTCGACCGCTATTTCCAGATCGCGCCGTGCTTCCGCGACGAAGATCCGCGTGCCGACCGTTCGCCGACGGACTTCTACCAGCTCGACCTGGAAATGTCCTTCGTCACTCAGCAGGACGTCTTCGACACCATCGAGCCGGTGATCGCCGGCTGCTTCGAGCGTTTCGGCGGCGGCCGTCCGGTCAACCGTACCTGGCCGCAGATCTCCTACAAGGACAGCGCGCTCTGGTACGGTACCGACAAGCCGGACCTCCGCAACCCGATCAGGATGCAGATCGTTTCCGAGCATTTCGCCGGATCCGGCTTTGCGATCTTCGCCAACCTCCTGCAGCAGCCGGGCACGGAAATCCGCGCCATTCCGGCACCGAAGGGCGGCAGCCGCAAGTTCTGCGACCGCATGAACAAGTTCGCCCAGGAACAGGGCCTGCCGGGTATGGGCTACATTTTCTGGCGCAAGGCCGAAGATGGCTCCACGGAAGCGGCCGGTCCGCTTGCCAAGAACATCGGTCCTGAGCGCACCGAGGCGATCCGCACCCAGCTTGGCCTGGAAGAGGGCGATGCGGCCTTCTTCCTCGGCGGCAAGCCGAAGCAGTTCGAGCCGGTTGCCTCCAAGGCGCGCGTCATCATCGGTGAGGAACTCGGTCACACCGACAAGGACCGCTTCGAGTTCGCCTGGATCGTCGACTTCCCGATCTATGAGCGTGACGAGGAAACCGGTGCGATCGACTTCGAGCACAACCCGTTCTCCATGCCCCAGGGCGGCATGGCGGCACTGGAAGGCGATCCGCTTGAAGTGCGCGGCTACCAGTACGATCTGGCCTGTAACGGCCACGAACTGGTTTCCGGTGCGATCCGGAACCACAAGCCGGAAATCATGTACAAGGCCTTCGAAATTGCCGGTTACCCGAAGGAAGAAGTCGACAAGCGCTTCGGCGGCATGGTCAACGCTTTCCAGTACGGCGCTCCGCCGCACGGCGGCTGTGCTGCCGGCATCGACCGCATGGTCATGCTTCTGGCGAATGAAGCCAACATCCGCGAGGTCATGCTGTTCCCGATGAACCAGAAGGCCGAAGACCTGATGATGGGCGCGCCGAGCGAGGTGACCCCGGCCCAACTGCGCGACCTGCACCTGCGCCTGAACTTGCCGGAAGCGTGACAATTCCGCACTTGCCGCAGGATATCGTTAGGGGTACCCCTCTCCGCAGAAGGGTGGAGGCCGGCTGTACGGCCTCCTTCGTGTCGGAAAGATGGAATACCTTTGGAAAGGTAACGCTTCGTGCGAAATCCGTTTAAATCCAGGTCCTGGACCGATCCCAACGGAACGGTCCAGCTGATCAGACGGCTGTTCAGTGAGAACTTCAGGGCCTACATCCCGCAATACCTGATTGCCTTCGTCTTCATGGGCTTGATCGCCGCGACGACGGCGGCGAGCGCGTGGATCATGCGCGACGTCGTCAACCAGGTGTTCGTCGACAAGAACGAGACGATGGTCTACGTGATCGCCGCCACGGTTTTCGTGATCTTCGGACTTAAAGGTGCAGCGACCTACGGGCAGATGGTTGTCCTGTCCCGCGTCGGCAACGCGATCGTGTCGGATCTGTCCCGCCGGATGTTCGATCACATGATCCGCCAGGATCAGTCCTATTTCGACAAATACTCCCTGGCGGAAATCGGCGTCAGGGTCGGGCAGGGGGTCGGGGCAACGCGCTCAACTCTCGAACTGATCATCGTTTCGCTGGGGCGAGACCTGTTGACGTTGATCGGTCTCACCTTCGTGATGATCTTCCAGAACCCGCTTCTGAGCGTCATTGCTCTGTTCACGATGCCACCGGCTGTCATCGGCGTTGCCTTCCTGGTGCGCCGCGTCAAGGAATACGTGAAACGACAGGTCGTCTCGTCAGCAAAAATCGGCGCCACACAGCAGGAAACGGTCCTCGGCATTCGCATCGTCAAGGCTTATGGCATGGAAGACACCATGCGCAAGCGGATGGAAACGAGCGTCCTGGAAGTGCAGAAGCAGTCCGACAAGATTGCCTCGCTCACCGCGCGCACCTCGCCGTTGATGGACACGCTTGGCGGCATTGCGATTTCACTGGTCATCTTCTACGGCGGTTACTCCGTCATCAATCTCGGTCAGGATCCGGGGGCGCTGTTCTCTTTCATCACGGCGCTGCTTCTGGCTTACGACCCGGCTCGCCGCCTGGCGCGCCTCAACGTGAACCTCGGCAAGAATATCGTCGGCCTGAGGATCATGTACGAGCTCGTTGATCGCGAACCCGATCTGCGGGATGCGGATAATGCCGTGAGCCTTGACGTTAATGCAGGCGAGGTCGAACTCCGCGATGTTGTCTTCTCCTACGGCGAAAGTTCCGCGCTGAACGGTGCGAGCTTCACGGCACAAGCCGGCAAGATGACGGCACTTGTCGGCGCCTCCGGAGCCGGAAAATCGACCGTATTCTCCATGATTGAAAGACTGTACGACCCGCAGTCAGGAAATATCGTGATCGACGGTCAGAACCTGCGGGATGTGACGCAGGTGTCGCTTCGCCGGAATATCGCCTATGTGAGCCAGGACGGGTTCGTATTCGACCTCAGCATCCGCGACAACATTGCAATCGGCAAACCGGGCGCGACGGATGAAGAGATCGAAGCAGCGGCCCGTGCCGCGAATGCGCATGATTTCATTGTCGGATTGCCACGGGGCTACAACACCCGGGCGGGCCAAAGCGGCAACAATCTGTCGGGTGGGCAGAAACAGCGGATTGCAATCGCGCGGGCAATGCTGCGTGACGCGCCGATCCTGCTTCTCGACGAGGCGACATCCGCTCTGGACGCGGAATCGGAAGCGAAGATCCAGGCCGCCCTTGAAACGCTCACCAAAGGCCGGACGACGCTGGTGATTGCCCACCGCCTGAGCACTGTTCGTCACGCGGATCAGATCCACGTCATGAATGAAGGCCGTGTCGTTGAAAGCGGTACGCATGACGAACTCTTCGAGCATGACGGCATTTACCGCAGACTGTGCGAACTTCAGTTTCAGAGCCGGAACGAAGAAGCCGCCTGAAGAAGCTGCCTGAAGAAGGTGGTTGAAGCCGGAGCGGCAGGAAACAGGCAAAACAAAAAAAGCCCGGACGGCGCGTCCGGGCTTATTGGTTTCCAAGACTGCTTTACTGGTTGGCAGTGATGCCGACCGAAAGTATCTGCGGGATCATCTGCGGTGCGAACATGGCCGTACCCATGATCTGCGACAGCGGAACGGGTGCACCCGGCGCAGCCTTCACTTCCAGCGAACCCGGTGTGTTGAGGAACTCCGTCACCGCTTGGGCAACCTGTCCTTCCAGCTCCTTGTTCTGCAACATGCCGAGCATCATCGGCATCATTCCGGTCAGGCCGGCGACATACTCCGGGGTCGCGACCCCGGCCTTCTGGGCTTCCTGGTCGAGAATGCGACCGGTCAGCGATGCATCGTCCAGCCGGATGATCGCGTTGTCGATGGTGACGTTCTGCACGATCGCCATGGCTTCTTCAGGCTTGCGGGACGTGTCGTTGAGCTGGGTGATGACGTCGCGGGTCACACCGCCGAGCGAAAGCGATACGCTGAGGCTTGCCGCCTGCTTGGCATCGATCTTCAGATCCGGAATGACGAGCGTTGCTGCTTCCGGGTCCCATTTGCCGGAGCCGGCCAGGTCGACTGTCAGCGTCTCGTAGCCGAGTTCGGTCAGCGATTTGCTTTCCTCGGTCTGCAACTGCTTGACGTCAACCGTCGCTCCGGTCACGGAAAACTGTCCTGCAGTCGGCAGGTCGCCGTCCATCGCATCGATGGAAGAGGCGATCCGGGCAATGTCGGCCACTTTGCCGTCTTCATTGCGGATCTCGATGCTGCTCGCCTCGAAGGTCTTGTAGCCCGGGCCGACCGGCGGTGTGTCGGCGTTCAGTTCATCCGTAGAGGGCAGCAGCACGTCGGTCACCGTCAGGTTGGCGAGGGACATGCCGCCGTCATCGGCGGTGAGTTCCAGGTTCTGCAGGCCGAGGTTGGACAGTTTCAGCCGGCCGTCGCCCTGAAGCTCGCCGTCGGTCAGGGTGGTGGTGGCAATGGTGACCTTGCTGTCGTCGTCACCTTCCTTGGTGAGGACGATGTCGCTGATCGTGACGGTGTTGCCCGATCCGTCGATCGCTCCATAGCCTTCTACGGTGCCGTCCTTTGCGTCGAGAAGCGACAGGAAGGCGTCGGCAACTTCGTTTCCTGTCGGATCGAAGGCAAGGGCCGGGCTGGCTTGAAGGGCAATCAGGCTGATGGCGGCAGCAAAGCCGGCGGCAAGCCGCGGTGAACAGTAAGACATCATTGAAACTCTCCACAACAAAGAGGTGGGCCACTGTGCGGCATGAGCCGGTGCGTGGCAAGGTGAAAGCCGGGCAAGCTTTAGCCGGTCCGTGGATATGAAATATGTTCTGCGTCACAGTTTTTCCGGCTTTACCCGGAAATCTCAGGTCCGGTTGAGGCGGTCGGCCTCAGGCCGCAATTTTCTCCGGGAAGCTTGTAGAGGCACGCTCGACATCCTCAAGCGACGGCAGGCTGGCCTCATTGCCCAGATGCTGGATGGCATGGGTGGACGCGCCGCGGGCGAAGTGGAAATGCTGGTCCCAGCTGCGTTCCGGCCACCGGAGGTAAGACGCCATATAGGCCCCGTGGAATACATCGCCGGCACCATTGGAATCGACCACTTTATCAAGTGGTACCGCGAGCGCCGGCAGCACCTTGTCGGGACCTCCCGCCTCGTACCACACCATGCCGTGTTCTCCGAGCGTGACCGCACCGACAGGACAGTTCCTGGCCCTGAGGTAGGCAAGGGTCTCACCGATCGATTTGCCGAGCTGCTGGCAGAAGCGTTCGGAAACAACCGCGATGTCGATGTGATTGAGCAACTCGTCGGTATTCTCGCGCACCGCGCCGCCGTCAAGCGACGTCAGCACGCCGAGGTTCTTGCAGGTGGCGGCATAATGCAGCGCCGCATCCGGCATGTGCCCGTCCAGATGCAAGGCTTTCATTCCGGTCAATGTCAGGGGCGGGAAGGGGTGCAGGAAGTCATTGTCACGGCAACGCACGATCGCCCGTTTGCCGCCTTTGGGCATGATGAAGGAAAGCGAGCTTTCACGCACCTTGCGGCCGTGCACGGAAATGCCATAGGCAGACGCCATGTCCAGGAACATGCGGGCAAGCCAGTCATCCGCCTGGGAGCACAGAAGGTCCGGCTTGCACCCAAGCTTGGCGCAGCAGAAGGCCGCCGTGACCGCATTGCCGCCGAAACTGATGGCGTAATCCTGGGCGATGGCTTTCTCGTCCCCGGTTGGCATTTGATCGGCCAAAAAGGTTACGTCGATATAGGCTTGCCCGATAAACAAGGCCTGCATGGAAACCTCCCATGTTCCGGTAATTCATTGCCAAATCTGCCGGATCAGCGGACGCCAACCGGAAACCGTTGAGCGTCCAAAAGCTGATCCATCCTAAAGTGGTCGTGCGTCTTGTGTACGTTCTCCCGAAGGCACGATGCTCTAGCATGCGCTCCCGCGCCCTGCTTTGATCTGGATGAAACATTCTCTCCCAAATGCGCACGGCAGGCCTCCTTCCACCTCCTCAAGCCGACGGGTTTCCAGCAAGGCCCAAATCCAGACGTTCCGTTGCCGTTCGTCGCGTCATTTCAATCATATGATCGGACTTCAAGTGCCAAATCTTCAGTCCTTGTTTACCGAGATCGACGAAGGTCACAAAGGATATTATTCACGAACAGGCTCGCATTTTGACGTTCCGGTATTCTGGCTTTGTGAAAACTGTGCTGATCGCACTTGTGCTGGCGGTCACTCCCTTGTTCGTGATCAATATCATCCTCAATCAATATGCCGAGCGCCGTGCCGTCACCGAAATGAAAGCCATGGGCAATGTGGCGATCCATCGGGCGGAAGAAGCCATCACGACCACTGTCAGTCTGCTGCAGCGGCTTGACCGGGATGATGTTCAGACCTGTGACGCTCAGGACCGGGTCATTTACGAAAAGCAGATCGTCGAAAACGGCATGATCGATGCGATCGGCCTTGCGGATGCCGCCGGTCAGCGCATGTGCATCATTCCGGATCGGGAGCTGGCGGGCAAGGTGATCCTGCCACCGCTGAGGGACGATGGGCCGCTTGTGGGCATCGGCATGCTGGACCGGAATTATCTCGGGGCCCGCGCGGCCGTCATCAGCTGGGACCTCAAGGACCGGACACGTATCTTCGCTGAAGTCACGCCTGCGGTGATTGCCATGGATCCGGGGCCTGAATATCTGCGCGCCTACCGGCGGGCGGAACTTCGTCTCGGCAACAATCTTCTCTGGTACAGCGTCGGTGGTTACAATTCCGAGGCAAGCGATCCGGAAGATCTCCTGTCCGTCGAGGTGAACTCCGAACAATATCCGCTGGTCGCGACGGTCACGGCGCCGGCTTCCGCTGCAACCCAGGTGGTGCAGGATCTCAAGGTCGTGGCCGCTGCCGCCTGTGGCGGCATTGCGCTTTTGTTTGTTGCGATCGGTGTCTGGCTGTCCTGGCGGCCGGAGCGCGAGGCCGACGACGAGTTCATCGCGGCTATCCGCAATGGTGAGTTCATTCCCTACTATCAGCCGGTCATGGACATCGAAAGCGGCCGCCTGCGGGGCTGCGAAGTGCTCATGCGCTGGCGCCGCCCGAACGGCATGATCGTCTCGCCGGGCCAGTTCATGGCCTATGCGGAAAACAACGGCCATATCTTCGACATGACGCGGCACATGATGCGCGTTTCCTCGGAGGAAATCGGCGAGCTTTACGGCGACAACCCGGATCTGAAACTGTCCATCAACCTCTTCGCCGGCCATTTCCTCGATCGGGAAATCATTGCCGATATCCGCTCGATCTTCGAGAAATCCCGAATTTCCTTCCAGCAGATCGTGGTGGAAGTCACCGAACGCCATCCGCTGGAAGATATGGAACTGGCCCGCAAGATCATCGCCGAACTGCAGGCGCTTGGCGTGCGCGTGGCGTTGGACGATGTCGGAACAGGTCATGGCGGCATGGCCTATCTGCAGAAGCTCGGTGTCGACATCATCAAGATCGACAAGATGTTCATCGACACGATCGGCTCGGATGACAATTCCACCACCATCGTCGATTCCATGGTGGAACTCGCCGACAATCTCGGCATGGGCATCATCGCCGAAGGCGTCGAACTGGAAGAGCAGATCGAACGTCTGCTGGAACTCGGCGTGACCGCCGCCCAGGGTTATATATTCGCCGCTCCCATGCCGGCCGACGAGTTTATCGAGTTCGCCGCACGGACCGAGGAAGAGGCACGCGAACGGGCGCGTCTTGCAGCCGAAGCCGCGGCAGCAGAACAGGCCGCGAACGAATCTGCCATGCGCCGCAACGCTGCAGCCTGAGTACTCCCGCTCTGAAAGCCATCCCTTTGATGCATTGTGCCGTGAGCCTCTGTCGGGAATCCGACGGCTGCGCCTGCGCGTATGCAATCGCGTCAGTCAAAAACGTGCTTGGGACCCGCTGAAATCTTCTCTTGTCTGTACCGGCTGGACGGTATAAATAGCGCGACTGAACAGACCGGACGGTATGGAACAGGCGGGGCCAATGGCAAGATCCTCGGCAGGAACAAAGTCGGACATCTTGAACGCCGCCCTTGAGGTTGTCCGCAGCCGCGGCGCACAGGGTCTGACCATTGACGCTGTCGCCGAGGAGAGCGGGTTTTCCAAGGGAGGCGTCCTCTACAATTTTCCCACCAAAGATGCGTTGATCACCGGAATGGTGGAATTTCTGGCGCGACAGTTCGAGGAAGAAGTCGCAGCCGCCCGCACGCGCAATCTCACCTCGGAAAGTCCGACCCTCAGCGCCATGATCGACGTGACGGAAGGTTGGTTGCACGACCGGCGCGACCTTGCCCAGGCGATGCTGGCCACAAAGGCCGACCAGCCGGATCTCAGTGAACCTTTCCTTGGCGTGAAAGGCCGGCTGAAGGCCGCCATCGAGACGGAAACGAGCGACCGGGGCAAAGCCTGGGCGATCTGGGCCTGCCTTGAAGGTCTGCATTTTTCAGAAGCCCATTGCGTGGCGATTTTTAGCCAAGACGAACGCGCGGCGGTCTTCCAGGACCTCCGCAAGCGGCTCAACCAAATCTAGAACTGGAACGGAAGACCAGATGTTGGCACTTCGCAAAGCCTCGTTCGGCCGCTGGGCGGCCTTGATTCTGACGGCAGGACTGCTGGCCGCATGCCAGGACGACGCGGTCGACCCGGTCAAGGAGGCAGAAGCCAAGCTCCATGCCGCGCCCCGGCCGGCCAAGATATTCAAGGTCACCGACCAGATCGGCCTCCTGGAACGCCGCTTTGCCGGCCGCGTCGCCGCAGTCAAGACCGTCGACCTGTCCTTCCAGGTTCCCGGAAAGCTGGTCAAGTTGCCGGTTCTGGAAAGCCAGCAGGTTAAGGAGGGCGACTTGATCGCCAGCCTCGATACGGCCGACTACGACCGCGCCGTACGTGAAGCCACCATCAATGCCGACCAGGCCAAGCGGGAACTGGACCGGCTGGAAACCCTGCGTGACCGTTCGGTGATCTCCCAATCCGCCTATGACGAGCAGGAGAACAAACACGACCTGGCTCTGGAGGCCTTGAAGGAGGCCAGGCAGAACCTCGGCTACACGACATTGACGGCTCCCTTCGACGGCATTGTCTCGGACCGGCTGGTCGACAGCTTCACCACCGTCAGCGTCGGCACACCGGTGGTGCGCATGCATGACGTTTCTGAGGTTCAGGTCGATATCAACGTCGCAGAAGCCCTGTTCGGGCGGGTGACTGAGTCCGAGGTTGCCTCGATCGAGGCACGCTTTCCTGCCTATGGCGACAAGATGTTTCCGCTGCAGTATCGCGAACATTCCAGCCAGGTCGACGCTGTCGCACAGACTTATCGCATCACCCTGGCAATGCCCCGGAGTGGAGCCGAACAGCTTTCGCCCGGCATGACGGCCTCCGTCATCGTCAAGTTCCTGCCGGAGGGGTTGGAACTCGGCGAGCAGTTCCTCGTGCCCACCAGCGCAGTCGCCGTTGACGGCAATGGCGACTCCTATGTCTGGAAATTCGCGGACGACACCGGTGCCGTGTCGAAGCAACCGGTCGAAATCGGCACGGTGATGGGTGATTACCTCCCGGTGCGTTCCGGCCTGACAGCGGGTGACGAGATCGTTTCCGCCGGCGTCGCCTACCTGAGCGACGGTCAGATCGTCCGTCGTCTGAACTGATTCCGAACCAGAAGAAAGGATCGGAAGCCGTGGATATTGCACGCTATTCCATTCAAAAACCGGTCAACACCTGGATGATCGTGATCATGGCGCTGCTCGGCGGGCTCTGGGGCCTGACGACGGTCGGCAGGCTCGAAGATCCGGCCTTCACCATCAAGCAGGCCCAGGTGATCACCAGCTATGCGGGCGCGACCGCGGCGGAGGTCGAGAACGAGGTGACCGAAAACCTCGAGACCGCCATCCAGCAGATGCCGCAACTCGACATCATCACCTCCGTTTCAGAGCCCGGCCTGTCGCGTATCTCGGTCGAGATCAAGCCCACCTATGACGGCACGGAACTGCCGCAGGTCTGGGACGAATTGCGCCGCAAGGTCAATGACGAGCAGCGAAACCTTCCGTCAGGTGCGGGAACGCCGCTGGTCTATGACGATTTCGGCGACGTCTACGGTCTTTTCTACGCTTTCACCGCCGATGGCTACACCAACCGCGACATCCGCGACACGGTCAAGCGTATCCGCCGCGAGCTCTTGACCGTGACCGGCGTCGGCAAGGTCGAGGTTGCCGGTGAACCGCAGGACGTCATCTACCTCAATATCGATCAGGACAAGATGGCCGGTCTCGGCATCTCCTTCACCGATATCATCAGCGTTCTGGACGCGGAGAACCGGATCCAGACCAATGGCTCCGGCGTTTCAGGCCAGAAGCGCATCCGGCTGATGACCGCGTCCGCATTCGATGACTACAGCGGTATCCAGGATCTCGTCATCGGCCGTCCGGGTTCGACGGCGATGATCCGTCTCTCCGACATTGCCACGCTGGAACTGGGTGAACCGGAGCGGCCTGACCGGTTGATCCGGCACGATGGTCACGAGGCGGTCACCATCGGCGTTTCCCAGGTCGACGGCACCAATATCGTCGAGGTCGGTGGCCGGGTGGTCGAAAAACTTGCGGAGATCGAGGCGCAACTGCCCGTCGGCATGCAGATCCACCCGATCTACGAGCAGAACGTGGTGGTGGACGAAAGCGTCAACGGCTTCATCCTGAACCTGGCTGCCTCCGTCGTCATCGTGATCGGTGTTCTGGCGCTCTTCATGGGCTGGCGGGCCGCGATCGTGGTCGGCACGGTGCTGCTGCTGACGGTGATGGCGACCGTTCTCTTCATGCGCATCTTCGCCATCGAGATGGAGCGCATCTCGCTTGGTGCGCTGATCATCGCCATGGGCATGCTGGTGGACAACGCCATCGTGGTCGCCGAAGGCATGATGATCTACATGCAGCGCGGCCAGAAGGCGATCGACGCCGCA
This sequence comes from Roseibium sp. M-1, assembly GCF_054515675.1. Lineage (NCBI taxonomy): Bacteria > Pseudomonadati > Pseudomonadota > Alphaproteobacteria > Hyphomicrobiales > Stappiaceae > Roseibium > Roseibium sp. M-1. The sequence continues at coordinate 1,302,105 of NZ_CM137257.1, read as the reverse complement.
AGCCGCATCGTCAAGCAGACCATGTGGCCACTGCTCGGGGCGACCGTCATCGGCATCATGGCCTTTTCCGGTATCGGTCTCTCGCCTGACGCGACAGGAGAGTTCCTGTTCTCGCTCTTTGCCGTGATCGGCATCTCGCTGCTGCTGTCCTGGGTCTTTGCCATCACGGTGACGCCGCTCTTCGGCAAGTATTTCTTCAGGACCGCGACCGGAGATCTCGCAGATCACGATCCCTACAAAGGCATTCTCTATCGCTCCTATCGCGGACTTCTGGTGGGCACGCTGCATGTCCGCCTTATCACGGTGGCGGTCCTGATCGGCGTCACGGTCGCCTGCGTCATCGCCTTCGGCAACGTCAAGCAGGCCTTCTTCCCGGATTCGAACACCCCGATCTTCTACGTGCATTACTGGTCGCCTCAAGGCACCGATATCCGGGCGACCGAGGCGGACCTGAAGGAAATGGAAGCGGTGGTCCTTGCCGATGACCGGGTTGAGACGGTCACGGCCTTTGCCGGCGGCGGGGCGACCCGCTTCATGCTGACCTATGCGCCGGAAGACGCAAATCCCGCCTATGGTCACATGATCATCCGCACAAGGAGCCGCGACGACATCGACATGCTGGCGCTGGATCTGCGCCGCACCTTCGCGGATCGCTTCCCGGCCGCACAGATCATCACCAAGAGGCTTGTTTTCGGCCCCGGCGGCGGTGCGAAGATCGAAGCGCGTTTCTCCGGTCCCGACGCGGATGTGCTCAAGCGTCTCGGCAATGAGGCAAAGGCAATCTTCGATCTGCCGGACAACAGGCTCGCGGACGTGAACACCAACTGGCGCCAGCGCGAGTTGGTTGTGCGGCCGATCTTCGACGAGGACCGGGCCCGTATTTCAGGCGTCACCCGCGAGGAGCTCTCGGTCTCGCTGCAATTTGCAACGGAAGGCGTGCGCGTCGGCTCCTACCGGGACGTCGACGACAGTATCCCGATCGTTGCCCGGCGCTTGGGTCAGGACGGTATTTCGGTCAACGAAAGCGTTGCGGATTCGCTCGTCTGGAGCAGCAATCAGCGCCGTTATGTGCCGGTGGACCAGGTGGTGCGGGACTTCGTCATGGAGCCGCAGGACACGTTGATCCATCGCCGCGACAGGGTGCGCACGCTGACCGTGAAGGCCGAGACGACGGCCGGCGAGACCGCTTCGGCGGCGCTTGCCCGGGTGCGGCCGCAGATCGAGGCAATCGAGTTGCCGGCCGGCTACGCGCTGGAGTGGGGCGGCGAATACGAGAGCACCAACGATGCGCAGGCGTCACTCGGTGCCCAGCTGCCGCTCGGCTTCCTGGTGATGCTGATCATCTCGATCCTGCTGTTCGGCTCGGTGCGCCAGCCGTTGATCATCTGGCTGATGGTGCCGATGTCGATCAACGGTGTTGCCATTGCACTGCTCGCCACCGACACGCCCTTCGGCTTCATGTCGCTGCTCGGCTTCCTGTCGCTCTCCGGCATGCTGATCAAGAACGCCATCGTGCTTCTGGAAGAGATCGATCATCTGATCGGCGAGGGCAGGGACAAGTATGAAGCCATTGTCGAGGCCAGCGTTTCGCGTATGCGGCCGGTGATGCTGGCGGCGATCACCACCATCCTGGGCATGGCGCCGCTTCTGTCTGATGCCTTTTTCCGTGGCATGGCGGTGACGATCATGGGCGGCCTGGCCTTCGCCACCGTCCTCACCCTAATCGCCGCACCGGTGCTCTATGCCCTGTTCTTCCGGGTCCGCCCGCCGAAGAAAGCCAAGGTGAAGGAAGAACCGGCCACGGCAGTCAAAGCCGTTCCGTCACCAGCAGAATGAGCCTCACGCAGGTAAAGTGAGAAAGGCGGCCTTGGCCGCCTTTTTTCGTCAGTTCCTCCGACGTCATCCACGCTTCAGTTTCATATGCCGGTTGACGTCCTTGTAGAGAAGATACCGGAACTTGCCCGGCCCGCCGGCGTAACAGGCCTGCGGGCAGAAGGCGCGCAGCCACATGTAGTCGCCGGCCTCGACCTCGACCCAGTCCTGGTTCAGCCGGTAGACGGCCTTGCCTTCCAGCACATAAAGCCCGTGCTCCATCACATGGGTCTCGGCAAAGGGGATCACGGCTCCCGGCTGGAAGGTGACGATATTGACATGCATGTCGTGGCGAAGGTCCTCGGGGTCCACGAACCGGCTTGTCGCCCATTTGCCGTCTGTGCCCGGCATTTCTCTTGGGGCAACAAGTGTCTCGTTGGTGACAAAAGGCTCCGGCCGCGCCAGACCGTCGACCGGCTCATAGGCCTTGCGCACCCAGTGGAAACGCACCGGGCCGCTGCTTTCGTTCTTCAAGGTCCAACGGCAGCCGGCGGGCAGATAGGCATAGCCACCTGTCTCCATCAGGTGAAGGTTGCCCTCGATCACGAGCGTCATGCTGCCCTCGACGACAAAGAGGACGCCCTCGGCCTCCGGATCGGCTTCCGGCTGCATGCTGCCACCACCCGGTTGGACCTCCATGATGTATTGCGAAAACGTCTCGGCGAAACCGGACAGTGGCCGGGACAGCACCCAGAGGCGCGTCTTCTCCCAGAAGGGCAGGTAACTGGTGACGATGTCGCGCATCGTGCCCTTGGGGATCACCGCATAGGCCTCGGTAAAGACGGCGCGGTCGCTCAAGAGCTGGGTTTGCGGCGGATGGCCGCCTTCGGGCGAATAATAGGGCGATGAGGACATGGACGGTTCCGCTGCACTGTTTTGCTCCGGAGTTTACGTAGGGCGCCGAATGCAAGGCAACAAAAAAGCCCGCCCGCGAGGCCTGCGGGCGGGCGGTCCAGCTGGACGGCTGGCGTGGCCGGACGGCGGAAGTCCGGATAGGCCGAAAAAGAGCCGGTCTGGTTGGGCGATGAGCTCTATCGCTTGCCGGCCATCTCGCGCTGGACGTTGGACCTGGCGGCCTTGATGTTGTCCAGCACCTTCGGGCAGGTGGTGCGGCACGATTGTTTTTCCGCCAGGAACGAGGACATGCGTGCGTTCAGGTCCTCAAGGCGGCTCTGTCTCGACAGGGGCGGGGTCGAGACCGGCAGCAGGGTGCGGAAGGGCCAGAACGGTGTCATCGGTGTCTCCCTTGAGTGATGTCGTTGGTCAGTAGGCAAGCCGGCCGGAGCGCAGGCCGGTTTCGATGCGGTTCATCTCGTCACGCAGCCGCAGCTTGAACTTCTTCAGTGAGCGGATGTGCTGCCTGTCCGGATAGGGATGCATTTCCTCCCGCTGGATCAGGGTATCGAGCGTCGTGTGCTGGCTCCGCAGAGATTTCAGTCTGTTGTACATCGCCTGCCTCCTTGTGCATTCGGCTGTGTCGGTGACAACCGAGATATGGCAACGACAAGAGAATAGAAGAAATTCATTGTTTCGATTATGATGATAGTGAAAAACTATTAGTTAGGTCTTTTCGATGCGCCATCGGCCTCCTCCCCGGCAACTGGACTATTTCATCGCCCTTGCCGAAACCCTGCATTTCGGCCAGGCCGCGGCCAGGTGCCATGTGTCCCAACCGACTTTATCGGTACAGTTCAAGCTGTTGGAGGAGCTGTTGGGCACGGCGCTGCTGGAACGGGGCAGTGGCGGCGTCAGCCTGACGGCAGCGGGGGAGCGCCTGTTGCCGCTGGCGCGTCAGGCGCTGGAAAATCTCGACGAAATCGTGACGGCGGCCAAGGCCGGCCGAGACAATCTCGGTGGATTGATCCGCATGGGTGTCTCACCCACGTTCGGGCCCTATTTCATGCCCTATCTGCTGCCGATTCTGAAAACGGAATTCCCGCTGCTGGAACTCTACATCCGCGAAGACAGGCCCAACCACCTTGAAGAGGGCCTGACCGCCGGGACGCTTGATTGCATTCTGACCCCGGACATCACGCCCTCGGATCAGTGGACCGCACGGCAAGTATGCCGCGAGAGCGTCTCGCTGGCGGTGCCGAGATCGCACCCGCTGGCTGGGCTTGATGTGATCCCGGTCGATCTGCTGCGCGGCGAGAAGCTTCTCGCGCTCGGTCAGGGCTTCCGCCTGCACAACGACGTCCAGGCCCTGGCGCGCGCAGCCGGCGCGGATTTCCGCCAGGATTACGAAGGCACGAGCCTTGACGCCCTGCGCCAGATGGCCTCGATCGGCATGGGCCTCGCCCTTTTCCCGGCTGCTTACATTGCCTCCGAATTCCGCAAGGAGCCTGATCTGCTTCTGAAACGGGTCGAAGGCGTGCCCATGCGGCGCGTGCTTTACCTCGTCTGGCGCCGCGGCAGCTCACGGACGGCCCATTTCGACAAGCTTCTGTCGCTGGCACGCGAAGCCGTTGCCGGAATGAATGTGGAGGGGATTGAGGCTGACTGAAAAGCACAGCAGCATTGCCCACGTAACCTCCCCATATTGCCGGTCTTTCAAAAACGTGCCAGCCTCGGTGCAAACGGCCGAGGAGGAGAGCCATGCCCGAGATTTCAAGTGATCGCGATTGCCAGACCGTCATCACAACCTTCGAGATGACACCGGGCACCTGCTTCGACCTTCTGGACGAATTGAAGGATGCCTATGAGAATTTCATCCGCCATCAACCCGGTTTCATCGGCGCAGGCCTGCATGTGAACGACGCGCAGACGCGGATCGCGAATTATTCGCAGTGGCGGCGGCGGGAAGACTTCCTGGCGATGTTGCGAACAAACGAGATGCGCGAACGGAACCGGCGCATCGCCTTGCTGTGCAAGAGCTTCGAGCCCGTGATGTATGACGTTGCGGAGGCATTCGACTAGGGCCAGAGGCATTCGAGAGAACGCGCAAGATGATCTGACCTATCAGGAATGATCTGCCGGCAGCCTTGCCGGCGTCGGATGGAGAGGGGGCTCTGCCGTCTCTTGCCGCCTCACCGTGATAGTTTGCAAGCGTCCCACTGTTTGCAGGTCCTTCGGAAATTGAGATGACCTATCGATTTACAGATTGCGCTCCTTTAAGCGTAAAGCAGCTCTGTGCTGCGCTGAATTTGGCCTTTTCGGACTATGTGACGCCGCTGCATCTGACGGAGGCGGGCTTTATCGACTTTCAGCGCCAGCGCGGCTTCTCGCCGGAGCATTCCTTCGTGGCCTTTGACGGTGACGACATCGCGGGCTTCTGGTTTTCAAGCCCGCCAAACCCGGACTATGGCAACCGTGCCTATACGCTCTCTGTCGGCAGCGCCCCCGCGCACCGCCGCAAAGGCCTGTCGCGGCAGCTGCTGCAGAAGGTCGTGGAAAGACAGCGTGCCTCTCGAGCGTCGGGACTTCAGCTCGAGGTGATCACCACCAACGACAAGGCAGTTGCCGCTTATGAAGCCGCCGGCTTCCGGCGCAGCCGCACGCTTGGTGTTTTCCGGCTTGGCATTGAGGGCGCGATTGCAGCCGGCCCGACCGACTGGATCGTGGAGCCGGTCGGTCTTGAAGACCTGCCGGACGACGAGCGCCTCTACGTCGATACGCTACCAACTCCGCAGAACAGCCGTGCGGCGCTTAAAGGACTGAGCCCGGATATTCACCTCCTGGCTGTCCGGCAGGCAGGAGAACTTCTGGGCTGGGGGGCTTGTTATTCGGACGGCGCGGTCGCGCAGATCGCGGTGCGGCAAGATCGCCGCAGGCAGGGGATAGGCCGCGCTTTGCTGCTGGCCCTGAGCGAAACGGCCGGCATCGATGATCTGCGCTTCGTCAACGTGGACACAACGGCAGCAACGGCGAACGCGTTTCTGCAGAAGCTGGGAGCCGAGGAACTGTTGCGGCAACATGAGATGCAGCTCGTATTCTGAAGCGACGCTTTATCGGAGAAGACAGGTGGTGCCGCCTGGAGCGTCTTAAGATCGATCAGCTTTTGGACGCTCAACCGAGTCCGGTTCTGCGTCCGCTGATCTAGAGCGCGTCGCGTTTAACTGGAAATGTCTTGCATCGCTTTTTGCGTTGAAATCTCTGATTTCAGACAGCAAAAAGCGATTCCGATAAAACGCGATTTGCTCTAGCCGTCCTTGCGGAAAGGGGCATGATCGGCGAGGGCTTCGTTCTCGCGCTCCACCGCCAGACGTTCGTGTTCCAGGAAATCGGCGACCGCATCGTGCAGTCCCTCGTGGGCGATCCAGTGCGCGGAATAGGTGGTGGTTGGCAGATAGCCGCGGGCGAGTTTATGCGCACCCTGTGCGCCGGCCTCCACCCGTTTCAGGCCGTGGGCAATCGCGAAATCGATTGCCTGGTAATAGCAGAGCTCGAAATGCAGGAACGGATGGTGCTCGGTGCAACCCCAGTGCCGTCCGAAGAGCGTGTCGGAGCCGATGAAATTGAGTGCACCGGCAACATAGCGGCCGTTGCGTTTGGCCAGCACCAGCAATGTGCGCTCGGCCAGGCGCTCGTTGATCAGCGAGAAGAATGTGCGGTTCAGATAGGGCCGGCCCCATTTGCGCGAGCCCGTGTCCATGTAGAACCGGAAAAAGGCATCCCAATGGGCTTCCGTCAGGTCCTTGCCGGTGACCCATTCCACCTCGATGCCCTCGGCACCAAGCGCTTCCCGGCGCTCCTTCTTGATGGCCTTTCGCTTGCGCGAGGCGAGATCCGCCAGGAAACCGTCGAAGCTGTCATAGCCATCGTTTTCCCAATGAAACTGCTGATCGGTGCGCCTGAGATAGCCAAGTTCGCCGAGGCTGTCCCATTCGGGTTTGGTCAGGAAGGTGGCGTGAACGGAGGAAGCGCCGGAGCGTCGGCAGACCTGGACGAGACCGGCGGCAAGTGCCTGCAGGCCGGCTTCGCGGTTGACACCGGGCCCGGTGAGAAAGCGACGCCCTGTCGCGGGTGTGAATGGGATAGATACCTGCAGCTTCGGGTAATAGTCGCCGCCCGCCCGGTAAAAGGCATCCGCCCAGCCGTGGTCGAAGACGTATTCGCCCTGAGAATGGCTTTTCAGATAGGCGGGTACAGCGCCCAGAACCGTGCCGCCCGCTTCCTGAAGAAGCATGTGCCGGGGCAACCAGCCGGTGGCCTCAGTTGCGCAGCCCGATGTTTCCAACGCTTCCAGAAATGCATGAGAAAGGAATGGGTTGAAAGAGGTTTCTTCAGAAACTGCATCAGCTTCGATACCCAAGGCGCCGGACCAGTCGGCAGCCAGGTTTCCAGGAAGGCCCCCGGGTGCCTGGCAAGTCTCTTCCCGCTGCAGCTTTCCGCTGCCGGAGAGCTTCCAGCCGGGATTGGCAACCCGGTCCCAGTCCGTGCCCGGAACATCCTTCAAGGATGAGAGGATCCGCAACGAAACGGTTTCGCCGGCCTCTGCAGCCGGTTTTTTTGTGTCCTCGGACTGGGATGAACTCATGCGTCAGAAATTGCCAGATGAAGAAGCGCTTGACCTGAATGTAGAGCCGTCATTTTGCAGTGCAAGAGGTACGGTCTCCCAGTCTTGAAATCCCCATGAAATCTTCTTGAAATCCGGGCGGCCAGCCGAGGGTTCTTCGCGGCTATTTGTCCGGATCGAACCCCTCGAAAACGATCTGGTCGGCGTAGCGCCCTGCCTTTTCGCGCTGGTCGCTTGTACGCACCGTCCAGGTCATCAGCGGAAGCTTGAAGACCGAATGCAGCAGGCTGGGTCCCGCCTTCGGCAGGTCCTTGATGCCATAGGAAATGAAATGCGGGCGAGTGCGCGGTGCGTGGAGGAGATGGCGCAGGATGAAGCGATCGACGCGGCCATACCGGGCATAGTCGGGACCGGGTTCGGCCGCATCCGCAACAATGCCGCGCAGAACATCCGGATTGTGCCCGCGTGCTATCGAAAGCATGTCCGGATCGAAGGACTTGATGCAGGCAGGCCCCTTGTAATCCGCCACCTGGCTGGTCACGTGACGGACGAAATCCATCTGCGCATCCCGGCGCATCAGTGACTTGATCTCGATCACCAGCGGCACCTTGCCGTCGACGAGGTCGAAAAGGTCCCTGAGCAGCCAGAGCCTGTCCGTTCCCGTTTTCATCTGCAGGCGCGTCAGATCCGCAGCAGTCTGGTCGATTACCCGGCCGGTGCCGTCCGCCAGCCTGTCGAGCGTATAGTCGTGAAACACCAGAGCCTCGCCGTCGGAGGTTTCCTGGACATCAACCTCGATCGCGAAGCCGCGCTCGACCGCCCGCTGGATCGCGGTCGGGGTGTTTTCGATGATGCCGTTATCGGCATCGTGATAGCCGCGATGGGCAATCGGGCGGGCAAAGATCGCCGCAAGGTCCGGGGTCATGACGCGTCTGGCCAGTGCTCGGGAGGGCAGCGGGTGCATCCGCGCGCCCGCCGGTGGAAGGGATCAGGCTTCGATTTCGAAGATGGCTTCGATTTCGACAGCGGCGCCGAAGGGCAGCGAGGCGGCGCTCACGGCGGAACGGGCATGCCGGCCCTTGTCACCCATGGCTTCGAAAAGGAAATCGGATGCGCCGTTGATGACCTGCGGCTGATCGGTGAAGTCGGGAGTGGAGTTGACGAAGCCGACGATCTTAACCAGGCGGACAACCTTGTCGAGGTTGCCCGTTGCGGCCTTGGCCTGGGCAAGCAGATTGATGGCGCAGAGTTTGGCCGCTGCCTTGCCTTCGTCGATGCCGAGCCCGTCTCCCAGTTTGCCGGTGACCTGCAACTTGCCGCCCGCCATCGGCAACTGGCCGGAGACAAACAGCTGGTTGCCGGTGACAACAAACGGAACATAGTTCGCAGCCGGTGCCGCGGCTTCCGGAAGCGAGATCCCCAGTTCCTGCAAGCGGGCGTCGATGGTGCTGCTCATGGCCTTCTCCAATTTAGAGGACTGTTGGCGTGTCTTGGCGCAATTCGTCAAAGGTGACAAGGGCAAAAACAGGTGTCTCGCTCACAGGAAACTGTGGAGGAGGCTTGTTTGTTTCGCCGGAAAACACACTTTGAGGCCGCAACGTGTGAAATATGCGCTGTGCAGGGGCGCCTGAGCGCCGGACGAGAAGCTTTCGCTGTAGCGAAAGGCACAGTTTGTCGCATAATGTGGAACCGGTCGCAGGCCTGAATTGGCCGTCCGGACACGAAGGAAGAGGTTTTTTGATGCAGTGCGTTCCGAAGTCGGTGTCCTTGACCTTTGGCGCAGTCACGCTGGCTCTGGCCGTCACTGTTGTGCCGGGTTCGGCGGCCCTTGCCGCCAGTGCAGGGGGCTCTGCCGGACAAAGGCTCGTTCCCCATCGGGCGGTCTACGACATGAAACTCGGCGACACGGAAGAGCAGGCCGGGATTGCTGGGCTGAACGGACGTATGGTCTATGATTTTTCCGGCAGCGCCTGTGAAGGCTACAGCGTCAATTTCCGTTTCGTGACGGAGTTCCGGGACACCGATGGCGGCTCCCAGATCACCGATCTGCAGACAACGTCCTTTGAGGAGCCCAAGGCCGAGAGCTACCAGTTCCTGTCCAAGACCTTTGTCGACCAGAAGCTGGTCGAGGCGACCCGCGGCACGGCCCGTGTCGGCAGCGGCGCCAGGACCGTGGAACTGAAGGAACCTGCCGAAAAATCGCTGGAAATCGGCCGGGAAGTGCTGTTTCCGACGGAGCATCTCCTGGCGATCCTGAACGCAGCGGATAACGGCGTGCATTTTCTGGCCGCCGATATCTATGACGGTGCGGAGACCGGCGAAAAGGTCTATGCGACGACGACCGTGATCGGGACGAAGGCGGAAAATGACGGCAAGGCGGTTGCGGCCGGGCAGGACGCGGCGCTGGCCGGTGTCGCCTACTGGCCGGTGACCGTTGCCTATTTCGACCCGAGCACGGAAAACGCGTCCGGCGAGCTTCTTCCCGTTTACCAGCTGTCCTTCTGGCTCTACCAGAACGGCATCAGCGGCCAGCTGAAGCTCGACTACGGCGATTTCACCATCCACGGCAAGATGTCCTCGCTCGAACTTTACGACGAGGCAGACTGCCCGGTGCAGTAAACGCCTTCCTCGCACCGCTCCCTCTTAGACCTCATCCTGAGGAGCCGCAACGCGGCGTCTCGAAGCAACCATGTTTATGAGATTGTTTTTTGGCTCCAGTCCTTACCGTCTCGGACCATAGCGTTGAGGATGGTGATGAGTTTACGGACGCAGGCGATGATTGCCTTTTTCTTGCTGGCGCCGCCTTTGGTGAGGCGCTGGTAGAAGGTTTTGATGATCGGGTTGAAGCGGACTGCGGACAGGCTTGCCATGAAGAGAGCCCGCCGCACGCTGGCACGGCCGCCTGCAATCCTGCTTTGACCGCGCATGGTACCGCTTTGCCGGATGAAGGGGGCAACGCCGACGAGGGCGGCAATGGCGCGGCGCGAGACCTGGCCCAGTTCGGGCATGAAAGCCAGGAGCGAGACAGCCGCGCCCGGCCCGATGCCGGGAACGCCTTGCAGTTGCTCGTAGCGCCGGTGCAGGTCAGCCTTTTGCCGAATGCAGGCCTGGATCAGGCGGTCCAGATCAGCGATTGCGGCTTTGTTTGCTTCTTGCAGCCTGTGAAGCAACTGCAGCAGAGCGGGATCGTCATTGAGGCCGATCTGATTGGAAAGGCGGGTCCTTTCGGCCACCAGCGTCTCTCTCACGGTGGCGTATTGCGCCAGTTTGGCTTCCGCCTCGTCGGGCTGGGGAGCTGCCGGCGGATCGAACACCTGCGCGAAACGGGCCAGAACGGCCGCGTCCTGCGGATCGGTCTTGGCCAGAATGCCCGCAGCCTTGGCAAAGTCCCGGACACGGCGCGGGTTGACCACGCAAACGTGCAGCCCGCACCTCTGAAGCTCCCGGGCTGCTTTGCGCTCGTAGCCGCCGGTCGCTTCCATCACCACGCGTTCGACTGCAAAGGGCGACAACAACGCGACAAGCTCTGCCCATCCGGCAGGGTCGTTGCCAAAGCGCTCTCGCGTATCTCCCGGGAGCACATGCACATCCAGCGTCGCTTTCGATACATCAATGCCAACAAAGTAAACTGTCGCGTCCATCTGTCCCTGCCTTATCTACGCACTCTTGTGCGAGCAACCATTCGGGATAAGTTGGAAAGCGGACCGGGAGCCTTGCTTCGAACGGACTGCGAGGTGCCGAGGATGGTACGGTCTCCGGCCCGCTTGGGAGAGCACTCAACGGCTCTCCCAAGTCAACTTCTACCAAAGTCCGAACAGATAAGGATGGGCGGCATACTCCGGAGCAAGCGGCCCATCCTTCGAGACAGCGCTAGCGCGCTTCCTCAGGATGAGGTCGTGAGGGGAACGATCTAGTGCCAGATCCTGTTCACTTTGGACCCTTAACCGTCCTTCCGGTTCTTCTCCTCCCGCGCGGTGCGCGCAGCGTGGGTGAGGCCGAGTTCCACCGCGGATTTGCCAAACTTGTCCCGCAGCCGGTCAACGGCGAGCTCGGCGTTCTTGCGCCGTTCCGCGGACCGGTCGATCAGGTCCTGCGGGTCCGCGAGGGCCGCGGGTTCCAGATCGCTGACGCCGATGCCGATGAGGCGGAAGCGGCGGCCGTCGGTTTCGTGGCGCAGTAGATCGACACCGGCGGCAAAGATCTTGTCGGCAAGCTGGGTCGGGTCCGTCAGATGGCGCGCACGGGTGATGGTCTTGAAATCGGCGGTCTTCAGCTTCAGCGTGATGCCGCGCCCTGAGAGGTCCGATTTTTTCAGCCGCGCCGAGACCTTTTCCGACAGGTCCCTCAGGATCGGCCGCAGAGTTTCGAAACTGGATATGTCCGTCCGGAAAGTTGTCTCCGCCGATACGCTCTTGGCACCGCGTTCCGGTGTCACCTCGCGGCTGTCGTCGCCATGGGACAGTCGGGCGAGGCGAAGGCCGATGGTGCCGTAGCGGCGGGCCAGGTCGGCAGCGTCCATCAGTTGCAGCTGTCCGATGGTTCGGATGCCGTCCCGCTCCAGTTTCTGCTGGAACACCTTGCCGACACCCCAGATGCGCCCGACGGACATGGCGGCCAGAACCGTTTCCGCCTCCGCCGCGCCTATGACCGAAAACCCGCGCGGCTTTTCAAGATCAGAGGCAAGCTTTGCCAGGAACTTGTTGGGTGCAAGGCCAACCGAGGCCGTGACGCCGATCTCGCTTTCAAGATCGCGAATGAAACCGGCCAGGGTTTCAGCCGGTGTCTTGCGGTGCAGGCGCTCGGTGCCGGTCAGATCGAGAAAGGCCTCGTCGATCGAGATCGGTTCGACCAGCGGCGTCAGTGCGCGCATCCGCTCCCTTATTTCCTTGCCGACCCGGGAATACTTTTCCATGTCGGGCTTGATGACGATGGCCTGCGGACAGGCTTCGAGCGCCTTGAACATGGGCATTGCCGAGCGCACACCGTAAATGCGGGCAATGTAGCAGCAGGTGGAGACGACGCCGCGCTGGCCGCCACCGACAATGACCGGCTGGTCCTGAAGCTCCGGATTGTCGCGCTTCTCGATGGAGGCATAGAAGGCATCGCAATCGATATGGGCGATGGAAAGCTGGTCCAGCTCGGCATGACAGACGAGGCGCGGGCTGCCGCATTTCGAGCAGCGGTTGGCGCCCGGCGCCAGGCGGTTGCCGCAATCCCGGCAAAGGGCGCGTGTCGGCGGAGGTGTCTGGGTCACGTCTTGAGCTTTTCAGATCGCAAGCTTGCCGGCTGTCACGTTGATTGCAGGCGGTATCAGGCAAGAATACCGCTGATGAAGGCGGCCGTCTCCTGCCAATCTCCGGTCAGCAGCGCGACATGCTCCTCCCGGGTTGTCGTCCCCAGAAACCGCGGATCGGCGATGAACTGGATCTGGATTGCCGAGGGCAGGGAGGCATGCACGGAGGCATGGTTGGTCGGGCTGTCATCGATGAAGACGACGGGTACGGGCCGTCCGGCAGCAAGAGCCGCAACCGCACCACCCTTCGGCCCGGTGTTGGTCAGTACCGGAAAGGGAAGGCCGAGGCCGGCAAGGAGCTGCTCGCGCACAGGCTTGTTGTGGCCACCTGGAAGGTTTGTGAGGAAGACAATGTCCCAATCGACTGCGAGAGCATTCAATGCCTCCGTCGCACCGGGCACCATGTCCTGGCTGTGACTGATCTCGTCGAAAAAGCTGAGCAAATGGCGGCGCACGTCGTCTGACGACAACAGCTGCCGGTCGGCCTTGCCGGCGATGTTTCCGGTCATGCGGTATTCGTATTTCAGGAACATCAGCTCGCGTGCGTGCAGATACTCCTCCAGGTGCGAGATCATGTGAAGAACGACCTCGTCGACATCGCAGATGATGAGCGGGCGCGAGGAAACGGGCAGGGCGCTGATCTGGGCCAGAACTTCGGGAAGAACCGGTGTCGGTTCAGGCATCGAATTCGTCTCCACCAGCAAGGGCGTAGCGCGCGGCGGCCATCATGGTCGGGCGCAAGCCAGCATTTTCACAAAAGGCAAGAAGAAGCGTCTCGTCCATCATGTAGAACTCAAGAACTCCGGCCAGAAAGCCCGGCTCACCGGCCGCTTCCCGAATCATGTCCGGCCCGATGCCGGAAAACGCCAGAAACCGGCCGATCTGTTCGGGGTCACGGCTCAGCTGCAACAGGGCTTCGGTAGCAATTCCTTGAGCTTCTTCAACGGACAATGACTTACCCTGTATATTTTTCATTGTGTTTTTTTGCCTTTCTGAAACGATTCCGGGTTAGAAGAAGCCTAATGCGGACCGGGGAAGGGTTCTACCGCGGAAAAAAGCGCTGCGAAAAGAAGATGGGACCGGTGAAAAGCCGGATAAAGGGCCGGACATATGGCGAAATCCGTGTTGATCGTAGAAGACAACGAGCTGAACATGAAGCTTTTTCATGATCTGCTCGAAGCACACGGCTATGACACTTTACAGACCCGCACCGGTATCGAAGCCTTGCAACTGGCCCGCGATCATCGTCCCGATTTGATCCTGATGGACATCCAGTTGCCGGAAGTTTCCGGCCTGGAAGTCACCAAATGGATCAAGGAAGACGAGGACATCGCTTCCATCCCGGTGATCGCAGTGACGGCCTTTGCCATGAAGGGTGACGAAGAGCGCATCCGTCAGGGCGGCTGCGAAGCCTATATATCCAAGCCGATCTCGGTCGCAAAGTTTCTGGAAACAGTACGCGCCTATCTCGGCGAGGCGTAATCGCGACGGGTCAAAAGTACTGCGGCGGGTAAAGATCTTTTCCAAGGTTTCACGGCAGAACCGGCGCACCTGTGGGCATCTATCCGGCGAATCAGTTGGGTCATCGATCACGTGCTCTTCATATTAAGGTTACGGATTTACTAAAACGGCATTGTTTCTGTGCATATTTTATGGAAAATATTGCATTCGGGTTCCAATCAGGTAGTGTGACCCTAGATTAGGGTTTTTCCTGATCGCCTCTATGACGTGGTAAAGATTGCCGTAACGTCAATTGGCACCAGTTTCCCCTCGGAGTGCTCAGGTCCGCCGCATCTCCTGGGTCCGTGGGGCAGGTCGGCTGGGAACCGGCCGAAGAGTGGCCTCCTCGTATGCCGTGTTCCCGCCGACCACTATTTTTCCAGCTGAAATCCGTAACTGAATGCCCGCCCGCCGGGGCGCTGGCGCGTGGTGTTTCACGCGTGATAGTTAGAGCAAATCACGTTTTATCGGAATCGCTTTTCGCTGTCTGAAATCAAAGATTTCAACGCAAAAAGCGATGCAAGACACTTCCAGTTAAACGCGACACGCTCTAGCCGCGAAAGTTTGCAGCCATCCGACTCCCCAAATACAAAAAACCCGCCGTTTCCGGCGGGTTCTTGAAAACAGCCTGAAACCGGATCTTACTTGATCTTGGTTTCCTTGAACTCGACGTGCTTCTTTGCAATCGGGTCATATTTCTTTTTGACCATCTTTTCGGTCATCGTGCGGGAGTTCTTCTTGGTCACGTAGAAGAAACCGGTGTCCGCCGTGGAGAGGAGCTTGATCTTGATTGTTGTCGCCTTGGCCATGGCCTTGGATCCTGTTCTCTGTTGTCGGGCATAGAGTTCTTGTGGCCAGAGGGCTGGCGGTGAATCTGCCCCAGTGTCTGAAATCAGCGCGCAACCTACTCATCGCAGCGCGAAAGTCAAGCGCTCCCTGCCATGGCGCAGGAAAATGATGCGCAGAACTCTTGGGTCCGTGCGCAGCAGGCACTGGCCTCACTCTGCCTTCGGAACCCGGCTTGCCACAGCCTTGATCTCGATGATGGCGCCTTCACGCACGAAGCCGGCGACTTCCACCGCCGTCCAGGCCGGATAAGGCTCCTCGACGAAGTCCGCGCGCACCTTCTTGAAGAGCTCCAGATGGTCGCGCAGGCCGACGTGATAGGTGGTCATCTCGACAAGCGCGCCATAGTCAAGCCCGGCCTTCGCAAGCACGAGACCCACCTTGCGGAAGGCATTGCGCATCTGCATTTCAGGATCGGCGGGCAAGTTGCCGGCGGCATCGGCGCCTGTAAAGCCGGTCAGGAACAGGAAGTCGCCGCAGGCAAGACCAGGCGACATTTTCCAGTCCTTGTAGAAGCTTGCCAGTTCCTCCGGGACAATCGCATGTTTCTTCATCGGGCCGACTCCCTCCTTGCGGGCAAGGGACCGGCCGAAGGAGTCAGCCGGAGGTCCGCAGAGATCAGATGGTCTGGCGGACAAACCCGCCCTTACGGAAGAAATAATAGGGCACCGGCGTTGCGGGAGAAAGCTCCGGATCAGTCGACAGGCGCTCTTCCAGGTCGGAGAGGATCTTGTTGGTGATCATCGGCAGTTCTTTCTGCCGCGCTTCTTCGAAGGTCAGCCAGGCGCAGTCTTCCAGCTCTCCTGACGGGCCTCTGCCGTCCGGCAGCCGGTCGGCGATGGCATCGGCCCAGATGGCAAGAAAACGGGTGTCGAAACGCCGCGGGCGCTGCGGCGGGGTAATAGCCCGCGCAATCAGCCTCAGGCCGCCAAGGTCCGGCTGAATGCCCCGCTCGGCAAAGGCCTCAAAGCCTGTGCCGAGACGCAGGCCGGGACCGTCGGTGGATTTGCCGACGAATATCCCGGCTTCCTCGTAGGTCTCGCGGATGGCGGCAAGTGCCAGGGCACGCACACGGGCAGCCGATTTGGCATTCTTGAGATCCGCGGAGAGCTTCTCCTCTACCACGGGGTGGTAGGGCAGCACATTTGAGATGTGGCTGTCGGCGACATCCACGCGGCCGCCCGGGAAGACGAACTTGCCCGGCATGAAGGTGTGACGCATGTGACGGCGGCCCATCAGCAGCCTGACATTCCCGTCCTTGCCATGGTCGAGGATGAGCAGCGTCGCTGCATCCTTCGGCCGGATATAGGGATAGTTTCCGGCCTTTTCGTCCTTGGCCAGGCGCTGTTCGAAGGAGCCGGTCATGAAATCCTTTCAGGCGGTGCCGGGATCGGCGGAATGTCGTCTTCCGCCTCCGGATCGAAGCCGTGCATGTAGAGCGCCCATTGCAGCCCGATCAGAGCGCCCTTTATCGGCCGCAAGAGGCCAAGCGAGAGCAGCAGCGTCAGCGGCACCCAGAGCGACATGTGGATCCAAAGTTCGGGATGCCAGAACACCTCGACCGCCAGCATCCCCGGAACGATGATATGGCCGACAATGGTGATGGTGAAATAGGGCGGCGCATCGTCGGCGCGATGATGATGGAACGCCTCGCCGCATTTGGAGCAGGCGTGGCAGGTGTTGAGATAACCGTCGAAGATCCGGCCTTCGCCGCAGTTCATGCAGCGGTTTCCAGCGCCGCGCAGCACGGCGGGCAGCACGTTTCGGCGCGGCTTCACCGGCGCGGCTTCCGGTGCCTTCAGGCTTTCATGCAGCTCGTAGCGAACCGTCACGAAGGTCTCCTTCGTCCCTGTTTCTTGGGCGGGGTCCGATTGTTGCGGCCACCCTTCGGCGGCCCGCGCCGCACCTTGGGCGCGGCCTTGCGGATACGCTTGCCGGCAATGCGCCCATGGCTGAGCAGCTCGAATGTGAGCGCACCGGCAAAGGGGGCTGCTTCCACCAGCCGGACTTCCACCTGGTCGCCAAGTTGGTAGGTCTCGCCGGTCTTGTCACCTATGAGCGCGTGCGACCCTTCGTCATAGCGATAATAGTCGAGGCCGATGGTGGAGGCCGGAACGAAGCCGTCGGCACCCGTCTCTTCCAGACGCACGAACAGTCCTGATTTCACGACGCCTGCGATGCGACCCTGGAAGGTGGCGCCGATCTGGTCGCTCATCCAAAGGGCGATCAGCCGGTCGATCGTGTCGCGCTCGGCCAGCATGGCGCGCCGCTCTGCCGCGGAGATCTCCGCTCCGATGGCTTCCAGCTTGCTTTCGATGCCTTCCGGCAGACCGTCGTTGCCGAGACCAAGCGCAGAGATGAGGCCCCGGTGCACGATCAGGTCGGCATAGCGACGGATGGGTGAGGTGAAATGAGCGTAGCGGCGCAGGTTGAGGCCGAAATGGCCGATATTCTGCGGCGCATATTCCGCCTGCGCCTGGCTGCGCAGCACCACCTCGTTGACGAGATGGGCCTGCGGCGTGTCCTTCACCTTGGCGAGAATACCGTTGAAGACTGCGGGACGAAGTCCGCCCGAAGACGGCAGCTTCATGTTGAGCGTCGACAGGAAGTCCTTGAGGTTCTCCAGCTTCTCCGGCGTCGAGGCGTCATGGATGCGGAAGAGCAGGGGCGTCTTCTTCTGCTCCAGCGTCTCGGCCGCCGCGACGTTCGCCTGGATCATGAATTCTTCGATCAGCTTGTGCGCATCCAGACGCTCGGGCACGTAGACATGGTCCACGGTGCCGTCCGGCTTCAGGCGGATCTTGCGCTCCGGCAGGTCGAGATCCAGCGGCTCGCGGGCATCGCGGCCCTTCTTCAGCACGGCGTACGCGTTCCAGAGCGGCTTCAGGATGCCGTCGACGATGGTCTCGGTCTTCTCGTCGGTGGTTCCGTCGATGGCTTTCTGTGCCTGCAGATAGGAAAGCTTCGCCGCCGAGCGCATCAGCACCCGGTGGAACGTGTGGCTGACCTTGCGCCCGGTCTTGTCGAAAACCATCCTGACGCCGAGCGCCGGTTTGTCTTCCTTTTCCCGCAGCGAACACAGCTGATTGGAAATGTGCTCCGGCAGCATCGGAATCACCCGGTCGGGGAAATAGACCGAGTTGCCGCGCAGGTTCGCTTCCCGGTCCATGGGCGAGCCGGGAGTGACGTAGTGAGCGACGTCGGCAATCGCGACATAGGCGATGAAGCCGCCTTCGTTGGCCGGATCCTCGTCCTCTTCGGCAAAGACCGCATCGTCATGGTCCTTGGCGTCGGGTGGATCGATGGTGATGAGCGGGATCTGCCGCCAGTCCTCGCGCTTTCCGAGCTTCTCGACCGGCTTGGCGCTTTCCGCCTGGGCTTCGACAGCCGCAGGGAAGACATGCGGGATGCCGTGCGACTGCAGCGCGATTTCCGAAACCGCCTTTTCCGAGTTCATCGAACCGAAGCGCTCGACGATGGCGGCACGCGGATGGCCGTAGCGGCCGGTGCGCGTCACCTGGACGCTGACAAGGTCGCCGTCCTCGGCGTCCTTCATGTCGGTCGCATCGATATCGAGTTCCCGCTGCTTGCGGTCGATCGGCTCCAGATAGGGAGGCCGGTTCCTGTCGCGTTTCCTCAAGATGCCGAGGATCGCGCCCTGGCGTTTTTCCAGAACCCGGATCACCCGGGCAACGTGGTCCGTCTCCGGACCGCTGTCGGCTTCCGTCAGGCGCACCAGCGCCCGGTCGCCGAGGCCCGGCTGGGTCGCCTTGGTCTTGCCGGTCAGCACCAGGATCTTTGGCGGATCTCCCGCCTCGTCGTCCCAGTCGACAGGCGTTGCGACCAACTCGCCGTCCTTATCGCGCGCGATCAGGTTGGCGACGAAGACCGGAGGCAGGTCTCCCGGACGGATCATGCGCTTGTTGCGCTTCTCCATCAGACCGTCGTCGGTAAGGTCCTTCAGCAGCTTCTTCAGGTGGATGCGCGCGCCGCCGATAATGCCGAAATGGCGCGCGATCTCACGCTTGCCCGCGCGGCCCGGATTGTCGGCGACGAAGGCGAGAATGTCGTCCCGGGACGGCATTTCGCCCGGAACCTTGGCGTGTTTACGATCGGTGTGCTTGCGCGTGTTTATTTTCTTGGCGCTCAACTCGCATCATCCCAGGGCACCTCTTCGGACGACGCATCGACCTTTGCCTTGGCGGTCTTCGTTGCCGTTTTCTTCGGGGCCGCTTTTTTGGTGGCCGTTTTCTTGGCCGCCGGCTTCTTGGCGGCCGCTTTCTTCTTGGCCCCGCCCTTGGGAGCCTTGGCGGCAATCAGTTCCACCGCCTGTTCCAGCGTCACCGCCTTCGGGTCGGTGTCCTTGGGCAGGGTGGCATTGATCTTGCCGTGTTTCACGTAAGGTCCGTAGCGGCCGTCATAGACATTGACCGGCCCGCCTTCGGAGGGGTGTTCGCCGAGCTCCTTCAGCGGAGCAGCTGCCGCACCGCCGCGTCCGCCGCCCTTGGCGCGCTTTTGCGCCAGTGCGTCGACGGCCCGGTTGATGCCGACGGAAAAGACCTCGTCCGGAGTGGAAAGGTTGGCGTAGGTGCCGTCATGCAGCACGAACGGACCGTAGCGGCCGATGCCGGCGGAAATCATCTTGCCGTCTTCCGGGTGCGGTCCGACCTCGCGCGGCAGCGACAGGAGCTGCAGTGCCTTTTCAAGGTCCATGTCCGCTGCCGACCATCCGCGGGGCAGGGACGAACGCTTCGGCTTGGCTTCTTCGCCCAACTGAACATAAGGCCCGAACCGGCCGTTGCGGAGCGAGACATCCATCCCCGTTTCCGGGTCGGTGCCGAGAACCTTAGGTCCCTCGTCGTCGCCGTCCTCACCGTTCGGCTTGCCGAGCTGGCGGGTATAGCCGCATTCGGGATAGTTGGAGCAGCCGATGAAAGCACCCCAGCGGCTGACCTTCAGCGACAACTGGCCGCTGTCGCAGGTCGGGCATTTTCGCGGATCGGAGCCGTCTTCCTTGGCCGGGAAGATATGCGGACCGAGCAGCTCGTTGAGGGAGTCGATGACCTGGGCAACGCGCAGGTCCTTGATCTCGTCAACGGCGCCGGAAAAGCCCGTCCAGAAGTCACGCAGAACGTCCAGCCAGGAGAGTTCGCCGGCGGAGATCTTGTCGAGCTGTTCTTCCAGGCTCGCGGTGAAATCGAATTCCACATAGCGCTGGAAGAAGCTTTCCAGGAAAGCGGTGACGATGCGGCCCTTGTCCAGCGGCACGAGCTGCTTCTTTTCAAGCTCGACATATTCGCGGTCGCGCAGGGTCTGCAGCGTCGAGGCATAGGTGGAAGGACGGCCGATACCGAGCTCTTCCATCTTCTTCACAAGGCTCGCTTCCGTATAACGCGGCGGCGGTGTGGTGAAATGCTGCGAGGCTTCAATCGGCTCGGCTGAGCCGTCAACAGAGGCGGCGGTCAGGGCTGCGCCTTCGTCGACAGCCGGAAGGCGTTTGGAATTTTCGTCCTCCTCGTCGTCGCGGCCTTCCTGGTAGAGCGCAAGGAACCCGTCGAAGCGGACGACGGAGCCGGTCGCACGCAGGTTGGCGCGCTTGCCGGAGCCGCTGGCGAGGATCTCGATGGTGGTGCGCTCCAGCGTCGCCGATTCCATCTGCGAAGCCATGGTGCGCTTCCAGATCAGCTCATAGAGCCGGGCCTGGTCCGGATCGAGGAAGCGGGCGACATCCTTCGGCCGGCGCGCGAGATCCGTTGGGCGGATTGCCTCGTGGGCTTCCTGGGCGTTCTTGGCCTTGGACGTATAGACGCGCGGGCTTTCGGGCACGTAATTGTCGCCGAAATCCTTGGCAATCACGGAGCGTGCAGCGGCAATCGCCTCACCGGCGATCTGGACGCCGTCAGTACGCATATAGGTGATGAGACCGGAGGTCTCGCCGCCGATGGCAACGCCTTCATAAAGCTTCTGCGCCACCTGCATTGTCCGGGACGCGGAAAAGCCGAGCTTCCGGGAGGCTTCCTGCTGCAGGGTCGATGTGGTGAAGGGCGCGGCCGGATTGCGTTTGGCGGGCTTTGAGGCGACGCTGTCGACCTTGAAGCTGGCGCTTTCCAGCATGGCCTTGATCGTCTTGGCCTCGGCCTCGGTGGTGATGTCGAGACGGTTGATCTTCTTGCCGTCGAAGCCGGTGAGGCCAGCCTGGAACATGTCCCCGGCCGGGGTCTTCATGTTGGCCAGGATCGACCAGTATTCCTGCGGTTTGAAGACCTCGATCTCCATTTCGCGGTCGCAGATCAGCCGCAGCGCAACCGACTGAACGCGGCCGGCGGAGCGGGCGCCGGGCAGCTTGCGCCACAGCACCGGTGACAGCGTGAAGCCGACGAGATAGTCGAGGGCACGGCGGGCGAGATAGGCATCGACGAGCGGCGTATCCAGTTGACGCGGATTGGCCATTGCCTCCAGGATCGACTTCTTGGTGATCGCGTTGAAAACCACGCGCTCGACCTGCTTGTCCTTCAGGACGCGTTTCTTCTGCAGCACTTCCAGAACGTGCCACGAAATTGCTTCGCCTTCGCGATCCGGGTCAGTTGCGAGAATGAGGCGGTCGGCATCCTTCACCGCGCTGGCGATTTCGGAGAGGCGTTTCTGGGCCTTCGAATCCACTTGCCAGCTCATGGAGAAGTTTTCGTCGGGCAGCACGGAGCCGTCTTTGGCCGGAAGATCCCGGACATGGCCATAGGAGGCCAGGACCGTATAGTCCGAACCAAGATATTTGTTGATCGTCTTGGCTTTCGCCGGCGATTCCACAATGACGACGTTCATTCTTACCCAAATTTTTTTGCCGGAAACGGAGCCCCCGCCCGGTGGAGAAGCTGAATTTTATTGCGCAGACGATCACGGATCACGCGCCGCCTGTCAAATGGACCTTTGAGCGATCCGGGTCAAGCGATACGGCCCTGATACGTGTTATCCACTGAGATTCAAGAAAAATCCGATCTCACATCAGCGCCGAGATTTTGTTTCCCCGGTGCCGCTCGAGCCGTCCGGCAAGTTCAAGTTCCAGAAGAAGGATGTGGACCGAGCGTGCATCGCCGTCGGCAAAGCGGATCAATTCATCAAGGTCGACTGGCGTCGGTCCGAGCGCTGCGACGATCCGTTCGCGCAGCCTGTCGTCAGGATCCGGAGCTTGCGAGATTGCTGCCTGGCCAGGCTCGCGCAGCGGCCTGTCGAGCGGCAGCACCGGCTCCAGACGCCCGGCAAGGCTTTCCAGGACATCTTCGGCCGATGTCACCAGAGTTGCGCCCTGGCGGATCAGCCCGTTTGCACCTTCCGAGCGCGGGTCGAGCGGCGAGCCGGGAACGGCAAAGATGTCGCGGTTCTGCTCCAGTGCGTAGCGTGCCGTGTGAAGAGAACCGGAGGCCTTGGCCGCCTCGATAACGACCACACCGAGCGACACACCGGAAATCAGCCGGTTGCGCCGGGGAAAATCCCGTCCGCGCGGTTTCAGGCCGAAGGGCATCTCGCTGATGGCTGCGCCGCCATGGTCAACGATAGCTCGCAGCAACCTGTCGTGCTCTGGCGGGTAGAGCACGTCGATGCCACCGGCAAACACGGCGACTGTCCCGCCAACGATCGACGCTTCATGCGCCGCCGCATCGATGCCGCGCGCAAGGCCGGAGGCAATGGCAAAGCCTGATGCACCGAGATCGCGTGCAAAACTGGTCGCAAGTTTCCGGCCGGAAAGTGAGGCATTGCGCGCGCCGACAATAGCCAGCATCCGCTCGCGCGACAGGGCACTGCCACCGCCAACGACGGAAAGAAGAGGCGGCGGCCCGTCGATATGTTTGAGGTGTGGTGGATAGTCCGGCTCTCCGATCGCGACCAGCCGTGCGCCGAACCGGCGATGGGCTGCCAGCTCCGCTTCCGCTGCCTCTTTTGGACAGACCCTGTAGCTCCTGCGTCCGCCGCGCCGGGAAAGCTCCGGCAACAGGTCTAGGGCGGCTTGAGCAGATCCGCAATGGGTCAGGAGATCCGAAAAGGTTACAGGCCCGATGTTCTCCGAGCGTATCAGGCGCAGCCATGCAAGCCGCTCTGCCTCGGAGAGGCCGGGATGTTTTATTGTTGCCGGCGCGCTCACGCGTCTCCGTCGCCCGGTGCGCCGGCCGGGTCCGTGGCCGGTTTGGACTTCGCCCCGATCTTGCTTTCAGCGCCCCGCAGCAGACGGCCGATATTCTCGTGATGCTTGGCCCACAGCAGCAGTGTCAGCAGAAGGAACATCTCCGCCATCTGAAACTGCTTGAAGCCGAAATATAGCAGGAGCGGTGTCGCAAGACTTGCCGTCAGGGCGGAGAGCGAGGAATAGCGGAAGGCGAAAGCCATGGCAACCCAGATTGCCGCGAAGATCAGCCCCATCGGCCAGAAGATGCCGAGCAGGATGCCGAGATAGGTTGCGACACCCTTGCCGCCCTTGAATTTCAGCCAGACCGGAAAGAGGTGGCCGAGAAAAGCACCGAGCCCTGCGACGAGAGCCATTTCCTGGCCGTAGAGCAGATTGACCACCGCGACCGCGACAGTACCCTTCAAGGCGTCGCCAAGCAGCGTTGCGGCGGCCAGCGACTTGCGTCCGGTGCGCAGCACGTTGGTGGTGCCGATATTGCCGGAGCCGATCTTGCGGATATCGCCAAGCCCGGCCATGCGGGTGACAAGCAGGCCAAAGGGGATCGAGCCAAGCAGATAGCCGAAGGCGAGGGCGGCAAGGTAATAAGGCCAGGCGAAACCCCAGCTGATCGGATCGGGCACGCGTCGGCTCCCCTGGGACGTGCATAAGATTTGGTCACCGCAATGTAACGGCATGGCGGACCGGATCAAGTCCGGAATGGGCCAAAAGACTGTCTTTACAGGGAAAAGGCGGCGCTGACCGGTTCCCTATTTCGCCAGCTTGAACTTCTCCGCCTCGACGACAAGGCTCCCGAAGGGCAGCGAGATGCTGGCTTTCAAGGGCACGAGATACGGTTTGTCGCCGACCTGTGCCAACCAGACTTCCATGGATTTGTTGGCCGCCAGTTCCTGGATCGACTTGCGCTTCGGTCTGTGGCCGGATACCGGCTCGTAGCGGACGCCGCAGACAAGAACCTTGCCCTTGAAACGGCCATCCGCAGATTTTGTCGTCTGGCTGGATTTGTAGTTCAAGCGAACGTCGTAACGTTCCTTGCCGTCGAATATGTGCAGGGTCCGGTCGCAGCTTGCCTTGTCCAGGCCCTTCGGCGCCGGCAGGATCGCGGCCGTCAACGGGTCGAGAACGCTCTTGAGGTGGTCTTGCGTCACCTTGATCCGTTCTTTCATGCGATCCTGAGGAGGGTTCACCGCGACTTTGTCGACCCTGCCGGCGCGAAGGGTCATGGCAACGGTGCCGGTTTCGTCCTCGCTCTTGATGTCATAGGCGTAACTGTCCGGCTGCAGGGACTTGCTGCCGACACCGCCGCGCGCCTTGACCGAGCCCTTGCCGTCGGAAACCAGTTTCCCGAAGGCCGCGGTCTGTCCCTCGGCGCTCGCCCAATAGGTCTCCTTGCCGACATCCAGCGACAGGGTGCCGGACCCTATCGGCAGGCTGAGGGCATAGAGCTTGTACTTGATGTAAAGATCCGCCGCTGATGCGCCGCCGGGAAGCAGCGCCAGGGCTGAAAACAGATACAGGAATGCCGTCGGACGCATCGTTCCTCCCGTGCGTAAATCCACTATCGCGCCACGTTCACCAAGAATTGTGGCGCGAAACGGGATCGTCGCACGAAGACAGGACAATTGTGCGCGAACCAACGGCCCGGCGAAGTCCAGTCAGGCGTAGGCGTAGACCGTCTTGCCGCCGACCACCGTCCTCAGCACCCGGCCGGAGAAGCGGGCATCGACGAAGGGTGAGTTCTTGGAGCGGGACCGGATGGCGCTCTTCTCAAGTACCCAGGGCTTTTCAAGATCGAAGACCGTCACGTCCGCAGGCGCCCCCTTGGCAAGGCGCCCGGTCTCAAGACCCAGCCGGTCTGCCGGCTTGGAGGTCATGGCGGCCAGAAGGGTCACCAGATCGACCTGGCCGGAATGATACAGCCGGAGCGCGGCGGCGAGCAGGGTTTCCAGACCGAGCGCGCCATCCTCGGCTTCCGCCCAGGGGTGGCGCTTGGTTTCCACGTCCTGCGGATCGTGGTTGGAGCATATGATGTCGATGGTGCCGTCGGCGACAGCCTCGATCATCGCCTGGCGGTCGTCCTCGTCGCGCAGTGGCGGCGACATCTTGAAGAAGGTGCGGTAAGCGCCGATGTCGTTTTCGTTGTTGGTCAGGTGGTTGATCGAAATGCCGGCGGTGATATCGAGACCCCTGGCCTTGCCCGCACGCACCACATCGGCGCTGTCCGACGTCGAGATCAGGTTTGCGTGGTACTTGCCCTTCGACATGGCAACGAGGCGAAGATCCCGCTCCAGCATGATGATCTCCGCTTCGCGGGGTACACCGGACAGGCCTTTCCAGCTGGCATTGAGGCCGGAATTCATCACGCCGCCGGCCAGGTCCGGATCTTCCGTGTGGTGGATCACCAGCGCGTCGAAGTCGCGGGCATAGGTCATCATGCGGCGCATGACCTGGGCATTCTTTACCGACCTGTGGCCATTGGTGAAGGCGACCGCTCCGGCTTCCTTCAAAAGGCCGATCTCGGCCATTTCCTCGCCTCTCAGGCCCTTTGTGAGGGCAGCGAGCGGCAGCACGTTGACACTTGCCGTGTCGCGCGCCCGGCGCAGGATGAAGTCAACCAGCGCCGGGTCGTCGATCACCGGGTCGGTGTCCGGCATGGTGCAGATGGTGGTGATGCCACCGGCGGCGGCGGCCTGCGACGCACTGGCCAGCGTCTCGCGATGCTCCGCGCCGGGCTCGCCGACGGAGACGCAGAAATCGATCAGGCCGGGGCAGGCAATGGCGCCCTTGCAGTCGATGAGTTCCGCGCCATACGGCGTGCCCTGATTGGCGGCTTCCGGTCCGGCAGCCAGGATCGTGCCGTCGGCGATGATGACGGAGCCGGGTGCATCCAGGCCGCGTGCCGGGTCGATGACCCTGGCATTGGAGAGGACCAGAGGTTTGGGTGTGTCGTGGGCCACGGTCTTGTCCTCTAGCGGGTCGGCAGGTTGGCAGCGAGGGCTTCGAGCACAGCCATGCGCACGGCAACGCCCATTTCCACCTGTTCGCGGATCAGGCTCTGAGCGCCGTCGGCGATGGAGGCGTCGATTTCGACGCCGCGGTTCATCGGCCCCGGATGCATGACGAGGGCGTCTTCCTTGGCGAAGCCGAGCTTTTCCGCGTCGAGGCCGTAATAGCGGTAGTATTCGCGCACCGACGGCACGAACGCTCCGTTCATGCGTTCGCGCTGCAGGCGCAGCATCATGACGATGTCGGCTCCCGCCAGTCCTTCCTTCATCGAGGTGAAGACCTCGACACCCATCTTGGCGATGCCGGAGGGCAGGAGGGTGGAGGGGGCGACGACACGCACACGCGCCCCGAGCGCGTTGAGCAGGATGATGTTGGAACGGGCGACGCGGGAATGGGCGATGTCGCCGCAGATCGCCACCGTCAGCCGGGCGATCTTGCCCTTGTGACGGCGGATCGTCAGCGCGTCGAGCAGGGCCTGGGTCGGGTGCTCGTGCGGTCCGTCGCCGGCATTCACCACCGAGCAACTGACCTTGCGGGCCAGCAGATGCACCGCGCCGGCGGCGTGGTGGCGAACCACAAGCAGGTCCGGATGCATGGCGTTCAGCGTTGCCGCCGTATCGATCAGCGTCTCGCCCTTTTTCACCGAGGACTGGGACACCGCCATGTTCATCACATCCGCCCCGAGCCGTTTTCCGGCCAGCTCGAACGAGCTTTGGGTGCGGGTGGAATTTTCGAAAAAGAGATTGATCTGGGTACGGCCCTGCAACACGTGCTTGCGCTTGTGTATCTGCCGGGAGACCTCGACGGCCTCTTCGGCCCGGTCCAGAAGGCCCAGAATTTCGTGGGGGTGAAGGCCCTCTATGCCCAGCAAATGACGATGGGGGAAAGGGCTGTCTCGATGGGTGTTGCTCGCGGTCATCGAGACCATTGCTTTAGGGGGAATCTTCCCGTTCGACAAGACGCGAATTCACCTCATGCCCGCTGTCCACACCATCGCTAAATATTTGAGCGGTTGGACAAAAATAGAGACTGATGAAGTTTGGCTGGATCTCGTGCCGACAGGTTTTGCCGGTCAACACAGTCGATAAGGGAAATCAACCGTCTCCAGGACCCTCTTGATGTGTGTTGCTTTTCCACCGTCCGCAGTCTGAT
Organism: Roseibium sp. M-1; assembly: GCF_054515675.1. Taxonomy (NCBI): domain Bacteria; kingdom Pseudomonadati; phylum Pseudomonadota; class Alphaproteobacteria; order Hyphomicrobiales; family Stappiaceae; genus Roseibium; species Roseibium sp. M-1. Next base: position 1,274,808 of record NZ_CM137257.1, on the reverse strand, counting down.
GGCACGCGCTGTCAGGTGAAGAGCAACAGGGCGAGGGGGATAGTCACTGTCGCCGCCAGAGTCTGCAAGGTGATGATTTCCGCCATCAACTTGGCATCCCCGCCCATCTGACGGGCAAGCAGATAGGAGTTGCTGGCGCACGGAACGGCGCTGGCAATGATGACGACGGCAAGCGCCGGGCCGGTGACGCCGAAGAGACTGGCAAAGCCAAAGGCGAGCAATGGCATGAAGACGGGCCTCAGAAACGTGCCCATGGTGAGGGCCGGGCCCGGACGGCGCAGGGAGCCGAGATCCAGCCCCGCGCCGACACAGATGATGCCGATGGGCAGGGCCGCGCGGGAGAAGATCTCCAGCGTGTCCTCGATGACGAAGGGAAGGGAGATGCCGCTCAGATTGAGAACGAGACCCGCGCCGATCGAGAGGATGAACGGATTGGTGTAAAGGTCCTTCAGGATCTTGGCACCGCTCGGCGTCGTACCGCTGGCATAGTGCGACAGCACCAGGATACTGGCGACGTTGAGCACCGGGATCATGAAAACCATCGCGACGGCCAGCATCGCAAGGCCGGTGTCGCCGACAACATTATCGGCGATTGCCAGTGCGATCATGGCGTTCCAGCGCAAGGTGCCCTGAAAGATTGAGGTGAAGCGTTCCGGGCCGATGCCCCAGATCCTTTCAATGACTTGCCGCGCGGCAAGAAGCGCGAGCGCCATCGCAAGGATGGAAGCCAGCAGGCTGCCACCCATGTTCAGCGTCGGGAAGCTGTTGAAATCCGCCTGCGAGATGGTGCGGAAAAGAACGGCGGGAAAGAGGGCGTAATAGGCCAGGCGTTCGATGCCGCGCCATTGTTCGCCGGTAATGAGGCCAGTTCTGGCGATCAGGTAGCCAGACGCGATCACGAGGATGACCGGCATCAGGGCGGCGAGCGTGGTGAGCATTTCGGGCCTTGGGGTTCGGCTGAACCGGCAAGCAGAAGCTTCGCCGGCGGAAGGTGGGGTTACCTGCTATCTAACCCCATAAACCCGAGTCGGTCCAGAAAGCCCTGAAGAATGAAGGCGGCTGCCATCTTGTCGACGACTTCCGCGCGTTTCGCCCGGCTGCTGTCGGCTTCCAGGAGTGTTCGTGTCACCGCGGCGGTCGAAAGGCGTTCGTCCCAATAGGTGATCGGCAGATCCGTCTTCTGGGAAAGATTGCGGACAAAGGCACGGGTTGCCTGGGCGCGTGGTCCCTCGCTGCCGTCCATGTTGAGCGGCATGCCGAGCACCATGCCACCGACTTCCTGTTTGGCGCAGATGGCGAGAAGCTGTTCGGCATCCAGGGTGAATTTTTTCCTCCGGATCGTTTCCATCGGCGAGGCGATGCCCCGGCCGAGATCGGAAAGCGCAAGACCTATGGTCTTGGTGCCGAGATCGAGGCCGATCAGGCGCGTGCGGTCGGGCACGGCGGCCATAAAGTCTTCAAGGGAAAGTGCCGGATCATTTGCCATGGCGCGCCTTTATCAGGGCTTTGTCTCTTCCGCCAGAAAAACCGGAAACAGAAAACCGGTAACAGATAAACCGGCACCAGAAAAATCGATGACAGCCTTACGAGCGGTCACCCGCATGGCCGTGTTCGGCGATCTCCAGCGCTTTCGACGGATCGTCGCGCAGATCGGCCGACAGAAACTGGGCGGTCTCTGGAACGGCAACGTGAAAATCTGTCTCCAGATGCAGCTGCGCTGTCAGATGCCGCGCGCAGACGCCAATGAGGTGGCCACCCTTTGTCCGGTCCTTTGAGATGAAATGCAGATGATAGCCGGAAATCGCCATGGTGCGCGCATGTCCGGGCGACCAGAACCCCACCAGCGTGCCTTCGATATCCTCAAAGGTGAATTCGCTTTGGTGACCGGTTGCGGCAACCAGATCCTCACCGGGAGCAGCCTTGCAAGCGGCGCGCAGTTCGATCCTGTCGAACCGGCCGTCGATGCGAATGCCGATGAAGAAGTTTTCCGATGGGCGCAGATCGTCGAGCCGGGATTCCAGATCCGCCTGGCTCCGCACGTCGTTGAGGTCGACCTGATGTCCCGGCGTAAACCTTGTGACTGTCGCAAAGGGTGTCAGCGCCGTGTCGGGCGCTATCACCACGGCGCCGCCGTCTCTCGCCTGATACGCCTGGCCTTCGAAGAGGATCATCTCGCCGTCGAGATCCTCGAAGGTGCCGAGGCCGAAATCCCCGTGGTCCTTGAGATCGCCGATCGCCGCACAGCCCTTGAAGAGGCCTTTGGTAATCGCCGTGCTGGTGGAGACCTGAAAGATCGTATGATGATCGAGGCCGAAGGCGGAGGCGAGCTTTTCCTGGACGATGTGGGAGAGGCTGTGACCTGTCCGCAGCCGTTCGGCCTGCAATTCAAGCCAGAGGCTGTTGGAAATACGGCAGGTGAGGTCTCGGTACATGGGCTTTCCTCGGCTCAAAGGCGATCGACGAAGGATACGGCTGCCAAGATACCTGCAAAGCCCCTGCTCAGAAACCGATAGCGACCCGGAGTTCCGCTTCCCAGACATCAAGTCCGTTCTGGCCGAGACTGAGATAACCGCCCTTGGCATCGAGGCTCACATTCTGGGCAAGAAGCGTTGTTGCCCCGCCGCGCAACGCAAAGCTCCATGCCGACGGGGTAACAAGATTGAGGTCGCCATCGAGGATCTTGCCGTCATTGGCCCTCAGATATTCGTAGACGGCTCCAGCTTCCAGGTAAGGCTGTATCAACCTGCCATTACCGAGATCGAACGCGCGGCTGATTTCTGTTGAGAGTTCCAGTGTCCCGAGCGAGGCGGCATTCCCGGAAATCGGGACGCTGACATATTGATTCAGGATTGTGCCGGAAAGGTCATAGCTGTCCGAAAACACCCGATTGAAAGTGACCGTGGCCTTGGGACGGATCTGCACGTCGCTCAAGGCATATTGACCATGCAGGCTTAAGCTGGTTCCGAATTCATGGCTGATATAGTCGCCGTTCAGAACGGAAATGTCGGATTGACTTGTTGAGAAGCCGTAGCTGAGGGATCCGTCAGCCGCCCAGTGCTGGGATAGCCGCATGGCAACATAGGGTCCGATCTCGAAGCCCTGGGTATTGATCTGCAGGTTGGAGTTAAAGCCGTCCGTTTCAATTGTTTCGAACGTGACGGAGAGGCCGGCAACAAGGTTCTCGGTCAGTTTCCGGTCCGCGCCAAACGCGGCTGTCCCGGAAAGAGTATTGAAATTCCGGCCATAACGCTCGTCGTCGATAATGAGCCCGGTGACGCTGCTCCATGCGTTCCATCGGGTCGGTTCGATGAGATCACGACCGGGAGTTAGGGAAACCTCCTCCTGTGCCTGAAGCCGGCCTTCGGCCAGAAGCTGCTGCCGCGTACAGAAGGCTTGCGGATCGTGATCCTGTGTTTGCGGTGCACGCGGGTCGATGCAGTAGCTCACCACAGCTCCGTCCGCCCTTCGCACCGGCACGAAACCGGGTGACAATCCGGGCCGGGCCGTTGTGGGGCTGCCGGGCGGTAGTGTTCCGATAGGTGGTGTGACGCCGCCGCCGGGAGGCGTTATTGGTCCCGGCCTGCCTGGCGTGACCCCCGTGGGTGGCAGCGTTCCGATTGGCGGTGCAACACCGCTGCCAGGTGGAGATATCGGCCCTGGTCTGCCGGGTGTGACACCCGTAGGGGGCAGCGTTGCAATTGGCGGCGCAACGCCGCTGCCTGGAGGCGTTATTGGTCCCGGCCTGCCTGGCGTGACCCCCGTGGGTGGCAGCGTTCCGATTGGCGGTGTAACACCGCTGCCAGGTGGAGATATCGGCCCTGGTCTGCCGGGTGTGACACCCGTAGGGGGCAGCGTTGCAATTGGCGGCGCAACGCCACTGCCTGGAGGCGTTATTGGTCCCGGCCTGCCTGGCGTGATGCCCGAGGGAGGCAGCGTTCCGATTGGCGGTGTAACACCGCTGCCAGGTGGGGATATCGGCCCTGGTCTGCCGGGTGTGACACCCGTAGGGGGCAGCGTTGCAATTGGCGGCGCAACGCCGCTGCCTGGAGGCATTATTGGTCCCGGCCTGCCTGGCGTGATGCCCGAGGGAGGCAATGTTCCGATAGGCGGTGCAACACCACTGCCGGGTGGCGAAATCGGCCCCGGCCTGCCCGGTGTTATTCCGGTAGGCGGCAACGTCGCGATGGGTGGTGCGATGCCGCTTCCTGGCGGTGAAACGGGGCCCGGTCTCCCCGGAGTGAGACCAGAGGGGGGCAGTGTCCCGATCGGGGGCGTAACGCCGCTACCAGGCGGGGATATCGGCCCTGGCCTTCCTGGCGTTATTCCGGTTGGAGGCAATGTTCCGACAGGCGGTGCGACCCCGCTGCCGGGAGGAGAAATAGGGCCTGGCCTGCCAGGCGTGATGCCTGAGGGAGGGAGCGTTGCGATCGGTGGTGCCGGTCGGCCGAACCCCGGAAAAAAATTGCCGATAGGTGGTCTGACGAGCGACGGAGGTTTGATGTTGTCCGGTAGCTGGAAATCCCGCTTCTGGTTCTGGGTATCGATCAGGCAGTCCGATCCGCCATCGACACTGTAAAGCTTGTGCGTGCCCCCATTACCATTGGATACAACGGGTGAAACGGAAAGGTGCAGGCCCTTGTCTGAGCGCGACCAGGTGTCGACTGTCTGATTGACCTGTGCCGCATCCAGGCGATAATCACCTGCGACCGTTCCGGAAATCCAGATCGAACGGCTGTCGGACTTGTTGGTGCCTAGGAACACCAGTCCGCCATCGTTCTTGCAACTGGCAGCCAACGCTGCGGAAGAGCAACAAGAAGCAAGGACGATCGGCAACATCGCCCGGATTAGTCGCACGCGTTTTGCCCCAATCGGCATAAGCAATAATCCTGCGTCCCACGATTCCCCAACGTCATTTTGTTGGGCAAATTTGGAAGACACAAGTTTCGGTAGCTGAATTATCTGTGGTGTTGCTAAAATTGCACACCGGCGCTGCGAAAACTGACGATGCCATTTGAAAGTCTGGCTGCTGCTGGCTGGGGACCGGCTTGTTGTGAGCCGCCCTGGGCTGGTAGCTTTACGAAAATTCGAAGATCGGGGAGACGACAATGAAATTGACCTGGTACGGCCATTCCGCTTTCAAGATCGAGATCGATGGTGCTTCCATCCTGATCGACCCGTTTTTGACCGGAAATCCGTCATTTCCGGAAAACCTCTCGGTGGACAAGGTCGCAGAAGGCGTGACCCATGTCATCCTGACCCATGGCCACAACGACCATATCGGCGACACCATCGACATCCTCAAGAAGACCGGCGCGCAGCTGACGTCCAATTTCGAGATCTGCATGTGGGCGAACCGGCAGGGGATCGAGAATTTCAGTCCGATGAACTCCGGCGGCAAGGTCGATGCAGGCCCGTTCAGTGTGGGGCTCACAAGAGCGGATCATTCCTCGTCCTTCCAGGCAGGCGGCGAAGCGATCTATCTCGGCAATCCGCACGGTGTGATCATCGAAGCACCGGGCGAGAAAGTGCTCTACCACATGGGTGACACGGATATTTTCTCCGACATGGCGCTCATCAACGAAATCTATCAGCCTAAAATCGGCCTGGTTCCGATTGGCGACCGTTTCACCATGGGCGGCAGGGTGGCGGCGATTGCCTGCAGCCGTTTCTTCAATTTCGACACCATCGTACCCTGCCACTTCGGCACGTTTCCGATTATCGATCAGAGTGCGGATGCCTTCATCAAGGCGCCGGGCTCCGACGGGCGAAAGGTTGCCACGCCAAAGCCAGGTGACGCAATTATCGTCTGACGTGTTGACGCAGATGAAACAATCTTCACTTGTCTCTGACGGATGGCGTGGCTTAGTCTTTTGAGGGAATTGACGCAATAGACGATGGATTTTTTTCGTTTCCTGGTGCCTGAACCGGTTCTGACGGCATCGTTAGGAGGATATTATGCCGACGGTTAAAGACGTTACCCTCGATCTGCTTCGCAATCTCGGCCTGACGACCATCGTCGGCAATCCCGGCTCCACCGAAGAAACTTTCCTCAAGAACTTTCCCGACGATTTCCGCTACGTATTGTCCCTTCAGGAGGCCAGTGTCGTCGGCATCGCCGACGGTCTGTCGCAGGGGCTGCGCAAACCTGTCATCGTCAACGTGCATACGGGCGCAGGCCTCGGCAATGCGATGGGCTGCATTCTGACGGCCTACCAGAACAAGACGCCGCTGATCCTGACAGCTGGCCAGCAGACCCGGGACATGCTGCTGCTGGAACCGCTCCTGACGAATATCAACGCGACGCTGCTGCCCCAACCCTGGGTGAAATGGAGCTACGAGCCTGCCCGGGCCCAGGACATTCCGGCAGCTTTCATGCGCGCCTATGCGGCCGCGATCCAGCAGCCGAGCGGTCCGGTCTTCCTGTCCCTGCCGCTGGACGACTGGGACAAGGAAATGGAGGGGCCCGCAATCGTCCGCTCAGTCGCGTTGCGCTCGGCGGCCGACCCGGCCCGGATCAAGGAGTTTGCGGAACGGATCAATGCCGCGTCCAACCCGGTGCTGGTCTATGGCTCCGACATTGCCCGCTCCGAGGCCTGGGAGGAAGGGATCGCCTTTGCCGAAGCGCTCTCCGCACCGGTGCTGACGGCGCCCTTTGCCGAGCGGACGCCTTTTCCGGAAAGCCACAGGCTCCATGCCGGCACGCTGCCTTCTGCCATCGGGCCGATTTGCAAGCGGCTTGAGGGGCACGATCTTGTCGTGACCGTCGGTGCTCCGGTCTTCCGGTATTATCCTTATGTCGCGGGCGACTATCTGCCGGCGGGAACAAGACTGCTGCATATCACCGACGATCCGGACATGGCTTCGAAAGCCCCGGTCGGCGACAGCCTCGTTTCCGACAGCAAGCTTTTCTTCGAAGCGATCCAGCCGATGCTTGCAAAGCGTGCCGAAAAGGACAATCCCTACAAGAAGGACCCGGCGCCGGTGCCGGACTATACAGCTCTGCCGCTGACACCGGACGCGGTCTACAGCCTTGTCCGGAAAAGCGCTCCGGCGGACTACGTGCTTGTGGAAGAGTCGCCCTCCAACGTCATCGAACTGGAACGGCAGATCCCCATCGACAAGCCGGACATGTTCTATACCTTCGCCTCCGGCGGGCTCGGCTGGGACATGCCGGCAGCTGTCGGACTGGCCCTGGCCGAAGTGGAAAGCGGCCGTAACCGGCCGGTGATCGCGGTGATCGGCGACGGCTCGTTCCAGTATTCGGTGCAGAGCCTCTATACCGGCGTGCAGCAGCAGGCTCATGTGGTCTTCATCGCCATGCGCAACAGCGAATATGCGATCCTCAAGGAATTTGCGATCCTGGAAGAAACGCCGAATGTGCCGGGCCTCGATCTGCCGGGGCTCGACATCGAGGCGCTGGGACGCGGTTACGGCGCGAAGACCGCAAAGGTCAAGACCGCCGGCGACTTCAAGGCCGCGCTCGAAGCCGCTCTGGTACACAAGGGAACGACGGTGATCGAGGTGGAAATTTCCCCGAAGCTCAGATCGTTGCTTGGATAAGGCGTTCAAGTCATTGTGAAAATGTTGTTGTGCCCCGGAAGGTCGTGCACAATGGGGGCACATGTCGGCGCTCGAGGCGCGTGCTTACGTACCCGTACCGGCACACCAAAATCAAACCGGGGACTTATCATGAAGCTGTCCAGCTTTGCATTCATCGCGCTTCTGAGCGGGGCCTTTCTGGCGACGCCGGTGCTGTCGGCCGACAAGTCGATCACACCGGGCGGCAAGCCTGCGCCGTCCCAGCCCCACGCCAAACCGGGTTCGAAAGCCGCGCAGGATGAGCAGGCCGCGGCCCAGACCCCCTATGCCAACATTCGGGAAGTCATGAACACCGGCAAGACGGTGACCGGTGAGGCTGTCCAGTTCCCTCAGGATAATCCGTCGGTAAGGGCCATTGAAATCACCATGGCGCCGGGTGAAAAAACCGCCTGGCACCAGCACCATGCGCCGCTGTTCGCCTATATTCTGGAAGGCGAGATCACCGTCACCTACGAAGAGTTCGGCAAGAAGGTCTATCGTGTTGGCGACGGCCTGCTCGAGGCGATGGACGTGACCCATCGCGGTGAGAACACCGGCGAAGGACCGGCGAGGATCCTGGCGGTCTTCCTCTTGGGAGAAGGCAGCGTGGCGACGGTGAACGAAGATGCGCCGGGGACCGATCCGAACAAGGTGGAATAGGTCTGAAGGGCCGTCCGCCGGCAGACAAGTCTCCGGCGGACGGAGCCCCGGACCAGAGCCGGGAAGGTTCAATCCGGTATGATCAGCCCGGGTAATAAGGCGAGCGCATCTCCCGGCTGGCCATCTCCGTCACGCTTGCATCGAACACGCGGGTGTAGAAAGCGCTGTTGAATTTGGCGGCGATCTCCGGAAACGCATTGATTGCATAGTCGAGGGCGTCGTCGAGCGAGTCGAAGGCATCGAAGCCGCCAAGGGTGTTCGTACCGAGCCCGCTCAGCCAGACCTTGTTCTGCAGGCCTGGCGTCAGTTTCAAAGCCTCGTTGCGGTCCTGCCAGCCAAAACCGTCGAATGGTACCGATACTTGCAACTCGGTATAGACAAACGCACCCGGCTTTTTCGTGACGGTATTGCCATAATGAACCGATCCGAGGTCAACGCTCGCATCGCGCACGATTTCGGCGTCGAAAACCCTTGTGTTGTGTGCCACACCGAAGGCACGAGGCTCGGTCGGGAAATAGCCGGTCACGAACTTACGGGCATTGTCCAGGCTGTCGAAAGCGTAGAACCCGCCAAGGGACTGGTTGGCGTGTCCCTGCAGCCAGGTCTTGTTCAGGAAACCTGGCTGCTCCTTGATTGCCTCGTTGATCTTCGCCCAGGGCGCCTGGTCGAACGGGACCGAGATGGCGACTTCCGTATACACGAATGCTTTGGGTTCCATGATGGTGCTTTCCTTGGCTTTGAGAATGGTCGGGACCGCGATGGTGCCTGCGACTGCAGCCGTTGCTGCCAGAACCGTGCGGCGGGTCAGTCCGTTTGCGTGATTGAAAGGGGGAGTGTCTTCTTCCTGCATCGTGAACTCCTATCTACTTGCATTTTACAAATTGACTGCATATGCGGCTTTCACTTGTAAAATGCAAGTGGAAAAACTAGATTTTTTGCATGAACGCAAAAAAGCAGAATTACGATTCAGGATGTCCGGTCGCTTTTGCGCTCGACATATTCGGCGATCAGTGGACGCTTCTCATCATTAGGGACATGGCCCTGAAGGGAGTGCGAACCTATGGCGAATTGCTGGAAGGCTGGGAGGGAATATCGACCAATATTCTCGCTCAGCGCCTCAGGCATCTTGAGGAGAAGGGCCTGATTACAAAGCGGCGCGACCCGGAAAACTGGCGCAGTTTTGTCTACGAATTGACCCAGAAAGGGCGAGGCCTTGGCCCCGTTCTGGCCGAGATCATCCTGTGGAGCGGAAAGTACAACTCTGCCGCTCACGCAATGAAGGATACCCTGGAAAAGGTTCATGCCGACAGAGTCGGTTTTGAAAAATCGATTGCGAATGGGGAGATACCTTGATCGCCTCAAGATTGATCTACGCAGCCGGAGCCTGTCCCGAATGGCCGGCGCAATGCGTTGATATTTTGCCTGAATTCACGCCTTGATTGATCGAGTTCAAGCAGGAGTGGGCGGAGCTTTCATCACGGCACCTCAGGAAAAGGCTGGTTTCTTCTTGTCTAAAGCCGAAACTGACGCTAGGTAATATCTGTGATGCTGCGACTTGGTCGCGAAATCGCATGCAACTCATGGCTGCGTCTGCGGTATCCACTTGTGTGGGAGTTTTGTATGACACCTTTTCAGACCAAGCCGCCTATCAAGATGGCGGTAATTGGGCTCGCGTTAGCGTTTGCAGTCGTGACCCAGTCTGCCTTCGCTCAAGAAACGCAGAAGCCGAATATCCTTGCGATCTGGGGCGATGACATAGGCACCTGGAACATCAGCCACAACAACCGCGGCATGATGGGATACAGGACGCCGAATATCGACCGCATCGCGAGCGAAGGCGTTGCCTTTACCGATTATTACGCACAGCAGAGTTGTACTGCAGGCCGTGCCGCTTTCATCGGCGGCAATGTGCCGGTACGCACCGGTATGACCAAGGTGGGACTGCCCGGTGCCGAACAGGGCTGGCAGGAGACGGACGTTACCATGGCGACGGTGCTGAAGTCGCTCGGCTACAAGACCGGTCAGTTCGGCAAGAACCACCAGGGCGATCTGGATGAACACCTGCCGACCAATCACGGCTTCGACGAATTTTTCGGCAACCTTTATCACCTCAATGCCGAGGAAGAACCGGAAAACCGGGATTATCCAGGCGACATGGTGCTTGCCAACGGCAAGACCTTCCGCGAACAGTTTGGCCCGCGCGGCGTGCTGCATACCTGGGCCAATGACGACGGTACCCAGAGGATTGAGGATACCGGTGCGCTTACGAAAAAGCGCATGGAGACCGTCGACGATGAAAGCTTGGCCGAGGCAAAGCGTTTCATCCGCGAAGCGGTGGAGGAAGGCGTTCCCTTCTTCGTATGGTGGAATGGCACCCGCATGCATTTCCGCACCCACGTGAAGGCCGAGCACACCGGCATTTCAGGACCGAGCGGTGACACCTATCATGACGGCATGGTGGAGCATGACATGCATGTCGGCGAATTGCTGGATCTGCTTGACGAGCTTGGCATCGCGGACAACACGGTGGTGATGTATTCGACCGACAACGGCCCGCATTACAACACGTGGCCGGATGCCGGGACCACGCCGTTCCGCAGTGAAAAGAATTCAAACTGGGAAGGCGCTTACCGCGTTCCTGCCTTTGTCCGCTGGCCAGGCGTCTTCCAGGAAGGCGTGACGCTGAACGGGATTGTCGCCCATGAGGACTGGCTGCCGACCTTCGCGGCCATCGCAGGCTCTTCCGACATCAAGGAGCAACTCAAGACGGGCGTCGAACTCGGCGGGCGGACCTACAAGAACTATATCGACGGCTACGACATGAACGCCTACCTGAAGGGTGAGGCGGACAGTTCGCCCCGGCACGAGTTCTGGTACGTGAATGACGACGGACAGATCGTCGCTGCCCGCTACGACGATTGGAAGGTTGTGTTCCTGGAAAACCGCGGTCAGGCCTTCGGCGTGTGGCAGGAGCCATTTACCGAACTGCGTGTTCCGGCCATCTTCAACCTGCGCCGGGACCCGTTCGAAAAGGCCCAGCACAATGCCAACGTCTACTATGACTGGCTGCTTGAGAGGGCTTTCGTGATCGTCCCGATCCAGGCGCTCGCTTCCCGGTTTCTGCAGACCATGCAGGACTATCCGCCGAGCCAGACACCCGGTTCGTTCAATCTCTCCGCCATCGAGGAGAAGCTGAAATCCGGCATGGGCGGCAGCAACTGAGCTTCTGTAAGCCGTCAGAAAGGCCCGGGATCCAAGAGGATGCCGGGCCATATATTTGCTTTCTGGAACCCGGGAAATCGGGTCAAGGTGTTCCGCAAACCGCTATAATCGCCGGTGAAGCAGGGCCGAGGTAGAACAAGTTATCCAGTCCCAGCGCGAAGACGGATATGCCAAGCAGGCTGTGCTCGAGCCAGACGGCTGCAAGCGAGCGGTATTTGCGATAGGTGCGGTAGAAGGAAAGACCTGCCGCACCGCTCAAGGCTACCGACAGCATCGATCCGAAAAGAATATGTACCCAGCCGAACAGCACCGCCGATATCAGGCAGGCTGCCCAGAAGGGTAGGTGCAAGCTATCGAGACGCCAGGCGGCATAGCCGCGGAAAGCGATTTCCTGCGGCAACACGGACACCAGCCCGTAGAAGGTCACGATCACGGCCATCAGCGCCGGATTGGCGCGCGGGATACAGAACAATCGCTCGGGGCTGAGCGTCAGAACAACGGCCAGGATCACCATTGAACCGAGCAGCCAGCGCAACATTATGCCGGGCAGGGCAGCACGGCATCCGGTCCAGTTGAAGCTGAGATACGTTCCGGCAACGCCGTTCGCCCATAGCCGCCAGACGGCATAGAGGGCAACGAGGAAAATCGTCGCAAAGCGCAGTAGTTGGACCGAAAGGCCCATCAGCAGCACTGGCCCGGCGATCAGGACGGCAAGTTCCGCGGCCAGAAGCAGTTTGCTTCGGATAACGGGTGATGCCGCCGCCGGGTCAGCGCGGCGCAAGAGACTGCCTCAGAGCCGGTTCAAAAGCGACGGGGTGGGCCAGGCATCAGCCGGCAGGCCAAGCTTTTGCTGCACCTGCTGAACGGCGTCGCGGGTGCCGGCACCCAGAATGCCGTCGATCTTGCCGACGTCATACCCCATGCTGGAAAGTTTCGATTGCAGCTGCTTCATCTGTGCATCGTCGAGGCCCGGTTCCGGATTGCCCTCCGTATAGACCGGCGCGCCGGCAAGGCGTGTGGCGAAATAGGCGGCGGTCGTCGTGTAGACGAAGGACTGGTTCCATTCCAGATAGATGTTGTAGTTCGGATAGGCGAGGAAGGCGGGGCCCTTGCGGCCCTGGGGCAGCAGCAGGGAAGCGGGCAGGTTGCCGGAAATCTGGCCCCAGCGCGGCTGGACGCCGAGTGAGGCCCATTCGGCCCCTGTTTTGGTCTTGCCGAGTCCACTCTCAGCCCAGTTGAGGTTCTGCGGCACGCTGACCTCCTGCAGCCACGGCTCTCCGCGGCGCCAGCCGAGGTGCTGGATGAAGGCACCGGCGGTGAGGATTGCGTCTGCGGCGCTCTCCTTCAGCTTCACATGGCCGTCGCCGTCGCCATCCTTGCCGAACTTGATGATGTCCTCAGGCAGCATCTGCACCATGCCGATCTCGCCTGCCCAGGCGCCGGTGGTGCCCTGAGGGTCAAGGTCGCCATGCTGGACCATTTCGATCGCGGCAATCAGCTGCGGGCGAAAGAGTTCCGGCCGGCGGCAGTCATGGGCAAGCGTAGCCAGCGCGTTGACCGTATTGAAGTCACCCTGGACCGCGCCAAAATCTGTTTCCAGCGCCCAGAAGGCGGTGATCACGGGTGCTGGCACGCCATACTCGGACTCGGTCCGCTGAAACACGCTGGCGTATTTCTTCATGTTGGCAGCGCCGTTCGTCATCCGGTAGCCGGAAATGACACGCTTGGAGAAGTCCAGGAAGGTCATCTTGAAGACGCCCTGGGCCCGGTCCCTGGACAGAACCTTTCTGTCGATCTGCGCTCCGGCAAGCGTGCGGTCCGCGGCCTGAGCGGACAGGCCGCGGGATAAGGCTTCCTGTTTCACGCCAGCCAGAAACTGCCGGAAGTCGCCGCCGCATTGCTGGGCCTGGGCGGGCGAGGCGGCAAGCCAAAGGCCGGTAAGCGCGGCAAAGGCGAAGGCAGGAGCGGACGGGAGACGGCGGGTCATGCAAAATCCTGTGGTTGGCGCAAAGACGGCCGGAGCCGATAAAATCGCCCTAATTGACTGTGCTTCGTCCGCAAGGTCAACCGCTCTGGGCTGGTTTCTCGCGCCGGTCCTGAGGGAAATAGTGTGATTGCAGCAGCTGGAAACGGATCAGCGGCAGTTGCCGAAATCCGAACTTACCATGACGCCGCCGTCGGGTGTGCGCTTCAAAGGTGCATGAACTGTTGCGGAAGAGCGGCAATCCGAGGAGGACGCACCAAGGCTCAGGGCCTCGTAGTAAGGTGCGTTCACACCGGATGTCTGTTGCTGGCACATCTGATAGGCCATGTCATAGAGACCCTGCCAGCCGCCGGGCAGGGAGCCCATATTATCGAGCACCCCAAGCGCACCGCCGGCGCGGGCACCGCGATAGGCCCCTGACGGACCTGCCCATGCACCGCCTGCAACCGCTCCTGCCATGCCGCTGGAGACCGCATCGCCGACCACATCGCCGCTGCCCATGTGCGCATTGGCGTAGTCGGTTGCGTAAACGACGCAGTCCGTGCCGTCTGCCCTGGCGGCGAAGCCGGTGAGGCCGAGGACGACCAGGGATATCGTGAAACGAAGGGGCGCGCGATCAAGCATGGTCCGTCTCCTGTCGGCGGTCCGGCTCTTGCCAGACTGCTCTCCCGCCGGGCCTTGAGACCTGCGGAAGAGCTGAGGCGCGGAGTGTAACCGATCGCGCTTAACAAGGCGCTACCCCGGTCGCATCAATTGAAACGACCTATTGCACGCTCTTTACGTAATTTTTGCCGACGAAGCCTTTCTTGTCGCCAAAGGCAACTTCGCACCACCAGGTGCCGCATTCGCTAAAGCGGACGTCGCTGCCGGCGGGGATGACCGCGAGAACCGACGCGTCCTTTTCCCCGGACTGGCGCAGGTTCACCGCAGCCGTGATCTTGCCCGCATTGGGAAAATCCACCGCACTGGCGGTCAGAACCTGTGCTTCCGGTGCCTCTGCGGTTTCCTCGGCGACGGGCGTGGCATCAACGGAGGCCGGTCGCGGCGCGGTGGCCTCCTCGTCCATGACGGGCAGTTCCGCGTTCGGCTCCAGACCCGTCCGGACCGGCGCACCCTCCAGCGCGCCCGGAAGAACGTCCGCGCTCGTTTGTGGTGGGGAGGCGATCTGCGAGGCGTCGGCTCGCACCGTCACGGGCAGGGGTTGAGCCGGAGCCAGCCGGGCCTGGATCTTGCTGTCGTCGACAGTTGCCGTGTTGCTTAAAGGCTTGGCGAGATCGACCGGGGCTTCGGAAGGCAGGCTCCTGGCGGAAAAAGCCTGCCGGATACGATCCTTTGCCAGTGTGACCTGTTCCGCGCTCGCTTCCGGCGCGCTTGCGAGGCCGTTGCTGCCGGGCGTATCGGATTGGCTGTCCTCAATAAGGCTCGCAATGGTCGGCTCCGTCTCGATCAGCTGCGTCGTCACGGTTCTGCCGTCTTCGGACTTGCCGGTCAGGAGATCGGTGAGGCCGAAGAAAACTGCTCCCGAACCGACGGCGACGATCAAGAGCGTGCTCGCGACTAGCGCTCCGAAACTCGGTCCGTTGCGCAGCCGTGCCGAGACCCGGGCCGCCGATTTCGGAACTGGAACAGGCTCGGGTTGCAGTCCGGTGGTTCGGCGGACCGGTGCTGGACGCTGAAGGACGCCGGGCATGTCAAAGGCGCTGTCCTCGCTGGTGCCGATCAGTTGCGGCTTGCGCGTCTGCCCTTGTTGCAGGTCACCGGATGCGGCGTGCATCTGCAGGATCCTGGCGGCGAGGGAGCTCGGGTCGCTCTCGCTTGATATTTGCGGAGCCTCCAAGTCGGTCACAGATTCCTCGCCGGCCTCTGTGTCCGTTTCGATCCCGGTTTCTGGAGCAGCGTCTCTTTTCGGGGGAGTTTTCAAGTCGGTTACGGAGACGAGTTTCAGCTCGTTTCTGTTCGGTGCATTGTCCGGTTCGTAGCCTTCGGGGAAGTCGCAAGCGGCGGCTGGCGCGGGTACTGGAAACATGTGGCCCTCCTGGTTTTGCGGTTCGGGCACGCTCGGAGCGGTTGCCTTTCAAGATGCCGCAGCATTAACCTTTGTTAATGCGTCGCCACGCGGGCCGGATTGCGGCGGCACTGGGGAATTTTTCGGCAATTGTGACAAGGTGGTGGAACCGAGGCGGTTGAAGATCCCTGCCGTTTGCAAAAGCCTAACCAGTCTCTGTCAGACTGAGTGAAGAGCTTGCGGAACCGCCGGAGGGCTGGGCATCGGCGCCCGGCGGCAACCGTCAGACCCCGAAACAAACGGGCAATGCAACATGAAACGCTGGATTTCTCACCTTGTTCCCCGCGCTGCGCGTCTGCGCGCAGGCCTGAGTGCAGGTTTGCTGGCCGGACTGGCGCTGACAGGACAGCCGGTCTCGGCTCAGGACGTTCCGGAGCTGAAGATCGGCCTGATGGCGACGTTTTCCGGCCCGGCGGCGGTCTACGGCGAGCATATGCGCGACGGGTTCATGCTCGCGCTGAGGCAGTCCAACGGCGCTCTTGGTGGCCTGCCGACCAATGTGATCGTCGTCGACGACAAGCTTGACCCGGACTATGCGGTCGAGCAGGCGACCAAGCTGATCAACGAAAACGGCGTCGACATGATCGTCGGTGTCAATTTCTCAAAGATCATGCTGGCCGTGCACGATCCTATCGTGCGCTCCCAGACGCTCTTCATCGGTACGCATTCCGGTCCCGCGCCCATCGCCGGTCGCAACTGCAGCCGATATTTCTTCTCCACCGCCTCCCAGGACGACCAGGTCCACGAGACAATGGGCCGCTTTGCCAGTTTGAAGGGCTTCCAGGGGGTCGTCACCATCGCCCCGGACTATGAAGCCGCGCGCGATGCTGTTGCCGCCTTCCGCCGCCACTTCAAGGGGCAGATTGCGCGTGAACTGTTCCCGAAGCTCGGCCAGACGGATTTCTCCGAGGAGTTCAAGCAGATCGGGGAAATCGAACCCGATGCCATCTATGCCTATATGCCAGGCGGCATGGGTGTGGAGCTGGTCAAGCAGTTCCACACCTCCGGTCTCAAGGGCATCATTCCGTTTCTGTCGGCCAATACGGTCAATGCGGTGACGCTGCCCTATACGGCCGAAATGGCCGAAGGGCTGTTTTCCGCTTCTCAGTGGGCACCCAATCTCGACAATCCGGCCAACAAGCGTTTCGTCCGGGAATTCAGCCGGGCCTACAAATACGCGCCGTCCATCTATTCCGCCCAGGGCTATGATGCGGCCAAGCTGATCCATTTCGCGCTGGAACTGACCGGTGGCGTCAAGGATCAGGAAGCGCTGATTTCCGCCATCAGCGCCGCACCCTTCGAGAGCGTGCGCGGCGATTTCCGTTTCAACTCCAACCAGTTTCCGATCCAGGATTTCTACCTGGTCGAAGCCGTGCGCCGTACCAGCCGGCTCTATGAAATGGAAGCGACCGCGCGTGTGTTCGACGATGTCGGCGATGCCTATTCCGGCTCCTGCCGGATGTGAGCGCTGAAGGCCGGCGGGCGATCAGAACGTTATCTGAAACGATCAGTCCAAAAATATTTCTGGCCGCTCTTGCATTCTGGACTGCGTAGTCCATATCAGGATGCATGACCGAAACAGGCACCCATACACCCCATGCGGCAAGACGCAGCGCCGGACCCGGGCGGCCGCGCAGCTTTGACGAAGCTGCCGCGCTCGAGGCGGCAATGCTGGTCTTCTGGCAGAAGGGCTTCGAGGCGACGTCCCTCGACGACCTCACCAAGGCCATGGGTCTCAGCCGGTCCAGCTTCTATGCCACGTTCGACTGCAAACAGACCCTGTTCCTGCGCGCGCTCGAGCATTATTCCCGAAACGGCATCCGCGGCCTCAAGGACGTTGCGGAGACCGCCGGGGGCAATGCGGTCGAGGCCATGATGCAGGCGCTTTCCGATCCGAAAGGCGGTCCGAGAGGCTGCCTTCTGGTCAATTGCATCACCGAACTTGCTCCCCATGACGAGAAGGTCGCCGCAATCGGCCGCCGTCACCTGGAAAGCATCGAAGATCTATTCGCCCGCGCCATCGATCCGATCAATCCGGACGCGGTGAGGGACAGGGCCAGCGCCTATTCGTCGCTCGCCATCGGAACCCTGGCATTGCGCAAGGCAGGCGTACCGGCCGACCGGATTGCCAGAACACTGCAACAGGCGAAAGCCGTGCTCTCGCCATAACTCACCCTTCTTCAAGTCCATGATTGACCGCCCGATACCGCGTTTAATTATGGACTGAATAGTCCAAAAATAGCCTCATTCAGACAGGCAATCGAAAGGAACTCCCCATGTCGCAAGCCACGCTGTTTTCGCCCGCAAATGCCGGCGCCATCGCGTTGAAGAACCGCATCGTGATGGCTCCGCTCACCCGCAACCGGGCCCGGGCCGAAGACGACACGCCGCATGACCTGACCGTGAAATACTATGAGCAGCGCGCCGGCGCCGGCCTCATCATCACAGAAGCCTCGCAGATCTCGCCGCAGGGCAAGGGCTATGCCTGGACGCCGGGCATCTATTCCGACGCCCAGGTTGCCGGCTGGAAGAAGGTCACCGACGCGGTCCATGCCAAGGGCGGCAAGATCGTGATCCAGCTCTGGCATGTCGGCCGGATTTCCCACCCCGTCCTTCAGCCCGGCGGCGCTGACCCGGTGGCACCGTCCGCGATTGCCGCCAAGTCCAAGACCTTCGACGGCACCCAGTTCGTCGAAACGCCGACCCCGCGCGCGCTCGACATCAGCGAGATCCCCGGCATCGTCGAGGACTATCGCAAGGCGGCCGCGAACGCGAAGGCAGCCGGCTTCGACGGCATCGAGATCCATGCGGCAAACGGTTACCTGATCGACCAGTTCCTGCGCGACGGCTCCAACAAGCGTGAGGATGCCTATGGCGGTCCGATCGAGAACCGGGCACGCCTGCTCAAGGAAGTCATGGACGCCGTTACCGGCGTTTGGGACGGGAACCGGGTTGGCGTGCGCCTCAGCCCGTTCTCCAACGCCAATGATATCGCCGACAGCAATCCGCAGGCGACTTTCTCGCACGCGATCAAATTGCTCAACTCCTATGGCCTTGCCTATCTGCACCTGGTCGAAGGCCAGACCGGCGGCCCGCGCGATATCCCGAAAGGTGGAGATCTGTCGGCGCTCTATGCGCTTTTCGACGGCGCCCGCATGGGCAACAACGGCTATGACCGTGCATCCGCCATCGAGGCAGTCGAAGATGGCGTCATCGATCTGGTGGCTTTCGGCCGGCCGTTCATTGCCAATCCGGACCTGGTCGAGCGGCTAGAAAAGGACGCCCCGCTGAACCCGCTGGACGCCGATACGCTCTACGGCGGCAGCGAAAAGGGGTACACCGACTATCCAACCTTGTCGGAGGCTGCCATCGCCGCCGAATAATAGGGCGCTTCAATTCAGGCCGCCCGACATCCACCCCTTCCAGGGCGGTCTGAAGGACAGCCGGTGCGAGGTCAAACTCGCACCGGCTTTCTTTTTCACGGCCGGCTATCTTTTCAGGCCGGGCCTGTCGCAGATGACTTGCTCCTTCCCAGGCAGGCGGCACACCAGGCGCCGGGACCCAGTTCAATTGTTGCGGCCATCAGAAGTGGATCAGGGGCATCCTGTCCAAGGACAGGCTGATCAGGCGTCCGGCACAGTAACAAAGCAACAGGCTTTCGGAAAAGAACAGGGCGGAGCCTTCCACCTGCCGCTTGAAGAGACCAGCCATTGCCGGAACGCCGCGAAACAGGATCAGGACGCCGATCGGCAGCCTGAATTGCGCTTCGGCCGAGGTCTGTTCCGAACAATCGTACCCGAGCGTACGGTTTTGCCCTCATCCGGCCTTTTCTTGGGCTCAAAAAGCTGCCAAACCAGTACCCAGACGCAAACAGCGGGGAAACCCGCACCGGCGCGTAAAGCCGCGGCCGATACCCTAAACTGAGGGAAGAGATCCAATGCCCCCGTATCGTTCAAGAACCTCCACCCACGGCCGCAACATGGCCGGCGCGCGCGGCCTGTGGCGCGCCACCGGCATGAAGGACGGCGATTTCGGCAAGCCGATCATCGCGATTTCCAACTCCTTCACCCAGTTTGTGCCGGGCCACGTCCACCTGAAGGACCTCGGTCAGCTCGTGGCAAGGGAAGTTGAAAAGGCCGGCGGTGTTGCCAAGGAATTCAACACCATCGCGGTTGATGACGGCATCGCCATGGGCCATGACGGCATGCTGTATTCGCTGCCGTCCCGCGAAGTGATTTCCGATGCGGTTGAATACATGGTCAACGGCCACTGCGCCGACGCCCTGGTCTGCATTTCCAACTGCGACAAGATCACCCCGGGCATGTTGAATGCGGCCATGCGGCTGAACATTCCCGTCGTCTTCGTCTCCGGTGGGCCGATGGAAGCCGGCAAGGTCGTGCTGGAAAACGGCGTCGAGAAGTCCATCGACCTCATCGATGCCATGGTTGCCGCTGCCGATGATCGCATGTCCGAGGCCGATGTCTTGACCATGGAGCAGAATGCCTGCCCGACCTGCGGTTCCTGCTCGGGCATGTTCACCGCCAACTCCATGAACTGCCTCACCGAAGCGCTCGGCCTGGCACTGCCCGGCAATGGCTCGACCCTGGCAACCCACGCGGATCGCGAGCGCCTCTTCGTGGAAGCGGGGCACCTGATCGTGGACCTAGCCAAGCGCTACTATGAGCAGGACGACGAAAGCGTGCTGCCACGCAATATCGCCAGCTTCAAGGCCTTCGAAAACGCCATGAGCCTCGACATCTCCATGGGTGGCTCCACCAATACGATCCTGCATCTGCTGGCGGCCTCCTATGAGGGCGAAGTCGGTTTCACCATTGACGACATCGACCGCCTCTCCAAGACGGTTCCTGTGCTGTGCAAAGTCGCGCCGGCTGTCGAAAACATCCACATGGAAGACGTCCACCGTGCCGGCGGCATCATGGGCATTCTCGGCGAACTCGACCGGGCAGGGCTGCTCCATTCCGACGTGCCGACCGTACATTCCGCGACCATGAAAGAAGCGCTGTCGCGCTGGGACATCTGCCAGACCAATTCGGAAAGCGTGCACAAATTCTTCAGCGCCGCTCCGGGCGGCGTGCCGACCCAGGTTGCTTTCAGCCAGGAGCGCCGCTGGGACGAGCTTGACCTCGACCGGCAGAAAGGCGTCATCCGCGAAGCCGCGCATGCCTACAGCAAGGACGGCGGTCTCGCCGTTCTTTACGGCAACATTGCCGAGGACGGCTGCGTCGTGAAAACCGCAGGCGTTGATGAAAGCATCCTGAAGTTTTCCGGTCCGGCCCGTATTTTCGAGAGCCAGGACAGCGCCGTTTCCGCGATCCTGACCGGCAAGGTCAAGGAAGGCGACGTGGTGCTGATCCGCTACGAAGGTCCGCGTGGTGGCCCGGGTATGCAGGAAATGCTCTATCCGACCAGCTATCTGAAATCCAAGGGGCTCGGCAAGGCCTGCGCCCTCGTCACCGACGGCCGCTTCTCCGGCGGCTCCTCGGGCCTTTCCATCGGACACATCTCGCCGGAAGCGGCTGAAGGTGGCGCTATCGGCCTGGTCGAGGAGGGCGACCTGATCGTGATCGATATTCCGAACCGCGTTCTGAAAGTCGACATCTCCGACGCGGACCTTGCCGCCCGCCGGGCAGCGATGGATGCCAAGGGTGAATCCGCCTGGAAACCGGTCGAAAAGCGCAAGCGCAAAATCACCACAGCGCTGCGTGCTTATGCCAAGCTCACGACCAGCGCCTCCAAGGGCGCTGTCCGGGAAGTGGACTGAGCCTGATCGGTCGCTGAATTGAAAAAAGGCGGGCACAGTCCCGCCTTTTTTGCACTTCGCACTTGTCAATCGTCCCCTCCGGGCACACATGCCCGGCCAAACAGTTGCCACCGACCAGTAGAGCTTCATGGATTCCCTGACCCAATTCGTTCTTGGCGCCGCCGTTTCCACAGCCCTTCTGGGCAAGAAACTTGGACCCCGCAAGGCAGCGCTGGTTGGCGGTGCGCTCGGCACGCTTCCGGATCTTGATGTCTTCCTTCCCTTCGACGATCCAATCGACAGCTTCGTCTATCACCGGGGCTGGACACATTCGGTGTTCGTCCACGCGTTGGCTGCCCCCATCCTGGGCGAGGGGCTCATGCGGTTGTTCAAGGGGTTGCGGGATCATCGCTGGCTGACTTGGGTAACGGTCTTCCTCTGTCTTGCCACCCATGCCGGCATCGATGCGATGACGGTCTATGGCACGCGTTTCTTCTGGCCCCTCTATCCGGATCCGGTCGGCGTCGGTTCTATCTTCATCATCGATCCGCTTTATTCGCTGCCTCTTTTGGCCGTCTGCCTCTGGGCGCTTGCATCGAAATCCTGGTCCAGGCGCCTCGGCACCTGGACGGCGGTGGCGCTGGTCGTCTCCACCGGCTATCTCGCGCTTGGAGCAGGCATACAGCGCCTTGTTGAAGCCCGTGCCAGCCAGATCTTCGAGGCCAATGGAGGCGCGCCCGATCGCGTCTTTGCCATTGCCGCACCCTTCAATATTCTTGTCTGGAAGGTGATCGGCCTGCGTGAAGACAGCTACGACAATCTCTATATCTCGCTGCTGGATGGACTGGCTCCGGCCGAGATCTACAACCATGCCCGGCATCCGGAGCTTGCAGCCTGCGTGGACAAGACCGATGCCTTCCGGAAGCTGGCCTGGTTCAACCGTGGTTTTTACAAGACCGGTCTGAAGGATGGCAGGATCGTTGTCTCCGACCTGCGCATGGGCATGACCCCGAACTATGTCTTCAGCTTCGCCATTGCCGAAGCCGGTCGCGGCGCCGTCCGTCCCATCGCGCCCGAACGGGTGTCCGCGCTCGTCAACGTCCATCCGGAAGACTGGTCGTGGCTCGCGGCGCGGCTCCTCGGGCAGCCGATGATCCGGCGTGCGGAGGCAGATATTCCCGAGATATTGCCCCTGGAAAAGTTTCCGGACTGCGGGGCGATTGAAGATTAGTCCGCAAGATTTGGCGTAGATAGGCTGGATTGGAGTGAATTTCTCCGCAATTACAGCAATTTAAGATGCATCAATTTTGAGCATATACCCCAACGGAAGGCTGCTCAATTCTGCGCCGGCATGGTTTGTCGGGCTAAATTATGTGTTTTTGACCAGAGGCTTAATAGTCAACTGCTATCAGGTTGCATTCCGGTGCGTTTGCTGAAGAAATATGCAGCTTTTCCTTGGTAAAAGCCCTGACAAAATTAGCAACACAGAATTAACTTGTCGGGCAAATCATGCCTCTGTTTTCGAATAACGGGGCAGAGACATGATCAGGCGGGCGGTGACTTCCGGAGCCTTGTTCCTAAGTGCCGGTCTGGTCTGCATCGGGCCGGCTGGCGCTGCCGCAACGCCGGACCTGCAGTCCTTGCAAAAAAGCCTCGACATGGTCTGGGTTCTGGTCGCCGCGGGTCTGGTGCTGTTCATGCAGGTGGGCTTCATGCTGCTTGAAGCCGGGCTGGTCCGCTCGAAGAACTCCATCAACGTCGCCCAGAAAAACCTGCTTGATCTTGCGGTCTCCGTGCTGATCTTCGCCGGTTTCGGCTTTTCGCTCGCCTTCGGTGCCGGTGGTGGCTGGTTTGCCGGTTTCGACACCCGTCTCTTCGGCCTTTCCGGCCTCGATGCCTGGGGCCTGACGATCTTTGCCTTCCAGGTGATGTTCTGCGGCACGGCGGCAACGATCATTTCCGGTGCTGTCGCCGAACGCATGCGGCTCTCGTCCTATATCTTGTGCTCCGTATTGACGGCCGGCCTGATCTATCCGGTCTTTGCCCATTGGGCCTGGGGCGGGGCGCTCTTTGCCGACGCAACGGCGATCCTCGCCAATATCGGCTTTGTCGATTTCGCAGGCTCCACGGTGGTGCATGGCACCGGTGCCTGGATATCGCTCGCCGCCTGCGCCATCCTGGGTGCCCGCAACGGCCGCTTCGGACCTGACGGCAAGCCATTTCGAATTCAGGGCCACAGTTCGGTTCTCGCTACTTCCGGTGCGCTGATCCTGTTTGTTGGCTGGCTCGGCTTCAACGGCGGCTCGACCCTGGCAGCTTCCTGGGACGTGCCGAAGATCCTGGCCAACACGGTTCTGGCCGCTGCCGCCGGTACGGGAGCAGGCTATCTGCTGGGGCGCTGCAAGGACAAGGTAATCCTGCCGGAGAACTCCATTTCGGGCCTGTTGGGCGGCCTGGTGGCCATCACTGCCGGTTGTCATGTCCTGACGCCTCCGGGCGCTCTTGTCATTGGCGCCGCGGGAGGTGCGATCGCCGTGCTCGGAGCGGTCTTTCTTGAGCGGGTCCTCAAGATCGACGATCCGGTCGGCGCGATCAGCGTCCATGGTTTCGCGGGTGTCGCCGGAACGCTCGGGCTGGCCTTTCTGGCGCCTGTCGATCAGTTGCCCCTTGGGGCGCATCTGCCGCAGTTCCTGGTTCAACTCACCGGGGCGGCCGTCTGTTTTGTCTGGTGCTTCGGCACCGGCTGGCTGCTGCTTTCTCTCCTTAACCGGATCGAGCCGCTCCGGCTCGATGCTGCAAGCGAGGAACTCGGCCTCAACGAAGCGGAGCACGGCACGCGGCTTGGCATTGGCCATGTCGAGGATGCACTCGACCGGTTGATCGCCGGCAAGGCAGATCTCTCCATGCGGCTTGAAGTCTCCAAGGGGGACGATTCGGAACGCCTGACGCGGCTCTTCAATGCGCTGATGGATACGGTCCAGAGCGAAGAGAACGCCCACAGCCGCGCCGCTGACGCCAAACGTACGCGGGAGGAGGCGGAGCGTCTTTCCGCGCTTGCAAATGCCACCTTCGATGCCATCGTCATTTCCGTGGACGGACGGATCCTCGACGGCAACCGGACCTTCGAGGACCTGATCGGCTACGGCATCGCCGAGCTTGAGATGCGGGGGCTCTATGAATTCGTCGACAACGAGCTTGCCGGAACGCTGGAAGAACATCTGATCAAGGCCGAGAAGGAACCGCGCGAGGTCACGCTGGTCAGCCGCTCCGGTGAGCGAGTTCCGGTGGAAATCCGCACCCGCGTCATTTCCTACCGCGGCATTCCGACACGCGTTTCCGCCCTCGTCGACCTGCGAGACCGCAAGAAGGCCGAGGCCCAGATCCTGCACCTGGCGCAACATGATCCGCTGACCGACCTGCCCAACCGGGCCGTCTTCAATGCCGAACTGAAGCAGACCATCGGAAAATGCCGTGATTACGGCCGGTCGGCCGCTCTGCTTCTGATCGACCTCGACCGGTTCAAGGACATCAATGACCTGCATGGTCATCCTGTCGGAGACACGGTGATCCGGGTGACGGCGGAGCGTTTGCGTCAGGCGAGTCGGCCAGGCGATACGGTTTCGCGCCTCGGCGGCGACGAGTTCGCCATCGTCCAGAACGGCATCCAGTTTGCGAACCAGGCCGAAGACATGGCCCTGCGTCTGGTGCGGATCCTGTCCGAGCCGATCGACTGTGGCCAGGGTCTCGTTCTGAAACCGGGGGCCAGCATCGGCCTTGCCCTGATGACCGGCCAGGACGACGAGGACCAGGTGATCTCCAACGCCGACATCGCGCTCTACAATGCCAAGAACCGGGGCCGTCACACCTATTGCCTGTTCCAGCCGGGCATGGGCGACGAGGTACGCCAGCGCCGGGCGCTGGAAAAGGACCTGAATACGGCGTTGTCCGAAGGCCAGTTCGAGCTCTATTTCCAGCCGCGCATGAGCTTGTCGACAGCCAGGATCGTCAGCTACGAGGCCCTGATACGCTGGAACCATCCTGAGCGCGGTCTCGTCAGTCCGAACGACTTCATTCCGGTGGCCGAAGCCTCGGGCCAGATTGTTGCCGTCGGCAAATATGTGCTGGCCGAAGCCTTGAGGGTCGCGTCCGATACCATCCTGCACGCCAATATCAGCATCAATGTCAGCCCGGTGCAGTTCCGCGACAAGGACTTCGTCGACGACGTCAAGCGCGCGATCGAGCGTTCGGGGGTCCCCGCAGGCCGGATCGAGTTGGAAATTACGGAGAACACCCTGATCGAGGACGATGCCAGGGCCTTGACCGTGCTGACGCGGCTGAAGGAGATCGGCGTCAAGATCGCGCTCGATGATTTTGGCGTTGGTTATTCTTCGCTCAGCTACCTCAGCCGCTTTCCCTTCGACTGTATCAAGATCGACCGGTCCTTCGTATCCGAAGCCCGCAACAATTACGGCTCGCTGGCGATCATCGAGACGGTGGTCCGTCTCGGCAAGGCGTTGAACATGCGCGTCGTCGCCGAGGGAGTGGAGGACACCGAAAGGCTTTGTATGTTGGCGCAGCGCGGGTGCCACGAGGCCCAGGGTTACCTGATCGGCCGGCCGGCGCCGACCGGCAAACTGGTACGGACCATTCCGGCGGAGGTGAGCGAAGCGCTCGACCGTCTGAAATTCGGAGGTCTGCAGGTTTTCGAGGCAGCCAGCGGCAAGTCCCTGGCCGGGTGAACTCAGCTCGGTTCTAGAGCACGTCGCGAAAAAGTGGATACCGGTTTTTCGCAAAAAGACGTGCGTCAAAAAAGAGATAAAGCGGGTCACGTGAATTCAAATGAACGCGACACGCATTAGCCACCACGAGGACTTTCCGACGTGTTCGAGACCGAATTCTGCCGCGTCCTGCAGGGATTTGGCTCAAATCCTGAGTGTCAAAAGACCCTAGTTGACGTTGGATTCCGCCAGCGGGATCAGCACTGTCTGGCTGAGCAGCGCTTCAGGGTCGAAGATCTCCGGCACCTGGGCGCAATCGGCGGGCTCTTCTTGCGAAGGGGCTCGGGTTTCCTTCAGATCCGCACAGATCGGGATCGCCGCCTGGCGCGTACCGCTCACGGCAACCGTCATGGCGTCGAAAAGCGTGCCCTCGGTCTCGCCAAGCGCGAGGGCAAAGTGCTTGGCGAAAAGCGAAATGGTCCGGTCGGCGGAATAATTGGCCTTCTGGCCTGGTCCGGAGGAGACCGCAAGAGCTTCGGGACGGTCCTTGTGATCGACCGAGTGACTATTGAAGAGGCTGAGATCAATGGCGTGCGGATTGTTGGTGTCGAAAACCAGAATGACTTCGCCGGCTGGGATGGCGTGGATCAGTGCCGCGAAAGCGGAGGCGGACATCCAAGTGCCGTTGGCAATGGCCCCGACCGCGGACTCCGGTTTGTTGCTCGCCCACAATTGCAACGTATAGCCGGTCGCCTCGTCCGGACTGGCGGTTTCCGTCAGACTGACAGGCAGGTTGGCATAGATGATCAGCCGGTCATGCTGTCCCAGTTGATGTGCCAGCTCAGTCGCTTTCAGCTTGAGCGCATTGGCACTGGCACCTTCGTTGACAAGCAGATGCTGCCGTTCCGGTCCCGCGTCGATGCGCGGGGCGAGTGCGGTCATCACCTTTTCGACGCTATGGCGGCACACTTCGACGGATTGAGGGTTCCAGGGCGGGCAATTGCCCAGACCCAGAATTGTGTTCTTGAGGGCTCCGGTTTCTTCTGCGCCAGCCGGGTTGAGGCCGATGGAAAGTGCCGCAAGCCCGATGGCCAGCGACATCGGTCCGGCCACTGCCGCCAGCTTTCGCCTGCGCGGTCCGATCCGGTTGGGGGATGCGGCCATCGTGTCTCCCTTGATCGGCCAGAAGCTGATCGCTTTATTGGTGTTGGAGCAACTTGCCTGCGTTTTTCAGAACGCGGATTGCCCATGCGCCCATCCTTGCAGGATCTTCGAATACTATTCGCGATCCGTGAAGACCGGCTAAATCCGACTGCGTAATTCCATAGAACTCCGTTGTAGTCTGTTAATCAACTTTCTTTTGGATTTACAGTCTTTAGTACCGGAAACACATGGAAACATTCTGCAAGAGCAGCGTGAAACCTGTCGGAAATTGACGTCGCGGCAACAATGCCTTTCAGGCATTCAGTTGTTTCAGTTTTTCGATGACCTGGGCCGTATCGTCGGTCATCGTTCCGGTGTCGGCCATTCCGACGGCACGCACCATGCGGATCATGTCGGGCAGGGTGTCGCGGCCACCGAGGTTCACCGTCCGCTTGATGAGCCGGCGTATCATGTCGTCCGGATTTGAATTGCGGTTCGCAAGCCATTTGGCGAACATGAACAGCTCCTCCGCTTCGCCGAGAGGCATGCTGAAGACAGACTGGAGCTGGCCCAGGATTGCATCCTGCTCGGCTTTGGAAATGCCCCCGTCCGTTTCCGCGACAAGCACGAGCAGGGCGGCACCACTTACCCGCGGATCATCTATGCCGTCGACCGGGTGCTGGTTGGCCCGGGTCTTGAAACCGAAACGCCGGGCAGCGGCTTTCACCTCCTGCGCGGCGTCAAGCACCACACGTGTGTTGTCGGCAACGCGGCGGATGCGATAGATCCAGAAAGCTGCGGCGGCGAGAATGCCAAGGGCTGCAAGCAGAATGTGCAAGGGAAAACTCCTTCAAATATCTGCCTGCAGCTTTACCCGGACAATCGCAAAAAGCCGTGACAAAAATCACGAGGCTGCGGCAACCTGCTGATCTCTTGTGGAAACCAGCCGGCTGACTACATTCTCGATGATCTTGTGCCCGGCATCCTGATCCAGCGACATGATCGATTCCGGGTGGAACTGAACCGCCGCGATGGCTTCGTTCTGGTGCTCGATGGCCATGACGACGCCGTCCTCGGTTTCCGCAGTGACGCGGATATCCGCCGGCAAGGTATCGCGCTTAGCATAGAGCGAATGATAACGTCCGACGATCACCGGTGCGTTCAAGCCCTCAAAGAGCAGCGAATTGCCGGAGACGGACACCGGCGACGGCTTGCCGTGCATCGGGATGTCGAGCTGTCCGAGTTCCGCCCCGAAATATTCCGAAAGCGCCTGCAGGCCAAGGCAAACGCCAAAGATCGGCAATGCGCGCGAACGGGCCCGGCCGATGGTGGCCGCACAGTCGAAATCCTTCGGATTGCCGGGTCCCGGCGAGAGCACCACCAGATCCGGATTGACGTCGTGGAAGACATGGTCAGCGACCGGGGTGCGGTAGGTGACGACGTCGGCGCCGGTCTGGCGGAAATAGTTGGCAAGTGTGTGCACGAAACTGTCTTCGTGGTCGACAAGCAGGATCTTCAAGCCCTTGCCGGGCTTGCGGTCTTCGCCCTTTTCCAGCGCCTTTGTCGCAAGGCCTGCCTCGCGCACGGCGGCGCGCATGGCTTCAGCCTTCAGCTCCGTCTCGGCTTCCTCGTCCTCCGGCACGCTGTCATAGAGCAGGGTGGCTCCGGCGCGGATCTGGGCCGTGCCGTCCTTGATGCGCACGGTGCGGAGCGTCAGGCCGGTGTTCATGTCGCCGTTGAACAGCACCGCGCCAATGGCACCGCCATACCATGCGCGCGGGGACTTCTCGTGGTCCTCGATGAATTGCATCGCCCACCGCTTGGGTGCTCCGGTGACAGTGACGGCCCAGGTGTGCGACAGGAAGGCGTCGAGCGCGTCCATGTCTTCACGGAGGACACCTTCGATGTGGTCGACCGTGTGGATCAGGCGGGAATACATCTCGATCTGACGGCGGCCGATGACCTTGACCGAGCCCGGCACGCAGACCCGGCTCTTGTCGTTGCGGTCGACGTCGGAGCACATGGTCAGTTCCGCCTCGTCCTTGGCCGAATTCAGGAGCTTGCGGATCTGTGCTTCGTCCTCGATGGCGTTCTTGCCGCGGCGGATGGTGCCGGAGATCGGGCAGGTTTCCACCCGGCGGCCACCGCTGACACGCACATACATCTCCGGCGATGCGCCGACGAGGTATTCCTGGTTGCCGAGATTGAAGAAGAAGGAATACGGGGAGGGGTTGATCTGGGCGAGACGCCGCGAGACGGCGGAGGGCGGATTGGCGCAGGGCTCGTAGAAGGTCTGGCCGGGCACGGTCTCGAAGAGGTCGCCACGGCGGAAATAGTCCTTGGCCTTCTCGACGAGCTTAGCATATTCGCCGGGCTCGTGATCGCCACGGCCGGGGTCCAGGTTGGCAGGGGTGTACGGGCGCTTTTCGCCGGTACGCGCCATGTCCTTGGTGGTGCGGCCACCGACAACGAAGTCATATTCCAGCACATAGGCGCGTTTGCCGTGGTGATCGACGATCAGGATCTCGTCCGGCAGGAACAGCACCACATCGCGCTGGTCGTCCGGTCTGTTGAGTTTCAGGTCGATCGGTTCGAACTGGAAAGCAACGTCATAGCCGAAGGCTCCATAGAGGCCGAGCTGATCGTCGTCGCAGGCGAACATGTCCTTCAGCGCACGCACGATGGAGAAGGTCGACGGTTGGCGCGAGCGTTCCTCCTCGTTGAAGAGCCGGTCCGGTTGCTTGACCGTCAGCCGGATACGGCCGGCATCCGCCTCGAACGTGTCGACATCGGCATGGCTCTTCAGAACCTCTGCGATCGCCGGCAGCAGAACACCACCGCGGTCGTTGAGGGCGCGGATCTCCACGCGCCGGTCGGTCGCCTCCAACACCAGCGGCGGGTTGACCAGAGCCATGTCCCAGCGGGTGTAACGGCCGGGATATTCATAGGACGAGGACAGAACCGCGCCGAGTTCACCGTCCAGCCGGTCGATCCAGTCGGACGTGCCTGTCTCGTAGTCGGACGGGCGGGAGGTCCGCAGGATGGTGATCCCGCTGTTGGTTTGATAGGTCTGATCTGCCAGCACCGGCATGGTTTCTTTCCCGTTCTGGTGGCCGTTCGGGCGGCCTTATAATGCACCAAGGCCGCCAGCGGTGTCCCGCGGCGGCCTTTGGTTTATCCCTGATCCATCAAAGCATGAGTGATCGCTGGCCGCCTATTTCGCGCCGCGCCACCACCAGATTGCTTTCAGGGTCATGTTCATGGAAAGACCGATAGATTATGCGGCGCAGCTTGGCAACGAAAAAGTCTAATCGGCGACTTTTGCAGATACCCAGACCGGAGCAGGCTTGCCGTCCTTGAGGCCCTCTTTCAGCCACGCGTCCCAGGCCGCTTCAATTGCTGCATAGGTTCCGTTGGCCTGGATGGCTTCAAGACCCTCGTCGAGGATCTCGGCCACCATCCTGGAGCGTTCCGGAGTTTCCAGGCTGAAAGAGACGTAAAGATCGAAGCGGATGAGTTCATGGACAGGTACCGGGGCGGGGGTGACGATATCCGGGCTGTTGCTGATGTGAAAAGCGGCCACCTTCTCATAGACAACCGCGTAATCGGCGCGGTGCTTGGCTGCCAGAGCAAGGGTCTGCAGATCGGAATCGACCTCGATCTTGTCGATCCTCGGATCGGAATCGAATTCGTCCGTGTAGGTGTAGCCGCGCACGACCGAAAACGTCTTCTGCCGGAATAATTCGGGCCTGAAAGGGGTCAGGTTGTCCGGATGCGCGAAGATCAGGATCTTGCCGTAAAACAGCGGAACCTGGTGAAAGATGTAATTCCGGCGGTTCTCGTCCGATCCGGTGGTGTCAAAGCAGCCGAGCTGCCGTCCTTGCGCCACTTCCTGCATGCAGCGCTTGTAAGGCATGACGTCAAAAGTGACCCGGCAATGAGCCGCATGGAAAGCGGCCGAGATGATATCGACGGCAAATCCCCGCAATTCACCCTCGTAGACACCCGAATAGGGGAAGAAGGCATCTTCGGCGGCGATGGAAATATCGTCCGCGACGGGGCATTCGTCGGCCTGCGCCGGGGCAGTGAAAGCGACCGGCAAACCCAGCAACGCGGCAAGGGCCGCCGACGGCAGCACCTTTCGCATCAGCTGTTGAAGACCGGGACGGTAAGTCAATCGCTCTCTTTCTCTCAGTTCTGAAGCTCTTTCGAGTCCTGGCTGGTCTGCAGTCCCGACCAGTCTGTCAACCCGTAGCGTGCCAGGATCCGGGCAAGGTCCCCGCTCGCACGCAAACGCTTCATGCCTTCATCGAGCGCCCCGGCCAGTTCCTCCGCGTCCGGTACCTTCGGCGAAAAGGCGATAAAGACTTCGTCCGCATTGACGGAGGCAGCCAGCCGGAACCGGTCGGCGAGCCCCATTTCCATGGCTTTGAAACGGAAGACATTCACGTCCTCTACGACAACGTCGATACGTCCGAGCTTGAGCTTGTTGATGTTAAGCGCCAGCGCTTCGTCACCCGCGACATAGGCAGGATAGCCGTAGGTGTCGATCGCGGCTTCGAAGTCTTCGCCATATTCGTAATTGACGATCAGACCGACGGTTCTGCCGGCAAAGGATTGCGGACCATGAAATATCCAGGGATCCTGTCCCTGGACGAACAACCCGTTGGCCGAGTATCCGTGCGAAAGACGGGGATAGATGAAGTCCGGTTCGCCTTCGGGCCATGCACCGAAAATGCCGTCGAACCGACCTTGCCGCACATAAAGCTTGGCACGTGCCCAGTTCAGTTCGACATAGCGGATCGTGTATCCAAGCGGCTCGAACACTGCTTGTGCGATCTCCACCATATAGCCCGGCCGGTCGCTCACTGGCGAACAATTGGCCGGGCACCAGCGGTCCGCGGCAAACACGAGCTCTCTTGCGGTGCCGGACATTGTCGTGGCCGCAAGGATAGTGATCGTCAGAAACGCGCGGAAAGCTCGTCTGAAAATTTCCATCTTGTGAGTTCGTAAAGTCGAGATCCGGAGTAAGTCGGAATATTCCTACAGCTGTTTAGCAGTATCGTCTTTCTGTTTTGTTAAGTTGTTCTGCTATTGTGTTTGGTGGGGCGAGTGTTTGGATTGAAGTGTTCAATCAAAAATTGTATGGCTATTGAAATTTGGGAGTTTTGCGCTTGCCATGTCTTCCAGTTTCAAGGGTGAATTATTAAAGGCGATGCACGTGCCGTCTTCGATTTGAGCAGAAAATGGTCTGTTTGCGCCGCAATCCACCTCTTTTGCGCCAGCCGACTTGACCAGTGTGACAAAGTGCTGTTTTTGCAGTGCAGCGACAGAGGGCTGCGCAACGGGTTGCCGCGCTTTTCAGGCGGCGGCTACTGGTGACGACGCGGCAGCGAGGGGCACATGGAACACTACGATCTCATCGTGATCGGCAGCGGGCCCGCAGGCCGGCGGGCCGCGATCCAGGCAGCAAAATTCGGTTACAACGTTCTGGTGGTGGAGCGCGGCCGCCGTGTCGGCGGCGTTTCGGTGCACACGGGCACGATCCCTTCCAAGACCTTGCGCGAAACCGTTCTCAACCTCACAGGCTGGCGTGAGCGCGGTTTCTACGGCCGCTCCTACCGTGTGAAGGAAGACCTGACAGCTGCCGATCTCCGTGCCCGGCTGCACATCACACTCAATCACGAGGTTGAGGTGCTGGAGCACCAGTTCGCCCGCAACAAGGTCGACACGATCCGCGGCGAGGCGCGGTTCCTGGAACCGCACCGGATTGAAGTCGAGGGCGATGCCGGCGAGGTCTTCACCTTCACCTCCGACAAATTCATCATTGCCGTCGGCACCAAACCGTTCCGGCCGGACTACGTGCCGTTCGACGGCGAATATGTGCTCGACAGCGACGAGGTTCTGGATCTCACCGAAATTCCGCGTTCGGTCGCGGTCATCGGCGCCGGCGTCATCGGCGTGGAATATGCGTCGATCTTCTCCGCGCTTGATGTGCATGTGACGCTTGTCGAGCCGCGCGAGACCATGCTCGACTTCCTCGACAAGGAACTGGTTGCCGACTTCACGCACCAGCTACGCGATCGCGGCATTGCAATGCGCTTCGGGGCAACCGTTCAGAAGATCGAGAAGCACGGGCCCGCCGAGTGCGAAATCACACTGGAAGGCGGACGCTCGGTGCGCTCCAACGTCATCCTCTTTGCCGCCGGCCGCATGGGCGCGACCCCGACCCTCCATCTGGAAAACTGCGGCCTAGAGGTCGACCATCGCGGCCGCCTCAAGGTCGACCCGCAAACCTTCCAGACCTCCGTGCCACATATCTATGCCGCCGGCGACGTCATCGGCTTTCCGAGCCTTGCCTCGACTTCGATGGAACAGGGACGCATCGCTGCCTGCCAGGCGCTCGGCGAAAAAGCCTACGATCCGCCGGAGTATTTCCCCTATGGCATCTATGCCGTGCCGGAGATTTCCACCGTCGGCATGACGGAGGAGGAGATCAAGGAACGTGGTATTCCCTACGAATGCGGCGTCGCCCGCTTCCGCGAGACTTCGCGTGGCCACATCATGGGCCTCGATACCGGCATGCTGAAGATGATCTTCTCGCTGAAAACCCGGCGTCTGCTCGGCTGCCATATCGTGGGCGAGGGGGCGACGGAACTGGTCCATATCGGCCAGGCGGTCTTGAACCTGCGCGGCACGCTGGAATATTTCGTCGAGAACACGTTCAACTATCCGACGCTTGCCGAAGCCTACAAGATCGCCGCCCTCGACGCCTGGAACCGCATGCCGCCGCTGGAGCAGTAATCGCCTTCAAGGTTCGGCCCGCGGCCTTATTCCGCGAGCCTGCACATCATCTCGCCCACGGTCCGCGTCGCACCAAGCCCTCGAATTTGCGGCGGCGGGCCGCAGAGGTCCATGTCCGGCGCAAGCCTGCAGAGAGCGCCAAGCGCTTCCTCCATCTCGGCCCGTGCCAAAGCCTCGCCAAGGCAGCGGTGCTCACCAGCGCCGAAAACCGGATGCCACCGAGGGTGATCGCTGCGGCTGATGTCGAAGGTATCGGGCCGGTTATAGACGTCTGGATCTCGCAGGGCCGAGACAACCAGCGGGCCGATGAGACTGCCTTCCGGGATGGCGACGCCTTCAAAGACGAGGTCTTTCTCCGCGACGCGAATGAGTGCGCCAATTACCGGGTCAAAGCGCAGTCCTTCGGCAATGGCGCCGGCAAGATGGGTTTCGGGGTCTGACCGGAGAATCTCCCATTGGGCCCGGTTCTGCAACAGTTGGGAGACGGTTGAGGTGAGGGCGCCGCGCGTGGTTTCGGATCCCGCCAGCAGAAGCGTTACGATCTGCATGCGGACCTCCGTTTCGCTCAAGTCGGATCCTCCGGCGCGGTGCAGATAGGCAGCCAGGAAATCCTTTCGGCCGGCGGCTTCGTGATCCCGAAGCAGGTCCTCGACATATGCGCTGAGCGCGTTCAAATCTTCGGAAGCCTCCGCCAGAACCTGGGGCGAGCGGACCGAGAGGGCCCGGATCGAGGAATAGACCAGCCGGGTGATCAGCGTCAGGTCGTCTCTCGGTACGCCCAGCACCATCGCAATTGTCCTTGAGGCAAGCTGGCCGCCGATCCGGTCGCGAAATTCGATCTCGCCGTCCTCAAGAGCTTCCCGGACGAGCTCTTCCGAGAGATCCCGCAGGTTGGACCGCAACTGCCGGATGAGCGGAATGGAGAAACTGCGTGCCAGCGGTGCTCTGCGATTGGCATGCGCCGTGCCGTTGGCAAAGAGCATGGAATTTCGGAAGAGATCGTAGACCGGACCGCTGTCGAGCCCTTGCAGCGCCATGGTCTCCGTTTCCATCTGCCGCGTCAGCTGCGGGTCGACCAGCCGCTGCATGTGGGCATAGGAAAAGGTGATGAATATGCCGTGACGGTCGCGCACGATCGGCCCCTGCAGGGCGGCGTGGCGGACGAAGTCATGGTCGCTCCAGGCTTCGTCCCGGGGAAGGATCAAAGGTGCGTTCATCGGGGCCTCCCGTCCGGTCCGTCTGCCAGTCTAACCGGCTTATGTGACGTTTAGGGAAGCCTTGTCGAATTTTGTTGTATTTACAACTTGAAATCGTGATGCGCCGAATTCAGCACAGCCAGCAGCCAACCGGAAGCGACGCTTCGGTCACGTCGCCGCCGTCCGCCAACCAGCCCGCAATGCCCTTTTCGATATTGACGACATTTGTGAAACCGGCCTGTCCAGCAAGATATTCTGCCAGAACCCGGCTGCGTGCGCCGGTCTGACAGATGAAGACAACCTCATCGCCGGGGCTGGAGACCAGTTTCCGCAATTCCGGGCCGAACTCCGGGTTGACGTTCCCGGCCGTGTCAAAAAATGTCACCAGATGGCTCCCCGGTAGAACGCCCGTATCCCGCCATTCGTCCGGACGGCGGATGTCGATGACGGTAGCGCCCGAGGCGAGCTTCTCTTTCAGCTCCTCATTTCCGATATCGGAGAATTTCTTCGCCTTTACTTCGAGGAGCTCGATCTCGAATTTCAGCGTGGCATCCGGCGGGATGACATCGCCAGCCCCTTGCGAACCATAAGCCATGTCCGGCGGAATGATCAGCTCGCGCTTGCCGCCCACCTGCATGCCTTCGACGCCCTTTTCCCAGCCCGCAATGACACGGCGCTCGCCGAGGGTGAAGGAGAAGGGCGTGCCCCGGTCGAGGCTGGAATCGAACTTCGTGCCGTCCATCAGCCAGCCGGTGTAATGCACCACGACCGTGTTGCCGACGGTGGCTTCTTCACCGGTTCCCTTTTCGATGTCGCGGATCTGCAGGCCTTCCTGGGCGGCCACAGGCAGCGCCAACAAGGCAGTGACGGCCAGTCCGGCCAGCCATGACTTCAACATATTTGTTACACCTGATTGCGTAATGATTGCTCCGCGCAAGGTCGTCGATTGCTGCACGGAATGCAACTCAATGCTAATTGAAGGCTGATGACGAAGGGGGCGGGCGGATGAGAACAAACTTGCCCAAGACGCTGTTGACGGCGACGTGTCTGCTGTTGTCGCCAGGGCTGGGAGCCGCGCAGGAGCTTCAACTGTC
Organism: Roseibium sp. M-1; assembly: GCF_054515675.1. Classification (NCBI taxonomy): domain Bacteria; kingdom Pseudomonadati; phylum Pseudomonadota; class Alphaproteobacteria; order Hyphomicrobiales; family Stappiaceae; genus Roseibium; species Roseibium sp. M-1. Next base: position 1,238,583 of record NZ_CM137257.1, on the reverse strand, counting down.
GATGCCGCTGCAATGCAAGCTCGGCGTTGACTGCTTCGTCCAGAATTACGTTGACATCGATCCGGCGGAGCCCGTGCGGGCGGCGGATTGCGGCCAGGCGAGCTATGACGGTCACAAGGGCACGGATATCCGTGTGTTAAACACGAAGGTGATCGCCGATGTGCTGGCGTCAGCACCCGGCATCGTCCGTGCCTTGCGCAACGACGTGCCGGACCGGCTGATGCGCACCAAGGAAGACCGGCAGGCTGTCCAAGACAAGGAATGCGGCAATGGCGTTGTGATCTCCCACCAAAATGGCTGGGAAACCCAATACTGCCATCTTCGAGAGGGCTCTGTTGTCGTGGCGGCCGGCGATCGCGTCCAGCGGGGTCAGGCCATCGGGCAGGTCGGCTATTCGGGGTTCGCGGCCTTTGCCCATGTGCATCTTGCCGTGAGACATAATGGCGAGATCGTCGATCCATTCCTCGGCACTGTGGAAAAAACGCGACAGCGCGCGGCAATCTGTGAGGCGGGAGCAACGGCCGTCACCGGTCAGGGGCTCTGGCGTGACCCCGTTGATCCGCTTTTGAAGCATGCCAAGGGGGCATTGATCGAGAAAGGGCTGGCGGGCGGCCCGGTCGGAACGATCGAACTGGAAACAGCTGACGTGACAATTGCCGCGGCGAAGGCGCCCGCGCTGGTATTTTATGCCCGGTTGATCAATCTCAAGAAGGGAGATCGGATTGCGCTGAAACTGACCGGCCCCGACGGCGTCCTTGCCGAAAGTGAGGGCCAGCCCCTGGAAGCCAACAAAGCCCAGTGGGTTGCCTATGTCGGCCGCAAGACCAGATCCGCGGGGTGGCCTGCAGGCACCTATACCGGCGAGGTGGTGCTGGTGCGCGAGGGGCAGGACATTTTTCGGGAAACCTCCGGCCATGTTCTGTCCGAGTAGGGCAAGGGTTGGACTGGCCTATTCACCGAGATGCCTGTCGACGATCCGCTGCACCATCGGCGCGAAGTGCCAGAAGTCGGGCGTTGCCATGTCCGGCTGCTTGCCGGCTTCATCGAGATAACGCACCTGGATGATCTTTTTCAGGTTCGGATTCTTTTCGAACTCGGCGACTTCCTCGGCGCTCATCGGCCCGCCCTGCAAATTGAGCGAGTGAACGGAGGCTTCGGAAAGGCGCTTGAAATAGTCGGGCTTGGTTGCGCAGAGATAGCGCTTGGCGGCAACGTGGTGGCGCACGCAGTCGGTGATGACGGATGGGAAGAACTGCGCCAACACTTCGGCACCCGCTTCCTCGTGAAAGCGGTCCACTGTGTCCTCCATCGAAAACGTGCCGAATTCGGAGGTGAAGTGACCGATATCGTGCAATAGGGCGCCGACGATGATGTCTTCGTCGAGCCCGTTCTGCTCCGCCAGTGTTGCCCCCTGCAACATGTGCTCGGCCATTGTGACCGGCTCGCCGAGATATTCCTCGTCGCCGCAGCGCTCGAAGATATCGCCAAGAAAGGCGACGATGTTTTCACGCGAAAGGTCGGCAAACTCCGGTTTGCTCATTCCGCAGCCTCCGGCAAGGCGGATTGCAGCGCAGCCAGCGTCGAAAGAAGGCCGTCCTTGTCGGCATAACATCCCTGCAGCCAGCGGGTACCAGTGCCGGAATAGGCCTTGCGCGCATGCAGGACGCGCGTGTTGTCGACGATGAAACACTCGCCCGGTTCCAGCCGGAAGGTCACTTCCATCGCGGTGTCGTCGATGATTTCCCCCAGCTTGCGGTAGGCTGCGTAGTAGGTCGCCATGTCCTCGAACGGAACGTCGGTGATTGCGGCGGCAGAGCGGTTGTTGAAGCGGATTGCGATCAGCTCGCCGTCGGGGGCAAGTTCAATCATCGGCCTGCGCGAGCGCAGCGCCACGCCCTTTTCACCGGCATATTCGAACCTTGCACAATAGCGGCTGAGAACGTCGAACCACGCCGGGTTTTCATCTCTGAGGCGAAGCGCTGCCGCAAAGCCGTCGACCACCATGTTTTCGCCGCCCGCAGCGGTGCTTTCGAGGCAATAGAGCACCTGAACCGTCGGCACAGGATCGCGGTAGGGGTTGTCCGTATGGGCCTGGAGGCCGAGGCCGGTAAAGGCAAGGTTCGTCGGATTGACTTCCGTGCGGACCTCGAAATGGCGTCCGTAGTTCGTCTCCCGGACATAACCGAAGAGTTCCACCACCTTCATCAGGGCACCGTCCTCGACTGGACCGCCGGTCAGCTTGGCAAAGCCGTATTTCGCGATCTGTGCAAGCCACTGTCCTTTCACGGATGGATCGGTGCGGACAGCTTCAAAATCCGCAGTAGGAACCTGCCGGTTCAGTTTCGCGTCCCAGGTTTCGACGCCATCGGATAACCAGCCGCTTGGGTTGGCCTCCGGGCGGTCGTAGGAATTGGCAAGCAGCCAGGGAAGGGAATAGCTCACCGTCTTGCCTTCTGGCGCGAAGGTAACCGACAGGGAGCCGTTCCGGATTTCCGCGGCTGAAATCCTGGTGCCGGCGTCAATGTCGCGCAAGGCGATCAGGCGCTGGCCGTTGCCGGGCGATCGCGTCTCAGGGTCGCTCGCATTGTCGCGCAGCCAGATCGCGTGGAACCGGTGTGTCTTACCGCCGGTCGTCAGGGCAAGATAAGTACCGCCATCCAGGATTGATACGTCCGCCATCGGTCAGATCCTTGAGTTCAGTGATTGAAACCAAGGATCGGGCGAACTATCCATTAAATCAAATTACGAATTTCAAGACTGAGATGGTGTTTTGCTAATGGATCGGTCCCGGCTCGAGAACCTGCCGCTGGAGTGGGTGCGTGCTTTCGAAGCTGCCGCGCGTTGCGGCAGTTTTACCGCAGCCGCGCGGGACATCGGTGTGACCCAAGCGGCCGTCAGCCAGCGGATCGACAAGCTTGAGAAGCGGCTCGGCACTCAGCTTTTCCTGCGTCAGGCGCGCAGCATTGCCTTGAGCGTGGAGGGCGAAGCCTGGCTGCCGCATGTGCGTTCGGCATTCGAAAGCCTGCGCCGGAGCACGGAGGGATTGTTCGGCGTTTCGCGAAACAGGCTGACTGTTTCGGCAAGTTCGTCGGTCATCGATCTCTGGATCCAGCCGCGGCTTGGCCGTCTCGTTGCCGGGATCGATGCACAGCTCTCCTTCCGCACCATGGTCCTGACCACGGACACGCCGCAGGAAGACGACATGATCCGCATCCGCTATGGCAGCGGCGACTGGCCCGTTGCGTACCGGTTTCCGCTGTTTGGTGAACGCATTGCTCCGGTTGCCTCGCCGGATTTGCTACAGTCCGGCAAGCCCTGGACGGAGTTGCCGCGTATTGCGCTTTCCGGTCCTCGGCCCGGATGGAGCGAATGGAGTGCGCGCTTCGCTACGCCGTCGACGCCGCTTCCCGCGCTGAGGTTCGACACCTTCGTCTCGGCCCTCGGCGCAGCGCGTGCCGGACACGGTGTTCTGCTCGCCTCGCTTCCACTTTGCCGAGAGGACCTGGAAACCGGGCGTCTGCAAAGGCCGTGCGAGGAGACGCTTGCCAGTCCCCAGACCTATTGGGTGCTGGCCTCGAGGGAGGCAATCTCGCAGCGGCAATGGACCCTGCTGGAATCGGTCCTGCGCGAAACGGCCGCCTAGATCAGCGGTTTTTGGAAAGAGGATCGCTGACCGACCGGATCAACTTTTCCAGTAGGCCGGACAATTGCTGCTGTTCCTCGCCGGTCAATCCCCCGACTGCACGGTGCTGCGTGTCGATATAGCCGGCCATCTGTGTCTTGATCAGGTTGAGGCCCTTTTCCGTCAGGCACACGGTCAGCGCGCGGCGGTCATCCGGATGCGGACAGCGTTCGACCAGCCCGGCCTTTTCAAGCTTGTCCACCCGGGCCGTCATGCCGCCCGAACTCATCATTGTCGTCCGGTAAAGCTCTGTCGGTGTCAGCTTGTAGGGCGGGCCGGACCGCACGAGCGTCGCAAGCACATCAAATTCGCCGGTCTTCAACCCGATATCCGCATAGGCAGGGGCGAGATAGTCCCGGCTCAGCACCTGTGCCGCTTCGTTCAAGCGTCCGAGAAGGACCATGGGCGCGAGCCGGTCCTTGAAATCCGGCAATTCCTTCTGCCATTGCCGCCGCGCACGCTCGGCGCGGTCAAGCAGGAGATCCTCCGGATCTCCGAAGAGATGGTCTTTCGAGGCCTTGGAGCCGGGGGACTGAGCTGTCATCGAACGCGTTCCGTATTGGGGGCACGGCGTCTCATACACCTTTTTCGTGTGCGATGTGTGGACGCTGGATAAATGTCTGATCTTTCGTTTCTTTCTCCTCCGGAGACTCTCCGGTTTTCGGGGAGATGTCAATTGCAGTCAAGAATCTTGATGTAAAGTATCTTGAAAACGAGATAAAAAATGATACCTCTGTCCTATCGACGCGGCAGAGGGCCGGCGTCACGTCTCAGAAAGGACAGTCCGATGGCGGACACGATCAGTTCGGAAGCGGGGGCAGACGGGAAGAGGGGTCGCACAGTTGCGCTTGAGCAGCCCCTTGTTCTTCTTCTTGTCGTCGGCAGTTTTCTTGCCGTATCCACCATCATCGCCAAGGCGGGCCCTTCCGCGGGCTGGCATCCGCTGGCCTTGCTGCAATGGTCGATCCTGGGTGGTGCCCTGGGGCTGTTCCTGATTACCCGGCTCGGCAACGGCAGGCGGAAAGCAGAGGTCTCGCGACCGGAAGGCGGCTATGGGCGACTGGGCATCTATCTGTTGATGAGCGGGGTCCTGTTCATCATCCCCAACATGATCGCGGTCAATGCGGCACCTAAGGTGGGGGCAGGCTTCGTCTCGCTGAGTTTCGCCTTTCCGCTGGTCCTGACCTACGCCTTCGCGGTGTTGCTTCGGCTGGAGCGTCCGCAGTTGCTCAGGGGAACGGGTGTGCTCTTCGGGCTCGCCGGCGGTGTCCTGCTCGCGGTTTCCGGCAAGGATCTTTCGGTGGAAGCGTCCTGGTGGTCGATGATCGCGCTGTCGATCCCGGTTTTCCTGGCAACGGGCAACATCTACCGCACGATGCAATGGCCGAATGGGGTGAAACCTGTCGATCTGGCGCTCGGCATGATGGCAACCGGCTTTATGGCGCTGGCGCTCTTCACCGCGATCGCCGGTATCCCGGTGGTGCCGGTAACCTGGACCTCGGCCTCGGCGGGGCTCCTTGCAGCTCAGACGGCCATCTTCGCCATTCAATACGGCCTCTACTTCCGTCTGCAGCAGACCGCGGGGCCGGTCTATCTCAGCCAGATCGGGTCGGTCGCGGCCGTTGTTGGTCTCGGCCTCGGGTTCCTGGTCTTCGGCGAGGTTCCCAACCTTGCCAAACTGGCTGCCGTCGCCTCGGTCGGTATCGGGATCGTCCTGGTGACGCTTGGCCGCCTGAAGACCTGACCACGTGCTTTGCCGGAACCCAAAAAGGCCTGTGCTTTCGCGCAGGCCTTTTTGGTTTATGGCTCGTCGTTTGACGACCGGAAGCTTATCCCCACAGCCAGGCAGCACCGCGCACACCGGAACTGTCACCGTGAACCGCCTTGCGGATCGGCGTCTCGAACGTGTCGGAGAAGATATAGGGCGCCATGACGGGCGGCAGGTCTTCATAGAGCTCGTCCACATTCGACATGCCGCCGCCGAGCACGAAGACATCCGGGTCGAGGAGATTGGCCGACATGGCGAGCGCGCGTGCGAGGCGGCTGACATAGGCCTCATAAACCGCCGTCGCGGTCGCGTCGCCAGACCGTTTCAGGTCCATGATCTGATGACCCTTCAGAAGCGTTCCGGTCTTTTCCTTGTAGTCGAGCTGGAAACCGGTCCCGGAACACCAACGGTCGATAACACCCTTGTGGCCGATCCAGCTGTCCGGCCCCGGATATTCCTCCGGTTTGAGCCACGGCACGGTAATCCCGCCCCATTCGCCGCCAATGCCGTTGGCACCGAGATGTGCCTTGGCATCGATCGCAATGCCCGAACCGCTGCCCGTTCCGATGATGATGGCATGGACGATGTGAGCACCGGCACCGGCACCGTCCGTCGCTTCGGAAACAGCCAGGCAATTGGCATCGTTCTGGATCCTGACGGGACGGCCGAGGATCGCCTGCAGATCCTTGTCCAGCGGCTTGCCGTTCATCCAGGTGGAATTGGCGTTCTTGACCAGCCCCGTACGCGGAGACAGCGACCCCGGAATGCCGAGGCCAAGCGTTCCGGTTTCGCCGGTCGCAGCTTCCGCGGCTTCCACTAGAAAGCGGACGGCCTCCAGACAGCCCTGATAATCGTCGCGCGGCGTATCGACCCGCTGACGGTGCAGTTCCATTCCTTCGTTAGAAAGGGCGATGATTTCGATTTTCGTTCCGCCCCAGTCGATTCCAAGCCGCATTTCAGTCCACCCGTTTTGGCAATTCGAAGGCGGCCGCCTGACCGTCTTCGAGGTCTTTTGTCTGTTTGCCGTAGCTTTTGAATTTTTTCAGAATGTCCGCCATCTCGTCGGCACTCAGGATCACCGGTTCGCCAAGCGCCAGGGACGACAGATATTGATCCGCAAGATCCTCGACACCTTCCGCGACCGAGAGCGCCTTTTTCAGCGTCGGTCCACCGGCGATCTGGCCGTGATTGGCAAGAAGGCAGGCATTGCGCGCGCCAAGTGCGGCGATCATGGCCTCCGAAAGTGCCTTTGTGCCGAAGCTGGCATAGGCCGCACAGTCGATCCGGTCGCCGCCCGCCAGGGCCACCATGTAATGAAAGGCCGGAATGCCGCGTCGATGGCAGGCGAGTGCCGTTGCCCGCGGGCTGTGACAATGCACGACGGCACCACAGGCCGGTTTCGCCAGATAGAAATCCAGATGCATCCGCCATTCAGAAGAGGGCAGAATATCGCCCCGGTAGCAGCCGTCGAAATCGACGGCGACGATGCTGTCTTCCTCTAGGTCCTCATAGGGCGTGCCGGACGGCGTGATGAGGAAGCCGCTGCCGATTCGCGCGCTCACATTGCCCGAGGTGCCCTTGGTGAGACCGAGCCTTGGAAGCGCCCGTGCCGTTTCGATGATCTTCCGGCGCAGTGTCTTGGTGTCGGCCGGAAATGGCGAGGTCATTTCAGTGGGCATGGCAAATCCGGGCAAGAGCGGCTGATCGCGACGCACCCTATAAGCCGAAAGGTCTTTGCTTCAAGTGCGAAGCGCGGCTTCTTGCCCCTGCCGAACAACTTTAGCCGTTAAGCGCGACAGTTTTCCTGAAATACCTGAGACGTTCGCCCGCAGAAGCGCCATTTTTGGACTTTAGGACAAAACCGTCTGCCGGAAGGTCATATGTGCAGTTGGTTGCAGGACGTGCCTATGCCCAGGACCGGAACACCGCATCCGGTAGCGAACGAACGAGAACTCTGTCACAAGACTCAAATGGAAGACACCCGCCACGACAAGGACATGCGGTCCGCTCGACAGCCGAAGGCCCGCAGCAGCGGACCGCGGTGGGCGGACGATGCCGCCGAGCCTGTCACGTCTCCCCGAAAAGCCGCGCCATCGGTGCCGGGACACCCAACTTCCAGGGCTTCCTTCCTTGCATCCTATTATCTCTGGGGGGCATTGGCGCTGATCATCGCAAGCGCAACAATCGGCGGTACGCTCTGGCATTTCCGTCAGGGGGCCGATGTCGAAGAGGTTGCCATCGAGCAGCCTTTACCGGATCCCCTGCAGCCGTTGCCTGAAATCACAAGAACCGCCTTGCTCAATCCGAAGCCGGAGCTTGCGGCTGAACTCAAACGCGCTTTTTTGGGCCAGCCCGATGCCCTTTGCACCGAGCTGGGCAGCCTCGGTCTTGAAAACCCGGGCTGGCGCCGGGCGCCGTTTCAGACGAAGCGCTGGCAATGCGCATCCGAACTGGTGCCACTGACGACCCCGAGTGTCGACTATGGTCCGACGACCCTGTTCTTCCTGCTGCGCGGTCCTTCTGAAACCAAGATCGACTATTTGAGGCTGAAGCTGGTTGTCGAGGATCCGAAACAGAAGCAGATCGGTCTCGAAGCCGTCTGGCTGGTGATTGACGCCCTTGCGGGCCGCTACGGCTGGACGGTTCCGGAAGACTTCAGGACGGCTATTTCCGGTTTTGCAAAGCTGGAGACGAGCCATCGCGGCGTCCGCCTGTCGGTTGCGCCCGAAGACCCGAAGCTCACCGGCGATGCGCGCGCAAGCCGCCGGCTCAACATCATTCTCGATTTTGGCGAGCCGGACCTGATCCGGCCCTCCGACCGCTTCGAACAGGCGCCGCCACTGGAGAGCGGCTGGACAATTACGGCCCCGGACGGTCGGGAAGGGGAATGAACTCCTCCGCGTCGCCGGGTACCGTATCGAACCGGCCTTGCCGCCAATCTTCCTTGGCTTGTTCAATGCGCTCCTTCGAGGAAGAGACAAAGTTCCACCAGATGTAACGCCGGCCGTCCATTGGTTCCCCGCCGAGGACAACGAAGCGTGCCGGATGGGGCGTGTTGTTTTCGATTACCAGATGGTCACCCGGCTTGAAGACCAGAAGCTGTGCGGGATCGAAGCTCTGGCCTGCGACCTCGATCTGCCCGGACACCGTGTAAAGACCGCGTTCTTCCCAGCCGGCATCGAGCGGGATCTTTGCGCCGGGGGCGAGGGAGATGTCCGCATAGAACATGTCCGAGGCCGTTTGAACCGGCGCCTTATGACCATAAAGGCTTCCGGCGATCAGCTTGACCGATGCTCCCTTGTCGGCGAACTCCGGCTGCTCATCCGTTCCGAAATGCTGGAAGGTGGGGTCGCTTTCCTCAAGGTGCTGCGGCAGGGCGACCCAGCTCTGCAGGCCGAAGAGAGAGCGGGGCTGCTGCTTGCGCTCCGCCTGTTCACGCTCCGAATGAACGATGCCCTTGCCGGCGCTCATCCAGTTGAGGGCGCCCGGGGCAATGGCAATCTCGGTGCCGAGACTGTCGCGATGATACATCTCGCCTTCAAAGAGATAGGTGACAGTTGCAAGACCGATATGCGGATGTGGGCGCACATCGATGCCGCCGCCGACGAGAAGCTCCGCAGGACCCATCTGATCGAAGAAGATGAAGGGACCGATCATCCGGCGTCTGGCCGAGGGCAGCGCGCGGCGGACGGAGAAACCGCCGAGATCGGAAGTCCGCGGGACGATTATGGTCTCGATCGGATCGCAGCTCGCTGCGTTTCCGGCAATAGGATCGGGGCAGTTCAACCAGCTCATCAGCGTCATCCTCGATGGAAAATTTCATCTCCTCGTTAGATAGGGCTGCTGCGCCGCGTGTGTCCATTGAACAGTCCGTTTCCGGGTTGCCGTCAAAACCGGAGCGTGTATAACGTCCGGCCCTTCCGAACCAAAAGGTGCATTATGAAACGCGTCATGATCGTCGGCGGCCCCGGCTCCGGCAAGAGCACGTTCGCCGCCGCGCTCGGGCAAAAATCCGGATTGCCGGTCTTTCACATGGACAAGATCCACTACCGGCCGGGTTGGGTCGAGCGGAGCCGCGCGGAGAAAGACCGGATGACCCACGAAGTGCACATGAAGGACACCTGGATTTTCGAAGGCGGTCACTCGAGCACCTATGCCGAACGGATCGCGCGGGCCGACACCTTCGTCTGGCTCGATGCTCCCGTCGGCAGACGGATCTACCGCGTGCTGAAACGCTCGCTGCGTTATTACGGCCAGAGCCGCCCGGATTTGCCCGACGGGTGCCCGGAGCAGTTCAATTTGCAAACCGTCGACTTTGTCCGCTTCATCTGGCGCACCCGGCAATCCGCCCGTGTCAAGCTGGACGCGGTCTATCGCGCGCCGCCGTCTCATCTCCGGGTATACAAACTCCAGACTTTCACCGACATGCAACAGTTCCTCGACGATCTTCCCGACCTGGGGTGAGGCAGCCGTTCCACTCTTGACAGCGCGCTTGCTGTCCCGGCACAACTGGCGTTCACCCGGGGTGTCCCGACAAGGGGCTGAGATACTGCAGGGCGCATCCGCGCAGCGCAGGGACCCGATGAACCTGATCCAGGTCATGCTGGCGAAGGGAGGGTGTCTTCGTCTTGGGCGTTCCGGAACCCGGAATCAGATCCCGGGCAGCCTCTCCAGCCGGACTGACTGAATTGTGCAGTGCTGTTCAATCGCTGCGGAAAGTCCTGCGTGCCGGAAACTGCGCCTCCGAATTTGAACTTCGTATCTGCCTCGCCGAGCCTGAGGGGGCAGTCATGAGAATTGCAATCCGCGGCGCAGGTGTGGCGGGCCTTGCTCTTGCTCACGAGCTTCGTGCGCGCGGGGCAGACGTCACGATCCTCGAAGTTCGAAAAGACCAGACCGGCAGCGCCTCGTGGCTCGCCGGTGGCATGCTGGCTCCCTGGTGCGAGCGGGAGAATGCCGAAGAAGACGTGCTCACCTTCGGCAGGGAAAGCATTTGCTGGTGGGACAAGGTATTGCCCGGCCATGTCAGCCGGAAGGGAACACTCGTTGTTGCGCCACCGCGCGATATTGCCGAGCTCGACAGGTTCGCCTCCCGCACGACCGGATTCGAGAGGATCGGTGCGGCAGAGATTTCCGGTCTGGAACCCGACCTTGGTGACCGTTTCGCAAGGGGGCTGTTCTTTTCTGAAGAAGCGCATCTCGATCCGCGCAAGGCGCTCATGGCACTGCGCAAAAAGCTGGAAGCAGACGGTGTCCGCTTTGTTTTCGGGGCTGAGGCCGGGCAGGGGGCGGAGGCCGGTCTTGTGGCCGAGTGCACAGGAATTGCCGCGGGCGATCCGGACCTGCGGCCCGTGCGCGGTGAAATGCTGCTGCTTCACGCGCCTGACGTTTCCCTGGCGCGGCCCGTGCGGATGTTGCATCCGCGCATTCCGGTCTATGTGGTGCCGCGGGAAGATCACCTTTTCATGGTCGGCGCCACAATGATCGAAAGCGGCGACGAGGGCCCGGTCAGCGTCCGGTCCACGATGGAGCTGCTCAACGCTGCCTACAGCCTTCATCCGGGTTTTGCGGAAGCCAAGATCGTGGAGACCGGGGCAGGGCTCCGGCCCGCCTATTCCGACAACCTGCCGCGCATTTCGTTCAGCGAAAATACCCTCTCGCTCAACGGCTTTTACCGCCACGGCTTTTTGCTGGCGCCCCACTATGCAAGCGAAGCCGCAAAGACACTCCTTCATCATCTTCAGGAGAAGACCCTTGAAGCTCATCATTAACGGCGAAGATCGGGAGGTTGCGAGCACCACGCTGGCGGCTTTGCTGGAGGAACTTGCCTACGACCACGACTTTCTTGCGACCGCCCGCAACGGCGATCTCGTCATCGCGGAAGAACGCTCTGCCTGCAGCCTCGCAGCCGGAGACCGGATCGAGATCCTGTCGCCGATGCAGGGGGGCTGAGAGATGCCGGAATTCTACGGCGAACAGATCGCCTCGCGGTTTCTATTGGGCACGGCGCAATATCCCTCGCCGAAGATCCTGGGAGAAGCGGTGAAAGCCTCGGGTACGGACATCCTGACCGTCTCGCTGCGCCGGGAAAGCGCTGGGACCGGTTCTGGCGGCAAGTTCTGGGAGCTGATCCGGCAGCTTGGTGTCAAAATACTGCCGAACACTGCCGGCTGCCACTCGGTCAAGGAAGCCGTCACGACCGCGAAGATGGCGCGGGATTTGTTCGGAACGGACTGGATCAAGCTGGAAGTCATCGGACAACACGACAGCCTGCAGCCGGATGTGTTTGGATTGGTGGAAGCTGCCCGTATCCTGAGCGAGGATGGCTTCAAGGTGTTTCCCTATACGACCGAGGACATCGTCGTTGGCGAGAAGCTGCTGGAAGCAGGCTGCAAGGTGCTGATGCCCTGGTGCGCGCCGATCGGCTCGGCGCGTGGTCCGGTCAATCCGGAAGCGCTCAGGACCTATCGCGCTCATTTCCCCGATATCCCGCTGGTGGTAGATGCAGGACTCGGACGCCCGTCTCATGCAACGCAAGTCCTGGAACTCGGTTTCGACGCGGTGCTGCTCAATACGGCAGTGGCGAAGGCCGGCGATCCGGTTGCCATGGCAACGGCCTTTCGTCTCGCTATCGAGGCTGGACGGCTCGCATATGAAGCAAATCCCCTGGCACCGCGCGATATGGCGGTTCCCTCGACCCCGGTGCTTGGAATGGCGGTGTTTGAATGAAGCTCGATCCCTTTTACCTCATCGTCGACAGTTCCGACTGGATTGCCCGGTTGATCCCGCTCGGCGTCAAGCTTGTACAGCTGCGCATCAAGGATGCTGCGGAAGAGGTTCTGCGCCGCGAGATCGCCGCTTCCAAGGAGATCTGCGCGAAGCACGGTTGCCAGCTGATCGTCAATGATTACTGGCAGCTCGCCATTGAGGAGGGCTGCGACTTCGTCCATCTCGGTCAGGAAGATCTGGCCGACGCGGATGTTGCCGCGATCCGCAAGGCGGGCTTGAGGCTCGGCGTTTCGACCCATGACGGCGAGGAACTGGGCACGGCGCTCAGCGTCAATCCTGACTACGTGGCACTGGGCCCGGTCTATCCGACGATCCTGAAGAAGATGAAATGGGCACCGCAGGGGATCGAGAAGATCGCCCGGTGGAAAGCCAGGGTCGGCAATTTGCCATTGGTCGCAATCGGTGGCCTTAATCCGGAGCGTCTGCCGGGCGTCTTTGAAAACGGTGCCGACAGTGCGGCGGTTGTGACCGACATTACTCTGAACGCCGATCCGGAAACGCGGACACGGGAATGGTTGGAAGCCACGGCACGCTGGCGATAGCAGCGAGACCGGTCAGCCGAATATCGCCCTGTCGCGCGCGATCTGATCGCGCAGGAATTCCTGGACGGCAGCGACGTGGCGCAGCGGGCGCGAGCTTTCATGGGTGACCATCCAGTACGCCCGGCGCAGCTTGATTTCCGGCAGAACGGCGACAAGCTTTATATCATCGCGTGCGATGAAATCGTGCAGGATGCCGATACCCGCGCCGGACCGCACCGCCTCGGTCTGGCCGAGGGCTGAGGCAATCTCGAAGCGGGCGGTCCAGTTCTTGACGATCTCCATCCCGTAATTGAGCGACGGCGAATAAAGAAGATCCTCCACATAGCCGATCAGATCGTGCGCGCTGAGATCTGTTGCCGTGGAGGGGGTGCCGCGGGCCTTCAGATAGGTTCGCGAAGCGTAGAGACCAAGCGAATAGTCGACGAGCTTTCCCGCCACCAGCCGGCCGGTCTCCGGCCGGTCGATGGTCACTGCAATGTCCGCTTCGCGCCGGGAGAGGGAGAAGGACCGCGGCACCGGCACGAGCTGTACCGTCAGCCCGGGATGCTTTTCCGTAAGCTTGCCGAGGCGAGGCGCGAGATAGGCAACACCGAAACCGTCCGGAGCCCCGATGCGCACGGTGCCGGAAATCTCCGGTGTGTCATGGCCAAGATCGGCTTCCGCCGCGACGGCCTCGGCCTCGATCCGTTCCGCCCGCTCGAAGAAGCGGCTGCCGGCCTCGGTCAGGACGCAGCCCGAGGTCGACCGGTCGAAGAGACGCGTGCCGACGCTGTCCTCCAGTGCCGTCAGCCGCCGGGCGACGGTTGCATGATTGAGCCCGAGCCGCCGTGCGGCGGAAAGGATCTGCCCCGAGCGCGCAATGGCAAGAAAGATGCGGATGTCGTCCCAGTTCATGGCGTTGAATTTCCAATTTCTCGTCGTCATTCCCGCAAAGGCGAGGATCCGGGAAACTTCACCGTCATCCTCATTTCTCTATGCGCATCCCGGGATTCCAGGGGCCTGGTTCTCCGCTTCGCCGCAAGCGGGATGACACGGAGAGAGGATTGGATCTATCGTGATCGCCGCGAAGTTTTATTGCCATAACTATAAAAAATGCACAACAGGTCCGGATTTCTGGGTCTTGTTTGCGGCAAAAATAAAAGTCAGAAAGAAAGCCGGACCCGGCCACCTCAGTGTCAGCCGGCGCGTCAGACATTTTGGGAGAAACGCGACATGGAAAAGATCGGTCATTTTATCGGCGGCAAGCGTGTTGAAGGCACGTCCGGCCGTTATGCGGATGTCTTCAATCCGGCAACCGGCGAAGTGCAGGCGCAGGTCGCACTCGCCAGCCAGGCTGAAATGGACGCAGCCATTGCCAATGCCGCGGCCGCACAGCCGGCCTGGGCTGCCACCAACCCGCAGCGCCGCGCTCGCGTGATGATGAAGTTCGTCGATCTTCTCAACCGCGACATGGACAAGCTTGCCGAGGCGCTCTCCCGCGAGCACGGCAAGACCCTGCCGGACGCCAAGGGCGACGTCATCCGCGGTCTGGAAGTCGCCGAATTCTGTATCGGCGCGCCGCATCTTCTCAAGGGTGAGTTCACCGAGGGCGCAGGCCCGGGCATCGACATGTACTCCATGCGCCAGCCGCTTGGCGTCGTTGCCGGTATCACGCCGTTCAACTTCCCCGCCATGATCCCGATGTGGAAGTTCTGCCCGGCTATCGCCAGCGGCAACGCTTTCATCCTGAAGCCGTCCGAGCGCGATCCTTCCGTGCCGATCATGCTGGCCGAACTGATGATCGAAGCCGGCTTGCCGGCGGGCGTCCTCAACGTCGTCAACGGCGACAAGAGCGCGGTCGATGCGATCCTCGACGACGAAACCATCCAGGCTGTCGGCTTCGTCGGGTCCACCCCGATCGCCCAGTATGTCTATGCCCGTGCAACGGCTTCCGGAAAGCGCGCCCAGTGCTTCGGCGGTGCCAAGAACCACATGATCATCATGCCGGATGCCGACATGGACCAGGCTGCCGACGCTCTGATCGGTGCAGGCTATGGTGCCGCCGGTGAGCGCTGCATGGCCGTCTCCGTCGCCGTTCCGGTCGGCGACAGCACCGCGGACGCGCTGATTGCCAAGCTTGCCCCGAAGGTCGAAGCCCTGAAGATCGGGCCATACACCGCAGGCAACGATGTCGATTTCGGCCCGCTGGTCACCAAGGAAGCGCTTGCCCGCGTCAAGGGCCTCGTCGACCAGGGTGTCAAGGAAGGCGCCAAGCTCGTCGTCGATGGCCGCAATTTCTCCATGCAGGGCTATGAGAACGGCTACTTCATGGGCGGGTGCCTCTTCGACAACGTCACCAAGGACATGGAGATCTACAAGACCGAGATCTTCGGCCCGGTTCTCTCTGTCGTCCGTGCCCAGAACTACGAGGAAGCCCTCGAACTGCCGCTCAGCCACGAATACGGCAACGGCACGGCGATCTTCACCCGTGACGGCGATACCGCCCGCGACTTCGCCTCGCGCATCAATATCGGCATGGTCGGCATCAACGTGCCGATTCCGGTGCCGCTCGCCTATCACACCTTCGGCGGCTGGAAGAAGTCCGGCTTCGGCGATCTCAACCAGCACGGTTCGGACGGGTTCAAGTTCTACACCCGCACCAAGACCGTGACCTCCCGCTGGCCGTCGGGTCTGAAGGACGGGGCAGAGTTCGTCATTCCGACGATGAAATAGTTCCTCCCGGACTTGCGTCCGATTTGGCGCTCCCGGTTTTGCCGGGGGCGTCTTTTTTGACTTGTAAAATAATAAAAGATGAAATTTATTATCTTTCAATATACGGTTTTGGAGACCTGTCATGCCACAGATAATTCCACCCGCCCTTGTCGGCGTCTTCCTGTTGTCGATGATCCCGGTCACGATCTTTTGCCCCGGATCGCCGATGTTCCCGGCGCCCTACCAATGGGCAGGTCTTGCGATTGCCGCCGTGGGGTTGGTCTTCCTGAAAAAGGGTCACGGCACGTTCCGATCGCAGAAAACGGAAATTCATACTTTCCGCACGCCGACCCGGCTGGTGACTTCCGGGATCTACGCGATTTCTCGAAACCCGATGTATCTGGGGTTCCTGCTCATCCTGCTCGGGGTCGCCCTATGCACCAACGAGTTTTTGAACGTGTTGTTCGCGGTCGCCTTTTTCCTGATTGCCGAGTTCTGGTACATCCCGGTCGAGGAGCGCAATGCCGGGCAGGTATTCGGCTCAAGCTACGAAGACTACAGAAAAAACGTCAGGCGCTGGCTCTAGGTATGGCAAGACCGAAGGTAGAAGCAGGCGCAATCCGCGAAACCTTGCTTTTGGCAGCGGAGCGCCGGTTGAGGCGGCTTGGCACAGCGCGTTTCTCGGTTACCGATCTTGCGGCCGATTGCCGGATGTCACAGTCGAATGTCTATAGGTTCATCCCGAACAAGGCGGCCCTGATGGCTGCCTTGGCCGAGCGCTGGTTTGCCGAAATCGAGGCCGGTCTTCAGGAGAAAGTATCCGCTGCGGACAGCTGGCAAACGAAACTGAAGGCTTTTGTCAGGGTGCAACGCGACCTGAAAGCGGCCCGGTATGATGCCGATCCGGATTTGTTCCGGGCCTATCTGACGCTTGCGGGGGAAAACCCGGAGGCAGTCGGACTTCATGTGGCGAAACTGCAGAGCGTCTTGGAGGAAATTCTCGGCACAGTTTTCGAGGGCCGGGAAAGAACGAAGGCTTGCGAGTTGGCCGAAGACGCGACACAGCTGTTCCGGGATCCCTTCCTCATTGCTCGGCTGCGGCCAAGATGCACTGCGGAGCGTGCCGACGCGGCAATCGCTGCTGTCATAGCCACGCTGGAACGCCAGCTTGAGAACGAGCGGTAGAATGAAGCGCCTCGCGCGCCAGGCGAAGGCGAGCCGGATCTTCGTGGATTCAACTCGTTGCAGAACTACTGAGGGGTTGCAGAACCAAATGCTGAGTAAACTTCAACCGGTTGGTACACATATTTGTTGTCGTAGACCGTAAAAGCTGGCGCTAGTGGTTCGATTCTGACATTTGCATCCCCCTGCTGCTAGCGCTGGAGCAAATGTCAGAATCATAAGAACCACTAGATAAATATATGATTCTAGTGGAGCTTTTGAATTTGACATTTGAGCATCAGCCTAGCCGCGAGCGGGACTCAAATGTCAAATTCGCTCCACTAATCCACCAGTTAGAACCCGGACATCAAACGCCGAGATAATAGGCGGCAGTCCCCAGCAGCAGGGCCGGGATCAGCAGGGAATAGATGTTCAGGAATATCCAGAAAGCAGCGCGCTGCTTCTCGCGATAGATATAGCCAAAGGGCAGCAGCAGCTTTCCGTCGCGATAGGCCATGATCAGCAGGCTCGCGCAATATCCCAGAACGAGAAAAGCCGCGAAGGCGGTCAGAGCTTCGGTGAATGTGGCGGCAAGGAGCAGGATCGCGGCAAGCGCAGCGCCAAGACCCCAGATGCCCCAGCTCACCAGGCGGGCGGCAATCACGAAACCGTCCAGTCCCGGAATTCTGCTCCTGCCTGTCATTCGTCTCTCTCCCGGAAGGTGTTGAGTATCTGACGATATTTGACGATCCGGAAGAAGCGGATGCAAGGCTTAAGTCTTTCCGCCGGCTCAGGTCTCAGGCTGCCTGCGCCCGCGCTTCGACGGTCCAGTCCGCATGATAATGCGCAAACGAGACGAGACCGTCGATCTCGGCAAGAAGCGCCGAGAAGACCGGGTCTTTTGCAAGTCGCGCGGCCGCGCGTTTGGCCGAGGCCAGGTCGCGCCACAACACCAGGTCGGCAAAGAGATTGCCGTCTTCAGCGGCTTCATAGGCCGTCCAGGCCAGGAAACCGTCATAGGTCTGGACAGTATCGCGTGCCTTTCGGCGGGCATGACGCGCGGCATCCGCATCCTTCACCTTGAAAATCACCAGTTCGAGACAGGGCTCGCACATGTTCGTCTCCTTGAGTTTCAGAGGAATCTCCCTTGAACAAAAGATCGCACAGGCCTCCTGACAACCTCCTGTCAGGATGATTGGGCTGGACACGGAAATGTGGGTCTAACCCGAAGAGGAAGCGTTGGGGAGCAGACATCCGTTCCATGGCAAAACGGCGGACACCGTGGCAATCTGCCCCTTGTAATTGGGCGGGCAGGGCGACACTAAACGGCTGATGACGAAGCAAAGTCCGAAGAATTTGGCAGTCGGGGAGATGGAGGCGGGCGGAACCAGCGGTTCTGCGTCTTGCTTCGGCCAGGCGGATGCCGCTGACAGCAAAAGCCTGCGTCTGGCCGGCCTTCTGTTGGCTGCTTCCGATCTTCTCTGGATCGGGCAGGCGGCCCTGATCGCATGGGCGCTCGGACTGCTGCCATTTGCAGGCGTTACGGGACCGTCTGTGTTTCCCCAGGATGTGGTCTGGTATTCGGCCGTGGGCATAGTTCTGGTCGCGGTGCTTCGACTTTATCTGCAAAACCGGTCGGCAGACATGGCGCGGCTGACGGCCCGCGCCATCCAGAGCCGCGCGCGGCAAGAGCTTTTGAAGCGTGCGGTGGACCGCTCGCCGGCGGCATCCTTTCCATCCTCCGGCGCTTTTGCGGCCCATGTCACCGAACAGGTCGATCTGCTCGGCCCATATTACCGGACCTACGAACCCCAGACGATGCGTCTCCGCCTGGTGCCGCTCGGCATCGTGCTGGCAACCGCCTGTGTCAGCTGGCTTGCGGCGCTCATTCTGCTCATCTGCGGGCCGATAATTCCGCTCTTCATGGCGTTGATCGGCCTGAAGGCCAAGTCCGCAAGCGCCGGCCAGCAGGCGGAGCTGACGCGTCTGAGCGGCATTCTCCTCGATCGCATCCGCGGTCTTGAGACCTTGACCGTCTTCGGTTCGCTCGGCCGGACGGAAGCGCAGATTGCGGAAGCTGGAGAGCGCTTCCGAACCGGGACGATGCAGATCCTGAAAATCGCCTTCCTGTCGTCGACGGTACTGGAGCTGTTCGCCGCGCTCGGCATCGCCTTTTGCGCGGTCTATGTGGGTTTCTCGCTGCTTGGAGAGATTCAAACCGGCACCTGGGGAGCGCCGCTAACCTTTGCTGAGGGCCTTTTCGTCCTCCTCCTGGCACCCGAATTCTTTGCACCGCTCCGGGCCTTTGCGGCCGCCTACCACGACCGGGCAGGTGGCCTGGCCGCTCTGGAGAAACTTGAAACGCTCTTTGCGACGGATACGGATGACCGACGGTCGCTAGACCCGGCCCCGGCCAGTGTCGGTAGCGGCTTTACCTTGGCGATGCCGCCGGACATCCTGTTCCGATCGGCGACCATCCACCTGGAAAGCCGAGAGGTTTTCAATCAGCTCGATCTTCGGATCGCGGCCGGCGAAACTGTCCTGCTGGAAGGTCCAAGCGGCAGCGGAAAGACAACGCTGATTGACACGCTTCTAGGCTTCCATGAGCCGGTCGAAGGCGCGATCCTTGTGGATGGCAGGCCAGTTCATCAGATTGCGCAGGAGTTGCGCCGCCAGGTAATCTGGCTGGGGCAGGCACCTAGGCTCTTTCACGGTAGCCTGAGGTCCAATCTCAAGCGGGCTGTCGACGATCCGGACACGATAAGGGACGAAGATTATTGGACCGCCTTGCGGCTGGCAGGCGCAGAGGAACTCGTCCGGCGGCTGCCGCGTGGGCTGGACACGCTGCTGGGAGAAGACGGCTTTGGGCTTTCGGTCGGCGAGGTCCGCCGGGTCGCGCTGGCGCGGGCCGCGATGCGAAAGTCAGCGCCGATCCTGCTCGCTGACGAACCGACCGCCTCCCTCGACCCCGAAACCGCGGCGGATGTGATCGCGGGGCTGAAGAAGCTGACTCAAAACCGAACTTCCATCATTGCGACCCACGATCCGAACCTCCAATGCATCGCAGGCCGCCGGATCGCGCTTTGCGAAGAAGGCAGCCTTCGGCCTGAAGAGGTGCCGGCATGACATCCGTCTGGACCATCATCCGCCAGCAGCACCGGGCAGGGCGCCTGTTTTTCTGGCTCGGTCTCGCCGTGGCGCTGGTGCCGTCAGTTGCCGGTCTTTTGTTGCTCGGCGTCGCCGGCTGGTTCATCACGGCTGCCGCCGTCGCCGGAACGACGGGAGTTTTCCTAAACATCTTCGCCCCGAGCGCATTGATCCGGGCCTTCGCGATCCTGCGCACAGCTGGGCGATACGGCGAACGTGTCGTGACTCACGATGCGACGTTCCGCTTCCTGACCGGCTTTCGCAACCGGTTGTTTTCGGCCATGGCGGCGCGCGGTGGAGTGGGACGGCGTTCCGGACTGCTGCTCAACCGGCTGACGCTGGATATTTCCGCGCTTGATGCCATTTATCTTCGGCTGGTCGTTCCCCTCGCCGTCGCGGTTGCCGTGGCAGTGGGTGCTCTGCTTCTCTGGAGTTCGCTTTCGACAGCGCTGCTGATTGCCGGTGCCGCCTTTCTGGCGCTCTGGGCCGGGCTGGCACTGCATGTACTATTTCGCTGCGACAAGGCGACAGCGATTAGGTCCGATGCCGCGCTCGATGCCATGCGTCTGCGCGCTACCGACCTTGCGGCCGGCCGCAGGGATCTCGCCATCTATGGTGGACGTGAAGCCGTTGCCGCCTCGGTTCTGGAGGCGGACCGGCGTCTTGCCTTGTCGGAAGAGATCGAAGACCGCCGCGCACAGCGGCTGAGCGCGCTTGCGGCCTTCGCCGGTCAGGCGTTCCTCGCAATTGCGCTTCTGGTTTGCGCGGACGCAAGCCTGACCGGCACATTGAGCCCGGCGCTGGCGATCGGACTGCTTCTGGTGGTGATGGGACTGCCGGAAATCTTTGCCATGACGCTGCCGGGGTTCGCGAAGCTTCCGCGCACAATGCTCGCCTGCCGACGCATTCTGGCACTTGGGGCGGCAGACACGACTGCAGCACCGGGCGCAGACGGCGAGGCGGTTCGCAGGCAGAGTAAGGGGCCGATCCTGTCGTTCAGCAAAGTTGTCTTCCGCTATCCGGGCGCCGAACGGGACGTCGTCGAAAACCTGTCTTTCGACGTCCGGCATGGTGAGGTGGTTGCACTCTCCGGACGCAGCGGCTGCGGCAAGTCCACCGTCGCAGCGCTCGCAGCGCGGCTGAGACGACCTGCTGCTGGATGCATCCGGCTGGAAGGCGAGGATCTCGGCCGGTTCGGCGAGGTGGAACTGCGCGCGAAAATCACCGTGATCGGCCAGTGGGCCTATCTCTTTAACGACACCGTCGCGGAGAACCTGCGCATCGCCAATCCTGAGGCGAGCGATGAACAGCTCTGGCAGGCGCTGCAGCAGGCGGCACTCTCCGGCCGCATTGCGGAAGGCCGGGAGGGGTTGAACGCGGTTCTGGGGGAGCGCGGGCTCGGTCTTTCGGGTGGTGAACAGCGTCGCCTGGCGCTGGCGCGGGCGTTTCTGACAGCGCCGGACCTTTTCATTCTGGACGAGATGACGGAAGGCCTGGATGCGTCGACCGCAGCTGATGTGCTCGACCGGTTTTTTGCATTCAAGGGCAAGGCCTCGGTTCTGATGATCGCGCACAGGCAACAGGAACTGGTGCGGGCGGACAGGGTTGTCGTGCTGGACACCTTGTCCTGAGGCCGGACAGGCTGCTTTTGCGGATTGTTTCCGATATTCAAAGACTTCGCGTCCTGTTTTGCACGCCTTCAGGTTGCGTGAACCGATCTGTCGCATTGACCTTGACCTGGCACTGGGCCACGATCACCGCATTGGAAGACTCGAATTTCTAAGCCGGTTCATTGACGGGATTGGCAGGCACTTCCGCTCCTCGGGCAGAGAAGCGGTAACCTTGCCGGGGCGGCCGGAAGGCCGGGTTTTCCAGTCTTTAGTGCTCGGGTTCTCACTGGCCCGATAAGGGGGAATACGATGGAACTCAACGTCGTTGACCTGTCCCGGCTGCAATTTGCCATGACAGCGCTCTACCACTTCCTGTTTGTGCCCTTGACCATAGGCCTCGCCGTCCTTTTGGCGACCATGGAAACGGTCTATGTGATGACGGGCCGCGAGATCTGGAAGCGGATGGTCAAGTTCTGGGGCACGCTTTTCGGGATCAACTTCGTTCTTGGCGTCGCGACAGGCCTGACGATGGAGTTCCAGTTCGGCATGAACTGGGCCTATTTCAGCCAGTATGTCGGCGACGTCTTCGGGGCGCCGCTCGCGATCGAAGGCCTGATGGCCTTCTTTCTGGAAGCGACCTTCGTCGGGCTCTTCTTCTTTGGCTGGGACAAGCTCTCCCGCCGCCAGCATCTTATGGCCACATGGGCTGTCGCCATCGGCACCAATTTCTCCGCTCTCTGGATCCTGATCGCCAATGGCTGGATGCAGCATCCGGTGGGCGCCGCCTTCAACCCGGATACCATGCGCATGGAAGTCACAAGCTTCTATGAGGTGCTGTTCAATCCGGTGGCCCAGGCCAAGTTCGTGCACACGGTTTCTGCCGGCTATGTCACGGCTGCCATGTTCATGCTCGGCATCTCTGCCTGGTACATGCTCAAGGGGCGGCATATTGCGATTGCAAAGCGGTCGATGGCCATTGCCTCCGCCTTCGGTTTCGCTTCCGCCCTCTCGGTGGTCGTCCTTGGCGACGAAAGCGGCTATGAGGCGAACCTGAACCAGAAGATGAAGCTCGCCACAATCGAGGCCATGTGGGACACGGAGCCGGCGCCGGCATCCTTCAACATTGTCGCCTGGGCCGACATGGAAAAACGCGAGAACGTCTTCGCAATTGAAGTGCCCTACGTCATGGGCCTGATCGCGACCCGCTCGCTTGACACCGTGATCCCCGGCATCAAGGACCTCGTCGAACGCACCAAGGACCGAATCCGCCAGGGCGCGATTGCCTGGGACGCATTGCAGAAGATCCGTCACGATCCGGCCAATGCCAGCGAGGATGTGCGCGAGACTTTCCGGATCAACGAAAATTCTCTCGGCTATGCCTATCTGCTGTTGCCGTTCACCGACAATCCGATGGAAGCGACGACCGAACAGGTTGATGCGGCTGCCTGGTCGACGGTGCCGGAAGTCATGCCGATGTTCTATGCTTTCCGCATCATGGTGGCCTGCGGCTTCTTCTTCATCCTCATGACGGCGGTTTTCTTCTACTTTTCTTCCTCCGGACGGCTGGACCTTATGCGTGAGAAGCGCCGATGGATGCTGCATGTTGCAGTCTGGTCCATTCCATTGCCCTTCATCGCTTGCGAAATGGGTTGGTTCGTCGCCGAATACGGCCGCCAGCCATGGATAATCGAGAGCATGCTGCCAACCGCTGCCGGGGTTTCCAGCCTCAGCGTTACCGAAGTGCTGCTGACGCTTGCCGGCTTTGTCGTGCTCTACAGCGTGCTGCTGGTCATCGAGATCGCGCTGATGATCAAATATATCAAGATCGGTCCGGAAGACGGCGAGGGGACGGAAGACCTTCCCGCCTCCGTCAGACGGCCGGTTTCTCCTTCAGCCACTGTTCCGGCGGAGTAAGCAGACATGGTTCTCTATGAATTGATCGATTACTCGGTGCTGAAAATGATCTGGTGGCTGCTGCTCGGCATCCTCCTGATCGGCTTTGCGGTCATGGACGGCTTCGACATGGGCGTCGGCACGCTGCTGCCCTTCGTCGCCGAGACCGATATAGAGCGGCGCGTCGTCATCAACACCATCGGCCCGACCTGGGAAGGCAACCAGGTCTGGTTCATCCTCGGCGGCGGAGCGATCTTCGCTGCGTGGCCACCGCTTTACGCCATCAGCTTCTCCGGCTTCTATCTGGCGATGTTCGTCGTGCTTGCCGCCATGATCTTGCGGCCGGTGGCCTTCAAGTACCGCTCCAAGCGGCCTGATCCATCCTGGCGTACTGCCTGGGACTGGGCGCTGTTCACCGGCTCCTGCGTTCCGGCGCTTGTCTTCGGCGTTGCTGTCGGCAACGTTTTGCTCGGCGTGCCATTCTCGCTGGATAACGATCTTCGCATGACCTACGAGGGATCGTTCTTCGGATTGTTCTCGCCGTTCTCGCTGCTCTGCGGGCTGCTTTCCCTTTCCATGCTGGTCATGCACGGATCGGTCTGGCTGGTCATGCGCGCCAGCGGCGACATCGCCCGGCGTGCCCGCCGGTTCGGCACGGTCGCTGCCGGGCTCGCCATCGTTCTTTTCGCGCTCGGAGGGTATCTGGTTGCCAGCGGCTATGTGGAAGGGTTCCGTATCACTTCCGAAATCGATCCGAACATGGCCGCCAATCCCCTGGCCAAACAGGCGATCACGGAAGGAGGCGCATGGATGCACAATTACACTGTCCACCCGGTGCTTTGGCTGGCTCCGGCGCTCGGCTTCCTTGGTCTTTTCCTGACGCTGATCCTGTTGCAGACAAAGCTGGAAATGCTAATCTTTCCGGTCTCCAAGACGGCGATCTTCGGGATCATCTCAACTGTCGGCGTCTCCATGTTTCCGTTCATCCTGCCGTCTTCCGTCCAGCCGGAGGCGAGCCTGACGGTCTGGGATGCATCCTCGACCCACCGGACGCTGTTCAACATGCTTGTGGCAACCCTCATCTTCCTGCCCATCGTGCTTGTCTACACCGCCTGGGTCTACAAGGTGCTGTGGGGTAAGGTGGACGAGGAAACCATCGAACGCGACAATCACTCGGCCTACTGAGGAGAGAAACATGTGGTACTTCGCCTGGATGCTCGGCATGCCGCTGGCGTGCTGCCTCGCCATCCTCAACGCCATGTGGCTGGAATTGCGCACGGAAGACGAGCGCCGCCGGCTGGAAGGCAAGTCGTAGAATCCCCGGGAAGCAACACAGGGGCTTTGCGGGATGCTGGGAACACCTAACCGAGGGCGCGGGATGCTTCGCGAACCTTGTGGGTCGCGGCATCGATCTGCGCTGTCGACGACGAAATCGACTGAATGTTCGATGTCAGCCTCTCGACGCCTCCGGACGCGATCTGCATGTTTCTGGATATATCCTGCGTCACGGCCGTCTGCTGATCGACTGCCGAGGAAATGCCGAGCGAAATTTCATTGATCCTCTCGATGGTCGTCATGATCTTCTCGATCGCCAGCACCGCATTGTCGGTGGTGTTCTGCACCGAAACGATCTGATTGGAGATTTCCTCCGTCGCCTTGGTTGTTTGGGAGGCAAGGCTTTTGACTTCCGAGGCGACCACCGCGAAGCCCTTGCCCATTTCCCCGGCGCGCGCCGCCTCGATTGTAGCGTTGAGCGCGAGCAGGTTTGTCTGGTTGGCGATGCCGTCAATAAGCTCGATCACGTTGCCGATGGTCTTCGCATCTTCGGACAGTCCCGACATGATCTTGCTCGACTGCGCGGCTTCCTCGACCGCGCTGTGGGCAATGTCCATCGCTGATTTGACCTGGCGGCTGATTTCCTGAATGGACGCCACGAGTTCTTCAGCGGCGGCTGCGATCGACTGGACCGAGGTGGCAGCCTGTTCGGAGGTTTTTGCAGAATCTTCCGCCTGTTTGACAGTGTCCGTCAGAGCCAGCGCAATTTCGTCCAGATCCGCATTCACCACTTTCTGGATGTCGCGCCGACTGCATTCGGCAAAAATAGAGAGGTCATGTCGCGGAGCAGGGAAACCGCCGTCTAGTTGATTGCCACCGTGTATTTCACGACACGATTGTTGTCGCTGTCTGAGATGAAATACTCGTTCCCGCGGATGACGATTCCTTCCGGATCGTCGAACTGGTTCGGTCCCTTTCCTGGCCGACCGGTGCCAAGCACACCGACCAGGATGGCGCCTTCCTCGGCATTCGGATCAATCATCAGGATCCGGTGGGCGTCCTGGTCGGCGACAACCAGTCTGCCGAAACTGTCGATGTCGAGATAGCGTGGACCTGTGAAACCGAACTCCGGTCCGTCGACCACCTGCAGCACTTCCAGATCAGGCGTGTAACGGACAAGCCGCCTGTTGAAATTGTCCGCGACCCAGACCGAGCCGTCCGGTGCCTCGGCAACGTCATGAGCGCCCGGATGAGAACCGGCACTCGCAACCGCCTTGCCGTTTTCGTAGGCAATGACCTCTGCGGTGCCGCCGGACATGGCATAAATTCGCCCGTTGCTGTGTGCGAGCGCTCCTTCCGTGCGGCTTGCCGGCAGGATTTCGACAGGCGAACCGTCCAGCGTCTCGAGACCGGAATAGACATAAACGCTGTTCATTCCCGTTACCGCAACCGCAATCCGACCGTCCGGCGCAAAGGAAATGTCGTGCACGCCGGGCAGCACGCCTGCGGAATAGGTTTCCAGAAGTTCAAGAGTATCAGGATCCAGGACGGCGATGCGGTGACCGAATTTGTCGGCCACATAAAGTCGGCCGTCCGGGCCAAAGGCCAGGTCATGCGGATCCCGCAGAACTTCGGGACCAGCTTTTTCGAAAGCGGCAAAGGGGGCTGGAGCGTCTTCGGCTTGAACCGGCTGGCTTGCGACAAGTCCAAGGATCAAAAAAGCAACCGCACAACGCATCGACACACCTCCGCTGACACAATGGAAGTAGGGGAGGAACCCGCACTTGCCAGCCGGGAGGCAAAAAAAGACCCCGGCTGCTTGGGCCGGGGTCGGAGCAATCAGGTCATGCCTGAATCTTATGCTGCCTGCACCTTTGCGGCGCGCAGCTTTTCCAGAATGTTCTGCGGAGAGGAGACGCCGTAAGGGTCGCTTTCGCAATTGTCGGAGAAGCCTTCTTCCTCGAACCACTGTTCGACCACGCCATCGTTGACGATGGCGCCATAGCGCCAGGAACGCATGCCGAAGCCGAGATTGTCCTTGGCGACAAGCATGCCCATCTTGCGGGTGAACTCGCCGGAACCGTCCGGGATCACCTTGACGTTTTCCACGCCCTGCGCCTTGGCCCAGGCATTCATGACGAAAGCGTCGTTGACGGAAATGCAGTAGATCTCGTCGACGCCTTCAGCCTTGAACTCGCCGAACAGCTTTTCGAAATCCGGCAACTGGAAGGTGGAGCATGTCGGGGTGAAGGCACCCGGCAGCGAGAACAGAACAACCTTCTTGCCCTTGAAATAGTCGTCGCTGGTCTTGTCTTCCCAGCGGAAGGGATTAGGGCCCTCGATGGACTCGTCGCGGACGCGGGTGCGGAAGGTGACGAAGGGAACTTTTTTGCCGAGCATCGCAAACTCCAAAATTGAATAGGCAGTTGTTCCGGAGCGCCTGAAAAATCGCCACCCCGGGAGGAAGGGAAGGCAATCGCGCTCCGAAGGGAGGAGGGGTTTCGCGTAGCGTATTTGCTGCGCTGCCGCAATTGATTTTGCTGCGCGAAATCGAAGCAGTCCCGACACACTACAGTCGTCTCACCAAGACTTGAAAACACGTGATCGGAGCCCCGCGCGGCGCCCCTGTGCGCAACCCGGCAAGACCGCGAAATCCTTGTATACACATGGCAATTGGCTGTTTAAGCTGAGGCCGCCCCAACCGGATCGTTTGCGATAGCGGCAGGGGCCGGGCCTTCAGGGGCGGGAACTGGTAAACGGCAAGAGATTTCATGCGCAGGGTGTTTTCAGCGGTGCTCTGGCTCTGTACGGGGCTCGCGGCAATCGTGTTTTTCGGCCAGCTGGCCATGGTGCTGATGCGCTATCTGCTCGGCGTTGGTTTTCTGGAGATCCAGGACGCGGTCAACTATGCCTTCGCCGCGCTGGTGGCCCTCTCCGTCGCTGTCTCCTTTGATGCAGACAGGCACGTGCGCGTCGATGTCTTCCGCCAGAACTGGAATGCGGCCACAAACCGTCGCATCGATTGGCTGGGCGATTTGCTGCTGGCCCTGCCGGTCTTCGGCCTGATGCTGTGGACGGCATTTCCGCTGGTGCGCAGCTCCTGGGAAATTCTGGAAGGGTCGCCTGAAACCGGAGGGCTGCCGGGCCTCTTCGTCGTTAAGACCTGTCTGCTGATCCTGCCTGCGCTGGTGCTGCTCTATGCCCTGCAGCGGCTGGTTGGCGCGCTCCGGCGGAAGATCGCATGAGCGCCGATATCCTCTGGCTTCTGCTGCTGGCCTTCGCCGTCTTCGCCTGCATTCTTTCCGGCGTGCCGGTGCTTCTTGCCATTGCCGGAGCGCCGACGATTGTTGCGCTGCTGGCGGCAGCCACGGGACATTTCGACCTGGTCTTCTTCCAGGCCGTGCCGCAGCGGATCTACGGCATCATGACCAACCCGCTGCTGCTGGCGGTGCCACTTTTTGTGCTGATGGGACTGCTTCTGGAAAAGTCGCGCCAGGCGGAGAAAATGCTGCAGAGCCTTACGGCGGCTATGGGTGGCCATCAGTCAGCGCTCGCTCTTTCCGTCGTGCTTGTCAGCGCACTGATCGCCGCCTCCACCGGCATCATCGGGGCGACGATCGTCATGCTCGGCACCATCACGCTGCCGGCCTTGCTGGCTGCCGGTGTCAACAAGCACATGAGCAGTGGCCTCATCTGCGCCAGCGGCACACTTGGTCAGATCATCCCGCCGTCGATCGTGCTGATCCTTCTGGGAGACCAGGTCTCCAACGCCTATTTCGAGGCGCAGCAGGAGGCCGGCAATTTCGCACCGGATCCGGTCACCGTCGGCGACCTCTTTGCCGGGGCGCTTATCCCGGGTTTGCTGCTGGTTGCGCTTTATGCGGCCTATGTCCTGTTGCGATTGCGAAGGACCGGAACCTGCGAAGCTCGGACGGAATCCAAGGCAAGGGTCGGCATTGCCGAGCTGCTGCGCAATGTCGCTCCGACCCTTGGTCTGATCGTCGCCGTTCTCGGCAGCATTCTGGTCGGCATCGCAACGCCGACCGAGGCAGCCAGCGTTGGCGTGGCCGGGGCCGTTCTCATCAGTGCTGCCGGCCAGGGCGGTTGGACGGCGAAAGGGGCGATTGCCTGTGCCCTTCTTGCGGTCCTGCTCCTGTTGCTGCGCCGGGCAGGCCTGTTCGGACTCGATTTCGAAGGCGGCAAGGTCGCCTGGACCGCGTTATCTCTCGTCTCCATTACATTGACTGCGGCGGCTTTCCTGCTGTTGCTGGCTGCTAGTGCCGCCTTGCTGCGGGGTGGGCTGCTGCTGCCGGCCTTGAGCGAAACCGTCAAGATCACCGGCATGATCTTCGGCATCGTCATGGCGGCCAGTGTCCTGTCGCTGGTCTTTCGAGGCTTCAACGGGGATGAGCATGTTTCCGAACTGCTGAATGCGTTGCCGGGCGGCCCATATGGCATGCTGCTCCTGACGATGCTGGTGATCTTCCTCCTCGGGTTCATCCTGGAATTTGTCGAGATCATCTTCATCGTGGTGCCGATCGTCGGACCGATCCTCCTGCAGTCGGATATCAGCCCGGTCTGGTTCGCGGTGTTGATTGCGCTTAACCTGCAAACATCCTTCTTGACGCCGCCCTTCGGGTTTGCCCTCTTCTATTTCCGGTCGGTTGCACCGGCGGAGATCCGCACTTTCGATATCTATGTCGCGGTCATCCCCTTTGTCGCCATCCAGCTGCTGGCCCTGGGCCTCGTCGCCACCTTTCCGATCCTGGCAACGCTGTTGCCGTCCGTCCTGTTTTGAGCTTTGAGGGAGTAAGACATGAAAAGACGTGATTTCCTGAAAGCGGGGGCTATTGCCGCACCCGCAAGCCTGCTGGCGGCACCCGCCATTGCCCAGGGCAAGATCGAATGGAAACTGCCGACCTCCTTTCCGGCCAAGGCGCCTGGCGTCGGCACCAACGTGACCACGTTCGCAGAACGCGTTACGGCGATGTCCGACGGCCAGCTCACATTGAAGGTCTTCTCCGGCGGTGAGCTTGTCCCGCCTTTCGGTGTTGCGGATGCCGTCGAACAGGGGACGGCTGAGATTGGCCATTCAACCCCATATTACGCTGCCTCCAAGAACTCCGCCTTGCACTTCTTCTCGGCCGTGCCCTTCGGCATGACCGCTGTCGAGACGACCGCGTGGCTGCGCTATGGCGGCGGTCAGGAATTGTGGGACGGACTTTATGCCGAACGCGGCCTGAAGCCGTTCTATTCCGGCAGCTCGGGCGTCCAGGCGGCCGGCTGGTTCAAGAAGCCGGTGGAAAGCCTGAACGATCTGTCCGGCCTCAACATGC
Organism: Roseibium sp. M-1; assembly: GCF_054515675.1. Classification (NCBI taxonomy): domain Bacteria; kingdom Pseudomonadati; phylum Pseudomonadota; class Alphaproteobacteria; order Hyphomicrobiales; family Stappiaceae; genus Roseibium; species Roseibium sp. M-1. The sequence continues at coordinate 1,208,689 of NZ_CM137257.1, read as the reverse complement.
GTATCGCCGGCCTCGGCGGCGAAGCGATGCGCAAGCTCGGCGTCAACGCGGTGCTGCTGCCGCCCCCGGAAATCTTCCCGGCCTTCCAGTCCGGTGCCATAGACGCCGCGGAATGGGTCGGTCCGATGCTGGATCAGGCTTTCGGTCTGCAGAAGGTTGCGAGCTACTGCTACGTTCCTGCCTTCCACGAACCATCCGCGGCGCTCGAGATCATTGTCAACAAGGAGGCTTACGACAGCCTGCCGGCACATCTGCAAGCAATCATCGCCAATGCCGCCGATGCGGCCGCGACCGAAACGACCGCCCAGTTCGACTATTACAACGCCGTTGCCATGAAGAAGCTGAAGGAGGAGGGCGTCACCTTCGCAAACTTCCCCGACGATGTCCTGGCAGCACTCAAGACGGCGGTTTCCGAGGTGATGGCCGAGAATGCAGCAGCCAATCCGAAATTCGCCGAAGTCCAGAAGAGCTACGATGCTTTCCTGGATCTGGCCAAGGATTATGCCCTTCTGGTGAAGGCTTCGACCTTTACCCAGCGCATGTAACTGAAAGGCCCTGCCGGGTGTAAGTCTCGGCAGGGTTTTTCACTCGGGAGAAGACCTGTGACAGCTTCCCGAATTCTGCTTGTGTCGATCCTTCTGACAGCCGCCTTCTATATCGGCAGCTTCGTGGCTCTCGGAAGTGGTTTCCCGACGGTGGAGACCAGCGGCGAGGAGATTGTCGCCTGGTTCTCCGAAAACGGCCACAAGGCCAGGATCTATGCCTGGACCTCTGCCTTTCTCTCTCTTGGACTTGCCATCTTCGCCGGACTGGTCGCTTCGGTGATGCCGCGACCGCACCGCTACATCTTCTTCGCCGGCGTCATCGGTTGCATCGTGACCTCTCAGGTCCAGGCCTGGTTCTGGGCGGGGCTGGCATTTGAGCCGGAGGGGCTCGCCCCCTCAACGGCCCGTACGCTCTTCATCATTCCCGCCTTCTGGGGGCCGGTCATCAACGGCTCCATGGCAACCATGGCTGTTCCCTTCATAGCGCTCGGACTTGCCAGGGAAACCGTCATCCCGCGCTGGCTGACCTGGCTCAGCGTCATCTTCGGCGTGGAGCAGCTTATCGAGACGGTCACCGTCTTCGGCTCGAGCGGCTTCTTCGCACCGGGCGGAGCAATGAATGTCTATCTCGGCGGGATACTCGGTTTCCTCTGGGTGAGTGGTGTCGTCCGATGGGCAATGCCGCGTTTGCGCGAGATTAGCAAGACGGCTTAAGACCGTCCGAACCAATCCGTTTCAAGATCCAAGATCCTGCAGCCACAAGCGTTCCACGATCCCCTCCGGAACCTGTTCTCTCAATCTGTCTTTCTCACGGTCAGGTGACTATTGGGTTGGCTTAAATAGCAACCTGTAATAGCATAATTGAAAAGAGCAACCTATTCAGACCTATTCTGACAAAACCTGACAAAATCTACCGGAGTGAGCCTATGAAAAACCTGTTCCGCATCGCACTGGTCGCGCTTGGCCTATCGGCGCTTCAATTTGGCGGTGCTGCTGCCAATGACATGCCGCCTCCGCAATCGGACACCTGGTCATTGCAATCGCAATTCCTCGCCTGCAAGGGCAATTCCTATGCTCTTTGCTATTATTCCGGGCCGGAGATCGCGACACCCAGCCGGCACGGCGCGACACCGCCGGTCATGCCTTGCACGGTGGATGCAAATTCCGATGGGAAGCTGGCCGATTGTACCTGTTACGCAGTGACCGATGTTGCGGACGAAGCCGACGGCAACCCCCTGGGCATCATGTTCCAGTACAACTACGTCCTGCTGACCAGCATCCTGCAGCCCGATGTGTATGACAACACGCTGAGCACGTGCGGCCCGACTGGGAAAAACTGCCTGAACCTGAAGAACCTTTCCGACTGTGCTGACAATGGGTTTCAGGGCGACAGCTGTCAGCAGGCGGATGTGTGCTCAATGCTGGGCGATATCAGCGCGGGCGTCGGGCAAACGCTTTACAAGAACATGCCCGACATGAAGCTGATTTCGACCTTCAGCTTCCAGAATATCTCGCAGCACAGCTTCGGGTCGACCGCGTGCGAAGCCGACAGCTACGCCGGCTGCATGACGGCCCCTTGCAAGGAAGGTGCGGATGGCCTGACGACCTGCCAGTGCCCGGTCTATGAAGGCCCTTACCAGGTTGGCCAGCAGGAAAAACGCCTGAAAGATCTCGGCCTCGGCTGCGAAATTTCACCGAATGTCTGGTCCGCCGCAAACCACGTCAAGCCGTCGGCTCAATAGACGAAGCCTCTAAAGCAGGGTTCCGGAACAGCCGGGACCCTGCAAAATTCGGTCAGTTAGCCATCAAGCCGGCGCTCGCGCCAGACGATGTAGATGCCGCTGGCAATGATGATTGCCGCCCCTGCATAGGTGGCTGCGTCCGGGATTTCCTTCCACAAGATCCAGCCGAACAGGGACGCCCACAGCAGCGCGGTATAGTCGAACGGAGCGACAACGGCTGCCGGTGCAAAGCGGAAAGCCTGCGTCATCAACGTGATGCCGGCAGTCCCGAAAAAGGCAATGCCCAGGAAAAGCCAAAGGTCCTCCGCACTGAGAGGCGTCCAGAAGAAGGGGACCAGCAGGGCGCTCAGAAGCGCTCCGGCGCCGACCAGATACAGCATCAGTGTCCAGACGCTTTCACGCGGATCGACCCAGCGCGCGCTCAGCATGAGTGCGGCATAAAAAAATGCGGTTGCGACGGGAAGCAGCGACGCGGCCTGAAACGCGCCGGAGCCAGGCCGGACAACCACCAGCACGCCGGCGAAACCGACAAGCACCGCCGACCAGCGGCGCCAGCCGACCTTTTCGCGCAAGACCAGTCCGGAAAGCGCAGTCACGAAGACCGGCATCACGAAAATCAGTGCCGTCGCCTCGGCAAGACCGAGATACAGAAAACTGGAAAAAAACAACACTGCCGCAATCATCCACAAGACACCGCGGACAATATGTGCGGTAGGCCGATAGGAAACGAGTGCCGCCCTTCCGCCCAGCTTCCAGGCGATGGCCAGGGCGATCGGCAGCGCGATGAGATTGCGCAGAAACAGGATCTGTATGGGCGAATACCCTTCCGTCAGCGTCTTGGCGATGGCATCGTTGATACACAGGCAAAAGACGCCCAGGGACATCAGAAAAATACCGGTTGTCGCGTTCGGCCGCGTTCCGGCTGCCGCCGTTTGCATGTCATTGCCTCCCTGACAGGCGGGCAGATAAGCATCGGCAGAAGCGAGCGGCAAGGCTGTTTCAGGCCGAAACCGTTCGTCGGCAATGCACAGCCATTCCTGTGTTTTGCGCCGGTGGTTGGGGGGAAGGCTAACCCGCGTCTGTTTCGCCGAAATAGTCCGGGTGAAGCGCCATGATGGACTTTGCAGAAGCAAGTGTGCCGGTCAGGTGGGTCCGTACATGGATTTCAACATCCTGGAGGTTTCCGGCTGATATCGCATCAAGGATCTTCTCGTGAGAATCGAGCACGGAAGCGATCTTGCCCGGGTCCGGCAGGTTGAGCCGTCTCAGGCGGTCGATGTGGCCAGACCTGCCGGAAATCAAGTGCCAGAGGGAAGCAACACCCGCTGCCTGGAACAGGGACAGATGGAACAACCGGTCCAACGCCGTGAACTCGGCAATGTCCCGGTCCTCTCCGGCCATTTTCTGCATTCTGAGGACGCGCTTCGAGGGCAGCAGCAGGTCCTGATTGTCGGCACCGGCCAGGGACTTGGCGACTTCCAGCTCGACGCTGAGCCGCAGGAACTGGGTCTCCCTGGCATGGTTCACGTCAATTTTCGTCACCAGCGTCTTCGACTGGGGATAGGAAACGACAAGTCCTTCCTTCTCCAGCTCCTGAATGGCCTCCCGCACCGGCGACTGGCTGACATCATGCTCCTTGGCGATGTCCGCACGCGTCAATACGGAGTCCGGCTTCAGTTCCATGGAAATGATCTGGGTCCGGAGCCGGCTGTAGACCCGGCTGGCCGCAGCGTTGAGCTGGACCGGGCCCGACATTTCGTCGGACGCTCTCACCAGGGCTTCGGACAGGGAACTGACACTCATTCAATCGACCTCACGGAACAGGAACCCCAAGAGCTACATCAGATGGCTTGGCAGAAAAAGGGAAAGCACGGGAAACCCGACCAGAAGGACGAGAAACCCAAGCAAAGCAAGGAAGTAGGGCAGGGAGGCTTTCGAGAAAGCCCCTGTTTTTACGCCAAGAATACCGCAGACAGTAAACATGATGACGCCGACGGGTGGCGTCAGTCCGCCGATATTGATCAAGGTCACCATCAGGATGCCCATATGGATCGGGTCGAAGCCGGCATTGACGAGGACCGGCAGCACGATGGGTGTCACAAGCAGGATGTTTGCCGCCCCTTCCAGGAACATACCGCTGACAAGAAGCAGAAGAAGAACCAGCACCAGGATCAGTGTCGGATTTTCCGTCATTGAGGTCACCAGCGTGGCAATCTGCTGCGGTCCCTGTTCGATGGTCACCGCATATCCCAGAACGGCTGCCATCATGATCAGCAGCATGACCATGCCGAGATCGAGCACAGAGTCCCGCATGGCGTCATAGAGCTTGGCAAAGGTCAGTTCCCGGTAGACGAAGAAGCCGACGAAGAGAGCATAGAACACCAGAAATGCGCCCGCTTCCGTTGCCGTGAAGAACCCGAAACGGAAGCCGACAATCAGGATCACGGGAAAGGCGAGGGCCCAGATGCTTTCCCGGAAGCTGTTCCAGAGCGCGGCAAATGTCGGCGGCGACGGCAGATCCGGAGCATAACCGTTGCGTTTTGCCACCACCCAGGCGGTAAACATCAAGGTTGCGGTGAGCAGGATGCCCGGCAGGATCCCGGCAAGAAACAGCCGTCCGATCGAGACCTCGTTGATGAAGCCGAACAGGATCAGGCCGATGCTTGGGGGAATGGTTGCGGTGATGATCGAGCCGAAGGCAAGAACGGCAGCGGTTGCCGGTTTCGAATAACCTCCCTTGGAAATCATGCTCGGACCGAGGAGGCGTGCTTCCATCGATGCGTCGGCCACCGCGGAGCCGGAGATGCCGCCCATCATCAGGCTGAGCATGATGGAAACCTGTCCGAGGCCTCCTGCAAGCCAACCTGTCAGCAACCTTGCGAAAGTGATCAGGCGGTCAGTGATCCCGGTCGAATTCATCAGGTTGCCGGCGAAGATGAAGAAGGGAACCGCCAGCAGCGGAAAGCTTTGTGTCGCGGTGACCATCTTCTGGATGGCGACAGTCGGCGGCATCGTGCCTGTCAGCACGAAGACGGGTATCGATGCCAGTGCCAGCGCGAAGGCGACCGGCATGCCGCTGAGCAGAAAAAGGACAAACAATCCAGCAATCAGAAGCAACATGTCAGCGTTCGGCCTTGTTCCGGAAACAATCGAAGAGCTTGAAGGAGAGCGTGCGGATCAGCAGGGCGAAACCGACGATCATGCTGGCGTGGAAATAGGACCCGGGTATTTGCAGGGCTCCGTCCAGCCGCGGATGCATGAGAATGGTGTTCTTCCAGGCGTATCGCATGAGAAAAACCAGCAGGGCGATCATCACGATGAGATTGATGATTTCCAGCGCTTTACGGCCGATGCCGGGGACATTGTCGAGCACCAGCCCGATGCCGAAATGCCGTTCGTTCTGGAATGCGAGGTCGATTGCAAAAATGCACAGCCACAGGAAAAGCAGTTGCGCGATTTCTATGGACCAGATGATGGGTGAACCCGTCGCCCGCGCCACCGAAGCAGCGCCGACGAGGATCACGACCGCCGCCAGAAGCAGGGCGGCGCAGGCAAATTCGATGCGTTTCAACATTTCTCGTTCCCGACAGGTTCGCCTGCGCCCAAATGCTCAGTTTTATGGTCGCGTCAGCGGCCGAGCACCTTGTTGACGATCGCCGCTTCGGTCTCCAGTTCCAGAAGGCTGTAGACGCCCGCAACGGCTTCCTTGAACGGCGCAAGGTCCACATCGGAGACGGTCACGCCTCCGGCTGCAACGTCGGCCAAGGCCTTCTCGCCCAGATCGATCGTAAGCTGCGACGCAAACCGGCCATTTTCAACGGCAAGGTCGCGGACGATTTTCTGGTTTTCGGGCGAGATCTGGTCCCAGGCATCTGCCGAGACGACCAGCGCTGTCACCAGCTGGATGTGACCGGTCTTGGTCACGTTCTTGATCACTTCATAAAGTTTGGCACCCTTGATCGCTGTGGGCTGGGCTTCGGCTGCATCGATCGTACCGAGCTGAAGCGCCGAGTAGACTTCGCCCCAGGCAATCGGCGTCGGTTCGGCCCCCATCGCGCGAATGGTTTCGATCCAGATTGGTGCCCCGATGGTGCGCATGCGCACACCCTTGAGATCGTCCGGGCCGGAGATCGGCTTCTGGGTAAGGGCATGTCTCGGGCCCTGATACCAGTTGGACGCCAGCATCACGAGGCCGGACTTTTCTTTCAGCTCGTCGCCCCAGGCAAGATACTCGTCGGAAAGGGCGAAGGTATCGGCCTGTTCGTAGGTGTCGAACAGGAAGGGTGCGGACATGATGGCAAGGGACGGCACGAAACTCGACAGTCGGGCGACATCGGTCACGGTGCCGACATTTGCACCGGCTCTCGCCTGGTCGATCATTTCGGTGGTGTCGCCCAGTTGCGAATTGTGGAACACCTGAATTTCCACTTCGCCATTTGTCGCCTTTTCGACTTCCGACTTGAACTTGTCGAGGCCCTGACCCATCGGGTCGTCGGGCGCGAGCACGGTGCCGATGCGCAAAGTCGTCGCGGAATAGGATGGGGTGCCCACACTAAGGCCTGCCGCGACGGCAAGACAGAGTCCGAGCGCCTTGATGGTGCTGTTCATGATTTCCTCCCGGTCAGTATTGCAACTAAAATATTAATTGCATTAATATACTATTTACAGATTGAGCCACGAGTCAACCGCTTTCCAGTTGTTCTTCTAATCGATTGAAATGGCGAATTAATTTGAATGAGGGAGAGGCGCAGAATGAAGCTCGACTTCGAATTGATATACCCGGATGAGGGGTCAACCCAATTGGGGGAAAGCCCCGTCTGGGACCCCGCAACAGGTTCATTGTGGTGGGTGGATATCGAGGGATATGCTCTTCTGCGGGCCGACCTGACATCAGGGAGGGTCTCCCGATGGCCGACCCCCGAGATGCCCGGGTTTGTAGTACTCGCCGGAATCGAAGGCCCAGCAGTCGGCATGGAGACCGGCATCTTCCTGTTCGATCCGGCGACCACCAGCTTCAAGCAATTGGTGAGCCTCGATCAACCGGGTCACCGGTTCAACGATGCTGCTGTCGATCAGTCAGGGCGTCTGTGGACTTCCACGATGTCCTTGCATGCGAACGCGGGTGAGGGGGCGCTCCACCGTGTGACGCGGGATTATCGTCTGACGCCAGTCTTCGCCGGCCTGACGATCCCGAACGGGCTGGCCGCCGACCTTGAGAACCAGCGCCTGTATTTCTCTGACTCCCACAAGGACAGTCAGGTCATCCACTCTCTCAGCCTTGAGCCGGATGGCATGGCGAAGGAACCGGCGACGATATTTGCAACGACGAAGACCCTTGCCGGGCGCCCCGATGGAGCAGCTGTAGACACGATCGGGCGATACTGGATCGCCGGCGTCGATGGCGGTGAAATCTACCTCTTCGATCGGCTAGGACGACTGGAGTTGGCTATACCAGTGCCATTTCCGGCACCTACGAAGATCGCGTTCTTTGGCGAGGACGGCATGTCGATCGCCATCACTTCAAAGGCGATTGGCGTAAACGGCGGCGCTCTGGCGCTCTCCAGACTGCCGGCAAACTGCCCTCCGGGCATCGTTCAGCCCTCCTGGCGCCTCCCGACATCCAGGACCTGAATCTTCGAACTTCCAGAACGAAAGAAGCGCCCCATTCCCATGTGCATATATGGATAGTCGTGATATAGGGCGGATCAACAAAACCGAACCGCCCGCAAGACAGACCGGGCAAGACCTGATGCACCTGGACACATGACGCAATACCCGTCCCACAAATTCGCTATCGCTCCCATGATGGAGTGGACCGACCGCCACTGCCGGGCTTTTCACCGGCAGTTGACGCGGCACGGGCTGCTTTATACGGAGATGGTGACGACCGGTGCGGTGATCCACGGTGACCGGGAGCACCTGCTCGGCTTTTCCGATATAGAACACCCGATTGCCTGTCAGCTTGGCGGGTCCGATCCGAGGGACATGGCCGAAGCGGCAAGGATTGTCGCGGATTTCGGCTATGACGAGGTCAACATCAATGTCGGCTGTCCGTCGGACCGGGTTCAGTCCGGCCGCTTCGGTGCCTGCCTGATGGAAGAGCCGGCGCTGGTGGCCGCCTGTGTCGAGGCGATGAAGAAGGCCGTCGACATTCCCGTGACCGTCAAATGCCGCATCGGTGTGGATGAGCAGGATCCGGAAGTGGCACTCGACGCCATGGCGGACGCCGTCTTTGCAGCCGGCAGCGACGCCCTCTGGGTGCATGCGCGCAAGGCCTGGCTCAAGGGCCTCAGCCCCAAGGAAAACCGCGATATCCCTCCGCTCGACTATGACCGGGTGGTGCGGTTGAAGCAGCGCCTGCCGGAGCAGTTCATTGGCCTCAATGGAGGCCTGCAGGATCTCGATCAGGCCGAACCTTACCTCGACACACTCGACGGTCTGATGTTCGGCCGCGCCGCCTACCACACACCGGAAGTCTTGAGCAGCGTCGACCGCCGTCTCTACGGCGAAGAGGGGCCGGATATCTCTCCCTGGGAAGCGGTCAAGGCCTATCGCCCCTATCTGGAAGACCGTCTATCCAAGGGCGTGAAACTCGCGCACATGACACGGCACATGCTGGGGCTGTTTCACGGACGCCCGGGTGCGCGTTCCTGGCGGCGTATTCTGACCGTGGAAGCAATCAAGCCGGGGGCAGGGCTGGAAGTCGTCGAAAAGGCGCTTGCTGCCGTCAGCCCGTCCGGAGCGGATCTCGCGGCAGCCGAATAAGTCTTCGACTTCGAGCAATGCGGTCATGGTACATTGGCGCCCCTTTTCCACCACATCCAGAAGAACCGCGTCAGCGGCACTTCGAAGGATGGGCCACGCAATTGGGATTAATTCGCCAATCCTTCGAGACGGACCTGACGGTCCTCCTCAGGATGAGGAAGAAGGTGCGGGAAAGTTCAGGAAGACCATGGCCCTCAGGGTGAGATGATCAGCCTGTCGCCCTCAATCCGCCAGCCTTGCAGGCGGTCGAGTGCGGAAAGGCCGAACAGGCTGGCCTCCAGGGTACCATCGCGGCCGACAAAGCCGCGGATGTTGCGCAAGGTGTGATCGCCGATTGTGATCGTGTCGATCTTGACCGGTGCAACGAGCGTGCGGCCGTTTGCGGTCGAGACGGGGACGGAAAAGGTCAGGTCGTCTTCCCGGAAGCCCGCGCGGCGCGCGTCCTCGAAGGTCAGCACGACCGCGCTGGCGCCCGTATCGAGCAAAAACTGGGTTGGGGCGTCGTTGACGCGGCCGTCCAGCACGAAATGCCCGCTGATATCGCGCACGATCAGGATTGACCCGTCCTGCTGGGTCACCGCAAGGCCCGGCGACAGGGCTCCAAGAACTCTATAGCCGCCCTGCACCAGGTCGGCGCGGTAGGTATATCCGATAACGAGCAGCGCCAGGAGGCCGCCCCAGAAGAGCGTGCCCTGAAGGATGTCGCGAACCTTCGGCTGACCGAAGAGGAAACTCGCAAGGAACACGAAGGCGAGCGCGGAGAGGGCGACAATCCGCGGGCCGCTGTCGTCGAAATTGATGTTGGCCGGGTCCGTGGGGTCGCCGAAAAAGGCATAAAATGCGGCCCCGGCCATGACGGCAACGAGAATGACCACTATCAGGCCACGATACTGTCTTGGATTGCCCATTACCGCGCTCCGGCCGAAGCATCCGGTTGGCGGCGCTGGCTGAGACTGGCCAGGATCTCGTTACGCTTCTGTTCGGTATAGCTCGACCAGCAGGCGATTTCGTCCAAGGTGCGCAGGCAGCCGGTGCACAGCCCGCTCTCCTGGTCGATCTGACAGATGTTGATACAGGGCGATTTCATAAATCGCATATGGCCGTTGATTGTGGCTTTGCCAAGACGGATTGTGCCGGTTTTCCGCAGCTTTTCGCCAAATCAAAGACCTCCGCCGGCAAATGTGAACGGGGCGGTGATCACCCGGATTGGCAGGGTGACAGCAGCCTGGGCGGTGGAACCAACGAAACTGCCCAGATCGTCGCCGAGATTTTGACCCCTGTTCTGATCCGCATGCGAGGCACGCGCCGATTGGCCAAGTGCCTTGCGCAATTCAGGCTGGATCTGTGCAAGTTGGGCGAATTTCGAGTGATGCGCACTATCCTGCGCTTCGAGGTCGGTGACATCGACGACAATTGCACCGAGCTGCGCAAGTTCCTCGTCATTGGAATAGGCGCCGACCCGTTCCTTGCCACCGGCAATCCTGCGGGAGAGGCTGAGCGCCCGATCGTCTCGGGAAACGATCACCGTAAAGGGTCGCGACGGTCGTCCGACCTTTTTCAACTGGGCCTTGAAGACATCGATGTCGATATCGGGGGCCGCAAGAACGATGTTTGCGGAGCGTGTCGCGATCAGGCGCCGGTTTTCCGGGCTGGCCTGAACGGCCGTTTCCATCAACAGCCAGTTCCCCATGGAATGGGCAAGAATGGTGATGTTCCTGGCCTTGGTCTTCGCCAGTTCGACAATCGTTTCTTCCAGGGCGCCTCTGGCGACGGCAGCGCTGTTGAGATCGTAGACATAGTCCTGGAGATTGCCGCGCGACGCCCAGGTGAAAAGTACGGGAACCCCGGGAAACTCGGAATCGTGCACGATCTGGGTGAAACGATACAGGCCCTCCGGAAAGCGCGTGTTGTACCCGTGGATGAAGAGGATGATATCGCGCTTTGCGGGTGGCAGCGCGGCGAGCCGGGAGTTGACGGCCTGACGGAAGGCAGCCTTGTCGGCGATGTAGCCGGCCTTGCGGGCGACGAAGTCGGTTTCCGGGTTGCCGGGCGCGCTGCCCGGCCATTCGACTTCACCGGGTTTGTGAGACGGGGGAACTGAAATGGAGGCTTCGGCATAGTTTATCGAGCCCGCCCGTTCGCCGCTGAAATAGGTGCCTGGGCGTTCGTCCCGTTCACGGGTCGTGACAATCAGAATATCGCTGACCCTGGCATCGGGTGCAGGATCGAGGTTCAGCGTCAGCACACCCGCGTCAGGACGTCCGCCGCAAGCGGAAAGGACTGACAATGTGAAAAGCAGTACTGCGGCACCAAGGCCGCGAGCAAGGCTCCTGCCATGGGAGCTGATCTGCACGGGATCAGTTGCGGGAAACGTCATGCTTGCTGCAATCCTTGCGTGGGTCTCATTGCACCATAAGCATCCCGGTCAGAAAGCCAAGTGCGCTCAGTTGCTGAATCGCGCCAAGGACATCACCTGTCGCACCGCCGATCTTTGCCCGTGCCATCCTGCCCGTGCCATAGGCTGCCCCAACTGCCGGGACAAGGCCGAGGAAGAGGCCGGAAAGCGGCAACAGCAGAATGGCCGGGACGAGGAAAGGAAGCGTGGCAAGCAGGGCCTGGTTTACCGCCTGGTGGTCCGGCTTGCCGAAGCGCGCGCCAAGGCCGCCCGAACGCGCGGCAGGCAGCTGGTGCCACTGCCAGACCATAAGCGCGCGGCTCAGCGCCTCGCTGCAGAGAAAAAGCAGGGCGGCATCCGCCGGGCTGAAACGCTGGAAGAGGGCGGCAAGCAGGGCAAGGCGCAATGCAATCGACAGGACCAGAGCCAGCGCACCGAACGCCCCGATGCGGCTGTCCTTCATGATTTCCAGCCGCCTTTCCTTGGTTGCCCCGCCGAAAAAACCGTCAGCGACGTCGCCAAGGCCATCCTCGTGCAGTCCGCCGGTGGTTGCGGCTGCAATGGCAACGATGAAGGCCGCGACAGCGAGGCCAGGAAGGGCGGTATGGGCAAGCAGCAGCCCGAGCGCGGCGGCCGGCAGCGCAATGAGGACACCGGCAACCGGGGCCGCGCGGGCGATGCGAGTGAAATCCGGCGGAGCGGCCGGATCGTCCAGGGCATTGACCGGCTTCAGGGGCAGGCGGGAAAAGAATCGCACGCAGGCGGCAGTGTCTGCGGCAAATCGCGCCAGATCCTCTGCCCAGGCCCGGGATTTATCCCGAGAATTTGCAGAAAGCGGTTCGGGTCCGGATTCAGGCACTTGGTCGGTTTCGGAGCTCATTTGGCCGGTCCCGCGCTTGAGTTTTCTTAGGCCGCCGTTATAGATCAGGCCCAGAGCGAGACCAAGAGGCCGTTTACCGGCCCGAACCACCGGAAGCAATACAATGTCCCTGTCCGAGACCGCGCTGCCCTTCGACGATATCCGCAACCTGGTAAGATCCATGCCCGGGCCGGATGAAGAAGCGCTCGCGAAGGTGAAGGCACGGGACGCGGAACTGACGAAGCCTGCCGGGTCTCTCGGACGGCTGGAGGAAATCGCCGAATGGCTGGCCGCCTGGTCTGGCAAGGCGCCGCCCAAGATCACCCGGCCGATGGTCGCGATATTCGCTGCTGCCCACGGCGTTGCGGATGAAGGCGTCTCCGCCTTCCCGAGCGCGGTCAACCGCCAGATGGTCGAAAACTTCGCCGCAGGTGGTGCTGCCATCAATCAGCTGTGCCGGGCAAACGAGATCGGTCTGAAGGTGTTCGATCTTGCCGTCGACATGCCGACGCCGAGCATCACCCGGGAAGACGCCATGGACGAAGCCAATTGCGCGGCGACCATGGCCTACGGCATGGAAGCGCTTGCCGGTGGCATCGACCTCATCTGCCTCGGCGAAATGGGCATCGGCAACACCACTGTCGCGGCTGCCGTGATCAATGCGCTCTTCGGCGGCAAGGCGGAAGACTGGATCGGCCGCGGCACCGGCGTCGATGACGCGGGTCTTGTCCGCAAGCGGGAGGCGGTTCAAAAGGCGGTTGCGCGGCTCAACGGCGAGAAGGACCCGCTCGAGATCCTGCGCCGGATCGGCGGCCGCGAAATCGCGGCCATGGCCGGGCTCATCATCGCCGCACGCGTTCAGCGCGTACCGGTTATCGTCGACGGCTTCGTCACGACGGCGGCCGCCGCCGTAGTCTATGCCATGGGCCCGGCCGGGCTTGACCATTGCCTTTTTGCGCATGTCTCCGCCGAACAGGCACATGCCAAGGTGCTGGATCATATGGGCAAGGATGCGCTGTTCGATTTCGGCATGCGCCTCGGTGAAGGTTCCGGCGCGGCTCTTGCCGCCGGCATCGTCAAGGCAGCCGCCGAAATGCATTCGGGCATGGCGACCTTCGCGGACGCGGGTGTATCCGGCAAGGAAGACTGAGAAACTTCGGGAAACCTTGGAAAATGACTTATCCGGATCGCGTTCAAGCGGTCCGGATGCCGCCCGTGCCGAAATCGGCTTCTTCGCCGTCCGGGTCCACCCAGACCACGTCCGGCGAATAGTTCATGACGCGGGCCCGCGGCAGGGTCACGATCACTTCCGTGCCTTCGCCGAGTTTCGACTTCAGCGCGAATTTGCCGTCATGCATGTTGACGAGCGCCTGCACGATGGAAAGGCCGAGGCCGGTACCGGGTTCCGCCGTCTTGATGGCGTGAGATCCCTGGCCAAAGGCTTCCAGAACGGTCGGTATTTCGTCTTCCGGAATGCCCGGCCCGGTGTCCGTGATCGACACATACTGACCGCCGTCCGATGTCGGTCCGACCTTGATGCGGACTTCGCCGTCGATTGGGGTGAATTTCACCGCGTTGGACAGGAGATTGAGCACCACCTGGCGAAGGGCGCGTTCGTCCGCCCAGACACGCGGCAGGTCGGGCTCGTGGGTGTGGTGCAACGCAATGGATTTTGCCTTGGCGCGCACCTTCATCATCGAACCGCATTCTTCCACGACATCATCGAGAAAAAGCGGCTCCTCATGCAGCTCGTGCCGTCCCGCCTCGATGCGCGACAGGTCCAGGATCTCGTTGATGAGGTTCAGGAGATGCTGCCCGGAGCCGTGAATGTCCTCGGCATAGGAGCGATAGTTCTTGTTGTGCATCTTGCCGAGCACTTCATCCTTCATGATTTCGGAAAACCCAAGGATGGCGTTGAGCGGCGTACGCAACTCGTGGCTCATGGTGGCAAGGAACCGGGATTTGGCAAGGTTTGCCGCTTCCGCGCGCCGCCGCGCTTCGTCGGACATGGCATTGGCGGTTTCAAGCTCGGCGATCAGGTGATCCTTGTCGGCCCTGTATTCCAGCATGGTGTTGGCGTTTTTCAGGAGCTGGTTGCCGAGGATCAGGAAGAACCCCTGCGCGCCGATGGCCATGGCGGCAAGCGTATAGTGGATCGGGTTGACCTGCTGCAGGAAGCTGACCGTCACGACCAGCGTCATTGGCAGGGTGCTGGCCAGCAGGCACCGGGGCAGGGTTGCCGACTGCATGGTGTTCATGGCGACGACGATCAGAAGCGTCGCGAAATGAAAGATGACGAAACCGTCACCGGCCGTGCTGGTCTTGGGCATCAGGAAGAACAGCGCCCAGCTGGCACCGTAGATCAGGTCGCCCATGGTGAAACGCCGGCGCCAGTAGATCCGGGCTTTCTGGTCGGACGGGGCCTTCTCGTAGGAGTGGCTGGTGACGACCATCAGGAAATGGGTGCAAAGCGTAATGGTGAACCAGCCGCCGATGAAGAGCGGGTCGATCCAAAGGACCGAGATGGCGGCGACGATAAGAGCCAGCAGCGGTACGGCATAGGCCGCGTTGATCCGGGTGTCGGCGAAAAGGTGCTGGCGTTCGAGGTCGAAGGTCGTATGCCGGGATTCCGGCGCGCCGAGACGGCTGCGCACGTCCTTGACCGAGCGCGCCATTTCGCGGCGGCGCTGCGCACGCTGCTCGTCGATGGCAAATCTGTCGTCGCCGGTTTCTGACGCGAGGCTACCCATAGAACGCCCAGACATTTTGATTTTGTTATTGTGTTCTTTTGTGTTTGTTCAATGTGACTCACCATTCCTTAAGAACGTCCTCAGGATCGTGGTAAGGGAAGTGTTAACCGGCTGTGTCAAGGTGCAACTCATTGTCAGAAATGGCGAATTCAGAAACGCTCGAAAGCCTTGTTGCCGAGGTGCGTGCCTGCCGGATCTGCGCAGATAGGCCGGCGAAGGCACCTTTGCCGCATGCGCCGCGGCCGGTGCTGCAGGTCTCCCGGGCAGCCCGGTTATGCGTGTGCGGCCAGGCGCCCGGAACGAGGGTGCATCAAAGCGGCCGGCCCTTTACGGACCCTTCGGGCGACCGGCTTCGAAGCTGGATGGGGATTGGCGAGGACGTCTTTTACGACGCAAACAAACTCGCCATCGTGCCAATGGGGTTCTGTTTCCCGGGCCTTGATGCAAAGGGTGGCGATCTGCCGCCGCGGCCCGAGTGCCGTGCGGCCTGGCACGACCGGCTCTTTGCAGCAATGCCGCGGATCGAACTGGTGCTGGTGATCGGCCAGTATGCACAGGCCTATCACCTCAAGGGCCAGCGGCAGAAATCACTGACGGAGACCGTCGCAAACTGGCGCAGCCATTTCGCGGTAAGGCAAGAAGGCAAGCCGATCGTGCTGCCGCTGCCGCATCCTTCCTGGCGCAACAATTCCTGGCTGAAGAAGAACCTCTGGTTCGAGGCCGAGCTGCTGCCGGTGCTGCGGCATGAGGTGGCGCGGCTCACCTGAAGCCGCTTCGGCGACCCGTTCGAAAAAAATTCTCAATTCGGCGAGAATTGACAATCTCATTGAAACTCAGATACGTCTTTTCCACCTCAGCTAAAATGATTTCCCAAGACAGGCCTGTTCGCATCGCAAGGGAAGTCAGCCGCAGCAGCCGGAATGGTTTCCCATGATAGACCGCATTGACCGCCGCATTCTCTCCATCCTGCAGGAAGACTGCACCGTGCCCGTCGCCGAAATCGGACGGCGTGTCGGCCTGTCGACGACACCCTGCTGGCGGCGGATACAGAAAATGGAAGAAGACGGGGTCATCACCGGCCGCGTCGCCCTGCTGGATCCGGCCAAGGTCAATGCCAAGGTGACGGCTTTTGTCGCCATTACCACAAGCCAGCATTCCGAAGACTGGCTCAAGAAATTCGCCGACGTCATTCGGGAGTTTCCGGAAGTCGTCGAATTCTACCGCATGGCAGGGCAGGTGGATTACCTCCTGCGCGTCGCCGTGCCGGATATCGAGGCCTATGACGCTTTTTACAAGAAGCTGATCTCGAAGATCGACATCTCAGACGTCTCGACCACTTTTGCCATGGAGCAGATCAAGAACACCACGGCCCTGCCGCTCACCTATGTGGCAGCAGAAAAGCCGAAACCGGACCGGAACGCCTGAGCCGGACGGAAAGAACCGCCCGACCGGATAGGGTTTCCAAGAACAGGGAAGCCTAACCCGCAAGGCGCGCGGCAGGTGTTTCCACTTTCGGCCAGTAGGTGCCGATGCTCCAGATATTGCCTTCCGGATCCTGGCAGATGAACTCGCGGCTGCCGTAGTCCCTTTCGGTCAATCCCTGAACGATGACGGCACCGGCGACTTTGGCGCGTTCAAAGACAGCATCGGTATCTTCCACCGCAAGATAGATGGCCTTGCCGCACTGGCCGTCCGGCTGGCCAACGATCTTGGCAAAATCATCGTCGCGGGCCTGGCCGAACATGATGATGGCTGAGCCGAAGGCCATTTCGGCGTGGATGATCCTTCCCTGGTCGTCCCGGTGTACCTCGTGATCGACGAACCCGAAGGCTTCGCTGAGAAAGGTTCTCATGGCTTCGGCGTTGCCGAACCGGTAGGCGGGAAAAATACGGCTTGCTTCCTGTGTCATGTGTCACCTCCATTGATGGTGAAGGGATAGCGCTTGCCGGCTGCGCGGGATTGAAGATTTGTTACCTTCTACCAGGCCGGTTGAGCATTGTTGGCAAGACTGGCCTGCCAGCCAGAGGGGGACTTGCCGGAAAATTCTGAAAAATCGCGGATCAGATGCGCCTGGTCGGCATAGCCGCAATCGGCGGCCAGATCCGCCCAGTTTACGCTCCTGCCGTCGCCGGAAAGCCGGATCACCCTGCCGAACCGCATGAGCCGGGCAACGGTTTTCGGCAGGAGGCCGATATCCCGCCGGAACCTGTGCGCAAGATGCTTCCGGCTCCAGCCGATTTCCGCTCCCAGAGCCGAGATGGACGCCCTGCCGCCGGTTTCCAGAAGCCGGGCAAAGACATGATCGGCCGGGGTCAGTGCCTCGGTATTCCGTTTCAGCCGGGTGCAAACGAATGCCATGGCGAGGTCTAGTCTGGCCGTCCACGAGGTCATGTCCTCGATCCGGCGAACGAAGACGGCGACTTCATCATCGGCCACATCGAGGACCGGGAGCATCCTGTCCGACAGAAGGTCCATCGGAAGGCCGAAGAACTGGCGGGCGCCGAGCGGTGTGAAATTGACCTGCAGGCATTGGGCGCGGCCGTTCGACTGGATGTAGACCGGCGCGCTGCTAAGGCCGGCGAGGAAACTCGGGACCGCATTGTCCTTGGTCGGGTGGGTTCCAAGGCCGATCTCAAAGGGATCGCCGAAGCTCAGGATGAAGGGAATGGTCAGTGACGCGGTTTCGACCTGCCGGTTGATCTGCGGCTGCCGTTCTTCATATCCGGTGATGTTGGCAAAGAGATGCCGCAGTTCATTCGGAGCCTGTCGGCGCCAGAAACCGGCCTCTATGCCTGGAGGCAGGCTGTCTGATGGCGTGTGGAGACCTGTGGCTTCTGTCATGATCTATCCTTGAGGGATCAGGATAGGACCACATCCGGAAGAGGTCACGCGGAAAGCGGATGCCGCGCCAGGAACCGTGTGAATTCCGCTTCCGAGACCGTCTTGCCGGAAAAGATCTCGATATAATGCGGCATGCGCTGCAGGCGGGGCCCAAGCGGCTCGCTCGGACGGTCCTTGACGATCGAGATATAGCCGATCTGCGTCAAATACATGGTGTTGGCCCGAACATCCGCGGAGGCCGGGTCATAGCCGAAGCGCTCGAACATTGCCTTGAAGGCCTCGACCCGGACCCGGTCGGCTTCCTCCAGCATTCCGGTGAGGTCCGGATCCGCATGCGCCCAGTTGCGCATGGCAAATTCCAGGCGGGAATCAAACAGGTCCGGCAGGAGCCACAGATCGAAGAGGTTCAGGATCGCCTCCGTGACCGTCTCCGCATAGGCTTCCGTTCGCCTGACGAGGTTGCCGGTATTCTTTACCTGCCACTGTGTAATCAGCGCGTCGAGCAAATCCTTCCGGTCCGAAAAATGACCATAGAAACTGGTGCGTGAGAGGCCAAGCCGGTCGGCCAGGGGCATCACTTTCACCGCATCGATGCCGTGCTCGATCAGCGCCTGGTAGGCCGCCTCGATCCAGATCTCGCGCGTGCCGCGCCAGCCGGAGGTTTTTTCGATCAATGGGTCGCTCATGACGTTGCGATAACAGAGCAAATCCCAATCGGCAATCAAAATTGACACATGTGTCGATAAATACGACATAGATGTCGCTTTCGGGTCTTTCAACAGCTGCCTCCGAACCGTACTCTTCAGGAAACCTGAGGAAATCCGCGACGCGGCGGAAAACGGGAGAGGAAGAGATGTCGAAGGATCCGTTGCTGCAGCCCTATCAGCTGAAACACCTGACGCTGAAAAACCGGATCATGATCACCTCGCACGAGCCCGCCTATCCGGAGGAAGGCATGCCGAAGGACCGTTACCGCGTCTATCACGAGACGCGGGCGAAGGCCGGTGTCGCGCTGACCATGACCGCAGGCTCCGCCGCCGTCTCGCGCAATTCGCCGCCAGTCTTCAACAACATCCTGGCCTACAAGGACGAAGTCGTTCCGTGGATCCGGCGCTTGACCGATGCCTGTCACGAGCACGGCTGTGCGGTGATGATCCAGCTGACCCATCTCGGCCGCCGCACGCATTGGGCCAAGGGCGACTGGCTCCCGGCGGTTACGGCAAGCCATGCCCGCGAGGCGTCCCACCGGGCATTCCCGAAACAGGTGGAAGACTGGGATATTGCCCGAATTATCTCGGACTATGCCGATGCAGCCGAGCGCATGAAGGCCGGTGGCATGGACGGCATCGAGCTCGAAGCCTATGGCCACCTGATCGATCAGTTCTGGTCGCCGCTCACCAACACGCTCGAAGGACCCTATGGCGGCTCGCTGGAAAACCGCATGCGGTTGTCGCTGGAAATCATCGATGCCATCCGCAAGCGTGTCGGCGACGACTTCCTTCTCGGCATCCGCTTCACGGCGGATGAAGACATGGACGGCGGCATCACGGCGGAGGAGGGGCTGGAGATCGCGCGGCGGCTGAAGGCAACCGGCCAGATCGACTTCCTCAATGTTATCCGCGGTCATATCGACACCGACCCGGGCCTCACCGACGTCATTCCGGTCCAGGGCATGCGCAACGCGCCGCATCTGGATTTTGCCGGCAAGATCAAGAAGGAGATCGGACTGCCGACCTTCCATGCCGCCAAGATACCGGATGTCGCGACAGCGCGGCACGCAATCGCCGAAGGCCTGCTCGACATGGTCGGCATGACGCGGGCGCATATGGCCGATCCGCAGATCGTCAAGAAGATCATGGAAAAGCGGGAAGGCGACATCCGTCCCTGTGTTGGCGCCACCTATTGCCTTGACCGCATCTACCAGGGCGGCGAAGCGCTTTGCATACACAACGCCGCGACGGGGCGCGAGCTGACCATGCCGCACGATATCCCGGCAGCGGAAACCAGAAAAAAGGTCGTGATCGTCGGTGCGGGGCCTGCCGGTATGGAAGCCGCCAGGGTCGCGGCCGAGCGGGGCCACGACGTCACGGTGCTGGAGGCAGCGCCCCATGCCGGCGGCCAGGTGCGGCTGACGGCCCAGTCCGAGCGGCGGCGCGAGATGATCTCCATCATCGACTGGCGCATGGACCAGTGTCTCGCCAGGAATGTGAAGTTTCGCTTTAATATTTTTGCAGAAGCCAATGATGTAACGGGTGAAAATCCGGACGTGGTTATCGTTGCAACCGGCGGCTTGCCGCACACCGAAGTCCTGAGCGAGGGCAATGAACTGGTGGTATCTGCCTGGGATATTCTCTCCGGTGACGTCAAGCCGGGCCGTCAGGTTCTGGTCTTTGACGATGCCGGCGACCATCCCGCCCTGCAGGCGGCGGAAATGATTGCCAAATCCGGCGCTCACGTCGAGATCATGACGCCGGACCGGTCCTTCGCACCGGACGTCATGGCGATGAACCTGGTGCCCTACATGCGCTCGCTTCAGGACAAGGACGTCCGTTTCACCGTCACCTACCGGTTAAAGGCCGCGCGGAAATCCGGCAACCGACTCACAGCTGTCATTGGCACGGATTATTCGAAGCACACCGAAGAGCGCGATTTCGACCAGATCGTCGTCAATCACGGCACGATTCCCCTGGACGAGCTCTATTTCGACCTGAAGCCGAAGTCGAAGAACCTGGGGGCGGTCAATCAGGAAGCGCTGATTTTTGGCAGGCCGCAGCCGCTCAACGCCAATCCGGACGGGGAGTATGCGCTTTTCCGCATTGGTGATGCAGTGGCTGCGCGCAACACCCATGCGGCCATCTACGACGCGCTGCGGCTGGTGAAAGATATCTGAGTTTGCTGCATCGCACGCGGAAATTTTGGGCAGCGTCTCACCTGCATAACCGAATGCCGCTTTTGCGCTATGATGTCGGGGGCATGAGGCCCTAACTTTCGTCGCAAGGATCGGCCGCCGGTTGCGGCCGGAAAAGGACGTGTCACCATGCTCAGCGATGCTGATATTCTTTCTCTGTTGATGAGCCGCCGCGCAGGCTATTCCTTGCCGCAGGCCTTCTACACCGATGCCGACGTCTATCAGGCGGACTTGCGCAACATCTGGCAGAAGGAATGGATCTTTGCCATTCCATCGGCCGAAGTGCCGAAATCCGGCAATTACGTCACCCTGCAGATCGGCGATTATTCGATCATCATCGTGCGCGGTGCGGATGGTCAGATCCGGTCCTTCCACAATTCCTGCCGCCACCGTGGCAGCCGGATCTGTGCCGCCTCCAAGGGCTCGGCGCCGAAGCTTGTCTGCCCCTATCATCAGTGGACTTACGAGCTCGACGGCAAGCTGCTGTGGGCCCGCGAGATGGGACCGGAGTTCAAGCCGCAGGACCATGGCCTGAAAACCGTTCACTGCGTGACGGTCGCCGGCATGGTGTTCATCTGCCTGGCCGCCAATGCGCCGGATACGACGGATCTGGAAAAACAGGCCGCGCGCTATCTTGGGCCGCACGATCTCTCCAACCTGAAGATCGCGCATCAATCGAGCATCATCGAACAGGGCAACTGGAAGCTCGTGCTTGAGAACAACCGCGAGTGCTACCACTGCTCCGGTTCGCATCCATCGCTCTGCCGTACATTCCCGGACGATCCGAATCTCGTCGGCGGCGACGATTCTTCCACGTCCAACATGGGCAAGGCGCATGTCGAACGCTGCGAAAACTCAGGACTGCCTGCGAAATACCTGATTTCCCAAAACGAACAGTGGCGCTTTGTCCGCATTCCGTTCCTGGGCGATGCGGTCAGCTACACCATGGACGGCAAGGCGGCCGTCTCGAAGCGGATCGGCTCCGTTCCTTTCGACAATGCCGGATCCTGCCTCTTCTTCCACTACCCGAACACCTGGAACCACTTCCTGTCGGATTCCGTTCTGACCTTCCGTGTCCTGCCGATCGGGCCGATGGAAACGGAAGTGACAACCACCTGGCTGGTGCACAAGGATGCCCAGGAGGGTGTCGACTACGACCTGACAAGGCTGACGGAGGTCTGGATCCACACAAACGACGAAGACCGCCAGATCGTCGAGGAAAACCAGATCGGCATCAAATCGCCTGCCTATGAGCCCGGACCCTATTCCGCGCTTCAGGAAAGCGGTGTCATCCAGTTCGTCGACTGGTATGCCCAGACCCTGGAAACCGGTCTGATGGGCCGATTCCGCGTCGCGGCGGAGTAGAGCCATGATCCCGATGCCTGGGCGAGACACGCCCGTCTGGAACGACAGCGAAATTCTGGAATGCGTCAGCGCGTTGCCCGAAGCGCCTGGTGTGAAGACCTTCACCTTCCGTCCGCCGTCCGGAGCGACCTTCGTGTTCCGCGCGGGCCAGTTCATCACGCTCGATCTGCCGGTGCCCGGCGGCAACGTGCAGCGGACCTATACGATCTCGTCATCGCCGGTCTCGCACGCCTATATCTCCGTTACAGTGAAGGCGCAGGAAGGCAGCATCGGTACCCGCTGGATGCTCGATCATCTGGAACCGGGTATGCGCATCAAGGCCTATGGTCCGGCAGGCGTTTTCCACCTGCCGCGCAATCCGGACGGCAAATACCTCTTCATCTCGGCAGGTTCGGGCGTCACGCCGATGATGTCGATGACGACGACGCTGTTCGAGCGCGGTGAAGATCCCGACATCTGTTTCATCCAATGCGCCAATCGCCCGGTGGAGCTGATTTTCCGCAAGCGCCTGGAATACATGGCGAGCCGGGTGACCGGCCTGCAGATCCATTTCGTCGTCAACAGGAATGACCCTTATGAGGTCTGGACCGGGTATCGCGGTCATTTCAACCAGCTGATGCTGGGCCTGATGTGCAACGACTATCTGGAGCGGGAAGTCTATTGCTGCGGCCCGCAGGGCTTCATGGATGCCGTCCGCGAGATCCTGAACTCGCTCGGCTTCAACATGGAGAACTATTTCCAGGAGAGCTTCCAGGCGCCTGCGGAAACCCGTGCAGAACTCAACGAGTTCGACGACGTGGTGCCCCAGGACGACGTCCAGGCCCAGATCGTCTTCGCAAGGTCCAATGTTACTGCCTCGTGCACGGAAACGGACACCGTGCTGGCGGTTGCCAAGAGCGCCGGCCTCAACATTCCCTCAGGCTGCACCTTCGGTGTCTGCGGCACCTGCAAGGTGAAGAAGCTGTCAGGCGACGTTCACATGATCCATTCCGGTGGCATCAGCGACGAGGATATCGAGTCCGGTTACATCCTGGCCTGCTGTTCCAATCCGATCGGTACGGTCGAAGTCGAGGTCTGAACCGGTCTATCACCGGAAATATTCAAAGTTTGCGATGTATCAATGGCGCCTGGGCGGGGAGCAGAGTAATCTCTCCCCAACCGGCGAGGCATGCGCGTTTCATCATGAACCGCATGGTCGCCTTTGATCATTGGTCAGCTCCGGGGTCCCATCGATCTCGAATGATTTCCTGCTGATCTTGGGAGGAGGCCGTATGGTCGAGACATTCCGCAAGTTGGTTTTCCCGATAGCTGCCTGTGCCGGGCTCGTTTTCAGCGTGTCGACCGTTGCTGTCGGCCAGTCGGTGACTGAAGGTGTTACCGCCTATGAAGTCGAAGCCGCCTTCGACGATGTTCGCTTCGATCTGGAGAACGCCATCGTCAATCAGGGGCTGGTCATCGACTATGTTTCCCATATCGGCGACATGCTGGCACGCACCTCGCAGGATGTCGGTGGCAGCAAGCAGATCTTCACGCAGGCCCAGTCGATGCTGTTCTGCTCGGCCGACCTGTCGCGCAAGGCGATGGAAGCCGATGCCGGCAACATCGCCTATTGCCCGTATTCGATCTTCGTTTACGAAACGCCCGATCTGCCCGGAAAGGTGACGGTCGGTTTCCGCCAACTGAGCGCGACCGGTTCTGAGGCTTCCAGGGCGGCGATTGCCGATGTCAATGCGCTGCTCGATACGATTGCCAGGGAAGCGAGCGGGCAGTAGGCCTCGGGCTCAGCCAGTCAGACATCCGGAAGTTTGCTCAGACATCCGGAAGTTTGCTCAGGCGGCTCAGAACCTTGCTGGAAAACAGCTCCCGCGCCGCCGCACGGCCCACCTTGCGCGCCGTCTTGTCTTCAGAGGCGGACAACTCTTCCGCCAGCGCCAGGGACGGACCGTGCAGGCTGGCGGAGCGTTTGCCGATCTGGCGCAATGCCCAATGCACCGCTTTCCAGACGAAATTCCGCTCGTCCGTAGCGCCTCGTCGGATGAGGTCAAGATCGTCGAGGAACTCCTCGTCCGGCGCGGTCTTGGCATGGACCGCCCGCCAGGCAATCAGGGCAAACGCGGCCCGGCGGACAAATTCGCGTTCATCGACGGCAAGAGCGGGCACAAGTTCGTTCGACCCCGCACGCCGTGCCAGCACATTCGTGAGCTGGTCGCAAAGGTCCCAGGAGCGGATGTCCTCCAGCCAGGAAAGCGCCAGTTCCGGCGCGAGCGCTTTCGGCGGCGTCAGCAGGATCGCAAGCAGACGTGCTTCGTGATAGCCGCTGGCCCAAAGGTTCTGAGCCAACTCCGGCGATTTGACGATTTTGCGGGCATACGGCCGCAGAACCGCCAGCGGCACGCCAAAGGCCTTGGACGTTTCAATGCCGAATCGCGCCATGCCGGCGCGGTTGGTCTCTGACCCGGCAGCGCGAAGATCTGCGAGGATTTCCTCGACCGTCTTTGCTGCCTGCGGGTCTTGCGCCATTGCCGCGCCGTTACTTCTTCTCGGCGTTTTCAAGCCGCGCGATCAGGCTGGACGTATCCCAGCGCTTGCCGCCCATGGCCTGGACCTCCGCATAGAACTGGTCGACCAGGGCGGTCACCGGGAGGCGGGCACCGGTGTCGTTTGCCGTCTTCAGGCAAATGCCGAGATCCTTGCGCATCCAGTCGACTGCAAAGCCGTAGTCGAACTTTCCGCCGTTCATGGTTTCCCAGCGGTTTTCCATCTGCCAGGACTGGGCGGCACCGCCGCGGATGGCGGAGATGACCTTGGCGACGTCGAGATCCGCCTTCTTGGCGAAATGAATGGCTTCCGATAGGCCCTGAACCAGCCCGGCGATGCAGATCTGGTTGACCATCTTGGTGAGCTGGCCAGCGCCGCTTTCCCCCATCAGGCCGACGAATTTGGCAAAACACTCGATCACCGGCTTGGCCTTGTCGAAAGCATCCTGATCGCCGCCGCACATGACGGTGAGGACGCCGTTCTCAGCGCCCGCCTGACCGCCGGAGACCGGCGCGTCGATGAAGCCGCACCCCTTTTCCCTGGCAGCAGCGTAAAGCTCCCGGGCAACCTCTGCCGACGCGGTGGTGTTGTCGATAAAGACCGCACCGTCCTTGAGCCTATGAAATGCGCCGTCAGCGCCCGTCGTCACGGAGCGCAGGTCGTCGTCGTTGCCGACGCAGCAGAAGACGAAGTCGCAACCCTCAGCGGCTTCCTTCGGAGTGCCGGCAAAGCTGCCGCCGAACTCCGTGGCCCATTTCTCGGCCTTCGCCTGCGTCCGGTTATAGACCGTGACGTCGTGTCCGCCCTTGGTTTTCAGGTGGCCGGCCATCGGATACCCCATGACGCCCAGACCGATGAATGCAACCTTTGCCATGCCGACACATCCTTATCGCGCGAAGGCCCGGTGGTGAGCCGGGCCTTTGAAAATTGACTGTTCAACATGGTTTTAGGGCATTTGAACCGTGCTGTCAGCACTCGCGCTTGCCTCAGGCCCAGTAGGGCCGGCGCGACCAGAGCCGGGCATGGCGTTCCCGCTTGGCAGTCGCATCGTCGAGATGCCGCTGCGTGTGCGGGTCCGGCCTGGTGTTGGCGGTAAAGCGGGTTGCTTCGAGAAAGCGGTGTGCGTACTTTTCCAACATTGACTTACATCCTTCTTCCTGATGACTGATCCTAAGATGGCTGTTAACGTGGGGAACTGCCACTCAGGAAGATTTTCAAAATGTAAGGTGAAGTTACATATGGAATGGAAGTCGCTGCCTTCGCTCGGAAGTCTCAGAACCTTCACGGCCGTCGCGGATACCAAGAGCCTGTCTGCGGCCGGACGCGAGCTCAATGTCACCCACGCCGCCGTCAGCCAACAGGTCAAAGGGCTTGAGCAGTTCCTTGGGTTGAAACTGATTGTCCGCGAGGGCAGGGGTGTCGCCCTGACGCCCGAAGGCAGGCAGCTCTACCTGGGTTTGAGCGAAGGTTTCGCGACGATCCTGGAGACTGTCGAGGAGTTGTTGCGGGAGGACCTCTCCCGTCCACTCAGCATCACCACCACGCCATCCTTCGCCATCAGTTGGCTAATGCCGCGTATCAGCGACTTCCGGCACAAACATCCGGATATCGAATTGATGATCAACCCGACGGCGGATGTCGTCGAACTGCGTCCCGGCGGCGTGGACCTCGCCGTGCGCTTTGGCAAAGGGGACTGGACGGGCCTGGAATCCGAGCTCTTCATCCCGACCAATTTTGCGATCATCGGCGCCAATTGCCTGATTGGCGATACCAGGATCGAAAGCCCGGAGGATATTCTCCAGTTTCCCTGGCTGCAGGAATACGGCACCAATGAACTGACAGTCTGGGTCGAAAACCAGGGCGTGGTGCCGAAGGGCAAGCTCAATATCACCCACCTGCCGGGCTATATGGTGCTGGAAGGGTTGCGGCGGGGAGAGGGGATCTCCGCCACCGCGAAGACCTTTGTCGAGGCGGAAATCGAATCCGGCAGTCTGAGGGTCCTGTTCGAGGACGGCGTTTATCCAGGGACCGGATATCACCTGGTGACGCGGCCCGGCGTCAAGCGGCCACCGCTCAAGGCGTTTCTTGGCTGGATGCGCACGATGCGGGCCGAGCAGGAGCGCGGTTGAGCGCGCTCCAGGTACGTCAGATTTTCGCCAGGGCCTGATCGAAGTCCGCAATCAGGTCTTGCGGATGCTCGATGCCGATGGAAAGCCGCACGAGGTTTTCCGGAATACCGGAGCCTTCGCCCTCGATCGTGTAGCGGTGCTCGATCAGGCTTTCTGTGCCGCCGAGGGACGTTGCCCGTTGAAACAGGCCGAGTGCACCGGTGACCTTGAGCGCTTCCGCCTTGCTTCCCTTGATCAGCACGGACATCAGTGATCCGTAGCCGCCGGTCATCATCGAATTCGCCAGCTCATGGTGCGGATGGCTTTTGACGCCAGGATAGAGAACGCTGTCGATCTTGGGGTGTTTTTCCAAATGAACGGCAAGAGCCATGGCATTGGCATTCATGCGCTCGACGCGCAAGGCAAGCGTCCTGAGACCGCGCAGCAAGAGCCAGGCTTCGAAGGACCCGAGCACCGCGCCGGCGAGCTTGCGTTCCTCCTTCATGAACGTCCAAGCCTCGCTGTCGGCATCCCTGGTCGTAACGACACCGCCGAGCAGATCGGAATGCCCGTTGAGCGCCTTGGTCGCCGAATGCATCACCAGGTCGGCACCAAGCTTGAGCGGCTTCATGATCAGCGGCGTTACCGCTGTCGCATCGACTGCGAGCAGGCTGCCCGCCTCTTTGCAATGATCGGCAATTTGCCGAATGTCCGCCACCTTCAGGTATGGATTGCTCGGCACTTCCAGCCAGACGAGATCCGGTTTGGTGACCGAGATTTCATCCTGGAAGGCCTGGAGATCGCAGGCGTCTGCCTCTATCAGCGCAATCTTGTTGCGGGCGCAGAGCTTGCGCAGGAAGAGCGTCGTGCCCCAGTAGATCCCGGACTGGGCAAGGATCGTTCCGCCCGGTTTGACGATACGGGCCACCGCTGCAACGGCCGCCATGCCGGAAGAGAAAAGGCGGCTGTCGGCGCCGTCCTCGAGCGCGGCCAGCAGCTTCTCGGTCTTCTTGAAAAGGGCGTTGTCGTCGCGGCTGTAGAGGTGGCCCGGATTGACCAGCTCATAATTTTCGTCGCGCACGAACGTGGTCGCGGTCGGAATGGGAGGAACCACGGCGCCCGTCGCCGGATCGAAGCCGCCGCCGCCATGGGCCAGCAGGCTGTCGAGATGAAGACCGGTGACGTCGGTCGGTGAATTGGACATGAAAGGCTCCGAATTTGGGGTTCGTCAGGGGTAGCCTTGTCCAAGCGGATAATCAAATGAAAACAGGTTGTTCCGTTACCGGAGCTGACCCGGGCTACGAGCTTTTTCCGAAGGGAATTTTGAAAAAAGAAGGCCGGGATCATTGGATCCCGGCCTTGCGGAAGGTGTCAATGGTTAGGCTTCAGCGGATGAGGTGCCGCGTGAGCCGCGCTTCGATCCTGTCCCAGATACGGCGCAGCGTTTCGACGATGATCAGATACATGACCGCCGCCCAGAGATAAGCCTGGAAATCATATGTCCGGGAATAGGCGCGCCGTGTTTCACCCATCAGGTCGTAAATGGTGACGATCGAAGCGATCGCGGAGCCCTTGATCATCAGAATGATCTCGTTGCCGTAGGGCCGCAAAGCCACCATCAGGGCCTGGGGCAGGATGATCTTGAAGAAGATCACCGGTTTGGAAAGACCAAGCGCGGCTGCGCCCTCCCATTGCCCCTTCGATATGTTTAGCACCGCTCCGCGAAGGATTTCCGCCTGGTAGGCGGAGGTGTTGAGGGTAAAGGCAAAGATCACGCAGTTGAATGCGTCGCGAAAGAACCACCAGAGGCCGACGGTTTCCAGCTGCGGCCTGAAGGATCCCACGCCGTAATAGATCAGGAAAGTCTGTGCCAGAAGCGGCGTCCCTCGGAAGAAATAGACATAGGCGTAGGCGGGCGCGGCAAAGATCTTCAGCTTCGAGGAGCGGGCGAGGGCGAGCGGAACGGAAAGTGCCGCGCCAAGCAGCAGGGAAAGCCCGACGATCTGCAGCGTGACCAGGAAACCGCTGATATATTTGTCGCCGTAGCGGCCGAGGAAGCTCTCGAACTGATGTGTCTCAATGCGAGCCCTGGCATAGTCCGCCCAGCTGCCGCTGAGATACGGCAACGCATATTCCAGAATGGGCTTCTCGAGATTGCCGACCAGGTAGATCAGCAGTGAAGCTAAGGAGACCAGCCAGAGCGCCATCAGCACATGTCCGGCGATCTTTGCGTTGGTCCATGGTTGTTTGGGTCGTGCCGGCGGTTTCCGTCCGGTCAGGGGATTGGCAGCGATCATTTCTGCAATTCTCCCCGTTTCGACCAGTTTTCAATCTTTGCAAGTCCCGTCGACGAGATCATCGCCAGCACCAGATAGATCAGGCAGGCGATGCCGAAGAACAGGAAGGGTTCCTTGGAAACGCGCGCAGCGATGCCGGATTCGCGCACCAGATCCGGCAGGCCGATGACGGAGACCAGCGAGGTTTCCTTTAGCAGTATCAGCCAGAGGTTTCCGAGCGCCGGCAGTGCGAGGCGCACCAGTTGGGGCAGGATCACCAGTGTCATGGTCTGATACCTGCTGAGCCCGAGAGCGTGGCCGCCTTCATACTGGCCCTGAGGGATGCCGCGAAAGGCGGACAGGAAGGCCTCGGAAGCGTAGGAGGAAAACACCAGCGCCAGCGCAACCATGCCCGCCACGAAGGAGTTGACCTCGATCTGGATCTCCAGGCCGAGCAGCTTCACCGCTTGCTGGAGACCGATCTGTACGCCGAAATAGACCAGAAACAGCGTCAGCAGTTCCGGAAGGCCGCGAAAGATGGTGGTGTAGATATTGGCAGCCAGCTTGAGGCTGGGCTCGGAAGACTTCTTCGCGAGTGCGATCAGAAACCCAAGCACAAGCCCGAAGGGCAATGTTGCGATTGCCAGTGAGACTGTGACCAATACCCCGCGGGCGATGGTATCGCCCCAGCCCTGTTCCCCGAAGGAGAGTAGCGTCAAAGCTTCATTCATAAGCCGGCGCTTCTTTCTGTTTGTTGTTGTTGTTCCGGCCGCCCCTCCGGCCGTTCTGCGGGATTTTTCCCTGCAGGTGGATACGGCGCACCGGGCGCGCCGTATCAACGCTTTGTTCTAGGCGAGGTTTATCAGCCGCCGTAAACGTCGAACGTGAAGTACTTGTCGTTGATTTCCTTGTACTTGCCGTTCGCCAGGATGGCAGCGATTGCCTCGTTGAACTTTTCCTTCAGGTCGCCGTCTTCCTTGCGGATGGCAATGCCGGCGCCTTCGCCGTGGATCACCGGATCCGGCGTCAGGGTGCCGAGCAGCTTGCAGCAGGCACCGTCGTCACTAGCCAGCCACTCGGACAGCACCACGACGTCGTCGATGACGGCATCAACACGGCCGTTGGCGACATCAAGCTTGTACTCGTCCGGGGTCGGATAAAGCTTCAGGTCGGCAGACGAGAGCTTTTCTTCTGCATAGTTGGAGTGGGTGGTCGAAGCCTGGGCTCCGAGTGCAACGCCTTTAAGGTCTTCATCCGAAGTGCCGGTCAGCTTGGAGTCCTTCGGCACGGCGATTGCCGGCGGGGTGTTGTAGTACTTGTTGGTGAAATCGACCTTTTCCTTGCGCTCGTCGGTGATCGACATGGACGCGATCACGGCGTCGAACTTGCCGGCCTGCAGAGCCGGGATCATGCCGTCCCAGTCCTGGGTGACGAATTCGCACTCGACCTTCATCTCTTCGCAGAGCGCCTTGGCGATGTCGACGTCGAAACCGATCAGCTGGCCGTCTGCGGTCAGGGAGTTGAACGGAGGATAAGCACCTTCGGTGCCGATGCGCACCTTGGACCAGTCTTTCGCCTCAGCGCCACCTACGGCAGCCAGGACTGCTACAGCGGCCGCAGCCATACGCAAAACACGCATATTTAGTTCCCCTAATATTGTCTTCGCGGCGCAAGCGGGTTCGTCCCGCCTTCTTGCCCGAACGCTCTATTCCATACACTTCGGTTCAAATTTCAAGCATGCCCAGGAAAAAAACACAGGCACGTGCGCCGTTTTTTTCATGTGCTTCAAGCTGCCTATGGGGAAGGGTCTGGCCGGCTGTGAGAACGAAACCCGGGCCAACAGGACAATACGAGGTGTTCTTGAAAGAGGCGTTTCCCACCAGGCCGAAGGAACCACGCAGGTTCTCGATACACCGCTAACATACGGAAATTTCGACCTTTTTCACTGCTCTGCTCGACATGTAGCGACGACAGATCAGAAACTTTCATGAAATCATGAACTTAATCAATTTGTGCAGGCGGCGAACACCTCTTACGACGAGAGCCCATCGGCGCGAAGCGACGGCATCTGCCAGGGCGCGGCCGGTGTGCACGAAAGGAAGCCAAATGTCGGATTTCGAACTGTTCATCGGCAACAAGAACTACTCGTCCTGGTCCTTCCGACCCTGGATTGCGTTGAAACACAAGGAAATCCCGTTCCGGGAGACTCTGGTTCCCTTCGATTTCGAAAACGGCAACCCCCAATTCGCCACCTTTTCTCCCAGCCGCAAGGTTCCGGTGCTGAAGGACGGCGGCCTGACGGTCTGGGACAGCCTGGCGATTCTCGAATATGTGGCGGAGCTGTTTCCGGAAAAGGGCCTCTGGCCCAAGGATAGCACTGAACGCGCCAAGGCCCGTGCCATCTCCGCCGAAATGCATTCCGGTTTCCCGGCACTTCGAACGGAATGTTCGATGAACATGCGCCGTCCGGTCGAGGCACTGAAGGTGAGCGAAACTGTCCGAACCGAAGTGGCCCGTATCGTTGCCATCTGGACGGAATGTCTCGAGGCCTCAGGCGGTCCGTTCCTCTTCGGCGACTTCACGATCGCTGATGCGATGTACGCACCGGTCGTCAGCCGCTTTGCAACTTACCGGCTGTCGGACGACCCGGTGGCCGGGCGCTACAGCAAGACCATGACGGCAACCGCTGCCTGGCAGGCCTGGGAAGCCGATGCGCAGAAGGAACCCTGGATACTGGCCGGTTACGACGTCTGAAACCCTTCCCGGATCGGTGGCAAACCTGCCGGTCCGGCAAACTTACTCCGCGGCCGCAGCCTCATAGTTCGTTCGCGTGCCGCGAAACGCGCCTTCCTCTTCGAAATAAGCCTGCAACGTGTCGACGAAGCGGCGGACCTTGAGCGGGATGAACCGGTTGGACGGGTAGACCGCATGAACCGGATGCGGCGGGTACTGCCAGTCCGGCAGCACCAGCTCAAGTTCACCGGACTGCAGATAGGGTTCGATCAGCCAGCGGTTGGAAAGGGCTATACCGAGGCCGGCGAGGGCGGCCTGGCGCAGGGTCGAGGAATTGTTGACGATCATGGCCGGATTGATCTTGACCGACAACGTCTCGCCGATCGTGCTGATGAACGGTACCCGGTTGCCGGTCGAGATATTCTTGTAAAGCAGATAGTCGTGCTCCGGCAGGTCCGCAGGGTGGCTGGGGCGTCCGCGCCGGTCCAGATATCCAGGCGAAGCGACAAGGCAACGCTGTGCCAGTCCCAGCTTTCGCACGATCAGCCGGTCGTCTTCGATCTCTCCCATGCGGATCGCCACATCCAGCCGCTGCTGGATGACATCGACGAACTGGTCCGAAAGCGAGACGTCGAGCAGAATGCAGGGGTTCTCTTTTTTGAAGCGGATCAGGAAATCCGACAGGATGGTTTCGGCAAAACCGAGCGGCAGGCCGATGGAAAGCGGGCCCGACATCTGGGCATCCTCGCTTTGCACGGACCGGTCGGCTTCCGCCAGCCGCTCAAGAATGTCGCGTGCATAGGCGTAGTAGCGTTCTCCCGCTTCCGTCAGCTTGAGCTGCCGGGTCGTCCGGTTGAGAAGTCGGATACCGAGATCGTCTTCCAGACTGCGCACCTGCTGGCTGACGGCAGGCTGGGAAATGCCAAGATTCTTGGTGGCGGCGGAGAAGCTGCCGAGGTTGACGGCCTCGACGAAACCGGAAAGGGCGCTGAGCTTGTCCATGTCGTGCCGCCTGGATGATCTGCAAGAGAGGGTTGAGATTAATAAGCAGAACTAATGAGTAATATAAGATCCGGCCAGCTTCAAAAAGAAATTCAATGAAACACTTATAGAGCGGGCCGGGCGGTTCACGTCCGAACGGGCCAGCCAATTCCATCCATTCAGGTCGAGCCGGGAGGCAACTCATGACCAAATCCGATATCTCCTTCTCAAGAAGATCATTACTCACCGCCGCTGCCGGGGCAGGTGCGATTGCCGCCGCAGGCGGTCTGACGATGATCCCGGCTCCGGCAGCAGCCTCCGCACCGCAGGCCGGAGCACCTTTGGCCGGTGCGCTGCGTTACAAGATCGGCGATTTCGAGGTGACCGCGCTGCTTGACGGCTATCTGGACGTCACGTCTGACGTGGTCGTTGGCTACGACGCTGCCGAAGGCGAGCGCCTGCGTGGCAGGGCCCTGATCGAAAAGGACAGTCTGCGCCTGCCGGTCAACGCCTTCCTGATCAACACGGGCGAGCGTCTGGTCCTGGTGGATTCCGGCTCCGCCGATGCGATGGGACCGACCATGGGCCGCCTGCCATCGGCGCTCGAGGCGGTCGGAGTAACGACGGACCAGATCGACGCGCTTCTCATTACCCATATGCACCCGGATCATCTGTTCGGCGCAATTGACGGCGACGGTAATCGGGTTTTCGCCAATGCCGAATTGATCCTGCCGGAAGTCGACAATGCCTTCTGGTATAACGATGCGGCCATGAACGGCGCGCCGGACCAGTTCAAACCCTTCTTCCTCGGAGCCCGCAAGGCGGCGGAAGCCTACAAGGACAGTCAGACCCTGTTTTCCGGCGAAGAGGAAATTCTCCCCGGCATCCGGCCGATGGCGCTTCCCGGGCATACACCTGGTCACACCGGCTATGTGATCGACAGCAACGGCGAGACCCTGGTGATTGCCGGCGACATCGTCCACATGGCCATGTACCAGTTCGACAAGCCGGATTGGGGCATCGGCTTCGATATCGACAGCGGCATGGCGGCCGAAACGCGGAAGAAATTCTTCGAGCAGGCCGCCAGCGACAAGCTCTACTTTGCCGGCGCGCACATCCCGTTCCCGGGCATGGGCCGCATTGCAAAGGACGGCGAAGCCTATCGCTTCGTTGCGGCCGGCTGGCCCTACGCCTACTGACCTGTTGATGGTGCTGCCCGGCGGTCTCCGCCGGGTCAGCGCAGCCCGAACGACGAAAACGGCAGGAAGCGCACCATGTCGCCCTTGCGGATCGAGGTCACGTCTTCAGGGACCTCCACCAGTCCGTCGGCCTCGCGCAACCCGGTAATGAGGCCGGATCCGTCACGCTGGAACTTGTGCGCGGCGGGCCGTCCGTCGGCACGCGGCTGGAGCGACGCACGGTAGAATTCGCGCCGGTCGGGTTTCTTCTTCAATATCTCGAACGCGGCCGGAACTTCAAAGAACTGCGGTTCGAGAAAAGCGCCGCCGCCGAGCACGCTCAGGACCGGGCGGGCATAAAGCAGAAAACACACCATCGCGGCAACCGGATTGCCCGGCAGGCCAAGAAAGACGCAGGAACCGATATTGCCGAACATCATCGGCCGGCCGGGTTTGATCGCGAGCTGCCACAGGTGCCGCGTGCCGAGCTTGTCGAGCGCATTCAGGATATGATCCTCTTCGCCCCGGCTGGCGCCCCCCGTCGTCAGGATCACGTCGAACCGGGAGGCGGCCTCCGCCAGCACGGTTTCCACCAGCTCCGGATCGTCTTTCAGGATGCCGAGGTCCTCGATTTCAACCGGCAGTGTCGCGAGCAGGCCACGCAGCAGGAAGTGGTTGGAATCGTAGACATCGCCAAGCGTGATCAGGTCGCCAGGCCGGCGCAGTTCGTCACCGGTCGAAACAAGGGCGACTTTCAGCTTGCGATAGACACACACCTCGGCCTGACCGGTGGACGCAATCGCTGCAAGGTCCTGGGGACGCAGGTGCCGGCCCGCGGTCAGGATAGCGGTTCCGGCGGCGACATCCTCACCTGCCTTGCGGCAGTTGGCGCTCTTTTTCAGACCCTGCGGCACGATGACGAAATCCTGGCCATCCTGCCGATGAGGTTCGCAATCCTCCTGCATGGCGACCGTATCTGCTCCCGGCGGCATTACCGCTCCGGTGAAGATCCGGGCTGCCGCCCAGGGGCCGAGCTCCGCGTCCGGTGCATGTCCGGCAGCAATCCGCTGCTCCAGACGGAAAAAGCCACCGGCTTCGTCGAAATCGGCATGGCGGAACGCGTAACCGTCGACAGCGGAATTGTCGGCAAGCGGAACGTTGCGCGGGGCGATGACGTCCGCTGCCAGAATGCGGCCGTCGGCATTCTCAAGCAGGACCATTTCCGCGCCGGCTACCGTCGACAGGCGCTCTTTCAGGATCGCCAGGGCCTCACCATGGCGCAACCTGTCCCTGTCGTGCAGAAAACAATCGTCGAGAAGCCGTTTTGCGGTCATGCGCCCCGCTTTCGAAGGTCGAGGTGGTTCTGGATGAAATCCGCCATGGCGGAGACATCATCCAGATGAAACACCGGCAGCACCTCTTCGGGCAAATCATGATCGGTGGCGATGGCCAGAATGTTGGGATCGGTGATCGAAAGTGGGCCGCGATCACTGGTCTGCGTGCGCCTGGCCTCGATCTTGGGATGATTTTCGCGTTTGTATCCCTCGATCAGGATGAGGTCACAAGGAGCCAGCCTGACAAGAATTTCCTCCAGCGGCGGTTCTTCCTCCTGCCGCAGCTCGTGCATCAACGCCCAACGGCGTCCCGAGACAAGCGCAACTTCCACTGCACCGGCCTCGCGGTGGCGGAAACTGTCGGTTCCCGGCGTGTCGATATCGAAGCCGTGATGGGCATGTTTGATGGTCGAGACCTTGAAGCCACGCGCGGTGAATTCGGCCACGAGGCTGGAGACGAGCTGTGTCTTGCCGGAATTTTTCCAGCCGGTAATGCCGAATACGGGAGAATTTGTCATTTCTGGTAATGGCTCAGAGCTTCCCGGACGGCTGTCAGGTCGTCGGGCGTGTTGGCATTGAAAAATGGGTCGAGGCCGGTCGCGGGGTCCGGTTCAAAGGCGACTTCGACACTGTCGTAGCAGTCGACAAAGGCGAGTACCTTGCCGGTCTTGCCGGCTTTCAGCCAGTCCCGAAGGTCGTCCGCAAGTGCAACCGGCCACAGCCCGAAAACCGGCTGCAGCTTGTCGCCGGAGGAAGCGAGGGCGATCAGCGGCCGGTCAGCGGGCACGGCGGCGAGAAAACTCCCGACGAGGCTCGGGGGGAAGAACGGCGTGTCGCCGGCGACCGATACAACATGGGTCAGATTCGGCCGTTCCGAGCGGGCATAGGTCATGCCGGCCAGAATGCCGGCGAGGGGACCGGCAAATTCGCCAACCGGATCGGCGATGACCGGCCGCTTGAAGCGGGCGAAGCGGCCCGGATCACCATTGGCATTCAGAACCACTTCCGAAAGTTGCGGAGCAAGACGGGCCAGGATCAGATCCAGCATGGTCCGTCCGCCGATATCCATGAGGCTCTTGTCACCGCCGCCCATGCGCCGGGATTGGCCTCCGGCCAGCACACAGCCAAGCACGTGGTTTGCATTCAAGGAAGCGCGGGCCGATGTCATGTTGCGTCCTCGCTTCCCTTGCGGCGGCTCTTTTCCGGTTCGTCTTCCACATGCCTCGGGTCCATGTCGAAGTCGATCCGGTCCTGGCCGGCAAGCGCGACGAAACGCTTGCCGCGGGCCCGGCCGATCAGCGTCAGGCCCGCCTGGCGTGCCAGGTCGACGCCCCAGGCGGTGAAGCCGGAACGCGAGACAAGGATAGGGATCCCCATCATGACGGTCTTGATGACCATCTCGGAGGTCAGCCGGCCGGTCGTGTAGAAGATCTTGTCGTGCGCGGGGATATCGTTCAGGACCATCCAGCCGGCGATCTTGTCGACGGCGTTGTGCCGCCCGACATCCTCCATATAGACGAGCGGCCTGTCTTCCTGGCAAAGCACGCAGCCATGGATCGCACCGGCCTCCAGGTAAAGCGACGGCGTGGTGTTGATGGCCTTGGTGAGTGCGTAGAGCCAGGAGGTTTTCAGCCGGGCTTCGGTTGAGAGTGAGACGGTCTCGAACCCGTCCATGACATCGCCGAAAACCGTTCCCTGGGCGCAGCCCGAAGTGCGCACCTTCTTCTTCAGCTTTTCCTCGAAATCCGTTTCCCTCTCGGTGCGCACCACCACGACGTCAAGGTCGTCATCGTAGTCGATTGCGGTGATGACATCGTCATCGGCAAGCATGTTCTGGTTCTTGAGGTAGCCGACGGCAAGCAGATCCGGATGGTCGCCGATCGTCATCATTGTGATCACTTCCTGCGCATTCAGATACAACGTCAGAGGTTTTTCCGTGACCACCCTTGTCTCGACGGCGTCACCGTTCTGGTCGATGCCGGTGACGGTGGTCGAGAGGCCCGGTGCGGACGGATCGGGTTGCAGCATGTAGGGGCCTGTCACAGCCTGGCGACTCCAATATTCCTTATCCTGCAACACTATGGGAGCGGGTCGCCGCAGGGCAAGGTGTTACTTGGTCGCTCTTGTCCTTGTAACGGCCATGAATACACCCCCCGCCAGCAAGCCCCAGAACGCGCCGGAGACGCCGAAGAAGCTGACGCCGGAAGCAGTTACCAGGAAAGTGATGATGGCGCTGTCTCGGGTCTCGGGCGTTTTGGTCGCCTCGCCGACGGAAAAGGCGAGGGCACCGAGCAGCGCCAGACCGGCGACAGCCTCGATCAGGATCGCGGGTGTCTTGGCAACAAAGGCCATCACCAAACCGGCAAAGAGGCCGAAGAGAACGTAGACGGCACCTGCGAAGACAGCGGCCCAATAGCGCCGTTCGGGGTCCTTGTGCGCATCCTCGTTGGCGCACATGGCGGCGGTGATCGCCGCCAGATTGACCGCGTGACCGCCGAAGGGGGCGGAGAGCAGGCTGAAAATCCCGGAAAGGGTAAAAAGCGGGCCGCTCTTCGGCTTGTAGCCATAGGCGCTGAGCACGGCGACCCCGGGAATATTTTGCGAAGCCATT
Source organism: Roseibium sp. M-1 (assembly GCF_054515675.1). NCBI lineage: Bacteria > Pseudomonadati > Pseudomonadota > Alphaproteobacteria > Hyphomicrobiales > Stappiaceae > Roseibium > Roseibium sp. M-1. The sequence goes on along the minus strand of NZ_CM137257.1, from coordinate 1,170,760 downwards.
GTCACGATGAAGAGCGGCAGGGCGATGCTGACCAGGGCCTCAATGGAAAAGACGGGGGTGATGAAGACCGGTTCGCTGATCGGGCGGACGGAGGAAAGGTCGATCGGTCCACCGGTCGCGAGTGCAATCGCAAAAGTCGTCACCATGGCGAGTGGGATTGCGAAAAGCCGGAAGAAGCGGAAGGCGATGGCCCAGACTGCGATGATGGAAAGGGCGCTCAGCGGAAGTTCAGCCACCGCTTTGAAAGGCGCCAGGCAAAGTCCGAACAAAACGCCTGCAAGCATGGCATTTGCGAGCGGTGCGGGAATCGCTGCGACGGCGCGCCCGAATGGGCGGACAAGACCTGTCAGGACGATCAGCACGCCGCACACAAGAAATGCCCCGACCGCCGCGGCGAAGCCGCCTTCGATTGGCCCGGCCGTCACCAGAAGGGCTGCACCGGGAGTCGACCAGGCGATGCTGACCGGCATCTTGGTTTTGAGCGAGGCAACAATCGCGCAAAGGCCCATGGATAGGGAAAGCGCCATCAAACCGCTCGTGGCCTCTGCTGCGGATGCGCCGGAAGCGACCAGGCCCTGGATGACGATCGCAAAGGAACTGGCAAAGCCGACCAGGGCGGCCAGCAAACCTGCGGAGAATGATTGAAGACTTGGACCCTTGCCCGGCATGTTGCGCCCCCGCCACCTCCAGCGGCCAGACAATGACCACTGGTATTCATCGGGCGCACACTATCGGCATCATCGGCAAAATGACTAGGACATCGAAGTCACAGACCTCGGAAATTTCGACAATTGATGGCCTGAGGCACTCCGGTCAAATGGCCGGAGCGGCTCAGATCATCAGCATGTCGTTGGTCAGGCGGCCTTCCTGCAGTTCCTTGGCGAAATGGCTGAACGCCAGATAGGCTTCGTCGCGGGTCACGTCGCCGGGATGATCGAGCAGCGGACGCAGGACGTCGTGTTGAGAGGCCGCCAGACCGTCGCTCAGGTCGCGGAAGAACATCAGCGAATTCGGGAACATGCGGTAGTCCGCCGGTTCGTGGATGATGCCTTCAATGGTGTGCAGGCGCGGATCGTTCATCACGCAGTAGACTGTGTCGAGCACCTGGCCTGTCTGACCTTCCAGGATCTGGATCACATGCTGATCGACCAGGAGGAGAGCACCGGTAACGCCAGCCTTTCGGTTGATGCGGCGAATGCGCAGCAGCGTCTTGTCGATCTCGTCGGGTAGAGGCAGATGCATCCGGTCCCAATTGATTCTGCTTCGGTAGCAGGCGCGATAAAGTTCCATGGCGAGTCCCATCCTTTTGCCGATGAAACCAGCCTGCGCTCCAATTCCTCACATTTGCTTAAAATTTGACTCAAATTGAAAGAAGTGCCCGGACCGTTACCGAACCGTTGCCAAGTTCTCCGCAAACGTGTGCTTGTGTGCCTGGTAAGCGGAACAAGAAAATTGTGTAAAACAACGTGGGCTTATCTTTGTGTGGAAAAGCGGTTCAGCGTTCTTCTTCGAGCTTGAATTCGAGGCCCGCTTTCACGGCAGGCCATTCATGCGGGAGAATCGAATAGACTGCGGTGTCCCGGAGCGTACCGTTCGGCGAACGTTGATGGGAACGCAGAACCCCGTCGAGCTTCGCGCCAAGTCGTTCGATGGCCGCCCGGCTCTGCCGATTCATGAAATGGGTTCGAAATTCGACAGCGATGCAGTCGAGGTCCTCGAAGGCGTGCGCCAGCAGCATGCGCTTGCAATCGGTATTTACCCGGCTGCGCTGGACCGCCTTGCGGTACCAGGTGGATCCGATCTCGACGCGCCTGTTGGCCGCATCGATATTCATGTAGGTGGTCATCCCGACCGCCTTGCCGTCCGGTGTCAGGACGGCGAAGGGCAGCATCGACCCGGACTTTTGCAGGCCAAGCCGGCGATCTATTTCCGATGAGACCGCGTCCGGCTTCGGAATGGCGGTATACCAGAGCTTCCAAAGGTCTCCTTCGGCTGCCGCTTCGGTGAGATCCGCCGTATGGCTGTGGTCAAGCTGAGCGAGCGTTGCAAATTTTCCGGTCAGTGTAATCGGCAGGGGCCAGGTCATGATTGCTCCGGATGTCTCCAGGTACATGGCGTCAGAACGGGCGTTCTTCGCCGTTCCATTTAAAGAATTTGCCCGTATCGGCAACGGTCAAGCCTTCCGAAATCTTGAGGATCCCGCGAGCAACGTCTTCCGCCTCATGGTCGGCTTCCGGTCCGCCCATGTCGGTGCGCACCCAGCCCGGATCGACAAGAACAACCGCGATGCCGTCTGCTTCCAGGTCGGTTGCAAGGCACTGCATCACCTTGTTGACCGCTGCCTTGGAGGCCCGGTAGGCAAGTGTGTCCGACTTGCGGTAACCCATCCAGGCCATCTGACTGGAGATTGTCAGGATCCGCCCCGCACCGGAACGGCGCAGATGCGGCTGGAAGGCCTGGGCGACCGCAAGCGGGGCCAGCGTGTTGATGGAGAGCGTTTCGGCAAAGCCGTCGAAATCCATATCCTGCGATGTTTGCCGTTCGGGGCCGATGACGCCGGCGTTGTTGATCAGTAGGTCAAGCGTCGCCGTCAGTCCGTTGGCCGCTTCCCGCACGGCGGCATGGTCGGTCACGTCGAAGACGAGGGGCTGGAACCCGTTGCCGAGACGTTCCGAAGTTTCGGCCACCTGGAACTGGGAGCGGACGGAGCCGTACACCGTCCAGCCACCGGCAAGGGCGGCACGCGCAAGTTCAAATCCGATCCCGCGGTTGACCGCAGTGATAAGGCAGGCCGGCATGGCAAATCCTGTGGCTTGGACGATCTTCGGACCGCAACGAGTGAGGGAAAGGCAAGATATCGGCTGGCCGGGAACCTGCAACCGAAAGATTGTCCCCGCGCCTTAAGGGGAACAATCGAATATCGCCAGCACAGCTACTGATATTTGGCGTGGATCAGGGTATAGGTGCCATCCGTCTTGACGGCGGCAAGCCCGCGATTGAAATCCGTCAGGAGACGTTCGGATCCGGGAAACGCTTTTGACAGGCATATGTACAGCGGGTTGTTGGTGATCGAGATGAAACTGAAGGTTCCTGTCAGCCCGAGTTGCTTGATCAGAAAATCCGTTGCCTGGCGACCGTTGAAGAAATAGTCGATACGGCCGATTTCAAGCATGCGGACACCGGCTTCGTCGTCGGGAACAGGATAGGGTGCCACGCCGGCATCGTTCAGCAGGGCGAGGGTCGCATAACCCTGCACAGCGCCGACATTTTCGCCGGCTAGGTCTTCCGCGCGCGCAATCTCCTTTGCCGGATAGCCCTTGCGAAAGAAGACACCGTAGGTGTTGCTGCTGAGCTGTTTAGAATACAGGGCAAACTCTTCCCGCTGTTCCCAGTAGGCACAGGAGATCACGCCGGCTGCCTTGCCAGACTGAACCTCGGAGATGGCGCGGTTCCAGGGCAGGAACACGATCCTTGCCTGCCATCCCTGGCGCGCAAAGGCTTCCGTTACGACTTCATGGTCGAAACCGCGCAACCCTTCCACCGGCTCGGCCATTTCGTAAGGTGGGTAATCGGTGGCGAGCAACGTGACTGTTCTGACGGAAGCCTCGTCCGCCCATACAGGAATGAAAGCATGGCCACCAAGTAAAAGGAGGCAGGTCAGGGCGCGGCGCAGCAGGCCGGCGAAGGTGCACATGGGATCCGGATCTTCTGGTTGTGTTTTTTAAAGACTACATCAAAGAGGTTTCGAGGCGATGATGCAATAGTCCGGATTGGAAGATCCGGAGACGGTTGTACTACGACGGGCTTGTTTCCGGTTTTCATCACTTTTAAGACTGGCTGCCCGGGGTTGAGACGGATTGTGCTTCACTTTGGCAGGTTGCCTGCCAGGCACAGCGATCTACAGTTCCCGAAAGGCTGAGACCGGCTCGTCTTCGGGCAGGTGCATTCGACAGGACCGATACATGAACGACACCATCAAAAATGCAGTCCTGGACAGGCTGAGGCAAATCAAGGGACCGGATCTGGAGGGTAATATCGTCTCTCTGGGGCTGGTTTCGGATGTCTTCGTGTCCGATGGCCGCGTTGCCTTTTCCATTACCGTTCCGGCGGAGCGCGCAAAGGAATTGGAGCCGCTGCGCCAGGCAGCCGAGAAGGTGGTGCGGGAAGTGGATGGGGTCGAAACCGTCATGGTTGCCTTGACGGCTGAACGTGCCCCGGGCGCCGCGCGCAATGTGGCTCCGCCGCAGGCACCGGCGTCTGCTCCGCGCCAGCCCCGGCGGCCTGTGGAAGAACAGGTTCCAACGAAACCTGGCGTTCCGGGCATCAAGCAGATTATCGCCGTCGCCTCCGGCAAGGGTGGTGTCGGCAAATCTACCACCACCGCCAATCTTGCGCTTGCCATGGCCGCACTGGGCAAGAAGGTCGGTGTTCTCGACGCCGACATCTACGGGCCTTCGATACCGCGCCTCTTCAATGTGTCCGGCCGGCCGGAATCCCTTTCCGGCCGCATGCTCAAGCCGCTGGAAGGATATGGCGTCAAGGTGATGTCCATGGGCTTCATGGTGGAAGAGGAAACGCCGATGATCTGGCGCGGACCAATGGTGATTTCTGCGCTGACGCAAATGCTGCGGGAAGTCGCCTGGGGCGAACTTGATGTACTGGTGGTCGACATGCCCCCCGGCACGGGCGACGCCCAGCTGACCATGGCCCAGCAAGTGCCGCTGGCCGGTGCCGTGATCGTGTCCACCCCTCAGGACCTGGCGCTGATCGACGCGCGCAAGGGGCTCAACATGTTCAAGCGCGTGGATGTTCCTGTGCTCGGCATCGTCGAGAACATGAGCTATTTCCTGTGCCCGGACTGCGGCGGACGCCACGACATTTTCGGCCATGGCGGCGCGCGGGCAGAAGCGGAGAGGCTTGACGTGCCTTTCCTCGGAGAAGTGCCGTTGACCATGAAGATCCGCGAAACGTCGGACGCCGGCACGCCGGTTGTCGTCTCCGATCCGGAAGGAGCACCTGCCGGGATCTACAAGGAGATTGCTGCACGCGTGCTGGCCGGAATCGAGGACGGCGTCTCGGGCGGTGCTGCGCGCGCAGCGCCGAAAATCGTTTTCGACTAGGAATTCCGCAGACCGATACCGGGCCTGCCGGCCTGATTACAGAACAAGTTCCGCCGGTCTTTTGCCAGAAAGAGCGGCGGTTCTGTTTTTGCAGCCTGGTGCCTTATAGGTCGAGGAATCTTGCTTCCACTTTTCGGGAAGCGGGAGTTTTCCGACACGTGCATTTCAATTTCACGCTTGGATCACCCGGCGTGACGCCAACGCCTTCCGTTTTTCGCGGGAAGTTGGATTTACCGTTATTTTTCAATCGTTTCGAGTGTCGTCTCGGCAGCATTGGGACTTTTCACACCCCGATCACGGCCAGTTTGTATCTTATTGAGACCAAACCGTCCCCAGGCGTCGGCAAAATGAGAAGGGTCCCTCCCGAGCATGACCTCCGACTGCTCCCCGTCCATCGATAGCGACGCAAAACCTTCCCTGGCAGTGCTGGTGGCGATCTCGACCATTAGTCCGCTGGCGATGCAGATCTACCTGCCGTCGCTCGCGGGCATGATGCTCGTGTTCTCGGCGACGGCGGGCGAGATCCAGTTGTCCATGTCGGCCTTCTTCATTGCCATCGCTGTTGCGCAACTGTTCTGGGGACCGTTGTCCGACCAGTTCGGCCGCCGTCCGGTGATCATTGCGGGCATGGTTCTCTTTGTTGTCGGCAGCGTTCTGTGCCTGCTGGCGCCGACCATCGAGGCGCTTATCGCCGCCCGCGTGCTGCAGGCGGCAGGCGGATGCACCGGCCTGGTTCTGGGCAGGGCGATCGTGCGGGATCTTTACGAGCCCAAGGAAGCGGCGAGCATGATCGGCTATGTCACCATGGGCCTTGCCGTGATGCCGACGATCGCGCCGGCGATCGGCGGCATGCTCGACCAGTTCTATGGCTGGCAGGGCGGTTTCGTTCTGATGCTGGTATTCGGGATCGGTGTCCTGTGGGCAAGTATCCGCAACCTTCCGGAGACGCACCACAACCGCGGGCCGGTTGGCGCAAGACAGGTCTTGCGATCCTATGCGGCCTTGTTCCGCGAGCCGCTTTACTGGAGCTACGCACTGACGGCCGCCTTCAGCGCGCTTGCCTATTTCGCCTATCTGGGAGGCGCGCCGTTTATCGCAGCAGATCTCCTGGGTCTCAGTGCGGCGGGAATGGGCTTCTATTTCATGTTCGTCGCGCTCGGATACATTGCCGGGAACTATATCTCGGGCCGCTTCGCTCAACGGGTTGGCATGTATCCGATGATTATTGCAGGAACTCTGATCGGCATCGTCTGTGTTGTTCTGATCGCCGCATTTGCACATTTCGGAACGTTGACACCTACAGGGCTTTTCCTGCCGATGTTCCTGCTGGGGCTCGGCAATGGCGTTTGCCTGCCGAGCGCGCTTTCAGGTGCGGTTAGCGTCAGACCCGAACTGACGGGGGCCGCTTCCGGCCTGACGGCGTCCATGCAGGTTGCAACCGGCGCGTTGGCCGGGACCGTCGTCGCCTGGCTTTATGCCGGCAGCAGCCTCAGCGGCACGCCGTGGGGCATGATTGCGGTCATGGCATTCGGCATGGCGGGCAGTCTGATCGCTGCCCTTGCAATCCGTTTCAACGCAGCCCGAGCGGATCTCGTGCCAGCCGAGTGACGGCTGCCGGCATGTCTTCTCAAGACGTTGGAACGGAAATCGGCCCGGTGGCGGTCAGCCGCCGGTCACGCTCATGTGCCGGGAAACGGCAGGTTGCTTGCGGGTCCGATCGATCACGAAATCATGACCCTTCGGCTTGCGGCCAATGGCTTCGTCGATGGCAGCGCTGAGCAAGCCGTTGCCTTCCGAGGCCCGCAGGGGCGCGCGCAGGTCCGCCATGTCGTCCTGGCCGAGGCACATATAGAGCTGGCCGGTGCAGGTGACCCGGACCCGGTTGCAGCTTTCGCAGAAATTATGGGTCATCGGCGTGATGAAGCCGAGCCTGCCGCCGGTTTCCTCCACCGTCACATAGCGCGCCGGACCGCCGGTCTTGAACGGAATATCCGTCAGCGTGAACTGCTCTGCCAGCCGTGCGCGGACGGTCGAGAGCGGCAGATACTGATCGGTGCGGTCGCCGTCGATTTCACCGAGTGGCATGGTTTCGATCATGGTGAGGTCATGGCCATGGGCATGACACCATTCGAGCATGGATGTGATCTCGTGCTCGTTGACGTCCTTGAGCGCGACCATGTTGATCTTGATCCTGAGCCCGGCTTCGGTTGCAGCGCGAATGCCGTCCATCACCTTGCCGAGGTCGCCCCAACGGGTCACGGCCTTGAATTTTTGAGCGTCGAGCGTGTCGATGGACACATTGATACGGCGAACACCGGCGTCGTAGAGTTCCGTCGCATATCGCGCGAGCTGCGAACCGTTGGTCGTCACCGTCAGCTCGTCGAGCGCACCGCTGTCCAGGTGTCGGCCGAGACTGCGGATCAGGCTCATGATGTTCTTTCGCACCAGCGGCTCGCCACCGGTCAGGCGCAGCTTGCGCACCCCCTTTTCAATAAAGGCAGTGCATAGCCGGTCCAGCTCTTCAAGGCTCAGCACTTCACGCTTAGGCAGGAAAGTCATGTCTTCCGCCATGCAATAGACGCAGCGGAAATCGCACCGGTCTGTAACCGAGACACGCAAATAGGTGACAGCGCGCCCGAACGGATCGATCATCGGTGTCGCCGCTTGATCGATTGCCACCGGTGCCGGAACAACAATCTTGCCGTCTGTCACGTCGCGCTCTCCCTCGGTTCTGCCTTTTGTCCCGATCATATGGTGCGAGACTGGAGAAGATCAATTGAAACCGGACTGGCAGTGTCCAGTATGCGGCAACAGGTAAACTTGTCAGTGTAGTTTTGTCAATTGCGGGAAGAATCCATGAAGGACCGGACTTCTGCAAGCACCGGCAGAATGTCGCCGATCCGTTCGGGCGGGATAGCGTTTCGCAACATTTCGATGTCCGGATCGATGGACCGGATCGCCTCTTCGCGGAAATTCCGGCCGCTTGCCGTCAGCCAGACTGTCTTGCTGCGGCCATCTTCCGGGTTCGGCCGCATCTCGACATAGCCATGCTCCGACAACCCTGCCAGCGTATGTGTCATCGTGGTCTTCGGCACCTGGAAGGCTTTGGCAAGGGTCAACGGGGTTTGCCCGTCCTTCACACGGATCAGATGGTTGACGACGCTGAAATGGGGCAGGGTCAGGCCTTTCGGCAACCGCAGTTCCATCGCCGCGCGGCTAAGCTGCGCGATGATGCCGATCTCGTTGAAGAAGCTGAAAAAGAGATGCCGTGTCTCGTTATCCATTCATTATCCTTGTTTCAAGCGGCCAGCGGGGAGTGCGCGGCGTCTTCGGGCCGAAGCCGAGGCGCCCCAGCATCTGAACGGTTTCATCCGGTTTGGCAAGCAACTGGTGGGCTTGTGCGTAATGGGGGGCCATTTCAGCATATTCCTGCAGTGCCTGGCTCACCGGATGCAGCGCCAGTCCGAGCCGTGTCGTTTCCAGATTGAGCCGCAGCCAGCGCCGCCCGGCGGCGATCTGGTCCACCCGTTCGTTACCGCCGGTTGCCACCACCACATAGGCAGGTGTTGCGTTCAGCATTGCCTCGTACATCTTCACGCCTTCCTTGAAACCCGTCGAACTGAAATCGAGCTGGCTTTCGCGGGTCAGCAGGCCGGCCAGCATCAGGCTTTCCAGAAACGGACCGCCAAGGTCTATACCGTCCGGATCGGCATTGATCTCGGCCTTGCCGAAACGCATCAGGTCGACGCTTTCTTTAAGGGCAGGAAAGGTGTGCATTTCCGTCAGCCAGGCCTGCCAGGTAAGATCGCGCACGCCGGCTACCTCTGTTTCTTCGGTCAGAACACGTCCGTAGCCGGAAAGGATCTGCGCCATGCTTTCAGGAACCGCCCGCATTTCGAAGGGTTCCTTGCAGGACCTGCGGTCAAGAATATGTGCTGCCAAAGGGTCGGTTTCCGCGCCGTCCGCCAGAAGGACCGAGGCGACGGGACCATCCGGACCATCCGGAAAGAGCGTGATCGCGGCCGCCTTGCCCTGCAACGTCGCGGCAACCGACATCAGTTCCACGAAACAGCCGAGACCGATAAAGATCTGCCGGTTGAACGGATCGGTCACAGGCAGTTCACGGGTCTTGTCGCGATGCAGGAGAAATCCGTCCTTGCCGGTCAGTTCGACCAGCCAGGGCTGGCGGTTATGGGGATTGGGGGACAAAAGCGCGTAGGAAAGAGCAAAAAGGCGCGGGTCGTCATAACCTCCCGCGGCCTGCCAGGGAGCCACGGCCCTCTGCGGTGTTCGGGTCGCCAGAAATGTGCCGCCGGTTGCTGCCGCCGCAACAACCACGCCGCCGCCCAGAAGGGCCAGGGTTTTCCGCCGGGAAAGTGTCATGCCTGCCTCGCTTTAAAAAGTACGATATCGCACTAATTAGTACGAAATCGAACCAGAAACAAGAAGCTGCCCCGATATTATTTGCCGCCGCCGGAGGAAGGGATGCAGAGGTCAGGATTGATCCGATTGCCGTCTCCGGCGTATTGGCTTCAGAGAAAAATTAGGGACAGCATGACAACACTTCTATGGTTCCGTCAGGATCTGCGCCTCAGCGACAATACGGCGCTCTTTGAGGCGGCAAGACAGGGCCCGATTCTTCCTGTCTTCATTCTGGAAACGCCGAGCCAGTCCGGCGACACGCATCCATTGAGCGGGGCGAGCCACTGGTGGCTGCATCAAAGCCTGGCTGCGCTGAAATCCGAGCTGCCCGGGCTCGTGTTCCTGCGTGGCAGCGCAAGACATCTGATACCGCAACTGGCCAGGGAAATTGGCGCCAATGCCGTGTACTGGAACCGGTGCTACGAACCCCATGCCGTAGAACGCGACACGGATCTGAAGGCCGCCCTGAAAGAAGAAGGCATCGAGGCGAGGAGCTTCAAGGCATCGCTTCTTTGGGAACCGTGGGAGGTGGAAACGAAGTCCGGCGGCCCGTTCAAGGTCTATTCGCCATTCTGGAAGACGGCACAGCAAAAAGAAGTTCCGCAGCCATTGCCCGTGCCTGACACGATCGACACAGTAGCCTACGATGGGGGGGACGATCTTGACGCGCTCGGGCTGCTGCCGGTCAAGCCAAACTGGGCGGACGGATGGGAAGAGCTGTGGCAGCCGGGAGAGGCTGGTGCACAAGCCCGGCTGGACGGCTTTCTAAAAGCGGGGCTCGATGGATATGGACCGCTGCGCAACCGTCCGGACCTGCCCAACGTCTCCCGCCTGTCGCCCCATCTTCATTTCGGCGATATCTCGCCGCGTCAGATCTGGCACCTGACGCAGGCGGTAATGGAAAAGGATCCTTCGCTTGCCGGCGACGGCATGAAGTTTCTGTCAGAGATCGCCTGGCGTGAATTCGCCTATCATCTGCTTTATCACTTTCCGGCACTGCCTTCCGAGAACTGGAAACCGGCCTTCGATGCCTATCCCTGGCGGGAGAGCAGCGAGGATCTGGAGCGTTGGCAGAAAGGTCAGACCGGATATCCGATCGTCGATGCCGGCATGCGCGAACTCTGGCAGACTGGCTACATGCACAATCGCGTGCGCATGATTGTCGCAAGTTTCCTGATCAAGCATCTGCGTCTGCACTGGCACCATGGCGAAGCGTGGTTTCGCGACACGTTGCTGGATGCGGACCTCGCCAACAATTCGGCCAGCTGGCAATGGGTTGCCGGTTCGGGAGCGGATGCAGCGCCTTATTTCCGCATATTCAACCCCATCAGCCAGGGCGCGAAGTTCGATCCGGAGGGCAACTATGTCCGCACCTGGGTGCCGGAGTTGAAGGCGCTGGACACAGCCTACCTGTTCGCGCCGTTCGAAGCGCCGGATGAGGCCTTGCGGCAGGCAGGGGTCAGTCTAGGAGAAAACTATCCCTTGCCCCTGGTCGATCATGCCAAGGCCCGCAAGGCCGCGCTGGACGGATACGAAGCAGTGAAACGGGCGGGACAAGACGCCGCTTGACGGAAAGCAGGCTGCCGCTATCGTCCGGCATCTGTTGCGGGCCGCGCCCGCCCTGCCTCAAAGGATCCGGACATGACCGAACCGACCGCCCCCTGGCCGACAGAACTGCGCGTTTCCAAGGACAAGAAATCTCTGACGGTCGCCTTCGATACAGGGGATCGGCACGAGCTTTCGGCCGAGTATCTGCGGGTCTGTTCGCCGTCGGCAGAGGTTCAGGGCCACAATCCGTCCCAGAAGAAGACCATCCCCGGAAAGCGCAATGTCCAGATCATGAAAGTGGATCCGGTCGGCAATTATGCGGTGAAGATCCATTTCGACGACATGCACAATTCCGGCATCTTCTCCTGGACCTACCTCTTCGAACTCGGCAGCGACCGCGACTCGCATTGGGGCACATATCTGCGCGAGCTTGAAGAAAAGGGCCTCAGCAGGGACCAGTGAACGGAGCGGCGCGACAGGGCTGGTGGCCTTTGCCGGGAATCGGATAACCTTTGCCAGGCTCGACCCGCGCCGTCCCCCTCCGTTTGGAACAGCAGCCGACCTGCAGGGTATTCTTTTAAGGCTCTCGATGCCCGAGCGTGCGCATGAGGAGGGATTGCGGTTTTGCATGCGGCAGGGAGTTGCACATGAAGTTCTCCGCACCCGTTTTCCGTCTGAAACGTGAAGCCCGTCTGCTTGCGCGCCGCAAATCAGTGGCGCTTCACCTCGCGCTTGACGAGATTGCTCGCCGGGAAGGATACAGATCCTGGAACCACCTGGCCGCCAACGCGCAGGCGCAGGGTCCGGCAGCGCGCCTCTTGGCAACGCTTGAGACCGGCGACATGCTGGTGCTGGCAGCCCGGCCGGGCCAAGGAAAGACAGTTCTTGGGCTTGAGGTCCTTGCCGAAGCGGAAAGAGACGGCCGCCGCGCAGTGTTCTTTTCAGCGGAATGCACGCATCAGGAGATCAGCCGAAGCCTGTCGGAAAGTGGCTATCAGGGTGCAGCAAGCCGGATAGACCTGGAGCTGAGCGACTGTCTTTGTGCGAGCAGCATCACGGCCGCGCTTGGAGACCCTGTTCCCGGGACCATCGCGGTGGTGGACTATCTGCAGGTCATGGACCAGCGCAGATCCGAACCGCCGCTTGGCCAGCAGATCGAGACGTTGAAACAGTTTGCGGCGGCACGGGGCGCGATCCTGATATTTTTGTCGCAGGTTCACAGGTCATTCGATCCGGCAAGAAAAGCCTTGCCGGATTTCACCGATATCAGGACAACCAACCTGCTCGAGCTGGCCCACTTCAACAAGGGCTACTTTTTGCAGAACGGCGCCCTGTCGGTCGTGACGCATTGAAGCGACGGCCCGGCCGCACCTGAACATAAAGGGATGCCCGGTTGTCGGCCTGGTGTCCCGCTTTGGCCATTTCTCGAAGTTAAAGCCCGAGTTCGCTGAGCCCCGGATGCTCGGCCGGGCGTGGGCCCTTCGGCCAATGCATCTTGCGATCGCTTTCTGCGATCGCCAGGTCGTTGATGCTGGCGAAGCGGCGATGCATGAGGCCGCTTGGCGCAAACTCCCAGTTTTCATTGCCATAAGATCGGTACCATTGCGCGGCGCCGTCGTGCCATTCATAGGCAAAGCGCACAGCAATCCGGTTGCCGGCAAAGGTCCAAAGTTCCTTGATCAGGCGGTAATCCCGTTCCTTCTGCCATTTGCGGGTCAAAAACGCGATGACTTCCTCGCGCCCGGCCGGAAACTCCGAGCGGTTGCGCCATAGGGTATCCGGAGTATAGGCAAGCGCCACCTTGGCCGGGTCCTGGCTGTTCCAGCCGTCTTCGGCCGCCCGTACCTTGAGACGGGCGCTTTCCAGTGTGAATGGCGGCAAGGGCGGGCGTTGGTCTGTCATTGCGCAAGATCCATGGCGAGCAATTGGGGGGAGGAGGCGGATGCAGGTTTTCTATCCGCTTCCACTTGGCCGGCCTCAGGCCTGATCGCTGCAGCCAACAGCAGGAAGGCGAAAGCGACCGCGCCGAAAACATAGATGCCGCGCGGATAGGCGGGACGGAGCGAAAACATGGGTCTGCCTCGTGAAGAAGAAAGGTGTTTATGTACCGTTCTGTTCAGTTATGATTTTTATATGTACCGATCTGTACATCTTTTCAAGGGTAGGGCTTGGATTTGTCGTTCAACTGGCAATGGATGGATCCAGGTAGCGTCTAAAACGGTTTTGGAACTATCGGTGTGATGGGCATCACTTGCGCATGCAATTTACGTAGACTATGTACAGGTCGGTACAGAAAGGGTGAGCATGCGACCGAGCAAACGCGACGAACTGGTGCGCAAGGCCCTGGCGGTCTTTTACCGGGACGGGTTCCACGCCACCGGCATGGATACACTCGTGGCCGAAACCGGTATTTCCAAGACGACCATGTTCAAGCATTTCCGGACCAAGGAGGAGCTGATCCTGGCTGTGTTGCGTCACCGGGACAAGACCTTCCGCAATTGGTTTTTGCGCCGCCTCGACGAATTGGATCTGCTGCCCGGCGAAAAGCTCCTGGCGCTGTTCGATATTTTGAAGGAATGGTTCGCCGACCCCGCCTTCCGGGGCTGCATGTTCATCAAGGCTTCGGCAGAGTTTCAGGACCCATCCCATCCGGCTCACGTCCAATCGGCAGAGCACAAGCGCCTGCTGCTGACGGCAATCCGTTCACTTGCGGAGAAGGCGGAAGCGCGCGATCCGGATTTGCTCGCCCGCCAGCTCATGCTCCTCAAGGAAGGAGCGATCGTCGCCGCGCATATGGGCTTTGATCCGGATCCTGCGGGCGCCGCAAAGAGCGCTGCGGAAGGCTTGGTCAAGGCGCAACTGCCTTAAAGGCAATCGGCGGCGAACGAACTCCGGCGAGAAGCCGGTTCATTCACGGCACTTCGACCGAAAACAAAAAATCCCCCGGCACTGGGCCGGGGGATTTCTTTCCGAGGCGGCCATCCGGCCGCCCAATCACTGGCAATCTGATCAGAAGAACGATCTGCCGCGCTGCCACCAGCCGCCGCGCTTCGGCTTGTCCTGCTTATCCTCGTTGGACGTTTCGCTGGTCACGACCGGTTCCGCCGGAGCGGTGCGTACAGGCTTGGCCGGCTCCTCTTCCTCGGCGTCGTTCGCGACCGGCTGTTCGGATGTCGGTGTCTCGACGACGATCGTATCGCTGCTGGCCGAAACTTCGGCAACCTCTTCGCCATCGACCTCCTCGGCAACGGTATCGGCGCCAGTTTCTTCAGATCCGGACTCGCCGTCGGCGTCGCGTTCGTCAGCGGAAGCTTCTGCCGTGACGCTCTCCGGTTCGGTTTCCTTCACTTCGGCTGCTTCCTGAGAAGCACCGTCGGCCGAACCTTCGGTGTCGTCGCCGTCTTCCGCCTGCAGGCTTGCCTCGTCGCCTTCGCCGTTGCGGCGGCCCCGGCGGCCACCCCTGCGGCCGCGGCGGCGCTTGCGGCGCGGCTCGTCGTCGCCCGCATCGTCTTCTTCCGCGCGGACTTCCCGCGGCTGATCGTCGTCCTGGCCGTCATCGCCGTCTTCGTCGCCCTCGGCCTGGACCTGGCGGGCATCGCCATTGTCCTTCGGGCCTTCGCCGCCCCGGCGGCGCTTGCGGCGGCGCCGGCGATTGCGGCGGCCGTCGTCGTCGTCCTCTTCCTGCGCGAGTTCCTCGACCTCAGGCTGTTCGGTGTCTTCGTCGATGATGTCGAACGTGTCCGGATGAATGGTGGTGACCGGAGCCGGCATCGGAACACGGTCCCGGTCGACCGGCGCACCCCGCTCAAGCACGTAGAGCTGGCCGTTGACCATGTCGTCGGCATGAACTTCGATATCGATCGCGAAGCGCATTTCCAGATCGACCAGGTTGGAGCGCTTCTGGTTGAGGATATAGAGCGCGACCTGGGTCGTGGTGCGAATGATCAGGTTGTGCGAAGCACCCTTGAGGAGATTGTCCTCGACGGAGCGCAGCACGTGCAGCGCCACCGATTCCACGGAGCGGATCATGCCGGTGCCCTGGCAATGCGGGCAAGGCGTGGTCGAGCTTTCCAGGACGCCGGTGCGGATGCGCTGGCGCGACATTTCCAGAAGGCCGAAATGCGAAATGCGTCCCACCTGGATGCGGGCGCGGTCGTTCTTCAGGCAATCCTTCAGCTTGCGCTCGACAGACCGGTTGTTCTTCGACTCCTCCATATCGATGAAGTCGATGACGATCAGGCCGGCGAGATCGCGCAGGCGCAGCTGCCGCGTGACTTCTTCCGCCGCCTCCAGGTTGGTCTGGAGCGCCGTGTCCTCGATATTGTGTTCACGGGTCGACTTGCCGGAGTTCACGTCGATCGAAACCAGGGCTTCGGTCTGGTTGATGACGATGTAGCCACCGGATTTCAGGGTGACCTGCGGCGAGAACATGGCATCGAGCTGCGGCTCTACGCCGTAGCGGATGAAGAGCGGGGAGGGATCGCGGTAAGGCTGGACGTTCTTGGCATGGCTCGGCATGAGCATGCGCATGAAGTCCTTGGCTTCGCGATAGCCTTCTTCGCCGGCAACGAGAACCTCGTTGATGTCCTTGTTGTAGAGGTCGCGGATAGAACGCTTGACCAGGCTGCCTTCCTCATAGACGAGGCTGGGGGCGCTGGATTTCAGCGTCAGCTCGCGCACGTTCTCCCAAAGGCGCATCAGATATTCGAAATCGCGCTTGATCTCGGCCTTGGTGCGGCTGGCACCGGCCGTGCGCAGGATAACGCCCATGCCTTCCGGCACATCCAGCTCGGAGGCGATGGTCTTCAGGCGCTTGCGGTCGGTCGGCTGGGTGATCTTGCGGGAGATGCCGCCGCCACGGGCGGTGTTCGGCATCAGCACGGAATAACGGCCGGCGAGCGACAGGTAAGTGGTGAGCGCAGCACCCTTGTTGCCGCGTTCTTCCTTGACCACTTGCACCAGGATGATCTGGCGGCGCTTGATGACTTCCTGGATCTTGTACTGCTTGCGCATCGGAATGAAACGCTCAGGAACTTCTTCCATCGCATCTTCCGCGCCGACGGATTCGACAGTGTCGATGTCGTTGTCCGCATCGTTGTCTTCGTCGTCGTTGCGACGGCCCCGGCGGCCGCGGCCACGTCCGCGCGAACGGACAGGCGCTTCATCTTCTTCTTCCGCTTCATCGGAAGCTGCGGCTGCATCTTCGCCATCGCCGGAGACGTCGCCAGCATCCTCGGAACCTTCCGGAGCCTTGGCGGTCACCGCCCCGGCATCCGCTGCTTCTTCCGGCTGTTCACCGGCGTCGGCTGCTCTATCGGAACCTTCTTCGGCAGCGTCCGAATCAATCTTCTCGCTGGCAACGGTTTCAGTTGCCTCGTTGCGCGCGGCGCGGGAGCGGCGGCGGCGCTTCGGCTTTTCCTCGCCGTCGCTTTCCTCGCGCTTGCGGTCGGCCGCTTCGGCTGCCAGCAGCGCTTCGCGGTCGGCGACCGGTATCTGGTAATAGTCTGGATGGATTTCGCTGAAAGCCAGGAACCCGTGGCGGTTGCCGCCGTATTCGACAAAGGCTGCCTGAAGCGAGGGCTCGACCCGCGTCACCTTTGCCAGATAAATATTCCCGCGAAGCTGTTTCCGGTTCGCTGCCTCAAAGTCGAATTCTTCAACCCGATTGCCACGCACGACGACGACCCGGGTCTCTTCCGGGTGGCCCGCGTCGATCAGCATTTTGTTTGCCATTATTGAACTTCTCCACGGCAGCGTTCCCGGGCGCATGCGCGAAACGCGCAAGGTCCGAAAGCTGGATGGCTGCCGTATTTGTTTTGCTAAGAGAGGGAAGGGCGTCTGCGCCCGGCGCGGTCGTATGATCAACGCAGGTGGCCGCAAAAGCGGTTCCTTGCTGTATGTCGATCACCATGTGCATCGCGCGGGTCCTTGGGGGCAACGCAGGCCCTTCAGTTAAAGTCGTTGTACCTGTGCCGGAGGGCAGCCTGGCATCGCCACTGGATCTGCGCCCGGACACGGAAGGGGCTCGTCCTCAAGGTCCGCCGCAGACCTCGCCGGGAAAACTGCCGATATTTCAGGGCATCACGTCGCGAGGCGGGGCGGTCCGAAAATGAGGCCGATACCTGATCCGCTGTCTTCCAGGAGCTCTCTTGGACCGGCAGAACGGCCTCGGTTCTGTCGCTCGAAGGCCTGGGAATGCGATGACGTTGTGGATAGACACCCATGTTCGCCACCCGGGAAGGTATCGGTTTCGAACCGAAATCCGTAAGGTACTTTTACGTTCCGCCGCAGCGCATTGCAAGCAATGTGAATAGGATGTGGCATTTTCCTTCCCCCGAGGATGTCGTATGACTGGGCGCGGGGGCTTCGCAACGCGGCACTGCGGAGTGGTGCGGCTGAAGCAATTGAGTTCAAGGACGGTATGAAACCGCAAGTAGACCAGACCCTGACGGCCCTTTGGAAGAAGCCGGCCCTCCTGTGTCTCCTGTTGGTCCGGATGGCTGCGGCAGTGGCGTTTGCGCTGCCGGCCGCGAGCGCCTTTGCGCAGGATGACAAGCCGGAGGTGACGGGTGCGCGTGTTGCTGGCGACGAAACGCGCACGCGATTCGTCCTCGATATGGACCGTCAGGTCACGCCTGTAATCTCGGGGCTCGCCAGCCCCTACAGGCTTGTCGTCGACCTGCCGGAAGTTGCCTTCTCCATTCCGGCGGATGCCGGGAAAACCGGCCGCGGCCTGGTCGCCGACTGGCGCTTTGGCATGTTTGCGCTCGGCAAATCCCGAGTCGTGATGGATCTGACGGGGCCGGTCCAGGTCGACAAGACGTTCTTTCTGCCCGCTGTCGACGACCAGCCCGCCCGGCTGGTGATCGATCTGGTGAAGGCAACGCCGGACGAATTCAAGGCCTTCGCCGAATCGTCACGGGCAAAGCGGGCCAGTGCCGGCGAGGATTCCGCCCCCAAGAGTGACCGGCTGGCAGAGGGCGGCAACAAGGCCAAGCCGCTGATCGTGCTCGATCCGGGCCATGGCGGCATCGACATCGGGGCCACTGGTGTCCACGGCACGCCGGAAAAGGTCATCGTTCTGGAATTCGCCAAGCTCCTCAAGGAAAAGCTCGATGCCACGGGCCTTTATGCCGTCGAACTGACCCGGGACGACGATACCTTCATTCCGCTCGGACGGCGGGTGGAGATCGGTCACGAACTGCAGGCGGATCTTTTCATTTCCATTCACGCGGATTCGGTGCGCCGGGGACAGAAATTCGCGCGCGGTGCCACGGTCTACACGATTTCGGACAAGGCCTCGGACCAGCTCTCGGAAGATCTGGCACAGTCGGAAAACATGTCCGACGTGATCGCCGGGGTCGAGCTGTCGGAGGAACCGGCGGAGGTGACCGATATTCTCATCGACCTTGCGCGCCGCGAAACGAAGTCCTTTTCCGTCTATTTCGCCCGCACCCTGGTCGACGAGTTGCAAAGTGCGGTCCGCTTGATCAACAATCCGCATCGGTCCGCGGGTTTTCAGGTGCTGAAGGCGCATGACGTCCCCTCGGTGCTTGTTGAACTCGGGTACCTATCCAACGAACACGACGAAAAACTGCTGATCTCGGACGAGTGGCGCGTGCGCATGGCCAATGCCATGACGGAGGCGGTCAACGGCTTCTTCCGTCCCCGGCTCGCGCGGCAGCAACCGACGCCGTCACAGTAAAAAGCTTGAATTGCTTCGAAAATTGAAGCATTGCGCTGGCGCTCGCCTCAGCATCGCCATATTGGTGCACGAGGAAGGCAGACAAGTTTGTGCGACTGCCGGTGCCGGTGGGTGCCGTGTTAAAGTTTCCATGTTAGAAACTGGAAGCGCTGAGAACGGGAAAGACGAGCCCGCGGTATGAAATTTTTGGTGAAGTTTTTTGGCTACCTGTTCGGAATCGGCACGGTCTTCGCGCTGCTGATCGCCGCTGGCGTCTGGGTTTATTTGCAGAGCCTGACCAAGGACCTGCCGGACTATACAGCCCTGAAGAACTACGAACCGCCGGTGATGACCCGAGTCCATGCCGCGGACGGCCAGCTGATGGCCGAATACGCCACACAGCGGCGCATGTTCCTGCCGATCCAGGCGATTCCGGACAAGGTCAAGCACGCTTTCATCGCCGCGGAAGACAAGAATTTCTACACCCATATCGGTATCGACCCGGAAGGCGTTGCCCGTGCGGCGGTCCGCTTCATCCAGAATTACGGCTCGGGCCGGCGGCCGGAAGGCGCGTCCACCATCACACAGCAGGTCGCGAAGAATTTTCTTCTCTCCGATCTGGTGAGCGAGGAGCGTGAACGCCGCTCGGCTGCTTACGAACGCAAGGTCAAGGAAGCGATCCTTTCTCTACGCATCGAGCAGGCCTATACCAAGGACGAGATCCTGGAGCTGTATCTCAACGAGATCTTCTTCGGCTACGGCGCCTACGGCGTGGCCGCCGCCTCGCTGATATATTTCGACAAGTCGGTGCACGAACTGACGCTTGAAGAAATGGCCTATCTGGCGGCGCTGCCCAAGGGACCGAGCAACTACCATCCCTACCGCAAGACCGAAGCTGCCATCGCACGGCGGAACTACGTGATCGACCGCATGATCGCGGACGGCTACGTGAGCACCCTGGAAGGCGAGGAAGCAAAGCAGAAGCCGATCGTGGTCAAGCCGCGCGAAACCGGGTCTCAGCTCCTCTCGGCGGAATATTTCACCGAAGAAGTCCGGCGCGAAGTCGCCGAAATCTTCGGCTTCAAGCGCCTTTATGAAGGCGGCCTCTCGGTGCGGTCCACACTCGACCCGGAACTGCAGAAGATGGCCCGCAAGTCGTTGATGGAGGGCCTGATTGCCTTCGATCATGAACGCGGCAGCTGGCTCGGGCCTGTCGACAAGATTACCATCGGTGCCGATTGGGGCGTCGAACTTTCAAAGGTGGAAGCTCTCAGCGATCTGCCGGAATGGCGGCTCGCGGTCGTTCTGGAAAGCGGTGGCGATCAGGCCAGCGTCGGCGTTCAGCCGGAGCGCCTTGTCAGCGGTCAGCTGTCCGACGAACGCAAGACCGGTGCGCTGTTCCTGGACACCATGAAATGGGCCCGCGTCAAGGGACGCACGCCAAGTGCCGTCTCCGACGTTCTGGCGCCCGGCGACGTTGTCTATGTCGAGGAAAGCGCTGTTGCTCCCGGCTCCTATGAGCTGCGCCAGATCCCGAAGGTTTCCGGCGCCCTGGTTGCGATGGATCCCTATACGGGTCGCGTGCTGGCCCTGGTGGGCGGTTTCAGCTTTGCCCAGAGCGAGTTCAACCGGGCGACACAGGCCTATCGCCAGCCGGGTTCCTCCTTCAAGCCGTTCCTCTACGCCGCCGCACTCGACAACGGCTATACGCCGTCGTCCGTGATCATGGATGCCCCTCTGGAAATCAGCCAGGGCCCGGGTCTCGGCACCTGGCGGCCGCAGAACTACGGCGGCAAGTTCTACGGCCCGTCGACGCTTCGCACAGGCATCGAACTGTCGCGGAACGTCATGACCGTGCGTCTTGCACAGGACATGGGTATGCCGCTGGTGGCCGAATACGCCAAGCGCTTCGGTATCTACGACAACATGCTGCCGGTTCTCTCCATGTCGCTTGGCGCAGGCGAGACCACGGTACTGCGCCTGACCACTGCGTACGCCACCATCGCCAATGGTGGCCGCAAGGTGCGTCCGACCCTGATCGACCGTATCCAGGACCGGTATGGCCGCACCATCTACAAGCATGACAGCCGCATCTGCGACGGCTGTACGCAGGATGTGTGGGAAGGCCAGGACGAGCCGGGCCTGATCGACGACCGCGAGCAGGTGCTCGATCCGATGACCGCCTACCAGATCACCTCCATGATGGAAGGTGTGGTCCAGCGCGGTACGGCAACGTCTGTGCGGGCTGTCAACCGTCCGGTGGCCGGCAAGACCGGGACCACCAACGACGAGAAAGATGCCTGGTTCATGGGCTTTACACCGGATCTCGCCGTCGGTGTCTTTGTCGGCTTCGACAATCCTAAGCCGATGGGCCGCGGGGCAACCGGTGGCCACGTCGCCGCGCCGATTTTCACCGATTTCGTCAAGAAGGCACTCGCCGACAAGCCACCGGTGGAATTCCGCGTTCCCAAAGGCCTGCAGTTGATTCCGATTGACAGGAAGACGGGTCTGCGGACCGCAGCCGCCGGGCCGGGGTCCATTCTGGAAGCCTTCAAGCCAGGCATGGCACCACCCGACAGCTACTCCGTCATCGGCTTCGACGAGACCATGGGCGTTCCGACCGACGTTTCACCGGAAGCCCAGCAGGCTGTGACGGTCGGGACCGGTGGTCTTTACTGATCCGGTCACCGGTTCCCCACCGGTGCACCGGGCCGAAGCGCAGCCTGGGCGGTTTACACGGGCCAGATGCCCGGCTAATGTCCCGCTCCGATTTCCGGCCCGTGCCTCCCTTGCGAGGCCGGGCCGCTTCATCAAAATAAGCGAGGTATCCGATGCGCGCCGAAATGGAAGCGATCGTCGATGAAATCAAGCAGGCCATAAGCCTGCTGAGGAGGCATCTTTGACTGGGATCAGGCCGTTGTCCGTCTCCAGGAGCTGAATGCCCTTTCTGAAGATCCGAACCTGTGGAATGACGCCACCAAGGCGCAGAAGCTGATGCGCGAGCGCCAGCAGCTTGATGACAGCATCAATGGCATCAAGGACCTGGAGCAGGATCTGTCCGACAATATCGAGCTGATCGAATTGGGCGAGATGGAGGACGACAAGTCCGTCATCACCGAAGCCGAAGAGGCCCTGCGCGGGCTTCGCGGCAAGGTCACCCAGCTGCAGCTCAATTCGCTGCTGTCCGGCGAGGCCGACGGCAACGACACCTATCTGCAGATCAACTCCGGCGCTGGCGGCACGGAGAGTCAGGACTGGGCGTCGATGCTGCTACGCATGTATCGCCGCTGGGCTGAGAAGCGCGGCTTCAAGGTCGAGATTCTGGAATATCACGACGGCGAAGAAGCCGGTATCAAGTCCGCGACACTGCTGATCAAGGGCGAAAACGCCTATGGCTGGCTGAAGACGGAATCGGGTGTGCATCGCCTGGTCCGCATCTCGCCCTATGACAGCAACGCCCGCCGCCATACCAGCTTCTCCAGCGCCTGGGTCTATCCGGTGGTCGACGATTCGATCGAGATCGACATCAACGAGAGCGACTGCCGTATCGACACCTACCGCGCGTCCGGTGCAGGCGGTCAGCACGTCAATACGACCGATTCGGCGGTGCGCATCACCCACCAGCCGACCGGGATCGTGGTGCAGTGTCAGTCCGAACGCTCGCAGCACAAGAACCGGGCAACGGCCTGGGGCATGCTGAAGGCGCGCCTTTACGAGGCCGAGCTGCAAAAGCGAGAGGAAGCGGCCAACGCGGAAGCGGCCTCCAAGACCGATATCGGCTGGGGTCACCAGATCCGCTCCTACGTGCTACAGCCCTATCAGCTGGTCAAGGACCTGCGCACAGGCGTTGAAAGCACCTCTCCGGGCGACGTCCTCGACGGCGACCTCGACGACTTCATGGAAGCTGCGCTGGCGCAGCGCGTGTTCGGCGGCGATGAAGTCGAGGTCAGTGACATCGACTAGTGGTTCGATTCTGACATTTGCATCCTCCTGCTGCTAGCGCTGGAGCAAATGTCAAATTCGCTCCACTAGGATGCGATGCGCGAAACGATAAGCAAGCGGGGCCTTTCGGCCCCGTTTTTGTGCCGGATAACATGAGACTTCAGTGTTACAGGGACAGCGCCTTGAGGCGGTCGCCTGCGGAGAGGAAAGGCGCCGGGTTGCTTGGCCTGTCGTCCTTGCGGATCTCATAATGGAGATGTGGACCCGTGGAGCGGCCGGTGGAGCCGACATTGCCCAAAAGGTCACCGGCAACAACGTGGTCGCCCTCCGACACCTGGATCCGGCTGAGATGTGCATAGCGGGTGATGAAGCCGTTGGCGTGGTGAATTTCCACCATCTTGCCGTAGCCTGCATTCCGGCCGGCAGTGACCACTGTCCCAGGCGCGGTAGCAAAAACCCGGGCGCCATACGGAGCTTTGAAGTCGATGCCGGTATGCATCGCCAATTGGCCGAGGAACGGATCGACCCGCGGTCCGTAACTGCTGGAAACCGAGGCATTGCGGACCGGCCGGTGGATCGGCAGGCGCAGCGCCGTGAACTTCACCCGGCGCAGGGTTTCAAGCGCATTGTTGGCGCGCTCCAGCCTGTCGGGAAAGTTCTCGTCCGTAATGGGGACGAACGGTCCACCGATCGACGTCTGCTCGCGCAGCGCTGCGTTCAGGGACGGCGTGATGGTCCGGGTGATGTCGAGGATGTCCTCGATACGGCTTTCCGTGGCGATGGTGATTGCGTCCACCGCGACCGTATTTTCCTCGTCCATGACGGAGATATGCTGGCTGACGGCTTCCAGGGCAGCCCGCTTCTTCAGGGCTGCCTGCTCGTCAGAGTTTTTTTTTACATCAAGCGCCGAGCTGTTCGTGCCGCTCACCGGCTGCTGCAGGATCGACAGCGGGTCGAAGGCCTTGCTGGTGTCGTCCCGAAGGCCGAGCGCCTTGACAGGTTCGTCGATCAGCTGGCTTTCACCGCCGATCGCAGTGCTGTCGTTGCCGTCGAGGGCGGCAAGAGAGGGTTTTTGCGGCGGCAGCGGCTTGTCGCTGCTCAGGTAGATACCGACGCTTTCGGCGCGGGCCACCAGATCGGTAACAATCGCATGGCGCTGGTTGAGATCCTGCTGGCGGCGAAGCACATCCATGAGCTGGATTTCAACCGTTTCCCGGTCGACCATCTGGCGGCTGGTAAGGCTTGCAATTTCCGCTCGCAGGCGGTCGATATGATCCTGATATTCCAGAACGAGTTCGGTGCGTTCGACGCTGGCTTCGGCCAGCAGGTCACTGCGCATCAGGTAATAGCCGGCGGTGCCTGCGAAGGCGAGGGTGGCCGCGACGCAGGTGAGAGCGCCACATATCAGGTGGACCGGCCGCACACTGTAGGTCGTTGTCCTGGCACCTTTTGCCGGAGCTGCGTGATGCGGAGTATGACCTTTCGCCTGCCGGGAGGGGTGTCCCGGAGCCTGGTAAGTCCGCGTCTTTTCTTGGCGCTGTTGCATCGTCACTCAGTCACTGCCTGCATTCTGCAAAAGAACTGAGTCTGATTAGAGTTTGGTAAGGTTAATAAATCGTCTTCACAAACGTGAAAATTACCCGACGAGAGGTGCAAGAGGCTTGTAAAAACCGGGGGTTAGTCCCGCTTCGGAGCGTGCGCGATCGTTGAAGGGCGGTTTCAATGCGCCACGGAAATGCCGACGGACATAGGTGTGAAAAGCGGGTTCGGGCCTGATTCCCTGCCGGTCGCACAAGAATCGGAACCACTTCGCTCCAAAGGCAACGTGGTTTTTCTCGTCCCTGTAGATGATATCGAGGCACCTGGCGGTCTCCTCGTCGCCGGTCGCACGCGCCTTGACGATCATCGAAGGGGTGATGTCGAGACCCCGCGCTTCCAGCACCAGCGGAATGATGGCGAGCCGTGCGGCAAGATCATGTCCGGTGTCCTGGGCGGCCTGCCAGAGACCGTCATGGGCGGGCAGATCGCCATAGGCCGCCCCGAGTTGCGCCAGCCTGTCCTGAAGCATGGCAAAATGCTTGGCTTCCTCCAGTCCGACCCGCACCCAGTCGTCATAGTAGGAACGAGGCAGGCGGACATGGGCGAAGCGGCCGATCAGGTCCCAGGTCAGGTCGATGGCGTTGAGTTCGATATGGGCAAGGGAATGGATCAGCGCCGGCCGGCCGGCCTGACCGGTCAGACTGCGTTTGGGCATATCGCGTGGCGCCAGCAGCCGTGGGTGCTCCGGCCGCCCGGGCCGGTCGGGCATGGTGCCATCGCGTGAGGGCGACCCGAGAGCAAGGTCCCTCTGGAACCATGCCTTTGCCGCCGCGTAGGCCAGCCGCACTTTCTCCGAGGTATCCGGCGAGGCGACGATCGCCCTTGCTCCGGCGACGAGACTGTGCGGTGGCGTAGTGCCGCCGGAGGAGGGAGTGGACATGTTGGCGATCCGGGATTTTCCTGCGGTTCAGAGCGCCCGTGCGGCTTCCAGTACGGCTTCCGCGTGGCCGGGCACCTTCACCTTGCGCCAGATCTGCGCGATCTTTCCACTCGCGTCTACCAGAAAGGTGGAACGGTCCACGCCCATGTACTTCTTCCCGTACATCGACTTTTCGACCCAGACGCCATAGGCGGTCGCGACGGCTGTGTCTGTGTCAGCTCCCAGCCGGATCGCCAGATTGTGCTTGGCGATGAATTTGTCGTGCTTGGCGGCCGTGTCCGGTGAAAGGCCGATGACGGTGATGCCGAGTTTTTCGAACTGCGGAAGCTGCTCCGTGAAGGCAATCGCTTCTTTCGTGCAGCCCGGCGTGTCGTCCTTGGGATAAAAATAGACCACCACGGGTTTTCCTTTGAGCGCGCTCAGCGAAACACGGTCGCCGCCGTTGCCCTCAAGATCGAATTCGGGTGCCTTATCCCCAATGGCCAAATCGCCCATCATGCCTTCCTTCTGTCAAAGTTTGTGCGTTAATGCCGGTTTCCGGCTGCGTCATCAAGGGTGCGGTCGCTTTTAGCAAAGCTTTCGCAGTATCATAATTTGCTCGGCGACTCGCTGCGCAAGTTTCGCCCGGTGCTTAGCTCCGGATCACAAAGAACGCCTTACCTACGCGGTCAGGCCGCAGATTGGATTGACGGATTTGCCAAAAACCGGCGGATCAGCAGAACGGACGGCGGTGAAGCCGCGCAAATTCAGCAGAAAGCGTCTGTGCCTGCTCGCGGCCGGTCTCCTGGTTCTGTCCCTGGCAACTGTGGTCGGGCTCTTCGCAACGGGGCCGGTCCGCGTACCAATGCTGGGCAGCCTACTTGCCTATCAGGGAACGCGCGGTCCAGTAGAGCTGTTTGTCGGCAGCGCCAGTCTCGATTTCACGGCCGACGAAGGCATCAATATCCTGATCAAGGACGCCAGGGCCGACATTGCCGGCGCGTCTCCGGTCAGCATTTCACTGCCCGTACTGACCGCGCCGCTCAACCGGCAGGCGCTTTACTCCGGTAAGATCCAATTCTCCTCGCTGAATCTGGACAAGCCGCATGTACGTATCGCCTTGAGTGCCGGTCCCGCCAAGGTTCCCGAAATGGGGCCGCTCATGGAAGCGGTCGACAGGGTCAGTGACGTCGTTGACGATCAGTTCGCCCGGCGCGGGCTTAAGTTTGTCCAGATCAGCGACGCCTCCTTCGAACTGACCGGGCCTGCGCCGCGCAAATATTCCGGCATCGATGCGGATGTGTTGCGTGGTGAAAACCGCACCATCCGGGCTTTCGCGCGTGTTGCCGGGAACGTCTCGAACTGGCGCATGGAACTTGCCCGCAGCGCACCTGAAGGGGGCAGCCACAAGAATATCGGCGTGGTGGTGAACGGTATCACGCTTGCCGAGCTCCTCGGCCCGAATGCCAGCACCGTTCAGGGCAAGGGACTTGGGCTGCCGGCCTCTGCCAAGATTGAAAGCACCCTGACCGCCGAGGGCAGGTTTCTTTCCGCCAATGCGGTCGCCAGGGTCCGCAATGGCTGGTTCCAGCTCGGCAAGACGCTGGTTGCCTTCGACGATGCGGCCCTGTCGCTCCTGTTTAGGGGCGGGCAGAATGCGATCGAGATCACGACGTCCCATGTCATCCGCGGCAGCACCCGAGTTTTCTTCGAGGGACGTATCGAGCCTGGCAACGGCGAAGCGCCTGATTGGCACATCAACCTGGAATCCAAATATCCGCAATTCGGGTCGTCCGATGTTGCCGAAGAACCCCATATGCTGGAAGGCATTCTGGTCAAGGCCCGTTTCGATCCGGTCGCGCGTCACTTGTCGGTCGATGAATTCATCGCCCGGGCGGGGAAGGCCGTCGTCAACGGTGTCGCTTCGCTTCAGCTCACACCGCAAGGCCCCTATCTGGCCCTGGCCGCGGAAGGCGAACTTATTCCGGTTGCGCTTGCCAAGCAGATGTGGCCGATCACTCTGGTGCCGCCGGCACGGCGTTGGGTGCTGGACCGGATCAAGACCGGCCTGATCGAGACCGTTTCCTACACCGGGGCGATCCGCCCGCCGGCATTCGACCACCGGGATCCCGATCCGGGTTGGTCGGGCAACGACATGCTTATTGACATGACCTTCTCCGATGCGGCCGTGACGCCGGTTGGTGACGTTCCCGAAATCGGCGGCCTCGATGGCACATTGACCCTGAAGGACGAAACGCTGACAGTCGTCGCCTCCGACGGGCGGACGACCGCCCCGGAAGGCGGTGAGGTGAAGGTACCGGCTGGCGAGTTCCAGATCCTGAACCTGCCGCTTCGGGACGGGAAGACGGCCAGGGTGACCACGCGGCTGGAAGGGGGCGCAAAAGATCTTGGCGCACTCGTGAACAGTGCACCGTTCCGCGTCCTGGAAAGAGCTGGCCTGAAGAAGGATGGCGTGGAGGGAACCGGCGTGATGGACATCGCTGCGTCCTTCCCGCTCGGCAAGCAGATCGACCTTGCCGACATTGACTGGCGCGCGACGGGACAGCTTCAGAACTTTTCCGACAGCAATCCGATCATGGATCATACGGTGCGCGACGCGGATGTTGCTCTGGAGGCGGACAAGGACCAGGTGGCCATCACCGGCAAGGGCATCCTGGACGGCCTGAAGGCGGATATAGACCTCGTGATCCCGCTTGGCGAGTCGGGCATCGCTGCCAGGCAGGATGTCATCGTCACCGTCACGGCGGAACAACTCAAGCAGAAGGACATCGATCTGACCGCATTCCTGTCCGGCGGGATGACCTTGAGCGTTACCAAGGTGAGCGACGGCCAGGAATTCGTCATCGACCTGAAGCAAACCGATATGCGCCTGCAGGCACTCGGCTGGCAAAAGGCCAAGGGCGTCTCGGCCACTGCCTCGTTCAAGATGGTGGAGACAGACACGGACCGGCGGATCCAGGACTTCAAGCTGACGTCCGAGGGCGTCAACGTGATCGGTTCCATGCAGCTTTCGGCCAGGGGCGATCTCATGAACGCCTCGTTCGACACGTTCAAGCTCCGGCCTGGAGACAATGTCGAGGTCGATATCCAGCGGGCGGGCGACGGCCGTTACGACATTATCTTTGCAGGCTCTTCCTTCGATGGTCGAGGCTTGATCCGCAGCATGCGCAGTCCCGGCGGCAGCAAGGGTGCCGGCGACTTTTCCGGCGGGGCCAGGATCGCGGCGACGATCGACCGCGTCACCGGCTTCAACAATCAGGCGATCGAGAAATTTTCCGGCAAGATCGAAACCGGCTCCAAGGGCTTGATGTCGGCGGATCTGAAGGGGCTCGTCAACGGCAAGGCGAATTTCGAGTTCACCGTCACGGATCAGGGCGGATCACAAGCGGCGAACGGCCGCTTCGCCAACACGGGTGCAACCCTGCGGTTCCTCGATCTCTACCAGCGTATGCGTGGCGGTACCGGGGTCCTGAACGTTGCCATGGCAGACGAGAACAGTTGGGTCGGAGAATTCAACGTTCGTTCGCTCAGGATCACCGAAGATGCAGCAATCAAGCGGATCCGCGAGCAGGACCCTGGAAAACTGAATGCGGACGGTTCCGGTGCCATCAAGGCGCTCGACAGGGACGGCAGCGCCAGTTTTGAAACGCTGGACATCAACTTCACCCGCGAAGACGATATCCTGACCATCAGCCGGGGGGCGCTGCAAGGCAACGCGCTCGGCGGTACGGTCAGCGGCACCGTGGACCTTGCCCAGCAGACCTTGAGCCTAACCGGGACATTTGTTCCGATCTACGCGCTCAACAATTTCTTCGCCAAGATCCCGCTTTTGGGGTTCGCGCTTGGGGGCAATTCGGGCGAGGGGCTGATCGGTGTGACCTACCGGCTTTCGGGAACCGTGTCCGACCCGGTGCTGTCGGTCAATCCGATCTCTGCCATCGCGCCGGGCATCTTCCGCAAGATGTTCGAATTCCAGCCGAACTGACAAAAAAGCCGGGCGCAGGCCCGGCTTCGTGCGGTCTGGAAATTCTGCCGGTCAGACAGGCTTCAGCAGCACGTGCTTCTTCTTGCCGAGCGACAGCTTGATGATGCCGTCTCCCGTCAGGTCCGCCATGGAAAGCTGGCGCTTGTCGTCCTGTTCGCCCTGATCGTTGATCTTGACTGCGCCGCCCTTGATGTTGCGGCGGACATCACCGTTGGAGGCGCACAGGCCCGCGGTGACGAAAACCGACAGGACGCCGATACCGGCTTCGAGTTCCGCCTTCGCGATCTCAACCGTCGGCAGCCCTTCCGCCGACTGGCCTTCCTCGAATGCCCGGCGGGCGGTCTCGGCGGCGGCTTCCGCCTTTTCGCGGCCGTGGATCAGCGCGGTTGCTTCCGTCGCCAGGATCTTCTTGGCTTCGTTGACTTCCGAACCCTCAAGCGCGGCGAGGCGGGCGATCTCGTCCATCCGCAGGACGGTGAACAGCTTCAGGAAGCGCTCGACATCGGCATCTTCGGTGTTGCGCCAGTACTGCCAGTAGTCATAGGCCGACAGCTGTTCCTCGTTCAGCCAGACCGCGCCTGCGGCGGTCTTGCCCATCTTGGCGCCGGAAGAGGTGGTCAGCAGCGGCGAGGTGAGGGCATAGGCGTCGACATCGGTCAGGCGGCGGACAAGGTCGGTGCCCGAAAGAATGTTGCCCCACTGGTCGGAGCCGCCCATCTGCAGGCGGCAGCCGGTGCGCCGGTAGATCTCCAGATAGTCGTAGCCCTGCAGGAGCATATAGTTGAATTCCAGGAAGGACAGGTGCTGTTCGCGCTCCAGGCGCAGGCGGACGGAGTCCCGCTGGATCATCTGGTTGACGGAGAAGTGCCGGCCGATATCGCGGAGGAAATCGACATAGTTGAGTTTCAACAGCCAGTCCGCATTGTCGAGCATGAGGGCGTCGGTTGGCCCGTCCCCGAACGTGAGCAGTTTTTCGAACACCTTGCGGATGCCGGCCTTGTTCTCCTCGATCAGCTCTTCGGTGAGCATCTTGCGGGACTCGTCCTTGCCGGACGGGTCACCGACCCTGGTGGTGCCGCCGCCCATGAGGGCGATCGGGCGGTGGCCGGTTTTCTGGAACCAGTGCAGCATCATGATCGGCACGAGCGATCCGGCATGCAGGCTCGGTGCCGTGCAGTCGAAGCCGATATAGGCGGTCACGGTTTCCTTGGCGCAAAGGTCGTCCAGACCCTTGGGGTCGGAAATCTGATGAATGAAACCGCGTTCCGAGAGAACATTTAGAAAGTCCGACTTGAACTCGCTCATGCTTGCCTGTCCGTCCTGAAGTCCGTTTTGCCCATGGGCCGTTGTTGGACGTGCTCTATCGCGTGCAGCCGGACTTGTAAATTGCAGCGATTGCGAAATTCAGCCGTTCAGTTTGCCAGGGCGAAGCGGATCGGCACAATCTGGTCGGTGATCAGCCCGGCAGCGATCAGCAGGAGAAAGGAAAGAGCGATGTAAACCGATTGCCTTGCAGTCGAGAGAGACGCCATTTCCATCTTCTTGTGGCCGCCTTGCCCGTCGTGACCGGCGTGACCCGCATGACCTGCGTGGCTGGCATGGCCTGCATGGTCACCGTGACCGTTCATGCCACCCGCGATATCCTTCATTCCGGCCATGCCGTGTTCCGGCGACCGGTGGCCAAGTTCCGGTGTGTCCTTGCCCGGCAGAGTCATGCAGCCGTGCTTCAGGTGAGAGGCAACAAGCCAGTGGTTCACCGGATAGGCGACAAGTAATCCGACAATGGACGCAAGGCTCATGCGGAACCAGAAATCCGGCGTCGCCGGTTCGTTCGAACCCGGCCACAGGCTCGTCAGCACGATCATGGTAGGCAACATGCCGGCCATGACGAAGTTCATAGACACTGTTTCGGCGAAGAACGTCTTGCGGACCGCTTTCCAGTAGTCGCCATCGAACATGGCGCGCATCATCAGGGCCTGGAAGATGAAGAGGCCACAGACGAAGCCGGCCATATACTCGAAGATTGCATCCCAACCATTGGTGAGGGCGAAGTGCGGAACGATGGCGGCGGCAATGACAATACCGGTTGCATCGCCGGCCAGGCAATGCATCTCGCTGTTGATTGCCTGCTTCCAGGGCTTGTTGGTGAAGGCATCATGGCCACCCTGAAATGGACGGCGGCAGGCAAGAAGATAGAGGAAACAGCCGACAGGCCCGGTATAGGCGACGACGAGGATCCATGCGAGCCGCTGCACCCAGCTTGTTACCCCGTTGAAGAGCGAATCCCAGACGACAAAGGCGAGACTGGCAGCTGTGAGGACGAACCAGACGATCATGGCACCTTGAAGCATCTCCCGATTACCTTGCGTGTTTCCTGTCTGCCGGTTCCGGCTGCCGTCCAGGGCCACTGGATCCGGAGCCTTCGCACCTTACACCGGATGCCAGACCTTTCAGTTGGTGCCCGGCCCGGACCCGCGTACCTTGACGCAGATGAATTTCAGTTCCTCCTGCTCCCAGGCAAGGCGCATGCCTTCCGACAAGGTGCGCGGAACAGCTTCCGACAAGGCGGCCTCGCACTCGCCGCTGCTCTGGAACGTGCCTTCATCCGTGACTGCCCAACTGTTCGGGCCCGCGAGAAGCTGAATGGAAACGGCCATAATCACCCACATGGAGAACTCCTGAAATTCGACATGGCTTGCAATAAGTCCCTGTCTTAGCACGTCGGCGCGAAAGTGACCCTACGTGATTGTGGTCACAGCGGCTCCTGCTCGGAAAACCTATGGTGCCTTCATCGGCAGCGCAATCGAAGCTGCCTCCAAAAGAGAAGGAGCCGTCATGTTTCGCAAGTTCGCCATCGCCGCCCTCGCAGTTGCCACCGTCGCTACCGCGACCGTCACTTTTGCCCCGACTGAAGCCCAGGCCAAGAATCGCGCCGGTGCCGTTGCCGCCGGCGCCATCATTGGCCTTGCCGCCGGCGCCATCATCGCTTCGCAGGCTCAGCCGCGTTATTACCAGCCGGTGCGCTGCCACAACCAGCCGATACACCGCTGGAGCCCTTATTACGGCCGCTACATTGTCGTCGGCTATCAGCAGGTCTGCTACTGAGACCAGCCGGAAAGAATAGCGAATGGCCTCCTACGGGAGGCTTTTTCGTCTTGAGATTTCGGCAAAGCTGCTTTTCAACTCGGGCACCAGAATCCAGTCCCGGTGTCCGATGCCTGATCTTGCTTTTTCTCCCGCCCGTTCCTTCGGCCTTGTCTGCGGCTCGCTCAAGCCCGGGGCCGCCAACGCAATCACTGATGTTGCGGGAGTTACTGTAGGCAATTGCACGGTCAATGACGGCGATCTCAGAACAGGCTTCACCGCCATAGTGCCGCACCAGGGCAATCTCTTCCGCGAAAAGCTTGCTGCCGGTGTCGAAGTCATCAACGGCTTCGGCAAGAGTGCCGGTCTTATCCAGGTGGCGGAGCTCGGAATGCTCGAGACACCGATCCTTCTCACCAACACATTCGGCGTCGGAACCGGTGTCAATGCGCTGATCCGCCGGGCGATCGCCGAGAACCCGGAAATCGGACGCTCCACCGGAACGGTCAATCCGGTGGTCATGGAATGTAACGACGGCTGGCTGAGCGATATCCAGGCACTGGCCTTGAGCGAGGAGGATGCCGAGACGGCGCTGGCGGCGGCAACATCCTCGGTGGAACAGGGCAGCGTTGGTGCCGGAACCGGCATGAGCGCCTTCGGCTTCAAAGGCGGTATCGGGACCGCGTCACGCGTTTTTGAGATTGGCGGCGGAACCTACAGTCTCGGTGCCCTGGTGCTCGCCAATTTCGGCCGGCCGGGAGATCTTGTCCTGCCGGATGGGCGCAGGCCGCATCCCAAGGATGTTGGCTCTACGGAGGAACGCGGCTCCGTTATTGTCGTTCTGGCCACTGACGTTCCCCTGGAGAGCCGGCAACTGAAACGGATCGCCAGGCGGGCAGGGGCGGGTCTTGCGCGGCTTGGTGCCTTTTATGGCAATGGCAGCGGGGATATTGTGCTCGCCTTTTCAACGGCTTGCAGGATCGCCCATTTTGGTGGAGCAGATTTTATCGCTCGCGATATTCTGGCGGAAGACAGGATCGATATCCTCTTCCAGGCGGCTGCCGAAACCACACAGGAAGCGGTGCTGAATGCCATGATCGCATCGCCCGCCATGCGTGGCCGTGGCCGCAACAAGAGGCCGTCGCTGGCGGATTGGCTGAGGATGTGAAGTTTTATCGTTCAGTTAGGAGTTGGGGGAGCGGTTAAAAGCCAATAATAGTAATCAGAATCTTTTTAGCGAGGTGTTACTATGTCGACTTTTCGTTTTTTTGTCGGTGGAATATTCGTCGGTATTTTTCTGTGGTTGGTATTTATAGTTTTTATCGTGTTTCTGCAAATAAATGGACTTATTTTAAATGACGTTATCCAGATTGATTTCGGTGAATATGTCGGTTGGGATCCATTGATTGCGTTTGGAACTGTTGTTTCAGCTTTTGCTGCCACGCTTGCGGCGGTTATTGCGTTGATAATTGACAGTAATAGTCGAAACGAGAGAGAAATTCAATCGAAGGCTGCTGCACAAGCAAAAAGAGCCACAGCAGCAATCGCTTTATCTGAAATGTGTCTATATTTCTCTAGATGTGCGCAAGAGTATGAAAAGTTCTTTCGTTATCTAGAAAACGATAGAGGTGATGCTGGGTATGTTCACTTAAATCTGATTTCACTCACCGAAAGTGAATTTTCGAGTGTGGAAATACCTTACAAAGCGATAAGAGTGCTCGAAAAAACTTTAGAGCGATTTCCGGATCATCTGAAGGACGTAGCGGAGTCGATTAGTGTCGTCCAAGTAACAAACGCTAGGATGAATGGTTTGGCGAGAGACGTTAAGATAGTTAATGCTGGGACGGGATTTAATTTATTCACGCAGATCTTAGAGTTGGCAGAGGCCTATAATAAAATTTCAGATCTTTTTGATTGGGCGCGATTTCGATCAAAAGAAAATCAAAATCAAACCGCAGGGGTCAGCTTTCATGGGTTACGGCTGCAAATTGCAAACGAGCAAAAGCTTGTGGAGTGGATAAATAACCTGGATTAAATTTGCTTCAATATACTTTGATAAAATAAAAACCCCGACTTGCGCCGGGGTTTTCCGTTTCGTCTCGATCGGTTGAGGATCAGACAGAGTAGTACATGTCGAATTCGACCGGATGCGGGGTCATTTCGAAACGCTCGACTTCTTCCATCTTCAGTTCGATGTAGGCGTCGATCTGGTCGTCGTCGAACACGCCGCCGGCCTTCAGGAACTCGCGGTCTGCATCGACAGCTTCCAGGGCTTCGCGCAGGGAGCCGCAGACGGTCGGGATCTCTGCAAGTTCTTCCGGCGGAAGGTCGTAGAGGTTCTTGTCCATCGCGTCGCCCGGGTGGATCTTGTTCTTGATCCCGTCGAGGCCGGCCATCAGAAGAGCGGAGAAGCAGAGATACGGGTTCGCGGACGGATCCGGGAAGCGGACTTCAACGCGCTTTGCCTTCGGAGAAGACGTGAACGGAATACGGCAGGAAGCCGAACGGTTGCGCGAGGAATAGGCCAGCAGAACCGGTGCTTCATAGCCCGGGACCAGACGCTTGTAGGAGTTGGTCGACGGGTTGGTGAAAGCGTTCAGCGCCTTGGCATGCTTCAGGATACCGCCGATGAAGTACAGGCAGGTTTCCGACAGGTCGGCATACTGGTTGCCGGCAAAAGTCGGCTCGCCGTTGTTCCAGATCGACAGGTGGCAGTGCATGCCGGTGCCGTTGTCGCCGAAAATCGGCTTCGGCATGAAGGTCGTGGTCTTGCCATAGGCATGGGCGACCTGGTGCACGACGTACTTGTACTTCTGCATGTTGTCTGCGCAACGGGTCAGATGGTCGAACTTCATGCCGAGTTCGTGCTGGGCAGCGGCCACTTCATGGTGGTGCTTCTCGGTCGGAACGCCCATTTCAGCCATGACGGACAGCATTTCGGAACGGATGTCCTGCGCGCTGTCGACCGGCGGAACCGGGAAGTAGCCGCCCTTGGTGCGCGGACGGTGGCCGAGGTTGCCGGTTTCGTATTCGGAGCCCATGTTGGACGGCAGTTCGGAGCTGTCCAGCTGGAAGCCGGTGTTGTACGGGTCGGCGGTGAAGCGGACATCGTCGAACATGAAGAATTCAGCTTCCGGACCGACAAAAACGGTGTCGCCGAAACCGCCGGACTTCACGTAGGCTTCCGCCTTCTTGGCGGTCATGCGCGGGTCGCGGTTGTAGCCTTCGCCGGTGACCGGATCGACGACGTCGCAGATGATTACCATGGTGGACTGAGCGAAGAACGGATCCATGTGAGCGGATTCCGGGTCGAGGATCAGCATCATGTCGGACTCGTTGATAGCTTTCCAGCCGGCGATGGACGAGCCGTCGAAGGCGACGCCTTCAGCAAACATGTCTTCGTCGACAAGTGCAACGTCCATGGTGACGTGCTGCATCTTGCCCTTGGGGTCGGTAAAGCGCAGGTCGACGAATTTCACGTCCTTTTCCTGAATCTCCTTCAGGACTTCAGCGGCAGTGGTCATTATGTCCATCCCTTTGATTTTTCGTGTGAACAGTTGGGTTTGGTTCCGGCCCTGCAGAGTGTCTTCAATATTGGCTCTGGTGCCTTGGACCGGAATTCGGAAAACCGGCGGATGCCGGAATGGGTGGGTCAGATAGCGTCGATCCCGGACTCTCCGGTCCGGATTCGAACTGCTTCCTCGATATTGGAAACAAAGATCTTGCCGTCGCCAATGCGACCAGTTTGCGCAGCGTTGCGGATCGCCTCGACGGCCTTTTCGACCATGTCGTCGCCGAGGACAATCTCCACCTTCACCTTGGGCAGGAAATCGACAACATACTCGGCTCCGCGATACAGTTCCGTGTGGCCTTTCTGACGGCCAAAACCCTTGGCTTCCGTGACGGTGATGCCCTGAAGACCAACCTCCTGAAGAGCTTCTTTGACCTCGTCCAGCTTGAAGGGTTTGATGATCGCCTCGATCTTTTTCATCACCTTGTGTCTCTCTCCACTTTGAAGGCCAATTACCGGCTTGCCCTTGCCACAAGCCCGCGGGTCACGCCGACCCTGCCGGGCCCGGACGGGACCGTTGCCAGCAATAAAGCACGATGTGTGCCAACCGGAGTGCAGGCCATCGAAAATTTTCCGGAGCCGGGAATTCCGCCACTAAAAGCGGCAACTTTAGGCGGTCGGGTTGCGGCGGCTAGTGAGAACAAGCAACCATATGAACAGAAAATATGCAATCAGAACAAAAAATAGGCAGAATGGATGTGTGGAACTGTGCCTGGGGGGGTGGGTAGTTGCCTAATTCTCGATCAGAAAGCTCTTTGTTGGACTGTCTTGGAACAAATTTCCAGCTCAGGCGTTAAGTGAAGGATTTGTTCGGGAGTTCGGTATGCAGTTCTATGCCATGGCTGTCCTGGCCATCGCACTCGTAATGGCCCTTTTCGGTTTCGTCGGCACGGTCGGCGTGAGCGCGTCTATCGCTCAGATTCTCATCGGGCTGTTCCTCGTGGTCTTTGTTCTTTCAGTGATTGCAGGTTTTGAACGAAAATAAGCTGAGAAGAGATTCGCCGGTTCGTATAGTAACGGGATCCGGCAATCGATCGAGCGAGGATGCCTTGCGCAGGCTAACGTGGCACAATTCAAGTCAGTCAGATCAGGAGCTGCGTGAATATCTCATTGTGGCGCTGCTGCGCTCCCGCGCGTGTGTCACCTTGCAGGACGACACGCTCTCCTATCTCTTCATCGCCAATCTGCCCCGCATCTGGTCTGTTCCTCCCGGCGTCCTTCCCAGCGACGAGATCGTGTTT
The DNA here is from genome assembly GCF_054515675.1 of Roseibium sp. M-1. Lineage (NCBI taxonomy): Bacteria > Pseudomonadati > Pseudomonadota > Alphaproteobacteria > Hyphomicrobiales > Stappiaceae > Roseibium > Roseibium sp. M-1. Next base: position 1,133,684 of record NZ_CM137257.1, on the reverse strand, counting down.
GGAGCCCGGATCGGAGCGAAGCTTGTGGCAGCCAAGAACCAGGTCCTGAAAACAGGCGAGGCTGGTTGGGTGGAGGTCAAGGCAGGCGAGGGCAGCCTCTTCGAAGTCCATATCGAAATCGTGCCTTCCCTCGAGGGCCGGCAACAGGTCCTCACGACAGTTGTCGATGTCACCGAGACAAGGCGACGGGAACGCGTGTTGCGGGATCTGCTGCTCGAGGTCAGCCATAGATCCAAGAACCTGCTGGCCATCATTCAGGGCCTGGCAAGTCAATCGGCCCGGTACGCGGAAACACTGGAGCAGTTCCTTTCCGAGTTCCGGGGTCGGATCTATGCCCTCTCCAGTTCGCAGGATCTCGTCACGGAGGCTGACTGGTTCGGCGTTTCTCTCCGGGAGCTGGCGGACGCCCAGGCCGTGCTTCAGGAAGAGAGCAGGCGGCCCGAGTTCGTCCATTCCGGTATCAATCCGGTTCTGACGCCCAATGCCGCGCTTTATCTCGGTCTCGGCCTGCACGAGCTGATGGCCTGGCTGCCAGGGCGAGCGCGGGATTCCCGCCGGCAAAAGGTTTTGTTGTCCTGTCAGTCGCTTGACGGCGATGCGCCCGGAAGCATCGAGATCGAATGGCATATGGTGGATGACGGGAATGGCGAAGAGCCTTCGGATCGGGACCAGCGGCCGAGCAACTTTTCAAGCCTGCTCCTGGAGCAGGTCATACCCCAGTCGCTGAACGGTTCAGCGACATTCGGCGCGGTTGGCAGGAGCCCGGACTACAGGCTGAAGTTTCCGCAATCGAGCGCCAATATCCGGCAAGGAGCTGCTCAGGAGCAGGAACGGGAAGCGAAAAGCCAGGCATCGCCTGGATGATGCTGCGGTCGGCAGATGATGCAGCGAAGACCGAATTCCGCAAATCGAAGAACTACTTCTGTGAGCAAAAAAACTTTGAAAATTAACAAATGTTATAGCGCCGGACAGAGTTGTCGTGCTTCTTGGGTCCATATTTCTCATTGTAAGAAATCTGGAATAAAACCAACACCGTTTTCCCGGCAGCATTGATTGGCTCAAACAGGATGAAGAAACACATACCGCTTCTCGTGTTTGTGCTGAGCGCCGCGATCGGCCTGACGCTGACCTACATTATCCTGGAGGCAGAACGCCAAGTCGAACTGCAGGCATTTGAATCGCTGGCCGATGACGCGGTCGGCCGGATCCGCGAGCGAACAGAACATAACCTGTCTCTTATCGCGGCCACTCATTCCTTCTTCGAAGCTGACAACGGCAGGGTTTCCCGGCCGGAATTTCAAAGCTTTGCGCTGGGGCTGTTTCTGAAGGGGCACCTGTCCGGGATGCAGGGGGTGGGTTTTGCCGGACTGATCCGGACAGGCCAGGAGGACATGGCGTCCGATGTTCTGAGAAACAACTACGAGATCGAGCGGCAGGTCTGGCCGGAAACCGGGCAGGACTTCAGGACGCCGATCCTGATGCTTGAACCTCTCGATGTGCGCAACAAGGCGGCGCTTGGTTTCGACATGTTCAGCGAAGCAACCCGCCGAGAGGCCATGCTGGCAGCTGCTGAAACGTCTACCGTCAGTGTATCGGCGCCCGTCACCCTCGTGCAGGAGATCACGGAAGACAAGCAGGTTGGCTTCCTGGCCTATTTGCCGCTCATCGCCGATGAAGGGGCCAGCGGGGAGGTCTTGACCGGCGAGCAGCCGATACAGGGGTTCGTCTATGCGCCGTTTCGTGCCGGGGACCTTCACAAGGCGGCGCTGACATCGCCGGCTCCGGTACCGGTTCTGGTGCAGACATCCGACATCACGGACGGAGTGCCCCAGGTTCTCTTCGCGTCCGAGGGCTATGCCGAGAGCCTGGGGGACGCAGAAAATCTAACCTTGAAACAGATAGAGGTCGGCGGGCGTCTCTGGGAAATTGCAGTGATCGAAACGTCTGCGCACAAAGACAGCTTTCTCTATTGGCGCACCTTCATGCTTGGCTCGGTGTCGCTGCTCTTTTCCGCAGCGCTCGCGGTCTCTGTACGCTCGTGGCAGAAGGCCAGCGAGGCAAATTTCCTGCTGAAGGAGATGTCTGAAAAAACCATCCAGGAAAAGGACCTGATGCTTCAGGAAATGAAGCATCGGATCAAGAATTCCATTGCGCGCATTCTGGCGATCGCCCGCCAGACAGCGGGGGCGTCGGAAAGCCTGGAAGAGTTCAACAATTCCTTCGGCTCACGCTTGCAGGCCATGGCCAACGCCCAGGATTTGCTGACGCGCTCACGCTGGGAAAAGGCGGACCTGCGTGCGCTTTTGCTCCAGGAACTGGAACAGGTTTTCGGCGACGGCGCAAAAGGGATCACGATCGACGGTCCCTCTGTCAAGCTGAACGAGACCGGCACCCATGCTCTTGGCCTGGTGTTCCATGAGCTGGCAACCAATGCGATGAAATATTCCGATGTTTTCAGCGACGGCAGCCGCTTCGAAGTTATCTGGAAAATAGTGAAGGGCGGGAAGGGTAGCCGTCGCCTGGAGCTGGACTGGATCGAGGAAACGGGACAGGAAGTGAAAGCACCGGAAAACTTCGGTTTTGGCAGCCGTCTGATGGAAGCTCTTATTGCCGGCGAGATGAGCGGCAAGATCGACAGGCGTTTCACAGCCGGCGGCGTTGCTATTCGCATTTCCGTGCCGATCAAGTAACCGGCGGGCTGGCGGTGGCAGCGGCTGAGGGATAAACCGGTATCGCAACAACCTCGAACGTCTGGAGCGCCGGCCCATGGCCTCGAAATTATCCGGCTGGCAGGCCGCCTTGCTGACACCGGTGGAAATGTCTGAAGCCGACCGGCTTGCCATCGCTGGCGGTGTCCCGGGTATCGAGCTTATGGAGCGGGCGGGGCTGGCCGTGGCACGTGCCGCAATGGCAATGGTGGCGGCAGGAAGCTCCATAGTTGTTCTTTGCGGTCCCGGCAACAACGGTGGCGATGGCTTCATTGCCGCACGGTGCCTTGCGGCGGCCGGATATCGCGTCGCGGTATATCTCCTGAAGTCGCCGGACAGTCTGAAGGGCGATGCGTTCCTGGCCTTCGATCGCATGAAGATCCAGATCAACCTCGCAATTGAGGGCGATAAGGTCGCTAGCGACCTTATCTGCGCGCTTAACGATGCCGGTCTCGTTGTCGACGCGCTGTTCGGGGCCGGGCTCGACCGGCCATTGACCGGAGCTGTGGCCGAGCTCGTTGCAGCGGTAAACCGGTCCGGTAAAAAAGTACTGGCGGTCGATCTTCCCTCCGGCGTGGAAGGGGCGGAGGGTTCGGTGCGCGGGGAAGCGATCAGGGCATGTTCGACCGTGACCTTCTTTCGCGAAAAGCCGGGGCACTTGCTTTTTCCGGGAAGAGGTCATTGCGGGGCAATTCAGACCGCCGATATCGGTATTCATTCCAGCGTCCTCGAGAGGATCGCTCCCGATACATTTGTCAATGAGCCGGCGCTCTGGATGGATTCCTGGCCAAGACCGGACCCGCTCGCGCACAAGTATTCCAGAGGGCACGCGGTCGTTTTTGGCGGACCTGTTTCCGCAACCGGTGCAGGGCGCCTGGCTGCCGGTGCGGCGTTGAGGTCAGGAGCAGGTCTTGCAACACTCGCATCTCCACCGGACGCGTTGATCGTCAACGCCTGCCATCTGACAGCCGTCATGGTGAAAAAGGTCGCGGGCGAAGAGGGCGTCCGGAATCTGCTGAGGGACCAGCGCCTGAATGCGCTGCTGATCGGGCCGGGCTACGGGCTCGGGGAAAGAACCTGCGCTGCGGTCAATGCCATTCTGGACGCAGGCAGGGCCACCGTGCTCGATGCCGACGCCCTGACCAGTTTTTCGACCCATCCGGCCTCACTCCTGGAGCGTATCCGGTCCCATCCCGCGCCAGTCGTGCTGACGCCCCACGAGGGGGAATTCACACGGTTGTTCCCGGACCTTGACGGCAGCAAGCTGGAACGGGCGCGGGCGGCCTCGGCTGGATGCGGGGCGATCGTGATCCTCAAGGGCGCGGACACGGTGATTGCCGCACCCGACGGCCGCGCCGCAATCAACCGCAATGCGCCCCCTTTCCTGGCGACGGCCGGCTCCGGGGATGTCCTGGCGGGAATCGTCCTTGGGCTTCTTGCACAGGGCGTGCCGGGCTTTGAGGCTGCGGCGCAAGCGGTCTGGCTTCACGGTGAAGCCGGCCTTGTCGCCGGTCCCGGACTGATTGCGGAGGACCTTGCCGAAGCGATGAAACCTGCGCTGCGCCATCTTGTGGAGAAATCAGCCACAGGGTGAGGAGCGCTCCAGCTTTTTCCTTTGACGGGAAAACCGGCGATGCTATAGAGGCCCCGCTTCAAGCGCGGGGTGCCATAAGCCTTCGCGATGCGGATGTGGTGAAATTGGTAGACACGCCAGATTTAGGTTCTGGTGCCGCAAGGCGTGGGGGTTCAAGTCCCTCCATCCGCACCATTGCTTTCCAGCCTTCCTTCCTCTGAGCAGCTGGAGCACAAGTTAGCTGAAATGTGGCCAATACGGCCGTTTTGCGCAGCGAATTCATGCTCAAATCCCCTGTCTCCCCTTGACACTTCAAGGCCCACGCAGTATCGCGCTCCCATCGTGCGTCTTGGAGTCTCTCCAGGGCGAAGCATCGCCGTTTGAACGCTCCCGGCAAAAGGGGAGTGCGGGCGATGCGGCACACGGGATTTAAAAACGAAACCTCCGGGGCGGATTGCCGCTCGGGACCGAGGACGACAAAACCCATGCAGGTAACCGAAACCCTCTCCGAGGGCCTCAAGCGTGAGCTGAAAATCGACATTCCGGCTGGTGATCTCGCCGCCAAGCTCGAAGAGTACATGGCCGACCTGAAATCCAAGGCCAACATCAAGGGCTTCCGCCCGGGCAAGGTTCCGCTCGCGCATCTGAAGCGCATGTATGGCCGCCAGGCCATGGCCGAGATCCTGTCGAACACCATCCAGGAAACGACTCAGAAGGCCGTTGAGGAGCGCTCCGAGCGCCCGGCCCTGACCCCGGAAATCGACCTGCCGGAAGACGATGCTGAAAAGATCCTGGCCGGTTCCGCGGATCTTTCCTTCACGATGACCTACGATGTCCTGCCCGAATTCGAGATTGTCGATTTCGCCGGCATCGAAATTGAGCGTCCGGTTGTCGAGATCGCCGAAAGCGAAGTCGACGAGCAGGTTGCCCAGATCGCCAAGAACAACACCCCGTTCGAAGCAAAGAAGGGCAAGGCTGCCGATGGCGACCGCGTGACCATGTCCTATCTCGGCAAGATCGACGGCGAGCCGTTTGAAGGCGGTGCCGACGAGAACGGCATGCTGGTTCTGGGCTCCGGCCAGTTCATCCCGGGCTTCGAAGATCAGCTGATCGGCGTCAAGGCAGGTGATGAGAAGGTCGTCGAAGTCTCCTTCCCGGAAGACTATCCGGCGGCGCATCTGGCCGGCAAGCCGGCAACCTTCGACGTTGTTGTCAAGGAAGTTGCGGCTCCCGGCGAAGCCAAGGTTGACGACGAGTTCGCAAAGAACCTCGGCCTTGAGTCGCTCGACAAGCTGAAGGAAATTGTCCGCGGCCAGATCGAAGGCCAGTTCGGCCAGATGACCCGCCAGCGCGTCAAGCGCCAGCTGCTCGACAAGCTCGACGAGCATTATTCCTTCGATCTGCCGGAAAAGCTGCTCAACTCCGAGTTCGACGTTGTCTGGCGTCAGGTCGAAGACGACATGAAGCGCAACGAGAAGACCTTCGAGGACGAAGACACGACGGAAGAAGAGGCGAAGGCGGAATACCGCAAGATCGCCGAACGCCGTGTCCGTCTCGGCCTGGTTCTCTCCGAGATCGGCGAGAAGAACAACATCCAGGTGACCGACGAGGAACTGCAGCGCGCTCTTTACGACCGCATCCGCCAGTTCCCGGGTCAGGAGCAGCAGGTGTTCGAATTCTACAAGAACAACCAGCAGGCTCTGGCTTCCTTGCGTGCGCCGATCTACGAGGAAAAGGTCGTCGACTTCATGCTCGAGCTTGCCAAGGTAACCGACAAGACGGTTTCCAAGGAAGAGCTGGAGAAGCTGGTGAGTGAGGAAGAAGACGAGGCTTGAGGCCCCGGCTTTCCCTCATAATCCCCAGATGCGGCGCCGGATTTAACCTTGCATTCACGCCGCATCTGTCATGACTTTGCGTTGAGGGCGACATCCCATATATACGGGGTGTCGCTTTTTTCGAGTCAGGCCCTGAATCGATGCGCTTCAGGCCTGTATCCTGCCCGGATGTCCTCCGGGCAACATCTCAAGCATATGGATGAGGTATGAAGGATCCTGTCGATATCTACATGAACACACTCGTGCCGATGGTTGTCGAGCAGACCAACCGGGGCGAGCGGGCCTTCGATATCTATTCGCGCCTTTTGAAGGAGCGCATCATCTTCCTGACCGGTCCGGTCGAGGATCACGTGGCAACCCTTGTCTGCGCGCAGCTTCTGTTCCTTGAAGCGGAAAACCCGAGCAAGGAAATCGCGATCTACATCAATTCGCCCGGCGGTCTCGTCACCTCGGGTCTCGCGATCTACGACACCATGCAGTTCATCCGCCCGGCCGTATCGACGCTCTGCATCGGCCAGGCAGCCTCCATGGGGTCGCTCCTGCTGGCTGCGGGCGAGAAGGGCATGCGCTTCAGCCTGCCGAATGCACGCGTGATGGTGCACCAGCCCTCCGGCGGTTTCCGCGGCCAGGCGGCCGACATCATGCTTCATGCACAGGAAATCCTGGCCATGAAACGCCGGCTGAATGAAATCTACGTGAAGCACACTGGACAGAGCCTCGATCAGGTTGAAGAAGCGCTCGAGCGCGACAACTTCATGACAGCCGAAAGGGCCAAGGAATTCGGGATCATCGACAAGGTGATCACCGACCGGGCCACACTTGGCGATGACGACGGCAAGTGAGCGGGCTAACCCGGCTTTAAGCAAGGATTGAATTTCCACGCTTAAAGCCGGAAAATCCCGGTGAGATGCCGGGTTTTCATCTTCGCCTTAAACCTATATTGATTTTTACTGGCGAAGCATGATGACATCACATCGTGAAGCGGCGCTTCATGCGTCCCTTCGGAACCGGTTCCGCCATAGTTTGGCCGCAACCGGGCAGATAAGGGGAAACACTCCCCACTAACGCGAGGTTGACTACATGACCAAGGCCAGCGGCAGCGATTCCAAGAATACGCTCTACTGTTCCTTCTGCGGCAAGAGCCAGCATGAGGTGCGCAAGCTGATCGCCGGCCCGACTGTTTTCATTTGCGATGAATGTGTCGAGCTGTGCATGGATATCATTCGCGAGGAGAACAAGTCCTCGCTGGTGAAGTCACGGGACGGGATCCCGACCCCTCAGGAGATTCGCGACGTTCTGGATGACTACGTCATCGGGCAGGGCAGTGCGAAGAAGGTGCTGTCGGTTGCCGTTCACAACCACTACAAGCGCCTGAACCACGCCTCCAAGAACAACGACGTGGAACTGGCAAAGTCCAACATTCTGCTGGTCGGTCCGACCGGCTGCGGCAAGACCCTGCTGGCGCAGACCCTTGCCCGTATTCTGGACGTGCCCTTCACCATGGCGGATGCGACCACGCTGACCGAAGCCGGTTACGTGGGTGAGGACGTCGAGAACATCATTTTGAAGCTGCTGCAATCGGCCGACTACAATGTCGAGCGCGCACAGCGCGGCATCGTCTACATCGATGAAGTCGACAAGATCAGCCGCAAGGCCGACAACCCGTCGATCACGCGTGACGTGTCGGGCGAAGGCGTGCAGCAGGCACTTCTGAAGATCATGGAAGGCACGGTGGCTTCCGTTCCGCCGCAGGGCGGCCGCAAGCATCCGCAGCAGGAATTCCTGCAGGTGGACACGACCAACATCCTGTTCATTTGCGGCGGCGCCTTTGCCGGCCTCGACAAGATCATCTCCGACCGCGGCACGCAGACATCGATCGGTTTCAAGGCGCAGGTCCATGCTCCCGAAGACCGCCGCATCGGCGAACTCTTTGCGGTGCTGGAGCCGGAAGATCTGCTGAAATTCGGTCTTATCCCCGAATTCGTCGGCCGTCTGCCGGTGATTGCGACCCTGGAAGACCTCGACGAGGAGGCCCTGGTGACCATCCTGACCGAACCGAAGAACGCCCTGGTCAAGCAGTACCAGCGCCTCTTCGAAATGGAACAGGTGGAGCTCTCCTTCCACGAGGAAGCGCTGAAGGCGATTGCCCGCCGGGCCATCGACCGCAAGACCGGCGCACGCGGCCTGCGGTCCATCCTGGAAGCGATCCTGCTCGACACCATGTACGAGCTGCCGGGTCTGAAGGGCGTGAAGGAAGTCGTGATCTCGCCGGAAGTCGTCAAAGGCGAGGCGCGTCCGCTCTATATCTACGAGGACCGGGAAGAAACATCCGCGACGAGTGCCTGACAGGGCGCCTGACGCGTTTGGCTCCGGTGTCGACAAAAACGTGAATAAGTGCCGCTCCCTCGGGGCGGCACTTTGCTTTTTAAGGGTTTGGTACCGCTGTCATTCGGTTTTCCACCGGCAGGCTGAGTCGTCAACAGACAAGACCTATTGGCCGCAACTGATTGCCTTGACACCGGCAGGTCAGGTGTCCACCTATTAGAGCTAAGGACGGCTTGCGCGGATCGTCAGCGCGCCCATCAGGGGTGCTGCGGTCAGGCCACCAGGACTTCTCCGGTCCGGAGCCGTTTTCCAGTGTTTCGGCTGCCTTTTACCGAGTGGGGCCGCAGCACGCTGAGAAAGGATAAAAAATGAGCGACGCAGAAATTCGCGCCACTGACCAGGACAGCACGTCTGTCTACCCCGTCTTGCCCCTGCGCGACATCGTTGTCTTCCCGCATATGATCGTGCCGCTCTTTGTCGGCCGCGAGAAGTCGATCAAGGCGCTCGAAGAGGTGATGACCACCGACAAGCACATTCTTCTGGCCACCCAGATGAATGCGGCCGATGACGATCCCAAGCCCGACCAGATCTACAATGTCGGCACGCTGGCGACTGTGCTGCAGCTCCTGAAGCTGCCGGACAACACCGTCAAGGTGCTGGTGGAAGGCGGCGCGCGTGCGCAGATCGGCGAATATTCCGGCCGCACCGACTATTTCGAGGCCTCCGCGACGGTTCTGCCCGAGCGGGACGGCGAGAACATTGAAGTCGAGGCCCTGGCGCGCTCTGTCGTGTCCGAGTTCGAGAACTATGTGAAACTGAACAAGAAGGTTTCCCCGGAGGTTCTCGGTGCGGTCAACCAGATAGACGACTATTCCAAGCTCGCCGACACCATCGCGTCGCATCTGGCGATCAAGATCCCGGAAAAGCAGGAAATCCTCGGCGTCGTCTCCGTGGCTGAGCGGCTTGAACGCGTCCTCGGCATGATGGAGAGCGAAATCTCCGTGCTGCAGGTGGAAAAGCGTATCCGTTCGCGCGTCAAGCGCCAGATGGAGAAGACCCAGCGCGAGTACTACCTGAATGAGCAGATGAAGGCCATTCAGAAGGAACTCGGCGACAGCGAGGACGGCCGCGACGAGATCGCCGAACTCGAAGACAAGATCAAGAAGACCAAGCTGACCAAGGAAGCGCGCGAACGCGCCGCGGCCGAGATCAAGAAGCTGAAGCAGATGAGCCCGATGTCCGCGGAAGCGACCGTCGTGCGCAACTACCTCGACTGGCTGATCGGCATTCCCTGGAACAAGAAGTCCAAGGTCAAGCAGGACCTGTCGTTCGCCGAAAAGGTGCTCGACACCGATCACTACGGCCTCGACAAGGTCAAGGAACGTATCGTGGAGTATCTGGCGGTCCAGAGCCGGGCCAACAAGCTGCGCGGTCCGATCCTCTGCCTGGTCGGTCCTCCCGGCGTCGGCAAGACCTCGCTCGGCAAGTCCATCGCCAAGGCGACGGGCCGTGAGTTCGTGCGCATGTCGCTCGGCGGCGTGCGCGACGAGGCCGAGATCCGCGGTCACCGCCGCACCTATATCGGCTCGATGCCCGGCAAGGTCATCCAGTCGATGAAGAAGGCAAAGAAATCCAACCCGCTCTTCCTGCTTGACGAGATCGACAAGATGGGCATGGATTTCCGCGGCGACCCGTCTTCCGCTCTGCTTGAGGTGCTCGATCCGGAACAGAACTCGTCCTTCATGGATCACTATCTGGAGGTCGAATACGACCTGTCGGATGTGATGTTCGTGACGACGGCGAACACGCTGAACATTCCGGGTCCGCTGATGGACCGCATGGAGATCATCCGCATCGCCGGCTACACGGAAGAGGAAAAGGTGGAAATCTGCCGCCGTCACCTCATTCCGAAGGCCGAAAAGGACCACGGTTTGCGCGAAGGCGAGTTCTCCATCGACGACGATGCGCTGCATTTCATTGTCCGCCGCTACACCCGTGAAGCCGGCGTGCGTAACCTTGAGCGCGAAATGGCGACCCTGGCCCGTAAGGCGGTCAAGGACATCCTGATGAGCGACAAGGAAAGCATCCGCGTGACGCAGGAAGTGGTCGAGAAGTATCTCGGCGTTCCGCGCTACCGCTATGGCGAAGCCGAACTGGAAGACCAGGTGGGTGTCGTCACGGGTCTTGCCTGGACGGAAGTGGGCGGCGAGTTGCTCACGATCGAAGGCGTGATGATGCCGGGCAAGGGCAAGATGACCGTGACCGGCAACCTGAAGGACGTGATGAAGGAATCGATTTCTGCGGCGGCTTCCTATGTCCGCTCGCGCGCGATCGACTACGGCATCGAGCCGCCGACCTTCGACAAGAAGGACATTCACGTCCACGTGCCGGAAGGCGCGACGCCCAAGGACGGTCCGTCCGCTGGTATCGCCATGGCAACGGCCGTGATCTCGACCATGACCGGCATCCCGGTTCGCCGCGATGTTGCCATGACCGGCGAGATCACCCTGCGCGGGCGCATCCTGCCGATCGGTGGCCTGAAGGAGAAACTCCTGGCGGCCCTGCGCGGCGGCATCAAGCTGGTGATGATCCCGGAAGACAACGCCAAGGACCTGGCGGAAATTCCGGACTCGGTCAAGAACTCGCTTGAAATCATCCCGGTTTCGGGCATGGAGGAGGTGCTTAAAAACGCGCTTACCCGCCTGCCGGAACCCATCGAATGGGATGAGACGGCGCACGAGGCTGCAACCAAGGCGAGTGACAAGGACGACGACACCGCAGGTGTTCTGGCCCACTGATCGCGACATTGCACCGCACAAATCGGAAAGCCCCGGGAAAACCGGGGCTTTTCTTTTGAATAATCGGTCAAAATGGCTGTTTTCTGCGAAAAAACCACTTGCGTTTCATGTCAATTCAACCGAATTTCGCGCAACGGCGCTGACAGGAATCGTCGGCACTCTGCCGTTTCTTAGAAAGGTATCTGCTATGAATAAGAACGATCTGATCGCAGCTGTTGCAGAAAAGACCGGCCTCACCAAGGCGCAGGCAGGCGAAGCAGTTGACGCAACTTTCGAAGCTGTCACTTCCACGCTGAAGAGCGGCGACGAAGTCCGCATTATCGGTTTTGGTAACTTCACGGTTTCCGAACGTGCAGCCACCGAAGGCCGTAACCCGCGGACTGGCGAAACGATCCAGATCCCGGCTTCTAAGACGCCGAAGTTCAAGGCCGGCAAAGGCCTGAAGGACGCTGTGAACGCATAATCGTTCAACGCGATTTCTTCCTGAAAACCCCGTATCCGGATTACCGGCTGCGGGGTTTTCTTTTGAGGCGATCAAAGCTGCGGGCAGCTTCGATAAATCGTTGGTGCTACCCGGCGGCCGCCATGACTTGCCGGGCCGCGCGTTCGCCGGAAAGATAAGCCCCATGCACGGTCGCCGGATATTCGCTGCTGGTGGCTTCTCCCGCAAAGAAGACGCGCGATTTGAGACTGTCGGCGAGTGCCACCCGCTCCGACGGATCGGTCCCGACGGGGAGGAAGGAATAGGAGCCGCCCGCATAGGGATCACTGCGCCAGGCTGTACTGATGGCCGATACGGGTGGGGGGATATCCCTGCCGAACATGGTCTGGAGCGCTGCAAATGCAGCATCCTGCCGTTCCTGGTCACTGAATTTCTCAAGATCCAGAGCGAAACTCCCGGCATTGAGCGAACACAGGACACGGGCCTTGCTGACCGGTGCCAGGTTGAACCAGTCTGCGAACTGCTTCGGCTTTTCCGAAATGCGTCCGAAATTGAGGACGTTCTCGTCCCAGAACACCTTCGGAAAGCCAAGATAGACCTTGTTGAGAACGCCCATGGCAAGGCGCTCTATCGCACGGCTTTTGGCGGCGGGTAAACCCGGGTTGAAATCTATCGTGCCGGCTTTCAGGACGCCGAGCGGGACGCAGCAAATGGCATAGTCGGCCTCGATGACGTCCTTGCCCGCGCGAATCTCCACGCCGGCCTGTGAATAGGAGATTTCGTCGACAGGCGTGCCGAGACGGATGGTCAAGCCGTCGGCGAGGCCGAGAGCGATCGGTTCATAACCATTCGGCAGCACCGCGTCCGGGCCGGAATAGCCGGATCCCTCGGCCACACCGGCAAGCGACAATTCCTGCGCATCAGCGGCGAATTCCAGTTCAAACATGACGGCTGCGAGAAATCCGAGTTCTGCGTCACTCAGGTTCCGGAACTCATTTTTTGTTTTCACGCGAGCGATGGCATCCGCAACGGACAGGCTGGTGAGGGCGTCGTCGTGTTCATCGGCATAATCCTCCAGTGCTTTGGTGAAGGCGTCGAACTGGTCGGACGCACGTGCATCGTGTCCGGTGAGGTCGATCACTTCTCCGTTGTCGTAGTCCCAGTCGTAGAGCGGCTGGGAAAACCGGCGGGCAAGCTCCGTGACCGGATTGCCCTTCGTGCCGTGTATCCAGCTCGCCCCCAAGTCGAGCGGGACACCGAGCGACCGGTCGGTCCAGATACGACCGCCGATTCTCTGGCGGGCTTCCAGAAGCGTGACATCGTATCCTTCACCTGCCAGGGTTTGTGCCGCCGAAAGGCCCGACATGCCGGCTCCGATGACGATGACCTTGTGGCCCGTGGTTGCCCGGACCGGATGCACACGGGGGAACAGGGCGGAAGAACCCAGTCCGAAAAGGATCGATTTCAGGAAAAGTCGGCGGGACGGCAACATGGCGATCAAATCCGATTGCTTCGCAAACACGCAGTCTGCCAGCACTTGGCGCAGTCATCCACAGGGATCATGCAGGGAGCGGGAAACTTGGAAAAGGCTCTTGCCAAGCGACGGGCGACACAATAAAAGGCGTCTCACCTCGTTGAGGGCGATTAGCTCAGTTGGTAGAGCGCTTCGTTTACACCGAAGATGTCGGGAGTTCGAGTCTCTCATCGCCCACCATTTCCCTTTGATTTAGCTGTGTTTTCAGGGCCGTCTCCACCGCAGGCGTTGCCCCGTTCGCGTGTCTTGCCGGTTCACGCCGATGCATCAGGCCGTAGCGTGCCTGCACCGTGCACTTTTGCTTTTCCGCCGTCATCGCCGAAAGTCGCCTCTGAGGGAGGCGCTCGCTTTCGCTTTGCCTTCGATTGGCTTGTTTTCTTTTTCCTTCTCCTTCGATAAACTTCTCTGGCTAAATAAAAACACGTTTGAGGATAAAAACTTAGCACCATGGGAATCCTTGTACTCATCAAGATGTTCGGGGCGGTGATGCTGCTCCTCTATGCGGTCCGTATGGTGCGGACCGGGTTCGAGCGGGCTGCCGGACCGTCCCTGCGGCGCGCCATCGGCAAGGCGTCGGCAGGACCGGTGTCCGGCGCGGTTTCGGGGATGGCGGTCGCGGTTCTTCTGCAAAGCGCGACGGCTGTGGCCATTCTTGCGGCCGGTTTCGCCACATCGGGTTTCATAACCACGGCAGCCGGCCTTGCCGTGCTGCTTGGCGCTGATCTCGGTTCGGCCCTCGTGGTGCAGTTCCTGGTGTTTGATCTGAGCTGGCTGGTGCCGCTGCTGCTTGCCGTCGGAGCCTGGCTGTTTCTGAAGCTGGATTCGCGCGCTGCCAAGCAGATCGGTCGGATCCTTCTCGGCATTGCCTTCATCCTGATTGCGCTGCAGATGATCGGCGAAGCGACGACGCCGCTGAAAGAGGCACGCTTCATGCCGCAGATTGCCGGTTATCTCGGGCAGGATGCGCCGATGGCGGCGGCTGTCGGTGCGCTGTTGGCCTTTCTGGTACATTCCAGCGTTGCCGCGGTTTTGATGATTGCCGCCTTCGTCCAGAAGGCGGGACTTTCCATGGAGGCCGCCATTCCGCTGGTGCTGGGCGCGAATGTCGGAGCGGGCTTTGTCGCGCTGTGGCTGACGCGCGGCATGGACCGCAAGGCAAAGCTCCTGCCGCTCGGAAACTTCATTTTCCGCACCACTGGCGCGCTTCTGGCTCTGGCGGTCTTGTCGTCGGTAGATCTGCCGCTCGAAGCGATCAGCAGCGATCCGGGTCAGCAGATCGTGGCCGTTCATGTCGCCTTCAATTTCGCTCTTGTCCTCACCTGCCTGCCACTCACACGGCCGGTCGGCTGGCTTGTGGAGCGGCTGGTGCCGGACAAGGCCGAGGAGGAGGAAAGAGAGCGGCTGTTGCCGCAAAGCGCGCTCGACCGGGAGATGGTCACCAATCCGAGGCTTGCGCTTGCCTGCGCGACGCGTGAACTCCTGCGCATGGGGGAACTGGTCGAGGTTATGGCGCGACCGGTGATCCTGATGCTGGAAAAGGGGAGCGAGCAGGAAATCCGTCGGTTGCAGCAGCTCGACCGGCAGGTGAATGCCATCCATTCGTCCATCAAGCTCTATATCGCCGAAGTCAACCGGGGCGAGCTTTCGGCCGAACAGGCGGAGCGCAGCATGGAACTGGTCGGATTTGCGGTCAATCTGGAGCGGGCGGGGGACCTGGTTGCCAAGAACCTCCTTGATCTGGCGCTGGAACTGCAGGCCAACAAGATCAGTTTCTCACCGGAAGGCCTGATGGAGCTGACACGCATGCACGACCGGGTCCTGGCCAACATGGAGCTGGCGCTCAATGTGCTTGTCTCGGCGGATGTTGCCTCTGCGCGTGAGCTGATCGCCGAAAAGGACAAGATGCGCAGTCTTGAGAGGGAAAGCCACAACCGGCATCTGGACCGGCTGAAGGCCAAGACCGTGGAAAGTATGGAATCGAGCAATGCGCATCTTGAAGTCATGCGCAGCCTCAAGGACATCAATTCGCTGTTTGCATCCGCCGCCGTTCCGATCCTCGCCAAGGAAGGACAGCTGCGCGATACGAGACTGGTGCCGGCGGAATAGACTGGCACCCGTTTTCTGTCTCGCAATAGCGTCAACAGGCTTGCCGGCAAAAGAATCCTGCCGGAACACCTGCCTGAAAGGTGCAAATTGCCGCGAACAATTCCGTTACGAAACAGAGAGTTATCCACATTGATCGGCATGTATGGGATGGGGGAAAACCGGGATCGGGCACGGCAATGTCAAAAAACGGCAACTCGGACCGATTAGGGTGCTTGACTTCCAAATCCAGCCGCCGTACATCAGCGCCACTTCAGGGTGACAGCGCGTTGCCCACCGAAGCGGGTGTAGCTCAGTTGGTTAGAGTGCCGGCCTGTCACGCCGGAGGTCGCGGGTTCGAGCCCCGTCACTCGCGCCACTTCCCCAAAATCTGCGGCATGCAGTTTGAGGAAATGGCGCAATATACCGTGAATGTGCGGGTGTAGCTCAGTTGGTTAGAGTGCCGGCCTGTCACGCCGGAGGTCGCGGGTTCGAGCCCCGTCACTCGCGCCACTCACGGTTTCCTTTTCGCCTCAGGCGCTTCTCGAGATATCCTAAAGTAAAGCATTAGCGCTTGAGCCGCCAATGCGGCTTCATTGCCGAGTGCGCCGTATCCGGATTTTCGTAGAACTTAAGTTCAAGCGGACCTCGGGCAAGACGGCTGCAGCGCATTCATTTCCTTGATGTTTTGATCCCTGGTGCTGATCATCGATTCTGGCTGTGGAGTGGATTTCCCGCCCGGGTGCGGCATATTTCCCTTCAGGTTGTTGAAAGATTTTGCTTAGCTGCAAACTGGCTGAAACAAAGGAGTTGGCAGGGGTCGGTCCGAACTTGGTCCAAGTGTGGCAAGAGTTTGGCTGCGAGGGGGTCTTGCGTTGCACCAATGCGTAAGATAAGCGTGCCCTCGCATGTTGGTTTCATACAGCTGACGGGCTGAGCGCGACCTGCCGGTTTAACAGGGCAGGGGCATCGCCCCGGCGCCGGGTCGCCTCCCGATCCGCCCCCATATGCAAGGACGCGAAAGAAATGGAAGATCTCTTGCGGGAATATATCCCGATCGTCGTGTTCATTGGCATTGCGCTGGTGATCGGCCTTGCGCTGCTGATCTCGCCGTTCCTCCTGGCCTACAAGAATCCTGACCCGGAAAAGCTGTCGGCTTATGAGTGCGGCTTCAACGCCTTTGACGATGCGCGCATGAAGTTCGACGTGCGCTTTTACCTGGTCTCGATCCTGTTCATCATCTTCGACCTTGAGGTGGCCTTCCTGTTCCCCTGGGCAACGGTGTTCGGTGATCTGGGCTGGTACGGGTTCTGGTCCATGATGGTCTTTCTCGGCGTCCTGACCGTCGGCTTTATCTACGAATGGAAAAAGGGAGCGCTGGAATGGGATTGACCACGACCGGGCCGCTCGTCGCGCAGCAGCCCAAGGGCATCATCGACCCCAATACCGGCAAGCCGGTTGGTGCGGACGACGCGTTTTTCCTGGAAGTCAACAACGAGCTGGCCGACAAGGGCTTTCTCGTCACTTCCACCGACAATCTGATCCAGTGGGCCCGGACCGGCTCGCTGATGTGGATGACCTTCGGCCTGGCCTGCTGCGCCGTGGAAATGATGCAGATGTCCATGCCGCGCTACGACGCCGAACGTTTCGGCTTCGCCCCGCGCGCATCCCCGCGCCAGTCCGACGTCATGATTGTTGCCGGCACGCTCACCAACAAGATGGCGCCGGCATTGCGCAAGGTCTACGACCAGATGCCCGAGCCGCGCTACGTCATCTCAATGGGCTCCTGCGCGAATGGCGGCGGCTACTATCACTATTCCTATTCGGTGGTGCGCGGCTGCGACCGCGTCGTGCCGGTCGACATTTACGTGCCGGGCTGTCCTCCGACGGCGGAGGCGCTTCTTTACGGCGTCCTGATGCTGCAGAAGAAAATCCGCCGCACGGGCACGATCGAAAGATAAGGATCTGCCGCGGGAGAGGCGGCGGATTTTTTAAGAGATTTGGGTGCCCGGCAAGCGGGATGCCCCAGGAGTGAGGTCGAACACGATGGACGAGACGTTGAAGGAACTCGCTGAGCATATCCAGCTCGGCCTGGGCGAGTCTCTTGTGTCCTGGAAGGTCGAATTCGGCGAATTGACGCTGACCGTCAACGCAACTGGAATTCTCGATGCGATCCGCTTTCTGCGCGACAACAGTTCCTGCAAGTTTGCCAACCTGACGGACCTGTGCGGCGTCGACTTTCCGGCGCGTGAAAGGCGCTTCGATGTCGTTTATCACCTGTTGTCGCCGGTTCAGAACCAGCGCATCCGCGTGAAGGTCGCAACCGACGAGGAAACTCCGGTCCCCTCGCTGACGCCGATCTTTCCAGCTGCCGAATGGTTCGAGCGCGAAGCCTACGACATGTACGGCATCCTGTTCTCCGGCCATCCTGACCTTCGCCGCATCCTCACTGACTACGGTTTCGACGGGCATCCGCTGCGCAAGGACTTTCCGGTCACGGGTTTTGTCGAAGTGCGCTACGACGACGAGAAGAAGCGCGTCGTTTATGAGCCGGTCCGGTTGAACCAAGAAATGCGGAACTTCGACTTCCTCTCGCCCTGGGAAGGCACGGATTACGTGCTGCCGGGCGATGAGAAAGCAACGACCAACTAAGGGCGGGGCGAGGGATGAGCGAACGGCTTTCAGGCGGTTGTCTTTGCGGAACGGTGCGGTTTGCCGCAACGCCCGTCGACAACGAGATGGGCGTCTGCCACTGCTCCATGTGCCGCCGCTGGACCGGTGGTACTTACATGGCCGTCAGCTGCGGAGCGATGAACAGCATCGACATGGACGGGCAGGAGGCTCTCGGCGTCTACAAGTCGTCCGACTACGGCGAGCGCGTGTTCTGCACCAAATGCGGTTCGTCCCTTCTGTGGCGGATGGCGGACGGGTCCCATGTCAGCGTTGCCGCGCAAGCTTTCGACGATCCCTCGGTCTTCAAATTCACGTCTGAAATCTTCGTTGACGAACAACCGGACAATTACGCCTTCGCGAATGAAACCCGCAGAATGACCGGTCCGGAAGTCATCGCCTATTTCACGCAAAAAATGCAGGAACCTCAAAATGGCTGAGGCTCAGGTCCGTAACTTCAACATCAACTTCGGCCCGCAGCACCCGGCGGCCCACGGCGTGCTGCGCCTTGTGCTGGAGCTGGACGGCGAAGTGGTCACGCGTGTCGATCCGCATATCGGTCTCCTGCACCGGGGCACCGAAAAGCTGATCGAGCAGAAGACCTACCTGCAGGCCGTTCCCTACTTCGATCGCCTCGACTATGTGGCGCCGATGAACCAGGAACATGCCTTCGCGCTGGCTGTCGAAAAGATGCTCGGCGTGACTGTGCCGAAGCGCGGCCAGCTGATCCGCGTGCTCTATTCGGAAATTGGTCGCCTGCTGTCGCATCTCCTCAACGTGACCACCCAGGCCATGGACGTCGGTGCACTGACGCCGCCGCTCTGGGGCTTCGAGCCGCGCGAAGAGCTGATGGTGTTTTATGAGCGGGCTTGCGGCGCTCGCATGCACGCAGCCTATGTGCGCCCGGGCGGGGTGCACCAGGACCTGTCTCGCGATCTTCTCGACGATATCTGGGACTTCTGCGATCCGTTCCTGCAGACGCTGGACGACATCGAAGGTCTTCTCACAGAAAACCGCATCTTCAAGCAGCGCAACGTCGATATCGGCGTCGTCGATCTCGACGAAGCCTGGGCCTGGGGTTTCTCCGGCGTGATGGTGCGCGGATCCGGTGCGCCGTGGGACCTGCGCAAGTCGCAGCCTTACGAGTGCTATTCCGAACTCGACTTCGATATTCCGATCGGCAAGAACGGCGACTGCTACGACCGCTATCTGATCCGCATGGAAGAAATGCGCCAGTCGGTCCGCATCATGAAGCAGTGCCTGGAGAAGCTCACGGTCGAGACCGGTCCGGTTTCTGCCATCGACGGCAAGATCGTGCCGCCGAAGCGCGGCGAGATGAAGCGCTCGATGGAAGCGCTGATCCACCACTTCAAACTCTACACCGAAGGCTATCACGTGCCGGCCGGCGAAGTTTACGCCGCCGTCGAGGCACCGAAGGGCGAATTCGGCGTCTATCTCGTCGCGGACGGCACCAACAAGCCGTATCGCTGCAAGATCAAGGCACCGGGCTTCGCTCACCTTCAGGCCATGGACTTCCTGTGCCGCGGGCACATGCTTGCCGACGTCTCGGCAGTGCTCGGGTCCCTGGATATCGTGTTCGGTGAGGTCGACCGCTGATGCGGGCGGCCCGCCACCAATTTTTGATCCCGGCAGCCGCCCGTCCGGCTCCGGTCCGTATGAGAGAACGGGGATAACACCATGGCAGTTCGCCGACTTGCCGCGGAACAACCAGAAAGCTTCGCGTTCAGCGAGAAAAATCTCGACTGGGCGAAGAAGCTGATCGACCGCTATCCGGCAGGCCGCCAGGCCTCCGCGGTCATTCCGCTTTTGTGGCGTGCGCAGGAACAGAACGATGGCTGGGTGAGTGAGCCGGCAATCCGCTATATCGCGGAGCTGCTCGACATGCCCAATATCCGCGTTCTGGAAGTGGCGACCTTCTATACGATGTTCCAGCTGCAGCCGGTCGGAAGCAAGGCCCATATCCAGGTCTGTGGTACGACACCGTGCCAGCTGCGCGGGTCGGAAGAACTGATCAAGATCTGCAAGAGCCGCATTGCCAAGCACATGCACGAGATTTCCGAGGACGGCATGTTCTCCTGGGAAGAAGTCGAGTGTCTGGGCGCCTGCGTCAACGCGCCGATGGTGCAGATCTTCAAGGACACCTACGAGGACCTGACCCCGGACAGCTTCAACCAGCTGATCGACGACATTGCCGCCGGCAAGGAAGTCACCCCGGGTCCGCAAAACGGCCGCCGCTTCGCGATGGCCGAAGGCGGCCAGACGTCTCTTACCGAGATCGACGACAACACAAAGGGCGAGCTGCCGGTTCCCCACATTGTCGATGGCTCCGAGAAGGCATCGCACGCCTTTGCCGGTGCGCCGATCAATGCTCATGGCAACGACTATGACGGCGTACCGACGCCCGCAGAAGACGCGGTTGCCAAGGTGAAGGCGGAATTTGCAGCCCGGTCCGCCAAGAAGGACGAAGCGCCTGCTGCTGCAGCGCCTGCTCCGGCACCGAAAAAGGCCGCTCCCAAGAAGGCCAAGGCCGAAAAGGCCGAAGGTGACAAGAAGGCATCCACGCCTGAAGCGCGCAGCCAGAACAAGGGCAAGCCGGACAGCGACGACCGCACCGAAGTCGAGGTTGCCCGCGCCGCCGACACCAGCGGTACAACCGAGACTGCCGAGAAGGAACCCGAACTCCTGAAGGCTGCTCGCGGTGGCAAGGCGGACGATCTCAAGAAGCTGAAGGGCGTCGGGCCCAAGCTTGAAGCAACGCTCAACGAACTCGGCTTTTTCCACTTCGACCAGGTGGCAAGCTGGGGGCCGGCGGAAGTTGCCTGGGTCGACAGCCGGTTGAAGTTCAAGGGACGCATCGAGCGGGACGGCTGGATCGACCAGGCCAAGATCCTGGCCTCGGGCGGCGAGACAGATTTTTCCAAGCGCGTGGAAGCCGGTGAAGTGGCCTCCTCCAAGAGCGAAGACTAGGGGGAAGAGATGCTGAAGGATCAGGATCGGATCTTCACCAATATCTACGGTCTGCATGACTGGGGCCTGGAAGGCGCGAAGAAGCGCGGCCAGTGGGACAACACCAAGGGTCTGATCGACAAGGGCCGCGACTGGATCATTCAGGAAATGAAGGATTCCGGTCTGCGCGGCCGTGGCGGTGCAGGCTTCCCGACCGGCCTGAAATGGTCGTTCATGCCCAAGGAATCCGACGGCCGTCCGGCTTACCTCGTCGTCAATGCCGACGAATCCGAGCCCGGTACCTGCAAGGATCGCGAGATCCTGCGCCACGACCCGCACACGCTGGTCGAAGGTTGCCTTGTCGCCGGTTTCGCCATGGGCGCCATTGCCGCCTACATTTATGTGCGTGGCGAGTTCATCCGAGAGCGTGAGCGCCTGCAGGCGGCGATCGACCAGGCATACGACGCCGGTCTGATCGGCAAGAACAACAAGAACGGCTACGATTTCGATATCTACGTTCACCACGGTGCCGGCGCCTATATCTGCGGCGAGGAAACGGCTCTGCTGGAAAGCCTGGAAGGCAAGAAGGGCCAACCGCGCCTGAAACCGCCGTTCCCGGCAAACGTCGGTCTTTATGGTTGCCCGACGACAGTGAACAACGTGGAATCGATCGCCGTTGCACCGACCATCCTGCGCCGTGGCGCTGCCTGGTTCTCCGCGCTCGGCCGTCCGAACAACACCGGCACCAAGCTTTTCTGCGTCTCCGGCCACGTCAACAAGCCGTCGACCTTCGAGGAAGAGCTGGGCGTGCCGTTCGACGAGATGATCGAAAAGCATTGCGGCGGCATCCGCGGCGGCTGGGACAACCTGCTGGCAGTAATCCCCGGCGGCTCCTCCGTGCCCTGTTGCACGGCAGAGCAGATCAAGGAAGCGCCGATGGATTTCGACACGCTGCGCGGCCTCGGCTCCGGCCTCGGTACGGCAGCGGTGATCGTCATGGACAAGTCCACCGACATCATCAAGGCGATCGCGCGGCTTTCCTACTTTTACAAGCACGAAAGCTGCGGCCAGTGCACGCCGTGCCGGGAAGGTACCGGCTGGATGTGGCGCGTGATGGAACGCATGGTGAAGGGCGAATCCTCCTATGAGGAAATCGACATGCTGTTCAAGGTGACCAAGCAGGTCGAAGGCCACACCATTTGTGCACTCGGGGATGCGGCCGCCTGGCCGATCCAGGGTTTGATCAAGAATTTCCGGCCTGTCATCGAGCAACGCATCGACGACTATGTCGCCAAGTCGAAGTCTTCTTCGACCATGGTGGCGGCTGAGTAAGCGGAACGGGATTTGGAGAGCAACGGATGACGAAGCTCATCATCGACGGCAAGGAAGTGGACGTCCCGGCGGACTACACGCTGCTTCAGGCGTGTGAGGAAGCGGGCGCCGAGGTTCCGCGCTTCTGCTACCATGACCGGCTGTCCATTGCCGGCAACTGCCGCATGTGTCTGGTGGAAGTGAAGGGCGGACCGCCCAAGCCGACCGCCTCCTGCGCCATGGGCGTGAAGGACCTGCGTCCGGGCCCGAACGGCGAGCCGCCGGTGGTCGAGACCAAGTCCGAGATGGTCAAGAAGGCCCGCGAAGGGGTGATGGAGTTTCTGCTCATCAACCACCCGCTGGATTGCCCGATCTGCGACCAGGGCGGCGAGTGTGACCTGCAGGACCAGGCAATGGCCTATGGTGTCGACGGCTCCCGGTTCCACGAGAACAAGCGCGCGGTCGAGAACAAGGAAATCGGTCCGCTGATCAAAACGATCATGACCCGCTGCATCCACTGCACCCGTTGCGTCCGTTTCACCACGGAAGTCTGCGGCGTGACCGACATGGGCCTGATCAGCCGCGGCGAAGACGCGGAAATCACCACCTATCTGGATGCCGCTCTTTCCTCCGAAATGCAGGGCAACGTCGCCGACCTCTGCCCGGTCGGTGCGCTGACCCACAAGCCCTATGAATTCCATGCCCGTCCGTGGGAACTGACGAAGACCGAAAGCGTTGACGTCATGGACGCGGTCGGCTCGGCCATCCGGGTCGACACGCGCGGCAAGGAAGTCATGCGCGTGATGCCGCGGCTTAATGAAGAGGTCAACGAAGAGTGGATCTCCGACAAGGCCCGCTACATCTGGGACGGCCTCAAGACCCAGCGTCTCGACCGGCCCTATGCCAAGAAGAATGGCAAGCTGCAGCCCGTTTCCTGGGGTGAAGCCTTCCAGATCATCGCCGAGAAGGTGAAGGCCACGTCCGCCGACAAGGTCGGCGCGCTGGCAGGCCAGCTCGCCGGTGTGGAAGACATGTTCGCGCTGAAGCGCCTGATGGAAAAACTCGGCGTCGCCAATATCGACAGCCGTTTCCCGGGCTCGCCGCTGCATCCGAAGAATGGCCGCGCCAGCTATCTCTTCAATTCCACCATCCAGGGGATCGAAGAAGCCGACGCGATCATGCTGATCGGCACCAATCCGCGCCGTGAAGCGCCGGTGCTCAATTCCCGCATCCGCAAGCGTTTTGTCCACGGCGACGTCACCATCGGCCTCATCGGCGAAAATGCCGACCTGACCTATCCGGTGACCTATCTCGGCGCCGGCCCGGACAGCCTGAAGCAGTTCATCGATCATGCTCCGGCGAAGGCCGAGCGTCCGATGTTCATCGTCGGCCAGGGCGCGCTCAACCGACCGGACGGCGCGGCCGTGCTGGCCAACATCGCGGCAGCCGCCAAGGCACTCGGCGTGGTGAAGGACGGCTGGAACGGGTTCAACATTCTGCACACGGAAGCTTCGCAGGTCGGTGCGCTTGACCTCGGCTTCGTGCCGGGCGAGGGCGGCAAGGACACAGGCGCCATGCTGGATGCAGGCGCACTGGATGTCCTGTTCCTGCTCGGCGTCGATGAGGTTGAAATTCCGGAAGGCGCGTTCGTCGTCTATCAGGGCACGCACGGCGACAAGGGCGCACACCGCGCCGATGTCATCCTGCCGGGTGCCGCCTATACGGAAAAGTCGGCGATCTACGTCAACACCGAAGGCCGCGTCCAGATGGCCGACAGGGCCGCGTTCCCTCCGGGCGATGCCCGCGAGGACTGGGCGATCCTGCGTGCTCTGTCCGCCGTTCTCGGCCAGACGCTCGAGTTCGACTCGCTCAGCGAACTGCGCGCCAAGCTGTTTGAAGCCCATCCGCACATGACCGGCATCGACGCGATCGAAGCCGGCGATCCGGCGGATGTCGCCAAGCTGGCGAACGCCAAGGCCAAGATGGACAGCGCCGGTTTCACGAATGCCGTCCAGGACTTCTATTTGACCAACCCGATCGCCCGCGCCTCGAAGGTGATGGCCGAGTGCTCGGCGCTCGCCAAGACGCGGGCGGCGGAAGCAGCAGAATAAGGGGTAGGGGACCGATATGGTTGAGTTCTTTACGACGACCTACTTTGGGCAATTCCTTCTGATGGCACTGCAGAGTGTCCTGCTGATGGTCGTGCTGCTGGTTATCGTCGCCTATGTGCTTTATGCGGACCGCAAGATCTGGGCAGCCGTCCAGATCCGCCGCGGCCCGAATGTGGTCGGCCCCTGGGGCCTGTTGCAGAGTTTTGCCGACCTTCTGAAATTCGTCCTGAAGGAACCGGTCATTCCGTCCGGCTCCAACAAGATCCTGTTCCTGCTGGCCCCGCTGGTCTCCGTGCTCCTGGCGCTTGCCGCCTGGGCCGTGATCCCGGTTGCGGACGGCTGGGTGATCTCGAACATCAACGTTGGTGTCCTTTTCGTCTTCGCCGTGTCGTCGCTCGAAGTCTACGGCGTCATCATCGGTGGTTGGGCGTCCAACTCGAAATACCCGTTCCTGTCGGCGCTACGCTCCGCTGCGCAGATGGTTTCCTACGAGGTCTCCATCGGCTTCGTGATCGTGACCGTCCTGCT
Source organism: Roseibium sp. M-1 (assembly GCF_054515675.1). Lineage (NCBI taxonomy): Bacteria > Pseudomonadati > Pseudomonadota > Alphaproteobacteria > Hyphomicrobiales > Stappiaceae > Roseibium > Roseibium sp. M-1. The sequence goes on along the minus strand of NZ_CM137257.1, from coordinate 1,108,800 downwards.
GTGCGCCGGCACACTGAACCTCTCGGGCATCGTCCATGCCCAGGAAACCGGTCTTGCCAACATGCTCGGCGTGCCGTGGCTGACCTTCCTGAACTGGTACTGGCTGCCGCTGTTCCCGATGTTCGTGGTGTTCTTCATCTCTGCGCTCGCCGAAACCAACCGCCCGCCGTTCGATCTGGCGGAAGCGGAATCGGAACTGGTTGCCGGCTTCATGGTGGAATACGGCTCGACCCCGTACATGATGTTCATGCTTGGCGAATATGTCGCCATCTGCCTGATGTGCGCGCTCATGACGATCTTCTTCATGGGTGGATGGCTGCCGCCGTTCGACTTCGCACCGTTCACCTGGGTTCCGGGCATCGTCTGGTTCCTGCTGAAGTCGCTGCTCGGCTTCTTCATGTTCGCCATGGTGAAGGCCATGGTCCCGCGCTACCGCTATGACCAGCTGATGCGCCTGGGCTGGAAGGTGTTCCTGCCGCTGTCGCTGGCCATGGTTGTGGTCGTCGCAGCCGTGCTGATGATCATGGGCTGGGCACCCTGACGTGAGCGATCTGCTCGCCGGTGTCTCGCTGGCGGGCGTGATCGGCGCCGCCGTGGGCCTCTATGTGGGCTGGCTCGACTGGAAGATCCTGAAGGGCATGCTTCAGGCGGCGGAAACGAAGAACAGGCAGGCAGGCGGCGACGGTGGTGCCGTCGCCCGCCACAAGACGCTGTTAGGCGTCCTGATTTTTGGAGTTCCGGTGATCGGCTTTCCGGTCATCGGGTATTTGGCGGCCAGCCAGCTGGCTGGTTGAGGAAAGAGAGGCAAAAAGCGATGGGACTTAGTCAAGCCGTCAAATCGCTGTTTCTGCAGGAGTTCGTGTCGGCCTTCATCCTGGCGATGCGCTACTTCTTCAAGCCGAAGCCAACGGTCAATTATCCGTTCGAAAAGGGCCCGGTGAGCCCGCGCTTCCGGGGCGAACACGCACTGCGCCGTTATCCGAACGGCGAAGAGCGCTGCATCGCCTGCAAGCTGTGCGAGGCCATCTGCCCGGCTCAGGCGATCACCATCGAGGCCGGTCCGCGGCGCAACGACGGCACCCGCCGCACAACGCGCTACGACATCGACATGGTCAAGTGCATCTACTGCGGCTTCTGTCAGGAAGCCTGCCCGGTGGACGCGATCGTCGAGGGACCGAATTTCGAATTCGCGACGGAAACCCGTGAAGAGCTTTACTACGACAAGGACAAGCTTCTGGCGAACGGTGACCGCTGGGAACGCGAAATCGCCCGCAACATTGAAATGGATGCTCCTTACCGCTAGGAGCTAACCCGTGGTTCAGCCCGGCAATCCGGCCGGGCCCCGCATATCCGGCCGCAAGGCCACACGACAGGCAGGTCTTCAACATGATCCTGAACGCTCTCTTCTTCTACCTGTTTGCCGGCGTCACCTTGGCGTCCGGCTTCATGGTGATCGCGTCGCGCAATCCGGTGACCTCGGTTCTGTTCCTGATCCTGGCCTTTGTGAATTCCGCGGGTCTGTTTATCCTGCTCGGCGCCGAATATCTGGCGCTGCTCCTGGTCGTCGTCTATGTCGGCGCCGTGGCGGTGCTCTTCCTCTTCGTCGTGATGATGCTGGATGTGGACTTTGTCGAGCTGCGCCAGGGTTTCCTGCAGTATCTGCCGGTCGGCAGCCTGGTCGGCATCATCCTGCTGGTCGAGTTGCTGATGGGTCTCGGTGCCTGGATCATCGCACCGGGTGTGCTGGGTCATGGCTCCGAACCGACACCGGTGATCGCCGGGGTCCCGGGCGCTGAAGGCGTCACGAACATCCAGGCGATCGGCTCGGTCCTCTACACGAAATACATCTACTTCTTCCAGGTCGCTGGCCTGGTTCTTCTGGTGGCCATGATCGGGGCGATCGTCCTGACCCTGCGCCACAAGCCGAATGTCAAGCGTCAAAGCATTCCGGACCAGGTTGCGCGTAACCGCGAAACCGCCATCGAGGTCCGCAAGGTCGAGACGGGCAAGGGTATCTGACGCGAGGCAATTGCGTCATTCGAATAAGTCCGGAAACAGGCACGCTCCTCCGTGCGGTTTCCGGTTGGGGTAAACGAGGGGAGCACGGCGAGGCGCCCATGGAAATCGGTCTGTCGCACTATCTGTCGGTCGCGGCGATCCTGTTCACGATCGGGATCTTCGGTATCTTTCTGAACCGGAAAAACGTGATTGTTATCTTGATGTCGATCGAGCTGCTGCTGCTCTCGGTCAATATCAACTTTGTCGCCTTCTCGTCGTTCCTCGGCGACATGATGGGCCAGATCTTCACCATGCTGGTTCTGACCGTCGCCGCCGCAGAGGCCGCGATCGGCCTGGCGATCCTGGTGGTTTTCCACCGGAACCGCGGCTCCATTGCCGTGGAAGACGTCAACGTGATGAAAGGGTAGGGACCGATGTATTCCGCAATCCTGTTCCTGCCGCTTATCGGCTTCCTGATCGCCGGCCTCTTCGGCCGTGCCATCGGTGCCAAGGCCAGTGAATATGTCACCAGCGGCCTCTTGATCCTGGCGGCAATGCTGTCGTGGATCGTCTTCTTCGGCTTCTGGCTCGGCGGCTCCGAACTTCAGATCGTCGAACTCTTCCGCTGGATCGATACCGGCGATCTCAAGGTTGCCTGGTCGATCCGGGTCGACACGCTCACCGCCGTGATGCTGGTCGTGGTCACCACGGTCTCCGCGCTGGTGCATGTCTACTCCATCGGCTACATGCACCACGATCCGCACCGGCCGCGCTTCTTTGCCTATCTGTCGCTCTTCACCTTCGCCATGTTGTCGCTGGTCACCGCCGACAACCTGCTGCAGATGTTCTTCGGCTGGGAAGGCGTGGGCCTTGCCTCCTATCTCCTGATCGGCTTCTGGTACCAGAAACCCTCGGCCAACGCGGCTGCGATCAAGGCCTTCGTCGTCAACCGCGTCGGCGACTTCGGCTTCGCGCTCGGTATTTTCGGCGTCTTCTACCTGTTCCAGAGCATCGAATTCACGAAGATCTTCAACGATGCCCCGTCCTTCATCGGCGGGCATGAAGAGGTGATGTCCTTCCTCGGCTACCACCTCGATCCGCATTCCGCGATGACCATCGTCTGCCTGCTGCTCTTCATGGGCGCCATGGGCAAGTCGGCGCAGTTCCTGCTGCACACCTGGCTTCCGGACGCGATGGAGGGCCCGACCCCGGTTTCCGCACTTATCCATGCGGCAACCATGGTGACCGCGGGCGTCTTCATGGTGGCGCGCCTGTCGCCGCTGATGGAACTCTCCCATACGGCGCTGACGGTGATTGTCTTCTTCGGCGCGACCACGGCCTTCTTTGCCGCAACGGTCGGCCTCGTACAGAATGACATCAAGCGCGTGATCGCCTATTCGACCTGTTCCCAGCTCGGCTACATGTTCGTGGCGCTCGGCGTCGGAGCCTATTCGATCGGCATCTTCCACCTCTTCACGCATGCCTTCTTCAAGGCGCTCCTGTTCCTGTGCGCCGGTTCCGTGATCCATGCGGTCTCCGACGAGCAGGACATGCGCAAGATGGGTGGCCTCAGGAAACATATCCCGATCACCTACTGGACGATGATGATCGGCACGCTGGCGCTGACCGGTGTCGGCATTCCGTTCACCCATATCGGCTTTGCCGGCTTCATCTCCAAGGACGCCATCATCGAGGCAGCCTTCGGCGGATCCATGGGCGAGCATGCCAATCCGATGGCGCTCTACGGCTTCTGGCTGACGGTGATCGCTGCCGCGCTGACCTCGTTCTATTCCTGGCGCCTGACCTTCATGACCTTCCACGGCAAGCCGCGTGCACCTGTCGATGTCATGAAACACGTCCATGAATCGCCGCTGGTCATGACCGTGCCGCTGTTCATCCTGTCGATCGGGGCCGTCCTCGCCGGCATGGTCTTCTACGGCTCGTTCTACGGTGCAGGCTACGATGCCTTCTGGAACACCGGTGTCACGGGCGCGATGCCGTCCATGGAAAGCAGCCACGTTCTCCACGCCATGCACGAAGTGCCGGCCTGGGTGAAGGTGTCGCCTTTCGTGATGATGGTGCTCGGCTTCCTGGTCGCCTACCAGTTCTACATCCGCTCTCCGGAAATGCCGAAGCAGCTGGCAGAGCGCCATTCCGGCCTCTATCAGTTCCTGCTCAACAAGTGGTACTTCGACGAGCTCTATGACTTCATCTTCGTCCGTCCTGCCATGTGGCTCGGCCGGGTGCTCTGGAAGAAGGGCGATGGCACCGTAATCGACGGCTTCGGCCCGAACGGCGTTGCCTCGCGCGTCCAGAACGTCACCGCCTGGGTCGTGCGGCTGCAGACCGGATATCTCTATCACTACGCATTTGCGATGCTGATCGGTGTGGCTCTGCTCATCACCTGGTCGATGTTCACCGGTACCAGCACCGGCGGGGGTGCACACTAATGATTGACTGGCCAATTCTGTCACTCACGACCTTCTTGCCGCTGCTTGGCGTGCTTTTCATTCTCCTCGTTCCGGGAGATGACGATGGCAGCAAGAAGAACATCCGCATGGTCGCTCTGGTGACGACCTCGGTGACTTTCCTGTTGTCGCTGTTCATCTGGGGCAACTTCGACACGGCCAATTCCGGCTTCCAGTTCGTGGAACACAAGGAATGGCTGAGCGACAAGATCAGCTACCGCATGGGCGTCGACGGCATCTCGGTGCTGTTCGTGATCCTGACCACGTTCCTGATGCCCTTCTGTGTCCTCGCCTCCTGGGAGAGCGTGCAGAAGCGGGTCAAGGAATACATGATCGCCTTCCTGGTGCTGGAAACCATGATGATCGGCGTCTTCTGCGCGCTTGATCTGGTGGTCTTCTACGTCTTCTTCGAAGCTGGCCTGATCCCGATGTTCCTGATCATCGGGGTATGGGGCGGTGCGCGCCGGGTCTATGCGTCCTACAAGTTCTTCCTCTATACGCTCCTCGGCTCCGTGCTGATGCTGATCGCCATCATGGCGATGTACTGGAATGCCGGCACGACAGATATCGAACAGCTGCTTGCACACGGCTTCCCGGCTGAAATGCAAACCTGGCTGTGGCTCGCCTTCTTCGCGAGCTTTGCGGTGAAGATGCCGATGTGGCCGGTGCACACCTGGTTGCCGGACGCGCACGTTGAAGCGCCGACGGCGGGCTCGGTCATTCTGGCGGGCGTCCTCCTGAAGCTCGGCGGCTATGGCTTCCTGCGCTTCTCGCTGCCGATGTTCCCGCTCGCCTCCGACATGTTCGCCCCGATGATCTATACGCTTTCGATCGTGGCGATTATCTACACCTCGCTGGTGGCGCTCGCCCAGGAAGACATCAAGAAGCTGATCGCCTATTCGTCGGTCGCCCATATGGGCTACGTCACCATGGGCATCTTCACGATGACCACGCAGGGCGTGCAGGGCGGCATCTTCCAGATGCTCTCCCACGGCATCGTCTCCGGCGCGCTCTTCCTTTGCGTCGGCGTGATCTACGACCGCATGCACACACGCGAGATCACCGCCTATGGCGGCCTGGTCAACCGGATGCCGAAATACGCGGTGGCTTTCCTGATCTTCACCATGGCCAACGTCGGTCTTCCGGGCACCTCGGGCTTTGTTGGCGAAATCCTGACGCTGATGGGCGCGTTCCAGGTCAATACCTGGGTGGCATTCTTTGCCACCACCGGTGTGATCCTGTCCGCCGCCTATGCGCTGTTCCTCTACCGCCGTGTCGTCTTCGGCGCACTGGAAAAGGAAAGCCTCAAGTCGATCCTCGACCTGAACCTCAGGGAAAAGGTCATTCTCATCCCGATGGTCATCCTGACGATCTTCTTCGGTTTCTATCCGATGGCGATCCTGGACGTGACCCAGGGTGCGGTCGACAATCTCATCAATCAGTACACTGCGGCGCTTGACGCGGCTGGCGTTGTCCAGCACGCGGCGGCAGCCGCCGCAGCCCACTAAGGTTTCGAGGACGAGACAGAGCCATGTCTGAATTGACCCACCTGCCAGATCTCAAACCGGTCCTGCCGGAGATCATCCTGGCCCTCGGAGCCATGGTCCTTCTGATGATGGGCGCCTTTGGCGGCAAGCGCGTGACCTACGCCGTCTTCGGCGTTGCCATGGGCCTCATCGGCGGCGCCTTCCTGGTGCTGCTGTTCGTGCCCGGTTACGGCGAGACCTTCGGCGGTTCCTTCAAGATGGATGACTTCGCCCATCTGATGAAACTGCTGGTGCTGGCGGGCTCGTTCTTTGCCATCGCGATGTCCTGGGCCTATGCCAAAAGCGAATCCTTCGATCAGTTCGAGTATCCGATCCTGATCGTGATGGCGACGCTCGGCATGATGCTCATGCTGTCGGCAAACGACATGATCGCGCTTTATCTCGGCCTCGAACTGCAGAGCCTGTCGCTCTACGTCGTTGCCGCGATCAACCGCGACAGCGTGCGTTCGACGGAAGCGGGCCTGAAATACTTCGTCCTCGGTGCCCTGTCCTCCGGCATGCTGCTCTACGGCATGTCGCTGGTCTACGGCTTCACCGGTCAGGTTTCCTTCGAAGGCATCGCGGAAACGCTTAATCATGGCGGGGCTTCTATCGGCCTCATCATCGGCCTGACCTTCATCCTGGCCGGTCTTGCCTTCAAGATCTCCGCCGTGCCGTTCCACATGTGGACGCCGGATGTCTATGAAGGTGCGCCGACCCCGGTCACCGCTTTCCTGGCAGCCGCGCCGAAGGTGGCCGCCATGGGCATGCTGGTGCGCATCGTCATCGAAGCCTTCCAGCCGGTAACCAGCGACTGGCAGCAGGTGATCGTGTTCGTCTCCATCGCCTCCATGGCGCTCGGTGCCTTTGCCGCGATCGGTCAGCGCAACCTGAAACGGCTGATGGCCTATTCCTCCATCGGTCACATGGGCTACGCCCTAGTCGGTCTTGCCGCCGGTACCCAGACGGGTGTCGAAGGCGTGATCTTCTACATGATCGCCTATCTCGGCATGACCCTCGGTGTTTTTGCCTGCATCCTTTCTATGCGCCGCAAGGACGGCATGGTCGAAGAAGTCAATGATCTGTCGGGCCTCTCCCAGACCAACCTTCCAATGGCCATTCTGCTCGGCCTGCTGATGTTCTCGCTTGCCGGCATCCCGCCGCTGGTCGGGTTCTTCGGCAAGTGGTACGTCTTTGCAGCGGCTGTCGAGGCAGGGCTCTATCCGCTCGCCATCATCGGTGTGGTGATGTCGGTGGTCGGCGCTTTCTACTATCTTCGCGTCGTGAAGGTTATGTTCTTCGACGAACCCGTCGAAGGCTTTGAAAAGATGCCGATGGAGCTGCGCGTCGTGCTCGGTCTTTCCAGCCTGTTCGTGATCTTCTTCTGGATCGCGCCGGGTCAGATCGTCGGGGCGGCAAGTTCGGCAGCCCAGTCGCTGTTCTGACCGGCAACATGACGAGAAACGGAATGGAACGTCCGGCGCCCGGTGCGCCGGACTTTCGCTTTGAGGAGCACGAAAGCGTCGGCTCCACCAATTCCCTGTGCTTCGAGCGCGCCCAGGCCGGACATCCCGGACAGCTCTGGATTCGCGCCGGGGAGCAGACCGCAGGACGCGGCCGGCGCGGCCGGGACTGGTCGTCGCCTGTCGGCAACCTGTTCACCAGCCTGCTGCTGATCGACCCGGAACCCGCGGCGCGGATCGGCGAACTGCCGCTTGCAGCCGCCGTCGCTCTGGCCGACGCGGTCGACAAGGCTGCGGGCACGCTGAACCTCGTTGCCCTCAAATGGCCGAACGACCTCCTGGTCGACGGAGCGAAACTCTCCGGGATCCTGCTGGAAGCGGAGACGCTTGCCGATGGACGGCAGGCGGTGGTGATCGGTTTCGGCGTGAATTGTGTTTCCCATCCGCCGCTTTCCCTGTATCAGGCAACAGACTTGAGAAGCCTGGGCTTTCAGGTGCCTGCCGAACGGCTGTTCGAATGCCTCGCGGGAGCGATGGCGGAGCAGCTTGCTTATTGGCGCCAGCCAGGCGGCTTCGATGCCATTCGCCGGGCCTGGCTCCGGCGGGCGGCCCATCTGGGCAAGACGATCACGGTCCGAACCGCCCAGGAAGAGATTACCGGCATTTTTGCCGACCTGGATGCGCGCGGCCATTTGGTGCTGAAACAGGGCGATGGCCGCTTGCGCACCCTTTATGCGGGCGATGTGTTTTTACCCGGTGCTTGAGCGCCGTGCGGGGTCCGCGCTGACGGTTAAAGGAGCAATCCATGGCTTCGGCCAAGAAAAAAGACAATGACATCGTATTTCTGCCGCTCGGTGGGGTGGGCGAAATCGGAATGAACCTCGGCCTCTACGGCTACGGTCCGGAGGACGACCGCACCTGGCTGATCGTCGATTGCGGCGTCAGCTTTGCCGGTCCGGAGCTGCCGGGCATTGACGTGGTCGTGCCGGACATCAAGTTCCTGGAAGACGAGGTCGACAACATCGCCGGCATGGTGATCACTCATGCCCATGAGGATCACTACGGCGGCATCCTGCATTTGTGGCCCTATCTGAAGGTGCCGGTTTATGCCACCGCCTTCACCGCGGGGCTTCTGGCTGCCAAGGCCGAAAGCGAGCCGGGCGCCGAAGAGGTGCCCGTGACGGTGGTCAAGCAGGGCGATCGGATCAAGGTCGGGCCTTTCGACGTCGAATTCGTCGCCATGGCCCACTCGATCCCGGAGCCTTGCGCGCTTGCGATCCGCACACCCGCCGGCATGGTGCTGCACACGGGCGACTGGAAGATCGACCCGACGCCCGGCGTCGGTCTGCCGATCGACATGGACCGGCTGGCAGAACTTGGCCGGGAAGGAGTGATGGCGCTGGTTTGCGACAGTACCAACGCCATCCGCGACGGCGTCAGCCCGAGTGAAGCGGAAGTCGCCGCAGAGCTGAAAAAGGTGATGGCGAAGGCCAGCCACCGGATCGCGGTGACGACCTTTGCCTCCAACGTTGCCCGTATCCGCGCCATCGCGGAAGCGGCGGCCGCCAACGATCGCGATGTGGTCGTGGTCGGCCGCTCCATGCACCGGGTGATCGAGGTGGCCGGCGAGCTTGGTTATCTGGAAGGCCTGAAGCCGTTCCATGAAGAAGAGGCCTTCGGCTATCTGCCGCGGGAAAAGGCGGTCTTGCTCTGCACAGGTTCACAGGGCGAAAACCGGGCGGCGCTCGCCCGGATCGCTGCGGGTGATCATCGCAACATCGCACTCTCCAAGGGCGACATGGTGATCTTCTCCTCCCGCACCATTCCGGGCAACGAGAAGGCCGTCGGCGAGGTCATGAACAACCTGGCCGACAAGGATGTCGAGATCATCACCGACAGGGACGCACTGGTGCATGTCTCCGGCCACCCGCGCCGCGGAGAACTGGAGCAGCTCTACAAGCTGGTGCAGCCCAAGGTCGTGCTTCCCGTCCATGGCGAACCGTTGCATCTCGCCGCCCATGCAGCGTTTGCAAAGGCACAAGGCGTTCCGGAAGTGGTACGCGGCAAGAACGGGGACATCATCCGCCTCAGCGCCGGCCGGGCTGGGATCATCGACGAGGCACCGTCGGGCATTCTGGTCAAGGACGGCGAGATCCTGGACGACCCGGAGGTCACCGGCGTGAAGGAACGGCGCAAGCTGTCCTTTGCCGGCGCGGCAGTCATCTCGATAGTGGTCAACCGGGCAGGGGACCTGCTCGACGATCCGAATGTCGTGCTGCTCGGTCTGCCGGACACCGACGATGACGGCGAGCCGATGGAGGACATCGTGCTCAAGGCCGTCCGGGGCGCGGTGAAGAGCATTCCGAAGGGCCGCCGCAAGGACAAGGATCTGGTCGGGGAAGCAGCCCGCAGGGCTGCCAGGGCCGAAATCCTGGAGGTTTGGGGCAAAAAGACGCTCTGCAAGGTGATGGTGACCCAACTATAGTCGCCTTGTCAGCATAGCCGGGTACCCGTATCCGGCTATCTGATCAATGAAGTTGCGGACTGGGCGCATCAAGACAGCATGACTTCATCCTGAGGAGGGTCAACGGCCCGTCTCGAAGGACAGGCAAAATGCTCCCCAACAAGAGGCCGATGCTTTGAGACGGACCTGTCGGTCCTTCCAATGATGAGGCTGAGTTTTGGGGACCTGTTGAAGGTGCATCCAAGGTGGAGGTTTATGCATGATCGGACGGCTCAATCACGTCGCCATCGCTGTTTCGGACATCGAGGCTGCGACCGCGGTCTACCGGGACACGCTCGGTGCCGATGTCTCGGCGAAACAGGAACAGCCGGATCACGGCGTCAGCACGGTGTTCATCAATCTGCCGAACACCAAGATCGAGCTGCTTGAACCGCTCGGTGAGAATTCGCCGATCGCCAAGTTCCTGGAAAAGAACCCCTCCGGCGGCATTCATCATGTCTGCTACGAAGTTGATGACATCATCGCCGCGCGCGACAAGCTGCTGGCCGATGGTGCGCGGGTCCTGGGCGATGGCGAGCCGAAGATCGGTGCCCACGGAAAACCTGTGCTGTTTCTCCATCCGAAGGATTTCCTCGGCACGTTGACCGAACTGGAAGAGGCGTAAGCAATGTCCGTGGCGTTTGGCATGGCCATCTATTTCATGATCTGGTGGATCATCCTGTTTGCCATTCTGCCCTTCGGCATGCGCCGGACACAGGAAGAGGCGGGTGAGGTGGTGCCCGGTTCAGAGCCAAGCGCCCCGGACCGTCCGCGGTTTATCCGTGTCGTCATCCTGACGACCATCGTCGCGACGATCATCTTTTCAGGTTACCTGGCTCTTCGTACCTCCGGCTTCGGCCTGGACGACATTCCGTTCTTCAATCCTCCCTCCGGCGCCTACAGCCAACCGGGAAGCTGATAGGCTCCGAGGACCGGCAATGCCGTCGACTGGAGGAGTCATTGACAGCTATTGAAGACGCCAGTCAGTAACGACGGCAGCAAGTCAAAGAAAAAGGCAGAGCCGAAGCCCTGCCTTGTAAAAGTTCCGCGTCTAAATTCGACCCTGTACCCTTACCGGCCGGTATTACCGGGCGATTGGGCGGCTGCGGACCGTAAGGTGCGCCGAGGGTCCTTCCTCCCAAGACTCAGACCGCGATGTCCTTGAGCTTCTTGGCATTTCTGCCGAGGCATCTTCTTGTTATGGAAATGGAACCTACCGGATTGAATCAGGCTTGTCACCTATTTGTCGTGCGCAGACTATTTTTTTTGCTTGCCTATTTCCTTAGCGGTATTTTGTACTAAGACCTTAGTATTTTTACGGGCAAAAAATTAGCTGGCAAATCACACGGAAACCGCCGGAAACCCGGGCATTTTTGCTGCGTTTCGCCGGCAGATCTGAATAAGCTGGCCGCAATGCAGCAAAACGCTTGTAATTGGCCACCGCTTGCGGTTTGACTGCGCACCAAACAGGCATTGCTCCAATTGAGAGAACTTTCATGCGTCTTTCCCGTTACTTCCTGCCCATCCTGAAGGAAACACCCAAGGAAGCGGAAATCGTGTCCCATCGGCTGATGCTGCGCGCCGGCATGATTCGCCAGCAATCCGCCGGCATCTATTCCTGGCTGCCGCTGGGGCTGAAGGTGCTGCGCAAGGTGGAACGGATCGTGGAAGAGGAGCAGGCACGTGCCGGTGCTGTCCAGCTTTTGATGCCGACCATTCAGTCCGCGGATCTGTGGCGCGAAAGCGGGCGTTATGATGCCTATGGCAAGGAGATGCTGCGCATCACCGACCGACATGAACGCGACATGCTGTTCGGCCCGACCAACGAGGAAATGATCACCGACATTTTCCGCGGTTATGTGCGCTCCTACAAGGATCTGCCGCTGAACCTCTACCACATCCAGTGGAAGTTCCGCGACGAGGTCCGTCCGCGCTTCGGCATCATGCGCGGCCGCGAATTCCTGATGAAGGACGCCTATTCCTTCGATCTCGACAAGGAAGCCGCGCGCCACGCCTACAACCGCATGTTCGTCGCTTATTTGCGCACCTTCGCCCGCATGGGGCTGAAGGCGATCCCGATGAAAGCAGATACGGGCCCGATCGGCGGCGACATGAGCCATGAATTCATCATTCTTGCCGAGACCGGCGAGAGTGAGGTCTTCTGCGAAAAGGCGCTGCTGGATCTGCCGGTCCCGGCCGAGGACACGGATTTCTTCTCCGATCTGACGCCGGTGGTGACCGAGTGGACGACGCCTTATGCGGCGACCGACGAAATGCATGACGAAGCCGCCTTCAACGCGCTGCCGGAAGAAAACCGGGTTTCCGCGCGCGGCATCGAAGTTGGCCACATCTTCTATTTCGGCACCAAATATTCCGAACCCATGGGCGCCAAGGTCGCAACGGCCGAGGGCACCGAGGTTCCGGTCCACATGGGCTCTTACGGTGTTGGTGTATCTCGCCTTCTTGGCGCCTTGATCGAAGCCAATCATGACGAGAACGGAATCATCTGGCCCAAGTCTGTTGCGCCGTTCCATGTGGGGCTGGTCAATCTGAAGCCGGGCGACGAGCTGACCGACAGCGTGTCCGAAGATCTTTATGCCAAGCTGGAAGCTGCCGGCATCGAGGTCCTCTATGACGACACGGATACCCGCGCGGGAGCAAAATTTGCCACGATGGATCTGATCGGCCTGCCGTATCAGGTTGTCGCCGGACCGCGCGGCCTGAAGGACGGCCTGCTGGAAGTCAAGGACCGGGCAACTGGGGAAAAGGAAATGCTTTCCCCGGAAGCCACGATCAACAAGCTGACCGCGGCATTGACGGACTAATCCAGTCCGGTGATCCTCGGAACGGGGATTCGGTCGCGGATTTGCCGCGGCCGCGGGGCTTTATGGTATCGGCCGGCTCTCCGGCTGCCTGAGGGCCCGGGGCTTTGCTGAAGTGGATGGACAATGACAGCGGTAGACACTGCGGAAATTGACGAAGGTCACAAACCGGCAGCCCCCACACGTCCCTTTTCCGCCTTCGAATGGATGATCGCCGGGCGCTACCTGCGCTCCCGCAGGCGCGAGACTTTCATCTCCGTGATCGCCGGCTTTTCCTTCGCCGGCATCATGCTGGGCGTCGCGACGCTCATCATCGTGATGGCGGTGATGAACGGCTTTCGCACGGAGCTGCTCGGCAAGATCCTCGGCATCAACGGCCATATGCTGGTGCAGCCGATCGACATGCCGCTGACGGACTATGACGCGGTCTCCGCGCGGCTCGATCCGCTTCCGGGCGTTGTGAGCGCCATGCCCTTTGTGGAAGGCCAGGCTCTGGTCTCCGGGCCGGCCGGCAATTTCGGTGCCCTGGTGCGCGGCGTTTACGAGAGCGATCTTCGCCGGATCCCGTTGATCGCCAATACGATTCAACTCGGGACACTGGACGGTTTCGAAGAAGGGGCTGGAGTGGCCATCGGCGCCAACATGGCGCAGCAGCTCGGCATCACGATCGGCGACAACATCACCATCATATCGCCGCGTGGCAGCGTGACGCCGATGGGCGTGACTCCCCGTTTGAAGGCTTATCCCGTTTCCGCGATCTTCAAGATCGGCATGAGCGAATACGATTCCACCTTCCTGTTCATGCCGCTGGAAGAATCCCAGGCCTATTTCAACATGGACACCAAGGTGACCGGCATCGAGGTCTATGTGAGCGACCCGGATGCGGTCGGCAGCATGCGGCCCCTGCTGGAGGAAGCCGCGGATCGTCCGACCTTCGTCTCCACCTGGCAGGAGCGCAACGTCACCTTTTTCGCGGCCCTGGAGGTTGAGCGGAACGTGATGTTCATCATCCTGTTCCTGATCGTGCTGGTGGCCGCGCTCAACATCGTGTCCGGCATGATCATGCTGGTGAAGGACAAGGGCAAGGATATCGCCATCCTCAGGACCATGGGGGCGACGCGTGGCGCGGTCATGCGGATCTTCCTGATCACCGGTGCCAGCATCGGCTGTGTAGGCACGCTCGCGGGCTTCTGCCTGGGGCTGGTGATCTGCCTCAACATCGAGAGCATTCGTCAATTCGTTTCCTGGCTGACAACGACTGACGTCTTTTCTGAAGAACTTTACTTCCTGTCGAAACTTCCGGCGGATATCGACAGCGGCGAGACCATCACCGTGCTGGTGATGGCGCTGGTGCTGTCGCTGCTGGCAACGGTCTATCCGGCCTGGCGGGCGGCTCGGCTCGATCCTGTCGAAGCCCTCCGGTATGAATAGGGAGACGGGAGATGAACATGGCCGTTGATCCCGCCCGCACGCCGGGCCTTGCCCCTGCCGCGCTGGAGCTTTCCGGCATCACGCGCAGCTTCGACGAGGGCAGCAAGAAGCTGCATATCCTCAAAGGCGCAAACCTGCGTATCGAGGCCGGGGAAATGGTCGCGCTTGTCGCTGCCTCAGGCACCGGCAAGTCGACCCTGCTGCATATCGCCGGACTTCTGGAGCGGCCGGACGAGGGGGATGTCTATCTCGGGCCCGTGAATTGCTCCAACCTGTCCGACGACAAGCGCACGGCGATCCGGCGCAACGATATCGGCTTCGTCTATCAGTTTCATCATCTGCTGCCGGAATTTACCGCGCAGGAAAACGTCATGATGCCGCAAATGATCCGTGGCCTGCCCCGGCATCTGGCAGCGGAACGTGCGGACGAGCTCCTGAAATACATGCGTCTTGGCGAGCGCGGCAGCCATCGCCCGTCCGAACTCTCTGGCGGCGAGCAGCAGCGTGTTGCGGTTGCCCGTGCGGTTGCCAATGCTCCGCGCATCCTGCTGCTCGATGAGCCGACCGGCAACCTCGACCCGAATACGGCCGCCTATGTCTTCGATGCCCTGCAAGCCCTCGTGCGTGCTTCGGGTGTCGCGACCCTCTTCGCCACCCACAACATGGAGCTGGCGGGCCGTATGGACCGCGCGATCACTCTCGACGAAGGTCTGGTCAAGGAACTCTAGTTCAGAGGCTTCCCTATAGCCGGCTCACCTCTCGCAACAACGAAACCGTCTGGTAAAACTTCAGACGGGATCGTTCTTGCGATTGATGATGTGGAACAAACCAAAAACCCGCAGTTTTCAGCAAATTTGATTAGCTGATGACAAGGGGAACAAAAAGGGCTTGCAATAGGAACAAAAATGGAACAAGATCCAGTTACGCACTAGTCAAGGTTGGAGGATGTGATGTTCCATATCGCTCGTGATTTTGCCGCTTTCGGATCTCTGGTCTGTTTCTGCACCACGATTGCCGTCTGGAGTGACGTGCTTTTTTCAGTCAGCTGACCGCGGCAGCTTGTGGAAGGAAGCGGGCAGGGAAGGGTCATCTGTTATGATGATGTGTGCTCTCTTGCCCTTGGAAAGTTTTTCGCGCCGTCTGGTCCTGCTGTCTGCCCCGTGCTGGTCGACCCATGCGCCACGCAGCCAAAGAACAACGGGCACAACGTTCATCACGCCTCGACAGGGTTTTCCGAACGCGCTTCACTTGAGTGCTGATTCTGAAAGATGTAACGAGTGCCGTCATGACTGGTTCCAATCCCGATACGTCCCGGCCAGGAGCCGGCGGGCAGCCTGAAGGTGCTGGAGAGGCCGGCGGAGCAGGCGGCCCCGGTTTTGTGCATCTGAGAGTGCACTCGGCACTATCGCTGCTGGAAGGCGCCCTGCCGATCAAGAAGCTGCTCGATCTTGCCAAGGCCGATGAACAGCCGGCTCTGGCGATCACCGACACCAACAATCTCTTCGGCGTGCAGGAATTTGCAGGCAAGGCCTGGGGTTCGGGCATCCAGCCGATCGCAGCCTGCCAGCTGTCTGTTGATTTTGACGACGGGCTGGAATCGGGCCGCCGCAGCGAACCGGCTTTGGCCGATCTTGTGCTGATTGCCATGACCGAAACCGGCTATGGCAATCTGATGGAGCTGAGCTCTCGCGCCTTTCTCGATACGGAAACCGGCTTGCGGCCACATGTTTCTGCCGAATATCTCCTGTCGAAATCCGCAGATGTGATCGTGTTGACGGGCGGCGTCACCGGTCCGCTCGGCGCAGCCTTGCTTGCAGGGCGAAAGGACCTGTCCAAGCTGCGGCTGGAACGGCTGTCGCAGGGGTTCCCGGGCCGGTGCTACGTTGAGATCCAGCGCCACGGCATGGAAGCCGAGCGCAAGACGGAAGACGCCTTCCTTGACCTTGCCTATCAAACTGGTCTGCCGCTGGTGGCAACCAACGAGGCTTTCTTCCCGAAGCGGGAAGACTATGAAGCTCATGATGCCCTGATCTGCATATCCGAAGGCCGGGTGCTGATCGAGGACGATCGCCGCCGCCTGACCCCCGAACACTATTTCAAGTCCCGTGCGGAAATGTGCGCGCTTTTCGCCGATCTTCCCGAGGCGCTTGCCTCGACGGTCGAGATTGCAAGGCGCTGCAGCTTCCGGCCGCTGAAGCGGGCACCGATCCTGCCGCGCTTTGCCGGGGCTGACGCCGATCCGGAGGAGGCGGAACGCGCCGAGGCCGACGAACTGAAGCGCCAGGCCCGAGAAGGCCTGCAGGCCCGTCTCGACGCCCATGGCCTGGCGCCGGGGCTGGAGGAAAAGGACTACTGGGATCGTCTCGACTATGAGACGGGCATCATCGAGCGGATGAAATTCCCGGGCTACTTCCTGATCGTTGCCGACTTCATCAAATGGGCCAAGTCCAACGACATTCCCGTCGGTCCCGGCCGCGGGTCCGGTGCAGGCTCCCTGGTTGCCTGGGCGCTGACCATCACAGATCTCGACCCGATGCGCTTCTCGCTGCTGTTCGAGCGCTTCCTCAACCCGGAACGTGTCTCGATGCCGGACTTCGACATCGACTTCTGCCAGAGCCGGCGCGAAGAGGTGATCCGCTATGTGCAGGGCAAGTACGGCCGGCAGCAGGTGGCGCAGATCATCACCTTCGGGTCGCTCCAGGCCCGCGCCGTGCTGCGCGATGTCGGCCGGGTGCTGCAGATGCCCTATGGCCAGGTCGACCGGCTCTGCAAGCTGGTGCCTGCCAACCCGGCCAATCCGGTCACGCTCGCCCAGGCAATTGACGATGAGCCGCGTCTAAGGGAAGCCGCCAAGGAAGAGGAGATCGTGGAACGGCTGCTCGGCATGGCCCAGAAGCTGGAGGGCCTCTACCGCCACGCCTCGACCCACGCTGCCGGTGTTGTCATCGGCGACCGGCCGCTGGAGCAACTGGTTCCGCTCTACCGCGACCCGCGTTCCGACATGCCGGTTGCCCAGTTCAACATGAAGATGGTGGAAGAAGCCGGACTGGTGAAGTTCGACTTCCTCGGCCTGAAGACGCTGACGGTCATCGATACGGCGGTCAAGCTGATCGACCGGCTCGGCATCCATGTAGACGTGGCCGCGCTGCCGATCGACGACGAAAAGACCTACCAGATGCTGGCGCGCGGCGAGACCTTCGGCGTGTTCCAGCTGGAAAGCCAGGGCATGCGCCGGGCGATTGCCGGCATGAAGCCGGACAGGTTCGAGGACATCATTGCGCTCGTGGCGCTCTACCGTCCCGGCCCGATGGAGAACATTCCCGTCTATAACGCCGTGAAGCACGGCGAACAGGATCCGGACTGCCTGCATCCGCTGCTGGAACCGATCCTGATGGAGACGAACGGCATCATCGTCTACCAGGAACAGGTGATGCAGATCGCCCAGGTGCTTTCAGGTTATTCCCTAGGGGAAGCTGACCTTCTGCGCCGCGCAATGGGCAAGAAGATCGCCGCGGAAATGGAGGTCCAGCGCGCCCGTTTCGTTGACGGTGCGGTGGCACAGGGCGTCAACAAGAGCCACGCAGGCACGATCTTCGATCTGGTGGCGAAGTTCGCGAACTACGGCTTCAACAAGTCGCACGCGGCCGCCTACGCGCTCGTCTCCTATCATACGGCCTGGCTCAAGGCGAACCACCCGGTGGAGTTCATGGCTGCATCCATGACCCTCGACATGGGCAACACCGACAAGCTCGGCGACTATCGCCAGGAAGCCCGGCGGATGAAGATCGAGATCGAGCCGCCGTCCATCAATCGGGGCCAAGTCTATTTCGACGTTGCCGACGGCAAGATCCTCTACGCCATGGGCGCCATCAAGGGTGTCGGTGAACAGGCCGTCGAGCATATTGTCGAGGCGCGGGGCGACAAGCCCTTCAAGAGCCTCGGTGATTTCGCCCGGCGCATTTCGCCCAAGGCGCTCAACAAGCGCACGCTGGAAAACCTCGTTGCCGCCGGCGCCTTCGACGAGCTGGAGCCAAACCGGGCACGTGTCTTCGAAGGCCTCGACCGGATCATGGGCCTGGCGCAACGCACGGAAGAGAACAAGACGCTCGGCCAGGACGAGCTTTTCGGCGGCAGCGACAGCGAGGAGCCCTTGCAGCTGGACGAGGTCCACGGCTGGACCAACGAGGAAAAACTGCAGCGGGAACATGCCGCCATCGGCTTTTATCTCTCCGCCCATCCGATCGACGAATATGCCGCCGTCCTGGAGAAGATGCGGGCACAGCCCTGGACCCAGTTCGCCGAAGCGGTCAAGCGCGGCGCCTCTCACGGACGTCTTGCCGGTACTGTCGTTTCCATGCAGGAACGCAAGACCAAGACCGGAACGCGTATGGGTATTGCCCGCCTTTCGGACTCCACCGGCCAGTACGAAGCGCTGCTCTTCCGGGAAAAGCTGGAGCAGTTCCGCGACGTTCTGCAAACAGGCCGCTCGGTGGTGATCCTCGTCGGCGCCGACATGCGCGACGATGAGCCGTCTCTTCGGATCGAGAAGGTGGATCCGATCGAGGTCGAGGCGGCGAGGTTGCAGAAGAGTATGCGTGTCTTCGTGCGCGACGAACGTCCGATCCCGAGCCTTGCCAAGCAGCTTCAGGTGCGCGGCGAGGGCGACGTGACAGTGATCGTGCTTCTGGACAATGGCGCACGCGAGGTCGAAGTCAAACTCCCCGGCCGCTTCCGCCTGTCACCGGAAATAGCAGGCGCATTGAAAGCCGTGCCAGGCGTCACGGATGTGCAGATGGCGTGAG
The DNA here is from genome assembly GCF_054515675.1 of Roseibium sp. M-1. NCBI lineage: Bacteria > Pseudomonadati > Pseudomonadota > Alphaproteobacteria > Hyphomicrobiales > Stappiaceae > Roseibium > Roseibium sp. M-1. The sequence goes on along the minus strand of NZ_CM137257.1, from coordinate 1,089,787 downwards.
GCTGGCCAAAGACCATGGGCCGAGGCAAGCCAGGTCGACGCTGTTCCTGCGGACAAATCGTATATGCCTGTCGATTCCGACGTTGAATTCAACCATTGCCAAAAGCGATGCGCAGGCAATTGGCAGATTTGTCCAGGGTGGTACACAGTTTGGCAATGTAAATCAGGTTTTTCTTTTAAAAGTCTCTCTAACGCATTGTAAGAACGGGCTTTAGGGGGAAACCAGTGAAGTTGGAGTATGCGAAATCCCGCTTCATCGTTACCCGCCGCCTCTATTGGATCAATGCAACGGTTTGCCGGACGCAGACGACGTTTGATTTCATCCACCGCACAATCTCGCGAGACGCTTTTGCAGGTTGCGAATTGCAAGCATCGACGCTGCAGCCAGCTGGATCTTCATGGATTGTTGGTTCCACTGAACAGGTGGCGTTCGGCTGGATACCGCCAACGGGCGGCGACCAACATGACACCCAACAGTTCTTCCGGTCGCGTTGACGTTCGATCAGCTTGTTGGGTTTGATCACACTCCTGGTCGAGCCTTCTTCGGTTTGTCTGTAGCGTCTTGGCGAACCCCAAAAAGACTGCAGTGATCGTGGTGGCTAACGACAATTGATCGCACTGCGAAAGCGAGCCGTAATATTATAAAATAACGTAAGGTAAGCAATTTCGAGTTGAGTAAACGGTAGTATAGTAAAAGTATAAATTTTTCATAACGCTGATCTCAGGTTGAGTAAAATCCGGTAAGGTGCTATGATGAGTTTTTCATGAGGCGTTGCCATGAAGTATTCATCTTATGTAGTTTCCGATTTGGATTTTGAGAACACACGCAACCGGATTGAGGCTGCGGGCGGATGTTGGGTGCGGTTCGGCGATGACGTGCTGACCTATTCCACGAACAACCTTTGGTCCAAGATCGAGAGCGAGGTTCCGGATGGACGGCGCAGCACGCGTCAGCCGGAGGGGACCGTCTCCAAGCCGGAGATGCATCTCGTTGTCCAGAAAGGCCGGACTTTCCAGCTTGAACATCCCGAAGTTGAGGTGATTTTCGACAAGGGCCGATACCTCGTCGTCAAGCTCACCAAGGCCAAAGCGCGCAAGATCAACGATCGCGACGATGTCTGCTTCAAGGTTGAGCCGCTTTCTGAAAACACGACCGTATTCGAAACGGCATCCCCCGCGCGGTCGGCAGCCGCAACCGGTGCACCCCATGCCCGTGTCGTCGACTGTGTGCAACAGGCCGCATTCCAGGCCTGCATCGAAAAACTGGTTTCCTACCCGACGCGTCTATCCGGCAGCCCGCACTATAGGGAGGCCGCCGAGTGGTGCCGGAATCTGCTTTCCGAGCTTGGATATTCGGCCAATCTGGAAACGGTCACGATGCCCGGTGGACAAACCTCCGCCAATGTCGTTGCCCGTCAATGCGGGAAAGGGCTTGGAGGGCGCGGCAACGTGATTGTCGTAGCGCATCTGGATTCGGTCAATCATCCGGGCGGTCCCGATGCCTCAGCACCGGGGGCTGACGATAATGCCAGCGGCTCCGCCGGTCTCCTGACACTTGCCGCCGCCTGTTCCACGTTCGACTTCGAAAACGACCTGACTTTCGTGCTGTTCGGCGGTGAGGAACAGGGCCTGCATGGCAGCACGCAATATGTCGCCGCGCTCTCTCAGTCCGAGCGCGAACGCATCCGAGCTGTCCTGAACATGGACATGATCGGTTCGGTCAATTCCGAGCCTCCTACCGTTTTGCTCGAAGGGCACGCGATCAGCCAGACGCAGATCTCGGCGCTCGCGCAGTCGGCTGCCGATTTCACCACGCTCGCAGTCCAGACCTCTCTCAACCCCTTCGCCAGCGACCACGTTCCCTTCATCGAGGCGGGGATACCTGCCGTTCTGACCATTGAGGGTGCTGACGGCGCAAACAGTGCGATCCATACCGCAAACGACACGCTGGACCGGGTGCGTCCGGAATTCGCGTTCCAGATCCTGCGCATGAATGCCGGCTTCGTTGCCGGCCAGGCCGTGCTGAAAGAACAAGCCCTGCCGGTTGCAGATGGCGGCCAGGCGGCCTGGCCGCAGCATGCCGGTGTCGATCAGGCGCGGCTGCTCAATGAGTTGGCGACCCATTATAACGCGCTCTTTGCACAATATGCCCGGCTCGGACGCGACGGCATGCTTTCGGCGCAGGATTACGGCAACTGGCAGGCGACGCGCGCAGCCTATGATACGTTGACCGCCGGCAAGGCCCTGGGAGGGTGCGGTTGCGGTTGCGGCGACTGCTAAATCCAGCCGGGAAATGCCGGACTGAGACAAAGCCAGCGTGGATTGGGTAAATGGCGGACAAGGCTGACATAGCAGGCGAGTGGGTTGAAATCGGCGAGGAAAGCAGCGGCGACCGTATGGTCTTCTACCGCTCCGGATCAAAGATACCTCCAGCCCGCGGACGCCGCCATCTCGAGCTTACGGAACAGGGCGGGGCGCGAGGTGCAGCACCCGGTCCGACTGACAGACTGGAAAGCACCGGGTCGGGAGGCTGGTCGCTGGAGGGCGACAGGCTGGATGTTCAAGTCCCAGGATGGGAGGGCGAGTATGACGTAGAATACGCACAAGACGACAAACTGATTTTGAAACGCAAATAGATCTGCAGCTTTTTTAAAGACACTCCGTCCCACTTGAATTCGGCTTTCGCAATCTGACCTGCGCCGGACAAGTTCAAGGGCACACCGCTCGGTATGGAGTGAGGGGATCAGCCAAAAGCTGGTCGATTTTAAACAGTTAGAGATTTCTGCATTCGATCGCAGGATCTCTGGGGGTTGTCCCCGCCGCAATCGCAGCATGCACAGTTCACGCACCGCAGACCGGTGCGAACCGGGAGCGTTTGTCCGCTCCGGGAGCGGGGACCTTTTTCATTGTCACGTGCCGCATGCCGCGTGCCGAAACGGAAATTGGGAGAAAAGATATGGCTGAAGACAGCAATCCGAAGCATCGGGGCTGCGGTACGATGGAAGTCCATCGCCGTCTGCTTGATACCGACAGGGAATATGCACGTCGCCTGACCCGCATCGAGGAGCAAGCCTTTCGTGCGGCAATGTCGGGCCCACTCATGCGCCCGGGCTGCACCCGCATTCCCGTGGTTGTTCATGTGGTCTACAAGACGGCGGACCAAAACATCAGTCAGGCGCAGATCGACAGCCAGATCGAGGTTCTGAACCGGGATTTCCGCAAGAAGAACTCCGATGTTTCCAATGTCCCTGCGCCTTTTTCGCCCCTGGCGGGAGATGCACGGCTCGAGTTCGAGCTGGCGAAGGTAGATCCGGACGGTAAGCCGACCGACGGTGTTACCCGTACGCAGACCAACAAGACGTCATTCGGGTCGAACGACGACGTCAAGTTCTCGAACCAGGGCGGCAAGGATGCCTGGCCGCGGGACGACTATCTGAATATCTGGGTGTGCCAGCTCTCTGGCGGCCTTCTGGGGTATGCGCAGTTTCCCGGCGGTCCGGCGGCAACCGACGGCGTCGTGGTCACGCATACCGGCTTCGGCACGACCGGAACTGCAGCAGCGCCTTTCGACAAGGGCCGGACTGCGACGCACGAAATCGGCCACTGGCTGAACCTGCGCCATATCTGGGGTGATGACGGCGCCGGCTGTTCGGGATCCGATTTCGTCAGTGACACGCCAAACCAGGGCGGACCGAACACCGGCAAGCCGACTTTTCCGACGATCTCCTGCTCCAACGGGCCGAACGGCGACATGTACATGAACTACATGGACTATGTCGACGACGACACGATGGTGATGTTCACCGAAGGCCAGATCCAGCGCATGCATGCCTGCCTCGACGGACCGAGAAGCGCCATCGGTGTGTCGATCCCGTGCAGCGGTGGCCCGAAACCTTTCCCGAAGGACCTGCCCAAGGATCTGCCGAAGGACATCATCAAGGAGTTCCCGAAGGATCCCCCCAAGGAGTTTCCAAAGGATCTGCCCAAGGACCCGCCGAAAGAGTTGCCCAAGGATCCGCCGAAGGACTTTCCGAAGGACCCACCCAAGGACTTCCCCAAGGACCCGCCAAAGGACCTGCCGAAAGATCCTCCCAAGGACTTCCCGAAGGACCCGCCCAAGGATTTCCCGAAGGATCCCCCGAAAGAGTTTCCGAAGGATCTCCCCAAGGATCTGCCGAAGGACGCTCCAAAGGATATCAAGAAGGAAGGTCCGTTCGATCCGGGGCCGAAGTCCATTATCAACGATCCGCCAAAGAGCCTGATCAGCGACCCGGGCCCGCAAAAACCGCCGCGGCTTGATCCGGGTCCGAAGAACATCCTCGGCGACACGCCAGGAAAGCAGGTCTTCGATCCGCCGAAGTCCTTCCTGGAACCACCCTTCGAACCTGGCCTGCCGAGCACTCCGTTCACACCGGTTCAACCGGGGCCGAACGTGCCCTTCGTACTCGGCACCGGCGCGCCCCAGGCCGCTCAGCCGCAGCAGGATCCAAGGATCGAGCACCTGAACTATTACGCGCAGATCCTTGCTCAATACGCGGACCTGAACCAGCGCGGCATGCTGGACGCACAGGGCTATGCCGCCTGGCAGCAGGTTTGGGCAGCCTACCAGCAGCTCGGCGGTAGCTGAGCAATTTGAGAGGTAAAGGGTTCCGGCCGTTCGCGCGGCCGGAACTTCTTTTCGGGAAGGATTGGTTTCTTGATTTTGATCATTTCATTTGCCGGCAACGAGCACGTCAACAAGGTCACACAGCACCTAAGATCCGAATTCGACATTCTCGACCTGGCCAGCATCCCCATGGAAACGCGTATCAATGCACGGGCAGGGGCGTCGCAGGATCGCCTCTATTTCGAAACGGCCAGCGGGCGGCGCATCGATCTGGACCGGGTTGGAGCGGTGTGGTGCCGGCGGATAAGGCCGTTTAGGATAGATCCGGTCATTGCGGACGAAACCTCGCGCATGTTCGCGCAGTCGGAGACGACGGAAGCCGTGCAGGGTTTCTGGTATGCCATGCCGTGTTACTGGATGAACCCGCCGACCGCGGACGAAACCGCGCTCAGGAAGGTCACGCAGCACCGGGTGGCAAGACGGCTCGGGCTGCGCATACCTGAGACGCTGGTTACCAATGATCCGCAGCAAGCACGCCTGTTCGTTGAGGAACATTCGGCGACGGGTGTTGTCCGCAAGGCGTTCCGCAATGTTGCCCAGGCACCGCGGGAGACCCTCAAGGTCGGTGCCTTGGAAATGGCGCAGCTCGACGCCGTGCGGTTTGCTCCGGTGATCTTCCAGGAATATATCCCGCTCGCCCTCGACCTCCGCGTCACCATCGTGGACGGCGAGGTGTTCGCGACGTCCTTTCGCTCGGAAACCCGCTACGAGGTCGACTATCGCCCCGGTGTCGGCACCGCGGAAGTGCGCGCCTACGATCTCCCGGACGATGTCAGTGACAAGCTCCTGAAACTGATGGACTGGTTCGGGCTGCGCTACGGGGCAATCGACCTGCGCGTGACACCCGGTGGCGAACATGTGTTCTTTGAAGTCAATCCGGCGGGCGAATACCTGTTTGCCAGCGAGCGCACGGGGCAACCGGTGCCGCAGGCAATTGCGGCGGCCCTGGAGCGGAACGCGACCCCAAACTAAAAAAGCAGCGGAACGCGACCCCAGACTAAAAAAACAGCGGAACGCGACCCCAGACTAAAAAAACAGCGGAACGCGACCCCAGACTAAAAAAACAGCGGAACGCGACCCCAAACTAGAAAGCAGCGGAACGCGACCGCTCTTGAAGGCGCCATCGACTTCCGGATCCTTATTGTCCCGCCGGCCAGACGATCTCGAGCCGGATACCGCCGGGTTCCGCGAACATCATGTGTTTGCGCGGTCCGCTGCCGAGCGGTTCTGGTTCGAATTCGACGATGACACCTGGCCAGTCGCGGATGCGGGCCGCGAGATCCAGAAGTTCGTCTTCGCTGGCAACTTCCAGCGCGACGTGATGCAGGCCGATATTGGTCTTGCGGTCGAAATCCGTCATCGGTTTTGTGCGGTCGGCCTGCCAAAGGGTGAGACGGGCCGTGCCGTCCGAAACGGTCGTTCGCGGGTAGCTGTCGTCACGCGCCAGCAGTTTCCAGCCGAGCAGGTCGGTGAAAAAAGCGGTGGTCTGGTCCAGGTCGCGGACGGTGAGGCCGAGATGGCTGATGCCTTTTGTGGTCAAGACGGGGCTCCATGGAGGAAGAGGCGGTAGCCTAGGCATACAGGGCAGAACCGATTCCGTCTCCCCGGTCAGAGCAAGACGATGATCGCCGTACCGCCGATTGCCGCGAGAGCTCCAAGTGTTGCTTCACGGCTCGGTGCCTGCCCCTCCTTCAGCCACAGGATCGGCAGGACCAGGACAGGGGAGAGAGAGCCGAGGATTGCGGCCAATCCGGCGTCGAAATTGGCGAAGGCATAAAGCAGCAGCGAAGTTGAGAGGATATAGCCGATGACACCCGGCAGGATCGTCCGTCCGAGCAGCGGTGCGGTCAGGCGGCTTCTGGGGCGAAATAGCCGGGCGGGCCAAAGCGCGATGACGGAAATGATAAAGGCAGCGCCAAGCAGGCGAACGGCAGAAACGGCGAGGGGGTGCATGCCCTCCGCCATGGCCGGCTTGACTGCCAGAAAGCCGAAGCCCTGACACAGCACTGCGACAAGACCCAGCAGGACGACGGACCAGAGACGGCCGTTCAGCCGATCGCTTTCCGAGCGCTCATTGCCGCCGAACTGCACCGCCAGAAAAAGTCCAGCCAGGACGACAAGCCCACCGGCAAGATCCCAGGCGCCCAAGGTTTCTCCGAACCAAAAAAACGCCATCACGGCGACGACTGGTCCTTTCAGCGACAACAGCAGTTCCGTTCGCCGAGGTCCGCCGCGGCGCAAGCACTCGATCATGGCAAGGTTGCCGGCAAGAATGCCGAAAACAGTGCTGAGAGTGAATGCCGGCCAGTGGTGCCAGGGAATGGACGACCAGTATCCGAGAGCGGCACAAAGCAATGAGACCAGAGCCGCGCAGGCGGTCAGCTGGATGCGGGTGAACTCAAATGCGCCGAGAAGCCGGGCGGGTTTCTGGGCAAGGACGATGCCAGTTGCCCAGCCGGTGGAGGCCCCGATGGCGGCAGCGATCGGAAGAAGCAGCATGACAGATGGTCCGAGAAGTGCTACTGATTATGTAGCTATAGCACTGCTACACAAAAGATAGCAAGGATTTTCCATGGCAGCCTCCATACCAAGGCCCGGGTCTCCGGTCCGGGGATCGAAGACCGGCAAGCCGATCATGGCGCTGTTCGACCTGCTCGGGCGCAGCTGGGCGCTTGGAATCATCTGGCAGCTCTCGGAACGCAGCCTGACTTTCCGCCAATTGCAGGACCAGTGTGAAGGCGTGTCGCCGACAGTCTTGAACAAGCGGCTGAAAGAACTCAAGGAATGCGCGTTGGTCGACCATGACGGGAGCGGATATCTCTTGACGGATCTCGGGCAGGAGCTGTTCGTTCTTCTGGCCCCGTTCGGCGGATGGTCGCAAAAATGGTCGCGGACGGTTTTTGACGAGATCGAAGCCGGGAACTAGCGCGCAAACATGCGCAGGAAGCCGGGAAGGATTGTTGAGGCTTGCAAAGGTGCAAAACCGGCAAGAAAACCGGTCCTTAGGCCTTGAAATAAAATTTCTTCCCAACTATAAGGCGCGCATTCCACACGCAAGGGGCGGAACCTGAGCTTATCGGGGTCCATCCGGTGGCCGAAGGAAATTTCCTCCGGTCCACATCCTCTTGCGGAGGTCAAACCGGAAAACTCAGGAGATAAGGGCCATGTCACTGCCCGATTTCACCATGCGTCAGCTTCTGGAAGCAGGCGTTCACTTTGGTCACCAGAAACACCGTTGGAACCCGCGTATGGGTCAGTACATCTTTGGTGTGCGCAACGATGTTCACATCATGGACCTGTCCCAGACCGTTCCGCTTCTGCACCAGGCACTCAAGGCCGTGTCCGACACGGTTGCCGGTGGCGGCCGCGTTCTGATCGTCGGTACCAAGCGCCAGGCTCAGGAAGCCGTTGCTTCGTCCGCACGTAACTCCGCTCAGTACTACGTCAACGCCCGCTGGCTCGGTGGCATGCTGACCAACTGGAAGACCATCTCCCAGTCCATTCAGCGCCTGCGCAAGCTGGAAGAGACCCTGTCCTCCGACGCCGCAAACGCTCTGACCAAGAAAGAGCGTCTGTTCATGGACCGCGAGCGTGAAAAGCTCGAGCGGAACCTTGGCGGCATCAAGGACATGGGCGGTATCCCGGACCTTATCTTCGTGATCGACACCAACCGCGAAGCCATTGCCATCCAGGAAGCACGCCGTCTGGGCATTCCGGTCGCCGCGATCCTCGATTCCAACTCCAATCCGGAAGGCATCACCTATCCGGTGCCGGGTAACGACGACGCCGGCCGCGCGCTTTCGCTTTATTGCGACCTGATCGCCCGCGCTGCCATCGACGGCATCTCCCGCGCCCAGGGCGCATCCGGCATGGACATCGGTGCTTCTGAAGAAGCGCCGGTCGAAGAAGCCCTGGCAGATGTTGCTGAAGAAGCACCGGCCGCCGAAGCTGCAGCCGAAGCTTAAGTCTCTTCTGCCGCGGCCTGCCGCGGCAGATAGTTGTTGAATTCGCCAGACGGGCTGCACTTTGTTGCAGCCCCGTCATAAAGGCGCGGAAAGCCCTGAGCTAAACCGTGTCTTATCCGAAACCCCCATCCACGAGGCAATCGATGAGCATTACCGCTGCGATGGTAAAAGAGCTCCGTGAGAAATCCGGCGCTGGCATGATGGACTGCAAGACCGCCCTGACTGAAGCAGGCGGTGACATGGAAGCTGCCGTTGACTGGCTGCGCACCAAAGGCCTGGCAAAGGCCGCCAAGAAGGCCGGCCGCGTCGCCGCTGAAGGCCTGGTCGGTGTTGCTGCTGAAGGCAACAAGGCTGCCGTGATCGAATTGAACTCCGAAACCGACTTCGTTGCCCGCAACGATGGTTTCCAGGAGCTGGTCACCAAGGTTGCCAAGGTTGCTGTCGGCACCGATGGCTCCGTTGAAGCCGTTGCTGCTGCCGACCTCGGCGGCAAGCCGGTTTCCGAAGCCATCACCGATGCAATCGCGACCATCGGCGAAAACATGACCCTGCGCCGCTCGGCTCTGCTGAGCGTGAACGAAGGCGTCGTGGCGACCTACGTTCATGGTCAGGTTGTCGAAGGTCTCGGCAAGATCGGCGTTCTCGTCGCTCTGGAATCCGCTGGCGACAAGGACAAGCTGAACGGCCTCGGCCGTCAGATTGCCATGCACGTGGCCGCTACCAGCCCCCTGTCCCTGAACACCGCGGAACTGGATCCGGCCGTCGTCGAGCGCGAGAAGTCCGTCTTCTCCGAACAGGCACGCGAATCCGGCAAGCCGGAAAACATCATCGAAAAAATGGTGGAAGGCCGTTTGCGCAAATTCTACGAGGAAGTTACCCTCGAGAAGCAGGCCTTCGTGATCAATCCGGATCAGACGGTCGAGCAGGCCGTCGAAGCGCTGGCCAAGGAACTTGGCACCGCAGTCAAGCTCACCGGCTTCGTCCGCTTCGCCCTCGGCGAAGGGATCGAGAAGGAAGAGCAAGACTTCGCTGCAGAGGTGGCGGCAGCCACCGGGCAGTAAGCTCAAGGAAAGCGCCGGCAAGTCCGGCGCTTTTTTTTTAGAAAGACAATTTCATACAGGGTGCACCCATGACGAATTCTCTGCGCTGGAAGCGGATCCTTCTGAAACTCTCCGGTGAGGCCCTGATGGGTTCCCAGGCTTTTGGAATTGATCCCGCCATCGTGCAGAGAATCGCCAAGGAGATCGCGGACGCGGTGGCACTCGGTGCCCAGGTCGGCGTCGTTGTAGGCGGCGGCAACATCTTCCGCGGCGTGGCGGTGGCCGCCAAGGGCGGTAACCGTGTCACGGGCGACCACATGGGTATGCTCGCCACGATCATGAACAGCCTGACGCTCGCCGACGCCCTGCGCCGGCTGAAGGTCAATGCGCGCGTTCTCTCGGCGGTTTCGGTACCGTCCATCTGCGAAACCTTTTCCCAGCGTGTTGCCGACCGTTACATGGAAGATGGCGACGTCATCGTCTTTGCCGGCGGTACGGGCAACCCGTTCTTCACCACCGATAGCGGTGCGGCGCTGCGCGCGGCGGAAATGAAATGCGATGCATTCCTGAAGGGCACGCAGGTCGATGGCGTCTATTCGGAAGATCCGAAGATCAATCCGGAGGCCGAGCGATACGACACGCTCGGTTACGACGAGATCATCACCCGGAACCTCAAGGTGATGGATACGACCGCCATCGCGCTTGCCCGGGACAATTCAATTCCCGTCATCGTGTTTTCAATCCATACGCCCGGTGCCCTTGTCAGCGTGCTGCAGGAAACGGGCACCTATACAGTCGTGGGCGGCTGAAAGTTTTAGACCCCAATCCCGGTTCAAGCTCTTGTGTTTCAGCGCGTTTATGCCATGTTGGCGCGCGCCGAGACTCTATCAGAGCGTCGGATGTTAATTTGGAAGCAATTGATGACGGCGAGAAGTTCCTCTCAAATGTTGCCAAATTGACGACCGTCGTTCCAAGCCAAGTACAAGAAAACTAGTGAGGACAAAATGTCGGTAGTAGGTGTGGACCTCGAAGACCTGAAGCGCCGCATGCAGGGCGCCCTGTCGGTTCTCAAGACCGAATTTGCCGGGCTGCGGACCGGTCGCGCCTCCGCGTCGATGATGGATCCGATTACCGTCGAAGCTTATGGCCAGTCCATGCCCGTCAGCCAGGTTGCCACCGTATCCGTTCCGGAGCCGCGCATGCTCGCGGTCCAGGTCTGGGACAAGAGCATGGTGTCCGCTGTCGAAAAAGCCATTCGCGAATCCAACCTGGGCCTTAACCCGGTGGTTGACGGCCAGCTTTTGCGCCTGCCGATCCCGGAGCTCAACCAGGAACGCCGTCAGGAACTGATCAAGGTCGCTCACAAATATGCCGAGCAGGCCAAGGTCGCCATCCGTCATGTCCGCCGCGACGGCATGGACGCTGCCAAGAAGGCTGAGAAGGACGGCGAGATCTCGCAGGACGACAGCCGCGTTGCTTCCGACGAAGTTCAGAAGCTGACCGATCAGATGATTGCGGAAGTCGATGCCATGCTCGCGAAGAAAGAGCAGGAAATTTCCCAGGTCTGAACGACCTGGGCCTGTGAGTGGGGGAAGCCGATGAGCGTCAGCCCGGACCGCGACCTGCAAGCACCTGGAGCGGACGATAACGGTGCTGGTTTGCCACGTCACGTTGCCTTCATCATGGATGGCAACGGACGCTGGGCAACCGCGCGCGGCCTCCCGCGGACCGAGGGGCACCGGCAGGGCTTGACGGCGCTGCGCAAGGTCATTCGGCACGCCGGCAAGATCGGCATCGAGACGATCACGATCTACAGCTTCTCATCGGAAAACTGGAGCCGGCCGCAGGCGGAAGTCACCTTCCTGATGGGGTTGCTTCGCCGTTTCGTCCAGCGGGATCTGAGCGAGTTGCACGACGCCAATGTCCGCATCCGCATCATCGGCGGCCGGGACGATCTGGAACCCGGCATCCTGGCGCTCCTCAAGGAAGCCGAGGATCTTACGAAGAACAACTCTGGCCTCAATCTGGTGGTGGCATTCAATTACGGTGCCCGCGCGGAAATCGTGCGCGCGGCACAGTCACTTGCCTGCAAGGTACAGGCGGGGGAGATCCGGCCGGAGGATGTCACAGAGGCTGCCATTTCCGGTGCCCTTGATACACATGGACTGTCCGATCCGGACCTGATCATCCGCACCAGCGGCGAAATGCGCCTGTCTAACTTCCTGTTGTGGCAGGCCGCCTATTCCGAATTCTATTTCTGCGATCTGCTCTGGCCCGACTTCGACGAGGCGGCCTTCGACGAGGCCCTGAACTGTTTCTGCAGCCGTGAGCGCCGGTATGGCGGCCTCGACGCCAAAGCCTATTGAAGCCCGGCGCGCAATGGCAGATCCAGACAAGTCCCAGAAAAAACTCTCCGATCTCGGCCTGAGATTTGCCTCCGCCCTCGTTTTGGGGCCGGTTGTACTGCTGATCGCCTATTGGGGGGGGCTTCCCTTTACGGCCCTGATGCTGGCTGCCACGGGCCTGTTCCTGTGGGAATGGTATTCCATCACCGGAACTGGGGCGAAGTCGGCGGCGGCTCTAGTCGGCTTTGCCGCCCTGGCGGCACTCTGCGGACTTCACATCGCGGGTCATTCCGACATTGGCCTTGGCGTGATGGTTCTGGGCGCATTCGCGGCCTATGCCGTCAGCGGCTTCAGCAAACCCGGCCGGTGGGCGCTGGAAGGGATACTATACAGCGGTCTTGCGCTTTACGCGTTGCTGGCCCTGCGCGGCGGAACCAACGGGTTGCTGGTTACGTTCTTTCTGCTGTTCGTCGTCTGGGCAACCGACATCTTTGCCTATTTCACCGGGCGGGCACTCGGCGGGCCGAAGCTCTGGCCGCGTGTATCCCCCAAGAAAACCTGGTCCGGTGCAATCGGCGGCCTTGTGCTGGCTGCAGCGTTCGGGCTCGGTGTCGTTTTCTGGGCCGGTGCACGCGATCTGATGCTTTGGACGTTGCTTGCGCTGGGGCTTTCCATCGTTTCACAGGCTGGAGACCTGCTTGAGTCCGCGATCAAGCGCCGCTTTGATGTCAAGGACTCCAGCCGGCTCATTCCCGGGCATGGCGGCATCATGGACAGGATCGACGGGCTGGTTGCTGCAGCCATCTTTGCGGTACTGATCGGCCTGATCGCCGGCGGCACATTCGCAGATCCTATCGCCGGTCTCGGCCTCAACTGAATTTGGAGTATTGGCGATGGCGGCTGCAACGGCGGCAAGCGGCACCGGGGCTAGGGTCCGGGTTACCGTGCTTGGGGCGACGGGATCGGTCGGCCAGAGCCTTGCCGACCTGATAGCGCGCAATCCCGACCGTTTTGAGGTCGTGGCACTGGTCGCCAACCGCAATTCCGCAGCGCTTTCCGAAATGGCGCTCAAGTTGAAAGCCGGGATGGCGGTTCTGGCTGACGGTGCGAATTTCGAAGATCTTCGCGGCCGCCTAGAGGGCAGTGGGATCACGGCGGCGACAGGTGAGGCAGCTGTTCTTGAGGCCGTCGACTGCGAAGCGGACATCGTCGTTGGCGCGATTGTCGGCTCGGCAGGATTGAAGCCGACGATGGCCGCGATCCGGCCCGGTCGGCGAATTGCCCTTGCAAACAAGGAATGTCTTGTCTGCGCGGGCGACCTTTTCATGGAAAAGATCCGTGCGACTGGAGCCGAGCTTTTGCCCGTCGACAGCGAGCACAATGCCATTTTCCAGGTCTTTGAAGGCGAACGCGCCGATCAGGTGGAAAAGGTGATCCTGACTGCCTCCGGTGGACCCTTCAGGACCTTCTCAAGGGACGACATGGCACATGTCACACCGGAGCAGGCGTTGAAGCATCCGAACTGGGACATGGGATCGAGGATCACCATCGACAGTGCGACGATGATGAACAAGGGATTTGAAGTTATTGAAGCTTCACATCTTTTTCCGGTGTCGCACGATCAGCTCGATGTCCTTGTCCATCCGCAGTCAGCAGTTCACGGCCTGGTTCAGTACCGGGACGGGTCGCTGCTGGCACAGCTCGGCAGCCCGGACATGCGTACGCCGATCGCGCACTGCCTTGCCTTTCCGCTCCGCATGGAGGCGCCGGTCAAGCGCCTGGATCTGGCTGCGCTTCGGACGCTGACCTTCGAAGCTCCGGACCCGGAGAGGTTTCCGGCGCTGCGTCTGGCGCTGGAGGCCATGCGGGCGGGAGGTGGTGCTCCTACCGCCCTCAACGCAGCAGACGAAGTTGCCGTTGAGGCTTTCCTCGGCCATCGCATTGGGTTTCTGGATATCCCTGCCGCCATCGAGGCGGTTCTGGCAAAGCTGACGGGGGCAGGGCGCCTTGGTGCACTGCACAGTGTCGAAGACGTTTTGGCGCTTGACCTGGAGGCCCGTGCCGCCACGGCCGAGTGGATTGTGACACGTCGTCTATAGTGTTGAAGCACTTCAAAAAAACTTCTGCCACCATTAACACGCCGTAATTTTCCTTTTAGTACAGTGCCGAGGACCATTCCCGGGGCAGCCCGCATTCGATTGGATGCTGAACGGCTGCTCCGACACTTTTGATCGATTGGCAAGCAGGACCACAAGGAACCGGTGGACCTGCCGCCGATCCAGCTGCGCAGGACCGGACTGTTTCATGGATTTTCTGCTTTCCGCCTATTCACTCGTTGTCGGCACCATCGTTCCGTTTCTGTTTGTGCTGACAATTGTGGTGTTTTTCCATGAACTTGGCCATTTCGCCGTGGCGCGCTGGTGTAGCGTCAAGGTGGATGCCTTCTCCGTCGGCTTCGGACGCGAGTTGATCGGATGGACAGACCGGCAGGGAACACGCTGGAAGCTTTGTCTTATCCCGCTTGGCGGCTATGTGAAATTTGCCGGCGACGAGAATGCGGCGAGCATGCCCAGCCGGGAACGGATCGCGCAGATGAGCGACGAAGAACGACGAACGGCTTTTGTCGCAAAGCCGGTTTGGCAGAGGGCGGCGGTTGTTGCGGCCGGTCCCATCGCGAATTTCCTGCTCGCCATCGCCATCTTCGCCTCGCTCTTCATGTTCTACGGCAAACAGGGATGGCTTCCGATGGCTTCCCAGATCGTGGAGGGGGGAGCTGCTGCCGAAGCCGGTCTTGAAGCAGGCGATATCGTGCGCAAGATTGATGGCCGGGACATCCTGACATATGGCCAGCTCTTTCAGACAGTCATCATGAGCCCCAACATTCCGCTGGATTTCGAGATCCAGCGTGGCGACGAGCGGCTGCATTTCACGGTGACGCCCCGTTCGCAGAAGAAGACCGATCCCTTCGGCAATCCCATCGAAGGCGGTCATATCGGGTTTGCACCTCCGCCTGCCGAGGACCAGTACAAGGTTCGCAAGGCCTATTCCCCCTTTGAAGCCGTGGAGGAAGGCGTTCGCGAGACCGGCATGATCATCTCCACGACGGCGGGCTATATCTGGCGCGTCATCACCCTGAAGCAATCCGCAGACCAACTGGGCGGCCCGATCCGTGTGGCGGAAGTGTCCGGGCAAGCGGCGAGCGTCGGCTTCGGGTCGTTGATCTGGCTGTCGGCGGTGCTTTCCGTCAGCATCGGATTGATCAACCTGGCTCCGGTGCCGGTGCTGGATGGAGGGCATCTGTTGTTTTATGCGGCCGAAGCGATCCGCGGCAAGCCGCTCGGCGAGAAGGTTCAGGACACCGGTTTCCGGATCGGCCTGGCGCTGATCCTGATGCTGATGGTTTTCGTCAACTGGATAGATATCAGCCGGCTGGTGACACGCTTTTCGGGAAACGCGGAGGTGACCCGTGACATTGACGCAACGTCTTCAGACTAAATCGCTTTCAGCCCGGAAGGGCGGTTGCGTTATCGGCAAAAACCGGTAAAACACTCGTCGGTTCCGAGAATCTGCTGGGGTGTATGCGGATTCCCGGGAGGGGTATTAAAAACAAAGGCATAGCGCAAATATGCAGCGATTGCAGAGACTTACACGGGCCGTTCTGCTTGCGGTAGCCGTACTTTCGATCGGGACGGCGTTGCCGAAGGCATTCGGTTCATTGTCCCTGATTTCCGAGGCGCAGGCCGCGGTTGCCCGAAGCATTGATGTGCGTGGCAACACCCGTGTCGAGGATGAAACCGTTATCAGCTACATGACCATCGTTCCCGGGCGCTCTTACAGTGCTTTCGACGTCGATGAGTCCCTCAAGGCGCTCTATGCTACCGGCCTGTTTGCCACGGTCGATATCACCCCACGGGGCGGCTTGGTGGTTGTGACGGTTACTGAAAATCCGATCATCAACAGGGTTTCTTTCGAGGGTAACAAGAAGATCAAGGACAGTGCGCTTGAAACGGCCGTCCGCTCGCAGCCGCGTTCGATGCTGTCCCGCGCGAAGGTTCAGGCCGACGTTCAGAATATTCTGGAAGCCTACCGGCGCTCCGGCCGCTACGGCGCGTCCGTCGAACCGCAGATCATCGACCGGGGTCAGAACCGCGTCGATCTGGTGTTCGAGATCAATGAAGGTGCCAAGACGGGCGTCGAGCGCATCAGCTTCATCGGCAACAAGTCGTTCAGTGACGGTCGCCTGCGCGACGTTATCCGGACCCGCGAGAGCGGCCTTCTGAGCTTCCTGCGCAGCACCGATACCTATGACCCGGACCGCCTGGCGGCCGACGAGGAGCTGCTGCGTCAGTACTACAACAAGAAGGGTTATGCCGACTTCCGTATCGTTTCGGTGAGTGCCGACCTCGATCGCGAGCAGAACATCTTCTATGTGACCTTCACCGTTGAAGAAGGTGAGAAGTACGAAATCGGCGACGTCGAGATCGTTTCCACCATCTCCGATGTCGATCCGGAAGATCTGCGCCGTCTGATCCGCACCAAGAGCGGGGCGACCTTCAACTCTCTGCGTGTTGAGCAAACGGTTGAAGACATCACCCTGCGCGTGTCTGAGGAGGGCTACGCCTTTGCCCGTGTGCGTCCGCGCGGTGCCCGCGACTACGACAACAACACGATCTCTCTGATCTACTACATCGAAGAAGGCCCGCGGGCCTATATCGAACGCATCAACATTATCGGCAACGACCGCACGCGTGAATATGTTATCCGCCGCGAGTTCGATATTGCCGAAGGCGACGCATTCAACCGGGCGCTGATGGACAAGGCGGAACGCCGCCTGCGGAACCTCGGCTTCTTCGAAAAGGTCTCTATCACGACCCAGCAGGGCAGCGCGGCCGACCGTGTCGTCGTCAATGTGAGGGTTGAGGAAAAGCCTACCGGCGAGATCTCGTTCGGCGTCGGTTACTCGACTGTTGACGGTATCGTTGGCGACATCTCGCTGACGGAAAAGAACTTCCTTGGCCGCGGGCAGTTTGTGAAGATTGCAGTTGGTGGCGGTACGGACACCCAGTCCTACGAGTTCCGTTTCGTGGAGCCGTTCTTTATGGGCCGCCGTGTTGCTCTGGATCTGGACCTTTACCGCAAGGTTGAAGATGCCAACGACTACCGTTCCTTCGACCAGCAGAAGACCGGTGGTGGCTTCGGCTTCACACTTCCTCTGCGCGAAGAAGAGCTTACGGTTCGTTTGTTCTACAACATCTTCCAGGAAAAGAACTCCGACCCGGACAACAAGTCCACCAACATCAGCAACTGCGATACAGCCAACCTGTCCCTCGCTGTGTGTGACTCGCTGGGTACCTACCTGACTTCCCTCGTCGGTTATGAGCTGCGCTACAACACGCTCAACCGGAACCTTGACCCGACCGACGGTATCTATGCCTCCTTCGGTCAGGAACTGGCCGGCCTAGGTGGCGACAGCTTCTACATCAAGACCGAAGCCCAGGCTCGTGCCTACAAGGAAATCCTGGCAGACTACGGCCTTGTCGGTAGCGTGTCGGTTCGTGGTGGTAACATCATGGCCCTGGGTGACGAGCGCCTGCGTGTGTCCGAGCAGTTCATGCTGGGTGGCACGCTTGTCCGCGGCTTTGAAAATCAGGGTATCGGTCCGCGCGATGCGACCACTGACGATGCGATCGGTGGCCGGTTCTACTTCGCGGCTACAGCGGAAACATTCTTCCCGTTCCCGCTGATCCCGAAGGAGTTCGGCCTGAGCGGTGCGGTCTTCGCGGATGCGGGTTCGCTTTGGGATGCAGACAGTGGTCTTGTCAATCTCGTCGAAAGCAACGGTGGACGGATCGACTCTGACGATCTCAATGTCCGTGCTTCAGTTGGCGCTGGCATTCGCTGGAACTCTCCGTTCGGACCGTTGCGGGCAGACTTCGCTTACCCGCTGGTCAAGGACGACGCCGACAAGACCCAGGTCTTCCGTTTGAGCGGTGGCACGCGCTTCTAAACCGCGGTCACATGGGATTAAAATCGGCCGCCGATCCAATCGGCGGCCGTTTTGTTGTCTGGCAACAGGGATAGGATCATGTCCGAGCCAAAATTTTTTAAAACGCCTGCCCCGGTACAGTTGGCGGAGATCGCCGTCTGGGCGGAAGCCGAAATCTTGCGGGGAGACCCCGAACTGCAGATTTCCGGTGTCGCGCCGCTGGAAGACGCCGGACCTGGGATGCTGGTCTTTTTCGACAACACAGCCTATCTCCCTGAGCTGGAAAAGACGATTGCAGCAGCCTGCCTTGTCGGCAAGCGTCACAAGGACAAGGTGCCGGAGGGCGTGGCGGCGCTGGTCTGTGCCGACGCATACAGGTCCTGGGCCAAGGTTCTGGCAAAGCTTTATCCCGCTGCTATGGTGCCGCGGGAACCAGGCGATGCATCGATCTCCGAGCGGGCCTATGTCGATCCGGCAGCTTCGCTGGAAGACAATGTCACGATTGAACCTGGTGCGGTTATCGGCGCCGGCGTGGAAATCGGGTCCGGTACGGTCGTCCGGGCGAATGCTGTGATCGGAAGCGGGGTCAAGATCGGCCGCGATTGCGTCATCGGCCCGAATTGCACAGTGCAGCATTCCGTCATCGGCAACCGTGTCTTCCTGCATTCGGGCGTGTGTTGCGGTCAGGACGGGTTCGGATATGCGATGGGTCCTCAGGGACACCTGAAAGTACCGCAAGTCGGGCGGGTGATCATTCAGGATGATGTCGAGATCGGTGCGTGCACGACCATAGACCGGGGAGCAAACCGGGACACCATGATCGGTGAAGGAACCAAGATCGACAACCAGGTACAGATTGGCCACAACGTCGTGGTTGGCCGTCATTGCGTTCTGGTCTCGCAAGTCGGTCTTTCCGGCAGTTGCACGCTTGAAGATTTTGTCGCCATCGGCGGTCAAACAGGTGTACGGGGTCACGTCACCATCGGCATGGGCGCGCAGGTTGCCGCCGTCAGCGTCGTTAACGAGGATCTGCCTGCCGGAGGCCGTTACGGTGGCACTCCGGCAAAGCCGGTCAAACAATGGTTCCGCGAAGTTGCTGCCCTCAGAAAGCTTGCAGAGCGTGGCGGTGGATCGTAAACGGTAACCTGGAAATCAGACTTGCCGGTCACCTGTCTCATCCGGAATTCGTTCAGTACGCGACGTTTGATGCGACGACTTTCGTTTGGGTGACCAGGTGACAACCGGAACTTTGCGGCGGCAGACCGCCAAGGGGTATTTCATGGAAGACAAAGAAAACAAAACACTTGCCAGCGCAGACATCATGAAGATCATGAAGCTCCTGCCGCATCGCTATCCCTTCCTGCTGATCGACAAGATCATCGAAATGGATGGCGATGAGAGCTGCATCGGCATCAAGAACGTCACGATAAACGAGCCGCATTTTACCGGTCACTTTCCGGAACGACCCATTTTCCCGGGTGTACTCCTGATCGAAGCCATGGCGCAGACCGCCGGCGCGCTATGCGTTCACGCCCGCGGCGACGATGCGCCGCCGCAGCTGGTCTATTTCATGACGATCGACCGAGCCAAGTTCCGCAAGCCGGTGGAGCCGGGCGACCAGGTTCATTTCCACGTCAAGAAGATCAAGCAGCGCGCCAATATCTGGAAATTCGACGCGGTGGCCAAGGTTGACGGTGCGAAGGTTGCGGAAGCGGAAGTCAGCGCCATGCTGATAGATGCGTGAGGACAAATGACTGACATTCATCCGACGGCCATTGTTGAAGATGGGGCCGTGCTCGGCGAAGGCGTCCGTATTGGCCCTTACAGCGTGATCGGTCCGGAGGTTAAGCTCGGCGATCATGTGGAACTCAAATCACACGTGGCCATTTCCGGCACGACGACGATCGGCGCCGGAACCAGCATCTTTCCGTTTGCGTCAATCGGCCATCAGGCCCAGGACCTGAAATATCGGGGTGAGGCCGCAACGCTTGATATCGGCGAAAAGTGCATCATCCGTGAAGGTGTGACGATCAATCCGGGCACCGAAGGCGGCGGTGGATCCACGACTATCGGTAACTTCTGTGCGTTGCTCGCCAATTCACATGTCGGCCATGACAGCCATCTCGGCGACCGGGTGATCCTCTCAAACAACGTGATGATCGCAGGTCACGTGGATGTCGGCAACAATGTCATTTGCGGCGGCGGTTCTGCAGTCATCCAGTTCACCCGCATCGGCAGCAATGCCTTCATCGGCGGGCTGGCGGGTCTTGAAAACGACCTGATCCCCTTTGGAATGGTCACCGGAAACCGGGCGAGCCTCGGCGGTCTCAACCTTGTCGGTCTGAAACGCGCCAACTTCCCGCGTGAGCAGATCCATGCCCTGAGAGCCGCCTATCGGGCGTTGTTTGAAAGCAACGAAGGAACTCTGCGCAGCCGCGCCGAAGCCATTGCCGGAGAGAGCGTCGATCAGCCTCTGGTGAAGATCGTCACCGACTTCATCCTGGAAAAGGAAGACCGGCGGTTCTGCACGCCGCGCAGTGAAGACTGAGCAGATGTCCCTGGCAGACAGACCCCGGGAACCGCGTCTTGCCCTGATTGCCGGTAATGGCAGCCTGCCTTGCCAGATCGCAGAGGTGCTTGCCAGCTCCGGACGCGATTTTCGTGTGGTCGCCATCCGGGGAGAGGCTGATCCCGGGACACTGTCCCGGGCGGATGCCGAACTGGGCTGGGGCGAGATCGGCCGGCTCTACAAATTCCTGAAACAGACGAACTGCCAGGATGTTCTTCTGATAGGCGGTGTTTCCAAACGGCCGGATTTCACTTCCATATTTGGAGATTTCGGCACGCTCAAGCGTCTGCCGACCATCATCCGGGCACTTACCGGTGGGGACGACAGCCTGCTGACCAAGGTGATCCGTCTGTTTGAAGTCGAGGGGTATCGTGTCGTGGGCATCAAGGATGTGGCGCCGGAATTGCTGGCTTCAAGCGGTGTGCTCGGCAAGGTGCAGCCCAAGCAGGACGACTGGCGAGACCTCGCCCTTGCGCTGACCGCGACGGAAAAACTCGGCGAACTGGACATCGGACAGGCTGCGATTGCCGTTGGCGGCCGTGTTGTCGCACTGGAAGGCGCGGAAGGCACAGACCTTATGCTGGAACGGTGTGCCGACCTGAAGCGGGCCGGACGGATACGAGCGAAGGGCAGGGCGGGCGTTCTTGTGAAAACCGCTAAGCCCAACCAGGATCTGCGCGTCGATCTGCCGACTGTCGGCCCAAGGACGATCGATCTGGCGGTTGCTGCGGGGCTGGCCGGCATAGCGGTGGAAGCGCAGGGCGCACTGATTGCCGAGCGTGAGGAAACACTTCGGAAGGCAGATGCCGCCGGCCTCTTTGTTGTCGGTATCGACCGCAATGCCACTGGGCTACAAGGCGATCCGCAGCCATGAGCGGCGGGGGCCCGACAATCTGTATTGTCGCCGGCGAGGAATCCGGCGACCAGCTTGGCTCGGAGCTGATGAAGGCCTTGAATGAACGCCTTGGAGAAGGTGTTCGCTATTGCGGCGTCGGCGGCGAGCGGATGACCTCGCTCGGTCTTACCAGTTTTTTTGATATTTCCGATGTGTCGGTGATGGGGTTGACGGCGGTGCTGGCCCGCTTGCCACTCATCGTAAAGCGGGTCTATCAGACCGTCGATGCGGCTGTTGCCGCCGAACCGGATGTCCTTGTCATCGTCGACAGTCCGGATTTCACCCACGCCGTCGCCAAGCGTGTGCGCAAGCGCGCACCGCACATTCCCGTCGTCGGCTATGTCTCGCCGTCCGTCTGGGCCTGGAGGCCGGGACGGGCCCGCAAAATGAGCGCCTATGTGGACGAGTTGCTGGCGCTGCTACCCTTCGAACCGGAAGCGCACAAGCGCCTGGGCGGACCGCGCACCCATTATGTCGGTCATCCGCTCAGCGAGAATGCTGCAGCGATCAGGCCGTCGGAGGGCGAACGACCGCCTCTCGACGGAACCAGCAAGACCTTGCTGGTCCTTCCCGGTAGCCGGCGCAGCGAGATAGATCGTCTGCTGGGCGATTTTGGCAAAACAGCGGGTCTTGTCCGCAAGGACATTCCGGACCTCAGGATCGTGCTGCCGGCCGTCGCCCATCTGGAAGAACGTATCCGCGACGGCGTTGCCGCCTGGCCGGTTCCGGTAGAGATCGTCACGGGTCTTGAAGCCAAAAGGAAGGCCTTCCGCTGCGCGCACGCGGCCTTGGCTGCCTCCGGAACCGTATCTCTGGAACTGGCACTGGCCGGCGTGCCGATGGTGGTTGCCTACAAGGTCGACTGGTTCTTCCGCCGGCTCAAGGATCTCAACCGGATCTTCAAATTCTCCAGCGTGGAGTCTTTCGTCCTGCCGAACATCATTCTCGGCACCAAGGCAATCCCGGAGTTTCTGGACGAACAAGTGCAGCCGGACGTTCTGGCACGGCATCTGGTCGGTCTCCTGAAGGGAGGCCCTGAGCGAGAACGCCAGATTGCGGAGCTCGAACGGCTCGACGAAGCAATGCGTCTTCCTGACGGCTACAGCCAGCGCGCTGCTGCGGCGGATGTGGTGATCGAAACGATGAAACGGGCCGGCTGACGCCCGCATTCCTCACTGGTACCGAAGCAGAAAATCCCCGGTGGGCATTGCCACCCGGGGCTTTTCAATTCAGCGCTCTGTTAAAGGCTTGTCGCGGCCAACTGGAGAGCGAAACGCTCTAGGCGTTGGCGACGTTGTCCAGGAAGTGACCGACTTCCTGTTTCAGAATGTCGGTCTTCTGGGACAATTCGCTCGAGGCGCCGAGGACAAGATTGGCGTTCTGGCTGGTCTGTGCGACGGCCTGAGAAAGATCGGACATGTTGGTTTTGACCGATCCGGTGCCCTCTGCCGCCCGCTGGACATTGACCGAGATCTCGTTGGTTGCGGCACCCTGCTGTTCGACAGCGGCCGCAATGGTGGAAGTGTATTCGTTGACCTCTTCCATGGTCTGGGTAATCGCCTCGATGGCGGTAACCGCGTCCTTGGTGGCGCTCTGGATTTCGGAGATCTGCGAACTGATCTCTTCCGTTGCCTTCGAGGTTTGGGTCGCCAGTTCCTTCACTTCGGCCGCCACGACTGCGAAACCCTTGCCGGCTTCGCCAGCGCGGGCTGCCTCGATGGTGGCGTTCAGCGCCAGCAGGTTGGTCTGTTCCGCAATCGCCTGGATGAGGCTGACGACTTCACCGATCTTGGTGGCAGCCGTCGACAGGCTCTGAACCTTCTGATTGGTCACCTGAGTGCCTTCAGTGGCGCGGTCAACGACCTGGGTCGTCTGGTTCACCTGGCGGGAGATTTCCTGGATCGACGCGGCGAGCTCTTCGGCGGCGCTGGCGACGGTCTGGACGTTCTGGGTTGCCTCATCGGTGACGCCATAAGTGCTGTCGGCAAGGCTGGAGTTCTGGCTGGCGATGGCGCTCAGGTCCTGAGCGGTCCCGTCAAGCGTATGGGCTGTCTCGGCGACGGAACTCAGGACTTCGGAAGCCTTTTCGCGGAAGCCGGATATCAGCGCTTCGATGCGACTCTGGCGTTCCGCACGCAGATGCTGTTCCTGCTCGGTCTCCGACTGCAGGCGCAGACGTTCGACAGCATTGTCGCGAAAGACCTGCATCGTGCGGCTCATGTCGCCAATTTCATCGCCGCGCTCGATGCCGTCGATATCGACGTCAGTGTTGCCTTCAGCCAGACGCGACATGGTCTCGGTGGTGCGGCGCAGCGGCCGCGTCACGGCGAAGTTCAGGGCGATCGCCATGCCGACACCGGCAAGAACCGCAGCCAGTAAGGCCACGCTGATCACGCTGAGCGCACTGCGGCTGGAGGCCTGAGCGGCTTCGCTCTGGGCAGACGAAATCTCGGAGATCTTCGTCTGAACCAGTTGGGACAGACCCTTCATTGTCTCGATCTCATGGCCCAGCTTAAACTGGTTGGAGGCGAGTTCCGAAAAGCTGCCGGAAAAGGAATCGATCGATGCCTTCACGGTCGGGACGATGTCGGCGATGGCCGGGAAGTCCTTGGCGCTTTTCTCAAGACGTGAGGCAAGTGTATTGAGGCCCTCGATCCCGGTCGAAACCGCCTGCTGCGTGGTGTCTTCGGGCGTCAGCATGAAATAGAAGGCGGCAGCCTTGACGGCATTGGCGTCGGCCTCGATCTGCATCACGGTGTCGGCGACACTGTCAACCACGTAGAAGCGCTGGTTGATCTCATCTGCCTGGGCATAGACGTTGTCGATGGCGACATTTGCCTGGGCGCGGATCGCCTTGACGTCCGAGACGATTTGCTCAAACCCTTCCTTCGCCGTGTCGGTCAGGTCGAAAATGGCAATATAGTCTTTGGTTTCCGCCAGTTTACCGAGTGTTTGTTCAAGTTCGGCGGTCTTGGTCGCCAACTGCGTGAACTTGCCCGGATCGACGCCTTCGAAACTGTTGGCTGCCATCTGTTTGGCAGAAGGTACCAACTGGGCGACACGGTCCTTGATTTCGGCAAGTTGCTTGGCGTTGTTGGCCGCAGCGGCAAACATGTTCTGGAGAGTGAGGGATTCTTCCTGGAAGCCAGCGGCGGCCTGGCCGACCTTGTTCGCCAGCACGAGCGTCTTGCGGGCGTTGCTTTCGTCCTGGCTGACGCCATCGCGCGCCATCAGGGCCTTGCCGAGGATCTCGGAGGACACCTTTTCAAGGTTCTGGACAGCGCTGTCTAGCTGTGTCCGTTTCCCGGCCTGGACCTGCGTAAGGTCGACAACTTTTTCAAAAGCCGTGCTGAAATTGTTCACCGCCTCGGCTGCCTGCTGCACGGGGACCTGGGCTTGAGGGTCGGATTTGAGCTGGTTCTCCAGCATTTCCAGTTCACCGCTCAAAACACCGATATCGGCGATGGCATTGTTGGCTGCCTCGATATTCTGGGTCGACAGGAAGGTTTCCCGTTTGCTGGCAAGGTTCTGAAGCTGGGCAATGGTGGAGGTCGACTGTTTGGCAACTTCCATGCGCTCGGACAGGGTCATGACGCTATAGGCGCCAACGCCGCCGACGATGCCGGTAAGCGCAACCACAGCGGCAAAGCTGCCGCCGACCTTTACGCCAAACTTCAGATCAGAAGCGAATTTCAGGAAACTCATATCAACCCCTCAAGACCCCGAGCGTGTTTCACGCGAGCTTATTGAGAGCTAGGCTAAGCAATGATTCCTTATTATTTGTAAAAATTCTCAAGGATCACTAAGCGCATAGAAAAAGAAGATATAAATACTTCGGAGAAATAAATATTATTGACTAACTAAAAACTTAGTAAATCAAAAGTTCGTAGTTTTTAGATGGAGAAACCCAAATATTGTCTTGGGTGAAGGTGAGCTGGAAATATTGGTTTGCGATGACTGCGCTCTGGATTTCTTATTTTTCTGGAGTGGCCGAGGCGGAAAATAATTTCTTCAGGTGAAGGCGGTTCCCTTGGGGAATAAAAGAAAGGATGCTCCCGGAGGGCCCGGGAGCATCCTGATTCTGTTGGTCGCTGTAATGCCGGCTGCCCTTGAAAACAGCCGGATTGCGTCAGCGGCGCTGATCGATCGGCGTGTAATCGCGCTTGGTCGAGCCGGTGTAAAGCTGCCGCGGACGGCCGATGCGCTGGGACGGATCTTCCACCATTTCCTTCCACTGGGCGATCCAGCCGACGGTGCGCGCGAGGGCGAACAGTACGGTGAACATCGTGGTCGGGAAGCCGAGCGCACGGAGTGTGATGCCTGAGTAGAAGTCGATGTTGGGGTAAAGCTTCTTCTCGACGAAATATTCGTCGTTGAGAGCGATCTTTTCCAGCTCCATCGCGACGTCCAGGAGCGGATCGTCCTTGATGCCAAGTTCGCCCAGAACTTCGTGCGTGGTCTTTTGCATGATGCGTGCACGCGGATCGTAGTTCTTGTAGACCCGGTGGCCAAAGCCCATCAGACGGAACGGATCGTTCTTGTCCTTCGCGCGTGCGACGAATTCCGGAATACGGTCAACGGAGCCGATTTCCGACAGCATGTTGAGCGCCGCTTCGTTGGCGCCGCCATGGGCGGGGCCCCAAAGGCAGGCGATGCCGGCCGCGATGCAGGCGAATGGATTGGCACCGGAAGAGCCGGCCAGGCGCACGGTTGACGTGGAAGCATTCTGCTCGTGGTCCGCGTGCAGGATGAAGATGCGGTCCATGGCACGGGCCAGGACCGGATTCACCTTGTATTCCTCGCATGGCACGGCAAAGCACATGTGCAGGAAGTTGGCAGCATAGTTCAGGTCGTTGCGTGGATAAACGAACGGCTGGCCGATATGATACTTGTAGGCCATCGCGGCAATTGTCGGCATCTTTGCAATCATGCGCAGGGAGGCGACCATGCGCTGATGCGGGTCGGTGATGTCGGTGCTGTCGTGGTAGAATGCCGAGAGAGCCCCGACCGTGCCGACCATGACCGCCATCGGATGAGCGTCGCGGCGGAAGCCGGAGAAGAACCGGTTCATCTGCTCGTGGATCATCGTGTGATAGGTCACACGCTGCACGAAATCGTCCTTTTGCACCTTGGTCGGCAGTTCGCCGTAGAGCAGCAGATAGCAGGATTCCAGGAAGTCGCCGTGGTCGGCGAGCTGCTCGATCGGATAACCGCGATAAAGCAGCGTGCCTTCGTCACCATCGATATAGGTGATCTTGGATTCACAGGACGCTGTGGAGGTAAAGCCCGGGTCGTAGGTGAACATGCCCGTGTCCTTGTACAGGGACGAGATGTTCACAACCGACGGTCCGATGGATCCGTCAAGAACGTCGAATGGGTGGTCGTTACCACCGACGTTGAGCTTGGCGTTGTTGTCGGCCATTCAGAAACCCCTTTGCAATAGCGGATGCGCCGGCCAGGTTCGACCTGTCTGAAAACGGGTCCCGTTTCCGGTTGCCGGGCGGCACTGAAGAATTTTCGCGTCTTGCGTAGCCCATTTACTGCACTGCCGCAAGCTGGCCGATATAACGCTTTGGTCAAAGGCGCATTTCTGCGAAGCAGCTTTCTGTCGGCGGCGCAGCAATTGCGCCTGCCGACTGTTTTTCAGGCCAGTCTCAGGCGGCCTGATCCTGAATGCGGCCGAGAGACTCCTCCCGTCCGAGCGCGACCAGAACATCATAGATGCCCGGAGAGGTTCCGCGTCCCGTGAGCGCGGCGCGCAGCGGCTGCGCCACCTTGCCGAGCTTTAGCTCCTTGCCTTCTGCATACGCCTTGACGGCGGTTTCCAACGGTTCGGCAGACCAGTCCGCAGTGGCGGACAACACGCCGTGCAGATCCTTCAGGATCGCTCGGGCTTCGTCGTCCAGGATCTTGCCGGCTTTCTCGTCGAGATCGAGTGGCCGCTGGCGCCACAGGTAAGAAGCGCTTTCTGTCAGTTCCACAAGGGTCTTGGCACGCTCCTTAAGACCGGGCAGG
This sequence comes from Roseibium sp. M-1, assembly GCF_054515675.1. Classification (NCBI taxonomy): domain Bacteria; kingdom Pseudomonadati; phylum Pseudomonadota; class Alphaproteobacteria; order Hyphomicrobiales; family Stappiaceae; genus Roseibium; species Roseibium sp. M-1. The sequence goes on along the minus strand of NZ_CM137257.1, from coordinate 1,062,307 downwards.
GCCATGAGCGCTGTCTGTTCGTTGTTTCCTGTAGTGAGCCAGGCCAGCACCGGTGCACCATCTTCCGCATGCTCGAGATAGACCTTCCAGTGCCGCATCAGATCGGCGTCATCGCTCGACCGCATGTAGTGGCCGTTGAGGTTTTCCAGCTTCTTGAAATCGAAACGGGCGGCCGACTGACCGACGGCGTCCATGCCGAACCACTTGATCATGTCGTCGAGCGACATGATTTCCTCGTCGCCGTGGCTCCAGCCGAGGCGGGCGAGGTAGTTGCGCATGGCCTGCGGCAGATACCCCATCGCGCGATAGGCTTCCGCACCGGTCGCACCGTGGCGCTTGGAGAGTTTTGCCCCGTCCGGACCGTGGATGAGCGGAATATGCGCCATGGCGGGGACGTCCCAGCCAAGGGCCTTGAAGATCAGGGTCTGCCGGGCGGCGTTGGTCAGATGGTCCACGCCGCGGATGATGTGCGTTACACCCATGTCGTGATCGTCGACAACAACCGCATGCATATAGGTCGGCGTCCCGTCGGAGCGCATCAGCACGAAATCGTCCAGATCCTTGTTCGGGATCACGACCCGGCCCTGCACCATGTCGTCAACGACGGTTTCGCCGTCCAGCGGTGCCTTGATACGCACGACAGGATCGACGCCGGCCGGAGCTTCGGAGGCATCGCGGTCGCGCCAGGTCCCGTCGTAGCGCGGCGGCTTGCCTTCCGCGCGGGCCTTTTCACGCATGGCGTCAAGCTCTTCCGGCGTGCAATAGCAGTGGTAGGCGGTGCCGTCCGCGAGCATCTGGTCCACGACTTCCTTGTGGCGGTCGACGCGGGAGAACTGGGAAATCGGATCTCCATCCCAGTCAAGTCCAAGCCAGGTCAGACCATCCATGATGGCGTCGACAGCTTCCTGGGTCGAACGGGCACGGTCCGTGTCCTCGATGCGCAGCAACATTGTGCCCCCATGGTGTTTGGCAAAGAGCCAGTTGAAGAGCGCAGTACGGGCGCCGCCGATGTGGAGGAAACCGGTCGGTGACGGGGCGAAGCGCGTGACGATTTTCTGTGCCATGGTGCTTTTTGAAAGTCTCTGTCAGTATTGCGGCGCAAAGCGCGCCAGATCTTGGGCGCGGTCTTAGCACAGGCTTTGGCAAGGCTAAATAGGGGCGCGGCCGTTTCTGGGCCGGGAGGATAAAAGCGGTGGCGCTAGCGTCAGGTCCACCTGCAGAGAATAAAACGCGACCTTCCGAGGCGCCGGCTGCTGTGTACCCGGAGGAAATATCCGGATCCAGGCTGAGGTTGCGATTCAAGGCCCCTTTTTCATGGAGCACCTTGAAGGCCCGCACTGTCGTCATTTCAGCAGACATTCCACAAAGCGGCGAACGGCTGCGCGACAGTCAGGGGCTGCTTTGGTGCGCCTTTGCTTTTGCCGCGGGCATCGCCGTTCACGGCTATTTGCCGGAAGAACCGTCTTGGGTCTTGTTGTCGGCGCTGCTGGGTGTGGCTGCGTTGGTGGCTTTGGCCAGTCGCCGAAGGAACAACCTGGCTCTTCACACAGTTCTTTTGCTGGCTTTTGCCGGTGGTGCAACGACGGCATCCATCAGAACGGCTGCTGTTGAAGCGCCCCGGCTGGCGGAAGAGATGAACGTCACGCTCACTGGCCTGGTACTGGAGCGCCAGGAGGATGCGGCCGGGATCCGTATTGTGCTTGCCGTGCAATCCGTAGGCGATCATCCGGCGGACGAGATTTCCTTTCCCGAAAAGGTTCGCATGCGGGTGCCTGCCGGCGGCAGCGACAGGGTCGGGGACTTGGTGCGGGTTAGGGCACGATTGTTTCCACCGGCCGGGCCGGTCTTTCCCGGTGGTTATGACTATTCGTATCGCGCCTATTTCGACGGCATCGGGGCGACTGGTTTCAGTTTCGGGCCCGCGCAATCGGCCGGTCCGCGTGAGCTGTCGCTGCGCATGCGGGGCCTTTCCGGGGTGGCTCAGGTTCGGGAGACAATTGCGCAAAGGATCCGGGCGCCTCTCTCTTCCGGACCGGAAACGGCCTTGATTGTCGCCCTTTTGGTCGGCGATCGCAGCGGTATTGGTGAGGACGAGGAAGAGGACCTGCGTGCAGCGGGGCTGGCCCATATCCTCGCTATCTCCGGCCTGCACATGGCGCTGTTTGCCGGTGGCGCCTATGGCGTGGTGCTGTTGCTGCTGGCCGCGATACCATCCCTGACGCTTTACCGGCAGATCCACAAATGGGCCGCCGTGGCCGCGCTAGGGGCGGCAGTATTCTATCTGGCGCTGTCAGGCGCGGCCGTTGCGACCCAGCGCTCCTTTCTGATGATCGCGATTGTCTTCATGGGGATCGTCTTCGGCCGGCGAGGTCTTACCTTGCGCAGTGTTGCCCTTGCCGGATTGGTGCTGTTGCTCATAGCGCCCGAACGCCTGTTTGCACCAGGGTTCCAGACGTCTTTTGCGGCGGTGATTTGCCTCGTCGCTGTCTATGACCTCTGGCGCAAACGCAGCCGCGGCGATTTTTCTGAACCGAGCCGGCCCTCCGCCTTGCGGCATCTTGCTATATTTCTGTCCAAGTGGATCGCGGGCCTATTTGTTACGGCACTTGTCGCCGGCCTGGCGACAGGCATCATCGGGGCGCACCACTTCGGCCGTATTGCGCCATACGGAATTGTCGGCAACCTGCTCGGCATGCCGGTCTTCTCGCTCATCGTAATGCCGATGGGAGTTATTGCACTTGTTCTGATGCCGTTTGGTCTCGCCGCTTTGCCACTGGCGGTCATGTCTTTTGGTTTGTCGCTGCTTCTGAAAATCGCCAGCTTCACGGCGGGGTTGGGGGCGGATGACAGCATGCTCGGCCGTCTCGATGGGCTGGCCGCGCTGCTGCTTCTGGCTGCGCTCTTTGCCGGTCTATTGCTTCCTGGCAAAAAACGCCTGATTGCAGGGGTGCCGCTCCTGGCCGGTCTTCTGGTCGCGGTGGAAACGCGCCCGCCCGACATTCAGATCGCTGCCCGCGGTAGCCAGCTGGCAGCCAGGGATGAAGCGGGCCAGTTGCGTTACGCGGGCCGGACCGGGTCGTTTGCTGCAGAGCTCTGGATGCAGGCGGAGGGGGTAGCGTCGCAGGAGATCTTGTCGCGCAAGATGAAATCGCCTCAAAGAAAGTGCGACGCTGACGGCTGTGTGGTCAAGGCCCATGGCAGAAAAGGAGCGGTGGAACCTGCAGAAACTGCTCAGCTTGTCGTGATTGCGTCGCCCAAACGGATCGAAGCCCTGGAGATGGATTGCCGAAAGTCAGATCTTGTCGTGACCGATCTAATCGCGCCGCCATCTTGCGGGGCTGCACTCGTCCTGGACGGCCAGATGCGTCTCAAACGCGGCGCTGTTGCCATATGGCTGGAAGATCAAGGTGAGAATGAAGTTGTCCACGCTGCTGCAGCAGCCAGTCCTGAGACCATTCCGGCAGCACAAAGCAGCGCACCTGATCACCGCCAAACCCCGTCCGGAATTTCAAAGCTGCTCTTTGCCATTCCCGACCCGCCGCGTCCATGGCACAGACCCGGAACGGTGACACGTGCAAGCCTCGCCAAGGCAAAGAGATCCGATCCGGGGAAAACAACAGCAAAAGTCGCGAAGCCATAGAACAGGAATGGTCTACGCGTGCGTACAGACGGATCGTTTCTTCGAAAGCAATCAACTGGGACCCGAGAGATCCGGTGACTGCGCGTTTTCTAGTACTGCCGAAAAAGCGCGATCAGGCGGCCTTGAACACGAACGCGTCCGGGACCGAAGATGCGTGTTTCGTAGGCCGGGTTGGCGGCCTCAAGCGCAATCGACGCGCCTTTTTTGCGCAGGCGCTTCAATGTGGCTTCCTCTTCATCCACCAGAGCAACGACGATATCGCCGCTTTCGGCGCTGTCGGTGCGACGAATAAGGACGGTGTCACCATCCAGAATGCCGGCTTCGATCATGGAATCACCGCGAACCTCGAGTGCATAATGCTCTCCGCGCCCGAGCAGTTCCTGTGGCACCGTAATCGAATGACTGTGCGTCTGGATTGCCTCTATCGGCACACCAGCAGCGATGCGGCCCATCACCGGTATCTCGGTAACGCCAGCAGCAGGCTCGGGAGCAGGGCGTGCCGGTTCCGGTTTTCCGAGCGAGCCCTCGATCACCTCCGGAGAGAAGCTGCCGCGCGGTCTGGGAGCACCGAGTCCGGGAGCAATTGAGTCTGGCAGGCGAACAACTTCCATTGCCCTTGCCCGGTTGGGCAGGCGGCGGATGAAACCACGCTCTTCCAGCGCCGTGATGAGGCGGTGAATACCCGACTTCGACCGCAGGTCGAGCGCATCCTTCATTTCGTCGAAGGACGGCGGCACGCCGGTTTCTTTCAGTCTTTCGTGAATGAACATGAGCAGTTCATACTGCTTGCGCGTCAACATGCCGGTTTCCCCTGACCGAGAAATGAGTCTGGTACAAATCAAGAACACATTACCTGTTCTCATTGTGTTCTGCAAGGGTAAATGTTCTCTTACTGTTCTTGGAAGAGTGCATATGGGCAGTGGATCTTTCTGCGGTTCCGGTTTCCGCCGGTCGCACGATTTAATAATTGAAGGCGGCGCCGACCGGATGTCAGCAATTCTGTCACAGCCGGTGGCGTCTGAGGGTCAACCGCGATCCGGCTCCCTCAAGAGGAGTTCACAGGTAATCAACGTCGGCGCGCCGCCAGGGCTCAGCGTGCCGCTGAAAAGTCGTCCTTGAAGGTCTATTGCCCGGATCGGCAGTGAGAGATCCTTGCCGGAAGAACCTCTGATGCCGGGTTGAAGAAGAATTTCGGAGATAAGGCCCGTCATTGGCGGCCCTTCCAGAAACTGCGCTCCGGCAAGGCTGCCGAGACCCATGACTTCGAAAGTGCCTGCGCCAAGATTACCGGCAAGAGCGGCGACGCTGTGGTGAAGGTCCGCAAAGGGGGCGAGTGTTGTGATCAGGGCATTGGTTTGCGGTTCGGTTGCCGTCTCCGGATCGGGTTTGACGCGGAAGAGCGTAAATTCCGTCTCCGGGTCCAGGGCGGCTTCGAACATTGCACCTTTGAGACCGAAGCCGGAGACCATACCGGCCAGGCTTGTGGTGAGCGTTTGCGGCAATAGATGGCCAAGACGCCAGGCACTGTCTTCAAACCAGTAGGCGTGAATGTGCGCAAACCAGGCTCCGTCCCGCCAGCCGAGGATTGCAACAGCGGTTTCCAGGACGGCCCCCCTGGAGGTCTGCGTGTCGCTGTACCAGGCCGCATGACGGTCATCGACTGCACGGTCGGGCATCACATAGTCAAAGGGTGCCAGCGTGAGGCCGCTGAGATCGAGAACGCCGGAGCAGTAACCGGACTTGTCGGCAAAAGTGCCCAGCGCTTCAAGAAAGGGGACACCGGCTTCAATTTCAATGGAAACCGGGTCGGCACGGCAGGGGACAAACGGGGATCGATCTTGCGCAACCGGTCCAGGATGCCTGATGTCCGCAAGCCTGACGGGAGCGGGGCGCCTCACAGCAGGCCCTTTTCCGACAGGAACTCTTGGACAAGCTTTTTCGTGATCTTGCCATAGGCGCTGGTCGGCATCTCTTCGATGAAGAGATAACGCGCCGGCATCTTGTATCGGGCCACCTTGCCGTCAAGAAAACCGGAGAGTTCCTCTGCGGTCGGTACATCACGCGTCGCCAAGTCCGCAACCGCAACGCAGACAGCGAGGCCAACCTCACCCCATTGCCGGTCGGGTATGCCAAGGATGGCGACTTCACCGATGCCGGGATGGCTCAGCAGAACCTCTTCCACTTCCTTCGGATAGACGTTGGAGCCACCGGAAATATACATGTCCGAAGCACGGCCGGTCAGGTACAGGTATCGCTGCTCGTCCATATGGCCGATATCTCCGGTACGGAACCAGCCATTGCCGAAGGATTTTGCGTTCGCGGCATCGTCGTCCAGATAGCCTGCACAGACAGCCGCACCGATCACGCAGACCTCGCCGGTCGCATGCGGCGGCAGAATGGTTCCCTCTTCGTCCTGGATGGAAACTTCGATGCCGGTTCGCTCAGTGCCGCACGTACCGATGCGAGCTTCCGGACCGTCTTCCAGAACGTGGTCCAGCGGCCGCAGCACGGTGATGTTTCCGGTCACCTCGCCGAGGCCGTAATATTGCACCAGAACCTTGCCGAGTTTCTTCAGGGCCAGCTTCTGGTCTTCCCGGTACATGGGAGCTCCCGCATAGATCACGTGGCGCAGGCTTGAATGGTCGTAATGGTCAACTGCCGGGTCTTCGACCAGCCGTTTGACGATTGTCGGCACGGTGAAGAGGTTGCTGACCCGGTGTTTTTCGATGAGCTCGAAGGCGAGTGCCGGATTGAAGCCGCCTTGCGGCATCAGGATATGGGCAGACCCCGCCGAAAGTTGCGCGATCATCTGCAGGCCGGCGCCGTGGGAGAGAGGGGCGATCACAAGGGAGGCATCTGCTTCGCTTGTGCCCGGCAGGAGGTCGGCCAGGTAGTTGACGCAGACAAAGCCGATCTGGCCGTGGGTCAGCACGACTGCCTTGGGCCGGCCGGTGGAGCCTGAGGTGAAGAAGAGCCAGCAGGGATCGTTATGGTCGACCGGCGCGTTCTCAACCGGCTGACCCAGGCATAGGGAGATAAGGCCTTCGTAGCTGTCGCCAAACCCGCTTTCGCCAATGCTGATGCAACCGGCAAGGTCTGGCATCGCCGTGCGGACGGCGTCTGCCTGAGCCTCAAAGGCCGCATCGCAGAGAAAGACCCGAGCTTCGGCTTTCTCCGCGGCATAGGCGGTTTCTCCGGGTGCCTGACGAAAGTTGCAGGGCACCCAGACAGCGCCAAGGCGAAAGGCAGCGAGCATGATCTCGCACATCTGATTTGAATTCTGTGCCTGGACGAGAATCCGGTCGCCTTTCCCGATGCCGTATCGGGTGCGTAATGCATGGGCGAGGGCACTAACGCGCGAATCGAACTGTTGCCATGTCCAGCTAGTGCCTTCCCAGACAATCGCTGGCCTGTGCGGCCAGCGGGCGGCGTTCCTGGTCAGGAAATGCGCCAGGTTGGCAACCCGGTTGGAACAGCGCTCCGTCATTTGAAATTCAACTCCCATTGCTTTCGCCGGAGACGTTAGGTTGGGCGTGACTGTTTTGACAAGGTGTGATTGCCGATAGGTCATTCCGCTTTCACGGCAAATCGTGCAGGATGCGCACCGCGAATTTCGAAAAGATCCCGAGGCACTTGAATGAACGACATGACCATTACCGATTGGGACGATGCCTACTCCAACATGGCGCATATTCCAGACGCCGACGCACTTGTGGAACGCTGGGCACCGGAAGCGGAAGCCTTTCGAAAAACTTGGATCAAGAAGGATCTGGATGTCGTTTACGGCGAAGGGGAGCGGCATCGATTCGACGTCTTTCATCCGGAAAGAAAATCGAAGGGGCTGATGGTCTTCGTTCACGGCGGCTACTGGCTCCGCTTCGACAAAAGCTTTTGGTCGCATTTTGCAGTGGGTAGCCTCGCAAACGGGTGGACGGTGTGCATGCCTTCCTACGATCTCGCCCCTGCCGTCCCCATTTCCCGTATGACCCGACAAGTCGGCGAGGCCATCAACAAGGCGGCAAGCCGGGTCGGGGGAAGCTTGCGGCTGGCCGGTCACTCGGCAGGAGGGCATCTCGTGTCGCGGATGGTATGCGACGACAGCCCCCTTGCACCAGAGGTGCTCAAACGGATCGAAAAGGTCGTTTCCATAAGCGGGCTGCATGATCTGCAGCCTCTCCGGAACACTGCCATGAACAATGCCTTCAAGATGAGCGAGGAAGACGCCATCGCGGAAAGCCCGGCCCTGAAGACTGCCGCAGTCGATTGCCCGGTCGTCGCCTGGGTCGGCGGTGGGGAGCGTCCGGAATTTCTCCGCCAATCGAAGCTGCTTGCGGACGCCTGGCCAAGCGCCACCTATCATGAAGACCCGGGCCGGCACCATTTCGACGTGATTGATGGTTTGAAAAAGCCTGACAGCGACCTGACAACTGCTCTCTTGGCCTCGTGATACATCTGAAAAATCGACATGCGCACGGAAAGTGACAGTCTCGGCGAAATCGACGTCCCGGAAGACAAGTACTGGGGCGCCCAGACGCAGCGATCTCTGCGCTACTTTTCGATCGGCAGCGATCTGATGCCGATAGAACTCATCCATGCGTATGGGATCTTGAAAAAGGCGGCCGCGCAGACCAATGCGGAACTGGATTTGCTGCGTGACGATCTTGCCGGACTGATCGAGACGGCGGCGGGTGAAGTGGCCGATGGAAAGCTGGATGCGCATTTTCCACTGCATGTCTGGATGACGGGAAGCGGTACCCAGACCAACATGAATGTCAACGAGGTGATCTCCAACCGTGCGATTGCTCTTGCCGGCGGGGTGCTCGGTTCAAAGGATCCGGTTCATCCCAATGATCATGTCAACCTGTCGCAATCGTCGAACGACACGTTTCCGGCAGCAATGCATATGGCCGCGGCGCTGCAGGTTACCCAGCGGTTACTGCCTGGCGTGCGCAGGCTCTACGAAAGCCTGAAGACGAAGGCCGATGCCTGGGAGGATATTATCAAGATCGGCCGAACCCACATGCAGGATGCAACGCCGTTGACGCTTGGGCAGGAATTCTCGGGCTATGCCGAGTTGTTGCGTCAGGATCTGGAACGGATCGACGACGCCCTGAAGGATGTATATGGGCTGGCGCTGGGCGGAACGGCGGTCGGAACCGGCATCAATGCGCATCCCATGTTCGCAGAAAAATCCGCAGAAAAAATCGCTAAACTCACCGACTTGCCGTTCTACACGGCGCCCAACAAATTTGCCGTGCAGGGCAGTCACGACGCCCTCGTGATGCTTTCCGGTTCCCTGCGGACGCTGGCTGTCTCGCTTTTCAAGATCGCAAACGATATCAGGCTGTTGTCCTGCGGACCGCGCTGCGGCTTTTTTGAATTGAAGATCCCTTCGAACGAGCCGGGATCCTCTATCATGCCGGGCAAGGTCAATCCGACCCAGTGCGAAGCACTGGCGATGATAGCCGCCCAGGTGATTGGGAACGATGTCACTGTCGGCATCGGCGGGGCCAGCGGCTACCTGGAAATGAACGTCTACAAACCGCTGATGATCAACGCCATCCTGCAATCGGTGAAGATCCTGGGGGATGGCTGTACGAATTTCGCCCGCTACCTTGTGGACGGCATGGAACCGAACGAGAAGCGCATCCGCGAATTCCTCGATCAGTCGCTTATGCTGGTGACTGCGCTCAGTCCGGTCATCGGCTACGACAAGGCCAGCCATGCGGCCCATCATGCCTTTGAACATGACCTGACACTGAAACAGGCCTGCCTTGATCTGGACTATGTCTCCGCGGAGGACTTCGACCTGATCGTCGATCCGGCACGGATGGTGAAGCCGTCGCTCTGACGGTTCGCCTGGCGCTGGGCTGCCGTGATTGCTTCAAAGAAGTCTGCGTCTTGCGAGATTTCGCATCAACTGGCTGATCCCGAAGGTCCACTCAGCGCACTCCGTCGACAGACGAACTTTGTTCTGCAAGTGGCCGAGGCCAGGGCAGGCGATGGTGACGATGTCGCCCAGTTTGTGGGTGAAGCCCTCTCCGGGGACGTCCCGGTCCTTGGTGGGGGCGAACAGGGTGCCGAGGAACAGCATCACACCGTCCGGATACTGGTGGTGACGACCAATCGTCTGACGAACCAGATCTTCCGGGTCGCGGCTGATCTCTTTCATGGAAGAGCTCCCCTCCAGCCGGTACCCCTCTGGTCCCTCGACGGTCAGCACAAGCTCCGCCTTGCGCACATCAGCCAGTGAAAAGGCCTCGTCGAAAAGCCGGATCATCGGACCGATGGCGCAGGAGGCGTTGTTGTCCTTGGCCTTTGACAGCAGCAGGGCCGACCGGCCTTCCACGTCACGCAGATTGACATCGTTACCGAGAGCGGCGCCTACGATTCGGCCAGACGAGGTAACCGTCAGCACGATTTCCGGTTCGGGATTGTTCCACTGCGAAACCGGATGCAGGCCGACATCGGCGCCGGGGCCGACGGAGGAAAGCACCTGCGCCTTTGAAAAGACCTCTGCATCCGGACCGATCCCGACTTCTAGATACTGGCTCCACAATCCTTCTTCGATGAGCACCGCCTTGACGCGTGCCGCTTCCTCGGACCCGGCACGGACATTGCGCAAGCTGTCGCCGATCGCCGCACCAATGCGGCCACGAATTGCTTCGGCTTTCGACGGATCGCCTGCGGCCTTTTCCTCGATCACCCGTTCGACCATGGACTTCGCAAAGGTGACCCCGCAGGCCTTGACCGCCTGCAGGTCGCAGGGGGCGAGAAAATGCGGACGGGATGGATCTGCCGGATCTGCCGCAGAGATCCCGGTCAGCGATCCCAGAACATCGCCGCTGGCCGACGCGACATAGTCGGCGGGATTTTTCAGTTCGCAGATGTCGCGAACGGTGGCGGCCGATTTGGTGGTGATGTCGAGTACCTGGTCATCGCGCAAGGTTACGACGGACGGTCCTTGCACGTCCGGCCGCCAGCAGCGGCCGAGAAAAATGCCGGAGGTTAGCTCAGCATGCGAATAGAAACTCATAGGGCGTCCAGACTGCGGCCTTGTGGCCATCACTGATTTTCAATCACTGCGACGGCACTGTGTCTGGAAAAAGTGGATTTGTCCAACAACTGGATGACCAAGTGGAGCCGCCAGGGGAGGTGGCGTTGGAACAGTGCCGCGAGACGGCAGAATCTCCCCGTTGGCAAGCGCCACAAGCCTGCAAGGCGACGACGAATTTTGTCTCGTCAGTTTTTTGCCGAAGCGGCGATCCTGTCGGCCAGGGCCTTGTTTTGCGTCAGCATTGCATGCATGCGCGACCGTGCGGTTTCCGCGTCGCCCGAAACGATGGCGTCAGCCACGCCCATGTGATTTCGGCGGGAGATCTGGTCGCCGGATACGTCTCTGCATCCGTCCGAATAGGAAAAGATCAGTACCGCGTAAATCAGGTTCTGAAGCTGGGCAAGCATGAGGTTGCCGCTGGCCTGCAGGATCGTGGCATGAAAGGCATAGTCGGCACCCATCGTATCGTTGGAGCTGTCCACCGGATGGATGGCGTTTGCTGCCGCGTGAATGATCTCCCTCTGGGCTCGGCTTGCGTTGATCGCTGCGAGCGCGGCTGCTTCCGGTTCGAAGATGATGCGAAGCTCCGTGGCCTCGGCATAAAGCCGTGCGGCCTGCGGGCTTTTCGGATTGTGCCAGCGGATCACATCGGGATCGAGCAGGTTCCAGTCGTCAAAGGGACAGACACGCGAGCCATATCGGCGTGCGGTACGCACCAGGCCTTTTCCGCACAGAACTTTGATTGCCTCGCGCACCACGGTTCTTGACACACCGAATTCTTCTACCAGCTCATCTTCGCGCGGCAGCACCGCACCGGTCTTGTAGTCGCCGTGGGCAATGCGCCTGCCAAGTTGTTCAACCGTGTCTTTAACCGCGCCGGTCGGCAGGGAAGTGAGCGTTTTGTCCGGGAGTTCGAAAGTTGTTGTACTTTTGTTATTCATTCGCAGACTCAAACAATCGGGCCTCGATTTCCCTTTGTCGGAACGCGAAGCCAGCGTGGTGTCCTGAATCTGTCTTACAATCTATCTTCAGGGAATACTAGAATTATTGTTCCAATTTCTCAGAACTATCGAAATATTGAGAGGGATTTGCCTTGAATTGCCACTCGCAGGCGTCAAAACGTCTGCTTAAAAATTGTTGTATTTGCAACTGTCCTGGCAATTTGTAGGACAATTACTGATATACTAGTCGTTTAAGGCATAGAGCCTCTGGGCAAGCTTTTGGACCCCTGTATTCCGGAAATGGCGGATACTTGCCGGTGGAACCAAATAGACTACCCCTGCCGCTAACCCGTCACGCCAACGAAGTTGAACTTCAGATACTGTCTTCGGAACCGCGTCAAAGACATAGAACTCCTCCGGCAGATCCGTTTCTTCGTTCAGGACCAGGCGTAGTCCCCCATCCGATATGTCTCTGATGGTACAGTCGCAGATGAATTCGTTGTCGAGCCCCGCCAGTTTGGCCGGCCGCAACCGGGTGCGCTGGCGCGGGTGCAGCCGGCGCTGGATGGCCTTTGCTAACGAATCCCGCTTTGCGGTCAGGAAGGAGAACATGGCACAGCCTCAATTTTCTGGTTTTGTCGGTTCAAGCGGTCGCGTGGGCCTGCGCGGCTCGGCTCTTCCGGGAGCCACGGGCAAGGGCCGGTAACTGGGCTCGCCCAGTGTCGAGGGGCGATGCACGATCGTCGATTGCTGGTTGCGGCAGAGCCGGTAGGCGAGATCGTAAAGGCCGCGCCAACCCGCGGGATAATTGCCGAGCGTGTCTAGTACGCTGAGGGCCGCTCCAACGCGCGCACCGCGGCGCGCACCATCCGGTCCCTCCCAGGCGCCACCTGCAACAGCGCCCTCCATGGCGCCGTCGACCAAGGGCACATCCGTCGGGTCGGCCGAGGTGTGGGCATCCGCATAGGATCTTGCATAGGCGTCGCAGTTTAACTGGTTGAATTGGAAATCCGGATTGGCCTGTGCACCGGCCTGGGTTGGAGCCAAAGAAAGGATCGGGACGAGGATCAGCGCAGCCGGTCCCGGCAGGTTCCTGGCCGGTCGATGATCAAATGTGCTGCTGCAACCCAGCTTCCACATGGACATGCGGTACTCCCGCTTTGGTATTCCTTCGTTGGCCACGCAGCGGACGGGCCTGTGTCGTCAATGCATGCACTGCGAAGATTGCGTGGAGCTTGCGCCGCGTGCGCTTCGAACGGCTGCTTGAGCCAGCCTCGGGCAAGCTTGGCCGCTTATCACTTGGGACAACCTGAGCCGATAGGAGGTCTCCGATGGAACCTGTGTTCCTGACCAAACTCGTTTCTCACAACAATGACTGGCTGTCCGTTCGCCAGGCAACGATTGCTGAAAACATCGCCAATGCGAACACACCCGGTTTCAAGGCAAGAGACCTGGAGCCCTTCACAACGGTCATTAGCAAGACGCAGCTCGCCATGACGGCGACACATGGCAGCCACCTTGGCCAGTCCTTGGAAGTCGCCCGTGCGTCCGATGTTGAAAAAGCCGACAGCTGGACCGTCACCCATTCGGGCAACTCGGTCAGTCTGGAACAGGAACTGGTGAAAGCAGGAGAGGTCGCGCGCGATCATTCGTTGAACGCCAGTGTCGCGAAGTCCTTTCACCGGATGTATCTCGCAGCCGTAAAATCCTAAGGGAAAACAAAGATGTCCGATCCGCTCATTGCCACGATGCAGATTTCAGGCGCCGGCCTGCGCGCCCAGTCGGAGCGCCTGCGTGTGGTTTCGGAAAACCTCGCCAACGCCCGCTCGACAGGTGAAACATCCGGCGACGATCCATACAGACGCAAGACCATCACTTTCGAAAGCGAGTTCAGCCGTGCCCATCAGGCCAATCTTGTTTCGGTGAAGGGCATCGGCGAGGACAAGGCGGATTTCACCGTTGAATACGACCCGGGGCATCCGGCCGCAGACGTGGACGGCTACGTGAAGATGCCGAACGTCAACACGCTCCTGGAGCTGGCCGACATGCGCGAGACCAACCGATCCTATGAAGCCAATCTCAAAGTCATGACCCAGGCCCGCGAAATGGTCATGCGCCAGATCGACCTGTTGAGGAACTGACCATGATCAATGAAATTTCCGCCCTGACGTCGTCGACCGACGGTGTCCTGAAAGCCACCAGCACAACGCGCTACACCGCCGGCACGCCCGATCTCGGTGGCACCGGTGCCGTGGCAGGGGCAAGCTTTTCGGACGCCATGGCACAGGTCTCACAGGATGCGATCGACAGGGTCAAGCGGGGCGAGGCCGTGTCCATTGCCGGTGTCGACGGACAGGCCTCCGTCCAGCAGGTGGTCGAAGCCGTCATGGCTGCGGAATCCACCCTCCAGACTGCGATTGCCATCCGCGACAAGGTGGTGAGCGCCTACCAGGAAATCAGCCGCATGACGATCTGACCGGCTGATTTCAGCCCCGTGAGAGCCTGCGTATTCAAAGGAGAGACCCCATGAAAGCCCTTGCGATCGCCGCGACAGGCATGAGCGCACAACAGATGAATGTCGAGGTTGTCGCCAACAACATCGCCAACATGAACACCACGTCCTTCAAGCGGTCTCAAGCCGAGTTTTCCGACCTCCTCTATCAGGCCGAACGCCTTCAGGGCGTGCCGAACCGGGGCGGTGAGGATCCGGTGCCGGAAGGTGCCCAGCTCGGCCTTGGTGTGCGCACGGCCGGTATCCGCAAGCTGCACATGCAGGGAGCGCTCACCAACACCGGCAATCAGTTCGACGTCGCACTCGACGGCCGTGGCTGGTTCGAGATCACGGGCCCGGACGACGAGACGCTCTATACGCGCGCCGGTTCCTTCAACAAGAATGCCGAGGGACGCCTGGTGACCATCGACGGTTATGCGGTCGAACCGGCAATCATCGTCCCGGACGAGACCATCGAGGTCGTGATCAACGAGTCCGGTCACGTCTATGCCAAGGTTGACGGGGAAATCACACCGCGGGAACTCGGTCAGCTGACCCTTTCGAACTTTGCCAATGACGTCGGTCTGGAGCCGATTGGCGGCAATCTCTTCCGCGAAACGGAAGCATCCGGTGGGGCTGTTGCCGGCGTTCCGGGCGATCCGGGATTTGGTGTCGTTCGCCAGGGCTACCTGGAAAGTTCCAACGTCGATCCGGTGAAAGAAATCACGGCTCTGATCAGCGCCCAGCGCGGCTATGAAATGAATTCCAAGGTCATGAAGGCCGCGGACGAAATGGCCGGCACCGTTACCAACGGCATCCGTTAAGGGGGCAAGTGTGATGGGTTTGCGTATTCTTTGTCTGGTATTGCTGTCGCTTTTCGCCGGTTCGGCCGCACGCGCTGCCGGTGTCGATCTTCCCGTGCCGCGGCAGACGATAGCGGCGGGCACCGAAATCTCGCATCAGGATCTGATCGAACGAAAGTTTCCGGCCAGGACAGCCCAGCAATTTGCGGTTTCCACCCATCGCGGCCAGCTGGTCGGCATGGTTGCCCGCCGAACCCTGCTGCCCGGTCAGCCGGTCCCAATGAATTCGGTCGAAAAGCCGGTCCTCGTCCGGCGGGGCGAGCCGGCACGGCTGGTGTTCCGGGAACAGGGACTGACGATCATCATGCAGGTCGAAGCCCTGCAGAACGGTGGCGCCGGCAGTTTCGTGCGCGTTCGCAACATCGATAGCGGACTGGTGGTTTCCGGAAGGGTCCAGGAAGACGGCACCATCCGCGTGGAGAATTGATTGATGACCCGGATTATCGTGCTTCTTCTTGCCGTCCTGATGGCGTTGCCGGCCTCTGCGACGGTCCGGATCAAGGACATTGCCAGCCTGCAGGGCGTGCGTGACAACCAGCTCGTCGGCTATGGCCTGGTGATCGGCCTCAAGGGCTCCGGCGACACGTTGCGCAATTCACCCTTCACCGAACAATCGCTGCAGTCGATGCTGGATAGCCTCGGTGTCAATGTGCGCGATGCGCGGCTGCGGACACGTAATGTCGCCGCAGTCGTCGTCACGGCGGAAATGCCATCCTTCATCGGCAAGGGCTCGACCATCGATGTCAGTGTGTCTTCGCTTGGCGATGCGACGTCGCTCGCCGGCGGCACGCTGATCGCTACGCCGCTACTGGGTGCCGACGGACAGATCTATGCGGTGGCCCAGGGGCCGGTTGCCGTTTCCGGTTTTGCGGAAATCGGCGACGCGGAAAGCCTCACTCAGGGCATTCCCACCGTCGGACGCGTGCCGAACGGCGGCCTGATCGAAAGAGATTTGCCGGCTAAGTTTTCGCAAATTCCGGGACTGGTGCTGGAGCTTTCCAACCCGGACTTCCGCACCGCAGTGCGCATCACCGACGCCATCAACCAGTACACGCGTGAGCGTTACGGCATCAAGGTGGCGAAGGAACGCGACTACCGCACGGTGGATCTGACCCCACCGAACAACCTCAGCATGACACGGTTCGTTGCCGAGATCGAAGCCATAAGGGTGACACCCGACCAGACAGCCAAGGTGGTGATAGACGAACGCACCGGCACGGTCGTGATAGGAAAGGATGTTCAGATTTCGACTGTCGCGATCACGCATGGCAACCTGACGGTCCGCATCACCGAAGCGGCCGAGGTTTCGCAACCCTCGCCATTCTCGCAGAACGGCGAGACGGTCGTGGTGCCGAGAACCTATGTCGATGCCCAGGAAACCGGCGGCCAGCTTGCCGTCGTTGGTGGCACGGATCTGCCGACCCTGGTACGCGGCCTCAACCGGATCGGTTTGCGTCCGACCGGCATCATCGCAATCCTCCAGGCCATCAAGACGGCCGGGGCATTGCAGGCGGAACTTGTCGTTCAATAGTCCCTGCCGGATCCAGCGATCCGATAATCCGATTTTCAGAACGCCGCTCCCTTGAGCGGCGTTTTGCATTCGCCAGCCCCGCGCAAGCTCGATCCCGGAAGGTGCAGTCACTGAGGGTCAACACAAGGGACGGCGCAATGCCATTTCACAAGAACCGCTGCCGGACGATCGGGCTCCTGGCATTTGCGGCGTTCTCGATCGCAGGTCTTACGGGCGCGATGGCCCAGGCGCCACGCGAAAAGCCGCAACCTGGCGCTACCCCTGGTGTCGCCAGTGTGCAGGCACCCGTGCCGCCGCCGGACAGCGAGCTCTATTGCAAGAACATCGCGGAAGCCGCGTCCGACGCGCGCATCAAGTGGCAGACCTGGAAACTGATCAGTCTCGAAGCCAAGCTCAGGGGCCGGATCGAGGAACTGCAGCGCCGGGAGCGGGAGTTCGAAATCTGGGTCAAGCGCCGCGAGGACCTTTTGAACGAGGTTGAAGACCAGGTGGTTTCCATTATCGGCCGCATGCGCCCCGAAACTGCCGCCGCGCAATTGTCGACCACGGACGAAGAGGCCGCGGTTGGAGTGCTGCTCAAGCTCAAGTCCCGTGTCGCCAGCAGCATCCTCGACGAAATGGAACCCTCGCGTGCTGCCCAGCTGACCCAGTCGATGATGGGGCTGACCCATCCCGAAACACAACGGAGTTTCTGATGCGTGCCATCCTGTACTCACTTGGCGCCGTGGTCCTGGCCGGATGTGCCGGTCAGCTGGAAGATGTCGGCCGCGAGCCGGAAATGTCTCCGGTCGGCTACGGCCTCGCCGTGCAGCAGCCGGCCGCCTATCCGGTCAGCACTTTCAGTCAGGGCACGGTCAAGGACTACAATTCCCTCTGGGCCAGCGGACGCGACAACTTCTTCGCCGATCCGCGCGCGAAAAAGGTCGGTGACGTTCTGACTGTCACCATCCAGATCAACGATCGTGCCAACCTGGACAACAGTTCGAACCGGCGGCGGACATCCGATCTTGGTGTCGGCGGAACGCTCGACACGGACTGGGATGGTGTATCCAGCGGCGGAAGTGCCGATTTCGGTCTTGATTCCGGCTCCGGATCGCGCGGCTCGGGCTCCATTGACCGGTCTGAGGAAATCCAGCTCTCGGTGGCCGCTGTCGTTACCGACCGGTTGCCGAACGGCAACCTGGTCATAGCCGGTTCCCAGGAAGTGCGCGTGAACTTCGAGATGCGCATTCTTCAGATCGCCGGCATCGTGCGCCCGCGCGACATCCAGGCCAACAACACCATTCCCTACGACAAGATCGCCGAGGCGCGCGTGTCGTATGGCGGTCGCGGCCGCATCTCCGAGGTGCAGCAGCCAGGCTGGGGCCAGCAGATCTACGACATCGTGACCCCGTTCTGACCCTGATCCGGAAAAAGCGAAAAGAAGTTCATGACGACTATCATTGAAGTGCCGTTTGAAGGTGCGCCCCAGCAAAGCCGCAGTTCGGGTTTTGTCGCCGCACTTGTGCTGCTCACGCTTATCGGCACCGGTGCCGGCGCGGGACTGGCGAAATATGTCGCCGACTACACGGAGGAAGAGGTCCATGGCCGCCTCCGTCAACAGCAGAATTTCACGGAAACGCTGCCGTTCTCACCCTCCACCCGGCTCCAGACACTGGAACCGCTGGTCACCAACATGGCCGCACCGAAAGAGACCTGGATCCGGCTGCAGGCGTCGATCCTCCTGGAAGAGGATCCGGATGGAGACGTCGGCGTTCTGAAGAAAAAGGTCGAGGACGACTTTCTTGGCTACATGCGCACGCTCACCCTGTCGCATCTGGAAGGCGGCATCGGTCTGCAGCATCTGCGTGAAGACCTGACGGAGCGGGCGCGAACCCGAACCAAGGGCCAGATCAGCGAAGTCATTCTGGAATCGGTGGTCATTCAATGAGGCGAGTTGCTTTTGCCGGTCTGGCGCTTCTTGTGATGTCTGGTGCGGCTGCCGCCCAGGTTCCGGATCTGTCCGCGCTTCTGCCGGCGGGAGAGGGCAGTGCAAGCGGGCGCATCGTCCAGATGATCGCGCTCCTGACCGTTCTGTCGCTGGCGCCGGGGATCCTCATCATGGTGACGAGCTTCACGCGCTTCGTCATCGCCTTTTCGTTTCTGCGGTCAGGTATCGGACTGCAGACAACGCCGGGCAATCTCATCCTGATTTCACTCGCGCTCTTCATGACCTTCTACGTCATGGCGCCGACATTCGACAAAGCCTGGCAGGAGGGCGTCCAGCCGCTGATGAACAACGAGATATCGGAGCAGGAAGCCTATGTCCGCACGACGGCACCTTTCCGGGAATTCATGCTCAGCCAGGTTCGTGAGGAAGATCTGGTGCTCTTCGACGATCTCGCAGCCGGCCGCCTGACCGATGAAGGCGCGGCTAGCGCCGGGGAGGTGGAACTGCGTGTGCTGATACCCGCTTTCATGATTTCCGAATTGCGCCGCGGCTTCGAGATCGGCTTTCTCATCGCGCTGCCTTTTCTCGTGATCGATATGATCGTGGCAACGATCACAATGTCCATGGGCATGATGATGCTGCCACCGACGGTAATCTCCCTTCCATTCAAGGCGTTGTTTTTCGTCTTGATCGATGGCTGGAACCTTCTTGTGGGAAGCCTGGTCCGATCGTTCTTTTAAGCGTTCGAGTGCCAAAGCGACTTGAAAAGGCGGAGCTTGCGAGCTCCGCCTTTTCTTGTTGTGGCGATCAGATCGCACACGCTCAAATTGCACGTTGACCAGGTTGTGAAGCGCGCATATCGAAGTCAAAAATCGAAAAACGTCGAAATGATCGAATTGGCGTAAGCTTCGCGCAAGGTTGGGCCGCTAGGGTCCTTCTTACAGCAGGTTGAACCCAACCCACCCAAGGTTCAAAAGCATGACGCTGCCCCTGCTGTGCCGGTGCAAATCCGGCATGTCCCAATCCAGTCTCCACTGACACATTGAAAGGGACATATCATGTCTAGCTTGATGACGAACGCTTCCGCAATGACCGCTCTGCAGACCCTGCGGAGCACCAACGCCAACCTCGCAGAGACGCAGAACCGCATCTCCACGGGCTATCGCGTTTCCGGCGCGGAAGACAACGCAGCGTACTGGTCCATCGCAACCACCATGCGTTCCGACAACATGGCTCTCGGCGCCGTTGAAGACTCCCTGGGTCTTGGTGCTGCGACCGTCGACGTCATGTACACCGCCATGGACAGCACTGTTGATGTCATGAACGAAATCAAGGCCAAGGTCGTTGCCGCCCGTACGCCGGGCGTTGACCGCGGCAAGATCCAGTCCGACATCACAGAGCTGCAGAACCAGCTGAAAAACACTGCCGACTCGGCCGTGTTCAACGGTGAAAACTGGCTGTCTGTCGACTCCGGTGCAGCAGGCTACGCGGCCGCCAAGGACATTGTGGCTTCGTTCTCCCGCGCCGGTGGCGCCATCACAATCCAGACCGTCACCATCGACACCACGACCACGGAACTTTACGACGCTGCCGACCAGTCCGGCATCCTCGACCAGGACCGCGGCTTTGCAGCCCTGACCAACATCACCGGCAACGGCATTGCGGATCTGGACATTTCCGCCGTGACCGACGCTGACCTTGCTGGTCTGGACACTGTAATTGCCGGTGTTGACGCCGCCCTCGGCGACATCACCAACGCTGCGACCACCCTGGGCTCCGTGAAGAAGCGCGTCGACCTGCAGAAAGACTTCGTGTCTGCTCTGCGTGACGCCATCGACCGCGGTGTCGGCCAGCTGGTTGATGCTGACATGAACAAGGAATCGACCCGCCTCCAGGCTCTGCAGACCCAGCAGCAGCTCGGTATCCAGGCTCTGTCGATCGCCAACCAGGGTTCGCAGAACATTCTGTCCCTGTTCCGTTAATCCATCAGGCCTTCGGCCGGATTACAAGGCAAGAGGACCGCGCCCTCCGGGGCGCGGTTTTTTTTTGTTTTTCGGCCTTCACCATCCACCGGCGCTAACAGGCTCGCGCAAGCTCCGCTGCCGATAGTGAGCACAACAAAACGATACGCGCATGAAGGGGTTATGCATGCCGGGCCGTGAACACGCCGAAAAACTCTGGGCAAACCTGATGGAACTGGGCCTGCGCCGATTGATCGCGCTCGCCCTTGTCGGGCTCGCCACTATCGCGACCGTCGGTGCGGGCGCTTATTATCTGAGCCGGCCGGAACAGACGGCTCTCTATACAGGTCTTGATGGCGAGGACGTCACCCGCATCGGTTCCACCTTGCGCGATGCCGGCATCAATTTCGACATCAGCGCCGATGGCAGCTCGGTCCTTGTCAGTCATGCACAGACGGCCAAGGCGCGCATGCTGCTTGCCGAAAAGGGCCTGCCGCGCGGCGCCAATGCCGGTTACGAACTCTTCGACGAGCTGGGTTCGCTTGGCCTGACCTCCTTCATGCAGGAGGTCACACGGGTACGGGCGCTTGAAGGCGAACTCGCCCGCACGATCCAGTTGATGCAGGGTATCCGGGCGGCGCGCGTTCACATCGTGCTGCCGGAGAAAGCTTCCTTCCGCCGCGACCAGCAGCCTCCTTCCGCTTCCGTCGTTATCCGCTCCGACGTTCCGGACGACATTCGCACGGCCGATGCCATCCGGCATCTCGTCGCCGCCGGCGTTCCGGGCATGGAGGCGGACAAGGTTACGGTTCTCGATACATCCGGCGGCATCCTGGCTGCCGGCAAGGATCCGACGAAGGCCTCCGCAGGCCAGCTCGCTTCTCTCGAAACCGCAGTCAGCAACCGCATCCAGGAGAATATCCGCAAGACCCTGACGCCCTATCTCGGCCTCGACAATTTCCAGGTCAGCGTTGCGGCGGAGCTCAACACCGATCGCAAGACGATTGCAGAGACCATTTTCGATCCGGATTCGCGCACCGAACGGTCTGTCCGTACCATCCGCGAGAACGAAAACGCGCAAAACTCCAGCGTTTCAGCTCCAACAACGGTGGAACAGAACCTGCCGGAAGAAGATGTTGCCGCTGACAATGGTGAGCGCTCCAGCGAAGAGAACGAGCGCCGCGAGGAAACCGTCAACTACGAGATTTCGTCGAAGCGGATCGAAACCGCGCAGGATGGCTACCGGGTCGAAAAACTCTCCATCGCCGTTCTGGTCGACAAGGCCCGGCTGGTCCAGTCCATCGGCGGCGAACCCAGTCAGGCTCAGATCGAGGAGCAACTCGGTGAAATCGAGGCCCTGGTGGCATCGTCTGCCGGCATCAAGAGCGAGCGTGGCGACAACGTGAAAGTTGCTGTCGTCGATTTCGTCGATGGCGGTCGTGCCATGGCCCCGGTCCCGCCGATCAGCGTCAGCGAATATCTGCTGCGT
The DNA here is from genome assembly GCF_054515675.1 of Roseibium sp. M-1. NCBI lineage: Bacteria > Pseudomonadati > Pseudomonadota > Alphaproteobacteria > Hyphomicrobiales > Stappiaceae > Roseibium > Roseibium sp. M-1. The sequence goes on along the minus strand of NZ_CM137257.1, from coordinate 1,040,404 downwards.
CAGTCCGGCAACATCATCAATGCGCTCGCCATCCTGGTGGTGTCGATGCTGGTGATCTGGTTCGGCCTGCGTCCGGCTGTTGCCGCCCTGGTGCCGCAAGTCTCCAGGCAGCAGGTGGAAATGGCGGAAATCGGCATGCTGCCGGAAAGTGTGGAGAGCCGTGCCGAGCCGATGGATGGCGAGCAGGCCTATCTGGTGCCGCCGGATCATTCCGACATGCTTCAGGATCTCAACAGCAAGCGTAACCAGTCCGCTCTACGCAAGCTGGAATCTCTTCTGGAATTCAACGAGGAACAGTCCGCGGCGATCCTGCGCCAGTGGCTCTATGAATCGGAGCGCATCTAATGACCACATCCGCCGCCTCGCACATTCCGGTCTTTTCCGCCGCAAGGCTCCGTTCCTTTGCCGCCTTTGACCCGGCCCTGGTCGATGTTCTCGAACCTTGCGACGAAACCGCACCTGAACCGAGCGTCGAGGAGCGCCTCGTTGCCGAATACGAGCGCGGCCTGGGTGAGGGAAATGCCAGAACCCGCGCCCACTACGAAGCGATCCTTGACGCGGAAAGGGCGGAGCACCTTCGCCTCATGGACGAGGAGCGCACACGCTTCGACATGCGGGAGTCCGCCAATGTCAGTGCGTCGATCGAAGGCTTCATGGATGTCATGGAACAGCGGATTTCCTATTCGCTGGCGCGGCTGTTGCAGCCGTTCCTGAGCGAGCGGATCACCGATCAGCTTGTTGCGGCCTTTGCCACCAATTTGCACCGGCTCGCCGAGGAAGATACCGGAAAGATGATCCGTCTTCGCGGCCCGCAATCCCTTGTCGACATGGTGCTGGAGCAACTGCCCTCATTGCGCCAGCGGATCGATGTCCAGACCTGCAAGCAGGTCGAACTTGTCGCGCTGCTGGACGAGACCACCATCGAAACGCGGCTTGGCCAGTGGCTCAGCCAGCTTGAAGTGCTGAAAGCGGAGGCGGAGTGATGCTGGACGGTGTTCCGAACGAAATCGTCATTGTCCGGCGCAAGAACAGCTGGGACGAAGACCACTTGCCGCATGGAGTCTGGAAGATTGCCTATGCGGATTTCATGACCGCGTTGATGGCGTTCTTCCTGGTGATGTGGCTGATCAACGTGACCGACGACAGCGTGCGCCGGGGGGTTGCGCAGTATTTCAACCCGGTCAAGCTGGCCTCGACCGCTCCCAACCGCAAGGGCCTCAACGATCCACAGATCCACGGCGATACCAACGAAAACGGCACTAAGCTCTTCACCGGAAAACTCGGCGGTTCCGAAGAGCCGGTCGACCAGGATGCGAATTTCGGCAACGGCGTCGAAACCGGAAACAAGTTGGAGGAAGCCGAGGAACTGCCGGAGCAGGGCGGGGTTCGCGCGTCCGGTCAATTCACCCAGACACACTCGGAATCTATCCTCTTCTCCGACCCCTACGCTGTCCTGGACACCTTGTCGGAGAAGATCCGCGTCGCCGGGAGCCGCGAAGACAATCCGCAAGGTATCGGCACCGGTCTGCAGAAAACCGATGGCGCCCAGGGCGGCCAGGCCTACCGGGATCCGTTCGATCCGTTGTTCTGGCAATTCCGCCCGGGCCGGGGCGTCGACGGATCGGAGCCGGCAGCCGAGGTGAGCACACCAGACGCAACCACTGGCCCGGGCCAGACGCCGCTCGACGGACAATTCGCCTTCGGCGCTCCAGTCGAGGAAGGTGTTGCCGAGGACAAGGGACAGGCGCTCTTCCTGCCCAAGGACGACACCGTCGCGCCAGCGTCAGGCGAAAACGTTCAGAACGGGACGACAGCTTTCGAATTTGTCGGCACCGGCACGAAACCTGATACCGGAGACCAGACTAATCCTGTCGTGGCGCATGTCCTGACACAGGCCGGTTTGCAACATGACGGCACGACGGAGGATCGCTTCCAGGGCTCCGGAGTGCAGCCGAAAACCGGGGACGGGCCAGCGCCCGCTGAAATCCTGGTCGCTCGTCTCTCCGAAGTGCTTGAGCAGACCGAAGGAACTGTCCTGGAAGAAACCGCAGGCCGCATCACTGTGACACGGGATGGCGAGGGTGCCCTGATCAGCCTGACCGACGACCAGAATTTCGGCATGTTCGCCATCGGCTCTGCCGAGCCGCGGCCCGAACTCGTCAAGCTGCTGGCGCGAATCGGCGAAGTGGTGGCGCAAACCCCGGGGCGGATCGTGATCAAGGGCCACACGGATGCACGTCCGTTCAAGTCCGAAACCTACGACAACTGGCGCCTGTCTTCGGCTCGCGCGCATATGGCGCTCTACATGCTCTCCCGCGGCGGTGTCGACAAGGCCCGGTTCGACCGGGTGGAAGGCTATGCCGACCGGCAGCTGAAGGTTCCGGCCGATCCATTTGCCGCGCCGAACCGGCGGATCGAGATCTACCTGCTGGAGGGCTCGGAATGATCAGGGCGATGGTAATTGGAAAGTCCGGACTGGCAGGTCTTTTCCTGGGGTTTTTCTGCGCACTCCTTGCCTTCCAGACATCCGTCGCTCAGGACACCGGGAAAAGAACAGGAGGTCCGCAGCCTTTTGAAATGATCCGGTCGCTGCAGTCGCTTCAGGAACAGATCGCACAGGGCAACAGCCACGCCATGCAGGCGCAACGCGCCCTGTTGGAAAAAATGGATGCCGGTTTCATGTCGATGCCGGTGGACGTCTGGCAGGAACCGCGCAATGCACGGGCCGCTGTCATTCATCTGCTCAGCGGCGGTCATCCGCAGGTCATGCGCCAGTTGCTGACCCTCGATCCGGCTCCGGCCATCGACCGCAGGCTGATGGAGGCCTCGCTTGCCTATGTGGAGGGACGCGAAGACGACATGGAGCTGCTGCTTGTGGAGATCGATCCACTCGATCTGCCCGCGAGCCTCGGAGGCCATGTCGCGCTCGTCAAGGCAGCGCCTTATCTTCGCAGCGATCCGAAAAAGGCCATGGCACTGTTGCAGGTCGCAAGCCTACTGATGCCAGGAACGCTGGTCGAAGAAGCAGCGTTGCGGCGGGAGGTATTCGTCGCCGGCATGCTGAGCGATGTCGATCGTTTCCGGGTTCTCAGCATCCGCTATCTGCGCCGTTTCAAGACATCGGTGTATGCGGGGGACTTCCGCCGCCGCTTTGCGCTCGCGCTCGATACGCTCGGCTTCGTCAAGAGCGAAGACAAGTTCGCATTGCTGGACGACGTGCTGCATGAATTCGACGCCGACAGCCGGCGTGGGCTCTACATCCGCCTTGGGCGCTCCGCCTTGCTTGCCGGTCATCTCAATGTGGCGCGCAAGGCGGTGGCCGAAGCCCTGGCGCTTTCGATCGAGGGCTCCAAGGAGAGCGAGATCCTGAAGATCTACCTTGCTGCCACACGGCTCGATCCCGAATTCATCACTGCCAACCGTGACCTTCTCTGGTCCATCGACAAGACGGCTTTGTCACCCGAGGACATGGCCCTTCTCGACGGTGTTTATGTGGTCTTGAACTCGGTCCGCCATTTCCCGGAACCGCCTTCAAATGTCATCGGCGAATTCAACGTCGCCAGCAACATGGCCGACCCGGAAGCGCGGGACTGGATAACGCCGGATATGGAACTGGCGGAAGTGCTGCTGCGCCGCACCGAAACGTCCCTTAGGCATCTCGGAGACAAAAATGACCGTTAACACGCAGGCGCTGGTTCCAGGTGCTTCCAAGGCCGGAAAACCGGTGGATGGTGGTGCCGGTGAGCGCGGGCAGAGCACCTCGAGGGAGGCCGCTGCCGCCTTTCAGGCGCTTCTCCAGGGAATGAAAAAGGACGACGCCGGCAACAGCGATTCCCAACCTGATGGGGCGCCTGAAACCGACCGACCGGATGGCAGCCCCGTACAAGGAAACGCCGAACCCGGTAGCGCCGGAACCGCCATGGAACAAGCCACAGGAGCGGTCGCCTTTTCAACCAGCAACCTCGTGGATGCCTTGCGCCAGGCATCGCAGAATGCCCTTGCACGCAAGGTTGCCGTCGGCGGCGAAAAGGAAGGGGCGCCGGAGACCGAGCCGGATCCGAAGGCGGCAACCATGTTGCAGACGCCTGCCGCGCACGCTGGTCTTTCCTTGAATGCCGTGCTCGCCGGCAAGCAGGTTCAGTCTCAATCGCCTGCTGCCAATGCACCTCCCGGCAGCGCCGGTTCACCAGTGAACAATCAGATGACGGGGCAGGGCAGCGTCCTAGTGGAAGGCGATGGCGACGGCATGGTCCGCACCGGCACGTCGTCGCTCTTTGCCCAGTTCGGCGTTGAGCCAGAGGCGGTTTCGGACGGTTCTTCAAGACCCGGAGGTCAGCGGTCCTTGCTGCCGGAAGATGCGGCCGGGACGGTCAAGGTTCTGCGCCAGGAAACGCACTTCGCTCCCAACATGCGTCTTTCGCCCGCCCAGCAGGTGGGTGATCAGGTTGCCACTGCGATGAAGGAAATGGCTGCGGGCCGCGCGACGGATCAGGCGGGTCTGACTGCCAAGGCGGAAGGACCGGTCCTGAAAACTCTGGATATCCAGCTGAACCCGCACGAATTGGGCACCGTCAAAGTGTCTCTGCGGATGGTCGGTGATAGTGTTGAAGTGTCCCTGGTGACAAGCCGCGTTCAAACGGCCGAGGTCCTGAAGCAGGACCGGCAACTGCTTGATCAGATGCTGAAGGCAACCGGCTTCCGCGCCGACACGATCACGATCCAGGCAGGGGACGACCGCATCACGGTTCAGCCAGGGGGCAACTCCTCCGGTCCCCAGACGCAAAACCAGAACCAGAACGGTTCGGCAAGCGGCAACCCGTTTGACGGTCAGCCGCAGCATTCCGGTGGCGGAACGGGCCAGCAGCAAGGCCGTGCAGCCCGAGAAACCAGCGAAGACGCGTATCAAGTTTCGCAGTCCACAAAAGGAGAAGGTGATGAAGACGGTTCTCGCGTCAGCCTTTCTGACGGCCTCTATCTTTAGCGCCGGGCTCGCCAGCCTTCCGGCGGCCGCGGAAACGCAGAACGTCTGCGAACGCGAGATGATCGCGGCTGCGCAGAAATACAAGGTGCCGCTTGGCGTTCTTTATGCGGTTGGTCTGACGGAAACGGGGCGCCGAAATTCGCTCTACCCTTACGCACTCAACATCGAGGGCAAGTCGGTGTTTCCGCCGAGCCGGCAGGCAGCGAAGGATGATGTCATCGACGCGCAGCAGCACGGCAAGAAGCTGATCGATATCGGCTGCATGCAGATCAATGCCTATTACCACGGCGAGAAATTCCGCTCGGTCGAGCATATGCTGGAGCCGCGCGCAAACGTGCAATACGCGGCCCAGTTCCTGAAAGACCTGCGCCAGAGCCAGGGCTCCTGGACCATGGCTGTTGCCCGGTATCACGCAGGACCGAACAATGACCCGGCGCAAAAACGCTATGTGTGCACGGTGATCCGCAACATGGTTGCTACCGGTTTCGGGAGCTGGACAGATAAGTCCAAGCAGTTCTGCGGCGCTTGAGACAAAGCATCGGTGTTTTTCTGTGCCGATGCTTTTCTTTTGTTTGATAATTACAATTTTAGGCAAATAAGTATTTGAGTATAAATGATTATTCTTCGTGCTTGAACAGCTTCGCGCAAGGCAGGCGGGGTTGACTGTCTCCAGTTGAATTGGACACAGGAGACCTGTCATGGGCCTTTTCGGAGTGATGCGCAGCGGCGTTTCCGGCATGAATGCGCAGTCTAGCAAGCTTGGCACTGTTGCCGAGAACATCATGAACTCGAGCACTACGGGTTACAAAAGAGCCCAGTCCGAGTTCTCATCGCTTGTTGTCTCGCAGGGGGCCGGCTCGTTCAATTCCGGCGGCGTCGAGGCCAAGACCGAATACCAGATCACCAAGCAGGGCAATATCAGCTTCACCACCTCGAAGCTTGATCTCGCCGTCGACGGCAACGGATTTTTCGTTGTCGGAAACGAGGCGGGCGAAAACTTCCTGACCCGTGCCGGCCACTTTGTTCCCGATGGCGACGGTTATCTGCTGAACACGGCCGGCTATTATCTCCAGGGCTACCCGATCAACGGCACCACCGCGCCGACCACAGTTGCCAACGGCCTTGGCGGCCTGGAGCGGATCAACATCACCCAGAACCAGCTCGAAGCCGTGCCGACAAGCGAAGCCTTCCTGCGGGTGAATGTCAGCGAGGACGCTGCGATCGTTCCGGCCGCGGATTTGCCCTCCGCCAACGCCGCGACCGCCGCCTATTCCCACAAGACCTCTATGATCGTTTACGACAATCTCGGCAACGAGGTGAAACTCGACGTCTACTATTCCAAGGTTACCGAAACGGCGGCCGACAGTGACTGGGAAGTGACAGTCTATAACGCGGCCGACGCCGGTCCAGGCGGCGGTTTCCCCTATACGGCACCTGCGCTGAACAGCCAGACGCTGACCTTCGATGTCACCACGGGCAACCTGGCAGCTGCCAGCGCGACCACGATTAACATCGCTGTGCCGAACGGCAATACCTTCGATCTCGATCTCGACCAGTCGACCTATCTCAACGCCGACTTCACCGTGACCAACGTCGATGCCGATGGCAACGCACCAAGCGCGGTGAAGAATGTCGAGTTCTCCGACGACGGCACGCTGTTCGCGATCTACACCAACGGCGATCGCCGCGCGATCTACAAGATCCCGCTTGCCAACGTGCCGAGCCCCGACCGGCTGAGCCCGAGTTCCGGCAACGTCTACAGCACGTCGTTCGATTCAGGCGATGTGCGCGTCGGCTTCGCGGGTGAGGGCGGCATGGGCAAGATCAAGGTCGGAGGCCTGGAAGACTCCAACGTCGATCTCGGCAACGAACTTACCTCGATGATCGAATCTCAGCGCACCTACACCGCCAATTCGCAGGTGTTCAAGGCGGGCTCGGACCTGCTCGAGCAGCTCGTGAACCTAGTCCGCTAACGCGGCAAACCCGCCAACCGGAAAGTACTAGTCATGAGTTTGTCCGTCGCCCTCAAGGTCGCCCAGTCCGCACTGGCCGCCCGGCAGACAGAGTCCTCGGTCGTTGCCCGCAACATTGCCGGGGCCCAGGACCCCGGCTATTCGCGGAAATCCGTGCTCCTGAGCCAGACCTACACCGACAGCGGCCAGTCCGGTGGCCTCCGGGTCGACGGTATCGGCCGGGTCACCGACAGCGCTCTTTATTCCTCGCTGCTCCAGTCAACGTCCACCGGAACGGCGCAGGAAGCAATTCTGGGCGGATTGACCCGGCTTGCCGAGACCTCCGGGGACACCCAGAACAAGTTGTCCCCGGCGGCAAAGCTTGGCGAACTGAAGCTCTCCCTGCAGAATTTTTCCGCCGATCCGAACAACGCCATCCTCGCGCAGGATGTGCTGCAGGCTTCCAAGGAGATGGTTCGGACGCTCAATTCCGGATCGACTCTGATCCAGAGCGTTCGTGCCAACGCGGATGCGGACATGGCAACCTCGGTGCGGGAGATCAACACGCTGCTCAAGCAGCTTGAGGATCTGAACTCCCTCGTCGTCAAGGGCACGCAGTCGGGCGCCGACGTGACCGATGCCCTCGACAGCCGCGATCAGGTGTTGCTCAAGCTCTCCGAGGAGATCGGCATCACCACGCTCAACCGCAGCAATGGTGATATCGTTGTCTATACCGACAGCGGCGTCACACTGTTCGAGACAAAGGCTCGGGCCGTCACCTTCCAGCCGACCATCGTCTATGGGGCAACGACCACCGGCAATTCGGTGATGGTCGACGGGGTCCCGGTTGCAGGTCCCGGAGCTGTCATGGAGATCAGGTCCGGCCGGTTGCAGGGATTGGCCGAACTGCGGGACGAGGTTTCGGTCACCTATCAGAGCCAGTTGGACGAAGTCGCCCGCGGACTGATCGAGGTCTTCGCCGAAAGCGACCAGAGTGGTGGCGGCGGCCCGTATCAGGCCGGTCTCTTCACCTGGTCAGGCGCCCCGGCCGTCCCGGCTTCGGGCACGCTCGTCTCGGGTCTGGCTGCGGAAATCGTCGTCAATGCCAATGCGGACCCGGACCAGGGCGGCAACCTCGACCGGTTGCGCGACGGCGGCATCTCCGACCCGTTCGACCCGAACTACAACTACAATCCCGCCGGCGCGGCGGGCTATTCCGACCGCCTGCAGGAGCTTGTCTCCGCCTTTGACAGGAACACGGTCTTTGACGGCGGCGTCGAACTGGATCCGACGGACTCCTTGAGCGGCTTTGCGGCGACTTCCGTCAGCTGGCTTGAATCCGGCCGCAAGACCATGACGGGAAATGTCGAGGTGCAGGCCGTCATTCTCGGCCGCACCGCGGAAAACCTCAACAACAAGACCGGCGTCAATATCGACGAGGAAATGACGCTGCTCCTGGAAATCGAGCGCTCCTATTCGGCCGCGACCCGGCTGATCAGCGCGGTCGACGCCATGCTTGAAGACCTACTGGCCGCAGCGAGGTAAGCGCCATGAAAACCACCTATATCTCCACGATCTCGCTGGCCGATGCATCGCGCCGGCAGATCCAGAGCCAGTCGAGCCTGGTTCAGCGGTTGAGCATCGAACTCTCTTCCGGTCGAAAATACGATGTCGGTCTCGACCTTGGCACCAGGACAGGCGAGAGCGTTTCTCTCCGGGCCGAGTTCCATTTTCTGGACGGCATCGTCGACACCAATGCACTGACCCGTTCACGGCTCGACGTCAGCCAGGCGGCGATGGGCGACATGCTGTCCGACGCGCAGGATTTTCTGGCGACGCTGGTGGCCCTGCGTGAAAACGGCGGCAGCTCCGACATCGTCAAGGCCGACGCGATCGGCAACATGGAGCTGCTGACCTCGCGGCTGAATACGCAGCTCAACGGAAATTATGTCTTCGCCGGGATCAATTCGGACCAGGAACCCTTTGCGGACTATTCGGACCCGGCGTCGCCGAACAAGCTGGCAGCTGATGCCGCGTTCCTGACCGAGTTCGGCATCAACCAGGCCAATCCGGGCGTCTCCGGCATCACACCGTCGGCCATGAGCACCTACCTCAACGGCGCCTTCGACGCGATGTTCCAGGATCCCGCCTGGGGCGCAACCTGGTCGACGGCCTCCAGCAGCGTCCTCACCAGCCGGATTTCCGCCAGCGAAACCGTCTCGAGCTCGGTCAGCGCCAATCAGCAGGCATTTCGGGATCTCGCCGCCGCCTACACGATGATGTCGGATCTCGGCAATGAGAACCTCGATCCGGGTACCTGGAAAGTGGTGGTCGACAAGGCCATCGAGAAGCTGGGCACCGGCATCGCCGGGGTCACCAGCCAGATGGGCAAGCTCGGCAATGTGCAGGAGCAGGTGAAGCTCGCGAGCGACCGGCTGAAAGTTCAGACCGACATCCTGAACCGCCGCATCAACGATCTTGAAAACGTCAATCTGGAGGAAACGTCCGTGCGTCTCAACACCGCGCTGACCCAGCTTGAAACCACATACGCGGTGACGGCCCGCATGCAGGGCCTCAGCATCCTCAACTATCTCTGAGACCGGACAAGTGCCTGAAACCGCACATCAAACCCAAGCTTGAGAGGGCCCATGTACAATCTGTCATACGCCGAGGTTATGGATGATCTTTGCTCCGACCAGCGGCTCAACGAGCATGAGGCTATGTCGATCGTGATCGACAAGCTCAACGTCGCCAGCGAACGTGGCGTCAAGTCGCCGGAAGCCGTCGACGCGCTGTTCTATACGCGCCGCCTGTGGAGCTACTTCCTGGAACACCTGGCGGACGACGCCAACGAACTGCCGATCGAGACGAGGGCAAACCTGATCTCCGTCGGTATCTGGGTCCTGAAGGAAGTGGAGTCCCTGCGCCAGTGGGAGCAGGAGGATTTCGCCGACATCATTCAGATCAATTCCATCATCCGCGACAGCCTGGACGGTTAAGCAACATGAAAATCGGATTAAAAGCAGGCGAGCGCCTGTTCCTCAACGGCGCGGTGATCCGGGCCGAACGCAAGACCAATATAGAGCTTCTGAACGATGCGGTCTTCCTGCTGGAAGCTCATGTGCTGCAGCCGGAAGACGCCACGACGCCGCTGCGCCAGCTCTACTTCATCCTGCAGACCATGATCATCGATCCGGTTTCCGCACCGGCGGTGCAGGACATGTTCCACCTGGTTCTGGGGTCGGTGAAATCCGCTTTTTCCACCCGGGAGATCCTGCTGCGCCTCGACGAGGTGGAGGACCTCGCCCGTTCCGAGCGCTGGTTCGAGGCAATGAAGATCGTGCGCGGCCTTTATCCGCTCGAGGCAAGTCTGATGCTTGCCGAAAAAAGTCAGGCCAACCAGACCAGCCAGTCCGGACCCGGCGGGCACGCCCGTCAGCCTGCCAGACCGGCCCAGCAAGCCCAACCGGCCCCGCGTCCGGTCGCAAGAGACCGGTTTGAAGGAAGCCCCCGTCTGGCCGTCGTTTGAGGAGAAACCAGCATGACAAGCGTTGAAGGCGTAAGCGCCACTCAGGGAACCGGTGCGGCAGCAGCTGCCCAGAAGAAGCTGACGGTCGATTACGACACCTTCCTGCAGCTGATGATGGCCCAGATGCAGAACCAGGATCCGACCGAACCGATGAAAGCTTCCGAACAGCTTTCCCAGCTCGCAAGCTTCAGCCAAGTTGAACAGACTATCCAGACCAATGCGAAGCTGGAGACGCTGCTGAGGAACCTCTCCTTCGGCCAGGTGGACGACCTGATCGGACGGACGGTGACCGATGCCAACGGCACGACGGGTGTCGTGGAGAAGGTCGAGGTCTATTCCGACGGCACGGTTCTGGCACTCGACAACGGCCAGGGCATCCTGCTTGGACCGGGTGTGACCATTTCCTGATCGGGAGCGGATGGAACGACATGAATGAAGTTGATGCCCTGGATCTGGTCCGGACCGCAATCTGGACCATCCTGGTCGGATCCGCCCCCGCAATCGTTCCGGCCATGATTGTCGGTATCGGCATCGCGCTGATGCAGGCCTTGACCCAGGTTCAGGAAGTCACGCTCACCTTCATTCCGAAGATTGTCGCCATTCTGGTGATGATCGTCGTCGCCGGGCCCTTTATCGGCGGCCAGATCTATACGCTGACCACCTTGATCTACAGCCGCATCGAGACCGGGTTCTGACCTCCCTTTCGTTCTTGATGATCCCTGCCGGCCCGCATCCGCCTGGATGCGGGCCGTTTCGGTTTCGGCGTGCCTTACGCAAGTCCTGAACCTGCCCGTCTGACAGCCTCGCGCAAGCTTGGAAGGCGAGGGTGCCCTCATCAGACCTGCAGCAGAGAGACGGTATGACAGACACTTCCCTTTCGCCGGTTTCCGAGGGCACGCCGGATGGCCGCCGGGACATCGGCTTCGCGATCGGCATCGTCCTGATACTTGCCGTCCTGTTTCTGCCAATCCCCACGTTCCTGATCGATATCGGCCTCGCCATGTCGATTGCGCTCTCGGTCCTGATCCTGATGGTGTCGCTCTGGATCCAGCGGCCGCTGGACTTCTCGTCTTTCCCGACGATCCTGCTGATTGCGACCATGCTGCGGCTGTCGCTGAACATCTCCACGACGCGCGCCATCCTTGCCAACGGTCATGAGGGGCTGAACGCGGCCGGGTACGTCATCAACGGCTTCTCGCAGTTCGTGATGAGCGGCGACTTTGTCATCGGCCTGATCGTCTTCGCGATCCTGATCATCGTGAATTTCATGGTGATCACCAAGGGTGCCACCCGCATCGCGGAAGTCGGTGCGCGCTTCACCCTTGATGCCATTCCGGGCAAGCAGATGGCGATCGACGCCGATCTGTCCGCCGGTCTCATCGACGACAAGGAAGCGCAACGCCGGCGCAAGGAACTGGAAGAGGAAAGTTCCTTCTTCGGCGCCATGGACGGTGCCTCGAAATTCGTGCGCGGCGACGCGATCGCCGGTCTCATCATCACCGCCGTGAATATCCTGGGCGGCATCGTCATCGGCGTGACGCGCTACGACATGACCGTTGCCAACGCCGCCGACGTCTTCACAAAACTTTCCGTCGGCGACGGTCTCGTCTCGCAGATCCCGGCCCTGATCGTTTCGCTCGCCGCAGGTCTTCTTGTTTCAAAAGGCGGGACCCGGGGCTCGACCGACAAGGCTGTTCTCGGCCAGCTCGGCGGTTATCCGCGCGCGCTTTTCGTGGCAGCGATCCTGATGGCGATCTTTGCCTTGATGCCGGGCTTGCCGATGCTGCCCTTCCTGCTGCTCGCCTGTCTGATGGGCTTCATCGGCTACGCCATACCGAAGCGCCTGGCGGCAGCCAGGAAGGTCGAGGACGACAAGAAACGCGTGGCGGAAGAAAAGGCGCGTCTGGAAGAAAAGGACAGCGTCAAGGAAACGCTGAAATCGGCGGAAGTCGAACTTGTCCTCGGCAAGCAGCTCTCCGCCGAACTCCTCACCAAGACCGGTGAACTTTCGCGCCGGGTTGCCAAGATGCGGCGGAAATTCGCCGAGCAATACGGCTTCGTCGTGCCGGATATCCGCGTCACCGACAGCCTGATCCTCGACCCGAAGAGTTACCAGATCAAGATCCACGGCACGATCATCGCCTCGCAGCACCTGAAAGTCGGCGAGCTTCTGGTGATCCCGACCGGCGACGAGCCGCTGCCGGTCCCGGCGGACCAGACACGCGAACCTGCGTTCGGCATGCCCGCCTATTGGGTGCCGCCTGCCTACAAGGACGAATTGAAGCGCCAGGGACTGGTGCCGGCGGAAAACATCACCGTGATCCTGACGCACTTGAGCGAAGTGATCCGCAACAACCTGCCGCAGCTGCTCTCCTACAAGGACATGCGCAAGCTCTTTGACCGGCTGGATACGGAATACCAGAAACTGCTCGACGACATCTGCCCGGCGCATACGTCCTTCTCCGGCCTTCAGGCGGTGCTGAAGCTGCTGCTGGCCGAGCGGGTTTCCATCCGCAATCTCAACCTGATCCTGGAGGCGATCGCCGAGATCGTTCCTCATGTGCGCCGCTCCGAACAGGTGGTGGAACATGTGCGCATGCGCATTGCCCAGCAGATCTGCGGCGATCTCGCCGAAGGCGGTCCGCTGAAGGTGCTGCGCCTCGGTAACCGCTGGGATCTTGCCTTCCACAATGCGTTGAAGCGCGACGGCAAGGGAGATGTCATCGAGTTCGACATCGAACCGCAGCTGGTCGAGGATTTCGGAACGCAGATGTCGGATGCGGTCAAGAAACACATGAAGGGCGGCAGCCGCTTTGCGATTGTCGCGGCCCCCGATGCCCGGCCTTATGTGCGCATGATCGTGGAACGCATGTTCCCGACGCTTCCCGTCCTGTCACACCTGGAAATCGCCCGCGGTGTCGACGTCGCGGCACTCGGCAGCGTCTCGTGATTTCCGGCGGGCTGCTTTTCAGCGAGTTCAGCTCGTCGCTGCTCCTGGCCGTGTTCCTGCTGTTCTGCCGGATCGGCGCTTGCCTGATGGTGATTCCAGGTTTCGGCAGCAACCGGGTGCCGGTCCAGGTGCGTCTGTTCATCTCGATCTCGGTGGCGCTTGCCCTGTCACCGCTGCTGGCGCCGGGTGTCCAGGCGGCCTTGCCGGACGAACAGCTCGGCACCGTTGCCGGCTTCATCGGCGCGGAGTTGCTGACCGGAGCCTTCATCGGCTTTCTGGGGCGGATCTTTCTGGCAGCGCTGGAAACCATGACGACCCTGGTCTCCATGGCGATCGGTCTTTCCAATATGCCCGGTATGCCGGTGGATGGCGTCGATTCCCTGCCGCCGGTGGCAAACCTCTTCACGGTGACGGCGACCGCCATGGTTTTCATCACCAACCAGCATTGGGAAATCCTGCGCGGCCTTACGGCGTCCTACGAGGCAATCCCGGTCGGACAGCCGCTGGCGGCACTGGCGAGCCTGGAACAGTTCGCCGACCAGATGGGCCGCACCTTTCTGCTGGCGCTCAGGGTCTGCAGCCCGTTCATCGTCTATTCCGTGGTGGTCAACTTCGCCGTCGGTCTCGTCAACAAGCTGACACCACAGATCCCCGTCTACTTCATCTCCATGCCGTTCGTGATCGCGGGCGGTCTCTACTTCCTTTATCTGGTCATCGCGGAAGCCATCATGATCTTCCTCGACGGCTATCTCTCTTGGCTCCAAATAGGGTAGTCCGATGGCGCGCAACAGTCAGGATATCGAACGCTTGTTCCGGATGCAGAAGCAGATCTTCCTGTTTTCCTCATGGCTTCTGCAGAAGCTCGACGCCCAGGTTTATCAGCTCAACGAAAAGGAACGGCGCATCCTGCTGGCGCTCTCCAACGGCGACCTGGCCCAGCATGACCGCTTCATAGCCAATGCGGCGGAGCGCCTGCGCCGGATCATCGAGGAAATGTCGCGCCTGAGTGAAGCCCGCGCCAAGGTGAACTCCGAATACGACCGCCAGCGGTTGATGCTGAAGCTGATGGCAGAACGGCTGGCAAGGATGCGAGGCGAGGAACAGCGTGCCGAGGAAGAACGCGACCTCATGGAACTCCTGGAACGCCGATACGGTTGAGGAGGGACAGGCGGAGAGCGCGCAAGCCTCCCGCAAGCTGGGGCCGCTACATCTGAAGCGGCAAACGGGTTCCGGCCAAAGCTTGTTGCTAGCCTTGCCCTGTCGTCAGCCGCACCCCGTTTGCACCCGACAGAATTCAAGGAGCCCGATATGGCGATTTCGCCTCCCTCCGATCTGATCCTGGACGTTGTCAAGGCAGCCGACCCGGTGAGCCTGGCCGATGCCACCGAAAGGCTCCGGTCGATTTCTGCCGGCGGCAGCGGCGAGGGGTTCCAGCTGGCCTTTACCGGGGCGTCCAATCGCGCTTCCACCGAGATGAGCAGCGTCAGGGCAACGGGAACAGACACGGCTGCCGTCACCAAATCGCCCGCAAAGCAGTTCGAGGCGATGATCCTGACCCAGTTCGTAGAGACCATGCTGCCCCAGGATTCCGAAGAGATTTTCGGCAAGGGTGCCGCTGGCGAGATCTGGAAATCGATGCTCGCCGAACAGGTCGCCAACCAGCTCGCCGCCAGTGGCGGTGTCGGCATTGCCGATCTCATATCCGATACGCTCAACAAGGGAGTGAAAGCCTGATGGATGCCGCCAACGATCTTGCCCCGCAGGATGCCGTCGTGACCGAACTTGTTTTGCGGCCGGCAGCGCCTGACCCCGCCCGGTCCATGCCGCTGGTGGTTGCCGTGCGGCGCGCCATTCGTGCCGTCGGCGACGAGACGCGCGCGCTCCGGGCAAATCCGACGGCGGACCTGAAGATCTTCGAATACGGCAAGAGCCAGGCGCTCCTGGATCTGACACGGGCACGTAATCTGGTGCCGCCGGCAGCCTACTCGGATGAACTTCGCGATGAGCTTGCCGAGTTCAAGGACGTCCTCAAGGAAAATGCAGGACTGCTTCAGCTGCACATGAACGCGGTTTCCGAAGTGGTCTCGCTGATGTCGCGGACGATGCTTGATTTCGACTCCGACGGCACCTACCAGGCCCCCTTTCCGGAGCCGGCGCGATGATGAAGATCCTGGTCGCGGGTCTGTGGATGTCGCTCACCATGGTGGTGTCGGGCTATGCCACGACCCAGTATTTCGCCGCCCAGAAACGCATCGGCGGTGACGAGCCTGCTTTTGTCGGTCTCGATTACGAGACCATCAAGCCGGTCAACGTCCCGATCCTCTTCGACGGCACGTTGCAGGGCTACGTGGTCATCAAGATGGTCTTCACAGCGGATGGCGACACGCTCCGGCGCCTTCCGGTGCCGCCGCATCCCTTCCTCATCGATGAGGCCTTCCGGGTGCTCTACTCCGACGAGACCCTCGATTTCCGCAACCTGGAACGCTACGATCTTGAAGCTTTCACAGAGCGACTGAAGAAGACCACCAATGCCCGGCTTGGCCGGCCGGTCGTACATGACGTGCTGGTGGAAGAGTTTAACTATTTCAACAAGGAAGACATCATCACGCACTGAAGCGGGTTTGTTTTCTGCTTGTCTTTGATTACCTCCTGCCGCCTCCCAGGCAACGGCGTCCGGCTCCGGTTGGGCGCCGCTTTTTTGACGGCAAGCATTCATGATTGCCTCGTCCGCATTCCTTATTCGACCGGACTGAAAATCGTGTCGATTGCCTGAAAAATCGTCTTGTAGACACCGATTTCGTCCTTCGCGAAATCTCCATGAGGGATCGCCTTCTTGGCTTCCCGGATCAGATCCGTCTTGATGGTTTCGAGATCCGCACCGGAAGTGTCCGAATGGTTCGACAGTTCATGGTGCAACCGCATGGCGATGCCGGCATAGGCAACGATGGCAGTTACCATCTGTGTCGGTTCCTCCGGTATCGGTATCTTCTTCATCTTGGCGCTTCCGGGGTTATGAAAACTGGTAAGAAGGGCGGACCTTGCAAGTTCAGGTGGGGTTTAGCACGGCTTTCGCAAGCGCATATCTGTCCGGCGTTTTTATGCCGTTGGACCGCCGGTTCGTCCTATCATTGCCCGGTCGCAATCGGTATTGCCTGCCGCATTTGAAAGTGAAGTTGCCATGAACCTTCCCGTTATCGACCTTAGTGCCTTGTCCTCCGGGAAAAACGGTCTCGATAGGGTCGCAGAAGAATTGGGCTGTGCCGCGCGGGAAGTCGGCTTTTTCTATGTAACCGGTCACGGCATTGATCCAGGCTTGATCGATCGAACTTTCGCTGCCTCCCACGCGCTCTTCGCCTTGCCGCTCGACGACAAGATGGCGCTGACAAAGGATTTCTTCAAAACCAATCGCGGCTATGTGCCGATGGAAGGCGAGGCGCTGGATCCGGCAAAACCTTCGGACCTGAAGGAAGCCTTCAACATAGGCTGGAATCTTGCACCGGACGATCCGCGGATCCTTGCGGGCGAACCGTTCCGGGCGGTGAACCAGTGGCCGGAGATCCCCGGCTGGAAGGAGACGTTGCTCACCTATTTCGATGCGGTCTGGAGCCTCGGCCGGCAGATGCACCGGGCAATTGCGCTCGATCTTGGGTCGGACCCGGATTTCTTTGAAGACAAGCTTGATGCACCGCTCGCCACATTACGCCTGCTGCATTATCCGCCGCAGCCCGCCCGTGTCCGGGAAGGCCAGCTGGGCGCCGGTACACATACCGACTACGGCAACCTGACCTTGCTTCTTCCAGATCAGGTCGGAGGTTTGGAGGTACGCCGCCGTGATGGCGCCTGGCTGAAAGCACCAACGCTGGAGGGGGCGTTCATCTGCAACATCGGCGACTGCCTGATGCGCTGGTCCAACGATACTTACGTTTCCACCCCGCACCGGGTCGTCAACGACAGCGGCATGGAGCGCTATTCGATCGCCTTTTTCCTGGATCCGAACCCGGATGCGGAGATCGCCTGCCTGCCAGGATGTCAGTCAGCAGGCCGGTCGGCGAAATATCCGCCGATTTCCGGGGCTGAGTATCTGAGATCCAGGCTGGATGCCACCTACGAAAAAGCAAAGGCAGACCGGGCTTAAGATCGGTGTACCAGGTCAGCCTGGGACACCCAAAAGGGGCTGTTCGACAAAATCGCACCGCTTGGGTGAATGCATGCTGCGGTTCTCCAGCAAACCCGTTATGAGAAGGCTGACGCGTGAGTATTACCGGTGGATTTCTCGTGCAGATATTCTTCACCCGCTATTTTGATTTTGAAGTTTTGGGAGGTCCAATGATAAAGCGTGTTTATCAGAAATACGTTTTTCCGTTGGTGGCAACGGTTTGCTGGTTCGCCAAACGATTAATCTTGCAAGTGGCAGGAGCGAATTACCATCCCATACCTTTTACCCAGCCGCTAAGCGCCGGCAGAGGGACACTCACGCCGGTGGATGGGCGAGGCTATTATCTTAACGCGGAGGAGAGGTGCAAATTCTTGGTAGAATTCAATGGTTTTCCACCTGATCAATGCTCCAGCGATGATATGATCTTGTTCAAGCCCTTTCCAGGTGTCGCCTGGGTAGGCTTTTACGCGCCGAGCGATGAGGGGCGCATTTCTTATGATGGTTGGGGCAGCGAAGTCTCCGAAAAAATTGAATCCCTTCTCAACTCTTTGACGGAGACCTTGCTTGAACAGGGTGAGGCGCTTGGTCAACACTTTGAGGCCACAGGGTGGAAGATCTACCCGACGCTCGATAAACAGCGGAACGTTCTATATTTCGCCAACGGTATGACCTTGAACGGGGCAGAAGTGGTGAGCGTCAAATTCATTCTATTCGACCGCTACGGCACGGTGACCGGCAGTGTGACACCGGAAATCTCCAATCCCTCGACTGAAGAACTGGAAGACACACTCTACAAGGCATTGGCAATATACAGGCCCTTGGTCGGCAATTCCTATGCCGAATGGCAGGTTGGCGACAAGGTCGCAGCTCGCGGTATTGTTGGCTTTCTGGACACGCTATTGGGTTTCCAAAAAGAAAAGTGACGTCTGGAACCAGTGGTCGCGTTACTTCAGTTTGTCCTCAACCAAGCCTGTGCCACGATCTGGCAATATACGACTTGGTTCGCCCTAGTGGGGCGTGGCGAAAAACTGATTTTCCGGCTGCGATCCAAGAATTTTATACCAAGAGTAGTACCCTACCTCAACCGTGCATCCTTCAGCGCTTCGAGCAGCATCTCCGTCTCTTTGACCTTGTCGCCGCCCGCATCCGGCACCTCGACGTAAGAAACGTTGACAGCATTGTCCGGCCAGGCAAGCACGACGGTGAAGTAGATCCAGACGCCCTTGTTGAAGAACTCCAGGTCGAGCGAGATCTTCGGCGTCTCTTCCCATTCGACGTCCGCTTGTGCTGCCATGGAATAGCGCAGCGAGCCTTCCTTGAAGAAGAGCTCGGCGGACGTCTTAATCAGTTCCTCGATATTGCCGTGCTGGTCCGTGCGGATATAGGCGACGAAATCGACCACATCCACGAGTTTCAGATCCTCGATGAAGTCGGTGAGGGCGGCCGCGATCGCTTGCTGGCGCTGACGGTCGCAGTCCAGGGACGACGGCCTGTTTCCGTTGCCTTCAGGCATATCGTGCATTCCCCGGACCTCCAGATACATTAATTTATACAGCAGTTTTGGCCTGGCGTGAGTACACGTAGCAAATGATTTCCGCAACTGCCCTGTAGAATTCCGGCGGAATCATCCTCTCGACTTCCGTAGCTGCGTATAGGGAGCGGGCCAGTTGCCTGTCCTCGATCACGGGAATGTTATTGGCCTCCGCGATCTCGCGGATCTTCAGCGCAATCAGATCCTGCCCCTTTGCTACAACAACCGGAGCGGGATTTTGTTCCCCGTCATAGCGCAGGGCAACTGCAAAGTGGGTCGGGTTGGCGACCACAAGGGTTGCCTGCGGCACGGCGGCGATCATGCGGTTTCGCGCGCGGTCGCGGGCGAGGGAGCGCTGCCGCGCCTTGACGATCGGATCGCCTTCCATCTGCTTGTGCTCGTCCTTGATCTCCTGCTTGCTCATGCGCAGGTTCTTGCGCCAATGGGCGCGCGACCAGAGAATGTCGACGGTGACGAGCAGGATGGTGACGATACACACCCCCGCGATCAGCTTCATGGAAATCTGCAGGATCGCTTCGGGCAGGGCGCTGGGGTCTGTGAACATGGCGTTGATCAGTTCCGCTTCTTTCGCCCGGAACTGGCCATAGACGATGGCACTGGCCGTGGAGAATTTGAAAACGGCCTTGAGGAATTCCACGAGGCCCTGGGCGCCGAAAATGCGGTTCCAGCCCTTGAGGGGCGAGAGTTTGGAAATATCCGGCTTGATGCGGTGAAAGACGATGCTAGGCGAATTCTGCAGGAAGGCCGAAGCAAGGCCCGACACTGCGAGAATGGCGACGATGGGCGCCAGAAAGCGCATGACCTCGATCGATACCGTGTGGGTGAGCAGCAGGGCATCAGCGCTGTTTCCAAGGTCCACTCCTCCTGATATGTCCAGAAGATGCGTCAGCTGAGCGACGAGCTGGCGCGATGCCGACATCACGACGAAACTTCCGATCAGAAGAGCCGCGACGAACGTTGCGAGCACCGGAGCTTCCCGGGAGACCGGCGTGTTGCCTTTCTCGACGGCATCGCTGATCTTTTTCTCGGTCGGCTCTTCTGTTTTTGAATCCTTGTCTTCTTCTGCCATTCACCCACCGCGCTTCCGGATATTCGCGTTTTGGTTCAGGTAAGCGGATGTCAGGCGAAAAAGGCTCCCTCGTCCTGTTTCGGATTGAGTTCGATCTCACCCCGGGCCGCCATTTCCAGTGCCAGGTTGGTGATGGTGCTGCGGGCGTCCAGGACATCGCGCTGCGCCGCCGGTTCGCCGGCTGCCAGCTCGTGCTCGGCAATGCGCCGGGCGCGCGAGGTCAGCGACGACAGGATCACTTCCCGGAACTGTCCGTTGGTGCCCTTCAGCGCCAGCACGATACGGTCCGTCGGAATCTGGTCGAAGATTGCCATGCGGGTGCGGGCGTTGAGGTTGGTGATATCGTCGAAGGTGAAGAGCAGCCCCTTCAGGAGTTCGGCCGTCTTCGGTTTCACTTCGTTGAGGTTTTCCAGCGCGTCTTCCATATGCTCGCGGTCCATCTTGTTGAGGATGTCGGCCATGCGTGCATGGCTGTCCGCCTCCAGCGTGCCGGAGAGGTTCAGCATGAAGTCCTCATGCATGGTCTTTTCCACGTCACGCATGATCTCCGGCACGACCGCCTTGATGGACAGCATACGCCGGACCAGCGAATTGCGGGTCTGGGCATTGATCTGGCCGAGAACCTTGGCGGCCGCGCTCGGCTTGATCTTGGTCAGGATCAGCGCCGCGGTCTGCGGATGTTCCTTCAGCAGGTAATTGGCGAAGACAGTTTCGGATACTGTCGTCAACCGGTCCCAGATCGAGCGGTTCGAATTGCCGAGGACGTCCGACATGATGTCGGCGAGCTGGTCTTCGGGCAGGACACCCTCCAGCATCTTTTCCACCTCGTTGGCAGAACCATAGAGCGTCGTGCCGGTCGAGAACTGCTGGATGAATTCTTCCGCCAGCCGGTCAAGTTCCTCCGAGGCGACCGTGCCGAGCTGGGCGGCGCAAACGGTGATCATGCGGATTTCTTCCTGGTCGAAGTGCCGGAGCAGCTTCTGGGAACTGGTCCTGCCCAGAGACAGCAGCAGGGCGGCGACCCGCTGGACGCCGTTGAGGCGGCGGGCGGGCGGTGTCGGGGGTCTCGCAAGTTGCGCAGCGGTCGCGGCGGCGGCGTTGGCGGAGCTCGTCATGATCACTTCATTCCTGGAAAGTCAGCTTGGAAAAGATTGGGGGACGGGACCGGATGGCCCCGGCCTCACATCTCCAGGGCGCCGGCCTGGGCGCTGATGATTTCGGTGAGGGAGACACCGAAACGGGAATTGTCATCCTCCACCACCACGACCTCGCCGCGGGCGATGACACGGCCGTTTACGACGATGTCGATCGGCTCGCCGACGCGGTGGTTCAGCGGAATGACGGCGCCGCGGCCAAGCTTCAGAAGGTTGGAGACCAGCATGGTCGCAGACCCCAGTACCACCTGGATGTTCACCGGAATTCCGAGGATGGTGTCGAGATTGCGATCGTCGCCGATGGTCTCCCCGGCGCGGTCTTTCTCCGGCGCTTCGACTTTTGCGAAGTTGGTGGCGTCGGCCGGGCGGGTCTTCGGGGACTTTTCGCTGTCGATGTGATCGATGATCGTGTCGGACATTACATCTTATCCTTCTGGTTCATGGAGACGGTGCGGAACGGGCTCTGCAGCGTGTTGTCGATACGGTGGATGCGGGTCTGCACCTGCTGCACGGGCTGGCCGCGATGGATCGTCGGCTCCTTGCGAGCAGAGGTCTGGACAGCGACGGGCAGCCCGCCACGGTCGGACGTCAGGTCGTCTTCGAAAAGCTCCAGGTCGTCGCGGACAGGTTCAAAACGTTTCGGTGTCTGCAGCGTTGCCGTTGCCTTGGAGAGTTCCTTCAACTCCGCCTTCAGCACGGATTGCTGGCGCTTGGCTTCCCGGGTCAGCCCATCGATCTCGGCGATCAGCTCGCGCGCATCGTCCATGCGGCTGCCGAGGGCGTTGAGGATCTGGGCGCCCTTGACGTTGATTTCCTGGATCGACACCTCGATGCCGTCGAGCGCCAGGGCGGTCTGATCGAAGATGCGCTGGTAGTCCTCGTGAAAGGTCCCAAGCCGGCGCAGCTCCCGGTGCATAATCAGCATCCGCACCGTGGTCGCGACCAGCGCGATCAGGAGGACGCCATCAACGATTGCGGAGATCATCGAACAGATCCTTTTCTTCCTCATGGATGAGTTCATCGATCTGCAACGTGTAGGAGCCGTTCAGCTGGCCGAGCTGGCAGGTGAAGATCGGCTGCTCGTTGCAGGCGAGGGTGACTGGAGAGCGCGCGGTTGCCTGGAGCTCGATGACCTGGCCGACCCTAAGGTCCGCGAGATCGCCAAGAGACATTTCGCGTTCTTCCAAAATGGCTTCCAACTTGACTTCCGTCCGCTGGATTTCGTTGTGGAAATGCTGGGTCCACTGCTTGTCGCGGCTCGACATTTCGCCGGACAGAACCTGGGAGAGGCGCTGGCGCAGCGGGTTCAGCGTCGAATGCGGCATGACGATGAAAACCTCGCCGCCGCGGCCAATGGCCTGTTGCAGCAGCCGGGCCACCACCGCCGGATTGTTGCGCCGGCCGACGACGGCAAAGTCCATGCGGCTTTCGATCCGCTCGATCTTCATCGTCGTCTCGGCAATCGGGGCGAAGCTCTCCGCAAGCGCCTTCGCGGCAACCTCGAACATCGTCCGGGCAATGCGGGTCTCAATGTTCGAGAAGGGCCGTTCGTCGTCGATCGGGGGTTCGGTACCGTCGGCGCCGAAGAGCACGTCGACCAGGGTAAAGATGAAATCCCGGTCGAAACCCACCAGCACGCGGGCGTCCCATTCGGGCGAATAGAGCACGGCGACAAGGGCGTTGGATTCGAACTCGTCGAGCACGTCGCCGATGCGGTTGTTCTCCACGTAGCTCACCGAAATATAGGACGGCGAGGGTGACTTCTGACGCATGGCATCGGCCATCAGGCGGGCCATGCGGTCGAAGACCACCGGAAGCATCGGCAGGCGGTCGACGGAGATGCCGGCGGCGTCCAGCAGGCGGTCGGCGATCATCGCGCGTTCGGAACTGGAGGCCTTTGAGCTGGCGGTCGCTGCTTCAATCATGGCTTAGGCGGCTCCCTGCAGGTCCTGGACATTGTCGGCACCGGCACCGGCGCTCATGGTCTCGTTTTCCACTTCGTCGATGGTCGGACGGTCATAGTCGGAGATCGTTTTGCGGCCGTGCTCCAGGGCGATCTGCGGGTCTGCACCGTTCATGAAGGCAAGCAAGGTCTGCTTGACGACGATGTAGGTGCGCATCCGGGCCTCGCGGACACTGCGGATCTTGGTCGCGATCGGACCGAACAGCGAATAGGAGAAGAAGATGCCGACGAACGTACCGACGAGCGCGGCGCCGATGAGGCTGCCGAGAAGCTGCGGCGACTGGTCGATGGCGCCCATAGCCTTGATGACACCGAGCACCGCGGCAATGATGCCGATGGCAGGCAGTGCATCCGCGATGCTGCTCATGGCGTGGAACGGCTTCATCTGGTCGCGGTGGATCGTATGCAGTTCCTCGTCCACCAGCGCCTCGATTTCATGGGCGCGGGCATTGCCGACGATGATCAGGCGGAAGTAGTCGCAGATGAAGGTCGTCAGGTTGGCATTGCGAAGGACCGAAGGGTACTTCTGGAAGATCGGCGAAGTGTTCGGATCCTCGATATGCGGCTCGACCTGGTTTCGGCCCTTGGCGCGTAATTCGCGCATAAGGCCGTAAAGCAGCGCCAGGACGTCGAGATATTCGCGCTTGTTCGGAACGGCGTTGCGCAGCGCGTCGGTGACAGCAACAACAGTGCCCTTGATCACCTTCATCGGGTTGGCAACGACAAAGGCGCCGATGGCGACACCGAGGATGATGACGAGTTCCCATGGCTGCCACAGCACGGAGACCTTGCCTCCGAGCGCGGCGAAACCGCCGATAAGGGACGCGCCGGCAATGATCAGGCCGATTAGAATAGTCACCTAACAGCTCCCATTTGGTGCGAAGTTCAATTCATGTCGGGAGGACGCTAGACAGCGAGACTTGTCCGAAGCTGACGCGCTGGAGGGCGGCGAGAATCTCGTTTGCCGTCAGCCTGGCGTAAGCTTTGGCAGGGATGGTTTCCCCAACGCCTGCCCGCTGATGGGCTCTCGAACGGGAAGAACGCCATGATCAACACGTTGACGCAGGTTCAACTGGTCAGAACCAATATGGAGCGCTCGCTGAAGACGGTGGCCACCGACCCGATGGTGGAACGCCAGAGCGCGTATTACCTGGAGAACATCCGCAATATTAAGTCCATCGACGACTTCCTCGCCGACGACCGGATCTTCAACTATGCGATGACGGCCATGGGCCTGGAAGACATGACCTACGCCAAGGCCTTCATGCGCAAGGTGCTGGAAGAGGGCACGGACGACCGCGAGGCCTTTGCCAACCAGCTAGCCGACACAAAATACAAGAAATTCGCTGAAGTCTTCAATTTCAAGCGCTACGGCGAGACAACGACGTCCTTTTCCAGAACCCAGGACGCGATCGTGGCGAAATTCCACCGGCAGACTCTGGAAGTACGCGAGGGCGAACAGAACCAGGGAGTCCGTCTGGCACTCTATTTCGAACGCCGCGCGCCGGATATCACCAATGCCTATGACGTCCTGGCGGACCGGGCACTGTCCGAGGCGGTCTATACCTCGCTTGGCCTGCCGCAGGAATTCGCCATGTCCGACATCGACAAGCAGGCGGCTTATCTGGAGGAGCATCTCGACTTCGACAAGTTCGGCGATGCCGACTACCTGTCGAAGTTCCTCAACCGCTTCTCCGCCCTCTATGACCTCTCCAATGGTCCGGGCGGAGGGACCTCGCCGACGCTGGCGCTCTACGGCAACGGTCGCGCCATTGTCCAGATGGGTGAGGGGCTGCTCGCCAGCATCCAGAAATTTCGCCTCGGAGGCTTTTGATCCATGCAGGACGCTCTTTACGTCGCGCTTTCCGCACAGGTGGCGCTGTCCAACCGGCTCGAAACAGTGGCCCGCAATGTCGCCAACATGAATACGGCCGGATATCGCGCCGACGAGGTCAAATTCGCCGAGCTCATCTCCAAGGCCGGACAGGACAACGTGAGCTTTGCCACCGGCGGCGAGAAATACATCTCGCGTCAGGGCGGCAGCCTGAACAAGACGGACAATCCGCTTGATCTTGCCGTCGAGGGAGAAGCCTGGTTCGCGATCCGCGATGCCGGGGGCAGGGTATCCTATACCCGCGACGGCCGCCTGGAGATTGGCCAGGACGGGACGCTACGCACCCTTACGGGCCAGCAGATCCTTGGAACAGGCGGCCAGGCGATCTCGCTCGATCCGGACGGCGGCATGCCGCTGATCACCCAGTCAGGCGAGATTTCGCAAGGGGACGTTGGCGTCGTCGGACAGGTCGGTCTGTTCCTGATCCCGGAAGACGCACAGCTCACCCGGGCCGAGAATTCAGCAGTCATCCCGGACAAACCTGTTACGCCGGTCCAGACCTACGACCGGAACGGCGTGCGCCAGGGATATGTGGAAGGTGCGAACATCAATCCGGTGCGGGAAATGACCAAGATGATCATGATCTCGCGCGCCTTTGAAAGCGCCACCAAGATGATCGACGGCAGTAACGAGAGCCAGGAGAAGGCGATCCGGGAACTCGGAGCCACGTCATGACGGCGGTGGAAGGCGTTCAGTCCACCGGCCGGCCCCTGGATCTGGCAGCGGCAATGCAAGGGCCAGGAACCGCGAAAGAGCCAAAGCCTGCGCGAAATGCTGCTGTTGCCGAAGACAAAGGCTCGTCCTTCAGTTTCGGCGACTTCATCGATGTCATCAATCCCTTGCAGCATATCCCGGGTGTTGCCGAACTTTATCGCGCGGTCACCAATGACAGGATCTCGGACGAAGCCCGCAAGACGGGCAATGCCCTCTATGGCTTTGCACTCGGAGGTCCCGTCGGCCTGGGGGCGATGCTCGCCTATAATGCAGTTGGGGACCGGTTCAAGGGGCCGGCTGAACCATCGGCAGGCAACTCGGCTACGCTAGCAGAAGTGCATACGCCCGAACCGGTGACTGAACAGTCTGAAGTCCCCGTTCCGGCACCTAAGCCCTCACTTGATCCAGACAGGTCACCGGCTATGAGCGAAGTGACGTCTCAGATGCTTCTGGGTGAGACTGTGGCTTCGACCGGTGCAAAACAAGCGCTGGCCGACGCGCCGGCTCTAGCAAATCTGCTGACCGGCGGGAACGCGGACAAGCCCGTGCGTGACGGCAACGGATCCTCGGTCTCGTACCTCGATCTTCCCCCAAAGTTGGAAGAGGCGAAACCGGTTCTACCCGACAAAGCCGGGCTGGACAGCCTCGCCGCCCACAAGGCCAATCATCTGCCGCTTGATGTTTTGAAAGCTCTTCAGGAACGCCATGCCCAACGCTCCGCATCTGAACGCACTTGACCAGATTTCGGCTTCGCTGGCCGCGCTTGATACGGAAACCGGACCGGTCAAATTGAGCGGACGGGTCACGCAGGTTTCGACGGAAGCGATACGCGTCTCCGGTCTGTCTCGCGTTGTCTGCCTTGGAGATCTGGTGCAGTTCGAAGGCCGGGCGGGGATCCGCCAGGGCGAGATTATCCGGCTCGACCAGAAGGATGTGGTGATCAAGCCGCTTGAGCGGGTCACGGATATCGGCATCGGCAGCGTTGCCTCCGTCATGGGCGGCTTTGCCATTCACCCGGACATGAGCTGGCGTGGCCGCATCATCAACGCACTTGGCGAACCGATCGACGAGGCCGGGCCGCTGGCTCACGGGGTTGAGGCCTTCCTGCTTGACCGGGCACCGCCGCCAGCGATGAACCGGGCGAAGATCTCCGAGGGCGTTCGCACGGGTGTGCGGGTGATCGACCTCTTCACGCCGCTTTGCGTCGGCCAGCGCGTCGGCGTTTTCGCCGGCTCCGGCGTCGGCAAATCCACCTTGCTCGGCATGCTCGCCGGTTTTGGCGATTTTGACACGGTGGTCGTCGGCCTCGTCGGCGAGCGTGGACGCGAGGTGCGCGAATTCATCGACGATATCCTGGGTGAGACCCTTGCCAATTCGGTCGTCGTCGCCTCAACCGGCGATGAAAGTGCCATGCAGCGCCGTCTTGCGCCCAAAACGGCGATGAGTGTTGCCGAATATTTCCGCGCGCAGGGTCACAAGGTGCTGCTCATTCTGGATTCGGCGACACGCTTTGCCCATGCCGCGCGCGATGTGGCCCTGGCTGCGGGGGAACCGCCTGTCGCGCGCGGCTATCCGCCAAGCGTCTTTGCCGATCTTGCGCGCCTTATCGAGCGGGCCGGTCCCGGGAGCAGCGGCGAGGGGTCGATAACGGGAATATTCTCGGTGCTCGTCGATGGAGACGATCACAACGATCCGGTTTCTGACACGATCCGGGGACTTCTGGACGGGCATATTGTGCTGGACCGGCAGATCGCCGAATCCGGCCGTTACCCGCCTGTCAGCGTCCTGAAGTCCACCTCACGCCTTGCCGATCGCGCGTGGACCCGTGACCAGCAGGAGCTGATCCACCGCATCAAGGGTCTGATTTCCCACTACGAGGACACCAAAGACCTTCGGCTCATGGGTGGCTTTCAGATTTCCGGGGACGAGAAACTGGAGAAAGCTTGCCGGCTCGTACCGAAAATCTACGAGGCGTTGCGACAGCGATCCGATCAGGTTGCACCGTCCGATCCCTTCGCGGATTTGGCAGCGGCATTGGCTGCCGATACGTAAACCATTTTCCACATTTAAAGTATAAACTTTGAAATGCTGCTTTTTCTGGCGGCGTTTTTTGTATATATCTGGATTAAATCCTAATGAAGATCGCGGAAATCGGCGATTTTGTAATTTTATTAAACTTTTCTCTCAGTTTAGCCGCAAAGTCTGTGAGTTTTTATTTAGTTTTCCATGTGGATATATGAATTATCGATACCTTGAATTTCAAAATAGCTGCCCAGATAGGGAAGAAATGTTGACCTTGTGAAGCTCCAAAATTACGGATTCCATATTGGTAAATCCAAGGGGCTGACATGTTTATAATCGTGGACTCAAGAGAGATAGTGACCGCAGGCTATGCCTCGGCATTCGAGAGGGAAGGCTACGCCTCCCTGGAACTGCAACCATCTGAACTTCTAGACTGGCTGGAAATCACCTGCTCCCAGGATCTTGCATCGGTCGATGCAATCCTTCTGGGCGAGTGCGAGGACCGTTGCGGCTTTGTCGCCCCGATCCGCAGCCGTTGTCCGGAAGCCCAGATCGTTGCGCTGGAAGACACGGCCAATCTGGAAGGCACACTCGACCTGTTCTCCGCAGGGCTGGACGATGTGCTGAAGAAGCCTGTGCATGTCCGGGAAATCATTGCGCGGGTCGGTGCATTCCGGCGCCGGATCACGTCCCGGAACAACTCCGCGGGCACGGGGGCGATCGAAGTGTTCTTCGACGGCCGCGATCCGCTGGTTGGCGGCGACGTCATGGAACTGCCGCGCCGTGAGCGCCGCATTCTCGAATACCTTGTCAAGAACAAGGGGCGCCGGGTGACCAAGACCCAGATCTTCAACGCGGTCTATGGCGTCATGAATGACGGTGTTGACGAGTGTGTCGTCGAAAGTCACATCTCCAAGCTGCGTAAAAAACTGCGCAAGAAACTCGGATACGATGCCGTCGAATCCACCCGTTACATCGGCTACATGCTCAAGGACGCCGCGGCGCCGAAGCAGAAAGCAGCCGATTCCCGGCGTCTGGTTCAAGCGTCGCCCGCAACCTCCCACGCTGTCGAACTGCCGTCCGAAGCACGGGAGCCGACAAAGCCTTACCTTTCGGTTGTCAACGCCTGAGCCAAATAGCTTCATTAAATGAAGATCTTGCAAGGAGCTTAGGCGTGCGAAGGCAGCGATGGAGCGGACTGGCATGAGTATCTGCCGGAAACAATTGCATGATGCAATGCCGCTCGAAATCGTTGAAATCATCCGATTTACACAGCCAAGTCTTGACCGCTTACCAAGGTCTGCGGGGCTGTTTCAATTTACAATTGATTTTTATGGAAAATTTAGAAAACCTACCCAGAATACAAGGCACAGCGACGCCCTGATCACTTGGTCTTCGAAACCTGGATCGTTTGACTGGGGCAAGGGGCAAGGGGCAAGAGTGATGTGTCTGTGATGGCGAAATTAACGAGGCGGTCCGCGCCTGCGCTTCGGTGCTTACCCGTCTCCGGGAAATATCGAAACAATGCGATCTGCCGGATTTTCGTGCAACGGAACGGACACCATGAACTGAGGTGGGCGTCTTGACACTGAGCGGCAGTACGTCGTTGCCATACACACCCAAGGAGATGGGCCGCGCCAGCCTGTCCCGGACTTTCATTCTCTATACGCTCGGCCTTTTTGCCATTCTCGGCGTCATTTTCATCGGGATCCTGACAAAGATTACCTGGGATGCGTCCCACGCCCGCGCGATCCGCGTTACCGAAGCCTTCTTTCAGGCGACCAAGCGGCCTTTCGAACGCGCTATCTGGACCGTGAATGCCGATGCGACCTTGCAACTGATCCGGGGTCTGGAAAGCCTGGAAGTTGTCGAAAAGGTCTGGGTCGAGACACCGGATACAGGCAATTTCGGTGAGCCGGTGACAGGGCCGAGGGCTGCAGAGGCTCTCAGCTATACGTTGAATTCTCCCAGCACGATCCTCCACAAGGACGCGATCGGGCAGGTCTTTATTCTCATCGACCGCAATACAATTTCGTATGAGATTGTCTCCACGGTCGGTTTCATCGTGACCGCCATCATCATCTACCTGTTGCTTCTGGCGGTCGTGATCAGGACGGTTTTCCGGCGTCTGATAGGCCAGCCGCTTTCGGCGATCGTCGATTATCTGTCGACGCCCAGACTGATCGAGGATCCTCCCAAGGCGGAACTTATGCAGGGGCGGGCAGACGAGATCGGTATCCTGGCTGCAAGCCTGCAGTCGATGGTTCAACGCCGGCATCTGGATTTGCAAAAAATTCAAGAATACCAGACTAACCTTGAGGATCTGGTGGCCCACCGCACGGAACAGCTGAAGTTGGTGCAGGAAGAACTCATCCAGGCGGACAACCTTGCCGCGCTCGGTGCGCTTGTCGCCGGGGTTTCGCATGAACTGAACACACCGCTCGGCAACGCGCTTATGGCCGCAACCACGATCAAGGATTCCACGGTATACCTGCGCAGGGAACTGGATGAGCAGAAACTGAGCAAGGAAGCCCTTGAAAACGAGGTCGAGCGCATCTCCGAGACCGCCAGCATCATCGAGAAGACGCTCGGTCGCGCCCGCGACCTGGTCGGCAATTTCCGTCAGGTTGCCGTTGACCGTCAAAGCGAGAAGAAACGGTCCTTCAATTTCGACCACATCATTCGTGAGACCCTTGCAACCCTGCAGCCGACCATCAAGAAGACGCCCTTCTCGGTCGAGCTGGACCTTGGCGCGGATGAAATTGTCGACAGTTATCCGGGAGCTGTGAGCCAGCTGGTTTCCAACCTCGTGGAAAACGCGATCAAGCACGGTTACGAAGGGCGAAACGACGGTGTGATCAAACTGTCTTCACGTGTCGTTGTGTCCCGGGACAGGGGCAAGAACGGGACGGGGGAGAAAAAGATAGTCTTTAAGTGCAAGGATTCTGGTGTAGGAATCCCGGAGAAGAATCTCAAGAAAGTGTTCGAGCCTTTCTTTACGACCAAGTTCGGCAAAGGGGGATCGGGGTTAGGGATGGCGATTTGCTACCAATTGGTGACAGAAGCCTTGAACGGCACCATTTCCGTTTCCTCGACCGTCGGCACCGGCACGGAATTCACCATCGAATTTCCTGCGGTCTCAATGAAAGATGCCAAAAAAACGCTCGGACAGAAGGTGCACTGACATGGTGATGGATTTCCTCGCACCTTCCGAACCAGAGATCAAGAAAAGCACCAAATCGCCCTGGAAGATCCTGATTGTCGATGACGATCCGGACGTGCATGAAGTGACCAAGATAGCGGTCTCCGGCTGCATGTTCGAGAACCGTCCCTTCGAGTTGCTGCATGCCTTGTCCGCCCAGGAGGCCCGGCAGATCCTTGTCGAGCAGAACGACATTGCCGTTGCTCTCGTCGATGTCGTCATGGAAAGCGATACGGCGGGTCTTGGCCTTGTCAGCTGGATCCGGTCGGAACTTGAGAACCATTTCACGCGCCTGATCCTGCGTACCGGCCAACCGGGCTATGCGCCACAGGCCGACGTGATCATGAAGTTCGACATCGACGGCTATACCGAGAAGGCCGAACTTTCCAGGACCAAGCTCATCACAGCCATCATCACCGCGCTGCGCGGTTACAAGCTGGTGATGTCGCTGGAGATCAACCGCAGAAAGCTGAAGCAGCTCAACGAGCAATTTGCCGTAATTGTCGAGAAGAATGCTCTCAGCGAGTTCTCCTCCGCAGTGCTCAAGCATTTCGCCGATCTTGTCGGCCAGCCGGTCGATTGCCTGCTGTGCGGACTTGAGACATTGCCGGAATACGGAGCTTTCGACCGGTCGAACATTCGCGTTCTTGCGGCGACGGGTGACTATGAAGACAAGATCGACCTCCCCGTCGACGTGATCGGCGATGATACCATCCGTACCTCCGTGACACGCTGCATCGAGACGCATGCCACCTGTTCCTCGCCGAAGGGGGTTGCCCTGCCACTTGTTACGCGCAATGGCATGACCGGCGCGCTGTTTCTCGGCATGTCCGAGGAATTGATGGAGGAACTCGTTGGTGCGGAAGTTGTGCAGCTGTTTGTCTCGAATGTCGCGCTCGGCTATGAGAAGACGGGGCTGCTGGAGCACATTCGCAACCTGGCCTATGTCGACCGGGTCACCGGACTGTCGACCTTCTCCGGGTTCATCGAAACCTTCCAGCGCCATGCGGCTGCAGGCGCGCCGCTTCTGGTGGTTCACTCGGACATTCAAAGGTTCCGGGTTATCGTTGACGGCATCGGCGATGAAAAAGCCAGTGCCGTGCTGAAGCGGACCGGGCACAGGCTTTCCCAGACCTTTCCGGAAGCCCTGACGATTGCACGCAAGGAAAAGGACGAGTTTCTCATCCTGCTGAAAGGCGGTACCGCCGAGAAGATCCAGGATGTGGTCGCACGTGTGGAAGAAGCTTTTCAGGAACCGATTGCCCTCGACGACAACCAGATCACCTTGCGCATGCGGCTTGGTTTTGCTTCTGCGGAAAACGAAGACCAGAGCGCCGAGCAACTGGTGCGGTTCGCGTCGATAGCCTTGAATGATGTTCGCCAGAAAGGGCTGACCAACCACGCGGTTTTCCATCCGCTCATGCAGGAAGCCGCGTTCGAGCGGCTGCGCCTTGCCTCACTCCTGACGGGAACGAGCAATCAGACGGAATTCTCGGTTCATTACCAACCGATCATGCGGGCTCAGGACGAAAGCATCGCCTCTTTCGAGGCATTGATGCGCTTCCGCACGCCATCGGGAACCTTCCTCAATACGGCCAGGATGATCGAGGCGGCGGAGGCCAGCGGTCTGATCGGAGATATCGGTGCGTGGATGTTCAAGACATCCTTTGCCGAATTCAGCGGCATGCCGGGCATTGCCGATGACGTCCGTCTGAACGTGAATGTGTCGCCAAGGCAGGTGCAGACGAACCGGATCTACAAGGATATCGAGGACGCGTCTTCCGCGGCTGAGCTTCCCCTCGACCGGCTTGTGTTCGAGGTGACGGAGGGGCTCTTCCTGAGCAGCGACCAGGTAACGCTGTCGCTGTTGACCTGGCTGCGCAACAAGGGCGCGCGGGTCGTCATCGACGATTTCGGCACCGGCTACTCCTCCTTCAGCTATCTGCGCAAGCTGCCCGTCGACGGCATCAAGATTGACCGCAGCTTCATCATGAATATGGACCAGGACGCCGACGCACTGGCCGTTGTGAAATCGATAATAGCCGTCGCCCAGGCTCTCGATCTCAGCGTGACTGCGGAAGGGGTGGAGACGGTCGCGCAACGAAAAATCATGCAGGAACTCTCCTGCGACTATCTGCAGGGCTACCTTTATTCCAAGCCAATGTGCACGCGAGACCTTGATAGCTTCATTCAGAAAGCTGTCGAGCCGGGCGTCGCTTTCGGCTGACGGGTGCGGTGTCCGCCGCACTCTTTCTCTTTCGGAAAAAGAGTTTGTCCGGGACCTGAAACGCCCCGCAGCAGCGTTGTGACGAGCCTCTTGTTTCACCGGACTTTCGACAAGTCCGGCCAATCTGATCTGCCTGTCATATAAGCGATTGAATATTTGCACGAAACACGTTCTCATGGGGCAAAGTGTTTTGGCACTGGCATCGCCGGGCAAGAGCATTACCTAATCGATTGCATAAATCGCCAAAGAGCGACTTGGGGAGAGAACATATGGATATGAGTGGCTCCCACCGGATTCCGGCCAAACGGGAAACCGTCTGGGAGGCGTTGAACGATCCGGAGGTTCTGAAGGCCTGCATTCCCGGCTGCGAAAGCCTGGAGAAGACATCCGACACCGAGATGACTGCCGCCGTGACATCGAAGATCGGCCCGGTCAAGGCCAAGTTTACCGGCGCTGTCACCTTGGAAAACATCAATCCGCCAGAGAGTTACACGATCTCCGGTGAAGGCAAGGGCGGCGTTGCCGGTTTTGCGAAAGGCTCTGCCGATGTCCGGCTGACGGAGGAGGGGGACGAGACCGTCCTGACCTATGAGGCTAAGGCCCAGGTCGGTGGCAAGCTTGCTCAGCTCGGCAGCCGGTTGATCGACTCCACCGCGAAGAAAATGGCCGAGGAATTCTTCACCAAATTCTCCGACATGGTCGGTGGAGCGGCAGGAGATGAGGGTTCCGAAGATCTCGAAGACGAGTTGGATCCGGGTCTAGCCGAAGAAGCCAAGCGGATCGCGATGGAGGATGCACCGCACGAGGTCATGCACGCGATCGAGGAGGCCGAGCATGCCGTTGAGGAGCGGCTGCACAAGGCGGAGGAAAACATCGAGGCCGCAGCCGGACGCAATTTTCTCGGCGGTCCGATGGTCTGGGGTCTCATTCTGGTCGCAGCACTGATTGTCGTGCTTGCTCTTGCAAGTTGACCGGATCGTCAAAATTTTGAAATGATCGGGATCTGACGGGCGTTTACGCGTCAGGTCCCGCGAAAAGAACACGGTGACAAGCCGGTATTTCGGATCAGTGGACAGGCAAACGTTTTCGATTGCATGTCCGGAACCTGGTCGGACCTAAGGTGTTGGATCAATCCGTCCGGGAGTTTTCGGACGAAGTCGGTTCCAAAAACTTTGGCTCAGGGAATTTCACGAGGGAGAGAAATTCATGTCGAAAGTATCGATGGTATTGAACGGCAAGACGGTTTCGGCGGATGTCGAAGACCGGACGCTGCTCGTATCGTTCATTCGCGACACGCGCGGGCTGACCGGCACTCATGTCGGCTGCGACACGTCGCAATGCGGTGCCTGCGTGGTGCATGTCAACGGCAAGGCGGTAAAGTCCTGCACGATGCTCGCCGCCCAGGCAAATGGCGCTGAAGTGGTCACGCTGGAAGGGATCGGCACAGCCGACAGCCTGCATCCGGTGCAAGCGGCCTTCCGCGAACATCACGGTCTTCAGTGCGGTTTCTGCACGCCGGGCATGATCATGACGGCCGTTGACATGATCAATCGTCACGGCCCCGGCAATCTCGACGAAAAGACGATCCGGCACGAGCTGGAAGGCAACATCTGCCGCTGCACCGGCTACCACAACATCGTAAAGGCGATCAAAGCCGCTTCCGACCAGATGGCCGGCATGGCCCAGGCCGCGGAATAACGGCGAACTCCCAAGCGTGATGCGCGGAAGGCTCCGCGCAGCAGGACGAAGGACCCATCAGCAGCTTGATGCCGGGAGGAACAGGTATCGGCCGGTTGACCGCCAGGTCCTGATGAGATGAGCGCCCGTAAAGGCGCATGCCGGCCCGTCCGGTACGAGGAGGATTTCCGGGAGAGGCGGTACCGGATCAGATAGTCTGGGAGAGAGAGATGGCAGTAGAGGGGATTGGTGCCCGCGCCCTGCGCAAGGAAGACAAGCGCTTCATCACGGGCAAGGGCAAATATACCGACGACATGACCATGCCCGGCATGGGATATGCCGCCTTCGTGCGTTCGCCGCACGCCCATGCAAAGGTGACGGGGATCGATGCCAGCGCCGCGCTTGCAATGCCCGGTGTCGATGCAGTTCTGACCGGCGACCAACTGGTCGGCGACGGCATCGGCAATCTGATCTGCGGCTGGATGATCCATTCCAAGGACGGCTCACCGATGAAAATGGGCGGCTGGCGCGCTCTGGAGCCGGAGATCGTGCGCCATGTCGGCCAGGCCGTTGCGGTCGTGGTTGCCGATACCCAGGCCCAGGCACGCGATGCCGCCGATGCAGTGGTTGTGGACTACGAGGAACTGCCCGCGGTGATCGATCCGCTGGCTGCCCTTCAGCCTGGCGCACCGCAGATCCATCCGGAAGCGGAAGGCAACCTGATCTACGACTGGGAGATCGGCGACGAAGCGGCCACAAATGACGCGTTTGCAAGGGCTGCCCATGTCACCCGCATGGAGATCCACAACAACCGCCTGGTTCCGAACGCCATGGAACCGCGCGCGGCGCTTGCCGGATACGATGCGGCCGAGGAGCATTATACGCTCTACACCACCTCGCAGAACCCGCATGTGGCCCGACTGGTGCTCTCGGCGTTCTACAACGTCGCTCCGGAACACAAGCTGCGTGTGATCGCGCCGGATGTCGGTGGCGGCTTCGGCTCCAAGATCTACATCTATCCGGAAGAAATGGTGTGCCTTTGGGCCTCCAAGCGCGTCGGCCGCCCGGTGAAATGGGTTTCCGATCGGACGGAAGCCTTCCTCACCGATGCCCATGGCCGCGATCACCGCTCGGAAGCCGAGCTGGCACTGGATGCGGACAACAAGATCCTTGGCCTCAGGGTCAAGACAGTCGCCAATCTCGGCGCCTACATGTCCCTGTTCTCATCGTCGGTTCCGACCTATCTCTATGCGACGCTGTTGTCGGGTCAGTACAATATCCCGGCGATCCATGCCAATGTGAAGACGGTCTACACCAACACGACGCCGGTGGATGCCTATCGCGGCGCCGGCCGGCCGGAAGCGACCTATCTTCTGGAACGGATCATGGAAACTGCGGCACGGGAAGTGGGGCTTGCCCCTGCAGAGTTCCGCCGCAAGAACTTCATCCGGTCATTCCCGCACCAGACGCCGGTCATCATGTGCTACGACGCCGGCGACTACGATGCGACGCTGGATGCAGCGCTTGCCGCCGCTGATTACAACGGCTTTGCTGCCCGCAAGGCGGAGGCTGCGTCGCGCGGCAAACTGCGCGGTATCGGTCTTTCCTGTTATATCGAGGCCTGCGGCATTGCACCGTCGGCAGCGGTCGGCTCGCTCGGTGCAGGTGTGGGCTTGTGGGAATCGGCGGAAGTGCGTGTGAACCCAGTCGGGACCATCGAAGTCCTGACAGGCTCACACAGTCATGGCCAGGGGCATGAAACCACCTTCGCCCAGCTGATCAGCGAGCGTTTCGGCCTCGACACCAACGCGGTTTCCATCGTTCATGGCGATACGGACAAGGTTCAGTTCGGCATGGGCACCTACGGCTCGCGCTCCGGCGCGGTCGGCATGTCTGCAATCGTCAAGGCGCTCGACAAGGTGGAGGCCAAGGCCAAGAAGATCGCAGCCCACTTGATGGAAGCCGCCGAGGGCGACATCCAGATCGAGGGAGGCGAACTGAAGGTGGCCGGCACCGACAAGAAGCTGTCCTTCACCGAAGTGGCACTTGCCGCCTACACGGCCCATAACCTTCCCGCAGGCATGGAACCGGGTCTGAAGGAAGGGGCCTTCTACGATCCGACCAACTTCACTTTCCCGGCAGGCACTTATGTCTGCGAAGTGGAAGTGGATCCGGACACGGGCCGGACGGAGATTGTCAACTTCGTCGCAGCCGACGACTTCGGCAACATCATCAACCCGATGATTGTCGAAGGTCAGGTGCACGGTGGAATTACCCAGGGCATCGGCCAGGCGCTTTTGGAAAATGCGGCCTATGACGAGAACGGCCAGCTGTTGACCGCGTCTTACATGGACTATTGCATGCCGCGCGCCGACAACGTGCCGTCCTACAGTCTGTCGACCCATGTGACTGCCTGCCCGGGCAACCCGCTTGGCATGAAGGGCTGCGGCGAGGCAGGTGCCATCGGTTCGCCGCCGGCGGTGATCAACGCGATCACCGACGCAATCGGCAACAACAGCCTGTCGATGCCGGCGTCGCCGGAAAAGGTCTGGGCGCTCTGCCAGGCCGGATTGCGGCAGGCGGCCGAATAGGGATCCGCGTAAATTTCCGGGCGGGGTCATCCGCCCGGCACAACAGTTCCATTTTCGGGGAGACCCAACATGTATGAAACGACGTATCACAAAGCCGGATCGGTCGCCGAAGCCGCGTCGCTGATGGCAAGTGCCGATGACGGCAAGTTCCTCGGCGGTGGCCAGACCCTGCTGCCGACCATGAAGCAACGGCTCGCCGCTCCGAGCGACCTGGTGGATGTCACCGGGATCGGGGGCATGAAAGGCATCCGGGCCGAAGGCGACGAAGTCGTCATTGGCGCGGCGACGACGCACTCGGAAGTCGCGTCCTCCGACATCGTCAGACAGAAGCTGCCGGGGCTGGCAACGCTTGCCGGCGGCATCGGCGATCCGGCGGTGCGCCACATGGGCACCATCGGCGGGTCGATCGCCAACAACGACCCGGCGGCGGACTATCCGGCCGGGCTGGTTGCGCTCGGTGCAACGGTCGTCACCAGCAAACGGGAACTGGCCGCGGAAGACTTCTTTACCGGCATGTTCGAAACCGCGCTGGACGACGATGAAATCGTGGTCGCGGTTAAATTCCCGGGCGCCTCCGCAAGTGCCTATGCCAAATACCCGAACCCGGCCTCGCGCTATGCAATGGCTGGCGTCTTCGTGGCCAAGGGCAATGACGGCTCCGTCCGGGTGGCGGTAACCGGGGCAGGTCAGGACGGGGTCTTCAGGATGTCGGCCATGGAATCTGCACTC
The DNA here is from genome assembly GCF_054515675.1 of Roseibium sp. M-1. Classification (NCBI taxonomy): domain Bacteria; kingdom Pseudomonadati; phylum Pseudomonadota; class Alphaproteobacteria; order Hyphomicrobiales; family Stappiaceae; genus Roseibium; species Roseibium sp. M-1. The sequence goes on along the minus strand of NZ_CM137257.1, from coordinate 1,002,042 downwards.
GCCGGAAACTGGTCTCCTGAGGCTGTCGCAGGCCTTGCACCGGATGCGAACAATCTGCTGGCCGACATTCACGGCTCGGCGGCCTACCGGGCGAATCTGGTGACAGTCATGGCCAAACGCGCTGTGGCAGCTGCCAGCTAACTCCTTTGCTCCGCAACGGAAACAAAGCCCGGCCGGTATTCGGCCGGGCTTAACTATTTTTCATTACTTTTCCGAAGGCTGTCATAGTAATTTCACAGCCAGAATGCAGTCCGGTGCTTGTACCTCATTGCAAGCTAGAGCAAATCGCGTTTTATCGGAATCGCTTTTCGCTGTCTGAAATCAGAGATTTCAACGCAAAAAGCGATGCAAGACATTTCCAGTTAAACGCGACACGCTTTAGGCCGTAGGCAGGCTGTCAGGCCGTGTTAGATCACAGGGCTGTGCCTGTTGAGGAAAAGCACGTATTGCGTGTGTCAATTCGCGTGCATAGACAAAAACGATATCAAGCTATATGGGCTTGGTGTGGGCTGAGCGCCCTTCTCAGAATAACCGAGGACTTTATGGTTGGATCGAGGCAGAAGCACGCGAAAGCCCAGGCGGGAGGCGAAAATCCCGTGACCCAGGCTTTCCGGCCGATTTACTTGGCCTTCTGGGGCGTCGCGGTCGTCAGCTTCGTCATCAATGTCCTCATGCTCACGGGCCCTGTGTTCATGCTCCAGGTCTATGACCGGGTGCTTGCCAGCGGTTCGGTCCAGACCCTGATCGTGATCGGGGTCATGGCGATCATTCTCTATATTTTCTACGGTCTGCTTGAAGGTGTACGCAGCCGGTTGCTTGCTCGGCTCGGACAACGGGTCGATGCGCGGCTGTCGCCAATTGTCTACCGGGTCTCCAACGCTCTGCCTGTGCGGCTCGGCCGGCAGGCGGCCCGTTTGCGGCCTGTGCAGGATCTCGACACCGTACGGCAGTTTCTTTCCGGTCCGGGCCCGGCGGCGATCTTCGATATTCCCTGGCTGCCGCTCTATCTCGGGATTGTGTTTCTCTTCCATCCACTCCTGGGCTTCGTGGGACTCGCAGGCGCCATCATTATCATTGTGATGATCGGCCTCAATGAATTGATGTCGCGCGGACCGTCGGAAGAAGCCGCCGGTCATGCCGGCCGCCGGTCGGCCGATGTCGAGATCGGGCAGCGGAACTCAGAAGTCGTGACGGCGATGGGCATGCAGGATTCGCTGACCCGCCGTTGGAGTGCGCAGAACAACGACTATCTGTCGACGCAACGCCGTGCCACCGACCGGACCGGTCTCTTCGGCACAACGATCAAGACCATCCGGCTCGTTCTGCAGTCCGCGATCCTCGGCTTTGGGGCCTGGCTTGCGATCAAGCAGGAGATTTCCCCGGGCGTCATGATCGCCTCGTCCATCATGATCTCGCGTGCGCTGTCGCCGATCGAGCAGGCCGTTGCCCAGTGGCGCGGCTTCATTGCCAGCCGTCAGTCGCTGCGCCGTCTGCGGGAAGTGCTTCAGGCTGCCGAGGCAGAACCGGACAAGATGGATCTGCCTCTGCCGGCGAACAAGATTTCGGTGGAGCAGGTGTTCTGCGGCCCCTTCGGCGAGGTGCTGCCCTTTGTGCAGAACGTGTCACTGGAGCTGCAAGCAGGAGACGGTCTTGGAATTATCGGTCCGTCGGGATCCGGAAAATCCACTTTCGCCCGTGCCCTTGTCGGCGTCTCGCCGGCACTAAAAGGTGTGATCCGATATGACGGCGCCGAGCTTGGTCAGTGGCCGAGCAGCCGGCGGGGCGAGTTCATCGGCTATCTGCCTCAGGACCTGCAGCTCTTCGACGGCACGATTGCGGAAAACATCGCCAGGTTCCGTCCCGACAGTTCACCGGAACTGATTATCGAGGCCGCCAAACTTGCCGACGTGCACGATCTCATTGTCGGCCTTCCGGAGGGCTATAACACGGTGATCGGCCGTAGCGGCCGCCAGCTTTCCGCCGGGCAGCGCCAGCGCGTCGCCCTGGCCCGTGCACTTTATGGCAATCCTTTCCTTGTCGTCCTGGACGAACCGAATTCCAATCTGGACGCGGAAGGCGACGGCGCGCTGGCAGGAGCCGTCAAGGCGATGCGTGAGAAGGGCTCCATTGTCGTGGTGATTGCCCACCGGCCGAGCGCCATTGCGACGGTCGACAAGATCCTCTGTCTGAAGGACGGCAAGATGGCCGGATTTGGCCCCAAGGAAGAGGTGCTCAAACAGGTGGTGCAACCGGTCCAGCGTATGCGCGCTGGGGCAATTCCGGGAAGATAAGAGATGGCAAACGAAAACATGGCCAAACCGCTTGCCGGTCAGTCGCCGGACGATTCCGACGTGATGCTGCGCAAGACCGTCCGCAATCATATGCTCTTTGCGCTGTTCGTGGCGCTTCTGGTTGTCGGCGGTCTCGGCGGATGGGCAACCTTTGCGGAGATTTCCGGCGCAGTTGTCACCTCGGGCACCGTTGTTGTCGAAACGAATACCAAGCAGGTCCAGCACCGCGAAGGCGGTATCGTGCGAGAGATCAAGGTGAAGAACGGTGATATTGTCGAAGCCGGCGATCTTCTGATCAGTCTCGACGACACGGTGACACGTGCCAATCTTGCAGTCATCACGAAACAGCTGGCGGAGCTTACGGCCCAGGAATCCCGGCTGGAAGCTGAACGCGACGAGAAATCCACCATCGCCTGGCCGGAGGAACGGTCGTCCAATCTCGGCGACATCGAGCGCGGGCAGCAGATGCTGCTCGAAGCACGGCAGGCGTCGAAGGACGGGCGCAAGCAGCAGCTGGAAGAACAGATCCGGCAGTTCAACAAGCAGACCGAGGGGCTAGAGGCCCAGGTGACCGCCAAGGATTCGGAGATCGAACTTATCAAGGAAGAACTCGGGGATCTCGGCGGCCTTTTGGACAAGCAGCTTGTCGCCAAGAGCCGGGTGTCTGCTCTCCGGCGCGAAAAGGCTCGGCTCGAAGGCGAATATGGCGACCTGATCGCCCAGATCGCCCGCACCAGGGAAGCCATCAGCGAACGCAGGATCCAGATCCTGCAGATCGAGGAATCCTACCGGGCGGAAGTGCTTGAGAACCTGCAGGAAGTGCGGTCTCGCGTTGCCCAGCTGGAAGAACAGAAGATCGCAGCGGAAGACGAACTTACACGCGTCGATATTCTGGCGCCGCGTAGCGGTTTTGTGCACCAGCTTGCGGTTCACACCATCGGCGGGGTGATTTCACCTGGTGAAACCGTCTTGCAGATCGTCCCGCGCGAGGATCAGCTCATCGTAGAAACGCAGGTCCAGCCGGTCGATATCGACAAGATGTCGCAAGGGCAGCAGGCCCGGGTCCGGTTTCCGAGTTTCGATCAGAGAACCACGCCGGAGCTTAATGCTGAACTCCTGACTGTCTCCGCCGACCTGTCGACGGATGAGCGCACCGGCGTCAGCTACTACACCGCGCGCCTGGTGATCGACGACGACGAACTGGCAAAGCTCGGTGGCAAGGTTCTTGTGCCGGGCATGCCAGTCGAAGCCTTCCTGCAGACAGGCGACCGCACGGTGCTGAGCTATCTGATCAAGCCGATCGAGGATCAGATCGCACATGCCCTGCGCGAACGTTGAGATCGGCATAGGCGATAATTAGAGAACCAGGACCGGCACTTCGGCTCCTGCCTCAAGCGCCGGTGCATGCGGCGGGCGGACAATCAGCGCGCCTGATCTGGCCAGCAGGTTCAGCATGGAACTGTCCTGGCGGGAAAACGGCGTGACCAATGGCCTGCCTGCCGGTCCTTCGGAGAGGATTGCCCGGACATAGTCCTGGCGACGGTCATTTTCCCGAAGAGCCGCGCCAAGCAGCGCGGTCCTGGGGCCGGATTGCTCCGGCGGCTGGCCGAGCATGGTCTGCAGCAGAGGTTTCAGGAACAAGAGGCCGCAGACAAGACTGGAAACCGGATTGCCAGGCAGGCCTAGAACCTTGGTTTGTCCAAGTCGTCCCGCCATCAACGGCTTGCCAGGCCGCATCGCAATACGCCAGAAAGCGAGGTCCATGCCTTCCTTGCCGAGCACGTCCTGAACAAGGTCATGGTCGCCGACGGAAGCACCGCCGAGCGTCACCAGTATGTCGGCCCGTTCCTCTATGGCGCGGCGCACATGTTCGGCCAGCACCACGGGATCATCCGGGGAGATGCCAAGATCAAGCGGCTCACCGCCGCAATCCTCGACAAGGGCAGCAATGCCGGCGTGGTTGGAGGCAATGATCTGGTCAGGGCCGGGCTCGGTTCCGGGGCGCACCAGTTCGTCGCCGGTCGCCAGGATCGCGACCTTTGGACGCTTGATTACGGGAATGACCGCATGGTTCATCGCGGCCGCCAGTGCCAGATGGCGGTAGGCAAGCTTTAGGGGCGGTGCCAGCAGCTCTTCGCCTTTTGAAAAATCGAGACCGGCAGGCCTGACGAAAGCGCCTTTGGTCGGGTTCTCCAGTACGGTGATCCGTTCGCCGCCACGGTCGGCATCCTCCTGGATCAGGATCGTATCCGCGCCTTCCGGCACAGGCGCTCCGGTAAAGATCCTGACAGCCTCGCCGGGTCCGACCTGACCTTTAAAGCCGTGGCCGGCGGGCGCTTCGCCGATCACGGTGAGCGTTACGGCTTCCGGGCGAAGGTCCGCGTAACGGATGGCATAACCGTCCATGGCCGAAGCGGCAAAAGGCGGTTGGGTACAGGTGGAGGCAAGGGGCCTTGCCAGAAAACGGCCGTTGGCTTTCTCCAGGGCCACAAGTTCCGTTTCCAGCGGCGCGACACCGTCCAGAAGTTTCGCCAGGGCTTCCTCGACCGGCATCAGGCTCATCAGGTGCCGCCCAGGTTGCCGTCTTTGTCGAGCGTCCAGTGGCCAGACTTGCCGCCGGCCTTTTCGACAAGGCGGATGTTGCCGATGACCATGCCGCGATCGACGGCCTTGGCCATGTCGTAGATCGTCAGACATGCAAGCGAACAGGCGGTCAGGGCTTCCATCTCGACGCCGGTCTGACCGCTCACTTTTGTCGTTGCCGTCACGACCAACCCGGGCAGAACGTCATCAATCTCGATATCGACCGTGACTTTCGACAAAAGCAGCGGATGGCAAAGCGGGATTAGTTCGTGGGTCTTTTTCGCCGCCAGAATGCCGGCGATCCTGGCGGTGCCGATAACGTCGCCCTTTTTGGCATTGCCCGAGCGGATCAACTCCAACGTCTCGGCACGCATGACGACACTGCCTTGCGCGACCGCCACCCTGTGAGTGACGGCCTTCTCTGAGACGTCCACCATGTTGGCGGCTCCTGCCGCATCCAGATGGGTCAGTCGCGGATCCTGACCGCTCATGAGGGTTACACCGCCTTGGAAAGAGCAGGCCGGGCCAGCAGGTCCCGGGTTGCTGCGGCAACATCTTCCTGCCGCATCAGGCTTTCGCCGATAAGGAACGTGGAGATGCCGACCTTGTTCATGCGGGCAAGGTCAGCCGGCGTGAAGAGACCGGATTCCCCAACCGCAATCCGGTCCTGCGGGATCTGTGGTGCGAGTAGCTCGCTGGTCTCAAGCCGGGTTTCGAAGGTCTTCAAATTGCGGTTGTTGATACCGACAAGCGGGGACGTGAGGCTTAGCGCCCGCTCCAGTTCTTCCGCGTTGTGCACTTCCAGAAGAACGTCCATGCCAAGTTCGAAGGCCGTCTCTTCCAGCGCCTTTGCCGTCGCATCATTGACGGCAGCGAGAATGATCAGGATGCAGTCACCGCCCCAGGCACGTGCCTCGTAAACCTGGTAGGTGTCGTAGAGAAAGTCCTTGCGCAGTGCCGGCAGCGAGACGGCTGCCCGTGCCGCGCTCAGGAACTCCGGCTTGCCCTGGAAAGAAGGCGTGTCCGTGAGAACGGACAGGCATGCGGCACCGCCGGTCTCGTAGGCTTTGGCGAGCAACGGCGGGTCGAAATTTTCGCGGATCAGACCCTTGGAAGGGCTGGCCTTCTTGATTTCGGCAATGAGGGCATAGTCGCCCGCGGCGTGCTTTGCTTCCAGAGCCTTGCGGAACCCGCGTGGAACATCGACGTCCGGAAGCCGCGCCTTGAGTTCTGTCAGCGGCACTGCCGATTTGGCGGCCGCGATTTCCTCACGTTTGTAGGCTTCGATTTTCTGCAGGATATCGGCCATATTCTATCCGTTCGACACCGCGACGAGCTTTTCCAGTGTGTCAGCAGCAGAACCGCTGTCAATGCATTCTGCCGCCATGGCGGCGCCGTCCCTGAGGTTGGAGACCTTGTCGGCTACTATGAGCGACGCAGCCGCGTTGAACAGCACGATATCGCGATACGCATTCTTCGCGCCTGCGAGCACCGCGCGCAGCGCCGCCGCGTTCTCGGACGGTTGACCGCCCTTGAGCTGTGCCGCATCGCCAAGCGGAAGACCGGCATCCTCCGGCGAAATCTCGAAAGACCTGATAGTGCCGTCTTTCAGTTCGGCAACGGATGTCGGGCCCGTGGTGGTGATTTCGTCCATGCCGTCCGAACCATGAACGACCCAGGCTTTCTCAGATCCAAGTTCTTTGAGGGATTCTGCCAGCGGTTCAACCCATTTGCGGGCGAAAACGCCCACCATCTGTCTTTTGGCACCAGCCGGATTGGTCAGCGGGCCAAGGAGGTTGAAGATCGTCCGGGTGCCGAGCTCCATGCGCGTCGGCCCGACATGTTTCATGGCCGCATGATGGAGCGGGGCAAACATGAAGCCGATGCCGGCCTTCGCCAGGCATGTCGCAATCTGGTCGGGTCCGATGTCGATATTGACGCCAAGTTCGGCAAGGGCTTCGGCGGCACCCGACTTGGAAGACAGCGACCGGTTTCCGTGTTTGGCGACAGGAACGCCGCACCCGGCAACCACGATCGCGGTGCAAGTCGAGATATTGTAGCTGCCGGAATTGTCGCCGCCGGTGCCGACGATGTCCATGGCGTTGGCCGGAGCCTTCACCGGGATCATCTTCGAGCGCATGGTGGCAACCGCCCCGGTCACTTCGGCTATGGTCTCGCCGCGAACCCTGAGCGCCATCAGAAAACCACCGAGTTGGGACGGCGTGGCGGAACCGGACAGGATTACCTCGAAGGCCTCCCGTGCTTCCGCCGGGCTCAAGGCATGGCCGTCTGACACCTTGGCGATGAGGTCCTTGAAAGTGCTCATGGGATCAGTCCGCCTTCGTCGCTCAGTTGGTGTCCAGCCCGAGAACCCGGGCAACGGCCGCGTCGTTGATCCTGACGCCTTCCTTGGTCTCCCGGTCGGAAATGAACTGGCCGAGCAGGGTGTCCTGGATCTGCTGCGACAGCTGAGTACCGAGCGCCGTAACCTCCGGTGCATCTGCATTGAAGTCCGGGATGGTGGAATTGGTAACCTTCAGCACCAGCCGACCCTGGCCATCCGCCGTTTCGGTGACCGCAGCGGTGCCGACAGGACCGCTGAAGGCTGCCGAGACGGCTTCCCGGCCGAAGTCACCGGACGGCGTGTTGCGCTTCAGACCCGAGGCGATATTGATTTCCAGGCCGGTTTCCGCAGCCAGCGCAATAAAGGGCGTGCCGTTTTCAGCCTTCGCCAGCAGGTCCGCTGCCGTGTCGCTCAAGCGCTTGGAGAGTTCTTCCCTTTTCCAGGCCGTAATCACATCCGCGCGGACTTCATCCAGGGTGCGGTCCCGCGACGGGATCACCTTCGTCACGTCGTACCAGACGAACCCTTGCGTTCCCAGCTGAAGGACGTCGTTGACGATACCGATGTCGCTGTCGAAAGTTGCTTCGAGCAATCCTTCGGCTGCGGGGAGGGAGACCGAACCGCCGGCTTCTCCGTTTCCGGAAGCATCAAAGGCGGCAGGCGTCTCGAGGGGAAGCGAAAAGCGTTCGCTGACTTCGGAAAGCGTCGCGCCACCGGCGATCGCATCCTCGATTTCATCAAGGAGATCCAGGATTTCCCGCTCGGCCTGTTCGCGTGCCAGCTCCGTGACGATGGTTTCCCTGACCTCTTCAAACGGCTTGACGCTCTCGGGCAGGACTTCCTCCACATTGACGATCACCGTGGAAAAACGGCCGTCGACAGCGCCGCTGGTAGAACCGGCATCAAGCGAAAAGACTGCATCGCCAATGGCTTCGTCAAGGAAGTCCGCCTTGGTCATCACGCCAAGTGTGACGTCATTGCTGGTAAGGTTCCGATCGCTCATAAGGTCATCGAAAGTCTTTCCGCCGGCGAGTGCCGCAACCGCTTCGTCGGCAGCTTCCTTGGTCGAAAAAGACATCTGCCGCACCTGGCGGCGTTCGGGCTGAGAGAAGTCGTCCAGTCGTCGCTCGTAGTCGGCACGGGCGTCTTCCCCGGAAATGTCCTGAGGGCGGGCAAGAGCCTGCGGGGTCAAGGCGAGGTAGCTGATCTCACGGTATTCTGGCGCCCGGAAATCGGCCTTCTTGTCCTCGAAGAATGTGCTTAGAATGTCTGCCGCCGGATCTTCGATTTCACCGATATAGGCCGGTGTGACGACGAGGTAATCCGCGGACCGGGTTTCATTCTGATAGGCATCCAGTGCCTCCAGATAGGTTGCCGGTGCCTTCATGCTCCCGGCGATGCCTTCGGCAAGCTGGCCGCGTTCGGCCACCTTGCGGCGTTGGACAACAAAATCGTCTTCCCGATAGCCGTTCTGCTGCAGCACCGCCTGCAGGCGGTTCTTGTCGTACTGTCCGTTCGGACCACGGAAGGCGGGATCGGTCTGAATGATCTCGGCAAGACGTTCGTCGGAGACGCCGAGTTTGAGCGTCTTGGCGGTGCTGTTCATGGCAGCTTCCGCGATCAGCTTGCCAAGCGATTGCTGCGGAATGCCAAGCGCAGCGCCTTCGGACGGGGTCAGTTGCCGTCCGAACTGCTGTGCGAGCCGGCTCAGATCCTGACGGTAGGTACGGTCGAAATCGACGAGGGAGACTTCCGCTTCGCCGACGGAGGCGGCGGTATTCTGGCCGACACCGGTCAGGAACCCGCTGACGCCCCAGACGCCGAAGCTCATGATCAGCAAAGCCATAAACAATTTGGCAACCCATGTGCCGGCGCCCTTGCGCAGCGCGTCAAGCATGACGACTCCCGTCTTCTTCTTCTTTACCAGCAGCCGAATATGCCGGCCTGTTTCCATTCCGGCCCTGGCCGGAGCGGGCGGATCATAAAGACGCGGCGCCGCACCTGCAAGGCGGCCTTTTACAAACTTCGGACAGGATTTGGATTTTCCCGCTTTCACGACGATTGCAACGCTCAAAAGCTTCTGCTCTATAAGCGGCACAATTGAAACGCGCCGGGGAGACTGGGATAATGAGTGCAGCGATCAAGCCGTTGGTTGCCGGAAACTGGAAGATGAACGGCCTGAAGGCGAACCAGGCCGAATTCTACAAGATGATCGCCGGGATCTCCGGTGATCTTGCCGCGGCGGTCGACCCCATGATCTGTGCTCCCGCGACGCTGATCGCGGCGCTTGCCGAAAAGGCGGCCGGCGGCGCAATGGCAGTCGGCGGTCAGGATTGCCATGCCGCAAGCTCCGGTGCCCACACCGGCGATATCTCTGCGGAAATGCTGGCAGACGCCGGCGCGTCGGCTGTCATTGTCGGCCACTCCGAACGGCGTACGGATCACGGCGAGAGCGATGCCGATGTCAATGCAAAGGCACAGGCGGCCTGGCGTGCAGGCCTTGTAGCAATCGTTTGCGTCGGCGAAACGGAAGCAGAGCGCAAGGCCGGCGAAGCCGTTTCGGTGGTCGAGCGGCAGTTGAACGGCTCCGTCCCGGATGGCGCCACGGCGCAAAACACCGTGATCGCTTACGAGCCCGTCTGGGCAATCGGCACGGGCCTAACGCCGACCGCCGCTGACGTCGAAGAAATGCACAAGGCGATGCGCGACAATCTGGTGGCCCGGTTCGGGCAGGAAGGCGCCGCCATGCGGCTTCTTTACGGCGGTTCGGTCAAGCCGGCAAACGCCCGTGAACTGATGGCGGTCGCCAATGTCGACGGAGCTCTTGTCGGCGGTGCAAGCCTGAAAGCCGATGACTTCCTGGGCATCCTGGCCGCCTATTCCTGACAGGGGAACGCCCGGCTGTTACCCGATCCGGCGTCCAACCTGACCACAGGGGCTTGAAGCTTCTGTGACGAAGGCGCAATTGAAGGGTGGTAAGCTGGCGGCGTCTGGTGTAGAAGGCCGCCAATCTTGAATTCAATACAGAATGGCATTCGATGGAAACCGTAGTCATCGTAATCCACCTGATGGTCGTTTTGGCCCTGGTGCTTGTGGTCCTCTTGCAGCGCTCCGAAGGCGGTGCACTCGGTATCGGCGGTGGTGGCGGCGGCCTCATGTCCAGCCGGGGGACGGCAAACATTCTGACCCGCGCGACCGCTATCCTGGCGGTCGCCTTCTTCGCAACGTCTCTTGCGCTTAGCCTGATTGCCAAGAATCAGGATCGCCCGGGCTCCATTCTGGACGCGGTTCCGGCCGCAACCCAGAACGCACCGGCAACGACTGACGGAACCACTGAAGGTGGCTCTGGCGGTGTGCTTGATTCGCTGAAACAGCTGAACCAGGAGCCTGCAGGTCCGCAGGTCCCGGCTGCCCAGTAAGGCGGCCGAAGAGCCGGCCGGCTCCTTCATCCGACATATGCCCTGCGGCGCCAATCGCAGGGCATTTTTATGTGTTGAGAACGCAACTCCCGAGTGGCCAAGCCGCCCTCGGCAAGGATATGGTATTGATCCATGGCGCGATATATTTTCATCACTGGCGGCGTGGTTTCCTCGCTTGGTAAAGGTCTTGCTTCCGCGGCACTGGGCGCTCTGCTCCAGGCCCGCGGCTATAAGGTCCGCCTCCGCAAACTCGATCCGTACCTCAACGTCGACCCGGGCACCATGAGCCCGTATCAGCACGGCGAGTGCTTCGTCACCGATGACGGGGCTGAAACGGATCTCGATCTCGGTCACTACGAACGCTTCACAGGGCGGCCTGCCAACCAGCAGGACAACATCACCACCGGCCGGATCTACCAGGACATCATCGCCAAGGAACGGCGCGGCGATTATCTCGGCGGCACCGTCCAGGTCATTCCGCACGTCACCGACGCGATCAAGAATTTCGTCGTCACCGGCAACGAGGACTATGACTTTGTGCTGGTCGAAATCGGCGGCACGGTCGGCGACATCGAGGGCCTGCCGTTCTTCGAGGCGATCCGGCAACTCGGCAACGATCTGCCGCGCGGCGATGCGGTCTATGTGCATCTGACGCTGATGCCCTATATCCCGAGCGCCGGCGAGATGAAGACCAAGCCGACACAGCACTCGGTGAAGGAGCTGCGGTCCATCGGCATCCAGCCCGACATCCTGATGATCCGCTGCGACCGGCCGATCCCGGAGACCGAGCGCCGCAAGCTGTCGCTGTTCTGTAACGTGCGTGAGAGCGCGGTCATCCCGGCCTATGACGTCAAGTCGATCTACGACGTGCCGATCGCCTATCACAAGGAAGGCCTTGACGACGAGGTTCTGGCGGCTTTCGGCATCAAGGGCGCGCCGGCGCCGGTCCTTGACCGCTGGCAGGGCATTTCAAGCGCCATTGCCAATCCGGAAGGCAATGTGAAGATCGCCATCGTCGGCAAGTACACGGTGCTGAAGGACGCTTACAAGTCGCTCATCGAGGCGCTCGTTCACGGCGGAATCGCCAACCGGGTCAAGGTCGATCTGGAATGGATCGAGTCGGAAACCTTCGAAAAGGAAGATCCGAGCCCCTATCTGGAAGGCGTGCACGGCATTCTTGTGCCAGGTGGCTTCGGCGAGCGCGGTGCGGAAGGCAAGATTGCCGCCGCTCATTTTGCCCGCACGCACGACATTCCCTATTTCGGCATCTGCTTCGGCATGCAGATGGCCGTAATCGAGGCTGCCCGCAATCTTGCAGGCATTGCGGAAGCCAACTCGACCGAATTCGGTCCGGCGAAGGAGCCGGTCGTCGGTCTGATGACCGAGTGGACCAAGGGCAACGCCCGCGAAACCCGCGATGCAGACGGTGACCTTGGTGGCACCATGCGTCTTGGTGCCTATCCGGCAGCTCTCAAGGCGGGGTCCAAGATTGCCGAGATCTACGGCGAGACCAGCATCTCCGAGCGGCACCGTCACCGTTATGAAGTCAATATCGGTTACCGGGATCAGCTTGAAAATTGCGGCCTGATCTTTGCCGGAACCTCTCCTGACGGCGTCCTGCCGGAAACGGTCGAGATTGCGGACCATCCCTGGTTCGTGGGCGTACAGTACCACCCGGAACTGAAGTCCCGGCCGTTCGATCCGCACCCGCTGTTCGCCTCCTTCATCGGTGCGGCCGTCCAGCAGAGCCGTCTGGTCTGACGGGCGTACCGGAAAGGGCAGGGCGATGCTGCGCGGTCTCGATCATCTCGTCGTTGCGGTAAAGGATCTGGAGGCCGCAGGCGAAGCCTGGCGCGCACTTGGCTTTACCGTGACACCGGAAAACCGCCATTCCTGGGGCACGGCCAACCGGCTGGTCCAGCTGGATGGGTTCTTCGTTGAGATCCTCACGGTTGCCGATCCGGCGCTCATCGTGGAACCGACGGGCAGTGCCTTTTCCTTCGGGGCATTCAACCGGGATTTCCTGGCAGAGCGGGAAGGGGCCAGCATGCTGGTTCTGGACAGCACGGATGCCGGACGGGACCGCGAAGATTTCCGCAAGGCGGGCCTGGCGATTTTCGATCCGTTCTCCTTCGAACGGGTTGCCAATCTCGCCGACGGTTCAAAGGTCAAGGTTGCCTTCGACCTGACCTTCGCAAGCGATCCGCATGCGCCCGGCATCGGTTATTTCACCTGCCATAACAGGTATCCGGAAAACTTCTGGAAGGAAGCTTTCCAGACCCACGGCAATGGCGCTGTCAGCGTCAAGGGGATCTATCTTCTGGCGAACGATCCCTCGGATCACCACGAATTTCTTGGCGCTTTCGCGGGGCAACGGGAGATGCGGGCAACCAGCCTCGGATTGGAGCTGCAGACAGCACGCGGTCAGATCTCCGTATTGACGCCGTCGGCCTATGAACTGCTCGTCGGCCGGAAGGCGGCGGAAAGCGTCACCGGCGATCTGCCGCAAATCGTCGCCCTGGAAGTTGCCTGCAAGGGACGCAACGAACGCACGGTCATCCCCTCAAAGGATCTCTTCGGACTTACCTTGATTCTGTCTCCTGCCGACTGATTGGCAGCGAACCTGCTACGCCACGTTTGGTGGTGCATTCAACCTTCCTTCACGGCACGAAATCTGACCAATTCTTCGCGGTGCAGTTGCTGTCGGTCAGGCAATAATCTCTTGTTGAATCAAACAGTCCTTCTATAGTGAACTCCAACCAAGCGCCTTTGCCTGCCGCTCGGACTGCGGAGTTTCCGAATGACCTTTTTGCGTTTCGCTTCTTTCCCCCGTTCCATTGCACTAGCCGCTGTCGCTTCGGCCTTTCTTGCCGGTTGCTCTGACGATTCGAAACAGGCCGCTGCCCCCGTTGCTCCGCCCCCTTCCGTCACCGTTGCAAAGATCGTCAGTCAGGACATCAGGCAGAGTGCGCGTTTCGTGGGGCAGGTCGCCGCGATCGATCAGGTTGATCTGATTGCCCGTGTCAGCGGCTTCCTGGAAAAGAAGGCCGTTGCGGACGGTTCGGTGGTCAAGAAGGGCGATCTGCTGTTCACGATTGAAAAGTCCCAGTACGAGGCTGCGCTTGCCAAGGCCAAGGCGGATCTCGCGAGTGCACAGGCCGATGCGGCATTGAAGAGCGCCGACGAAAAGCGCGACCGCGACCTCAGGGACAAGGGGCACCTGTCGGAAGCTGCCTATGAGGCAACCCTTGCACAGAAGCAGCAGGCCGAAGCCTCGGTCCAGGCAGCGCAGGCAACGCTCCAGGATGCCGAACTCAATCTCAGCTATACGGATGTTTCCGCGCCTTTCGACGGTCAGCTTGGCAAGACGACCTATAGCGTCGGCGAAGTCGTCGGACCTTCCGCCAGCGCGCTTGCCAGTCTCCTCAGCCTCGCGCCCGTCTATGTGAATTTCTCCGTGAGCGAGGCGCAGTATCTGAATGCGGTCAAGACGCACGGCATCAATGCCTCCGACATCAAGCCGGATGAATCTCCGGATCTCAGTCTGGTTCTGCCGAACGGCGAGAGCTACGGGGAAAAGGGCAAGATCGTCTTCATCGACAACCAGGTGGATACGGCAACGGGCACGATTTCCTTCCGTGGACAGTTCGACAACAAGGACATCCGTCTGATCGCCGGTACCTACGTGACCATCGTGCTGGAAGCACCCAAGTCCGAGACCGCACTGGTCGTGCCGCAAGCCGCCATCCAGCGGGACCAGGAGGGAGCTTTTGCACTTGCCATCACCGCCGACAAGAAGGTGGAGCAACGCTACGTTGATCTCGGCCAGCAGGTGGAGACGAATTTTGTCGTCACCAAGGGTCTGAAGGATGGGGATGAGGTGATCGTCGAAGGGCTGCAGAAAGTGCGGCCCGGTGTCGAGGTCAACCCGGTCCTTGCCTCCAAGCCGGCGGAGCAGAGCTAGATGTTTTCACGCTTCTTTATCTACCGGCCGAAATTCGCGCTGGTCATTTCCATCGTGATCACGATTGCCGGTGTACTTGGATACCTGGCGCTGCCCGTCGAGCAGTTCCCCAATATCACGCCGCCGGTGGTCAACGTTTCCGCGACCTATACCGGTGCAAATGCCGAGGTGCTGGAAGAAACCGTTGCTGCGCCCATCGAAGGGCAGGTCAACGGCGTCGACGACATGATCTACATGCAGTCGACCAGCAACGACAGCGGCAACTATTCGCTCAACGTCACCTTCGCAGTCGGCACGGATCCCGATATTGCGACGGTCAACACACAGAACCGCGTCAGCCAGGCGACAAGCCAACTGCCAAGTGATGTGACCAACAACGGCGTCACCGTGCAGAAGGCCAGCACCAACATGCTGCTGGTGGTCACGCTCTATTCGCCTAACGGCACCTATGATCCGGTGTTCCTGTCCAACTATGCGTCGATCAACCTGAAGGAT
Organism: Roseibium sp. M-1; assembly: GCF_054515675.1. Lineage (NCBI taxonomy): Bacteria > Pseudomonadati > Pseudomonadota > Alphaproteobacteria > Hyphomicrobiales > Stappiaceae > Roseibium > Roseibium sp. M-1. The sequence continues at coordinate 986,946 of NZ_CM137257.1, read as the reverse complement.
TCCCTGGCGCGTGTTCAGGGCGTCGGCCGGGCCGATGTGATGACCGACTTCTCCTACGGGATGCGCATCTGGCTGGATCCGGACAGGCTGACAAGCCTCGGAATGACGCCCACCGATTTCATCACTGCGGTGCGGGACCAGAACATCCAGGTGGCCGCCGGCCAGATCGGTGCGCCGCCGGTGCCGGACGGACAGCAGTTTCAGTACACCATCAAGGCCAAGGGCCGTCTGGCATCGCCGCAGGAGTTCGAGCAGATCATTCTGCGGACGGGCGCCGATGGCGCGGTGGTGAAAATCGGCGATGTTGCCCGCGTGGAACTCGGCGCTCAGGTCTACAATGCTTCCGGTGAATTCAACGGCAAGCCGGCGACCGTTCTTGCCATCTATCAGGCTCCCGGCGCGAATGCGCTTCAGGTTGCCGAAAACGTGCTGAAGCGCCTCGACAGCCTTGCCGTGAATTTTCCGCCGGATATGGAATATGGCGTTCCGTTCAACACCACGGACTTCGTTCAGGCGTCGCTCGATGATGTGATTGCCACCCTGTTCCTGACCTTCCTGCTCGTCGTTTCCGTCGTGTTCGTCTTTCTCGGCAACTGGCGAGCGACCATCATTCCGACCGTTGCCATCCCAGTGTCGCTGATCGGCACCTTCGCGGTGCTGCTGGCACTCGGCATGACGCTCAACACCATCTCGCTGTTCGCGCTCGTGCTGGCGATCGGTATCGTTGTGGACGATGCCATCGTCGTGGTCGAGAACGTGGAACGAATCATTTCCGACGAGGGCCTGTCGCCCAAGGAAGCCACTACCAAGGCGATGGAGCAGATCACCAGTCCGGTGATTGCGACGACCCTTGTTCTGCTGGCCGTGTTCGTTCCGACGATCTTCATGCCCGGCATTACCGGCCGCCTCTATTCCCAGTTTGCAGTGACCATCTCCGTCTCTGTCTTGATCTCCTCGATCAACGCGCTGACGCTGTCCCCGGCGCTTTGCGGACTGATCCTGAAAGCACGCTCCGGTCCGCCGCGCGGCATCATGGGCCTGTTCGACAAGGGAATTACGTCCGTACGCAACGGTTACACGGCGATCGTCCGCCGGCTGGTGCGCGTGGCCGTGATGGCTTTGGTGGTGGTTGCGGGCGCAGTCGCGCTCATCGTGGTGCTCGGTGGCTCCCTGCCGCAGGGCTTCCTGCCGTCGGAAGATCAGGGCTACCTGATGGTCGATGTGCAGCTTCCCGATGGCGCCGCACTGCAGCGAACCGAGGATGTCACCAAGCGTGTCGTCGAGTTGGCTTCCAACACGGCGGGTGTCGACAGTGTCGTCATCGTCAACGGCTACTCCATCCTGAACGGTGCGACGTCGTCCAATGCGGCGCTCGTCATCGCAACCATGAAGAACTGGAAGGACCGCCAGGCGCCTGACCTGCGCATCAATGCGATCCTGGCCAAGTTCTGGGCCCAGTTCTCCACCATTCCCGGTGCGAACATCATCGCCTTCAATCCGCCGCCCATCCCGGGTCTCGGCACCACAGGCGGTGTGCAGGTGATGCTGCAGCAGACGGGCGGCGGGTCGCCGCAGGATCTGGCATCCGCTGTTGGTTCGCTCGTCTATTCGGCAAACCAGAGCCCCGATGTCGGCCGCGCCTACTCGACGTTTCGCGCCAACGTGCCCCAGGTCTTCGTCGATCTCGACCGCGAGAAAGCCAAGACACTGGGTATCAATGTCTCCGACGTCTTCACGACGCTGCAGGCCTATCTCGGGTCCTACTACATCAACGACTTCAACATTTTCGGCCGGGTCTACAAGGTCATGATCCAGGCTGAGGGCAAGTTCCGCGATCGCGTGGAGGATATCGGCGCGCTCTATGTGCGTACGATCGATGGCACCATGGTGCCGATGCGCAGCATTCTGACCACCCAGAACGTGCTCGGACCGCAGATCCTGACCCGCTACAACATGTTCCGGGCAGCCGCTGTCATGGCCGACCCTGCGCCGGGGGCGTCGACAGGTGCAGTCATCAACGAGGTCAATGCAGCCGGCGTGCAGGCACTTCCGGACGGGTATGCGCTGGAATGGACCGGTACGGCTCTGCAGCAGCTCGGCTCCGGCCAGGTCGTCCTTTTCATCCTGCTATTGTCGATCCTCTTCACCTATCTCTTCCTTGTCGCCCAGTATGAAAGCTGGACGATGCCGGTCGCGATCCTGATGTCGGTTTCCTTCGCGCTTCTAGGTGCGCTCGTCGCCGTGTTCGCAACCGGAGGCGACGTCAATCTCTATACGCAGATCGGCATGATCATGCTGGTCGGCATGGGGGCGAAGAATGCCATCCTGATCGTCGAGTTTGCGATGGAACAGCGGGCGGACGGCAAGTCGATCAGGGACGCCGCTGTGGAAGCCGCGCACTTGCGTTTCCGTGCGGTGATGATGACGGCGCTGTCGTTCCTGCTGGGCGTGGTGCCGCTCATGACTGCGTCGAGTGCGGGGGCCGCCAGCCAGAAAGCCATCGGCTTCGCCGTCTTCGGCGGCATGCTCTTTGCCACCTGCATCGGCGTGCTGATGATCCCAATTCTGTATGTGTGCCTCCAATCCATGCGCGAGACCGTCAAGGGCTGGTTCGGCGGCAAGGGACACGAGGTGAGCGAAGCACCGGCAGGTTAAGCCCGAGCGCCAGACCGAACCGAACCCCGGTTTCTTTCCCAACACAGTCGGGAAAGTGCCGGGGTTTGCTTTTTCAGCCAGTGGCGCTCAACCGACTCTTTTCCCTGAAAGTTTGCGCCGGAGTGTCCTGTCATGTGTGCTGCTTCAAGCGAATGCCGTAAAGGAGTTTTCGGCTGGAGGTGCACCTCCCGATGAGCCTGGGCGCGCGCATGCCGGCCACTGCGCAAAACCGGCACATTTAGCTCCCTCGAAACTACCGGCCAAATAGTTGCGGTCACGATATTCTTGCGATTGAAAACCCGGCGATTGTTTGCGATCTGCCTTAACGGAAGTTTTTCACCAGGCGACGAACGGTCAGGACAAGTGTCCCTGCATTCATGTGTCCGTCGTGTTCATCGACTACTTTTGAGGGTATGACGATTGCTGGCTGGAAACAGGAAAAGTAAAACTCTCCTGCCTCACCAACAGAGTGCACAAATATGTGTGTTTCTGGATAAGTCGTTGAAAAGATTGGTGAGCCGACAGGGGCTCGAACCCTGGACCTACTGATTAAAAGTCAGTTGCTCTACCAACTGAGCTATCGGCTCTCACCAAATCTCCAGCGCTGGCCGGCACGTTGTGAACGCGCCACCGCGTTGGTGGCGTGTGTTTAGGCCGACAGGGAGGACAATGCAAGAGGCAAATTCGACTTTTTCAACAGGCTGCCGGAAAACAGTGTTGTTGCGTACTGATCCTTGACTAGGAAGGAGCACAGGCAACGTTTTCACGCTTATAATGGGTATTACTCTAAATAATATATAGTGGCGGGGAAGTAATACAAAAGTCAGACTGTTATATTATCCTGAATGCTAATTTCGAAGATTCATTTTTAAGAAAATAACGATCATTCTCCTGCAAAAACTGTCAGGTAGCGCAATAAAGCTTTGTGTTGTAACGTTATCATGCACATGAGAGGTTACATGCAGACAACCACAGTCGACACCCATACGAACTCCGTCGAGTTCGATTTCGTGAAGGGGCACATCGCGGCGACGATGACCCTGATTCACGGCCTGATTGACCAGGGACTGATCGACCGGGAACGGCTCGATTTGTTTTTTGCATCCTTCATCGGGGATCTGCCGCATAGCCGGGAAACGCTCGGACTGCGTCTCATTCTCGATCAATGGCGGCAAGGGCTCCGGGATGGCGAAGCCGAAGAAGAGCTCAAGGGAAAGCTCTTCGAAGTGATACGCGGAGGCCGCATCACCTGAACTATCTGGATATGGCCGGCCCGGGGGATGGGGCCGGAGCATATTCCATGGTTTGAGAAATGGCGCGGCAGCGCCTTTTTTGATTCATGGCGGGGTGCTGCCAATTTCTTCTCGCCAATTGCCTTTGCATTTTTGCTGAATCATTCGCCACGGGTTGCAACACAGCTCCCGCGCCAACCAGTTCTGGTCTTCTCTGGATACGTTTGTTATCCCTTGATGCGTCGAATTTTCGGACATAGCGGGAGAGCCCGGTTACCTGTTGAAGGAGAGCGTGTCATCGTGAGCAAGACACTGATGCAGAAGAGCGATTCCGGAGCAGGTCGCCAAAGGAGCTTTCCGGGTTCTGGCGAGAAGCTCTCTCTTGTCCTGAAACGGGCGGGGAGCTTGTTGTTTCTCCTGGCATGTATGTCTTGTGGTGTACCGGCACTGGGTCATGCCGACGAGCAATCCTTTATCACGATCGGGACAGGTGGTGTGACTGGCGTCTACTACCCGTCGGGCGGTGCAACCTGCAAAATCGTCAATCTCGGCCGCGCCGAACATGGTGTGCGCTGTTCCGTGGAAACCACACTTGGCTCGATCGATAATCTGGAGAAGATCCGGTCCGGCGAGATCGACTTTGGCTATGTGCAGTCCGACTGGCAATATCACGCCTATAACGGCACCTCCCGGTTTCAGGACATCGAGCCGTTCGACGAGCTACGTTCCATCTTTGCCCTGCATGCCGAAGTCGCAACCGTGGTTGTTCGAACGGAAGCGCCCTTCGAAAATTTCGACGACCTCAAGGGGGCACGCATCAATATTGGCGGCAAGGGATCAGGCTCTGCTGCATCCTGGCGCGCCTTGAGCGATCGTCTCGGCTGGACGGAGGCCGATCAGGCGGCCTTGTCGGACCTGAAGACGTCGGAACTCGCCGAAGCGCTGTGTTCCGGGGCGATCGACGGGTATTTCGAACTTATCGGCCAGCCGGCGGCCTTGATTGAAGAAACGCAGGCACGGTGTGACATACGCCTCCTCGGGATCGAGGGGGAGGCGGTCGACGCGCTGATGCAGGAAACGCCCTATTACATGCATGCTAGCATTCCTGCCGGTCTTTACGGGCTGAGGGAACCCGTTGAGTCCTTTGGCGTCGTCGCGACCTTCGTTACCTCCGCAAGGATGCCGGATGCCATTGTCCGGACGCTGGTGGAGGCCGTTTTCGACAATTTCGACAGCTTTAGGCGGCTCCATCCCGCTCTCGGTAACCTCCAGTCTGGTGACCTCGTCGGATACCAGATGGCGGCTCCGCTACATCCTGGCGCATTGACCTTCTTTGAGGAAAAGGGTTTGGATCCTGCAACCGGGTCCAACGGCAGAGACTGACCCGCACCGGTGTATCGGGCCGGAAGAGCTGCGACCCGGCGAATGGACTTTAAGCGCAGCGATCGAACCTCTCCAAAAGGTGAGCGGCATTTGTCTTTGGTCCTGGCCGCAACCGGACTAAACAGGGCGCTGCCATTCTGATCTGACGACCCGAATTGACTGTCTGAAAAACCGGAAAGTTAAATGATCCAGGAAGTGACTATCGTTGGCGCCGCATTCGCCGGGGTACTGTCTTTCGTTTCGCCCTGCGTGCTGCCGCTTGTGCCGCCTTATCTCGGCTTCCTTGCGGGGGTGTCGCTGGAACAGCTCAGCGGAACCGAAGAGGACAACAACGCGGTGACGACCAGGGTCTTTTTCAGCGCCCTGTTTTTTGTTTTCGGCTTTTCGACGGTCTTCGTGCTGCTCGGCGCAACCGCAAGTGTGCTCGGCCAGGTCCTGAGGGAATATCTCGACATTCTCGGTTATCTCGCCGGGGCGGCGATCATCGTCATGGGCCTGCACTTTCTCGGCGTATTCCGAATCGGATTTCTCTACCGGGAGGCCCGTGTGCACGTGGAGAAGAAGCCCGCGGGCCCGTTCGGCGCCTACCTGATCGGACTTGCCTTCGGTTTCGGCTGGACGCCCTGCATCGGTCCGATCCTTTCGGCAATCTTTGCAGTTGCAGCCACCAAGGACACTGTCGGGCAGGGGGCCGTCCTCCTGAGCGCCTATGCCGTCGGTCTGGGCATTCCGTTTTTGCTGGCGGCCCTTTTCGCAGGGCCCTTCCTGTCCTTCATGAAACGTTTCCGCCGGCATATGGGTGCCGTGGAAAAGACCATGGGCGGTGTGCTGGTGCTGACCGGCATCCTCTTCCTGACAGGGCAGATCGCTGTCGTGTCCTATTGGCTTCTGGAGACGTTTCCGGGACTGCAGACCATCGGTTAGACTGCGAGCGCATCTGTGCGGGTTTTTTCCAGGATTCAGAACGCGGTGTCTCTGAAATCCGCCGCGGTAACCAGCGGATCGCCGGCATAAAGTGCCGGATGACAGAGTTCGGTAACATCAAGAAGCTGGAGGCAGGCAACTGCGGCATCGGCTGCATTTGCAAAAGGTCCAACCATCAGGGCAATGCCGTTTTCCGCGCCGGAGCGCTGCATCAGCAGCGGCTGCAGGTCGCGCATGCGTTCGACATTCTGGTTCTTGAAATCTGCCCAGGCCTTGGCCGCCGCAGCTGTTGACGTGTAATGGCCGATGATGGCGCCGAAATCACTGCGCTTCAGCTGCCTGTCACCGCCGCCACGCAGCCGCCCTGCAGGGCTGGACGGTGTAACAACTGCCGGCCGCTGGCTTGCCTCGGTTGGTGTCGGCTCGAAGTTGCCGGGGATCGTATCGGCAGCGGTCGCAGGGATGGATCCGGTTGCCAGGGGGATGCCGGCTGCTTCAGGAAGGACGACAGGCGGCAGCGCAACCTGCGCCTGGTTCACCTCGGCAATGTTCGCTTTGGGTACTTCCCTTTGCGACAGGGCCACGATCCGGACAGGGTCATTCGGATTTAGATCGGCTGCAGACGTCGCGGCAACTGTATCCCGGTGAAGATTGATCAGCCGGGGAGGAACTTGCGGCATTACGGGTGCCGACGAAACGGTCGACTTTGGCTTGGGCAGTGTAAAAACGGCCGAATGGTCCTGCGACTTTGGCGGTGTCCCGGTTGGCCCGGAAGTGTCCGGTTCAATCGGCGGCTCCGGCATGGCAGGAGACGGCGGCGTCCTGGTAATGACAACCCCGGCGCCAGGTTCGGCAGCGGCCTCGGGCTCGGCCGCCGGCCGGCCCGATGAGGAAAGTTTGGTCAGTGCGACCTCTTTCTCAAGGGCAGCAATCCGGCGCGAATAGGCCAGGTTCTGTTCCGACAATGCGCTGAGGCGGCGCCGTAGCCCGACGAGTTCCTTCTGCAGGACTTCAATCTGGCTTTGACTGAGATCGGCTTCAAAGCCTTCGCCGTCAGCTTCCGGCAGCCGCATCACTTCCACCGGAACACCACGGCCGGATCCCGTGGAAATCGAGGCCGTGGTTTCGACGCCGCCGGCTGGCGGCAGGAGCAAGCCAGCAGATCCGGGGCCAGGAGGCGTAAAGCCACGATCCGTATTCCCGAATTGATAGGACGCAAGACCGACGGTGCCCATGAGGACAGCGGCAAACGCCCAGGAAAGAATCCCGACACGCGACGGCGTGAAGGTCTCCCGGACGAGCTCCCGAACTGGTTTTTGCGCCTTCTTCTTTGGCAAACGGAACGATTCCCGAACCTGACTGCGAATCTGACGAACGATACCCTATCAGGGGCAGATTATGGTTAATGAAACGCAAACCGGAACGCTTCCGCAGTCAGATCTTTCAATGTTCTGTGGATCGGGGCATATAGAGGCCGAACCACTAGAAGCTCTTCCGGAAAATTACCACGGATCTTTCATGACACTGCGTTCTTGCCTTTCCATTGTCCTGGCCGCGGGGCTTGGTACACGGATGAAATCCGACCTTCCCAAAGTCATGCACGAGATCGGCGGACTGCCGCTGGTCGGCCACGTGCTGAAGGCATTGATGAAGGCGGGGTCCGACAGGATATCCGTCGTCACCGGACCGGACATGCCGGAGTTGGAAAAACTGGTGGCAACGCTTGCGCCAAACGCACGCTGCCATGTTCAGGCAGAGCGGCTGGGGACAGCGCACGCAGCGCTGGCAGCCAAGCCAGCGCTTGAAACTGCAGTGGACGATGTCCTGGTGCTCTTCGGCGACACGCCGCTGGTAACCGCCGAAACCGTCGGCAGGGTCCGGCAGGCATTGGCCGGTGGTGCCGATCTCGTCGTGCTCGGCTTCGAGACCCGCAAGCCGTTCGGGTATGGCCGCCTCTTGATGGAAGGCGGACGCCTTGTCGCGATCCGTGAGGAGAAGGATGCCAGCGAAGAAGAGCGCAAGGTGACCTTCTGCAATTCCGGCATCATGGGCTTTTCCGGCAAACACGCCTTGGCGCTTCTGGAAGCGATCGGCAATGAGAATTCAAAGGGCGAATACTATCTCACCGACGCAGTCGAGATCGCCAACAAGCGCGGATTGAAGGTCGTCGCCGTCCCCGGAACGGAAGTCGAGACACAAGGCATCAACACAAGGGCGCAGCTTGCCGCCTGCGAAGCTGATTTTCAGGCGCGCATGCGCCGGGCGGCGCTAGAAAATGGAGTGACACTGCTCGCACCGCATACGGTTTTCTTTTCGCACGACACGGTTCTGGAAGCCGACGCCATTGTGGAGCAGAACGTGGTGTTCGCGCTTGGGGTGCGCGTGGCCGCCGGTGCTCAGATCCGCGCCTTCAGCCACCTGGAAGGGGCGAGCGTTGGCGAGGGCGCCGTTGTCGGTCCCTATGCACGCCTGCGGCCGGGCGCCGTTCTCGGTCCGGACAGCCGGGTCGGCAACTTCGTCGAGGTCAAGAACGCCACCTTCGGCGCCGGGGCAAAGGCCAACCACCTCAGCTATATCGGCGACGCCAGCGTCGGCTCCAAGTCGAATATCGGCGCGGGAACAATCACCTGCAACTACGACGGCTATTTGAAACACCGAACGGAAATAGGCGCTGGCAGCTTTGTCGGCTCCAACTCGACGCTGGTTGCGCCGGTAAAGCTTGGCAACGGCGCCTTCATCGCAGCAGGCAGCGTGATCACCGACGACGTGCAGCGCGATTCCATGGCGCTTGGCCGCGCGCGGCAGGTGGTGAAGGAAGGCAAGGCCAAGAAACTGCGCGAAAAGCTGCAGGCGGCCAAGGATGCCAAGTCGTAATTCCGGCTTAACCGACCATTGTCATTTTCTGAAACAGGGATTGATTTCAGCTTGGGCGGCGCAGTCGTCTAAAGCAATCCGGTCTTAGTTTTCCATTTTCTAAAGGGCCTTGTTGATGTGCGGGATCGTCGGAGTATTGGGTAAGATCGAAGCTGCGCCGCGGATCGTGGATTCGCTGAAGCGGCTGGAATACCGCGGCTATGATTCCGCCGGTGTCGCCACGCTCATCGATGGCGCGATTGTCCGCCGCCGGGCGGAAGGCAAGCTGCGCAACCTGGAAGCCGTTCTGGAAAAGTCAGCGCTTGCGGGCACGTCCGGCATCGGTCACACACGGTGGGCAACCCACGGCGCCCCGACGGTTGCCAATGCACATCCGCACCAGGCCGGATCCGTTGCGGTCGTTCACAACGGTATCATCGAGAACTACCTGGACCTGCGCGACGAAATCGTTGCGGCCGGCGCGGTGCTCGACACGGAAACCGACACGGAAGTCGTCGCCCATCTGCTCAACCTCGCCATCAAGAGAGGACTGACGCCGCGGGAGGCCGTTGCCGAAGTCCTGCCGCGTCTGCGCGGCGCCTTTGCTCTTGCGATGCTCTTCGAGGGTGAAGAGGATCTTCTGATCGGCGCCCGCAAGGGCTCTCCGCTCGCTGTCGGCCATGGCGAGGGCGAAATGTACTTCGGCTCGGACGCGATCGCGCTGTCCCCCTTTACCGACCGGATCACCTATCTGGACGAGGGCGACTGGGCTGTCATTACCAGAACCAGTCTCGAAATCTTCGATCAGGCCAACAATCCGGTGGAGCGGCCGGAAGCACGTTCCGCCGTCACGTCCAGCCTCATGGACAAGGGCAACTACAAGCACTTCATGGCCAAGGAAATCCATGAACAGCCGGAAGTGCTCGGTCACACGCTGTCGCGTTACTTCGACTACACGGCCAACCGGGCCAAGGTTGCCGGTGCGGACCAGCTGAAGTTCAAGGACCTGTCCCGCCTGATCATCACGGCCTGCGGCACTGCCTATCTCGCCGGCCTCGTTTCCAAATACTGGTTCGAAAAATACGCGCGGTTGCCGGTTGATATCGACGTTGCCAGCGAGTTCCGCTACCGCGAAACGCCGGTCAGCGACAAGGACGCCGCGCTGGTGATTTCCCAGTCGGGCGAAACGGCCGACACGCTGGCGTCTCTTCGCTATTGCAAGATGAACGGCGCGACCATCGGTGCCATCGTCAACGTTCCGGAGAGCACGATCGCCCGCGAGGCGGACTGCATCTTCCAGACCATCGCCGGACCGGAAATCGGCGTTGCCTCGACCAAAGCCTTCACCTGCCAACTGGCGGTGCTTGCCGCACTTGCGCTTCAGGCCGGGCGGGAGCGTGGTGTTCTGTCGGCGGAACGCGAGCAGGAACTTGTGGCGGAACTGACGGAGGTGCCGAGCCTGGCGCTGAAGGCGCTGGCATCGGAAAGCGAGATCGAAAAGCTCGCCCATCCGCTCTCCAAGGCGAGCAATGCGCTCTATCTCGGCCGCTCAACCAGTTTCCCGCTGGCGCTGGAAGGGGCACTGAAGCTGAAGGAACTCTCCTATATTCACGCCGAAGGTTATGCCGCCGGGGAATTGAAGCATGGGCCTATCGCGCTGATCGACGAGAACATGCCCGTCTTCGTGATCGCACCCTATGACGCCATCTATGAGAAAACCGTCTCCAACATGCAGGAAGTGGCCGCGCGCGGCGGGCGGATCGTTCTGATCACAGACAGGCGCGGTGCGGCGGAATGCGGAAACGCAGCGGAAAATACTGTGATCCTGCCGGATATGTCCGACATTGTTGCACCGATCATCTATGCGCTGCCCGTTCAGCTCATCGCCTACCACACGGCCGTCTTTATGGGCACGGACGTCGACCAGCCGCGCAACCTGGCAAAGTCGGTGACGGTGGAATAAGCGATGATGCCAGCCGAAGACTGCACCATCTCGACCTTCGAGGAAAAGTACAGGGACGATGTCGTCGCGCTTTGGAAAAAATGCGGCCTGGTGCGTCCCTGGAACGATCCGGACAAGGATATCGACCGGAAGCAGAAAGATCGCAATGGCGGTTTTTTCGTGCTGCTTCTCGGCGACCGGCTGATTGGCTCGGTGATGGCCGGTTACGATGGCCATCGTGGTGCGATCTACTATCTCTGCATCGACCCGCAGCACCAGTCGGAAGGCTTGGGGCAGATGATGATGGCGCATTGCGAAGCTTTTCTGACCGAACTCGGATGCCCGAAGATCAACCTCTTCGTCCGGCGGGAAAATGAAGTGGTGATCCGCTTCTATCAGCAACTGGGATACGAGCAGGAAACGTCGGCGGCTTTCGGAAAGCGGCTTATCCCGGACATTTGATCGCGCCCGGATGGCCCGTCAGCTGCCGAATGTCGACCGTTTGGGACCGGACGGCCGCGAGAGAACATAAGCGGCGCAGCCAAGCATGAAACAGGCCACCAGAACCGCAAGCCACGGGCCGGGTCCGGCTGACAGAAGAAAGATACAGTAACCCAGGCTCATGCCGGCTATGGCGAATATCTTTGCGCGTGGCGTAATGGCGCCATGTTCGCGCCAGGCGACAACCGGCGGTCCAAAGACAGGATGAGCGAGGATGCGGGCCTCGAGTGCTGGCGAAGACCGGGCGAAGCAGGCAGCCGCCAGGATGAAGAAGATTGTGGTCGGCAGGAGAGGCAGAAACGCGCCGACTATGCCGAGGCCGACGAATCCGGTTCCCAGAATTTTGAACGTGGTCCGCCGCAAGGCTGCCTCCGAAATCGGCAATATCGCTGTATATCGCTGAAAAATAAATCGAGCGAAGGATACCGCACTGCGATAAAGATGCTTATCTAAATGCGGGGCTGTTGAAAAGACGAGCACAAAGGGAAGTTCAGGTTTCGACCATGAGCCGGCAAAAGCAAAAATCCGACGAGGCACAGAAAACCAGTCATCGGCCTGGCGCCATGACGCGCCTTCGCAACTACTTCCTGACCGGTCTGGTCATCGCCGGTCCGATCGGTATCACGTTGTGGCTGACCTGGACCTTTATCAAATGGGTCGACGGATGGGTCAAACCCTTCGTGCCGAAAATCTATAATCCGGACACTTACCTGCCATTCCCGATCCCCGGGTTCGGGCTCATCGTCGCTGTGCTCGTTCTGACGGTTGTCGGTTTCCTGGCGGCAAACTTCCTTGGCAGGAGCCTGATCTCGGTTGGTGAAAATATCGTCGGCCGCATGCCGCTTGTTCGTAATATTTACAGTGGCTTGAAGCAGATTTTTGAGACAGTGCTTGATGAGCGTGGCAGCAGTTTCACCAAGGCGGCGCTGATCGAATATCCGCGCAAGGGACTGTGGGCGATTGTTTTCATCTCGACAGACACCAAAGGTGAAGTCGAGCGCCGCCTGAAGGACAAGGCCGATACGCTTTCGGTCTTCCTGCCGACGACTCCCAACCCGACATCGGGCTTTCTTCTGTTTGTGCCGAAGCAGGATGTGATCGAGCTGAAAATGAGTGTGGAAGACGCGGCCAAGCTTGTGATTTCGGCCGGCCTCGTCAATCCGAAATACCCGGAAATTCTTGAAGACGCTGTCGAGGATCCGGCACAGCTGGAGCGGGTCCGGAAGGTGGAAGACGCCTGATCAGCCCGCCCTGAGCAACCGGATCGCCGCGTCGCGGCCGAAGAGGTAAAGCAGGCAGCGCAGCGCTTTGCCGCGCTTCGACTTCAGGTCCGGATCGGTCTCCAGGATCAGCCGTGCATCGTCGCGGGCAACTTCCATCAGGTCGGCATGCTCGTCCGCCCGGGCAATGCGGAAGCCTGGCGTGCCGGACTGGCGGGTTCCGAGGATTTCACCACCGCCGCGCAGTTTCAGGTCTTCCTCGGCGATCAGGAAGCCGTCATTGGTCTGCCGCATGATGTTGAGCCGGGCACCAGCCGTTTCGCCGAGTGGTCCCTTGTAGAGCAGGACACAGGAGGACGGCTTGTCGCCCCGGCCGACGCGGCCGCGCAACTGGTGCAACTGGGCAAGGCCGAAGCGTTCGGCGTGCTCGATCACGATGATCGTCGCATCCGGCACGTCGACGCCGACCTCGATAACGGTGGTCGCGACAAGAACCTTGGTGACGCCCGACTTGAAATCCGCCATTGCGGCGTCCTTCTCGTCTGCGCTCATGCGGCCATGAACCAGTGAGATCCGCTGGTTGAGTTCGTGTTCAAGCACCCTGTGCCGTTCCTCGACAGCGGCAAGATCGATTTTTTCCGATTCCTCAACCAGCGGGCATACCCAGTAGACCTTTTGGCCATCCGCTATGGCAGCACCGATCCGGCCTACGATCTCGTCGAGCCGGTCGAGGGAGACCGAGACGGTGGTAATGGGTTTTCGCCCGGCAGGCTTGTCGGTGAGACGGGAGACATCCATGTCGCCGAAGCCTGTCAGTACAAGCGTGCGCGGGATCGGAGTTGCCGTCATGACCAGCACATCGACACCCTGGCCCTTGGCAGACAGTGCCAGACGCTGGTGAACGCCGAAGCGGTGCTGCTCGTCAACGACCACCATGCCGAGATCCTTGAAAGTGACGGACCCCTGGAACAATGCGTGTGTGCCGACAACGAGATCGATCTCGCCGGCGTCGAGTTGCTCCTGACGAAGGCGGCGTTCCTTCTGACTGTCCTTGCCGGTCATCAGGGCAAGCCGGATGCCGGCTTTCTCGCAGAGCGGCAGCATGGAGGCGTAATGCTGACGGGCGAGGATCTCCGTCGGCGCCATCAATGCACCCTGGGCCCCGGTCTCGATAACCTGGGCGAGGGCGGCCAGCGCAACGACGGTCTTGCCGGCACCGACATCGCCCTGCAGCAGGCGCAGCATGCGGACCGGTTTGGCGAGATCCGCGTTGATCTCCTCGATGGCCTTGCCCTGGCTCGCGGTGAGCTCGAAGGGCAGGGCGGCGATCACGCCCTTCTGCAGGTCGCCCTTTGGTGTGCGTGCGACACCGCCAAGCGTGCGCATGTGCGCACGGACGAGTGCCAGCGCCAGCTGGCTTGCCAGCAATTCGTCATAGGCGAGGCGCTGCAGGTAAGGCGAGGCGGGGTCGATATCCGTGCGTTCCTGCGGCGCGTGCAGGGTTTTCAACGCCTCGTCGAAATCTGGCCAGCCGGTCTGCCTCAGGTAGGGTTCGTTCAGCCATTCCGGCAGATGCGGGATGCGCTCGACCGCGGCCTTCACGGCTTTTTGCATCGTCTTGGAAGCGAGACCGGCCGTCAGTGGATAGACAGGCTCGATCGCCGGCATCTCGGCAGCTTCCTCGGGTGCAACCGAATAATCCGGATGGACCATCTGCGGCCGGTCGTTGAACCATTCGACCTTGCCGGAGACGATGCGCCTCTCGCCGGCAGGAAACGTTTTTTGCAGCCAGTCGTGACGCGGATGAAAAAAGACGAAGTCGATCTCGCCGGTGTCGTCGAAGGCCCTGATCTTGTAGGGCGCCTTGGAGTGACGGGGCGGCGCCATGTGCCGGCCGATGGTAACGTCCAGCGTGACGATATCGCCGTTTTCCGAATAGGCAATGCCGGGCCGGTGACGCCGGTCGATCAGGCTGTGGGGAATATGGAACAGGAGATCGGCAACGGTCGCATCCCGGTCCGGCTGTCCGCCGACAAGCCCGGAAACCAGCTTGGCGATCTTGGGACCGATACCAGGCAGGGTCGAGACCGGGGCAAAGAGGGGATCGAGGACTGGAGGGCGCATGTTCGGCGACGTGACCTTTGACAATCGGCAGGGCGCAGGGCTATCGGAAAACCTGTTCTGCCACGAAGGCGGAGCGCTGCGCAAGAAATAGAACATTCTGTGAACTGGGCGCTGACAAGCCGGAACTCCGGCGTTATATAACCGACACGATTTCACAAGGGCCCGAAGCTTGCCAGGAAGGTTCCCGCCTTCGTTCCGGCACCGGCCAGCACCACATAGGTCATTCATGTCCGAAACTTCCGGCACGCAAACTTCTTCCGGCGAAACCTCCCGGGATACGCGGCTCAAGAAAATCCTGTTTCGCTGCTGGCATCGCGGCATGAAGGAGATGGACCTGCTTCTCGGCGGTTTCGCCGATGCCGAAATCGATCGCCTGTCGGAAGAAGAGCTCGCCGAGCTGGAGCATCTGCTGACGGCACATGATCAGGATCTTTATGCCTGGATGACCGGCCGCAAGCCTTTGCCTGAGGAATGGGACGGACCGCTCTACCGCCGCATCATCGCCTATCACGACGCGGCCGGTCCGGCCGGTTTTGCCCGATAACAACAAGGACTGCAGCCGTGTTTGACAGCCTGTTGAAGACCCGGGCCAATGTGACGCTTGCCGGCGTGCCGGACGGGGCCGAGAGTTTTGCCCTGGCGCGGTTGCTCGCCGAAAGCGAGGCGACTGGCCTGGCCCTGGTCTTCGTGGCACGCGATGCCACCCGCATGGCGATGGTGGCCGAAGCGCTGCAGTTCTTCGACCCGGCCGCCGAGATCCTGCAGCTGCCGGCCTGGGACTGTCTTCCCTACGACCGTGTCTCTCCCAATACCGCCATCAGCGCCCGCCGGCTGCTTGCACTCGGCCAGCTCGCACGCGGCATTCCGGCGGGCAGGAAGACCGTCCTGATGACGACGGTGAATGCAGCGCTTCAACGCATGCCGGAGCGGTCCTTCATGGCGGACCAGACCTTTTCCATGACGCCGGGCAACCGGGTCGACATGACGGCAATTTCCAGCTGGCTGGAAATGAACGGTTTCTCGCGTACGCCGACCGTGCGCGAAACCGGTGAATATGCGGTGCGCGGCGGTATCGTCGACCTCTTTGCACCAGGATCGGAAGAACCTGTCCGGCTCGATTTCTTCGGCGACACGCTGGAATCGATCCGTTCCTTCAATGCCGAAACCCAGCGCACCTCAAAGCAGCTCAAGCGGCTGGATCTGGTGCCGATGAGCGAAGTGGTGCTCTCCGAAGACGCCATCTCCCGGTTCCGCCGGTCGTACCTGGCGAGCTTTGGCGCGGCCAGCCGGGACGATGTTCTCTACCAGTCGATCAGCGACGGCCGCCGCTATGCCGGCATGGAGCACTGGCTGCCGCTGTTCCACGAACGGCTTGAAACCCTGTTCGATTATGTCGGGGATACGCCACTGGTGCTCGACACCAGCATGGTTGACGCGGTGCGGGAACGCACCGAGCAAGTTGGCGAATATTACCGGGCACGGCAGGAAGCGCGCGAGATGGGCTCGAGCGCCGGCACGGTGCCCTATATGCCCGTCGATCCTGCAGGTCTTTATCTCTCGCAAGCCGAATGGCAGGCAGCTGTCTCCGACCGCGCCAGCGCCGCGCTCGATGCTTTCACGCCGCCACCCGGTAGCGGTAAGACGGTGGTGGAACTCGGCGGGCGTCAGGGCCGCAGCTTTGCGGCCGAACGTGCCGCAGGTGACGTCAACATCTTCGACGCGCTGACTTCCCATGTGAAGACACTGCAGAAGGACGGCAAGCGCACGGTGATCGCCTGCTGGTCGGAAGGCTCGCGCGACCGCCTCGGCCAGATCCTCGGCGACCATGGGCTCGGTCCCGTCAAGGATGCCGATGCACTCAAGGATGTCGAAGCCCTGCCGGCCAGGACCACGGCATTGTGCGTGCTCGGCATCGAGCACGGCTTTGAGCTGAAAGACATCGCCTTTATCGGCGAGCAGGACATTCTCGGCGACCGCCTGGTGCGCAAGTCGCGGCGCAAGGCCAAGGGTGCCAATGCCATCACCGAGGCGACGGGTCTCTCCGAGGGCGATCTGGTTGTCCATGTCGACCACGGTATCGGCCGCTTCATTGGTCTCAAGACCATCGAGGCCGTTGGCGCGCCGCATGACTGCCTGGAGCTGCAATATGCCGGCGGCGACAAGCTGTATCTGCCGGTCGAAAATATCGAACTTCTGTCGCGCTACGGCTCTGAAGACCAGGAAGCCACGCTCGACAAGCTGGGCGGTGGGGCATGGCAGGCCCGCAAGGCCAAACTGAAGAAGCGCATTCTCGAGATTGCGGACGGCCTCATCAAGACGGCCGCGCAGCGCGCGCTCAAGACCGCGCCGGTGGTGGAAACGCCGGACGGGGTCTATGACGAGTTCGCGACCCGGTTCCCCTACGAGGAAACGGAAGACCAGCTCACGGCGATCGATTCCGTCTTTGAGGATCTTTCTTCCGGGCGCCCGATGGACCGGCTGGTCTGCGGCGACGTCGGCTTCGGCAAGACGGAGGTTGCTCTGCGCGCAGCCTTCATCGCAGCGATGTCCGGGCGGCAGGTCGCCGTCGTCGTGCCGACGACGCTGCTGGCGCGCCAGCATTTCAAGACCTTCTCCGAGCGCTTTCACGGCCTGCCGATCAATGTCGCCCATGCCTCGCGCCTTGTTCCGGCAAAGCAGTTGAACCTCACCAAGAAAGGCATTGCCGACGGCTCGGTCGATATCGTCGTCGGCACCCATGCGCTGCTCGGCAAGTCGATAGAGTTCCGCGATCTCGGTCTCCTCATCATCGACGAGGAGCAGCATTTCGGCGTCAAACACAAGGAGCGGCTGAAGGAGCTGAAGTCGGACGTCCACGTCCTGACGCTCTCCGCAACACCGATTCCGCGCACGCTTCAGCTAGCTTTGACGGGCGTGCGTGAGCTGTCGCTCATCGCGACGCCGCCGGTCGACCGTTTGGCCGTACGCACCTTCGTCTCACCCTTCGATCCGCTGGTGGTGCGCGAAGCCCTGCTGCGCGAGCATTACCGAGGTGGCCAGAGCTTCTATGTCTGCCCGCGCCTGGCGGACATTGCCGAGCGGCTGGAATTCCTGCAAAACCAGGTGCCGGAACTCAAAGTCGCGGTCGCCCACGGCCAGATGCCGCCGGGCGAACTGGAAGACGTCATGAACGCCTTCTATGAGGGCAAGTACAACGTGCTGCTCTCGACCACCATCGTCGAATCCGGCCTCGATATTCCTACCGCCAATACACTGATCGTGCACAGGGCGGACATGTTCGGCCTGGCGCAGCTTTACCAGCTTCGTGGCCGCGTCGGCCGCTCGAAGACCCGCGCCTATGCGCTCTTTACGGTTCCGGCCAACAAGACGCTGACGACGACTGCAGAACGGCGGCTGAAGGTGCTGCAGTCGCTGGAAACGCTTGGCGCCGGGTTCCAGCTTGCCAGCCACGATCTCGATATTCGCGGAGCAGGGAACCTGCTCGGCGAGGAACAGTCGGGTCACATCAAGGAAGTCGGCTTCGAGCTCTATCAGCAGATGCTGGAAGAGGCCGTCGCCCAGCTCAAGGACGGCGGCGCGGACTTTGGTGACGAGCAGTGGTCGCCGCAGATCAACATCGGTACGCCGGTCCTGATCCCGGAAGACTATGTCGGCGACCTGCAGCTGCGTCTGCAGCTCTACCGCCGTCTTGGCGATGTCACCGAGGCGGAGGAAATCGATGCCTTCGGCGCGGAACTGATTGACCGCTTCGGCCCGCTGCCGGAGGAGGTCCAGCATCTCCTCAAGATCGTCTACATCAAGGGGCTTTGCCGAAAGGCCAATGTCGAGAAGGTGGACGCGGGCCCCAAGGGCATCGTCATCGCCTTCCGCAACGCCGAATTCGCCAACCCGGCGGGCCTCGTCTCCTATATCGCCGAGCAGGGTGTGCTTGCCAAGATCCGACCGGACCAGAAGGTGGTGCTGACGCGCGATTGGGAAAAGACGGATACACGGCTGAAGGGCGCGGCGACGATCCTGACCAAACTGGCGCGGCTGGCGGCGGCTTGAGGGTAAAGCCCGTCATACCGGACAAGTGAGGCGCAGCCGAACGCCGATCCGGTATCCAGATATATTTCGCGCTGCAAGCGCGGCTATCTGGAAAGCTTAAGTGATCGCTTCGCTCACGCTGAAATCTGGATTCCGGATCAGCGCGCAGCCTTGCTGCACTTGTCCGGAATGACGCGCGGAAAGGTGTGCTGAGTATATTTTGTTTTGCGGCATGGGCGAGACTTCAGAAATCATTCCCCCTCAGCCCATCCTTCCGCCCCCACAAGCGGCACATAGGCGACGCCGCCCATGTTGTCTGTCCTGAACTCATTGTCCGAGATACGTCGCACCCGGATGAGGTCCTGAAGTCTCCTGGACGGTCCGACCGGGATAACCAGACAGCCGCCTACCTTGAGTTGGTGCTTGAGAGACTCAGGCACAGCCGGTGCACCGGCAGCAACGGCGATGGCGTCGAACGAGGCTTGCTGCGCGCAGCCGAGGGTGCCGTCGGCGCAAAGGATCTCGACATTGGTGCTGCCGGCCTTTTCAAGATTGTTTCGAGCAAGGTCTGCCAGCTCCGGCAGGCGCTCAATGCTGATGACGGTTTCCGCCAGTTTGCCCAGCACGGCCGCCGCGTAGCCAGAGCCGGCTCCAATATCCAGAACCTTTGCGTTCTCAGGGATTTCAAGCAATTCGCAGGTGAGGGCGACCACATAAGGCTGGGAGATTGTCTGGCCATGGCCGATGGGCAACGGACAGTCCGAATAGGCGCGGTCCTGTTGATCCGCCGGGACGAAGAGATGACGCGGAACCGTTGCCATGGCCGCCAGTACGCGTTCGTCACGGATGCCGCGGCGGCGCAGTTGCTGCTCGATCATGTCCTTGCGTTCGCGAGAAAAGCTGTCCACAGGCCGCTCCCGACGGTCACATTTTTACCGTGCATTTGATTGGCTGTCTCAAGACTCTATTAAACCTAAAACCGCATAGTGATGGAACCAAGAGGCCAGTGTATCAGCGTCAAGGTCCCAAGAGTGCCCCGAGCAGCTACCCGTCAGCGAAAACAATCATTCCTGCGCCGTCTCATCACGCCCGCAATTGCCATTGCGGCGCTGGGTTATTTCGGCTTTCATGCCATGAGCGGTGAGCTCGGCATGGTCGGTCGTGCCATGATCGAGCGGCAGGTGTCAGAGCTTGAGGGTGAGCTGGCGGTACTGACCGCCGAGCGTCAGGAACTGGCGGCCCGTGTCAGCCTGCTGCGTCCGGAGAGTCTCGACCCGGATATGCTCGACGAACGGGCACGGCTCAATCTCAATCTGGTGCACCCGGATGAGCTGGTGGTTCTGCGTCCCGGACACCGTTACAGCATGAACTGATTTTCAGTTCATTTCTGCTACTTAACAAAAATCCCGTTAAACAAAAAATAAGCGTGCAGACGCAGCCGCTTATCTCACTTTTGCAGTGCGAGATGGACGGATTGGATTGACAGCGGCAACAGGATAAGTTGCTCCTACCTGTCTTAGGGGAAACGTCACGCCGAGAAGAGGGTTATGGCCACAGCATCAAAGACCACTTCCGCTAGCTCCAAGAGCGCCAGCCGGACCCGCAGCTCCGCCCAGAAGGCGAAGCCTGCGATCGCAGAGTTCGACAAGGACGAAGAACTCCACGCCTACCGCGAAATGCTTCTGATCCGCAGATTTGAGGAAAAAGCCGGCCAATTGTACGGCATGGGCCTCATCGGCGGTTTTTGTCATCTGTATATCGGGCAGGAAGCTGTCGTCGTCGGTCTGCAGATGGCCAAGAAGGACGGCGATCAGATGATCACCGGTTATCGCGACCACGGCCACATGCTGGCCATGGATCTCGACCCGAAAGGCGTCATGGCCGAGCTGACCGGCCGCCGCGGAGGCCTGTCGAAAGGCAAGGGCGGCTCCATGCACATGTTCTCCAAGGAGAAACATTTCTACGGCGGCCA
This sequence comes from Roseibium sp. M-1, assembly GCF_054515675.1. NCBI lineage: Bacteria > Pseudomonadati > Pseudomonadota > Alphaproteobacteria > Hyphomicrobiales > Stappiaceae > Roseibium > Roseibium sp. M-1. The sequence goes on along the minus strand of NZ_CM137257.1, from coordinate 966,114 downwards.
CGGCATCGTCGGTGCCCAGGTGTCTCTCGGCACCGGTCTCGGTTTTGCCAACAAATACCGTGAGAACGGCAACGTGGCGATGGCCTTCTTCGGCGACGGCGCCTCGAATCAGGGCCAGGTCTACGAGAGCTTCAACATGGCCGAGCTCTGGAAGCTGCCGGTCGTCTATGTGATCGAGAACAACAAATACGGCATGGGCACCAGCGTTGCCCGCGCATCCGCCACCACCGACCTTTCCCAGCGCGGTGCCTCCTTCGGCATCCCGGGCAAGCAGGTCGACGGCATGGATGTGCGTGCCGTTAAGGCCGCCTCCGCAGAGGCCCTGGAATGGTGCCGCTCCGGCAAGGGGCCGTTCATTCTGGAAATGATCACCTACCGCTATCGCGGCCACTCCATGTCCGACCCGGCGAAATACCGCTCCAAGGACGAAGTGCAGAAGATGAAGACCGAACACGACCCGATCGAACAGGTCCGTGCGCGTCTTCTGGAAAAGAAATGGGCGAGCGAAGACGACCTCAAGGCCATCGACAAGGATGTGCGCGCCAAGGTCGCCGAGGCCGCCGAATTTGCCCAGACCGATCCTGAACCGGATGTGTCTGAACTCTACACCGACATTCTGCTCTAAGGTCGGGGGACAACATGCCGATTGACATTTTGATGCCGGCGCTTTCGCCGACTATGGAAGAGGGCAAGCTCTCCAAGTGGCTGAAAGCCGAGGGCGACACCGTATCCGCAGGCGACGTGATCGCCGAAATTGAAACCGACAAGGCCACCATGGAAGTCGAAGCGGTCGACGAAGGCACGCTTGGCAAGATCCTGGTTGCCGAAGGCACCGACAACGTAAAGGTGAACGAGAAGATCGCGATCCTCCTGGCCGACGGCGAAGATGCCAGTGCTGTCGATGCTGCGGCGTCCGCTCCGGCCGCCGCCGCGCCGGCACCTGCCGCTGCCGAAGCCCCGAGCGCACCTGCCGTAGCCTCCGCGCCGGCACCGGCAGCTCCAGCTCCGGAATCCGCTCAGGACCCGGAAATTCCGGCCGGAACCACGATGAAGTCCTCCACTGTGCGCGAAGCATTACGCGACGCCATGGCAGAGGAAATGCGCCGGGATCCCGACGTCTTCGTCATGGGCGAGGAAGTCGCCGAATACCAGGGCGCCTACAAGATCACGCAGGGGCTGCTCGACGAGTTCTCCGCCAAGCGTGTCATCGATACGCCGATCACCGAACACGGCTTTGCCGGTCTCGGCGTCGGTGCCGCGATGGCAGGCCTGAAGCCGATCGTCGAGTTCATGACCTTCAACTTCGCCATGCAGGCGATCGACCAGATCATCAACTCTGCCGCAAAGACGCTCTATATGTCCGGCGGCCAGATGGGCGCGCCGATCGTCTTCCGTGGTCCGAACGGAGCTGCCGCCCGCGTCGGCGCCCAGCACTCGCAGGATTATGCCGCCTGGTATGCCCATGTTCCGGGCCTCAAGGTGGTGCAGCCCTATTCGGCAGCGGATGCCAAGGGCCTTCTGAAGGCCGCGATCCGCGATCCGAATCCGGTCATCTTCCTGGAGAACGAAATCCTCTACGGCCACTCCTTCGAGATCCCGGACATGGACGACTTCGTCCTGCCGATCGGCAAGGCCAAGGTGGAACGTGGTGGCACGGATGTGACGCTCGTTTCCTGGGGCATCGGCATGACCTACACGCTGAAGGCAGCCGAAGAGCTGGCCGGCATGGGCATTTCCGCGGAAGTCATCAACCTGCGGACCATCCGTCCGCTGGACATCGACACGGTGCTGGCCTCGGTCCGCAAAACCGGCCGGATCGTGACTATCGAGGAAGCGTTCCCGATGTGCTCAGTCTCCTCGGAAATCGCCTACCAGGTCCAGGAAAAGGCCTTCGACTATCTCGATGCGCCAATCCTGCGCGTGACCGGCAAGGACGTTCCGATGCCCTATGCCGCCAACCTGGAAAAGCTGGCGCTGCCGAACGTTGCCGAAGTCATCGATGCGGTCAAAGCCGTAACCTACACCGCCTGAGGCCAGGGAGACGGACATGCCAATCAATATCACCATGCCGGCCCTCTCTCCGACCATGGAGGAGGGCAACCTGGCCAAATGGCTGGTCAAGGAAGGCGACAAGGTTTCCGCCGGCGATGTCATCGCCGAGATCGAAACCGACAAGGCCACCATGGAAGTGGAAGCCGTTGACGAAGGCACGGTCGGCAAGATCGTCGTGCAGGCGGGAACGGAAGGCGTCAAGGTCAACGAGCTGATCGCCGTGCTTCTGGAAGACGGTGAGGACGCCGGCGCCATCGATGCGTCTGGCGGCGGCGCTGCTGCTCCTGCACCGACGGGCGGCGACAAGGCTCCGGCAGTTCCTGCCAGCTCCCCGGCTATCGAGGTTGGAGCCAAGGCTGCGACTGATCCGGTTCCGGCGCCAAAGGCCGCCGATGGCGGGCGGATTTTCTCCTCGCCGCTGGCCCGCCGTCTGGCTCAGCTGAACGGTCTGGACCTCAAGGCGCTGTCCGGGTCCGGTCCGCATGGCCGTATCGTCAAGCGCGATATCGAAGCCGCTGTTGCGTCCGGCGCCGGCAAGGCGGCTCCTGCCGCCGCCGCGGAAGCTCCGAAGGCTGCCGCTGCTGCCCCGGCACCGGCAGCAGGCCCGTCGGCGGATCAGGTTCTGAAACTGTTCGACAAGGACAGTTACGAGCTCGTGCCGCATGATGGCATGCGCAAGACCATCGCCAAGCGCCTGACGGAATCCAAGCAGACCATTCCGCATTTCTACGTCTCCGTGGATGTGGAACTGGATGCCCTCCTGGCCCTCCGCACCCAGCTCAACGACGCTGCGGCAAAGGACAAGGACGGCAAGCCGGCCTACAAGCTCTCGGTCAACGACATGACCATCAAGGCTCTGGCTCTGGCTCTGCGCGACGTTCCGGATGCCAACGTGTCCTGGACGGATGAGGCCATGGTCAAGCACAAGCATGCCGATGTCGGCGTGGCCGTGTCTATTCCTGGCGGTCTGATCACACCGATCATCCGAAGCGCGGAAGAAAAGCCGCTGTCGGTGATCTCCAATCAGATGAAGGATCTCGGCAAGCGCGCGAAAGAGCGCAAGCTGAAGCCGGAAGAGTACCAGGGCGGCACCACGGCGGTTTCCAACATGGGCATGATGGGGGTCAAGAATTTCTCGGCCGTCGTCAACCCGCCGCACGCGACCATCCTGGCCGTCGGTGCGGGCGAGAAACGCCCGGTGGTGAAGGACGGCGAACTGGCGGTTGCGACCGTCATGTCCGTGACGCTCTCCACCGACCACCGCTGTGTGGACGGGGCGCTCGGCGCCGAACTCCTCGCCGCCTTCAAGGGCTACATCGAAAACCCGATGAGCATGCTGGTCTGACGGCCGCATCTCCGGCGCGGCGGCAACGCCGCGCCGTTTTCAATCGATGACATCTTTCGCCGGGGAACAACACCATGGCCGACACCAATTACGACGTGATCATCATCGGCTCGGGGCCGGGTGGTTACGTGACCGCCATTCGCTCCGCCCAGCTGGGTTTCAAGACCGCCATCGTCGAACGCGAGCACCTGGGAGGCATCTGTCTCAACTGGGGCTGCATCCCGACCAAGGCTTTGCTGCGTTCGGCCGAAATCCTGGATCACGCCAACCACGCCAAAAGCTTCGGCCTGACGCTTGAGGGCTCCATGAAGGCCGACGTCAAGGATGTCGTCGCGCGCTCGCGCGGCGTTTCCGCGCGGCTGAATGGCGGCGTCGGCTTCCTGATGAAGAAGAACAAGATCGACGTGATCTGGGGTGAAGCCAAGCTCACCAAGCCGGGTGAAATCACGGTCGGCAAGTCCTCCAAACCGATCGTCGAACCTCAGAACCCGGTTCCGAAGGGCGTGAAGGGAGAGGGCACCTACACGGCCAAGCATATCATCGTCGCGACCGGTGCCCGTCCACGTGCGCTGCCGGGCATCGAGCCGGACGGCAAGCTGATCTGGACCTATTTCGAAGCCATGAAGCCGGCCAAGATGCCGAAGTCCCTGGTTGTCATGGGGTCCGGTGCCATCGGCATCGAGTTCGCCTCGTTCTATCGTTCCATGGGCGTCGACGTCACCGTTGTCGAACTGATGGCCAACGTGATGCCGGTCGAAGACGAGGAAATCTCGAAATTCGCCCGCAAGGCGCTCGAAAAGCGCGGCCTGAAGATCATCACCGAGGCCAAGGTGACCAAGGTCGACAAGGCGGCAAATTCCATCACCGCTCATGTGGAGACCAAGGACGGCAAGGTCAGCCAGATCACCGCCGATCACCTGATCTCCGCCGTCGGCGTTCAGGGCAACATCGAGAATATCGGTCTGGAAGCGCTCGGCGTGAAGACCGACCGCGGCTGTGTCGTGATCGACGAATACTGCCGCACCAACGTGCCCGGTATCTATGCCATCGGTGACGTCGCCGGCCCGCCGATGCTGGCGCACAAGGCCGAACATGAAGGCGTGATCTGTATCGAGAAGATCGCGGGTGTTCCCGGCGTTCACGCAATGGATCACCGCAAGATCCCGGGCTGCACCTACTGCAACCCGCAGGTCGCTTCAGTCGGCCTGACCGAGGCAAAGGCAAAGGAACAGGGCCGCGACATCCGCGTCGGCCGCTACAGTTTCAATGCCAACGGCAAGGCCATCGCGCTCGGCGAAGACAACGGCATGATCAAGGTCATCTTCGACAAGAAGTCGGGTGAACTTCTCGGTGCGCACATGTGCGGTGCCGAAGTGACCGAACTCATCCAGGGCTTCGTCGTCGCCATGAACCTGGAAACGACCGAAGAAGAACTGATGCACACGATCTTCCCGCATCCGACCCTGTCGGAAATGATGAAGGAAGCAGTGCTCGACGCCTATGGCAAGGTTCTGAACGCCTGATCCGGCACAGCCCCGGGCACATGGTCCCGGGGCCCTCCATTTGCCTCGAACTCTGGCCGGCGGCGATAAGTCGCCTGTACGACCAGTGGCCCTGTTCAGGACATCAGGTCTGGACGCTTCTCGCAAAACGGGTAACGTGAGGCCGTCTGGGTAAAGGGCCGAAGGGAGCCTAAGTCATGGATGGAACGGCAATACTGATCTGGATTGCAATCGGCCTTATAGCCGGTTGGCTGGCAAGTTTCATTGTCGGAGGCGGCGGCCTCGTCCGCTCGCTGATTATCGGCCTGATCGGGGCGGTGGTGGGCGGCTTTCTGTTCCGCGTCGCTGGCATCCCGGTCGATCTTGGCAATGTCTACGTGAACGAGATTGTCGTGGCGGCCATTGGCGCGATTGTGGTCGTGCTGCTCGCACGGCTGATCGCCCGGTAATTCTGCGTGAAGGAGCGTCCGCGATGGGCTTGATCATCACAATCGTCATCGGGTTGATCGCGGGCGCTGTCGCCCACCGGGTGCTGAACAGCCGGGGTGGCTTTCTCGGCAGCCTTGTTGTCGGCCTTGTCGGCGCACTTGTCGGCGGAGAACTGGCTTCGCTGCTCAATCTCAATGTAACCGGCGGAATCCTCGACCGGCTGGTTATCGCCATTCTCGGGTCGATCCTGTTCCTGTTCATCTGGAAGAAGATGTTCAAGTGAGAACGGACCCGAGAGAATTCACCATCATCGGGGACTTTCCCCTGAAGACCGGTGACAAGTTGCGCTACGGCGACACGGACCGGCAGGGCCACGTCAACAATGCTGTCTTCGCCACCTTCCTGGAAACCGGCCGCGTCGAGTTGCTTTACAACGAGGCGCTTGCTGACGATGGGGCGGCTTTCGTGATCGCGCGGCTGGAACTGGATTTTCTGTCCGAGATCAACTGGCCCGGCGATGTTGAGATCGGGACGGCGGTTCTTGAGGTCGGCCGCAGCTCTTTCAAGCTCTACCAGAAGGTCTTTCAGGAGGGCCATCCGGTGGCGCAGGGCATGACTGTGATCGTCCAGATGAACGAGGCATCGCGCAAGTCGCAACCGCTTTCCGACAGGGCGCGTCAACGGCTGCTGGAACTGACCCGATCTGCGCCGGACACATAGCTGGATCACCCTTTTTCCGTCTTGACCTTTCCCAGGAATAACGACACTTAAGGCCCATGGTTACGATCGTCGACACGCTAAATCGCCCGCAGGAGAAATCCGCAGAACGTCCGCGCCATCCCGAGAAGGCGCATCGTCCGGATAATCCCAACCAGCGCAAGCCGCACTGGATCCGCGTCAAGGCTCCGACTTCACCGGTTTATCGCGAAACGCAAAACGTTGTGCGCGAAAACAACCTGGTGACCGTTTGCGAGGAAGCCGGCTGCCCGAATATCGGCGAGTGCTGGTCGAAGAAACACGCCAGCTTCATGATCCTGGGCGATACCTGTACCCGCGCCTGCGCTTTCTGCAACGTGCGCACGGGCATGCCTGGACCGGTCGACCCGAAGGAACCCCAGGGCGTCGCCGATGCGGTCGCGACGATGGGGCTGGAGCATGTGGTCATCACTTCCGTCGACCGGGACGATCTCGACGACGGTGGCGCGCAGCATTTTGCCGACGTGATCACCGCCATCCGCCGTACGGCGCCCAACACCACCGTGGAAGTGCTGACACCGGATTTTCTGCGCAAGGATGGGGCATTGGAGATTGTTGTCGCGGCCAGGCCCGACGTCTTCAACCACAACCTTGAAACCGTGCCGTCCAAATATCTGACGGTGCGTCCCGGCGCGCGCTACTTCCACTCGATCCGCCTTCTGCAGAAGGTCAAGGAACTCGATCCGGAAATGTTCACCAAGTCCGGCATCATGGTCGGGCTCGGAGAGGTGCGCAACGAAGTGCTGCAGCTCATGGATGACCTCAGGGCCGCCGATGTCGATTTCCTCACAGTCGGCCAGTATCTGCAGCCGTCGAAGAAGCACCACCCGGTGATGTCCTTCGTTACCCCGGAAGAATTCAAGGGCTATGAGCGCATCGCCTATGCCAAGGGCTTCCTGAAAGTGTCCGCAAGCCCGCTGACGCGCTCTTCCCACCACGCAGGTGAGGATTTTGCGGAATTGCGTACGGCACGGAAAGCCAAGCTCGGCCACTAGGGCCAAAGCGGAAACAGGACCACCGGACCCGGAATGCCCAGCTACACCTCAAGCCACAAGGTCAACCACAAGGCGGATGAAATGTTCCGCCTCGTGGCCGATGTGGAGCGGTATCCGGAATTCGTGCCGCTGTGCCAGGGGCTTCATGTTCGTGGCCGCAAGGAACTTGCAGACAATCGTACGGTGCTCATCGCCGATATGACCGTTGCCTACAAGCTCTTCAAGGAAACCTTCACCAGCCGCGTGGAACTGCGTCGGGATATGAGGACGATCCTGGTCGAGTATCTGGACGGTCCCTTCAAGCATCTTGAAAACAGATGGACCTTCGAGGAAGCGGGCGAGGGTGCCTGCACCGTCGGCTTCTACATCAACTACGAGTTCCGCAGCCGGACGCTCGGTTCGCTGATGGGCGTGATGTTCGACAAGGCCTTCCGTAAATTTTCAAGCGCTTTCGAGGCCCGTGCCGACGAGGTCTACGGCGCCTGATCCGGCGCGGAATATCCGTTACTTGAACTGCTTGAAGGCGTCGCGGATAGTGCGGATGCGGCTGGACTGCATGTCGAGCGGCTCGGCACGGCGGCGGATCTGATCGATTTCCTTCTTCTTGAGCCCGAGGTCCTCAAGTGTTGCGAAGGAGGTGTAGTCGGTGCAGAGAGGGTTTCGGTTGTCGCCGATATTTTCCTCGACAATGAGGCTGCGTCCAGCGGCTGCTTCCTCTTCCGTCCAGATGACGGTTCCTGAAGATACCCAGAAGATACGGTCGCAATAGCGCGCCTCGTAGTAGCCTTCCTTGGGTTCTGTCAGAATTTCATGGTAACCGGTGAAGGTGCCGTTTGAGTATTGAGACCGGATATAAAAATCGCTCTGAGCGGTGGCGATACCTGCCTGCATGATGCAGGTGGTGCCGAATGCCGCGATGAACGCCATAGAGCGTTTCATGTCAGAGTTTCCTTTTGTGCCTTCAATTCACCTTCAGTTGTTCAAAGTCTAAGCTTTCCGGCTTACCCGGGCCTTACCAGACCCTGTGCCGGTTTTAGTTACGGTGATACGTTTTTGCGACTTCTTCGCCAGTTGTCCGGAACGCTTCGCGGATGACCGAGAAACGGTTGACCTTTTGCAATGAAGTGCCGTCGTTTTGGACGACTATCCGCGGGTCATCGATGACGCCAAGGCCTTCGAGTGTCACCTGTTGCTCCGGATGATCGCAGATCGGACGCCAGCCTTTGCCCCAGTTGAATTCGACGCGAACGGTATATTCCTGTTCGACTTCCAGCTGAGTCCAGGCGACCGTGGCGTAACGCACCCAATAGGAACGGCCGCAATACTCGACGGCGACAAGGCCATCGTGGCTGCGATCGTAGATGCGGTGCGAGCCGCGGAAGGTCTGTCCGTCACGGGAGATGATATACGTATCCCCGACCTCGGGTGCATCGCTCCCCGAATAGGCAGTGGCGCCCGAAAGCAGAAGGGCTGCCGCCGCAAGAAGCGCACGATGGATTGACATATCCTGTTCCCTGTTTCGCGAAATCATTTCGCGACTTGGTTCTTGCCGACGCTGACTATAAGGGAAGGGTTTGTAAAAGAGATTTCGGCAGGCGAGCGTCTTTTATTAAAAATTTATCAATTTTGGGCCGGTGCTGTTCCGCTGGAGCGGCCGTCTTTCAATTGGGCGGGAGACGGCGGCCAAATCGTTGATCGCGTGAATTGCGAGCCGGACGCCTTCCATACGGAAAAAGCATCCAAAGCTTCTCAACGTGTATGATAACTGCCTTTTCCATCATCGGAGTTATTCGCCTGGAACAGGGCGCCGATCGCCGAAAGGCGGCTCTTTGGTCCGGTGCTTTCGTCCGGTGTTGCCAGAACGTCCTGCGGGCTGAGTGTGATGCCGATGTCTTCCAGAGTGACCTGGCGCTCCGGGTTGTCGCAGATCGGACGCCAGCCGCGGCCGAAATTGAATTCCAGCCGGACGGTGTTGCCACGCTCGACCTCCAACTGGGTCCAGGCCACGGAATGACTGCGCACGAAATAATCCCGGTTGCAGTACGAGACTTGCTCAAGGCCACCGGTGTTTTCCGGGAACAGCTTGTGACTGCCGACAAAATTGCCGCCCCGGTCGCGGGAAATAAGATAAAAATCTCCCGGCTGCGGCACTGCGCCAGCCTGGACCGTGCCGCCGACACACACAAGGGCAGCCAGAAGAGTAGCTTGTTTCAGCATGGATTTTGGATCGTGAGTTCTGTTGAGGTCAATTTGGCCGGACTATACGTGTGACCCAAACGGAAGCCCAGTGCGAACTCGCCGGAGCGTTAAGAAGCGTTTACTCAGGAAATCGCATTTAAAATAGATGTAAGCGCAGTTTGTACCGTTGCGAGCCGGATGGAGCGCCGGCCATAGTCGGCAAACCAGCAATGCAGGTGCTCTGTCGGGCGTCCCTTGACGGCTATGGCAATGTGGACCGTGCCGACGGGTTTCTCGGGGCTGCCGCCACCGGGACCGGCAATCCCCGTAACCGAGACGGCAACATCGGCCCGGGACCGGGCAAGGGCGCCTTCGGCCATGGCGATAGCTACGTCCTTGCTGACTGCGCCGGATTTCCGGATCAGGTCCGCCGGAACACCGAGCAGTTCTGTCTTGGCCTCGTTGGAATAGGTAATGAAGCCGCGGTCAACAACCGCTGACGAACCGGCAATTTCCGTGAGTGTCCCAGCAATAAGGCCACCGGTACACGATTCCGCAGTTGCCACCATCTTTCTGGCCGCCTTCAGCGCATCAAGAACATCTGTTGCAAGCGGTGCAAGGTCTTCCAGGCGATGCGGGTCGTTTTCGCTCATAGTGCGGCTCATTCGTCGTCGGAAAGAGGAAGGCGTACGGTCACGCTGGCAAGAGCGGCAATGCCTTCCTTGCGCCCGGTAAATCCAAGACGCTCCGATGTGGTTGCCTTGACCGAGACGCGTGCTATCGGGATGCCGCAGATGGCGGCGATGGAACTGCGGATCACATCCCGGTGTGGTCCGATCTTCGGTTCTTCGCAAACGATGGTCACGTCGATATGGGCAAGCCTGCCGCCTAGGGCCGCCAGACGGCGTTGCGCTTCCAACTGGAACCGGTCGGACGAGGCCCCCTTCCATTGCGGGTCGCTCGGCGGGAAATGCTGGCCAATGTCGCCGTCGCCGATCGCACCGAGGGTGGCGTCGGTTATGGCATGCAGCACAACGTCCGCGTCCGAATGACCCTTCAGCTTCTTCAAATGCGGGATTGCGACACCGCCCAGGATCACCGCATCGCCGTCCTCGAAGGCATGAACGTCATAGCCGATCCCGGTTCGGATATCGGCGAGTTGTGCGAGGGGCATCAAAGTGCCGGTCATGGGTGAATGCCTTGCCATTTGTTCCGCGCGCCCGAGGTCGGCCGCTGTCGTGATCTTGAAGTTTGAAGGATCTCCAGCGGTGAGCACAATGGACATTCCATCCCATTCCGCAAGTCCGGTGTCGTCGGTGAAATCGTGGCGGCAGGCCTCCGCAGCCCTGGAATGTGCGGCCAGTATCCGCCGGTAGGGAAAGGCCTGTGGGGTCTGCGCCGCCCAAAGGCCCGACCTGTCGACGGTTTCGAACGAACGGCCATGCAAATCGGCGCGCTTCAAGGTGTCGTTGACGGGCACGGCAGCAAGAGCGCCTTCGGCTCCAGCCTCGAGTGCGTCGAGCAAACGGTCGATTACGGCAGGCGGCAGGAAAGGGCGGGCAGCATCGTGGATCAGCACATAGTCCGGGGCCTCATCTGCAAGGGCAGCGAGCCCGGCAAGGACGGATTGCTGTCTCGTTGCACCGCCGAAAACCGGGGAAAGCAGTTTGTGCCCGAACTCCCGACCCGCTGCTGCGGCAGCATCGGCATAAAGGTCTCCATCGTCGGCGTGAATGACGGTAACCAAGCGGCTGATCCGGGGGTGATTCCCCAAGGCTTTCAGTGTATGGCTCAGCACCGGACTGCCGGCAATAAGCCGGTATTGCTTGGGCTGCGGGTTGTCAGGATCCGCCAGGCGTGTGCCACGCCCTGCGGCAACCATCAGGGCGGCAGCGGTTTTAGCCATTCCGGGTCTCCTTGCATCTCGAGCCATTCTGAAACCTTTGGACCGTCTTTAACTAAGAACATGTTCGGTTCGCAAATTTTGACTTGTTGCAATGCAAAAGTTGTCTACAATATAGGCAAATCAAAATCTGCACAGTCATTGAGCAGAAAAGAGGCACTGTGTTATCGCCTAGGAAACCGCTGTCGATAGGCCGCATTCAATTGCCCAACCCGGCCGCGCTTGCGCCCATGTCCGGAGTGACGGATCTGCCGTTCCGGCGGATCGCGGCGCGCTATGGCGCCGGCATGGTCGTCAGCGAAATGGTCGCCAGCGAATCCTTCATGCGCGGCGACGCGGAAACCCAGATGCGTGCGGAGGCCCAGAAGGATGGTCTGCATGTGGTGCAGCTCGCCGGCCGCGAAGCACGCTGGATGGGGGAAGCTGCCAAGGTCATCGCCGATCTGGGCGCCGATGTAATCGATATCAACATGGGCTGTCCGGCCAAGAAGGTGACGTCCGGATATTCCGGTTCGGCGCTGATGCGCGATCTCGATCATGCGCTGACGCTGATCGAGGCGACCGTTGCTGCAACCGATGTTCCGGTGACGCTGAAGATGCGTCTTGGATGGGACGAAAAGTCCCTCAATGCCCCTGACCTGGCAAAGCGCGCGGAAGCTGCAGGCGTCCAGTTGATCACGGTACATGGCCGCACCCGTTGCCAGTTCTACAAGGGCAAGGCGGATTGGGCCGCCATCGCCGCCGTCAAGAAAGCCATTGCGGTGCCGTTGATCGCCAATGGCGATTGCAGGGGGATTGATGACGCGCTGACCATGCTGGAACTTTCCGGTGCGGACGGCGTAATGATCGGCCGCGGTGCCTATGGCCGGCCCTGGCTGCCGGGACAGGTCGGGCACTTTCTGGCAACCGGCGAAAGGCTGACAGCTCCACTTGGCTCCGAACTTGCGGAACTTGCCGCCGAACACTACGAGGCAATGCTGAGCCACTACGGTGTCGAGGCGGGCCTGCGCATCGCCCGCAAACATCTGGGCTGGTACCTGGAAGAGGCCGGCTGCGATCAAATTCCGGCCGCCATCCGGAAAATGCTCATGACTTCCAATCAGCCGTCCGAGGTGGTTCGCCTCGCCAGGGACTGGCTTGCCACATCGAACGAACGGAACGCAGCGTGACGGAAAGTGTGTTTCAGAACGGCCGGACGGCCGCACTGGCCAGCGACGGGCCGACGATCCTAGACGCTCTGCCGCATCCGGTGCTGCTGGTCGCTCCTGACGGGGTGATCGAATCGGCGAACATGGCGGCGGAAATCTTCATGCGTTCCAGCGTTTCCGTTCTTCGGCGCCATCCGATCAGCGATTTCGTTCCCTTCGGCAGCCCGCTGCTGACGCTGATCGACCAGGTGCGCGAGCGCCGGGCGCCGGTCAACGAATACAAGGTCGATATCGGCTCCCCTCGTATCGGGGCGCCCAAGGTCGTGGACATCAACGCGGCGCCGGTTTCCGAGCGGCCAGGTGCGGTGGTGCTGATGTTCCAGGAGCGCACCATGGCGGAAAAGATCGACCGGCAGCTGACGTCGCGTGGTGCGGCGCGCACAGTCACGGGCCTCGCCGCCATGCTGGCGCACGAAATCAAGAACCCGCTTTCGGGCATTCGCGGGGCAGCCCAGCTGATCGAGCAGTCAGTTCCGGCCGAAGACCGTGCCCTGACGCGGCTCATCATGGACGAGACCGACCGCATCGTGAAACTGGTCGACCGCATGGAAGTCTTCTCCGACGAACGGCCGATCGAGCGGGAGCCGGTCAACATCCACGTCGTGCTGGACCACGTGAAGCGGCTGTCCGATTCAGGCTTTGCGCGTGGCAAGCGCATTGTCGAGGTCTATGACCCGTCATTGCCCCCGGTCTATGCGAACAAGGATCAGCTGATCCAGGTCTTCCTCAATCTCATCAAGAATGCCAGCGAGGCCATTGGCGATGATCCGGACGGCGAAATCCGGGTCTCCACCGCCTTCCGGCCTGGTGTGCGGCTGTCCGTGCCCGGCACGGAGGAAAAAGTCAGCCTGCCGCTGGAGTTCTGCGTTCAGGACAATGGTCCTGGCGTTCCCGACGACTTGCTGCCGCATCTGTTCGAGCCGTTCATCACCACCAAGACCAACGGCTCCGGCCTGGGGCTGGCGCTGGTTGCCAAGATCATCGGCGATCATGGCGGTGTGATCGAGTGCGACAGCCAGCGGCACAAAACCGTTTTTCGAATTCTGATGCCTGCCTTTACGGACACCGGCTCGAGTGGCAGCGAGCGGATCAGCAGAGGACGTAATTGACCATGCCGACTGGCACGATTCTAGTTGCAGACGATGACGCGGCCATCCGGACCGTACTCAATCAGGCCCTGTCGCGGGCCGGCTATACGGTGCGGCTGACCTCCAACGCCTCGACGCTCTGGCGTTGGGTGTCTTCCGGCGACGGTGACCTGGTGATCACCGATGTGGTGATGCCGGACGAAAACATCTTCGACGTGCTGCCGCGCATGAAAAAGATGCGTCCCGAATTGCCCGTCCTAGTGATGAGCGCGCAGAACACCTTCATGACCGCGATCAAGGCCTCGGAGAAGGGGGCCTACGAGTACCTGCCGAAACCCTTCGATCTCAAAGAGCTGACCAGCATCGTCCAGCGGGCGCTGGAAGAGCCGAAGCGGCGACCGGCTGTGGATCTGGACGATGCCGGCGAGGGCATGCCGCTCGTTGGCCGTTCGCCGGCCATGCAGGAGATCTACCGGGTACTTGCCCGCCTGATGCAGACGGACCTCACCGTCATGATCAACGGCGAATCCGGCACGGGCAAGGAACTGGTCGCCAGGGCGCTGCACGACTATGGCAAGCGCCGCAACGGGCCGTTCGTTGCCATCAACATGGCTGCCATTCCGCGCGATCTGATCGAAGCCGAACTGTTCGGCCATGAAAAGGGGGCCTTCACCGGTGCCCAGAACCGCAGTTCCGGCCGGTTCGAGCAGGCCGATGGCGGCACGTTGTTTCTGGATGAGATCGGCGACATGCCGATGGAAGCCCAGACCCGTCTCCTGCGCGTTCTGCAGCAGGGGGAATATACGACCGTCGGCGGGCGCACACCGATCAAAACCGATGTGCGCATCATTGCTGCGACCAACAAGGACTTGCGCCACCTGATCAACCAGGGTCTTTTCCGCGAGGACCTGTATTTCCGGCTGAATGTCGTGCCGATCCGCCTGCCGCCGCTGCGCGAACGTGTCGAGGACATTCCGGATCTCGTGCGCCACTTCTTCACGCTGGTAGAGAAGGAAGGCCTGCCGGCCAAGCAGATCGACCAGGGCGCGCTTAACCTTCTGCGCCGCTACCGCTGGCCGGGCAACGTTCGCGAACTGGAAAACATCGTTCGCCGGCTTGCAGCTCTCTATCCTCAGGACGTGATCAGCGAAAACCTGCTTGAACAGGAACTCAGCCAACCCTCGGTCGCCCCGTTGGAAGACGAGGTGCCGGAAACTGTCAATCTCGGCGGTTCGGTGGAGCGCTATCTTGCCGGCTATTTCGATACCTTCGGCGAAGCGCTGCCGCCTCCCGGCCTCTATCACCGCATTCTGCGCGAAGTGGAGTATCCCCTGATCAGTGCCGCCCTGGCTGCCACCCGTGGAAACCAAATCAAGGCAGCCGAATTGCTTGGCGTCAATCGAAACACGCTGCGCAAAAAGATCCGCGATCTCGATGTTCAGGTGATGCGCCTGTCGCGCTAACAGGCCCGTTTCTCAAGATGGTTGCTTCGTCGCTCTGTTTCCAATGCCTAAAGGAAAGGGCAGAGCGGCGTCGTAAGATCCGAACTTGCCGCTGGAGCTTTACGCGTTCACGCTCAAATCAGCGAAATCCTGCAAAAGCGCCTGTAGCCCCTGATCTGCTCATGGGCAAGGAAGCTCATTGAGGGAAAGACCGTGGATTTTCCCCGGTTGAGCAGGCACTTTCCTGCCGATGCAGGAATCGTCCACCGCATTTTTTTCCGGTCGCGCCAGCTCTGTCGCAATTTCGCAACATTGTGTGATAAGTTTGCCGCAACAGTTGGTAAACACCCGCGGTTCGTGTCGCGGGCGGCAGGCGTCTGAGGCCGAATGATACTCGAAGCGGAACAGCAATCCGTTGCACAGTCCAGTGCTGCCGGCAAGAGATGGCGGCGGGTCGGCCTTGCGATCATGGTGGTTGCGCTGGTGTCCATCGGCGTGACCTTTGCCATCCTGATGGGTCTGACCTCAATCGATCCGACCCGCGAAGTCATCATGACGGCGATGACGATCAATGGCGCTCTGGCGGCCGTGCTTCTCGGCGTCATCTTCGTTGAAATCCTGAAGCTGTGGCAGGCTCGCCGGCGTGGCCGGGCGGCTGCGCGCCTGCATGTCCGTGTGGTTGCCCTCTTCAGCCTGGTTGCCGCGGTTCCTGCCGTCCTGATGGCGATCCTGGCTGCCGTGACGCTTGACCGGGGCCTAGATCGCTGGTTTGAGGACCGGACGCGGCAGATCATCGACAATGCCCTGACCGTCGCCCAGGCCTACCTGCAGGAGCACGCCAGGGTGCTGCGAGGCGACTTGATCGCCATGACCAATGACATTGACCGGGCCAAGGCCGTCTATGAATTCGAGCCGACCCGTTTCGACCAGTTCTTTTCGACGCAGGTGTCGCTACGCGGTATCCTGGCGGCCTTCATGCTCAACGAGAACGGCGACGTGGTGACCCGGGTCGTGCTTGACCCCAATGCTGAAGTGCCGCTGCCGCCCGCCGACAGTTTCTTCAAGGCCAAGTCCGGCGACCCGATCCTGATTGCACCGGGAAGCTCCAACATCGTCGGCGGAGTGATGAAACTTTCCGCCTATGACAACTTCTATCTCTACGCCGTGCGTGCGATCGACCCGCGGGTGGTCGAGTATTTGCGCCTGACGGAAACGGGTGCCTCGCAGTATCAGCAGATGGAGAACAGCCGCTTCGGTGTCCAGGTGGCATTTGCCCTTGTCTATCTTGGCGTGGCTCTGGTGCTGCTTCTGTCCGCCATCTGGATCGGATTCGGCTTTGCAAACCGGCTTGTTTCGCCGATCCGGACCCTGATATCGGCGGCCGATGAGGTGTCCAAGGGCAATCTCGTGGTCAAGGTACAGACCGAGAAGTCCGGCGGCGACCTCGCCAATCTGGGCGAGACCTTCAACAAGATGACCGGCCAGTTGCTCGGTCAGCGAGATGCGCTGCTTGCAGCCAATGAGCAGATCGACCGCAGGCGGCGCTTCAACGAGGCGGTTCTGTCGGGCGTGTCCACGGGCGTCATCAGTGTCGATGACGAGGCCTCCATCATGCTGGTCAACCGGTCGGCGCTTGAGTTGCTGCAACTGGACGAGGTGCAGATCCTGAACAAGCCGCTGATGGAAGTCGTGCCGGAACTCAGCGACTGCCTTTTCGAAATTCTGCACAATGACAGCGAGCGTCTGCCTGAATCACAGGTTGAGATCACGCGGGGAGGGCGGCTGCGGACGATCAACGTGCGTATCACCCGCGAACAATCGACGCGGCGAGAGCACGGCTTTGTCGTGACCCTTGACGACATTACCGACCTCGTCTCGGCGCAGCGCAATTCTGCCTGGGCGGATGTCGCCCGGCGCATAGCGCATGAAATCAAGAACCCTTTGACGCCGATCCAGCTCTCTGCCGAGCGCATTCGCAGGCGCTACGGCAAGCGGATCGAGGAAGGCGACCGGGAGGTCTTTGACCAGTGTGTCGACACGATCGTGCGCCAGGTCGGCGATATAGGTCAGATGGTCGACGAGTTTTCCTCCTTCGCGCGGATGCGCAAGCCGCGCAAATCCGAAGGGGACCTACGCGAAGCCGTACGCGAAGCCGCGTTCATGCAGGCGGTTGCCAACCCGGAGATCAGCGTTTCGGCAGACGTACCGACCCAGCCGGTCAAAGCAGTATTCGACACGCGGTTGATCGGTCAGGCGCTGACCAATGTGGTCAAGAACGCGACAGAAGCTGTCGCTGCACGCAGCGGCGAGGGTCTGCCGAAAGGCAAGGTTACGGTGCACCTTCGCGGTGAGGCGCAGGATGGCAGCGGCCGGATCGTGATTGATGTGGTCGACAATGGCATCGGTCTGCCGGCAGAGAATCGCAGCCGCCTGCTGGAGCCCTATATGACGACGCGGGAGAAGGGTACGGGGCTGGGCCTCGCCATCGTCCGCAAGATCCTGGAAGACCATGGCGGCGGCATTGAATTGCTCGACGCTCCGAAAGACAACCCTGAGGATACGGGAACTCTCGTTCGGCTGACCCTTGCGGCGCATGCCGAAGTCGAACCTGAGACCGATCTGCAAAACCAGACAGTGACTGCCCATGGCGCATGACATTCTTGTCGTAGACGACGAAACCGACATCCGCGAAATGATCGCCGGCATTCTGGACGATGACGGCTACGGGACCCGGACCGCACACGATTCGGACAGCGCGCTTGCGGCCGTAAAGGAACGAAAGCCTTCGCTGGTCGTGCTCGATATCTGGCTGATGGGGAGCCGTCTCGACGGTCTGGCGCTCCTCGACCTTTTCCGGGAAACCGACCCGGAAATGCCCGTCGTGATCATTTCCGGCCACGGCAACATAGAGACTGCCGTCTCCGCCATCAAACGTGGCGCCTATGATTATATCGAGAAGCCGTTCAAGGCTGACCGCCTGGTCCATATCGTGGAACGCGCGCTGGAAGCTTCCAGCATGAAGCGCGAGATCCGCGATCTGAAGCAGCGCAGCGGCGAGACAAGCGAGATCATCGGCAATTCGTCTGCGGCACACAATCTGCGCCAGACGATCCAGAAGATCGCCCATACCAACAGCCGTATCCTGATCGTCGGTCCATCCGGGGCGGGCAAGGAGCGCGCCGCGCGCATGATCCACGACCAGTCGCCGCGCGCCAAAAGCCCCTTCGTGGTCCTGAACGCCGCCACGATCACGCCGGCGCGGATGGAAGAAGAGCTTTTCGGCATCGAGGACGAAAACGGCAATCTGCGCAAGATCGGTGCCCTGGAAGAAGCCCATGGCGGCACGCTCTATCTCGACGAAGTGGCCGACATGCCCGCCGAGACGCAAGGAAAGATCCTGCGCGTGCTTGTGGAACAGAGCTTTGCCCGTGTTGGCGGCACCCAGAAGGTTCAGGTCGATATCCGCATCCTGTCGTCGACATCGAAGAACCTTGAGGAGCACATTGCCTCCGGTCTCTTCCGCCAGGATCTCTATCACCGCCTGAGCGTCGTTCCCCTGCGCGTGCCGGGGCTCGCCGAGCGGCGCGAGGACATTCCTGTGCTGGTGCATCACTTCATGGAACAGATTTCCGGGGCGTCCGGTATCCCGCTCCGGCCGATCGGCGACGATGCCATGGCGGTGCTGCAGACCCACGACTGGCCCGGCAACGTGCGCCAGCTGCGCAACAACGTCGAACGGTTGATGATCCTGAGCCGCGGTGACCCCGACAGCACCATCACCGCGGATCTTCTGCCGGCTGAAATCGGCGAGACACTGCCATCCCTGCCGACCTCCGGCACCGGCGAACACCTGATGTCCGTCCCCTTGCGCGAAGCCCGCGAGATTTTCGAGCGTGAATATCTTCAGGCTCAGATCAAGAGATTTGACGGTAACATCTCGCGGACTGCCGAATTTGTCGGTATGGAACGCTCAGCACTCCATCGGAAGCTGAAGACCCTGGGCATGACCTGAAGGCTGAGCGATGCTGGAATGTAGTCGGCATAGGGAAGAAGGGATCTTTTCATGAAGATCGTGATTTGCGGCGCGGGTCAGGTCGGTTACGGCATTGCCGAACGCCTTGCCGCGGAACAGAACGATGTTTCGGTCATCGATTCCTCGCCGCAGCTGATCAACGCCATCGGCGACCAGCTGGACGTGCGCGGCTTTGTCGGCCATGGCGCTCATCCGGACATTCTGGCCCAGGCCGGTGCCGAAGAAGCCGACATGATCATCGCCGTCACGCTCTATGACGAGGTCAACATGGTGGCCTGTCAGGTGGCGCATTCGCTCTTCAACGTGCCGACCAAGGTTGCCCGTATCCGTGCCCAGTCCTATCTTCAGGGCCGTTGGCGCAATCTGTTCTCCCGCGATCACATGCCGATCGACGTGATCATTTCGCCGGAAATCGAAGTCGGGGAAATGGTCCTGCGCCGGCTTGCCCTGCCGGGTGCCGTCGAAACGGTGCGCTTTGCCGACGACCAGGTGGTCGTGGTCGGGATCATGTGCGAGGAAAACTGCCCGGTTGTCGACACGCCCCTGCGCCAGCTGACCGAACTGTTCCCGGATCTCGGTGCGGTCGTCGTCGGCCTTTATCGCAACAACAAGCTGTTCGTTCCCAAGAGCAGCGATTCCATCCTGACCGGTGACCTGGCCTATGTGGTTGCCCGGCGCGACCAGGTGCGCCGAACCTTGAGCATTTTTGGCCATGAAGAGCCGGAAGCGGCCAAGGTTGTCATTTGCGGTGGCGGCAATATCGGTCTCTACGTTGCCAAGGCTCTGGAGCAGCGCCAGTCTGGCACCAAGATCAAGATGATCGAAGCCTCGCGCGAACGGGCCATGGCCGTTGCCGACGAGCTGAAACGCTCGGTGATCTTGCATGGCAGCGCGCTCGACCAGACCATCCTCAACGAAGCCGATGCCGGCTCTGCGGATACGATGGTCGCGCTCACCAACGAGGATGAGGTCAACATCCTCTCCTCCGTCATGGCCAAGAAGCTCGGCTGCAAGCGCTCGCTCTCGCTCTTGAACAATCCCAGCTACCCGGCCTTCGCCAATGCGCTCGGCATCGATGCCTTTATCAACCCGCGCGCCGTCACGATCTCCAAGATCCTGCAGCATGTGCGCCGCGGCCGTATCCGTGGCGTGCATTCGCTGCAGAACGGTGCGGCCGAAATCGTCGAGGCCGAAGCACTGGATACGTCGCCTCTGGTCGGAAAGCCGCTCCGGGTGATCGACCTTCCCTCGGGCATCCGTGTCGGCGCGGTTTTCCGTGGTGGTGAAGTGCTGACACCCAACGGCAACCTTCAGATCCAGGCCCAGGACCGCATCGTGATCTTTGCGGTCGCAAACCGGGTGCGCCAGGTGGAACAGATGTTCCGCGTCAGCCTTGACTTCTTTTAGGGCATTGCGGTTCTTTTCTGATCTTGCATTTGTCTGACCGAAAGGTCAAAACTTCCAACAATACCAAACGGTTCGAAATGAGCCGTCCCGATCTGGAGGAATCATGAGCCGGATTGCCTATGTCAACGGCCAGTATGTTCGTCATGCGGATGCAGCGGTGCATGTGGAAGACCGCGGCTATCAGTTTGCCGACGGTGTCTACGAGGTCTGTGAAGTCTGGCAGGGCAATCTCGTCGATGTACCGAGGCATCTGGATCGTCTCGACAGGTCCTTGGGCGAATTGCGCATCGACTGGCCGATGTCCCGCGCCGCGGTCGAGTTCGTGCTGCACCAGGTCGTGCGGCGCAACCGGGTTCGCAACGGTCTAGTGTATATCCAGGTGACACGTGGTGTTTCCAAGCGTGATCACTTCTTCCCGCCGGAAAATGTCGCGCCGTCCATCGTCGTGACCGCGCGCTCCGCCAATCCTGCAGCCGCGGCAGCTGTTGCCGCTCAGGGGATTGCCGTCGTCAGCTACCCGGAAAACCGCTGGCCGCGGGTCGACATCAAGACCGTGGCCCTGCTGCCCAACGTCCTGGCGAAACAGAACGCCAAGGAAAACGGCGGCAAGGAAGCCTGGTATGTCGACAAGGACGGCTATGTGACGGAAGGCGGCTCGACCAATGCCTGGATCGTTACCAAGGACGGCGCTCTGGTCACACGTCCTGCGGAAAGCGGTATTCTGCGTGGCATTACGCGTGCCGTTGTTCTAGATATTATCCAAAAGGAAGGGCTGACCTTTGAGGAGAGGCCGTTTAGTCTGGAAGAGGCGTTCGACGCCAAGGAAGCCTTCGTAACGGCAGCAACCAGCGTCGTGATGCCGGTGACACGTGTGGACGGCAGAATGATCGGCAACGGCCATCCTGGATCCGTTGCAACCCGATTGCGCGAAGTGTTCCATACTGCTACTGATTTGCAGGCGGTATGATTCGATTGGCCAAATTGGGTCGAAAACGAAACATTTCGGGACCGAGGCAGACGGTCCTGACTGGTGGGCAATATTAAGAAGCGAGCGGTGCGTCAGATTTAAGCGTTTGAATTGGAACGCTTTTTGACGAGAAGCTGCTGAAACGCCGGATGCTCGGCCGCATCCGGGGCAAATAGGATAAAAAGACTGATGGCTGAGCGCGCACAAAATCTCCAAGACACTTTTCTTAATCACGTTCGCAAGCAAAAAACTCCTCTGACGATATTCCTCATCAATGGTGTTAAGCTGCAGGGCGTTGTGACCTGGTTCGACAACTTCTGTGTCTTGCTGCGGCGTGACGGACATTCCCAGCTTGTCTACAAGCATGCGATTTCCACAATTATGCCAAACGGACCTGTTCAGTTGTTCGATCAGGCAGAGGAAAACGCTGAAAAGGCAAGCTGATTGAAACCGAAGTCTCGCGCGGACGATTACTCAAAATCCAACGGTTCCGAGGAACCCGGCCAGAAATCGCTGAGAGTTAAAGATACTGGGGTGGACCGTCTGCCCCAGCCCTTCAGTGCAATGGTGCTGGAGCCTGTCCTGCAATTGCGCGGCGAGGGTGCTCAGTCGGAGCTGCGCGGCAACCGCAGCCCGGAAGCCCGGCTTGAAGAAGCACTCGGCCTCAGTGCCGCAATCAATCTCGACATCAGGCACTCCGGCGTCGTCCGGGTCGGTGCCCCGAAACCGGCGACGCTCTTTGGCGAAGGCAAGGTGTCTGAACTCGCCGGCATTGTCGCCAGCGAGGACCTCGACCTCGTCGTGATCGACCATCCGCTGACACCTGTGCAGCAGCGCAACCTGGAACGGCGCCTGAAAACCAAGGTGATCGACCGGACCGGCCTCATTCTTGAAATCTTCGGCGACCGCGCCCGTACCAAGGAAGGCCGGCTGCAGGTCGATCTTGCCCATCTCACCTGGCAAAAGAGCCGCCTTGTGCGTTCCTGGACCCACCTGGAGCGCCAGCGTGGCGGGGCGGGTTTCATGGGTGGTCCGGGTGAAACCCAGATCGAGGCCGACCGCCGCCAGATCCAGGACCGCATCATTGCGCTTCAAAAACAGCTGGAACAGGTGCGCCGCACCCGGGACCTTCACCGCAAGAAACGAAAGAAGATCCCCCAGCCTGTCGTGGCCCTCGTCGGCTATACCAACGCCGGCAAGTCGACGCTGTTCAACCGTCTGACAGAGGCCGATGTCTTTGCCAAGGATCTTCTCTTCGCGACGCTCGATCCGACATTGCGCAAGATCTCGCTGCCCCATGGCAAGGAAGTGATCCTGTCGGACACTGTGGGCTTCATCTCCGATCTGCCGACCCATCTTGTGGCCGCCTTCCGGGCGACGCTGGAAGAGGTGCTGGAAGCGGACCTGATCCTGCACGTGCGCGATATTTCCCATGCCGACACCGATGCCCAGGCCTCGGATGTCCGCAAGACGCTCGACGACCTCGGCGTCGATGCCGTGTCCGGCGCGCCGATCATCGAGGTCTGGAACAAGATCGACTGCCTGGATCCGGCCTATCGCGACAAGCTTCTGGAAGAGGCAGGCAGCGAGGGACCGATTGCCCTTTCCGCCCTGACCGGCGACGGCGTCGACCAGCTTCTCACCCGTGTCGATACCTTCATGGCACAGCATGACGATGTGCTGACGGTACGCATTCCTGTTGCCGAAGGCGCGTTGCTGGCCAAGCTCTACCAGATGGCGGAAGTGCTTGAACGGAGTGATGCGGAAGATTTCGTGACGGCCGAAGTCCGCGTCAGCGACAAGCAGCGGGGGCCGTTCCGGGAAGTGTACGCCGCTTATATCGACGGCTGATCACGTGCCCTTGGCAGCCTGCCAGGCCGCTTCCATTTCGTCCAGGCTCATCGCTTCCAGGGTCGTTCCGGTCGCATCGGCATGACCCTCTATGGCGGCGAAGCGCTTTCGGAACTTGCGGTTTGTGCGCCGAAGGGCCTCTTCCGGGTCGATGTCGAGGTGACGGGCCAGATTGGCAAGGGCAAAGAGCGTGTCGCCAAGCTCGTCAGTCATGCGGTCCTTGTCTGGCGTACCCTTGGCCAGTTCCTCGTCGAGCTCGTGGGTTTCTTCGCGGATCTTGTCCAGCACAAGCCTTGCGTCGTTCCAGTCGAACCCGACCTTCGAGGCGCGTCGTTGCAGCTTGTCGGCCTCCTGCAGGGCAGGGAAGGCAGTCGGGACATCGTCGAGATAGCCCTTCTTCGTTTCCGCCATGCCGAGCGCTTCGCGCGCAGCCCGCTTCTCTGCCCGTTCTTCTGCCTTGATGCGCTCCCAGATGCCCTTGACGTGCTCTGCCTTGTCGCCGTTTTCATCGCCAAATACATGCGGATGCCGGCGGATCAGTTTCCTGGTAATGCCTTCCACAATGTCTTCGAAATCGAAGTGCTTCTCTTCCTCGGCCATGCGGGCGTGATAGACGACCTGTAACAGCAGGTCGCCAAGTTCCTCACGAAGCTCAACTATATCGTTCTTGGCAATCGCATCGGCTACTTCATAAGCCTCTTCCAGCGTGTAGGGCGCGATGGTCGCAAAGGTCTGTTCCAGATCCCAGGGGCAACCGGTTACGGGTGTCCTGAGCGCGGCCATGATTTCAATCAGTCGGGAAATGTCGCGGCTGGGGAGCATGGAAGTGCCTTGATTTGATTGGTCAGGAGTGCAGGTCAGATCTTGCTGGTTTATGACAAATCCTGAAAGCCATGAAAACCGCTTCATCCCGTCCGCTTTTGGATGCGAACAACCTCTCCACCGTCATTCCGGATCTGCGTGCAGCATTCACTGCGCTTGTCCGGATTGACGGCAGAGGTTTGTGCGAGCCTAGCCTCTGACCGACGGATGCCAGAAGGTTACGGCCTTCTCCAGGATCGCGACGATCCCGTAGAAAAGCGATCCGGCGAGAGCGGCCACGGCGATTTCAGCCCAGACCATGTCGAGGTTCATCCGGCCGACTTCGGTGGAGATGCGGAAACCCATGCCGACGATCGGCGTGCCGAAGAACTCGGCGACGATCGCGCCGATGAGGGCGAGCGTCGAGTTGATCTTCAGGGCGTTGAAGATGAAGGGCATCGCCATCGGCAGGCGCAGCTTGAAAAGCGTCTGCCAGTAATTCGAGGCATAGGTGCGCATCAGGTCGCGCTGCATCGCATCGGAGGCGGCGAGACCCGAGACCGTGTTCACCAGCATGGGGAAGAAGGTCATGATGACGACGACCGCCGCCTTGGAGGGCCAGTCGAAGCCGAACCACATCACCATGATCGGTGCGACCCCGATGATCGGCAGGGCCGAGACGAGATTGCCGATCGGAAGGAGACCGCGGCGCAGGAATGGCACCCGGTCCACCAGGATGGCGATGATGAAAGCCGAACCGCAGCCGATGACATAGCCGGCAACCACGGCCTTCAGGAACGTCTGGCGGAAATCCGCCCAGAGTGTCGTGCCTGACGATGTCAGGCGCAGCCAGATCTCGGAGGGAGCCGGCAGAAGAACCTTGGGAACGCCGGCGCCAGTGACAACAATCTGCCAGAGCAGCAGGAGGGTGATACCGAAGATTGCCGGAATGGCGAGGTTCACCAGCCGTGCCGTCAGTGGCGAAATATTGCGCCAGGTAGCAAGGCGTTCAACGAACAGCCATGAGGCTGCCCAGGTGGCCGCCGCCAATGCCCAAAAGCCGAGCGTCGCTTCGCCGACATGGTTTGCGGCGGTCGACACGAGCAGCCAGGCAGCAATGGCGGTGACAAGCCCCAGAATGAGGTCACCGACAATGTTGCGCATGAATCCGAGTTCGTAGCGCACGCCGGCAATCGCCAGGATCACCAGGCAAATGGCAAGGCGCGGTACGTCCATGATGCCGTAGTCCGGCCCGAATATCGGGCTGAAGAGGCCGATCACCACCATCGCGACGATGAACCAGGCGAGCAATGCCGGCATGTCGAACCGGCTTTTCCTGACGGTCGTGGTGCTCATTGGGCCATCCCCATGCGTTTCAGCGTCAATTTTTCAAACACCCCGATCAGGGCAACCAGCGACCCGGCCAGGAAGGCGGCCATCAGCAGGGCCGACCAGATCTGCACCGTCTGGCCGTAATAAGAGCCAGCAAGCAGGCGGGCACCGAGGCCGGCAACGGCACCGGTCGGCAGTTCGCCGACAATGGCGCCGACCAGCGAAGCGGCCATGCCGATCTTCATGGAGGTGAAGAGATAGGGCACCGCATAGGGCAGGCGCAGCTTCCAGAAGGCCTGGAGGCGCGTTGCCGAATAGGTGTGCATCAGGTCCATGTGAATGACTTCCGGCGAACGCAGGCCCTTCACCATGCCGACCGTGACTGGGAAGAACGACAGGTAGGTCGAGATCATCGCCTTGGGCAAAAGCCCGGAAATGCCGACGGCATTCAACACCACGATGATCATTGGCGCGATGGCCAGGATCGGGATCGTCTGGGAGGAAATGATCCAGGGCATCATCGACTTGTCGAGGACACGCGAATGCACGATGCCGATGGCAAGCAGGATGCCGAGGGCAGTACCGATCACGAAACCCAGCAACGTCGAGGAGAGCGTGATGCCGGTATGATAAATCAGGGACCGCTTGGAGGTGATATTCTTGTTCGCCGTCGTGTCCCAGATCTCCACGATCACCTGGTGCGGTGCCGGAAGGACCGGGCGGTCCTGGGACAGCGTATCGGTTACCATCTGGCTGAAGGAGACATCCGTCTGACCGGCGCGTTCATAAAGGTCGCGCTGGAACGGCGTATTCAGCGCGACAGCCGAAATGTACCAGAGCGCGATGATCGCCAGCACGACGACGATCACAGGCCCGACCGTGCCGGACATCAAACCGGAAAACGGGTTGGTGCTGCGGGGCGGGGTGAGGGTTGCGTCAGTCATGTCAAAACCCTCCCTCAATCCTCATAGGAATGCCCGGCCTTCAGGCCTTCACGCACCCGATGGGCGATTTTCAGGAATTCAGGGGTCTCGCGGATGTCAAGCCGTCGGTCGCGGGGGAGGTCGCTCTCGATAACATCGTAGATCCGGCCAGGTCGCGGGCACAGAACGACGATCTTGGTGGAAAGGAACACGGCTTCCGGAATGGAGTGGGTGACGAAGACCACGGTCTTGTTGGTCTTGGCCCAGAGCTGCAGAAGCTGCTCGTTGAGGTGGTCGCGGACGATCTCGTCCAGCGCTCCGAAGGGTTCGTCCATCAGCAGAAGATCGGGTTCGACGGCCAGGGCGCGGGCGATGGAGGCGCGCTGCTGCATGCCGCCGGAGAGCTGCCAGGGGTATTTCTTCTCAAAGCCGGTGAGGTTCACCAGCTCCATGTTGCGGGTGATGCGTTCCTGCTGTTCGGCCCTCGAAAGCCCCATGATTTCCAGCGGCAGAGCGACATTCTTGGCGATTGTTCGCCAGGGGTAGAGCGCTGCCGCCTGGAAGACATAGCCATAGGCCCGGTTGAGGCGTGCTTCTTCGGGTGAGACACCATTGACGGTAATCGATCCGGCGGTCGGCTTTTCCAGATCCGCAATGACCCGCAGCAGCGTGGTCTTGCCGCAGCCGGACGGGCCGATGAAGGACACGAAATCGCCTTCCTCGATCTTCAGGTCGATGTCGGAGAGTGCATGCACCGGACCGTCATTGGTCTCGAAGGTGAGCGAGAGCTTCTCGATATCGATTACCCGGTTCGGGCTGGCGCTATGTGTCATTGCCACCATTTCGGTGTCCTTTGCGCTGGCTAGAGCGTTCATCTATGTCCTCGCTACACGAGTCGGGTCCGGTCTCACACCGCCTTCGAAAGACATCAGGTCAGCATGTTCGCTGAATTTTTCAATCGAACGATGCGTTCGCTGCATTCTTCATATCACCTCTCCCTGTGGGAGAGGTCGGACCGAAGGTCCGGGTGAGGGAGCAGACATCTGTGGTTCTTGCCGAGGTTTGTTCCCTCACCCCAACCCTCTCCCAGCGGGAGAGGGAGTTTTCTCCGCCATCCGGTGAAGTTAGAACCGGACGGCTGTGGCTGGTTCCCTTCAGACCCCGCTGGCCGGAATGCCCGTGCGTTCCACCTTACGGGGTGCGGTGAGTTCCTTCCATGTGCTGAGCGCCTTGTTGACGGCCTGGTAGGGCTTGCGGGCGACGAATTCGCCGTGACCCTGTTGGTGATTGACCGTGCCGTCTTCGACAGCCACGCGGCCGCGGGTGAGCGTGTAGCGCGGCAGACCCTTGACCGTTTTGCCCTCGAAGACGTTGTAGTCGATTGCCGACTGCTGGCTGGAGGCTGAGATGGTCTTGGTCTTTTCCGGGTCCCAGACAACGATGTCTGCATCAGCACCAACCAGAATTGCACCTTTTTTCGGATAGATATTAAGGATCTTTGCAATATTGGTTGAAGTGACAGCGACGAATTCGTTCGGGGTCAGGCGGCCGGTGTTGACGCCGTAGGTCCACAGCATCGGCATGCGGTCTTCCAGGCCCCCGGTGCCGTTCGGGATCTTGGTGAAGTCGCCGACGCCGGTGCGCTTCTGGTCCGTGGTGAAGGCACAGTGGTCGGTCGCGACCACCTGCAGCGAACCGGAGGCAAGACCGGCCCAGAGGCTGTCCTGGTGCTTCTTGTCGCGGAAGGGCGGCGACATCACCCGGCGGGCGGCGTGGTCCCAGTCGGCATGCCTGTATTCGCTGTCATCCAGCGTCAGGTGCTGGATCAGCGGTTCGCCATAGGCGCGGATGCCGTTCTGACGGGCCCGGCGGATGGCCTCATGCGCCTGCTCGGAGGAGGTGTGAACGATATAGACCGGCACACCGGCCATATCGGCGATCATGATGGCGCGGTTGGTGGCCTCGCCTTCCACTTCCGGCGGACGCGAATAGGCATGGGCTTCCGGGCCGTTGTTGCCTTCCGCCAGCAGTTTCTGCTGCAGCGTCGCGACGACGTCGCCGTTTTCCGCGTGAACAAGCGGCAGGGCGCCAAGCTCGGCACAGCGGGAGAAGGAGGCGAACATCTCGTCGTCGTTCACCATCAGCGCGCCCTTGTAGGCCATGAAGTGCTTGAAGGTGTTGATGCCCTTCTGCTGCACGACGGTCTGCATGTCGTTGAAAACCTGCTCGCCCCACCAGGTGATGGCCATGTGGAAGGAATAGTCGCAATGGGCCATCGTCGATTTGTTGTCCCACATCTGCAGCGCTTCCAGCAGCGACTGGCCGGGCGAGGGCAGGGCGAAGTCGACAACCATTGTCGTTCCGCCTGCGAGCGCTGCGCGGGTGCCGCTGTCGAAATTGTCGGAGGAGAAGGTGCCCATGAAGGGCATTTCCAGATGGGTATGCGGGTCGATGCCGCCCGGCATCAGGTAGCAGCCGGTCGCATCAAGGACTTCGTCACCGGAAAGGTTTGGACCGATCTCGACAATCCGGCCGCCTTCGACCTTCACATCGGCTTCGTAGGACAGGTCGGCAGTAACCACCGTGCCGCCCTTGATCACTTTGCTTGCCATTGCTGTTCCCCTCGTTGCTTCGTTCAGGTGCCCGGCAATTTCCGCCGGCGATTATTTCTGACCTTGAAACTCACTGGCAGAACCTGACGGGTGCCGTCAGATCCCGATCCTTGAGGATCATGGCGATTTTCTGCGCCTGCGCGGTTGCGCAGGCTTCTGAAAAGTCTATGGGCCTGTCTGTGTACTCTGCATCGAAAACTGGTTTACCGGCGCGGATATAGGCGCTCATGTCGTCGCACCATCTGTCCTGGTAGCAGCCCTCGGTGACGGCGAAATCCATGTGGTCGATAAGATCTGCGGTCAGATCGGGCACGTTCTTCTGGCCGATTTTCAAACCAAGCCCATGCGCTATCATCGACAGTCGCGCGACATAGGCAACAACGCCATCGGCGGTAACCGCAAAGCCGCTGTCATTGTCGTGGACGTCCATATTGTCCGGTTCAACCGCGTCGAAGCCTTCGTGCCGGCAGGCTTCGAACCGGGCTTTCATGATCGGCAGCAGGATGTCGAGGCGGCGGATGTCGAGAAAGCGCTCGTTTGGCCAGTCCTCATAAGTCTTGCCCAGCACTTCGGCCGGAAAGGCGGCCGCGTCGCGCGCGCCTTTTTCAAGCGTTCCGACGCTGACATAGCAGATGACGAGAATGCCGCTCTGGCGCAGGACTTTCAGATCGTCAGGCGTGACGAGATCAGGATGTAAGTCCATGACGCTGACGGAGCGGTTGAGATCGACGGGCGCGCTCAGCTGCCAGTCCCAGGTGTCGCCGACGGAAAAGGCGAAGGCAGGTCCGGCAAGCCCAATCAGGCTTCCGGCCATCACCAATCCCTTTCCGTTTGCGATCATGTCTCAGTCCACCCCCCGGCCTGTTTCCAGTCTATTCGACAATTCCCGCCGTCTCGACCACAGCGTGGAACAGGACATCCGCCCCCGCCTTGGCCCAGTCCTTCGAGATGTCCTCGGCCTCGTTGTGCGACAGGCCGTCGACACACGGGCACATGATCATGGCGGTCGGCGCGACCTTGTTGACCCAGCAGGCATCGTGACCGGCGCCGGAAATGATGTTCCGGTGGCTGTAGCCAAGCCGTTCTGCGGCGTTGCGTACGGCGCTGACACAGTCCTGATCGAATTCCACCGGATCGAAACCGCCGACCTTCTCGAACTCCACGGTAAGCCCCATGTCGTCGCATATCTTCTGAGCGCCTATCTTCAGCCGGTCTTCCATGTCCTTGATGACGGCAATGTCCGGTGAGCGGAAATCGATGGTGAAGACTGCCTTTCCGGGAATGACGTTGCGCGAATTCGGGAAGACTTCGATGTGACCGGCAGCGCCGACCGCGTGGGGGGCATGGGACCAGGCGATCTGGTCGACGAGCTCCAGAATGCGCGCCATGGCAAGACCCGCATTCTTGCGCATCGGCATCGGCGTGGAGCCGGTGTGGCTGTCCTTGCCGGTTACCGTCACCTGAGTCCAGGAAAGACCCTGGCCATGGGTGACGACGCCGATATCCTTGCCTTCCGCTTCAAGAATTGGGCCCTGTTCGATGTGAAGCTCGAACATGGCATGCATCTTGTCCTTGCGGGCGCCGACTTCCTCGTCGCCAACCCAGCCGATGCGCTTCAGCTCGTCGCCGAATTTCTTGCCATCGTGGTCCTGCCGGTCATAGGCCCAGTCCTGGGTGTGGACACCGGCGAAGACGCCGGATGCGAGCATGGCCGGAGCAAAGCGGGTGCCTTCCTCGTTGGTCCAGTTGGTGACGACGATTGGATGTTTGGTCTTCAGGCCGAGGTCGTTCATGGTACGTACGACTTCCAGCCCGCCAAGCACGCCGAGCACGCCGTCGTATTTGCCGCCGGTCGGCTGGGTGTCGAGATGCGAGCCGACATAGACGGGCAGGGCGTCCGGATCGGTGCCCGGGCGTGTCATGAACATGTTGCCCATGGTGTCGACCGCCATCGTCATCCCGGCGTCTTCGCACCATTTCTGGAACAGTCTGCGGCCTTCCGCGTCGGCATCGGTCAGGGTCTGGCGGTTGTTGCCTCCGGCGACCCCCGGGCCGATCTTCGCCATCTCCATCAGACTGTCCCAGAGACGGTCCGCGTTGATCCTGAGGTTCTCGCCGGGGGCTGCCATTTTCTAGTCTCCTAAAGAAGTTTCAGTCTCGGTCTGGCTCTGTCAGTCGATGGCGTGCAGGACGGTGCGCAGTTTGCCGAAAATCTCGTCGATCTGGGCCCTGGAGATGATCAGCGGCGGCGACAGCGCGATGATGTCGCCGGTGGTGCGGATCAGGAGGCCGTCGTCATAGGCCTTCAGGAAGGCCGAGAAGGCACGCTTGGTCGGCTCGCCCGCGATAGGCGTCAACTCGATCGCGCCGATGAGACCGAGATTGCGGATGTCGATGACGTTCGGACAATCCTTCAGCGAATGCAGTCCGTCTTCCCAATATTGCGCCAGATCGGCTGCGCGGGTCAAAAGGCCTTCCTCGTCATAGGTGTCGAGCGTGGCAAGTGCGGCGGCGCAGGCGACCGGGTGGGCTGAATAGGTGTAGCCGTGGAAGAGCTCGATCATGTGCTCCGGCCCGGTCATGAACGCCTGGTAGATATCGGACGTACAGAACACCGCGCCCATCGGAATGACGCCTGAGGTCAGCCCCTTGGCGGTGGTGACGAGATCCGGGGTCACACCGAAGAAGTCTGTTGCAAACGGCGAGCCGAGACGGCCGAAGCCGGTGATGACTTCATCGAAGATCAGCAGAATGCCGTGCTGGGTGCAGATCTCGCGCAGGCGCTCCAGATAGCCCTTCGGCGGGATCAGCACGCCGGTGGACCCGGCAACCGGCTCGACGATGACAGCAGCAATTGTCGAGGGATCGTGCAGCGTGATGATGCGGATCAATTCCTCGGCATATTCGGCACCGCTTTCCGGCATGCCGCGGGAGAACGAATTGCGTTCCGGATCGTGCGTATGACGCATGTGGTCGACCCCGGTCAGCATGGTGCCGAAGGTTTTGCGATTGGTGACGATACCGCCGACGGAAATGCCGCCAAAGCCAACGCCATGGTAACCGCGCTCACGGCCGATCAGGCGCGTACGGGTGCCCTGGCCGATGGCACGCTGATAGGCGAGGGCAATCTTGAGCGCTGTGTCGACGCTCTCAGAGCCGGAATTTGTGAAGAAGACATGGTCGAGCGGAGAGGGCATCATCGCTGCAAGGCGGGCGGCCAGTTCAAAAGCCTTCGGATGCCCCATCTGGAAGGCCGGTGCATAATCGAGCTCGGCGATCTGCTTCTGGACGGCTTCCACGACCTTCGGGCGGGAATGGCCGGCGTTGCAGCACCAAAGGCCCGCAGTTCCGTCCAGTACCTGGCGGCCGTCGGCAGTGGTATAATGCATGTCCTTGGCCGCCACGAACATGCGTGGGGCCTGCTTGAACTGGCGATTGGCCGTGAACGGCATCCAGAACGCTTCGAGATTGTTGGTGGCAGCCTGGCTCGGTGCTGACATACGTCCTCCTCGCGGCCCTTTGCGTCTAAGGGACCGACTGTTTGCAATTTAAGGAGGAAGGCATAGCACGCGCACCTGTCCAAAGGCAGTGCGGTCTGCGCTGGTCCTCTCCCCAACTGTTCCCTGACGTTCCGGACGGGCTTTGCCTCTTTCCGGTCGGTCCATAATGTCTCTGGTTGGCCGTTTGGGCCGGTCCGGGTTGTCCCGGTTCTGATGATGGACTTCGGTGGCCGCTTGCTCAAGACACCCCATTGCCCGGGGCGGATCAATCGACTAGCCTTCTGACCATCTGGTCAATTTACCCTAGGAGGGATTTGACCAAATGGTCAAGATACAATTCCAGCCGTTGCGACTAATTTCTGGTCATCCTGTTGGAATTTGTGCCGAGACCTGCTGAAAGCATTGGTTTACGAAGGAAAATCAGGCTTTCTTGAGTGACGGTACGGGGACGGGAAGCGGAACGGTCAATGGCGGATATCAGCGGGCAGGCGCAGGCCACTTTGAAATCGGGCGGCTTGAGCCGGATCCAGGAAAAGAACCGGTCCCTGATTCTGGAGGCCGCGCTCGGGGAGTTTTCCCGCAAGGGCTTTTCAGGCGCAACCGTGGAACGGATCGCCGCCGACGCCGGCATGTCGAAATCGAACCTGCTTTATTATTTCAGTTCCAAGGAAGCGATCTACAACGCGACGCTTGCCCATATTCTCGAAGTCTGGCTGGCTCCGCTGAAGACGCTGAACCCGAAGGGGGAACCGGCGCAGGAACTGAGCGCCTATATCCGGCAGAAGATCGAAATGTCCGCCACCTTCCCCGAGGCTTCGCGTCTCTTCGCCAACGAGGTGATGCAGGGCGCGCCTCAGATCCTGCCGGTCCTCGAGACCGATCTGAAACGGCTTGTCGCGGAAAAGTGCCAGGTCATCGAGGACTGGATCGAGGCCGGCAAGATGCGTCGGGTCGATCCGGTTCATCTCATT
Source organism: Roseibium sp. M-1 (assembly GCF_054515675.1). Lineage (NCBI taxonomy): Bacteria > Pseudomonadati > Pseudomonadota > Alphaproteobacteria > Hyphomicrobiales > Stappiaceae > Roseibium > Roseibium sp. M-1. Next base: position 932,819 of record NZ_CM137257.1, on the reverse strand, counting down.
TTCACGATCTGGGCCACGACGCAGCACTATGCGGATTTCCAGGTCCAGATCCGCGCGCTGACGGGCAGGGATCTTTCCGACGCCGCCTTTCTGGAGGAGACCGAGGCGGCCGTCACGTCGCTGATCCTCAACGGGGTCGGCCTCTCCTGGCCACCTGAAGACGGCAAGTCGGGATGAGCGGCGAAACGCCGGACCTGCAATCCGCGTCGAGGATACAGGTGACGCCGCGCCTCCATATCCTGAAGGATGACATTTCGGAAGACTTTATCCGCGCCTCCGGCCCTGGCGGACAGAATGTCAACAAGGTCTCGACTGCAGTCCAGCTGCGTTTCAACCTGACAGGAAACCGGACGCTACCCGAAGACGTCAAGGCAAAGGCTGCAAGCCTGGCCGGTAGCCGGCTGACGCTCGGTGGAGAGATCGTGCTGCAGGCGGACAGGCACCGGACGCGGGAGCGAAACAGGGAGGACGCGCTGGAGCGCCTTCTGGAGCTTTTGCGCAAGGCAACGGAAAAGCCGAAACCCCGCAAGGCGACGAAGCCGACCCTCGGCTCCAAAAGACGGCGGCTCGATGCCAAGAAACAACGCGGAGCGGTCAAGAAAATGCGCGGCCGCATCGCTGACTAGATCAGCGGACGCACAACCGGGATAGGTTGAGCGCCCAAAAGCTGATCGATCTAAAAGTGGTAGAGCATCAGGTCAACACACCATCCAGGGGTTTCAACGGTTCCAGTTTCGGTTCGCCGAGCCGCTCGGCAAAGACGATTTCGATGGTCCTGCAAAGGGCATCGAGCGGCAGACCGTGAGCCGTGGAGTAGAAGGGGTGTTCCAATTCTTCCGTGACAGCCGAAAGTCCGAAAAAGACATAAGCGATGATGGCAGCGAATAGCGGTGCCATCCAGCCCGTGCCGTCGATGAGAGCAAAGGGGATGGCGAGGCAGTAGAGCCAGGATGTACGCAGCACGAGCAGCGAATAGACGAAGGGCAGGGGCGTGTTGCGAATTCGCTCGCATCCCGCCTGCGCCAGGCTGATGGAGGCGAACCTTTCGCTCAGGGCCTTTTGTCCGAACCCGTCCAGCTTGTCATTGGCGCGCGCATCGATGAGGACGCGCGTTGCGGCATCGAGGGCCGCAACGCGCGTTGATATCGAGGCCGCAGATACAGGAACATGTTCGCGCCAGCGTTCGATCTCAGTTGACGCAGAGACCCCACGCAGATTCGCGCGGTGGAGATGAGCAAAAGCAATGGCAAGACCATACAGATGCCGTCTGGACACGGCATCAGTCAGAAAAAGGTCTGTTTCCCGGCCAAGACTGCGCATGTCGGCCACAAGCTGTCCCCAAAGTTTGCGCGCTTCCCACCAGCGTTCGTAAGCCGCGTTGTTGCGAAAGCCGAGAAACAGTGACAACGCGATGCCGAAGACTCCGGTTGCGGCAAGCGAAATGTGCGGCACTGGTACGACCAGCCTGTCGACGACGGACACCAGAAGCGTAAAGCCGGCAACTATTGCAATAAGAGGTGCGATACGGGGCACAATGGAGCCCTGCATGATGAAGAACAGCCGCAGATGATTGGGGGGATCCCGCACGATCATTGATGAACCCTCGATAAGTCCGTTCTTGATAGCCGATAGCCAGTTCGGTGGTCTATGTCAGACCGGCACCGCTTCAGGCAAGTCCGACATCCTCGGCAGGGAGTGCCGTGGTCGCCCTGACAAAAGTGCGTATACCTATCGTTAAGCAAGGATCAATCTGCTACCTGTAATTTTTGAGGACCGAATCCATTTGTTGGGGCCGATCTTCATGGCATTGCTGCCGAATAACGACTGGCGTGAAGTCTTCGAGGCTTTCAGCCGCTCCCAGGCAATTATCCAGTTTAAGCCCGATGGCACTATTCTCGACGCCAACGAGAATTTCCTGAAGGCAATGGGCTATTCGCTGGCAGAGGTGAAAGGCCGGCATCACAGCATCTTCGTCGATGCTGCCTATGCCGCGAGCGCCGAATACCGGGATTTCTGGAACCGCCTCGGTGAGGGGACCTTCCAGGCGGCAGAATTTCCCCGGATCGCGAAGGATGGCCGCGAGATCTGGATCCAGGCGTCCTATAACCCCGTAATCGGCCGCTCAGGCAAGGTACGCAAGATCGTCAAGATCGCCACTGACATCACGGCATCCAAGCTCAAATCGGCTGACGCGCAAGGACAGATCGAGGCGATCAACCGTTCTCAGGCCGTTATTCATTTCAACCTCGACGGAACGATCCTGGACGCCAATGCAAACTTTCTCGACACCCTGGGATATGAAATCGAAGAGGTGAGGGGCCGGCACCACAGCCTCTTTGTCCAACCCAAGGAACGCGAAAGTGCGGCCTACCGGGACTTCTGGAGAAAGCTCGCGGAAGGCGCGTTCCAGTCGGGTGAGTACAGGCGGCGGCACAAGGACGGCCGGGATGTATGGATCGTTGCGTCTTACAATCCCATCTTCGATGCGTCCGGACACCCGTTCAAGATCGTGAAATTCGCGACGGAGATCACCGGACAAAAGCTGCGCAATGCCGAGCATGAAGGACAAATCCAGGCAATCAGCAGAAGCCAGGCCATGATTTCCTTCACAAAGGACGGGGTCATCCTCGATGCCAACGATAATTTCCTCAAGGCGACCGGGTACCGGCGTGAAGAAGTCGTTGGCAAACACCACAGGCTTTTCGTGGCATCGCAATATGCCGAGACAAAAGAATATGCCAAATTCTGGAAGGAACTGGCCGAGGGCAAGCACACCTCGGCCATCTATCAGCGCTATGCGAAATCCGGCGACCCGATCTGGCTCCAGGCGACTTACAATCCGATCTTCGATGCGGCGGGCAACCTGATCAAGATTACCAAGTTCGCCACCGACATCACCCAGAATATGAAGGCCCGCCAGATCGCGATCAAGGCTGCGGAGGAGACGCTCGGCACAGTGGAACAGGCCGTATCCTCCGCTCGCGACATCACCGGATCTGCGCAGAATGTTTCCCACGGTATGGAAAATGCGCGGCGCGCGATCGGGGACATGCAGTCTCGCTCCGAAACGGCGGAACAATCTACGGAAAGATTGCGAAAAGCCGCAGGATCCATGGACGACGTCGTTCAGTTGATCTCCCGTGTCGCCGACCAGATCAACCTGCTGTCGCTAAACGCGACGATTGAAGCAGCACGGGCAGGCGAGGCCGGACGCGGATTTGCCGTCGTTGCCAACGAAGTCAAGGCGCTTGCCAACCAGACATCGAACGCCACTACGCGCATCTTCGGCGAAATCGAGGAAATGCAGTCGGTTGCGGGTTCCGTGGATGAGGCGCTGAAATCAATCCGGACATCCATTTCCGAAGTGCAGACTCTCGTGCAAGGCACGACGGATGCAGCCGAGCAGCAATGTGTTGCGACGGATGAGATCAGCGGCCAGTTGCAGCAGGCCTCGGACAATGTCGCCGCCGTCTGCAGCAATCTCGACAATTGGGTCGTGGGCATGGAGAACCGGCGCCAGGCTGCGCGCAAACGTGTCCACGAGGATGCGACGGTCGTTTTGAGCCCAGACAAACACCTTGCATGTTCCTTGCGCGACATATCGGAATCCGGCGCCCGCTTCTACCTGGTCGGCAAACCGGTCCTGCCTGAACACTTCCATCTCCACCTGGATGATGGCCAGATAAAAAGTTGCCGTATCGTTCGACGGGACGGTGAGTTTGTGGGCGTTGAGTTCCTGCAGGAGGCTATCTCCCGCCGCGCGTGACGCTATCCGCTGGAAGAAAATTTCCGCTGACGCGAGGAAACAGGTAAAATTTAGCCCGTATCAGCCCGGTTTGGGGCGGAAGCCACGCGTGTGTGCGGGAAGTGAAGAAGAGCGATATCAAGTAAATTCCGAATAATGAATGTATGCATTATAGGAATGTTTCGTATTGCGTTTCGGAAGGTTTTTTGGTTTATGAATTTATTGCTGCATTTGCGGCAAAAACGAAAATAACCGAAGGCATGCTCTTCATATTATCTTGAGGGCGCGGCCGTTGGGAGAATAATAGTCGCTTGTGAACAGTGCTCAAAAGATAAATCCATGCCTTCTCCAGACAGGAATCTGATATTCTTATCGGTTTATTCAATCGATTGAAGAGTAAAGATGAACACGTTTCTGATGAAGATGTAGATGTTTTGCAGAGCTGTTACCCTTTCGGAATTACATTCCCTTGTTTGAAACACAGTTACTTTCCGATGCCTTTGCCGTCGTCAGTGTTGGCGGAACTGTTATGTTTGGATCGCCAGCCTTTGCCCGGCTTGTCGCCGGTGGAAAGGATGTTTCGCTTTCCGGAACTGGCATAGATCAATGGCTCGAACCACTTGATATTTCAGCCTTTACACCAGCACAGGAAGTCCTGGCGGTAACCACCGGCCGGTTTCGCCACCCTCAATCCTGCAAAACCTTTGTCTGCAAGGTGAAGCCGCTGTCCGATGGCGGCAATACCGCGGGATCAATGATCTTCCTGTTGCCGGATGATGGGCAGCAAAATGACATTCGTGCACTCTATCCACATGCCTTCGATCTCAATCCCGGCCTGTCTGCCATCACCGTACTGGCAACCGGCGAGCATCTCGATGTCAATCAGGCTTGGCTGGAAGCATTGGAGTTCGAGCGTGCTGAGGTGATCGGCAGAACCGCGACGGAACTCGGTGTTTGGGAAGGTGGCGCGCCTTACAGGGAAGAGATCGTCAGACAATTGCTTTTAAATGGAAAGATCGAAAACCTTGGCGCCCGAATGCGCACCAAGACCGGAAAGACACTGCACATCATCATTAGTGCCAAAGTCATCGAACACCGCGGGCGCTTGTTTTCGTTTTTCTCCTCACATGACGTGACCAAGGTGAGTGAAGCTCACCGGCATCAACTTACTTTGGAACGGGAAATCCGGAGTTGGCAGAACATTGCCTGTATCGATGAACTGACAGGAGTTGCCAACCGGAGGCAGTTCGACACTGTTCTGGAACAGGAATGGCGGCGCTGCGGCCGCAACCGAAGGCCCTTGTCGTTGCTCCTGATTGACATCGACCAGTTCAAGCAGTTCAACGATCACTACGGTCATGTTGCCGGCGACAGCTGTCTCCACGAAGTCGCCCAGGCTCTCAATCTGGAATCGCAGCGGGCAGGGGATCTGTTCTTTCGCTTCGGCGGCGAGGAATTCGGCTGCCTGCTACCGGAGACGGATCTGCAAGGTGCGACGGTTTTCGGGGACCGGCTGTTGAAGACCGTCCGCAAGCTGCGTCTTCGACACGAAAAGTCCAGCGTCTCGCCCTTCGTGACCATCAGTATCGGTGCGGCCAGTCTCTTTCCGAATGAACAATCAGGGCCAAAATTGCTCGTGGAGGCAGCAGACAAGAACCTATACCGCGCCAAGTCCTCGGGGAGAAACATGCTCGTTTAGTGCCGGCTGCGGCACATGATTTCCCCAGCGAAGAAGGCTTCCTTAAACCGATCTTTCCGCCCGCGCGAGGCCATGCGCCACCAGCCTGTCGATGATTTCCGAATAACTGACGCCGCTCGCTGCCATGACCTTGGAATACATGCTGATATCGGTAAAGCCCGGGATGGTGTTGAGCTCGTTGACCAGAATGCGGCCTTCGGCGGTAACGAAGAAATCCGCGCGGGCCATGCCGTCGCAACCGAGGGCCCTGAATGCACGGGCGGCCATGTCCCGGATCGTTTCTTCCATTTCACCTGGCAGTACCGCCGGGACGTGCAAGGCCGCGCCGTCGGCATCGATATACTTGGCATAGTAGGTGTAGAATCCGTGGCTGGCGGCGGGCACGATTTCGCCGGCGCGCGAGACTAACAGGCTTCCATCCGGGTTCTCAAGAACGGCGCATTCGATTTCACGGCCAAGGATGAATTCCTCTGCCAGAAGCTTGTTGTCGTGCCGGAACCCTTCTTCAAGCGCAATGGCGTAGTCCTGCGCATTCGTCACCTTGCTGACGCCAACCGAGGAGCCTTGACGGGCGGGTTTGATGAAGACCGGCAGTCCGAGCGCGGTGGTCAGATCGTCGAATTGCGGGACTGCGTCTTTGCGAATGGTCATTGACCGCGCGGCAGGCAGATCCGCGTCTCTGAGCAGGCGCTTGGCAAGATCCTTGTCGAGCGCATTTGCAGACCCGGCGATGCCGCAGCCAGCAAGCGGAACCATCGCCACCTCGGCGAGCCCCTGAACGGCGCCGTCCTCACCGTGAATTCCATGCAAGACGGGAAAAAGAATATCGACCTTCGGCAATTCCACCGGAGCGCCGTTTGCTGCGAGTGCCAACACCCGTCCGTGGCCCCCGGGCAGCAGGCAAACTTCCGTGCCATCATCAGGCGTCGCCGGCCCGTTCTCCAACCTGCTCAACAACCATCGACCTTGCCTGGTGATGTAAACGGGCAAAACGTCGTAGCGGTTCGGATCGAGAGCATTGAACACGTTTGTTGCCGACAGGATGGAAACGTCATGTTCGGCGGACCGGCCACCGAAGAGAACCGCAATGCGGGTCTTGTCTGTATTCGCGCTCAAGGAAAGCTCCCAGGATTCGGTATCTGAAGGTTTTCAGCAGACTAGAGGCTTGTCGCGAAAATGAGGCATCTTTTTGTGCCATTTCGACCTGGCGCCGAGACTTCTTGACCTGACCTAAACTTGAGGCCCCAGGATCTGCCGGCGAATGAAATTCCTCACTTCCGGAGTATGCACAGATGGATTTGAATCAGGTTACGCTGGAAACAAACGATTTCGATAAGTCGCTGGAATTCTATGGAAAACTGGGCCTGAAGCTGATCGTTCTGAGCGATGGTCGTTATGCCCGGTTCGAATTGCCCTCCGGGTCGAGCACGCTGTCCATACACTACGCGGAGGAGGTCATGGCCGGGAACGCCATGCTCTATTTCGAAGTCGACGATCTCGAAAGGCGGTACAAGGATCTGGTTGCCAAGGGAATCGTCTTCGACGCACCGCCGGTGCTACAAAACTGGCGGTGGCGCGAAGCCCGTTTCTCCGATCCGTCCGGCAATCGGCTTTGCCTGTTTCATGCAGGACCAGATCGCCGGTTTCCACCCTGGCGCCTGGTAGAGGATTCCAGCGGTGAGGGATGAGATCCCCTTCGGCAGGTTTGTGATTGTGGCGTAACTTATTGAAAATAATATCTAAAAGGAAAATAATGGTTTCGGAAACTATCAAGAACTACACCGCAGCAAACAAAGCCGCATGGGAGGCATCCGCGCCGCTGCATGGAGCCGGAGATCAATGGGACCGGCTCCTTGAGGCGGCCGGTCGGCCGGGCTTTTCCGTGCTGGATGGGCATCTGACCGGGGTGCTCCAGGGTTTGGATCTCACCGGCAAGTCGGCGGTCCAGATCGGCTGCAACAATGCGCGCGAATTGCTCTCCCTCGCATCACTCGGCATCCGGCCGGCCCTCGGTATCGATCAGTCAAAGGGCTTTCTCGAGCTGGCCCGGCAGTTGGCATCGTCTGCCAACCTTGCTCCTGTTTTCATCGAAGCTGACGTCTATGACTTGCCGGAGAACCTGGGAACTTTCGATCTGGCGCTGATCACGATTGGCGTTCTCAACTGGATGCCGGATCTGCCGGCGTTCTTCCGGATCGTCGCCGGATTGATCGCGCCCGGCGGGGTGCTGGTCATCTATGAAACCCATCCGGTGTTGGAAATGTTCGATCCTTCGAGCAAGACGCCTTTCGAACCAACATTCAGCTACTTCGACCGGCGCCCGCAGGAAATCACCGACGCCATCAGTTATGACGGCGCCGATCACGGCAAGGGGGAGACCGGTTACTGGTTCATCCATTCGCTGGGAAACATCGTCAATGCCACCGTTGCTGCGGGGCTCGGCATAGAAGAACTGCACGAATACGGGCATTCGATCCGCGAAGCGGAGTATGCCCTTTATGAGGGCCGGGCGGCTCAGCTGCCGATGAGCTATTGCCTGGTGACACGCTCGCCGTTGGAGGGGAACTGCAACAGGTGAGCGGGAATGTGGCTTGGGTGTTGAACCTGCCGAAGTTGCCCGATTTCGCAGCGAAGCAGCGCAAAGTCATGGGCAGCCTCGTTGGGGCTGCCCACATCTCTCCCCGATCAAACCGGAGTTCAACCCCAGTCGCCTGCAACCTGGCGTACAGATGCGTTGAGGCGGTTCCAGACATTTATCAGGCTGATCTGGAGAATGAGTGCGGCAAGGGCTTCCTCGTCAAACTGTTGGGCAGCTTGTTCCCACACTGCATCAGAAACCGGATCGGCCCGGTCCGCGATGCGCGTCAGTTCTTCCGTCAGAGCGAGGGCGGCGCGTTCCTGATCGGTGAAAAACGGCGTGTCTCGCCAGGCGGCAACGGCAAAGATCCGGTCATCCGATACATCTGCTTTCTTCAATTCACCCGAATGCATGTGAACGCAAACACTGCACCCGTTTATCTGGCTGGCTCGCAGATGCACGAGTTTCCGTGTCACCTGAGGCAGCCCTTCACTCTTTTCCGTCGCCTTGTCCAGTGAGAACAATGCCTTCATCGCTTCGGGAAGGATGAAAACGGGGTTTTTCATACGAGCCTGCATTTTGTACTCCGAAGTTTTTCAACAGATTGCCGATCCATTTCCGGATCGGATTCGACGGAGACGATTTCGTGCGATGTCCGTCACATCACACGGAATTCGTTCGTCATGAGCATGACGATGTTCAGAAGGAAAGTGTGACCGATGTCGGAAATAAAATTTTTGTCGCAGGAATTCGAAAAACACCGGGCGCAGATGAAGGCTATCGCTTACCGGATGCTTGGCTCAACGGGTGAGGCGGAGGATGCGGTTCAGGAGGCCTGGTTTCGGCTGGAACGCGGTGCAGAAAACGGCATCTTAAATCTCGGAGGTTGGCTCACGACAGTTGTCGCCCGCATCTGCCTGGACATGCTTCGCGCGCGCAAGGCACGCCGGGAGGAACTATTAGATGGCGAAGCTTCCCAGACTAGCACCAATCTGGAATCCGGTATCAGTCCAGAGGACGAGTTGGCAATGGCCGATACTGTTGGCATTGCTCTGCTCGTAGTGTTGGAAAGGCTTGCACCGGCAGAACGGCTTGCCTTTGTTCTCCACGATCTGTTTTCCTTTCCGTTCGACGACATCGCGGCAATAGTTGACAGGAGCCCGGAAGCAACGCGCCAGCTTGCCAGTCGCGCGCGGCGCCGCGTCAGGGGCGGGGCAGGTCCTGGCGAAACCGGTCACAGCGCTTCGCATGAAGTCGTCAAGGCATTTTTGGCTGCAGCCCGTAGCGGTGACTTCCATGCATTGGTGTCCATACTGGATCCGGACGTTGTGTTCCGGGCAGATAGCGTTGCTGCCCTATTGGGATCTTCGTCCGAGATCAAGGGCGCGCATGCCGTCGCCGATGCCTTCAAGGGGAGGGCCCAGGCGGCGCGCGCTGCACTGGTCGATGGAAAACTCGGGTTGCTTGTCGCACCCGGTGGCAAGCTTCGCATCGTGCTGCGGCTTTCGTTTAACAAGAGCCGCATCGCAACCATCGAAGCTATTGCTAATCCTGTTGCGGTCGCTGCGTTGGAAATTTCCCCCGTCGACTGAGAGTTGCTGGGGCTGTCAAAACCAACACTTGGAGCGTGCTGAGGACGTATTTCAGCGGCGTTTCCGATTGCCAGCCGTCATCCAGAGCAACCAGGGCCGGATTGGGCGGCTGTCTAAGACCATCAACCAGCACCGCGTTACATCTCGCTCCGACTGATTGAAACCGGGGCCCCGCATCGGCACTGCAATCGATTGCATGTCCACAATGCCCACGGGAGGCATTTGACGTTGCACAGTTACCGCACCTTTCATTTGATGGGAAAATCAGAATGACCGATCCATACCGACGGTTTCAAATCCGAGCAGGTCAAAGCTTCAGACTGGTCTTCATTGGCAAGACCACCCCCCAGGGCGTCTCCTGAGGAGCACCAAACGCCCGGAAACCTGACTTTTTGTAGGCGGCTATGGCGCGGACATTGTCCGGATGGGGATCGGTCGCGACGACTGGAACACCTTCATCAAACAGGGCTTGCAAACGTGCTGATATAAAAGCGGGCCCGTGACCTTTGCCTGTCATGTGAGGCTCGCCGATAAACTGGTCGATGCCGCGGGAGCCTTTTGGGAGCCCGGAGAAATGATGATCCTTCCACCCATGGACCGTGTAGTCCTGCATGTAGGCAAAGGGTATGCCCGCGATCGAGACGATCCAGCGTTTCACACGAAGGTCTTCCAGCTTCTGCTCGTTGAAGGGTTCGGCCGTATCCCACCAGTCGCGAACATGTGGTCGGGACCGCCATTCCGCCAGAAGACCAAAATCCGCGGGGCTCACTGGTCGAAAAGAGTATCGGTCGGTCACTGACATCAAGGCAGAATATCATATCGGCCGTTGGTGAATGCCGGAGACCATCCCGGGAAGTCTGCGTTGTTCATCGCGATCGCACGTCGATGCTGAGATTGGACCGGCGCATCGCGCGCATGAGCGCTCTCATATGGGCATTTTCACGATCGCAGGCATAAGTCCGGTACCAAGCGATCAAATTGGCCCGAGACAGGAGCGCGGGAAGTGCCATCGCATTACCGCCATCGCGCATACTCATAATTCGCATAATCAATATTATGGAACTTTTATATGCTTGGGAAATTGAAGCTTTGAAACAGAGACTTACGAGAGCCTGCGATCCTATCGGCGACGCATATCTCCGCAGAATGATCAGCGTCTTCACTTTCAGTCGTCGTCGAACGGCGGTTCACAATTGGCTCAGTCGTCGCTTGCGTCGATAATCTTTCGCGCAATCTCGAATGAGAAACCTGCACGGCACATGGCAGCCAGGTCCTTGTCGCGCCGCTCATTGCGATCCTTTTGCCGGAACGGGCCCAGTTTGCGACGACGCGCGAATATACGTGCGGCGTCTTCGTCCGATGCCTCGTCATCCTGCAGCACTCTTTCGATGGTATTGCGGTCGACACCCTTGGCGGCAAGCTTGGCCTCAATCTTGCGCGCTGAACCACCGCGCCGGCGCAAGCCCGCGAGCTTGGTCTCTGCGTAAGCACGGTCATCGACGAGACCGTTTCTGACAACGGTTTCAACGACGCTGTCTATCAGTCCGGAATAGTCGCCCGGATCAAGGTCCAGGCTCGTGCAGGCCTTCAGGACCTTGCGCTCCAGCACCTTGCGCAAATTGGCCGAGGATGTCGCATAGCGCTCCAGATAATGCAGCGCCGAGCGTGTCAGCCGCTCCGCGGTCGGAGGCTTGTAGCGCGGTTTAGCCGGCATGGGCCGGAAGGATTGTTGTCCTGGCGTGCTCTTGTACCTCCAACTGCATTCCGTCATAGGCCGGCTCGATCCCGGAAGGTAGTTCGTCGGTCAATGTTGCATAGTCCAAGTCATTGTGAAGATTGGTGAAAATGGCATGTTTCGGGGCAATGCGCGTCGTCCAGGCCAGTGAATCTTCCAGGCAGAAATGGCTCGGATGCGGCCGGCGCCGCAGGCAATCGAGAATGAGAAGATCCAGGTTTCTCAAGTGATTAAGGGAGTTTTCCGGGATGTCGGACACATCCGGAATATAGGCTGCATCGCCTAACCTGAACCCAAGAGCATTTATTTCTCCATGGACGACTTCGAATGGGTCGAAGGTGATCGGACCGCCTGCGCCTGTGATCGTTACTGGATTTCCGGCTGCAAGAACCTGTCTGTCAAGGATCGGCGGATAATTGGAGCCTGCGGGCGTTCTGAAGCAATAGCTGAAGGCTGTCTCGGCACGCCGGAAAGTCTCGTCATCCATGAAGACCGGAATTCTTTTGCCGCTGCGAACCCAGAACGCGCGCAGATCGTCGATGCCATGCAGATGATCCGCATGGGCATGGGTGAACAAAACAGCATCAAGATGGCCGACATTGGCCGTCAGAAGCTGGTTCCGCACGTCCGGACCGGTGTCTATCAGCACGGTTGTGCACCCGTTTTCCACACGCTTTTCCACAAGAAGTGCACAGCGGGAGCGCCGGTTTTTCGGCTCATCCGGGTCGCAATCACCCCAGTCGTTGCCGATACGCGGCACGCCGCCGGAAGAACCGCAGCCAAGGATTGTCAGCGTCAGGCTCATGCCGCGCCCACCGTCGCCAACCCCTCCGGCCGAGGGACTTTCTTGAACAATCTGAAGAAGTTCTCGGTTGTCTGGCGGGCCATTTCCTCTTGCGAAACGCCGCGGGTTTCGGCCAGTACCGCAGCCGTCATCGCCGTATAGGCCGGTTCATTGCGCTTGCCGCGTTTCGGCTGCGGCGCAAGATATGGCGCGTCGGTTTCCACCAGCAGCCGGTCAGCGGGCAGCTCACGCGCGATCTCGCGCAGCTCCTCGGAACGCTTGAAGGTAAGAATGCCCGAGAAGGAGACGTAAAGGCCAAGCTCAATGCCTGTGAGCGCCAGTTCGCGACCGGACGAGAAGCAATGCAACAGGGCCGGGAAGGCCCCCTTCCCCATTTCTTCACGTAGGATTGCAGCCATATCCGCATCCGCGTCGCGCGCATGGATGACGAGTGGCAGCCCGGTGCGGCGCGCAGCTTCGATGTGGATGCGCAGGCCTTCCGCCTGAGCGTCGCGGGGAGCCTTGTCGTAGAAATAATCGAGCCCGGCTTCACCGATCGCCACTACCTTGGGATGATCGGCCAGACGCACGATTTCGTCGGCCGGAATGCCGCGTTCCGTGCCTGCATTATGCGGATGCGTGCCGACGGAGCAGTAGACCTCCGGAAACTCCTCGGCGATAGCGCGGATCCGGTCGAACTTCCGGATGTGAGTGCAGATGGTCACCATCAGCCCGACGCCGGCTTCCTTGGCGCGCGCAATCAGGTCGGCGCGCTCGCCTTCAAAGTCGGGAAAATCCAGATGGCAATGACTGTCGACGAGCATGAAAAATCCAGGATGCAGTTGGTTGGTTTCAGAAGGTCCGGCGCGCCTTGATAGCGAATTATCGGGCAAAGCCCAAGGCCGGACGAGACAATGAGGCGAACAGATTGCCTCTAGATGGTGTCAGGCCGCCCGCAGCGCAAAAAAGAAATCCAGGACCACCTGTTTGCGATCGAGGTTGAGCGCATCCGCGTCCCGGATCGACCGGTTGATCTTCTCCCACGTCTCCACATGGCCGAGAGCTGCTCCGAGCCCCTTGGAAAGATCCCGGTGCATCCGCTCGTGCAGCCAGATCTGGACAATGTGCTGGAAGCTTTCCCAGTTGTCGGACTGGCCGCGCGCGGCGACCAGGTCTGCCAGCGCATGTGCTGCCGCAAGATCGAGCTGCGCCGCATTGTCTGCCAATTGGCGTACGCCCTTGGCAATGGCAAGACCGTCGCCGGAAAGAAGTGTTATGGCGGAGCGCAGGCTGCCATCCGCTGTTCGAGCGAGGTCGCGCAGGTCTTCCGGGGAGGACACCGTTCCAGGTGCCAGGTCCGAAAGACCTTCGCCGATTTCCTCCACACTGAGCGGCGCCAGGTCGAGCCGGCGGCAGCGCGAGCGGATGGTCGGCAACAGCCGGCCGGGTGCGTGGCTCAGAACCAGGAACAGGCAGCTCTGCGGCGGTTCTTCAAGGATCTTCAGGAGCGCGTTGGCGGAACTCGTGTTCATGTCATCGGCAGCGTCGACAATGCAGATCCGCCACGCCTTGGCAGAAGCGGTGGTGCCGAAAAAGGAGACGGTGCGCCGGACTTCATCGACAGGCAGATCCGCCTTGAAGCGTTTGCCCTTGTCGTCCCAAGGCCGGCGCAGATGCAGGATATTGGGGTGCCCACCGCCCCTGATCTGACGGGAAACGGGATGATCAGCCGGCACGCCAAGATCGGTCGCGGCGGCAACCCCTGGGCCAAAGCGGTCCGGGTTGGCGATCACGAAGCGGGCAAACCGGAAGGCCAGCGTTGCCTTGCCGATACCCTTCGGCCCGCCCAGGATCCAGGCGTGATGCAGCCTCTCAGACCGGTAGGCATCCAGGAGCGCCCGTTCGGTTTCGAGATGACCGATCAGCCGGTCCCGCTCATGCGGCAACGGGAAGCCCGGAAGGGCATCCACCTCGGGGATGTCGGCAGGTTCATTTGCGCGGGCCATCAGACAGCCCCTTCCGGCACGCCGGATGCATGGGAGACCGGCAGCTCACCGGCAAAGGTTTTCAGAACGGCCTCACGCACGGCAGCGGATACGCTCTCGGTATCGCTGGACCCGTCGATGACGGCAAACCGGTAGGCCTCTTCCCGGGCAAGATCCAGGAACAGTTGCCTGCGGCGCTGGTGAACCTTCAGGTCCTCACCCTCGAACCTGTCAGGTCCGCCGCTTTCGTCGGTCGCGGATCGCTTGGCGACGCGGCCAAGGCCGAGTTCGGCCGGGACATCGATCAGGATCGTCAATTCGGGATAGACGCCGGCGACCGCAGCGGTCTCCAGAAGTTTCAGATAATCTCGGTCGACCCCGGCCTCGCCCTGATAGACCCAGGTCGAATCGGCATAGCGGTCGCACAGCACCCAGTCGCCACGCTCCAGCGCCGGACGTATGGTGCTGTCGACGTGATCCGCGCGCGCAGCCGCAAAGAGCATCGCCTCGCCGCGCGGCCCCAGATCCTTCGCTCCGCCCGAAAGCAGCATGGAGCGGATCTTTTCCGCGCCCGGAGATCCACCTGGCTCCCTCGTAACGATAACCGACAGGCCCAGCCCCTCAAGGAAGGTCTTGAGGCGGCCGATCTGGGTGGATTTTCCGGCCCCCTCGCCGCCCTCAAAGGTTATGAAATGTCCCGCCACCCTGGCTCCGCTTGTCTTGAAATTGTCAGCCTTCCGGGCTTGTACCAGTTTCATTGCCGGATGTGGAAGTGTTTGCCTGAGAAAGAGCCTAGCCGATCCAGCCGAAGAGCAGTTCCTGAAGCCCATCGAGCGCGCGGCCGAGCATGTCGCCCCTGGCGACCGCAGCACCCGTGACAAGCGGTGAGCGATAGATGATGCCGTCCTTGCCGATTACGCGAATTTCACCGGCAGGTGTTCCCTTTTCAATAGGAGCGGCAAGCGGTCCCTCATAGACAACGCGAATGCGATAGTCGAGCGTGCCTCCGCGCGGCAGCAGGACATCGACGTTGCTGCCGGAAACCAACGGCACGCTGCTGTCCATTCCGCCGAAGACCCGGCCGTCCACAACGGTTTCCCCCGCCTTGTAGAGCGTCTGGACGGTGAAATATTCCCAGGCGCCTTCGATCACTTCCTTCAAGGTCTGCAGGCGGTGATTGTCCGAGGCAAGACCCGAGACTGCGGCGATCACCCGGCGTCCGTTCCGGTTCACCGATCCAAGGCCCGACCAGCCGTCTGTCTCGTCATTGCCGGCGCCCAGCCCGTCGAGACCGCGAATCTCGCCCAGAAGCGGGTTCTTGTTTCGTTGGTAGATGTTGTTCCAGGTGAATTCGGAGAGCGCGAACATCGGATAAAGATCGGCGTGTGTGCCGATAACATATTCCGCCAGGCGCGCCTGGTCCCGAACCGTGGTCCGGCTCGGTTCTTCCGGATACCCGGTCGGGTTGGCAAACTGGCTGTTCGTCATTCCGATTGACTTGGCGAGTGAATTCATGCGGCCGGCGAAGGCCTGTTCCGATCCGTCAAGACATTCCGCTAGGACAATGGCCGCATCATTGGCGTTGTGAACCAGAAGGCCCTTGAGGAGATCCTCGACCGCGATGTCGGATTTGATCGCTGCGAACATGGTGGCCCCGCGCCGCGAAGGTGCTCCGCCCGTCCGCCAGGCATGTTCGCTGACCTTGCAGGGCCGATCCATGGTCAGGTCACCGTCCTTCAACGCCTTGAAGACGGTGGCGGCCGTCATGATCTTGTTGAGCGCACCGGGATTGAAGGGCTTGTCTGGTTCCTTGGCGAACAGGATCGTGCCGGAGGACGGCTCATAAAGAAACGCCGACGGCGCCTTGGTGACAATGGTTTCTGCTGCCAACGCACTTCGCGCATCGGCAGAAACGCCCACCAGAAGCAGGATAGGAAGAAGCCGGAAGAAGAGCTGTCGCAAGGACTTGAGAGGTGAACCAGTAACTGCCGAGCGCATCGAACCGCCTGCCTTGCGAACTCTATTTCTACGCGGCAGGACAGATCACCGGGCGCTGCCCGCTTCCAGCCCTAGCCGCCGTTTTCGGAGCGAAGTGCCAGCTCGCGCAGGGACATGCCGGAGGACGACGCATTTGCAAGAATCGCATGCGCATCGGAAATCCGCTGGTTGGCGGCAAAGGATGAGATTGCACCGCCCGTATCCAGGCCGTTTGGCGTTCCGGGAACCGGTACACGCAGAACACCCAGCGTACCGGAAGCAGGTGCCGGTCCGGCGCTGTAGCCGGTCTCGACCGGTTCGAAACGGTTGTTGGAAGCGACTTTGATCGTCGGGCGACCGGCTTCGAACGCGATGGCGGGGTCGAAGGCAACGGTAACGGTGTCGACACCGGGCGAAACGGCTGCGGTTGTCGTGGTGGTGAGCGCAAGGTAAGGACGGGAGCTCGGTGCCGGCACAGTGCCGAAGACGACCTGCGGGGCTGCTTCCGGCTCGGCCATGGCCAGCATCGTACCTGGCATGGTGGCACCCGGCTGGACGGCGTCCGGTCCGCTGTAAGAGGCCATCAGGAAGGCTTCATCCTGACCGTGCAGCGGCGCGCGGCCGACATACTCCACCTTCACCTTGCCGACACCGTCAGCCTTGGTGCCAAGCATCGTCGCGACACGTTCGGAGAGGTCGATCTCCCGGTTGCCGTGGAAGGGACCGCGGTCGTTGACGCGCACGATCATCGAGCGGCCGTTGTTCACGTTGGTCACGCGGGCATAGGACGGAAGCGGCATGGTCGTATGGGCCGCCGTGAGGGCGTTGCGGTCAAAGACTTCGCCATTGGCTGTCTTGCGGCCATGGAAGGTCGGTCCGTACCAGGAAGCCAGGCCGGTCTTCTTGTAGTTCGGTTCTTCCTTGGGATAATACCACTTGCCGGCAATCTTGTATTTCTTGCCGACGATGTAGCGTCCGCCGCCCTTCGGCACGGGCTGGCCTTCGGCCACCATGCGCGGGCTGCCTTTGACGCCGTATTTTTCAGGGCTGAATTTGGATTTCTGCTCGGGAGTGGAACTGCAGGCGGCAACCGCGGACACGGCCGCGATCACGATCAGGCCGGTGCGTAGCTGGGCTCCGAATGTTCGGGCCGGACGCGTATCGGACTCAAGTTCCCCTGAAGACGTTCCTGCCGCCTGGTTCATCACCTGGCAAGATTGTCCGCCTATCCCTTGCATACTGCCGTCCTACTCACTTAACGCGCTGGCGGCCCCGCAGCTCGCGCGATCATCCCGATGCTAGCGACGCTCTGCACCGGTTTTTCAGGCATTGTTCCGATCTGTTGATCAGTCCCCGCAAGATTCGCTAGCCCCCGCATGCTCATCCCGCATATGCCCTTGTTAAAGCGCAACTTTGTTACTTCAAAGTAAACCGGCCGTCGAGACCGCAAAGCCGCCTAAATTAGGTTCTCCACGGCCTGGGGGGAAAGGCGCAGGAAACAGCCACTTTTGGTGGGCGGTAACAAACTGAAATAATTACGTGAATCGCAAGTCAAGCGCTGAGTTACAGCTGTTGCCTCTAGGGCACAGTGCGGCAAAAATCGTCAATCGGACCAGTTGTGACGCAGGTCACATTCAGGATCGTCAATTCCGCCTAGGGTGAACTCATTGCTGATGACCGCCCTGTCACAGCAATGCTGGACCCCACCTCCAGCTTCAGCCGCCGGTCCAAAACCCTGCCCACGACACCGGACCGGCGGCACCTGCCCTTTGGCGATATTCCGGTGCCCGGCGTGCACGTCCTGCCCCCTCAAAAGCCCCGGGCCGGAATATCCCAAGGGAACTCTTCCCCAGCATCCTCAAATCGATCGTCAGACTAACTCCTGACTACATCCACACCATTCCGGCGGACCAGTTCCATGTTCGCGCATCCGCGCTTGACTTTCCGCTTCAGACAAAGGAAACGGGGGATGCAGCCGCGCCGCTTGTGCGAACGGCTGCTCAGGTGAGGTGGCCGAGTGGTTTAAGGCAGCGGTCTTGAAAACCGCCGTGCGTGAGAGCGTACCGTGGGTTCGAATCCCACCCTCACCGCCAAATTTCTTTCCCACAATTCGAATGTATGAACGGCTTGCTGGTGGCCCTGATCGCTACTTGCGAGCTAGATCAAAATCTGCAACCAACGCCGCGATAGCCAGGGTTTACCTTAGCGTTACATTCACATCGGTTCGAATCACCGATGCTAAAGTAACGGCCATAATACGTTTCTTCTTCGCCTGCTTCGATGAGGCTGGTTACATATTCCGCCATATTTGACGCTGCAATCACGCAGCTTCTGTAAACACCAATCCGTGTCTGAACCGGCGTTTCAGATGACGCCTTTAATTTGAGTTCTTGCGCACGAAGTTTCTGGAAGTTTGCAACGGTCTCCATGAGGTTCGCGCCGAGTTGAAGCAGAAATATTCTGTCGCCTTCCTGCATTGCCCTTTCAAATTTGCTCGGCGCCCATGTGTCGACCTGTTTCATAAGGACAGAGAGCTTTTTTGCTGTTTGGTGGATTTCCTCCTCAGAAAGCGGTTGTGCCGCCAGCGACCCGCCGGTGAAAAAACAAAGCAGCAATAAGAAGAGAAATTTCATTTAACGGCTCCAAATCTGCAAAACCTGCAGTTGAGGCTGCTAGGAAGTCCGCTAATTTTGGTCGCGTTATGACGCTACAGAGAAACCAAACAGGTTTTTCGAGTAGTGGCCGGAACGTTTTGGCGCGTCGCTGCGCATCCTGCCCATTAATTGATCAAAGACTGAATGTCCGAAAACTACCCGACTTCGTCTATAGATCTTCTGTCACTCCCCAAAGCCATTGAATTTTCTCAAAAAATTACCTCCTCCGCAAATCTGGCACCAGCCTTGCTTTGAAGTGAGTGTGCAGCGCGCCTAGGGATCCGGTCGCAAGTCGACGCAGGACCGAGAGGTGCAAGCTGGTCGCGAAGGCTTGATGCCGACATAGACCGGTGACACGGCGGGACAAAAACCCGGGAGACAACTGCACGAGGTTTCGCGCGCGCGAACCTGCTCCCGGCCGTGCGCAAAGACCTCATGACGTAAGCCTGGCCAATCGGTCCGGCCCAAGACAGGAGACGCGCACAGATGCTGAAATCGATTGCCAAAGCTACCCTCCTCGCCGCAGCGCTCGCGCTGCCGCTGTCCCTTTCCCCCGCTGCCGCCGAAGAAAAGACCGATTTCAAGGTCTGCTGGTCGATCTATGTCGGCTGGATGCCCTGGGGCTATATGCAGGACAGCGGCCTCATGAAGAAATGGGCCGACAAATACGACATCTCCGTCGAGATCGTGCAGATCAACGACTATGTGGAATCGATCAACCAGTATACCGCCGGCGCCTATGACGGCTGCTCCATGACCAACATGGACGCGCTCTCGATCCCCGCCGGTGGCGGCGTCGACACGACGGCGCTGATTGTCGGCGACTATTCCAACGGCAACGACGGCATCATCCTGAAAGACAAGACGGCGCTTGCCGATATCAAGGGCCAGAGCGTCAACCTGGTGGAGCTCTCCGTCTCCCATTATCTTCTTGCCCGTGCCCTCGATACCGTGGACTTAAGCGAGCAGGACCTGACCGTCGTCAACACCTCCGATGCGGACATGATCGCCGCTTACCAGACGCCGGACGTAACGGCGGTCGTCACCTGGAACCCGCTGCTGTCCGAGATAGAGGCGGAATCCAACGCCACAAAGGTTTTCGACAGTTCAGGCATTCCGGGCGAAATCATCGACATCATGATGGTCAATACCGAAACGCTTGCCGATAATCCCGCCTTCGGCAAGGCGCTGGTCGGGGCCTGGTATGAGCTGATGGCGATCATGTCCTCCGACAGCGATGAGGGCGTTGCCGCGCGCACCGCCATGGCGGAGGCCTCCGGCACGGACCTCGCCGGCTACGATGCGCAGCTTGCCACCACCAAGATGTTCTATACGCCTGCGGAAGCGGTGGAATTCACCAAGTCAGCGGAACTGCCGGCGACCATGAAATTCGTCGCTGAGTTCCTGTTCGATAAGGGCATTCTCGGCGAAGGCGCGCCGAGCCCGGAATTTGTCGGCGTCTCCTTTCCGGACGGGTCCATCTATGGCGATGCGGGCAACGTGAAGCTGAAGTTCGATCCGAGCTTCATGGCGATGGCGGCCGACGGAACGCTCTGACGGTTTTTTCGACAAGGTCCCGGCGCGCTCTTGCCGGGACCGCACCCGCAAACACCCAGATCGTCCGGATCCTTCATGCGTATCATCAACCGGAAACCGTCCCGGATAACAGCCTTCGCGCTGGGGTTCCTGCCCTTCGTCCTGACGCTGATCGTCTATGCGGTTGCCAGCCATAACCGCCGGCTGGATAATCCCGCCGACAAGCTGCTGCCATCGCTTTCAAGCATGGGCGACGCTTTCTGGCGCATGGCCACGGTCGCCGACAAGCGTTCCGGCGATTTGCTGCTCTGGCTGGACACCTTTGACAGTCTGTGGCGGCTAGGTACCGGCATGGCGGTCTCCACGGTGCTGGCGCTGTCGCTTGGGGTCGCCATCGGTTTCATTCCTCATATGCGCAGCGCATTGGCGCCGTATCTCGCAACCTTTTCGCTGATACCGCCCATCACCATCCTGCCGATCCTCTTCATCACCTTCGGCCTCGGGGAGCTTGCCAAGATCGCGCTGATCGTCATCGGCACCGCACCGGTGATGATCCGCGCCACAGCACAGGCTGTATTGGATATCCCGCGCGAGATGATCATCAAGGCCGAGACCCTCGGCGCCACGGTCTGGCAGATGGTAACGCGGCTGGTGCTTCCGCAAGTTCTGCCACACCTGGTGACGGCGTTGCGCCTCGGCCTCGTTCCTGCCTGGATCTTCCTGATTTCCGCTGAAGCCATCGCCTCGACCTCCGGGCTTGGCTACCGGATCTTCCTGGTTCGGCGGTACCTGGCCATGGACGTGATCCTTCCCTATGTCGTCTGGATCACCCTGCTTGCATTCCTGCTGGACCGCGCCCTGCTGCTTCTGTCGCGGCGCGCCTTCCGCTGGCATCACCTGGGAGGGGACGCACTGTGACCCCTTCTCCAAAGCTCGCCGTTCAAGGGCTTGCGAAACTCTATGACGGCGTGCCCGTGCTGGAGCGGGTGGATCTGGAAGTCGCATCAGGCACCTTCTGTACCATCGTTGGAGCGTCGGGCTGCGGCAAATCCACGTTCCTCAGGATGCTGCTGTCCCAGGAACATGCGACCCGCGGCCATATTCTCCTCGACGGCAAGCCCCTGCCATTGGAGCCGACGCCGGACCGGGGCATTGTTTTCCAGAAATACTCGGTCTTTTCCCATCTGACGGTCGCGGAAAACCTGATTCTGGCGAAGGAATTCGAGGCAGCGCGCTGGTCGGGCAAGCTTTTTGGCGTGGCACGCAGAAACGCGCTGGAGCAGATCAGCGACCTGTTGGAACGCATAGGCCTCAAGGCTGCGGCCGACCGCTATCCGGCCCAGCTTTCCGGCGGCATGCAGCAGCGGCTCGCAATTGCCCAGGCCCTGGTCAAGAAGCCGAGCATTCTGCTTCTCGACGAACCCTTCGGCGCGCTCGATCCCGGTATCCGGGTCGACATGCACGAATTGCTGCTGGGTCTCTGGAAGGAACTCGGCATGACCATCTTCATGGTCACGCACGACATCCACGAAGCCTTCAAGCTCGGCACGCGGCTCCTGGTTTTCGACAAAATCCGCCACGACCCGCAGGCACCTCAAGCCTATGGCGCGACCATCACCTACGACCTGCCGCTGACCGCACCGGTGCGCAAAAAGGACCCGACCGCCATCGCGGAAGTAATCGGTTCGCCAACAAAACAGTTATTCACGACACCCCAGAACGAGGAAACCCCATGAGCCAGTTCGCTCCCTCAAAACCTTCCAAAAGGCACAGGGTTGCCGGCCGGATCAACCGGCAGCCAATCGCGCGGCAACATCATCCGGACTTCGACAAGTTGCAGCTTCGCGGCTGGAAGGCAGCTGAAAAGGAAGGCACCCTGCCCTCCGCCGCCTGGGAAAAGGAAAAGGCCTGGGCGCTGCGCATGGGGCTGACCGGCTCCGACAGCCTGACCGACAAGTCGATCCCAACGTTTGCCCGCGGGGAACTGCCTCATTATGCCGGCATCAACACCTTTCTGAAGGCGCCGTATATCGAGGATGTCACCAAGGTCGGGGCATATGATGCGGCTGTCATCGGCATCCCCTTCGACGGCGGCACCACCTACCGGCCGGGAACACGATTTGGGCCGCAGGGCGTCCGCAAGATTTCCGCGCTCTATACGCCCTATAACTACGAAATGGGCGTAGACCTGCGCGAGCAGATGACCTTGTGCGACGTCGGCGACGTTTTCACCATTCCGGCCAATATCGAAAAGACCTTCGACCAGATCACACGCGCGGTCTCTCACGTCGCCTCGTCCGGCGCCTTGCCGATCATGATCGGCGGTGATCACTCCATCGGCTTTCCCTGCGTGCGCGGCATCGCGCAATGCACTTCAAAACGCATCGGCATCGTTCATTTCGACCGGCATATCGACATCCAGGAGAAGGATCTGGATGAGCGCATGCATACAACGCCGTGGTTCCATGCCACTGATCTCGTCAATGTGCCGGCAGTGAACCTCGTCCAGATCGGCATCGGCGGCTGGCAGGTGCCGCGCGAAGGTGTGGAGGTCGCCCGCGAGCGCAACACCAACATCTTCACCATGCGCGACGTGGAGGAGCTGGGGCTGGCCGAAACCGCGGCCCGCGCGCTGGAGCTTGCCTGGAAAGACGCGGACGCCGTCTATATCTCCTTCGACATCGACAGCGTCGACTGTGGCTTCGTTCCCGGCACCGGTTGGCCCGAACCCGGCGGGTTCCTGCCGCGCGAGGCGCTGGAACTGGTGTCGCTGGTCGCCAAGGAAGGCATCTGCGGCCTTGAAGTCGTGGAGGTCTCGCCACCGTATGACTGCTCCGACATCACCGCATTGTTGGCGACCCGCGTCATCGTCGATGTCCTCGGCACTCTGGTGTCCCACGGCAAGATGGGAGCTCACAGGTGGATCTTCGACAAGCCGGTTTCGATCCCGGCCGGGCCGGAGGTGGGATAATGGCCCACGATCATCCTCCTCACGGTCATCATCATCATGCCCATAGCCATAGGCATGGGCATGCGCATCACCATCACGACCATGATCATCCGCACGATCACAATCTCAGCCATCTGCGTGGCCATAACCACGGCGGACCGGATCATCTTCATTCTCACGTTCATGGCCCCTCGGAGGCAGACCGGGCAGGAGAAATTCAGGCGCTTGCGACCAGTTTCATCGACGGCTTCCGGTCGGCGGAAGACAAGACCAGCTACCTGCGCCTTGCCGGGGTTCCGTTCCACCGGCCAGGACCGGACGGGCTCATCCAGCATCTGGTGGACGCGAAGATCGTCAGCAACTGGCAGGTGGGCACTGCCTCGCCTGCCTTTGCCTCTCGGGAGCTTGCGTATCTGCCATTTCCCGGCGCGATGGTAAAGGCGCGCGAGAAAATGACCTTCACTTACGTCTCGCTGACGGCCCGTGCCGACATTGATCTGAATACCCTGTTGATTTCACGTTTGACGCAAGGAGAAATCCCGGAATGAAAACGCTTTTGAATGCCGCAGTGATTTTGCTTCTGGCTTCCCCTGCCCACGCACACTCCGGACCCCATGACGATCTTAACGGCTGGCAGGAAGTAGCTTCGCATTTTGCAGGATCACCATTCCATATCGGTCTGCTTCTGGCAGTTGCCGGGGGGCTGCTGGCAGCAACGGCCGTGCATGCTCGCGCGGGACGGAAACAGCCGAAACGGGATACTTCACGTCGCAGATGATTTTATCCGGCCCGGTGCTCGGAAAAGCGACGCCTGAAGGTTCTTAGTGCATCAAAGCCCGACGATTGTCCGGTGGCTGTGGTCTGGAAAGAACAGCGTGGTGATGTCGTCTATCGCCATCGGTCCACCGAAGAGGTAGCCCTGACCGATGGTGCAACCGATGTCCACCAGGACATCGCGCTGCTCGACGGTCTCTATGCCTTCGATCAGCACCTGCGATCCCATGGTTTCGGCAATTCCGAGCACCATCTTCAGGATCTCGCGCAGTTTTCTATCCTTTACAGCCTTGGTGGCAAAGGAACGGTCGATCTTGATTTCGTCCCAATGGAAGTCGGTCAGGTAGGAAAGCGCCGAATAGCCGACACCGAAATCATCCAGAGAGATGCCGACCCCAAGTGCTCGCAGCTCCGAAAGCGTTGTCTGAATGCGCCTCAGGTCGCTCATTATTGTGGTTTCGGTGACTTCCAGCTTCAGCCGGGACGCCGGCAGGCCCGTGCGGGCGAGGCATTCGTCAAGCATCGCCACCACGTCGTCACTCAGGATCTGCGCGACCGACAGGTTGACGGAAAGCGACAGGTCCGGCGGCAGAAGCTGGATTTCCGAGCACGACGTTTCCAGGATCTTCCAGCCGAGCGAGACAATGTCGCCGTTGCTTTCGGCAATCGGTATGAACTCTGAAGGCGAAATCCAGCCAAGTTCGGAATGGTACCAGCGCGCCAGCGCCTCCAGCCCGAAGATGCGACCGGTCTTCAGATTGAACTGGGGCTGGAAATGCGGCAGGCACTCGTTTGCCTCGATCGCCCGTGCCAGAGCGTGTTCCACCGTGGTGCGCCGTTCCATTTCCGCACGCATCGCCGGCTCGTAGGTCACCACACGGCGGCGTCCATAGCTGACAGCATTCGCAACGGCAAGTTCCGCATTGCGAATGATCTCGGCAGGGTCCTTGTCCATCGTGCCGCTATCGGCATAGCCAATGGCTGGCGACACAAGAAAAGCGCCAAATCCGGTCTGAACCGGACGCAGGAAAAGATCATGGATGCGATTGGCGATAACTGGAGCGGTCAAAGCGAGTTCGTCTTTGCTGACGCTCATCAGCAGGAACCCCTTGCCTGCCGACCTTGCCAGGCACGTTTGGCCATCCAGCTGATCGGCGGCGTGACGCAAAAGATCCGCTGTTGATGCAAGGATCGATTCCTCGGTCGCCGGACCGAAGGTATTCAAGGTCGGCAGCCTGGATTCCAGATCGATGCAAAAAATGCTGAGTGTCCGGTTTTCCGTCAGAGCGTCATGGGCACTTCGCACCCTGTCTGCGAATACCCTGTGCTGAATGAGACCGGTGACTGCATCGTGGTTCAAAAGATGCGTCAGGGTCTCCGCCTGTTTTCTGTCTGCTTCCGCCTGATGGCGTAAACGGGTATTGCGCGCCATTCCCGAAATGAACCATGCAAATGCAGCGCTCAAAAACGCCAGGACGAGAAGGCTTTGCACGATCTGTGACCGTTGCAGGCTTATTCTGGCTTCGTCCGCCTGATGGGTGGCTTCCTGAGTGACCATCTGGTTGATCTGCTCGAGCGAACTGCCGATACCTTGCAGGATGATCAAGGCATTGTTGATCGAGGTCTGATCGTCGAGGGTGCTGAGGTAGGGTTCCACCCGGCTGCTGCTGCGCAGGATGTTGAAGAGCTTGTCCTGAATGTAGTCCGAATGACCGACAATCTGGCTGTATTGCTCGCTCGGCCAGTTCTGGAAGGATTTCAGCAAGGATGTGTAGGCGCTCTGCGCCGCGAGTGCGTCTTCAGGGCTCTGGAGCGCCGCGTAGCGTGCGATGAGCTTTTCAAGTTCCGAGGTGCTGAAGCGTTGTGTGTCCTGCAGTACGAGATTTTGCAGCTGGTTTTTCTGGTGAAGCATGGTTTGCGCTTGCAGCAGCACAATAAAATTAACACCGATTGCAAGGGTAAGAACGGCAAAAATTGCCGGAAATCCAATTCGCAATAGTTTATCAAATCGCATCAGCTCAACCGTCCTGACGACAGATCGCAATGGCCCTAAAGAGGCCTGTTTAAAACTCCCATCCGGTCAATCCCTGTCATCAGACGTACCGGTGCCCCCCGGTTTGCCGTCTCCGGGCCGGTACAGGCCTCGCCCTGCACCACCACCCGGCTGAATTAGACCCGCAGTGTCCTTCAACAATCTTAACTGAAACTTGCCAATGGAACCGGGCCTGCAGTCGCTCCGCATCGGGCCCGGACGGGCCTCTGACTGCGGTTCAAGGCATTAGAGCGAACAACTGTTAAGAGCGTCTAAATGCAAAAAGACGCAACGTCATTTTTGTGGTGCAACTGGATTTGCCCTCTGTATTCCAAAGACGTGACCCTATCGGTCCACAAATTGCTCCCAGCAGAAAAAAGACGGCCCGGATGGCGGGCATCCGGGCCGTCCCTCAAGACCTGAAGCAGTTTGGGTTATTGCGGAAGCTTGTCGTCGACACCCTGCACGTACCAGTTCATGCCGAGGATTGCGCCGTCGTCGAGGCGGACACCTTCTTCAGCTGCGACGGTCCCGTCCTGCTTGGTGATCGGGCCGGTAAAGGGCTCCCATCCGCCGGAGATCTTGGCTTCGGTTTCCTTGGCCATGGCGACGACGTCATCCGGCAGGTTGGTGTAGGGCGCCATCACGACGTGACCTTCCGCAAGCCCAGACCAGGTGCTCTTGGATTCCCACGTGCCGTCCACGACTTCCTGGATCCGCTCGATATAGTACGGAGCCCAATCGTCGATAATCGCGGTGTACTGAGCTTCCGGCGCGAAGTTGATCATGTCGGATGCCTGGCCGAAGCCGTTCACGCCGCGTTCCTGGGCAACCTGCAGCGGTGCGGTGGAGTCGGTATGCTGGGTGATGATGTCCGCGCCCTGGTCGATCAGCGCCTTGGCGGCATCGGCTTCCTTGCCCGGATCGAACCAGGAGTTCACCCACACGACCTTCAGCTTGAAGTCCGGATTGACGGACTGCGCGCCGAGCAGGAACGCATTGATGCCGGAGACGACTTCCGGGATCGGGAAGGACGCGATGTAACCGGCAACGCCAGACTTGGACTGCTTGGCCGCAATCTGGCCGATGATGTAGCGGCCTTCGTGGAACTTGGAATTGTAGGTCGCAACGTTCTCTTCGGTCTTGTAGCCGGTTGCGTGTTCGAATTTCACGTCCGGGAACTTCTTGGCGACCTTGACGGTCGGGTTCATGTAGCCGAAGGACGTCGTGAAGATGATGTTGCAGCCTTCACGGGCGAAACGCTCGATGGCACGCTCGGCATCCGGGCCTTCCGGCACGCTTTCCAGATACGCCGTTTCCAGCTTGTCGCCGAAATGGGCTTCAGCAGCCAGACGACCCTGATCGTGCTGGTAAGACCAGCCGAAGTCGCCGACAGGGCCGACATAGATGAAGCAGGCCTTGACGTCGGCGGCGTTTGCCGCTGAACCGGCTGCCGCGAAGGCGATAGCGGCGACGGTTGCTTTCAAAAGAGATTTCATGTGGTTCAGTCCCCTCTGGTTCGATCTCTCTGTTGCGATCATTATAGCTGTCCGTCCCTGATCGCTTCGGGCGCGGACCGACCGGTCGCTGGGAGGCTTACCGGTCGGGAACGAAAGGCTTACCGAGACAGGCTGGCGTGTTGACCAGCGTCAGTCTGCGGTTTGCCGAGATGAGCACAAGCACCAAAATAGTTGCAAGATACGGGAGGCTCGAAAGCAGTTGTGACGGGATGTCGATCTCGACGGCCTGGGCGTGCAGGTTCAGGACGCTCACCCCTCCGAAGAGATAGGCGCCGATGACGACACGCAACGGCAGCCAGGACGAGAACACCACCAGCGCCAGCGCGATCCAGCCCCTGCCCGCTGTCATGTTCTCCACCCATTGCGGCGTATAGGCCAGCGACATGTAGGCTCCGGCAAGACCCGCGCAGGCGCCGCCAAAGAGAATGGCGGCGAAGCGAATGCGGATCACCGAATACCCAAGTGCGTGGGCTGACCCGTGATTGTCGCCGACAGAGCGCAGCACCAGGCCGAGCCGTGTGCGGAACAGAAAATAGGCAACCACTGCCACCAGCACGAAACTGAGATAGACGATGGCATCCTGCTGGAAGAATACCGGCCCGAAGAACGGGATCTCCGACAGGACCGGGATATTGAGTTCCGGCAGCTTCAGGCCGGGTACGCCGATAAAGGCTTCACCGATGAGGCCGGAAAAGCCGATCCCGAGGATGGTAAGGGCCAGGCCGGTTGCAACCTGGTTGGTCACCAGGACCAGGACCAGAAACCCGAACAGGGCCGACATCGCCATACCCGCGGCGATTGCGGCGACGACGCCGAGCGTGCCGGAGCCGGTCTGGTTGGCAACGGCAAACCCGACGACGGCCCCCATGATCATCATGCCCTCGACACCGAGGTTAAGGACGCCGGAGCGTTCGACGACAAGCTCGCCGACGGCAGCGATGAGAAGCGGCGTTGCCGCGGTGATGACGGTCAGTAGAACGGCTTCAAACATGGGAGACCTCCCCTGCGGGGGCACGGCGACCGGCAAAGCGGATGCGATAAAGGATGAGCGTGTCGCAGGCGAGCACGAAGAAGAGCAAAAGCCCCTGGATAACGCTGGCAATCTTGTTGGAAACGCCCAAGGCCGACTGGACCGCCTCGCCGCCGATATAGGACAGCGCCAGGACAAATCCGGCAACGATTATGCCAAACGGGTTCAATCTGCCAAGAAACGCCACGATGATCGCGGTGAAGCCATAGCCTGGCGATATCTGCGGAAGGAGCTGGTTGAGCCCGCCGGAGACTTCCATCGTGCCGGCAAGGCCCGCAAGGCCACCAGCAAGCGCGAACGAAAACAGCGTCAGTTTCCGGGAGGAAAAACCCGCGAAGCTGCCGGCACGCGGGCTTTCGCCCATGACCCGGATCTCGAACCCCTTGAGGGTTTTCGCAAGCACCACCGCCAGGATGATGGCGACGGCGATGGTCAGCAGAGCGGCATAGCTGATGGAGGTGCCGGGGATGGAGCCAAGTGTCGCCGCGTCGGAAAAAATCCGCGATTCCGGGAAGTTATACCCGCCTGGGTCGCGCCAGGGACCCCGGACAAGGTAGTCAAGCAACAGGCTGGCTACATAGACCAGCATAAGGCTGGTAAGGATCTCGTTGGTGTTGAACCGCGTTTTCAGCAGAGCCGGGATCAATGCCCAGAGCGCACCACCGATCGCACCGAAGATCAGCATCAGCGGCAGCGTCGCAACCGTTTCGAACTCTGGCAGCAGGATCGGAAGAGCGGACCCGAACAGTGCCCCAAAGACGAACTGGCCTTCAGCGCCGATGTTCCAATTGTTGGAGAGATAGCAGACCGCGAGGCCGCAGGCGATCAGGATGAGCGGTGTCGCCTTGGCGATCGTGGCATTCAGCGACCATTCCTGCGTCAATGGTTCTATGAAGAATTTATAGAGAGCTATCAGCGGGTTGTGGCCGGTTATTGAGAAAATGATAGCGGCTGCAAGGGCGGTCAGGCCGACCGCGATCAGCGGCGACAGGAGCGCCATGACTTGGCTGTGCTCCTTGCGTTTCACCAGTTCGATACGCATCAGGCCACCTCCCCTTGCGTTTCCGCGCCGCCGGCCATCAGAAGGCCGACCCGTTCACGGGTCATGTCCTCGGCGGGTTCGGCCGCCGATAGAAACCCTCGGGAGATCACTGCGATCCGGTCGGCTATTTCAAAGATTTCGTCGAGATCCTGGCTGATGACAAGAACAGCGGAACCGGATCTTGCCAGATCGATCAGGGCTTGCCGGATCAGGGCCGCAGCACCGGCGTCAACGCCCCATGTCGGCTGGTTGACAATGAGCACGCCTGGCTGGCGGTCAAGTTCGCGGCCGACCACGAATTTCTGCAGATTGCCGCCGGAGAGCGAACGCGCTTCTGCATCGTCGTGCGACATGCGCACGTCGTATTTCTGCTTGATGCGCTTTTCCAGCGCACTGGCCCGAGCCTTGGAGACGAAGCCGCCGCCAAGCAATTTGTCGCCTGTGGCATGCCGCGTCAGCACAATGTTCTGGGAGAGCCTCATGCCGGGCACGGAGCCGTGGCCAAGACGTTCTTCCGGCACGAAGGCCGCGTTCTGCCGGCGCCGCCACGTGATGTTGCGGGTGCCGCAGGGTTTACCGTCGAGAACGACCATATCCGCTGCGACCGGCATTTCGCCTGAAATCGCATCGAAGAGTTCACCCTGGCCATTGCCGGCAACTCCGGCAATCGCGACCACTTCGCCTGCCCTCAATTCCAGTGAAATACGGTTCAGCGCGGTTGCAAAAGGCGTCGCGGCTTTGGCCGATAGGTTCTTCAGGGCCAGCCGCGTCTCGCCGATCACCGGCTTCTGCGCGCCGGCGCTGACGGACGCCACATCGGCCCCCACCATCATGCTGGCAAGCGAGGCCGGCGTTTCCTTTGTCGGGTCGCATTCGCGCACCACCTTGCCGTGACGCAGGATCGTCGCGTGATGGCAGATCCGTTTGACCTCTTCCAGTCGGTGGCTGATATAGAGCACAGCGCAGCCTTCCTTGGCCAGGCGGTTCAGCGTCAGGAACAGGAGGTCGGCCTCTTGCGGTGTCAGCACCGAGGTCGGCTCGTCCATGATGATCAGCTGCGGTTCCTGCAGCAGGCAGCGGACGATTTCGATGCGCTGACGGATGCCGACCGGCAGGTCCGCGACGATGTCGTCCGGATTGAGCGGCAGGCCATAGTCGCGAGATACGGTCTCGATCTTGGCTGAAAGCTCCGCCATGCGGCCGGGATTGGGCAGGGCAAGCGCGATGTTCTCGACGACCGTCAAGGCCTCGAACAGCGAGAAATGCTGGAACACCATGCCGATGCCAAGCTCACGGGCCGCGGCCGGATTGCCGATATCAACCTTCCGTCCCCGCCACAGGATTTCACCGCCATCCGGTTCCAGCGACCCATAGAACATCTTCACCAGCGTCGACTTGCCGGCGCCGTTTTCGCCGAGCAGCGCGTGAATTTCACCCTTGTTGATGACGAGGTCGACCCTGTCGTTTGCCAGAATATCGCCGAAACGCTTGGTCAGCCCGCGTGCGTCCAGCAAGGTGTTGTCACCTGTCCTGCGCTGCCGGGCTGAGCCGTCCTCCATTTCATGTATTAACGTATCTGCCACGCCGTCCCCCAAGCGAATGCCGCTTTATTGTCCATGGTTTAGTTTTTGTGCAAGCCCTCCGCCTGCAGCGGCCTGTTGATGATTTTCAGCCTCGTCCCGAATGAGTAGGTCGACGGCTATTCCGGCAGCGATTGCAGCCGGGTGTTTTGATTTGACTGCGCTCACGCCAACGGGACAGACCATGTTCGCGATCAAGGTGTCGTTCAGCCCCCGTGCCTTCAGGCGCTTGAGGAAGCGGGCGCGTTTGGTCCTGGACCCGATCACACCGCAATAGGCAAAGCGCTGCTGAAGCAAGGCCCGTGCCATGATCTCTTCGTCGAGTGCGTGTGAATGGGTCATTGCCAGCACGAATGCGCCGTCCGGGGCATCTTGAAGAATGACGTCCGGATCGACCGTGCAGACCTTGTGCACGTTGGCCGGAACCGGGCCGGGAAACTGGTCCCTCCGGCCATCGATCCAGGTGATATCGAAGGGCAAGGACGCAAGCGCCAACACGAGAGCCTTGCCGACATGGCCCGCACCAAACAGATAGAGCGCGCGGCGTGTGTCGCCGAACTGCTCGATCAGCAGCTGGTTGCCCGTTTTTTGGTCAGATTCCAGGGAAAATCGATGCTCGGTCGGTTCCTCGCGAAACTGACGGCCCTGCACCTTTCCGTTCACCACCAGCGCTTCGGTGGAGAAAGGCAATCCTTCAGCTTCAATCTGCGCAAAGGCCTGAGCCTGCTCCAGATTGTCCGAAGTCAAAACCTCGACCGAGATCTGGGCACGGCCACCACAGCACTGGCCAAGATCTGGTCCGAGCGAAACCGACTGCACGAACATGCCCGGCTCGGCTAAGGACGCTGCCTGCGCGGCGCGCCGGATTGCCTCGAATTCCAGCGTGCCGCCGCCAATGGTGCCGAAGAAACCGGCGTCGCCATTGACCACCATGCGTGCACCAGCCTCACGCGGCGTGGAACCGTCGACACGGGCTACGGTAACGAGCGCACAAGCTCCACTGCGCTTCAGACAGTCGGCAATGTGCGCCCAGACCTTCATCAGGAGATTTTCCTCCGCCGCATGTCCTGGACAGCCTTCATGATGGCCTCAGGCGTTGCCGGCGCGTTCAGGTTCGGCACCATGCCAGGGCTCAGGCTGGCCACGGCATCGTTGATGGCGCAGAAGACAGCATTGGCCAGCATCACCGGTGGCTCGCCGACCGCCTTCGACCTGTAGACGGTCGCCTGCGGATTGCCGCTTCCCTCATAGAGCCTGACGGTGAAGTCGGGCGGCAGGTCGGAGGCGGTCGGGATCTTGTAGGTGGAAGGCGCATGGGTGCGCAGCCGACCCTGCTCGTCCCAGACAAGTTCTTCGGTCGTCAGCCAGCCCATGCCCTGGACGAACCCGCCCTCGATCTGGCCAAGGTCAATTGCCGGGTTCAGGGAATGGCCGACATCGTGCAGGATATCGACACGGTCAATGGTCATTTCGCCGGTCATCGTGTCGATGGTGACTTCGGCGCAGGCACCGCCAAACGCGAAATAGTAGAACGGCCGGCCGCTGACGCTGTCCCGGTCCCAAGTGATGCCCGGCGTCGCGTAGAAACCGGCATGGGACATCTGGATGCGCGCCATGTGCGCCTGTTTGGCGATTTCTGCGAGCGCAAAACTCTGGTCGCCCACAACCACCTTGTTGTCGGCGAAGAGGATGGCTTCCGGTCCGCATTGATGGCGTTCGCAGAGGAACGTGATCAGCCGGTTCTTGATCTCCTTGGCGGCGAGCTTGGCCGCCATGGCATTGAGATCCGTGCCCGAGGACGCAGCCGTCGGCCCTGTATTCGGCACCTTGGAGGTGTTGGTCGCAGTGATGCGGACCTTGTCCAGGGTGATGCCGAATTCCTCCGCGACAACCTGGGCGACCTTCTGATAGAGCCCCTGCCCCATCTCGGTACCGCCATGGTTCAGATGAACCGAGCCGTCCGTATAGAGGTGGACCAGTGCGCCTGCCTGGTTGAGGTGTTTCAGCGTGAAGGAGATGCCGAACTTGACCGGTGTCAGCGCCAGGCCCTTTTTCAGCACCGCGTTGCTTTCGTTGAACGCCTTGACCTCTTCACGGCGTGTCCAGTAGGCGGAACTTTCCTCCAACTGGTCGATGAGGTTGTGCATGACCTCATATTCCTCGACCGGCATGCCATAGGGCGTCAGGTTGCGTTCGCCGTCGTAGAAATTGAGCTTGCGGATCTCCAGCGGATCCTTGCCGAGGCTGATGGCGATCGCATCGATCATGCGCTCCGCCGCCAGCATCCCCTGCGGCCCGCCGAAGCCGCGGAACGCGGTGTTGGAACAGGTATCGGTACGCAGCCTGCGCGATCGGATCAGCGCGTCCGGATAGAAATAACTTGAATCTGCATGAAACAGCGTGCGGTCGTTGACGCCAAGCGACAGATCGACCGAGTAACCGCAGCGTGCCAGGAACTCCATGTCGACGGCGCGAATACGGCCCTCGCCATCATGGCCAACCTGCCAGTTGACCTTAAAATCATGCCGTTTGCCGGTCATGATCATGTCGTCGTCCCGGTCGAGACGCAACTTGCAGGCCCGACCGGTGACCGATGCCGCAATGGCGGCAAGTGCCGCCCACTGGTTGGCCTGGGATTCCTTGCCGCCGAAACCGCCGCCCATGCGGCGCACTTCCGCCGTCACGGCCGCATCCGGAACGCCAAGCACCTTGGCGATGGTGTGCTGGATTTCCGTCGGGTGCTGGGTGGAGGAGTGCACCAGCATCCCGCCGTCTTCCTGGGGAACGGCCATGGCGACCTGGCCCTCCAGGTAGAAATGCTCCTGCCCGCCGATCTGCATCGTTCCGGAAAGGACCTCTTCGGCCGCATTCATTCCGGTTTCCGGTGAACCTCTGCGGAACTGGTAGTCCGGCAGCACCGTTGTATCCGCATCGACCGCGTCCTGCGCGGTCAGGATCGGCGTTATCGCAGCAACATCAATCTTCGCCTTTTGCGCGGCTTTTCTCGCCTGATCGCGGGTCTCGGCAACTACGGCAAACACCACTTG
Source organism: Roseibium sp. M-1 (assembly GCF_054515675.1). Taxonomy (NCBI): domain Bacteria; kingdom Pseudomonadati; phylum Pseudomonadota; class Alphaproteobacteria; order Hyphomicrobiales; family Stappiaceae; genus Roseibium; species Roseibium sp. M-1. The sequence continues at coordinate 898,559 of NZ_CM137257.1, read as the reverse complement.
GCCATAGAACAGGATCTCGTCTTCAGCGAGCACAGGATCGTCGCCAAAGGAAGACGAGCAATCGTTTTTGCCCGGCACGTCTCCGGCCGTCAGCACCGCGACGACACCCGGTGCAGACTTCACCGCCTCCAGGTCCACCGACAATATGCGCCCGCGCACGGCTTGCCTCGCCCACCCTGGAACCACATGCAGGGTGCCTGTCGGCTCGACCATGTCGTCGATATAGGTCGCAGTGCCGCGGACGTGTTTTTCCGCGCTGTCATGGGGCAGCGCCTTGCGAACGGTCTTCAACGGAACGGTCATTTCATTGGCATCAAGCGGCACGGTCATGATCGGCCTCCCGCTTTGCAAGGACGCGCACCTCTTCCGGCGCCGTCCCGCTGATTTCCATGAGCGCCTTGGCGAGCAGCGCCCGGGCGGTTTCCATCCGGTAGTCCGCGCTCGCCCGCATGTCGGTCAGCGGCGTGAAGTCATCAAGGATGGCATGCATGGCCTCGCCCCAGGTCGCAGGATCTTCCAGCGAAGCTCCTTTCAGCGCTTCCTCGGCTCCCGCAGCCCGCTTTGGCGTGCCGGCCATGCCGCCATAGGCGATGCGTGCGTCTGTAATGATGCCCTCCGCGTCGAGGGTCAGCCGGAAGGCTCCCATGACGGAAGAGATGTCCTGATCGAAGCGCTTGGAAATCTTGTAGCAGCGGAAGGCCTGGTTGGCCGAGAGGCGCGGTACGAAAAGACCGGTGACGAATTCGCCGGTCTGCCGATCCTGCTTGCCGTAGTCGATGAAGAAGTCTTCAAGCGGCAGCGCCCTGGAGCCGGAGGCGGAATGCAGTTCCAGCGTCGTGCCGAGAGCGATCAGTGCGGGCGGTGTGTCGCCGATGGGCGAGCCGTTGGCGATGTTGCCGCCAACAGTGCCGGAGGCCCGCACCTGCTTGGAACCGATGCGGCGCCAGAGCTCGCCAAGATCGGAGGCGAGGTCAGTCATTGCCTCTTCGGTGGCCCGATAGGTTGCGGTCGCCCCGATCAGGACGCCGGAAGGACTTGCCTCCACCCGGTCGAGGCCTTCGATCCGGCCGAGCCAGATCATTTTCGGGAGCTCTCGTAGGTGTTTTGTAATCCAGAGACCGACATCGGTTGCCCCGGCAACCAGCGTCGCGTCCGGATGCTGGCCATAAAGCGCGGCGAGCCCGTCGAGCGTCGCGGGCGAGGAAAAGAAACAGTCGCTGTCGCCTATGAAGACGTCGCTGCCGTCGGCCAAAGTCCTCAAGGTTTCCCGGGTTTCATGGGCACGCCAGGAAAAGGCGTCGTCTGCCGCGTCGAAACAGGCGTCCAGCGCGGCATCGATGATCGGCCTGTAACCGGTGCAGCGGCACAGATTTCCGGCGAGCCACTCGGTCACTGTCTTGCGGGACTTCTCGGCGCCCGCATCGTGATACAGCGTGAACAGCGTCATGATGAAGCCCGGCGTACAGAAACCGCATTGCGAGCCGTGCAGCTCCACCATCGCGGCCTGAACAGGGTGCAGGCGGCTGTCGGTCGACAGGTCCTCGACCGTCACCAGCTCGGCACCGTCGATCATGCCAAGCAGCTGAATGCAGCTGTTGACGGGCTGGTAGACGACCTTGCCGCCGGTGACACGGCCTATTGCCACCGTGCAGGCTCCACAATCGCCCTCGCCGCAGCCTTCCTTGGTTCCGGTTTCCCGGCGGCGCAGGCGCAGATAATCAAGGACGGTTTCGGTCGGTCCGACATTTTCAAGTTCGACGATCTCGCCGCCCTTGAGGAAACGGATGGTGTCACGCATCGCTCAGCACTCCCCGAACAGAAACTGGATCGCCAGGCCTTCAATAGGCCTGTGCCGGGCGGTTTCGGGACCGTGCGTTGTCAAACGCCCCATCAGTTTTCTCCCTCGCGCGGCGGTCTGCCGCAAAACTGTCACAAAAAATGTGCCTTAAAAAAACGTTGAACCAAAGCGCTCATTTGCGACCGTTATGATAACTATTTGGCATCAAGCGCTGGCAATTGGTCCTTCAAGGCGAACACGGCATGGTCGAAAAACATGCCCGGCGCCAGCGCCAGGGCACGCAATGATGAGGTTACCACACAGAGCCTGTCGGCCTGAAGCGGCGCATCGCTGAGCGGCTTGAAGATCAGGAGACCATTGGCGAGATCGTCTTCGCAGCCGATCCGGGTCTGGAAGCCGATCACCTGTTCCTCCCGGGCAAGCGCCCGCATCAGCCGCAGGGAATTGGCTTCCACATAGGTGCGCGAGATGCCGGGAATACGGCTGCGGACAACGTCAAGCCGGGTCCGCAGCGAAAGCCCCTCTGCAGGCAACGCCACCGGAAATCTCAGGCACTCATGCAGGCTGAGTGCCTTGGCACCGGCAAGCGGATGATCGGGCCGCATCAGCGCGCCGATCACGAGATCATGGTGAAAGGCAACGGTGAGCGAGGACGTTTCCGGGGGGTCGAAGGTGAAGCCGACATCGGCTTCCGCGGCCTCGACCTTGCGGGCGGCCTCCCGGGAAGACGAGATCGACACATTCACATGGATGCCCGGATAACTTTTGCGGAAGCTGCTGATCACCGCCGGCAGCAGCTTTTCGGCAACGCTTTCGACACTGGCGATCGAAACCGTGCCGCGGCGCAGGCCCTTGAGCGCGTCGAGTTCGGCGACGGTTCCTTCGAAATCCGAATAGGTGCGGCGAATATGTGCCAGCAGCAATTCACCTGCCTGGGAAAGCCGCAACCGCCGCCCGACCCTGTCGAAGAGCTGCATGCCAAGCGCCTCCTCCAGCCAGAGCACCTGACGGTTCACGGCAGAAGAGGCGACATTCAGTTCCCGCGAAGCCGCGCGGATAGATCCGGCCTCGGCCACGGCCAGAAAATAGCGCATGGCGGGGCTATAAAGGTTGCGGGACAGATCTTGGGCGCGGCCGGAACGCATGGAGACGACCGTCAGGGGATCAGGACAGTCGTGCCGGTGGTCTTGCGCCCTTCCAGATCCGTATGGGCCTGGATGGCGTCGGCAAGCCTGTATTCCTGGTTGACGCCGATCTTCACGATGCCCTTCTGCACCACGTCGAACAGTTCGCCTGCAGTCGCCTCAAGAGCCTCACGGGTGGCGATGTAGGTGAAGAGCGTTGGCCTTGTGGCGTAAAGCGAGCCCTTCTGCGACAGGAGGGCAAGGTTGAAATCGGTGATCGGCCCGGAGGACTGACCGAAACTGACCCAGAGCCCGCGCGGCTTCAGGCAATCGAGCGACCCCGGATAGGTGTCCTTGCCGACGCTGTCATAGACAACGTCGCAGCCCTTGCCGCCGGTGATGTCCTTGACCCGCTCGACGAAATTCTCCGTCCGGTAGTTGATGACATGCTGATAGCCATGCGCCTTGGCGAGCGCGACTTTCTCTTCCGACCCGGCTGTGCCGATGACAGTCGCGCCAAGATGGGCGGCCCACTGGCCGGCGATAAGGCCGACACCGCCTGCTGCGGCGTGGAAGAGCAGCGTCGTCTCGGGGCCGACCTTATAGGTCTGGCGCAGAAGATACTGCGCGGTCATGCCCTTGAGCATCATGCCGGCGGCAGTCTTGTCGTCGATGCCGTCCGGGATGACGACCAGCCGGTCGGCCGGAACCAGACGTTCCTGCGCATAGGCGCCGAGCGGGCCGACATAGGCAACTCTGTCGCCGGGCTTCAGGTGGTTCACCCCCTCGCCCACATTTTGGACGATACCGGCGCCTTCGTTCCCCGGGCTGAACGGTGTGCCGTTCGGTGCCGGATAAAGGCCGGAGCGAAAATAGGTATCGATGAAATTCAAACCGACGGCTGTGTGGCGGATACGTGCCTCACCCGGGCCGGGCTCACCGACCTCGATCTGTTCCCAGCGCATGACATCCGGACCACCGGTCGCGTGAACTCGGATTGCTTGAACCATTTTGCTTCCCCGGCATTGTTGGTGATGCCCCCGCACGCTGAACAAGCGACGGGGTTTGTTGAAGACCTTAGTGATTTCAATGCAGTTCGAAAAGGTCCTTGGCAACCCGGGTATGCCTTGACGAATCCGGCGATTGAAGCAACAGCGTGCCATCGTCAGTCGCCGGACAGAAAAACGCCCTCGATTTGCATCGAGGGCGTGGTGAGCTGTCCGTAAGCGCGCGACCCCTGGCTACGTTCAGTCGACGCGGTCGAGCAATTGCTGAACTGCGGAGACGAGAAGCAGATAGAAGCTTGAGGCGGTGAAGACCCAGGCCAGCGGACCGGTCAGCGACATGCCGTCGAGAATGGCATAGGCGGCGAGCCCCATCCAGAGAAGCGTCACGGGAAGCGTGATCATGCGCCAGCGGCGTACCCGCACCGGGTGCACGAAGCGAACGGGCGCGAAGGTCATGGCACAGCACAGGAGCACGAAGAGGATGGTGAAACTCTGCGAGGGCGACAGAACCATGAGGCCGAAAACCACCATGTTCCAGCCAGCCGGAAAGCCTTTGAACGATCCGTCGGGCGTCTTCATGCCGTTGTCGGCGAAATAAAGCGCGCCGGTAAAGACCACGAGGCCGCCGCAGATCCAGTTCCACGGGCTTTCCAGCATCAGGCTCCAGGAAAGCGCGAAGGCGGGCAGGAAGACATAGGTCGCATAGTCGATGACGAAGTCGAGGGATGCACCAGACCAGCGCGGCAGCCGTTCTGCGATGTTGAAGCGGCGTGCCAGAGGTCCGTCGATGCCGTCGATGAAAAAGGCCAGCCCCAGCCAGGCGAACATTTCGGCCCAGTTCTCCCGTGCACCGGCAAGCAGCGCGATCAGGGCGATCGGCGCACCGGAAGCGGTCAGGATATGGATCAGGAACAGGGCCGGCTCTGCTTTGTCTTTGCCTGGCGTAATGTCCGTCACGGGCGTTTCCTCAATTGTTGGATCAGGGGCGCGACAAGTCGCAGCGTTCGCGCCCTCGATTGCGTGAGGTTACGGCGGTCCCACGGACATCCCTGGATCACACAGACGCTGACACGGTCCTTTATTGCAATCGTATGACAGTGTGAACCTAAAAAACAGTCCCATGGGCATTAGGCGGGCAAATTAGACGGGTGCGTTTCTCGAAAGGATAAGAACCACCAGCGATCCCGCCCAGATCAGCAACACAATACCGATAGCGGGACGTAGCAGCCGGTTTGGAAAGGTTTTTTCCAACGCCATGACGCCGCCGAGCAACGCGATCCAGAGAACATTCATCAGGCCGACTGCGAACATGACAGTCATGACCGCCCAGCAGCAGCCGAGACAGACCCATCCCTGAACGAGCCCCTCGCGAAACCCGGACAAAGGCGACGGCACTTGCCGGGTCAGGGAAAACACCCAGCGCGGATACCAGCAACGTTGCAGACAAGCGCGCTTTGAAGGGGTGAACTGGTACAGTCCCGCGGCCAGAAGAACCGTTGTCGTGAGCGCGAGGCTGACGGGTGCAAGCATGTCATTGAGGGCCCCCGCACGAGAAAGGCCCCACTGTGCCGCAGTGGCCGCCAACGCATAGGCAATCCAGACCGCGAGATAACCGGTCGCGGTCATCAGGACGGGAAAGACCCTGCCCTGCCTTGCATTCGTACTGTTTCCGGTAAGAGATCCGATCTGAATGTAGTAAGCGCGCAGCATCGGCACGGCTGTCGGCAACATCATGGCCATCGCCATCATCACCCACATCACAAAGATCTTGGTCAGATCGGCAAGGGTCATCTCCGTGCCAGGCATGCCGAAGGTTGCTCCTGCCGGAAGGCACAGCACAGCGAGCGCAGCGCGGACGTCGTCCGGCAGACCGGCGAACTGATTGAAATTGTTGAGGAGGCCCATGCCGGGACCTGCCTCGCCCATGTCCATGGCCGGAAGCATGTCGGCAATCATGGCGATGAGATAGGACCACCCCGAGAGACTCAGAAGCGCAACAACAAGCACCACGAGGGGCCAGCCGCGTGAGGTGCTTCCAGTACGCAGGTTTTTACTCGTCTCAGTTCCGGTCAGCATCGTCATCGTGCATATCAATCGTGCTTCGGGCAGCCTATCACAGGCCTCATTAGCCGAAACAGCACCGGAAGAAATTGATTTTGCTCATAACGCCGCCTCGGATCATTTCTTGAACGGGTCACGGGCCTGCGTTTATTCGCCCCGTTGATTTTCCGGCTGCAAACGGCGATCTAAAACACAGGTTTCAAATCACGGATCAGCGCGATGCCCAGGAAAGCCAAGTCAGACCAGTACGATATCGCCATTGCAGGCGGTGGGCCATCCGGACGGATTGCTGCATTGGCGCTGGCTCAGCAGGGGTTTTCCTGCGTCGTCATCGCGCCCGCGGCCGCCCAAACCGACGGGAGGACGACGGCACTCTGGCAAAAATCGATCGATCTGCTACGCGACATCGGTGTCTGGCCAGACATTGAAGGCAATGCGGCTTCCTTGAAAAAGATGCGTATGATCGACGGCACGGGCCGCCTGTTCCGGGCCCCTGAAGTGGCCTTCGACAGTGCCGAACTCGGTATGGAAGAGTTTGGTTTCAATATCTTGAACAGTGATCTTAATTCAGTTCTTGAAAGGCATTGTGCCGAGCAGACCGGTTTGACACTCCTCACCGACAGTGTCGTTTCAGTCGGCATCGCCGGGGACAAAGCTGTGCTGACAACGTCTTCAGGCACGGTAATATCAGCCAGGCTGGCGGTTGCCGCGGATGGAAGGAATTCCGTGCTGCGCGAGGCGGCCGGTATCGACGTCAAGCGCTGGTCCTATCCGCAGGAGGCCGTCGTGCTCAACCTTGAGCACAGGCTGCCGCATCAGAACATCTCGACGGAATTTCACACGCCAACCGGCCCCTTCACGCTTGTCCCGCTGCCGGGGAGGCAATCCTCGCTCGTCTGCGTAGAAACCTCGGAAGGTGCAGCGGAACTGATGGCTCTTTCTCCCGAGCAGCTTGCGCTCGACCTGGAACGGCGTGCCCATTCCATTCTCGGCGCTTTCACCCTTGCCTCGAAACCGCAGAGCTTCCCCCTCTCCGGCCTGAGCGCCAGGTCACTGGTCGGTCCGCGTCTGGCACTCATCGGGGAGACGGCGCATGTCTTCCCGCCTATCGGCGCCCAGGGATTGAACCTTTCGCTCCGGGATATTGCCGACCTGACCGCTGTCCTGTCGATGGCAGCGCGATCTGCTGCCGATATCGGCGCTTCCGCGGTCCTTGCGTCCTATGAAAGAAAACGGCTCGGCGATATCCAGTCGAGAACGAATGCGGTGGATCTCCTGAACCGCTCCTTGCTGACGGGGTTCCTGCCGGTCCAGGTGGCGCGCAGTGCCGGGATGTATCTGGCCGGAAAGGTCGGACCCTTGCGGCGGATACTGATGCGTGAGGGCCTTGCGCCCGGCTCAGGTTTCCAGCTGCACAAATAAGCATTGCTCGGCGTCGATCACGCCGGTTTTCGGGGCCGCTTATCCTTTGCCTTGTGATAGGTCAGCGCCATGGTGACCATCTGCCGGATTTGCCCTTCAGGCAGCGGATCCGACAGTTTGAAATGAACGCTTCGATCGCCGCCATATGTCAGCTCCGGAAAGAGGGCCCGCCAATCCGAGACGAGCGACGATTGGCAGTTCACGTAAAGCGCGACGTCGCCGGCTGCTGAACTGTCGCGGTCTATCCGGATCGTTGTGCCTGTTTTGGGCCGCACCGTCAGATAGCTCGGCTGCCCCCATTTTAATGTTTCCTCGATCTCTCCGGCCGCATCCAGTTGTTGTGCCGTTTCAAGGATCAGGGTCCGAAGCTCGAGGAGCGCCGCACTGATATCAGCGGGGTAACTCTCGATCAGGGCAAGAACATCCGGATTGTCTGCCATTTGCGCTCCAATTCCTTAGCCGAGACCCGTCGGCAGAAAGCCGCTGGTCAGCGCCCAGATGAAGGCGGTTACCGTCACGATGGAGAGCGCGGTACCGATCAGGACGAAACTCGAGGCCCGCTGGACATAGGTGCCATATTGCTGGGCAATCACGAAGACATTGGTCGCGGGCGGCAGGCAGGACATCAGGACAGCGGTCGCGATCCAGCTCGGTTCGAAACCGCCAAGCCAGGTCAGCAACAGGAAGACAAGCAGCGGGTGCAGCACCAGCTTGACGGCGAGAATGACCGGCAGTTCGAGTGGTATTCGGCCGACCGGCCGCAAGGCAATGCTTACCCCCATGGCAAATAGTGCACAGGGCGCGGCCGCGCTGCTTAGATAGCGCAGCAACGTGTCTATGGCCTCTGGCGGACGGATTTCCAGGCCTGCTGCCGCTACGCCAGCAATGGTCGCCAGAATAAAGGGATGGGTGAAGATCCGGATGCCGATCTTTTTCAAGGTGCCGAGGATGCTCTCGTTCTCCGTGCCGGCAAGAGCCATCAGGAGCGGTGCGAGGATGAACATCAGCGCATTGTCGAAAGCCAGGATCAGTGCCGTCGGAACGGTCGCCTTGACTCCAAGGACCGCCAGGGTCAGGCCCGGGCCCATATACCCGATATTCGAATAGGCACCGGCTATGCCGAGGATGGTCGATTCGCCTATATTGCCGCGGGTCGCGGCCACTCCGATGCAAAAGGAAATGGCGAACACAATATAGGTGGTGAAGGTCGTCGCAGCGATATAGGAGACATTCGCAAGCTCTTCGAAAGGCGTTTCCGACAACAACCGAAAAAACAATGCCGGCAGCGCCAGATAGACCACGAAGAAATTCATCCAGCTCAAGCCTGCTTCCGGCAAGTCTTTCAGCTTGCCCGCGGCAAAGCCCAGGAGGATCAGCCCGAAAAACGGAAGGGCCAGGGTGATGACGTTCTGCATGCAGTTTCCAGGAGTAAATTCAGACCCAGTCGGACGAAGCGGCGGTTCCCTCGGCGCTTGCATCTTGCGCCGGGCTTGGCTAAGGACGCGTGACCCGCTGGCCACCCGGTGACCCGCATACCAATCAGGTCTGACGCCGCATCGCAAGTGCCCCGAAGCGCAGTGCAGACCGGCATACCAATTTTCTGCAGACTTAAGCGAAGTCACGGAAGCAATCGCACCCAATGTCCCGCAAGTTAAGACAGCGAAAAAACCCGAGGCTGATGGCCTTTCAAAACAGGATCGAAAGCGTTGCGCTCAACGTCGCGATCTGGTTGTTCCGGTTGATTCCGGTGGACGTCGCGTCTTTCCTGATGGGCAAAAGCTGGCGATTGTTTGCTCCATTCAATGCCCGGCACAAGAGAGCTCGCCGCCACTTGAAAAAAGCCTTCCCGGGAATGTCCTCGGCCGAACGCGATCAAATCATTCGCGGTATGTGGGAAAATCTCGGCCGGGTTGCTGCCGAAACCTTCCATATCGACAGGCTCCTCAAACAGGACAACCGCTACGAGGCGGTCGCCGATGAGGTGACGGAACAGGTGCTGAACGGCGAACGCGCCTGTCTCTTCGTTTCCTTCCACAGTGCCAATTGGGAATTGTGTGTGCAGCCTGCCGTTCGCAGGGGGATCGACATTACCGGTGTTTACCAGGCTCTGCGGAATCCGGAAGCCGACAAGGCGCTGCGATCGCTCCGGCAGGATCTCTACCGGGGCGGTCTGCTGTCGAAAGGTCATCAGACGGCGCGAAAGATACTGAGTACGCTCAAGAGCGGCGGCATTGTCGCAATGATGGGGGATCTGCGTGAGGCGAGAGGCATTCAGGTACCGTTTTTCGGTCAGATGGCCTACGCCACGCCTGTGCCGGCCTCCCTCGCCCGCTCCTGCAATGTGCCGATCGTATTGGGGCGGGTCATCCGCAAGAAGGGCGTCAGTTTCTGCGTGGAAGCCAGGGCGATCTCCGTTCCGGTCACCGAGGACCGGCAGGCGGATATTGAAGCCGCAACGGCTCAGATGCATGCAATTTTCGAAGGCTGGATCCGCGAACACCCCGAACAATGGATGTGGATCCACAAGAAGTGGGCACCTCCGGGGAAAAACGCGGCCGGAAAACACGCCCGTCGTTCAATCTCCCAGAAAGAAAGAAGCAATTGACACTTCTCCTTTCTGGGTATGGTTGCAGCGCAGCATTGGCGTTATAGCTAGTCCTTCAGTCAGGTGGAGGACAGCCGATACATGAAAACCCCAGGTGCATTCTTCAAGCCGCTCGCCATCGGAGCTCCGGAACCCTATCGCGAACGGCCGGTCTCGCTGGAGCGCATGATCCACTTCGTGCCGCCGCATATCGAGAAGATGCGGGCGAAAGTGCCGGAGCTGATCCGCAACGTGGACGTGGTACTGGGAAATCTCGAAGACGCCATTCCCGCCGACGCCAAGACGGATGCCCGCAAGGGCTTTATTCAAATGGCGCAGGACAACGATTTCGGCTCGACGGGTTTGTGGACCCGTGTCAATTGCCTGAACAGTCCGTGGTTCCTCGACGATCTGCTGGAAATCGTTCCGGCGGTCGGCGACAAGCTGGACGTTGTTATGCTGCCCAAGGTCGAGGGGGCCTGGGACATCCATTATCTCGACCAGTTGCTTGCTCAGCTTGAAGCCAAGTCCGGTCTGACAAAGCCGATCATGATCCATGCCATTCTGGAAACGGCGGAAGGCGTGAAAAATGTCGAGGACATTGCGGCCGCCAGTCCGCGCATGCACGGCATGAGCCTCGGCCCGGCCGATCTTGCCGCGTCCCGCGGCATGAAGACAACCCGTGTCGGTGGCGGCCATCCGGACTATGCGGTGCTTTCCGACGCCGATGCCGGCGGCGGGCGCGTAGCTTACCAGCAGGATCTCTGGCACTACACGGTCGGCAAGATGGTGGATGCTTGCCTTTCCTATGGACTGAAACCCTTTTACGGCCCCTTCGGCGACTTCTCCGATGCCGCGGCCTGCGAAAGCCAGTTCCGCAACGCCTTTCTGATGGGATGCCTCGGCGCCTGGTCGCTGCATCCGACCCAGATCGATATCGCCAAGAAGGTGTTTTCACCCGATCCCGGCGAAGTCGCCTTTGCCAAAAAGATCCTGGATGCGATGCCCGACGGGACCGGAGCCGTCATGATCGACGGCAAGATGCAGGACGACGCTACCTGGAAACAGGCCAAGGTGATTGTCGACCTTGCCCGCCTGGTTGCGTCCAAGGACAAGGCGCTCGCGGAGGTCTACGGTCTTTAGACTTTGGCAAGGCTCGCCATCTAAGATTTAATGTTACAATGCTTGCATGCAGACAGTCGGCACGTTATCCCGGCAATGCATGCAGTATCGGACGAGTAATCATGCGAACGGCGAAATTCAGAATTGGTCAGGTCGTCCGGCACCGGATCTACCCCTTCCGGGGCGTGATTTTCGATGTCGACCCGACATTCAGCAACACGGAAGAATGGTGGAACGCCATCCCGGAAGACGTGCGTCCGCTGCGTGATCAGCCGTTTTATCACCTCCTCGCTGAAAACGAAGAGACCGAGTACGTTGCCTATGTCAGCGAACAGAACCTGGAAGCCGACATGACCGGTGAACCGGTTCGCCATCCTCAGGTGGAAGAGATTTTCGAGGAACAGATGGACGGCTCTTATCTGCCGCGCAGCGTCGAAATCCACTGACGCCGGTCTGTTCCAGGAGACTTAAAGAAAAAGGCCGGACCTCGATGAGGTCCGGCCTTGTGTTTTTAGCACCTGCTGCAGAGTTTACTGGCCCTGCTTCTGGGCTTCGATCAGCTTCTGGCGGGCTTCGTCGGCGCGCTTCTGCAGTTCGCTCTGCAGTTCTTCCTGGCGCTTTTGCAGTTCGGCAAGGTTCATCGGTTCGCCGTCATAAACCTTGGTGAAGCCAACAAGGGTCATCTTGAAGACGATTTCCTTGGCCTGCTGGTTATACGGCGCGACGATCATCTCGCCACCCTGCTTCATCGCGGTGACGAAGCTGTCGTCGATTGCAAGTTCGGCGTAACAGGCGTTCGGGGCACAAATGCTGTATTTGCCCTGAACCGGCTTGCCGTCGTCGATCTGAATGCGCACACCCGGCTGGATCAGAACGCCGGTCGGAACGGCAACCAGCAGTTTCTTGCGGGCTTCGCCTTCGGTTTCCTGAATGGCAATATTGCTCAGGAACTGGCCGGTATTGGTGCGCAATTCAATCGAAATGAAGCAGATCTGCTTCTGCGTATTCGGATTGGTGTTACACGCCTTCGTCCATGGGCTTTTTTCTTCCTGGGCAATTGCGGGTGCACCTGCAAAAGAAGATAGGGCTACGAATGCACCCATCGCGCATCCGAACAATCCTCTTTTCAAAACACTCGTCATCGAAACGTCCTCAATCGTGCGTGTACGAACTTTCGCGTTGTTCTGAGGCATTCCGGAACCAACCGCAAGGCCCGTTAGAACATTCGAACGGTGAAATGATGGTAAGACACTTAAATTGGGCAAGAGGGTGGCCGATTTGCAACGCAGACCATCGGCTTGATTCAAATCTGAATATCTTGGTGTTTCTGGCTTGCGGCTGGCGCACCTGCTGCAACCCTGTGGTACTCTGAAGGGTGAGAATCATTGGAATCCGGGCAGCGTTATGCGTATTTCGAGAGTTTGCGGATCAATCCTTGCAGCCGGAACAGTGACCGGCAGAACCCTCGCCCCTGTCGCGATGGCCGCCGTCATGTTGGCTTTCGCCTGGTCCTCAGGTGCAACTGCTGAGGACGGCGATGTTGCGTGGAGCCATGGCATCGCCATGCATGGCAGCCCTGCCCTCGGTCCCGATGAACCCTTTCCCTACGCCAACCCGCAGGCTCCCAAGGGCGGCAGCATCACGCTTGGCGTTCAGGGCACCTTCGACAGCCTGAATTCGTTCATCGTCCAGGGCGGATGGACATCGGCGCGCGGCATGCGTGAGCGCGAGTTCGGCAACAACATCCTGGAAAGCCTGCTGGTCCGCTCCTATGACGAGCCCTTCTCTCTTTACGGCCTCCTTGCGCAGCGGGTGCGCATGCCGTACAGCCGCGAGTGGATCGAATTCGAACTCAATCCGGAGGCAAGGTTTTCGGACGGCACTCCGGTGACGGTCGATGACGTCATCTTTTCGCTGGAAATCATCGCCGAAAAGGGACGCCCGCCCTTCCGCAACTGGTATGCCGCCATCACGGAAAAGCAGGTGACGGCGCCGAACCGGCTGAAGCTCGTGTTCGAAAACGGCGATAACCGGGAACTGCCCCTGCTGATCGCCTTGGCGCCCATCTATTCAAAGAAGCACACGGATGCGGCCAACTTCGACAAATCGTCGTTGACCCCACCGGTCGGCTCCGGTCCTTACACCTTCAAGACTATCGAGCCGGGCCGTCTGGTCGTTTATGAGAAGAACGAAGACTATTGGGCCAAGGACCTGCCGGTCAAAGCCGGTTTCGACAATTTCGACGAGATCCGGGTTGAATATTATCGGGACGAAACCACGCTCCAGGAAGCCTTCAAGAAGGGGATCGTCGACGCGCTGCAGTTCCGTGATCCCGTCCGTTGGGCAACCGGTTTCGATTTTCCCGCTTTCAAGAACGGCGATGTCGCAAAGATCGCGATCCCGCTCGGCATCCCGGCCGCAATGCAGGGCATGGCCTTCAACACGAGACGGGACCAGTTTTCCGACCGGAACGTCCGCAAGGCCTTGCGGATGCTGTTCGATTTCGAATGGGTGAACCGGAACCTTTATCACGGCCTCTACACCCGCACGGCTGGCTATTGGGACAATTCGGAACTTTCCTCGATCGGGCGACCTGCCGGCGAACGCGAGAAGGAATTGCTGGCTCCGTTCCCGGATGCGGTCGATCCGGAGGTCATGGCAGGCACATGGCGGCCGACTGACGCCGATGGCTCGGGGCGCGACCGCAAGATCCTGCGAGCCGCGCTGAACGAATTTGCCTCGGCGGGCTACGCCCTCAAGGACGGCAAACTCATTCATTCCGAGACCGGCAATCAGCTTTCCTTCGAAATCCTCGCCAAGAACGAAGATGAGGAAAAGCTGGCGCTCGCCTATATCCGGACGCTCGAGCTTCTGGGCGTCGAGGCAAGCGTGCGCAGCGTCGACCCGACCCAGTTCGAAGACCGCCGCACCAAGCGTGACTTCGACATGGTCTTCAACACCTGGCAGGCATCCCTGTCGCCAGGCGCCGAGCAATACGGACGGTGGTCCTCGAAGGCCGCGGAAACCGAAGGGTCCTTCAATTTTGTCGGCGCGAGCGAACCCGCCATCGACGCCATGATCGATGCAATTGTCGGCGCACGCACCCAGGACGAATTTGTTGCAGCCGTCCGGGCTTTCGACCGCGTGCTGATTTCCGGTGCCTATGCCGTGCCGCTGTATCACGTGCCGGACGACTGGGTCGCACACTGGAAGAAAGTGGTGCCGCCCCAGAAGGAGTCCCTTTACGGGCATGAGTACGACACATGGTGGGCCGCCGCTCAATAACTATCGGACCAACGGACGAAAGACGACATGAAAGCCACCCAAGACAGCTTGTCCAAGGAGTATCACGAGAGCGGAGCCTGGTCCGATGTGCCGCTTGACGAACTCTTCCGGAAAACCGCCGCCGAACACCCGGATCGGCTTGCCCTGGTGGATGCGCCCGACCGCTCCACCTGGACCGGCGGAAGCCCGCGCCAGTTGACCTACCGCGAAGCGGACCGGGAAATCGACCGGCTCGCCGCTTTCTACAAGACCGTCGGCCTTGCCGCCGATCACGTGATCGGTGTCCAGGCACCCAACACGGTCGACACGGTCATCGCCATTCTCGCAGCCCTCCGGGCCGACCTCGTCATCTCGCCGCTGCCGCTCCATTGGCGGCAGAAAAACGTCCTGGAAGCCCTCAACTCGATCGGCGCCAAGGGGTTCATTGCCGCCGACAGGGTGGAGACGCGCGATGTCGGCACTGCGGCCCGTGACGTCGCCGCCGAACTCTTCTCGTTGCGTTTTGTCTTCGGTCTCGGCAAGGACATACCAGATGGCCTGATCGAACTTGGCCCTATGCTGGCGGAGATGGGCGATGCCCTCACCTTCACGCCGTCAGAACGCCCGGATCCCGCCGATCACACTGCAACGATCTGCTGGAGCCGAAGCGGCGAAGAAAACGTGCCGGTGACACGCTGCCACAATCACTGGATTTCCGCGGCGCAGATGATCGTTCACGAAGCCCATGTCAAGGAAGCCAGCACGCTGGTGCTGCCCTATTCCCTGAGCGGCCTGACAGGCCTTGGCGGCGGTCTCGTGCCCTGGCTCATGACCGGTGGAACATTGCATCTGCACCATCCGACGTCGCTCGCCAATCTGGCAACACATGCGAATGAGGTGGAAGCGGATATCGTCATGACGCCGGGCCCTCTGGCGCAGACCCTGGACCGCAAGCTTTCCAATACCAAGACGACCATTCTTGCAGCGTGGAACATCGCCGCGCCGCATCCGACGACATTCGTTGCCCGCCGGCGGCTCATCGACCTGCACGTGGCCGACGAATACGCGCTGGTTGCCAAGGTGCGAAGTCCGTCCGCAAAGATGAAGGCGACCGCGCTGGGAAAATATAGCGGGTCGAACGGGTGCGAAAGCGGGCCAGCCCTTCTCGAAATCGCGGTCACCGAGGAGGTGGACGCTCAGATTCAGTCGCTGCTGGTTAAAGGACCGATGGTTCCGGAAATCGGCTGGCGAACCATGCATGTGGACCAGCAACAGGTCCGGTGGGAAGAAACCGGGTTCCTCAACACCAACATAAAGGTTGAATTGACGGAAGGCGGTATATCCGGTTTCGGCATTCCAGGGCTCTATGCACTCGGCACCGGAAACCTCGAAACGATCGATGTCATCTATTCCGGCTATCCCGGCATTCGCGAGGCTGCTGCCTTTATAGTCGAGGATCCGGTTCTAGGCGCAAGGATGTATGCCGCACTTGTTCCGGACTCCGGACACGTGCCGGATGCCGGTGCCTTCTTTGCCTATCTCGATGCGGAAGGCGTAGACCTTGCCAAGATCCCCCATCGTGTGTTGATTTTAAGGTCACTGCCACGGAACTCGGACGGGACCATCAGCCGGGACCGCTTGACCATGCGGACACAACGTCTGCCGGCAGCCGTGGCATAGATGGGGACGCGGAATGGATGTTGAAACCTCGCTGTCCTGGCGCGGCCCATACTGGTATGCGGGCCGGCGGCCGAGGCGGAGCAGCAATGGGGACATGCCGGAAGACCTCGATGTCTCGCTGCTGAGCATGTTCGAGCGGCGCGGCGGGCTCCCCATGGCGTTGCCGGCCGCGATCGTTATCGACATTGCTTCCATTATCGAAGATCAGCGTATTGGTTTCTTTGACTGGCTGCTGCCGCAGGTGCGTGCTCTCTCCTGCGAAGTTCCATTCTATATCCTCACCGGCAGCGAAGACGTGTTTCCGGAAGGATTGCAGGCAACGGCCATCATCGACCGAATCGTGCCCGATGAAGTTCTGTTGATGCTAATCTGCATTCACCAAAGGGCCATATTGCGATCGGAAGAGGCGCAGTTGCGCCGCAGGATCTTCGGCCGCATTCCCGGTTTCGGATCCGCCCCCCATCATTCCGGCACCAGCAGCCTGCTGGTCGTCGGCCTGAGCGGCCGTTTCCTGGAATGGCAGGATGCCAGCGACCAGAAGGTTGAAGTGGTTGGCGCATTCGACGGCAACATGGCGGTCGAATTCATGTCGAAACGGGCCTTCGACGCCGTCGTCATCGATGCCCCCTTCGACGATGCGATCGACTACATGCAGCAGATCCGGCGAGATGCACGCTTTGCCGGTTTGCCGGTTTTGGCCGTGTGCGAGCGTGAGGAGGATCTGGTCCTCCTGTTCCGCAACGGCGCATCCGACGTTCTGGTCGGAGAAAACCGGAAGGAGACCCTTTCACGGCGGCTGAAATCGGCCCTTCGCTTCGGCAAGAGACGCCGGTTGGCGGACCGGATCCTGGCGGAAAGCCATGTCTGGCTGCGCCAGCAAGTCACCGAGGGCGGTCTCGAAGTCGAAGATTACACCCGCTATCTGGAAGCCTGCAGCGATGCGCTCGCAGCACGCGGGCTCGATCTTTGGGAAATGCGGCTGCAACCTGAAAATTTCGGCATCGCCGTCCATTCGGAGGACGAACTGGACGAAATTTACGCCACCCTTCTTTCCATCGCCGATGCAACAAGCCGGGACGAGGATCTCGTCTGCCTTGTGCGGGAATTCGGCCCGGTTGCGGTCCTGAAAAATGAGGCCGGCACGACCCGCCTGCAAAAACGCATCAACTCAATCCTGATCCACACGGTGCTTTGAGCTTACAGGCATACAAGCCAATTTGGCGTCTGCCTTAACGTTGCCGTGAAATTGGGGTTGGCATATTTGTCAAAGACATTAGCTTTGACACTATCTCAGAACAGTTCCGGAAGCCTCATGACAGATCCTGCCCCGCTCACCGTCGATGTCGTCTCGGACGTGATGTGCCCCTGGTGCTACATTGGCAAGCGACGGCTGGAAGCGGCTCTGCGGTCTGTGCCGCAACTCAACATCCTGGTTCGCTGGCATCCGTTCCAGATCGATGCGACGCTGCCGAAAACCGGCAAGGACCGCAAACAGTATCTTAGCGACAAGTTCGGTGGCCTTGAGCGCGCCGATGCGTTCTACAGCCAGATCCGGGCAGCCGGTCAGGAAGAAGGCATTCCCTTTGCTTTCGAGGACATCAAGCTGTCGCCCAACACTCTCGATTGCCATCGCCTGATCCTGTGGTCGAAAGCGGACGATCTTCAGGACGAAGTCGTGGAACTCCTCTTCAAGGCCTATTTTCTAGATGGCGAGGATCTGACAGACCCTGCGGTTCTTGTCCGCATATCGGCGGACGCAGGCATGCAGTCGGACCTGGTGGAGCAACTCCTTGAAACGGAAACCGATCTCGACAAGGTCGAGGCCCAGATTGCCAATGCTCAAACCTCCGGCATAACAGGCGTGCCCTGTTTCATCATCGACGGCAGGTTCGTGCTTGCCGGAGCCGAGAAGGCGGAAACCATCGCGGCCGCCCTGTTGCACGCGGAGGAAACCCGCGCCAACCCGCAGGTCGTTGCCACGCACTGAAAGACCTTCTTCTGAAAAACAAAAAGCCCCGCAAATGCGGGGCTTTCCGTTTGAAGCTGTGCTGAAAATCAGCCACGCAGGATGGACCGGCCGACATAGACGGCCTGGGCGCCGAGTTCTTCCTCGATGCGGATCAGCTGATTGTACTTTGCAAGCCGGTCGGAACGCGCAAGCGACCCCGTTTTGATCTGGCCGCAATTGGTGGCAACCGCAAGATCGGCAATCGTGCTGTCTTCGGTTTCGCCGGACCGGTGCGACATGACAGCGGTATAAGCCGCCTTGTGCGCGGTTTCGACGGCGTCGAGCGTTTCCGACAGGGTGCCAATCTGGTTGACCTTGATCAGGATCGAGTTGGCGACACCAAGGCCGATGCCCTTGCGCAGACGCTCCGAATTGGTGACGAAAAGATCGTCGCCAACCAGCTGGCACTTGTTGCCGATGAGGTCGGTCGTAGCCTTCCAGCCGTCCCAGTCGTCTTCCGCAAGGCCGTCTTCGATCGAGATGATCGGGTAACGGGAGACGAGATCTGCCAGGTACTTCGCCATTTCTTCCGGCGCCAGGGTCTTGCCCTCGCCTTCCAGAACGTATTTGCCGTCCTTGAAGAACTCGGTGGAAGCCGCGTCAAGCGCCAGGAAGACGTCTTCGCCCGGCTTGTAGCCAGCGGTCTCGATGGCCTTCATGACGAAACCGATGGCAGCGTCCGTCGATTCCAGGTTCGGAGCGAAGCCGCCTTCGTCGCCGACATTGGTGTTGTGACCGGCGGCATTCAGCGCTTTTTTCAGGGTGTGGAAGATTTCCGAGCCCATGCGCACAGCTTCGCTGAGACTCTCAGCGCCGACCGGCATGATCATGAATTCCTGGAAGTCGATCGGGTTGTCGGCGTGGGCACCGCCATTGATGATGTTCATCATTGGAACCGGCAGGGTACGGGCCGAGGTTCCGCCGACATAGCGGTAGAGCGGCAGGCCGGAGGCCTGGGCAGCTGCGCGGGAAACGGCCAGGGACACGCCGAGGATTGCGTTGGCACCAAGGCGTGACTTGTTGCTGGTGCCGTCGAGATCGATCATCGCCTGGTCGATCTGCAGCTGGTCTTCGGCATCAAGGCCACCGACCGTCTCGAAGATCTCGCCGTTGACTGCATCGACGGCATTCTGCACGCCCTTGCCCATGAAACGGTCGCCGCCATCACGCAACTCGACAGCCTCATGTGCACCGGTGGAGGCGCCGGACGGTACCGCCGCACGGCCGAAGGAGCCGTCTTCCAGAAAGACATCGACCTCGACGGTCGGGTTGCCGCGGCTGTCAAAAATCTGACGGCCGATGACATCGATAATGGCGGTCATGGAAAGAACTCCCTTGTCGCATGTAGCTGAGCTGAATTCGCCGGTGGAGGTCCGGCACTTCCGGAAGCCGGCGAACCGGCCAGATGAGTAGAGCGGAGGCTCCGCATGATAAAGCCGCACCCCTGAAGGTGCGGCTTGAAAGTGTTATTCCGCGGCTGCCACCGGGGCTTTGACCACGTTGTCGAGCGCTTTCAACTGTGTGAGAAGCGCTTCAAGATCCTTCAGCGGAACCATGTTCGGGCCGTCCGAGGGAGCCTTGTCGGGGTCGGGATGGGTTTCAATGAAGAGACCGGCGACACCGACGGCAACGGCAGCGCGGGCAAGAACCGGCACCATGGTGCGGTCGCCACCTGTAGAGGCGCCCTGCCCGCCGGGCTGCTGAACGGAATGGGTGGCATCGAAGACGACCGGCGCACCCGTTTGTGCCATGATCGGCAGCGCGCGCATATCAGTCACCAGGGTGTTGTAACCGAAGCTGGCGCCGCGCTCTGTCAGAAGCACGTTCGGATTGCCGGATCCGGTCACCTTTCCGAGCACGTTTTTCATGTCCCAGGGCGCCAGGAACTGACCCTTCTTGACATTGACGACACGGCCGGTCTGAGCAGCAGCAACAAGCAGATCCGTCTGGCGGCACAGAAAGGCCGGGATCTGAAGCACGTCGACAACTTCGGCAACCGGCGCGCATTGGTCTGCGCTGTGAATGTCGGTCACGACCGGCATGCCGAATTTTTCCTTCACCTCGGCAAAGATCGGCAAGGCTTCCTTCATGCCAACGCCCCGTCCGCCGGAAAGTGACGTGCGGTTGGCCTTGTCGAAAGAGGTCTTGTAAACGACGCCGATACCGAGACGGCCGGCAATCTCCTTGATTGCTGCGGCGCATTCCAGCGCATGGTCCCGGCTTTCGAGGGCGCAAGGGCCAGCCAACAAGCTGAAAGGCGCTTCGTTGCTGAACGTTACGTTGCCAACGGAAACTACGCGGTTTGCCTCAGTCATCTTTCACCTTGTGTCATCGGAAGCGCCTTGCTTCGTTGTTCCACGGAAGCAAGGTCCGGGCCCAACCCTTTGCGGGTGTTCCATAGCGCTCTTTTGGTTTCCCCGCAACATCGCCAGCTGAGAGATTGATGTGGAATTAAATCGATTTAAAATTCGACACGGCCGTAACGGCCTCATTATCATCACAGTGTTCAACTCATAGGAATTTTGTCGCGCCGCACAATGGACCGGCCGACGGAATGCCAGCCCCGGCTTTCCCGGTTCGAAACATTAAGCGTGAGTTTCGTGGAACGGTTGTCTATTACTGGGCAACGAAAAATGCGGAAGCTGTCAAACAGTCAGCATCGGAAGGTCTGAGATGAACAAACCCATTCGCAAAGCCGTCCTGCCTGTCGCAGGTCTAGGAACCCGCTTCTTGCCTGCGACCAAGGCGGTTCCGAAGGAAATGCTGACAATCGTCGACCGGCCGATCATCCAGTATGTGGTTGACGAGGCCCGCGCGGCGGGGATCGAACACATCGTTTTCGTCACCGGCCGCAACAAGCATGTTATCGAAGATCACTTCGACATGGCTTATGAGCTGGAAGACACGCTGAAGGCGCGCAACAAGACCGCGGCCCTGGAGCTTCTGGAAAAACACCGGCCAGTGCCCGGGTCGACGAGCTTCACACGCCAGCAGGCACCGCTCGGCCTCGGCCATGCCATCTGGTGCGCACGTGACATCATCGGCGACGACCCGTTTGCGATCCTCCTGCCGGACATGATCATCAAGTCCCAGGTCAGTTGCCTCAAACAGATGGTTGACCTCTATGAGGAGGTTGGTGGCAACATCATCGCCGTGGAAGAAGTCCCGGAAGAAGAAACTCACAATTACGGCATTGTCGAACTGGCCGATGAGATCAACGGGAATGCCCGCAAAATCACCAACATGGTGGAGAAACCTGCGCCGGGCACCGCTCCGTCCAATCTGATGATCACCGGGCGCTACATTCTCCAGCCGGAGATTTTTGACCTGCTCGGACGGCACAGCAAGGGCGCCGGTGGCGAAATTCAGCTGACCGACAGCATGCTCGCCATGATGAAAACCCAGCCCTTCGCTTCGCTCAAGTTCGAAGGGCGCAGCTATGACTGCGGCAGCAAGGCAGGGTTCCTCAGCGCCAACATCGCCTTCGGCATGGACGATCCGAAGCTTGCCCGGGAAATGGTGCCATTCCTTGAAGAAATGATTCGTCGTCCTCTGGCAGCTGAATAAGCAGTTCCACGTTCAAAGCGGGCTTGAAAAAGCCGCTGGTAACAGATTAGGAGTGGGCCGGACCGTAATGCGGTTCGGCCCTTCCCGTATCGGCTTCCTGTACTCCGATCTGCCCTGGAAATTTCATGTCCGACACTTTGAAGTCTTCGAAGAAAATCGCCGTCATAGGCCTTGGATATGTCGGTCTGCCGGTTGCAACCGCCTTTGCGGCGTATGGCTACGATGTCCTGGGATTCGACATCAATCGCAGGCGATTGCAGGAATTGGCAGAGGGTCGGGACAGCACCGCATCCGTCTCGACGGGGGATCTTGTGCAGAAGACCCTCTCTTTTTCCGCGAATGAGGAAGACCTTCGCGACCGGGATATTCTCATTGTCGCCGTTCCGACGCCGGTGGACGAAGCCAAGCGTCCGGATCTTTCTCCCTTCAAAAGCGCGGCAGCAACCGTCGGCCGCAATCTGAAACGGGACGCGATCGCAGTCTTTGAATCCACCGTCTACCCGGGTGCGACGGAAGAGGTAGCCGTGCCGATCCTCGAACGGGAATCCGGCAGGAAGCTCGGGACAGATTTCGAAGTCGGCTATTCGCCCGAGCGCATCAATCCAGGCGATACGGAGCGGGGCTTTGCAGATATCACCAAGATCGTCTCGGCGTCTTCCAAACCGGCGCTTGAGACATTGGCCGCCCTTTATGGCTCGGTGGTAACGGCCGGCATTCACAAGGCACCGTCGATCCGTGTCGCGGAAGCCGCCAAGGTGATCGAAAACACCCAGCGCGACCTCAACATCGCCTTGATGAACGAACTCTCGATGCTGTTCCACCAGATGGGGATCGACACAAGGGATGTTCTGGCGGGCTCTGCCACCAAATGGAACTTCCTTCCGTTCCAGCCCGGTCTTGTTGGTGGTCACTGCATCGGTGTCGATCCCTATTACCTGACCCACAAGGCCCATGAAATCGGCCTGACACCGCAGGTGATCCTCGCCGGTCGCGGCACCAACGAAGCCATGCCCGCCTTCATCGCCGGCAAGATCATCCAGGAAGGTGTGAAACTCGGATTGCCGATGCCGCCGAAAATTTCCGTTTTCGGCATCACCTACAAGGCGAATGTACCGGATACCCGAAATTCCAAGGTGGTGGATCTCATTCGCGAATTGCAGAAATTCGGTGCGAAGATCCAGGTGATCGATCCACTCGCCGATCCGGAGCAGGTTTCCGAGGAATACGGAATCACCCTCACCTCACATGAGAAGCTTGAGGTTGCGGATATCGCGGTATTCGCGGTTCCTCATTCGCAATTTTGTCAGGGTGGTTCAAGCTGGAGCACATTGGCGGGCGCCTTGAACGGTGCGCGGGGCCTTGTTGCCGATATTCCGGCATTGCTGGACCGGACAACCGTTCCCGACGGTATTCGGCTCTGGCGCCTTTGAATTGACGGGATAATTTCGCGTCAAAGAGAAAAACTCAGACCGGCATTTGTTTTTCTTTCGAACATTGCAATGGATGAGGCCGCAAAGAGGCCTTGATTGACGCAGGGGATTATTCGGATTTTAGCAATCTGAAAAGGGTTTCGGGCCGTATAATAATCGAGTTTCGGGAAAGGAGACACCGATCATGGCTCATGCTCGTTTCTGGAAGTTGGCGGCAGCAGCTGGCGTAAGCCTGATACTGGCCACCGGAGCGGTCCGCGCGGAAGACAGTCTCGACAGCGGCGCCTTTCACAAGATCATCAAGGATCAGATGACTGCCTTTGCTTCCGGCAACGCCAAGCAGGCTTTTTCTTTTGCCACCAGCTCCCTGCAACAGCGGTTCCAGACGCCGGAATTCTTCATGGAAATGGTCCGCCAAGGCTATCAACCTGTCTACCGGCCGCAAAGCGTCACCTTTGGCCGGTCAAAGATGACTTCACTCGGTCCGACGCAGGAAGTCTTCGTAACCGGTCCGAACGGCAAGAGCTGGGTAGCGCTTTACAGTTTCGAGCAGCAGGACGACGGCAGCTGGCGGATTTCCGGCTGTTACCTGACAGCTTCGGACGGCCTGTCCACCTGACGCCTTGTGTGCGTGCGGCTAGTCCTAGCGAACCTCAGGCCTAAAGAGCCGGAATGTCGCCGCGCGCCCAGTCTTCCTTGGTCCTGGCGTAGAAATCCTCGAAACGGCTTTCCTCGATAGCGTCGCGCATTCCCTGCATGAGCTGCTGATAGTAGGCGATGTTGTTCCAGGTGAGCAGCATACCGGCGAGCCCCTCGCCCGCCCGCACAAGGTGATGCAGATAGGCGCGGCTGTAGATGCTTGACGCCGGACAATCACTTGCCTCATCCAGGGGACGCGGATCGTCCTGGTGGCGCGCATTCTTCAGGTTCACCTTGCCGAAGCGCGTATAGGCGAGCCCATGACGGCCGGCCCGGGTCGGCATGACGCAGTCGAACTGGTCGATCCCGCGCTTCACGCTTTCCAGAAGATCGTCCGGCGTGCCGACGCCCATCAGGTAGCGTGGCTTCTCCACCGGCATGACGGGTGTCGTGATCTCGAGCATTGCCAGCATCACGTCCTGCGGCTCGCCAACGGCCAGACCGCCGACCGAATAGCCTTCGAAGGGCATTTTACCGAGTTCTTCGGCCGAGCGGACGCGCAGATCCGGCTGATCGCCGCCCTGAACGATGCCATATAGCCCCTGCCCCTTGTCCGGACCGTCCATTGCCTCGAACTGCTTGCGGGACCGCTCTGCCCAACGCAGCGACAGCTCCATCGCGCGCTGTACTTCTTCGCGCGGGCTCGGCAACTTGATGCATTCGTCGAGCTGCATCTGGATGTCCGAGCCGAGCAGACCCTGGATTTCGACCGAACGCTCCGGCGTCAGGTGATATTTCTGGCCGTCGATATGGCTCTGGAATCGAACCCCGTCCTCGTCAAGCTTGCGCAGTTGTGCCAGTGACATCACCTGGAAACCGCCGCTGTCGGTAAGGATCGTATGCGGCCAGTTCATGAATTCGTGCAGGCCGCCAAGCTTAGCAACGCGCTCCGCCGTCGGACGCAGCATCAAGTGATAGGTGTTGCCGAGCACCACATCGGCACCGGTTTCACGTACCTGGCCCGGATACATGGCCTTGACCGTCGCTTGCGTGCCGACCGGCATGAAGGCCGGCGTACGGACGATGCCGTGCGGTGTGGTGATCTCGCCACGCCGGGCCATGCCATCGGTCTTGATCAGCTTGAAGCCGAAGGGTTTTGCGGTGTCAGTCATGAAAGGTCCTCAGACGGCGCCTTCCTGCGGGAACAGAAGCGAGGCGTCGCCGTAGCTGTAGAAACGGTAGTCCTGCGCGATGGCATGGGCATAGGCCGCGCGCATGGTCTCAAGACCCGAGAGCGCGGACACAAGCATGAACAGGGTCGAACGCGGCAGGTGGAAATTGGTCATCAGGGCATCGATTGCCCTGAAGCGATAACCCGGCGTGATGAAAATCGAAGTCTCACCGGCAAAGGGCGCGATCGCACCACTCTTCAGGGCTGAGCTTTCGAGAATGCGGAGTGATGTGGTGCCGACGCTGACAACCTTGTTGCCGCGTGCCTTGACCGCCAGCAGGGCTTCGGCGGTGTCCCGGGAAACCTCGCCCCATTCCGCATGCATCTTGTGGTCGTTCGTATCGTCGGCCTTTACGGGCAGAAAGGTGCCCGCGCCCACATGCAGTGTCACCCGGTGCTGCTCGATGCCCCGGTCACTCAATGCCTGCAGCAGCTCAGGCGTGAAATGAAGACCGGCGGTCGGGGCCGCGACGGCGCCGTCGCGCTCGGCGAAAATTGTCTGATAGTCCTTGCGGTCCTGATCGTCCTCGCCGCGCTTCTGGGCGATATAGGGCGGCAGCGGGATATGGCCGACGGCCGCTATCGCGACATCCAGATCCGGACCAGACCGGTCGAACACCAAGAGGACTTCGCCGGCATCGCCTTTTTCGGCGACTTCTGCTGTCAGACGGGTGCCGAAGCCTTCAAAAAGAATGTCGTCGCCGACCTGCAGTTTCTTTGCCGGCCGCACGAACGCCTTCCAGCGGTCGGGACCGGTGCGCATATGCAGTGTGGCGCCAATGCCTGCAGAAATTTCACCGCGCAGACGCGTGCCTTCCAGCTGGGCCGGAATAACCCTGGTGTCGTTGAAGACAAGAGCATCGCCCGGCTGCAGCATTGCCGGCAGATCCCGCACCCCGTTGTCGCTCAACAGCGGATCGGAACCGGGACGCACGACCAGCATGCGCGCTGTGTCACGCGGCCGGGCGGGTCGCAGGGCGATCCGTTCGTTTGGAAGGTCAAAATCGAATTGGTCGACGCGCATGGCGGCCTTGCGATGTTTTGATCATTGGAGGACAGGCGCGGCTGCGTATCGGCCGGCGCGCTGGATCGACCGCTCATAACGGGCCGTCTTTTTCTGGTCAACAGGTCGTTTGCAATTCCTCACGGGAACACTTGTTGGAAATCAGGGATTAAAGACCGCCTTTTGAAGCTTTCCCGTGCCTCTGTCACGTTTGACAGTATTTGTTCTGCAGGAAGACGCATATGATATGCGGACCAATTGGCAAGACGGAGTTGCGATGCTCGTTGTTATACGAATTTGGGCATTTTTTCTGCTGATCGGAATCCAAGCGGCACAGGCGACTGTATTGGAAGTGATCGCGGTAGAATACCCTCCGTATACAACCCCTACCCGGTCTGATGACGGTCTGGTCTTTCATGAATTGCGAACCTGGCTGTCAGCGAGGAAACTTCCCTTCACGATAAAAGCCCGATTTTTACCACCCGCACGAGCTCAGCATGCGGTTGATACAGGCGATTGGTGCGTTGCCTTGTACCCGCCTTCAGCTTCCACGCCTCACGTCTATCGGCAGATTGGCGATGCGAAGATCGTGATTGGGCTTGTTCGCAGAAAAGAAGAAGAACCGTTTGTCTGGTCTTCACCGGAAGAGTTTCGGGGGAAACGCATCGCTCTGCTACGTAGCTCGACCTTGTCGGACTTCTGGATGCCCTTCGAGAAGGCCGGTGCTGAGTTCACATTCGTCGAGACAATGGAACAGGCGCTTGGAATGCTCGTTAGAACCCGTGTCGACTACGCTGCTGCAGATCGTGCAGGTCTCGAGGAATTCAGGAAAACCTTTCCTGAAGGAAGAGAGCTGGAATTTTCGGAAAAGGGAATTCAGGAATATCCGCTGCGAGTTTTCCTCAGCGAACGATGCCGGGATTTGCTGGGCCCTGAAGAAGAAAGAGGCGCGGACGAAGATACCGCGCCTCTCCAGAACTGATTGATACCGGAAATCAGGCGGCGTCGGCAGCAACCTTGACCGAGACGATGTTGTCCGGATTGGAAACCGGCTCGCCGCGCTTGATCTTGTCGACGTTGTCCATGCCTTCGATCACTTCGCCCCAGACCGTGTACTGACCATCGAGCCACGGCGCATCGGTGAAGCAGATGAAGAACTGGCTGTCGCCGGAATTCGGATCCTGCGCGCGGGCCATGGAGCAAGTGCCGCGCACGTGCTTTTCCTTGCTGAATTCGGCCTTCAGCTTCTTGCCGGAACCGCCGGTGCCGGTGCCGTTCGGGCAACCGGTCTGGGCCATGAAGCCGTCAATCACCCGGTGGAAGACGATGCCGTCGTAAAAGCCTTCGCGGACAAGTTCCTTGATGCGTGCGACATGGGTCGGTGCCAGGTCCGGCTTCATCTCGATCACAATCGGGCCCTGGGTGGTTTCCATGAACAGGGTGTTTTCGGCGTCTTTGATATCGGCCATCGGGTTAGTCTCCTTTGGTATTCCTTGAATGGGGTGGCAAGCTTTGACCGGGCGCTTATTGAGCGTCGGCCGCAACCTGCATCTTTACGATCTTGTCCGGATTTGCCGGCGGTTCACCGCGGGTGATGTTGTCGACGAACTCCATGCCGTCGACAACTTCGCCGAAAACAGTGTACTGGCCGTTGAGGAATGCCCCTTCGTCGAACATGATGAAGAACTGCGAATTGGCGCTGTTGGGGTTCTGGGCACGGGCCATGCCGAGCGTGCCGCGCTCGAACGGCGCATTGGAGAATTCGGCTTTCAGGTCAGGCTCGTTGGAACCTCCCATGCCGGTGCCGGTCGGATCGCCCGTCTGGGCCATGAAGCCGTCAATTACCCGGTGAAAGACGATACCGTCGTAAAAGCCCTCACGGGCCAGTTTCTTGATGCGTTCCACATGCTGAGGCGCAAGATCCGGTCGCAACTGGATGACGACACGGCCGTCCTTGAGATCAAGATAAAGCGTGTTTTCCAGGTCCGTGCCCTGTGCCTGAACGGCAGCGGGCATGATCAGGATCGATGCCAGAACGGCAAATACGGCGAAAAGGCGTGACACGGGGGTCTCCTAAGGTTCAGGTCAAAGCAATCAATCAATCAGTTGCCGGGATTTGCCCGGCTCCTCAGCGGCTCCGCAACGGGTTTGGGAACGAAGGCCGCAATTTCCCCACCCATTTTTGCGATCTGGCGCACCAAGGTGGCGGTGATATGGCGGACGTGCGGGGACGCCGGCAAAAACACGGTACGGATGTCCGGTTCCAGCGTGCCGTTCATGCCGGCCATCTGCATTTCGTAATCAAGGTCGGTACCGTCACGCAGCCCCCGGACCAGGTAGGCCGCCTTCTGGGTGCGTGCCCTGTTGATGACGAGGTCGTCAAAGGCAATTACATCGATGCGTTCTGCCTCTTCCTGGCTGAACTCGGCCTTTGCCGAGGCGTGGATCAGTTCGACCCGCTCCTCGAAGGTGAAGAGTGGCGTCTTGCCGGGATGTATCCCGATCGCAACCACCACCTTGTCGGCCAGGGCAAGTGCCTGCCGCAGGATGTCCATGTGGCCGTTTGTGACTGGGTCGAAGGAACCCGGATAAAGCGCAATGCGAGTCATGGCTCCTTCCTTACTCTGCCTGCTCCAGCCTCACAAGCAAAACGCAAATACATCCGTTCATTTGCCAGTAACTGACAATGTGTGACGGTCGTCACATCTCTCTTCCCCAGCGTCGTCCAAGGTGGCTCCATCGAAATCAATTGGCGTGAGCAGGAGCCAGGGAAATGAGGAGCAATACAATATCTATCGAGCCGACCACGACCCCGCGGGCGGCACAAACCTTTGCCATCAAGGCGAACGCTGCCGATCCGGCCGTTCATCTGAAAATGGCTGCAATTTTCGTTCTGGCCTTGCTGACCATGATCGCCGCCGGAGTGATGTCGATGCACCCGAGCAACGCCTCGCAGGCAGACGACCTGACCAACCTGGCGACCCAGGGCCTGGCCACGACAAAGACAGACCGAACTGCACAGATCCCGGCGAGCGAAACTTGCAAATCCCAGGCCTGGGGCGCATGGAGCGAAGACTGCGCAGCTGCCCTGACCGGCGCGAGCAAGGTGCGCAAGGTCTCCTTCGTTACAGTCGAAAAAGCGACCCCGACCGTCAACGAGACCATTCTGGCACGGTACCCGGCGAACTAAACATCGCCACACCACTTGTATAACGGCAAACAGCGGCTCAGGTTTCCCCCTGGCCGCTGTTGTCGTTTTCAGATCCGGGTAGCGCGGATTTACGCTTCGGGTGTTTCTTCTCCGCCTTCCGAAGGTGCCTCCCCCTCTCCGGCGGCACCGTCTTCAGCAGCTTCGACGCCTTCGATCTCGCTGAGATCTTCGTCCTCGTCGACCTCGGAGATGCCCTCCACGGCGACGACCTTTTCATCGGACGCCGTCTTGAAGACGATGACACCCTGGGTCGCGCGGCCGGCGATGCGGATGCCATCCACCGGGCAGCGGATCAGCTGGCCGCCGTCGGTCACCAGCATGATCTGGTGGCTGTCCTCGACAGGGAAGGACGCGATCAGTCCCCCGTTGCGGTTGTTGACCGCCATGGCCGTGATACCCTTGCCGCCGCGGCCGGTGACACGGTATTCGAACGAGGATGTCCGCTTGCCGTAGCCGTTCTCCGAGATGGTCAGGATGATCTGCTCTGCAGCGCTCATCTGGGCGTAGCGTTCCTGAGGCAGGTCGCCGGCGACGACGCCTTCCTCATCCGCACCGTTGCCGTTTTCGTCCGCTTCACCGCGCATGGCACGTGAAAGCTTCAGATAGGCGGCCCGTTCCTCTGCACTGACGTCGATATGGTGGAGGATCTGCATGGAGATCACCCGATCATCGTCTGCCAGACGAATGCCGCGCACCCCGACCGAATTCCGG
Source organism: Roseibium sp. M-1 (assembly GCF_054515675.1). NCBI lineage: Bacteria > Pseudomonadati > Pseudomonadota > Alphaproteobacteria > Hyphomicrobiales > Stappiaceae > Roseibium > Roseibium sp. M-1. The sequence goes on along the minus strand of NZ_CM137257.1, from coordinate 868,697 downwards.
CCCGCGAAGACGCGGACATCGGTGACCGGGAAGCGGATGCACTGGCCGAAATTGGTCGTCAGCATCACGTCGTCATGTTCGGAGCAGGTATCGACGCTGACAATGCCGTCGCCGTCTTCCAGCTTCATGGCGATCTTGCCATTGCGATTGATGTTGACGAAATCGGACAGCTTGTTGCGCCGGATGGTGCCGCGAACGGTTGCGAACATCACGTCGAGATCGCCCCAGGTCTCCTCGTTTTCCGGCAACGGCAGGATGGAGGTGATCTGCTCTCCCTGCTCAAGCGGCAGCATGTTGACCAGCGCCTTGCCGCGCGAAGTCGGTCCGCCGAGCGGAAGACGCCAAACTTTCATCTTGTAGCAGATGCCGCGCGAGGAGAAGAAAAGTACCGGCGTGTGGGTATTGGCCACGAAGAGGCGGGTGACGAAATCCTCCTCCTTCGTCGCCATGCCGGAACGGCCCTTGCCGCCGCGCCGCTGTGCGCGGTAGGTCGCCAGTGGCACACGCTTGATATAGCCGCCATGGGACACGGTCACGACCATATCTTCGCGCTGGATCAGGTCTTCTTCGTCGAAATCCGGTCCGCCTTCGATGATCTCGGTCCGGCGCGGTGTCGCGAATTCTTCCTTGATCTCCAGCATCTCGTCACGGACGATTTCCTGGATGCGGGCGCGCGATCGCAGAATGTCCAGGTAATCGGAAATCTCGGCGCCGATCTTGTTGAGTTCGTCCTCGATTTCGTCCCGGCCCATGGCCGTCAGGCGCTGCAGACGCAGATCCAGAATGGCGCGAGCCTGTTCTTCCGACAGCTTGTAGGTGCCGTCTTCCTGGACCGTGTGGCGCGGATCGTCGATCAGGCGGATGAGTGCCTCGACGTCCTGTGCCGGCCAGTTGCGTTCCATCAATTGAGCGCGGGCGGTCGCCGGGTCCGGTGCGCTGCGGATCAGCTTGATGACTTCGTCGATATTGGCAACCGCGATGCCGAGGCCCACCAAAATATGGGCACGGTCACGGGCCTTCTTCAACAGGAAGCGCGTGCGACGCTGGATCACTTCCTCGCGGAAGGAGACAAAGGCGCGCAGCATGTCGGAGAGGTTCATCTGCTCCGGCTTGCCGCCATTCAGCGCAACGATGTTGGCGCCGAAGGAGGTCTGCAACTGGCTGAACCGGTAGAGCTGGTTCAGGATCACGTCCGGAACCGCATCGCGCTTCAGTTCGATCACAACGCGCATGCCCGAGCGGTCGCTTTCGTCGCGGATGTCGGAGATGCCCTCGATGCGCTTGTCCCGCACCAACTCGGCGATCTTTTCGATCATGGTCGACTTGTTGACCTGATACGGGATCTCCGAAACGATCAGTGCGGTACGGTCCTTGCGAACCTCTTCCACGTCAACTTTCGCCCGCATGACGATGGAGCCGCGGCCGGATTCAAAAGCATTGCGGATACCGGAACGGCCGAGGATCATCCCGCCGGTCGGGAAGTCCGGCCCCGGCACGATCTGCATCAGCTCTTCGAGCGACATCGCCGGATTTTCCATGATGGCAATCGCGGCGTCGATGACTTCACCCAGGTTATGCGGCGGAATGTTGGTGGCCATGCCGACGGCGATGCCGCCTGCCCCGTTGACCAGAAGGTTCGGGAATTTGGCAGGCAGAACGACAGGTTCGCTTTCGGAGTTGTCATAGTTCTCCTGAAAGTCGACCGTTTCCTTGTCGATGTCGTCGAGCAGCTTGTGCGCGACTTTCTGCAGACGGCATTCCGTATAGCGCATGGCCGCCGCCGGGTCGCCATCGACTGAACCGAAATTGCCCTGGCCGTCGATCAGTGGCAGGCGCAGCGAAAAGTTCTGCGCCATACGCACGAGTGCGTCGTAGATCGCGCTGTCGCCGTGCGGGTGGTATTTACCCATGACGTCGCCGACCACGCGGGCGGACTTGCGGTAGGGCTTGTTCCACTCATAGCCGTTCTCGTGCATCGAATAGAGAATGCGCCGATGCACCGGCTTCAGGCCGTCTCTAACGTCGGGAAGCGCACGCGAAACGATCACGCTCATGGCGTAATCGAGATAGCTGCGCTTCATTTCATCGACGATGGAGACCGGTTTGATGTCGGACGGGAGACCATCCGAAGGCGTGCTGTTGTCCTGGTCAGCCAAGGAAGACACTCATTTCATTGTTATTGCTGCGTCTTTTATAGCCGATTCAACGCGCCGGTCCAAATTCAGGGCGCTTTTCCGCCTAAGTAATAAGTGTTTAAAATCAATGCGCTACAAGAAGTATGCACAGGGGTGAAAAATGATTTTACGACAAGTCCTCGCCGCCCCTGCCAAAGGCCTATAGTAAGGCCCTCAAAGCGCCTGAAAAACCGCCCCGGGAATCGCCATGCTCGACTACATCATCAACGCCTTTGCGACGCTTTTCGTTACCATCGATCCGGTCGGCCTGGCGCCAATGTTCCTGGCGATCACGGCCGGAATGAGCAAGCAGGACAGGCGCAAGGTGGCCATCCGCGCGACGGTCACGGCGGCGGCGATCCTACTGGTATTCTATGCTTCTGGACAGACCGTGCTGAACGTTCTCGGCATCTCCGTCACCGCCTTCCGGGTCGCAGGCGGAATACTCCTCTTCATGATCGCCATCGAAATGATTTTCGGCAAACGCCAGGCGCGCAAGACGGAGACTGCCGAAAAGGCTATGGAGTCCGAAGCCCATCACGGCACGATCAACGAACTGGCTATCTTTCCGCTGGCGATCCCGCTGATTTCCGGCCCGGCCGCAATCTCTGCAATCGTGCTGCTCTCGAGCCAGGCACCGGATACCCTCGCCTATGCGAGCCTTGGCGGCGTCATCGCGGTCATTTTGCTCAGCTGCATGGGGGCTTTCCTTGTCGCAGACAAGATCGAACGTCTGCTCGGCGACACCGCCCAGCTCGTCATCACACGCCTGCTCGGCGTGCTGCTTGCCGCCCTCTCCGTCCAGTTCGTCGCCGACGGGGTCCTCGCCTTCATCCGCACCTGAGGCGGCCTCAGCGCTCCAAAGTGAGCCTGTACTCCTGTGGAGAGACGCCATGAACGGTGTCGCGGGCCCGGATGATGACGTCTTTCACATCCGCCGGAATGGCAACACCTGATAGGGACCGGGTGAAAGGCTGTTCGTTTTCGTGCGGATGCAAGAGTACCCGTTCACCCAGAAGCTTCCCGTCCGGCGAATAAACCTGCCAGAGATCAGCGTAATGATCCCAACCGGTGTCATCGTGCCGAAGGGTAACGGAGAAGGTCCAGCTGTCGCCGGACTGCACCGCGGTCGCCTCGACGATTTCCACCTCGTTCGCTGCGGCCGGCAGTGTTTGAAGTGCTGCCAGCGCAACAAGAAGTGTCCCTAAGAGGTTCCAACCGGGTTTCATCAAATCCTGTCCCGTTTCATTTTCAACGGAACCATCGTTGCAAGTCATCCGGGTTGATCAAACTCACGAATGCGTCATAGGGACCGGCTGTCGGCAAAGGAGCTTCGCCTGAGGTGATCTCCAAGATCAGACCCATCTTCGCAGCGACGCCTGCAATCAAGAACCTTCATGAAATCCGTACCCTGCACAGGGGACCGCTGGGACCGCTGGGACGGGTGGAAAAGACAATCTGTTCCCTGAAACCTACCATCAAGATGCAAATGCTCGCGATGACCCGTCTGTTCATGTGAGTTCGGGCCATGGAACACCATGAGCAGATTCTGGCCGAAGAAAGAGCGGTTTCAGGTGTGCCCGAAGAATAAGTTTGCGCCTTCAGCCTGCCTGTTGCAGGTGACTGTCCCGCTTGAAACCTTTCGGCCACAAGGTCTTGTTGTCGTTGCCCCATCTGGCAAGGGCCTTCACCACGGGTTCCAGCGAAGCCCCGAGCTCGGTCAGGCGATACTCGACCTTGGGCGGAACGACAGCAAAGACGGTGCGTTCGATCAGACCGTCGGTTTCCAGGCTGCGCAGCTGAGCCGTCAGGATACGCTGTGTGATATCCGGCAAGGCTTTCTGGAACTCATTGAAGCGCATGACGTCGTTTTCCATCAGCAAAAAGAGGATGACGCCTTTCCACTTGCCGTCAATAAGGCTCAGAGCGGCTTCCACGGCGCAGCCCGGATGGCAGCCATAGGTGTCTTTCACTTGCTTTGTTGATGTCATTTCTTTGGTATCCATTTTGTGCCTATGGCTCATTTTTGTGTGTAAGTGTCTGAAAAGTGCATTCTTGCGTAATTCGATTTTATGCTCAATTTGAGCGGTACGCAATTCAGGAGACTTACACATGCGTACCATTGGTTATTACGAACCGCGTCCGATCAGCGACGCCAATTCCCTCGCCGACATTGATCTGCCCCGCCCCATTCCGACAGGCCGTGACATTCTGGTCGAGGTCAAGGCCGTTGCCGTCAACCCGGTCGACACCAAGGTCCGGCAGTCCCGTCCAGCGCAAAATGGCGCTCCCGTTGTTCTCGGATACGATGCCGCCGGTGTGGTCGCGGAAGTCGGGCCGGATGTGACCGGCTATGCCGTTGGCGACGAAGTCTATTACGCCGGTGACATCACACGGTCGGGCACGAATGCCGAATTTCACCTCGTCGATGAGCGTATCGTCGGGCGAAAGCCGAAGAGCTTGAGCTTTACCGAAGCTGCCGCGTTGCCCCTCACCGCGATCACGGCTTACGAAGCCTTGTTCGACAGGCTGAAGGTCAGGGAACCGGTGCCTTCAGGCGCAAAGACACTGCTGATCATCGGCGGTTCGGGGGGCGTCGGCTCGATCGCTGTCCAGCTTGCCCGCCAGCTCACGGACATGACTGTGATTGCCACTGCGTCCCGGCCGGAAAGTCAGGCCTGGGTGAAGGAACTCGGCGCGCATCATGTGCTCGATCATTCCAGGCCCATGGCAGCCCAGCTCGAAACTCTTGGCCTTGAAGCACCCGGTTACGTCTTCTCTACCACGCATACCGACCAGCACCTTGATGATATCGCCACTCTGATCGCGCCGCAGGGTCGGTTCCTGCTGATCGATGATCCGGACAATGTCAGCATCGCGCCCTTCAAACTCAAGGCGGTCTCCATCCATTGGGAAATGATGTTCACCCGGTCGATGTACCAGACACCGGACATCGAGGAGCAACGGCGGCTTCTTACGGAAGTCGCCGATCTCGTGGACGCCGGAAAGATCAAGACAACGCTGTCCGAAGTGATCGAGCCGATCAATGCCGCCAATCTGCGTCTGGCGCATGAGAAGATCGAGAGCAACAAAACCATCGGCAAGATTGTTCTCGCAGGGTTCTGAAGGTATCGCAGGAAACGCATTTCCTGAAGAGACTTGCTCTGCCCTGCCCGCACCGTCATCCTTCATATCGGAGGATGGCGATGCGCGACGGGAAATCGAAAGACATTCGCAAAAAGCTTCTGGCTCTCAAGTCGGAGCTGGAAACCTTGAGCGAAATGTCCGGGGAAGCGCGGGCAACCGTGGAACTTGACCAGCAATCGGTCGGCCGACTGTCGCGGATGGACGCCCTTCAGGGCCAGGCCATGGCGCAGGCCTCTGAACGGCAGCGCCGCGCCTCGATCCAGAGGATAGAGGCAGCCCTCTCCCGCCTGGACAGCGGCGACTACGGCTATTGCGTTGAGTGCGGCGAGGAAATTGCCGGGAAACGGCTGGAAGTCGATCCGGCAGCAGCCTTCTGCATCAGGTGTGCCCGATAGCGGTACGGCGGCAGAAATCAGCGCTTGCCACCGACATGCCGGCGCAGGCTGGTGAGGAAGGCGGACACGTCGCGAACCGTTTGCGTGAGCGGAAACGCCTGCAACCCTTCTTCGCTCCAGCCGGTTACCGGCGCCAAGTCCGCTTGCAGCTTTGAGAGCTTTTGACGTTCGAAGTCATCCAGCGAAAGCTTTTCCGCTGCAGCGAGCAGAACAAGTTGCTCATGGACTTGGCGCAATACGGATAGAGCTTCGCCCATACGGGTCTTGAGCTTCGGGTCGTCCCGCCAGGACCGTCCGGCGAAAACCTGGTTGGTCACGCGCTGCCCGGCTCCGTAACAGTCATAAGCTACGCATCCGCTGAAACCGAGTTCCTCCCGTTTCCCGAAAATGTTGCATTTTCCGGAATTGCCGAGGTTCGGACAGACTTCCCCTGCGCCTTTGTCGATCCCGAAGGACTCGGACTTGTCGAAGGCAAAGACCACACAGCAAAGAGCGGCGCAGGAAGAGCAATCCGGCTTCAGATCCGGCAAACTTGCCATTCGAACAGTCCCGTTTGTGCACGAGGGTCAGAAACGAAAAGGCCGCAACAGACAGCGTGGACTGTTGCGGCCGTATTCACGTCATTCCCACTCGATCGTACCCGGAGGCTTCGAGGTGATGTCGTAGGTGACCCGGTTGATCCCCTGAACCTCGTTGATGATACGCGTTGCCGTTTCGCCAAGAAACTCGTGGCTGAAGGGATAATAATCCGCGGTCATGCCGTCGACGGAGTTCACGGCGCGCAGCGCGCAGGCATAATCGTAGGTGCGCCCGTCGCCCATCACGCCAACGGTGCGGACCGGAAGGATGGCGACAAATGCCTGCCAGATGTCGTCGTAAAGGCCGTGCTTGCGGATCTGGTCGGTATAGACCGCATCCGCCTTGCGCAGGATTTCCAGCTTCTCGCGGGTGATCTCACCCGGGCAGCGGATGGCAAGACCAGGACCGGGGAACGGGTGGCGGCCGATGAAGCTGTCCGGCAGGCCGAGCTCGCGGCCAAGCGCCCTCACCTCGTCCTTGAAGAGTTCGCGCAACGGTTCGACCAGCTTCAGGCCCATCTTTTCCGGCAGGCCGCCGACATTGTGGTGCGACTTGATGGTGACCGACGGCCCTCCGGAGAAGCTGACGCTCTCGATCACGTCCGGATAGAGCGTGCCCTGCGCCAGGAACTCGGCGCCTTCAATCTCGTTCGCATGCTTCTGGAACACGTCGATGAAAAGACGGCCGATGATCTTGCGCTTCGTTTCCGGATCGGAAACGCCGTCGAGTTCGCCGAGGAAGAGTTCGGATTCGTCGGCGTGGATCAACGGGATATTGTAATTGTCCCGGAACATGGTCACCACTTCTTCCGCCTCGTTGAGACGCAGGAGACCGTGATCGACGAAGACACAGGTGAGCTGGTCGCCGATCGCCTCGTGGATCAGGACTGCAGCAACGGAACTGTCGACGCCGCCGGAAAGGCCGCAGATGACCTTCTTGTCGCCCACCTGTTCGCGGATTCGCGCAATGGCGTCGTCCTTGTAGGCGCCCATGGTCCAGTCGCCGGTAAAACCAGCCAGCTTGACGAAATTCTCGTAGACCTTCTTGCCATTCGGCGTGTGATGCACTTCCGGGTGGAACTGAACGGCGAAAAAATTGCGGGTCATGTCGGCGGTGATCGCATAGGGCGCGTTCGGAGAAGTGCCGAACACTTCGAACCCGGGCGCTAGCCGGCTGACATGATCGCCGTGGCTCATCCAGACCTGCTCGCGCCCTTCCGCGAACCATCCGTCCAGGATCGGGATCGTCGCCTCGACAGGGGTTACATAGGCCCGTCCGAACTCGGCAGTACCGCCACCACCAGTGATCTTGCCGCCTTCGACCTTGCCGCCGAGCTGTTGCATCATCACCTGCTGGCCGTAGCAGATCCCCAGAATGGGAATGCCAAGCTCATACATGCTTTCCGGCGGACGCGGAGAACCTTCGCGCGTCACGGAATCCGGACCGCCGGACAGGATTACTGCCAGAGGCGCGAACTCCGCCAGAAAGGCGTCTGTCACGTTCTGGTAGGGGTGGATTTCGCAATAGACATTGAGTTCGCGCAGGCGCCGCGCGATGAGCTGCGTGACCTGGGAGCCGAAGTCGATGATGAGAAGACGTTGATGCTGGGTCATGGCCAGCTTCTAACCGGTCTTTTCAGCAATTTGAACCTGATTTTAACGCCCATTCCTTTCCCGCACAGGATTTTCCCGATGGTGCCCGAACCATGGCCGTGAAATGGCATGAATTTGGCCGGCAAACATTTCGGCGGACAAGCTGTGTACGGCCGAAATTCGCTTTTGACCGGCGCGGCCCGGCTCCTTAGGCTAACCTTAAGACCGCCTGCTTCGCCTGCACCGTGACGAAGCCAGAAGCCGGTGCCTTTAGGAAAATCGATCCAGATGACTGCAGCTGCCCGTAAAGCGTTCGAAGAAGCCGTTGCATTGGAGAACGCCGGCAATCTGGACAGAGCGCTCGTTTCCTATCTGAAGGCGCAGGAATTGTCGCCGGACGATACCGAAATCGCCTATCGCACCGCCTCGGCTCTCTTGCAGACCGGATACCTTGAAGAAGCCCAGAGCCAGCTTCGCCGGATTGTCTTTGCCGAACCCGAGCACCTGAACGCCCGTGCAAGCCTTGGGAACTGCCAGCTGTTGTTGGGCGATATTCCCAATGCGCGGCAGAATTTTTCCGAAGTACTTTCCCAGGCTCCAGACAATCGCAACGCCCTCTATGGTCTTGCCAGCGTGCTCCTGAAGGAAGACAAGCCGGCCGAAGCCGCGGAACCGGCACGCCGGTTGGTCGAACTATTGCCGGACACCGCTGCCGTGCTGACGCTCTTTGCCGAAACCCAGGCAAAGACCGACCAGAAGGCTGCCGCGATCGCCGCCTATCGCAAAGCGCTGAAATCGGATCCGAACTTTGGCCCCGCCTTGATCGGTCTGTCGCAAACGCTGCTCCTGCGCAAGCGCTACGACGAAGTGGTCGAGATGTGTATCCGGGCAAGCGAGAGGGCTCCGGCCGATCCTCTGCCTTTGGAGCTCCTTTCCGACGCGCTCGCTGGCAAAGGTGATCTGGAAGACGCGCGCGAAGCCGCCGAGGCAGCCTTGAAGCTCAGTCCGCGCTCCGTTTCGACCCTCGTCCGCCTGAGCGTCCTGTCGAGAAAACTGGACGATCAGGGCCCCGCCCTGCGGTTCGCTCTCGCCGGCCATGACCTGGACCCGAAAGCCAAAGAGCCGCTAAACGCTCTTGGTGCCGCGCTTGCGGCGCTCAAATATTCCGGCCAGGCACGCTCTGTGTTGACCGGCATGACCTCCGGTCAGGGCATCGATCCCGCCGTTCGCAAGCTTGTCGAAGGTTTGGTCACTTCGCTTTCCGGCGTCAATCGACCGAAAAAGACGGACGTGCCTGCCGCGCAGGCGAAAGAAACACCTGCAGACGACCCGGCCGCAGGCCCGGAAAGCAATGACACCGCGCTGCCTGAAAGTGAACGGGACACAGCCGAACCAGTCCCGTCCGGAAGAGATGATTTTCTGTCCGCGGATGGCGACCAACTGCCGAATGTGCTCGGCCTGCGCCGCCAGGACCACTCCTGAACGGCCCTATTTGTCGCGCTGAAAGAGAGCCACGAAAAATCCGTCAGTGCCGGTGGAGGCCGGCGTCAGCAGGATATCGCCGCGTGCGGAGACGTATTTCGGAGCTTTGGCGCCCGGAAGGGACTCAGTCCAGACGTTGATTGCCGGGACAGACTTGAAATCACCATGGGTCTCCAGGAACCAGGCTGCCTGGTCCTGGTTCTCGGCATTGAGGACCGAACAGGTCGCGTAGGCCAGCCGCCCGCCCGGCTTCACATACCGGCTTGCCCTTTCGAGAACTTGCCGCTGATCTGCAATACGGTCCTCTAGGGCTTTTTCCGACAGGCGCCATTTGGAATCGGGTCTGCGGCGCCACACACCGGTTCCAGTGCAGGGAGCGTCGATGAAAACCAGATCCATCAGATCGACAAGGTCGTCTAGGCTGGTGCTGGCCGGGTCGCGAACCTGGATATTACGGACACCTGCCCGTTGAAGCCGCTCGTGGATCGGAGCGAGCCGAAGCCGGTCCGCGTCGAAGGCGTAGAGCTGGCCCTTGTTCTGCATTGCAGCAGCAAGCGCGAGTGTCTTGCCGCCACCGCCGGCGCAATAGTCAAGCACTTGCTGGCCTGGCCCTGCCTGGGCGATGTGGGCAGCAAGCTGGCTGGCTTCATCCTGAAGCTCGAACCAGCCCTTGCGGTAACCTTCCTCGGCCTGGATATGCGGCATACGACCAAGATCCGGCTTGGCCTCTATCCGGATGCCGAACGGTGACCGGTCCGTGGCCCGGGCGCCGGTATGAGCCAGGCGCTTGAGGACCTTGTCACGGTCAGATTTCAGCGTGTTGGTGCGAAGGTCGACCGGAGCTCTTTGTGCCAGCGCCCTGCCCTCAGCGACCGCGTCATCGCCGAAGACCGCCTGAAAATGCGGCCAAAGCCAATCAGGCACATCCGCCTGCGCAGACAAGGGTATGTCCTGTGCCTCGCCACCGGATGTCAGGTGCGTCGTCTCAAGGTCCGTGAGCGGTTCGGGGGCATGCTGATCCTGTGCGAGGACTTCTTGCAGCGCTTGGAGCCCCTTCTCCCACGTCAGGCAGTAGGTCGCGAAAACAAGCGCGCGCGGAGAGCCGTCTTCCATCAATCCGCCGAGTAACGCCTTGTTGCGAAGAGCATCGAAGACGAGGTTGCCGATGACTGTGCGGTCACCGGATCCTGCAAACCGGTGCGCGGAGCCCCATTCCTTCAACGCGACCTGAACGGGCCGGTGACGGGTTTCCACCTCGGTCAAAACTTCGATTGCCGCCGCGAGGCGTCCACCATCTTTCATGCTGTTCCCTTGCGAGGCCACCTTCTTGAAGCGGCCCCGTTGCCGGTTGGATTAAACGTTGGAAGGATAGTTCGGGCTTTCCCGGGTAATCGTCACGTCATGCGCATGACTTTCGCGCAGGCCAGCCCCGGAAATCTGAACGAACCGGGCCTTCTCCTGGAAGTCCTGGATGGTGCTGCCGCCCACGTAGCCCATGGCAGCGCGCAGGCCGCCGGCAAGCTGATGCAGCACACTGGAGAGCGCGCCTTTATAGGGAACCTGGCCTTCGATGCCTTCCGGAACCAGTTTCAGGCTGTCGCGAACTTCGGCCTGGAAGTAACGGTCAGCAGAACCGCGCGCCATCGCGCCGACGGACCCCATGCCGCGATAGGACTTATAGGACCGGCCCTGGTGCAGATAGACTTCGCCCGGGCTTTCTTCCGTCCCGGCAAGCAGTGACCCGACCATGACGGAGGCCGCTCCGGCAGCGATCGCCTTGGCAAGGTCGCCGGAATACTTGATGCCGCCGTCGGCAACAACCGGCACGCCGTGCTTGTCGGCCTCATTGACCGATTCCATGATGGCGGTGAGCTGTGGCACGCCGACGCCGGCAACGATACGCGTTGTACAGATGGACCCCGGGCCGATGCCGACCTTGACCGCATCGGCGCCCGCATCGATAAGTGCCTTTGTGGCTTCGGACGTGGCAACGTTACCGGCGAGAACCTGGACCGAATTGGACAGCTTCTTCACGCGGCTGACCATGTCGAGAACCTTCTGCGAGTGGCCATGCGCGGTATCGACAACAACCATGTCGACACCGGCATCGATCAGCCGTTCCGCACGGGCAAAGCCTTCTTCGCCGACGCTGGTGGCCGCGGCAACCCGCAGGCGTCCCTGAGGATCCTTGGAGGCATTCGGGTTCAGCTGCGCCTTTTCCATGTCCTTGACGGTGATGAGGCCGATGCAGTTGCGGTTCTCGTCGACCACCAAGAGCTTCTCGATGCGGTTCTGGTGCAGAAGCCGCTTGGCGTCGTCCTGGCTGACATTCTCGCTGACCGTGACGAGATCGTCCTTGGTCATCAGCTCATGGATCTTCTGGTCCGGATTGGAGGCGAAGCGGACGTCGCGGTTGGTCAGGATGCCGACAAGCTTGCCGGCGACCTGCGCGCCGCTGCCGCCGTTTTCGACCACCGGCACGCCGGAAATGCCGAAGCGCTTCATCAGGTCGAGAGCGTCCTGAAGGGTGGCATCCGGGCCGATCACCAGCGGGTTCACGACCATGCCGGACTCGAACTTCTTGACCATGCGGACCTCTTCGGCCTGCTGGTCGAGGGAGAGGTTGCGGTGAATGACGCCGATACCACCGGCCTGTGCCATGGCAATCGCGAGCCGGCCTTCGGTCACGGTGTCCATTGCGGAGGAAAGGATCGGAATATTCAGTTCAAGCTCTCGTGTCACGCGGGTGCGCAGGTCCACCTGGCCCGGCATGACTTCCGAGTGTCCGGGAATGAGCAGAACATCGTCGAAGGTCAGGGCTTGCTGCCCGGTCGACGGGACAAAGAAGGATGCCATTGCCAATTCCCCTTTAAAAAGAATAGCTGAGACGCAGGCTCTGGGAGCGTGCCTGCATCTGTCGAGTCGCTTCGGCTGTGCCGGAGAAGTTGGCGCGGGTCAATAACATGCAGGTGACAGAATGAAAAGGGGTTTAGGCGCTCATTCGCCTCGCCTTTCCCAGTCCCTTCAATGAACGCTGTCCCGCACGGCCTGTCGGATCAGGCATCCGGCTCCAGGTCGCTGCCGCGGAAACCCTTGGCGATCACGTAGAGCTCCGGGCTTTCCTTGCGACTTGCGGGCGGCTTCAGGTGGGCAACCGTCTTGAATTCCCGCTTCAGGTCATGCAGCAGGGCGTTTTCCGTCCCGCCGCGGAAAACCTTGGCAAGAAATGAACCGCCGGGCACGAGATTGCGCCGGGCAAAGTCGATGGCGATCTCGAAGAGATGAGTGGTGCGCAGGTGGTCGGTCTGCTTGTGGCCGGTCGTGGGCGCCGCCATATCGGAAAGCACCACATCCGGTTTGTGACCGCCAAGAGCCGCCATCAGCGCCGCCGGAGCATCGTCGTCCAGAAAATCCTTCTGCAGGAAGGTCGTGCCGCGAACGTGGTCCATCTCCAGATAATCGATACCCACCACTTTCGGAGCTTCGACGCTCGATTGCACGCGTTCGACCGCAACCTGGCACCATCCTCCGGGCGCACAGCCAAGGTCCACCACCCGGTAACCGGGCTTAAGAAGCTTGTGCTTGTCGTCGATCTCGATGAGCTTGTAGGCGGCACGCGAGCGGTAGCCGTCCATCTTGGCGCGGCGCACATACGGGTCGTTGAGCTGGCGCTGCAGCCAGCGCGTGGACGATTCGCGCCGGCCGGCCGCCGATTTGACCTTGATGTGTAGACCCCGGTCTCCCGTGCCCTTTTTTCCCTGGCTCATGACCTGTTCCTGTGGCGGCCACGGTCATGCCGGGCGCCGTTTCTTCTGTGCGACCACACGCCGTCGGCGGCCATCAGTTCGGTAAGGATGCCTTCGCGCAGACCCCTGTCCGCAACGCGCAGGCGCGAGCAGCTCCAGCGGCGGCGGATCGCCTCCAGGATGGCGCAGCCCGCCAGTACCAGATCCGCGCGATCCGCGCCAATGCACGGATTTTCCACGCGCGCCTCATACGGCATGTCACGCAACTGATCAATCATGCGCGACACATCACCATCTTCCAGCCAGGTGCCGTCGACGCGTCGGCGGTCATAGCGCCTGAGGCCCAGATGAACACCTGCAAGCGTTGTGACAGTACCGGAGGTGCCGAGCATATGCACCCGGCCGGAGGCGATCGCCTCGGTCAGGTTGCTGGCAAGGTTGAAGGCGGCAAGATGTTCGGCCGCGTCCTCGATCATGGCCTCGAAAATATCCGGGGTGACGTGGACGCCGCCATGGCGTTCGGCAAGGTTCACCACGCCGACGGGTAGTGAAATCCAGGAGCGGATGAACCGCGTCAGCGCATATCCACGCGCACCGCAGCGGTTGCGCAGATCCAGCCAGACGATTTCCGAAGAACCGCCGCCGATGTCGAACAGGATAACCCCGTCCGCATCCGGATCGACCAGCGAAGCACAACCGGCAACGGCCAGGCGGGCTTCCGTTTCACGGTTGACGACTTCCAGGGCCAGGCCGGTCTCGGATTTGACGCGCTCGATGAAGGCGTCGCCGTTTTCAGCCGCGCGGCAAGCTTCTGTCGCGATCAGGCGCGAACGGGCAACGCCCCTGTCCGCCAGCTTGCGATGGCATTGGGCAAGCGCGTCGATGGCGCGGTCCATGGCCGCTTCGCTGAGGCGGCGGTTGGATCCGACCCCTTCGCCCAACCGGACGATTCGCGAATAGGCGTCGACGACCCGGAAGCCCCGGTCCTCTGGACGGGCAATCAGCAACCGGCAATTGTTGGTCCCAAGATCAAGCGCGGCATAGAGCGGCGCCGCATTGCGTTCGCCCGTTCCCGCCCGCGGGTGCCGTGCCGCCTCTGAGCGCCCGCTGCCACCGCGACCATTCGGAACGCGAATGCCGGCATCCGCAATCTGCTGGTTTTCCTGCACATCGGGGCCGTCATGCTCCGAATGAGGATTGGTCGCCTGCTGCGGTCCAGCCGGCACCGAAACTCCATTGGCGACCGGCTGTCCGTTGACTGCCGTTCCGCCAGCCTGCCGGCGTTTGCGTCCGCGCCGGTTGGCGGCCTTCTTGCCCTTCAGGCTCGTGGTGCCGTCGCCCTGTTGATGAGCCGGCTGCGCCAAGTAGCTGTTTTCAAGCCGATTTGCGGTGGTCTGCGGTTCTCCGCCAAATCTTGGATGGCCGCGCTTGCGCTTCTTCCGCCGCTTGTTGCTGGAGGATGCACCTTCCCCGTTGCGGCCAGCCAAAGGCTCGCCTGCGGGTGCAGCTTCGACGGGTCCGTTTGCAGCCGGAACGGGGCCCTGCCCGTTCCTTGAAGGCGATCCGATCGCGGCGGATTTCCCCTGTACCGCGAGATTACCTTTCGGGCCCTTGCCGGAGCGGCGTTTCCGCCGCCGCCTGTTCGGGCCACCGGGCTCTCTGGGAGCCCCGCTGCTTGCGGACACATCAGGGGGTCGTCGCCCGCTATCGGGCGGTTCCTGACCTGACTGAGTCACGTTTTTGCCTCTCAGATCCCCGCGCTGCCGGCGATTTTCATCGGGCGCGACCCGGGATCGTGTCTTTCGTTGACAAAACTGTAACAGGTTGCCTGCCTTCGGAAAAGCTTTCCGTGAGCCCTGCGCGCTCGCCCGCCACTCAGACTTTCCACAGGCCTGCGCATTCACAAAAAAGTCAGATACGGGACTTGCAATCCACTTTGCGATGGATGTATATGCGGCACACCAAACGAGAGCGAACACTTCGTTCGCCTGCTCTGCCGCGTTTGGCCGCTCGACCTTCGAGCCGTGTTGGGGAATAGGTTAACGGTAGACCCACGGACTCTGACTCCGTTAGTCCTGGTTCGAATCCAGGTTCCCCAGCCAACTCTTTATCCATCACCTGGAAATACTCGCAGCCTCGGATGCTGCTCATGCCATCCCTTTTGGGTCGGCTGAACCGTCTGCCACCTGCAACTTATCGTCTCGCGCGCAGCCGGCTGAATCCCATGGACAAATGTGCCCGCCGGATCGACGCGGCGGCTTGCGGATCGCCGACGTCCACGGCCCGGGCAATTTCAACAACTTCGTCACAAAATACGCCGACTTCTTCCGCCAGATCCTCATCTCCGATCAGCGTCAGCCAGATACGGGCCGTTTGATAGAAGAGCTTTTCGGAAACATCCTTCAATGGCTGATTCTGCGACAGCTCCTGGAAGGCGTGAAAGAAGTCGATGTTGAGCCTGGCAAAGGCCTGCCGGCCTGGCGCTTGCCGCAGAATATTCGCCTGTTGGTGAAGGACGGAAAATTTCTGTTTCAAGGTCGCATCAACCGGTGCCGGCGATAGCTTGCCGGTCAGCTCGTTCAGCTCAAGGCGCAATTCATAGACCTGGGCAAGTTCGTCGAGATCGACATCCGTAACCAGCGTACCGACGCCCTGCTGCGAGAGCAAAAGGCCATCGGCTTCCAGGATCTGCAGGGCCTTGCGCAGCGGCGAGCGGCTGATGCCGAATTCCTCCGCCAGCGCTTCCTCGCTCAATTGCGTGCCCGGCGGATAGTCGAGCATGCAGATACGTTCCCGCAGGGCCGAATACATGATCTGGAAGCGCTCCTGCGCGCTTCCCGCCTGCTCAAGACAGGAAGCGACATCGTCATATTGGCGCAAGTTCCGGTCGCTCATGCCGATTGCGCCAGCGTTCGTTCCAGGCCGGTCAGCATGGTAAGGCACTTGTCGAGCTGATCCAGCGTTACGAATTCGTCCGGCTGGTGGGCCTGGGCAATCGAACCGGGGCCGCAGACGACCACCGACATGCCAAGCGCCTGAAACAGTCCGGCTTCCGTGCCGAAAGCGACGACATCGCTCAGGTTGGCACCGGTCAGCCGTGTCGCGATTTCCCGCGCCTCGTTGTCCGGCACGACCGCGAGACCTGCGACTTCGCCAATGATCTCCGTCACGATCTCCGCTTGCGGATAGACGGTCCTCATCTGCGGCAGGAGCACATCCCGGCAATAGCTTTCAAGCGCCTGCTTCACGTGACGCGCATCCTCGGAGCGGACAGGACGCATTTCCCACTCGACGGCACAGTGACGGGCGATGACGTTGCGCGCGGAACCGCCTTCGATCTGGCCGGTTTGCAGGGTTGTCCAGGGCGGCGAATAGCGGGCGCTGTCAGGTCCAGCCCTATTTTTCATGTCCTCTGCAAGGTCCATCATCCGGGAGATGAAGGCTGCTGCAACATGAATTGCATTGACGCCCTTGTCTGGCTCCGAGCCGTGTCCGTCGGTGCCATGGAATGATGTGGTATATTCATAACATCCCTTGTGGCCTTCGATGACGCGCATCTCCGTCGGTTCGCCGATGATGGCGACGGAGGGCCGGATGTCGCCCTCGCTCAATTCCTCGACAAGGTGACGGGCACCGAAGCAACCGACCTCCTCGTCATAAGTGAGTGCCACATGGAGCGGCCGCTTGAGATCGAGGGCGGCATAATCGGGAGCCTTTGCGAGGACAGCTGCAATGAACCCTTTCATGTCGCAGGTGCCGCGGCCGAGAAGCCGCCCCTCCTCTGTCCGCATGCGGAACGGGTCACCAGTCCATTCGGCCGCATCCGCTGGCACCACGTCCGTATGCCCGGACAGGACGATGCCACCGGAAATGTCCGGTCCAAGCGTCGCGAAGAGGTTGGCCTTCCGCCCGGTCCTGTCTTCGGAAACGCGAACCCGCGCGCCGCAATCTGCCAATAGTCCGGCTGCGTAGTTGATCAGGTCGAGATTGCTGTCGGCCGAGACGGTCGGAAAGGCGATCAGCCGGTCCAGGATATCCCGGGTGTTGTCGAGGAGATGGAGAGGGCCCATTCCGCGTCAGCCTTTTACAAACAGTTCGCGCGGCCTGCTGCACAGACATTCGGCCGGTCCATCCTCACGGATAAGGATGCTCTCGGTAATCTCCAGACCCCAACCGTCCATCCAGAGGCCCGGCATGAAGTGGAAGGTCATGCCGGGTTTCAGGACGGTTGGGTCCTCGGGCCGGATGGAAATCGTGCGCTCGCCCCAGTCAGGCGGATAGGAAATGCCGATCGGATAGCCGGCTCTGGCGCCGCGCTCGATACCGGCAGCTTCCAGCGGACGCGCAAGTGCGCGGGCAATATCTCCGGCGGTGTTGCCGGCACGTGCGGTGTCGAGACCAGCCTCCAGGCCTTCAACGAGCGCCTTTTCCGCGTCGAGCAAATATTGCGGCGGCTTGCCGAGAAAGACGGTCCGGCAGAGCGGCGCATGGTAGCGGCGGAAACAGCCCGAAAGTTCGAAGAAAGTCGCCTCGCCCTCCTGCATGAAACGCCCGTCCCAGGTCAGGTGCGGTGCGGAGGCATCGGCACCACTGGGAAGCAGCGGCACAATCGCCGGATAATCGCCCCAGGCGTCGTCCAGGCCGCGGATGGCGTCGGCATAGATTTCCGCAACCAGGTCCGCTTTCCGCATGCCGGGCCGAACCCGCTCGAAGACGCCGTCCATGATCTTCTCGGAGATCCGTGCGGCTTTGCGCATGAAGACCAGTTCTTCGTTGGATTTCACACCGCGCAGCCAGTTGACCATGCTGGTGGCGTCGACGAAGTCGGCGTTCGGCAAATCCTCGCGCAGAGTCAAATACGCCTTGGCGGAGAAATAATAGTTTTCCAGCTCTACGCCGATGCGTTTGCCGGCATAACCCTTTGAGGAAAGCAGGCGCGCCAGATCCTGCATCGGATGACGTTCCGTCGACTGGATGAAATTGTCCGCATAGGCAGCGACCCGGTCATCCTCCATCCATACGGTCCGGCGCGCGCCATTGGCATCCTGATTGCGTCCCCACCAGATCGGGTCTTCGTCCTGAAAGACGACGACACCCTGATGCACATAGAAGGACCAGCCGTCATAGCCGGTCGTCCATGCCATATTGGAAGGATCTTCAAGGAAAAGAACGTCAATGCCCCGTGCATTCATTTCCGTGCGGACAAGGGCAAGACGGCGGCTGTATTCAGCGGCACTGAAGGGTAGATCGAGACCGGGCATGGCGCGTCCTCTCAAATGGCATTTGTACACAAATAAGAACGCAAGCACGTCAGAACGCAAGAAAATAAATAATCGAATTGTATGGCTCTTGTCATTTTCGGCTCAATTGTACACAAATATCGCAATTGCTCTGCTCGGAGTGGCAGACTGACCGGTTCCGGAGAGATCCATGAATTTGACCCTTGCCGATATTCTTTCCGCCCGGCAGGCAATTGCAGGCAGGGTCGTCCGGACACCGTTGCTGCCTTCCCGGTATATGTCGGAAGCGACTGGAGCCCCGTTTTTCCTGAAGATGGAAACCATGCAGCCGACCGGGGCTTTCAAGTTACGCGGCGCAACGAATGCCGCCCTGCGGGCACCGGAAGGAACCAACACCCTCACCTGTTGTTCCACTGGAAATCACGGCCGTGCTGTTGCCCACGCCGCGAGGGAACTGGGCCTGAAAGCTGTTATCTGCATGTCGGGCCTCGTTCCCAAGACGAAGGTGGACGGCATTCGGGCCCTCGGGGCGGAGGTCCGAATTGCTGGAATCAGTCAGGACGATGCCGCAGCGGACTGCCGGGATTTCGCGCAGAACCCGGGTGTTTTCGAAATTCCGCCCTTCGACCATCCCCATGTCATCGCCGGACAAGGCACCTTAGGGCTGGAGATCGTCGAAGACCTGCCGAACCTGAAAACCTTGCTCATTCCCCTTTCGGGTGGTGGACTGGCAGCCGGAGTTGCCCTTGCAGCCAAGACGGCCAACCCGGATGTCCGGGCAATCGGGATTTCCATGGACCGGGGCGCTGCGATGTTCAAATCGGTACTTGCCCGCAGGCCGGTCGAGGCAGAGGAAGTGGCGAGCCTTGCCGACTCGCTCGGTGGCGGGATCGGGCTCGAGAACAAATTTTCCTTCAGGCTTTGCCGGGATCTTCTGGATGAATTTGTGCTCGTCAGCGAAGAGGAGATCTACCGTGCGATGCAGGTGCTCTATTATGAAGACAGCCACATCGCGGAAGGAGCCTCAGTCGTGGGCATTGCGGCCTGTCTGGCCGGTAAGCTGAAAGATCTCAGCGGTCCCGTCGCGACGATTCTGAGTGGACGGAACGTCGACATGCATCAGGTTTCAAAGGTGATGACGGGTCAGGACGTTGAACTCGGCGATCACATCGTGAAGGGAATTCCCTATGTCGCATGAAATCAGACTTGTTACGGAGGCCGAACTGCGGCGGGCAGTTCATCTGGACCTTGAAGTCATCGACCGGATCGAGGACGCCTTTGCAAAACTTGCAACCGGCAAGGTGGTGATGCCCCCGGTCCTTTCGATGGCAATTCCCGATATCAATGCGGAAGTTGACGTAAAGACCGCCTATGTACCCGGCCTCGACGGGTTTGCCATCAAGGTCTCGCCCGGCTTCTTCAACAATCCCTCGCTTGGCATTGCAAGTCTCAACGGGCTGATGGTGCTGTTTTCGGCCAGAACCGGCCTCGTCCAGGCCGTGTTTCTCGATAACGGCTACTTGACGGATGTGAGGACGGCAGCTGCAGGCGCCGTTGCAGCCCGGCACCTTGCTCCTTCCAATGTTTCGACAATCGGCATCATCGGCACCGGTGTACAGGCACAGCTGCAACTGATCGCGGCAGCGAAGGTACGCCCCGCAAGACGGGCGCTGATCTGGGGACGCGATCCTGAAAAAGCCCGCTATCTCGCCAGGGACATGACATCGCTGCTCGGCATCGAGGTGGTTGCAGCCGACGACCGGCATCAGTTGGTGGCCGACAGCGAACTGGTGATCACGACGACGCCGTCGAAACAGGCGCTCCTGACCGAAGATTGCCTGCATGCTGGGCTTCACATCACGGCAATGGGATCGGACCAGGAAGACAAGAACGAGCTTGCGCCCGCCATCCTGGCGCGGGCCGACATACTTGTCTGCGACCGCATCAGTCAGTGCGAGAAACTTGGAGAACTCAGATCAGCTCTTGAAGGTGGCGCGCTCAAGGACGCATCCACCGTCAGGGAACTTGGCGACGTGATCGCGGGAAAGGCACCAGGCAGATCGACCAACGCCGAAATCACCGTCTGCGACCTCACCGGCACGGGCGTCCAGGATACCGCCATCGCAACCTATGCCCTCGGCAAGGCCCGGCAAGCGAATGCCGGGACAACCATCGTTTCCTGAGATCCCGAGACCGCGACATGCTGAAACTGGATGACCGTGACCTGGAGATCCTGAAAGTGCTTGTCATTGAGGGGCGTCTCTCCAAGGCGGATCTGGCCAAAAAGATAAATCTAAGCCCGAGCCCCTGCTGGAAGCGGCTGGAACGGCTTGAGGCGGCCGGCATCATCGAGGGCTATGGCGCCAGGATCTCGCTGAAGGCTCTCGGCTCCCACGTCACCGTTTTCGTAACCATCGAACTGGAACATCACCGCGCGGAGTATTTCCAGACCTTCGAGCGCGCGATCCGGAGTAGCGAAGAGGTCACCGCCTGCTGGGCGATCGGGGGCGGGCTGGACTACCTGATGCAGATCGTGACCCGTGACATCGACAGCTACCAGCGTTTCATGGATGCCCTACTCGACCGGGGTCTCGGCGTGGTGCGCTACTTCACCTATGTGGTCACGAAGCCGGTCAAGCAGAACGCGGCACCACCGCTGGATCTGCTGTTTGCGGAACGCCTGGGAACAGACTTGGACAGTTCAGGCGGAGAATAGGAACGAAACGGGCAATTATCCGGGCAAGGAAAGCCGTTTCGTTCCCGGGACCACACATACGATCAGCTCTTGAACAACAAAGGGCATCGCCATGCAGTCCCACTCTCTTGCAGATACGCCGGTCGAAACCTCCCTCTTCAGCCAGATCCGGAACCGGCATCTCCTGCGCAGTTTCGGTTATGTCGGCGGCCGCTGGCTTGGGGCAACCGATGGTGCAGTGTTTCCCGTCAGCGATCCGGCCGACGGCAGCCCGCTTGGCGAGATTGCGAAACTGTCGGGAAGTCAGGCCGCTGCGGCGGTCGGCGTTGCCGATGAGGCCTTCAGGCAATGGTCCGCCCTTTTGCCGCAGGAACGGGCCCGCCTGCTGCAGGCCTGGCATGCCCTGATCCTCGAGAACAAGGAAGACCTTGCCGTCATCATGACGCGGGAACAGGGAAAGCCGATTTCCGAATCCCGCGGCGAAATCGACTATGCGGCCTCCTTCGTCGAATTCTATGCCGAAGAAGCCAAACGTCCAAATATCGAAAGCATCACGTCCCATCTCGCCGATGCGGAAATGGAAGTCTGGCGCGAACCGGTCGGTGTCGCCGCCCTGATCACGCCCTGGAACTTTCCCTGCGCCATGATCACCCGCAAGGCCGCGGCCGCGCTGGCGGCCGGATGCACCGTGCTGGTTCACCCGTCGGAAGAAACGCCCTATTCGGCTCTTGCGCTGGCCGAACTTGCGGAAAAGGCCGGCCTGCCCTCCGGCGTTTTCAACGTGCTGCCGGGAAATGCTCCGGAGATCGTCGACCCGTGGATGAAGGATCCGCGCGTCCGCGCAGTCTCCTTTACCGGTTCGACCGAGATCGGCCGCCTGCTTTACCGGCAGGGCGCGCAGACCGTGAAGCGGCTGGTGCTGGAACTTGGCGGCCATGCACCGTTTCTCGTCTTTGCCGATGCGGATCTCGATCATGCTGTCGATCAGGCTATTGCAGCGAAGTTCGCAACCTCCGGCCAGGATTGCCTTGGAGCCAATCGCTTCCTGATCGAGCGCCCGATCTATGAGCCCTTCTGCGAGGCTTTCGCCAGGAAGGCGGCAGCCCTGACCGTCGGGCCGGGACTGGAGGATCCCGATATAGGCCCCCTGATGCATGAACGGGCTGTCGCCAAACAAGAAGAGCAGGTGAAGGATGCGATAACCAAAGACGCTCGTCTGCTGACCGGCGGTGACAGGCATGCGGCAGGTCCGCTCTTCTATCAACCGACCGTGCTTGCTGACGTCCCCGCTGATGCTCTGATCTTCCGGGAGGAAACCTTCGGTCCGGTCGCGGCACTAAGCCCGTTCGACACGGAAGAAGAGGCCCTCACCCGTGCCAACGACACGGAATACGGGCTGATCGCTTATCTCCACACCAGCGACCCACGGCGCATCTACCGGGCGAGCCGCGCGCTTGAATACGGCATGGTGGCCGTCAACCGGACCAAGGTCACCGGTTATCCGATCCCCTTTGGCGGCGTCAAACAATCCGGGCTCGGCCGCGAAGGTGCGCGCTATGGCCTCGAGGCCTTCACCGAAATCAAATATGTCTGCCGCGACTGGAGCTGATCCGGCCCGGCTGTTTTTTCAAGGAGATATCATGCTCAAGAACGATCAATTGGATGCCTGGGACCGGGACAATTTCTTCCATCCCTCGACCCACCTCGCCCAGCATGCGCGCGGCGAAAGCCCCAGCCGCATCGTCACCGGCGGCAGTGGCGTCTATATCGAGGACAGGGACGGTACACGTCTGCTCGATGCCTTTGCCGGGCTGTACTGTGTCAATGTCGGATATGGCCGTTCGGAAATTGCCGAGGCCATTGCCGAACAGGCTCGGGAACTTGCCTATTACCATTCTTATGTCGGTCACGGCACCGAAGCGTCGATCACGCTTGCAAAGATGATCCTCGACCGGGCTCCCGAACACATGTCGAAGGTCTATTTCGGCCTCGGCGGTTCTGACGCCAACGAGACCAACATCAAGCTGGTCTGGTACTACAACAACATTCTCGGCCGGCCGGAAAAGAAGAAGATCATTTCCCGCTGGCGCGGCTATCACGGGTCCGGCCTGATGACCGGTTCCCTCACCGGCCTGGAGCTGTTTCACAAGAAGTTCGACCTGCCGCTCGAGAAGGTTCTGCACACGGTGGCACCCGACTATTTCCGCCGCGAGGACCTTTCGCTCTCGGAAGCAGACTTCGTTGCTTATTGTGCCGCAGACCTCGAGGCTCTGATCGCGCGCGAAGGCGCCGATACCATCGCGGCATTCATCGGCGAACCGGTTCTCGGTACCGGCGGCATCGTGCCGCCGCCGAAGGGATACTGGGAGGCCATCCAGCCGATCCTTGAAAAACACGGCATCCTGTTGATCGCAGATGAGGTTGTTTCCGGCTTCGGCCGTCTCGGCAGCATGTTCGGCTCTACCCACTATGGCCTCAAGCCCGATTTCATTACCATCGCCAAGGGTTTGACCTCGGCCTACGCCCCGCTCTCCGGTTCGATCATCTCCGGCAAGGTCTGGAAGGTGCTGGAGGACGGCACCGACGAATTCGGACCGATCGGCCATGGTTGGACCTACTCCGCCCATCCGATTGGTGCGGCGGCCGGTGTCGCCAATCTGAAGCTGATCGACAGCCTCAACCTGGTCGAGAACGCAAGGACCGCAGGCGCCTATTTCAAGAAGAGCTTGTCAGACGCGCTTGGTAGCCATCCGAATGTGGGCGACATCCGCGGGGAAGGCCTGATGTGCGCGGTCGAATTCGTCGACGACAAGGAAAGCCGCACCTATCTGGATCCCGCCCGGAAGATGGGGCCGCAGATCGCAGCATCGCTGCTAAAGGAAGGCGTGATCGGCCGTGCGATGCCCCAGGGCGACATACTGGGTTTCGCTCCTCCTCTTTGCATTACGACAAGCGAAATCGACATGGTTGTCGCGGCTACCAAAAAAGCAGTCCAGTCGGCTTTTTGACCCGCACCGGAAAGAAACGACATCAGACAGCCGCCGAGTGCGGCTGTTTTCTTTGGAGGTGGTCCGCGCGCCGGCATTTCCGGTAAGGTCGGCTTATCAATCCAGTCAACCTGCCATTCCGGGATCCCCAAATGACCCACTCTCTCTTCAACCTCACCGGCAAGACCGCGCTGGTGACCGGATCTTCACGAGGTCTTGGCAACGCGATCGCGAAGGGACTTGGAGCGGCCGGTGCGAGCCTCATCCTGAACGGCGTCAACGAAACCCGGCTGTCGGAGGCTGTGAAAGAACTTCGGGCGGATGGCGCCGATGCCTCTGGCGTTGCTTTCGATATTGCAGATGAAACCGCAGTGCGAGCGGCCTTCGAGCGTTTCGATGCAGACGGAATCTCGATCGACATCCTCGTCAACAATGCCGGCATCCAGTACCGGAAACCACTTTTGGAACTTGAAACCGCGGATTGGCAGCGCGTGCTCGATGTCAATCTGACCTCGGCCTTCGTCATCGGCAGGGAGGCCGCCCGCCGCATGGCTGTGAGCGACGGTGGCAAGATCGTCAATATTGCCTCGGTTCTGTCCGCCCTTGCCCGCCCGACCGTGGCCCCCTACGCGGTCTCCAAGGCCGGCCTGAAGATGCTGACACAATCGATGGCGGCCGAGTGGGGCGAAAAGAACATTCAGGTCAATGCCATCGGCCCAGGCTACATGATCACCGACATGAACGAGGCGCTCATTGCCAATCCGGACTTCGACGCCTGGGTGAAAGGCCGGACGCCCTCAAGGAGATGGGGACGGCCGGAAGAACTTGTCGGCGTCGCTGTCTTTCTCGCCTCGGCGGCGTCAGATTATGTCTCCGGACAGATTATCTATGCCGATGGCGGGATGACGTCTGTGCTCTGACCCTCAAAGGCTAGCCGGCTTTGGCAGGCTGGCCCATGAGCGCCGGCACGACCTGTTCGGGCGTACCCATCATGGCGATCGCACCGCTACGCAGCACGACCACCCTGTCCGCCATCTTCATGTGGCTCGGCCGCTGGGTGTTGATGAGGATCGTCGCCTTGCCTTTCAAGGCTTCGATCATCGCCATGAACTTCTTGTCGCCCTCGAAGTCGAGATGCGTGCCGGGATTGTCGAAGAGATAGAGCGGAGCGGATTTGACGAGCGCCCGGGCAAGGACGATACGCTGCTTCATGTTGTCCGGGATCTGTTTCAGAACCTCGCCGTTGAGGCGAGTTTCCAGCCCATTGAAATTGTCATCCAGATAGGCAAGCAGGCCCAGCTGGTCCGTGATTTCCCGCAGCCGTTCGTCGCTGGCACCAGGCTCCGACAAAAGAAGGTTCTGCTTGACGGTGCCGTAGAAGAAATCGAGGTCGTCCGGTGCGTAGCCGATCGAGGAGCGCCATTCGGCGGCGTCGAGCTGGCGCACGTCGAGCCCGTCGAACAGGATCGAGCCAACCTGCGGCTGGAAGAGGCCGATCACGGCCTGGAAAAGGGCCGTCTTGCCCGAACCGCTCGGCCCGGTTATCGCAACGGTCTCGCCCTGTTTGATGGTCAGCTCCAGGCCCTTGAGCGATGCTTCGGTCGCGCCTGGATAGCGCAGAACAAGCGAAGAAATCTTCAGATCACCGCGAATGTCACGCGTGATCTTGGGCAAATGACCAGGCTCTCGCTCCAATTGCACCTGCATCAGATTGTTGATCTGATCGACCACAGTGCGGCTCTGGGCCAATTGGGTGATGCTTAGGAAAGCCTGGTTCATCGGATTGAGCACCCGCCAGCACAGCGCCATGGTGGCGATCAGCGCTCCCATGCTCATGTCGCCATTCATAACCCGCATCGCTCCGATCCCCAGAACCAGCACACCGCAGATGGTCATAAGGGTCTGGGAAACCGTCTGCAGCACATGGGTGATGTGGCGGGCATGAACATTGAGGCGGTTGAAATGTGTGGAGAGTGCCGAGAACCGTTCCAGCCAGATGTCGTCGACAGACAGATTGCGGAGCGCGCGCTGATTGCGGAAAGTCTCGATCATGAAGCTGTTGAGCTTTGACTTCTGATCGCCGACCGCTGCCACTTCGCGCTGAACCTTCGGCAACACATAGACCGCCATCAAGCCGTAGATCCCGAGGAGCGCAAGCGGCGGTATCGCGACCTGTCCACCGATCAGAAAGATCGCGGCGATAAAGATCAGCGTGAACGGGATGTCGACGATGGCGTTGAAAAGCGAGCTCTGAAAGATGTCGCGAACGCTGTCGAAATAGCGAAGCCGCATGACCTGTGTGCCGATCGGTGCCTCCGACAGCATGGCATAGGGCAGATGCAGGATGCGTTCAAAGGTCTTGGTGCCGACAATCGCGTCGATCCGGCCGCCGAGATAGGACTGCAGCCAGGTCTTCATCCGGCGCAGAGCCACGTCGCACAAAAGCAGGATGACAATACCGACCGCCATGGTAACGAGCACCGTGGTGGACTTTGCCCCAATCGCCTTGTCATAGATCGCCATGATGAACAGCGGCGGTCCGAGCGCCAGAATGTTCAGGACGAAACCCAACAGCAGAATAGACAGGATGCTGGTGCGAAAGCGCCTGGTTACGGTCGAGAACCAGCTGCGATTGTTCTGAGCCTGTCCGTTCTCATCCTTCTCTTCATAGGCCAGATAAAGCTCGTTCCGGCCGATTTCGGACGGTTTCAGTAGAACGGCCTCTCCCGTCAGCCCCGAATAGGCACGCAGTTCGCCGGTTGCGGTTCGCGCCGCTATGACTTGCACATCTTTGCCGTCAAGACGAAGGCACGGCAGCTGGGCATGGGTCAATTCGACAGCACCACCGCGAAAGAGAGCCGTTTTTACGTTGAGCCTGTTCAGCACAGTGCGCAGGTTCTGGAAGGTCTCGATGCGGTCGAAATGCGGAAGAGCTTCAAACAACAGCCTGTCGTTGCCTTGCCAGCGCATTTCCCGGAGCAACGGGATCAGGCATTTTTCGGCCGGTGCGGCTCCCTCTTCCGGCAACCCGAGCAGTCCCTGCGTCGTGGACGATTTTGCGACCTCGGCGGTCAGATCCTGCCACTGCCTGTGAACGGCATTGTCGGTCGGCTGTACATCATCGAGATTGAAGAGCGATCTTGTCACGCAGGCTGCCCCATTTTTCGGGGCGCACCCTCAACATTCACCGCACCGAGCGAATGGATCTGCCCGTCGCGCAGCTCATACTGATGATCGGCGACGGCCAGCATCGAGGGCCGGTGCGAAATGATGATGACAGTCAGAAACCCCTTGAGGCGGTGCAGCGCATCGATCAGTCCTTTTTCCGCTTGCTGGTCAAGTTGCGCATTGGCTTCGTCCAGGATCAGGATCTTCGGTTCGCTCGCCAGCGCGCGTGCGATGCAGATCCGCTGCAGGGTCGCAGCCGGCACCTTGCCGCCAAGATCGGATCCGAGCTGTGTTTCATAGCCGCGCGGAAGCAGATGGATTTCCTTTTCCAGGCCGATCAGCTTGGCGGCCATTCGCGCATGGGCAATATCCGCAACGGCACCGAACATGGTGATGTTTTCAAGGATCGTCCCATTGAAGATGGCAGACTGATTGTCGACATAGGCAACGGTCTTGCGAAGGGCGTGCTGATAGACACCGTCATAATCTTGCCCGCCGATCATCACCTTTCCGACCGTCGGTGCGAGTTCGCCGGTCAGGAGCTTCATAAGCGTGGATTTGCCGCTGCCGTCGGCACCGCGAAAACCGACAAACTGACCGTTGTCGACGGTCAGATTCACATCCTGAAACACGGTTTTCCGCCCATCACCAACCTCGACCGATACATTGATCAAGTGGATGGAGCCGTCCGTCTCTGCGTCCAGTGGATCCTGCTGTTGAACTTCCGGCAAGTCGAAGAGGTCGCCCACCTGAGTGTAGTCGTGTTTCAGCCTCTGCATATCCGTCAGCTGATTGATCGCCCTCAGGAATGGCTGCACAAACTGTCCCGACAGGAGCGTGCTTGCAGCGACACCGCCGACACTGAAATTGCCGTAGATGGTCATCAGCGCACCGAAGATCACCACGAACACCGTTGTCAAAGTGCCGAAGAGGGCCGAAGCATCCCTCGCCTGCCCCGACAGACGCATGTATCTGGCGCTGAGTTCGGCCGTTGACCGCTGCAGCCGCTCGAAGCGCCGCATGATCAGGGCCTCCATTGCCTGCGACTTGACGGTTTTCGCACCTGACAGAACCTCAAGGATGAAGTCGGACTTGCGGTCGTCCTGGTCCGCCCTGTCGGCGACCACCTGTTGCAGGGTCCGGTTCCGGCGAAGGGCAAACAGCATGAAGATGCCCAGCAGGCAGACCGGCACCAGCGCAAGCGGACCTGCGATGAAGATCAGCGCGGTCAGAAAGATAGCGCCTGAGGGAAGATCGATCGCCAGCAGCCGGCTCTGATCGCCGTAATGATCGGCAATCGACTGCAGGGAGCGAAGCCGGTGCACCTGGACGGAAACCGGCGTCTTGGCAAACAGCGAAGGTTCTGCGGCCAGCACCCGGCGGAACAGCTCCGAATGAGCCTGATGATTGAAGCCGGCCCCCATCCTGCCGACAACAGCGGCGCGGGACACCTTGACGATGGCATCGGCAATCAGGGTGCCGACGACTGCAAGCATCAGCACCAACAGGGTGTCGGTGGAGGCATTCGGCAGAACCCTGTCATAAACCTGGAGGATGGCAAGCGGCATCGCCAGGCTCATGAAGTTTGCGAAGACGGATGCAACAATGACGTCCCGTGGCAAACGCGGCGAGGAAATCCAATTCCCCGTCGGCGAATGCCGGACGCGCATGCGGGGCAAAAAGAATGAGGAAAGTACCGAATTCAGCATATTCCAGCCAGAGTCGAGGGGCTACTGGCTCAAACTGTGCCTTTCGGGTTTAAAAAGCGTTTACCTTACGGCGAAATATCAGAATTTTATTAGAACTAACTTCCAGTAACTACGGGGAATTTTGCGCTTTGTTAAGGACGGCTGCGTTCATTGGCATGATCGGAAATTGTGCGGACGTGCGACCGACATGGCAAGTGATACTGAAAATCGAGACCAGCAGACCGGCAACACCAACGACGGCGGTGCGAAGGACGGTGGAACGTCGGGAAGCAGGACGACCCTGAATTCCGACAACATGCTGCATTCCGGGCTTCTGGACAGTCGCGACCAGCATCTCGACAAGGCGCACGACTACCACCTGGACCAGGACATGGGCGAATCCATGGAACAGGTCAACGCGAACCTGCATCTCGGCAGCCGCGAAACAGAGCAGCATTACGGCGAAGAAGAAACGCCGGGCAACTCCATTGATGAAAATGGTCTGGAATTGCAGTCCGAAGACCTTGCCCCGCGTGCCGACGACGCGGCAGGCGAACCAGACAACTCCGCGATGAAGTTTGCCGCTGACGCCTCCGGGCCCGTCGAAGAAACAGCAGCTTCCAGACAACACTATGACAGTGGCTCCTTCTCCGATCCTGCAAACCGTCTCGACGGCGGCTCAAATGAAACGTCTCCTTTTTCGTCCAATACACCAGAAGCGGGCCACAAGGAATCCGATGACGCCGGTCAACGCCAGGTAGCAACTGCAGACGAAGACGAAGACGAAGACGATGAGGTGATTGGCACAATCGCTTCCGATCTTTCTGCCGTGACCGACACGGACAGTGCCGAAAATGCGGTCGATGAAAACTCCGCTGTTGGATCCGTGACCGGCATCCAGGCCTCCGCCAATGTGGCGGACGGCGCCAGCGTGACCTACAGCTTGCTCGACAATGCCGACGGCCTGTTTGCCATCGATCCGGTGACCGGCATCGTAACCGTCGCGGGAGCTCTGGACTCGGAAGCCGCCGGCAGCCACGAGATCGTCGTGCTCGCGACTGCCTCCGATGGCGCGACCCAGACAGAGACCTTCACGATCGCAATTCGCGACGTCAACGAATACGACGTCAGCCCGGTTTCTACTTTCGGCACCGTTGCCGGAGAAATCTCCGAAGGTATCGAGGGCGGCGCCCTCGCCGGCATTACCGTGAGCGCAAGTGATCAGGACGTCAGCGACAGCGTCAGCTATTCGGTCGACGACCCACGCTTTGTGATCGATCAAAACGGCATCGTCAGCATCGCCGAAGGCGCAAGTTTCGACGCCGAAACAGAAGGATCGGTTTCCTTCACCGTCACAGCCACGTCCACGGATGGCTCGCAGTCCACGCAGACCTTCACGCTGGCATTGACAGACGAAAACGAATATTCGGCTTCCGACGTGATGGACCTGGATGCCGCCGCCAACACGATTGCAGAAGATGCAGCCGCCGGAACGGTGATCGGCGTGACCGCTTTCGCAAGCGATGCGGACGCGACCGACAGCGTATCCTACAGCGTTGACGACGCCCGTTTTGCCGTTGACGAAAATGGCGTTGTCCGTGTCGCCGAAGGCGCAAGCTTCGATGCGGAAACGGAAGGCTCCATCGACATCACCGTGACGGCAACATCCACCGATGGCTCGTCCTCGTCCGAGACCTTCTCGATTGCGGTCAATGACGCCGATGAATTCGACGTCTCGGCGGTGGCCGACACCAATTCAGCCGTCAACAGCCTGGCGGAGAACGCCCTCGCCGGAACCGAAGTGGGTATCACCGCCTTTGCTCAGGACGGCGATATCACCGATATTGTCTCCTATTCCGTTGATGACACTCGGTTTACCGTCGATGAAAACGGCGTGGTGCGTGTCGCTGAAGGCGCGCTCTTTGACGCGGAGACCGCGACGTCGATCGACGTCACCGTAACCGCCACGTCCACCGATGGGTCAACCTCGACCGAGACCTTCACGATTGCAGTCTCTGACGTTGACGAATTCGACGTCTCCGCTGTGTCGGATACGGATTCTGCCGCCAACGCCATCGCGGAAGATGCGGTTGCCGGTACTACCGTCGGTGTGACCGCGTTTGCCAACGATGCAGACGTCACCGACACGGTCTCCTATTCCGTGGACGATGCCCGTTTCACGATCGACGCCGACGGCACTGTTCGCGTCGCCAGCGGTGCAAGCTTCGATGCGGAAACCGAAGGCTCCATCGACATCACCGTTACAGCGACGTCCACCGATGGGTCGACCTCGACCGAGGCCTTTACGATCGGGATTTCTGACGTCAACGAATCTGGCGTTTCTGCGGTTTCTGATACGGATATTTCTGTCAACACGCTCGCAGAAAACGCAACTTCAGGCACAACGGTCGGCGTCACTGCAATGGCTACCGATGCGGACGTAACCGACACGGTCTCCTATTCCGTGGACGATGCCCGTTTCACGGTCGATGCCGACGGCACAGTCCGTGTCGCAGATGGTGCCAGCTTCGATGCGGAGACCGAAGGCTCCATCGACATCACCGTTACAGCGACGTCCACCGATGGGTCGACCTCGACCGAGGCCTTCACAATCGCTGTCTCCGATGTTGACGAATTCGACGTCTCCGCAGTCACCGACACGGACGCTTCTGCCAACTCGCTCGCAGAAGACGCAACAGCCGGCACAACGGTTGGTGTAACCGCGTTTGCAACCGATGCGGACGTGACCGACACGGTTTCCTATTCGGTCGATGATGCTCGCTTCACCGTCGATGCCGACGGTACTGTTCGTGTCGCCAATGGTGCCAGCTTCGATGCGGAGACCGAAGGTTCCATCGACATCACTGTCACGGCGACTTCCACTGATGGGTCGACCTCGACCGAGACCTTTACAATCGCGGTTTCCGACGTCAACGAGACCGGAGTATCTGCCGTCACCGACACGGACAGCGCAGCGAACACCTTGGCCGAGAACGCAGACGCCGGGACCACTGTCGGCGTAACCGCGCTGGCAACCGATTCCGACGCGACCGACACGGTTTCCTATTCGGTCGACGATGCCCGCTTCACCGTCGATGCAGACGGTACGGTCCGCGTCGCCGATAGTGCCAGCTTCGATGCAGAGACCGAAGGCTCCATCGATATCACCGTTACAGCGACCTCCACCGACGGTTCAGTCTCCACAGAGACCTTCACCATCGCGGTCTCCGACGTTGACGAATTCGACGTCTCCGCAGTGTCGGATACGGATTCTGCCGCCAACGGCATCGCGGAAGATGCGGTTGGCGGCACCAGTGTCGGTGTGACCGCGTTTGCCAACGATGCAGACGTCACCGACACGGTCTCCTATTCCGTTGACGATGCCCGTTTCACGATCGACGCCGACGGCAATGTTCGCGTCGCCAGCGGTGCAAGTTTCGATGCGGAGACCGAAGGCTCCATCGACATCACGGTAACAGCGACATCCACCGACGGATCGACCTCGACCGAGACCTTTACGATCGCTGTCTCCGACGTCAACGAGACCGGAGTATCTGCCGTCACCGACACGGACAGCGCAGCAAACACCTTGGCCGAGAACGCAGACGCCGGGACCACTGTCGGCGTAACGGCGCTGGCGACCGATTCCGACGCGACCGACACGGTTTCCTATTCGGTCGACGATGCCCGCTTCACCGTCGATGCAGACGGTACGGTCCGCGTCGCCGATGGTGCCAGCTTCGATGCAGAGACCGAAGGCTCCATCGATATCACCGTTACAGCGACTTCCTCTGACGGTTCGACCTCGACCGAGACCTTCACCATCGCAGTCTCCGATGTCGACGAATTCGACGTCTCCGCTGTCACCGACACAGACGCTTCTGCCAACTCCATCACAGAGGACGCAGCAGCAGGCACAACGGTTGGAGTGACTGCGTTTGCCACCGATGCAGACGTGACCGATACAGTCTCCTATTCCGTCGACGATGCCCGTTTCACCGTCGATGCAGACGGAACCGTTCGCGTCGCCGACGGCGCAAGCTTCTATGCAGAGACCGAAGGCTCCATCGACATCACCGTTACAGCGACGTCCACCGATGGGTCGACCTCGACCGAGGCCTTCACAATCGCTGTCTCCGACGTTGACGAATTCAACGTCTCCGCAGTCACCGACACAGACGCTTCCGCCAACGCCATCGCGGAAGATGCGGCAGCCGGAACCACTGTAGGTGTAACGGCTTTTGCCTCCGATGCGGACGCGACCGACACGGTTTCTTACGCGGTCGATGATGCTCGCTTCACCGTCGATGAGAACGGTGTTGTCCGCGTTGCTGATGGTGCAAGTTTCGATGCCGAATCCGAGGGCTCAATCAACGTCACCGTCACGGCAACGTCCACCGATGGTTCAATCTCCACAGAGTCGTTCACCATCGCCGTTTCCGATGTTGACGAATTCGACGTCTCCGCTGTCACCGACACGGACGCTTCCGCCAACTCCATCGCGGAAGACGCAACCGCCGGCACCACCGTCGGCGTGACCGCCTTTGCCTCCGATGCAGACGTCACCGACACGGTCTCCTATGTCGTTGACGACGCCCGTTTCACCGTCGATGCAGACGGAACCGTTCGCGTCGCCGATGGCGCAAGCTTCGATGCGGAGACCGAAGGCTCCATCGACATCACCGTCACGGCCACCTCCTCCGATGGTTCTGTCTCCACGGAGACCTTCACCATCGCCGTTTCGGATGTGAACGAAGCCGATGTCACCCCAGTCACCGATACCGATACGACCGCGAATACCATCGCGGAAAACGCAAGCGGTGGCACCCAGGTCGGCATCACGGCCCTGGCAACGGATAGCGACATCACTGACACCATTTCCTATTCAGTCGACGATGACCGCTTCACTGTTGATGCGGACGGTGTCGTCCGGGTTGCGGATGGAGCTTCCTTCGATTTTGAAGGCGAACCGGGCATCTCCCTCACCGTAACGGCAACTTCTTCCGACGGGTCGACATCATCGGAAACCTTCTCGATCGCCGTTTCGGATGTTGCCGAAGATTATCTGTTGGCCGATGGCGGCCAGACCTTCGCTGACACTGACGTCTCTGAAACCAGCATAACCGGTGGCGACGGCAACGATACGGTTGTCGCTCACGGTGATGGCAGCACCATCGATGGTGCTGAAGGTGACGACACGATCCATGGCGGCAACTCCGCTGATACGCTTTCCGGCGGCGCAGGCAACGACACCATTGAAGGTGGTGCAGGCAACGACACGATCCATGGCGAAGCCGCACCTGTTACCGGAACCTGGCACTACCAGGTATTCGACCACGACTTCAGCGGCAATGCCGGTCAAGCTGGCGATATTTCTTCGGGAACGCTGATCGGCGAAGGCACCACGGATGCCTTCGATCTGGACACGCTCGTCAAAGACGCGCGTGGATCGGAAGACAATCCTGAGGACTTCGGTGTCATTCTGTCTTCGAACTTTACGGCGACGGATGGCGGCACCTACAGGTTCTCCACCCGGTCCGACGATGGATCCACCATCGAGATATTCGATGCAGCCGGTAACCGTCTGAGCTTTACCAACCAGAACGGTTCACAAACCGACTATCTGGACAACGACTATCATCAGGCTGCGACCACCCGCTGGGGTGAAGTCGATCTCGAGCCGGGCGAAGTCTACACGATCGTCGTCAAGGTCTGGGAAAATCGGGGCGAGGAAGTGCTCGAAGCCACCGTCACGCCTCCAGGCGGCACGGCCGAGAACCTCTTTACGTCCGATCTTGTCAGCACGGCAGCCGTGATCCCGGGCGACGACACATTGTCAGGCGGTGCCGGCGACGACATCATCGACGGCGGACTTGGAACCGACACGGCCGTCTTCAGCGGCAATTTCGGCGACTACACCATCACCGAAAACGAAGGTGTCTTCACGGTGACCGACAACCGCCCGGGCTCTCCGGATGGCACCGATACCATTGTAAATGTTGAGAATTTCCGGTTCGCCGATGGCGATGTTCTCGCGGGCGACCTGATCGCACAAGATGTTGGCGGCCTCTCCGATACCAACAGCGCCGCCAACACGATTGCTGAAAGCGCGGCGGGCGGCTCCACCGTCGGCATCACCGCCTTCGCCGAGGACGAAAACACGTCCGACACGGTTGCCTATTCCGTCAACGATGCCCGCTTCACCGTCGACGCCGACGGCACCGTTCGTGTTGCCAGCGGCGCCAGCTTCGATGCCGAAACGGAAGGGTCCATCGACATCACGGTAACAGCGACATCCACCGACGGATCGACCTCGACCGAGACCTTCACGATTGCAGTTTCCGATGTGGATGAATT
The DNA here is from genome assembly GCF_054515675.1 of Roseibium sp. M-1. Taxonomy (NCBI): domain Bacteria; kingdom Pseudomonadati; phylum Pseudomonadota; class Alphaproteobacteria; order Hyphomicrobiales; family Stappiaceae; genus Roseibium; species Roseibium sp. M-1. The sequence goes on along the minus strand of NZ_CM137257.1, from coordinate 833,447 downwards.
CGATGTCTCCGCGGTCACCGACACGGACAACAACGCCAATTCGATTGCGGAGAATGCAAGTTCCGGCACGAGCGTCGGTGTAAAGGCACACGCCAACGATGCCGATATCACGGCCACGGTGACCTATTCGGTTGACGATGCCCGCTTCACCGTCGATGCCGACGGCACCGTGCGGGTCGCTGACGGCGCGGCCTTTGATGCTGAGACGGAAGGGTCCATCGACATCACCGTCACGGCCACATCCTCCGACGGCTCGACATCCCAGGAGATCTTCACGATTTCGGTCTCAGACGTCAACGAATTCGCGGTTTCTGCCGTGACAGACACGGACGCCTCCGCGAACACGCTGGCGGAAAACTCCTCCGCAGGCGATACAGTCGGCATCACGGTCGCAGCCACGGATGCCGATGCCGGCGATACAGTGACCTATCAGGTGTCCGACAGCCGTTTCACGGTGGACGCGGATGGCCTGGTGACTGTCGCCTCCGGTGCAAGCTTCGACTACGAGAGCGAGCCGACGATTTTCCTGACCGTCATTGCAACCTCCTCCGACGGTTCCACCTCGCAGGAAACCTTCGAGGTCTCCGTTGCTGACGTCGCCGAAGCCTACCAGCTTGGCGATGGCGAAACCGAGTTTACCGACACCGGTGTCGCCGAGACATCGATCACCGGCAACGACGCTGCCGAAACCATCACGGCTCATGACAGCGGCAGCACGATTTATGCGGGCGGTGGCGCGGACACGATCTATGGCGGCGCGGGCAACGACACCATTCTCTACGGTGAAGGTGCCGATACGGTCTATGGTGGTGCCGGCAACGACTTCATCGACGATGAACGCGGTTCGCAGCCCAGCACCGACGCAAACTATCTCGACGGTGGATCGGGTAACGATACGATCTATGGCGGCGGCGGCAACGACACATTGATCGGCGGCGAAGGCAACGACAGCCTCTACGGTGAAAACGACGACGACGTACTTTACGGCGGTTCCGGCAGGGATTCTCTTTATGGCGGGTCGGGCAACGACACGTTGGAAGGCGGTTCCGGCAACGACTATATCGACGGCGGCAGTGGCACGGACATCGCTGTCTTCTCGGGCAACTTCGCAGATTATGCGATTACACAGAACGACAACGGTTCCTACACGGTTGTCGACACACGCGACGGTTCTCCTGACGGCACAGACACTGTCTATAACGTCGAAAGCTTCCGTTTTGCCGATGGCGATGGCGATGTTCTTGCAGGCGATCTTGTCGCGCAAGACATTGGCGCGGTTTCCGACACCGACGGTTCTGCGAACACCATTGCTGAAAACGCATCGGCGGGCACAACGGTTGGTATCACCGCCTTCGCGGACGATGCCAATGTGTCCGACACAGTGTCCTATGCAGTCAATGACAGCCGCTTCACGGTCGATGCGAACGGCACCGTCCGGGTCGCTTCCGGTGCCAGCTTCGATGCGGAAACCGAAAGCTCCATCAACGTTACTGTGACCGCGACCTCCTCCGACGGATCGACCTCGCAGCAGACCTTTGCGATCGCTGTCTCGGACGTCGACGAATACGACGTTTCGGCCATTACCGACACAAACTCCGCAACCAACAAGCTCAACGAAAACGCTTCTGCCGGCTCGACGGTCGGCATCAAGGTCCAGGCGAGCGACGCGGATGTCAGCGACAGCGTCACCTACACCGTCAACGACAGCCGCTTCACGGTCGATGCGGACGGCACCGTCCGGGTCGCATCCGGTGCGAGTTTCGATTATGAGACCCAGCCGCAGATTTCGATCACGGTTACGGCGACATCCACGGACGGATCCACGTCCAGCAAGAGCTTCTCGCTCTCCGTCTCCGACGTTTCGGAAAACCTGCAGCTTGGCAATGGCGGGGTCACCTTCACCGATACCGGTGTCGCGGAAACGTCGATCACGGGCGGATCGGGCAACGATACGATCACCGCGCACAGCAATGGTGGCAACATCGACGGCGGTGCCGGCAACGACACGCTTAACGGCTCCACAGGCAGCGACAAGCTGCAGGGCGGCGAAGGCAACGACACTCTGAGCGGCGGCGCGGGCGCCGACCTGCTTCAGGGTGGCGCAGGTGACGACACGCTCAAGATGGGCGGCGACGGCACCTGGTCAGGTTATTCGGCAGTGAACACCGTGACCGGCGATACCGTCTCGCTCACCGGCAAGACCAAGAATTCCGACGTGTTCCAGGGCGGCGAAGGCACGGACACCCTGCTCGGCACTTCAGGTTCCGATGCCATCTTCCTGCATGACAATTTCTCCGGCATGCATTCGGAGGCTTCAGGCGCCCGCCTTGACAGTATCGAAGTTGTCAATCTGGGAGCCGGCAACGACATCCTGGACATGACAAGCGATGTCTACACATACACCACCGACATGACGATCGACGGCGGCACTGGCGACGATGTCATCTGGGCGGCGGCCGGCAATGACACGATCCGGGGCGGTGAAGGCAACGACAGTCTCTTCGGCGGCTTAGGTAATGACAGCATCGACGGCGGCACGGGTACCGACACCGCGATCTATTCGGGTAACTGGAGCGACTACGACATCGCGCAGAACGAAGACGGTAGCTACACGATCACCGACCTTCGTTCCGGCGCGCCTGATGGCGTTGACACCGTTTCCAACGTCGAGAACTTCCGCTTCGCCGATGGCAACGTTCTGGCTGAAAATCTGATCCAGCATGATGTCGGCGCGGTCACCGATACGGACGGTTCCGCCAACACGATCTACGAAACAGCGGGTGCGGGCACCCAGGTCGGCATTACGGCATCGGCAACCGATGCAGATGGCGATGCAGTGACCTATACGCTCAGCGACGACCGGTTCTCCATCGATGCCGATGGCGTCGTGACGATTGCCGATCACGCCTTCTTCGACAGCGAGGTGGAAAGTTCCGTCGACCTGATCATCACGGCAACATCCGCGGACGGATCGGAATCGACCGAGACCTTCTCGATCGCTGTCACCGGCGAGTATGATATCAGCTACACCGATACCGACGACAGCAATACCGGCAGCGGTGCGGGCACCGACTACTCCTATAACCTGGACGGTGCAGGTGGCGACGATGTCATTGAATCCGGTGATTACAACGACAGGATCGAAGGCGGTTCCGGCAGCGATGTGATCGTCTCCCATGGCGGCAACGATCTTATCTTCGGCGGCGACGGCCACGACAACATCAGTGCCGGCGCTGGCGACGACGTCATCATCGGCGGTCTGGGCAACGACAATATCAGCGGCGGCGATGGCTCGGACCTGTTCATGTACGGTCTGGGCGACGGCAGCGACACCATCAACGGCGGTGCTGGCATTGGCTGGACAGACGTCATCGACCTTGGCGGCGGCCCCGGTGTTCTTTCCGCCGGCGAATTCGGCACAGACTGGACGGTCACGATTACCAACGGCTCCATCCAGTCGACTGATATGGAAAATGGCCGCATGGAACTGTCCCAGGACGCGGACGGTTACATCGACTTCTCCGATGGCAGCCGGGTCAACTTCAACGATATCGAGGAGATCCGCTGGTAGCTGATGCCACCGGACAGCGGTAACTGACAAAAGGCCCCTCTGGAAACGGCGGGGCCTTTTCCTTTGCCTTCCCGGAGGGAGCACAAAATGCAGGTTGGTTGGAGAATTGCTTTGGTCAGCGCTCGCTGAGCGGATCACCAATGGCCCGGGTGACGGGTTTGAGCATATATTGCAGGATCGATTTGGATCCGGTCAGGATCTTCGCGTTGACCACCATGCCCGGAGAGACAGTACCGGCGCGAGCGCCTTCACCAATCGTGTTGGAGGCTAGCGGGATTATCGCCCTGAAATAGTAGTTGCCTTCTTCGTCGCGGAAGCTCGACGCGGAAATCACGGAGACCTCGCCCTTCAGCGTTCCCTCGATATTTGGGTCGAAGGTGGTGACAGTAATTTCGGCTTCATCGCCAACCTCGACATGGCCGATGTCGCGTGGGGAAATGCGAACTTCCGCCACAAGGTCATTGGAACTCGGCACGACTTCTGCGACAACCTCTCCCGGAGGAAGCACGCTGCCGGGGCCTTTGAGGTAAAGCGCCTTGATGTGGCCGCTGACAGGCGAACGGACGAACAGGCGGTCGAAGCGGTCGCGCTGTTTTTCCGCCTCAAAAGCAAGTTCACTGCGCTCCTGAACGACCTTGCTTCGCTCAATGGCCTGTTCTTCAGCTGCAACTGCGATAGACCGCTCCAGACTGGCTTCGGCTTCCGTCAATTGCGCCTGAACGCGTCCACGCATGCCTTCCAGTTCGCTCAACTCGCTCTGTGCATTCTGCAACGCGGATTTGGCTTCCAGGAAACGGCGCTTCGACGTGTAACCCTGGTCGAAGAGCGATTCCTGGATCTTGAACTGTTCCTGCTCGATCTCGACCCGGGTCTGCTGAAAAGCGATGCGCTCGACGATACTCTTCAGTTCCGCCTGCTTTTCGCTGACCCTCGCCTTGAGCGCCTGCTGTTCCTTTTCAAGCGCCGTGTTCTGAGCATCGAATGCTGCCTGCTGCGCTTCCGAGAACCCGCTGCCACTGCCGAGACGAAGTCCGTTTGGGCCCGTTCCTGTGCCGGAGGCAGCCAGGCGCTGTTCTTCGGTCTCCAGATATTTGAGACGGGTCTGGACCTTCTCCAGGTCGCTGGAAGTTGCCGTTTCCTGAAGTCGCACCAGCGGAGCGCCCTTTTCGACGAGCTGTCCTTCCAGGACCATCACTTCGGCCACAATACCGCCTTCCAGATGGCCAACGGTCTGCACTTTTCCAGCCGGAACGATTTCGCCGGTGGCGTTAGCGACTTCGCGCACCTGGCCAATGGCGGCCCAGGCCAGAAAAGCAGCCGCCGTCACCGAAAGCACCTGTAAGACGCGACGGTATGCAACGGGCGGCGGACCTTCCTCCAGCTCGAGAGGAATATCCAGGGAAAAACTGTCATTGGCGGATTTACGGAGGAACATGACGCCCTGACGAACGAAGAAACTGGGCTAACTATTGGCGATTAAAGTAAATATCCGCTGAATCAATTTCGCTGATTTCGATACGCATTTCGCATAGGGCCTGCAAGTCTGCGCGGTCACGGCCCTTCCAGAGGACTGGCATTGGAAAGCGAACCGTTTTGGCCAAATCTGCCTTTGACCGGGAGGAAATCCCGTGCATTAATGTCACAGTTTTTCGGGAAAACCGAATAAGTATGTGATGCTTTGGGAGGGGCGCATGACGGATGCACCAACGGTGCTTGCGGAAAAGCGGGACGGCTATCTTCTGGTCACCTTGAACCGGCCGGACAGGCTGAACGCGTTCAACGAAACAATGCACCTTGCGCTGCGAGCTGCCTTGAAAGAGGCCGAAACCAGTGCCGAGATCCGCGCCGTATTGCTCACCGGCGCCGGGCGGGCATTCTGCGCCGGACAGGATCTGTCCGACCGGGACATGCGCTCCGGTGGTGCGGCTCCCGATCTCGGTGTAACGCTGGAAACCCTCTACAACCCGCTTGTCCGCCAGATCCGTGCGCTGCAGAAGCCCGTCCTCTGCGCCGTCAATGGCGTGGCTGCCGGTGCCGGGGCCAATATCGCGCTCGCCTGCGACATCGTCCTTGCGGCTCAGTCAGCGCGCTTTATACAGGCGTTCTCGAAAATCGGCCTTGTACCGGATTCAGGCGGCACCTGGCTGTTGCCGCGCCTGATCGGTGAAGCGCGGGCCAAGGCACTGACCATGACCGGCGAACCGCTCGGCGCTGAGACGGCCGCCGCCTGGGGCCTCATCTGGAAGGCCGTGCCGGATACCGATCTCATGGCAGTTTCAGCAAAACTCGCCACCCAACTGGCCGCGGGTGCCACGACCGGCCTGGCACTGACGAAAGAGCTCATTCAACAGGCGGCCGACCAGCCGCTCGACCGTCAGCTTGATGCCGAGCGTGATGCACAAAGGCGCGCCGGGCGCAGCGATGATTACCGCGAGGGCGTCACGGCGTTCCTGGAAAAGCGTCCTGCCCGGTTTACCGGCGCTTGAACGAGGAGACATTCATGACACCGGATGAACTGGCACGCGCCTGCGCCGATCGCATGTGGTCGCAGGACACGGCGACGCAACATCTCGACATGAAACTGGAAGCCGTCCGCGCTGGTCATTCGACCATGGCGATGACCGTCACCAAGGCCATGACAAACGGTCACGGCATCTGCCACGGCGGCTATATCTTCACGCTGGCCGATAGTGCTTTCGCCTTCGCCTGCAACACCTACAATCAGGTAACTGTCGCCCAGCACTGCGACATCACCTTTCTGGCACCTGCCCATCTGGGCGACAGGTTGACAGCGCTGGCCCGGGAGAAATCGCGTCAGGGACGGTCCGGTCTCTACGATGTGACGGTCAGCAACCAGAACGGTATCGTGATTGCCGAATTTCGCGGCAATTCCCGGACGACGAAGGGCACGATACTGCCGGAATAGGACGGTGGGTACCCTGAATGGGGTGTCCGGAGCATCGCACGTTCAGGAGAACGCACAAAAGATGCTCTAACACTTTAAGATCGATCAGCTTCTGGACGCTCAACTGGTTCCGGCCGAGCGTTCGCTGATCTAGGGAGGAAACATGGAAAATCTGGCTCCGCTCCCCGGAGATCTCGAACCTATTGAAACAGCGAGCCGGGACGAAATATCGGCGCTGCAGCTGGAGAGACTGAAATGGTCCCTCGCCCATGCTTATGAAAACGTTCCACTTTTCAAGCAGCGCTTCGATGATAAGGGGGTGCATCCGTCCGACCTGAAGAGCCTAGCCGATCTCGCGAAGTTTCCGTTCACCACAAAGGCGGACCTCAGAGACAATTATCCTTTCGGCCTCTTTGCGGTCCCACGCGACAAGATCGTGCGCGTTCATGCCTCCTCGGGCACGACTGGCAAACCGACTGTGGTTGGCTACACCGCCAACGACATCGACATGTGGGCCCATCTGGTGGCGCGTTCGATCCGGGCGTCCGGTGGACGGCCTGGCGATATCATTCACATTGCCTATGGCTACGGGCTCTTCACTGGCGGCCTTGGCGCCCATTACGGCGCGGAGAAAATGGGCTGCACGGTGGTGCCGGTTTCCGGTGGCATGACGGAGCGCCAGGTGACGCTGATCCAGGACTTCAAGCCCCGTATCATCATGGTGACGCCGTCCTATCTCCTGTCCATCCTCGACGAATTCCGCCGTCAGGGCATCGACCCGCGTGAAAGCTCTCTCGCCACCGGCATTTTTGGTGCGGAGCCGTGGACAAACGCCATGCGATTGGAAATCGAGGAAGCCTTCGACATGCATGCCGTCGATATTTACGGCCTGTCGGAAGTGCTCGGGCCCGGCGTCGCCAACGAGTGCGTGGAGACCAAGGACGGTCTGCATATCTGGGAAGATCATTTCTTCCCGGAAATCATCGATCCGGTGACGGAGGAAGTCCTGCCGGATGGCGAGATCGGCGAACTGGTCTTCACCACGCTGACCAAGGAAGGCCTGCCGATGGTGCGCTATCGCACCCGCGACCTGACGCGGCTTCTGCCTGGCACCGCCCGCTCCATGCGGCGCATGGAAAAAATCACCGGCCGCTCCGACGACATGATCATTCTCAGAGGCGTCAACGTCTTCCCGACCCAGATCGAGGAACAGATCCTGAAATGCGAAGGCCTGTCGCCGCATTTCCAGATCGAACTGACGAGATCCGACCGGCTCGACGTGATGACCGTGCATGTGGAGGCCTTGCCCAATGCAGCCTCCGGCGACGCGCGTCAGGCATCGGCCAGGGAACTCTCCCACCATATCAAGAGCGTTGTCGGGGTATCGGCAAAGATCGATGTCACCGAACCCGGCCAGGTGGAACGCTCCGCCGGAAAGGCGAAGCGCGTGGTCGACAACCGGACGAAAGAGTGATGGTTACGATTGGGCGCCTGTAGGGCCGAAGCCCTCACCGAAAACAACCGTCCCATCCATCGTCATCCCGGACGCAGCGCGGCAAAGATCCGGGACCGGAGCGCCCAAATCAGCTCTTCCAGGGTGCAGGCCCGGATATGTTTCCGGTTCCCCGGTCCTGGCGCGCGCTTCGCTTAGCCGGGATGATGGAGGAGAGGTTGTTGCTTGAAACTTCGCCCAACAAAAAAGGCCACCCAAAGGGGTGGCCTTTTCGCAGGTTGCTTCCCTCAAACGCTCGCCGGCCACTCCTTGGCAACCAGCGTCAGCACGTCATACTGCGCGACGGCTTCGTCCTTCTGGTTGGTCACCAGGCAATCCCAGCGAACCTCACCGTAGTCGGCGGAAATGCGGGGCGAGATTTCCTTGGCGGTGAGTTGAACCTTCAGCGCATCGCCTGCATTCACCGGTGTCATGAAACGCAGATTGTCGACGCCATAGTTGGCGAGCACCGGGCCTTCGTCCGGATCGACGAAGAGACCCGCAGCGAAGGAGACGATCAGATATCCGTGCGCAACCCGGCCTTCGAAGAACGGGTTCCGCTGTGCGGCGGCTTCATCCATATGGGCGTAGAACGTATCGCCGGTGAAGGTCGCGAAATGTTCGATGTCCTCCAGCGAAACGGTCCGCGCATTCGTCTTCAGCTGGTCGCCGATCTTCAGCTCCGCGAGGGACTTGCGGAACGGATGACGGCTGTCTTCCTGCCCCGGCGCACCCGCGATCCAGCGGCCGGTCACGGCCCCAAGAAATGCCGGTGTCCCTTGAATTGCGGTGCGTTGCATGTAGTGCTTCACGGACCGTAGGCCGCCGAGTTCTTCGCCCCCGCCTGCCCGGCCCGGCCCGCCGTGAACCAGCATCGGCAGCGGTGAGCCGTGACCCGTCGATGATTTCGCGCTGGCACGGTTGCCGATCATCACGCGGCCATGGAAAGGCGCCATACCGAGAACCGTTTCCTCTGCAACGGCCGGATTGTTGGTGAAGAGGGAAGCAACCAGCGAGCCCTTGCCCTTGTGGGTCAGCTCCACCGCCTCTTCCAGTTCGTCATAAGGCATAAGCGTGACCACCGGCCCGAATGCCTCCACCGAATGGATGGCTTCCGCGGTCAGCGGCTTGTCGCAGTGAAGCAGGACCGGGGCAGCGAAAGCACCCGCCGCATCGCAGGAACCTGATGCACCGGGCAGCAATTCTGCTTCTGCCTTCAGGTCCGCGACGCGGGTCAGCACTTCCTCGCGCTGGCCGGCGGAGGCAAGCGGCCCCATGGTAACGCTCTCTTCACGCGGATCGCCAATTACCGTTTTCGCAAGCCGCTGTCCCAGAGCGTCCGCCACAGCGGAGACCAGCTTGCGCGGCACGATCACACGGCGGATGGCGGTGCATTTCTGACCGGCCTTCACCGTCATTTCCCGGGCGACTTCCTTTACGAACAGATCGAATTCCGGATCTTCCGGGGTCACATCGCTCCCAAGCACGGCCGCATTGAGACTGTCCGCTTCCATGGAAAAACGTACCGAATTCCGGACGATCGCCGGGTTCGCCCGCAGCATCTGTCCAGTTGCGGCAGAACCGGTGAAGGTCACAACGTCCTGTCCGGTCACATGGTCGATCAGATCGCCGGCGGAGCCGCACAGCAGCTGCAGCGCGCCTTCCGGCAGAATGCCGGTCGCAAGGATATGCCGGACCATCAGTTCGGTCAGATAGGCGGTCTGGCTGGCGGGCTTCACGAGGCAGGGCACGCCCGCGATAAGGGCGGGCGCGATCTTTTCCAGCATGCCCCAGCACGGGAAGTTGAAGGCGTTAATATGAACGGCTATTCCGCGTAGAGGCGTCAGCACGTGCTGGCCGGAAAAGCTGTTGTCGCGGGAGAGCTGTTCGACCGGCCCCTCTACGAAGACCCGCGTGTTCGGCATTTCCCGCCGGGCCTTCGACGAATAGGCGAACATGGTGCCGATACCGCCTTCGATATCGATCCAGCTGTCCTTACGGGTAGCACCGGTGGCGAAGCTTTCCTTGTAGAAGATTTCCTTCTGATCCATCAGCGCCTGCGCCAGCGTTTTCAGCATTAGGGCGCGTTCATGATAGGTCATCTTGCGCAAGGCGCTGCCGCCCTTTTCACGCCCGTATGCCAGCGCTTCGGCAAGGTCCAGACCGGAGGCATCGATGGTTGCCACAGGTGCTCCGGTGGCTGCATCCAGCAGGGCTTTGCCTTCGGCTTTGCCGGGCCGCCAGCTCCCCGCCAGATAACTTTCCAGGACACGGACTTTGTGCGGATGAACGGTCATTTTGAAATCCAGTTCTGAAATCTGTTTGAAGCTCAGGCGTCGTAGGTGACGACGAGGCGTTTTGTCAGCGGCCGCGACTGGCAGGTCAGCACATAGCCGTCGCGGATCTCGTCATCTTCGAGCGCGTGGTTGGCAGCCATTTCGACCTCGCCTTCCAACACCTTGCCGCGGCAGGTGGAACAGACCCCGGCGCAGCAGGAATAAGGAGCGTCGATATTGTGCCGGTGCGCGGCTTCCAGGATGGTTTCGCCCGGTTCCATGTGGATCTCCCGGGTCGTGCCGTCGATGGTCAGCTTCAGATCGGCTTCCTTGGCGGAGCCGTCGATCACCTCCGGGCGCAGCTTCGGCGGCAGACGGCCGGGCTGGTCCGACTTGAAGAGCTCCTGCTTGATCTTGTCGGCAGAAACACCACGGGATTCGAGGCTGGCGCGGACGGTCTCCATCATGCCGTGCGGACCGCAGAGGAAGGCAAGGTCGACATCCAGCGGATCGATCAGCGTATCGAAAAGATCGGCAAGCTTTTCCTCGTCGATGCGGCCGGAAAAGAGCTCGGTGTCCTGGGCGTCGCTCTTCAGGATATGGATCACATGCAGACGGCCGAGATAGCGGTTCTTCAGATCCTCCAGTTCCTCTCGGAACATGATCGATGACACCTGCCGGTTGGCATAGACCAGCGTGAACTGGGACCGCGGTTCACGCGCCAGGACGGTTTTCAGGATCGACAGGATCGGAGTGATACCGGAACCGCCTGCAAAACCGACATAGAACCGGGCCTGATCCGGTTCGATCGGCGCGTTGAAGCTGCCGAGCGGCGGCATTGCTTCCACCGTATCGCCAGGGCGAAGGTTTTCGTTGACCCAGCAGGAAAACGCGCCGCCATCGACCCGCTTGATGCCGACCTTCAGGGCGCCGTCCTCGGTGCCGGCGCAAATGGAATAGCAGCGCCGGACTTCATGGCCCTCGAAATCGCGTCTGAAGGTAAGGTACTGGCCCTGTGAGAACCTGAAAAGGTCCACCTCTTCTGGCTGTGGCCGCAGCGTCACGACGACCGCATCGCGCGTGTCATGCGTTACCTCGGTCACTGTCAGGGCGTGAAACCGCGACATGCTCTTCCTCCCGGATGTTTTTCGAAAATGCCTTTCAGTGGCATTTGAAATAGTCGAACGGCTCCAGACACGCCTTGCAGCGATAGGCCGCTTTGCAAGGTGTGGAGCCAAATTGGCTAATCTTTTCGGTATTTTCGGACCCACAACGCGGACAGGACACTGTGAAAGTGCCTCCCCCCGTCAATCGTGACAGCCGGCCGGACTGCGCCGTGCTGGAACGGGTTCCATCGACGGGCGGCGCAATGCCGTATTCGCGCAGTTTCGTCCGGCCCTCGACTGTCAGCCAATCCGTCGTCCAGGGCGGACTGAGCCTTTGATCCAGACGCAGATCCTTGATGCCGCAAGACCGGAGCTTGGTTTCGATGTCGAGGTTGATCACTGCCGTTGCCGGACAGCCGGAATAGGTCGGGGTGACGGTTACGACAAGCGTTTCCGCCTCCCAGCCGACATCCCGGATGACGCCGAGATCCGTCAGGGACAGGACCGGAATTTCCGGATCCGGGATCTCCGACAGCCATTGCCAGACCGTGTCCGTTGAAACCTGCATCGGGTTACCAGGTCGCGCCGGGATAGGCGCGCTGCAGGAACTGCATTTCAGCCAGCAGATGGCCGAGATGTTCGGAATGCTTGCCGCTGATACCGCCCAGATGAGCGAAGTCGCCGTCCGGTTTCGTCAGCGTCGCTTCGGCCAGGACGGCATCGACCGTTTCCTGCCAGAGCGGCTTCAGCTCCGACGGATCGGGTGCCAGACCGGCTTCCGCGACGGCCTTGTCGATGGCATCGCCCGCAAACATTTCACCGGTATAGGACCAGAGACTATCCAGTGCCTCCTGCATGCGCCGATTGCTTTCCGGAGTGCCGTCGCCCAGTCGGATCACAAGATCTGCCGAACGGTCCAGGTGATAGGCGACTTCCTTGGCGGCCTTGGCGGCAATGGCGGCGATACGGCCGTCTTTCGAGGCCTTGAGCGCTTCCAGAAGCGGCACCTGATAGGCGTCGATCAGGAACTGGCGCATCAGCGTCTTGCCGAAATCTCCGTTCGGTTGCTCGGCCAGGAGAATATTGCGGAAGTCCCAGGCATCGCGCAGATAGGCGAGCTCGTTTTCACCGCGTCCCTTGCCTTCAACCTCACCGGCAAGGCTCAACCACAGACGCGCCTGCCCGATAAGATCGAGTGCGATATTCGCGAGTGCGATATCTTCCTCCAGAACCGGAGAATGTCCGCACCACTCCGATACACGATGGCCAAGAACCAGTGCCGTGTCGCCGCGCCGCAGCAGCCACTCGAACAGAATATCGTTTGCGATCAAATCGCCTGTTTTAGCCTCGGTCACCATCACATCTTACCGACTTCATCTGGAATGTCGTAGAAACTCGGATGGCGGTAGATCTTGTCCATGGACGGTTCGAACAAGGCGTCCTTGGCACCGGGATCGGACGCCGTGATCTGTGCCGACGGAACCACCCAGATCGACACGCCTTCCTTGCGACGGGTATAGACATCGCGGGCATTCTTGATCGCCATCTCGGCGTCCGGCGCGTGCAGCGAGCCGACATGCCGGTGGTTCAGACCGTGCTGCCCCCGGATGAAGACCTCCCAAAGCGGCCATTCCTTTTTCATGCTTTTTCCTCCGAAAATCAGGCGGCAGAGCCGGAGCATCCGACCGAGCGCCACAGATTGGCCTCGCGCAGATGGTCCCAGCCGAATGCGTGGTCGCTGGAGCCGTTGGCATTGAGGTGATCGAGCCGTTCAAACGCTTCTTCCAGCGTCGGCTGATGTCCGGCTTCAACCCGCCACATGACGAAATGCATCTTGTCCATAAGATCGAACCATTCGGCACGGCGGTCGTAGATGCGTTTGTGCACGGTCTTGAAAACGAAGTTTTCGAGCGACGTAACATCAGTCCAGACAGACAGGTTCGGGATCACCATCGGATCCGCTTCCGGTGCCATGGCAACCGAGGTGTCCGCGTCTGCGACAAGGCGCCAGACGAAACCGGGGCTGCGTTCGGCAGCCGCATTCACCCGGTTGAGATTGTTGACGAAATCGGCGACACGCGGATCGTTGATGTCGTAGCGGAGGCGGGCAATGTTCAGCTCCGCGAGGTGCATTTCGCTCATCAGGCTTACTCCGCCGCTGTGCGCGCGGCGGCGCGTTTGTCCGCATGGGCCATCAGGGCATCGCGCACCCAGGCACCGTCCTCCCAGGCCTTGACGCGGGCTTCCATGCGCTCGCGATTGCACGGGCCATTGCCCTTCAGAACCTCGAAGAACTCGCTCCAGTCTGGCTCGGAGAAGTCGTATCCGCCATTCTCCTCGTTCCACTTGAGGTTTTCGTCCGGAACGCTCAAGCCCAGATACTCGGCCTGCGGCACCGTTTGATCGACGAATTTCTGGCGCAGCTCGTCATTGGTGTTGATCTTGATTTTCCAGGCCATGGACTGGGCGGAATGGATCGAGTCCTTGTCGGACGGACCGAACATCATCAGGGACGGATACCAGAAGCGGTTGAGCGCATCCTGCGCCATGCGGCGCTGCGCCTCTGAGCCCTTGGCCATCTTCATCATGATGTCGTAGCCCTGGCGCTGGTGGAAACTTTCTTCCTTGCAGATGCGGATCATGGCGCGGGAGTAAGGTCCGAACGACGTGCGCTGCAGCGGCACCTGGTTCATGATCGCCGCGCCGTCCACCAGCCAGCCAACGGCACCGATATCGGCCCATGTCAGGGTCGGATAGTTGAAGATCGAAGAGTATTTCATCTTGCCCGCATGGAGCAGCTCGATCAGTTCGTCCCGGCTCACACCGAGCGTTTCCGCGGCACAGTAGAGATAAAGACCGTGTCCGGCTTCGTCCTGCACTTTCGCAAGCAGGATCGCCTTGCGCTCAAGAGTTGGCGCACGGGTGATCCAGTTGCCTTCCGGCAACTGGCCGACGATTTCGGAATGAGCATGCTGTCCGATCTGACGAATGAGCGTCTTGCGGTAGCCTTCCGGCATCCAGTCCGTCGGCTCGATCTTCTCGCCGCGGTCGATGCGTTCCTGAAAGGCGCGCTCTTCCGGCGACATTTCGGAAATGTCGCGCAGCTTCGTCGCGTCGGTCTTCACCATCTGAGCGTACATGACGCCTCCTTTCGTCATGTGGACTTTCCGAAAGGATACCGCACAATACGTCACAGAAAAAGTACGTTTTTGATTTTTTGTGTGATGTTTTAATTTACATCAAAGAGGGGAATAAAAACAGCCATCTTTTCAAGCACTTGCTGCCAAAGACTGCATTCTTTCTCGGACCGGTTCCGGATTGGCAGCCAGGGGCCCGTCCTGATTGAGCAGGTGCTCGCCGATATACCGATCCGCCGCCGGCGAGAGCCCGGCATAAAGCTCGGCAAAAAGTGCGCGCGCCGCAATGCCGGGCCAGGTTTCCGGCAGCACCGATCGAGGCAGGCGCGGGTCGCGCAATCGGATACCCCGATAGGCATGAACAAGCGCAAGGCGGAACAACAAGGCAGCCTGCGGCGTCAGACCCGCAAGGTAATCCTGCATCGGCTCGAAGCGAAAGACGAAGTCCGCATAGTCCGAAGACAGGCCGTCAAGCGCGAACCGGTCGCGCACGAGATCCGCCAACGCCGTGTCACCGGGATGGATCGCCTCCGCGCGAAACGCTATTCCCAGTTTTGGCATTCCAGGCCTGTCCGCACCGACAAAGGTATCCCCCTCCAGACAGGCAAAACCGTGACGCAACAACATGGCCTGTTCAACCGGGTCGGCACTATGGCTCAACAACCAGCCGCATTCGCCATCAGCCGGGCCGAAAAACAGGTCTGCCGCAAGGTGGTATTCTTCTCGCGCTTCCGCCGTCAGCGCATAAAAACTCCGCCGCCCCTCGCGCTCACCCACCAGTTGCCCCTTGGACACGAGACGGGACACGGCCGTTCGGACCAGCGACTCGTTGACGCCGAAGCCCGCGCACAGGCTGATGAGGTCCCCCATCCAGAGCACACCTCCGCGCGGCTCCACGATGTCACCATAGATGGTCACGATCAGTTGGGCAGCCTTGGGCGGGCTGGGCTTTAGGAACCGTTCTGTCAGGATATCTGTGCTGGTCGGCATGAAGCTTTTGATCCGTCGGCATTTTTATCGAAGCTTACCTGTGCCTCGGCTGCAAACCAAGGTCTTCGCACTATCGGTTCTCAACAATCGTTCGAAACGGACTTGCACCGCAATTGCGATAACGTTATAAAATTACATGTTACTAAATTACATAGCTGGACTTCCCTCGATGCACTTTCCCCGACAGTACCCCACCCTGCCCGCTATTAAAGTCAGCACACTCCTTGCCGCAAGCGGTCTGGTTCTGGCCCTCACCGCTGGCGCGCAGGCAGAGGCACCGAAAGTGGTTACCACCATCAAACCCCTGCACTCCATCGCCGCTGCCGTGATGGCCGGTGTCGGCTCACCGCAGATCTTGATCGATGGTTCGTCTTCACCACACGGTTTTTCGTTGAAGCCATCCCAGGCGGCGCTCCTGCAGGACGCAGACATCGTGTTCTGGATCGGGCCGGAGTTGACCCCTTCGCTCGAAAAACCCATTGCGGCCATGGCAGGCCAGGCGACGGCCGTCGAGTTGATGGAAGCACCGGGCATTGAACAGCTGGATATTCGCGAAGGCGGTGATTTCGAGGGACACGACCACGGTGATGAACATGGGCACGGTGATGAACACGGGCACGGTGATGAACACGGGCACGAGGAAGGTCATCACGATGAAGATGACGGCCACGACGAGGAAACCCATGCAGAAGAGGGGCATGCTGATCACGAGCACCATCATCATGGAGAAGAGCACGACGCGCATATCTGGTTGAACCCGGACAACGGTATTGCGATTGCCAGGGCGATGGCCGAAACCCTCGCCGGGAACGACCCGGACAATGCGGATACCTATCGCAACAATGCCGGGGCTTTCGCCGACCGGATCACCCAGCTTGACGGCGAAATCGGCACCCAGCTTTCCCCGCTTTCGAACAAGGCCTTCATCGTCTTCCACGATGCCTATCATCATTTCGAGCATCACTACGGCATCGAGGCCAGCGGGTCTGTGACCGTATCGCCCGAGGCGCTTGCCAGTGCCGACCGGATTCGGGAAATTCAGGAAAAGATCAAGGCGCTGAACGTTGCCTGTGTCTTTCAGGAACCGCAGTTCGATTCAAAGCTCGTGGATGTTGTGCTGGAAGGCAGCAACGCCCGCAAAGGCGTACTCGATCCGCTTGGCGCGGAGTTGCCAAATGGTCCGGATCTTTATCCAAACCTCTTGTCGGGATTGTCGAAATCGATGGCCGATTGCCTTGGTGGCGCATCCTGAAATGGGGCAGAACGATCCTGAAAGAAAAAACCGCCGGGTGGAAATCCGGCGGTTTTCATTTTTACGTCAAACGTCCTGGAATTATCAGGACGTCCTCGCCTTGGCGCGCAGGTCCTCGGTCTTGTCGATGGCCTGCATCAGATAGCGGTCGCGATCATAGACGTCGGAATAATAGGCAACACTGCCGTCCAGCTCAGGCCAGGCGGTGAAATAGGAGACATAGACCGGAATGTCGCCGGTCACCTGCTCCTGCTCGTTCTGCCCGCCGGCAATGCGCGACGTCACATAGTCCTTGGACTTGCCGAGCACGGCAGCTGCCATGGCCTTGGGGTCGTGCAGGCGGATGCAGCCGTGGCTATATGCACGCATGTCCTTGGCAAAGAGGTTCTTGGCCGGCGTATCGTGCATATAGATGTGATGCTTGTTCGGGAACAGGATCTTCACTTCCCCAAGCGCATTGGAGCTGCCCGGATACTGGCGCACATTCACCGACTGCTGCTTGGAGGCAACCGCGTACCAGTCGACGGATGACGACGAAATCTGCCGGCCTCCGGCGGTCGTGACTTCATAGCCGGCGCGGTCGAGATAGCTCGGATCGCGCGCCAGTTTCGGCAGCATCTCGTTGACGATGATCGAGTATGGCACGCCCCAGTAAGGGTTGTATTCCACGATCTCGATCTTGTCGTAGAAGAAGTTCGTCTGGTTGGCCTTGGTACCGACCACGACACGCATGGACAGCGGCACCTCGCCCGGTGCGGTATAGGTGGCGGTGAAAGCGGCCTGGTTGATGAAGACCTTGCGCTCTCCCAGCACTTCCGGGATCCAGCGGCTGCGTTCCATTGCCAGCTCGACCTTGGCGATCTTTGCGGCATTGGTCTCGCCGACCATCGCCAGGATCGTGTTCTTGCCGACAATGCCGTCCGGCGTCAGCTTGGCTTCCTTCTGGAACCCCTTGACCAGTTCGACCAGTTCCGGGGAATAGAGCTCCGCGCCGTCGTAAGCGGCAAGGGTTTCCGCATGAGCCGTCCTCAGTTCTGCCGATCCGTTCTTGTTGATCGCAGCGACGATATTTTTCATCTCCGGGCTGGACTTGCCCGCCTTCAGGAACGTGTCCGGTGCGATGACGATCTGGTCCGCTTCCTCGTCCTCGGCCTTCAGCCGGGCGAGTTCTTCCGTCAGCTTGCGAAAATGGTCGTTCTGCGGTTGCATCGTTGCAAGCGCAGATGACAGGTCGTCGGCAGCCTGAAGTGTCTGCAGCGCGGCAACGAGGTCGACCTCGTGGCGCGGCAGGTCGTGATATTGCGAAATCCGGTTCGGATCGACGCGGCCACGTTTGGCGTCGAGCACATAGGTGATCGCTGCGGCGCTGAGATCCATTTCGAAGCGCATCAGGGCAGCGTCCTTGTCGGCACCCTCAAGGCCTGTGGTTGCCGGCAAGGCAACGAAATAGTCCTCCGGATTGAGGGCATAGAGACCGGCATCGGCGAGAGCGCGGCGGAGCTGTGCAGCCCGGAGCGTCACCTGTCCATCCTCCACCCAGAGAAAATCAGGATGTTCGCGGTAATAGGCTATCAGCGCCTCACCCACTTCCGGCAGTACCGTGAGTGTCATGTCCTTGAGCGCAGGACGGGCTTCGTCAAAGGCAGTCAGAACGACCGGTGCGGGCGGTAGGGTATCGGTCGTGGAGACGTTGGCAGCCGGAGCGTCGGTCACCGCGTCTTCGGGAGACGGCTGTGCTTCGGCCGTCTTCTTTTCGGAGAGTTCCTCCAGCGAGACCTTCTTCCACACATCCGGCGAATAGGCCAGGTAACGGGGTGCGGAGACAGTTGCCGTCACCACCTTCTTGCGCAGTGCTTCCTGGCGTTCACGCTCTTGCTGCTTGCGGTGGGCTTCCGGGTTGAACAACCGCTGGAAAAGACCCTGGGCAGACGCCGGTTCGACGGCAACGGACGTGAACCCGGCGGCCAGAACAGTCGCCATGAGACCGGCCTTGAATGCCGTTCCGATAACCCGCCGGGAGCGGTTGCTGGCCTTGTCGCGCTCACCGTGCCCCATTTTCATCGTTTGCATTGTTTCAACCCGTAAATTTTTCGTTCTGGTAACGGCCTGTCGCTGCGCCCCGACCGCCGGAGATTTCATACCCTGCCCAGGGAAATGCGATCTGCTCCACCTTTTGCGGAACAACCCTTTACGCATGCACCCCAAGTTCCCGGCGAATTGAAGGCAACCCGGCCAAATCCACAGGGTGGAAACACGCGTCCACCAGCAAATTACTATAGCAGGCTTCTTGGTATGGTTAAGACCCGGCAGGATTCACAGCATTTGAATTCAAATCACTGTGACGAAATTGCCGCGACGGACATTTCACGAAAAGGGCCGCCGGTAGAAATCGGCGGCCCATGAAAAAATTTCGGTCCGATCAGAACGGAATTTCGTCGTCCATCGGGCCGCCGCCACCGCCGGACGGCCCGCCGTAGCCGCCGCCACCCGAACCGCCGGAGCCGCCGCCGTAGCTGCCACCGCCACCGAAGCCGCCTCCGGATCCACCCCCAAAGCTGCCGCCGCCCTGGCTGTCATTGCCATAGTCTGGCAGACTACCGCTACCGCCGCCTTCGCCGCGACCATCGAGCATGGTCAGGTTGGAGTTGAAGCCTTGCAGCACGATTTCGGTGGAATAGCGATCCTGGCCGGACTGGTCCTGCCATTTGCGGGTCTGCAGCTGGCCTTCAAGATAGACCTTCGATCCCTTGCGCAGATACTGTTCCGCCACCTTGCACAGGCCGTCATTGAAGATGACCACACGGTGCCATTCGGTCTTTTCCCGGCGTTCGCCGGTGTTGCGGTCGCGCCAGGACTCAGAGGTCGCAATACGCAGGTTTGCGATGGCGCGGCCATCCTGCGTACGGCGGATTTCCGGATCGGCACCCAGATTGCCGACCAAAATTACTTTGTTGACGCTGCCCGCCATACTGCACTCCTGTCTGTTCTCGCGCGGTTCTGCTCAGATCGCCATGCTTCTCCGGCATTGGCCGACCCTGAACCGCGCTGCAAGCCATGCTGCTAGAAATCAGAACCCTAGCGGTCCGCCAACAGCTGTGCTGCACTTTTCCTTTGCCAGCACCCATTTTCCACAAGGCAGGCCGTGACCAGCTACCGGCCAGGGCTGCCTGCTTTTCAATCAGAAAGCGTAAGAACTACCCCTGATTGCGCTCCGTTACATTTTGCTCCGTTTTTGTTCCAAATCACGCACAAAACCGTGTCAGGAAACTTGCTGGCGGGAAATGGAGCCCCTCGCCTGTTTCGGCCCATGCATTCCTGACGCTGCCCGTAGCAATGTACTTGTTTTGTTCTTATCATTTCTGTAAAACCGATTCAATCAGGCATCGCATCCGGCGGGCGCAAATGGAGGATGCTTTAAAAGCCTCTCTGGAACCGCCCGCCTAAACTGCTATATCGGGGCAAACGGACACGTTCCGCCTCTCGACAACCATGCGCCTGCGCGGGCCGCAGCAGCCGGACCAGTGCGCGCTCAGAAAGACCGACAATGACGACATCCAAGGACGGACAGCCGGACGACGCCTGGAAAAGCGACCCGACGAAGATGCTCAGCATCCGCGGCGCGCGCGAGCATAATCTCAAGGGCATCGATCTGGACCTGCCCAGAGACCGGCTGATCGTCATGACCGGACTTTCCGGCTCCGGCAAGTCGTCGCTGGCTTTCGACACGATCTATGCCGAAGGCCAGCGACGCTACGTGGAAAGCTTGTCCGCCTACGCGCGCCAGTTCCTGGAGATGATGCAGAAACCGGATGTCGACCAGATCGACGGCCTGTCTCCGGCGATTTCCATCGAGCAGAAGACCACGTCCCGCAATCCGCGCTCCACGGTCGGCACGGTCACCGAGATCTACGACTATATGCGCCTTCTGTTCGCACGTGTCGGCATTCCCTATTCCCCGGCGACCGGCCTGCCGATCGAGAGCCAGACGGTCAGCCAGATGGTCGACCGGGTTATGGAACTGGAAGAAGGCGCCCGCCTTTATCTGCTCGCCCCCATGGTGCGTGGCCGCAAGGGCGAGTACCGAAAGGAACTGGCGGAACTCATGAAGAAGGGCTTCCAGCGCGTCAAGATAGACGGAACCTTCTACGAGATTGCCGAGGCCCCTGCCCTCGACAAGAAATTCAAACACGACATTGATGTGGTCGTGGACCGTCTTGTCGTGCGCGACGATATCGCCGGCCGCCTGGCGGATTCGCTTGAAACGGCGCTGAAACTTGCAGATGGCATAGCCATCGCCGAATTTGCCGACCGGACCGACGCTAATGGCGATCCGGAGCGGATCATTTTTTCGGAAAAGTTCGCTTGCCCTGTTTCGGGCTTCACCATACCGGAGATTGAGCCGCGGCTCTTTTCCTTCAACAATCCGTTTGGTGCCTGCCCGACATGCGACGGCCTCGGCACGACACTGGCTTTTGAGGAAGACCTGGTCGTTCCCGACCATTCGCTTTCCTTGCGCGAAGGAGCAGTGCTGCCCTGGGCCAAGACCGGCGCCACCTCGCCTTACTACGCCCAGACCCTTGAAGCGATCTGCAGCCACTTCAAGGTGTCCATGGCAACGCCCTGGAAGGATCTGCCGGCGGAGGTCCACGAGGCAATCCTGCACGGCACCGGCAAGACCGCCATCGAATTCGTCTATGACGACGGCGTGCGCAGCTACCGTACGGAAAAGACCTTTGAAGGCGTGATCGGCAACATCGAGCGGCGCTGGCGCGAGACCGAGTCCACCTGGGTGCGCGAGGAACTCGCGCGCTTCCAGTCCGACCATGCCTGCCCGGCCTGCAGCGGCTTTCGCCTGAAGCCGGAAGCGCTGGCAGTGAAGATCGCCGGCATGCATATCGGCCAGATCACCGAATATTCCATCCGCGAGGCCAGCCGCTGGTATGAGGGCCTGTTGGAAAAGCTCAACGACAAGCAGAGCGAGATTGCCGGACGGATCCTCAAGGAAATCCGCGAGCGTCTGACATTCCTCAACGATGTCGGTCTTGAGTATTTGACCCTGTCCCGCTCCTCCGGAACGCTGTCGGGCGGCGAAAGCCAGCGTATCAGGCTCGCCTCGCAGATCGGTTCCGGCCTGACCGGTGTGCTTTACGTTCTCGACGAGCCCTCCATCGGCCTGCACCAGCGCGACAATGCGCGGCTCCTGGAAACGCTGAAGCACCTGCGCGACCTCGGCAACACCGTCATCGTCGTCGAACATGACGAGGACGCGGTGCTGACGGCAGACTACGTGGTCGATGTCGGCCCGGGAGCCGGCGTCCACGGCGGTGAAGTCGTGGCCAAGGGCACACCGGCCGAAATCATGGCCAATCCGAACTCCCTGACCGGCCAGTATCTATCCGGCGCCAAGATGATTGCGCGCACCGATGGCCGCCGCAAGATCAACAAGAAGCGGCAGATAGCCGTTCGTGGCGCCCGCGGCAACAACCTGAAAGACATCGATGTCGATGTGCCGCTCAGCACCTTTACCTGCGTCACCGGTGTTTCCGGTGGCGGCAAGTCGACCTTCCTGATCGACACGCTCTATAAGGCCGCCGCCCGGCGCCTCAACGGTGCCCGTGAAAACCCGGCTCCGCATGACCGGATCGAAGGCCTTGAAGTTCTCGACAAGGTGATCGATATCGATCAGTCGCCGATCGGCCGGACGCCCCGGTCAAACCCGGCGACCTACACCGGCGCTTTCACCCCGATCCGCGAGTGGTTCGCCGGCATGCCGGAGGCGAAAGCACGCGGTTATCAGCCGGGCCGGTTCTCCTTCAACGTCAAGGGCGGGCGTTGCGAAGCCTGCCAGGGCGACGGCGTCATCAAAATCGAGATGCACTTCCTGCCCGATGTCTATGTCACCTGTGACGTCTGCAAGGGCAAGCGCTACAACCGCGAGACCCTGGAAGTAGAATTCAAGGGCAAGTCGATTGCCGACGTACTCGACATGACGGTCGAGGAAGCTGCCGAGTTCTTCTCCGCCGTTCCTGCCGTTCGCGACAAGATAGAAACGCTTGCCCGGGTCGGCCTCGGCTATATCAAGGTCGGTCAGCAGGCAACGACCCTTTCCGGCGGCGAAGCACAACGCGTCAAGCTGGCAAAGGAGCTTTCAAAGCGCTCGACCGGCCGCACGCTCTATATTCTCGACGAGCCGACCACGGGCCTGCATTTCCACGATGTCGCAAAACTGCTCGACGTGCTGCACGAACTGGTCGACCAGGGAAACACGGTTCTGGTGATCGAGCACAATCTGGAGGTCATCAAGACCGCCGACTGGATCATCGACCTTGGACCGGAAGGCGGCGACGGCGGCGGCCAGGTGGTGGCAACCGGCCGGCCGGAGGATGTGGCAGAAGTCAATGAGAGCTACACAGGCCAGTTCCTGCAAGAATTGCTGCATCGCAGGCCACAGCGCACGCATGATGCAGCCGAATAGGAATTAACTTCCCAGAGGTTACGTAGCGTCCGCCTTGTGTGCAATGCACACAAGGCTTTTCTTTTGTTTTCATGAAGATTTTTCGAATCAGATCCACCTGCCCTATCCACAGTTTGCTGCATTGCACCAGACGCATGTCAGACATGCAGAATGGGCACTTCTTTTAATTCGAGTGGTGAAATATATCCTAGGACAACAACGGCGCGGAACGCAGATGCGTTTCGGGAATTAAGGAATAAGAAGATGTTTGACGCCATGCGCCAAAAGTACAGCAACTGGGTGAGCTATCGCCGTGCGGTCGACGAACTGTCCCGCCTTTCTCAGCGTGAGCTCGCCGACCTCGGCATTAGCCGCAGCGACATCAAGTTTGTCGCCCGCCGTCAGAACGGCTGATTGAACAAGAGATCGCGTCCCTAGGCATCCTCCTCCCAGCCGACGGGCGTGTGACACGCAGGGCATCCTCCTCCCAGCCCTGTCACGTCGAAACGACGCCCGCCAGTACCTCCTCCCACTGGCGGGCGTTCGTTTGTCCGGCGAATGCTTTTTGCACAATCTTTCTTTGTTTTCCCTGACTTTTGCCACTCTTGGCGACTTTGCCGCTCTTGAGATTGTGCATATCGGCAGGCGCGACCGGGCAAAGCGCCCGGCCTGCCAAGTTTCACGCGGCGAGACCTGCCTGCGAAAATCCCATCTGTCCGGTGAATGGTACCTCTGCCTCCAACTGTTCCACGAACGCGCGTGTCTTCAGCAGCCGTCCGAAATAGATCGACAGAGCGGGATAACGTTCAGCGCTTAGGGTTTCGCCGAGATAGTGGAACAGCACCAGATTCGAGCCGACGGATATGTCGGCAACCGTCATGGTGTCCCCGACCAGGTATTCGCCGCTTGCCTCGCCTTCAAGATAGTCGAAAAAGCGAGGGGCAACGCTCGAGAGTACATGGTCGATAATACCGTTGTCGGGCGTTGCGCCGCGCATTTGCGCTACGACGCGCTGGTGGAACAACGGGTGCATTACATCGCGGAAGAAGGCGCCGAGATAGGCCTCGAGCCACAAAGTCCGTCCGCGCATTTGCGAATCGGCCGGAATGACCGGCGTGTCGGGATGCTTTGAGTCGAGATACTGAATGATCGCTCCGCTGTCAGGCAGCGTGAAGTCGCCGCCCTCGAGGACGGGTATGAGCCCACTCGGGCTGAGCTGTCCCCAATTCTCCGGTAGGGTATCTGGCACGATGGGAATGACGACCTGCAGGTCGTGGTCAATTTCCTTGGCACGCAAGACCAGCTGAACCTTGCGGGTGTGGACGGAAAGCGGAACGCCATAGAGTTTCATGACATGGGTCTTTCATGACCGGGAGGGTACAGTAAGCCGCCCGCGAAAGTCCCGGCAGCGGACGCGGTGGTCGGCGAAAAACAAAATTGCGATGTCAGGCGGCGGTGACGGGGAACTGAATCTCCACCAGCGCCTTGTCGAAGCCAGGCGGCTCAAGTACCGGTTCCAGGAATATCTCGCGGCTCGGTCCCGCGATGGAAAATCCGTTCGCTTCAATCCATTTGCCAATGGCACCGAACGCGGCGTGGCTTTCGGAATTTGTGCCCTGACGCACAACCGTTGCGGCCAGCTTTATCGCCGGCAGGTTCTGCGGCTCGAACGTAAATCCGTCGGCTTTCAGCGGGCGATCGAGCGTACGCCGCAGCAAATACCCGATCGAGAGATCCAGGCGGTCAATTTCAGGCTCGTTGCGTGCGAGCACCACCAGGTTGCCCCGACTGGAAGGACGGAGAGCAGCCCGGCCGACCGCCGCCACCTGAGCCACCAGAGAACCAGCCTCCTCGAAATCGGCAACGCTGTGCTGCGTTGTAAGGATCGTCTGCGGCGGCAGAGACTTGGTCACGACATCGTAGCTGACCGACCCGTCCCGCCTGTCGATCTGCGCAATACGGCTTTCGATATGTCGCAGGCGCTGTTCCTCGGCCCGGATCGCCTGTTCTGTTTCCGCCTTCTTGAGCAGCAACATTCCGCGCAGGGCTTCCGGCGATACCTCATCCTTAAGCAGAGAAGCGACCTGATCCAGCGTCAAGCCCAGATCCTTCAGCGCAAGAATCGCATTCAGGCGTGGTAACTGCCGCATTGCGTAATAGCGATAACCGGACTGCGGGTCAGTATGCTCCGGGCATAGAAGCTCAAGCTGGTCATAAAACCGCAATTGGCGGGTCGAAACTTGAGCAATTTGAGCAAACTCTCCGATCCGAAACATCAAACGATCCTCACAAACAGGGCGTTGAATAGTTTCTTGCGGGTTTGACGCCACGTCAAAGTCAAGTGTTCATTCGCATTTTAGATTTCGCCTCCAAAAAGACCGACATCCAGCGGCGCATGCGTCGCTTTCCGGTCAAGGTCACACCGTTACCAAACGGGTTGATGACAGGTAGGTAGGGTCCTCGACCGGAACCAGCATTGCGGTCCCTTCACCGCCTGACAGGAAACGCCGTCCATATGCCTACTGAAATTCACTCGTTGGGCAGCAAGCCATCCCAGGCTGCAAGTTAAGGCGTTCGAGGATCGTTGTTTTGAGAGCATCTCGCACTTGCGAAGGTCTAATTATGTCAGCCATGCGGCATGCGCAGGCATAAAGCCATTTCAACCCTTTTAAGACTTTTTTAATCTGCAAAAAATGCATATCTGCTTCGCGATTTCCCCTCTACCTCGCACTGCACAAAACTCCTATCTTCCAGCCTGTAAGAGATGAACGGGCCAGACGCCGATCCGCGGTGCCGTGGCCATTGAGATAGCGAAAGGCCTAAACCATGATCGATACCGTTGTTCGCAAGTTCAACAACTGGAAACGCTTCCGTCAGACCTATGACGAGCTGTCCAACCTGTCCAACCGCGAACTGGACGACCTGGGCATTGCACGTGGCGACATCGCCCGCTTTGCACGCATGTCCACGAAATAAAAAGCTTCGCAGTCCGGAGGTCTCCTCCTCCCATCCTCCTGACTGCACCTTCTGCGCCACTGGCGCAGATCTTCGAAAAGCGCTTGCCGGATCCTCCTCCCACCGGCAGGCGCTTTTTCTTTTTGCCGACCGGTTTTCACCGGCCTCCCAAGCGCCCGCTCATGGAATGAACCGCCCGGAAAGCGTTGCAGTACCGTTGCAATGGAGGTATCACGGCGGAAAAGCATCCTCCTGCCTGCCTGCCGCACAGCGGACGATTGGCGGCCGGACCAGGTCCCAGGGACATCAAATGACCCCCATTCATATTATCGGCGGCGGCCTTGCCGGTTCCGAAGCAGCCTGGCAGATCGCCGAGGCCGGTCTGAAGGTCGTGCTTCATGAAATGCGGCCAGTCCGCAAGACCGACGCCCACCAGACCGACGGTCTGGCAGAACTTGTCTGTTCCAATTCTTTCCGCTCGGACGATTCGGAGCAAAATGCCGTCGGGCTGATTCATCACGAACTGCGCAAGCTTGGCTCGCTGATCATGGCTTGCGCCGATGCCCACCAGGTTCCGGCGGGAAGTGCCCTGGCGGTCGACCGGGAAGGTTTTTCCGAAGCCGTTACCCGGACACTTGAAAACCATCCCAATGTCACGATTTCGCGCGAGGAAATCGCAGGACTTCCGCCGGAGGACTGGGAGAAGGTGATCATCGCGACAGGGCCACTGACATCACCGGCGCTTTCGAAAGCCATCCTCGAAAAGAGCGGCGAGGACGCTCTCGCCTTTTTCGATGCCATCGCACCGATCGTGCACTTCGAGAGCGTGGATCTTTCCAAGGCCTGGTTCCAGTCGCGCTACGACAAGGTCGGTCCCGGCGGCACCGGCAAGGACTACCTGAATTGCCCATTGGACAAAGCCCAGTACGAAGCCTTCATCGACGCACTGCTGGCTGGTGAAACAGCCGATTTCAAGGAATGGGAAGAAAACACGCCCTATTTCGACGGCTGCCTGCCGATCGAGGTGATGGCATCGCGCGGCCGCGAGACGCTGCGTCATGGGCCGATGAAGCCGATGGGGCTTACCAACGCCCATAATCCGGAGGTGAAGGCCTACGCGGTGGTGCAGCTGCGCCAGGACAACGCTCTCGGCACGCTCTACAACATGGTCGGCTTCCAGACAAAGCTGAAATACGGCGCCCAGGCGGACATCTTCCGCATGATCCCGGGGCTGGAAGAGGCTCAATTTGCCCGGCTCGGCGGCCTGCACCGCAACACGTTCCTGAATTCCCCCAAGGTGCTGGATGCAACACTGCGTTTGAAAGCCGACCCGCGCCTGCGGTTCGCCGGTCAGATCACCGGCTGCGAGGGTTACGTGGAATCAGCCAGCATCGGATGCCTGGCAGGCCTCTTCAGTGTCCTGGAATCGCGCGGCCAGGAAATCGTGGCTCCACCGGCAACGACAGCACTCGGTGCGTTGCTGGGCCATATCACCGGCGGTCACATCACGCGCGAGGATGGCGCTGGCAAGCCCGGTTCGTTCCAGCCGATGAACGTGAACTTCGGTCTGTTTCCGACAGTTGAAGCGCCGAACAAGGACGAAAACGGCAAGCGGTTGAAAGGCAAGGACAAGACGCGTGCCAAGAAGCTGGCCATGACCAACCGCGCCAAGGCAGACTTTGATGCATGGCGGACGCAGCTTGGCCTGCAAACACTCGCTGCAGAATAACGCTGTCGTGGATGCCGGTCATACCGGCACCTCGATCAGATCTTGCTGAAAACCTTGCCCGTGGCGCGCCACAGTTGCCACTGGCGTTTAAGTTGCGACACCTCCGCCACCTGATGAAGCGGGTCGAAGCAGGTTGCCTCCAGCCGTTTCAGATATGGCTCAACCAGCACCAGCGGCAGGAAGGCGGCTTCGCAGGCTTGCGGTACGGTGTCTGCAGCCTGCCGCACGCGCTGCAGGTGATGGCGCACATGCCCCCGCAGTTCCTCCAGCACAGCCTTCAGTTCCGGTGTTGCCTCTCCCCGCAATACGCTCTCCGTATCCAGATTGTGCCGGGCACAGACATCCTGCGGCAGATACATCTGCCGCCGCGAAGCATGCCAGGGAAGAGCCCGCATAAGCCCGGTCAGTCCGTAGGCGACACCGGCATGACCTGAGGCAGTCGCCGTGCCGGGGTCCTCGCCGTTGTTCAACACAAGGCAGGCAAGCTGAAAGAGACCGGAAACGGTCTCTCCCGCATAACCTTCCAGATCGTTCAGGTTCGGCATCGGATCGTTGTAGAGATCGAAGATGCGTGCCTCGGCCATGGCAACGAAGCCTCGTTTGGGCAGCTTGTAGCGCTCGATCGTCTGAAGAAGTGCATTTGCCACCGGGTTGGCGGCAACGGCACCATGCTCTGTTCCCTCAAGGAAATCACGCCACCATTGCAGCCGCACTTCACCCGGCAACGGTTCGGAAACGAGCTCGCGGATGCGGGCGATTTCCGCACTATAGGCATAGAGGGCCATCAGCCCGCCGCGGTAGGGCTCCGGTGCCAGCAAAGCGCTTAAGTACCGGTCCTTGTCGTAGCGGCGCGCACTGTCGGCAGCGTGATCGAAATCGGTGGTCATCCGAGCGCAAGCCTGTCCTTTCAGACCGCAATCAGCGCTGCTGAAACGGCCCGGTCTTCCGAGAGAAGAACATTGTAGGTTCTGACCGCCGCTCCGGTCGACATCGGATCGGCCAGAATGCCGGCCTCCCGAAACAGCGTCTTCAGCGCAGCCGGCAGCGGACGCAATTCAAGTCCGGTCCCGATCAGCAGCACCTCGATGTCCGACTGCTCCGAAAAGACCCGTTCAAAGGCTTCTTCCGAGAAGTCCTTTGGATCCGTCAGGTTCCAGCCATAGATCCCGCTCGGAACACACAGCAGCGACCCGCGATGAGACATGTTGGCGAACCGGAAGCCGCCGTTGCCATAGGCATCCAGCGGCGCACGGCCCGGAAAATGCGCATCACGGAGTTCCATACCGTCCGGTCCTATGCCGAAGCTTTCGCCTCGGGTCCCTTCTCATCGTCATTCGGCGACATTGCTTCCGCACGAAGGTTGAACAGAATGAGGAAAGGCGCAGCCAGGAAGATAGACGAATAGGTGCCGATCACGATGCCGAAGATCATCGCCAGGGTGAAGGACTGGATGACCTCCCCGCCGAAGATATAGAGCGCGGCAAGCGCGAGCAGCGTTGTGACCGAGGTCATCGTCGTGCGCGACAGCGTCTCGTTGATCGACATGTCGAGCACTTCCGGCAAGGAACGCTTCTTGTACTTGCGCAGGTTCTCGCGGATGCGGTCGTAAACGACCACTGTATCGTTGAGCGAATAACCAATGATGGTCAGCACCGCCGCGATACTGGAGAGCGAGAAATCGAGCTGCAGCAGCACAAAAAGTCCGATGGTGATGACGACGTCGTTCGCGGTCGTCAGGATCGCACCGATCGCGAACTGCCACTCGAAGCGGAACCAGATATAGAACAGGATCGCCAGCAGCGAGGCGGCCACCGCAAGTGCACCTGCTTGCGCAAGTTCGCCCGAAACGCGCGGCCCGACAACCTCGACGCGGCGGAAGTCGACATTTTCGCCTTCGAAGATCGAGCGGATCTTGTTGACGACAGACTGCTGCGCCGTTTCCCCTCCCGGCTGTTCCTCGACACGGATCAGGATGTCATCCGAGCCACCGAATTCCTGTACCTGGACATCGCCCAGGTTCAGGTCGGAGAGGCTGGCGCGGATATCCGCGATATCGGCAGGACCGTCGGTCTTGATTTCAATGATCGTACCGCCCTTGAAGTCGATGCCGTAGTTGAGGCCGACCGTGAAGAATCCGGCGAGCGAGGCGATAACAAGCAGGATGGAAAGCGGAAAGCTGACTTTCCGCAACCACATGAACTTGATTTTGGTGTTGTCCGGAACAAGTCTCAGCAACATTAGTCTTTCTCCCGGATCAGATCGGCAATTTCGACGGACGGCGGCGGCGGAGCCAAAGGGCAACCAGCAGCCGGCTGAACGTGAAGGCCGAGAACACGGTCGTGAAGATACCGATGGCAAGTGTCACGGCAAAACCGCGCACCGGACCGGAACCGAGCTGGAACAGGATCACTGCCGCGATAAGCGTGGTGATGTTGGCGTCCAGAATCGTTCCCAGCGCCCGGCTGAACCCGGCATCAACGGCGGAGATCGCCGATCTGCCAGCTCTTACTTCCTCACGAATACGCTCGAAGATCAGCACGTTGGCGTCCACCGCCATACCGATTGTCAAGACGATACCCGCTATACCCGGTAGCGTCAGCGTTGCCTGCAACACCGTCAGCGCCCCGAATATCATGCAGATATTCGCCATCAGTGCCAGGTCGGCAATGAGACCGAAACGGCCGTAGGCCAGGATCATGAAGACGATCACGGCGACACCGCCGATAATCGAGGCCAGTTTTCCGGCCTCTATGGAATCGGCACCAAGACCCGGACCGATGGAACGTTCCTCGATCACCGTCAGCTTTGCCGGCAAGGCGCCGGCCCGCAGCAGAACGGCAAGATCGTTGGCGCCCTCGACAGTGAAACTGCCTGAGATCTGGCCCGAGCCACCGGTGATCGGTTCACGAATGACCGGTGCGGAGATCACTTCATTGTCGAGCACAATTGCAAATGGCCGGCCGACATTCTGCTGTGTGATCTGCGCAAACTTGCGCGCACCGGACTGGTTGAAGCGGAAGTTGACGACAGGCTCGTTGCTGCGCTGGTCGAAGCTGACCTGAGCGTCGACGAGATCATCCCCTTCAAGCAGCGGAACGGCTTCGAGAAGATAGGGAATTGGCGGATCATCAACCGACATGCGCACCACCGTTCCGGTGGGTGGGCGGCTCTGCAATGCCTGTTCGCCGCTCATTGACGTGTCGACCATATGGAAACTCAAGATGGCCGTTTCGCCGATAATTCTCTTCAACCGCTCAGGATCACTTTCGCCCGGCGCTTCGACGAGAATTCGGTCGGCGCCCTGACGCTGGATGCTCGGTTCGGTGGTGCCGATCTCGTCGACACGGCGCCGGATAACCTC
Organism: Roseibium sp. M-1; assembly: GCF_054515675.1. Taxonomy (NCBI): domain Bacteria; kingdom Pseudomonadati; phylum Pseudomonadota; class Alphaproteobacteria; order Hyphomicrobiales; family Stappiaceae; genus Roseibium; species Roseibium sp. M-1. The sequence continues at coordinate 802,219 of NZ_CM137257.1, read as the reverse complement.
AATGGACTGCTGGACGATATTGGTCAGCCGGTCCTGGAGACCTTGTTCGGAATAGGTAAAGCGTACCAGTCCGTCGTCGCTGATTGTCAAATCGAATTCGTTGACCGACTGTCCGCCGAAGACACTGGATGCGAGCGGATTGACCAGCGGCTGTAGCCGTTCTTCCGCCTCGCCAAGCCGCGTAACGTCCCGAATACGCAGCTGTACACCGTCGGCGCGAACACCGAGCCCGGTATAGTTGATACGGCCGCCCTCGCCCCGGAGCATCGCTTCGCGAATGTCGCTCTCAAGAACTTCGTACCGGCCCTTGATGTAGAGCTCCTTGTCGACTTCATAGAGCAGGTAGGCACCGCCCTGAAGGTCGAGCCCCAGCACCATCTGTTTCTTGGGCAGGAAGTCCGGCCAGCTGTCGAGCTGTTTCTGGGAAAAGAAATTCGGCAGCGTCGTGAGGATGCCAGCGGCAACCACAAGCACGATCAACGCGATTTTCCAGCGTGCGAAATAGAGCATGATCAAGCCTTAAATGCTGCCAGGCCGGTGCGAGACCGGCCCGGCGATATCATCGGAGCGGTGCCCGGAGGCTCAAGCGTTGTCCTTGACCGGTTCGGACTTGGACCGGACTTCCTGAACCATCGACCGGACGACGCGGACCTTCACACCCTCGGAGAGCTCGACTTCAAGTTCACCATCGCTGACAACCTTGGCAACCTTGCCGATCAGGCCGCCGGTGGTGACGATCGTGTCGCCGCGGCGCAGGTTGGAAATCAGCTCCTGATGCTGCTTCATGCGCTGGCGCTGCGGCCGGATGATAAGGAAATACATGATCGCGAAGATTGCCACGAAGGGCAGAAACTGGATCAACATGCCGGACGTACCCGAGGCACCGGCGGCCTGCGCATAGGCGGGGGTGATAAACATACACTTCTCCTAAGGGGGCGTTTCCCACCCTCCGGGCCATATTCGGTCCCGAAGAAAAACGCTCTCATTCTGGTGGCGCGGACTATAACGGCGGCGCGCCTGTTTTCAAGCTTTCACAAGCAGTTTCCGGCGTACCGGGATGGGAAAAACCGGCGTTTTCGCGCCTGCCCAGCCGTGTTACTCCTGCCACCACTTCGTTCCGGGCCTCACATGGGCCTTTTTAACAGGGCTTGCAAGAAGAATGAGTGCGCAAAACGATCTCTCGACCTTGAACGCCAAACTCGATTCTCTGATCGAGTTGATCGGGCGGGCCGTACCGCCATCACCGAAGGTACCGGACTTTGCAGCAGCAGACGCTTTCGTCTGGTCGCCGGATCCCGGTGAAGCCGTTGCGGTGGCGAAGGTCAACAGGGTCGACATCACGCTGCTTTGTGCCGTTGCCCACGTCCGCGACCTCCTGCTCGACAACACGCGCCGTTTCGCCGCGGGCCTGCCGGCAAACAACGCCCTGCTTTGGGGCGCGCGGGGCATGGGCAAGTCTTCCCTCGTCAAGGCCGCACACGCGGCAATCGGGCAGGAAAGCGGTTCAAGTGGCCTGAAACTCATCGAAATCCACCGCGAAGACATTGAGTCCCTGCCAAAACTCATGGCGTTGATCCGGACAGCTCCCTATCGCTTCATCGTCTTTTGCGACGACCTCAGCTTTGATCATGACGACACGTCCTATAAATCGCTCAAGGCCGTTCTGGAGGGCGGCATTGAAGGCCGTCCGGACAATGTCATTTTCTATGCCACTTCCAACCGCCGACACCTTCTCCCCCGGGACATGATCGAGAACGAACGCTCGACAGCCATCAACCCGGCGGAAGCCGTGGAAGAAAAAGTCTCTCTGTCCGACAGGTTCGGCCTCTGGCTCGGCTTTCACAAATGCAGTCAGGACGACTACCTGGAAATGGTGCGTGGCTATGCCGCACATTACGGGCTGGCATTGGAGGAAACGGAGTTGCGCGCCAAGGCGCTGGAATGGGCCACCACCCGCGGCAGCCGTTCCGGCCGCGTTGCCTATCAGTTCATCCAGGATCTGGCCGGTCGTCTCGGCAAAACACTGGCCTGAAACGGTAAAACCCGGCAGAGCCGGGTTTCACAAGATCAGTTTCGAGAGCTGTAGCGCCAGCTGTCAGCGCTTCGGCAGGTATTTCAGCGGATCAACCGGTTTGTTGCCCTGGCGCAGTTCGAAATGAAGCTGCGGCTGGTTGACCGAACCGGTCGCCCCGGCCAGAGCCACCACGTCACCGCGGCGGATCGTGTCTCCACGCTTGACCTTGAGTTCGCTGTTGTGGGCATAGGCCGAGACCCAGCCGCCGTCATGCCGCACCAAAATCAGGTTGCCGTAGCCTTTCAGTTCATTGCCGGAATAGATGACAGTCCCGTCGTCGGCCGAATGAACAGGCGTTCCTTCCGGAACGGCGAGGTTCACACCTTCATTCTTGCCGCCCCCCGGTTTCGCACCGAAATCGGATATGATGCGGCCGCGAACAGGCCAACGGAACTGACCGGTGTTGCCGTCGTCCTCTTGAACATTGGCAACGGTCGTCGGTGTCTTGATCGGTTCAGTCGGCTTTGCTTCCCCGGTCAGCGCCGGTTGCGGCAAACTGCTCGTGGAAACCCTGTCGGTCGGTGCAGCCGCAACTTCCTTCGGATTGGTGGACTGAGAGGCCGGTTGGCGAGGCGGCGCAGGAACACCGGACGTGGACGGAATGGACGCCGTCGTCAATTCCTGCCTCGAACCGCCGGGCTTGCGCTTCGGCAGAGTGCTGACCCTTGCAATTTCAACGTTCTCGACGGCAACCTGCCCCGTCTTGATATCGGCGAAGGTCGGCTGGGTACCCGACTTGTTGGCCGGCCGCGGCATGGTACCGACAGCGGTCGGCACCGACCCGGTTACAAGCCTGCCGTCTCCAGCGTTCGACCGGTTGCTGCCATCGTTATAGACGTAGGTCGGGATGATGATGTTCTGGCCAGGAGGAACGCGAGCCGGATCCTCGATCCCGTTGACGGAAACGATCGCTTCTTGCGGCACGCCATAGCGGCGCGACATGGCGGCAATGCTGTCCCCTTCGCGCAGTTGCACCAGCGTGCCACCGGCAGAAGTCCACCCCTTCCAGCTTCTGGCCGGACCAGCCGTTTCCGGCGCAGGCATGGTAGCGACAGGCGTTGCCTTTACCGGCGCAGGGTTCTGGGCAGACACGGTTGGAGCCGGCAACGGCGCTGACTGAACCGCCGGAGATCTCTTCGGTATCGAACCCGTAGTGACCGGCTGGCCTGCGGACTGCGGCAAACCGGCTGAGGTTCCGCCCGGTCCGTTGACGATATCCTGGTAGGTCGGCTGCTTGGGGGCGTTGCCAAGGATGTCACGCTGGTTCTGGGTGTTGCCCGTATAATACGGAGGTTCACCAAACCGCTCGACTGCGCTGGAACATCCCGCGAGGGCAATTGCCACAAGCGACACCGTCGCTGCCTTGCCTATCATATCCCCGCGGAGGGTACGCTTCCGCTTCATCATCGCCTTACTCAAACCGCTAACAATGGCTGTTATGGTTAAGAGTAGAAGCCAGTAAGGTTTATAAAGACTGAAGACCGCCGCGTGTTTCCGGAAAAAACGCGGAAACATCAGTATTTGAAGCGCCGGAATGCGGGAGGTTCCTGCAGATCATAGTAAATTCGGACAGGAGCAACGCTCATTCGGAGTTCCGCTGAGTTGTTGCCCAGAATCGGCTGCCCTCCGGTACGAATCGGCAGGCTCAGGACAGGAATCGATAGTTCAACCAAGCGCCAGCCCGTCTCGAAGGAGAGGTTGCTCCTGGCCATTCCGGACGGGAAAACGAAAATACTACAGCTTCTTCGCCAAACCGCGCTGCAACATCACCGTGCGCACCATCGTCAGGGTTTCCGCGGTCATGACGGTTTCGGTCTTCTGGAACCGGATAAGCGCCTGCGGTTCTTTCGCCTTGCCCACCGGGGCGATCAGGTAGCCACCGGGTTTCAGCTGCTGGACCCAACTGTCCGGCACTTCTTCCACCGCCGCAGTGGCGATGATGCGATCGAACGGGCCCTTCTGGCGCAACCCTTCGAAACCATCCAGCTGGCGGGCCTTGACGTTTTCCAGCTTGAGGGCGGCGAAACGTCGTGTTGCCAGCTCGGTCAAGGTTGCAAAGCGGTCCAGGGTTTCCACATGAGCCGCAAGATGCGCCAGGACCGCAGCCTGGTAGCCGGACCCAGTTCCGATCTCGAGAACCGCATGATCTGGCGCGACATTGAGAGCCTGTACAGCGAATGCGACCAGCGAGGGTGCCGAAACGGTTTGCCCGCATTCGATCGGCAGGGCAGCGTCCTCGTATGCAAGACTGTGATGGCGCGCAGACAGAAACAGACGGCGTGGAACGCGCTCGATCGCGGCCAGAACCTCCCGCGCTCCGACCCCTCGCCGCCTGAGGGCAAGCACCAGCGACGCGCGGGCTTCCGCTTCATCCGGCAGACCGGACGCCGCCGGTCTTTTGTCTGCGCCGGGCATCTGTCCGGCCATGCACCGCTCCCCGTTCGGGATTATTGAAGAGCCCCTGCAAGGTGAGTCACCATGTCATGGGCCGTCAGATCTATGCGTAGCGGCGAAACGGAAACATATCCATCCGCAATCGCCTGCAGATCCGAATTATCAAGCACGGATTTGCCCCGATCCTTGAAGCGCAGCCAGTAATAGGGAAACCCGCGGCCATCCGTGCGCTCGTCGATGAAAAGCCCGCTTTGCTCATGATGCCCCTGAACAGTCACCTTGACGCCTTTTACGCGGTCCGGCCCTCCGGCGGGAAAGTTGACATTGAGCAGCGTATAGGGCGGCAATTCGAAATCGATCAGCTTGCGGAAGAGATCCGGGGCATGGGTCATGGCCGTCTCGTAATCCGGCTCGCCGCGCACGTTCCAGTCATACGCCTGAGAGACGGCAATCGACCGGATACCCAGGATCGCTCCCTCCATCGCGCCTGCAACCGTACCCGAATAGGTGACGTCTTCCGCGAGGTTCTGGCCTCGGTTGATGCCGGACAGAACCAGGTCCGGCAATCCCGGCAGAACCTTGCGCACCCCCATGATGACGCAATCCGTCGGCGTACCCTTCAACGCAAAATGGCGGTCATCGATGCGGCGCAGGCGCAGCGGGTCGCTCAAGGTCAGTGAATGGGCGACACCGCTCTGATCGGTTTCCGGCGCGACCACACAGACATCGTCCGACAGGTTTTTGGCGATGGTTTCCAGCGCCGTCAGTCCCGGAGACTGTATGCCGTCGTCATTGGTGATCAAAATGCGCATGGATGTCCCGCTCCCGAAATAGACCAGACCGCGGCCCGGCAGTTGCCCCAACAGGTCCGAAAGATAGAAAAGAACGGCAACCTTATGTGATTGCCGTCCAACCGCAAATGCTCAATCACTTGAAGAAGGACCAAATCCCGGCAGACACCTGGAAGCCAGGATCAGGCGGCCGCATCCTCGGCTTCGCGCGCGGCTTCCTTTTCCGCCCGCTGGCGTTCAACCAGCCTGACTGAAAGAATGGAAATCTCGTAGAGAAGCAGGGTCGGCAGGGCCAGACCGATCTGGGAAATCGGGTCTGGCGGCGTAAGCACCGCGGCGGCGACAAAAGCGCCGACGATGGCATATTTCCGTTTCTGGCGCAGCGTTTCCGATGTCACCAGCCCTGCCCTGCCGAGCAGCGTCAGCACCACCGGCAACTGGAACACCAGACCGAAGGCAAAAATCAGGACCATGATGAGGCCAAGGTATTCGCTGACCTTGGCAAGGTGCTGAATGCCGACCTTGCCGGCATCGGCCATCTGTTCCTGGGACAGGAAGAATCCCATCGCCATCGGCATGACCAGGAAATAGACCAGGCAGGCACCGATCAGGAACAGGATCGGCGTCGCGACCAGGAAAGGCAGAAACGCACCGCGCTCATGTTTGTAGAGGCCCGGGGCCACAAACATGTAGATCTGGCTGGCAATGACGGGAAAGGCGAGGAAGAGCGCGCCGAACAGCGCCAGCTTTAGCTGGGTGAAAAACCATTCCTGCGGCGCGGTGAAGATCATTTCCACCGGATGGCCTTCACCGACGGCTCTGAGATACGGCACCGTCAGGATATTGTAGATGTCCGTTGCGAAATAGAAGCAGACAGCGAACATCACCAATATGGCTCCGATCGACCACATCAGCCGTTGCCGCAATTCGATCAGATGCTCGATCAAAGGCGCTTTTGAGGCGTCGATATCTTCCTGGCTCATGCCTTCACTTCTTCCGTCACCGGTTCCGCCGCCGCCTTTTTGGCTGGTGTGGCGGGTGTTGCTTCGGCAACAGCCGTTTCTTCAGGCGCCTTTTTCGCAGCAGGTTCGTCCTGAGATTTCGACGCCGTGTCAGCCGGAGCAGCCGACGCGGTCTCAGCCGGAGCAGCCGACGCGGTCTCAGCCGGAGCAGCCTTGGGCGTCTCCTTCTTTTTCGCCGTGTCTTCCTCGATCGACTTCTTCAAATCGCCGAGCGGATTGAAGTTTGCGGCCGTTTCGACCTGCTTCTTCATGTCGGCAATGTCCGCCTGCTGCTCGGCCTCGCGCAGGGCATCGTTGAAGGTCGACTGGAATTCGCGCGACAGCTTGCGCATCTTGCCGATCGTCTGGCCAAGCGTGCGCAGCATGCGCGGCAGATCCTTCGGCCCTACCACGATGATCGCCACACAGGCGATCACCAAGAGTTCGGTCCACCCGATATCGAACATGAGTTGTTCCGTCCCTTAAGGAGACGCGATGCAGATTGGGCGCGGCCCAGAGATCAGCTCGCTTTGGACTGATCTTCGGCTTTCACGGAAGAAACCGTTTCGCCGGTCTTGTGATCGATGGTCTTCTGGGCATCGGCGGTTTCGTCTTCGGCCATGCCCTTCTTGAAGCTCTTGATGCCCTTGGCAACATCGCCCATGAGGTCGGAAATCTTGCCACGTCCGAACAGCAGGATCACGACCACCGCGACGATCAAGATCTGCCAGATACTAATGCCCATTACGCCAAACTCCTGATTATGGGCTTTTCAGCCCTTAGGCCCTTATTACAAAAAGGGCCTCCTCCCTGCAACATGCGCGACCGGTTCATTTGCTTTACTTAGACAGAATGATTAACCGGGGGGACCATCTCCTAAAGTTGGGAAGGTTTCCGCGGAAAAACAAGCACGTCTTTCGGATCAGTCGTCACGGCGACATCCATACCACGTTCCCAGGGGCTGCCCGCACGCACCCTGGCTTGCAAGGGATGGTCGAGACCATCAACGGCAATCGACAAGAGATCGACCTCGCCGACGAATCGTTTCGAACGGATCCGGCCCGGCACACCGCAGAGCCCGGCCGTATTGAGAATAACGCCTTGCGGACGCACGCAGACATCCACCTTCTCGCCCTTGTTCAACCCTTCTGCCTTGAGGAGGCCGACGGGCGTTTCCACGCCTGCCGAGGTCACCTGCCCTTCCAGCTGGTTCAATTCGGAAAAGAACCTGGCGGCAAAAAGATCGACGGGTGCTTTGTAGAGTTCGGCTGCCGTTCCATGCTGCACGAGACGGCCGCGGCGCATCAGCGCGATGCGGTCGCCCATGCGCATCGCTTCTTCTGGGTCATGGGTGACAATGATGCAGGTCGCCCGCGTCTCACGGATCACTGAAAGCGTTTCATCGCGCACATTGTCTCGCAGGCGCTTGTCGAGGCCGGAGAACGGCTCATCCATCAGCAGGATGCCCGGTCGCGGAACCAGCGCGCGGGCCAGCGCCACACGCTGCTGTTCGCCGCCGGAAAGTGCATGCGGATAGTCACCTGCATAGTTCGCAAGACCGACCCGCCCGAGCGCACTCAAGGCCGCTGCCTGCGCCTCGCGTTTGGGCATGTTGGTCAGGCCGAACATGACGTTGGCAAGGATGCTCATGTGCGGAAACAGCGCATAGTCCTGGAACATCAGGCCGACACCGCGCTTTTCAGGCGGCATGAAGATCGTGTCGCCTGCGATCTCGCGTCCGTTGATCAGCACCTTGCCGCGGCTTTGGCGTTCGACACCGGCAGCTATGCGCATGAGGGTGGTCTTGCCGCAACCGGAATGACCGAGCAGGCACAGGATCTCACCCGGTGCAATCGCCAGGCTCAGGTCCTCGACGGATGTGACCCCGTCATAGTCGTGCGAGACATTTTCAAAGACGAGGCCAGCGGCAAACGTCGCACCTGCGGTTCCAGGCGCGCCCCAGCTCAACGGATGGCCGTTGCCATTGGCAAAACTCGACTTGTCGCGATCAGGCATCAGGTCTCGGCGGTCTCGCCCGCATCCTCGTCATCATCAAACAGAGACCCGTCTTCTAGAGGATCTTCATCCTCCGTCAATGCCGCATCGTCATTGGGGACAGGAACCAGGAACGAGGCCGGGATCGCGCTGTCGAGTAGTCCGGCTCCCTTGAGTTCTTCCAGACCAGGCAGATCGCGGACATTCTCCAGCCCGAAATGGATCAGGAACTGCTCAGTGGTGCCATAGGTAACCGGCCGCCCCGGCGTTCTTCGGCGTCCTCGCATACGGATCCAGGTCGTCTCCAGAAGAACGTCAAGCGTCCCCTTGGAAGTAGATACCCCACGGATTTCTTCAATCTCCGCCCTGGTCACCGGCTGGTGATAGGCGATGATCGCAAGCGTTTCGAGCGCTGCGCGCGACAATTTGCGCTGCTCCTCGACATTGCGGTGCATCAGGTAGGCGAGATCTTCGGCCGTGCGAAAGCACCATTTTCCGGCAAGCCGGACCAGGTTTACCCCGCGATTTGCATAGGTCTTCTGAAGCTGCTCCAGCAGCCCGAGCACATCGGTGCCTTCCGGCAGGCGCAGGGTCAGCTCTTCCAGGGAAAGCGGTTCTGACGACGCAAAAAGCAGAGCCTCCACCATGCGCAGACCGGAAAAGTCCGGATGGCGCGCCGGTGCTTCGTCGACCGGTTCGAGGTCCAGCGTTTCCGTCTCAGTGGTCATGATCGTCTTCCTTCACCACCGAACGGATATAGACCGGCGAGAAGGGTTCGCCCTGACGGATTTCCACCTGCCCCTCGCGCACCATTTCAAGGCTGGCGGAAAAGGTGCTGGCGACAATCGTTGCCCAGTCCTTGTTGTCATAGAGGTAGTCGCGCAGATAGGCATTGAGCGGTGCCCATTCGCTGATGCGGCCGACAAGTTTGGTCAGCAACTCGCGGGCTTCCTGCAGCGACCAGACCGTCCGGCGCAGCACCCTGACCGACGTCACCGACTGGCGTTGGCGCTGGGTGGCATAGGCGGTCAAGAGATCGTAGATCGACGCATCCCAGATGCTCTTGTGGTCGACGGACATGGTCTCCGGAGCCCCGCGGTGAAAGACTTCCCTACCCTGACGGCTGCGGGCCATCAGCTTTTCCGCGACCTCGCGCATGGCTTCCAGACGGCGCAGGCGGAAAGCAAGCGCGGCGGCAAGCTCCTCACCGGTCGGTTCGTCCTCGTTCTTTTGTTCCGGCAGCAGCAGCTTGGATTTCAAATAGGCGAGCCACGCCGCCATGACGAGATAGTCGGCGGCAAGCTCCAGCCGCATCCGCCGCGCCTCGGCAACAAATTCCAGATATTGCTCCACCAGTTGCAGGATCGAAATACGGACAAGATCGACTTTCTGGGTGCGGGCAAGTCCCAGCAACAGGTCGAGCGGACCTTCGAAACCTTCCACATCGACGACGAGTTGCGGGTCGGTGCTGGCCCGTTCTTCCGGCGCGCTGACGGAACTCAACAGATCGTAGGACCCGTCCTCGGCGACCTGCCTTCTGTTTTCCAATTCCGCCATTACCGCTCCGGTTATACGCCTTGCCAACCGGTCAAGGCTTGAAACTCCGTCCAGGCAGATTGCCTGTCAAATCCAGGTTCCGGCTCTTCGCGGCCTGCCAGCGCATCGGCACATCGCAGCTCGGACTTCCCCGCCAGTTCCGGCACCACATCCGCTACCGCACGCATCTCTTCCATGTCGCCGTTGCAGTGGAGGACGATATCGCACCCGGCCTGGATTATCTTCCGCGACCGCTCCTCGAAACTGCCGCCGAGCGCCTTCATCGAAATGTCGTCGCTCATCAGGCAACCGTCGAATCCGATTTCGCCACGAATGATATCGCCGATGACCCTGGCACTCTGCGTCCCTGCCGTGTGCGGATCGATCCCCTCGTATACAATATGGGCTGTCATCCCCAATGACACGCCGGAAAGAGCCTTGAACGGGCGGAAATCCACGCTTTCCAAAGAAGAATGATCCGCTTCGACCCTGGGAAGCTCCAGATGACTGTCCACGCGCGCCCTGCCATGGCCGGGGATATGCTTGATAACCGGCAGGACGCCACCTGCCAGCGCGCCGTCGGCCATGGCCCGGCCAAGTGCCGCGACGACGTCCGGGTCGCTGGAGAAGGACCGGTCGCCGATCGCATCGACCGTGTCCGGGAAGCGGACATCGAGACACGGCAGGCAGTCGATGGTGATGCCGAGCGCAAGAAGATCGTCTGCGATCAGGCGGGCACCGAGCCAGGCAGCGCGCAGACCTGTTTCCGTATTTTCTGCGAACAGATCTCCAAAGATTTTCGACGCCGGGTATTTCGGCCAGTGCGGCGGCCGGAACCTTTGCACGCGTCCGCCCTCCTGATCGACCATGACCGGCGCATCCGGCCGGCCAACGGCGTTCCGAAAGGCCGAAGTCAGTGCCCTCACCTGGTCCGGCGTTTCGATATTGCGCTTGAAGAGGATCAGCCCCCAGGGATTCTCGTCCCGGAAAAAAGCGGTTTCCTCGGCAGTGAGCGTCAGTCCGGAGCAACCGGATACAAAGGCTTTGATCATCAATCCGGCTTAGCTGCCGGATCGGAGGCCGTCAAGAAATGCCGGGGCTGCCCCTTGCGTGCCCACCGGTATCTTGCAATCTAGACGCCTGACCCAAGCTGATTGGAGCCCTTCATGCGCGCGCGTCTCGACATTCCGGCCGGCAGCCTGCACCGGTTTTCCCACAGATCCGAGATCCTCGGACGGAACCGGCTGGGCGACACGGCAACGCGCGAGATCGTCGTCTATACGCCGCACGGCCATGACGGTGCCGGATTGCCGCTATTGGTGGATATCGTCGGCTTCACTGCCGGGGGGCCTGCCCATGTCAGTTGGAAGAATTTCGGCGAGAATGTTCCGGAGCGACTCGACAGGCTCATTCGCGATGGCGACATGCCACCGGTTGTTGTCGCCTTTCCCGATTGCTTCACCCGCCTCGGCGGCAACCAGTATATAGACAGCGATGCCATGGGCCCCTGGGGCACCTGGCTCACCACCGAAATGCTCGAAGATGTCGAAAACCGCTTCAAATGCGGCGGTGCCGGCAAGCGCGGCATCTTCGGCAAATCTTCCGGTGGATATGGTGCCATCATCCACGCGATGAAGCATCCGGATGTCTGGTCCGCCGCCGCCTGCCATTCCGGCGACATGGCCTTCGACCTTTGTTATCTGCCGGAAATGCCGAGCGTCCTGAGAGCGATCGCCAAGGCCGGATCCATCGAAGCCTTCGTCAAGGATTTCGAGAAGGGTCCCAAATACCCCGGCAATTCCCTGCACGACCTGATGTCCCTCGCCATGGCAGCCACCTACGATCCGGATCCGGACCCGAATGTCTTCTGCGGCATCCGTTTACCAGTCGATCCGGAAACCTGCGAACTCATTGAAGAACGCTGGAACGCCTGGCTGAAATGGGATCCGGTTGAAATTGTGGACGATCATATCGACGCGCTGAAATCCCTGAAAGGTCTCTGGCTGGAATGTGGCGATGTCGATCAGTACAACCTTGTCTACGGCGCCCGCCGCCTGCACAGGAAGCTTGAGGCCGCGGGCGTCGAGCATGTCTATCAGGAGTTCAACGACAATCATTCGTCGATCGACTACCGGATGGACGAAAGCCTGCCGTTCCTCGCGGAAAAATTGAGCAGCTGACCCGGGAATTCAAGTTGCCTCAGGAAGCCCGGCGTCGATATCTGAAGGGATTGGGCAGCGTCAGAACCGCACCGCCTGCAACGATAAGCACCGCACCGAGAGCTGCGACGGGTGCCGGCACTTCGCCCCAGACTGCATAACCGAAGGCGGCCGACATAAGTACCGTGCCGTAATAGACCGGCGCCAGCGTCGCCGCCCCTGCCCGCCTGTAAGCAGAAATGTTGAACGCCTGACCGACGATTGCGAGCGGGCCCATCCAGGCAAAGGCGGCGATGCTGTTGAAAGACAGATCCGCCGACACGATCAGCCATAGCGCGGGGCCGGTCAGAAGAATGGCAGCGAAAACATTCACATAGGCCAGGATCGTGATCGTATCTTCCCTTTGGGCGATGTACCGCATGATCAGCGCTTCGCAGGCCATGAACACTGCAGCCAGCAGCGCAGCCGCAATTCCGGCCAGCGCATAATCGCCATAGCCACCATTGCTGCCGGCGGAGCGAACCACGAGATAAGCCCCCAGTGCGCACAGACCACCCGCCAGCCAATGCCGGCCGGTGACGACTTCCTTCAAGATGATCCCGGCCAGAGCAATCGCGATGATGCCCTTGGTAAGTCCGATCGCTGTCGCATCGGCGAGCGGCAGATAGCTGGCGGCGGTGATTGACGCTGCCAGCCCACCGACACCGCAGAAAGCGCGCAGTAGGTGCAGTCGCCAGAGGGGGCTGAGACGGCGTGTCAAAGGTACGCGGCGGACTGTTGCCACGGAGAGGATGGTCACGGCACCGCCCATAAACCGCAGCCAGACGAGAACCGTAACGGGCAGCAGCCCGTCGGCCAGTTTGCCGGCAGCAAATATCGGCGTGAAAGCCGAGAGGCCCACAATCGCCAGCAGAAGAGCCAGCGCGGTGTTATCGTTGCGTTGATAGATCGATTGTTCCGTCATGAGCCGTAGTCCTGGATTTCCGGCTACCTGATTACCACTACATGACAGGGTTCATCAGTCACGAATTGCCGATATCAGGTATGCAAATATGCATTCCATTGCGCCCAGCACTGTAAATCGGTATACCCGTACCCATGAACTGGGACGATCTCAAACTGGTCGATGCCGCGGCCCGCATGCGCTCGCTTTCCGGCGCCGCCAGGGCTCTTGACATCAGCCAACCGCAGCTCAGCCGCCGGTTGAAAAGCTTCGAGGACCGCATCGGAGCGCGCCTTTTCGACCGCACGCCGACGGGCCTGAAACCCACTGAAGCCGGCTTGCGGCTCATCCCTCTTGCCGAAGAGATGCGCCGAAATGCCGAGGCGGCCTGCCGCATCCTGCCCGATCTCTCCGGTTCTGCTCTCAAGGTTGTGCGGGTTGCCGTTGACGAGGTGCGTGCGAGAGTACTGACAGATGTTTTTCCCGAGCTGACCGCCCAGCTCGACGGAGTCGAGCTGGAGCTGATCGCCAGCCACCAGCACGTCAACCACCAATCCCGTAGCATTGAACTGCAGATCCGCAACTGCCTGCCGGAAACGGACACGTTGATTGCCCGCAAGATCGGCGAGCTCGCCTATGCCGTTTATGGATCAGCGGCTTATGTCCGGGACAATCCCGCCGCCTTGACCGAGAACCGTTACAAGGCCTGCGCCTGGCTCGGATTTGCACCTGACGATCTCTGGTATCCCGCGCAACAACGCTGGCTGGAAACGAGGTTGCCGGCCATGCCGAAACTGCGGTCCAACACCATCACCACCCTGATGAACATGGCGCAATCAGACGCCGGGCTGGCCTTGCTGCCCGTCTTCATGGGCGACCGGAACCCGGATCTGGTCCGATTGACAGATCCCCTTCCCGAACTCACCAATGTCGAGCACATCATCGTACACAGGGATTTGCGACGGGAACCTGCGGTGCGCAGGGCGATGGATGCCATTGCCGAGGTCTACCACCTCATGGGCCCCCGGCTTACAGGACGCGGTTCTCCGCCCCTAACCATCGCCGCGGAATGAAAACGGCCGGGAAACCCGGCCGTCTTGCTCTTCAATCGTCCTGAGTTCTTTCGCCCGTCAGGGCTGCCTGCGCACGAAGCAGTCGCCACCGGCGGCCTGCAGGCTTTCGCACAGGTTGATGGCATCGTCGCGCGTCGTCGTCGGGATGCGTGCCCGGTAGAACACCCCCCTGTCCTCGACCGTGGCTGCCACGATGACCGCGTTGCGGTTGCCGAGAACAGCCGGGAAGCGGCGCTGCAAGGCAGTATAGGCCTCGCTGGCAGCAGCTTCAGAGCGCTGCGAGGTCACCTGAACGATATAGGTACCCGACGGAATGCTGCCCGACGTGCTTGGAGCGGGAGCGGCCGCCGCAGGTGCAGCCGGTGCAGGCGCACTGGCTTGCTGGTTGAGGTTCAGCGGCCCGTCATTCTGTGCCGCGGGAGCCGTAGCGGGGGCTGTTACAGCCGGCGCAGCACTGGCGACCTGAACCGGCGCATCAGGCTTCTTCCGCGGTGTCACGGTAACGATCGGTGCTGCCGGTTCGCTGACTGTCGGCTCAGGAGCGACATCGGCTCCGGTCACGATTGCAGGCGCTTGAGGATCAGCCAGAGCCGGTTCTTCTGCAACGACAGGTTCTTCAGCCACGGCATCTGGAACAACAGGAGATGTCGTAACGGTTCTCGGCTCTTCCGCGGGTGCCGCAGGCTCGGTTGCCTGCGGCTGTGCAGGCGCAATCGTTGCCGGTGCGGCGGCTGCCGGTTGATCGCCACTGGGAATGATGGATCCGTCAGGCCGGACGAGGACAGTGCGAACGCGCTTGGTTGCACCAGGCACGAGCTCTGCACCACCTGTCGCTCCCGCCGGTGCGGGCGGCAATTCGGCGGGCTTCGGCGATTCTGTTCCGACGAGTCTCTCAGGACCCTCGGCGCCGTTGCCATTGATCTTGTCGTAGAAGACCTTCGATTGCTGGTCGTCCGCGGCAGTTTGCCCCTGTTCCGGGTAAATCTTGAGCGGTTGCTCCAGCCCGGCGATCACCGGCGGCGGCCCGCTCGGAACCGAAACCGCATCGCCATCGGCAAAGAAGAAAGCGGCACTGCCGATCACGGCAACCCCAAGTACGCCGGCTGCGACGTAAAGGCCACGTCGGGACTTTTCGCGCGAATGCGGCACTGCGGATCTTTCGGCAGCCGAATGCGGCGGGAGCACACCCGCGCCAGTCAGGCTCGGATCGCTTTCCTGCATTGCCCGTGCAACGGCATCGAGATCGTAGCCTTCCGGCGGCGGCGGAGTTTCGTCGTCTTCGGTCTGTGGAACCGAGGCAGCGGCAGCGGGCCAGACCATGTCGTCGATCGGGTCGTCAACCTCTGGCTCATCCGGCACTGGCGGTTGAACAACTGCGGCGTGAGATCGGCGCTCAACAGGATCCGGGAAATCCAGATCCGCAAAAAGCGCGTCGATGCCCGCCGGGTCGCCTGCCGGTTCCGGATGATGGCCTGCGTGCGGCGTCACAATCGGGGCCTTGGGCGCCGGATCGGCAGGAACCGGATTGAGAGCTGCGAGGAAGTCATTTTCATCGATGCGCGGCCGCTGAGAAGGCACGGGCTGACGATAAGGTTCTTCGTCGGAAAACAGAGCGTCGTCCGCGGCAGCTTCGTCTGAATAGTCCCGAGGTTCAACGTCGCCGGTCGCTGCCTGACGAAGCGAGTAGCTGTCCGAGCGGTCGACAGCAGGTGTCGGAGCCGGAGACTGCCGGAACACCGGTTCTGCTGCCGGCGGAGTGGCAGGTACGGGCCGCTCTTCAATGCGTTCGCGGAAATAGGAGGACGTCGCGGCAGTCAACGGTGGCTCAGCCACGGGAGCTTCGAACGTCTGCTCGTTCCGGTTCGGCGCGTCCCACTGCGGTTCAGTCCAGTTTGCGTGATCTTCATCGAATTGCGAGTGAGAGGATGCGGGCTGCGTCTCATCGACGGATTGACGCAAGGCGCCGATCAACTCGTCTTCCAGTTCTGCGGTCAGGCTCTGCTCAAGATCCAGCGTCACAGCAGGTGCGAGATAGGACCTGTCATTCGCAGCGACCGGATCAGGCTGCGCGGCACCTGCCAGGGAAGAACGGAAAGGCAGAACCTGGTCGCTCGCTTGAGCGGGTTCGGAATATGCCTGAGGAGCGTCACTGGAACGCTCTGTCTCGGGAGCGGATGGCCAGAGCGAAGAGACATGCGATGCGGGAGCGTCGTAGGATGGTGTCGCGGCAGGCCGGACGGGCGCGGAAACGGACACTTCCGGCGCTGCCGGAGCGGATTTGGTCTCAAGCCCGGCGTCGTCCCGGACAGCCCTGAGGCTGTTGAACGTCGGCTCCACACGGCCAGAACCAGGCCTCGCCGGTGCCGGCGGCTCGTCCGCGACATCTTCTAGGCCAGCAAAATAATCCGTACTACCGACGCGGCCGCTGCTCACATTTGCCCCCGATTGCTTGTTTCTGTGGACAATGCGCGCCAGTTCGACCAGCGGATCTTCCGCCGACGGCCGATCGCTGCCCGCTTCACTTTTCGAAGCGCGCAAATCTGGTCGCTTTGTTTCGTAGTCCTGTGCCATGAGCGTTACGAAAACCGGTCCACTTCAGCCACTGATCACCTAAACACCGATGTCAGCCGCTTATAAAAACTAGCGCATTTCTTCCGGAGCATTCACACCAAGAATCGATAGACCTGACGCGAGCACCAAAGATACTGCACGAACCAAAGCAAGACGCGCTAGGGTTAATTTCAAGTTACCGGCCTGAATAAAGCGTAAATGCGGCGATTCGTAGCCTTTATTCCAATGGCTATGGAAAGAACTCGCCAGTTCATGCAGATAAAAAGCAATTCGGTGCGGTTCGTGTGTTTCCGCAGAGGCTTCAACCACTTTTGGCCATTCTGCCATCTTTGAGATCAGCTCCAGTTCTCCGGCATCGTCAAGTTGAGCCAGATCCGCGGCAGCAA
Organism: Roseibium sp. M-1; assembly: GCF_054515675.1. Classification (NCBI taxonomy): domain Bacteria; kingdom Pseudomonadati; phylum Pseudomonadota; class Alphaproteobacteria; order Hyphomicrobiales; family Stappiaceae; genus Roseibium; species Roseibium sp. M-1. The sequence goes on along the minus strand of NZ_CM137257.1, from coordinate 785,296 downwards.
GAGCGGTGTCGTCAATGGATGCGCCTGCGAGTTCTTCCCCTGCCTGACGCAAAACAGACCGGCACCGTGCATGACCGTACTGAACATAAAATACCGGGTTGTCCTTGGACTGTTCGGTGACCTTCTTGAAGTCGAAATCCAGCGGCGCGTCGTTCTTGCGGAAGAGCATCATGAAGCGGACCGGATCGGGGCCGACCTCGTCGACGACATCGCGAAGCGTGATGAAATCGCCGGACCGCTTTGACATTTTCACCGGTTCGCCGTCACGCATCAGCTTGACCAACTGGCAGAAGCGGACGATCACCTCGGTCTTGCCATCCGAGATGGCCTTGCCGACGGCCTGCAGGCGCTTGGCGTAGCCGCTGTGATCAGCGCCAAGGACATAGATGGTTTCAGCAAAACCGCGCTCGAACTTGTCCTGAAAATAGGCAACGTCCGCCGCGAAATAGGTATAGGATCCATCCGACTTCTTCAGCGCACGGTCGGTGTCGTCGCCGAAATCGGTTGCCCGGAACAGGGTCTGTTCGCGGTCTTCCCAATCCTCCGGCACCTGCCCCTTCGGCGGCGGCAGCGTTCCTTCGTAAATGTACCCTTTCTCCCGGAGCGTATCCAGCATGTGGTCGATTTTCGAACCGTTGCTTCCCGACCGCTCGTGCAGCGTCTTTTCCGAATAGAAGACCTCATGCTTAACGCCGAGCGCGGCAAGATCTTCGCGGATCAGGTCAAGCATGGCGGCAATCGCCCGTTCCTTGACCAGCGGCATCCACGCCTCTTCACTCCGGTCCTTGAGCGTTTCCCCGAACTCTTCCCTAAGCCGGACACCGACCGGCTTCAGATAGTCGCCGGGGTAAAGGCCTGCTGGAATATCGCCAATGTCTTCACCAAGCGCCTCGCGGTACCGGAGGAAAGCGCTGCGCGCCAGGGTCTCGATCTGCGATCCGGCGTCGTTGATATAATATTCCTTGACCACCTCGTTGCCGGCAAATTCAAGCAAGTTGGCCAGTGCATCGCCAACGACGGCGCCGCGGATATGGCCGACATGCATCGGGCCGGTCGGGTTTGCCGAAACATATTCGACATTGACCTTGGGTGCAGGCGAGCGGGTCTGCGCACCGAACGCAACCCCAAGATCAAGCACCCGGGCGAGTACATTTTGCCAGACGGCCGGTGTCACCCGCATATTGATGAAGCCCGGGCCGGCGATGGTGGTTTCACGGATGTCCGGGTCGCTGTTGAGCCTTGCAACGAGCGTCTCGGCAAGATCGCGTGGTTTCAATCCAAGCGCCTTGGCAAGAACCATAGCCGCATTGGTGGCCAGATCACCGTGGGCCGGATCGCGGGGAGCCTCGACAACAACGCGTGACAGATCAGGCGCCTCTCCATTTGCATCTTTAAGATCAAGATCTTGAAGTGCGTCTTTGACGCGTTGCGTGAAGTCCGCGAAAATATTCATTGAGCACCGATCAGGGTTTGCTTTTCAAACACAAAGCCCCCGCGCGCTGCGAAGGCATTCACCGTCGGCGCCACGGGGCTTGAAAGTCGCCCAAGCGCCTACCCCAAATCGGGGGTGTCGTCAAACAGTCTGCGGTGTTCTTCAATGGCATACCGGTCGGTCATGCCTGCAATATAGTCACAGACGCGCCGGGCGATCCCGGCTTCATTCAACTGCTCAAGGCCGCTGTTCCAGGGCTTGGGCATCAGCTCCGGCTCGGCAAGAAATCTGCCGAACAGTTCCTTGACCACCCGCGCCACCAGCCGACGGACGGCGAGAACGTCTTCGTGCCGGTAGACCCTGGCGAACAGGAAACGCTTTACTTCCTTTTCCGCAGCCGTCATCTCAGGCGAGAACCCGACAAGGCAGCGGCCGGCCATGCGGATATCCTCAACGCTTTGCGGAGTGAGGTCTTCCAGATTGTGCATTGCATGGCGGATTACGTCTTCCACCATGCGCGTGATCGACCGGCGCACGATCTCATGGATACGACGGCTCTCCTCAAGTCCAGGATATCTGCCGTCCACCTCTTCCAGGATATCCGCCAGGAACGGCACGTCACGCATGTCCTCGATGGCAAACAGCCCAGCCCTCAGCCCGTCATCCAGGTCGTGGGCGTCATAGGCTATGTCATCGGCGATGGCCGCTCCCTGTGCCTCAGCGCTCGGCCAGGTGTGCAACAGCAGGTCCTGCCTTTTCGCGTAGTCGCGAATGGCAAAGGGCAACTCGCTGTCCTTGAACTTTCCAAGCGGCGCTCCGTCCGGAGCGACCAGGGGACCGTTATGCTTGACGAGGCCCTCCAGCGTTTCCCAGGCAAGGTTCAGCCCATCGAATTCCGCGTAACGCTGCTCTAGATGGGTCACCACACGGAGCGACTGGGCGTTGTGATCGAAGCCGCCGTAGGGCGCCATGCATTCATGCATGACATCTTCGCCTTCGTGGCCGAAGGGCGTGTGGCCGAGATCGTGTGACAGGGCCAGGCTTTCAGCCAGGTCCTCGTCAAGTCGCAATGCGCGGGCCAGAGACCGGGCTATCTGCGACACTTCGATCGTATGCGTCAGCCGGGTACGGAAGTGATCGCCTTCGTGATAGACGAAAACCTGAGTCTTGTGTTTCAGCCGCCGGAAGGCGGAAGAATGGATGATCCGGTCGCGATCGCGCTGGAAGGGCGTGCGTGTCGGGCTTTCCGCCTCGGGAAACAGCCGTCCGCGGCTTTCCGCCGGAATTTCCGCATAGACCGCCCGCGATTGCCCGCCAAAACCAATATCCGCTTCCATCTCAACCAGCCATTCATCACGGAGTTGTCCCCGTGTCCGGTGTCCTGCAACGCATGCCACGCATTGACGCGGCGGACTGCAAAACTTACTTATCTCAATAAATCAGGTATCACGCTTCCGGAGTTCCGGTAGCCCGACGAGTCGGCAGAACATGACCGAAACACTTGAAAATCGAGTAACAGTCAGCGAACGCGCTGCCAAGCGCATAGCCACCATTTTGTCGAAGGAGCCCTCAGGCAGCATGCTGCGGGTGAGCGTCGAGGGTGGTGGCTGTTCCGGGCTGCAATATAAATATGACGTCGTCGATGCCCGCGAAGACGACGACCTGGTGATCGAGAAGCCCGGTGCGACCGTGCTGATCGATTCCATTTCCTTGCAATACATGGGTGGATCGGAGATCGATTTCGTCGATGACCTGATCGGCCAGTCCTTCCAGATCAACAACCCTAACGCCGTTGCAGGCTGCGGCTGCGGCACCAGTTTCACGATCTGAACCCGACAGGTCAACGTCATCCGGCCGGCTGCCCCGGCGCCACTGCTGCTAACCGAGGCAACCTCAGCCATGAAGATCGCGACCTGGAACATCAACGGCGTCAAAGCCCGTATCGACACGGTGCTCGAATGGCTGAAGGAAACCTCCCCTGACCTCGCCTGCCTGCAGGAGATCAAGTCGGTGGATGAAAACTTCCCGCGCCAGGCCTTCGAAGATCTCGGCTACAATGTCGAAACCCACGGCCAGAAGGGGTTCAACGGCGTCGCACTGCTTTCCAAGAGCCCATTGGAAGACGTCGAACGCGGCCTGCCCGGCAATGATGCGGACGAGCAGGCCCGCTATATCGAGGCGAGCCTCCCGACCGACTTCGGCACCGTTAGGGTCGGCTGCCTCTACCTGCCGAACGGCAATCCGCTGGGTACTGAGAAGTTCCCCTACAAGCTGGAATGGATGGACCGGCTGATTGTTCAGGCGCAAAGGCGGCTTGCGGAAGAAGTCCCTTTCATCCTGCTTGGCGACTACAACGTCATCCCGGATCCCGTAGACGCGAAAAACCCCGAAAATTGGCTCGGGGACGCCCTTTTCCAGCCAGAGAGCCGGCAGCGATTCCGCGCCCTTACCCATCTGGGCCTCACCGAAGCGGTCCGGTCATGCACCGAAGCGCCAGAGACCTTTACCTTCTGGGACTATCAGGCCGGTGCCTGGCAGAAGAACAATGGTATCCGCATCGACCATATCCTGATGTCGCCGCAGGCAACGGACAGGTTTGCCGGCTGTGGGATCGACAAGCATGTGCGCGGTTGGGAAAAACCTTCCGATCACGTACCGGTCTGGGTCCGGCTCGCCGCGTGATTCCCGCTTTACTCTAGGTGTCCGCATTCGTGCCCAACTGCCAATGTAAACCGCTTGATTGATCAAGCCTCGCAGCCGACTTCCACCAACGGGAATATCCGGCGCAAAATCTTGATGTTTCCCAGAGGGTAAGCATTGAGTGATCCAGGTGCGTCAATCCAGACCTTCATCCTGACCTAGCCAGCCTCCGCTCGGGACTTGCAGTCAGCTGACGCTCTGGTAAGCTTTTAAGATCATGGGGTAACCAAAGGCCGCTCTCCGTCCGCAAAGGCTAAATGCGGACATCTTTCACCGGCAGCAGTCCGTTCTGCCGGGAAGAGAGTTTTGGCTCAGTTGAAAATACCTGCTGCCGCTGGACTGACACTGTTCGTCCTAGGCAACTCCCTCGCGCAAGCCCAATCCGTGTCCTGCACCTGCCGATACAAGGGCCAGGACTATGGTATTGGGGAAAGCATCTGCCTGAAGAGCCCGGATGGGTTGCGCATGGCGACCTGCGGCATGGTGCTGAACAATACATCCTGGCAGTTCAGCAATGCGCCCTGCCCGTTGACACAGCTTCAGCAAACCGGTGGGACCGGCTTGCTGCCGTCAGGTCTACCGTTTTTGAAGCAGACGCCCTGGCAGCAGTCGGGGACCCTGCGCGCGTCTATCTGACGCGCGACGCCAGCCGGCCTTGATCCATCTTGTTTGTCTTGGAAAGCGCCCTATTGAGGCGTGACTTGCTGTGCAGTCTTGATGTCCGGCCTGTGTTTCAAGAGCCAGTCATCAGCCATGGCCCTGGCAAGCTTGCGCACCGTTTCCGAAGACGGTGCGAAATACTGCTCATGTAGGGAATTGACCCAGGTTGCATCCGCGGGGTCCGCCTGATCGCGGGCGATCGTCATCCATTTGAGGCCAAGGGCCTTGTTCTGGTCCGACTTGCCACGGCTATACAGAATTTCACCGAGGCGCGCCTGCGCACCGACATGGCCTTTTTCCGCGGCGAGATTGTACCAGCGGACAGCAGAAAGACTGTTGGTTTCCTGGTAGATCTGGCCAAGCTCATACTGCGCGTTGGCGTCCCGGTAATAGGTGGCGGCGGTGGTGAAGTTCCGAAGCGCCTGGGCGCGGTCGACCTGCAGCTTTCCGTCTATACCGTAGAGATAGTAGTACCCGAGCGCGACAAAGGCGCTGGAGACGAAAGGCGCATCCCGAGCGGTCCGGTGATCCTCACCGTGGTCGCGTACGATCTGGGTAAAATATTCGAAGGCCTTGATGTCGTCTTCGGGCACGCCGTCGCCCTTGGCGTACATCTTGCCAAGTTTCCAGGCGGCCCGCAGCTGACCGTTTTCCGCGGCAAACTGCAGCGAGGTAAGAGCTGCGGCCTTGTCGCCCGACTTGTACTGGCCGATACCTGAAATCAGCGCCTCGAACGGTGTCCGGCTTTTCGCCTGGCTGCCATCGGTCGCTGCCGGCTGGCCGTCGAAAGCCGCCGCCTGCCCGGCCAAGCCGAGAAAGATCAACGCGCCGAGCACAGTTCCGGCTTTTCCAATGCGTTGAACCATTGCGCTGTTCTTTTGCATCCCAGTCACACTATTATCCGCCGGCAACGATCCTGATCCCCGACGGACGCTGTTGTTTTTTGTCCGCGCCAAGCGCATTTGCAGTCTCTTCGCCCCCTTGAGCCGAAGCTGCCGGAAGCCTATGTATCGGAGTGGCCAAACATGGCCGATCATTTCGGCCTAAGTTGGGCCGTTCAGCGCCCAAATAAGACCATTTCCAGACTCATGTGTCGGTTCTGTGCGCCCTTGCAGGTCGACCTGGCTCTTTCACCTGGACGACCGCTCTGCCGGGCTTCAGCACTGACATTACCGCAACGGGTGACGGTCAAACATGGCCGAACATGGGCAACTGCCCCTTTCCAGGGCGTTGCATATGACTCTGTCATGAAGTGTTGCGGAATTGGCACATTTTTGGTCCGGCCCGTCCCATACGAGCCTCACGATAGAAACACGTCCGGGTTGACGATCTGTTTCCACCGCGATCTTTTGGCGCGCCATCTGTTGAAAACGGGGGCTTTTGGCCAAATTCCTTTGCCGTTCTGTCTTTGTACTTCAAACTGAAGCATGATTCGGTGTAGGTAACGGCTCCGAACGTCCCGGCAACGGCGACCAGAACTTCAAAAGGCAATACGGCAGGCGATACGGAATGAGCGCAAAAGACGATCTATTTGCTGGCAATGCGGCGGTCTCGACACCTCTTCCCGAGGATCTGCCCGCGCCCGTGCCGCAAAAGCCGCGTCCGGTCGCGCCCGTCGCCGTCACCGAGGACTATTCGGCTGCCGACATCGAGGTGCTGGAAGGTCTGGAGCCGGTCCGGCGGCGCCCCGGCATGTATATTGGTGGCACCGACGAAAAGGCGCTGCATCACCTTTTTGCAGAAGTCATCGACAACTCCATGGACGAGGCCGTCGCCGGTCACGCAACCTGGATTGATGTGACGCTCGGCGCGGATGGCTTCCTGACCATTACGGACAACGGCCGAGGCATTCCCGTCGACCCGCATCCCAAATTCAAGGACAAGTCCGCGCTCGAAGTCATCATGACGACGCTGCATGCCGGTGGCAAGTTTGACAGCAAGGTCTACGAGACGTCCGGCGGCCTGCACGGCGTCGGCGTTTCAGTCGTCAACGCGCTGTCGGAGGAACTGGTGGTGGAGGTCGCCCGCAGCCGGAAGCTCTACCGGCAGACCTTCCGGCGCGGCCATCCGCAGGGACCTCTGGAATTTGTCGGCGACACGCAGAACCGGCGTGGCACCCAGGTCCGCTTCAAGCCGGACGAACAGATCTTTGGCAAAGGCGCCAAGTTCCTGCCGGCGCGCCTGCTGAAGATGGCGCGTTCCAAGGCCTATCTTTTTGGCGGTGTCGAAATCCGCTGGCATTGCGATCCGGAGATCTTGTCGGAAAAAGATGAAACTCCGGCCGAGGCCGTGTTCCATTTTCCCGGTGGTCTGCGCGACTTCCTCGCGGAACGCCTGACCAAGGAGCGCCGCGTCGTCGAGGAAGCCTTTGCCGGGCGCACCGACGGCGCCGGCAAGCACGGCTCCGTCGAATGGGCGGTGAGCTGGTTCGCGGGGGACGGCTTCGTCAACTCCTACTGCAACACCGTGCCGACCCCTGAAGGCGGCACGCACGAAGCAGGCTTCCGCTATGCGCTCCTGCGCGGCCTGAAGGCCTATGGCGAGCTGACCAACAACAAGAAGGCAGCCATTATCACCGGCGATGATGTGATGACTTCTGCCGGCGGCATGCTGTCAGTCTTTATCCGCGAGCCCGAATTCGTCGGCCAGACCAAGGACAAGCTTGCGACCAACGAAGCGACCCGCATCACCGAAAACGCTGTCCGCGATGCGTTCGACCATTGGCTGACCGCCTCACCGAACCAGGCCAACCGCCTGCTGGAATGGGTGATCGACCGCGCCGATGAGCGGCTGCGGCGGCGGCAGGAAAAGGACGTCGCCCGCAAGACCGCCGTTCGCAAGCTCCGCCTCCCGGGAAAGCTGGCCGACTGTTCCGCCAATCAGTCCGACGGCACTGAACTCTTCATTGTGGAGGGCGACTCTGCAGGTGGCTCCGCCAAGCAGGCGCGCAATCGCGCCAATCAGGCAGTATTGCCGTTGCGCGGCAAGATCCTCAACGTCGCCAATGCCGGGCGTGACAAGCTCGTTGCCAACCAGCAGCTGGCCGACCTGATCCAGGCACTCGGATGCGGAACCCGCTCCCAGTACCGCGAACCGGATCTGCGTTACGAGAAGATCGTGATCATGACCGATGCCGACGTCGACGGCGCACATATCGCGTCGCTTCTGATCACATTCTTTTACCGCGAAATGCCGGAGCTGATCCGGGGCGGACATCTTTATTTGGCCGTGCCACCACTCTATCGTCTCAGCCAGGGCGGCAAGACGCTCTATGCCCGCGACGACGCCCACAAGGACGAACTCCTGGAAACGGTTTTTAAAGGCAAGGGAAAGGTCGAGATCGGCCGCTTTAAAGGTCTTGGCGAGATGCTGCCCGCACAGCTAAAGGAGACGACAATGGACCCGTCCAAGCGCTCCATGCTGAAGGTCGTGGTTGAAGAAGAGGCCGTGGCGGACACGAACGACACGGTCGAGCGTCTCATGGGCAACAAGCCCGAAGCCCGGTTCCGCTTCATTCAGGACAATGCGGAATTTGCGGAAGATCTTGATATCTAGCCGCCGGATTGGGTAATCTGTTTCTGTTTTGAAGTAAGGGGAGCATTTTCGGCGTGCTTGAGCGCGTTCCCCGTTTTGCCCGGCCGGATGAGTGCTATGTTAAACCGGATGTATTCGATTTTTGATCGGCGGCTTCGCCCGTTGCGCAACCATGTTTTTCTTGCATTTCCGAAACATAATATCGCCTACGCACGTATTGCCGAGCCGGCCTTCCAGCTTCTGCGTCCTGTCCTGCACCGGCTGGCCGGTATAGACCGGCAAACGTCGAAGTCCGTCCAAAACCAGCAGAGCGACGAGGCGGAGCGGCTGCTGTTTCACGGTGATGTCGAGCTCTTGACCGCGCGGGAACTCAAGCGCCGCCATCCGGACATGAAGATTGCCGCATGGGTTCAGGATCCGTCACACCGGCTGGCCTATTGCTACGAAAAAATCATCCTGAAAGACACACCCCTGCCCGCCTACTACGAGGAAAGGCATTTCAGCAAGGCAATGTCTCCGCAGGAATTCGTCGCCCATGTGTCCCATATTTCCGATCTTGAGGCCGACAATCTGTTCAGAGGCCAGGCAGCCGCCCTCACCTACAAGGGCATTCTCGCGGCAAACCTCATCCTTCCTCTGGAAGATTTCGACCGCTCGATGGCGACTTTCCTCTCCGAGAGTGCCTTAAGGTTCAGGATGCCGGCTTCGGCTAACTATGATGTGTCGCAATTCGTGACCGGAAAAACACTGCTCGCCTTTGCGCAAGACGGTGTGGTCCAGAAACTGCGCCGCCGTTACCGGGCCGATTATCAGCTGTTTTACGCGCCCGAGGTCCTTTCGGCATAACCAAATTCGCGCAAGGATCTTCCGGCTCAGCCCTCTTCGGGGAAATTTACGGAAACAGTTCGCTTGAGACTGCGCCGGTTTGACCAACACATACTCACCAACTCAACCCGATTTCATGCACCGCCCCAGTTGCACTATTAACTGAGTTGGCAAATCAATGCCGGAAATACTCGCATTTCTTGGCATTTTACCTCATCCACGCATTGACACCTGAGCGCATGAATGTAGGGTGTGCGCACGTTGGCACCGGCGGCTCCCACGGTGCCGTCGATTAACAATCACAACATTCGGGCAAAGCGCTCCATGGCATTTGATACTCTCGGTCTTAGCGAGAAGGTCCTCGCTGCAGTTGAAGCAGCAGGTTATAAGGAACCCACGGCTATTCAGGCGGGTGCAATCCCGCAGGTACTGGAACGCCGGGATATTCTCGGCATCGCACAGACCGGTACCGGCAAGACCGCGAGCTTCACGCTGCCCATGTTGACGCTGCTGGAAAAGGGCCGCGCCCGTGCCCGCATGCCGCGCACTCTGATCCTGGAACCGACGCGCGAACTCGCAGCACAGGTTGAAGAGAACTTTGCCAAATACGGCACCAATCACAAGCTTAACGTTGCGCTTCTTATCGGCGGCGTTTCCTTCTCCGACCAGGACAAGAAACTCGACCGCGGCACCGACGTCCTGATCGCGACACCCGGCCGCCTTCTCGACCATTTCGAGCGCGGCAAGCTGCTGTTGCAAGGCGTCGAGATCCTCGTCATCGACGAGGCCGACCGTATGCTGGACATGGGTTTCATCCCGGACATCGAACGTATCTGCAAGCTGATCCCGTTCACGCGCCAGACGCTGTTCTTCTCCGCCACCATGCCGCCGGAAATCCAGCGCCTGACGGAAACCTTCCTGCAGAACCCGGCGCGGATCGAAGTGGCCCCGACATCCTCGACCGCCGAGAATGTCGCCCAGTTCCTGAAGGCATCGGACTCCAAGGACTACGAGAAACGCGCCACATTGCGCGAGCTGCTGGAAAAAGCCGAAGACCTGAAAAACGCGATCGTCTTCTGCAACCGCAAGCGTGACGTGACCACGCTGTTCCGCTCGCTGGAACGACACGAATACAATGTCGGTGCTCTCCATGGCGATATGGATCAGCGCACCCGCATGACGATGCTGGACAATTTCCGCAAGGGTAATATCAAGCTGCTGGTTGCCAGCGATGTCGCCGCCCGAGGCCTCGATATTCCAGAAGTCAGCCACGTCTTCAATTTCGACGTGCCGATCAATGCGGAAGACTATGTTCACCGGATCGGCCGCACCGGCCGGGCGGGCCGCTCTGGTACGGCCTACACGCTGGTCACCGGCGAGGACCAGAAAAATCTCGGTGCAATCGAGAATCTTATCAAGAAGACCATCGACTGGCTTGATGAACCGATCGACTTCGAAGCGGCCGCCCAGGAACGCAAGGCACGCCGCAAGGGTGGCAAGCCGGCCAAACCGGCGCGTTCGAGCAATGACAACGAAGCGGAACAACCGAAACCCTCGAACCGCCGCCGTACGCCGTCCAAGGCACGCGAAGTCATCGAGGAGCCGGTAGAAACAGCCGTGGAAACGGTGACACCGGTCTCGACCTTGCCACGCCGGCCGGCCGACAAAAAAACAAGAAGCGACAAGTTCGAACCGGCTTTCGGTGCAGGTGTTCACATCCCGGCATTTCTGCTGCGCGAACCCCGGCCGAAAAAGGCTTCATAAATTCGATTTCTCTCGAGGTTTCGCCTTAAGCTTAACGGCTCCTTAAGTCTTACAGCCGAGGTTAAAATCTAGATCCTGTGACCGTGTGGGGCGGATTCGCGGGATAGTGTTGAGAGAAGCTTGATGGCGGATGAAGACGACCATAAGCGGACGATCCAGTATGGAGAATCCGCGATCAGTTACATCAAGAAGAATATCTTGCCCGCTTATCCGCGGTCGTACGAACTTTGGTACACCTATGCGGCTGGCTACAATCAGGGCCTGAACCGGGCCATCAATGAATCCGTAAAAAGCAACGGCCGCATCAGCACTGACGAAATGCTGACCCTCTACGGGCGCTTCCTTTCGCCGACGCGCCTGGGCGACCGGCTGGACGAAGTCGGATCCAAAGTCTCCCGCGAAGTTGAAGAACTGGTTGATACGCTGAAACTCAGCGCCGATGCGACCTCCGACTACGGCACCGCGCTGGAACAGGCCGGCGAGAAGATCAAGACGATCACCGATCCGGAAAAGCTCCAGAACTACGTGACGCACCTGGTGAAGTCGACGCAGAATGCGGTTGCCTCCAATCGCAGGCTGGAAAGCCAGTTGCTGGAGTCCAAGAAGCATATCGAGAACCTGCAGTCATCCCTCGAGGCCATCCGCTACGAGTCCCTGACGGATGAACTGACCACGCTCAATAATCGCAAACATTTTGAAAATTCCATCGAACGGGTCATCGACCATTCCAAGGAAAGCGGCCGCGGCTTCGCGCTGCTGATGACCGATATCGATCATTTCAAGAAATTCAACGACACCTACGGTCACCAGACCGGCGACCAGGTGCTGCGTCTTGTGGCCCTGGCGGTCAAGCAGAACATCAAGGCCCAGGATATCGCCTGCCGCTATGGTGGCGAAGAGTTCGCGATCATCCTGCCGCATGTCGACCTCGACGATGCTGCGGAAATCAGCGAACGCATCCGCACCGCCGTGATGTCGAAAGAACTTGTGAAACGGTCGACCGGTGAAAATCTTGGCCGGGTCACGATTTCCGTCGGCGTGGCGACCTTTGAGCCCATGGACACCGCCCATTCCATCGTCGCACGCGCAGACGAAGCGCTCTACCTTGCCAAGAATGCCGGCCGGAACCTGGTGAGAACCGAACAGGATCTGGAAGAGACGGAGAAGCGGGAAGAGGTCGCCTGACTCAGAAGCGCGGTTTTCAAGATTGCATTCCAAAGATAAGGCTGAGCGGGAACCGTCTCAGCCTTTTGCATTCAGACCCATCTGCCAGAAATCGCTTTCAAGACGGCAAGCCTTTTCGAAGAGCGACAAGACGCGCGGATAGCGATGTTCCGTCAGCACCTGACCGGCTGTCGCATCGAGCCAGCCGATGAACCCCTTCGCGAGATCCTGATAGGCGTCGCTCGCATATTCCTCGATCCAGCGGCCATAGGGATTACCCGCGAGGGCACGGCCTTCAGCCGAAAGGCGGGCGCCGATTTCCGCATAACCGACGACACAGGGTGCAAGCGCCGCTTGAAGGTCGAGCAGGTCCCCGGCCATGCCGGCATCCAGCACGAACCGGGTATAGGCCATGGTCGGCGTGTCTTCCGGAGCGCTTTCGATCTCAGCCCGGTTCATGCCCCAGCCGCCGCACATTTCGACATGTAGATCCAGTTCATCGTCCAGGATCGCCTTTACTCCCAGCAGCGACTGGCGCATGTCGGCAATCGACTGGCTCTTGTAGACACCAAGAGCATAGGCCCGGGCAAACTGAATGAGGAAGAGGTAATCCTGCACCAGATAGTGCCTGAAGCAAGCCTCAGGCAGCGTCCCCTCGCCCAGCTGCTCCACGAAGGCATGTCGGGTGTAGTCGGCCCATTGCGGTGCCGCGTCGGCCTTCAGCCGGTCGAACAGGGTCATTGGATCTCTCTGAAAGATTGTCATGCGGGCGCTGAGCCGGCACGCAGGTCAGCACGTCGGATCAGAAGCGTAATTCAGCGGGAAAAGGCACTCAAGTCGGCAGCCTGAAGCGACACGGATTCGCCGCAGCCGCATGCCGAGACCTCGTTCGGGTTCTTGAAGACAAAGCCTGAGCGAAATTTTGTGGTCTCGAAATCCATCTGCGTTCCGAGCAGGAACAGAACAGCCGAAGGATCGACGAAGAGCTTCACGCCCTTGTCGTCGATGACGTCGTCGCCAGGCTTCGCCTCGTCCACCATGTCCATGGTGTATTCCATTCCGGCGCAGCCACCCTTCTTGATGCCGACGCGCAGGCCGATGGCATTCTTGTCGGAATTTTCGACAAGTTCCTTCACACGCCCTGCGGCGGCATCGGTCAGTGTCATCACCTGGAATTTTCCGGCGGAAGCCATGTTGTCCTCTTGGAATTCCGGTTGCTTAAACCTGATATAGGATCTCAGCTTATCGGATAAAAGGTTTAGAGCTCAATACCAGTTGAGCGCGACCTTGGCTTCGTCGGACATCCGGTCCGGCGACCAGGGCGGATCGAAGACCATGTCGACATTGACCGGGCCGACACCGGCGACGGCAGATACCGCATTCTCGACCCAGCCCGGCATCTCGCCGGCGACGGGACAACCCGGCGCAGTCAGCGTCATGTCGATGTTGATCGAGCGGTCGTCTTCGATATCGACCTTGTAGATCAGGCCGAGCTCATAGATGTCGCAGGGGATTTCCGGATCGTAGACCGTCTTGAGCGCACCGATGATATCGGTGGTGAGCCGGTCCAGTTCGTCCGCCGGAATGCCGCTCTGGCCCGAGACTTCGGTCCGGAGTTCTTCGCCGTCGGCGGCGGTGTCGATTGTGGTCGCGTTTTCCATGGGGTCCGTCCTTACCCGAAAAAGCTCTGTGCTTTCAACAGGGCCTCATAAAGCGCGTCCACCTCCGACCGCGTGTTATAAAGCCCGAAACTTGCCCGACATGTAGAGGTCACGCCGTATCTTGCCAAGAGCGGCTGTGCACAATGGGTGCCGGCGCGCACGGCCACCCCTGCCCGGTCGATGATCGTCGCCACATCATGCGCGTGTGCCCCTTGAAGTTCAAAGGAAACGATCGCACCCTTGCCCGGAGCATCGCCAAAGATCCTGAGCGAGTTGATTTCGCGCAGCTTCTGATGGGCATATTCCTTGAGATCCGCTTCGTGACGGGCAATGTTTTCGCGGCCAAGCGCGTCCATATAGTCGAGCGCGGCCCCAAGACCGATCGCCTGCACGATCGGCGGCGTCCCGGCTTCGAAGCGGTGTGGCGGCTCGTTGTAGGTGATCATGTCCTCGGTGACGTCGAGGATCATCTCGCCGCCGCCATTAAACGGTCGCAGCGCCTTCAGACGCTCCGGCTTGCCCCAGAGGACGCCGATCCCCGAGGGACCATAGACCTTGTGGCCGGTGAAGACATAGAAGTCGCAGTCCATGTCCTGCACGTCGACCGGCAGGTGCACTGCCGCCTGGCTGCCGTCGACCAGAACCGGAATGCCGCGTTCATGGGCGATCCGGCAGACCTCCTTCACCGGCACAACTGTCCCCAGCACGTTGGACATGTGCGTGATTGCAACGAGGCGCGTCTTGTCGGTCAGGGTATCCGCGAAGGCGTTGAGATCGAACGAGCCGTCCTCACGGACATAGACCCATTTCAGCTTCGCGCCATGGCGTTCGCGGTGGAAGTGCCAGGGCACGATGTTGGAATGGTGTTCCATGATCGACAGGACGATCTCGCCGCCATCGGCAAAATAGTCCGGGCCGAGTCCATAGGAGACGAGGTTGATCGCTTCCGTCGTCGACTTGGTGAAAACCGCCTCGTCCACCGACCTGGCATTCAGGAAACGGCGCACCTTCTCGCGCGCGGCTTCGTAATTGTCGGTTGCCGTGTTGGAGAGGAAATGCAAGCCGCGGTGAACATTGGCATATTCTTGCGAATAGGCCTTCGTCACCGCATCGATCACCGCCTGCGGCTTTTGCGCCGAAGCGCCGTTGTCGAGATAGACCAGCGGTTTGCCATAGACCTCCCGCGACAGGATCGGAAAATCCCGGCGGATGGCCTCGACATCGTAACCGGAGCTGCCGGTTGTCTCTTCAGCGGTGGCGACCGTCATGCGGCTGCAACTCCTTGTTCCAATCGGTCCGGCTTTGGGTTCAGTGCGCGGCGAGCCAGTCGCGCACGCGCGCTTCCAGGCCCTCGGTCACGTCGTCTTCGCCGTATTCTTCAATCGCCTCGGAGAGGAACGCCAGAACCAGCAGCGTCTTGGCTTCGTCTTCCGGGATGCCGCGAGCCCGCAGGTAGAACAGAAGGTCCTCGTCGATCTGGCCGCTGGTCGCACCATGGGCGCAGATGACGTCGTCTGCGAAGATTTCCAGCTCCGGCTTGTTGGCCATCTCTGCGTCCTCGGAGAGGAGCAGTGCCTGGGTCATCATCTCGCCATCGGTCTTCTGGGCATGCTGGGCCACATTGATGCGGCCCTGATAGACACCCTTGGCCTGGCCGTCGAGCACAGTCTTGAAGAACTCGCGGCTGTTGCAATGGGGAACAGCGTGATCGACGATCAGCGTCTGATCGGCAAGCGCATCGCCGCCTGCCATCGTCACACCATAGATTTTGGCTTCCGAGTTCTCACCGGTGAAGTTGATGAACTGCTGATTGCGAGTAAACCGCGGACCGGCAATGAAACCAAGCGACTTGAATTCACACTCGGCGCCAATGGTCGCGATCGTGGTGAAGAGACGAGCGGCATCGGACTTGCCGACAATCAGGCGGGTAGAGGCAAGCGTTGCCTTGTCGGCCAGGTCGTAATCGAAGACCGCATTCAGTTCGCCCTCACCCGTATCACCGGCAAAGGTCTCCAGAAGTCGCAACTTGGCACCTTCTCCGAGCACCACGCGGTTGCGCGTGACCTGTGCTCCCGTGGAAGCCGCGACCTGCACGAGTTCGACGGGCTTCGACACTTCCGCGCCTGCCTTGACAGTCAGCACGACACCCCCTTGTACGAAGGCCGTGTTGAGGGCAACGAGGCCATCGGTCTCACCACTCTTGGGCGATGCCAGCAGTTGCGCACCACCTTCGCTCGCCAAAGCGTCAGAGAAACCGGTCAGCGTGACACCTTCTGCGGCGAGCGCATCCACATCGGAGAGCCCGGCCAGGAAACTGCCATTCGCGACGACGATGCGGTAACGGTCGAGGTCACCATAGCTGTCAAGACTGTCCAGAACCGCGCTGGTTGCTGCAAGGTCCGCTGCGCCTGCAAGCGAAGCTGCGGACTTCAGATAGGCACGCAGGTCCGAATACTTGTATTCTTCGACCCGCCGATGCGGCAGACCGCGATCGCGGATCTGGCCGAGGGCGGCTTCACGCAGGGCTGAAACGGCAACGGAACCGGCAAGCTCCGCTTTCGCGTTATCGAACCGTGCCAGCAGGTCGCTTTCGGCCTGGGTATGTTTGATGGGTGCGTTGGCGTTCATATCGCGTCTCGTCCCTCAGGCGGCCGTGTCGATGTAGTCGGCGTAACCGTTCTTTTCCAGCTCCAGTGCCAGGTCCTTGTCGCCGGTCTTGACGATGCGGCCCCTGGAAAGAACATGAACGACATCCGGCACGATGTGGTCCAGCAGACGCTGGTAGTGGGTGATCACCACCATCGCCCGATCCGGGCCGCGCAGCTTGTTGACGCCTTCGGAGACAATCCGCAGAGCATCGATGTCGAGACCGGAATCCGTTTCGTCGAGGACGCAGAGCTTAGGCTCCAGCAGCGACATCTGCAGGATCTCGGCACGCTTCTTCTCACCGCCGGAGAAACCGACATTCAGCGGACGCTTCAGCATGTCCATGGAGACGTTCAGATGGCTGGCCGCTTCCCGCACGCGTTTCATGAAATCCGGGATCGACAGAGTGTCTTCGCCGCGCGCCTTGCGCTGCGCGTTCATCGCCGTTTTCAGGAATTCCATGGTGGCAACACCCGGGATCTCGATCGGGTACTGGAACGCCAGGAAAAGGCCCGCGGCAGCGCGCTCATCCGGTTCCATTTCCAGAAGGTTTTCACCGTTGAAAAGGATCTCGCCTT
The DNA here is from genome assembly GCF_054515675.1 of Roseibium sp. M-1. NCBI lineage: Bacteria > Pseudomonadati > Pseudomonadota > Alphaproteobacteria > Hyphomicrobiales > Stappiaceae > Roseibium > Roseibium sp. M-1. Next base: position 768,332 of record NZ_CM137257.1, on the reverse strand, counting down.
CGGTGACTTCATAATCGTCCTTGCCGGCCAGGATATAGGACAGCGTCGACTTGCCCGATCCGTTCGGCCCCATGATGGCATGCACTTCGCCGGCCTTGATGGTCAGGTCGATCCCGCGCAGGATCTCGGTTTCATCTTCCGTGATGCGGGCGTGCAGGTTCTTGATCTCAAGCATTGAGATTTTCCTCGTAACTTCGGCAGGCTTTTAAAGCCCGGACAATTCAAACGTTGTGTCTGGGCGTTAACCCACGGATCCTTCCAGACTGATCGAAATCAGCTTCTGCGCCTCGACGGCGAATTCCATCGGCAACTGCTGGATGACGTCCTTGACGAAACCGTTGACGATCAGCGCCACGGCTTCCTCTTCCGACAACCCGCGCTGCAGGCAATAGAACATCTGGTCGTCAGAGATCTTCGAGGTGGTCGCCTCGTGCTCGAACTGGGCAGAGGCGTTCTTGCTCTCGATATAGGGCACCGTATGCGCGCCGCAGTCCTGACCGATCAGCAGGCTGTCGCATTGGGTGAAGTTGCGGGCATTCGATGCCTTGCGGTGGGCGGAGACCAGGCCGCGATAGGTGTTCTGTGACTTGCCGGCGGAAATGCCCTTGGAGATGATCCGGCTGGAAGAGTTCTTGCCGAGATGGATCATCTTGGTGCCGCTATCCACCTGCTGGTAGCCGTTGGAAACCGCGATGGAATAGAACTCACCACGGGAATTCTCGCCGCGCAGGATGCAGGACGGGTATTTCCAGGTGATCGCCGAGCCGGTTTCGACCTGGGTCCAGGAGATCTTGGAGTTCTTGCCGCGGCAATCGCCCCGCTTGGTGACAAAGTTGTAGATACCGCCCTTGCCGTTCTTGTCGCCCGGGAACCAGTTCTGGACGGTCGAGTATTTGATCTCTGCGTCATCCAGGGCAACCAGTTCGACGACGGCCGCATGCAGCTGGTTCTCGTCGCGCTGGGGTGCTGTGCAGCCTTCCAGATAGGAAACGTAGGCACCCTTGTCGGCGATAATCAGCGTGCGCTCGAACTGGCCGGTGTTCTGCTCGTTGATGCGGAAATAAGTCGACAGTTCCATCGGGCAACGCACGCCCTCCGGCACATAGACGAACGAGCCGTCGGAAAAGACCGCGGAATTGAGCGTCGCGTAGAAATTGTCGGTCACCGGAACGACGGAGCCGAGATACTTCTTCACCAGATCCGGATATTCGCGCAGAGCCTCGGAGATCGAACAGAAGATGACACCTGCCTTCTTCAGCTCTTCCTTGAAGGTGGTGACGACGGAAACACTGTCGAACACGGCATCGACGGCGACGCGGTTCTTCGGCTCGACACCGGCAAGGATTTCCTGCTCGCGCAGCGGAATGCCAAGCTTCTCATAGGTCGCCAGCAGTTCCGGGTCGACTTCGTCCAGGCTCTTGGGGCCTTCGACGGATTTCGGGGCTGCCCAGTAGTAGAGGTCGTCAAAATCGATCTTCGGATAATGGACACGCGCCCAGGTCGGCTCTTCCATCTGCTTGAACCGGCGCAATGCATCGAGGCGCCATTCGGTCATCCATTCCGGTTCGTTCTTCTTGGCCGACAGAAAGCGGACCGTCTCCTCGGAAAGGCCTTTGGCACCCTTCTCCGACTCGATCTCCGTCACGAAGCCGTATTTATACTGGTCCACATCAATGGCTTTCACCCGATCGATGGTTTCCTGTACAGCTGGCATGTCTTGCCTCCATCTGGCAGGCTTTGCGCCTGCACTAAAAACTTACGTCTGCAACCGGGCGATCCCGGCTGCCCTTTTCCTGGCGGTATCCCGCCGAAATTCTATGCCGCCCGGTTGCGGGCTTCCGGATTGAGCCGGTCGACAATCCGCGGCCAAAGATCCAGAAGGCGGTCTATATCGCCTTCGCCCGTATTCCAACCCATACTGATACGCAAAGCGCAACGTGCGAGATCTTCGGGCACACCCATGGCGGTCAGCACGTGGGAGACGGAGACCTTGCCTGAGGAGCAAGCCGAGCCTGAGGAAATTGACATTCCCTCGAGGTCGAACGCGATCAGTGCGGTTTCTGCCGGAATGCCGGGAACTGCAAAGCAGCTTGTGTTGGCCAGGCGTTCTGCGGTTTCACCAAAGAAAACGGTCGCTGGACAGACGGACTTGAGCCCCGTCTCGAGCCTGGCTTTTATCTTTGCCAGATGGCGTGTGTCTGCGGCCTCTTCAAGGGCATCCTCCGCAGCAATGCCGAAACCGGCGATCGCGGCGACGTTTTCCGTTCCGCCCCGGCGCCAGTTTTCCTGGCCGCCTCCCACCATCAACGGCGAAGGTACCCGCGCCGTGGAGCGAACAACCACAGCACCGATCCCCTGCGGTCCACCGAACTTGTGCGCCGACAGGGTCACTGCATCCGCTTGCCAGGTCTCAACGTCGATCGTCATTCTGCCGGCGGCCTGAACCGCATCGACATGAAAGAAATGGCCGTATCTTGCGGCAATTTCGCCGATCTTCGCCAAGGGTTGAACAACACCGGTCTCATTGTTGGCTGCCATGACTGAAATCAGGCTTGGATCAGCTTCACGAACCGTTTCTTCGAGAGCATCGAGTTCGACGCGTCCTGCATCATCCACCGTCAACACCACCTGGTCGGCGACGGGAAAGCGGCCGCCCGTGACAACGGAAGGATGTTCAACAGCGCTTCTGAAGAGCTTGTCGAGATAGACCGGTGCCCCCTGATCCTGCCAGGAGGGCGACAATGCGGTCATGTTCGCTTCCGTCCCGCCGGAGACAAAGGTGACTGCCCGGTTTCTGGCATTGCACAACCGGGCAACCTGTTCCCGTGCCGCCTCGATCCGGCCGCGAGCCCGTCGCCCATGCGCATGCACCGACGACGCATTGCCGGCATCGCTCAACACCTCGATCATGGCCACACGCACGCTGTCGCGCAGGGGCGCTCCGGCGTTGTGGTCCAGGTAGATCGGGGCGGCATTGCGCGGCATGGCACCTCTTTTGTCAGATTCCAGTCACGGTTGATAATCGAATTTTCGCTTTAACGTCAGACACATGTGCGAAATTTCTTGAAATTTTCCGCTGCGCTGACGATAACACCCCCAACCGGTCGAACCGAGCATCGTCTGCCTTTGCGGGATGGTGCGAACTTTCGAATAATTCTAAACAGGGTTCTAAAAACTCGGAGACAAAGAGTCAAGTTTAGACTTACGGGAAACCACGTAGCCAGAACCCAAAATTCCGCGCGCTATTCTCCTGCGCGACAAATTGACAAGGACACAGCGCTTCATGCCTGAGGTGATCTTCAACGGTCCCGCCGGCCGGCTCGAGGGCCGGTTTCATCCCGCCAGAAAACGCAATGCGCCCATCGCCCTGGTGCTGCATCTCCATCCGCAGTTCGGCGGAACGATGAACAACCAGATCGTCTACCAGATGTACTACATGTTCGCCCGGCGCGGATTTGCAGTACTGCGCTTCAATTTCCGCGGCGTCGGCCGGTCCCAGGGTTCCTTCGACCATGGCCAGGGGGAACTGTCCGATGCGGCGGCAGCGCTCGATTGGGTGCAGACCGTGCACCCGGACGCCCGCGCCTGCTGGATCGCCGGTTTCTCCTTCGGTGCCTGGATCGGCATGCAGCTGCTGATGCGCCGCCCGGAAGTGGAAGGCTTCATCTCCGTCGCGCCGCCCGCCAACCTGCATGACTTCTCGTTCCTGGCCCCCTGCCCGTCTTCCGGCCTGATCGTCCATGGCGACAACGACAAGGTGGTGCCTCAAAAGGATGTTCAGACCCTTGTCGACAAGCTGAAGACCCAGAAGGGCATCGTGATCGACCACGAGACCATTCCGGGCGCCAACCATTTCTTCGAGAACGACATGGACGAGCTGATCCAGCGCTGCGGCACCTATGTCGACGGGCGCCTCGGCATCACACCGGCCGATTACATCGATATAGACTGAACCACCTCGCGAAAGACCCGCCACTCGGCGGGTTTTTCATTTGGATTGGGCGCTCAACAAGGCATGACCACTTCCGGCGCAAACTTTGTCATCCGATCCGCGAACCTGCAGGATCTGGCTGGCCTTCGTGAGCTTTATCGCCACCTGATTTCAGACGACCGGCCCGCGCCCGAAGAGCTGCAGCAGAAGACCTTTGCAGGGATGCTCGATCATCCCGGACTAACACTTCTTGTCGGCAAAAAGGGCGATCAGCTGATATCGACCTGTACGCTTGTCATCGTGCCGAACCTCACGCGTGGATGTGCGTCCTACGCCCTCATTGAAAATGTGGTGACGCATAGCGCGTGGCGCGGCAAGGGTGTCGGCCGAGATCTGTTGCAGGCAGCCATCGACAAGGCATTTGCCGAGGGATGTTTCAAGGTCATGCTGATGTCCGGCAACGCCAACATCGAGGCGCACCGCTTCTACGAAACGCTCGGGTTCTTGAAATCCAAGACGGGATTTGAATTGCGCGCGCCTGGTTATCCGCCGCGGCGCTGAGCGCAAACACTTCTCATTTCAGAAAAGATCAACCCTGGAACGGCTTCGGCAAGGGAACGCCGGGACCGCTATCCTGCCCGTCATCAGGACCTGCGAGCGGATCCTCGCCTTCCGGCACGGTGCTGGAGATCGGCGGGCCTGCATAGTCCTCGGGCGGCGGCACTCTAGATGCAAGTTTGCAGTCGGTCAGCCAGATATCGTAGACGGGGTGTTCGACAGCATGCAGTCCAGGGCTCGCCGCAAACATCCAGCCGGAATAGATCCGCCGGACCTCATTGTTGAGCGTAATCTCGTCCACCTGCACGAAACCGGTGGTCAGCGGCGATTCCGTCTGCGGCCGGGAATAGCAGACGCGCGGTGTCACCTGGAGGGCACCGAATTGCACGGTTTCGCCGATATAGACGTCGAAGGAAATGATGCGACCGGTGATCTTGTCGAGGCCGGAAAAAACGGCAACCGGGTTCTCGATCTTTTCCGCATGAGCTGCAAGACCGGGCATACCCACGATGGCAGTCGCAATCCCGAGGGTCGCGCAAAAACGCTTTGCCGTCTTCATCCTGTCAACCAGATCCGCCATCCGCTTCAATTCAAGTCCCCGGTATCGACAACTTCTGCCATCGAGCTTATCCGCGCTTCAACAGCCTCATTCCGTCCGGAACCCGGCTAAGCACACCGGCCGAATCCGGCCGGTTGGCGCTGATCTAATGTCGAATTGCGGCCCGGAAAAGACAAAGTCCTGCCCGGGCCCCAAAATGTCTAGCCGATTTCCGCAAGACGGTTCAGGGCAATCTGAACCTTTTCCAGCTTTTCCCGGGATTCGGCAATCTTTTCCCGCTCGCCGTCGACGACTTCTTCCGGAGCACGGTCGATGAACTTCGGGTTGGAAAGCTTGGCTTCGATCTTCTTGATCTCGCCGTCCAGCTTGCCGGCTTCCTTCTGCAGGCGGGCCTTTTCTGCGCCGAGATCGATCACACCGGCCAGCGGCAGGCAGACCGTGGTTTCGCCAACGATGATCTGGGCCGAACCGGACGGCGCGGTATCGGCGAGATCAACAGTTTCGGCGCGGGCAAGGCGCAGCACTGCGGCCTCGTGCGTCTTCAGCCGGGCCTTCGTCTCGTCATTGGCACCGACAATGACGATTGCGACCTTGGCACCAGCCGGAACGTTCATCTCCGCCCGGACAGAGCGGATCTCAGAAATGAGTGTCACCAGCCAGTTGATCTCGTCCGCCGCGGCCTGGTCGGAAACCCTGGCGTCAGGCCAGGCAGTCAGCATCAGCAATCCGCCGGCCTTCACGCCTTCGTCGCCGAGCCTGTCCCAGAGTTCCTCCGTCAGGAACGGCATGAAGGGATGCAGGATCTTGAGAATTTCGTCGATGGCCCAAGCAGCCGTCGCCCTTGTCTCGGCCTTTGCAGCTTCGTCTTCGCCGTTGAAGATCGGCTTGGCGAGCTCCAGGAACCAGTCGCAGAAGAGGTTCCAGGTAAAGCGGTAAACTGCACCGGCTGCATCGTTGAAGCGGAAGTTCTCAAGGGCACTGGTGACTTCGGCAATGCAACGGCCGGTTTCCGTCGCGATCCAGCGGTTGAGCGTGTGCTGTGCCGTCGCCGGATCGAAACCTTCGACACGGGCGCAGCCGTTCATCTCGGCAAAGCGCGCCGCGTTCCAGAGCTTGGTAGCAAACCGCTGACCGCCTTCGGCTGCCTGGTCGGACATGCGCAGCGTCCGGCGCGACTGCACCTCCTGGCTTGCAAGCGCAAACCGGGTGGCATCTGCGCCGTAGGCGTCGAAAAGCTCAAGCGGATCGAGAACGTTGCCGAGCGATTTCGACATCTTCTTCCCGTTCTTGTCGACCACGATCGAGTTGATATAGACCGTGTGGAATGGCACTTCTTCCATGAAGTGGATGCCCTGCATCATCATGCGGGCAACCCAGAAGAAGATGATGTCGAAGCCGGTGATCAGGACGTCGGTCTTGTAATAGCGCTCCAGCTCCGGCGTCTTGTTTGGCCAGCCGAGAGTCGAGAACGGCCAGAGCGCTGAAGAAAACCAGGTGTCGAGGACGTCTTCGTCGCGTGTCAGCGTCTTGCCGCCGGCCTTCGCAACCGCTTCTTCCTCGGACATCGCGCAATATTCATTGCCATCCTCGTCGTACCACACCGGGATCTGGTGACCCCACCAGAGCTGGCGCGAGATGCACCAGGGCTGGATGTCGTTCAGCCAGTTGTAATAGGTCTTGTCCCAGTTCTCGGGAACGAACTTGGTGGACCCGTCCTGAACGGCCTTCAATGCTGGTGCCGCAAGCGTCTTGGCATCGACGAACCACTGGTCGGTCAGCATCGGTTCGATGACGACCTTGGAGCGGTCTCCATAGGGCTGCATGATCTTCTTGGACTCGACCAGCGGCAGGCGCTCCGGTGCGTCCGTGCCTTCTTCCAGCGGACGTACAATGGCCCGGCCGAGATGGTTCCATTCCGGCGCCTGCCCCTTCATCCAGGCAACGTCCGGATGGTCGGCAGCAACGGTCACTGCAAGGCCTTCGGCCGTGATCTGGTCGATGACGCGCTTGCGCGCCTCGAAACGATCAAGACCGCGCAAGTCGTCCGGCACGATGTTGATGAGATCGACTTCGTTGATCGTCATCTCGGCGCCGTCGATGATCGCCTGGGCCTTGGCAGCTTCCTCGACATAAGGAGCGCCATCGGAGCGCATGGAACCCTGTGTATCCATCAACCGGTACATCGGGATCTTGTTGCGCTGTGCAACGCCATAGTCGTTGAAATCGTGTGCGCCGGTGATCTTCACCGCACCTGAGCCGAAGGTCGGGTCGGGGTACTCATCGGTGATAATCGGGATCAGGCGGCGATGCTCCTTCGGCCCGACCGGAATCTCGCAGAGTTTTCCGACAATCGGCCGGTAGCGCTCGTCGCTCGGGTGAACGGCAACGGCGCCGTCGCCCAGCATGGTTTCCGGACGCGTGGTGGCAATTGAGATATAGCCGCGGATCTCGCGGAGGGTGATGTTCCCGTCCTCATCCTTCTCGACATATTCATAGGTCTCGCCGCCTGCCAGCGGGTACTTGAAGTGCCACATGTGGCCGTCGGACTCTATGTTTTCGACCTCAAGATCGGAAATTGCTGTCTCGAACTTCGGATCCCAGTTCACCAACCGCTTGGACTTGTAGATCAGACCCTCGTTATAAAGGTCGACAAAGACCTTGAGCACCGCCTCCGAGAGGTTCGGCGACATGGTGAATTCCGTGCGGCTCCAATCGCAAGACGCGCCGAGGCGCTTCAACTGACCGAGAATCGTACCTTCCGACTTGCGCTTTTGTTCCCAGACCCGTTCGACAAAGGCTTCGCGCCCCATTTCACGTCGACCACGCTGCTGGTTTTCCATCAGCTCGCGCTCGACGACCATCTGGGTCGCGATGCCCGCGTGGTCGGTGCCCGGCTGCCAGAGGACGTCAAAGCCCTGCATGCGCTTCCAGCGGATCAGAATGTCCTGCAGCGTGTTGTTGAGCGCGTGACCCATATGCAGGGACCCGGTTACGTTGGGGGGCGGAATTACGATGGAAAAGGCAGGTGCGCCGTCCTTGGCACCCGCTCCGGCCTTGAAGGCCTCCGCCTTTTCCCAGGTTTCGTAAATCCGCGGCTCAACGCTGGCCGCATCGTAGGTCTTATCCAGCATCAGGGTCACTCAATGGGGGATGTATCTCGAAATTCGTGAGCCACCGTGTAAATCGGAAGCGCTGCCGCAAGTCAACCGCCTATGCTCGGGAAACGGCTCAAACCGGCGGATTTGCCGAAGCACAAATCTGCCTGACTTTCCTCGCTTGGGCTGGCGACGGTTTGCTGCCATAAGCGTGCCATGACCGTTACGCTCCGCGCCCACCATCTGCTCTGCCTCATGACCTATCTCGGCAAAGGCTATACGCCTGCCTTCGTCGCCAATTACAGCCGCATCGTCCGCCGGCTGAACGATGGTGAATCGGTCCGGCTCGTGCGCGGCCCCGACGATCTTTGCCAGCCAATGCTCACTGAGCCTGCTTGTCACTGCCACAATGAAAGCGTCAGGCTCCGGGACGCCCAGGCTGCAGCCGATGTGGGGACAGTGCTCGGTGTCGACCTCGACACCGTGGAGGACGTGCGTCTCGATGCGGACAGCGTGAAGCAGTTGCGCAATGCGTTCGCAGCCGGGTCTGTTCGCACCGCCTGCACCGGCTGCGAGTGGCACGCGCTCTGCTCGGAGGTAGCCCAAAACGGTTTCAGGGGATGCCGGCTGGCACCCCCTGAGTGAACTTTAGTCTCGAAAGAACGATCAGCGGCCGCGGGTAACGCGCTGAATTTCCTTCTGGACCATCTGCTGCACCATATTGGGCAGGTTCTGATCGAGCCAGGCTTTCAGCATCGGCCGCAGCATTTCCTTGACCAGTTCTTCCACTGTCTGGGCCTGAGAGCCGACAAACATATTCGCAAGATTGTCGAACGCCGCATGAACCTGCTCGCCCGTGTGCTGCGAGGTCAAGGGTGTATCGGCTGCCATATTCGGCAGATTGTCCGGGATCGGCATCGCCGCCAGCAGGTGGTCCGGATCGAAATCCATCGCCGGCTCGGGTTCCGGCTCCGGCATGGGCGGTTCGGCAAAGGAAATATCCCCGGCATCGCCTTCCAGATCGTCGGCCATGCCTTCGACCATATCCATGGCATCATCGGGAATCGCCAGTTCTTCGGTCAATTCCAGAACGTCGTCGCCCTCGTCGTCTTCGGCATCGGCCTCCATGGCCGCAGCCATATCATCCGCGCCTTCATCGACGTCCAGTTCGTCGTCGTCCCCGGCCATGTCGAACAGTTTGTCGAGATCGTCCTGGGACATTTCGGAGGCATTGCCCATATCGTCCGCCGCCTCTTTAGCTACTGGGGTTTCAACTTTCTCGGTGGCACCGCTCTCCCCGGCGCCCTGGGAGTCCTCGTCGGATATGATTCGGCGGATCGATGCGAGGATCTCCTCCATCGACGGCTCTTCAGCCTTTTTCGCCTGTGCCATGACTTCCCCCGTACTTCTCGGCTACGCTAAGGAACACCCAGTTCATTCTGAATGATTCGTTAACCGAAATTATGCGGGTCAATAAGAAACGCGCAAAGCGAGCGCGCTCCCTTACCAACGCCTTTTCCCCTTTTTAGTCGGAAAATGCCGATTCGAGTTGGAAATCGGCCCGGCGTTGAACATCAGTATCCGCTTTATTGTCATGGCTCTGCGCCAAAAAACGAAGCGGCCGAGGATCCTCCGGATCATCAGCCGCTATCGTGAAGACAAATTGTTACCGAGATCTTACCGCCCGTCCGGCGTCCTGAGACCTATCCACTGGTCGCGAACGGCTTCGTAATGCTGCTTCGGATTGTAGCGCGCAACATTCAGGCCAAGCGATTCTGCATCGAGCCGGCCAATGGAGGCCACCAACTGATAGCCGCTGACGATACGATTGCGCTGGGCTGTGACGAGGTTGGACTGCTGGGTCACCAGTTCACGCTGTGCGTCGAGCACATCAAGAGTGGTGCGCTGTCCGACCCGCTGTTCCTCGATAACGCCTTCCAACGCCAGTTGCTGCGCCTCGACCGCAGCCTGGGCAGCGACGATCGACGCCTCTGCAGCCTGATAGTTGCCCCAGGCGGAAATGACATTCGCCCGAACCTGATCGCGTGTCACGTCCAACTGCAGCCGGGTCTGGCCGAGTTCTTCCTTGGCTTGGCGCACACGGGAGGAAACACCACCGCCCTGATAGAGCGGAATGCTGACATTCCCGAAAATCTGGGCATTGTCGCTGTAATCCGTCACTGAGGACGGGTTCCACGACCGGGAAATGCTGCCGTCAAGGGTCACGGTCGGCAGCAATTCGCCTTCGATCGCCTTGATGTTGAAGATCGCCGCATCAACGAGATGCTGCGCCTGGCGGATCAGCGGCTGATTGCTTTCGCTGAGCTGCATCGCCTGGTCGATGGACTTAGGCACAAAACGGCTGATGCTGGTGTCGGCCGAAAGGCTTTTGGCCTCGATGCCGATCACCTGACGGTAGATGGCGCGGCTGGTATTGAGGTTGGCAAGGGCCGTATTGAGGCTTGCCCTTGCTTCGGCCGAACGGGCTTCGGCCTGGCTGACATCGGTTCGCGTGCCCTCGCCCACATCGAACCTGTCGCGCGCAGCCCGGACCTGTTCCTCAAGAAAGGCCAGATCGCTGCGCTGCAGGGAAACGAGAGCGGTATCGCGGATCACATCGACATAGGATGTCGCAGCGTCCAGGAGCGTGTCCTGTTCAGTCGACATCAGGCTTTCACGCTGTGCCCGGACAACAGCCTCGGCCTGCCGGGTGGAATTGACAGTCCGGAAGCCGCGGAACAGGGTCTGGCTGATGGACAGCGAAATCGACGCATTGTTGCGATAGTCGATCACGCTGTCGGACCCGGTCGCGAGGCGGCCGGCTGAAGCGGATGCGGAAACCGTCGGGCGCCACCCGGACAAAGCCTGCGGAACATTTTCATCGACACCGCGCAACTGCGCGCGCGCTGCATTCAAAGTGGGGTTGTTGGCATAGGCCAGCGCCAGGGAATCGCGGATGGTTTCCGCGCCGGCAGGCGACAGTCCCGCCGAACCCAGCGCAGCGACGGAAACACCACCCAGCAGGCCCATGGCAAGGGTCAATATTCTCAAAGCTGAACGACCAGACACGCCACACTCCTTCCGGGTCAACCTACTCGAACCAGTTGAGTAAACTGATGGGTGTTGTTCTTCAACCATTTGACCGATTTTTGCAAATCCGCAATGCGGATTTTCCGTGAGTGCGGCTTATTGGCAACAAGGTGTCGATACGGCACCTGCTGCTGCGCCGCGCAAAGAAAAACCCGCCGGAAAACGGCGGGTTCAATTTCGAGTACGCGGAATTTCCGGCAGTTTAGAAGACGAATTCAGCGGCCTTCGCAAAACCTGGCAGCAAACTGACCGAGGCGTTGAAGCCGTAGCGGCTGCTCACGGCCGTGCCGGACTTCTGATAGAGCTTGGCAACACCGGCCCCGCCCTGCCCTTCGACCACGGCTAGGCGTCCGTCCGGCTTCAACTGGGCGGTCAGCGCATCCGGCAGCACTTCCACGGCACCGTCCACCAGGATCACGTCATAGGGACCTTCGGCGGCGAAACCTGCAACGAGGGGGCCTTCGACCACGACCGCGTTTTCGATACCCAGATCGACAAGCACTTCAGTCGCGGTCTTGGCGAGATCGGCGTTCTCTTCAAGCGCCACCACGGAGGCAGCCAGCTTGGAGACGACAGCGGCGCTGTAACCCGTGCCTGCACCGACCACCAGAACCACATCGCCCTCGCGGATTTCCGCCAGTTGAACAAGCTTGCCGAAAATGTGGGGTTTCATCAGCATGCGGCCGCTTTCCGTGGAACCGACCGGCAGGTCTTCGTCGATATAGGCGACGGTCCGCTTGGAGGCCGGTACGAAACGTTCCCGCGGCACCAGTTCCATGGCGTCCAGGATCCGGTGATCGGTCACATCGTTGGTGCGCAGCTGGTTGTCCACCATCTTGCGGCGGGACTGGTTAAAGTCCGTCATATCGGCCCTCACTCTGACATGCCGTGTTACCGGCGCCTCTTGAGAAACGTTCATTAGCGATGCAAAGGCACCCTGACAAGTATCAGTCGCTACTGAACTCCCAAAGGGTTTTCGCTTTTGGCGGAAAATCGCCGCAATCCGCCCTTCCCATCCAGGCATGCCCCAGGCAGCGGTGGAAATATGAAGCGGCCTGCATTCAGGACTTGACCAATCCCTCCAAGTGATTGATAACGCGCGGCACACCACCTTGGGGCCCTGTGGCGGAGTGGTGACGCAGCGGATTGCAAATCCGTCAACACCGGTTCGATTCCGGTCGGGGCCTCCAAACTCTCCACCATGTCTAACCGCCAACGCAAGCCCTTTGGGCTTCGGTGCCGTTTGCCGCGACTCCCTCTTTCCCCTACGTCATGATAGCGTCTGTATGAGCAATATCAGACCGGGGATGCGTTCATGAAACCGTCAGGCGGCAATGCGTACGCGGCAAAGAAACCCGCACGCGTCATCACCACGTCAACCATGAAGCGGGTTGAGCCTCCAAAGCCCCGCAAGGTACCGCAACTGGTGGCTCCTTCCGACAACACGGACGCGCTGGTGGAAACGCTGCGCCAGCGTATCAACGATCTGGAAACGCGGATTGCGGCGCTTGAAAGCGTCATCTCGTTCCAGAATCAGGACGTTGTCATCAGCGCGCCCAAGAGCGTCCTGATCCAGGGGCTCGACACGGTCGAAATCTCGGCCGCCAGCAAGGTGAAGCTTTCCGCCTCAATCATCGAAGCCAACACCCCGACCGCCAAGTTTTCCGGCATTCTGGAATGCGATGTGCTGCAGGCCAACACGGTCATCGGCGCGGCCTATACGCCAGGCGCCGGGAATATCTGGTAGGTGGAAAAAACCTCACTGCAACAATTCCACGCAGCGATACGGCACAGTCGAAACGGTCAAGTGACATGCCTCACCCGGACCGCCGCGCCGGCGTTCCGTGCGCCCTTGCGTGAAAGAAATCTTCCGTCCCGGTGAGCACCTGCGCGAATTCGTCGATCTCGGCAATGATCGCACTGGCCGATCGCGACAAACCCGAACGTGGCCGCATGCAGCGCTGTGCGTCAAGCAATGCCTGGCGTGCCCGGCCGAGCTGCTCCAGAAGTGCATCGCGGTCGAAGTCCTTCGCGGGCGATTTGGTGTGACTGTCTGGCACGATTGGTCCTCACATGCACACTGTTCTCTTTTTGTTCTTTTTAGGACTGCGACATGAACTGTCAACACGCCTTGAGTTGCAGGCGAGAACCCGTCTATTCCAGGTTCGTGCATGTGGGTGCCACATTCCCAGCAAGGCCTTGTTTCATTTGTGTGTACTCAGGTCGCACTTGCGGCGGGCCATGTCGGGAACAGTCTGTACTTTTGTACCTGCGACCGGCTAGATGACATTCCGGATGGGCGCATCCTCAAACGGGCCGCTCGAGACAAAAGGCGCATTTCATGGAACATGGCGGGGACCTCAGCCTTGCGATCGAACGCTTCGGCGGCAAACACGCGGACTGGCTGGATCTATCGACGGGCATCAATCCCTACAGCTACCCGCTGACCGATGGCGTTTCCGAAAGCTCCTGGACCGAACTGCCGTCCCGCGCAGCCGGTGAACGGCTGATCGCCGCGGCCCGGCACGCCTACCGCATTCCCGATCATATGGCTGTTGCCGCTGCGCCCGGCACCCAGATCCTTCTTTCCCTGCTGCCGCTTGTTCTGCCAGACGGGCCTGTTGTACTCGCCTCGCCGACCTACTCCAGTCACAAGGATGCCTGGACACGCGAAGGCCGGCCGCCGGTCGAGGTCTCCAGCGTCTATTCCTTTCCCGACGACGCAAAGGTCCTGGTTCTGGTCAATCCGAACAATCCGGACGGACGCCTGATTGACGTCAAGAGCCTGCTGGAGATCGCCCGTATCCTGACGGAACGCGGCGGGTATCTGGTTGTGGACGAGGCCTTCGCCGACGTTGTTCCCGGATCGGGCCTGTTGCCGCATGCCGGCAAGGAAAACATTCTGGTGCTTCGCTCCTTCGGAAAGTTCTTCGGGCTCGCGGGTCTCAGGCTTGGCTTTATCGCCGGGTCCAAACCGGCTGTCGCCCGGATTTCCGCTATTCTGGAAAGCTGGAGCCTCAGCGGACCCGCTCTGGAAATCGGAACGCGTGCGCTCAAGGATGCCGAGTGGCAGGACCACATGACCCGGCGGCTGATCGAGGATATGGCGGACCTGACGGTTTCCCTCTCCGAATGCGGCCTCAGCGTTTTCGGCGGCACACCGCTTTATGCGCTCGCGGGCCTGCGCAAGCCGAAGGAACTGCACGAAGCCCTGGCCCGCCGGAAGATCTGGACCCGGGTCTTCGACTACGCCCCGACCTGGATCCGCTTCGGCCTGCCTGGCGGCCCTGAAAATCTCGCGAGGCTTTCGAAAGCCCTTGTCGAGGCGCAACAGGAAATCTGACCGGCCTTCCGATGCTGTTTTACGACCACGCCCTCTGGCTGCTTCTGGCCGCGCTTCTGGTTGATGCCGTGATCGGCGATCCGGATTGGGTATGGGAACGCCTGCCCCATCCGGTCGTCTGGATCGGCAAGGTCATCGGCCTGTTCGACCGGCATTTCAACAAGACGGATTTCAGCGCGGGCACCCGCAAGCTCGGAGGCGTACTGACGCTGATGGCGCTGCTCGCCGGCTCCATCCTTGCGGGCGTCGCCATCGAGGTGGCCGCATCCAAAATTCCCTATGGCCGCATCCTGGAAGTTGTCGTTGCCGCTGTCTTCATCGCACAGAACTCGCTCTACCGGCATGTCGCAGCTGTCCGTGACGGCCTGCTGAAGAACGGACTGGAAGGCGGTCGCAAGGCGGTATCCATGATCGTCGGCCGCGATCCGAAGCGTCTCGACGAGGCCGGCGTGTCACGAGCCGCAATCGAATCCTGTGCCGAAAACTTTTCCGATGGCATCGTTGCACCTGTTTTCTGGTTCGCAGTCCTCGGCCTGCCCGGCCTGATCGCATACAAGGCCGTCAATACCGCCGACAGCATGATCGGCCACAAGAACGAGATCTATGCCGAATTCGGCTGGGCCGCCGCCCGTTTCGACGACCTGATCAATTTTCCGGCCTCGCGCCTCTCCGGCCTTTTCGTCGCCCTCTGCGCGCCGCTCGCCCGCGGTTCCGTCCGGCAAAGCTTCGCCTGCATCCTGGAAGATGCCCGCAAGCATCGTTCTCCCAATGCCGGCTGGCCGGAAGCGGCCATGGCCGGAGCCCTCGGCCTCGCCCTTGCCGGCCCGCGCATCTACAAGGACTATACAGTCAACGACCGTTTCCTGAATTCAAAGGGACGCCGGGATGCCAACGCTGGCGATATCACGCGGGCTCTCAGGATTCTGGTTGGGTGTTATGCCCTGGAGGCGCTGATCATTGCCGTTCTGGCTGCAGGCCTGGCACTGACCCTCTAAGGAACGCCATTTTAGAGAACTACCATTGTCGGTCAAAGAAAGGGTCATTTCTCGGCTTGGTCGACCTCTATTGTAGGCGAAAGCCTGCGGAGCTTGGCAAAAAGGCTTGCAATACCGCCAGAAAAGGCAATGAGAGCGAGTCCCGCGACCAATTCGAAAGCTGCTGCCCAATAGCCCGCCGTATCCTGCGGTGACAAAGGCTGGCTGCCGAGACCATGGTCCGACATGTTCGCCAAAAAGATGTGATAGTAGACAAGATCGTGCAGTCCGAGAAAACCAAAATAAAGACCGATCGTCGCGATTCCAGCAGATTGAAATCGCGAAACTTGGCTCCGGTCCTGGTCTATTTCTCCTCTCTGCCGTGGTAGCCCGATCAGTATCGCTCTCGGGTAGCTGAAGACCAGCACAGAAACGAATAAATTTAGAACGACCACCAAAACCTGTAGGCGAATTATTGTGTCTGGAACATTTCCCATGACGTCGACAACGGTTGCCGGAATGTATGCAACAGCCTTCATAAAAAAGTAGATTGCAAACAGGCGAATGATTGCGAGCGGCAAATGAAAGAGCATTGAAACTTTCCAACAAACGAATGAAGCGGCGTAAGAACCATTGGTAAAAATGACAGGCTCAAAGCCTGAAAGAAAGAATGAAATCGCGTTGCTCCGAGGTGTCAGGCACAGCAACGCCCCGGCTTTTTGAAACGGTATCGATAGCATCACTTGCGTTGATACCTAGAGCTACGAGCACGCAGCAGACAACCAAGCCTGACCGGCCGATCCCCGCCCGGCAATGAACCGAGACGCCCTTCCCCTGAGACAGATCCTCAACGATAGAAGCAACAATCTCGCGAACCACTTCCAGCCCTGGAACGTGCCTGTCTGGAACCGGTACAGATGTAAACTCGAGGCCGATCTGATTACAATTGGCTTCCTCCTGATCCAGCCCCAGAATTTCGGCCTCTTCAGCGGTTAGCATCGAGACGATCCGATCGACACCCTGCTCCCTCAACCGGGCAAGATCATCCTCCAGCCAATCGCCCGACGGCTTCGGCATCAGATAGAGCTTGCCCAGTGTGGGAATGTTGACGGGATAAAAGGAGGGTAACATTCGAAGCAAACCGATTTTGGGATCAGGAACAGCGGGCAATCTCGAGAATAAGGTCCGTATCCAGCACCTGCTCAAGATGTCCGGCAAGGGCGTCCAATATCCGGTCGATATCCCGCTCATAAGATAGGCTCGACCCGGCTCCAAAACCGCCAAGATAAGCCGCGCGGAAGGCATCGTCGGTGAAGAGGCCGTGCATATAGGTGCCGCAGACGCGGCCGTCAGCGGATACGGCGCCGTCGGGCCGTCCGTCTTCCAGCCGCATCATCGGCGCGCTGCAGCCGGGGCCATCCGTGCGGCCGACATGGATTTCATAGCCTGAAACCGGTGCACCGCTGGCCAGATGTGTGCCGCTTGCCGCCACAGTCGACTTTTCCTGGGTCAGAATCGTGTCGACTGCGAGATATCCGAGCCCCTCCACCGTTCCAGGCGATCCCTCGATCCCATCCGGATCGGCAATGGTCCGCCCGAGCATCTGGTAGCCGCCACAGACCCCAAGGACGTGCCCGCCCCGGCGGTGATGCGCCTTCAGATCGATGTCCCAGCCCTGTTTCCGGAAGAACTCCAGGTCCCCGATCGTGGACTTGGAACCCGGTAACAACACGATATCCGCGTCTCCGGGCAACGGAGTCCCGGGCTGCACAAGTTCAAGCGTCACGCCGGGTTCCAGCCGCAGCGGATCGAGATCGTCGAAATTGGCAATCCGGGAAATGACCGGCACGACCACCTTGAGCCCGCCGGAACCGAAGCCGTCGGCAAGCCCGAGCGCATCCTCTGCCGGCAGCTTCGCCGCATCCGCAATCCAGGGTACGACGCCAAGGCCATGCCAGCCGGTGCGGCTTTCGATTTCGTGCAAGCCCTCGGCAAAGAGGCTCGGATCCCCCCGGAACCGGTTGATGAAAAAGCCCTTGATCCGCTGCCGCTCCGCCTCTTCCAGAACGGTATGCGTGCCGACAACGGAGGCAATCACCCCGCCGCGATCGATATCCGCGCACAGGATCACCGGCAGGTCGGCCGCCTCGGCAAAGCCCATATTGGCAATGTCACCGGATCTGAGATTGATCTCCGCCGGACTGCCCGCCCCCTCGACAACCACTAGATTCGCTCCTGAAGCGTTGATCTCAAAACTCTCCAGAACCTTCGGTAATAATTCGGCTTTTTGCCTTCCGTATTCCCGTGCGCGCATCGTGCCGAACCGCTTGCCCTGGACGATGACCTGAGCGCCGGTTTCGGTTTCCGGTTTCAGCAGGACAGGGTTCATATGAACGCTCAAGGGCACCCGGCAGCCCATTGCCTGCAGTGCCTGTGCCCGGCCGATCTCACCACCGTCGGCCGTGACAGCCGCGTTGTTCGACATGTTCTGCGGCTTGAACGGACGAACGTTCAGACCCCGGTTGGCAAAGAGACGGCAAAGGCCGGCGACGATCAGGCTCTTGCCGACATTCGAGCCGGTGCCCTGGATCATGATCGCCGGCGTGCGGGGTTTGGAATGCATGGAAAGCCCTAGAACTCGATGCCTTCCTGCGGCTTCACGCCGGAGCGGAACGGATGCTTGATCTGCGTCATGTCGGTGACGAGATCTGCAATCTCAATCAGCTCGTCCTTTGCGTTGCGGCCGGTGATGACCACGTGAACGTCGTCCGGCTTCTCGTTCTGCAGGAAATCGACCACTTCGGCGATGTCGAGATAGTCGTAGCGCAGCACGATGTTGAGCTCGTCGCAAAGGATCAGCCGGTACTCACCGGACGTGATCATCTCCTTGGCAGCTTCCCAGGCTTCCTTCGCGGCATCGATGTCGCGCTGCCTGTCCTGTGTTTCCCAGGTGAAGCCTTCCCCCATGCGCTTGATGGTAACGAGATCCGAGAAGCGTTCCAGCGCCATGCGTTCGCCGGTCTCGATCCGGCCCTTGACGAACTGGACAACGCCGACCTTGTGGCCATGGCCGAGGGACCGGAACACCATACCGAAACCGGCGGTCGACT
This sequence comes from Roseibium sp. M-1, assembly GCF_054515675.1. Lineage (NCBI taxonomy): Bacteria > Pseudomonadati > Pseudomonadota > Alphaproteobacteria > Hyphomicrobiales > Stappiaceae > Roseibium > Roseibium sp. M-1. The sequence continues at coordinate 749,672 of NZ_CM137257.1, read as the reverse complement.
TGCCCTTGCCCTTGCCGGTGTGAACGATCAGGAGGCCCTTCTCGATGGTCTTGGTGGCCATGATCTTGTCGCGCGCGGCTTTCTTCTTGCGCATCTTTTCCGCATGGCGGGCGTTGAGTTCGTCTTCGGAGAGTTCCGGCTTGTCCTTGTCCGCAGTCACGATGCGTTGCTCCCTTCCAGTCTTGTTTTCAAGTCACCCAGTGCAGCATGGGTCGAATTGCGCCGCGGCGTCCAGAGGCCGCGCTCGATCGCTTCCTGAAACCGCGACAGCATTTCATTGAGGCCGGCAGGGTTGGCGTCCTTGAGAAAATCCAGCACGGCCGGATCGTCCAGGTAGGCGTCATAGAGCTGATCGAAGTGATGATCGCCGACAGCCCGGGTCGTCGCGGCAAAGGCGAAGAGATAGTCGAGCGTCGCGACCATCTCGAATGCGCCCTTGTAGCCATGGCGCATGACCCCGGCGATCCATTTCGGATTGGCTGCCCGGCCCCGTACAACGCGGCCGATTTCCTCCGACAGCGTGCGCACGACAGGGCGTTCCGGCCGCGAATGATCGTTGTGATAGACCTTTGGCGCGGTGCCTTTCAGGCTTTCGACCGTCGCCGCAAGCCCGCCCTCGAATTGATAATAGTCGTCGCTGTCGAGAAGGTCGTGTTCGCGGTTGTCCTGATTGTGAAGAACGGCATCGACCGATTTCAACCGTTCTTCCAGATCGTGCCGTGCGACCGTTCCCTCCGCGCCGCCGCCATAGGCATAACCGCCCCATGTCAGGAACGCATCGGCGAAATCGGCCCGTTCTGACCAGATCCCCTCGTCGATCAGGGCCTGCAGGCCTGCACCGTAAGCACCAGGCTTGGATCCGAAGACCCGGAAACCGGCTCGACGCGTCGCTTCAGCGGCATCGAATCCCTCGCCCTGCAGCTTGCGTGTCTCGGCCCGCATGCGCGCGGCCACAGGATTGGCCTCTTCCGGCTCGTCGAGCTTGCCGATAGCCCGGACGGCGCTGTCGAACAGATCCATCTGATGCGGAAAGGCGTCGCGGAAGAATCCGGAAACCCGCAGCGTGACATCGATGCGAGGACGGCCGAGTTCAGAAAGCTTCAGGATCTCGAATCCGGTGACGCGGCCCGATCCCTGTTCCCAGACCGGCCTTGCGCCGATCAGTGCCAGAGCCTGGGCAATGTCGTCACCGCCGGTGCGCATGTTGGCCGTGCCCCAGCAGGTCAGCACCAGGGCCTTGGGCCACTCGCCTTCCTCCTGGAAATGGCGTTCGGCGACAAGGCCGGCGGATTGCCACCCGAGGCGCCAGGCGGTTTCAGTCGGCACCGCCCGCACATCGACGGAATAGAAGTTCCGCCCGGTAGGCAGCACGTCGGGACGCCCGCGCGACGGCGCACCGGAAGGACCGGGCGCAACGAAACCGCCGCTTAGCGCCATCAGCACCGCAGCAGTTTCCGCCGGGCCGGACCCGATCACGGACGGTTTCAATTTCTGCTCTATTTCTTCCAGAACCGCTCTGGTCTCCACCCAGGTTTCAGCTGCGGTCTGCATTCCTGAAACAAGATCGCAAGCCAGCAGTTCAAGCCGCTCGACCGTATCGCCGTGGGAACGCCAGGAAGCGTCCATGATGTCTTGCAGGACAGCCGGTTTTTCCAGCGTCCAGAGGTCGGAAAATTCGCAATCGAGCGGATCGAAGCCACTGAACCCGAGGTCCCTGGCAAGAGCTCGCTGCAGGCTCTCGCCGGCCGGGTCGCTGCCGCGTGGCACCCGGGCCAGCGCTACCAGCAGATCCGTCAACAGATCGCCCTCCGGACTTTCGCCCAGGATATGCAGGCCGTCGCGGATCTGCAGTTCCTTCAGATCGCAAAGATGCGCGTCAAGGCGTGCAAGACGGGTTTCTTCGTCCATGCCAGGCTCAAGGCCGATATCCTTGTCAAGGCCATGGCGGGCGGCTGCATCGAGAATATCCCGTGTCAGCGCCTTGAGACGGCGGGGATCGACACCGCTGGCGAGATAATATTCGTCGAGCAGCGTTTCCAGCTCTTCGGCGACCCCATGGCTTTCCGCGCGGGCGAGTGGCGGGGTCAGGTGATCGACAATGACAGCAGCCGTCCGCCTTTTGGCCTGAGCGCCCTCGCCCGGATCGTTGACGATGAAGGGATAGATATTCGGCACCGGTCCAAGCACGGCTTCCGGAAAGCAACCTTCAGACAGCGCCAGCGCCTTGCCCGGAAGCCATTCCAGATTACCGTGTTTCCCGAGATGAATGACTGCATCCGTGCCGAATGTCTCGCGCAGCCAGATGTAGAAGGCGAAATAATGGTGCGGCGGCACCAGTGCCGGATCGTGATAGGTCTCCTTCGGATCGATGTTGTAGCCGCGCGCGGGCTGGATGCCGACCACCTGGTTGCCGAACCGGTGCAAGGCAAGACGGAAGTCGCCACCGGTCACATGCGGGTCGTCCTCCGGTTTCCCCCACCGGTCATTTACCGCAGAGCGAACCGCCAAAGGCAGCCTATCGAAGGCGGCCCGGTATGCCTCGAGCGACAGCGTCTGAAAGCCTGCTCGCAGGTTCCGGCTGTCCAGAGCGTTGGTCATACCGGATGTCAGAACCTCCATGAGTGCAGCCGAACCGCTTGGCGCCTCACCAACCTCGTAGCCAGCCGCCGCCATCGCCTTAAGGACGCCCACACACGAGGCCGGCGTGTCGAGACCGACACCATTGGCGAGCCGGCCGTCCTTGTTCGGATAGTTGGCAAGGATCAGCGCGGTCTTCTTCTCTGCTGCTGGCGTGCGCCCAAGCTTTGCCCAGGCCGCTGCCAGTTCCGCAGTGAAGCGCATCCGGTCCGGCACCGGCGTGAACCGCACCGGTGTCGATTGGGTTGCCTCATCGAAGACCCCCTCTTCCTTGAAGGAGACGGCGCGTGTCAGAATCCGGCCGTCGATTTCCGGCAACGCAACATGCATTGCAAGGTCGCGGATCGACAGACCTTGGTCGCTTTCTACCCACCCGTCCTTCGAGGACGAGGAAAACACCACCTGCAATACGGGCTTGCCTGGCCGGTCGAGTGGTGTCGTCTGATGCGCGGTCCCCGCCTTGGAGACAGCAAAGGCAGTGCCGTTCAGAACGACATCCGGAAGTGTTGCCTCGAACAGGTTCTCCAGAACGGCAACGGATTCGGCTTCCTTGAGGCTCGACACATAGACCGGCAGCGCGTTGACGCCTGCCTCGCCGAGTGCTTCAACCAACGCATCCACCGGGGCGGTCTGCGAACCTTGCACCAGCGCTCGGTAGAAAACGATCGCGGCGACGGGACGCGCTATGTCGCTCCAGGAAGCCTTCAGATCGTCCAGCCCCGGGGCGATGTGCCCCGGCAGATAGATCCCGGCCCGTGGCAGCGGCACCGGATGAGCCGGGTCCTCGGCCTTGCCGATGAGGTGGGCCGCGTAGGTCAGCGCGTTCACATAGTTCTCCGAACCACCCTCGACGCAATAGCGCCAGAACCGGTGCACTTCGGCTGTCGGCCGCGTCGAGCGGGACGTCAGGTCCTCGTCCCACTTGTCATCGCCTGGAACGACGATCAGGTCGATCCCGCGCGCCCGCGCCTCTTCCTCGATGCGTTCCAGACCATAGCGCCAGTATTCGACACCGCCGAGAATGCGCAGGATCACCAGCTTCGAGCCACTGACCGTCTTTTCGGCATAAAGGTCGACCGAATAGGGGTGCGACAACGCCATCAGGTTCGCGAGACGAAGGCTTGCCCGCCCCGCGCCCGACCGGTGATGCGCTGCTGCGAAACTGCCGAGTTCGGTATCGGCCGCCGACAGGAACAGGATGTCGGCCGGGGACTGGCCGAGATCGACCGCGTCCCCTCCGTCGTCGATCCGGCGCGTCTGGCTGGCGAGAATATGCATCAGCTGCTTTTTCTTCCGGTATTCCGTTTAGTCTTCTTGCTTTCAGGCGGCCGCGCTCAATTCGCCCAGCAGCGAACGCACACCGGCAAGATCCAGCCCCTTGAGACCGATCACAACCAGCTTGCCGGCGCTTTCCGCCCCTGCCGCGAACCAGGTTTCGACGCGTGGCCCGACGGCCTGAACCATGGCCGGCGCCGCCTTGCCTTCGACACGAACCGCACCCTTGATGCGCAGCACGCCTTTCAGCGCCATGGCTTCCAGCACCTTAGCTTCCGCATCCTTCAGGCTGGCAAAGGCACTGACTTCGAGCACATGGCTTTCGAAATCGTCGTGATGATGATGGTCGTGGTGGTGATCATGATGATGGTCGTCGTCATCGTGGTCATGGTCATTATCGTCGTGATCATGGTCGTGGTCATCGTCGTGATGATGGTGATGATGCTCGTGGCGGAGGGCCATGTCGTCTTCGGCAGCGGACTCGCGGCCGAGCAGGACCTCGATCGGCAGCGTGCCCTTCTCGGCAGAGACGATATGTACGGCGGGGCGCACATCCGCGGCAATCCGCTCGTGAACGGTCTTCAGAACATCCTCGGCGACGAGATCAGCCTTGTTCAGCACCACCAGATCCGCGCAGCGGAGCTGATCATGGAAAAGCTCTTCAACCGGACTGTCGTGGTCGAGCGCCTCATCGGCGGCCCGCTGCGCGGCCAAAGCCTCTTCGTCAAGGGCGATGCGGCCTTCGGCGAGCGCGGCTGCGTCCAGAACCGTCACGACACCATCCACGGTCACCTTCGGTTTGACACTCGGCCAGGAAAAGGCGCGCACCAGCGGCTGCGGCAAAGCGAGACCAGACGTTTCGATGACGATATGCTCCGGCGGGTTGTCGCGGGCGAGCAACATTTCCATGGTCGGCAGGAAATCGTCGGCGACAGTGCAGCAGATGCAGCCGTTGGTCAGCTCGACCACTTCTTCGGCGGCGCAATCCGGATCGGCGCAGCCGTTCACCAGCGAACCGTCGAATCCCATGTCGCCGAATTCGTTGACGATCAGCGCGATCCGCTTGCCGTTGGCATTGGTCAGGAGATTACGGATCAGCGTGGTCTTGCCCGCGCCCAGAAACCCGGTGACGATGGTTGCCGGGATTTTCCGGCCCGACTGTTGAGAAGAAGTCATAATCTGATATCCGGTTGAGAGGTGGGTTTCAGAAGGATCGGCAGGCCGGCGGCAACGAACACCACTTTGGAGCAGACCCCGGCCATAACCTGATTGAGCCGGCCCTGCGCATCGCGGAACGACCTTGAGAGGCGGTTCTCCGGCACGATGCCCATGCCGACCTCGTTGGAGACGAAAACAACAGGACCGGCAAGCCTGGGCACCGCCGCGCAGAGCTGCGCGGTTTCTTCGGCAAGATCCCTTTTGGCAAAGAGAAGATTGGAGAGCCAGAGCGTCAGGCAATCGACGAGAATGGCCCGGTCCGGACGGCTTTCGGCGGCAAGAATGCCGGCAAGGTCGGTCTGTTCCTCGATTGTCTTCCAGGTGTCGCCACGCTGTTGCCTGTGCAAGGCGATGCGCTTGCCCATTTCCGCGTCATGGGCGGCGCCGGTCGCGACATAGAGTTTCGGAAAACCGGTCTCTTCCACGAGCCGTTCGGCGAACCGGCTCTTGCCGGAGCGGGCTCCGCCGAGGACCAGGGCGGTCCGTGCGCCGTGTTGATCAGTCAAATCCGTCTCCCGGCCGTCCACCCGACGGTCCCCAAGGGTTGTTCCTGCGACGGCCGGTCTCCTGGCTTGCGGTTCATCGCGTCTGCACCCCTTCCCGGCTCGTTTCAAGCCAGTGGTTTTCGTGCAGCCGCTCACCGCTCACAGTTGCGGGGGCAGCTCCGGATCTGGAGCAATCAGCTCCGCACCGGATTCCCGTTTCATCCGGACCGGGCACACGCCCTCTCCGGAACCGTCAGGACCTTCCTAACCGGATCTTGAGGCGCACACAAGCACCGCTCTTTTCACTCGTTCGGCAAGCACACTGCGCCCGATCCCGCGCAAACACCTGATTATCCGGCCGCATCCTTGCAAGCTTTGCGGATGGTTGAGCTGTTTCGATGTATCAAAGTGCTGGAAACGCAGCGTTTTACAGGCCGTTTCTAACCTCTATCGGTCTGAAAAATATCGGGTTTTCCACATAGGCTCCAAAAAAACGCCAGAGCGGAGAAAAAAACGCCTTGAGGGGCTTGGCAAACGGATCAAGCCTTTGATATACGCATCTCCATCGACGGGGCGGCAACACGCTGGCCCCGAGCGTGGTGATCCCCAGTAGCTCAGTTGGTAGAGCAAGCGACTGTTAATCGCTGGGTCGCTGGTTCGAGTCCGGCCTGGGGAGCCATCACCACTCTCTTCTAAATCCAAGAAATCATTGAGTTGTAGAAGCTCTGGGTCCTCCAGGCGCACGTTACGCGTTTGTCGATAGGGTACACCGAGTGCGTATTTGCATGGAATATCTTCGGCAACCTGGTCTTGAAAAGCCTCAAGCTGCCCTCAGCAGCCCTGCAAGCGGACTGACAACACTGTTAGAGCACGTCATCTGACAAACTGATCTTCAGAACCATGTCATTGTAGTCGAAATCGGAGTTTTCGGACGCCGACAGGTCTTCGAATCCAAATGTGTTTGTGCCGAATGTGCGGATATATTCATAACCGCCGTCGTGTGCATCGCCGATAAAGAAGACGTTGCCCGTCTGGGTGAAGAGAACGGGGGCATAGAAGCCGTCTTCGCCGTCAACCACCCAGGTATCCTCAAAGCCGAACGTACCGCCGCCGCCTTCCAGCAGAAAACCGCCGTCGACCTCGTCCCGGAGGGACTGCCGGAATTCCTCCGTGTTGCCGTAGTCGACGCCGCCGACGCTCGACGGGTCCCCCGTTTCCGGATCCAGTGACAGGCGAACAAAGCCGATCTGGTTGGTATTGCCGCAACTGCCCGAGAGGTTGACCGTCACCTCGGTGCCGTGTTCCAGGAAAATGAATTCCTGGTTGAAGGTGCGTTGCGCGGACGCGAGCAGTTCCAGCAGGGAGAGCCCATTTTCGACCTCGGCGACGATCTGGAATTCGCCGACGCCCAGGATCGTGTTTTCCGAGGTCGAAAGGTTCTGGATGTCCGGATCGAGATTGATCTGACCATTCCCGGAGAGGATCGCGAAACAAAGGGTCTGGTCTGCCTCAAGGTAAACCGTCTGGCTGCCGACCAGAAGGAGGCTCAGATCGTCGGCATGAACTGAGGATAGCGACCCTCGAACCGACTGCTCGAACGAGACGTCCGAGCCTGCGACACCCTCTCTCGAAACGTAGTCGCCTTCCGCATCCTTCACATAGAGCAGGATGGTGTCGCCATCTCTGTTGCCGGCCGCCTGCAAGACGCTGAAGGAGATCCAACTGCCGAATTCCTGGTCGTCGGGTCCAATGCCGAAATCCGTCAGTCCCAGGCACTTGCCGCCGTCCTTGAGTTCAAGCGTGCCTTCCTGGAGATCCACATCGACAGTCAGCACCGTGCTGGTGACACCCGCCTTGACGAGTTTGTCCAGCGTCGTGCCCTCGGTATATTCCGTCATCGTGACCGTGTAAGTCCCGTCGCCCAGTTGCATAGCGGATGTCTGCCATTGACCGTCGATGTCGGCCTGCGTGTTCGAGAACTGGTGAATGACGACATCGCCCAGTTTGACTTCGACCGTGGCGTAGTTGAGGCCCTGGATCTTGTTGGTCTCAGCCTTCAGCCAGTCGCTGTAGTCTGCCGCGGTCACGTTGAGGCCCGTCCAGCCGAAGGCGACGCTCCCGAACGAGGTCGTGATGGTGTTGGTGTTGAGGTTTACCTGCCCGTCGAGGGCGACAAAATTCGTGCCCCCCTCGAGTCGCCCGGCAATGGGTGTCGACGGCGCTGTCTGGAACGTATTGTCGGGATTGTAGGTCAGAAGGGACGGGTCGATCGCTGACGTCGTGCCATGCAGGAAATTGACCGAGAAGGTCGGGACAACCGAGCCGTCGATCGCGGCAGCGGCGATCTGCGCCAAGCCGTCGATCTGGACGTTCGTGGCATCGTTGAGCGGGTTTACAAACTCCAGCCCGCTGCTCCCCTCTTCCATTCTGGCATAGAGGTTAAACGTCTTTTGAGCGTCCCCCGTGCCGACAACAATCTGGAACCAGTATGAGCCTGCCTCCGAGTAAGGCAGACCGGTGATGGTCATGCTGCCAGGCGTTGGCCCTGCCACCGTGGGTGCTGTCACGACAAATCCCGTCGGGCCACTGGCGATCGTCCAGTTGCCCCAGAATTTATCGCCAGCTCCACTGAACTCAATCAACGTGTCCGGAGCATGGGCATCTTTGGTGGACTTGACCTTTAAAGCCACATACGGGCTCGTTTCCCCGGATTCGTTCGCCAGCATCATGCTGGTGTTGAAGAAATTGAGTGTGATGTTGTTTGCGCCCGCCGTATCAGCCTTTTCATAGACCGGCGTGGCAACAGGCGGCGCCAGATAGTTGTTCACGGCCGGCGTAATATAGCCGGTTGGTGTTTCGCTATCGTCAAAGATGGTCAGGTCGATTTCACTGACGTTCCAAGTGCCGCCGATCTGAGCGCTGTTGCTGACGGAGATCAGTGGATCTCCATTGTCGAAGTGCTGCATCACATTGTCGGAATAGCCGAAACCATAGGAATTGGAGTTCTTGAACAAGATCTCCGCGTAAGGATCTCCGGAATAGGTCGCCGCGGTCTTCAGGTTTCCGCCAAAGGCATAGGTCGGATCCCAGTTATAGGTCTTGTTCAGATCGATCCCTTCAGTCACCGAAGGGTTCACCGACGCTCCCGTGTTGCCGAAATAGTTCGCCGAAAAGCCAGTCACCAGCTGGGTCAGAACAGCACCCCACTGGTTGTTTTCACCGGAGTTCATGGTCCATTCGGGGTGACCGGAAAAGGCTGCGTGGTCCAGTATCCGGTAAGGATCGGCATCTGTTTTCGATGTGAATACGCCGACATTGCCGAGGGTCGAATAAATACTGTTCTGCAGATCCGCAGACGTGATCTTGATGTACCCTTTGATCTGGCTGGAGCTGGTCGGTGACAGCCAGAAATAATCGCCGTCATCCGACTCCACGCCTTCCAGCGTATAGGCGAAGTATCCGGCCTGATGATAGACCCCGTTGGCATCGGCCGCCCCGTTGAAGAAGCCGTCCAATATGATGTCGTTTGGCTGAACGCTCAGAAGGCTCGTGACATAGGCCTCCCAATCGGAAGCCGCGAAGGGCTGTGGCGTACCGGGTGCGTCAGGATCCTGGTAGATCGCGAGTGTTTCAGCGGGCGATAGAGCGGACTGGTTCTGACCATACAGAGCGCTGCCTGCATCCGAGTATGTGTATACGGTTGTACTGCCGGAAGCCCCGATATTGGCGAATTTCGTGAAGAGATCTGAGCCAGAGATACTGTAACCGCGAGAATTCTGACCGTCTGAATACTTCACAGTCAGCCCCATCGGCAAACCGAACCCATTCACAGAGGTAAGATTGCCGGCATCCGCGGGATTGTTGCTGAGAGTTACCTCAAAACTGTCGAGACGAAATCCATAATTTTGCCCGTTGAACCAGTTCAACTCGGATTCTTCGGTAATTACGTCGGGTATGTAATTTGCTTCGCCTTTGTTTTCACTGTTTTCGGCACTTTGAATCAGAAAATAGACTTTCCCACCAATCAGGTCGTTCGACAATTCTATCGCGGTTGGGGTTGCTTCTGTCGCATCCAGAATGGAGATGAAATTGGGTGTTGTTATTCCCTGACCGAAAACAACAGCCCAGGCCTGAACCGTCGTATGCCCGGAAAGCTTTGTATGGAGCGTATCTGAGAGCGAGACATTAAGCGTAGTGGAAGACATGCATGTTTTCCTCTTATGAGTCCCCGGTACAGCTTTCTCGGGCGATAGGGCTGTGCAGTTTCCTTGTCAGTATCGATTTTTCGCTGTCACCCTGTGGAGGCGTTACACGTCTGCCGACTCTCTCGTGGGCTGGTAATTCGTAAAAAATATTCAAAATGAAACGTGTGTTTGCGGCAATGGGATGCAGGGAAGAACTCCCCACAAAATTTCAGTGTTTCACCGATTATGGTAAAGCCACGATGGTTGAAGTTGATGGGTTTCGAGAGGTCCACCAACAACAACGCAAAAATTCGAGCTCAGGCAGGGTACAATTGCTTGGTGTGAAACTGCGCTGGCAGAGGCAACTGTTGATCCGGGTCTCCCGTTGAAAACGAACCTGCGCGGCCAATCTCCCGGTCTTCGACAATTGGAAGGACGATTGGCATCTGCGCATGAGACAAACAGATCAGTTGAGGACGCATGACATCAGCCGCGTCTGCTGAAAGTTCTTGAAAAATCAGGCTCCTGCCAGTCTTTCCCCGGCAATCCAGACATGTTCGACCGCGAACTGTTCCCTGAACAGTACGAAGTCCGCCGGATAGCCTTCTTCCAGGCGCCCGAGCGGACGCCCGAGCACATCGGCGGGGTCGCTGGTGGCCATGGCAAGCGCCGTTTCGAGGGGCATCTCCAGCGTGCCGGTCAGAAAACGCAGCGAAGCAGGCAGATCGATATCGGCACCGGCAAGCGTGCCGTCTGCCAGGGTCAGCGTGCCGTTCCGGCGGAAGATCTCGCGCCCCCCCAGGAAGAAGGAGGTCACATCGGTGCCGGTCTGCGACATGGCGTCGGTGACCAGGAAGATCTTGCCAGGACCTGTCTTGGCCTTGAGCGCGACGCGCATTGCGACCGGATCGACATGGACACCGTCGGCGATAATGCCGACGCTGAGGCTGCCCAGATCAAGCGCTGCGCCGACAAGACCAGGTTCCCGGTGTTGAAGCGGGCTCATGGCGTTGAAAAGATGCGTGACGAGGGATGCGCCCGCTTCCGTCGCCTGCTTGCACTGTTGATAGGACGCACCGCTGTGACCGAGGCTGACATGAACACCGGCCGCAGCCAGTTCAGCGATCTGGTCCGGCCGCACCGTTTCCGGAGCCATCGTCATGAGGAGGCTCGGCAATTCCCGCGCGGCACGCAGGTAAAGCGCCATGTCGACATCTGTCATCGGCCGGATGAGGCCGGGATCGTGCGCGCCCTTGCGACCCGCAAAAAGATGCGGCCCTTCCAGATGAAGACCTTGAAAACCCGGCACGCCTTTCGCCCAGGCCTCGATACCGAGGTCGACCACGCGCTGTGTTGTCTCCGGTGTGTCGGTGATCAGCGTCGGCGTCAACGCCGTCGTTCCGAGGGTCAAGTGGGCGGCACAGATGCGCGTCATGTCGGCAACGCTGTGCGCATCGCCCAGCATCAGCCCGCCGCCACCGTTGACCTGAAGGTCGATCAGGCCCGGCGTCAGCAATCCTTCTCCCAGATCCACCGTCTCCACGCCGGCTTGCAGAACGTCCTGCGAGCAAAGTCCGCCGACGCGACCATCCCTGACAAGGAGAGCTGCATTCAGGTGAAACGTCTCGCCGTCAAAAATACGGCTGCAGAGATAGGCGGTCGAGCCGGTCATACTGTCTGTGTGACCTTCTTCAAGTGCTTCGGAACGTCCGGGTTAAAGCCTCGCTGGCGTGCGAACCACTCGATAAAGGCATAGAAAGAGACGATCTGCACCAGCGCATCCGTCAGCGGATGTCCGGCAGTGACAAAGGGCAGCTTTTCGGCACGCCTGACCTTGTCGGTGGTGGCAAAAACACTGCCGCCCTGATCGGCCATGCGGTCGGCGGCTTCCGCAAGCCCCTCTTCCGCTGCATCGCGCACGCCGAGGGCGAGGATCGGATAGCCGTTCTCGACGATGGAAACGGGGCCATGCATGACCTCGGCGGAGGAGTAGGCTTCCGCGTGGATCTGGCAGGTCTCCTTGAATTTGAGCGCGGCCTCGTTGGCGATGGCAAGTCCCGGGCCTCGGCCGATCACATAGAGCGATCCGCGTTTCTCGATCGGCTCCGCCAGTTCGTGCCAGTCCGTTCCGATGGCTTTTTCGAACTGGTCGGGCAGTTGTTCGAGCGCACTCAGAAGCTCCTTGTCGCCGCCGATTTCGCCAAGAAGAAGCAGACCTGCCACGACGGAATTGACGAAGGTCTTCGTTGCCGCGACGCTGCGCTCAGGCCCGGCAAGGATATCGACGGTCGCGCCCGCGGTTCTGGCAAGTGCACTCTCGGCCGTGTTGGTGAGACCGACAGTGTAGGCCCCCTGTTTCGCCGCGCTCTCGACCACCGAGAGAATATCCGGGCTCGCGCCGGACTGCGAAATCGCAATGACCAGCGCCTGGCTCAGCTTGACCCGCCCTTGATAGATCGACGACACCGACGGTCCGAGCGACGCCATGGCCAGGCCGAGATAAATCTCGGCGACATATTTGAGGAAGGTCGCGGCATGGTCGGAGGACCCTCTGGCAACGCTGGCCAGAAAGACCGGGGCGCCAGCCCGCTTGGCAATGTCCCGGATCGCGGGATGGCCTTCGACGAGAAGCCGCCGGGTGGCCTCCGGGATCTCTTCGATCTCCCGGCGCATATGCGTCGGGGCGGCAAGTTCTTTGGTGTCGGTCATTGGGGTCAGTCTTCCGAAATTTGCAATTCGGCGATGAAGTCATAGGCATCGCCGCGGTAAACGGATCGGGTGAATTCGACGACATTTCCGGATGCAAGATAGGAGACCCGTTCGATCTTAAGACCGGCCGAACCAGCCGGCACACCGAGTATATCGGCGTCGATGGGTTCCAGATTGCGCGCGGAAATGCGCTGAATGGCGCGGACCGGCTGTAAGCCCGAGGCGCGCAGGATCGCATAGAGAGAGGTGGTCACCCGCTCCGGGTTGGGCAGGATCTTTTCCGAAAGGGACGCCCGCTCGATCGCCATCGGCGTGCCGTCCGCCTTTCGAAGACGTTCCACCCGTGCGACCCGCTGACCGGACGTCAGGCCAAGCGTGAACATTTCTTCCGGCGAAGCGGGAAAGAGGCCACGCTTCAGCCATTCATTGCTGGCTGTCAGGCCGCGGCGAGCCATATCTTCGGTGAAGGACGTGAGACTGGAGAGCCGCTGTTCGACCTTGTGCACCCTCGGCGCCACGAAGGAACCGCTGCCACGCTTTTGAATGACAATCTGGTCTTCCACCAGACCGGCCACCGCCTTGCGCACGGTCACGCGCGACAGATCGGTGATCGACGCAATTTCGCGCTCGGAGGGAAGCGGCTCGTTCTCCTTCAGCACGCCGTCGTCGATTGCCTGCTGAATTCGCCGCCTGAGCTGCAGATAGCGCGGGCCGCTGGAATTCGCCTGCCAGTCGCCATTTTCAAGCATGGAGATGAAATCGGTCATGAAGCGAGACGCCTTAGGAGATGAAAATAATACCTTTCAGATACCAATTTAAACTCTATCGAAACCCAAAATCAAGTGATAAAAGAGCGCTCGCTCCCGTCGGCGAGCCTGCAGCATCCGGAACGGGTGCTGACGCAAGCTTGCCTTAGCCGAATTATTCCGCGATAGAAACTTGGCGTGACCCCGAGTTCAAAAACGATGCCGTTGCCGAAGACAGAAGACCGCGACCCGCTTTCCATTGGCTTGTCTAAGAAGTCGGACGAGGATGTTCTGGCCGTGCTGCTGCAGCGGCAAAAGGATGCCGTCAACGCCACGGAAAAGGCCATTCCGGCGCTTGCGCAAGCTGCTGCAGCGCTGCAAAATGTTACCCAGAACGGCGGAAAAGTGGGGTATTCGGGTGCCGGCAGTTCCGGACTGACGGCCCTGACGGATTGCCTGGAACTACCTGGTACTTTCGGCTATCCGGCCGAGCGCATCAGGATGCTATTTGCCGGCGGAGTCCAGAATCTCCTGAGGCTGGCCGGGACCTTTGAGGACCTTGAAGACGCCGGCTACCGTGATTTTCAGGACTCCGACCTTGGCACAGGCGATATTCTGATCGCCGTTTCAGCCAGCGGATCAACTCCTTATACCCTGGGAACGGCACGGGCCGCAAAGCAGGCCGGAACCGAAATCGTCGCACTTGCAAACAACCCGGACACCCCGCTGCTGCAGCTGGCAGACCATCCGGTTTTCCTTGAGACCCCACCGGAGATCGTTGCCGGCTCGACCCGGCTCGGTGCGGCAAGCGCGCAGAAAGCAGCGCTGAACATGATCTCCACACTTGTCGCCCTTCGCCTCGGTCACGCGGTGCGCGGCCACATGGTCAATCTGGTTGCCGACAACGAGAAACTGCGCCTGCGCGCACAGCGTATCCTTCAGGACCTCACAGGTTGCGAAGCAGAGATTGCCGCAGCCACGCTGAGCAGAGCCGAGGGGCGCGTGAAGGTCGCGGCGCTCATGATCCGAGAAGGTCTTGATGCGGATGGCGCGGAAAAAATCCTGACCGAGAACGGCGGCAACCTGCGCCCCTTCCTCTAAGGCCACGGCCGAACTCCGTTTTTTTACACACCACCCGACTTGTTCCCCGCACACTGCCCCTCATACCGAGGGCGCGGGCGACGCCCACCTGCGCGCGTTTCTGCCTTTTAAAGACAATACCACCTCCCCCGATCCCGCAAAAAATATGATGCCAATCAACTTTTTTGTTTACCAATGACCTTATTGGTTGCATATTGGTATTATAACTGGACGTTAACAAATCTGACCCAGAGGCAAATGCGCAGGCGATGATCACCTGTTTCGACATCGGCGGTTCCTTCATCCGTCACGGTGCCCTCCAGACGAACGGAACGGTTACCGAGAACGGCCGCGTCGCCACCCCCAGAAGCGACTGGGATGCATTTGTCGCTGCGATAGAATCCTGCACTGGTCCCGACCGGGCACCGATCTCGATCTCACTTGCCGGCGCTTTTGACGAGCGCACGGGAATAGCCGACGTTGCCAACATTCCCTGCCTTCACAAGCGCACCGTCGCGACGGATCTGGAAGAGGCTCTTGGCCGGCCGGTCCTGATTACAAACGATGCCAATGCCTTTGCTCTTGCAGAGGCCGTTGACGGGACCGGGCGCGGCAAGGCTGTCGTCTTCGGGATCATTCTCGGGTCTGGTGTCGGCGGAGGCCTCGTCGTTCATGGCCGCCTTGTAACAGGCTTTGGCGGTATGGCGGGTGAATGGGGACATGGCCCGGTGGTCGATCCGACGGCGGGTGGCCAGATCTCCGGCCTCCAGCATTTCCGTTGTGGCTGCGGCCAGACCGGTTGCATCGATGCCGTCTGCTCCGCACGGGGCATGGAAAAGATCCACAAGGCGTTTCACAATACGGAGTTGACGAGCCAGGACATCACGGAAGCCTGGCACGGCGGTGACGCTGCCGCGACGGCCACTATCGAAGCCTTCTCGACCCTCTTGTCACGGTCTCTTTCCTTGCTGGTGAACACGCTCGGTCCGGATGTCATTCCGGTCAGCGGCGGGCTTTCCAACGATCCGGTCCTGCTGGACCTGATTGACCGGAAAACGCGTAACCTCGTCCTTGCCCGATACGCTGATCCACTGATCATCCGTGGACAATTTGCCGAAAACGGTGGGTTGCATGGCGCAGGGATTGTCGCCCGGACCGCGTTCAGGGAGGCCATCGCATGAGCCGGATCCTGCTCGAGGTCTGCGTCGACACGATTGAAGGCGCCTGGATAGCGGCCGAGAACGGTGCGGACAGGATTGAACTCTGTGCGGCCCTCTCCGAGGGTGGTTTGACGCCATCCTATGGATTCATGACTGCTGCCACAAAACTGCCGGTCCCGGTCTATGTCATGATACGGCCCCGCCGCGGCGACTTTGCCTATTCCGACGCGGAAAAGGCCCTGATGCTGCAGGATATCGAGGCAGTTGAACGTGCCGGGCTTGCCGGCATCGTCATCGGTGCTGTCGATGATCGGCAGGCCCTGGACAACGCCTTTCTGGCGGCAGCCCTCGAACTGACGCGGCTTCCAGCCACGCTGCACCGGGCGATCGATGTCGTCAGGGATTATGAGAAGGCGGTCGAAGACGCCGCAACGCTCGGCTTCGAACGTATTCTCACATCGGGGCAAGCCGACAAGGCCTATCTTGGGATGGACCCGCTGGCACGAGCAGTCCGGATCGCAGCCGGTCGGATCTCCATAATGGCAGGCTCCGGCGTCAATGCCTCCAATGCCGCACATATACTGAAGCACTCCGGCGTCCCGGAACTGCACGCCTCCTGTTCTGCTCCCCGGAGTGCAGTCCCCTCGCCTTTGAACGCCGAAACCCGGCTGGGATTTGTTGCCGCCTCCGGCGAAAGGGAAACGGATGGCAATCTCGTCCAGTCACTCCGCCATGTGATGGATCTCTCCGCGGAGGATGCGGCATGAAGACCGGATATGTGGGGCTTGGCGCTCGGATCGCCCATGTAAGCAACTGCCTGCAGCAGGTGTCGAGCGATCTCGATCCGGCCGCCTATGTCGATCCGACACCTGCGGGCCTGAAACATGTCGAAGCAAAGAGCGGCAACAGCCTGACCGCCTATTCGACCCTTGAGGATATGCTGGCGGCGGAAAAGCTCGATCTCCTGATGATCGGCTCGCCCAATTTCATGCATCTGGACCACTTGCGCGCCGCGCTGCGCTCGGATGTAAAATACATCTTCTGCGAAAAGCCTGTCGTCACCACGGAAGCGGAAACGTTTGAGCTGCTTGAGCTGATGAAAGCACATGGCGGTGCGGATCGGGTGATGGTCGGCCTGGTGCTGCGCTATTCGCCGCTTTACACCGAATTGCAGAAAAGCCTGAAAGCCGGTCAGCTCGGTAAGGTCGTCTCCATAGAAGCCTCCGAGCACATCGGCCCCTATCACGGCTCCTTCTTCATGCGCGACTGGCGGCGCTACGAGAAGAATTCCGGCGGCTTCATGCTGGAAAAATGCTGCCACGACCTGGATCTCTATCAGGGCCTCACGGGCTGCCGGCCTCGCTACGTCTCCAGCTTCGGCGGCCGTAAGAGCTTTGTTCCAGAGAACCGCCCGCCACAGGACCACAGTTTCCCGACGCCCGTCTATGATGAACGCGTCGATCCGTTCACCCCACGCTGGGGTGGCGGCAATGCGGATTTCGACAGCGATGGCGATCTCATCGACTACCAGACAGCGCTGATCGAATATGAGGACGGCGCCAACCTCTGCTTCCACACCAACATGTATGTGCCCGACGAATTCCGCCGCTTTGCGGTCATGGGCACGAAGGGCATGGCGGAAGGCGACTTCATCCGCAACTATTACCGCGTCCATGACGCCCTGACTTCCGCCTGTCTCGTCGACAAGCCACAACTCGTCGATGGCGGCCGTGACGGCCACTATGGCGCAGACGACGCCATGGCGCGGGATCTCACACATTATTTCAGGAATGGCGGCCGGTTGCCGGTCGGTGTGATGGACGCACTTCGCGCCGGCATCACCGCGATCAAGCTGGACGAAGCCCGGCGTGCGCGCGCTGTCCTTGATCTGACCGATACCTGGGAGCAATTCGACAGCTACGGCCTGGCATAGGGGGATGCATGGCGCAGAATAGAAAAAAGACGGACTACTTCCCGTACCTTCTCCTGGTACCCGCCTCTCTCGTCATGGTGGCTATCGTCGCCTATCCGCTGTTCGAGACCTTCCGGCTGTCATTCACCAACACCAGCATGAGTCCGAACTTCCAGTATGTGGGGTTGGAAAACTACGAAAAGATCATGTCCAAGCAATTTCCTCAGGTGATTGCCAGGACGTTTTACTGGATGTCCCTGTCCGTCGCGCTGAAGATGCTGATCGGCACGCTTGGCGCCGTGCTCCTGAACGCCATGGTGCCGGGCCGGACGCTCTTCCGTATTCTGGTGATGCCACCCTGGGTGATCCCGATTGCTATTGGCGTCTTCATCTGGGGCTGGATGTATAACGGCCAGTTCGGGATGATTTCCGGCATGGCACAACGGATTGGTCTCCTGAGCGGGCCGTTCGAATTCCTCGCCTACAAGAACTCCGCCTTCATGTCGACCATCGTCACGGATGTCTGGATCGGCGTGCCGATGGTGACGCTTTACCTGCTCGCCTCCATGCAGTCCATTTCCAAGGACCTCTACGAGGCCGCCTGGGTTGACGGCGCGTCCCGCTTCTACCGGTTCCGCCGGATCACGCTGCCGTTAATCATTCCCTCGATTGCCACCATGGCGCTGCTCTCGGCGATCGCCACCTTTAATTCCTTCGACATCATCTGGATCCTCACCGAAGGCGGTCCGCGTGGCGCGACCACCACGATGATCATCGACACCTACAAGACCGCGATCAGCCGCTTCAAATACGGTGAAGGTGCGGCGCGGACGGTCATGATCGTCCTGTTCCTGGGTTCCTTCACGCTGGTCTATTTCCTCCTGCTCAGCCGCCTTGCCAAGAGGAGCCCCCACAATGCTGCATAAATATCGCTGGTACGAATATGTACTGATCTATCTGGGGCTTGCGGTATTCCTGACCTTCGTGCTCGCCCCCTTCGTTGAAGCCTTCGTGGTGTCGCTGCGCCCGTTGAGCAGCCTCTTCTCGATCCCCTACAGGTTCATCACCGACAAGATGAGCTTCGAGGCCTATTTCTCCATGTGGCGGAACGTTCCGCTTCTGTGGGTCTATATGCTCAATTCGCTGCTGATCGCATCGGTGGTCACCATTCTCGGGCTGATCTGCATCATTCCGGCCGCCTATGCCTTCGCTCGTTTCGAGTTTCCCGCCCGCAACTCGCTTCTCGGCATCTTCATCGCCGTCAACATGTTTTCCGGCGCAGTTCTGATCATTCCCCTCTTCAAGCTGATGCAGCAATACGGTCTCCTGAACACCTATTTCGCGATGATTGCCCCGGGCACCGCCTTCGTTATCCCGACAGGCATCTGGCTGCTGCGGTCCTATCTGGTCCGGATCCCCAGGGAACTCGAAGAAGCTGCCTGGGTCGATGGCGCCGGCAAGATCTATACGCTCTGGCGGGTGATCATTCCGGTTGCCCTGCCCGGTATCGTTGTCGTCACGATCACGGCCTTCATTACCGCCTATGCGCAACAGTTCATCTACGCACTGACCTTCAACAACGTGAACGAACTGAACCCGTTGCCCGTGGGCCTCTTCCAGTTTTTCGGACGCCAGACGGTCGTCTGGAACGAACTCATGGCCGCCAGCCTGGTCGGAATTTTGCCGGTGCTGTTCGTCTATGTGTTCCTGCAACGCTACATCGTCGCCGGCCTCACTGCCGGTGCCGTCAAGGAATAATAACAAGAAAAATCAACCAGAAAGGGAAAACAGATGACTTTGAAATCAGTTCTCTTGGGGGGAGTTTTTGCGCTCGCCCTGGTTAGTTCCTCTCAGGCCGAAGACAAGATCATTCACATGATCAACTGCGGCGACAACACCGGCGCCGGTATCCCGATCCAGGATGGGTTGATCAAGGGATGGGAAGCAGAAAATCCGGGCTTCAAGGTGGAGCTGGAATTCGTGCCCTGGGGTCAGTGCCAGGAGAAGTCCACAACCCTCGCTTCGGCTGGAAACCCGCCCGCAGTCGCCTATATGGGGTCTCGCACTCTGAAGCAGCTTGCGGCCAACGACCTGATTATTCCGGTCAACATGACGGACGAGGAAAAGGCAACTTACGCGGCACCGATCCTCGCCACGATCACTGCAAACGGCCAGCAGTGGGGCCTGCCCCGCGCCTTCTCCACCAAGGCACTCTACTGGAACAAGGACCTTTACAAGGCCGCAGGCCTCGATCCGGAAACGCCGCCCAAGACCTGGGACGAAATGTACGATTTCGCCAAGGCAATAAAGGACAAGACCGACGCCGACGGTTTTGGACTCGCGGCAGCCTCGTTCGACAACACCATGCACCAGTTCATGAACTACGTGTACACGAACGGCGGCCAGGTGATTAATGAGGACGGCGAGATCGTCTTCAACTCGGAGAATAACGTCGAAGCGCTCGCCTTCTACGGCAAGATGGCGACCGTCTCCCAGCCTGGCCCGGTTGCCTATGACCGTGCCAAGCTGCGTCCGCTTTTCTCCGAAGGCAAGATCGGCATGTTCATCTCCGGCCCGTGGGAGCGCACCCGTGTAACCGACGTGAACTGGGGCGTCGCTCCGATCCCGGTCGGCCCGCGTGGAACCCCGGGCACGCTGCTCATCACCGACTCGCTCGCCGTCTTCAAGGGCTCGGGCGTTGAAGAACAGGCCCTTTCGCTGGCCAAGCTCCTGACCAACCCGGAAAACCAGATGGCATTTGAACTCGCCGAAGGTTTCACGCCGCTGCGCGACCTGCCGGAAGTAAAGGAACTGGTCAAGAAGGACCCGACCTGGGCGGCGTTCCTCGATGCGATCGCAACCGGTGGACCGGAGCCGTTCGTCACCGACTATGTTGGCCTGCAGGATTCGATCAACGAGGCCGTTCAGGGCGTGGTCCTGGGCGAAATCGATCCGGCGGAAGCCGTTGAAACCGCAGCCGAACAGCTTGAGGAATTCAAGTAACTCCTCGAGCCTGACCGGGCCCCTTCCCACATCCTGGGCCCGGCCACCTCTCCAAAGAAGGAATGACCATGGGCGAGTTGCAGCTGCGCGACGTACACAAGAGCTATGGCCATATGGAAGTCATCAAGGGCGTCAATCTTGATGTGGGCCATGGCGAGTTCATTGTTTTTGTCGGTCCGTCTGGATGCGGAAAATCAACTTTGCTGCGCATGATTGCGGGGCTAGAAGAAATCACGGGCGGCGATATCACGATCGAAAACAAGGTCGTCAATGACCTGCCGCCGGTCAAACGCGGCATTGCCATGGTGTTCCAGTCCTATGCGCTCTATCCGCATATGACGGTCTACGAGAACATCGCCTTTCCGCTGCGAGTCGAACGCCTGTCGAAAGACAAGGTCGAAGAAAAGGTTCAGGAAGCCGCCGGCATCCTGCAGCTCAAGGAACGGCTGCAGCACAAGCCAGGCGAACTTTCCGGCGGCCAGCGCCAGCGCGTTGCCATTGGCCGTGCCATCGTGCGGGCGCCCTCGGTCTTCCTGTTCGACGAACCGCTCTCGAACCTCGATGCGGCCTTGCGTGCGGAAATGCGGGTCGAACTTGCAAAGCTGCACACCGAGCTTGATGCCACCATGATATACGTCACTCACGATCAGGTGGAGGCCATGACCATGGCCGACCGGATCGTGGTTCTGGATCAGGGAGTGATCTCGCAGGTCGGCTCGCCTCTGGAGCTTTACCACAAGCCGCAGAATGAATTCGTCGCTGGCTTCATCGGCAATCCGAAAATGAACTTCCTCACCGTCACCGGAAAGAGTGCCGGCGCGGATGGTGTCGTGGTGACGCTGCCGGGAGGCCAGAACCTGAGGGTCAAGGTGAATGCCGCCGGCGACGTTTCCGGCAAGACGCTGACCCTCGGCATCCGCCCGGAACACTTGAGGTTGGGCTCAGCGGACGCCGCGATCGAAGTCGTTCCGAACGTCGTGGAACATCTCGGTATTCACACGGTAACCTACAGCACAGTGACCGGAGCGAAGGCGACCTTCTGCAGCCTGCTGCCGGGTTCCGCACCTGCCAAGGTCGGCAAGCCAGTCTCCATGGGCCTCAACGGTGCCGACTGCCACCTCTTCGATGACACCGGCCAGGCCTTTGAACGCCTGATGTCGCTCGAAGAGCTCGATGCGGCAGAGATGCATATCTGAGGTTTGGTTATTTTCATTCAAAACGATACGGCCGCCAATTGGCGGCCGTTTGCGTTTCAAGAAAATAGGCGGGCAAGTCGTCTGGAGGACTAGACGACTTGCCCACGGGCGGCGACGGGCTCAATCCGCGTCACCACGCCGTCCCTGTGAAAGACCAGGCGGTCAAAGAGGTTCGAGACCACGCAGGTATGGTTCGGGACGATACGCACCCGCTCGCCGACTTCGGGTTTCCTGCCGGATTTCGACAGATCCACCACGGCGTGCTCCTCGCTGAGGGACTGGATCGAGGCTTCCGGATAGTCGATCAGGAGCCCATGGTCGGCGAATCCCAGAAGATCGGACGTCAGAGCCTTGGAACCGGCATCCAAAACGGCCCGCGTTTCCGTCGGCCGCGACACGACGGTTGCCAGCACATGCATGGCGCAATCGTCGAAATCGCACATGCCAGCCCGCACCATCGAGCGATCGTTGAAGATATAGGTTCCCGCCCGGTGTTCGGTCGCGCTCTTTACGAGGTCGCTGTCGAAGAGACTTGGCGAGCCGCCATGGGAGACGACGGGACAGTCGAGACCGGCCTCTTTCAGGAGCGCCAGGGTTTCGGAAAAGAAAGCCTCGACCGCAGCTTCCGAAGAGGCTTTAGGGTAGGTCAACAGGCCATGAAAATTCAGCCCCGGCGATCTGTCGATCCGCCTGGCGAGTTCGAGAGCCGCCTCCGGAGACTGCACGCCGTTGCGCCCGGCCCCGGTGTCACATTCGACCAGAACCTTCAGCGGTTGATCCGTGTGAAAGCTCTCCGCCAGACCATCGACGACGACATCGTTGTCGGCAACGACCTGGAGATCCACCTTGGAATTGAGCACACGCAACCGGTCGAGGCGCTGTCGCCCCAGCATGTTGAAGGTGATCAGTATGTCGGTGAATCCGGCTTCGGCAAAGACTTCCGCCTCGCTGATCTTCTGGCAGTTGATGCCCCGCGCGCCGAAGGCAAGCTGCAGGGCGGCCAGCGCCGGGATCTTGTGGGTCTTGATATGGGGGCGGAAATTCCGTCCGATCCGGTCGAAATAGTCCTGCGCCACCTTGATGTTGGTTTCCATGACCGTTTCGTCGATCACGGCAACGGGGGTCAGCAGATCGTTGATAGACAGCCCCACAGTCATCTCTCAGCCTCCCTCTGCAACAGCCGGTTCGACCACCGGCACATAGTTCTGGATATCACTGGTCCGGCCTTCGTTGACCGGCCAGATATCGCGCGGCGCCTTGCGGTAAGGCGTGACGCGCGGATCGTTCGGATAGGGCCTTCCGGCTGCGCAGTACAAGATGAGCGGACTGACACGGGCGAAGGACTGGTGAAAGTGGTTGGTCGACTTGACGACCAGGATCTTGCGGGCCACCGGATCGATGCCAAAGTTCGAAAACAGGCTCGTGTCGAAGCATTGAGCGCGGGTGGAGTTGAGGATCACCTCGATACCGCCGATGCGGATCAGGCTGGCATCGCCGATCGGCACGATGCTTTCCCCGAAAAACTGCTCCGCCTGCCGGATGTTTCTGACGATTTCAACTTCGGCATCGATGGGAGCACCCGTTTCGGGGGCCGACTTTGCGCCAAAGCGCAACATCATGCGGGCGCCCTCGCCCGCGGCATGGCAGAGCTGGACCGCGACCGGGTCCCAGATGGTGCCGAATGCGATGTCCTGCAGGTTTCGGGAAATGGCTTCGGCCAGAAGAACCGTCGCATCGCCCGCCGTACCGCCGCCGGGATTATCCCACATGTCGGCGATCGTCACCGGACCGCCGTCGAACGACAACGCCCGGTCATAGGCCTCCGCCGGCGTCAGTTCCGTGCTGCGCACCTTGCCGCGCAAGGCATAAAGCGCTTCACCGAGTTCGCGCGCTACGTTTTGACCAAGTTCGGGATCGTTATCCGTCACCGCGAGGAGCTTGGTTCCCATTTCCGGGACATCGCCTGCCATGAAGCCGTGAATGACGGAAAGGGACAACAGCCCCGGCGTCTCCCGTTCCCTGTGGATCATGTCATCGACAAAACGCCGCATCGGTTCGGACGTCGTCGGAAAGACGTCGATCATCTTGGGATCAAAGACGCTCATCACCGGCCTGATCCGGCCTGCGACCGTCTCGCCGGCGATCGCCCAGGCATCCTCCGCGCGATCGACAAAGTCGATATGCGGAAATTCCTTGAAGGCAATCAATGCATCTGCAGCGGCAACCCGCTTGGCTGTCAGATGGCTGTGCGGGTCGAACGTGGCGATGATCGGCGTGCCAGGCCCGACAATCTCCCGGATAGACGACAGAAGGTCTCCCTCCGGATCGTCATATCCATCGGCGACCATCGCACCATGCAGACCGATGACGACGACGTCGAAGGCGCCACCAGCTCTGATCTGATCGAGGATTTCGTCCCGCAGACCTTCAAATGTTTCCCGCGCCACCAGACCGGCAGGATCGGCCCAGGCGGCTGTGCCTTCGACCAGTTCCCAGCCGTTTTCCCTGGCAAACCGGCGGCCGACTGTAACAACAGCGGAACACAGCGTCGGTGTTTCCGGATGCTCACCCGGACGGGCCAGGAGCGACGCCTTGAAGGCATTGAGGTCGATCCGGATGGGCGAAAACGTGTTGGTTTCCGTTGCCAGGACCGCTGTGAAGGCGCGCGGACGGGTCATATCAGGACACGGCTCCGAGAGGGTTCGGCAGGTACCCGGCAAAGCCACAGATCTTCCAGCGCCCCTCCTTGCGGACGCAGAAATAGAGCGTCTGCCAGAGAAGACGGTCTTCCCCGCCATCAGCCTTCCGGATCCGGCCGTCGAATTTCTTGTGCGCGATCGCCCGCTCGCCATTGATGTCGATCTCGGTCAGACGGGTCGCATCGAAAATGGCCGCGCGTGCATCTTCGGCAAATTCCGTCGCCCTGAAAATTCCGGCCTGGCTCAACCAGCGCTGCTTGTAGGAATTGAGATCGGGAAATCCGAGCTTCCAGTCATCGGGATTTGCCACCTTGCCACCATCGACGCCGAAGAAGGCCGGTTCGTCGAAATCGTCGGCCACCTGGCTCCAGTCGGCCGCGACAAAAGCATTTATGTCACGCCAGACAAGCATGTCCCAGATTGAGGCGCGGTCTGCGTCTTTGCCGGCAAAGGGGTTGGTCTGACTGTCGCTAATAACCTGCATATCGGAAACCATTTTCATATTGATGGTTGATTTTTGCAAGATATAAGGATGAAATGAAACCAATGTCAAACCACTATGTAAATCATTTTCATTTTGGAGCGGAATATGTCGATCAAACGCTATGGCGCTGAAAAATCAGGAGCCGGTGGCCAGAACCTGCCCTTTGCCAGGGCCGTGGAAGCCGACGGCTGGCTCTACGTTTCCGGTCAGGTGGCGATGAAAGATGGCGAGATCGTCGGCAACGGCGTCGTCGAACAGACCCACCTTACCATCAAGAACGTACTGGCAATCCTCGAAGAGGCTGGCTATGGCCTGGAGCACGTGGTCCGCTGCGGCGTCTGGCTGGATGATCCGCGCGACTTCTGGTCATTCAACGGTGTCTACAAAAGCTATTTCGGCGAGCACCCGCCGGCGCGTGCCTGCGTACAGGCCTCGATGATGGTCGACTGCAAAGTCGAGATCGATTGCGTCGCCTACAAGAAGCCGGACTGATCCGATGCGGGACATCCTGTCCGTTCTGCAGCAGGTCGAGCCGGACCTTTCCAAGTCCGAACGAATCCTGGCCGCCCTGTTGCGCAATGATGCCGAATTCATCGTCAATGCCGGCATCACGGATGTTGCAGACCGGGCCGGCGTATCGCCGCCGACGGTGACCCGGTTCTGCCGGCGCCTCGGCTGCGACAGCTTCACGGCCTTCAAGGTGCAGGTGGCCCAGGTCACCTTTGCCGGCACGCGGTATCTTACCGCCAACGCCGCCTCCGGTGCGCCTAATGACGTTGCCGACAGCCTGCTGGCGCAGTTTCAAAACGCTGCGACGCAGACACGTCAGGGCCTCAACATGGACAGCGTCGTCCGTGCTGCGGACATCATCGCAGGAGCCAATCTCCTGACCGCCTTCGGCGCGGGTGGCACCTCTTCGATGATCGCCGACGAAATGCAGAACCGCTTCTTCCGCCTCGGCCTCAGAACCGTGAGCATTACTGATCACGCCATGCAGCTGATGCAGGCAGCCACCATGAAGACGGGTGACGTCATCCTGGCCTCGTCCGTCTCGGGCCGGAACCTGCAGATGGTGCGCGCGCTGGAAGCGGCCAGGACCTATGGCGCGACGGTGATCGCCCTCACCCGTCCTGGACGCCCGGTTTCTGATCTCGCCGACATCACCATTGGCATCGACCTTGCCGAAGGCGACAACATCCTGCGCCCCAGCACCAGCCGCTACGCCTTTCTGTTCGTGACCGACCTCCTTGCGACGCTGGTCGCCATGAAGCGCGGCGACGAGGCGAGGGAAAACCTCAGGCGCGTCAAGTATCAGCTCAGCAACACCCGCGATCCGGACGACAAGGAAGCCCTCGGTGACTGACCAGAGCAAAAGACCCGTTGCGGTCGTTACCGGTGCGGCTGGCGATATCGGCCAAGCCATCGCCGCTCACCTGTCGGCGACGCATGTCATTGCGGCTGTCGATATCGATGCAGCGGCACTCAACACCGCTGTCGCAGCGCTTTGTGCAAAAGGTGCGCAAGCCACGGCAATCAGATGCGACCTGACCAGGCCTTCGGAACTGGCCGCATTGGCCGAAGCGGCCGGTCAGCTCGGAACAGTCAAAACGCTCGTCAACAATGCCGGCGCGGCCGCTGCCCTGACACTGCACGAAATGACGGCTGATACGCTTGGCAGGGATCTCGCGCTCAATCTCGAAGCAGCCCTCAACTGCTTCAAGGCCTTTGAGCAAGCCTTGATTGAGAATGGATCGGCCAATGTCGTCAACATTGCCTCGGTCAACGGTCTTGCCGCTTTCGGGCATCCGGCCTACAGCGCCGCCAAGGCCGGGCTGATCCATGCCACCAGGGCGATCGCGGTGGAATACGGCAAATACGGGATCAGGGCCAATGCCGTCGCGCCGGGAACCGTCAAGACCCAGGCCTGGAAGACAAGGCAAGCGGCCAATCCGGACGTCTTTGCCGAGGCCCTTGCCTGGTATCCCTTCAAATCCTTGCCAGAGCCGGACGACATCGCCGCGGCCGTCTCCTTCCTCGTCAGTCCGGCAGCCCGTTGCATCACCGGCATTTGCCTGCCGGTCGACAGCGGCCTTACCGCCGGATCGCCTGCCCTGCCCCGAACTTTCACGCAATCTCCAGACTTTGACGGATTTTAAGTCATGCCCCAATTTGTCCTCGATTGTTTTTACCGCCCCGCTGCCGACATCAAGGCGTCCCGCCAGGAATTCGTCCTGACAAATACAGGTTCGAAACCGCTCAAAGGCTTCACGCTTGCCTATACAGCTGTTACCCGCGCTGCCCGCGATGCCGTTCTTGAAAATGCCGCAAGCTTCAGCCGGGTCGCCAACTTTCATGAAATCACGCCGCCAAGCGGACTGGTCCTCGCCCCCGGAACAAGCTGGCGGTTTGCCATCACCGGCCTTGCCAATGTTGCCCGGCACCGACTGGATGGGCCGAAATCCGCTTATGTGTCGACCAATGGCAGCGTGAGCGAGGTACTTTGCAACGACCTGGAAGCTCCGGAAGAGCTGGACACCGGGGAACGGCGCCACCTTCCGGCCGGACAGCTGACAGATCCGGTTCACATTGTGCCCTGGCCGCAGAAGGTAGCTCTTTCAGCCTTTTCCGACGACCTGACCGCCTATCTCGTTGCAGAAGGAAAGCCGGAAGAAAAAGCCGCGGCGGCCAAGATCAGCGCCCTCACCATTCGCCTCTTTCCAGACGCACCGCACCCCTTCCGCTTCACGAGCTCACATCATCTGGCGGCTTTGACTTTTGTGCAGGACGCTTCCCTGCCTCAGGACGGCTACCGGCTTGCCTTCTCAGGTGCATCGGCGACGCTCAGTTACAGCGGCGCGGCCGGCCGCGACTATGGATTGACTGTTCTTGCCCAGATCGCAACCGGCGCTTACCGGCAACCGGGTCTTTTCAAATTTCCGGCCGACGGCGTGATCGAGGATGCGCCCCGCTTTTCCTGGCGGGGAACGCATCTCGACGTTTCGAGGCATTTCCGCGGACCCAGGGACGTCCTGCGCCTTATCGACATTCTCGCCTGGGGCCGCATGAACGTTTTCCAGTGGCACCTGACCGACGATGAAGGTTGGCGTCTTGAGATCAAGGCTTTTCCGGAACTGACAACAGGTGGTGCAAGGCGCGGCCCGGGATGCCAGCAGGTTCCGCAACTCGGGTTTGCTTCAGAAGTTTATGAAGGGTCCTATAGCCAGGATGACGTTCGTGCCATCGTCGCTCATGCCGCCAGCCTCAACATTGACGTCATGCCCGAGATCGACGTTCCGGGCCATTCAACGGCTGTCCTCAAGACCTATCCGCATCTGTGCGACCAGGCGGAAACGCCGGAAAGTTACTATTCGATCCAGGGATATCCGAACAACGCCCTCAATCCGGCCATGGAAGAAACCTACGCCTTCCTGGAAAAGATCTTCGCCGAGGTCGCCGGCCTGTTCCCGTTCGAGTTCATTCATATCGGCGGCGACGAAGTCGACATGAAGTCCTGGCTCGCGTCACCCAAGACACAGCGCCTGATGGAAGAGAAGAAGCTCGACGGCACGATGGAGGTCCAGGCCTATTTCATGGGCCGGGTCCGCGACATCCTGAAAAAACTCGGTCGCAAGCTCGCCGGTTGGGACGAAGTCTCCCATGGCGGCGGCATAGATCCCGATGGCGTCCTGCTGATGGCCTGGCAGAAACAGCAGGTCACCAGGGAACTGATCGACGAAGGCTATGATGTGATCTGCACACCTGGCCAGCACTATTATATGGACATGGTCCAGGCATCGGGCTGGTACGAGCCGGG
Source organism: Roseibium sp. M-1 (assembly GCF_054515675.1). Lineage (NCBI taxonomy): Bacteria > Pseudomonadati > Pseudomonadota > Alphaproteobacteria > Hyphomicrobiales > Stappiaceae > Roseibium > Roseibium sp. M-1. The sequence goes on along the minus strand of NZ_CM137257.1, from coordinate 721,070 downwards.
TGCCGGGTGGGCTGGCGTGTCGACGCCGGAAGCTTGCTACGGCTACGAGCCTGCGGACGGTCTCACACCTGGCAGCGAAGGTCGGCTCAAGGGCGTCCAGGCTTGTATCTGGTGCGAACACATGACCGATAACACCATATTCAACCACATGGTCTTTCCAAGGCTCTACGCCGTGGCCGAAGCAGGATGGACAATCCCTGAAAACAAGGTCTGGCAGCGTTTTGCCGCCCAGGTCTCCTTCTTGCCTTCGCTTTGAACCCAAAGGGAGGGGCAGATGAGAATTGCGGTTGGCGGCATTCACACCGAATGCAGCACCTACTCTCCGCTGTTGCAAACCGTGGAGGATTTTCAGGTGACACGCGGCGACGCGATGCTGACGCAGGTAGGCGTTGGTGGCAACCGTTTCCCAGACGCAACCTTCCAGCCCCTCTTCCATGCCCGCTCCATTCCAGGCGGACCGGTGTCACCGGAGTGCTACAATACGTTCAAGGCGAGCTTTCTGACGGAACTGGAAGCCTCCCTTCCACTGGACGGCGTGCTTCTGATCATGCATGGCGCCATGCATGTTCCGGGGATGGTGGATGTGGAAGGAGACTGGATTTCTGCCGTTCGCGAACTGGTCGGACAGGAGGTGCCGATCGCGGTCAGCTACGATCTTCATGGCAACGTGACCCAGGCAATCCTCGACCGGATCGACATCTTCTGTGCCTATCGCACGGCACCGCATATCGATGTGCTGGAGACCCATTTACGAGCGGCTGAAAACCTTGTCGACCAGCTGCGTGGAGGAAAGCAGCGGTCCGTTGCCTGGGTTCCCGTACCGGTTCTGCTGCCGGGTGAACGTACCAGCACCAAAGTCGAGCCTGCCGCGTCGCTCTACCGGGAGCTGTCGGAGTATGACCGCTTGCCCGGTGTTACCGACGCCAATCTGATGATTGGATATGTCTGGGCGGACACGGAAAGAGCAACAGCCGCGGCTGTCGTCACCGGAACAGACCCGACTGCAATTTTGGCGGCAGCAAGCAAGATCGCCACGTCCTATTGGACGGCTCGCTCTGCCTTTGCATTCGATGTTCCCACCGGCTCCCTTCAATCGTCCCTGGACGACGCCGAGGCGGTGACAACTTTTCCCTTTGTACTTGCCGACAGTGGAGACAATCCGACCGGCGGAGGTGTCGGCGACCGGTGTGATGTGTTGCAGGCCTGGCTCCAGCGCGGGTTGGGAGACGCGGTATTCGCCGGCATAGCCGATCCATTAGCGGTCGACGATGCCTGGTCAGCGACTGACGGCTCCCTCCTCCATCTGACTATTGGTGGCGCGCTTGGCAGCAATTGTCCGAGGGTGAGTGCGGAGGCCCTCGTCCTCAAGCGGCTCGGCTCAAGTCAGAAAGGGGACAGAGAGGTCCTCATCGGGATCGGCAGCAACAGGGTAATCCTGACCGAGCGCCGCCGGCCGTTTCACGCTCTGGACGACTTCAGGCGCTTTGGTATCGAGCCCCTTGAAGCGCGCTACCTGGTGGTCAAATCGGGGTATCTGTCGCCGGAACTTGCCCCGATCGCCAATCCGGCCCGAATGGCGCTCAGCGCCGGGGCGGTCAACCAGGATATCGAAGCGCTGGCCAACGAGAAGCGGCCCGGACCTTGCTTTCCGTTTCAACGGAATTTCGACTGGCCCCCCGTTCCGAGGCTTTCGGCGAGAGGCTGGAGATGATGACCGAACCAGGTCTGACGCGCAGCAGAAGACTTCCTTGAATCGATCTGGCCGTGTTGGTCACTTATCTCCGATGCGGGTTGGCCGGGAAACGGACCTTATTGAAGAAGTCGCAAGGACTTAAGCAAACTATTTACGCTTTGCGCAAGATTTGTCCGATTTAATTTAAGTGACCGAAATAAGGCAAATACAGACTATCTGTGCCACATTTTCCAGTATTATCATGGCTTTAGATGTGAATTGTCCGAAGAATTCCGAGACTGCCTGTTACATCCCTGTCATTAATGACAAGGTTGAATATGACTGGTCGCTCAGTATCAAATTCTCCAAATATGATAACGACCGCACAAAACTGCGGATCTCAGGTTCCGGATCCGGCAAAAGCGGCGCACAGCCAGAACAAATCAAATCTGGCACATCGGATTTCGGCACGCGGCCCCATCGACAGTGGCGAGATCGGAAAAGCTCCATCGGTTGGCTAACCGGTGGAGCTTTTCACGTCTGACGGCCAAGTGGACTGCGCAAAATCAGACCGATCACGGAACCTTCACGGCACTTATTTGTTTATAGAAGAAGGTTTTCACGCTGCAGAACCGCTCCAATTTGCACCAAAAACCGATGCATATCGGTCACAGTCAAGAAATTTACCCTACGGACACTGGTAGATTTGACGATGCAGATTCGATCACGTTGCGGTGAAAGACCTTGAAGTTAAGCCTTGACACCACACTTCTTACCGAAAAGTAACCGGATATGCCCAAATTTGTGATCTTTGTTACACCCATTGGGGAGATTGTGGTGCGATAATGGCGAAATCGTGACTGCGCAAACGGGGCGCTTAGGCACAACAGGTCGAAAAGTGTCCGAAAAGGACCAGGATTTTAGACCCCGGGCGTAGTGAATGAAGTTGTATCAGCCTTGGGAGGCGTACATGCAACGGAATATGAAAGCTGGAAGTCTTGCGCTTGGCCTCATCCTCGCCCTGGCGGGAAGCGCATCTGCGGCCCCTTTGCCTCAGGAAACGGTAACGTTGCCAGAGGACCGTCTCGCGGTCACAGTTGCGTCTGCATCCCAGGACCAGACGGACCCGCTGGAAAGTGAACTCACGATATGGGTGGGCGAAATCGAGCTCGATGGCCGGAAGACCATCTGGGTCGAACTGATCGATTCCTACGGCGAAGTTATTTACGACTCCGAAGTCAGCAAGAACGAAACCCATCTGTTGCCGGATGGCCGTGCGGTTGTCGTGCGGGCCATGGACCAGGAAAATCTGGTTGCGGGCAAGGATGAGTCCAGACTGGTCACCGAAGGCGCTTTGACCGTCACCCGCCGCGTCGTAAATGACGGCGCGCTCGCGACGACTGTTGAGCTCATCGAAACTGGAGACCGGCCGGAACAGAAGCGCGGTACCATGCTACAGGTCGCGGATTTTGGCGACATGGTCTGGCAGAAGGTCGTCGCCTTCTTCGATGCAGCCCGGTCCCGCATGCAAATCGCCTGGAATTGGCTTGTCGACACATTGCAGGCCTAAGAACTCGCAAGCTGGGTGAAACAATACTCCCGCCATCCGGCGATCCGCCGGATCAGCGGGGGATTGCCCCGTCACTAGGCGGCCGCAACAGCTCTGAGAAGAGCTGATCCACAGTTGTGGACCCATTCCCAAAAAATCAAAAAATTCATCGACATGCGTGATCCGCGCCGAACCACGTGGCGTATCCGGTCCAGTGCGTGTGCACGGACGATTTCATTGGCGAGGGCCTCGACAGGCGTTTGCTGTGCCAAAGGATAGACAATGCGGATTGCCGTGATCGGCTCCGGGATTTCCGGAAACAGTGCTGCCTGGGCTCTAAGTGGCCGGCATGACGTGGTGCTTTACGAAAAGCGGATGCGGCCCGGCGGGCACAGCGCCACCGTTGATATCGACTATGACGGTACGCCTCTCTCTGTGGACACGGGCTTCATAGTCTATAACGAACTCAACTACCCCAATTTCACTGCCCTTCTCGATCATCTGGGTGTCGCAAGCGAAATCAGCGACATGAGTTTCGGGCTTTCTGCCGACCGGGGCAAACTTGAATGGTCCGGCAACTCGCTGGACGCGATCTTTGCGCAGAGGCGAAACCTCGTCTCGCCACGCTTCCTGCGCATGCTGCGGGACATCTTCCGCTTCAACAAGAAGGCTGTCGAGGATCTGAAGGCTGGCAGGCTCACGGGGGTGACGCTCGGCGGCTACCTTGACCACGAAAGGTACTCTTCCGGGTTCATCAACGATTACCTCCTGGCGATGGGCGCAGCCATCTGGTCGACACCGATCAACGAGATGCGGGATTATCCTGCGGAGAGTTTCATTGCCTTCTTCGAGAACCATCGGCTGCTCTCCTTCGACCGGCCACTGTGGCGAACGATTTCCGGTGGCAGCCGCTCCTATGTCGACCGACTTATCGCCTCCTTCAGGGACAAGGTGCGTCTTGGAACACCGGTTGCCGACATCCGACGCGAAAACGGACAAGTCATCGTTCGTGACATCAATGGACACACCGACGTCTTCGACCAGGTGATCCTTGCCAGCCATACGGACCAAAGCCTTGCCATGCTCGGCGATGCGAGCCCGCAGGAGCGGGAAATCCTCGGCTCCATCCGATACCGGCCGAATGAGGTCTATCTGCACCGGGACGAGACCCTCATGCCGTGCTCAAAACGTGTATGGTCGTCCTGGAACTACATGTCCGACCGGGATCATGGCGAGACCCGGGACGTAACCGTCAGCTACTGGATGAACCGGCTACAGAACATCGATCATTCCAAACCGGTTTTCGTGACGCTGAACCCGTACAAGGCACCGCGCGCAGAAAAGACTTTTGCCAAGTTCATCTACGATCATCCGCAATTCGATGCCAACGCCCTTGCAGCCAAACGTCGCTTGTTAGAAATCCAGGGCGTAAACAACACCTGGTTTTGCGGAGCCTGGCGCGGCCATGGTTTCCATGAGGACGGCCTGGCATCCGGGCTCGACATTGCCAGATCGCTCGGTGCCCGAATACCGTGGGACCGGCAACACGCACACGCCCCCTTGCTCGAGGCTGCAGAATGACGGCAAGACCGACCAACCGCCTCTGCGACAACGGCCCGCTCCCTCGGGAAGCGGCAACACTTTATCCGGGCACGGTGATGCACCAGCGCATGAAACCGCGGTCGCATCGTTTCTCCTATTCCGTCTTCTCGCTGCTGATCGATCTGGACAGGTTGAAGGAAGCCAGCCGAATGAGCCGGCTTTTTTCGGTCAACCGGTTCAATCTTCTGTCTTTTCACGAAAGCGACCACGGCCTGCGCGACGGTTCCAGTCTCCGGCGCCACGTGGAAACGCTTCTGGCAGGGAAACAGCTGGCACCACCTGCCCGCATCCTTCTCCTGGCCTATCCGCGACTGCTGGGTTATGGCTTCAACCCTCTCAGCGTTTACTACGCCTATGACCCGCAGGACCGGCTCTTCGCGTTGGTCTACGAGGTGCGCAACACCTTCGGAGGGTTGCATACCTATGTTGCACCGGTTCGCCCCGAACAGGAAAGCGACGCCGGCATCCGTCAGGATCAGCGAAAGGAATTCTACGTCTCTCCCTTTGTTTCGATGGAGCAGCACTATTTCTTCCGCATGCTGCCGCCCGGCGATACCGTGCGCGTCCGCATTCTGGAGAAGGACAGCACCGGACCACTCTTGTCGGCGACATTTTCGGGCCGCCGGTCTCCCTTTACGAGCAAGACTCTGCTGCGCGAATGTGTTCGCGTACCGCTTCTCACTTTCAAGGTAATCGGCGCCATTCACTGGGAGGCCTTTAAAATCTGGCGCAAGCGTGTACCATTTCATCCACGGCCCGAAAATGATGCATTGGATCACGGGTCAGACCGGAACGGCCTCCAGGCGCCGCTGGTTTCAAACAAATGACATTTCAAGAGGTTCTGCCATGAGTGAGCCGATTGTTCTGACACACGAAACCCTTCGGACAGCTTTGACGGGAGTACCCCGGTTGGCGCGCCTCGCGGCCAGCCTTGCCGTCAACATCAGGTTCGGGACGCTAAACATTCATTTCCCCGACGGCCGTGTCTTCCGCATCGAGGGAACGGACCCCGGTCCCGCAGCGGTTCTGAAGATCCACAATTGGCGTTTCTTCCGCATGGTCGTGCAGGCTGGCGACGTCGGCGTCGGCGAAGCCTTCATGGCCGGTTACTGGTCGTCACCGGATGTCACCACGTTCCTTGAACTCTTCTGCAAAAACCAGGAATCGACCTTGCGGGCGCTCCAGGGCCGGCCGTTCACCCGGTTCCTGCTGTCGATCCGCCATTGGCTCAATGCCAACACAAGGAAAGGTTCGAAGCGGAACATCTCCGCCCATTACGATCTCGGCAATGCCTTTTACCGGGAGTGGCTCGACCCCTCGATGACCTATTCCTCGGCCATCTACAGCAACGAAACCAACAATCTGGAACAGGCGCAGGCCGCGAAATACGCTTCGCTGGTGCGTCAGACCGGCATCCAACCGAACCATCAGGTGCTTGAGATCGGTTGCGGCTGGGGCGGCTTTGCAGAGCATGTCGCCAGGACGGTCGGTGCACATGTACGTGCACTCACCATTTCCCGGGAACAGTTCGACTATGCGAGGGAACGCATCTTCAAGGCGGGCCTCACTGAAAAGGTCGATGTGGTCTTCCAGGACTATCGCGACGAGCGGGGTGTTTTCGACAGAATCGCCTCGATCGAGATGTTCGAGGCGGTGGGTGAAAAATACTGGCCGACCTATTTTCAGCAATTGTCGCGCTGCCTCAAACCAGGCGGACGCGCCGGGTTGCAGATCATCACGATCCAGGACCGGATGTTCGACGACTACAGGCGGGGAACCGACTTCATCCAGCGCTACATTTTCCCCGGCGGCATGCTGCCACCACCAGGGCGGCTTGCAGATATCGGCCGCTCTCTCGGCCTGCAGCTTACGGACCAGACGATCTTCGGCCAGGACTATGCCCGTACGCTTGCAGAGTGGCGTCAGCGCTTCCGCCAGGCCTGGCCGCAAATCAGCCCCATGGGCTTCGACGAACGCTTCAAACGTCTGTGGGAATTCTACCTGCACTACTGCGAGGCCGGTTTCCGCTCCGGCAATATCGACGTGCGCCAGATGGTCTATGAAAAAACGGCCTGATCAGGCACTTTTATGAACACATCGAACAGGCCGGTCTATCCGGCCTGTTTCTTATTCCAGCCAGTGGACCGGGCAACAAGCGGGAAATAGAACCGGTCCGGGAGCAATTTCAACAACTTCAGCTGACGGACAAACGCCTTTGGAAAGCTGATTTCGAAGCGGCTTGGATGCTGCAAGCCCTTGCGGATTTCGCTGACAGCATCTGCCACTGGCAGAAGATTCGGCATCGGGAACGGGTTGTTCTTGGTCGCCGGCGTATCGACGAAACCCGGGCAGACGAGTTGAATTCGGATGCCGGCGAGGTCGAGGTCGAACTTGAGAGATTCCACCAGGTTGATCAGCCCGGCCTTGGTCGCGCCATAGGCGGCAGACGTTGGCAAACCACGGTAGCCTGCCACCGAGGAAACGACCGCGATCTGCCCCCTGCCCGCTGTTTTCATGGCTGCAATGGCCGGCAGAAGCACATTGACCGTTCCCATCAGGTTGACGTCAAAACTCGTCCGGTAAGCGTCAGCGTCACCGGCGAGCCCGTCCTGCGGAAAATAAAGACCCGCATTGGCAACGACCAACGCAATCCCGCCCAGATCCTCGCCAATTGTCCGGCAATGAGAACCCATAAGCGACGTGTCGGTTACGTCGCCTGGAAAGGCATGAATTGAACCGGGAAGAACCCGCGCGTTCTGGGCAAGCTCCTGGAGCGCCGTCACCGCACGGGCAGTAACAGCAACGCGCCAGCCGGACGCGGCAAGATCAAGGGCCAGTGCCCGGCCAATGCCGGAACTCGCACCCGTGATCCAGGCACATCCGTCCTTGGGGTCGGCGACGTAGAGTTTTTTCGGCAAATTGGCCTCCCGGAGTTTTCGTCCGTTTACGCGGCCAGGTCCGGGACTGGATCTAAATCAGCGAAGGAACGGGTCGAACCAGCGTCCGACAGGGCCGGTCAGCTGCAGCCGCCCGGCCGTCACCGCAAAGCAGATGCAGTCTTCGCCGTCATCTGCGATGGGCTTGTGATCGATTTCGCCGTCGGCAAAAGCGACGTCTCCCGCAACGTAGTGGCCGTCTTCATCGGAAAAACCGCCTTTGAGCACGAGAGTCAGCTCGGTGCCGTGGTGCGTATGCGACGGCATCGCCCGGCCGGCACGCACCCACAGCAGGCTGCTGCTGCAGCCATCGATGTCTCCGAACTTGCATTCCTTGACACCCGGCAGCAGCGTCTTCCAGGGCAGGCTAGTCATGGACGGGCCAATGATGCCACGCAAGGGTGCCGGTACGTCGGCGTCTTCGTCGCCGGAATCCGAAGCAGAAACGACATTGTCGTTGTCGCCGCCTTCGGCACCGCTGAATATAGCGTCCAGCACGCTCTCCCGGTCCGACATCGGAATCGGTTGACTGTCCTCGAGCGCAACACCGGCGAGCGTTTCCAGCGAGCACACGAACCCCCTGTTCTGACCGCTCATCTCTAGATGTGCACCGACAAGCGCCTGCGCCGGATAGGTCAAGTTCCCGGCCGCGTACCCGGCCAGTAGCTCGTCCATGCCGGTCACATTCTTTTCCATCACTGCTCTCATCAAAGGCCAGATTCCCAAGTTGCCCTATCGCCGATACGTCAGGCAACCCGGTTCGGATCATCACTTACACCAGAATAGCCTGAAATAGAATTTCTATCCCGCAACCGGGAGGAACATCACATGCCGCATTTTTTCCACTACGGGGAAAAGTCCCCCGAATGGCGGTACGGATGCTGGCATTCCCCCCTTGAAGCCTTACATTGCAGCCTTGATCAAGATCTCCCGGACCTTTAGCGTCCTGGGCTCATCAGATTTCATCTGGCCGGCAATCGCAATCGGTCCAGATCAGTCAGGAAAAAATAGATGTCTGTGTCCGCTTCTGTTGTCGATGCGATCGGGAACACGCCCCTTATCCGCCTGAAAGCCCTGTCGGAGGAAACCGGCTGCGAAATCCTCGGCAAGGCCGAGTTCATGAACCCCGGCCAGTCGGTCAAGGACCGCCCCGCCCGCCAGATGATCCTGGAAGCCGAAGCGCGTGGCGATCTGAAGCCCGGCGGTGTCATCGTGGAAGGCACGGCCGGAAATACCGGAATCGGCCTGGCCCTCGTTGCCAGTGCGCGCGGCTACAGAACCGTCATAGTCATCCCCGAAACCCAGACCCAGGAAAAGAAGGACATGCTGCGCCTGTGTGGCGCAGAGCTCCTGGAAGTTCCCGCCAAGCCCTTCTCCGACCCGAACAACTACCAGCATGTCGCCCGCCGTCTTGCCGAGGGACTGGCCCGCACGGAGCCTAACGGCGCCATCTTCGCCGACCAGTGGAACAACCTCGACAACCGAAAGGCTCATTATCTGACCACCGGCCCGGAAATCTTGGCCCAGACCGGCGGCCGGATCGACGGGTTCATCTGCGCAGTCGGCTCCGGCGGCACGCTCGCCGGTGTTTCCACCTATCTTCAGGAAAACAAGCCCGGCATCGTCATCGGTTGCGCCGATCCGCAAGGAGCAGCGATGCAGTCCCTGTTCACGACCGGCAAGGCTGTAGCCTCCGAAGGCGGCTCGATCTCCGAAGGGATCGGTCTTGGCCGCAGCACGCCGATCGTCGGCGATCTGAAGATCGATCACGCCTACACCATTTCGGATGAAGAGGCCCTGCCGCTTGTCTTCGATCTCGCCCAGAACGAAGGCCTGCTTCTGGGCGGCTCGACTGCGATCAATCTCGCGGGCGCCCGGCGACTGGCGCGTGAACTCGGCCCGGGAAAAACCATCGTGACGATCCTCTGCGATCACGGCACGCGGTCACAGTCGAAGCTCTACAATCCTGAATTCCTGCGGTCCAAGAACCTGCCTGTGCCTGTCTGGCTGGAACGGCAGGTCACCCTCAAGGCCCCCTTCGCCTGAGAGCCGGCTTGAGGATCTGAACCACCATGGACCCCGAAGATCCGACACTCGCACATGATGGCGCTGCTGCAGAAGCGGTGATCCGGGATGCTGTGACGGATGCCGGGGTCCTGGACGTGATGGCAAACAACCTCGGGCTGGTCGCGGCTTTCGTTGCGGCCATGTATCTGACGGCCGGCATCTGTGCCGTGAGAGAGGTGATGAATTCCAGGACCTCGCAGGGCTCCGTTGCCTGGCTGCTGTCCCTCTTCTTCATGCCCTACCTGACCGTGCCGCTCTATTTCGTTTTCGGCTGGCGGTCATTTTCCGATTACGCCCGTATCCAGGCAACACTCGGCCGGGCCGAACGTGCAAGGCGGGCCGATGAACTCGGCCTGACGGATCACGAGGAAACCCGCGATTGGCCGGTTCTGTCACGGGTGGCCGGAGTGCCTTTCCTGGCAGGCAACAAGGCAGAACTGCTGATCGATGGCGAGGCCACCTTCTCCGCCATCAAGAAAGCCATCGCCGAAGCCCGCAGTGTCGTCTTCTTCCAGTTCTTTGCCATACATGATGATGAGCTTGGCCGAGACATCGCGGATGCCCTGATCGCGAAAGCAAGCGAAGGCGTCAAGGTCTACTTTCTCTATGACGATGTCGGCAGCCACTCACTGTCGCGCGAGTTCCTTGGCCGGCTGATCGAGGCCGGGGTCAGGGTCTGCGGCTTCAATCAGAACCACAAGTTTCTGCGGCTGCTCGGGCCGATGCGGCTGAATTACCGCAATCACCGCAAGCTTGTCGTGGTGGATTACCAGGTGACATTTGTCGGCGGCCACAATGTCGCCGACCAGTATGTCGGCCGCGACGCCTGGTTCGGACATTGGCGCGACACTCATGTGCGTGTGGAAGGTCCCGCAGCAGTTGCCTGCTCGTTGTCCTTTGTGGAGGACTGGCTGTGGGCGAGCGGCGAACGGATCGACGTGCCGCAGGTGGGTGAGATCGCGATGCCGGGAGACGAATCCGTCCTGGTGATGCCCACCGGCCCGGCGGACAAACTCGAGGAATGCGCCCTTGCCTTCGTCGAAACGGCCGCCCGCGCACGCAAGCGGTTCTGGATCACCACCCCCTATCTGGTCCCCTCCCTCGACGTTCAGACCGCTCTCTGCTCGGCCGCCATGCGCGGTGTCGATGTACGGGTGCTGATGCCTGAAAAGCGCGATCACTGGACCGTCTGGCTCGCCAGCCACGCTTACGAAGACACGCTGGTCCAGCGCGGGGTCAAGGTCTACCGCTACACCGACGGCTTCCTGCATCAGAAAGTCACTCTGATGGACGACGATCTGGTCTCCATCGGGACAGTGAACTTCGACAACCGTTCGTTCCAGATCAATTTCGAGCTGACGCTCTGGTTCACCCATCAGCGCATGATCGCCAATGTCGAGACGATGCTGGAGACGGACTTCCAGAATTCCAGGCTGACCTGGCCAGATGCCTTCCAGTCCCGCAGCTATGTGTTTCGCGTGCTGGCACAGGGCGCAAGACTGCTGTCGCCCATCCTTTGATCTCGCCCCGCGGTGTGACAAGTCCTTTGGTTGTACCGGTTAACAAACTGGCGACCGCTCCCCGGGTATTTGGTTGCATGCTCCTGAGGGCTCAAAGAGCCGGGGACGCCACCTGCGGCTCACGCTTTGTCTTGTCCGTCACTGGCAAGTCCGGTTTCGATGATCTAAAGAGGAATGGTATCGAATTACCGGAACCCGGCAGATCATGACCTTCCTCCCCGACACCGCCACACTCCTCGCCTTCACGGCCGCCGCCCTCGTCCTCACTTTCACACCAGGGCCCGACATGACTTTGTTCATGAGCAAGACCCTGACACAGGGCCGAGGTGCAGGACTTGCGGCAGTCCTTGGAGCTGCCTGCGGACTGGTCGTGCACACGGTTCTGGCGGCTGTCGGTGTTTCGGCCCTGCTTTCAGCCTCGGCACTTGCCTTCACCCTCCTGAAAATCGTTGGAGCCGGTTATCTGATCTGGCTGGCGATCCAGTCGGTAAGGCATGGGTCAAGCTTGACGCTCGAGGCTGGCAAGTCAGCGCGGCAGCCGTTTCATCGGGTCTGGTTGCAGGCCATGGGGGTCAATATTCTCAATCCGAAGATCGTATTGTTCTTCGTGACATTCCTGCCCCAGTTCGTCAGCGTGAGCGACCCGAACGCAACTGGAAAGTTGATGTTCCTGGGCTTCTATTTCGTGCTGCTCGGCATGCCGATCTGTGTGCTCATGGTCTTGGGAGCAAGTGCCTTTGCACGCTTCCTGAAATCCTCGCCAAAAATCATGAAGGCTTTCGATTGGGCCTTCGCCGGCATCATGGGAACATTTGCGCTGAAGCTGCTGGTCGCACGAGCAAATAACTGACCTGGAGGGCTATCCTGTCCCTTAAGGCATCATCCGTTCTTTAAGTTCACCCGGCCAGAAGATTCCTCAGACCGGACGGTGTGATCTGAGCCATCCTGCGGAAGTCGCGGGACATGTGATGCCTGTCCGAATATGCGGCCCGGAAAGCGATCTCGTCGAGTGACGCCTTACCGGCGGCCAGCATGACGGTAGCCTTCGAACCTTGCAAGACGGCCATAACCGACATTGGCCTCATTCAGCCGGCGTGACAAACTGCGTGCAGACAAACCCAGGCCGGCAGCAGTCGCGGCAAGTGTCGGATGATCACCTTCCGCAGCATCAAGCGCTCCGACGACACGGCCAACTAGACGGTTGAGGCCAAGCTGATGTGCCCCCTGCACAAGATGATTGAGCGCCAGGCCTCGCTCTGGTGGTTTCAGACGGAACTCTCCGGTCAGGGCTGGTGCCTCATCGGAAAGCACGATGACAAGATCGCTGTCGAAGGCGATATGATTGCCCACAAAGGTCCCGAACCGGAAGACTGGATGGGTCGCCCCGCTCCGTGCCACTGACCAAACGCTATGCACTTCAACTCCCGCGCTTTCCAGCGTCCCGAGGGCAACGCCCCCAAGCATTGCGGGACCGAAAGGTCGTTGATTGGCAGGACGTACCGCATGGGGGGACAACACCAGCGCCTTCGCGCAATCTACTGCAATGAAGTCCTGAGACCTGGTACCGGAGGGAAAGCGGATCTCGGACTGCATTGCCAAAACGCCAGACCATCGTCGGACAAGATCGGTCACTGTCGGAGCGCTTGTCAGGACATGGCTGATAACATCGAACCCGGTTGGACGACCGAGCGCACGGGACAGCTCGAAGACGGCACCGCAACCGCGTGCGCTGTGAAGAAGGCCGACACGGCTTAGTGGATCCGGCTTAGCAACTTCCGGTCCCTTTTGGCAGAAGACCTCGGGATAGCGCATTTGCGCCAGCTTGACGAAATTCCTTAGCCACCAGTTCCAATAAGCGGAATAGGCTTCTCCAAGTGGCTCGTTGACACTTTCACGTGCGGGCGCGCTCGTTGAGTAACGCAGCGGTTCCGATGAAATTTTGGCGTCGATATTCACGGCCCTTCCCTTGGCGCTGAGGCAGGATGCGGAGCACCTTGGAAACAAAACCAAGGGTTTAGATTTATTGCAAGCATCGAAACCGAGGGGATCATGATCACGAGGAAAATCAACCAGGCCGGTCTTGGCCTATTGCCGCTGACAGCATTCTTTGCAAGCGGCATCGCGCAGGCGGATCCTGCCAATCTGTCAGCATCAGAAATCAACACCATGATGTCGGGCAATTCCATCCATGGGTTCTTTCCCGACGGTGTCACAGAGTATCGCCAGAACAACCACGAAGACGGTATCGCCGTTGTCGTGGTCAAGGGCGACAAGATCCGTAACATCCCCTGGGAAGCCGTAGAGATCGAAGGCAAGGGACACTATTGCGAGGACTGGAGCGGTGATGGCTGGGGCAAGCTGTGCTTTACGGTTACCCGAGAGGAGAAGACCAAACCGGTGTTTACCAACGCCAAGGGAAAGGCGAACACTCAGAACTGGTCTGAGGGATTTGTCGATCTGAACTTCGCCGACTAACGCCGACTTTGCATTAATTGCCTGTGCCCGCGGACCATGGTCTGCGGGCTTCGTCGTTGGGACCCGGCCTCGCTTTCCGTTCAATTAGGCCTTGCGCCGTTCGCGGATCGTTGCTCAATTCGGCTCTGCAAACCACCTGGAGACCGCTGATGACAACGCCCCTGTTTCGCGACGATGCCTATCTTCGAACGTGCGAAGCCAAGGTGGTGAAAATCAACGAACGCGGCGCTATCCTTCTGGACAGGACAGTCTTTTACGCGACAGGTGGTGGCCAGCCGGGCGACTGAGGCGCCCTGGAACTGGAAGACGGCAGCAGGATTGAAATTGCCACGACAGTCTTTGACGAAGACAAGACCTCCATTGTGCATGTACCCGCAGAAGGACAACAGCTCCCGGCCGAAGGAGCCGTCGTCATCGCGCATGTCGATTGGCAGAGGCGCTATCGCTTGATGCGAATGCATACAGCCCTTCACCTCTTGTCCGTTGCCCTGCCCTTTCCTGTGACCGGCGGCCAGATCGGCGATACTGAAGGCCGGCTCGATTTTGACGTCGGCGACGAAACCATCGACAAGGAAAGGCTGCTGGAGGAGCTCAATTCGCTTGCATCGGGCGATCATGCGGTGACGACAGAGTGGATCACCGATGAGGAACTGGACGCCAATCCCGGTCTCGTCAAAACCATGTCGGTTAAGCCCCCGCGCGGATCGGGCCGGGTTCGTCTGGTGCGGATCGGAGGCGATGTCGACTTGCAGCCCTGCGGCGGGACCCATGTCAGCCGCACCTCCGAAATCGGGCAGCTTGAGCTCGGCAAGATCGAGAACAAAGGAAAGCAGAACCGCCGTGTACGTATCCGCCTGACGGATTGACGTGGAACACCCTCGGCAACCTGGAGGGAAAGATGAAATTGTCGGGAAGCTGTCAATGCGGGGCCGTTGGTTTTGAAGTGGAGAGCCACGCCCCCTATCCCTATATGCGCTGCTATTGCTCCATCTGCCGCAAGGTCGGCGGCAGCGGCGGCTATGCGATCAATCTCATGGGTGACGCCGGCAGTCTCAAGATCCGCGGTGTGGAATGCAAAGCCGTGATGCAGGCTGACGTCGACGGCAAGACCAGTCCAGCCGAACGTCATTTCTGCAAGTCGTGCGGCTCACATCTGTGGGTCTTTGATCCGCGCTGGCCGCATCTTGTTCATCCCCACGCCGGTGCTATCGATAGCCCCTTGCCAACACCGCCTGAGATTGTCCATATCATGCTGGAATTCAAGCCGGACTGGGTCGATGTTCCGGAAGGTCCAGGGCATGTGCACTATCAGGGCTATCCGGAGCTATCCATTGAGGATTGGCACAAATCCAAGGGACTTTTGGAGAGTTAAGGAAAGCACATGACCGACCACCCGCTCGTTTCGACCCAATGGCTGTCCGATCATCTCTCATCACCGGACCTTGTGGTGATCAACGCCTGGATGCCGCCGGTCACCCATCCGGACGCTCCCGCTGTCTATCCGAATGCGCATATTCCAGGCGCGGTGTTCTTCGACGTCAATGAGATTTGCGACAAGTCCTCCAGCTTGCCGCATATGCTGCCGGCGCCGCACATCTTTTCATCCGCCATGCGCAAGCTCGGTGTCGGCGACGGCCAAACGCTGGTCGTCTATGACGATTTCGATTTCTATTCCGCGCCCCGCGTCTGGTGGACATTGAAAGTCATGGGTGCACAAAGGGTCTATGTGCTCGATGGCGGCTTTCCTAAATGGCGTGCGGAAGGCCGGCCTTTCGATGACGACCTGCCGCGCCGGGTGGAAAGCCATTTCACCTCGCGATTGAACCATGGTGCCGTTGCCGATCTCGATCATGTCCGCGAAACCATCGCATCAGGCAACCGTCAGATCCTGGACGCGCGATCCGCAGACCGCTTTTCCGGCGAAGCGCCGGAACCGCGCGCGGGACTGCACAAGGGGCATATGCCCACGGCTTTGAACCTGCCCTTCACGAACCTTATTTCCGCCGACGGGACCTTCCTGCCGAAGGACCAGCTCGAGGAAGCTTACCGCGCAGCAGGTGTGGATCTGGACAGACCAGTGACCACCACCTGCGGTTCCGGTGTTACGGCTGCCATCCTCACCCTCGGTCTGACGGCTCTCGGTGTACGAGATCTTGCTCTCTATGACGGCTCATGGGCCGAATGGGGTGGCCGGGACGACACGGAAATTGCCACCGGCCCGGCTTAGGGTCACTAGGTTCTCTAGGGTCAGGTTCCGGTCTGCTTCAACGCAGAGAAGAAGTCGTGAATTTCTTCTGCGATCGTATTGGCGCAGCCTTTCATATGACCGGCGGCACCTAGCATCTTTGCGGCGGCTTCGTCCGTCGTGGCGATCGCCTGGCCCACCCCGTTGATGTTGTCGTCTAGGGTCTGTGCACCCGCTGCAACCGTCTGGACGCTGTGCGAGATTTCCTGCGTTGCCGCGCCCTGTTCTTCGACGGCGGCGGCTATGGATGCGGTCATTTCGTCGAGTTGCTTGACGACCTCTGCAATGGACTGGATAGAGGCAACCGCGTTTTCGGTGGAATCCTGGATTTCCGTAACCTGCTGGCTGATTTCCTCGGTCGCCCTTGCCGTCTGTTCCGCCAGGGTCTTGACTTCACTTGCCACAACGGCAAATCCCTTGCCGGCATCACCGGCGCGGGCTGCTTCGATGGTTGCGTTGAGTGCCAGAAGGTTTGTCTGCTCGGCGATTGCCTGAATGAGCCCGACAACATCTCCGATCTTCTGCGCTGCTCCGGCAAGGCTTGCCACCTGGAGGCTCGACTGTTCCGTCCCACCTGCTGCCTGGCTCGCGATTCTGGAGGCGCTAGCGATCTGTTTTGAAATTTCCTGTATCGAGCTGGAAAGCTCTTCCGTCGCCGAGGCGACGGTCTGCACACTCAGGCTCGATTCTTTCGAGACATTCCCGGCGCTGTCCACCTGGTCTCTCGCCTCCCTGGAAACATGCGTCAGCTGGCTTGCTTCTTCAGCCATGCCCCTTGCGCCTTCGTCGACTTCCGCCAACGGCCGGTCCACGCGCTGTTGGAACCTTTTGATCGCCTGGTTGAGCTTCCCGGTTTGCACTGCGCGCTCAAGCAGGAGCTGCTCCTGATAGGTGGAGATGGCAAGTTCCATGTCCAGCATCACCGCCGAGGTGACGGCATTCAGCATCTTCGTCAGATCCCGGAATAACCACCTGTATTTCTTGATCAGATAGGCTTGCAAGGCGTTCAAGACAAAGCGGTAGCCGGCAATGTACCAGCGCGGCTCAAGTCCGATCCGGCAATGCACATGACCGATCCTGTTGATGCTCTCGCGATAGTCGGCATCAAAGCCACTTGTGAAGAGCTTCTTCCAGTGGCCCTTCTGAGCCGAGACCAGTCTTGGCTGATGTTGCCCGATGAGAGCCGAAAGCTGCGGCTGGGTCTTTACGTGCACGTAGAAGCCGGCAAGAACGTCGTCGAGAACGGGCTCAATGCGCGGCCAGATGCCTCTCAGCGAAGCAATTGTGTCTTTGTCGATATGCGAAAATTTCAAGCGAGACTGGAACTCGGAATCGTGATCATTCATGGCGCGACATCCAATTAGAACTACCCCACGTCATCTCACAATTCCGAAGAAACTATAGATTGTATTTTTACGTAGCATCTAATATCAATCTCAAGCCTCTCCCAAGCCGAAGCGAACATGGAAAAAATGCGGATAACTGCAATGTTTGAGCAAACTTTAGGCAATGCAGCTCGAGAATTCGCACGGCAGGATCGATCAAGGCGATTCTCTCATTGGTTGCATTTTTGGATGATATTGAACTTTCGCTCTCCTATTCGCCGGCGGCCGGGATTTTTGCCGCTGGTGTGATCTGCCTGCGAGGCGGGCTCAATTTCATCAGGAAATCTGCCCGGCTACCCTCCAAGTGATGTCCCGGCCAGATTTCCAAAGCATCGATCAGATCGCCCTTTGGAAAGCCTGCAAGGACCTGTCGCCGCGAATTTGTTTCAATCCGGCGCCGACCGAAGCCGAAGACATCACACATGGCACCGCGAGATAGAAGGTGCGCTTCCGCGCCATAAGTCCGTGCAGACACATATCCGTTCAGATGGAGGCCGATCGCATCCGCAATGACATGGACCTTGGCCCTGTCATGCCCCTTACCGACAAGATGGTGTTTGCACCGCTCCGCGCCATGCACAACGAAACAGCATTCATAAGGCTCTTGCACACGGCCAGGCGCGAGGCCGACATCGTGCAGAATGGCTGCGCAGAACAGGATCTCCCTGTCGATGTCCAGCTTTCGGTACCCACCAAGCATCATGCCCCAATAATAGCTGCGCCAGCTGTGCCGCATCACTTCGATGCCCTGGACGTCTTGAGCAAAGTCCAGTGCATCGCGAACCAGATCCGTCTCCGGCGGCTGCAAACCTTCGAGGTCTGCACCGTAGGCGTTTGCCAGACCGAAGACGCTGCCGATCCGGTCGACGGCTTCCAACATTCCCATGCGCCCGAGATTCGCCAGCAGGGTAAGTTTCTCCGACCGGTTCAATCGGCCGTTGGAAAAATCTCCCTGGCGCCTGCCCCACTCGACGGTACCCATGTCTGCCTTGACGTTTGGCATCTCCAACAACCTTTCCATCTGCGACTCCCTTTTCTGTACCGTATCGCACAAAAATAGACACGTCGATGTTTTTATGCGAAATGGTATAAAATGAAGATGGAAACCAAACGCGGCAGGCCCCGCAAATTCGACGAAGAGGAAACTCTCGACAGGATCATGCAGGTGTTCTGGCGCCAGGGTTTCGCGGCAACCAGCCTGGACCAGATCGCGGAGGACACAGGCCTGAACCGGCCGAGCCTTTACGCGGCATTTGGCGGCAAGAAGGAGATGTTTCTGAGGGCGGTCGACCGTTTCGCCGACCAGATGCAGTCCTATTTAAGCGAAGCGGGGCGGAAGACCGAAGGTTTGAAGCCGCGGCTCAAAGCCATCATGACTGCGGCCATAGATCTCTATACAGGCCGCTCCGGTTTCTGCGGTGCCTCCTACGGCTGCCTCGTCATCGCCACCTTGCCGGCTGAAGCCGTCGCGGATGCTGATTTTCACGCAGCCCTCCAACGTGTTACCGGTCGGATGGACAAGGGCTTTGCCAGCCTGATCCGCCACGAAACCGGTGGTTTGGTAGAAGAAGCCGAAATCATGGCCACTGCGCAGCTGCTCTCGCTGGTTCTCCATGGCCTATCGGTCCGGGCGCGTGCCGGTGAAGCCCCCGGTGTCCTGAAGGAGCTTGCAGCGTCGGCCGTGGAGCGGCTCGTCCCCTGACCCCGGAATTGTGGATGAATGGCCGGGTCCAGCCGCCGTTCAAGTTTCTCTTCAAATCAGCGGCGGTCCACGAGCAACGCTGCTTGCAAGCCGGAGGCCCTCGTCTCAGGCCTCTCATCGGGCGTTATGCAGGTCCAGTGACAAGGTCAGGGTGTCAGGTAACGGTGTCCACCAACCTGTGCGCAGGCCAGAGCCGCGCAACATCCGCGCTGTCCAGGTGTTGCAGCCCAGGAACGCATTGAAACCGCCGACAGCCGGAAAAAAGATGTCGTGGGCGTCATAGGCTGCCCCGGCGATCTCCACGGGTACGCCCCCTGCCCCATGTTCGAAACTGGCGCGGATATCCTTCAAGAGACTGGCGAACTCTTCGGCGCCGAGTTCGACCACCTGCACGTCATCCTGGTTCACCGGGATATCCCCGCTACGGCGGACGTGCATCACAGACGCATCCCACGTTAAGGCGTTGAGAACAGGCCCCGGTTTCAGATCGCCCCAGGTGGGCGTTTCGATATAGAAGGACCGGCCTCCCCAACCAAAAACGACCCAGAAGACGCCGGGATAATCGAGATCCAGACCGGCGTTCGAGACGAAGTCGAAGGTCTTCAGGACATCCGGATCGGCCGGAAGCGCGATATCCGTGTGTATCGGATTGGAAAGGACGAGAATGCGCCTTTTGACCTCCTGAGCGTCAACTGGCCGCTCAACGGCTTCCGAAACGAACATGGGCCTTGGAACAAGCGTTCCAAGGCCCATGGCGATACCTAGTGCGAAGGCGGCAAGGATGAGACCGAAAACGGCCTTGCGAAACAACCGAGCCACCTACTGACTTCGGGATCAGTGATGCAGGATCTGGCTGAGGAACAGCTTGGTCCGCTCGTGCTGCGGGTTGGTGAAGAACTCTTCCGGTTCGTTCTGTTCCACAATCTGGCCGGCATCCATGAAGATAACCCGGTTGGCGACCTTGCGGGCGAAGCCCATCTCGTGGGTCACGCACAGCATGGTCATGCCTTCTTCGGCAAGCCCGACCATGACATCCAGAACTTCCTTGATCATTTCCGGATCGAGTGCCGACGTCGGCTCATCGAACAGCATGATCTTGGGGTTCATGCAGAGCGAACGGGCAATCGCCACGCGCTGCTGCTGGCCACCGGAAAGCTGACCGGGATATTTCAATGCCTGTTCCGGGATCTTGACGCGCTCCAGATAGTGCATCGCGATGTCTTCGGCTTCCTTCTTGGGCATCTTGCGGACCCAGATCGGCGCCAGCGTGCAGTTTTCCAGGATGGTCAGGTGCGGAAACAGGTTGAAGTGCTGGAAGCACATGCCGACTTCCCTGCGGATTTCGTCGATCTTTTTCAGGTCGTCCGTCAGTTCGATGCCATCGACGATGATCTGGCCGGCCTGGTGCTCTTCAAGCCGGTTGATGCAGCGGATCATCGTGGACTTGCCGGATCCGGACGGTCCGCAGATCACGATACGCTCGCCGCGCATGACCTTGAGGTTGATATCGCGCAGCACGTGGAAATCCCCGTACCACTTGTTCATGTTCCGGATCTCGATAGCCACATCCGTTTCGGAGATGGTCATTTTCGAACGGTCGGCTGCGAGATCCTCGTCGCGTACAGCGTTTTCAGACATATTTTTTACTCCAAGAGTGTCCTTTGGCCGGGGCGCTGCGTTTCATCGCGCGCCCCGGAAGCGGGTGCTAGCGTTTGTGGCCGGTATGCAGCTTCTTCTCCATGAAGATGGAGTATCGCGACATGCCGAAGCAGAAAACGAAGAACACCATCGCGGCGAAGAGATAGCCGGTGTGCCCTTGGCTGGGTGTCGACCAGGTCGGATCGGTGAAGGATGACTGGATCTGGCCGAGAAGGTCGAACATGCCGACAATCAGCACCAGGGTCGTGTCCTTGAAGAGACCGATGAAGGTGTTGACGATACCCGGGATCACGAGCTTCAGCGCTTGCGGCAGGATGATGAGATACATCATCGGCCAGAAACGCAGCCCAAGTGCCATCGCTCCTTCGTACTGTCCTTTCGGGATCGCCTGCAGACCACCACGAACCACCTCGGCCATGTAGGCCGCGGAGAACAGCGTCACGCCGATCAACACGCGCAGCAGCTTGTCGAAGGTGACGCCTTCCGGCAGGAACAGCGGCAGCATCACCGAGGACATGAACAGCACCGTGATAAGCGGCACACCGCGCCAGAACTCGATGAAGACGATCGAGACCAGCTTGATGATCGGCATCTTCGACCGGCGGCCAAGCGCCAGCGCAATGCCGAGTGGCAGCGACGCCACAATACCGGTTACCGCGATGACCAGCGTCACCAGCAGGCCGCCCCAGACAGCTGTTTCAACGATCGGCAGGATCACCGTTCCCCCGACGACCAGACCGGTCAGCAGGAAATACGAGATGATCGGAAAGACGACCAGAAACAGGATCGCGTTGATCTTCTTGAACGGTGCGCTGGGAATTGCCAGCGGCACCAGAAGCAGGGCGAACAGAAGATAGACGATGTTGACGCGCCATATTTCGGGTGTCGGGTACCGGCCGTAGATGAACTGCGGCAGATAAGCCTTCACATAGGCCCAGCAAGCACCTGCATGACCGCCGTCCTGCACCAGGCAGGCTTCGCGATTTTCCCCCGACCAGACGGCGTCGATCAGCGCGAACTGAACGAATGGCGCGATGATCGAATAGGCGATCAGGATCCCGATTACAGTAAGAATGGTGTTGCCGATGGATGAAAACAGGTTCTGCCGCATCCAGCCGATGACACCGGTGGTCGAAACAGGCGCCGGCAACCGCGGCGCTTCTTCCGTTCTGATTTGGAACATCTCAGTGTTAGCCATTTTGTGCGCTCCTTACCTTTCCACGAGCGCCATGCGCTGGTTGTACCAGTTCATGAAGGCCGAGGTGAGCAGGCTGAGCGACAGATAAACCGCCATCCAGATGCCGATAATTTCGATTGCCTGGCCGGTCTGGTTCAGAACCGTACCGCCGACGGACACGAGGTCCGGGAAGGCAATCGCGACCGCCAGAGACGAGTTTTTGGTGAGGTTGAGATACTGGCTCGTCAGCGGAGGAATGATCACCCGCATTGCCTGGGGAATGACCACCAGACGCAGTGTCGGACCATTGCGAAGCCCGAGCGCATGCGCCGCCTCCGTTTGGCCGTGGTTAACGGCCTGAATGCCTGCGCGAACGATTTCGGCAATGAAGGATGCCGTGTAGATCGAAAGCGCGGCGGTCAAGGCCAGGAACTCAGGAATGACGTTGATACCAACATTGAGTTCGAACCCCTGACGCAGGATCGGGCCTTCCGTGACGAAGTTCGGATATTCGAGCGTCATCGGCATGCCGGTTACGAGATAGGTCAGAACCGGTAGACCGACGATGAGTCCCACAGCTGTCCAGAAAACGGGAAACTGCTGACCCGTGGCATCCTGGCGCTTGTGTGCCCACCTGGAAACCACGACCGATACGACGATGCCGACGAGGAGCGCGATGGCCATCCAGTACGATCCGGGTTCCCAGATCGGTTTGGGCATCCTCAAGCCGCCGATATTGAGGTGAAATGTATCGAACAACGACCATTTTTCCCGCTTTGCAGGAATGGACCGCAACACCGCGAAGTACCAGAAGAAGATCTGCAGCAGCAGCGGCACATTGCGGACAAGCTCGACATAGCAATAGGCAAGGCGATTGATGACCCAGTTGTTCGACAATCGCGCGATACCGACCACAAATCCTATCACTGTCGCAAAGAAGATACCGACAACGGCGACCAGGATTGTGTTGAAGAAGCCTACAAGAAGCGCCTGCCCATAGCTGGACGTTTCCTGATAAGGCACCAGCGACTGGATGATCCCGAAGCCGGCGGTATTTTGAAGGAAGCCCCAACCGGAGGCGATATTCTGCTGCTCCAGGTTGCGGATCGTGTTCGATACGATGAAATACCCAAAGAAGACCAGCGCGGCAATCAGGAGTACCTGATAAAACAGCCCGCGGGCCTTGGGATCGTTCAACAGCGAAGCACGCGCCGGCGCCCCCGCCGAGTCCTGCTCCATTACTGACATAGAACCTCGCCCAAGTTTTCACGAACGGGCCCGGCACGAAGCCTCTCCCCGATCCGTGTCTGTCCTGCTTCCCAGCTGCGCCTTGGCAGCGCTCCCCTGTCGTCGGAAGCAGTCTGTTCCCCCACGCGGTTCCCGGCTTTCAGCCGGTTTTTTGTGCGTGGAATTTATTAAGGGTTCCGGCAGACAAACCCGCCGGAACCCCAACAATCCTCAGTTTACCGTGAGGATTAGCGGATCGGCGGAGCGTACATGAAGCCGCCGTCGTTCCACAGGGCGTTCACGCCACGTGCGATACCGAGCGGAGTGTCCGGACCAACGTTGGCGTTGAAGGACTCTTCGTAGTTGCCAACCTGCTTGATGACGTTATAGGCCCAGTCGTTGCTGAGACCGATAGCTTCACCAAAGGCACCTTCGACACCGAGAAGACGCTTTACGTTCGGATCGTCAGAGCTCTTCTTCTCGTCGACGTTGGCGGACGTGACGTCCATTTCTTCTGCGTTAAGCATCGCATTGAGGGTCCAGCGGGCAATGTTGAACCACTCGTCGTCACCCTGACGAACGACCGGGCCCAGCGGCTCCTTGGAGATGATTTCCGGCAGAACCATGTGGTCGCCCGGGTTGGTCAGCTTCAGGCGCTGTGCGTACAGGCCCGAGGCATCAGTGGTGTAGACGTCGCAACGGCCGGCGTCATAAGCAGCCACAACTTCATCGGCCTTTTCGAAGGCGACGATTTCGTACGGCATGTTATGTGCACGGAAGTAGTCGGCAACGTTCAGCTCGGTCGTGGTACCGGTGTTGGTGCAGACGGAAGCGCCGGACAGTTCCAGAGCGGAGGTCACGCCCAGGTCCTTGCGGACCATGAAGCCCTGGCCGTCGTAGTAGTTCACACCGGCAAAGTTCAGACCCAGCTGGGTGTCGCGAGACATGGTCCAGGTGGTGTTGCGGGACAGAACGTCGACTTCGCCGGACTGCAGAGCGGTGAAACGCTCTTTTGCGGACAGCGGAGTGTATTTGACAGCGGACGCATCGCCGAACACTGCGGCAGCCATTGCGCGGCAGTAGTCAACGTCGATGCCGGTCCAGTTCCCCTGGGCATCCGGATTGGAGAAGCCCGGCAGACCCTGGCTCACACCACACTGAATGAAGCCCTTTGCCTTGACGTCTTCCAGCGTCGTTGCACCGGCAGCCGTCGTCGCGGCGACTCCCATAGCAGCGCCGATTACGAGCGGAAGGAATTTGTTGGACATGGATATGCAGCCTTTATTTGTTACCCATACTTTATTGTGCCGGGTGTGATCGGAAGACGTCTTCCCCGTCTCGCTTACCGGACGGTTGCCAGCCTTGACGACTGCTTCCTCCAGATATCTTCCGTCCCAACCCAACGGCACCATACGATGGCATTTAGCCGTTCGGGTCAAGTACTTGCTGCAGATATCTCGTCACATTTCTCCACCCACCGGCCAATTCCCGCCTCAAAGGATGCACAAACGCACAACATGCCCAAACGCAATTCAGTCAATGCCTAAAAAGGCTTCAATCCATTTAGACTGACGGGGCGCCTCGTTAACGTTGACGGTAAAATTATCATTGTTTTGCAGCGCAACACGGCGCTTTCACATGCCGGTTGCAGGCCGGAAGCGAATGACTACAGTGTGCGGTCGGTGCGACCCATCCCGGTTCGCCCTCCTCTCCACCACGCACGCAAGAGCCTTCATGTCCAGTTCCGTATCCAAGACGCCGCTGAAGCCAGACACAAAACTTGCCCATGCCGGCCGGGATCCGCGCGCCTTTCACGGTTTCGTAAATCCACCCGTCGTCCATGCCTCGACGGTGCTCTATCCCGATGTCGAGACCATGATCACCGGCGGTCAGACCTATTCCTATGCCCGCCGCGGAAACCCGACGACCGATTCACTGGAAGGCGCCCTGAAGGAGATCGAAGGCGCTGCGGGCGTGAAGATCGCCAATTCCGGGCTCAACGCGATTGCCCTTGCCATTCTCTCCTGCGTCAAGGCGGGTGACCATATCCTGATCGCGGACACAGCCTATGGCCCGACCCGGCATTTTGCCGACACGGTGCTGCCCGGCTTAGGTGTCACCGTGGAGTATTACGATCCGCAGGTCGGAGCCGGGATCAGGTCCCTGTTCCGGGACACGACTGCTGCAGTCTTCACGGAGGCTCCCGGGTCCCTTACCTTCGAAATGCAGGACGTCCCGTCTATCGCCGCCGCCGCCCATGAGATCGATGCGACGGTTCTTATGGACAATACCTGGGCCAGCCCGCTTTTCTGCCAGCCACTTGCCCTTGGTGTCGATCTGTCAATCCAGGCGGGCACGAAATATATAGTCGGCCATTCCGACGCCATGCTTGGCACGATTGCAGCAAGCGAAAAGGCCTGGCCGAAACTGGATGCCGTTTGTGGCGCCATGGGCAGCCATGTGGCGCCCGACGACATCTTCCTGGGCCTGAGAGGCCTGAGAACCCTTTCCGTGCGCCTGGAACGCCATCAGCGCAACACCAAGGCCGTGCTCGACTGGCTGCAGCACCAGCCGCAGGTAGCCCGCATCCGCTATCCCGCTCTTGAAACGGATCCGGGACACGCACTCTGGAAACGGGACTTTTCCGGTGCTTCTGGCCTCTGCGCTTTCGATTTCAGGGAAGGCACCGCACAGAGCCAGGCCTTTGCCTTTCTCGACGCCCTGACCCTTTTCGGCCTCGGCTATTCCTGGGGTGGATTTGAAAGCCTTGCCATTCCGGTGCGCCTCAAGGGCGCGCGCACTGCGACCGCAGTCGATCCTGAGCTCAACTCCGTTCGCCTGCATATCGGTCTGGAGGACCCGGAAGACCTGATCAGGGATCTCGGCCAGGCGCTCGATAGGGCCTTCGGCTAGATGTGAGCTTCGTGCGTTCAGGAGAACGCTCAACCGATTCCGTTTGTGCGCCCGCTGATCCTGAACGACAAAGGCGCCGGCATGACCGGCGCCATCACTTTCTTGCTGTTCGCTCTCAGATCGTCGGATCGTCCCGCTTTTCCTTGAAGATCAGCCAGAGGTTCCGGAAGTAAATAACCAGCCCCAGTCCCTGGCCGGCAATAAAGACCGGATCCTGGCGCTGGATGGCATAGATCAGCAGCAGCGCCCCGCCGGCGATGGAAAAGAACCAGAAGGCGACCGGTACGATCGAACGGCCGACGCGCTCGGAAGCGATCCACTGGATCACGAAGCGCATCATGAACATGCCCTGGGCAAAAAAGCCCAGAATGATCCAGAAATCGAACTGGGCGACAAAGACCGTGTGAATCCAGTCAAAAAACGCGTTCATGGGAAAATCCAGTCAGAGTTATTAGGAGTTTGGCAGGCTTCTCCACCGGGATTGGGGCATCAATCAGGTCAGCGGACGCGCGTCAGGTATCTTTTTGCGCCGCCGGCGCAACCACCAGACCCCGAAGAGATCGAGGACACCGACGAGTGCCCGGTCGAAAATACCGTATTTGGATGTGCCGTGCCGCCGTTGGCGGTCCTGCACATCGATATGCGTGACACCGTACCCTTCCCGGATGACCAGGGCCGGCAGGAAACGATGCCAGCTGTCGAAATAAGGTAGTTGTAGAAATACCTCGCGTCGCAAGGCTTTCAGGCCGCAGCCGCTGTCGCGGGTGTTGTCGCGCAGGATCGCACCGCGCAGCCTGTTGGCGAATTTGGAGGCATACCGCTTGGCGAGGCTGGCCTTGCGCCCGAGCCTCTGCCCGGCAGCAAGCGCCACCGCGGGTCCGGCCGCCTGCAATGCGTCCAGCAGTGCCGGAATATAGTCAGGGTTGTTTTCGCCGTCGCCGTCGATGGTCGCCACCACATCGCCGCGGGCATTCTGCAGGCCGGTGCGCACGGCGCAGCTTTGTCCGCAGGACTTTTCGTGACGGATCGGGCGCAGCCAGTCATGGGTCGCCGCATAGTCCTGCAATACGATATCCGTGCCGTCGGAGGAGCCGTCGTCGATGACGATCACCTCAAACCGGCGCCCCTGCAGAGCCGTTTCTATTTCGTCCAAAAGGATCGGCAGGTTCTCGGCTTCGTCCTTCGCCGGAACTACGACCGTGACTTCCAGCCCTCCCTTGCTGGCAGCCAATGCCTCCTGATAGCTCTGCGTCATACGTTCGTCCGTCCTGTCTCGTCGACCGCCAGTGCCGTTGCCGGGATCCGGCCGGCGCCACGCTGCCCGCGCAGCACCTGCCAGACAGCACGCAGGCAGGTGCGCGCCGACAGTATGTTCATGTTCGGCTCGATCTTGCCGGCCGACGACAGATGAAATCCGATCCGGCGCCGCGCCATCGCGCGGACCGTGAAGAAAGTAAACGTCATCCCGAGCAGAGTGCCGGCGATGACGTCACTCGGATAATGCGCCCCGACCATGACCCGGCTGAATGCCAGCCAGAAGGCTGCCACCACAATCAGCCAGCGGTAAGCCGGAAAGATGAAGGCAAGTGCCGTCGCCAATGCGGCGACCGTGGTCGAATGCCCGGACGGGAAACTTGTATAGGTCCCATCGAAAGCCAGAAAGTCGAAGCGGACCGGACCGACAATCTCATAGAGCTTGGGCCGGGCCCGGCCGAGGCTCCATTTGAAGGCTATGGCAAGCAAACCGGTTCCGGCGACCGTATAGAAGATGAAAGCCGAATAGGTGAAGATGGCCCCGACAGCCATGCGCAGCCGGAAGGCATAGCGGCCTACATCCAGCGCCAACAGAAAGAGGCAGACAGACCCGGTGGACAACAGGATCCAGTCCGCTTTGCCGAAGTCGGTAAAGGCTCGGAAGGCCGACCGGTATTCACCAGGCAGTGAACGGAGCCAGGGATAAGTCGGCACATCGAAGGCAACAACGGCGATGCCGACGGTCAGAAGCAGCACCGCCAGGATGTCCTGCGGCCGCTGCCCCGGCGGCAGCGGATCGCGGTTTTGGCGTGCCCGCTCCCTGCGGCCGGAAAACAGTATGGCTGCCCGCCTTACATTCCCTCGCATCCGCGCCAGAACATGCCAGACATTTTTACTGCTGCTCGTCATTGCCTTCTTCTGCACCCGTGGTGGGACTTGCCGCCTGGTAGAGGGCAATGTCCACCTTGTCGCCACCGTTGATATTGAGGCCGTCTACCCTTTTTCGAACCTCGGGCACAAGGCCAATCTCCTTGGCAGCCTGCAAAAACGCCGCTTCTTCCCGGCTTTCGACGGCTGCGACCCGGCACATTGCCGGCTGGTCCGTGTCGTCGGCAGCCAGGAACTCCGCAGCGCCCTTTGGCGGCACGATCCGCGTCGTCGTTCCCTCCAGAAAAATGAAGCTCGGTTCGTGAAACCCGTCGGTCACAACAAGGCGTGCGCTGCGATCCGCACAGCTCGGGATCGTGTCGATTGCCTCCACAAGGCGGGGGCTGACCCAGATCGGCGTCAGGGCCGGGCCCACAAAGCCCCAGAACCCAACGGCAATGCAGATTGCGGTGACGCAGACCGGAAGAAAGGCATGAAGCGCCGGGCCACGCAGCAATCTGGCGGCGGCAATGACGCCAAAGATGGCGCCGATCGCCATAAGGACTGCGCCAGGAGGCGATGGCCAGGCGCCAAGAACGAAGGGCCCCGCGAAAGCAGCTGCAGCAAGACCGATGGCAGGCAATGCGACGAGAATGGCGGCAAGCCAGCGCAACCAGGATCGGAGCCCGTTCCCGGCCCCTTCCAGCAACGCGGCGGCAACCGGCAAAACAAGTGCTGGCAGCAGCGGCATCGTATAATGCGGCAACTTGGTCGCGACCAACTCGAACACGATCCAACTCGGGACGAACCATGCGGCGGCGAACACGACGAGCGGACTTTTGCGTTCGCGCCAGATCAGCGGCAGTGCCAGCAGGAAAAAGGCCGGCAAGGGCCAGAAAATTCCAAACATGGCTCCCAGGTGTGTCAAAGGCGGAGCGCCATGCCCCTCCTGACCCTGCCCCACCTTGCCGAGCAGATCCTTGCCGATCGCCTCGGTGAAGAAGGACCCGTCGGTCGCGATCCAGATGGCGACGAACCAGGGCGAAACCAGAAGGAGGAACCAGACCAGCCCGACCAGCGGAGAGGCCGCCTTGAACCAGGCGAACTTTCGTGTCAGCACCATCAGCCCGGCAACGGTCAGCCCAACCACCATCGGACCGACCGGGCCCTTGATGAGCACGCTCGCCGCCAGCGCAGTCCAGAACACAAAGCTCAAGCCCCAAAGCCGTTTTCCGGGATTTTTCAGCCAGATCCGAGCAAGCGCCCCTTCGGCGATCAGAATTGTGGCAAGCAGAACTGCGTCGGTTTTGGCAAGCCGTGCTTCGACCCCGACGATGATCGACATGGCGACAAATCCCGCGGCAAGCAACGCCCCGGCGGGACCCATGAAGGCCCGGGCGAGCCAGAACGCGGCAAGAACGCTGATTGTGGCTGCAATGACCGATGGCAGGCGATAGGTCCACAAGGGCGCATCGGCCCCCTTGCCCGTTAGCTTCACCGCCGCGGCCTGCAGCCAGTAGATCCCGACCGGTTTCTTGTAGCGCGCCTGATCCTGGAAACGGATGTCTATGTAATTGTCCGTTTCCAGCATCTGCTTGGTCGCCTGGGTGAAGCGGGGCTCGTCCCGATCAAGCGGCGGTATGGTCCATTGCCCGGGGGCGAAAAGGACAATAGCAAAGAGAAGAAGCAGAAAGGGTGCTGTAATATCGTGACCGAAGATCTTCAGCCAAACCGGTTTTCGAACCGGTTGCATCGCTTCCCCGTGGCCACTGACTGCTTCGGTGGCGCTCTCTGCTGTCTTCGGAGCTTCAGCTGCCAGATCGTCGCTCTTGTCCGCCATCAATTCCCATATCCAATATTTGCGACCGGCCGGCTTTCCCAACCTTCCCCGAACGCTTCTCCTACATGAGCTTTTCAAAAAACAAAACTAGTCCTTGCCCTCTCATGTCGCCGGTTTATCGTCCGGGCAAGAGACAATTGCCGTGAGTCTGTAGGGTTCCGATGACACTGATTGCCCATATGACCGACCTGCACCTGCGCCCGAGAGGCCTCGCGTGCTACCGCGTGTCGGACACAAACATGTTCGCCGAGCGCGCAATCCGATCGCTGAACGCCCTTGCACCCAAACCGGACGCGCTGGTCGTGACCGGCGATCTCACCGATGGCAGCGACCCCAGAGAGTATGCCGTTGCAAGGTCCCTGTTTTCCAGGGTCGGCATGCCCGTCTATCTGATCCCGGGAAACCACGACAGCACGGACGGCATGCGCCGCGCGATGGCGGACTACCCGGGCATTTCGGACAATCCGGACGGGAAGATTTGCTATGCGGCCGATATCGGCGATGTCCGTCTCATTGCCCTGGACACCCATTTGCCGAACGATCCGCGCGGAAGGCTGGGCACGGCGCAACTGGAATGGCTGGACGCGAGGCTGGAAGAAAGCGCCAAGCCGACATTGATCGCCCTGCATCATCCCCCAGCCCTTTCCGGCATCGGCCATATGGACGCGATCGGGCTGAGCGACGCCGATGCCCTGGCCGAGGTGGTCTCCTCCCACCGGCACGTGGAACGTTTTCTGTGCGGCCATCTGCATCGTCCGATCATCGCCGGCTTTGCCGGAAAGATCATGACACTCGCCCCCAGCACCGGCCATCAGGTCGTCCTGGACCTTACCGAGGAAGGCCCGGCTCTTTTCAATTTCGAGCCGGCTGCCTATTTCCTTCATTATCACTCACCCCGGACCGGCGTCGTAACTCACATGGCCTATGTAGAGAACTTCCCCGGTCCGCACGACTTTTTTGCCGACGAAGGAGTTGTCTGGCCCGGAGATGAGGCATGAGCGGGAATATGACTTACAGCCAGCTCCGCCGAAACGGTCTCTTGAGCAAGTTGCTTCTCGTCCTTCTGGTGGCAACCGTTGCCGCCTGCGGCGCTCTGCCGGGTCGGGGTGACCTGGAAGACAAGACAGTTCTGTCGGACCAGCCCGTCGACAAGGCTCAGATGTTGTCGCTCGTCAACACCTACCGGGAACAGAAGGGACTGCCGGCGCTGCGGCACGACCCGGCCCTCGATACGGTGTCCCAGAAGATGGCCAGGCACATAGCCGAGCGAGACAGCATGGACACCTGGGCACACAGTGCGTTTGGACTGTCGCAGCGGCTCGACAAGGCCAGGTATGCCAATTATGCGGGCGCGGAAAATCTGGGCGCCGGGTATGCCGACCTGCCCGCGGCCTTCCGTGGCTGGCAGGGATCGGAAGGTCACAACAAGAACCTGCTCAACCCCTATGTGACGCGGATCGGCATCGCGCGAACGAACCGCAACACGGGGAAGTGGCGCAATTTCTGGGTCATGACTCTTGCCCGTCCCTATGAGGACGGAAGACCTGCGGTTCGCTGAGGTTTGAGCGAAAAAAAAGCGGGGAGAGACCCCGCCACAAGTTTTTCCAGAGATAGGATGACCCAGTCGTCATCCTGACGCGCGACACAAAACATGAACTTTTGTGTCATGTATTTTTTAACTTCGACACGCAGGCCTGTCAAACTGTCAGAACGGAAACGGCCGCGCGGCGAATTCGGCCTCTGACGCAGGTGACCGCCGCAGACCCCGGTCGACGACGCCTTGAAAGAGCCGTCTCTTGCCGAAGCGCGGCTCCCAGCCGCACAGGTCCGGTGACAGCAGCTTGATACAGGGAATTGCTAAATCCTGTCGGGTCGCATCGAATTCCCAGATCTCGATCGCCCGGTCGCGGCAGCTTTGCAACAGGCCTTCGAACGAATAACGCATTTCAAGCTGCCCCCGGTCGGCAGCCGGCAGAGCCTTGAGCGGCAGATCGTCGAAAATGGATTTCTGCCGAGCATAAGCAAGCTGCCGCGGCACCTTGGCCGTGTGCGACGTTGCGGGATAGGACCTGTCCATCAGTGTCAGCGCGTTTTCGGATTGCAGCATTTCTCGGATCGCACTGTCGCATGCAGACGCGATATCCCATCCGGCGGCTGAACCAAAGGCGCAAAGGCGACCTTCCACATCGTGTGAAATTGCCATGACGACATGAACAGCTAGGTCGGTTTCGACGCCATAGATGCCGAAGACCCTCGGCTGTCCGTTGAGATAGTCCAACAGGTCCGGTTGTAAAATTTCCGCAAGGGTCGAATTTTCAACGAAAGTTATCCCCAAGCGGTTGTACCACGCTTGTGCAATTGCGTCGCGCTCGGCCAGCTCCAGCGCCGCGCGTTCCCGGGCACCGGCCAGGGTCGGCCAGACCGCACAGCCGACGCTTGATGCGTAAGATAAGCGCCTGCCGGTAGCTCGTTCGAATTCCTGAAACAACACTCCGAAACTCGGACACGCAGCCACCTGCCCATCCGACAACCTGCGAAGGGAAACGCGTCGATCCGTGAGCCCGTGCCAGTCCGGCCCCGCTCCAGTGTATCCATCAGGTTTCACACCCAGATCGACAGCCGCATTTCGGCTTTGCGAGTCACTCAATCCAAGTAGACAGGCAAAATCGACTTCTGGTTGCCCAGGGCTTTTCTGAAAAACTCTATTGTCACTATTCCCCAGACTCCAAAGACTTAGCCGCTCGGAGAGCTCGCCGACACAACCAATTGCTGCAATTGCTTCGGTTTTGCCCTGTCCTCCGGCGGGAATTGTCTGTTCGGATGACTGGCCGCCCCTCGAGGTACGATGGACGACTTTCAGAAGGCCGGTACAGAAGGCAACCGGGCACCCTTCCCTCCTCACCGGCACGAGGCGGATATCGAAGGCCGCGAGCATCGGTAAAAACAGGCGCAGGCTATCGTCCTCAAGCCGCAAACCGGTTCGTGACCCATGCTGATTTTCGCTCAACAGGCCCAGGCGCAAGAGATCCGACGCCAACTCGTCTCCAAGCTGACGGGATATCTCGACATCATTTCCAATTCCAAGATTAACGCCCCTCGTCATCCCACCCCCGGAAGCCTATTAAGCTTATTACTTTGCCTCACCCTGAAATTGCACCCGACGTAGATTACCAAGACTACCATTGAGCGAGTAGACCGCTTTGCTCTACATTTAGATCGAAAGCAGTCGAACAGTAGTAATCGTTTAATTCAAACAAAATCTTACTAAAGTTTGACCCTTTTCAGAATTGCCGGGTGACCATCCAACCACCAGGCAAGACACAGCACAACTTTAGCTTCTGGAGGCTCATTATGCACGCCAAAACAACTTCTCGTATTGACCTGGAAATCGGCGCGAAACTTGGCGCTATCATCCAGAACGCTGGAGCTCGCGACCGGCTCATCGAAAGCCCGGCAGAAGTTCTGGCTGAAATCGGCGTCAAAACCGACGCGACCCTGCTCGCCGATACTGCCGACCTGGTGCATCTGGTGATCCCGGCCGATGTCGACGCCGCCCGCGTCGCCGCAAACGACGAAAGCTACTTCGAAGAACTCGGCAAGGCCGTTTTGGCAAATTGCTACTATGAAGTTATCCCGGAGTAACCAACGAAACTCTGCACGCTGATCCGGATCCAAGTTTTTTGGGTCCGGATTGCTTAAGGAACGACCAAATGGCAAGATTTCCATATCACGAAAAGAACGTGAAGGAACTCGGCAGACTGATCGCCAAAGCTGCATTGGACGACGATTTCCGCAGGGAACTTCAGACCAATCCTGCACGCGAGCTGGCTGCGATCGGACTTCCAAAACAAACAACAGAACTGTTAAGGTTTAAGGTGGTTGACTGTAAAGCACAACCAAATGCAACAGCAGTCCCATTCAGACTAAACCAAGCAAAACTAGACGCTTTAAACGAAGATTATATTTCCGGATTGGCTAAAATATTCAAACTAAACTGATCCAGAACCGTCGAACAGGAAGCGCTGAACGAGAGCCGCACCTTTATCAAAATCCTGCCGAGCCTTTGAGACCTGAAAGAAGTTGATTTTCTTTCGCCAGCCCTCAGGGTCATCCGCAAGCGCTGGCGAACTCTTCAAGAGCTCATGGCGGTGCTCGCCATATCTTTGAAGCGTTTGAAGCGCCTCCTCTTCTCGGCCAGCACACAAAAGCGCGGCAACCCTAGTTGTGAGGCCGCTGACACCAACACCAGATCCACGCTCTATCTGGTTGATTGCACCCTCATAATCCTCCGCTGCAAAAAAGATGTTGGCGAGGTACTCGTAAAACATGCGAGGTACGAAGGCAGAAAGGGAGAACGCCCTTTCTGCAGTAGAGATTGCCTCGTTCACATCACCCGAGAAGGCAAGCCCCTCGGCAACTGACATCAGATTCGCAGGATCTGCAGAACTCAGTCGCCCCGCGTTTTGAAAAGCTCGCCTTGCCTCATCCGGCATGTTCGACAAAATGAGTGTCCAACCATAAATGCGTTGGTTCACGGCCTGCCACGGGTCAAGCATTATCGAACGCTCGGCTAGATTAAGTAGATTATTCATTCCTTCCGAAAGCGCACCTTCCATCAAAGGAAAATGAAGCGCACGCTTCATAATTATTGAAGCTCTTCCTGAATAGATCATTGAAAATGAACTATTCATTCTTTCGATCTCATCCAGAATCCTAAGAGCTTTTTCGTCTGACTGCGGCGTGAAGTCCCATAACAAGGCATCGGCTTGGCACCACCTTGCAAATACAGCCGTATTTGAGGGGTTTCTCAGCTTACCTGTAGAATGCATATGAATGCGGCTCACGATCTGGCTCGCGACCGGCGAAATCACGTTCATGCGACTCAGATCTACGATCTCATTGAAAACGATCTGACCATTGCCACGATCCTCAAACTGGACAACAATTTTTCCAGATCGTTCATCATGCCTGAAGCGTAGGAGATAGCTTCCTAGTTCATTTCCCTTTACGAGAGTCGCCTTTGGAAAGTGATCGTCTCCGAAGTACTCCGACTCATATAAGTCAAATGACCTAAAGGAAGACAATCCAGAAACAATCTCTTCTCTAAGGTGAACAGCGTCGTTCAGACCCTTCTTCAATAGTGAGGACGACACGATTGAAATCTCTGGAAGGCGTACGACTTCTTCGTGGTTCGAAAAGTCTATTCGATTTGACTTAACTTCACTAGGACGCAAAAATGCGTCCGACGTCCAAGCACTAACATGCTCCTGCGTCAGCAATGCCCGCGTTTCTTCATCCGGCTCCGCATCCAAATGAAGCTTCAGTTCGCGTTCACAGGCACGCAGTTGCTGCTCGGCGCGCTCCCTCTGGCCGAGCCCCAGATAAAGCCGGATCAGCACCCTGTGGGCTGATTCCATCGCCGGGTCGATCTTGAGAAGAAAACGTCCGCCGGCTTCGATTTGCAGGCCGCCATCTTCGGTGGATATCCGGTTGAGATGCTTGAAGGCGGCACTGGTGACCTCCGAACTGACCCGCTCCCGCTCAACGGTGAGCCAATCGGAAAATTCCGTATCGATATCGTCGTAACCGGCGAGGAATTCCCCGCGCCAAAGGTCCTCCGCCTCGCGAAAATCAGCGGCGTTGCCGCGTTCCACCAGATCCATGACCCTGCTCAGGTCCGAGACGAACACACCCGGGTCAAGCTGGATATGTCCCGGCGCCGATCGCACGACGTCGATTCCGGCCTCATTCTCCGCCGTCTTCAACTGCCGAAGGGCCTGGCGCAGGGACTGCATTGCCTTGTGCCGGTCCGTTCCGCTCCACAAAAGATCGGCAAGGGCTTCGCGCGGCGAGGAAAATCCGCTCTGGCGGCTCAAAAATCCCATAATGGCCAGAGCCTTACGGGTTTTGACGGCAACGGGCTCCTGCCCTTTGCTTAGGAGCAAGGGCCGCCCGAGGCATGCAAAGCAGGACGCGATCGCCATCAATTCCCCATATTTGGAACGCACGTTTGGTGCGCCTTCATCGCGCAACCGCGAATATCACGCAACCTAAAGCACAACAGCACCTTATCACGCTCCTTTCACGCCGCAACAGCATGCTTTTCGTGGATGGTCACAGCAGCTCTGCTGCAAACGGCAACAAATACTGGTGGGTAGTCTTATGTCAAAGGCAGTTGGAAAACCGGACCGCGCTGAGCTCGATCAAGAGCCTGCTATCGAAGCAATCAAGCGCATGATCCGTTATACGAAGAAGGAATCGGACAAGGACGGCCGCACGTTCTGCTCCTATTTCCTGGACATGGCCCTTCAGTCCCTGGAAGACGGATCTGAAGACGTGGACATGATCTTGAAGACCAAGATCACGCCGCTGATGGTTGGCCAGAAAATGGATTCGGCCAAAGCCGATTCCGTCTGAAAGCTCCAGAGGCTTTCCGGAAGATCCGCCGCCCCCTTGCAGAAGGGGCGGCGTTTTTTGTCTACGGCAGCATGAACGATGCTGCTCAACCTGCACGTTGAATGTGCCGGGTGAAGACCAAAACAGCAAAAATTCATTCCATGATTGCAGGCCGGTTGCAGGTCATTGTCGCAGGGATTGCTGCGTTGCGGCTAGGGATTGCTGCGTTGCGGCTGACGTGCCAGGCCAACCAACAGCCTCAGAAAGGCCGGCGCCGTGCTGGCCGGTCAAAAGCTCGGGATCAAGGAAGTCGTCGATGGAATTTGGCTGATCAGCTTCATGAGCTATGATCTGGGATATTTCGACCTGGAGCAGAGAACACCATAGACAATCGACAACCCGTTCGGCACGAGGTTGTAACCCATGTCTCCGGCACAAACTGTTACCTGTGTCTTCGGGTTGGACAGTTAGAAAATGGCGACCCCGGCAGGATTCGAACCTGCGACCATTCGCTTAGAAGGCGAGTGCTCTATCCAGCTGAGCTACGGGGCCGTTCTTAAAAGGACGGGGGTTGCCGTCCCGATCAAATGCGCTGAAATCCACACCCCTGTCGATCCGCTTTTGCTGCTTTCAACAGACAATCGATCGACCGGCGGGACTTTCAGCAACCGGAATGGAACCGGTCAGTGCGTCCAGGGTGCCTGGCGGCTGAACTTGAAATTGTCGGCATAGGCCGAGCCGCGCACTTTGCGTTCCTGGGCCTTTTCCACCCGATGGGCAATGCCGTGACGCTTGGCATAGGCAACGGCTTCTTCCTGCGTGTCGAAGTACAGGCGGATCTGCTGTTTCATGTCGGAAGAGGAGGTATAGCCCATCAGCGGCTCGACCGATTTCGCGACTTCCGGTTCATAGTCCAGAACCCAGCGGTGGGTCTTTGCCTTGCCCGACTGCATGGCGGTTTTTGCCGGACGGTAGATGCGCGCAACCATGTGATCCTGCCCTCGATAAGACATGCGGGAGATTCATTTCCTTGCAGCTTTTTCCCGCCTTTGCCTCAGGAGTCAACACCGATCTTGGTACTTGGCCGCTTCGACCGGGCCTGGAAAGCTTTGCCTGCGCCTAATTTCGAAAGCAAGCAAGTATTAACAGTGTTTCGCAACGGATCTCTTATGACAGTTCCGTAACATGACAGAACCGTGCAACCTATGCTATTAACTACCCTCGGGTGAACAAGCAGAAAGGGCTGTCGCTAGCGACGCGCCCTCATCTGCGCAGGAGGTCAGCCGGAGCGTATGTCGGCAACGCCGGTTCCCGGAAAGAATAACCGAAAGACAAACAGGCTCGGACATGCATTACGACTATCTGAAAAGGTTGCAGACGTACGTTCCCGAACATGTGCAGCCTGTGGTCAGGGAACCCGTCGACCTCAAGGCGGCAATCGACGCGGCCAACCTTACGGAAATGTGGGACATGATCCTCACGCTCGACTATTCCGTGTCGGCCCCGGAAGAACTTTCACCTGAGAAACGGGATGAGTTCCTGAACGTGATGTCCCTGCTCCTGAAGGCCTTCGACCGGTAAACCTTCGCGGCACCTTTCGGTATGCGGTTGGCGCGGCATCCGGCGGCTCCGGTTTGACAGTTTGATTACGAATGTCCGATACACTGATTTGACATACGGAAGCTCACAGCGCGAAAGAGGAACAGTGCTTAACCGCCCGGACACTCTGTTTGCTGAACTCGGCACCGAGGCCATCGAAAAAGGCCTGGCGGATCCGCTGTTGTCCGCATTCTTCGAAAGCGTCATGACCGCTCCGGCTGGCGACGTGCAGGCCAGTCTGAAACCCTTTCTTCCCTATTTGAGCCTGTGCTCCGACAGGATGCCGGACGGCACGCCGCCACCGATCTTTTATGTCGGCAAGGACAGCGGTCAGCGCCAGCTTTTCGGCGAGGACTGGGCGACGCCCACAAGCCCGGCCAGCGGCCTGCGCACACCTGATCCGGTTCTGGAGCAGGCGTCGGCAGACGGTTATCGAAAGGCGCTCGACGGACAACCCTATTATGGCTATGCCCGCGCCCAGGTGCATGTGAACGGAGAAACCTTCGAGATTGCATTCGAACGGCTGATCGTCGCCGTCCGGCCGGCGCTGACCTCGGACCTGCGCTTCTGCGCCTATCTCGGCGTCATTCAGGACCTTCACCGGCGGACCTGAGGATCAGCTTCGCCAGGCCGTGCAGATCGCTGCGGGTCGCATAGACCAGCCAGTCATCTGGGCGGATATGGCCTGGAGCGATTTCCCAATGGGTCCCACGGGGCACGAAGCGGCGATAGCCGACACGGATGCCGAAACCTTTCTCCGCACTTTTGGCGGCCATCAGGCCATAGAGATAGTCCGGCGACCATTTAATCAGCGACAGCAGAAACCCGAGTTGCGTCAGCGGTTCCGCCAATCCCTGGCCGCGGATGTCCTTTCTGAGCCAAAGGTTGCCGTGATAGACGATGCGGCCGCGCATGAAATAGGCGTCATGCGCATGTTCTGTACCGAAGCGGGCCTGGGGATTGGGATCGACAAAAATCCGCCGCTGCTGTTGCTGCCAATGTTCGGCGAGGCTCCTGTCCTTCAGGTCCTCCACCTTGGCGGCCTGAACGGAGACGATATTGCCATGAGCGTTGTAGGCGGCCACCCAGAAGGCCGTCGCGCCGTGCAGGTCGAAAAAGCGCGGCGAGAAATCCTCCATCAGGTATTTGTCTTCGGTGCCGCGCACAGTCTGCTCGAACAGGGAGAAATCGGCGCTTTCCTTTAAGGAAAGCCCGGCTTTGCCAATCCTGGACTGAAGCGCGGCAATTGCCGCCGACAGGTCCAGCGTTGCCTGGTCGTCCGGATCCGGTAGCATTGTCCCCGCCTGCACCACCCGTATCCCCCCACGGACAGCGCTTTCACCAGAAGAGTGGAAACTCCTGTGCGAACAGTCTGTTATGCGGCGGCAAGTTGTACAAGGGCGCTTGCGCAGCTTCCCCGGAGTTATCCCGGTGTTTAAGACATTCAGGCGGCAGTTGCCCGCATCACCCTGTCAAGAATGGCTGCAACATCCAGCCCGGCAGGCAGAGCTCCGTAGCAGCCGCTCCAGCGGCGGCCAAGGCGCGAGGCGCAATATGCCTCTGCAAGAGCCGGCGGACCGAAGCGTATCAGCAAAGCTGCCTGCCAGAGGATCGCAAGACGTTCGGTTATTGCGCGCGCACGCGGGTCCAGATCATGCGTTTCCGTCAGTTCCCGATTCAGGTGGTCGAACTCCCGGTCGAACGCCCTGTCGCTTCCACATGCGGCTTCAAATTCGTTAAGAAGCGCGGCTACTCCCTCCGGCTCGCGCTTCATCGCCCTCAATACATCCAGGCACATGACGTTGCCCGAGCCTTCCCAGATGCTGTTCACCGGTGCTTCGCGGTAAAGCCGCGGCAGGACCGATTCTTCCACATAACCGGAGCCGCCGTGGCGCTCCATTGCCTCGTAAAGATGATTTGGCGCCCGCTTGCATACCCAGTATTTGGCAATCGCCGTGCCGATGCGCGCCAGCGCTGCCTCCCCGGGCTCCGTCTCGCCATTGTCCATCGCCTGAGCGACCCGCAAGGTCAGGGCCAGCGCGGCTTCCGCCTCGATCGCCAGATCCGCAAGGACGCTGCGCATCAGCGGCTGCTGGATCAGCCGCTTCTGGAAGGCGGAGCGGTGGCCGGTGTGGTGCAGCGCCTGAATGAGGCCCTGGCGCATCATCGCCGCGGAGCTTGCCGCGCAAAAGATGCGGTTGCCTTGCACCATGTCGATAATGGTGCGGATGCCCCGCCCCTCCTCACCAATCATGACGCCGTATGTGTCCTGAAACTCGATCTCCGAGGACGCGTTGGAGCGATTGCCGAGCTTGTCCTTCAGGCGCTGGATGAAAAGCGTGTTGCGCGCGCCGTCCGGCGTCCAGCGCGGCACCAGAAAACAGGATTGTCCGCCTTCGGTATAGGCGAGCGTGAAGAATGCGTCGGACATCGGTGCGGAACAGAAAAACTTGTGACCGTTCAGGAAATAGGCTTCGTCCCTACCAGTGCCGGACCCCACCGGCCGCGCGGTCGTCGTGTTGGACCGCACATCCGAACCGCCCTGTTTCTCGGTCATGAACATGCCGACCGTCGCCCCGGTCTTTTCACCAAGCGGGACGTCCCGGCCGTCATAGTCTCGCGACAGCAGCAAGGGGATCAGTGCATCCCCGGCACCCGGATTGGCATAAAGCATCGGCAGCACCGAATAAGTCATGGACATCGGGCACATGACCCCGCCCTCGACCTGCGAAAACATGTAGCTAAGCGCCATATGGGCGACCTGTGCACCCGGCCGCCGGTTGGTCCAGGCGAAGCTCGCAAGGCCGTGCCGGACGGATAGCGCCATCAAGTCGTGATAGGCCGGGTGAAAGGTCACCTGGTTGAGCCGCATCCCGTAGCGGTCAAAGGCTTTCAGCTCAGGGGGAAAGCGATTGGCTGCCTCCGCCAGCTCAAACGTCTCCGCCTTTCCGGCCACCCTGCCCGCATCCGCCAGATGTCCTTCCGCCCAACTTCCGCCGAAACGCCCGACCCAGTCCCGGAGCGCGGCATCCTCCGCCCAGAGATCCTGGTCGCCCAGATGCGGCGGCATGTTGGTGACGGAATGGGTCGGCAATTCGCCGATCGGCGCCCGTGGCGGCATGAGGTCCTCCCGCATGATTTTGCGAAAAGCTTACCTTTACGAAAAGGGAATGGAAAGGATTGAAGCTATGGCCCCCTGTTTCAGGCTGCCGGTGGAGAAAATGCTTGGAAACCGGACACCAGCTATCGAAAACAAAGGTCGCCCCACGAAACGCAGGTGAAACAGCAACAAATTTTCAGAAGAAAAATGGTCGGGGCAGCAAGATTCGAACTTGCGACCCTCTGGTCCCAAACCAGATGCGCTACCAGGCTGCGCTATACCCCGGGCCGTTGATTTGCACGGATTTATAGACCATCGCCGGGTCCGTCAAGCAGGAACAAAACACCATTATCGCATCGCTGTGGACGGAACTGGAGAATGAAGCCTCCTATTTACGCTGAACGGAACTCTGATAGCGCCAATTAGGGTTCTGCAATTCGCTCGCTTGGAACTTGAAATATATTTGGCGATGCATTTTTCGCCAAGAAGCCATAGGAAAAGAATTTCGGGTCTGATGAGGAGAGTCACAAGTTCAATCTGGAGCTACGTGACGCCGCGACATCAGAACCGCGACAAGCGCCACGCAATCACCTACAGCGGCTTTCGCCGCACCTTGGCAACGACTCTCGAGTATGCCGGCATTATCGAATTCGGAATCCATGACCTGCGCCATGATTGCGCGTCAAAGTTCCTGCGCGCCACGCGGGATCTTGCCCCGGTCAGGAATGTGCGGAAGCATGCGGATATCTCGCCGGCGATCCCCTATACTCACGTTCTCGGCGAGGATGTCCGCGTGAGCCAGGAGGCACTCGAGAGGACGGTTCCGGCGTTGGTGTTAAACTCCAGCAAAATCCAATGAAAACAGCTCTGAGGAGTTGAAACGATCGGCAAAAACTCCGCTTTCAAGCCCATCAGCTAAATCAGTGAATAGCTGCTGGCAGTTTCGCGCAACATTCTCCTGCAAGGCCCAACAACTACTACTGGACAATAACATAGACTGGTCGCACAACCTTTCAACGGTAAAATTACTGATGGCTGCTTATTGAATTCGTAGCATTTCAAACATTTTTTCGATTCTCGGCAATAAATACCAGTTTAAGAGACCGGGTTCACTCTTCGTTCAATTTTGAATTGCTTAATGTTGGAGCTATTTTCGCCCAAGCTACGCGGCAGTAAATTGACCACTGAAATCAACACCCTTCTGCGTTCGATGAAGCAACTGGTCCCGAATCCGGAAACCTGCGCGATTCTTTCAACCGTTGGCGTTTCCTATTGGGCATACGACCCTGTAGCTGAAGAAATTTGCTGGCAGCGAACGGACGCGACCAGTGTCAAGGGATACCGTCTGGTCAAATTCTCGCTACGTAATGCCCTGGAGTATTACACGCAGCCTGACAGAAAGCGTTTTTTGCTACTGCTTTCCGACGCGATAGAGCACGGGCTTTCATCACCCTTGACGGCCACAATGAAGACGGAGGCCGGCCTCGAGACCTTCGAAATTGTCGCGGCACGCCCTGCAGGAAAAACAACACCTATGGTGATTGGGGTCATGCGAAAGTGTTCGTCGGAAGCGCCCAACAGCGCTGAGTCACCCGATATGCTGTCAAATTTGGCACATGCTTTGGCGTCGGTTACCAGCGCAATTCTCGTCACCGATCGCAACGGAGTGATCAAGTCGGCCAATCAACAATTTCTGAAACTGTTCTCGGTGCAAAACGCCAAGCAGATCATCGGCCGCGATGTTCGCACGATACCAAATCTCTTGGGAAAAAAACTTTCCCTCACTTTCACAAAGATGTTGGCCGACAAAACCCTGACACAGGGTGTGATGAAACTTCCTGGCGACACCGGTGTTGCGAAGGAACTTTTATTCGACGTGCACCCACTGGCGCTGGAAAACCCAAAAGGTGGTTGCATATTTGTCGGAGAATTGGGCACTGGGTCTCAGGATCTTCCGGCCGCAGATATCCTGGACGCTGTTCCAACGCCGATTTTGGTGGCTGATTTAAACTCAAGGCGGATCAAATACGCAAACAACGCCGGCCGCGGCGAACTCGGGCTGTCAGCCAGACAGATCGGTTCGGAGCGCCTGTCGGACAAATTGATGTCCCCAACCGATGTTCAAGACCTTGCGCATGTGCTCGACACCGTTGGCTGGGATGCCGGACGCGTGTGGCAGGTTCAGAGCCACATCGGCCTCAAGCGCCACTATCGAATCCGGACCTGCTTCATCGGAGATAAGTCTGAACGACAAATCATCCTTGAGTTTTTGCCGGTCCGCAAAGAGACAGACAAGCCGGCAAACGAGAAGGCACAGAACTTTTTCTCCCGGCTGCTCGACATGAATTTCGCGAAGTAAATTCATTCGATCTGGGAATTTCTCAGCGATGACTTCATCGTCTTCGGCTGGGTCGTCGGCATATCAACGGATCTTCTGGGTAAACCACGCTGCCGTATTCAACTTTGGATCAAAGGCGAAGGCTGGGTCAGGGTTCCGGTGATCAAGGAGCAGATGTCCGTCATCGCTCAGGAAGCAAAGAAGCCCTCCCCGGCAAGGCAGTCTGGAGCTACGAGATGCAGCGGCATCCGAACCGCGGCAAGCGCCGGGCGACGACCGACATGAGCGGATTTTCGTCCGTCTGATCAGTGCCTTGCGAAATTGGAGCCTGAAACTCTCAAACCAGATGCGCTACCAGGCTGCGCTGTACCCCGGGGCGTAGATTGTTGCGGGTGTATCTCCCGGACCTCTGTTCGTCAGGGACGAAGGGTGATGTGCTGGATTGTGATTGTGGACGGTTGCAACGGCATCGATGAAGAGCAACTGACATCCTGGCTTTTCGCCCGCATTCACTCCAATCCCATCGCCGCATTCATTACCCTGTCACCGGCGGCAATTCCAAGTTTCTCGGTTACGCCCGCATTGACCTCGAAGACGTATTTCGCCGGACCGTTCGACGGGATGACGGATTCGGAAAAGGGGGTTGTGTCCTCGGCGATGCTCACGATTGTGCCGCCGGCGTCGATGAAGATGATGTCGAGCGGCAGCGGCGTGTTCTTCATCCAGAAATACCGGTCACCGGCACCATCGAACAGGAACAGCATCCCCCGGTCTTCCGCCATTTCCTCTCGGAACATCAGGCCAAAGGCACGTTGGCGGTCGTCAGCGGCAATTTCTGCTGTGAACTTGTGTTGCGTTTCTCCGGAAGTGATGACAAGCGCCTCTTCCGCGAGGCCTGTCTGCGGCTCCTGCGCCTGCAGCGGTCCGGAGGCTCCCGCGATACCCAGAAACAGGGTGGCAACGACGCAAGCGGCGGAAAGGAACTGTCGAAACATCAAGGGCGTGTCCTGAGAATGCCGGAGGCGGCGCAATCGGTT
This sequence comes from Roseibium sp. M-1, assembly GCF_054515675.1. Taxonomy (NCBI): domain Bacteria; kingdom Pseudomonadati; phylum Pseudomonadota; class Alphaproteobacteria; order Hyphomicrobiales; family Stappiaceae; genus Roseibium; species Roseibium sp. M-1. The sequence goes on along the minus strand of NZ_CM137257.1, from coordinate 676,510 downwards.
AGTCACGGTGGCGGTGACTGCGGTTCGCCGGCACCTGTGCGAGAGATCTAGCGTGAAGGTCGGCAAACAAAAAGGCCGGAACATGTCCGGCCGAAGGTAAATGTGCAGAATGACTGAACGCGGTCGGTCAGTGGGAGGACGGAATATGCGTTCCCGTTCCCATCGGCCGGATTTCGGCGGCCATGCGGCCCTTCGGGCCTTCGCCGAAACGAACGAGGACGTCCTGTCCGGGGCGCAACTCGGTGATGCCGAAGCGGCGAAGAGTTTCCATATGGATGAAGATGTCTTCGGACCCCTCACCCTGGGTCAGGAAACCGAAGCCCTTGACCCGGTTGAACCACTTCACCGTCGCCTTTTCAAAGCCACCTTCCGGCACGACCTGAACATGGGTGCGAGACGGTGGAAGCTGCGAAGGATGGGTTGCGGTGCTCTCGTCCATCGAGAGGATGCGGAAGGCCTGCAGGCCACGCGGCCTGTCGAGGACCTCGCAAACGACGCGAGCGCCTTCATAAGCGGTCTGGAAACCGTCCCGCCTGAGGCAGGTGACGTGCAGCAGGATGTCGCCGTCGCCGCTGTCCGGCACGATAAAGCCGTAGCCCTTGCCGACATCGAACCACTTAATCGTTCCGGCAATCTCGAAAACGTCGACGGCAACATCTTCCGTCAGTGCTTCGAGTGCGCGGGGTTCCCGTGCGGTTTTAACCCCCATAGCCCTTTGTCCCGTCTCTGGTCCGCATCATGAAGCTGAAGACATGGATCGACCCAACGCCTCAGCTGATTCCTAACAAAAGGATAACATTGTGCTTATGCGCGAGAAGGGAAATTAACGGACTAACCACAGACCATTTACGTTATTTAGGCCTGTTCTTCGCCAAATATCGCAAATGTTTGCGCAAGAGGCGTCCGAATGACTGTTGACGCAATCGAATCGAGCGGAGTTTCCTCACGGTTGAGAATCACCAGTTCCGCCCCTGCCCTGACTGCCAGGACGGGAAGCTGCGCCGCCGGATAGACGACGAGTGACGAACCGAGCACCAGAAAAAGATCGCAATCCTCTGCTGCGATCACTGCCCGTTCGACAGCTTCCTCCGGCATCTGCTGGCCGAAACTGATGACCGCCGCTTTCAGTAGACCGCCGCAACGGCTGCATAAAGGGCTCTCGCCCGTTTCCACTTTATGCTTCTGGTCCTCAAGTTCCGCGCGCGCACCGCACGACAGACAGGTTGCGAAGGTGGAGTTGCCGTGGATCTCGATGAGCTTTTCCTCCGGAAATCCTGCACGCTGATGCAGCCCGTCGACATTCTGGGTGACAAGGCAGGTAAGCCGCCCGCTTTCGGCCAGAAGGGTCAGTGCGGCATGCGCCGCGTTCGGTTCGGCACGCTCAAAAAAGTCCGTCATTTCGAAGCGCCGGTCCCAGTCTTCCAGCCGGCTGTCCTCGTCTCGAACAAAATCCTGGTATTGAATCGGCTGACGGCGGGACCATATGCCGCCGGGTGAGCGGAAATCCGGAATGCCGGATTCCGTCGATATCCCCGCCCCCGTCAGGGCCACGATCCGATGCTGGGAACCAGAGAGGAACTGTGCAACAAAGCGCTGCGCCTCGGCCAGGTTGTCAATCGATTTCATCGACCGGTTCGAAGCCTTTGATTTTGATATCCCTCGACTGAGGAAAAGGATGGAACATGCGTTATCTGCATACGATGGTCCGCGTGACCAGCATTGAAGACTCGCTCGATTTTTATTGCAACAAGATGGGCATGACGGAAGTCCGCCGCTACGAAAACGAAAAGGGCCGCTTCACACTGGTCTTCCTCGCGGCCTCCGAAGATGTCGAAAGCGGCAAGGCCAATGCGGCACCGGTGCTGGAGCTCACCTATAACTGGGATCCTGAAGAGTATTCCGGCGGCCGCAATTTCGGTCACCTTGCCTATGAGGTCGACGATATCTACGCGTTCTGCGCAGATCTGCAGTCCAAGGGGGTCACCATAAACCGGCCGCCGCGGGATGGTCGCATGGCCTTTGTTCGTTCGCCGGACAACATTTCTTTCGAGCTCTTGCAGAAGGGTGAAGCCCTTGCAATCAAAGAACCCTGGGCCTCGATGCCGAATACCGGCGAGTGGTGATTCCAGGCAGTTTTCAACAAGTGCGGGCCCGGATTTGCGGGCCCGCAAAAAATTGTCGCAAAGGCCCTTGCAGGCAACTTAATTCCCGCCTATAAGCCTCCCCACGACGCAGCCGCGTCGACCGCGCGCCCATCGTCTAGCGGTCTAGGACGCCGCCCTTTCACGGCGGAAACACGGGTTCGAGTCCCGTTGGGCGTGCCAATTTCTCCCGAAATCGGCGATACGTTTACTTCCCTCCAGGGAAGTTATTTTTCACGTCATGCGGCACCGGGCGAGACATACCTGCCCTTGATCTGCTGCGCCGGATCGTCCTTGCGGAACAACGTTCTTCCGGGAAATTCCTTCTGATAGAACGCCGTTATGCTGGCGGCCGTCGGGCCCGCGTAGTCGACCCGGCCATCGGGGAAGAACACGTCCAGATCGTCATCCTCGTGTTTTGAAGCGTAGGTCTCCTGCGACCCGTGCAACACCATAGGCACGCCAATACGGCTGTTGACATAGTTCTGTACGTCGAAAAATTTCGGTGAGCGGGCGTGTGTCTGCCCGAGCCGCTCTTCCCGCACACGCACGATGTTTCCTGGCGCGTCCATGTCGACAATGCCGTAAAGATCGAAATCGCCATAAATGCACTTGCCTGCGGTGATAAGGGAACTGGAAGCGAATTTCACGCAGCCGTAATAGGGATCTTCCGGGTTCCGCTCGACAAAGTACTGTCCACCACCGGGCACATAGGTAAGTGCCTTTTGCTTGTCGAAGGTCGACATTTCGGGACGCAACTGGGTGGAAAACGACCTCCAGGCTTCAAGTGCCTTGGTGTATTTGCCGTCTGTGTAGGCTCTCTCTCCGACGAAATTGGGATCAACGACAAGACCGGCAATGCAGCCGCGTTTGCCATCCGGCAGGCGACACCCCTTTGGCGCGACATCGAAGTCAGCCGTCTTGGCCTTGCAATCCAGGCGCTTGGGTACCGCATAAGCCTGACCGATATGCTGCAGCGAAGCGGTGTTGGTTCGCCGGACAAGAATGGTGACGTTGTAGAGCCGCGCAGCCTGTTGAAATACACCGGCGTGCTCGGGCCTCATATGTTTTAAGATATCCGCTTTTCCGGCCATGAAAGGGCCTCCACTTGAGACAGGCTCCATCCGCCTGCGGGACGTGGCAATCACACTTCGGAAGACTATCAAATCTCCCCGGTCCGCGGTGGTGACTGGCGTCACAAAAATCAGCCTGCTATCGCGTTTGACTTGATCCACGACATTTGGCTTTTGCGCCCTCGGCAAAAGGCAGCCACTCCGATCCACACAGACCAGCGGATAGAAATAAAGCGGCTTTCACGGCACCTCATGCGGCCTGGACGTCCTGACACTTCCTGCCGTTTAACCAATGTCAAAAATCGGCGGTTTGCTGCCAACGGATTGTGGTGTTCCGGCGAAGGATTGGCTATAATGTGCGCCGTATTTGACGAGGCCATCGCCGGACCGTTTCGGACTGGCTTCAGGTGGTCATAGGGGCAGCATTTTCAGAATCAGGTTCCTGTGACGTTTATTACAGAACGATATTGCCACTCGGGGTAGGTATATTCTCAAGAGGACGCAGACCTCGACCTAAGATCGGTCCATCCGACAGGCAACTTTGATCTACGAGAGGACAGGATATGTTCAAGCGAATGATCGCAGTGCTGGCCATTGTACTTGCAGGGACGGCCCCGGCACTTGCGAAGCGCGTTGCCCTGGTGATCGGCAACGGCGCATACGAACACACAGTCGAACTACCCAACCCGGCGAACGATGCCGAGCAGATGGCCGCCAAGCTCAGGGGCCTCGGCTTCGAGGTCGTCGCGGGTCAGGATCAGACCTACAGCGAAATGCGCCGTTCGGTGATGGACTTCGCCAAAAAGGCCTATGGAGCGGACATCGCGATCCTGTTCTATGCTGGCCACGGCCTCCAGGTCGCCGGCCAGAACCACCTGGTGCCAATCGACGCCACGATCGAGGATGAGACATCTCTCGACTTCGAGACCATCACCGTCGATTTCATCCTGCGCCAGATGTCCAAGGACGTGAAGGTGCAGATGGTGTTCCTGGATGCATGCCGCGACAACCCGCTCGCCCGCACGCTCGCCCGCCGCATGGGCCCGAGCCGTTCGGGGAGCATCGGTGCCGGTCTTGCCGAAATCAAGCCGCAGGAAACCGGCGGTGAAGGGTCCGTCATTGCCTTTGCCACCAGCCCCGGCGACGTGGCGCTAGATGGCGACGGCGCGAATTCTCCTTTCACGACCGCCCTCATCCGCAACATCGATACGCCGAATGCCTCGATTCAGACCGTCATGACCCGCGTCACCGGTGAAGTCTACGAGGAAACCGAAAAGCGGCAGCGTCCCTGGGTGAATGCTTCTCTCATCGGCGAAGTCTTCCTCAACAAGCAGGACGTGCCGGCAACCTCCACCGTTGCATCGCTCGGCGATACGGCTACCACCACTGCGCAGCAGCCTGTGGCCGCCCCGGCTGTATCCTCCAGCAACACCCAGTCGGCAATTGCCTGGGAACGGGAAAAGCTGATCTGGGAAACCGCAAAATCGAGCAATACCGTCGCCGATTATGAAGCCTATCTCCAGGCGTATCCGACAGGTCTCTTTGCCGATTTTGCCAACAACTCGATCAAGCGTCTCAAGGCCGGTTCGCAGGTGGCTTCGCTGAACCCGTCGGCAACGACGGCCACGACAGCTCCCGCTGCCAGCACAAGCGGCGCTGTCGCAACGCTTCCGGATCCGCAGAAGGCGATCCCGGGCAGCGAGACGACCGAAGCCTCGCTTGGCTGGAATCGCAGTGGACGTGTGGAAGTGCAGACCCGTCTGAACCTTGCCGGTCATGATGTCGGCCGCCCGGACGGAGCCTTCGGACCGAAGACCCGTGCTGGCGTCAGTGCCTGGCAGGCTGCCAACGGCATCGTCGCAACCGGTTATTTCACCGCCGCGCAATATGCCCTGCTAACGACGCAGACAGCGACCCAGTACTCGGCATACCAGGCCGAGGTGAACCGCAAGCAGCAGGCGGCAGCCGCCTCCCGCAGCACCTCGACCCGGAGCACCAACAATACGCAGACGACGAACAACACGCGCCGCACCAACAACAACAGCGGCGGTGGCGGGATCAACCCGGCCGGTGCTGCTTTCATCGGCGGTGTCGTCGGCGGCATCATCGGCGGTGCTATCGGTCGCTGAACCTTTCCGAAAATGGCAAACGGCCCGGGACCTCCCGGGCCGTTTTCGTTTGGCCAGGCGTCAGGGTCCCTGCGTTGGAAGGTCCTGCCTCACTCCAGTTGCAGGCTGACGCTCTTCAATCTGGAGGCCCTCGCCTCGTCGAGAACCCGGACAATGCGCTGAAAATCGGTTTCCTTGCCCGGAACCAGAAGAGCCTGTTCCGCGCCGAGTGCCGCCAGGCGGTTCAGTTCGGCCGTCAACGCTTCCAGTTCAAGATCGACGCCATTGACAGTCAGTCCCGCAGTTTCCGTCTCCGCCCGGACAAGAATGAGAACGGACGGCGCACGCGACGGCGCCTGCTGAGTTTCCTGTGGTGCGGAACCGTCCCGCCCGAGTGAAATGTCGAGCGGACGCCAGACGCCAAAGGACGACGACAGCAGGAAGAACATGATCAGAATGAAGATGACATCGATCAGCGGCGTCAGCGGAATGCGCTTTCGGTGGGAGACCGGGGTCTGGATCTTGATCATGTCATGTCCCGAAAGCAGGCTGGCTCATCCCGGAGTGTGGCCCGGATCGCGCCAGCCCACAATCGCATTTCCGAAATTGACGCTGGCATTTGCTTTCCTTAGCGTGATCGGACTGACCGGCAACAGGAAACGCACCATGTCAGATCTCCGCGGCAGCGGACCGGCTTCGCTCTTTGGTCGAAAAGGACCGTTCTCTGCGAGTATCGGGCTTGCCGCACTGGCATGTGTGATCCTGCCGGACGCGGCTCTTGCCGGATTGCGTGTCTGCAATGGCACGGTGGACCTCGTCAACGTCGCTGTCGGCTACGAAACCGACGACGGGCTGCGCACGGAAGGCTGGTGGACCATCACCTCGAATGCCTGCACACAAGTGTTGCAAGAAGCGCTCAAGAACGCACGCTACTACCTGCACGTCGCCGATGGCTTCGGTGAAAGCCGTCTTGGAGGCGATATTACCCTTTGCATTCGCGAGGAAAAATTCGTTCTTTATGATGGAGACAATTGCTGGCAGCGCGGCCTGATCGAGGCGGATTTCTTTCAGATCGAGACCGAGGGCGCTCAAGACTGGACGGTGCTGCTGTCCTACGACTGACGCCGGTCTGCGGTCAAAACGAATAGAGCCGGCGCCGGCCGGCACAGGTACCATTTGGGGGACGGAATGGGGATTTTGAACAAGAGCTTGATACCGGCGATTGCCGTTATCCTGTTTTCAACGGCAACTCACGCCCAAGATGTTACCGGCAAGGTCAGCCTTGAACTCAACCAGCTCCAGCCGACCGCCGACGGTGGCTGCCGTTTGTCGATCATCGCGACCAACGGCCTGGAACGGTCGATGGACCAGCTGGGACTGGAAATGGTGGCCTTCAACAAGGACGGCTTGGTCGATCAGTTCCTGCGGCTAAAATTTTCGCGAATCTCCGCCGGAAAGACCAAGGTGTTGCAGTTCGACCTTGCCGGAAAGTCCTGCGACAGCCTGTCCCGGCTTCATATCAACGACGTCATGAACTGCGTTCCGCCGAGCATTACGGACGTCTACTGCCCTGACCTGCTCGATCTCGGCAACCGCACGCCGATCGAATTCGGCGACTGATGCACCACCGGGACAAAGGCAAGGGTCTCCACGCACATGGTTGAAACGTCCACCTCCCTGCTGGAACTCGGCGGACCGGTTGTTCTCCTCCTGTTGGCAATTTCGATTGCCGCCGTCGCCGTAATCCTCGCCAAGATTTTCCAGTTTTCGTCCGCACGGGTCGGACGGCATGCACTGGTGCGGCAGTCAGTTACCCAATGGCGAAGCGGGGAGCGCACCAAGGCCTCCCAGAACCTGCTGAAGGATCGTTCTCTCTCCGGCGCACTTGTCCGCAGCGCCATGGATGCCATTCAGATGCTGGACCAACAGGCGCTGTCCTCCCAGGAACGCGACATCCGGGAGGAGCGGCTGCGCGAAGAAGTTTCCGCCCGGGCAGCAGACCGGTTGTTTTCCCTGACGAGCTGGCTGAAGGCTCTGGACCTGATTACCCAGATCGCACCATTGCTCGGCCTCTTCGGTACGGTCCTCGGCATGATCGACACCTTTCAAACCTTGCAGGAATCCGGTGCATCGGCCAACCCGGCCAGTCTTGCCGGTGGTATCTGGGTGGCACTTCTGACGACGGCCTGCGGGCTCGCTGTCGCAATCCCCGTCTCCATCGCCGTCACCTGGTTCGAGACCCGTCTGGAAAAAGAACGGGCTGCCATCGAGGTGCTGCTCACCGGCGTCTTTACCGCTGGTGCCAGATCGGCAGACATCTGACCGGAACGGATTGAACGGCCGGCAGCTTATCCTGCATCAGGTATGAACCGCATGCCTCATCGCGCAACCTTGAAGGCCGTCAGGGAATAGACACCGGGCTCAGAGAGGAGCGCGGCAATCCGGTTCGCTGGCTGCGTTCCGAAGCGGGCGGGCTGACGGGAGGCTGGGCGGTTCCAGATGGCGAGCACCAGCGCCAGTTCATCATCCCCGTCCGAGAGAAGCGTTACCGGCACGGTGAATTTCCAGCCACCGGCTGTCTGTGAATTTGAAGCGGGCAGCAGATAGTCCCTGCCGTCATGGATTTGGCCGTCATTGTCGATCAAATAGAGTTCAGGTGGTCCCCTGCCACTGAGATCGAGACCCGATTGTTCGGCGGCTGCAATACGGTCAAGAGGCAGGTCCCGTTGAATGACACCGTTGACCTGCGTCCCGCTTTTGACGACCGTGTTTTGCAAACTCACCAGATCCGCCGCCTCAATGCCACCGGCAAGACCCAGCGCATCAAGCAGGGCGCATTGCTTCCTGGAGACGATGTTCAGGTCGATGCTGGCCTCATAGCCGTTCTCTGCCGTAAAGTGCTGGTCAAACAGGACAAACGGCATCGGATTGACCGCATATCCAGACACCTTTGCCGTGTCGGCCCCGGCGGACAGGACAGACAGATGGGCGCAGTCGCCGAAATCGTAACTCGCAACGAAGTCCGTCACGCTGGCCAGAGGATCGATGGAGGCGACGTCGACAGGCGGCACGTTTTCCGTTGGCTCCGTGGGTGCTGTCACTGGAACAGAGGCGCTCGCAGGCGCACTCGGAGCAATTTCCTCCAGTTCTGTTTCGGTCGGCTGGACAGAAGCGACCTGCTGTTCCGTCGCAGTGACTTCTGGAAGATCACCTGTTGTCACAGGTGAGACCGCCTCGCTGACCGTAGGCGTGAGCACTTCCGCGGGCTGGCTTTGCAGCGCCTCCGCGGGCGTTACATTCTGCGGCAGCGCCACCGGCTGATCTGGTTCAACCGAAGGCGCCGGTGGTACGAAAGCCACCGTCGCCTCATCTGCCTCCACAGGCTCGTCCGCTTGAGGTGTGACGGCAGGTGTCAATTCGGCAATGTCCGGTGCCGCGGAGACGATTGCTTCCGGTGCTACGGTCGAGACGACCGGGTCGTTTGCCGGTGTTACCTCGAGCGCGGGAATTTCCGCCACTGTTATCTCGTCAGAAACCGTCGGAACCAACGGTTCGGAGGCTGACGAAACCTCAGGAACGGTCGTGGCTGCGGCGACAACAGTTTCAACCGCGGGAGCCTCGGTAACGGGGATGGTATCCCCGGTAGAAGGCAGCACCGGTTGAACAGTTTCCACAACCGCAGCGCCGGAAGGTTCGGCTGCGGCGGTGTCCTGAACATTCTCTTGCACAGACGACAGCGCCAGCGTCTCCACGTCAACTTCGGCGACATCCACCGCTTCTACCGTCCCGGGCAAATCGGGGGTTATTTCCTGAAGTTCCTGCACGGGTGACGCCACCGGTGCGATTGCCGAACTACCAACTGGCTGCAACGCCGGCGCGTCCACCGGTTCGACACTTGCAGCTTCGGCCGGCGTTACCAGTGGCTGCACGAGGTCGGCGGGCTCAGCGACTGGGGCTATGTCCGGGATGGCCGCATTCGCCGTTTCCGCCTCGACGGCCAGGAGGTTTTCAAACGGCAATCCGCCGCTTTCAATGATGAGTTCCGTTTCAGGCTGAACCAACGGATCCTCTGCTTGCCAGGGTAAGGACGGAAGGCCGAACAGCAGCACGGACAGGTGAAGCGCCACGGAAAGACCCAGCACGGCCGGCCAAACGAGTGCCGGTATTTCCCATTGGCTGTCCTGGCCGTAGGCCGCAACGCTCATGGCCGTCCTGCCTCGATCGTCATGAGCGAAACCTGGCGGATACCGCTGGCCTTGAGCTGCGCGGCCAATGCGGAGACGGCCTCCATTCTTGAACGTCTGTCCACCTGAACGACCAGGCGCGGATTTGCCTTCGCCGCCTCATCCAGAAACGAAAGCAAAGCCGCTGTATCAAGCCGGTCCCCCTCGAACCAGACCGCCCCGTCCCGGTCTAGGACCAGACTGCCCTGGAGGTTGCCGCTGCCCGTGTCCCGTACCGTCTCGGCCCAGTCGAACCCTTCCGGCAACGGCGGTCTCAACGTGCCGGAGACAATCAGGAAGAGCAGCAGGAGAAACACCACATTGATCAGCGCCAGCGAACTGTCTGCCCGCCGGTGAGGTTTGAGTTCCTGCAGATGAATGGGCTTCGTGTATCGTTTCATGGTCTCTTGTGCACCTCGCCGCGAAAGGCGCAAGATCACACCAGGCTCAGCTGGCATTCGCCTGAATGCTCGATGCTTTAAGGAACCACTTTGACCGTGGTCGCAGTAGCCCGCAAGACCGGGACATCCTGCATCAGTTTGTCGAAAAATTCACTGGCCTGCTTCTCCGGTCGCTTTGACAGGCTGGCGGCAATTCCCGGGCCCACCATGGCAATGATGAGAGCCGTTTCCTCCGCCGGCGTTTTCAACGATATGGGAACAACGAATCCCGCACCGCCATCGTCCGTCTGCAGATAGGGCGAGAGATTGATCACTTCTCCCTTGCTGTTGACGAAGACGAGCCCAAGTCCGCCGGTGGCCCTGTCGTAACCGGAGATCCGGCCCGCCATCGTGCTGCCGTTCGGCACCACTGTCCTTTGCATGTCGAGCCGAAGTTCCGTTTTCGCACTGCCTTGCGGCGTGCCCCGCAGGAAGGCGATGGCAGGGCACTGGGCATCGCTGACAAGGTTGACCTGGATCTTGGCCTCAAAGCCCTGTGACTGGGTGAAATCGCTGTCGAAACTGATGAAGGGGGGCGTTCGCGAAGCGAAGCCCTCGATCTCCGCCGAATTGCTGGCGATCTCGATCGGCTGCAGATACATGCAGTCGCCTGCCTGATAGCTGCCGACGAAATTGCGGATCCGGTCCTCGGGTTTCAGGTCTTCAGGTGGTTCGTCCAGGTTGGCTACCGGCGGACGCGGCACGGCATCTTCCTGGCCGCTCTCCTGCCCGTTGTTCGGCTTTGTGTCGGTCGTGTCCAGCGGCGGCGTATCGGTCTCCGGCACGATAATGTCGGCTGGAGGCGTCACCGGATTTTCCGTCGGCGGTTCCGGTTTTTCCGGTGTCAGATTTGTGGGCTCGCTCGGAACGTCCGGCACGTTCTCGCGCGGCGGGGCAACCAGCACAGGTTTGGTGTCCTGCTGTGGAACCGTCTGCCCGACGAAAAAATAGACCCCGCCCGCGCCAAGTCCCACAAACCCGAGCAAGGACAGGGCAACAAGGATCCTTCTGCCCCAATTGACCGGCTGTTGCGGCTCGTCGAGCGCGGATTGCTCCGGTGGTGGCCCGGACGGCCGGATCACCGTACGCTCCTGGGCCTGACGCGCCATCGGTGCGCCAAACGTCCACTCGGCAATCTCCCGCATGGAAGCAGGCCTGTTGGCAGGGTCCGGTTGCAGCATCGCTTCAAGCAGCGGGCGGAACCGGTTGTCGATCCCCTCAAGCGGAGGCGTGTGACGGCGTTTCTCGACGATCTGGACCTGGGTCCCGCCCATGTCGATCTGCTTGCCCGTGAGCGCTTCGGCGATCACCAGGCCGAGGGAATAGATATCGCTGCGCGCGGTGACCTTGGCATCGAAAATGCCGACCTGCTCCGGAGAAACGTAGTTTACCTTGCCGGCAAAGCCATCGCCGATGATGGTCGGTCCGCCGGTATTGGCCCTTGAGATACCGAAATCGATGATCTTGGCCTGACCGACATCTCCATTCTGCAAAATGATGTTGTCCGGTGAAAGATCCCGGTGGATCACTTCCCGGTCGTGCACCGCCTGGAGAGCCTCGGCAACCCGCTGCAAAAGCCGGAAAACGGCCTCCGGTTCCAGGGGCCCGGAATCCAGGCGCGTGCTGAGCGACGGGCCGCTGACGAATTCCATGGCAAGGTAATAGATGCCGAGGGTCGGCTCCTTGGCGAAAACGTAATACTGGGTCAGCGCATCATGCTTCAGCTTGCGCAGGATCTTGGCTTCGCGCTTGAAGAGATCGAGGATCATCGGATCGCGGGAATAGGTCGCAAGCAATACCTTGATGGCGACCGGATCGCCGCTTTCCACATCCCGGGCCCGGTAGACGGTACCGATGCCGCCGTCTGCGATATGTTCCTCAATCTCATAAAGATTGTTGAGCCGAGTTCCGCGGGGAAGAAGATGATTCCCGGGCTGCATCAATAGCGTACTCCCAATCCCGCGGCATTGCCGTCGATATCGACGATCACCACGGTTACGTTGTCCGTGCCGCCCTCTTCAAGAGCGCCGTTGATCAGGCTTTGCGCGCTTGAGCGCGGCGCACCATTCATCAGGAAGGTTCCGATCACACCGTCGCCAAGATGACCGGTCAGGCCGTCGGAGCAAAGCAGAAACCTGTCGCCGGACCGCAAGTTACCGGAAACAAGCTCTAGCTCCAGATCCAGCCCCGACCCGATGGCACGGGTGATGACATGGCGGCGGGCGAAGGTCTTCGCCTCATCCTTGGTCAGCACATTCTGATCCACAAGTTCCTGTGCCTCGGTATGATCGGTCGTGAGCTGTTCCAGCCGGCCGTTGCGCAAGCGGTAGACCCGGCTGTCTCCCGCCCACAGACACGCAAAGTTCGAGCCGAACGTCAAAAGTGCGGCAATGGTCGTACCCATCTGCGCCCCGTCGGCACCCGCGGCAGCTCGTTCGATCCGGTCCTTTGCGATGATCAGGCGACTCTCGAACTGTTCCAGCAGATCTTCCGCGCTGCGCGGCAGGGAGATGCTGGTGAGCGCTTCACGTACGAGGCCTGAAGCCATCGCGCCGTTGCGCATTCCGCCGGCACCGTCCATGACCGCGAAGACTCCCTTGCCTTCGTCAACCAGAAACGTGTCTTCGTTGTGCTCGCGGACTTTGCCGACATGAGTCAGTCCAATGGCAAACCCGCGCAGTGCCTGATGATGGTGTCCGATCATGTTCGGTGATCCTCCGGATGAGATCGCCCATGACTGTTCCCCACCGCATTTTCTTCAAGTCCCGCCGCCTCCAAGGCTTCCGGCAGGATGAACCAGTGAAACGTGCCCGGCTCCGGCAGGCCCTTAGAGGAAAAGGCAAATTGCCTGTTGCCTGCTCGGCACCAGAACTTCGCCTGCAATGCCTCGCCGCCACCTACAAGTTCCACGGAGTCCGGGTCGGCATCGGTGCCCGTGCCGGCTGCCGCCAACCCCGGCCCGTCGAACCGGTCAACCGCCTGCTGAAAACTGTCGAAACCGGCTTCTTCGCTGAGGGTCTCACGCAACAGGACCTCGGCCTGGTCGTACCAGCCGTCCGCGTTGCGCCCCTCCGGCAGGTCTAGCGCGATTGCGGCAACAAGCGTCAGCGGGAAGGTTCGGCCGACCCTGTCCACACTCGGCATCAATGCTCCTGCGACGGCCTCCTTGAGCGCACCGTCGGGTCCTTCAGGTGTCAAGCGGAAGCGCCACACCGGCATGGTCATATAAGCCTCCTCCCAAGCGTCTTTCAGGTCGAGCCTGGACTGGGCGAGACCCTTCACCAGGAAGGGTTCCCAGACTTTCAGAAACCCTGCCGGACAGCGCCCGATCACGAAATCGGCCCGGGCCGGCAATTTGCCGAAATAGCCGCTGCCCATCTCAGAAGCTCGTCGGGCAGCTGAAATCCCCGACTGCGGACAGGAAGAACGGGTTCGGGCTCGACCGGAGAGTCACCGTGAAGGCAACCTGCCGGCCGCCGAGCGTCTCCCTGACCACGAATTTGTTCTGACCCGAACTGACCCTGTTATCGCGTACGAAGCGATAGAAGGCCCAGTCGCCGTGGATTTCCCTGTTGGAGCGGTAGCCCGGTACATCCGGCTGGATCACCAGCACCACCCGCGGCGTTGCCGTGTTGCTCGGCCAGTCGAAATTGGCCGGAAGCGGCTCGATATCCGCGTTGAAACCCGGACCGCGCGTCACCTGCACTAGATTGCCGTTGACCTCAAGGCTCGCAGCCGTCGCTTCCTGAGAGAGCGCCCGCGGGACAACCTGCAGCCCGACTGATGGGAACGCGTTGCCGGTCGGGAAGAACGCCTGCTTGATCAGGTCCGCCCTTTCGAACTGGCGCAGGGTCGCGTTGGAAAGCCGGTCCGCCTGAGACACTTCCGGTTTCCAGCTCCATGGCCGCGTACTGGTATCGACCAGCGGCTTCAGGTTTTCGTCAAAGAAGCCTTGCATGATCCCGGACGGCGAAAACAGTTTCGCAAACTCGGTCATCGGCACTTCGGAGCGTCCGTTCTCGAACGGATAGTTTCGTCCGACAATGCGCTTGCATTGCTCGACCACCTGCGATTTTAGCTTTTCGTTCAGCTGAGTGATCGAGGTCTCCTTGAATTCCTCGTCGAACTCTTTTGCCGCCTGCAGAATGAGTTTGTCGAAGGGTATCGGGAAGCGCGTTGCGTTGCTTCGGAGGAGCGAGGCCTGGATCTGCACATTGGCATTTGCCGTCTCGCTCTGCAGCGGGTTGTTTGCAACGACCAGCAGGTTGTCGAGAATGTTCTTGAAGTTCAGAAGAAGCGCATCGATCTTTCGGCTGTTTTCGCCTTCGACCAGCACATGGTAGGGCCGGAAGTGATCCTCGATGGCCTTGCCGGGAATGATATCCGGACCGCCCCCGCCACCTGAAGAACCGCCGAGGGCATTCGAGATGCCACCGGGCGCAAGCACCTTGATCCCGGCTTCGAGACCGATGCGCTTGAGGCCGCCGGATGAATCCAGAACATAGCGCTGGAAGACCTTCTGCACGGCTTCCGACCCGGCATCAGTGGCATTGCCACCGGTTAGATTTCCGGCAATCCCCTCCGGAGTAAGATCCTGCGTCAGCAGCGTTTCGCGGCGGATGCTCTCCAGGAGCTGTACCAGCGGTGATGTCGGCGCCGACACCGCCTGCAGGGTCGTATAGAGAGGCTTGTCGTCCCGCATCGACTTGAACTCGAGATTACCGAGTGCCTGCTCCCAGGCATCGATGAAGTCCTGGGTGTAAAGCCCGAGAATTTCACCGGGCAAGGACTGGTATTGGCCTTCGAACGCATCCGACGTGCCGACGTCACCAAAGACCCATTTGTCCCGCTCGAGCTCCTCGCGGATACCGGCCAGATTGGGCAGGACCGACAGATGGAAGCCGGGATAGGTGAAAAACTTGTCGACCAGAACCGTGTCGAGCGTGTCGCCATTCCTTGTCTCGAACACGGTTTCCATGTCCGGCCCGCCGCGCTGCTCCGCAACCCAGTCTTCGCTGGCAAGACCGTTCGCCCGGGACTTCAAGAGTGCATAGCCCCGTTCGGCGAGACTGACACGGGCCAGCTCCCGCTGGACTTCGGCCACCAGCACACCATCAAGCTGGTTGGTGAGGACGTTGCCGCCATAATCGAGGTCGAGCATGGCGGCGATATGCGTGTTGAGCTCGTTTCGCAGCACTTCGTTTTGCGGCCCCGGAAAGCCTTGCAAGAAGTCGGCCCGGAACGAGTTCTTGATCTGCTCCTTGTCGATCTCCGGCGCATCGCCCGCGACCATCCGGTAGAGCTTCGCCAGATTGTAAAGCTTGTCGATGTCCTGTCCGCCCGGACCGGTCCTGTTGTCCAGAACGTCCGTCATCTGCTCCTCGATCCGGAGGATCAGCCGCGGCCGCAAAAGCCGCTCAAGACCGCTTCGATACGATGTGACACCGGCAGCTTCCAGCCGCTCGCGCTGGCTCAAGCCGAACTGTTCCAGGATCGGCGTCGGGTCGTTTCGGCTGTCATAACCGGCCGGAAGCGACTTCAGCCGGGAAAGGATATAGGCGGTGTCGTTGAGATTGTCGTCCCGGACGATCCGTTCCGCGAGCACTGTCTCGCCTTCGGCTCGCACCCTGTCGATGGCAACCGCAGTCTCGTCGATCAGTGCCCGGTTCTTGACGTAACTGATCCCCCACAGACTGCCGAGACCGAGGGTCAAGAGGACGATGGCCGCATAGGCAGCGACGCGTGTCGCGGTGGCAATGCGCACCGCCTGTCGGTTATGGGTTACCCAGCCCGCCTCTGCGATGATCACCTTGGTCAGGAGATCGCGCAGGAAGTAGCTCTTGCCCTGCCCCGACAATGCCGCTGCCTGGTAGGCGGTACCGAAAGCCTGGCTCATGGAGCCGATGACCCTGTCGATCGCCGTGCCGGTCTGGGTGCCGGAGGTAAAATAGAAGCCCCGCAACACCGCGTTCGGATAATACCGGCTAGGTTCGAAGATGGCGTTGAGAAACCCGGTCAACCGGTCCTTCAAGGCAGCCACCTGGGTCGGGAAACCATAAAGCATCAGCCGTGCGCGCGGATCGGGCTCTTCCTGAAGCCGGTCGGCCATCTCGTCGTTCAGGCGCTCGATCAGCAGATCGAATTCCGCTGGCGCTTCGGCGACCATGTTCTTCGTCTTCTCGCGCGTCTGGAAGGTCGCCCCCCAGACTAGGTTGCGCCGGGTCTCCGGATAGGAGCCGAAGAATTCCATGAAACCTGCAACGGTGTCGGCCTTGGTGAAGATCACATAGACCGGGAAGTCGATCTTCAGCGTCTTGTAGAGTTCGATAAGCCGGGCGCGGATGGCGTCGGAATGTTGTTTCAGCTCCGCCTCCGGCAGTGTCATCAGGTCTTCCAGACTGATCGACACCATGACACCGTTGATCGGCTGCCGGGGACGCGCCCGGCGCAGGATGTTCAGGAACCCGAGCCAGGCTTCGCGGTCGTGTTCGGCGTCGGAATCCTGCGTGGTGTAGCGGCCTGCTGTATCGATCAGGACGGCGGTTTCCGCGAACCACCAGTCGCAATAGCGGGTGCCGCCAAGACCTTCCAGCTTCTGGGCCTCGCCCTTGGCCCTGGAACCGGCGAATTTCAGCCCTGAATGCATCAAGGCCGTCGTCTTGCCGGCTCCCGGAGGGCCGATCATCAGGTACCAGGGCAGATCGTAAAGATAGGTGCGTGCGCTGCCGCTGGAAGTCTTCAGCGTCTTGAGCGCGTCCTTCATGCGTTCCGACAGGATCTGCAGGTCTTCGTCGCTGGCCTTGGGCTGAAGGATTTCCCGTTCCAGCTCGCGGTTCGCGGCAATCCGCCGGTAAATCCGGTAAACGGTCCAGCCGCCGATCGTCAGCACGATCAGACCAACCAGCAAGAGACGTACCCAGAGCGGTTCGAACGGACGCACGCCGGCAATGGCGAGGAACGGACCACCGAACCAGATCAGTGCAATCAACGCCAGTATTCCGAGGACGATTGCCGTTATTCCGAGCCAGAATTTCATCGATACAGCCTTATTCTGCGGTTGCCCCGGATATCAGTTGTTGATCACCAACCCCTTGGAAGGCGGTTTCAAGAACACCTCGACCCGCCTGTTCAGCGCCTTGCCCTCGCGCGATGTGTTGGGTGCAATCGGTTCTTCAGCACCGCGGCCTTCCACCTGGACCCGTTCAGGCCGCTGCAGGATCGTTTCCATCACTTCCGCAACGGCCTTGGCGCGTTCGACTGACAGATGCCAGTTAGTCGGGAACCGCGGATTGTTGCGGATAGGATCGCTGTCGGTATGGCCAACGACGAGGATTTCACCGTCGACACTTGTGAGCGCCTGGGCAACCTGTTCCACCAGAAGCTGGAACTCCGGACGGAGCGTTGCTGCGGCGACGTCGAACTGGGCACGCATGCGCAGCATGATTGCCGGGCCGGCCTGAGAAATTTCAAGGCCTTCCAGCCCGGACAGTTGCGCGGCGACAGTGTCGATGGCGGCATCTTCTGCCGGTGGCGGTGCCGGTGGCGGCTTGGGCTGATAGCCTTCGCGCGCAAGCTCTATCGGTCCGGTCGGATAGAGCGCGGTCGCCCGCCCCGCAATGACTTCGCCTCCGCTTGCCAGAAGCAGCATCAAGGTCACATAGCCACCGAGCAGGAGTGCGCCGGCAATGGCCGCGACCGACCAGATTGGAACGGAAAACCCCGTTCGCCGCTGCAGGAGTTCAAGGCCGCGCCAATGCGGCGACAAGTCATCGCCCGGCCGTGGCCGGACGCGCCTGAGGATCTCGTGCAGATCCCGGCGCTCGCGCTCGAGGCCTTGCTGACCGCCCTGGATCGCCCGGTACTTGCCGTAGAACCCGAGTGACAGGCATGCATGCATGACTTCCAGCACACCGTAGTTGCGGCCGGGATCCTGCTTTGCCTGTTCGAGCAGCTGGAAGAATTCTACACCGCCGACCGCCTGACCGAAGAACTGGGTCAGCATGGAATACTGGGTCCACTGGTGCCGACCGGCAGACGGCAGGTTCTGGACGATGTCGTCGGACGTCGCACAGAGCGCATAGGCCGCGGAGCGGATCTGATCGTCGGTGATGCCGGCGTTGCGCAGATCCTTCTCGAACGACTTGATCGCCGTGTAGACGTCGCGCATGAGCTGGTCGAATTGCGCTTCCGTCATGGTCAGGTGGAGACGCCCCAACAGCAACAGCAGCGGCGCAGCAGCACGGGAAATAGGATTGCGGTTGGCAACACGGATCCGGTTGATGTCCGGCGCATGCGCCAATTGACCTGTTCCCTGCCCCGGCGCCTGCCCCGGAGCGGGTCCGCCAGCCGGTGGCTGGCCCGGGAACTGACCGGGAGGCGGAGCGCCCGGAGGCTGCTGCCCGTAGCCGCCTGGAGGCGTTCGGATGTCCGGAGCCTGCTGCTGGCCGTATTCATAGCCGGCCGGTGTCGGTGCGTAGGGATCGCGGCCGGCACCCGGCCCACCCTGCCAGGGATCGCTGCCGCCAGAGGATTGCCGCGGCGGGGGCGGCGGCGCGGGCGATCGTTGCGGTGGCTGCGGTCCGGGCTGCTGCGGCGGCTGGCCGGTTGGCGGCGTTCCCTGGGGCTGCCCCTCGCTCCAGCGGCCGCCCGGATTGGGCATGACGATTGTCTTGCCCTTTCGCTTCGACACGCCAAAGGGGTCGTCACTGTCTGACATCAGCGGCCCTCCCGGACTGCATAGAATTCAAGCTGCAGGTCCGGCCAGTTGCCGGAGAACTGCAAGCCGATCGCCGAGTCCTGACTGAATTCGCGCCAAAGAGGCGTCGTCTTGTCCAGCCGGAAATAGACCCGGTCCGTCAGGGCGCGGATCTGTGCGGGCGGCACGGGCATGTGGATGAGCGGGATGCCCGGCAGGTTGGAATAAACGATCGGCCGCATCTGCCCGAAAGGACCGGCCTTGAAGAGACGCGGAAACTCATTCTGGATTTCTGTGAGCGGGCGGCGGGCGGCCACTTCGATGACGAATGTCGCCTGCGAGAAGAGATTGCGGTCGACGATGGTCGACTTGAAGGCATTGGGCGCGAGCTGTTCCAGCGGCAGACGGATCGCGCGCCTGTCGTAACCGGCCGACAGGAACGCCTGGATATCTGCCATCACCGGCTTGAAGACGTCGTGCAGCTTGTCGTGGTCATAGACCGGATAGTTGCGGGCCCGCCGTTCTTCCGTTGCGAAGGTCGCCAACTCCCCGGCAAGCTGCAGAAACTCCGAATAGAGCCTTTCGGGATGTACATAGGCGGACTTGCGCAGATGCATCAGCAACGGATAGGTCCGGTTGAGCAGTTGCAACGTCAGGTAATCGAAATTCTGCAGACCGCCCCCGGCGGACGTATCGGCTGCATAGCGGGCGAGTTCGCTCAGCTTGCGCTCGACCCAGCCGATGACGGAATCGGTCCAGCCGGAGACCACGGCATGCACATGACAGGCAAGAACGGGCGGTGCGAAGGTACCGTCGGTGATGACGATCCGGTCCTTGATTTCCTTGATCCTTGCAACCGGCAGGCAGACCTGACCCGGATGCGGAGTGGCACGGATCGAATACATCAGCCGCGGATGGGCGACGTCGATCTCCTCCTCCTGCCGGATGGTGGAAGTGGAATCGATGATCGTCTCGCGGCCCTGGAGATATCGCGTCGCGGAATCGTCGCGGCCATTGGCGACCTCGACCGCGTTCACCGTCGTCTCGGGAATACCCAGCCAGACGATCTGGCCGGCCGCATCTTCCGGTACGTCGATCGCGGGTGGCGGAGTGCCATCGGCGGGAAAGTTGAAGACGGTGCCATCCGCAAAGATTCCACGGCCGTAGCGAAGGGCGAAGCGGCATTGCTGGCCGACGTCCTGATCGATTTCAAGCTCGGAAAAACCCCAGGGATAGGGAGAGGCAAAGCGGACCCGCTCGTCCAGCAGATGCTCCGAATACCGGTCGCTCTGCTGAAGATGGTGGGGCCGCAAAAACAGGCCCTCGGTCCAGGCTACCTTGCTATACCACGACATTAAGGCACTGCTCCCGTTACGCTGTGGCGCTTGCGCGCTCTTCGAACTCAAAAAACCTAATTCATGCGGCCGGCATTCTGCTCCGGATCATCGCCGCTCAATTCTTCATACCCTTCGGTAAAATACTGCGTGAATAGCCCGACCACGCCATCGTCATAGGCACCGGAAAGGGAAGTCCAGCGCTCCTGCAGCCGGTCCCACAGCTTGGCCTTGTGATTGCCGAACGTGCTTTTCTCGACCTGGCCTGCAGCTTCGATCGATTTCGGTGACAGTTTTTCCTCAAACCGGGCGGCCGCCTTCTGCATGGCGGAATAGGTCCAGACATGGTGTTTCTGGATGTCCTTGAAGGCAGCCTGCATGGCTTTTGGAAGCGGCAGATATCCGTTTTCTTCCGCCCCCGGAGCCAGCATCGTCTGCAAGGCCATTTGGGGCGTTGGAGAGAATTTCAACGCGTTGTTGCCGCTGCGTGCAATCAGGGTACGGTTGGCATTGCGCGTCATCGCCTTGACCTGACTGCGGGCTTGCAACAGGCCCATCAGATCTCCGGTAATCCCCTGGAGCATCGCACCAACTTCACGTGCAAACTCCTCCTGGTCCCTGCCTGCAAGAATACTTTCCGGGATACCGGCTCCTTCGGCGAAGGCCTTTAGGAAATTGACCCCGGTAGCGGCGGCCGCAGGCTGTTCGGCAGGGCTGGCAACAGCCGGCGGAGCAACTGCAGCCGGTTCTTCAGCAACGCTTGCGAGCGCAGCGCTGGCCGACACGGCCTCGGGCAACGGCGCTGGCGCGGCCTTTTCGTTTGCAGGCGGTTGCTCTGCCGCGGGTGCGGATGGGGCGAGATCCCCATCAGGCACGCCCCATACCTGGTCGTCCGGAAAGGGAGACGCGGCAACGGGTTGTGGCTTCGAATGCGTTTCAGCTGTATCGGGCGTCTCGCCGGAATTGCCGAAGTCTGGCATCTGGAAGAGAGGTTCTGCCCCCTCTCCTCCACTGCCAGCCGGGCTGCCGCCGGAACCGGCGTTTGAAGACTGCGGAAACGGTGATGCAGACACCCCTCCTCCAGCCGTGCCGAAGTCGGCTGGTGGAGGCGCCGTATCCGGCTGCTGCAAGAAGGGCTGGTCGGCCAGGTGATCGAGCGGATCGGCCCTTGCCGGGCGAGCCGCCTCGCGCTCGGCATACTGGGAACCCGGATCGTAAAGCGACGGATCCGCAGTGCCCCACCCGTGACCTTGCTGGCTCCAAACATCGTCGGCTGGTGTGCCGACACCTGGAGCGCCGGAAGGTGGTGCATGCCGTCCTTCCATCCCGGGACTGGCTGCCCAGGGTCCGGAAGGCGCGCTGTCGATCGGATAGGACGACTGGGCAGAAGGAGAAGGCCCGGACTGGGACGGCCACGCGGGCCCGCCGGAGGCAAACGAGGGTGCAGGCGCATCCCAGGGCTGCGAAGCGGCGGCGGAAGATCCGGCACCGACCGCGGCCGACGCATTTTCCAGCGAAACGGCAATGATATAGTCGCCGATCATCAGCTTGTCGCCGGCCCGCAGTGCGTGCGCCCTGTCCATCCGGGTCGGACTGCCGTTCAGGAATGTCCCGTTGGTTGAGCAGTCATAGAGAACGAACTGTCCTCCCTCATAGCGGACTTCACAATGCTTGCCGGAGATAACCCGGTTGGGATCTGGCAGGCTCCAGTCCAGATGCTCGTGACGGCCTATGTCGAAGCCCCGATCGGCACAGCTGAAATGCAGCTGCCCGCCGTTCTCCAACCGGTCGACGTTCTCGATCTGGAGCGTTATGCGCATTCCAGGAGATCCTCCTTGGGCATCAGGACAAGGCCGGAGCCGGGCTGGCAACACTGACCACCGGCATCGACCCGCCACCCGCAAAGGACAGTCCGGCAGCCAGACATGATTTCAATGCATCCTGACGCTTCTTTGGCTCGACTGTGCCGAGGGCGATCAGGACGGCGGCATTGACCGCCTTGGCTGTCAGGTCATCCGGCATGTCAACCCTATGGTCGGGGTTTGGCGACAACGACCCGCCTGACCAACCCGCCGCGAAACCGATCCATACAGACGCGCTGTCAGCCCGGGCCGCTTCGGCTGCGGCATGAACGGCCGCACGAGCTTCCTCATCGCCTTCACGCACCCAGTTCTCGCTGAGTTTCAGAACCTGACGGTCGTTTTCGGTCTTGGCGCCGTCAAGTCCCGCGACGCAGTTCATGCCCCACCAGACTGCTTCCCGCTTCGGCAGCACATGCGCGAAATAGGCGACCGCAGACATGGGCGCCTCGCCGTCCTGAAGTTCCAGCGCATAGGCGTCCGGTGCAACGTCGCCGGCCGGTTCGCTCACCGTCTCCGACAACTCCGGATAAGTCTCGAACACCTGTCTTGCCCTTGTAAAGCGGATACGTGATCCCATCAGCTCTACTCCGTTTTCCTTCTTTGCCGCATTGTCGGGACCGCGGCATCAGTTGATCAGAACAAGGCCGCCTTTGAGCTTCAGCAACGCATCGCCTGTCACATTGGTCATCGTACCCTTGGCGTTCAGTATGGCCGAGGCCTTGATATCGATCTGGACCGACTCGATCTTGATCGAAGCCGGCGTCATGGTGATCTTGCTGGCGCCGCAGATGAACTCGATCTTGGTACCGGCGGTCACCTTCCAGTTCATGCCGATCTGCTCGGTCGTGTTCTGCCCGACATTTTCCGTGCGATCGACATCGATCTGCGTCTCGCGGCAGTTCATGACATGGAGCGTTTCGTTGTTTTCGATGACCGTATTCATGTCCTTCTGGGCATGAATGCCGATTTCTTCCTGGCCGACCGAGTCATCGAAGACGAGCTCGTTGTAACCGCCGCCGCCAACTGTCGAGTTGGACTTGATACCAGCCTTGTTCTTTTCGCCAGGCAGGCTATAGGGCGGCATGTTCTCCGCATTATACACCGTTCCGACGATGATTGGCTGATCCGGATCCCCTTCCAGGAATTGCACGATTACCTCCTGGCCGACTCGCGGGATATAGATACCGCCCCAGCTTGGGCCTGACCACACCTGGGCCACGCGCACCCGCCGGGACTGCGTCTTGTCGCGGTCCCAGTGAAATTCGACCATGATCTGACCGTACTCGTCCACATCGATTTCGCCTTGCCCCACGACTTTCGCCGTCTGGGCACCGGCGATGCGAGGCTTGCGGGTGACAGCAGGTGTGCGGAAGGGAATCTCGGACGCAAGGACATCGTAGGTCCCTGTGTAGGCCTCGCCTTGCGCTCCGCCGCCACCGGTCCGGTATTGTTCGGTAATGATCTTGTGGGTCGCACGGACGATCAGATGTTCCTTGTTCTGCGGTCCGTGCGGGTGGTCCTTGAGCGTGAACAGGCCGCCGGCATAGAAGCGCGGCACTTCACCGGCCGTTTCGATCCGCTTGTCGGAGGCTTGTTCGGCTTCCAGACGGATCTTGCTGAAGGTCGTTCCCTTGTCCTTCTCCGTATAGCGTCCCGGATAGTCGTAGCTCTCGAGGGAGCCGGCACGGTACGAGGAACCGGCGTCGCGATCCGCCTCGAGGGACGCGCTCGGCTTTTCGAAGTCATAGTCGTTGACGGCGAACTTTCCGGTCCGGAACTGGCGGGTCGGGATCCAGTGGTAGAGATGCTCCTGATCGCGCTGGCTGTCGCCTCCAAGAGCAATGTAGGGGATAGTGGAATCACCGGTGATCGGGCTGTAGGACGACTTGGCGTCGGCCAGGATCATGGTGTGCTTGCCGTCTTCATGCTCGAAGAAGTAGGAGATGCCGAATTCTTCCATCAGACGACAGCAGAAATCGTAGTCCGATTCCCGGTACTGGACGCAGTAATGGATCGGATCGTAGCTCTCCGTCAGTTTCTTGCGGTGATCGGCAAAATCATGCTCGCCAAGGACTTCCGAAATGATGTCGGGAGCCGTCTTGTCCTTGAAGATCCGGCAATTGGCATTCTTGGTCAAAAGCCAGTACCAGGGCCGCAATGTCAGCCTGTAGACATAATAGACATCGCGATATCCGAGCCATTTCGCGTCGGTAAGCAATCCGTCGAAATAACGGGTGTCGCCGTTGTTGGTGACGACCTTCACCGTCATGTGGGTCGCGATGGCCTGGTCGAAATCCAGGTCTTCCTTCTGACTGACGACTTCGATGCGGATCTCGAAGTCTTCGCTGAGACCTTCGTCGCACTCGATGGTGACAACGGAAAGCTCATCCTTGCCAAAGACCGATGTCAGCTCGGCCATCCGCTTCGCTTGTCTGAGTTGTCCTACGGCCACGAAAGCTCTCCTCGGAAATACTGCCGTTTCGGGGTACGGCAACCACATGGCTGCCTCGCCTCAAACCCTATGGCGCATCCGTCAAAAATAATGTGCTCAAGAACACAATTGTTGCAAATACTTTAGATCCCATATCTTTTTGTGACGCTGGACCGACCGGCACCTTACCGAACTGCCCTCAAACAATGCCGGGAACCACCGATATTTATTCAGCCGGTTCAGTAACGTCACCCCACCTGCTCTCCTCTTGCTTCTTCGCCACAAAAGGACATACTGACATCAAAACGCACTTTAGTGACTTTCGCCACACTAATATTCAGACGATATGGCACGATACATTTTGAAGCCAGTTCCGGCTACGCATTCGAACACTCCACAGGGAGGATAGAAATCGTGACCCTTTATATTTCCCATTCTGACAGGTCCAGAACCGCTCAGAACGCTTTCCGCCGCACACTGTTGGCAACCTCCGTTGCCCTCGCCGTGCTTGCCGGCCCGGCCTTTGTCGGTACGGCCACTGCACAGGACGCGACCTTCTCTGCCGATGAAGTCAGCAAACACTTCAAGCAGCTGAAGACCCGCTCCTTGAAGCCGGCCGGCGGCACAAGGGCGCTGTGCATCGGCACTCGCGACGAGTGCAATCCGTCCGGCAAGACCGACGAGGGAGGTCAGGTGGCCGTCACTCAGGAAGGTGGCGGCGGCGATGGCCAGGCCACTGAGGTGACGGCGGAAGAGACCCTCATCGTCGATCCGGAAACCAAGGCCATCGATGTCGGGTTCAATCTTCTGGTCTCCTTCGAATATGCCTCCGCGCGCCTAAGCCCGGCTGCTCAGGCAAACCTTCGCGAATTCGCCAAGGGAATCAGCGATCCCGAACTTGCCAGCGCAAAATTCGTGATCGAGGGCCATACTGACGGCGTCGGATCGGAATCCTACAATCAGCGTCTGTCCGAAGACCGCGCCCAGGCCGTCACCCAGTTCCTGATCAATCTCGGCGTTGGCCGCGACCGGCTGAAAACCGCTGCATATGGCGAATCGCGGCCGAAGGTTTCCGACGTCAATGATCCGGCGAACCGGCGTGTGGAGAGCAAGCTGGTTTTCGATCAGCAATAACCACGGCGTAAACGCTCCGGCCGGGTGCAGAACCGGCCGGAACGCAACAATGGAAGCGGCCTTTCCCGGAGGCCTGAAGCCGGGACGTGACTGGGGTGGGGTGCAGCATGAATTTCGATCCGGAAGTCTATGGCAGCGAAGTCGGCCCGGGTGCCGGCTGCGGACCGGACCTCTACGACACGGAACCCGCCTTTGCCGCATTGCTCGATTCCTGCGAGGAATTGCTGCCGGAGCGTTTCAGCGAATTTGATCGCTCGGAAATCGATTTCACCGACCTCTTCAAACAGATGGATGGCTTCCTGAAACAGTCCAGGGATCTGCGGCTGCTTATCATGGTTGCCCAGTTTGGCCTGCTGGCAGGACAGCTGCATACCTTTGCCAACGCCGTGCGGACCATCCGCAAGCTGCTTGAAGAGCATTGGCAGGACGTGCATCCAAGCGATGCGGACTTTGGACATATGGAGCGCATGGGTGCGCTGGAGGCGTTGAACAATCGCCCGACCATCACGCTGCCTCTGGAAGCCGCGCCGCTCCTGAAGACCCGCAGAAGCGGTCCGATCAGCTACCGCGCCATTCAGATCGCCGCAGGCACTGCGACGGCACGACCGGACGAACACACCATTTCACTCGGAGCTATCGAAGCCGCCCTGACGTCTGGCGAGCTGGAGCAGGACACGATTGACGAGGTTCTGAAAGATCTCGCCGACCTGCCCGAGGAGCTGGAGCAGATCGCATCCATCTGCACAGAAAAGCTGAAGGAAGGCGGCGCCAAGGCCGCGCCGCCGGACTACGAGGAGCTTACAACCCTTCTGAAGGCCATGAGCGCCGAGCTCAACGTCCGCCTCGGAAAGATTTCGCCCGATGAAGCGTCCGACGCTCCTTCGGAAGGTGCGGGAGAGGAAACGCGGACCGCCGTGCCGGGACCAGCCGCAAAGGTGGACATCCGCAACGCCGCACAAGCCAAGCTGATCCTGGACGCCGTGGAAGACTATTTCGCCTCCAGAGAACCGTCGCACCCCGCCCTCTTCCTCGTGCGTGAAGCACGGGGCCTCGTCGGCCGGTCCTATCTGGACGCCCTCAAGATCCTGATGCCGCGCCGGTTCGACGACATCGCCCTGCTGTTGGGCACCAGCGGCCTGCAATTGTCGAACGACAGGCTGGTGGAACTCAATGAAAACGACGACCGCGATCTCGGCGACATCGACGGTTTTTCCGTCATGGTCATCGAAAGCCGCAGCGACGCCATGAACGGCATTGCCGCCGTGAAGGGCTACTATACCGCGAACGAGCCAACAAGCCCGATACCCCTGTTGCTCGACGAGGCACAGAACATGAGCTCCGGCTCATTCACGGGCCTTCTCAACCTGTTCCTGCGTCCGGAAGAGGAATGATTCATTCACCTTCAGAAACGCTGGCATTCCCTAGAGTTCAGAGCTTCGTTCTTGACATAAACGGCCATTAGGTCCTCAATATTTAAGAGAAAAAACAGAAACCGGCGATCCTGTGACTGCGATCACTTTCCAATCACGATAATCGAAGTACATAGATATCAAAGAGACAAAGCGCAGACATAAAATTCAAACGACCAACAAGAAGCGCAGCGTGAGTATTTGACTAAAATTGACCTTACACATCTTGGGTCAAAGAAATGAAAGGCAAGTACAATGGCATCGAACAGTGGGCAAAGCTTTATTAAGCGCAACAGACCTCCGCGCGTCCATATTTTCTACGAAGATCCGTTTGATGCGGAACAGAAGGTCGAACTGCCCTTTGTGATGGGCATCATGGCCGATCTGTCCGGCGACAACCCTGGCGCAGAAAAGCCCGACATCGACGACCGCAAGTTGCTCGACATCGACATGGACAACTTCAGCAAGCGGATGGAAGCCATCGAACCTGGCACCTCCTTCACCGTGCAGGACAAGTTGTCGGGGTCGGACAATTCCAAGCTGAGCGTCCAGCTTCGCTTCAAGAGCATGGACGACTTCACCCCGGGCAAGGTTGCCGAGCAGGTACCGGCCCTGAAAAAGCTTCTCGATGCGCGCCGCAGTCTTGCCGCGCTGCGCACGATGATGGACGGGCGCGTCCAGGCCATTTCCCAGCTTGAAGAGCTGACACGGGATCCGGCCCTGATGCAGGCCCTTGCTCAGAAAATCGAAGCCGACAAGGCGAAAGCTACAGAGACTTCTGCTGACGGCGACGGTACGGAGGAGGCATAAATGAGCAACACCGAAACCAGCGCCCAAACCAGTGGCGCAGCTGCGAGCGAAGTCGCGATTGAAAAAAGCCCAGAGGAATTTGCCTCGATCCTGAAGCAGAACTTCCGCATCAAGAACGAGCAGGATACGGCCAACGCGCTTGTTGACAACGCCATGTCGACCTTCCTTGCGGAAGCCCTGTCCGACCAGGCGCTGATCAAGGACGACGTCTACGACACGATCGACGAAATGATCGCAAAACTGGACGAGAAGCTGACGGCCCAGGTAAACGAGATCATTCACGCCCCGGAATTCCAGAAGCTGGAAAGCGCCTGGCGCGGCATCGACTATCTGGTTCACCAGTCGGAAACCGACGCTTCCTTGAAGCTGCAGTTCCTGAACATTTCCAAGAAGGAACTGGCAGGCGTCTTCAAGAGCTACCGCGGTGCCAAATGGGACCAGAGCCCGCTGTTCAAGCAGATTTACGAAGCTGAATTCGGCCAGCTCGGCGGCCAGCCTTACGGCTGCCTCGTCGGTGACTACGAGTTCTCGTACGATCCGCAGGACATCACGGTGCTGCGCGGCATGGCCAAGATCGCGTCGGCTGCCCACGCTCCGTTCCTGGCCGCGGCCGATCCGCAGCTGATGCAGATGGACAGCTGGACGGAACTGCCGGCAAAGCGGGACCTGTCCAAAATCTTCGATACGGAGATCCACGCCCAATGGCGTACGCTCCGGGAATCCGAAGACAGCCGTTATCTCGGTCTGACCATGCCCCGCGTGCTGGCACGCCAGCCCTACGGCGCCAAATCCGACCCGGTCGAAGAATTCGCCTTCGAGGAAGAATTCGGCGAGGACAACCACAACAACTACGCCTGGATGAGCTCCGCGTATGCAATGGCTGCCAACGTCAACCGGGCCTACAAGGAATTTGGCTGGACGGTTCGGATCCGCGGCGTTGAAAGCGGCGGTCTGGTGGAAAATCTGCCGACCCACGTCTTCGAGACCGATGACGGCGGCGTAGATCAGAAATGCCCGGCAGAAGTTGCGATTTCGGACCGGCGTGAACATGAGATCTCGCGTCTCGGCCTGATCCCGCTGATCCACCGCAAGAACACGGACCAGGCAGCCTTCCTGGGTGCTCAGTCCGTCTTCAAGCCGCGCCAGTTCTCTGGTCCGGACGGAAAGGACGCAACGGCTTCGGACAACCTGTCCGCCCGCCTGCCCTACATGTTCGCGACCACCCGGTTTGCCCATTATCTCAAGGTGATGGTGCGCAACAAGATCGGCTCGACCAAGGAATCGGCACAGCTGCAGCGGTGGCTGAACGACTGGATCATGGACTATGTCGATGGCGATCCGGACAATTCGACCGAGGAAACCAAGGCGCGCAAGCCGCTTCGGGAAGCCAAGGTCACCATCGTGCCCGACGAGGAAAACCCCGGCTACTACCGGGCCCAGTTCTTCCTTCGTCCGCACTACCAGCTGGAAGGCATGGACATCGGCATGAGCCTGGCGTCCCGCATTCCGCAGGACGGAAACTGATTTCACGAATTGCCGGAGGGCGGCAGCCCGCCCCCCGGCAGGCATTCCGCAAGGGGTGCAGTCCGGCCCAGCCGGGCGGAGGTACAAACATGGTGCGCAAGCACCAAGGGGTTTGGACCGAGAGGTCCGAGGTAGTTGTCAGGAATAGCAGAGCATGTGCCAGGTAGAGGTTCCTGGCCGTCAACAACCAAGAGGATCTATTAAAATGGCTGTCGATTTTTTTCTGGAACTTGATGGTATCAAGGGTGAAGCACAGGACAAGAGCCACAAGGACAAGATTGACGTCCTTTCCTGGTCCTGGGGCGCATCCCAGTCCGGCACCACGCACATGGGCGGCGGTTCCGGTTCCGGCAAGGCACACTTCCAGGACCTGAGCATCACCAAGTATGTCGACAAGTCGACCCCGGTGCTGCTGCAGCACGTCTCCACCGGCAAGCACATCGCCAAGGGCACCCTTTTCGTGCGCAAGGCAGCCGGTGACAGCCCGCTGGAATATATCAAGATCGAGATGAAGGACATTATCGTCACCAACGTCTCGACCGGTGGCAGCGGCTCCGACGACCGTATCACGGAAAGCTGCACGCTGAACTTCGGTGAATACAAGTACATCTACACCGAACAGAAGCCGGACGGCTCCAAGGGCGCAGCTCCCGAGTTTGCCTGGGACATTGCGGCAAACGAAAAGAAATAAGGCTCCGGCCGACAGGGCTGCCGCGCTCAGGCGCGGCAGCCTCTTGCTTTTCAGTGACTTATCGGGTCCGATCCCGGGACGGGTTTCCGTCGAAAAAACAAAAGATTTCAGGGGCAGCAGTCAGCGTGGGCATGGCCAATGGCTAAATCGACAGCGAAAATGCACTCCCCGCTGATGTGGGCCTTCCGGGCTATGGACGACCCGGACTACAAGGCCGCGCAAGCCCGCCGCAAGGAAGAGCAGAAAGACGGGCGGCTCAAATCGGGCCGCAGGCTGTCACGCAGCTACGGCGTATCGGAACATACGTTGATTGCCGAAGTCCGCCACGATCTTCAAGCGCTTCTCAATACGGTCAATCTCAATTCCACGCAGGACCTTTCCGACTTTCCCGAAGTCGCGACCTCCATCATCAATTACGGTCTGCCGGATCTCTCTGTCCATATCGTCGATACCGTCCGCATCGACCGGTTGGCCGACGACATTCGAGAAGCGCTGATCCGCTTCGAACCGCGTATGGACCCACGCACACTTCAGGTTCATCGCGACGAAAACGCGGAGGGCGAAACCTTCAAGGTCCGTTTCATTATCAAGGCCGAAATCCGCTGCGATCCAGTCAGGATCGGCAGTGAATTCATCGCCGATGTCGATCCCGCCTTCGGCCGCATCAAGATCATCGGGGCGACCGCATGAACCGGGAATTTCTGGATCTCTACAATCAGGAACTGACCTATCTCCGGGAACAGGGCGCTTCCTTCGCCGAGGCCTATCCGGCAGTCGCCGAACGCCTGGGCGGTCTGCTGGAGGATAGCTCGGACCCGATGCTGTCGGGACTGCTGGAAGGAACCGCGTTTCTATCAGCGCGCGTTCAGCTGAAGATGAAACACGAATTCGCGGAATTCACCTCCAATCTCTTCGAGCAGCTCTATCCCACCGCCCTCGCCCCGATCCCGTCCCTCGTGTTGGCCCGCATCACGCCGAAATACGGCGACGCGAACCTGCGCAATGGCATCAGGATCGCCCGGCATGCGCCGATGGAGGCGGTTTTCCGGGAAAGACAGGGGGAAGTGCGTTGCCGCTTCACCCTGACGGCTCCCGTCATGCTGACGCCGCTGGAACTGACCGGTGCGAAATATCTGAGTTCCGCCGCACAGGTTTCGGGGCTGGGCGCGGCGATGGCCGAGGACCGGCGTACGCGGGCCGGCCTTTCGATCACCTTGACCCACCGCATGGCTGAGGACCCGGAAAACGAAGTCTCCGCGAAAGACGCGCTGAAGAAGCCGGAATACCAGGTCTCTGGCTGCCGCATAGAGAGCCTGCCTATCCGTCTGATCGGTCCTCTGGATCTTGCGGCCAGGGTCTATGAACAGATCTTCGGCCACACGATCGCACTCTATCTTCGCACCGAAGACGCCTATGGACAGGCAAGCCTGCAGCGCCTGCCGGTCGATGCGATCGAGCAGCTCGGTTTTGACGAGGAAGATGCGCTTCTGCACAATGACCTGCGTCTCTTCACAGGTTTCGATCACCTGCGTGACTATTTCAACTTCCCACGCAGCTATCTGGGCTTCCGCCTGACGGGCCTGCGCCGCTATCTCGACCGTATCCGCGCCAAGTCCTTCGATGTGATCTTCGTATTCGACGAAGCGGAAAGCCGGTTGCCGGCACATGTTGAGAAAAAGATCTTCGCCCTGCATGCGGCCCCGGCCGTCAACCTCTTCGAACGGCAGACCGACCGGGTGCCGATCAAGAAAGGCCAGCATGAATTTGCGGTCATCACCGACCGCACACGGCCGATCGACTATGAAGTCCATTCGGTGACGGAAGTGTTTGCCCATTTCTCGGGTGGTGAAAAGCGGCCGGTGGAACCTCTCTACAGCGTCGCACCGGATACGGAAAAGGCAGGGCATGAATGGTTCTACACCATCCGCCGGCTGCCCCGCCGCCAATCCTCCTCCGAAATCCGCCGCATGCAGCCGAGCCCCTATATCGGCACGGAAACCTTCGTTTCGATCTCCAGTGGTGCGCAGGCTGCTGCGCTGCTTCAGACCGGAAAGAAGCGCCTTGCCGAACTCTCCCTGAAGGTGCTTGCATCCAACCGGGCGCTTGCCGCAGACCTTCCCGTCGGCTCAAATCCGGAGACGTCCGACATCGGCGACTTCCGCGTGCTGGAGGATATCGGCCTCAAGGTCGACTGTGTTGCCGGCCCAACCCAGCCGCGACCGCCGCTTCTTTCCTACAACGAACGCCTCGGCGAGCAAGGCCATGCCGGAGCGATTGCGTGGCGCCTCATCAACATTCTGGCGCTCAATCACACCGGATTGGTTCACGACGCCGCCGGGGCCGATGGCCGCTCCTTCCGCGATCTGCTGAGCGTGTTCGCTCCCCTCGCCGACAGCGCAGCGGACCGTCAGGCGCAATCCGTCCGATCGGTCTCCACCCGTCCAGTCGTTCGACGGCTGCAGCAGAAGTCCGGCACCGGCGTTGCCAGGGGCCTCGAAGTCACGATCACACTCGACGACAAGGCCTTCGAGGGGGCAAGTGCCTTCCTGCTTGGCGCAGTGCTTGACCGCTTCATCGCCGAATATGCCTCGATCAATCATTTCACCCAATGCGTCATCGCAACCACGGACCGCGGCGTCATCATGAAATGGCCCCCCCGGATCGGTGCGAAAGGGGTGCTATGAGCGGCACCAAGGACAAATCCAAGGCCAAGACACGCGTCGTGCGCGACAAGACAGTTGTGCGCCCGGGTGCCGGCCTGGAAGCCGTCTGGCCTGAAGCCGGCAAGAGTGCGGCACCAAGTGATGACCCGACGCCCGCCGAAACAACCGAGATCTCCGAGCCGGACCTCAAGGCAGAAGAGCCGGAGACGTCATCCGATACACCGATAAAGTCGCAAGCGATAAAATCGGATGAAACAACGAACTCCGAGCAGGAGACGGCAGTCAAAGCCGACGCGGAAGAACCACATTCGGAAATGATCTGGCCAGATCCCGCCGACGGGCCCACGGCGTTTCCGGAAGAAGCGCAATCAGACGCGGAGGGGGAGACCGCACCGCCGGAAGTGAAAACTGGTCCCGCGCCGGAAAATGCAGAAGCGGCTTCATCGCCCGCGATGCAATCGCAAGCGGTCACTCAAGATGCCTCAAGCGCGGATACGCCTACCGTCGACGAAAATGCTTCACAGCCTGACGAGACGACCGAAGAGGATCCGGCCCCGGCTGAGCCGGAATTGATTGAAACTCCACCTGCATCCGAGATGATTCAGGACGACGAAGACCAACCGCCACCGGAGGCACCGCGGATCGAAGTTCCGGTCCAGCAGCAATATGCTTCGCTCCTCTCCGCCCTCGGTGATCGCATCCAGCAGCATCCCGGCGGTCACGATCTCCTGGCGGTGCTGCGCATGCTGGAAGGTCAGACCGCACCAGGTGCGGCCTCCAAGGGCATGGACCCCAAGAAGGCCGACGAGCCCGCCCCGCCCCGGATCGGCAAAAGCCGCCGGACGATGGAAGATATCGTCCGTTTTGGCCAGGACCCCTCCAGCGAATTCGCAACATCGACAATCGAACGCGCGACCAGGGATCCGGACGGCGGTCTCGTTCTGCTGGAACGCTTCCTCGGCCTGCTCGGTCCCCACGGCGCTCTGCCCTCGGCCTATACGGACGAGGCGATCATGCGGGGCCTACGGGGCGACGACAGCTTTCCGCGCTTCCTCGACCTCTTCAACAACCGCTTCATCCAGCTGTTCTTTCGCGCCTGGGCCGATGCCAGACCCATAGTGCAGCATGACCGGCCCGACGATGACCGTTTCCTGGCCTATCTCGGCTCCGCAATCGGCATCGGCTCGCCGATCTTCCGCGATCTCGACCGTATCGATGACCGCCTGAAGCTGCTTTATGCGGGCCTGATGTCGCCCAAGACCAAGAGCCCTGCCCGGCTGAAGGCGCTGATCACCGGCGTCTTCGGGGTCAAGGTCGAGATCGACCAGTGTGTCGGCACCTGGCTGCATCTTGACAAGGACGACCAGCTGCGGCTTGGCAGCTTCGGCCCGGGCGGCGCCGGCGCGCTCGGCTTCGACACCATTGTCGGCGCCAAGGTCTACAGCGTCAGCGACAAGATCCGCATCCGGATCTTCACACGCTCACTCGACGAATACCGGAAATTCCTGCCGCCGACCCGTACCAGGCCCAACCCGTGGACAGAGAAGCTGTTCGATCTCATCGATTTCTATCTTGGTCTGGAAATCGAATACGAAATCGAGCTGGCGTTGCCGAAACGTTGCGCTTCGTCTGTAGAGATGAACCGCAACAACTCCGCGACGCTCGGCCATATCGGCTGGTTGAAACCGGCAACACAGGAAGAAGACACACCTCCTCCGCCCGACGGAGAGGACGAAGAGATGCTCACCGACACCCGTTTCCGGCCTGTGCGCCGGCACACTGCAGTCTATCAGTAGAACAGGCGCCGATTGTCATCGGCAAGGCGCTCGAATGATTTGAAATCGTACCCCTTTTGGATGTTCAATCGATCCGATCGAACATCCGCAGATCCAGTCTGAAGGACCGTTGCCATGAGTGACATTACGGTAGAAAACGTTGCCTACAAGATCAATTCCGTCGCCTATGCCAGCCTCGACAAGGCGATGCGGCTGACCAAGGACGCAGGCCACCGGAACCTGGAGCTGCTGCACTGGTTCTATTATCTGATCCGGGACGAAAGCACCGATTTCAGCATGATCCTGCGCCATTTCGATGTCGACTTCGGCACCGTGGACAAGGATCTGCAGGCGGCGATCGCGGAACTGAAGATCAACCAGACCGAACTGCCGTCCATGTCCAAGCCTTTCCGGGAAGCCCTGGAAGGCGCCTGGTTCGTCGGCACGCTTTCCTTCGCCGACTACAAGATCCGCTCGGCCTATGTGCTGCTTGCGGTTCTGGGTGACGAATCCTCCCGGACGCAACTCTTCCGGCTGTCGTCGGCCCTCAACAAGCTGAAGCGCGACGAAATCGCAAGCAATCTGGATGCAATCGCCGGAAATTCCGGCGAGGTTCGCGCCGGACCGATTGACGGCTCCGGCGCCAAGGCGGCCTCTGCCACACCGGGCGAAGGACCGGCGGAACCCTTTACGGGTGCAGGCGGACCCGGCGAGGAAGCCCTGCGTCAGTTCACGGTCGACTTCACCGCCCGCGCGCGCAACGAAGAATTCGATCCAATCGTCGGCCGCGACGAGGAAATCCGTCAGGTTATCGACGTCCTGATGCGGCGTCGGCAGAACAACCCGATCTTGACCGGTGAAGCCGGTGTCGGCAAGACGGCTATTGTCGAAGGCTTCGCCCAGAAAATTGTTGCCGGCGATGTACCACCCGCGCTGATCGGCACCCGGCTCT
This sequence comes from Roseibium sp. M-1, assembly GCF_054515675.1. Taxonomy (NCBI): domain Bacteria; kingdom Pseudomonadati; phylum Pseudomonadota; class Alphaproteobacteria; order Hyphomicrobiales; family Stappiaceae; genus Roseibium; species Roseibium sp. M-1. The sequence goes on along the minus strand of NZ_CM137257.1, from coordinate 641,245 downwards.
GCGCCCTCGATCTCGGCCTGCTTCAAGCCGGCGCTTCGATGAAGGGTGAATTCGAGAAGCGGCTGCGTGCCGTGATCGACGCCGTTCACGGGTCAATCGTACCGACCATCCTCTTCATCGACGAAGCCCACACCCTGGTTGGCGCCGGTGGTGCGGCCGGTACGGGCGATGCAGCCAATCTCCTGAAACCGGCGCTTGCCCGCGGCACCCTGCGCACCGTTGCCGCCACCACCTGGTCGGAATACCGACAGCATTTCGAGAAGGATCCGGCTCTTACCCGCCGCTTCCAGCCGGTGCAAGTCGATGAGCCGGACGAAGAAAAGTGCTTCGCCATGGTGCGCGGCCTGCTCGGACCGATGGAAGAGCACCACCAGGTGCGTATCCTCGACAGCGCCGTGCGCTCCGCCGTGTCCCTTTCACACCGCTATATCCCGGCCCGCCAGTTGCCGGACAAGGCTGTCAGCGTGCTCGACACGGCATCCGCACGTGTGAACATTTCCCAGGCTGCGCTTCCGGCCAGACTTCTGGACCTGACGGCGCGCAAAGGCTTTCTGGAGACGGAAAAAACGGCGCTCACCAACGATGCCGAACTCGGCATGGAGAACCAGGAAAAGCTCGACGCCCTGACGGCGGCCATTGAGGAGACCGAAAACAGGATCGAAACCGTCCGCGCCGATTGGGAACGCGAGCGCAAGCTGGTGGCGGAAATCCGGCGCCTCAACAGAGCTCTTACTGAGCTGCGCGGAGGTGAACCCGCACCACATCCCGAAAGCGAAGAGATCGACGATCCGGAAAAGAAAGGCCCGGCTCTCGTCCCGATCGACAAGATCGAGCTGGATCTCGACGTGGATCTTACCAGCGAAGAAGCAATCCGCGCCGCGCTTACGGCCAAGCGGACGGAACTCTCTGCGATCCCCGAAGACGACCGCATGGTCTACGCCTATGTGGACGACGAGGCGGTTGCCAGCATCATTTCCGACTGGACCGGCATTCCGGTCGGCCGGATGGTGCAGGACGAAATGCAGACAATTCTCAACCTCACCGACAGCCTCAACAAGCGGGTCATCGGTCAGGCCCACGGCCTTGCCATGATCGCCAAGCGCATCGAGACCAGTCGCGCCCAGCTCGGCAACCCGGACAAGCCTATCGGCGTCTTCATGCTCTGCGGCCCTTCAGGCGTCGGCAAGACCGAAACGGCACTCGCCCTGGCCGAAACGCTTTATGGCGGCGAAGATCATCTCATCACGATCAACATGTCGGAATTCCAGGAAGCCCATTCTGTCTCCGGTCTCAAGGGCGCGCCTCCTGGCTATGTCGGCTACGGCGAAGGCGGCCGCCTGACGGAGGCCGTGCGGCGCAAGCCCTATTCCGTGGTGCTGCTGGACGAAGTGGAAAAAGCCCATCCGGACGTGCATGAAATCTTCTTCCAGGTCTTCGACAAGGGCTGGATGGAAGACGGCATGGGACGCCGGATCGACTTCCGCAACACGCTGATCCTGCTGACCTCGAATGTCGGCACGGAGGTGATCATGCATGCGGCCGGCAACATGCTGGATACGCCGGTCTCCAGTGATCCAGGCATGGCGGCGGCGGACCCGAACGCCCCCGACCCGGAAAAGCTCGCCGAAGAGCTGCGCCCCTCTCTTCTGGATGTGTTTCCGCCCGCACTCCTCGGCCGTATCGTCACCATTCCCTATTATCCGCTGTCGCCATCCATGCTCGGCTTCATCGTTCGCCTGCAGCTCAATCGCATCGTCAAGCGCGTGAAGCAGAACCGGGGCGCGACGCTCTCCTACGGCGAAGATGTGGTCGCGCATATCGTCTCGCTCTGCCGCGATCCGGACAGCGGCGGGCGCATGATCGACAACATCCTGACCAACGACCTTCTGCCGAAACTGTCACGGGCGTTCCTGACAGCCCAGATGAACGGCGAGGAAGTCGCTAATGTGTCGCTGAAGGCAGGCGATCAGGGTATTGAAATCGTGATTGGCGAGGCAGCCGAAGCCGCTGCCTGAGAAAGCTTTCTGAAAAAGCGCGCCCGGCTGAACGGTCTACGTACAGCCGGGCTTATTTTTCTGAACTTCGGAAACGGTTCTGACGTTCCCGCAAGAAATATCAGATGCCGATCAGGACGGTGAACTCGCCGGTCGTGATGATACCGCCCTTCAAGGTCGGGTCGCCGATCCGCGCAGCAGGCAGCTTGCCGATCAGCACCGTGGGCGAGCCGAAGACGATCGGATCGACATTGGCCGGCGGCGGTCCGACACAGGCGCACAGGTCAGTCACACGCGCGGCGGGCCGTTTGCCGATCAGGACAGTGACCATGCAGGGCGGGATGATTGGCAGACCCGGTGGAATCGGTGTCATCGGGCATACGTGGAAGTCGCCAAGTCGGGCTGCGGGAGGTCCCATGATCGCCTCAAAGCTGATTGCGGTTCTGAAAAGAATATACCATCACCTTGGGTCAAACCGGGATGCAGATCACAAATCCGGCCATCGACGGCTGAAACTTACTGCACTGTCAGGATTTCAGCGATTTCCGCCCTGTAGCCTTGCAGGTCGTTGCTGGCGACCGATTGCGGTGCGTCCGCCCCTGTTTCCATTTCAAAGGCGAGCGGATCCGTCGGTTCCCCCCTGTGGCGGATTTCGAAATGAAGATGCGGCCCGGTCGACAGGCCCGTTGTGCCGATATAGCCGATCAAGTCGCCGGCCTGGACGACCGAACCGAGTTCGATCCCGTCCGCGAATTTCAGCATATGCGCATAACGGCTTGTGATGCCGTCCTTGTGGGTCAGTTCAATGAAGTTGCCATAGCCGCCGCGCACATCGCGATAGGTGACTTTGCCGGAGAACGCTGCGTGGATCGGTGTTCCGGAAGGCGCCGCCCAGTCGACGCCGGCATGCAGCCGTTCGATTTTCTTGATCGGATGGAACCGCATGCCGAATTTCGATGTCAGCACGCCTTTCACCGGCACCAGCATGGCCCCGGAAACGCTGACCTTGCCGCCCTCGTTGACGCAGGCAAAGCCGCGGTTGCCTGGCGCCTTGAGGACATAACAGCGAACCGACCAGTTATCGCCCTGGCGCACGCCCGCAAACAATACCCTGCCACCACCGCGTTTCTCGTCGCGCGGTGAATCGGTGAAGATCAGCATGAAGCGCTCGTCCGGTTTGACGTCGCGCTTCAGGTCGGTTGTGGGTGCCAGATAGGCGATCGCCTCGCCCACGATGGAAGCGGGCACGGCATTGCGGACGGCGGTTGCATAGAGCCCGTCAATGAGGCGGATGCTCTTGGCGGGCGCAGCTTTTTGATCGTTCGCGACCTTTTCCTGCACGATGGTTTTGCCGAACCAGGGATCGGCGCCGCCGACATAACTGCCGCCATCCGGCCCCGGCGAATAGGAGGCTGTCCCAAGATAGCCGTCCTTTGCATAGATGGACATCTGCACCGGCCGGTAATAGTCACCGATCCGGCCGACCTTGTTGGGCATCCGGACACCCCTGACGGCGATCTTGTCGCCCGCGACCAGATCGCTCTTGCTGAAGGTATTGCGGGCATAGTCGACCAACGGATCGAGCACCTCTTCGTCAAACCCGTTGGTCTTTAGGAATTCCTTCAAGGCGGTGGCCTTCGGCACTTCCATCTTGACCTCGATCCGGCTTGGTCCCTGCCCGATCGGCCGTTCGCTCATGTAGAGATTGAGCGTGTCCGTGTCGGGTTTCAAAAAGACCGGAAGGTCGGGCGACGTGGCCGTCGCGTCTGGCTCCTCTTCGACCTGCAGGTCCGCGGACTGTTCACCGCCGCCGAAATTGCCGAACTGGAAATCCGCCTCGCTGCCGGGTGCGCGGATGACGAGATCGCCATTTTCGTCAAGCATTTCGCTGTCCAGCACGTAAGCGACAACCGCAGGAATGGCGAGCGGACCGCTGCCGCTTGCAGAATCTGGCACCGGGCGCTCGGTCAGCTCGATCCGTGTGTTCGCGGCCCCGCCCCCCAGCAGCACCGGGTCGCCGGCCAGCGGTATGACTGCCGACAGGGCCATGTCGAAGAACGGGTCGGCGGGAATGTCCAGCTCTTCGTCGTTCGCCAACGTGGTGTCGCTGTCCTGTGGCGGGACTGGCGTATCCTCCACGATGGGATCGTCTGCTCCAACGTCACCGGCTTCCACGGCAACCGGTTCTTCCGGTTGGTTTGCCGCAATCTCCTGCCCGCCTGTGAACTTCGGCTCTGAAAAGGAAATGGCGCCGGAGGTGATGAGATGAGCAACACCCCCGACCGCACCGCCGAGCACCAGGCAACCGGCGGCAAGCGCAGCATAAAGCCCGAGCGGAGACCGCCTGCGCGCGGGCTTTGGCGGTGCAGCGGGCGGCCTGGGTGGTTTTGGCGCCGGCGGGTCCGAAGGCTGTCCCATAGCGGCTGAACCGTGCTTGCCTCGTGCCGGAACGATGATCGTCCGGTCGAACTCGGGACGATGGCTCCTTTGGCCGGGGCTGCCTTTGTCCTGGTTATGAGGCCATTCAACCATGTGGAAACCCTGAAGCGGCAGCAACAATGCTGCTCAAGTCCGGTGAAACTCCGGCGAAACGCGTTGTCCCGATCATGCCGGAAGCCGCGAAAAGATGCAAAAGCCACTGGGGACCTTTGAGCCGCGTCAGCGGGGAAATTTCAACAGATTGGCACGATCCTGTTCAGCCGGCGTGACGCCGGGACGCTCGGCGTCCTCCATGAACAGTTCCGGCCTGTCGAGCGTATAGACCGCCATATCGGTGCTGAGACCGCGCAACCTTCCCGACCAGATTTCCACCTTGGGATATCTCCCGGGCAGCTTTTCGGCCACCGATTGGCTGACAGCCAGACGAACCTTCTTGTCCTTGGCAACGGATTCGATCCGGCTAGCGGTGTTGACGGTCGTCCCCATCACCGTGAAGGAGCGCCGGTGAACACCGCCGATATCGCCGACCAGCACCGGGCCGGCATTGAGAGCGATACGAAGATCGAGTGGCTGCTGACCGGTGATGGTCCTTATGTGGTCCAGTAGGCCGATGATCTCCACGGCGGCATCGACCGACGCCTGTTCGGGATTTTTGACCGTATTCGGCGCATTCCAGACCGCCATGATGGCGTCACCTATGTATTTGTCGATATAGCCCTGATGCTTGGTGATGACCTTGCCTATCGCATCGAAACAGGAATTGACGACCCGCACCACATCCCTGTCCGCAAGGCTCTCCGACATCTTGGTGAAGCCGACGATATCGATGAAGGCGACGACCACGTGCCGTGTGTCGCCACCCAGTTCAGGCAGCTGTTCCGAGCGCGCCATCTGCCGGATGACGTCCGGCGCAAGGTAGTGACCGAACAGGCGAACGAGCGACCGCTGGCGGCGTTGCAGGATGCTGATCTTGCCGACGGCAGACACGACCATGGCGCTGACACAGGCAACCGGCGCAACGCCGGGAGAAATAAGCAAGCCAGCCTCAAGCCCCAGAAAACTGACACTCAGGCCGACAAAAGCTCCCAGAAGCGCAACCGGCAGGAGTGCGGTCAACGGCAGAAGCAAGCCTGCCAGCGTGCCGGCGACGGCAAATAGGACGGCCAGTGCCGGCAAGCTGCCCGCGGGAGGCTCCACAGCGATCCGGCCAGTCAGCGCAGCACCGGCAAGATCGGCCAGCATGAACACGCCGGCGGTGTAATCCGTCAGGTATTGCGGCCTTCCGGTCACCCCTGTTGCCGCCAGATCCGGAGCGATCCGCGGCAGGAACCGGTCGGAATAATAATGATGATCTTCCGTCGGCAGCAGACCGCCGAAGAGAACGGCCTTGCCGTCAAACTGCTTCTTCAGTTCTTCGCGCCCCTCTTCCGTGTCCGACATTTCGAGGATGTCGATGAAGGAGAAATAAGGCTGTGAGCTTGCGAGCCGCGCATAGGGTATGGCGAGGTATTCCCCAGGAACGGTAGCCCCGGACTGCTCGAGCAGCGCGTCGATCATGTGGCGGGTGCTGCCCGTCACCTCGGCCGGATCGTGCCGCCGGACAACGCCGTCACTGTCGGGCGTCACGATGACGGAACGCACGCCCCCATCCCCGGCGGCGCCGCTGAAGGACCGATGCGGCACTCCGAGTTGCGCGGAGGCGATAAAAACCTTGCCGCGATTGGAAAAGAGAAAGCGTTTGAAGGTGGTGTCGTAACCGTTGAGGCGGGCTTCACCGGAATTCGGATCGACAAAACCGTCGGCATTATAGGAAAAAATGAAATCGTAGCCGACCGCCAGGGCACCGGCATCGAGCACCGCCTGGCCCGCCTTGGCCAGAAGCGGGGTCATCAGAACGCGCGGCAATGTCTGAAGCCGCTCGGAATCGAGCGACGCCTGGTCGAGGCCGACAACCACCACCGGCGCCGGGAGCATCTCCCGGTTCGCCGTGAAGGTGGCCCTGATCTGGAACAGGCGGTCAATGAACCAGCCTTCCCAGATGGCCTTCTTTGCGGATAAACCGATGGCGATACCTGCACTTACCGCAACAAGGGCGATTAGGAGGATCAGCTTCTTCCGGCCAAGGGTTGCATCCGCGAACCGGCCGCCTGATGTCATTTCACGATGACAACCGCGGTGTTCCGATCAACCTCTTTCGGATCGATCGTGATCGTGCGCATGACGACGCCGTAATCGGGTGCCTTGCCCTGCAGGAACAGTTCAACCTCGACGGCATTGTTTTCTGCTTCGCGGTCAGGCATCGCCGTCAAAATGTTGTCGAGAGAATCGAACCGCTTGGGTTCGCCACCATCAAAGGACACAAAGACGGTGTCGTACTGGTCGCGCAGCTTGTCGTCGAAGCGCAGCATCAGCGAGGCCGCCTTCTTGTTTTTCAGGTCCAGGCTCCGCAGCGTGACGGTCAGGCCCTTCTCGGCTGTCTGATTTTCCGAACCGCTTTCCGCCTGTAGGCAATTGCCCGCACGCAGGACTTCCTGTTCGCCGCCTTCCTGCGCATAACCGCCGGAGGAAACCTTCACGACACCCGCGGTCAGACGGACTTCCTGGCAAGCGGAATAGTCGAGCAGATCGATATGGCCGGACGCGCCGAGATCGACAACATCGCCAGGCATCAGTTCGGTGAAGGCGGAAACACCGACGTCTTCCGACTTGTCCAGGACCAGCGCGATCGGATCTGCCAGAGCGATGCCGGCACTTGCGCCAAACAGAAGGGCAGCCATTCCGGTCACCCGCAAACTTCGCCTCGACGAGGCTTTTTCAGATACGTGTTTCATGACGATCTCCTGGTTCATCTTTCATCTTTGCGGCCTGGCCCGCACAAGGGTCAAGCACATTCGCTATGATCCGATAATACCAAAGGATGGCAAAATGAGTGTGGCCATGGTCACATAAAAGAGTTTTGTGTGGCAACAGGATAGACCAGGTTCGCAGCCGCAAGCACGCTGGGCTCATGCGAATAGATTTCACGCGACTTTTGGGTCTGTTTGACCCGCGTCTTATATCGAAAACCCGGTTCCCGCTTTTCGCGGCACCTTTTATCCGGCGGGCTGGGTGTAAACACCCGCAATGCCTATTCCTTCCGCCGACTGATCGATCAGCTGCAGCAGCTTCGGCATCAGGTCGGCACTCAGGGGCTGGCCGTCAAGGGCTGAGAGAACACCGACCAGTTGCGGCATCGGCTCGCTGGACCGCAGCATCACGATATGATCCGCCCCGAAAGGCAATGCGGCGCGCAGATTCAGTATATAAGGCTTTGCCGCGGAGATGGTCGTGTCCTTGCCGAGCGGATCGGCCTTCCTGTCGGGCGCCAGCAGGCGCAAGGTTCCGTCGGCTTCAAGTGCAATGACCACCATGTTGCCGGCACTCTCGGATGTCAGTCCCACCTTGAAGGGAGAGCCTTCGGGAATATGACCGACGGACGGCTGCAGATTGCCTTCGATCGGCTGGCGTTCCAGCGACAGCGCATAGAGATCAGAGAGAAACAGCCATTTTGAGACGACCGCCGCAAAACCGTCCGCGTTGACCGCCCTTCCCTTCAGCACCACATCGCCGAACTTGGTCAGGACGTCGCCTTCCTCGATATCCCAGAACAGATCGGCAGTCCCGTCGTTGATCACTTTCAGCCGGCCGTCCTGGCCGGCGGCGAGTTTCTGAAGAACAGGTCCCGCCGTTTCGGTGCTTGCGGCAAGGGTCAGCACGCCCCCGTCCCGCTCCCACATCTGGTTGTTGACCCGTGGCAGAACCGCGGACCGGGTGTCCCCGCCGACGCTCAGGCTGGGCGATTGCCGTCCTTCGGTGGCGATGCGCACCGTCTCCCTTAGAAACAGGCTCAGCTCCTCCATGGAGATGCCGCCGTCCTTGTCGAGATCCGCGCGCCCCTCCACACCCCGGGCAAAAGCCCAGCTGAGAGCGCCGCGCGGCTCCCCTGCGATCTGCAATTCGGGGATGACCTGACCGTCGACGGTCGCGCCGACATAAACCACATTCGGCAGTTCCTGCATGTCCGTTGCGGACGTATCGGCCTCCACCTTTGCCAGAAAAGGTGGCAAAGGGCTGGAGCGCAAGACATCGTTCTCGAAGGGCGGCAAACCCACCAGCCGTGTTCCAAGCCGCTTGATGCGCGGATCGATGGACCGGGTCATTGTGCCGGAATGACAGCTGTCGGCCAGCACCAGCACGCTTCGCCCGCCTGCGGCGAGCAACATCGCGGCGATGTCGTCGTCCCTGAGGCGTTCGCCGTTTCCAGGCGCATTCAGATCGAAGCCGGACAGAATGAAGACCTCATCCAGTCCGTCTTCCTCCGATCCCTTCACCCATTCCGGTTCCTGGGCGCCGTGCCCTGCATAGGAAAGCACAAGAACGTCGTCCTGATCCGCCCGTTCGACGAGATTTTCCCACGCAGTGAGGACCGCTTGACGTGAGGCGGCCGCGTCGTACAGCGTCGTCAGGTCCGAGACACCCGCCGCCTTGAGCGTGTCGGCAATGTCGCGAGCATCATTGACCGCACCTTTCAGCGGCGCAACGTTTTCATAGGCATCGACGCCGATGACGAGCGCCCGCCACTGCCCGGCCGTTGCGGGTGCTGCAAAAGCCAGCGCCGACAAGAGGGCGCAGCTGGCCGTCCCCACGATTTGACGGAGAATCTGATTGAGGAACGCGGTCATCGGATAACTCACAAGAAATGGCTTTAACCCCAGGATCCGCCGCCGCCGCCGCCAGGACCGCTGCCACCGCCTCCGCTATTTCCACCGCCGCTGTTGCCGCCGCCGCTATTACCGCCGCCGCTGTTACCGCCGTTGTTGTTGTCCTTCGGGTCGGTGGTGATTGCGGGCGTGCGCCGGGTGGTCGACGTGGATTTGGTACTCTTTGCCTTGACAGACGGTTTTGAACTCGTCGCATTCTGGTATTGGCATCCCGAAACCAGGATTGAAAGAGCTGCCAGGAAGGGCAATACGCGCAAGAGTGATCGCATCGAAATCTCCTTTGTTTACTTAAAACAGATCGTACCTTGGCCTGTTCTGTTCCCACTGATATTTGACGAGAGCGACCAGGGCCTCGTCTCCGTCAACGGGAGCACGCCCCGAGGTGTTGAAAAATTCCGTCAGGGCGTCGCGGGTCTTTCGGCCCGGCTGCCCGTCCACTGGCCCGGGATCGAAGCCTAGGTCGGTCAGGGCTTGTTGCAGCACCTTGGCCTTGAGCGGCTTGCCTGCCTTGGCAAGCTCCCCTTTTGCCTGTTCGGCGGCCGGAGACGACGGATCGACGGCTTCCGCCAGCGCCAGCATGCGGATCCGGTCACGGCCCGCCTCCTCACCGTCTTTCTGACCCAGCATATAGGCCGTGTTGAACGCGCCCCAGGCATCGCCGCGCAGAGCACTTTCCCGGAACCAGCGGGTTGCCTCGTCTGTGTCCTTTTCGACGCCCTGGCCGTTGAAATAGAGCAGCCCGAGGGCCGTCCCGGCTGCCGGATGGCCACCGTCATGCGCCTTCTGGAACCAGCCAAGTGCTGCCGTATAGTCCTGCGGCACTCCTTTGCCGTCCCGGTAGAGCGTACCCATGTTCAGGTAGCCGTAAATATCGGAGCGCGACGCGGAGCGATTGTAGTAATAAACTGCCCTGTCGACGTTCTCGCCGACATGCTGCCCGTTGAGGTAGAACCCGCCGATGGCGTTGTAGGAGAAGGTGTGGCCTGCCTCCACCGACTGCAGCAGTTTTTCCAGACCCGCCTTTTCGTTCTGGCCGGTACCCTCGCCCTTGATCTCGGCCATGCCAAGGGAATGCAGCGCATAGGCATCGCCGCGTTCGGCGGCCTTGCGATAGAGGTCGACGGCCTTTTCCCGGTTCCGGTCGATGCCGGCGCCAAGGTAATACATGCGTCCGAGCACCTGTCCGGCCCGCACATGACCCATTTGATAGGCCTGCTCGAAATAACCGCTCGCCTTCTTCAACTCGCCAGCCGCAAAGGCCCCGCGGCCACGCTGGAAGACAAAACGGCCGATGCCGGGATAGGCGGCCATGGCTTCGGCGCAGGCCTTGTCGACGGCGGCCGGATCAAGCGCGTTCGCCAGCCGTCCCTCGGTTACGGCCTGCAGGTCGAAAGGCTGGGTCGCCAGCTGGTCACATTGCGTCACCCTCGGCTGGACCAGCTGGGTCACGGTCCTGACCGCTTCCCCCTCCGTCGCCGGGAGCTCCAGCGCGAACTGCCGCGCGGCTTTTTCACTGCCGATCTGGGGTCGCACGGTCAAGGTCGCCAAACCGGAAACCGGGAAGCGGTCGCCGGGCTGCAGCAGCCTGCCTTCGGAAGAAAGCTGCAGGTCGGTATCAAGAGAAACCACCTTCAGCCAGTCACTGGTCGCCGGCAGGTCGGCGACGGGCGCTTTCGGGTAAACCGTCACGGGCCCGACGCCGATATCGGCGTCAACCGAGCCTGAGGCTGTCGTTTCCGCAAGCCACGCGAGCAAGGCTTCCAGGTGTTGCTTGCGTGTCTCTTCCGCCGGGTCGGCCTCGTCCACCGTGCCAGCCTGTGCGACAGTGATGGAGGCGATTGCCGAGGCGGTCCCGCCCCAGTCGTCCTCGACCTCATAGGAAATCAGTTCGACATCGCCCGCGCTGGAACCAACCGGTGCGAATTCAAGCTTTGCCAGATCGGCGGCTGGGATCACTTCGCCTTCCGTAACGCTGCGCCCGTCCGGCAGGCGCAGTTCGCCCTTTTCCGGCAGCAGCGTCAGTTTTGCCTTGAGCGACCCGCCTTCGGGCTGCACGGGTTCGGGAATACCGAGTGCGACAGCCTCGCCGCTGACCGGAACGCTCACCCGGTGGTGAGCCGTGACGATGGGCGCGGGCTTCGGCGGGACAAAATAGAAATTGGTGACGAGGGTCGAGTCCTCGTAGGGGATCTGCTGACCGCCGGTCATCTTGACGACCTGGTCGCGCACCTTCGTCATCAGGTCCTTGATTTCGAGCGCCGGATTGAGCGCATTGTCCACGACCGAGGACGTGAAGGGGCTCATCGGGCCTTCGCCGTCATAAGCCACCTGACCCGGGCGCGTTGCATAGGAAATAAAGGCCCCGAGCTTGTTCGGTATCCGGCGCAGGCCCCTGGTCTTGCCGAGCGAATATTCCTCCTCGCCCCAGAAGAGCTTGCCGATCTCGAACGGATTGTCGCGGCAGGCATCCAGCATGACGATCTGCAGGCTGGAGGCGGCCTTCATGTAGTCGAGAAGATGGGAAACCTTGAGGCTCTCGAATTCCAGATCGTACTCGGAAGAGAGCTTGGCATCGACCGGCAGGATGAAATTCGCATCCCCTACCTGAAGCGCATGGCCGGAATAATAGAAAAGCGCCGTGTCGCCGTCGGTAAGCTCGCGCAGGAAGCGCCGGACGACCTGTTCAAGGCCTTTCTTGTCCAGATTGGTGCCGAGCGTCACATCGAAATCGGCCTCCTGCAGGATCCGCGCGATTTCCTTTGTGTCGTTGACCGGGTTCACCAGCGGCTCGACATACTGATAGTCCTGGTTGCCGATCACCAGCGCAACGCGGCGACCGGCTTCCGGCGATGTTGCGGCCACGGCGCCAGACGTGGTGAGCCCAAGCCCGAGAGGCAGGCTGACCAGTCCGATCCGGACTGCCCGTTTTAGAATGCCAACAGGCCTGGAAGCCGTTGATGTACCTGACCGAACATGACGCGGTCTATAATCCCGTATCTGCATATCATCCTCAGCGCTGTAACCGTCCTGATACTCTTGCGCTTGAGCTGTTGCCTGTCTGTGACGAAACTCACATGGCGGGCCTTCCGGCTCAAAGGCGTCCGGTGCCCCCAAAGGGTGTGAACTCGTAAATACCCTAAGGGAAAGTGATACATACTTGCAGCCCGGACGCAAGCTCGTCTGCGCAGACAAGTGGTACGGTCACCTCAACCCGGCAGGACAAAGCCCCGGATTTGAGGATTTTCATACCCGCCGAGTCATCCTACGTTGCTAAAAAGAAATGCGACAACCGGAGTTCCGATGTCCGACACGCTGAATATCCGCAGACTGCGGGAAAACGAGATCCATATTCCGCTGGAAATGGCGATGGAAGAAGGCTGGAATCCAGGCCTTGAGGACGGTCCCGCCTTTTATGCCGCTGACCCCAACGGCTATTTCTGCGGCGAGATCGGCGGCAGCCTCGTCAACGTTATCTCCGCGGTCCGCTCCGGCGATACTTTCGGCTTCATCGGGCTCTACATCTGCAGGCGTGAGTTCCGGACGCAGGGCTACGGCCATAAGATCTGGCGCCACGCCATGGACTATCTCGCCAATCGGGTGATCGGCCTCGATGCCGTCAACGAACAGACCGCCAGTTATGCCGAACACGGCTTCAGATCTGTCTATCGAAATGTCCGCCAGACCGGAATCTCGCTGTGCGACACCCCGATGGACGCGCGACTTGCGCCGATCGGCCAGGGACTTTTTCCGTCCATCCGCGATTATGACCGCCGCTTCTTTCCCGCCCCGCGCACCGATTTTCTCCAGCTTTGGACAGCGCCCATGCTGGAAACACGCCGGGGCTTCGCTTTTGTCGAGGATGGCGAGGTCAAGGGCTATGGCGTCCTGCGCCAATGCCACGAAGGCTTCAAGATCGGACCGCTTTTTGCAGATACGCCGGAGATCGCCGACACGCTTTTCCAGGCTCTTGCCGGCCAGGTGAAAGGCCAGACTGTCATCCTCGATACGCCGGAGCCGAACGCGGCAGCCCTACTGATTGCCGAAAAATACGAGCTCTCCCCGGAATTCGAGACCTTCCGAATGTATCGCGGCGTCGTGCCCGACTTGCCTCTGGATCAAATCTTCGGCATCACGACCTTCGAACTCGGCTAAGCGGCCAATTCGCGTTCAATGCTCCACATTGCGATAGGCGAGAATGGCACCGGCGAGATCCTCCAGTGCAGCCCCCACCGACTTGAACATGGTCACCGCATCATCCGATTCCCGGCCCGGATGCTCACCGCGGCATAGCTCGTAGAGATCGGCCTTGATGTCGTGGCGGGAAATCAGGCCGGATTGCAGCGGCTGCACGATGTCACCGCCTTCCGACAGACAGCCTTCGCGGGTGTCGACGAAGATCTCGGCCCGCTTGACGACATCGTCGTCGCTCTCGCGCATCGTCGGCTTGAAAGCCCCGACCAGATCCACATGCGCCCCGGGTTTCAGCAAAGCCCCCTTGATCAGCGGTTCGGATGAGAGCGTCGCTGCGCTGACGATATCCGCTTCGCCAAGTGCCTCCTTCAGGCTCCTGGCGGCCTTCAGCTTCACCGGAAACTGCTCCGACAGCGAGCGTGCGAATTCCTCCGCCTTCTCCTTCGACCGGCCCCAGATGGTGACTTCGTCGATGGAGCGGACCGCCATGTGCGCGGCAATGAGGTTCGGCGCCAGCCGTCCGGTGCCGAGCACCAGCAGATGACGGGCGTCGGATCGCGCCAGATAGCTGGCTGCCAGCGCCGAGGCGGCAGCCGTCCGCCGCGCCGTCAGCTCCCCGCCATCGATGAGCGCCAGCATCTCGCCGGTCCGGGCGTCGGACAGAAGATACTGGGCGGCAACGGCCGGCAGATTGCGCTCCGAATTGCCCGGCACCACGTTGACCACCTTCACGCCGGCATAGCCCCCCGGCACCCAGGCGGGCATCAACAGAACGGTCGCATCCGGTTCCCCCGGAATTTCCATGTCGTGATGATGACGCTTCGGCATCACGCAGCCGGACCGGAACATTTCCGCCAGCGCATCGATCAGATCGGGAAAAGGCAGGGCGTCGCGGGTCTGGTCTTCGGACAAAAGCAGCATCTTGGGCCATTCGGTTGAGGGTTGGATTTTACCGATACAAACCACATTCGCTTTTCGGCTCCAAGCCGTTGACCCGTCGAACAGTACGCAAACCGGAAAAATTCAGGACAAATCGAAGATCATCATCACATAGGCAGCAAAGAGCGCCAGGTGAACCGCCCCCTGCAGATAGCTGGTCGTCCTCGTGCCGAAGGTCAGCAGACTGACGAAGAGCGTCAGTACCAGCAGGATGATGTCTGCGGGCTCCAGGCCGAGCTCGATGCGAAGCCCCGTGATCCAGCCGACAAGAAGAACGGCCGGAACCGTCAGGCCGATTGTCGCCACCGCCGAGCCGAGGCAGATATTGACCGCCCGCTGCAGCTTGTTGTCCCGCGCCGCCTGCAGCGCGCTGAGGCCCTCCGGCATCAGCACCAGAGCCGCAACGATGAACCCGCTCAGCGCCAGCGGCGCACCGAGCCCTTCGATGCCGAATTCCACATAGAGCGCCAGCTTCTTGGACAGGAGAATGATCGGCAGCAGCGCACCGAAAAGACCGGCGACATGAAACGGTATCGTGCGTACGACAACACCGTGATGGTGATCGTCCCCCTCTTCCGCGTCTGGCTGGCAGAAGATGTCGCTATGGGTGACTGTCTGGATTGCCAGGAAGACGCCGTAAAGCAGCAGGCACATCACCACATCGAAACCGGCCTGCAAAGGCGACAATTCCCCGCCCGGCGCGGAATGGGTGATCCGCGGCAAGACCAGCGCAAAGATGGCAAGCGGCACCAGAACTGACAGGAACGCATTGGCGCCTTGCAGATTGTAGGTCTGGTTCTTGTGGCGCAGTCCTCCGGCCAGGAGGCAGACGCCCACCAACCCGTTCAAGACGATCATGACGACGGAAAACATCGTGTTGCGCGCCATGGTCGGCACGGCGTCTCCCGACAGCATGATCGCGACGATGAGCGCCACCTCGATCCCGATCACCGCGAGTGTCAGGATAAGCGTGCCGAAAGGTTCGCCAAGAATGGTCGCCAGGCACTCGGCGTGCCGCACGACTGAGAATGCGCACCACATCACGGTGGCAAAGATCACCGCAAGCAGGAGGAGCGACGGCACGATGCCGACGGCGTCCGGTTTCAAGGTATCGCCTGCGAGAACGAAGAGGGCAAAGACCGCAAATCCGGTCAGACTTGGCAATTCAGATTTGAGATGGGTCACGTGGAGATCCGGACAGGCAGGAACAACCGTGCGGCAAGTATAGGCTGTGCAAGCACATTCCTTCAACAGGCGGCGGGCGGCCTCCAAAAGAAAAGGCCGGTGCAATGCACCGGCCGAAATCAAAGCAGAACTCCAGGCAAATTAGATCGCCAGGTATTCCTGGCGCAGCTGGGCGTTGTCCAGAACCTCCTGCGCAGCGCCATCGAAGACCACTTCACCCATGTCGAGGATGACAGCCCGGTCGGCCAGGTGCAGCGCAGCAATCGCATTCTGCTCGACGATGATGGTGGTGATGCCAAGTTCCTTGACACCCTCCAGGATCCGCTCGATTTCCTGCACGATCACCGGCGCCAGGCCTTCATAAGGCTCGTCCAGGAGCAGCAGCTTGATGTCGCGGGCGAGGATACGGGCAACGGCCAGCATCTGCTGCTCGCCGCCGGACAGCGTCACGGCTTCCTGCGCGCGGCGTTCCGCCAGACGCGGGAAGTGCTCGTAGATGCGCTCGATCGACCAGCCGATAGGCTCCGCGATCTGGGAAAGCTCAAGATTTTCTTCAACGGTGAGACCAGGGATGATCCGCCGGTCTTCCGGCACCAGACCCACACCGTTGCGGGCAGCCTGGAAACTCTTCATGGAATGCAGCGGCTTGTGGTCGAGCCAGATTTCACCATGGGTCAGATGCGGGTCGTCCATCCGGGCGATGGTTCGAAGCGTCGATGTCTTTCCCGCACCGTTCCGGCCGAGCAGTGCCAGGATCTCACCTTCGCGGACGTCGAAGCTGACGCCCTGCACGATATAGCTTTCGCCGTAATAGGCATGCAGATCCCAGGCTGAGAAGAAAGCGGGCGAGCCGCCCTGGTTCTTGCGCGGCGGCACGCCGGGAGCGGTCTGGCCGCTGAACTGATCGTCAATTAGGGTCACAGATGCGCTCCTCCGAGATAGGCTTCCTGTACGCGCGGGTCGCCCTTGATGTCTTCCGGTTTGCCTTCGGCGATGATCGTGCCTTGCGCCAGGACGGTGACCTTGTCGGCGAGCGAGAACACCACATGCATGTCATGCTCGATAACGACCTTGGTGATGCCCCGGTCGGCTATGCGCTGCAGCAAGTCGATGGTGTTGTTGGTATCAGCCCGCGACATGCCGGCGGTCGGCTCGTCGAGCAGCAGCAGCTTCGGATCCTGGGAGAGACACATGGCCAATTCCAGGCGACGCTTGTCGCCGCGTGAGAGCGACCCGGAAATGACGTCTTTCTTGTCCGCCAGACCGACGTCCTCCAGCATGTGGAGGGCCTTGTCCAGGATCTCCGCATCCTGGTCGAGCCGCTTGAACGGCTTCAGCGAGAACTGGCCATCGCGCTTGGCCATCGTCGGGATGACGACATTGTCGAGCAGGCTCAACTCGGAGAAGATTTCCGGCGTCTGGAACACGCGTGACACGCCGACCTGGTTGATCTCATAGGGCTTCATTCCGGTGAGGGAAATGTCGCCGAACATCACGGTGCCCGTATCGGGCGCAAGGCGGCCGATCATGCAGTTCAGGAAGGTCGACTTGCCTGCCCCGTTCGGACCGATGATGGCGTGGACCGTGCCCTGCTCCACCGAAAAGTTGACATTGTTGAGAGCTCTCAAGCCGCCGAACGACTTGTTTACGCCCTCGACACGAAGGATTTCCATTGTCTCGTTCCTTACTCTGCAGGGGCGGTTGCGCGATTGGGTTCGGCCTTGGCGGGCGGGCGCCGGAACAGGCGTCCGATCCGGGCAACGCCTTCCATGATGCCTCCTGGCAGGAAGATCACGATCAGCATGAACAGCGCTCCGAGGGTCAGGTGCCAGCCTTCACCCACGAAGAGGCCCGTGACGGCGACGACAGGTCCTTGCAGGAAATCCGGCAGGAAGTCGAAGATCTGATGCAGCGTCTGCTCGTTGAAGGCGGAGAAGATATTCTCGAAGTACTTGATCAGCGCCGCACCGAAGATCGGACCGAGCAAAGTCCCCGCCCCGCCGAGAATGGTCATCAGAACCACTTCACCGGACGCGGTCCACTGCATGCGCTCGGCACCAGCAAGCGGATCGGTGATGCAAAGCAAGGCTCCCGCAAGCCCGGCATACATGCCGGAGATCACGAAGGCGGCCAGCGTATAGGGGCGCGGATTGAGGCCCGTATAGGTCATGCGGTTCTGGTTGGTCTTCACGGCCCGCAGCATGATGCCGAAGGGCGAGCGGAAAATCCGCTGGGCGATGAAGAAGCCGATCAGAAGAACGATCGCGCAGAAGTAGAAGCCGCCCCAGCCCGTCATCTCATAGCCGAAGATGTTGGCAATGAGCGGCCCTTCAGAACCGTCGTTGCTGTCAAACAGGCGCGGGTCGCTGCGCAGGACACGAAGGCCTGTCTCGCCGTTTGTGATCGGCGTCAGCACCGAATAGGCAAGGTTATAGGACATCTGCGCGAAGGCGAGCGTCAGGATCGAGAAGTAGATGCCCGAGCGCCGCAGCGACACATAGCCGATGGCCAGAGCAAAGATGCCGGCGGCGATGATCGCCAGGATTGCGGCGGGGATAGGGTTCATGCCGAGCAGCTTGAACGACCAGACCGCCGTGTACGAACCGACCCCGAGAAAGGCGGCGTGACCGAAGGACAGATATCCGGTCAGGCCGAACAGGATATTGAAGCCGGTGGCGAAGAGACCGAAGATCGCGAACTTCTGCAGAAGGTCGGGATAACCCGCGCCAACAGGCGCCAGCCAGACCGGCATTGTGAGCACAGCGACGGCAAAGATTGCGAAGTAGATATAGTCGCGCGCAGGAGATGTTTTTGAAGACATTGATTAATTCTCCATGACGCCTTTGCGGCCCATCAACCCGCGCGGACGCACGAGAAGGATGACCACGGCCACGAGATAGATGATGATCTGGTCGATACCCGGCAGGATGGCCTTGATTTCGTTCATCGAGGCAAAGGACTGCAGAATGCCGAGCAGGAAGCCTGCGGCGACGGCACCGGGCAGCGAACCCATGCCTCCGACAACGACCACGACGAAGCTGAGAACCAGGAAGTCCATGCCCATGTGGTAGTCGGGCGGCAGGATCGGTGTGTACATGACACCGGCAAGACCCGCGACGACCGCCGCAATCGCGAAGACGACGGTGAAGCGCCGTTCGATATTGATCCCGAGCAGCCCGACGGTGTGCCTGTCGGCCATGCCGGCACGGACCACCATGCCGAAAGTCGTGAACTGCAGGAAGGCAAAGACTGCGGCGATGATGGCGCCTGCGAACGCGAGGTAGACCATACGCCAGTAAGGATAGACAATCACACCGGGATCGAACCCGAGCGCTGCGCCGATATCGGCCGCGCCGCGCACCGTTTCAGGCGCGGTCTGCGGGATCGGGTTGGCGCCGAAGATCGACTTGATGATCTCCTGCAGCACGATCGCAAGACCGAAGGTGACAAGGATCTGGTCGGCGTGAGCACGATTGTAGAAATGCTTGATCAGGCCGCGTTCCATCACGAACCCGACCAGCAGCATGACGGGAATGGCGACCAGAATGGACACCGGCACCGAGTAGTTGAGGATCCAATGTCCGAAATCGCCGAGATAGGCTTCCACGTAGGGCGTGCGGATCTCGAGCGGTGTTCCCCAGGCCGTGGTCTTGTCGGGGTCGGTCGTGATGAGTTCAAGGCTCAGCAGCTTGTTGAACGACACCGCACAGAAAGCGCCGAGCATGAACAAGGCGCCATGCGCGAAGTTGACGACCCCGAGGGTCCCGAAGATCAGGGTCAGGCCCAGGGCAATCAGCGCATAGGCGCCGCCCTTATCCAACCCGTTCAGCAGTTGAAGAATAATCACATCCATGGTCTTGCCGCTGTTTTGTGAGCCTGTCGCCCTGTAAGTAAAGCACAGCCGCCGGTGGTACTCCTCCGGCGGCTGCTTTTTTCAGGAGCTTATGCGCCGTTGTTGCAAGCGCCGAGTTCGCCGCCAAGCATGTCGGCCGGGTACTCGACCTGGGCCCGCGGCGTCACTTCCACGACTTCCAGAAGGTCGAACTGCGAGCTCGGGTTTTCCTTACCCTTCACGACCAGAACGTCCTTGAAGCACTGGTGGTCTTCAGCGCGGTAGAGGGTCGGACCGTTGCCCATGCCGTCGAACTCGAAGCCTTCGAGAGCTGCAGCGATCGCGCAGGGATCGAAGGTGCCGGCGCGCTGTGCGGCATCTGCATAAAGCAGAGCCTGGACATAGCAGGTATGGGCGGCCTGGCTCGGCGGGAAGCCGTATTCCTGGCCGAAGGATTTCACGAAGGCCTTGGAACCCTCATCCTGCAGCGACCAGTGCCAGTTGGTGGAACCGAAGATGCCCTTCACGTTTTCGCCCGCACCCTGTGCCATCAGGCGGGAATAGAGCGGAACGACGATCGTGAAGTCCTTGCCGTTGACCTGCTTGTCGCGCAGACCGAACTGGACGGCCTGGGTCAGGGAGTTCACCATGTCCTTGCCGTAGTGGTTCAGGACCAGCACGTCAGCACCGGAGTTCAGAACCGGCGTGATGTACTGCGAGAAGTCGCCTGCGCCCAGCGGAGTGCGAACGGCTGCGACCGTTTCCCAACCCATGCCTTCGGTATACTTCTTGATCGATTCTTCCTGCGACCAGCCCCAGGTGTAGTCGGCGGTCAGGTGATAGGCCTTGCGGTCGGTGCCGTAGTTGTTCTTGAGCACCGGTGCGAGGGCAGCGCCCGACATTTCGGTGTTGAAGAAGTGGCGGAAACCGTTCTTGCGCTTGTCCTTGCCAGTGGTGTCGTTGGAGTGGGTCAGACCTGCCATGAAGATGACGCCAGCTTCCTGGCAGAGCGACTGCACGGCAATGGCCACGCCCGACGACGAACCGCCGGTGATCATGATGGCGCCGTCTTTTTCGATCATGCGCTTGGCGGATGCGCGGGCGGCGTCGGACTTGGTCTGCGTGTCGCCGGTCACGAAGGTGACCTTCTTGCCGTTGACGCCGCCACCCTTCAATTCCTTCGACGAGAAGGTGTTCAGAAGACCACCGTCGCCTTCACCGTTCAGGTGCTTCACGGCCAGCTGATAGGCGCGCAGCTCATCGGCCCCTTCATCGGCGTAGGCACCGGTTTGCGGCACGTTGAAGCCAAGAACGACTTCGCTGCCGGTCGGCTCGTTCAGGTAACCGGCAGACCATGCCCGGCTGGTAAAGATGGTCGGCGTTGCCAGGGCAACACCGCCCATTGCGCCAGCGCGCAAGATGGAACGGCGATTGAGGGGTTTACGAATCAAGCTCATACTTTCCTCCCAGAAAGGCGATGCGCGTCCACCTCGGACGCGCCTGCGATAGCTGTACAGCCGCAAGCAATCCTGGCTCTTACCCCGTCCGGTCGCCCGGCGCCTCCGTGCCAAAACTGCAAGCTGCAATGACTGTAAAAAAATCAAGGACTAACCGGCAATACGACTATCGGAGCGCTTCTTTCGTCCAACCCATTAGACTTTCGAAGTAATCCCGGCTAAACACACTCCGGATCGATCGTGTTTATTGCAACGCAATATATTTTTTCTTTTTTAATTCCAATTTGTTGAACACCACTCCTTGTGCAATGCGAAGTTCCCTTGACGTAATGGTCCGAACCGACGATCGATCAACGCCTTAGACCAAAGTGCAAGAGGTTTGGGCCCATGCGGACGCAAAGGGACAAATTGACCCCGGCCGGGCCACACCGCTAAGCTCCGCGCCACCGCCTGCCCCAGTTTCTCCGACCCGGAAATCGAACATGACCGTCCTGACGTCCCTGGAAGCACTTCATCAGCATTATGGCGACGTCGGAGAGGCGTCTCTCGTCAAGGAAATTGATCACCTGAGCCCGGCGTATCGCCGCATCGTGGAAGCATCGCGGTTCTGTGCTCTGTCGACGTGCGGTCCAGAAGGCCTTGATTGTTCCCCCCGCGGCGACGACGGCATGGTGGTACGCATAGAGGATGATCGCACGCTACTGATGCCGGATCGGCGCGGCAACAACCGGATCGATTCCCTGCGCAACATCGTGCGCGATCCACGCGTATCGCTGATGTTCATGGTACACGGCTGGAACAACGTACTGCGCATCAACGGCGAAGCTGTCATCTCCGTCGACCCGGACCTGCTGGCCACCTTCGAGATGGAGGGCCACCTGCCCCGGTCTGTGATCGTCATCACGACGAAGTCGGTCTATTTCCAATGTGCCCGCGCAATCATGCGGGCTGGTCTCTGGGACTCCGAAAACGGCCTCGCCAAAGGCGACCTACCGTCACCCGGCATGATCATGCAGGAGATCAAGGACAGCTTCGACGGCAAGACATATGATGCGGAATGGCCGGAACGGGCTGCAAAAAGCATGTGGTGAACTAAGCTGATTTCCGTGCAGCGTGTCCCTGGCCACCAGCCGGACAAACGTCCTCCCCTGCAATTTCTTCGCGGCGTCCCTGGAAATATGCCGGTTGAGCGCTTGGAACGGGTCGCAATCTGCGCCATATCTCGCAGACACATTTCAGATTCACGTCGAGGCTTTCATGACCGCTAATCCGTTGCTCTCCGACTGGAACACACCCTTCGAATTGCCCCCTTTCGCATCGATCGAACCGTCGCATTTCGAGGAAGCCTTTGACCGCGCGATGGCGGAAGCCCGTTCGGAGAGTGACCGGATCGCAGATCAGGAAACGGCACCGACTTTCGAAAACACCATTATCGCCCTGGAGACGTCCGGCAAGACACTCACCCGGGTGGCGCGGACCTTCTTCAACCTCACCGGTGCGCACACCAACGAGACGATCCAGCGGATCGAGCGCGACGTTGCGCCGAAGCTCGCCAAGCACTCCTCCGACATGCTGCTGAACGCAAAGCTTTATGGCCGGATTGCCGATCTCTGGGACCGGCGCGACAGCCTTTGCCTGACCGACGAGGACGCGATGGTGCTGGAACGCTACCAGAAGATGTTCCAGCGCGCCGGCGCCGGTCTTGACGAGGCCGGCAAGGCCCGCATGGCCGATATTTCCCAGCGGCTCGCCACGCTCGGTACAAGCTTCTCCCAGAATGTTCTCAAGGACGAATCTGATTTCCAGCTTGTTCTGGACACGGAAGAGGATCTTGCCGGCCTGCCCGACTTCCTGCTTGCAGCTTCCGCGGAAGCGGCCAGGGAACGAGGCCTTGAAGGCAAGCATGTGATCACCCTGTCACGTTCGTCGATCGAGCCCTTCCTGCAGTTTTCCACCAACCGGGCCCGGCGCGAGGAAGCCTTCCGTGGTTGGACCGCCCGCGGGGAGAACGGAGGCGGCTCCGACAACAGGGCGGTCGTTGCCGAGACCCTGCGCCTGCGCGCGGAAAAGGCACGAATGCTGGGATTCGACACCTATGCCGCCTTCAAACTCGACGACACCATGGCCAAGACGCCAGAGAATGTCCGCGGTCTTCTGACCAAGGTCTGGGAACCTGCCGTTTCGCAGGCGCGTCAGGAAGCCGAAAAACTCTCTGAAATGGCACAAAATGCCGGCGAGAACCACGACATCGAAGCCTGGGACTGGCGCTTTTATTCCGAGAAGGTGCGCAAGGCTGAACATGATCTCGACGAGACCGAGTTGAAGCCTTACCTGCAGTTGGAGAACATCATCCAGGCCGCTTTCGACACGGCCAGCCGTCTCTTCGGCCTGTCCTTCCGCGAGTTGAAGGGATTGCCGGTCTATCATCCGGATGTGCGTGTCTTTGAAGTGCTCGACGGCACCGGCAAGCATGTCGGCCTCTTTCTCGGCGACTATTTCGCCCGCACCTCGAAGCGTTCAGGTGCCTGGATGAGCGCCTTCCGCTCCCAGCACAAGCTGGATGGCGATGTGACGCCGATCATCGTCAACGTTATGAATTTCTCAAAGGGCGCACCCGGGGAAGCGGCACTCCTGACCTTCGACGACGCCCGGACCCTCTTCCACGAATTCGGCCATGGCCTGCACGGACTGTTGTCGAACGTCACCTATCCGATGATATCCGGCACGGGCGTAGCCCGCGACTTCGTCGAACTGCCCTCCCAGCTCTATGAACACTGGCTGTCGCAGCCCGAAGTGCTGTCGAAATATGCCGTACACTACAAGACCGGCGAAGCGATGCCTGCAGCGCTACTCGACAAGCTGCTTGCTGCCGCCAATTTCAACATGGGTTTCGCTACGGTCGAATATACCGCCTCAGCCCTGGTGGACCTTGAGCTGCATCTGATCGGCGACCCGGCGGACCTGGATACGGTCGCCTTCGAGAAAGAAACCCTGAACAGGATCGGCATGCCCCGGGCCATCACCATGCGGCACCGCATCCCTCATTTTCAACACATCTTCTCCGGCGACAGCTATTCCGCCGGCTATTACAGCTACATGTGGTCGGAAGTCATGGATGCAGATGCCTTTGAGGCCTTCGAGGAAAAGGGCGACGTCTTCGACCGGGAAACGGCGGACAAGCTCCTGACCTACATCTACTCGGCCGGTGGTCGGCAGGACCCGGAACAAGCCTATCTGGCTTTCCGCGGCCGCCCGCCGCGCATCGACGCGCTCCTGGAAAAGCGCGGCTTTGCCGCCTGATTTCCTGCGGCGGCTTCTACCAGCCGCTGGAACTTCCGAACCAAAGGCACCAGATAAAGGGACCTCCATGGTGGAAACTACCTCCAGCCTCCTGCGCGCGGGCATGGCCTTGTCCGGACTTGCCGGTGGTCTCGGTGTCGTTTGCCTCGCTCTGGCTGCGCACGAAAACGCGTCGTCCCTTCTGGAAACAGCGGCTCAGATGCTTTTGTTTCACGCTCCGGTGCTTCTTGGGATAGGGCTTCTGGCTCAGATCCGCAGGACACCGTTGCTGCCGGCAACGCTCGTGCTGATCGCGTGCGGTCTCGGCCTTTTTTCCGGTGACCTGCTCATGCGGTCCTTTCTGGAACAAAGGCTGTTTCCCATGTCCGCGCCAACCGGAGGCCTGCTCCTGATTCTGGGTTGGCTGTCGCTGGCGCTGAGCGCTTTACGTGTAAGGCCCAAGTGACTACAAACCAGCAAAGTTCTTATTTCAAAACTGACCAATGAGACTGCGGATTTTTAAGTGACCGTTGCCGAGCCCAATGCCGAAGGTTTACCTGCCGTGGCTGCCCCAAAACCCGTGCTGGAAGAGTTTGTTCCCCCCTATCCCTTCCGCTACAAGGAAATGCCGCCGGTCTGGACGCTCGTCGGCATGGCAAAACGGAATTTCCTGTCGATCTGGGGAGAGGACGATTTCCAAAGCCGGCTCCGCAGCAAGAAGATCTTCACCCGTGAACTCGTGATCTGCAATCGCCCGGACGTGGTGCGCGAAGCGTTCCAGACGAACCATGAGGTCCTGCAGCGCAAGAGCCCGCAGATGCGGCACGCCTTGGAACCACTGCTCGGTGACGGTCTTTTCATTAGCGACACGGAAACCTGGGCCAAACGGCGCAAGATCGTTGCCCCGATCATCCATGGATCGCGCGTCAGGGGCTTTGCGCCCATCATGATCGAGACGATCGAGGAGAAACGGGCCGAATGGGCCGCCCTCGGCAACGGCGCAGCCATCGACGCGCTGGCGGAAATGGCGCACCTCACCGCCGAGATCATTTGCCGGACGATCTTCGGCCGGCAGCTCGGCAAGGACTTTGCCGCCGAAGTCGTACAGGGCTTCTCCGATTACCAGCGACATATCGACCAGATCGATCTCCTGTCCCTGTTCAGTCTGCCGGAATGGCTGCCAAGGTTCCGGGGCCGGGCCATCAGGAAGCCTGTCCAGCGCATCATGTCGGTGCTCGATCGCATTATCGAGAGTTATGAAGCTCAAAAGCAGCAAGGCGAAGCGTCCGTTATCGGCGGGCTTCTTGAAGCGCGCGATGAGGACGGCAATCCCCTCAGCAGGGATGCAATCATCAGCGAGGCAGCCGTGATTTTCATGGCCGGCCACGAGACCACGGCTAACACACTTGCCTGGGCATGGTTCCTCCTGTCCCAGTGCGAAAAGACCAGGACGAAACTACACGCAGAGCTCGACACCGTCCTTGCCGGGCGCGCGCCGACATTCCAAGATGTTGCCAGCCTGCCCTTTACCAAAGCCGTCATCGAAGAGACGCTGCGGCTTTATCCGCCTGTACCGATCCTGGCACGCGAAGCGATGGCCGACACCAGCATCGGCGGAAAGCCGGTACCAAAGGGGTCACTGGTCCTGGTGGTCCCCTGGCTGATGCATCGCAATCCGATGCTCTGGTCAAAACCGGACGTCTTCGATCCGCAGCGGTTTCTCAATCCCAAGGCCAAGAAGCCGAACAAATACGGATATGTGCCCTTCAGCATCGGGCCGCGCATTTGCGCCGGGCTGCAATTCGGGATGACGGAGGCGATCCTGAGCCTGGCCATCCTCGCGCAGAACTTTGACCTCCGGCTTCGGGAAGGTGCCGACGTTCAACCGGTCGCGCGCCTGACATTGCGCCCAGGAGACAATTTGCCGATGACGCTTCATCCGCGCCGGTCATGAGCAAAGAGACACGGCTGGAGGATATTCCATTTGCCGAGACCCTCGCGGACGAACCTACCACACCGGATTTCCGGGACATTTTCTCCACCGAAGGCATAAGACGCGAGGCCGCCCGTATTCATTGGCTACGCCATACAAGTCATGGCGTGTCGAACAGCTTGCTCCAGGCTTGCCTGAAACACTGCCCACCTGCCTTCGTCTCCGGTTTTGGCAATGCGATGGTACCTCTGATGCGCTGGTCCTATCGCGACAAAGTATTTCCAAACCGGATTTCGAGAAATTTCGAAGCGCTGACAGTCGGACGATGGTCAGGTGAAGTGGAGTTGAAAGCTGGGTTGGACCGGTGGTGGCACAATATCGGCCGAACCGTTTCCGAGTTCTGTGTCGTCAATCGGTTATGGAAGAATTCTCATATCGAAGTTGAAGGGCTGGAGCACCTGAAGTCCGTGCGCCGTTCCGGCGAAAGACCGATCTTTGTATCGATGCATCTGGGCACTTGGGAGGCGTTGTTCGTCGCCATTCATGATGGTCTTGCCGGCCCGAGCATTGGCCCCTTTCAGCCCGAACCCAATCGCTTCAAGAACCGGATCGTTCATGCAATCCGGAAGGAACGAAACCAGTATCTGTTTCCGCCGGGACAGCGGAGCGCCTTCAGGCTGCACAGACTGATGGCGAGCGGCCGCTACTCGATGACCATTTTCATTGATGAGGTACGTGAAAAACAGGTGCATCTGCCCTGCTTCGGACGCAAGCTGCCGGAAAAGGGAAACGCAGCCGTCGCAATAAAGGTCGCGAATTCCTGCGGTGGCAGGTTGATACCGACATACCTGATACGGACGGGCCCAGCTCGCTTCAGGATGATCATCCTGTCTGCCATCGAACCATCTTCCGCGGGCGCTCGCTACGACCTTGAGAAAACTATCGCAAGGCTCAACGACATCTTCGAACCGATCGTCCTGGACCGGCTCGAAGAATGGTACATGCTCAGTGAGCTGCGCCTGCCGAATTCTTTCGAAACCGGCCCTTTTTCCAAGGCCCTCGAGACCCGAAACAAGGAAGCCAGAAGAGCCTAGAGCATATTAAAGATCGATCAGCTTTGGGACGCTCAACCGAACCCGGTAGTGCGTCTGCAGATCTAGCCTTTCAGCCGCTCCGCGTGCCAGGCGACATGATCACGCGCGAAGGTCGAGACGAAATAATACGAATGATCGTAGCCCGGCTGCAGCCGGTAGGCATGCGGCGTTTTCGTTTCCGTCAGAGCGCTGACCAATGCCGGCGGTGTCAGGAGATCGTAGAACTGGTCATCGCCGCCCTGGTCGATCAGGATGTCACCGGCCCAGCCCCTGGTCCTGAGAAGCAAGGTCGCGTCATGGGCTGCCCAGGCAGCTTCATCCGCTCCAAGATAGGCCCCGAACTGCTTGCGCCCCCAGTCAGACCGGACGGGATTGGCGATCGGTGCAAAGGCGGAGAGCGACTGGTAGTGTCCCGGATACTTCATCGCAAGCGTCAGCGCCCCGTGCCCGCCCATGGAATGGCCGGTAATGCCATGGTGGACGGAAACGGCGAACTTTTCGGTCACCAGGTCGCGCAATTCGCTGGCGACATAGGTTTCCATCTGGAAATGCGGCGCCCAGGGAGCCTCCGTGGCATTGACGTAGAAACCGGCACCTTGCCCCAGATCGTAAGTCTCGTCATTGGCAACACCTTCTCCGCGCGGACTGGTGTCCGGAAAGACGACGGCGAGGCCGAATTCCGCGGCATGCGCCTGCAGGCCGGCCTTGGTCATGGCGTTTTCATGCGTGCAGGTCAGGCCCGACAGATACCAGAGGCACGGCACAGGGGCGTCCTTGGCCTGGGGCGGCATGTAGACCGCAAAGGTCATCTCGACGCCGCATGCCTCCGACATATGGCTGTAGACGCCCTGAACGCCGCCGAAGGATTTGTTTTCGGAAAGGGTTTTCATCGGCAAATGCCTTTGTGGTCTCTTTAAAACAGACCCAACTGTCATTCCCACTTTCGCGAGGATGACAGTTGGTCATTAAGGTCGGATCGAGGTCCGAGACAGGATCAGAAAAGCACTACCGAACGGATCGACTCGCCCGCATGCATCAGGTCGAAGCCCTTGTTGATGTCTTCGAGCGGCATGGTGTGAGTGATCATCGGATCGATCTCGATCTTGCCGTCCATGTACCAGTCGACGATCTTCGGCACGTCGGTCCGTCCGCGTGCGCCACCGAAGGCCGTGCCGCGCCAGGATCGGCCGGTGACAAGCTGGAACGGACGGGTCGAAATCTCGGCGCCTGCCGGCGCGACACCGATGATAATGCTTTCGCCCCAACCCTTGTGGGCCGCTTCCAGCGCTGTGCGCATGACATTGACGTTACCGGTGGCGTCGAACGTGTAGTCGGCGCCGCCCTTGGTGAGGTTCACGAGGTACGGCACCAGATCACCGTCGACTTCGCTCGGATTGACGAAATCGGTCATGCCGAAGCGCTCGGCCATTTCCTTCTTCGCCGGATTGAGATCAACGCCGACGATCTGGTCGGCACCTGCAAGGCGCAGGCCCTGGATGACATTGAGGCCAATGCCGCCTAGGCCGAAGACGATGGCGCGCGAGCCGATCTCGACCTTGGCCGTGTTGATCACCGCACCAATGCCGGTGGTAACACCGCAGCCGATGTAGCAGACCTTGTCGAAGGGAGCGTCGGAGCGGATCTTCGCCAGCGCAATCTCCGGTACGACGGTGTAATTGGCGAAGGTGGACGTGCCCATGTAATGCAGGATCGGGTCGCCATCCAGCGTGGAGAACCGCGACGAGCCGTCCGGCATAAGACCCTGACCCTGGGTCGCGCGGATCGACTGGCAAAGGTTGGTCTTCGGATTGAGGCAGTATTCGCAGGTCCGGCACTCGGGCGTATAGAGCGGAATGACGTGATCGCCCGGTTTCAGCGTGGTCACGCCTGGACCGACCTCAACAACGACACCAGCGCCCTCGTGCCCGAGAATCGCCGGGAAGAGACCTTCCGGATCGGCACCGGACAGCGTGAATTCGTCCGTGTGGCAGATGCCGGTGGCCTTGATCTCGACCAGAACCTCGAAAGCACGCGGGCCTTCCAGCTTGACTTTGGTGACTTCGAGCGGTTTTCCGGCCCCAACGGCCACGGCGGCGCGAACTTCCATGGAGGATCTCCCTGATTTGACTGTTGGGGGGAGAGTGTCCGCCCGGGATTACAATTGCAAGAACCGAAGCGGCATACCGTGTCGGGATTGCGGATATCATGTCAAAAAGTCGCAAAAGCTTGCCACCGGTCAAAATGCACCCAAACGGTTGTTTTCCGGATGCTTTCCCAAGCCTGCCGCGAATGGTTGATGGTCTGGGGACACCCATGTCGCATTCTGACAAGCAAGCGACTGAAACGGCATACGCAAACCTTGGTGCAATCGCGAATATGCCCCACAATGGACGAGGCCGATCCGGTTTCGGTAAGGTCGCGTTCCGACAACACTTGAACCTGACGGCAGGCAAACCGGTTCTTCCGGGCGGTCGGCCGGCAACGTGCGGAGCCGCTCTTCGATGAAGCGATATTCCTTCCTGGAACTGGCCAAGAACGCCTTTTCCGCGCACCAGAACTGGGGTCGCCAGTGGCGTTCACCCGAGCCCAAGGCCGAATATGACGTCGTCATCGTCGGTGCCGGCGGGCATGGCCTCGCGACCGCCTATTACCTTGCCAAGGAACACGGAATCCGCAACGTGGCGGTGATCGAGAAGGGCTGGCTCGGCGGCGGCAACACGGGCCGCAACACGACCATCGTGCGCTCCAACTATCTTTGGGAGGAAAGCGCCGGGCTCTACAATCACGCCATCGACCTTTGGCAGAACCTGTCGCAGGAACTGAACTACAACGTCATGTATTCCGCCCGCGGCGTGATGATGCTGGCGCACACTGTTCACGACATCCAGGTGGCACAGCGGCACATCCACGCCAACCGTCTGGCAGGCGTCCAGAACGAATGGCTTACACCGGAAGAGGCCAAGGAATACTGCCCGCCGCTGAACATTTCCAAGAACATCCGCTATCCCGTTATGGGCGCTGCCCTGCAGCGGGTCGGCGGCACGGCACGTCACGACGCGGTCGCCTGGGGCTATGCCCGCGGCGCGGATGCGCTCGGCGTCGACATCATCCAGAACTGCGCCGTCACCGGCATCCGCCGCAGCCTCAATGGCGGGGTCGAGGGTGTGGAAACCGTGAAGGGCTTCATCAAGGCCAAGAAGATCGGCGTCGTTGCCGCTGGCCACACTTCCGTCGTGATGGACATGGCGGGCCTGCGTCTGCCGCTGGAATCCTTCCCGCTGCAGGCTCTTGTCTCCGAGCCGGTGAAGCCGGCCTTCCCGTGCGTCGTCATGTCCAACACGATCCACGCCTATATCTCCCAGTCCGACAAGGGCGAACTGGTGATCGGTGCCGGTACAGACCAGTTCGTGTCCTATTCCCAGGCCGGCGGCATCCACATAACCAACCACACCATCGACGCGATCTGCGAACTCTTCCCGCATTTCCGCCGCATGCGCATGCTGCGCAACTGGGGTGGCATCGTCGACACGACACCGGACCGTTCGCCGATCCTGTCCAAGACGGCGATCCGGGGCCTTTACGTCAATTGCGGCTGGGGTACCGGCGGCTTCAAGGCGACCCCGGGGTCCGGCCATGTCTTCGCGCACACGATCGCAAAGGACGAACCGCACCGGATCAATGCGCCCTTCACCATCGACCGGTTCCGCACCGGCCGCCTCATCGACGAAGCCGCGGCAGCGGCCGTGGCCCACTAGGGGGAGTTCACAACAATGCTGCTGGTTTATTGCCCCTATTGCGGTGTCGAGCGCGCGGAGACCGAGTTCTCCTGCCGTGGCGAAGCGCATATCGCCCGCCCCGCCGACCCGAGCCAGGCCACCGACGAGGACTGGGTCGAATTCCTCTATATGCGCACCAATGCCAAGGGCGTTGCTGCCGAGCGCTGGCGCCACATCCACGGCTGTGGCCGCTTCTTCAACGCTGTCCGCGACACCGTCAGCGACAGGTTCCTGAAAATCTACAAGGCCGGTGAACCGAAGCCGGATCTTGACGCGATCGCCAAGGAGGCCGGCAAATGAGCCAGCCATTCCGTACTGAAAAAGGCGGCCGGATCGACCGCGCCGGGCTGCTCACCTTCACCTTTGACGGCGAAGAGATGCAGGGCCACAAGGGCGACACCCTGGCCTCAGCCCTGCTCGCCAACGGCGTTCACCTGGTCGGCCGCTCGTTCAAGTATCACCGCCCGCGCGGCGTTCTGACGGCCGGCTCCGAAGAGCCGAACGCGCTCGTCGGCGTCTACCGCAACGGTGACCAGACCCCGAACCTGCGGGCGACCCAGGTCGAGATCTACCAGGGCCTGCAGGCAATCTCCCAGAACCGGTTTCCCTCGCTCGGTTTCGATGTCGGCGCGGTCAACGACCTGCTGTCGCCGCTGTTCCCGGCCGGTTTCTACTACAAGACCTTCATGTGGCCGCGCGCCTTCTGGGACCGGGTCTATGAGCCGATCATCCGCGCAGCAGCCGGTCTCGGCAAACCGCCGAAGAACCCTGACCACAATTTCTACGGCAACATCTACGCCCATTGCGACGTGCTGGTGGTAGGGTCCGGCCCGACAGGTCTGGCAGCCGCGCTTGCAGCCGCAGAGGCCGGCGCCAAGGTCATGCTCGTGGACGAACAGGCGGAATTCGGCGGCTCGCTGCTGTCCGAAGTCAGCGCCAGCATCGACGGCAAGGACCCCTCCGTCTTTGTCTCCGAGACCATCGCCAAGCTCGGTGCCATGGACAATGTCACGCTGCTGCCGCGCACCACGGCCTTCGGCTATTTCGCGCATAATTTCATCGCGCTGGCCGAACGTGTGACCGAACATCTTTCCCATCCGGATCCGAAGCTGCCGCGCGAGCGCCTGTGGCAGGTCCGTGCCAAGGAAGTGGTGATCGCCGCCGGCGCCATCGAACGTCCGATGGTGTTCCCGGAAAACGACCGTCCCGGCATCATGCTGGCAGACGCCGGCCGGACCTATCTCAACCGCTACGGCGTCAAGGTCGGCCACAAGGTGCTTGTGGCTACTGCCTGTGACAGTGCCTGGCAGGCCGCCTTCGATCTCGCCGACCATGGCGTCGAAGTGGTTGCAATTGCCGATATGCGCGAGAATCCGCCGGAAAACCTGATTGCCATCGCGGCCGCCCGCGGCATCCGCGTCGAAGCCGGTTGCGTCGTCACCGGCACGCTCGGCCGCAAGCGCATCAAGGGCGCCCTGCTCGGCCGCCTGATGACTTCCGGTCAGGTCGCCTCCGGCGGCCAGATCGACTGCGATGCGCTGCTGATGTCCGGTGGCTGGACGCCGACGGTCAGCCTCTATTCCCAGTCCCGCGGCAAGGTTGTCTGGGATGCGGACAAGGGCGCCTATGTCCCGGGCAAGTCCGTCCAGAACGAACGTTCTGCTGGTGCCTCCAAGGGGCTCTACGGCCTGCAGGCAACCCTCGCCGACGGCTATGCCGCTGGCGAGGAAGCCGCCAAGGCAGCAACCGGCAAGTCCGCCAAGGTGACCCATGCGGTTGCCACCGGCGGTGAAGCCGGGGCCGGCGGCACGCTCGGCGCCCTGCCGCACGACCGCAACGCCTCCCGCGTCAAGGCTTTCGTCGACTACCAGAACGACGTTACCGCCAAGGACGTCAAGCTGGCTGTGCGTGAAGGCATGCAGTCGATCGAGCACATCAAGCGCTACACCACGACCGGCATGGCAACCGACCAGGGCCGCCTGTCCAACATGAACGCGCTAGAAATCGCGTCAGGCGCACTGCAGAGGCCGGTGACGGATGTGGGTCTCACCACCTTCCGGCTGCCCTATACCCCGACGACCTTCGGTCTCTTTGCCGGTGTCTCCCGCGGCGATTTCTTCGATCCGGTTCGTCTGACACCGTCCGCCGACTGGGTTGCGGCAAATGGCGGTGTCTATGAGGATGTCGGCCAGTGGAAGCGCACCTGGTACTTCCCGAAGAACGGCGAAGACATGCACGCGGCCGTTGCCCGTGAGTGCAAGACCGTGCGCGAAAGCGTCGGCCTCTTCGATGCTTCCACCCTCGGCAAGATCGAGGTGGTCGGCCCGGACGCCGCCGAGTTCCTGGAGCGGATGTATACCAACCCGTGGAAGAAGCTGGCTCCCGGCCGCTGCCGCTACGGGCTTCTTTTGAACGATGCCGGCTTCATCACCGATGACGGCGTTATCGGCCGCCTTGCGGAAGACCGCTTCCATGTGACGACGACCACCGGCGGCGCGCCGAGCGTCTTTGCCACCATGGAAGACTATCTGCAGACCGAATGGCCGGATCTCGATGTCTGGATCACCTCCACGACCGAACAATACGCAGTCGCGGCCGTGCAAGGTCCGAAGGCCCGCGAGGTCATTGCCCCCTTCATCGAGGGCGTCGATCTCTCCGCCGAAGCCTTGCCGCACATGAGCGTGGTGGAAGCCACCTTCTGCGGCGTGCCTTGCAGGCTTTTCCGCATCTCGTTCACCGGCGAACTCGGCTTTGAAATCAACGTGCCGCGCCGCCATGGCAAGATGATGTGGGAGACGCTCGCCAAGGAAATCGAGAAGCATGGCGGCACTGCTTACGGCACGGAATCCATGCACGTCCTGCGCGCCGAAAAGGGCTACATCATCGTCGGCCAGGATACGGACGGGACCGTTACGCCTCACGATGCGGGCATGGCCTGGGCCATCGGCAAGAACAAGTTCGACTTCGTCGGCAAGCGCGGTCTGGAACGCCCGGACCTCAAGGCCGAGGGCCGCAAACAGTTCGTCGGTCTCCTGACCAGGGATCCGAAGGTGAAACTGGAGGAAGGGGCTCAGATCACGACCGCGGAAAACCCGGCAACGGGCACACCGGCGGAAGGCCATGTGACCTCGTCCTATTACAGCCCGGCGCTCGACCGCACCATCGCACTTGCCATCGTCAAGAATGGCCATGCGCTGGAAGGCAAGACGCTCTACGTGCCGATGCCGAACGGCAGCATTCCGGTCGAAGTGACCGGCACGGTGTTCTATGACAAGGAAGGAGCACGGATCAATGTCTGATCTTCTGGCCAGCGACCTGATCACGCCGGATGCGGGCGAAGCCCCGCTCCTCAGCCTGGCGTCCGTATCCATCCTGAAAGCCGCACCGGTCACGCGCCTTTCCTTGCGTTGCCGTGAAGCTTCACTGAAGGACGCGGGAGCGGCCTATGGCGTCGACCTGCCGAACCAGCCACTTGGCAGCGCTGTTGCGTCCAAGCGGGCCGCCTTCTGGCTGGGACCGGACGAATGGACGCTTCTCGCTCCGGAAGAAGAGCTCCGGGCGGTCTTCGACGGTATCGAAGCGAAACTGTCAGGCCAGCCGCATGCGCTTGTCGATATCTCCGACCGGTCCGAAGCCGTGATCGTCAGCGGCGACAAGGCGGCCTGGTTGCTCAATACCGGGATCTTCATGGATTTCTCGCTTGAGAAATTCCCCGTTGGAACCGTCACACGGACGATCTTCCACAAGTCTCCGGTCCTGATCTGGCGCACCGGCGCGGATACGTTCGTTGTCGAGGCCTGGGTTTCTTTCATGAACTATGTCTCCGGCCTGCTGGTACAGTCAGCCGGAGAACTGGAAGCCGCCTGACAGCTGACGCCTCACACCTGGATCTACGTAACACGTGATCTTAACGAAGCTCTGCGACCCTTCACGGCACCAAGTGTCTTGAAGGGTCGTTGCATGATTGACCAGACTCCAAAACAGCTCCGTCTTGCGGAACTGCTCGGCGCACTCAGTCATGCGCTCGACATCACCGAGGGCCAGCCGCGCGGTCACTGCGTGCGCTGCTGCTGGATCGGGGTTCATGTCGGCCGGCAACTCGGCCTCAGCGACGCAGAACTCAGCGATCTCTATTACACGCTGCTGCTGAAAGACCTCGGTTGCTCCAGCAATGCGGCGCGGATCTGTGAGCTTTATCTCACCGACGATCTCACCTTCAAACACGACTACAAGACGATCAGCTCCAGCCTGCCGGCGGCGCTTCGCTTCGTGCTCTCACATACCGGTCTGAAGCACGGATTTGCCGAACGGGTGCGGGCAATCGTCAACATTCTGCAAAATGGCGGCGAAATCGCCTCGGAAATGATCGAGACAAGATGTCATCGCGGGGCGGATATCGCCCGGCAGATGCATTTTTCCGAAGCCGTGGTCTCCGGCATCTACAGTCTCGACGAACACTGGAACGGCAAGGGCCGTCCCCATGGCCTCATTGGAGCCGGTATCCCGCTCTTTTCCCAGATCGCTTTGCTGGCCCAAGTAATGGACGTTTTCCAGATCAACTCCGGCAAGCAGGCAGCGATGCGGGAGTTGCGCGAGCGCGCGGGAGGATGGTTCGACCCGTCGCTTGTGGTCGCTGCAGAAGCCGTTGCCAAGGTCCCGCAATTCTGGAACACGCTTCGCTCTGACAGGCTCGATCAGATTGTCTACGGCCTGGAACCGGCACAGAACATGCGCTTTGCCGATGAAGACCAGCTCGACGACATCGCCCACGGCTTCGCACTGGTGATCGATTCCAAAAGCCCTTTCACCGCCGGTCACAGCGAGCGTGTGACGCTCTATGCCGACATGATCGCCGAAGAGATGGGTTACAGCGAACGCGACAGGCAGCTTCTCAAGCGGGCTGCTCTCCTGCACGATATCGGCAAACTTGGCGTCAGCAACTCCGTGCTCGACAAGCCCGGCAAACTCGACGACCAGGAATGGGAACAGATCCGCATGCATCCCGTTTACTCGGACGAGATCCTGTCACGGATCGATACGTTCAAGGACCTCTCCCCGATTGCCAGAGGCCACCACGAGAAGCTGGACGGCCGCGGCTATCCGGACGGGCTGACCGAAAGCCGGATTTCCATGGAAACACGTATTGTCACGACGGCAGACATATTCGACGCTCTGACAGCAGAGCGCCCCTATCGCGGCCCGATGCCGCTGCCCAAGGCCCTCGGCATCATGGAAAGTGAGACCGGAACCGCCATCGATGCCAAGTGCTTCGCTGCCTTGAAACGGGCAACGGAGCGCATGGACCAGATCGAAGCTGCCTAAATTGGTCGCAGTAATCCTTCAAGTGCCTCGTTGCACTTGCATAACCACGCGGAACCCCGCAAATCTGCCTCCATGCTGAAGATCGGTTCCTACAACATCCAGAAATCCATCGGCGTTGATGCCAGACGGCGTCCGGACCGGACCTTGAAGGTAATCCGGGAACTCGATTGCGACATCCTCGCCCTGCAGGAAGCCGACAAGCGGTTCGGACCGCGGGAAAGCACGCTCGATGTGGACATGATCATGGCGGAAACCGACTACCGTCCGGTTCCATTCGGCACGCCAGGCAAGAGCCTTGGCTGGCACGGCAACGCCATCCTTGTCCGAAGCACAATCGGCATTCTGGATCACCGCAAGATAGACCTGCCAACTCTGGAACCGCGCGGTGCCGTGGCAGTGGACCTGAATGTCGCCGGAGAAAAGATCCGCGTCGCGGCGATGCATCTGAGCCTGGTGGGTCATTTCCGCAAGAAGCAGATCACCTCGCTCATGCACCAGTTACACGAGCACCTGGACTATCTGCCAACCGTCCTGATCGGCGACCTGAACGAATGGCGCGACACCGCCGGCAGCATCCGCCTCCTGGAAAAGCGGTATGAAGTGACGACGCCGGGCAAGAGCTTTCCAAGTCCCCTGCCCGTCGGCAGCCTGGACCGGATCATCACCAGTCCGGAGTTCGTCGTCCGCCAGGCCGGCGTGCACAAATCGAAGACCGCACGTGTCGCCTCGGACCATTTGCCCGTCTGGGCGACGCTGACCCTGGAACCGGCCGGGCATCTGCCCCGGTAATGCAGCGCACCGTCAGGCGATCAGTTTGACCATGACGAAATAAAGCGCGGCCGACAGGACAGCCGCAGCCGGTACGGTAACGATCCAGGCGGCGATGATGGTCATGAAATGCGCCCGGCGCACCAGATGGCGGCGCGCCTGCTCTTCGCGATTGCGCACCGGCCTGACGACATTGTCGCCGGACTGCCGCTTGTTCACATAGTCCAGCCGCCGCTTCGAGCGCTCCGTGTACCACTCCCGGAAGAAACCGACGCCGAAGACTGCACCAACCGCAATGTGGGTGGAACTCACCGGCAGGCCGAGACCGGAGGCAATGATCACGGTGATCGCGGCCGACAGCGACACGCAATAGGCCCGCATCGGATTGAGCTTCGTGATCTGCTGACCGACCATTTCGATCAGTCGCGGCCCGAACAAGAGCAGGCCAAAGGAAATGCCGAAGGCACCGACCGCCATCACCCAGAGCGGAATGCTGACCTTGGCGGCGACATCGCCGAGTTCCGCCGTATGCACGATAGCCGCCAGTGGCCCCACTGCATTGGCAACGTCATTGGCGCCGTGGGCAAAGGACAACAGCGCGGCGGAGCAGACCAGCGGCACGGAAAAAAGCACGCGCAGCGACTGGTTGCGGTTTTCAAGTCCCTCGGACTGACGCCGGATGAGGGGACGCACCAGGAGCCAGACCACAAAACCGAAGACTGTGCCGAACATGATGGAAGTCGGCAGGTCGATCTTGAAAAGGTGCTTGAGGCCTTTAAGGGCAAGATAACTTGCAAACGTGCCGGACATGACCCCGATCAGCACCGGCACCCAGGTCCGCGCGGCTTCGATCTTGTCGTCCCGGTAGATGATGAAGGACTTGATGAAGGCGAGGAACGCCGCTGCAATCAGACCTCCGAGGAAAGGCGAAATAACCCAGCTGGCCGCAATACCGCCCATGGTCGGCCAGTTAACTGCACCGAAACCCGCCGCGGCAATACCCGCCCCCATCACACCACCGACAATGGAATGCGTCGTCGATACGGGCGCGCCGATCCAGGTCGCCAGGTTGATCCAGAGCGCCGAAGAGACAAGCGCCGCCATCATGGCGGCCATGAAGACGTTGGCGTCTGCAACCGAGTTCGGGTCAATGATGCCCTTCGAAATCGTGCCGACCACCTCACCGCCGGCGATCAGGGCCCCGGCACTTTCGAAGACCGCCGCGATGATCAAGGCCGTCACCAGCGTCATCGCGCGTGAACCGACCGCGGGCCCGACATTGTTGGCGACGTCGTTGGCACCGATGTTCAGCGCCATATAGGCTCCGATCGCGGCAGCCGCGACGATGATGACCGCCCCGGGTGCACCGGACATGGAAGCACCAGCCCCCAGGGCACACAGAACGATAAAAACCAGGGCTATCCCAGGTGCTATCAGGCCGCGCCCGAGCGACCCTGCCGCCTCTTCCATGTAGCTGAGCTTGTCGAGATCCTTGTCGAGGGTCGGCTTCTTCAAATTCGGCATGGGTGGTCCTGTGGCGGTGTCCTGGCGTGCCACTCCCCAAGCGGCAGCCTATGGTTCGCGCCTGCCTTATACATTCGGCTGCAAAGGTCAACCGAAACAGGAAAAATTGGACGAAAATTGTTAGCTGGGTAAGTTTTGAAGCTTCCTGAGCACCTGGATCAGGCCGGGATCGTTGCAAATCCTGATGGCTTCCTTCACCGGGAGCCAGCGTACGTCCCGTTCGCTCTTGTCCGGAAAGGCATCAGTCGTGCTTTGCACATCCACCAGATAAACCAGAACGTCGGTGCGAAGCTTCAATCCCGCTTCCCCGCCCTTGTAAGAATGGAAGCTGGCAAAGGGCGTTTCGTGCGCCGTGCCGATTACGCCGGCTTCCTCAAAAGCCTCGATCGCAGCGGTACGGTGTGCCTTGAGAGACATGACCGGCCAGCCTTTCGGCAGGATCCACCGGTGGCTCGACTTCGTCGTCACCATGAGAACTTCCCGTTCGCCGTTCCGCTCTCGCTGGCAAAGTGCCGCGATCTGCAAGCGTGAGGGCCGGCGGAACATCAGCAGCAGGCTCTGGAGCAGGGACGGACGGTAGTCGGCGGCCGAACTGAGAAAGGTCATGAGTCGCTTCCGCTGATTGAACAACGGAACAAGCGTACGTCTCAACCGGGTCCATGTCCACACAAAGTGCACTTGGTGCAGTTTATTAGCCCGCTAAACGAAGAGCACAGCAGGAATGCGCCTTAGAAGAATGTGGCCTGCAGAAGATGAAAAAGGCCCGCCGACAACATGGCTGAGGCCGGCACGGTCACGACCCAGGCGGCAACGATTGTGATCAGGTTGGCACGGCGCACCAGCAGTCGGCGGCGGCGTTCCTCCCTGTTTTTCATCATCTTGCGCGGCTTCATCACCCCGCCTTCCGAAACATAACGGTTGCGGTACCACTCCCGGAAAAAACCGACCCCGAACAGCGCACCGACCGCGATATGGGTGGAGGAGACAGGCAAGCCGAAGGCTGAGGCTCCCAGCACGGTCGTTGCCGTTGCCAGCGTGATACAGAAGGCGCGTACGGGACTGAGTTTGGTGATCTTCTTTCCAACCACCGTCACCAGCCGGCGGCCGAACAGGAGCAGGCCTGCGGAGATGCCGAATGCCCCGACTGCGCTCACCCAGAGCGGGATTTCCGGGTTCAGGGAGCCCAGGTACCAGAAGACAAGATCCGGAAAATCCTGCGACTGGCTGAACACGATGGCAGCGAGCGGACCAATGGCATTGGCAACGTCATTGGCGCCATGGGCAAAGGACAGCAGGCCCGCCGTCACCATCAGAGGCACGGCAAAAAGATTGCGCAGGCTGCGGGCACTGTTTTCCAGCGTCAGCGACTGCTTGAAGACAACACGCCTATAGAAGCTCCAGACAGAACCGCCGACAACGAAGGACAGGCAGATCGCCAGCCATTCGGGGACAGAAATGAGCCTGTCCGAAGTCTTCAGAAGGACGTAGCCTGTAAAAATCGCACCGGTCAGGCCGAGCAGGATGGGTAGCCAGAGCCGCGCCGCCTTCAAACGGTCCGGCGTATAGACCACATAGCGGTTTATGAAGGCCATCAGCGCAGCACCGATGAGCCCACCCAGCACTGGAGACAGCACCCAGGTGGCCGCAATGGTGGAAATGGTCGTCCAGTTGACGGCTGCAAATCCGCTTGCGGCAATCCCTGCCCCGACCACTCCGCCGACGATGGAATGGGTGGTGGAAACAGGCGCACCGATCAGCGTCGCGAAGTTGATCCAGAGCGCGGAGGCCGCCATGGCGGTCAGCATCGCCTGGATGAACTGATAATTGTCGCGCATGTCACTGGGACTGATGATATTTCCCGAGACCGTGGAGACCACGTCACCACCGGCAAGCAGCGCGCCGGCACTCTCGCAGACGGCAGCAATCAGCAGCGCGGCGGTAAGACTCATCACACGGGCCCCGACCGCCGGACCGACATTGTTGGCAACGTCGTTCGCACCGATATTGAGCGCCATATAGCCGCCGATGGCGCTCGCGGCGATCAGAATGATTGCGTCGGAAACACCACTTGAAGAAACCTGAAAAGCGGCCACGACCGCGCAGATGACGAGAAAGACAAGCGCCAGCCCGGGCCCGGCCAAACGCCGTCCCATGGCTTCCGCGGCATCGCTGACAAATCCGATCCTGTCGAGATCCTTGTCCAGAGCCTGTTGTTTCAGGTTCTTGTTTGTCAGCAATCCCTTACGCCTTTCTCCCCCGGTGGATCCGATGTGGCCTGAATACGGGTACCCTTAGCCGGATCATCGGCTTTTTTGGAGAAGCTTGCACGAGGCAATGACATGCAGGCAGCAACGATACCCAGATTTCGATGTGCTTATGGCGGACTAACGGATGTCCTGACGATGCCGGCGCAAAAAGCGCTTCAAGGACGGTTCGTCCACTGCATCGATGGCTTCCGACAGCGGCAGCCAGACACGCTCACGCTGTCCGATCTCCGGGAAGTCCTTCAGT
This sequence comes from Roseibium sp. M-1, assembly GCF_054515675.1. NCBI lineage: Bacteria > Pseudomonadati > Pseudomonadota > Alphaproteobacteria > Hyphomicrobiales > Stappiaceae > Roseibium > Roseibium sp. M-1. Next base: position 600,241 of record NZ_CM137257.1, on the reverse strand, counting down.
TGCTTCTCAAAGCGAACCTTGAAGACCAGCACTTTGGTGCGGATCTTGAGACCGTCGGCGAGCCCCTTGAAGGACCGGAAACTGCCGATCGCGCGCGGATCGGCCGTGCCGATGACACCGGCCTCTTCATAAACTTCAACAAGCGCGGTCTCGAATGCGGGCTTGTCGTTTTCCGGCCAGCCCTTGGGCAGGATCAGGCGCCCGGTATCCCGGGTGGAAACCAGAAGCACTTCCGTCTCCTTGCCGCCAAGACGGTAGCACAGAGCCGCGATCTGCAGACGGGGCGGCTTGATGAACAAGCCTGCCAAACCGTGCAGCCACGAAAAATTCTGCGCTGAAATTGCCTTGGCGACCGCCATCTCCACACCTGTTATCAGAGAACAGCCGCTGTATAGAGACTTCCGTAGGGTTCGTCCAGATCAATGTGCACTTTGTGCGCACATGGCAGCGTTGCAGATGTGGATACTACCAGCCTATGCTGTTTGAATCGTTACGTGATCCGCCGTCCAGGCGCCAGGCCAGACTTCTGCCTTACCGGACTTCAAATCCCGCAATTGAGCCACCGGAATGGTTGCGACCAGGAACGGTTCTTCACCATTTTGCCCCTGAGTCGGCGCGATTTCCGCTGCTACTCCTGAATAGCCGAACTCTTCTTCACAGGGCAGATAAAGCGCGGCTCCGGAAACGTTGGTGTCGTTCTGCGTCGTGCCCTTGGAGGTTCCAACCACACCGCAGACGGCGACCGCGCACATGAGCTCCACCGCCCGCGCCTTGGCACAGCCGAAGACCCGGTGATAGCCGGACAGCTTCTCGGTCATGGACGGCACCAGGAGAAGATCGGGACGCTGAGGTGCAAGCAGACTACTGAGCGCCGGCATTTCCACGTCCAGGCAGATCAGGATCGCCATTTTCAGGCCGTCGAGGTCGAAGACCTTCAATTCGGATCCCGGCGTCAGGTGCCAGACATCCGGGTCCTGCTCGAACGGCGTCAGGCACAGCTTGTCCTGACGGATTTCCCGCCCGTCCGCCGTCAACAGAACTGCCGTGTTGGTGATACCGCCGCGTGTCTTCACGGGCATGGATCCTGCCAGCAGCGAAACGCCGTATTTTGCCGGCAAAGGGGCCAGCTGCGGCAACAGCTCAACGCATATATCGGCCAGGAACGCCATTTCCTGATCCGGCCGCAAGCCTTCCGGTTTGAAGGCCAGGCAGCATTCAGGAAGATATTCCGGCAGCATCAGGAGCTTTGCACCGGCTTCCGATGCCCGGCGCAATCCGTCTTCGATTTCCGCCGCAAAAGCGGCAACCGAGACCGGTGCGCGGCTCAGATTGTAAGACCACAGGGCAAGGGAATAGTCGGTCATGGCGTCCCGAGTCGTTTGCAGGAATGACGCCAGACTAAATGACAGGCTCCGATCGGGCGCAAGCCTGAAAGAGACAGGAAACGACTACTTGATGAAAAGGCCGACAAAAGCGGCCAGCACCACCAGAAACGCTGTGCCGAGGAAGAGACCTTTCGGCTCCTGCGGCAATGCCCGCAGTTTTGCAGAGCGGCGGACCTCACGGATACCCTTCAGGGCACGGTCCGTACGCTGGTCGATTTCGGCGAAATAGGGCGAAAGCTCATTCTGAGCGCGCATGCCTGATCCTCACGATTCCTTCGTGACATCAGCGTAATTGCTGCCCCTTAGAGTTTCGTTAATAGCACATGCACAGATCGCTGATCATAGCCTGGTTTTTTGCGGATCCGCGACGTCGAGAATGCGAAGCTGGACCTTTGGTGTTCCCTGCCAGGTGTCGATGGACAGCGTACCGGCAACGTGGAGCGACCGCCCCCTGCCTTCCAGCAGCATCCGGCCATGGGGCTTGTCGTCCGCCTTGAAGCAGATCGCCTTCAGACCCGTACCGTCTCCGCCAGAAATTGTCGCCCGAACATGTCCCTTGCCGACCACATCGGCAAAGGAAATCCGGTGGGCAGGAAAGGCAAAGACCGGTTCGGCATGCCCGGCTCCATACGGCCCGGCCTTTTCCAGAAGCTCCATCAGGTCGAGGTTTGCTCCCGTTGCGGTCAGGGCTGCATCGATCTTGAGCTCGCGGTTGGCGCTCGCAGCCTCGACATCGTCCTTCAGCGCTGCGTTGAAGAAGGCCTCAAGATCCGCTGTCTTTTCCTTGCGAACGGTCAGACCCGCCGCCATTGCGTGGCCACCGCCCTTTTCCAGAAGACCGTCCTCGACCGCCTGCCGGACCACCTTGCCAAGGTCGACGCCCGGGATCGAGCGGCCGGAACCTGTACCCTTGCCGGTCTCGTCAAAGGCGATGGCAAAGGACGGCCGTCTGTGGGCGTCTTTGAGCCTGGAGGCGATGAGGCCGACGATGCCCGGATGCCAGTCGTCAGAACCGGTCAGAAGCACGGCCGGGTCGCGCGCCTCGATGGCCATTGCCGCCTCGGCACCCGCCTGCTCCAGCATCACCGCTTCCATCGCCTGGCGCTCGGTATTGAGCTGATCGAGACGCTCGGCAATCGCCCGCGCCTCATGCGGGTCTTCCGTCGTCAGAAGACGTGCCCCAAGCGCGGCATCGCCAATACGCCCGCCTGCATTGATGCGCGGACCGATCAGGAAACCGAGGTGATAGGGTGCGGGCTTGCCGCTGACCCGGGCGGCATCGGAAAGCGCTGTCAGGCCGTAATTGCGGCGTTGATGCATGACGGCGAGACCGCGTGTCACATAGGCCCTGTTGAGCCCCTGCAGCGGAACGACATCGCAGACGGTGCCGAGGGCAACCAGGTCAAGCAACGCCATCAGGTCCGGCTGCTGCCGGTTCTGGAAAGCGCCGCGCTGGCGCAGCTCGCGGTTCAAGCCCACGAGGAACAGGAAAGTAACGCCGACTGCGGCAAGATGCCCCTGCCCTGACAGATCGTCCTGTCGGTTGGGATTGACCAGCGCCCGGACAGCAGGCAGCGTCTCGCCAACCTGGTGGTGGTCGATCACCACGACATCCAGATCGAGTTTTTTGGCGGTCTCGAAAGCCTCGAACGAGGTGCTGCCGCAGTCGAGCGTGACGAGCAGCTCTGCCCCACCCTGGCGCAGGTGTTCGATGGCAGGACCGTTCGGACCATAACCCTCGATGATCCTGTCCGGGATGTGGATCACCGGATCAAGCCCCAGCCATTGCAGGTATTTGGCAAAGATCGCCGACGAAGTCGCCCCGTCGACATCATAGTCGCCGAAGATAGCGATCTTGCGGCCGGCCACGACGGCATCGGCGACACGCGCGACAGCCGCATCCATGTCCACAAGCCGGGACGGATCGGGCATCAGTAGTTTCAGGGACGGGTCGAGGAATGCCTGGGCATCGTCCGGCTCCACGCCGCGGGCGGCCATGACCCGCGCCAGCACGTCCGGCAGGCCGTGCTGCTGCGAGATGGCCATGGCGGCGCGCGTCTCGGAAGCCGTCAGCCGTTCACGCCAGGCATTGTCATTTGCGGAACGGGCGACCCCAAGTACGAGCCGCCTGTCGTCTTCCCCGGATTGTCCCAGCATTCAGTGCCAATCAGTCCAGATGGAATTTTTCAAGATCCGTATGCTGGGCCTTGATGTAGCGCACCGTCCCGGTGGACGAACGCATAACCACGGTGTGTGTGGTAATGTGATGACGGCCGAAGCGGACACCTTGCAGGAAGTTGCCGTCGGTGACGCCGGTTGCCGCAAAAAGCACGTCCGGGCCGGCCATTTCCTCAAGCGTATATTTCTTCTTGATGTCCTCGATGCCCATGCGGTGGGCGCGTTCGACCTGCTCGTCGCGGGTGATCACCAGCCGGCTCTGCATCTGACCGCCAATGCAGCGGAGCGCTGCTGCGGCAAGCACGCCTTCCGGTGCACCGCCGATGCCGGCATAGATGTCGATGCCGGTTTCGTCCGGATCGGTGGTGTGGATGACACCGGCCACATCGCCGTCGCCGATCAGGCGGATCGCAGCGCCGGTTGCCCGGATTTCCTCGATCAGGCGGGCATGGCGCGGACGGTCGAGAACGCAGGCCGTGACTTCATGGATCTTGACGCCCTTCTCCTTGGCGACTGCGGCAATGTTCTCGGCGATCGGCGCGTCCAGATCGATAAGCCCCGGCTTGTAGCCCGGGCCGATGGCGATCTTGTCCATGTAGCTGTCCGGTGCGTTCAGAAGATCGCCCTCCGGCGCCAGCGCGATCACGGCCAGCGAGTTCGGCAGGTTCTTGGCGCAGATTGTGGTGCCTTCCAGCGGATCCAGCGCGATGTCGACCTTCGGCCCCTGCTTGGTGCCGACATTCTCGCCGATATAGAGCATGGGGGCTTCGTCGCGCTCGCCTTCGCCGATCACGACCGTTCCGTCGATCGGCAGGCGATTGAGTTCGCGCCGCATTGCGTCCACTGCCGCCTGGTCCGCCGCCATTTCGTCGCCGTGGCCACGAAGCCGTGCTGCGGAAACCGCCGCTCTTTCTGCGACACGCGCCAGTTCGAGCGTCAGAATGCGATCGAGACCGCTCGACGGTTCTTTTTCAATATTGGACATCAACATCTCCAGTCTCCCCAGCAAGACGCCTGGGCGGGCACTCGCAGTTCAGTTCAGTTTTTCGATCCGGATCATCTGCGGCTTTTCGGCAACGACCCCCTTGGACATCACCACGTCAAGCGCTTCCTTGATCGCGACCTCGGTTGTTTCATAGGTGATCAAGATGACAGGTTGCGGCATGTCCGCATTAAATTTCACCGGTACGTCATCCTTTGCATGGCGCTTTTGGACGATGGATTCCAGCGAAATACCGGCCTCACCCATACATTTGGCGATTTCGGCAAATGCTCCCGGCCGGTCAAACACGGACAGACGGATGTAGTAGCCGCCCTCATGCAACCGCATGCGGGCACGCTGATAGGGTTTCAGATCCGCTGCGGGCATGCCAAGGACAGGTGTCTCGTCGCCCCGGGCGATGTCGGCAATGTCGGCAACGACGGAGGAAGCCGTGGCATTGCCGCCGGCACCTGGACCGACCAGCACGATCTCGCCGACGAAATCGCCGTCGACCGCAACAGCGTTCAAGACGCCGTCGATACGAGCAATGGCCGAGGACTTCGGCACCATGGTCGGATGAACCCTCTGCTCGATGCCTGTTTCCGTGCGCTGCGCAACACCGAGAAGCTTGATCCGGAAGCCAAGTTCATCCGCCGCCTGGATATCGGCCGTGGTGATCGAGGTGATGCCCTCGATGTAGATGTCGTCGCTGGCAATCTCCGTGCCGAACGCCAGGCTCGTCAGGATCGCCAGCTTGTGGGCGGTATCATTGCCTTCGATGTCGAAGGTCGGATCGGCTTCCGCATAGCCGAGCCGCTGCGCGTCGGCCAGGCAGTTTTCGAAGCTGATGCCGTCAGCCTCCATCCGCGTCAGGATATAATTGCAGGTGCCGTTCAGGATACCGTAGATCCGGCTGATATCGTTACCGGACATGGATTCGCGCAAGGTCTTGACGATCGGAATGCCGCCAGCCACCGCCGCCTCGTAGTTGAGGCAGGCATCGTGGGTCTCGGCCTCTGCGGCAAGATCGACGCCGTGGCGGGCGAGCAGCGCCTTGTTGGCGGTGACGACATGAATGCCGCGGCGGAGTGCTGCGCGTACGCTCTGCTCCGCCGGGCCGCTGTCGCCGCCGATCAGTTCGACAAAGATGTCAATGTCCGCCTTTTCCGCCATTTCGACCGGATCGGTGAACCATTCCATGCCTGACACGTCGACGCCGCGATCCCGCGTTCTGTCGCGGGCACTGACCGCGGTCACGCTCACGGCGCGGCCTGATTTGCGGGCGATCTGACCGCCATGTTTCGATAGGAGCTGCACCACGGCCGCCCCCACAGTGCCAAGGCCAGCGACGCCTACCTTCAATGCTTCAGCCATATGGAATTGGATCCGGTTTTATCAGACAGAGGTCCCGAGCGGGATGACGTTGTGCAGCTTTTGCTCCGCAGTTTCAAGGAAGCGGCGGATATTTCTCGCAGCCTGGCGCAGGCGCTGCTCGTTTTCCACCAGCCCGATGCGGACAAATTCGTCGCCGTGCTCGCCGAAACCGAGCCCCGGTGCCACCGCCACCTCCGCCCGCTCCAGGAGCAGTTTGGAAAATTCCAGGCTGCCAAGCGATCGGAACTTCTCCGGGATCGGCGCCCAGCAGAACATGGAAGCTTCGGGCGCCGGTATTTCCCATCCGGCCCGGCCGAAGCTGTCGACGACGACATCGCGCCGCTTCTTGTAAATCTCGCGCGTCTCCCGGATGCAGTCGTCCGGACCGTTCAGCGCTGCGGTCGCAGCCACCTGGATCGGGGTGAAGGCGCCGTAGTCGAGATAGGACTTCACGCGCGAAAGCGCAGCGACGAGACGCTCGTTGCCGACCGCGAATCCCATGCGCCAGCCGGGCATGGAGAAAGTCTTGGAAAGAGAGGTGAATTCGACGGTGACATCCATGGCGCCCGGCACCTGCAGCACCGACGGTGGCGGTGTGGCGCCGAAATAGATCTCCGAATAGGCCAGGTCCGACAGGATGAAGATGTTGTGCTTGCGCGCAAAGGCGACGACGTCCTTGTAGAAGTCGAGATCGGCGCAATAGGCGGTCGGGTTTGCCGGGTAGCACAGGATGATGGCGATCGGCTTCGGCACCGAATGGATGACCGCCCGTTCCAGCGCGTCGAAAAAGGCCGTGCCCGGCTCGGCCGGAATGTTGCGGATCGACGCTCCGGCCATCAGGAAGCCGAAGGTATGGATCGGGTAGCTCGGATTGGGACTCAGGATCACGTCGCCCGGCGCGGAAATAGCCTGGGCCATGTTGGCGAAGCCTTCCTTTGAGCCGAGCGTGGCGATGACCTGAGTGTCCGGGTCCAGTTTCACGCCGAAACGGCGGCCGTAATAGGCAGCCTGGGCCTTGCGCAGGCCGTGAATGCCCTTGGAGGCAGAGTAGCGATGGGTCCGCGGGTCCTGCACCACTTCAGTCAGCTTGTCGACGATGTGCTTTGGCGTCGGCAGGTCGGGATTGCCCATGCCAAGATCGATGATGTCCGCCCCCGCCGCGCGCGCCTTCGCCTTCAAACGGTTCACTTGTTCGAACACATACGGCGGCAGCCGCTTGATCTTATGGAATTCCTCCATGGGGCGAATCCTTGTGAGTTGACATTACAAGCTGCCCACCGTCCCAGGCGCGGCGACGGTGCAGCGGGGCCCTTTTAGCAGTCCGGATCAAAATGCGCATCCGTCTTTGCGAGGCTAGCCGACTAAATTTGCAGCGATTGTTGGAAAGAAAATCTCCGGCGGCGACGACCGGTTTGTTCAGGAAGGCTGAGGGAAGAAATGTCCGACAATTCCGGCAGATGCCGTCAGTAGCCTGGCGGTTTCCCTATGCTGAATTTTCGAATCGTGAAGCTGCGGCGCCCTCAGGCGGCCTTCTTGCGCAAGACAGAGAACCCCGACCGCTTGGCTTCCTTGATGAGGCGGCCGTTCGGTGCCAGGTCCATGCCGACAACCTGGGCGCAGCCCTGTTTCCTGGCCTTCTGGAGACCACGCTCAGCAGCTTCCATGGCCCGCTCAAGCAATGTTCCGGCATTTGCCGTGACGAGGCCGACGCTCGCCGTCACCATAAGCTTGCCACCGGACGCCTCCTGACACTCCACCCCGAAGCGCCTGCAAATCCTTTGCGCCGTAAGATGAGCCAGTTCTTTGTCGCTTTCTGGTAGAAACACGGCAAATTCGGAGCCGCCGATGCGGCTCGGCACCGCTCCTTCGCCAAGCGTGTCCTTGAGGATGCGCGCGAACAATTGCAGCAGCGCATCTCCCATCGCCTGGCTGAACCGTTCGTTCACTGCCTTGAAATCGTCCAGGTCGAACAAGATCACGCTGTAGCGATTGTCCCGTGCGCCATGCTCCTGAAGCCAATTCTCGGCTTCCTGCAGAAATGCACGCCGGTTGGACAGGCCGGTGAGATCGTCCTGAAGGGCTTTTTCCTTGAAACCAAGCAGCGTGCGCTCAATCACCATCGAGGCAGGCAGCACGATCGTCATGATGATCGCAAAGAGGATCGTCAGCAGATAGATCTTCATGAAGCCTTCCGGGAAGGCCGATTGAAAGCTTGGGAACTGGAGCAGGTTCTGATGGGTCGTGAACCACATGAACCCGGCCGTTTCGACCAGCGTCGTCAGGCCCAGCATGCGCGCCGAATAGAGCTTTTCCCGGTTCTCATAGAACGCCATCCAGATAACCCAGAGGCCGCTCAGGATCAGCACACCCTGCACGTAGTTCACCCTGGACAAAAAGCTCTCGTAGAACGGGGGAAAGGTGCAGAAGACCAGCCAGCTCAAAGCCAAGGCGGCAAACACCCAGACATGGCTGCGGCGTCCCAGAAACACGGCAAAACCGCTGCGGCGCATGCCTGTTCCAAGGATCACGAGGAAATTGGCTGCAACAATGCTGAAGACATCGGGAATTCCGCCCCGCATCGCGAGCAGCACCGTCCCAAACCCCGCGAGCAGCATGCCGGCCGACCAAAGCGCCAGGCTGCGCGCGCAGGCTCCGGAGCGCCCCGGCCAGAAGAGATAGAACAGAAACAGGATAGCGCTGCCGGCAAACTCGGCAACCATGATACAAGTAAACAGCGTTGGCGTGTCGAGCATCATCTAAATGATAACCTGCGGAAAATATGGGCGCAAGTTAGGACAGCACTCGTAAAGGAATGTTTAGGACTAAGGCACTTTTTGCCTACCCGGGCCGTTTGCCGGCGCCGGGTCCTGCAAATTCTGACGAGGTTTCACCTTGAAATCCTGACTGGTCGTCCAGGCCTATTCACCAGCGAGCGACTTCAGGTAGTCCTCAGTCTCTTTCCGCTCCTTCGGGTTGATGAGACCCGAGGATTCACCGGGATTGACCGGCGCTCCATAGCCTTTGGGTGCCGGGACGTTCGAATTGCCCTTGCCCGGATTGGTTTTTAACGCGTCAATCAGCGGCGTACCCGGACCGACGGCACAGGCCGAAAGTCCCAATGCGAGAGCCAAAGTCATCGCCAGACAGACGATCCGGCCCCACACCTCGTTCTCGTTCCTCAAGCACGCCTCCTCCGCGGCCCCAATACCCATCAAGCGCCCTATATAACCCATGCAACAGGCGGCGTCCTCTCCTTGTGCAGTCGATTTGCCCTCTTGGGAAAGCCGCTCCAATGCTTCGACCGCCCGGCCAAATGGGTGTTGCGCCGCCCTTTGAACCTGCACCGGAGCGAGGCCTGACTGAGGATTGAAATCCAATCGACGGACACGTTACCTTGTGTCATAAATATCTGATAGTTCAAAATATCAGCGCAAAAATAACGAGATAACGCGTTTGAACAACAAAGGCCCTCAGGCCTTCCCGGGCCGAATGGGGCAGTATGAACCGGAGGGAATTCCTGCCTATGGCTGATGACCGCCAGCATCCCATGTTGCAGTACATAATCAACAATCCCGAGGCGTTTGCCCAGAATCTCGCCAAGACGCTTGAGCAGGCCGGCAAGGCCCTCGCGGCCTATATCGAACCCCGGGAACAGGGCAAGATCACCCATGATTCCACCGACGAATTGACAGGGGTCGTCAAGACACTCGCCCAGGTCGGCGAATACTGGGCGTCCGATCCGCAACGGGCGATCGAGGCACAGTCCCGTCTCTGGGGTGGCTATATCGACCTGTGGAATTCCTCGCTGAAGCGCATGATGGGTGAACCCTCGACGCCCGCGATCCAGACACCGCCGCGGGACAAGCGCTTTGCCGATCCGGACTGGGAGAAGAACCAGTTCTTCGACTTCATCAAGCAGCTTTATCTCATCACCAGCAAATGGGCCGAGGACATGGTCCACGACGCCCAGGGTCTGGACGAACACACCCGCCATAAGGCGGAGTTTTACGTCACCCAGATCTCCAACGCGGTGTCGCCGTCGAACTTCGTGCTGACCAATCCAGAGCTCCTGCGCCTGACGCTGGAAAGCAACGGCGAGAACCTCGTCAAGGGCATGCAACATCTGGTGGAGGATCTGAAGACCGGCAAGGGTGAACTCAAGATCCGCCAGACAGATCCGTCGAAATTCAAGCTCGGCGAGAACTTGGGCATGACACCCGGCAAGGTGATTGCGCAGAACGACGTCTGCCAGGTGATCCAGTATGATCCCTCGACCGAGGAAGTGCTCAAGCGGCCGCTGATGATCGTGCCGCCCTGGATCAACAAGTTCTATATTCTCGACCTGAACGCCGAAAAATCCTTCATCAAATGGGCCGTCGACCAGGGCCACACCGTGTTCGTGATCTCCTGGGTCAATCCGGACGAGCGCCAGGCCCAGAAGAGCTTCGAGCACTATATGAAGGAAGGTATCCTCAACACGCTCGACGTGATCAAAAAGGCGACCCGCCAGGAAGAGGTCAACGCCATCGGCTATTGCATCGGCGGCACGCTGCTCGCCGTCACTCTCGCCTACATGGCCAGGATCGGCGACGAGCGGATCAAGACGGCGACCTTCTTCACCACCCAGGTGGATTTCACCTTCGCCGGCGACCTGAAGGTGTTTGTCGACGAAGAGCAGATTTCCATCCTGGAAAAACGCATGGCCGAACACGGTTATCTGGACGGCTCGAAAATGTCGTCGGCCTTCAACATGCTGCGTTCCAACGACCTGATCTGGTCCTATGTGGTCAACAACTATCTCAAGGGCCAGGACCCCTTCCCGTTCGACCTGCTCTATTGGAACTCGGATTCGACGCGCATGCCGGCGGCGAACCATTCGTTCTACCTGCGCAACTGCTATCTCGACAACAAGCTCTCCAAGGGCGAGATGGAGATTGCCGGCGAACGGCTGGATCTTTCCAAGGTGACGATCCCTATCTTCAACCTCGCCACCCGCGAAGACCATATCGCCCCGCCGAAATCGGTGTTCCTGGGTTCCGGCTGTTTCGGCGGTCCGGTCGACTACGTCCTTGCCGGTTCCGGCCATATTGCCGGCGTCGTCAATCCGCCCGCCAAGGGCAAGTACCAGTACTGGACAGGCGGACCGGCCAAGGGCACTCTGGAAAACTGGCTGAACAATGCCGAGGAGCATCCGGGCTCCTGGTGGCCCTATTGGGACGAGTGGATCCGCTCCCATGACGGCGGCAAGGTCAAGGCGCGCAAGCCCGGGGCGAACCGGATGAAGGTTCTGGAAGACGCGCCGGGGTCATATGTGACGATGAAGGTGTGATTAGAGAAGTTTTTTAAAGGCCGGAGCACCCTATCCGGCCTTTCGCCGTCTAATAGGGTGCCAGAGATTTCTTACCCGAAATGCGCGTCCAGGGGTGTCAGGGTCATCGCAAGAAGCTTGCCGAATTTCTTTGCGGCCATCGGCCGGCCGAAATGGAAGCCCTGGACGATCTCGCAACGGCAGCTTGCCAGAAAGGCCTGCTGCTTCGCAGTCTCGACCCCCTCGGCCACCACACAGAGCCCTAGCTCCCGTCCGAGCGAAATGATCGCCTTGGCGATGCTGCGGTCGCTTTCGTCAAAGTCGAGATCGCTGATGAAACTGCGGTCGATCTTCAGCCGGGTCAGCGGGTAGCTTTTCAGCGCCGCGAGACTTGAATAGCCGGTGCCGAAATCGTCGATGGCGAGTTTGACGCCGATACGGCGGAAATCGTCCATCAGCTCGATGGCCTGGTCCGAATTCTGGATCAGGAGGCTCTCGGTGAGCTCCAGCTCAAGGAAATTGGCAGGGAGGCCGGTTTCGTCGAGCGCTGCGCGCACATCCGAAATCAGGCCGGCATCGCGGAACTGGCGGGCGGACACGTTTACGCCGACGGTGATCGGCAACAGGCCCATATTCTGCCATTCCCTGTTCTGGCGGCAGGCTTCGCGCGTCACCCAGCGGCCAAGCGGCACGATCAGTCCGCTTTCCTCTGCCAGCGCAATGAATTCGCCCGGCATAAGCCGTCCAAGTGCCGGATGCTGCCAGCGCACCAGCGCCTCGGCACCGACGATACGGCCACTGACAAGATTGTATTGCGGCTGGTACTCCAGGAAGAACTCGCCATTCTCTATGCCACTGCGCATCTCTTCCAGAAGCGTCAGTTTGTTGACGGATCGCTCCGGCCGCGTGTGTTCGTAGACCTTGTAGCTGTCACGGCCCGAAGACTTGGCTTCGAACATGGCCTTGTCCGCATTGCGCAGGAGCTGCGCCGGGTTCTCCGCGTCGAGCGGATAGCAGGCGGCACCGATGCTGCAGGTCACGTGGAATGACAGGTCGCCGATCTGGATTGTCTTGATGATCTCGTCGCGCAGGTTCGCCATGAAGCTCCGCAGCGCTGGTTTGTGTGCGGTCTCGTCCTCGACGATGAGCACGAATTCGTCACCGCCGAACCGGATCGCGAGATGGGCGCCGCCATGCGTCGCCATGATCCGCTCGGCGATGATCATCAAAACCTGATCGCCAATGGCATGACCGAAACTGTCATTGACGAACTTGAAATTGTCGAGGTCGACAAAAACCACGGCAACCGGCTTGCCGCTGCTGTCGCTGGCGGCCACCTTTTCCTCCAGCTTCGACTTGAACTCCTGCCGGTTGGGCAGGCCCGTCAGGACATCGTGATTGGCAAGAAACCGGATCTTGCGTTCGGCGCGGTCGCGCTCGACGGCAACGGCCGCAAGACGGGCCGCCTCAAGCGCCAGCTTCAGGTCATGATCTGTTGGACTGCGGACTTCGTTCGTGTAGAGGCCGAAGGTGCCCAGCACCTTGGAATCCTTGCCAAAAAAGGGAACCGACCAGCAGGAGCGAAAACCGAATGGCCGAATGGCCTCGCGTACATCCTCCCACAATTCGTCCTTGAGCACATCCTCAACGATCACGCTCTCACGCCTATAGACCGCCGTGCCGCAGGATCCCATTTTCGGGCTGACCCCGATGCCTTCGGTCATCGCCACATAGTCTTCAGGCAGGTTTGGTGCAGCGGCTGAATGGAGCGTGGTACCCTCGTCGTCGACCAGCATCACGGAGCCCATGACGCCGTCGAGCTGGTTTTCAATCGTCAGGACAAGCGTTGTAAGCACGTCCTCCAGAGGTTTTCCATCGGCGATCTTCTGCAGAACCTTGTTCTGACCCTGCTGCAGCAAATGCGCACGCTTGCGCTCTGTGATGTCCCGGGAAATACCGACAATGCCGACCACCTCGCCCTCAGTATTGGCGACCGGGTACTTTGAGGAGGCAAACCATTTGCGCCGCCCCCTCTCCAGAACCATCAATTCCTCGAAATCTATCCGCGGTATGTTCGCGGCCATGATTTCCTGCTCGGTCGCGAAAAATCGTTCGGCCGTCTGCGTCGTATGCAGTTCCAGGTCGGTTTTGCCGATAAGTTGCGAGACGTCGTCCAGCCCCATATCAAGCGCAACCTGCCGGTTGGCCATGACAAAGCGCGAGTTCCGGTCCTTGACGAAAATATAGTCGGAAATGGCGTTGATGAGCGTCTGCAGCCAGTCGCCGGTGAGACGCAACTCGTCGTCCTTGCCCATCTGGTTCAGACGATTGAGCCGGTCAAGCTCGGAGGCCAGGGATGTAACGAGTTCTGAACCGGTGACGTCTTGCACTTCCTGGCTTTTCCCTAAGACCATATTACAGCCCGAATTCGATTTTCATCACCTTCAACGAGTTGGTTATTTTTGCCGATTTCAAGCTAAAAAACAATGAACTCGCCAAGGAAGACACCAATTCCTGCATTAACATTTCATTCTTTGATTCAATGCAACACAAACATGGCTTCATTATCCCAGATTTATCTATCATTCTCAGTATTTAATATAATAACTACTTACATTCTTCAGCGGATTTCATTGATATTTTTTACAGTACACATTCAGTTGTGCGCCAGTTTGACATTTGCCAACCTGCCTTCAAGGCGAGTATGATCGCTGGATAACTGAACCAGCGGCCTCGCTCCATGCAAACGTCCCAGCGCCCTTCCACAAACTCTGCCGGACCGGCATTGAACAAGACTGCCGGCCCGAAAAGCCCCGTTCCGCTTCTGAACGGCGGAGCAAGGCATCCGGCACCAGCGGCGACGGCCTTTATCAAGATCCTGACGCCTGCAATGCTGACAGGCTTGCTGTGGACCCATATCTGGATCGGCACGATCGCAGCCATGCTGCTTAGTATCGCCGCGTTTGCCGCCATGGTTGGTCTGACGAGGCTGCTTCGCGGTTCCGGCCGGAAAATCGGCTGGGCCAACCAGGTCGGTTACGGAGAAAAGATCTGGCTCAACAGGCTGTTGCTGCCGGTTCCCGCCGGCATCAACTACAGGCTCACAACCCTTTATGCCGTTTTCTGTGCTGGTGTTCTGGTAGCCGTTACCGGCAGTCTGACGGCACTGCCCCTCCTGTCGGCAACCGGGCTTCTGGTCGCCTACACCGCCCAGTTCGTCTGGTTCGGCAAGCTGATCGATCTCTATCGCATCATGAAGGACAGGAACCCGCTCTACCGCTTCTGGACTATCGAGCCGGGAAACGACAATTTCAGGAATGTGCAGGCACAGCGAACGCGTCTTTGAGCAAGCGCCTCGCCGTCAATCCGCCGAACTCAGTTCCAGACCCACGATTGCGGTCATGGAAAAAGCCGCAAGAGCCAATGCACCGTCACCTGTGACGAGATCGCTTGGCGTATCTGCACCGGCCAAGCTCAGAACCCAGTCCCGCCCGACGACAAAGCGCTTCAGGCCTGCGAACAATCCTCCACCGCCTTTTGCCTCTTCGCGATGACGGCGGGAAATTGCCCCTATGGGCACGCCGTCTTGAAGCAGCGCCAATCCTTCCGTATCGCCATTCAACATTGTCCTGACGATCTGTTTTCCTAGGCCCGCAGGGTCGCGCAATTCAAGGTCGGCACCCGCATCCGTCCGCTCAAGTTTCCAGCTGCTTGCAAGCAGTCCCGGTCCCGAGAGGCGCGCGAGACTTTCACCCTCTGCCGTGACGAGGGTCCAGGAGCCTCCTCCGGCATTCGACTGGCACACCAGCCGGCCAGCCTTGCCGGACCTTTGCCGGACATGCGTGAGACCACGCATATGTGAGGCTTCAAGATCGAAAACGAACGCCGCGTCCCCTTCCGGCGCTCCCGCACCCTGGAAGACCTGGTATTGCCTGGAAATACCCGCGGGCAGCGAGATGTTGCCCGGGGTTTTCACGAAGCGGAAGAAAAGTCCGTCCGACATGGCCAACCTTTCCTCACCTAGTCAGCGCGCCTGTGACTTTCGTTCCGCCAGCAGCCCGATATAGGTCAGGGCGACGCTGGCGCCGGCGATCGAGGTGATGTCTGCATGATCATAGGCCGGTGCAACTTCGACGACGTCGCCGCCGACGAAATTCACAGATCCAAGACCGCGCAGGATAGCCAGAGCCTCGCGCGACGACAGGCCGCCGGCAACAGGCGTGCCGGTGCCCGGCGCGAAAGCCGGATCCAGGCAGTCGATGTCGAAGGTCATGTAGGCCGGCCCCTCGCCCACCCGTGCCTTGATGCGGTCGATGACACCGGTGATGCCGAGCGTATCCATCTCATGGCCAAAGACGATGTCCAGGCCGCAGGTTTCCGGTGCATGGGTGCGGATGCCGATCTGGATGGACCGGCTTGGGTCGATCAGCCCTTCGCGTACTGCCCGACCCGTGAAGGTGCCGTGGTCGATCCGGTCGCCGAGATCCGGCCATGTGTCCTGATGTGCATCGAACTGGACAAGTGCCAGCGGCCCGTGCCGCTCAACATGCGCTTTCAGTAATGGATAGGTGACGAAGTGATCGCCGCCGATGGAAAAGAGATGGGTCCTCATGGACAGAATATCGGCCGCCTGAGCCTGGATGTGGCCAGGGATGTCGGCGTTTCGGCCGTAATCGAAGACGCAGTCACCATAGTCCACGCAGGCGAGATCCCCGAACGGGTCCATGTGGAAGGGATATTGCGGATCGCCGTCGAAGATAGCCGATGCCCGGCGCACTCCCTGCGGGCCGAAGCGCGCGCCCGGCCGGTTGGAGACCGATGCGTCGAACGGAATGCCCCAGACGGCAAGGTCGATGTCCGTCAGGTCCCGGCTATAGCGGCGGCGCATGAAGGACAGAGCACCGCCATAGGTCGGCTCATGCGAGCCGCCCTTGACGGAATTTCCCAGAAATGCGTTGTCGGTTTCCCGCGGCAATTCTGCAGTCATGACAATTTCCTTGAAGTGTTTTGTGGCAGGTGGGATGGCGCGCCGGCCGGAATGGAACGGCGCTGGCTGCCGGGTGTGTCATTGACCGGACACCCGAGGACGGTTTGTCGACACCGGTTTTACCAGTGATGCGGTGCCGCGCCAATCCCGGTCGGCACACGCCGCTGAGCAAGCTCTGCCGAACAGGGTTTCCGGGAGCGACCAAACAGGAATTGGTCCTTGAAAATCAAAGCGATCTGTCGAAAGATTGCGCGCAACTCCCGTCCCGCAAGAAAGATCCCGTCATGAGCGACCACGGACCGCATGTCCACGCCGAAGGCGAAGCCCATGTGCATTCCAACGCTCATGGCGCTGCTGATGACCATGGGCACGATCACACGCCGGAGGTGACCGACCGCAATGCCAAGGCGGTGGCCTTGGCGGGCCTGCTGATCGCAGCATTCATGTTTGCGGAACTCATCGGCGGCTGGCTCGCCGGGTCATTGGCGCTTATGGCCGATGCCGTGCACATGGTGACGGATGCCGCCTCCCTCGGCCTTGCCTGGTGGGCCTTCCAGCAATCCAGGAAACCGGCGGATGCCCGCCTCACCTACGGCCGCGACCGCTTGCCGGTATTGATCGCGTTTGCCAATGCGATCTTCCTGCTGGTGGTGACGGCCTGGATCTGCGTGGAGGCAGCCGGCCGTTTCGTCGAACCGGAAACCGTATTGGCCGGCCCGATGTTCATCATCGCCGTCATCGGTCTCCTGGTAAATATCGGAGCCTTCTTCATCCTGCAGCAAGGGGGCGACGGGTCGCTCAACATGCGTTCGGCCATCCTGCATGTTCTGGGGGACCTGCTCGGCTCGGTCGCGGCGATCGTGGCCGCCGTCGTGATCTATTTCACCGGCTGGTATCCGATCGATCCGCTTCTCTCGGTCTTTGTCGCGCTTCTGATCGTGCGCTCGGCGGTCTCGGTGCTACGTCAGTCGGCGCATATCCTGCTTGAAGGCGCACCGGCGGACATCGACCGGGACAATCTGAAGGCCGATCTCCTGAACGAAATCGCCGGCCTTTCGGATGTCTATCACATTCATCTCTGGTCTCTGGCGGAAGGCCGGGTGAACGCGACCATGCATGCCGTGATCGCCGCGGACAGAGCGCCCGAAATCGTTCTGCAACAGATGCGCCAACGCTTGAAGGACCGGCATGGCATCGGCCATGTGACCATCGAGATCGGCTGAACTTCCCGACTTTTTCTTTCAGCCCCGCGATACACCCACGTATTCTACCTATGCGCGATCATGAACAGCCGATCCCTTTAAGATTGAATTTTTGCCTAAATTACGTTAGGTTAGGCATCTCATTTGGAGGGCGCAGGATGTCTGATTTTCAGGAGGCCCGGGCGCAGGATCCAGCAGCACCGGACCAGAACGACACACCGAAAAAATCCGCACGATCGCTCGGAACGTCGACGATGGTCACAATCTATATTTGCGCGGCGATCGGTGGAACCATCGCTGCCATTGCCGATCTGGTGCAAAAGGAACAGGCCTCAGCCGTCCTGAAGATGACAACCATATCGGCGCGCCACCTCAACCTTGCCGTACAGCCGCTCTATATCTTTGCCGCCATCGTCGTGCTGGGCGTTCTCCTGTGCTTCGTTTTCCAACCGGTCAACCGCCGTGCAGGGTTCGCGGTTGGTGCCGGCGTCATAGCCGCCATCATGACCGTCACGCCCTATCAGCCGCTGCAAAGCGGCAAGCCTGCGGAAGCCGCCGGCGGGACGAGTTCCCTTCTAAATGGCAGCCTGCAGGTCGCTTCCTCCGACGCCGGAGTGTTTCTCCTGGCCGGCAATTCGGTCGACGTCGCCATGATCCCGATCCGGAACGACCTCGCGATACCAGTCGAGGTCAAGGTGTCGTTCCATGATCGAAATGGCAACCAGGCCTACCAGCAAGTTCAGGCGATTGCCGCCGGTGGCACGGGTCTGTTCGAATTCACGGCCCTTTCCGACAGCGGGCGGATCAACGGCGAAGTTTTTCTGGAAGTCGGCGGAGAGCGATCTTCCTACGTCGAAACGGCCGGGACCGCCCCCTATCGCAGCCCGGCCCTGCTCCTCACTCAGGCGGTCCCCGCCTTTGCCCAGGCCCAAGTTGACAGACAGGCCCTGCAGAGCTTCAACACAAGAACGGCAACGGCAAGCAGGCCAGCCAGCGACACCGAGATCCGGCAGATCTACAACAAGCCTTCCGGGTTCTTCAATCAGCTTCAGCAGAAGCTTCTGACTCCGCGAAAGTGGTAGCCGCCGATCGGGGCCCCTGTCCCGGCCCCAACCCGGCCATTGAACCGAGACATTGAACCGAGCCCTTCCGCCGGACCTTGTATTCGCAAAGCTTTTGCAACTTTATCCAATCCTTGATTGAGGCGACGCACCGCCCGCCTATGGACAGTGTCCGTTCTACCGTTGCCGCAGATCCGGGGCAGGACTAAAACAGGGGTCGTATCGACGCCAATTGGTCAACCGGAACAAGGATTTCCTGCCGTGGCAAACCAGACCCCGACCCTCCTGCGCGGCAGACTGCTCACCTTTTCGGCAGCCCCCGAAGGACCGGAGGACACCGGCGCTTACACCTATATCGAGGATGGCGCGCTGCTGATCGAAGGGGGGAGGATCGCCGCTTGCGGGTCCTTTGCCGAGATTCAATCAGCTGCAGCGGAAGGCACGGTGACGATCGATCACCGGCCGCATCTGATCCTGCCGGGCTTTATCGATACCCACATTCATTTCCCGCAGGTGCAGGTGATCGCCTCCTGGGCCGATCAGCTTCTCGACTGGCTGAACGACTATACGTTCCCGGCGGAGATGAAGTTTGCCGACCCGGCTCATGGCGCCCGCATAGCCTTCGCTTTCTATGACGCGCTGCTGGCGCACGGGACGACGACCGCCTCTGCCTATTGTTCCAGTCATCCGGCTTCCGTCGACGCCTATTTTGGAGAGGCGGAAGGCCGCGACATGCTGATGCTCGGCGGTAAGACGATGATGGACCGCAATGCGCCTGCCGGGCTCTGCGACACGGCACAGAGCGCCTATGACGACAGCAAGGCCCTCATGGAAAAATGGCACGGGCGTGGTCGGGCGCATTACGTCATCACGCCGCGTTTTGCCATCACTTCGACCCCGGAACAGCTTGAAGCCGCGGGAGCGCTGCTGAAGGGACATCCGGATTGCCACCTGCAGACCCATATCAACGAGAACCACAATGAGATCGCCTTCACCCGCGAGCTCTACCCGGACGCGGCGGATTATCTCGGTGTTTATGAAAGCTTCGGATTGCTGGGTGCGAAGACGCTTCTCGGCCACTGCATCCATATGAATGCTCGGGAAAAGTCCGTGCTGCGGGAGACCGGGTCGGTTGCCGTCTTCTGCCCGACGTCGAACCTCTTTCTCGGCAGTGGCCTGTTCGACAAGGCCGGGCTGGAGGGCACCGGTATCCGCACCGCGATTGCCACAGATGTCGGCGGCGGTACAAGCTATTCGATGCTGCGCACGCTGGACGAAGGCTACAAGATCCTGCAGCTGCAGCGCCAGCGCATGCATCCGCTGACCGGGTTTTATTGGGCAACGCGGGGCAATGCCGAAGCGCTCTCCCTCGCCGACCGGATAGGCACGCTCGACGCAGGAACCGACGCCGATCTGGTTGTGCTGGATGCCAGGGCGACCCAGCCAATGGCCCTGCGCATGGAAACCGCCGGCACCCTGTCCGAAGAACTGTTCGTTCTGCAGACCCTTGGAGACGACCGCGCCGTGGTCCAGACCTACACCGCAGGCGTCCCCCGGAAAGGCTGACCGGCCGGAGAGGATCCGGCCGCCCCCAGCATATCAGCCGACCTGTCCGACCCTGAAAGGACGCAGCACCATCAGGGAGAAACCCGCCAACGCGAACACAAACAGCGCGATCGCCGTCCCCCAGAAGACCACCGGAAACCCGAAGGTCTGGATCGGTGCTGTCAGCAGCAGCGGCGAGACGACCTGGCCAAGGAACATGGCTGTCGTGACAATCCCCGAAACGCTGCCCCGCCGCTCTTCCGGCGCGACCTGCAGCGCCAGCAGCAGGAAGGACGGCTGCACCAGCGAATACCCTGCCCCGACCAGAGCCGCGCCGCCAAGGATCAACGGCCAAATGGCGTCGATGGAGAGCACAGCAAAGCCCGCCCCCATCAGCGCATAGCCGATGCCGAAGGAGGCGGCGAGACCCAGCGCGGCGTTGATGCGCTTGTAGGCGATGGCAACGAAGCCACCAGTCAGCGTCAGCGCCCCAAGGCCCAGGGCCGTGCCGGAGGCGCTGTCGAAACCGTTGCCCGCCAGATAGAACGGCAACTGGCTCGGCATCAGAAAGAACAGCATGACGGTGACCAGCGTCAGCAGCCCGACCACCAGAGAAGGTGCAAGCCATCCCTTGGTCTCCGTTCTTGCAATGGGTCTTGACGCCGTTGCCTTTCCATCTCGACGCTCACTGCGCTCCTGACGCAGCAAAGGCAGCAGCAGGGGAACCAGAAGGACCGGCAGCAGGTAGACCAGGAACGGCAGGCGGGGCGACAATCCGGCCAGCCATCCGGCCAGTCCGATGAACATGAACCCGCTGAAATTGATCGCCGCTGTCTGCCAGCCCATGAAGGCGTTGCGGCGCGGGCCCGAAAAGAGATCGCCGACCAGCGCCACCTGGGCCGTCATGGTGAGGGCAACCGCAACACCCAGCAGCAACCGGCTGACGAGAATCGATTTCAGATCAGGCAGATACACCCCTGCGCTGCCGGCAAGCGCAAACAGCAAGACGCCGGCGAGCAGCAACGGTCCGCGACCGAACCGGTCTGCGGCGAGACCGGCAAAGGGCGCAATGAACACGACGGAGAGCGACGGGGCGGCTACCAGGAAACGGGTCAGATAATCCGCGGCCGGGTCTTCCGGAAAGCTTGCCGCCAGTGCGGGAAGCGCCGGGCTGATTGTGGCATTGGCCATGATTTTCAGGGTTGCCGTCATCAGCAGCGCGATCGCCGCCGTTTCCAGCCACAGAGGCCTGTTTGAGGGAGCTGATGGAGAAGACATGTGCTTTTTCCTTGCTTTTTCTGCAACTGAAGCACAGCCTACAAATTCAAGTCGACTTGAGGTCAAGAGATGAAATTCATGGATATTTCCGAGGTGGCGAAGCAGACCGGTATCGCCGCCTCCGCCCTGCGGCATTACGAAGAGGCCGGGCTGATCACGTCGGTCGGCCGGCGCGGCCTGAAGCGTTTGTTCGGACCGGAAGTCATCGACCAGCTGGCCTTGATCACCCTTGGCAAGACGGGAGGATTTTCGCTTGAGGAGATCAGGGCTATGTTCGGCCCGGACGGGCGCCCCGCCCTGTCACGCCCCGGCCTCCACCAGCGCGCCGACGAACTCGACCGCCAGATCTCCCGGCTGGAAACCCTGCGCGACATGATCCGCCATGTCGCCGAGTGCCCGGCACCTTCGCATATGGAATGTCCGAAGTTTCAGCAGATGATCCGGATCAGTGGGCGCAAGAAGCGTGGTGAAAAACATTCGGCGTTTCTGGCCACCGATGGCTTCCAATCGACCCGGAAAACTCCTAAGTCGAAATAGCTGAGTGCCTCAATTGGGAACTGTGCCGACTGGCTAGATTTTTCGAAGTGGAGCTTGCATGTCGTTTTGGAACTGGCTGTTCCGCAGAAAGAAACCGCCGACAATTTTTCTTGGCGATGTCCAAATGCATTTGGAATGGAACCTCCTCAGCGCTTTCAGTGACGGTTTCCACTACACATGGGCAGATAAGCCGTCCCCTGAAATTCTGCAGGAGCATTTTGCCAACGCGCTCGGATTACCCCGGTTATCGGAAGAAGAACTGCCGCCCCGCTTTGGCGACAAACTGTTTCACTTCGCAATCATTGATCTTCGTAAAGGGTGTTTGGACTCAATCAATGGATCGGATTTTTTCTTACCAATTTTCATCAGACCTTCCGTTACCGTTCATGGTTATCTTATAGACCTACATAGCGGCGATCTGCTGGCGGAAGCCCGTGCAACCCAGAAGCCGGGTTGGCTCCGATACCGCAATCCTCGGATTATCGGCCCGATGCTTTGCGCGCAGTTTCTACCGTTTCCATACTCTCAATCCGACCCGGCAGGACACGCCATGCAGCCTCCCATGTGCGAGGCTGCAGCAATCAAGGTATTGCAGAAACTGGTGAAAACCGCGAAGCAGGCCGAAAAGCAAAGAATTGCACAAAACGCCTATCTTCTTGAGAAAAACAATACGACCTGACGCGCCTGGCGCTGGAAGAGACCCGGCGCTTTCGGCTCCTCGTGATGTTCTTCGACGGAGCGGATCACGCCGCGAACGATGACGATTGCAGCCACGCCGAAGAGGACACCGCCAATGGCCTGTCCGATCAACACACCCGGCGCTCCATAGAGCATTCCGCCGAGCCAGACAAAGGAGATTGTGCCGAGCGTGTGGCGTCCCCAGTTCATCCAGGTCGAATAGAAGGGCCGCCCCAGATTGTTGAAAAAGGCGTTTGCAACGAAGAGCGTACCGTTGAAGAAGAAGGCCAGCGCCAACGGGCCGCAGAAGAGGTAGATCAGTGTCAGCGCGACACCCTCCGCCTCGAACAGTTGCGCAATCGGAGCCCGCAGCAGGAACAGCGCAAGGGCGGCGAGGCCAACGACCATCGCGGTGAATATCAGAGCCTCTCGCAGGGTTCCGCGCACCCTGTCGAACTGCCCCGCCCCGTAATTTTGCCCGACAATCGGTCCGACGGCGCCGGAAAGCGCAAAGATGGTGGCAAAGGCAAGTGGCGTCATGCGCGCGACCACGGCCATCCCGGCAACGGCGCCTTCGCCGAATTCCGCCATGGAACGGGTGACCCATGCCTGACCGATCGGAGTTGCCAGCTGGGTCAGGATCGCCGGGCAGGCAATGGCGGCAATCGGCGGCAGGTCGCGGAAAAGGACCAGAGGCCGCGGCAGGCTGAGACCGCCGTGATAACGGAAGATCGGCGCAATCGCGAAAATGGCGATGGCGACGCGCGAGGCTGCACTGGCAAGCGCCGCACCGGTGAGATCGAGATCCAGGCCGAAGATCAGGATGGGATCGAGCACCGCATTCACGACACCGCCGATGATGGTCGACATCATCGCCCGCCGGGCATCGCCATGAGCTCTGAGGATCGCGCCGCCGGCCATGCCGAGCAGCAGCAGCGGCAGCGTCGGCACGATGATCGCAAGGTAGTGCACGGCAAGATCGTGGGTCCTGCCGACCGCCCCGATCAGCGTCACCAGCGGATCGAGCGCCAGCCAGACGGCAAGCGCGAAGAGCGAACTGAACAGCACGCCCGCACTCAGCGCATTGGACGCCTGCTGGCGTGCTGCCTCCCTGTCCCCTGCCCCGAGTGCTCGCGCCACAAGGGCCCCGGCGGCAATGGCGACACCGATATTGAACGACGTGGTGAAGAACAGGATTGCCCCGGCATAGCCAACAGCCGCCGCCAGTTCGGCCTCGCCCAGCATCGAAATGAAGATCATGTCGACAAAATCGACCGCAAAGATCGCCATCAACCCGACCGAGGCAGTCAGCGACATGACCGTGACATGGCGGAAGAGACTGCCGGTGAGGAATGTCGCCTGTTGCATGCGTGGCCGAAATCCGTTCCGTATTCTTCCGGCCCGGGACAGGACCGTCGCAAGTCGTCACATTGACCGGATTCGTTTCGCGGACAACTCGTAACTAGGTGCGAAATGGAAAACCGGTCCAACTGTTCAGAAAAACGGCCGGCAGCCTTGTCGGCAACAAAAAACCCGCCGGATTGCTCCGGCGGGTTTTCTGAACTGGTATCCAGCTCCGGCGATTAACGCTTGGAGAACTGGAACGACCGGCGAGCCTTGCGCTTACCGAACTTCTTACGTTCGACGACGCGGCTGTCGCGGGTCAGGAAGCCGTTCTTCTTCAGAACTGCGCGCAGTTCCGGCTCGTAATGGGTCAGAGCCTTGGACAGACCATGACGCACAGCGCCGGCCTGACCGGACAGACCGCCACCGGTCACGGTTGCGATGATGTCATACTGGCCAGCACGGTTGGTCAGCATGATCGGCTGCTGAAGGATCATCTGAAGAACCGGACGAGCGAAATACTCGGTGTAGTCCTTCTTGTTGATCACGATCTTGCCGGTGCCCGGCTTGATCCAGACGCGGGCGATCGCGTCCTTACGCTTGCCGGTTGCGTATGCCCGGCCGTTGGCGTCCAGCTTCTGGACGTGGACCGGAGCTTCGGGGGCTGCGGTACCGACCGCGCCGCCCAGTTCTTCCAGGGATTGCAGCTCAGCCATCTTTAAGCCCTCTTGCCGTCATTCTTTGCGTTGAGGCCTTTGACGTCGACGAGTTCCGGCGTCTGAGCTTCATGCGGGTGGGTCGGACCAGCGTAGACCTTGAGGTTCTTCAGCTGCTTGTTGGACAGCGGGCCGCCCGGCATCATGCGCTGCACGGCCTTTTCCAGGACGCGCTCCGGGAAACGGCCTTCCAGGATTGCACGCGCGGTGCGCTCCTTGATACCGCCCGGGTGGCCGGTGTGCCAGTAGTACTTCTTGTTTTCGTACTTGCGGCCGGTGAACACCACCTTGTCGGCATTGATGACGATCACGTTGTCACCAGTGTCGATATGAGGCGTATAGGTCGGCAGATGCTTGCCGCGCAGGTGATTGGCGATGAAGGCGGCCAGGCGGCCGACAACCATGCCTTCTGCGTCGATCAAGATCCACTTTTTCTCGACCTCAGCCGTCTTGGCAGAGAAGGTCTTCATGAGTTTGATCCGTACTAAGCGGTTAAAGAAAGGGTCCGCGCGGCCAGATACCTAAGCCAGCGAACGGACCCTGTATTCGTTCGGAAGCGCTTATACGCCTGCCCCCGGAGACCGTCAAGCGCCCATTTTTCCCAGTTGCACAAAATTAAATATTAAAATCAATAACTTAAAAAAACGGTATCCAGATACCGCATCATTTTCGGTGTTTCTCCAGCAGGATCTTTCCAAATTGGTGGCGCAACCTGCCGATTTCGGGCTCCCGATTTTACGTCAACTTAAGCTCATTTGCGCAGACTGCCGCCGGAAACAAGAAGCGAGCCCACGCCGATGCCCCTCACCAACCTTAAGACCTGGTTCAACAAAACCTCGACGATTGCCGGCCTTGCAGGACTGGTTCTGATCAGCGGTGTTGCCGGCGCTGTTCACATGCTTCTCGACTGGCAGGTTGGAGCCTCGATCCGGCACAACGCGGAAATCAAGGCCGTTACCTGGTCCGACCGCTTCTTTCAAAATGTTCCGAATGCAGAGCAAATGTTTGTCAAAGGCGCAGTAGCACCTGCCAACCTCACGCATCTGGTCGAATCCTTTGCAATGATCGACGTCGTCCGCTTCGAATTGTTCGACGAACATGGCCATCGAACCTTCATCTCCGATGCGTCACGTCTTGAACACGATGAGCCCAGCAGCCCAAAGGCACTGGAAGTGTTCCGAACGGGCCAACCGCATTTCAACTTTCTCCATGACGAAGAAGCCGAGCATCTCGGCGATCCGGACGCCTTCGTTGAAGCCTATGTCCCGGCGGTTACACCAGACGGTCGACGCATCGGGACGATTGAGACCTATGTCGACGTCAGTCCGCTGAAAAGTGCGCTGGAATATGCGTTTCAGCAGATCAGCTGGGTGTTGATCCTTGGCACCACGTTGCTTCTGGCAATTCCGGCCGCCGCCTATGTGCAGCGGACGCGTCAGCTGCGACGGAAAGACCAGCGCCTTCTGGAACTCACCCGCTACGATCAGCTTACCGGCGTTTTGAACCGCAATTCGATCTCCGATCTTCTGAAGGAGAAATTCAAGTCTCCAGAAGACGCGGCAGGCCTCGGCGTTCTCTTCATCGATGTCGACTATTTCAAGCAGGTCAACGACCAGTACGGTCATGCTTGCGGCGACATTTTGCTCAAGCATATTGCTGGCATCCTGAAAGCCAGCACCCGAAGCAAAGATGACATCGTCGGCCGTTTCGGCGGCGACGAATTCGTCATCCTCGCTTCGGGCATTTCAATCGAGGACTTCCGCAAGCTCTATGGCCGGGTCATGGAAGGCGCCAAGACCCCGTGCCGGCATGAGGACAAAAGCTATGTTCCAAGCCTCAGCGTAGGCGCTTACCTGACCGCCCCGGGCGACAGCGAGAAACTGGCTTTGCATCGGGCCGACCTTGCCGTCTACGCCGCCAAACGGCGCGGCCGCGGCCAGGTGGTGGAGTATTCGCACGTCCTGGAAGGCCTTTTCAAGCAGGATGCCGCGAAACAATCGGCCTGACCGGGGGCTCCATGCTTATCTGGGCGGCACCGAATAGGTCGCCGTCGCATGGGCAACCAGGTCTTCCTGTCCCTCCCCGGCAATGGCGCAGTCGACGACAGCGAGACGCTTGCCGAGCTTTAAAAGACGGCAAGTGGCCAGGAGGTCGCCCGGCTCCGGCTTTCTCAGGAAATTGATGTTGAAGCTGGTGGTCACCGCCAGAGCGACCGGACCGATATGGGCCAGGATCACCACATAGGCGGCGAGATCTGCAAGCGCCATCATCGATGGCCCCGACACCGTTCCGCCAGGTCTCAGGTGAAGATCGTTCGCCGACAGACGCACGACAGCCTCGCCGGACGAAACACTGTCGATCGCATAGACCCGCCCGCCGGCATGGATCTGAGGAAATTCCTTGTCGAGCAGGTCCATCACCTGATCAGCAGTCATCACCGGCGTCATCAGCTTCCCCCTATTGCCTTCATTTAAATTCACAAACTGATTTCATCTTACGCGAACGTCAATCTGAAAATTGGGCAAAAGAAAATCCGGTCACACAAGTGCCTCACTTGAAGCCGTCAGTCGCGAAGTCGTTTTTGAGATAAGGATCCAACTTTTGACCAGACTGAACGCAGCCCCAAGCAAACCGTATTTCGTTCACGGTCTGCGTCGCCTTCTTCTGCTTCCGGCTCTTCTTGCCGCAGCCGGATTGCCCCATGCAGCCCAGGCGGACGTAAGGCATTACCTTTATACGAGCGCCGGCGAGTTCGAGGAAAAACGCCCCCTCCTGGACAATCCGGACCTCACCGGTGTCCAGATCCTTTACAACTGGAAAATGCTTGAGCCGGAAAAGAGCCGCTACGATTTCTCCGTCATCGAGCGCCACCTTGCTCATGCCGAGGCACACGGTAAAGGCTTCTTCCTGCAGCTTCAGGACCGCTTCTTCTGGGAAGGCGCACGCTACGTGCCGGACTATCTCCTGGAAGATCCGGAATATGCCGGAGGTCTCGCCCGTCAGGTCGACGATTCGGAAGCGGCTAATCCGACACCCGAAGGCTGGGTCACGGTGCAGTGGAACCCGGCCGTCCGCAAACGCTACCAGGAACTTCTGAGCGCTTTGGCTGAACAGTTCGACGGCCGCATCGAAGGCATTAACCTGCCGGAAAGTTCGATGGATATCGATCGGAGCAAGGACGGAACCGGTTTTACCTGCGACGCCTATTTCGAAGCGACGCTCGAAAACATGACCTTTGCGCGCAATGCCTTCCACAAGTCCGCGGTCGTTCAGTATGTCAATTTCTGGCCTTGCGAATGGGAAAACAGCGAAGGCTACATGAAGCGCAGCTTTGACAAGGCGGCCGAGCTTGGCATCGGCCTCGGCGGCCCGGACATCGTCCCGTTCCGCAAGGCGCAGATGAAGAACTCCTACCCGTTCTTCCATGACTACCAGGACAAACTCCCTCTGATCGCCATGGCGATCCAGGAACCGACCCTGGAATATATCAATCCGGAAACAGGCAAGACCTTTAGCCGGGGTGAATTCATCGATTTCGCGACCGGTTATCTCGGCGTCGACATCATCTTCTGGAGCGCGTCCGCGCCCTGGCTGCGGTAGACGGGCACGCACATAATAAGCCCGGGGTCTTCCGCACGCTCGGAAGGCCTCACTCGGCCGGCTGCGTTCCTGCCGCCCGGCGTTTTTCGATTGCGTAGATGCCCTGATCCCAAAGCCAGGCCGCCAGAGCGTTGAGGCCGACGCCCGTTCGCATCTGGAATTCCTCGAAGTGGAACCGGCTGGCTCTCAGCCCCTTCAGCACCAGCGCTCCCTTGAGGCTCTTGCGCATTGCTGCCGGGCCGCAAAAGAAGACATGTGCATCGCGCAAGGAACCACCGAGATCGGCCTCGATCCGATCCGGCGAGAGCCGCACGCCCTCTACCGAATTGACGATGATCAGTTCCAGATCGTCGGCCTCTTCGGCGATCCTTTCCAGATCGAGCGCATAGGGAATGTCGTCGCGCTCGCGAACGCAATAATAGAGTTTGACCGGTCCCGCTGCACGGGTCTTCAAACTTTCCGCGAAAGCCAGAAACGGCGTGATGCCGACGCCGGCACCAATCCAGACCTGCGGGTCGCGGCTGTTCGGCATGGAAAAATGCCCGAAAGGACCGGATACGGTTGCCTCCATGCCTTCTTTCAATTCCCGGCGCAGACGGCGCGTATAATCGCCGAGATCCTTGATGGAAAAACGCAAGGTGCGACCGTCGCTCGGCGCGGCACTTAACGTGAAAGGATGCTCCTCGGAAAGGCCGCTTCCCTTTATCGCCAAAAAGGCAAACTGACCCGCCTTGTGCTTCATTCCCCGCCCCTTTGGCTTCAGCACCACTTCCGTCAATCCGCCGAGATGAGAGACGGAGGCAACCTTGTAGCCGTGACCGCGCGGGGCCATCGGCCGCAGCAGCGACATCCAGACATAGCTGGCAAGGCCCAGCACGCAGAAGGCAGAGACATAAAGCCCAAGCGGATCGGCATTCGAGAAGGGTTTTTCGATGAAGAAGAAGTGGAATGCTCCGAGGAAGAAGAAGACCCCGATTAGCCGGTGGCTCCATTTCCACAGGTGATAGGGAATGAAGGTGATGACGGAAGCAAGTACCAGGATCAGCAGTCCGTAGAGGCTCACCTCGCCGACATCTTCGGCGGCGCCCGAAAGCAGTCCGCCGCGCAATCCGTCCATTTCCGCATCTATTATGTCGTGGAGGCCCAGGCACACCATCGCAATGATGCCCAGCCACTTATGCAGTACATAGATCCGGTCGAGCGGACCGAATACCGTCTCGAGCCCCGGTGTACGGGTGGCAATAAACTGGTTGATTCCCATCAGGATCAAGGCCGCAACGCCCAGATACTGGCTGAACACGGCAGCAGGATCTCTCACGGCCGCAATAGGTGCAAACCAGTAAACGGGGGCAAGGGTGGCAAGGGCGATCAGGACAAGACCGGTAAGGCGCAAGACTTCATTCCATTTCAGGCTTCGACGTGAAGCGGATCTAAAGAAAAGTTCGGGATGGGTTAGAGGTCTTGTGTGACAGAGGCAATACTTGACGGCTCTTTTTTCAAGAAAAAGGCGCCACGGGGCGCCTTTTACAACTTCGGTTTAGGGAATTTGCGGTCGGTCAACCGCGCCGGCGGCCACGGCGGCGGCCGGCCCCGTCGCCGCCCTCCGCCCGTGCAGCATCCGCTTCCTTGTTCGGCG
Source organism: Roseibium sp. M-1 (assembly GCF_054515675.1). Lineage (NCBI taxonomy): Bacteria > Pseudomonadati > Pseudomonadota > Alphaproteobacteria > Hyphomicrobiales > Stappiaceae > Roseibium > Roseibium sp. M-1. The sequence goes on along the minus strand of NZ_CM137257.1, from coordinate 570,430 downwards.
GCGATACCAGCGGGCCGATTTCTGCGATGACTTCGTCAAGCGTTGGCCGGATACCTGCAGCATGGGCGTCCAGCGCCCCGCGCATGGCCGCCAGATGCACCGGCGAGGTGCCGCAGCAGCCACCGATGATGCGTGCACCCGCATTCAGTGCCATATGGGTGTATTTGGCCATCAGGTCCGGCGTTCCGGTGTAAACGACTTCGTCGCCACGGATTTGCGGGATACCGCAATTGGCCTTGGCAACGACAATGGCGTCGGGATAGGCCTCGGTGATGTCCAGGATCGCGGCCAAAAGGTCGGAAGCTCCAACACCGCAATTGGAGCCGATCGCCACCGGCGTGCAAGAAAACTGTGCCTGCAGGTCGCCAAGGCCTTTCGGCGAAAGACCCATCATGGTCTTGCCGGCCGTGTCGAAGCTCGCGGTGATCACCAGCGGCAGGCCAAGGCCCTGTGCCGCCTCGGCTGCTGCCCTCATTTCTTCAACGGCCGACATGGTCTCGACCCAGAGGATATCTGCGCCGCCTTCGACGAGGGCTTCCATCTGTTCCCGGAATGCGGCGACCCCATCCTCGTAGCTGAGCGCGCCTAGCGGCTGGAACAATTCGCCGGTCGGGCCAACGGACCCACCGATGAGCACTTCGCGCTCGACGGTTCCGGCAACGTCCTGCGCCAGCTTGACGGCAGCGACATTCAATTCCTTCACCCGGCCCTCGGCCTTGTGCAGCTTCAGCCGGTGCCTGTTGCAGCCGAAAGTGTTGGTCAGGATGATATCGGCACCTGCATCAACGAAGGACTGGTGCAACGCCCTGATCTTTGCCGGCTCGTCCGTGTTCCACAGTTCAGGAGCATCTCCCGAGAGGAGCCCCATATCGAAAAGGTTGGTACCCGTCGCGCCATCGGCGAGAAGCGCGCCGTTTTTGGCCAGAAGTGTTTCCAGCTTGGACATTCTGCAGTCTTTCGTCTTTGTGGTGTCTTTGAAATCTGCAATAGCAGACCCCGCCGGGATGTCCATTCTCGTGAACGCCCTCGCTGGAGGTTTCCAGCAAAACCTAGCGATTTCAAACGTCCGCGAGTGTCTTCGGGCGTCGGAAAATATCTTCTGACCGCCGTTTGCCAATTCCGTTCCGGACAAAGCTGCCGGTGGACTTTCCGGCAGAAATGGCGCAACAAAGCGCCATGACGCTTTTACGGTATTGTGCGACGGATCTGGAGCCGGGTAGCAAGGGCTCCTGATCAAGACTACGCGCAACCAAAATCATCTTGGGAGCCACATGATGTCAGACGCCGCCACATCCGGCCGTCGAGGAAGAAGCGCCAGGCGGGAACGCCGGCAGGCAGGGCCCGGCGGGCAAGCCGTCCCCTATATTTCGCGGAATATACCATTCTACGACGTTCTGAGCGACGAAGGCGCTGAGCGGATTGAAGCTCAGGCAGATCGCATCCTTTCGGAAATCGGCATCGAATTCCGGGACGACCCGGAAGTGATCGCCATCTGGAAGCAGGCCGGAGCCGAGATCGACGGCGAACGGGTGCGCTTCCCGAAGGGGATGCTGCAGGAACTGGTGAAGACGGCACCGTCCCAATTCACCCAGCATGCACGCAACCCTGCACGCAACGTTGAAATCGGCGGCAACAACCTCGTGCTGGCTCCGGTTTACGGCCCACCTTTCGTCACGGATCTCGACAAGGGCCGCCGCTACGGAACAATCGAAGACTTCCGGAATTTCGTGAAGCTGGCCTATATCTCGCCCTGGCTGCACCACTCCGGCGGTACGGTCTGCGAACCGGTGGACCTGCCGGTCAACAAGCGCCATTTCGATATGGTCTATTCCCATATCAAGTTCTCCGACAAACCGTTCATGGGCTCTGTGACGGCGCCGGAACGGGCCGAAGATTCGGTCAAGATGGCGCAGATCACCTTCGGCGAGGAGTTCGTCGACCAGAACTGCGTCATGATCCAGCTGATCAACGCCAACTCGCCGCTTGTCTTCGATGCCACCATGCTCGGTGCGCTAAAGGTCTACGCCCGCCACAACCAGGCCTGCATCGTGTCGCCGTTCATTCTGGCAGGCGCCATGAGCCCGGTCACTGTCGCCGGCACGCTCTCCCAGGTTCTGGCGGAAGCTCTCGCCGGCTGCGCCTTGACGCAGTTGATCCGCCCGGGCGCCCCGGTGGTCTTCGGCGCATTCGTCAGCTCGATTTCGATGCAATCAGGTGCACCGACTTTCGGCAGCCCGGAAGGCTCGCTGCTTTTGAACGGGGCTTCCAAGCTCGCGCGCAGATTGAACCTGCCGTTCCGTTCCGGCGGATCCTTCACCGCTTCGAAGGTGCCGGACGCCCAATCGGCGCAGGAATCGGCCCAGACGATCCTGGCAACTCTGCAATCGGGTGTGAATTTCTGCCTCCATGCCGCAGGCTGGCTGGAAGGCGGTCTGTGTTCCTCCTATGAGAAATTCGTGATGGATGCCGACCAGCTGGGCATGATGCATGTCCTGGCCAAAGGCATCGACATCTCAGATGAATCAATGGCGATGGACGCCCTGCAGGAAGTCGGTCCCGGAGGTCATTTCCTTGGAGCGGCCCACACCCAGCGCAATTTCGAAAGCGCCTTTTTCCGCTCGTCGATCGCCGACAACAATTCCTATGAGCAATGGCTGGCTGACGGCAAGCTGGACGCGGCGCAACGGGCAAACGCGCGCTGGAAGGAGCAATTGAGGGCCTATACAGGTCCCGAACTCGACCCGGCTATCGATGAAGCCCTTCTGGCCTTCATGGCCGAACGGAAGGCGTCGTTCCCCGACAGCAACGTCTGATCTGTCTATCAGCATATGGAACGCCCTGCTTCGGCAGGGCGTTTTTTGTTTACAGGTGCAAATATTGTTTCATTTTTGAGTTTGCCGAAGCGACATCGAAAAATCACGTTTTTCGGGTAACACGCCTTCCACGCACGCGCAGCATGAGCTAAGGGTTGCCGGCCCTATGCACCCGTGACAGCTGGAAAGGCATTTGGGCATGCGTTAGACTTGAATTTTGGCGTCGCGGGAAAAACTTGGCCAGGTGGGTTTTCTATTTGAGGGAGCAAGAAGGTATGGCCATCTGCATTTCTTGATTTAATCAATAATAACAACAACTTGATCAGCATCAACTCTTAAAAGCAGGTTGTTCTGTGGCGTCGCTTACATCAAATATCGATATTCTTGGCTTTTCGACCCGTCTTCCCGGAGCAAAAGATAACGCCGCATTCTGGTCGTTGCTGAAAAACGGCGATTGCGCCGTAACGTCCGTATCCAAGGACCGCTGGCCGCTTTCGCGCTTCGGCCATCCTCTACAGAGCACCTCCGGCAAGTCCTATACCTGGGCCGCCGGTCAACTGGACGATGTCTGGGGCTTCGACCCAGCCTTCTTCGGTATTTCCCCGCGCGAAGCCGTGCAGATGGATCCGCAGCAAAGACTGTTACTGCAACTCGTCTGGGAAGCGCTGGAACACGCCAACATCCGGCCGAGTGATCTCGCCGGTACTTCCACCGGCGTCTATGTCGGCGCTTCGTCGCTCGATTACCATCACCGGTTCCTGGTCGACCCGGCCATGGCCGACATGCAGTTCATGACCGGCAACACGTTGTCGATCGTCTCCAACCGCATTTCGTACATCTATGACCTTCGCGGTCCAAGCTTCACGGTCGACACGGCCTGTTCGTCATCCATTGTAGCCCTTCACGAAGCCGTTTCGGCCCTCGAAAGTGGCCAGATCGATACCGCGATCGTGTGTGGGGTCAGCCTGCTGCTCAGCCCCTTCGCCTTTGTCGGGTTCTCCCGTGCCACAATGCTGTCGCCCACTGGTCTTTGCCAGGCCTTTGATGCCAATGGCGATGGCTATGTGCGCTCCGAGGGCGGTGCCGTCATCGTGCTGCGCGCAGCCCGTGCCGGTATCCCTGACGGTGCCAGAAGTCACGGAAAAGTACTTGCGACCGGCATCAACGCCGATGGGCGCACCGTCGGTCTGTCCCTTCCCTCTCCCTATGCCCAGGCGGACCTGCTTCGCGAGATCTATGAAGGCCTGGAGATCCCTCCATCCGATCTCGCTTTTGTGGAAGCCCACGGCACGGGCACCCGCGTGGGCGATCCGGCGGAAGCCGATGCACTCGGAAAAGTAATCGGACAAAAGCGCGAGGCCGCCCTGCCGATCGGCTCCGTCAAGACCAATGTGGGCCATCTCGAGCCCGTCTCCGGTCTGGTCGGCCTTCTGAAATCAGTAATGGCGCTCGAGGAAGACCTGCTCCCGAAATCGCTACACTTCCAGACCCCGAATCCGGACATCCCATTTGAAGATCTCAATCTCAAGGTCGCCGGCGAGGCGGTGGCACTTGAGCGCCGAGCTGACCGGCGGCTTGCAGGGATCAATTCCTTCGGCTTTGGCGGCACAAATGCCCACGCCGTGATCGGCGACCCGGATCCGGTCACCATTGCTGAGGCGGATGCGCCGGTCGATGCACCGCTTGTCATCAGTGCCAGATCCCGGGAAGCCTTGCGAGAGCTGGCCGGAAGATTTGCCGACCGCCTGGAAGAAATCGACGACGTGGCAGGTAGCCTTGTAGCCTCCAGCGTCCACAGCCGGGATCTACTATCAGAGCGGCTGGTCGTTCTTGGCAAATCGACGCCTGAAAAAACAGCTGCCCTGCGCGCATTCGCCGAAACGGGCGAAGAACAGCCTGACACGATAACCGGAAACATCATCAAGCCGAATGCGAAGGTCGGTTTTGTATTTTCCGGCAACGGCTCCCAGTGGGCAGGAATGGGACAGGAAGCCTATCAGGCCGATACTTCATTTCGCAAAGCCTTCGACAAGGTCGACAAGATCTTCATGGGGCTGAGCGGCTGGTCGCTCGTCACGACTTTGTTTGCGGAAGAGCTCGAGGCTGACCTGGAAAGGTCGGAAATAGCCCAGCCACTGCTCTTTGCGATCCAGGTCGGTATAGTCGAAGCGCTTGGGCAACGTGGCATCACGGCCGCCGGCACCGCGGGCCATTCGGTCGGAGAAGTGGCTGCGGCATGGTGTGCCGGTGCCCTCGATCTCGAACAAGCCGTTCGTGTCATCCGGGCCCGGTCCAGTGAACAGGAGGTTGTCCGCGACCTCGGCTCGATGGCAGCTCTGCTCCGGCCTGCCGACCAGGCAATTGCGGCGATCAAGGAAAGCGGCCTGCCACGGCTGGAATTGGCTGCGGACAACAGCCCTCGCAGCGTCACCATTTCCGGTGACAGCGACAGTCTGGACGCCTTTTCCAAGTTTGCGCGCCAGAAGAAATGGGCCATGCGGCGGCTCAACCTCGCCTATCCGTTCCACAGTGCACTGGTCGATCCAATCGAGAAGCCGCTTATGGCCGCCTTGAATGGCCTGTCGTGCTCCGAACCTTCCCTGCCCTTCTTTTCGACGGTCACACCGGACAACAGAAACGTTGAGGTCAACGCACATTACTGGTGGCAAAATGTCCGCCAACCGGTCCTCTTTGCTGCAGCCATGGAGAATATGGCAGCCGAGAATTTCGCTGTTCTGGTCGAAATCGGCCCCAAGCCAGTCCTTGGCACCTATGTGAATGACCTCCTGCGCGCCAAGGGCAAGCAGGCGAAGGTTCTGGAAACGCTCAAGGAACCCTCAAAGAAAACGGCTTCGGTACCGTTAGGCAACCCGCTTGACCGGATTGCCGCCTCCATTCTCGCCCACGGAGGTCAGACAGATCTCGACCGGTTTGTCGGCAAGCGGCCTGCGCGTCTGGTGTCTTTGCCCACCTATCCCTGGCAAAATTCCGAATATCGCCCGGAGAACAGCCCGGAGCAGGTTAATTTCATGTTCGGCCAGACCTGGCCGCTGCTCGGATACCGGCTGCGTCAGGATACGGCTGAATGGTTCAATCACATCGACAGCGGATCCCTTCCCTTCCTCCAGGACCACAAGGTCGAGGACAGTGTCGTGTTCCCGGCAGCCGGCTATCTCGAAATGAGCCTGCGCGCTGCGTTGCGTTGGAACTTGGGCGACCAGATCGAATTGCGCGATTTCGACATCCTGAGGCCGCTCGTCATCGAAGGTGACGAGGTGTGGGAAACGCAGGTCCGCATTTCGCCGGACGACCGCGTTGTCGAAGTCCTGTCGCGGCCCCGCCTTTCCGACAACGACTGGTCGCTCAATGCCCGTGGCACCTTCCTGACACCGTCGACGTCCTCCAGGCAGCCCTGGCTGCACCAGGGGACTGACACCGTTTCCGTGCTCGACAACGATACGCTTTACCAGGTTACAAGAAGCTTCGGCCTGAATTACGGGCCGGTTTTCCGCCGGGTGGACAAGGTCGAAAAGCACTCTGACACCTCTGCCACGGTCAAGTTGCTGGCCCAGGACGAAAGCGTTTCAGAGATCGGTTTCGCGCTGTGTCCAACCCTTGTGGATTCCGGTTTCCACGGCCTGTTCGCACTATTGGACGGTGTGAAGGATGTACCGCAGAACACTTCCTTCCTGCCGATCCGCGTCGGTACGTTCCGCCTGTTGATGCCCGAAGCGAAGCCGGCGGCAGTCCGCATCGAAGTAACAAAGGCCTCGCCACGCTCAATAGAGGCAAGCTTTGAGTACCTGGATGCGGAAGGCCTTACGATCGCGCGTCTTACCAAGGCCCGTTTCAAGGCCGTAACGCTAGGCCATTTCACCCGCCCAGACGATCTCGTTTACCGGCAGATCGCGACCATCCTCCCGGAGAAGGACCGAGTGTCGCCTCTTCGGGCGAGCTTCAAAGGGCTCCGCGACTTTGCAGAAGAGCTTGGCCTTCTGGGGTCAGAAGATCTGGAGCTGGATGACAGCCGTGTCCTGATTGAGGCATTTGGACGAACCATTGCACACCAGACATTGTTCGATCTCTTTGGCGACCGGCGCATTGATTTGCCGGGCCTCGTTGCCACGGGAGAGCTGGATGAAAGCGCCGTTCCGCTTGCCGCGAGCCTTTTGGGCTGGTTGAGAGGCAGTGGGTTGTGCGACGAAAGTGATGATGGCTACCTGTTGTCTGATCCTTCCGGCAATCCCTCTGCTGCCGTGTTACTGCAGGCCCTGACAGAGGTCGGCGGCGAGCACATTGCCGAAGCGGCTCTGCTGGCAAGGCTTTTGACGGGCTTGCCTGAGATACTAAAAACCGGATTGGTGAATACGGTCGGCGAGAAATATTCTTCCAGCCTGTTCGAAGCCTACCGAACCTCTTCGCCGGCGAAACGGGCTCTGTCCGGCGGGCTGCGCGCAGCCGCTGAAAGCCTGACGGCCGGTTGGCCGAAAGATCAGGCGCTGCGCATTCTGCTGGTAGGAGCTGCCAGCGGTCTGGCAGCGGCGATCGACACCAGGATCGATCCGACCTACATGGAACTGACTGTCACGGATGCGAATCCAGCCGCAGTCGGCCGCGGTGAACGTCTCTGGCAGGGAAGCTCCGCCACCAGTTTTGCCGATCCGTCGGAAGGAGAATTCGAGCACGAAAGATATTTCGATCTCGTCCTTTTTGACACCTCGCTCGCCGAGATCGACCCCGACACTCTGAAACGCTTTGTCAGGTCCCTTGTTCCCGGCGGCCTGGTTCTGTGTGCAGAGGCGTTGCCGCATCCGCTCACCGATCTCATCATGGGCGTAGGCAGGAGTTGGTGGGATGCGACGGCGACCGCTGAATTTCCGCTCTCAAAACAGCAATCTGATTGGACCCGAACCCTCGAGGCTGCAGGCCTCACAGCAATTGAAACCGTACCGTTGAACAGTACGCTCGTCGAAGCAGACTTCGTTTGTGCCCGAATGGCCGAAGTGCCGGCAAGCTCTGTCGAGGATGTTGCCGCCGAGGACGAAACGGAGAACAAAAACTATCTTCTGCTGACGGAAACCGAAGGACCGGCCTACCGGCTGGCCGAAGGGCTCAAGGCGTGCCTTGCGCAGCAGGGACACTCCGCCACTTTGCTCGTTCCCGGCGAAGTCACCGAGGAGCTCGGAGACGGCATCTGGAGCGCCGCGCTCGGCGTAGAAGGGGAAACTGACGGCGCCGACGAAGCGTTGCGGCAGTTGATTGCCGCTCATCGGGGACGGATCGTGCACCTCCTCGGTGCCTATGCCACCCGGGACAACGCCCTGACGTCGGTGGACACCCGAGCTCATAGCCTGATGGTCCTGTTGAAAGCGCTTGATGCTGACGGTGGTGAAATCACCCTTCTTGCACCGGCAGGGGCACAGGACATTGCCGGCGGCAAGGCGGCAGCGCCCGAACAGGCCGCGATATGGGCCTTCGGCCGCGTCGTGATGAACGAATATCCCGATGCCAGCCTGAAGTTGATCGACGTTTCGCCAGACCTGGAACCCGGGATCGCCGCGGCCAGGGTCGCGGAGGAGATCCTGGTCGCCAATTGCGAACGCGAAATCGTGCTCGACAGCAAAACCCGTTCCGGTATCCGTCTCGTTAAGGGCGGCGTCCTCTCCGACGCCACCCTTCCCGAAGGCGCCGAGGCGGCAATGCGGCTCGATATCCGGCGCCAGGGCTCCCTCGACCAGTTGTCCTGGCAGGTCGTCGAGCGCAAACCGCTCGGGGCAAAGGATATCGAAATCGCCGTCGAGGCCAGCGGCCTCAATTTCCGCGATGTGATGTGGGCCCTTGGCCTGCTTCCGGAAGAAGCTTTGGAAGACGGTTTTGCCGGCCCGACCCTAGGTATGGAATGCTGCGGGCGTGTGACCGGCGTCGGGCCGGGCGTGACCCGTTTCCAGCCAGGCGACAAGGTCATCACCTTTGCCCCAGCCTGCTTCGCTTCACATGTGACCGTGGACGAGAGCGGCTGTGCCCCGATGCCGAGTACCGTGTCGGCCGAGGAGGCTGCAACCATCCCGGTGACCTTCCTCACCGCCTATTATGCCCTGGTGCATCTAGCCGCCCTCTCGCAAGGCGAAACCGTGCTGATCCACGGAGGTGCGGGTGGTGTCGGTCTGGCAGCGTTGCAAATCGCCAAGTGGCGTGGGGCCAAGATCATTGCGACCGCGGGATCGGAAGACAAGCGCAACACGCTGAAACTGCTCGGCGCCGATGTCGTACTGGACTCGCGCAGCCTCGCCTTCGTCGATGCGGTGATGCAGGAAACCGGCGGTGAAGGTGTTGACGTGGTGCTGAACTCGCTCTTTGGCGAAGCCATGGAACGCAGCATCGAGGTCTTGAAACCGTTCGGCCGTTTCCTGGAGCTCGGCAAGCGCGACTACTACGGCAACACCCGCATCGGGCTCCGGCCGTTCCGGCAGAACCTGACCTATTTCGGGATCGATGCCGATCAGTTGCTGACCCGCCAGCCAAAGCTGGCGGAAGATCTGTTCGTCAAGCTGGTGGAGCTGTTCGAAGACGGAACATTGCGGCCGCTGCCGCATCGCGTCTTCGAGGCTGCAGACGTGGTGGACGCATTCCGGCTGATGCAGCAGGCCGGCCATATCGGCAAGATAGTTATCCGCCCCCCCGCAGTGCCGGAAAGCCTACCGGCAAGGTCGGAGATCTGTTTTGACGGCGACGCCGTTTACCTGATTGCAGGCGGTTTCGGCGGATTTGGCGCGGCACTGCTGCACCGGCTTGCCGACCATGGTGCGCGCCACTTGGCCGTTCTGAGCCGCCGGGGCGATGCCAGCGAAGAGGCGCAGGAGGTCATCGGCCAACTGAAAGAACGCAGCGTCGCGATCACCGGTTATGCCTGCGACATCACCGATGAAGCTGCCGTAAAGAAGACGCTTGTCGCTATCCGCGACGGAGGCAAACCGATAAAGGGTGTTTTCCACACCGCCATGGTGCTGAACGACGTTCTGATCGCCAACATGGATCATGGCGGCCTTACCAAGGTCCTGGCACCGAAAATCCGGGGCGCGGAACTGCTCGACCGGCTGACGGCTGACGATCCGCTGGATCACTTCGTGCTCTATTCCTCGGCCACCACGCTTGTCGGCAACCCGGGCCAGGCCAATTACGTAGCTGCCAATGGCTATCTGGAGGGGCTGGCCCGCCGCCGCCGTGCAAAAGGACGTCCCGCACTCGCCGTCGCCTGGGGAGCTATTTCAGACGCCGGCTATCTAGCCCGCAACGAGGACGTCAACGAGATGCTGTCGCGCAAGCTCGGCCGGCATGCTCTGACGGCCCGGGAGGCTCTTGACGGCCTGATGGCGTTGATAGCCCTGCCGGACAGCAGCAATGTAAGCCAAGCGGCACTCGGCTATGCCAGGATCGACTGGCAGGCCGCCCGCAAGGATCTCGCCCTGGTCGGCACTCCCCTGGTCGGTCTGCTTGGTCTAGGCGACGAGGACGATGCCGGTGCAGACGGTGCGATTGATCTGGCAGCGATGCTGGAAGGCATGGACCAGGTAACTGCAGCAAATACGGTTGCCAAACTGCTTGCTGCTGAAATCGGCAAGATTCTGCGGATTGCACCGGAAGAAATCGACCCGCACAAGCCTCTGTCGGATATCGGCATGGATTCCCTGATGGCATTGGAACTGAGGATGAGTGCGGAACGTCAGCTCGGTATTGATATTCCGCTGATGTCACTCGCGAATGGCGCGACGCTGATTGACTTGTCCGGCCGCGTCGCCAATCGTGTTCTGGGTGACGAAGTCGCGTCCGGAATTTCGGATGAAACCAAGCAGCTTGCCAGCCTGCATATGGATGACGAGCGACCGCAAACGGAAGATCTTTCGGACGTCGCAGCTGAAGTGGAGAACAAGAGCCGTGAACTCGGTTCCTTCCTGTAGGCGGATCAAACAAGGGAATAACATGCATGGGCGCAGATGATCGCGCCAAGCTGATGGACAGCTTGAAGGCAAACCGGCATTCCGCCCGCGGACGCGCCGCCACACCAGCGGAACGCCCGAAAACGGCACCGAAACGCAAGGTTTTCGACTTCAAGGAACTGCCTCAGGTCAAGCAGTTGCAGATGCACCGTGCTGCCGCTGACATGATGGGAATTGAAAACCCCTTCTTTCGGCCGCATGACGCTCTTGCGGCAGGCACCAGTCTTATCAACGGCAGCACCTACGACAACTTCGCCTCCTACAATTACCTGGGGCTCAACGGTCATCCGAAAGTCTCTGAAAAGGCCAAAGCCTATATCGACCAGTACGGCACCAGCGTCTCCGCCAGCCGAATCGTTGCAGGCGAACGTCCGTTCCACGGCGAACTGGAAGCAGCCCTCGCCCGCATTCATGGCGTGGAATCCGCCATTGTCATGGTCTCGGGCCACGCGACCAACGTGACGACGATCGGCAATCTTATGCAGAAAGGCGATCTGGTTCTAACCGACGCCTTCGTGCACAACTCGATCGCTGAAGGGGTGCGTCTTTCCGGCGCCACCCGTATGAATTTTCCGCACGACGATCTCGACGCCCTGGAAAAGATGTTGTCAGATCACCGGCACAAGTTCGAGCGCGTGCTGATCGTCGTCGAAGGCCTCTATTCGATGGACGGCGATTTCCCGGACCTCAGGCGCATCGTCAAACTGAAGCAGGCGTATGACGCCTGGCTGATGGTGGATGAAGCCCATTCCATCGGCGTTCTTGGCAAGACCGGTAAAGGCATTGCCGAGCATTTCGGCATCGATCCGGCGGAAGTCGAAATGTGGATGGGGACCCTTTCCAAGACCTTCTCGTCCTGCGGCGGCTATATCGCCGGCTCAAAGGTCCTGTGCGACTATCTGAAGGTGACAGCGCCGGGCTTCGTCTTTTCCGTGGGCCTTTCCGCCGCTCTAGCAGGTGCTGCGATTGCTTCTACTGAACTGCTGGAACAGGAACCGGAGCGGGTCGGGCGGTTGCAGCAAAATGGTGCGTTGTTCCTGAAGCTTGCACAAGAGGCCGGCCTGAACACCGGACCGAGCGCCGGCTATGCGGTTGTGCCGGTGATTGTCGGCGATTCCGCAGGTGCTGCAATGCTTTCCAACCGTTTGCTTGCAAAAGGAATTAACGCATTACCGATCATTTTCCCCGCCGTCCCGGAAAAATCTGCGCGTATCCGTTTCTTCATCACCAGCGAACATACAGAAGAGCAAATCAGACGCGCTGTGGAAACCACAGCAAGCGAAATGGACGCGATGCGGGCGGACGGAACAGCCGTCGACAGGTTGATCAAGGCAACGAGATAACGCAAGCGCCGGGAAGGCTGGGTTAAGCCGCGGCTTACCGCTGCTTTTCTTCCCTGCGCGGATCGCCATACCGCGGGTCCTGTTCGATTTCCACACCAAAGCCGCGCATGAACAAGTCGCCAATCCGTGTCGGCAACAGGTTCTGCAGGTAGATGCCAAAACCGAGCAGAAACGGAAAGGCGTAAAAAGCCCGTTTCCGGTCGACGGCACGGCGCATCAACCGGGCAGCCTTGTCCGCGGGCATTTCGAGGGGTTTTGAACCCTTGTGTCGGGCGGACATCGGCGAGGTAATGAAACCTGGACAAATAATGGTCACGGAAACACCGAAGGGCTTCAGCCAGCCCCTTAGGGAATGGCCGTAAGCGATGATCGCAGCCTTGGTGGCGCTGTAGCTCGGCATGTCCGGCAGGGGCCGCAGGCCCGCAAGCGAAGAGATCAGCACGATCTGCCCCCGCCGCCGCGTCTGCAGGGCATCGACGATCCCGTTAACCGTGTGGACCACGCCGCGATAGTTCACATCGATCTGCCGGTCACTGTCCGCGTCGGCCTCGCGGGTCCGGTTCGGCCCGAGGCCAGCCGTGACACCTGCGTTGGCAAAGACAAGATCGACAGGGTGCCGGCGGTCGAGGTCCGCAAGATACTCATGCAGCCTGTCGCGGTCGCGAATATCGATGGCCTGGAACTCGCCCTCTGCACCAACCGCTCGCAATTCATCAAGCAACGGCCGCAACCGTGTCTCGTCGCGTGCTATCAGGGCGAAGTAGATCCCCGGAGCCGCGTATTCACGGGCAAGCGCCTGGCCGATCCCGCCGCTGGCGCCGGTAAGCACGATGACTTTACGCGTTTCCCCGTCCATGGCAGCCTTTCCCATCTTGGTCAGAGTCCCAGCTTCCGCCCGAGCCATGAAGCCCGCCGTTTGATCGAAGTCACCAGCAGGTGCTTCCGGTCTTTTCGCTGCTCGGAGAGCCGATGGACCAGAAATTCCGGAGAACAGGGCAGCATCGAAACCGGGTCGATAGTTCGGGCATATTGCACCAGCGCCAGATAAACCAGTTCCGGCAGGCTGCGTCGACGTCCCCTGCCCGCGATCGCTGTCAGATCTTCGCTGAGACCCCATCCGGCATAAAACGGTGCCCCATGGACGGTTACCGCTTTTCCGCGCAAGAGGGCTTCGAAGCCGGAAAGCGACGAAAATGTCTCGACCGCATCGACCGCATCGATCAGGTCGATGATGTTGGCATCGCTCGCGTAAACATCAGCATATGCGTGTGCGGTCTCACGTGGAACGCTTCCTTTGCGCAGTCCCGTTTCGACATCCGGATGCGGCTTGAAGACCAGAAATGCGTCCGGATTACGTTCGCGCGCCAGACGCAGAAGGTCCAAATTGACGTTGGGCGTATGGGCGCAGTCGATTGTCTCCGATTTGGATTTCCGGATTGCGGCATCGTCGGCGACTTGCCCCGGAACCAGGATTTTCAGTCTGTCATTGGGAAAATCGAATCCACGCACCTTCCCAAAATTGTACTTACTGACCCTCGCCGCCGTAATCAGGTCGATGAGCCGCTGCCCGCGCGCACGTTCTTCATCCGTAACCTCATAGTTCTTCAAAAGGATCTCCAGCCTGCTCGGCCGTGACGGGTCGTAATAGATGCCGAGGTCATCGACGGCCAGCATCGCCCCCCGCGCAAGGCCCGCGCCAAGACCGACGGAGCGCAGAAAACCGTCCTCGATCCGAGCAAGCGGTATTTCCTTGTCTCTGCATTCAACTTCAAACGCTGTCTCAGTACGGCCTGCCCAGGACAGGATCCGGCCGCCGTCGTTCTGAGCTGCCGAAACGGTCTCCGGCCAGGTCTCGTGAAAAACCGTGGCTCCACCCATTCCTGAAAAAGTCGCGCCAATCGAAGGATGGTTCCAGTATTGCGCACCGTAACAATGAGACGGCACATCGTTTTCCTGCCACTGATCCCGGATTAGGGCATAGACCTCGATGGCTTCTGCGGCCGGGAGAGGTTTGCCGGTATAGGGCGAGAACCACGCGGTGCGCGTTGCCAGGAGCAGCGATTGCAGATCCTCAAAGGAGATATTTGCAGAAGAACATGCTTCCTGGACACGCTGCCAGAACGAACTCTTCGGCCGGTCTGCGGTCTTGCCTTGAAAAAAATCTGCAAGGTCTGTTCCTGCATCTCCTGGCACCGAAGCTTCTCCGGCCGAGGCGGGTTGCAGGCCCAAGGCGCGCCATCCGGCGACGGCAGTGCGGCTCTTCAGGTCAAGCCCTTCAGTCTGACGGAACAGGGAAACAAGCGCCCCTTCGGCTCCATCTTTTCCGCACAGCTGGTCTGAAACTGTTTCGCTGTCGAAAGGCACCAGAACCAGACTTGCAGGCACGCGGAGAGCAGTGCGCGGTGTCGGTCCTTCCAGCACCAGAAGCGGTACATGATCGGTTGAACGCTGGTCCAGCAACTGCGGCAAGGCACCCGGCCCCGCGGCCAGGTAGGAGCGGCCGGCGCTGACCTCCGGCAAATGCCCAGAAGAGAGCGCATCAAGGATCCGGACAGCAATCGGCCGTAGTGACGGATCCGCAAGCTTCACATTCACCCGCCGCGCCCTCATAATGGCACTCCAAGCTCTCGAGCCCGCTGAAGCCGCGGGGGTGGGTCGACGAATGCACCGAGCGGATTGAGGCAGCGCGCTGCTACACGGTCCGCAATGTTTCGCGCGGCAACATCCACCCCGTCCCTGTTGTGGATCGATCCACGGACTTGCGTCGTCGCCGCAAGAGCACGGATATAGGCATCCAGAAAGTCTGGGTCCGGTCCGGCAGGACCCAGCCAGAAGCTCGCGAGATCGCCCTGATGTGTCAGACCCTCGATGTCGTAGGAGGCTGGCACCAGGGTCTTGACCGGCAATCCCGCCTGCAGAGCTTCCAGTCCCGCGGTCGAGTTGAGCGTCACCACGCCGGCCGCCTTCTCGAAAGGTTTCGCGAGCCCGCCGCCGTCCAGAAAGTGTACCCTGCCGGTCATATCATACCGGGTGGCGAGGTCTGCCGCGATCACCGGCCAGGCTTCAAATCCGACGTCGAGCGGATGGCTCTTCAGAACAAGATGGGTGTCTCCCGGCGCTTGCTCTGACAATGACCGGAGAACGTCATCCAGTACCTGTGCAAAGCTCTGATAGGGAGAATGGCGGCGCAGTTGAAAGTCACCCTCGAGCTGCAACGGAAGAACGAAATAGCGTTTGCCTGTCGATTGCAGATCCTGGATCGTAAGTTCCGCTTCAGCGTTTCTCTGCTTCTGGCCAAGCAGACGAGCAGCACCGCGTAGATATTCCAGGACCGGCGGATAGATCGTATGGCGTTCGTAGTGAGGAAAAAGCGGCCTCAGTAGAACGTTGCTCAGATTGTAGATCACGTCGGGCGCCGTCTGCAGCCAGAAGGTCGAAGGGTAGAGCGGACTGAGATCCACGTCACCCGCCCTCAAGGCAATCTCGCGTATGGTTACAGGATCAGATGGAAAGTGGCTGAGCGTCGACAGGCCGTTGCGTTCAAGGGTCATCCAGCCGGGCCGCAGCGCTCCGAGCTCGGTAACGGCAACATAAATGCCAAGCACCCGTGCCTTCTCGATTGCGATGCGGTGATAGACCCTCTGATCCCCATGAAGTACCAGATCCGTTATCTGGTATTCGCGCAGAAACCCCTCGAAAAAATCCGGCCATTCCTGAGGAGTTCCCTTGAAGGCGAAACAGTCGCTGCCAGGCCAGTGAAGCCAGTCGCCTGCACAGAAGTTGATCCGGTGGACGGCGAAGCCTTCTGATTTGAGGACCTGACCGATTTTCCTGAAAAGCGGTGACAACGGTCCCTGGAGAAAAAGGACACGCCTGTCGCCGGGCAGAGGCGAACCCGGCGCTTTTCCAGAGTCAGCCACGCCAGACATGCGTCCACCGCTCGGTGCGTCCTCGTGTAGATATCTGTTCCGCAAACGTCGTCGAAATCCCTCGTTGCCTGGCCCTTTCAAGCCGTGGTGGGTAATCGCATAGTGCCTGCGGCAGGTTCACCGTGTCTGCGACCACGCGCTCGGCAATCTGGTCAGCTGCAGCTTCACGGCCCTCCCTGGTGTAGAAGCAGCCCTTCACTTGAATGGTTGCAGCCAGGAGACGTTCAAGTGCATCGAGCAGCGCTTCGTCCGGTCTGCTCCCGTGTCGCCAGAATTCATCCAGGGATTTCTGGCAGGTGAGACCCGGAATATCATAGAGCGCTATGCCAAGCACTTTGGTCGGGCAACCGGCCCGCAGAGAGTGAAGGCCGGTGGTGCTGTTGATCGTCAGCGATCCGGCGGCATGGGTCAGAAGAAGGTCAAGGTCTCCGCCATCGACAAGATGAACCCGTTTCTTGATGCCATATTTGCGCGCCGCAACGCGCAGGATCTTCGCCCACGGTTCCATTCCGTTGTCGAGTGGATGGACCTTGAAAACCAGAAGAGCCGCGGCGGGCGCGTTCTTTGCGAACGACCGCATGACCTCTTCAGCCGCCTCGGCAATATGGCCGTATTGGGAATTGTAGCGTAGCTGGTAGTCCGCTTGAAGCTGAAGCGGGAACACATAGTAGGGCAGGTTCGTCGAAATGATATTGTCGATGACGTGATAGGCCTGACGGTTGCGCCTCTTTGCCAGCAATATTCTTGGTATGTTGCTCAGATAGTCGATCAACGGATGATACAGCTTGTCACGCACATAGCCCGGATATGCGAGTGCGAAGACCACGTTGGCCATGTTGTATGTGACTTCGTTGACCGCTTCGTTGACGAAGGGAAAACGGTATTTCGGCTGCCGGTCAATTTCAGGAAGTGGAGCACCCACACGCCGGATGAGATCCGGATCATCCGGAAAACGAGAATGCGCTGACATGCCGACGTGTTCGAGCGTGATCCAGTCAGGCCGCAAATACCCGTTTTCGAAGGTCAGGCATGTGATCCCGAGTTCTGCCCCCACCTCGGCCGCCGCGACGTGATAGGGCATCCGGTCCGCGTAATAGATGATATGCGAGACCTTGTGTTCCAGGCAGTAGGCCTTGAGCCATACCGGCCAGTTTTCGAGACGGCCGCGGTAGGACACGCATCGCCGGTCGTGCCAGCCGAGCCAGTCGCCCATACACAAGTTTACACGACGGGTGGATGCTCCGAGACGTTCGAGACTGTCCGCAATTGTCCTGGCAAAGAGGCCAGGTGGTCCCTGCAGAAAGAGTACAACCATTGAGCCGTCTGAACCCATCGCAATCTGCCAATCCGCAGGCTTCGGCACCTTGGGCGCTTCGGGTAAGTCACCGCGTTCGTTTCAGACCAATCTTTAATCTGCAATTCTCTGTACGGTCGAGTAATTGCTGATCAACGGGGCAATGATTTGCAGGAATTTGCCGAGTTCCGCCGTCGGATGGTTCGAAACGTAAAGAATGTCCTTGTCCCGCATCTCGAAATGCTGCGAGAGGAAAAAGCCCTTGGGATCACGAAGGCTGAGCCTGTAGACCACAGGCACCCCTTCCTCGCCAACGATCTTGTGCGAAAGTTCGGGTTTCAGACCGCGAACAAGCGCCGCATCTTCGAAGCGGAACAGAAATACCCCATTTGCGTCTGCACGTTCGTCCCGGAGCCCGCCAACCGTCGCAAGAGCTTCCGCCATCGTGACGGTTTTCGTTTTGAACGGCACCAGCTGATTCGCTTTGACAGCTCCAAAAGCTGAAAATGTGCGAGGCCGGTGAGACAGCAGGATATTGTCGTAAGGCGCGACCAGAATATTGTTTTCCGGATAATCGATCAGGTCTTCAAGCCGGGTGGTGCCTGCCCGGTTGCCGCGTTTCAGCGTGACGACGGTTTCATATGTCGCTTCGCGAGCACCGCCAGCCTGCGCGACCAGGTCAAGCAGCCGCGTGTTGCGCAAGGGAAGCGGATAGACCCCGGGCTTGGCGACATCGCCAACCACTACGGCGGTCGAACTCAACTTGTCCTTAAGAGTGATGAGGACCTGTGGCTCTACGGCCTTGCCAACCAGCTTTTGCTGAACCGATTGACGCAGACCTTCGATACTCAACCCGGCAGCCCGAACACGTCCGGCATAGGGAATAAAGATATGGCCGCTTTCGTCCACCACGGACGGGATCTGACTTGAACCGCCTTCACCACCAGAGAACAAACCGTCCGGAGAGGCCTCCCAGATGGACACTGTCAGTGTATCGCCCACCCCCAGTAGCGTGGGAGAACCGCCGCTTCCGACACCTTGGAACTGGTTGGCAAAGGCCAAAGGCCGGTACTTCCTGATGATGTCGATATTCACCGGGTCCACTGTAACGACGGTGTAGTCACCGGCCTGGGCGTTGGTCTCGACGTCTTGAGAAGTAATATTTATCGCACCGGGACCGTCGCCCGGCAAAGCCGCGCATCCGAACAAAACCCCCGCAGTGACGAACACTGGCAAAAAACGCATTAGTACCCAATCCACCCAATAGCTGACAGTCTGGTACCATCCGACCCTCCGGATGTCCAAGACACATCGCCCATTCCCCACCGAGAAAGCTCCCGGCTGTGACTTTGCTGTAACAGTAAACCTGTTTTTCCTAGTGAATTGATTAATTTCCGTTTATCGACTTCAGTCTGAAGAGACGGCATCGTCGATCTGCCGTCCAACCAATCCTGTCCGAACCACGAGCACCGGGGGTCTGCATGAACACCGACAGCCGCAATGATGCGTTGCAATCCATTCGAATCTGCTCGTTGGAAATGACAGGATGGCTTGTTAACGAGGCACTGCCGCTCTGGTCCGAAGCCGGCTTCGTTCAAACCGACGGCTCCTGCTTTGATTCGATCGATTTGACATCCCTGCAAGGACTTTCCGGACCACGGCGAGCCCGCGTTGTGGCCAGGCAGATCTATTCCTTCCTGGAAGGAGCAAAACTCGGCTGGTCAGGGCCCGCGGCTGCCATCGCCGAGAGGCTCCATGCCTGGTACATCAGCACATATCTGACGGCGGACGGGCACTTTGCGGCCGCTGTCGACATGAACAACATCATCGCTGATCCGGAGTTCGATCTCTACAATCAGGCCTTTTCACTGTTTGGCTTTGCCACGATCGCAGCGTCCCTGCCTGATCACCAAGCGAGCGCCACCGAACAGGCGACGGCCCTGCTAAATCACCTTGTCGAGGTCTATGCACACGAGGAAGCAGGGTTCCGCGAAGCGGTTTCCGACAAGACGCCGCTCTGCTCGAACCCGCATATGCATCTCTTCGAAGCAAGCCTTGCCTGGGAGGAAGTCTCTCCAGACCCGGTCTGGCGGGACCTCGCCGATGAAATCGCTGAACTTGCCCTGACCCGTTTCATCGATCCGGTTTCAGGCGGGCTGCGCGAATTCTTCAATCTCGACTGGACGCCGTTCAGCGGCGACGGAGACAGGGGCAAAGGACGCGTCATGGAACCCGGTCACCAGTTTGAATGGGCGTGGCTCCTTGCCCGCTGGGGCCGCTCACGCGGCGATGCCGGAGCGCTGACGGCGGCCCGCAGGCTATACGATATCGCCTGGACCTACGGCATCGACGAGAACCGTGGCGTGACCTTCATGGCACTCAATGACGATTTCACCGTCCGCGACCCGATCGCGCGCCTTTGGGGCCAGACGGAATGGATCAAGGCGGCCATTGCGCTTGCCGAAATATCCACGGGCATCGAACGCGATGCCTATCTCAACGATATTCCCGATGCAGTTCAGGCTCTCAAGCTCTATCTGGAGGCTGCACCGGCCGGTCTTTGGCGTGACAAGATGGCTGCGGACGGCAGCCTCAAGGACGAACCCGCACCGGCCAGTTCGCTGTACCACATCGTCTGCGCGATATCAGAGCTGGATTCGTTCGCAAAAACGCTTTGACCGCCGGATGGCGAAACCAGAGCAGGAAAAGACGCAATCGGCCTTTTTCACCAGCGCCTCTCATTCTATAGCTTGACGCCGAATTCGCGACGGGATGGGACCAACGAGGAGGCCAGATGCCCCAGGCTCAAATCATTGATGGCAAGGCCATCGCAGACAGTGTCCGGCAGGAAATCACCGACCGGGCGGCAAAGCTGCTGGCAACCAGCGGCAAACGCCCCGGTCTTGCCGTTGTGCTGGTTGGCGAAGATCCGGCGAGCCAGGTCTATGTGCGCAACAAGGACCGTGCCGCCGAGGCTTGCGGGTTTCACTCCGTCAAGCACACGCTTTCCGCCGACACCAGCGAAGCCGACGTCCTGGCCCTGGTCGATCAGCTGAACAACGATCCGGACATTCATGGCATTCTGGTGCAGCTCCCCCTGCCCGGCCATATCGAGGAGAGCAAGGTGCTGCGCCTGATCCGTCCGGAAAAGGATGTCGACGGTTTCCATCCGGTCAATGTGGGTCTCCTGACCGCCGGCGAGCGCAACAGCGCTCTCGTGCCATGCACCCCTGCCGGCAGTCTCGTCCTCCTGAAACGGACACTTGGCGACACGCTCTCCGGAAAGAACGCCGTTGTGGTTGGCCGCTCCAACATTGTCGGCAAGCCAATGGCAAGTCTGCTTCTGCAGGAAAGCTGCACCGTGACGATCGCCCACAGCCGGACGAAAGACCTGCCGGACGTCGTACGGGCGGCAGACATCGTTGTTGCTGCTGTCGGCCGGCCGGAAATGATCCGCGGTGACTGGATCCGTCCGGGTGCAACGGTCATTGATGTTGGCATCAACCGCATTCCTGCGCCGGATCTCGGCGAAGGCAAATCCCGTCTTGTGGGTGACGTTGCCTTCAAGGAAGCTGTGGAAGTTGCCGGAGCGATCACGCCGGTGCCCGGCGGAGTGGGACCGATGACCATCGCCATGCTCATGGTCAACACGCTGACCGCAGCCCGCCGTCTCCTCGGTCTTCCTGAAGAAGACGCGCTGTTCTGAGGCGGTCTGTGAGCAGATCAAACCGCTGACTCTGCTCACGATGCCAAAGTTCCGGCGCAGCTTCTCTCTTGCACTCGCTTCGGTGCCATGGTCTATCGTGTTTGCATTCGTTTAACCATGGCACCGTAAGTTGGCTAACGTAGGGGCTGTAATGAAGTGGGCCGGATTGCGTCAGGATGAGCTTGGGCAATCGGGCTCTGCCAATCCGTCAGGCGGCAGTGAGTGAAGGGTCTACCGTCCTGGAATTCCGGTGTTCTCGCCGGAATGCGTTTCAGCGCATTGTCTTCGCTGGCGGCCCGAAAGGCGACCGGTGCCCTTTGTCGTGTCTCCCGCCCGGCTCTCGCCGGTATGGCCGGCCTTCTCCTTGTCGCGCAGTCGCCGCCTGCCTATTCGTTTGAAATCTTCGGCTGGAAATTCTTCGAATCCGAGAACGACCAGGCCGACGCGGTGCCTGATCCCCTGCCCTATGAGGCAGAGCTGTCCGTCTCAGGCGACACGGACGAACGCGTCAAGCAATTGAAGGAAGCCTCGCTGCTGATCCAGCAGCAGGGAACGCCTCCCTCCGGTGAAGCCGGCCTGATTGCGAGAGCCTTGTCGGATCGCGAAAGACTTGTCGCCCAACTTTATGCCGAAGGCCGCTATGGCGGCACCGTGGACATCACGCTTGCCGGCATTCCGCTTGAAACCGCCCTTGAACAGGCAGACCTGCCTGACAAACGTCCGGTCAAGGTTGCAATCTTCGTCAATCCTGGACCGGCTTTCACATTTGGCGATATTTCCGTCTCGGCCCAAGGCAGCGATCTGTCCACCGACCCGTCCTTCTGGGGGCTTGCAAAGGGTGATGTCGCCGCTTCCGGCAAGATCCTTTCTGCCGAAAAGCAGATGGTGACCGTGCTTCGCGGCCGCGGCTATCCCAAAGCCAGAATTGCCGAACGACGCATCACCGCAGATCACAGCACCAAGACATTGGACGTGACCCTTATTGCCGAGTCCGGAACGCAAGCCCGGTTCGGCACCGTTTCGGTCAAGGGCACCAAGGTCACCGATCCCGATTTCGTGGCGAAACAAGCCATGCTGCCGGAGGGCGGGATCTACTCGCCCGAGGACCTAGCACGCGCCCGCAAGCGGCTTAACGAACTTGGCATTTTCTCTTCCATCCGGCTGGTCGAAGGCGACATTGCCGGCCCGGACGGCACCATGCCCGTCACCATCGAAGTCAGCGAACGCAAGCGCCACGTGATCGGCGCCGGTGCCTCCTGGTCCAGCACGGAAGGCTTCGGCGTGGAGGCCTATTGGCGGCGGCGCAATCTTTTCGGACGCGGCGAACTCCTGTCCGTCGAAGGGTCGGTTGGACGCATCGGCAACGAGAGTGTCCTGGATATGGAATATTCCACCCGGATCGCTTTCGAAAAACCCGGCGTGTTCGGACCGCTGACGAGCTTTTCAACCAGCCTTGGCGCAAAGCAGGAGAACCCGGACGCCTACAAGAGCCGCTCGATCACCTTTGATGCCTACCTCAATCGTGAGTTTTCCGAACAGCTCAAGGGACGCATCGGCGGCGAAGTTTATTTTGCCCACGAGGAAGACGCGTTCGGGACGGGCGACTACCTGCTGGTGGGGCTGCCTGCCGGTCTGATCTACGACAACCGCGACGACAAGCTCAACCCGTCCAAGGGCATCTTTGCGGCACTCGTTGCGGAGCCGGCTTATGACGCTCTGAATTCCAATGCGATGGCCTTCACGCGAGGCACGGTGTCGAGCTACTACGCCCTCGACGAAGCCAAGCGCTTCATCCTGGCCGGCCGGGTCTCCGCCGGTTCCATCGTGGCGCCGTCTGTCGAATCGGTCCCGGCGAGCCGGCGCTTCATTGCCGGCGGCGGCGGCTCGATCCGCGGCTACGCCTATCGCAATGTCGGGCCGCGGGTGAATGGTGAAGTCACCGGCGGACGCTCTATCCTTGAACTGTCCGGCGAAGTGCGGGTCAAGGTGACCGAAACCATAGGCGTCGTCGGCTTCGTCGACGCCGGCAATGCCTATGAAGACAGCATTCCCGACTTTTCTGAGAGCCTGAAGGTGGGCGTCGGCGCCGGTCTGCGCTACTTTACTCCCATAGGACCGCTTCGTATCGATGCGGCCGTCCCGCTGGAACCGGGACCGGATGACCCGGATTTCGCCCTTTATGTCGGTTTGAGCCAGGCGTTTTAACGCAGATGCGTTTTATCAATCTTACTTTGCGGATCTTCGGATTCCTGATCGCAATCGCGGTCGCTGTTCCCGTGCTTGCGATCAGTGCGATGCAGGTGCCTGCCGGCCGCACTTTCGTCTCAAGTGTGGTCAGCTCCCTCGCCTCGTCCGAAGATCTGGCCGTCAAAATCGAAGGGCTTTATCTCAGTTTCGGTCTGAATGCCGCTGTGGATAGGGTCGAGCTTTCGGACAAAGTCGGCACCTGGCTGAGTGCCGAAACAATCGTTTTCGATTGGCATCCGCTTTCGATCCTGACAGGCGACATAAACGTATCCACTCTTTCTGCCGCACAGATTTCCCTTGATCGCCCACCTGCACCAGCCTCTGCGGCCACAGCGTCCGAAACGAATGCCGGGGAGAGCGAATCCAGTGGCCTTGCACTGCCGTTCAACGTCAAACTCGACAAGCTTTCACTGGGAGAGATCAATCTCGGCGAGCCCCTTCTTGGTGCGCCTATCTCGCTCACCGCCTCAGGGTCCGGTGACTTTGCCCTCGATCCCGCTCTGATCACGGTCGAACTCGACATTCATCGCATCGATGGTGTCGATGCCGGACTGACTGCGAGGGCGGAATTCGAACCCGCAGCAGAACGGCTAGCCTTCGACATCACCGCGTCGGAACCTCAAGGTGGTCTGGCCGCCAGGCTTCTCGACGTGCCAGACCTTCCTGCTCTGAAGCTAGATCTGAACGGCAATGGCCCGCTGACCGACTGGACTGCAAACCTGAAGCTTGCAGTCGATGGCAGGACGACGGTCACCGGGTCGGCCTGGTTGGTTGAAGTTTCCTCCGATCGGCACCTGACTTTCGATCTCGATGGAGACCTTGCTCCACTTGCGCCTCCCGCGGCACATGCATTCCTGCTCGGTACGACGAATGCTAAAGGCAAGGCTGTTTTTGCTGCAAACTTCTCCCCCCGGGCGGCGGATCTGGCACTCAAGACACAGACCGTAAATCTCGCCGCGACTGCCGAACTCGGCGCAGAGGCCGTCGATGTTTCTGCAGATCTATCTGTCGCTGCAGGCAACGATACCCTGATCGCGCTTGATCTGGGCGACCGGCGAGTGGCTTTTGGAGCCCTTTCCAGCGTCCTCAAGGTCAGCGGCCAACGTGCCGCCGCAAACTGGTCGGCAACCGCGAACCTGTCGTCCCTCCAGACTGCCGAATTGCGATCCGGTGCAATTCGGCTGACGGCAAGCGGCGATGGTGCAGACCTGTCGCCGGGTGCAATGACCGCGCCGTTCGCTTTGGCGCTGGCTGTCAGTGGACTGGAAGGCCTGACACCGCAACTGGAGCCCTTGAGCGGTCCGCTATCGCTAAAATCTAATGGTGTCGTTGACCTCGCCGCGCAAGCTGCCGAGGTAAAGGACTTGACCCTGACGACAGCCATTGCAAACCTTGCACTCTCCGATGCGGATGTCTCCGCGGATACCTTCAAAGGCCAGGGCCAATTGTCCCTTGCTGACCTGACGCGTCTGTCCGGTCTAGCCGGCCGGGAACTTGCCGGCAGCGTTTCCGGCACGTTTTCGGCCGACCTTGACGTCTCCACACTTTCCGGAACGGCAGAAACGGCACTCGTCACCCGTGACCTTCAGACCGGTGTAGCCCAGGCAGATGCACTGCTGACGGGCGAGACGCGGATTGACGCCGTGCTCGCCCTTGCAGGCGCAGACGATATCACGGTGAAGAGCCTTGCAATCGGGAACAAGGCGCTGGAAGTGAAAGGCGACGCCCGCTACCAGCAGGGCGAACTGACCTCGGATCTGACCGCTTCGCTGGCCGATCTTGCCAGGATCGACCCGCAGCTGGAAGGCAGCGTTGATCTGAGTGCTAGCACGTCCGGGCCCGTCGGTGCGCTACAGGTTCAGGCCGAAGCGTCCTCGGACAAGATCCTGCTTGCGGGAACGCCCTTGGAAAATCTCAAGTTCACCGCGGATGCGACTGCCGATCCGGCCGCGCCGACGGCCAAGATCATCAGCAGTGCCAGCCTCAACGGCCAGCCGATTGCCGTTGATGTGGACCTCACCAGTGCGGATGGCGGCGCCAGCATCGATCCGCTTTCTGTGAAGCTCGCAGGCAACACGGTCACCGGCACGGTGTCCTTGAGCGATCTCAACAATCCGGTCGAAACCCTGAGGGGCGATTTGCAGATCGACGCGCCCGATCTTGCGTCCCTGTCGCCCCTGCTTCTGACGGAAATCAGCGGTCGCATTGTCGGAACGGCAAAAGCCGATCCGGACAAGAAGCAACTTGCCCTGGATATCACCGGTAGCGATATTTCAGTCCCTTCGCTGACCCTGGGCAGTCTGAAACTGAAGGCCAACCTTGCTGCACCCTATGCGCCGGAAACCGTTTCGGCGGATATCGATCTCAGCGACATCCTGACGGATGCGACCCCGGTTCATGCTGTCAGTTTTCAGGCCCGGCCGGAAAATGGCGGCACGGCAGTGACCGCGGACGTGAAGCTGGACAAATCCGGCAAGGACGGACTGACGTTCAATGCCAATATCAGCGAACCGGACACCGGCACCTATGTGGTTGCTCTGGCCGAGCTTGCCATGCGTTACCAGGGGCTTTCCAGCCAGTTGAAGCAACCAACCAAGGTGACCTATGCCGCGGGAGAAGCCACGATCGAACCGCTGGAGCTGCAGCTCGGCAATGGCTCACTGGCACTTTCCGGCAAGGCCGGAACCACGCTCGATCTGTCCGCGGAACTGAATTCGGTCCCGCTGAACCTCGCCAACGCCTTTGCGCCATCGCTCGGACTTGGCGGCAGCCTCTCGGGCAAGATCTCGGCGGCCGGCAGCAGCTCGGCACCGGAAGCGAGCTGGACCATCAACGGCAACGGCCTCACCGCGGCGGAACTCCGCAACAACGGTCTGTCGGCCCTCTCCCTTGCAAGCACGGGCTCCCTGAAGAACAACCAGATCAACCAGACAACCAAGGTCAGCGATCCCAATGGTCTGAACCTGTCGGCCTCCGGCACGGTCGGGCTGCAGCAGCCCAATCAGCTCGCACTGACGCTCGACGGAACCGTGCCGACGGCTGCGCTGCGGCGGCCGATGCTTGAGGCGGGCCTGCGCGGTGAAGGCGCTATTGGGCTCAAGGGAAGTGTCGGCGGTTCCGCCACGGCACCGACCTATCAGATCACCGCGACGCCATCAGGCCTGAAGATCACCAGCCTGTCCACCGGGCTCACCGTGCAGAATGTGCGCGGCACCGCGTCCGTCTCGCAGGATCAGGCGTCCCTCAACGGCATTGCCGGCGATCTTGCGACCGGAGGAGCGCTTTCGGCTTCCGGCACAGTCGGCATGAAGGACGGCTTTCCCGCAGACCTTTCGCTCAAGCTGGACAAGGGCCGCTATGTCGACCCCGGCCTCGTGTCCGCCGAAGTCGATGCCGACCTGAAGGTGGCAGGCCCGCTCGCCTCGACGTCCTCGTCCGCGCTGATCAGCGGCACTGTGTCGATCAACAAGGCCGATGTCTCGATCCCTGAATATCTGCCGGGCGCCATTCCGCCTGTCGATGTGCGTCACGTCAATGCGCCGGCTGCCGTTCGGCAGCAGGTCGCGGATCTCGGTGGTGGGGCGGCAACGTCCCAGGCACAGCAGAGAAGTTTCCCGCCACGGCTGGACATTCTGCTACAGGCACCGGGACGGATCTTCATTCGCGGACGCGGCCTCGATGCGGAACTTCAGGGTCAGCTCAAGATCGTCGGAACGACAGCCTCCCCGCAGGCGATCGGTGCCTTCAACCTGAAGCGCGGTCAGCTCGATATCCTGACCCGGCGACTTCTTTTCTCGCGCGGCAACGCGACTTTCGAGGGATCGCTGACGCCGATCCTCGATTTTGCCGCCTCGACCACCGTCAGCGAGACGACCATCACCGTCAGCGTAAGCGGTGAAGCAGACGATCCGGACATTGCCTTCAGCTCTTCGCCGGAACTGCCCCAGGACGAGGTTCTTGCACTGCTCCTCTTCGGCAAGAGTGTCGGCAATCTCTCGCCGACGCAGGTTGCCCGCCTGGCGGCCGCCATCGCGACCCTCACTGGTGGCAGCGACAACGGCCCCCTGGCGCAAATCCGCAAGTCGCTCGGGCTGGATGCCATCGACATCAATACGGATGGCGACGACGGCCCGTCCGTCGCAGTCGGAAAATACATCAACGATAACATCTATGTCGGCGTCGAACAGGGCACCGGCTCGGGCTCGAGCCGGGTCAAGGTCGATATCGATCTTGACCGGGGTCTCAAGGTACGCGGTGAAGTCGGGGCAGATGGCTCTTCCAAGGCCGGTATCTTCTTCGAGCGGGAATATTAGGCCGGCTCTCGAGTTTCCACAAAACCCGTTATTTTTTACAGGCTGGGAATGCAGGTGCGCCCTTCCCCGACCTTATTGCGACAAATTGCCCGCCAGTGGTTGCGGTCCGCGTTGCCTTCATGCGAGGGTGCGCCCCATGACGAAAATCATGAGAAGAAACACTCCGTCCCATCCGGAGGAAACCGTTTATCCGGTGGCGGAGCCAGCCGGCGATAACGGGAGCTCAATCATGTCCACGAACAGCAGCGACTACACCCTTGGTGAGCGGATCTGCAAGGCGCGGGATGCTTCCCGGCTGTCGACGGCCCAGCTCGCGCGCCGCCTTGGCATCAAGACCTCCACGTTGCAAAGCTGGGAAAGCGACCGCTCCGAACCGCGCTCCAACAAGCTGGTGCTTCTTGCCGGCGTCCTCAATGTCAGCCCGACCTGGCTGCTTGTCGGCCGGGGCACACCGCCGATCAATGAACAGGCGGAAACCTCCGACCTCGACAGCATGCGCATCGCCCTCGACCGGGTCCAGCGCCAGGCACAGGCCCTTGCCGACGAGATCGCAACCCTGCAGGACCGGCTCGACGGAGCGTGAACCTCCCCTCCACAGCACAACAGCAAATCTCACAATGCATCGGCGACAGTCCGCGCATTGTGAGATTTTCTGGTTACGTCAGTCAGAATGAACATGGCACGCCTTCGCGCGGACGAAGCTGAAGCACGGCCGCGACTTTGAAACCGACAGGGCATCGCGCCCTGATCCTGGCCTTCCTTCCGCCGTACCCAGGCAAGCTTTGCCGGGAAAAGCGCTTGCCAGAGCCTTCCTCCGCCTCCTATCACTAGAAACCAAATCGGACCGACCGGTCTCTCCTCACATGGTTCAGGAAACTCCACATGTCTTTGAATGCTGCACTCTTGAAGGAAAAAGTGTTTATCGGCGGCTCGTGGCAGGATGCGGACAGCGGCCAGACCATTGCCGTCACCAATCCGGCAACCGGGGAAACGGTCGGGACCATCCCGTTCTGCGGCCGTGCCGAAACCGCGCGGGCAATTGACGCGGCGGCGGCGGCCCTGCCGGCCTGGAAGAAGCTCACGGCCGAGGCCCGGGCCAACCACATGCACAATTTGTGCGATGCCATCATGGCCGATCTGGACGACCTCGCCGTGTTGCTGACGACGGAAATGGGCAAGCCGCTTGCCGAAGCGAAAGGTGAAATTGCCCTAGGCGTCAAGTACATCCGTTTCTTCGCCGAAGAAGGCAAACGCATCTATGGCGATACCATTCCCTCCCCCTGGGCGGACCGGCGCATCCTGGTAACCAAAGAACCGGTCGGCGTCGTCGGCTCGATCACACCGTGGAACTTTCCAAATTCCATGATTGCCCGCAAGCTCGGCGCCGCCCTGGCCTCCGGCTGCACCATGGTGATGAAACCGGCCGAGTTCACGCCCTTCTCGGCGCTTATCTATGGCGTGATGGCGGAAAAGGCCGGTCTTCCGGCCGGTGTCGTCAACATCGTCACGGGCGACGCACCGGCAATCGGCGAGGAAATGTGCGAAAATCCCGCCTTGAGAAAACTGACCTTCACCGGTTCCACCCGGGTCGGCAAGCTGCTGGCGGGCAATGCCGGCAGGAACATGAAGAAGATTTCGATGGAACTCGGTGGCAACGCGCCCTTCATCGTTTTTGACGATGCGGATCTCGACCGGGCCGTCGAGGGTGCGATCGCCAGCAAGTTCCGCAATTCCGGCCAGACCTGCGTCTGCGCCAACCGTCTCTATGTCCAGGCCGGTGTCTACGATACCTTTACCGCGAAGCTGAAGGCTGCCATGGCTGCTCAGCTCAAGGTCGGTAACGGACTTGCCGATGGCGTCAGCCAGGGCCCGCTCATCAACGAGGCAGCGGTGGAAAAAGTCGCCGCCCATGTTGCCGACGCGCTTGCCAAGGGCGGCACGCTGGTCACCGGCGGCAAGCGGCCCGAGGGCCCCGGCAGCTTCTATGAGCCGACCCTGATCACCGGTGCGACCGCGGAGATGGCGGTCGCCCATGAAGAGACCTTCGGTCCCCTCGCGGCGCTTTTCCGCTTCGAGACGGAAGAAGAAGCTATCCGGCTTGCCAACGACACCGAGTACGGTCTTGCCTGCTATTTCTATTCAAGCGATCTCGGCCGGACTTTCCGGGTCATGGAACAGCTTCAGTACGGGCTCGTCGGCGTGAACGAAGGCGTGATTACAACGGAAGTCGCCCCCTTCGGCGGCGTCAAGGACAGCGGCATGGGCAACGAGGGCTCCAAATACGGCCTCGATGACTATCTCAACGTGAAGTACAGCTGCATCGGCGGTCTCGGGCTTTAAGGCCGGAATAGACGCGTTCAGGCCGCGTCGAGGAGCAACGCCATCAGATTGGCCGAGCTCATCGGCCGGCCGAACAGGTAGCCCTGTCCCTGCTGGCAACCGAGTTCAAGCAACCTGGCCGCCTGATCGGCGGTCTCGATACCTTCCACGATCACCGACATGTTGTATCCTCTCGCCAGATGCAGCACCGCCTCGATGACGGCGACATCCTGCTTGCTGGAAATGGTCTGCCGGACAAAGGACCTGTCGAGCTTGATCTTGGAAAAGGGATATTTCGGGATATAGCCGAGCGAGGAATAACCGGTACCGAAGTCGTCGAGTGAAATGCTGCACCCGAGCGCCTTCAGCTCTTCCATGCAGAATTTGAGATCGAGACTCTCGTCGATAAAAAGCGATTCCGTTATTTCCAGATCGAGACGTTCTGACGGGAACCGGGTGCGCTCCAGCGCTTCTGCCACGGTTCCAACCAGATTTCCGCGGCTAAACTGGATGGCGGAAATATTGATGGACAAGCGCAGCGGTGCAGCCCAGGTAAGCGCTTCCTTCATGCCCCGGTTCAGGGCCCAGGCACCCAGCTCCACGATATAACCGTTCTCTTCCGCGATCGGTACGAATTCGGCCGGAGAGATCGGGCCGAGCTCCCGGTGATCCCAGCGCAGCAGCGCCTCGACACCAAAGATGGACCGGTCCGAGAGCCGTACCAGCGGCTGGTAGGCCATGTGCAATTCATCCCGGACTATGGCCTTGAAGAGTTCCGTTTCCAGCTGCCGGCGCCGTTGCAGGGCGGCGTCCATTTCCGGCCGGAAAGCCAGCACCGGTGCTCGGGCATCGCGGCGGACCTTTGCCAGGGCATTGCCGGACTTCTTTAAAAGATTGTCCGGTGTGATCTGCCCGTCGGAAACGACATAGCCGAATTTGAGCTGGACCGAGATCCTGGCGCCCTCGATCTTGTAATCCTCGCCGATAACATGCTGCAGCGCTTCGACCATTTCCAGGTCCTGGTCCGGTTCACAGGGGAAGAAGCCGGCAAACACATCGGCGGTGACCGCCGACCATGTTGCCTTTGTCGAAAGATGGCTCTTCAAGCGCGTCGCAACAGACTGCCGCACCTGGTCGCCATAGGAGAACCCGAGCGACGCAATGATCTGATCGAGATTGGCAATCGCGAATTGCAGCAGACACACTTCCTGCCCGCCGCGGCGCAACGTCGCCACCTGACGCGCAAGCTCCTCCTCAAAGCCCCCCCGGTTCAGGAGGCCAGTAATCGGATCAAACCTGGCCAGGTATTCCAGACGCTCCGCCGATTCCCGTTCTTCCGTGACATCCCGGCAGGTCAGACAGGCGACCAACTGGGTCTCTGTCTGTTTGCGCCGCTTCGAGGGCACGATTGTCCGCTCGGACCGTGTCACCACATATTCGATGAACTGGCGTTTTCCGTTCGCGCTTGGCACAACCATCACCTTCGGGATGGGCCGCCTGTCTGCCGGACCTTCCAGGACGGTGAAGGCTTCCAGAACCAATTCTTCCGGCAGCACGGAACGCGCCGTCTTGCCGACCAGCGCCTCGCTGGCAAAAAGGACCCTCGCCGTCCGGCTCGCCGCCGTGATCTGTCCCTCGCGCGTCATCACGACGATGGCGTCGAAACTGTCGTCGAAGACGAGGCCGAGCATGCGCTCGCTGTTTCTCTTGCCGACAGTTGCCAGGTGAGACAGCAGCTTGTGGAAGCCGAGTTCGCGCAAAACGATGCAGGAAGCCGCAAGCAGCAACAGGATATGGGCACTCGCCGTCGGCACAAGCACCGGGACGGACTTCTGGATAACGAAAGCGATCAGTTCAAGCGCAACCGCCGACAAGGCCAGGATTGTGACCTTGAGCGCCCAGCCATCGATCTTGGTCATCATCAGAAGAAGGAAGATGAACAGCGCCAGCAGAACGGTTTCGGTCTCCCCGGCAACACTCATGGCCCTGTCTTGAAGCAGTGTTTCCGCCCCAAGCGCCTGAATGACACTTCCTGGAAGAATATCGTAGACAGGCACGGGAAAAAGATCCCGGAGTTCCTGAGCACTCGCGCCGATAATGACCTTCTTGCCACTGAAGAGCTCCGGCTCGATCTGCTGCTGCAGAACGTCCACCAACGACACGCGCGCCAGACTATCGATGGCAATGCTGTAATCGATGCCGAATGCGCCTGCCGTGGCACCGGAGAAATCGCCCATATAGGCTGCGGCCGAGATTTCCGAAGTGCCGTCGATGGTATAACCATAGAGGTTGCGCCAAATGCGGCTGTCGCTCTCCATGGGTACCATGACAACAACCGGCCAGGCAGCAGCATCAAGGAACATATCCAGGGGTCTGTTGACGACGATCCGCGAAGCATCGCCGGAAGTTGCCGCCTGCTGGAAAATTGCAAGACTGACATTTCCGGCCCGCTCGATCGCATCGGCAAACAGCTGATCGTCCAATGCATTGGACGCAGAGGAGAAATCGACGTCGTAGATGATTTCTTGCGCCCCGGACTGAGCCAGTACGTCGGTCACCTTCGCAAACATTTTCCGAGGCAGAGGCCAGACGCCCAGTTCGCTCAAGCTACGTGCGTCGATATCGACAATGACGATTTCACCCGAAACGGGACGCTGATCGAGACCGAACCTGTTTTCCCACAGGAACCTGTCAAAGGAAGTGCTTAGGCCCGCAGCGCGAAAACCGGCGACGCCCGCGATCAACAAGACCGCGAGCAGACCGGCGTTCAAAAGACGCTTTCCGAATTGCATTCGCCTGATCTGCAAACCCACCGCCTGATACTGTGACGAAAACGCGTTTCCTGCTTAGCGGTGTCTCCCACTTCACCGCCTCACACCGCTGCTACTTGTCTTTTCCCTTGCCATTGCCACCGGAACTGCCGTTGCCGTTGCCGCCGGAGTTGCCGTTGCCATTGCCGCCGGAATTGCCGTTGCCGTTGCCACCGGAATTGCCGTTGCCATTGCCGCCGGAATTTCCATTGCCATTGCCGCCGGAATTGCCGTTGCCGTTGCCACCGGAATTGCCGTTGCCATTGCCGCCGGAATTTCCATTGCCATTGCCGCCGGAATTTCCATTACCGCCGGAGTTGCCTTTGCCGTTTCCACCGGCATTGCTGTCGCCGGATTTGCCGTTGCTTGAGTCGCTGGAATTGCCTTTGCCGTTATTGCTTTTGCTACTTGAGGCAGCATTGGACGATGCTGCAGAGGCTGCATTCGTCGGCACATTTTTGACCGGTGGCGTCTCGAAGACCGGCGCTCGTTTGGGGCCAGGTTGGACTGATGGTTTGGTTGGCCCGCCGACCGAAAGACCGACATTTCGCGACGGCGCGCTGGAGGCATGCTGTCCGGCGGTTAGGTCGACCCGGTCCCCGGAGGCAAAGTCTTCGACCCCGACAACACCGCGCTCGACAGACACACGGGCCTGCCCCTGCCGCACATCGACCTCAAAACGCGTTCCCTTGACAACTGCTGCGAAGAATGGCGTTTCGACCGTGAAATGCGGGCGTTGCCGCTTCTGAACATCGACTTCGACAGTCCCCTTGCGCTGCAGGAGCGTCGTATTGGTCCCATCGCTGCGGTACTTCGACAAGGCAAACGTTGTATTTGGTCCGACGGAAATGCTTTCGTTTCCGCGCGCAATCAGTGCTCGCGCACCCGCGCGTGTTCCGATCGTCAGGCCTTTTTCAAAGACCATTCCCTTCTTTACCCGGTAGGCTTCGACACCCGGCGCCACAAAGTAGACGATGCCCGAGACCCGCTTGACAACCCAGTCGTCTGCGGCGGCAGACGACATCTGCGCGCACAAGACCGAGATGAAGAGAAACAGCAAAGCAGACGCTCTGAACGCGTAGACCGCGCCAAGATTCAAAGCATTTCCCCCCAGACGTCTTTTAAGCCTGGCCCACTTTATTTGCGCGCATGCGCTCATTTTCGCGTCACCTGTCCAGACAAGATCGCTGGAACGTACCAGACGCTCACTTAACCTAAGGTGAAAATCGATGATTAATAGTAAGATAACTTCGCTGTTTTACCGATGATCTAAAATTTATAGAGCTCAACTAAGATTGGTAATCTTGGCGGGATCAAGCACCTACTTAAAGATGAATTCTACAACCTCAAGACATGAAAGGTCTCACGCCGGAGCCAGCAACTCCCTTTCGACCGACCGGAACACTTCGACATGGTCGATATTCATCTGCTCGATGCCGCAGCGCACGGCACGTTCGAAGACTTCCCTGTCCGATCCGGCATAGAACATCTGGGTGACAAGGCCCGCCTGTTTAGCTTCGCCGACAAGCTCCGCGGTGAGATTGTCCTCGTGAAATTCCAGGATATGAGCACCTTGAGCCACGGCCCGCTCGACCGAGCCCACATGCATGAACAGGACCATGCGCCTGAGGTCGGGAACCCGCGCCCGCGCCTCGGCCCGGATCGCCTGATCGAACGAGAAGGTCCAGGCATCCTTCAACATGCCCCGAACCGCGAGCATGTCCCGGATTTCTCCCGGATCGCCTTCCTTGATTTCCACATAGGTCGCGATCCGGCCACGGCAGGCGTCCAGGAAGGTCTCGAGCCGCGGCACTTTCTGGCCGGCGAAGTCCGGCCCGAACCAGCCACCCGCATCAAGCGCGTCGACCTCTGCGGATACCATGTCGGAGATGCGGCCGCTGCCGTCCGTCGTCCGGTCCACAGTCGGATCGTGCAACACGTAAAGCACGCCGTCCTTCGAAGGCCGCACGTCGAACTCGACGACACCCGCGCCCATGGCGATCGCGCCTTCAAGGGATGCCAGCGTGTTTTCCGGAGCCTGGAGACTGGCTCCCCTGTGGCACACAATGACCGCTTTTTTCACGTCTAAATCTCCTGTGTCTCCAAGCCACTCGCCGGGAGCATGTTGGCCAACCATAGACCGCATCGGAAGGAAGGTCTCAATCAGGTGCCTGAAATTCTTGATAAAATGATGACATTCCAACTTTGAGTGCTATTTCATCGCCTTATCGCAAGAAGCAACCACCAATTGTACTTTCTTGAAGTGTTCGCGCCACGCGGCCGAAGCTGCTGATTCTCCGGACATGGATGTTTTCCGGCAAAGGATCTTCCGGGGCCTTCCGATTTTTCGCCTGTGTAACCTTGGACGTAAATCCACCTAATCGGATCATTGTTCATTCTTTGAGAACAGTCAGTCAAATTGCATACGCCTCAATCGTCCCTATGTTCCTGCCGCAGCGTTCATGAGCGAACGCTCCTGATAACATCTACGAGGTTTGATCATGATCCGTCTTGCAGCCGGTGCGCTTGCCCTTTCCCTCCTCGCGGGCACTGCCATTGCCGAGCCCGTCGCCTATGACTTCGACAAGTCCCATGCCAACCTGGCATTTTCCTACAACCACCTCGGCTATTCCACGACCGAGGGCCGCTTCGGCAACTGGGATGGCACGCTTTTGATCGACAAGGACGATCCGTCCAAGTCCTCCATCGAGTTCACCATCGACATCACCAGCCTCGACACGTTCTTCCCCGACCGCAACGCTCACTTCCTGAGCCCCGATTTCTTCGATTCGGCCAAGTATCCGACTGCGACCTTCAAGAGCACCAAGGTCGAGAAAACCGGCGACAACCAGCTGGCCGTCACCGGTGACCTGACCATCAAGGACATCACCAAGCCGGTGACCCTGACCGTCGACGTGACCGCCCTTGGCGAGCATCCTATGGCCAAGAAGGACGCCGCCGGTTTCTCGGTTTCCACCGTCCTGAAGCGCTCTGACTATGGAATGGACATGTATGTTCCCTATGTTGGAGACGAGGTCACCGTCACGTTCCACGCTGAAACGCTGAAAGCGGACGCCACCAACTGACCGCTTGTTTCCGGAGGCCGCAGCCGCGGCCTCCCCTTTCGGGATCCGCCATGCTGCGCAACACATCAACCGGTTACGGCCTGATCGCCATTCTCTTCCATTGGTCGATGGCTCTCCTGATCTTTGCCATGCTGGCGCTCGGCCTCTATATGACCAGCCTGCCGCCAACGGAACAGGCAACGTTCGAGCTCTATCAGCTGCATAAATCCATCGGGTTTGTGGTGCTGGTGCTGGCTGCTTTTCGCATCGCCTGGCGTCTTGTCAACCCGTCTCCCAAACTGCCGGACGGCATGCACCCGCTGGAAAGAGCAGGCGCGCATCTGGGCCATGCAGGTCTTTATGCTCTCCTCTTCCTATTGCCGTTCACCGGCTGGTTCATGGTGTCCGCATCGCCCTGGGGCATCCCGACGGTCCTCTTCAACGCGCTGCCGGTACCGCATCTGCCTGTCCCGGCAGGCCTCGGGACGCAGGAGCAGGCCGAGAGTTTCTTCAAAATGCTGCACGAATATGCGGCCTATCTGCTGATTGCGCTGATCGTCGTGCATGTTGCGGCCGCGCTGAAACACCACATCATCGCCCGCGACAACACGCTGAAACGCATGGTGTCGACCTCCCCCGCCCGGGCCAACTCATGACCCCGGGCCGGACGCTGAGCCTCAACTGGAACCTTGCACGATGACACTGAAACACTTCACCACCGCCGTCGCAGTCCTGTCTGCGACGACGTTCACGGCACCGGCCTTCGCCGACACCTGGAAAGTTGACCCGGACCAGAGCAAGCTCGGCTTTGAGGTCAAGCAAGGCGGCGGCACGTTGACCGGCGTCTTTGCCTCCTGGGAAGCCGATATCGACTTCGACCCGGATGCCCCGGAAACTGCAAAGATTACCGCCGAGATCAAACCGGTAAGCGCCGCCACGGGCAACGCCCAGTTCGACGGAACGCTGCCGGGCAAGGACTGGTTCAATGCCGGTGACTTCCCGTCGGCGGAATTCAGATCCGGCTCGGTCACCCTGGTGGAGGGCAACAGCTACCGGGCGGAAGGCACGCTGACCATTAAGGGCATTTCGCAGCCGGTCGAACTGGACTTCACGCTCGACATCGAAGGCGACACCGCGACAGCCAAGGGCACCGCGATCCTTAACCGCCTCGATTATCAGCTCGGCAGCGGAGTCGGCACCGATACGGTCGGCGACATCGTCACCGTGACGCTGGACCTCACCGCCATCCGTTGAGACGGCAGGACTGCGATTGAGACCATTTGATAGGCCGCGGCTCTTGGCGAGCGCGGCCTTTTTGCCGTAAGAGATCAGCACTCAACGTTCCAGCGTTTCCGGTGCTCCTGCCCGGAGACAGCCAGATCAGGAAAGCCGTCCCATGAACGCTCCGCTCACCCCTCCCGACTATCAGCACAGCGCCCTGTTCCCGCAAGGCGCGGATCAGACCCCCTATCGCAAGCTGACCTCGGATTTCGTAAGGACCGCCGAGTTCAACGGCGAAGAGGTGCTGGTGGTGGAAGCGGAAGGCATGCGCCTTCTGGCCGAGGAAGCCTTCAAGGACATCAACCACTATTTGCGTCCCGGGCATCTGGAACAGCTGAAGAAGATCCTGGATGATCCAGAAGCGACGGAAAATGACAAGTTCGTCGCCTTCGACCTTCTGAAAAACGCCAATATCGCATCGCATGGTGTGCTGCCCATGTGCCAGGACACCGGCACGGCGATCATCATGGGCAAGAAGGGCCGCCGCGTCTGGACCGATGGCTCTGACGAAGCTGCGCTTGGCGAAGGCTCCCGAGACGCCTATTTCAAGAAGAACCTGCGCTATTCCCAGCTCGCGCCGATTTCCATGTTCGAGGAAAAGAACACCAAGAACAACATGCCGGCGCAGATCGAGCTCTATGCCGAGGGCGAGGATGCCTACAAGTTCCTGTTCATGGCCAAGGGTGGCGGCTCCGCCAACAAGACCTTCCTTTTCCAGGGAACGCCGTCACTTCTGACCCATGACCGCATGATCGAGTTCCTGAAGGAAAAGATCCTGACGCTCGGCACCGCGGCCTGCCCGCCCTATCATCTGGCGATCGTTATCGGCGGCACTTCGGCGGAAATGAACCTGAAGACCGCAAAGCTCGCTTCCGCACGCTATCTCGACGGTCTGCCGACGGCCGGGTCCGAACTCGGCCACGCTTTCCGGGACCTTGAAATGGAAGCGGAGATCCACAAGCTGACCCAGGCAACCGGTGTGGGTGCCCAGTTCGGCGGCAAATATTTCTGCCACGATGTCCGCGTCATCCGACTGCCGCGTCACGGTGCATCGCTGCCGATCGGCCTTGCTGTCTCTTGTTCCGCCGACCGGCAGGCCGTCGGCAAGATCACCAAGGACGGGATCTTCCTGGAACAGCTGGAAATGCATCCGGAGAAGTATCTGCCCGAGGTTACCGACGACCACCTCTCGGACAACGTCGTCAAGGTCGACCTCACCCGGCCGATGTCCGAAATACTGGGCGAACTCTCCAGACATCCGATCAAGACCCGCCTTTCCCTGACCGGCCCGCTGATCGTCGCCCGTGACCTTGCCCATTCGAAGCTGCGCGACCGGCTGGAAAGCGGTGAGCCCCTGCCCGACTATTTCAAGAACCACCCGATCTACTATGCCGGCCCCGCCAAGACGCCCGAAGGCATGCCGTCCGGCTCCTTTGGCCCGACCACGGCCGGCCGCATGGATGCCTATGTCGACCAGTTCCAGGCTGCCGGCGGTTCGATGGTGATGCTGGCCAAGGGCAACCGCTCCGCCCAGGTGCGCCGGGCATGCCAGGCCCATGGCGGTTTCTATCTCGGTTCCATTGGTGGCCCCGCCGCGCGCCTCGCCCAGGACTGCATCAAGAAGGTGGAAGTGGTCGAGTTCGAGGAACTCGGCATGGAAGCCGTCTGGCGGATTGAAGTTGTCGACTTTCCGGCCTTCATCGTCGTCGACGACAAGGGCAACGACTTTTTCAAGGAACTGAATCTGGGCTGAGGCCAGATGCCTGCGTCAGCGTCAGGCTCGCGGCGAAAGTCGCGAGCCATCTTTGACAACCCAGGCCCCTTCCCGTTTTTGCGATTCGCCTGGAAGCGGCTCACTCTTGACAAGGTCTGAACGGGCAAGGTTCACTAGGAACAGGACGTAACGGCAACTTTGACGGGATCTGGCATGAGAGACCCGTATTTCACGAGATTTCCGTTGCAAATTCAACACATTTGCTCGATTTGACACGGTCGTGAACGAACGCGAGATAGGATTGTCTCCATTTTTGCGACATGATTATTAACCGAGCGGCAACGTGATTTTCGTAGCGTCACAACGATTGTAGATCGCACCGTTATGGCGTCAGCCCGGTGCTGATGGGGGATCGGAATGAAAAAGTTTTTATTTGTAATGGTAGCAATTCTCGCGGGAACGTTTGCGCTGACGGTGCAGGCCAACCCGCGGCATGGCTTCTTCGACCACAGCACCGGAACCTGGTATACGCCAAAATATCATCCTGGCGGCCCGTCTCCGGTGAAGCGCCAGCGGGTGCGGTATGATGGCCCCTATTCGCCGGGAACCATCGTCATCGACACGTCCGAGCGCCGCCTCTATCACATCCTGCCGGGTGGCAAGGCGATGAAATACGGCGTCGGCGTCGGCAAGGACGGCTTCCAGTGGGCCGGCAAGCACAAGATCACCCGCAAGGCCGAATGGCCGAGCTGGACCCCGCCGGCGCAGATGCGCGCCCGCGAACGTGCGAAGGGCCGAATCCTGCCGGCTTATATGCCGGGCGGTCCGAACAATCCGATGGGCGCACGCGCCATGTATATCGGCTCGACCCTTTACCGCATTCATGGCACGACCGAACCCTGGACGATCGGCTCCGCCGTTTCCTCCGGCTGCATTCGTCTTGCCAATGAAGACGTCATTCACCTCTACAACAACGTCACGGTGGGGGCGACGGTCGTCGTCACGCGCTGATCCGGCGCGCTTCCTATCGTAGAGGTTATGTGAGCCGGGCCCTGCCCGGCTCATTTGCTATGCAGTCACCGAAACTCAGCGAGTGATTGCCGGGACAAGCCGAAACAGCGCTCTTCAGGACAGAAATCCCGACAGTCTTTCCAGGGCGGCTTTCATGTCTTCATGCGCCCCGGCGAAGGAAAATCGCAGGAACTCGTGGCCATGAACCGGGTCGAAATCGACGCCCGGCGTCGCGGCAACGCCGGCTTCGTGCAGCATGCGGCGGGCGAACGCCAGGCTGTCGGAGCTGAACCGGCTGATATCCGCATAGATGTAGAAGGCACCATCCACGGGAAGCAGCCGGTCGAGCCCGATCTTCGGCAGACCGTCCAGCAGCAGCGTGCGGTTTGCGGCATAGCCGGCCTTGACCGCTTCCAGTTCCTGCACGGCATCCAGCGCCGCTCCGGCCGCGATCTGTGACAGTTCCGGCGGAGAAATATAGAGGCTTTGGGCGATCCGTTCGGTCGGCCGGATCAGCTTTTCCGGCAGCACAAGCCAGCCGATACGCCAGCCTGTCATGCAGTAATATTTCGAGAAACTGTTGACGATGATCACGTTCTGCGATGTTTCCAGTGCCGTCTTCTGTTCACCGGCATAGTTGAGGCCGTGATAGATTTCGTCGGAAATGAACCAGATGCCGGCCTCGTCACAGTATCGGATCAGGTCTTCCAGCGCTTCCGGCGTCATCATCGTACCGGTCGGATTGGCCGGACTGGCGACAAGCACGCCTTTTATCGGGCCCTGCTGTTGTGCCGCATCGAGATGCTCCGGCGTGAGGCTCCAGCGGGTCTCCTCGCCGACCTCGATTTCCACCGGCACCAGCCCGAGCGCCTTCAGGATATTACGGTAGGCGGGATAACCCGGTGCCGTCAGCACCACCCGGTCGCCCGGATCGAAGGCCGCCAGAAAGGCAAGGTTGAACCCGGCGGATGAGCCGGTGGTCGCCATGATTCGTCCCGCTGGAACTTCGACGCCATAGGTCTTGCGGTAATGGCTGGAAAGCGCCGAGCGCAACGCACGGATGCCGAGCGCTTCGGTGTAGCCCAGCTTGCCATGCTCCAGCGCCGCACGTGCGCTTTCCAGCGCCGCTTTCGGCGACGGCGCGGAGGGTTGACCGACCTCCATGTGAATGATCCGGCGCCCTTCGGCTTCCAGCTTGGCAGCCTCGGCAAGCACATCCATGGCGATGAAGGGAGCGACGTCGCTGCGACGGGACGGCTGAAAGGCGTTTTCGGTCATGAGGCTCAAGGGATCCGGCTGTGAAGGGCCCACACCCTATCGCGGATTTTGCAGGCGGATGCAACGCGTGCCGGAAACGCCTTGCACTCCTGGCCGTGCTTCTGGCGGTCCTTACGCTTTTGTCATGCGGCCTTCCTTGACCCGAACCGCGCCTCTCCATACCTTCGCCACAGTTTGATGTGCGTGGATAGACACCCCGTTCCCGTTTGGAGGTTTGCAGCCGTGTCAGGTTCTGCCCTGCTGAGACGACGTCGCCCGGGCCTCTTTCAAAAGGCCGTTGCCCTGGCCTGTTCCGTGGCTCTCGTACTGCCGCTGGCCGCCGTCCCGGCCACCGCGCAAGGCCGCAGTTTGCCGCTGGTGCGCGACGCGGAGACGGAAGATCTTCTGAAGGATTACGCGGCGCCGATCTTCAAGGCGGCCGGCATTGCCAATTCCGAGCCTGAGATCATCCTGGTCAACGACAAGACCTTCAACGCTTTCGTGCCGGACAGCCGGCGCATGTTCATCAACATAGGCGTGCTGCTGGAGGCCGAAACGCCGAGCGAAGTCATTGGCGTCATCGCGCATGAATCCGGCCATATCGCCGGCCGCCATCTTGTGCGCCTGCGCACGGCTGCCACGAATGCCCAGATCATTTCGGTGATCGGCATGATCCTCGGCGCTGGCGCGGCCGCCGCAGGCGCGGCAAGTGGATCCGGTCAGGTCGCCAGCGGTGGCGGCGCTCTCATCGTGGGGGCCGGAGGCGTCGGTCAACGGTCGCTGCTTTCTTATCAGCGCAGCGAGGAAGCATCCGCGGACCGGGCGGCGCTGCGCTATCTCAATGCCACCGGCCAGAGCGCCCGCGGCATGCTGAAAACATTCGAGCGCATGGCCGAACAGCAGATGTTCACGAAGAAATTCGCCGATCCATATGCACAGAGCCATCCGATGGCGCAGGACCGGTACAACAGTCTTCTGAACGAGGCGCAGCAGTCGAAATATTTCGATCAACCCGACGACTACGTGCTGCAATACCGGCATGACCTTGTGCGGGCAAAGCTCTTTGCCTTCACCAGTCATCCGTCGGCGACGCTGCGCGC
This sequence comes from Roseibium sp. M-1, assembly GCF_054515675.1. Lineage (NCBI taxonomy): Bacteria > Pseudomonadati > Pseudomonadota > Alphaproteobacteria > Hyphomicrobiales > Stappiaceae > Roseibium > Roseibium sp. M-1. Next base: position 528,234 of record NZ_CM137257.1, on the reverse strand, counting down.
CTATCCGCGCAGCGACAAGAGCCCGGCGGCACAATATGCAAGAGCAATCGCGGCCATGAAGAGCAACGGCAAGGCTGCGGTCAAGGAAATCGACGCGCTGATCCGCACCCAGCCGAACAATCCCTTCTATTATGAGCTCAAGGGCCAGGCACTGATCGAAGGCGGCGACCCGAAAGGGGCGATCGCGCCGTTCCGCAAGGCGCTCTCCTTCAAGCCGAACGAACCCCAGTTCCTCACCTGGCTCGGCTACGCGCTGGTGGCTTCCAACGAAAAATCCTACCTGCCGGAAGCCGAGAGCGTCCTGAAGCAGGCGATCCAGCGAGACAGGAATTCCGGTGTCGCCTACAGCCAGTTGGCGATTGCTCACGGGCGCCAGGGAGAGCGTGCGGAGGCCGATCTGGCAACTGCGAAAGGCCTTATGGTGGTCGGAGATTTCGAGGCGGCCCGGCGCTATGCCGCGCGCGCTCAAAAAAGTTTGAAGCACGGAACGCCCGCATGGCTTCAAGCCGACGATATTGTAGCGTACAAACCACCTGATCTGCCAAATGGCCGCTGACACCCGTGACAATCATGGCGGTGCCCGAAGCTGAAAGGCCGGCACGCCCAAGGAGCAACGAATGACGCACCCCATCCTATCCGCCCGGCAGCTTTGCCCGCCGGTCTTGCTGCGTATCCTGTCCGCGGCCGCACTCGGCCTCACCCTCCTGGCAAGCAGTGCCTATGCTCAGGAGCTGAAGCGCGGCGATGTCGAGAAGATCATCAAGGAATATCTGCTCGAGCATCCGGAGATCATCGCCGAAGCGCTGACCGAACTGGACAAGCGCGAGAAGGAAGCCGCCGAGCAGGCCCGCGTTCAGGCCCTGTCCGACAGCGCCGACGTGCTCTTCAATTCGACACGCCAGGCGGTGCTTGGCAATCCGCAAGGATCCGTCACGCTGGTCGAGTTCTTCGATTACAATTGCGGCTACTGCAAACGCGCCCACGGCGACATGGTCAAGCTGCTCGAAGAAAATCCGGATCTGAAGGTTGTCCTGAAGGAATTCCCGGTTCTCGGCCAGGGCTCCGCGGAAGCGGCCCACGTGGCGGTTGCCGTCAATTCCGTCGCGCCGGAAAAATATGCGGAATTCCACGAGAAACTGATTCTCAGCCGCGGTCAGGCGAACCAGGCAAGCGCGCTGGCTGCCGCGGTTTCCGTCGGCATTGCCGAAGAGGATCTCATGATCGCCATGAAAACCGACGAAGCCAACCAGACCATCGAGGAGGTCTATTCTCTTGCCAACCGTCTCGGCCTCACGGGCACGCCGTCCTATGTCGTCGGCAACGAGGTCGTGATGGGCGCCGTCGGCTATGAAGAATTGTCCGAAAAACTGAAGGCCATGCAGTCCTGCGGACAGACCACCTGCTGATGCGGGACCCTAAAAAGTCCCTTTTCGAGGCCCCTGGCCTGTTGGAAACCTCCGAAGCGCGATGTCAATGAGAAATCGGGGGTTTTCCTGTTTCAATTGAATCCCTATAAGAAGCGTGGCCCGCCTCCAACCGGAGACGGGCCAAAAACCTTTGTCCGTCCGGAGTCCGGCGGAGCAAATTGCAAGTTCTGCCGGCCCAGGTATTACCGGACGGGACTGACCCCGCACAAGCGGAGCGGTCGTTCCGGGTGCAGAACAGGCATTTGCGGACCGAGTATGAGAGCCAAACATGATGCGTAATGATAACAAGAAATTCGATACGGCCCTGATCCGGGATCTCGCCGTCCTGCTCGACGAGACCAATCTTTCGGAAATCGAACTGGAACAGGGTGACACCCGCATCCGCGTCGCCCGCCAGTTGACGGTCCACGCCCCCGTCAGCGTTGCTGCCCCCGCGCCGGTTGCCGCTGCCGCCCCCACCGCTAATGCTGCTCCTGCCGCCGCGCCTGCAGCGGCCGAACCGGCCCAGTCCGGCACCCCCGTCACGTCGCCGATGGTCGGCACTGCCTACCTTTCGCCGGAACCCGGCGCCCCCGTCTTCATCCAGGTCGGCGACAAGGTGACCGAAGGCCAGACGATCCTGATCATCGAAGCCATGAAGACCATGAACCACATCCCCTCCACCAAGACCGGTACCGTCAAGAAGATCCTCATTGACGACGCCCAGCCGGTGGAATTCGGCGAACCGCTCATTATCGTCGAATAAGGAGCCGCTGTGGCCATGTTCTCCAAAATTCTGATTGCCAACCGCGGCGAGATCGCCCTGCGCATCCTGCGCGCCTGTAAAGAGCTGGGCATCTCGACCGTTGCGGTCCACTCCACCGCCGACGCCGACGCCATGCATGTGCGCCTTGCGGACGAAAGCGTCTGCATCGGTCCGCCCGCAGCACGCGACAGCTATCTCAACATCCCGCAGCTTCTGGCCGCCTGTGAAATCACCGGCGCCGATGCGGTTCATCCGGGCTACGGCTTCCTGTCGGAAAATGCCCGCTTCGCGGAAATTCTCGAAGCGCACGGCATCGAGTTCATCGGTCCGACTGCGGAACATATCCGCATCATGGGCGACAAGATCCAGGCAAAGCAAACCGCCAGGGATCTTGGCATCCCGGTCGTGCCGGGCTCTGACGGCGCAGTGACCGCCAGCGACGACGCCCATGCGATCGCCCGCGAGATCGGCTACCCGGTTCTCGTGAAGGCCGCTGCCGGCGGTGGCGGCCGCGGTATGAAGGTCGCGCGCTCCGAAGCCGAGCTCGATACGGCGCTTTCCACGGCCCGTTCCGAAGCCAAGGCTGCCTTCGGCGACGACGCGCTCTACATGGAAAAGTATCTCGGCCAGCCGCGGCACATCGAGATCCAGGTCCTTGGCGACGGCAAGGGCAACGCGGTGCATTTGGGTGAACGCGACTGCTCGCTGCAGCGCCGTCACCAGAAGGTGCTCGAAGAAGCCCCGTCCCCCAGCCTGAACGCCAGCCAGCGCAACGAGATCGGCGAAGTCGTCGCCGACGCCATGCGCAAGTTGAAATACCGCGGCGTCGGCACGGTGGAATTCCTCTACGAAAACGGCGAGTTCTATTTCATCGAAATGAACACCCGCCTGCAGGTGGAACATCCGGTGACCGAGATGATCACCGGCATCGATCTCGTCAACGAGCAAATCCGCATCGCCGCCGGCGGTTCGCTGGACATGACCCAGGACGATATCAAGTTCGAAGGCCATGCCATCGAGTGCCGCATCAACGCGGAAGATCCGGTCAACTTCACCCCGTCCCCGGGCACGATCACCTATTACCACCCGCCGGGCGGTCTGGGCGTGCGCGTCGATTCAGGTGTCTATCAGGGCTACAAGATCCCGCCCTATTACGACAGCCTCATCGGCAAGCTCATCGTGCATGGACGCAACCGCGTGGAATGCATGATGCGCCTGCGCCGCTGCCTGGACGAATTTGTCGTTGACGAAATCAAGTCGACTATTCCGCTTTTCCGCGATTTGGTGGAAAATCAGGATATCGCAAACGGTCAGTACGACATCCACTGGCTGGAACAGTATCTGGCGAAAAAGTCGAGCTGACCGGAATTGAGGATGGAGCCTTAAGGCTCCCTCCTGCCCGGTAAGTGAGGCCAGATGGCTGGTTACAAAGACGATATCGTATTGGAAATCACGCCGCAGGTGCTGTTGAAAGCTTATGCCTGCGGCCTGTTTCCGATGGCCGAAAGCGCAGACGATCCCGGCCTCTTCTGGCTGGAACCGGAGCGGCGCGGCATTCTCCCCCTCGACAATTTCCACCTGCCCCGGCGCCTGCGCCGGACGATCCGCTCCGACCTCTTCGAGATCCGGGTCAGCACGGATTTTCAGGGCGTCATTGATGGCTGCGCCGAACCCATGCCGGGCCGCCAGAAGACCTGGATCAACCGCGAGATCCGCCGCCTCTACGGCGAACTCTTCGACATGGGCTATTGCCACACGGTGGAGGCCTGGCAGGACGGAGAACTGGTCGGTGGCCTTTACGGCGTCAGCCTGAACGGAGCCTTCTTCGGCGAAAGCATGTTCAGCTTCCGCACCGACGCGTCCAAGGTATGCCTTGTTCACCTCGTCGCCCGGCTCATTGTCGGCGGCTATTCCCTGCTCGACACGCAGTTCGTCACTGATCATCTCTCCAAATTCGGCACCATGGAAGTGACCCAGGCTGATTACAACAAGCGGCTCAGTGAAGCGCTGAAACTGGAAACGGATTTCTACGCCCTCTCCCCGCAAGCCTGCGGCCAGGAAGTGCTGGAGAGCTGGCAGGGGCGGTAGGCTAAAGGCAGACAAAGACCATTCCGTCGTCATCCCGGCCAAGCAAAGCGCGAGCCGGGACCGGGGAACCGCCTAACTATCAATCAGATATTTAAGAACGCATCGGTGGCTCACCGATCCCGGATCTCCGTTGCATTTCGTCCGGGATCACAATCTGATAGGTTCAAAAAACGAAAAACCCCGCCTTGCGGGGTTTTTCCAATCTCTCAAACCTGCGGCAAACTCAGCTGCCCGGCGTCCAGGCTTGGTAATCTCCGGTCACATCCGGGCGCTTTTCCGGGGTCAGGATAGAGCCGTGCGGGCGATAGGCAGCCGGTGTGCCGGTCGGATTGACCTTGTGCTCCCGCTGCCAGTGCTTCGCGTGATAGGTCTCTTCCGACGGCGGCGTGTCGACGCGGTGATGCATCCAGCCGTGCCAGCCCGGAGGAATGCTGGAGGCTTCCGCAAGGCCGTTATAGATGACCCAGCGTTTCTTGCCAGCGCGTTCCTTGTAGTACTTGTTGCCGAACTCGTCCTCGCCGACAAACTCCCCCTTGCGCCAGGTGAAGAAGCGGGTGCCCATGGTCTGGCTGTTCCACCAGGTGAAGAGTTCAAGCAGCAAAGTTTTCATGGCCCTTGAAAGGTCCCTTGATTAACGTCACGGATCGCCGCAGGACGCACGAGGCATCCGGGCCTATTTCCGCGGACTATGGCGACAAGAGCCGCGTCTGTCCAGCCTGAGGACCCACAAAAGAACGGGATTTTGTACCCTTGGTCCGAATGACGCAGCCGGACGGGAGCGGTCCTTCTTTCAAGAAGAACGCAGGCTGAACCCTCAGTGCAGTTTCAGACCTTTGAAGGGCGCAAAGCCGGCATCGCGGATATGCTTGGTCGCCGCGGACTGGCGCTTCTTCGGCGCCTCCTTCTTGACGCTGGCAAAGGCGGGTTTCGGCGGCTCCGGTTCCTTCTTGTCGAAGGCGGCTTCCACTGCGTCCTCCACCTCGGCCCGCTTCTTCGTGGCAATGCGGTGGTGCAGCCGAGCGCCCGCCAGCGACTGCATCTTCTCCGCCTGCTCGTCCATGGCCTTCTGGATGCCATAGATGTTATAGAAGCCGGAATGCTCCAGGATCATCGGCCGATCGTCCGTCAGGAGCCATTTGAGGCGCTTGTAGAGCGTCGAGGGCGAGACGGGCTTGACGAGCACATGATGCGCCCCTGCCCTTAGCGCCTTGTCCACCAGCGGCCGAGTGCCATGAGCCGTGATAAAGAGAATCGGCACGTAGCAGAGCGGCTCCATGTGCCGGTGCCGCACAAGGCGCAGGAACTGGTAGCCGGAGGTCGGCGCCATGCGCCAGTCGGTCAGAATCACGTTTGGCGGTTCGGCGAGGCTGGCTTCGAGTGCCTCGTCGACCGAATCGAACACGCGCACCCGCGCCACCTTGAAGCTGAGCAGGATCGATCTGAGAATCGTCTGCATCGGCTTGCTGTCCTCGACGACGACAGCATCGATATCTTCCATCGCAAGACCGAAAGCGGCGTGATGTTTCATGAAATGCGGACCCTTATCCCTATCGCATCTGCATAAAACCAGACCCGGCTTAAACCCGGTTGAAATCGGTGGCCGCCATTTTCTTCAAATTTTCATAAAATGCAGTCTATCGTCATCCACAGGGATCGCTGCCCTTGAAGCGGGCACTCCTTCGCCGGGAAAGCAAGCGCTAATTTCCTCAGCAAAACGCTGTCCCCGCGCCGCTCCCCATTATCCACACGGACACACAAGATTTTGCGCTTGCCCACAATCCAGGCACTAGCTGTTGTCATTCAAACCTTGACCTTAAGAATTCGTTTACATTAGTTTCCTAATCATTGCGATGTGCGTAGTCGGGAGCCCTTCCGGGCACTCCGGTCATCCAAACCACCAGTATCCAGCGTACCGCTCCGGGTCTTTTCAGCAAAAGCCGGGAGACGGGTTTTTGTGTGCCGATTGCAGCGGCGCATATCGTGACAAACCTGTTGATTGCCACTATATATAGTGGACGAGACCACAAGATACGCTACATACAGGTTCAAAGCCTGTATTGAGCAAGGCGGCATCCGGACAGAGGCAGGCGGCCACGCCAGACCGGATGGAGTGCGGTAAAAGCCGGTTCGGGAGAACCGGCCGGGGATTTAAAGGGGACTTGAGAAAATGCGGATCGAGCGGCGCTATACCAAGGAAGGTCAATCGCCTTACGCAAGCATAGAGTTCCGGAACGCGACCAGCGAAATCCGGAACCCGGACGGATCCATTGTGTTCCGGCTTGAGAACATTCAGGTCCCGGCCCAGTTCTCGCAGGTCGCCTCCGACATCCTCGCCCAGAAGTATTTCCGGAAGGCAGGCGTTCCGGCCAAACTGAAAGCTGTTGAAGAAAATACCGTTCCCTCCTGGCTGTGGCGCCATGAGCCGGACGAGGCTGCCCTCGCCGACCTGCCCGAGGCGGACCGCTTCGGCTCCGAAATCGACGGCCGTCAGGTCTTCGACCGTCTCGCCGGAACCTGGACCTACTGGGGCTGGAAAGGCGGCTACTTCGAGCGCGAGGAAGACGCCCAGGCTTTCTATGACGAACTGCGCTACATGCTGGCGACCCAGAAGGTGGCGCCGAACTCCCCGCAGTGGTTCAACACCGGCCTGCATTGGGCCTATGGCATCGACGGCCCGGGCCAGGGTCACTTCTATGTCGATTTCCAGACCGGCAAGCTGACCAAATCCAAAAGCGCCTACGAGCATCCGCAGCCGCATGCCTGTTTCATCCAGTCCGTCGGCGACGACCTGGTGAACGAAGGCGGCATCATGGACCTTTGGGTCCGCGAGGCACGCCTCTTCAAATACGGCTCCGGCACCGGCTCCAACTTCTCCTATGTGCGTTCCGAAGGCGAAAAGCTCTCCGGCGGCGGCAAGTCCTCCGGCCTGATGAGCTTCCTGAAGATCGGCGACCGGGCAGCCGGTGCGATCAAGTCCGGCGGCACCACCCGTCGCGCGGCCAAGATGGTGGTGGTCGATGTCGACCATCCGGACATCGAGGAATACATCAACTGGAAGGTCAAGGAAGAGCAGAAGGTGGCCGCCCTCGTCACCGGCTCCAGGATCTGCCAGAAGCACCTGTCCGCCATCATGCGCGCTTGCGTCAACTGCGAGGCGGACAATGGCGATTGCTTCGACCCGGCAAAGAACCCGGCCCTGAAGCGCGAAATCCGCGCCGCCAAGAAGATGATGGTGCCGGAAAACTACATCCAGCGTGTCATCCAGTTCGCTCGCCAGGGCTTCACCAAGATCGAGTTTCCGACCTATAACACCGACTGGGATTCCGAAGCTTATCTCACGGTCGCCGGCCAGAACTCCAACAACTCGGTGCGCGTCACCGACGGCTTCCTCAATGCCGTCACCGAAGACGGCACCTGGGACCTGACGGCCCGCCGCACCGGCAACGTTCTGAAGACCGTCAAAGCCAAGGAACTGTGGGAGCAGATCGGCTATGCCGCATGGGCGTCCGCCGATCCGGGCCTGCAGTACCACACCACCATCAACGACTGGCACACGTGCCTCGCCGACGGCGAGATCCGCGCGTCCAACCCGTGCTCGGAATACATGTTCCTGGACGATACGGCCTGCAACCTGGCATCCCTGAACCTGATGCAGTTCCGCCGGGAAGACCGCTCCTTCGACATCGACAACTACGAGCATGCCGTCCGCCTTTGGACCGTCGTTCTCGAAATCTCGGTGCTGATGGCGCAGTTCCCGTCCAAGGAAATTGCGGAACTTTCCTACAAGTTCCGCACCCTTGGCCTTGGCTACGCCAATATCGGCGGCTTGCTGATGACCTCCGGCATTCCCTATGACAGCGACGAAGGCCGTGCCCTCTGCGGTGCCCTGACCGCCGTCATGACCGGTGTTGCCTATGCGACATCCGCCGAAATGGCCGGCGAACTCGGCGCTTTCCCGGGCTACAAGAAGAACGCCCAGCACATGCTGCGCGTCATGCGCAACCACCGCCGCGCCGCCTATGGCGAAGCGGATGGCTATGAAGGCCTCAACACGGCTCCGGTCGCGCTTGACCATGCCTCCTGCCCGGACAAGGTGATCGTCGAACGGGCCAAGAAGGCCTGGGACCGCGCCCTGGAACTCGGCGAGAAGAACGGCTATCGCAACGCCCAGTCGACCGTCATCGCCCCGACCGGTACCATCGGTCTTGTCATGGACTGCGACACCACCGGCATCGAACCGGACTTCGCCCTGGTGAAGTTCAAGAAGCTGGCCGGCGGCGGTTACTTCAAGATCATCAACCGTGCCGTTCCGGAAGCCCTGCGCAAACTCGGCTACTCGGAAGCTGAGATCGGCGAGATCGAGGCCTATGCGGTCGGACACGGTTCCATCGACCAGGCCCCTGGCATCAACCCGTCGGCCCTGAAGACCAAGGGGTTCACCGATGAGAGCCTGACCAAGCTGAAGGACGGCATGAAGTCCGCCTTCGACGTCAAGTTCGTCTTCAACCGCTGGACCCTCGGCGACGAGCAGCTCAAGGCCCTCGGCGTTTCGGCCGAGCAGATGGAAGATCCGGAGTTCAATCTCCTTGCCTTCCTGGGATATTCCAAGGCCGAGATCGAAGCCGCCAACACCCATGTCTGCGGTGCGATGACGCTTGAAGGCGCGCCGTTCCTCAAGAAGGAACATTATCCGGTCTTCGACTGCGCCAATCCGTGCGGCCGCATCGGCAAGCGCTTCCTGTCGGTCGAAAGCCACATTCGCATGATGGCTGCCGCCCAGCCGTTCATCTCCGGTGCGATCTCCAAGACGATCAACATGCCGAACGATGCGACGGTCGAGGACTGCAAGGAAGCCTACATGCTGTCCTGGAAGCTGGCTCTCAAGGCCAACGCCCTCTACCGCGATGGCTCGAAACTCTCCCAGCCGCTCAACGCCCAGCTTCTGGCCGATGAGGATGAGGACGAGGACGACGTCGTCGAGGCCCTCGCAGCCAAGCCTCTGGCCGCAAAGGCCGAAATCGTGGCCGAGCGGATCGTCGAACGCATCGTGGAGCGCGTGGTGCGCGAGCAGGAAAAACTGCCGACCCGCCGGAAGGGCTACACCCAGAAGGCAAAGATCGGCGGTCACACCATCTTCCTGCGGACCGGCGAATATGACGACGGCCGCCTCGGCGAGATCTTCCTCGACATGAACAAGGAAGGCTCCGCGCTCCGGGCGTTCATCAACAACTTCGCAATTTCCGTGTCGCTCGGCCTGCAGTATGGCGTGCCGCTCGAGGAATATGTCGACGCCTTCACCTTCACCAAGTTCGAGCCGGCCGGCATGGTCCAGGGCAACGACGCGATCAAGAACGCGACGTCGATCCTCGACTATGTCTTCCGCGAACTGGCGGTCTCCTATCTCGGCCGTCACGACCTCGCTCACGTCCCGCCGGAAGCCTTCAGCGGCACGGCCAGCGCCGGGGCGGTCAAGAACATGGACAAGGGGTCTTCCGGTGGTGTGGTCTCCCACGGTCTCGTCCGCGGTCAGACGGAACGCTTCCGCCTCGTCTCCGGCAACGAACCGTCCGGCGAGATCACCGAAACGGTGAAGATGGAAATCGGCGCTTCGGTCTCTGCCCAGACGTCCGCTGTCGCCACGGCCTTTGCCCGCAGCGCGGAAACAGCCGCCGCGGTGGAAATCTCCACCGCCCCGGCTCCGCAGGTCAAGACCGCGGCCCAGCAGATCGCCCAGGCCCGCATGAAGGGCTATGAAGGCGAAAGCTGCTCGGAATGCGGCAACTTCACCATGGTGCGCAACGGCACCTGCCTGAAGTGCGACACCTGCGGCTCCACCAGCGGCTGCAGCTAAAGATCAACAGACCTCCAGCCGGTTTCGGCTGGAGGTTTAATGTTGATCGATTGATTGAAACGAGCTCCGCCGGGAGTTCGCCCAGGCCGGCTCACCCTGGCCACAGCGCGGCTCCCGGCACCCAACTAAAAAACCCGCCCATCGGAAACGATCGGGCGGGTTTTTGCTTGGAACACCCACTGATCAACCCTTATCCAGGAAACCTCAAGATTTTAGCCAACTTCCCTCAGTGACCGCCGCCGCCACCGGCGACCGCGGGTTTCGGCCGTTCGACAAAAACAAGTGCTGCGACGAGCGCCAGGAAGAGCCCGGTCAGGATCAGGAAGACGTCGGAGAACGACAGCAGGAAGGCTTCACGCGTCACGATCCCCGACAAGGTCTTGAGCGCCGCCGTCTCCGCGTTCTCGCCGAGCGCGGAAAAGGCGTGGGTCATGTTGGTGAGCGTCTCGTTGACGACAGGGCGCGACCAATTCACCGTTTCCGCCAGACGTTCGTAATGGAAGTCCTGTCGGTTGGTCAGGATCGTGTTGATCACGGCGAGGCCCACGGCGCCGCCAAGGTTTCGCGTTAGGTTGAAGAGCCCGGAGGCGTTCTTGATCATCTGCGGTGGCAGCATGCCGAGTGCGATGTTGTTGATCGGCACCATGCACAGCATCAGCGAGCAGCCGCGCAGGATCTGCGGCAAGAGCAATTCCCAGAAGTCCCAGTCATGGGTGATGCCGGTCACCATCCACGTGCCGATGGCGAACCCGGCAAAGCCGATCGCCATCATCGCACGCGGATCCAGCACCGACATGAGCCTCCCCGCGAGCGGCGCGGTCAGGAACATGGCAAGGCCGCTGACGAACATGGTCTCGCCGATCTGCAGAGAAGTGTAGCCGCGCACACCGCTTAGGTAGACCGGATAAAGATAGGTCAGCCCATAGAGGCCGACGCCCATGATGAAACTGAAGAGGCATCCCATGGCAAAGTTCTTGTCGGCAAAGGCCCTGAGATCGACGATGGGTTCGCGCGCGGTAAAGGCCCGCCAGAAAAAAGCCAGCGCCCCCAGCAGCGTTAAGGCAGAGAAGAAGACGATTTCCCCGCTCTGGAACCAATCCTCGCCCGAGCCTTCTTCCAGAACGAATTCCAGCGACCCCAGAAAGATTGCCATTGCGGCAAAGCCATACCAGTCGAAATGATCAAGCAGCGACAAGTCAGGCTCGTCGAAGTCGATCAGCAGCACGGCCGCGAGCGTCACCAGGATGCCGGGGACGACGTTGATAAGGAAGAGCCAGTGCCAGGAGCCGAAATCGGTGAGATAACCGCCTAGCGTCGGGCCGATGGTGGGCGCAAGCGTCGCCACAAGGCCGATCACCGGCGAAATGACATTGAATTTCTCGCGGGGAAAAATGAGGTAGGCGGTCGCAAAGACGGCCGGGATCATGCCTCCGCCGAGAAAGCCCTGCAGGGCCCGGTAGACGATCATCTCCTCGATGGTCGTGGCGGTCGCGCACATGAGGCTCATGAAGGTAAAACCGGCCGCTGAAATCGCGAACATCCAGCGGGTCGACAGCATGCGCGAGAGATAACCTGACAGCGGAATCATGATGACTTCGGCGATCAGATAGCTGGTCTGAACCCAGGGTATGTCGTCCTGGGACGCACCAAGCCCGGCCTGGATCTCCGACAAAGACGCCGATACGATCTGGATATCCAGGATCGCCATGAACATGCCGAACACCATGCAGAGGAAGGTGAACAACTTGCGTCCGTCAATGGAAGGGCTCTGTGCTGCCGCGCTCATGAGGCTATGCCTTGGTTCGCCCAGCGTCGCAGGGAATACTCCTGCGGATCGGACGGCCGACCGGTTCAGATATTTGGAGGCTGCACCTTCGCGACATGGCGATTGCAGCCGGAAAGGGGCGGTATCCGCAGGATGCGGATACCAGTCGTGTGCGGTTGGAGGCCGCGGGGAGATTGTGTCCGGCGCAATAAAGCGCCGGGATCAGTGAAGGACCGACAGGGTGACAAGGGGCTCGCCGCCACCGGTGCGGGTGTCGACCTCGACCACCACCGACATGCCGGCACGCAAGTGACCGCTGACGATTTCCTCTTCGGGCACCTTGATCTTCACCGGCACGCGCTGAACGACCTTGGTGAAGTTTCCGGTGGCGTTTTCCGCCGGCAGCAGGCTGAACACCGAGCCGGTCGCCGGTGCGATGCTTTCTACCGTGCCGCGGATCGGCTGGTCCGGATAGGCATCGACAAGGATCGCCACTTCCGCGCCCGGGCGAATGCCTTCAAGCTGGGTTTCCTTGAAATTGGCATCGATATGGGTGTCGGCGACGGGCACGATCGCGGCAACCCGGCTGCCCGGCTGCAGGAGCGAGCCGACCTGCGCTGCACGGTTACCGAGGATGCCGTCGACCGGTGCCCGGACAACCGTGAAGGCCAGATCCCTCTCTGCCTTTGACAGCGCCGTCCTGGCGGCTGCAACAGCCTGCTCGGCTTCCTTCCTCTGACCGTTCAGGACATCGATATTGGCCTTTGCCAGCGTCACGGCGGCGTTGGCATTCTCCAGATCCGCACGCGCGCCTTTGAGCGAGGCTTCGGCAGTATCGAGCGTCGCCTGGCTGGCAAACTTGTTGTCCGCCAGCTTCTTCTGGCGCTCGAAATTGGCAGCAGTTTCATCGGCCCGGGCTCTTGCGGCGTCGACGGAGGCTTCGGCCTGCAGGACGGACGCCTGCGCCGCGACGATCTGCGTGGCGATCCGGGCGACGGTCGCCTCGGCGCCGGCAATCGTGTCCTTTGCGGATTGTACGGCCAGGCGATAGTCACCATCGTCGATCTTGAGCAGAACATCTCCCGCCTTGACCCGCTGGTTGTCGCCCACCTCCACAGTGTCGACATAGCCGGATACCTTGGACAGGATCACGGTTATGTCGGAGGTCACATAGGCATCGTCCGTGCTGGCGATAAACCGTCCCTCGGTCCACCAGTGAAAGCCCTCGTAGCCGCCGAAGGCAAGGCCCGCGAGCAGGACAAGCCCAAGAACGCGCTTTGCCTTGCCTTTTCTCTTGGGTATCGGGGGAACTTCAGCGCTGCCGGTCCGGATCGCTGGTGTGTTGGTTCCTGTTTCGCCCCGGGTCTCAACCTTCCCTTCCCGCTCCTGCTTCAGAACGGCAGAGATCTCTTCACCTGCCTTGCCTGAGGCCGAACCGTTGTCCTGCGAATTGTCCTTGTCCGGGCGGGTGCCGGCCTGCATCCCGCCGCCGATTGCGCCGCCACCGGAGCGGCCGTCCCTGAGTGCCACGATCTTGTCCCTTGCCCTGATTGCCGAGCATCAATTTGTTGACTGAACGGTTCGGTCAATAAGTTTTTATATGTTCTTCCCCGGCGTTTCCGCAAGGGGGCAAAGGCAAATATTGCTGCGCAGCCTTTCTCGCGATACGTCAAGCGGACCGGACAAGGGCGCCGCTTACCGGAATTCGAGACTGCTGCCGGTCTCAGGCGGCTGGGTCAGATCCCATTTGAACGAAAAGACAGCAAAGAGGGAAAGGCGTTGCCTCCTCCTCTGCGGTTCACATTATAGTTTTGGGACAATCATTTGGACAAAGTCACGTGACCGCGGCGCACCGGTTATCCGCATTATCCGCCCGTTCAGTGGGCAGGCGTGCGAAGATAGGTCAGGACTTCAAAGGCATTGTCGGCAGGATCCTCGACTGGAAAGAACACCTGCCTTATCCTGCCTGCCTCGATGATCAGGGTGAGGCGTTTCAGCAGCGTCATGCCGCCAGCTTCAAAAGTCGGCAAGCCGAGCGCGGTGGAAAATTCCAGCGCCGCATCCGACAACACTTCAAACGGTAGTGCGAGGCGGGCCTTCATTTCGGCCTGATAGGCGGTCTCTTGCGTAGACAGGCCGAAAACATGCGTCGCCCCTGCTCTCAGGATCGCCTGATAATGGGCCGCAAATCCGCGGCATTGCGGTGTACAGCCGCGTGCACCGGGGATCTGGTCCCAACCCTCGATGGGTGCACTGTCCGGCGGGCTGGTTCGGGGATAGGCATAGACGACGGCAAGACCCGACAGCAGAGATAGATCTACAGCACTCCCGCCCGTTGAATGAAGCAGGATCGAGGGAATAAGCTGCTCATCAAGCCTGTTTTCCAATATATCCAATTCGTCTCCTGTCCTCTGTTATTGAATGTGTGTTGCAATGGTTCTGAGTTCCCAAGCCCCACGGGTCTCGTTATTTAACGTGCCTGTGACGGCGGCGAAATTTTTTCAGCGCAGAGAAAGATACAACGAGAAACCGGGAATAATTCTTTCAACTCAGCAGTCTAGGGTTTTTCATCACTTTGCCGGGACAGCGATTACCAACATCGGTTGTGGCTGTGGCCGATTGAACGGCCCGGACATTTCCCTAATGTTATGACGTCCTCGCAGCAGGCGGAGCGCATTTGAAGCCCTGCGGATATCAGGAGCGGACCACGGGCGTTGTCGTCCGTTTGACAGCAACAGGCCGACACCCTACTGAGAGAAGTCAGTTAATCCGAGAAAAGCGATGACCGTCGATATTCAGGACAAGCCGGCAACCGCCGAAGACACCGAAAACAAGACTGATAATGCCAAGCGGCGGCAGATCCTGACCGGCGCGCGCAGGGTGTTCCGGGCCAGGGGTTTCGACGGCACCAGCATGGAAGTCATCGCCAAGGAGGCAGGCGTTTCCAAGGGAACGCTCTACGTCTATTTCGCCAGCAAGGAAGCTCTCTTCGAAGCCCTCATCCTGGAAGAGCGGTACGGCCAGGCCGAACTCATGCAGGAGGTTCTTGTCAGCCGCGCCGACGTTGAAACGGATCTGCGCCGCATCGGCCGCAACTATCTGGAAAAGATGGCCAAGCCGGAGAAACTGTCGACGCTGCGGATGGTGATCGGTGCCGCCGAGAAATTTCCCCAGTTCGGCGAACTTCTTTACGAGGCTGGTCCCTGCCGCGGACGCCGAGACATGGGCGCCTTCATCCAGGAACGGGTCAACCGGGGCGAACTGAAACCCTGCGACGTCGAGCTTGCCGCCGGACAGTTCTTCGACCTTTGTGTTGCCGGTATTCTCCGCCGCATGCTGCTCAATGCCGGCCCGCCGCCGGACGAAGCCGAGACCGAGGCCAATATCGACGCCGCAGTGAAGGTGTTCCTGGCAGCTTACGGCGTCTGACCAGCCAGTAAGACCGCATTATTTCCGGACAAACTATTTCCTTCAATCCGCTGCACTCCGGAACCGGCTTGGTGCGTTCTGGCGGCAGCTCAGGAAAGGCCTATATTCACCTTCAAGGCAGCACCGCAAGAGATAAAGCTTTCATGACCGCCAGACCTCCACTCTTCCAGTTCGACAATTCCTATGCCCGGGACCTGCCCGGCTTTTACGTCGCCTGGGAAGGGGCGAAGGTTCCCTCACCTGCTCTTGTCCTCTTCAACCGGGCTCTGGCCGGGGAACTCGGCCTCGATGCGAACCAGCTAGAGACGCCGGAAGGTGCGGAGATCTTCGCCGGTATCCGTCAGCCGGACGGTGCCTCCCCGCTGGCACAAGTCTATGCGGGACATCAGTTCGGCGGCTTCTCGCCGCAGCTTGGCGATGGCCGGGCGCTGCTCATCGGCGAAATCATCGACCGGCAGGGCCGCCGCCGGGACATCCAGTTGAAAGGCTCCGGCCCGACGCCCTTCTCGCGTGGTGGCGACGGCAAGGCGGTCGTCGGCCCGGTGCTGCGCGAATTCATCATCGGTGAAGCCATGCACGCGCTCGGCATCCCGACAACCCGGGCACTGGCTGCCGTCACCACCGGCGAGACGATCTACCGGGACGGACCGAAACCGGGTGCGGTGCTGACCCGCGTCGCCGCAAGTCATCTGCGCGTCGGCACGTTCCAGTATTTCGCCGCACGCGGAGATACGGAGAAAGTCCGCCAGCTCGCCGACTACGCAATTGCCCGTCACTATCCGGATCTGACAGACGCTGACGGCCGCTATCTGAAGCTCTTTGCCAAGGTTGTCGATCGCCAGGCCGCCCTTGTCTCAAGGTGGGTGCTTGCGGGTTTCGTTCATGGCGTCATGAACACGGACAACACCACCATTTCCGGCGAGACCATCGATTATGGCCCCTGTGCCTTCATTGATGCCTACGACCCGGCAGCGGTTTTCTCTTCCATCGATCACGGCGGCCGCTACGCCTTCGGGCGGCAGCCGGTGATCATCCAGTGGAACCTCGCCCGTCTTGCAGAAACCCTGCTCCCCCTGATCGACCCGGAAGATCTCGAAAAGGCCGTAGAGCTGGCGAGCGACGTTCTTGGCAGGTTTCCAGACCTCTACCGCAGCGCCTGGCTCGGCGGCATGCGCCAAAAACTGGGACTGAGTTCGGGAGCCGAAGACGATCAGACCCTGTTTGAGGATCTACTTTCCCTCATGCAAGCCCAGCGCGCCGACTATACCCTGGTGTTCCGGCGCCTTGGCGAGGCAGCCGCAGGCGACCCGTCCGCGTTGCGCAATCTTTTTGTCGATCCGACGCAACTCGACCCATGGCTGAAGCGTTGGTTTGCGCGGCTCCAGGATGTTGGTGTTTCAGGCGAAGAAACCAAAGCGGCGATGAACCGGGTCAACCCGATCTATATCCCGCGCAATCACAAGGTCGAAGAAGCTCTGTCAGCGGCAGAAGCCGGCGACTACGGCCCGGCAAAGGCCTTGCTGGAGGTGCTGAGCAATCCGTTCGAGGAAAAGCAAGGCAAGGAAGCCTATGGCGAAGGCCCGCCGGAAGACTTCGGTCCTTACCAGACGTTTTGCGGGACCTGATCAACAATCGAATTCGCGCGGTCGGTCGTCCTCATCCAGCATCACGGTTCAGCGGCTTAACTCAAGTCCAGGCGTGTGCACGTTTTTCATTGCCCAGCGCAACCTCCGCGCTATTCTTTCCTTAGGGAATACACGTAGATATCGGGTGGAGAACACCCCCACTTCGAAGCACATCCAAGCCGGTTTGTCGGTGGCTGCGGCCACACTGGGATTTGATGCGAGGAGCTGTGTCATGAAATTCGTTTTTTCCGTTCTTGCTGGCACAGCCGCTGCCTCTCTGCTCATATCTGGCACCGCCCTCTCTCAGGAAATCACCCTCTCCCCGCTGACAGCCGACGATCTCCTGTTTTCCGTCGACAACATGGACCGGACCGTCGCCCCGGGCGAAGACTTCTACCGCTATGCCTCCGGCAATTGGCTCGACCGGGTGGAACGGCCGGTCGACAAGGCGCGGTGGGGTGTTTTTCCGATCATCGCGGAACGTCTGATAAAGCAGCTCGCGGCCGTTGCAGCGAAAGCCGGAAATGAATCAGCAGATGCTCCAAAGGGCAGTCCGACCCAGCTCGTTGGCGACTTCTACAAGGCCTACATGAATGTCGAGGCCATTGATGCAGCAAGGATAGATCCTGTGCGCGGGCAATTGCAGAAGATTGCCGAAATTGAAACGCTTGACGACCTGACCCGGTTCATTGCCGAGCAGGCTGTCGTTTCCGGCCCGGGTCTCTTTGCCATTTTTGCCCCCAGCACCGATCCCGCGGACAGCAACCGTTACGCCATGTTCTCGGCCGGATCGGATTTTGCAGTCGATGAACACCACCTCGAACTTCTGCGCAACAAGGAAGGTGATCCGCGTGTTCCGGCTTATCGCACCTATGTTGAGGAGGTCATGAAAATCGCGGGCTACCCGGAAGCCGAAGCCGCCCGGATTGCAGATCTGACGTTGAAGATCGAAATCGACCTCTATTCCGGCATCCTGACGCCGGAGGAAGGCAACGATCCGCGCAACAGGTATTCGGTCAAGTCCTTCAAGGACGCGCAGGCGGAGATCCCGGAAATGGATCTCGACCTCTACTTCTCAACGATCGGCTTTCAGAAGCCCGATGCGCTCTACATGTTCGAACCGAGGGCATTGCCGGTCATCAACAGGGTGCTGAAGGAAACCCCGCTCGAAGACCTCAAGGACTATGCGGCCTTCAGGGTGATCGACAATTACAAGCCGTTCCTGACGTCAAAGTTCGAGGAGCCGTCCAACGATCTGGAACGGGCGCTGATCGGCGCCCACACGGACCGGCCTCGAGAAGACCACATGTACGACCTGCTCAAGGAAAATCTCGGCCATCCGGCGAGCCAGCTCTATGTCGACGCTTTCTATCCAGATGAGACCAAATCAGAAGTCCTCGACATGGTGAAGCGTATCCATGCTGTCTTCCGCTCCCGCGTCGAGACACGGGACTGGCTGTCGGACGAAACGCGGGCCGAAGCGCTCAAGAAGGTCGACAATTTCTATTACCGGGTTGGCTATCCGGACAATTGGGTAGACTACTCTTCTGTCGAGATCGGGCCCGACCCCGTCGCCAACATGATGAACCTTGGCGCCTTCTCCATCAATCGTCTGACCGAAAAGGTGAAACATCCCGTCGAACATGAGGAATTCAACACCCAGTCCACATTGCCGATCGTCATCAATGCTGCCTACTCCCCCTCCATCAACGGCTTCGAGATCAACGCGGCAATCACGCAGGCGCCGGCATACCGACACGACATGGACGCCCCCCTTCGTTTCTGCCGGATTGGAGCTGTCATCGGCCATGAGATGACCCACGGCTTTGACAGTGGCGGACGGCGCTACGATGCCGACGGAAATTTCCGCGACTGGTGGACCGAAAGCGACGCGAAGGCATTCGACGCGGAAGCCCAAAAACTGATCGATCAGGCAAACGCGTTCGAAGTGCTGCCGGGACTTAACGCCAATGGTCTATTGAATGTGCGCGAGAACATGGCCGATGTCGGCGGTATCACCCTCGCCTATCAAGCGCTCATGGAATACCTCGACGAACATCCCGAGGAAAATGTCGAGATCGACGGCATGTCGCCGGCAGAGCGCTGCTTTGTCGGTTGGGCCCAGTTCTGGACCACGAAAAGCTCCGACCAGTTCCTGCGCATGCTGGTCGCCGGCGACGGCCATCCGCCTGATTTTTATCGTGCCGTGGCCGCCTTGCAGCATGTCGACGCCTTTTACGAGACCTTCGGCATCAAGGAAGGCGACCCGATGTGGCTACCGCCGGAAAAACGTGTACGGGCCTGGTAGTGGCCTTTCCTAACCTGCAAGGCGCTCGACGAGGAAATCCATTTCCCGGACGAGCGTCTCTCCCGACAGTCCGATGAAACGCTCTTCCAGGCTGATCGTGACGAGACCGTGCACCGCGGCAAAACAAGTCCGCGTCCGCACGGCAAGCGTTTCTTCGGTGAGGCTTGGGTCCAATTCCCTTAGCGGCGCGGCGATGAAGCCGAGCAGCGCAATGTTTTCCTGAAGGTGCCACTCCGGCACCGGCTTGCCTTCCGGCATTCGGTGGCTGAAGAGCATCGTCCAGAGATTGCGGTTGGTTCGCGCAAAGTCCAGATAGGCCTGAGCCAGAACCTTGAGCCGGTCAAGCGGCTGGTCTGTCCCCTGCTCGGCCGCCCGCATGACATCCTTGACGCGGCCAAGCGTCACGGAATTGACCGCAATCAGCAGTGCGTCCTGATCGGCGAAATGCTTGTAGACCGAGCCGACCGAATAGCCCGCATCGGCGGCGATCTTCCTTATATTGACCGCCTCCATGCCCCCAGCCTCTACCGTGGATATCGCAGCTTCCAGGACCCTGCGCTGGGTCTCTTCGCTCTTCGTCTTCTGAATGCCGGCCATGCAGGCTCCCTATAAAAGTGAACTGAGTTCATTTTTTTCTTGACCTAACGCGAATGGTGTGGCTTTGTCAAATAGTGAACACTGTTCACTTTTAGGGAGGCGCAATGTTTGAGCCATTCATCAATCAACTGAAAGCGCTGTTTCTTGTCAGTGCCGGGGAGAACCAGGACCGTCAATCGCTGGCCCTCTTCTCCCTCAATCTGCGCACGGCAGCTTCATCCGTCCGATCTGCCCAGGTAGCTCTCGCCCGTGCCAAGGCGGAGCAGCTACAAGACCGCAAGCGGTTGTCGCAGATCGACCTGTCCCTTGAAGACCTGGAAAACCGCGCGAGGAACGCTCTCCTGAAGGGCCTTGAGCCGCTTGCACGGGAAGCCGCGGAAGCTATCGCGCTGCTTGAAGACGAGAAAGCCGCCCTTCAGACGGCAATCAAGTCCTTTGAGCGTGACCTCGCCAGCCTGACGGAGACGCTGCATCGGGCCCAGAGCCGGCTTCGCGCCCTCAAGCGCGGGGAGCGTACGGTGGAAGTGCGCGACCGGATACAGATGGCCCAGTCCCTCGGATCGGATAACGGCCAGTCCGCTCTTTCCCAGGCGGAGGAACAACTGGAAGGGATCTTGCGGCGTCAGGAACGCGACCAGCTGGCGGAACGGGAATTCAACGCTCTTTCCGCAGCTGACAAACCGGAAGCCCTCATCGAGAAACTCGGCGAAGCCGGATGCGGTG
Source organism: Roseibium sp. M-1 (assembly GCF_054515675.1). NCBI lineage: Bacteria > Pseudomonadati > Pseudomonadota > Alphaproteobacteria > Hyphomicrobiales > Stappiaceae > Roseibium > Roseibium sp. M-1. Next base: position 507,676 of record NZ_CM137257.1, on the reverse strand, counting down.
CACCGGTGCGGACCAGGGCGGACGATGTGCTCGCCCGCCTGAAATCAGACCTTCCCCTTCTATTGGAACAAAGCAGCTAACCCGAGGATCGAACAATGCAGGAACCGGTAATCAAACATTCCAACAACTGGACCATCTTCACCGTCGGCAGCTTCGCTGTCGCCGCCATCATGATGGCGCTCGGCATCTGGAACCTGGAAGCCAGCTTCTCCGCCAAGGGCTTCTACGCCATGTCCGCGATCATGCTGGTGCATACGGCCGTGACTTTGACAAAGACCCTGCGCGACCGCGAAGAGGCGATGAAGTTCCACAACCGTCTGGAAGACGCCAAAACCGAGAAGCTGCTGATGGACATCAACAAGCCCGAACACGCCTGACCTGATCCCCAACCGGGCGGCAAGATCACTCTACCGCCCGGATGCCCTGCTCGACCGCAACGGGGAATGCCTGACCGGTTTCCCCGAGGGAGGACCCCATGCGCATGTCCCTGATGAGAGCGAGGCGCTTTGCGCCGCTGTTCTGGACCCAGTTTCTGTCCGCCTTCAACGACAATTTCCTGAAAAACGCTCTGGTTTTCCTGGTGCTCTTCCAGGTCAGTGCCCTTGATGCCATAACCGGCGGGTCAGGCGCATTGATCGCGCTGGCCGGAGCAATCTTCATCGCGCCCTTCCTGTTGCTCTCTGCCCTTGGCGGTGAGCTTGCAGACAAATACGACAAGGCGTGGCTGGCCCGGATCACGAAGCTGGTGGAAGTCGGCGGCGCTGCGCTTGCTGTCACCGGCATGGCGCTGTCTTCCCTCCCTGTGCTCTTTACGGCACTCTTCGTCTTCGGTGCGATGTCGGCGCTCTTCAGCCCGGTGAAATACGGCCTGTTGCCGGATCACCTCGAGGCAGCGGCCCTGCCCCGTGCCAATGCCTGGATCGAAGCAGGGACGTTTCTTGCGATCCTTGGCGGCACCATTTCCTCCGGACTGCTGTTTGCGAGCGCCTCCTCCGCGTTGCTGTTCGCCCCGGCGATGATGGCGCTCGCTGTGGCGTGCTACGCCTCCAGCCGTTTCATCCCTGCTGCTCCCGCCGCCGATCCCGGTCTGAAGATCGACTGGAACATCGTTACCTCTACGTGGCGGGCCATCGCGGATCTCGCCTCCGACCGCCGCCTTTTCCGGGCGGCTTTGATGAATGCCTGGTTCTGGCTCATCGGAGCCATGGTACTGGCGATCCTGCCGCTGATGGTGACGACATTTCTGGGCGGCGGTGAAGTTGCCGTCACCTATTTCCTGGCCGTCTTCGCCGTTTTCATCGGCATCGGGTCGGCTCTTGCCGCCTGGCTCCTGGCGGGCCGCGTCGTCCTGTTGCCGGCTCCCGTCGGCGCCCTGTTTCTGGCCCTCTTCTGCCTGGACACGGCGCTGACCCTTGCCGGCCTGCCCACAGCCGTTCCGGCAGACGGCCTGAGGGAGTTTCTCCGTCAGCAAGGCGTCCTGCGTCTCAGCATCGACATGGCCGGTCTTGCCATATCCGGCGCCTTGCTTGTCGTGCCGACCTTCACCGCCCTGCAAACATGGGCGAAGCCGGCAGTCCGCGCCCGCAGGATCGCTGCCTCCAACGCAATCGGCGCTGCCCTGATGACGGCCGGCGGCCTGGCGCTTGCGGCTGCCCAGAAACTGGGTGTCTCTCTCCCCGCAATCCTGCTGGTGCTTGCCGGCTTGAACCTGATTGCCGCAATAGCCATGCTGAAAGCGTTGCCGACCAACCCGCTGCGCGACGCAATCTCCATTCTCTACCGGGCTGTCTTCCGTCTTGAGGTCACCGGACTCGAGAATCTGGAAAAGGCCGGCGGGAACCCGATCCTGGCCCTCAACCACGTGAGTTTCCTTGATGCGGGCCTTGCCCTGACGCTCACCGACCGCACGCCGTCCTTTGCGATCGACTATGAGATTGCCAGGCGCTGGTGGGTAAAGCCCTTCCTGCGGCTTGCAAATGCCCTGCCGATCGATCCCAAGCGCCCGATGGCGACCCGTGCCCTGATCAAGGTCGTCAACTCGGGTGAACCGATGGTGATCTTCCCGGAAGGCCGGCTGACCGTCACCGGCAGCCTGATGAAGGTCTATGACGGCGCCGCGATGGTGGCTGACAAGACCGGCGCCATGATCGTGCCGATCCGGATCGACGGCCTGGAAAAGACGCCGTTCTCCTATCTGAAGCCGGACCAGATCCGCAAACGCCTGTTTCCGAAGGTGAAGGTGACGATCATGGAACCGAAACGCCTCACCCTGCCCGAGACCCTGAAGGGCCGCCAGCGTCGTACAGCCGCCGGTGCAGAGCTCTACGGCATCATGTCGGACCTGATGTTCAAGACCAGCCTTGCGGGCAACGACACGATTGTCGACCGGGTCATTGCCACCACAAAGGAACGCGGGTTTGGCAGCCTCGCCGTCGAGGATCCGGTCACCGGAAAGCTGACCTATGGCCGCATGCTGACCGGGATATCTGTTCTGGGCAGGAAGATCGCCGGTCAGACAAAGGGCGAAGACGCGGTCGGCATCATGCTGCCCAACGCGAACGGAGCCGCCGTCACCGTTCTGGCGGCGCTCTCCGCCGGCAAGGTGCCCGCCATGATCAACTTCACGGCCGGCGCGGAAAATGTCCTGTCCGCCTGCCGGACGGCGGACGTACGCACCGTGCTCTCTTCTCGGGCCTTCGTCCAACAGGCCCGGCTGGAGCCGCTGGCGGCGAAACTGGAAGAAAAGGTCCGGGTCATCTGGCTGGAAGATGTGAAGGCGGAGATCGGCTTTGCCGACAAGATCCTTGGTCTCCTGACCCGTAGCCGTCCTATTGCCCGGCGCAGTGCGGACGATACCGCGGTGATCCTCTTCACCTCAGGCTCCGAAGGGACACCAAAGGGGGTGGTTCTGACCCACAGGAACATCCTGGCAAACGCCACCCAGGCTGCGGCGCGGATCGATTTCACGCCGTCCGACAAGGTCTTCAACGTTCTGCCTATGTTCCATTCCTTCGGTCTGACGGCAGGCACAATCCTGCCGCTGATCTCCGGCGTGCCGGTCTACCTCTATCCTTCGCCGCTGCACTACCGGATCGTCCCGGAGCTGATCTATGCCTCCAACGCCACGATCCTCTTCGGTACGGACACGTTCCTGAACGGTTATGCGCGGGTTGCCCACGCCTATGACTCCCGCTCCCTGCGCTATTGCTTTGCCGGTGCAGAACCCGTCAAGCCGTCGACGCGGCAGGTCTATCAGGATCGCTTCGGCCTGCGCGTACTGGAAGGCTACGGCGTCACTGAAACCGCGCCGGTGATCGCGTTGAACACGCCGATGTTCAACCGCGCCGGAACCGTCGGCAAGTTGATGCCGGGCATGACCGCGCGGCTGGAACCCGTCCCCGGCGTGGAGGAAGGCGGCCGCCTGCATGTTGCCGGTCCGAATGTGATGGTCGGCTACCTGAAGGCCGACAATCCCGGCGTGGTCGAACCGCTGGTCGATGGCTGGCACGACACAGGAGACATCGTCGACATCGACGCGGATGGCTTCATCACCATCAAGGGTCGCGCCAAGCGCTTTGCCAAGATCGGTGGCGAGATGGTGTCGCTGGCAGCGGTCGAGGCCCTCGCCGGGCAGATCTGGCCTCTGCATCTTTCGGCTGTTGCTGCGATCAAGGACGACCGCAAGGGCGAGAAGCTGGTGCTGGTCACGGAAAATCCGGCTGCCGACCGTTCTTCCTTCATCGCCGAGGCCAAAGCCCGCGGCGCCCAGGACCTGATGATCCCGGCGGAAATCCGGATCGTCGACAAGGTTCCCGTGCTTGGCAGCGGCAAACTGGATTTTGCCGGGGTCGCCAGACTGGTGAACGGCGAGACGGACCACCAGCAAGCTGCATGAGAAAAAGCAACCGGCCGCATCAACACCTTTGGATGAAGCGGCCGGTTCCAATCGAACCATTCCGGCATCGGGGCTTAAGGTTCCGGTGTCACAGAATATCGAGAGACACCTTGACCCGGTCCATCACGATGGACGTTGTGAACCGGCTGACATTGCTTTCACCGAAGAAATATTCCTCCGTGAATTCCTCGTATTCCTTGATGTCCTTCACCACGAGAATAAGGATGAAATCCGCTTCGCCTGTCGCGTAATAGCATTGCTGGACCGCAGGCGACTGGCGCATGCGTTTCTTGAAGGCATCCAGTTGCTGCCGGCTTTCCCGCTCCAGCATCACCTGCACGATGACGGTCATTTCCCGGCCAAGTTTTTCCGGCGCCAGAACAGCGATCTCCTTCTCGATCACCTTCGTTTCGCGCAATTTCTTGAGACGCTTCTGGATGGCCGGGGGCGACAGGCCGATGTCTTCGGCCAGCGCATCGGCCGTCAGCCGGGCATTGGCCTGCATACGTTTCAGGATTTCCAGATCGATATCGTCCATGTCCGGATAAGATCACAAATTGAGGCCCACGCAACGACTCGCCGGCTTTTCCCACCGAACTGCAGGGACATGCTCGACAGGTGCAGCCATGCTCACATTCCGGGATCGAATGTTATTTTGCTGGTGTCTTTCAGTCAGATAATTGGCAACTCGACAGGTGCCCGGACAGTCAGCAGTTCAGCGCCCGAAGCCCGAATGACGATGTTCTCCTCGTGCACCATCATCAGGCCGTTGCCGTAACTCAACGACGGCTCCAGGGTCAGCACCATATTTTCGGTGATCACGGTCTCATCGAAAGCCGCGAGGGACGGCCATTCGGTGAGTTGCATGCCCAGGCCATGACCGAGGCGGCCGACATCGCCGCCTGAAGTGTCAAGCTCCCCGATCACCCGGCCCATGGCAAGAAACAGTTCCCGGCACGTCGCTCCGGGTCGCGCGGTTTCGATGCCGGCTTCCGTCGCCCTCCAGAGCACATTATAGGCCCGGCGTGCTGCCTCGCCGGCTTTGCCGACCACCCAGTTGCGATCGAAGTCACAGAAATAGCCGTCCCAGACCGCTCCTGTGTCCAGCATCAGTATGTCGCCGGTTTTCAACGGAGCGCGCGTCGGCGGTGAGATCACATCCGCATATCCGCCTAAGTCTGCAGCGCCGACAAGGTACGGAATGTCGTCGGCACCAAGCGAAAGCGCTTCCAGACGAAACGCGCGGAACACTTCTTCAAGCGGTTGTCCCTCGGAAACAATTTCCGGCACACGGTTGAAGGTGGCCGATCCGATCGCGCAGATATGTTTCAGCTTTTTGAGCTCCGCCCCGGATTTGACCATGCGAAGGGATTTCACCATGCCTGTGGCGTCGGCGATCTGCAGGCCGGGCAGAGCGCCTAGCAGCCGCTCCCAGTCGCCGAGAGGCATGCGCAGTGACGTTTCGTGACCCTTGAGGACGCCGAGATGCGCCCGCTCCCCTGCAAGCGGCGACAAGAGGTCCGTCAGCAGGCTGATCCCGTCATCATCGGGCGCCGGCGCACTCCAGGTCCGAATGTCGTCGAGCCAGGTCCGGCGCATCAGGGCAGCGCCAATTTCCGGAATGACTGCAACCGGTTTGCCGCTCGCCGGCACGAACAGGAACCACGGCCGGGTCGAACTTTGCCAGAACAGTGTCTGAAAGCCGCTGAAATAGCGGACTTCCGCCTCGCTCATCAAGAGCAGTCCGGAAAGTCCCGCAGACGCCATCAGCGCCTGCGCCCGGCTTGTCCTGGCTTCATACTCCGATGCCGGAAAACCGCGTTCCGGAGCCTCAGGCAGCATCGCGCCCCTCCATGATGCTGTCGAAGATTGCCTGGTCGGTGATCCCTTCGGACCCGATGAGAAGCACACGTGACTTGTTATCAAGTCGAAGCCTGGCGGAAAGGTCCGCGTCTTGCCGTGCCGCAATCAGGGCGGCAAGACCGGCAACAGCGCTTTCCCCCGCCTCGATTACAGGATCGCCGCCGATCGGGCGCGCCAGAAGGCGCACGACAGGGGCAACGAGAGCATCGGGAACGGTCAGATAGTCGGAGGCTTCCTCGGCGAGAATCTCCCAGGCAAGTTCCGACGGTTCGCCGCAGGACAGGCCCGCCATGATCGTTTCCGCCTCGATGGCGACCGTCGTCGCCCTGCCGGTCTTCGCGCTTTCGAAAAGACAGGCCGCCTGTTCAGGCTCGACGATGATCACACGTGGACTGTTTTCACCCCAGACCTGACGCAGCCCTGCCGCGACCGCAGCGGCAAGCCCGCCGACACCCCCTTGCAGGAAGACATGTGTCGGCGGCGCATCCATGTCCCCGCAGATTTCACGGGTCATGACGCCGTAGCCCGACATGACGTCCCGGGCAGGCTCGGTATAACCCGGCCAGGAGGTGTCGGAAACAACGAACCAGCCATTCTCGGCCGCTTCCTGTTTCGTGATCGCCAGAGAGGCGTCGTAGTCGCCTTCGATCCGGACGACGTCGGCCCCCAGCGCACGCATTGCCTCCGCCCGGCCTTCGCTGACTTCCGCATGGATGTAGATCCGGCAACCAGCCCCGAACCGCTTGCATCCCCAGGCGAGTGAGCGCCCGTGATTGCCGTCCGTTGCCGAGACAAGCGTGATGCGGGCGCATTCGTTCGCGAACCTTCCGGTGCGAATGTCCTCCAGCGAAACGATCTGCCCGGTTCTGCGAGCGACTTCCCCCTGCAACAGGCGCTGCGCGGCATAGGCCCCGCCCAGGGCCTTGAAACTGCCAAGCCCGAAGCGAGGGCCTTCGTGTTTGTAGAAGAGCCCGTCAATGCCGATCCTCGCGGCGAGACCATCCAGGGCATGGAGAGGCGTTTTGGCGTAGCCTTCCCAGCGCATGATCTCGTCGCAAGCGTCGTCGAAAGCTTGCCGCGTCAGGACACGAAGGGCGGCGTCGCCATCCTGGCGATTGGCCGCATGGACATGTCCAAGAGACGCTGCCGGAATCAAGTCGCTCATCGGGCTTCCTTTCGCTAAGACGGATCGTCTCAAACCTTGTCTTTGCAAAGCATAGGAAACCTCTCCGGCGGCAGGCATCAAAAATTCCCAAATTTGGTCCGATTTTCATCGCCGGATTTAGGAGCCGCGATCTTTTTCCGCCTTCAGGCAGGCTGCAGCACTTCCGCCTTTGCCTTCGCTATGGCACCAATCAGCCTGTCCACATCCGCTTCCGTGGTCGACCAGTTCGAGACGCTGATCCGGAACCCCTTGCGCCCCTGCCAGGTAGCCTGTCCGAACCAGGCTTCTCCGGATGCCTGAACATGGGCCGCAATCAAGGCACAGGCGTCCTCCGCCTCCGGGAACGTCACGAAGACCTGATTGAAATGCACCTCATGCGGCACCTCGAAGCCGAGCGCCCTCAGTTCCCGCGCAATCCGGACCGCGTGGGTATGGAAACGGACGACCAGATCCGAGACCCCGTCCCGGCCGAGCGACAACAGCGCCGCCCAGGTCTCTGCGCCCCGTGCCGAGCGGCTGAATTCCGGCGACCTTTGGGCCGGGTTGCTGTCCGCGCTCGGCAGATAGCCCGCGCCGATCGCCATGGAGGCCTGCATCTCCTGCGGATGGCGGCAAAGCGCAAGCCCGGCATCGTAAGGGGTGTTGAGGGTCTTGTGACTGTCAACGACCCAGCTGTCCGCCTTCTCCAGTCCGTTCAAGGCGGCATTCAGCGGATCCACCGCCCGTGCCCAGAGGCCGAAAGCGCCGTCGACATGCAGCCACGCGCCTGCCGAACGGCAAAGATCACCGATGGCGTCGAAACGGTCGAAGGCACCCGTGCAGACATTTCCGGCCTGAGCGAGCACGAGCGTACGCTCATCGAGCGACGGGATCTTGTCGAGATGCATCCGTCCCTGATCGTCGACGGGCACCCACTCGATGTCGTCGGTGGAAAGCCCCGCCATGCGCACGGACTTCAGAACCGTCGCGTGGATCTCCGCGCTTGCAACGATCCTGATTTTCGGAGCCCCCAGAAGACCCGCGCCGCGGTTATGGCCCTGCCGCGCAAGCAGCGCGTCGCGTGCGGTGACCAGCAGCGTCATATTCGCCATGGTAGCGCCCGTGGTGAAGGCGCCGTCCGTTCCCTCGGGCAGTCCCAGCAACTCGACCGCCCATCGGATTGCCGTTTCCTCCATGCGGACCACGGAGGGTCCGGTCAAAGCATCGGCGACCTGGTCCCAGGCCGACAGCAGAGCCCGTGCGGCCGAGGCTGCCGGCAAGGCACCGCCGAGCACATATCCGAAATAGCGTCCCCCAGCCGAGCCGACAGTCCCCTCGCCGCCGACGGTTTCCATGAGGTCCAGGATTGCCTCCACTTCCAGGCCCGCCCTGGGCAATTCGAGAGCCAGCAGGCCGAGCCTGTCGGTTCTGGCGTTCACCTGCCGAGCGGGCAAGGTCTTGAGGTAGCGGGCACCCCGCGTCGCTCCGTCGGAAAAAGCATCCGCCTGTACATGGAGAGAAGAATTCTGCATAGTCGCCTCACGAGCCATATCGAGGAGTTTCTATATAGATGAATATCAATATAGATGTGAAGTCAAGCGCGTCGGCGATGTCCGCGCTCGCAAGTCCCGTCCGCCTGCAGATCCTCCTGTGGCTGCTCGATCCGCGTCCCCACTTTCCGCCGCAGCGCGACGGCGATCTTGTCGCGGACGGGGTGTGTGTCGGCTTCATCACGGACAAGGTCGGGCTCAGCCAGCCGACCGTCAGTTCCCACATGAAAAAGCTTGCCGAAGCCGGCCTGGTCACGGGCAAAAGGATCGGCAACTGGATGTTTTACAAGCCGGACCGGCTGCGACTGTCAGGTCTCGGACTGGCTCTCGCAAAGGCTTCCGAGGCGGATCCTGGTGAGCAACGCTGAGTTTCCGTTCACTTGTGAACGAAGCCCGGCAACTTGCACTGATGAAGGTATCAAACGTGAAAACCGGCAGACTGCCTGGCAAGACGCTGACAAGCTCATTCGCCTCTGGCGCGCATGCCACAATTCGATTGCGACTTGTGATTTAAATGCTCCATAGTGAGCGCGCCATGTAGGCCGATTTGCTCAATGGATTCCTGGATGCGTTCGTTTCTGTTTTCGGTTGTGTTGTTCTTTGTTGCCGCCGGAAACGCGCTCTCCATGGATTTCAACGATCCGGACGCCCCCTTCAACCCATCTTCGCTGACGCGTCAGGAAATCAGGTTCCTGCAGATGGGCCTTGCCGTCAAACGGCACTATATCGCCACACTAGACGGGCTGTGGGGACCGACCAGCAGAAAAGCCCTGCAAAAGTTCATCAATCAGGACCTGGAAGCGGATCATGCTCCGACGAACGCGGACGTGATGCTGCTGATCGTCTCGACGGTCGTCGAGTTCAGGCAACTGGGCTGGGCGAAAACGACCTTTTCCAGCGTTGATTTGGACCTGTTGACGCCAAAACTGGATCTTGTCGAAGGCAGCGAAACCGAGGCAGGAGCCAAAGCTCGAATGGGCGACATGCTGGTTCAGTCAATCGTCCAATCCTATACCGAGATGCAGGAAGCTCATTTCTATGACGATGTCGATGTTGGCGTCATTTTCAGCCGCAGGAAAGAACGACTATGGGCCAGCGTTCTGGACGTCGAGGACACGGTTTTCCTGGTCTATTCCCAAAAGAGAGGCACGAGATGGAACACGATTGCCATACAAGCGACACGGGAAGATTCGGGCAGAATGTACGTGATCTTTTCCGGTCTTTTTCGAGACACTACCCTCACCATTTCTCCGTCTGAACGGTTCGACAGACTGACAGATGTGTTTTTGCAGGAGTTCGATAGAACCCAACCGGACATCGGCGAAACGGCTCGTCCGGGTGAGGACGACGGAAGCGGCACAGCTCCGGCAAGGGAGAAAGATAAAGACGGCCCGCGCGGCACGGGAACCGGCTTCGCGGTGACTGCCGACGGCTATCTTCTGACCAATGCCCATGTTGTCGAAGGATGCCGGGGGCTGAAGGCTCGCGGGCAACAGGCATTCATCGTCGACAGCGACGAGAATTTCGACCTGGCTCTGATCCACAGTCCCGACCTGAAACCGGCCGGAATTGCCGTTTTCGCTGACACACCCGCAGCATTGAACTCCGACATCACGACCGCCGGCTATCCACTGACCGGCTTGCTCGGCGGGCTGAACATCACGCGCGGCACGGTCGCCTCACGCAAGGGTCTCGGCGGCAGCGGCATCAACATGCAAATCACGGCCCCGCTGCAACCGGGCAATTCGGGTGGACCGGCAGTGAACGCCTCGGGCCTGGTGGTCGGCGTCGTCGTTTCCAAGCTGAATGCTGCGGTGGTCGCCGAGGCAATTGGCGACATTCCTCAGAACGTCAACTTTGCCGTTCGAGGCACCATCGCTCAGCTGTTTCTCCACCAGAACGGCATCACGCCGCAAAAGGCCGAGCGCGGCGAGCCCCTTGCTCCGGAAGAGATCGCCTCCCGCCTCAGCGACTACACCTTTCTGATCTCGTGTTTCTAGGTTCAGCAGTCAGGACGAAGAATTGCCGAATTCCAATCTCCATTTCAGCTTGCTGCGCCGCTGGCTCTGCTGTGCCCTCTTCTGCCTTGTCGGGTTCGTACCGGCGGCGAACGCGGCTGATTCGCTTGAACTGAACGCTCCCTTCGACGCCGACATGCTGACGGTTTCGGAGAGAACATTCCTTCAGGCAGGCCTTGTGCTGTTCGCGGATTATGATGGCAAGCTGGATGGTGTCTGGAGCAAAGAAAGCCATGAGGCCTTCGACCGGTATTTCGGGAATTTCAACATGGCCGGCCCCATTCTCAACTGGGTGGCAATCTATCTGGCATTCGACACGGATACCGAATTCCGCTCCCGGCGTTGGGCAACCCATCATCTGGACCTGTTCAAGATCTCGGTTCTGATCCCGTTCGCAAACCTCGATTTCTCAAAGAGCAAGAATTCCTTCACCGACAAGGATTCCTCGCTGGTCTACGCAATATCAAAAGGCAGCAAGCAGGAGATGAAGAGACATCACTCCAAGGATGCCAAGAACAACACCGGCATTGAAAGACTGAGGGAAGAGGACCTTTGGATTACACAAGCCTCTTTCAGGGAACGGCTGGTCTACCTTCATTCCCATCGCATGGATGATGGCCGCTGGTCGTCGATCGGCATCTACGCCGCCCCCGAAGATGCGCTTGCCTTCGCCTTGGTAACGGCGAGCATCACGCGCGGATACAGGGAACCGGTCGCTATGTCGGACCGGCTCAACAAGGCTGTCGACAGAATGGTGCTCAAGCTGGACCGCATTTCCCGCGCCCAGGAAACCGCCGAGACAGACACGCAAAATGCCACAGCCATGCCGGCAAGCGAAAACACCAGGTCAATCGCCTCCGGTTTTGCCGTTTCCACGCAAGGCGGCGTTCTCACCAGCATGCACGCGCTTGAAGGTTGCAGCGATGTCTCTGTCGCCGGTCATCGGGCGACGATTGCGGCAACTGACCCGGATTTCGATCTGCTCCTTCTGACCGTCCCGGGTATTGCTGTCGATACCGCCGCAAGCTTTGCCTCGGCGACTGCCGCGCTCAACTCGGATATCACCCTTGGCGGCTTTCCCCTTTCCGGTCTCCTTGGCGGTTTCAACGTTACCCGCGGCGCGGTGACATCTCTCAAGGGTTTGGCTGGAACGGGCGTGACGGTGCAGATATCCGCTCCGGTGCAGCCCGGCATGGAGGGAGGACCCGTTGTCAACAACAACGGTGAAATCGTCGGGGTCATCGCCGAAAAGCTCGACGCCAAACGCATTTCCGAGATCGCCGGCGACCTGCCCCAGAATGTGAATTTCGCCGTAAGCGGTGAAATTGCGCAGCTCTTTCTCTTTCAGAACGGCGTTACACCTGTCCGCGCAAAGGACACGCCGCTGATGGATCCGGAACGAATGGCGGATTTCATCAACGGCTTCGCCTTTCCGATCGCTTGCATGAGAGACGGAAACTGATACCAACAGAACCACGCCACAACTTCGACCGGCAGGCTCCCTGACAAGGGCTTCGGATTGCCGCCGGGCTCTGCATAAACGAGGAAGACCGATCATGACCACGTCCGCCTATGACGACCAGAACGTCTTCGCCAGGATCCTGCGCGGCGAGCTGCCATGCCACCGGGTCCATGAGGACGACAAGACTCTGGTGATCATGGACATCATGCCGCGTGGCGACGGCCACATCCTTGTCATTCCGAAGGCCCCTTCCCGCAACATCCTCGACATTGCCGAGGCCGATCTCAACGCGGTGATGGCAACGGTGCAGAAGATGGCGCGCACGGTGATCAAGGCCTTCGATGCCGACGGCACCACGATCCAGCAGTTTTCCGAACCTGCCGGCGGCCAGGTGGTGTTTCACACCCATGTCCATGTCATACCGCGCTTCGAAGGCGTGTCGCTGAAACCGCATACGGGCACGATGGCGGACAACGACCTTCTGGCCGCGCAGGCGGAGAAGATCCGGGCAGCACTGGCCTGATCACGGGCCACTGCTGCCCGCTGGAGAAGGCGGGAAAGTTCATCCTTAACGGCTGACGGGCCGGCTCACGCAATCCCGGCCTGGATGGCGGCGTCTTCCTGCTCCTTGATCATGTTCTGGTCTTCCTGCAGGACCTTCACCACGGAAGGCCGCTCGCCGAACCGGGCGGCATATTCCTTGAATTCGTCCAGCTCCGGCACGATGCCGAACATCATGCCCCAGCGCAGTCCCATTCCCCAGAGTACATCAACGGCTGTCATGCGCTCACCGAGCACATAGGGCCCTTTGGCAAGCTGGGCGCGCATATTTTCCATCACCGTGTCGAAGGAGCCATAGGGCGACATGGAAATCGGCGGCTCCTCACGCTTGAGGGCACGGTCGACAAGCGCCGGCTCGAAGCACGATGCCATATGAACGAACCAGCGCAGATACGGCCCGCGGCGCGGATCGTCGAGCGCCGGCGTCAGGCCCTTTTCCGGAAAAAGATCGGCGAGATAAATGTAGACGGCGACCTGCTCGGTGATCACCGCATTGCCGACGCGCAGTGCCGGCACCTTGCCGGACGGATTGACAGAGAGATAGTGAGGTTGCCGGTTTTCGCCGAGCCTCAGGTTGAGGACATTCAGCTTGTAGGGTGCGCCCAGTTCCTCAAGGAGCACGCGCACACCGGATGCCCGGGTTTGCGGGGCATAAAAAAGTTCAACCTGATCCGCCATTGTCTCCTCCCAGAGTTCGGGGTTACAGACCCCGCCTCCTTCAAGCTAGCGCATCGCAACAGGAGCTTCCACTGGAACGAAGTGTCTTCCCAGGCACTTCGTGGAAAGCGCCTCCGGTCGCGCCTGGCCCCATCCTTCGACATCACGAAAAGTCACGCCGGCGTTGCCCGGACCTCACGCTCAATAACGCTTTTGTCAGGCGTGACGGCGATCACGCATCCGATGCGGCTCTGCGGGTAAACCGGACGCAGCAGAAGGAGTTGCGATCATGTTTCACAGAACATCCTGGACATTTGACGGATTGTCCCACGCAGACGTCGAAGTGGACGTGGGCATCGGCTTGCAAGCGACCGCCGGAGGCGGTGCCATGAACCTCTTTATCAAAGAACAGGGAACCAGCCAGAGGGCGAAATTCATTCTGAGCGGTCTCAATGCGGGGGTTTCCCTGGACGCCAATCCCCTGCCCCTCAGTGGTTCCTTTTCCACTCAAAGCATGCAGTCCTGGGGGTCCAACGTCTATAAGGGGCCCGCTGGATCTATCGTTTCGGCTGAGACCTTCGCCGGTCCTGTTGTCGTCCACAGCGTTGCAGCCGGCCTTATCGCGGACACGGATGTGAAGGTGTTCACCTTCCTGGCCATGAACAGCTACGCCTCGGTCAGCCGCTTTCTGCTCATGTCGGCCTCAGGCCCGGTGGGATCTTGCATTGGAACCATCAGCAATATCGAAGCTGCCATGGTGGCCGGAGGAAGCGGGTTTCAGGCAATTGCAGGTGTGGAACTGCAGGCGGGCATCTACTACGCCTCCTATCGTGGCATCAGTTATCCCCCCGGCAGCGGGCGCCGGCGCGCTTTTGCAGCGTTGAGCCAGGAACAGCGCAATCTTGTCTTCATGGAAGATTGGCAGATATTCAACCGCTATGGAATGGGCGCAGCTGGCGATCGTGTGCTGGCCTATCGCCAACATCTGCGCGAGCAGTTCCCGGCCTACGAGCGTTACAGCCGCTAATTTTCACAAGTGGTCCACCGGCCCTTTCGGGCCGGACCGCTGCGGTTGCTCCTAAGAGGCAAGCGCTTCCAGGGCAAGCCAGCCCGCGACCAGAAAAACTTCAGCCGCCAGGACACCCGCATAGACCCGCTGCTTTGTTGCAAAGAATGCTGCAAAGCCGAAACCGGCAGCCGCCAGCCGCAGCCACAGGGGCGTTTCGGCAAGCGCCCCTTGCGGAAACAGGATCAGCTTGGAGATGACGCCCGCAACCAGTGCGGTTGCCACGCAGCGCACCCAAATCAGCAGTTCGCCGTCCTCACGCAGCCTGCCACCGGCAAAAACGCCAAGCCAGCGCCAGACGTCCGTGGCAAGCCAGCCGGCGACTAGGATCATCACCAGAGGCCACCAGGTTTCGAGGACGAGCGATCCTGTCGTTTCAGCCATCAGCGCAGCCCCCTGCGCATGATCCGCGTCCCGAGATAGGCAAGCGAGCCGCCGACCAGACCGGTCCACAGGAGATCCAGCCCCGGCAGTTGAACAAAGAAGACCGGCCCAAGCAGCAGGCCCGCCACCATCGCCGCCCGATCCGCATTCAGCCGCGCCGCACCCCACAGCGAACACAGAAAATAGACCGGCGTCAGCAGGAACAGTGCCCCGGCAACCATGCCCGGCATGCTCTCCACCAGCAGATAGGAGACGCCGGTCATGCAGAAGACAAAACTCGTCACCGCCCCGCCAAAGCCGATGAAGAATGGCAGGCGTCCTTCCCGTGGCAGGTCGGGCAGGTTCTTCATGGCAAAGACCCAGGCGGTTACCGCGACAAAATGCGAAGCGATCAAGAGCTGCCAGGTCTTCGTTTTTCCCGGCACCTTGATGATCGGCATCAGCGCCATGGTCATCGGCATCAGGCGCACGGAGGCCAGCGCCACCGCGATCCCGGCCGGAATCAGCCCCATGCCGGAGGAAATCGCCCCGGTCAGAACCACGATCGACGGCAGAGCCCAGACGAAGCCGGTCATGGCAAGTGTCTCAACCAGCGTCAACCCGGTCTCGCGTGCGAGGCCGGCATAACCGACAAAGGCGGCCGTCAGGATAAATGCCGGAATGGACACCGCCGCCCGCGCACCACGCGCCATCCAGACCCTGGAAGGGAGCGTTGGTTCTTGCGGCAGATTGTCGGGTACGGACCGGTCTGAAGCCGTCATCAAGCTGACTCATCTCTCGGCAGTTAGTAAGGTAGCCTTACCTTTTTGCAAAAAAGCTGTCCAGTGCACCGAAGGGTGGATTGGTACGCTATACCGACCGCGTCAGCCCGCCATCGATGCGGATATTCTGGCCGGTGATATAGGCCGCCTCGTCGCTGGCGAGATAGGCTATCAGGCTGGAGACCTCGTCGGAGCGGCCGTAGCGGCCCATGGGGATGCGGCTGCGGCGGTCTTCCTTTTCCGGCAGACTGTCGATGAAGCCCGGCAGGATGTTGTTCATGCGCACATTCTGGCTCGCGAACTTGTCGGCAAAGAGCTTGGTGAAGCTGGCAAGGCCTGCGCGGAAGACGCCGGACGTCGGGAACATCGGGTCCGGCTCGAAGGTGGCGAAGGTGGAAATGTTGATGACCGTGCCACCGCCCTGCGCCGCCATCATCGGCGCCACCAGACGGCTCGGCCGGATGACATTCATCAGGTAACAGTCCATGCCGAGATGCCAATCCTCGTCGGAAATTTCCAGGATGTCGCCCTTGGGCCCATGGCCGGCGGAGTTGATCAGAACATCAATTCGGCCAAAAGCTTCCAATGCCTTATTGACAAAGGACTTTAGATCTTCAGCGATCAGATTGGAACCGGTAAAGCCGACGCCGCCGAGTTCCCTGGCCAGTGCTTCCCCCTTGCCGGAAGACGACAGGATCGCCACCCGGAACCCCTCCGCCGCCAGCCGCCGTGCTGCATCCGCCCCCATGCCGGATCCACCGGCGGTGATCAGGGCCACCTTCTCGTCGTTCATGAGCATTCTCCCGAACCTGTCTGATGCATAGCTAGGGTCAGACAGCGGGGGCGGCAAATGATTTTGCTGAATGATTTCAATTCCAAATGTGAATGAAACCGTCAGAAACGCGTCACCTAGGCGGAGGAACCGGAATAGCAGGCAACAAAAAGCCCCGGATCTCTCCGGGGCTTTCCGTTTCAAGTCCACCCCTCAATCGGCAAGCGGCACCTTGGGAACCAGGCTCTTCTTCGACGTGCCGCCCTTGGCCACCGGCGGTTTGGCATCCTTGGCGGCAGCCTTGACGGCGGGTTTGCGCCGGCGCTTCGGCTTCGGTTTGGCCTCTGCCTTCGCCTTGGGCTTTTGCGGCGTTGCCCGCTCCTCGATGCTTTCCAGCAGCAGGCCCTTGCCGTCCTCGGAGACGCTGACCTTGACCATGCCGCCCTTCTTGAGCTTGCCGAAGAGCACTTCGTCGGCCAGCGGCCGCTTGATGTGCTCCTGGATCACCCGGCCAAGCGGACGGGCGCCCATCTGACTGTCATAGCCCTTGTCGGCGAGCCACTTGACCGCATCTTCGGTCAGCTCGAAGGTCACGCCGCGATCAGCCAGCTGGACTTCCAGCTGCATGACGAACTTCTCGACCACCTGGTAGACAACTTCCATCGGCAGGTTGCCGAAGGGAATGACGGCATCGAGGCGGTTGCGGAACTCCGGCGTGAACAGCTTGTTGATCGCCTCCGCGTCGTCGCCTTCCCGCTTCACGCGATTGAAGCCGACTGGCATCTTGACCATGTCCGCGGCGCCCGCGTTGGTGGTCATGATCAGGATGACATTGCGGAAATCGACCTGCTTGCCGTTGTGATCGGTCAGCTTGCCGTGGTCCATCACCTGCAGCAGGATGTTGAAGAGGTCCGGATGGGCCTTTTCGATTTCATCGAGCAGCAGCACGCAATGCGGATGCTGGTCGACCCCGTCGGTCAGAAGACCGCCCTGGTCGAAGCCGACATAACCCGGAGGCGCACCGATCAGGCGCGACACGGTGTGCCGCTCCATGTATTCGGACATGTCGAAGCGGATCAGCTCCACGCCCAGCGACGACGCCAGCTGACGCGCCACCTCGGTCTTGCCGACACCCGTCGGGCCGGAGAAGAGGTAACTGCCGATCGGCTTGTCCGGCTCACGCAGGCCCGCACGGGCCAGCTTGATGGCAGACGCCAGCGTTTCGATGGCCGCGTCCTGGCCATAGACCACCCGCTTCAGGTCCTTGCCGAGGTTCTCCAGCACTTCCGCGTCGTCCTTGGAGACGGATTTCGGCGGGATGCGGGCCATCGTCGCGATGGTGTTCTCGATCTCCTTGACGCCGATGGTCTTACGGCGGCGGGCTTCGGGAACCAGCATCTGCGAGGCACCGGTCTCGTCGAGAACGTCGATAGCCTTATCCGGCAGCTTGCGGTCGGAAATGTATTTCGCCGACAGTTCCACCGCCACCTTGATGGCATCGTTGGTGTAGCGGACCTTGTGGAAGTCCTCGAAATAAGGCTTCAGGCCCTTCAGGATATCGATGGCATCCGGAATCGACGGCTCGTTGACGTCGATCTTCTGGAAGCGACGGACCAGCGCCCGGTCCTTTTCGAAGAACTGGCGATATTCCTTATAGGTGGTCGAACCGATGCAGCGGATCGCACCCGAGGCAAGCGCAGGTTTCAGGAGGTTGGAGGCATCCATTGCCCCGCCCGAGGTCGCGCCCGCGCCGATCACCGTGTGGATCTCGTCGATGAACATCACCGCACCGGGATAGTCCTCGATCTCCTTGACCACCTGCTTCAGGCGTTCTTCGAAGTCGCCGCGATAGCGGGTGCCCGCCAGAAGCGAGCCCATGTCGAGCGAAAAGATGGTGGCGTCCTTCAGGACATCCGGCACATCGCCGTTGACGATGCGATGGGCGAGGCCCTCCGCGATCGCCGTCTTGCCCACGCCGGGGTCGCCGACGAAGAGCGGGTTGTTCTTCGAGCGGCGGCACAGGATCTGGATCGTCCGCTGGATCTCGCTGTCGCGGCCGATCAGAGGATCGATTTTTCCTTTGGTCGCCTTTTCGTTGAGATTGACACAGTAAGCTTCAAGAGCGTCCGTCTTCTGACCGGACTTCTTCTCGGTTTCAGCTCCGGGCATCACATCTTCTTCATCCGCCCCTTCGACTGGACGGGCCTCGGACATGCCGGGACGTTTGGCAATGCCGTGCGAAATATAGTTGACCGCGTCGTAACGGGTCATGTCCTGGTCCTGCAGGAAATAGGCCGCGTGGCTTTCACGCTCGGCAAAGATCGCAACGAGCACGTTGGCGCCCGTCACTTCTTCCCGGCCGGACGACTGCACGTGAATGACGGCGCGCTGAATGACGCGCTGGAAACCGGCGGTCGGCTTGGAATCCTCGTCGCTGTCGGTGACAAGATTGTCGAGTTCCGTTTCGATATATTCCAGGAGGTTGCGCCGGATCGTATCCAGGTCAACGTTGCAAGCCCGCATGACTGCCGCCGCGTCCTGGTCGTCCAGCAAGGCCAGCAACAGGTGCTCAAGCGTCGCATATTCCTGCTGGCGCTCGTTGGCGAATGCCAGAGCCTGGTGGAGTGCTTTTTCAAGACTGCGTGAGAAGGAAGGCACGTGCGATTGTCCTCACTTTTTTTCCATGACGCATTGCAGCGGGTGCTGGTGCTTGCGGGCAAAATCCATCACCTGAGTGACCTTGGTCTCCGCGACCTCGTAGGAAAAGATTCCACATTCCCCGACGCCGTGGTGATGAACATGCAGCATAATGCGGGTCGCCTCTTCGCGGTTCTTCTGGAAGAAGTTCTCCACAACGTGAATGACGAACTCCATCGGCGTGTAGTCGTCGTTCAAAAGCAGCACGCGATAGAGATTGGGCCGCTTCGTTACCGTTTTTGTACGGGTGACAACAACCGTTCCGGTGTCGCCACCATCGTTGTCAAATTCAGAGCCCGCCGACATTGCCGTTTCTATTACCTCTATCACTCCGGCCATCACCAAGTTCCGAATTCCGGACCGCTACCCTGTGCAGCTGGCCCGGGGCTTTCCGCAATACGGCTCCGCATCGCGACAAGTCATTCTTCGGAGATAATCCTGCCGCGCAAGCCGCGCTCGCGCAATGGTCGATTTCATCAACATTTTGGACAACAGCGCATTTGCAAGGGCAGCGCTGCCGGTTAACCTGAATGTAGGTTTCCTAAATCTGAATAAAAGATGGGAAGTGAAGGCATTTCGACACCCCCTGCGAAAGGAGGGTCTTCGACCGGCAAGTCCGGCAAAACTGTGCATATATGAAAAAACCCGGCTCGAACGAGCCGGGTTCCAAAACTCCGCCGTCCCGCAACGGCGTGATTTCAGGCTTACTTGGCCATCTTGCCCATAACGCCTTCGTAAGGCTTGTAGGCATCCTTGGAAAGATCCGTGACCATTTCACCGATCTTGGTCATCTCGCCGACGAAACCTTCGTAAGCGGACTTGACGTAATCGGCCTGAGCTTCAAAAGCCTTGTCCAGTGACTTGGAGGCAACCAGCTTCTCGACGGCTGCAGTGCCTTCTTCGAAGGACTTCTTCTGATAGTCGGCAACCTCGGCGGCAATCGCCTGGAAACCCTTGCTGAAGGAACCGAAGGATTCCATGGCCATGTCCATGTTGTCCTTGCTCATTTTCTGGAAGTCGTCAAAGCTGTTCATCATTTCACTGCCCTCATCCGGCGGCCCTGCCCTGAAGCCAGTCCATTGGCTCACCCGGGCGGATCGGCGCGCGCATCGCGTTACCTAACGAGATTTCGTGATAATGCACCGCACAAAAAGTGTCAAGGTGATTTTGCAGCGCAAAAACAACCATTGCGAGCAATTCCCCATTCTCACGCAGCGTCAGATTAACGCACCCCACGTGAGCCTCTGTCCGCGATTTTGCGCAGACGCGAAAGGCTCATCATGTACTCGACGTTCCTAACCCAAGAAAATTTGACAGGGCTATTACGGAACAAATGCCGCGAAACACTACAAAAGGCAAAAGAAACAATTTATTAACCGCAAGAACCAAGTTCTAATCGATAGACATCATGTATTATCTTCAAATATTCACAAATCGCCAGATTAACCAAAGATTAACTCTAACAAAAATCTATTTTTTAAAGTGGTTTTTCGGTCATTCATTTACTCATTCGTAACCGTGATTCCATCAAATGTTCAGCAGAACAACGGGGCGACGGCTTGAATCGCACGGGGGTTAGATCCAACCCGCCAGCCCTTGACACGAACCACGTGACCCGGAATGGGATAGTAATTGTGTTTGGGATGCGTTTGTTTCGCAATGCTCGGGCTCTCGCCCGTACAGCAAAGATTCTGACCCTCGGCGGCCTGCTTCTGGGGGCGCCGGCAACGGCTTTGGCCAACCCTCAATATTCTGGCATCGTCGTCGATGCCAAGACGGGCAAGACCCTTTATGAATCGTCCGCGGATGCCTACCGGTACCCCGCCTCGCTCACCAAGATCATGACGCTCTACATCGTCTTTGAGGAACTTGAGGCAGGCCGGTTGTCCCTGGACAGCAATCTGTCCGTTTCCAGCTATGCGTCCCAGCGTCCGCCGTCGAAGCTGGGTCTGAAGCCGGGCAGCACGATCAAGGTCAAGGATGCGATCCTCGCCCTCGTCACCAAGTCGGCCAACGATGTCGCGTCCACCGTCGCCGAAAATCTGGGCGGCTCGGAACGCAAGTTCGCCGAGCGCATGACGCGGACCGCTCGCCAGATCGGCATGTCGAAGACGACGTTCCGCAACCCGCATGGTTTGCCTGACAGTGGCCAGCGTACAACGGCACGAGACATGGCGACGCTCGGCATCGCCATCCAGGAGCGGTTCCCGCAGTATTATGGCTACTTCAAGACACGCTCCTATTCCTACAAGGGCCGCACCTACGGCAACCACAACAAGCTGCTTGGCAGTGTGAAGGGTGTCGACGGTATCAAGACCGGCTATATCCGGGCCTCCGGCTTCAACCTGGTAACGTCCGTCAACCGGGACGGCCGCCAGATCGTCGCTGTCGTCATCGGTGGCAGGACGGGCGCCTCGCGCAACGCGCAGATGACCAAGCTGATCAACGGCTATCTGTCGAAGGCAAGTCGCGGCGCAAAATCGGCTCCGCTGATCGTTCAGCGCAAGACCGAACCGGAATTTGTCGCCGTCGCCTTGAAAAATCCGCCGCTGCCCAATGCCAAGCCCGGCAGCGAACCGGCCGCCCCGGCGACAGGCGCGCCGATGGTCCTCGCCTTCACGTCCGACCCGGCCGCCATTCCCACGCCTGCGCCCTCGCCGGTCCAGGAAGCCGCTCCGGTGCAGCAGGCAGAAGCTCCGCTCTCCGTTCCAGGTTTCGGCACAGAGGTTCCGCTTCCGCCGAAGTCCGTGAAGCAGCGCTTCGACGCGACCTTTGCAGTTGCAACCTCCCTGCCGCCGATCCCGCCGGAAAGCCCCGACTCGTCGCTGTCCACCAATTCGATATCCAAGTCCCAGCTTCTTGAAGCGGCCCGTGCGGATATCGTTCCCCAGAAGCAGCAGCCGGTAAGAACGGCCCCGACGAAGCTGGTCAACGTGGAAACCATTTCGGTATCTCCGCAGCCGGTCGAGACCGTTGCAGCTCCGGAAGTCGCCTCTGCTGCAGGCATTGACGAGGGCTCCGAGGACGACAGCGTCACGGTTGCCACCAGCGATACCAGGGATATCGAGCCGGGCTGGCAGGTCCAGATCGCCGCAACCGAGTCGGAGCACCAGGCGATCGCCATGCTGAAGTCCGCCAAGGAACGGACCGGCGCAGCGCTCAAGGGCCGCGTTCCCTACACCGAACCCGTCGAAACCGATGGCCAGACCCTATACCGGGCGCGCTTCGTCGGCTTCGACACCAAAACTGCAGCCTGGAATGCCTGCAAAAGCCTGAAGAAGGCCAAATACGCCTGCTTCGCCATCTATCAGTAACCGCGTAACGGATGCCGTCAATGTCTTCTGAGAAGCGTGTCTTTAGCCTCGTTGATTTTCGCCGCGAGGAAACCGGAGCCTCCCTGGTCGGGATGGACCCGCATCATAAGCCTGCGGTGCGCGGCTCGAATTTCCGCGTCCCCGGCATCGCGCGAAAGCCCCAGGATCTGGTAGGCCTCCTCATCTGTCATGGGGCCCGAGCTCGCCGCGCTTCCCTGCCGCTCTGTTCCATTCGGCTCGAAGTCTTCACGCCAGCTGGCAAGCCTGCGGTCGAGATAAGCTTCGACTAGTTTCTGGCTCTGGCTGTCCTGGGCGGTTTCCCGCCAGAAGGTCTCCAGTTCGCCATCACTCAGATCGTCCAGCCGGCGGCCCTGAAACCCGCCGGCAAGAACCAGTCCGGTCATGACACCGGTATCGTGCTCCAGCTCCATTTCCACCATCGCCGTGCGCACCCGGGACCTCTGCCCGGAGGTCTTTTTCGGCTTGTAGCCGCCCGACAATTGGTTCAGCCCGGTCAGTCCCAGGACCGAAAGACCGAGCCCGAGAGCAGGCAGCGCAAACACGAAACGCCCTGTCACCGCCAGAACGGCCGCCAGCAGAAGCAGGAAGACGCCCGAAAGGGTCTTCAGGTTCTTCGCAAGCACCGCGGGATTGGCCGAAACGAAGCGGTTGCCGAAGGCCAGAAGTGCTGTCAGCACGAGAAGGCCGATAATGAAATAGATCATACCGCAGACATTTTCCGCTCAGAGCTCAAACCTTCAGTGCTGCCTGGATTGTCTTTTCGATCCTGACAGCTGCTGCAACTTACCGATTATGTAGACAGGACCGGTGCCAATGCAAAGGGTGTAAGGCCTGCGGGCGGCTGCAGACGCGCTACTCAGCCTTGTTGCCTTCCGGCTGTTCCGGCAGAACCAGCAGTACAACGGCCAGTGCGGCTGCATTGGCGGCCAGAATAATGGCAATGGGGATGGCCTCGTCATGGAGCTGGGCCAGCAGACCGAGAATGGCCGCAACCGCCGTGCCGATAACACCGCTGACAAAGCGGCTGGTGGCGACGAAATATTCACGGTCGCCATCCGAACCGATCTCGCCGAGATAGACCGTCACCGCCACGGTCGCGATCTGGGCGGCGAGCGCGACAAGTACCAGAACAGGCACGTAAAGCAGAAAATGCGGACCGGTCAGGGCAAGATCTTCACACAGCGCCAGAAGAGCCGCCAGCATGGACGCGCCGATGGCGGTTGCCAGATTGACAGCGGTGGAACGGCCGGCAAGTCGATAGAGGATCGGTCCGCTCAGGATGCCGCCGACGCTCATGGCAATGACAAAGCCCGCATAGGATCCGGACTGGTCCTTGTGCAGACTTGCCGCATGGATCGCGTAGAAGGGCATCACCTGGGTCACCGACAACAGTAGAATGCGGGCGGTGAGATACTTCCTGAAGCCGGCAATCTGCCAGCAATAGAGGAACCGGCGTTTAACGCCGTTAAATCCGCGTTCGCCTGAACGATCGGACCTCTTCACGGCAAGCGACGGACGTTCAGGCTCCCTCACCGGCAGCAGCAGAATGACAGCGGGGATAGCCACCAGAAAGGCCAGCCAGGCGAGCGCGATATGGCTGTGGAGCGGATCGCTGTTCCTGAAGACAGAGAAGGCGGCGACCGCAATCGCCATAGAGGCAAGCGCGCTGAGGACGCCCTCGAGGTTCAGAAGATGTCCCCGCCCCTCCTTGCCGAAAAGGCTCGGCAGCAAGGTTGAATAGGCAAGACTGCCGATCCCGCGCCCGATGCCGATGACAATCGCCGCCACCGCCATGCAGATCGTGGTCACGAGCGCGGACCTCGATTCGATGGCGACAATCGCGATCAGGAGCCCGATCGCAATGCCGACAATGCCGGAAATGACGTAGGTCTTGCGCTGCCTGGCGCCCGATACGAGTGGCGCGGAAACGAGCTCCGAGGTCCGGGCGGCGAATGTAAAGAGCGGCACCACTAGGGCAGCGAGGAAAACCGGCGCACCGGCGGCGACACAGATAAAGGGAAGGAAGACTTTCGGCGGCGCCAGCCTGCGCTTCAGGGAATAAAAGAGGCCCTGAAACAGGATGAGGCGCCAGTTTCTGCGGGAGGTAGGACTGTCCATGCCCCACTATCGCCGACAGGCCTCAAGAATCAATCGCGTCTTCTCTCTGTTCACAGCGCACTGAACGCATCCGGCAGGAAGATATCGACTGCAATCGACGCTTGCCGGGCTACCCCCCTGGCGGCAACTGGCTGAGGAGCAGGCGCGCGCCGTGGCCTCCCTGCTTTTCCAGAAGCTGCAGCGCATTACGGCCACCGCTGGCAAAGACGGCAACGGCCTTCAGGAGATCGGCAAGCTGTTGCGCCGAACCGGCATCGAAGCGGCAATAAACGCCTTTGGTCAGCCGGGCCATTTCCCGGAAGGCTCGTTCCGCGACGCCGTCATGGCCTTCCTGAAACAGGAACATCGGCACGCCCAGCAGGCCAAGCTGGCCCGCCCGGTCGCACAGGATGTCGACATCCTCTTCCATGCAGTCGCCGACATAAACGAGCGCCGCGATCTTTTCCTTGTTGGCCGCAGAGAGCGCTGCGGCGAGAACCTTGCGGATCTGCGTCCGCCCGCCCTGACAGGCGATCCGGCTCATTGCCTGGGCAAGCTCTGTGCCGCTCGCAAACCAGCGCGAAGCCCGGCATTCGCCAAAGCCGCGGAAATAGACCAGCTTGATCCGCAGCCCGGAGATCCTGCCCGCTTCTTGAAACATTTCGCCCTGGATCTGACAGGCCTGGTCCCAGGTGGGCTGACGGCTCATGGTGGCATCAAGGGCAAAGATCAGCCGACCGCCGCTGTCCGGCTGCGGCTTCATTTCGGCGGCCTTCTGAAGGAAGCTGCTGACGTCCTTCTCCGCAGAGGGCACGCTTCCTTGCTGTTGCCGGACAAGCGGATCATTTACACGATTGCCGGTCTTGGACATTCCGCTCCATCCCTCCATGCATATCTGTCACAAAGTGTGGGACCGCTCGTGACGTTTGGCAAGGTTTGGGACCGGTTCTGCGTCTTGTCCCGGCCTCATGCGGGTTTCGTTGCAATACGTGACGGAAACCGGCGGCGGGTCGCTGCGAGATAAATCTCGACCGCTAAAAGATTGGGGACCCAGCAGGCCCAGCCGATGATCGTGTAAGCCACGTCGAAATCAACGCCAGATGCCATGGAAAGTCCCAGATAGAGCCTGAGCGTGACTGCGGCGAAGGTCAGAGAAGCCGACCGCAGCATCCAGGCGCGATGCCTTGGGAACTGGCGACGCATCGCAAAGACGAATGCGGCACCGGTTGTCACCAGCCAGAGGACGGCAAGCGCCGCAAAGCCGGCGGCGGCTATCGGTTGCGCGTTGGAATGAAAGGCCAGTTGCAAGCCTGCAAGTCCCGAGACCAGGATGGCGAGGACGTAGACGCGACCTACCCAGCGGTGCAATGCCGGGCGCCGATTGCGGAGGCCGGCCATAAACTGGAAAGGCATCAGGGCAAGCGCAATGGGGGCAACGCCGATATGCGCGTAAAGCGCCAGAGCGTTGCCGTCCAGATTATGTGCAACGAATTCCATCGACGCTTCGACACCCTGCAGCAGGAAGCGGAAAGATACCAGCGCGATCAGCACCGACAAGAAAGCTGCCGTCCAGAAGGCCATTCCACCGGCCCATGTTCCAATGCGTCGCATTACCACCTCCCTCTTTACTTGACACTGTCAAGATAAGTGAAAACTTGACACTGTCAAGCAAATCGCCGATGACAAATTCATGACCGATTCCGCTCCTTCAAAAAGAAAGCGCGACGGCACTTTGAGAACCTCTCTGGTTGATGCCGGGGTTAAGCTTCTGCGCGCCCGTGGACCCGATGGATTGTCGCTTCGTGAGTGCGCGTCCATGGCCGGCGTCTCGCACGCCGCGCCCGCCTACCACTTCAAGAACCTGGCCGGACTTTCCACCGCGATTGCCACCCGCGGCTTCCAGTTGTTCTGCGAGGCGATGGAGTCGCGTCTCGGGACCGCCGGATCAGCGCCCTTCGACCGGCTCGAAGCGATCTGCCAGGGTTACCTGGACTACGCGACCACTTATCCGGAATTGTTTCTGTTCATCTTTTCCGGCCAGAGCTTCAATCAGGACGATGCGGAGTTCAGCCATCATTCCGCGGCAGCCTACAGAATCCTGCGGGAGACCTGTGCGCCGCTGGTTCCGCAGGGAACCTCCCCCGACGAGATCGAGATCCTGGTCTGGTCGCTGGTGCATGGATATGCGCATCTTGCGATGACGCGAAAGAAGGACAATCCCAACCTTCAGCGCGGCTGGCCACCGCTTGAAAGCCTTTTGGTGCACTTGAAGAACGCCTTGACGTACAAGGCCTAGTGGTTCGCTTCTGACATTTGCATCCCCCTGCGGCTAGCGCTGGAGCAAATGTCAGAATCATAAGAACCACTAGATAAATATATGATTCTAGTGGAGCTTTTGAATTTGACATTTGAGCATCAGCCTAGCCGCGAGCGGGACACAAATGTCAAATTCGCTCCACTAGCAATTTCTGTCAGAGGAGGCAAAGCTCGGTGAGGTCGCGGCGCATGTCTTCCGGCATGGCCTGGGCGCTGCCGCCCAGTCGCAGATCCGCCGGCGCGTCCTTTGCCTTGAGATAGCGCCATCCCTGAAAAGGCCGTTTCGGCTGATACTGGGTCAGGATCAGCCGCGGTTCCATGACGAGGTCGCAACGCTTGATGCCCGCCTCGTCGGTGAAGGGGCGGATGTCGACGAGGTGCTGGCGCACCTGGATCTTGCCTTTGATCACCCAATAGAGCGAGCCGCCGTCGAGAAGTTCGTCCTTGCGGGTCGGCACCATGCGGGTGGTATGCGTCGTCACGGCCGCTAGTCCCGACTTGCGGGCATTGTCGACCCGGAAATCGATCCAGGCCTGCAGGGACTCGACGCTGTCCGCGCCCACACACAGCTTTACCAGATGCAAGGTCATGGATCTGACCTACCAGCCCTGCCGGCAAGGTCAAGAGCTGCCACAAAATAGCCGGTGGAATTTGAACGACCCTGCCCCGCGCCCGCTTGCGCCCGCCCCCTGAACAGGGTTCTCTTTGGCGATGGATGTGTTTGTAACAGGTGGCACCGGCGAGATCGGCTCCGCCATCGTGAGACGGCTGGTTCAGGACGGCGCCAGGGTTATCGGCCTCGCGCGCTCCGATGCCTCGTCCACCAGGCTGCGTGCCCTTGGGGCGAATGCCTATCCGGGCGATCTGCGCAGCGCGGAGAGCTGGGTCGGCCGTGCCGCCTCCTGCGAGGCGGTGATCCATGCCGGCGCAACCTTTTCCGACGACATGGGCCGGGTCGACCGGCAGAGCATGCTGGCCTTGAAAAAGGCGGCAAGGCACAAGAAACAACCCCTGAAGGTGGTCTACACCGGCGGGATCTGGCTCTACCCGGCAAACGGCCTGGAGAAGCCGCTGACGGAGAAGACCCAGTTCGCCCCCCTGCCTGCCTTCCGCTACATGGCCGAGACGATCCGGACCCTCTCCAACGGCACGGATCTCAACCTGACGATCGTGCATCCCGCCCTTGCCTGCAGCCGCACCGCCGGTCCGATCGCCGAGATGACGGCCGCGCTGAAGGAAGGCAGGCCGTTCGAAACGCGGGCAGCCACCGCGACCATCTGGCCGCTGGTGGAGACACATGACCTGGCAGCGCTCTATGCGCTGGCGCTGAAACAGTCCCGCTTCCGCATGTCGCTGATTGCAAGCTGCATTCCGGGCATCGCCGTCGGCCATCTTGCCTCCCACATTTCGGCGCGCCATGGACTGCCGCTGGAGATCCGGACGCTGCCTGTCCCCGAAGGCGTTGAGGCCGATCTTGACTGGGCGGCCGGCTACGGGCTCTCCCAGTCCGTCGATATAGGCCATGCCCAACGCGCGACAGGATGGCAGCCGGAGCATTCCACGATCGAGGATCTTGTCGTCTCCCTGTCAAAATAGACGATAATCTTGAAATTTGAGCGTCTTAGCGCCCCTTCTCTTCAACCGAACAAAGACTTTCTAAAGTTTTAGCCGAATATGATCAGGCACGAGCGCAATTCAGGGGCCGGGCGTGTCTAGAACACTCATTTCGCTGCTTGTCTTTTTCCTTTTAAGTTTTCCGCTCAAGGCGGCAAGCGACCTTCCCCTTGGCCTTTTCAAGGTTGTGAACACGGAAGGTTTCGTGCAGCAGGACGGCGTGCGCCAACCGCTGGAAACCGACATGAGCGAGGGTACGGCCAGGATCGAACTGGACAGTGACGACAGCCTGATGGTGGAAATCAACGGCGCCGGAATGCGTCTCTTCCCGCTGGACCAGGGATTGGCCGCACTTGCCTGGGATGCCAACGGCACAGGTCTCTTGCACGGCATCGATATCGTTGCCCTGTTCGGCAAGGAAAAGCCGGCAGATGTGCCGGCCTGGGGTGCAAATCTCGACTGGCCGGGTTCCGGCAAGGTGCAACTGGTGCTGCTGCCAATTGGCGAGAAGGCCTATTCAGGTTTTCTGATCAGTCACCCCGGCAGCAAGACAGTCGTGCGGCAGATGGAGTTCCGTCAGGCTTACGGGCATTCCGACCGTCCCGGCGTGCCGCTCCCGGGTGACGCCTCGTCTGAGCGCCGACCGTAAAACAACCGGAAAATCAGCTCCTTGAACGGCAAAAGGCGCAGCAGATGCTGCGCCTTTGTTCCCTGCGTCCCGTTGGCTTATTGAGCGACGGCGACGGCTTGTTGAGCACTTTCAACATCGTTGAACAGAAGAACCATCGACAATGCGATGCCTACTGCAGCGACAGTCCAAAGAGTGACGCTCCAACAGGATTTCTGCACGTTTTCGTCCATAAAAACCCTACATCTTGTTTTGCGGCACCTGGGTCCCACCGACCTCGAATATGGCGCCATTGAGGCGAGGAGGTAAACGATCCCTTACCTTTTCGCAAGCGCAAAAATAGAGCAGCTGATCCCACTTTTTTGCAAGGCTCGGAACCTCGCGATTTGTCAAGGGCTTAAGCCTTACGTTTGCGTCACTTAGACACTGAGGAAAACTCTGCTAAGACACTTTCGGGCCGGATTCGAAGGCCTGATTTTTTGAAGGGGCCGCGATGCACGCGCTTTCGGATTTGGACCTTGCCGCAGCCATCTGGTTTCTGACAGCCTGGTTCGGTTTCAACGTACTCGTCGACCTCAGCCCCTTGCGCAACAAGACCCTGTCGAGCGCCATGGACGGCTATCGCCGCAACTGGATGATCGCAATGTGCGACAGGGACGTACGTATCATGGACACGGCGATCCTGTCGGGCCTGCAACAGGGCACGGCCTTCTTTGCTTCCACGTCGCTGCTGGCGATCGGCGGCTGTTTTGCGCTGCTCGACGCGACCGAACGCATTCTTCAAATTGCGGGAGATCTTTCCATTCCGGTCGCCGAAAGCCGCGCACTATGGGAGATCAAGGTGCTTGGACTGACGCTGATCTTTGCGTATGGATTCTTCAAGTTCGGCTGGGCCTACCGGCTGTTCAACTATGCCAGCATCGTCATGGGTGCAGTGCCGCAAAAGGACATGTCGGACGATGAGAGCATCCGCAGGATGGCGTTGCAGGCGGGCGAACTCAACGTGCTCGCCGGCCGCCATTTCAATCGCGGCCAGCGTGCCTTTTTCTTTTCCATAGGCTTTCTGGGCTGGTTCGCCGGCCCTTACGTCTTTGCTGCGACAACCCTGGCGGTTCTGCTGGTGCTGCTCCGGCGTCAGTTCGCTTCCAGGGCCAGAGCCGCGGTGCTCTTGGGGCAATATCCTATTTCCGGATTGCCGGAGAGATCCGGCGAATAGACCGAAACAGGATCGTCGAAACCCTTCACCTGGTAGTGACCGAAGAGGCCGGAGCGGCAGCCCATGATATCGGCGATCGCATCCGACACCAGAAGCTGGCGCTCCAGATCCTTGGCAAGCTCGGCAATGCGGGCAGCCAGGTTCACCACCGGCCCGACAACCGTGAAATCCAGCCGCGTTTCGCTGCCGACGTTGCCGTAGAAGACGTCGCCCGCATGCAATGCGATGCCAACGCTCATATCCGGCGTCACCATGCAGGTGCGTGCCGAGTTGATCTCCTCGATCCGCTTCAACGTTTCCTTGGCGGCCAACACCGCCCGCATGGCCGCGTCGCGCGCCTCTTCCTCCGTCTCATAGGGGAAGATCGCCATGACTTCGTCGCCGATGAATTTCAGCACCTCGCCGCCATGGGCTTCAACCGCGGCCGTCATTGCCCCGAAATACTTGTTCAGGAAGATGATGATCTTGTCGGCCGGAAGCGTGTTGGAAAGGCGCGTGAAGCCGCGAATGTCGGCGAAGCTGACAATCGCCTTGATCCATTCGCCCTCGCCGCGCCGCGTGGTACCGTCCAGAACCTTCAGCCCCGCCCGTGGCCCGACATAGGTGTCCAGAACCGTTTCTGCGGTCCGGCGCAGGGTCTTCAGTTCACACACCAGTGCCAGAGGCCTGATCAGCGACTCAAACACGCTGAGATGAGAGGAGGAAAACCCGCCCGGCGCTCTTGTGGCAAAGCTCGCCACCTTGACCGAGCCGTCGGAAAACGGCATCGGCAGGGAGATATAGTCCGTGAACCCGTCATCGCGCAATTCGACCGTGATCGGAAACGCGTCCGCCGCCCCTGCCTTGCGCTCGATTTCCACGCGCACGGGTCCCTTGGTCTCATGCACAAGCTTGATGGGACTTTTCTGGTATTCGTCCTGGGACTTGTTGTCGGCCGTGTGCAGCCGCAGCTCCGGCGCCTTGTCGCTCAACCAGATGGAACTTTCCGCGCGCACGTTCGGATGCACCACCCAGATGCCGGTGGTGACCCGGTCGACGGGAACCTTGCCGGCGCGCAGGCGTTTAGCCATCTCGGTGACGATTTCCAGCGTACCCTTCAGATGCGGTGCATCGCTGTAAAGCCATTGAACGACGTCTGCTGCGACCAGCGGCGCTTCGAGGACCATCAGCCCCGTCCTTTCGAATCCTTGAATGAAACCACTATATGGTATCCGGCCAGGATCAGTAAAAGAGCCTGAATTTCAAAAGTCTGCACATGATGAAAGCATTTTCCTGACTTATGGCCCGGGAAAGAACGCCGTGCTCCGGCCAAGCGCGCCATAGACCGCCAGACCCAGCCATTCCCGGAAGGCAATGTCGAAGCGGCGCAGGCCCTTCGAGGCCCCGTCGAAGCCCAGCCCCCTGTCGGCAATGCCTCTGGTGCGGTAATCGACCGGATAGGCCGTTACCCCGGTCCAGCCGGCCTTTTCGAAAACACCCATGGCCCGCGGCATGTGATAGGCGGACGTCACCAGCAGCCATTTCTGATCAGGCCTGGGATCCACCAGCCTTTTCGCATAGACGGCGTTCTGCCAGGTGTTCAGTGACTCGTCCTCCAGGATGACCCTGTCTGGCACGATGCCGAAGTCCTCAAACAGCCGTGCCGCCCCTTCCGCCTCGGTGGCCTGCGAAGCGACAATGATGCCTTGCCCGCCGGTGTGTATGACTTTCGCCTCCGGCAGGAGTTTCGCCAGCCGCGCGGTGATCGTGATGCGCTCTGCCGACATGGTCAGCGCCGTGTCGCCGCGTCCACCCGTTACGACGGTATCCACCGCCCCGCCAAGCACGATGATCCCGTCATAGCCTTCAAGGCTCTCCGGACGGGGAAAGCGGTCCTCAAGTGGCAGGATCAGCCAGTTCGCCGCCGGCGAATAGGCACAGAAGGCGAGCCCCAGCGCACCCGCCCAGCTCAGCACCCTTCCCGTACGGCGCCAGCGCGTCATGGCAGCAAGCAGCAGACCCAACAGGGTCATAATGATCAGGAAATTGGACGGGAGAATAAGGAAACCGCCGATCTTGGAGAGGACGACATACATGTGAAAATCCGACTCGCTGCTTCAATAGAGTGACCGGACAGCGCGAAGCGGACTTTTTTGAGGCCGCGGCGATTTCGCATCGGCGGAGAGACTTCGCCCAAAAACTAGGTATGACCTTGCGTTTTCCTGTCCGACTGAAGCCTTGGCTCCGCAACGTTTGAAATATATCCACCGGAGACCGTGGCAATTCTGACAGGGTTCCGTTAATGAACCGTTCGATTGAACTTGTTTCATGTACCGAGGTTGTGTCAATTCTGTCAGTATTTCAACATTTTAATGGAATAGAAAGAAAGTTCACCCAACGTAAGATTACAACCTTAAGAGGATCGACAATGAGTCCGCCGGTCGAACAAAGTCGTGCGATGCCTCTGTTGGAGGAGGTCTCGATCCCTCTCGAATCCACGGACTTCTTCAATCAGATTGTCCGGGAACTCACTGGTGCCCTGCAGGACATTGTCGGCCTGAACGAAGCGGAAGGCTTTATCGCCCTTGTCGCCAACCGGATCGGCGACACCATCAACCGGGACTACAGGAACGCGCTGAGCCTGGACACAATTCCAAAGGAGATGCTGTCAGATGTGCTGACCGATCTCAAGCGCCGGATCGGTGGCAAATTCACCGTGGAATACGAGGATCACAGTGTCCTGATTCTGCGGAACAGCACCTGCCCGTTCGGGGACAAGGTCAAAGGCCGGCCTTCCCTGTGCATGATGACGGCAAATGTCTTCGGGCGCCTCGCCGCTGACAGTGCCGGTTATGCGCGCGTTACAATCGACCGGGCGCTTGCGAAAGGCGACAGCGACTGCAGGGTAATCATCCACCTTGCCCAGTCCTCCGAACCGGATGACCGCGGCAGGGAGTTCTACAAGGTCCGCCAGGGTGCCTAAATCCGCTGCCGTCATCGCCGCCATAATCCAGACCATGCCCCAGCCGATCGTCGTTCTCGATGCAACGGGGGCTGTCGCTCTGGCCAACTCTCCGGCATGTGTCAAGGCAGGTTTCCTGGTCGGTGCGCCATTTGCAAACCAGGCGGTCGATCTGAACAAGGCGAGGATGTTTTTCCAACTCTGCCACTCGACGACAACGCCCCTGCCCACCCGGCTGGAACTGAAGTCGGGGTTCGACTGCATCGCCTTCGGCCACAGGCTGGCCGTGCCGGATACCGGTATCGACGGTGCCGTGATGATCCGCTTCGACGAAGGCCTGAGCCTTTCAAGCAAGTTCGCATCCCTAAACGATGACATTGCTTCCCTCACCAACAAGATCAGATACTTCGGACGGGAAAAGACCCATCTTGAAAATCTGGCCCTGACCGACGCACTGACGGAAGTCTACAACCGTCGCGGCTTCGACCAGGAACTGGAAAAAGAGTTCAGCCGCTCCAGCCGCTACGATCACACCTTTTGTGTCGCCTTGATCGACCTGGATCATTTCAAACTTATCAATGACGCACATGGCCATCAGCTTGGAGACGAGATCCTTGTGCATTTCGCCAACCGCTGCCTGGAGCACGTGCGTCAGACCGATGTCTTTTGCCGGATCGGTGGAGAGGAATTCGCGCTGATCCTGCCGGAAACAGGCCTGGGCCCTGCCGGCGGTGTCGTTACCAGAATGCTCAACCTCATCAACGAAACGCCGCTCATATCCGGCGGCAAACGGTATCCCTATACGGCGAGTGCCGGACTTAGCGTCGTGCAACGTGGCGACACGCCGGAAAGCCTTTTCCTGCGGGCAGACAAAAACCTCTATGCGGCGAAGGACGCCGGACGGGCCTGCGTCGTCAAGGACGGCGAATATGAAGAGTTCGCCTCGCAAGCCGATACAGCCTATGCCACCGGTGCGTGACCTTCCCGGCGGCGAAATTGGTCAAGCCTCTCTTCCAAACGCTCCTGTAATGCCACTGCCATAATTTACCGACATCTTGCGCCGCGAACCGGACAGGCATGCGCCGGCGGTTCAAGGGAATGCCGCTGTGGCCATGCGACCTGTCAATTCTGCAAAGAAACGTTCCGTGATCGCAGTCACAGGGGTTGGGCCCGGGATGCGGCAGTGTGTCCGCATTCAATCGACGGCACTATCGAGGTGAGCCAGATGACACTCTACATGAAACTCGGCGGACGCAAGGCGATCATGCGAGCGATGCCAAGGTTGCAGGCACGCCTGGAACAGGATCCGTGTTTCGACCTCGCCGGCTTCCGGCAGGAATTCGAGCGGTCCGACGACCTCACGGAATTCCTCACTTTCCTCTTTGGCGGCGCTCCGTTTTACGACGGCAAGCCCGTATCGGCGCTGCTGTCGCCGATCTGTACCTGCGTGGATGTGTATGAACGCTTCGTCGATCACCTCGTTGCGGTGTTCTTCGGCGGCAATGCGCTCGCAGCCGACGAAGCGGATCTCCGGGCGCTCATGCAGCGCTTGCAGCCCCAGGTGCTTGATCCCAAACCCGCAGCCCCGGTGCTGGTCTATTCCGTCGATCCGGACCGGCTGAGCGCCTGATCCCGGTGCCGGAAACGCAAAACGCCGGCACGAGGCCGGCGTTTCATTTCGTCCTTGGGCTGGATCAGCCCAGTTCGTCAACGCGCGTCACCACCTTGCCGACAAGACCGTAGGAGATGCCCTCCTCCGGACCCATCCAGTAGTCGCGGTCGGTATCCTTCTCGATGCGAGAGATCGGCTGTCCGGTCGCATCCGCAAAAATCTTGTTGAGGCGATCGCGCATCTTGATGATCTCCTTGGCCTGGATTTCGATATCCGTGGCCATGCCGCCGGCACCGCCGGACGGTTGATGCAGCAGGAAGCGGGTGTTCGGGGTGCAGAAGCGCTTTTCCTTCGGCACGGAGACATAGATCAGCGCACCGGCGCTTGCGACCCAGCCCATGCCCAGGATGCGGACTTCCGGTGAAATGAACTTGATGGTGTCGTGGATCATGTCGCCCGATTCGACATGACCGCCCGGAGACGACACGATGACGGTGATCGGATCGTTGGAGACCTGCGCCAGCGCAAGCAGACGGGCACAGACGTCGCGGGCCATGTCCTGGCTCACCGGTCCGGTGATCAGCACCGTGCGCGCTTCGAACAGATGCTTGTCGACCTGGATCGACGGCTGGCTCTTGGTTTTGTCGTCCTCGTCATCGTCGAGGCGTGCAGGCACCGTGGTCGAATAATTTTTCATGCGCAGGATTAAGCTCCCTTTGCTGTTGGGCCGGGCTGGCCGGCAGTTTCAACGGAGGGCGAAGCAATCCGCCACCCCGGCGTTGGTCCATGTGTAAGCGAAGTCACCGGCACTCGCAAATCATGAGATCCCCATTAGCGCGAAAAGAGTTATCAGATTGGCAACGCGCCGGCGTTCGAATGTCATTCCCCCTGCTGGGGATGACGCTGCAGAGACTTTTCGCGCCGCCCGACCAAAAGATGCCAGACAAGCATTGCGGCAAAGGGCAGCGACGGCCAGACGAACCACAGGGTTCCAAGACCCGACGTCAGCAGGTTGAGCACAAAGAAGAAGCCGATCATGAAGACACAGCCTCGCACCCGGCGCGGCTGCGCGCGCAGCCAGCGCCGTGACTGCTCGAAACCGTTGGCGATCGCTTGCGTATCTCGGTCCCATTCCGGCTTTGCCGCCGAACCCGGACTTGCCGGTTTCTGCGCTTCCTGCGCGCCGGCAATGTCCGGTTCTTCTGGTGCATTGCGACCGCCAAGCCGAACCGAATAGGTTTCCACCGGATCGGTGACGTTCTTGACGTGCTGAGGTCCAAGCGGGTCGAACCCCAATGCCATCTTGGTCTTGACCTGGTCATAGACCGACTGGGACAGCATGATGCCGCCGCGGGGGGCGATTTCCTGCAGCCGCGCGGCCACATTGACGCCGTCGCCGTAAATGTCGTCGCCCTCGACCATGATGTCGCCGAGATTGATGCCGATCCGGAATTCCATCCGGTTGAGATCGGGAAGCTCGGCATTGCGCAGGGAAAGCTCGTTCTGGATATCGACCGAGCATTGCACGGCTTCCATGACGGAGACGAACTCAATGATGACTGCGTCGCCCCAGGTGTTGACGATGCGGCCGTTGTGGCGCTCCGTCAGGGCGGACATGACCGTCCGGTAGGCCTTGAGCCTGTCCAGCGTTCCGTCCTCATCCCGCTCCATGAGCTTGGAATATTGTGCAACATCCGCGCACATGATTGCCGCCAGACGCCGCTTTACCCGTAGCATGCTTTCAACCCCGCTTACTCCCGTTTAGGAATGGGAAGGCGTCCTGCAAATTGCAAGGAAAAATCCACTGAAATCGCACCGTGTCAGCAGTTGCGGCGGGAAGCTCGGCTGTCAAAGATCTCCTGCAAGCACGCGCAGAGCTTCCAGAGCTTCTTCCGCCCGTTCCTCGGGCACGAAGACATGATCGTGAAAAAAGGCGGCGACGACATTGGCCGAGATACCCCTGGCAGCAAGCGCATTGGCAATGGCGGCGGTCAGGCCGACGGCTTCCAGCGACGAATGAACGGTCAGGGTGATCCGACGGAACCATTCGGCCTCGGCCAGGCCCAACTCTCGCGCCCGCTCCACCGGCAGGATTGCAGTTACGCCCTCGGTTTCGGTGAAAAGACCGATCGGCTCATATTCCGCGAGCTCAGTCAGCGATTTGGCGGCAAAAGTACAAAAGACATAAGGCTCCGGATCCAGCATGGGGCGCATGTGCGAGATCAGGGTGTCAAGGTCGGTTTCACCGGTCATGCAGGCTCCCGCCGTTACAGGGACATTCGCATCAAGGGGCGCCTGGGGCTCCGGCGGGCGATTTCTTCAAATCCGGTGCGACGGAACACCGGCGTGAAGCCCACGAACCCCTCGCTCCAATGCAGGGGCTTGTCCGATTCGATCGGACAGGCGTCCAGCCATTTCGCCCCGTTTTGACGCGACCGGTCAACCGCGGCTCCGAGGAGCTTGTCCATCAGGCCCGCTTTCCTGTGTCCGCTGCGAACATAGAAGCAGGTCACAGCATGTGTCGCGCGGACGAGGTCTTCGCTGTCCGCCTCCAGAGGTTTTGTCGTTCTGCTGAGCTGAAAACGGACATAGCGCTCGCGCGGGCCGAAGGCGACCCACCCGACTGCGATACCCTCTCGGTAGGCAAGCAGGCCGGGCTCCAACCCCTCGTTCACCTTGGCCTTGAGCGCATCGCGCCGCTCATCGCGCGCCATGGCTTGCCAGTCCCTGGCACGCAGAAACGGCCACATGCACCAGCATCCGCCGCAGGCCCCGCGCTCCGGCCCGAAGAGGTCGACGAGATCGTTCCAGCGGTCCGCAGTTGCCGGGTGAAATTGAAGCGACGTTTCGCTCATTCGATCTTCTCCTCTCCCGGAAAACAAGAACATGGAATGTGTGGCGGCGGCAATGGCACTGTTTGTTCGGACATGGACAAACGGGAACGCCGCCCATGCAGGCGGCGTCTCTTGTTTGCCTTTTCGGCGAAACCCCGGCTTGGCGGGCTCAGGCAGCAGCTTCGAGACCGGCAATGTCGATCTTGCGCATCTTCATCAGAGCCGCGGTAACCCGGCCGGCCCGTTCCGGATTGCCCGAATGCATAAGACGCGGCAGCACCTTCGGCACGATCTGCCAGTGAACGCCATAGCGGTCCTTCAACCAGCCGCACTGGCCTTCCTCTCCGCCGTCGGCCAGAAGCGCCGCCCAGAGCCGGTCCGTCTCGGCCTGATCCTCGGTCAGGACCGAAATGGACGTCAGGTGGCTCGGCTGCACATCCGGATTGCCGTTGAGGATCATATAGGGCGTTCCCGCGAGCGTGAATTCGGCAACCAGCACCGGGCCGCGGGGATCCGGACGGTAGACCGTTCCCATTTCGCTGTCCGGCAACAGGGACGTATAATAGTTGGCCGCTTCCTCTCCGTTCTCCCGGAAGAACAGGCAGGTCCGAACCTTCGCATCGAAATCCCTGACCTCGCCCAAACCGTCGAGGGTGATAGAACGTGCCAACAGATCGAGTTGGGCGGAGGCTGCTTTCCAGCCCACTTCGAAACCCATTTCCAGGTGTTTGTCCCGGGCTGCTTCATTGGCGTGGCGCGCCCCCCAGACCATGCGGGTTCCGTTCCCCGAAAGGTCGACCAATTCCACATAACCGGTCATGAACCCGTTTTCTCTTGGCGTGAAGTTTTCCGAAAAGGCGTCGGTGAAGGTCAGGCGCCGTCCGTCGACCACTTCGAGGATCATGCCGACATTTTCAAAGCGTTCGCCATCGGGTCCGTTCATGACCGTGTTCATCCGTCCGCCCGGACGCATGTCGATCTGTGCCTCCGACACGAACCAGGGTTTGGGACAGAACCAGAGTTTCAGAAGCTCCGGATCGCTCCAGCAATGCCAGACGGCCTTTCGAGGTGCAGAGATCTCCCTGACCAGCTCCAGCGTCAGTCCTTCCTTGCGGATCTCAACCTTGCTCATCACGCACTCCCTCCTTAACGCCGCGTTTCAATCGCGCGCAAACAGCAGTTCGATGTAGCGTTTCAGATGGTCGATGCTGTTTTCGGCAATCGACGCATCGTTGCTGGCCTTCACCAGCACGAAGGCCCCCTGCAGCACGACCTGGGTGTAAAGCGCCAGCGCCCCGGCTCCGCCCGGAACTTCCACGTCCCTCTCAAGCGCCGCCGCTTCGATATCGGCAACGAGCGTCGCCGCATGACCGGTTATGCTGCGGTTGCAGGCGTCCCGGATGGCCGGACTTGTGTCATAGACCTCCTGCACCATGGTGCCGACGAGGCAGGTGAATTCGGACACCTCGCCCCGCAGGATTTCTTTTCGGAAATCCACATAGCCGAGCACCCGGTCCAGCGGATCTGCGTGCCGGTGGTAAGGCGCTTGTGCGAAGAGAGCGCCTGTGACTTCCGACCAATGATCAGCGGCAGAGACCGCAAGGTCGTCCTTGGACTTGAAATGATGAAAAAAGGCGCCCTTGGTCACCCCTGCCTCGCGGCAGAGATCGTCGACCGTCGTCGCGGTGTAGCCCTTCATGCGGATCACGCGCAGCGCCGCATCCAGCAGCTTTACGCGCGCATCGGGCTTTCTGGTTTTTGCAGGTTCCTTGCTCATGCAATATGAATACCGACCAGTTGGTATGTTGTCAACTTCGAAAAATTGAACAACCGTTCGGGCACCTGTCGCAAATACGTTCTGGAATTGTCTGGAAGGCGGCTGAGGTGTATGCGGCAATCATTAGAGATCCGCATCCGGTCTGCCTGCAGGAATCAG
Organism: Roseibium sp. M-1; assembly: GCF_054515675.1. Lineage (NCBI taxonomy): Bacteria > Pseudomonadati > Pseudomonadota > Alphaproteobacteria > Hyphomicrobiales > Stappiaceae > Roseibium > Roseibium sp. M-1. Next base: position 468,317 of record NZ_CM137257.1, on the reverse strand, counting down.
GCAGACCCGCGCCAACACTCTCTCGCGCCCCTATGTCGATAGTGTTGGCATCCACGGCCCGTCGACGAACTCCGCCTCGCCGTCACCCGGCCAGGGTGGCATCGAAACACAGATGAACTTCAGCGGATCGGGGCCTGTATTGCGGTACTGAAACGCAGTGCCCGCCGGAATGTCGATGGCAACCCCGGGTTCCAGCGTCGTCATGGCCTCGGCTCCATCCAGGGAGCGCCAGATCTGGCCCCTTCCCTCCAGGACGTACCAGAATTCATGCACCGTACCATGCCGGGTCGCGCGGTTGATCTGGCCGGCCGGCACCAGCGCGTGGATCATGTTGCCGGTTGGCCCATCCATCAGGAACGAAATATCGGCGCCTGCCGGTGATTTTGCTTCCGCTTCTTCCGGCAGGCGCTTCTGTTTCATTTCCGGTCCCCACACACCTTGTCAGGCGGTCTTGTTGAATATTTCACGGCCGATCAGCATGCGGCGGATTTCCGAGGTGCCGGCACCGATCTCGTAGAGCTTGGCGTCGCGCAGCAGGCGGCCGGTCGGATACTCGTTGATATAGCCGTTGCCGCCAAGGAGCTGGATGGCATCGAGCGCCAGCTTGGTCGCGTTTTCGGCAGCATAGAGGATTGCTCCGGCCGCGTCTTCTCGCGTCGTTTCTCCCCGGTCGCAGGCTTTCGCCACGGCATAGACATAGGCCTTGCTCGCATTCATCGAGACATACATGTCCGCGACCTTGCCCTGGACCAGCTGGAAGGAACCGATCGGCTGTCCGAACTGCTCACGCTCATGGATGTAAGGGATGACCACATCCATCGCCGCCTGCATGATGCCGACGGCACCGGCAGCCAGAACCGCACGCTCGTAGTCGAGGCCGGACATCAGCACGTTGACGCCCTTGCCCACCTGGCCGAGCACGTTCTCTTCCGGCACCTCGCAGTCCTGGAACACCAGCTCGCCGGTCTCGGAGCCGCGCATGCCGAGCTTGTCGAGCTTCTGGGCGACAGAGAAACCCTTGAAGTCCTTCTCCACCAGGAAGGCAGTGATGCCTTTCGGGCCGGCATCCACATCCGTCTTGGCATAGATGATCATGGTGTCGGCGGACGGGCCGTTGGTGATCCACATCTTGGAGCCGTTGAGGACGTAGCGGTCGCCCTTCTTGTCGGCGCGCAGCTTCATGGAGACGACGTCGGACCCGGCACCCGGCTCGGACATGGCAAGTGCGCCAAGATGCTCGCCGGTCACCAGCTTGCCAAGGTAACGTTTCTTCTGGTCGTCACTGCCCCAGCGGCGCAACTGGTTGACGCAAAGGTTCGAATGGGCACCGTAGCTGAGACCGATGGAAGCCGAGGCCCGGCTGACCTCTTCCATGGCAATGCAGTGTTCCAGATAGCCAAGGCCGGAACCACCCCATTCCTCTTCAACGGTGATGCCGTGCAGGCCGAGTTCACCCATTTCAGGCCAGAGTTCGCGCGGGAACCAGTCCTCGCGATCGATCTTTTCGGCGAGTGGCGCAATCCGGTCCTGGCTGTAGGACCGAACGGTGTCCCGCAGCATGTCGGCGGTCTCGCCGAGATCGAAATTGAAACCCGGAAAATCGTTGCGGATCATTTGGATACCTCCCAAGGCTCTCAGGGCCTGTCGTAGCGGATGAATTCACTCAGGACGCCGACCCGGTCGTAAAGCTGCCGGGCGCGCGCGTTGTCTTGTTTGGTCTGCCAATAGACCTCGCCATTGGCGGTTGGCTCGGCATCGGCGGCGGCATAGACCGCCTCGATCAGTTTGCGGCCGGCACCCGAGAGGCGCAGGTCCTCGCTCACGTAAAGGTCTTCCAGGTAGCAGACGGATCGGGTCGACCAGGAACTGTCGTGAAAGAGGTAGTGCACCAGGCCGACCGGAACACCGCCGCTGACAGCGACCAGGGCGTTATGGCCTTTGCCGGAAAGCAGGCGCGCGAACAGATCTTCGGTGATCTCAGGTGCTAGTTCCTGTTCATAGAAGGTCAGATAGCCCTGCCACAGAACCAGCCAGGCCTCCTTGTCCTCAGGCCGGAGCGGCCGGATCTCGATCGCGTTCATAGGTTCAATCCTTCACGCCCGACACGCTCACAAGCGTGAAGAGACCCGTTGCCACATGCACCTGCAAGCCGTCATCGAGGCCATAGACATCCGCCTTGGCAATTGTCAGCGTGCGTCCGGGCTTCACCACCCTGCCCCGCGCCAGCAGTATCTGCTGTTTCGCCGGATTGAGCAGGTTGATCTTGTATTCGCTGGTGAGCACGCCGACGCCTGGCGCAAACAGCGTCAGGGCCGCATAGCCCGCGGCGCTGTCGGCAATGGAAGATGTCGCACCCGCATGAAAGAAACCATGCTGCTGGGTGAGCTCCGGTCGCATGGTCAGTTCCAGATCGACCGCGCCGGGCGCGACATGCACCATCTTGGCCCCTAGATGGTCCATGAACTGTTGCGCCGCAAAACTCTTTCTAACGCGGGTCTCCCAATCGGGATCACGGGGCGACAGGTCCATCAGGCTTCCTCCGACGTCTGCACGGATCCCGTGCTGAGTTCAGCAATGCGCGCCTTGGCACCGGCCTCCACCTCGTCCAGTTCCAGTAGTGTCAGCTCAATGTCGCGCTGCTTTTCCAGAAGCTCCGCACGGCGGGCGGCGATCTTGTCGAGGAGCAGGCGCAACTGGCCGGTTTCTCCCGGCGCACTGCCATACATCTCGATCATTTCCTTGATTTCGTTCAGGGAAAAGCCGAGCCGCTTGCCGCGCAGGATCAGCTTGATGCGCGTACGATCACCGGGCGTATAGAGCCTTTGCCGGCCACGACGGGTCGGCGCCACCAACCCCTGCGCTTCATAAAACCGCAAGGTCCGCGTGGTGATGTCGAATTCCTGCGTCAGCTGGGTGATGGTGTAATAGCGCTGCATGCCCGCTCCTTGTTCGAGCGCACAGTTTCGCCTTTTTACGTTAAAGTCAACACGTCTGTTTTATGATTTACATTACAACAGGTTATCAAATCACATCTTGAGACTATCAAGACTCGATTCCGAATGCAGGACATTGAGATCAACATTGCCCGCAATGCCCTTAATCGTCCCCTTGTCGTGATATTGCCACAGCACCCATTTCGAGCCATAGGCGGGCGAATGCCAGAGGGAGCGGGCCCAGAGGCGCCGGTTGAGGCCGTTGCCCTTGAGGTATTGCAGATAGAAGTCTTCCGGCGCGTAGAAAATCACCTGCTTGCCCCGCGCCTTCTCGACCGCTGCAGCGAATTCGCTGACCTCGCGCAGGACTTCTTCCACCGGCGGCCGTCTTGCGCAATTGCCGGTAAACTCCAGGTCCACCATCGGCGCCAGCATCGTGCTGTCCTGCGGCAACACCGCCAGGAAGTTTTCAGCCTGCTTGCTGCCCGGCTGGCAGAGGCTGAAGAAATGATAGGCCCCACGGGCAAGCCCGGCACTGCCCGCTCCGGCCCAGTTGCGGGCAAAGGCGCCGTCCTTGAAATCGCCACCCTCGCTCGCCTTCATATAGACAAAGGCAACATCGTCACCCGCGACCTGTGCCCAGTCGATGTCGCCCGAATGATGGGACACATCGATACCGCGAATGGGAAAAGCGTTCCGGTCAGGTTCCCAGTTCATGAAGAAAAACGCCGCTCCGACAATGGAAATCACCCCGCCGACCACAACGTAGAACAGGGTCCGCAGGATTGCTTGCAGGAATTTCATACCGCCACCCGATCGCTCAGAAACGCAGGCATCCTGCCCAAAAACCGTTAAAATTCACGATAGGAAGTTCGGCCAGAGCGGCGCAGCCGCCAGTTCCAGCACATTCCCGTCCGGATCGTTGAAATAGAGACTTGTGCCACCGGCCGGCCAGGTCACCTCACTGGTGATGGCAACGCCCTCATTTGCCAGATGGGTTCGCCAGGCCTGGAGTTCTCCTGCCGCAACACGAAAGGCGAAATGGCTGTGACCTTGCGTATCGTGACCTGGGACTGTCCCGCCCGGCGTCTCGACATCCTCACCCGTATGCCCCCGGTGAAACACGAGCAGGGCCTGAGCCGGACCGGCGTCATAGGCATAAAGCCTTTCGCCCGCGACCATGCGCTTCAGGCCAAGAACGCCGGAATAAAATTCATGCGCCGCCTCCATGTCGTCGACATAGACCGCTGTCTCCAAGATGCCGTCCAGCTTCGGCCGCATACCGGTCCCTGCCGTTTTCCAGAAGGAGTCACTCTGCAGACCAGAATAACCGGCTCACCGGCTGTGTCGACCTTGGAGTGGCCGGCAGCTGGGTCGTCAATTGAGCTCCGGATCGGCGCGCAATACGCCGATCCGGAAACAGATCATACAACCGTCAGCTTGACGTCGATGTTGTTGCGGGTGGCGTTGGAATACGGGCAAACCTGATGCGCCTTGGCGACCAGGCTCTCCGCCACAGCCTTGTCGAGACCCGGCAGGGAGACTTCCAGCGCAACGGTGAGACCAAAGCCGCCTTCGGAGCGCGGGCCGATACCGACGGTCGAGGTGATGGAGGTGTCTGCCGGAACGGCGATCTTTTCCTGTCCACCGACAAATTTCATCGCGCCGATGAAGCAGGCTGCATAACCGGCCGCGAACAGCTCTTCCGGATTGTTGCCTTCACCGCCTGCACCACCGAGTTCCTTCGGGGTCGAGAGTTTCACCTTCAACGATCCGCTTAAAGTCTCAGCCGCGCCGTCCCGGCCGCCGGTCGCCTTTGCTTTGGTCTCATACTTCACATCGACAGCCATCTGCAGGCTCCTTTGCTGGGGTTGGTCGAACAATTTATATCGCATCAGTTTATATCGTCTGCGATATATATTATTCACATATACACACACCGGCGAAACGTCAACTGGTTGCGACCATATCGCGCGCGATTTATAACGAGCCCATGACAGAGACCACCGACCAGATGTCCCTTCTCGATGCGATCGGATTTTCCACGCCCGAAGTGACCAAGACCCCCAAGAAAGACAAACCGGCCAAGGCCGAAAAGTCTGACAAGAAGCCGAGCAAGAAGGCCGCCAAAGCGACCGCCGAGGCAGCTAAGGACGCAGAGCCCGCGTCCAGTGACGAAGCCGCAGATGCGGAAGTTGAAGCAGCATCGGCCGCCAACCCGATTTCGGTTGAAATCGAAGCACAGGCAGAAGCACCACCAGACCTGCCAGAAGCAGCTTCCGATGCCGAGAGTCTGGCAGATGATACGCTGGCAGATGCCGATCTGCCAGAATGGGCAAATGACGCGCTGCCGCTCGACCGGTTCCTGTGCTTTGCGCTTTATTCCGCCAACCATGCCATGCACGGTGTCTACAAGGCGCTCCTGAAGGAAGCCGGCCTCACCTATCCGCAGTTCCTGGCCATGACCGTTCTTTGGGAAACCAACAACGTTCCTGTCGGCGCGATCACGTCGAAACTGCAGCTCGCCACCAATACGCTGACTCCGCTTTTAAAGCGGCTGGAAGCCATGGGACTGGTGACGCGCACGCGCAATATCAAGGACGAGCGCCAGGTGATCCTGAAGCTGACCCGCAAGGGCCGCGCGTTGCAGAAGAAGACCGAGCATTTCAGTTCCTGCATCCTGTCTTCCACCGGCCTGAAGCTGGAGGAAGTCATGGATCTGCAGCAGAAGGTCATGCGCCTGCGCGACAATCTGCGCGAGGCGGGTCTCGACGCCTGAGCCTCTTTGGAGAGGCGGCCCATCGCCTCTCCGCGCTCACCTTTGTGCCAGTGTGCCGGCCAAGCTGTCAGTATCCCGGCGATGAACCGGGTCGGCGGCCGCTTTCTATTTGCAGCGCCTTTTCAGGCCAATTTCCTGGGAGAGAACGACCTCAGGAACAAGCCGACAGATCAGAACGGCAGACCGAACCAGAGTGCGGCAATGCCGAGGAAAGCGAAGAAGCCGACGACATCGGTGACCGTCGTCACGAAAACGCTGGAAGCGATCGCCGGATCGACATTGACCTTGTCGAGCACGATGGGAATGAGCAACCCTGACAGGCCCGCAAACAGCATGTTGATGACGATTGCTCCGCCGATGACGACGCCAAGACCAAGACTGGCGAACCACAACCAGGCGGTCACGCCGATAAGGATCGCAAGAGCAACCCCGTTGAAGACGCTCACAAGGATTTCGCGGTTGAGAACGCGCAAGAGGTTGCGGGCACCGAGTTCCTGAGTTGCGATACCTCGAACGGCCACAGTCATTGTCTGGGTACCGGCATTGCCGCCCATGGAGGCGACGATCGGCATCAAGACGGCGAGCGCCACCATCGCCTCGATCGTATCCTCGAATAGCGCGATCACCACGGAGGCAAGGACGGCCGTACCGAGATTGACCACCAGCCAGGTCAGGCGCGAGCGGGCGATGGTCATGACGTTGTCTGAAATCTCTTCGTCGCCGACACCGGCCAGAGCGCGCAGGTCCTCTTCCGCCTCTTCCTGAATGACGTCGACGATGTCGTCGACCGTCAGCACACCGACCAGGCGTTCGTTCTCGTCGACAACAGCGGAGGATACGAGGTTGTAGCGCTCGAAGCGGCGGGCGACCTCTTCCTGGTCTTCCGTCGCCAGCACCGCCTGGCGGTTCTCCTGCATGATGGAGGTGACCTTCTCGTCCCGCTTGGTGCGCAGGATCTTGTCCAGGTGCACGGAGCCGAGCAGCTTGAAGGTGGGGTCGACCACGTAGATTTCGTAGAAACTGTCCGGAAGATCGCGCGCTTCGCGCATGTAGTCGATGGTCTGACCCACAGTCCAGAACGGCGCGACCGCGATGAACTCGTTCTGCATGCGCCGGCCGGCGCTCTCTTCCGGATAATCGAGCGCCTTTTGCAGCTGGGCCCTGTCCGCGTAAGGGAGCTCTTCCAGGATGGCGGCCTGGTCGTCCTCATCGAGGTCTTCCAGAATGTAGACGGCATCGTCGGAATCGAGCTCGCCAAGACCTTCGGCGATGACTTCGGTCGGCAGGTCTTCCAGTAGCTGGAGACGTACCGCCTCGTCGATTTCAGTCAGCGCGGTGTAATCGAAATCCTCGCCGAGCAGGCGAACGAAGCTCGCGCGATCTTCAGCGCCGAGCGTTTCCAGAAGGTCGCCGGTATCGGCTTCATGCAGATTGGCGGCCAACTCACGAAGCGTGAACTGGTCGTTTGCCTCGATCGCCGTCTCGACGGCATTGATGAAGTCGGGATTGAGATGTTCGTCTTCGTCGCGAACCGGAATGGCAGGATCAATTGTGGCGGTCGGTTCAAGCTCAGCTGCTTCGCTCATCCGGCGCCTCCCCCTTCTCACGCGTCGTCCCCTCCGGCAGCGCTGCCGGGCACTCATCACCAGAACTAGCGTTTGCGGCTTGAAAGCGCCACAGCAAAAGCAGAACAGGTCCACAGGCTTATGTGAAAATTGCCGATGGATCGTCAGCGGGCGCTGAACACATTCCGTCCTGCCGCCGGGCTCAGAATCCGGTGCACCCCTTGTCCCGCGCCACCCTGCGCAACGTCTCCAGATAGTCCTGCGTCTTCTGGGGCAGGATCGTTTCGTCAGCGGAGATACAGTGATCCGCTCGCCGGAAAGCCCGTCGGGCCCGCTCCGTCGCAAGGCACACCCTGCCCTCTGCAAGGACCTCCTGCTCCGTGTACCAGAGCTGCTGGCAAGTCATGGCGCCGAAGCGGCCGGGGTTGACGGAGAGTGTCTGGGCTTCGGCCGGAAGGCAGCAAAGGAGCAGAAGGAAAGTGGCGGAATATAGCGTCGGTGCGCGGCACCCGCATTTCCCCTGACGTTGACCAGTCATGTAAAGCCCTCGCCCTATTGCCATCTGCCAAGACGCTCGGAAGACGGCACCGCCTGCTTCGAATAGGCCGCCGCCCGCGCCTGCAGCAAGATCTTGCGGCCCTCCTGCGAGCGCATCGACACCAGGTCCGCTTCCGAGACGAGCGCCTCCCAGTATGCCAGAAACATCCTGGCATCCGCCTTTTGCGCCGAAAAGGCTTCCGGAACCGGGTGGTAATCAATCTGCGTCCGGCCCAGGAAACGGCTTCGCCGGACCAGCAGATATTTCGGATTGTCCACCGGACCGAGGAGTTGGCTCAATGCGGTGAGGAACAGCGCCGTTTCCTTCGGCCGGGCACCTTCCAACGTACACAGGTACCCGCCGTCGTGGCGGACGACTTCCGGCGTCAGTTGGTCGAGCGGTGTTTGCAGCTGCCTGGTTTGCGCAAGGGTTTCCAGAACGGCGCGCGCCACTTGCAGCAGATTGCGGTCAACCGTCCTGTTGCGAAGAAGCCCGGCCGCCGACTTTAAAAGTCGAGACTTTCTGACGCCAAGGACGAAGGCGGTCGCCAGGGCCGCCGAGACGCCGATGACAGGCAGGCTGGCGGCCCAAAGCCCCCAGAAAAAACCAGCCAGCGGAACAAGCCCGCTTGCTGCCGCCAGTCCGAGGGAAAGTGCAGTCCGCCGGTAGACCCAGCCCTGCGGTACCCGCTGCGCCTTCACCATCGGCCGCAGCCTTGCAGTCGACGGGCTCTTCAAAAGCGCCGCTTTCCAGCTGTCCGCCAAGAGGTTGCGGTCGGCGCTGCGGGCAAAGGCGGCTCCGTTCAGCCTCTCAATGCCATCAGTGGACCAGTCGGCTTGCGCAAATCCCATTCTTGCAAGCCCGGTTTCGATCACCGGTGGCTCAGTAACGCCCAGCCCCTCAAACGCCCTGAAACGGCGCGTCAGTAACGCGGCGTCCTGGCCAAGATCTTCCCAGGCGGGCGCCGGCAACAGCCCGGCGCGGCGCAACCCGGAATGGGCTTGTTCGGCAATAGGCAGGTTTGCGAGAAGTTCCCTTCGCTCAGGCAGGCTGACACAGGCCAGATGCCAGATGTTGGCGGTCTTGCAAGGCTGCTCCGGGTCCTTGCGGATGGCACGGCCGCGCATCTGGTTGGACAGCATGAAGGACCCGACCGTGCTCGCCAGCACCAGCGAATTGATGCAGGGAGCGTCCCAGCCCTCGCCGAGCAGCGACTGGGTTCCGACCAGCACACTGACCGCACCGGAGCTAAATACCTCCGTGACGAGGTGCACCATTTCATGCCGGGCGGATGCGGCCAGATCGACCTCGAAATAGGCCGCATCGTGCGGCAGTGGACGCAGGCGAATATCCTTCGCCCCGATCCCCTTTGCTGCCGCGGCTTCTTGAAAGCTTGCGATCGCACCGCGCGGCAGGATCACCAGCGATCCCGTCAGCAAGCCGACCTCGTACCGGTACATCCCCTTTTTGCGCAACACCTCGAACAAGGGCACAGCGCCGATCTTGACCGGCTCATAGACCGCCTGCCCTGAAGACGACGTCAGTTCGCGGTGGATGTGATCCGTCAGGATGACCATGCGCAGTGCGTCACCGAGACCGGAGCTTTCGGCAGCGACGATTTTTCGGATGCTCTCGATCTTGCCGAGGCTGTTCCGGAGCAGGCGGTCGATGCTTTCCAGATTGGCGATTACCGGACGGCTGCCCTTCAAACCACCGAAGGACCGAAGTTTTCCCTGAAGCTGCCTGCGCAGATCAGGTTGAAACCAGTCTCTGGCTTCGCCCGCGAGAACGCCCTCGAGCACGTTCTCCAGAAAAGTCCGGTCAAGCGGTGGCGAGGCATCCGCTTCCAGGTTGAAAAGAGCCAGGATTTCCGGATGGCCGGCGCGTCCTGCAGCCTTCAGAAACACCTGGGCGGCAAGAACAAAAGCAGGGTTCCTGAAGATCTGGTCCTCGTGAAAACGCGGCACGGTGAACCAGGGCAGTTCCGCAAGCGATGTCAGGAAAGCATCGTCGTGCAAAAGGTCGTAGGCAAATGCGTTGAGATTATGCGCAAAGGCATCGATGAAGGCGGTTTCCTTCTCGGTCGGTGCCGAAAAGCAGACGAGATCCTGGTGCGGGCAGAGATCGCCCGTCGCGACGAGTTCGGGAACGGAAATCTCACAGTCGATCGGCCCGCACAGTGTTTCGTAATTGTCCCACTCGGACGCATCCGTGTCATAGGGCGGGGTCGCTGTCAGAGAAACGGTGTGCACATCGCCCGGAAGAAACTCCCGCAACTTCAGCAGGACCTGATGCCACTCCTTGCGCAAATGATGTGCCTCGTCGAAGACGAGCGTCCCGACATTCTGCTCCTTGATCCGCTTCAGGATTGCCAACCCTTCGGCGCCGCCCTGACCAGCGCCCTGACAGGCCCCGTCCTCCTTCAGGTCTCCGCTCAGTGCGGCATGAAACCCTTGATAGGTGACGATGGTCACCTGCCCGGGCCGGCGGATATCCATCGAAATCCAGCTGTGGTCCGCCTTTTCGGGCAGGAACAGCTCAAGCAGCCGGGTTCGCCACTGGTTGCGGATCGCCAGCGAAGGAGCGAACACGATGGCGGGCCGGCCGAGCCGGCGCATGACTTCCAGACCAAGCACCGTTTTGCCGGATCCCGGAGCGGCCACGACATGAAGTTGCGCATCGTCAAGATGGCCGTCCAGCTCATCCAGGACACGCTGCTGGTAGCTGCGCCAAGAAATTTTGAATTTCAGGTCTTTCACGCTCAATCCGGCGGATCGGTCAGGGGAATCGGCAAGGATCGTTGCCCGTCGCGGCTTGATAACAGCAAGCGCACCCCAATACTCAGAGTTTCAGGGTCTTCTGCCTAATCCACCGCACATTCCGGTGGACGAGTGTCCATCGTCCAGCTCTGGGCTGGCAACGCACCGAGTGTCGTCTTGATGGGCTTGCCGTTGAGCTCGCCCTTACCCGTGAGAAGATTGACGTCGCAAAGGCCGTTAGCGTCCGGATCGAGCGTGTCGTAATAGCTGTAGGTGTAACCGGCGACGCGGAATTCACCACCGCGATAGGCAATCGTAAGCACCTGTTCCCAGCGATTTCGGCCGATGGCCGAGTTCTCCGAAAGGACCTTCAAAGAGCCGTGTTCCTGCGCCTCCAGCGATGGTTCCTGCCCGTACATGCCACCCCGCCAGACAATATCCCTGGCATGAACCGCCTGTTTCCAGCCGTCCCCCGCGTCGGTGAAAATATAAAGATCCGCCCCCTCTTCCGTTTCGGCAAGGATGGCGCGGTAGCGGTAGATGTCGCCATCGACCTGAACAGTCTCCGCTCCTGCAATCCCGGCTGCGGAAACCAGTGCTTCCTCTGCGATCGCGCCGGTAAAGGCCGTTGCAGCGGAGAGGGTTGCAAGGACACTCAGGGCCGTCAAACGGCGTGAAAGCGACTGCATGGAAGTCCTCCGGCAAGTTATGTCTCGGCGTGGTGAATCGGCTCTTGCTGATAATGCACAAGGGCCGGGAGAAAAGCACCTGCCTGCCATCAATGTGGACCAAAATCCGATTTACTCGGGATCAGCAGGCCATTGAACTTCAGGCGTCGATGCGGCCTCGATGTGAACGCTGCCCAGAAAAGCAAAAAGACCGCCCTTAGGGGCAGCCTTTTGAGGAAGCATCGGTAGAAATGCTTCGAATATGGTGCGGTCGAGAAGACTCGAACTTCCACGGGTTTTACCCCACAGCGACCTCAACGCTGCGCGTCTACCAATTCCGCCACGACCGCATATTCGATTGTTCCCGGCGCCTATCAGCGTCGAGGCGCCCCATGTAGCAAAGGAAATTTGGGGGCGCAAGAGGCCTTTTTGCAATAATTCACAGGGAGGCGATTTTTCTTTGCCGGGTTGGCTTTAGCGCAGGAAAAACGGCTAGAGCGGCCCCTCGGTGCGCATCGGCCGGGCTTCTGGCGGACGCATCAGGACTTCCGTGATAGAGATGCCGATCCGCTCGCCCAGAAGCACCACCTGCCCCTTGGCGACAAGAGTGTTGTTGGCGTAGATCTTCACGTCGTCGTCTTCGGAGACATCGAGGTCGATCACCGCACCACGGCCCATGCGCAGCAGCTGATGCACGGGCATTTCGTTCTCGCCGAGCACGACGGAAATATCGACTTTGATATCATCAAAGGTGGTCATGAGACGCCTTGATCCTTAAATAGGGCGAACACCCGCCAGCGCTTAACCATACCACGTCCCGGCCCGCCAGCTCAAAAAACAAAGAAGTGTCATCCACATGTCACCCGCCGAAAGAGACTCGCTTTCCTTGAGATTCCTGCCGGAAACCGGCTCTCCTCCGGTCGAATGGCGGATTTCGGACAATCTCGTCTGCTATGAGACGGCGCTTGCCGAAATGGACCAGCGGGTCGAGAGAATCATTGCAGGTGAAGCGGACGAGCTGGTCTGGCTGCTGGAACACCCGCCGCTCTATACCGCCGGCACCAGCGCCAGGGACGACGATCTCGTCGCTCCCGACCGCTTTCCGGTCCACCGCACCGGCCGCGGCGGCCAGCACACCTATCATGGACCGGGCCAGCGGGTTGCCTATGTCATGCTCGACCTGAAACGGCGCCAGCAGGACGTGCGCGCCTTTGTGTCGGCGCTTGAAGCCTGGCTGATCGCATCACTCTGGCACTATCACATCCGAGGCGAGCGCCGTGAAGACCGGGTGGGTGTGTGGGTGCGCCGGCCGGATCGCGGCGTCGCGGTGGAGGACAAGATCGCCGCCATCGGCATCCGCCTGCGCAAATGGGTCACGTTCCACGGCATCAGCTTCAACGTGGAGCCTGAACTGGAGCATTTTTCCGGCATTGTCCCCTGCGGCATCACGGAGCATGGCGTCACCAGCCTCGTCGATCTCGGCATTCCGGTCACGATGGCAGAGAACGACAGCGTGCTTCGGGCGGAGTTCGAGAAGATCTTCGGCCCAACAATTGCGCCCTGAACGGCACATTCCGCAACTGCGCCACACGCACCCTCCTTGATTGAAATTTCCGACCAAAACAACCTGCAAGAAATTCATTGCGAATTTTGCGCATTGACGCACTCGGTATCGGCAAAACTCCGTTTTTATTTCGAAATTTGCGCTGCGAACGCCACCGCATTTAGTGTTCCTTCATTCAGTTGCGCCAATAGAGAAGCAAATACCGTCACCGTTGGGATGTAAGTTCGTGACCCAGGCTCTCTCCATTCGTTCGCGCAAAAGCGTGATTACCAAGATCCTTCTGGCTGCCGCCGGTGTGATCGTTCTGATTTTCGCAGGCTTCGGCCTCTTCAACGACACGCTGCAGCGCAACGCCAAAACCGACGAAGTCCGCGATTACATGACCGGCGTCGGCAGGTCGGAAGTCAATATCGTCCGCAACTGGTTTGAAGCCCGCCTGCTCCTGATGGAGGAAACCGCGGAGCGCGTCGCCCTGCAGCAGGACGTGACCCCGGACTTCTTCAACCTGAAGACCCTGACCGGCAATTTCAGCGCCACCTATTACGGCGTCGAGAAGGACGGCGCTTTCAACATGTGGCCGCAGGCGGACCTGCCGAAGGATTATGATCCGCGCAAGCGCCCCTGGTACAAGGACGCGGTCGCCAAGGGCGGCTCGGTGATTACAGCCCCCTATCAGGACGCCTCCAGCGGCAACCTGATCGTGACCGCGGCAACGCCGGTGAAGATCGGCGGCGCACTGTCGGGTGTCGTCGGCGGCGACTTCGATATCACCACGCTTGCCAACATGCTGGCCGATTCCGACATGGGCGGCCTCGGTTATGTCTTCGTGGCCGATTCCAAGGGCACCATCTTGGTGCATCCGGATGGCGAAATGATCTCCAAACCGCTCAGCGAGCTCTTCCCGCACAACGCCGTCAAGGTGAGCGCGGAACCGCAATATGCATCCAGCGCCAATGGCGAACGGATCGTGCAGTTCGTGCCGGTAACAGGCCTGCCCGCCGACTGGCAGATCGGCCTCTCCGTCGACCGTGATGCTGCCTTCGCCAGCCTGACCAGCTTCCGCTATTCGGCGATCATCGCCACTGTCATCGCAACTGTGCTGATGCTCGCGATCCTCGGCACGCTCTTCCAGGCCCTGCTTGCCCGTCCGCTCGCCTCCGTCACCGGCTCCATGGCGGCGATCGCTGAAGGCGACCTCGACACGCCCGTCCAGGGTCTGGATCGCAACGACGAAATCGGCTCGATCGCCAATGCGGTCGAGGTTTTCAAGACCAACGGCAAGGAACAGCGCCGGCTGGAAGCCGAACGCGCCACAGAGCAGGAAGCCAAGCAGCGCCGGGCGGCGACCGTCGACCAGTTGCTCGGTGGTTTCAACCAGGAAATCCGGACCGTCCTGGAGACCGTCTCCGCCGCGACGGATGAACTTGAGCGCACCGCGCGCGAACTGGCGGAAACGTCGGAGAAGAGCTCCACGGATGCGGAATCGGCTGCCCGGACCACCGGCGACACCGCCACCAATGTCCGCTCCGTTGCCGCGGCTTCCGAAGAGCTGACTTCCTCCATCGCCGAGATTGCCCGCCGCGTTGAGGAACAGGCCGGCATTTCGGAACGTGCATCGAATGCGGCCGCCCAGACCGATCATACTGTGCAGAGCCTGGTCGCTACTACGGACCGCATCAGCCAGATCGTCAGCCTGATCAACGATATCGCCGCCCAGACCAACCTGCTTGCGCTCAACGCCACCATCGAGGCTGCACGCGCAGGCGAAGCCGGCAAGGGCTTTGCAGTCGTGGCGTCGGAAGTGAAGTCGCTCGCCAACCAGACGGCCCAGGCGACGGAAGAAATCGCGACCCAGATCCAGGCGATGCAGTCGGTTTCCAAGGAGGCGGCCGATGCCATCAAGGACATCGCCAACGTCATCGGCGACATGTCCGAGATTTCCAAGGACATCTCCGTTTCCGTCGAACAGCAGAGCCTGGCGACCAACGAGATTTCGCGCAACGTCAACGAGGTTTCGACCGGGACCGACGCGATTTCCGAGACCATCATCCAGGTCTCCAGCGGTGCCCAGTCGACCGGCCGCAACGCTGCAGACGTTCTGTCGACGGCCGAATCCCTGACCTCGCAGTCCTCAAGCCTGAAATCCAAGGTCGAGAGATTCTTCAACGAAATCCGCGCCGCTTAAGCTGCCGGACGAGAAGAAAAGGCGGGCCAATCGGCCCGCCTTTTTTGTTTGAATGAAACCCCACACCTCACCGCCGTCATCCCGGCCAAGCGAAGCGCGAGCCGGGACCGGGGAGCCATGTGCGACAGAAGCAGCAATTTTATGGAGAGCTCCTGGGCTCACCGGTCCCGGGTCTTCGCTGCGCTCCGCCCGGGATGACGGTGGGAAGGCGTGGGGTAGCAAACGAAGTTCATGAAAGCGGAGACCGCAGAAACATCCTGAGTTTCTCCCATCCACCCGGCATCCATCCAAGCCCCCGCAACGGGTCCGTCGCCATCTCACCCGGCGTCGTCTCAGCCGCCTCCGGCAGTTCCAGATCCAGACCTCGCTCCAGCGAATAGAGCCGCAGCAACTCCCGACGGTCGATCAGGATATCGGAGACATTGAAGACCTGGAACGGCTCGGTACTTGCGTTCTTCAGCACAAGCGCAACGGCCGAGGCGAGATCTTCGCCATGCACTTCCGTTCCTTTCCGGGCTGCACTCGGCTTGCCTTGCTCGAAATCCTGGAAGAGGCCGGACCACTTGTGTTCCGCCAAACCCGGCGGCACGCCATAAATGCCAGTTGCCCGCAGGGACGTCCCCCGAAAGCTTTCTGAACACAGCGCCTTGAGGCCCTCCTCGCCTGCCAGCTTCACCTCGCCATAAAGCGTGTCCGGTTCCGGCGGATCGGTTTCACGTAGCACCTCGCCACCCCGATGATCGCCATAAACGGCCCGGCTGGACAGAAAGACCACATGCCGGCACCTCGCAGCCCGAGCTGCCTGGAACAAGTGCAGCGTGCCCTCCACGTTGAGGGCCTTGAACCGGCCCGGATCCTCCCCCTCGCCGCCCCGGAATTTTCCAGGTTCATGCATCAAAGCACAGTGGACCAGGGCATCGGCCGACGGAAGCGATGGCGCTGGATCAGCAAGGTCGTATTGCCGAAAGGGTGCCTTGAAACCTTCAACCGGCTTCCTGCCCAGAACCGTGACCTTGCATCCGTCGCTGAGCAGTCGCGCCAGAATGAAACGTCCGACGGTTCCGCTCGCGCCTGTCAGAAGTACATGCATCAGGACGCCTGCCGGGCGGCCCAGTCCGTCGGTCCGGGCAGATCCGAGATGACGTCAGGAATGCCCTCACCGCTGGCAAAGGCCTGCCAGAGATCGATCAACGGCCGCAGGCGGTCGGCCTTGTCGTTGTCGCTTTGCCAGGGTTTTTCATACTGGTAATGCAGAACATGGATCTCTTTCCAGTCCCAGAGATCCGGCAGATTGAACCAGACATATTGCAGCATGTTGTAGAAGACCGGCAGGCCATGCCAGTCGGGGAAGTAGCTTTCCAGGAAAGTCTGGTCCGTGCGCCGCCAGAAGACGTCGGGCCGATCCAGCTTTGCCAGCATCGCCTGATAAGTGTCTTCGCTCGGCCGCGCGGTGAAAACGCCGCTGTTGAGGCGATGAAAGTCCTGCAGGCTCTCATAGACATTGGGCGCGGCGCAGAACTCGGGATAGGCGAACAGCTTGTCGCAATTCTTCAGCACCAGAGCGTCGGCATCGATGAAGACCACGCGGTCGTAGTCTGACAACTGCCACAGCCGCAGCTTGACGAAATTGTCCAGCGGCGTGTGGAACACCGGTTTGCCTCCCTTGGTGAAGGGGGCTGCCGTGTGCAGCCGGCCGCGTTCGTGGCGCTCGTTGAATCTGTCGGAAGTCGGCAGGCGCTCGCATTTGCCGAGCCGCGGCGCGAATGCCGCAAGCATTTTCAGGTCTTCCTCGTCGACACCGGGCGTGAAGAGCACCACAAGATCGGCTTGCGTATCCGTGCGCCGGAGCGAGCGCAAAAGCGCGCTCGCCCCCAGCACATAATCCCGGTTGGACACCAGTGTCACATAGGCAGTGCTGGCCGCGGGCGCCCTGTCGAACTCGGGTGCGTCGTGCATGTTACCTGCCTCAGGAGACGGATTTCAGCCGCGGATGCTCCGGATCGCGCTCGATCTCGCCGGCGATCTCCTTCGTCCAGGCTGAGACGGCCGGAACGCGGCTGCGGTCCACCCGGTAGGAATAGGTCTTGGCGACATCCACCACCTCGGAAAGGAGACCGTCTTCCAGGGTGATCGGATTGAGGCCCAGCTCCAGCAACTGCTTGTTCTCGACGACCAGATCGTTCTCGGCCGCTTCCTTGCGCGGGTTCGGAAGGTAGGCGACCTTGGCGCCGGTGAGCCTGGCAATCAATTCGGCCAGATCCCGCACCCGGTGCGTTTCCGTCATCTGGTTGAAGACCTTAACCCGGTCGCCTTTCTTCGGCGCGTTTTTCAGGGCCAGCTCGATGCAGCGCACCGAATCCTGAATGTGGATGAAGGCGCGGGTCTGTCCGCCGGTACCATGCACAGTCAGCGGATAGCCAATCGCCGCCTGGATCAGGAAGCGGTTCAGAACCGTGCCATAGTCGCCGTCATAGTCGAAGCGGTTGATCAGCTGCTTGTGGCGCAGCGTCTGCTCCGTATGGGTGCCCCAGACGATGCCCTGATGCAGGTCGGTAATCCGCAGTCCGTCATTCTTGGCGTAGAACTGGAAGAGCAGCTGATCCAGGCACTTGGTCATGTGGTAGATCGAACCGGGATTGGCTGGATAGAGGATTTCCTGCGCCGCCTTGCCGCCACTGAGCGTTTCCACATCGACGGAGAGATACCCCTCCGGGATCGCCGCCCCCACGCTGGAATAGCCATAGACGCCCATGGTGCCGAGATGAACGAGATGCGCATCGAGGTCGAGATCGACCATGGCGTTCAGCAGGTGGTGGGTGGCATTGACGTTGTTGTTGACCGTGTAATTCTTGTGCTGGTCCGATTTCATCGAATAGGGCGCTGCGCGCTGCTCGGCAAAATGGATGATGGCATCGGGTCTGTGCTCGGCGAGCCAGGACTTGAAGACCTCGTAGTCCCTGGCGATGTCGATCAGGTGGAAGCGGATGGTGTTGCCGGTTTCCTGCTTCCAGATCCGGGTGCGTTCCTGGATCGAATCCATCGGGGTCAGAGACTGGACGCCAAGCTCAGCGTCGATCCACCGGCGGCTCAAGTTGTCGATAATGTGAACTTCGTGCCCCTGATCGGACAGATGCAGGGATGTGGGCCAACCGACAAAACCGTCACCGCCAAGTATCGCAATCTTCACTGAAAATCTCCCGGGTTACGCTGATCGGGAAACGCCGGCGCGCCCCGATTGTTTCATTTGAAAGACCAGATCATTGCGATATTTCCGTGACAACTCAACTTCGAATGTCCGGATTGATATAGAAAAGACAATTCGCGACAGTTGTTTAGACGGTGTCGCGGACTTCAAAGGCACCGATTGATGGCGTGACCGGCTCCAGATCGCGAACCATATTGACGCGCGCGAGCGACGGTCCGTGCCAGAGTGCATCGAGCATGTCGACGACCGTATCGGAGGGTCCGGAAAAGACAGCCTCGACACCACCGGAGGTGAGATTGCGTACCCAGCCGGAGAGCTCCCTCGCCTCCGCCTCACCGGCGCACCAGGCCCGATAGCCAACGCCCTGGACCCGGCCTTCGATCAGCACATGCACGGTCAATGGATCGGCGGTCATCAGGTTCTCCCGGTTCGCGGCACTGCAAAAGCTTATGCCAAGTTGCCGGGTTCGCAAATGCCCGTATCTGTCTCAGGCTGTGGACACTTCGGCACCGCGTTTGCGTTCGTCCAGCATCACCATGAGCGAAGCACCGACAATCACCAGTGCGCCAGGCCAAAAGGCACCGGACGGAGCGAAACCGAAAGCAAAGAATCCGACGGCAATGTTCAGCGGCAGCTTCAGGTGATCGAACGGCTGGACAAACGCGGCATCCGCCATCTGATAGGCAAGCGTCAGCAGATAATTGGCAAGCACGGTCATCGCGCCTGCCCCCACAAGCAGCCACAGTGCAGGCCCGGACGGAAAGATGCCGCCCTCCCCCAATGCCAGCGCGGCATTGACCGGCGTCAGCAGCAACAGCAGATAGACCGTGATCGAATCGGCGTCTTCAGTGGCGGTGAGCTTCTTCGTCACCAGCGATGTTCCCGCCCAGAAGGCCGCTGCCCCGACCGGCAGAAGCGCGGCCCAGCTGAAAGCCTCAGTCCAGGGCTCCAGGATCACCATGCCGCCGGAAAAGCCGGCAAGCGTCGCCATCCAGCGCACCCAGCCAACCCTTTCGCGGAAGAACAGCTTCGCGCCGATAATCACGAAAAACGGCGAGGTCATCACCAGGGCGATCGCCTGCCAGATTTCGACCTTGGAAAGACCGGCCACCCACATCTGGATGCCGATCACGGCAAGTCCGCCGCGCGCAAGATGCCAGCCGATCTGGTTGGTCTTCAGCGCCGAGAGGCCGCGCCGGAGCACAAATGGCAGTCCGACGGCAAGACCCAGCGCATATTGCCAGAAAGCGGCTGAGGTGGAGGGCACGCCCAGCTGCATGGTGGACGCCTGCAGTGCGCCGTTCACGAGCGCAAATGATGCCCCTGCCCCGATCATGGCAAGTGCGGCAAGAAGAGAATTTCTGGAACTTGAAGACATGGTGTGCCCTTTCTGCGGTCCGTTCCGTTTCACGCCAGAACAGTCTCAAAAGACACACGTCTGCCGGTCCCTTGCAGGAAACCGCAGCCAAGTTCTCTCTCATCCGGACTTTCGGGTGCCATCAATTGATGCCACCTCAACCGTCGGCTCCGGCATTTCACCGGATCTGCTGACCTCCGGACTTCGCGTCCAGAGCGCTCGCGGGCTCCAGGTCTCCCTGATACCGCCGGTGGGGAAATTCACCCCGCCCCGAGAACTGTTCTCAAGACAGGTATTTACGCCGGCCAACGCAGGTAGACAACGGGAAATCGCCTACTTTTTCAGTAATACTGAAATATCTGACGGCATCTCCGCGATCAGGACAGGCTTCTCCGCTGCAAGTTCCTCGCGGCTGCCATAGCCCCACAGGACGCCGATGCCGGCGACACTGTTGGCATTTGCACCGATGAGGTCGTGCTTGCGGTCGCCAATCATGATGGTTTCAGACGCAGAAATCTCTTCTTTTGCGAGGATATAAGCGATCAGCTCCGCCTTGGCCGAACGCGTCCCGTCGAGTTCTGCGCCATAGACCTTGCCGAAATAAGGCATCAAGCCGAAATGCTCGACGATGCGCCCGGCATAGGCATGAGGCTTTGATGTGCAGACATGTAGCTTCAGACCCGCACTGGTGAGGTCCGCGAGAAGGTCCGGAATGCCGTCGATCAGGCTGTTTTCAAAAAGTCCCGTGACCGTATAGCGCTCGCGGTAAAAAGCGACCGCGCGGTCCAGCTCCGCCTTGTCCTCCGTCCCCAGCAGGACCCGGAAACTTTCCCAGAGCGGCGGGCCGATGCACCAGCGCATGGTTGAAGTCTCGGACACCTCGGCCCCCATCTTTTCCAGCGCGTACTGAATCGATCGGGTAATGCCCTCGAAGGGGTCCGTCAGGGTGCCATCCAGATCGAACAGGACAGTCGAAATCGCCATGAGACCTCACGGAGCAATTGAAATTGAAAAACCCGCGACCTTGAGGTCGCGGGCCGTTGCATATCGGCTGCCGCCGACAGGTGTCAATCAGTGCCTGTTCCGGAAATCAGGAAAACTCCATGATGACAGCGTCGACGGCAAGGCTGTCGCCCGGTGCGGCCTTGATGGCAGTGACCGTGCAGTCGCGTTCGGCGCGCAGCACGTTTTCCATCTTCATCGCCTCGACCACGGCAAGCTGTTCGCCCGCCTTGACTTCCTGCCCTTCGGCAACGGCGATGGAAACCACGAGCCCCGGCATCGGGCAGAGCAGCATCTTTGATGTATCCGGCGGCAGCTTTTCCGGCATCAGTTCGTCCAGTTCGGCGATGCGCGGCGTCATCACGCGGGCGATCACCGAGAAGCCTTGCCAGTCGAGGCGGTAACCGCCCTTCACCGGCCGCACCTGAACCGTCACGTCACGTCCACCGACCTTGCCGGACCAGAGCGGATCGCCCGGCGCCCAATCGGATTCCACATTCATCACCGGGCCATCACCGATCGCGACATCCAGTTCCACCGGCGTTCCCGGATAGCCGGCAGCCAGCCGGATCGGAACATAGGTCTTGTCCAGCTTCACCACCCAGTTTTCGCGGACGGCGCCGGAATGAGGCCGGAGGCGGCCAGGCAGATGATCGAGACGTTCGCGCTGCAACGCGCCCATGGAAAGCGAGACGGCCGCCAGCACGCCATAGGCTGCCTCATCCGGGACTGCCGGTGAAAAGCCGTCCGGATATTCGTCCGCAATGAAGCTGGTGGCGAGTTCTCCGGAGCGCCAGCGGGGATGGTTCATAAGCGCCGTCAGGAACGGGACATTGTGCTGGATGCCGTCGACATAGAAGGCATCGAGAGCCGAACTCATCGCGTCGATAGCTTCCGCGCGTGTCGGCGCGTGGGTGATCAGCTTGGCGATCATCGGGTCGTAGAACATGGAAATTTCCGAGCCTTCGACCACGCCGGTGTCATTGCGGATGGTGACGCCGCCGGATGCCGCTTCCTCCGGCGGCCGGTAGCGCACCAGGCGGCCGATCGAGGGAAGGAAACTGCGGTAGGGATCTTCCGCATAGATGCGGCTTTCGACCGCCCAACCGTTCAGCTTGACGTCCGCCTGGCTCATCTCAAGTTTTTCGCCGGCGGCAACGCGGATCATCTGCTCAACGAGATCGACACCGGTGATCAGTTCCGTGACAGGGTGTTCGACCTGCAGGCGGGTATTCATTTCCAGGAAGTAGAAGCTTTTGTCCTGACCGGCGACGAATTCCACCGTGCCAGCGCTGTCATAGTCGACAGCCTTGGCGAGAGCGACGGCCTGCTCGCCCATCTTGCGGCGGGTTTCTTCGTCCAGCAGCGGAGACGGCGCTTCCTCGATGACCTTCTGGTTGCGCCGCTGAATGGAACATTCGCGCTCGCCGAGATAAATCGCATTGCCGTGCTTGTCGCCCAGGACCTGAATTTCGATGTGCCGCGGGTTTTCGATGAACTTCTCGATAAAGACCCGGTCGTCGCCGAAAGAGGACGCCGCCTCCGACTTGGAGCGGGCATAGCCGTCCCGAGTTTCCGCGTCGTTCCAGGCAATACGCATGCCTTTGCCGCCGCCACCTGCGGAAGCCTTGATCATCACCGGGTAGCCGATCTCGCCGGCAATCTCGACTGCCTGGTCCGGGCTCTCGATGACGCCGAGGTACCCCGGAACGGTGCTGACCTTGGCTTCGTTGGCGAATTTCTTGGATTCGATCTTGTCACCCATGGCCTCGATGGCGCGGGAGTTCGGACCTATCCAGACGATCCCCTCCTTCGCCAGCGCCGCAGGAAAGCTCGCCCGCTCGGACAGGAAGCCATACCCCGGATGCACGGCCTCGGCGCCGGTCGCCTTGCAGGCCGCGATGATCTTGTCCGCGACGAGGTAGGACTCAGCCGCCGCCGCCGGCCCGATATGGACCGCTTCATCGGCCATTTCCACATGCAGCGCGTCGCGGTCGGCGTCGGAATAGACCGCTACGGTCTTGATACCCATGCGGCGCGCTGTCTTGATGACGCGGCAGGCAATCTCACCCCGATTGGCGACTAGAATTTTCGAGAACATGAATTTCCACCCAGCTGGATCGTTTCCCATTTTGTAGGCCCCGCCATCAGGCCGCGCAACTTATCCAAAGGGCGAGACGTGTCATTGCCAACGAAAAGATCTGCCCAATTGCAGGCTTCTGAATTTCAGCAATGCAAATGGTGTCGGTTTGAAGTCGGACCCGTTTATCTGATTGTTAACAAAACTATTGCAGAAATTACCAAGGCAAGAAGGATTCATCCTTATGAAAAGTCGCCTTGGCGCAGCAATGCTCGCGGGACTGATACTTTCCGGGACAGCCACCGCCGATACGATCGGCAAGTGGAACCGTGGAGATGTCGATGGCTTTACACGCTATTGGACCACCAACAGCGACGGCGCGAGCTTTGTCATCTGGTGCCATCCGCAGCGCAAGATCAACGGCACGTTGCTGCATGTGGAGATCGGCGGCAAAACACCCAAGCCCAACACCCGTATCAAGCTGATCATGGACCGGGAGATCCTGGAACTTCCGATCAACGACCATGGGTATGTCGACAGCGGCTGCCCGACCTGTTCCGACAGTTTCGGTTACGTCTGGCACAAATTGCGCTCCTCGCACACGCTGGCGGTGAAATATCAGGACAACAGCTACGCCGGGTTCTCCCTGCGCGGCGCCCAGGAAATCATTCCCGGACCCGTTTGCCCAACCGACTGGCAGAAGAGCCATCCGCGCTCGTGATGAGGAGTGCGACAGCTCATGCTGCCACGATGAGGCGAACTCAATTTCGCCATCTTGATTAAGCCTGCATTAACAAACACCCTGTAAATTTCATCATTGATGAATTGCGGAACCGATCCGATGCGCCTTACCGTATTTACCGCCCTGATCTTGCCTATGTTGATGCCGGTCGCAGCTTTGGCGGCAGACCCGGGCAGATGGCACAGTGATAAGGCACACGGCTATGAACGCTATTGGACGGAAAGCCGCTCAGGTGCTCGTTTCACCATCTGGTGTCCGCCAAGCCATCGGGCGCAAGATGCTTTGATCAGTATCGACATCAAGGGCCGCCGCCCCGATCCGGATACTCTCGTGCGGATCGAGCTTGACCACACGCTCATCAAATTTCGGGCTGGCTCAGACGGCTTCATCCACAATGACTGCAATGCTTGCGCCGATAATCTCACCTACTTCTGGCACCGGATGCGCTCGTCGGTGAAATTCGCCGTCCAGTTCGAGGACAGGCGCTACGCCGGCTTTTCCCTGCGCGGCGTCAGGAACATTACGCCTCATGCAGTCTGTTCCAGCCAGGTCGCACAGAGCCTCCAGTAGAACGGCACCCCGGCTTCCTGACGCCAGGTATCCTGAAATCAGTCCGGCGCGTGTCGGGCGTCACAGTTCCGCGGCCGCATTGGGTGCATAGTCCAGCTGATGTCACCCGCAACGCTTTCCCTTGCGCGTTTCATGGCGCATTCTGGAGAGGTCCGGGGTACTGCGGGGTGTGAGCCCCAACAACACCTGAATGTCAGGAGACCAACATGCGGAAAAATCATCTGCTCACCGCAGCATTTGTGTTTGCAGGCATCGTTGCAAGTGGTGCGGCCGAAGCCTCCAACAGACCCGACCTGCGCAAGATGACCTGCGCCCAGGCCCAGAATCTGGTGCGACAACACGGTGCGGTCGTGTTTACGACCGGCCAGTACACCTATTCCATGTTTGTCTCGAACATGAGTTATTGCGACTACAATCAGGTTCTCTTCACACAATACGGTCAAACGCGGGATGCCCGCCGGTGCCCTGTCGCCTTCGAATGCAAGGAACCTCTGTTTCCGCGCGGCGGTTTCAACCGTTGGGATTGAACTCGAAAATCAGCGTTGGCGCCTACCGTTGCAAACAAGGCCGGCGACCGATAACGCCGTCCTGCCGGCCAGAACTGCATAAAGCGGCTTGAAGCCTAGAGCGGAATGTTATCGTGTTTCTTCCACGGCATGTCCGCCTGCTTGGAGCGCAGCAGCGCCAGTGCCTTCGTGACACGGCGGCGGGTCGAGTGCGGCCGGATGACGTCATCGATATACCCGCGCTCTGCCGCCACGAACGGATTTGCGAACCTGTCTTCGTAGTCCTTGGTGCGCTTGGCGATCTTCTCCTTGTCGGACAGTTCCGAGCGATAGAGGATCTCGACAGCGCCCTTGGCTCCCATCACGGCGATTTCCGCCGACGGCCAGGCATAGTTGATGTCGCCACGGATATGCTTGGAACTCATCACGTCATAGGCTCCGCCATAGGCCTTGCGGGTGATCACGGTGATCTTCGGAACAGTCGCCTCGGCATAGGCAAACAGCAGCTTCGCCCCATGCTTGATGAGACCGCCATATTCCTGCGAGGTGCCCGGCAGGAAACCCGGAACGTCGACGAAGGTCACGATCGGAATGCCGAAACAGTCGCAGAAACGCACGAACCGTGCCGCCTTGCGGCTGGCATCTGAATCCAGAACGCCGGCCAGTACCATCGGCTGGTTGGCGACGATCCCGACCGTGCGGCCCTCCATTCGGCCGAAACCGGTCAGGATATTCCCGGCAAAACTGCCCTGGATCTCGAAGAAATCGCCCTCGTCCAGCGTTTTCAGGACAAGTTCCTTCATGTCATAGGGCTTGTTCGGGTTGTCCGGAATAAGTGTGTCCAGGCTGGTGTCGATCCGTTCCGGATCGTCGAAATTGGTCAGCTCCGGCAGATCCGCCCGGTTGTTCATCGGCAGAAAGTCGATCAGCCGGCGCATTTCCTGCAAGGCTTCGACATCGTTATCGAAGGCGCCGTCCGCGATGGACGATTTGGTGGTGTGGATCGAAGCCCCGCCGAGCTGCTCGGCGGTCACGGTCTCGTTGGTGACGGTCTTCACCACATCCGGGCCGGTGACGAACATGTAGGAGGTGTCACGCACCATGAAGATGAAATCGGTCATGGCAGGAGAATAGACGTCCCCTCCTGCACAAGGTCCCATGATCAGGGAGATCTGCGGAATGACACCGGAAGCCAGCACGTTGCGCTGGAAAACCTCGCCATACCCGCCCAGCGCCGCGACGCCTTCCTGGATGCGGGCACCACCAGCATCAAACAGGCCGATGATCGGTGCGCGGTTCTGCAGCGCCATGTCCTGCAGCTTGGTGATCTTTTCGGCATGTGTTTCGGAAAGCGAACCACCGAAGACGGTGAAGTCCTTGGAAAAGACATAGACCGTCCGGCCGTTGACCGTGCCCCAGCCGGTGACGACGCCATCACCTGGTATATGCTGTTCGTCCATGCCGAAGTCGGTGCAGCGGTGCTGCTTGAACATGTCGAATTCTTCAAAGGAGCCTTCATCCAGCAGGATCTCGATCCGCTCGCGTGCCGTCAGCTTGCCCTTGGCGTGCTGGGCATCGATGCGCCTCTGCCCGCCGCCCAGCCGAGCCGTGTCGCGGCGCTTTTCCAATTCGGCCAGAACTTCTTTCATCGGGACCTCCCAAAAAATCTCTTGGACCACGGCCTACCATGATGCCCCTTGAGCGCCTAGTCAGCACATGGGCTTATGGGGGGACACCAATAGGCAGCGGACTCAGATTTCCAAACGGAAATCTATGATCTGCAACACAGTTCCCATCGGAATTTCACATTAGTATTGCCCAATGAGCATACTTGGCTTTCCGATCCATGCCGCAACGTAATATGCTCGGGTGATCATCAAGCCAATTGTATAAATCGAAGTTCCGAATTGCCGGCTGGGAGGTTTGAAATGACGTTATATAGTCCCGACACCACTTGGATGGCTCTGCTTGGTGGAGGTTTTTCCGGATCCATTCTCGCCGGAGGCAGTGTGTTCCAGTTCGATCTCTGGAACATGGGAACCAAGCGCCTGCCCGTCCAGGTTCTGGTGACAGGCAAGAGAGCCGGTGTCATGGCGGAAGTCGGTACGGCAATGGCAATCCTGCTCGTAACAGGTTGCCGCACGGACACGGAAATGGACGGCATTACCTCTTCCGGCATCGACTGGGAGTTTTCCTTTGGCGGCGATGCGGACGCAGCCGTCAAGACCGGAGCCAAGCTCTTCAAGGAAGTGATGAAAGCGGCCGGAAAGAAATCCGGCGAATGGGCCCTGAACGAAAGCGGCAAGCGGCTGGCCCAGTATATTGTCGGCGACCTCGGCGTCGTCCAGCCCGGGCGGCAGTTCAACCTGCTTCCCACCCCCGTCTCCCTCTCCGCAGGTGCCGGCATCTTCTACGAGTGGCAGACGCTGCATGTGCTCGACGGCAAGATCGGCTGGAACTACATCTCGCCCAAATACGCGGTCGAGAACCGGTCGGGCGGGATCTACATGCGCATGAAGGACATTCCGATGAAGGATGGCTCGACCGTGCATCTCGGCTTCGGTGTCGACGAATGGCTGTCGATCGATCCGAACATTCGTTGGGCACAAACCCCATCCGGACCCCGAGTCGGCCGCAGCAATCTGCACATCGAATGTGCAGTCTATAGCGGCGAGCTGTACCAGAGCCATAACCAGAACACCGAGCCGGGAATAAATCTCAGCCAATTGCAACCCGCAGGACGCAGTGAAGCCGGCATGCTTACCGTGACTGAAACGAAGGAAGTTCAGAAAAACGGCAAGCTTACGATTTATCCGCGGATCTTCGAGTTCACCAACTATCCCTACTGGTCCGCGGACGACACGATGACCGTTCACGTTGACGCCAAAGGCCGCTTCACCAAGGTGGACGGAACGTCGGGATACCGCGACTAAAGACGGATACGCCCAAAGACTAGGCACGTCCGCCGTGACATTGCTCTTTGACACCTTTCAGAAATTTGCCATGATTGCTCACAAAGGTAGCATAGGCG
This sequence comes from Roseibium sp. M-1, assembly GCF_054515675.1. Taxonomy (NCBI): domain Bacteria; kingdom Pseudomonadati; phylum Pseudomonadota; class Alphaproteobacteria; order Hyphomicrobiales; family Stappiaceae; genus Roseibium; species Roseibium sp. M-1. The sequence continues at coordinate 440,833 of NZ_CM137257.1, read as the reverse complement.
AAGGGGAGGCAATGTCGGACGCACGCACTTTCTTCAATGAAATGCTCGACGAGGCTGGGAAGCCTCGCCAGGCATATGCCCGGCTCGCCAAATGGCTTGACGACAAGCCCCCCAACTTCCTGTCCAAGAAAAGCCGGGACGCGGAAACGATTTTCCGCCGCCTCGGCATTACCTTCGCGGTCTATGGCGCTGAAGAAGCCACCGAACGGCTCATTCCCTTCGACCCGATCCCGCGCATCATTTCCGCAGCCGAATGGCGGCGCCTCTCCGCCGGCATCGACCAGCGGGTGCGCGCACTCAACGCTTTCCTGCACGATATATACCACCGCCAGGAAATCCTGAGGGCCGGCCGCATCCCGGCCGATCTGATTCTCCAGAACGAGGCCTTCCTTCCGGAAATGGCCGGCTTCACCCCGGCCCGCAAGGTCTATGCCCATATCATCGGTACAGACCTCGTGCGCGTTTCGGAGAACGAGTTCTACGTGCTGGAGGACAACACCCGCACACCGTCCGGCGTCTCCTACATGCTGGAGAACCGGGAAACGATGATGCGGCTCTTCCCGGAGCTGTTCCAGACGCATCATGTGGCAGCCGTGGAGCAATATCCGGAAAGCCTGCTGCAGACACTCGAGAGCGTCGCCCCGGACCCGTCCAAGTCGGAACAGACAATTGTCGTGCTGACGCCGGGCATCTACAATTCGGCTTACTTCGAGCATGCCTTCCTGGCCGACTCCATGGGTGTGGAACTGGTTGAAGGCCGCGATCTCTTCGTCGATGCCGGCCATGTCTACATGCGCACGACGCGTGAACCCAAGCGCGTCGACGTCATCTACCGGCGCATCGACGATGCCTTCCTGGATCCCCTCACCTTCAATCCGGACAGCATGCTGGGTGTGCCGGGCATCTTCGATGCCTACCGGGCCGGCAATGTCACCATCTGCAACGCGCCGGGCACCGGCATTGCCGACGACAAGGCCATCTACGCCTATGTGCCGGACATCATCGAGTTCTATACCGGTCAGAAGCCGATCCTGAACAATGTTCCGACCTGGAATTGCTCGCGCAAGGACGACCTTGCCTACGTGCTCGACAATCTGGAAGATATCGTCGTCAAGGAAGTGCATGGCTCAGGCGGCTACGGCATGCTGATCGGACCGACCGCGTCCAAGCGCGAAATTGCCGAGTTCCGCAAGGTGCTTGAAACGAATCCTTCCAACTACATCGCCCAGCCGACCCTGGCGCTCTCGGCCTGCCCGACACATGTGGCCTCCGGTGTGGCCCCGCGCCATGTCGACCTGCGCCCCTATGTGCTGATCGGCGATCAGGTGCGCATCACCCCAGGTGGCCTCACCCGGGTCGCGCTCAAGAAAGGCTCCCTCGTCGTCAATTCCAGCCAGGGCGGCGGCACCAAGGACACCTGGGTACTCGAGGACTGAGAGAACCATATGCTCGGAAGAACCGCCTCTTCTCTGTTCTGGATGTCGCGCTATTTCGAGCGCGCCCAGAATGTTTCCCGCCTTCTGGAAGTTGCCTGCCGGGGTGCCATCATCTCCCATTCCGGCCAGGAGGACGGTACGCACTGGACCTTTGCGCTGACCTGCTCGGGATGCGAAAACGATTTCCAGAAAAGATTCGACGAACTGAACGCCCGGAACCTGACGAACTTCCTGGTCTTTTCCAAGGACAACCCGTCGAGCATCCGCAATTGCCTGGAACTCGGCCGCAACAATGCCCGGGCCGTGCGCACCGGCATCACCGCCGAACTCTGGGAAGCCATCAACACCACCTGGATCGAGTTCACGGATGTCAATCCGCAGTCCGTGACCCAGGAAAAACTTCCCGACTTCCTGGCCTTTGTGAACCAGCGGGCGCATCTCTTCCGCGGCGCGCTCCTCAATACCATCCTGCGCGACGACGGCTATTTCTTCAGCCAGATGGGCAATTTCGTCGAACGGGCGGACAACACTGCCCGCATTCTCGACACGCATTACTGGACGCTGTTGCCTGACAACGACATTGTCGAAGACGGCTCGATCGACCGCTACCAGTGGTCGGCGATCCTGCGCGCACTCTCCGGCCGCCGCAGCTACCGCTTCGCCTATCCGAACGCCCGGTTGAAGGCCTTCAATATCGCCGAGTTCCTGATCCTGAGAACGGAAATGCCTCGTTCGCTCGCCCATTGCTACGACTGGATGGCCGAAACGGCCGAAGATCTCGCTCAGTTTTATGGCTCGCGCGAGCCCAGTCTCGACATGGCTGCCGATATCGCCCGCGACCTGGCCGAAAAACAGATGGACGAGATCTACCAGCAGGGCCTGCATGACTTCCTGACGGAATTCATCGGCAAGAACAACCTGTTCGCCCATCAGCTGTGCGAAGACTACAATTTCGCCTGATCCTGGAACCCCGCTCAACCGGTGACGCATGCGACTGACTGTCAAACACACAACCCGCTACCGCTACGAAACACCACTGGCAAACGCCATGCAGCAGTTGCGGCTCACACCAGAAGACGGTCCGGCGCAGAAGGTCGTCAACTGGTCGATCGACGCGCCCGGCATCGAACGCGCGACCACCTATCACGATGCTTTCGGCAACCAGGTGCACATGGTTTCGCGCAGCGAGCCTATCGAGGATGTGGAAATCGTCGCCACCGGCGTTGTTGATACAATCGACACCAGCGGCGTTCTTGGCCACGAACCCGATGCCGGTGCACCGACACGCATCTACACGCGCGTAACCCCGCTGACCCAGTCCAACCAGGCCATCCGCAAACTGGCCACCTTGGCAGAGGACCACGACAAGATTGCCGGCTTCCATGCTCTGATGCATGCCATCCGAGACAAGGTCGACTACAAGGTCGGCGTGACGGAAACCCATGCGCCGGCAGCAGCGGTCCTCGCTGCGGGCGAAGGCGTCTGCCAGGATCATGCCCATATATTCATTGCCGCGGCCCGCTCGATCGGTGTACCGGCGCGCTATGTCTCCGGCTATCTGCTGCTGGAAGACGAGCAGGCCTCGGAGGCCCATCACGCCTGGGCCGAGGTCTTCATAAACGGCCTCGGCTGGACAGCGTTCGACATATCCAACGCAATGTGCCCGACCGACCGATATATCCGCTTGACGGTTGGCCTCGATTCCCGTTCTGCTGCCCCGATCAGGGGGATCCGCTTCGGCGGGCTTGAGGAAAATCTGCAGGTTGAGGTGGATGTCGTCCAGGCGGCGTTTCAGCAGCAGCAACAGCAGTAGGATCCCGTCCGGGCGCCGCGAACAGCGCTTCCCTCCGGCAACCGTGTAAGCAGCAGCCTGAAGGGTTGGGGAATGACCTATTGCGTCGGCATCAAACTGGACCGCGGGCTTGTCTTCGCCGCGGACACGCGCACCAATGCCGGTGTCGACAACATATCGACCTTCAAGAAGCTTCATGTCTGGGAAGAACACGGTGAGCGGGTGATTACCCTCCTCTCCGCAGGCAACCTCGCTGTCACCCAGGCCGTGGTTTCTCTTCTGAGTGAGCATATCCATTCCGCCGAAAACGACCGTGCAACCCTGATGACGGCCAAGACCATGTTTCAGGTTGCCCGTCTCGTCGGCAGCGCGGTGCGCGAGGTCAAGGCGATCGACGGCGAGGCCTTGGCTGCCAGCGCCGAGAATTTCTTCGTCACCTTCATTCTCGGCGGTCAGATCAAGGGCGAGGCTCCGCGCCTCTTCCAGGTCTATGCGGCCGGCAATTTCATCGAGGTCGGCGACGACACGCCCTACCTGCAGATTGGCGAACACAAGTACGGCAAGCCGATTCTGGACCGGGTCACCCGTGCCGACATGCGTCTCGGAGAAGCGGCCAAGCTGGTTCTGCTCTCCTTCGACAGCACGCTGCGGTCCAATCTGTCGGTCGGCATGCCCATCGACATGCTGCTCTACAATACGGACACGTTCTCCACCTCACGCCAGGTCCGTATTCAGCAGGACGATCCCTATTTCCAGAAGCTGTCCCACGGCTGGTCCGACAAGCTGCGCCAGGCCTTTGCCGATATTGAAGAATTCGAGGTCTAGCGACCTTTCTGACGTGGTGCGACGCTGTCAGGCAACCGTCACATTCGGCCGGTAGAAGCGGTCCGGTGGCTTCCGGAAAGTGAGATCCCATGAGCAATCCCAGCGCCTCTGCCGAGCTCGACACCGTGACCTGGACCCGCGAACCGGCACAGGAACCGCTGGAAATCAATGATGGTGCCCTGAAGGCCGTGCGTGACATGATCCGCGACGGCCGCCGCAATCAGCTTGTGGAACTGCTGAAGCGTTGGGACCCGGTCGACGTCATGCAGCTCTTGACGCGGCTGCGGCTGAAACACGCCCGCAAGCTGTTCCAGTGGCTGCCGGCCAATCCGTCCATCAAGGTCATCGCGGAACTCCGGCCGGAATTCCGGTCCATCCTGATGGAGGAATCGACCCTCGAGCAGTTCCGCGACATTCTCGCCGGCCTCGATCCGGAAGACGCCACGGAAATCCTCAACGAATTCCCGGACGACGTCGCCGACGAACTGATCGCGCGGCTTCCCGATGTGGAAGACATCGCCACGCTCGGCTCGTATGCGGATGACACCGCAGGCCGGGTCATGGCGCGCAAATTCGTTGCCCTTCCGGAAGATTGCACCGCCGGCGAAGCCGTCACCCAGATGCGCGAAGAAGCGAGCCGCATCCGCAAGGTCTTCACCGTTTATGTCACCGACGCCGGCGGCAGGCTGACCGGGACAGTGGAAGTCGGCAAGTTGCTGCTTGCACCCGCCGATGCGCCGCTTTCGAGCATCATGAACCGGGACGTCATTGCCGTTTCCGCAGATACGGACCAGGAAGAAGTGCTGCGTCTTGCTCGCAAGCGTGACATGCGCACTGTGCCGGTCGTCAGTGGAGAGGGGCATCTGATCGGTCGCATCACGCCGAAACAGCTGACCCGTATCGCTTCGGACGAGGCCAACGAGGACATGCTGCTGATGAGCGGCGTCTCGGCGGAGGCGCGTTCGGACGACACGGTGTTCAGGATCGTCAAGGGCCGCCTGCCCTGGCTTCTGGCCGGCCTTGTCGGCGCCAGCGTCGCGGCGACCGTCGTCGGCTCCTATGAGGACCAGTTGGCGGAAGCCGCCATCCTCGCCGCCTTCATTCCAGTGACGATGTCCATGGCCGGCAACGCCGGCCTGCAGGCCTCGGCCGTTGCCGTCCAGGGGCTCGCGACCGGCGCGCTCTGGTCGGGCGATATCCTCTACCGGCTGATGAAGGAACTCCTTGCCGCACTCTTCAACGGCGCCATCGCCGGCACGATCCTGGGTGCATTGGTGCTGCTCGCGTCCCTCGTCGTACCGCTGGAAGCGCCAATGAAACTGGCGCTCGCCACTTCCCTCTCGCTGCTATGCGTCACCACACTCGCCGCCATGGTCGGTGCCACCGTGCCCATTCTCCTCGACAAGATCGGGATCGATCCCGCCATGGCCATCGGCGTCTTCATCACTTCCTCCAATGACGTCCTGGGCGTGCTCATCTTCTTCCTGATGGCAACGACGTTCTATCTGGGGTGAAGGTGGCTTTGGAAGATGAATGTTATTGAGAAGTAATTGACTTCACTCAGCTAACACCGCGAAGACGAGCAAGATACCAGCAATCACGCCTCCTTCAGGATCAAAACCGCCGCATCGAATTCCTTGCGTTTGTAGGCACGGATGCGGGCCGCTTCCGCGTCTTCGCCCCAGCGTTCGATGTTGTGATCTTCTTCCACATGCGCAGCCGTCCAGACGCTGTCCGCATCCAGATAGCCTTCGGCGAGCGCAAGCGCGAGCAGTGCAGAGCCTGTCAGGACAGTCACCGTGTGGAGTGCCGACAGGCGCAGCGGGCTCTCGCTGCCGATCCGTGCCCGGTAGGCTGCGTGCAGGTTCTCCGGCTGGTCCGCATGGATGACGCCCTCGATCATTACATATCGGCCGCCAAGCAGGTTGCCGGCCCAGTCCACCACCGGGTCCCAGAGACGCCGCTGCGTGTCCACCAGGCTCTGTGGATCGTCCGCCCTGTAGCAAAGCGCGTCGTTGCCTGAAAAGCGCGTGATCTCGTCGGCAACTTCGTCGAAACGTATGCTGACCGCATCCTGCGCCGAATTGGCAATGCGTGTCAGCGGCATGGTCGCCGGGTTGATTTCCTTCTCCTGTGCCTGCCATTCGGCCGCGACGGCGGCAGCCAAGGCCTCAACCGGCAGGAGCAGAGTCGTCTTTCCCGGGGTCTTGACCGGGCGCCCGTCCAGATGGATCGCAAAGCCGCCCTCGGCAGCGGCAAAGCCCGCTTCCTTGTAGAAGCGTTTCGGCAATTCGCGGCGGGAGAGTTCCCGGGCGCGTTGTTCCGGATCCTTGGCTGCATCTTCCTGCAGGACTTCAAGAAAATCACGCATCAGATTGTTTCCCTGTCGAAATTAAGCATTTCCGCGACAGCCTGATCCAGCTCCGCGTAGGTGTCGATGATCTTCTCAGCTCCCCCGGCAGCAAGCCGGACCGGGTCGTGATAGCCCCAGGAGACACCGAGCGCCCGCACGCCAGCAGACTTGGCCATCTGCATGTCGAAGCCGGTATCTCCGATCATCAGCGTCCTTTCCGGCTCCACACCGGTTTCCGCCATGGCTCTCAGGATCATGTCCGGAGCCGGTTTGGAGGGCGAGGTATCGGCGGTCTGGATGGTGAGGAAGCGTCCATGCAGGTCGTGGCAGTCAAGCAGATGCTTGACCCCGCGCAGGGCCTTGCCCGTCGCAATGCCCAGCAACACTTCCTCGCGGCCGTGCAGCCGGTCGATCGCGTCGCGTGCACCTGGATAAAGCGGATCCCTGTCAAGGCCCGCCTGACGGCGTGAAACCTTTGCCTGCCGGTAGGTCTCCGTCATGAGCGGGATCTTGTCGTGAAACTCGGGGGCCAGAAGTGTCTGGAAAGCTTCGTGTAGCGACAGGCCGACAATCGACAGCGCCGTCTGCCGGTCGGGAAGCGGCAGACCGGCAGCTTCGAAGCCCACCTGCAAACCGTGCATGATGGTGTCCTGGCTGTCCACAAGCGTGCCGTCGACATCGAAAACGATCAGGTACATGGGGGCTCGCCAGGCGCGTGAGTGAATGTGACCCGCATGTGCCGGGTTTTCGCGCAGGGGTCAAGAGCGGCCCGTGTTTTCCCTCCAAAACGTTGAATCCAACCTCCTCTGCGTCAATCACTCGTATTTTTGTCAGTAGGCAAAGACTTCCACAGGAAGCGGCAAAGTGTCCGACAAACTTTGGATATCGCTCATTTTGGAAAAGCGCCCGAAAATTGCCTCTTTAAGGTGTTTATGGCTCCCATGACCGGTCGCGTCCAGGCCGTAAAGAACTTGGTTACCATGATCAACGATACTGGCGCGAGCGGGTGGGCATGAACGTTTGGGGCAAGCTTGTCACCAAAACATACGGGTATCGAAACGCGGCCGTAAGGTCAGCGCTCAAGAGTGGTTTTGTCTGAATGCTTCAGAAGAAACAGAAGGTCGGCCGGGCGGAAAACGCCTCCCGCCGGAAAAACGACCGGACTTTGTATGCGGCGCTCGCTGGAGCGACACTGATCCTGTCCGGTCTTGCAGCAACCGCTGTTTTTCTTGGAACGTCGATCTCCTCGACCCATTTGACCGCCGCCAAGGCTGTCCCTGATCAACTGACGCTGGTGCAGGTTCCACCGGTCGCCGCGTCTCTCGGCCTGGCGCCCGTCGAGGCAGTTCCTCCCCGGGCAATGATTGCAACTGCGGCTGCAAAGGCCTCGCAACCGGATCAGTCAGCGCCCTCGCTCACCGCTGAGGCCGAAGCGAACGCCTTGAAGGCCGCCCGCGAAGCTGAAGCCCAGAAAGCCGCCAAGGTCGCTTTGGCAGCCAAACTCGCCCGTCAGCAGTTGGCCCGAACGCTTCTTGCCCAGCAGGCAATATCAAGTCGTGGCACAGTGCTCGCCCAGGACGAACCTGAGCCGGCGATTGAACCGACGATCGTGGTCGCAGCACTGCAGGCCGTGGGCGCCACCGCGGCAGCAGAAACCGACGTCGTCGCGAGACAGCAGGAAATTGTAGTCGCCAGCATCGACCCGGCCGTGCCGGTCAAACCCGGTGCGATCATGCCGCGTATTCCCGATCTCAAGCCGGAACCACCGCGTCGCAGCGCGCCTGCCAGCGCGGAGCACACGAAAGACAAGCCGAAGAACAAGAGCAAGGACGACGAAGCCTCTCCGGTCCTCGCATACGCCACGCCGGGAACACCTGAAGACGACGAGAACGGCGTCTTCGGCGGGATCGGCAAACTCTTCGGCGGCGGCAAGGCAGGCATGCCCGGCCCCGGCAGCAAGGTCGCCATCTATGACATCAGCTCCGCGACCGTGCACATGCCGGACGGCAGCAAGCTGGAAGCTCATTCTGGCATTGGCCACCGCATGGACAATCCCAAATATGCCTACGTGAAGATGCTTGGACCGACGCCTCCGAATGTCTACACCCTGCGCATGCGCGAGCGCCGTTTCCATGGTGTCGAAGCAATCCGCATGCTGCCGCATGACGTTCCTGCCATGAAGGGCCGTGACGGCATGCTGACCCATACGCGTCTGCTCCGCAATTCCATAGGCTCCCATGGCTGCGTTGCCTTCAAGGACTACAACAAGTTCCTGAACGCTTTCAAAGCCGGCAAGGTCAAGACGATGATCGTCGTCCCGTCGATGCGGCACGTCCCCACCTATATGGCAAAGCTGGAAAGGGGTGCAGGCGCCTGACACGAGTACTATCCTGACGCCGTGCAGGCGGTTTACCTGCCGGTCTTCCATGTTACTGTCGGGTGTTTAACCCGTTAGTTTTAACTGGAGGACCGCGTGTATTCCCTTCGTTTTTCCAAAACACTAACTATTCTTGCCACCACCCTGTCGATTTCCGTTTTCGCTGCTCAGCCAGCCCTTGCCGACTGCAAGTCGGAAATTCAGGCAATCATGAAAGCCGGTGAAACCGATGAGAACTACGTTCTTGTGGTTGAACTGAGCATGGGCGGTCAAGTGTTTCAGAACAGCAAGCAACTTTATAAGGATTACAGCCACTTCTATCACATCGTCCAGCAAACGGGCGTGCATTGGCTGGTGCTTGGCGACCAGGAATTTACGTCGAGCGATGGCACCAATTGGACGGCCGGTCAAAAACGCGATCCAGCCTGGCTGACGGAAACCCTCAAACGTAACGAGGAAACGCGCGCCACGATCAAGGATGTGGCCTGTGGGAGCGAACAGGTCGGCGGCAAGGACCTCAGCACCTACACGTATGTCCAGGAAACAACGGTCCCGGTTGAATCGGTATCAACAGTCACCTTTTGGGTCGACCCGGTCACTTCTCTTCCGGTCAAACGGCAAATGAAAACCCTCACCGGCGGGCAGGAAATCGAAACCTCAATCCTCTATGAGTGGCCGAACGCGCTGGATCTGCCGACGCCGTGACTTACCGGCTCGACTTTGACGATAGCCGGCACTAAAAAAAACCGTCAAATCAGTCTCGTTTCGGGTAAGCCATTGACCAAGATCTTTATATTCTTTCTGTTTTTGGTCGCCGCCATTCAGGTCATAAAGCCGCTCGGCTGGCCGGGACTGAAAAAGCGGTCCGATGCCTGGAAACTGGTTGCGGCAGTGGTCTGCGTCACCTTCGCATCGGTAGTTGTCACGGCCTTGTTCCAGGGGTTTTGAGGGTCATGCAGACCGACACGACCCTGCACCTGCTTTGCGGCAAGATCGCTTCCGGCAAATCGACTTTGGCTGCCCGGCTTGCCGCCCAGCCCAGGACCGTTGTTATCAGCGAAGACGCCTGGCTTTCCGGTCTGTTTGCCGAAGACCTTCGATCCATATCGGATTATGTCCGGTTTTCCGCCCGGCTGAGACAGACGATTGCGCCGCACATCGTCGCGCTGCTTCGATCCGGCATGTCTGTGGTTCTGGATTTCCAGGCCAACACGAAAGACAGCCGGCGCTGGATGCGGGAGTTGGCGGAGACGGCGGGCTGCCGTCACCTGCTGCACTTTCTCGATATCCCCGACGACACCTGCAGGCAAAGGCTTAAGCATCGCAACGCGACGGGACAGCATGAATTCTCGGTCACCGAAGCCGACTTCGACCGGATTACCGGTCACTTCCAGCCGCCTTCGGCAGACGAGGGGTCCAATCTGAAGATCTACCTCGAAACGGATTGAAGTCCTGCCGGGACTGTCACCGCTTGTTCAGGGCATCGTCCGGATCATCGACTTCCGGATCATAGTCCGACGCATCGAAGCCGAGCAGGTTCCAGGTCTGTTGCATGTGTGGCGGCAGCGGCGCCGAAACGTCGATCGTGCCATGACCCGACGGATGCGGGATCACGATCCGGCGTGCCAGCAGATGCAATCGGTTCTGGATGCCGCCAGGCAGTTCCCAGTTCTCGATATTGAAATACTTGTCGTCGCCGATGATCGGGTGGCCGATATGGGCGGCATGAGCGCGCAGCTGGTGCGTACGGCCGGTCACCGGCTTCATCGTCACCCAGGATAGCTTCTGGCCCGACTTTTCAAACACCGAATAAAGCGACACCGCGTGCTGGGCCTCGTCTTCGCCCTGGCGCACGATCTGCATGCGCTCCTCACCTTCGTTGCGCGCCAGGAAGGTCGAGATACGTCCCTGGAAAGGCTTCGGAACGCCTGCCAGGATTGCCCAATAGATCTTGCGGGTGTTGCGGTGGCGGAAGGCCTTGGTGAGCTCCTGCGCCGCCTGGCGCGTGCGTGCGACCAGGATAATGCCCGAAGTTTCCTTGTCGAGGCGGTGTACCAGGCGCGGCTTGTTGCCCTTCCGGTCCGTATAGGCGTCCAGCATGCCGTCGAGATGGCGCTTGAGACCCGAGCCGCCCTGCACTGCAAGCCCGGCAGGCTTGTTCAGCACCATCACCTGGCTGTCTTCAAATAGAAGCATCTCCTCGATGGCCTTGCGGTCGTCGGCGATCAGCTTGGTCGATTTCGGCTTGGCGTTCTTCTTGTCGTCGGCCGGCAGTTCCACGCCGAGCGGCGGGATGCGAATGGTCTGCCCCTTGGCAATGCGCGTGTTGGTTTCCGCCCGTTTGCCGTCGACACGCACCTGACCGGTGCGCAGCAGCTTTTGCAGATGACCGAAGCCCAGCCCCGGATAATGGGTCTTGAACCAACGGTCGAGGCGCATGCCCGCCTCGTCGGCGGACACTTGTTTCTGTTCAATCGCGGACATGTTTTTCTCAAAATTCGGGCGCGGGCAGTCACCTGTCCCGCGCATCCTGCAGCCACGGCGATCAGAACCCCGGGCAAATCGTTCCGCTGCGTATAGGCGGAATCTCCCCCAAAGGGAAGGGATTCTTAGGTTGCCACCTGGCGCATGATCATAAGGCCGGCAAAGACCGCCAGGATCGACAGGACGACGGAAGCCAGGATGTAGATCATGGCGAGATGCGTGTCGCCCCGCTCCCACAAAACGGACGTGTCGAGGGAAAAAGCGGAAAAAGTCGTGAAGCCGCCGAGAAAGCCGGTCGCCACAAGGTAGCGCAGGTCCTGCAGATTGCCGGTCTCATGCTTCACCAGCCAGCCGATGAAAAGCCCCATGACAAGCGAGCCGACGACATTGACGGTCAGCGTTCCGACGGGAAACCCCGGCCCGAACAGCCGCAGCGCCATCAACGACACCAGGTGCCGCCCGCCTGCCCCGAAACCGCCGCCCAGCATGACCAGAAGTAGATGTTTCAAACGAATGCCCCGTTTCCAGTCCATCTCATCCCGGCCAAGCGCAGCCTGGAGCCGGAAAAACAATTTGAATGTGTAACAATTGGCGCCGCCAATGTCCCGGATTACGGGGCCTTGTTCTGCCGCTTCGGCCTGCACTGCTTCGGCCTATTCCCCCGGCGCCGCGGACTTCGCATCTTGCCCCTGCCCCATCCGCTCGAACACTTTGACCTGCTCGTCATATTTCGGATCGATCGTGCCGCAGAGCCGGTCCCAGAAGGAGAAGAAATTGGCGAAGTTGTAGCGGAACCTGGAATGATGCTGGTCGTGGAAAGTGACACAGACCATTGGCGAGGGCATCCGCGACATGGGCGAGGCCCAGAACTCGAAACCGGAATGGCCGATGGTGCCGTTGAAATGATCCCACAGCCGGTGAACGATCAGCACCGGGATCGGGATCGGCAGAAAGATCACCGCCCACAGATAGTAGCTCTGCATCACGAAGGCATCGACCAGGTCGTCCGAATAGGTGCTCCAGACCGTCGGCGCGACCGAGCGATGATGCTCGGCGTGGAACCGATACATCAGCTTCGTGTGCATGAAGCGATGGGCCCAGTAGAACCACGCATCGAATGCGACGATGGAAACGGCGAACATCAGGAGGGCCGACCACCAGGTCAGCTCAAGCGGTGCGACCAATGTCCAGCCCTTCATCGAGAGGAAGATGCCGCCGGCAAGACAGCCGCCGGTTACGGTGAGGGAAATCACGCTGGCTCGGATTTCCTTGGCCCTGCGTTTCTCGCCGCGCCGGTTCTGCTGGATACGCCGCTCGGGATGGCGGTTCTGGATCTGCACCAGCACCCAGCCCGTCGCAAAGTAAAGAAACAGATTGATCCCGTAGACTGCGCCATAGATGGGCAGAAACTCAAGCAGAACTGTCAGCGCCTTGTCGAACATATCGAAACAAACATCCAATCGTCAGGTTGGCGGACACGTCCCGAAAGGACCTGCTTTGGCTACCCGGTTGCCTTGACCTTGGTCTCTTCGCTGTCGGGGATCTCGCCGGTTTCTTCCATGGCCTGCACCAGCGCATCATATTTCGGATGCACTGTGCCGCAAACCCGGTCCCAGAACGAGAAGAAGTTACCGTAGTTATAGTGGAACTGCGAATGATGCAGATCATGGAAGGTTGTGCAGATCAGCGGCGACGGGAAGCGTGAGGATTTCGAGGCGAAATACTCAAAGCCCGAATGGCCGACCATGCCGGAAATCTGGTCGAAGAGCCTGAGGGCAAACACGCTCAGTGCCGGCACGGGCAGCACGAACCAGACGACGAGATAGAAGGAATGCTCGATGAGCGTATCGACCGTGGTCGAGCTGTCGTTGCTCCACACTGTTGGCGCGATCGAACGGTGATGCGGCACATGGAACCTGTAGAGCGCCGGCAGGTGCAGGATCCGGTGGCCCCAGTAGAACCAGGCATCGAACAGCACGAAGCAGACGGCAAACATCAGCGGGAAAGACCACCAGGACAGCTCGAGCGGCGCAAACAGCGTCCAGCCCTGCCCTTGTGCGAAATATCCGGCGGACAGCAGCACGGACGAGGTCGCGAGCGCCTTCATGGATGCCCGGATTTCCTCTGCCTGACGCTTCAGGCCGTCGCGGTACTTCTGGATACGGCGGTCCGGATGACGGGCATTGATTGCGATCACCGTGAAACCGGTCGCGAAATAGACTGCGACCATCGCTGCATAGGTCAGCACGAGAACAATCAGATAGTCGGTGAGAAGCGCCATCACGCCTTGTCCCGCTCGCTCACATAAAGCGCCTCGAACCCTTCCACCTTCTCGTCATAGGTCGGATGGATGGTGCCGCAGAACCGGTCCCAGAAAGAGAAGTAGTTGGCGTAATTGTAGACAAAATACTGGTGATGCTGGTCGTGATAGAGCGTACACAGCATCGGCCAGGGTTTGCGCGCACTCCGGCTCGCGAAATGCTCATACCCGCAATGGCCGACGGCGGCCGAAACCTGGTCGAACAGCCGATGCGCCAGGAAGACCGGCACCGGTATCGGCACGACGAAAAGCACCAGCGCGTAGTAGGAATGGGCAAACAGCGTATCGACGCTGGAACCGGCATCGTTGGACCACACCGTCGGTGTCACGGTCATGTGGTGCGGCTTGTGGAAGCGGTAGAAGAGTTTCGTGTGCAGGATCCGGTGGCCCCAGTAGAACCAGGTGTCGTGCAGCACCAGCGACAGAAGGAAAAACAGCGGCACCGACCACCAGGAGAGCGGCACGGGCGCAAACAGGGTCCAGCCACGCATCTGGGCATAAAGTCCGATGGCCAGGCAGCAACTGGTGATCATCAGCTGCTTGGAGGAGGATTTGATGTCCCGCACCGCTTCATGGGTCGGCGCGCGCTTCTGGATCTTCCTGTCCGGATGGCGCCGGTTCAATGCCGTCATCACAAGACCGGTGGCGAACAGCACGACAAGGCTGGCGGCATAAAGAACCGCAAAGAGCGCCAGAAACGCCTCCGGCCCTGTCCCGGTCAGTCCTGCAACAAAATCCATAAAGCCAAAATCCGCGTGCTTTGCCCCACACTATTGTGCGTAGCGAAAGAGCCGGTACCACGTCAAGAAAGGTCTCGCCGGATTCCGGATTTTCTGAGGTTCAGGCTCTATACGCCTCTCGGTCGCGCGTAAGTTAGACTTGTTCGGCCACATGCGCAAAATCGGGATAGGTCTCGCGCACCAGCCGGTCGACACGCTCCAGTTCCCTGCGGATTTCCGTCAATTTGCCCCGCTCCTCTTCCAGGATTGCCAGAAAGATCCGGGCCCGTGCCTGGTTTACCTGGGCCTGGTTCACCTGAGCTTGTGGCAACGCCTGCCCGCCGGCGGCGGACAAGACGATGCTGACGAGGCGGTCGGCAGCGTTCAGTCGCCCCCAAAGGTAGTCATGTTCCCGCCAGCCGCGGTTGAAGAAGGCGCCGAAAGTATTCAGTGACTTGCCCTTGAGATCAAATCCTTCCGTATAAAGGCTTGTGGCGTCCGTCGGGCTGATCCGGTCGACCAGGATCTCCGTGACTTCGGAAAAGTCGTTCCGCTGCAGGACCGGGAACGTGATCAAGTCGAAGAACCCGAAACCAATATAGGTGCCCATCAGCGAGTTGTGCCGATCCCTGTCGAGAAGATCGCGAGCGGTTTCCGAAAACAGTTCATCCTGTAACCGGTCGAGATCGGCCAGTCCCATCATCTGGGTCAGCGATTTCAACAAAGGCTCGACATGGTCGGCTGCTGCTGGGTCTCCGGCGGCAACCGCATTGACGAAGAGTTTCGCCTGATCCCTGCTCCGGCCACCGAAGAAGCGTTCGTTCCAGCGCCATCCCATATGATCGATCTGTTCGTAGAGCATGCCCTTCATATGATCGAGCGCTTCGGTGTCCGGTGGCGGGAGGTCCGAGGTCCCCGGAACATAGTGATAAAAGCCGTTCAGCTTGCGCACCGCAAAGCGCAACCGGCGAATGCGGTAGTCCACGTCAAGACCACGCAGCATCGCGACAACATGCGGATCGGTTCTGCCCAGCACATCCTTGCTCTGGGTCGTCAGCTTGGAAAAATGATCCGTGAAGAGGCCGAGCATCGGTTCTTCCAGGCCCCGCGCACCCTCTACCTCACTCAGCATCGCGGCAAGCCGGGCGAGGCGCTCGGCCAGGGAATGCAGTTTCAGCGACTGGTAATTGACGAAAGCAAAGCCTGCCTGCTCGAAAGCCGCGGTGGTTGCCTGTTTCCGGCATTGGGAAAGCATGTCCGGCGTCACCAGCCGCCGGCGCGGCAGCAGGCTTGCAACAGCCTTTTCGACCATCGGTCCGGCATCATCGATTAATTGCGCCAGCCAGCGGCTGCGCCGGTTGTTCTGTTCCAGCTCCTTCAGATCGTCGCCGATGGGTTCGTTGCGCGGAATATGCGCCAGCGAAGCCAGGATGACCCGGAAGAACCCGGGCAGATCGGCAACCGCATCTTCAAGCTCCACCGGTTCGACCGGCGCCGGATCGACATAGATAAGGCGCCGCGCGACTTCGCGCGTTGCCGGACGGTCCTGTATCACCTCGATCACGGGCGCAAACGGCTTGTTCATCACCACACTGCCGTCGACAAAACAATGCCGGCCGGCAGTTTCGGGATTGAGATCGAACCCCCGCAACAGGAAGCTGTCCCGGTTCCGCCAGGTCATCTTGTGTTCGACAAGCACTCGCTCCATTTCGGCAACGGTCGCGGGCGGAAAGGCGCCGGGAAAAGACGAGGTCGCCCTGGCGGCAAAAACGAGCTCCGGAATGGCGTCGGTATCGAACTGGCTGTCGATGAATCCGGGCGTGCGATGTGCGGCGTGAAAGTTCAGGATGCGGCGATGGTCCCACTCTTCGACATAGTCGGGATCATCCAGATGAATGCGCCGCTTGATGCCGTTGTAATCCGTGATGGTGACAAACAGATCCAGCGTCTGTCCACGCGGTATCAGACTGCGCCCCGGGACCGCTTCCTTGTCCATCTTCTTGCAGGCGTCCAGCATCCAGCTGATGAAGCGCTCGCCTGAAAAGGGCGGCGTGAACCAGCGTGCCTGCATGAACAGACGCAACTTCTCCCGCGTTTCGGCGCTTTCAATCTGTTTTGCCAACCTTGAGGAGACCAACTGGTCGAGGACCGGCGAAATCGAGATCTTCAGATACCTGGAAAAACCCGTCTGCGGACGTGCCAGACGGGTGACATCGGCATTTTCCAGCCACATCCGGCTATGGCTGTCGAGCGGCAGATCGTGGGTGATGGCCCGCGCCAGCATGATGCCGTTGACACCGCCGGCGGACGCCCCGGCAATCGCATCGACCACCACGCGGATATCGGCCACAGACGACAAGAGATCCAGAAGATCGCGGAAGGCACCCTGTACAGGCGGCAGGTCCTGTTCCTGTTCCTCGCGCACTGGATTCGCTGTTTTCCGGTCGAGACGGAAGCTGGAGGCGCGCACCAGATTGAGGATCTCCCGGCTCACGCCATGCATGTAGATCGCGAGCGAAACGCCGCCATAAAGCACGAGCGCCAGTCTGAGTTCGATTTCCTTCATGGTGCCACCGCCGCGATGAGTCCTAAAGTCGTAACACGGATTCGTGGCTACATTCTTTATAAGTCTATGTTTTTTCGCGCGGCCATGTACTCGCTCAAATGCGGCGTCTCATGCAGCTCCGGGCATTCATTCCAGTGCCGTTTCAACTTGTCTGGCGAACCGCGGTTGGCACAAAGCGATACACTTTTCCCCTCTTTACCTGCAATATTCCGCTAAGATAGGCGGAACAACCAAAGGTGATTCCTGAAAAGCTTGTGACAGCAAGCCTGCGCAGGTGCCGTGATCAATATCGTGCGGATCAAATGGGAAAAAGCGTCAAAAGGACAGTGCAGCCTGCTGCGGAACACATGACTTCGGACCAGAAAGCTGCACAGCTGGCACTTCAGGCAGAGAACGAAAGCTTGCGTTCGGAACTGGAAGACCTTCGTGTCCTTTACGAAGCCACCATCGAGCACGGCGAAGCGGTCGAGGATCAACTTGCGGACCAGTCGACCCGGCTAGAGCAGCTTTCCAGTCAGCTTGCGAAATACCTGTCGCCCCAGGTCTACAAATCGATCTTCGAGGGCCGACAGGAGGTCAAGATTGCCTCCACCCGCAAGAAGCTGACCGTCTTCTTTTCCGACATCGCCGATTTCACCGAAACCGCGGACCGGCTGGAATCGGAAGAACTGACCGCCATTCTCAACCAGTACCTGACCGAGATGTCGAACATCGCGCTGAAACACGGCGCGACGATCGACAAGTATGTCGGCGACGCGATCCTGATTTTCTTTGGCGACCCGGAATCCCGCGGCGTCACGGAAGATGCTCTTGCCTGCGTGCGCATGGCGATCGAAATGCAGGCCCGCATGACCGAACTGCAAGGCGCCTGGCAGGAAGCCGGTATCTCCAAACCGCTCAAGTGCCGCATGGGCATCCACACGGACTATTGCACGGTCGGAAATTTCGGCAGCGAGGACCGGCTCGACTACACGATTATCGGCCGGGGCGTGAACACCGCTTCCCGGTTGGAGAGCCTAGCTACGCCAGGATCCATCCTCGTTTCCTTCGAAACCTATTCCCAGGTGAAGGAGCACATCAACTGCGCTGAAAATGGCGAAGTCAGCGTCAAGGGCATCGCCTATCCCGTCACCACCTACGAGGTGGTCGGCTTGAAGGAAGAGGCACCGAAACCAAAGGCGGATCTGTCGGCGGTCTCCCAGCAGCTCCTCAATCTTCCGGAAGCCATGAGCGCCGAAGATCGGGACCGGCTCGTTTCCTCGCTTCGCAGCGCACTCGACAGGCTGGAAGCACCTGAGGTTTCCTAAACACCTTCAATTTCAACTCTGCGATCTCATCTTGAGGAGGACCATCAGGTCCCTCTCGAAGGGTGGGCCACTTGTTCCGGAGTTTGCCGCCCATCCTTCGAGACAGCGCTCACGCGCTTCCTCAGGATGAGGGAGTGTTTGGTCCCCCGGGTTTCCGGACGGAAACTCAGCCCCGCTCCTTGCGCAGCTTGTCCCAGTATTCGAGGCGTTTTCTCAGGTCCCGCTCAAATCCGCGCTGCGGCGGGTCGTAATAGGTCTTGCGGCCCATCTGCTCCGGAAAATAGTCCTGGCCGGAAAAGCCGTCCGGCGCATCGTGATCGTACCGGTAGCCGTCGCCATAGCCTTCCTGCTTCATCAGCTTGGTCGGCGCGTTCAGGATGTGCTTGGGCGGCAGCAGAGAGCCGCTTGACTTGGCATCACGCATGGCGGCCTTGTAGGCAACATAGGCACCGTTGGATTTCGGTGCGGTCGCCAGATAAATCACCGCCTGGGCAAGCGCCAGTTCGCCCTCGGGCGATCCCAGCATCTGATAGGCATCCCGCGCCGCGTTGGCCTGCACCAGCGCATGCGGATCGGCGAGACCGATATCCTCCACCGCCATGCGGATGAGGCGCCGGGCCAGAAACATCGGATCCTCGCCGCCATCCAGCATCCGGCAGAACCAGTACAGCGCCGCATCCGGGTCCGAGCCGCGCACGGATTTATGCAGGGCGGAGATCAGATTGTAATGACCGTCCGCGCTCTTGTCGTAGATCGGTGCGCGCCGCTGAACGATCTCCTGCAGCCGCACTGCATCGAAGACCTCGTCCTCGGAAGCCGCGCGCCAGACGTCTTCGGCCAGCGTCAGAGACGAGCGCCCGTCCCCGTCCGCCATGCGGATCAGCACCTGGCGGGCGTCTTCGTCGAGCGGCAGCTTGCGGCCTTCCGTTTCCTCCGCCCGGGCGAGCAGCCTCTCGATCGCTTCGGTGGAGAGCGACTGGAAGGTCATCACGTGCGAACGCGACAGAAGAGCCGCGTTCAGCTCGAACGACGGATTTTCGGTTGTCGCCCCGACGAGCGTGATCGTGCCGTCTTCCATGACCGGCAGGAAACTGTCCTGCTGGGCCCGGTTGAAGCGGTGGATCTCGTCGACGAACAGCAGTGTCGAGCGCCCGCTCATGCGCCGGGCCCGCGCCGCCTCGAACACCTTCTTCAGATCGGCGACACCGGAAAAGATAGCCGAGATCTGCTCAAAGGCGAGATCTGTCTCCGTCGCCAGCAGGCGGGCAATGGTGGTCTTGCCGGTTCCCGGCGGTCCCCAGAAGATCAGCGAGCCGAGCGTGCGCGTCTTCAGCATGCGCGACAGCGTGCCGTCCAGCCCGAGCAAATGGTCCTGCCCGACGACGTCCGCCAGCTTCGCTGGCCGCATCCTGTCTGCAAGCGGCCTCGGACCGGATTTGCCGAGACCGGACGCTTCAAATAGGTCGCTCACGCCCCGTTCCGTCCTAACCGCGCAGAATGAGCTGCGACACCTTGCCGTCGCGCTCGATATCGAGCTGCCAGACCCGGGGCGGTGTCCGGGTGATCGTCTCCAGCATGCGCGTGCTTTCGATGGTTTGCCGGTTCACGCCGCGAATGATATCGCCCGGACGCAGGCCCACCCTGTCTGCCGTGCTGCCGCGACGGACTTCCGAAATGACGACGCCTTCGAACAGGCCTTCAAGTCCGACCTCTTCTGCAACGGCAGGCGACAGATTCATCACGGTGGTGCCTTCAAAGGGCGAATAGTCCTTCAATTCGCGCGTATCGCGCGCCACGGTTTCGGGTGCCGGTTTCAGGTTGACGGTGACCGTCTCCTCGCGGCCGTCGCGCAGCACCACGAAGGTGCTGGTTTCGCCGATCATCCTTGTGGCAAAGCGGTAGCCGAAGGAGTTCGGATCCGAGACTTCCCTGTCGTCTACCGAGATCACCAGATCGCTCACCTTGAGACCGGCCTCGAAGGCAGGCGAGCCTTCGAAGACAGCTGTCACGAGAACGCCGCGCGGCCGGTCGAGGCTGAGCGCTTCGGCGATTTCCGCATTGACCAGCTGCACGGTCGCCCCCAGCCAGGGCCGCTGCACCTTGCCACCGTGGTCGGCCGCCGTGGCAACGAACCGGGCCATGTGTGCCGGAATTGCGAAGCCAATGCCGTTGGAACCGCCGGAGCGGGAGAAGATCGCCGTGTTTATGCCGACCAGCTTGCCCGACATGTCGACCAGCGCTCCACCGGAATTGCCCGGGTTGATCGCCGCATCCGTCTGAATGAAGAACTGGAAGTCGGTCACCCCAACCTGTGTGCGCGCGGTTGCCGAGACGATGCCCTGGGTCACGGTCTGGCCGACACCGAAGGGATTGCCGATGGCCAGCACGATATCGCCAATCTCAAGACCGTCGGAATCGGCGAAGTCGACGCTCTCGAACGGCCCCTCGCCCCGGATCTTCAGGACAGCCAGGTCCGTGCGTTCGTCCATCAGCACGATATCGGCATCGAACTCGCGCCGGTCGTTCAGCGCGACCCGGACATCGTCCGCGTCCTTGATCACGTGATGGTTGGTGATGACGGTGCCTTCGGAGGAAATGATGACGCCGGAGCCGAGCGAAGATTCCACGCGTTGCCGCGGCTGGTCCAAACCGCCGCCACCCGGCTGGCCGAAGAAGCGCCGGAAAAATGGATCGTCGAAGAAGGGCGACACCTGCCGGCGCTGCTGCACAACCTTGCGGCTGGCATAGACGTTGACCACTGCCGGCGCGACCTTCTTCACGATTGGTGCGAAAGACAGTTTGATCTGCGCATCGGACTGGGGAACGAGCCTGAGATCCGCCGGAGTGGCCTCGGAGGTCTGTGCGTAAACCGGACTGAGACCTATCAAACCGGCAATGCCGGCGAGGATCAGGGTTCTGTAAATTCTGGAGGGAGCCAGACGCATGACAGGTGCCTCTTGTTCGAATCTTCTTTTCTCAATGGCGATACATGGCAGATAGGGAGGAAAAGAGGCAAATACAAAAGGGCCGCCGGAGATCCGGCGGCCCTTTTCAGTACGTTTTTCGAGTTCAGGCCGATCGAACCTGGGTCAGGAAGCTGCGCACCTCGCGGTCGAGTTCCTCGGCCTTGGTCGCCATGTCGGCAGCTTCTTCTGAGAAGTTCTGGGCCGCCATGTTGGTGTCGTTGGAAAGCGCGGAAACGTTGCGGATGTCTTCGGTCACCTTTGAGGTACCACCGGCCGCCCGCTGGGTATTCTCCGCAATGCCCTGCGTCGCATAGCTCTGCTCGGTCACGGCAGCCGCGACCTCGCTCACCGACCGCGTGATTTCGTCGATGGTCTTCTGGATATCGCCGATCGCACCGACGGCATCGTCGGTGGCACCGCGAATGGCGTCGATCTGCTGCTGGATTTCACCGGTCGCCTTGCCGGTCTGGGACGCAAGGTCCTTGACCTCGGAGGCAACGACCGCAAAGCCCTTGCCGGCTTCGCCCGCGCGCGCCGCCTCGATGGTGGCGTTGAGGGCAAGCAGGTTGGTCTGGTCGGCGATGTCGGAAATCAGCGTCACCACTTCGCCGATGCGGTTTGCGGCTTCAGCCAGCGACCGCACCGTATCGTTGGTGGTCTCTGCACGCTTCGTTGCTTCGGCAGCGACGCTGGAAGAGCGTTCGATCAGGGTGGAGATTTCCTGGATCGAGCTCGACAGCTGATCGGAGGCCGCTGCAATCGATTCCACTTCCGCCAGCGTTTCTTCCGACATGGTGGCGGCGTTTGCAGACGTCTCGCCGGCGATATCGGTCATGCTGCGCATCTTGTTGGCGGATTCGCGCAAGGTTGCAGCCGTGTGCGCCACCTTGTCGACCACCTTGCCGACGGTTGCCTCGAAGTCCCCCGCAAGGCTTGCCAGCATTTCCTGGCGCTGCTCGGTCTGGCGGCGGGTATCCTCGGCTTCCTCGGCGGCGCGGCGCTCGTTTTCCTCAGCAGCATTCTGGCGGATCTGCAGGACAGCCCGGCCGATGTCGCCAATCTCGTCCTTGCGCTTGGCCGCCTTGATCTCCGCACCAAGATCACCAGCGGCAATCGCGTTGAGCGCGCCGACGAGCGTCGTCAGCGGTCCGGTAATGGAGCGGGAGAAGAACAGCGCGATCACGGCCGCAACCGCAATGGTCGCCAGCGACCACAGGAACATCTGGTCCCGCATGTGGGTGACGGCAGACAGTGTTTCCTCGACGCTCTTTTCCGCAACAATGGCCCAGTGATGGCCCTGGAAGCTGATCGGCTTGGCAACGACCAGGTTGTCGACACCACTTTCGGCAGTCACGATCGCAGCCGCTTCGGTGCCGCTGGCAGCCGTCAGGGCCGGTTCCGCGCTCGTCTTTGCAATCAGGGCAGTCGGTTCACCTGAAAGCGGCATGTCGCTCAGAACCGTTCCGTCCTCGGCAACAACATAGACCTGGCCGGTTTCACCCAGATTGTCGCGGCTGGCGACGACATTGTTCAGAAAATCGGAGTCGATGCGAATGACGGCAACACCGCTGATGCTGATCGTTCCGAAGGAGTTCAGAAACACAGGGGATGCCAGGAACATCGACCCCTTGCCGTCAGCCGGCGCATAGGTTTCGAACCCGCTTGCGGCGACCTGGCCGATTTCCAGCTTCATCGCCTCGGAGAAGACAGTTTGCAGCCCCGTGTTGTCGGCAACACTGCCCTCGCCCAGCTTGGTCAGGAATTCGTCATCCTTGGTGACAGAATAAAGGATAAGGCCGGCCGGATCGATCAGGTAGACGTCGGCATAGCCGCCGCTTTTCCAGATGTTGAACATCGCCGGGTGCGCTTCCGTGTGGCGCCAGGCATACATCGTCTTCTGTTCCTTGCCGGTTTCGACGGCCCTCTCTTCAGGCGTCGCCCCTTTCTGGAACAGTCCGAGGATCTCGTCCTTTTCCTTGGCAAGGTTCATCGTGGCGTTGCCGAGGTTGCTGAGCGGATCCGAAACGCTGGAAGCCAGGTTGATGACCTCATCTTCGGCCGATCTCAGAACCGAGTTCAACAAGGCAGAGCGCGCCGACACGACCATACCGAGTTCGGCCGTGGAGGCCTTTTCAAGACCATCGCGTCCGGTGACATAGCCGATCACGCCGACAGCGGCACAGGCGGCAACCGTGATTACGATCATCAGTGCCGGAATGACGAAGGAAAGACGAAGAGAGGCTGTTCTCTTCTGGGTTCCCGGTTTCGTTTTGCCAATCACAGTAATTCTCCCCAGCCTCGCCCACATCTCCAGGCGGCATGCTCCAAAGCTAGGAAGTTTTCCTTAAATCATTGATAATCGCCGGTCTCAGTATTCGGCACAATTAACTAAGAGTGATTAAACTCCGCGGCAACAAAAAAGGCGGGCAAATTGCCCGCCTTCCCGTTTACCGCTAGTGGCAAAAATTTATGCTGCGTTTTCAGCAGCTTCTTCAGCCTCGACGCGAGCGCGATCTTCAGCGCCGCGGGCTTCCGGGTCACGGTCGACCAGCTCGATGACAGCCATCGGAGCATTGTCGCCGTAGCGGAAACCAGCCTTCAGCACGCGGGAATAGCCACCGTCGCGGTCCTTGTAACGCTCACCGAGCGTGTCGAACAGCTTGGCAACCATGGCCGTGTCGCGAATCTGCGAGATGGCCTGGCGGCGTGCATGAAGATCACCGCGCTTGCCCAGGGTGATGAGCTTGTCGATGATCGGCTTCATTTCTTTGGCCTTCGGCAGGGTCGTGACGATCTGCTCGTGCTTGATCAGCGACGCTGCCATGTTTGCGAACATAGCCTTGCGGTGGCTAGAGGTCCGGTTGAGCTTGCGGCCGGAATTACCGTGGCGCATTGCCCTCTCCTTTTTCTATCGGGTCGTCTGCCTGTCGCGGCACTTGCCCGGTTGATCCGTAGGGACGCGTACGCCCCTTAATACTGATGGTCTTCGTAGCGCTTGGCGAGATCGTCGATGTTCTCCGGCGGCCAGTTGGCGACTTCCATGCCGAGATGGAGACCCATCTGAGCGAGAACTTCCTTGATCTCGTTGAGCGACTTGCGGCCGAAATTCGGGGTCCGCAGCATTTCTGCTTCGGTCTTCTGAATGAGATCGCCAATATACACGATATTGTCGTTCTTCAGGCAGTTTGCAGACCGGACAGACAGTTCCAGCTCGTCGACTTTCTTCAGAAGGGCCGGATTGAACGCCAGTTCCGGGACACTGTCCTCGGCGACTTCGCGCTGCGGCTCTTCGAAATTGACGAAGATGGAGAGCTGATCCTGCAGAATGCGCGCTGCGAAAGCCACGGCATCATCCGGCTTGACGGAACCATCGGTTTCGACGGTCAGGGTCAGCTTATCGTAGTCAAGAACCTGGCCTTCACGGGTGTTTTCCACCTTGTAGGAGACCTTCTTGACCGGGGAGTACAGGCTGTCGACCGGGATCAGGCCAATCGGCGCATCTTCCGGACGGTTCCGGTCGGAGGAATGGTAGCCCTTGCCGGTGTTGACGGTGAATTCCATGCGGATTTCAGCGCCTTCGTCCAGCGTGCAGAGCACCAGCTCCGGATTGAGAACCTCGACGTCGCCGACGGTCTGGATGTCGCCGGCAGTGACGACGCCCGGACCCTGCTTGCGCACGACCATGCGCTTGGGGCCCTCGCCTTCCATACGGATGGCGATTTCCTTGATGTTCAGCACGATGTCGGTGACATCTTCCCGAACGCCCGGGATCGACGAGAACTCGTGCAGCACCCCATCGATCTGAACCGCGGTCACGGCAGCGCCCTGCAGAGAAGACAGCAGGATACGGCGCAGCGCGTTGCCAAGGGTCAGACCGTAGCCACGCTCGAGAGGCTCGGCGACGACGGTCGCCAGAAAGCGCGGATCTTCACCCGGCTTGATCTCGAGTTTGGTCGGCTTGATCAGTTCTTGCCAGTTCTTTTGAATGGTCACGTTTTCGTCCCTTCGGCTATCCCGCCTGGCACCAGGGCCAGGCCATGCTTTGCCATTTGGAGAAACAAGTACCTAAAGCCGGAAAGCCTTAGACGCGGCGGCGCTTGCGCGGACGGCAGCCATTGTGCGGAATCGGCGTCACGTCGCGGATGGACGTGATCAGGAAACCGGCAGCCTGCAGGGCACGCAGAGCGGATTCGCGACCGGAACCCGGACCGCGCACTTCCACTTCCAGGGTGCGCATGCCGTGTTCGGCAGCTTTCTTCGCAGCATCTTCCGCAGCAACCTGGGCCGCATACGGAGTGGACTTACGGGAGCCCTTGAAACCGAGTGCGCCGGCGGACGACCAGGAGATCGCATTGCCCTGTGCATCGGTAATCGTGATCATGGTGTTGTTGAACGTGGAGTTCACATGCGCAACGCCAGAAGAGATGTTCTTGCGCTCGCGGCGACGCACGCGCGTCGTGTCTTTAGCCATTCTCTTATCCTTGTTTTGATCTCGTCACTGCCGTAATGCCGGCAGCTCCACCACCAATCGCGGTTGGATGATTATTTCTTCTTGCCTGCGATCGGCTTAGCCGGACCCTTGCGGGTACGGGCGTTCGTGTGCGTCCGCTGGCCGCGAACCGGAAGGCCGCGGCGGTGACGCAGGCCGCGGTAGCAGCCAAGGTCCATCAGACGCTTGATGTTCATGGCGGTGTCACGGCGAAGGTCGCCTTCCACGATGTAATCGCGGTCGATGGTTTCGCGGATGGACAGAACTTCAGCGTCGGAAAGTTCATTCACGCGGCGGGCAGCATCGATGTTGTTCTTCTCGATGATTTCCTGGGCGAATTTCGGGCCAATGCCGTGAATGTACTGAAGCGCGATAACGACGCGCTTGTTCGTCGGGATGTTAACGCCAGCAATACGTGCCACGTTCGTCTCCATGTTTGGAGCGGTTCGGCTGATGCCTTGCCGCAGTGGGTAATGCCCGCGTCCGGTGGAGTCCGGCCCCTGCGGGTACGAAAATGCCGGGGCAGCCCCGGCACAGAGATAGCCGGCCCCACTTACATGGAACCGGCTCAACTGTAAGGTAGAGCGGGTCGTTTAACGGCTCTAAACCTTTTCGTCAAGTCCCTGAAGAACGGAATCTATGGACGCCGTGACCTGATCGATTGACTGCATGCCATCGATGACGGAAAGCAGGCCGGTGTTCTCGTAATAGGGAACAACAACTGCGGTATCGCGGTTGTAAGCTTCAAGGCGTTGCTTGAAGACTTCGGGGTCGTCGTCCTTGCGCACCGGCTGCCCTGCAGCTTCCGCATCGGCGGCCCGCTTCATGATCCGATCGACAAGCTTGGACTGATCGACACGCAGTTCGATCACCGCATTCAGCTTCAATCCACTTGCTTCCAGCATCTCGTCCAGAGCTTCGGCCTGGGCCAGCGTGCGGGGGAAGCCATCGAGGATGAAGCCCTTCCTGGCATCGTCCTCGGCAATCCGGTCACGGATGATGCCGACGACGATCTCGTCCGACACCAGTCCGCCTGCATCCATGACTTCCTTGGCTTTGAGGCCTACCGGGGTCTGGGCGGCCACCGCGGCCCGCAGCATGTCTCCCGTGGAGAGCTGCGGGATCCCGTATTTCGCAACGAGGTGCGCGGCTTGTGTCCCCTTCCCCGCTCCTGGCGGTCCTACCAGAATAAGCCTCATCTACGTTTCCCCCTCAGTTTCGCTTTTTTCACCAGGCCTTCATACTGATGCGCAAGCAGGTGTCCCTGGATCTGTGACACGGTATCCATTGTCACGCTTACGACAATCAGCAAAGAGGTGCCCCCGAAATAGAACGGAACGCCCGTGGCCGAAATGAGGAATTCGGGTAATAGACAAACGACGGTGATGTAAATGGCGCCCACCACCGTAATGCGGGTCAGCACATAGTCGATATATTGCGCGGTCCGCTCGCCCGGACGGATACCCGGAATGAAGCCGCCGTGCTTCTTCAGATTGTCGGCCGTGTCGCTCGGATTGAAGACGATCGCCGTATAGAAGAAGCAGAAGAAGATGATCATGGCCGCGTAGAACACCATGAACAGCGGCTGGCCATGCCCGAGCGCCGCCGTGATGTAGGTGATCCACTCGTTGCTGGAACCAGCGCTGAAACCGCCGATGGTTGCGGGAACCAGAAGCAGCGACGACGCGAAGATCGGCGGAATGACGCCAGCGGTGTTGAGCTTCAGCGGCAGGAACGAGGTGTTGCCCTCGAACATGCGGTTGCCCATCTGCCGCTTCGGATACTGGATCAGCAGACGGCGCTGCGCCCGCTCCATGAAGACGATCAGCGCGATCACGACGACAGCCAGGATCAGAACGCCGAGGATAAGGATCGTCGACAGAGACCCCTGACGGCCGAGCTCAAGCACGTTGACGAGAGCGACCGGCAGCCCGGCGACAATGCCGGCGAAGATGATCAGCGAGATACCGTTGCCTATGCCGCGGGAGGTGATCTGTTCACCCAGCCACATCAGGAACATGGTGCCGCCAACGAGGGTCAGGACCGTCGAGGCGCGGAAGAACCAGCCCGGATCGGCGACCACGTTGGACGCGCCTTCCAGACCGACGGCAATGCCATAGGCCTGCAACGCGGCCAGAATGACCGTGCCGTAGCGGGTATACTGGTTGATGACCTTGCGGCCCTGCTCGCCTTCCTTCTTCAGCTGCTCCAGAGACGGCACGACGGTCGTCATCAGCTGCATGATGATGGAGGCGGAAATATACGGCATGATGCCAAGCGCGAAGATCGCCATGCGCTCAACGGCACCACCGGCGAACATGTTGAACATGCCGACGATGCCGGACTGGGCCTGGTTGAAGGCCTGCGCAAAGGCTTCGGGGTTGATGCCGGGCAGCGGAATGTAAGTGCCCAGTCGATAAACCAAAAGCGCCCCCAGTGTGAACCAGATGCGCTTTTTGAGTTCTTCAGCCTTGGCGAAAGCTGAGAAATTGAGATTTGACGCCAGTTGCTCGGCGGCGGATGCCATGCCCTACTCCGGAATGCTTGCCCAGGAAATGGGTGAAGCCCAGGCTGTTAAGCCTGAGCTCCAAGAACGGCTACCTTGCCGCCTGCTTTTTCGATCGCTGCAACAGCACCCTTGGAGGCGCCGGCAACTTCAAAGGCCACGGCTGCAGTGAGCTCGCCGTTGGCAACGATGCGCACACCGTCGCGGACCCGCTTGACAACGCCTGCGGCCTTCAGCGTTTCGACGGTGACCGTCTCGGACGCGTTCAGCTTGCCTGCATCGATCGCCTTCTGAACACGGCCAATGGACACAGTGTTGTAGTCGTTGGCGAAAATGTTCGTGAAACCGCGCTTCGGCAGACGGCGGTGAAGCGGCATCTGACCGCCTTCAAAGCCTTTGATGGCAACGCCGGAACGGGACTTCTGACCCTTGACGCCACGGCCGCCGGTCTTGCCTTTTCCGGACCCGATGCCGCGAGCGACGCGCATGCGGTCTTTCGTGGCACCTTCGTTGTCACGAAGTTCGTTGAGCTTCATGTTCTTTACTCCTCACCCCGTCCTTACGCGTTGTCTTCGACGACGCGAACGAGATGCTGGATCTTATTGATCATGCCGCGCACTTCAGGAGTGTCCTTCAGTGTGGAACGGCGGTGCATCTTGTTCAGGCCGAGACCGATGAGCGTCGCGCGCTGGTCCTTCGGACGGCGCAGCGGGCTACCGATCTGTTCGACCGTTACAGTCTTTTCGGTGTTCGCCATGGAACCTACCCTCTTTCAGCTGGGGGCCGGAGCCGCCAAGGTCAAGCCTCAGCGGCAGCCGGAGCCGCCTCATCGGTGTTGTCACGACGCCGGGACTGCAGAACCGAGACCTTGAGGCCACGGCGGGCAGCGACGGAGCGCGGGCTGTCTTCCTTGGTCAGCGCGGCAAAGGTAGCGCGGACCATGTTGTAGGGGTTTGAAGTCCCCAGCGACTTGGCCACAACGTCCTGAACACCGAGCGTTTCGAAAACTGCACGCATCGGACCACCGGCGATGATACCGGTACCGGCCGGTGCGGCACGCAGCAGAACCTTGCCTGCGCCGTGACGGCCTTCCACATCGTGATGCAGAGTCCGGCCTTCGCGCAGCGGCACGCGGATCATGGTGCGCTTTGCAGCTTCGGTTGCTTTGCGGATGGCTTCCGGCACTTCACGTGCCTTGCCATGTCCAAAGCCGACACGGCCCTTCTGGTCACCAACCACGACGAGGGCTGCGAAGCCGAAACGACGGCCACCCTTGACCACCTTCGCCACGCGGTTGATGTGAACGAGCTTGTCGACGAATTCGCTGTCTCGCTCTTCGCGATCGCGATTTTCCTGTCTCGCCATTTTATACGTCTTCCGTTCTTAAGAGCGCCAACGGGCGCTGGTCAGAATTCAAGTCCACCTTCGCGGGCTGCATCAGCAAGCGCTTTGACGCGCCCATGATACTGATACCCGCCACGGTCGAACACGACCTGCTTGACGCCGGCGGCGGCTGCACGCTCGGCAACAAGCTTGCCAACGGCTGCGGCTGCAGCAACGTCGGCGCCCGTTTTCAGGCTGCCCTTCAGATCTGCTTCGATCGTAGAGGCAGAGACAATGGTATGTCCCTTCGCATCGTCGATGATCTGGGCGTAGATCTGCTTCGACGAGCGGAAGACAGAAAGGCGCGGACGACCGTTCGCGGCTTTCTGGATCGAACGGCGCACGCGATCGCGGCGGCGCTCGAAAGCTTGTTTGCTGTTCGCCATGATCTGGGTCCGTTACTTCTTCTTGCCTTCTTTGCGAACGATGAACTCGCCCGCATAACGAACGCCTTTGCCCTTGTAGGGCTCCGGCGGGCGGAATTCGCGGATCTCAGCTGCAACCTGGCCGACGCGCTGTTTGTCGGTACCGGTGATGCTGATTTCCGTCGGCTTCGGGCACACGATGTCAATACCTTCCGGGATCGCGTAGATGACATCGTGGGAGAAACCGAGCGCCAGCTGAAGGTTCTTGCCCTGGACCTGTGCGCGGTAACCGACACCGGTGATGGCGAGGTCCTTCTTGAAGCCCTCGGTCACACCCATGATCAGGTTCGACACCATGGTCCGGCTCATGCCCCACATGGAGCGCGCCGGCTTGGTGTCGTTGCGCGGATCAATCTTGATCCCACCATCCGTCATTTCGGCCAGAACGAGCTCATTGAGCACGAAAGACTTTTCGCCTTTCGGGCCCTTGATCGTAACCGTCTGACCGTCGATCGATGCCGTTACCCCGCTAGGCACGGGGACTGGCTTTTTGCCAATACGAGACATTTGACCAACCTTGTCGTTGTTTCAAAAGCGAGGATGCCGCATCAGAAGACGCGGCAAAGAACCTCACCACCTACGTTTTCTTCCCGCGCCTGATGGTCGCTCATGACGCCGCGCGGGGTCGAAATGATCGACA
The DNA here is from genome assembly GCF_054515675.1 of Roseibium sp. M-1. Classification (NCBI taxonomy): domain Bacteria; kingdom Pseudomonadati; phylum Pseudomonadota; class Alphaproteobacteria; order Hyphomicrobiales; family Stappiaceae; genus Roseibium; species Roseibium sp. M-1. The sequence continues at coordinate 410,245 of NZ_CM137257.1, read as the reverse complement.
CGCCCAGGCCATTGGAGACATGCGGGATGTTTTTCACCGACGAGTACACGCGGCGGCCCGGCTTGGACACACGCTCAAGCGTGCGGATAACCGGTTCACCGTCGAAGTACTTCAGCTCGATTTCCAACTCGGACTTACCGCCCTCGTATTCAACCGTGGTGTAGCCACGGATGTATCCTTCTTTTGCGAGCACATCAAGTACATGTGCGCGCAATTTGGAATTTGGTGAACTGACCTTGTTCTTGCGACGCATCTGGGCGTTGCGAATGCGGGTCAGCATATCCCCCAACGGATCAGAAATTGCCATCGGAGTTTCTCCTTACCAGCTCGACTTGACCAGGCCCGGGATCTTACCCAGGGAGCCCAGTTCACGAAGCGCAATACGCGACATCTTCAGCTTGCGGTAAAAACCGCGCGGACGGCCGGACACTTCGCAACGGTTGCGAATGCGGTTCGGCGCGGAGTTCCGCGGCAGTTTTGCCAGCTTCAGGCGTGCGGAATAGCGCTCTTCCAGGGACAGGCTTTCGTCTTTTGCCTGAGCCTTCAGAGCTGCGCGCTTCTCAGCGTATTTCTTTACAAGCTTCTCGCGGCGCTTGTTTTTCTCGATTGCGCTCTTCTTCGCCATCGTCGTTCCCTTCCTTGCCCGTTACTTCGTGAACGGGAAGTTGAACGCGCGCAGAAGCTCGCGCGCTTCGTCGTCATTCGGCGCCGTGGTGCAGATGATCACGTCCATGCCCCAGATCTGGTCGACCTTGTCGTACTCGATTTCCGGAAACACGATGTGCTCCTTGATGCCCATGGCGTAGTTACCGCGTCCGTCGAAGCTCTTCGGGTTCAGACCGCGGAAGTCACGAACGCGCGGCAGCGCGATGGTGACGAGACGGTCGAGAAATTCGAACATCTGCTGACGGCGCAGGGTCACCTTGGCACCAAGCGGCATGCCTTCGCGGACCTTGAAGGTCGCGATGGACTTCTTTGCCTTGGTGATGACCGGCTTCTGACCGGCGATCAGGGCCAGGTCGTCTGCTGCGGTGCGCGCCTTCTTGGAGTCGCTGACGGCTTCACCGACACCGATGTTCAGAACGATCTTTTCCAGCTGCGGAACCTGCATAACGTTCTTGTACTGGAACTTCTCGAGAAGCTGCTTGCGCACGACTTCGTCATAATGCGTCTTCAGACGCGGCACATAAGTGGTCTCAGCCATCGATCAGGTCTCCCGAACGCTTGGCCACACGGACCTTGGTGCCATCGTCCTGCACTTTGAAGCCGACGCGGGTCGCCTTGCCGTCCTTCGGATCGGCCAGCGCGATGTTCGACAGGTGGATCGGTGCTTCCTTAGCAACGATGCCAGCTTCCTGCGTCTGGGTCTGCTTCTGGTGACGGCGGACCATGTTGATGCCACGGACCAGGGCCTTGTTGTCGCTGGTCAGCATCTGGATGACTTCGCCGGACTTACCCTTGTCACGGCCGGTCAGCACGACCACCGTGTCGCCTTTTTTAATTTTCGCAGCCATCAGAGCACCTCCGGCGCGAGCGAAATGATTTTCATGTGGTTCTTTGCACGGAGTTCGCGCGGCACCGGACCAAAGATACGGGTGCCGATCGGCTCCTTGTTGTTGTTGACCAGCACGGCCGCATTGCGGTCGAACCGGATCACGCTGCCATCGGGACGGCGGATATCCTTTGCCGTGCGCACGACGACAGCCTTCATCACGTCGCCCTTTTTGACGCGGCCCCGCGGAATAGCCTCTTTGACCGAAACGACAATGATGTCGCCGACCTGGGCGTATTTGCGCTTGGAGCCGCCGAGCACTTTGATGCACATGACACGACGCGCGCCGGAGTTATCCGCGACGTCGAGGTTTGTTTGCATCTGAATCATGACTGGCTGCCTTGTTCTTCTCTTGGCGCTCGGGTCACGGGCGCCTGATGCTCACCTAGTGGATCGCGGTCACTGAGTGACCACGGTCCAACGCTTGTTCTTCGAGATCGGCGCGCATTCTTCAATCTGAACAATGTCGCCAACCTTGTACTGGTTGTTTTCGTCGTGTGCGCGGTACTTCTTGGTCCGGCGCACAGTCTTCTTCAGCAGCGGGTGCGTGAAGCGGCGCTCCACATTCACCGTCACCGTCTTGTCATTGGCGTCGCTGACAACGGTGCCCTGCAATATACGCTTCGGCATGGCCGTCTCCTTACGCGTTCGCCGACACGCGCTTTTCGCGCATGATCGTCTGGATGCGCGCGATGTCGCGGCGGATCTGCCGGACACGCGCAGTATTTTCAAGCTGACCCGTAGCCCGCTGGAAGCGCAGGTTGAACTGCTCTTTCTTCAGGCCTTCTAGCTCACTGCGGAGCTCGTCGAGGGTCTTAGCCCGTACATCGGTCGCCTTCATGGCAATAACTCCTCGCCTGCCTTACTCGCCGATACGCTGAACGAAGCGGCATTTGATCGGCAGCTTGGCGGCGGCAAGACGCATTGCTTCACGCGCAATGTCTTCCGGCACACCGTCGATTTCGAACATGATCCGGCCCGGCTTGACACGGCAAGCCCAGAAATCCGGGGAACCTTTACCCTTACCCATGCGGACTTCGGCCGGCTTCGAGGAAACCGGGACGTCCGGGAAGATACGGATCCATACACGACCCGCACGCTTCATGTGGCGGGTCATAGCACGACGGGCCGCTTCGATCTGGCGTGCGGTAACACGCTCCGGCTCAACAGCCTTCAGACCGAACGCGCCGAAGTTGAGGTCGGTGCCTCCCTTCGACAAGCCGTGGATGCGGCCCTTGTGCTGCTTGCGGAACTTTGTGCGCTTCGGTTGCAGCATCGTTCTTCTCTCGTCTCTCTTGTCTTACGAGCGTCTGGCAGCTTGAATTAAGCTGCGCGCTCGCGGCCCCGATCCCGGCGTCCGCCGCGATCACCCTGGTTACCTTCGGAGATAGACGTCGCACGGCGTTCGGACGCCATCGGGTCATGCTCCAGAATTTCACCCTTGAAGATCCAGACCTTCACACCGCACACGCCATAAGCCGTGTGAGCGCTTGCCACACCGTAGTCGATGTCGGCACGCAGGGTGTGGAGCGGCACGCGGCCTTCGCGGTACCATTCGATACGCGCGATTTCTGCACCGCCGAGACGGCCGCCGCAGTTGATCCGGATGCCCTGGGCGCCGAGACGCATGGCGGACTGAACGGCCCGCTTCATGGCGCGGCGGAAGGCAACACGGCGTTCCAGCTGCTGAGCGATCGATTGGGCAACCAGGGTCGCGTCGATCTCCGGCTTGCGCACTTCAACGATGTTGAGGTGCACTTCGGAATTGGTGATGTCGGCGATCTTCTTGCGAAGACGCTCGATGTCCGCACCCTTCTTGCCGATGACCACACCCGGACGGCCGGAATGGATGGACACGCGGCACTTCTTGTGCGGGCGTTCGATGACAACCTTGGAGACGGCAGCCTGCTTGAGTTCCTTCAGCAGCAGCTCACGGATGCGGAAATCTTCGTGCAGAAGAGTGCCGTATTCGTTCTTGTTCGCGTACCAGCGGGAATCCCAGGTGCGGTTGATCCCGAGGCGCATGCCGATCGGATTAGTTTTGTGTCCCATCAGGCAGTCTCCTCAACTTCGCGCACGACGATCGTCAGGTTCGAGAACGGCTTCTCGATCCGGCCGACGCGTCCGCGTGCACGGGCCTGGAAGCGCTTGATCACGAATGCCTTGCCGACATGTGCTTCGGCAACCACGAGGTTGTCGATGTCCAGGTCATGGTTGTTTTCCGCGTTCGCAATGGCGGACATCAGGGTCTTCTTGACGTCCTGCGCGATGCGCTTGCGGGAGAATGTCAGGTCCGCAATCGCGGAACCGACCTTTTTGCCACGGATCGAGGCCGCAACGAGGTTCAGCTTGCGGGGGGAAACGCGGATCATCCGCGTCATCGCCCGAGCCTCATTGTCAGCGAGCGTCCGCTCACTCTTCGGCTTGCCCATCGTTACTTCCTCTTCGCCTTCTTGTCGGCGCCGTGGCCATAATAGGTCCGGCTCGGCGAGAACTCGCCGAACTTGTGACCGATCATTTCCTCGGACACCAGCACCGGAACGTGCTTCTGACCGTTGTAGACGCCGAAGGTCAAACCGACGAACTGCGGCAGGATCGTCGAGCGGCGGCTCCAGGTCTTGATGACCTCGTTGCGGCCGGACTCACGTACCTTGTCCGCTTTATTCAGCAGATACCCGTCGACAAACGGACCTTTCCAGATCGAACGTGCCACGATCCTTGCCCTTTACTTCTTACGCGCGTGGCGGCTGCGGACGATAAACTTATCAGTCTGCTTATTGCGCCGCGTGCGCTTACCTTTGGTCGGTTTACCCCAAGGAGTAACCGGATGACGACCGCCGGAGGTCCGGCCTTCACCACCACCATGCGGGTGGTCGATCGGGTTCATGGCAACACCGCGGGTATGCGGTTTGATGCCAAGCCAGCGGGAGCGGCCTGCTTTACCCAGGTTCACGTTGGCGTGGTCCGGATTGGACACGGCGCCAATGGAAGCCATGCAGGTGCCGAGCACACGGCGCTGTTCGCCAGACATCAGGCGAAGCGTGGTGTAGCCCTGGTCGCGGCCAACGATCTGGACGAACGCACCGGCAGAGCGAGCGATTTGGGCGCCTTTGCCCGGCTTCAGCTCGACATTGTGCACGATCGTACCGACCGGAATGCGTGCCAGCGGCGCCGCATTGCCCGGTTTCACGTCGACGGATTCACCGGCAATGACAGTGTCGCCGGCTGCCAGGCGCTGCGGCGCCAGGATGTAGCTCAGCTCACCGTCTTCGTAACGGATCAGAGCGATGAATGCGGTCCGGTTCGGATCGTATTCCAGGCGCTCGACCGTTGCCGGCACGTCCCACTTGCGGCGCTTGAAGTCCACAAGACGGTAGGAACGCTTGTGACCACCACCGCGGTTCGGGGAGGTCAGGCGGCCGTTGTTGTTACGGCCACCGCTCTTGGACAGGCCTTCGGTCAGGGTCTTGACCGGCTTGCCCTTCCACAGACCCGACCGGTCAACCTGAACCAGCTGACGGCGGCCTGGGGACGTCGGGTTGAATGTCTTAAGTGCCATTGTTCTTCAGTCCCCGTCTTAGAGCCCGGTGGTCACGTCGATGGCGTGACCTTCCTGCAGCGTTACGACGGCCTTCTTGTAGTCGGACTGACGGCCAAGGCGACCGCGGAAGCGCTTCACCTTGCCCTTGCGGACCAGGGTGTTCACAGCCGTGACCTTGACACCGAACAGCGCTTCGACTGCGGCCTTGATTTCCGGCTTCGTCGCGTCACCCGCAACCTTGAAGACAACCTTGTTCTCTTCGGAAGCCATCGTCGACTTTTCGGTGATCACCGGGCCGACGATCGTGTCGTAGTGAGGAAGATTGCTCATTTAAAGCGCTCCTCAAGTGCGGACACCGCTGCCTTGGTCAACACCAGGGTGTTGGCGCGCAGGATGTCGTAAACGTTGATGCCCTGAACCGGCAGCACATCCAGATGCGGAATGTTGCGGGAGGCCAGTGCGAAGTTGTTGTCGACTTCGGCGCCGTCAATGATCAGGGCGCTGGTGAGGCCAAGCTTTGCGAGCTGTGCCTTCAGTGCCTTGGTCTTTGCTTCGGCTGCCTTTGCGTCTTCGACGACAATGATGCTGTCTGCCTTGGCTTTCGCCGACAGAGCATGCTTCAGGCCGAGGGCGCGAACCTTCTTCGGCAGGTCATGGCTGTGATCACGAACGACCGGGCCGAATGCCTTGCCACCACCGCGGAACTGCGGGGCCTTCTTGTTGCCGTGACGTGCGCCGCCGGAACCCTTCTGGCGGACGAATTTCTTCGTCGTGCCGGAAACTTCCGAACGGCCCAGGGCCTTGTGGGTGCCGGCCTGGCGCTTAGCCAGCTGCCAACGCACCACGCGGTGGATCAAATCGGTGCGCGGCTCGAGACCGAAGATCTCGTCTGACACCGTGATCGAACCGGCCGCCCCGCCTTCGAGGGTCTTGACCTGGAGTTCCATCACTCACTCTCCTTCCCGGCGGCCGCAGTCGCTTCGGATGCCTTGAATGCACCCGGAACCGGAACGTTTTCCGGCAGCGCCTTTTTGATCGCGTCGCGGACCAGGATCCAGCCGCCCTTGGCGCCCGGAACAGAGCCCTCGATCATGATCAGGCCACGCTCAACATCAGTGCGCACAACCTTGAGGTTCTGCGTGGTCACGCGGACATCGCCCATGTGACCGGCCATTTTCTTGCCCTTGAACACGCGGCCCGGGTCCTGACACTGACCGGTGGAACCGTGCGAACGGTGCGAGACCGAGTTACCGTGAGATGCACGGCCACCACCGAAGTTGTGGCGCTTCATCACACCGGCAAAACCTTTACCGATGGAGGTGCCGGTTACGTCGACGAACTGGCCTTCGACGTAGTGGTCAGCGGTGATTTCCGCGCCAACGTCGATCATGTTGTCCGCGGTGACGCGGAACTCGGCAACAGTCCGCTTCGGCTCGACCTGTGCGACGGCAAAATGGCCGCGCAGCGCCTTCGGCGTATTCTTTACCTTGCGGGTACCCGCGCCGAGCTGCAGCGCATTGTAACCATTCTTTTCGTCAGTCCGGTGGGCAACCACCTGGCAGTTTTCCAGCCGCAGAACAGTGACCGGAACATGTTCGCCTGCATCGTTATAGATGCGGGTCATGCCCACTTTCTGAGCGATCACTCCAGAACGCATGATCTGTCCCCTTCGCCCGCCTTAAAGCTTGATCTCGACGTCGACACCAGCGGCCAGGTCGAGCTTCATGAGCGCGTCCACCGTCTGGGGCGTCGGATCAACGATGTCGAGAAGACGCTTGTGCGTCCGCATCTCGAACTGATCGCGGCTTTTCTTATCGATATGCGGGCCGCGAAGCACGGTGTACTTCTCAATCCGCGTCGGCAGCGGCACGGGACCCCGTACCTGAGCACCGGTCCGCTTGGCCGTATTGACGATCTCCTTGGTGGAGGCGTCGAGAATACGGTGGTCAAACGCCTTGAGGCGGATCCGGATATTCTGACCGTTCATTGTTGTTGTTCCCAATAAGACTGCGGGCCTGCCCGCGTTTTGTTCAAAGCTGCCGGCAGGCCCGGCTGTCGATTATTCGATGATGGATGCGACGACGCCGGCGCCGACGGTACGGCCACCTTCGCGGATAGCGAAGCGCAGGCCTTCTTCCATGGCGATCGGCACGATCAGCTCAACGTCGACGGAGACGTTGTCGCCCGGCATCACCATTTCCGTGCCTTCCGGCAGGGACACCACACCGGTCACGTCCGTGGTACGGAAGTAGAACTGCGGGCGGTAGTTGGTGAAGAACGGGGTATGACGGCCGCCTTCTTCCTTGGTGAGGATGTAAGCCTCAGCCTTGAACTTCGTGTGCGGGGTAACGGTACCCGGCTTGCAAAGAACCTGGCCGCGCTCAACCTCTTCACGGCCCACGCCGCGGATCAGAGCACCGATGTTGTCACCTGCTTCGCCGCTGTCCAGCAGCTTGCGGAACATTTCAACGCCGGTAACGGTCGTCTTCTTGGTGTCCTTGATGCCGACGATCTCGACTTCTTCACCAACCTTGACGATGCCACGCTCGACACGGCCGGTCACAACCGTACCGCGGCCGGAGATCGAGAACACGTCTTCGATCGGCATCAGGAACGGCAGGTCCTTCGGACGGTCCGGGGTCGGGATGTAGGCGTCGACCTGAGACATCAGCTCGCGGATCGCATCGCGGCCGATGGCCGGGTCGCGGTTTTCAACGGCTGCCAGAGCAGAGCCCTTGACGATCGGAATGTCGTCGCCCGGGAACTCGTAGGAAGACAGCAGCTCGCGGATTTCCATTTCGACGAGCTCGAGCAGCTCTTCGTCGTCGACCTGGTCAACCTTGTTCATGAACACGACCAGAGCCGGCACGCCAACCTGGCGGGCGAGCAGGATGTGTTCACGGGTCTGCGGCATCGGGCCGTCAGCGGCCGAGCACACCAGGATCGCACCGTCCATCTGGGCAGCGCCGGTGATCATGTTCTTCACATAGTCGGCGTGGCCCGGGCAGTCGACGTGAGCGTAGTGACGGTTTTCCGTCTCGTACTCAACGTGTGCCGTGGAGATGGTGATGCCGCGTGCCTTTTCTTCAGGCGCGCCGTCGATTTCGTCGTAAGCCTTAGCAACAGCGCCACCGGTCTCAGCCAGGGTCATCGTGATTGCTGCGGTCAGCGTCGTCTTGCCATGGTCAACGTGGCCAATCGTGCCAATGTTAACGTGCGGCTTATTGCGCTCAAATTTTTCTTTCGCCATCGGATTACTCCGTTTCTCTATTTCTTCTTGACGTTAAGAGGTCGGGATCAGGCGTATTTCGCCTGAACCTCTTCGGCGACAGCCTGCGGCACCTGCTCGTAGTGATCGAACACCATCGAGTACTGTGCGCGGCCCTGAGACATGGAACGCAGGTTGTTCACGTAACCAAACATGTTGGCCAGCGGGACCATTGCGGTGATGACGGTAACGACGCCCCGGTTCTCCGTGCCGGCGATCTGGCCGCGGCGGGAGTTCAGGTCACCAATCACGTCACCCATGTAGTCTTCCGGCGTGACAACCTCGACCTTCATGATCGGCTCGAGCAGTTTCGGGCCGGCCTTTGCGATACCTTCGCGGAAACCGGCACGGCCGGCGATTTCGAAGGCGAGGACGGAGGAGTCAACGTCGTGGTAGGCACCGTCGATCAGGGTTGCCTTGATGTCGAGCATCGGGAAGCCTGCCAGCGGACCGGAAGACATGACACTCTCGATACCCTTGGAAACGCCCGGGATATATTCCTTCGGAACGGTACCACCGACGATCTTGCTCTCGAACACGAAGCCTGCATTCGCCTCGGCCGGCTCGATGACCAGCTTGACGCGGGCGAACTGACCCGAACCACCGGACTGCTTCTTGTGGGTGTAGTCCACTTCGGCGGTCTTGGTGATGGTTTCGCGGTAGGCAACCTGCGGCGCACCGATATTGGCTTCCACCTTGAACTCGCGACGCATGCGGTCGACGATGATGTCCAGGTGAAGTTCGCCCATGCCGGCGATGATGGTCTGACCGGATTCCTCGTCCGTCTTCACGCGGAAGGACGGATCTTCGGCTGCCAGGCGGTTGAGCGCGAGGCCCATCTTTTCCTGGTCGCCCTTGGTCTTCGGCTCGACGGCGATCTCGATGACCGGCTCCGGGAATTCCATGCGCTCCAGGATCACCGGTTTCAGCGGATCACACAGGGTGTCGCCGGTCGTGGTGTCCTTCAGGCCTGCGATAGCAACGATGTCGCCTGCATAGGCAATATCGATGTCTTCGCGGGAGTTGGAGTGCATCTGCATCATGCGGCCGACGCGCTCGCGCTTGTCCTTGACGGTGTTCAGCAGGGACACGCCCTTGTTCAGAACGCCGGAATAGATGCGGCAGAACGTCAGGGAGCCGACGAACGGGTCGTTGGCGATCTTGAACGCCAGCAGGCCGAGCGGCTCTTCGTCGGAAGACTTGCGCAGGACTTCTGCTTCGGTCTTCGGATCGATACCCTTGATGTCCGGCACTTCGACCGGGCTCGGCAGGTAGTCGACGACGGCGTCGAGCAGCGGCTGAACGCCCTTGTTCTTGAACGCGGAGCCACAGAACACCGGAACGAATTCGGTGCTGATGGTGCCCTTGCGGATCAGCTTCTTCAGCGTCTCGTTGGAGGGCTCTTCGCCTTCCAGATAGGCTTCCATAACCGCTTCGTCGATTTCGACAACGGTCTCGATCAGGGCATCGCGTGCTTCCTGTGCACGGTCAGCCAGATCGGCCGGGATGTCGACGACGTCCCAGGCAGCGCCCAGGTTTTCGGACTGCCAGATCAGAGCCTTCATTTCCAGAAGGTCGACGCAGCCGGCGAATTCGCTTTCGGCACCGACGGGCAGCTGCATGACCAGCGGCTTCGCACCAAGGCGTTCCTTGATCATCTTGACGCAGCGGTCGAAATCCGCGCCCAGCTTGTCCATCTTGTTGACGAAGATCATCCGCGGGACGTGATACTTGTCGGCCTGACGCCAGACAGTTTCGGTCTGCGGCTCGACACCGGCGTTGGCGTCGAGAAGGGCGACGGCACCGTCGAGCACGCGGAGCGAACGCTCGACTTCAATGGTGAAGTCGACGTGGCCCGGGGTGTCGATGATGTTCAGGCGCTTTTCTTTCCAGAAAGCGGTCGTCGCAGCAGAGGTGATCGTGATGCCACGCTCCTGCTCCTGCTCCATCCAGTCCATGGTGGCTGCGCCGTCATGGACTTCGCCGATCTTGTGGCTCTTGCCGGTGTAGAAGAGGATCCGCTCGGTCGTAGTCGTCTTGCCGGCATCGATGTGAGCCATGATGCCGAAGTTGCGGTAGTCCTCGATTTTATGCGTGCGCGCCATAGCGTCAGCCCTTCGAAGTCACTTATTACCAGCGATAGTGCGAGAATGCGCGGTTGGCGTCTGCCATCCGGTGCGTGTCTTCGCGCTTCTTAACTGCGGTACCACGGTTGTTGGCTGCATCGAGCAGTTCGCCGGACAGGCGGTCAACCATAGTGGTTTCGTTGCGGTTGCGGGCTGCGGTGATCAGCCAGCGGATTGCCAGCGCCTGACGGCGCTCGGAACGAACTTCAACCGGAACCTGGTAGGTCGCACCACCAACACGGCGGGAGCGCACTTCAACCTGCGGCATGACGTTCTCAAGAGCAGCGTGGAACACTTCGATGGGGTTCTCGCGGGTCTTGTTCTCGACGACGTCGAAGGCACCGTAGACGATGCGTTCTGCAGTCGACTTCTTGCCGTCGTACATGATCGAGTTCATGAACTTGGTGACGACAATATCCCCGAACTTCGGATCCGGGTTGATTTCGCGTTTCTCAGCGCGGTGACGACGGGACATCTTATGTGCTCCTTACTTCGGCCGCTTGGCGCCGTATTTAGACCGGCGCTGCTTACGATCCTTGACGCCCTGGGTATCGAGCACACCACGGATGATGTGGTAGCGCACACCCGGCAAGTCCTTGACGCGGCCGCCGCGGATCATCACCACCGAGTGTTCCTGAAGGTTGTGACCTTCACCCGGGATGTAGCCGATGACTTCGAAGCCGTTGGTGAGGCGGATCTTGGCCACCTTACGCAGAGCCGAGTTCGGCTTCTTCGGCGTCGTCGTGTAAACGCGGGTGCAAACACCACGCTTCTGGGGGCAGGCCTCCATGGCCGGCACCTTGTTCCGCTTCGGCGGATCTTTCCGCGGCTTGCGGATCAACTGGTTGATGGTCGGCATTCTTTGCCCTTTACCTTGTCCATCCAAAAATTCGTATGCAACTGCAGTCCCCCGCTGACTTCACATGTCGACAAGACATACGAAATCGCGCCCGCGCGCTCTCAAGGAGCGGCCGGCGCTGCGAAAAACCAGAGGACCACGAGTTGCCCCGCGGTCATGCAATCGACGCGTATTCGCCTATGTAACCCGGCAGCGTTTAAGAGGATTGGGTCCTGCGCCTTGGTGGCGCTGGACGGGTTCACTCTTACCGCCTGCCCTTGGGATGCGCGAAAACTACTCATATGCACCTGTTGCGTCAAGTGCTTTGTCGAAAAAACCGCATTTCCGCCGATTACAGATCGGTCATTTGAATTTTCGACATGATTTCCGCACCTTACGCCAATTTCAGGAATGTTCTGGCGCAAGTTTTGAAATTTTATTTCCGAGGCCGATTCCACTTCTTTGCAAAGAAATGAATCAAGCCTTTATCCGGTGGGTCAAAATCGGAAGAACCGGGGCCGGCCGCAAGCATACGGCATGGCGAGTCTCCCTGATTTTCCGGAAGGATTCGCGCGAATGCGAGGCTTCCTTCCCGGCCAACGGAAAGCCCTCCGTTTTCCGGCGGTCGGCCATGCGGAAAATGCAGGGCAACCGCCCTGCCCTTCCACGCGTATCAGACCACCTTATTCCGCGAAGGTGACGATCGCGACGTTGCCGGCAAGCGCATCCTGGTATGCGCCTTCATAGGTCGGATCGTCCGGCTCGCCGTCCATCACACCGATCTGCTCCAGCTCGGCTTCTGCGAACCCCTGCGAGGACAGCGACTCCAATGTCCGGCGGACGGCATCGTCATCATCCGGTGCCTTCAGCAGAGCATGGATGATGATGGCATCTTCCGGCGAGGCATCCTCATCCTGCCAGACCCGGCCGATCACGATATAGACCACCGGATCGAGTTCTTCTTCATTGTCGTTCATGGCGCGATCCTTTCTCGCTCATCATACAGAAAGGCCGCCCGGAGGCGGCCTTTCGATTGCTTCATGAAGTTGCCGTTTATTCGGCAGCTCCGGTCATGTCTTCCAGAAGGCCTTCGGCGGCACTGTCCGAAGACTGCTGGCGCTGCGCTTCCTGGATCAGGTCGTCGCGATGCGTCGCAATCTGGCGGATCCGCTTCATGACCCCGCCGGTACCGGCCGGGATCAGGCGGCCGACGATGACGTTCTCCTTGAGGCCGACCAGCGGGTCGATCTTGCCGTTGACCGCAGCGTCCGTAAGGACACGGGTCGTCTCCTGGAAGGAGGCGGCGGAGAAGAACGAACGTGTCTGCAGCGAGGCCTTGGTGATACCGAGCAGAACCGGCACGCCCTTGGCCGGGTCGCGGGCAGCATCGATAGCCCTCTGGTTGGCTTCCTCGAAGTCGATCTTGTCGATCTGCTCGCCGGAGAAGAACTCCGTATCGCCCGGATCGGTAATCTCGACCTTCTGCAGCATCTGGCGGACAATCACTTCAATGTGCTTGTCGTTGATGGTCACGCCCTGCAGGCGGTAGACTTCCTGGATTTCGTTGACGAGGTAAGCTGCGAGAGCCTCCACGCCCTTGACGGCCAGAATGTCGTGCGGAGCCGGGTTGCCGTCGAGGATATACTCGCCCTTTTCAATGGCATCGCCTTCCTGCAGATGGAAGTGCTTGCCCTTCGGGATGAGGTATTCGACGGGCTCGACGCCCTCTTCCGCCGGCTCGATGATGACGCGGCGCTTGTTCTTGTAGTCGCGGCCGAAGCGGATCGTGCCATCGATTTCGGCGATGATCGCATGATCCTTCGGACGGCGGGCCTCGAACAGTTCCGCAACGCGCGGCAGACCACCGGTGATGTCCTTGGTCTTGGCGCTTTCCAGCGGGATACGGGCCAGAACGTCACCGGCCTTGACCGATGCGCCCGGCTGGACCGACAGGATCGCGTCCACGGAGAGCATCAGGCGGGCATCGGAACCACGGTCGGTCTTGGAGATCGCACCCTTGGCGTCCTTGATGACGACCGCAGGCTTGAGATCCTGACCGCGCTGGGAAGACCGCCAGTCGATGACGACACGCTTGGTGATGCCGGTCGCCTCGTCGGCCGTTTCCTGAACGGACGCACCGTCGACCAGGTCCTCGAAGTCCACGATACCGTCGACTTCAGCCAGCATCGGACGGGTATAGGGATCCCATTCCGCGATCCGCTGGCCGCGCTTGACGGCATCGCCTTCGTCCACATGCAGCTTGGAGCCGTAGGCCACGCGATGCACGGCACGCTCGTTGCCGTCGCTGTCGATGACAACGATGGACATGTTGCGGACCATGGCAATCAGGTTGCCTTCCGTATCCCGGTTGACCGAGCGGTTCCGGATCTTGACCGTGCCGTCGACGTTGGACTCGATGAACGAGCTGTCGACAACCTGCGCCGTACCGCCGATGTGGAAGGTACGCATGGTCAGCTGAGTGCCAGGTTCACCGATGGACTGTGCGGCAATAACACCAACAGCTTCGCCCATGTTCACGGGGGTACCGCGAGCAAGGTCGCGGCCGTAGCAGGTCGCGCAGACGCCGGTTTCGGTTTCACAGGTCAGAACCGAACGGATCTTGATCTGCTGCACCTTGGCGGCCTCGATGGCGTCAACGTCCTTCTCGTCGATCAGCTTGCCCTTGGCGACAAGCAGTTCTCCGGTCTGGTTGTTGAAGACATCTTCCGCGGTCGTGCGGCCGAGAACGCGCATGCCGAGAGAGGCGATGACGTTACCAGCATCGACGATCGGGGCCACGGTGATGCCGCGAGTAGAGCCGCAATCCGGTTCGATAATGATCGAATCCTGGGCGACGTCCACGAGACGACGTGTCAGGTAACCGGAGTTCGCGGTCTTCAGAGCGGTATCGGCCAGACCCTTACGAGCACCGTGCGTGGAGTTGAAGTACTCCAGAACCGACAGGCCTTCCTTGAAGTTAGAGATGATCGGGTTCTCGATGATGGAACCGTCCGGCTTGGCCATCAGGCCGCGCATGCCGGCCAGCTGCTTCATCTGCTGGGGCGAACCACGGGCACCGGAGTGGGACATCATGTAGACCGAGTTCATCGGCTTCTGGCGTCCGGTTTCCTCATCGATCTGGACCGCCTTGATGCGGGCCATCATCTCGTCGGCGATCTTGTCGGTGCACTTCGCCCAGGCGTCGACAACCTTGTTGTACTTTTCGCCCTGGGTGATGAGACCGTCGTTGTACTGCTGCTCGTATTCGGTCGCGAGCGACGAGGTCTCGGCCACCAGCTTGTGCTTGGTGTCCGGGATGACCATGTCGTCCATGCCGAAGGAAATGCCGGCGTTACAGGCATTCTTGAAGCCGAGCTGCATGATCCGGTCACAGAAGATAACCGTCTCCTTCTGACCGCAGGCACGGTAAACCGTGTCGATCATCTTGGAGATGTCCTTCTTGGTCATCAGCTTGTTGCAGACCTCGAACGGCACTTCGTGGTGCTTCGGCAGAAGCTCCGCAATGAGCATGCGGCCCGGAGTGGTCTCGTTGATCTCGGAGGTCGGATTGCCGTCGGCATCGACGGATTTGAACCGGCCCTTGATCTTGGTGTGCAGCGTGATGACCTTGTTGGCCAGCGCGTGGTGGATCTCACCCGTGTTGCCGAAGACCATGCCCTCGCCCGGCTCACCCTCTGCCATGATGGAGAGATAGTAGAGGCCGAGAACGATATCCTGGGACGGAACGATGATCGGGCCACCGTTTGCCGGATGCAGGATGTTGTTCGTGGACATCATCAGCGTACGCGCTTCGAGTTGGGCTTCCAGCGACAGCGGTACGTGAACGGCCATCTGGTCACCGTCGAAGTCGGCGTTGAAGGCCGAGCAGACGAGCGGGTGCAGCTGGATGGCCTTGCCTTCGATCAGGGTCGGTTCGAAGGCCTGGATGCCGAGACGGTGCAACGTCGGCGCACGGTTCAGGAGAACCGGGTGCTCGCGGATGACCTCGTCAAGGATATCCCAGACCTCGGGGCGTTCCTTTTCGACCAGCTTCTTGGCCTGCTTGACGGTCGAGGAGAAGCCCTTGGCGTCGAGGCGCGAATAGATGAACGGCTTGAAGAGCTCAAGCGCCATCTTCTTCGGCAGGCCGCACTGGTGCAGCTTCAGCTCCGGACCCACGGTGATGACCGAACGGCCGGAATAGTCGACGCGCTTGCCGAGCAGGTTCTGGCGGAACCGGCCCTGCTTGCCCTTCAGCATGTCGGACAGCGACTTCAGCGGACGCTTGTTGGCACCCGTGATGACGCGGCCGCGGCGGCCGTTGTCGAACAGCGCATCGACGGATTCCTGCAGCATGCGCTTTTCGTTCCGGATGATGATGTCCGGAGCGCGCAGTTCCATCAGGCGGCGCAGGCGGTTGTTGCGGTTGATCACGCGGCGGTAGAGATCGTTCAGATCCGACGTCGCGAACCGGCCGCCGTCGAGCGGAACCAGCGGACGCAGATCCGGCGGGATCACTGGAACGACCGTCATGATCATCCATTCCGGGCGGTTGCCGGATTCCATGAAGGCTTCGATGACCTTCAGGCGCTTGGCCAGCTTCTTCGGCTTCAGCTCGGTGGTCGCCTCGGCGATCTCCTGGCGCAGCTTCTCGCTTTCGCGCTCCAGATCCATGCTCTGCAGGATCTCGCGGATCGCTTCGGCGCCGATCATGGCGGTGAAGGCATCTTCGCCATACTCGTCCTGAGCGGCGATGAAGTCTTCTTCCGACAGAAGCTGGTGCTGCTTCAGCGGGGTCAGGCCCGGTTCGAGAACCACATAGTTCTCGAAATAGAGCACGCGCTCCAGATCCTTCAGCGTCATGTCGAGCAGAAGGCCGATGCGGCTCGGCAGGGACTTCAGGAACCAGATATGCGCAACCGGCGCAGCCAGTTCGATATGGCCCATGCGTTCACGGCGCACGCGCGACAGGGTGACTTCAACGCCACACTTTTCGCAGATGACGCCCTTGTACTTCATGCGCTTGTACTTGCCGCAAAGACATTCGTAGTCCTTGATCGGGCCGAAAATACGGGCGCAGAACAGGCCGTCGCGTTCCGGCTTGAACGTACGGTAGTTGATGGTCTCCGGCTTTTTGATTTCGCCGAAGGACCAGGACAAGATCTTTTCCGGGCTCGCAAGCGAAATCCGGATGTTGTCGAAGGTCTGTGTGGGAGCCTGCTGATTAAACAGGTTCATGACCTCATGATTCATGGTCCGTCTCCTTCGATGCACGGCCGGGGAGCGGGCTTCCAAGCCTCTCCCCGTCACCGGCATACCAAGTCATTTGTGGTCCGTTGGCGGGGTTATTCTGCGGCGTCCGCAGTTTCTTCCTCGCCGATCGCGGGTACATCGGTACGCTGAAGTTCAACGTTGAGACCCAGGGACCGCATTTCCTTCACAAGCACGTTGAAGCTTTCCGGAATGCCCGCCTCGAACGTGTCGTCGCCGCGAACAATGGCCTCGTAGACCTTCGTACGGCCGGCAACGTCGTCCGACTTGACTGTGAGCATTTCCTGCAGCGTGTAGGCTGCACCGTAAGCTTCAAGCGCCCAGACCTCCATTTCGCCGAAGCGCTGGCCACCGAACTGCGCCTTGCCACCCAGCGGCTGCTGGGTCACGAGCGAGTACGGGCCGATCGAACGGGCATGGATCTTGTCGTCGACCAGGTGGTGGAGCTTCAGCATGTAGATGTAGCCCACGGTCACCTTGCGGTCGAACTCTTCACCGGTCCGGCCATCGTACAGCACCGACTGGCCGCTGACGTTGTAGCCGGCGGTTTCGAGCGCCTCGACCACGTCCGGCTCACGGGCACCGTCGAAGACCGGCGTCGCGATGCTGACGCCTTTCTTCAGCTGTTCCGCCAGACGCACGATGCCTTCGTCGTCGAAGTCCTTGACGCTGTCACCCTTGAGGTTGTCGCCATAAATCTCGACGATCTTGCCGCGCAGCTGCTCGATCTGGCCCGACTTCCTGTACTCTTCGTACATTTCGCCGATCCGGTGACCCATGCCTCGGCAAGCCCAGCCCAAGTGCGTTTCAAGGATCTGGCCGACGTTCATGCGCGAAGGCACGCCGAGCGGGTTCAGAACGATGTCGACATGCGTGCCGTCTTCCAGGAACGGCATGTCTTCGCACGGGTTAATCTTGGACACGACGCCCTTGTTGCCGTGACGGCCGGCCATCTTGTCGCCCGGCTGAAGCTTGCGCTTCACGGCAACGAAGACCTTGACCATCTTCATGACGCCAGGCGGCAGTTCGTCGCCGCGCTGCAGTTTCTCGACCTTGTCGATGAAACGCTGCTCGAGACGCTTGCGGCTGTCGTCATACTGACCGCGCAGGGCTTCGATCTCGGACATGAACTTCTCGTCGTCGGTGGCAAACTGCCACCACTGCGAGCGCGGGAAGTCGTTCAGGACGTCCCCGGTCAGAACGGTGTCCTTCTTGAAGCCCTTCGGGCCGGCAACGGCGGTCTTGTCCATCAGCATCTCGGCCAGGCGGCCATAGACGTTGCGGTCGAGGATCGCCTGTTCGTCGTCGCGGTCCTTGGCGAGGCGTTCGATTTCCTCACGCTCGATCGCCATCGCGCGCTCGTCCTTTTCAACGCCGTGGCGGTTGAAGACGCGCACTTCGACGACGGTACCGGAAACCCCCGGCGGCAGGCGCAGGGAGGTGTCGCGAACGTCGGATGCCTTTTCACCGAAGATGGCGCGCAGAAGCTTTTCTTCCGGCGTCATCGGGCTTTCGCCCTTCGGCGTGATCTTGCCGACGAGGATGTCGCCCGGCTGCAGTTCTGCGCCGATATAGACGATGCCGGCTTCATCGAGGTTCTTCAGCGCTTCTTCCGAAACGTTCGGAATGTCGCGCGTGATTTCTTCCGGACCGAGCTTCGTGTCACGCGCCATCACTTCGAATTCCTCGAGGTGGATGGAGGTGAAGACGTCGTCGGAGACGATGCGCTCGCTGAGGAGGATGGAATCCTCGAAGTTGTAGCCGTTCCAGGGCATGAACGCGACGAGCACGTTCCGGCCGAGGGCCAGATCGCCGAGGTCGGTCGACGGACCGTCCGCGATGATGTCGCCCTTGTGCACCCGGTCACCCACGCGCACCAGCGGACGCTGGTTGATGCAGGTGTTCTGGTTGGAGCGCTGGAACTTCTGCAGCCGGTAGATGTCGACGCCGGACTTACCCGGATCGAGATCTTCGGTTGCACGGATAACGATACGGGTCGCGTCCACCTGGTCGACCACGCCTGCACGGCGGGCACCGATGGCAGCACCGGAATCGCGGGCCACGATCGGCTCCATGCCGGTACCGACGAACGGTGCCTCGGCGCGGACGAGCGGCACGGCCTGACGCTGCATGTTCGAACCCATCAGGGCGCGGTTGGCGTCATCGTTCTCAAGGAACGGAATGAGCGCCGCGGCGACGGACACGAGCTGCTTCGGCGACACGTCCATGAGGTCGACCTTGTCGGACGGAACCATCATGTTTTCGCCAGCGTGGCGGCAGGTGATGAGCTCTTCGGTGAAGCGGCCTTCGTCGTCATAGACGGCGTTGGACTGCGCCACGTAGTGCTTGGCCTCTTCCATGGCGGACAGATAGACGACGTCGTTGGTGACGGCACCGTCCTTGACCTTCCGGTACGGGCTTTCGATGAAGCCGTACTTGTTCACGCGGGCAAAAGTTGCCAGCGAGTTGATCAGACCGATGTTCGGACCTTCCGGCGTCTCGATCGGGCAGATACGGCCGTAATGCGTCGGGTGAACGTCGCGGACTTCGAAGCCTGCGCGCTCGCGGGTCAGACCGCCCGGGCCAAGGGCCGACAGGCGGCGCTTGTGGGTGACTTCCGACAGCGGGTTGGTCTGGTCCATGAACTGCGACAGCTGCGAGGAGCCGAAAAATTCACGCACGGCAGCGGCAGCCGGCTTGGCGTTGATCAGGTCCTGCGGCATGACCGTGTCGATTTCGACGGAGCTCATGCGTTCCTTGATCGCACGTTCCATACGCAGGAGGCCGACGCGGTACTGGTTTTCCATCAGCTCGCCGACGGAACGGACGCGGCGGTTGCCGAGGTTGTCGATGTCGTCGATCTCGCCCTTGCCGTCGCGCAGTTCGAGCAGAACCCGGATGACTTCCAGGATGTCTGCCTTGCGCAGCGTGCGAACCGTGTCCTCGCATTCCAGGTCGAGACGCATGTTCATCTTCACGCGGCCGACGGCGGACAGGTCGTAGCGCTCTTCGTCGAAGAACAGCGACTGGAACATGGCCTCGGCGGTGTCGATGGTGGGCGGCTCACCCGGGCGCATCACACGGTAAATATCGAAGAGCGCATCCTCACGGGACTCGTTCTTGTCAACCGAAAGCGTGTTGCGGATGTAGGGACCGGTGTTGACATGGTCGATGTCGAGCATCGTCAGGTCGTGGTAACCGCGATCGACCAGCTCTTCCAGCAGCTTGCCGGAGATTTCGTCGCCTGCTTCCGCATAGATTTCGCCGCTCTTCATGTCGACGATGTCCTCGGCCAGGTACTGGCCGTGCAGGTCTTCGTCGGTAACTTTCAGGGCGCTGACGCCCTTTTCCTCGAGCTGCTTGATCGTGCGCGCGGTGATCTTGCGGCCGCCTTCGATGACCACTTCGCCGCTGTCGGCGTCGATCAGGTCGTAGGAAGCCTTGGTACCCTTCAAACGGTTGCCGTCGAACGGCATGCGCCAGGAACCATCCTTCTGCCGGGTGTAATCGACCCGGTTGTAGAAGGTGTTGAGGATTTCCTCACCGTCCAGGCCAAGCGCCATCAGGAGCGAGGTCACCGGGATCTTGCGGCGGCGGTCGATACGCGCATGCACGATGTCCTTGGCGTCGAACTCGATGTCGAGCCAGGAACCGCGATACGGGATCACGCGGGCTGCGAAGAGCAGCTTGCCGGAGGAATGGGTCTTGCCCTTGTCATGGTCGAAGAACACGCCCGGAGAACGGTGCATCTGGGAGACGATGACGCGCTCGGTGCCGTTGACGATGAAGGTGCCGTTGTCGGTCATGAACGGCATGTCGCCCATGTAGACATCCTGTTCCTTGATGTCTTTGACGGACTTGGCGCCGGTATCTTCATCGACATCGAACACGATCAGGCGCAGGGTCACCTTCAGCGGAGCTGCGAAGGTCATGTCGCGCTGGCGGCACTCGTCGACGTCGTATTTGGGAGCTTCAAATTCGTAGGAAACAAATTCCAGAAGGGAAGTGCCCGCAAAATCGGAAATCGGAAATACGGACTGGAAGACGGCTTCCAAGCCATCATTCTTGCGGCCGCCGCCCGGCATCTCTTCGACCTGCAGGAACTGGTCGTAGGACGCTTTCTGAACCTCGATGAGATTGGGCATTGCCGCGACATCGCGGATCGATCCGTAGTATTTACGGACCTTTTTGCGACCGTTGAACGTTTGGGTCATTGTCGCTCCTCGTATCGGCCGGGTAACGGCTTCCCGAAACGCCCCTTTTCCAATCGGGCCACTGCCCGGGCGCTTCGGAAAACCGTCCCCCCTGATCAACCTGCTTCAGGTGCCCTCACCCGAAACCAGACAGGTTGACCTGTCATTGGGGACTTTGAACCTCGTGATTTCCGACAGGCGGATCACGGGGCCCTAGTGGTACGTTCGCCCCGGAAACGGGAAAATCCCGCCGGGGCTAGGTACGGTCCCGGTTGCCCGGGACCGTTCAAAAGGCCGAAGGGCCTTTATTACTTCAGCTCGACAGTCGCGCCAGCTTCTTCGAGCTTCTTCTTCAGCTCTTCTGCTTCTGCCTTGCTTACCTGTTCCTTGACCGGCTTCGGAGCGCCTTCGACGAGCTCCTTAGCTTCCTTCAGGCCCAGGCCGGTGATAGCGCGGACTTCCTTGATGACGTTGATTTTCTTGTCGCCGGCAGCAGCCAGGATAACGTCAAATTCAGTCTGCTCTTCAGCAGCAGCAGCAGCTTCACCGCCACCGGCAGCAGCAGCGACTGCAACCGGAGCAGAAGCGGAAACGCCCCACTTTTCTTCCAGGAGCTTGCTGAGTTCAGCAGCTTCCATGACGGTCAGTGCGGACAGTTCTTCAACGAGCTTTTCGAGATCAGCCATTTTCTTAGTACCTTAAGTTCGAACCAGTTTTGGTTACTTGAGACAGTGTGTTTAGGACGCCTTATGCGGCCTCGTCCTTCTTGGCGTACGCGCCGAAGACGCGGGCGAGCTGCCCGGCCGGTGCGTTGACAACCTGTGCAATCCGGGTTGCCGGGGTCTGGATCATGCCAACCAGTTTCGCGCGCAGCTCATCGAGCGACGGCATGGTTGCCAGAGACTTGACCCCATCCGGGTTCAGGTTGGTCGTGCCCAGAGCACCGCCAAGGATTGCAAACTTGTCGTTTGCCTTGGCGAAGTCGACGGCTGCTTTCGGAGCGGCTACCGGATCGTCGGAATAGACGATGACGGTCGGGCCCTGAAACAGGTCGGAGATGTGCTCAAGGTCGGTGCCTTGAAGGGCGAGTTTCACAAGGCGGTTTTTTGCGACTTTCACAGAGCCGCCGGCTTCACGTACAGATGCGCGCAGTGCGGTCATCTGAGAAACCGAAAGACCTGCATAGTGCGCGACGACAACGACGCCGGTGTTACCCAGCTCTGCGTTGAGAGACGTCACGAACTCGTGCTTTTCCGCTCTTTCCACTTGCCTTCTCCATTTGGTGGCGTTGCCGCCACCGGTTTACCTTTGCCGCCTTCAGGCAGGTCCCGAACCCGGAACCGTCCATCTGGCGACGCTCAGGGTCCTGTCCCCTCACCCTCGCGCTTGAGAAGCGCGCGGCAAGGTCTGGTTCGAACCAAGTCTTTCCGCGGGTCGCGGAGAATTCGGTTCTCACCCATCTATGCAGGCCTTTAAGGCTTAAGCCGGTTTCCCGGCACCTGCAGTCTCGGACAGGGCAACCCGGCAGCTGACCGCCGGGTCTATCCGGCCTTTCGGCCGAAATCTCATATCAATCCGGAAACCCGGATTATTCGCCTGCGATGGAGGCGAGGTCGACCTTGACGCCCGGGCCCATCGTGGAGGACACGGCAATGCGCTTCAGGTAGGAACCTTTTGCACCGGTCGGCTTGGCCTTTTGAACGGCATCGACGAGAGCCTTGACGTTCTCGGTGATCGCAGCTTCAGTGAAAGACACCTTGCCAACGCCGGCATGGACGATACCGGCCTTTTCGACGCGGAACTGAACAGCGCCGCCCTTGGCGTCGTTGACAGCAGACTTGACGTCCGGGGTCACGGTGCCGACCTTCGGGTTCGGCATCAGGCCGCGCGGGCCGAGTACCTTACCGAGACGGCCGACCAGCGGCATCATGTCCGGAGTGGCAATGCAGCGATCGAAGTCGATCTTGCCGCCCTGCACTTCCGCAACCAGCTCTTCCGCACCGACGATGTCGGCACCGGCAGCCTTTGCTTCCTCGGCCTTGTCGCCACGAGCAAAGACAGCCACGCGGACGGTCTTGCCGGTGCCGTTCGGCAGGATGCAGACGCCGCGGACCATCTGGTCGGCGTGACGCGGGTCAACGCCCAGGTTGATCGCAACTTCAACGGTTTCGTCGAACTTGGTCTTGGAACGGTCCTTCACGAGGCTGATGGCTTCGTTCAGGGAATACAGCTTGTTGCGGTCGATGCCTTCACGCGCTGTCTTGATACGCTTTCCAACCTTCGCCATGATCTTACTCCGTTACCTCGAGGCCCATGGACCGGGCGGAGCCTTCGACCATCAGCATTGCTGCTTCGACGTCGTTGGCATTCAGGTCCTTCATCTTGGCTTCGGCAATTTCCTTCACCTGAGCCTTGGTCACAGAACCGACCGTGCCGCGGCCCGGGGTCTGGGAGCCCTTCTGCAGCTTGGCGGCCTTCTTCAGGAAGAAGCTGACCGGAGCCGTCTTCACTTCGAAGGTGAAGGACTTGTCGGAGTAGTACGTGATCACGGTCGGGCACGGAGCGCCCTTTTCCGCGTCCTGCGTGGCCGCATTGAAGGCCTTGCAAAATTCCATGATGTTCAGACCACGCTGACCGAGAGCCGGCCCGATGGGCGGCGACGGGGTCGCGGAGCCTGCCGGCACCTGCAGCTTCAGGTAGCCATCAATCTTCTTCGCCATTTGTCTCTCCAATAATTTGCAGCCGGACGGCAATCCGCCTGCCTGGGAGTTGGTGGTCTGGTTCCTCAACGGAGCCCGGCGATGAGCCCCGGAACCTTCCACCGATTCACCCCGGATCGAAGCTCTTCAGAGCCTTTCCACCGGGCATTCAGGCCGCCCTGTCAGGAGCGGCAAACAGTCAGAGCTTGTCGACCTGACCGAATTCCAGTTCCACCGGCGTCGCGCGGCCGAAGATGGACACGGCCACCTTGAGACGTGCGCGCTCGTCGTCGACTTCCTCGACAAGACCCGAGAAGGACGCGAACGGACCGTCGGACACGCGCACCTGCTCACCAACCTCGAAGCTGATGGACGGCTTCGGCCGGTCCACACCTTCCTGAACCTGGTTGATGATGCGCATGGCTTCGCGCTCCGGGATCGGCATCGGCTTCTGATCCGCACCCAGGAACCCGGTCACCTTCGGCGTGTCCTTGATCAGGTGAAACGCCTCGTTGGTCATCTCCATCTTCACCAGGACATAGCCCGGGAAGAACTTTCGCTCCGCATCGACCTTGCGGCCGCGGCGCACTTCGACAACCTTTTCCATCGGAACGAGAATTTCTTCAAACAGATCGGACAAGCCTTTCTGTTCGGCCTTTTCGCGGATGGACTCGGCGACCTTCTTCTCGAAATTGGAGTAGGCGTGCACAATGTACCAGCGCTTGGCCATGGATCTCAGTTCCGTTTCTTGTTCTTTGCTACAAACCGGCCGGCTATTGCGCCTTAGCCGCCGACACCCAGAAGATAGCCGATCCCGAGCCCCATCAACTGGTCTGCCACGAGAAAGAAGATCGCTGCAATCAACACCATGATGAACACCATAACGGTGGTCACGGCGGTTTCCTTGCGCGTCGGCCAGGTCACCTTGGACGTTTCCGCACGGACTTCCTGGATGAATTTAAAGGGATTGGTCTTCGCCATTCCGATTCCGGTCTGTTAAATACGAGCGGGCGCGCGAAAAACTTCGCGCGCCTCACTCGAGGAAACTCATTAAGCCCTCGAGGCAAATTAATCAAGAGCAAATTGGCAGGGGCAGCAGGGTTCGAACCCGCGACCTACGGTTTTGGAGACCGTCGCTCTACCAGCTGAGCTATACCCCTTCAGAGGACCGCTCTCGCGGTCTGCTCCTGATACCTCCTGAGGCCGCACAAGGCAACACTTAGGAGGAGCGGTCGCCGGGCGCAAGCCCGGCGACCGAATTCGTCATCTTACTTGATGATGGATGCGACGACGCCGGCGCCGACGGTACGGCCACCTTCGCGGATAGCGAAGCGCAGGCCTTCTTCCATGGCGATCGGCACGATCAGCTCAACGTCGACGGAGACGTTGTCGCCCGGCATCACCATTTCCGTGCCTTCCGGCAGGGACACCACACCGGTCACGTCCGTGGTACGGAAGTAAAACTGCGGGCGGTAGTTGGTGAAGAACGGGGTATGACGGCCGCCTTCTTCCTTGGTGAGGATGTAAGCCTCAGCCTTGAACTTCGTGTGCGGGGTAACGGTACCCGGCTTGCAAAGAACCTGGCCGCGCTCAACCTCTTCACGGCCCACGCCGCGGATCAGAGCACCGATGTTGTCGCCTGCTTCGCCGCTGTCCAGCAGCTTGCGGAACATTTCAACGCCGGTAACGGTCGTCTTCTTGGTGTCCTTGATACCGACGATCTCGACTTCTTCACCAACCTTGACGATACCGCGCTCGACACGGCCGGTCACAACCGTACCGCGGCCGGAGATCGAGAACACGTCTTCGATCGGCATCAGGAACGGCAGGTCCTTCGGACGGTCCGGGGTCGGGATGTAGGCGTCGACCTGAGACATCAGCTCGCGGATCGCGTCGCGGCCGATGGCCGGGTCGCGGTTTTCAACGGCTGCCAGAGCAGAGCCCTTGACGATCGGAATGTCGTCGCCCGGGAACTCGTAGGAAGACAGCAGTTCGCGGATTTCCATTTCGACGAGCTCAAGCAGCTCTTCGTCGTCGACCTGGTCAACCTTGTTCATGAACACGACCAGAGCCGGCACACCAACCTGGCGGGCGAGCAGGATGTGTTCACGGGTTTGCGGCATCGGGCCGTCAGCGGCCGAGCACACCAGGATCGCACCGTCCATCTGGGCAGCGCCGGTGATCATGTTCTTCACATAGTCGGCGTGGCCCGGGCAGTCGACGTGAGCGTAGTGACGGTTTTCCGTCTCGTACTCAACGTGTGCCGTGGAGATGGTGATACCGCGTGCCTTTTCTTCAGGCGCGCCGTCGATTTCGTCGTAAGCCTTAGCAACAGCGCCGCCGGTCTCAGCCAGGGTCATCGTGATTGCTGCGGTCAGCGTCGTCTTGCCATGGTCAACGTGGCCAATCGTGCCAATGTTAACGTGCGGCTTATTGCGCTCAAATTTTTCCTTCGCCATCGGCGTCGCTCTCTGTCCAATACTCGGTTCGGTCGATACGGCTCGCGCAGGACGCACTCCGGCGCCTTGGACAGATCCGCGAGCGACGAGATGCTTCCCGTAGAACTTCTATCAGGATTTCCGGGCGAAAGGACCTTCCGTTCCGGACACTCCGATCGGCACCCATGATGGAGCGGGTGAAGGGAATCGAACCCTCGTCGTCAGCTTGGAAGGCTGCTGCTCTACCATTGAGCTACACCCGCACAACGAGAGAATCAGGAACGATGGTGGAGGAGGTTGGATTCGAACCAACGTAGGCTTAGCCAACGGATTTACAGTCCGTCCCCTTTAGCCACTCGGGCACTCCTCCATCTCGTCCTGCTTCACGCCGAAGCGATCAGGATGGCTTACCGAAGAGCCCGCCCTGAGGGGGCGAGCAATCCCGTGGCGCGTGTTATGCAGATAGGGCCCCGCCCTGTCAACGCCGATTTTGCAAAGAAATGAACAAAATCAGCGGGACGCTCGAAACGGGCGCTTCGAACGCTGCCGAATGCTCC
The DNA here is from genome assembly GCF_054515675.1 of Roseibium sp. M-1. NCBI lineage: Bacteria > Pseudomonadati > Pseudomonadota > Alphaproteobacteria > Hyphomicrobiales > Stappiaceae > Roseibium > Roseibium sp. M-1. The sequence continues at coordinate 383,762 of NZ_CM137257.1, read as the reverse complement.
CGCAACCGGCTTTGGTACATTGCAGCGACCCGGCGCGAATGTCACGGTTCCTCTACGTTTACCTTTGATTTCACCGGATCTTTCGCCGCGCCTGTGGACAACTCCGCGCGCACCGCCCACGACTGCAATCGCCTCAGAGAGATCGCAAATTCCACCAGCTGGAGGCGGGAATCGGCAGCGATGACCAGCAGGAACCGGCATACGCCGCTTGTGAGGAAGTTCAAGATGTTGTATCTACAACATATGTCCTCATCACTCAAAGACATCGACTTCCAGCATATGGGCCGAACCTGTCTCGGCCACGCCGCGCGGCGCACGGCGAACCTGCTGACGCGTCATTATAATAGACACATGTCGGCGCTCGGGCTTGAGCTGACACAGGCTCAGCTTCTTGCGGTGATCGCCGACGGCTCGGCCGGCTCCGCAGCCGAGATCGCCCGCTTCCTCGGCATCGACCGCTCTACCCTTGCCCGCAATCTGAAACCGCTGGAGACGGCCGGCCTGATCGCCCGCCAGGACGGCGGTGGCCGCAAGGTGCTTCCCGTCCTGACACCTCAGGGCGCGGAAATGGTCATCGAGATCCACCGGACCTGGCTGAAAGCCCAGGAAGAAGTCAGCGCGCTTCTGGGCCCGGAAGGCGCCGATGCCGTGCGCACCCAAATGTCCGCCCTGCGCAAGGCCGTCCATATTCTGGACGACCGGGATGCAGCTGCCGGAACGGTCCCATCCAAGACCACGCCTAAACCCACTCCTCCATCAGGACGAACCCCATGAGTGACACAGATACCATCACGCTGGACGGCAAGACCCACACGCTCGGCGCCCTGCCCAGGAAGGCCTTCAACGAGATGACCGGTCTCGACATCTTCGAGCGGATGATGGCCGGCGAGTTGCCCGCTCCGCCGATCATGCTCCATTCCAATATCCGCATGAAGGAATTTTCCGAAGGCCGTGCCGTCTTCACCGGCCTGCCGGCCAAGGAGTTCCTGAACCCGCTCGGCACCGTTCACGGCGGCTGGATTTCCACGCTTATAGATACCGCCCTTTCCTGCGCCGTGCACACGACGCTGAAACCGGGTGAGTTCTACACGACGACCTCGCTCACCGTGAACATGGTCCGCCCGCTCCTGCCGACCAGCGGTGAGGTCATCTGCGAGGGCCGCATCGTCCACCGCGGCAGCCGCCTGGCAACCTCGGAAGGGGATCTGCGCGACGGCAACGGCAAGCTGATCGCCCATGGCACCGTCAGCTGCATGATCCTCAAGCCGTCTTGACGAATTTTCCGGAAGCCTGGCTCGACCGCCAGCTTCCAGTTTGCCAAAACCCCATTCTCGACCCTTACAGAGACCTGATTGGGTGTGTGAGGACATGGGTACACATAGCTGGCTGAATAACTAAATTGGGCAGGCAGGCAGAAAGCTATGCCAGCACCAGGTGATGGGGTGCCGCTTCCAATGGCGGTCACCCCACCGGCATTTCGATCAGGAGAGCGGTCTCAGTCGAACGGCCCCTCGATGACGTTTTGCATCGAATAGTTCGCGAGCAGTTTTTCCCGGTGCCATTCTGCAGCCATCGGCGTGTTGGCGTATTCGTGAAAACAGGGCGTGCCCAAGGTGTAGTGGAGCAGTTTGGCGTCGGGATTTGGGCCAAGTTCATCCGGCAACCAGTTCCACTCGATAGGCAGCTCTCCGATCAGGTCATCGGCAAGCCAGGTGAAACGATGAAGCTGCGCACCGGTTGCGCCCATTACGAAGTCGGGGGTCACGACTTCGTTCGCGGGGTGACCACAGTTCCAAAGAACCACACTCGACCAGTTCTTGCGTGGATAGTCCTCGTTTTTCGAACCGAGATACTTGGTCGTTTGCTTGGTCTTGTAGTTGTGATGCACGCACATCACCGCCTTCGACTCGTCCCGCAAAGCAAATAGTTTGGCAATATCGTCCCTGGCGATCATGTCACCATCGAGAAACAATGCCCACCCCTTGTAGTTCATAAGGCTCGGAACAAGAAACCTTGTGTAGATGAAATGATTTGAACCATCAGTATGGGTTTCATTATAGGTCTTAAGATTTTGAAGGCAGAGAGGCGAAATCGCAAGAATTTCGCTCGAGTGGCGCGCCAGACTGTTTGAACAGACGTGATACGCTACCGCTTCCCTGGGATCGAATCCGATAAAAATATTGAGCATTATTGCCAACTCCACGATACTGAATTTGGCCGGAAACTATTGGCAGATACGGGAAAAATCAACACCCGTCGAAGCGAGGAGACGGGACGTATTTCGCCTGCCTCTTCAGCCCAGCACGCTTGAAGCACTTGGCTTCGGAAATCACTTGCTTCTGGATTTCGGTACCCAGCTTTTCAGGTCGCGCCAGATGCTTTTCAGGGACGGTTTCAGCTCCGACTCGACCAAGTTCCTTGTTTTCAGCGCTCCTCTTGCATAACTGGCCGCCGCCAGGTCCTGGTCGGGGTCAGCGCCGACCCTGAACAAAAAAGAGTCATTTCCGTTATGCTTGATGAGAGAACATCCAAGCTGAGCCATCAGCCCGATCAAGGCATCATGCGTAAAGTAGTATTTGTGCGCGATGTGAAAATGCTGGAGCCACTGTCTTGCACGCTGCCGGTCGATGATGGGCGTTGCCACCAGAAGCAGACCGTTTCCCTGGCAGCAGTCGCGAATGATTTCAGCCATTTGTGCGGCCGGATCAATCATGTGCTCGATGACATGCGATACAACGACCAAGTCATATCTCTGCCCTTTTTCGTAGGGTAAGATGCCGCGAGTGAAGGCGAACTGGCTATATTCGCTTTCCACTTCATGAAGAGAAACCGCTTTTCCGAGTTCGGTCAATTCCGCGGTCTTTCCTCCGGCGCCGCCGCCAAAATCAAGAACACTGGAGAATTCGCCGATTTGTTCGAGCAGGAAAGGTGCCAGGGATTTGCTTCTTTGCTCGTTGAACAACTGTTCTGGCGTCCGGCTACCGCGTTTCACCTTACCGTATACGTTTCGGTAGTAGTAATCCGCAGTCTCTTCTGTGAAATACGGATTGGCACGTAAGGTTCCACATTCACAGCAAGCGACAATGGGCAAAAAGTTCTTATGTCTGGAAGCTGTGGAAACAACATACGAACTCGAGCCACCACAGACACATTTAGTAAATCGAAAATCAAAATCCTCAATTTTGGGAAATTCGTCGAAATCTTCTCTGTATTTGTATACATCTTTATTAATATCAAAAAGCATTTACACATTCCGGGCGCCAGTAATTGTTCCTTGTTGATTAATGATCGACCTCGTCCCTGTCAACCTCGACGTCGGCCGGTCCGCTTGATCAGAAAACCAGCAGTGAGATGGGCTTCAGCGCTCAAGCATCTTTTCCAAATATCCGGCCTTTTGTCTCGCGCTGCGAGTGCAGAATTCTGTTGTAAAGATAATGCTTTGTCCTCATTTCCACCAGACGGGCGCAATACTCCGCCTTACCGGCGACGCTTCGTTTCACAGCAGCTCCGTCCGCCAGGTGCTTGACAAGCCGCCCCTGTGCGGCGAGATCACCGATCCATCGTTTTTCCGCGTCCCAATCATGGGTATGTTGCTTGCCTTCATGACTGAACCCAAAGAGATGAATCTGCGCACCTGGCATGGTATCCAGAAATTCAGCAATGATGGAAGCGCCGGTGGTGGGGGCGCTGGTATGAAACGGGTCATACTTCTCCAGGTGTTTCCTTGCTTTAGAGCTTGGACCAAAACCTAGGTAGCGCGGCTGGCATTCCGTTTCGAAATGCCAGTCAACCCGGCCATTCTCTTCAATATCATTGACCCAGACCTCCCTGGCCCTTTGAAGAGCGATCGGGTTTATTCTTTTGCTCATGTACACACGAGCGCGATTGAGCAGCAGAACATCAACCCGCTGACCGGCTGCACCGCACGCTGGCGCGCTATTGAAGCGCAACACAAAATCGGCCTGGTCGATTAAAGGGGCTTCCTTGTCTGAAATCGGCCCGTTTCCGACGATTGAAATCGTCTCGACGTCTTTGAGTGTCACAATGTTTCGTTTCATTCGTCTTCCCGAAGTCGCTCATTTTTGGCGCTCGCAGGTGCTTTCCTTAGGCGGCACGGACAACGGTAATCAAGAAGAAAACATCAACAGCCGAACCGTTGAGCCTCCCCTTTTGGATTCCGTCCCCGGCATTTGTGGCTCATTGCCGCAAGTTTTGCGCAATCGGCGCAACTCCCGCGGCTCCATCTTCACTTCATAAATTGCACGGGAGAATGAAAAGACTGAAGAGCATTAACCCCGCTAATCCAGATTTGCCCGGCGCCTACAGCGTTTGCACCTTTCCCTTGCCGGCATTTGCCGCTAGAGCTGCGCCATGAGCGACACTAAGAAACCTTCGCGTCCGGGCGGCAAGCCGGGCTTTCATGGCAACAGGAAATTCGGCGGCAAACCGGCACCGCGCCGGCCCGGCCTGCCTCCGGAAGGACCGGTGTTGCTCTATGGTCTGCACACGGTGGAAGCCGCCTTTGCCAACGCCGACCGCAAGCGGCTGAAGCTCTATGCGACAGAAAACGCGCAACGGCGCCTCGAAGAACGCGGCGTGAAGATCGACGTACCGGTCGAGAACATGATGCCACGAGCGCTTGACCGCATGGTAACAAAGGATGCGGTTCACCAGGGCATGATCCTGGAAGCCGATCCCCTGCCCGCCTATGGCGCAGAGCATCTGAAGGGTGCGCGGCTGGTCCTGGCGCTGGACCAGGTCACCGATCCGCATAATGTCGGCGCCATCCTGCGCTCCGCCGTTGCGCTCGACGCCGATGCCGTCGTCACCACGGAGCGCCATGCTCCGGAAGAAGGCTCGGTGCTGGCCAAATCCGCCTCCGGCGCGCTCGACATGATCAAGCATGTCAGGGTGAAGAACATGGCGCGTTTCATAACCGAGATGAAGGACGAGGGCTTCTCCTGCATCGCGCTCGACAGTGACGGCCCGGCGAGCCTGGAAGAGACCCCCTTCATGGACAAGACGGTGCTTGTTCTGGGCTCTGAAGGCAAAGGGGTGCGTCAGGGTGTGCGCGAGGCCTGCGGCCTGACCGCCCGGCTCGACATGCCGGGCGAGATCCGCTCCCTCAACGTCTCCAACGCCGCCGTGCTGTCGCTTTATGTGGCGCGGATGAAGATGGGGCTGTAACGCCCCCCCCCAGATTTAGGGACCGTCAGACAGTATCGCTGCAGGCATCGCTTTCACCCGTGTGCGTGCCGTCGAGGTTTCCCGCGATCGTCAGGCAAGGTGCGAGCACCAGGCTGATGCCGATCATCGGCACCAGCACCATCAGCGCCGTGCGGATGCCATATGCATCGGCGATCGGCCCGATGGTGAGCGGCCCCACCAGAAAGCCGAGCAGAGCAACAAAGGACAGGATGGCAACGTTGGAGGCAGCGCTCGTGCCGGGCGCGCGCGACGCCGCAATGACGCCAAGCGGAAAGGCCAGCGCCCCGCCAATGCCCAGTACCGCGAGACCGAATAGGGCAACAGGCAGGCTGGGCGCCACCCAGATGAGGCCCAGACCGGCAAGCCCGACGACGGCGAGCACCTGTCCGAGCCGGCCTGGCGTTGCCACCTGCCTTAGCCGGTCGCCGAAAAACCGTGTCGTTGCCAGGCTGAAGGCAAAGAGCGAGACGCCGAGACCTGCAAGGCCCGGCCCGGCATCGAAGACGTCGCGCAGGAAAACCGCCGCCCAATCCTCGACCGCCCCTTCCACGAGCGTTGTACCGAAGGTGAAGAAACAGACGCCGAGAAGAACCGGGTGCGGCAGATTGAGGCCGCGTTTTGCCGCTTTTGGTACGGTTGCCTGAGGTTGAGGCAGCCGACGGATAACCGGCAGCACCAGAGCTTCCACGACGATGGCGATCGTCAGCCCCGCCACAAACGGCGACAAGCCAAGACCTGCAACGGCAGAGCCTATCAGTGTTCCCGACAAGAGGCCGAAACTCCAGCAGCCATGTGCCCGGCTCATGATGTGGTGTCCGGTCGCCTTCTCGTAATCATCGGCAACAATGTTCAACCCGAGCTCGAGCACCGACATCGAACTGCCGACCAGAACCAGCGCCGCCATCAAGAGCCATTGCGAGGTCGCCAGGAACGGCAGCAGCATGGCAACCAGAAACAGCGGATAGAAGACCAGCACGACCCGCCGCGCGCCGAGCCAGCCGGCAATGCGCCCGGCAACCAGCAGCGTCGTCAGGATGCCGATCGGCGCCCCGATCAACGCCAGCGCCAGCGCGCTGTTACTCAGCCCAAGTGCCGTCTGGACACCGGGAATATGCGGCAGCCAGGCGCCCAGAGCCACCGGCTGGAGAAAGAAGATCAGGTAGATGCGCCGTGCGTCGGTCATGGAATGCAATTAAATCCATTGATTTGACAAAACCTCTTGCAAACTTGTCCCGTCAGAATCGGGCAAGGTCAACGGATTTCGAACTTCATCCGCAATCGATGAGGAACTGTGCGGGCGTTACCGGTTGGTCGGCGGCGGCCCCTTCCGGCTTTGCGCCGGTCCCTCATAGGGCGTGAAGATCTTCAGGTCAGATACATCGAACCCTGCCGGACAACCGGAAGCGATGTAATCGTAATAGATTGCCCGGCCGCCAAATGCCCTGCTCTTGTCAGCCTCGAAAAAGAGGCCGTAGCAAGAGGCATTGCAGTAAAAGAGGCTGCCTGCCTCCTGGCCCACGCGCCGGGCGCGGCCGCTGGTTTCCAGCACCTGCTCTCCGGATAGCTGACCGCTCATGACGTGACAGGTGTCCTGCCCGAATCCCTGCCGGCTCGAAGCTTCGATGGCGAAGCGGATCGGGATGCCGGTGATTTCCTTGCCAGTTCGATCAAGCCTGTGCTCCCAATGGTCGCGGGCAAAGTGCTGCGGTCGGCCGGAAAGACAGTTGAGCACGTCCCAGCTCGCGCTCGTTTTGACATTGTAGAAGTAATTGCCGCCGTCATCCGTCATGCCGCGGCACTTGTCGAGCCTGTCCTCCACCGCGTTGGATCTATCGAACCAGCCGAGCGCAAGAATCGGAAAGCCGTCCATGGCATAGCCGACCGGCTTCTTGTCCACCTCCACCCAGTCCTTTCCAAGGTCCTCGATCAGGCATTTGGGGGCGATATGATAATGATAGTCGTCTCCTCGCCCCGCGTGGCCGCCGCATACATCGAGTTCTCCCGCCTCATAGGCGCTCGGCCGCTTGCCTGTCGACCTGTTCACAGGCCCTTGCGTCGACGGATCGAAGATCGGCACCCCATTGACGGCAACCCCCACAGGTCCGGCATCGGTGGCAACTGGTGCCCGGGCTTTCCGGGGCTCCTGCAGGATCTCGAACTCGTAATTGTGCCGGACCGGAAACTGCTGGTTGGTCGCCTCGATCCCGGTCATCAGCGGGTCTTGCGGGTCTGGCAGCCCGTGCGAGGAAAACCGGGCCTTGCCACCGGAACAGGAAACGTTGCCGACCTCCGTGGTGTAGCAGGCGGCATCGCATCTGCAGGAGGTGATGTCATGCGCACTTGCCGATGACGCACCTGCACCCTGCACCAGGGCCAGCACCGTCACCAGTGCCGCAAGCCCGAATATCCGCATCGCATGTCCTCCCTCGTTCCAACCGGATTACCACGGCTCTCGCCAAAGCGGGACCCCAGGCCTCCTCCTTCGCTTCGCCAGACCGGAAGAACGCAGAACGAAGGTCTCATTCAACAACGGACAAAGGAAACGCTCTTATCCACAACGGCTAAGGCGTTTCAGCAGGCTTTAGAGGGACTTACGGAATTTTTCGGACTCAGTTTGCAAAAAATCCGGCCGGGGCATGGACAAGCGCGTCCAATCTGGTAGAAGCCATTCCGGCGCCGGTATAGCTCAGCTGGTAGAGCACGTGATTTGTAATCTCGGGGTCGCGGGTTCGAATCCTGCTGCCGGCACCATTTTTCTCATGTCCGATCCGGAGACATAGGTAACAGTTTGTACCGGAGACATGGGTTACAACCTCGTGCCGAACGGGTTGTCGATTGTCTGTAGTGTTCTCTGCTCCAGGTCGATGTATCCCAGATCATAGCTCATGAAGCTGATCAGCCAAATACCATCCTCCACTTCCTTGATCCCGAGCTTCTGACCGGCCAGCACGGTCGATACGTTGATCTTCTTGCGATGCATGCAGATCCGCCCGCAGGCGGTGACCAGGGCGTCCCTGTCATGGAAGGGATAGTCCAGATCCGGCAGGCCCTGATATTGCCTTGATGAGGCTGTGTAGACTTCCGCAGGGGTCTTCATGGCGAGCGCTTCATGGGGCCGTTCGTCATTGAACTCCCTCACGAAAGCGTCGAACTTGGCCTGCTGTTGAAGGCTGTTCATGCCCGGCGGCCGGGTGGCTTCCTTCTTCAAGGTCAGGTGCATGCGCTCGTGACGGCCGTTCTGCTGGGGATGGCCGGGCTTGATACGTTCGATGCCGATCCCCAGACGGAGCCACCACACCGAGAGCTTGGATAGATTGTAAAGCCCGTTTGGTGATGCAAAGGGCAAGCCATTGTCCGTGCGGATCGCAGCGGGTAAGCCGCGCTCTTTGAACAGGGCAAGAAAGGCGTCCAGGACCGGCTTTTCCTTCGTTGAGTCAAAGGCCTCGCAGCTCAGCAGATAGCGGGATGCGTGGTCGGTGACCGTCAAAGGGTAACAGTAGAGCCGGTTGCCCAGCTTGAACTCGCCCTTGAAATCGGCGGCCCAAAGATCGTTTGGGGCAAGACCAGCCGAAAGAGGCGTGCCTGCGGCCTTGTTGGCGCGACGCCTCTTGCGGGCTCTGCTGACAAGGCCGTGCCGGTCCAGAACCGCATGAACCGTGCTCTGCGCGGGAATACGCACATCGCCGGACAGCTTCCTGACCAACACCTCCCGGATCTTGCGCGCCCCCCAGTGCGGCTTCTCCTTGCGTGTCGAGACAATCAGCCGTTCAACCTGCTCCGGAAGCTGGTTGGCGTAGCGCACCGGGCGACGCGACCGGTCGCACAAGGCTTCCATCCCGTCCCGCTGATAACGGTTCCAGATCTTGTAGCCCGTCTTGCGGGATATACCGAAATCGCGACAAACCCCACTCATGCCTTCTCCATCAAGAAGACGGGCGATGAAACGAAGACGTTCCTCCACTTTGGACACCTCTTGCCACGGCATCAACACCTCCCGAAAAACGGAAAGTGTTACCTATGTGTCCGGAACGTTTTGTCACCTATGTCTCAGGTCGGGCATCAAAAATCAGATTGTGGATGGAAACCCATCAAATTTGCTGGCTGTATGGCTAAGGCGCAATTTTGCTTGTGACCCGCTGTAGCGCGCAATTTCATTTGGCAAATCGCGCAACTTCATTTGGCACCCAGATTTCATTTTTCTGACGTTTCGAGGGCGACACCTTCTATGCAGAGCCGAATGGTCTCCAAATCATGCTGAGTTGGCTCCGGTTGGATGAGATCAAGAAGTTCGATACCCAAGTACGATAGCCGATAACCTGTTGCAAACTTCGGCACCGAGGGGACGCGATCAGCCATTTTTAAGTAGCTGGATTGGTTGAAAGACAATTTGCAAGCATGAGAGCCGACAGAAATTTGAAAGCTCCCCTCCCCACCGTGCCAAAAATTAATATCAACCATTCGGCCCAGACAGTAGAATCCCAATAGATGGGTTCGCTCAAGATGTTCGAGACCAACCACGGCTTTCAATCGCTTTTCACCCTCTACATCACGTGACCCGCTTTATCTCCTTTTTGACGCACGTCTTTTTGGGAAAAACCGGAATCCGCTTTTTCGCGGCGTGCTCTAGCCGCACCCTGCCCTCTTTCGGGGACAGGGCCGGCCAGGGTGGACGATTGCGACTCTCTTCCTAGACAAACACTCCGTCGCTGTTGAGTGTCACGGTCAGTGTCGTGTGATCGGTTGCGTCGCCAAGATCGGCAATGTCTACGCCGAATTCGAACGACAGTGTGTCGCCGTCGGCAAGCCCCGCCAGCACGCCGTTCAGCGTCGTTTCCGGCATGTCGAAATGCCAGTCCACGGTGTCGGCAGCCTGGTCGACCGGGTCCAGCTTAAGGAAGTCGAACGCATCGGCGCCGTTGAGAAGCCCCGCGTCGCCGACTACCGTAACGCCCGTGACCGTCGCCGTGTGAAGGTCGCCATCGTCCGGATCGGCAAAGGCGATCTGGCCGCTGTCCGCATCCGGATGGGCTTCTGCCATTACGCCGTCGAGATGGACGAAGCCACTACCGTCGGTGAAGGAAATACCGGTCATCTCCACCACGAAGCTGTAGAGGCCGTCCGGAGTGTCGATGTCCGTGCCGAGCCACCTGACGTCGACGCCGCTTCCGGAGTCGAGGAATGAGAAGGTGTCTGCATAGGTGGTCGCAGACGTGGCGCCGGAATAGCCTTCATAGGTGAATTCGGATGTATCGCGAATGGTTTCGACACCGTCTGAATAGCTCGTGGCACTCACGCCCCAATCTGCACTGTTGGGATTGAGATGTACCACCACGCCGTTTGCAGGCGTGTCCTCGGCGTGCAGCACGGAACCGTAGCTGCCGCCTCGCGCGATCGCTTGCGTCCGGCTTCCGTCCGCCGCATCGAAGTCAACCACGAACCAGTAGCCGCTGTTCGGAACCGTCAGATCCGCGCCGGACGGGTCGATGATGGTCTCGGCGAAGCTGTCCCGGACCACCGGTACTTCGATCACAGGCGCATCGTTCTCGCCATGGGCCGTGAAGGTAAGTGTTGCGGTTGTTTCAAGGCCGGCAGCATCCGTCACCGTGTAGATAAAGGTCTCCGTCTCGGTCTCACCGTCCGCCAACGGACGGTAATGATCTAGGTTCGGCTGGATGGTGATTTCCGTGCCGTTGACGGTGGCCGTCGAGCCGTTTGAGCCGACCGCATCGACCCTAACGGTCAGCGTGTCGCCGCCCGGAAGGTCCGGATCGCCGATCAGGTCGGCGACATCGACCACGACACCTTCCGCCAAAGTCCCGTTGCCGATCGGGTGGGTAGCAGAAACCAGGACATCATTGGTGTTGCCGAGATAGGTTCCGGAGGCGTCATAGTTGCTGGTCGTGTTCTTCCAGGTGATCGCAAAACCGCCGTCGGTCAGAGCCGTCACCCTGGGAAACTGGTCCTGCGACCTGTCAGTCCCGGAAACATCCTGCTCCACGGTGCCCAGCTCGATAAGGTCTCCGGCCGCGAGACCATCCTCGTCGAAACGTTGCGCGAGAACGGAGTAGCGGCTGCCGAGGAAGGTGCTGCCGTCATAATCCCTCTGTTCGCTGTACCAGGTGACGACGAAGCCGCCGCCGAGAAGGTCCGTGATTTCAGGATTATAGTCATAGTATCCGTCGAAATCCGGATTGGAGCCGTTCTGGTAGGGAACGGTCTGGCTGACTTTCTGCACTGGTGCCAGCGCAACGCCATCCGCGTCGAACCTTTGCAGCATGATGTCGCGAGAAAAGCTCGTCGCGATGGTGCCGGTGTAGCTGTAGTAGTTGGTCTGCCACGTGACGATGAAGCCGCCATCTTCCGTCGCCATGATCTTCGGAGCCTGATCATTGGCCCTATCGTAGTCGTCGCTACCATAGGACTGATCGATCACGCCAAGCGTGAGTTCGCCGGTAACCGGCTGTCCGGACGCATCGAAGACCCTCACATAGACATCGTTTTGTGTGGAGACCAGCGTGGAGCCGGAATAGGTGCCGTGCTGACCGTACCAGGTCACGGCATACCCACCGTCCTTGAGCGCAGCAATTTCCGGTGCCGTGTCGACAAAGGCGTCATAAGTCGTAGAGCCGGATACGTAAGAGACCGTCTGGCTGACTTGGCTGCTCCCCCCTTGCGCGACCCCGTTGGCGTCGAAAACCTGCAGATAGACGTCGTTGGTGCGACCGGTTAGCGTGGCGCCGGAATAGGTATTGTAGTCGCCGCGCCAGACAACTGCGAAACTGCCGTCATCGGAAGCCGCAATCTTGTTGTCGTAATCGTAGTGGCGATCGATGTTGTCACCGGAATAGGAGCGGTTATCGCTGCCGAGTGTGACTTCAGCTCCACGCTCTGTCCCATCCGCATCGAAGGCCCGCACGAAGACGCCACTTTCCCGCGAATTGGAGACAAGGGTCCCGCCGCTTGTGCCGTAATGCTCGCCGCGCCAGGACACGGCGATGCCGCCGTCAGCAAGGGCCGTGACTTCGGGATTGTAGTCCTGGAAGGCGTCATAGGCCGTGGTGCTGCCACTTGTGACCGAGACGGTCTGACTGAGCTGGATCGGGCTCGCGCTCAGCTCCGTGCCGTTGGCGCCGAACACCTTGACGAAGACATCGCGCTCGTAACGGATCGTCGTCGTGCCCGAATAGTTGCGGTAATCGCCATACCAGATCAGCGCGAAGCCACCGTCCGGCAGATCCGTCAGCCGCGGCTGATAGTCGTAGGAGCGATCATTGTCGTCATTTGCATAGGATTGATCCACTTCGCCGAACGTCTGTTTCGCACCGATCGGATTGTCATCCGCATCGTACATCTGCAGCGCCACCTGCCGAGTCTCCGTAATACGGGTAGCACCGTTATAATCCGCATCGACCTCTTCCCAGGCAACTGCATAGGCCCCGTCGCCGAAGCCGATCACGACCGGGTTGTTGTCGGTATTCGCATCGTAGGTGTAGGAGCCGTTCGAATAGAGATCGGTTTCCGACACCTGCTGCGCCGCTCCAGCCTCGTCGCCGAAGACATAGCCGTTGGCAATTTCCGCGGCGAGCGCCGTCGGTGCATCGTTCTGGCCCGTCAGCGTGATGGTCACGGTAGCGGTGGAGGATGTGCCGGAACTGTCCGTTACGCGATAGGTGAAGGTATCAGTCGCCGTTTCCCCGGCAGCCAGGCTTTCGAAGGCACCGTTCGGATCATAACTGAAGGTGCCGTCGCCATTGTCGGTCACGCTGCCGAGCGTATCGGTGGTGTTGACCGAGAAGGTATGCGTGTCGGTCAGATCGGCGTCCGAGAAGTCGGCGGCGATCAGGATGGCGGGGCCATCCTCCAGGATTGCGCCCGCCACGTCCTCGGCAAGCGGCGCATCGTTAGCCCCCGTGACGGTCAGCGTGATCGTCGCGGTAACCTGTGCACCGGCTAGGTCGGTGACCGTGTAGGTAAAGGTCTCGTCTTCGGTTTCCCCGGCCCCCAGTGGTGCATAGTGATCCACATTCGGAAGAATGGTGATCACCGTGCCGGTCAGGGTGGCCGTCGACCCGTTCGAGCCGGTGGCAACGGTGACGGTCAGGACATCGCCGTCGACCAGATCCGGGTCATCGATCAGCGCAGCAACATCGACCTCGATCGGGTCGCCGAGTTCCGCGCCGCCACCGCTGGCATGGGTCGCCGAAACAAACACATCCTGGGTGTTGTCGGTATGGGTGCCGGAAGCGTTGTAATAATCGGTCGAGTTGCGCCAGGTGATGGCAAAGCCACCGTCACTCAGGGCAGTGATCTGCGGAATTTGGTCGTAGGAACGGTCGTAGCCGCTCGGATCTTGCACAACCGTGCCCAGCTTGATCAGATCGCCGGTGGCAACTCCGTCAGCGTCGAACCGCTGTGCCCGGACCGAATACTCACTGCTGACAAAATTGTTCGACGCGTCGTAGGTGCGTTCTTCGCTTTGCCAGGCGACGACATAGCCGCCGTCGAGCAGGTCGGTGACGACAGGCGCAAGATCGACAAACCCGTCGTAGACAGTGCTGTCGCTCTGATAGGGAACTGTCTCGCTGATCTTCTGAACCGTTCCGAGTTCCACGCCGTTGGCATCGAACCGCTGCACGTAGATGTCGCGATTGAGTGATGTCCGGGTTGTTCCCGAATATTCATTGTAATCACTGCGCCAGGTGACGACGAAGCCGCCATCCTCGGTGCCGACGATCTTCGGATCCCGGTCGTAAGCACGATCATGGTCGTCGTTGCCGTCGGACTGATCGACTTCGCCAAGCGAAATCTCTGCCGTCACCGGCTGGCCGCCGGCGTCGAAGACCCGGACATAGATGTTGTACTCGGACGACACGAAGGTCGATCCGGAATAGGTCGCATGATTTCCAGTCCAGGCGACCGCATAGCCGCCGTCCTTGAGCGCGGCAACTTCAGGGGAGAAATCGTTGTAGGCGTCGACCGATCTGACCCCGGACATGTAGCTGACGGTCTGGCTGACCTTCTGGGCTGCCCCCTGCGGCGTTCCGTCGGCATTGAACACCTGAAGATAGACATCGTCGGTATACTCGATGCTCGTTGTGCCTGAATAGGTGTTGTAGTTCCCGCGCCAGACGACAGCAAAGCTGCCGTCGTCGGATGCTGCGATCTGGGGATCGTTGTCGGTGTGCCGGTCGATGTCATCTCCCGAATAGGACCGATCGTCGCTGCCGAGCGGGATTTCCCCGCTACGAGCCGTTCCGTCCGGATCGAAGACCTTAAGGTAAACGTTGACCTGGCGGGACCCGCTGTCCAGAGAGCCGTTGTTGTCGCCGTAGTGGTTCCCCGACCAGGTGACGGCAATCCCGCCGTCGGCAAGTCCGGCAATTTCGGGATTGGTGTCCTGGAATGCGTCATAGGCAGTGGTACTGCCATTGGCCACCGAGACCGTCTGGCTGACCTGGATGGGGGTGCCGCTCTGGACAACGCCATCGCTGTCAAAAACCTGGATGAAGACATCGCGCTCGAAACGGGTCTGGGCCGTGCCGGTGTAGCTTCGGTAGTCGCCGTACCAGGTCAGCGCGAAACCACCGTCCGGCAGGTCAGTCAGCTTTGGCTGATAATCGTAGGCACGGTCGACATCGTCGTTGGAATAGGATTGATCGATTTCGCCAAAGGTCTGTTTCAAGCCGATCGGATTGTCGTCAGCATCATAGACCTGGACCGCGATCTGAAGGGCCGAGGAAATCCTTGTCGAGCCTTGGTATTCCTGGTCGTTTTCCTGCCAGGCCACCGCGTAACGTCCGCCGCTGAGACCGATCACGACCGGTGTGTTGTCCGAATTGGCGTCGTTGGTGCTGGTTCCGTTTTGATAGGGATCCGTTTCCGAAACCTGGATCGGCGTTCCGATCTCCTCGCCGAATTCATATCCGGCGGCACCGGGCGCAACACTCACGTCCTGCGCGGTCGGAGCCTGGTTGTCCGTCACGCCGTCAATCACCAGCGTTGCAGTGTTCGGCGTTGCATCCGTGCCATCCGAAACGTCGTAGGAAACCGTCACCGTGCGGCTGTCCCCCGTGTCGAGGGCGTCGCCGAACTGGTCGGGATCGATCGTGATGGTCCCGTCGCCATTGTCGGCGAAGGTGACCGGATTGCCGAGGTCGTCCGTGACCACGATGTTTTCTACACTCAGCGCGTCGCCGTCGATATCACTCGCACCGGCGAGGAGGTCGATGATCTGCGCAGTGTCGTCCTCAGTCACGGTTCCCGCATCGATCGCCGCGACATCGGGTGCATCGTTGACGGCGGCGATGGTGACGACCTTTGTGACGGTGGTGGTAGCCGTATCGCCGTTGCTCCCCTCGCTCGCCGTGGCGGCGACGCTCAGGTCGAAGCTGCCGTTGTACTGAGCCGGTGCCGTCATGGTGAGCGTCGAAAGATCGACACTTTCCGCCCCTGAAATCACCCAACCGGGACCATCGGCGGTTCCAAGGTTGAAGGTGGCGCCCTGCGGGAAACCGGACAGGACAATCTCCAGCGTTTCCGAGCCATCGGCATCGACGAGGCTGACGGCAAGGTCGATAGCGACAGCCGCATCCCCTTCCGCGCCATCGATTGCCTGCGGCAACGTGAATATCCGCCCACCGACGTCGAAGGCCTGCTGCGAATCTTCCCAGACCGCAACGAGTCGGCCATCGGAAAGGACGATAACCTGCTGACCGCCGGCAAACCGGGAAAACTGCTGGCTGCCGCTCGGAGCATCGGAAATGCGGAACTCCGACCCGACGGGAACTCCCGAAGCATCGAAGCGCTGGCCGTAGATCGAATAATTGCCACTGGCCTGCTGGCCGTAGGATTCCCAAGAGACGAGGTAGCCGCCGTCGGCAAGTGCAGTCACATTGGCGTCGCCCTGCCGGTTCTGAACGAAGGTGTTGACATGGACTTCCTCCGTGCCGACCGGTTGGCCGGAAGCATCATATTGCCGCACCATGACACCGGTGCTGTTGTCGACTGCACTGTCCTCGTAGGCGATGGCGAACCCGCCACCTGCAAGGGCTGCGACCGCCGGATAGGCCTGGCTGCCGGTCTCGATCGTGTTGACCTGGAATTCCTCCGCCAAGGTTCCATCGTTGGAATACACCTTCGCGAAGACGGCGTTGCCGTTGCTATCCGGGCTGTTATAGGCAATCACATAGCCACCGCCAGTCAGGGCGGTGATCGCGCTGAAGTTCTGACTGCCGTCGGTTTCGTCGGCGTTTACCAGGAATTCCGCATCCGCCGTTCCTGCCGGATCTGCGGGGAACCGCCGGGCAACGACACCATCCCCAGATCCGTCTTGCAGCGCCGAGGTGAAGGCAATGACGAAACTGCCGTCGGACAAGACCGCGATATCTGGGTCCGACTGGGCGGCAGCGTTTGTCTGGTTGACCTGCGTCTGCGTCCCGACTTTCGCGCCGGCCGCGTCATAGCGCTGGAAATGGACCTGATAGTGGTTCGGTGAATCGTAGGAGGACCAGGCAATCACCCAGCCGCCATCCGGCAGACTGGCACCGACGGCGTCCCCCTGGTTGCTGGCAGTTGCGGTCACGGGGGTGAAAGCCGATCCGACGGCATCGCCATCGGCATCGAAACGCTGCGCAAAGACGTCGCCGCCATTGGAGACGGACCGGTAGGTCATCATGAACCCGCCATCGTCCAGCGCGAACGCCTTGGTCTCGGACGGATTGCTTCCCGTGAGCGTGAACGAGAGTTCCGGCCCGGCCGGCACGACCGAGATATCCTGGTCCGCCGCAGTGGTTAGCGAAACAAGCGGTGCGTCAGCGACAGCCGCAACATCCAGTGATACCGAGGCCTCGTTGGAACCTTCCAGGCCGTCGCTGGCAACATAGGTGAAGCTGTCTGCGCCGCCGTAATGGGCGTCTGGCGTATAGTTCACGCTGCCGCCCGACCCGATGGTGATCGTGCCATGGTCCGTTGCAATCGTCGCACCAACAGTCGCTGCCTGACCGTTGATGGAGACCACCGACAGGGTCTGAGTGACCACCGGCACGTTGTTGGCGTCCGTGTCGTTGCCAAGGAGATCGAGTGCACCAGGACTGTCTTCTCCGAGAACAAACGCATCGTCATTGGCTTGAGGCGCGACGTTGTCGCCGGAACCGGCAACTTCAAGCGTCAGGGTTGCCGTGTCCTCGCCGCCATGGCCGTCGGAAATCGTGTAGGTGAAGGTCTCGATGCCCGTGTCCCCGTCTTCCAGGGCGTCCGTATCCGGGTCGAGATTGTTGAGGGTGTAATCCCAGGTTCCGTCGGCATTGATCGCAAGAGAACCATATCGACCGAGAACGACCTGCGTGGTGCCCGGGGTGACCATCACGCTGGACCCGGGTTCCCCGGTTCCGGCATCGACTGCGACAACACTCAAGATATCGCTGCTATCGACGTCGCTGTCATTGGCGATGACGTCGCCCGAAGCCGTCGCATCCCCGGCAATGCCGAAGCCCTCTTCCACCAGCGGGTCCGCAGTGTTTGAATCCGCCGCTGCAACAGGCCCGTCGTTCGTCCCGGTGACGGTTACCGTCAGGGACTGAGGGACAGCAGCCCCCTGGTCGTCGACCACGTCATAGCTCAGAACGATATCGCGGGTTTCTCCGTCTGCCAGATCCTGGAAGCTGGCGTCCGTCAGATCGACCAAAACGGTCGAGCCAGAGAGCGAGAAACCGGCAGGCAGCGTCAGGTTCTCCACATGCAGAACCGCATTGGCATCCGCATCGTAGGCGCCGAAAAGAAGATCGACGGCAAGCGGCGTGACCGCGTCCTCTTCGCCGGAAAGCACAAGCGGGAAGCCGATCTCGGGCGCATTGTTGGTACCGGTGATGTTGACGATTACCGTCGTGGTATCGGTCGCGCCGGCGCTGTCCTCGACCTCGACCTCATAGCTCAGGGTCAGCGTCTGACCGGCGCCGAGATAGTTGAACGGATCGGCCGCGGCATCGCTGTCGAATGCAAAGCCGAACGCACCTGCCGTTGCTCCGGCTGCAATGACCACGCCGCCATTGCCGGCTGCCAGGGACGCAAAAGACAGAAGCGCCTCGTTTGAAAGAATGCCGGTGCCATCGCCGCTTTCTGTAACGGAAATGATCCGGCCGCTGACCGTGTCGGCGACATCGACATCCGTGACGTCGTCCGCAGCGCCCAGATCGATCGCCTGACCGCCATTGGCTTCTGCTTCGGTCAGGGAGACTTCAACCTCGGTGCTTGCGATCTCCGGAGTATCGTTGATCCCGGAGATGGTGAAGGTCAGCGTCTCGGTATCCGTACCGCCATTGCCGTCGTCGACCATGACGTCATAGGCAATCACCAGATCTTCATTCACGCCGAGATAGGCGAAATCAACATCCGTCAGCGCGAAGTCCCAATCGACGGAGCCGACCGTGTCCGTCGCCGAACTGTTGACGGTCAGGTCTAGCAGGTCCTTTGCCTGCGCTTCGGTCAGGCCGTTTGCATTGCCGGTAAAGCGCACGGCGGAAACAGACGCGGTGTGGACGTCGGTGATGTCGACATCGTTGAATGTGATCGTGCCCGGGCGCGAGATCTCCATCTCGTAGTCGAGCCCGACGAAATAGTTGGTTTCGTTTGTACCATCGCTCGCGAGGAACAGTTTCAGGCCGAGGGACGGATCAAGCGCATTGGTCTGATCGATCGGGTTTCCGGATCCGTCGGTCAGTCCCGAGCCGTCGAATGTGCCGATGACCGTCCCGCTGCTGTTCAGGACGGTGATTGTGTCGCTCTGGCCGTCGAGGACGATTTGCAGTGTAAAGATGTTGAGCTGGGGCCCGCTCAGGTCCAGCGGAGTGGTCGCGATGCCGCCATCCTGAATGGAGTCGTCAGGCAGTGAGCCGGTTTTGAGGTCACCGGCATAAAGCCGTCCGGCCCTGCCATTGACACTGAAATACGACACCTGTCCGGTGCCGTCCGTCAGGCCGAAGAAAATATCCTGATCGCTTCCGGTCCGGGTCACCTCACCGTTCACGGTGATGACCACCTTGTCCGTCGCTTCCAGGGCGCCTGCCTCGACGATTTCCAGGCTGGTATGCGGCGCACGCCTGGAATCATCGTTGATGTTCACTTTCAGCGCCTCGACACCGTTGACCGTCTCAACCGAGGCCGTGCCGCTGGCGGGGTCGAAAGCGGCGAGGAAATCGTGCGCGCCGAAGCTCCCCGAGGTCTTGTAACCAGCGGTGACGCTCTCGCTCAGGTCGGACGCCACAACGTCGATAACCGGTGCGTCGTTGGCCCCCGTCACTGTGACTGTAACGTCCTCAGTCGCGGTCGCGCCGAACTCGTCCGTCACCGTCGCCGTGAAGGTCTCGGTGACCACTTCGCCTTCGGCCAGCGCATCGGTGCCACCAAACGCGTTGTCCAGCGTATAGGTCCAGGCGCCCGTCAGCGGGTCGATGACGAAGGAGCCGTAAGTGCCGGCCGCATCACCGGACCAGGTTGCCGTCGCGCCGGTATCGACATCGGAAGACGTCAGAACGCCCGTGGCGACCGGCACGCCGGGCACACCCGTGCCATCGTCCAGAGTGCCTGCCTCGATGACAGCACCCTCGTTGCCGCCAATCGCGGTCGTGATGGCCGGACTGTCGTTGGTTCCGGTCACAGTCACAATGACCACTTGCGTCGCCGTCGCGCCGAAGTCGTCGGTCACCGTCGCCGTGAAGGTCTCGGTGACCACTTCGCCTTCGGCCAGCGCATCGGTGCCACCGCCCGCATTGTCGAGCGTATAGGTCCAGGCTCCTGTCAGCGGGTCGATGACGAAGGACCCGTAAGTGCCGATTGCACTACCGGACCAGGTCGCGGTCGCGCCGGTGTCGACATCTGACGCGGTCAGAATGCCTGTAGCAACCGGAACGCCGGGCACACCTGTCCCGTCGTCCAGATTGCCGGCCTCGGTGACAGCGCCCTCGTTGCCGCCAATCACAGTCGTGATCACCGGGCTGTCGTTGGTTCCGGTCACAGTGACGGTGACAACCTGCGTTGCCGTCGCACCGAAGTCGTCGGTCACGGTCGCCGTAAAGGTCTCGGTGACCACTTCGCCTTCGGCCAGCGCATCAGTGCCACCATTCGCATTGTCGAGCGTATAGGTCCAGGCGCCCGTCAGCGGGTCGATGACGAAGGAGCCATAAGTCCCGGCCGCATCACCGG
The DNA here is from genome assembly GCF_054515675.1 of Roseibium sp. M-1. Lineage (NCBI taxonomy): Bacteria > Pseudomonadati > Pseudomonadota > Alphaproteobacteria > Hyphomicrobiales > Stappiaceae > Roseibium > Roseibium sp. M-1. The sequence goes on along the minus strand of NZ_CM137257.1, from coordinate 363,359 downwards.
ACCAGGTCGCGGTCGCACCGGTATCGACGTCGGATGCGGTCAAAACACCGGTGAGGACTGGTGTACCAGGCACACTTGTCCCATCGTCCAGATTGCCTGCCTCGATGACGGCACCCTCGTTGCCGCCGGAGACCGTCGTGATCACCGGGCTGTCGTTGGTTCCGGTCACGGTGACGGTGACAACCTGCGTTGCCGTCGCACCGAAATCGTCTGTCACGGTCGCCGTAAAGGTCTCGGTGACCACTTCGCCTTCGGCCAGCGCATCGGTGCCACCGCCCGCATTGTCGAGCGTATAGGTCCAGGCTCCTGTCAGCGGGTCGATGACGAAGGACCCGTAAGTGCCGGTTGCATTACCGGACCAGGTCGCGGTCGCGCCGGTGTCGACATCTGACGCGGTCAAAACACCGGTGACGACTGGTGTACCAGGCACACTTGTCCCATCGTCCAGATTGCCTGCCTCGATGACGGCACCCTCGTTGCCGCCGGAGACCGTCGTGATGACGGGCGCGTCATTGGTGCCGGTGAGCGTTACCGTGACGGTTTCGGAAGCCGTGCCGCCCTGACCATCGTCGACCGTGAGCGTATAGACCTGCGTGATGACCTCACCTTCGGCGAGATCGTCGATCGCGCTGTCCTCCACCGCGAAGGACCAGGTGATTTCGCCTGCGCCATCTCCCGTCGCGGCATCCGATACGAGCGCGGAAAGCGTGCCGCGGGCCGGGACAGTGCCGAGCAAGCTGTTGGTGGCGGAGACCGGCGTTACGGAGACGGTGTGGGTGTCGATCAGGTCGACATCCGTGAAGGCAATAGAACCTGTGTCAGAGAGCGGCGTGACGTTTTCCCCCACGGCACCGTCGACGATTTCCGTGACCGAACCGCTGACATCAGCGATCCCGATCATTGGGCCCTCATTCGTGCCGACCAGGGTGATGGTCACGGTTGCCGTGTCCGTGTTGCCGCTGGCGTCCTGAACCGTGTAACTGAAGGTGTCGGTTGTCTCTTCACCTTCCGCCAGATAGGCGAACTGACCGTTGGCGTTGTAGCTGAAGCTGCCGTCGGACTTGATCGTCACGATGGCGCCACTGTCCAACGTGATCGTCGCGATACCGTCGCCCGTCCGCTGCGTGAATGTTCCGGCCAGCGACACGTCGTCGACTTCGAAGATCTCGCCATGGGACGAAGCGTCGGCGATCAGGCGCACCTGTGCCGTCTCCGCATCGCCTGCCAATGCCGCCAGATCGTAGGAGAGAGCGACAAAGCCATCCGAAACGGGGACTTCCTGTCCGCTTTCCCGGCCGACAAAGACCTGCTGACCGCCCCGCCACTCAACATCGAACACATCGATGGTCTGATAGGACCCATCGTCAAAACGCACCTGAACCTCGACGAAATCCCGCGCCCAGCCATAGGATTCAAAGCGCTGGCATCCAAGAAGATCTGCATTCAGGGAAAACGAAAACGTCTCGTTGTCGAGGCCGGAGATATCGACTTCGGCGAATTCCAGTTCCCCGCCGGACCGATTGGTGGTTCGGGCAACGCCATCGACGCCATGCAGGTCGCTGTCTTCAACCGTATCGTGTTTTTCAAGGTTTCGCTTGGCGTCGTCAAAGTTCTCTTCAAGGACCGTCACGGCCTCTTCGACCGTGTCGAACAGGTCGATTCCTTCGACAGAGACGATTTCCAGCGCCTCGCCGTTGCCGTCCGTATCGTTTGCCAGCAACCCGCTTTCGTAACCGGTCTCGACCGTCCTTTCCCCTTCGATCAGCACGTCATCAAAGGTCACGATCTCACCGAATTGAGAGAAGTCGGTGACGAAGCGAAGTTGCACCGTTTCCGCTCCATCCGGCAGCGCATAGGAAAGTGTGGCCCCATCAGAACTGAAGGTCTGGCCCGTCAGACTGCCGACAAAGGTCTGTTGCCGTCCCGCCAGCCCCTCTTCGGATTCGGGCACCGAAAACAGGTCAAGCAGGATGAACTCGCCGCCGTCGACGCTGATCTCAACGCGGATATAGTCTCCGCCGCGGCTGCCGGCCGCTTCGAAGTTCGACCAGCAAGCCGGATCGGAATCGATAACGAAGGACAGTGTTCCCGCTTCAAGGCCGGTCATGTCGACCGGTTGAAACAGCAGCACACCATCTGCGCAAGCGTTGGAGAACGCCTTGCCGTCAACGGCGACCAGATCGCTGGAGGCAACCGTATCAAGGCGCTTCAGGTGCCGGGTGCCGGAAAAATCCTCGTCCAGAACGGTGACGTTTTCCGTCTCCGTTCCCATGACTGCATCGACGGTCAGGATTTCACTCTCGCCGAGATCGAGCGTGTAGGCATCGTTTGCCGCCCGAGGTGCCGTATCCACCAGGCTGACATTGTCTATCAGCGCGCCGACGGTGTCCTTGTCCTCATACTGGGCAGATGAAAAAGAGAGCGCATAAGTACCTGCGTCGAGATCCAGATCGGTCTCGAAGCGCTGCCAGGCGACCTCCAGGTTACCTTCCTTGTCGGAAAATTCCCGGAAGAAAACGACGTTTCCGTCTTCGTCGGTGATGGTGACGGAAAAATCGCTGGTCTTGGTGCTGCAGTTGGCGGCGTAGCTGAAGCCAAGTGCGAAGCTGCTTGCTTCCTCAAGGGTGAAACTTTGTGAAACCGTGCTGTCAGCCTCGCGGCCGTCCGCCCGCCAGCATCGCGACTGGTAGTCGTAGCTGTCGAGTTCCAGCACCGAACCTGAGGCCAGGATGCCTGTCTCGTCCACCGGTGTGCCACGCCCTGCACTTGCGGCGTGCTGAATCTCGATCAGGCCTTCGGTAGCCTCCCAGCCTTCGATTGCTTCCGCGGTGAACCATGTACCGTTGTCGACTGCACCGGTCGCCTCATCGGCCGTTGTTGCTTCGAAATCGCCGTTGCTGAGAATGTTGTTGCTGTCGGACATGCTGCGCTCCCTTGAAACCGGGATAGCGATCTCCGACAGGAAGTTTCACAAGACAAAGGCCCCCGCTCCGGCGCGAAGAACACCAGACCACAACCATTCGTATTGCAAAGGTAATCTGGCCCGACCGCCTCAATCGAACCAATTCCCCCCGTCGGAAAAATCACCCCCAGTGGATAAATATAATTTTTCCTTAAATTTATTCGTATTCTCAAAAGTATTACGCGACAACCACCCGTTCGGGTGGCTTGAGCCACCCATTTGCGCCTAAATCTATTTCTCTGAATTATTGGTAAATTCAATCATGAATAGATAATACTTCTAAAAATTCCTGTATTACGTGTCTTTCGTCGGCCGGTTTTTCAGACTATTCAATTCAGGCACGGGTGGGGGTTCAGTTTGAAAAATCATGCACGGCAAACCGGCTCGCTGAGCTATTGGCAGCTATTCTGCTTCGGAGCGTTAACGACACCTGTCGCCATGAGCGGACTGGCATTGGTGATGTATATCCCAACCTTTTATGCGACCGGTCTCGGCCTTGGGTTCACCGCCGTCGGGCTGATTTTCTCGCTTGGCCGGGTGTTTGATGTTATCTCGGATCCCGTGATCGGCTACCTCAGCGACCAGACGCGCAGCCGGTTTGGACCGCGCAAACCCTGGATTATTCTGGGTGTTCCCTGCTTTGCCGCGGCTGTTTGGATGCTTCTGGCACCGCCGGCAACCGCCGGTCTGGTCTACTTGTCCCTCGCCTGTTTTCTGTATTTCCTGTTCCTCACGGTCCTCGACATTCCCTATTCCTCGATCGGACTGGAAATTTCTCCGGACGTGCACGAACGCTCGCTCCTTGCCGGCTCCAAGGCAATTTTCCAGGTTGCGGGCGCGATTGCCGCTGCTACGCTGCCGGTTGTCTTCCTGCTGTCGACACAAAAAGCGCTTGCCGCCATTGCTCTTGCCGTTGCGGTTCTGAGCGCGATCGGGCTCGGGCTGTTTCTTGCCGTCGTGCCGGACCGGCGGCGCACGGTGCTTGCAACACGGCGCGGCTTCCGCGAAACGCTCCGGCTGGTTCTGGGGCACGGGCCGTTCCGGGCACTCGTCTTCGCCTTCTTTATCGTTCAGTCGGCGAATTCGCTGACGGCGGGGCTTGCCGTTCTTTACATTACGCACGTGCTTGCGGCACCTGCCCTGGTAGCACCGCTGATCCTGCTGCTCTTCGTCTCCACGGCACTGTTCATTCCCCTCTGGGTCCTGTTGTCCAGACGGTTCGGCAAGAAGACGACCTGGATCGTTTCGATTGTCTTCTGTGCCGCAGCTCTCGGCAGTGCCTTCGTCCTCGGTCCGGGTTCGGTTCCCGGGGCGGTGGCTCTGTTCGTTCTGGTCGGCGCCGTATTCGGCTGCGATGCCATCATGCCGACCTCCATGCTGGCCGACATCGTCTACGAGGAAGAGACCTCCGGCAGTCCGCTTGCCGGGTTGTTTCTCGCCTTCAAGAACGCAGCTTCAAAGCTGACATTCATTGTTCCCATGGCCATCGCGTTTCCGGCACTCGACCTCGTCGACTTTCAGCGCGAGGGTGCAAATGGCAGCAGCCAGCTTCTTCTCCTGACGCTTTTCTTCGCCGGCATTCCGATTGCGCTGCGACTCGGGGCTGCGGTTCTCCTGCATCTTGCGACGATCCGCCAGCCGGCATCGCGTACCGTGGACGAGGCCGGAACACATGCTGAAGCGGTCTGATACTCCCGACCAGCTTTCGTTTCTGATTGCCCAGGCCCGGCAACTGAAGGCGGGCGTGCTTACATCCTGCCTGTTCGTCGAGATCATCATCGCAAACAGTGCCGTGATGCTCTTCTTTCAGGACCTGAAAACGGAAGCCGCCATCTGGTTCGGCAGCGCGAGCTTCATGGTCCTGGTGACCTTTGCCTACAATTCCCAAGCCGCCAAGTCCGGGATCAAATCGGCGAATGTACAGGCGTTTTTGAAAGGACACATCGCCGTCACCTGCGTCACGGGTCTGCTGTGGAGCGCCAACGCAATCTACCTGTTCGATCCCGCGTCAGACTTCAGGGTCTTCATCAGCACGCTGATCGTCTTCAGCATCACGCTCGGTGGCATGCTGCCCGGAGCGGTGTACAGACCTGCCTTCGTGGCGCTGGCAATTTGCTGCCTTCTGCCTTTCGGCACCTATGTGCTGGCGACTGCGGACTGGCCCTATCGCGCGATCGGCATCGGCTCCTTCGTCTATTTTGCCTTCGGCATGGTCACAAGCGCGCGCTCGGAAGAAAACAGCCGGGAAGCCTCGAGTGCGGAGACCACGAAGGCGCTGATGGCAGAGGTGGTCACTCAGAAGGATACGATCCAGAAGATCCACGAGGAAAAGACACGGTTTCTCGCTGCCACCAGCCACGACCTGTCGCAACCCCTTCACGCGCAAGGCTATTTCCTTCACCTGTTGCGGGACAAGTTGCAGGACCCGGAAGCCCTGAAGCTGCTGGAGCGCATCGAGAACAGCTGGCGTGGACAGGTGGAACTGTTGCGCGGGCTGGTCGAGATCAACCGGCTTGACAGCGGGTCGGTCGTGCCGGACCTGACCGTCTTCCGATGCAAGCCGGAACTGGAAGCACTGGCAGCCGAATTCGATGCTCTGACAACCGCGAAATCGATCTCCCTGACGACAGACATTCAGAACATCCAGGCGATCACCGATCCGGTTCTCCTGACCCGGATCGTCCGGAACCTTCTGTCAAATGCCATCAAATACACACCTGCCGGCGGCGCCGTTTCCCTGATGGTCCGCCACGACACCGGCATCGCGACGATTGAAGTCGCCGACAATGGGCCGGGTATCCCGAAGGTCAAGCAGGAGGCGATTTTCGAGGAATATGTCCAGTTGCAGAACCGCAGCCCAGACACGGCGTCCGGTTTCGGGCTCGGCCTGTCCATTGTCCGTCGTCTGGCGCAACTTTTGGATGTCGGCGTCTCGGTTCACTCGGAACCAGGCAAGGGAAGCGTCTTCAGATTGACCTTCAAGGCGTCGCCGGTGACGGACACGGTCTTGCAGAAACCGGCTGAGGTGCTGGAAAAATTTGCACACGCCCCTCTGGTCGTCCTGGTCGACGATCAAGCGGCGGTGCTGAGTGGCATGGGCGGGCTTTTGACCCTGTGGGGCTGCCAGGTGATATCCGCGACCAGTTCGAAGGAAGCCCTTCATCTTTTGGGCGAGACCAGCGCCAACCCCAGCCTGCTCATCGTCGACAAGAGACTCGGCGATGGCGAGAGCGGCCTTGCCCTGATCCAGGCATTGCGAGACGAGGTCAACGACGACACACCCGCACTGCTCATGAGCGGTGACCTTGGAGGAGAGGAGAATCTCGCCCTGCCTGCCGGGGTGACATTCCTGAAAAAGCCGATCGAGCCGGCGCGATTGCGGCGGATCCTGGAAAGAACGGTCCAGCGCTGAAACCTGCCCGTTGATCAGGAGATCAGATCATGCCGAAAACCCTGGCCTGACGCACGCAGGCCGCGCGCTTGTTGACGCCAAGTTCCGAGAACAGGATCTTGATATGGCTCTTTACGGTATTTTCGCTGATGAGAAGCTTGTCGGAAATTTCCTTGTTCGAGTCTCCGCCGGCAATCAGCCTCAGGATTTCCACCTGCCTTTCGCTCACTTTCGGATAGCGCAGCGCCTCGCCGTTCTCCCTGATCAGGCTGGTGCCGGATCTCTGGTCGATGATCTTGCCGTTGATATAGATCTTGCCGTCCAGCGCGGCATTGATCCCGTCGAACAGAGCTGATTGCCCCACCTTCTTGGAGACAAATCCCCGCGCCCCGGAGGACAGCACCGTCTCCTCCGGGAGTTCGTCTTCAACGCCTGACAGGAGAAGTACCGGCAGGTCCGCGCTCCGGTCCCGGATAGCGGAAGCAAAGGCAAGGCCGTTCATTTTCAGCATGAAGAGGTCTGTCACAACGAGAGAGAAGTCGTGCTTTGCATCAAGTGTTTCGAGAAATCTGAGCGGGTCTGTGGATGTCTCAATTTCGACGCCCGGCATTTGCGTAACAATCAAATTTGCCAGCCCGTCCAGAACCATCTGATGGTCATCGACAAGAGCTATCTTTTTATTCATGCAATGCGCCCCCACGCACGAAAACGAACGGAAAATACTATCGAACGGCTCGCAATTCGTCCGGACATCAATCCGGGGCATGCATTAAACACGAACCGGACGATAGGACAACCAAGACACTTGTCGACCGTATCTTTGACAAGAGCACCGGCTTGCCTTGCCTGCTTCTGATTGTGAAGCACCCGCAGAAGGCACTCTCCAAGTGCGTTGGTTTTCCAGATCTCAGTCAATGGCACCTGTTGCCGGGCACTCCCATCCGTCCTGCCACGCCCCCTCCTGCGCACCTTCTTCCGGATCCAGATCACGATTTCGGCCGTTGTGGCTAACGGCGTGTCCATGTGCTGTTGCACGGCGAGGGATTGATGATCGATCAGAAGAAAACACGCTGGATTTGCAAAAAGTTGGGCCTGTAGCTGCGCAACCAGCATCCCAAGCGGCGGATGAAAGCAAAGCTGCGCGAAGAACGCCTGGAAGCAATTGCTCCGAATGACGTCCGGGCAATGCGCTGCCCGGCAGTCGACTGCTTGCATTCGCCGAGAGCGGATTGTCCGCGAAAGACGGAGGATTGGGTCTCAGGTCAACCGGAATGAGATCAGCTCGGGCGGCTCATGCTGCACAGGGGCCCAAAACCAGACACGTGCGCCCCGCAGACAGTCAGCCCTGACCAAGTGTCCGGAGCATCTGCGACCGGAGAGTGCCGGCATCGGAGAGGCTCTGCCCGCATGCCTTGAGTGCGCCGGCCAAGCTTGAGACTAGCTCTTCGTTCACCGCCGCCACGCGGCCGTCCGGCAGGATGGTGTTGTTTTCAAATCCGGTGCGCAGGTTCCCGCCCAGCAAACCGGCAGCTGTCAGGCAGGCGGTTTCGTAACGGCCGAAGGCGCAGACCATCCAGTTTGAAAAGCGGGGTTGCCCCGCCTCCAGAAACGGCAGCAGGTCGGCCGGTGCTGAAGTCTGTCCGGTGGTGTAGCGCCCCAGCACATAGAGGACCGGGATGTTCTCGAACGGCAGGTCGCCGCGATCGCGCAGCGCCGCCAGCCGGACGGCCTCCGACGGCTCGTAGAGAATGATCTGCGGCAGAACGTTCTCCCGTTTCATCCAGGCGAGCAGATCGATAAACGCAGGCAGGTCCCCGGCCGCCGGCGCGATTTCCCGCAAGGCCAGCGAAACGGCTTCCGGCCGTGTTTTCTTCACCACCGCGATCTGCTCCGGCGGACTGTAGAGCCCCAGGGCTTCGCTGGTGATCTGTATCAGCAACCTGTCGCCAACTTCCCGGCGCACGGCATCGATTGCGGCGCGATAGGCACCCGGGTCGAGCAGGTGCCGGCCCTCAGGCGTTCTCACATGAATGTGGATCATCGCGGCCCCCGCCTCATGGCAGGCCGCTGCTGTCGCGGCCAGCTCATCGGGAGTGAGAGGCAGACCAGGGTGATCCGCCTTGGTCTTGCGCCCGCCATTGGGGGCGACCGCGATCGCCACGTCTGCAAAAGGCCCGGTTCCGTTCATGCCACTTCTCTCAATGATACATTTGTTGACTTTTTAGCAGTTTTGAAACATATGTTGCAAGCAGCGAATGGGCGCACAGGACCAATCTCATGCTCAGGCCGACGCTTTCCGAACAGATCATCGCGTGTTTCGACGGCTTCCCGAAGGAGTTGAAGAAAGCAGCGCAGTTCGTGATCGACAATCCCAGCGACGTTGCGCTTCTGTCCATGCGCGAACAGGCCCGGCGGGCCGGCGTTCAGGCCTCGACGATGACCCGGCTGGCAAAACAGCTCGGTCTTGAAGGCTACGACGCAGTCCGGGAGGCCTATGCCGAGGCCCTGCGCTTTCCGGTGTCCGACTTTGCGGAAAAGGCCCGCGGTCAAAGACGAAGACAGGCGCTCGACGGCGACCAGGCTCTGGCCGGCAACATCATTGCGTCCCTGAAACGCCAGATCGATGCGCTGGGATCACCGGAGCGACTGGCGCAGCTCACCGAAGCGGCCGCGCTGATCGTCAAAGCACGGCGTGTCTTTTGCGTGGGCCTGCGCGCAAGCTATCCGATCGTCTGGCAGCTGCACTACATCCTGTCCCTCATCGGCGAAAAAACAGTCATGCTGGACGATGTCGCCGATACCGGAGCGGACAGGCTGCGGTTTGCGACGCAGGACGACGTGCTCTTCGCGGTCACCGTGCGCCCCTACACAAGGGTCACCCTGGATATCGCCGACTATGCACATAGGCGCGGCACGCCCGTCATTGCACTGACCGACAGTGCGGTCTCTCCGCTTGCCCGCAACGCCAGCGTGACAGTCCTCGCCTCGACGGAGAGTTCTTCCTTCTTTCACACAATGACACCCGCTTTTGCGCTTGCTGAAATCCTGGCCGGCCTCGTCGCCGGCCGCGAAGGCGACGAAGCGCTCGAAGCCCTCAGGCGGGCGGACGATTACCACGCCAGCCTTGGCACCTATGCCACGACGCGCCCGATTCCAGTGGCGCCAATTTCGAAAGACCTGCCATGACGCATCTTCTGCACCGTTCCATCCGGTCCACGCTTCCGGTCGCCGTGCGCGGTCAGGGAATTCATCTTTATGACCAGTCCGGCAAATCCTATATCGACGCCTCGGGAGGCGCTGCCGTTTCGTGTCTTGGCCACGCCCACCCGGACGTCCTGAAGGCCCTCCACGACCAGCTTGACAGCATCGCCTATGCCCATACCGGCTTCTTCACGACAGACGTAGCGGAAAAGCTCGCCGATCGTCTCGTCAGCGATGCGCCGGAGGGCATCGACAAGGTCTATCTCGTTAGCGGTGGCTCGGAAGCGGTCGAGGCGGCCCTCAAGATGGCACGGCAATATTTCGTCGAAACCGGCCAGCCGCAGCGCCGCCACGTCATCGCGCGCCGCCAGAGCTACCATGGCAACACGCTCGGAGCGCTCGCCGCCGGCGGCAACGAATGGCGCCGGGTGCAATTCAGCCCCCTGCTCATCGAAACCCACCACATTGCGCCCTGCTATGCCTACCGGGACCAGCAAACTGGAGAAACGCTCGAGGAATACGGCCTGCGTGCTGCACAGGAACTGGAAGACAAGATCCTGGAGCTTGGCGAAGACACCGTCATGGCCTTCGTCGCCGAACCGGTTGTCGGGGCGACGAGCGGTGCGTTGACGCCGGCACCCGGCTATTTCCGGAAAATCCGGGAGATCTGCGACCGGTACGGCGTCCTGCTGATCCTGGACGAAGTCATGTGCGGCATGGGCAGGACCGGCACGTTGCATGCCTGCGAACAGGAAGACGTGCGACCCGACCTTCTTACCATCGCGAAAGGCCTCGGCGGCGGCTATCAGCCGATCGGCGCCGTTCTGTTGAGCGACACGATTTTCGAGGCCTTCGAAAAGGGTTCGGGCTACTTCCAGCACGGTCACACCTATATGGGCCATCCGATGGCCGCGGCGGCAGGACTGGCCGTGCAGGAAGTCATCCGCAGGGACAACCTGCTGTCCAATGTCGTCGCCATGGGCAAGCATCTTTCCGCCTGCCTCACAGACCGTTTCGGCCAGCATGCAAATGTCGGCGACATACGGGGGCGCGGGCTTTTCCAGGCGATTGAACTCGTCGAAGACAGGGAAACGAAGAAGCCGTTCGATGCCGGGCTGAAGCTGAACGCCCGTATCAAGAGCGAGGCAATGTACCGCGGTCTCATGGTCTACCCGATGGGCGGCACGATCAACGGTCGTGAGGGTGACCACGTTCTGCTCGCCCCGCCGTTCATCTCGGCCAGGGCCGACATCGAGACGATTGCAGGCCGTCTTGGCGACGCCGTGGATGCTGCGATTGCGTCGGTTGGAAAGGGATAAGGAGGCAAGAGAGGCGCTCCGATATTGGCGCCGACAGACCTGTGAATTGCCTGCCGGTGCCCTTGACCGTTTCGGCCAGGTTGGTATCGGGAGGCACGACAATTCTGACGTTTGGACTGAAAGAGGGTTGCACAATCCAACCCTGCATTGTTCTCTGTCAGGATGAACCCGGAGATATGGAAAACAACAACATACGTCATTTCCCCGGGAGTTTAGGGCTAAACCCGATGTGAAAATTTTGAAGAAGTGGGAGTAACACGATGAAATTGAAGAAACTTGCGGCAGCTGCAGCGATTTCGCTGCTGGCAGCCGGCGCTGCCAAGGCAGAGGAAACTTTCATCACCATCGGCACGGGCGGACAGACCGGCGTTTACTACGTGGTCGGACAATCCATCTGCCGCCTCGTCAACCGCGGCTCGGCCGAGCACAACATCAAGTGCACCGCCCCGTCCACCGGCGGTTCGATCGACAACATCAACGCCATCAAGAACGGCGACCGCCAGCTGGGCGTCGCACAGTCTGACTGGCAGTTCCACGCCTATAACGGCACTTCCAAGTTCGAAGGCGACAAGTTCGACAAGCTGCGTGCCGTCTTCTCCGTCCATGGCGAACCCTTCACCGTCGTCGCCCGCGCCGATTCCGGCGTCAAGACGTTCGACGACCTGAAAGGCAAGCGCGTCAATATCGGCAACCCCGGCTCCGGCCAGCGCGCGACGATGGACGTCGTGCTTGGTGCCAAGGGCTGGTCCACCGACGATTTTGCCCTCGCCTCCGAACTGAAGGCCGCTGAACAGGCCGGCGCTCTTGGCGACAACAAGATCGACGCCATGATCTACACCGTCGGACACCCGGCCGGGGCCATCCAGGAAGCCACGACGACCACCGACGCCGTGCTGGTGAATGTCGACGGCGACGCGATCGGGCAGCTGGTCGACGAAAACGCCTACTACGCCTGGGCAACCATTCCGGGCGGCATGTACAAGGGCAATCCGGACGACATCAAGACCTTCGGCGTGAAGGCGACCTTCGTGACGTCCGAAGATGTGCCGGAAGACGTGATCTACCAGGTCGTCAAGGCCGTGTTCGACAATTTCGACCGCTTCAAGAAGCTGCACCCCGCCTTTGAAAACCTGACCGAAGAAGACATGATCAAGGGTGGACTGTCCGCCCCGCTGCATGCCGGAGCTGAAAAGTACTACAAGGAAAAAGGCTGGATGTAAGGCCATCGGCACCCCCGCGGGCATCTGCACGCGGGGGCTTGCCTTGAACGCCGAAACCAGAACAACTTAAGGGCGTTTTCAGCGGATTGAAGGGGGCAGCGCGTTGGCAGATACGGGAGACACCACCGGCAGGAAAGAAATGAGCCAGTCGGAAATCGATGAACTTGTCGCGACTGCCGATACCGGTGCGCGCTCGGCAGGTCCTGTCATTGGCCGGCTCATTGCCGGGATCGCACTTGCCTGGTCCCTGTTCCAGCTCTGGTTTGCCTCGCCCCTCCCCTTTGCGCTCGGCATCGGTGTTTTCAACGATACCGAAGCGCGCTCGATCCATCTGGCCTTCGCCGTCGTGCTCGCCTTTCTGGCGTTTCCGCCCGTCCGGTCGGGGTTCCAGACGGCACTCGGTGTCGGTATGCCCTTGGTACTCGGCGGTCTTCTTGCCCTTTCGGCAGACAACACCTTCCCCGCCTGGGTCGTCCTTCTGATCGCCGGCGCCGTGGCGCTCGCGTGCGCGCTGCCGACCCGTAACGACCGCATTGCCATCCAGGAATGGGTGATGATGGCCGTCGGCGGGTTTTGTTCCGCGTATCTTTTTCTCTTCTATACCGAGCTGGCGGACCGGGTCGGTCAGCCGATTTTCATCGACTTCGTGGTTTCGATCGCCGGCTTGCTGCTGCTCCTGGAAGCCACGCGCAGATCGCTCGGGCCGGCTCTTGTCGTCGTCGCCTCACTCTTTCTCGTCTACACGGTGCTCGGGCAGTACATGCCGGAAATCGTTGCCCACAAGGGCAACAATCTGCGCGAGATCATCAACCACCACTGGATCACCACAGAAGGCGTGTTCGGCATCGCCCTCGGGGTTTCAACGTCCTTTGTCTTCCTGTTCGTGCTTTTCGGCGCGCTACTGGATAAGGCCGGTGCCGGCAACTACTTCATCCAGGTCGCCTTTTCGCTGATGGGCCACATGAAAGGCGGACCGGCCAAGGCCGCCGTCGTGTCCTCGGCCATGACCGGTCTGATTTCCGGCTCGTCCATCGCCAATGTCGTGACGACCGGTACCTTTACGATCCCCCTTATGAAGAAGGTGGGTTTTTCCGCCGAGAAGGCCGGTGCCGTCGAGGTCGCCTCCTCGGTCAATGGCCAGATCATGCCGCCTGTGATGGGGGCCGCCGCCTTCCTGATGGTCGAATATGTCGGCATTCCCTATTTCGACGTGGTCAAGCACGCGATCCTGCCGGCCGCGATTTCCTATATCGCGCTCGTCTATATCGTTCATCTGGAAGCGGCCAAGGCAGGCATGGAAGGTCTGCCCCGCGCCTACGTGCCCGGCCCGATCCTGCGACGCATCGTCGGTTTCGTCTTCGGCGTCCTCGTGCTGTGCGCGGTTTCCTTCGCCGTCTATTACGGCATGGGCTGGATCAAACCGACCTTCGGCGCGGCTGCGCCCTATATCGTCTTTGCATTGCTGACGCTTGTATACGTCGCCTTGGTCGGCTTCGGTTCCCGCTACCCGGAACCGAAAATTGAGAACCCCAATGCGCCGGTGACTTCGCTGCCGCTACCCGGCCCGACGATCAAATCCGGTCTCCATTTCCTCCTGCCTGTGGTAGTCCTAGTCTGGGCGTTGATGGTCGAGCGCCTGTCGCCCGGCCTCTCGGCCTTCTGGGCTTCGGCCTTCATGGTTTTCATCCTGCTCACGCAGCGGCCGCTGTTCGCCCTGTTCCGGGGCGAAGGCGCTCTGCCCGCCGCTGTGCGGCGCGGTTGGGACGAACTGATCGAGGGCCTTATTGCCGGCGCGCGCAACATGATCGGGATCGGCATCGCCACGGCGACCGCCGGCATTATCGTCGGGGCGGTCTCGCAGACCGGGGTCGGTTCGGCCCTTGCCGACGTGGTCGAGGTTCTGTCGGGCGGCAATCTGCTGGCGATCCTGTTCCTGACGGCAATCCTGTCTCTGATCCTCGGCATGGGCCTTCCGACGACGGCGAATTACATCGTCGTCTCCGCTCTGCTGGCACCTGTCATCGTCACGCTCGGCCAGGAAAACGGCCTAATCGTGCCGCTCATTGCCGTGCATCTCTTCGTCTTTTATTTCGGCATCATGGCCGATGTGACCCCGCCGGTCGGCCTCGCCTCCTTCGCTGCGGCGGCCGTCTCCGGCGGCGATCCGATCCGGACAGGTCTCGTCGCCTTTTTCTATTCGCTGCGGACGGCCGCCCTGCCGTTCCTGTTCATCTTCAACACCGACCTCCTGCTGATCGACGTCGACTGGCTGCACGGCATTTTCGTCTTCATCACGGCAACCCTGGCCATGCTCCTCTTCGCGGCGGCGACCCAGGGCTGGTTCCTGACCCGGACAAGATACTGGGAAGCCGCGGCCCTGCTGCTCGTCGCCTTCACCATCTTCCGGCCGGGCTTCTGGATGGACATGGTCTCGCCGCCCTTCGTTGAGCGCGATCCTTCCGAAATCGCGACTGCGGCGCAGAACACGCCCGCCGGCGAACCGCTCCGCCTGCGCATCCGCGGCCTCGACGACGTTGGGGACATGAAGGAATGGGTGGTTCTGCTTCCACTTGAAGAGGCCGCAACCGGCGAGGAAAAGCTGGAAAATGCTGGCCTTCTTTTGCGCACGGAAGGTGACAAGACACTTGTCGACGATGCTGCCTACGGCTCGGCCGCCAAGGACGCCGGCCTCGATTGGGACCAGGAGATTGTCCGCGTGCTCCGTCCGGCCGACCAGCCGTCGAAATATCTGATGTTCCTGCCGGCCCTGGCCGTCCTCGGTGTCGTTGTCTTCCTGCAGCGCCGACGGGTGGCAAGGGACCAGGGCAAACCACAGGCCGCTTAAGGGGGAGCCATGTATTCGTCGATCCTGTTTCCGGTAGATCTGGAGCATGAAAGATCCTGGAAAGATGCGCACCACGTCGTCAGGAAACTGGCCGAGGCACTTGGTGCCAAGGTGCATGTGCTGACGGTTGTTGCCGACGTGCGGGGCACCATGGCGGCCCAGTTTCTGCCGGACAATTTCGAGGACAAGGTCGTCAAGGAGGCAAAGCAGCGGCTGACGGCCTTTATCCGCGAGCATCTGGATGGTTTGCCGGAAGTCGACGGATATGTCGCAACAGGCCGTCCCTACAAGGAGATCGTCTCCAATGCCGAAAGGCTGGGTTGCGACCTTATCATCATGGCGTCACACAAGCCTGGGGTCCTGGATCACCTCATCGGCCCGAACGCCGACAAGGTTATCCGGCATTCCAAACTTTCCGTGATGGTGGTCAAATAAGACGTGGTCGGTTCCATATTGGCCGCGCGGTCATATGGTTTGACCACACCGGTGGTGCAATCTGGAACGGCCGACAGGATCAAAACGGACGCATATCTGCCATAGAAACTCGGCTGCCCCTACTCCACGTCGCCGATGTATTTCGCCTTGTCGATCAGCTCCTGGCACTTGGCCTCGTTGCCTTCGCGCTTTTCCTTTGTCGCCTCTTGCAACAGGACGCGCATTTGCTCGGCGACGGTGATGTCGATCCCTTCGCGCTCGTGGTTGTCGGCGGCATATTCGACTTTGTCGATATCCGCCTGGCAATCGGCGAGTGCCGCATTGGCGCTCGTCAACATGAACAGGGCGCCAAGGCCGGCCTTCAGTGACATCGGAACTGCTTTACGCATATCGAACTTCCTCTCATTTGATCCTGGGTCGAACGAGGTCTGCTGTCCTCACATCATCCGGTGGTGCAGGTCGGTCATGATCCAGAGACTGCCGCCCACCATGATGAAGATAAGCACGGCGGCGAAGAACAGAAAGAACAGGTTTTCGGACGGGGTCGACTTGAAGTCGAGGTGGAGGAAATAGACCAGGTGCACGATCACCTGCATGATCGCCCCGGACGCAATGACCACGTAGACCATCGGTCCGCTCAGAAGTCCTCCCCAAACCACACCAAAGGGAATGACCGTGAGAATGACGGCCAGAACGAAGCCGATGATGTAGCGGGCGGTGGGTCTGTCTGCAAATCGATGCATCGTGATCTCCTACATGACGCCGGGCAGATAGACGACCGAGAAGATCCCGATCCAGACAATGTCGAGGAAGTGCCAGAAAAGGCCGAGCCGGAAAACGCGCGAGCGCACCGGTTGCGTCAGACCTTTCACCAGGATCTGGCCGATCATGACCACGATGCCAAGGCAGCCGAAGGCAACATGCAGCCCGTGTGTACCGACAAGGGTGAAGAACGCAGACAGGAAACCGGAGACCTCCGGTCCTGCACCCTTTGCGATCATGCCGCCGAATTCCATCAGTTCCATGCCGAGGAAGCAGAGGCCCAGCAACAGGGTCACGATCAGCCACTGCACCACCTTCCCCTTGTTGCCGGCACGCTGCGCGATGAAGGCAAAGCCGAAAGTCAGGCTGGACACCAGTAGCAACGAGGTCTCGATGGCAGTGCGGCCAAGATCGAACACCTCTTTCGAGGTCGGTCCGGCGGCTGAGTTGTTGGCAAGCACCGCATAAGTGGCAAAAAGCAGCGCGAAGATGACCGCGTCGGTCATCAGGTAGACCCAGAACCCGAATTCACGCGAGGCCAGGGAGTGTTTTTCTTCCTCTTCGAGGATCGTGGCAACGGACATCGGCTCCCTCCCCTAAACCGTCCCGGGCAACGGCGCGCCCGAGGCGGCACCGCGCGGCACGAAATCGCGCATGTCATGCATGTCGGCAGGTGTGATCTGGGACAGTCGCGCCGTTTCGATCCGGGCGATTTCCGCGGCCGGCAGGACGAAGTCCGTGTCGTCGTCCGAGGCGCGGATGGCAACGCACACCAGCGACAGCACGAAGGAGACCGCGACCAGCCACCAGATGTACCAGACGAAAGCAAAGCCGAGCACGAAGGCAAGCCCGCCCAGAACCGGTCCGATCCAGGTGTTTTTTGGCATCACGATATCTTCGTAATGCTGCGGCGGCCGGTAGGCCTCACCCATGATCTTCTGTTCGTGGAAAGCGTCGATGCCGGTGACCTCCGGCAGGACGGCGAAATTGTAGGCTGCAGGCGGCGAGGACGTCGCCCATTCCAGCGTACGACCGTTCCAGGGATCGCCTGTGACGTCCCGCGCCGAACCCCAGTTTTTCGCCGAGACGTAAAGCTGTATGGCAATGCAGGCGATGCCGCAGAGCACGAAGACTGCGCCAAGAGCGGCAACGATCAGATAGGGCTGCCATGTGGGATCGGCATAATGTTCCATGCGCCGGCTCATGCCCTTGAAGCCGAGCACGTAGAGCGGCATGAAGGCGAGATAGAAGCCGATGATCCAGAACCAGAATGAGCGCACGCCCCATTTCACGTCGAGCTTGAATCCGAACGCCTTCGGGAACCAGTAGTTCAGCCCTGCAAAGTATCCGAACAGCGCGCCCGGGATCAGCATGTTGTGGAAATGGGCCACCAGAAACGTCGAATTGTGCATCAGGTAATCGGCCGGCGGCAGCGCCAGCAGGACCCCGGTGACGCCGCCGATGACAAAGGTGACCATGAAACCGATGGTGTAGATCATCGAGGGATGAAACTCGATCCGCCCCCTGTACATGGTGAAGACCCAGTCGAAGATCTTCACTCCCGTCGGCACGGCGATGATCATGGTTGCGATGCCGAAGATGGCATTCACATTTGCGGATGACCCCATGGTGAAAAAGTGATGCAGCCAGACGGTGAAGGACAGGAGCGCGATGCAGGCGGTGGCATAGACCAGAGAGGCATAGCCGAAGAGCCGCTTGCGCGAGAAGGTCGCCACCACCTCCGAGAAGATGCCGAAGGCCGGCAGGATCAGAATATAGACCTCCGGGTGCCCCCAGATCCAGAGCAGGTTGGCAAACATCATCATGTTGCCGCCATCGCCATTGGTGAAGAAGTGGAAGCCGAGCGTGCGGTCCAGCGTCAGCTGGGCGGCAACCACCGTCAGGGCCGGAAACGCGAACGCAATCAGGATCGATATGCACAGCGTCGTCCAGGTGAACAACGGCATGCGCATGTAGGTCATGCCCGGACAGCGGTTCCTGACGATGGTGACGATGAAATTGATACCTGACAGCGTCGAACCGATCCCGCTGACGATAAGCGCCCAGAGCCAGTAATCCACCCCGACCCCGGGGCTGTATTCGATGCCGGAATAAGGCGGATAGCCGGTCCAGCCGGCCTGCGAGAACTTGCCGAGCACAAGCGAGACCAGCACAAGTCCCGCTCCGGCGGCGGTCATCCATAGGCTGACGGAGTTCAGGAACGGAAAGGCGACGTCCCGGGCACCGATCTGCTGCGGCACGATGATGTTGATGAGGCCGGTCAGGAACGGCATCGCCACGAAGAAGATCATGATCGTGCCGTGGGAGGAAAAGATCTGTTCGAAATGCTCCGGCGGCAGGTAGCCCTCGCTGTTGAGCGAGATCGCCTGCTGCGCCCGCATCATGATTGCGTCGACGAAGCCGCGCACCAGCATTACCAGAGCAAGCACCACATACATGATGCCGATCTTCTTGTGGTCGACGCTGGTGAGCCAATCGGTCCAAAGCACCTTCCAGGCTCTGAGATAGGTGATCAGCAGGAACACGACCACGCCGCCAGCCACCGTCACCCCCGCCCCGCCCATGGCGACCCAGGAATAGAACGGCAGCGCATCCTCAGTCAGTCGTCCCAGCATCAGGCGGCTCCCCTGCAGATGAGTTCGGCCGCTTCGCTCTCATAGGGACCGACCATCGGCTTGTATTTGCGCAAGATCAGGTTGAACAGATCCGTCTCGTAGGACGAATAATGGCTCACCGGATTGGCGACGCTTTGCTTTTGCAATTCAAGATAGGACCCCGCGCTCAGCTCCTCAGGCGAAGCTGTCACCTTCGCCTTCCAGGCGTCGAAATCCGCGTCGTTCATGGCATGGGCCAGGAAATGCTGGTCGGAAAAGCCATCGCCGGAATACATGGTGTTGCGGCCGGTGAAGGTGCCGGGACCATCCGCAAGAAGATTGAGTTCGGACCGCATGCCGGCCATGGCATAGATCTGGCCGCCGAGCGCCGGGATCATCAGGGAATTCATCACCGTGTCGGAGGTGATTTCGATGGTGAGCGGCCGGTCGGCGGGAAAGGCCAGTTCATTGACGCTGGCCGTGCCGAGCTCCGGATAAAGAAACAGCCACTTCCAGTCCAGCGCGACGGCCTGCACCTTGAACGCAGGCTTGTCCGATACAATTGCCCTGTAGGGATCAAGTTTGTGGGTCGACTCCCAGACCATCGTCCCGATGGCGATCACGATCGCCGCCGGAACGGCCCAGACCACGGCCTCGATCTTCCAGGAGCCCTCCCAGTCCGGTGCATATTCTGCCTTTTCGTTGCCCTTGCGATAGCGCCAGACGAACAGCAGCGTCAGCAGGATGGCTGGAATCGCGACGATCATCATGATGCCGAAGGCGGCAAAGAGCAGATCCCGCTCCGCGAGAGCGATAGGGCCTTTCGGAAAGAGCACGGGTGCTTCGGCGAGAGCGCAGCCCTGTAAAACAGAGAGAACGCAAAAGAGAGCAGCAATGCCCAAGGGCTTCAAGGCGCGTCCGGCCGGTTTTCCAGCAATCACTTCGTCCATGACTCCCCCATGAAAATGGCCAGGGACTTTACGATTTTGATCTGCCGCAGCAGTGGCGGCCTCAAATGTTATGCGTGTCTTTTGAAGAGCCTAGCCGAGCCTGCCGGGCAAAGAAAGAGCGAAAGTTGAAGGTGACACAGGACGCACGCTATCGCTGCTCAACAGGCAAGGTCAATCAAAGCCTGAAGCATCAGATTGGCGCCCTGCTCGATGTCTTTCCAATCGCTGTGTTCTTCCGGTGCATGACTGATACCGGCGCGGCTCGGCACGAAGATCAGTCCGGAGGGGCAAAAGGCCTGCATGGTCTGGGCATCGTGCCCCGCCCCGGACGGCATGCGTCTGGCCGGCAATCCGAACCGGTCCGCGAGCGCTGCCAGCCTGTCGGCAAGGTTCGCATCGAGTTCGATGGGCGCCAGCCAGCTCCGCTCTGTCTTGGACAGCGCCAGACGATGGCGGTTGGCAACGATATCCGCGGTTTCCAGAAACCCGGACCGGAGCGAGTGCATCACCTCCTCGGAGGTGTCGCGCAGAATGACGGAGAACACCGCTCTTCCGGGAATCGTGTGCGGGTGATTGGGCGACAGCTCCACATGGCCGATCGTGACCCGGCTCTGATCCGTGCCGTGATCGCGGATCAGGTCCGGAAGTGCCGCCGTCAATTCGGCAAGCCCGGCAAAGGCATCCGCGCGCAGATGCATCGGCGTCGTGCCGGAATGATTGGCGATGCCGCTGAATGCCAGCTCCAGGTAACAGACCCCCGAGACCTGCTCCGCAATGCCGATGGGCAGCTTTTCCTGTTCCAGAACCGGTCCCTGCTCGATATGCAGCTCCAGGAAAGCTTCGATCGACCCTTGCGGTCTGGCCGCCGCCAGCATCTGCGCCGGATCCATGCCGTGCGCGCGCATGGCATCGGTCAACCGAATCCCGTCCGCATCCGTGGCCTGTTCGATCCAGGTTTCAGAGAGCTGGCCCGTAAGGGCCTGCGAGCCGAGCATTCCGCCGAACCGGCCCTCTTCCTCGGACGTCGCGACGACCTCGATGGCAGTCTGCGGCTGAAGGCCCGCCATCTTCATCGCACGCACGCATTCCAGCGCGACACAGGCTCCAAGCGCACCGTCAAACGCGCCGCCATCGATCACGGTGTCGAGATGCGATCCCGCCATGATGCAGGCTCCCGACTTCGGCCCGTAGCGGCCGAAGATATTCAGGGCACCGTCGTTCCAGACCTCCAGGCCATCTTCCTGCATCTGTGCCGCGAACCAGGCACGGCAATCGATGTCGGCTTGCGAAAAACCCGGGCGCGTATAGCCGCCCGTTTCCGGATGGAAGCCGAAGCGGTTCACCCCTGCAAGCAGGGCTTTCAGGCGGTCCAGATTGATTTGGACGGCTGGCTGCGGCATCCGGATTTCTCCCCATTTTTCAGCGCTTAAGCGTTTATTTGGCCCTCAGGCGCAACCTTCAGGCGAAAATAAATATGAAATATTTGTTGCTGATTTGCAATTAATCATGATTAATTATTCCCCAGAACACAACGAGGGGAATGGTCATGAAAAGATTCCTAGCCGCGGCTTGCGCCACGGCCTTCCTCGCCTTCGCACCCCAAGTGCAGGCGCAGACACCACCCAATGTGCTGGTCGTCGGCCAGATCGCGGAGCCGAAATCGCTCGACCCGCAGGCGGTCACGGCGGTCAATGACTTCCGTATCCTGGTGAACATGTATGACGGCTTGACCCGCTATAAGGACGGCACGCTGGAAGTCGAACCGTCTCTTGCGGAAAGCTGGACGATTTCGGACGACGGCAAGACCTATACGTTCAAGCTGCGCGAAGGCGTGAAGTTCCACGATGGTTCGCCCTTCAATGCCGAAGCCGTCAAGTTCAACTTCGACCGCATGCTGGACGAAGAGCACCCCTATCACGACACGGGCCCCTTCCCGCTGTCGTTTTTCTTCTCCACGGTCGAGACCGTCACCGCAGTGGATGAAACCACGGTTTCCTTCCAGCTGAGCGCGCCTTACGCACCGTTCCTGTCGAACCTTGCCTATCCGACAGGATTGATTGTCTCGCCGGAAGCGGTCAAACAGCATGGCAAGGATTTCGGTCGCAATCCGTCCGGTACCGGCGCCTACAAATTCGCCGAGTGGGATGCCAACGCCAAGGTGGTGGCGGTTCGCAACGAAGACTATTGGGACGGGGAACCGGGCCTTGAAGCCCTGATCTACCGGCCGATCACCGACGCCAACACCCGGATTGCCGAAATGCTCTCCGGCGGTCTGGATGTGATGGTCGAGGTGCCGCCCGACAGCCTGCGGCAGTTCCGCGACGATTCCACCTTCAAGGTGCTGGAACAGGCCGGTCCTCACGTCTGGTTCCTGATCCTGAACCTCCGCGAGGCACCGTTCGACGTGAAGGCCGCGCGCCAGGCTGCCAACTACGCCATCAACAAGAAGGCGCTGGTTGAAAACATCCTGCAGGGTACGGCCGATGTCGCCTCCGGTCCGACGCCTCCCGCCTTTGCCTGGGCTTACAACGAGAGCCTGGAGCCCTATCCGTACGATCCGGAAAAGGCCAAGGAACTCCTGAAAGAAGCCGGTTACAACGGCGAGGAAATCACCTTCTATGTCACCGAAGGCGGCTCCGGCATGCTCGACCCGATTGCCATGGGCACGGCCATCCAGGCAGATCTCCAGGCTGTCGGCATGAAGGTGAAGATCGAGACCTACGAGTGGAACACCTTCCTCGGCAAGGTGAACCCGGGCCTCCAGGGCAAGGCTGCCATGGCGGAAATGGCGTGGATGACCAACGATCCGGACACCCTGCCCTTCCTGGCGCTGCGCACCGAGGCGATGCCCGACAAGGGCGGCTTCAACTCCGGCTACTATTCAAACGCCGAAGTGGATCAGCTCCTGGAGAAGGCCCGTGAGGTTACCGACCAAGGCGAACGCGCGAAGCTCTACAAGCAGATGCAGGAGATCGTGCAGGAAGACGCGCCCTGGGTCTTCGTCGCCAACTGGAAGCAGAATGCCGTCATCAAGGCGTCCGTCGAGGACTTCAAGCTGCAGCCTTCCTTCTTCCTGATGCTCCAGGACGTGAAAAAGGTTCAGTAAGCTGACCTTGTCCCGGCGGGCCGACCAGCCTGCCGGGATTTTCGTATCCGACCCTGGATGCAGCAGGTGTCGGGATGACCGCAGAGGCGCGAGCCCGGTAACAGTACTCCCTCATCCTGAGGAAGCGCAATGCGCTGTCTCGAAGGATGGGCCGCTTGCTCCGGAGTATGCCGCCCATCCTTCGAGACGCGCGCAGGCGCGCTCCTCAGGATGAGGTCGCGGCCGCGGCGAGGCCTCAAAAAACGGCAGGCCGTACGCTAAAACGAGGGAGAGACCATTGGCTGCCTATATCGCCAGGCGTCTTCTGGCTGCCATTCCGGTCCTGTTCGGGCTGACGATCATCGTTTTCCTGATCATGGCCATGATCCCGGGTGACCCGGCAACCGCCATTCTCGGCTCCTACGCCACGCCTGAAAACGTTGCCAAGCTCAACAAGGACCTCGGCCTCGACAAGTCCCTGCCGCAACAATATTTCATCTGGATCGGCAATCTCTTCCAGGGCGATCTCGGCCGCTCCTATACGCTCAACCGTCCCGTCCTCGACGAAGTCATGGAGCGGTTTTCCGCGACGCTCATTCTTGCAGGCACATCGCTTCTCCTGTGCTCGATCTTCGGCCTGCTCGCCGGCATCGTCTCGGCGGTGCGCCAGTACGGCTGGCCGGACAAGATCATCACGCTGGTGGTGCTGATCGGCATTTCGACGCCGTCCTTCTGGCTCGGCCTTCTGCTGATTCTGGTGTTTGCCGTCAATCTTCGCCTTTTTCCAGCCTCCGGCATGTATGCCATTTACGGCGGTGGTGATCTGCCGGACCTCCTGCATCACCTCGCCCTGCCCGCCCTGACCCTGTCCGTCGTCGCGACCGGTGTCATCGCCCGGCTGACCCGCACCGCCATGCTGGAAGTGCTGCGGCAGGACTATATCCGTACCGCCCGTGCCAAGGGCCTGTCGGAGCGTAAGGTCATCTACAAGCACGCCTTCAAGTCGGCACTCGTCGGCGTCGTACCGGTCATCGGCATCCAGGCGGGATTCGTTATCGGCGGCGCGGTCTACATCGAGACCGTGTTCCAGTGGCCCGGCATCGGTTCGATGCTGGTGACCGCCATTTCCACACGTGACCTGCTCCTGGTACAGGGCGGCGTTCTTGTCGTCGCTGCCGCCTACGTCCTTTTCAATCTGCTTGCCGATGTGGTGCAGACAATTCTTGATCCGAGGCTGCGCTGATGAGTGACACCACCTTGAGCGCTCCCGCAAAACCGAAGCCGCGTTCTGCGCGCCCCGGAACCCTCGCGCTGCTTCTCAACAATTCGCTTGCGACCGGCGGACTGATCGTCCTGGTGCTGATCTGCCTCACCGCCCTTGCCGCCCCGCTGCTGCCCCTTGCCGATCCGGACGTCACAGCCCCTGCCGACCGCTTGTTGCCGGTCTTCAGTCAAGGTCATCCGCTCGGCACCGATCACCTCGGCCGGGATATCCTGTCGCGCCTCCTATGGGGCACGCGCGTTTCGCTGGCCGTCGGCCTGTCCGCGACGATTATCGCGGCCTTTTTCGGCTCCCTGCTCGGACTGGTCGCCGGTTATGCGGGTGGGCGCACCGACACGCTGATCATGCGCGGCATCGATATGGTGATGGCCTTTCCCTATATCCTGCTGGCGCTGGCAATCGTTGCCGTCCTTGGCCCAGGCCTCCTCAACGCGCTCTATGCCATCGCCCTCGTCAACATCCCCTTCTTTGCCCGCAATATCCGCGGCATCACTTTGGGGCTGTCGCGCCGGGAATTCGTCGACGCGGCACGTCTTTCCGGAAAATCGCCGGCGCAGATCCTGTTCCTGGAAATCCTGCCCAACGTCTTGCCGGTGATCGTCATCACCATGTCGACGACGGTCGGCTGGATGATCCTGGAAACGGCTGGCCTCTCGTTCCTGGGCCTTGGCGCACAGCCACCCCAGGCCGATCTCGGCTCCATGCTCGGCGAAGGCCGCAAAATCCTTTTCACCGCACCACACGTCTCCATCATCCCGGGCCTGATGATCTTCGCCCTGGTGATGAGCATCAATCTCTTCGGTGACGGCGTTCGTGACATTCTCGACCCGCGCCTGCGCGCCGGGTCTCTAACGCGCCCGGTGTCCCGAACGGCTGTCGAACGCAATCCGGCTGACGTTCCCGCACCGTCCGACAAAGGGGGCGTTCTCGATGTCCGGCAGATGCGAACGGAATTCCAGATCGGGTCGACCGTCTACAAGGCTGTCGGAGGGGTCGACCTGAACCTCGCGGAAGGTGAATGCCTCGGCATTGTCGGCGAATCCGGCTCGGGCAAGTCCGTCACCGCCATGTCGATCATGGGACTGGTGCCGACACCTCCCGGCCGCATTGCAGGAGGGGCTGCCTATCTCGACGGCGAGGACCTCTTTGCCGCCAGCGACAGGCGCATCCGGGACCTGCGCGGAGGATCAGTCGCCTATGTCTTCCAGGACCCGCTCTCGACCCTGCATCCGCTTTTCACCGTCGGTGACCAACTGACGGAAGCGATCACCACGCACCAGCCGATGGCCGGATCGAAGGCACGCGAGAAGGCCATCGAACTTCTGTCTCTGGTGCGCATTCCCAATGCCAGGGAGCGGCTTAGCGCTTACCCGCATGAGCTTTCCGGTGGCATGCGCCAGCGCGTCTGCATTGCCATGGCACTGGCGAACGATGCCAAGGTGCTGATTGCGGATGAGCCGACGACGGCGCTCGACGTCACCGTGCAGTCCCAGATCCTGACGCTGATGAACGGCCTGCGCCGGGAACGCAACGCTGCGATCCTCTTCATCACCCATGATTTCGGCGTCGTCTCGGCGCTCTGCGACCGGGTGGCGGTGATGTATGCGGGCCGCATCGTCGAAACCGGCACCACCGAGGAAGTTCTTGCCAGCCCGCGCCACCCCTATACGGCCAAGCTGATCGAGTGCGTCCCGGTGCTAGGCGAACCTGACAGGCGGCTGGATGCGATCGAGGGCCGTCCCCCGGTCGTCAACAACCTGCCAAAGGGCTGTGCCTTCGCCGACCGTTGCCCCCATGTGCAGGCCTCCTGCAGGAGTGGCGAGATCGACCTTGAAATGACCTCGGACACGCGCGGCGTCCGCTGTCTCTTCCCTCTGAATTCCGGAGGTTCCGCATGAACGAGATGAGCCGGACACCGGCCGGAACCGGCGCCCTCCTCAGCATTCGCCAGGTCGAACGCATCTTCGGAGGCGAGAAAAAACTCTTCGGTGGCCATGCACCTGCGGTCCACGCGGTGCAAGGCCTCAGCCTTGATGTCAGGAAGGGCGAAACCTTGGGTGTCGTCGGCGAATCCGGCTGCGGCAAGTCCACCCTCGCCCGCCTCGTCGTGGGGCTGGACCTGCCCACGTCCGGCACCATCACCTTTAACGGCGAAGACCTGACGGCGCTTGCGAGGAAAGACCGCAACGCGCTTGCCCGCAAGGTGCAATATGTCTTCCAGGATCCCGTCGCCTCGCTTAATCCGCGCAAGACCATCCGCACAATCCTGGAAGCGCCGCTCAAGCACCTGACCAGCCTCAATGCGGACGGACGCGAGAAGCGACTCGCCGAGTTGCTGCAGGCGGTCAATCTCGCGCCGGAATTCCTGGAGCGTTACCCGCACGAATTCTCCGGCGGCCAGGCACAGCGGATCGGCATTGCAAGAGCGCTTGCGGCGGGGCCCGAGCTGATCGTGCTCGATGAGCCGGTCTCTGCACTCGACGTCTCGGTGCAGGCGCAGGTTCTGAACCTTCTCGACAAGCTCAAGGACGAATACGGCCTCACCTACATTTTCATCAGCCACGATCTGTCCGTGGTGGAGAGCGTCAGCGACCGGGTGGCGGTCATGTATTTCGGCCGCATGGCCGAGCTTGGCCCGGCACGGGAGATCTTCCGCCGGCCACTCCACCCCTATACGGATCTCCTGATGCGTTCTGCACCGGCGCCCGGTCGTCATGACCTGATGTCGGAAGATGCCTCGGCCGAGTTGCCCGATCCTTACAATCCGCCGCAGGGCTGCGCCTTCGCAGCCCGCTGCTCGAGGAAAACCGATATCTGCGTTGCCGGACAACCCGCTCCGGATGAGGCCAAGGGCGGCCGGAACCACATTGCGGCTTGCTATCATCCATTGGGAAAGGCATAGGCAGTTCAAAAGAGGGCTTTGCAGTTTAACCGGCTATGAGAATTCCAGAAGGCGCGACAGACCCGAAGACGCGGAAACGCCTCAGGCGTACCGACATGGTCGCCCAGCAGATCCGCGAGCAGATTGTCGAAGCCGGCCTCAAGCCCGGCGACAGGGTGCCGAATGACTGGCTGCAGCCGGACGCCGTCAAGGTTTCTCGTGGCACCTTGCGCGAAGCGTTGAAGGTCTTGGAGTTCCAGGGACTGATATCGACCCGCAGCGGCCCGGGCGGTGGTGTCTTCGTTGCCTCCGTAGAACCCGGCGAAGCCATCCGGATGCTGGACAACCTGTTCCTGTTCGACCAGCCGACGATTGCCGACATCTACACCTTGCGCAAACAGCTTGAACCGGAACTCGCCGCCTCCGTCGCAGGCAACATGAGCGACGACGCCTTCCGCTCGCTGCAGAACTGTATCCGCCTCTATGAGGACGAACCGAAGACCGCGGAAGAGGAATATGCACAGCGCCTGGCAGAGCTAGACTTCCACGAGGAACTGGCAAGGCATTGCGGCAACCCGATCCTTGCCTTCACCTGCTCCTTCCTGCTGAGCCTGCTGCGTGACATGACCGTCTGCCGGTCCATCTACAAGGAACCGAACCCGGCCTTGCGCGAAACCGGCCTGCATTATCAGGTCCAGTTGCTGCGTGCGATCAAGGCAGGCGATGCGGAACTCTGCCGCATGATCATGCGCGGCCACATGTTCGAGGCGGAAAAATACATGCTGGAGCGCGCTGCTATGCGGACCCGCTGAGGTCCAGCTGTGTTGACCGAGACAGGGTTGTAAGGCCGTCAAAAACGGAATGGCTACTCTGCCGCCTGATCCGAAAACCCACCCGAGAGATCTGCCGGATCATTTGAAGTTGAGGATTGTGTCACATTTTCTTGCAGAGCAGCAGGGTACGACGAGTGCAGCATGCTCGCATAGATCCGCGCGTGCTCCATATCGACTTCAGCTTCATCGAGAAGCCTCTTCACCTTGGATGCAACCGCCTTCACACTTGGCTCAGCCTGTTGTCTTTGCAAGAAGGTGTCTATCAACACCTGAGGATCGCTATCGATTTTGTCCGGTTCGGGAAGTCCCTGCAAGAAGGCTTCAGCAGTGCCGAGCGCAATTACCTTGGCATCGTCAATCTGCGGCGGGCTTTCGGCATTTCGTTCGAAATCCATCGACACCCAGCCCAGCCAGCGGGCTAAAAGGTCCAGGAAATCGATCGAATAGTTGATCTGGCGCATTCTGGCGGAAGCGAAGCGCATCCGATTCATATAGCGTTTGATCGCCCGCGGCGTGCCGTTGATGCCTTCAATGACCTGATTGGCGTCTTTCAAGGCGTCGGTAAATGAGTCGGGATCGTAGGTCACATTTTGTGCGATCGAATACGCACGCTGCAGATAAATCCACAAGGCCACAAGTGCAAGAAGAAGCACGACGGGGACCAGGATCCAGAGTTCTTCATAGCGCCAGACAGGTTCGATCGGCTCGGGCGGAGGTTCGGCACCGTCCAGTTCCGGGTTCTCCCGAATGTCCGTTTCTGGCCCAGTCGCCTGTTGCAGGGGACTGATGGACGTAGGCGGCGGTTCATCGCCAGTCTGGGGCACTGAAACCGTGGTCTCCCTTCCAGTTTCGACCGGCACCACAGTCAACGGCAGCGGTTCTTCAATTTGTAGTGTCTGCTGTTCGGCAATCCTCTCGTAGAGCCGACCACCAAATGTCCAGAACGCCCAGAGCAGCGCTGCTATGCAGGCACATCGCAGAGAAATCGATGTAAATTTGTAGCTCAGAGCAATTCTGGGCTTCAGTTTCGTCAGCCACCTTTCGTCATCGGCACTCGGCTTGAGCGCCTTGACCGGCCTCCCCTCAACAAGTGCAGCCGCGGCCTCAGGCGTCATCGGCGGAATTGCGATTTCCAGGTTGATCAGCTTTTCCATGTAATGGCGGGCATATGCGCGCCGCTTGGTCGTATCGCCCTTTTCAAAGTGAAACGGGATCTCCTTGTCAGGTATTCCATCAGCGATGTGTTTCAATTCCTCACCGATGGAGTGCTCGACCTGCGCCCTGTCGAAACCCATTACGACGATGCAATCCCCGACAGAGACGAAATAATTGACGGCCTCGAAGATCGACAGCACGGAGCTGGCCTGGCAGCGGTCGAGGTCATCAATGAAAATGACCAACCCGGGGACACCCGGCATGCGCAGAGCACTGCAGACCTCACCGAACGCCTTGCCGAAATTGTAGCGGAAACTGAGTTTGTCCTGAAAATCCGCGATCCGGGCGAGTGAGGAAAAATTCTTCAGCAGCTTGGCGGGTTTTGCCGGCAAGGCGATCCATAGCGAGCGGAGCCAGTACAGAAGACCCACTACGGGGACAGCAGCGGCGGCCATGCCCTTCAAAGTGAGGCCATCTTTGTTGGAGAGAGTTTTTTCGAACGCCTCGAATTTCTGTCCCAGCCACTGAACCTGATCCTCCGTTACGGCGAAAGCAACGAGAACGACGGCAAGGGCAATCAGAAGGGCAACCGGAAACACGGACAGAAATTGCGCCCAGAGCCTTGGAGCGATCAGCCGGGCGCGGAACCAGAGACCACGCCAGGTCCACACGCTCGGGATTGCCCGCGTCCGCACAGCCTCGAACAGAGCAGCCAGCAGATGGTCCTCGTTCTGGTGGTGCCAGGCATTAAACCAGACGGCAGAGGTGCCACGCTGTTTCAAATCCTGGCACAGGAGGTTCATGAAGGAGCTTTTGCCAGACCCCCAACCGCCGGCAACACCCAGTACAAGGGGTGGTTCCGTCCGGGCGTTTCTCAGGAATAAAGATACTTGGCTCGAGAGCTGATGAAGACCGAGAACATCTTCATCATCCCAGCCGATTTCCCTATCGGACTTTCCGGCAGCCACCGGCCGGTCCTTGAGGCCACGCGTGACCCACCATTTCCGCAGGTAGTAAAAGCCAGCGAGCAGTGCGGAAAGGGAAATGACGATCGAAAAATAAGAAAAGACCGGTGCTCCGGCCTCCCATGGAACATACTTCCAATCGCCTATGCTGTCAGAGCCAATGTCTGGCAGCGACTTTGTCTTGTAGAGGACGCCATGTGAAGGCGCACCATCAAATGCTGGACGACCGATGGCGACGGCATAATTTCGGGCGGTGTCTATGCGAATGTCCGTCAGTGTCGGCAGATGATCTTCGCCGATTGCACCCGCTGTCCAGCTGAGACCTCCGTCATGACTTACCAGAACGGCGCCCTTTTCTCCGACTGCTATTCCGGTCATGCCATCAAAGTGAACTGCAAAAAGAGACGGAGTATCGGATTGCGCGGCCCTGACCTCCAGCCAAGCTATATTGGAAGCAACACCGACAGGTCCGGATGAAGCGAGGCTGTTAAAAACGTCCGTTGAGGAACCAGGCGGGCGAAATTCAGCATAGTCCGGGATCCCGAGGTAAATCGCACCTCCATCACCGACAGCGATCCGTATACCGGTCCCGCCAAGTTCCGTTGAAGCGTTTATGGCGACCGGAAAGAATGTTGTGACGTTGATCCGTCTTCCGTTCTCGATCCATTGCAGCCGGTCTTTGCCGAAAAGGAGCCGCGCTGCGGCATCAAGTGCCGTTGGTTGAATTGACTGGTCGTTATCGTAGACAACATCGAAAACAAAAACGGAGCCATTGTTCGAAAACCCGAGAATTTTTGACCCATTCCCGGAAAAAGCCAAAGTGGTCAGATACATTCCCGCCGTTTGCGTTCCTTGCTGGAGCTGTTGAGTTTCTTCGTTCCATTCAAGACCCTCGACAACGGCAATCCTGCGACCGTCCGAGGCATCCCAAATGCCCAGGAAATCGCCTGTATTCCCTAAGGCAATGAAACGGCCATCCGGTGAAAAGGCGGCCGCAAAACCGCCGCCGCGAATACTGGGCAAAGCGCGAATGAGCAATTCAGACCAGGTATTCCAGATCACGGTGCGACCATGGGCTGAAGTCGTCAGAACCTGGGAACCGTCTGATGAAAATTCTGCATGGCTAACCGGAGCTTCATGAGAAAGAACCGTAATCGTCTGACCTGAATTTGCATTCCAGACCCGAACTGAGTTGTCATAGGAAATAGCGAGCACGTACTCGCCGTTTCTGGAAAATTTGGGCTGGTAAATCCGTAATATCTCCGGACCGAGCCTGGTGATTTCCACGCCTTTACTGCTATCCCAGATACGTGCGGTGGTGTCGTCGGAAGACGTCAACAGCCGTTCTCCGTCTGGAGAAAACTGGACCGTTGTCACGGTGTCTGTGTGACCTTTCAGGACTGCGATCTCATTTCCTGTTACCGCGTCCCAGATCCTTGCTGTGTTGTCTTGGGAAGCTGTAGCGATACGTTGTCCGCCGGCATCAAAGGTTGCATGCAACACTTGATCTGCATGACCTTTCAAAACAAGCAGCTCAGCGCCGGTTCCGGCATCCCACAACGTGGCCGTTCCATCCTTGGATGCTGTAAGTATTCGCGTATTGTCAGGTGAATATACCGCGTGGTTTTCACCGCTCGTTTTGTCCTGAAGAGCTAAGAGCCTGTTTCCTGATTGAACGTCCCAAACCTGGGTCGGTCTCAGGTCCGAAAATGTGAGAAATCGGCTTCCATCCGGCGAAAAGGATGCCCCCGTCGCTCCGGTCTGGCGATATGGAAACTGACTTTCCAGAACGATCGATCTGACATCACCTCGACTTCTCGTGTCTGTCTGTTTCCAGCCTTCGTCCTGATAAAAATAGACCTCTCCCTCAACGCCGATCGCGCCGAGATGCTTGCGATCGGAGCTGAGATAGAGCCGGTCCACGATGACGTCGAAAATGTCCTTCTCTTCCTCGGTCCGGATGCGCCAAGGAGACACACCGGGAGTTTTGACGAGATTCTTGATCGGTTGTTCAAGCGCTTCCCACTTTTTCAAGCGCTCCCTATGGAAGAACTGGTCTTTAGGACCGACGGGCAGATAGTCGTGGTCTGCATAGGCGGGCTCATGGTCTCGGCTGAGTAGCGGCGGTAGCCAAGAGCTTCCGGTCGGGTCGAAAAAGGGGCTGCCGATGGGTTTGGAAGCAGAAAAACCATAATAGGCCAAGGCAGCGAACAAGACAGCAGTCCAAAGTGCAAAACCTGACCGAACGAGTGGCTTGTTAAAATTGGAAAACACAAACGATCGAACGACAGTCGAACCGGTCCTGTCCTTGCGCCCCCGCATTCGAGCTGACTTCGTTCTCGATGAAGTTTCCGCTTCGCTCATGACGCTCCCCCCAACGGGATTTCCATGCCAGCGTATTTAAATATTCAAACAGGTAAGAACGCAGAAAAACTTCTGCGCGTCCCCATGCAAGTATAAACTTATTTGGTGTGAAAATTCAAATATACAGCTCACGGGAAGTTTGGCGGACGTATTTGTTGCTTTCAGGGAATTGACAACAAACCAGGCTTTTCAAAAAGGTCCGGTTGCTCAGGGTGTTCAATGCCAGCAATGCCGAACTCTCATGGTTGGGCACATGTTGGAAGCCGAGAGATTTTAACGGAGCGCGCTGCCATGCGGACCCGCGGCAGTGCCAGTGCCAAGGTAGCCGCACAAGCAAAGCCCTGAACAGTCAGATGGCCCTGAGCAGCGGGGATGTGTCCGGCAGAGTTTTCTGGTTTGAGACCTGCGCCCTGAATACCTTGCCGACACCGATCAGCACCGGCTTTTCCAGGCCAAGCGCGGCAACCCCCTCTTCCAGGTCCGATAAATTCCCTGCCCAAGGGGTCTCTTCCTGCGTCGCAATCCCGGCGACGGCGACTGCGGGTGTGTATGACGGCAAACCTTCCGCCAGCAGCCTGTCCCGGATCCTGCCCGCCATGCGGGCGCCCATATAGAACACTGTCGTCGTTGCCGGGTCGGTAAGCCCGCGCCAGTCGACCGTTTCCGGCAATTCACCATGCCGGGAATGGCCCGTGACGAGCCGGACCGATTGGGCATGGTCCCGGTGGGTGAGCGACACGCCGAGGCGGGCTGCCATGGCGGAAGCAGCCGTGATGCCGGGAACGACGCTCGCCGGAATACCTTCGGCCGCAAGCCGGTCAAGTTCTTCTCCGCCCCGGCCGAAGATCATCGGATCGCCGGATTTCAGCCGCACCACATGCTTTCCCTGCCGGGCTAGCGAGATCATCATCTCGTTGATGTCTTCCTGGCGGCAGCTTTCCCGTCCGCCGCGCTTGCCGACCAGCAGCCGCTTGGCTTCCCGGCGCGCAAGCTCTAACACCGCATCGTCGACGAGATCGTCAAAGAGGATCACATCGGCCGATTGCAGGGCGCGGACGGCCTTCAGCGTCAGATATTCGGCATCGCCCGGTCCTGCGCCAACCAGCGTCACCCGGCCAGTTGCCGCCCCCTTGGCATCTTCAAGCAGGGCATCACCAAGAGCGTTTTCTTGCTCCGGCGCCGCCTTTCCCGAGAAGGCAAGATCGGAAAACCGCTCCCAGAACCGGCGCCGTTGCGCGCCGGCATTCAGCAGCTCAAGCGTCCGCTCGCGCAAGCGGCCAGCCAACTGTGCCCAGCCCTGCAGGCTTTCCGGAAGCAGCGTCTCGATCCTCCGGCGGATTGCCTGGCCAAGGATCGGCGCGACGCCGTTGGTGGAGATGCCGATCACGACGGGCGAACGGTTGACGATCGATCCGAACTGGAAATCGCAGAAGCCGGGATTATCGATGACATTGACCGGCAGCCCCCTCGCGCGGGCGGCAGATGCAAAGGCCTCGGCCTCGCCGTCACTCGCCGCGTCCGCAATTGCAAGCACGGCGCCATCGAAACATCCGGGTGACCAGAGCCGGCGATGAACGACGAAGCGTCCGGCAGCACCGCCCACCGCAACAAGACTTTCGAAAGCCGGTTCCAGATCCTCGGCATAGACATGAACCTCGGCCCCCGCCGCCGCCAGCAGTTCCGCCTTCCAGGCGGCGGCATCGGAACCACCTGCGAGGACCACCTTGCGGCCTTCCAGAGAGAAGAACAGCGGCAGGCTTGCCAGAGCGCCGACCCGCGGCGGACGACGGCTGACTTTTACCTCAACTGGCTTGCGCGATGTCTCTGTCATCAACGTCTTCCTTCGCAATCTCGTCCAGGAGGGTCTGGATTTCCGAGCGGCACGAGCCGCAATTGGTTCCCGCTTTCAGGCTCTCGCCAATCGCCCGGACACTGTCCGCACCGCAACGGGCGGCCTCCGTGATCTGGTTGCAGCCGACCTGGAAGCAGGAGCAGACGATCGCGCCCGCGTCCGGCCGGTCCGAGGGAACGCGCCCGGCAAGGACAAGTGCCCGCATGGCTTTGGGAACTGTTTCCGATGCCAGAAGGCCACAGGCCCATTGACGCGACACTTCCACCGGATCCTTCGAGAAAAAGAACGCCGCCTGAAGCACATCGCCCCGCCAATGCGCCAGGCGCCGCCACCCGCCGGCACCGTCAGAGATGTCCACGATTTCGCTGTCCGAAGCACCTAGAATCGAAGCGATCTCGGCAAAGTCAGCTTCGCTTTCGCTGGCGAATTCAAGCCGGTAGCCACCATCGATTGGCGCCAGCGCCCAATAGTCGGCAGATATTTGCGAAGGCCGGGTCTTCAGAACGGCAAAGCCGAACCAGGCCATCTTTTTCTTCGCCACCGCGACAGGGGTGAATTTCAAACCCGGCTGACCGGAAACCGGATCGGTTTCGGGCGCCACCACCGCATCGATGCGGGCCTTCGCGGAAAGCTGGTCGGTCCAGTGCATGGGCACGAAGACCTCACCCTTCCCGACGCGCTCGGTCAAGAGCGCCCGCACAAGAACGGACCCGTACGGGCTTTTGATCTCCACAATATCAGCCGCTTCGATCTTCAATCGTTCGGCATCCGCCGGGTGAAGTTCCACGAACGGCTCGGCGATATGGGACATCAGCCGCGCCGTCCTGGCCGTCCGCGTCATGGTATGCCACTGATCGCGAACGCGGCCGGTATTGAGGGCAAAGGGATAGCGGCGCTCGCGAGGGCGCGGTTCCTTGAAGGCAACCGGCACGAAATTGCCTTTGCGCCCTTCAGTGAAAAAGCCGCCTTCTGCGAAAAATCGCGTGTCCATGGCCGGTGCATTCGCAGCCTGTGGCCACTGGAAGGGAACAAGGTTCTGATATCCGGTATCGGAGACGTCCTTGTAGGCCCCGATATCGAAGTCGCGCGTGCCGCCGTTCCGGTGATCCGAAAGTGCCGCATGTTCACGAAAGATGGCGGCAGGTCCCAGATAGGAAAACGCCTCCTGAAACCCCATGCGCCGCGCGACTTCACTCATCTGCCACCAGTCCGGCCGGGTCTCGCCCGGGAGATCGAGGAAAGCGCGCTGGCGGGAAATCCGCCGCTCGGAATTGGTGACCGTGCCGTCCTTCTCGCCCCAGGCCGCCGCAGGCAGCAGCACATCAGCGAAAGGAACGGTATCGGCGGATCGCGTGACTTCGGAGACGACGACAAAGGGACAGGTCTTCAACGCCGCCGCGACACCGTCTGCATCGGGCAGACTGTCGACCGGGCTCGTTGCCATGATCCAGAGCGCCTTGATCTTGCCCGCGCGAACCGCCTGGAACAGCTCGACGGCCTTGAGGCCCGGACGCTCGGCAACAGACAGGCTCTGCCAGAACTCCTTGGCTATCTGCCGATGCTCCGGGTTTTCGAGCGCCATATGCGCTGCAAGCATGTTGGCCAGACCGCCGACTTCACGTCCGCCCATGGCGTTCGGCTGGCCGGTAACGGAAAATGGCCCCATTCCCGGCCGTCCGATCCGTCCGGATGCAAGTTGTGTGTTGATGATGGCGTTGACCTTGTCGGTCCCGGTGACCGACTGGTTGACACCCTGGCTATAGACGGTGACCGTCTTCTCTGTCCGCGCCACCATCTTGTAGAAGAGCGCGATATCCTGCCGCGACAGGCCGGTCTTTTCCGCAATCGCTCCGATCTCGCAGTGTCCGGCCGCCTGAATCGCCTTGTCAAACCCTTCCGTGAAGCGATTGATATAATTGCGGTTAAGCGCATCCGCTTCGTGCATAAAGGCAAGCAAGCCGTTAAAGAGCGCAACATCGCTGTCCGGCTTCAGGGCAAGGTGCAGATCGGCGATGGCGCAGGTCGCGGTGCGGCGCGGATCGACCACCACCACGCGCAAAGCGGGATTGGCTGCCTTGGCCGCCTCCAGTCGCTGAAAAAGCACCGGATGGCACCAGGCGAGGTTCGAACCGACCAGAACCACCAGGTCCGCCTGCTCCAGATCCTCATAGGTGCCCGGAACCGTATCGGCCCCGAAGGCCCGGCGATGTCCGGCGACGGAAGAAGCCATGCACAGGCGCGAATTGGTGTCGATATTGGCCGAGCCGATGAAGCCCTTCATCAGCTTGTTGGCGACGTAATAATCCTCGGTCAGAATCTGGCCTGAGACATAGAAGGCAACGCTGTCCGGCCCGTGTTCACGAACCGCGCCGGCGAACCTCTCGGCGACCAGGTCCAGAGCCTGGTTCCAGCCCGCCCGTTTCCCGCCGATTTCCGGATAAAGCAGACGGTCGCCGAGGGACAGCGTTTCGGCAAGTGCAGACCCCTTGGAGCAGAGCCGGCCGTAATTGGACGGGTGATCGGGGTCACCTTGCACGCTCACCCTGCCGTCGACGTGCTTGGTGGCAAGCACGCCGCAGCCCACACCGCAATAGGGGCAAGTGGTCTTGACCGTTCTTGTCGATTTTTGGTCGGTCAAACGACGCCCTCCTTGAGTTTTCCTACCCTGACCCGAGCCAGCCGATTGCATGCCGGGTTCACCCGGCAGCCCGGCGCGCCAGATCGTCCGCAGCAAGCAGCACCTTGCCGTCTTCCACGCGGGCTGCCGTCACCGGCACAGCCCCTTCGTCCGCCCCTCTGGCAAGGCCAGTTGTGAGGTCAAACACCCAATTGTGCAGGGGACAGGTCACGGAAAGGCCGTGCACGATGCCCTGGCTGAGCGGGCCGCCCTTGTGGGGACAGCGGTCGTCGAGCGCGAAGACCTCGTCGTCGGCGGTCCGGAAAACGGCAATGCAGCCGCTTGCGGTCCTGACTACCCGGGCACCTTCCCGCGGGATGTCCGCGAGTTCTCCGATGGCAACCCAGTTTCTTGTTTCGGCGTTCATTCGGCAGCCTCCTGCATCACGACAGCCATCGGATTGAATTCATGCTTGTCCTTGCCGGAGACACGCTCTGACCAGGGATCGACTTGGGCGAATTTCTGGGAAAATACGAAGCGGTCGAAATAGGCCCTGCGCATATCCGCCTCGTCCATGATCTGGCGGCGGATCTCGTCGTAGCCGATGCGTTTGGCCCACTTGTAGATACGCTCAAGGTAGTGCCCCTGTTCGCGGTACATCTGGGTGAGCGCGGCGACATACTCGATCGCATCCTCTTCGGTCTTGACCATTCCAAGGACTTCCGTCCCCTTGATGTCGAGACCGGCGGCACCGGCAAAATGGATCTCGTAGCCGCTGTCGACGCAAATGATGCCGATGTCCTTGCAGGTCGCTTCCGCGCAGTTGCGCGGACAGCCGGAGACCGCCATCTTCAGCTTCGCCGGTGTCCAGGAGCCCCACATGAACTTTTCCAGCTTCACGCCGAGGCCTGTGCTGTCCTGCGTGCCGAAGCGGCACCAGTCCGACCCGACGCAGGTCTTCACGGTCCTCAGGCCCTTGGCATAGGCCTGGCCCGAGACAAAACCGGCCTTGCCGAGATCCGCCCAAACGGCGGGCAGGTCTTCCTTCCTGATGCCGAGCATGTCGATGCGCTGGCCGCCGGTGCATTTCACCGCCGGAATGTTGAACTTGTCGACGACATCGGCGATGGCACGAAGTTCCTTGGACGAGGTCATGCCACCCCACATGCGCGGAACTACCGAATAGGTACCGTCCTTCTGGATGTTGGCGTGGACACGCTCGTTGATGAATCGGGACTGGTAGTCGTCCTCATATTCATCAGGCCAGTCCGAGACGAGATAGTAGTTCAGCGCCGGCCGGCACTTGGCGCAGCCGCCGGAAGTCGTCCATTCCAGTTCCTGCATCACGGCCGGAATGGATTTCAGTTCCTTCGACTTGATCAGACGGCGGACTTCGTCATGACCGAGCGGCGTGCAACCGCACATCGGCGTGATGGCCGCAGGGTTATAGGCATCGCCAAGTGTGACCTGCATCAGTTGCTCGACCAGCCCTGTGCAGGTTCCACAGGAATTTGACGCCTTGGTATGCGCACGGACGCCGTCGAGGGTCGTCAGGCCCTTTTCCTTGATCGTGGATACGATCTTGCCCTTGCAAACGCCGTTACAGCCGCAGATTTCCGCATCATCCGGCAAGGCTGCAACGGCCGCCGTAGGGTCCAGGGGGGCTCCTCCCTGGTACGCCTGGCCGAAGATCAGCGTTTCGCGCATCTCGGACACATCCGTGCCCTTCTTAAGAAGATCGAAGAACCAGGGACCGTCCGAGGTTTCGCCATAGAGCACAGCGCCGAGGATCTTGTTGTTTTTCAGGACGATGCGCTTGTAGACGCCGGCCGAGGCATCGCGCAGCACAATTTCCTCGCGGTCGTCGCCTTCAGCGAAATCGCCGGCGGAATAAAGATCAACACCGGTGACCTTGAGCTTCGTCGCCGTGACCGAGCCGGTATATTCAGCGCTTCCGCCAAGCAGGTTATCGGCAATGACACCGGCCATATCGTAGAGCGGCGCCACCAGGCCGTAGCACATACCGCGGTGTTCCACGCACTCGCCGAGCGCAAACACGTTTTCATCGCTGGTGCGCATATCGTCGCCGACAAGCACACCCCGATTGACGTCGAGACCAACCGACTTGGCGAGCTCCGCCGACGGGCGAATGCCGACGGCCATGACAACGATCGAGGCTTCGATTTCCGTGCCATCATCGAGGCGGATGCCCCGCACCTTGCCCGCAGCGTCGCCGAGGATCTCGTGGCTGTTCGCCTTTGTGCGGACGTCGATGCCCCGGCGCTTGAACTCGGCTTCGAGCAGAAAGCCCGCGGCCGGATCGAGCTGACGTTCCATCAGAGTTGGCATCAGGTGCAGGACGGTGACCTCCATGCCCTGCATCTTCAGGCCTGCCGCTGCTTCAAGTCCGAGCAGACCGCCACCGATGACGATGGCCCGTCCGCCCCTCTTGGCCGCATCCAGCATCTTCTCAACATCGTCGAGATCCCGATAGGTCAGGACGCCGTCCAGGTCCTTGCCCGGCAGCGGGATGATGAAGGGCGACGACCCGGTCGCGATCACCAGCTTGTCGTAAGGTGCCGTGATACCGTTTTCCGACGTGACCGTTTGGGCGTCCCGGTCGATCTCGGCAACGCGGGCAGACTTGTGCAGGGTCACGCCCCGTTCGGCATACCAGTCGTCGCCATGGGTGATGATGTCCTCGTAGGTCTTTTCACCGGAAAGGACCGGCGACAGCATCAGGCGATTGTAGTTCACGCGCGGCTCGGCGTTGAAGATGGTGACCTCAAAGGCCTCGCTGTTCTTTTCGAACAGGTCTTCCAGCATCCGCCCCGGGGCCATGCCGTTGCCGACGATGACAAGTTTCTGTTTTGTCATGGCTCTTCTCCAAACTTTCATTCGGCCGCTTCAGCCACGGCCTTTTGCCGGGCCATGCGTGCAGCGCGTTTTTCCTGGATGGATTTCAATTGGTCCTCGCTCGGATCCGCTCCGCCCTCGTAGGCTTCCAGGAAGTCCAGAAGCTCTTCGCGGTAGGCGTAGTAATCCGGGTGGGCGAGCAGCTCTTTCCGCGACCGAGGCCGCGGCAGATCGACTTCCATGATGTTGCCGATACGGGCATTGGGTCCGTTCGACATCATCACCACCCGGTCGGCGAGCAGGATGGCTTCATCAACATCGTGGGTGACGCAGACCGCGGTCACCTGGGTGCGTTTCCAGACATCCATCAGGACGTCCTGCAGCTCCCAGCGTGTCAGGCTGTCCAACATGCCGAAGGGCTCATCGAGCAGGAGCAGCTTCGGCGACAGGGCAAAGGCCCGAGCGATACCGACACGCTGCTTCATGCCGTTGGAAAGCTCCGAGGCCGCCTTCTGCATGGCGTCCGCCAGGCCGACCTTGGCGAGGTAATATTCGATGACGTCCCGCTTTTCGGCCTTGGACGCATCTGGATAGACCTTTTCGACGCCAAGCTCGACATTCTCGTAGGCCGTGAGCCACGGCATCAGGCTCGGCGCCTGGAAGACGACGGCGCGGTCGGGACCGGCTCCGGTCACGTGGGTACCGTCGAGAACGATGGCGCCTTCCGTGATCTTGTTGAGGCCGGCGACCATGGAAAGCACCGTCGACTTGCCGCATCCCGAATGGCCGATGAGCGTGATGAACTCGCCCTTTTTCATTTTCAAATCGAAGCCGTCGACCACCGTCAGCGGCCCCTTCGGCGTCGGGTAGACCTTCTTCAGCTGCGAGAAGTCGAGATAGCGGTCCTGGATCGGTGAACTTGCGGCCCGCTCATAGGCGAGCGGCAGCTTGTCGCCACCCTTCGGGCGCTGGGTGATCGGCACGATATCCGGCAGGACGATATCCCGTTCCAGATCCGCTCCACGCTCGGCCCCCGCTTCCATGAGGTATTCGGTGATCTCGGCCCGAAGACGGATGAAATCGTCGTCGTGGTTGAGTTCACCCCGATCGCGCGGCCGCTGAAACGGCACCTTGAATTCCGGACCGAGCGTTGCCGGTGTGCCGGGCTTGAGCGGGATGATCCGGTCGGCAAGGAGGATCGCCTCGTCGACATCGTTGGTGATGAGAAGAATGGTCTTCTTTTCTTCCTCGCAGATCGCGGCGAACTCGTCCTGCAACTTGGAGCGGGTCAGGGCATCGAGCGCCGACAGCGGTTCGTCGAGCAGGAGCAGTTCCGGCTGCATCGCCAGAGCCCTTGCGACCGCCACGCGCTGGCGCATGCCGCCGGAAAGCTCGGCGGGCTTGCGGTCCCTGGCGTGGGCGAGCCCGACCATTCCGATATACTTGTCGCAGATGGCCTTGCGCTCGGCAGCGCTTTTCTTCTTGAAGACGCTGTCGACGGCGAGCGCGACGTTGCCGGCAACCGACAGCCAAGGCATCAGCGAATAGGACTGGAACACAACGCCCCTGTCCGGATGCGGCCCGTCGATTTCCTTGTTCTTGAAGATGATACCGCCCCGGTCCGGTTCGATGAGACCGGCCAGCAGGGAGATCAGCGTGGTCTTGCCGGTGCCGGAGAACCCGACAATGGCAATGAACTCGCCCTCTTCCACCTTCAGATTCACGTCGTCCAGCACATCCGTCCGCTTGGCGCCTTCGCCGTAGGACTTTGAGACGCCGGAGATTTCCAGAAAGGACATATCCGTCTCCCTAGCGGTTGGCCGAGAAGGTGAAGGCGCGCTGCAGGGCGAACATCAGCCTGTCGAGCATGAAGCCGATGATGCCGATGGTCAGGACAGCGACCATGATCTTGGCGAGCGACTGGGAAGAGCCGTTCTGGAACTCGTCCCAGACGAATTTTCCAAGGCCCGGGTTCTGCGCCAGCATTTCGGCGGCGATCAACACCATCCAGCCCACGCCCAACGACAGGCGAAGGCCCGTGAAGATCAGTGGCAGCGAGGACGGCAGCACAAGCTTGGTGACGGTCTTCCAGGTCGGCAGCTGCAGGACACGGCCGACATTCATCAGGTCCTTGTCGACCGAGGCGACACCGAGCGCGGTGTTGATCAAGGTCGGCCACATGGAACAGAGCGTGACGGTGACGGCGGAAATCAGCAGCGACTTCGACAGCCAGTCGACCGGATTGGCATAGGTCGCCGAGACGATCATGGTAACGATCGGCAGCCAGGCGAGCGGCGAGACCGGCTTGAAGATCTGGATGAGCGGGTTGATCGCGCCGTTGAAGGAACGCGACAGGCCGGAGGCAATGCCGAGCGGAACGGAAATCAACGTCGCGATCAGGAAGCCGAGACCGACAGTCTTCAGCGAGGTGCCGATCTGGTCGATATAGGTCGGTTTACCGGTGTAGTCGCGCCACTTGACCTTGTCTGTCTTGCCTTCTGCCTCGTATTTGGCATTGCGCTGATCCTGGCGATCATAGAACGCGGCGGCCTTTTCCCGTTCGCGGACATGGTCGTCCCAGAGGTTGACCGCCTGTGACCAGACTGCTGCCGGGCCGGGAACGGCGCCGAGCGAGGTCTGCACTTGCGGTGCCAGCGTTCCCCAGAGGACGAGAAAGGCGGCAATTCCGAGAAGCGGGATCAGCAGGACCCGCTTCAGTTCGCCAAGCTGTTCCCTGGGGCTGTCGCCGGCGGCGATCTTCAGGAGCGGCACGACCCAGGAGAGACCCAGCGCGTCGAGCCAGCCTGCGGCCTTGTTGATCCTTGTGAAAAGTTTTTCCCGGCGCGCGGCGCGGGCTAGATCCGGACTAGCCGCGGTATCGGCATTGGCCATGATGTCGATCCTTTTTCGAATTCCAAGACGTTTTTTGCAAAGGAAAAGGAGCGGCGGGGCTGCAGCCGCCGCTCAAGTTTGGGGGAGTGTCAGCCGCCCACGACCTCATTGCCGTCGACCACCTGCTTGCCCTTGAGACCGATCGGCAGGCTGTCGATGTAGGCATTGGGTTCTTTGCCGTCGTAGGGGATCCCATCGATAATGTCGGCAGCCGGTGTCGGCAGGCGGTAGCCGTCGGTGTCCCAGGGGAAGTCTTCCTTCGCGACATGGCCTTCCTCGACCAGCAGTTCCGCGGCTTTCAGGTAGATTTCCGGCCGGTAGACCGATTTGGCGACCTCGTCGTACCAGCTGTCCGGCTTGTACTCGGCGATCTGGCCCCAGCGGCGCATCTGGGTCAGGTACCAGACGGCGTCGGAGTAATAGGGATAGGTCGCGTAGTAGCGGTAGAAGACGTTGAAGTCCGGGACCTCGCGCTTGTCGCCCTTCTCGTATTCGAAGGTGCCGGTCATGGAATTGGCGATGACTTCCTTGTCTGCGCCGACATATTCCGGCCGCGACAGGATCTCGACCGCTTCCACGCGGTTGGCGTTGTCGTTCTCGTCCAGCCACTTGGCGGCACGGATCAGTGCCTTGGTGATGGCGAGCGTGGTGTTCGGGTATTCCTCGGTGAATTCCTGGGTGAGGCCGAAGACTTTCTCCGGATTGTTCTTCCAGATCTCGTAGTCGGTGATGACGGGAACGCCGATACCCTTGAAGACCGCCTGCTGGTTCCACGGCTCGCCGACGCAGTAGCCGTAAATGGTGCCGGCTTCCAGCGTTGCCGGCATTTGCGGCGGCGGCGTTACCGACAGCAGTGCATCGGCCTTGATCTGGCCGGAGATGTCGCTCGGAGAATAGAAGCCCGGGTTGATGTCGCCGGAAGCGAGCCAGTAGCGCAGCTCATAGTTATGGGTGGAGACCGGGAAGACCATGCCCATGTTGAAGGGCTTGCCCTCCGCCTTAAGCTTGTCGACCACCGGTTTCAGCGCCGTGGCCTTGATCGGATGAACAGGCCTTCCGTCCGCCTGCATTTCCAGGTGTGGCTTCATCATCTCGAAGATCTCGTTGGAAACGGTGATGCCGTTGCCGTTGAGATCCATGGAGAACGGCGTCACGATATGCGCCTTGGTGCCGAAGCCGATGGTTGCAGCAAGCGGCTGGCCGGCCAGCATGTGAGCGCCGTCCAGTTCCCCGGTGATCACGCGATCGAGAAGCACCTTCCAGTTCGCCTGCGGCTCAAGTGTCACGAAGAGGCCTTCTTCCTCGAAATACCCGAGCTCATAGGCAACGGCGAGCGGCGCCATGTCCGTCAGCTTGATGAAACCGAAGGTAAGTTCGTCCTTTTCCACGTCCAGCATGTCGGCATAGGCGCCGGTGGCCGGCACCAGTGCAGTGGCGGCCATCAAGGCGCCGAGAGCTGTCCGTCGGGTAAAAAGCAGGGTCTTCTTCATTGTCGCGTCCTGTCCCTCTGTCTTCCTGTGCCGCCTCTGGCTGTGCACAGGTCCAAGAAAAAAGCCGCCGACCGGACCTGCGTTGCGGGAGGAGGATCCCTGCAGGTC
Source organism: Roseibium sp. M-1 (assembly GCF_054515675.1). Classification (NCBI taxonomy): domain Bacteria; kingdom Pseudomonadati; phylum Pseudomonadota; class Alphaproteobacteria; order Hyphomicrobiales; family Stappiaceae; genus Roseibium; species Roseibium sp. M-1. The sequence goes on along the minus strand of NZ_CM137257.1, from coordinate 319,279 downwards.
AGTCGGCGGCTTTGCCTGTGCGCCCGCCAATGGGCGCGATATCTGTTAGGCCAGCGTCGGCCTTACGGAGTTATAAGCACGAAGCGTGCCAACTCGGAAAATTCACGGATTTCATTGATTTACAAATACTTAAAGGTGATGAATTTTTAAACAGGGCACGCTGTCTGCATTTTTAATCGGCTAAGTGCGGAGGCAATTGAACGAAATTTGTGCAGCGCAGCGACGGTGATGAATTTGCAGGCAGTAACCGGAAGGCGCTCAGAACCGAGCCCCGTCGAACATCTCGATGCCCGTCTGCGCCGGCACATCGGAGACACCGAGGGCAGAGAGATAGGCTTGAGGCGAAAAGATCTCCTCAACCTCCTTGAGCGCGGCCTCCGACCACGCCACCTGCCCCCAACGCACCATCTGCTCATAGAACCATTTGCCATGAACCGGCAGAGGCGCTGCCGTGAGCCCGCCGGAGAAGGTCAGGAACCCGGGAACGGTCCTTTCCGTCTTCGGACCGAACCGGATCCTGCCCGAGAGAGCCGCTAGGCAGATCTCGGCGGGACAGGCCAGAAGATCCGGCCGCGCAAGGATTGAGGCAAGCTCTTCATTGTTGCCCGGTTCGGCGCACCAGTCGGCGGCGGCCGAAAAAGCCCGCATGAGAGCGGCCAGTGTCTCCGGGTTGGCCCCGGCCCATTTGCGGGTCACGCCCAGAACCTTTTCCGGGCTGTTCGGCCAGATCGCCTGCTTATAGGTGGCAATGCGGCCCGCTCCGGCATCGACCGCTGCCGTGTTCCAGGGCTCACCGACACAATAGCCGTCGAGCTGGCCCTCTTTCATCGCATCGGCCATCACCTGCGGCGCCAGCACGGTAATCTCGACATCCCTGTCCGGATCGATCCCGGCACCTGCAAGCCAGTAACGCAGCTCATACGCATGCCCTGAATAGGGATGTACGACCCCGAAATGCAGCAGCGGCGCATCGGCTTCCTGGCGCTGTTCGATCACGCTCGCCAGCGCCTTGCCGGTCGAAACCGGATCGCCTGACGCATCGGCACCGGCAATTGCCATGTCCGACCACAGCGCCGTCGAGACGGTGATTGCGTTGCCGCCAAGCCCGAGCAGCATTGGCGCCAGCATCGGAACGGCAAGGCTGGTGAGATTGAGGCTGGCAGCAATCGGCATCGGCGCCAGCATGTGGGCAACGTCGAAATGGCCGACGGAAATGCGGTCGCGGATATTGGCCCAGGAGGTTTCGCGGATCAGCTTGAGCGCAACGCCTTCCCTCTCGGCAAAGCCAAGCTCTGCCGCAGCAACAACGACCGCGCTGTCGAGCAGCGGAATGAACCCGGCAATCACGGGCCTCAGATTTGTTTCCATGACACTCCGGCTCCCTGGCTGGCCGCTCCCCCCCGACACGTTTTTCTTGTTCTCACGGCGTCAGTCCCCCAGCAACCCGCTGGCGATCACCAGGCTCTGGGCAACATCGATGATCTTACGGCTCTGGTTCATGGCCGTGCGGCGCAACAGATCGTATGCGGCCTGTTCGGAAAGCCCCTTCGACTTCATGAGAATGCCCTTGGCCCGGTCGATGGTCTTGCGGTCCGCCAGTTCGGTGCGCACTTCCTCCAGCTCCTCTGTCAGCCGGGAAAAGGCCCGGAAGCGGCTGATGGCCATATCGAGGATCGGCTTGACCCGCTCGCGCTTGAGCCCGTCGACGATATAGGCGGAAACACCCGCATCGACGGCCGCCTCGATGGAATGGCTGTCGGACTTGTCGACGAACATCGCGATCGGCCGCCTGACGGCGCGCGAGACCTGAAACATATGTTCCAGCTGGTCGCGATTCGGGTTTTCCAGGTCGATGACGATGACGTCCGGATTGATATCTGCGATCTGCCGCACCAGACCTTCCATCTGGTGCACGAGAATAACCTTGTCGTGGCCCGCATCGCGCAATCCCTGCTCGATGATCGATGCCCGTATCTTGTTGTCGTCAATGACCAGTATCGAAAGCCCGCCGCTCATGCCGACATTATGCGCAGGGCTAAAATTTATGCAATCGAAATGCTGCGCCGCAACAATTTACTGCTTCCCAGGTCCGAATTGTGGCCATTTCATCCACAGCTCGCGGATCGGCCAAACCACGGCAAGAAAGACGAAATCTCTGCTGGACAGGACCGCCTTGCATTTGAAAGATGCAGCCTGAGATTTTGACAAGGAGGTAAGCATGGCGGAACCGTTCCGGGCCGAAGACCACGTCGCCCACATGGAAAAGATGCTGGGCCTGACCATCGAGGACGACTGGCGCCCGGTGGTGGAGATGCACATCGCCGCCATCGAGAAGGCGGCCGAGGCTGTCCTGGCCTTTCCGCTCGACGACCATGCGGAAGCCGCTCCGGTTTACCGGCCATGACGGAGAAGCTCCCTGATCTTTGCAGCTGGACCGCTACGCAGACTGCCAGCGCGGTCGCCAAGGGCGAAGTCAAGGCGATCGAGGCGGCCTATGCTGCACTTGAGGCGATTGAAACGCTTAATCCGGCGCTCAATGCCTTCACCGATATTCTGTCGGAGCGCGCCCTGCTGGAAGCACGCGCGGTCGACGACGGCATCTCCGAAGGCCGGCACCTGCCACTGGCCGGCGTCCCCTATGCGGTCAAGAACCTTTATGACGTCGAGGGCCTGACAACCCGGGCAGGCGCAAAGATCAATTGCGAAAACCCGCCCGCCGCTTCCGACGCGACGCTGGTGCGCAAGCTGCAGGCGGCCGGCGCCGTCCTCGTCGGCGCGACCCATATGGGCGAATACGCTTACGACTTCACCGGCGAAAGCGCCCACGACGGCATCTGCCGCAATCCGCATGACACCGGCCGAATGACCGGCGGCTCTTCCTCCGGCTCAGCAGCTGCGGCCGCATCCGGCATGGTGCCGCTTGCCATGGGTTCCGACACCAACGGCTCCATTCGCGTGCCGGCCTCCTTCTGCGGCCTCTTCGGCTTGAAGCCCACCTATGGCCGCCTCAGCCGGGCAGGCACCTATCCCTTTGTCGGCAGCCTCGATCATCTCGGCCCCCTCACCCGCTCGGCCGAGGATCTGGCACTGATCTTCGACGTGCTGCAGGGGCACGATCCCAAAGACCCAGCCAAGGCGGACCACCCGGAGCTTGAAACCCGTCTCCGCCTCCACGAAGGCATCGGCCAGCTGCGCATTGCGGTTGCCGGCGGCTATTTCAAGGAGAAGGCCCTGCCGGAAGCCCTGAACGCAGTCGACCTGGTCGCCAAGGCGCTCGGCGCCGGCCTGGAGATCGACATTCCGGAAGCAGCGCGCGCCAGGGCGGCAGCCTATGTCATAACAGCGGCGGAGGGCTCGACCCTGCATTTCAACCGCATACGGGAACGACCGCAGGATTTCGACCCGGAAACCCGCGACCGATTTCTGGCAGGGACGATGGTGCCCGCCGTCTGGGTGCAGCAGGCCCAGCGCTTCCGCAGCTGGTTCCGCGATCTCTTCCGCAAGATTTTCGAGGAGGTCGATATCCTGCTGGCCCCGGCAACGCCCTTCACCGCCCTGCCGTCGGGCACCAAGACCTTCACGATCAATGGCGAGACCATGCCGGCTCGGCCGAATATCGGCCTCTTTACCCAGCCGATCTCTTATATCGGCCTGCCCGCCGTCACGGTCCCGGTCTGGCTGGACGGCGCGAAGCTGCCCATCGGTGTCCAGGTGATCGCGCCTGCGTGGCGCGAGGATCTGGCCCTGCGCGTCGCCCGTTATCTAGAAGAGACGGGAACCTGCCGCGCGCCCATTGCCGACCTGACGGGCTGACACAATTGGCGAAGGAACCACCTCGACCGGCAGGCAATCTCAGCCTGGCGCAATTGCGTGCACTGGAGGCGGTCGTGCGCACGGGCAGTTTTTCGGCGGCCGCGAAGGAAATCGGCGTCTCCCAGCCGTCGATTTCCAACCATGTGCAAGGCCTGGAAAGCCGGTTCAAGGTCAAGCTTCTTGCCAAATCCGGCTATTCGGTCGCCGCAACACCGGCCCTTCAACAGCTGTTGCCCCGCATAAGGGCCGTGCTGGCGCTGGCGGGCGATCTGGAGACGGAACTTTCCCACAAACGCATGCTGGCTTCCGGCGAGCTGCGGATCGGCTACTCCACCTACCAGCTGGCGATCCCGCGCATTTCGTCCTTCATGGCGCGGCACCCGGACATCGCCATCGAGGCGCGGGCTCTCGCAAGCCAGGATATCGTTGACCTCATCGAAGACGGCGACATCGATATCGGCTTCATCACCGGCAAGGAAATCCCGGCCGGCCTGGAAGGCGAACTGATTGTGAGGACCCGCATCGTCCTCGCCGTCCGGCCGGAGCATCCACTCACCCGGAAAGATCAGGCGGATTGGGCGGATGTCGCCAGGCTGCCCCTGCTTCAGCGGGAAGGAAGCTCGGGCACCCGCAGGATTTTCGATGCCGCGGCCATGGTCGCCGGGATAAGGACCAACACGGTGCTCGCCCTCGGCTCCTGGGGCTCCATTGCCAGCCTTGTGCGTTCAGGCACCGGTTCCGGCGTCGCACTCGAAGCGGAAATATCGGAACGAGACGGACTGGTCCCTGTTCAGATCGCCGATCCCGCGCTCGGTGCAAACCATTACGCAGTCTGGCAGAAGGACATGGCAAACGTCGCCGCCATCGAAGCGTTCCGCAACTGTCTGCAGAGTGATGCCTGAAGTTGCCGGCTCCAATTCGATAACAAAAAGCTATACATTGAGAATTTTCATCGACCTGTCAGAATTCCCGTGTTTTCTGGCGGGAGTTTCTGGTCGGACTTTCTGGCCGGACTTTCTAGCGCCTTCATCGGGCCCGATACTGTCGTATGCGACGAGGGCTTGCCATAGAGTTTGAAAGGCTCCGGCCGGCTTTGGACAGACCTGAATGACAAAGAAATCCTATGACCTTGCGGTTGTCGGCGCGGGCATTGTCGGCCTCGCCCATGCCCTGGCAGCCGCAAGGCTTGGCAAGAAGGTCGTCGTAATCGACCGCGACAGCCTGGCCAACGGCGCTTCAATCCGCAATTTCGGCTTCGTTACGGTCACCGGCCAGCAGGCCGGAGACTGTTGGCAGATGGCCTGTCGCAGCCGGCAGGTCTGGTCCGAGATTGCAAAGGCCGCCCGGATCCCGCTGCTCCAGGAAGGACTGACCATGACGGCACGGCTGCCGGAATCGGAAGCCGTCATCGACGCATTCTTGAAGACCGAAATGGGGGAACATTGCCGCCGCCTCACCGCCGCGGAAGCAATGGGAAAAGTTCCTGCGCTGCGCAGGGATGCGATCACCTCGGCGCTTTATTCGCCGCTGGAGGTCCGGGTGGAATCGCGCGATGCCCTGCCCAGGATCGCGACCTGGCTGGCGGAGACACTGAATGTCGATTTCCATTGGCAGACCAGCGTCAATTCAATCGCGACACCCAGGCTGGAAACCTCGCGTGGAAATCTCCATGCCGAAGCAGTGATCGTCTGTCCGGGCGACGATGCAACCACGCTGTTCTCCAGCCGGATCTCTGCCTACGAGACCACCCGCTGTAAACTGCAGATGCTGCGTATCCAGTCGAAGCGACCGTTCAATCTCGGCACCACTGTCATGTCGGATCTCGGTCTCGCCCGCTATCTTGGTTATGCCGAACTTCCCGAAGCCGACGCGTTGAAGGCCCGGCTCGACAGGGAGATGCGGCCGCTTCGCGACAACGGCATCCATCTCATCGTGGTTCAGTCCGCCGACGGCAGTCTGGTCGTCGGTGACAGCCACCATTATGGCCCGACACCGGACCCGTTTATCGAAAAGGGCGTGAACGACCTGATCCTGTCCGAGATGGACACTGTTCTGGATGTCGGTCCCTACGACATCACCGAAACCTGGATCGGCACCTATGCCTCCGCCCGGGATCGCTGGCGCTTCACGGACAGCCCGGACGACGCAACCCGCATTGTGGTCGTCACGGCAGGTTGCGGCGCCTCCACCGCCTTTGCCATCGGCGAGGAAACCATCGCCGGCCTTTATGCTTGAGGAAATAAAATGAGCAAATTCAAAGCCGTGGTCTTCGACTGGGCCGGCACCATGATCGATTTCGGTTCCTTCGCGCCGATGGGTGTCTTCGTCAAGGCGTTCGAGAGCTTCGGCATCACCGCCTCCATCGACCAGGCACGCGCCCCGATGGGCAAGCCGAAATGGGACCATATCCGCGCCATGATGGACGATCCGGACATTGCCGCGCAGTGGACCGCAAGATACGGCGCGGCGCCGGGCGATGCCGATGTCGACAAGGTTTACGAGATCTTCGTGCCCATGAACGAGGAGGTCGTCGCCGACTTTTCAGATCTGGTCCCGGGAGCACTCGACACCGTCAAGTATCTGCGCGGGAAAGGCGTGAAGATCGGCTCCACCACCGGCTACACCCGCTCGATCATGGAACGGGTTCTACCGAAGGCCGCCGAGCAAGGCTATGTGCCCGACAACCTCCTCTGCGCCGACGACCTGCCCGAAGGACGCCCCGGACCGCTCGGCATGTATCAGTGCTTCGTCGATCTTGTCGCCTATCCGCCGAGTGCGGTCATCAAGGTGGACGACACGGAACCGGGCATTGCCGAAGGCGTTGCCGCGGGCTGCCTCACTGTCGGCCTGGCACTCTCAGGCAACTATGCCGGCAAGACGCCGGAAGAACTGGCGGCGCTTTCCGAAGCCGAGGTCGACACCCTGCGCCGGCACGCGACGGAAAAACTGAAACAGGCGGGCGCTGACTATGTGATAGATTCCGTCGCCGACCTGCCCGCCCTCATCGAGATGCTCGAAACCAAATGACCCGCCCGAACGTTTTGCTGATCACCGCCGACCAGTGGCGGGGCGACTGCCTCGGCACGGTGGGCCATCCGGTCGTAAAGACACCGAACCTAGATGCCTTCGCCGAGACCGCGACCGTTTTCGAGCAGCACTACGCACCGACGGCCCCCTGCTCTCCGGCCCGTGCCTCGCTCTATACCGGTCTTTACCAGATGAACCACCGGGTGGTTTCGAACGGCGCGCCGCTCGACGACCGCTTCGACAACATTGCCCGCGCCGCCCGCCGGGCCGGCTACACGCCGACGCTCTTCGGCTATACGGACACCGCGCCGGATCCGCGCCTGCACGATCCGAACGACCCGGCGCTCGCCACCTATGAAGGCGTGCTGCCGGGTTTCCAGGTACGCCAGCCGCTGCCCGAAGACGACAAGCCCTGGCTCTCCTGGCTCGCGGCGCGTGGTCACGACCCGAAAACCTTTGCGACGATCCATCATGTGGAGCCGGAAGACGGCGAACGGATCTCCCGCAAGGCCCCGCGCTATTCCAGGGACGAGACCCAGACAGCCTTCCTCACCGACGCGTTCCTCTCCTGGCTTGGCGAGCAGCACAAAGACCGGCCCTGGATGGCGCATGTCTCGTTCCTGCGCCCGCATCCACCGATCGCCGTGCCGGCGCCCTATAACACGATGTACGATCCGGAAGACGGGCCCGACTTTGCCGGGGCCGAGACGACGGCCGAAGAAGCGGCCTTTCATCCGCTCCTCGCCGCCCTGCAGAAGCTTCAGCATCTTTCCAGCCATGTTCCAGGCGCGAGCGGCCACGTGTGCGACCTGACGCGGCACGACCTGAAACGCTTGCGGGCGCTCTATTACGGCATGATCAGCGAGGTGGATGCGCAGCTCGGGCGGATCTTCGCGGCGCTTGGGGACCTGGAAAACACCCTCATCGTCTTCACCTCCGACCATGCGGAAATGATGGGCGATCACTGGATGCTTGGCAAAGGCGGCTTCTACCGCCAGAGCTACCACATACCGCTGATGATCCGCACGCCGGGCGGTGCAAGGGCGAACCGGGTCACCGCCTTCACGTCCGCCGCCGACATTTTCCCGACACTGCTGGACCTTTGGGAGGTCGCTCCCGAACACGCACCTGACGGCACCAGCCTCAGGCCCTTCCTCGAGGGCCAGACGCCGGTCACTTGGCGAAACGCAGCCCTTTGGGAATTCGACTATCGGCTGCTCCTGAAGCAATTGCCGGAAAGCTTCCCTCCCGGGGCTCATCAAGGTTCGACCGCAGTCCTCAGCCGCCTCGGACCGGACTGGCAGTTCGTGCACTTCTCCGGCCTGCCGAATGTGCTGATGCGCGCCGCTCCGGAACCGGCAGCTCCCGTCAACGAGGCATCTGGCCGGCCGGAGCTCGTTCTTGCGAGCCTCGATGCGCTGCTGTCGACACGCATGCGCCACAATGACGAGACCCTCGCCCGGACACCGGTCTGGGATTATTACAGCGAGTAGCGTTGAGGTTTAGAGATCCAGTTTTAGACCGCGTTAAACGCTCTCCTCCAGAATGCCCCCTATCCACGGGGCCATTGAGCATGTGCGCTTCCTTGCGAGAAAATTTATCAACCGCCCGGTCAGGCCCAAGCAGGCTTCGTCGGGCCTGGTGTCTTGCGGTGCTCGCTCTGGTATGTTTCCCGCCTGCATCCGCCGGAGCTGTCGAGCTAAAGGTTATCGACTCGACCAATGCCCCCTGGCTCTCTATCGGCCGGGTGAACGTGGCCGGCTATCGCACCACCACCATGTGCACCGGCACACTGATTGCCCCCAATCTCGTGCTGACTGCCGCCCATTGCCTCTTTAACAAAAACACCGAACGGCACTTTCCGCTGGAAGATCTCATTTTCGTCGCCGGTGTCCGCCGCGAGGAGTATTCGGCCCGGCTGGAACCGGCCTGCCTCAAGACCAACAGCGCTTACACGCCGCAGCAGCAGCCGAAGCTGCGCGACGTCCACAACGATGTCGGTCTGATTGTGCTGAAAGAGCCAAGCGCCCTGCCCCCGGTCCCGGTTCTGTCGTTGGAGGAGGCGGCGGTTCTCACCAAGGATACCCGCTTCCAGTCCGTAGGCTATCGCCGCAGCCGCCGGTTCCTGCCCACCGTCGTGCCAGCCTGCCGCGTGCTCGGCACGAAGGAGGACAGCTGGGTCACCGACTGCACCACCGAAGCAGGTGCCTCGGGTGGCCCGCTCCTGGTCGAAACAGAAAATGGCCTGCGTGTCGCAGGCATCATGTCCGCCAAGATCGACGATACCCGTTCGGCCATCGTGCCGTTTTTCGAGTGGCAGGAATTGTTGGAGGATCCGGTATGCAGGCAGGAAGCCCTTGACGAGGTACCAGCACTCCGTTTGTCAGCCGACACCGACAAATAAAGCGGAGATCTCGATAGCTCTTAAATCTGATATCGTAAATTCCGAGTTCTTCCCTCGCCTCCCCTAACGTTTAAGATCTCCATATTTTTCAAATATCAAATTAATTTTTCCAGAGAGAAAATATATTGGAATAAGTATCAGATAAATCCAATAAATTTTTATGCCATAAATAACAAAAATATAAGGAAGTTCTCCAAAGTATGCTTCAATCTCAAAATTTATATTATAGAAAATCAGAAACAAAAAATGCGAAACGATTGGCGCTGAAACAAAAAACAAATAGGGCCTAAATGTCGAAAAATAACTCTTCGCTTCATCCTTCATTCTCAGACGTATGTCAGCACTAGAGTTTTCAAAGCTTAATTCACGAACATATAGCGCAACCCCCACGACTGAAGTAAGCACGCCAATTGAAACTAAAATAACAGCCAACAAAAAAACTGAACCTGATATGAAGAATAATCCTAAAAAGTGGAAAAATAGAACGTAAAACAACCCTCCTAGAAAAAATAGAAATTTCGAATACTGAGAAAAAATACTAAATTCTTGCATTATGATTACCCATAGAAACTAAGCAAACGGACTCACTTCACAACAAAGACAAATTTTTCCATCGTTGTAATCGCCGCCCAAACAGAAGTGGCCGCCAAAACAAGCTCCGCGGAGCATGCAGCATTTCTCCGCGTTACGTCGAGGCTCAAGCTTTTGCTGTTAAAATTTTCAGTGAAAAAATGTGGCCTAGCAACAGCCAAATAGGCAAAACCCATTTGACCATTAATCACATTTTTCACTGCCCCTCCGCCTCCTCCCCGGTTATGGTGCTGGTCCGATGTCAAGGCATACCTCCTCACAATGCAACGAGGCTTGCCCGGCAACACCGCAAGGCAAAAACTCCGCAGAACATGAACCAATCCCCACCACCGCCCAGTACTGAAAACTCCCGGCCGCTTTCCACGGAAAAGCTCGCCTTTGTCTCCAGCGACACGGACGAAGCGCTCAAGGCGCGTCTGGAGCTTGCACACCGTTATGGCAGCGTGCCGGTGGCGGATGCCGATGTGATCGTGGCCCTTGGTGGTGACGGCCTGATGCTGCAGACCCTGCATGCCCATATGGGCAGCGGCAAACCGATCTACGGCATGAACCGCGGCTCTGTCGGCTTCCTGATGAACGAATACCGCGACAAGGACCTGAAGGAGCGGCTTTCCAAGGCGGATGTCACCACGATCCGGCCGCTGGAGATGACGGCAACACGGGAGGACGGCAGCCAGGAAACGGCGTTGGCAATCAATGAAGTCTCGCTGCTGCGCCAGACTTCGCAGGCGGCTCGCCTCCGGATCGCGGTCGACGACCGCGTTCGGCTGGAGGAACTGGTCTGCGACGGCATCATCGTCGCGACCCCGGCCGGCAGCACCGCCTATAACCTTTCTGCCCACGGTCCCATCCTGCCGATCACCGCGCAGCTTCTTGCCCTCACCCCCATCAGCGCCTTCCGGCCGCGCCGCTGGCGTGGCGCCTTGCTGCCGAGCCGGGCAAAGGTCGACATCGAAATTCTGGACCCCGGCAAACGCCCCGTCAGCGCCACGGCCGACCACACAGAAATCCGCCGGGTCAAACATGTCACCGTCAGCGAGGCTGAAAACGTTGAAGGATTGATCATGTTCGACAGCGATCACGGCTGGGACGAGCGTATCCTGACGGAAATGTTCCGTTATTAGCTCCGAAGAACGATTCCGGAAACACCCTGTTAAGTATGATTGCCGATACTCGGGGCCACAGGCCCTGCCCGGCTGCCTCTCAGTCTCTTGAGGCAAGACCGCGTCCGCCACAAACGAGGCAATACCGTCATGGCTGAAAGCGCCAAGGACCAGGAGTACGAGATATTGACCCCGCCGAGCGATCTGCGCGGCAAGGTCCGGGAACTGACGCCCCGGGAGGCCAAGAAATTCGATCCGGTGAAAGCAGCCGAAGCCGCTTTGCAAAGGCTCTCGTCCCATTTCGGCAACTGGATGGACATTGAAACCCTGACCATGCTGAATGCCTGGGACCGGGTGCGCGCCGAGGGATTGACGGAAGAAACCCTGGCCGCTCTGTTCCAGTCGGTTCACAACATCAAGGGCCAGGCCCTGACACTCGGCTTTCCGCTCGTCGGCGAGGCCGCCGCCAGCTTCTGCCACCTGATCGAGACAGTCCCCTCTCCGGACAGGATCCCTCTGGAACTCGCCGAACGCTACGTTGAAGCTATCCGGGCCATGGTGATGGAGGGGGCCAAGGACGAGGCCAACAAGACGGGTGTGAAGCTTCTTTCGACACTCCGGAGTGTGACGGAAGACTATCTGGCGCAGTTCCCGGCGAAAGCTGACGAAGACTGACCTTGCAAAATATCAGACGCAAACTCGAATTACGCAACGTCACGGAGCAGATTGACACTCCTCTGAGGCAAGCCTAGCATCCCATCATTTCAAGGGGTGCTACTGTGAAACGCTTATTGTGTTTCCTGTTACTTTTATATCTTGGCCTGACCACTGCCCAGGCGGAGCGGCGGGTCGCACTTGTCATCGGCAATTCGGGCTACCAGCATGTTGCCGAGTTGAAGAACCCCTATAACGACGCGCAAGGCATGACCGAGAAGCTGACCGGCCTCGGCTTCGAGGTGGTCACGGGCCAGGATCTCAGCCTAAGGGACATGCGCCAGACAGTCCGGGAGTTCGCCCGCAAGCTGGACGGGGCAGACCTTGCGCTGTTCTTCTATGCCGGCCACGGTCTGCAGGTGAACGGCGAGAATTATCTCGTACCTATCGATGCCCAGCTCAGCTCTTACATCGACCTCGAATTCGAAGCCCTTCCCGCCAATCTCGTCCTAAACGCCATGGAACAAACCGCTAAGGTGAACCTTGTGTTCTTGGACGCCTGCCGAAACAATCCTTTCGCCGAGAACCTTGCGCGCTCAATGGGTACACGTTCCGGCGCGGTTGGGCGCGGCCTCGCCAAGATTGGCTCCGGTGTCGGATCCCTCATTTCCTTTGCAACCCAACCCGGCAACGTCGCTCAGGATGGTGACGGCAGGAACAGCCCCTTTACAACTGCTCTCTTGAAACATCTCGGCACCCCGGGCCAGGACATCACCCGCGACCTTGTCATGGTCCGCCGGGATGTCCTGGAAGCGACCAAGGGGCAGCAGGTACCCTGGGACAATTCCTCACTTACCGGCGACGTCATTCTGCGAGCGGAAGTGCGGGTCGACGTCACGGCATCGGCCGAGCCGCAAACACCTCCGGACAATCCTCAGATCGAGTACGCCTTTTGGGATTCGATCAAATCCGGCGAAAGCACCGCCTATTTCGAAACTTACCTGAAGCGGTACCCGGAAGGGCAATTCGCCGAAATCGCCCGGATCCGTATCGACGAGATAAGGACACGATCTGAAGAAGCAAAGAAACGAGATGCCCAGCAGAGTACGTCGGCAGAGATTGCATTTTGGCAGTCGATCCAGAATTCGACGCGGCAGGAAATGTTCGAAAGTTATCTCTCCAGATATCCCTCGGGCATCTATGCCGAACTCGCCAGTTTGAAGATCGAAGCGATCAAACAAGGCACACAGGCACCCGTTCAAACACACGAAGGGACTCATAAACTGACTGACAGAGAGGCTGCTGCCAATGTTGAAGCAACCGACCGCCAACCCGAAGGTGGCCTCTCCACAGCAGCATTGTCCCAGCCAATTGCCCCCTCCACAGCAAAAAGTGTCAAAGAGCCAGTCGAACTCACGCCGAAGGAACTTGCATCGGCGCTCCAGACCGAACTCAACCGGCTCGGCTGTTCTGCCGGAAGAGTCGACGGTGATTGGGGTGCTCGCAGCCGTCAGGCGCTTCGGACTTTCAGCCGCGAAGCCGGGATCGAACTTGCCTCGCTGGACCCCTCTCCGGAATTGCTGGCAAGGGTTAAACAATCCACTGGCCGGATTTGCCCGTTAACCTGTGGTCGCAATCAGGAAGCGAAAGACGGCAAATGTATTACAGTTCAGCAGAAGTCACCGGCGGAAAGCAACAGCAAGGCCAGCAAGGTCAAGTCGGCCCAGACAGGAAATTCGTGCCCGAACGATCCGACAGCAAGCGCGAGCAAATTGGTGCTGTTCACCCGGAACCGTACCGCAGTATTCAACCATCCTTGCGGCAAGTCGGGCGCCTGCATTCAGGCTACTCCCAACGCGCCAATCAAGTGCTTCTGGAACTGATCACAGCATCAAGCATTTGCACCGGGTTTGAAATCACCGGCACGCGCCGGCACAATTTCTGACGCTACGTCAAAGAGTTGGTTGACACTGCTCTAGGTCACGCCTAGCATCCGCTTTATTTAAAGGGGTGCTGCCGTGAAACGCTTTTCGTGTTTCCTGTTTCTTTTATTTCTTAGCCTGACCACCGCCCAAGCGGAGCGACGGGTTGCGCTTGTCATCGGCAACTCGGGCTACCAGCAGGTTGCCGCGCTGAAGAACCCCTATAACGACGCGCAAGGCATGACCGAGAAGCTCACCAGCCTCGGATTTGAAGTCGTTACGGGCCAGGATCTCAGTCTCAGAGACATGCGCCAGACGATCAGGAAGTTCATCGGGACGCTGGACGGCGCCGATCTGGCCCTGTTCTTTTACGCAGGACACGGGCTGCAGGTCAGCGGCGAAAACTACCTGCTTCCAGTCGATGCCGAACTCGATTCCCATCTGGATCTGGAGTTCGAGGCGCTCCCTGCAAATCTCGTTCTGAATGCCATGGAGCAAACCGCGAAGGTGAACCTGGTATTTCTCGACGCCTGCCGGAACAATCCGTTCGCCGAAAACCTTGCGCGCTCGATGGGGACGCGGTCCAGCGCGGTTGGGCGCGGCCTCGCCAAGATCGGCTCTGGCGTCGGATCCCTCATATCCTTCGCAACCCAACCCGGCAACGTGGCGCAGGATGGTGACGGAGAGAACAGCCCCTTCACCACTGCTCTTCTGAAACATCTCGGCACACCCGGCCAGGACATCACCCGCGACCTGGTCATGGTCCGCCGGGATGTTCTTGATGCCACCAGGGGCCAGCAGGTGCCTTGGGACAATTCCTCACTGACCGGCGAAGTTATCCTGAAGGCTGAGGAACAGATCGCCCCCGTTGAACCGGAAACCCCGGCGGTCAACCCGCAGATCGAGCTGGCCTACTGGGATTCGATCAAGAACGGCGAAAGTGCCGCCTATTTCGAAACCTACCTCACGCGCTATCCGGAAGGTCAGTTTGCCGATATCGCCCGCATCCGCCTCGACGAGATCAAGGCTAAATCGGACGAATCGAAGGCACGGGCAGCAGAACCCGACAAATCCGCCGAAATCGCCTTCTGGCAGTCCATGCAGAACGCGACGCGGCCGGAAATGTTCGAAACCTACCTGGAACAGTATCCGGATGGTCTTTACGCCAAGCTCGCCCGGTTGAAAATCGATGCGATCCAGCAAGCGCAACTGGCTGCGGCGGAAGCTGCCAGGAAAGCACAGGCAACATCGGCTGCGGCACAGACATCCCCCGCTGCGGAACCCGTTCCTGACAAGATCACGGTTGCAGCATTGTCACCGTCCGATACGGTTGCCCAGGAAGCGCCTGCGCTTTCCGAGCCCAGCGAACAGAGCCGGTCACTCAGCCCTGAAGAGCTTGCTTCGGCAATGCAAACCGAACTCAACCGCCTCGGCTGCCCTGTCGGCAGGGTCGATGGCGATTGGGGTAACAGGAGCAGGGGAGCTCTCCGAACTTTCGGCAAGGAGGCTGGCATCGAACTCGTGTCCCTGGATCCGGATGCCGCGGTTCTGGACCTTCTGAAGAAGTCCACCGGCCGGATATGTCCCCTCACCTGCGGCCGGAATCAGGAACTCAAGAACGGCAAGTGCGTTGCCGTCCGGACGGAAACTCCATCAACCGGCACTTCCAAACCGAAAGCCGATACCAAGGCGGCAAGCAACTGCCCGGGCAATCCCTCGGCTTACGGAAATGCGACCATCGGCATGGGACACGGCGCTGGCCGCCAGACCCTGACCCACCCTTGCGGGCGAAAGATGGCATGCCGGGGCTCAAAGGCAAGCTGGATCCTGACCTGTACCTGGCTCTAAAGCGTGTCGCGTTCATTTGAATTCACGCGACAGGCTCTATGTCTTTTTTGACTCACGTCTTTTTGCGAAAAGCCGGAACCCACTTTTTCGCGACGTGCTTTTGTTCGGTCAAGTCGCAACCCGAACAAGCTGCTACCGACTCGCTGCTGTGCGGAAGCACTGTCCGGTAAAAGACGTTTGCCGATGAGGTGTTTCTGGAAATAGAACGGGACGCCGCGCTTGCGTTATTCAGGCGGCCGCCGTCACCTGCAAACCGCTGTTCTTGACCAGGAGCCGGGCCTCCAACCGCGCGACGTCGATGGCAAAGCGGCGCAGGAACGCGGTCACATCCTCGTCGGCGCCGAGCGCACCGTCCTGCATTTCGGCAAGCAGCGTCTCGGTCAGCATGCGCGCCTCGTCGAGCGCCAGATCATAGGTGAAGTCGGCTTCCGCCTGCCGGGCGATGTCAATGGCCAGCAGGAAGGCCTGGTGAGCCCGCAGCGGCAGCCCCGCCTTGCGCAGCATCGCCTGCAGGGCCGAGCGGCGCACGGTCACCAGCAGCTTGCAAAGCCGCGGCAGCGGCACCTGGCCGAGATTGGCCAGTGCGGCGGCAAAGAAGCGCAAGCGGCCGCAGCAGACCGCGCGCAGCAGCAATCGCGTCGTCAGTTTGCCGTGGGCACGCAGATGCTCCACAAACTCCGGCAGCTCATCGACGCTGGCTTCCAGTGCCAGGCGCAACACGACCTTGTCCTCGGCATCGCTGAGGAAAGTGTGGCGCTGGTTTTCCGGTACCCGCTCCAGCACGATCGGGTGATCGTCCAGATTTTGGGCGAGCCGCATCAGCAGCTGGTAGCGCGTAGTGAGCGGCAGGTCGCGGGTCTTGAGCAGTTGGTCGCAAAGGTCCGGACGGTCCTCGAAGCGCTGCGCGATGCGCAGCAGCGAGGATTGCAGGATACGGGCGCTGTGGTTCTGCAGGAGGGCGCGGCAGGCCTCTTCGCAGCCGACTTCGCAGATTGCGGCGCAGATGGATGCCGGCAGGCCGTCGCGGACAGCAATGGCGCACTGCACCGCATTGCTGCCTTCGGCCAGAAGATCCACCAGCTCGGCTTCGGTCAGGATCGGAGAGGCTTGCAGAACCGGGATGGCAACTTCGTCGACATCGCTTGCAAGGCAGCGGATCACGTGGCCCGGTGCCCGCGGGCTGGCGGCAAGAATTTTCGCGATCGCCTTGCGGACGGCACGGCTCGGATCGTCGAGAAGAATTGTCAGGGCTGCAGCCATGCTGGTCTGTTCCGGGCTGCCGGGGTCGGCCGCCAAATACCGGTCCGCAAATTCCTGCGCGGCCCGGATGTCCAAGGTGCGCTCGTCAGCTTCGTTCAGAGGGTGAAGGTCGTGTGCATTCATGGCGGTAAAACAATCTTCCCAAGAGTCGAACTGAGTCTGACATCAAAGGCTTAACGATCGGTTCACCATAATTTCGCCAAGGTTCCTGCCGTCTTCACTGCCTGCCGGTGGAAAGTGGCAGGCAGTTTCTGTCAAATCAGGCCGGTGGCAACAGGTCCTTTTGCTCCTCTTCCGCCTTCAAGCGCAGGAAACGTGTGAGATCCAGAGGCCCTCCCTGATTGGCGAGCGCCAGTTCCTGCGCCTGCACCTGGCTGGAAGCCCCGGACAGAGCGCTGAAGAGGGCTGCCTCCTGAACGGCTGCGAAGGCCGAGGCAAAGCGCGGGTTGACGCCTGCCTGGTTCGAACCCTGGTCATTGCGGAACAGCGCCTCGAACGGATTGGCCGTCTCCGTTGCCTGGAAGGCGGAGAGCACCCGCGTCGACGCGTCGAAGTCGTCGTCGCCGCCGCCATTAATGGAAGCTTCCCGCGTATCTTGCGGCGCCGGACGGCTGGCCGCCGCAACCACTGTCTCTTCCGGGAAGGCGGTGCTTGGAGCAGCATCCACAGTCTGCTGCGGACGGCTTTCCGGCAACGGCATGGTTGCTTCGGCAAATTGCAGCGGATCCTTCTCCGGCAATTGCGGCATCGACGGACTGGCGGATGCGATCTGCCCCGGCAGTTCCGGCTTGGAGCGCAGCGCGAAGGCTGCTGCCGGGTCGCCTGCCAGATGGTCGAAGGCCTGCTCGTTCAGCGCCAGCAATCCGGTGTCCGGCTTGGCATTGGGCAGGGTCGCGACCTGCTGCAACTCGCCAGAGGTCCGCAGGTTCTTCTTCGTCCCGGCTTCGGCGATCATGGTCACTGCGTCATGCTTGGAGACGATGACCTCGTAGACTTCCTGTAGCGAGCGGGCTTTGCCGTTCGAATGATAGAAGATCGGCTTGTTGGCCCGGGCCTGGGCGGAAAACATCTTGTCGGCCCGCATGTCCGGGTTGGCACCGGCCGCATCGATCAAGCGGCTCGCACCGCCTGCGCCCAGGAAATGCGCCATATAGAGCTCGCCGTCGCTCGGTTCCCGGCCAATCTTGCGCTCCAGGTAGTTCGCATTCTTCTGGGTGAGCGCCCCCGCCATTGTCGACGAAATTTCCGGATCCTTGCGCAGATCCAGGATTTCCCGCCGCATTTGCGGATCGCTCACATAGTATTTGCCGCTTTTCGACCGCTGAATGTGATCCGAGTATTTCTCAAGCCCGTGCTTCGGGCCAGCTTCCTTCATCGTTTCCAGCCAGGTGGATTCGATGAACTGGAACAATCCCGTTGCGCTGGATGTCCGCGCTTTGGCTGTGGGATTGAACGAAGATTCCCGCGCAGCCGTTTTCACCAGGTAGTCAAAAGACGTCCCTGTGGAAGTACTCGCAGACTGAAACGCAAGCTCGATCCGTGACGCGATCGAGGTGGTGTCAGCAACCCGCATGACCCTGTCTCCTCGACGGAACTACATTATTACTTCGTTAACTTTCTGGGCTAACTTTCACGCCCAAAAGGTTAACAAAACCTTAACAACACACAGGCTAGGTCCGAAGCAACTGCAGGCGAGTCTTTTTTCTATTGGGCCTGGTCAGAACTACTGATGGCGAAGGCAGCGAATGTGGACATACAAGAGCCACCCGGCCATTTCCTTGGGAAAAACGCACCAAGAACTTTTTACGCTACAGCACTCGCATAACGCCGATCGCCGTGAGTCGGCAACCCAAAAAGGAAAAGGCGCCGACTCGGCCGGCGCCTCCTCCCGTCACATTGCTTAATTCCGGCCTTAATTCCGGCCTTAAGTCCAGCCTTGATGTCGGCCTCAAGCGGCCCTTACACCAGCCTTAGTGCCCTCTGTCAGACCTTGGGCCGTCCCATCGCAAAAACCTCGGTCACGGCCGAATAGTCCATGTAGCCGAGACGCGACAAAGGCTTGTAGCGGGTGACGTCCACCCGGCCTTCGACCAATATGCTCTCGTCGATATGGACGCCGACCACCTGACCGAACACGACGTAACTGTCGGTCTCGGTGCCGTCGACGCTCTTCAGGCGCAAGGTCTGCAGGTGCCGGCATTCCAGCGCGGTGACCGCCCTGGCAACCCGGGGCACTTTCACAAGCCGGGAGGGTTCCATCTCCAGACCGGCGACGTCGAACTCGGAGGTCTCGTGCGGCACGGCTGCCGAGGTCTGGTTCATCGCGTCCTTCAGGTCGAAGCTCGCCATGTTGCAGACGAATTCGCCGGTCGCATCGATATTGGCGACGCTGTCCTTGTAGCCTGAGGACGAGAACATGACGATGGGCGGCGTATCGCAGACGGCGTTGAAGAAGCTGTAGGGCGCAAGATTCGCCCGGCCGTCCCTGTCGAGCGAAGAAATCCAGCCGATCGGTCGCGGCGACACGATCGCCTTGAACGGATTGTGCGGCAGGCCGTGGTCGTTTTTCGCAGTTTCGTAGAACATCTGTCAGTCAGTCCCGGTCCAGGTGGAAAGAATTTCGGAAAGATCCGGGCGCGGACGCTCGAAAGGCGGCTGGGTGGGCGTGCCTATATGCACGAAGCCGGCAAAGCGCTCGCCCTCGCCGGCACCGAGATAACGGCTTGCTGCCGCGTCGTAGCTGTACCATTCGGTGATCCACTGCGACGCAAAACCGGAGGCTGCTGCGGCGGTGACGAGGTTCATGCAAACCGCCCCTGCGGACAACTGCTGTTCCCAGACCGGGATCTTGACGTGCTCGCCCGCCTTGCTGACGACACCGATCACCAAGGGCGCCCGGGTGAAGCGCGTCAGCTCCTTTTGCAGCAACTCGCCCTCGATCGGCCCGTTGAGCTGCGCATAGTGCGCGGCAAGCCAGGCACCGATACGTTCCCCGTCCGCCTGCCGGTAGAGGATGAAGCGCCAGGGTACCAGCTTGCCGTGATCAGGCACGCGGGCCGCGATTGTCAGAATATCGGCGATCTGCGCCTCGTCCGGGCCCGGTGCCGTCATGGTGACGGAGGGATGCGAACGTCGCTGCCTCAGAAACACAAGGGTTGCCGGAGATCCTGTACTGAAGTGCGGCATGAAATGTCCTGTCCCGCCAGTTTCGTCGTAGATCCACGTAATTCATTGAGTGGATTTGTCAACTTTGGACGAGTGTCTTGAATTTGCCCGATTTCCGATAGCATTAGGGTGTGAACTCACAAATGAAGATGAATTTGCCTCAAACCATTTGCGAGTTCGCTTCCTGGAAAAAAACGCGGCCAAAAATTCAAAAGACTGGTAAAACTTTGCGAGTCAAAATGATAATGAAGCGGGCATGTTGAATTTCGCAACCGAACCAGACCAACCGGGGTTGAAGCGCGCGCTCAAGAAAGCTGCAATCTGCGCAATGTTCTGCGCCTCCCTCGCTGTCGGCCTGTCGCCCGTCTCCATTTATGCACAGGGCACCGATGCCCCGATGCCGCCGGCGGTAAAACCGGACCCCAATGCAGCGCCTCCCACTCCCGAAACACCGATTATCAATCTGCTCGACCGGGAACCCGAGCCGACCTTCGTCGACAATGCCTATGCCCCGTCCCGCTCGACGTCGCTTGGCATCAAGGGCGGCCTGAACCAGGGCGCGCTTTATTTGATGGCCAAGCTGACGCGGGACAGCGAACCGCTCAACGAAGGCCTTATCTGGCGCATCTATTCCGAGACGACCAATACGGACGGACGGCTGCAGCTGGTTGCGACGTCCCAGGGCGGCGATGCCGAGTTCCGTCTGGATCCGGGCACCTATCTCATTCATACCGCCTATGGATACGCCCAGGCCACCAATCGCATCGTCATCGGCAAGGAAGTCCAGTCGAAGATGGTGACGCTCAACGCCGGGGGCATCAAGTTCGGCGCGGCGCTGAAGGACGGCGAACCGCTCAAGGGCAAGCCGATCGCCTTCGATATCTACGGCATGGAATTCAATCAACGCGGCGAGCGCAACAAGATTGCCAGCAACGTCAAGCCCGGGTCCATCATCCGGCTGAGCGCCAACACCTATCACGTGGTCAGCCGCTATGGTGACGTGAACGCGGTCGTGCGTGCCGATATTCAGGTTCTGCCCGGCAAGCTGACCGAAGCCACGATCTTCCACAAGGCTGCCGGCATCACCTTGAAGCTGGTCAACGAACGCGGCGGCGAAGCCATCGCCAACACCACCTGGTCCGTGCTCAGCCCCGGCGGCGACGTCGTCGTCGAAGCCACCGGCGCCTTCCCCGACTTCGTGCTGGCCGAGGGCGAATATGAGGCGCTGGCCCGCAACAACGGCCGCACCTACCTGCACACGTTCGAGGTCGCACCGGGAGAAGACCGCGAGGTCGAAGTGGTGACGTCGATCAGTGAACTGGCAAGTCAGCAAACCAGCGCAAACAACTGATTTTCAATAAGTTTCGTTAAGATAGTTCAGACCTGGGCCCGACGACCAAGCAACCGGCGTTTGCGCGCCGGCGGGGCCATCTCCATCACCTTGGTCTGCAGGAAATCCATGATTTCCTTCTGGTCGCCAAAGCCGGACAGCGTCTCGAATGGGATCGGCCGGCCCGCCCGAGCCGTGATGACCGACCCGAGGATGCGGCGGAACTCGCGCACCAGCAGCGACAGGCGAAGCGTCAGCGAGTATTTGCTGACCAGGTGGAACAGCCAGGAATTCTGGCCGTCGAAATAGATCGGCAACACGGTCGCCCGCGACGAGCGGATCATCTTGGCGGTAAAGGTCTTCCAGGGCAGTTCCTCGGCGCGGCCGAAGGGCTTTGCCGCTGTTGCGACTCCTCCCCCCGGGAAAACAATCACCGTGGTGCCTTCCTGCAGCAGCTGAAGGGCCTCCTTGCGAGTGGCCATATTGGTCTTCAGCGCTTCCTTGGTTTCCTCGAAATCGACCGGAAGCGAGAACGGCCGTACCTCCGGCACTTTCAGGAGCTCGTTGTTGATCAGGATCTTGAAGGGGCGGCCAAGTTTTTCGGCCAGGGCCAGGATCGCCAGCCCGTCACCAATGCCGTAGGGGTGGTTGGCGATCAGCACCAGCGGACCTTCCGGCAGGTCCTTTGGCGGCCATTCGCCGTCGGCGACGGCTACATTCAGATTGATGAGGCCGAGCAGATCGTTCCAGATGTAGTCGGACGTGCCGACCATCGTGCTTTTCCAGATATCGTAGATATCGACCAGCTTGCGTCGGCCGGAGAGACCTTCGATGGTACGGATGGTCCACCGCTTCAGCGGCGGCTGTGCCGAATTGGCATAACTGAATTCAGCGTAATCCACGGCGGTCGTCTTGGCCCTGATGAAACTCGTGCAAATCCGGAACCCAATACCAGACACACTGTTTCACGAATGTGACGGCACATTGCCCTGAGATAAGGGCAATGTGCAAGCTGTCAGTTTTCCCCTGAATGCAGGGCAGGCATCAACGCAGGTCCGGCGGCGTGGCTTCTTCCACAAAGGCCGCAATCGCATCGTCGAGCCCCATCGGGGTCTGGTCCTTGGAGCCGAGACGGCGGATGTTGACCGTCCGCTCTTCGGCTTCGCGCATGCCGCAGACGATGATCACCGGAACCTTGGCCAGCGAGTGCTCACGGACCTTGTAGTTGATCTTCTCGTTGCGGAAGTCGGTCTCGACCTTGAGACCCTTCGCCTTCAGAAGATTTGCCACTTCCTGGCCATAGCCGTCCGCTTCCGAGGTGATCGTCGCAACGACGATCTGAAGTGGTGCGAACCACAGCGGGAAGTGCCCGGCGAAGTTCTCGATCAGGATGCCGAGGAAACGTTCCATCGAGCCGCAGATGGCGCGGTGGATCATCACCGGCGTCTTCTTCTCGCCGTCCTTGTCGACAAAGAAGGCACCAAAGCGTTCCGGCAGGTTGAAGTCCACCTGGGTGGTGCCGCACTGCCATTCGCGGCCGATGGCGTCCTTCAGGGTATATTCGAACTTCGGCCCATAGAAGGCGCCCTCGCCCGGCAGGATGTCGGTCTTGACGCGTCCGCCGGACTCCGCCTCGATCCGCTTCAGGACCTCGCCCATGACCTCTTCGGCATGATCCCAGGCCGCGTCGGTGCCGACGCGCTTTTCCGGCCGGGTGGAGAGCTTCACCACGATTTCGTCGAAGCCGAAGTCCTTGTAGACCGACAGGATCAGGTCGTTGATCTTCAGGCACTCGTCCGCCATCTGCTCTTCGGTGCAGAAGACATGGGCATCGTCCTGGGTGAACCCGCGCACGCGCATCAGCCCGTGCAGGGCTCCCGAGGGCTCGTAGCGGTGCACGGCGCCGAATTCGGCAAGGCGCAGCGGCAGGTCGCGGTAGCTCTTCAGGCCGTGCTTGAAGATCTGTACGTGACCCGGGCAGTTCATCGGTTTCAGCGCGAAGACGCGCTCGTCCTCGGCTTCCGGATCGGCACACTGCACGGAGAACATGTTCTCCTTGTACCAGGTCCAGTGACCGGAGGTCTCCCAGAGAGACGTATGAAGCACCTGCGGCGCGTTGACTTCCTTGTAGGTGTCGCGCAGCACACGGCGCTTGTAGGCAATCAGGCTCTGGAACATGTCCCAGCCCTTCGGATGCCAGAAGACTACGCCCGGGCCCTCTTCCTGGAAGTGGAACAGGTCCATTTCCCGGCCGAGCTTGCGGTGGTCGCGCTTTTCCGCCTCTTCCAGCATGTGAAGGTAGTCTTTCAGCTCCTTCTCGCTGTGCCAGGCGGTCGCGTAGATGCGCGACAGCATCTCGTTGTTGCTGTCGCCGCGCCAATAGGCGCCAGCCACCTTCATCAGCTTGAAGGCATCGCCGATCTGGCGGGTGGAGACCATGTGCGGGCCGCGGCAGAGATCCAGCCACTGGCCCTGCTTGTAGATCTTGAGCTCCTGGCCTTCCGGGATCGCGTCCACCAGCTCGACCTTGTAGGTCTCGCCCTTGGCGGCGAAATAGCGCTTGGCTTCGTCGCGCGACCAGACTTCCTTGGTGAACTGGGCACCGCGCGCGATGATCTCGCGCATCTTCTTCTCGATGACCGGCAGCTCTTCCGGATGGAAGGGCCAGTCGGCGCCCGTGTCCGGATGGACGCGCTTGAAATCGTAGTAGAAGCCGTTCTCGATCACCGGACCGATGGTCACCTGAGTGCCCGGCCACAGTTCCTGCACGGCTTCAGCCATCACGTGGGCGGCGTCGTGGCGGATCAGCTCCAGGGCACGCGGATCGTCGCGGGTGACGATTTCCAGCTTGTGGTTGCCGGTGATCGGATCGGCAAGATCCTTCAGTTCCCCGTCAAGGGTCATCGCTACAGCCTTCTTGGCGAGCGACTTGGAAATGCCTTCGGCGACGGCCAGGCCCGTGGTGCCTGCCTCGTATTCGCGCACGGAGTTGTCGGGGAAAGTCAGTTGGATCATCATTTTTCTCCTGCTCACTCCTGCAGACAAGGCAGGTAAGCTGTTCAAAGGAAATGGAACGGGCCGGGCATACGGGATTCAAATTAATCCGGCAACCTTTTCCGAGGCATTTCCCTTGATTTCCCGTCGACTGTGACCTCAGCGCGTCTCCAGGCGGCGCACGAACCAGCGGATGAGCTGGTCCCAGACGGCGTCCTTGTCGGCCTGGTCCTCGACACCGTGCTCAAGGTTCGGATTGTCATTGACCTCGATGACGACGACCCTGTCGCCAAAGACCTTCAGATCGACGCCATAGAACCCGTTGCCGATCAGCCGGGCAGCGCGAACGGCGATGTCGATCACCGCAGGCGGAGCCTCGGCCAGCGATACCGTCTTGAAGCCGCCTTCGACGGCCTTCTTGCCGGTCTCGTGCCGCACGATCTGCCAATGCTTCTTGGCCATCAGGTACTGGCAGGCAAACAGCGGTTCGCCATCAAGGACGCCGATGCGCCAGTCGAAGTCGGTCGGGCAGTATTCCTGGGCAAGCAGGATCGCGCTTTCCTGGAAAAGCTCCTTCAGCTTCTCCTTGATGGTCTCGGCACCCGAAACGCGGAAGACACCGCGGCTGAAGGACCCGTCAGGGATCTTCAGCACCACCGGTGAGCCGAGCTTGGCTTCCAGATCGCCGGCTTCCTTCAGCGAAGACAACACGATGGTCTTCGGCGTCGCAATGCCGTGGCTGGCGAGCAGCTCGGTCAGGTAGACCTTGTTGGTACAGCGGATCATCGACACCGGATCGTCGATCACCGGCATGCCTTCCTGCACCGCACGGCGGGCGAAACGATAGGTATGATTGTCGATATTGGTGGTCTCGCGAATGAAGAGCGCATCGTACTGCGCCAGCTTGTCGAGATCGCCCTTGCCGATGGGCACGACTTCAACCCCGTGCCGGGCCGCGACCCTGGCCATGTGCTTCAGCGAGGCGATGGACGACGGCGGCAGCTCTTCCTTCGGATCGGACAGCACCGCCAGGGCATATTTCATCAAGGCGCGCTGTTTCGGCGCGCGCCAGGGCCGCGTCGTGTAATTCTCGACGGCCGCCAGAAAGGCCGCCCGTTCGTCCGCTTCCAGATCGTTGACCGCCAGCACCCGGATCCGCTTGATGCTGCGCCACTCCCCTTCCTCCAGCACCACTTCCAGTACCGGTGCGCGGAACCAGTCGAAGAGCAGGCGCCCAAAGGGCTCCAGCGCGGCATCACTCACCTGGCCAAGATAGATCAGCAGCCGCGTCACCGCATTGGCGGCTTCCGTCGGCATCTTGCGCAGGCACCTGTTGAGCCGGTCTTCAAGCTCGGGCAGCGCATGCTGGTAGAGCTGCTTGCGCGACAGCTCGATCATGGTCTCGACGGTCGGCACCACGCGGTGCTGACGGGCTTCGGCAAGCAGCGAGGCGTAATAGCCCGCCCCCTGATAGCCATAGGAACGCGACAGGTTCAGGATCGTCGGCTTGGCACCGGTAAAAAGCTTGGGATGGGTGAGATATTCCCGCACGGTCATCACCTTGTGCGGGGTCTCGGTGTTGGAAACATCTTTGAGGCTGTCGACCAGAATGACCCAGGAAGACATGGGATCAGGCGTCCTTTCGTATCAGGATTTGCGCGCGGACCGCGTTCCGGCCCCAACGGGCCATGCGGTCGAATTCAGCAAAGGGAATGGGAAGGTTGGCAGCATCTGCCGCGCTTTCATGGCGTTCGTGTTCCAGCCAGGGATCATGCACGATCAGGTGGCGATCGTCCGCATCATGCACAAGCAGCCAGTGCGGAACTTTCTGCCCGAACATGCGGTAACCCGATATCAGCACGATCGCGAGCGTTCCGCGGGCAATTTCCCCGGCAAGGGCAAGTGCGTCCAGCGGCTGGTCCGAGCGCTGAACGCCAAGCGCTTCGGCCTCGGCCCGGTAACCTTCCTGGACCAAAGTCAGAACCTTGCGCTTTTCCGGATTGCGGACCGAGTTGAGGAACAGCAATTCGTCAGGTGCCAGTCGGACTTCTACCGAATGGCCACGCCTTGCCAGGGCATTGGCGAGACCGAACGGTCCGCAGCCGCCGTGGCCGGATGCCAGGTAGATGGTCGTTGCCTCGCGCCACAGGGTCAGTTCGCCCAAGGGTTCGGCCGGGACCGAGCGGTCGAAATGACGGATCGCCATCAGCGCGCAGGCCGGACCGCAGGTGAATTCGGTGGTCTGCGAATAATAAGGCGCATTGCCTGCGCCCAGTACCGGACCATGCAGCAGCTTTTCCATCCGGAACGCAGCACAGCCGTCGTCGTAGTAATTCTCCACCTTGCCCAGCATTCGGTAGCCGGTTCCCTTGTAGAGCTTCAGGGCGCTGTCATTGTCCGCCCGGACTTCCAGCCTCAGCACGATCCGGTCGCAGTCAAAGGCTTCGCTTTCGGAAGCCGTAAGCAGCAGAGCGCCCAGCCCCTGCCCCCGGCAGGACGGATCGACGGCCAGCGAATACAGCCGGGCAAGCGCGGTTCCCTGACGCAGCAACAGAAGCGCATAGCCGCGAATGCCTTCGGGGCCCTCGGCGACCAGGATGCGCGCGCGCGGGCTTTCCAGAAAGCGCTTGAAGCTTCGCCGGGAGATCTTGTCGCCGGCAAAGGTGCTGTTCTCGATGCGGAAAAGCTCGGCGAGATCGCCGGAGCGGGCGGAACGGATTGAAATGTCCCCGGTTTCGGCCTGGGGAGACGCCTTGTCCATGGTGCCTCGAAGGACCCATTGACCGGTGTGCCGCACCCGGTTTCCATCCATCATTGGCGACCTCTCCGGCGGCCGAATTCAGCCATTGCCCGGACCTGTCGGCGGCCCTTGCGGAATACACCGATTTGCCAAGGCTGTCTTTTGGTTTTTTGAAACCGCCAACACATTTTCGGAACCACGATTCCTCAGCTGTTACAATCCGCTCCGGCAGCTTAAGTGTCGTCCAAGGCCACGACAAGCGGGGGCGGCCTCCGGCGGATCGGCTGGGATTTGACGATGGAGGTGCTGGTCTCTGCCTTGTCGGCGATCTTGTCCAGAATGCCGTCGAGCTTGTCGATGGAAGGCACGGCCAGACGGGCAACGAAGCAATCCTCGCCGGTGACCTTGTCGCATTCGCAGAATTCCGGGATGTCCTGGATAAGCTGCTGCACGATATGCAGCTTTCCGGGCAGCGGCCGGATGCGCACAATGGCCTGAAGGCTGTAGCCGAGAGCCTTTGGATCGATCTCCGCCGAAAAGCCCCGGATTACGCCCCGCTCCTGCAGGCGCCGGATCCGTTCCGACACGCCGGGGGACGAGAGACCGGCATGCGCCGCCAGTTCTTTCAGCGACATGCGGGCATCGCCGATCAGCGCTTCGATAATTTTGGCATCCACATCATCTATCTTCATTTTTGTCAACTTCCGGGATCAGCGCCTCATTTTAAAAAGAATATATTCTTCCTTTCCTAATTTAACAAATGGAACCCGCAGGCATTCCCTGACAGACTCGTCCCATCTTGCAAAACATGGAGGCAAAGATGGATAAGACGCTGCGCGGTGCCGCCGAAATGTCGGCCGCGATGACCATATTGGGATCGATCGGACTGTTCGTGGTTCTCTCCGGCCAGGCGGCGATCGATGTGGTCTTCTGGCGCTGTGCGTTCGGCGCTGTTGCGCTGCTGGTCATCTGCAGTGCTCTTGGCCTTTTTCGTCAGCAACTGACCTGGAAGAAACTGGGCCTTGCAGCTCTCGGCGGTGTCGCCATTGTCGTCAACTGGGCGATGCTCTTCAGTGCCTATGGCGAAGCGTCGATCGGCGTTGCCACCGCCGTCTACAACACCCAGCCCTTTATCCTGGTTGGTTTCGGCGCTGTCTTCCTGGGGGAGCGGGTCACCGCCACCAAACTCGGCTGGCTTGGCATTGCGTTTATCGGCGTGATGGTGATCGTCCTGGCGAAACCCGGCAGCGTCGGCTATGCCGGTTCGAACTACGCCCTCGGCATCGGGCTTTCCTTGGCCGCTGCCTTCTTCTGGGCCGTCGCGGCCCTGATCACCAAGAAACTGACCGGCACGCCGCCGCAGCTGATCGCGCTGATCCAGGTTTGTGTCGGCATCCTGATGCTTGCCCCCTTTGTCAGCTGGTCCGCACTGCCTCAAGGCGCAATCGCCTGGGGGTCTCTGGCAACGCTCGGCGTCGTCCACACCGGCATCATGTACATCCTGATGTACGGCGCGGTGCAGAAGCTGCCGACCTACCTGCAGGGCGCATTCTCGTTCATCTATCCGGTCGTTGCCATCTTTGTCGACTTTGCCGCCTTCGGCCACCAACTGAAACCGCTGCAGCTCGTGGGTGCTGCCGCGATCATCCTGGCAGCCATGGGCATGACCTTCGGCTGGCGGCTGATCCGTCAAAAAGGCGAAGCCTGCGCGCCGTGATACATCAAAGCGATTACGCTACCCGGCGCCCTCCCCTCCTTTATCGACCTGGGAGTGGGTTGGGTGAGGGAACAAACGCCGTAATTGTCCGGCAAGGCTGTCCCCTCACCCGGCGCCAGGCGCTGGTTTCTGCCAATCGGAGCGGTTGCCTGATGGCCGTGTCGCGGTTGCGGCATGCGATCACGCCCGGTTTCAGGTGACTGCTGCCGCCTTGACCTTGTTGCCGCTGGCCTTGGCCCTGTCCTTGCCAGCGTGGACAAGCGCCGCATCGCGGTGCTCCTTGGCAACGGCTTCCGTGCCGCCGCGTGTCTCGCGGATCATCGCCAGCTCTTCTTCGGCCGCGTGGTCCATGGGGGCGATTGCAAGGTCCGAATAGTTCTGCCGGTCGGGTGAAGCCTTCACCCGCCGGTAAATGCGGTACACCCGCCAGACCGCGCTCACATACGCCCAGTGCTTGGCGACGATTTCCGACAGGTAGCGGGGATAGAAGACGAGCGGGTGTTCTAGCGGCATCCCGCCGCGCCGGTCCCGGCGCACTTTCAGGCGGAAATAGCCGCCCTCCAGCGGATGCACACCCTCGCACTCCACCATCAGCTTGAACCACATCATCAGGAACAGCTTGTTGCCCGGCCGTCCCTTGCGGTGCGCGGCAGCCCGGCGCAGGACGGTCTCGATGTGCTCATCCGAATAATAGCTTGCCCAGGCGTGCCGGTAGGCGTCTTCCCAGTCCTCATCACTCATCTTCGGATGATGGCTGACCCGGTGATTGAGATCGTATTTGTTGAGGTCCGGATCCATCCAGACACCCT
Organism: Roseibium sp. M-1; assembly: GCF_054515675.1. NCBI lineage: Bacteria > Pseudomonadati > Pseudomonadota > Alphaproteobacteria > Hyphomicrobiales > Stappiaceae > Roseibium > Roseibium sp. M-1. The sequence continues at coordinate 289,902 of NZ_CM137257.1, read as the reverse complement.
TTTCGAGCAGCACCTTGTGGTCCTCGGACCCCGGCAGCGGCGTCAGATAGAAAAATTCGAGCAGATCGAGCGGCAGTTCCTTCTTGATGATCTCGACATCATGCAGAACGGAGGCCTTTGTATCGCCGGGAAAGCCGATGATGTAGCCGGCATAGGTGGTTGCGCCGTGGGCGCGCCATTTCTGAAGCATTTCCCGGTATTCGGTAATCTTGTTCTGCCGTTTCTTGGCAGCCATCAGATTGTCCGGATTGATGTTTTCCAGGCCGATAAAAACCCTGTTGACCCCGGCCCTGGTCGCCTTCTCGATAAAGCCGTCGATCCGGTGGCAGAGCGTATCCACCTGGATGATGAACTTGATGTCGAACTTTTCTTCTTCCCGCAGCTGGATCAGCCTGTCGAACAGCGGCTCCCATTCCCGGTTTCTGGCGAAATTGTCGTCGGTGATGAAGAAGCGGTCGATGCCCTGGGCGACATTGTCCCGGATGATCTGTTCCAGGTCGTCCGCCGAGCGGAACCGGCTCTTGCGGCCCTGCACGTTGATGATGGTGCAGAAGGAACACTGGAACGGGCAGCCACGGCCCAGATCGAAACTGGAATGCGACCCCGCAGTGAACTGGATGTGCTTGGACGGCAGGATCGGCGTCGGCTCGCCTTCCAGCGACGGCAGGTCCGCCATGAAATTGTAGAGCGGTTTCAGGTCGTTCGCCCAGGCATCGCGGAAGACCATGTCAAGCCGCCGGTCCTCTGCCTCGCCGGCGAAATAGACGACGCCTTCCTTCTGCAGGGCGATCATCTCTTCCGGCATTTCCTTCAGCATGGAAATGCAGCCCGAGACATGGAACCCGCCGACGGCAACCTGAAGGCCCTCTTTCAGGAACCTTCGGGCAAGATCCGTTGCCCGCGGAAACTGGTTGGACTGGACACCGACCAGGGCGATCAGAGCCTTGCCGCCCTCTTTCCGGATCTGCGCGGCGATCTTTTCCGGACGCACGCGTTTGTTGGTTTCGTCATAAGTGTGAAGATGAATGCGGACATCCGGCCCAAGCGCGGCCCGCTCCCGGGCGGCTTCCGCCAATCCGTTGAGGCTCGCCAATGTGTTGGAGGGGATGGCTGATCGCAGCCACTGTATCGGATAGCCGTTATCGTCGTAATGTGTCGGCTTGATCATCACGAAGTGAAAGTCACGTGCGTCCATGCTGCCCTCCGCCTCCTGGCTGAGCGCCGAAGGTTGCACCTGACTTCCCCAAGGTCAACTTTTTCTTAACACTTACAGATGACCGCACCGGTCTCGGCAAGTCCTAATCCAGCCGGTGCTCCGGCGCGATATGGCGGCCTGACCACCAGCCATACCGCCATGGCAGATACCAGCGGGCCGCGTCCGGCAGATGGTCCGGCAGGGGATCGAACCCGGAGGCACCCCATGGGTTGCATCTGAGGATCCGCGCAAGGCCGATCCAACCGCCCGCCCAGAAGCCGAAGCGGCGGATCGCCTGCTCGGTATAGTCCGAACAGGTCGGCGCGTAGCGGCAGGTCCTCCCCATGAAAAGCGACAGCGAATGCCGATAGACCCAGATGAGCCCGATTGCGATCCGCCCGGGACCGGACAAGGTCCGCTGGGAAGCAACGTCGGGTTTACGAGATGGGCACATGAAACGGACCGGATTTAAGTGCAGTGGTCAGCGCCTGTCAGGCAACGGCGCTGTCCTGCCCGGCCTTGGCTTCGATCTGGTCGAGGGCATCGACCACCGCGTCGAAGGTCAGCATCGTAGAAGCATGGCGGGCCTTGTATTCGCGCACCGGCTCCAGAAACTTCAGATCTGCAAACCGGCCAGCCGGCGGTTCGCCTCCTTCCTTCAGCATCGCACGCATGGTCTTCTGGACTTCTCGCAACTCGGCGGCAGACGCACCGATCACATTTCGGGCCATGATCGAGGACGAAGCCTGTCCGAGGGCACAGGCCTTCACGTCATGGGCAAAGTCGGTCACTGCGCCGTCCTTCATGCAAAGATCGACAATGACGGTCGATCCGCACAGCTTAGAGTGGGCTTTGGCGCTGGCGTCGGGATGATCGAGACGGCCGACCCTCGGAATGTTTCCGGCGAATTCGAGAATTCTGGCGTTATAAATGTCGTCGAGCATAACTCGCCTCTTCGTGAATGCCTGTGATGCGCGACACATTGATGGCGCATCGCTTTCCTATATATAGATCAGACGCCACGGCAAATTCGCAAGGGGCAGAGTGGTCGCAGTTGGTGCTCCCGCATGACGCATGCGCGCTAGAAACCGGCTCCTCTCGCTCAGAAACTGTGCGTTCGCTTTTTGCGTGGAGTATGATAAAGGTCCGCGGCTTCAGCCCCGGATAACCTGATCTGTGCACCAGCGGGCGCCGTATGACGAGTGACAAGGGTAAAATTGCGAGGATCCCCATGGACGCAGTCCTGAAGCCGGTCGAAAAAAGCTTCGAAAGAAAGAAGCCGGACCAGCTGTATCGCCCGAGCCGCGAGGAAGTCGAAGCAGCCGTGCGCACGATTCTCGCCTGGACGGGCGACGACCCCGACCGCGAAGGCCTCGTAGAGACGCCCAAGCGCGTGGTGAAGGCGCTGAGCCAGCTCTACAGTGGCTATTTCGAGGATCCGGCCGAGCATCTCGCCCGCACCTTTGAAGATGTCGGTGGCTACAGGGACATCGTCCTGGTCCGTGGTATCCCGTTCCATTCCCATTGCGAACACCACATGCTGCCCTTCATCGGCGAGGCGCATATCGCCTATTACCCGGCCGAAGGCGTCGTTGGTCTCTCCAAGCTGGCCCGCGTGGTCGACATCTACGCCAAACGCCTGCAGACGCAGGAAAACTTGACGGCGCAGATCGCATCGGTCATTGACGACGCGCTGGCGCCGCGCGGCCTGGCGGTGATGCTGGAAGCCGAGCATCAGTGCATGACCATGCGCGGTGTCCAGAAACCGGGGGTCTCCACGATCACCACTCAATTTACCGGCGTATTCCAGGACGACCCGGCCGAACAGGCCAAGTTCATGACCCTGGCGCGTGGCGGCAAGGGCTACTGACAGTTCGCCCTTGCCTCTCAACATTCGGCAAGGGCCCTATCCATGTGCAGCATTCACCTGAGCGAACGCGGCGACAAGACGACCGTCGAGGACGGCGATCTTCTGATGCCGAAATTCGACGGTGACGGGTTGATTGTGGCCGTCGTCACGGATGTTGCCACTGGTGAGGTGCTGATGGTCGGCTACATGAATGCCGAAGCCCTCAAGCGGACGATCGAGACCGGCGAAGCCTCGTACTGGAGCCGCTCGCGCCAGAGTTTCTGGAAGAAGGGTGAAACCTCCGGCCAGATCCAGACCGTGCACGAGATCCTGACCGATTGCGACCAGGACGCCCTGGTGCTGAAAGTCTCCGTCGGCGGCAACGGCGCCACCTGCCACGTCGGCTACCGGTCCTGCTTCTACCGCAAGGCGGTGCAAAGCGATGACGGGACGGTGCGGCTGGAACGTGTCGAAGCCGAACGGGTCTACGATCCAGCGGACGTTTACGGAAAAAGCTGAAAAATCCGCGACCTTTGGGTCCCGAATTATGTCCACCGGCACCCTGCAATTCCGGCCGGTGACACGTATTTTTTAGTTCATTACATTCGAATATTTATAATAAGTAACAGCCCTGATACTGCGGTTCCTGCCTTTCCCTTAAGCTTCGACCGGACGCGCAAAAAGGTGTAGAATCGAGCGTCCATACAAGTGATCCGTGTGCACTGAGGGAGAGGCCATGACGGATAAGAGTGTTCCGGACAAGCGGGACGAACGGCTGGCGTTCATCCTGCTCGCTGTCGTTTTGGCACCTGCCCTATCGGTTGCAATCGTAGGAGGCTACGGGTTCATCATCTGGATGTCCCAGCTCGTACTCGGACCGCCGGCCGGTTGATTTTCATGCCTTCCGATCCGCAGTTTTCGGCCAGCCGCAGATCCTTTCTGAAGCTGCCCAGTCCGCCGAAATTCGATCCGATCCGTCCTCCCTGGACGGACGAGGCGATGATTGCTGCCAAGTGCACGGCCTGCAACGCCTGCATCGATGCCTGCCCTGAAACCATTCTGCAACCGGATGCCTCCGGCAAGCCCATGATCGTCTTCGACGGCCGGGAATGCACCTTCTGCGGCAAGTGCTCGGATGCCTGCGACGATGCCGTCTTCGACCCGAGCCGTACACCGCCCTGGGGCTTGAAGGCTGAACTCCAGCCGGGTTGCCTGCAGGATCACGGTATCTCCTGCCAGCTCTGCCGCGACAGCTGCCCCGTGTCGGCGATCAGGGTCGATCTCGACAAGCGTCCCTTCGGCCGCCTGAAGATCGAGACAGCCACCTGCACCGGCTGCGCCGCCTGCCTCGCCGTCTGCCCACAGGATGCGCTGGCGATGATTACCCACCACTCAGAACCGGAGGTGGCATGAGCACGCTCACACATGTTGCCAGTCTGCTGATCCACGCCCGCCTCGAGCAGCGCCCCGAGGTTGAAGCGGGAATTCTCACCCTGCCCGGTGCCGAGATCGCCCATGCGGACGATCAGGGTCGGATTATCGTCACACTGGAAACGGCCGACGAAGCCGAGATCGTGCAGACGCTGACCGACATTCAACTGCTTTCCGGCGTTGTGAACGCCTCCCTTGTCTTTCACCAGACCGACGGCGAGCCTGAGGCTGCGCCCGCTTCGCTTCAAGGAGCAACATCATGAGCGGAATATCCAGACGCGACGTCATCAAGGCTCAGGCCATTGCGGCAGCCGCCGCCGCTGCCGGAATTCCGGTACCGGCCGCAGCCCAGAACCTCGTTACCGAGGCAAGCCTCACCGACCTGAAATGGTCCAAGGCTCCTTGCCGCTTCTGTGGCACCGGCTGCTCGATCATGGTCGCCACCAAGGCCGGCCGGGTGGTCGCCACTCATGGCGACGCGGAAGCGGAAGTCAATCGTGGACTCAATTGCGTCAAGGGCTATTTCCTCTCCAAGATCATGTACGGCGCCGACCGGCTGACGACGCCGCTCCTGCGCAAGAAGGACGGCAAGTTCGACAAGAACGGCGATTTCGAACCGGTTTCCTGGGACGAAGCTTTCGATATCATGGCCGAGAAATGGAAGGCGACCCTGAAGGCCAAGGGGCCCAAGGCAATCGGCATGTTCGGCTCCGGCCAGTGGACGGTCTGGGAAGGCTATGCTGCTTCCAAACTGATGAAGGCCGGTTTCCGCTCCAACAACATCGACCCGAATGCCCGTCATTGCATGGCCTCCGCCGTGGTCGGCTTCATCCGTGCCTTCGGTATAGACGAGCCGATGGGCTGCTATGACGACTTTGAGCATGCGGATGCCTTCATGCTCTGGGGCTCCAACATGGCCGAGATGCACCCGATCCTGTGGACCCGGGTTGCCGACCGCCGCCTCAGCCATCCGCATGTGAAAGTGGCGGTGCTGTCGACATTCGAACACCGCAGCTTCGACCTGGCCGATATCCCGGCCGTCTTCACACCGCAGTCCGACCTGATCATCGCCAATTACGTTGCCAACCACATCATCCAGTCCGGTGCGGTCAATCAGGATTTCGTGTCAAAGCATGTGAATTTCCGCAAGGGCGATCAGGATATCGGCTACGGCCTGCGGCCGGACCACCCGCTGGAACAGGCCGCGGCCAATGCCGGCAAGGGCGGCTCCGAGCCGATGACGCTGGAGGAATTCGCGGAGTTCGTGAAGCCCTACACCCTGGACTTCGCGGCCGAGAAATCCGGCGTGCCCAAGGAACGGCTGCAACAGATCGCCGAACTCTATGCCGATCCCGACACCAAGGTGATGACGCTGTGGACCATGGGCGTCAACCAGCACACCCGCGGTGTGTGGATGAACAATCTGCTCTACAACATCCACCTTCTGACCGGAAAGATCGCCCAGCCGGGCAACTCACCCTTCTCCCTGACCGGCCAGCCGTCGGCCTGCGGCACCGCGCGAGAGGTCGGCACCTTTGCCCACCGCCTGCCGGCCGACCTGCTGGTGGCCAACCCGGAACATCGGGAGATCGCCGAGACCATCTGGAAGCTGCCCACGGGCACCGTGCCGGAATGGATCGGTGCCCATGCGGTGCTGCAGAACCGCATGCTGAAGGACGGCGAGATCAACTGCTATTGGGTGCAGGTCAACAACAACATGCAGGCTGCTCCGAACATGATGGAGGAAGGCCTGCCGGGCTATCGCAACCCGGATAACTTCATTGTTGTTTCCGACGCCTATCCCACTGTCACCGCGGAGGCAGCCGACCTTGTGTTGCCAACGGCCATGTGGGTGGAAAAGGAAGGTGCCTACGGCAACGCGGAGCGTCGCACCCAGTTCTGGCACCAGCTCGTCGAAGCACCCGAGGGTGCCATGTCGGATTTGTGGCAGCTGGTGGAATTTTCCAAACGCTTCACCACTGACGAAGTCTGGCCGGCGGAAATCCTCGATGCAAGTCCGGATTACAAGGGCAAGACGCTTTACCAGGTCCTCTTTGAAAACGGCAACGTCAATGCTTTCCCGAACGAACAGCGTGCCGAAGGCTATGCCAACCACGAAGCCGAGGACTTCGGCTTCTACATCCAGAAGGGGCTCTTTGAGGAATATGCCACGTTCGGCAGGGGCCATGGCCACGACCTCGCGGATTTCGACACCTATCATGAGGTGCGCGGCCTGCGCTGGCCGGTGGTCGACGGCAAGGAGACCAAGTGGCGCTACAACGGCGCCTACGATCCCTACGTGCGCAAGGGCGCCGATTTCGAGTTCTACGGCAAGCCGGACGGCAAGGCGGTTGCCTTCGCCCTGCCCTACGAGCCGCCGGCGGAAAGCCCGGACGAGGAATATCCCTTCTGGCTGTCGACGGGCCGTGTGCTGGAGCACTGGCACTCCGGCTCCATGACCCAGCGGGTTCCAGAGCTCTACAAGGCCGTACCGGACGCCGTGTGCTTCATGCATCCGGACGATGCCGAAGCGCTTGGCCTCAGGCGCGGTGCCGAGGTGCGGGTCAAATCGCGCCGGGGCGAGATCCTGACCAGGGTGGAAACGCGCGGCCGCAACAAGCCGCCGAAGGGCCTGGTCTTCGTGCCCTGGTTCGATGCCCGTCAGCTGATCAACAAGGTGACGCTGGACGCCACAGACCCGCTGTCGAAACAGACCGACTTCAAGAAATGCGCCGTGCGCATCGAAGCAGTGTGAGGTGAGCCATGAAACGCTATGCAATCAGCCTGATCGCCGCCGCCAGCCTGCTGGTCGCCGCCGCAGCTGCCCAGGAGAACATTTCCACGCTTCGGCAGACCACACCTCTGGCGGACAACGCCACGCCGCAGCCGATGCCCAAGCCCGTCAATTCGGATATCCGCCAGGTACGCAACTATCCTGAACAGCCGCCGTTGATCCCGCATACGATCGAGGGCTATCAGATCGACATGAACTCCAACAAGTGCCTGAGTTGCCATTCCCGCACAGCCGTGGAGGTCAGCCAGGCACCGATGGTGTCGATCACTCACTTCATGAACCGGGAAAACCAGTTCCTGGCATCGGTAACGCCGCGCCGCTATTTCTGCAACCAATGCCACGTTCCACAGACGGACGCCCGGCCTCTGGTCGAGAACGAGTTTGTTGATGTGGACGCCGTGCTTGACTACGTGAAAGCAAAAGAGGGAGCCAACTGATGCTGGCCTTCCTCAAGAGGCTCTGGAACACCATCCGCCGCCCGAGCGTTCACTACAGCCTCGGCTTCCTGACCCTCGGTGGCTTCGTCATGGGCATCATCTTCTGGGGCGGCTTCAACACCGCCCTGGAACTGACCAACACGGAGAAATTCTGCACCGGCTGCCACGAAATGCGGGACAACGTGTTCGCCGAGCTGAAGTCGACGATCCACTATTCCAACCGCTCAGGCGTCAGGGCCACCTGCCCTGACTGCCACGTGCCGCATGAGTGGACCGACAAGATCGCCCGCAAGATGCAGGCGTCCAAGGAAGTCTGGGGCAAGATCTTCGGCACCATCAACACGCGCGAGAAGTTCCTGGAACACAGGCTGGAACTGGCCCAGCACGAATGGGCGCGGCTGAAGGCCAACAACTCGCTGGAATGCCGCAACTGCCACTCGTCGGACTCCATGGACATCACCCGTCAGAGCGGGCGAGCGGCCGAAGCGCATCAAAGATTTCTGTTCACGGGCGAAAAGACCTGCATCGACTGCCACAAGGGCATTGCTCACCGGCTGCCGGACATGTCGACATCAGCCTGGCACGGGGAAAACGGGAAGGACATGGTGGAAGACGCCACGGCATTTCTGGCTGCGCGGGAAAACAAAACCAACTGAACCTGCCGGAACTTCCAGGCTTTGGCAGGCTTTTCTCGAAGACAGGCCCGGAGTTCTCTCCGGGCCTGTCCGTTGATGGTCAGGCCATCGTGATGTAGCTGCGCATCTGCTCGGCTTCGAGTTCGATCTGCGCGATCTTGAACTTGACGACATCACCGATCGAAATCACACCGGTCAGCTTGCCGTCCTTGACGACGGGCATGTGACGGAACCGGCCCTGTGTCATGCGGGCCATGACTTCGTTGATGTTGTTTTCTTCCGTGCAGGTCACGACATTCTTGGTCATGACATTGGAGACCGGCAGTTGCAGCGCGGAAGCACCTTGCGTGCCGACCACGCGAACGATGTCACGCTCGGAAATGATCCCGTCCACTTTGCCGTCGCTGTCGGAAACAACGACTGCACCGATCTTGTTCTTTGCCAGGGTTTCACAAATCGCGCCCAGCAGCGCATCGCTGCGTGCTGTGATAGTTTCGTGGCCTTTTCCACTCAGGATAGCGGCAACGGTCATTCAAACACCTCCCATGGCATCAACCACCCTTCAGTGCGGGTAAGATGCATCATGGCAAAAAAAACAGTCCGCGCAAACTGTTGTCGTCATCTTCGGCGCATTGGTTGAGGGTCCGCTGATCGATCTTAAAATGGCAGAGCATCTTACATGCGTTCTCCTGAACGTGTGATGCTCTAGGCGCTCCGGCGCGGCGGAACCGGGTCAAACAGGGGGAAAAGGGCAAGACCGGCAACGAAGCCGCCGATATGCGCCTGCCAGGCGATTGCTGCCGCCTGCCCCGCTCCTGGAGCACTCGTCAGGCCGAAAATCAGATTGAGCCCGAACCAGACGGCGACAAACACCAGAACCTGCTGATTGCGGAAACAGTCCGCAAGCGGCTGTGCCGGCACCTGATAGGCCCCCGGGTCACTGCGACGCACCGCGCCAAGCGGACCGCCAATCTCGAAAACGAAACGGATGGCGGCCGCCATCTGACCGGATATCGCGGTGGAGGCGCCGATCATCGGGGCTCCGTCTCCCCAGTTGGTCGCCAGATGTGCCAGGGCACCGCCAACGGCGCACACGGCTGAAAAGACCAGAAACCGGGACGTGCCGAAACGGCGCGCGACGGCGCTGCCGAAAATCACCATCCAGAGAATGTTGAAGATGATGTGCATGGCACCGCCATGCAGCAGGCTGTAGGTGACGAATGCCCAGAGGCTGGACAGAAGATCCAGGGGCGGCAGGCTGGAGAGATAGTCGTATTTCACCGGCCAGAAGGCGAAGAGGGCCAGGATCGTGTTGTCGACGCTGACTGGCAGCACCAGAACACGCAGAAAGTGAACCGCTATCAGGATCCCTGCCGACCAGACGATGATATCCGGCAGGTTGAACATGCGTGGGCCGGACGGCCGCTGCCGTTTCTCTTCCTTCTCGGCTTTCTCGCGCCGGGCGCGTTCTTCATCGATGCGATAGACGTTCATGGACCTCAAGCCTTTCCTGCCCTTCTTCTAAGCCAGATGCGCAACAAAACAAGAGGCCAATTCCCCGTCTGCACGACCAGTCTGTAACACCTGGCGAAAACAAAACGTCACAAACGAAACGCCACAAACAAAACGCCGGCCATCGCAACCGATGACCGGCGTTTCGTTTGCCCCCCAAAAGTCGGTCGCGTCCCCACTTCGCCCGGCCAAGGACAGTTGTTCACGAAGTCCGGCGCTTGTTTCCCGGGACAGCACTGGCGGCTGTCTTAGTCGGTCCGCGGCCTGAACGGCAACAACAGGTTCCTCCCACCCGTCGTCAATGTGAACTGAGTGTTAAGCTGCCTGCACACCCACTCGAAAACAAGCTTTACTCAAAATTAACCTTAACGTTTCGCAGAAACACTGGGTTTGAGCACATCCCGGGACTTGGCACGCCCCCTGCTTAGTAGTCGTCAAACACAGACAGGGAATGAATTTCGTCCCGTTTTGAAACAGGCACTGTCTTGAGACGAAACACCGGGCGCAAGAATGGCAAAGAGGCGAGACCAGATGAAACACGGCGTTACGCAAACTCTTTATAACTACTGGGACAACCTTCGCGGTGCACGGCCGGCGCCGAACCGCAGCGAAGTCGATCCCGGCGAAATCCGCGGCCTGCTGGGAGACACCTTCATCCTGGAGACGAACGGACCGAAGGATGTGCGCTATCGTCTGGCCGGTACCCGGCTTTGCTCGGCCCATTGCCGGGAACTGAAAGGCCGCAACTTCCTGCGCGGCTGGAGCGTCAAGGACCGGGAAGCCCTGGAAAGCCTGATTGCCGCCATCACGGAAGACGCCGCAGCCGCCGTCATCGGCATCAACGGCCATACGGAACGCGGTCAAGTGCTGCAGATGGAAATGCTGCTGGTGCCGCTGAACGTGCCGGGCGAGGGCCGGATCCGTATCCTCGGCAGCTGCACGCCGATGGAAAAGCCGTACTGGATCGGCCTGCATCCCATTTTGAACCAGTCGATCACCAGCCTGCGCCTGGTCTGGCCGGATGAGCGTCCTTATTTTGTCGATGCACCGGCTGCAACGCTCAACCCGATCCTGCCGCGCTTCACCGCCGAAGGCCTCGCGGTGCCGACCCCGCCCCTGCCAAAAGGGGCTGAACGCAAGGTCGGGCACCTGACGGTCTATGCCGGCGGAAAATCCTGAGACTGATCCGATCCCGATTTGGGGCGCGGCCCGCCGCGCCCTGCCCCCCCCCTGCCCCCTGGCGGACCTGCGAGAATCAATCCGGCCCTCCCTCCTTGGCGAATCCTCCTTGCCGGCACCGCTCCACGCCGCAGCTTGACGTTGCGTCCGCCGTACGGGATGTTATTTTTCGGGTTTAATTTGCTCGACTTTGCCGCAACAGGCGGCAAGTCGCGATTTTTATCGCCTCCAAGCCTAGACCTGAGCCCCGTCTCGGCTACACTCTTACACATCGTTAACCCCAGCTGCCTAAAGTGCTTTGAAGACGTCTTCTGAATCGCATCTCGGCCGGGGTAAGTGCGATTTGCGCACGATTTTGGAAAAAACAGGCATGAGCGCCGGATTGGCAACAGCACCAGAGGGAAGCAAATCGCTTCAAGTCACTGATCGCCGGCGACATCAACGCGTTCAGGTTAACATTCTGGGCCGGTTCATGCTTGAGGATCGCCGCGAATATCCCTGTCAGGTTATCGATATGTCGCCTGGCGGCATGGCCATGATCACTCCGGTGAGCGGCAAGGTCGGTGAGCGCGTCATTGCCTATCTCGATCACTTGAGCCGCGTCGAGGGCCGCATCTCCCGTCTGATCGACGGTGGTTTTGCGGTTGAATTGCGCAATACCGTGCGCAAGCGCGACAAGATCGCCAATGTTCTGACCTGGCTTGCCAACCGGGATGAGCTCAATCTTCCCGAAGACCGCCGCCACGACCGTTTCGTGCCGAAGAACCCGATGACCAAGATGATCCTGCCGGATGGCTCCGAACATGTCTGCCGGATCGTCGACGTATCCTTGTCGGGCGCGGCTCTTGCCACCGACATCGTGCCGGAAATGGGCGACCCGATCACACTCGGCAAGATGCACGCCCGTGTCGTCCGCCGTGTCGAGGGCGGTATCGCGGTCGAGTTTGCGGCCGTACAGAGCCGCGAACTGCTGGAACATCATATTTCCGCACCTGAAGAAAACTAATACCAACCTCGGTAAACGGGTTCCGTTCCAAAGCCGCTGCTCCCGCATAACGGGCAACGTTTGAGGACTGTTCTGGTGCGTCGTATTCGTTTTCGACCGGCACCCTGCTCCTTGCAGCACAGACTCCAGACATAGTCAGGTCGGGTTCTGTTTGCCGAGGTTATTGCAAGGTCTCCCAAAGACTTTCCGGCCTTGCCGGCAGAGTGGCTTGAAAAGGCGCTGTCCGACCAACCAAAGCGGTAGCGGTTCGGTGCCTGACTTCCCGGATTCCGGGCTTGAACCTGCCTTTTCTGCGAAAATTCAAAAAATTTTTTGCCCCTTTCACCACCCCGGCGGGAGGGGTTTTGCGCCTTTCGGCCCCATTGCCTGTCTTGCGAGACACTCTGGAATACTTGGCTCCAGATCCGTCAAATCCTTCATTTTCAAGCCCTTCTGGAGGATGCGTCGAATTTTAGGAAAGTTTGTCGCGAACTTGATTAAAGTGAAAATCAAATGATTATAAAAATAAAATCAAATACAATTCAAATATTCATTTAGTTTTACTTTGAAGATTTTCTCCAAGTAAAATCGAATGCGTCATCGTTGCGTCAGCCTTGGGGAGGGCGTAACGATGAAATTACTTCAGAGAACTTTGTTCGCATCTTCGGTGTTGTTGGCCTCGGTTACCGCAGGAACTGCGGCGCTGGCCGATCCCGGCCGCTTCATGGACATGAAAGCGCCGGTGAAGGCACCGGTCGGTTATGTGCAATTCTGCAAGGACAACAAGACGGCTTGTCCGAAGGAACGATACGACGCCGTGGTGGTTCGCCTGGACGAAAGCCGCTGGAACGAACTGATTGCCATCAACAAGGAGGTCAATCAGCGCATCCGGCCGATGACCGACCAGGATCTCTTCGGCAAGGAAGAATACTGGACCTTTCCCGTGAACGGGTACGGCGACTGCGAGGAATATGTTCTTGAAAAGCAGCGCGTGCTGATCGAAGCCGGCTGGCCCAAGAGCGCGCTCCTGATCACCGTCGCCAAGGATACTCAGAATTCGGGACACGCGGTGCTGACGGTGCGCACCGACCATGGCGACATGATCCTCGACAATCAGATCGAGGCAGTCCTGCCCTGGTATTCGACACCCTATCGCTACATCAAGCGCCAGTCCGCCAGCTCGCCCGTTCTGTGGACCGGCATCGCCGACACGCGCGTGACCACGGTCAGTAGCGTATCCAAATAGGTTTGGGAATTGGTCCGGTTCGCCGGGCCTCTGAGACGATCCGGTCGCGTCCCCACCCTCCCCATCCCTACCACGACCGGATCCAGGGAACCGGCCCGCCCCCCGCAGGCCGGTTCCCGTCTTTTCGGGCGTGTCGTGATTGAAGAACGATCAGAGTTCGCGCAGGCCAGCCTTGAAGCGTCGCCAGTTGCGCACGTAGCCGTCGGCCGAATTGGCAATGCTGGCGGCAATCTCCTCCGGCAATGTCTTGACGATCTTGCCCGGAACGCCGACCACCAGCGAATTGTCCGGAATCTCCTTGCCCTCGGCAATCAGGGCATTTGCTCCGATGATGCAGTTTGACCCGATCACCGCGCCGTTGAGAATGGTCGCCCCCATGCCGACAAGCGAATTGTCTCCGATAGTGCAGCCATGAAGAATGGCCTTGTGCCCAATGGTGCAGTTTGAGCCGATCGTCAGCGGATAGCCCATGTCGGTGTGAAACACGCAGCCGTCCTGGACATTGGACCGGATACCGACGGTGATTGGCTCGTTGTCGCCGCGCAGCACCGCGCCGAACCAGACGCTGGCAGCATCCTTCAACACGATGTCGCCGATCAGCGTCGCGTTCGGAGCAACCCAGTACTCGCCGTTTTCCGGGAAAACAGGCGTGCGTCCGTCAAGTGCATAGACCGGCATGAGACCTCAGGAAAAACCAACCATCAGCAGGACAACGTTGATCACCATGATGCCGGAGCACATGCTCCACATGCCGGCGATGGTCGAGGAAGCGACCAGCCAGCCAAGCGGACGTCCCTCGATGCGGCGCCCGCGAATGGCATTTCGCATGATGATGAAGGGGCCTGCGAACACACATACGAGAAGCCCGCCCATGAACGGCAGCAGCCGATCGCCGTCAAAGGCAAATTTCGGCGGCTGTTGCGTGATCAACTGATAGAGGCTGCCCAGCACGCCCGCAGCGACGAAACCGGCGCAGGCGATGTATCCAACGATAAGAATATCGAACAGCACGACCGTTAACCTCTTGTTAACCCTTCCTTACGGAAAGTGATTAAGAATTCCTGAAGGGTCAAGAGCAAAGACTGTGCCGGAACGGTAAATGGGCCAATTCCTTGAAATGCGGCCGTCTGTTGTGTCGGAGCGGGCCACCCCGAGCGGGACACTTGTCCCGAAGCGGGACAGGCTGTGCCAGATCCGAGCAGTCCGCGGCAGCGGGGTGGCACGATGATCCCGTTGACACTTCCAGAGCCCAGCAGCTTCCGCCCCCGCGTGTTCACATGGCTTGTCCTTGCGCTTTGCGTGCTGGGAACGGCCCATCTGGTCGACAGGATCACTGCCTGGACTGGTGCATCTGCATGGCCGATACAAGACCTGACCGCGAAGCCAGTTTCCGTTTCCGTCGGCTCTGCCCGGTTCGAGTTGATGCCGGGCTTCATCGCCTCGGCGCGTCAGCGCCGGCAATCCCTTGAACAAGGGGCCGTTTTCGAGACATTGCGCCTCGCCATGTCCTGGCCAGACCTCGGGATTGTGGGAAACAGCAGCGGCAAAGACACCCTTCTGATCGAGCTGGAGAGCAACCGTGGCCGGGAAAGCCTGCGGGCGCGGCTGGATCCGTTCTACCGCCGACTGGCACGCGGCGGAGAGATTTCAGGCCCGGACGGCCTGAAGGTGCTGCGCCTTTCCGCCAGCGGCTCGGCTGCAACCGACCTCGTGGTCTACGACCCGTCCGAGCAGAACGGGTTTATTGCGCGCTGCCGCAAGGAGCCCTCGACAGGGTCCGCGACCTGCCACAGGGCTATCGTTTTCTCCTCCGGCCTGGAGCTCCGCTATAGCTTCAATCAGGCGCTCCTGCCTGACTGGCGCCGCCTAGATGCGAGCGTTGCGGCAAAGATCCGGGAATTCCAACGCCCCTGACCACGCACAACGGACAAACAAAAAGGGCGGCCTCCCGCAGGAAGCCGCCCTTTGTCAGCATCAGCTGTCGAAACGGTGTCAGACGTCCTCGAGATCGATTTCCAGGATCGCCATCTGGAAGTTCCAGCTCAGGTCCTCGTCCTCGTCATCGCGGAACACGACACCGATGAACTCGTCACCGATATAAACCTCGGCACTGTCGTCCTTGCGCGGCCGGGCCTGCACCTTGATGCTCTTGTTTTCGAATTTCGAACGCAGATACGCTTCGATCTTTTTGATTTCGTCGGGTTTCACGGCGCTCTCCTGTTTACTTTCAGCATCGTTCTGGCGCGGACCCTACAGGAGCGGGCGAAAATGCCAAAGCCCTTCCGCACGCTTTCCCCGTCTTCCTTTTGCCCGATTTTGCCGACCCGTGGCCTCGTTTTGCCAAGGTCAATCGGTCCCCGCCTCTTCGCCGAGGAGCTGGTTCATGCTGCGCGCCGGTTCTGCGCATCCCGCCTTGCCGACGATCTTGGCCGGCACGCCCGCAACGGTCGTATTCGCCGGAACGTCCTGCAAGACTACCGAGCCGGAGGCGATCCGGGAGCAGTGACCGATTTCCAGATTGCCGAGAACCTTGGCACCGGCTCCCAGAAGCACACCGCGGCGGATCTTCGGATGGCGGTCGCCATCCTCCTTGCCCGTGCCGCCAAGCGTGACGCCCTGCAGGATCGAGACATCGTCCTCGATCACCGCGGTTCCGCCGACGACGATGCCGGTGCCGTGGTCGATGAAGATGCCGCGGCCGACTGGAACTGCCGGATGGATGTCGATCTGGAACACTTCGGAGGCGCGGCTCTGCAAATAAAGCGCAAAATCCCTGCGTCCCTGGCGCCACAGCCAATGGGCCAGACGATGCGTCTGCAGTCCGTGGAAGCCCTTGAAGTAGAGCACCGGCTCCAGGTAACGGAAGCAGGCCGGATCGCGGTCAAAGACCGCAACGATGTCCACGCGGAAGATCTTGGCGAGTTCCGGCTCGTCTGCCAGCGCTTCCAGATAGGTCTGGCGGATCAGAGAAGCGGAGACGATGTCCCGGCCAAGGCGATCGCCCAGCCTGTGCACGACTGCTTCTTCCAGGCTGTCATGGTTGAGAACAGTCTCATAGACAAAGGAAGACAGGGCGGGCTCTGCCACCACCATTGCCTGCGCCTCATCCCGCAGCTGTTGCCAAACCGGATCATGCATCGGAACGTGTTTCAATTCTGACTTGCCGATCGGTGCCGACATGGCCTGTCTCCTTTTCAAGCCGTCATTTCGAGCCCTTAAGATAGGACTGCAGTCTGATATTCCCAAATCAAAGTTGCTGATATCAGATATGACCCTCTTTGATGAACCCGGAACTGCCAAATTTTCAAGGCCGTTGCAATCATCCATAACGAAAGGAGAGACGATAACATGCAGAAGGACACCCCTGTGACCGCCTCTTCGGACAATCCGGCACTCGACATTCGCGGCGCGGTTGCCAGTCTTGTCCTCAATGCTCCGGATCGAAAGAACGCCCTTCCCCTCACCGCCTGGCAGTCCATTCCGCAAAAACTTCTAGAGCTGGAAAACAATCCGGATGTGCGTGTGTGCATTCTCCGCGGCGCCGGCGGCAAGGCCTTCTGCGCCGGGGCGGATATCTCCGAGTTCGAGGCAATCCGCTCCACACCCACGGCAGCCAAAAACTACGACAACATCAACGTCGCGGCCTTCCGGGCGCTGAAGTCGCTGCCCATCCCGGTGATCGCGGCAATTGAGGGCCCCTGCCTCGGCGGCGGCCTTGGACTGGCCCTTGCCTGCGATATCCGCATTGCCGCCCGGTCGGCTTTCTTTGGCATTCCGGCCGCGCGTCTGGGCCTTGCCTATCCGCCGGAGGCGCTCGGCGACATTCTGGAAGCCGTCTCTGTCTCAGATGCCAAAAGCCTGATCTTCACCGGTGAACGGGTCCCTGCGGAAAAAGCTCTGCAGATCGGCCTGATCAACGAAGTTGTCGAGGACGGCGACCTCGCCGCCCGGATCCAAGCGCTTTGCGCCACGATCTGCGCAAATGCGCCCCTGTCGCTGAAGGCCGCAAAACAGGCTCTGAACCAGCTTGCCGGTCCGCCGGCGATCGACCTGGCAGATGCTTTCCGCAATGCCCAGACCTGCATCGACAGCGAAGACTACCGGGAAGGGTACAACGCTTTTCTGGAGAAGCGTGCGCCGGTGTTCCGGGGGCGCTGACCGGGCCCTGCCACCCGGTTCCTCGCTTGAATCATTTTGCCAGGGACGTGGCACAGGCACCTGAAAAGACTCAGGACTTCGGCAGTCAGACCGCTTCGGCTCCGGCCTTCAACGCAATCAGGAAATCTTCCACCGCACCGGCAAAAACGTCGTTGCGGTCACCGGCAACCATATGGCCGGCATCCCGGATGTCGGTGAATTTCGCGTGCGGGACCTGACCCTGGAACTCACGTACATGGTCCATCGACACCAGTTCCGAATTCTGACCACGAATGAGCAGGACCGGAAGCTTGAGATTGCCCGCAGCCCTGAGCATCGCGTCCTGGGCCGCGACGCCGAGGGACGGATCCTTGTGTTCTTTCGCTTTCAGGAAGGCCGGATCCCAGTGCCAGCGGTAACGGCCGTCGTCATGAAGGCGAAGGTTCTTCGAAAGACCCGAAAGATCTTTCGGCCGCGCCCGGTTGGGCAGGTAACGGGCGATTGCGTCGGCCGCCTCCTCCACGTCTGCAAATCCGTCATCGACACGGTCGCCCATGAAGCCGAGGATCTTGGCAACGCCGCCCATGTCGATCCGAGGCGTGATGTCCACCAGCACCAGAGCTGCTAGACCGCCCGGATTTTCCTGGCCCTCCGCCAGCATCCCGGCAAAACCGCCGAGCGACGCGCCGACCACCACCGGCCTTTCCCGGTGCAGCGCGCCGACCTGGCGCGTGACCGAAACGAGGTCCTTGGCGAAATTGTCAAAGGCATAGTTGCCGGAGGGGACCCAATCGCTTTCGCCATGGCCGCGCTGGTCGAGCGAATAGACTGGGTGGCCGAGATCGGCGATGCGCCGGGAGGCTGCGTCCCAGGAATGACGGGTCTGGCCGCCGCCATGCAGCATGATGACCGGTTGCTCGCCCGCGCCATAGCGGTCGGCGATCAGGCCGTTTTTCTCCGCTCCCTGGAACTCTACCCGTTTCGGACCCATGCAACCTCCCTCACCTCTTTCCGGCCGGCCTGCTCCTCCCGCAGCCCGGACGCGCTCACGCCTCGACGTTGTTCAAAAATGCCAGGACACCCTGCTTGTGGACCTTGTCACCCACCGCCACCATGTGATCGCGTCCCGGGATCTCCAGGACATCCGCGTGCGGCATGAGATCCGCCAACTTCTGCGGCGAACCGGCGATATCGTCCCTGGTACCGACAGCAACCAGCACCGGCCGTTCGATCCGCGCGACATCCTCTTCGCTGATTTTCTGGCGGGAGGAGCGCATGCAGGCGGCAAGCGCCCGCCGGTCCGACCCGGTCTGCTCGGCAAAGGCGCGGAACGCGCGGCCGGTGCGGTCGGAAATATCCTGGATGCGGTCCGTCTCCAGC
Source organism: Roseibium sp. M-1 (assembly GCF_054515675.1). Lineage (NCBI taxonomy): Bacteria > Pseudomonadati > Pseudomonadota > Alphaproteobacteria > Hyphomicrobiales > Stappiaceae > Roseibium > Roseibium sp. M-1. The sequence continues at coordinate 271,122 of NZ_CM137257.1, read as the reverse complement.
GCTGTTGCGATCGGCTCCGCATCGCCGATCCCGGTGATCATGCCGTAGCCGAGCCCGCTGAAAATCGCACGGCGTACCCGGCCCGGATGGTTCAGCGTCAGAAACGCGGAGATGCGTGCCCCCATCGAATAGCCCATGACATCTGCCCGCTCGATCGCAAGGTGATCCAGCAGCCTTTTGGCATCCTCGGCCATGACCGGTGCACCATAGGCGGCCGGGTCATAGAATTTCTGGCTGTCGCCATGACCACGATTGTCGATGGCGATCACCCGCCGGCCGTCCTTGACCAGGAGATCGACCCAGCCCGGATACTGCCAGTTCACCTGTTTGTTGGATGCAAAGCCGTGGATCAGCAGGATCGGATCGCCCTCGCCCTCGTCCAGATAGGCGATCCGTACTCCATCAAATTCGAACTGGGGCATGAAACCAGTCTAACCCTTACGTAAACGGAAAACACATTTGACCTGTACAGTAAGGTGTTTGGGCAAAGATGGCAAAGCCCAATTGAACAGGCGAAAAGCCCCGTTCCTGCGGCAGTGGACCGCAGACGGGTCCACACCCGAAGAATCTTACAAATGGATATGGTCGCCGAAATTTGCTATCGGGGTCCGAACCGTTAGAGACAGAGGATTTTCACCATGGCGGATCATGTCGTCCCGCATTTCCAGAACACCAGCGGACACGATTCGGTAGCGATCGGCGCAAGGGAATTCATGTGCATCGGTGCAAATCCCCCGTTCGATCATCCCCATGTCTTCCTGGATATGGGTGCGGAAAACGAAGTCGTCTGTCCCTATTGCTCGACGCTCTACAAATTCGACAAGACATTGCAGGCAACCGAATCCTCGCCGTCTGATTGCGGCTGGACGCCTGTCGCGGCGTAACTTAAAACCGGTCCATGAGCACAAACGGTGAGCCCGCTCCCCCGATCGTAATCGCCGGCGCTGGAATTGGCGGCCTTGCCGCCGCCCTCGCCCTGCGCGCCCGCGGTCACGACATCGTTGTCATGGACAAGGCACGATCCCTCTCCGAAGTCGGCGCCGGGCTGCAGCTTTCTCCCAACGCCTGTGCCGTTTTGGACAGGCTCGGAGTGCTGAAAGCACTCGAACCCCACGCCTTCGCCCCGGACTGCATGAAACTGCGCTCCGCGGCGACCGGCCGGCAGCTGGCCGCCGTTGAACTTGGCGATTTCATCAAGGATCGCCACGGCTATCCTTTCTGGGAAATTCATCGTGGCGATCTGCAACGGGTCCTTTTGGAGAAAGTCCAGGCAACGGATGGCATCGACGTCAGGCTTGCCAGCCAGGTCCTCGACCTGGAGCCTACGCCCTACGACCATCTCGCCTGCATTTTCCAGGACCAGAACGTCACGGGCAATCTTTCTTGCAAGGCCCTGATCGGCGCCGACGGTGTCTGGTCGAAAGTCCGACAGCTCGTTCCCGGACATGAAATCGCGCATTACAGCGGCCAGGTGGCTTACCGTGCATTGGTGCCGGTCGCCAGCGTTCCGGTAAGATGGCGGCGCGAGGCAGGCATCTGGTTCCACCGGGATGCACATCTGGTGCACTATCCCGTGCGCGGCGGTCGCGAACTCAACATCGTTGCGCTGGCGGAAGAAAGCTGGAAGGACGAAACCTGGTCGGCAAAGGCCGACAAGGAAACCGTTCTGAAGGTCTTCCGGTCCTGGCCGACGGAAGTGCGCAACCTGTTGACCGTTCCCGACAGGTGGCTGAAATGGGCGCTCTGCAGCGTCGATGCTTCCGGTCCCTGGACCCATGGCCACATTGCCCTTCTTGGTGACGCTGCCCATGCGATGCTGCCCTTCATGGCCCAGGGCGCGGCCATGGCCATCGAGGATGCTGCTATTCTGGCGGCTCACCTGCCCGCAGATGCAGACAACGTCCCTGCGGCGCTGCGGGCCTATGAGCGTGCGCGCAAGGCAAGGGCAACCCGGATCCAGGGCATTTCCCACGGCAACGCCCGGACCTTCCACTATTCGGGAGCCCTTGCCTTTGCGCGCGACACCGTGCTGCGCCTGTCGCGGCCGACCGCGCTGGCAGCGCGCTTCGACGACATTTACGGCTGGACACCCGGTCATTAGCCGCTTTCGCTTGAGCCCGGCGGAAAGCTGGGATAAAGCCAATCCCCATCCAGGTGTCAGGGAGTTCGAAGATGACGGGTCAGAAGCCAGACGACGTTGTAACCGCTGCGTTTCTGGTCATCGGCGACGAAATCCTGTCCGGCCGCACGAAGGACAGGAACATCGGCTTCGTTGCCGACTATCTCACCGCGCTTGGCATCGATCTCAAGGAAGTGCGCGTCGTTCCCGATGAAAAGCCGGAAATAGTCAGCGCCGTCAACGCCTTGCGGGCGAAATACGACTACGTTTTCACCTCTGGCGGCATCGGCCCGACACACGACGACATCACCGCGGAAAGTGTCGCCGCCGCCTTCGGCGTCGCCTTGAACCTCGATCCGCGCGCGGTCGCGATCATGGAACCGCACTATCCTCCCGGCCAGTTCACGCCCGCACGCCAGCGCATGGCGCGCATTCCGGACGGCGCGGACCTGATCGAGAACAAGGTCTCCAAGGCGCCGGGTTTCCGCATGGAAAACGTCCATGTGATGGCCGGTGTGCCGTCGATCATGCAGGCCATGATGGATGCGATCGCGCCGACGCTGAGAACCGGCAAGAAGATGCTGTCGGAAACTGTCGCCGCGGACATGCCCGAAAGCCGGATCGCCGAGCGCCTTTCCGCCATTCAGGACGCCCATCCGCAGACGCTGATCGGTTCCTACCCCCGGGCGACCGATGGCAAATTCACAACACAGATCGTGATCCGCGCACGCGACGAAGACATTCTCAAGGCCGCCGCCAGAGATGTTGCTGAGGCCGTTGCCGATCTCACGGGACAAGTCTGAAGGACAAAATATGGAAAACCCAGCTCAAAACAAAGCATTCCCGGTTTCCTGGGACATGTTTCACAGAGATTCCCGCGCCCTCGCCTGGCGCCTGTCGAGCGTCGGCGAATGGAAGGCTATCGTCTGCATCACCCGCGGCGGACTGGTGCCGGCAGGGATTGTTGCCCGTGAACTCGGCATCCGCACCATCGAAACGGTCTGTATCGCCTCCTATCACGACTATGACAGCCAGGGCTCGCTCAAGGTCATCAAGCCGATCGACCCGAAAGTGATCGACCTCGAAGACGGCGAAGGCAGCGGCGTTCTGGTGATCGACGACCTGGTGGACACCGGCAAGACGCTGAAAGTTGTCCGCGAGATGCTGCCCAAGGCCCATTATGCCACCGTCTATGCCAAGCCGGTGGGCGTGCCGATGGTCGACACCTTCATCACCGAAGTGTCGCAGGACACCTGGATCTATTTCCCGTGGGACATGGGCTGGCAGTTCCAGCCGCCGCTTTCCAAGGAAACCGCGGGCTGAGCTGGCCGGTTTCGTGGCAAGAAATTCTACCAAACTGCGCTAACTGCGGCCCGGCACTCACTGGTTGGTGAACAAGGTGCCACGTTTCCGCCGGGGATTTCCGGACAAGGATCCAGGGTCTGTAGACCCTTGGAGGCCGGTCAGACAGAGCGTCTGGCCGGCTATTTTCTTGCGAGCGAGCCGATACCGGCCAAGCAGAAACTGAAACGAGTTCAAATGCGTGTCAAAACTCGACTTTAAGCCTTGTCGCGCGTTTACCCGACGCTGACAGTGTTTGAACGACTATCAGATTCGCTAACGGAACATGGAATGCTGAACCGAAGACTGTTCCTCGCCGCCGCGGCCGCCGCTCTCGCCAGCGGCTGTGCGTCCAGCCAGAGAGCCGGCCAGTTGCCGCTCCGTCCGGCCCGCCCCGGCAGCCCCGTTGTCGAAGGCCGGCGGATCCAGCCCGAGGTCCTGCAGATGTACCGGGCCATGCCTGAGGAACCCTTCCCGGTTCCGGCCATCGATCTTTCGAAGATCGACCCGGCCTACTACCGCCAGCTTGTCGATTATTCCGCGCCCGAACCGGCGGGGACCATCATCGTCGACACCCCGAACCGGTTCCTTTATCTGACCATGGAAGGCGGCAAGGCCATGCGCTACGGCGTCGGCATCGGCCGGGCGGGGTTTGCCTGGGGTGGCCGTGCAAGGATTGCCCGGAAGGCAGCCTGGCCGAAATGGACCCCGCCAGAGGAAATGATCGAGCGGCAGCCGGAACTGGTCAAATACAAGAACGGCATGCCGGGTGGCAGCGACAATCCGCTGGGCGCACGGGCGCTCTACATTTTCGAGGGCAACCGCGACACGCTTTACCGCCTGCACGGCACCTCCGAAACCTGGTCCATCGGCAAGGCGGTTTCTTCCGGCTGCGTCCGGATGCTGCAGCAGGACGTGATCGATCTCTACAACCGGGTGCCGGACGGCACGCCCATCGTCGTCCGCCAGGCTTGAGCGGATTTCAGATCGCGATTTCGACGGGCTTGACCGCGTCGATGCCGTCGAGCCGCACATCGCAGCCGATGGCATAGACCTCAACACCCGCATTGGCCGCCTCAGCGAAGGCCGCCGCATAGGCCGGGTCGATATCCGAGGCGAGGCTCAACCGGTCGCAATCCGGCCGCTGGACGAGGAACACCATCGCCGCCCGATGGCCTTCCGCCACCATATCGGCGAGCTCGGCCAGATGTTTGGCCCCACGGGCGGTGACGCTGTCCGGGAATTCGGCGAGACCGGCCTGGCGCATCAGGTGAACGTTCTTCACCTCGACATAGGTCCTTTCACCAGCCGCCCCTTCCAGCAGGATGTCGATCCGCGAGTTCTTGCCGTATTTGACCTCCCGGCGCAGCGATGCGTAACCGGACAAGGCTTCGATGCGCCCGGCTGCGATCGCTTCTTCGACAAGGCCGTTGGGATGGGCGGTGTTGATACCGACGAGAGCACCGTCCGCCTCGATCACTTCCCAGGAATATTTCAGCTTGCGCTTCGGGTTGTCGGACGCCGACAGCCACACCCGCGATCCCGGCTCCCTCAACCCCAGCATGGAACCGGGATTGGCGCAATGCGCCGTGATTGCACTGCCGTCCGCGTCCAGAAGAACATCCGCGAGGAAACGCTTGTAGCGCTTGACGAGGCGGCCGCTGACAAGGGGGGCGGAAAACTTCATGGCGAGATCTCTCGAATGCGCGGCCCGGCGGGGCCCTGGAAAAGTCCGGTCCCGCCTACTTGGACCAGAAATCCGGATCCAGCAGCACCAGGACGGTGAAAAGTTCAAGTCGGCCGACCAGCATGGCAAAGGACAAAAGCCACTTGGCCCCGTCCGGCAACGGCGCGAAATGACCGGCGGGACCGATAATCGGTCCAAGACCCGGTCCCACATTGCCGACGGATGTCGCAGCGGCGGAAATGGCGGTGACAAGGTCCAGATTGAAGAAGGAAAGCGCCACGGTGATGACGCCGACCGAGCCCATATAGACCACCAGGAAGGCAAGAACCGAAAAGGAGAGTTCCGGTGTCAGCCGCGTGCCGCCATATTCTTCCGACATGACCCGGTGCGGCCGTACCATGCGGCGCAGGTGCGCCCGCACAGTACCGAAGAACACCAGGAAGCGGAAGATCTTGATACCGCCTGTGGTGGATCCCGTGCACCCGCCGACGAACATCAGCAGCAGCGACACCCCTATCATGGGCGCTCCCCACTGGGAAAAATCGCCCAGCGCGTAACCGGTGCCGGTGACGATGGAAACCACATTGAAGGTGGCCTTCAAAATCGCATCGTCGAAGGGAAAATGCATCGTGACGCCGAGATAGACCGTGAGCGTCAGGGAGACCACCGCAAGAAAACCCAGGAGCGCCCTGACCTGAGGATCGCGCCACAGCAACAGGGGATGGCCACGCAGGGCCTGCACGACCAGCACGAAAGGCAAGGCGCCAACAATCATGAAAAACACGGCCACCCAGCCCGATGCCGGGTTGGTAAAGTAGCCGAAGGACAGATCGTGCGTGGAAAACCCGCCGGTCGCGATGGTCGTCAATGCGTGATTGAACGCGTCGAAGAGGTCCATTCCGGTCGCCAGGTATGAGGCAATACACAGGACGGTCATGAACAGATAGGCCAGGCCGATCAGGCGGATCAGTTCCACCGAACGGCTGACGATCTTTTCCGAGCGGTCGGAATTCTCGCTCTGGAACAGCTGCATGCCGCCGATCCTGAGGAAAGGCAGCAGCACGATCGCCATAACGATGATCCCCACCCCGCCCATCCATTGCATCAGCGAGCGCCAGACAAGCAGCCCCGGTGGCAGGCTGTCGATCCCCGTCAGCACCGTCGAGCCGGTCGTCGTGAACCCTGAAACCGCTTCGAAGACCGCATCCGCGTAACCAATGCCCAGCCACAGAAACGGCAGCGCGCCGAAGGCAGGCAGTGTCGTCCAGGCAAGCGTCGTGAGAATGAAGGTCTGGCGGGTGTCCAGTCCCTGGCGCAACGATCCACCGACGGCCAGCGACAGCAGCATACCGACCATGCCGGTCAGGAGCGCGGAAAAGACAAAGGCCTGCCAGTCGGCGTTCTTCTGCGCAACGTCCACGATCGCCGGAATGAGCATCGCCGTCGCAAGACCCACATACAGAAATCCGAGAACGTTCAAAACTGGTCTGAGAGCAATCAAGCAGTCATCTTCCCGATACACGCCGAACCGGCCAGCCCCCTGCCGGGAAGCACACCGCTCCCGTCCTAGCGCCTTTCGGTCCATTTTCCAATGGGTCCGCAACGCCTTCCCCGATTGAAGACGACGCTCCCAGGGGTCATTCCCGTTTTGATCCGGGGCCCGCCATCCCGGACCATCGTAAAATTTGCCGCAGAGTTAGATCGAAACCTTAAAAAGTTGCCTCAGAAAGCAGCACATATTCTCGACGGGAGTTCAGGATTTCGTAGCGATTGAGAATTACTTTTACGTGCTAAGATAGAGAGGAACCTCTTATGCGTGAAATTGACAAGGATCAGGTGAAATAGAACGGTTAGGCTTACATTCGCTTGCATTCCGGATAGGCGTTATTCTTGTTATCACGGTGCTTTGCAGCATCGGACTTGTCTCGGGCTTGAGTTATTTTGAATTGTCCCGGACGACGGAGGAAAACGCTACAATCCGTATCGACCGCGCAGCGCGTGCGGCCGTCGCCATCTTGTCCTTCGGCACGGGGTCCGTTCTCAGTCCCGAATTCGATTCAGCAAACAATCCCGTGGCCATCCGCATCGCCGCGCATGGGGAACCGGATCTGCTTGCGCCGAACGACAAGCTGGACCGGTTGACCAAGACCATCGGCCAGACCAACCAGGGCGCTGCAAATCTCTTCCGCTGGTCGCCGGACACGGCGTCCTTCGACCGCTTCTCCACCACATTCTCCGCGCCTGACGGTAGTCCGCCACCGGCCTTTTCCATCCGTGCCGGTCATCCCGCCTATTCAAGCCTTGCCGCCGGCCAGCCATATGCCGGTAACGTGCCTGTTCAGGGACGGCTTCGCCTTGCCTATCTCACCCCGATCCTGACGGCCTCCGGCGGCGTTGCCGGTGCACTGGCCGTCGATGTCGGCTGGGTTGACGATCTCACTCTGGCGGAGAACAGGCTGAAGACCAGGATCACCACCGCCGCGATCCTCATTCTGGCTTCCGTCATTCTGGTCGGCAGCGTGTTCCTGCGGTTCGAACTGCGCCCCCTGCGCCAACTCGCCAAGACGGCCGACGAACTGGCTGCCGGAACCCAGCCGAAAAGAATTCCCTACGTCGACCGCAAGGACGAAATCGGCGACCTCGCGCACGGACTGGCAAGGGTCACCGATCTGCAGGACAAGCTGCACAAGCTCGCCTATACGGATCCCGTGACCACCGCCGGCAACAGGGCCCGGTATTTCCTGGACCTCAGCCAGACGCTGAAGCGCACCCGGACCGACAATTTTTCCGCCTCGCTGATCCATCTGGACTTCAACGGCTTTGCCAAGGTGAACGATACTTTCGGCCAGCAGGTCGGCAACCGGGTGCTGCTGCAGGCTTATGCGCGCCTTGCCAATATCTTCGGGCCAAGCGCCCAGATAGCGCGTATTTCCGCGGACGATTTCTGCATCCTGCTGCCCTTCGACAAGAAGGGATCGGTCGCGCAGGATTACGCCGTCCAGGCAATCGAGATGCTGTCCGTCCCCTTCCAGCTCGAGGAAGGCGAGATCCGCGTGGAGCCCAGCATCGGCATCGCTCTTCTGCCCCAGGACGCCGAGGACGCGGAGACCGCGCACAGGGTCGCCGGCCTGGCGCTCAGGGCCGCAAAGGAAAACGGCAGCCCGCGTTACGAGTTTTTCGCCCCGCCCCTCAACGATCGGATCCAGAGCGAAATGCTGACGGAGACGCTGCTGCGCGCGGCGCTCAAGACACGGCAGCTGACCCTGCATTACCAACCCCAGATCAATCCTGACGGCGGCAAGTTGATCGGCCTGGAGGCCCTGATCCGCTGGCCGAGCGAAAAGCGCGGCTTCGTGCCGCCCAGCGAATTCATCCCCATCGCCGAAAAGACCGGCCTCATCATCGAACTCGGCCACTATGTTCTGGAATTGGCCTGCAAGCAGGCGGCAAGGTGGCGGCAGGCCGGATTCGGTTTCGGACACGTCTCGGTCAATGTCTCACCGTTGCAGTTCCGGCAAACCAATTTCGCCGAAACCGTTCGCTACATGCTGGAGCTTTACGGACTGCCGGCCCATCTCCTGTGCCTGGAAGTTACGGAAAATGTCTTCGTCGACACCAGCGAACAGTTGGTTCTCGATATTCTCTCGGACCTGCAGCGGATCGGCGTCCAGCTTTCACTCGACGATTTCGGTTCCGGCTATTCGTCGCTCATCTACCTGCACCGGCTGCCCTTCCAGGAGCTGAAGATCGACCGGGCATTCCTGACCGATGCCGACAAGGAGCCACAGAAGGAGCAATTGTTCCAGGCTATCGTCGGCCTCGGGCACAGCCTGGGCCTGAGGATAATTGCGGAAGGCGCGGAAACGGCCGGCGAGTTCGCGCTCACGGCAAGGCTCGGCTGTAACGGCGTCCAGGGCTACTTCTGTTCACCCGCCGTGCCGCCGGAGCGCATTCAGGAACAGCTCGATGCGTTCCATACACACCTTGGCTCCGGCACGGACGGCGTCGGCAACGGTGAGACCACCAAACGTCGCGCCTGATGGTCCGTCAGTCCGAGAGCCCTCCGGTCATCAGGATCGGCGCCGCATCCAGTTTGTGGGCATCCATCATTTCCGCGATCCCTTCGATCGCTTTCACAAGTTGATCCCGGTCCGAGGCGGCAAGAGCTGCGAACTTGCGTTCGAATTCCTCGTGCAATAGACCCGGCAGGTTCGCAGTTTCTGCGACGCCCCTCTCCGTCAGCCGCGCATGCACGATTCGGCGGTCCGCAAGCGATCTGTAGCGCTCGATCAGACCTTTTTCCTCCAGCTTGTCGAGTATGGTAACCACGGTCGCGGAGCTCAAGTCCGCGTTGTCGGAAAGCGCCTTCGTCGTCACCTCCCCGAGATCGCGAATCCCTTGAAGAACAACGATTTGCGGGATGGTTAGCCCTGTCAGCCGCGAGACTTCCCTGGAGCGCAGATCAATGGCCCGGACGATCTTCCGGATGGCCTTGACCACTTGCGATGACTGCATCGCCTGCATCATTACACCTCTATTCATTTGAACTCTAATGATTAGAGTTCTATATAATGCGCGTCTTTTCAAGAAACGGAGAAAATTGTCAATATGTGCGGCATTTGCGGCGAAGTGGTTTTCAACGGGGCTCAGGCGGATGTAATCCGGGTCAGCCGGATGGCGGACGCCATGGAGGCCCGCGGGCCGGACAGCATGGGCGTGACCCAGCGCGGCCGGATAGCCTTCGGCCACAGGCGCCTGAAAATCATCGACTTGAGCGAGCGCGGCACCCAGCCGATGACCGACATGGCGCTCGGCCTCAGCCTGGTCTTCAACGGCTGCATCTACAACTATCAGGAGCTGCGCTCCGAGTTGATCGACCGCGGCTACAGTTTCTTTTCAACCAGCGACACGGAAGTGATCCTGAAAGCCTGGGCGGAATGGGGCAAGGATTGCTTCTCCCGCTTCCATGGCATGTTCGCCGTTGCGATCCACGAGCATGACAGCGGCCGCATCCACCTTGCCCGCGACCGCTTCGGCATCAAGCCACTTTATTTCAGCGAAGCCGGCGGCCGATTGGCCTTTGCCTCCTCCCTGCCCGCACTTCTGGCCGGCGGCGGCGTCGACAAATCCATCGACCGGGTTGCCCTGCATCATTACATGAGCTGGCACGCGGTCGTGCCCGCCCCGCGCACCATCCTCAATGGTGTGCGCAAGCTTCCCGCGGCAACCGTGCGAACCATCGAGGCCGATGGCCGGTCGAGCGACCACACCTATTGGAAACCGGACTTTGCCAAATCTTCCAGGGATCTGGCCCGAAGTGCCGACGAGTGGCGCGACGAGGTGCTGGAAAGCCTGCGCACCGCCGTTCGCCGCCGCATGGTCGCCGACGTTCCGGTCGGCGTGCTGCTTTCCGGCGGCGTCGATTCCAGCCTGATCGTCGGCCTTCTGGCCGAGGAAGGCCAACAGGGACTGGCCACGTTCTCCATCGGCTTCGAAGAAGCCCATGGCGAGAAGGGTGACGAGTTTCAGTATTCGGATCTGATCGCGGAGCACTACGGCACCAATCACCACAAGATCTTCATCCCTTCCTCGGAGCTGCAGGAGAACCTTCCCGGCGCGATCCGGGCGATGTCGGAGCCGATGGTCTCCTACGACAATATCGGCTTCTACCTGCTGTCGCGTGAGGTCTCCAAACACATCAAGGTGGTCCAGTCCGGCCAGGGCGCGGACGAAGTCTTTGCCGGCTATCACTGGTATCCGAAGCTCACAGGATCGAACCGGCCGCTGCAGGACTATGCTGCCGCCTTTTTCGACCGGACGGCCGCGCAGATGACGGAAGCCGTCTCCCCCGCCTATCACTGCGACAGGGACGAAAGCCTTGCCTTTGCCGAGGCGCATTTCGCGCAGGCCGGAGCGGAAGACCCGGTCGACAAGGCACTCCGCCTCGATACCAACGTCATGCTGGTGGACGACCCGGTGAAGCGGGTTGACAATCATTCCATGGCCTGGGGGCTTGAAGCCCGCGTTCCCTTCCTTGATCATGAACTGGTGGAACTGGCAGGCCGCATTCCGGCGGAGTTCAAACTTGCGCAGGAAGGAAAGGGCGTTTTGAAGGAAGCTGCCCGGAAGGTTATCCCGAGCGCCGTGATTGACCGCCCCAAGGGATATTTCCCCGTGCCGGCTCTCAAATACATCCAGGGCGACTATCTGGACATGGTGCGCGACACGCTCTCCAGCCAGGCAGCCCGGGAACGCGGCCTCTTCAACGACGTTTATCTTGAGAAGCTTTACGCCGACCCGACCAAGTACATCACGCCTTTGCGCGGATCGGAACTCTGGCAGGTCGCGCTGCTGGAGATGTGGCTGCAGGCGCAGGAGGTCTGAGCAAATGGCGGAGAATGAACCATCGCGGCCGAAAGGCGCCTTTGACCACCGCCTGAAACGCATGCGCGAACATGGCCTCAAACCGGAGTACCGGCAGGACGAGACAGAGGCCCAGAAGAACCGGTTCGTCGATTGCGGTTGGGGCAGACTGGTCTTTGCCAACACCTACCGCGAGACGGACAAGCTGGTCGAGGTCTTGCGCAACGAGCGGCCCGACCGGCGCGATATCGCCTTTTATGTGCGCGACCCGCATGTGCTGGTCGGCTCTGCGCCGCAGGAGCTGTTCCTCGATCCCTCGCACACATTCCGCGTGAACCTTGCCACCTACCGCCCGGCCCGCATGCGCCGCAAGGGCTTCACCGTGCGGCGCCTCTCCTCGCGCAGCGATGCGGAAGCGATCAACGAGCTCTATCTCAGCCGCGGCATGGTGCCCGTGCCGCCGGAATTCTTCTGGTCCGCGCTCGACCCGCGCATGATCACCGTGCTGGTCGCCGAAGAGGACGAGACCGGTGTCATCGTCGGCACTGCCATGGGCGTCGACCACGGCAAGGCGACGAACGGCGCCGATCCCGGCAGCTCGCTCTGGTGCCTCGCGGTCTCGCCCCAGGCGCGCTTTCCCGGCATCGGCGAGGCGCTGGTGCGCCGCATGGTGGAGGTCTTCAAGGGCAAGGGCGCACCGCATCTGGACCTCTCCGTCCTGCACGACAACGGCCTCGCCATCGGGCTTTACGAAAAACTCGGCTTCGAGCGGGTTCCCTATTTTACGGTCAAGCGCAAGAACACCATCAACGAGGCCCTCTTTGCCGGCCCCGCGGTCGAGGACAAGCTCAACCCCTATGCCACGATCATCGTCAACGAGGCGCGGCGTCGGGGCATTCAGGCGGAGATCATCGATGCGGAAGGCGGTTTCTTCCGGCTCTCCTATGGCGGCCGCTCGGTTTCCTGCCGCGAATCCTTGAGCGAATTCACCAGCGCGGTTGCCATGTCGATCTGCGACGACAAGGCGACCACCCGCCGGATCGTCGAGCGGGCCGGTGTTGCCGTGCCGGACCAGATCCTCGCCGGCTCCGCCGACGAGATCGACGCGTTCTTGAGCAAACACGGCTCCGTTGTCGTCAAGCCCGCGCGCGGTGAACAGGGCAAGGGCATTGCCATTGGCCTGACGACCACCGATGAGGTCACGGCTGCCGTCGAGGTCGCCCGGACCTATTCCAACGACGTGCTGATCGAGGAGTTCGTTACCGGCCAGGACCTGCGCCTGGTGGTGATCGATTACAAGGTTGTCGCAACTGCCCTGCGCAAACCGGCGGAAATCTGCGGCAATGGCAAGGCCACCATTCAGGAGCTGATCGATATCCAGTCCCGCCGGCGCTCGGCCGCAACAGGTGGGGAATCAAAGATAGACATCGACGACGAAGTCCGGCGCTGCCTGACGGCAAACGGCTTTGAGCTCGAAGACGTCCTGCCGGAAGGCAAACGGCTTGCGGTCAGGCGCACAGCCAATCTGCACACCGGCGGCACGATCCATGATGTCACGGGGGAAACTCATCACACATTGATCGAAGCGGCCATCAAGGCGGCCCGGGCAATAGAAATTCCGGTCACCGGCATTGACTTGATGGTCAAGGACCCGCGACAACCGGAGTATCGCTTTATCGAGGCAAACGAGCGGCCGGGGCTCGCCAACCACGAACCGCAGCCGACCGCCGAGCGTTTCGTCGATTTCCTGTTCCCCCTGTCGGTGCCTCAGCCCGTCAGGACGACACTGCACCGGGCCGCCATATGACACTTCTGAATATCGACATCGCTTATCTGTCCGACCGGCTGAAGGATCTTCTCAAGATCCCGAGCCCGACCGGCTACACGGACGAGATCGTCCGGCACGTGTCGAAGGAGCTGGAAGCCCTTGGCGTTTTTTATGAGATCACCCGCCGCGGCGGCGTGCGTGCCCGCATTTCCGGCCGCACCCGCCGGCCTGCGAGAGCCTTTGTCTCCCACCTCGACACGCTGGGAGCCCAGGTCAAGTCGCTGAAGGACAACGGCCGTCTGGAGCTGGTTCCCATCGGCCACTGGTCGGCGCGTTTTGCGGAAGGCGCGAGAACCACGATCTTTTCCGAAAACGGCGCTTATACCGGTACGATCCTGCCGCTGAAGGCCTCCGGCCACACCTACAATACCGGCGTCGACGAACTCCCCGTCGGCTGGCCCTATGTGGAACTGAGGGTCGATGCCTATTCCAAGTCGGTGGACGACCTGCATCGGCTCGGCATCGATGTCGGCGATTTTGTCGCCATCGATCCGGTGCCGGAATTCCTCGACAACGGCTTCATCGTTTCGCGCCATCTCGACAACAAGGCCGGGGTCGCGGTCATGCTGGCAGCGATCAAGGCGCTGGTTGAAGCCGATATCGAACCGACAGTCGATGTCTTCTGGCTGTTCACCATCGCCGAGGAAACCGGCCATGGCGCCCAGTCCATCCTGACGCCGGATATCGCTTCCCTGGTTGCCATCGACAACGGCACCACTGCACCGGGACAGAACTCGGACGAATTCGGCGTCACCATCGCCATGGCCGACCAGACCGGCCCGTTCGACTTTCACCTGACCCGCAAGATGGTCCAGCTCTGCCGCGACAACGACATCAAGTTCCAGAAGGACGTCTTCCGGTTCTACCGCTCCGATGCGGCAACCGCGATCGAGGCCGGCGCCGATGTGCGTACCGCGCTGATCACCTTCGGCGTCGATGCCAGCCACGGTTATGAGCGCATCCACATGCATGCCCTGCGTTCGCTGTCCGAACTTGCCACGGGCTACGCGCTGAGCCCGGTCGAGATCCAGCGCGATGCCCGCGAATTCGCCGACCTCAAGGGCTTCACCCGCCAGCCGACCGCCGGCGCCGACCAGACCCTTGGCCCGGAATCGGAAGAACCTCTGCCGGAACCGGCGGCGGAATAAGTATGGATGGCCGCATGCCTGTGCGTGCGGCCATCCCTGCCGTCCAGGGCCTATTTGCGCAGATCTGCGATCATGTGCCAGTGCCACGAACCCGGCTTGCTGTGGACCTTGTCCTCCAGATAGCTGAGTTCAAAGCGCTCGAAGAGATCGACCAGTTCGACCGCGCTGCAATAGAAATGCGGATGATCCTTGTCGTCGTCTCCGTCCCTGACATAGGTATCGGGGGCGACTTCCCTTCCCAGCCCGAAATTGCCGTTGCGCTTGGAAAGCATCGTACCCTGATAGACACCGCCGGACTTGAGCACCCGGGCAATCTCGGCAATCGCGGTCCGGACGATCGAGGGATCGCCGTGATAGATCACGTTGAAGGACAGCACATAGTCGAAGCTGTTGTCCTCAAACGGCAGTGCCGTCATCGGTGCCAGGTGGGTTTCAACGGTCAGGCCGCTTACCTGCGCACTCTTTTGCAATTCCGCGAGACCGGCTTCGGAGAGATCCATGGCATGGGTTTCGAAACCCGCCCGGGCGAAGGCCAGTGCGTGCCTGCCGACGCCACACCCAAGATCCAGCGCCCTGACCGGTCCCTGCCCTTGCAGCGTCTCGATGAGGCCCGCAACATCTTCTTCCGGGCGCAGCCAGTCGGCGCGGCCTTCTTCGGTCCGCCAGCGCTTGTCCCAGGCCAGATGGGCCGTGTCGGTCTTTTCCAGGGTCTGCATGTCGCTCATTGAGACGATCCTTCCAGTATCCGGCTGCGGGCAATGGTGCCGAGCCGCTCAACACAAAGCACCAGAACGAAGATCATCAGGATGATGGTCATCGCGAGCTGGTAGTCGAAAAAATCCATCGCCACCTTCAGCTCGATGCCGATGCCGCCGGCCCCGACAAGACCGAGCACGACGGACGAGCGCGTCGCCTTTTCGAGCGCGAACAGCGAAGTGGTAATGAAAGAGGGCATGGCGGCGGGAACCACCGCGCAGAAGATCGTATCGATCCGGCTCGCCCCGGCCGCCGTCAGGGCCTCGCTCGGCCCCTTCTCGACATCCTCCATGGATTCCGCAAAGAACCGGCCGCAGAACCCGATCGTGTCGACGGCAATTGCCAGCGTGCCTGCAAATGGACCCAAGCCGACCGCAATCACGAAAACCAGCGCCCAGACAAGATCCGGCACCGTCCGGAACAGGGCAATCAGCAGCCTTGAAGCCGTATAGACGGCACGAGAGGCCATGGTCTGCCGGGTCAAGCCCCTGGCCGCGAGGATGGCGAGCGGCAGGCTCAGGACGATGCCGATGATCGTCCCGGCCAGCGCCATCTGAAAGGTTTCGACAAGTGCCTTGGAGAGCTGCGGCAACCGCTCCAGGGACGGCGGCCAGGCCCTGGAGAGAAAGTCCGCCAGGGCCGGTCCGCCCGAGACCAGCGCGGAAAACGACCACCCCGCGCCCTGAAATGACCACAGGACAAAAGCAATGAGCGCGACATAGGCGGTAAAGTGCAGCACGCCCGGCCGCTCGAACCGCTCGGGCAATCGCCTTGGCTTGAGGGAGACCGGTTCAGCCATAGTGTTTTCCGAGATCCGGCGCCGTCAGCAGGCTGCTTTCCTCGTCCAGGACGACTTCGCCCTGCCGGATCGCGAGGATCCGGTCTGAATAGTCGAGCGCCTGCTGGACGTTGTGCGAGGTGAAGAGCAGCGTAATGCCCTCCTCCCGCGTCAGCTGGTGAAACAGGTCCATGACTTCCTGACCCGCGACGGGATCCAGGCTTGCGACCGGCTCGTCCGCCACGATCATTTTCGGCTGTTGCATCAGGGCTCGCGCAATTGCGACCCGCTGCGACTGGCCGCTGGAGAGTTGATCTGCCCGTTTCATGGCGTGATCCGCCAGCCCCACCCGCTCCAGGCAGGTCATTGCGCGTTCCCGCAATTCTGCCGGGGCGAAAAGCTGCGACCAGCCGCGCAATCCGCCGTTCCGGCCAAGGTTGCCATGGATGACATTGGTCAGCGCCGAGACCCTCGGCACGAGATTGTGCTTCTGGAATACAAAGCCGACCTCGGCACGAACACGTCTGAGATCTCGCGGTCGGGCAGCGGAAATATCTTCTCCGAACAGCACGACGGATCCGGCTTCCGGCTCGATCAGCCGCAATGCGCAGCGCAGGGCGGTCGATTTCCCCGCACCATTGGAACCGATCAGCGCAACGGCCTGCTTGCGGCCGACGGAAAAGGAGACGCTTTGCAGCACGCTACGATCCTTGCCGAAGGACTTGCAAAGCCCCTCGACTTTCAGATCGCAGGGACCCTCCGCGATCGGCAGCAGGGCCGGAGCCACCGGCGCAATCGCGCCGGTGGACTGAAGCAGGGCCTGAACCATTATTCGCCGATGAACTTGTCGTATTGCGGGAACCCGGCGGTGGTGTACATGGAGCGGACGAGGTCGTAGGCACCATCCTCGATCGCCACCAGATCCATGCCGGAATACTTGTCGTTTTCCTCGTGCTTCAGGATGGCGGTGATGATGACGTCCTTGTTCTCAAGGATCGCCTCACGCAGGCTGTCGGCTGCCGTCTTGTCGACATGCGCGCCGACCATGATCATGTCGTTCGGCAGGTCGCCGGAACGGGCGATCACCCGGAAGAAACCGTTCGGCACGCTGTCGTCGCCGTTGCGGGTGCCCAGCCAGGAATTGTGGTTGATGCCGATGGCGGCGACATCACCCTTCTTCAATGCTTCATGGGCAATGTTGCGCGACGTGTGCAGCTTGTCGATCTCCTTGACCGGATCGACGCCATAATCCGCCATCAGCTGCATCGGGCACAGCATGTTGGAGGTCGAGCCGATATCGCCGAAGGCAACCTTCTTGCCCTTCAGATCCGCCGGCCGGGTCATGCCGCTGTCGGCACGCACGACGATGGCGCAGAAATAGTCCGGACGGCCAAGGCCGATCAGCGGCCGGGCCTCGGTCAGCTTGTTGATGACGATATATTCGGCAGGGCCCGTCACCACGAAGTCGACGCGCTTGGCGCGCAGGGCTTCGGCAGCGGCGGTCCGGCTGGTGACCGGAAAGAACTCGAAAGTGTGATCGGTGGCGTTTTCAAGGGCTTCCTTGAAGGGACCCCATTCCACCTGAAGGCGCTCCAGGCCTTCCACGTCCGTAACCGCCAGCTTGAACGTGTCGGCAAGGGAAGAAGACAGGGAAGCGGCAAGAACGGCGGCCGCGAGAGCGGCGGATTTCAAAAAGCGCATGGCAAAACTCCTCAGTCAGCCGAAACAAAGCCGGCAAGGCAGCTGGAGCCTATCGAGAAGCGGGGCGCTGAACATGAAAGTATTATGTATTTTCGACGACATTTACTAAGTTTAATCGGACTAAAAGCACAACATTTTCTGGAAAAGATCAAAAATCAATAATTGCACCCTGCCCTTATCTCTTTCCCGGCAAACAAGACAGAGATCAGTGTCGTAAAAATTCATAAAAGTATAATCGTATAGACATCTGCATTCCGCGGTTTCCTGCTAGTTGGCTCTCCGTTTTCCGAGGGGTGCCGATGTTAGTCATTGAACAATTGTCGAAAGAATTCGGGCAGCTGGCGGCGGTCGACGGCGTCTCTCTTGCCATTCCGAAAGGTCAGATGGTTGGCGTGATCGGCCGCTCCGGCGCCGGCAAATCCACCCTGCTGCGCATGATCAACCGGCTGACGGATCCGAGCCAAGGCACGATCCTGAACGAAGGCCGCAATATCACCAGCCTCAAGGGCCGCGATCTGCGCCTGTGGCGGGCCGACTGCGCCATGATCTTCCAGCAGTTCAACCTGGTGGAGCGCATGGACGTGCTGACCAACGTGATGGTCGGCCGCATTGCCCACAAGGGCTTCCTGCGCTCCATGGCACGCTCCTTTTCCGATGAGGACCGGGCCCGCGCCATTGCGGCGCTCGACCGGCTTGACCTCGTGCCCCAGGCGATGCAGCGCGCCGGCACGCTCTCCGGAGGCCAGCAGCAGCGCGTTGCCATCGCCAAGGCCCTGGTCCAGAACCCGCGCATCATGCTGGCGGACGAGCCGATCGCTTCGCTCGACCCGGCCAATGCGACGAAGGTTATGGACGCGCTCCGCGAGATCAACCGGACAGACGGACTGACGGTCCTCGTCAACCTGCACACACTCGACACGGCCCGCGCCTATTGCGACCGGATCGTCGCCATGAAGGCCGGCCGGGTGCATTTCGACGGCACGCCGGAAGCGCTGACGGCCGAGCGGGTGCGCGAGATCTACGGCAGCGAGGACCTTGCCGCCGACATCGACGAAGCCGTCACCTCGACCGCTCTCCACGCCATTTCCTCCAGAGCCGTTGCCAAGGCGGTCGGAGCCTGACCCTGCCGGGGCAACCATCCGCCCCGGTCCACCGAGCGGCTTTGGCCGCGTGTCCGCCGGCGCGTCCGGCCATAGAAGGAGCATTCCTATGAAGGCCCTATTTGCAGCAGCCGTTTCCGTTGCCGTTCTTGCCGCCTCCCCGGCCCGGGCGGAAACCTGGCAGGACCAGTACAAGACCGTCCGTTTCGGCATCCTTTCCGGCGAAAACGAAAAGGACCGGATCGCCCGCTACACGCCGTTCGAGAAGTACCTGGAGAACGAACTCGGCGTTGACGTGGAAATCTTCACCGCCGGTTCCTATGACGGCGTGATCCAGGCGATCGCCGCCGACCAGATCGAATTCGCCTTCTTCGGCTCGTCCTCCTATGCGGCCGCCTATACGGAAACCAACGGCGGCGTCGTTCCGCTGGTCTCCCGCCTGCAGAAGGACGGCTCCACCGGCTATTTCTCCGTCGTCGCCGTGCGCTGCGACAGCGGTTACAAGACCCTGGAAGACCTGAAGGGCAAGACCCTGGCCTTTGCCGATCCGGACAGTACCTCCGGCTACGCCGTTCCCTATTTCAACCTGTCGAAACAGGGTTACGAGCCGAAGGACTATTTCGGAGCGACCCCTTTCTCCGGCGCTCATGAAACCGGCGTGCTCGGCGTCTACAACAAGCAGTACGATGCCGCCGCCACCTACATCACCAACGAAGAAGACGGTATCCCGCAGCGCATGGTCACCAAGGGCATGATCGAGGAAGGTTCGATCTGCACCATCTGGAAATCGCCGGAAATCACCTCTGGCCCGCTGGCTGCCCGCACCAATCTGCCGCAGGGCCTGATCGACGCCATGCGCACCGCGCTCATGGACATCCCGGAAAAGGACACGTTGGCCTTCATCGAAATGACCGGCGGCGAGGACAGCACCCAGGAAGGCTGGATCGAGGTCGACCACGAGCGCTATCAGTGGATCGTGGAAATGCGCGACTGGCTGAAGAAGCAGCGCCGCGGCGGCTGATCCTTCCGGCTTTCGGGAGTGGCACCTTACCGGCCGCTCCCGCTTGCCCGAGCATCCTCATCCCGGCTCGCGCTTCGCCTGGCCGGGATGACGATTGAGAAGGCATCCGACGAAACGATCGCTTCGCACTAATCCCCCGTCCAGGAGCCATCGGAAGCTCAGACATGACAGCTTTTTCCCCTGCCGTCGACCAGTTCGAACGTGACTATGCCGTGGCCCGCAAGTCCGCACTACGCGTCAATCTCGTGTCGACGCTGCTCTTTGGCGCCTGTTTCCTCGCAGCTGCCTGGATCGGCGGGTTCTTCGACATGACCGACGTCACGCTGCCGGGCGGTGAGCGTGTTTCCATGTGGAAGATCTGGGCAGGTCTGCCGCGGCTCGGCGAATATCTCTACAAGACCCTGCCCGTCCTCCACTGGGACAGCCTCGGTGCCGATCTTGGCGAGTGGTTCTGGCGCTGGAAGGTCTGGCTCCGGCTTCTGCTTGAAACCCTGCTGATCGCCTATCTCGCGACGCTGTTCGGCATTGCCGGCGCCTTTCTGCTCAGCTTTCCGGCCTCACGCAACCTGGCCCCCAACACGCTGATCCTCAACATTGCGCGTCGCTATCTGGAGATCCTGCGCACAGTGCCCGATCTCGTCTGGGCTCTGATTTTCGTCTTCTGCTTCGGCGTCGGCCCGCTTGCCGGCGTCCTTGCCATCGGCCTTCATTCCACCGGCGCTCTCGGCAAGCTCTATTCGGAAGCCAACGAGAATGCGGACATGCGCCCGCTGGAAGGCATAAAGGCGTCGGGGGGATCCTGGTTCGACCAGATCCGCTACGGCATCGTGCCCCAGGTGGTGCCGAACATCATCAGCTACACGCTGCTGCGTTTCGAGATCAATGTCCGCTCGTCCTCAATTGTCGGCTTTGTCGGCGCCGGGGGGCTCGGCCAGGAGATCCGGATTGCAATGTCCCTGCAGGAATACACCGACCTCTCGGCACTGTTCCTCATCGTCTTCGTCACCGTGATCGTCATCGACATGCTGAGCGAAAAGATCCGCCACCGCATCATCGGCCTCACCGGAAAGGGCGTTTGACCATGACCGAACTCGTCACCGATCTGGAAAAGGCCCGCCGGCGCGTACCGGATGCATTCCGGACACCGGCCGGCAAACTGGTCAGGCGCACCTTGCTCTGGACCGCCTTTGTGCTCCTCACCGGCTGGTGCCTGTGGGATTTCGGCTTCTCTCCGGCGCGCCTCCTGGAAGGCACCACCCGCTTTGGCCATGTCCTGTCCTTCATGTTCCCGCCCCATATCTGGTCCTCCTGGGCCGAGTGGCAGGAAGTTCTGAAAGGCCTCGGCGAGACCGTCGCCATGGCCTTCATAGGCACGCTTCTCGGCGCCCTTGTCGCCTTTCCGCTGGCGTTTCAAGGCGCCAGGAACATCCTGCCGTTGCGATGGCTTCGCCTTGGCACCCGGCGCGGGTTCGACGCGCTGCGCGCGGTCGAGCAGCTGATCCTGGCGCTGATCTTTATCCGCGCATTCGGTCTCGGTCCCCTTGCCGGCATTCTTGCCATTGCCGTTTCCGAGGTCGGAACCTGTTGCAAACTCTTTTCCGAAGCGATTGAAAACACGTCGCAAAAACCCGTCGACGGCGTCAAGGCCTCCGGCGGCGGCCCGCTGCAGACTATCCGCTACGCGATCCTTCCCCAGGCGCTGCCGGTGATCCTGTCGATCGTGCTCTATAATTTCGAGAGCAACACGCGCAGCGGCACCATCCTCGGCATCGTCGGCGCCGGCGGCATCGGCTTCCTGCTCGCCGACCGCATCCACGCCTATCGCTGGCCGGAAGCCTGGACGATCATCTTCCTGATCATCTTCATGGTCTATCTGATCGACGGCTTCTCGGGGGTCTTGAGGAAGCGGATCATTGGCGGGTAGCTGGGCACGAGATGCTGAATCTTCGATGGCAATCGAAAATCCCCTCTCTTCGTCATTGCAGGGCTTGACCCTGCAATGACGAAGTGGTGGTTTTTTTATCTTCCTTGCAACCACCTAGCCTCAACAGTTCACAATGCCAAGGCTCGACCATGGCATCCATGCCCCTGCCTCACCAATCGATCCTGTTCAACAAAGAGTATTCCTAAAGCACCCGCTTCCCTTCCCGCCAGGCCTGGCGGACAAAGGGATGGCCGCCGTGAAGACCAACATGGAGCAGGTCTGCTCGTTTGCCTTCGGCAATCTCGCCCCGGTCCTCAAGACCGGCGACCTGGGCCGGTGTCTTCGTCACCATGCGGACCGCTGCTGGCAGGTCGGCGTGAAACGCCTCGCCCAGCCCCACCATGAACGCGCAATCGAGCAGTGACCTCGGCACGTAATCCGAGGCCAGGATATCGACAAGATCTTCCGCAAGCAGCGCGCTGACCGCAACGTTGCCGGACTGTGAGCCACCGCGGATGACGTTGGGCGCCCCGGCGACAATGTGCATGCCGTGGAGCCGCGCCTTGCGCGCTGCTTCCAGCGTGCAGGGGAATTCCGACACCGAAATTCCGGCGGCAATGGCCTCGTCGATATGCTCCAGTTCCGTGTCGTCGTGGCTGAGCAGTGGCAAACCGTGCCGGTGTGCCAGCGCGACCACGGCGGGCAGAACTTTGCCGCTGATATCGTCCGAGTAATTCAGGAGTTCCTGCGTCGCCTCTTCGGCCTGCGCGCGGGTCTCCCCCGTATCCGCCATCCGCCGTTCGATATAGGCGGCAACATTCTTGCTCTGCCGCCGTCCGGGCAGGTGCTCCATCACCGAGACCATGCGCACGATCTCCTTGGCGATGTTCTCTTCGGTCAAGCGAGTCGTTTCCGCATCGGTGATCTCGCAGCGCAGGTGCACCAGATGCTCGGATTTCAGCATGCCGGCCTGCTGCAGGCTTTCCAGCGCATCGATCATCGGCGCCAGGATCTCGCGGCGCTCCGGGTTCTTGATCGTCGCCCCGACACAGAGACTGTCAAACACGGTGGTGATGCCGCTGCCGATGATCTGGGCATCATGCGCAAGGGCAGCCCGCGCCGGGTCCCAGCGCACATGCGCGCGCGGGAAGATGTGTTTCTCGAAGTGATCCGTGTGGACATCGACCAGCCCGGGCAGCAGATAGTCGCCGTCAAGATCGTGGCCTGCCTGAGGCGCAACGCCGGTGTCAACGGAGACGATCCTGCCGCCGGCAACCGCCACATGACCGGTGACGACCTCGCCCGCCAGAACGACGCGGGCGTTCTTGAAGACAGTCAACTCGCTGCCCGTCGGCGCGGTCTTGTCGGCAAAGGTCATGAGGCAAGTCTCCGGCAGCAAGATCAAATGCATGTGTGCCGTCCCGGATCGGGAACCGGCAAATCAGGGAAAGCGCCTTCTACCGCTCTTTCCGGCGCAAATTGTGACAGGTTCGCTACGATCCAGTGACATACCGAAACATTGCGCGGCAAAGCGCTTCAAACAGGTTTGGCAGGCGGGATCTCCGGCCGGAGACCCCGGGAAACTTGGTATGCAACGAAGCGAACCCCGACAAATCCGGGCTCAAGCCGAGTGGTTACGCGAACATTCTGCGCTCAAGTAGCCCGCAAGGCGGTAGCGCAACAATCCGCGCTCAAGTAGCGCGAAGCGCGGTAGCGCAAGAGTTATGGTGCGGGCGACGGGACTCGAACCCGTACAGCCTAGGGCCGAGGGATTTTAAGTCCCTTGTGTCTACCAATTCCACCACGCCCGCGTTGCTTCTCCCCTAGCGGGCCTTCCTGAAAAGCGCAAGCAGGCGTCGCACGTTTTCGGGGCAAGGCCGCCAAGTTTCCCCGCTCACATGCTTTCAGCCGAGGTAGTGCTGGAAATTGACCGCTTTGGACGGTATGTCATCTGAAACGGATAATCCGGTATCCGGTGCGGTTTCATACGGCCACATCAAGGATGCCGCATAAGAGACACGGTAAACCCCATGGTCAGCTATATCGATGCAGCGGAAGCTCCCCTGAAGAACACCGGACAGGTGCGCCTTTACGGCCCCGAGGACTTCGAGGGCATGATGCGCGCCGGACAGCTGACCGCCGCCTGTCTCGACGATCTCGCCGATAGGGTACAGCCAGGCACCACGACCCAGGAAATCGACGACTTCGTCTATCAGTACGGCATGGATCACAACGCCATTCCGGCGACGCTGAACTACCGCGGCTACACCAAGTCCTGCTGCACCTCGATCAACCATGTCGTCTGCCACGGCATTCCCAACGACAAGGGTCTGCGCGAGGGTGACATCCTCAATATCGACGTCACCTTCATCCTCGACGGCTGGCATGGGGATTCCAGCCGCATGTACCCGGTTGGCCAGTTGAAGCGCGCCTCGGAACGGCTGATCGACGTCACGTATGAATCGCTGATGCGCGGCATCGAGGCGGCAAAGCCGGGTAACACGACCGGCGACATCGGCGCGGCCATCCAGGCCTATGTCGAGGCGCAGCGCTGCTCGGTCGTGCGTGACTTCTGCGGCCACGGCCTCGGGCTGCTTTTCCACGACACACCGAACATCCTCCACTACGGCCGCCCCGGCGAAGGTGTTGAGCTGAAGCCGGGCATGATCTTCACCATCGAGCCGATGGTCAATCTCGGCCGCCCGCACGTCAAGGTTCTGAGCGACGGCTGGACTGCCGTCACGCGGGACCGGTCGCTTTCGGCCCAGTTCGAACACTCCATCGGCATCACGCCGGACGGCTGCCAGATCTTCACCACCTCGCCCAAGGGCCTTCACAAGCCGGGATTTCCGGACAGCTAGGACCTGATGAAAGAAGAAACTTCCGGGAACAGCACACCGGACGGCAGCGAAGCGGACCACAAGGGACACCGCGAACGGCTGCGGGACCGGTTTCGTAAAAACGGTGAGCAGGGTCTCGCCGACTATGAGCTTCTGGAATTCCTGTTATTCTCCGCCCTGCCCCGCAAGGACACCAAGCCGATCGCCAAGGCGATGCTCAAGCGCTTCGGTTCCTTTCCGGCAGCACTCACCGCGCCACGGGAACGACTCAAGGAAATTCCCGGTCTTTCCGATATCAGCATCGACGCCATCCAGGCGGTCCATGCGGCAGTCGTCCGCTTTCACCGCGCCGGCCTGGACGGCAAGCAGATGCTGGACAGCTGGTCAAAGGTAAGCGACTACCTGCAGGCCTCCATGGGCATGGCACCGGTCGAACAGTTCCGCATCCTGTTTCTGGACAAGAAGAACGCCCTGATCGCCGATGAAGTCCAGCAGACCGGCACGGTCGATCACACGCCCGTCTACCCGCGTGAGGTGATCCGAAGGGCGCTTGAATTGTCGGCAACGGCGTTGATCCTGGTCCACAACCACCCCACTCACTGATTTTGATCCCGCTCGCTCACGTTCAATCACGTTGAAACACTGAGGATTTTACGGTTTTTAGCCCTTGCGTGGTGGGGGCGGTTTTGGAAAATTGGGGGCTGCACAAGGGGTAGTAAACGGCCTTCCGCTCCCAGCAAGCGATCCCTGTTTCTCCCCGACCGACCCCAGTTCCGGAAAGGAGGAAAGGCCATGGCCACACTCACCGACACCACGATCCGACATGCGCTGAAGCGAGTCGAGATGAGTCAGAAGCAGGAGAACCTCGCTGATGGCGAAGGACGCGGCACCGGCCGTCTCGTCCTCGTTCTCAAGCCCATGCCGAAGCGCGTCACCGCCGACTGGATGGCACAGCAATGGCGCGACGGCAGACGCACCAAGAAGAAGCTCGGGGCCTATCCCTCGATGTCGCTGGCCCAGGCCCGCGAAGTCTTCAAGCGTGATTTTGCCGACGTCATCCAAAAAGGCAGGAGCATCAAGATAGCCACCGACACGCGCCCTGGCACGGTCGCCGCTCTGTTCGAGGGCTATGTCGCCGCACTTAAGGACGCTGGGAAGCCTTCGTGGAAGGAGACCGAGAAGGGCCTCAACAAAATCGCCAATACGCTCGGGCGCAATCGCCTCGCCCGCGAGATCGAGGCCGAGGAGATCATCGAGCTGATCCGCCCGATCTACGATCGCGGCGCAAAGTCGATGGCCGACCATGTGCGCTCCTATCTCCATGCCGCCTTTGCTTGGGGAATGAAGTCCGACAACGATTATCGACAGCAGTCCCCCCGCCGCTTCCGCATCCCCTTCAATCCCGCGACAGGCATTCCGACCGAGCCCAAGGTTCAAGGCACGCGCTGGCTCGACGAAGATGAGTTCGTCCAACTCTATCGCTGGCTCGAATGCCCCGATACGCCGGTCCATCCGTCCTACCCGCGCGCCGTGCAGATCATCATGCTGACCGGCCAGCGCGTCGAGGAGATCGCGCGTCTGCATGTCGATCAGTGGGACGCCAAGGAGCGGATCATCGACTGGTCAAAGACCAAGAACGACCAGCCGCACGCCGTTCCGGTGCCGTTGCTCGCCGCTGAGCTGATCGAGTCGATCACGCCGAACGAATGGGGATGGTATTTCCCGTCGGCCAAAGACCCTTCAAAGCCGGTCAGCCACGGCACGCTCTATAGCTTTGTCTGGCGTCAGCGGGACCGCGGCGTGATCCCCTATGCTACGAACCGCGATCTCCGCCGCACCTTCAAGACGCTCGCCGGGAAGGCGGGCATATCGAAGGAAACCCGCGACCGCCTCCAAAACCACGCCCTGCAGGACGTCAGCTCGAAACACTACGACCGCTGGAACTACATGGTTGAGAAGCGTGCCGGTATGGCCAAATGGGATAAATTCGTCCGAGCCATGCTAGCGAAAAAGCGTATAAAAGCTGCCGTGTGATCTCCCGGCCACCCAAGGCCGTGCGTTCACCCTGCAGCGGGATGATGAGAACCGCCTTCGACCTTCGCTCGAAGAAGCCCTTGCACGCCGCGATCCGAGGAGGATAGCAGTCATTGTTTGTCAAAGAGGCGATTTTAAGTGAGATCACATTGACGGAACGCCCAACTCTCGCAACAATTTGTGAATCGGCGCAAAATTATTCCGCAGTCAACAGGGGCGATAATGGTTGAAAAGAGATCTTATCTTCTTGAGGGCGCAAGAACTGTCAAAATGGCATCCATTACTTCGGCTTATTGCGCCACGGAGCAGTTGAACATTGCTCAACAGGACGACGAAACACGCCCCGTTGTCACGCTGGACTGGTTCGCAAGCACTGGCTCTAAGACAATGCAGGCCCCTAGTGATGACGATCCAGACCCTGAGGACGAGGGATGCTACTAGTCGTCACGAACAAGTCTGACCTCGCCAGCGACTATCTTATACTTCGCCTCAAGGAGCGCGGCATCCGGTTTATCCGCTTGAATACGGAAGATTTTGGCCGGGCATTCCAGATCGACATCTCGTTTAACGGCAGCCCCGAATGCCGACTAGCGTTCGAGAATGGACAAGTGCTGGAAAGCGAAGAGATTACAGGAGTCTATTTCAGGCAGCCGCGCGCACCCGCTGTGCCGAATGGTGTAGCCGACAGTGACCGCTTGTTCGTCCAACGCGAGATCAAGGAAACTCTCCGTGGCCTATGGCGGCTGATCGATGCCAGGAAGTGGCTAAATCATCCTCGCAATCTGTGGCTTGCCTCAAACAAGCTTGAACAGCTTGCCATCGCCGGTAGGCTGGGGTTCCGCATCCCGGAAACCTGCGTCAGCATGTCGGCTGCGCGAGTTCGCGCGTTTTATGACGAACATGGCGGCCGCATCATCTGCAAAGCCGTGAAGAATGGTTTCAGCCATGAGGGAGATACGGTTACACTGGCATTGACGCGGCGCGTTGAACGCCCATTCATCGACGATTTCGAAAGCTATGCGACCGTGCCGATGATTTATCAGCGCGAGATCATAAAAGCATATGATGTCCGTGTGACACTGATCGGAGATAAGCTCTTCCCAGTTGCAATCCATTCGCAGGAGCGCAAAGATACTGAAGTTGACTGGCGCCTTTGGGATGTCAGCTCCTTCGACCTCAAGCATGAGCAGATTGAGCTTCCGGAGGATGTCGCCGCGTATTGCCGCGCGATTGCCAAGCACTTCAATCTGGGCTTTGCTGCAGTCGACTTAATACGCGGAACCGATGGCCTCTTCTACTTCCTTGAAGTAAATCCCAATGGCCAGTGGGCCTGGATCGAGCAAAAATCCGGCTTTCGGATCCGCGATGCGATCATAGATCGCCTTACTATGCGGATCACGGCGTATGCGTGAGCTTCGCGAAATCCGAGAGCAATTGGTATCTGAGGATATCAACGTTCTTGAACAGTCGCTACGCTTTGTCAGCGCGCGTGGTGCGCAGGAAGCGGAGCGCGGCAAGGCTGCAGAAGCGCGGGCAACAGCGATGTTGGCCATTCTTGGCATCCTGGCTGGTTTCATCGTGCCACTCGTTGGGACGATTGAAGCGTCGAAGGGCGACGGCAAGTGGTTCTTGCTGGTACTCTTCCTAGGTTCGCTGCTCTTTCTCGTTAAGGGACTTTACAACGCCGTGCGCGTTCTTGGGGTCTCTAAAGTGTATCGACTGGAGATCGACACTGTCTTCGACTTTCAGCCGCTCGCCCCATCTGATGCCCTGCGCGAAGAAATCGCGGGATTGATCTGGGAGCACCGGAAGGCGGTTCAACCGAATACTGAAAAGCTCTTCAGACTGCACCGATGCCAGCGAAGCGGCTTGCTTGCGATCATCTTCTTCATGCTATTTGGTATTTTTCTGCTTGCCGCGCGTGAGGACTGGCTCCAATTGCCGCTGTGGGCGGCATGTGCTCTTGCCGTTCTTGCGGCGCTTCTTCTAGTTTTTGGCGATAAAATTTTCGAGCGGTTAGGTATTTGGAGGAGCACGAAAAGGATCGCCTCGGCCCCTAAGCCCCCCGAAGTAGAAGAGACGACCATCTCCTGAGCCGAGGACGGATGGGGCCAACCCGGTTTTCTCAATACGTGCAGCGCCAGAAGAGCACAGGACGCGGAAACCCTTATGTTATAAGTCATCCGCCAAAATTCGGTGGCCCGCCGCATGCACTTCCATGACTGGCTAGACGGCGGAGGTTGCTTTTGAGCTGGCACTGCACCGTTTCAATGGATTCTGACCACACATCCGAAAGCACTTCTAATGCTAGCTTCGCATCCCACGGCCATGCCGCGCGCCCATCAACCTGTGCGAAGGGGCCGTCCGTCTCGGTAAGAACCCGATCCCGTGGCATTTTCGCTGCCAGTGCCCGCCCTTTGCTGCCAGCCAACATGGCTGGGCCAACGCTGAACCAGCAACCCATATCGACTGCGCGCGCAAGCTCCCTTTGCGTTCCCGAAAACCAGTGCATGATCGCAATGCCCGCGCGAGGCTCCATCGTCAGAGCGTCGAGGACCTGGGTGGCCGCGCGACGGCTATGAATGGTCATGATGCGACCTCCTGCGCGAGCACAGAGAGTGAGCACTCGGGAGAAAACTTGCTCCTGATCCGCCCAGTATCGTTGATACTCCGGACTACCATCAAGACCGATTTCACCAACATACCGCACTTCGGGTATCAGGCGTTCAAACAGCGCAAGCTCGCCTTTGCGCTCATGCGCGATTTGGGGGTGGAGGCCGAGCGCGGTCCTGATTCGCGGCGCACCCTTTGCCAGCGCGGCCGTTCCGGACCACGCCGAGGGCGTTGTCGTAACGGAAAGAACATAGAGATCGCGAGCGACACATTCGCGCACTACTGTGTGCGGATCGCCATACAGGTCCAGATGCGCGTGAAAGTCGATCATTTGACGCCGTAGGCCCGATGAAGCGCGCGAAGCTCTTCAAGACCGCGCTCAAGCATACCGATAAGAGCTGGTCGATCAGCGATGAACGGGGACGCCAACGCATGGCCTAGCCACCCCTCAACGCCCTCCGCTTTGATGGCCGCAAGCGCGATCGCGACCGAGCGCACGTCGTCGAACCCCGAGTGATCGGCATCATCTTTTCCGATCTGTTCGTAGACGTAGTCTGTCGTATCCTGGGTGGAGTCCCAAGCAAGGAATGCCGCCCTACGGGCTTGGCAGGGAACGCATCGCCCGCATTGGCGATAATTGAACCTTTGGAACCGACCACAGCTCGTCGAGCGCGCAGCTTCCACACAAAGCAATTTCTGGTCAGCGCACTCTTTGAGCATTTCACCCTTGGTCTTCGTGGCATAAGGATTGGTGATCCTGACACGGAGACCTGCCGCATCCAGCACCTTTTGCAGACGGCTCAGGAACTCCGGATGTGCCGTGCGAGTGCTGAGGCTCCCGAGCCGCCCGCCGGTCAACGGTGGATTAATGGCGATGAAGCCGTTTTCGCACACGAAGAGCGGCAGCTCCGCGACCTCCCGATAGGCTTTAAGGGCCGTGGCAGCGATCACGCCGAAGGTGATAAAGACAAGCGACCTCGCCCGTTGTGAGGCTTCTTGCACTCCCGGCGTATGTGCATTGTGGTTTAGTTGCAGATGTCCGAGACCGCCCCCGATCTTTGCGGCAAAGTCGACCTGCTTGTCCGCGTCGCCTCGAACAGTCTGGCTGATTGCGAATGGCTTATGGCCAGCCGCGGTTAGGTCAATCGAACCGATCAAACTGTCTAGCCCACCGGACAAAAGTACCACACAACTCTCAGGCGGCCGGAGCGGTTCACGAGGCGGCGTGGGCAGCATCCCACCCTCGTGAAATCGCAAGGTCCAGCGGTCGGTTGTAAGGAATGCGAGCGCTTCGGCCAAGGCCAAGGCCTGCCCATTCCAAAAAGGCGCGTCCGCCACGGCAATGTCGAGTTCGATCTCTCGTGTCCACCCGTCCGGGCTCTTGTCGCGCAAGACTGCAAAATCTGCCGTCACGACGCTCAGCGCGATCGACAACAAGTCCCAGGCCCGCGGAGCGGGATCAAGCCGCCGGCGTTGAATCTCGGATTTCGCCGCATCACCAGCGCTTCCTTCTCCCTCCGCCCGCGGCTGGCCGTAAAGGACTACGCGCAGGATACCATCACTATCGGGCAGCGTTGCCCCTTCCGGACCGCAGGCCAATCTCATTCCGCGTATCCTTCAAACACCTCAAATGTCTCCCTAAGAGCATCCCTAACAACCTGACTGATACGACCGCTGGTGAGGCTGCGTCCGGCATCGTGCAGCTTCCGAAATGCCGCTGCCACGCTCTGTTTCACGTAGTCACGAACTTCCTTGAGCCGAGACAGAGCTGTCACCGCACTCGGCGCCTTCTCAACGATTGTCTTGCCGAGATCGAGTTCAAAGCGACGGAAGACGTCTATTGCCGTGAATCGCTCGATGGCGAAGGCGCGTTGTTCAGGGTCGAGATTTAGTAAATCCGCGTCTGGAAACCGGGTAAGAAGCTCGGTCAAGGCATCCCGAATTGCCGCGCGTTCAGCTTCGGCGTCCTGCGTCCCGTCAACCGGCCGAACCGCCTCCACAACAGCGTTCATAACTTCCTGCACATTGCGCCCCGCGAGGAGGGCCGGATCAAGCGGGCTGCCTGGTTGGGCCGGCTGTCCCGCTGCAACCCGCGCCAGCGCTCCACCAAGCGCGCCAGCGGTAGTGACCGTACCTCCGAAGCGCCGAGTCGCAGTCGCCGCCCCACCATACCCGGTCCGAACGTAGTGACCCATGCTGCGCCGCATGTCCGCACTATCGCCCCCTTTTGAGAACTCGCCTAGCGCACGACGCGCACCAAGAAAGCGGGCTGGAGGGGCGATCTCTGCGGGCGCCGGCGGCGGGACCTGGGGGGCCGCAGCACCCTCATCGGCTGGAGCGTCCCCGTCCTCAGCCCCATTTCCAGACGCCTCGCCCGCGGGCGGGTCTGGGGTCCAGGGTGGCACCATCGATACCCCGCTGCCTGGGCCTCCACTAGATTGTGACGTTCCCATTTTCCCTATGCCTCTTGATGGCCGCCTTAACCGGCCTTGACACCTGCCCCCGATCCCATGTGTCGAAGACTCCCTTCGACCAGGGCTGGTCACCGATCTTCGGCACGATATTCGCCTGGATCTGCGCGGTGGGTCGCTCACCGAGGAAGGCGGCAAGCCTCGCCCCCTGCGGCGGATCGGCCTCGGCCACGACGAGACAGGCTTCCAGGACGGCTGGCACGCCCCACTCTTGCTCCTGCCGCGCACGATCCAGAAGCCGGTCCATGATCACCGTGGTTTCCGTCCGAGGCACCCGCAAAAGTCGATCTTTCAGGCTCATCGCCATCTCCGGATGCTGCAGGAGCGCCGTCAAAAGCTCGGCCGCCTCCGATGAAAGGCGGTCCTCTGGCGTGATCAGCGGCGCATGTTCACGGCTTACATAAAGGGCTCCGCGCAGATCGGTGTCGGCAAGCGCCGGCGGGAGCGTAAGCCACTCAGCGAAAAAGGGCTCATCGAAAGGTGCCGCCAAAGCCTGTTTCTGCCCAGCGATCGCCTTCTCTTCCCATTCGGCGAGGAAGACAGGTTTGCCGGAGTCGCTTGCGCTCACCTGTGCCATCAGTTCGCCAAATGCTTTCGCGTTGCCGAGCCGCTCGAACAACAGCAGCTTGGCCAGGACCGCCTCATCGACACCAACGCCCTGTGCGTTGGAGATCGTCATGCGGATAGAAAGCGCATTGAGGAATCGCTTGATCAGGCGCGGATTGCCCAGAATGCCCGACGCCGTCGTCATGAGCGGGGCCAAGCGGTCCGCGGTATCGAAGCGGCCGATCAGTTCTGCCGGTAAGGGATCGTGCAACGACTGCACAAACGCGCGGTCGACGCGCTTGCCTGCCCATGTTTGCCGCAATTGGGCGACGACCCCGCTGCGGATCTTTTCTTTTACATCCTCCGGAAGATCGCTGTTCTCCACGAACAAAAGCATCATGTAGGCGCGCACTTCCTGAGTACCCAAAGGAGGCACGCGAATTGGAACCTGAATCAGCTTGTCGAAGTAGTTGGTGACGAGGAGATCATCGGGGACGCCCTCAAAGTGCCGCCTAACGGCGTGCTTGATCATGTCATTGTCGGCGGCGATCACGAAGGCTGTGTTCTTCAAGAATAGGAACAGCCGGATCGCTTCGAGCGTCGAGATCGTTGTCTCGGGCAGACAGCGATCAAGATCGTCGATCAGTACCACCAGCGTCACGCCCAGTTCCTCAAGCGTCTCCTCGAAGTTGTCGCGGAGTGCCTGAATCTCCTTGGGCGGCGATGTTTCCTCCTTCGGGTTAAGTAATCCACTCGCCGTCACAGCGACCTCACCCACCTTGCCTTTCGCCTCTTCGATCAGCTTACCGTCGACCCCGCCCGACAGGAAACGCTGGCCCACCCCCCACACCTCGCCGATCAGTCCGGTGGGCGGCAGTCCGAGCGACATGGCGACCGTCGATCCCGCAACGAGCTTGGCCGCACGTAGCCAATTCACACGCTTGACCAAGGCCTTCGCCTTGTCGATCGCCTTCTCGCGTGCCTGGGCTTCCTTTTCCAGCTTCGTCGCGATCACATCCATGAGCGCGGCGCGCGCATCGTCGTAGCCCTGATAAAGCCAGGCATTGAACTCAACGAACACAAACTCCCGCTCGCCTTCCTTGCGGGGCCGCGTAGCCAACGACGCCTGAGTGAGCTTGATCAGCGAGGATTTGCCGATGCCCCAAGCGCCGGACACACCAATAGAGATCGGTCGCCCCTGCGCCTGGACGATGATCTCCGCTACCGTGTCTGCCACGCCAGAGAAATTCAGGAAGTCCCGTTCAGTTTCATTGTCGGGCCACATCTGTTCGGATTAATCCTCCGCTCACGTCGAATCGCGCAAATACTTTATCTGTTTACTTAAAGTTAGACATAAATTGCTTCCAAGACGAGCGTTGCAGATTTGGACTCAAGATTTTATCCAATGCCTACTACACTCGATCAGAGAACCGTTCATAGGCTGTGATCCGGGAAGGTTTCAGGTCAACGTCGCGCTGATAGATTTCCTTCTTCAGAAACGCCAGTTCTGCTTCTCTCTGTTCATCGGTGACATCAATATACCAAGCACGGGGACGCCCGTCCTCCTCGCCGTTCCAACGATACCCCCGCGACTTGAGCTTATCCTTGAACTCGAAGGGCGAGCCTTCGGCCCAAATGCGCCATGTCGGCAGGCGCGCACGCGCGAGCAGGTGGCCAAGAGCGTTGACGCCGGACTTCGGAAGCGAGCGTGACAGCACCTCCACCGCCGCCAAACAGTCATTCGCCGCACGATGCCGATCATAGAAGAAGCCACATCCCGCCGCGAGATATACGAGCTTGGTTCCCTCGAATCCCTCGGCAGCCCAGTCGATCTCCGACATCGAGCAGGCCCAGGGCTTGAGCGAAAACGACGAGCAGAAACGCTCAAGAAACTTGCGATCAAAAGCAGCGTTGTGGGCAATGACGACAGCAGCAGAAAGCGCGAATTGCGTAACCTCGTCCGGATCGATCCTTTGGCCGGCCACCATAGCATCGGATATGCCTGTCAACGCGGTTATCGAGGCAGGTATAGGCGCCGACGGCTCTCGGAGCCGATCGAACGCCTCTCCGACGTCAACGATGATTCCTTCGAGCGAATACCGGAATGGCACCATGGCAAGCTCGATGATCTCATCCTTCGACGGATCGAGACCTGTCGTTTCCACGTCTACGAACAGCCCAAGGCGGGTATCCTGTTCGGGTATCCCCGTCACCGGCGCCCTCGGCTGCAGGCGGCGGAGAACCCGATAGTCCTGGCTTGCCTCCAAGAGAGTTGCCGCGGCCTCCAGCGCTGCTGCATCCGGCTGGCCCATCATGGTGTAGCCGTATCAGGAGGAAGGGCTGGACCCGACGGCGCAATCTTGACCAGAGCTGCCCGCCCCTCCTCATGGAACCAGAGCTCCCCGATCTTCGCGTCATCGCTTTTCGGAAGCGGCTTTGCCTCCCGCACCTTGAAGGTGGTCGGAAGGTTCACCGATGTTCCGAAGACGAGCGCGTGCTGCTTCGGCAAGGAAGGCAAACGCTTCAGAACCGCTTCGGAAATGAATGGCGTCATCTGCCGGATCTGCGAAAGGTCATCCGGGTTCTGTATGCGATGGATAACGAAATTTGAGCACTGCGAGAGCACGGTTTTGGAAAGTTCGCTTGGTCTCTGCGAGGCGACCAACAGGAAAAGCCCGTATTTTCGTCCCTCCTTGGCGATGCGTTCATAGATCTTGCTGGCGTCGATTGCATATCGGGAGGTTGCTTCGGAAATATAGCGGTGCGCCTCTTCGAGAAGCAGATGCACTGGAAAGCGATTCCGCGGATCGGCTTGCCGCAGCAACCTGAATGCCATCCGTGCGAGCACCGATGCTACCAGCTCGACGACCTCGTCCTCGACCGCATTCATGTCGACGATGATAATCTGATCCCGTTTGAACCAGTTAGCTCCTTTACGCTCAAGACCCAGGAGTTTTTCCAGGAACTTGTCGCGGGACAGTTCGACCTGCCCGCCCGCCGCGCTGTGACGAAGAAATTCGTATTCCGTGCGCTCCTCGAGGGATTTGAAGCGGGTCAGCATCTGCGAGCAATAGTCTCGAATCTGCCTGTTCCCGTGCGCCTCCTCGTAAAGTATCGCCAGGTCCAGCGCCTCACCCAACGCCGCGAAGTCGAACGGCAGATTGGAATAGGCTGGGAGCTTGAGCCCATCGATGATGAACCCACCGCCATTTGCGTCGCCGAGCAGATATTTTGTCAGGCCGTCGGGATCGGCCATCTGGCCGTAATTGATCTTTATATATGGCTTGATCTTTGCCGTGCCGATTTCGGGGGTGTTGAACCGCTGCAACAGGCCGACCATTCGATCATGCTTCGAAGGACTGCCTGTGTCATCGCGAAGAATCTGGCTCAGGCATGTAGCAAGAATATGGTTCTTTATGCCCTTCAGTTCAGCGCTTGCTCCCACAGAAAAGAGCGTTGCCAAGCTGAGCGCCATCCGCAGGATCGGAAGCTGGGTTCGCTCGCTGGCCTGAAGCAGCAGTTCCCATTCGGATTGCTCCAGGAACCAATGCGGAAGGCGGAATTTTCCATTGGCTGCCGTCCCATCCAGCACGACATGGGCAACTCCAATGCCATTCTCCTTGGCGAGCGGCATCAGCGCATTGGCGTATTCGCCGTTTACGTCGAACACCAAGAACGTCGCCCCTCGGGCGTGGAACTCGTCCGCCTTGTCGAATAATGACTGGAGCACCGATGCTACGGTGCAGGACTTGCCGCTCCCGGTGTTCCCGAGCACAGCAGTATGGCCGCCGAAAAAGTCATCGATCCGGACTTTGACGTCGTAGCCCTCGAACACCACAGAGCGACCGATCGACAGAGCGCGAAAGCGCGTCGCATCCTCAGGCACCGGCGCGGCACCGTTGAGACCCGGAGCGGGTTCGCTCGGCTTGTCGGTCTCAAACACACGATCAAGCTCCGCATCGAGAGCATAGAGAGCGTCCGCATAGAGCGACGGAAAGACGGACACACCGAAGCGGAATTTTGCGCCGCGGTCTTGCGGAAGCATCCCGACCGGCACGACGTCGAGATATTTCGCGGACGCCGCCTTGTCCAACTCCCCCTCGCCTCGCCCGGCGCTGGCGATGTCCCGCTCTCGCAGGCCGACGACCTCGACCACGACGTATTCCGTCTGAACCGGAACCATCAGGAAAGAGCCGAGACGGGCGACGTAGTGAACATCGTCGAACCCGACGATAGTGAAATTGTCAGTGCCGGCGTGCATCTCGACGACGAAGCGGTCGGCCGCGACGGAGACCACCTTGCCGATGGCGCGTTTGCGGTCGTCGCGACTCATTCGCTGTCTCCATCGGTGGACGAAGCCTCAGCCTTCTTCGGGGACATCGCCTCCAGCACTTTCCGGATTGCATCATCGATGCGCTCGCTCGGCCGCTGGGGCATGAACTCTTCGATGATCGTATCGAAATAATGCGCCTTGCGGTCGGTTTCTGGACCGCTGCCACCGATGATCCAGATGCGGGGATCGTTCAGGGCGCGGAGCTTGGCCACCTCTCCCTCCAGCGTCGGATCGACAAAAATTATCAGGCGAAACGTCGGTATGGTGAGCGCCTGGTAGATGATATTGTTGATGTGCTCGTCACCGAAGGCATATCCCATGGTGAAGAGAACGCTTTGCTCCCTCACGATCCGCGACTGGAACTCGCGGAACAGGTCGGCATAGGGCGATCCGAGGCTGGAGTTTTGCTTCGCGGGGGTGGGATAGATCATCACCTTCCCCGGTTCCTGCCCTTTCGAAACAGCCGTTTCGCGGATCGGAAATAGGCCGTGATCGTCTTCGGTCCAGCTAATCGAGCCATGGATCTTGCAGAGATAGACGAAGCCATCCACAACCGACCATTTCCTGTTGGTCAGATCGAGCTGCTCGGCAAGCGCGTAACGGAAGGTCGCCGGATTGAAGCGGCGCTCGACCACGCCGGAGAAGCCGTTGGCGTAAGGCAAGCCGAGCCGGTCCATCGCCGTCTCGTTGAAAAGGTCATAGTTGGTCGTGAAAATCCACGGACGCGGCAACGAGCGATCACGCAGGACCAGCTTTCTGTAGAATGTTTCGTAGAGCGTCCCAACGGTGCTGTCGCCATTGGCAAACGCTCCGTTCGTGCATTTGTCCCAGAGGAAGACCTGCACCTTCTGGATGATCGAATTGACGACCTTCAGGTTTTCCTTTGCCTTGGGAAGCTTGCTTCGTGAGAGCGTGAACCGCAGGCTGAACAGCAGCTCCATCAACCGTTCAAGGTTGCGGGCATATTCCTCGTCCGCAATATCGATCCCGAACTCGTCGGCAAGAACTTTCCGCTCGGCGATGGTCGGGAACCCCGCCTCGTCGGCGACCCGCGCCTTCGTGAACTCCTTGGCAAGCGGCGCCATGGTCGGGATGCCAACCTCCCGCCATTCCTCGTCTCCGAGAATGTCAGTTTCCTTGGCGTAGTATGACGAGCATCCTGCGCCGAGCAGGAACGCGACATTCTTTGCATTCAGCGATTCCGACAGCGCTTTCCTGACGACATCGGCGCCGGCCGGCCATTCTAGCTCGCCAGCATCAGCATCGACGCCCCGCAGAAAATTAAATTTCAATTTCTCAGGTTCTTCTCCATCGGAATCCGCCACGAACACCCCCTCATTTGAACAATGCTTCAATATCCGCCATAGGCCGGAACAACTTCATCGGCTGATCTGGAAACGGCAAAAAACTCTCGCGCTCATAGAAGCGCTTTGCTCCTTCGTCCTTGGCGTCCACGATCACCGCAAAGGACGCGATCTCGCTGCGCACGGCCCGATAGAGCGCGTCCGCGAGAAGAAACCGGCCGTATCCTCTTCCCTGATAGCGCTGATCAACCGCGAGGCGACCCAGCAAGGTCGCCGGGATTAAAGGATAGCGCGGCAGTTTGCGGACGACGGTCCCCGGCAGTTCCGGAAGCCGCACCGCTGTCGATGAAAGCGTGTAATATCCGGCAAGGCTTCCGTCCTTCAGCACGAGGACAAATGGTGCCGCCATCTTCTTTCTGGCGTCCTGCCCGGCCTGCGTCTGGAAATATCGGTCGAGCGGCTCTACGCCGCTTTCGAATCCCGATCGGTCGTGTTGCGGGCCGAGAATCTCGACCCGCAGGATGTCGTCTGCTCCTCCCACTCCTCAGACGCCTGTTCTCTCGCGATAACGGCGAACGGTGTCTTGCAGTCGTTCGTTGACCGGCTGTGGTTCGACCAGAGCCTGGACGAACGCCTGGCTGTCCCGCACCGAAAGCTCCAGATGCTGATGTTCCTCGATGGCGCGCCGCGCTGCATCTTGCACGCTTGTCAAAACAAAATCCGTCACCGTCCGTCCTTGTAGCGCAGCGGCATGTTCGATCAGACGTTTCTGGTCAGCGGTCACACGCGTCTCAAGACGTTCTCCGCGGACGCGTCCAGTTATGGACCTTTTTGCTGTCTCGGCCATTTTTCGATCTCCAATCTACCAAAAATATGTACGGCCATTGGCCGGAAAAATCAAGATGCAGCCCCCTCAGCGAAAGGATGACGCCGTCGGCGTCGCCATGAAGCGGAGAGGCAGATTTCATCAGGATCAGCAGAGAACTCGGTGGCTCCGGCCGGAACCGGCAATTGTGCAGCAGATTGTGCACAATTGCCGTGGAACCATGATGCTGGACACAGCAGAGACAGACACACTTCTACTCGCTCTGCTACGCAACGCGGCGCCCGCCGATCGTCCGAGCCATGATGCGCGGAATCGCTTCTATCAATATATTTGTCGGACGCGCCGGACCGACAGATACGAAGACGTTATCACCTTCCTTCAGTCCAACGGCTGGGTGCTGCCGCCGCCGGAACCGCCGGCTGAGGACGACGACTAAACCGGCGCGGAAACGCAGACCGGCCAAACGACGCTCGCAAACATAGGAACCAGGCAGACGACTGCGGATTGCGGGCCGTGGCCGCCCGGCGCCTGAATCCCCCCTAGCAACCGCGGCAGATTGCTGTTCATGAAATCCCAAGCCGACAGCGATGCGAACCATTCCGGCGCCGCTTCACTCACCATGGAGTTGGATCAGGACCGATTCGCAGAAGCGACCAATCGATCCACTGAGGCAGGAACTATGGTCGTCGCGAATCAGGAGGACGGATTCATCGCAAGTAGTGATGGTTGCGGGGGCAGGATCTGATCACAACTTGCGCCCCGAGCAAGTAAAGTTGGTTGCGGGAGCCTGCAATCATCATTACTTGCGACCGCCCACTCCTCTTCTCCCCATGATGCTCGAGATGGACAAAGCGCTCCTTGACGAGATATTTCGCGCAGCAGCGTAGAACCTTGTGCATCTATCAGCGCTGCACATTTGCTGGCGCGATAGCTGCCGACCATAGAGTTGTGGTCGGTCAGCGCTCATGCCCTCTGATCGCCGTTAAGGGACGGAAGCTTTCAAGCGGCCGCAGGCTGAGGATCAGCGAGTATCGGCAGCGCGACACTATTCAAACAATCTCGCCAAAAAATAAATAATAGAGATCCCAATGTAAGTGCGCTTAAATAGGCTCGTCGCTCTCCGCATACTCAACAGAAGGGGTAACAGCCGTCCGTTCGACATTGGACGGGGCATCCGATGCGAAGAATCGGATAGGACCGCCTTCCTCAACAATCATCGCAGAGAATGTTCATAGCCTACCCACATGCCTGACCTTCAGCATACCAAACTGCTTGCCCGCAAGATCTCCGACTTCTGCCGCCTCCGTGTCGAACCAGTATTGCCCCCGCAGGAAAGCACACGGATCAAGGAATTTCTCCTCTGTTTGATCGCCCAATCGCAAACCCCGCCTCGCAAGCCGCGTGGCTACGATTGGGACGAAATCGCCCTTCAATGCGGCCTCGGCAGGGATGCTCTTCGGGGCGCGCGAGCGGTGATCGAGCCGGCTCTGGATGCAATTGTGCGGAACACGAAAAGCCCAACCAATCGCCCTTCCGCCAAGATCCGAACGACAGAGGATTCCAAGCCGCGTCCGCGACGCGGCCGTCCTCCGCGACAGCCAGTGGAAAAGCCAAGCGCTGCCGCGCAAATTGACGCAACGGATCAATCAGAACGGCAGCCTGCAACGAATCGGCGGAAGCCCGGCATCAAGCCGCGCGCGATCGAGGAGTTCCCAACACCTCTCTTCGATGATTGGCTCGACCCACCAACCTTTCGGGAGGCGCTTGAGCTGCACATGCGCCGCCACGGCGACAGCTATTGGCATCTACACCGTGCCGTCGTTCGCGATGACGAAAAGCTCGACCATTCGACCATCCGCCACTGGCTGCAGGGATCGAAGGCGCCCCGCAGCGTGGCCAGCATGGAGGTTCTCAGTCGCATCGAGCGCCGCTATCGCCTCCCGGCGGGATATTTCAAGGCGAAGCTCCCGCATCAGACGCGGTCGGTCTCGGGCCACGTCCTCGACGATATCGGCCCCGCCGAGCGGCGCAGGCTCGCCTGGCATTTGCCTGACGATTTCAACACACGCTCACGCCAGGAACAGGAGAAAATCCTCGAATGGGTGCGTCGTGTCATCATCAGGGGCTCGACCGACTACAGGCGGTTCCAGGCGGCCGCGATGAAGCAGCGTTACGCAATCCGCTTTCCAGGGATCACATACGGTCAGTCTGACGCTGCGGATGATCACCATCGAAACAAATATGAGGAGCAGGACGAAGACCGCACTTCCTTCACCGATCCAGACCTGCGGTCCGGGGTCATTGACGCTCCACCCGTCCTGGCCATGGAAATGGCCGAGCTGATCCGGTTCAAGACCGCGACGCTCACCGCATTCGGCCTGCAGCGGAACGGTGTCTGGGGCGAGGAGACGGCATCGCAGAAGGTCGAGCATCTCGGCCTGATGTTCGGCGCATTGGCCGCCCATCCGCGCGGGCCCGTCCGCGGCTACGGTGTGCCGCCGCAGCACCTGACCTTCGGCCTGCTCGTCTTCCCCTCAATCTGGGACTGGTATGTGCAATGGCGCGAAAAGCGGCGCGGCTTCTATACCGCCTGGGAGGTGGACATGCTGCGCATTTCGCTCGCCCTCACCCGAAGGGAAACGGGCTGGCTGCGGCAGCACCCTCGTCTCGGATCACGGCTCCGGCCGATCGAGGGATTGGTTACGCAGGCGGACATCGACCGCGCCTGTGCCGACTGGGACGATGCCTGCGACGTCTATTTCAAGCACGCCTCCTCCCGCGTGAAGGAGATCCAGCGCGTCGCGCGGGTCCATCGCGATCCGTTCGAGCCGATCATGCCGGTATTGGAGGCGGAAAGCCCTGTCGGCGAATATCGGAAGATCACGGAAGAGATCCTCCGGCTCATGCCGGACGAGCGGCTCTATCGTCGCCCGGCGGCAGAAGCCGTCCGATCGTTCCTGATGCTGCGCTTCGGGCTGCACCTTGGGTTGCGGCAGAAGAACCTGCGCCAGTTGATGGTCTGTGAACGCGGACAACTGCCGCGGTCGGAGCGCCAACTCGCCGACATGAAGCGTGGCGAGATTCGATGGAGCGAACGTGACAAGGGTTGGGAGGTTCTGATCCCGTCGGTGGCCTTCAAGAACGCCAATTCGTCCTATTTCGGGAGCAAGCCGTTTCGACTGGTCCTGCCCGACCTCGGCGGTCTCTACGATCACATCGAGGCCTATATCGATCGGCATCGGCGTGTGCTTCTCGGTGGAGCTGAGGATCCAGGCACATTCTTCGTCAAGACGGTGAAGACGACAAGCAGAGACGCTTCCTACGACCAGAACACGTTTTATGAGGCCTGGCGCCTGACGATCCAGCGTTATGGGATCTACAACCCCTACACGGGACGGGGTGCCATTCCCGGTCTCCTCCCTCACGGCCCGCACAATGTCCGCGACGTGCTGGCAACGCATATTCTCAAGCAAACAGGTTCCTATGAGCAGGCCAGTTATGCCATCCAGGATACGCCAGATATGATCGCGCAGCACTACGGTCGTTTCCTGCCGCAGGACAAGGCGGCTCTAGCCGCGCGGATTTTGAACCGGGTCTGGGAAGCGGCGTAGCGAGTCTTCACTAGGCCCGGAAACGATTGCGTTCGATCGGTCGAAATTCCACTGGCTCGCGATGGGTAGAGAGCACGTGTATTTCGGAAACAGGTTTCCCGCTGACGAATCGGGGCGATAGCCTCAATCGGGGGATGCTTCCCCGATCCATGATGAAAAAAGGCCGCGCCTTTGGCGCGGCCCTTATAGCTGGAGTCCGGCGGCCTCTGCCGTCACGCTTGTGCCCATCGCCGCCAGTACGATCAGGACTTGGCCTGACAAGCTGCGGAAACAGCCCAAACATTTCGTTGCTATCGTCTTCGTGCACGTCTCATGCGAGGTATTCGTCTGAGATTTTTTCATATCACCACCTACCTTTCTGCCCACGACTTCAGCGAGGGCGATTAGAATGATGGCGACGGGCAGCACGACGGCGATTGGGATCGAACCGGCAACAACTCCGAAGAACGCCTGTTATATAGGACGCGATACCGGAAAACTCAAGTTAATGACCGGCGTGGTTAGTAAATACCTTGCGCTAGATTCGGACTCTCGCGGCATTAAGGCGCGGACTGTGAGTAAAAAAGTAGTTTTCCTTGAATAAAAACGGCATCGTATGGATTCTGGCCGCATATGTGATTTAGTGCGCCGAGGAGCAAGAATGGACCAGTCCGCGGACATTGCAGGATTGCCCGAGGTTGTGGCCGCCGCTTTGCAGCGGCCGTCCGGCGCGCGCTTCTACAAGTGCGCACTGCAGGTCAATCCCTACGAGTATGTGAGGCGTCATCCGAAGGGGGAAAACTTCGCCGACGAGGACACCTATAACGCCGCCGTGCTCGATGCGCTGCAGGAACAGCGCGTTGAGGTCATTGCCATCACCGACCACTACCGCGTGAAATCTGGGCTTCGCCTTGCGGAGGCGGCGGAGGAGCGCGGTCTGCACGTCTTCCGCGGCTTCGAGGCCTGTTCGAAGGACGGCGTGCATCTCCTGTGTCTCTTCGATCCTGGGGCAGACGTCGACAAGATCGACCGGTTCATCGGCGAGTGCGGCGTTCATGACGATTCTGAAGATTCACCCGCAGGTACGAAGGACTGCGACGAGTTGATGACGGCGTGTACGCGACGGTGGGGCGGGATCCCCGTGGCCGCTCATGTATGTTCCGCTGGCGGTCTGCTCGCAACGCTGCGCGGCCAACCGGCCATCAAGGCGTGGCGGCACGAGCATCTGCACGCCTGCTGTCTTCCGGGGCCGGTCGACCAGGCACCGGAAAACCACCGCCCGATCATTCAGAACCGCAATGCGGACTATATGCGCGAGCGTCCGATCGCCATTGTCAACGCGCAGGACGTAAGCTCACCCGCGCAGGCCGCGGCACCGGGCGCGTGCTGCTG
Source organism: Roseibium sp. M-1 (assembly GCF_054515675.1). Taxonomy (NCBI): domain Bacteria; kingdom Pseudomonadati; phylum Pseudomonadota; class Alphaproteobacteria; order Hyphomicrobiales; family Stappiaceae; genus Roseibium; species Roseibium sp. M-1. Next base: position 227,407 of record NZ_CM137257.1, on the reverse strand, counting down.
GATCAAGATGGCATCGGTATCGATAGAGGGGCTGAAACAGGCCTTCCTTGACCCGGTATCCCGCATTCGCCTTGTCTCCGACGACGAGCCGGAGGATCACAGTGAGTTGTTGGCGATTGCATGGGAAGGCGGCTTCCTCGACGGAATCGGCATTCACTTCAATGACAACCTGAATGTGATGATCGGCGGCCGCGGGACCGGCAAGTCCACCATCATCGAAAGTGTGCGCTTCGTCCTCGATATCGCCCCGCTCGGCGATGAAGCTGGCAAGTTGCACAAGTCGTTCGTGTCGCAGGTGCTCGGCGCCGGAACGAAAGTCTCGCTTCTGCTGCGCTCGCATACTCCGTCGCCGCGGGAGTACCTGATCGAGCGCACCGTTGGGAACCGTCCTACGGTAAAGGATTCATCCGGTGAACTGACGGAGCTTTCGACCCGCGACGTATCGGTCGGCATCGAGATATTCGGGCAGCATGAGATATCAGAGCTGGCCCGCAGCCCGGAGCGCCTGACAGGGCTTCTCGACCGCTTTGTCGATGCCACTCCGGGCGATGCAGCGAAGCGCAGCGAACTCCGCCATCGTCTCGGCGATACGAGGACGGAAATCGCGGGAATCGAGACGCAACTGAAGCGGATTGACGAGGAGCTTGCCACGCTTCCCGGCCTGCGGGAAACCCTGCAGCGTTATAAGGATCTCGGTCTTGAGGAAAAACTGAAGGACAAGAAGCAACTCGTCACGGAAGAGGGCGTCCTGAAAGGCGTCGATTCCATCATCGACGATGCCCAGGAAATGCGGGATGCCTTCGGCGACGAGTATGCCCCCGATGTTTCACGCCTGAACGAAGACAGCCTGAAAGACCTCAGCGGCGCCGAAATCCTTCGCAAGGCCAGGCCGCACATCGAGACGTTCAAGACTGAAACCGCTGCAGCGCTTGCAACGCTCGACGGTGCGATCGCAAAGGCGCGGGCCGGTTTGCTGGACGTCCGCACGGAATGGGACGGCCGCAGCGCACAGGTGGAGGAAGCGCACCAGAAGACGCTGCGGGAACTCGCCAGGGACGGCATAGACGGGAGCGAATACACCTCTGTGCTACAGCGGATCGAGCAGCTTGAGCCGAAAAAGACCCGGCAGACCAAGCTGGAGGACGATCTGAAAGAGGCGAACAAGAAGCGCCGTAAAGCGCTAGAGGAATGGGAGGATACGAAATCCACACAGTTCCGGGCGCTCGAACGCGCGGCAAAGAAGGTTAGCCGCAAACTCGGCGGCCGTGTTCAGGTGAGCGTTACCGCGACGGGCGATAGGGCCGCGCTTGAGGAGCATCTGCGCACGCTTGGCGGCCGCGTCTCCGATATGGTGAATGCGCTGAACAAGAAGCAGCCGCTTTCGGTGCGCGCGCTTGCGCAGGCCTGCCGGGAAGGCAAGGAAGCGATACTTGAGGTGTTTCCCATGCCGCCCGCACAGGCGGAGAAGCTTGCGGGTGCGCAATCGTCTTTCATCATGGAGCTGGAGGAAATTGACCTTCCGGCGACCACCACCGTGCAGCTCAATGTCGCGCGCGAGGGCGCTCCTGCCGTGTGGCGCAAGCTGGATGAGCTATCCACCGGGCAGAAGGCCACGGCCGTCCTCCTGCTTCTCCTGCTGGAATCGCCGGGGCCGCTTCTGATCGACCAGCCCGAGGACGATTTGGACAACAGGTTCATCACCGATGGTATAGTGCCGCAGATCAAGCAGGAGAAGCGGCGGCGTCAGTTCGTCTTCGCGACCCACAATGCAAACATTCCCGTCCTCGGCGATGCCGAACTCATTGCGGCGCTGGAGCCCGCCGAATCTTCGGAAGGACCAGAAGTGCAACTGCCGGACCGGAATCTCGGTTCGATCGACTCGGACCATGTGCGGGAACTGGTCGGGGAAACGCTCGAAGGCGGCAAAACCGCATTCGAAATGCGTCGCCTGAAGTACGGGTTCTGAAGCAATGGTGAAAAGAGGCAGCCTCGGCAGGACGAAAACAGAGAAGAAGAAAAAGCCTTATTCCAAGGCTTCGGACGATGAAAAGGTTGCGCGCAACTGGAACAAGGCGCTCGGGCTATACGAGCGCGAAGAATGGTCGGTTGCGGTGCTGCGCTGCGCGACATGCCTTGAGCTGATGGTCAATTTTGCGATCAGGCAGGAGCTCGTGACGGAGAAGAAGCTTCCCCTGCAGTTCGTCGATAAGCTTCTCCTGAACGCGAACGGCATTCACAACAAGTACCAGAATCTCTACCTCCCGATCATGGCGCAGTACGAGGAGCATGATGATCTCAAGCGCCTCTGGAAGGAGCGGATCGTGAAGGTGAACACCGAACGCAACAAGATCGCGCACCAGGGCGAGTTCCGCAGCCGCAAGGCCGCGAAAAAGGTCATGGAAGATACGTCATTCGCCATGCAGCTGGTCATGGGGCTGTATGGGTTCGGCGCCGAACTAGGACCTTTCTCTGATCCAAACGACCGAGAATAGTGAGGATCCTGTGCGGGACGTCCGCTGCTCTAGCAGGCATCTTTCTGTTCATCCGACGTCAAGGAAAAACAATGACCCGCCTGCCGCATGTATGTCTCTTTCGTCGCAGCAAGGTCACGTCCGCTTCAAAGCTTTCGGTGGAACGCACAGATCGCCCGAATGACCAGGATAGGAGTAAGCAGGAGAGGCTGATAGATCACAGCCACAGGCTGTTCTGGGCTAGGCTAGTGTAGGGTTTGGTTGCGGGGACAGGCACCCATCTTCACTTGTTGTTCCGATCAGCGGCGTGACCGCCGAATTTGTGATTGCGATCGAGCAACCGAATTCTGGGGCATGGCGCCTCAAGGATTAGATTTGGGCCTGTCCGCCATCAACAAAGACTTCGCTGCCAGTCATGAAGCTGCTGTCATCGGAAGCGAGAAAAGCCGCGACGGCGGCCGTTTCTGCAGGATCCGCGAACCGTCCAAGCGGCGTACCGTCAATGAGTCTGGCGACGATCTGATCGCCCATGCCAGATTGCGCGAAGGCGTCCTTAACGGTCTCTGTGTCGGTTGGCCCAGGAGAGAGAACATTGACTCTGATGCCTGTTCCCTTGAGGTCCATGATCCAGCTTCGGGCAAAGTTACGGACCGCAGCCTTCGAGGCGCTGTAAACGCTCATCGCTGGAGTACCCATGACGCCAACGGTGGATCCGGTCAAGATGACCGAGCTACCGGGCTTCAGCAATGGCAGCGCCTTTTGCACGGTGAACAGCGTACCTTTGACATTGATGTCGAAAGCGCGATCGAACAGCTCAACCGTGATCGCCCCCAGAGGAGCAAGGTCACCCACGCCGGCATTAGCGAACAGTACGTCGATCGATTCCTTCTCAGATTTCACTGTGTCGAAAAGCTGATCGAGATCGTCCTGCCACGTGACATCTCCACGAACCGCGCGAGCGTTTGGCCCTAGGTCAGCCAGCGCAGCATCGAGAGCATCCTGCCGCCGCCCGAAGATATAGACAAACGCCCCTTCGGCCACGAAGCGTTTTGCAGTCGCCAAACCTATGCCGCTGGCGCCACCCGTTATGACAGCCGTTTTTCCGTCAAGCTTACCCATGATCGATCTCCTTTATTCGGGATCGCCTGAAGGTAGCCAATGATTACCATTGGACAAGTATGCACCTTTTGGTAAGTATCCTAGATGACGAAAAAAAGCGCCAAAGATAGTCCCTTCATCTGCGGTTTGGACGCGACGCTTCGCGTTGTCGGCGGCAAGTGGAAGCCGCTGATACTCTTTTTCCTCGGCCAGAAGCCGAAGCGCTATGGCGAGCTAAAGCGCTGTGTGCGGGGCGTAAGCGACAAGGTGCTGATCCAACAACTCAAGGAGCTCGAAGCGCACGGCATCATCCTGCGCACGGATTACAAGGAAATCCCTCCACGGGTGGATTATTCCCTCACGCCACTCGGCCTGAGCCTGGCCGGAGCGCTGGTGCCTCTGTGCGGATGGGGCGAAGCGAATGCGGAGACGATCGCATCGGCACTGGCCAATGCTCAGGGGCGAAAACCCGCGTAGCGCCGAAGACGACAGAGGGCTGGCCGGGCCATGGACAAAGGCACCTCTCAGCTACATTCTTGACGCCTACCAACTTTACCAATATGGTATATCTGGTAAAGTTGGTAGGCGTAGGCTGTGGAACCAAAAAACGATCATCGACGAGATGCCATATTGGACGAGGCCGTGCGTGTATTCGGACGTTTCGGCTATCAAAAGACGTCTGTGCAGGACATCGCGGCTGCAGCGGGTCTCTCCAAACCGGGGCTCTACCTGCATTTTTCCGGCAAGGATGAGATCTTCTCCGCGTCCATTGAAAAGTATCTGTCCGATGCGCTGGACGAGGTTCACAGGTTGCTTGCGCAGGATGCTGTCTCGTTGGGCGATCGGCTGCTCGCGGCTATGGAGGCGTGGTTCGGGCGACATCTCTCGACCTTCACGCCCCACTCATTCGACGTGATCGAGGCTGGCGATCGACTGTCTGCAGACAAGGTCGAGGGTGTCAAACGCGCGCTCAGACACGCCATCGCGAACGCTCTGATCGAAAATGGGTTTGCCGAAAGCGCAGCGTCGGACCGGGCGCACGTCCTGTTTCTTTGTGGGCTGAGTTGGAAGCAACCAGGAACGACACCAGAGACATTCCGATCCGTCATGGAAACCTGCGTCCGCGTTTGTTGTGGAGCCAAACCGCTAGAAATTGAAGAGAAGACCGAATGAGCAAAGTTCTTGTCACGGGGGGCACAGGCTTTCTGGGGGCCCACATCATCGTGCAATTGCTGGACGCAGGGCACGACGTCCGCACGACATTGCGCAGCCTGAAGCGGAAGGACGATCTGTTCGCCATGATCCGCACAGGCGGCGCAGACCCAACCAGGTTGACCATCGTCGAAGCCGACCTTGAGAAGGACACCGGCTGGATCGAGGCCGCACAAGGCTGCGACTTTGTTCTGCATGTCGCCTCACCCTTTCCCGCTAGCAATCCCGCCGATGAGGAGGCGGTCATCCGTCCCGCGCGGGACGGAGCGCTTCGCGTTCTGCGGGCCGCGCGCGAGGCCGGCGTGAAGCGGGTCGTGATGACATCGTCCTTTGCCGCGATCGGCTACGGCCACCCGCCGCGCAAGGAGCCCTTCGAGGAAACCGACTGGTCGCGGCCCGATGCGCCGGACGTGCAGCCCTATATCAAGTCCAAGATTTTCGCCGAGCGGGCCGCGTGGGATTTCGTTGAGCGCGAAGGCGGGGCATTGGAACTGTCGGTGATCAACCCGACCGGCATTTTCGGACCGGTCCTCGGGCCGGACTATTCCAGCTCGATCGGCATCATCAAGGCGATGCTGGATGGGCGGATGCCGTTTGCCCCGCGTGTCTATTTCGGCGTGGTCGACGTGCGCGACGTGGCGGCGCTGCACATCTCGGCCATGACCGCACCGGAGGCCGCCGGCGAACGCTTCATCGCCGTATCGGGTGAACCCGTCTCGATGTATTCGGTTGCTGCGGTCCTGCGCCGTGGCTTGGGTGCCGCCGCCGCGAAAGCCCCGCGCCTGCAACTGCCCGATTTTCTGGTCCGCTTAATGGCGCGCTTCGTGCCGAAACTACGGGAGGTCGTGCCACAACTGGGCATCTACCGACGAGCATCAAACGCAAAGGCGAGACGAACGCTGGGCTGGTCTCCGCGTACTGCTGAGGAAGCCGTATTGGCAACTGCCAAGAGCCTGATCGAGTTGTCGAAATAGACAGATGCCCGTGGCGGCACGCCGTATCGTGAATAGCTCGCTCTGCCCCTCCGTCAGAGGGCGGTTGCCACCCAGACCTCTTCCCTCCGAAAAGCGTATATGTCGTTTGTGTGAAGCATTGTGCTTAGGCACGCTACGATAGCACACCATCCTGCGTATATTCCTCCACCACCCATGCCCTTGTTTTGGTCCGGTCGAGAAAGCGCGCCTCGTCCTCCGCAACGCCGCTGCCTTCCGCTAGCACCAGCGACAACCAGGCTTTGCGGTCTTCTTGACTGGCGAATTTCATGTGCGTCACGACATCGAAATCCGCATCAAAAGCCCTATCCTCCGCGTCCGGCAGATAGTTCCGTGCATAATAAACCGGAGCCGGCGCGAGACTGAGAATGAGCGGGACGTGATGCTTTTCGTAATAGTCGATGAATTCTGCGCGGCTGAGGCCGTCACGGGCCTTGAGAAGGGCGATAGAGGTGATCACAGGCGTTTCCTTTCTAGATCGTTCGGCCGTCGGACAAGGCGTTTGTCTTTTAGGGTAGCGGCATGTCCGCGTTTCCATATTCGGCTGGTTCCTATTTGAACGAGGCCATGACCACCCGGTCGAACATCCGATCCGACAACCAGCGGCGCAGGAACAGGATCGGCATGGCCATCTGTCCGCCGACATAGCGCGGCTTCGGGCGCCGGGATGAAAGTGCGCGCATCAGCAGGTCGGTGATGACTTTCGGCCCGGGCTGCTTGCCAAGAGCAGCCTGAGCCTTGGCAAAGGCCGCCACTAACCCCGCATAGACCCCTCTACCGGAATGGCGGGCGGCCTCCTCCGCAGCGATCCCGCTCCATTCGGAGGCGATCCCGCCCGGCTCGATCACCACCACCTTGATGCCGAACTGTCGGGTCTCGTTACGCAGCACGTCGCTATAGGCTTCGAGCGCGAATTTGGACGCATGATACCAGCCCCCTAGCGGCGTGGACATCTTACCGCCGATGGAGGAGATATTGACAATCCGCCCGTCCCCTTGCGCGCGCATGTGCGGCAGGCAGAGTTGAGTAAGACGGGCAAGACCGAAGAGGTTGACCTCGAATTGCCGTCGCGCCAATTCCATCGGCACCTCTTCCAATGTGCCGTATTGGCCGTATCCAGCACAATTGATCAGCACATCGATGCGGCCATGCTCCGAAATGATCCTGTCGACACCGGCCCGCATCGCGGCTTCGTCCGTCATATCCATGGCAAGGGCAACCCCGCCCTTGTTGGCGATGTCCTGCATTCGCTCTGTTCGCCTTGCCGCGCCATACACCACATATCCTTCTTCAAGGAGCCGCAGGGCGAAATCCTTGCCCATACCGGACGATGCGCCGGTGATCAGCGCCACGCGTTTGTGTTTTTGCTTGCTCATTGTCATCTGCCTTTCAGGCTTATGGAATTGCGATGACGCGTGATGTAGGCTGTCGGGAAACCCCACAGTCAAGAGGCGGCAACAAGGAAATTTGAAAATGCTGATCGGCGATCTGGCGCGGCTCTCGGGCCTGTCCAAGGACGGCATCCGTCACTACGAAGAAATGGGCATTGTTCACTCAGTACCGCGCGAGGCCGGCAGCCGGATCTACCGCGAGTACGACCCGGCCAATCTCGACCGGATCGAGAAGGCGCGCCACGCGCAGCAACTCGGCCTGTCGCTGAAAGAAATCGGACCGTTGCTCGACGTCCACGAAAGCCGCGAAGTGACAGAGGCGGAGACCATCACTTTCCTGGAAGAACGGCTTGCGGTCGTACAAGGCCGAATCGCAGAGCTGCGGCGTATGGAAAGATTTATCGAAGTGAAACTCTCGCATCATCGCGCCCTTGTTGAGAGTTCTATCGCCTCGTCTGGATGAAGCCGTGGAAGGTCAAGCGCCACCCGAGCCCGTTTCACCTGAAGTCGGAACCAGAGTTTAGATTGTGAAAGAGTCCGACTACTTCTCCAAAAGGTACTCGACAATGAGCTGCCGATCATCGGCATTCGGAACTCTTGCGGTCATGCGCGTGCCAGGGACCATATCGCGTGGGTTCAACAGAAAAGAGTTGAGCGACTCCTCATCCCAGATAATTCCCGATTCCCGGAGCGGATCCGAATAGTTGGCGACCTCCACAGCGCCGGCCCTGCGGCCCATTATTCCGGACAGATGTGGTCCCGCCCGGTTCTGGTCCGATTCCATGCTGTGGCAACTCGCGCAGCGACGTTGGAATTGCTGTTCACCCGATGACTGCTGAGCGCGGGCGGAGATGGTCGTAAAGGAGCAAACCATGATCAATGCTCCGGCAACCTGTTGCACTCGCCTTGTCGTTTTCGTCATCCGCAGCCCTTTGAGATTATTTGTCGATCAACGATGTGCGTAATCGGATGTGGCCGAAACGCCTAGACCAACCCGGCCTTCGCCATGGGCAGACTCGTGATCCATCTACCGGTTGCCGCTGCGACCGCGTTTGCAATAGCCGGCCCAATCGGAGGCGTTCCGGGCTCCCCCATGCCGGTCGGCGCTTCGTTCGAAGGGACGATATGCACCTCGATTTCCGGCATGTCGGAGATGCGCAGTGGCTCGTAGGTGTCGAAGTTTGTCTCTTCTACGACACCCTCGGCCAGGGTCACCTGATTGCGCAGGATCGCACCAAGGCCATAGCCGATACCGCCCTCGACCTGGGCGACGATATTGTCCGGGTTGATCGGAACGCCGCAATCGACCGCAGCGGTGACCTTCTCGACCTTGATCGTCCCGTCATCGCGCAGGGAAATTTCGGCGACCTCGGCGACATAGGAGCCGAAGGATTTGTGCACAGCGACACCGCGATACCGGCCCTCCGGCAGTGGAGTATCCCACCCGGCTTTCTCGGCTGCCAGCCGTAGCACGTTCGCCTTGCGAGGATCGTCCTTGATCATCTCCAGGCGGAAAGCGACCGGGTCCTTGCCGAGATCACGGGCGATGCGGTCCATCGTGACCTCCATGACATAGGCGGTGGGCGTGTGCCCGACCGAGCGCCACCACAGCACCGGAACCTGCGTTTCCTGAAAGGCCTGATCCACGCGCATCGCCGGAAAGGCATAGCTCGTGTCATGCGCGCCTTCTGTCATGCTGGGATCGACACCGTTCGGCATCATGACTGCCTCGAAGGCGCTGCCCTTGATGATCGACTTCGCCGCGATGGCGTAATTGAAGGCGATCACATTGCCCTCGCCGTCGAGCCCGACTCTGACCTTGTGAGCTGACATCGGACGGTAGTAGCCGCCGGTGATATCGTCCTCGCGCGTCCAAACCACCTTAACCGGCGCGGGAGCCATGCCGACGGCAAGCATCGCCTTTGCCACCTCGCAGGTCTCGATCACCGGATGCCGATCCGGGGGTGAACGCCGCCCGAAGGAACCGCCGGCCCATATCGTGTTGATGCTGACCTTGTCGAAACCGATCCCGAGCGTATCCGCGGCGCCGGCATGGTCTCCGGTCTGGCTCTGACAGCCGTACCAGAACTCTGCGGTTTCACCGTCAAAGAGCAGGACAATGTCCAGGGGCTCCATCGGACCGTGAGCCAGGAACGGGAATTCGAAATCGAGCTCGACGATTTTTTCCGCCTGCTCCATAGCAGCACCGGTATCGCCGACTTCGTGAACCATCACGCCGGGCTCTGCGGTCATGTCCCGCAGCTCAGCGATCATCGCATCGCTGGAGCGGACCTCTGCCGCACTATCATCCCATTCGACCACAAGGGCTTCGCGCCCTTTGATCGCTGGCCATGTCGACCGGGCAAGCACTGCCACGCCGCTCGGGATCTGAAGTACATCGACCACGCCGGGAACGTTCCTGGCTGCGGTGGCGTCGAAGGACGCAACCATTCCGCCGAAGCGCGGCGGACGGGCGACCACGGCGACCAGCAGGCCTTCGGGCTGAAAGTCCATGGTGAAGGTATCGGGCGAGCCGGAGGATTTGTTCGCCACGTCGAGGCGCGGGAATGCCTTGCCGATATAGACCCATTGCTCCGGCGTCTTGAGAACCGGCTCTGTCGGCACATCTTCCTGTGCGGCGAAGCCTGCAAGTTCGCCAAACCTGGCGGTATGGCCGGACGCATGGCTGACGACACCCTGAGAGACCGCAATCTCGCTTGCCGGAACGTCCCATTGCCTGGCCGCTGCGGCAACGAGCATGGCCTTTGCCGCGGCGCCAGCCTGCCGGTACTGCAGGAAGGAATTCGCCATCGCCGACGAACCGCCGGTTCCCTGAATCCCGTAGATCAGGTTCTTGTAGAGGTCCGGATTCGACGGCGCGAATTCGACGCGCATCTGGTCGTGGGCGGCATCCAGCTCGTCGGCAATAAGCGTCGTCAGCCCTGTCGCAGTGCCCTGGCCCTTGTCGAGATGCTTGGACAGGATCGTGACGCTGTTGTCCGGCCGGATGTGGAGGAAGGGCTGCTCGAACTCGGTTTCCGTGCCCTGCGCATAGGCTGCAGGCGTCAGCCTCGTCGCCAGCAGCAATCCGCCCGCGGCTCCGGCCGATAGTTTCAGGAATGTGCGGCGGTTCGATCTCGTCAGTTCGCCCGGTATTCTCGACAGCATTTGCATGGCTCAGCCCTCCATCATGTCGGCAGCGGTGTGGATCGCCTTGCGGATGCGGACGTAGGTGGCGCAGCGACAGACATTGCCGTCCATCGCCGCGTCGATGTCCTCGTCGGTCGGCCTTGGCGTTTCGGACAGCAGCGCCACCGCCGACATGATCTGGCCCGACTGGCAGTAACCACACTGCGGAACCTCGAGAGAGGTCCATGCCGCCTTGACAGCATCGGCGGCCCTACCTCCAACGCCTTCGATGGTGGTGATCTCGACGCCTTCCAGATCGCCAACCATGGTCTGGCAGGAGCGGATCGGGACCCCGTCCCAATGGACGGTGCAGGCGCCGCAGGCCGCGATGCCACAGCCGAACTTCGTTCCGGTCATTCCGAGCTCATCGCGTAGCGCCCAGAGCAATGGGCTTTCCGGGTCTGCTTCGAGCGTGCGCGGCCTTCCGTTGATCGTAAGGGAGACTGACATCTCGGGGATCTCCTTGCTGGTTTCTTGACGGGCGGGGTTCGATTGGGCGCTCCGCGTGCAGCGGCTTAGGCCTGCGACCGGCGGGTCTCGCTCCAGTCGATGATCAGTTGGCGCTGGGAGAACAGCCAGGCGCCACCGGTGCGCCGGAAGCTGTCGTAGTAGCGGATCGAAAGCACCTGAAGCATCCTCTGGCCGTTCTCCTCATAGACATGATGGGCCATGCAATAGGTCTCGGCGAACGCCTCATCGCCAGAGACCGATATCGCCGATTGCCCGTTGAAATGCGTGGTATGGGCGAACCGGGCGAGAAAGGGTCCGAGTGACGCCCGCACCTCCTCGCGCCCGCGGCGGGCGTCGACCGGATCCTGTCCGTCGGGCTCCCGGTCGTAGATCAGGATGGTTCCGTCTTCCTCCATCAGGGCAGCCTGCGCATCCGTCATCCGCCGGTCGGCGAAATGACCCCAGGCGTCGATCAGCTTGCGGATCGTGACGCGGTCGGCGGCTTCGCCGGTCAGGGCGGTATTCGCTATCGATGTGGAAAAGAGGCTATCGAGGGAGAGGTCGACGGCAGGCGTTTCCGATTGCGCAAGCGATTGACCGGGGACCGAGGCCAATCCAACTGCCACCCCGCCGCCGATGGCAGAAGCGTTGGCGACAAGTTGTCGTCTGGTGATTGTCATTTGATTTCCCTCCAGAGGTGTTCGACGCCGTTTCAGCGGTTCAGGTTTGCCATTTCGCTTTCGGCATAGCGGGTGCCGTCGATTTCGACGGAAGCCAGCGCATCATCGATGGCGGCTAGTTCCGTCTCAGAGAGCTCCACCGCTGCCGCGTCGATGTTCACTTCAAGGCGCGTTCGCTTCGTGGTGCCGGGAATCGGCACGATCCAGGGCCTTTGCGCCAACACCCAGGCGATGGCGAGTTGTGCCGGAGTGATGCCCTTGGCGGCTGACAGCGCTTTTACGCGTTCGACCACAGCCATGTTTCTGGCCATTGCATCCTTCTGAAAGCGCGGCAGGAAGCTGCGGAAATCACCGTCATCAAAGGACGTGTCGGTAGTTATGTTGCCAGTCAAGAATCCGCGGCCAAGCGGGCTGTAGGCGACAAAGCCGATACCGAGTTCGTCGAGCAGCGGGAATATCTCGGCCTCGGGCTCTCGCGCCCAAAGAGAATATTCCGATTGAAGTGCCGTGACGGGGCAGACCGCGTGGGCCTTGCTGATCGTTGCGGCGCCGGCTTCGGACAGTCCGAAATAACGAACCTTGCCCTCGGCAATCAGTTCGGCCACGGCACCGGCGACATCTTCGATCGGCACCTGCGGATCGACCCGGTGCTGATAGTAGAGGTCGATGTGGTCCGTTCTCAGCCGCCGCAGGGAGTCCTCGGCAGTCGCCTTGATTGCCTCCGGTCTGCTGTTAAGGCCGATGGGCGCCGGACCACCGGATGGGTCGAGTTCGAATCCGAACTTGGTGGCGATGACAACGCGTTCGCGCACGGGCTGTAGCGCCTCGCCGACAAGTTCCTCGTTGATCTTCGGCCCATAGACCTGCGCGGTGTCAAACAGGGTGACGCCTATATCCACCGCCTCGCGCAAGAGAGCGATCATCTCCTCCCGATCCCCAGCGCCGCCATAGACCGCGTTGAGCCCCATGCAGCCGAAGCCGATCTCAGAAACCTCAAGCCCGGACGCCCCCAATTTTCGTATCAACATGCCTGTTCTTTCATGGTGGGTCGCATTGACCACTCGTTGCGGTGAACTGTCCGCGGCCCGGGATTTCATGGACTACGGCCCCAGCCAGCGCTGGTTTCATCGGGTCGAGATAAGAGGATAGACTCCCAAGGAAAGACGGTGAATGCTTGTGAATCTCGATAATTTGCGCGATAGTCCTGAATATGCTTGATGACCCGCTTTCCGAAATCCTCGCTTTTGTTGGCGCGCGCTGCGAGGTGGCAGGCGGATTTACGGCCGGCGGTCGCTGGGGCATTCGTTTTCCGCGTCCCGATGCAATCAAGTTTGGCGTTGTCGTAAACGGCGCATGCTGGATGCGAGTCGATGGTCTTGGCACGTCGCAGCAGTTGCAGGCGGGTGACGTCTTCTTCGTTAAGGGCGACCGTGCCTTCGACGTGTTAAGCGACCTCGATGTCGCTCCGCTGGACGCCAGGAAGGTCTTCCGCGAAGCACCGAACAACATGGCTTCCCTGGGTGACGGAGCAGACGTTCTTTACCTGGGCGGCCATGTCGAGCTCGACGAAACTCGACGCAATCTGCTGCTCGATGAATTGCCGCCAGTCATTCACGTCGCCAGCGACACCGAACAGGCAGCAGGGCTGCAATGGCTCGCACGCGAAGTGGTGAGCGAGGTGCAGACGAAGAAGGTCGGCGCGGGTCTTTCGGCCGCCTCTCTGGCGCAGTTGTTGTTTGTCCGCGTGCTTCGCGCCCATCTGGAGGCTGGAGGGCAAGCGAACGTCGGCTGGCTGCGCGGGCTTGGCGACCCGCGAATTGCGCTGGTGATCGCGTTGATGCATTCCGAGCCGTCTAGGAACTGGCACCTTGATGAACTCGCGAAAACCACCGGCATGTCCCGCTCTGTGCTCGCCGCACGTTTCAAGGCGGTTTGTGGCGTACCGCCGCTGACGTATCTGACCGAGTGGCGCATGCGGCTGGCCGTGCGGGCGCTTGAGGAAGGAACCATGCCGGTGTCGCAGATCGCAACGATGCTTGGCTACACTTCGGTCAGCGCATTCAGCAACGCGTTCAAACGCGTGACAGGTACCGCGCCGAAGCGCTTCCAGTTCTCTTCGGGCAATGTCGATGGCTGAAAGGATGCACCAGATTCAACGACCAGAATTCGTCAAAGCTGTCTGCAAGCAATGCTGGCGGAAGTAGCCATGCGCCTCCGGCCGGGCAGCCCTGATACCCGACCTGTATGACGAGCGTCTCGTTGTGAATTATGGAAATATGCGCTGACTTGAGCCGAGTCCAAATTCAGGACTATCTCGCAAATTTTCAGGACTTTCAAATATTAAAAATCCTATTTGTGCTCCTATCTACTAAGTCGCCAACAATACGCTGCGACATAAAAAGGATGCACTATGAACACTCTTCAATCCCCGATCCGGTCACCTTTCGGGGCAGCCAGCACGGCACGGGATGTCATCGAGGGAATCGACCTTTCAGGGAAAGTCGCCATCGTCACCGGTGGGTATTCCGGAATCGGTCTCGAGACCACAAAGGCTTTCGCGAACGCGGGGGCAACCGTGATTGTACCAGCGCGCAACGTTGAAAAGGCGGAGAAAGCCCTGAAGGGGATTGGTGGTGTCGAGATTGCGGCGCTCGATCTCATTGATCCCACCTCGATCGACACATTTGCCGAGCAGGTTCTCGCCGTCCATCACGCAATCCACCTGCTCGTCAACAATGCCGGCTATATCGGTTTGACGCTAGAGCATGATGCGCGCGGCTACGAAGCGCAGTTCGCCACCAATCATCTCGGTCATTTCCAGCTTACTGCCCGGCTCTGGTCGGCTCTGGTCAACGGGCATGCCCGTGTGGTCACGGTATCCTCGTGTGGTCATGCCGCCGGCGCCATCGATTTCGATGACATCAATTTCGAAACACGCGGCTACGATCCAATGGTCGCCTACGGTCAGTCCAAGAGCGCCAACGCACTGTTTTCGGTTTGGCTGGATCGACTGGGCCAGCCTCATGGAGTGCGGGCCTTCGCGCTGCATCCAGGCGGTATTGTCGAGTCTGGGTTTACCCGAGATATGCCGATCGAGGCCAGTATCGCCTCCGGCTATCGCGATGCCGATGGCAAGGCGATCATAGACCCCGAGAACAATAAGAAGACGCCGGAACAGGGAGCTGCAACGCAAGTGTGGTGCGCCACGAGCCCACTGCTCGATGGCATGGGTGGCGTCTACTGTGAGGACTGCAATATCGCACAAGCCGTACCGGCAGATTGCACCGAGCTTCTCGGTGTACGGCCGTGGGCAATCGATCCTTCGCTTGCTGAGCATTTGTGGAAAGTGAGTGAGGAAATGACGGGTGTCACGTTCTGACAGGGGCGGAGGACACCGAATGGAGCGATACCGAACCTGTCCGACATCGCCGCAAGGCGATAACGGAACTTCGACATCTGCGCTATTTCGTGACAGCAGCGGAACTCGGAAGTTTTCGCAAAGCTGGCATTGCGCTGGGGATTCAGGAATCTGCAATCAGTCGGCGGATCCGTGATCTCGAAGACCAACTCGGTGCCTCTCTGTTTCAACGTAGAAGCACAGGTGTCACCCTGACGCTAGCAGGGCAGCGTTTCTTGCGCCGTGCGCGAACAGCCCTAGAAAGCGTCCAGAATGGGGCGAAGGACGTCGCAGCACTCGGGCGGTTGGAAGAAGGTCGGATCAAGGTTGGCATATTCTCCTCGCTGGCGTCCGGCTTTCTTCACGAGTTGCTCAATTCCTATGACCGGGCACATGCCGGTGTGTCGATCGAATTGATCAACGGCAGTCCGGCTGAACATGTTGCCGCGGTGCGTCAGCTTCAGCTCGACGTCGCGTTCATAACCGGGACGGCGGCATGGAGCGGTTGCGATTCCATGCACCTCTGGAACGAGCGCGTCTTTCTGGTTCTTCCGCTCCAACATTCGCTGGCGCAAATCGACGAGGTCGAATGGGCGGATGTGGCAGATGAGCGCTTCATCATTAGCGATTCCGCTCCAGGTCCGGAGATTCACGATTTTCTGGTGCAGCGGCTCGCGGAGTTTGGTCGGTACCCAGAGATCGAGGCGCAAGGTGTAGGCCGGGATGACCTCATGACGCTGGTCGCGATTGGTCGTGGCTTGACCTTGACTAGCGAAGCGACGACGGCCGCGCAGTTCCCAGGCGTCGTCTATCGGCCGATCCAAGGTGAGGTGCTGCCTTTCAGCGCAGTCTGGTCGCCGAACAATGACAATCCCGCCAGTCGCCGTCTGATCAGCATGGCACGTCAGATGGCAAAAATGCGCCAAGCGAGCGATCCTAGCTCGTCGGAGATTCGCTTGCCAATGTCCGACGCGCCTTCGCAAAGCCGCGATCCGTCGCCATGAACCGCTGCAGCATGGGCGCGATCAACTTTCCCGGTTCGGGCGGCGCCTGTCCGGTCTCGCGAGCCATCACGGCGGCATAGTCGAGCAGGTCGCGGTGGACTCCCGGGGGGAGTTCCACCGACAGTTTGACGGGTTTGTCATCTGGAACGGATGAGAGCTTCAACTTGGCGGTCATGGTTCAGCCTCCATAGGGTTCGAGGACGAGATCGCGGGTGACGATGACGCGCACTGGGAATCCCGGTCGGATCGTCAACGTCGGTGCGACTTGCAACTGGCGCTGGACGATCTGCTGGCCGGCATCATTGATCGTGTCCTGAGCGCCGTTGCGGATCGCCTGAATCAGGCGATCGTCGTCATCCATGGTCAGTTCCGCCCCGACCGAGAGCAACGTGGAGAGCCCGGCGGCCTTCGCCAGATCCCACCAATGATAGTCGACCCCGTCCTCGAGCCCGGCATAGCCCTGCGTGTCAGCACCGGGCTGGCGTTCGAGGACGATGGAGCGGCCATTGGGGAAGATCAGGCGGTTCCAGACGAGGAGCACGCGGCGATCGCCGAAGCCCACGTCATTGCTGTATTCGCCGATGATGCGCGTGCCTTGGGGGATCAGCACCATGTTGCCGGTCGGACTGTCATAGATGTGCTGGGTCACCTGCGCCGTGATTTGACCGGGAAGATCCGAGCGGATGCCGGTAATCAGCGCCGCCGGAATGACGGACCCAGCCTGCAACACGAAAGGCGACGCCGGTGGCGTGATACGATCAACCGCTACGGTGCGCCGGTCAACCGGGGCGTTGAGGAAGGCGAGATCGTTGTTCTGTGCGGCGCCCGGCTGGTTGCCGAGATTGAGCCCAGCAAGGTTTGGTGCTGGGGCTTCCCGCGTGGCGCCTGGTGCGGTCTGGAAGAATACCCGGCTGGTGCGCGCCGCTTCCTCTTCGGCGAGCCGTCGTTGTTCCTCCGGATCGACGGCCGATGCATTGATCGCTGGCGGCGGGACAGGTTGGCCGCGCTCTTGTGCATCGAGGATCGGACGGCCGAGATCGCCGGGAAGTGGTGGACCGAGCACCGGACCGGTGTAGTCGCGCGGTAATTCATTGAGTCCGTCAGCGGTGTTGCGGTTCTCGGTCGAATAAAGTTCGTCGCTGCCAACTCCATTGTCGGGCGTCTGGAGCGCGTAGATCAGCGCACCTCCGATCCCGAGAGCCGCGACCAGCCCGAGGCCGGCGAGCACCCGGCGCGAGAGCCGCGTGACACGCGGCGGGGTTCCCCGGAGCCGCATCGGTTCGGCGGTGTCGTGGGCTGGCGCATCAAGCGGCACATCGTCCTCTCTGGTGTTGTCGATGTCGCTCATGATCCGGGCCTCCCGTCGGTACGCACGATCCTGACGGCCCGCTGGCGGTCACCGCTGCCGAGGCGCAGCTCGGCGGCCGCAAAGATGCGGTCGACGATCAGGATGTTTCGATAGATGCGGCTGTTGACGATCTCCGGCTCGCCATCCGAGCCAAGGACGAAGAGCGGCGGCATCTCGCCCTGCACGATTCCGGCGGGAAAGACGATATAGACCCGCCGCCCGTCGTCGAAGACCGAGACCGGCCGCCAGGGCGGACTGTCGCCCTGCAGTCCATAGCGGTAGTGGCGGGCCGACGCGGCCGGAATCCTCGGTGTTGTCGGCGTCGCGCGCTGTGTGGCGGGCGGCTGCGGATAGGCCCAGGCGACGGCAGGCATGTAGGGATCGTCGCGGGATCGCAGCTCGATCATGTAGGTGCGCCGGTCGGTGGTGATAACGAGGTTGGTGACGATGTCCGGCCGCGTCGGCTTGACGAGGATATGGACGCGGCGCGATGTTCCCGAGCCGCTCTCGGTATCGCCGATGATCCAGCGGGCGGTGTCGCCGGCCGCGATCGGTCCCGCCCCGGTCAGCGCTTCGCCCGGTTCAAGCGCGATGTTGGTGATCTGGCCGGGGGCGGCATAGACCTGATAGAGAGCGCCCTCGCTCCAGGGGTAGATCTGGATGGCGTTGTAATAGCCTTCCCGGCGGGGCTCGATCCGGGCGGCCGCGTTGGCGTTCTCCACCCGGCCGGTCGGCGTCGCGGCAGCGGAGCCGCCCCGTGCAACCGTCCAGGCCGGTGGCGTGTGGATCGGCCGCGGTCGCTGGTCGGTCGTCGGTCGCTCGACCGTTGGCAGCGGCGGCACGCTGTCATCATAGCTGATCTCCGGCGGACGATAGGTGGCGCATCCAGCGAGCGCCGATGCGGAAATCAGCACAAACGGCAATGCGGCTTTACGGAAAACCAGGAACGCGGGTGTGCGAACAATCGTACTCATTGGCCCATCTCCCGCGACCAGTTGATGGCGTTGACGTAGATGCCGAGCGGGTTGGCGCGCAGTCGCTCGGCGTCGCGTGGCGGCTGGATGACGATGGTCAGGATCGCCGTCCATCGCTCGGTCGCGGAGAGCTGGCCGTTCTCGTAGTGCCGCTCCGTCCAGGCCACGCGGAAGGAATTCGGCGAGGCGCGAATGACGCTGGAGACTTCGACGGCGATCTGCTGACGCCCGACCCGAGTGAACGGGTCGTTGGCGCGGGCATAGTCGTTGAGCGCCAGCGCGCCGCGATCGGTGGTGAACTCGTAAGCGCGCAGCCAGTTCTGTCGCACGATGATCGGGTCGGCGGGGATCGCGCGTACCTGCTCGATGAAGCGCGCCAAATGGAAAGCGATTTGGGGATCGCTCGGCTCGAAGCTGGCGTCCGCCGGACCGATCGCATGGGCCTCGCCGAGATTGTCGACTTCGACGACCCAGGGCACGACGTTGCCGGTCGTGGATTGCCAGACCAGGGCGCTTGCGAAGCCGCCGGACAGGATCAGGCAACCGAATGCCATCAAACGCCAGTTGCGGGCCTGCACCCGGGCTGAGCCAATCCGGTCGTCCCATACCTGGGCCGCGCGCTGATACGGGGTCTCAGGCCCAGCGGATTTACCGTAGTGGGTGGTGGATCGTTTGAAGAAGCTCATGAGCGATTCCCCTCGGAAAGATTGACAGAACTGGCGCCGCCATGGCTGTCGCCGGAGCGCACCGCATGCGCGGCGGCCTGGACGCCGTGGGAGAGACGCTGCGAACGCTTCATGCGCTTCGCCCAATCAGGCGGACCGTCCGTTGGTGTGGATGGAGCTGTGGCGGAACCTGCCGTGCTGGCCCCGCTGCCCAGTGTTCCGCCAGTCGTCTCGAAGGCTGATCGAGCACCCGACTGGAAACTCTCGCGTGCGCTTTCGGCAACTCTCGTGCTGGCACGGCGTAGCGGAGACGTCGCCGCGCGTGCGCCGGTGCTCGCGACCGCGCCAAGACCGGAAGCAACGCTGGCAGCGCCGGATTGTCCGGCCGATCCGAGGCTATAGGCGGTTGTGGCTCCGCCCGCGGCAGCGGCGCCGCCGCGCGCGGCGGCCGCTGTGCCGGAGAGCGCCATGCCACCGCCTCTGGCGGCGAGACCCGCAGCACCCGCGCCAGCCAAGGCAGCGCCGCCCACGGCAAGTCCGGTTCCGACGGCTGCACCCGCGCCGAGTTGCGGGCCGCCCGAGACGATGCCGTTGGCGATGCCCGGTCCGAATATGCCGAGGCCGAGCAGCGACAGCGCCGCGAGGACCACGGCCATAGCCTCGTCGATCGTCGGCGTGACGCCGCCGAAGCCGGCAGTGAACTGCGAGAACAGGGTCGAGCCGATGCCGATGATGACGGCGAGGACCAGCACCTTTATGCCCGACGAGATGACGTTGCCGAGCACCCGTTCGGCCATGAAGGCGGTCTTGCCGAATAGACCGAAGGGAATGAGGACGAAGCCGGCGAGCGTCGTCAGCTTGAACTCGATCAGGGTGATGAAAAGCTGGATGGACAGGATGAAGAAGGCGAGCAGGACCAGCGCCCAGGCGAAGAGCAGGCAGGCGATCTGGATGAAGTTCTCGAAGAAGGCGACCCAGCCCATCAGGTCGGAAATGGATTCGAGCAGTGGCCGCGCCGCATCGAGCCCGGTCTGGGCCACGCGGCCCGGCCGCATCAGATCGGCTGCTGTGAAGCTGGTGCCCGACGCCATCAGGCCGAGGCCGGCGAAGCTTTCGAAGACGATGCGGGCGAGATTGTTCCAGTTGCCGATGATATAGGCGAAGACGCCGACGAAGAGGGTCTTTTTGACGAGCCGCGCGATGATGTCGTCGTCGGCGCCCCACGACCAGAAGAGGGCAGCGAGCGTCACGTCGATGACGATCAACGTGGTGGCGATGAAGGCGACCTCGCCGCCGAGCAGACCGAAGCCGCTATCGATATAGCTGGTGAAGACCCCAAGGAAATTGTCGATGACGCCGGTGCCGCCCATGGATCGCTATTCCTCGTCTGGGGATGCGGTGTCGGACGGTGCGCGGCCGAGGAAGCGGTCGCGGGTCTCGGCCCAGATCGCGAGACACTCGGCGTCGCGGACCGCAGCTTCGCCGAGTTGCTGGCAGCGGCGCTGTTCTGCGCGCAGCGGATCGACGGAGGGCGCAAGCGCTGGCGCGGGAGCCGGTCGCGCGGGTTCGTCCTCGCGCGTCAACTCGATTACCGTCGCCGTGATGGCGAAGGCGACGAAGACGATCGCTCCAATCCGCGCCAGGGTCTTGCCCTCCATTTCTTCCCCCTTCCGGCCGTCCGGCGCGTCAGTTGTTGCTGTTGAACATCTGCGCATTGCCGGGCTGATAGCCGGAGCCCGGCGTCAGGAAGCGTTCGCGCTGGACGCGTCCCTGTTCGGCCGCGGCCGCCCGCTCGGCGTCGGTCAGCGCCCGGGCGCGGCCATTGGCGGCGATGACGGCCGTGAGATCGGCGAGTTGCTGGGCCTGCAATGCGAGGAGCTGGTTGCCGGCCTGTGTCGCCTGCAGCGCGCCGGTCGCGCCCTGGCTCTGGCCAACCAATGCCGACATCTGGGCGCGGTTGGTCTCGATATTACCGACGACACCGGCCTGGACGCGCATAGCGTCCTGCAGACCGCCGACGGTGTTCTCCCAGCGCGAGCGCGCATCGGCGACGAGCTGCTGCTCCGAGGCGCTCATGTCGATGTTGGCGTATTTCTGCTGGAAAGCCTGGTCGATTTGCTGGACGTCGAAGGCGATATTCTGTGCCTGCTGTAGAAGGGATTGCGTGCGGCCGACGGCCTGTTGAAGCTGCTGGAGCGACGAGTAAGGCAGGCTTGTCAGGTTGCGCGCCTGGTTGATGAGCATCTGCGCTTCGTTCTGAAGCTGCGTGATCTGATTGTTGATCTGCTCTAGCGCGCGTGCCGCCTGCAGCACGTTCTGCGCATAGTTGGTGGGATCGTAAACGATCCACGCCGCCGAGGCCGGGGGCGCCAGCACCAACGGCAGCACCGCGACCGGCGCGGCGATGAGCGCGGCGGCAAAGCGGGCCGCACGCGAACGGGATTTACGTGTCTCCATGATCAGTCTCCTTTTTGGGCTGGGGGATGAGATTGCTGAGATCGGGAATGAGATCGGCCGCCCAGTCGACGCCGCGCTCCCGCAGCCAGGCCGCGAGGAAATCCGTGCGGCCATGTTCGGCAAGGATGCGCGCGATGGCGGCCTGATCGGTCTTGGCGGAGGTGGCGCAGAGCGCCAGCGCCACTTCGCTCAGCCCCAGTTCGAAGAGCCGGTTGCCGCGCCGCGATTGGCAGTAATAGTCGCGCTTGGGCGTGGCCCGCGCGAGGATCTCGATCTGGCGGTCGTTGAGGCCGAAGCGTCGATAGATCGCCGTGATCTGCGGCTCGATCGCGCGCTCGTTGGGGAGCAGCAAGCGCGTCTGGCAGCTCTCGATGATGGCCGGCGCGATCACTGATCCGTCGATGTCGCTCAGGCTTTGTGTCGCGAACACGACGGACGCGTTCTTCTTCCTCAGCGTCTTCAGCCATTCGCGAAGCTGGCCTGCAAAGCCTTCGTCATCCAGCGCCAGCCAGCCCTCGTCGATGATGATGAGAGTCGGCGATCCGTCGAGCCGGTCCTCGATGCGATGAAAGAGATAAGCTAGGACCGCGGGCGCCGCGCCGGTGCCGATCAGGCCCTCGGTCTCGAAGGCCTGCACAGTAGCCTCGCCCAGATGCTCGACCTCCGCGTCGAGCAAGTGGCCATAGGCGCCGCCGACGCAATAGGGCCGCAGCGCCTGTTTGAGGTCGTTGGATTGGAGCAGCACCGCAAGGCCGGTGATCGTGCGTTCCGCGATTGGCGCCGAGGCGAGCGAGGTAAGCGCCGTCCAGAGATGCTCCTTGACCTCCGGCGTGATCTCGACGCCCTCCCGCATCAGGATCGCCACGACCCAGTCGGCGGCCCAAGCCCGCTCGGCAGTCTCTTCGAGGCGCGAGAGCGGCTGCAGCGAGACGCTCTGATCATCGCCTTCGGTCAGTCCGCCGCCGAGGTCGTGCCAGTCGCCGCCCATGGCGAGCGCGGCGGCGCGGATCGACCCGCCAAAATCGAAGGCGAAGACCTGGGCGCCGGCGTAGCGGCGGAACTGCAGCGCCATCAGTGCCAGCAGCACCGACTTGCCCGCGCCGGTCGGGCCGACGACGAGCGTATGCCCGACATCGCCGACATGAAGGGAAAACCGGAACGGGGTCGAGCCCTCGGTCTTGCCGAACAGCAGCGGGGGCGCTGCGAAGTGCTCGTCCCGTTCCGGCCCCGCCCACACGGCGCTGAGGGGGATCATGTGGGCAAGGTTGAGGGTGGAGATCGGCGGCTGGCGGACATTGGCGTAAACATGTCCGGGCAGCGATCCGAGCCACGCATCGACGGCGTTGATGGTCTCGGGCATCGCGGTGAAGTCACGTCCCTGGATGACCTTCTCGACCAGACGCAGCTTCTCGTCGGCGACGCGCCGGTCGGCGTCCCACACCGTTACCGTCGCGGTGACATAGGCGATCCCGGCATAATCCGCGCCGAGCTCCTGCAGGGCCAGATCGGCATCGGCCGCCTTGTTGGAGGCGTCGGTGTCGACGAGCACGGAAGCCTCGTTGGTCATCACCTCCTTGAGGATCGCGGCAATCGACTTGCGCTTGGCGAACCACTGGCGCCGTATGCGGGTCAGGAGCTTCGTCGCATCCGTCTTGTCCATCAGGATGGCGCGGGTCGACCAGCGATAGGGAAAGGCGAGACGGTTGAGCTCGTCGAGCAGGCCGGGCGTGGTCGCCGTCGGGAATCCGGTTATCGTCAGCACGCGCAGATGCTCGTCGCCGAGCCGTAGCTCCAGCCCGCCGGCGAGCGGCTGGTCCGCGAGCAACGCGTCCAAATACATCGGCGTCTCGGGGACGCGGACACGGTGACGTTTGGTGGAGACGCAACCATGGAGGTAGGTCAGCGTCTCGGCGTCATCGAGCCAGCGGCATTCGGGCATGAAGGCGTCGATCAGGCGGAGCACACGGTCGGTGCGATCGGCGAAGCTGGTGAGAACTTCGTGCGGATCGACGCCCTTGGTCTCGCGGCCTTCATAGAGCCAGCTTTCGGCGCGCGCGGCGTCCTCGGCCGGTGGCAGATAGGCGAAGGTGAGGAAATAGCTCGACTCGAAATGCGTCCCTGCTTCCTCGAAGCTCGCTTTGCGTTCGGCATCGACCAAAGCGGATGCGGCGTCGAGAAAGCGGCTGTCGGGATAAAGATTCGAGGGATGGCGCTGAGCCTCGACGAAGATCGCCCAGCCCAAACCGAGACGGCGGAAAGCATTGTTCAGCCTGCCGGCAACAGCGATGAGCTCCGCGGGAACCGCGGAATCGAGGTCCGGCCCCCGGAAGCGCGCCGTGCGCTGGAAGCTGCCGTCCTTGTTGAGGACGGTGCCCTTCTCGACCAGCGCCACCCAGGGCAGATAGTCGGCGAGCCGGGTGTTGCGATTACGGTATTCGGCGAGGTTCATCATTACTGCGCCTCCCCTTCAGATCGTCAGATGCGCGGGAATGCGCAGATGGCGGCGGCCGACCTCGACGAAGAGCGGGTCGCGCTTGGCGGCCCAGACCGCCGCGATGTGTCCGATCGCCCAGATTGCAATGCCGACCAGCCAGAGCCTCAGGCCAAGACCCACCGCCCCGGCGAGCGTGCCGTTCATGATGGCGATGGCGCGCGGCGCACCGCCCAGCAGGATCGGCTCAGTGAGCGCGCGGTGAACCGGCACGGAAAAGCCGAGCAGTTCTCCGCCCTGATCGGAAGCGCCAGCCATCAGACCAGTGCCCCGCCGCCGAAGGAGAAGAACGACAGGAAGAAGGAACTCGCCGCGAAGGCGATCGACAGGCCGAAGACGATCTGAATCAGGCGCCGGAAGCCGCCGGACGTGTCACCGAAAGCGAGTGTCAGGCCGGTGATGATAATGATGATAACGGCGATGATCTTGGCGACCGGCCCCTCGATGGATTCGAGGATCGACTGGAGCGGCGCCTCCCAGGGCATAGAGGAGCCGGAGGCGTGCGCGGCGGGCGCCGTCATCATGGCAATGACCACGATCGACGCGGCGGTCACCAGTCTCTGGCGGGTTTTATGCAGAATCTGGTTCATGGGAGCTTTCCTTTGCGGTTGCTGTGGGAGGAGGTGTGTCCGGAGCCTCCATCGCTCTGACGACGCGATAGTCGCCTGCGGGGTCGAGTCCCTCGACGCGGGCGAGTTCCGAGAGACGGCGTGCGGAGCCGCGTCCGGACAGCACGGCCACGAGATCGATGGTTTCCGCGATCAGCGCGCGCGGGACGGTGACGACGGCTTCCTGGACGAGCTGCTCAAGACGGCGCAGCGCACCGAGCGCCGTGCCTGCGTGGATCGTGCCGACGCCGCCCGGATGGCCGGTTCCCCAGGCCTTGAGGAGATCGAGCGCCTCGCTGCCGCGAACCTCGCCGATGGGAATGCGGTCGGGCCGCAGGCGCAAAGAAGAGCGGACGAGATCGGAGAGTGAGGCGACGCTGTCCTTCGTTCGCATGGCGACTAGGTTCGGCGCGGCGCATTGCAACTCGCGCGTATCCTCGATGATGACGACGCGGTCGGCGGTCTTCGCGACCTCGGCCAGCAGCGCATTGGTGAGTGTGGTCTTCCCCGTCGATGTGCCGCCGGCGACGAGGATGTTTGCGCGCGCCGCGACCCCGGCCCGCAAGGCCGATGCCTGCTCGGCCGTCATGATGCTGGCGGCGACATAGTCATCGAGGGAGAACACGGCCACGGCGGGCTTGCGGATCGCGAAAGCCGGCGCCGCCACGACCGGCGGCAGAAGCCCCTCGAACCGCTCCCCCGTTCCGGGCAGTTCCGCCGAGACGCGCGGGCTTCCGGTATGGACCTCGGCACCCACATGGTGAGCGACCAGCCGGATGATGCGTTCACCGTCCTCCGGTGCCAGGCGCTCGCCCGTATCCGACAGACCTTCGGAGAGGCGGTCGATCCAGAGGCGCCCGTCCGGGTTCAGCATCACCTCGACGACGCCGCGGTCCTCAAGGAAGGCCGCGATGGCCGGACCGAGCGCGGTGCGCAGCATCCGCGCGCCTCGAGCGATCCCTTCCGAATTGTGATGTGAGGCTGCCATCCGATCCCCGATTCCAACGGGGACAAAAAGGCGATCCCCATGCGGGGATGAGTAAAAGATCCTGATTTATAGCTGATTCAACAAGTATTTAGCGTCGTAGTAGCGTGGCGTGCAAATACAGGAAAACGGCGGCGGTCGAAGCGTGAGCTTGCACGTGCCAGCGCGAAGCGAGCTTTTAAATCAGCAACTGATCAGGTTCCGCTGCCCGATTCCTGCGTCTGCCCAACGTCTTCAGATATTTCCTGTCGAAGTTTCGGGCCCTTCGCGAGACGGCGGCCGAGCGCCGTGACGAATTGATCGTAGCGCTCCCCGGCTTTGGCGCGAGCTGCCTGAGCGGCAGGTTCCGGCAACGCCGGCGTGGTTGCGACCCAGTATTTGATGAACACGGCCAAGCTCTCGATGGCGATTCCCATATCACGTTCGAGCCGAGTCATGCGTCGGTCGATCTGATCGAGACGTTTGACGATGACCGCTTCGCGCCGCTCAGCGGCATCTGGCGACAGGAACGAGGCGATGGCGGCTTCAGCGATCATCGACTGCGGTTGATCGCGACGTGCGGCGTAATCCGCCAGCATCTCCATGATTGCGGGATCGAGATAGACGGAGATTTGCGCCTTTTTCTTGCGTGCGATCATCGCAATCACAGCTCCATGCCGTCATTCGGATCAAGCGAGACCTGCCGCGCCACCCCCTGCATAATCCCGGTCATGCGTCGATTGCGCGTTGCCGCGTCATCCACATCTTCGTCCCGGTCAGTATCCAGTTCGAAGGGATTCTCGATGGGCACCTTCTTTTCGACGGGCTTCACCCGGCTGAGTTCGGGTTGATGGCGGCGCTCGGAATCGGTTGGGTCCTCGTTGTCCTGGATCGCTGCCGCATCCTTCGGTTCGACCACTGCCGGATGCACCGGCAATGGCAGTGTGGTCCAGTCGTCGGGGCGGCCCTCCTTCGGCGCGGTGTGTGCCGGTGGTGGCAGGATGCGTTCATTGAAGCGGGCGTCCTCGTAGTAGCGGGCCTTCTTCGCCCGGATCGGCGGCGTGCCCGCGACCATGACGATCTCGTCGCTTGGCGGGAGCTGCATGATCTCGCCGGGGGTCAGCAGCGGCCGCGCGGTCTCCGAGCGTGAGACCATGAGATGTCCCAGCCAGGGGCTCAGCCTATGCCCGGCATAGTTCTTCATCGCCTTCATCTCGGTGGCCGTGCCGAGTGCATCGGAAACGCGTTTGGCGGTACGTTCGTCGTTGGTCGCGAAGCTGACGCGAACATGGCAATTGTCGAGGATCGAGTTGTTGGCGCCGTAGGCCTTCTCGATCTGGTTCAGCGATTGCGCGATCAGGAAGCTTTTCAGCCCATATCCGGCCATGAAGGCCAATGCGCTCTCGAAGAAGTCGAGTCGGCCGAGTGCCGGAAACTCGTCGAGCATCAGCAGCAGCCGGTGGCGGCCCGCTTTCGCCTGCAGATCTTCTGTTAGTCGACGGCCCACCTGATTGAGGATCAGGCGGATCAACGGCTTGGTGCGGTTGATGTCGGACGGCGGGACGACGAGGTAGAGCGTGGTTGGGTGTTTCGCACCCACCATGTCGCCGATGCGCCAGTCGCAGCGCCGTGTGACTTCGGCCACCACGGGATCGCGATAGAGGCCGAGGAACGACATCGCCGTGGAAAGCACGCCTGAGCGCTCGTTATCGGACTTGTTGAGCAGCTCGCGCGCGGCGCTGGCAATTACGGGATGCGGTCCCGCC
Organism: Roseibium sp. M-1; assembly: GCF_054515675.1. Classification (NCBI taxonomy): domain Bacteria; kingdom Pseudomonadati; phylum Pseudomonadota; class Alphaproteobacteria; order Hyphomicrobiales; family Stappiaceae; genus Roseibium; species Roseibium sp. M-1. The sequence continues at coordinate 200,250 of NZ_CM137257.1, read as the reverse complement.
TCCCCTAGATGCGCGGTTTTCATCATGGCGGCCAGCGTCGACTCGATCGGCCGCTTCGGATCAGAGAGAAAAGCTGCGACGCCGGCCAGCGTCTTGTCCACCTCCGCATAAAGGACGTGGAGGATCGCGCCGACCAGGAGGGCATGGGAGGTCTTTTCCCAGTGATTCCGCTTCTCGAGGCTGCCTTCGGGGTCGACCAGGATGTCGGCGATATTCTGGACGTCGCGCACTTCCCATTCGCCGCGCCGGACTTCGAGCAGCGGATTGTAGGCGGCGGATTTGGCGTTGGTCGGGTCGAACAGGAGCACGCGGCCGTGGCGCGATCTGAACCCGGCCGTGAGCTGCCAGTTCTCGCCCTTGATGTCGTGGACGATCGCCGATCCGGGCCAGGTCAGCAGCGAAGGCACGACGAGGCCCACGCCCTTGCCCGATCGGGTCGGGGCGAAACACAACACATGCTCCGGCCCGTCGTGGCGCAGATAGTCACGATCATAATGGCCGAGCACGACGCCGTTGGGATGCAGCAGCCCCGCCGACTTCACCTCCTGCGGCTCTGCCCACCGCGCCGAGCCATAGGTTTCCGCCTTCTTGGCTTCGCGTGCGCGCCAGACAGACATGCCGACCGCGACGGCGATCGCAATGAACCCGCCCGAGGCGGCAATGAAGGCGCCACGGACGAAGATGTCGGGGGCGTAGGCGTCATAGGCGTACCACCACCAGAAGAAGGACGGCGGCAGATAGATCGGCCAGCCCAGCAGAATGAACCAGGGCGATCCAAGCTGCGCTTGGAACCCGAGCCTCCAGGCAACATATTCGGTCGCGCCCCAGGTGGTGAGAAGAACGATCAGGAAGACAGTGAGGATCTGCCCCCAGAGGATCTTGGTGCCGGACATGGGTGTTGGCCTTTCTTGTTTGTTGGATCAGAGACCGAGGCCGCGCTTGCGGCCAAAGCTCCAGTCGACGCCACCATCGCCACGCGCAACGCCCGAGATGTGGCGGCCGAGATGCTTCTCCATCGAAGGCGTCCACGGTACGAGCTGGAATCCGAGACCGTCGTCGATCATTGCGAAGCGGCCGGAGGCGAGCGTGAGGCGCTGGCGATAGGCGCCGGCGACGTACTCGCCGCTGCCGACGCGCTGGAACGGCTGCCCGGTCTTCGCCGCCAGTTTCTCGCCGACTTCGTCCAACTCGCGCCGGCGGAGCGTGTCGACAAGATTGCGGCTGAAGACTATGCGCCGACCCTGCTGCTCGGCGAAGCCTTCCCCGATCAGACGGTCGGCCCGCCTGTCGAGGGCATTGCGCACCTCCGCTCCGAATCCGCCCTCGGAGAGCGCGGCGGGCTCCCGTGCGATGTTCTGCCGGTCGAGCCAGGTCGCCCCGGAGGCGGTCACCTGTCGCTCGATGTCGAGATCGGAGCGCACCGCGAGCGCGACGCGGCGGTTCCCGCGGGAATCGTCATAGGCGCGCAGTTCGACGATCGAGCCCGGAGCGCTGTCGCCGGCGGCGTTGAGATCGGCGAGCTTGACGTGATGGCTCCGCCCGTCAACGCCGTCGACCACGGCGTAGGCCGTGCCCTTGAGCTCGTCGTCGAGCCCGCGCTCGACCAGACGCCCGACGATGGGCGCGTCGAGGCTTTCGGCTGCCAACACGTAGTCCGCCGATCCACGCTCGATGCCGCGCTCGGTCAACGCGCGGTGCATGCGCCTGATGATGTCGCCGCGCTCCCCGAGTTCACGCAGCGTCGCCTCGGCCTTGTCGCCGATCATCCATTGACCGGGGCCAATCTGCTCTGCGAGGCTGAGTGTTTCCAACTTGCGCAGGCGCCCGACCTTCAGCGCGTGGAACTCGTCAGGCCGCTCGCCCGGCGGCGGAGCGAGGCCGATCACTCCGGTGCGCCGGCTGTCGCGGGCAAGCTGACGGTCGAGTTGCGTCCAGCGCTCGGTCTCGATCTGGCTTTCGAGGGTGCGGCGGATATCGAGATCGGTGCGCGGGCCAAGCTCCTGGGTGATGAGATCGCGCGCCCGGTCGCGCATGCCTTCCTTGATGTAGTCGCGGGAGATGACGAGGTCTTCACCTTCCTGGCGCACGCCGCGCACGATCAGATGGACATGCGGGTGTTCGGTGTTCCAGTGATCGACGGCCACCCAGTCCAGCTCGGTGCCGAGATCCTTCTCCATCTGCCCGACAAGGTCGCTGGTGAAGGATCGCAGGTCGGACATCTCCAGCGCGTCGTCGGGTGAGACGATGAACCGGAAATGATGCCGGTCGTCCTCGCAGCGCTCGGTGAAGGCCCGGCCGTCCGCTTCCTCCTCTCCCGGCCCGAACAGCCGCGCCTTCTCCCCGTCCCGGGTGACGCCGTCGCGGCGCAGATAGTCGAGATGGGTGCCCAGCGGCGGCGTCCGGCCCGAATGGCGAACCACGCGCGCCTTGATGACGGCGCCGCGCGAGCGCGCGGTGATGAAGCGATTGGCCTGTATGCTGGCGCGCTGCCCATGGCCGAAGCGCGAGCGGTTGCCGGATGTGACGCGGCCGGAGCGTGACACGCCGCCGCCCGCCTTCTTCGCCGCCGCCAGCGCCTGTGCGATGAAGGGACGCGCCGCCTGCGCACGGGTCGAACGGATACGGCCAGGCCGAATGCGGAACTCGCGGTCATCGGCCATGGCATCGCCCTGCAATGTGCGAAAAAGGCAGGAAATCCCGGAAGTTGAGTGCGATCCGCACATTGCGATGGAGAGGGACAATGTGCGGAACGCGCCAGAAAATCCAAACAAAACAACCGACCGACCGGCGCGCAATGTGCGCCCTTTTATCCTGCCATCGGTCGGTTGTGGTTCCCGCCGCCACCCTTCGCGCACTCCATGACACGCCGGAACCCGAAATCATGCGATGAGAGCTGCAATGCGTCATGGTTCACCTCCCGTGTCATCCTGAACAACGAAGATCGCTTTCGGATGCGACTGATCCTCGGAATCGGGCTGCACCGGCACGGAAGGCGAGTTGCCGTTCGGGTGCTTGTCGGTGGCGCGGTCCGCGACTGTCTGGCGGTCAACTGAGCGCGGGATGAACAGCGGCGCCTCGCGCCAGTCCGGTGGCGGTGATGGCACAGCCGGAGCGCCGCGCGATGGCACCGTTGCGCCCAGCGCCGGCGCGAGCAGATCGACATAGGCGCGCGTTTCGGCCGGCAGCGGACGGCCCGTTGCGAGGTAGTCGTCATAGCGATCCGGCCCGGCATTGTAGGCCGCGAGCATCGCCGGGATCGTGCCATAGCGGTCGTACATCTCGCGCAGATAGGCCGCGCCCGCGAGGATGTTGTCGCGCGGGTCGAAGGGATCGGCGCCGAGTCGATGTCGAACCCGCAAATCATCCCAGGTCGCCGGCATGACCTGCATCAATCCCTGTGCTCCTGCGCTTGAGATCGCGCGCGTATTGCCGGCACTTTCGGCACGCATGACGGCGACGATCCAGCGTTCGGGAATTCCGAACCGCTGCGCCGCCTCGGCAATATGCGCGGCAATGGGTTCGCGGACTCCCTGTCGTCCGGCGGGCGCCGGCTGTGCAGATGCGCCGCCGGTATCGAGCGCGGCGATGACTAAGCCGGAAAGGAGAAGGAGGACGATGCGGCCGCAGGGACCGCACCGCTGCAATGTTGCTGATGGACCGATGAGCGGCATCGATCAGTCCTGCTCGTCGCGCTTCTTCGGGCGGGTCCAGTGCAGGCCCCAGTCGCGTCCATCCTCGTCCGACTGGAACAGCCGGGCACGAACCGGAAACGCGAATGCCGGGTCATCGAGGACGACGGAGATGAACGTGCCGGCGCGGTCGCCGGTATGTTTCCAGCCTGCGCCGACTTCGGGGCCAGTCTCGTCGCCGAGATGAACGCGGTAGGCCGGCGCGTTCTCGCTGTCGGCGTTCTCCGCCGTAACGAATGTGAGCTCGCAGTCGAAGGACAGCGATCGCATACGTCCGCTGTATCCGTCCGGTGTGCGGATGAACTGACCAATCTGGGGCATGATGATCTCCTGTTCGGATGCGGTGGGATTGCAGGAAGGCGTACGTCGTCACCGCGTCGGCGCGCGCCAGACGAAACGGCCATCGCCATCTTCGTCGGTGTAGAGAGGGACGGCCCGGCCGATGACGGTCGTCGCCGGAAGCGGACCGAAATACCGCCCGTCGAGGCTGTCTGGGACCTGCCAGTTCATCAGGAAGAGTTCGTTGTCCGCGACGGTGCGGCAGCCGTTCCAGACCGGCAGCGGGCGGTCGAGGCGATCACGGTCGCGCGCTTCGCCCATCGCGATTCCATCGACCGTAACGGTGCGGCCGACCCGGCATATGCGCTGTCCCGGCAGGCCGAGGACATGCTTCAGGATTGGCACGTCGCGACCGATATAGCCGCGCTCGACCATGAAATCCTCGAGCGGCTCGGGTGGCATGACCGCAACCAGCTCGGGGACATCGAGGTGCTCGGCGGGCTCGATCCGGTAGAGCCCGATCGGTGCGCTGGCCGACACGTTCCAGACGAGCTTGAGCGAGGTCGGAACGATGGCGGCCGCTGCGACCCCCATGGCTGTGAAGTATGTCAGCATGACATAGCCGAAGCGGGTCATCGTTCGATCTCCTGTCGCTTGAGCCAGGGCTGGTGGCGCTCTTGCGTGTAGGGACGTGGCTCGTGGCCGACGCTCATCCGGTGCGCCACATGGCGCCAGTGATCGGGGGCGGCGTCGCAGGGGTCGACGTTCGCAGCCTCCACCGCATCGATGTGCTGGAGCACCTGTTCGACCTTGGGCCAGCCTTCGATCCTGAGCAGTATTTCGCCGCCGGGTCGCACAAAGGGCAGCGTCTGGTAGGCGGCACCGGGTTCGACGGCGCGCACGATGTCGATGCGCGAGATGACGGTGCCGTAGTCGTTGGTCGCCCATCGCACGAATGCAAAGACGGCGCCGGGGCGGAAGGATACGATGCGCCGGCGGCGATCCACGATGCGCTCGCCGACCTCGCGGCCGAAGCGGATCCAGTATTCGATCCTGCCCTCGATCCAGGTCAGTTCGACATGGGTGTGCGCATCGGTGTTATGGGCTAACGGCATCTGGCCGTCGCCAACGCGGGACGCTGCGGTGCCGGTCATTTGGAGTCTCCTTCGTCTGTCGGGAATTCGCGGGCGAGCAGGTCGCGCAGCATGTCGGCGACAGTGACGCCGCGCTGAAACGCGGCGATCTTGATGCGGCCGCGCAGGTCCGGCGTGATGTCGATGGTCAGGCGTGCGGTGAAACGGGCGGGATCGCCGTCGCGCGAGGGAGCATCCGCGGCCTTGATCCAATGTTCGGGATCTCCGGGCCGGGAGGCGAAACCGCGACGGGCGGGACGCTCGCTCATGGCGTGACCCTCCCGATGCCGAGGCGTTCGATCGCATCCGCCAGCGTCGCGATCTCGCGCGCGGCGGGCGTGTCCTCGTCCAGTTCGCAAACCAGTCGGCCCGACTGCGCGGCTGTCGCGAAGGCGACACGCTGGCCGATGGTGGCGGCAAGTGCGGGTGGATCATGATCGACCAGGGTCTCGGCGGTTTCGCGCGCGAGAACGGTGCGTGCGCCACAGCGGTTGAGAACAAAGCGGGCGACCAACTCGGGCCGGTAGATGCGCGCCTCGGTGACGAGTGCCAGCATTTCCGCCGAGGCCCAGCCGTCGAGCGGCGACGGCTGCACCGGGATCAGCGCCAGGTCGGCCGCGAGCAAGGCCGAGCGCATGAGCGCGGCAACCCGCGGTGGACCGTCGATCACCACCATGTCGGTGTTGCGGACGATCTCCGGCGCCTCGCGATGCAGGGTATCGCGTGCCAAGCCGATAACACCGAAGAGACGTGGCAGTGCTTCGTGGCTGCGCTGCTCTGACCAGTCGAGGGCCGAGCCTTGCGGGTCGGCGTCGATCAGCGTGACGCGCTTCCCCTTCCGCGCCCATTCTCCGGCGAGATTCAACGCAAGCGTGGTCTTGCCGACGCCACCCTTCTGGTTGAGCAGCGCGACGATCATGGCTTGCCTGCCCCGCGCGCGTTCGAGGGTGATCGTGACGTCTCAGCGGGCGATGGTTCTGCGTGGCTTGGGCGCGATTTTCCGGCGACGCTGAGGCTCTTCGCGGCCTTGCGGACGAGGTTTTCCACATCGCGCGCGCGCTCTTCAATGTTAGATTCTTTGTTAGACTCTAAGTTAAGGGCACGATTTCTTGTTTTCTTCCCATGCGTTAACCCCTGTTTGGGTTCCTGATGGCACGAGGGGGTGGTTCCCGATAGCACGTGCCCTGGGGTTCCTGATGGCACGACGCAATCCACAGCCTGTCCACAGGCCGGGACAGGCTCGAACGCGAGCAAGCTCCGCCCGCCGGTTTCGACTTCGAGATACAGCGTGTAGCCGGGCAGCGGCTGGCGCCGGATGATGTCGCGCAGTTCGAAGGCGAAGCGCTTGAACGGGGACCGCGCGCCCGATTTCTGATAGAGGTGGCGAAAATCGAAGCGCCAGCCATTGCGCTGCCGTCCGCCATGCTTGCGCACGATCCTGTAAAGCCAGCGATCGAGCCCGCCGGTGAGGTCGAAATAGGCCCGGTCGATGGTCAGCACGAGCGCGTCGTCGAGCACCGCCTGGTAGAACCAGTCCGGCACGATCATTTCGAGGCCGTCGGGTCTCCCGCGCCCATCCGTGCGTTCTTTCCATTCGTTGATCCAGGAGAAGCGATGGCGGCGCCCCCCGATCGGTTGGCGGATCGTGGTGGAGACGGTGGTGGACTGAAGGCGGTCGAGTGCTGCCTTGAGGCGCTGGTAGTCGCGCAGCGACGTGCCGCGTTCTATGAACTTGAGGATTTCATAGGGTGTCGCGGCAAGAAGGCGCGAGGTGCGAAGGCCGGCATCGCGGGCCTCGACGATCTGGCTCGCCGCCCAGATCAGGATATCGGCGTCCCAGATGGTCGCCATGCCGTGATCAGGGACCGCCTCGACGCGGATCGAAATATTGCCGGCGGCAAAGTCGATCGGCGCGATGCGATGGGATTTGGAGAGGGAGAAGAAGGGATAGGCCATGAGGTCCTGCGCATCTCGTGGCGCGAAGTCGCCGGGGAGCGCCCGGAACAGATCGAGCTGTCCGCGCTCCGATGGAGAGCGATGCCGCGCCGTCATTCGGGAACCGTCCGCGTTCAGCGTGCGAAGCGGCCAGGCTGAGGCACCGCCGGCGACGACTGGCGTTTCGCCGGCAGCACGGACCCGCGAGGATCGGAGGTCGAGGTGACGGCGCCGCGTGCAGCCCAGGCTTCGAGATCGTCGATGGCATAGACGACGCGGCCGCCGAGCTTGCGATAGGCAGGACCCGTTCCGTAGGTCCGGTGCTTTTCCAGCGTGCGGGCGGAAAGCGAGAGGAACTCGGCCGCTTCCTTGGTGCGCAGGAATCGCGGCGGCAAGGTGGTGACATCAGGTTGCATGGTCGGGCCTCCGGGGTGTTGCGGTGGCCGCTGCGGTTCAGCGGCGGACAACGACCACGGTGGCGGAGGGAAGCCTTCTGGGGGGGATGGGAAACTAAGGGGGGTCTAAAAGTCCCACCCCTTTGCTACCGGGGCGGTTAGCGCCGGCGACGGTGGCGAAGCAGTTGCAGATAGCCGCCCGCGATCAGATCTCGGCCGCTTTCGACCAGTTCGATGACGGCGTCGCGCAGCGAGGAGGTCTTCCAGACCTCGGCGGCAACGCGTGTCCGTCCGAAGATCGCGTAAGCGATCTCGCGATAGCTCGCACCGTTCATACGCCCGTCGGCCGCCTGCAGCTTCAGGCGCAGGCGGCGGCGTTGATCATCCGTCATGCGAGTGTCGCGAGGCACGACGCGACCACGCCAAGCCCGCCACAGACGCGACGTTGCATCTAGCCGATCAAGCGTGTCGTCATCGAAAGGGATGAGCGCTGCAAGCGGGTCATTGAAGGCGACATCATGCGGCAGCAGAAGCTGCGCCTCGATGGCGCTTTCGATTGCATGGCGTCCATCCGGGCTATCGCGCCCGGCAGCAATATCTCCGCGCGGTTGCAATGCCGTGGATGGCAGGAGATCTGGACGGCGGGCGAAGAGCAGGACCGAAGGATCGACGGCGGGCGACCAGAACACCGGTTGAACCGTCGCCGGCAGGTCGGGTCTGGCCGCGAAATCGCAACCCCCATCGACGTTCGGCTTCTTGTGAGAGTGGCTGCATCTCCGCTTTGCGCAGAACAAGCCTGTCGTAGAGATCCTGGTAAGGTTCGTCCCTACGAAGGCATTCCCAGGCAAGTCCTTCGATGTTCAACCGGTCGAAGAAGTCGTAACTGCGGCGATCCCGCCAGCGCGATGTGTCAGGTTTCATCCCCTCAACTCCTCGTTGAATACGCGCAAGTCGAGCTGAGTAGGATTCCGGTTCGAGCCGGATGGCGGAAGTCAGTGGCGCGGCATCGCTTGGCGCTGCGCGATGCCGTAAGGGCATCACGTCAGTCAGGTAGATCCGGCTCAGTGGCGCGGCAATTGGAGGAGATGCTTGTAGCCGGTGCGGGTCATCCAGCGCGCCCGTGCCAGATGACTGTCATGGACAAGGCGCGCACGATCCGGCTCGGTTTCCGGGTCGATCCCGAAAAGAACTTCCACGGCCTCGCGCCAGTCCGCCCCATCGTCTGAGGCGTCCAACAAACGCATGTAAAGCTTGATATGCGCCGTGTCATAATCGGTAAGACTCTCGCACGATGGCGCGGTGTCATTGAAAAGATCGGTCATGAGCTGCCCCCGCAGTCCGCGCCTGCTGGCGCGCAGAGCAAGCACCCTAGCAAACTTTTAACCATTTTGGATGCATCGCAACAGTCATCGGCTGACGCGATGACGATATTGCTGCAGGAAGAGGATCTAACCTTCCAAGTCTCCACGATCATCGACAAGCAGCACTCCCTGTCCGCGGTCGGTCGACAGGAAAACGATACCGCCTGCTTCAAGTGCCCTTCTGACCTCATCGCAAGTCGACTCGTACACCCGTAGTCCGCTTTCGGATTCGAGGCGTTTCAGTGCGGTCAGTGATATTCGGGCCTTGTCAGCGAGCGTCTCCTGCGTCCAACCAAGCAACGCGCGCGCGGCCCGCGATTGTCGGGCGGTGATCATGCATGATCACCTCCTACATTCACGAATACGCACGCCAGAACTACGGCTATTTTAGTCGCTTTGTGCCTCGACTTCCAGAAAAAAGCTATGCAATCGAATGAGGTTGCGCGATCAAACAGCAACCGATTCGGTCGCGCGGAAGAAAGGGGGCGTGCCCCCTCCCGTCAGGCGAAAGGGTCGATCTCCTCGACGATGGTGTCGTCGTCGCCGTCATATTCGGCGGCGGGCATCACACTCATCGTCCCGTCACCGGCTCGGAAGATCACGATCGTGGCCATCAGGGTGGTGGCGAGGCTGAATGCGAAGGCATGGGCATCTGCGAAGGACATTCTTCGGCTCCTGTCTTGTGGGCAGGGACCATCCCCGCTCGACAGGCGCCCGAAGTGTTCGGGAATGGACGCGATCACCTCCGGGGCGAAGCCCCGGACGGCGGCATGCTTTGCATAGTCCGACCCTTTATGGGTTGATCGTGGAAGTCCGTGATGGAACCAAGGTCGTGCCTAAAGAGCGGGGTGATCCGCGCCTACATTTCCGGAGCCGCTGTCAGTGCAGTCTTGCATATGCCTGTCGAAGCCTTGCCGGATGCCCCGGGCTGGCATTGAGAGCCATTCCCACGGAGGCCCAGGTCGTGCGTCCGATGCCCGGCTCGAGCCGATATGACGAGCAGACAGAACAGAGATTCCGGCGATCTGCGAACGGGTGCACCAGAACTCCGCCCTGAACTTGCAGTTTGCCCCTTCCGGCCTGTCCTGCCGCAGCGAGGAGGCCCAACGTCTCGAAAGCTGCCGGACGTTGAAGCACGAAAAAGCCCGGCGGCCGAAGCCGCCGGGTCCCGGGCGTTCCGCTCAGAACGGGATGTCATCATCGTCGATGAACTTGCCGTCGTCGTTTTCGGTTTGCTTCGCCCGGCTGAGGAAATCGACCGTCTCGGCGATGATCTCACAACCGTAGCGCTCCACACCGGCGGCGTCCGTCCACTTGGTGTAGTGGATGCGGCCACGGACCAGAACCTTCATGCCCTTTTCGCAATACTGCTGGACCGTCTTGCCGAGGCCGTTGAAGCAGGTGATGCGGTGCCATTCGGTGTCCTGGACACGGTAGCCGTTCTCGTCGCGAAGGACCTTGCCCTCGGCGTAGCGCGGCCGCGAGGTGGCGAGCGTGAAGTGGGTGATGGAGGTGCCGCCCTGGGTGGTGCGGGTTTCCGGATCCTGACCGATGTTGCCGGCGAGAACAACGATGTTCTGCATTTCAAGTCTCCGTTGCTTCAGCCGGAGGGACCGTCCCTCCGACGAGACCCGGAAAAGACCGTCGGGAGACGCCTGCACTGACGCCTTGGCGGAAGCTCGACCCCCAAGGGCCGGAGTGGTGCGGGCAGGCGCGGAACGCGCCAACTCGGTCCGGCGCCGCGGGGGTTGCTGGCGGAAAGCGAACGGGCTTAGGGGATCAGTCAGTCGGAAGGGATTTGGTCCTTCACAGAAGCGGAACGGAAGACAGGGACCAGAAACAGCGTTCTCGCGGGGATCGACAGATCAGGCAGGATCCGGCTCCGCCCCGGCGGTGCACATGCGCAGCCCGTCTCTCAGCGCCACCCGCCGCTGCATCCGGGCAGGGCCATCGCGAAACCAGAAACGGCTTCCGGGCAACCGAATGGCGCCGCAGCGGCTGGTTCGGAGACCTGATGGTCCGGTCCAGCGAGGATTTGCGATCGGAGCAGGAAGTGCTCCCCGGCCTATCCGCCACAAGCGGTACAGTCCCTTCACGGAGTGGCAGCTATGTTGTGAGAGTCTGTCGACAAGGGAGATGTCGGGAGGCGACAAGGCAACCGCTAAAGAAATGCCGATGCCCTCGAAACGCTTTATTTGTGCCAGACGGGCGTGAAACCCGGAGACTGCGGCCCCAGGTTGACCGGGCGAACCGGGCGGCAAAGACGGCGCGTTCAGGCAGTTAGAACGCGCGTACCGAGCGCATTGAGATTAGCCATCGCGGCAAGACCGACGACAAGGCCACCAGCACCGCAAACGAGGTTGAGCGCAAGGACCGAATGGATCGCGTCGTGGGTGACGCCATGCACGAGCGCATAGCCGGCGACCATTGCCGGGACAGCAAAGACGGCAAGCGCCAGAAATCGCAGGGCTGGGTTCTTGGCGAAACCGAGCACGAAGATCACGATCCCGACCGAGAGCAGTCCCGCCCCGATGGCGGCCAGCGCGGACAGGAGGAAGCCGGCGTCGGTGGCATGGACAAAGCGGAAGGAGGTCAGCCCGACCATGACCGGCAAGGCATAGACCGCAAACCGGAACGCGAGGAAGCACAGTGCGGTCAGCAGGGAGATGGCAAGCAGAATAAGCGTCATGGAAACCTCCGTAGGATCTCGCGAGGGATCACGTCAGGCTGCCAGAAAATACGCTCCGCCTGCGACTGGGCTTCAATACCGGTTCTTCATCTCCCGCATATTCAAGGGTATTTTGTCGTGCTCCGTCAAGGAAAAGGCGGTCACACCGCCTGGAAATGCGGCGGCGCGTTATGCGCCGCCGTCGAATTTCATGACCGGGATACCGAGCTTGCGGGCCTTGTCCGCGAGGTTTTCCTGGATACCGGTGCCGGGGAAAACGAGGACGCCGACCGGCAGTGCGTCCAGCATGGCGTCGTTGCGCTTGAACGGTGCGGACTTGCCGTGCTTGGTCCAGTCGGGCTTGAAGGCGATCTGCGCGACCTTGCGGTTGTCCGCCCATTTGGCGGCGATCAGTTCGGTCCCTCTGGGTGAGCCGCCATGTAGCAGCACCATGTCGGGGTGCTTGGCGTGAACCTGGTCGAGCCGCGCCCAGATGAGTTGGTGATCGTTGAAGTCGAGCCCGCCCGTGAGCGCCACCTTGGTGCCGGCGGGTAGCATCACCTCGCTTTCCGCCCGGCGCCGGGCCGCGAGGAAGTCCCGGCTGTCGATCATCGCCGATGTCAGGTTTCGGTGGTTGACCATCGAGCCCGAGCGCGGGCGCCAGTGGCCGCCGGTGTGACGCTCGAACTGTTCGGCGGCGACATCGCGGAAGATCTCCATGCTGTTGCGCCGCTCGATCAGCGTCTGCCCCTCGGCCGTCAGGCGTTCGAGCTCGACGGACTTCACCTCGCTGCCATCCTGCTCGCGCTGGAGGCGGCGCTGCGCCACTTCATTGTCGTCGAGATCGCGCTCGACACGGTCGGTAGCGCGGTGGAAGAGATTGACGGTCGACCAGAGCAGATCGTCGAGATCGGGTTCGAGGCGGGTTTCTCCCAGCGTCGCGATCAGTGCATCGAAGATGTCTGCGACCGCGCCGGCGACGGCATCGCCTTCGGGAAGCGGCCTTGGATCGGCTTCGTCCTGGAAGGGGCGCCAGCCATAGAGCTGGAGTTCGGTAAGAACGGGATCGGTCGGGGATGAGGTGTGAACGGGTTCAAAGCCTGTATCGTCGTCTTCGTGAGTCATCGGGTGGCTCCCAGGTCTGGAGACCGCGCCCATCGCGGCCTTCGCAGGCGTCGAAAGCCCACGGGCGCGACGGGTTGGCAGCCCGAACGACGTGAGGGCCTTGATGGCAAAGCCCGGCTATTTTGTTTCGCGCTGCAAAGGCGGGGCTTGCCCCGACGGCGGAAAATAGCCGGAGCGCCGCCATTGCCGGCCCGGCCCGTTTGTGGGCCGATCGCCCTCTCGAAAAAGGCCGTGGGTGCGGCTTTCCCGACAGCGGGCACATCACGATCACGGAAGACAGGACAGGATGCCCCCGGTCACGCCGCCCCGGCCGATGATCTCAGCCCTCCATGAACCTGGCGACATCCTGCGGACGAAGCTGCTCCCTGAAGGCCGCGCGCATGGCATCGGCGCCCAACTCTCGCAGGTCCTCGTTGAAGTCGTCGCGCAGGGGCGTGAGCCCGATTGCCTCGATCCCCTCGCCTGTCGCTCTGGCGATCAGGCTTTGCCGCGCATTGTCACCGGCCGGGTCGCGATCGCGCAGGACGTAAAGCCGCCGCAGGTCCGCCGGAAACGCAATGGCTGCGAGATGAGCCGCCGAGAGCGCCGCCAGCATCGACATATGAGGCAGCACCATGCGGGGCGACAGCACGGTTTCGATGCCCTCGCCTGCCGCCAACACCTCACCGCCCATACCGAAGCGGACCGCATGGCCGAGCAGATCGCCCATCGCCCTCCGCGGCGTGTCGATCGGCGCCTTGCCGAGCATCGCCTCGCTGAAGCCGTTCGGGTCGAGCCAGGTGCGATGCGCGCCGGTCTGGTGGCCGTCGAGATCGGTCACCGAGGCGATCAGGGCCGGCCAGGCTTCGGTCGGCGCATGTTCGTCGGGTCGGTAGTAGCAGCGCGGATGGAAGCGCAGCGATCCGGTTCCGTGCAAAACCGTAATGCCGCGATTGCGCAAATACGTTTCCGCGAGTGTGCCCGCGATCGGCTGCGCCATCGAAAACAGCCGCTTCGCCGCGAGTGGCGAACCCATTGGTGCGGGCGCCTGCCGAGCGTTGTGGCCCGCGGGCTCCGGTTCTGGATGCGGCAGACTGAGAAACCGCCGCGCCTCGTCGGCGACATCCTTGAACTCGATCAGGCCGCAGCTCTCGCGGATGACATCGAGAAGATCGCCATGTTCGGACGTTGCCGCATCGGTCCATTTGCCCGCCGCACCCTTGCCGGATTCGGGGCCGGTCAGGCGCACGAACATCGAGCGCCCCGGCGTGTTGCGAACATCGCCCACCATCCAGTAGCGACCCTCGCGCCTGCCGCTGGGCAGATATTCGCGGCAGACCGCCTCGGCCTGCCGGCCAAGGCGGGTTGCCAGTTGGGAGGCGTCGTGACGCGACATCAGGCCGCCTCCCGCTCGCCGATGCGCTCGATCGGAAAGCGATCGAGCACGCGGCCAAGCACGGTCGGTCCAGTGGTGTCGACCGGCACGAACATCCTGAGCTTCCATGAGATGATCTCGTGGAAGAGACCGTAGGCAGTGAGCCGCTCGCGCATCGTGTCGGTGAAGCCCGACAGCTCGATGCGGTTGGCGCCCATGACACGGCTGCGGCGAAGCTGGAGCCCTTCGGCAAGGTCGAGGATCGTGCGTCCGTCCATCAACGCGGTGAAGGCGTCATCCGCGGAAATGGTCGTGGTGCCCGTTGCTATGGCGGTGGCCGCCCAGGCAGGCGAGACCTTGCGGCCGATGACGCGCTCGCCGTCATCGGTCTGGAGCCGGTAGACACGGGTGGAGTCGTTGGGCAGGCGTTTCCAGATCGGCAGCAACAGGCCAGTCACGATGTGGATCGTGCTCTCGGAGAACGCCGGCACCTCGGCGATCTCACCATCCCAGGCGGCAGCGAACGCTTCGCGGTCAGTCTCCACCCAGCGGGTCTCGCCCATCATCTTGACGGGGAGGTTGTGCGCTTCCATCGGACGGATGAGACGGACGCGGCGTTCCACCTCGCCATCGTCGAGCATGACGCTGGTCGTGGGGATCTGGACGGCGGCCCGCCCCGAACGCTCGTTGATCAGGAGCCGCGCACGCGGATCGTCGAGATGATCGAAGGCCTCGTCCAGCGTGAGCGGACGGTTGCGGTCGCGCTGGGTGATCGTGAGCAGCCGGGTTTCCGCGCCGGTGCTCGGGTGGACATAGATGATCTCTCTTCCGGTGACGGTAAAACGCTCGGCCGTCAGCGTCTCCAGTCCGACATCATAGGTGCCGCTGGCGATGGCGCCCTCGATCTTGGCATTGAGCAAATGCTCGAAGGCGGTGAACAGGATGCACTGCAGCTCGATGGTGAGCGCCAGCAGCCGGTTGAGGAAGGTGGTGATCGGCGGCAGGTCGTCCTTGATGCCATTGGCGTCCATCAGCTTCAGGCCCGTGGCGGTCTCGAACCGATCGAGCGAGCAACCCTCGACCTTGCCGCGCACGATCAGGAGATAGAGCTGGCGCAGCGCGTCGCGGGCATAGGCGCTTTCCAGATTGTCCTCGGGCCGGAACAGGCCCTGACCACCGGTCTGGCGCTGACCGCGGGTGATCGCGCCCAGCGTGTCGAGCCGGCGGGCGATGGTGCTGAGAAATCGCTTCTCCGCCTTGACGTTGGTCGCGACCGGACGGAAGAGCGGCGGCTGCGCCTGGTTGGTGCGGTGCGTGCGGCCGAGCCCCTGGATCGCGGCATCGGCCTTCCATCCCGGTTCGAGCAGATAATGGACACGCAGCCGGGTGTTCCGCGCCGAAAGGTCGGCGTGGTAGCTGCGGCCGGTTCCGCCGGCATCGGAGAAGATCAGGACGCGCTTGCCGTCATCCATGAAGGCCTGGGTCTCCGCCAGATTGGCGGCGGCGGCGCGGGTCTCTACGACGAGACGATCCATGCCGCCGGAATTGCGCCTGCTGACGATACGGCGCGAGCGCCCCGTGACCTCCGCGACCATATCGGTGCCGAAATGCTGGACGAGTTGGTCGAGCGGGCCGGGCACGGGCGGCAGGCTGGCGAGCCGGGCGATCAGATCATCGCGGCGGGCGACGGCCTCGCGGCTCTCGACCGGCTGCCCATCGCGATAGACCGGGCGTGACGACAGGTTGCCCTCGCTGTCGGTGAACGGCTCGTAGAGCTGCACCGGGAAGGAATGGGCAAGATAGTCCAGGACATATTCCCTCGGCGTGATGTCCACGCGGACGTCGTTCCATTCCTCCGTCGGCAATTCCGCCAGGCGACGTTCCATCAGCGCCTCGCCGGTCGAGACGATCTGGACGACGGCCGAATGGCCCGCCTCCAGATCGGCGGCGATCGAGCGGAGCAACGTCGGGGTCTTCATGCTGGTGAGCAGGTGGCCGAAAAATCGCTGCTTGGCGGACTCAAAAGCCGAACGGGCGGCAGACTTGGCCTGCCGGTTCAGCGTGCCGGTCGATCCGGTGATGTTGGCCGCCTCCATCGCCGCATCGAGGTTGTTGTGGATGATGGCGAAGGCGCCGGCATAGGCGTCATAGATGCGAGTCTGCTCGGGGGTCAGTTCGTGCTCGACCAGTTCGTATTCGACGCCGTCGAAGCTGAGCGAGCGGGCGGTGTAGAGACCGAGCGCTCTGAGGTCGCGGGCAAGCACCTCCATCGCGGCGACACCGCCAGCCTCGATCGCTTCGACGAATTCGGTGCGCGTGGCGAAAGGAAACTCCTCTCCTCCCCAGAGGCCGAGCCGCTGCGCATAGGCGAGATTGTGGACCGTGGTGGCCCCCGTCGCGGAGACATAGACGATGCGCGCATCCGGCAGCGCGTGCTGCAGGCGCAGGCCCGCGCGGCCTTGCTGGCTGGCGGCGACATCGCCGCGTTCTCCTTTACCGCCACCGGCATTCTGCATCGCGTGCGCCTCGTCGAAAATGATCACTCCATCGAAGTCGGAGCCCAACCATTCGACGATCTGCTTGACGCGCGAAACCTTTTCGCCGCGGTCGTCGGACCGTAGCGTGGCGTAGGTTGTAAATAGGACGCCTTCCGCCAGCGTGACCGGCTTGCCCTGCGGGAAACGCGACAAAGGCGTGACCAGCAGTCGCTCCATCCCGAGCGCCGACCAGTCGCGCTGCGCGTCCTCGAGCAGCTTGTCGGATTTCGAGATCCAGACCGCCTTGCGACGGCCCTGAAGCCAGTTGTCGAGGATGATCGCGGCCGACTGGCGGCCCTTGCCGACGCCGGTGCCGTCGCCGATCATGAAGCCACGGCGGAAGCGGATCGCGTTCTTTGCGTCCTCCGGCGCAGCGGACACGACATCGAAGGTGGCGTCGACCGTCCAGGTTCCGGCGAGATGGTCGGAATGGGCCTCGCCGGCATAGATGACGGTTTCAAGCTGTGCCCCGGACAGCAACTCGCCGATATTGACCGGCAGACGCGGCCGATAGTTCGGCTTGGGTGGGGCGACGGACGCCATCGCCGCCGACTGCACCAGCCTGGTCGGATGGGGCTGCGCGCCAGGAATGCGGATGGCCTGAAGACCGTATTCCTCGTAGATCGCGTCGGAGAGCCGGGCGGTGTCGGCGACCTGCCAGTCGATCGTGTCATAGGCGAGCGGCTGCGCCTCGGGATCGGCCGTCGGCGCGGGCGACGTGGCTTTGGCGGCGCGGTTGAGATAGCCGCGCACGCCGCGGGGGGTCGGGGTCGCAGCTGCAGGCACAGCCACAAAAGGATCGACGGGAAGCCGCTCCGGCAGATGCGCGTCGACCCAGGCCAGCAATGCCACGGTGTCCGGTGCGACACCTGGCGATGCGGGAAATGCCGTCGGATCATCGGCGGGAACCTTGTCGATGACGGTCAGCCGGGTGGAGATCGTCGTGCCGTGCTTGGCGTAAACCGAGCCGTCGATCGCGGCGGAGAAGACGACACGGCCGCGTTCCTGCAGCCGGGTGAAAGACGGTGCCCAAGCCGGATTGTCGGGCGCGAAGCTCGCGCCGGTGATCGTCACCAGCCGGCCACCGGGCGCAAGGCGCGCCAGCGCCGAGGCGATGTGGCGGAAGGCGGCATCGGCGACGCGGCCCTCGACATTGGCCATGACCGAGAATGGCGGGTTCATGAGCACGACGCTCGGGATCAGCGCCGGATCGAGATGGTCGTGGATCTGCGCGGCGTCGAAGCGGGTGATATCCGCTGCCGGAAAGAGGGAGGTGAGCAGGTCGGCGCGGGTTTCGGCCAGTTCGTTTAGGACCAGCGCGCCACCGGCGATCTCGGCCAGAATGGCGAGGAGCCCGGTCCCGGCCGATGGTTCGAGGACGCGATCCGCCGTTGTGATGGCGGCGGCGTGTGTCGCAACGAGGCCGAGCGGGATCGGCGTCGAGAATTGCTGGAAGTTCTGGGCTTCCTCGGACCGGCGGGTGTGGGTCGGAAGGAGCGCGGCAATCTTCGACACGGCGGAAAGCCGCGGAGCCGGAGAACCGGCTTTGCGGAAAAGCGCCTTTCCGTATTTGCGCAGAAACAGGATAGTCGCCGCCTCGCAGGCGTCGTAGGCGGTTTTCCAGTCCCAGGCGCCGGTGGCATCGGAGGCGCCGAAGGCTGCCTCCATCGCCGCGCGCAAGGTTGCGGCATCGATCGGCCGGCCCTTTTCGAGATTTAGGAGAAGCTGTTCTGCGGCGGCAAGGATGGTCGAAGCGGGTCGGGCATCGGAGGTGAGCGGGATCGGCGCGACAGGAGCGGCAGCGCGAGCGGAAGCATTGGTCATGGTGAGAACCTCGGGAGAGCGGGAGACGGACGAGCCGGTCCGGCGCTCTCTCTCCACCGGACGGGCTCAAACCCGTCACGGCCTCCCTCTCCCTCTCAGGGGAGATCGAACTCATCGACTATCCGAACCGACGTCCATTCTCGGTGAAGGTGTATTCGTTCGCGGCAATGGCTTCGTCGACGGCCGCGTCCGAGGTCAGATATTCGTATTCGCGTTCGAGGTGGCGATAGAGCCAACGCGCGAGGTCACGAAGCGCCTCGATCACGGCATCTTCCGCATCAGCCGTCATGTCCTGCCAGGTTGGGCTATCGCGTTCGACCGCGATCGCCATGCAATATTCATAGTAGTATCGGTCGCGGTGAACGATGCTGGCGTGGAGCTGGTAGAAGTTGCGCCGCTGGATCGCCTGCAGCGCATCGGCGATCCGGTGCAGTTCACGGTCCTTCGGCGCGTGATCGCGGATATGGCGGGGCGCGGCCCTCGCGTATCGGTAGCGCCCCTCGAAGCAGGCCCCGTCGCCCTGGCTCCAGAATCCGGAAAAGAAGATGCAGGGTCTTTGCCTTGTGCCACCGCCGTAGAGGCGGGCCGGCACGGTGCGCAGTTCGACGCCGAGGATGGCGCAGATGCGCTCGAAGTCGTCGAAGACGAACTCGAGCCAGTCATGGTCGAAGCCAGTCTGCCGATACCAGGTGCGGGCCTCGTCTTTGGCGGCGTCCGAGAGCTCATCGAGCCGATAGACGGTGGTTTCGATAATCTCAGGCATCGGGATCGCCTCCGTCGAGCACCTCGGCGAGCCAGCCTCCGGTATAAGTCCACGCTACCGTCTCGCCAGTCGCGAGGTCGACAACGTGAGCGCCGCCGCCGAACGCATCGAGACGCGGACGCGAGCAGGTGTTGGCGTATTGGAAACCCCACAGTCCGGTGAGGCCGAACGCGGCGGCGCAGCGCTTGACGAACTGGATGACATGCTCCGGATCGCCCGTGACATCATCGCGTATCCAGAGGCTGGTGCCGCCGTGCTCGGGAACGATGGAGAGATCGAACCCTTCTGAGGGTGGATCTTCCGATGCGTTTTCCTCTGACAGGCGATTGTAGAGATCGAGCGCGTGGGCGGCGTTGTCGGGTGTGCCGACGTCGAGCACGCAGGAGAAATGGGTGAAATAGTCAGCCATGATGGACTCCAGAAACGAAAACGCCCGGCACGAAGGCCGGGCGCAAGTTGGGTTTTGGTGTGCAGGAAGAGCGCCGGCTGCGGGTTATTCCGCCGCGACCGGCTGCGGCTCCTCGTCTTCGGCTTCGTCGTCCTCGGTGAGGAACGCGGGCAGCGCGTCGGTCTCGTCGTCGGGCTGCTCGGCGGTATCCGCGTCGAGCGGCGCCAGGCGCAGCGGCTCGGGAAGCCAGCAGGTGTCGGCGAGGAGGCGTTCGGCCTCTTTCGCCATGTCGCCCTTCTTCAGATGGTCGATGAGCTGCGCGGTCGCCTCGTTCTTCGCCTCGCGCACCGCTTCGAGGATACGCGGCTTGGTGACCCGGCCGAGATAGTTGCCGACGGTCGGCCGCCAGCCCACCTCCACCATGTCGAGACCGAGGGCACGGGCAAGACGGTCCGCCTCGTGGATGCGCTGCTGCACGCCATGCGTGGTCGGGCCTGCGCCGTAGGGATTGGCCTTCTCGTAGAGCGCGTTGACGCCGAAGGAGACGCAATGGGCGAGGAGCGCCATGCGGCTTGCATCGTCGAGACCGTCGATCTTCGCCCAGAGCGCATCGTCATCGGTGGGCAGATCGGCTTGCCAGGCCTCCTGCCGCTCATCGATCGCCTTGGCCGACGCGCTGTCCTTCAGATCCTCGGCCTGGATGGAGAAGAAGATGTGCCGGACCGAGGCTTCGAGGCACCCCGTCGACGAGACGTGCTGGAAGGTATCGCGAACGAGCTTGTGGAGCAGCGCGGTCATCGCGACATGCGGGTTGCTCGCGAACGCGTCCCGCAGCGCCAGCGTCCGGTGTGCCGTCAACTCGGTCACCAGACGCTCGGGCAGCGGCTTGACGACATCCTCGTCATCGTCCTGATTCGACGGCTCACCGCCGATAGTGATGACGGTGCGCTGCACGGCGCCGGTCGGATCACCGGCACCTTCCTCGCCGCCAGCGGTGCTCCCTTCGGTATCGCCGTCGGCGGCTTCATCCTCGGGCCGGACATAGCCGCGATCGACCGAGAGCTGGCCATCGTGGCGGATGCTGACGAAGGCGCCCGCACGGGGGACTTCAACCGGATCGTAGTGGACGGAACGGTTTTCGAAGGCTTCGAGAGCTTCCTCGATCTCGCCGAGCCGTGCATCGACCTCGTCGGGCAGTTCGTCGGCCTCGGCATATTCGGCTTCGAGGTCGTCGAGCTCGTTGCGCAGCGCCTCACGCTGGGCGCGCTCGTCTTCGGTCAGATCGACCGGCGTCCCGGTGATCGACCGAAGGCCATGGGTGTGGCCATAGGGGAAGTCGGCCGCGACCTCGATCCACTTCCAGCCTTCGCCGGCGATGGCCTCCGCTTCGGCCTTCAGCTTGTCGGCGACGAGCTGCTCCAGCAACGGGACATCCTCGATCCAGCCCCCGTCGTCGTCCTGGAACAGATCGCGCAGGACGATGCCGCCGGCCTCCTCATAGACCTCGATGGTGACGAAGCGGACGCGGCGATCCGAGGCGCGGACGGTATTCTCCGTCAGCATCCGGCGGATCTGATAGGGCTCCTTCGACCAGCTATGCTGGATCGACTCCCAGACCTGCTTCTGGCGCGCGTGGTCGGAGGAGACGGTGAAGGCCATGAGCTGATCGAGGGTCATCTCGTCCTCGGCATAGGCATCGAGCAGAGTCTCCGAGACGGTGACGAGCTTGAGCCGCTGCTTGACGATGGCGGTCGAGACGAAGAAGCGCGCGGCAATCTCCTCCTCGGTGAGACCCTGATCGCGCAGCGTCCTGAAAGCCCGGAACTGGTCAAGGGGGTGAAGCGCCGCGCGATGGGCATTCTCGGCGAGCGAGTCTTCTTCAGCCGAGATTTCGGTCCCGGTTTCGCGGACCACGCAGGGCACCGGCGCCGTCTTGTTGAGGCGCTTGGCCTTCACGAGAAGTTCGAGCGCCCGGTAGCGGCGGCCGCCAGCGGGGATCTCGAACACGCCGGTCTCCGTGCCATCGGCATCGAGAACCGGTCGGACGTTGAGGCTCTGCAGGAGACCGCGGCGGGCGATGTCCTCGGCCAGCTCTTCGATCGAGACGCCGGCCTTCAGGCGCCGGACGTTGGACTGGGAGAGAACGAGCTTGTTGAAGGGGATGTCGCGCGAGGCGCTGAGGGTGATTTTCTGAACGGCAGGTGCCATTGTGATTTACTCCGCGACGGGCGCCGAGAGCCTCTCTCTCGACCTCAAACCCGTCACGGAAAAAGGCGCAGCCCTCTCACTCTCCTGAGCTGGAGTGAGAGCCTGCACCGATGGGGTGGGAAAATCACCGCCTGTTTCGCAGCGACGCCGCGGCGGCCCTGAGCAATCGCTCGCTCTCAACGATGCTGCCCGCTAACCGGGCCGCTTCGGCATAGGTCGACAGCGGAAATAGGCCCTCGAAGAGGATGTCCCGCTCGATGCCGAGACCGAAGGGCAGCGAGATCGACGTGAACTCGCTGAGGCTGCACGAACCCAGCTCCGGACAGCCGAAGCCAAGGTCCGCAAGTCCGAACAGCGTGTCCCCGTCCGGCTCCATCTCGGCGATAAGCCAGGTGCCCGCGCCGACGGGATTGAAGAATTTCACCACCGGCACATGGTCGACATCGCGTTGCCGTCCATTGGCCAGCAGCCGGTCGCGCAGCTCGTCGGTCAAGAGGATCATGCCACCCTCCTGTTGCGAGCAGGCTCGACCGGGGCCGTCTGATCGGCATCGTCCGGGGCGAAGGCCAGTAGCCAGTCGGCGGCCTTGCTCGCCTGGCTGGCTGCGCGGACGATGGCGCGATTGTCCTCGCGCAGAACCTTCAGCCAGGAGCCGATATAGTCGGCATGCCGGACGGTCGGCTCGATGCCGAGCGAGGCGCAGCAGAAGGCGGCATTGATCTCGGCGATGAGTTCCTCAAAGGCGTATTTCTTCGACCCGAACGAGCCAGAGAAATCGCGGTTAAGACGATGGGGAGCGCCGCTGGCGTGGCCAAGCTCGTGCAGTGCGGTGCGGTGCCAATTGATTGGCTCGAAATAGGCCTGCGGCGGCGGCACCTGCACATAGTCATGGGCCGGCACGTAGAAGGCCCGGTTGCCGCCTATGCGGAAATCGATGCCCGTCGCTGCGATCAGCGCCTCGACGCGCGGTTCGATCAGGCCGGTCGGCACCGGCGGCGCGGCGGTCGCCACATCCTCAGGCAGGTTCTCGCACTGATCGGTGTTGAAGACGGTGTAGCGCTTGAGGAACGGGATTGCCTGGGCGTCCTCGCCGGTCTCGCGCGCCCGGCGCTTTTCGTCCTCCGGCACGAAGTGGTCGGCATAGACGACGGTGGTGCCGCGCTCGCCCTTGCGGACATTGCCTCCGAGCGACAGCGCCTGGCGGAAGGTCAGCCAGCTCTGGCCGGAGAAGCCGCGTTCGATCACGGCACCCCAGAGCAGCAGGACGTTGATCCCGGAATAGGTCCGGCCGGTCGAGACGTTCTGGGGCATGGACAGCGACGCCTTCGCGGCGGCCGTACCCCAGGGCTGGACCCATGGCACCCGGCCGGCCTCCAGCTCGGTGATGATCTTGTCGGTGATTTCGGCATAGAGATTGGTCCGGTCGCGCTGGGCGCCGGTTTTGCGGTTCCGTCTGGACATCGCGGTTCTCCGCGACGGGCGCCGGAGGCCTCTCCTCCAGCCCTCAACCCGTCACGGAAAACCCGTCCGCACTCTCACTCTATTGGGATCGGTGAAAATGTGTTTCGCTCACTCGCCCGTGTATCCTCTGCGACCGACCGGCAACCGACGAAGTTCAGCCCCACCTCAGCAAGCTGCTTGCGTGCTTACAGCACGTGAACCGAACCCGCTGCGTGACCAGCACATCCGCCAATATTTATCCCGAGATATCCGTACTCCCTACTCCTGTGAAGTAGGCCTTCCTTCACGGACTCAGGTGTTGCAACGATCTCTGTGCATCAGCGTGACCAACTGGACAACGGCAAGTTCAGCGGTGCCCCAGAGTGACGATCACTCGAAGGAAAGAACCTCGCGCTCATCCATCTACCAATATCGGTTACGCTACCCAAAAGCGCGGCCGAACCCAGGAGGCAGTATGTCAGAGACTAAATTTCTCACGCCTGAAGAAGTCACCGAGCGCTATCGCGGCGGCGTGTCGTTGGGGACACTTCGAAACTGGCGTACCCAGAAAATTGGGCCATCGTTTATCAAGGTAGGTAAGGCCGTGCTCTATCCGATGGAGGAGCTTGAAACATGGGATGAAAGGAATAGAGTGCAGTGCCGTGCTTCAAAGCAATCGGACGAGCATGCCGGTGATCAGCCGTGAAAGTCACGTGCAAGCATTGTGGACATACCCCAGTCTCCGGCACCAGTAGACAGAAAATTCCGAAAAAAATACTTATATTTCATCGCCTTATAAAGGTGGCTATACTGGTGCACAACCACCCTTCGGGCGATCCGACCCCGTCCCGCGCCGACATTCAGATGACGAAGAAGATCGTCGATATCGCCGGGCCGCTCGGCATTGCAGTGCATGATCACATCATTGTCGGCCGGCGTTCCAACACAAGCTTCCGCAGCCTTCAGTTGCTGTAGCCAGCCACCACACCACCTTGTCCTTTCGTATGGAAGAAGCTGAACCCCCTTCTTCCGCTTTGACAATCGGACCCGACCCTCAATCGGATTTACCCTTATTTTACTACGATTTTGGGTCATTCCTTAACCCGATTGGACAATACTCTGCCTAAAGCAACTGGGCAGGTGTATGTACAATTCGTCAAAGAACTCCGGCGGACGCATAGCAAACGCGATCGTAATACCGATGATCGTGATTGTTATGATTTCCGTTTTCGGAATTTTCGGATTGCTGCACTGGTCTGCAAACCTGTCGGACGAAACCGCGGAAGACTCCCAGCACAAGCTCATCGACGGTGCCCTGCAGCTGACCCAGAACTACATGATCAAGCAGCAGAACGGAGTCGTGATTTGGGACGAGGCCTATCGCCAGGTCAACCAGCTCAACCCGGACGAGGGCTGGATCTTCAACAACATGATGCACTGGTTGTTCGCCAACCACGGCTTCACCAAGTCCATCCTGATTAACCGCGATTTCGAGGTTCTGACGATTTACGCGCAGAACCACACCAGCAAATGGATGACACCTCAGCTTTTTGACGAGCTGAAGCCGGCGATCGCAAAAGTACGCGCCCGATACATAACCTCCTTCAAACGAACGCCGTCCGGCCTCTACAGCTTCGTGCCACAGAGCAGCGACGCCCGCCGGTCCATCGCCGAGACCGGCGTCGTCTCGTTGACAGGTGAGCCTTATCTCTTCAGTGCCGCCGCGGTAATCCCGCAGATCCAGTCGATTACCAGATCACGCTTTCCGCCGCCCGTCCTGGTCAGCCTGATACCGCTGCGCGGCGAGAAGCTGGATGATATCTCGGAAATGTCCCGTCTGGACGGCTTCGTACTCACAAACGAGCAGGCAAGCCGCGAAGGTGTAGGCCGATACGAGCTGAGATCGCCGCTCGGCAAGGATGTCGGCCTCATCGCCTGGCAGACCACCCAGCCGGGCACACAGATGATACGCCGCATCAATCCGTTCCTGGCCCTTGCGGCCTTCATGATTGCCGCCGTGGTGTTTGCGGTGACGGTTTTCACGCGGCAGATGACCCGGCGGCTCGGGCACAGCGAGGCCAAGGCCGTGCACGCCGCCCGCCACGATGCCCTGTCCGGCCTGCCGAACCGTGCCCGGTTCCACGCGCTTCTGACGGACATCCTGGAGGAAGGCGTCGCCCGGGGAACCAATACCGCGGTGGTCTATATCGACCTCGACCATTTCAAGGACATCAACGACACGCTCGGCCATTCGGCCGGCGACAAGGTCATCGTCGCCGTCGCACAGCGCCTGCGGCGCGTCATCCCGGAGACCGGCATCGTCGCCCGCATCAGCGGCGACGAATTCGCCATGGTCATCAAGAATTGCGAAGACGACGTCTGGCTGGAATACATCCTCGACCAGGTCCAGGACGAGATCGGCCGTCCGATCATGATCGGCCGGCGTGAATTGTTTGCAAGCCTTTCCATGGGGGCCGCCGTCGCCCCGCGCGACGGCAATGACCCGGACGACTTGCTGCGCAAGGCCGATATCGCGCTTTACGACGCCAAGGCCAACGGCCGCGGCCGCCGTTCCTTCTTCGAGCCGAACATGGAACAACATGTCCAGTCAAAGGACCGGCTGTCGCGCGAACTGCGCCTGGCTCTCAAGAACGACGAACTGGATCTCGCCTACCAGCCCCAGTCCGACACCAGTGCCAAGCGGATCGTCAGCGTGGAAGCCCTCGCCCGCTGGACCATGGAAGACGGCACGGTGATCCCGCCGTCGCAATTCATCCCGGTCGCCGAGGAGACCGGCCTCATCAACGACCTGGGCATCTGGGTGCTGAACAAGGCCTGCGCCAAGGCGCATGACTGGCCGGGCATCGTCGTCTCGGTCAACGTCTCGCCGAACCAGTTCAAGCATCCGCGCTTCGTGGAAAAGGTCATGGCAATCCTGGCAGCCAACAACCTGCCGCCCCAGCGGCTGGAAATCGAAGTGACGGAAAGCGTCTTCGCGGGCCGCAACGACTCGGTGCTGAAGGCCTTGCGCCGCTTGAAGAACCTTGGCGTGAAGGTTGCGCTCGACGATTTCGGCTCCGGCTATTCCAGCCTCTCCTATCTACGCCGCTTCCCGTTCGACACGCTCAAGATCGACCGGGATTTCGTATCCGACATGAACGGCAATCCGGAAGCGGAAGCGATCCTTGTATCGATCATCCAACTCGGCAAGGCACTCGGCATGACCATCGTTGCCGAAGGCATCGAAACCATCGAGCAGATCCGCTTCCTGCAGGCGCATGACTGCCACCGGATGCAGGGCTACTTCATCTCCAGGCCTCTGACCGATACCGCCCTCACCCAGTTCCTGGACGATTTTCACCGCGACGGCCCGCCGAGCTTCGGCACCGACCTGAGCTATCAGGCCCGCGCCCAACGCTGAGGCGTCGCCAGCGTTTTGCCGAGAATGTAGAGCAGCTTTTGGACGTTCAACCGATCCCGGTTAAACGTCCGCTGATCCAGCAAATTCAAGAATTTCCATCGGCAACCCGCTTGTTCCTCCTCATCCTGAGGAGGACCGACAGGTCCGTCTCGAAGGATGGGCTGCATATTCTGAAGCAAGTGACCCATCCTTAGAGACAGCGCTTCGCGCTTCCTCAGGATGAGGATTGGCGTTCGTTCGAGCTTGCGCGATTTAACGGCGCTAATGCGTGTCGTGTTCACTTGAATTCAACTGACACGCTCTATCTATTTTGACGCACGTCTTTTTATGAAAAACCGGAACCCACTTTTTCGCGACGTGCTCTAAATGCCCAGCCCGCCATGTTACCCTTCAAGGAGGGTCCTGAATTCCGAGGCAAACGCCCTGAAGCACACAAAAGGCGCTGTTTCGGCCTGCTTCGCCCAATCCTGTTGCCGTGCTGCCGCCACGCGACGCAGGCCCGCATGGCCGAATTCTGTCCGCACCATGTCGAGGAACCAGGCTGCATGCTGCGCCTGGCGTTGGCGCTTCAGCCCACCCGTCGCCTGCAGGAAATCATGATGGCGCTCCCAATGGGCGACCAGCTCCGGTACACCTGAGGACGTCTGTGCCGAAACCTCGCAAACCGGCACCTGCCAGTCACCACCTCCCCGGCTGAGCGACAGTGCACCGGCAACGTCTGAGGCTGCCCTGCGCGCAAGTATTCCCATGTCGGACTTGGTCACCGCCACGATGTCGGGCAGCTCCATGATGCCTGCCTTCATGAACTGCAGGCTGTCGCCGGATCCCGGCTGGATACATAGCACGACTGTATCGACCGCCTGTTTCAGATCGCCTTCCGACTGGCCGATGCCGACGGTTTCGACAATGACCCGGTCGCAAACGGCACGCAGCACGGCGATCGCGGCGACAGCATGGTCGGACAGGCCGCCGAGCCGGTCGCGTGCGGCCATGGACCGAACAAAGATGCCGTCGTCGTCCGGATCGGTCTTGAGCCGTGTCCGGTCGCCCAGCAGTGCCCCGCCGGTGACGGCTGAGGACGGATCGATGGCGAGAACGGCAACGCTCTTGTTTTCTGCCCGGCAGGCCTTGATCAGGGCGTCCGTCAGACTGGACTTGCCGACGCCGGGCGGGCCGGTCAGGCCGAGCACCTGCGCCAGCGGTTCGCCGGCGACAAGATCGAGAAACGCCGCTGTCTGCGGATCGTCCGCATTCGTCTCCAGACGCGTGAGGACACGTGCGAGCAGACGCTTTCCACCGGTACGCAGATCCTCAAGCGCCGGAAAGCCGTCGCTCATGTCACAGCCCCCGCCATTCAGGCGCCGGACTTGTGCTTCAGCGCAGACTGCGCCGCCGCCAGGCGGGCAATCGGCACGCGGAAGGGCGAACAGGACACATAGTCGAGGCCAACGCTTTCGCAGAAGGAAATCGACGACGGATCGCCGCCATGTTCACCGCAGATACCGAGCTTGATGTCCGGCCGCGTCGAGCGTCCCCGCTCCACTGCGATCTTGATCAGCTCGCCGACACCTTCCTGGTCGAGCGAGACGAAAGGATCCTGCTCCATCAATCCCTTGGCCTGGTAGGTGCCAAGGAAGGAGGCCGCATCATCGCGCGAGATGCCGAAAGTGGTCTGGGTGAGGTCGTTGGTGCCGAAGGAGAAGAACTCGGCCGACTGGGCGATCTCCGCTGCCTTCAGCGCGGCCCGGGGCAATTCCACCATGGTGCCGGTCTGGTAGGTCAGCTCGGCACCGGTTTCTTCCCTGACGGCCTTCGCCATGGCGTCGATGCTCTGGCGAACCAGGTCGAGTTCGCCCTTGAGACCGACCAGGGGAACCATGATTTCCGGCACGACCGGAGCACCGGTCACCTTGGCAGCGGCAACCGCCGCCTCGAAGATGGCCCGTGCCTGCATTTCCGCGATTTCCGGATAGGACACCAGCAGACGGCAGCCACGATGGCCAAGCATCGGGTTGAATTCCTCCAGCGCCAGCGCGCGGTCGCGAAGCAACTCCGGATCGGCGCCCATGGCTTTCGCCACTTCGCTGAGCTCCTCGTCCGACTTCGGCAGGAACTCGTGCAGCGGTGGATCCAGAAGGCGGATCGTCACCGGCAGACCGTGCATGATCTCGAAGATATCCGTGAAGTCCTGGCGCTGCATCGGCAGGAGCTTGGCCAACGCGGCCCGGCGGCCCGCTTCCGTGTCGGCGAGGATCATCTCGCGCACAGCCACGATACGCTCGCCTTCGAAGAACATGTGCTCGGTGCGGCAAAGGCCGATGCCTTCCGCGCCGAATTCCCGCGCGACTTTGGCATCCTGCGGTGTTTCGGCATTGGTGCGCACCTTCATGCGGCGGCCGCGGTCGGCCCAGCCCATGAGCACGCCGAAATCGCCCGAGAGCGTAGGCTGCAGCATTTCCACCTCACCCATCAGCACCTGGCCCGTGGCCCCGTCGATGGTGATCGTGTCGCCTTCCTTCAGCTGCCGGCCGGCGGCGTTGATGACACCGTTGCGGTAATCGATCCTGAGCATGCCGGCACCGGCGACGCAGGGCTTGCCCATGCCGCGTGCGACCACGGCTGCGTGGCTGGTCATGCCGCCGCGGCTGGTGAGGATGCCCTCGGCTGCGTGCATGCCGTGAATGTCTTCCGGGCTCGTTTCGACGCGCACCAGTATGACCTTGCGCCCTTCCGCCTTGGCCTTTTCCGCCTCGTCGGAGGAAAAGACGATGGTGCCTGAGGCGGCGCCCGGCGATGCCGGCAGGCCGGTCGTGATGATGTCGCGCTTGGCCTTCGGATCGATGGTCGGGTGCAGCAGCTGGTCGAGCGCGGCGGGTTCCACCCGGCCGATCGCCGCTTCCTCGGACAGAAGACCCTCGGCGACCATGTCGACGGCTATTTTCAGCGCCGCCTTGGCGGTGCGTTTGCCGGCGCGGGTCTGAAGCATCCACAGCTTGCCCTGCTCGATGGTGAACTCCAGGTCCTGCATGTCCTTGTAGTGGGCTTCCAGTTTGGCGCAGTAGCTCTGGAATTCGGCAAAGGCCGCCGGCATCAGTGCTTCGAGCGACGGGCTGGAGGACCCGGCCGCGATACGTGCAGCTTCGGTGATGTCCTGCGGAGTGCGGATACCGGCAACGACGTCCTCGCCCTGGGCATTGACGAGAAACTCGCCGTAAAGGGCATTTTCGCCCGTCGACGGGTTGCGGGTGAAGGCAACGCCGGTGGCCGAGCTCTCGCCCATGTTGCCGAAGACCATGGCCTGCACGTTGACCGCCGTGCCCCAGGAGGCCGGCAGGTCATGCAGGCGGCGGTAGGTGACCGCGCGCGGAACCATCCAGGAGCTGAAGACCGCGCCGATGGCACCCCAGAGCTGCTCCTGCGGATCCTGCGGGAACGGCCGCTCGAGCTCTTCCTCCACCAGCGCCTTGAACTTTTCGATGATGCCGGCCCAGGCATCGGCATCGATCTCGGTGTCCAGCGTCAGCTCGTTCCGCTCCTTGTATTCCTCGAGAATTTCCTCGAATTCGTGATGATCGAGGCCGAGCACGACATCGGAATACATCTGGATGAAGCGGCGGTAGCTGTCATAGGCAAAACGCCGGTCGCCGGCTTCGCGCGCAATGGCTTCCACCGTTTCGTCGTTGAGGCCGAGGTTCAGCACCGTATCCATCATGCCCGGCATCGACACCCTGGCACCGGAGCGCACGGAAACAAGCAAAGGCCGGTCCTTGTCGCCGAACTTGCGGTTTGTGGCTGCGCCGACCTTGTCCAGCGCCTCGGCGACCTGGGCTGCCAGCGTTTCGGGATAGGTCTTTCCGTTTTCGTAATACCAGGTGCAGACATCGGTGGTGATGGTGAAGCCGGGCGGCACGGGCAGGCCGAGACTGCTCATCTCGGCAAGATTGGCGCCCTTCCCCCCCAGGAGATTGCGCATGTCCGCTGCCCCGTCGGCAGCGCCGTTGCCGAAACCGTAGACCCACTTGGTCATCAATACTTCTCCTCGCGCTGATGCGATCCCGAAGCAGCAACCGTTCCGCAACAGGCTGCGTGCTCGCTCCATCGGCTCTTAACCGGCTTACCTCCGCTCAATCCTGACCGGTTGACCGGAGGAGAACCTCTCCTTCGCCGGAGAACGAGCCTCCGGTTTTTTTGCACTGCACATTCCTGCTACGGCAAGTGGCTGTCTTCAAGCCTTTTTTGGCTCAAAACGGTTTCCTGCGCCGCTTCGTCCCAGCATTTCGGGCGCGGTGCAAATTCAAATGGATTTAAACCGGCAGAAAGTTATTCCGGCCGCCTTGCCGGTCAGCCTTAATGAGGCCATTGTCAAAGGCAATAAGCAACAAACCCTCCAGATTCTGCGAGTGAAGTGCGAGAAATGATGACAAAAACGACTGACGCCGCTTTGACTGCGACCAGCAAGCCGTTCAGACGCAAACTCCTGGCGCTGGTGAGTGTCATCGCCCTCCTTCCCGCAGCTGCCGCAGCTGAAACCAGCGCGGCCACGGAGGCTTACGGCACTCCGGCTGATCTGCCCTTCACCTTGTCGGGCAGCTATCTTTCCGGCCGGCTCGCCGGTTTCCAGAAAGACTATGCCCACGCAGCCGCCTTCTTTGAGGAAACGCTGGCTGCTGACCCGGCAAACACCATGCTGCTGGAGCGGACGTTCCTCTTGAAGCTCGCCAACGGCGACGTCGACGAGGCGATCCATTATGCCGGCGAAATGGAAACCGCCGGGCTGGAAAACTTCCTCGCCCAGCTGACCCTGGGCAGCCAGAAGATGGTCGAGGGCCAGTACGACGCGGCAAACGTCGTGCTTGAAAAGGGACGCAACGGACCGCTCGCGCAGCTTTCCGTCGGTATTTCCAGGGCCTGGGCCCTTTACGGCGCCGGCAAGGTCGATGAAGCGCTGGTTATGATCGACAGCCTGCAGGGCCCGGACTGGTTCGAGGTTTTCAAGTCCACCCATCAGACCCATATTCTCTTTGCCGCCGGCCGCAACAAGGAAGCGCTTGAAGCTGCCGAAGCCGCCTACACCATCGATCAGGGTGCGCTGCGCGTTGTCGACTCCTACGCCCGTGTGCTTGCGGCCAACGGACGCCAGAAGGAAGCGCTCGACATTCTCGCCGCCTATGACATCCAGTTCCGCGGCCATCCGAAGCTCGACCAGACGCGCGAGACCATCGCCAGCGGCGCCGTCATTCCGCCGATGGTAACCGATCCCTCCGAAGGGATGGCGGAAATCCTCTACGGCCTTGGCGCGGTGATCGGCCGCGACGGCGGCGAGGAACTGTCGACCTCCTACCTGCAGCTCGCGCTTTACCTGGACCCGCGCGCCGAATTTGCCGCCATCGCGCTCGGCAGTGTCTTTGAACGCATGGAACAGCCCGAACGGGCCATCAAGGCGCTGATGATGGTGCCCGAGGACAGCGTCCTGAAGCGCGAAGCCGAAATTCAGGTCGGCATGAACTTCAACTCCCTCGACCGGCTGGATGAGGCCCGCACCCATCTGCAAGCCCTGATCGATGAAGACCCTTCCGATCTGGAAGCCGTGATCGCGCTCGGCAACATCCTGCGCGCCCACGAGAACTACGAAGACGCCGACGTGGTCTATACCAAGGGCTTCGACACGATCGCGGAACTTCAGAACCAGCATTGGCTGCTGCTCTACTTCCGCGGCATAGCCCGGGAAAGACTGGGCAAGTGGGAGCTGGCCGAAGCCGATTTCCGCAAGGCGCTGGAACTCAACGAAAACCAGCCGCTGGTGCTGAACTATCTCGGATATTCGCTGGTCGACCAGGGCCTGAAACTCGACGAAGCGCTCGACATGATCAAGCAGGCCGTCGAGTTGCGCCCGACCGACGGCTATATCGTCGACAGTCTCGGCTGGGTCTATTTCCGCCTCGGCCGCTATGAGGAAGCTGTCAGCGAGCTTGAGCGGGCGATCGAACTGCGTCCGGCAGATCCCGTCATCAACGACCACCTGGGCGATGCCTACTGGATGGTCGGCCGGAAGAATGAAGCTCAATTCCAGTGGAACCACGCCCGCGACCTCGGTCCGGACGAGAAGGAACTGCCAAAAATCCTCGACAAGATCACCAACGGTCTCAAGGAGGTTCCCGGGACCGACGCCGCCAAGGCGGAAACCGGCAAGAACGGCGGCTGACCGGGAGCAGACATGGCCATCGCCTCCGCGTCTTCTCCCCGGGTTGAACTGGCCCGGGCAAAAGTCAATTTGGCCCTGCACATCACCGGCCGG
Organism: Roseibium sp. M-1; assembly: GCF_054515675.1. Classification (NCBI taxonomy): domain Bacteria; kingdom Pseudomonadati; phylum Pseudomonadota; class Alphaproteobacteria; order Hyphomicrobiales; family Stappiaceae; genus Roseibium; species Roseibium sp. M-1. The sequence goes on along the minus strand of NZ_CM137257.1, from coordinate 167,435 downwards.
CGTCCGGACGGCTATCATCTTCTCGACTCGCTCGCCGTCTTTCCGCAGATCGGCGACCGTATTGCGCTGGAGGCCGCGGAAACGCTCGAACTGCGCCTGGAAGGCCCGTTCGCGCGGGATCTCGACGGTCCGGCGGACAACAATCTCATACTGAAGGCCGTACGCGGTTTTTCGGAAAAATCCGGCATCGATCTGCCGAAAGTGCGGCTGACACTGACCAAGCGTCTGCCGGTGGCGTCGGGCATCGGCGGCGGCTCCAGCGACGCGGCGACAACGCTGCGGCTTCTGGAGGACTTCACCGGCGCTTATCTCAGCGGCGAAGACATGCATCAGCTGGCCCTGTCGCTCGGCGCCGACGTGCCCGTGTGTCTTTTTCCCGAGCCGCAAATCATGCGCGGGATCGGCGACGACCTGTCTCCGGGCCCAGCCCTGCCCTCCTGCGGCATAGTCCTTGTCAACCCACGCGCCGGCGTTTCAACGCCGCAAGTCTTCCAGGCGCTGGCAAATCGCGACAATTCCGCCCTGCCGCTGGTGCCGGAAACATTCGGCAGCCTGTCCGAACTGTCCGCCTATCTCGCAAGCTGCCGCAACGACCTGCAGGAAGCCGCCATAGGCCTCTGCCCGCTGATCGGCCACGTACTCACCGCGCTGCAGGAAGACACCCGCATCGACTTCGCGCGCATGTCCGGCTCGGGTGCGACCTGCTTCGGCCTTTGCGAAACAAGGGACGCGATGAACGTCGAACGCGCATTGCGCAATGCCCATCCCGACTGGTGGATTGCGTCGGGGCCTTTGTCCTGAGGGTAGTGATCAAACTTCACTGTCGTCATCCCGGACGTAGCGCAGCGAAGATCCGGGACCGGAGAGCCCCGATCTCCCCGCAGTGAAATTTCAACGTCCAGCCGCCGTGGCGCCCCGGTCCCGGCTCGCGCTGCGCTACGTCCGGGATGACGTGGATAAGTTAAAGCAGCCCACCAGTAGAGAGCTGGTTTAAATCTTTTTCGATAAACAACAATAACTTACGATCGTCAGCTCACACGCGAGATGCAGAAGGCGACTGCGTCGGCGAGCGCATCGTTATGCGGTCCGGGCGGCAGGGTCTCCAGTGCCTTGAGAGCGTTGCGGCCATAGGTACGCGCACGCTCGACCGTGTCGGCCAGCGCGTCGTATTTCTTCAGAAGTCCGATTGCCTGTTCCAGGTCGCCGTCGCCGATGTCCTCGCCTTCCAGACAGCGCTGCCAGAAGCCGCGATCGGCATCGGTGCCGCGGGCGATGGCCAGCACAACAGGAAGCGTGATCTTGCCTTCGCGGAAATCGTCGCCGATATCCTTGCCGAGATCCGCCGAGGAACCGCCATAGTCGAGCGCATCATCGACGAGCTGGAAGGCGTAGCCGAGTTCCATGCCATATGTGCGGGCTGCCAGTTTCATGTTTTCGGACTGGTCCGCGATCACCGGGCCGACTTCCGAGGCGGCCGCAAAGAGCGCCGCGGTCTTGGCTTCGATGACGCGAAGATAGTCTTCTTCCGTGGTGGCGATGTTCTTGGCCGCGCCGAGCTGCAGCACCTCGCCTTCGGCGATGACGGCAGAGGCGGTGGAGAGAATGCGCAAGGCCTCCAGCGAGCCGACATCGACCATCATCTTGAACGCCTGGCCGAGCAGGTAGTCGCCCACAAGAACGCTTGCCTGATTGCCCCAGAGCTTGCGCGCGGCCAGCTTGCCGCGGCGCATGTCGCTTTCATCGACCACGTCGTCATGCAGCAGTGTTGCCGTATGCATGAACTCGACGCTGGCAGCCAGCGTCACGTGGCCGCTGCCCCGGTAGCCGAACATGTCGGCACAGGCGAGCGTCAGCATCGGCCGCAAACGCTTGCCGCCGGAGGAAATCAGGTGCTTGGCGATCTCCGGGATCAATTCGACATTGGAGCCTGCCTTGGACAGGATCAGTTCATTGACCTCTGCCATGCCCGCGGACACGAGCTCCACCAGCGGCTGAATGCTCGCCTGGCGCGGCTGATCGTCAGAATAAGTTGCAACAACGGCCACTTATGGCACTCCCTGAATATTTGAGCGGACAATATGGCGCGAACGCTCCCGGGGCAAGCCGCCAATCCGTTGACAAACTGTTGAAATGCGGCAATCAGCGGGTTTTGCTGTATAGCAGCCCGTGAGGGCGGTTCTATGAACCGCCGGACACCGACCGCTAACGCCGGGAAACTTATGGAAGAACTCGTCAGAACCAATGATCCAGTCCTGATTTCCTTTCTGGAATCGATTCTTCAGGAGGCCGGCATCAAACATTTTGTCGCAGACGGCAACATGAGCATTCTGGAAGGCTCTCTCGCCATGATCCCGCGCCGCATCCTGGTGGACCGCGACCAGATCCAGCGCGCCCGCGCGCTTGTGCGTGATGCCGGGCTCGAACATGAACTGCGCCCGGAAAAGGGCGGGGCCTGAGATGAGCGGACCGATGGGCGAAGACACGGGAGAGACGACCCGCGACGCCTTTCTCGGCGGTCAGGTTCATGTCCATCAGCCCAAGCGCGGCCGGCATCGTGCGGGCCTCGACGCGGTCTACCTGGCGGCCGCGCTGCCAGACGGCACGAAAGGGCATGTGGTGGATCTTGGGGCAGGCGTCGGCACGGCCGGTTTCTGCGCTGCCGCACGTCTGTCCGATATCAGGGTCACCCTGGTCGATGTGGATGAAACGGTGCTCAAGCTCGCAAGGCGTGGACTCGAGGACCTGGACAATGCGGCCTTTGCAGACCGTGTGTCGCTACTGGCCGCCGATATCACCGCCAAGGGCAGTCTGCGCCACGCGGCCGGCCTGACACCGTCCCTGGCAGACCATGCCATCATGAACCCGCCCTACTATGAGGCCGACCGGTTCCGCGCTTCGCCGAACTCGGCCCGCGCAGACGCCCATATGCTGGACGACCGCGGCCTGGCACCCTGGGCGAAAACCGCGACGGATATTGTCAAGGAAGGTGGCAGCCTGACGGTGATTTTCCGTGCCGACGGCCTGCGGGAACTTCTGGACGTGCTTCAGGGGCGTTTCGGGGCGATTGACGTCATCCCGTTGCGTCCGCGTCCGGAGGCAGCCGCCACCCGCGTTCTGATCCGTGCCGTGCGTGCCAGCAAGGCGCCGCTTCGGCTGATGCCCGGCTTCGTGCTGCATGAGGGCGACGGGTCGGACTTCACCGCCCAGTCGCGCGCGATCATGCGCGACGGCGAAGGCCTCGGCCTTCTTCCAAGATAAGCCTTCGGACCGCAGATCCGGTCAGTGCATCACGATCTCGCCATCCGCATAGCGGAAATCCACCGGCGTGATCAGTTGCTGATGGGCAATGCGCACGGAGTGAATGCGGCCTTCGAGTTCCCGTTCCCAGAATTTCAGGAACCGTGTCAGTTCCGGAAATTTCGGTGCCAGATCTTCCGTCTGCCAGAGGAAACTCTGCAGGAACCGCGGGTGATCGGGCATCCGGTAGAGGATCTCGGCGGTCAGGAGACCGTAGCCGAGGAGCCGCTTTTCAAAGTCGGAGCTGGTTTTCATGCCAATCCTTTCTTCGTTGCAAAGAAAGATTGTCACGGAATTCCGGTTAACCAAATCCGACTTTTTGGGAATAGCTGTTGAAAAACAACGTTTTGGCAGCAATCTCCGGTCATTGCTAACAAATGCCCGGAGCCCCGCACACCAAGGCCTACTTGTCCTGAATGGAGCTCAGATAGCCCAAAAAGGCGTCGATGTCATCCGGTTCGAAGGCAAGTTCCGGCATGGTTTCGTGGGCGGTGACAATGCCTTCGGCCAAGGGTTCTTCCAGGGTCTCCAGCGGATAACGGCTGGAAAGGGTGCGGAAGGGCGGCGCGCCCGCTTCCGCGCTGACATCGTCTCTGGCGACCGCATGGCAGGCGGCGCAATGGATTTCGGCGAGTTCCCTGCCGGTCGCCAGGCTCGCCGGATCGGACGGATAGGCCCCATCGGACGCAAGCGCGGCCGGGACCGTGGACCATAGACCGAGGATGGCCCAGACGAGTGGCTTGAAGCGCAGCACTTTTCTCTCTCCCTTGAATCGGTCGGGCTTTTATAGAAGGTTCGAGATAAGAAACCCATAAGTGGGAACACGGGTGTCCGGGAAAATCTGGCCGAAGCTGCAATGTCCTTGCCGCCCGTCTCCCTATATAACCGCACGACATGTCCGCGCCCGGAGGAAAGATGAGCCCGTTGCCCCAATCCATTGACGACACTCTCGCCCTGATGGACCAGGCGGGCTATGTGGCCGACCGGTCGCTGGCAACCGTTCTGCACCTGGCCTTGAAGATGAAACGGCCATTGTTCCTGGAAGGCGAAGCCGGCGTCGGCAAGACGGAAATCGCCAAGGTGCTGTCGGCGACGCTCGGCCGGGACCTCATCCGGCTGCAGTGCTACGAAGGCCTCGACATTTCCTCGGCGGTCTATGAATGGAATTACCCGGCACAGATGGTGGAGATCCGGGTGGCGGAGGCGGCCGGCGACACGGAGCATTCCGAACTCTCCAAATCGATTTTCGACGAGCGTTTCCTGATCAAGCGGCCGGTGCTGCAGGCGCTCGAGCCCTCGCTTGCAGGCGCGCCGGTCTTCCTCATCGACGAGCTCGACCGCGCGGATGAGGCCTTCGAGGCTTTCCTTCTGGAAGTGCTGGCCGACAATCAGGTGACCATTCCCGAACTCGGGACGGTCAAGGCTGCCGAGCCGCCGATCGTCATCATCACCACCAACCGCACCCGAGAGATTCACGACGCTCTCAAGCGCCGCTGCCTCTATCACTGGGTCGATTATCCCGATGCCGAGCGCGAACTGGAGATCGTCCGCCGCAAGGTCCCGGGCGCTTCGGAACGCCTGGCGGCCGAAGTCGTCGCTTTCGTGCAGAAGCTGCGCGCCGACGAGGATCTCTTCAAGCAGCCGGGCGTTGCCGAGACCCTCGACTGGGCGACCGCCCTGTCCGAACTCAACGAAATGGCCCTCGATCCGGACATGGCCTCTGACACGCTCGGCGTGCTCCTGAAATACCAGGACGACATCGAACGTGTTCGCGGATCGAAAGTCCGCCAGATGATCGACGCCATCCGCAAGGACGCCCCGCAACCGCAGTCCATGCCGGCGGTTTGAGCCAGTGACCACTGTGCAAGAATTACCCCCCTCCCTAACCCTCCCCCACAAGGGGGGAGGGAATCGGCCAAGCATGCCGCCTGATCCCCCTCCCCCTTGTGGGGAGGGGCTAGGGGTGGGGGTGAGCCAAGCCAACCAAATCCTTCCCGGGAGGCACTAATGTCCGCCTCCCCTGAGCTGCGCTCACGCATAACCGATAACATCGTCTATTTCGCCCGTACGCTCCGCAAGGCCGGTGTGCCGGTAGGCCCGGCATCGGTCGTCGATGCGGTCGCGGCCGTCGAGGTGTCCGGGATCGAGAACCGCGAAGACCTCTACTGGACACTGCATGCGGTGTTCGTGCGCAAGCGCGAGCACCGAGTGCTCTTCGACGAGGCCTTCCGCATCTACTGGCAAAGCCGCGGGTTGATCGAAAAGATGCTGGCGATCTTGTCTCCCGTCGCCCCGCCGCGCGGTGCACCGGAAAAGCCCAAGGCGGGCCAGACCCGCGTGTCCCAGGCATTCCAGGCAGCAAAGGAGCGGGTTGCGGAGGAGACCGTACCGCAGATCGAGGTGGATGCGAAATTCACCGTCTCCGGCAAGGAGCTGCTGCAGGCCAAGGATTTTGCCCAGATGACGGCGGACGAGATCGCCAAGGCCAAACTCGCCTTGCGCGCCATGTCCCTGCCGATGGACAGGATCCGTCTGCGGCGTTTGAAGCCTGCCGCCAGGGGCCGTGTCGATCCGCGCCGGACGTTGCGAGCGTCCTTGAGGGCCGGCGGCGACATGATCGACCTGAAATTCCGCAAGTCCGCGGAGAAGCGCCCGCCCCTCGTCGCCCTGTGCGATATTTCCGGTTCCATGAGCCAGTATTCGCGCCTGCTCCTGCATTTCCTCCACGGACTGACGGCGGAACGGCGGGACGTGCACACGTTCCTCTTTGGCACGCGGCTGACCAATGTGACCCGGCAACTGCGGATGAAAGACCCGGACGAAGCTCTCGAGGCCTGTTCGGAAGGTGTGGAGGACTGGTCCGGTGGCACGCGCATTGCCTCGGCGCTGCACGATTTCAACCGTCATTGGTCTCGGCGGGTGCTTTCCGGCAAGCCGACCGTGCTCCTGATAACCGACGGGCTGGAACGGGACACGGACGAAGACCTTGAGCGTGAAATCGACCGGCTGCACCGGTCCTGCCGCCGTCTTGTCTGGCTCAATCCCCTGCTCCGCTTCGACGGTTTCGAAGCCAAAGCCAAGGGCATCCGCGCGATGCTGCCTCATGTCGATGAATTCCGCGCGGTCCATTCCCTCGACGCCGTTGCCGATCTTGTCGCCGCCCTTTCCGGTCCGGGCGGCCGGGAAGCTGGCTCCGATCCGCGCAGCTGGCTCAAATCCTGAACGTCCGCACGCGAGAGACTGCCAGGTTGGCCTACACTCAAACCAGCCGTTTTCGAAGTTCCACCGGCACCGTGTTGGGGCACCGGGCGCCGGCAGAACCATTACAGTGGGCATCATGAGCCCGCTCGCGACTATATATTCAACTTTGTGAAACTAATTGCGGCATGCTGTCCCGCACCGCACTATGGGACGTTAGAACATTCGCTCGAACAAAAGCTGCAGGGCAGTTACACTAATAAGCTGCAATCACGACTTAAGGCATTTTCACAGGGCGCAACAGTGAGCAATTCTGATCGCTCAGACCTGGATAAAATCATCTATCGCCAGCTGCTTGGATGTTCGATCCTGCTGGTTGTTCTGTTCGGTATTGCCCATAACATCTTCCTGTCCGCGGGTGATCCGATTACCGGTCCCCGCCCGTCGACCCATCCGCTGACAGCCTTTGGATTTGCAGTTTTCGCGTGCGCGATATTCTTTCGCACAGGCTGGGAGCAGGCGCGCCGGACAAGGTTTACGCTTTGCTGGCTCGTGATAGGCTTTTCAGCCCTACGCATCGCTGAGGCACTTTTTCCGAACCAGGTAAACTTCATTTCCGCAGGTCCAATGGCCCAAGCGCTCGAAAGCGCAGGCCTTTTTGGCCGATTTTCACTCCAAACGGCCGTCTTTTTGGTCTGTTGCTTCTGTTTCGAGTTGTCACAGAAACGCCATCACGCGATCCGGGTGCTGCTCGTCTCGCTTTGCCTCGTGATGTTGTCGCTTGGCATTACCGAAACACTCTATTCGCTGTTTCTGTGGGGAAATGAACTCTCCCTCATCACGCTGATGGCCATGTTTCTGGTATCAATAGATCTTCTGTTTCGGATCAGGCACCAGCAGCCGCTCCAGAGTTTCCTGCAATCGGGAAAGACGTCCTTCTATCTCCAGTTCACCGGCCTGGCACTTTATCTGCTGCCGATGATTGTCGGCACCGTCTTGCTCCGCAAGATGCAGGTCTCCCCGATGGAGAGGGCTCCCTTCGAGGCCTTTTTCGCTCTGACCAGCTGCGTGCTACTGGGGGCCGTCGTCCTGCTGTCTTCTTACCTGGACCGGCATCAACCTCACCAACCAGCCTGCGAGAACAATACCGACGGCAGGAAACGGCGTCCTTTCAAATCCTATTGGGACAGGAACCGCCGATAGCTCAAGCGGGAATGTCGGAACCGGGAGGATTTTCAAGAAAGTCGAAGACCTCAAGGGCAGGAAGCTTACCTAGGGCAACGCCACCACCGGCGTCCTCACGTTTACCCGCTGGAACAGATCCTGAATATCGTTGTTGGCCATGCGGATGCAGCCGTAGGAGACTGCGCGGCCAATGGAGCCTGGCCGGTTGGTGCCGTGGATCGCGTAATTGCCGTTGGAAAGGGTCATCGCAGCAACACCCATAGGGTTGTTGGGCGCCCCTCCCCTGATCACTGCCGGCAAATGCGGAAAATCCCGGCGCACTTCATCCGACGGTGCCCAGTCCGGCTTGACGTATTTGGCAGTGATAAAGGCCTGGCCCGTCCAGGATTTCCGGCTCTTGCCCACGGCGACCCGGTAGCGGATCGCCTGGTTGCGGCCGAGCACCAGGTAAAGCCGCTTCTCGGAATTGCGGATCACGATCGTACCCGGCCGGAAACGCGCATCCGAGAAGCCGACCAGCTCGGCAGCTTCCACAGGGGCCGGAACATGCACGGCAACGGCAAGTGCGAATACGGCAAGCAGACGACGGAGCAAGGAGTTCGGACGCATGAAAATCCCCGTTAATTGTCACGGGAGATTACCCTGCGCTTCCACTTGAAAGAACGGGCGGGCGCCTATTTTCTTACCAAAGGGTTAATTCAAGAACAGGTCAGCGACCGGGACGATGCCTGTGACGCCCATCACTATGCCAGGCAACGGTCTTGGCGATACTTCTTTATCGGCTCAGGAACAGAGCCAATTCTTCAGAATTCAACGCAATACAGCTTCACCATTCGCATTTTCGACCCGTTCAAGGACCCGAACAGATGACCGTTTCGATTTCATCCAAAGCAGTCTTCGGCAAAAGCCTCAATAAATCTTTTGCTGCTCTCGCCTTTGTCTCCGCACTTGCTGCCGCCTCATTGCCGGCAGAAGCCGGTCCGATCTCCGGCACCTATGTCCTGTCACCGGCGCAAATCGACACCGGTTTTTCCGTCAAGGTGTTGGGCGGCGGTCCTGTGACCGGCGCTTTCAAGAAAGTCTCCGGAAAGATGATCCTGGACCAGTCCCGGCCGGAAAAAAGCCGCGTGACCGTGACCGTCGATCTCCGGAGCGTCCAGACCGGGAATGACAGGGTCACCGGTTTCCTGAAGAGCTCCGCCATGTTCGACGTCGAGAAATATCCGCTGGCAACCTTCCAAAGCACCCGCGTCCAGATCACCGGCACTCACACAGCGGATGTGGAAGGCATCCTGACAATGCGCGGACAGAAAAAACGCACCAATTTCTCCGTCAAGATCACCGGCACGAAGAGCGACGGTCACGTTGGTTTTGAGGTTTCCGGCGGTTTCCAGCGCAGTCTCTACGGCATGGAAGCCGGGATGCCGATCTATGCCGACAGGGTCAACTTGACGATCAGCGGCTCCGGCCGCCGCGGCTGACCCAATCGGCGCTTTCACCAAAAGCGCGCGTGCCGCAATGGCCGCGCGCTTTGCCGTTCGGCCCTATTTCTTGAGAGGGACGCCATCCTTCCATTCGTAGAGAACGTAGTCGGGCACATTGCTGTCGCCCCTGTCGTCGAAGCTGACCGGTCCGAGAACCGTGTTGAATGTGCCAGCCTGCAACGCCGCGGAGACGTCGCCGAAGGAAAAGCTGCCGGCTGTTCCGGCAGCTTCCGCCCAAGCCTGGATGGCCGCGTAGGTGGTCAACGCATATCGCTCGGCCGGCTTGCCCGCCTCCACCATCCTGGCCACGAGGCCGACGGCCTCCGGCCGTTCGCGGGGCACTTCGGGATAGGTGAGAAGCGTGCCGTTGCCCGCCTCTCCCGTGACCGACCAGTATTCTTCCGTCATCAGGGCATCGCCGCCGACGAGGTCAGCGCCGAGCGCCTGGCGGTCTATCTCAAGCATGATCAGCCCCGCTTCCGGGTGATAGCCGCCGAGAAAGACAACATCGATATTCTCAAGCCGCATCTGCGACACCAGGCTGCGGAAATCGTCGCCCCCCGCATCGAACCCAAGTGCCATGCTCTCGCTGGCGCCCAGGCTGTTCATCACCGCCTTGACGGCATCCGTCAACCCCTTGCCGTAGGCGGTCTTGTCGTGAAGGAGCGCAATGCGCTTGCCTGCAAATTCAACCGCGAGATACCTGCCCAGAACCTCTGCCTGCCGGTCGTCACGCGGCGCCAGGCGGAAGACACCCTCGCCAGGCCGTTCGTCCGTGAATTTGGGCAAGGTTGTTCCCGGCGTGATCTCGACAATGCCGGCTTCGGAATAGACGGCGCTCGCCGGGATGGACCCGTTGAAGCACAGATTGCCGGCAACAAAGACAACGCCCTTGCCGATGAGCTGATTGGCGACCGCAACGGCCTGATCCGCGTCACAGCCATCATCCGCCACTTCCAGAACGATGGTCTCGCCATTGACCCCGCCGGCAGCGTTGAGGTCGGCCACGGCCTGTTCGGCACCTGCCAGCATCTGTTCACCGAAGACGGCAAACTGGCCTTTCATCGGACCGGCAACGGCAATCCGCACCTCGGCCGGCGACGTCGTCGCGATGAGGCAGGATGCCAGAAGTGCCAGTCCCGCGCCAAGTTTGTGAGAGGTCATCCATCTCTCCGGAGAAATTTACCTGACTTACCCCTAGCGCGGCCGACACCTGAGCTCAATCCGGATCGGCACAGATTGCTGGAACTCACGGTTTACCGGCGCCATATGTCCCCAATGGCGGCGATGGAACATTCGACGGCGCCAAAGCCTAGGCACCGTTGAAAAGGACGCCTAAACTCCGGCCGACTTCGATCTGCACCCGATTCCCGTGGCCTTCCAGGAGAGACGTCATGTCCGCACCAACGTCAGACCCGCATGCACAGGAGAGGCTGCAGCTGGATACGACCAGCTTCCGGGAAGCCATGAGCCGGATAGCTGCCGCCGTGCATGTGGTGACGACAGACGGCCCCGGCGGGCGCATGGGCGCGACTGTCTCGGCCGCCTGTTCCGTCAGCGACGATCCGGCGAGTATCCTCATCTGCCTCAACCGGCAGACCCGCATTCATGCCGCGGTCCTCAAGAACCGCTGCTTCTGCCTCAACACGCTCGGCGACGATCACGAGGAGATTTCCGACACCTTTGCCGGCCGGGACAAGCTGGACATGCCGGAGCGCTTCGCCAAAGGCGAATGGCGCGCCCTCGCGACCGGTTGCCCTGCGCTCGACACCGCCCGCCTCAGCGTCGATTGCGAGGTGTATTCGGTCACCGAAATGGGCACGCATTCCATTATCGTCGGCACCGTCGCGGACCTTCGCATGAACGATCCCGGCAAGTCGCTGCTTTATGTCCGCCGCGGCTACAAAAGCCTCGACACCTGAGGCACAGCCGATCAAACTTGTTTTCCGAAGTCTATATTTCAGGACCGATCCTTCATGGCCGCCATGCGCAATCTGATCACCGATGTTCCCGGTCTGAAAGTCGGGAACGCCTCCGACCAGGAGTTGAAATCCGGCGCAACGGTGCTGGTGCCGGATGAGCCCGCGGTCGCTTCGGTCGCCATTCATGGCGGGGCGCCGGGCACCCGGGAAATCGCCCTGCTTGAACCGGAACAGACCGTGGAGAAGATCGACGCCATCGTGCTGGCGGGCGGGTCTGCCTTTGGTCTGGATGCCGGTGCCGGCGTCCAGGGACGGCTTGCCGAACTCGGCTACGGCTTCCAGGTCGGCCCCGTGCGGGTTCCGATCGTGCCGACGGCGATCCTGTTCGACCTGTTGAATGGCGGCGACAAGGGCTGGGGTCAGGCAGCGCCCTATCGCGACCTCGGCCGGTCCGCCCTCGATGCCATCGGCCATGACTTTCCGCTTGGTTCCTTCGGCGCCGGAACCGGAGCGACCACCGCCAACCTGAAAGGCGGTCTCGGCTCGGCCTCTCAGGTGCTCGACAACAGTGTCACCGTTGGCGCAATCGTTGCGGTGAACGCACTTGGCCGGGCGACCGTCGGCGACAGCCAGCATTTCTGGGCAGCTCCCTTTGAGGTCGGCGACGAATTCGGTGGCCGCGGCATGGCCCACCCCCTGCCCAGGGACAGTATCACAGTGCGCACCAAGCTGGATGGGCTGAAGGCAGGGGCGAACACCACCATCGCGGCCGTCGCCACGGACGCGATCCTCACCAAGGGAGAAGCCAAACGCCTCGCGGTCATGGCCCATGACGGCCTTGCCAGGGCGCTCTGGCCTGCGCACACGCCGCTCGATGGCGATCTCGTCTTTGCGCTTTCCACGGGGCAACGGCGGATGGAAAACGGCCTTGAGGACATGGTCCAGCTGGGCGCGGCGGCCGCTGCCTGCCTGGCCCGGGCGATCGCCCGTGGCATCTACCACGCAACACCCGCTGCTGGCGATCCGGTTCCGACCTGGCGGCAACGCTTTGGCGGCTGACACGGTTGATTTGACCACCCAAAGAAAGATTCAGATAGCCCGCCCGCTGTTCCCTCTTGATCGGCTCTCGCTTCGAGCATTTACTCTGCGGAAGCGCATTTCGCTTGGGGGGATCCATGCAGCCATCGAAGTCCATCTCGGCACAGGGGGTAAACACCCTCCTCGCCGTTCTTCTGTTTCTGGCAGGATTGGCGATGGCTGTTCCGGCCGCCCATGCGATGGGCACCGGACTTGCCCAGGCACTGGAGGAGAAGCTGCGCGATCCCTTCAATGGCGATTTCGAGGACTTGCTCAAACGTGGCTATGTCCGGATTCTGATCCCGTTCTCCAAGACGGGCTATTTCATCGACAAGGGCATCCAGCGCGGGACCTCCGTCGACCTGATGGCGGAGTTCGACAAGTATCTCGACAAGGTCCACGATAAAAAAGCCAAGGAAGCCAAGATCGTGCTGGTTCCGACACCACGCGAACGGCTTTTCAGCGACCTTGCGGCAGGAAAAGGCGATCTCGCGGTCGGCAATTTGACAATCACGGCGCAACGGGAAGAACTGGTCGCCTTTTCCGACCCGCTCCTGAAGGACGTTCACGAAGTGCCCGTCACAGCAGACAGCGTCGACGACATTGCCACGCCCGAGGCCCTTTCGGGCCTGAGCATCCATGTGCGGGAATCTTCATCCTATTACCAGAGCCTGCTGGCTCTGAACGATACCCTGGCAAAAGCTGGCAAACCTCCCGTCGACATCGTCAAGGCGGACGACAAGCTGGAGGATGAAGACCTGCTGGAGTTGGTATCTGCCGGTGCGATCCCGATGGTGATAGTCGACCGGCACAAGGCCGATGTCTGGCTGGAAGTACTGGACGGACTGAAGGTGCACCCCGACGCCGCCGTGCGAACGGATGGAGAGATCGCCATCGCCGTGCGCAAGGATGCGCCGGATCTCCTGAAGGAAGTCAACGGTTTTGCCGCGACGGTGAAAAAGGGCACCCTTCTTGGCAACATCCTTCTGAAACGCTACTTGAAGGAGGCGGAATACCTGAAGGACATGCGCCGGGCCGACTACCGCGCGCCCCTCGCCGATTTGCGTGCCACTTTCGAGAAATACGGCAGCGAGTACAGCATCGACTGGCTGCTGATCGCCGCCCAGAGTTTCCAGGAATCCCGCTTCGACCAGAAGGCTCATAGCCATGCCGGTGCTTTCGGACTGATGCAGATCAAGTCGGCAACGGCGGCAGGTGACCCGATCAACATTACCGGAATTGAAGCAGACCCGGACAAGAACGTTCAGGCGGGCGTCAAATATCTTCGTTTCCTGGCGGACCAGTATTTTCCCGGACTGAAGGACCGGGACGCGAACCAGACGTTCTTTGCCCTTGCCGCCTATAACGCTGGCCCGAGCCGCTTCGACAGGTTACGCGAAAAGGCCAAGCAGCATGGCTACGATCCGGACAAGTGGTTCGGCAACGTGGAATGGATCGTTGCCTCGGAAATCGGCCGTGAACCGGTCGACTACGTTGGCAACATCTACCAGTATTACGTTGTGTTTTATAACGAACAGCTGCGCCTCAAGGTCGAGGCGGAAACCACGGGTAAGGCAGAGGCAGCCAAGGCAGCCGAGGGAAACTGACTGAATTCGCCAGTGGCTGATGTCCGGAACCTCCTGCCTTGCGGAGAATGCCGACGTTGCTCTTCGGGCCAAGCGCTCTATGCAGCCTTGCGCCCGAGTCCCCCTGCCTTTGCGAGCATCTTTGCCCGAGATGCATCGCTCGATCCCCGGATCGGCGAGAACATGTGATATCCCTTGGTTTTCAGACCGCAGAAATCGAGAATCTGCTTTTCGGTCTGTTTTTTTGCGCCGGCCCCATAGAACCAGCGGAAATACCAGCCGGGCGTATCGGACGTCACCAGCACTTCGGACGTACGCCCCTTGAGAAGTTTCTCAGGGAACGGCTTGCCCTTGATGTACTGAAACGCCATGCCGGGCAGCAGCAGCCGGTCGAAGAGACCTTTCAGCTTTGCCGGCAACCCGCCCCACCACAAGGGATGGACAACGACAAGATGCTGGCACCACAAGATGTCCTCCCAGAGAGCATCCAGGTCCGGCTCCAGCGGTTTGGCATCTTTGAAGGATGACACACCGAAATCCGCATCGAAGTCGAGTTTCGACAGCGATCGCACACGCACCTCGTGTCCGTTCTTTTCTGCGTTCCCGGCATATTCGCCGGCCAGGGCTCCGCAAAACGATCCGACTGCGGGATGTCCGTCCAAAACCAGTATCCGTGTCATAAACATTCCGTTCCGTTGGCGATTGGCAGTAAAAATTGACCACGGTCAACTTTTGACATCCTTGGCTGCATGGGTCAAGATATTTTTGACCACGGTCAATTTTAAGAAAGTCTCATGACACGCAAACCACAGCAGCGCAGCATAGCGACGCGCGCAAAAGTGCTGGACGCGGCGAAGGTGCTCAGCCAGCGCCATGGGCTGGAGCTGGTCACCGCAGAAGCAGTGGCCCAGGAAGCCGGCGTCGCGAAAGGCACCGTGTTCTCTCATTTCGGCGACATGGACGGGCTTCTCACCCACATACTCCTCGATCGGCTCAACGACCTCAGGACGACAGCGCCGGTGAATGCGGAGAATTTCGACCACCTCACCGATCCGGTGGGATTGCTCATGCTGCGGATGATGGCGCTCATTGCCGTGATCACCGTCAGCCCGACTGTCTTGCGCCTGTTTCTCGACAATATCGGCGTCACCAAGCCGAATTGCGCAGCCGAATTTGTCGCAACGCTGGAAACGCTTGATGAGGAGCTTCTCGGGTTTTTGTCAGCCTGGCAGAACTCAAGCTTATTGCAGCCGAACCTGCGCCCGGATCGTTCGCCTGCGGAAATGGTCGACGGCCTCACCGCGTTCGCGATCCACGGTGCTCTTTTGATGAAAAGCCATCAGCTCACTGACCTCGCCGCGCTGGAAGAGCGCCTGCGCCGGCATGTGGAAGCTTTTCTGCTGAAGGACGAATGAAACGGAAAACCTGCCGCAGGAAAAGACGGAATGTGCGGACGGACCGGCAGCCGCGACCGATTGCACGTTCCTTGTCCGGAGAACCGGACTGATGCAAGCGGAGCCGTTTACGGCATTTCCAGCTTGATGATCGTGCGCCCGTCAATATCGATCTTGTCCGGATCATAGACATCCGGATTGGCTTCTTTCAGGATTTTCAGCAGCGTTCCGTCCTGTTCGGCCAGAGTGAGAGCCTTGGTCAGGACCTCAAACAGGTGGCGGTTTGCCTTGGTCACGTAGAAGCGGAAGTCATTCGCATAGACAAGTCCGAGATGTGGCTCGATCTCCAGTTCGGGATGAAGCGCCGCCTCGCCGGCGATCTCGGTGATCCCGCGCGGGAAATAGTCGATGCCCCGCCCCCCCAGTGCGAGGACCTGATAGATCTCCGGATTCCAGACGCCGGTAAACTCCTGGTAGCTCAAGCCGTTGCGACGCCAGACATTGATGTCGTTCCAGCCTGCCCCAAGAGCTGCGACGGTTCCAAGTGCCTTGAAGTCCTCCAGGTTGGCAACATTCGCGTAAAGGTCACGGTCCTTGGGATTGACGAGCATCACACGGTACCCCTTGAGGCCGTTTGTGATGTCGATGTCGACCTCCAGGTATTTTTCCTTCAGCTCGGCATCTTCGCCGCGCCAGATCAGATCGAGGCCGGATCCGGTTTCGAACAGCACCATCTGCCGGGCCATGTTGAATTCCGGCTCCACCCGGTCGAATTCAACGGTTTCTCCGACCTTTTCCAGCGCAGAGGTCAACAAGGAGACCACATAGTCCGTGGTGCTGACATTGGGGACACGCAGACGCAATGTCTCCGCCTTCACCGGTAAAGCCAAAAGCAAAGCAGACACGATGCAAATAATCGCCCGAACAACTTTAAGCATATGTCCCTCATCCATCAGCGGAATGCCGGCCCGCGCTCACCAATGCCATCGGATCAAAAAAACAGAATTGAGAATAATTGTTAAAAGACAGATGGAATGTAAATTTCAATTGAGTCCAATTTTTTTAATACCGGACGACGTTCGACCCGTCCGGCAGATTCCTAAGTAGTATTTGCGAGGATCGCCCTTCAGATCACGTTACAGTTGAATTAATCCGGTACCTCGCCCGGCCAGCTTACGACATGGTTCTCGTAATCTTCCAAGGCCATGCCGTCTTCGGCAGTCGTACGCCCGCGCACAGAGACGCCGGCCTGGTGTACGGTGTCCGGATCGCCGGAAACCAATGGGTGCCACCAGTAAAGATCCCGCCCCTCTTCCACCAGCCGATAGGCACAGGTCGGTGGCAGCCAGGTGAGCGTGCGCACTTCGCCCGGCGTCAGCTGGATGCAGTCGGGCACAGTTGCCGCGCGGTTCCGATAGTCCTTGCAGCGGCAGCTGTCGCCATCCAGAAGCGTACAGGCCACATCCGTCCAGACGATTTCGCCTGTATCCCAGTCTTCCAGCTTGTTGAGGCAGCAGCGCGCGCACCCGTCGCAGAGCGACTCCCATTCGGCCGGGCTCATCTCGTCAAGCGAGAGTGTTTTCCAGAACGGCGCGTTGCCGGAGGTTTCGTGCCCGTTCATGTCCAAGCTGCACCTGTTGAGAATGGAATTCGTCTGGCGCCTAACATGCTACAGGAAGCACGACAAGCCGGTCATGCCGGAATGCCGTTTTTCCGCAAGCTTTTGGCAAGACGAATCAATAAAATGATGACCGATGGACCGACCCGATCCGAATGGTTTTCAGCCATCGGAAAAACCGTTAGTTTGGGGTCATGCCCATTGGGTCAGGAGACATCGTACGCGTGACAGACGCCCCGCAACCAGACAAGGCGGACAAGACCCCGTCCGACGGCGGCAAGCCGCCCCGGAAGCGTCATCGCATTCGCCGGTTCTTTCTGGCGATCGACGCGATCATCGACACTGCCCTGTGGAAGAGCGGGTCCGCGATCCGGCGGACCTTCGAAGGCTACGATGCGTTTCTGCGCCGGTTCCGTGCCAAGGGTATCTGGCGTGTGCTCGCGGAATTGTCTTCCGACGGGCTCACCTACGGCCTTGCCGGTTTCATCGTCGTGCTCGCCTTCGCCCAGCCGGCCTTCGAGGCGACCCGCTATGCGGACTGGAAAACCACCGACGATTTCGCCGTCACGTTCCTCGACCGGTTCGGCAAGGAAATCGGCCGGCGCGGTATCGTTCTCAACGACAGTGTGCCGCTGGAAGAAATTCCGGATTCCCTTGTAAAGGCATCGCTTGCGACCGAGGACCGCCGTTTCTTCTTCCATTTCGGCATCGACTTCGTAGGAACCTTCCGGGCGATGGTCGAGAACGCGCGGGCGGGCGGTGTCGTCCAGGGTGGCTCGACACTGACACAGCAGCTCGCCAAGAACCTGTTTCTCACCAATGAGCGCAGCCTCAGCCGAAAGATCAAGGAGGCCTATCTGGCGCTCTGGCTGGAGGCGAACCTCTCCAAACAGGAAATCCTCAAGCTTTACCTGGACCGCGCCTATATGGGCGGCGGTGTCTTCGGCGTGACGGCTGCGTCCGAATTCTATTTCAACAAGAATGTCCGCGAACTGACCCTTGCCGAAAGCGCCATGCTGGCCGGGCTCTTCAAGGCGCCGACAAAATATGCCCCGCATATCAACCTGCCGGCTGCCCGTGCCCGGGCGAACGAGGTTCTCACCAACATGGTGCAGGCCGGTTTCCTGACCGAGGGCCAGGTGATCGGTGCCCGGCGCAATCCGGCGCTCGCCGTCGACCGTTCGCAGGAACAGCTGCCGGAATATTACCTCGACTGGGCTCTTGAAGAGGTCAAGAAGCTGGCCCGCCGCTATCCCGCCCTCGCCCGCGACCGTATTGTCACCGTGCGCACCACGCTGGATCCGGCTCTCCAGCGTCAGGCGGACCTGGCGATCGAGGCTGTGCTGCGCGAAAACGGCAAGCTGCGTGACGTCAGCGAAGCGGCAATGGTGTCAATGATCCCGGATGGCGCCGTCGTCGCCATGGTCGGCGGCAGTTCCTATGGCGAGAGCCAGTTCAACCGCGCCGTCAACGCCCTGCGCCAGCCTGGTTCCTCCTTCAAGCCCTTCGTCTACATGACAGCCTTCATGAATGGCTACACGCCCGAGAGCATCGTCTCGGACCGCCCGGTCCATATCGGCAACTGGTCGCCCAAGAATTACGGCCGCAGCTATCGAGGCCCGGTGAACCTGAAGACCGCGCTGACCAAGTCCATCAACACGATCCCGGTCATTCTTTCCATCGACTTCGGCCGAGACAAGATCATCGAGATGGCCTACCGCATGGGCCTTACCCATGAGCTGGAAAACTCCGTGTCGCTGCCGATCGGTTCTTCCGAAGTCAGTGTCATCGACATGGCCTCTTCCTATTCGACCTTCGCCAATGGCGGCTTCAAGGCGCAAGCCTATGCGGTGCTGGAGATCAAGAACAGTGCCGGCAGGGTCCTCTACCGGCGCGAGCAGGACGAGCCTGCGGCAGCCCGCGTCCTCGAAGAGGACAAGGTCCACCAGATGAACGACATTCTGGTCAATGTGATCGAGGACGGAACGGCACGAAGGGCACAGCTTGACGGTGTCGTCGCCGCCGGCAAAACCGGCACCACTAACGCCTACCGCGATGCCTGGTTCGTCGGGTACACCGCCAATTTCACCACGGCGGTCTGGTTCGGCAACGACGACTTCACATCGACCCGGCGGGTAACCGGCGGCAGCCTGCCCGCGATGGCTTGGGAAAAATACATGGCCTTTGCCCATAATGGCATCGAATTGGCCCGGATGCCCGGCGTCGAACCGGAAAACCTGCCGCGCCTTGCCCGTTCCGCGCCGGTCAAGCTTGCCGAGCAATCGGCCGACACCGCGCAGCCCCGGGTGCTCAAGCGCCGTACCCAGGATCTTCTGCTTCAGATCGGCCGCGACCTGCGCCAGCTGCTGGAGAAGAAGAGCGCTGCTGCGGAGCCGGCAGAACCTAATCAATCGGCAGACTTCGCGGCGGTGCAATGAGTGATATCAGCCTCAGACCCGTCCACGGCGAGACGGACTGGTACGACGACCGCTTGCCGCTCGTCCTGCGTCCCTATCGCAGCAATCCGCTGCGCACCCTGGCCACGGTCACGCTGGTGGTCGTACTTGCAGCGATTCTGGGCATCAGTTCCGCTTACCTGATCATCGAGCGTGAACAGCCGCTCGATGCCGTCACCATCGGGCCCTGGCAGGCCTACCCAAAAGCCGGCACCGCCGAAGCCGATCCCTATTCCGTCGCCATCTATACCCGCGGCGCGGTCATTCCCCTCGCCTCCGGCGAAGGCCTTGCCCTTGTCGCCCGCGAGGACAGTGCCGGGCACATGCTCGACCCCACATGCATCTACCGGATCGCCGGCCAGACGCCCTCTTCGCGCCTGTGGACCCTGACCGCAGTCGACGGCCACGGCCGTCTGACCCGAACCGAGCCCGGGCGCGTAAATCTTGCCAGCGACTCGCTGCTCCGGCGGCCGGACGGCACCTTCGAAATCTCAGCCGCCCGCCGGCCCCATTCCGGCAACTGGCTGCCGCTTGCAGCGGATGCCAAAGCCGGCGACGGGCTGCGCTTCGTTCTGAGGATCTACGACGCCCCGGTCACCACTGGTGCCGCGCTTGACGGTGTCAGCATGCCGGTGATCGACAGGGTGGCGTGCCCATGACCCTTTCTCCCCGTTTCAGCCTGTCGGTCGGACTGCTGGCAACGCTCTGCCTTGCGGCGATCATCCATATCCTCGTTGTCCTGAGCATTCCCCGCAATGTGCAGCACAGCGCCTACGACAATGTCGCCGCCTTCGGCTCGGACCGGCATTTCAATCTTCTGCCCGATGTCCGTCCCGGCGAGGAAGCCCTGCCCGACCTCGATCCCGCCATGAAACATGCGGCCTGCCGTTTCCAGCTGACCGACGGTCCGGTGCTGTTCGATGCCAGCATCCCGGTCCCGTTCTGGTCGATCGGTCTTTTCAATTCCGCCGGCGAAGCCGTCTACAGCCTCAACAACCGCACCGCCGGTGCAGAACGCCTGTCGATGCTGGTGCTGACGACGGAACAACTCGCTATCTTGCGCGAAAACCCGCCGGAAAATCTCGAAGACCTGATCGTCATCGAAACCGAACAACCCATCAGCGGCTTTGCGCTCCTGCGGGCCTATGTGCCCCATCCCTCCAGGGCCGACGCGACCGACCGGGCGTTGAAGTCGGCGACCTGCGAGGGATTGGGCTAAATCACCTGTCTTTGGGCGCAAGCGGCCCCAGTGCGTCAAACAGGTCCCCAAGCTGTTCCCTGTGCTTCTTCCAGCGGCCGATGGACGAAGAAAACATCGGCTGGCGCACCTGGACGTTGGAGAAGGTGGTCACCGGGCTGTCGCCTTTGTGGAATTCCAGACACGCGTCTTCCCAGTCGAGCTTTGCTTTTTCCAGAAGTATGCGGCTCTGCGCCTCCTGGTCATGGACCAGGGCCTCGTAGGAAAGGTCATAGACCGGCACCGGCAGAACCTTGTGCCAATGTTCCATCAGGCTTGCATATTGCTGGAAATAATGCCCCAGCGTCTCCTGTGTGATGCAGTAGTTATGCGCCGGCGACAACGCATGGGTGAGCAGCGAGACACAGGTGTCGGCAGGCTCGCGCACGCAATGAACAAAGGCGGTATTCGGAAAGATCAGCGACATCAGCCACAGCATCTCGAAATTATGCGGCATCTTGTCTGTGACCCGGGCAGCCCGCTTGTCGACAAAATCCAGCTCGGCCAGATACTGGCGCGTGATCTTGCGGTAGTCCTTCGGATCGAGTGACTTCAGCCGTCGTTCCAGCGCCGGGCTGGGCGCATCCTTGAGGCCAAGGTCTTCCTGCAGATGGCGGAAATAGGCGATCTCGCCGCCGCTGGCAGCCTTGGAATGCCGGCCGACGATCTGCTCCACAAGGGTCGTGCCGGAGCGCGGCATGCCGAAGATGAAGACAGGCCGCACCGTTTCGTTCGCGACATCCTTGCGGGCCTCGAAGAACGCCTCGTTGAAGACCTCCTTCATGAAGGCGATGCGGTCGTCGTAGAGCTTCCGGTCGAAGGGCGGATATCCGGTGCGGCGGGCATTGTCGTAATGTCTGTCCGCCTGCGCAATGTCGCCAAGATCGAAATAGATCTTGCCGGCGGCCCAATGCAGCTTGGACTGGTCCAGGGTGGCGCGCGGCGTGCCGTCGGCCACCAGTTGCTCGATCCGATCGAGTATGGCGGGCTTCTCGTCGAATTTGCGCCCCATGGTGAGCGCATGAAGGACGGCCGGCAGTTCCTGGCCGGCATCCAGTGCCTTCTCGAACCAGCTATCCGCTTCCTTGAAATGACCCAGCGAGATTTCAAGCTGCCCCATGCCGAGCGTGGCGTAGCCGTTCGCCGGATCCAGCTGCAGTGCGCGCTCGAAACTCTGGCGCGACAGCACGGCCCGGCGTTCCATGCGGTAGACATCGCCGAGCTGTGCATGAAACTGCGCTTCCTTCGGCGCAAGCGCGACAGCTTTCTTCAGCGCCTCGCGTGCACCGGCAAGATCACCGGCATTCATCAGGGCCAGACCATGCAGCTGATGCACCTGGGGGTGCTTCTTCGCTTTCTTGGCCGCGACCTTGAAATGCTCGATGGCCATTCCGACGCTACCCTGCTGATAGGCGGCAATGCCGAGGGAAAAATGCGCCTGCGGGTTCTGCGGGTCGAGCCGCAGAACCTCTTCGAAAATGGGCAGTGCAATCCCGAGCCGGCCGGCATGCTGATGAGAAAGCGCTTCCTGAACCAGGCGCTCGACATTCGGTGTCATGGAAATTCCTGTATCGGCTGACGCGGCGACGCGATGAGGATGATGGCTAGGCAACCCTGGAGGGACCGCCGCAGCCTGATTGGTCGCATAGATAGCCGAGGAAGGACTGCGCGATCAATCCCGCAGACCGATTGGCCCAGTCATGGCAGCCTGCAAATTAAACCGGGCCCCGGCGAAACCACCTTCGAAAGCGGCCTATTTCACCACCGGCGGCCGTTCCAGGCCCCAGTTCTTGTAGATCCGGGAGCGCTTGACCGGCTCATCCTGGCCATAACGGCTATCGGGGTCGCAACCGGCCTCGGCAATGCGGACCTGGCCTTCCAGTTCGCGGATGGCGTTGTTGACTTTCCACACCCGGTCCCGGGTCGGCGTCTCGATCTCCAGCCCGTCCAGCGCGTTCTTGTAGGCGATGATGCGGTAGCGCAGCGCCTGGCCTACCCATTTGATCATGACCCGGTTTTCCCAGACCCGGGACTTTGCTCCCTCATAGGTCTCCTCGGTGGTCACCGGCTTGTTCTGCAGGACGCGCAGCCGCTCGTCGTCCGCCTTCTTGACCCTGAGCGCCACTTCACAGAAGGGCATGACCAGTTCGGCATCGCCGCTGGCATCAGCGGCAATCTTGTCGTAGCGGGCATCCGACGACTGAAACTTGTCCGAGCGCAGATAGATGAGGTAGAGGTCCGGCGGCACTCGGCCCTCGACCTCCGGCAAAACCCTGGTGCGCGACAGCTCGACCATGGTTCCGCCGATCCAGTCCTTCGTCCAGGGCGGACGGATCAGCGTCCAGCCGCGGTTGCGCATCAGTTTTTCGTCATTGGTGTAGTTGAACTTCGAAACCGGATCGCCGCGCAGCCGCGCCGCTTCGTCGCCAACGGCAGGCATCAGCTTGTCGTGGATCACGGAAGGCTGCGCCCGGTCGAAGTCACCGGTCGGCCGGACGCAGGCACCAAGGCTGGCTGCTATCGCCAGAGCGGCGGCGAGGGAAAGGCCTCCGCCTCTCCTCTTCCCGCTGTCCGCTCGGGACGCGGGCGCGTTCTTTACCGCTGTGCCTTTGCCCATAGGGCGTGTCTCCAGACCGCAAGTCGTCTTCAGCTTCAGCGGCTGGAGTGGCTTGGACCGTCAGTCCTTGTCGGAACCAGCAGGTCCGGCCGCTTTTCCGATGGTCGCGATTCGTGCGGCAAGATCAAGGTCGTGACGCTCGTAGCGGACACCTGGGAAGAGGATAACTTCACCAAAGGTCTCCCGGCCGGTCGCCTGGCGACGGTCGCTGCGATGGCCGACACGTGCTGTGGGCCGGCTTGCTGCTGCAAAATCCAATAATGTGCCCATCGTCTCCTCCTTGGATTCCGATCTCCCGGGACCGGTGTATTACCGGCTGGGAACGGTCAAACGGGCGACGCATTACTTCCTGCTTCCTCATTAAGTAGTCGTCAGGGTTAACAGCATGCTAACGCTTTTGAGGCAATTTGAACGAAACAAGTTCCTCCGGTGATCCGGTCTTTCGTACTGTGTAGACGGGTGTCATGCGCCAAACCCAACGCTTTAACCAGGCTGTGCCGACCTCTTCCCCCAAAGAATTGCCAGACGATACCCGCGGCTCCGATCGCGGTGTCCTTCTGGCCGCGACCGAGCTCTTTGCCGGCAGATCCCGTCATGGTGTTGAAGAAACGAGGATTTTTCTGGAACTGGCGCGCAATCTTTTCACGGCGACCTCACTCCCCGACCGGCGCCGCATCTCCAGCCTGCTTGCCGGTCATCCGGAATTGCCGGACGACCTTCTGGAACAGTTTGCCCGCGACAAGGACGATCTGACGGCCTATCCGGCGCTTCGTTACAGTCCGAGGCTTTCTGTGGATCTCCTTCTGGAAACGGCAGCCACCGGACCCGACACCTTGAGGAAGGCGGTGGCACACCGTCCTTCCCTGCGCGATTCGGTCGTCAGCGCCCTTTGCGAATATGCCGGTGCGTCGGTGATCCGCATCCTTCTCGAGCGCGACGACGTCACCCTGACACAAGCTCATCAGGCAAAACTCAGTTGCCGTAGTGACATCGTTGCCACTCTTGGTTTAGAATTGGCCGGTCAGGACGCGTTAAACCCGGATGGTCTCATGGGACAATTCCTGCATTTGCCAGCACCGCTGAAATCGAAAGCCATCGCCGCAGCCGAAATGACCAGTCTGGTCAAACAGGCCCAGGCGCCCGGAAAAACCACCGAAAGGCGCACAGATACCGCGCGCCTGCGGCTCAGGGATGCATTGATCGGCCAGGCGCTGATCCAGAACGGGCCGCGCTTTTCGGAACTCTTGAGCCAGGGGCTCGGCCTGCCACAACCGACTTGCGACCTGCTGTTGCGGGACGATCAGGCCGAGGGCCTGACCGTGGCGCTGAAGGCACTTGGCATGCAGCCGTCGGAAGTGACGACCGTGCTGATCCGCATGCTTGGCGAAAACCTGTCGCTGGAGCGGCTGCGTTCGCTTTTGCGCCTCTACCGGACGCTGAGCTTCGGCGCTGCCGAAGTGCTGGTCGGTCAGTGGATCCTGCACGACCAGGGTACCCGCGCCGCAGGCTCCCACAGGGACGCGCAGTATATGGACAGCCCCCGCCGCGAGACGCCAGCCATGGAAAACACCGGCCCCGCGCACGGAGCCTGCCCGGCAGTCCCGGCAGGCCAAGTGACCCCGTTCGCTAAAGCGTAACGCGGCCCGATAATGCGGGTCTAGAAACGGAACAGCCTCGTCGCTGGATCCGGTGGCGTATCCTCCTGCACCAGCGGCAAGTCCACACGTCCGTCCCGCGCCTCGATATCGACGAGCCAGTAGTCCGGGTCCATGCGCGCCTCGCTCTTCAGCCGCGCGCCCACCGCCTCACGGTCCGTCTGGTCCAGCACCTTTTCGAAAAGACGTCCCTGGGGCTGATCGCTGAAATAGGCCTGCGGCGCCGGCCCATAGAAATCGAACGTTCCGTCCAGCCGGTCGACGCAGACAAAGACCGCCCCCGCCTCCGGCGCACCACGCTTGGAGACGGCAGCAAAGCCCCCTTCCCCAAATATTCGCCGGACCAGGGCGCTGACGAAGAAATCGGACGTAACCCGCATCGCATCTTCCATTGAGCTGTCCGGTCACGCCGGAGCTGATGTTGCTGCCGGTCTACGCCAAGTCCGCCGAAGGGGCAATTGTTTCGCCTGAGAGAAGGGAGAAGCGATCCGTGCCGCAAGAACGGATCTGATCAAGGCAGACCGTTGGAAGAATGACAGCCTCAGCAACCGCTGGAAAGATTGCGCGCCGGCACCCAGCCACGCTCGTCCGCCTCGTTCCGGCAGAAGGCCCAGCCATGCAAGATCCGCTCGGTGATCAGAACGTCACCCTTTTTGCAGGTCAGTTCCATCGCGGAGTAATCTTCGGTCGCGACAACGGGAGCATCAGAAGAAACAAGGCAGTCCGGCACCCAGCCTTCCCTGCCCGCAGTGTTTTTCGCCCAGAGCCACGTGTAGCCATCCCAGACATCCTTACGCCCATCCAGCTCGATGGCCTCACCGGCGGTGACCGAGATGGAATCAGGATAGGTAGCTGTCCAGTCCTCCAGGACCGTGCAGAATTGCGGGGCTGTCGCGTCTTTCTCGTGGGCCATCAATTGATAACAGGCCAACGTGCGCCCTAGCCGGAAAGCTTGTGGCCGCTGACCATCTCCAGCCGTTCGATCACCTTGGGGCCGAGTTCGCCGGTCATCGGCAAGCCCCGATCGAATTCGAAGCGGCGGATCGCAGCGGTCGTGTTGGCGCCCATCAGCCCGTCCGCCTTGAGAGGCCCGTAACCAAGATCCGCCAGAACCTGCTGTACTTTCATCAGCTTCGGATCGGTGTCGACATCAATGGCGGAGGCTTCATCGACAGACCGGCTGACCGTGCCCGAGGTACCGGGTTTGGCCCGGGGCAACGGAACGGAAGAGGCAGCTTCCAGCGGCGCATCGCCTTGCATCGTGACGAGCGCCAGCAGAGCCTCCGTCGCCTCGCCTGTCTCCGGCAAGGACGCATGACGTTCATAGGCCCGGATTGCCCGTTCCGTCGCCGGCCCGTTCAACCCGTCGAGCGGCCCCTCATAGAGCCCGATCTTGCGCAGGGATATCTGCAGGTCGAGCACCAGGGTCGAAATCTCCTGGATCTGCAGGTCCGGCCGACGTCCGTCCGGTTCCGGCATCTGTGTCGTTTCCGGCCGGTCTCGGGTGGTGAAGAGGGGCGCCGGATGGCGGCCTGGCTGCAGCCCGACCGCATTTGCGACAATGAGACATGCCGTCAAGCCCATGACGACGGTGCCACCCGCTGCGACCGGATTGTCGAGTGCAATGTGCCCGGCACGGGACATCAGCGATTCGGACTGGCGCGCCGTCTGAGACTTCGACTGCTTTGCGGATTTCGGTTTTCTCGCCATACCGCCGCCTATGCCGATTTTGCCAGCGGGGACGCGGCCTGAGACCGGTCACGCGGCACTGGTCCGTGTTCGGCCTGTAGCGGCAGATGAATATGCACGCACTCCCCCTGCCCCAGAACGGTCTCGACCGAGAGACCGCCGCCGGTGCGCTCGAGCAGCGCCTGCGCCAGGCCGAGAACGGAGCCGGAGGCCTCGGAACTCCAGCTAAGGCCGGACTGGCGATTTTTCACCGACAGAACGCAGCCCAGGCGAGACCCTGCCGGTTTCGTGGAAACAGTCAGAAGTGCTCCGGCATCGGAGGTCTCGATCATGTCCGCAAGCACGAAACAGATTGCCTGACGCAGCAGCCTGCGATCGGCAGCAGTTGCCGGCAGGCCAACACCTGCCACGACTTCCACGGCGACCCGCCGCCTGGCAGCAGCTGGCGCCACCAGGCCCGCACAGTCTTCCAGGCAGTCAGCAAGATCGAAGGTAACGATTTCAGGCATCCGTTCCAGCTGTCGCCCCGGCACAAGGTCCAATGCAGTCTCCAGAACAGCAAGCCCGCGCGCGCCAGACTGTGCAATGGCGTTGGCGGCGTTGCTTTCGCCGCGTCCCGCGTCAGGTCGGCTTTCGTCCCGCAGTTTTCCGGTTTGCTGCAGAATTTCGGAAAGCGCTTCACGGGCTCCGGATCCCGCTTCTTCAAGAAGGGAACGCGCGAGCCTGTCCACACGCCCGCCGGTCTTTTCAGCATCAGCCGCCGCGCTGAGTGCGGCAGGCTCGGTAGCGCGCAAGGTCAGCAGCACTTTCTCGTCGTCGGGTGCTCCGGCCTCGTCGGCAAAAGACCGCAGGATCACGGTGAAGTGGCGGTACTCCGCCTGCCCCGCCTCGCCCGGCTGCGACGCGCCGACGCGCAAGCGCACCTCGAAGGACTGCGCCAGGCCATTGCTCCGGATCTCGGCGAGATGCGTCAGATAAATCGGTCTGTCCGCTACATGCAGACGTGCAAACAGCCAATCACCGCTCTCGGTCGGAACATGACCGAGCAGCTGCTTGAGCGGACCGCCCATCAGGCGCAGGGCCCCGTTGGATCCAAGCTCGAAATAGGCGTCGGCGATGCTCTGGCTCATCAACTGGCGGCGCGTTTCCGTCGCCAGAACAATCGCCTGTGCCCGCCTCCTGTCGAGTGAGATCCGCATGGCCAGCATGCCGACATAGGTGATCGCGGCAAGTGTTGCCACAAAGCCCGCCGCCGGAACGGGCTCCACACCTGCAGGCACCGGCAGGAAGGTCACAGCTGCAAGCAGGCCGGCACAGAAAGCGGTGACGAACACCACGATCCGCCGGCTGGTCGAAAAGGCAGCTTCCATCGGCGGCACAAGCAGCCAGAGCAGCGCAAAGGAATTCGTGCCCCCTGTCACCATGCAGATCGCGGCGATGAAGAGAGCAAACAGGCCCGCGGAAAAGCCGATCGCCCGGTTGAGGGCACCGGACTGGGAAACGTAGAGCGCGAGCGGCCATTGGCAGAGCATCCAGGCAAGCGCGAGCAGCGTTGCAACTTGCGGCGCGCCCGCCAGGGCGAGGTGAAGCGGCAGCACAACCAGCGCGGCAGCACCCACAACAAAACAGCCGATCAGGAATGTCCGGTGCAAAGGCGCAAGAAAAGGATCGCAACAGGCTTCGGGATGAATCATTCCATCCACGCGAACAGCCCAATGGCTCCAAATATTCTGCAGACTTTTCAGAAGGTTACGCACTCTACACTACCACAAACCAACAACGGATTTTTCCGTTCGCCCCTCTTTCAGCGTCATTGTCCCCGGCAGCACTTAAGGAACGATAAAGGATGAATCCGGATGGTCGATTTTTTCCGGTTTCACAATCCTTTCAGGGGCTTGGCTCCAATTCGATAAAACTTGAATCAATTTTTCAGAGAACTTGACTTAAATACCTGTTTCATTTGATGAAAATGCGCTCTTTCCATTCAACCGGGCATTCTCATGTCGCTGTTATGGTGATCTCATAACAAGCGTGCCGACGGCACAAAGGCACGCGAGAACGAACAGACTATGGGTAGCGACATGTTCTTTCTTTTGAGGACGGCCTTCTGGCTCACCTTGGTGCTGGTCCTGATTCCGCTCGGGTCGGAGCAGGAAGACACCACGGGTGAAACAATCGATCCGGTCTCCGCGTTCCTTGCGGCGCAGGCGACGGTCTCCGACATCGGCGGGTTTTGCTCACGCAATCCGCAGGCCTGCGAAACGGGCGGCGATGCCCTGGCAGCCATCGGTAGCCGGGCACGCGACGGTGCAAGGATCGTTTACGAGTTCCTTGACACGCAGGTAGCCGACCGCCCGGAAAGCGAACCTCTGGTCACCGGGTCGACATCTCCTCCGGTTGCCGGCGCAGCGTCCGGGTTGTCGAGCGGCATCTTCACCGGCATGCCATCCGGCCAGCCGGTCACGAACACCGTCTCCGTTTCGGAGACAGACTTTGGGCCGGTGCCACGGCCCAAACCACGCTCAGGCCAAAAGACCTGAGCTGAAGGGCTGCCAAGGATCCGCTGACCTCCTGGATCCGCCCGCAGCCGATTGCGCCCCCGCTGAAGCGGTGCTGCACGGCAGCAACGCAAAGACGGCTTCACTTCAGCGGTTCGTTCCGCTGCGCCGCAGATGGAAAGCTGCCCATTTCATCTGCGGCGTATTTTTATGTCTTCTCCAAAGCTCCCTCGCCTCCAAGGCCTCTCCAGTCCAGTCCGGATTTGCACTTTGCTGCTTAGCAGCTATATGAAGGCCTGAAAGACCTTCAAAGACCGGTGCCATGACCACGAGCCTCAGCGACATTCTCGAAAGCTTCGATTTTCTGGACGATTGGGAAGATCGCTACAAATACCTCATAGATCTCGGCAAGGAACTTGCTCCCCTCAGCGAGGCGGAAAAGTCCGATGCCAACAAGGTGCGCGGTTGCGTGTCGCAGGTCTGGCTGATCACAAGCATCGACAAGGGGACGGACGGCGCGCCGGTTCTCACCTTCCGCGGCGACAGCGATGCGTTGATCGTGCAGGGTCTGGTTGCCATCGTTACCACGCTCTTCAACGGCAAGACCGCTACAGAGATACTCGAAACAGACGTCGAAGGCCTTTTCAACCGCCTTGGTCTCCAGGAACACCTGACGCCGCAACGCTCCAACGGCCTGAGATCCATGGTCGGCCGCATCCGCGCGGATGCCCAGGATGCCCTCGCGGCCGCCTGAGTGCGACCGCCCCCTACAGCGCGTCACGTTCAACGGAAAAGCCATGCGTCGCTTTTGCGCTGAAACCCTTGGTTTCAGTCAACCACCAGCGATGCCGGTCAGGCGCGACGCGTTCAATAATCTCGCCCGCAATGCGTCTCCACCGGTGGCTAGTTGTGAGCTCACATCCAGCTGCTTTCGGTGAACCTCAAGCCGCTTTCAATGTCGAACGGCCAAAAAGAAAAGAGCCGCCCAAATGGCGGCTCTTAAAAAGACGTCTAACGGAACAGAGCGCCGGTATTACTTGGAGCGCTTGCGCTGCTGGCCAAGGCCCATCTTCTTGGCCAGTTCCGAACGGGCAGCCGCATAGTTCGGTGCAACCATCGGGTAATCGGCGCCAAGGTCCCACTTCTCCCGGTACTCTTCCGGGGTCATGTTGTAATGGGTGCGCAGGTGACGCTTCAGCGACTTGAACTTCTTGCCGTCTTCCAGGCAGATGATGTAGTCGGGCATGACGGACTTCTTGACCGGAACGGCCGGCTTCAGCGGCTCCGGCTCCGGCTCGCTCGAAGTGTTCGCGGTGCGCTGCAGGGCGCCATACACTTCGTTGATCAGACCAGGCAGATCTGTTGACGCTACCGTGTTGTTGCTCACGTAGGCTGAGACGATGTCTGCCGTAAGATCAATCAGATTTGCATCCACCGGACTGTCAGTCATATTTCACCCGTTCTCTACTGATTTTCAAATTTAGCTTTGGTGTTTACCTGCAAAAAAATTGCGTCGAAAACGCTTCTAGAAATTCTGATACTTGCGGACCCAGAATTCAAAAATGATTCTACTTTGCAGGCAATCGTCACAGCCTTATATCGCCGCTTAGCTGAAACGACAACCCCGGAATTCAAATAAAAATCGAACTGCGCCAATAAAAATCAAATTCTACAAATATTGACGTTATCCTGTGCACCCAGTTTGACAATGGACCGATAGTATTGTCAGGAAACGGTCTTCAGACCGCAGGAAGACCCTGCCGGCCTCAGTTTCTGGGCCGGGCAGTTTTTGCAAGGGCGTCTTCCTTGGTATCCGCACAGGGCTGGTAACCCGCCGCGTAGGCAGCTTTCGCCAACAAATGGGCCGAAATTGGGGCGGTCAGCAGGAAGAAAACCACGCCTGCGATCGCCCGCGTCACCACGGCCAGGTCGCCCGCATGTACGGCAAGTGCAAGCAGCATGACGCCAGAGCCGAGCGTGCCCGCCTTGGAGGCCGCATGCATTCGCATATAGACGTCTTTAAGGCGGATGATGCCGATGGACGCGATCAGCGAGAAGGACGCGCCGATGATCAGCATGATGCCGGTGATGATCTCAACAGCCGCGGTCATTCGCCGGCCTTTCTGCGCTGAACGCTGTCTTCGACTTCGTCCATGATGGTCTTGTCGCCGGCAAGGCCCCGGTTGAGCACGAAGCGCGCAAACGCAACTGTCGCCAGGAAACCGACCAGGCCCAGAGTGATGGCGATGTCGATATAGAGATAGAAGCCCGTGGAAACGCCGATGGCGGCGATGAAGCCGATGCCGACGGCCACCAGCATGTCGAGAGCGACGACGCGGTCCGGCAGGCTCGGCCCCTTCACCGTCCGGAAGACGATGATGATGAAGGAGACCGTCAGCAGCGCCAGTGCGATATGAACGCTCAGATGCAGGAACTGCGAGGAGAATGTCTCAAGCGGTGTCATCGGAACACCTCCAGGATCTTGCGTTCGAAGCCGTTCTTGATGTCGTCGATGGTCGCCTGCGGATCGGGCACGTCGATGCAGTGCACGTAGAGGATCTTCCTGTCTTCGGAGACGTCGACCGAAAGTGTTCCCGGCGTCAGCGTGATGAGGTTGGCCAGCATCGTGATCTCGAAGTCCCGGTCCACGGTGAGCGGAAAGGCGATGATGCCCGGCTGCAGTTCGATCTTCGGCTTCAACACGATGACGGCGACACGCCAGGCTGACAGGACCAGCTCATAGACGAACAGGACCGCGAGGCCGAAAGCCTTCGACACACGCTGGAAATAGGCAGCCGTCCCGACCTGTTCTCGGATCAGGTAAAGCGCGCCGAAACCGAGGGCGAAGCCGAACGCCATGTTGACTTCCGAAAAGCTGCCGGTGACCGCGGCCCAGGCCAGCATCAGGAGAATGTTGATCAGAAAGAGACTGGTCATCCCTGGCCTCCAAAGACTGAGAGCAGATATCCGGCGGGATTAACGAGACCGCTCGCGCCGCGGGTCGACAGTTCCAGAAGCCATTCCGGCTGCAGCCCGAAATAGATGACGAGTGCCGTCAGGATGCCGAGCGGCAGCCAGACAGAAGCGCCGGACAGCTGGGCGCTGCCACCGGCAGCAGCAGCAACCGCCACCGCCTCCCCATCTGCCGTTCCCTCCGGCCCGCCGCGCCAGAAGGCAAAGATCCAGACCCGGCCCATGGCAAGCGTCGTCAGGAAGCCACTGACCAGGATCGCTGCAGCAAGCCAGGCCCGCTCACCTTCGAAGGCCGCGTTCACCAGCATGATCTTCGGCCAGAAGCCAGAAAAGGGCGGCAGGCCCGAGACGGCAAAGCCGAGGACCAGGAACACGGCGGCAAAGGCAGCGCTCTTCTGGTAGAGCCCGCCGAGGTCCCTGAGTTGGTAAGAGCCGCCCATCATGTACATGATGCCCGCGGCCATATAGAGCGCGGTCATCACGATGATCGAGTGGACCGCATAGAATATTGCGCCGGAGACCGCTTCAGGCGAACCGACCGCCACCCCGGCCAGCATCGAGCCGATCCCGGCGATGACCACATATCCGAGAAGACGCCGCATTTCGCTCTGGGCCAGGGCGCCGATGGCACCGGTCAGAAGCGTTGCGATGGCGACCAGTGCGATCACGTCTGCCATGTAATCGCGCGATTGCGGCATGATCAGCACGAAGATGCGGAGCAGGGCATAGACGCCGACCTTCGTCAGAAGTCCGGCGAAGACCGCCGAAACGACGACATTGGGCGTATGGTAGGAAGCCGGCAGCCAGAAATTGACCGGAAAAGCCGCCGCCTTCATGGCAAAGGCCAGGAAATAGAGCGCGGCGACGGTCGCCAACGTACCGGAAGCCGGATTTTCCAGCGCGCCGATCTTGAGGCTGAGATCGGCCATGTTGAGCGTGCCGAAGATGCCGTAGAGCAGTCCCGTGCCGATCAGGAAGAGGTTGGTACCGATCAGGTTGAGGACGCCATATTTCACTGCGCCGTCCAGCTGGATCCGGTCATTGCCGAGCACCAGCAGGCCATAGGAAGATATCAGCAGCACCTCGAACCAGACATAGAGGTTGAAGATATCGCCCGTCAGGAAGGCACCGCAGACGCCCGTCATCAGCAAGAGCAGAAAGGGATAAAACCCGTAGCGGCGGCCGGTGCTGTCGACGGTGGCGGCGCCGAAGATGCCAGCGCAGAAGGCGACGATGGAAGCGATCAGCGACAGTGTCGCTCCGAGCGCGTCGACCGTAAAGGCGATGCCAAAGGGCGGCAGCCAGTTGCCCATCACCATCGTGACCACGCCGCGGTCCAGCACGTGGATCAGCAACCCGAGATTGGCCGCTACCAGCAAGATAAGGAACCCGATGCCGACCTTTGGCTGCAGCTCGGTGTTCTTGCGCAGCATGAGGCAGAGAGACCCGCCGAGGAGGGTGATCAGCGTTGGCGCAACCACCAGCCAGTCAGCGGCTGCGACCGGCGAGGTGATCATGGCCTCGGAATAATCAATGGAAACGGGAGAACCGGCCATAAAGCTTAATACCCTTGAGGCGGAGTTTGATCATTTTTGGGTTCGGCAAGCCGCATCTCGTTGATTTCATCGGAACGCAGTTCCTGGTAGGCGCGGAAAGCCAGCACCAGCAGGAAGGCAAAGAACGAAAACGAGATCACGATTGCCGTCAGCACCAGCGCCTGGGGCAACGGGTTGGCTGTCGCCGTTTCCGGCACATAGAGATGTTCCGGGATCAGCGGCGGCACTTCGCGGGTGAGCCTCCCGCTGGTGAAGATCAGAAGATTGACCGCATTGCCGAGGATGGCGATGCCCAGGAGAATCCGCACAAGCTGTTTTGACAGCATCAGGTAGATCGCGACCGTGAAGAACAGGCCGACGAGGATGACAACGCCGGTTTCCATCAGTCTGCCTCCCTTTCCTCGAGCGCCAGAGCAATGGAACCGATGGATCCCACCACGACGAGATAGACGCCGATGTCGAAGAACAGCGGAGTCGACAGAACGATCTCGACATGAAAGATGTTGAACTCAAGCCACTGACTGGTCATGAAGGTTTGTGACCGGAAAAGGGAGGGAATGCCAGCGAGCGCCCCTAGAAACAGCCCGAACCCGGAAACACCCATCGGGTGAAAGACGATGGCCCTGCGCACCGATGCGACGCCACAGGCGATACCAAAGATCGCAAGCGCAGAGGCCGCGATCAGGCCGCCGATAAAGCCGCCGCCCGGCTCGTTATGCCCGCGCAGCAGCACGAAGATGGAAAAAAGCACCATCAGCGCGGACAGATAAGGAGCGATGGTGCGAAAGATGATCGTACGCATCAGTTTGCCTCCGCCGGCTGGGTTTCGTTGAAAACGGTATCCGGAACTGCCTTCGGTGCCGGGCGCGTGTCGGGTGTTTCTTTCGGCTTTTCAGGTTTGGTACGCACCCTGATCAATGCCAGGACGCAGAGGCCTGCCAGCAACACGACTGCAATTTCACCCAACGTATCGATACCGCGGAAGTCCACCAGGATGACGTTGACGATATTGCGGCCATGGGCGATCGATCGGCTAAACTCTGCGAAGAACTCCGGCAGGCGGGTATCGAAGGGCTGCTGGGTGATCGCGAGCATGGTCAAGGTCAGGCCGAGGCCGACGGCCGCGGCCACGATACCGGTTGCCACAACGGCGAGGCCGTGCCGGTGATCGCTCGGAGACAGGTTGAGCCGGGTCATGACGAGGGCCAGGATGACGACCGACAGCGTTTCCACCATGAACTGGGTGAACGAAAGATCCGGCGCGCCGAACATCATGAAGATCAGCGCCACGGCGAAACCCTGGATACCGAGCGAGACGATGGCCGTCAGTCTGGTCTTGGCGATCAGCACCGCGATCAGGCCAAGCACGGCAATGAAAAAGATCCCCCACTCGTAGAAGCGGTATTCCGGCATCTTCGGCATGGCCGGCAGGCTGTTTGTCAGGAAGCCTGGCAACAGCACGGCAATCCCCGTGAAGAGGAAGGTCAGCATCATGTAGGTCTGCATCTTGCCGTTCTGCAGGATGCGGGTCAGCCAGCCGGAAAAGCTCACAATCCCGGCGACAAACTGGTCGAAGCCCTTGTCCGGGCCCCAGCCGATGCCTGTCAGCGTCGCGGCTATGATCGCCCGCAGCCGGTCGATCTGGGTGTAGAGAGCAATACCGAGGCCGATGGTGATAAGGGACAGGATCAGCGGCGCATTGATGGAGGTCGGCCACAGGTGCAGTTCGACTTCCTTGAACTCGCCCGTCAGCGACGCAAGTGTCGGGGTGACAAAGAGTTCACCGGTCGTATGGGCAACAAATGCGAGACCAAGGCCGAGCACGGACAGGACGACGGGTCCGGCGAACAGCAGGACCGGTCCCTCATGCGCGTGTTTTGGCGTTTCCACCTTTGGCCCGAGGAACGGCTTGAGGGCAACTGCAGCGGCAATGACAAGCATCAGCGCGTTGCCGGCTACCGCTGTAATCGTCATTGGCAAGCCCCAGTATTCAAGCCAGCCGAAAGTCCCGTAGTAGAGCACTTCCTTTGCGATGAAACCGATGAATGGCGGCATGCCGGCCATGGACAGAGCAGCCAGCACAGCCGCAATAAAGGTGATCGGCATCGCACTTCGCAAGCCGCCGAGCTTGGTGATGTCACGCGTGCCGGCCTCATGGTCGATGGTACCGGCAACCATGAAGAGACAACCCTTGAACAGGGAATGCGCCAGCAGATAAAGCACTGCCCCTTCCAGAGCCTTCTCATGACTGGTGCCCGTCAGCATGACCAAAAGCCCCAGCGAGGCGACGGTCGTATAGGCAAGCATCAGCTTCAGGTCGGTCTGGCGCACCGCCAGGACTGTACCGACAAGCAGCGTAACACCACCAAAGAGTGGCAGCACGGTGGTCCAAAGTTCCGTCCCGCCAAGCAGCGGCTGCATGCGCATCAGCAAATAGACGCCCGCCTTCACCATGGTGGCCGAATGCAGGTAAGCGGAGACCGGGGTCGGCGCTTCCATCGCATTGGGCAGCCAGAAATGGAACGGAAACTGCGCCGACTTGGTGAAGGCCCCGCCGAGCACCAGCAGGAAGATCGGCAGGTAGAGGGACGTATTCTTGATGATGTCGGGCGATGCCAGCAGCACCGACATCTCGATCTCGCCGGTTGCCGAGATGATCAGGATGAACCCGGCCAGAAGTGCCAGACCGCCGCCACCGGTCACCACCAGTGCCTGCAGAGCCGCCCGGCGAGAGGCTGCACGCAGGTGGTCAAAGCCGATCAGCAGGAAGGAGGTGACTGAGGTCAGCTCCCAGAAGATGAAAAGCGAGATCAGGTTGTTGCCGAGCACCAGCCCCAGCATCGACCCCATGAACATGAAGAGGAACGAGAAGAACCGCCCCTGCTGCGGATGCCCTTTCAGGTAGCCACCCGCATAAAGGATGATGAAGGTACCGATACCGGAGATCAGCAGAGCGAACAGCGTCGACAGCCCGTCCACGTAGACGGAAAAGTTGATGCCGTAGCTTGGCGCCCAGGCCTTTGCCGCGACAAACGTTTCCCCCTTCGAGACCGGCTCGATGAAGCCGGCAAAATGCACGAAGATCAGCGCCGGCACCACTGCCAGCAGCCAGGCTGCATTGTGCTTGAACAGGCGCGTCAGGAAAGGTGCGACCACAGCCGCAGCAAAGGGAGCGAGCACAGCATAAAGGGTGGTGTCATCGATCAATGCTGGCGTCATGCTGATCTTTCGTCACGGTTTTTAAAGAAACGGCGGAAGCGGATTTTGTCGAATCAGCCTCGTTCCGCCGGATAATAGCGGGCCGGAAGGTTTATGACATGTCTTAGGCAGTTGAATTTGCCTGTTCAAGCGCGTGCCGGTCGATTTTCGGATTTTTCAGCCGCGTCACATGCGCACCTTTACCGAGGTCCCCGCAGCTCCACACTTCCCTCAGGGCACGGGAAACCGGCAAAACGCCGGCCCGAAGTTCGGTCGCTCAGTGCTTGCCACTTGATTTCACAACGTGAATACCGTTCAGTTTCAATTAGACGATGCATTGCCACCCTCAAATCTGAGCGAGGCTAAGATGGTTTTGGACAGCAACAAGGAAACCCCGTCGGGTCAGGCACTGCTCCACCCGTCCAGCATCGATTTCGAAACACTTTTGAAACTCAGCAGCGAGGCCGTGCTGCTGCTGTCGCTCGGCGGCGAGCCCGCCTTCATTTCGCCAGCCGCCGAACGCCTTTTTGGCTGGAGCGGGGAGAAACTCGCCGATCACTTGAGCGACCTCGTCTATATCGGCAGCCCGAACGCCGATGCGGAACTGCTTCACAGGATCCTGTCCGGCAGCGGCGACCAGGATGCTCCCCTCCCCCATGCAGATCTTCAGCTTCGCTCCGCCTTCGGTCCCCTGGTCTGGGCGGAAGTGACGACACACCTGCTGGAAGACACATCCGGCAAGCCATATGCCTACGCGGTCTATTTCCGCAGCATCGCCAAACGCAAGGAGCTGGAAGGCCTTCTGGATGCGGCCACGCAGACAGATCCACTCACCGGGCTCTTCAACCGCCGCGCCTTCGAGGACAGCCTGAAACGCGAATGGGCGATTGCGCTGCGCGAAAAGACCCACACCAGCCTGATCAAGGTGTCGCTCGACCGGTTCGAAGCGCTTGCGGAACACTACGGCCCAAGCGCGGCGGAGGATTGCCTCAACAAGGTGGCGACCACCCTGAAGGAGACCGCCCGCCGGCCGGCGGACATTGCCGCGCGCACCGCGACGTCCGAGTTCTCGCTGCTTCTGCCGCGCACCCATGAAATGGGCGTCGAGACGATCAGCGCCTATCTCCATATCGCCATTCAGGATCTCGGCATTCCCAATCCCGACAACACCGCCGGCAACGGCGTCGTGACCGCCTCGGTCGGTGCCGCCTGCGCCGTCGCCGAGCAGACGGGCGTAGCGGAAAGCTCCGAATTCATCCTCGCCGCCGCCGAGAACTGCGTCTTTCAGGCCCGCCAGGAAGGCGGCAACCGGGTGAAGACCGTGATGAATTTCCTGTCGCGCTAAATGACGAAGACCTGAAACAAGCGTTACTCCTGGCGTCTTGCCGCCAGCCCTTGCTGCGCTTATTTCTGGCAAAAAGCAAAACAAGGATTGTGCAATGAGCGACGATACCACCCGCAACAGCGATGCCGCACCCAAGGTCAGAAAGACGACCGCCGAATGGATGGAGCAGCTGACGCCGGAGCAGTTCTACGTCACCCGCCAGTCCGGAACCGAGCGCCCCTTTACCGGCCCCTATTGGGACAACAAGCTGATCGGCCGTTACGATTGCGTGTGCTGCGGCACGGCGCTGTTCATGTCGGACACCAAATTCGATTCCGGCTGCGGCTGGCCGAGTTTCTTCGAGGCGATCGGTCCGGAAACGATCCGGGAGCTTGATGACCATTCCCACGGGATGATGAGGACCGAGATCCGCTGCAACAGCTGCGACGCGCATCTTGGGCACGTCTTTCCGGATGGACCGCGGCCGACGGGCCTGCGTTACTGCCTCAACGGACACGCCATGAACTTCGTTCACGGCGGCCGGAAACCCGTTTCAAGCGGCAAGGACTGACAGCCCGGAAACCAAAAGGTGCATTTTTCGGCAAAAGACCCGACCCTTTAGACTTCGGTTACGCACTATTGGCATTATTAGCAGGGGTTCTTGCTAATAAATCGGGGTGGATCTTGTCTCTTGTACGGAGAATTGCCTGCGCAGGCGTGGGTGCCTGGACAACGGGTCTCGCGCTGCTGCTGTCCGGCCTGTCATCGATGGCGGCGGCCCCGTTGGTTGCCTATACCGGCTACCTGCCGCCGTTGTCGATTGATGAGGAACACAAGGGCATATCCGTCGAGTTGATGGAGCTTGTGGCCGAAAAGGCCGGGCTCGACATCGATATCCGCTTCGCCCCCTGGATGCGTGCGCAGCTGCTGGCGGAAAACACCCCGGGAGCCTTGTTGTTCTCCGTTGCCTATTCCAAGTCCAGAGGCGACCGGTTCACCTATGTCGCTCCACTTATCTATACAGAAAGCGCCTTCGTCACCCTCGACCAGCCACTGGACACGTTCGAGAAGGTCATCGAGACCGGCAAGGTGGTCGGTGTTCATCTCGGCAGCCAGCGCAGCAACATCCTGCAACGGTTCGGCATCCGCAACGTGGAGGAAATCCCGACCGCGGAGCAGATGAGCATCATGCTGAAGACCGGCCGGATCGATGCCTGGTACACGATGACGATCCGCGCCGGCTACATGTTCCGCCAGCAGGGTTACGATCCGAAGGAACTGGTGATCGGTGCGCCCGTCACTCACGGAACCCAGTGGCTCGCCGCCAACAAGGACCTCGATCCGGACATCCGCGCGCGTCTTTCAGCTGCGGTCTCCAAGGTGTGGCGCGACCCGCGTTACTGGCAGATCATCGACAAATACAGCCATTGATCGGCCTGTCGCGCCGTTTAATTACTCGGCCGCTTCGACAGCCGCCGCCTCGACCCTGTTTTCTTTTTCCGACAGGATCCGGGAGATATTGATTTCCACCCAGTCGGCGAAGTCGCGCACTTTCAAGGCCGCTTCCCTGCCGATCGGCGTCAGGCTGTAATCCACATGCGGCGGCACGACCGGATGGGAATAGCGGTCGATGAAACCGTCCGCCTCAAGTGTCTGAAGCGTCTGCGCCAGCATTTTCTCGCTGACCCCGCCGACGCTGCGCCGCAATTCCGAAAAGCGCTGGTTCCGCTGCAGCAATGCGATCAGCACCAGGACTCCCCAGCGGCTGGTCAGGTGCCGCAGGATCTCCCGCGACGGACAATCCGGATTGAGCATTTCGCCCTTGCGGATCAGCTCCGACAAGGTCGCATTGCCGCTGAGGGCGCATCCGGGGCTTTGATCGGTCTTCTCGCTCATGTCCTGTTTCCGTCCGTTGAGGATCGTCTTTTTTCAAAACTAACCTTTTTGTACGTACTAACAAAAAGAAAGTGCCCCGTCTATATGGGCTGCATCCGATGGATTTCACCGATCAGCCAAGGAGAAACATTATGATCGCAGTCACCGGTGCCAATGGCCAGCTGGGCCGCCTCGTCCTCAAACATCTGACAAAGCTTGCCGGCGAACCGGTGCGCGCAATGGTTCGCTCCCCGGAGAAAGCCCAGGACCTCGCCTCCCGGAAGGTGAGCGTGGTCAAGGGCGATTATGACGATGCCGCGAGCCTCGGCGCTGCCCTTGAAGGTGTCGACCGCCTGCTCTTGATCTCCGGCTCTGAAGTCGGCAAGCGCGTGCCGCAGCACAAGGCGGTCATCGACGCGGCAAAGGCTGCCGGCGTCCGCTTCATCGTCTATACCAGCCTCCTGAACGTACCTCATTCCAGCCTGCAGCTCGGTATCGAGCATGCTGCGACGGAGACACTTCTGGCCGAAAGCGGCATTGCCCATGCGGTGTTGCGCAATGGCTGGTACGTGGAGAATTTCGGCGGCAAGATTGCGGCAGCGCTTGCTCATGGAACGGTGGCTGGTGCTGCGGGTGACGGCAAGATTTCCGCCGCCGGTCGGGAAGACTATGCGGAAGCGGCCGCCCGTGTCCTCACCGGGGACGACCTTTCCACCCGTGCCTATGAACTCGGCGGCAGCCCAGCCTTCAGCCTTGGCGACCTTGCCGCCGAGCTTTCGCGCCAGTCGGGCCGGACGATCCCGTTCAACAATCTTCCGGAAGATACCTATGCCGGGATCCTGGTTCAGGCGGGACTGCCGGAAGGCTTTGCCAAGGTGCTGGCCGACGCGGACCGGGGGACTGCGGCTGGTGAGCTTTTTACCACATCCACCGCTCTTCAGGACCTCATCGGCCATCCGACCCGGACCTTGAGCGATTTGATCGCGGAAGCGCTGTCGGCCCCGGCTGCCGCTGTCGCCCAGCACTGAGAAACGGAATTCGGAGGCGGTGCCGGCTGCCTCCGAATTCATCTGAATTTGTGCGCTTTGGCTTCAAGGATATTTGTTGGTTCTGCTTTGGCGAACCTGCTACGCAAGGGTCCTGCGCAATCCGGAAGCCGATCATGACCCTCGCCGCCGCACAAGACCCTTATGTCCAGGACGGGCCCTACGCCTGGTTCCGGCTGGCGATCTGCATTCTGCT
Organism: Roseibium sp. M-1; assembly: GCF_054515675.1. Classification (NCBI taxonomy): domain Bacteria; kingdom Pseudomonadati; phylum Pseudomonadota; class Alphaproteobacteria; order Hyphomicrobiales; family Stappiaceae; genus Roseibium; species Roseibium sp. M-1. The sequence continues at coordinate 126,354 of NZ_CM137257.1, read as the reverse complement.
GTCGACGCTTGGCGGCGCAGGCATGTGGGCCGTGGTCATCGTTCTGCCGGCCGTCCAGACTGATTTCGGCATTGACCGGGCCGGTGCTTCCCTGCCCTATACCGCGACGATGCTCGGTTTTGCCGCCGGCAATTACCTGCTTGGCCGGTTTGTCGATCGCTACGGCATCGTGCCGCCCGTCATCGGTTCTGCGCTTTCCTTAAGCGCGGGCTTCGCGCTGGCGGCGCTTGCGCCGGACGTGTGGACCTTTTCGCTTGCCCAGGGTGTCCTCATCGGTCTCGGCACCTCGGCGACCTTCGGGCCGCTGATCGCCGATATCTCCCACTGGTTCGTGAAACGGCGCGGCCTGGCCGTCGCCTGCGCCGCCTGCGGCAACTATCTTGCCGGTGTGCTGTGGCCTTCGCTGATCCAGTGGAGCCTTGCCACCAATGACTGGCGCGACACCTATTTCCTGATCGCGGCGATCTGCCTTGTCACCATGGTGCCGCTGGCGCTGATCCTGCGCCGCCGGCCGCCCGAAGCCGCCCTTGCCGCGAACCCCGCCGCCAACCGCTTCGGCAGCCAGGATACGGGCCTTTCCCCCACGGTCCTGCAAGCTCTGCTTGTCGTCGCCGGCCTTGCCTGTTGCGTTGCCATGTCCATGCCCCAGGTGCATATCGTCGCCTATTGCGTTGACCTCGGTTACGGCGTCGCCCCGGGTGCCGACATGATCGCGCTGATGACGGGCGCGGGCATCATCAGCCGCCTTGCTTCCGGCTTTATTGCCGACAAGATCGGCGGGGTCAGGACATTGCTGATCGGCTCCGTGCTGCAATGCGCGGCCTTGTTCCTTTTCATCCCCTTCAACGGCCTTGCCTCGCTCTACCTGGTGTCGCTGATCTTCGGTCTCTCGCAGGGCGGTATCGTGCCGAGCTACGCTGTCATCGTGCGCGAATACCTGCCTGCGCGCGAAGCCGGCCAGCGCGTCGGTCTCGTCATCATGTCGACCATCCTCGGCATGGCGCTCGGTGGTTGGCTGTCGGGCTGGATCTACGACCTCACCGGCTCCTACCAGGCGGCCTTCCTGAACGGTATTGCGTGGAACCTCCTCAACATGTCGGTGATGATCTTCATCCTCATGCGCGGCCGGCCGCGGCCCGCACGCGCAACCGCCTGAGCTCCGGGTTCATCAAACCCGGCAGGCTCACTTCAATACGTTGAAGCTGCTGGCGATGAGCCAGAACTGGGTCAACAGCGCCAGGCTCACAAGAGCCATGTGATAGGCGCGCGCTGCAATCCGCGTCGCTGCCAGCAGCAGTACGATCATGGTCATCTGGCGCAGCAGATAGAACGTTCCCAGCTCTTTGACATGAGCGCTTCCCTTGAGGGCGGTATCTGCAAGGTCGAACGCAAACAGCAGTGCCAGCGACCCGTAGATCCAGCTCTTCCTGTTCAGGAAATAGTCGCGGTAATTGGCATATTCGCCCAGCTTGTCCGGATAGAGTATGGCCGTGATGAAGAAATAGAGCGCTGCGAATGCAATGACGAAAAGATAGCTCTCGAAAGTCCAGACCTGGATCCGGCCGAGCGCAAATTCGAACCACCAGAAATGCACGACGGACAGGAGCATGAACAGCGACCAGCCAAGATGGACAGCGTAGATCGGCTCCTGCCCCGGGTGCTGCGCATAGCGGGCCAGCCCGTTCAACAGTCTGGCAACGCCAAGCCCGATCACCATGCCGATGATGATCCTTATATGGGTGAATTCGGCTGGATTGGCCGCAAGATTGTCCATGGCACCCCGATCCCGTCTTGACCGGTCAAGCTTAGCGGTAACGTGTCAAGCCGGAAAAGGGGTTTTCGCATCTCCGGCGGCCTGCACGCTATCTAGCGGCCTTGCGCAACAACGCTATGAAGAACACCCCGCCGATCAACCCGGTGACGATACCGATGGGCATGTCCTCCGGCGCCATCAGCGTGCGCGCCAGGATGTCGGCCCAGATCAGAAAGATCGCCCCAAGCAGCATCGAGGCCGGCAGGACACGGCGGTAGCAGCCGCCGGCGAGCGCCCGCGCGATATGTGGCATCATCAGGCCGACAAAACCGATCAGGCCGGAAAAAGCCACCATCACGCCGGTCACAAGCGCTCCGGCGACAAAGACCGTCAGGCGGAACCGGGCAACGGGAATGCCGAGCGTTGCTGCAGTCTCGTCGCCGATTGTCATGGCGTTGAGATCAGGTGCCCGCGCCATGAGATAAGGCGCAACCAGCGCCAGGACGGCGAGCGGGTAGATGAGATGGCTCCACTGGGCAAGACCGAGGCCGCCCAGCATCCAGAAGACGACCGTGTGCGTTGCGCGCGGGTCACCGAGAAAGATCAGGATGTTGGCAATCGACAGAATGATGAAGGAGACCGCGACACCGGCGAGCACCAGCCTGTCGGCACTGGTGGCCGAGGCGAAGCGGGTGACGAGAAGCACCAGCAGGGTCGCCACAAGAGCACCGGCAAAGGCCATCAGCGGCACCGTCAGAAGACCGAGGAACAGCCCCGTATGCAGGAGAGCCAGAATGGCCCCTGCAGCACCGCCGGAAGAAATGCCGAGAAGGTGTGGATCGGCCAGGGGATTGCGCGTGACGGATTGCAACGCGGCACCGACAAGCGCAAGACCGGCCCCCACAAGCCCGGCCAGAAACGCCCGCGGGAAGCGCAGCTCCCAGACGATCGCCTCCCGCCCGGAAGACCAGTCAGGCGTCACCAGATCCGGCCAGACTTTGTTGGCTGCAATGCCGAGCACCGTGCCGGCCGGGACATTGACTGCCCCGACCATGACCGCGACCACAATCGACAGAACCAGCAGCAGCAGGCCCGCCGGCGCAAGGCCCCAGCGGCTCGCGCCGAAACGCAAGGGCGCGCGGTCCTCCGGGTCGTGCCGGGTCACCTTCTGCAACAAGCTTATTCTCCCCAGAAACCGTCGGCGAGCTTTTGCACGGCCTTGATGTTGCGCGGGCCCGGCGTCGCCTCGACATACTCGAGCACGACGAAGCGATCGTTCTTGACGGCTTCGATCCCGGCCAGCGCCGGGTTATCGCGCATGAACGCGCGTTTCTGGTCCGCTGTCACCTCACCATAATTGACGATCACGACCACGTCCGGATTGCGCTCGACAACGGTTTCCCAGTCAGTCGTCGCCCAGCTCTTTTCAAGATCCTCCAGCACGTTGACGCCGCCGGCGGCCTCGATCAGCGCTGTCGGCATGGCGTAGCGGCCTGCCGTGAACGGCTTGTCCTCCCCGCTGTCATAGACGAACACCTTGAGTGGCGCTTCATTGCCGGGAAGTGAACTGCGGATACGATCAAGCTCCAGTTTGTAGGACCCGACCAGATCATAGGCTGTGTCCTCCACAGCGAAGATACGGCCGAGGTTCAAGAGGTCGTTATACATATCGTCAAGCGAGGCCTTGGCCTTGCTGCCGATATGAATGCAGCTTTCGGTTAGTTCGTAGACCTTGATGCCGAAGGGCTCCAGCGTCTCCGGCGTCACTTCGCCGCCAACCTTCATGCCGTAGTTCCAGCCTGCGAAATAAAAATCCGCGTCGGCACCGATCAGAACCTCTTTCGAAGGATATTTCGACGACAGCTCCGGCAGTTCGGCCACACCGGAGCGCATCTGCTCGTCCAGCGTCTTCCAGCCGGAAATGCCGGTATATCCGGCCATCCGGTCGCGCAGTCCGAGGACCAGCATCATCTCAGTCAGATTGACGTCGTTCGATATGGCGGCCGCCGGGACGCTGTCGAAGGTGACATCCCGGTCGCAGCTCTTCACGGTAACCTGCGCAAAGGAGGTCCCGGCATAAAGAACCGCGGCAAGGCCGAGGGCTAACTGTTTCATGGCATTTCTCCAGGATCAAAGATGGAAAGTCAGATGAGGGCGTTCGCTCGCGGCAAGGAGTTCCCTTTGCACGCGCACCCCGTAGGCGTGTTCGATATGGGCCGGCGACAAAACCCTGTCCGGCGCCCCATAGGCAACGCTCCTGCCCTTGTGGAGCAGCAGCAGCCGGTCGCAGACGCCGGCCGCGAGGTTGAGGTCGTGCAGGCTGGCGACCACCGTGATGTCGAGACTGGCGATCAGGGCCACGATCTCCAGTTGATGGCGAATGTCGAGATGGTTGGTCGGCTCGTCCAGGATCAGGAGCTGCGGTTCCTGCGCAAGGGCACGTGCGACCATCACGCGCTGACGTTCGCCACCGGAAAGCGTTCCAAAGGCGCGGGCTGCGTAGGGCAGCAGGTCCATGCGCTCCAGAGCATCCGCAACTATTTCCGCATCCCGTTTGCCGCCCGAGGCAAAGCCGGAACCGTGCGGCCGCCGGCCGAGCACCACGATTTCCCTGACACTGAGGGCGAAATCCGTCGGTTGCTCCTGCAGGACGGCAGCGACCTTGCGGGCAACCGCGCGCGGCGATTGCCGCCAGATATCGGCGCCGTCGAGAAGAACGGCACCGCTCGCCGGACGGTGGAAGCGGTAAAGCAGGCGCAGCAGGGTGGACTTGCCGGCCCCGTTGGCACCGGCAATCCCGAGCACCTGTCCCGGCCCCAGATCGAAGCTCAGAGGATGGAGCACCGGTTCGCTTCTGCCCGGCTTCCAGCTTACCTCCCGCACCGAGAGCGCAGCACCGCTCATGACAGCGCAGCCTTGCCGGCCTCGGTCACGATCACGGCTGCAGGAAAGTGAAAAGGTGGAACCCCGCCCATCTTTTGAGCCTTTTCCTTGCTTCGGCTTCGATCCGTTTCCGCCAACCGCTTGCTTTCGGCAAAATCAACGAGCGCATCGATATCCGCCTGCGGATCAACGTCCCCGAACAGGTAGATTGCCTTGTCCGTTGCCCGGAACGCGGCGATGCAAGGCCGTGAACAACCGGCGAGCCCGGCTGTCCCGGAGATTTCGAACCCATCGCCCACGAAGGGAGACGCCATCGACATGGCTTCCTGAAGACGCCGTAGCAGCCGGTATCCGGGCAGGCACTGCGTCCCTCTGTGCCGGCAACTGGTGCAGACCTCGATCCGGTGCTGGCCGCAGGTCATGGTCTGCCTTCTTCCGGCATGGAATCGGCTCGCTCGACAACCTTCGGCAAAGCCGGTTTTCGGCCCCGTCGCGGATGGGAAGCTCTTCTGAACGAACTGATCGATCCCTCCCCGGTGCGCGAAAGCTCATTCAGCGTCACCACGTTCCCCTCTGTCGTCGAGGCGAACGGGACCTGGCAGCCATTCGGGCGCATGGCCCTGACCACGCGGTCGCAAAGACTGCTTGCCCGTGTGGGAAGCTCATGGAGATCTTGTGAATTGCTTGTCCGTTTCCGGTTCATATCGCCCTCCGCGATTGCGCGGCGTGGCGGAAAACCGAATGTCAGTCTGTGTCAGCAGGTGCCGATAAGCCATGTCACTCGCTCCTCCGGGACACCCCGCCCGGGTTGAAGTTGAAGATGCGATGGCAGGTCTCCTGACTTGCGGGTCGAAGCTCGCCTGATCCTTCCCGGGGTTTCCCCAGTGGCGCTTTCAGGTTCGCTCACCGCTCACAGTTGCGGGGGCAGTCACGGATTTGGCGCTTGTCGGCAAACCGCACCGTGTTCCCTTTTCATCCCGATCCAACGTGTGGAATCGGGAACCATCTCCTTTTGAGTGACTGAAATTGAAGGAGCTGTCAATTGGTCCGGACGGATCGAGCAAGAGGTTTGCCTCAAAATGCTGATTGGCCATTTCCCGGAAGGTACACGGGTGCGGAATGTCTTCGTCTGCAGAATTGCCCGCCAAGTCGTCGGCGCGATTGGGTAGCATCTTTACAACCTGTGGACACCGTCGCAAGTTCCGGCTAATTCAAACGAATTGATTTCATCAGGTTCCTGGAAGGACATCTCGTTCTTTTCCGGATGCGCCGTTTTCACCTAGATCGACATGTCTGTTTCCGAGTATTTCCTGGCCGTCGCATTTATCGTTCTGTTCGTGCCTGTCCGGTGGATCTGGGTCGCAATCACACTAAGCTTCTCGCTTCTCGTTGCCGCGAACCTGTTGCCCCGTTCACTGCTCCAACAACTGGATATTCCGGGAAGCGTCGCCCTGACGCAGTTTTTGCTTGTGGCCGCCACGGCGTCTATCCGGCTCGGAATCGAGCGCTGGCGGAACCGATGACGCCGGCCGGATTCAGACGGGAGGCATGCCGTTGCACATGTTCTGAAGATACATCCAGCTTCGAAAATCCGGCTACCGATGCTTTTGTTAGCGCGTTATGAAGGCTGTAGGCGGGATCTCGAACTTGCATGTTTCACCAAGCTTCACATGCGGAACGGCCTTCATCAACACGGCAGGCCGCCAGGATGCTGCTCAAGGGCGCAGATCCGGACAAACTGCCGATCAGAGAAATTTCCGCCAACGCAGCGACCCTTTACATCAAAGCCGCCAACAAGGCGCCGCCGAAACTGCTGCTCAAGAACGCCAACAATCAGATCGACCTTAAGTAGGACCGGTGACTGCACGGCGCGCTATTTCTTGCCGACGCTTCCACCAAGTTCCTTGATGTTCTCCCGGTCGACCAGGCTCCAGGGCATGCCGGCGTGACGGTGGATCCTCTTTCCGAGCTTCGGATAATCGGCGACGTCATGCACGAGCCGCTCGCCAACGACAATGCAGCGCAGTGTTTCCTGGCCGTTGTTGCGGATAGTATGCGCCAGGCCTCCCTTGCGGTAACCGATGAAGTCGCCGGTGCCGATCGCGATTTCCTCGTCACCTATGACCGCGACCGCCTGTCCCGACAGCACGAAAACACATTCATCCTCATGGTAGTGACAGTGAAATTCGGTCGTTTCCCGGCCTGGAGCCACCTCGATGAGATGGAAGCCGAATCCCTTCAATCCGGTCGCATCGCCAAGGGATTTGTTCAGACGCTGTGCATTGGGATTGAGAAAATGGGTCTTTTGCGTACCTTCCATGGCTGCGATGTCGGTTGCAGTCAGAAGGTAGGTTTCGGTGGGCATGGTGAGGGTCCTTCGGCGCGTGATCCAATACCGGCAACAGATCGCGAAGTAGCCGTTTCGTCCAGTGCCCCAATGCAAGACAGCAGGTCCCTCTCCCTGGCAACGCCTGGCCACAGCGAGGTGCCGGAACCCGGTCACCAGACCTCGATCCCGGCACTTTTCACCTCTTGCCTTCGGCTTTCAAAACTCCTACCTCGGGAGCCATGAAACAGGATGCCTTTCCCCCGCGCGCCGAAGCGCGCCCCGTCACCCATGAAACCCACGGCATAACCCGCCAGGACGACTACGGCTGGCTCCGGGCGGACAACTGGCAGGAGGTCATGAAGGACCCGTCCGTGCTGGACGCCGATATTCGTGCCTATCTTGAAGCGGAAAACGCCTATCACGATGCCCAGATGGCACCGACCAAGGCTCTCCAGGAAAAGCTCTTTGCCGAAATGCGCGGCCGCATCAAGGAGGACGACAGTTCGGTTCCCTCCCCCGACGGCCCCTACGCCTACGGTCTGAGATATGAGACCGGCGGACAGCAGCCGATCTTCTTCCGAACGCCCCGCGACGGCGGCGCGGAAACCGTGCTGCTGCACGGCGACAGGGAAGCTGAGGGCAAGGCCTATTTCCGGATCGGCGCCGTCAGCCAGTCGGAAAACCACAAGCTTCTGGCCTGGGCCTATGACGACAAGGGCTCGGAATTCTATTCGATGCGGTTGCGCGATATCGAAAGCGGCACGGACCTGGACTATCGCATCGAGGACACCGGCGGCGGCGGCGTCTTCTCCGCCGACAGCCGGTACATGTTCTACATCCGTCTCGATGCAAATCACCGCCCGTCGAAGCTGTTCCGGCACGAGATCGGCACCGATCCGGCAAGTGACGTTCTGGTCTACGAGGAGGAGGATCCCGGCTTCTTCATGGGCGTCGGCAAGACCCAGTCCGGCCAGACCATCGTGATCGACATTCACGACCACGAAACCTCGGAAGTCCGCATGATCCCGGCGGATAATCCGACCGCCGAGCCCGTGCTGGTCGCTCCGCGCGAAACCGGCATCGAATACTCCATCGAGGATCACGGCGGTACGCTCTATATCCTCACCAATGCCGGGGACGCCGAGGACTTCAAGATCGTCACCGCGCCGAAGGACACCCCTGGCCGCGAGACCTGGACCGATCTGGTCGACCACAAGCCGGGCCGGCTGATCCTGTCCCACTGCGTCTACAACACCTTCATGACCAGGCTGGAGCGTGAGGACGGCCTGCCCCGCATCGTCATCCGGCGCCTTGCGGACAACATCGAACACGCCATCGCCTTTGACGAGGAAGCCTATTCCCTCGGCCTCGGCGGCGGCTACGAGTTCGACACCAATACGATCCGTTTCACATATTCCTCCATGACGACGCCTTCGCAGACCTTCGACTACAATGTCGAGACCCGCGAACGTGTGCTGCGCAAGGAACAGGAAGTACCCTCGGGCCACGAAGCGTCCGACTACGTCACCCGCCGTCTGCATGCGACGGCACCAGACGGCGAAAGCGTGCCGGTGTCCGTGTTCCACCACAAGGACACGAGACTCGACGGTTCGGCGCCGCTGCTGCTTTACGGTTACGGCTCATACGGCATCACGGTGCCGGCAAGCTTCAACACCAACAGCCTGTCTCTGGTCGACCGGGGCTTTGTTTACGCCATCGCGCATATTCGCGGCGGCAAGGACAAGGGGTTCCACTGGTACAAGGACGGACGGCGCGAATACAAGAAAAACACCTTCAGCGATTTCATCGCGGCGGCCGATCATCTGGTCGACGAGAAATACACCTCCCACGACCGCATCGTCGCCCAGGGTGGTTCGGCCGGCGGCATGTTGATGGGCGCGATTGCCAACCTGGCACCGGAGAAATTCGGCGCCATCATCGCCGAGGTACCGTTTGTGGACGTGCTGTCAACCATGCTCGACGACACGCTGCCGCTGACCCCGCCGGAATGGCCCGAATGGGGCAACCCGGTCGCCGACAAGACGGCATATGAATACATCGCCTCCTATTCGCCCTACGACAACGTGACGGCCAGGGACTATCCCGCCATCCTGGCGCTTGCGGGCCTGACGGATCCGCGTGTCACCTATTGGGAGCCGGCAAAATGGGTTGCCAGGCTGCGCGCGACTGCGACCGGCGACAATCTCCTGATGCTGAAGACCAACATGGAAGCCGGCCATGGCGGCGCTTCCGGACGGTTCGACCGCTTGAAGGAAGTCGCCGAAACCCAGGCTTTCGCGCTGCTTGTCACTGGCAAGGCGTGACACCTGACCAGCTTCAAAATCGGAAAGACACCGAACCAGGCCCGGCAACGGGCCTGGTTTTTTGTCGAGGCCCCAAATTCGACGATACGGCAGGAAATGAGAGTTCCGGGTTGAACGCAACAATCGCAAAGAATTTCAAATAAACCGGTCCAAATAGAACGTGAAATCACTCTGTTAATTTTTTATCGAAACCAAAATATTTCAGACTTTTCATGAACTATATTTAAATTGAACAACATCATCCGCCTCACCAGTTCAATGTTTCCAGATCAGATCAAATATATCTGGAGATTAAAACTAATGGTGAGGAGACGTCATGAATATCCAATTGAAGCCTGGCGCGGAAATCTTCGACATTGAAGACCTGATGGATCGGCATTTCGAGACGCTGGAAAACAATTCAGTCCGGAGCGGACCGGCCGGTCCGCCGGGACTTCCCGAAACCAAGTTTAGCGGCGCAAACTGGCTGGAATTCGGCGCTGGAGACAACCTGCCCTTTCTCAATCTCGATCCCTATGATCTGGCCGGCAAGGGCGATCTGCCGGACTTTTCGATCAGCAGTCCGGATCCGGACTATATCAACTGGGAGCTTGGCGGCACGCCGGACCAGCTTGAGCTCGATGTCGGAGTTTACAACGCGACAATGGTTTCCGATGAGGCGCGCGTCCACGTCGATGAGTTATCGGAGACCCGGGTCACCGAGATCCAGTACAGTCACTTCAACGGACAGAAGGTTGCCATCGAGTGGCAGAACGCCACGGCTCATGAGGTCAGCGGCAGCATCGACTACATGGGGCAAGGCACTCTTTTCCTCAACGCCTCGGTGGAAGTTGGCGAAAGCGTTCAGGCAGAACGGTTCAGCTTCGACGAAAACGGCAACATGACCCAGCAGCTCAGCGCCTATGACTGGGGCGTGGGCATGACGATGGATGGCCAGGCCCAGTCCTACGGCATCGACACGTTCGAGATGAACTTCAACATAGAGATCTCGATGCAGTGGGATGCGGAACTCGGCGTCTATCTCGCCAGCGTTTTCGTCGAATTCTCCTATACGATCGAATATCTCGATGGCCGCAAGATCGAAGGCGAGGCTTTTCAGGAGCAGGAAGGCTTCTGGTCGAACCTTGACCTGTTCAGCTTTGCCTTCGATGGCGACATTCTGGCCGAGATGGGCAAATTCCAGAGGGATATGGGCGACGCCTGGGACGCCATCGATTCCTACAACTCCCACATGGAAGCCTTGCTGCTGCATCTGAAGGACCAGGGCTGGTACGACCTTTACGACACAATGGGTGGCGGCATCGACAATCCGTTCGACTTCAACCCGCCCGCCATCGACCCGTTCTCCTGACAAATCGTAGCTGCCGCCCCGGCTCGGCCCGGGGCGGCAAACCTTTCACCAACGTGACTTGATTTTGACCAAGTCTTCGAGTGATGTGAGACCTGTTACAAATCAGTCCTTTGACTGGCCTGGAGCATCGTGCGTTAAGGAGAATGCACATAAGGTGCTCTACCACTTTAAGATCGATCAGCTTTTGGACGCTCAACCGATTCCGGTTGTGCGTCCGCTGATCTAGCCCCCGTCCCGGACCGCAGATCACTGGAGTTCGTCATGCGCCGCCCCATCAACTCTCATCTGCCGTCGATCCGCGGGGTTATCAGAGGCCTGCGCATTGCCGCAGTGTTCGCCGCCGGCCTCAGCCTGGCGGCCTGTCAGGCCTATGACACGTCGGCGGGTACGGGAAACGTGGTTGAAAAACTTCTGTTCACCCCGACCTTCGCCAAGAACCGGCAGGACATACCCTACACCTACAACACCCCCTACGATTGCCGCAGCTTTTCCGGAAGCGGCTGGAAGGGGATTGCCGGTGGCAAGGTGAAGAATTTCGACCAGACGTACCTGATCTCACAGGCAGGCTGCTTCAAGACCCAGAACGAGTGCCAGGCCTGGCTGAGTTTGATGCGCGGCTATATCGACCTGCCGAGTTACATGCGCTGCAATCCCCATACTGCCTGATACTCACGGCAGCGCCCCTTGAAGGACCGGGTGCGCTGCCACGAAGGCCTCCATGTAATCGCGCAGGCAGCGAGCCCGGGCGCTGAGCAACCGGCCCGTCGGCCAGACCGCGTAGAGATCTCGCCTTTGCCCCTGCCAGGTGCGCAGCACCGGCAGAAGCCGGCCGGATTTCAGGTCTTCCGCAATTTCGCTCACCGGTAACAACGCCAGACCGTGACCGTCGGCCCCCAGTTGCCGCGCAAGGCCGATATCGTCCACCGCGACATGTGCGTCGACAGGCAGGATCTGTTGCCTGCCCGTATCCAGATGGGTCAGTCTCCATTGCGGTAGCGCCGCGACCCGTATCAGCTTGTGTGCCGCGATGTCCTCGGGTTCTGCCGGTGTTCCGGCGGTTGCCAGGTAGGACGGTGCGGCCACCAGAATCGTTGCGACGCATCCCAACCGCTTCTGATAGAGCCGCTCATCCGTTTGAGGTCCGGCACGCAGTGCAAGATCTACCTGGCTTTCGAGCAAATCCTTGTTGTCATTGCTGAGTTCCAGCGTCAGCCGGATCTGTGGATTGGCTTTGACGAAACCGGACCACATCGGCTGCAGGACCCCGACAGAGATGTTCGTCGGCGCAGCGGCCTTCAACCGGCCCTGAGGAGCATGCAGATCCGTGCTCAATCCCTGCAGCGCTGTTTCCGCGGTCAGCACGAGATCGGCAAAGGTCCCGTAATAGGCTTCTCCCTCGGCAGTCAGCGCAAATTTGCGAGCAGAACGGAACAGCAGCTGAACGCCCAGGTCTTCCTCCAGCTTCTTGAGCCGCCGTGTGACCGTCGCCGCCGGCAGGTCCATTTTTTCCGCCGCCGCTGCCAGGCTGCGCGCCTGCACGATATGAACGAAGAGTGCGATATCGTCGAGCATGATTCCATTTTTGAAAATTACAATGCCAGCAATCGTTATAGATTTCCGTTACATCAATCAATAGATCAGTGGCGACCGACACCCCTATCCGGAGACAAACATGAGCTCTTATTTCATCAGCGCCGGTATCGAATTGCAGGACGGAGCGGACCTGAAGCAGGCCGAAGAAGGCTTGCGGGAACTTATCCTTCTCACTCGCCAGGAACCCGGCTGCCATATGTTCGACATCCGGCAGAACCTTGAGGAGCCGGGCCGGTTCACACTCTGGGAACGCTGGACCGACAAGGCAGCCCTCGCCGCCCATTTCGAGATGCCGCACACCAAAGCGTATCTCGCGCGCAATCTGACCCGGGTCCGCTATATCGAGGAACTCGGGGACATCGGCACGATTGCGGCCGAAGGACGGTGACGTGTCATGAAATCCCGGCTTATCGCCACCGTCCTGATGTCCCTCGGCCTCTCGCTGCTGATGTCCTGCTGGGTGACCTTTCTCAATCTCGGCTGGAGCGATGCCTTTTTGACCCAGTGGATGGCCGCCTTTCGTCTGGCCTGGCCCGCGGCCGCCCTCATAGCCTTCTTTCTCGGACCTCCGGTTCAAAGGGCAACCACCTTCCTGGCCAACCGCCTTCCCTGAACAGGAGAGATTTCTATGACGCTTGAGAGACGGAACTTCACCGAACTGGGCCTGCCTGCCGGCCCCTACTCCCACGCCGTGACCCACGGCGGGACGCTCCATACGTCCGGCTTCACGGCTTTCGGCACCGCCGCACAGGACGGCGACGCGGGCCGGCAAACGCACGCGGTTCTGGATCAGCTCGGGTTCATTGCCGGTCAACACGGCAAGACGCTGGCGGATCTCATCAAGGTGACAATCTTCATCACCGACCTGGCTGACCTGCCGCTGGTCCGCCAAGCCCTCGCCGACCGATATGGCGGCAATGATCCGGCAAGTTCACTGGTGATGGTGGCTGGCCTGTTCGCGCCGGGGCTGCTCGTCGAAATCGAGGCTTCGCTCGCTTTGTGACAACAATCTGAAGCGTGTCGCGTTCATTTGAATTCACGCGACCCGCTTTATCTCTTTTTGACGCACGTCTTTTTGCGAAAAACCGGAATCCACTTTTTCGCGATTTGCTCTAGCGGCGGCAAAGCTTCGCTCTGCAAATGCCAGAACGGAATTTTGCCGCCACCCAGCGATATCTTGAAGAAACTTATACACGCATAAGCTGCCGCAAGGGCAGGCAAGGCTTGCGCACGTACCAGGAATTACGTATTATCCCTTAGTTGAAGAGCACTACCACCGCTCTACAATCGCAACAGTCCCGATTTTCATAAGATCAGATAACTGTGCACGGGCAATGCGACCCAATAACAAAAAAACATCCTTGGCCACCTGTACGCAGGTGGTTTTGTTTGACAGCACCCCAAAATTCAACTTTGCAGATCCTTGCGGAAAAACACCGTCTCGGCGATCGGCGTATCGTAATAGGCCGAAATCTTCTCAAATCCTGCTGCCTGGTAGAGCTTGATGGCCCCGGTCATCGTGGGCAGCGTGTCGAGCAGCATGTCCCGGTAGCCCGCCTGCCGGGCAGTTTCCACGACGCGCGCGACAAGGGCAGCGCCAACACCCCGGCCGCGCCCCTCAGGCAGGACATAGAGCCGCTTCATTTCGCATGACCCGTCCTTGCCGAATGGCCTCAATCCTACACACCCAAGAACCGTGCCGTCCGGATCACAGGCCAGAAAAAGCCCCCCTTTCGGCGCTGCGTATTTTCCCGGCAGTCCGGCAAGCTCCTCTTCGAAACCCTGATAGGAAAGATCGATGCCGAGCCAGTCGACATAGGCACGAAAGAGCGTCCGGACGGGTTCAAGGCCGGCTTCTGTTTCAACGGCGGCAACGGTAAAGGTTTCGGCGGAATCCATGACGGCTTTCTTTTGGGAATGCAGGGGGAAAGATGACGAAGGTTACTCGCGGGCGGAGGCGACCGCGGGAACGGCCTTCAGATACACGGCGATCGCTTCCCGGTCGATAGCCGGAAGCCTGGCCATGTTCTCCTGGACGGGCACCATCTCCCCACCAACGGAATCATAGTCGGGGGTGAAGCCGCTTTCCAGATAGTAGGCAATATCCGTGGCGCTCCAACCGGAGATCTCGCGGCCGCCCGGCGTGATGTTCGGAATACTGCCGTCACCTGTCGGCGAGGGCGCGCCACCAAGCCACTCCGCAAGGACAAGCCCGCCTGCAAGGTCACGTGCGGTGTGGCATTCGCCGCAATGTCCGGGCCCTTCGACCAAGTACCGGCCGCGCTGCCAGACAGCAGGATCGATGTCCGTCCCGCCGTCAGGGGCCGCAATGACGGGAGCCGGATCGAGGAACAGCCGTTTCCATAGGCCAAGACCGCGTCGGATGTTGAAGGGAAAGCCGAGTTCATGCGGGGGAGCTTTCCCCTCGACCGCTGGCACCGTCTTCAGAAAGGCAAAGAGGTCGCCGAGATCTTCCCCCGTCATGCGGGCATAGGAAGTGTAGGGAAAGGAGGGATAGTAGTTGCGGCCATCCGGCGAGGTGCCGTGGGTCATCGCATTGGCAAGGTCGGCAAGCGACCAGGAACCGATGCCGTCCTGCGTGCTTTGGGAGATATTCGGCGCAACGAACGTGCCGAAGGGCGTCTCCAGCCGGAGCCCTCCGCCAAGCCTCAGCTTGTCGTCGCCCGAAGCGCCCTTTGCGGCGTGGCAGGAGCTGCAGCCGCCGGCCCAGAAGACGAGTTCGCCGCGCGCCGGGTCGCCCGGTTTCAAGGCCGCCGCATCCGCCTCGCTTATCCTTGTCGGCGAAGAAACAATCCAGCCCGCACCGGCCGCCGCAGCGGCCAGTAAAATCAGGATGACAATGACCTTTTTCATGAGGACACTCCGCGGAAGGCACCTGCCGGAACGTCTGATTGGAACCGGTCAGTTCTTCTTACGGTAAGTCTCGTGGCAGGATTTACAAGTGCCCAGGACCGGACCCACGGCTGCCTTGAAGGCGTCCACATCGGCCGGACCGTCCTTGCCGGAAGCCTGCGAGGCTGCTGCGGTCGCGTCCGAGAACTTCGCCAGTTCTGCGGCAAAGCCGTCCGGATCTTCCCAGATCTTTGCGGCAGCGCCCGTTTCGCCCTGGTCGGACCCGGCGGGAAAATAATCTCCATAGGACAGGGAAACCGCACGCAGGCTGGCGATGGCCGCCTTGCCCGCCACAGGCGAATACGCGATTTCGCCTTTCATCATGCCGCCGCTGAGTCCGGCTGCCGCGCCGGTTGCTGCCATGAGAGCCTGGCGGGTTGCAATCGGATCGTCCGCGGCCAGCGCGGCTGCTCCTGCCAGACCGAGTGAGGCGGTCAGCCCAAATACGACAGCTTTCCGGATCATGCGCATTATTCTCTCCCTCTCCTTCAACGAGCTTCTCGGTGCCATTGCACCCTGACGAGTACAGCCCAAATACCGCTCGGTAATAAAATCACGCTCCTGTGAGGTCGTCGCGCGTTCGTGAACACACCGTCAACCGAGAGGAAACAAACAACAAAAAACCCCGGCTTTGGAGAGCCGGGGTTTTCCAATGAAGCCGGGACAGGCCTTACTTCGTGGCAGCTTCGTAAAGCTCCAGGACATAGTCCCAGTTGATCATGTTGTCGATGAAGGCTTCCAGATACTTCGGACGCGCGTTGCGGTAGTCGATGTAATAGGAATGTTCCCAGACGTCGCAGCCGAGGATGGGAGTTGCGCCGTGCACGAGCGGATTCTCGCCGTTCGGGGTCTTCATGATTTCCAGCTTGCCGTCCTTGACCGCAACCCAGGCCCAGCCCGAACCGAACTGGCCGACACCGGCGGCGATGAAATCGGCGCGGAATTTGTCGAAGCCGCCAAGATCGCTGCTGATTGCGGAGGCGAGAGCGCCCGGCAGGGAGGAACCGCCGCCGTCCTTCTTCATCCACTTCCAGAAATGGATATGGTTGTAGTGCTGGCCGGCATTGTTGAAGAGCGGCGCGTTCTTGCCGTAGCTTTCCTTCACGATCTCTTCCAGCGACTTGCCTTCAAGGCCGCTGCCGGCGAGCAGCTCGTTGCCCTTGGAGACATAAGCCTGGTGATGCTTGTCATGGTGAAACTCGAGGGTCTCGGCGGACATGTAAGGTGCCAGCGCATCATATGCATACGGCAGGTCAGGCAATTCGAACGACATGACAAACTCCTTGAAATGGTCGGTGACCGGCGGTCCGGACCGGCTGCCCGCGAAACCGCGTCGAGGCGCAAAATAGGATTGCCGGGCCGCGACGGCAAGCACGGAACCTCAAAATAAAGAAATTTTTTCTTTTTATTTTAAGGCGCCCTGCCTCCATCCGAAGCCCGACACAGTATCAACGTTTCCAGGACCTTCGCAGGTCCTGCCTCACAGAAATTTGATCAATAGTTTTCAAAAGTCGAAATTTGTGATTTCCAGCACGAGCATTTCCCATGAATACGACTAAATTTAACACAGAAGCCAAAATCGGCTTTATATTGAATAGGAGATAGTTTTGAAACTCAATAATACTTATGCTATTGCCGCTCTTGTCTCGTGCGGTATTCTTCTTTCGACCACGATGGCCTCTCAGGCCGGCCCGAGCAACGGCAGTAATCTTGGTGAGTGCTACAACAACTGGATCTCCTGGTGCAATGACAAGACCAGCGGTTATCCGAACAGCTGCTATGGCGAGAGCATGGATCACTGCGACGGCATCCACAAAGCCAGCATGACCCAGATCCCGGGCCTCAAGGTCCAGTCCATGCGCGCATCCGCTTTGCGCAAAGCCAAGCGCGACAATGTCCGCATCGTTGCCCCCACCGTACAGCCGGTTCGCAACACGAACTGATCAGCGTCCTTTCGCTGCAAAAAGCCCTGTGACGATCCCGTCGCGGGGCTTTTGCCTGTCGGGCACCTTGCCGCTCTCATGCCCTTGGCTCCTGTGCGTTACCGGCAGCAATTCAGCAGCATAAACTCAACCATTTGGTTGACTATTTTGCCGCACTTTGTTATGTCCCATTTGCTGGTTCAATTCGCGCTGACCAGCCGCTGCCGGCCAGGCAGCCAATTCATCCTTCGGGGTCAAAGGGGGAAAGGCCATGGAATTTGCAACAGTCAATTGGATCGCCGTGATCACCGGCGCGGCAGCCGCATTCCTGTTTGGCTGGCTCTGGTATTCGCCGGTCCTGTTCTTCAAGCCCTGGGCCGCCGGCTCACGCCTTGAGCTGTCGCCCGGCACCCGGCCACCTGTTGTTGCGATGGTGCTTCAGATCGCAGGTCTCCTGTGCCTGTCGACGGTGGTCGGCGTCACCGCGACAACCGACGCTCTCTTCACCGCCGTTCTGGCGATTTTGGCGGCCGCGTGCCTAACCGTCTCCGGAGGCGGTTTCAGCGGCAAGAACGGCGCAGCGCTCGCCATCGACGGCGGCTATATCATCGGAGCCGGCATCCTGATGATCGCAGCACAGGCAATTTTCTGACAGGCGATGACGGCTTCGGCGGGTGGAGGCGTTCCTGGCTGATAGGCTGAAATGACTCGGCGCCGCAACCGTGACAGATTGTGCTTCTGGCAACCTTGAGTCCCTGCTCCCGGCGGCCAGGCCATCTGCCCCAGGTCATTGCCCGAAAGCCACTGTGACTTCCTCATGAACCGATCCGATCGTTCGCCGGCCGCCATCGCCTTTGGAGGCCTATTCGCCCTCGCAGCCGCAATG
This sequence comes from Roseibium sp. M-1, assembly GCF_054515675.1. Lineage (NCBI taxonomy): Bacteria > Pseudomonadati > Pseudomonadota > Alphaproteobacteria > Hyphomicrobiales > Stappiaceae > Roseibium > Roseibium sp. M-1. The sequence goes on along the minus strand of NZ_CM137257.1, from coordinate 108,400 downwards.
GGGATCGGCCGTTTCGTCTATACGCCGATCCTGCCCTTCATGGTCGAGGGACTGCAGCTGCCCGCGGATGACGCCGGACTGATCGCCTCCGCCAATTTTCTCGGCTACCTCGTGGGCGCCCTCGCCGGGGCCTCGCGCACCCTGCCCGGCAGTCCCAGGGTCTGGTTTCTCGGAGGGCTTTTCGTCAGCGCGCTTACCAGCGCCGCAATGGCGCTGACCGGGTCCGTGCCGGTCTTTCTGCTGCTTCGGTTTGTCAGTGGCATCGCCAGTGCCTTCGTGCTGGTTTTTTCGACCAGCCTCATCCTCGACCGGTTGGCAGCGGCCGGACGTGGCCAGCTCTCCGCACTGCTCTTTGCAGGTGTCGGCTGCGGCATCGCCTTTTCGGCGCTCCTGGTGGCCGCCTGTGCAAGCCTTGGCGCGGACTGGCGTCTGTTGTGGCTGGCAAGCGGCGCGAGCACACTGGTGTTCCTGGTCCTGGCGGCTTTCCTTGTGCCGGCGGAACCCAAGGCGTCGGTCACTCAAGCAGCCGCAACATCCGCTGCGTCCACGGCGTCGCCCTTTTCTTCCGCGGCCAGGATCCGGCTGATCCTGGCCTACGGGCTCTTCGGCTTCGGCTATGTGATCACCGCGACTTTCGTCAACACGATCGCCCGGACGGTCCCTGCCCTGCAGCCGACCGAACCCTTTGTCTGGCTCGCGGTCGGCCTCTGCGCCGCCCCGTCAATCTATGTCTGGAACAGAATTGCCGCACTGATCGGCGCCCGCAAGGCCTTTGCGCTTGCCTGTGTGCTGGAATCGGCAGGCGTCGCACTCACGGTCGTCAGCACCGCGCCGATTCTATTCTTGCTGGGGGCGGCCCTTCTGGGAGCGACCTTCATGGGGATCACGGCCCTTGGCCTCGCGGAAGCCCGCCGGGAAGCAAGCCCGGACGGCCCGGCGGCGATCCGGCGCATGTTTGCGGTTCTCACGGCAAGCTTCGGCGTCGGTCAGGTGGCCGGCCCCTGGTTTGCCGGTCAGCTCTTTCATCTGACCGGTTCCTTCAGCGCGCCGTCGCTTGCAGCAGCCGCCGTCCTGCTGGTCGCCGCGGCCCTGGCGGCCCGCTGACAGACCGTCTCCTGCACGGATCGTTATGCGTGCGAGAATTCCCAGTAAAGTTCGCGGGCTCGTGCCGCGATCGGGCCCGGCTGCAGATCCCGGTCCTCGATGCGCTTGACCGGTGTTACCTTATTGTAATTGCCCGTCGAGAAGATCTCATCGGCTTCCAGAAACTCGCCATAGTCCATCGTGCGCTCAAAAACGTCGTAACCACTCGCCCGCAGCAACTGGATCACACGCTGACGGGTGATGCCGTTGAGGAACGTACCGTTCGGGGCGGGCGTGTGCACCTTGCCGTCCTTGGCCATGAAGACATTGGCCGAGGTAAGCTCGGCGACATTGCCCAGCATGTCGCGCACGACCGCGTTGTCGAAGCCCCGTCCCTTGGCTTCCAGCATCGCCCGCGCGTTGTTGGGATAAAGGCAACCGGCCTTGGCGTTGACCGGCATGCATTCCATGGTCGGGCGGCGGAACGGCGATAAAGTAATGCTCATGGCAGCGTCCTTCGGCGCCATGGGCGCGTCGAAGAGGCAAAGACAGAAGCGGGTGCTTTCCGGATCGCCGACGATCACGCCGGGGCCATCTCCTTCCACCCAGTACATCGGCTTGACGTAGATCTGCTGATCGCTGCGGAACTTGGCACAGCCCTCGCGGGTAAGCTCGGCCATTTCCCCCACCTGCATGGTCGGCTTCAACCCAAGCGCCACGGCGCTGTCGTTCACCCGTTTGCAGTGCAGATCGATATCCGGCAACACGCCTTCGAAATAACGGGCGCCGTCGAACACGCTCGATCCGAGCCAGGAAGCGTGGGTGCGCGGCCCCATGATCGGCGGATTGCCTTCATGCCAAGTCCCGTCGATCCAGGTCCAGGTGTCGCTCCATCCGCTCATGTCTCTTCCCTTTGCTCCGCTGCGGTGCTGCAGTCTTGCGGCAGACACAACACCGGCCGACTTGCCTGGTCAATAGCTTACCGCAGAAAACCGGAAAGTTGCCGCCTTTCTTCGCCAAGTCCGTTTGTTTGCGGATGATTTTCCTCGAAAGATCGCATTTTTCGACCGGTTTTTTTCTGCTCTCAAAAACTCCGGTTGCGCTGCTTTTCCAAAGAAAGACGGTTGACTCACACAGTCGAAATTTCGCTTCATGTTCCATGACTTAATTCAGGGAGAGACCGATGGACCAGCGCATTTCCGTGACGACGCTTATTGTCGAGGATGTCGCCGCAACCCGCCGCTTCTTCGAAGAGGGCCTTGGCTGGCAGGTCAATTCTTCTCCAAGTCCGGAGGTCGTGTTTTTCCAGGTGACCGGTGGTGTCTTTGCCATCTACGGCCGGGCTGCGCTTGCCGAGGAAATCGGTCACCCGGTTACGGAAACCCCTACTGGCGCGATCACGCTGGCGTGGAACGGCCATTCGGAGGATGAAGTCGACAAGAGCTTCCTGAAAGCGCTTGCTGCCGGGGCGAGACCCGTGAAGGAACCCCAGAAAGCTTTCTGGGGCGGCTACTCCTCCTATGTGGAGATCCCCGGAGGCCATCTTCTGGAGATCGCCTACAACCCCTTCTGGTCCATCGATGCGGATGGATCTGTCGTGTTGCCGTCTGCAGGGTAACGCTGCAACAGAATAATGCCGGGAAAAGATCTGTTGCGACTTATGTCGCAGACCGGTGCGCTTGACGCCGGGTCCGGCAGGTTGTTCTCTTCCGCGGGTTCTTTCAAAAGTCTCTGGAGATGGTCTGATGGCGCATGCCGCCTTTGTGTTTGATGCTTATGGCACCTTGTTCGACGTACATGCGGCGGTGCGCAAACACGCGGCAAAACTCGGCCCCGACGCCCAGCGCCTGTCCTCGCTCTGGCGCGAAAAGCAGCTTGAATATTCCTGGGTGCGCGCGCTGATGGGAAAATACCTGGACTTCTGGGAACTGACCCAGCAAGGCCTCGACACTGCCTTTGCGCTGGTTCCCTCCGCCGACAAGTCGCTGCGCAACGATCTCCTCAGCGCCTATTGGGAACTCGACTGCTATCCGGAAGTGCCGCAGGTCCTCACCAATCTCAAGGCAACCGGCGCCAAGATCGCGATCCTCTCAAACGGCTCGCCCTCCATGCTGGAAGCAGCCGCCAAAGCCTCCGGCCTGACCGAACTTCTGGACGAGATTTTCTCTGTCGATGAGCTTCGGACGTACAAGACCGACCCGCAGGTCTATGAAATGGTCACCACCCATTTCCGCATTTACCCGGAGGAAGTCTCCTTCCAGTCCTCCAACCGCTGGGATATCGCAGGCGCAACTGCCTTCGGTTTCCGGACCGTCTGGATGAACCGGATGGGCATGCCGGACGAATATCCGGATCTGGCACCGAAGGCGGTTCTGGCCGACCTTACCGGACTGACGACCCTCGGCTGAAGGGCTTGATCGAACCCAAACCTTCCGCTAAGTAAGGCTGAGCTCTGCACTCCCGGCTTTCTCCAATTTCCAAACAGTCACAATGATCTTTTCCAAAATGGAAAAGATGTTTTGATCGGCCGGAAAGGTTGAAGCTTTTTCAAAGTGTAATATCCTCCTTGTGGTTGGGAGGAAAAGAAGAGCGATATTCTTCCTCGAGGTCATCCCGAACCCGTTACAAAACAACTGCTTAAAAAGCGAACGGCTGGTTTGTCACCGCAGCGAAGATAGGGAGCGTTTTATAAACGCTATCCGTGGGGTCGCTCATTTTCTCCCGGACCTTTGGGAGGATACCATGAAACATCTTACGACGCGCAGGCAGGCCCTGCGGACGATGGCCGGCGTGAGCGCAGCCGGTGCGGCAACGCTTGCCGCCCCGCATATCGCCTCGGCGCAGGCCCAGACGACAACGTGGAAGATCCAGACGTCCTGGCCGGGCGGCGCCGGTCTGCAGATCTTCAAGGACTGGTGCGGCACCATCGTCGAGAAGACAGGCGGCGAGCTGGCCTTCCAGCCCTTTGGCGCCAATGACGTCGTCGGCGATTTCCAGCTCTTCGACGCCGTGAAGAACGGTGTGCTCGATGCCGTCAATCCCTTCACGATATATGCCCAGGGCATCATCCCGGCAGCCACCTTCCTGACCAGCTACCCGCTTGGCCTGCGCAATCCGCATGAATGGGATGTGTTCTTCTATTCCCTCGGCGGTCTGGAAATCGCACGCGAACTCTACGCCGCACAGAACATGATGTTTGTCGGTCCCGTCCATCACGGACCGAACATCATTCACTCCAAGGTGCCGATCCGTTCCATCGACGATTTCCGCGGCCGCAAGATGCGCCTGCCGGGAGGCATGGTCGCCGAAGTCTTCACGGAAATCGGAGCGGAAACGACCGTTCTGCCGGGCTCGGAAATTTTCCCCGCCCTTGAAAAAGGCACCATCGACGTTGCCGACTATGTCGGACCCGCCGTGAACTACGCCCTCGGCTTCAGCCAGGTCACCAAATACATCTCCATGGGCCCTCCCGGCTTCATGTCGCTGTATCAGCCGGTCGACTTGATGGACATCACCGTCGGCATGGATGCCTGGAACGCGCTCAGCCCGCAGATGCAGCAGTTTGTCGAAATGGAGACCCATGTCTATTCCGACAGCCATCACGCCGCCATCCAGAAGGCCGACCAGGAGGCCTGGGCGAAGTTCGAGGCCGACGGCACCGAAATCACCCGTCTCAGCCAGGACGATGTCGAACTGATGACGGAAGTCGCCGTGCCGATCTGGTTCAACTATGCCAACCGCGACAAGGACAGCGCACGGGTCTTCAAGATCCAGCTCGACTACATGATGTCCGGCTCGCTCGGCTACGTGACGGCAGAGCAGATCGAAGGCCTGGAACTGAACCTCTGACACCGGCACCTTTCCGGAAACCGGACCCGCGCGGCGACCTGCGCGGGTTCCCTTTACTTCAACGGGACCCTGACGTCCCGGGGAAAGGAGAGGCATGCCTCATCTGGATTTCACCCTGCCGCACTGGGCCTATTGGCTTGGACTGATCGTCTTTCCGCTGATCGCGGCCCACCTTGCCAAGCGCCCCAGACCGAAGGAACGCCGCTATTCGGTTGTTCTCGGTTACTTCATCCTGGTCACCGGCGGCATTCTCGGCCTGCACCGGCTTTACCTGAAAAGCCTCGTCGGCCTGGTCTACATCCCGGTCTTCGTTTTCATTCTCTACGCCAATGCGCAAAGCCAGGAGGCCCGGACGGTTGTCTCCGACATGGCCAACGTCGTGCGCCAGGCGGAACGCACTCTGGAACGCGAGGCGGACCGGGTGAAAACGGCAGAAGCGGATCTGCCTGGCCTGCGCGCAAAACTGACCGACGCGGAGGAAGGCAGTTTTGCCGAGCGCCGTGCGGAACGGGATGTCCAGCGCGCCGAACAGCGGATCGAGCAAGGCAAGGCACGGGTGAGCGAGGCGGAAGCCGACCTTGTGAAAGCAAGACCAGCCGTTGAAAGTGCCCGCGAAACGCTGGCGTTCTGGGGCAATCTGGCAAAATACGCCTTCTGGCTGCTGCTGGCCGGTGTTGTCGTCGACGCCGTCCTGATGCCCCGCCTCGTTGCCAGGGCCAACGCCAATCTGCCGCCTGAACAGGAACTCAGTGAGACGGAAAAGAAGCTCAAGGAGCTTGAGGAGGCAGAACGCAAGGACGATGCCGAATATGTCTCCGCCGGGTGGACCGGCTGGATAGACCGGCTCTCGCTCTATTGCGGTGAATTTGTCAGCTACTGGGCCGTCATTGCCGTCCTCGTCTATTACTTCGAGGTCATGAGCCGGTATGTGTTTGGCAGCCCGACCAACTGGGCGCATGAATCCATGTACCTGATGTTCGGCATGCAATATCTGATCGCCGGTGCCTATGCGACGCTGACGGAAGCTCATGTCAGGGTGGATGTCTTCTACGCACCTTTGTCCAAGCGCCGCAAGGCCGTCGTCGATCTGCTGACCTCGGTCTTCTTCTTCATCTTCGCCGGCACGCTACTCGTCACTTCCTGGATCTTTGCTTTCGATGCCATTGCCGTCCCGTCCGGAAATTCCCTGATCTCCGACTGGGCCCGGGGCCAGATCGGCTTTGGCGATGTGGTCGCGAGCTGGAACCTTTCCCAATGGACGGATCCGAACATCCGCTGGGGCGAAATCAGCTTCAACGAGTGGGAAGTGCCTCTGTGGCCGATGAAATGGGTGATGGTGCTCGGCGGCTTGCTGCTGGTGCTCCAGGGAATATCGAAATTCGCGCAGGACATCCGCGCGGTGATGGGCAGGGCATGATCCATGGGACTTGAAATCGGAATTGAGTGGCTGACACTCATCATGTTCGGCTCGCTGCTGATCCTCCTGATGGCGGGCCTGCCGCTTGCCTTCGTCACCGGAGGGTTGGCCTGCGTCTTCCTGTTCCTCCTCGGCGATGAGAGGGCACTCAACATCGTGCCCTCCCGCATTTTTCCGCTGATGACGAACTACCAGCTGTCGGCGATCCCGCTCTTCATCTTTATGGCATCGATGCTGGAACGGGCCGGCATCATCAACGACATGTTCGACGTCATCTACAAGGTGCTCGGCGGCGTGAAGGGCGGCCTCGCGGCGGCAACCATCATCGCCTCCACGGTGCTCGCCGCCATGGTCGGGGTCATCGGCGCCGCCGTCGTCACCATGGGCATCATCGCCCTGCCCGCCATGCTGAAACGACATTACGACCCGAAGATCGCCATGGGGTCGATCATGGCCGGCGGCACGCTCGGCATCCTGATCCCGCCGTCGATCCTGGCCATCATCTATGCGGTCGTCGCCGAACAGTCGGTGGGCGAACTCTTCATCGGCGCGGTCATTCCGGGCCTGCTGCTGTCCGGCCTCTACGTGCTCTACGTCATCGTCAGTTGCATGATCGACCCGAAGAAAGGCCCGCCGATCCCGGTCGAGGAGCGGATTTCCTTCAAGGAGAAAATGCGCCTGCTCTCCAACATGTCCGCCCCGATTGCCCTGATCGCAGTCGTGCTCGGAGTGATCTTCACCGGCGTCGCGACACCTGTGGAGGCCGCCGGCATCGGCACCTTCGGCGCCATTGTCGTGGCCGCAATCCATCGCAATCTCGACTGGCAGACCCTGCGTGAGGCCTCGCTCACAACGCTGAAGGCCTCGGCCATGGTGATCTGGATTATGTTCGGCGCGACGATCTTCGTCGGGCTTTACGTGCTGGAGGGCGGCCAGCAATTCGTGCAAGGCGCATTGGAGGCGACCGGCCTCGGTCCCTGGGGCATCCTGATCATCATGCAGATCGTGCTGGTGATCCTCGGCATGTTCCTCGACTGGGTCGGTATCCTGCTTCTGTGTGTGCCGATCTTCGTGCCGATCATCAAGGCACTGGGGGCAGCCTCGTTCGGTCTCGACAGCCCGGACGATCTGGTGCTGTGGTTCGGGGTGCTCTACCTCGTCAACATGCAGATGAGCTTTCTGTCGCCACCCTTCGGCTACGCGCTCTTCTACCTGCGCGGCGTGGCACCGGCGGAGATCCCGATGACCGACATCTTCAAGTCCGCCCTGCCTTTTTTGGGCCTGCAGATTGTCGGGCTTGTCCTCTGCATGCTGTTCCCGGAGCTGATCACCTGGCTGCCGAACCTGGTTTACGGCTAAACGGAACAGAAAGCGGCCGCACCAGGTGGGATATGGTGCGGCCGCTTTCGGTCCCGGGAAGACGGGCCCGGTGACTTCGGAACCAGTCTTTTGTGAAGCGCGGTCAGAATGACCGGGAGACGCCGATCATCAGCCGGTGGTTCGCCGCGGTGCGTTCCGCGCTCGTGCCGCCATATTTCGACGTGTCGCTGGCTAGTCCCTGCAACGTGTAATCGGCGCGGACGTGCCAGGCTTCGGTCACCGCCACTTCCAGACCCGCTCCGAGCACGGGGCTGACGGAGACGGAACTCCTGTCCGTGCCCTTCGCCTTCAAGGTGTGATCGGCGGCGGCCAGACCGACGCTCAGGTAGGGCATGAAATTGTTGATCGGAAGACCGACCCTTGCCTTCGCGCCAACGCTCCACTTTGAACCGGTTTCCACGGTCCCGAGCGACGGATGCGTGCCCTTTTCCAGATTGCCGAGATAGGTCGCGCTGCCTTCCAGGCCAAGCACGAAGCGCGAGACTTCCCAGTTGTAGCCGCCGAAGACGCCGAATGCGGCATCGACCCTGGAGTAGTCGTCCTTGCTTCCGCCCGACTTGACCTGCGTTGCCGTCTGGGAAATCCCGGTCTCGAGACCGAGATACGGGCCAGCCCAGAGGGACTGAGGTTCGGGGGCATAAACCGGCTCATTATAGGTATTGAGATCCGCGGCATTCGCACCGACCACAAGAACCCCGAGCACGGCAAGCAGGACAAGAGGTTCCAGCAGCCAATGGCTGCGCAGGATGCGCCGCAGCAGGCCAGAGCGCCTGCCGCCCTTGCGGTGCCTGGCCCGATGCAGGGCGGAAAAATCATAATTGGCAAAAGAACTTACCATCACAGGTCTCACTTGAGTTTCAACTATTGCGTCGCATCACAACGTTCATTTATTACTGTGAAACGATAATTTGCAAAATGCCTGCAATAATTTTTTTGTCAATCACTTTGTTTTCGCTTGAATCCGGACGCGCTCCGGAGTAGTCAGCGCATTGGCCGACTTTCATCAGAATTGAATGAGCGTGCGATGCAGGGACAATTGCCGGAAGGAAAACAGGAGCGCGGTCAGCGGCTGGTGAGAATCCGCCGCCTCGCCGGGTTCCTGAAATGGACTGTCTCCCTTGCCCTGCTCTTCATCTTCTTCTCAGGCCTGCTCCTGGTGACGGCGCTGGTGATACCCGGGACCATGGATGCCGTTGACGTCGTGGTCGACTTCGGACCGGCCGAAAGAGCGATTGGCGGCATACCTCTTCTGCAAAGACTCGGCCTTGCGCTTCTGACAGGCATCGCCTTCCTGCTGCTGTCGGGGGCCTTCTGGCATGCACGTCAGATCTTTGCGCATTTTCAGAAAACCGACTTCTTCTCGCAGAATGCGCCGTCGACGGTGTGCATGTTCGGCATCTGGCTGATTGCCTTCGGCCTCCTCGACACGTTCAACGATCCGATCTGTGCCTACCTGTCGACCCTGGATCTGGGAGAAGGCAGGCGCGTCATTGAATGGGACTTCGGCGGCGGAGAGATCTTTTTCATGATCCTCGGTGCCCTGATGCTGCTGTTCGGCTGGATCCTGCGCGAAGCCTCGCAGATCGTCGAAGAAAACCGGCAGTTTATCTGAACCTTTGGGAGAACTTGCATGACCGCTTCGGAAACAGCAGACAGGCAAAAGCGGCTGACGCGGATACGCCGGGTATCGGCGTTCATGAAATGGGCCGTCTCGCTGCTCCTGCTGGTGGCTCTTGGATTGGGCGTGACCATCGTCATCGGCATCACCCTGCCGGAGGAAATGATGATCGGCGCCGACGAAACGATCGAGATCGCGTCGACGGAGCGTCTGCTGGGTGACGTTCCCCAGGTTCAGCGCATCGGCCTGGCCATCCTGCTGGCGTTCGCCGTCAGTTTCCTGATGGCGGCGGGCTGGAACATGCGCCAGGTGTTCAAGCGCTTTCAGCAGATGGAGTTCTTTTCGCCGAGGACACTGGCGAATGTCATCTCCTTCGGCGTCTGGCTCATCGTCTTTGCGGTCTACGACCTCGTCAGCGATCCGATCGCTTCTGTCATCGCCACCTATGACCTTCCGCCTGGAGAACGGGCAGTCGACATCACGGTCGATGGCGGCGAGTTCTCCTTCATGATCCTCGGCGCGCTCATGCTCCTGTTCGGCTGGATTCTGCGTGAAGCCGCGCTGATTGCAGACGAAAACCAGCAATTTATCTGACCACCGCAGCGGGACGTTTGAATATGTCTGACGATGGAACGGTTCTTCGCAATAAACGCCTGCGCAGAATCTATTACTGCGCCGCGGCCATGAAATGGGCCATGACCCTCTGCGCCATGATCTATGTGCTCCTTATCGCCAACATCGCCATCGCCTTTCTGGTTCCTGGGTCGGAACCGTTCGCCGCAGACGAGTCGATCTCGTTTGGAGGAAAGGAAAGGACCATTGCCAGCATGCTTTTGAGCCAGCGTGTCGCCTTCACGTTGCTTCTTGCCGTCACCGCAGTCCTGCAAATGGGCATGATCCTGAGCTTGCGTCAGCTCTTCAAACATTTTCAATCGGCCGAGTTCTTCGTTCCGAAAACCCTGGAAACCCTGTTTTCGCTTGGCGTGTGGTTCATTGCCATTGCCGTGTTCGACATTGTCAGCGAACCGGTCGCAACTCTGGTCGGCACTTTGGACTATCCACAGACCCAGCGGGTGGTGAACCTGTCCCTGGATGGCAGTGAAATATTCTTTATGATACTTGGGGCTTTCATGCTGATATTCGGCTGGACCCTGCGTGAAGCCGCTCTGCTCGCAGAAGAAAACAGACAAATAATCTAGCGACTGTGCCGGGGGTCCCTCATGCCTATCATCATCGAACTGGATGTCATGCTCGCCCGCCGCAAGATGCGCTCCAAGGAGCTTGCGGAACGGATCGGCATTACCGAGCAGAACGTGTCGCTGCTCAAATCCGGCAAGGTGAAGGGCGTGCGGTTCGAGACGCTGGAAAAGATCTGCGAGGTGCTGGAGTGCCAGCCCGGCGACATTCTGCTCTATGAACCGGAGAAGGGCTCCGAAGGCTGAACCGTCACAATAGGCGCCAGCCAGAAGGCGACGGTGAACAGTCCAATCCCCCACAAAATGAAGATCACCACGGCTGCAGTCCGGCTGACAGGCTTCCCTTCGTCCAATGCGGCTCGCCGACGGCAGTCTTCCATGATTTCCGTCGGGATCAGCTTCACCACCAGAAAGATGCCGAGAGGCACCAGCAGCAGATCATCCAGATATCCGATCACCGGAATGAAATCGGGAATGAGATCTATCGGCGACAAGGCATAAGCGGCAACTGCCATGGCAAGTGCCTTGACGTGCCAGGGAACGCGCGGATCCCGGCCGGCAAGATACAGTGCGTCAATGTCGCGCTTGAGCCGCGCGGCCCAGGTTCGGAGGTATTCCTTCAAGCAAACGTCCTTCGAATGCACACGCCATAAATCATACCGGCAGAGTAGCCCGCGTTTCCGGAACAGTCCTGCACAAGCTTCGCTGCCTAGAACTGCCTCGGCAATTTCACCGATGAATCATCTTGCAGGCGAAGGAAGATATGACGCAGCCGAAATCCCCCCTTGAAGGCCGGCCGGTGCCCGCCACAAGAACGCGGCTGCGCTCCGGCAAGCTGTTGAAGCTGGACGGCTCCCACTTGAGCGACTGCACGCTCTACGATCTGGAAAACGGCGACATCGGCATCGTGGTCCAGGATCCGGAGCTCTCCGTCCCCGAACGCATCCTCGTCGAGGACAACAGGGAACTCACGCGGACCTTCAGCGAGATCCGCTGGCGCATGGGTCCCTATCTCTTCGGCATGTATCTGGAAGTTCCGGTCCCGGTCGGCCGCCTGATCGACATGTGAACCTTCTCCGGTTGGACCGCGGTTCAGCGTGGTTGCGGCGTCATTTCTTCAAAGCATTGAAGGTTTCTATCGGCTGGATCCCAGGATACGGCCCGGGAGACGTAAATCGCCCGCTCCGGCTTCACCGCTTCCGGATCGTCAAGGGACGAGGCCCGCACCACGACAAGGCCTTCCATGCCGTCGCGCGTGTGGAAGATGGCACTGCCGCACACCGGGCAAAAACGCCGGTTGATGGTGCGGCCGCTGTCTGCGGTCTTCACATATTCGGTGACTGCGCCCGTCAGCGAAAAGGCATCATCGGCAAACACCGTGTGGGTCGCATGCCCCGTGCCGCCGAGCCTGCGGCAGTCGGCGCAATAGCATTTGACCGTCACTTTAGGTGGTCCATCGCAGACATAGCGCACCGCTTCGCACAGGCACCCGCCGGTCAATCTGTCGCTCACTACCGTGCTCCCGATATCGAGGAACCGACCCCGGCCTATTCGGCCGCTGCTGCCGAACTGTAACCCAATTGCTCGTTCAGCTTGCCGATGAGGCCGATGGCGGCCTCCGCGATGACCGTCCCGGGCGGGAAGATGGCAGCCGCCCCGGACCGGTAAAGTTCGTCATAATCCTGCGGCGGCACGACACCGCCGACGACGATCATGATGTCTTCCCGGCCCTCGTCCGCCAGAGCCTTCTTAAGGGCCGGTACAAGCGTCAGGTGCCCGGCCGCCAGCGACGAGACGCCGACCACGTGAACGTCGTTTTCAACCGCCTGGCGGGCAGCTTCTTCCGGTGTCTGGAACAGCGGCCCGATATCGACGTCGAAGCCGAGATCGGCGAAGGCGGAAGCAATCACCTTCTGGCCGCGGTCATGGCCGTCCTGGCCCATCTTGGCGACCAGAATACGCGGCCGGCGGCCGTCATTTTCCTCGAAGGCTTCGACAAGCTTCTGGACCTTTTCTATGGTTCCGGACATGGCCCCGGCCTCCCGCTTGTAGACGCCCGCAATCGACTTGATCTCGGCCTTGTGCCGGTCGAAGACCTTTTCCATCGCCAGCGAAATCTCGCCAACCGTTGCCATTGCCCGCGCGGCCTTGACGGAAAGATCCAGCAGATTGCCTTCGCCCGACGCGGCGCATTTGGTCAGGGCTTCCAGAGCCGCCTGCGTCTCCGCCTCGTTGCGCTCGGCGCGCAGGCGGTTGAGCTTGTCGATCTGAGCCGCGCGCACCTGGGCATTGTCGACCTTCAGCACGTCGATCGCCTGTTCGCTCTCAGGTTTGTACTTGTTGACGCCCACCACGGTCTGCGCCCCGCTGTCGATGCGGGCCTGCGTCTTGGCGGCTGCCTCCTCGATGCGCAGCTTCGGAATGCCCTTCTCGATGGCCTTGGCCATGCCGCCGAGGCTTTCTACCTCGCGGATATGGGCCATCGCCTTCTCGGCAAGGTCCGCGGTCAGCTTCTCGACGTAGTAGGACCCGCCCCAGGGATCGATCACCTTGGTCGTGCCGCTCTCCTGCTGCAGGAACAGCTGGGTATTTCGGGCGATGCGGGCGGAGAAATCCGTCGGTAGGGCCAGTGCTTCATCCAGTGCATTTGTGTGCAGCGACTGGGTATGCCCCTGGGTTGCCGCCATCGCCTCGACACAGGTGCGGATGACGTTGTTGAAGACATCCTGGGCCGTCAGCGACCAGCCGGAGGTCTGCGAGTGTGTCCTGAGGGACAGTGACTTTTCGTTCTCCGGCTTGAAGTTTTCTTCCATCAGCGTCGCCCAGATCAGGCGTGCAGCCCGGAGTTTGGCCACTTCCATGAAGAAGTTCATGCCGATGGCCCAGAAGAAGGAGAGCCGCGGCGCGAACTGGTCGATATCCATGCCGGCGGCAACGCCGGCACGGGCATATTCGATACCGTCGGCGATGGTATAGGCAAGCTCCAGATCCGCCGTCGCCCCGGCTTCCTGCATGTGATAGCCGGAAATCGAAATCGAATTGAAGCGCGGCATGTGCGCCGACGTGTAGCTGAAGATGTCCGAGATGATCTTCATGGAATGCTTGGGCGGATAGATGTAGGTGTTGCGGACCATGAACTCCTTCAGAATGTCGTTCTGAATGGTGCCCGACAGGTCCTTCTGGGCAACGCCCTGCTCTTCCGCAGCCACGATATAGAGCGCCAGAACCGGCAGCACAGCGCCGTTCATCGTCATGGAGACGCTCATCTTGTCCAGCGGAATGCCGGAAAAGAGCGTGCGCATGTCATAGATGGAATCGATCGCGACGCCCGCCATGCCGACATCGCCGGCAACGCGCGGATGGTCGCTGTCATAGCCCCGGTGAGTGGCCAGGTCGAAAGCGACCGACAGGCCTTTCTGCCCGGCGGCAAGGTTGCGCCGGTAGAAGGCGTTGGAATCTTCAGCCGTCGAGAAGCCCGCATACTGGCGCACGGTCCAGGGCTGCTGCACGTACATAGTCGGATAGGGACCGCGCAGGAACGGCGGCAGGCCCGGCCAGGTGTCGAGATGTTTCAGGCTGTCGAGGTCGTCTGACCCGTAGACCGGCGGCACGTCGATCCCCTCGGGCGTCAGCCAGTTTTCCAGGCCGTCGGACGTGGCGGGCGTGACGTGAGTGCGCAACGGCAGGTCTGCGAAATTCGGGATCCTGCTCATGAATGGACCTCCAGATCGGAAAACTCTGTTCCGGCGGTTCCCTCCAGCCGGTCCTGGGCGTCTTCCAGCAGCGCGAGCAAGTCGCAGCCCGCAAAAAGATAGCTGTCGACACCGGCAGCACCAAACGCAGCGTCGCGCTCACCCGGCCGCCCGGCAAGATAAAGATATCGGCAGCCTGCCGCCTTCAGGGCACGGGCTGCTTCTTCCGCCTGTGCTTCGTAAATATCGTCCGAGGAGACCAGACAGGCAAGCGCCGCCCCACTTTCCCGGAAGGCCGCGATCATCGCATCAAGGCTGCCATGAACCGCCGGTCCGACCGGTTTCAGGCCGCCTGCGGCGAAGGCGTTGGCCGTCCAGGTGGCCCTGGTGGTGAATTGCGCCAGGCTGCCGAGGCTTGCCAGAAACACCACCGGGTTCACGGACGCCCGTGTCTCAAGCGCTTCGGCCCGCGCCCTCAGCGCTTCGAAGGGTTCGGCGATCCGCTTGAGATCGAGGGTCGGTAGGGAATAGTCCCGCGGCAGCAGGTCGAGACGCATGCCGAGATCCTGCAAGGAAGCGCCTTCCTGCGCAAGCCGGCGCAGCATCGTGAAGCGTTCCCCGTTGCCGGGCTGCGGCAGGTCCTGGCGCGGCGACGGCAGGCCGGCAAGCTCTTCGTCCCCGCCTGGCAGCACGGCGACCGGCTTTTCGGAAAGGTCCGGAAACTCGCTCACACCCGTGATCGGCCGCTTGCGGATCGCGACGGATTTCACAAGATCGGTCCGGGCCGCGCCGATCCGCTCATGCACAAGGCCTTTGCGAACAGCTTCGAACAGGCCACCCGCCGCCTCGATTTCCTGAAAGAGCGCCCAGGCTGCCTCGCAGAACTTGTCCGTACGGTCTTCGATGGCGCCGGATCCGGCTGAGGGGTCGACAACTTTGCCCAGATTGCTCTCTTCCAGCAGGATCGATTGCGTGTTGCGCGCCAGCCGTCTCGCAAAGCCATCCGGCAGCCCGACAGCCAGAGTGTGCGGCAAAACGCAGACGCTGTCGGCGCCGCCGATGCCCGCCGCGAACGTCGCCACCGTGTTGCGCAGGAGATTGACCCAGGGATCCCGGCGCGTGAGCATGCGGAAGGACGTCGTCATGTGCAGCGGCATCGGCACCTGCGGCACTCCTGAACCATCGAGAACAGCCGCCCAGAGCACCCGGATGGCACGCGCCTTGGCGATCGTCGTGAATTGGTCGGCTTCGGCAACAAGGCTGAGGGAAATCCTGTCAGCCCAGGCTTCCGGCGCCAGCCCTGTGCCCTCCAGAAGGCGCAGATAAGCCGTGGCAGAGGCAAGAACGAGGGCGAGCTCCTGCGCAGCGGTTGCACCGGCTTCATGCCAGATGCGGCCGTCCCCACGCATCAGCCGCGCCGGACTGCCTAAAGCGTCCACCGAGGCGATCATGTCGCGATAGTGCCGATAGGCATGTTCCATGTCGTTGAGCGCTATGCCGTTGGCGGCAATCCAGGCAAGCGGATCGAAACCGGCCGTGACCCTGACAGTCGCCGGATCGAGACCGCGCTTTTCGACGAGCGCCAGCAGCAGTGCCAGAACCTCGACATTTTCCCGCCCGGCCTCAAAGCGCAGCTCGATGAGATCGAGTTCGACACCCTGCAGCAGGGTTTCCAGCCCCTTGAGGCTGTCGATGCGGATACCATTGCCATAGGCGGCAGGTGCACCGGAAAACAGCAGGTCGAGGCCGCCTGCCCCGCCTTCAAGGTCTTCCAGGATCTGCGCGTTGGCGCGCGCCGGGTCCTGAATGTCAACCCGCTGGACAATGCACCAGTCCTGCCGGGACTGCCTTAGCGCCCGCGCCGGTCCGTCGCTGCGGCGTTCATAGATCGGAGCGATTTCCAGACCGTCTTCCGTCTTGCCGTAAAGCTTCGCGCGCGCGCTGCCTTTCAGCGCCTTGTCGACAGCCGTCCACCAGGCGTCCGCATCGGCAGAATAAAAATGGTCGGGTCCGGCAAAACTGTTCGGCATCGTATCGATCTCCTTGACCCCGTTTTAGTCCCTGGCCGCGAAACTTGGCAACTCAGCAGAAGGGGTAAGCAATCGTTCTGTTCCAGCCCGAAATCCGTTGCCGGGCCCTTTTTCAAGTCTCGAATTGCGCCAATACTTAATTAGGCGGTCGAAAAAATATGTTCCGTACAAACCGCACCAGCCCGCGTCTTTACATGAAGTCTACGGCTGCTTTTCAACTTGTCATAAATTGCCAGTTTTTGTGGTCAACTGCCAAATTTTTGGCGTAATTTGCAAAATTTGCTAGTTTTCCCTATTGGTACGATCATCAATTGTATTGTAGCGTAAGAATGCTGACGCATGGGAAATTCTACCCAATCAAGAAATGCGCGGCAGGCGCGTTCCGACCGATACCGGCAAGGATAGGCGGGGCACGTTTTTCACCCATCAGCGGCTGTCCGGCGTCTGTCGGAGCAGGCGCAAAAAGCGGCACCTCAAGCCGCAAAGGATGTGCACAATGCTTGATCAAACGGAATTGAAAAGCAAGCTGAGAGCAATCTCGGAAGCCAACGCCGCCCATCATGTCCTCGACATTCTAGAATCCAATCTTCGGCGCATGGGGGCAACGCATATCCTCATAACCGGCCTGCCGATGCCGAACCGTCCGATCGACAATCTCGTGCAAAGATTCCGGTGGCCCGATCAACGCAACGACGGCATTGAAAGTACGTCGCTGTCCGCAAACGACAGCGCGCTCATGCTCGGCCTCGGCTCCAACCGCGCCCGGGTTTGGACGATCTCTGCCGGCGACATGGAACATTCCGACCTTCTTGCTTCCGCAGGTGAAGGCAGCCAGATCGTCGTGGTCCCGGTAACGGAACTCTATCCGTTCCAGGCCTTCGTGTTCGCAAGCGGCCCGTCGCTGCAGGTCAACAAATACGATCTTGCCAATCTGGAAGTGCTTGCCGCCGCCGCCTTCTCGCGCCTGCGCGAACTTGGCGTCATTTCCGGCCAGCGTCCCGGGGCTCTGTCGACCCGTGAGCGCAAGGTTCTGGAACTGACCGCCTATGGCAAGACGGCCGGCGAAATCGCCGATGTGCTCGACATTTCCCAGCGGACCGTACACGCGCATCTGCAGAATGCCAGCGTCAAGCTCAACGCCTCGAACAAGACCCACACGGTCGTCGAAGCGCTCCGCTACGGTCAGATCAGCGTCTGACCTGAAGGCGGTACACACCCTGTTCAGGGACTGACAAGGGCGCGCTCGACAGCGCGCCTTTTTTTGCGTTCGTTTTCCGGAGAACTGGAATGCCCGCAAAAGCAAAAGGCGCGCCTTCCGGACGCGCCCTTTTCAAATTCCGGAAAGCCGGAAACTGACGGCCTCAATAGGTCATCATCGGCGGCAATTCCTTGGCCTGGTCGACCCACTTGGTCACCTGGCTTTCGCTCGGCACCTGGCGCACGAGTTTCTTTGCCTCGTTCACCTCTTTCATCTTCTCCGCCAGATTGGCCGCGTTGCGGTGCTTGAGTTCCTTCACCGTGTCGACGCCGGCCGCTTCCAGGAGTTCGGAATATTCCTCGCCCACACCGCTGATGCGCATCAGGTCGGCCATGTTGGCCCATTTCAGGATACGCTTGCCTTCGATCCCGGTCTCGTCTTCCAGCGCCTTGCGTCCCTTCGGATCCTTCGCACGCTCCAGATAGGCTTCGGTCGTCTTTATGCCGAGTTCACCCAGCTTGGCTGCGTAAGTCGGGCCAATGCCCTCGATTTCGTCGATGGAATAAGACATGCGCACTGAACTCCCTAATCAACCGGCGGGCGAACCCTGGGACAGTCATACGATCTGGCTCAACCCCGGTATCTGTGAAACCACTTCATTCACAACATCGTCCCCTGCTTTTTCCTTAGCATAGGTGACGAGTTCTTTGGCAACACTTTGAACGCCCTTCATGTCGAGCCCGGCGTTGCTGAGCTCGTTCAGCACGGCCATCGCGCCCATCGTGCCGCCCATCATGTTTGCCAGGCCACCAAAGAGACCGCGGCCCGACCCCGCCTCCTCCCGGGCGTCCACCAGTTCCTTCGTGCCGGGCAAGGCGTCAAAAATAAGCTGCATCTTGTCCTCAGGTCCCTGCTTGTTGAGAAAGCCGAGGATGATGCCGACCGCGTTGGTGGCAACCTCCTGGTCAACATGTGCCGCCGCCATGACCCGGCTGATGAGCTCTTCCATGAAAATCTCCCGATTGAGTTCCGTGCTGGTGACCGGCACGCCTAAACCTTCTATCCGGGCCTTCTATAAGGTTTACCAACGCGTCAGTCGATGACCAATTCCCTGCCTGCTCACCTTTGACGCATGCCACAACGGCAGTTGACCGGCCATGCTGCAACGGACACTTTCATTTCGACCATGAAACGCTCTAGGCTGCGCCAGCATGCAAGGATTCGGGGGAAACCGTGACGGCTTCAGACAGTATTTTCATCGGTGCCAGCTCCAGGGACGAAACCCTGACCCTCAAGCTCGCCAACCGCCACGGCCTGATTGCCGGCGCGACGGGCACGGGCAAGACGGTCTCGCTGCAGATCCTGGCCGAAGGCTTTTCGAATGCCGGCGTTCCGGTCTTTTGCGCCGACATCAAGGGCGACCTTTCCGGTCTTGCCGCAGAAGGCGTCTCAAAGGATTTCCTGGAAAAGCGGGCACAAGAGGTCGGCATTGCCGCCGACTATTCCTATGAGGCCTCTCCGGCGGTGTTCTGGGACCTGCTCGGCGAACAGGGACACCCGATCCGCACCACCATTTCCGAGATCGGGCCGCTGCTGCTCGCCCGCCTTCTGGAACTCAACGATACGCAGGAAGGCGTCCTCAACGTTCTCTTCGAACTGGCCGACGACGAGGGCCTTCTCCTCCTCGACCTGAAGGATCTGCGCGCGATGCTTGCCCATGTGGCCGAGCGAGCCTCAGAGCTTTCCACAATTTACGGCAACGTTTCCAAGGCGTCTGTCGGCGCCATTCAGCGGCGGCTCCTGGTGCTGGAGCGCCAGGGGGGCGAGAACTTTTTCGGCGAACCGGCGCTCGACATCCGCGACTTCATCCGCACCGCCCCGGATGGACGTGGCATCGTCAACATCCTTGCCGCCGACAAGCTGATGGCCGCCCCCCGGCTCTATGGCGTCTTCCTGCTCTGGCTGTTGTCGGAACTCTTTGAAGAACTGCCGGAAGTCGGCGATCCGGCGAAACCCAAGCTGGTCTTCTTCTTCGACGAGGCGCACCTGCTCTTCACCGATGCCCCCAAGGCCCTGATCGAGAAGGTTGAACAGGTTGTCCGCCTGATCCGTTCCAAGGGCGTCGGTGTCTATTTCGTCACCCAGAACCCGCTCGATGTGCCGGAAACGGTCCTGGCCCAGCTCGGCAACCGCATCCAGCACGCCCTGCGCGCCTTTACCCCGCGCGACCAGAAGGCGGTGCGCGCCGCCGCCGAAACCTTCCGGCCCAATCCCGATCTCGACACCGAAAGGGTCATCACCGAGCTCGGCGTCGGCGAAGCGCTGGTCTCGACGCTGGAAGGCAAGGGCATTCCCTCCATCGTCCAGCGCACGCTGATCCGTCCCCCCTGCTCGCGCCTCGGTCCGGTCGACCAGGCAGAACGGCGGGCCCTGATCCAGTCAAGCCCCGTCTTCGGTGCCTATGACCGCACGCGCGACCGTGAATCCGCCTATGAGGTTCTGGCCAACCGTGCGGAGGAAACGCAGCGCCAGGAACAGCGGCGGCGGGAAAAGGAAGATACCTACGCAACCAAGCATGGGGAGCCCCGCCGATCGCGCTCCGGTTTCCAGCTGCCCGATTTCGGCCGAGACGACCGGCCGCGTCAGGAAAGCCGGCAGCGCCGCAGCAACCGGCAGAGCCAGCGCGACAGCGTGCTGGAAGCCGGCTTGAAGTCTGCCGCGCGCAGCCTCGGCTCGTCGCTCGGGCGTGCACTCGTGCGCGGCCTGCTCGGCTCGCTCAAGCGCGGAAACTAGGCAAACTCATGAGCGGATCTGCGGCAGAGAACCTGGCAGTGGAACGCAAGGCGCTCATGGTCGGCAAATGGGCCAATCTCTTCATGGCCGCCGCCGGGCTCCTGGCCGCCTGGGCCTCCCGCTCAGATGCCATGCTCGTGGATGGGCTCTATTCGGCCGTCAACTTCGTCTCGGCCATCGCTGCAGCGCGTGTCGGCGCCCGTGTCGGCCTGCCCGCGACGCGCTCGCGGCCGTGGGGACATGACTTCGACGAGGTGCTTTACGTCACCTTCCGCAGTCTTATCCTGATCGGCGTGCTGATTTTTGCCGCCGTCATCTCGGCAACCAAGATCTGGACCTTCTATTCCGGCGGCAGCGTACCGGAACTCAATTTCGGCCCGATCGCGGTCTATGTCGTGGTGATCGTTGCCATCTGCCTTGCGCTTGCGGTCAATTTTCACCGCGCCTACCGCAAGACCGGAAAACGCAGTGCCATTTTGAAGACCGAGGCCCGGGCAGCCATGATCGACGGCGCTCTCAGCCTAGGCTCCGGTGCCGCGCTCCTCTCGCTGCCGTTCCTGGAAGGCACGATCCTCGGCCCCTATGTGCCCATCGGCGATGCGGTCGTGGTGCTGATATTGATCCTGGCGATCGTCTGGCAGCCGCTCTCTTCCTTCCGCACGACCCTGGCGGATCTTGCCGGTGTAAGTGCCCCGAGCGGAACCCATGCCAAGGTTGCCCGCACTGCCCGCGACCTTGCCCGGGAGAACGGTTTCCGGTTCCATCGCTCTGCCGTGCTGCAGGCCGGGCGCATGCACTGGGTGGTGGTCTATCTCGACCCGCAGCGCCCCGTTCAGGCAGAGGAGATAGACGCCTTCCAGAAGGCACTTACCGACAAGCTGGACGTGTCGATCGGTCCTTCCCGCGTGGAAATCGTCGTCACGGCGCAGGGCCGCCTTGCGCCGTCTCAGCCCCTGCTGCCGCAATAAGCGAAACGATTTGCGCTCTGCCTTCCTTTGTGGCCTGTTAGGGCCTTCCAACACGGCCTGAGTCCGTCGGGCCCGACCCAATCTGTTTCATTTTCAAGGATCCGTCATGAGTTCCATCGACAAGGTCTTGGCGCGTATCGATGCCAATCTCGACGACAGCCTCGACCGCCTGTTCGACCTTCTCAAGATCAAGAGCATCTCCACCGACCCCGCTTTCAAGGCGCCTTGCCGGGAAGCTGCCGAATGGCTGGCGCGGGAGCTGAACGGCATCGGCATCGAGGCCTCGGTCCGCGACACCACCGGGCATCCGATGGTCGTCGGCCACAAGAAATCCGGCAAGCCGGGGCCGCATGTGCTGTTCTACGGTCACTACGACGTCCAGCCGGTCGATCCGCTGAATCTCTGGAAGCGCGACCCGTTCGATCCGGTCATCGAGACGAAGCCGGACGGCAGCAAGATCATCGTCGCCCGCGGCTCTGCCGACGACAAGGGCCAGTTGATGACGTTCGTCGAAGCCGCCCGCGCCTATCTGGAAGAGACCGGCGACCTGCCGGTCGATGTCTCCATCCTGTTCGAGGGCGAGGAAGAATCCGGGTCCCCGTCCCTGCATCCCTTCCTGGAAGCCCACAAGGACGAACTCTCCTGCGATCTCGCCCTTGTCTGCGACACCGGCATGTGGGACGCCGAGACGCCGGCAATCTCCATCATGCTGCGCGGCATGGTCGGCGACGAGATCATCGTCAAGGCGGCCAGCCGCGACCTTCATTCCGGCTCCTATGGCGGCTCGGCGCAGAACCCGAACCACATCGTTGCTGGCATCATCGCAGGCCTTCACGACGAGAACGGCAAGGTGACCCTGCCGGGCTTTTATGACGGCGTCATCGACATGCCGGAAGACGTCACGAAGATGTGGGACGAACTCGGCTTCTCCGTCGAGGAATTCCTCGGCGATGTCGGACTGAAATACCCGCGCGGTGAAAAGGATCGCATGCCGCTGGAGCACCTGTGGACGCGGCCGACCGTGGAAGTGAACGGCATGTGGGGCGGCTATCAGGGAGCCGGCTCCAAGACCGTTATCCCGGCCGAAGCCCATGCCAAGTTCACCTTCCGGCTTGTCGGCGACCAGGACCCGGACAAGATCCAGGACGCCTTCCGCGCCTATGTGCGCTCCAAGATCCCGGCAGACTGCACGGTGGACTTCATCGCCAAGGAAGGCAGCCCGGCCCTGCGGCTCGACTTTGCCATGCCGGCGCTTGAAAAAGGCAAGAAGGCGCTGAAGGACGAATGGGGCAAGGAAGCCGCCCTGATCGGCATGGGCGGCTCCATTCCGATCGTCGGCGACTTCAAGCGCATGCTCAGCATGGATTCGCTCCTGATCGGCTTCGGCCTGGAGGACGACCAGATCCATTCGCCGAACGAAAAATACAATCTGACCAGCTTCCACAAGGGCATCCGCTCCTGGGCGCGCGTCCTTGACGAACTGGCCAAGAACTGACGGTCAAGGGGCGCGCCCGCTACGGGCGCGCTCTTCCGAAATCCGGAGAGTACCTACATGAAATCCATCTGCGTCTTCTGCGGCTCCAGCTATGGCACGCAGGAAGCCTATTCCGTGGCGGCCAGGGAAACCGGCCGCGTCATCGCGGAGCAGGGGTATACGCTGGTCTATGGCGGCGCCAAGGTTGGGCTGATGGGCACCGTCGCCGATGCGGCGCTCGCTGCCGGCGGCAAGGTCATCGGTGTGTTGCCGCGCGCGCTGCAGGACAAGGAAATCGGCCATGAAGGCCTTACCGACCTGCATCTTGTCGGCTCCATGCATGAGCGCAAGGCCAAGATGGCGGATTTGTCCGACGCCTTCATCGCCCTGCCCGGTGGTGTCGGCACGCTGGAAGAGATCTTCGAGGTCTGGACCTGGGGGCAGCTCGGCTACCACGCCAAGCCCTGCGGCTTCCTAAATATCGAGGGGTATTACGATCATCTGATCACCTTCCTCGATCATCAGACCCGGGAAGGCTTCACAAAGCAGGTCATGCGCGACATGGTGCAGATTGCCGGCACGCCGGCGGAGCTTATTGGTCTTTTTGAAAACTACACACCGCCGTCTGCGCCCAAGTGGATCAAGCGGGACGAGACCTGACAGCAGATCATCCGGAAAGTCCCGCGGCCCCTGCGGCAGCTGTCAGGCTCTGTCCACAGCCTGATCGAACCCCTTTGCAAACAACACGTTCGTTGGTAAACCCGTATTCCATTCGCGCGGTTCAGCAAGGCGCGGTCCAAACAGCCCGAGTATTTCCATGCGTTGCAGTGCCATCGGTTTTGTGTGCCTTTTTGCTCTCAGTGCGGCGGCCTGCGCGCCGACGGCGGATCTTGATGGCACCTCCGGCAGGCTGTCTCGCTCCTCGGATGCGACCCTGGTTCAGATCACCGAAGACCATGTCGGCGGCATCGACAGCTCGACCCAGTATGGCCAGAAAGCCATCGAGGCGGCCCTGCCCGGCTTCACCACCGAAGGTGTGCAGACCGCCAATGAAGACAGCACGGAATGGGCGCTGGCAGCTTTCAACAGCGACGGCTTCCAGGTGCTGCAGGTTTTCAAGGGCCAGAACGGCAAGGTCCGCACAGTGCATGGCGTCACCCCGCAGCTGCAGGGCCCGAACGGCGAGCGCATCGGCATGAGCTTCTCGGATATCGGCACGTCCCGCGCCGATTGCCGCGTCGGCAAGAATCTGTGGCGCGGCATGGCCATCTGCCGTTCCGAGGGCCATCCGAACGTGGAACTGGTCTATGCGATCCCGGGCTATGACGGCCCCTTCGACCGCCTGCCGGTCGAGAACGATCTGTTCGATGCCGAACTGCAGCGAATTCTCTGGACGCCGAAGACCTGATCCGGCGCTCTAATCCAGGCAATCTTCCGACTTTCAGCCGCCCCTCGACCTCATCCTGAGGAGCGCGCTTGCGCGCGTCTCGAAGGATGGGACAAGAGTTCCGAACAAGCGGCCTATCCTTCGAGATGGACCTTCGGTCCTCTTCAGGATGAGGGGATCAATTGGGGGATCATGTTGAAGGTCTTACGCCTCCAGACTGTATCTCGTCTGAATTGAGCTGGGCCTAAACACCTCACACATGCGCCTCCGAGCGCACCATGACGTCGCCGACCTTGCGCCAGACATTGCGCTGACCCAGAACCTTTTCGGCGATATCCGCAAGCTCCATCAGCATCGGCATGCCACGTTCTTTCAGGAAGGGCAGCGAGTTCACGTCGCCGCCGGTCCAGGGCAGGAACGGGTTGCGGCGCATGTGCCAGTGGATTTCCGAGCGGATGGTCGGCTTGGCGGATGGCGTGCGGCCGTGAAAGGCGAAGGTGTCGGCGACGATGAGCGTGTTTTCCGGCACCGCCATCTTCACCGGCTGCGGCAGGCCAAGGGCGGACAGCTCGTCGGCACGGATGCGGAAGGAGCCGCTCGCATGATGCGAGCGCGGGTCCTTGGCCGCCGTCAGCGAGCATTGATATTCCCATTCCAGCCGTTCCGGGGTCAGCTTGTGCGAGCCGGGCACGAAGAAGAACGGTCCGTCCTCTTCGCCCACGTCCTGCAGGAACAGCCAGGCCTTGGAGGTGGCATGGAATGTGTCCGCATGAGCGTCGGACTGCGGGTCCCTTTTCTGGATCTTTTGCGGCTCGACAAGGACCGTCTGCAGAAAGCTCAGCGGCTGCCCGCCCTGAGAGGCCGCATAGCGGATCATGGCCAGCGCCCGAGGGTCCCGCAGCACCCGGGCGAGCGCCGGGCTTTTGGCAAGGAGATCCGGCGGCAACAGGGTCATGCGGGTCACGGCCTGGCCCTGGCGCATTTCGCGCGATTCCAGCGGCCGGCTAAAGACCTCTTCCTTCAACTGGCGGAATATTTCGTCGGGCAGGAAGTTGCGCACGAGGAAATAGCCGTTCTCATCAAAAAAGGCACGCTGTTCAGCGTCCAGCCCTTTCGCAAGTCTCGCCCGGCGTTGTGCGGCAAGACTGGCGGCCAGTTGCACCCGTTTGCGGTGCAGGCCCCATTCATTCAGCCGCTCGCTGCCGAGAATCGGGTTCTTGCGCGGCGACTTGTCGGTTCCGGCAAGACCCAGGACCCAGAGTGGAGCTTTCAGATATGCGAGGGGCGACATGCAGCACCGGCAAAGACTGTTTCGAAACGGCTTCATCTAACACGCTTTGCCCGGTCCGGTTCAATCTTTCAAACGGCACGTTCACGGAATTGCCCGGCGCAACGCAGATTCCTTACCTCTTCTCCCTTTGGCGGCAGTGACCTTTTCCCAAAGCTGCGCTAAAGCCTTGAAGCATGACGACAAAGGCACAGGCACTCGATCCGGCGCAACTGGCAAGCGGCCTCAAGGCTGGCCAAAGGGCGGCGCTCGCCCGGGCCATCACGCTGGTCGAATCGAAAAAGCCGGAGCACCGGCACCTGGCCCATCTGCTCATTCAGGAACTTCTGCCGCTAACCGGCCGGGCATTGCGCGTCGGTATCACCGGCGTGCCCGGGGTCGGCAAGTCGACAACGGTCGATACGCTCGGCTCCAACCTGACTGCTGCCGGACACAGGGTTGCCGTGCTGGCCGTGGACCCCTCGTCCACCCGCACCGGCGGCTCCATCCTTGGCGACAAGACCCGTATGGCAAGGCTCGCCGTCGATCCGGGCGCCTTCATCCGGCCTTCGCCCTCAGCCGGAACGCTCGGCGGCGTCGCCGCCAAGACGCGGGAGACGATGCTGCTCTGCGAGGCGGCCGGCTACGATGTCATCCTGGTGGAAACCGTCGGCATCGGCCAATCGGAGACGACGGTTGCCGACATGGTCGATTTCTTTCTGGTCCTGATGCTGCCCGGCGCCGGCGACGAACTTCAGGGCATCAAGAAGGGCGTTCTGGAAATCGCCGACATGATCGCGGTCAACAAGGCCGATGGCGAAGGCGCGGCCCGCGCCCGCTCTGCAGCCGCCGATTATCGCGCCGCGCTGCACATCCTCGCTCCCAAGACACCCACATGGACACCGCCGGTGATCACCGTTTCCGGTCTTGCCAACGAAGGCCTCGATCATCTCTGGGAACAGGTGACCGTCTATCGCGACCGCATGCAGGCTAGCGGCGAATGGCAGGAGCGCCGCAGCCGCCAGCAGGTCGCGTGGATGTGGGACATGCTGCAGCAGCGGATGATGGAAGCCCTGAAGACGAACTCGAGAACCGCAGACCGGCTCAAGACGCTGGAAACGGAAGTGCGCGAGGGCCGTACGGCGGTCTCGCTTGCCGTCGACGAGCTGTCCGGACTGATGGGACTGAAGGAATGAGTGCGGCGAAGCAGAAGACCATCCTGGTCACCGGCTTCTCGCCCTTCCCCGGCGCGCCGGTCAATCCGACGGAAAGGCTGATGCGGCGCTTGCCTGCCCGGCTTGGCGTCCACAAATCCGGCGTCCGCTTCGTCTTCCACGTCCTGCCGACCACCTGGGCCGGACGGCAGGAGGTGACCGAATGGCTGCGGCAGGAACTCAGACCCGATGCAATCGTGCATTTCGGCGTCGACGGGTCGCGCAGGACGGTCAACATCGAGACCCGCGCCGTCAACAAGGCCATCCGGGTGCGCCCCGATGCGCTTGGGCTTTCTCCGGCACGGCCTGAACTTGCGGCAGGTACCGAACGGGTCCGCGCTGCGACGCTCCCCGCCTGCGCCTTGCGCAGCGCTGCGGAAGCGGGCGGAGCCCCCGCGCGGCTTTCCACCAACGCCGGCACCTATCTCTGCAACGCGACCCTTTGGGATTCGATCGGCTCGGGCATCCCGAGCATCTTCGTGCACGTGCCAGCCCTGCCGAAGGGACCAAGGGACACACGGCCTGCTTATCCAGTTGTCGAGGAAGCGGCCGTCCGGATACTCAGGGAACTGGCGCGGCGGCTGCGATGAAGCATTTTTTCGCGGATGCAGATGATTGCAAATTCGATCAATTGCGCACCTCACCCCGAGGAGCGCGCTTGCGCGCGTCTTGAAGGATGGGCGGCATACCCGGAGCAAGCAGCCCATCCTTGGAGACGGACCTTTCGATCCTCCTCGTGATGAGGTTGATATCCTCAGCTCCGGAGGCCGGGAAGCAAAGTGCTGGTTTGGTCTCCGCTCAATGGCCCCGCGCGAGCAGCAGCTCGACCTGAGCTAGACAATCCCTGGCCATGTCCGCCGCGAGCCCGGCCCTACCCAGCACACGCAGCCCGAAATAGAGGCTCAACAGGCCGCGGGCTTTGCCGCTTGCACGGATTTCCTCGAACCCGTCGCTCTGGAGTGCGCGGCACATGGCGTTTTCCAGCCGGCGAGTCATGGCCTGGAGCTTCGCTGCTGCCTCGTCCCCACCTGCCCGGTCGACCAGCGCATTGCAGAGAAAACACCCCAAACGGTCGCCTTCCTTCAGTGCCATGTCTGCAATGCTTGTGAACAGCCCCAGGATGCGCTCACGCCCCGTGCCTTCCAGGGGATCGCCGAGATAGGCGACGGTCCGGCTCACGACCTTGTCGTTATAGAGGTCCAATGCCGCCAGGTAGATCGACTGCTTGTCCTGGAAGGCCTTGTAGAAGGAGCCCTTGGTGATTTCCATCGCGGCCAGAAGCTCGGCCAGCGACGCTTCCTCGTAGCCGCGGTCCCAAAACAGCGTCATCGCCTTTTCCATCGCCTCGGCGGCGTCGAATTCCCTCGGTCTTGCCATCCCATTCACTCACCTGAAACTTCACGAGATCCTCAACCGGATCTCACGCGCTTGTGTTTTGTACCAATTGGTTCCTAACCCTATGTAAGAGGCACCGGCAGCAACGGTCAAGTGCGCTAAGTTAGGAACCGATCGGTTCCTTTTCTGACAGGCAAATGGATCCGCTGCCGGACCAGTTCAATCCCTTGGGAGAATTCCGACATGTTTGCAAATCTCATCCGCGGTTCCGTCGCGGCGCTCGTCGTGGTCACCGGCCTTGTCTCCAGCGCCTTCGGTGCAGGCTTTGACGTCAATGCCACCGTCACCGGCCTTGCCCTGCGTGGCGTAGACCCGGTCTCCTATTTCGTCGGCGGCGCTCCGCAGGACGGCGACATTGCCATCACCGAGGTTCATAATGGCGCCACCTACCGCTTCGTCTCCGAAGAAAACCGCGATCTCTTCAAGCAGAACCCGGGCAAGTACCTGCCGCAATATGGCGGCTTCTGTGCCTTCGGCGCGGCCATGGGCGTCAAGGTCGACGGCGATCCGGATCTCTGGAAAATCGTCGACGGCAAGCTCTACCTGAACCTCGCCCCTTCCATCCAGGAACGCTGGAACAAGGACATTCCGGGCTTCATCACCAAGGCCGATGAAAACTGGGGTGGCCTGGAAACGGTCGATCCCAGCAGCCTCTGACCGGTCTTTTTGCCCCTGTAGACCGGTTGTCAGACCGGCCAGGCCACGTGCCTGGCCGGTTTTTTTGCTCCAGTTCGTCACGATAAGCTCGTCCGGCACGGCACTTGCTCCTTTCAAGCCAATCACCTGAACCGCATCCCGATCCGGGACGCAAAACAGCAATTGGCCGGACCGATGACAGCAATTCGATCGAAACTGAACCGTCGCGCGTTTCTTGCCGGGACAGCTTTGTGCCTTTCCGGGACAGTCGCCAATGCACAGATGAAGGTCGCGGATCTGCGCGGTTCCATCGATTCCGAAGATCTCGGCCTTCTGCCGAATGCCATCGACGACCAGACCGCACAGTTCCAGAACGCGGTCAACCGCGCCGTCGAACGCGGCCGTGCTCTCTTTCTTCCTGCCGGAACTTATCCGGTTGCCAACCTGCGCCTGCCCTCCGGCACGCTGATTGTCGGCGTACCCGGCCGAACCCGACTCGTCTACCAGGGCGGCGGCGGTCAGTTGATCCGTGCCGAGGGCGTCTCCAATATCGGTCTCACCGGCGTCACTTTCGACGGCGCCAACCGCTCCATCGGCGACTTCACCGAAGGCCTCCTGCATTTCATCGGCTCGAAGGATGTCGTTCTCGACAATTGCGAGATCACCGGCTCTTCCAAGATGGGCCTGTTGCTGGACCGTTGCTCCGGCCGGGTCGAGAATTGCACCATTTCTGGTGCTGCCGAGGCGGGTCTCAGATCCAATGAAGCGACCGGCCTGGCGATCATCAACAACACGGTGACCGACTGCGCCAATGGCGGCATCTGGGTGCACCGCTGGCGCGAGGGCGAGGACGGCACCATCGTCTCCGGCAACCGGGTGGAACGCATCGGCGCGCGCTACGGCGGCACGGGTCAGTTCGGCAACGGCATCAACGTCTTTCGCGCTCACGGCGTCATGGTATCGAACAACCGCGTTGCAGATTGTGCCTTTTCCGCAATCCGCTCAAATGCCGGTTCCAACGTGCAGATCATCGGCAATTCGTGCCTGAGGTCCGGCGAGACCGCGATCTATTCCGAATTCGGCTTTCAGGGTGCGGTGATCGCCAACAACATCGTCGACGGCGGCACGATCGGTATTTCGATCGCCAACTTCATGGATGGCGGCCGCATGGCCATCTGTTCCGGCAACCTGATCCGCAACATCAAGAAGGACGGCCCCTACCCGCCGGAGGTAGCCGGCTTCGGCATCGGCATCGCCGTTGAAGCCGATACGACGCTGACCGGCAACGTGGTCGAGGGGGCACCAAAATTCGGCCTGATGATCGGCTGGGGGCCCTATATGCGTAACGTCGCGGCAAGCCAGAACGTGGTGCGCGACTGCGGCACCGGTATTGCCGTCACCGTGGTCGAAGGCGCCGGATCGGCGGTCATCACCGGCAACATCGTCCAGGGCTCCAAAAACGGCAGCATCAACGGCTACCGCTGGCTGGAGAAATCCACCGGCGAGCTCAACAACAATTCCGAGTTCGACAACCTGACCGTTCACGGCAATCAGGTGGCTGCGTGACTTTCCATCAATGAGCCGAGCTAGACGGGTCTCGTCTTCCACAACCTCATCCTGAGGAGGCCGGAAGGCCGTCTCGAAGGATGGGCCGCTTGCACAGCTGTATGCCGCCCATCTTTCGAGACGCGAGCACGCTCTCTCCTCAGGATGAGGTTGAATGTGGGATAGGCCCGAACGCTAGCCAGGTCCTAGTCCAGCGCAAACCGCAACGACAGGCAGGAGAGCCCGCCGTCGACCTTGCGGGCCTCATGGGTCGGCAGCACCACAGCCGTGAACCCGGCCGCTTCGATGGCAGCGAGTGTCTTCGGATAGCCTTCGGGCACCAGCACCACGTCGTTCACCCGGATGACATTTGCGCAATAGTCTTCGCCTTCCGGCACAACCACGATTTCGCGGTCGCCGAAGAAGCCGCTGTCGGCCATGACTTTCGTTGCCAGGATGACGCCGTCACCAAGGGTCGAGCAGGCCGTCTTGAAATGCAGGACACCTTCCGGCGTCTCGCAGACCTCGGCCGCGTAGCCCCACTCGCCCAGCACACTGGCGAAGGCTTCCGCACCTTCCCGGTCGGTGCGGGCGGAAAGCCCGATCAGGATGACATCGTCCAGCATCAGGATGTCACCGCCATCCACATGGCCGCTGCCGGGCAGCTCCACCACCTTGCCGAAACGCTTGTCGAGGGCGGCACGGATTTCCTTGCCCTCGCCTTCCCGGCTGGCGGTACCAGGTCTGAGCTGGATGGCACCTTCCGGCAGGCAGAAGGCCGGGTCCTCGACAAAGCAGCTGTCCGGATAGTCATCCAGCGGCGGCAGCACGTCCACCGTCAACCCCGCCTCTTGCAAGGCCGCGACATAGAGCTCATGTTCCGCCCGGAATTTCTCGCCGCTCGGGTTGCCGGTATCCACTGCCCGGATGCCGTCGGCCACGCTGTCGGCAGGCGTGCGGGTGATCGCGTGGGTAAAACGGAAGGACAGACCGGAACGATGGGCCATGAGAAAACTCCAGTGACAGAACCAGGCGCCCAACCAGCCATCCGCAAGGCGAAATTGCAAGACGCACCGCAGTTGAAAGCATGCATCAAGCGGGCCTATGCACCGGTAAAATCCATCCTGCCGGACTTGCCCGATGTCTCCTCCGGGGTCGAACAGGACATTCTGGAGAACCACGTCTTCGTCGCCGAAAGCGGCGGACGGATCGCCGGCTGTGCCATTATCGGCCTCAACGGCGACAAGGCTCACCTGATGAACATTGCCGTTGATCCGGACCTCAAGGGCAAGGGCGTCGGCCGATTGCTGATCGAGGCCGTCGAGGCCTACGCGAAGGAGAACGTAGCACGAGAACTGCATCTGGCGACCCACACCGGCATGCCGGAGAATGTCGCGCTCTATTCGCATCTTGGCTGGAGTGAAATGGAAAGAAACGGCAACAAGATATTGATGAAGAAAGATCTTTGAACAATCAAATTTCTTCCACTTCCTCATCCTGAGGAGCCGCGCAAGCGGCATCTCGAAGGATAGGCGGCATATTCAGAAGCCGGCGGCCCATCCTTCGAGACGCGAGCAAGCTCGCTCCTCAAGATGAGGACTCAAGTGTGGTAAGCGCCCAATACGAAGTAGATTTCCACCCCCCTACGGCAATGCCGCCTTAAGAGTGTCCAGGAACTCCTGCCGCGGCTTGA
Organism: Roseibium sp. M-1; assembly: GCF_054515675.1. Lineage (NCBI taxonomy): Bacteria > Pseudomonadati > Pseudomonadota > Alphaproteobacteria > Hyphomicrobiales > Stappiaceae > Roseibium > Roseibium sp. M-1. The sequence goes on along the minus strand of NZ_CM137257.1, from coordinate 76,565 downwards.
TATGCCCGGCCTGGATGCCGCGGCGGGTCAGGACCGGCGGGTTGACGAGGCTGTCCATCAGCGCAGCCTCATCCTCATTCAGCTCCAGCATGGCTTCCAGGACGGTCGCCATCATCACTTCCGAGGCGCGGGTGGCACCGTCGTCGCATTTGAGCGCGATGCCGAAACCGAGTTCCGGAACTGCGGCGCAGAAGACCCCTTCGGCCCCGGTCTTGACGAAGACCCGGCCGCGGAAGGTTTCCATGACCTTGGTGCAGAAGCGGTCGGCACCGGCCACCATGTAGGGTTCGTTGATGCACGCGTCGAAGAGCCGCTCGGCGGCTTCCGCGCGCAAGGGCTCCAGCCCCTCGCCCGTGCCAAAAGCGGCAAAGGCGCGGGCAAAGCTCTTCAGCGGCGAGGCATAGGTCGGGATGGAACAGCCGTCCGTGCCGCAGACATCTTCCGAAAGCGTGTCGCCGGTCAGCTGTTCCATGACGAGCCGGACTTCCTGCTGAACCGGATGCTGCGGATTGATGTAGCCGCGGGTCTCGACGCCCATCACACGGGCAAGACCCAGGAACCCCGCATGCTTGCCGGAGCAGTTGTTATGCAGGCCGCAGGGCGTTTCGTCGGCGAGGATAAGCCTGGCCGCGTCCTCCATCCGCTTCGGCCATTGCGGACCGCATTCCAGGGCGTCTTCGGTGAGACCGGCTTTCAGAAGCATGACCCGGGCGGCATTGGCGTGGACTTCCTCGCCGTTGTGGGAGGCGCAGGCAAGCGCCAGCTCGGCGTCGGTCAGGTCCAGGGCTTCCGCCGCGCCCGATTCCACCATCGGGATCGCCTGCAAGGCCTTGATTGCGGAACGTGGAAACACCCTTGCATCGATATCGCCGATGCTGCAGACGAGCCTGCCGGTACTGTCGGCAACGGCAACCGTGCCGCGATGCAGGCTTTCAATAACGCTGCCGCGGGTGACGTCGACCAGAGCCGGATTGTCCATGGAGTTTCTCATTCCGAAGATTAGATCGTCTCAGGCTAAGCGGATTCGGCTTTGGCCGCAGTCAAAAAAGCGGAAAGCCGGTCCAGGGCCTCATCGATCACCGCGTCCTGCTTGCAGAAGCAGAAGCGGATATAGCCCGTCGGGGCATCCGAGCCATAGAACGAGGAGACAGGAACGGCGGCAACGCCGGCCTGCTTGACCAGCATCTCGCAGGCCTCCACATCCATCCGCCCGAGCCCAAGCCCTTCAAATCCGCAGGTCAGGAAATACGTCGCGTCGCACGGCTGCACGGAAAAGCCCAGGTCCAGAAGACCCGCCGCCATTCGGTCGCGCTTGGCGGTCAGGTCCTGCGCCAGGCCAGCATAGTAGCTGTCGTCCTTGCGCAGGCCATAGGCCACTGCCTTCTGCAGGTTCGGCGGTGTGGTGAAGGTTACCCACTGATGCGCCTTGGCGATCGGATCCATCAATGCCGCCGGTCCAGTCACGTAACCGACCTTCCAGCCCGTCAGCGAAAAGGTCTTGCCGGCGGAGCCGATCCGCACCGTCCGCTCGCGCATGCCCTCGAATGTCATCAGCGGCCGGTGGCGGCCGCCGTCGAAGACAAGATGCTCATAGACCTCGTCGCAGATGGCATAGGCATCGTATTCCTTGCAAAGATCCGCAATGAGCTGCAGCTCGGCGTCGGAGAACACCTTGGCCGTCGGGTTCATCGGGTTGTTGATGAGGATGGCCTTGGTCTTGTCGGAGAAGGCATTTTTCAGCGCGTCCGCATCCAGCGACCAGTTGGGCGGCGTTACCCGGACCCGCACAGGAATACCGCCGGCCTGTTTCACCAGTGGCAGATAACAATCGTAAAGCGGCTCGATCAGCACGACTTCGTCGCCGGGCGAGACCAGCGCGAAGATGCAATCGGCCAGAGCTTCCGTGGCTCCGGACGTCACCATCACCTCGCTCTGCGGATCGACATCGAGCCCGTAGAAACGCTTGTTTGCCTCGGCGACGGCCTGGCGAAGGTCCGGCAGACCCAACATTGGCGGATACTGGTTCGGACCGCTGATCAGGGCGTCTGCGGCCATCCGGCGGATATCCTCCGGCCCGTCCACATCCGGAAAGCCCTGCCCCAAATTGACCGCTCCATGCGCCATGGCCAGCCGTGACATGGTCTCGAAAACGGTGGTGGCGATGCCGGTAAAAACCGGATTGGTCGGTTTCATGCTTCCTCGCAGTGATCTCTTGGCCGGAAACCTGTTGGCCAGAAACCTTCTGACCGGAGTTCTTCCCGCCGGTTCTAATCCCGGCGGCGAAGTCCGTCGAGCCCTTTCCCGTTGGGCGTAACCCACTGCCCCGATCTTGCGGACAACAATCTGAGTGTCGTTGACTCTCTTCGGCACCGGCGCTCAGATAGGCTCCCTGACGGAACCCTCAAGAGGAGGACGTGCGATGCTGGGTGTGATCGTCGGAATTGTGGCCATTCTTCTCGGGGCCAGCGTCATGCTGAAGCGGACCGGAGCGCCTGTCGGCAGTCACCGGATCGTACGCATCTTTTCCAGCCGCATCATGGGCATCGTGCTGGTCGTCATCGGTGCTTTCATGCTGATGTCCTCCTCCTTCATCCTCGTCGATGCCAACAGCGTCGGCCACCTGAAGCGGATCTACGCCTTCAAGGAACTGCCCGAGGGTCGTATCATCGCCCTCGGCGGCGAAAAGGGGCCGCAGGCGCAGATCCTCGGCCCCGGCTTCCATTTCATCCCGCTGGTACGCGTGCTCTATGACTTCGAGGAATGGGACGTCGTCACCATTCCGGAAGGCTATTACGGCCAGCTGACCGCCCTTGACGGCGGCGCGATGCCGTCGGGCATGTTCATGGCTCCAGCAATTCCCGACGATCAGGTCGGCGACATGCTGAAAGCAGAAAGCTTCCTGACCAAGGGCGGCATTCGCGGACCACAGGAAACCGTGCTGAAGCCCGGCCAGTACCGCCTCAACCGCTTTCTCTTTGATGTGCGCCTGGATGAGAACACCAATGCGACCATCATCCCGGCAGGTCATGTGGGCGTTGTGAAATCCAATGTCAGCCAACCCGGCATCAACTGCGTCGAGGAAGAGGTGTCGGCTTCGACCGCTTCGCGCGAAGCGCTTACAGTGCCGCTGGTGCCGCGTGGCTGCGTCGGCATCTGGAAGGACCCGCTCTTTCCCGGCGCTTACTACCTCAACCGTCAGGCCTATGAGGTGACACTGGTCGATACCCGCGTGCAGACCTGGGAATACAAGGGCGGCTACACCAAGCGCATCATCGACCTCTCGGTCGACCAGCAGGGCAATATCCAGCAAAACGAACGCTCAGAGCAGGAGCAGATCCCGAACGATGCCGCAGACAGGGCTGTTTACGTCAAGGTTGAAGGCTGGGACATTCCGCTGGAATTGCGCGCCCTCGTCCAGGTCGATCCCGACAACGCCCCCGTCGTCGTCGGCTCCGTCGGCGGCCTTGAGGAGATCGAGAACCGCATCCTGACACCTGCCATCCGCTCCATCGTGCGCAACGTTGCCGGTGCCTCGATCCGCGTGCAGGACAAGAACCCGGACGGCACTCCCGTCCAGCCGTCCAGCTACACAGTGCGGCCGACACGGGTACTGGACCTGATCGAAAACCGCGATGCCCTGGAACAGACCATCGAGCAGCAGATCAAGATCGAAGGCAACAAGGCCGGTGTCGACATTCGCGAAATCCGGCTGGGCGAACCGGCGATCCCGCCGGAGCTGCTGGTGTCCCGGCTGCGCGTGCAGCTCGCCGACCAGCTCTCGACCGCATATGAGCGTGAGACGGACGCGCAGCAGAAGCGCATTGAGACCGAACAGGCCCGCTCCACCGCCGACGAACAACCGCGTCTGGTGGAAGCGCAGATCGCCGTGCAGGTCGCCAACCAGCGCGAACAGGAACGCGCCGCCCTCGGCCGCGCCGAACGCCAGTATCTGGAAGAGCTCGCTCGGGGCCAGCGGGCCCAGGTGGACGTGCTTGGCCAGGATCGCGTGGCGCTGTTGCAGGCGCTTGAGAAACTGCTGACCTCGCTGGAACGCAAGCCGGAACTGGTCGCGCTGGTCGGCAAGCTGGTGCCGAATACAGTTGTCGGTGGTGATGGCGGTGGCTTTGCCGGCGCGGCGGCCCTCCTCGGTGCCAGCCTTCAGCAGGCACAGCAGCCGGCCGCGAACCGGGGCACGGGCGGGCAATAAGCCGTCCTGCCGGCTTCGCTCAACTGCCTTTCCTGGCGGGCGTTTCCTTCGGCACGCCCAGGAACTCGCGCAGCACCTGTTCGACACGCGGCACCAGATCCCGGTGCCGCTCGTGCAGGTAATGGTAGAAGGGATATTCCCTGAAACTCGCCGGTATCGGCCGGACATCCTCCATACCGAAGCGCTCGATCATTTCCTCGGCGCGGATTTCGCGCACATAGACAACATCGATCCGGCCCTGCTTCAGCATCTCGAAGAGTTGCTCTGGCTCGTCGGCAGACCAGACCTCGGCCGAACCTCGCGCAGCCAGCTCACCAAAGACGGCGCCACGAACATGGCCCGCCCGGAAGGCTTTCAACTCTTCGGCAGACTTGTCCTGCAGGTCCGCCTTGTTGGTGTAGCCATAGGTCGAGACGACAAGCAGCGGTACATCCACCCGGATCAGTGCCGGATGCCGGTCTCCGACAAGGCCGATGCGCACGACCTCGCCATCCGTAACTCCGGACCTTGAATTCACAAGTGCCCGGCTCGGTTCCGTCACGACGGTCTCAAGCTCGATCCCCAAACTGGCATAGGCGTTCTGAAGCAATTTCAGGGCGACCGGCGTCAATCCCGGTGCGTCGAAGGCCGAAAGACGCAACCTCCCTTCTGCCAGAACGACGGAGGGTGCGGATAGAAACGCCAGCAGCAGCAAAAGGCTCAGCCGCCCGACCCAATGTCTTGATAATGCCGGACAGCCCATTGCACCCCCGGGCTCAGCCATAGCCGGATTTGTGCAGCACCGTCCCGTCCCGTTTAGACGGAGATCTGCCACTGCTGGCCGGTTCAGGCTCCCGCATCTTATGCATCATGCGCTTCAGAACGGCTTCGATCTTCGGCACAAGTCCGGCGTGTTTTTGGTGCAGGTAGTGATAGAACGAGATTTCCTCCAGCGACGGGCGCAACGGAAAGACCCCTTCCATCTTCAGATCGCGGATGATCCGGCGGCCGGTGCCCTCGCCCACAATGACAAGATCGATCCGGTCCCGCTGCAGCATCTCGAAGAGCTGCTCCGGTTCATCGGCTGTCCAGACTTCGGCATAATCCTTTGAAAGGGCCTGGGCAAAGCGCGCTCCAGCCACATGGCCTACGCGCAAGTGCCTGAGTTCGCCAAAGCTCTTGCCCATCAGCTCCTGCTTGTTGGTGTAGGCAAACGTCCTGGCGACGACGACCGGAACATCGACGCGGATTAGGCTTTCATGCAGGGCTTCGATGTCGCGGACCCTGACCAGTTCACCGTCGGTCTTGCCGGCCGCGGCATCCAGCAGCGCCCTGCGAGGGCTGGATTTCACCACTTCGATACGGATGCCGAGTTCCGCATAGGCTTCGGTCAGGATCCTTTCGGCGATCGGGGTGAGATTAGGAGCGTCGAACCCCGAAAATTTCAATTTTTCCTGAGCGCTCGCAACGCCGGACACGAAAAAGATGCTCAGCACGGCACACAGAACGAGCCGGTGCATTTCGCCCTCCTTGACTGGCGGACCGCCAATTTGCTCGCAACTTCCCGTTTCAACCACGGACCCGTCCTCCGCAGCTCAAACGCCAGAAAAGTAACCCTACGTGAGAAATAGAGATTTTTGCAACCTGTTTACAATCAGGTTGCGGTTTGTGACAGGGATGCCGCCATGAAGGGTTCACGCACGCATGGTTCGCAGGCTCCATGACGGCAGGGCCCGTCGGTTTCAGATGCAAATTGGGTGTGGACCCAGCCCGGCGGCTTACGACTGCGTGCCGTAGTATTCCCGGGCGATCTTGTCGACGAATCCTTCGTCAACAAGCTCTTTCACAATCCCGTTCAAAAGGTCGAGTTTCTGTGCCCAGTCGGATTTCCTCGAAACACCCAGAAAGAGATCGACGCTGTTGCCGGGGTTATAGGGAGTCTTTTCGATCTTGTCGGCAAAGCCCTGGCGCTTGATGAAATAATCAACCTGACAATCCGTTCCGATCATCACGCCAAAACGCCGCTTCATCAGCATGTCAACAAGGGTCTGCTCCTCCGCGACACCGACCTTGTCCAGCGAAGTGTCATTGTCGAACCGGTCGAAATAGGCTGAGTGCAGCACGTAACCGACCTGGTTTTGCGCCAGGTCTTCGTAGGAGCGGATCTTGTCGCCCTGACCGGCGATCGTATAAAAGGATGTGGTGCATTTGAAATAGGGCGTGTCGGTGTAGGCGATGTATTCGGCCCGCTCGGTCCGGTAGGCGAGCCCGGTCATCACGTCGACCCCACCCGATTGCATCTCCGTAAGCGCCCGCCCCCAGGGCATCTTGGCCACCTGCAGCTCTGCACCCGCCCGTTTTGCGATTTCGTCGATGAGGTCGAGATCCAGCCCGATCAGGTTTTCACCCTCCGATATCCGGAAGGGTGGCCAGTCATCCGTCGCCAGAACCATTTCGTCAGCCTGTGCAAGCCCGACAGGTGACAAAAGCAAAAGCGAAAACAAACAGCACTTTGAACGAGAAAAATTCACGACAACAACTCCTGATTATTTATGGATTGCAGTTGTCACCTGTCATCATCAAATATTATCCCATAAAAATTCGCAATATCGTCATTTGTATCCAGACATTTGCGAATATTTCCTGGACGAAAATTGATTAATTTGTTCAATGATTTCTGCCCCTTCCCTGAATCAGTTTCCCAACCTTTGGGCAAGCTGCCACCCGATGCATGGCTGCTTCCCGTCCCGTGCCTTGCTGCATTGCAAAAAATCCTTTAGAAGACCGGACTTGATCCAGGTCAAAGAGCGAGTGTCCGGGCAGGTCCGGCTCCGACCTTCAAAACCACACGAAATATCTGGAGCAGCCCGTGTCAGCACGCGCGGAGGCCATTGCGCCCGCTAAACCTGTTAAGATGGATGCTTCCCGCATCAAGACGGAACTTCTCGCCGGCCTGACCGTGGCCCTGGCCCTCGTTCCGGAAGCCGTCGCCTTTGCCTTTGTCGCTGGCGTCAATCCGCTGGTCGGGCTTTACGCAGCCTTCTTTGTCGGCCTGATCACCGCCTGCATTGGCGGCCGTCCCGGCATGATTTCCGGTGCCACCGGCGCTCTTGCCGTGGTCATGGTCTCGCTGGTGAGCCAGCACGGGGTCGAATACCTTTTCGCGACTGTGGTGCTGATGGGCATTATCCAGATTGCCGTCGGCTTGCTCAAATGGGGCAAGTTCATCCGCATGGTGCCGCATCCGGTGATGCTCGGCTTCGTCAATGGCCTGGCTATCGTCATCTTTCTCGCCCAGCTCGGCCAGTTCAAGGTGCCGGACGGCAATGGCGACCTGACCTGGATGGAAGGCTCGCAGCTCTACCTGATGCTGGGCCTGATCGCGCTGACCATGGCCGTCATCTGGTTCCTGCCGAAACTCACCAAGTCCTTCCCTGCACCGCTTGCCGGTATTCTGGTCGTCTCGGCCCTCGTCCTCGGCTTCAACCTGGACACCCGCTCGGTCGGCGACCTCGCGTCGATTGCCGGCGGCCTGCCGGATTTCCACATTCCGATGGTGCCGCTCACCCTTGAGACGCTCAAGATCATCTTCCCTTATGCAGTGATCCTGGCTGCCATCGGCCTGATCGAATCCCTGTTGACGCTGAACCTTGTCGCTGACCTGACGAACACCAAGGGCGGTGCCTCCAAGGAATGTGTCGCTCAGGGCACGGCCAACATCGTCACCGGATTTTTCGGCGGCATGGGCGGTTGCGCCATGATCGGCCAGTCGATGATCAACGTGAAGTCCGGCGCCCGCACACGCCTTTCCGGCATTGCCGCAGCGCTCTTCCTTTTGTCCTTCATCGTCGTTGCATCGCAGCTGATCGAGCAGATCCCGGTCGCGGCCCTCGTCGGCGTCATGTTCATGGTCGTCATCGGCACCTTTGCCTGGACCAGCCTGAAGATCGTGCACAAGATCCCGCTGATCGACGCCCTGGTGATGGTCATCGTCACCTGCGTCACCGTCTATTCGGACCTGGCAGTCGCCGTCGTTGTCGGTGTGATCATCTCCGCCCTCGCCTATGCCTGGAACGCCGCCAGCCGCATCAGTGCACGGATCGGCACCAGCAAGGAAGGCTGGAAAGTCTACCGCCTCACCGGCCCGCTCTTCTTCGGCTCCACCACCGGCTTTGTGGACCTGTTCGATCCGGTCGGCGATCCTGAAGATGTGGTCGTCGACTTCATCGACAGCCGCGTGGTCGACCATTCGGGCTTGGAAGCGATCGACGCGCTCGCCTCAAAGTACGAGGCGGCCGGCAAGCGCCTGCATTTGCGCCACCTGTCACCGGACTGCCAGAAGCTGCTCGCCAAGGCAGGCAACCTGATCGAGGTCTCGGTCCTGGAAGATCCCGACTACGAGGTTGCCGTAGACTACGGTCACAAATTCGACCGGGCGGAACAGGCCTCCTGAGCCTGCCGGAACGGTCCCTTTTATATGCATCCTTGAAGACCCGCTGATCGGATCGGCGGGTCTTTTTCGTTCCAACCACCTCTCCGTCGTCATCCCGGCCGCGCGCAGCAAGAGCCGGGACCGGGGAGGCAAAGCCCCCGCGTTTTCTTCGAAACAACCGATGGATCTCAACTCACCGGTCCCGGATCTTCGCTGCGCTGCGTCCGGGATGACGATGGAGAGTTTCGCCTTCGGGACCAAGTCATTCGAGGAAGTATCTGCCCGCAAACAGGTCCTGACGGATTGCCCTTTGACGCTGAATTTGAAAGAGATATCAAAAGACCCAGCTCCGGACCCCAAACGTGGCAGATCGCAAGAAACTCTTCATCACCCCGACCCTTGCCACCGTAATCGGCAGCTTCGTCCTGCTGACGGCTGCCAGCATCCTGCTCATTCAGGCGGTCACCTCGTCCGAAGTCGTGCGCCAGCTCGGCGGTGAGATCGTCGACATCGGCATGGAAGCGGCCGAGACCGCCTTCATCGAGCAATTGCACGCCGTGACGGAGACCGCCGAATTCACGCGGCGGACCTATGAGAGCAAGGAGCTGCCCTTCGACGATCCGGATCTGCTGCTCCATTATCTCCACGGCGCACTCGCACCGATGGAACAGGTTTCGTTCCTGGTGCTTGTGAACGAAAAGGGGGAAGGCGTCGATATCGACAGGGGGGATGCGGACGGCAGGATACTGGGCGGCGATGTGAAGCTCGCAGCCGACATTCCAGCCCTTGTTCCGCTGACAGAAAGGGCCGCGCAGGAAACCGGCGCCTTCTGGAGCGATCCTCTCTATATGCCGAACCGCGAACACACCTACTACGTGTTCGTCCGGCCGCTTCATGAGGGCAAGACCTACCGCGGCAGCCTTCTGATCGGCATGTCGCTCGACCGCGTTTCGGAAATCACCTGGCATGTGTCGACCGACGACATCACCGTTTTCCTGATGCGGCAAGACACACACGAGATCATTGCCCATCCGGAGTTGCACAAGAAGTTCGACGACCTCAGCGCAGAAAGTCCGCTTCTTCACGTCGGCCAGATCCCGGATACGTTCCTGTCGGAATTTGCGAACATGCCGAAGCTGGACAACGAGGCGTTCGACATATCGGACAACCTCGATCTCCATGTCGGCCTGGACGAAACCGGCTTGAAACGCTTCGTCATCCTGGAGAAGAAGAACGACAACCTTCTGGGTCTGCCGGTGCGCATCGGCGTGCATTTTCCGGCGGAGTTCCTGGACCAACCGCTGGACCAGCTGCTGACTGCCGCGCTAGCCGGGGGCGGGCTGCTGCTTCTGTCGCTCCTTGGCGCGGTGCTTCTGGCTCAGCGGATCGCCAAGCCGGTGCAGCGCGCTTCGGTTGCCGCCAAGGAGGTTGCCGGCCTCAACCTTGCATCCGTCGAACCGCTACCCTCCAGCGTCATCCGCGAGCTGGACGACCTGTCCCGGGGGTTCAACGCGATGGTCGGCGGCCTCACCGCCTTCAACCGCTATGTGCCGACCACCCTTGTGCAAAAGCTCCTGCGCGAAGGCCGCGCCGAAGCGCCGCCGGAAGAGCGCGAGGTCGCCGTGCTCTTCACCGATATTGCCGGCTTCACCTCTGCCTCCGAAGGCATGTCGGCAACGGAAACCGCGGCCTTCGTCAACCATCATCTGTCGCTGCTCGGTGCAGAAATCACCCGGCAAGGCGGCACGATCGACAAATACATCGGCGACAGCGTCATGGCCTTCTGGGGCGCCCCGGAACGGCTGGACAATCCGGCAGAACCCGCCGCCCGCGCAGCACTCGGCATGGCGAAAGCAATCAGCGCCGACAACGAGGCCCGGCGCACCCGGGGCGAACCGCCGGTGCGTATCCGCATCGGCCTGCATCTCGGCCCGCTTGTCGTCGGCGACATCGGTGCACCGGAGCGTGTCAACTATACGGTGATCGGCGACACCGTGAATGCCGCCTCGCGGCTGGAAAGCCTCGGCAAGGAAATCGATGCCGAAGCCGAGATCATCATCCTGGCTTCCGGTGAACTTGCGAGAAATCTCGGCAATGAGATCCACCGCGAAGCGATCGGCACCCACAAGGTCAAGGGCAAGTCGGAAGCCGTCGAGGTCGTCCGCCTCATCGGCTGACCGCCCGCTCCGGGCCTCACCTCCGCGGATCGGGCTCGAACCACCGCTGCATGCTGTTGCGTGCCGTGCCCGTGTCGTCCCAAAGGTGATCGGGAAAACTCAACAGCTCTGCCTCCGACCGGGTCGCGCCCTTGGCGCTGATGACAGAAGCGCAGCCGCTGGAAAAGGCCTCCAGCACCCGGATATAGGCCTGAACCGTTACGGTCAGAACAATGTTCCCTGACGCGGCTTGCGTCTCGCTTTCGATCTCTGCTGTTGCGGAATTCTGCTCGAAAGTCATGTGATACCTCAATCTGTGAAGACTATCCGGACATGACCGCTGACAACCGGCCGTCCCGGAAGGTGAAAAAACTTGAAAGAAAACCGTCCCGTCCGGATCGCTCCGGCACGCGAACCATGAGGCCATCAGGCAATAGTTTGATGAAGCTTCCCCCATTTCGAACCGGCGCGAAGGGAGCGCGCCGGCCCGTTCTGTCTAAGGGGCAAAAACTTTGTGTCCAGTGATATGCGGCACACGCGGCCGCGCTGCTGACAGGTCATGACGGGCCGCGGAGCGCAGAGGCAATCGCCGATGTCACAGGATCCGGTAGAGCGTTCCGTCCCGCCGGATGACATGGTGGAAGAGCACTGCCCCAATATGCAGGCCTAATAGAGCGAACAGGGTCCAGGCGCTCCAGGAATGGATGGCCGACAGCGTCCAGGCGATGTCAGGCGATTTGCCGATAGGGCTCCAGATCTCGACCAGCCCGAACCAGTGCAGCGGAAAACCGTGGGCGTTGGTGGCGAGAAACCCGCTCAAGGGCATGACGATCAGGAACAGGTAAAGCAGCCCGTGCACTGCCGCCGCGGCCAGGCGCTCGATGGCGGGACCTTCTGCCGGTGGCTTGCGGGCGATCAGCTTGTTTCCGACCCTGAGGAGCATCAGCCACAGCACCAGGAAGCCCAAGCTTTCGTGCAGCATGTAGAAGTCCATCGCCACCTCGCCCTTGACGAACTTGATGACAACACCAAGCGGCCAGGTCGCCAGCACCAGGACGGCAATGAGCCAATGCAGGACACGCGTTGGCCCGGCATGACGGGCACCGGTTTCAAGGGGAGATGCGGCTGTGGTGTCGCGCAGTGTTTCAACTTTGGTGAGCACGGGATGGATCCTCGGTCGAGATAAACGTTGTCCGGCGGCATGGCCGGCCCGGCGGTAGTGGATATCTAGGACCTTTGAGACCAGCAGTCCTGTGACGCGCGACACGCCGCAGGACGCGGCAAAAGAAAACACCGCCGGTTTTCACTGGCGGTGCCGAATTCGCTTCTGCTTTTTCGCCCGTTCCACCTGTTTCAGGTCGAAGGCACGCCAGCCACCGTCTTACCGCACCAGGATATTGCGGAACTGCCAGGGATCGCTGGTATCGATGTCTTCCTTGTAGAAGCCCGGACGGTTCTCCAGCGGCGTCCAGTCGGTGTAGTAGCCCTTCACCGGACCGAGATAGGGCAATTGCACTTCGAGGCAGCGCTTGTAGTCCATCTCGTCGGTTTCCACGATCCCGGCCTTCGGGTTTTCCAGGGCCCAGACCATGCCGGCCAACACCGCGGAGGTCACCTGCAGACCGGTGGCGTTCTGGTAGGGCGCAAGGTTCCGCGTCTCTTCCACCGACAGCTGCGAGCCGTACCAGTAGGCATTCTTCTTGTGGCCGTAGAGCAGCACGCCCAGTTCGTCGATGCCGTCCTGGAGTTCGTCCTCACCCAGAACATGCAGCGTTTCCTGGATCTTGCCGGCCGAGCCGAAGAGCTCGTGCAGCGACAGCACCGCGACGTTGGCCGGATGATAGGCATAATGACATGTCGGCCGGTAGGAGACCTTCTTGCCCTCGTGAACCGTGAAATAGTCGGCGATTGAAATCGCCTCGTTGTGCGTCACCAGGAAGCCGTATTGCGCGCCCGGCGTCGGGCACCAGGTGCGAACGCGGGTGTTGGCACCGGGCTGTTCAAGGTAGATCGCCGCCTTGCAGCCCTTCTTGTGCTTCTTGGCATTTCCCGGTTTCCAGGTCTCATGCGTGCCCCAGCCAAGCTCCGCCGGCTGGAAACCCTCGGACAGGAAACCTTCCACGGACCAGGTGTTCCAGAACTCGCCGAAGGGCTTCGGTTCGTTGGCCCGCTGGGTGTCGCGTTCGGCAATGTGGATGCCCTTGACGCCGACCTTCTTCATCAGCTTCGCCCAGCCCTTCTGGCCGGTCGGTTCCTTGAACTTGACGCCGGTTTCATTGGCGATATCGATCAGGGCCTGCTTGACGAACCAGGACACCATGCCCGGATTGGCGCCGCAGCAGGAAACGGCCGTGGTGCCGCCCGGGTTCTTCTTCTTCTCCCGGCGCACGGCTTCACGCAGCGCATAATTGGTGCGCTCGGCCGCAGGTGCCGTGTCATCGAAATAAAAGCCCGCCCAGGGTTCGACGACCGTGTCGATGTAAAGGACGCCAAGCTTGCGGCAGAACTTCATCAGATCGAGCGAAGAAGTATCGACGGAAAGATTGACCAGGAACCCCTGGCCTTCGCCTTCCGTCAGCAGGGGTGTCAGGATGTCCTTGTAGTTTTCAGGCGTCAGCGCGACATTCTGGAACTTGTAGCCACGGTCGGTCACCAGCGCGGCATTTCGATCGACCGGATCGATCACCGTGAAGCGGTTCTTGTCGAAGTTGAAATGACGCTCGATCAGAGGCAGCGTCCCCCGGCCGATGGAACCGAGGCCGATCATCACCAGCGGTCCGGTGATGGTGCCGTGCACCGGCCAGGTGACTGCGGCCTGGGCAGCCGCCTTCGGCGCGGCGGACGCCGCCGGGGCCTTTGCGGCCGGCTTGCGGGTAGCGGCCCTTTTCACAGGTGCCTTGGCAGCAGGAGCTTTGGCCGCTACGGGTTTGGCCGCTGCGGGTTTGGCCGCTGCGGGTTTGGCTGCTGCAGGCTTTGCGGCAGCGGCTTTTGCAAGAGCGGGTTTGGCGGCGGCCCTGGTCACTGCGGGTTTCGCGGCCGGCTTGGCGGATGCGGGCCTTGCCGGGACTTTCGTCGCAGCAGGCTTTGCTGCCGTCTTTCTGGCTGTGGTTGTTTTCGTGTCTGCAGGCTTCGCGGCCGCCTTGGTCGCGGCAGGTTTTGCAGTTGCGGACGTGGAGCTGGCCGGCTTGGCCGCGGCGGGCTTGGCAGCCGCAGGCTTGGCGGCGGCCTTGCGCCGCGTCGCTGGCTTGCGGGCAGCCTTCGGCGCCGGATCTTTCGGCGCGCCGCCGTTGGTTTCGTCGGTCATTTTATACTCCAATCATTTCCGGTTCGCCGCCCGTCGGTCTTCGCGGGTCCGGCCTGTTGGGAAGTTCCTCACGCACAGAAGCGCACTCATTGCGCTTTTGAGTAGATGTGGCTGGTTTTCGCAGGATTTGCAAGTCTTCTCGGATTATTTCCAGCTGAAGAAGATGAACGTGTGTTCCGGAACCTGTTTTTCTTAAAAAACAAGTGTATGCGCAAAAAAACAAGAGATGGCGGCGAAAAATTTCGCCGCCATCCTTAATGTCACAAAGCTTAGAAGTTCCGGGATACGGAAAAGACGTCTTCCGGTGTGGCAAGCCCGGCCATCGGGTCGAAGAGACCGGCTGCCGACAACATGCCATCCAGTCCGGCCAGGTGACCGGGAGCAAATTCCACGCCCAGGAACCGGTCATACTCGACCGGACCCGGCAGGCTGACGTCGTCCAGAAGCCCGGCGGCAAAGCCGAAGCGGGCGTAATAGGGCAGATCGCCGACCAGGATCACCGAACCGTGGCCATGGACGGCGGCCTGGTTGAGCGCATGGCGCATCAAGCGGTCGCCGACCTTATGTCCGCGGCAAGCCGGATCGACTGCGAGCGGTCCGAGCAGCAGGCTCTGGAAGCCGCAGTCGTCCACAACGGACCAGAGCCGCACCGTCCCGACAAGCTTGCCGGTTTCGTCCAGCGCCGTGAAGGCGAAGACGGGCAGCCGGCCTTCCCGCAGGCGTTCCGAGGTTTTGGCAAAGCGCGCCTCGCCGAAGCAGAGGTCGAGCAGAGCCTCGCGGGCGCCGGTATGAGCCGGCGCCTCCTCCACAATGTCGATCATGGTCTTCGCCGTCAGATAACGAAGGAGGCCAGCGGCGCGAAGCCGTTGAAGCCGACCGTGGAGTAGGTCGTGGTGTAGGCACCGCAGGCCTCGATCAGGACCTTGTCGCCGATGGAGAGGCTGACCGGCAGTTCATACGGCGTCTTTTCATAAAGCACGTCGACGCTGTCGCAGGTTGGGCCGGCCAGCACGCAGGGCGCGGTGATGTCGCCGTCGCGCGGGGTGCGGATCGGATAACGGATCGCTTCATCCATGGTTTCGGCGAGGCCATGGAACTTGCCGATGTCGAGATAGACCCAGCGCACTTCATCGTTGGCGGATTTGCGGGAAATCAGCACGACTTCAGCTTCGATCATGCCGGCATTGCCGACCATGCCGCGACCCGGTTCGATGATCGTGGACGGCAGGCGGTTGCCGAAATGCTTGCAGAGCGCCTGGAAAATCGCTTCGCCATAGGTCGAAACGCCCGGGACGTCCTTCAGGTAACGGGTCGGGAAGCCCCCACCCATGTTGACCATCTTCAGTTCTACACCGCGGACGGCCATTTCCTGGAAGACGCCCGCAGCCATGGCGAGAGCGAGATCCCAGGCCTGGAGGTTGGCTTGCTGGGAGCCGACGTGGAAGGAGACGCCATGGGCGACAAGACCGAGCCGGTGCGCATGTTCGAGGACGTCGGGCGCCATTTCGGGGTCGCAGCCGAATTTGCGGGAGAGCGGCCATTCTGCTCCGACGCCGTCGCACAGGACGCGGCAGAAGACTTGGGAGCCAGGGGCAACGCGGGCGATTTTTTCGACTTCTTCGACGCAGTCGACGGCGAAGAGGCGGACGCCATATTGATAGGCACGCGCAATGTCCTTCTCCTTCTTGATGGTGTTGCCGTAGGAAATGCGGGCAGCAGAGGCGCCGGTTGCCAGCACCATTTCGATTTCGCCGACGGAGGCGCAATCGAAGGAGGAGCCGAGGCTTTCCAGCAGCGACAGGATCTCGGGCGCCGGGTTGGCTTTCACGGCGTAATAGACGGACGTATCCGGCAGGGACTTGGCAAAGGCTTCGAAATTGTCACGCACGATGTCGAGGTCGACGACGACACAGGGGCCATCGGCTTCACGTCGGCGGAGGAAGTCGCGGATACGGTCGGTCATGGGAGTTTCCCTCTTCTCAATCTCAAGCCGCAGGCGCGCTTCTTTCCTTGGCTCGCGCGCTGCGTTCACGTCGCAGGATGCTGCAGAGCGCACCGGGCCTCCCCCGGGATGGAACCGGAGGCCGGGTTGACCGCAGCGACGGTTGGGCCAGACGCTGCCAAGCAGCGCAAAGCTTTCCCGCGTCGGGAATGCCGTTGATTGGATCGGGAGTACCGAACCGCACGTCGGGCAATGAAGTAACAAGTGCCTCTTCAGTGACGCCGGAGGTTGGAAACCCCGGCAGAGACCAAAAAAGCCCTCTTACGTCGTTGCTTTAAGTCGTCCGGATCTCAACTGCCCCGCCCCTTGGCGGATTGTCTGGCAGAGGTCCCTTAAGAGATGTCTTTTGAGCGACATCCCATGGGCGACCACGGGCACGTGCGAATTTGGGCAAGGCGTATATGCGCCTGTTCGGGGTGCGATGCAATAGGAAATTTCCGGTTGCTGATACTTTTTTCGCAAAGGTTAAAGGAACCGGGCCTTTTCGCCGAAGGCCTTGCCGTGCTTTAACAATTTGGTGAGAATTTGACCGCCCCAAACAGCATCCGGCCGGAAGAGCGCCAGACTTCAGCCATGCCCTTCCGGCACTGGAAAATCAGCCAGACGAGGTTCCCCATGCCCGCCCTCACTCCCCCGGTCTGCGACTTCGGCTGGCCGGCTCCCACCTTCGAACTGCCGGCAACCGACGGTGCAAGCCACAATCTTTCAAGCCTCCAGGGCGACAACGGTCTGCTCGTGATGTTCATCTGCAACCACTGCCCCTATGTGCTGGCCGTGCTCGACAGAATCATCCGCGACGCCCGCGACCTGCAAGCGCTCGGCATCGGCGTCGCAGCAATTTGCTCCAACGACCCGGTCGCCTATCCGGCCGACAATTTCGTCAACATGAAGAAGATGGCGGAGGAGAAAGCCTTTCCCTTCCCCTATCTGCACGATCCCGACCAGAGCGTCGCCAACGCCTACGGGGCGGTCTGTACCCCGGATTTCTTCGGCTTCAACCGGGATCTCGGCCTGCAATACCGTGGGCGAATCGATGCGACCCGCCCGAATATGCCCGCAGACGGCCCCCGCGAGCTCTACGAGGCAATGAAGCTGGTTGCCGAGACGGGCAAGGGTCCGGCGGAGCAGATCCCCTCCATCGGCTGCTCGATCAAATGGAAGGCCGCCTGATGCAGATCGGAAAACTCGACCACGTCAACCTCAGGACAACGCAGCTCGAGGCGCTTGTTGCCTGGTACGGAGAGGTGCTCGGCATGCATCCGGGCCCGAGGCCGGATTTTACCTTCCCAGGCGCCTGGCTCTACGCGGGCGGAACTGCCGCGATCCATCTTGTCGGCATCGAGGGAGACCCGGCTGTCGGCTCTGAGGAAAAACTGAAGCTTGAACATTTCGCTTTCACCGCAACCGGTGCCGAGACGTTCGAGCAGCGCCTGATCGCCCGTGGCGAACGCCACCGCAAATCCGTCCAGCCGGGCACCGGCATCGTCGCCTTCAATATCTGGGACCCGGACGGCAACCACATCCACGTGGATTTCGCGCCGGGGGCGTGAGGGACTTTTGAGCCCCACCACAAGGCATTAGACGACGGAAGCTTCCGCTTGCTCCCCTCTCCCCTCTTGCGGGGGAGATGTCAGCACCGCTGACAGAGGGGGGTGACGGCCTCATTGATATATTCGGCGAATTCGATTTTGTGGCGATGCCACCCCCCCTCTGTCCACGTCGTGGACATCTCCCCCGCAAGGCAGGGCAATCGCATTTGGAACAGTCATTCAGAAAACACTGGTGTCACCCCGGGCGAGCTTCGCGAGACCCGGGGCCCACTCGTTTCCAGAGGGGTGGGACAGGGCAGCACCTTTGCAGGAGACGTCAGGCGCTTTCGGCAAGTGGCTCTGCGAGTAGGCCCCGGATCTGCGCTTCGCTTGTCCGGGGTAACGCGGCAGTGATCTGTCAAACGCATCGAGCAAGGAAATATTCCAAATGCGGTCGCCCTGCCCCGCAAAGGGAGGAGAGGGGCGCAAGTCGAAAGGATCGCGGATAAGCGTAGGTTCCTGAGTTTCTGGAAAGACAGCAATCTCACCTACTTTCCTCAAAAACTCTCCTCGAAGATCCGGCTCTCCGGAATCCCTTCCTGTTCCAGCCCGGCCTTCAATTCGCCCAGGAAAGCTGCAGGTCCACAGAGGTAATAGAGGGCGTTGACCGCACCGGTCAGAGCCACGAGGCTTTCGGCAGTGATGCGTCCTTCGTGGTCAAAGTCCTTCCCCCTGGTATCCGTTTCCAGCGGGCGGCTGTAATGGGTCAGCAGGCGGATGTTCGCGTTGCGCGCGGCAAGCGCCCTTACCTCCTCGCGGAAAGGATGGTGCTCCCCGTCGCGGGCGCCATGAACGAACCAGACAGGCCGGCTGCCCTCCTCCGCAGCCACGGCATGCAGCATGGAAAGAAGCGGCGTTACGCCGATGCCCGCGCTGACGAGAACCAGCGGATCCTGAGTTTCCGGCAGTCCGAAAGTCCCCGCCGGTGTGCCCGCATCGATCATGGTCCCGACTTCGAGCCCGTCATGCAGGATGCGCGACACCAGCCCCTGCGGCTCGCGCTTGACAGAGATCCGATAGCGGCCGGCCTTCGGCGAACCGGAGAGAGAATAGCTGCGAGAGACCTTGCCGAGACCTCCCGTGAGGTTCAACTCGAGCGGAAGGTGCTGGCCTGCCACGAAGGGCTTCAGCGGACCGCCATCCCTCGCCTCGAAATGGAACGACGTAACATCTGCGCTTTCCTTGACGCGCTCCACGAGGCGCAACGACCGGGCGGGAGCAGCATCCTGTTGCCAGCGCAGGCGCAGAACGGAAGTCAGCTCGACAATCTCGTCGATCTCAAGCGTCACCAGTTGCCGCGCGCCGGGAACGCGAGCAACCGCCTCCGAGCCGAAATCGATGCTTGCCCGCCCCGTCACCTGCAGCAGGCTGCCGGTCGAAAAATCCAGGAACAGGAGCCCGGTACGCGGATCGGCGAGAATGTTGCCGAGCGTGTTGTAGAAGCGGTTGCCGGCATAATCGGGAAACCGGAGTGTGCGGTCATCCAGGACCTCGACAAAGCCGCGCTCGCCGCCGCGATGGGAGATATCCATGCCATAGGCCGGATTGTCACCCTCGCCCCGGTAACCGGTTGCTATGAAGAACGTATCTGACGATGCGATCCAGGCGCTCTGGGACGCGGTCAGGGATGCTCCACGCGCAGCAGTACCCGACGTCTTCTCCGGGCTCCACCAGTATTTGCGTGCGCGGATATATTGCGGGCAATTGCCGAAGGACTGGCCGACGGCGAAGCTTATCCCGTCCTCGCTCACAGCAGTCACGGTGCCGTTGACACGGTTGCGGCGGCGGGTGGCGAGCTCGATGCCGATCAGACCGATATCGGCCCCTTCCTTCAGCGCGCCGTCCAGCGCATCGCCGGCGACCGGCCGCGCCGAGATTTCCAGCGAAACGGCATCGGGCGAGCGTACGAAACCAGGCCCTCCTTCCAGCAGCGTTGCCCATGGTCGGCCTGCGGCATCGCGCGCAGAGGCGATCATGAAAGGCTGGTCCTGAAAGAAGATCCTGTGCTGGTCGGGCATGAAGCTGCGGATGGCGCCACGCGCCCAACGGTCCACTTCCCGGTCGCCAAGGCGTTCCTGCACCTGGCGCTCGCCGTCATGAAACGGCGACCCGCTGCTCTGCCCGTCTTGTTTCAAGCCATCGTCCAGCATTTTCGATCTCCTGTGGGAAGAAGTGAGGCAAGGTCCGGAGAGACCCAAACAGTCTCTCCGGAACAGATCCTGGATCAGGCAGCCAGACCAACCTTGCTGACGGGCATCGCCGCGAACCCGGGGAGCGCCTCAACACGCTTCAGAAAGGCGCGGATGTTCGGGTAGGGATCGAGAGACACATTCCCTTCCGGCGCGTGAGCCGTGTAGGTGTAGATCGCCACATCGGCGACAGTCGGCTTGTTTCCGACAAGCCAGTCCCGATCTTTCAGATGCGCTTCCAGAATATCGAAGACGTAGGTCGCGATCGTCTTGGCGCGCTCGGCATCGAGCGGAGCGCCGAACACCGTCACCAGCCGGGCAGCGGCCGGACCGTTGGCGATTTCGTTTGCCGCCATCGACAGGAAGCGCTGCACCTCAGCTTCCTCGACGACGTCCTTCGGCAGCCAGTCCGGAGCGTATTTGCGGGCAAGATAGACCAGGATTGCGTTTGAATCGGCCACGACCACACTTCCATCCTCGATCACCGGCACCTTGCCGGCAGGATTGAGCGCCAGGAACGGCTCCTTCTTGTGTTCGCCGGCAGCGAGGTCGACAAACACAAGCTCATGATTGATGCCTGTCAGGTTCGCGAACAGCTCGACACGGTGGCAATGGCCGGAAAGCGGGAAGTTGTGAATGCGGATGGCGCTGGACATATCTGCTCCTCTTGATCTTGCGCGGAGCCGATGTGCCCGGTCCGCTGAGCGCAATATGTCACCTCCCTCGATCGGAAATAATAATCGATTTCATTCAATTATTATGTACAATTCAGGGACAATAAGCAGCCAGCATGTGCGTTGACCGGAGACGATGGCGATGGACAAGATCGAAACCATGCGGGCCTTTATCGCGGTCGCCCAGGAGGGGTCGTTTACTGAAGCGGGACGCCGGCTGGGCCTGTCGACCAAGCTCGTCAGCAAATATGTCCAGCATCTGGAAAACCGGCTGAAGACCCAGCTCTTCAACCGCACCACGCGCAGCGTCTCGTTGACCGATGTCGGCACCGCCTATCTGGAGCAGTGCCGCCCGATCCTGGAACAGATCGACGACCTGGACAGTCTCGTACGCGAGCGCCAGGGAGCACTTGCCGGACCGATCCGCCTGACGGCACCGACCGGCTTCGGCAGCACGCGGCTGTCGGAGGCGCTGGTGCCGTTTCTACGCAAGCACCCCGATGTCGAACTCGACATGAAGCTGACCGATTACCGGGTGGCGCTGGTGGAGGAAGGCTTCGACCTGGCAATCCGCATCGGTTCCCTGAAGGACTCCACCCTCATTGCCCGCAAGCTCGTCGACATGCCACTGCTGCTTTGCGCCTCGCCCGACTATCTGCAGCGGCACGGCCGCCCCAAAAGCCCTCACGCACTCGCAACCCATGCCTGCCTGGTCGACAACAACCAGCTTGAGCGCAACATCTGGCGTTTCCGCTCCGGCGGCGAGGAACACGTTATCCGGCTGAATGGCGTGGTTCAGTCCAATTCCCCGGGCTCGCTCGTGCGCCTTGCCGTCGGCGGTCTCGGGATTACCCGGGCCCCCTATTATGCGGCGAAGGCGGCACTGGAAGCCGGCGAGCTGGAACGGGTTCTGCCGGACTACGAGACCGATGTCTTCGGCGTCTATGCGCTCTATCCGCCGAACCGCCACCTGACCCGGCGCCTGCGCGCGCTGATCGATCATCTGGCGGTAGAGTTCAGTACGATCTGATTGGGTGAGGTATCAGCCCGGCGGCGGTTCGAAGCGGATCTCGAAACAGGCTCCCTGATCTTCGGAGGGCACCAGCCGGATTGTACCGCGATGGGCTTTCAGGAGCGCCTGAACGATACCGAGGCCCATTCCGGTGCCGCCGCTCTGCCGGCGCGTGGTGAAAAACAGCTCGAAGATCTGGTCGGAGTTGCCTTCCGAAATTCCCTCGCCATTGTCCTGAACGCGGATAGTCACCTCACCTGCGTTAAGTGAGCCGGTCACGCCAATCCGGTCTGCACCGTGCTTGCGCGCGTTGTCGACGAGGTTTTCAAAGACGATGCGGGCGTTTTCCGCTGACATCGGCAGCTCGGCGTCCGCCGGACAATCGATCGCCAGCCCCTCGCACCGTCCCCGCACCTCCGCGACAACCTCTTCCAGACGGCAACGCCCGCCGATCTCGACGCTGTCGGCACGTGCAAGATCGCGGAGACGGTTCAAAAGCCTGGAGGCCCGGTCCGTATCGCGCAGGATGTTGCCGAGGAACCTCTCCCTGTCGGCCTCACTGAGCTCTGCCCCGGCATCCTGAAGCAGCTCCGCCGCCCCCTGGATCGAGGTCAGCGGTGTCTTCAACTCGTGGGTCACATGGTTGGCAAATGTGGAAATGTAGTCATTGCGCTCGAAGAGCTTGCGCGACATTTCCAGCATGCTTTCCGACAGGGCGTGGATTTCCCGGTTGCCATGGATCGCGAGCGGTGCGAGCGCTTCCCGCTCGCCATTGCCGATGGCCAGCGAACGCTTTGTCAGTGCCTTGATCGGGCCGGTGATGGCGCGGGCGAAGATGAAGCCGACGACAAAGGTCGCCGCCAGCACGAAGACCACCACCCAGAAGACGGCCTCTCGTTTCAGGAACATTTCCTTGAGGATGTTGCTGGGCGTCCTCGACGCATAGACGACGCCCGCGACCCGGTCGTTCACGACAATCGGCATCGCAACAAAGACGCGAACGCTGGTTCCCCGGCTGATGGAATAGATCGGCTGCGGATTGTCGACGATCCGCTCGCGCAGGGCACTGGAATAGCGTCCACCTAGCGCCTTTTTGACTTCTTCCACGTGGGCAAGCGACAGGCCGAGATCCTCCCGTCCGGCGATGATGACACCGTTGAAATCAAGCAGCCGGAACCCGGCCAGCGTCTTCTTCTGGGTGTCCTGCAGGATGCGGTCGATCGATTGCCCGGCTTTCAGGTAGGCCGGATGCGGCGGCGCGGCGGCTGGTTGCGGCGCGCCTCGTCGGGTCAGAACCGGTGTGCGGGTGAGATCCAGTTCCGGCAGTTGCGGCGACCAGCTGCCTCCGGGCTGGCGCAGATAGATGCTACGGCCGTCCGGCACATCCGCCGTCTTCGGTACTTTCAGCCCCAGCGGCAGATCCTCGCCGCCAATTTCTTCCAGTCGCTGCGCCGTCACGGCTGCGATTGCCGCCGACTGGCCGATCAGTTCCGCTTCCGTCGTCTCTATAAGCTGGTTTTCGTAGACCCGGAAAAAAGCCACTCCGGCAAGCGGCACCAGCAGCATGATGCCGAGCACGCCCGCAACCACCATGGAAAGCGGCGGACGCCATTTGTCGCGGAAGGCTCGGGAAAGGATCATCCGCCGGCCCCGGTCCCAACCCGGCAGGGGCCAAGGCGAAAGCCGACGCCGTGCACCGTCTCGATGGCATCGCCGCAGCCCGCACCGCCGAGCTTCGCACGGATGTTGCGGATATGGCTGTCGATCGTGCGGTCCGAGACATGGATGTTGTCCGGGTAAGCCTTTTCCAGGATCTGCTCACGGGTGAAGACGATCTTCGGCCGGGCGAGCAACGTCGCCAGGATGTCGAATTCAATGGCCGTGAGGCCGACAGAGGCCTCACCAACCGTGACGAGCCGCTGTGCCTTGTCCAGTTCCAGCATGCCGTGACGGAGTGCCGCCGGCGGTAAATCGGCTTCGGCCGGAGCGGGCGCGCCGTAACGCTTGAGGATCGCCCCGACCCGCGCAATCAGCTCGCGCGGACTGAAGGGCTTGGTCACATAGTCGTCGGCACCCAGTTCGAGCCCGACGATCCGGTCGATCTCGTCGTCGCGGGCGGACAGGAACAGGATCGGCACTTCGGACGTGCGGCGCAGGTGCCGGCAGACATCGAGTCCGTCCATCTCCGGCAGGCCGATATCGAGCACGATCAGGGCCGGATTGCACAGAAGCGCCTTGTCCAGCGCCTCCTTGCCGTCCGTGGCAACCTCGAAGACATAGGAGGCTTTTTGAAGCGCGAAACAGATGACGTCGCGGATATGCGGATCGTCGTCGACAACAAGAATGGTTTGGCCAGGCAATGTGTTCTTCCCGAAAAGGCTCCCGCAGTTGTCCCGCGGGAGCGTTACCAATAGCGAAGCGGCGATCAGGTTTCCAGCCACCAGCCGTCCCGGCGCAGGCTCCTGGGCAGCGCGGGGTCTACCGGCAGGCCACTTCCCGACCGGTTTCTTGACGTGAACGTCCTCAGATGGGTGATGAGTTTCTGCAGCACCCGGCGCAGATCGCGGCGGAAGCGGGCGGCCAGGGCGAGAACGACCAGCATCAGCCCGATGATGCCTTCCGGCTCCGGCGCGGAGCTGCCCGAGAGGTTGAGCGACGGATAGGCATTGGTGGAAACACCGGAGACCTGCGGCAGGGGAACGGCCCGATGGGACGCCGTTTCCGGAGCCGCGTTCACAATCCTTTCCGACACGGCGACAAAGGAGGTGAAACGCGTCTGCAGGGCGTAGGTCAGTCCGAGGTCGGTGATCTCATTTTCAAGACCCGTATCGCTGCTGCCGCCGATCGTATAGGCGCGGTTCTTGGCGAAGATCTGTTCCCTCGCCCAGATCAGGGGCAAGGCTCGCGCGGTTCGCTCATCGTTTCCGGCGGCAGCCTTCAGATCGATCTCCAGCGGCATGCGGGCTGGACGGCCGTTGACGATGCCGACGACATAAATCGTATGCCTGCCGCCGGTATGGTAGCGTCCCAGCACCCGCACCGAGCCTCCGGCAAAGAGATCCGGGATCCGGGCAGGCGTCTGGTCGGCAACCTTGAGGCCGTTCCAGTCGATGGAAATATCCGTCAGGAGCGGCGTCTTGAGTCTTGTCGCAAGATCCTCCGCGGCAGCCTTGGCGTCCTCACCCGCGGCAATGTATCGGGCAAATCCCCTGCCCTCCTCGGCCATCGCATCGAGCAGGAACCGGTTGACCGCATCGCCGACGCCGAAGGCATAGATCCTTGCCTTGCCGATGCGGTTTGCAACGGTCGAGATCACCCGGCGTTCGTCGCCGATATAGCCGTCGGAGAGGAAGACGACGATGCGGGTGGTGTCCTTTTCCTGGTCGAGATCAAAGGCTGCGTTGACGGCACGGTCGATTTCCGTACCGCCGCCGGCACTAAGGCCGCTGACAAACCGCAGCGCTTTCGCCTTGTTCCAGCGGGTAGCCAGGACGCTGCTGCGCGAGAACTGCGACGTGCTGTTTGAAAAGCGCAGGATGCGGAACGTGTCGACCGGCCGCAGGGATTCGATCGCCGCTTTCATGAAGGTCTTGCTGGCGTCCATCGGCGCCCCGCCCATGGAACCGGACGTGTCGAGCACGAAAACCAGTTCTCGCTTGCCGATCATGTCTTCGACCGGCATCGCAGGCGGTTCGATCAGCAGTGACAGCGTGCCACCGCGTTCCGCCTCGAAATGGGAGGACACACCCGCCGTCACCTCGCTTTCGGCTGCAAGCTTGTAGCGCAGCACGAAGTCCTTGTTGTCGATGGCTGCCCCCGATTTGAAACGGACGGACTTGATCGCATCGCCGTCCACAGCCAATGCATGGGTGTCGCTCCAGAGGGCTGAAACAGGCATCGGAGCCTTGAGGCTGAGATCCAGCGTGACACGCTTCGGGTCGACCTCGTCCGGCGCGTTCTGACCGATCACCGGCGGATAGGCCGGCAGCCGGTCGATCCTCCAGCTGCCGATCGTTTCCGCGGTGTCCAGGCCTGCCGGCTCAGCGGATACCGGCACCCGGTCGTCGTCATAAGCCTTGGCGGGCTTGTCCGGCTTGGGTGTCAGGCTGGAAAGGGCGGCACCGGCGCCTTCATATCGCGGCCCGACAACCATCGGCACGACCAGCTCGTAGGCACCGTCGATCTTCGGGACGCTCTGGACGTAATCCAGCGTGACGGTCACCGGCCGGCCCGGCATCAGATGGGCAATGTCCTGGGTGAACATGTTCGGCCGGTGCTGGGTCAGGAGCGCAGCCGCCTTGCCCTCACGTTTTGCCGTCTCGAAAGTGGCTTCGGCCTCCGCCTTTTTCTGGATGCGGGCAACGATGCTTTCGCCGTCGAGATCCATGCGCATGGCATGCACCGCCGCCTTCTGGTTCATCGGGAAGAGGTAAGTGGCGTTGAGCGGCGTCCGGGTCGGATTGAGAAATGTCTGGGTCAGTTCGACATGAGCGATGTCGCCATCGATCTCGACCCGGTAGTCCGCCTTCAGAAGCGGCAGATGGATCTCCTTGCCGCCCGCCTCGGCAACGACCGTTCCGGAAAAGTCTTCGGACTTCGGATCGGCAGCGGCGGGAAGCACCGGCAGGGCGCCGAGGGAGAATGCCAGCACGGCGGCCGGCACCTGTTTTGCCAGGAAAATCATATGCGTTTCTCCTTTTCTACGGAAAGTTGAGCGGACTTGGGAAGCGTTAGATCGAGAGCGGCACCAGCGGCAGCCTCAAGCTCGGCCAGCCGGGCTTCAGGCAGGGACCAGGGCGTGATCCGCTGGATGCTGGACCAGCGTGTTCCGGGCTGCCGCAGCCAGAGCCAGATGGCTTCTGCAATGTTGTGGGTGACCTCGCCGCTCGAAGACGAAAAGGTGACGGCCACCAACCAGTCGCCACCTTTGCCGGAGTGGGCCCGGTAGAGCGCGGTCGGGATCGGTTCGAACCGGGTCCCGAGAAATGTCACCTCGTAGCCGAGACCGCGCAGGCAATCGTCCGGGGCATGCAAATGGCGCAGCGGCGACGAAGTTTCGACCAGCGTTACGGCCATCGGGCCGTAGCGGCGCTTGCGGGCTTCACCGCCATACTGGCGGAAATAAGCCTCCTCGACCGGCTGCAAGACCAGATCGACGCCCGCCTCGCCCGCTAGCACCAGAGGCAGATCCTTTGGCTTGGCAGGTTTGGAGACGTCGAAGGCCTGGCGCGGCAGCATGACGATGAGAAGTGCAAGGCTCAGGAAGACGAGCGCGGTGAGATCCCGCTGGCCGCGCGACATCTGCGGCAGACGGAAAGTCGCGAACCCGGAAGAGCCGACCGGAACAGGTTCGGGCCTGTAGAGGATCAGAACGGGGCCCAAAGACAGGGCAAGCGTCAGATAGCCGATGATGTCGTGCAGAGGCTGCGCCATGACATCAGCGCCAGCAATGCTGTCCGGATAGGCAATCCCGATGGCGAGCAGACCGATGCGCAGGGCATTGCCGAGAAGGCTGAAGCCAAGGGCGGTCCCGGTCCAGAGCATTGCCACCCATAGGCGCGGCCGGTAGAGCGCGTTCAGGATCACCACGAAGGCCATCGCCAGCATCAGTCCGGACGTGCCCGAACAGGGCAGATCGACCAGCACGTCCCGGCCCGCCAACGCAATGCGGGTGCCGGCACAGGAAAGGTCCGAGAAGAAGAGACCGAGGCCGTTGCAGGAGAGGTTTGCCGAAAGCTCCTGCAGCGGATAACCGATCAGCCGTTGCAGGATGCGTTCCACCGGCAGCGAGAACAGGAACAGGACGGAGAGCCAGAAGGCCGAGACCGGCCGGTGGCGCTCACCAGTCCGCAGGAGAACCGCCAGCGCATAGACATCGAACGCCAGCGCCAGACCGCCAATGACATTGATGGCGAGCACCTGGCTCGCCAGGCGGATCAGCGCCGAGGCAAGCAGCAGAAGCACCGCCCACTGCCGGTGCCGGGTGTGTGATGCGGGAGCCGTTGCCTTGGCCGGGCTCGTCAACGACCAGGCGGCAAGTGCTGCCAGCGCGAAGAGATAGAGCGCGCCGGTGGAGGAATAGGACCGGTCGAGCCAGGTGCCGATCAGCCAGTGCAAGGGCTCAAAGGCGAGAACCACCGATGCGGCAACAAAGCCGAGCGGCGCTACTGAGATCAGGGCGGGTTTTGCGGAGCGGGTCATGGCACCATTGGTGCCGGAGCCGCTTGCAGGCCCTTTTCAGCCTATGTGCAGATTTTGCGCAATTTAGCCGGCCGCTCTCTTCCCAGCCCTGCCCCAGGTGACAAGTACCGGCCTCTCCAACCCCTCAATCTCCACAAGCTTGCAATCGACGCCGAAGACTTCCGAGACTCTCTCGGCAGTCAGGACATCTCGCGTCGTTCCGCTCGCCTCGATCCGGCCCGCCTCGAAAAGCACAACATGGTCGGCATAGCGCATTGCCATGTTGAGATCGTGAAGCACGATCACGAAGCTCCTCAACTCGTCCCGGCTGAGGCGCTTGACCAGGTCCAGCAACTCGAAGGCATGGGCGATGTCGAGGTGGTTGGTCGGCTCGTCCAGAAAGATCCTCGGCGCATCCTGAGCCAGCGTCATCGCCACCCAGGCGCGTTGCAGCTGGCCACCGGAAAGCTGCGACAAAGTCCGGTCCTTCAGGTGCACCAGTTCAGTTGTGGCCAGCGCGCGCACGCAGGCTTCCCTGTCGCTTGCCGACGGGCCGCCGAAACGGCCGCGATGCGCAAAGCGTCCCATCATCACGAGGTCTTCGACGGTTAGATCGGCTGGAGCGTCCGGTGATTGCGAGAGCATCGCAACCTCGCGCGCAAGATCTTTTGCGCTCCAGTCCGCCAGCTGCCTTCCGGCAACCCGAACTTCGCCCGCTTCCGGACGATGCAACCCGCGCATCACCTTCAGCGCCGTCGATTTGCCGCTGCCGTTCGGACCACAAAAGGCGATGATGTTGCCATCCGGCAGATCAAGGCATACCTCATCGAGGGCGCGCGCGCCATCATAGGCTGCGCTGACGCGGCTGAGGCTGGCCAGTGTCTCAGGCATGGGATTGCCGTCCTTTCACAAGCAGGTAGAGAAACAGCGGTGCGCCGACGAGGGCCGTCAGCGCGCCTGCCGGAAGTTCCAAAGGCGGGGCGATGGTGCGGGCAAGCGTATCGGCGGCAAGCACAAGCAGGCTTCCGGTTAGCGCAACCGAGACGAGATAGCCCGTGCGGAACTGACCGTAATAGATGCGGGCGACCTGAGGCGCGATCAGGCCGACGAAACCGACGGCTCCGACATGGGCTGCCGCAAGTGCCGTCAGGAATATGGCAACGGCCAGAAGTCCAAGTTGCGTTCGCCGCAGTGGAAGACCGGTCACTGCGGCGCTCTGCGGGTCAAGCGCGAGTTGCCTCAGCCCGAGCCGTTGCAGGCACAGCAGCGGCACCGTGGCAGCCAGTCCCGTGGACACTACCAGCACATCCTGCCAGTGCGCAGCGCCGACAGAACCCGTCAGCCAGGTCAGGGCCTGGCTGGCACGGTAGACCGGTCCGACGACGATCAGCAGCGTCACCGCTGCCTTGGCAAGCGCTGCCAGCGCAATACCGTAGAGGATGATCTTGAGCGACCGGTTGCCGCTCCCGTCGGCCGCAGACAACATCAGCACAAGGCCGGCGAAGAGGCCCGCCCCCGTCATTGCTGCCAGCGGCTGCCAGTGGATGGAGACCGTCAGGTTGTTGGCCTGGTCCGAAAAGAGCCACAGAAACAGGACGACACCGACAGCAGCCCCGTCGGTAATCCCCAGGATGGACGGCGAGGCCATGGGATTGCGCACGACCCGTTGCAGCAATGCCCCGGATAGTGCGAATGCGGCACCGGCGAGAATGGCCAGGGCGATTCTCGGCAGGCGGAGCGTCCAGACAATCACTTCGTCCATACGGCTGCCCTGGCCGGTCAGCGCGGCAATCACCCGCTCCGGCGGCAGATAGCTGGAACCGATGCCCGCCGCAAATATCACAACGACGACAAGCAGGATCAGCACCGGCAGAAGTCGCTGCAGGCTCGACAGGGTCGCCATTACGCCGCCGCTCCTTTCCGCCTTCGCAGCAGATGCACCAGTAACGGCACGCCGACAAGGGCCAGCATTGCACTGACCGGAGCTTCACCAGGCGCCACAATGATCCGGGCAAGGATATCCGCCGAGAGTGCGACCAGCGCGCCGAGCAACGCCGAGATCACGACCAGTTGCCGGGTTGACGGCAAGGTATCTCCTGCCAAGCGCCGGGCAAGATGCGGCGCTACGAGGCCCAGAAACAGTACCGGACCGGCCATGGCCACGGACCCCGCAGCCAGCATCGCCGCAAACCCGAGGGCAACAAGGCGTACGCCGGCGACATTCAGACCGACGGCCTGCGCACTGGCATCGTCAAGCCGCAGGACGTCGAGCGCATTTGCCAGAACCAGGCTCCCGGCAAATCCGGCAATCAGGACCGGTCCCCCCAACAAGAGCAAGCGCAACGGCCGGTCAGCGAAACTGCCCGACAACCAGAACACAAGGGTTTCCAGAGCGGTTTCGTCGATCAGCAGAATCATCTGTGTGAATGAGGCAAAGAGTGCAGCAACGGTGAAACCCGCCAGCAGTACCGTTGCCGGATTACCATCGCCGCCCGTGCAAGCGGAAATCAAAAACACCAGAAACGAGGCAAGAACAGCTCCGATAACGGCAGCAGCACCGATACCTGCAAGACTCGTGAGACCCAGCACCGTGACACCGAGCGTCACGAAAAGCGCTGCACCGGCATTGATGCCTAGCAAACCGGGTTCGGCCAGGGGATTTCTCGTGACCGATTGCATCAGCAATCCGGACAGGCCGAGCGCCGCGCCTGTGCAGAGCCCGATCAGCGTCCTGGGCAAACGCAGGGTGGCGACGATCAGCTCGTCCGTACCCTCGGCGCCCGCAAACGCGGACAGGACTGTTGCCGGCCCGTAAAAGGTGAGACCTGCATGCAGGCTCAAAACCGCAAGGGCGCATACAGCCAGGCTGAGGCCGGTGATCAGCCGCGTCATCGCTCCCCTCCACCGATTGACAATTCAACGGCTACGTCACATACACGCCTTCAATACTGGAGGCAAATATTCAACTTTTTGGAGGAATTCTAATGAAGTTCCGGCTTTTCAAACCACGCGCCCTCCTTTTGCGCGCCCTGCCAGGTTTTGCTCTCTGTGTGAGTACGCTGCTCGCCCTCTCACCTGCGTCTGCACGCGATGTCACCGACAGCATGGGGACTGTCACGGTGCCGGACGCACCCAAACGCATCGTCGTGCTGACAAACGAAGGCACGGAAGCTCTCCTCGCCCTTGGCGTCGTTCCTGTCGGCGCTGCAAACTCCTGGAACGGCACTCCTTGGTGGGATCACATCTCGGATGCGATGGAAGGAGCCGAACCTGTCGGCAAGGAAAGTGCGATTAACCTGGAAATGGTCGCGGCGCTGGAGCCTGACCTGATCCTTGCCAACAAGCAGCGCCATGAGGAAATCTATCCACAACTCACCGCCATTGCTCCCACCGTCATGTCGAAGGAACTGCGCGGCGACTGGAAGATCAACTTCCGGCTTTATGCAACGGCCATCGGCAAGGAGCAGGAAGCCGGTGCTGCCATCGCCGAATATGATGCCGCCGTCGCGGATCTGCGTGACAGGCTCGGTGGTCACCTCAAGGAAGAGGTGTCCGTCATCCGCTTCGTTCCGGGTCAGATCCGCATCTATCAGCTCGACAGCTTCTCCGGCGTGCTGCTGAAAGATGTCGGTTTCCACCGGCCGGCTAATCAGAATGTCGAGGAATTTGCCATTCGTACCAGCAAGGAAAGCATTCCAGCCATGGACGGCGACCGGATCTTCACCTTTACCTACGACACGGGGGACGGCAAAGGCGTCTCTCTCGAAGAGGAAGTGCTCGCCGATCCCCTGTGGCAATCCCTTTCCGCGGTCAAGGCAGGCAAGGTGCATCAGGTAAGCGACGCGATCTGGAACACGGCGGGTGGCATCCTCGCTGCCAGGTTGATGCTTCATGACCTTGCCGGCATTTACGAGGTTGACTAGTCTGAGTGGGGCCGGTAATTCCGGCCCCTTCTCCCAGGCACCGCCCTGACTTTGCGACCAGGCAAGGATGTACCGTCACCGAACGGTCTTCGCCCCGTCGTCTCGCCACAACAAGGGTGTGTCATGTCTTCAGAGAAATCTCCCAACCTGCTCCTGGGCCGCATCGCCGCCACGCTCGGCGTCAGCGACATCGAGCGCTCCTGCGCGCTCTACTAAGCTGTTTTCGGGTTCAAGAAGGTTTTCGAAAACGGCGATCCCGTCGGCTTCGTGATCCTGGCAAAGGACGAGGCGGAGCTGCATCTCACCTTGCAGAAATCCTACCGCGCTCCCGCCTTCAACGTCGCCCACATGATGGTGTCGGATGCCGATGCCGCCTATCGCCGGTGTGAACGGCACGGCCTCAGGATCATAAAACGCCTTCAGGACAAGGATTATGGACTGAGGGCCTTCGTATTCGCAGATCCGGACGGAAACCGGATCGACATCGGCCAGGAACTCTGAGCAGGAAAGGACCTGCCGCCTCCACCGCGATGCGGCACCGCCTCAACTGTGCAAATGCGCCGCGTAATCTTCCATCAGCTTCATGAAATCCTCGGGCTTGGGAAAGCCCTCATACCGGTGCCGCGCGGGTGTCTCCACCCAGGGCAACTTTTCGGAGGTCATGGTTTCGATGAAGGGTTCGGTCCAGCTGAGGTCGTCCAGGAGCGGTGAGCGGATATTGACGATCGCGTCATAGCCCGGAATGCGGGTGAACATCCAGGTCTTGCAATCCGGGCAGAAATAGTGATCGGCCTCCGGGCCTTGCAGACCGCCCTTGACCGGTTCGCCCAAGGTCACCTTGAAGCTCGGCGCCGCCATGATCGCCGTCAGCGAATAGGCGCTGGAACTCATGCGCTGACAGCCCCTGCAATGGCAGGCGCAGGTGACGAGCGGCGCGGCGGAGATTTCGAAGCCCGTGTGTCCGCACCGGCAGGTGCCCTTGAGGGGAAACGCCTGTTTTGCCATCGAAATTACCTTCCCGTGCGACGCACCGTTGCTCTGCTACAGTTGCAACTTGTACAGGTTCGCGCCGCCTTTCAAGATCTATCGGCGCGCGGCCTCGCGATGAGGTCGGGATAAAGGCCGAGCGGACGAAGTCCCGTCACCCCACTTTGTTCAGCAGAGGCCGCAGGGCTTCGTGAATGTCCGGGCTTTCCTGGCGGATGAAGCGCAAAAGAGCCCGCTCGTTGTCGTGCAGCACCCCGTCACGGCCGATCCGGTCCACCAGCCAGGCCGCCTCGTCCTCGGTAACGGTTTCGCTCCTTGCGATGTCCGCGCGCATGGCATCGCCCCTGGCCGCAAACGCGTCGGGCTGGTCTGCATAGGCTTCACGAACGGCTCCGGCGCCACCGCTGACCATTCTGTTGAAGAACCCGCGCAATCCGCCTTCGAACCCACCAGGCTGGTTGAGCCAGTCTTCCCGGGCAAGTGCGACCTGGCGCGAGGGCGGCGTGAAGCCGGACATGGCCATGATGTAGTTGCCGACCGCCTTGGCGAAGAGCTCCGACCAGGCCGCCGCGTTCTCGGCTTCCTTGGTGGCGTCGTTGAGGTCGAACAGAATTTCAGCTTCCTCGCGGGATATGGCGATGCCGCGGCTGCTCGCACCTGCATAAAGCACGCGGCGCAGGAGTTCCACTTCGCCGTCGGCGATGACACCTGGCTTCAGGCCAGCGCCGGAGCGGGTCACGCCCGTGCCGGATATGACGCTGTCGGCCACCGCCTTTAAAGCAAATTGCTGAATATTTTCAGGCGCCTGGCGTGCCTTTTCCAGGACATGTAGAACCGCGTCCAGTTCTGTCCGGGTACAGACACGGCCGGTCGCATTTACCTGTGCAATCAGCCAGGCGGCATTCTCCTCGGAAACATAGCCTTCCGGTTTTGATTGATGAACCAGAATATCGCCGATGGCCTCGGGAAAGAGATCATACCAGGTGTCGTGCATGTCGAGGCCGGCATTGTTCAGCCGGAACAGGGCTTCCCCCTCCTCAAGCGACACTGTCATGTCGATATAGATGTAGCGGCGCAGCGTGACGACGTCGTCCTCGCTGAGCTTTCCATCGGCAATCTTCGCGGCAACAAAATCGTGCAATGTCGGCTTGGCCATGCAATCCCCCATCAAAACAGCGAGGCGACTATCGCCGGAAATCCTTGAAATTCCCGTAACGCCTTCTTTTAACAAAAAAGGGAGCCGCGGGGGACGGCTCCCTTGGGTTTCCACGCCGCGAGCGGGCACTGGACGGCGGGGAAACAGCTCTCGTTGTCAGGACACGAGAGGATCTTTGTCAGGCTCAGCCGCGCTGGTGCTCGTGCTGGTGTTTGCCCTTGCCCTTGCCTTTGCCGTGATCACCTCTGTGACCGCTCTTGAAGTCGGCCTTGGTGATCACACCGTCCTTGTTGCGGTCGGCGCGTTTCAGCATGCGTTCCTGATGCGTTGCCTGCTCCTCGGCGGAGATGCCAAGGCTGCCGTCGGCATCGGCACGCTGGAACATGTTGACGATGCGGCCTTCATTGACTGCCAGCCACAGGGGGCCGAAGTCTTCCAGGGTGAAGGAACCGCTGCCGCTTGTGTCGGCCAGGGCAAAGAGTTCGGCGCGCTTGGCATCAAAATCTTCCCGGCTCACTTTCCCGTCACCGTCCGCGTCGAAGAGGCCGAGGAACATCCGGCCATGTCCCCTGGGACCGCCGCGCTCTCCGCGCTTGCCGTCTTTCCCGGCTTCCGGGCCCCGCACGCGCTCAACGGTACCGTTGCCGTCCCGGTCAAGCATGTTGAAGAGGCTGTTGGCGGCAAAATCCATCTCCGCCTGGCTCACGGTGCCGTCGCCATCCCGGTCCAGGAACTGGAACGCCCGCACCATCCGGTCGTTGGAGCGGTCGAGGAACGCAGCCTTGAATTCCTCAAGGCTGATTTCGCCATTGCCGTCCGTATCGGCTCCCGTGAAATCCTTCGTGCGGACTTCTTCGATTTCGACTGTAGTGATCACACCGTCCTCATTGACGTCGAAGCGCTCGAAGAGGCGTTCCGCACCCTTCCCGCCGCCCCGCGGACCGAAGCCATGCCCAAATCCGTGACCAAATCCATAGCCGGGACCGCCGCGCTCATCCATCTGCGCTAAACGCTGCCCGTCGGCCGCAAGTGTCTGTTGCCCCCCGTCCCCGGATGCAGCCGCATTCTGGGCGGACGCGGAGAGACCGGCTGTCAGCGCGGTACCCGCGACGGTCGCAGCCAGGGCGGCAATTGCAATCTTCCTGAACGGTTTCATTCCAACAACTCCTTGGTTCGTTGATGAGTTGAAGGTAAGCAGCAATTGTCGCAGGAATACCCGCCGATCCGGGTGCAAGTGTCGCCATCTGTCCCGGAATGCCCATGAGATACACATTGTTACAAGTTCGGCTCGCACGAGCGCACCGGGGAGATTATTTTGTCTGTAGAAACAACCGGATCATGCCGGCCTACGGGCTATTGAGCCGCTGGACCTGAAAACCTGGAGAATGACTTGAGCGATCCGAGCCCGCATATCCTGGTGGTGGACGATCACCGCGACATCCGCGAGACCCTGGCGCGCTATCTTGTAAAGAACGGCCTCAGGGCAACGGCGGCCGAGAATGCCGCCCACGCGCGCAAGGTCCTCAAAGCCGCGTCCATCGATCTGGTCGTGCTCGACATCATGATGCCGGGAGAGGACGGGTTGTCGCTCTGCCGGCATCTGGTGGAAACCGGCTCCATGCCCGTGATCCTTCTGACGGCCATGGCCGACGACACCGACCGGGTGATCGGCCTGGAGATCGGTGCCGACGACTATGTCACCAAACCCTTCAACCCTCGCGAGCTGCTGGCCCGTATCCGCGCCGTCCTGCGCCGCACCGCGCTGGTGCCGAAGGAACGCGACCCGATCGACCAGGACAGGCTCCATTTCGACGGCTGGGCGCTGAATGTCTCCCGCCGCGAATTGGAAGATCCGGAAGGCACGTCCGTCGCTCTTTCCAGCGGCGAGTTCCAGTTGCTCTGCGCCTTTCTGAAACGGCCGAAGATGGTGCTCAACCGCGACCAGCTGAT
Organism: Roseibium sp. M-1; assembly: GCF_054515675.1. NCBI lineage: Bacteria > Pseudomonadati > Pseudomonadota > Alphaproteobacteria > Hyphomicrobiales > Stappiaceae > Roseibium > Roseibium sp. M-1. The sequence goes on along the minus strand of NZ_CM137257.1, from coordinate 40,825 downwards.
GGACCTGACCACCGGCCGCACGCCCGCCGTCTTCGACCGCTCCATCGACAACCAGGTGTCGCGTCTGCGCCGCAAGATCGAGACCGACCCGAAGGACCCGAAGCTGATCAAGACGGTCTGGGGCGGCGGCTACATGTTCACCGCCGATGTGAAAGACGCCGCCGAATGAGCGAAACCTCCAAGATCCGGCACCGCCTGATGTCCCTGTGGCCGAGCACGCTCGCCTCGCAGCTGATTGTGCTGCTTCTGGCTGCCATCGTCGCCGCGCAGGCCTTCAGCATCTGGATCTTTCAGGACGAGCGCCGCATTGCGCTGGTGGCCGCGGCCAGGGACAGTCTGTTGTCGCGGGCAGTCTCGCTGGCTGACCTGATCGAAGATACGCCGCCGAACCTCCAGGAACGCGTCCTTCAGGCCAGCAGCACCCGCTTCGCGGTCTTCTGGCTGGGCGACACGCCGCTGGCGCCGACACCTGGAACCTCCCGCTTCGAACAGCGCCTGCAGGGCTATATGGCCGACCACCTGGAACACGGTCAGACAGTGCACCTGAACGTCCTTGCCGACGAGAAACGCGGCCCCCGCAGCCGGGACGCCGAGGAGAGCGGGCAGCCGAGCTGGCGCGACGTGCCCCGGCACGAACGGCCGCCGAACCTGCGCAAGATCATGAACAAGCCGGAGGACCTCTCCGTCTCGATCCGCATGACGGACGGCCGCTGGCTGAACGTCGCCACCAGCTACCGCCCGCCGGCCGGAGCCTATATTCCCCTGCTGGTACAACTGGCGCTGACCGCACTGCTGACGGTGCTGATCATCGGCTTTGCCGTGCGCCGGGCGACGCGGCCGCTGAAGCACCTTGCCGTGGCGGCCGAGAAGTTCGGGCGTGGCGAGGAACAGGAGCCGCTGAAGCCGAGCGGCCCGGCGGAAGTGCGCGCGCTGACCTCCGCCTTCAACGACATGCAGGACCGGCTGACACGTTTTGTCCGCGACCGTACCCGCATGCTGGCCGCCATCAGCCACGACCTCAGAACCCCGATCACTTCGCTACGCCTTCGGGCCGAGTTCATCGATGATGAGGAAAACCGCGAGAAGATGATCGAGACCCTGGACGAGATGGCGGCGATGACGGAAGCCACGTTGCGCTTTGCCCGCGACGAAGCCCAGGCGGAAAGCGCGGAAAACGCCGATCTCGGCGCCATCCTCGATGCGCTGGCCGGTGACCAGCAGGACCTCGGTCACGATTGCACTGTGGAGACGGAAGAGCGGATCGTGCTGCCGTGCCGCCCGGTGGCCTTGAAGCGCGCGCTGCGCAATCTCATCGAAAACGGCATCCGCTACGGCGATGGCGTTGCCATCCATGCTGCATCCGCTGCCGGCGAAGCCGTGATCCGCATTCGAGACAAAGGCCCGGGCATTCCGGAGGAACGCCTGACGGACGTCTTCGAACCCTTCGTCCGGCTGGAGGAATCCCGCAGCGAGGAAACCGGCGGCATCGGCCTCGGCCTTGCCATTACCCGGTCGATCATTCACGCCCATGGCGGCAGCATCGAACTCAGGAACCGGCCAGAGGGCGGCCTAGAAGCGGATGTCCGGCTGCCACTGGGAATGGGTAAATAAGCGGTTCCTGCCCTTGCCCGCCCTGGGGCGGCATGAGGACATATCAGCAAAAATCAGCGACTACGCCCGCTAGAACGGGAAGTCAATGTTCGCGCCATGCAAATTAAAGTGATATAGTTTAAAATAAAATTAGTGAAGGAAATAATTGTGATGCAAATCACTTTAGAAAATTTATAAAATATGTTTGTATTACTATGACAATTTGAAGGGATTTAATTTGGAATTAAATATCATTCAAGAGATCCTTACGTTATCAAATTCTCTGATGAATGGTGGATTCCAATAAGATATTCTTCAGATTAGACAGCACTTTTCAGTCATACGACTTCTGCAACGAAGCAATCGAGATGCCACATCCATCTGCCACTTCAGGCTGCGCCCTGAAGAGGGCAGCCCTACTCGAAAACTCAGTGCATCCAAGACCTAATCTCAAAAATCGAGCAGAAAGGCATAAACCAGACTCACAGAATCCCAGCAACGAACCGTTGCTCTTGCACGTGCCATCGGGCCATTGCGTTTGCCCGACTTGAGACTTGCCTCGCGACAAAGCGAGAAATGGCCGGCCTTGTGGGAACGACAACCAAACGAAAACTGCGCGTAACGACCGGGAAGACCCGGTCGGTCGCCTGAACAAACGAGGTTAAGTGACATGGCCGTAGATTTTTTTCTTGAACTCGAAGGCATCAAGGGCGAAGCCCAGGACAAGGCTCACAAGGACAAGATCGACGTGTTGTCCTGGTCCTGGGGCGCATCCCAGTCAGGCACGACACACATGGGTGGTGGTTCCGGCTCCGGCAAGGCCTATTTTCAAGACCTGAGCATCACAAAATTTGTCGATAAATCGACCCCGGTTCTGCTTCAGTATCTGTCTACCGGCAAGCATATCGCCAAGGGCACGCTGTTCGTACGCAAGGCAGCCGGCGACAGTCCGGTGGAGTATATAAAGGTCGAGATCAAGGATATTATCGTCACCAACGTTTCGACCGGCGGGAGCGGTTCCGACGACCGCATCACGGAAAGCTGCACCCTGAATTTCGGTGAGTACAAGTACATTTACACCGAACAGAAACCGGATGGCTCGAAAGGCGCGGCGCCGGAATTTGCCTGGGACATCGCGGCCAGTGAAAAGAAATGACATCAGCCGGACCCGTTTGCCGGACACCTTGTTGCGGCAATCGGGTTCAGCCACCTTTTGGATGGCTGATGGACTCCTTAATCTGATACCGGATACCCGCAACGGTCAGCCGAACGCCGAGCGTCCAACCTGGATGGAACCGAGCTAACGCCTTGCCTCGATGCCCCCGGCATAGGTGGCATCGTCCACCTCTTCCAGCCATTCGGCCGTGGCTCCGTCCAGTTCCTCCTGGATCGCCAGATGAACCAGCGACGTGTTCGGGCCGGCGCCGTGCCAGTGCTTGACGCCGGGCGGTATCCAGATCACGTCGCCTGGCAGGATCGACAGCTTGTTCTGACCCCAAAGATGTACGAATCCTGCTCCCTCCAGCACCTGCAGGGTCTGGCCGAGCGGATGGGTATGCCAGTGGGTTCTGGCCTTCGGTTCAAAGGTGACACGCAGAGCCCGGACACGCGCCGGTGCCGGAGCCTCGATCACGGGATCCTGCCACACCGTGCCGGTGAAATAATCCGGATTGGCGCGTCGCGATGGCCGGGATCCGGCCTCGAAAACGGTCAGGACACTCATGACACCTCCTGGATCAGCCATTGTTCGGGCAGCCACGTTCGGGTGGCCAGGTTCTGGCAGCCAGAAGCAGATTGTTACGAACCGGCTTCTGCCGCCAACCGCGGTTTTCGCTGTTGAGGCCAGTTGATCAGAACAACCCCGAAAATGGCAAGGCATATTCCGGCAAAAGTCTCCAGCGTCAGGCTTTCCGACAGAAACACCACACCCAGGAAAACACCGACACCGGAGCGAAGATATGCCTGGCTGGCCGTTCCCATGGGCCCAAGCGTGGACAGCAGCCGGAAATAGATCAGGAAGGCAAGCGCCGTGCAGGCAATGGAGAGCGTCAGCGCTGCGACGATGCCTGTCATGTCCGGCGTCAGCGTCCAGGGCCGGTCGAGGACCAGGCTTGCAGGGACAAGGACCGCCGATGCGCAAAGCAACGTACCAGTGGCGGTGACGATCGGCGGCCTTCCGGCAAAAAGCGGTCCGCGAAGGGCAGCAATGCCATAGAGCGCGGCGCCTGCCAGCACCACCAGCTGCGGCACAAGATTTTGGCCGATATCCTGGAGCGCACCGACGCCGACTATCAGCACGATGCCGCCGAAACCCAGCAGCGCGCCGGTCAGCTGCCGCGCTCCGGGCCGCTGCCCGCGCTGCAGCAACAGGAACGAAAAGGCGAAGACCCAGAGCGGCGACGTCGAATTGAGGACGCTGGAAACTGCGGATCCCGCGTATTGCTGCGCCCAGGCCAGCATCAGCCATGGGCCGGTGCTGTTGACCAGCGACTGGACGAAGAACAGCCGCCAGCTGTGGCCATCCACCGGCATGCGCATGCCGCGAGCGGTCATGATGGCCAGCAGCACAAGTGCGGCCAGAAAGACCCGGATCGCGATAAGCGTCGCCGGCGGGAAGGACGGCAAGGCGAGGCTGATCCACATGTAGGATGAGCCCCACAGCAGGGCGAGGACGCCGAGAAGCGTCAGTTCAAGGGTTCGGTTGGGCATGGTGGGTGCGGCTTATCCGTTCGCTTCGCGGCTGTCGGCGGGTGCTTCATCGCGATCGTTCAATCCGTAATCGCGCATCACGCCGGCAATGCGAAGCCTGTAATCCTTGAAGTAGCTGTTGCGCCCGGCCTTCTGCGCCTTGCGGTGCTGGGTCAGGCGGCGCCATTCGTCGAGCGCCGCCTCGTCCCGGAAAAAGGACAGGGAAAGAAGCTTCTCCGGATTGGTGAGGCTCTGGAAGCGCTCCACGGAAAGGAAGCCGTCGATCTTCTCGACCAGCGGCCGCATTTCGGCGGCCATGTCGAGATAGGCCTGTTTCTTGTCCGCATGCGGAATGACCTCGAAAATCACGGCAATCATTTGAAAATCTCTCCCTTGGCATGCGGTGCGGAAGCCAGTTTCAGGAAGGTGCGGTCTTCCCGCAAGATGAATTTCTCCTTCATGGCAAAGGCGTAGTTCTCCTGTCCCAGCGGGTCGGCCGCAAGCCGTGCCCGATAGGCCTCGTAGGCGGCGAGGTTTTCGATCGAATAGACACCGTAGGCGAGTGTCGTGGAGCCTTCATGCGGCGCGTAGTAGCCGATGAGATCGGCCCCGCAGCGCGGAATCGCCTGGCCCCAGTTGCGGGCATATTGCTCGAAGGCGGCACGTTTCGTCGGGTCGATGTGGTAGCGGATGAAACAGGTGATCATGTCCGGTCCTTGTTGAAGTCGATGGGTTGAAGTCGGTGGTCTTGATGGCCCCTCTGTGCCATGCTCCGCGACTGCAATGCTTCGATGTAGATCGAACCATGGGAGAGACCTGATGAAAGACGGACCGGACATCGCGCGCATCGGTGCACTGATGGGAGATCCCGCCCGCGCCAACATCCTGAGTGCGCTCTTGAGCGGCAAGGCGTTGACGGCAACGGAACTGGCAACGGAAGCCGGCATCACCGGCCCGACGGCAAGTTCGCACCTGAAGAAGCTGATGGAAGGCGGATTGCTGGCCCAGGCCAAGCAGGGCCGCCACCGCTACTTCACCCTCGCAGGGCCGGAAGTCGGTGCCGTGCTGGAAGCCGTGATGGGCCTGGCTGCCCGCAAGGGGCATCTGCGCACCCGCACCGGCCCGAAGGACCCGAAGATGCGCGCTGCCCGCGTCTGCTACGATCACCTGGCGGGCGACATGGCCGTCCGGATCTTCGACAGCCTGCAGGCGCGCAACTTCCTCGCCGTTTCCTCCGATACCGGCGGTCTTGCTCTGACGGAAGATGGCGAAGGTTTCGTCTCGGGCATCGGTATAGATCTCCCCTCCCTCACCGCCAACCGCCGGCCGATGTGCCGGGCGTGTCTCGACTGGAGCGAACGGCGCAATCACCTCGCCGGCAGTCTCGGTGCAGCCCTGCTGACGCGGTTCATGGAACGGAACTGGCTGCGCAGGGAAATCTCCGGCCGGATTGTGCACATTTCGCCGAAGGGCGAAACGGAACTGAGGAAGCTGTTTCCGGTCGGCTGACCACGGCTGACAAGCCTAACAGCCAAATTCCCCTCATCCTGAGGAGGACCTTCAGGTCCGTCTCGAAGGATGGGCGACACACTCAGGAGCAAGGGGCCCATCCTTCGAGACGCCGCTATCGCGGCTCCTCAGGATGAGGTTGCGATAGGGTGAACCTGCCGGAATTTGCGAAAAACGTCCATGCTTCGACCACGGACGAAGTAACGAGCAGGCCAACCTCATTAAGCTGGCGCAAGCGCCAACCGAAGGAGATTACGATGGACCAGTTCTCAACCTACCTGCCCGGCATACTGCTCGCCTACTCGGCTTTTCTCCTGGGCATCATCAGCCCCGGACCGAACGTTCTTGCGATCATGGGAACCGCCATGAGTGTCGACCGGAAGTCGGGCATGGCCCTGGCTTTCGGCGTCGCCTCCGGTTCCCTGACCTGGGCAACCTTGACCGTTCTCGGGCTGTCTGCTCTGCTTGCCACCTTTGCGGCGGCGCTAACAGTGATCAAGATCGTCGGCGGGCTTTACCTGCTTTGGCTCGCCTTCAAGGCCTTCAAGGCGGCGCGGTCGGCACAGGAAACCGAGGCACGGGAACTTGCGGGCGGCAGGCGCACGGCTTTCGGCTACATGATCCGCGGCTATACCGTCCAGATGACCAACCCGAAGGCGGCGCTTGCCTGGATTGCCGTCGTCTCGCTCGGCATGCAGCAGGACGCCCCCTGGTGGGTCGGAGCCGTTATCGTCCTTGGCACGTTCCTGCTCTCGGTGGTGATTCACCAGCTCTACGCCATCGCCTTTTCCAGCGCGGTTATGGTCGGGCTCTATGCGAGAGCCCGGCGGAGCATCCAGGTTCTGCTCGGTTGCTTCTTCACCTTTGCCGGCGTGAGGCTCCTCCTCAGCCGCACCTGACCGATGCCAACAAAAAACCCGGCCAGGGCCGGGTTTTGTCGAGTGGGTGGGCAGGCGCCCGGGGCAATCGAGACGCCTTTGGTCTGTTGTTGTTGTTTTTTGGGGCCAAATCGGGTTGGGGCCCGGCTCAGGCAGCCTTCGAGGCTTCCTGATTTCTTGGTTTTGCTTCGCGCCAGGAGCGATAGAGCCGCGACGGCAGCCACGCGAGGCGGTCCCGGTTGTAGTCCTGGCGATGCTGAACCAGAAAAATTCTAGCGATTTGCACAGTCATGTTTTTCTCCTTTGGCAGGTACAGATCGTTTGCTGCAACCGCCTTATGAGACTCATATTAGCGCACTGCGTGCACATTACAAGGGTGCACATTGTGCATATTCTCAAAAAAATGTGTTAGTTTCCTTACGTCATTTATTTTGATCGAAAAAATAAAAGGCCTCCCGTGGATAACGCACGGGAGGCCGGTCGGTTCCGGGACTTTAGGGAGAGGTCGGGCCTACTCGGCGGCCTCCATCCGGGCCGGATCGTAGTTGAGGATGGGTGCCAGCCAGCGCTCCGCGTAACCGAGGTCCCATCCCTTGCGCAGCGCATAATCCTCCACCTGGTCCTTCTCGATTTTGCCGACGCCGAAATAGTGGCTGTCCGCATGGCCGATATAGAGACCGGAGACGGACGAGCCCGGCAGCATTGCCCGGCTTTCGGTCAACTGAATGCCCGTCAGGCGCTCCGCATCGAGCAGGCGGAAGAGCGTGTCCTTTTCCGTGTGGTCCGGCTGGGCAGGATACCCGGCTGCCGGGCGGATGCCCTGATACTTCTCGCCGATAATATCGTCGACCGACAGGTTTTCGCCCGCCGCGTAGCCCCAGAGATCCTTGCGAACGATCTGATGCAGCTTCTCGGCAAAGGCTTCCGCCAGCCGGTCAGCCAGCGCCTGGGAGAGGATTTTGTTGTAGTCGTCTCCCGCCCGTGCATAGCGCGCCGCCAGCTCGTCCTCGCCATGGCCTGCAGTCACGGCAAAGCCGCCGATCCAGTCGGCGATGCCACTGTCCGCCGGCGCGACGAAATCGCTGAGGGCGACGTTTGCCCGTCCACCTGCCGTCCGGCTCATCTGCTGGCGCAGCGTGTAGAAGGTTGCCATCGTCTCCGACCGGCTTTCGTCGGTATAGAGGCGAATGTCGTCTCCAACCGCGTTTGCCGGCCAGAGGGCCGCAATGCCCCTGGCGGTCAGCAGCTTCTTCTCCACGATTTCGTCCAGCATGCGCCTTGCGTCGTCATAGAGCGCTTTCGCGGCCGGTCCGTAGCGGTTGTCGGTCAGGACTGCCGGATAACGGCCCTTGATTTCCCAGGTGGCGAAGAACGGCGTCCAGTCGATGACCGGGACCAGCTCTTCCAGCGGGAAGTCTTCAAACACTGTCGTGCCCGGCTTTTTCGGTGCCACCGGCGGCTTGTCAGCGAAGTCCGCTTTGAAGGCGTTCTCCCGCGCCACCTTCAGCGGCGTGCGCTGCTGGGCACCGCGGCCGGCTGCATGCTTTTCGGCAATGTCCGCATATTCGGCGCGCACATCGGCAAAGTAGGGTGCGCGGCCGCCTTCGCTCATCAGTTTGGAGGCAACGCCGACCGCCCGGCCCGCATCGGTGACGTAGATCGCCTGGCCGCGGGCATAGTTCGGGTGGATCTTTACCGCCGTATGGATCTTGGACGTTGTCGCCCCGCCGATCAGCAGCGGCACATCGAGGCCCTCGCGTTCCAGCTCGGCGGCGACATGGCACATTTCATCGAGCGAGGGCGTGATCAGGCCGGACAGGCCGATCATGTCGACTTTCTCTGTCTTGGCGGTTTCCAGGATCTTTGCCGCCGGTACCATCACGCCGAGGTCGATCACCTCGAAGTTGTTGCACTGGAGCACGACGCCGACGATGTTCTTGCCGATATCATGGACGTCGCCCTTGACGGTCGCCATCAGGATCTTGCCGGCGGAAGACTGGCCCGTGAGGCCCTGCTCCTCCTTTTCCTTTTCCATGAAAGGCATCAGATAGGCGACCGCCTTCTTCATGACGCGGGCGGACTTCACCACCTGCGGCAGGAACATCTGGCCCGAGCCGAAGAGATCGCCGACAACATTCATGCCATCCATCAGCGGGCCCTCGATCACATGCAGCGGCCGGTCGAAAGCCTGGCGGGCTTCTTCCGTGTCCTCGACGACGTAATCGTCAATGCCATGGACGAGCGCATGTTCAATCCGCTTGGCGACACCCCAGGTGCGCCAGGTGAGATCCGCTTCCCGCTTCTTGCCGCCCTCGCCTTTCCAGCGTTCGGCCGCTTCAAGCATCCGGTCGGTGGAATCCGCGCGGCGGTTCAGCACCACGTCCTCGCAGAGGTCGCGCAGTTCCTGGTCGAGATCGTAATAGACCGCAAGCTGGCCGGCATTGACGATGCCCATGTCCATGCCGCGCTTGATGCAGTGATAGAGGAACACCGAATGCATCGCCTCACGGACCGCCTCGTTGCCGCGGAAGGAGAAGGAGAGGTTCGAGACGCCGCCCGACACATGGGCATGCGGCAGGTGCTCACGGATCCAGCCCGTCGCCTCGATAAAGTCGACACCGTAATTGTTGTGTTCTTCGATGCCGGTCGCGACCGCGAAGATGTTCGGGTCGAAGATGATGTCTTCCGGCGGGAAGCCGACCTTTTCCGTCAGCACCTTGTAGGAGCGCGCACAGATTTCCGTCTTGCGCTGGAACGTGTCTGCCTGGCCCTTTTCGTCAAAGGCCATCACCACCACGGCCGCGCCGTAGCGGCGAACCAGCCTGGCATGCTTGATGAATTCCTCTTCGCCCTCTTTCAGCGAAATGGAGTTCACCACGCCCTTTCCCTGGATGCATTTGAGGCCCGCCTCGATGACCGTCCATTTGGAGCTGTCGATCATCACCGGCACCTTGGCAATGTCCGGTTCCGCGGCCACAAGGTTCAGGAAGGTGACCATGGCGGCTTCGGAATCGAGCAGGCCCTCGTCCATGTTGACGTCGATGATCTGGGCACCGTTTTCCACCTGCTGGCGGGCAACGTCGAGCGCGGCGGAGTAATCGCCCTCCTTGATCAGCTTCCGGAATTTTGCCGAGCCGGTGACGTTGGTGCGCTCGCCCACATTGACGAAGTTGGTTTCCCTGGTGACGACAAACGGCTCCAGGCCCGACAGGCGCATGTGGATGTCGATTTCCGGAATTTCGCGCGGCTTCTTATCCGCAACCGCCTCGGCGATCGCCCGGATGTGGGCCGGCGTGGACCCGCAGCAGCCGCCGACGAAATTGACGAGACCGGCCGCCGCGAATTCGCCGACAAGCGCCGCCATCTGCGCCGGGCTCTCGTCATATTCGCCGAATTCGTTGGGAAGACCGGCATTCGGATAGGCGCAGACCAGCGTGTCGGCGACACGGCCGAGTTCGTCGATATGAGCGCGCATTTCCTTCGCGCCGAGAGCACAGTTGAGGCCGATGGTCAGCGGGTTCGTATGGCGTACCGAGTTCCAGAAGGCTTCCGGCGTCTGGCCGGACAGCGTACGGCCGGACAGGTCGGTGATCGTGCCGGAGATCATCACCGGCAGAAGTTTGCCGTTTTCCTCGAACACTTCGTCGATGGCAAAGAGCGCCGCCTTGGCATTCAGCGTATCAAAGATGGTTTCCACAAGGATGATATCGGCACCGCCAGCGATCAGGCCGCGCACGGCCTCCGCATAGGCAATACGAAGATCGTCAAAGGAAACAGCGCGATACCCCGGATTGTTCACATCCGGCGAGATGGATGCGGTCCGGTTGGTCGGGCCAAGGGCACCGGCGACGAAGCGCGGCCGGGACGGATCCCGTGCGGTGACGCGGTCGCAGGCTTCCCGCGCCAGCCTGGCGCTTTCCAGGTTCAGTTCATAGGCCAGTTCTTCCATGCCGTAATCGGCCTGGGCGATGGTCGTCGACGAGAAGGTGTTGGTCTCGATGATATCCGCGCCGGCTTCCAGGTAATCGACATGGATCTGCCGGATGGCGTCCGGCTGGGTCAGGCTGAGGAGGTCGTTGTTGCCCTTCACATCGCTCGGCCAGTCCTTGAAGCGTGCGCCGCGATAGGCGGCTTCATCGAGCTTCAAGAGCTGGATTTCCGTGCCCATGGCACCGTCAAGCACGAGAATACGGGTCTTGGCGAGGTCACGGAGGCGCTCGAAGGCGTCTGACTTGATCACGGGTGTTTCCTTCCGGAAATTTCTATTGTTTTACCGGCACATGCCGGAGTGAAGTCAATTCAGGACCGGCAGCAGCGTTAGCTGTCCCGGTCGGTGTCGTTGTAGGAGGCGTCCCAGAATTTGGTCCTTGTGTGGACCTCGTCCTCGGTCGGCTGCCAGTCCGCGCCGCGGGCCTGGAAGACGGCAAGAAGCCCGAGAATTTCCAGAGCCGAATGGCCGCGGAGTTCGTGGTTCCCGTCCGTTGCAACGATGAGACGGGTCCTGTCACCGCCCATGTCGACAACATGAAGTTCGAAGCCCTGTTCCCGCAGCACCGCAAAGGCGGTCGTCTCGATATTATCGGCAGTGCTTAACTTGATCATGTCGCTCCGCGTCCTGCGTCGTTCCGGCCTGATGCCTAATCTTTTGGAGCGAGGGTCATTTCGGCTGCGCCGATTACCCCCTTCCCTAACCCTTCCCCACAAGGGGGAAGGGAATTCTGCTCCGCCGTGCCGCACACCCTGCATCCCCGTCGTAGCAATCGGGCATGGCGGCTCTGCATTTGTGGCCCGTCCCCTCCCCCTTGTGGGGAGGGGCTAGAGGTGGGGGTTCACTTTCAAACCAAAGCTATGCACCTTGATCATTGCCCCCAAACAGAGCTCTTCAGGCCGCCAGGGTTTCCTTCGTCTCGGGCTTTCCCATGCCGAGCATGTGGCAAATGGCGTAGGTCAGGTCGGCGCGGTTCATGGTGTAGAAGTGGAAGTCGTTGATGCCGCGGTCGACCAGGTCCATCACCTGCTCGCAGGCAACGGCGACGCCGACGAGCTTGCGGGTTTCGGGATCATCCACGAGACCCGAGAACCGGCGTGCCAGCCACTGCGGGATCGAGGTGCCGCATTTGGCGGAAAAGACCATGGTCTGCTCGAAATTGTGGATCGGCAGGATGCCCGGGATGACCGGAATGTTGATGCCGGCGGCCGCGATGCGGTCCAGGTAGTCGTCGAAAAGATCGTTGTCGAAGAAATACTGGGTGATGATCCGGTCCGCGCCCGCATCCACCTTGCGCTTCAGATTGTCGATCTCGCTCTGCCAGTTGCCACTTTCCGGGTGTCTTTCCGGATAACCGGAAACGGAAATGTCGAAATTGGCGATCTTCTTGATCCCTGCGACAAGGTCGGACGCATAGGCGTAGCCGCCGTCATGCGGCACATAGCGCGAGCCGATACCGGTGAGCGGATCGCCGCGCAGGGCCACCAGATGGCGAACGCCGAGGTCCCAGTAGTCCCTGACGATGGCATCGACCTCTTCGCGCGCCGCACCGACACAGGTCAGGTGCGCGGCGGGCGCCAGATCGGATTCCTTCAGGATCCGCTCGACGGTGCGATGGGTGCGCTCGCGCGTGGAGCCGCCTGCCCCATAGGTGACGGAGACGAAGGACGGGCTGAGCGGCGCCAGCCGCTGGACCGTCTGCCACAGGGTCTCGGCCATCTTGTCGGTCTTCGGCGGAAAAAACTCGAACGACGCCGTGATCGGCGACGGAGCGGCCTGATGTGACCGGCGGTTGTTGTTGTCAGTCATATTAAGCGACCTCTCGGGACGTGTCTCGGGCAGGCAGGTCGGTGACGATACGGCGGTCACGCGCAAGCCAAAGGGTTACGGTCAGGTTGGTGTCGTTGCCGTCGCCCGGAACCAGATCGGTCACCTGTTCCAGGTCCAGGTCGAGTGCTTCCAGCCAGCGTTCCATCTGGTCATGGGCAAAGCCCAGACGGCGATGCGCGTGCTTGTCGCGCAGGAACTCCAGCTGGTGTGGAGCAAAATCGATGATCAGCAGGCGCCCGCCGGGACGCAGGGCTCGGGCAGCTTCGTTGAGCGCCCGTGCCGGTTCGTCCAGGAAGTGCAGCACCTGGTGGATCGTCACCACGTCGAAGGAACGCGGCGGCACGTTGAGCGCATAGACGTCGCCATGGCGCACCTGGGCATTGCTGAGGCCCGCCTTGGCAAGGTTGGCACGGGCGACCGCGAGCATGTCATGCGAGGCATCGACGCCGAGCGCGGAGGCATACTGGCCGGCGAAGACTTCCAGCAGGCGGCCGGTGCCGGTGCCCAGATCCAGAAAGGACTGGAACGGCTTGTCGCCCAGCGCCTTGCGCATGGCTGCCTCGACATCTGCCTCGGAGACATGCAGCGATCGCTCGCGGTCCCAGGAGAGCGCGCGGGCGGCAAAATAGGCGGCGGCCTCGTCTGCCTTGGCCTTGCGGATCGCCTGGAAACGTTCCTGGTCGGCGGCTAGTACCGGATCTTCTCCTGAAATCCGCGCCACCAGATCCCGCGCAAGCTGGCCTTCGGGGCCGTCGGCGAGACGGTAATAGACCCAGGAGCCTTCCGGGAAGCGCTGGATGAGATCGGCTTCGGCAAGAAGCTTCAGATGACGCGAGATACGCGGCTGGCTCTGGCCGAGGATCGCCGTCGCATCCTTCACGGTCAGCTCGCTCTCGGCCAGCAGCGCGATCAGGCGCAGGCGCGTCGTCTCCCCGACGGCTCTGAGAGCGGCCAGCGTGTCGTCCACGGAAAGGGTCTGTTCTTCGATCATCTGCTTCGCCATCAATGTCGATATAAAGATATCTTTATATCAATCCAAAAGCCGATGCAAGCGATCAAAACAAATGCGACACGGTTTTGTCGGGATTCGTCGGAACCCACTTTAAAGACAGCAGAGGTCGGCAGACAGCACCGACAAGGCACAAGTCTGCCTTCTCTCTGGGGAAAGTGCGAGTTTCGCGCACCGGATCGAAAAGCGGACGCATATCTCCAGCGACGTTTGGGCGCGTTCAACCTCCTCCGATGACCATGACGATCGAACCGGAGAGAACGACAAATCAGCAATATCGGGGAAGCCTGACGGTCGAAGGACAGACGCTGCCGCCTAACCTTCTGCGGCACCTGCCGCCAGCATGTGATCGAACCTGCCTTCGTGGACACAGGCCGGCAGGCTGTCGCTTGAGATCAGCTCCGTGCCTGTGAGTTCCCGCTCATAGAGGCGCTTGATATCGCTGGTGTCGACTGTCTGGCCATGCACAACGGAATTCAGCTTGGTGCGGAAGGCTTCCAGGCCGCCCATGGAAGAGAAGTGCCAGCCTGCGCCGGCGAGGATCTTCACCGGACGGCTGATCCCCGTCAGGTTGTTGTTGCGGATCCTCAAGAGCGGCTGCGTCAGAAAATCCGGTACATATGGCTTCTTTGTCATCCGCGCCTTGGTCCGGCGCAGCTGCTGCGGTGTCGTCAGGTATTTTCTCTCAATCATCCTGGAGCCGAGCAGCCAGGTCTTGCCCGGCACGATCCGGTCGAGATGGTGCTTGTGCAGGCTCTGTTCGAAGACCAGCAGCCGGCCCTTGTAGGCCCGGTCGTTCAAGACACGCTCCAGCACATCGGACCGAACGATCTCGTCGACATCCGACAGCAGGACCAGGTCGTCCGGCGCACAGGTTTCCAGCGCCCGGCCGATGCAGTTGCGCTGGTAGTTCTCGCGTTCCCAGTCCTTCTTGCGACGGTTCTTGTAAACCCCGAGTGCGGGCGGCAATGCGTCCGGAAACGCCACCTGAAGGTCGATGATCTTGTCCGCCCAGGGCGCGAAACGCTCGCGGTTTTCGGCAAAGTAGTAAGGCTTCGCACCACCGCGCTGGGTCTGGTTGGCCTCCACCAGAACGAAATGATCGACATGGCCGCCCATTTCCCGCAGGCGGATTTCCAGGAGGTCGAATTCGTTGTGAAAGACGAAGCAGTCAAACAATTTCATGGGAGTTCCTAGACGCCTTTCCAGAGCAGGAATCGTGCACGCAGGGCTTTTTCCTGAACCAACCGTCTGGCCTTGAACCCGGGTGACAACCTCAGGTCCTTGGCCGGCGAGCCATTGCCGAGGAACACCTTTTCGAAAGTCCTCATCACCGGTTCCGGCCGAAACGCAGTAACGGAGTTGCACGCAATATCGCTGTCTTGCGGCGAAGGGGCATAATCGGTCAGGAGGCGCACAAGATCGCGGCGGGTCTTATAGATCCATTCGGTCTTTGGAGTCATGGCAACGTGGTTCTGGTCCATGCCACCCGCCCAGCTGAACACCGGCTTGCCGAACATGAGAAATTCGGCGATCGCCAGGCCGAAGCTTTCGCCGATCTTCTTGGCATTGATGCCGGCATCGCAGGTGGCAATGAAGCGGGACTTTTGCCGATCATCGACAATGGCGGGCAGAAACAGCGCCCGCGGGTGATCGAGAAATTTTTCCGTATTGACGAACAGGAAGTGCAGATTTGAGCGCCGATCCAGCGCCTCTTTCACAGCCGCATGGGCAAAAGGCAGGTTGAACTGGTCGAAGCCGCCGTACCGGCCGACAACAAAGGCATCTGCGGGCAGTCCAAGCTCTTGCCGCAATGTCCCGCCAGCCTCCGGCAGGTCGACGATATGCGGCACCGCCGGGGCGAGACCACCGGTCATCCAGCCGGCCAGCCAGTCCGAAACATAGGCATAGACGTCGCCATGAGGGTCGAAATGCCGGAAGACGGCATGGACGCCAGCCCGTTCGGCCGCGATATTGAGCCCTAACGAACGGCCTTCGCGAATGTAGTAGCAGAAATCCAGCCGGTAAGGTTCGCTGACCCCGCGGGCATCCTGACCGTGCCTGACCGGGACCAGGGTGAGACCTGTCCCGAACTTTTCAACGACAGCCGGAGCGCTCTTGGTTTCGTTGTAAAAGACGAAGGCCTCGTGACCGAGGATGTCCTGGACTCCGCGCGCATAGTCGTAGAGCGCGACGCTCATGCCGCGTTCATTGAGTGTGCCTGCCTGAAATCCGATCCGCATTCCGGTCCCGTCGTATATGTCCGCCGGGACCGATATAAGATTTCATGCAGGAGGTCCATGCGCTTAGGCGCTGAAAGTCCGGATGCTGCCCGTCTTGGCCTTCGGCAAGCCCACTATTTGATCGAAAACGGCATCCGAACCTTGGCTGACCCGCTTCCGGTCTCATCGTTTACGATCAGATCGAGCACATAATCGCCTGCGGGCGCGCCACTGACGTTCAGTGTCAGATTGGCCATATATTCCGTGTTCGGCACGTGGCTTTTGAAATCGAACCGGCCGAACCCCTTCTGGCTGGCCAATACCGTGCCGTCGGGTGTCCCGAGGTCGAAATCGACCGTCAGCAAGGACGTGAAGAGGCCATTCTCCTGTTTCCAGTCGAATCCGATGGGCTCCAGGTAGATGAGGAGCGGTTCGCCGGATCCGAAGGCGGTGTCGGTTCGAACTGTATATAGGCCATAACCATCTGCGGGCGCCGTCACGAAAGTTGCGGTCTGAATGGCGAGCGGCGCCTGCTTCCAGACCTCGAACAGCACCTCGCGCATCTGTGCGATGGCCTCGCCGCCGTTGCCCTCCGCAAGCGCCGCCTCTACCGCGGCCGTCTTTTCCTGCAACGGTCCGGCAATCGCCAAACCCCAACTTGATAGAACGAGGCCAATGGCAATGCATGTCGGTTTCAGCATGACTTCCCCCTTCGCAACACTCAAGCGGCAGGAAAGCATACCATCGTGAAAGGATCGCCGCAGCAGACCTTGCTGCCGGTCAGAGCTGTTCGGCCGTCCCCTCGCCTTCGTCCATGCCTTCACCGAGCATCCCGGCAGCAGCAGCGCCGGCCGCCGCGCGCGCCCTGGTGACGGGGGTCAGCTCCTCTTCCTCTCCATCTGCCCCGGCGACCCGTACGGTGACCTGTCGATGCGCGAAGCGGATGCCGTTCTGCTCGAACAGATCGCGCAATCCGGCATAGACCACCTTGCGCAATTCGAACTGCTTGCCCGGCTTGGTGGTGAACTTCACCCGCGCGATCATGGCGCTGTCTTCCATCGACATGATGCCCTGGGACTTCAGCGGCGCCAGGAACATCGGCCCGTAATATTCGTCCTCGAGCAGCTCCTTGCCGAAATTCTTGATGATCTTGCGCATCTTCTCCACGTCCGTGTCATAGGTGACGCGGAAGGCGAGCTTCATCACCGCCCAGTCACGGGAGAAGTTCTCGACCTTCTGGATTTCGCCGAACGGGACGGTCGTCAGCGCGCCGCGATGGTGGCGCAACTGCATGGAACGGATGGAGATCTTTTCAACGACACCCTTGGCGCTGCCGATGTCGATATATTCGCCTTTGCGGAAGGCATCGTCGAGTAGATAGAAGGCGCCGGAGAAGATATCACGGATCAGCGTCTGCGCCCCGAAGCCGATGGCAAGACCGACGACACCGGCACCGGCAAAGAGCGGCGCAATGTTCACCCCGAGCTGGGAGAGAACCACCATTGTCGCGATCACGACGATGGTGATCAGCAGGAAATTGCGGAAAATCGGCAGCAAAGTCGCGATCCGGCTTTCGCCGGTGCCCCCGACTTCCGCTTCCTCGTCCTTCTCCACCGGGGCTTCCTTGGCGATCTGCCGGTCGATGACGATCTTCACCGCCTCATAGGCCATGTAGCCCAGGAACATGACCAGCAGGATCTCCACGAAGGAGCCGATCAGCGAGCCGCTGCCGGCAAGCGGCACACCCCACCAGGACGCCAGCATGTCAACGGAAGTGAAGACAACCAGGATCGCCGCGCCGCGGTCAAAAAGGTCGCGGAAGGGAGAGCGTCTCGCTTCGCGCTCGGCAGCCTCCGCCCGAGCCTGGGCGAGCGTACTTTCCGGATCATCCGTGTCGCCCTCGTGTTCCTCCGCACGCTTGATATCCTCGGCGATTTTTGCCTGGGCATCGGCCGTGTCGAGGCGCGGCAGCAAGAGGCGGTCGATGACGAGGATCAGCAGGCCATAGACGATTGCCGCGGTCAAAAGGACCTGCAACGGCGCCCCGACGAGGCCGGTCGCATCGGGCAGATCGAGCAGGACCCGCACCGCGGAAAAAATCCAGGCGGCAATGAAATAGAGGACGGCCGCGAAATGCCAGCCCCCTGCCAGCACCCGGCGCCAGGCGGGTGCATCCGCCCCGTCCGCTCCACGGATCAAGCGGGCGATCACCCGGCGGTAGGCGATGACGATGCCAACCAGAATGAGCATCGACAGGCCGGACGCGCCGATGAGCGCGATCTTGTGGGCGTCGGGTGAGAGACCGAGCTGCTCCATCCAGAGGCAGAAGGAAATTGTCATAAGCGACAGGCCCGACCCGATCAGGAGCACCCGGTAAAGCCCCCTCGCCTCCGGGGTCGTCAGGGCGACAAGCCGGTGGCTTTCGGTATCCGGCGCCAGCACGTTAAGCCAGACGATCCGCAGGGTCAGAAAGACGGAAATGACGCTGACGGCTACCAGCGCTGTTTTGTTTGCCGCATCAAGCCCCGTGCCGATTATCAGGTAGACGGCCGCCGCAACGCCGAAGAACAGGCCGACACCGACGATCATCAGCAGCGCGCGCGAATAAAGGTAGATGATCTTGTCTGTCCGCGTATAGACATCCGCACGGTACCAGGAGGCGAACTGCCGCCTGCCCCAGCGGTTGAGCAGGTGGGCTGCCGCAAAACCGAAGGCAACTGCGATGGCGATGTCGATCAGAACCGCCGGGATCCAGGCCAGCCCGCGATCGCCGCCTTGCGCCCGAAGCGTTGCCACGATGGTTTCGTGGATCGTCGGGATCTGCCTGACGATGGACTTGAAGACGTCGCGCGCCTCGACCGCGTCGTCGGCAAACTCCTCGATCGTCTGAAGCGTCGCAGCGCCTTCGCCGGCATCGTTGCCGTCCGGCAAATTCTCCTCCGGAACGCTTGCAACCTCGCCCGAAGCTGGACCACCGCTTGCCGCGTCACCTGAAGCAGCCTTGTCTTCTGCCGGTTTTCCTCCCGCGAATAGACCCGGAATGCCCTGGGCCTGCCCTGGCGCGGGGAACGCAGTGACGCTCAAGGTCACCAGAAGAGCGGCAAAGAAGAGGCAAAGGACCTTTGGAAAAGGCAAGGAAAAGAAGCGCATGTCAGCCCCACAGCGAGTCGGCAACTTGTCCGCGTCTTTCTGGCACGGATCGAATGCCATTGAAAGGAAGGGGTGCGCGCAGACAGAAAAAGGCCCGGTTCCGAGAAACCGGGCCCTGAAAGGTGGCAGGCACCGCGCTTGAAAACTCTGGAGCATCCTGCGTTCGGGGAAACGCATATAGGTTGCTCCACCACATGAGGACCGGTCGGCTTTTCGGGCTGCACCCCGTTCCGGCTGCATGCCCCGAGGCCCTCAACCAATCCGTCCACACGGCTTAGTGCATGACGGTGTTGTTCCAGTGCGCCATCTTGCGCTTGGCTTCGGCAATCGTCATGCGCTCGAACTGGGCCATGGCTTCGCTGCGCGATTCCGGCGTCAACCGGTGGCGCCACGGACCGATCGCCAGCAGCGAACCGACCGTGATGGAGGAAAAGCCGGAGGACTTGGCGAGGATCACGAAAGGCTCCGGATCCGGCCGCACCATCCAGTGGCTGACCTCTTCCACACCACACCGTACCAGCCAGGCAAAGGTGGCAACGGCCTCGGCGAAGCGGTCTTCGGACGCAAACCGGCGCAGAGCGGCCTCGTTGACCATGCCACGCTTTGCGAGCAGCAGCACCCGGCTGCGCGCGGTTTCGAAATCGTAGCGGCCGAGCCAATACTGGTTCGACATGCGCTGCGCGGCAATATCGGCTGCTTCGTCGACGCGTTCCGCCTCGTGGCTGCGGCCGGAGGCGTGCAGCTTGCGGCGCACTTCTTCGCTGGCGACGGAAATCAGGCTGGCGATATGGGCTTCGGCCAGATCCGCCCGTTCGCTCAAGGAAAGCTGCAGGGTCGCATCGGAGGCCGCGTCGCTGATCAGGGCCATGATCGATGCGTCGGAAAGGCATGCGCCGTCATTGCTGGCAACCTTGCGCTTGACCTTCAGATCGCCCCGGCGAACCAGCACATCCGTCAGCGATTCGGACAGGACTTCCCGCTGCGCGATGGCAAACCGGTGGGCATTGCCGTGCTTTTCGGCAATCTTGATCAGGTCCTTGTCGCGCAGAACGGTCGAGCGCAGCAGGATTGGTTCGGCGACCTCGATATCGTCATCCGCCAGGCGTCGGATCGTTTCTTCCGGACCGCGCCGCAGGCTGGACATCTGCTCGGCAACATAGCGGCGGACTTCACCTTCGACCATGTCGACGAGGCGCAAGAGCACACTGTCATAGATATCCACTTGCTCGTCAGAGCACCTATCGGAGGTCAGCGCGAAGAGAGTTGCGACATGCCTGGCCAGTTCCGCCCTCCGGGCGCTGCCAGCTTCACCGGTCAGCTCCGAGAAGTTCACCAGTTCTGTTTTCAACGCTTCAGTCATGCTTCGTTACCAGTTGTCCAGATGTGTGCCGGATTGGCGTTGGTACCGAATTTGAAGGGGACATTTAAAGAAGGTCGAAACACGCTTTCCGAGAATGTAATTGTGTTTTTTTAAAACTCGATAAGAATTCTAACAGTCTTGAATGCATACACTATAAGGAATTGATATTTATTTGTTTTTTGGATTTTTTGCACACCTCGCAGGGGGGATCCGGAGCTTGAAAATAACCGAATATTTTTTCAAACGAGGTATCGGAACAGGTGTTTTTCGACGTCGGCCACCCCTGACTGGAGAGCATTGTTAAACCCATGGAGGGCAAAGGACAGGCTGCATGTCGAGGTCATCAGAGCCGGCTGTGGCGCAATAAAGAAATATTATTCTTTTCTTATTGACTGACTTCGGCAGGGCCCTAAATAAAGAAAGGAAAATTTTTCTTTATTGGATCCTGCCATGACCGACATTGTCCCCTTCCCCCGTTCCGCACCGCCCCGGCCCGCACACCCAGGAGGATTTCTGCGCCTGGTGACAGGACTTGCAATGAAGCTGCGCAGACCTTTCCCTTTCAGCTCCGCCCGCGACCGTCTCCCGGACGATCTGTTGGCGGATGTCCTCAGCGACAACGGCTTGAGGGCAAGGGAGGAGAACCGGCGCCGGCCGGTCATCAGCGGCCCCTGGAATTAGATCGGATATCTTGGACAGGTTCAGTTCCGAAAAAAACCGGCGCCAATCGGCGCCGGTTTTGTTTTTGGAAACATTGGCTTGCAGATCACTCCGCAGCGGCGAGGAACTCTTTCGTGGTATCGCCGTCGTCGCTGCCGCCGTCGTTGCTTCGGTTGAGCTGACTGAGCAGCGTTCGGCGTTTTTCGGCAGCCTTCTCCATGTTGGCGTCCTTCACCGGACCGAAGCCGCGGACGAGGTCCGGCACACGGGCGAGCTCCACCAGCAGGCCGTAATGGCCTTCCGGCAGCCGCCGGACGATTTCGGCGATGTCGCCCTCATATTGCTTGATGAGAGCACGTTCCGCCTTGCGTTCGGCGGTTCGGGCGAACGGGTCATACCACTTGCCGCGCGCAGACTTGAACTTGGCCAGCAGGCTGAAGGCGCTGAAGATCCACGGACCGAAGGCGATCTTTTCCGGCCGGCCGGTCTTCGGGTCCTTGCGGTGCGCCAGCAGCGGCGGTGCCAGATGCACTTTCAGCCTGCGCGGGTTCTCGAACCGTTGAGCGATCTTCTCCTTGAAAGCCGGGTCGGAATAAAGCCGGGCGACTTCATATTCGTCCTTGTAGGCCATTACCTTGTAAAGCATGTCCGCAACGGTCTGGGTCAGACGCAGCGTGCCCGGGCCATGAGCCTCGTCGGCGGCCTTCACCTTGGCGACGATGTCCCGGTAGCGGTCTGCATAGGCCGCATCCTGGTAGAGGGTCAATTCGTCCGCGTTGAAGGCGGTCTTCTCGTCCAGGGTAAAGGCCCGGGGCTTTGCTTCGCGCGGCAGAGCCGAGAGCAGCTTTTCCGGCTCTGCGGCCAGAACACGGCCGGCACGGAAGGCCTTGATGTTGCTCTTCACGGACGCCCCGTTGAGCTCCAGGGCGGTCTCGAGCGCATAGTCGGACACCGGCAGAGCGCCGCTCTGATATGCCATCCCGACCAGCAGCATGTTGGCGTAGATCGCGTCGCCGAGCAGCTTTTCGGCCACATCGGCGGCATTCACCGGCAGATATTTTCCGGACGCCATGCGAAGGGCATTGTCCATCTTCTGCTCGTTGAAGGAGAGCGTCTGCTTCAGCACGAATTCCGCAGTCGGCGCCACCTTGGTGTTGGCAACCGTCAGCATCTTGCCGCGATGGGCCAGCGCCAGCTGGTCCGCATTGGCAGCGACCACCATGTCGCTGGCAATCATCAGGTCCAGGCTTGCAGCCGGAACCCGCGGGCCTTCGATGGACTTCTTCGCAGCGGCAAAGCGGATATGGGAGGTCACGGGACCGCCCTTCTGTGCCAGGCCGGTCATGTCCAGCGTCGAGGCCTGTTTGCCGTCGACATGGGCGGCCATGGCGAGCACGGCGCTGATGGTGGTAACACCCATGCCGCCGATACCGGCAACAAGCGCGTTCCAGGTCCGGTCAAGCGGCGCCAGCTGCGGCTGCGGCAGTGATTCCACCAGCGCATCGATATCGACATCGGCCTTCTTGGGCTTCTTGAGAGCGGCTCCGTCGATCTCGACGAAGGACGGGCAGAAACCCTTGATGCAGGAGAAGTCCTTGTTGCAGCTCGACTGGTTGATGACGCGCTTTTCACCAAAGGGCGTCGCCAGCGGCTCCACCGACAGGCAGTTCGACTGCACCGAGCAGTCGCCGCAGCCTTCGCAGACCCGGTCGTTGATGAAGAGACGCATGTCCGGATCAGGGAAGTTGCCGCGCTTGCGGCGGCGGCGCTTCTCGGCGGCACAGGTCTGGTCGTAGACGATGACCGAGACGCCCGGATAGGTTTGCAGCTCCTTCTGCACATCCATCAGCTCGTCCCGGTGATGCACCTTGGTGCCCGGTGCGATCGGCGACCAGGAGCCGTAGGTGTCCGGATTTTCAGAGACGATGGCAATCCGCTCAACGCCTTCAGCTTCAAGCTGCCGGGTGATCTGCGGCACGGAGAGCTGACCGTCGACCTTCTGGCCGCCGGTCATGGCGACGGCATCATTGTAGAGGATCTTGTAGGTGATCGGCACGTTGGAGGCGAGCGCCTGGCGGATGGCCAGGATGCCGGAATGGAAATAGGTGCCGTCGCCGACATTGGCGAAAACATGCGTGTCGCCGGAAAAAGGCTGCTGGCCGACCCAGAGCACGCCCTCGCCGCCCATCGCGATCTGGCCTTCCGTGGTCCGGCCCGCCATTTCGGTCATGGCATGGCAGCCGATGCCCGGCAGGGAGCGGGAGCCTTCCGGTGTATTGGTGGAGGTGGAGTGCGGGCAGCCGGAGCAGAAATAGGGAATGCGGGCGGCGCGTTCTGCATGACCCTGGGCCCACATGGCCTGCTTGTTCATGCGGTTGGCAACAGTGCGCATTTCTTCCGACACCACTTCGCCCGGCAGCCAGGCCATGAGCCCTTCGATCAGTTCCGCTACGGAAATTTCCAGGACGTCCGACAGGAACGGCGTGCCGTCCGGACGGCGCTTGCCCCAGATCTCCGGCCGGCCCATATCCGGCCAGTGATAGGAAATGTCCTTGATCTGCGGTTCCATGAAGGCGCGCTTGTGTTCGACCACCAGCAGGCGCTCCGCACCGCGGGCAAAATCGCGCAGGCCGAGCGGCTCCAGCGGCCAGGTCATGGCGACCTTGTAGACCGCAAGGCCGAGGGACTTGGCAAAGTCCTCGGTAATGCCCATCAGGTCGAGTGCCTGCAACAGGTCGCGATAGGCCTTGCCGGAGGCGACAATGCCGAGCTTGGCGTTGCTGCGGGTACCGAAGGTGACCCGGTCCAGACCGTTTGTGCGCACATAGGCCTGGGCGGCAGGAACACGCAAGTCACGCACAAGACGTTCGGTTTCCAGGCGGTTGCCGAGAAGAAGATCGCGGTTCTGGTGATAGTCCTTGCGCGGATCGCCTTCGAGCGGGCGCACCATGCGCAGCCGGTTCGGCGACACATTGATGGTCGCGGACGCATCCATCGTGTCGGCAACGCAGATCAGTGCGGTCCAGAGGCTGGTGAAGCGGGACATTTCCAGCCCGTGCAGACCATAGTCGAGCACTTCCTGGATGTCGGCCGGATTGAGCACCGGAATTTCGGCATGCTCGAAGAAAAACTCGCTCTGGGCCGGCAGGATGGAGGACTTGGCCAGGTGGTCGTCGCCGGCCAGAGCCAAAACGCCGCCATTGCGGTCCGTGCCGGAGGCGTTGGCCTGGCGCAGCACATCGCCGGCGCGGTCGACGCCCGGTGCCTTGCCGTACCAGATGCCGAAGACGCCGTCATAGGCGGTCGGGCGGCCGGTGCCGCCTTCTCCGCGCAGCTTCTGGCTGCCCCAGACGGCGGTTGCGCCGAGTTCCTCGTTGACGCCCGGCTTGAAGACGACGTCATAGCCTTTGAGGTGCCGGTGGGCGCGCATCAGCTCGGTATCGTAGCCGGCGAGCGGCGAACCGCGATAGCCGGAAATGAAGCCGCCGGTCTTCAGGCCGGCCAGCCGGTCCAGCCGCGCGCGGTCGAGTGCCAGGCGAACCAGCGCTTGTATGCCCGTCAGATACACCCGTCCCTCTGTGGCGACATATTTGTCCTCCAGGGTCACGGTAGGCATATGCACATTCATTCGAATTCCTCCTCAACCGACATTTGGGGCGGCATCCCCCAGCGGCAACCTCTACTGACGAGTAATATCATCCTTTTCACCGGCGATTTCTGTGCTATCGTCACGGCCAATCACCTGGGGGCAGAATAAAAATTCCTAAAATAACCAATGACAGACAAATATCTTCTCGACCCGTCTGACATACGCGTTCTTCGCGTCTTGCAGCGGGATGCCTCGCTTTCTATTGCCGAGGTGGCAAAGGAAGCGGGAATGAGCCAAACGCCTTGCTGGCGTCGAATCAAGCGCCTGAAGGAACAGGGCATCATCCGACAGATCACCGCGATTATCGACCGCGAATCCGTGGGTCTCGGTTTCGTGGCCTATTCCTTCGTCAAGCTTGCGGTTCCAAGCCGCGAGAACATGGAGACCTTCGACAAGCTGGTCCACCACTGGCCGGAAGTCGTCACATGCGAACGCATCACCGGTGCAGTCGACTACCTCATCAAGGTCGTCACCGATGATATCAAAACCTACGACAATTTTCTGCGGCTGAAACTTCTGGACAACACGCTCGTCTCCGACGTGCAGTCGCGCATCGTGGTCAACACGGTGAAGGACACCGTCGCCCTGCCGCTCCGGGAAAACTGAGAACAGGGAAACCTGCGGCGCGGATCTTGATCAAACACAACCTTCGTCATCAACTCATTGCGTGCATTTCATCTCTGATTCTCGCATTTAGGATGACGATGATCTTTCTCATGAGAGCGGAAATGGCGACGATAGGCTTCTTTCCGTTTTCGATAAGTCTCTGATAGAAAGCACTTAATGGCCCTTTTGCTCTCGATCCTGCCAAGGCGGCCATAAAGACGCTTTTTCGGACTTCGGGTCGCCCCCCACGCATTTTGCGGTAGCCTTTAAGCGTCCCGCTGTCTCTGGGGTGCGGCGCCAGTCCCGCGAGAGACGCGGCTTGCTTGCGGGTCAGGCTGCCTAGTTCCGGCATCGTTGCCAGCAAGGCAATGGCTGTGCGTTCCCCCACGCCAGGCAAGGAACAGCAGATCTGCTTGCGGCGTGTCAGGGTTTGTGAGGAGGCGATCAGCTTCTCGATCTCCTCGTCGATCCGGTCGATTTGCCGCTGCACACAGGCAATGACGGTCTTGAAGGATCTCGCAAGCATTTTGTTCTCACCAGGGGCCTTCAGGCGGTTGGTCTCCGCAATCTTGAAGGCCATAAGGCTGTCCCGGCGAGCGACCAGTGCGGCCAGTTCACTCAAGGCCTTGTCTTTGAGCTGGAAAAGGGGGAGCCGTTTCCAGCGTTCTTCGCCATATTGCGCAAGAGCCATGGCATCGATGGCATCGGTTTTTGCCAGCCGGCCGAACGATTTGATGAATGCCTGGACCTTCAGGGTGTCAGCCCGGTGGCAGGCAACGCCCTGGGCCATCAGCTCACTGATCAAGGGTGCCTCATGTCCGCCGGTGGGCTCGCACACAACCAGTGTGCCCGGATCAAAAGAGGCGACCAGTTTGGCGATGGCTTCAGGCTCATTGCTGACGGTCTCCAGCGCCTGGCGGGTCTGATCAAAGACAACCAAAGTGTCTTTGGAAACATCAATGCCGACCACATTGGACGGAGCACTTTCAAGAACGGTCATGTCGGTGGTACCTTGTTCGTGCTTCGGATTGTTTGCGGGCGTGTTCACAGCGGCCCATCCAACTCTCCAAGCGGGAAAAGGAAGCGACAGGGAACCTTGATGACAACGGGTGAAAACCCTATCCCGGCTCGGTCGACTGTCACTGGTCTCCCGGAATGCAGTCCGGGAGACCAACCCCACAATAACACCACTACAAACAAACAATCCCGGACGGAGCAAAGCGGAGATCCGGGACCTGGGAGCCCGGGCCTACCGGAAATGGTGGGTAACCCTCTCTAGTCAGTGCCTCCCCGGTCCCGGCTCGCGCTGCGCTTGGCCGGGATGACGATGGTGTGGCTTTCCCGTTCCGGTCTCGTCCAGAACGTCCCTCTCAGGCCTCCGCTTCCTTGACGACGGCAACCTCTTCAAGCGCCTCGCGGGGCGCCCGGCCGTCTTTGAGCAAGGCTCCCTGCAGCAATTCGTCGATGAAGAGCGAAAGCAGCTGCGGCCGGCCCGAGACGCCGGCCTTGCGGTAGATGGCGTTGCACTGCGCCTTCACCGTGCCTTCCGCGGTCTTTCGGATCCTGGCGATTTCCGCTATCGAAAAGCCCTTGAGGGCAAGAAGGGCAACGTCGCATTCCGAAGGGGTCAACGCCCAGCTGTCGAAATGTTCTTCCAGCATGGCGGCAAAGGCACCTGAAGCGGCTTTTATCTGCTGTTCCAATCGCTTTTGTCGGGTCATCGTCTTTCTGACTTCAAAACCGGTTGCAACCATGCTGACAACAAGCGCCGCGACGACAAGATTCTCGATGATGTCGTTGCCGATGACGGACGCAGGGTTTTCGCCCCAGAACCAGTCCACGACCTCTTCCGTGACAAGAAAGAAAATGCAGACCACCTGCAACCCGAAGAGAAGCCAGGGAAAAGCGATTTTCCAACGGTTGGTCGGGGACATTTGAGTTCCTTAAGGTTGTCGCGGCTGCTTTCCGAACGCCGGGCTGCTCCGGTGCATGTCCTTAGGATGCGCCACCAGCCGGGTCAAACCAAACGGAATGTCTGCCGGGCGCATCCGGATGAATGTCGAAGACCCCGGCCAGATGGTTGGGGCCAACCATGGCGGGTCCGGCCAGGGTCAGGCTCAGTCGTGTCAGTCGTCGTCCTCTTCGCCGCTCTCGTCTTCTTCCAGTTCCACTTCCAGAACCAGACCAGACTTGGCGTCGACAACCACTTCCATCTCCTGACCGTCCAGTGAGACCTCTGCTTCGATTTCGCCGTCTTCGGTCTCTATTTCCTCAACCGTGTAGCCCTGGGACGTCAACGCATTGCGGATATCCTCTTCGCTGGTGCCGAGCGTGTCGCCGGCAGTGACCGCGGCAAGGGCGATGCCGGTGCTGGCCAGGAGGCCGGTGGCGGAGAAAAGGGTCAGAGCGGGATTCTTGTACGAGGATTTCATTGTGCTTTCCTTTGACAGTTGGAGGTCCGCCGGCCGGAGCACGGGGACGCCGGCTGTCACGGATCTGGCGTCAGCAAGGCGCACATCACCATCGGTCAAAGGCTTATAAACCCTGCATCCAACAAAGGTTTAGGGAGGTAACTTGCCGGAAAGGGCCGGGTTTAGTCCCGGTTTATCGGGCGAAACGCTCCGGTGAGAGACCGCTCGGATCGAGGAACGGATTTTTTCCCGCAATCAGGCAGGCCAGCAGGCGGCCGGTGATCGGCCCAAGGGTAAAGCCGTCATGGGCATGGCCGAAATTGAGCCACAGGCCGGGGATTGCCGGAGAGGGACCGACGACGGGAAGGGAATCGGGCAGGCACGGCCGGCTGCCGAGCCAGGGCTCGTCCAGGAGTGCCCGGCCGAGCGGAAACAGCTCCTCCGCGCGCCGGCGTGCCAGCTTCAGAATGTTGGGATTGGGTGGCGCGTCCCGGTCCGCGAGCTCGGCACCGGTGGTGAGGCGAATGCCGTTGTCGGTTGGCGTCAGCGCAAAACCGTTTTCCACATCGACGACGGGACGCGACAATGATGCCCCGGACAGTGGCCGGTAATGCATGTGGTATCCGCGTTTCACCGCCAGTGGATAGGTCTCGCCGAAGTTCTTGAGCAAGTCCAGCGACCAGGCACCGAGCGCCACCACTGCGTGGCGGGCGGAAATCGTTCCCAGTTCGCCCTCGATCCTGAAGCCGCTGCGATGCTGGTGCAGGCGCTTGGCATCGGCCCGGAAGAAACCACCGCCTTCATGCACGAAGGTACGCCAGAAGGCATCGACGACAGCCCCCGGATTGGACACCGAGCAGCTTTCGCTCCAGTGCACGCCCTGCAGCCCCTTTGCCATCAGCCCCGGTTCAAGCGAGGAGATGTCCGCCGCCGAAAGCTCCCGGAAGGCGACGCCGAAGACGCGGGCATACTGGCGCTCCAGATCGCTGTCGCGATAGGCGCTTCCGGACCGATAAAGATGCAGCCAGCCGCCCTGGCGATAGAACCTCAGCGTATTGGTGCTGCGCGCCAGATCGAGATGTTCCTCCACCGCGAAGGCCCGCAAGGGAGCGATCACGCGAGAGTAGTTTTCGATGCCCCGCGCGCTGCCGGCCGCCTGAAACTGCCGCAGCCAGGGCAGCAGCCTCACTACGGTTCCCGCATTGAGCGACACGGCGCTCGACTGACGCGTCAGGATGCCGAGCAGTTGCAGCGGCCGTTTCGGAATGGTGTGCGGCACGAAGCCATTGCGCTGGACGATGCCGGCATTGCCGAAGGAGGCTTCCTCGCCGGGATGCTTGCGGTCGATCAGGGCAACAGCAAGTCCCATCCGGCGCAGGTGCAGTGCCGTCGATACGCCGACGATACCGGCCCCCAGCACCATCACGTCGAAGGTCTGCGTCTGCCTTGTCTTTGCCGTCATAGCTGTTTCGGCGAAGGGGGACTGGTGTCCCCGGCCGTGATCCTTTAGAGCGGGAGGGGGCGTGGAAGTGCCTGCCACGTCACGTGTTTCCGGAGACGACTTTAGATGATTCGACTGATCGCGGCAGGCCTGGCATGGATCGGACGGCATGGCACGGCAGCACTTGCTGTGAGTATCTTCATCGGCGTTGCCCTGCCCGCGCTTTCCGCGACGCTGCGGCCCTTCCTGACGCTTGCGGTCTTCAGTCTTCTGACCCTCGCCTTTTTGCGCGTCGACAAGCACGCCATCAGGATGCGCCTTCGCCGCCCGGCGCTGCTGGTCGCCGCTCTTTTCTGGATGATGCTCGGCGCGCCGCTTCTGGCGCTCGCAGGCATCAAGGCCGCCGGGCTCGAAGCGTTTGGGCCTGATGTGGTGCTGGCAATCTTCATCGCGACGGCAGCTCCGCCAGTGATGGCCGCCCCTGCCTTCATCTACCTGCTCGGTCTGGACGGAACGCTCAGTCTCGCACTCTCCGTCGCCGCGCTTCTCGTGACGCCGCTGACCGCCCCCTTCATCGGCGAATTGATGCTGGGACCGGCGCTTCCGCTCAGCGTGGGTGGACTGGCGGTGCAGCTTGCCGTCCTGTTGGTTGGCGCCTTCGCCCTTGCCCTCGCCTTCCGCAAACTTGCCGGCGAAGAGCGCCTTGCCCGCTCATCCCACCACATCAGCGGCATCAACGTACTGCTGTTGCTGATCTTTGCAATTGCCGCGATGGACGGGGTTGCGGCCAGTTTTGCCGCAAAGCCCTTGTTCACCCTTGGCCTGACTGCCCTCACCTTCTGCCTGGCTCTCGTTCAGATCGGTCTGACGCTGCTCCTGTTTTCGCCAGCCAGCCGCGAGGATGCCTATGCCATCGCCCATACCTGCGGCACCCGCAACATGGGCCTGATGGTCGCCGCCTTCGGCGGGACCCTGCCCGAATTCACTTGGCTCTGGTTCGCCGTCGGCCAGTTTCCGATCTACATGCTGCCGATGGCCCTGAAGCCCTTTGTGCGCATCTTCTGCCGCCTCGACCGCAAGCCGGCCTGAACGCAAAAACTGTGACGCAGCGGACCTGACAGAAGGGCGTGCTATGCTTACCTCTGGCTATTCAAGATCGCCCGAGGAGAGTGTTTGTGCCCATTCCGTTTTTTGCATCCCGCCGACTGATCCGCTCAAACGCCGCCACCAGGATACTTTTTGGCAGTCTCCTTGCAATCGCCGCCATCTGCTCGCATGGCACCTCGGCCCATGCCGGCGACACGGCCGAGCTTCAGCTTCTGGGCTTTTCGAAAAACGGCGACTTCTTCGCCTTCGAGCAGTTCGGCACGGAGGACGGGTCCGGCTTTCCCTATTCCGAAATCTTCGTGGTCGATGTGATCGGTGACAGCTGGGTTCCGCCCTCGCCGTTTCGCCTGCGCAGGGAAGAGGACACCGGTCCGGGCGATGCCGCCGACAGTGCGCTTTCCGAAACCCGCGCCGAAAACCGCCTCGCCGCCCAACCGCTGCTGCAATCAAAGGCGATTGCCGGCAAGGGCGAAACTGTGGGCTTCAATCCGCGTTCGGAGCTGACATCCGATCCCTTCAAGATGCTGGTCGCACCGCGAGAACGTTTCCTGCCCGGCGCTGATCCCGTCGATCTGACGCTGAGCCAATTCGACCTGCCCGACGCCCAGTGCCAGAGCTACGGTGCCGACACCAGGGGCTTCCGCCTGACCATGGTCCACAACGGCGTCACCCGAATTCTGAATGAAGACACATCCCTGCCAAAGAGCCGCCGCTGTGCGCTCGGCTACCGGATTGCCCGCTTCGTCACCCATTTTCCGCAAGAAGCCCCGCCCGTCTTTGCCGTCCTGATCCAGGTGGACAGCTTCGGCTTCGAAGGCCCGGACCGCAGATATCTGGCAATAACCGGCCGCCTTTAAACCTCTAAACCGATTGAGCCGCCCACGAGGATCTTGCCCCGGCGGTTGAGAAGTGTTAGCGCGGCGGCACCAAAACATCACGGTGCCGAACCCGTTCGTTTGGCCTGTCCGGGAGAGTGTCATGCCGCGCGACATCAAGATTGCCCCCTCCATCCTTGCTTCCGATTTCTCCAAGCTCGGTCAGGAGGTCCGCGATGTGGTGGAAGCCGGCGCCGACTGGATCCATCTCGATGTCATGGACGGGCATTTCGTGCCCAACATCACATTCGGCCCGGACGTGATCGCGAAACTCCGCCCGCACACCGACAAGATCTTCGACACGCACCTGATGATCGCCCCTTGCGATCCTTATCTGGAAGCCTTCGCCAAGGCCGGCTCGGACATCATCACCGTTCACGCCGAAGCCGGCCCGCATCTCGATCGCTCGTTGCAGGCAATCCGCAATCTCGGCAAGAAGGCCGGTGTGTCGCTGAACCCGTCCACGCCGGAAAGTGTTCTGGAATATGTGCTCGACCGGCTGGACCTCATCCTGGTGATGACGGTCAACCCCGGTTTCGGCGGCCAGAAATTCATCCAGTCCCAGGTCGAGAAAACCCGGCGCATCCGCCAGATGATCGGCGACCGGCCGATCGACCTTGAAATCGACGGCGGCGTCACCCCGGAAACCGCCCCGCTGGTGGCGGCGGCCGGTGCCGATGTCCTGGTCGCCGGTTCGGCCGTCTTCAAGGGCGGTACGGTGGAAAGCTATGCCGGCAATATCTCGGCGATCCGCAAGGCGGCAGAAGAGGATTGAACCTGAGTTTGCGGCCGATCCTTCGAGACAGCGCTTCGCGCTTCCTCAGGATGAGGTCGGTGGGTGTATAAACGCTAAATGGTGCAGATTTCAGCGGTTGCTACACCCTCAATCCTCATCCTGAGGAGCCGTGAAGCGGCGTCTCGAAGGATCGGCCGCTTGCTCAAATTCCAGGTAGACACCCAAATCCGCCACAACCTGTCTTCCCGTTGAGACCTTCCCTCGGCTAAGCTGCCTTGAGACAGCTCCGGGGGGATTCGTCTTGGCGCATATGCAACGCAATATCGGCTTGCTCGGCCTCACCTTTGTGGCCATCAGCGGCATTCTGGGCTCCGGCTGGCTGTTCGCCCCCTTGCTTGCCGCTCAGGCCGCAGGCCCCTCCGCCCTCGTCGCCTGGGCCATCGGGGGCTTTGCCATGTTGCTGCTGGCCGCGACCTTCGCCGAGATTTCCGCCATCCTGCCGGTTGCCGGCGGCATCGGCCGGGTGCCGCATTTCTCGCACGGCTCGGTCGTCTCCATGACCATGGGCTGGACGGCATGGGTCGGCTACAACACCACCGCCACTATCGAGGTCGAGGCGGTGCTGCGCTATTCCAAGAGCCTCGCCCCCTGGCTCTACGGTTCCGACGGCCTTCTGAGCCACGCCGGGCTCGCCGTCGCCTGCCTGCTTCTGCTTGCCTTCACGGTATTGAACGCCTTTGGCGTCAAGCTCTTTGCCCGCATCAACACAGCGCTGACCTGGGTGAAGATCCTGATCCCGGCTTTGCTTGCCGCCGTGATCCTCACCTCCGAGTTCCGCTACGCCAATTTCAGCGCCTATGGCGGCTTTGCGCCTGAAGGCATCAAGGGCATCCTTTCGGCCATTTCCACCGGCGGTGTCATCTTCGCGTTGATCGGCTTTCGCCACGTGATCGACCTTGCCGGTGAAGCCCGCAACCCCAAGGTCAACGTTCCGGTGGCGCTGGTCGTCAGCCTGGTCGTCAGCCTCCTGATCTATGGTGGGCTGCAACTCGCCTTCCTCGGCGCGCTCGATCAGTCCCAGCTTCAGGACGGCTGGGCGGCCCTGAGCTTTCCGGGCGAACTCGGTCCCATGGCAGCGCTTGCGACTGCCGTCGGCGCGCTCTGGATCGTCAGCATTCTCGACACCGGCGCGCGCATTTCGAGCTTTGCCTCGGGCCTGGTATCCGTCGGCTCCAATGCCCGGCTCGGCCTCGCCATGGCCCAGAACGGCCTGTTCCCGAAATTCATGGAAACGCTGTCGGCGCGCGGTGTACCCCTCTTCGCGCTGCTGGCAAACTTCGTCGTCTCTGCCCTCTTCTTCGTGTTGCTGCCGTTCAAGGAAGTGCTGTCCCTCAACACCTCCTCGATCGTGCTTTCCTTCGTGGTCGGCCCGATTGCCGTCCTCGCTTTCCGGGACCTTCTGCGCGATGCGCCGCGCGCTTTCGTGTTGCCGATGGCCCCCTATACGGGCTGCCTTGCCTTCATCGTCGCAAGCCTGATCATCTACTGGAGCGGCTGGGACACGATGCTGCATCTCGGCATCTGCCTTGCCATCGGCTTCGCCCTGCTTCTGGTTCGCAGCCTTCAGGGCGGCTTCGACAGCCTCGATTGGCGCGAGGCGCTCTGGCTCGCTCCCTATCTCGCCGGGCTGGTGACGCTGTCCTATCTCGGGACCTTCGGCGGCGGTGCCGGCTATATCCCGGTCGGCCCTGACATTGCCGCCGTCTCGATCCTCGCCATCGCGGTCTATGTCATTGCAGTGCGGCTACGCCTGCACCGGGACAAGTTCGAGCGTTATATGGAAGAGGAAAGGAAGGACGAGATCGCGGAATACGGAAACCCGGCGTAATTTCAGGCAATCAGCTGTACAGAACGCCTGATTGGCGGGCCGTTTTGAGCAGGTTCAGCCGCTCCTTCAGCCCCGAGGGGTAAAGTTCCAACCCTTTGGCGGCCAGTTCGTCCAGTGTGATCCACCTTGCCGTGCCGACGCTGTCCTCGCCGATTTCATAGACGATATTGTCCATGCGATAGTAGCTGTTGTCGTGAAAATGCGCGTGACAGAGAAACAGGACTTCGTGGCCGGTGAAGCCATGATGCTCGTAGATATTCTCCATCACGAAATGATCGTCGAGCAGACGGATCCGCGCGCCCAGCTCTTCCAGGAATTCCCGTTGCAGGGCATCGCGCCAGGGCTCTCCGAACTCCACGGTCCCGCCGAGCGGGCGCATGCCGGTGACCCGGCCCGTGTCGTCGGAAACCTCCGACAAAAGCAGCGCGTCATCTTGCCAGATCAGGGCAAGTGCCTTGACGGTGATCGTGTTTGCCGGCCGCCAGATGGTCATTCCCGTCTCCTGTCAGGCACATGAAAGCTGCACGCGTGGATCGTAAAATTCACATTGTGGCCCGCCTCGCAAGCATTTTCCCTCTGCCTGCATTGAAGGGGCCGCGCCCCTCTGCTATTCCGCAGCCAGATTTTCCTTCCAAGAGGTGCTGCCTGCGATGATCCCGCGCTATTCCCGTCCCGACATGGTTGCCATCTGGTCGCCGGAATCGAAATTCCGCATCTGGTTCGAGATCGAGGCCCATGCCTGCGACGCACTGGCTGAGCTCGGCGTCATCCCGAAGGAAGCTGCCAGGACCATCTGGGAAAAAGGCGGGGCCGCTACCTTCGACATTGATCGCATCGACGAGATCGAGCGCGAGACCAAGCATGACGTCATCGCCTTCCTGACGCATCTGGCCGAAATCGTCGGCCCGGACGCCCGCTTCGTGCACCAGGGCATGACCTCTTCCGACGTCCTCGACACCTGCTTCAACGTGCAGCTCGTCAAGGCGACCGACCTGCTGCTCGCCGACGTGGACGCGCTGCTGGCCGCTATCAAGCGCCGGGCGATGGAACACAAGGACACGGTCTGCATCGGCCGCTCCCACGGCATTCACGCCGAGCCGGTCACCTTCGGCCTCAAGATGGCCGAGGCCTATGCCGAGTTCGACCGCTGCAAGAAGCGGCTTCTGGCCGCGCGCGAGGAAATCGCGACCTGCGCCATCTCCGGCGCCGTCGGCACCTTCGCCAATATCGATCCTTCGGTGGAAGAACATGTCGCCAAGGCCATGGGCCTCCAGGCCGAGCCGGTCTCCACCCAGGTGATCCCGCGCGACCGCCACGCCATGTATTTCGCGACCCTCGGCGTCATCGCCTCCTCCATCGAGCGCGTCGCGACCGAAGTCCGCCACCTGCAGCGCACGGAAGTGCTGGAAGCCGAGGAGTTTTTCTCCAAGGGCCAGAAGGGCTCGTCGGCCATGCCGCACAAACGCAATCCGGTGCTGACGGAAAACCTCACCGGTCTTGCCCGCCTCGTGCGCGGCTTCTCCATTCCGGCGATGGAAAACGTTGCCCTCTGGCACGAGCGCGACATTTCCCACTCGTCCGTCGAACGCATGATCGGTCCGGACGCGACCGTGACCCTCGACTTCGCCCTTGTCCGCCTCACCGGTGTCATCGACAAGCTGATGGTCTATCCGGAGCGGATGATGGGCAACATGGACCGGCTTGGCGGCCTGGTGCACTCCCAGCGTATCCTGCTCGCCCTCACCCAGGCCGGATCATCCCGCGAAGACGCCTACCGCCTGGTCCAGCGCAACGCCATGAAGGTCTGGGACAGCTATCAGTTGGCGGGTGCCGCGACGGTCGACTTCCTGACGGAATTGCTGGCCGACGAGGACGTGCGCAAGTATCTCTCCGAAGAAGAGATCCGCGACCGTTTCGATCTCGGCTACCACACCAAGAATGTCGACGTGATCTTCGAGCGCGTCTTCGGCGAGGCGTAAGCCGGCGAACGAACACATAACCTTCCCCAGTCATCCCGGCCAAGCGAAGCGCGAGCCGGGACCGGGGAGCCAGAAGACGCTGCAACAGAGCGTTTTCTAATCAATAGATACCGGCTCTCCGGTCCCGGATCTTCGCGTTGCTGCGTCCGGGATGACGCACCGGGTTCTATTGTCACCGGGAGGCCTTCGCCTCCCGTTCCCGTTGTGGAGGTTGAAGCAATGACCGGCGAAAACTCCCTCGTGATCTGGCAGAAGGTCGAGGCTCTCTTCGTATTCCTGGCCGCGCTGGTCCTCTATTTCTGGACCGGAGCGTCCTGGTTGGTGTTTCTGGTGCTCTTCCTGGTGCCGGATCTCTCCATGCTCGGTTACCTGGCCAATCCTCGCATTGGCGCGCTGGTCTACAATCTCTTCCACACCTATACCGGCCCTGCCCTGCTGATCGCGCTCGGTGTCATCCTCACCGATTTCGGCTATGACTCCTACGCGTTCTGGGACTTCGCCCCGATCGCGATCATCTGGACCGCTCACATTGCCTTCGACCGGGTGCTTGGCTACGGCCTGAAGAGCCCGCAAGGCTTCAAGATCACCCACCTCGGCCGCATCGGCCGGCAAGAGACCGAAAAATGAAAATCGCTGTTGTCTCGGACATTCACGGCAATGTCCTCGCGCTTGAAGCCGTGCTCGCCGACCTGAAGCTGGAAGCACCGGATCTTATCGTCAACCTGGGCGATTGCGTCTCCGGTCCACTCTGGCCGGAAGAAACCGCGGCAATCCTGCGCGACACCGGCTGGCCGACGGTTCGCGGCAATCACGACCGCTTCCTCATCGAGGATCCGATTGAAAAGATGGGCCCGACCGATGTCTTTGCCGCCGAGCGGCTGTCAGGCGAAAGCCTCGACTGGCTGAAGACTACCCGGGCAACCATCCGCCTGTCGGACGAAATCTTCCTCTGCCACGGCACGCCGGACAATGACGACCGCTACCTCACCGAAAAGGTCGAAGGCCCCAAGGGGCATTTGCCGGACGAGCAGACCCTGCTGGACGAATTAAAGGGGGAATCCGCCCCTGTCATCTGCTGCGGCCATACCCACATCCCGCGGCTGATCCGGCTTCAGAAGACCGGCCAGATCCTGCTCAACCCCGGCAGCGTCGGCCTGCCCTCCTACGAGGACAGCCACCCGCAGCGTCATGTCATGGAGGCCGGCAGCCCCCATGCCCGCTACGCCCTGATGACGGACAATCACGGTGCCTGGAACTTCCAGGAAAAGATCCTGACCTACGACTGGGACGCGGCCTCGAGCGAAGCTGAAAAGAACGGCCGGCCGGGCTGGGCCCGGTCCCTGAAACACGGCTTCTACGGTCCGCTGTCCTGAAGCGCTGCCGTTCACAATTGGCGGAGGCACGCATTTTCGCGGAACAAAGCCGCTGGATCGGGCGTTTTATTCCTTGAATGATCAAGGAGTGTGACATGCCGATCTGGAAATCTTTTGTGAGCCGTCTGGCAGCCGGCAGCCTCGCCCTCGGGCTCGCAATGCCTGTCGCAACGGCTGCACCGCTCCCGCTGTATCGGCCGCTGCTGCAGCCAGATATTTCGAGCCAGGCGGATGTGCTGCGCATCGATCACAGGCGGGGTCACAATTCGCGTCGCTACTACCAGCAAGGCGGGCGCCACTATTACAATGGCCATCGCGGCTATCGAAAGTACCGCCAGGGCTACCGCAGCTACAATGGATGGTGGTTCCCGCCGGCGGCCTTTGCCTTCGGCTTCGCTGTCGCTCCTCCTGCCCCGCGTTATGTTGCCCCGCCCCGTTATGGCCGCGGGCTCAGCCCGGCGCATTACCAGTGGTGCGGCGGACGCTACCGGTCCTACCGGCCCTACGACAACACGTTCCAGCCCTACCACGGTCCGCGCCGTGCCTGTTTCTCACCCTATGGTCCGTGAGCACAGGATCGGAAACACCATGAAAGCCGGTCCCAGGGCCGGCTTTTTGCTGCAGCGGTTTGACAAGCAACGGCAAGATCTGCGACAGAGCGGCTTCCACTTCAGCCGCTCGTCGATGGAAACACATGAAAATCTCCGAGACCGATATCCTGCTCATCCCCGGCTACGGTGCCACGCTGCCCGGTCACTGGCTTTTCCGCTGGCGTGACAAGATGGCGACGGCCCGCGTCGTCAAGCAGGCAGAGCTGCACCGGCCGAGCAGGAAAGAATGGCTGGAGACACTGGTGAGCGAGGTTGAAGCGGCGGAGCGGCCGGTCGTGCTTGTCGCCCATTCGCTCGGCTGTATTCTTGTCGCCCATGGCGCTCATGTGCTGAAAGGCAAGATCAAGGGCGCCTATCTGGTCGCGCCGTCCGACTGGGATCGCGAAGGCCTGGTGCCGGAATTCGATGGCGGCGACTTCAAGCCGGTCCCGCACGATCCGCTGCCCTTTCATGCCCATCTTGTCGCCAGCCGCAACGATCCCTATTGCGACTATGACCGGGCGCAAGCCTTCGCCAAGGCCTGGGGCACCACCTTCCAGGATGCCGGTGAGGCCGGACACATCAACCCGGAAAGCGGCCACGGCCCCTGGCCGGAAGGCCTGATGTCCTTCGCCCATTTCATGAAGCGGCTCGGTTAGAGCAGCTCAATAGCCTGCGGCCGGGTCCTTTTCCATACCGGAAAGCCAGGCAACCTCCCGCAAAGCGGTCCGGGCCGCATGGTCGACAAAGATCGTGTCGATGCCGTGCGTGAGGAGCCGGAAACCCTGATTGTAGGCTTCCTCGACCTTGTCGGCATTGAGGCAGAAGATCCCGGCGATCTTGCCGGCAGCGATTGCCTTTTCCGCAATCTCCCCGGCAACGGCAGCCGTACGCTCGCCGTTGGGATCAAGAGCAGCTCCGTTCGACAGCGCCAGCGACAGGTCGCTCGGTCCCACGAAGACCCCGTCGAGACAGTCGACCGCCAGAATATCGTCGAGCGCATCGAACGCGTCGCGGGTTTCGATCATCGCCAGCGACAGGATCTGGTCGTTTGCCAGCTCGAGATACTGGTCCCGTGTCTGCCCGCTGAGCTGGGCGGCGCGGAACGGCGACCAGCTGCGCTCGCCCAAGGGCGGATATTTCAGCGCACGGGCAAACGCTTCGGCGTCCCGCCGGGAATTGATCATGGGCGCGATGATGCATTCCGCCCCCATGTCGATCAGGCGTCCGGCAAGCGCATTGTCGCCGACCGGAATACGGGCGATGCGATGTCCCCCGCCGAGGGTTATGGCCGCAAAGGCCTCGCACGCCGTCGTGAAATCATACATGCCGTGCTGCAGATCCAGCGTTACGGCTTCGTAGCCGGCCCGCGCGCAGAGCTCCGGCACCATCGGCGCTGCCATCTGCGACCATGCGGTGACCACCGCCTTTCCGGCGCGCAGCTTGCCGGCGAGAGAAACTGTTTCAGTCACGGTCGGTCTCCATCAAAGTGAAGGGTCATGAAATCCGTTCGGCGTTTCAACCGCAAGTACCGAATGCATGATTTTCGAAAGATGGTTTGGTGTCTGCTGGGAATGACTTTGGACAAA
Organism: Roseibium sp. M-1; assembly: GCF_054515675.1. Lineage (NCBI taxonomy): Bacteria > Pseudomonadati > Pseudomonadota > Alphaproteobacteria > Hyphomicrobiales > Stappiaceae > Roseibium > Roseibium sp. M-1. The sequence goes on along the minus strand of NZ_CM137257.1, from coordinate 1,697 downwards.
AGAAAACGCCCGCCTTTTGAAGGAAGACGGGCGTTTTGAAACTTCAGATCGAGGAAAGGCTTAGCCTTGGCTCTGCAGCTGGTCGACGGCCGTATGCATCAGTTCGTCCATGGTACGACGAATCTGGTGGTCGGACTGCTCGACGGAATTGGCATCGAAGTCTTCGCGGATCTTGCGGAACACGTCCTCATCGCCCGGCTCTTCGAAATCCGCACGGACAACTTCCTTGGCGTATTCGTCGGCCTTTTCGCCCTCATAGCCCAGAAGGCCCGCAGCCCACAGACCAAGCAGCTTGTTGCGCCGCGCCGTCGCCTTGAACCGCAGCTCCTCGTCATGCGCGAACTTGTTCTCGAACCCCTGCTCGCGCTTGTCGAATGTGCTCATACTTATCGTCTCCTGAACCGCATTGATGCACTTCTCCCCATATGGGGCTGATTTGGTCTCTTGCATATCCCCGTGGGGCGCGCAAATCAACGCGGTAACGACACACATGCGTTAAAAGCATAACCGGCCTGCCGCCCTACCGGAAACATAAGATTGTACTTTTGGCGCGCTTCGGGTAAGTTCCGCGCCGCAAAAGAGGGCTTGCAGCCTTGGCGCGCCCCCGGTTGACGGCCATGTCCCGGCGGAATTTACGACAAGGTGTGCAGGGACCCGTCACAGGTTTCTCTAAAATAACGGTATAGCAAATGAACCGCCGCCGGCGCATTTACGAAGGTAAAGGCAAGATCCTTTACGAAGGTCCGGAACCGGGAACCCTGGTTCAGCACTTCAAGGACGATGCCACTGCCTTCAACAACAAGAAGCATGAGATTATTGACGGCAAGGGTGTTCTCAACAACCGCATTTCCGAGTTCATCTTCAATCATCTGAATGCCATCGGCATTCCGACTCACTTCATACGCCGCATGAACATGCGCGAGCAGTTGATCCGGGAAGTCGAAATCATTCCGCTAGAAGTGGTCGTGCGCAACGTTGCCGCCGGTTCCATCGCAACGCGCCTGGGCCTGGAAGAAGGCACACAGCTGCCGCGGTCCATCATCGAGTTCTATTACAAGAACGACGAACTCAACGACCCGATGGTCGCCGAAGAGCACATCACCGCCTTCGGTTGGGCGACACCGCAGGAACTCGACGACATCATGGCCCTTGCCATCCGCGTCAACGATTTCCTCTGCGGGCTGTTCCTGGGCGTCGGCATCCGCCTCGTCGATTTCAAGATCGAGTGCGGCCGCCTGTTCGAGGGCGACATGATGCGCATCGTCGTCGCCGACGAAATCTCCCCGGACAGCTGCCGCCTGTGGGACATCGAGACCAACGACAAGATGGACAAGGACCGCTTCCGCCGCGACATGGGCGGAATGCTCGAAGCCTACCAGGAAGTCGCCAAGCGCCTCGGGATCATTCTGGGAAACGAACGCCCGGCCGGATCAGGGCCGACGCTCGTACAATAAGACTGGTCAGATAACACTGGTGCAGCCAGGACACAGGCACGCGGCAATCGCCGAAATCGGACCTAGCGTCATGATTGCACATGTCAGAATTACCAATTAGGACGCCTCCTTGTTTCTCAAGGAGGCGTCATGTCTTTCAAGTTCAATTCCCTTTTCAAATCCGCAGCCGTTGCACTTCTCTGCGGCTTTCTCGCCGCCTGTCAGACAACCGGTCTGAAGCCGGGCAGCATTCATACCAGTTAC